>NZ_JAOCZP010000010.1 GCF_025336525.1 Chelativorans salis
CAGAAGCGGACGATCGAGGAGACATGGCGACACATCGGCCATCTCGTCTCAACCATCCAACCCGGCGAATGCGAAAACTACTTCGCAAACGCCGGATACGCTTCCGTCAAATCGTGAACGACTCTAACCGAGAACCCATGGGTCTTCGGGGTCGTCGCCGAAGAGGATGGGCGCATCGTCGGCTCCAATTTCCTGTCGGAGGGGGACACGATTCGCGGTCTCGGCCCGATCACCGTCGATCCGAATGCCCAGGGCGGCGGCGTGGGTCGGCGGCTGATGCAGGCTGCCCTGCGCCGTGCAAACGGCGCCAGGGGCGTCCGCTTGCTCCAGGACGCCTTCAATATGCGTTCGATCGCGCTCTATGCCTCGCTCGGCTTCGAAGTCCGGGAGCCCGTGCTCGTGATGACCGGGCGCCCGACCAGTGAGCCGACCACCGGCATCACGATTCGCCCGATGGGCGAGCACGACCTGGACGCCTGCGATACGCTCGGTCGTCAGGTGCACGGCATCTCTCGGCGCCGGGAGCTGGCGGAGACGCTGCAATCTTTGTCACCCCTCGTCGCCGAGCGCGCGGGCCGCATAACGGTATACATGACGGCTCCGAAGTTCTGGATTGCCAACCACGGTGTTGCAGAGACCGAAGCCGATATGAAGGGACTGCTCCTGGGAGCGGTGGCCGTGCGCTCCGAGCCGCTCTCCCTCCTGCTGCCGCCTCGGCAAACGGGATTGCTCCAGTGGTGTCTCGAACAAGGCATGCGAGCGGTGAAGCCGATGACACTCATGTCGATCGGCGAATACCACGCGCCTGCTGGGGCCTATATGCCGTCCGTCTTCTACTGATGAACACAGGATGGGCCGCAACTATCTCGCCCACGCCAGCGGAGATGCGGTCAACGCCATCCTGGCCGCCGCCGGTTACAACTTGTCCCTCCTGCTCGGTGGCTGAGGGCTTTTTTGTGGCTGATGATCGTCGCGCTACTGTTCCGGCCCAAGCCGCTCGCTGCTTATTACTACTACGAGGCGATCGAGAAGCGTCTTGGCGGCCAGGCGCGGCGCGATGAGCGGTCCGCGGTCTGATGAGCGGTGTCGGGGCTTTGGTCGCTCTGACATTCTCGGCGGCCATCGACAATTCTGCCGGCGGAAATCGAACGTCAGCTTCTACGACTACGACAGCCACTATGTCCTAGTCGTAGAAGCTGACCAGGAAGTATTAAGCTGGTGCGCCACCAATCGGGACAACCTTCCCAGTCTAGCGGCAGATGCACTTCAATGCGCGGCAGGGGATGGGTCCCGCTGCCTGTGCGTTCCGGTCCTTCGTAACGGACATTAACCTCCGCCTGTACGCGACGCTTTGATAACCGAAGCATCCTCAGTCGAACGTGCCGAGCATCGCGACGAGTTCGCCTTGTCTATGCGTGCCTGTCTTGTGGAAGATCGCCTTGCTCCTGTGGCGGGCCGTTTCGATCGCTATGCCGAGGAGTCCGGCGGCCTCGGCGAGCGAATCTCCTTTGGCCAGCCGCTCACACAGCAGAATCTCGGCCGGGGTCAGTCCGAATTGGGCCGAAAGCGAAGAAAAGTCTGCCGAATGCCGCCTGCGCGCGTTCAGGTCCCGCACGAGCACGAGGACCATCGGGCCCGCGGGGAGAAGTGCCGAGACCCCGGTTTCAGCGCGCGACACGGACGGGAGCGCTGCCAATGAAACCTGCCAGTTTCCTGCACCGTTGCTGAAATGGATCCGGGATCGGTCAGTGGGAAACCCTCGTGACAATGCGGCGACTGCGCGGCGGAAGAGACTGTCAGCCTCCAGCTCCGCGATGCCTACGCGGCCGTGCCGCAGCGCTGCCGCCAATCCTGACGAGAACAGGTCCACGGCTTGCTGGTTGGCATCGCGGAGATGGCGGTCGCCGTCGATGACGAACGCGGCGCAACAAGCCCGCTCGACCAGCGCGGCTCCCGCTACTGCCTCTTCCGACCGTTTCCTCAGCAACTGTGCGAGATTGACTGCCCTGGCAAGATTGCCGCGGACACGGCCCAGGACTTCCACCGCCGGTCCGTCGTAGACGCGGCCCAGAGACTGCGGGTAGTGCATCGGCATGCGGAACAAGTCTTTGGGGCCGCCATCGATCTTGATGCCCACGGCGGCTTCGATATCTTTCTGGGGCCTCAGCCACTCATTGTAGAACTCCGTATGGGAGAACATGCGGGCCGGGCAGTCTTGCTCGGCGATGAGCACTTTGCCGCTCTCGGCCGAGTCCCAAAACGCCGCCCACGGATTGATGCGAGCGTAGTGGTTCAGGTAGGATTCCAGGAACTCGTTGTCGATGTTGTGCACCGACAGGAATTTCACTTTTCCCTCGGCAATGTTCTCGTTGCTGAAAGAAACCATTGAGCCGGGGAACGCCTCACCGATGGTCCTCGGCACCAAGTCCCAGGAAGCGGTCCCAAGCGCTGCCGCGTCGATGGCCTCGGCGGCGGCGCGGCCTATCGCGGCAATGCGGTTCTCGTCATAGGCGGCAGGTGGTCTTCGCCCCATCCTGTTGTCGCACCGGTCGCTTGGGCACGCTCCAATCCCAAATCAGCCAAGCAGAAAGCCAAGCCGGATCGGACGACGCTATCCCATGCTGACTGATTATCCAACAGGGCAAAAGTGATGAAATCCAGGTCATGAATTACCCAAGTTTGCTTAGTTGCCAGGCCGCGACGACACCCCAACGGAATACGGCAATGCCTTCGATCACCAACCCCCAAACGGGTGGTGACAACTCGGTGGGACGGGGCGCAGTGTTTTGACCCGGCATTTGCCGGGCGGTGCCACGCTTTTGTTGGGAGGATGCCATGGATAGACTGCTGACTTCGATCTTTACCCTACTTTGCCTTTGCCTATTTGCGTTGTCCCCTGCCAAGGCGGACGCGATCGAGGACCAGGTGAAGGCCGCTTACTCTGACTGGGATGCCGCGTTCGGCGAGGCAGACGCCAAGGCGATTGCGGCGTTCTACACCGACGATGCCATTTTCCTGCCCGCCACACATGACGTGATCAAGGGGCCGGAAGGGGTGGAGAAGTTCTTTGCCGGAATCTTCGATATGGGCGTCACAGGCCACAAGCTTGAACTGATCGAGGCTCAAGGCGACGGCGACCTGCTGTTTGGCACGGCGAAATGGTCAGCCAACGGCAAAGACACCAATGGCGCGGATCAGCCGTGGGGAGGGGTGGCAACGCACATCTTCGAAAAACAGGCAGACGGCAGCCTGAAACTGAGGCTGCACACCTTCAACTGAAGGCATCGCGGCGCTTGCCGAGCAAAACGGCAGCGCCGTCCTCTTGAATTCGCCTGCAGGATGTCTCCCTTCCGATGACGGATGCAGGCGAATGCTTCTCCGAGACCTCCCCGCCCGAAATAAGAGTCTTCGTTAGACGTAACCCATCTGGGTGTTTCGCGCCGCCGCGGTTTTCTGGAGTATGGGGAGTCAACGGCAATTCGCCACTCTGATGTGAACGGGGAGAAGAACGATGTTGCAGAAAAAATTGTTCAGCGTAGCGACTTTCGCAGGAACGATCGCCGCGAGCTTGTTGGCTCTGGCTCCAACCGCGTCGGGCGGCCCGCTCGGGACGGCGGAAGGCCAAGACCAGTATCTGCCGGTCCAGAGCATCAGCTACGAATTCGGCTCAAAATACATGAGCGGGTATTTCGTGCAGGAGACCGCGATGTGCTTCGTTGCCCTGATGGTTATCGAGAAAAGCGATCCCGAGGCGGTGCTGCCGGTTACGGCCACGCGTGTCCGCCTGGTCCTCAACCCGGGGCAGATTGCCGGCCTCGACAGCGAGGAGGGTCGTTCGCTCAACTTCACCTGCGGCAAGGACGCCGCGACAATGCTCGTGGACGTCGGCGAGAGGGAAAAGCTCGTCGCACGTCAGGCCATGGCGCTGCCGACCGACATTGCAAAATCGCGGTAGAGTTCAGCCAAACCGCCGTATGCGTCGTCCAGATCTGATGGCAACCATCGACAGGGGTGCCCCGTGCCGAGAAGTGCGGCACGGGCAGACGATGCTACCAATACGGCAACTGGTGTTGTCGACCGTGATTGCTTGTATTCTCGCAGCCAGTCCGGGTGCGTCTTCGCAAGAGGAGCCGGCCGCCGGCAAGTTCTACAGGGTGGTCGACGGCAAGGCCGATGCGCGGACCTACAACGGCTTCCGGCGCTATCATGCGGGCTGCAGTCACTGTCACGGGCCGGATGGCGTGGGTTCGACATTCGCCTCTTCGCTTGTCGACCGACCGCTCGACATCGAAACGTTCCGGCGCGTCGTCCGCGAGGGCCAAAGCAACGGCGCTTCGGTCATGAAAGGGTTCGCTGACGACCCCAATTTCGCTCCGTATGTGGACGACATCTATGCCTATCTGCAGGCGCGCGCCGACGGCGCCCTCGGCCGTGGTCGGCCTGGCAGACTGGAGCCGTGATATAACGGTCCCAATAATCTCACTAGTTTGCCGAACATCGCATCACAAACGTCAGAGGCATTGCAGCTGGGAACCTAGTGCCAAAGCAATGAAGGGCAGTTCCGCTCCGTTGCCTCACTCGGAGAGAGGGGACTTTCTATTGAGCGCAGGGTGACTCCGGTGTGGCCGATGAAACTCTCTTCCGCGCTTCGTTCCGGCTGTCATCGGCGGCGACACGGTCTTCATTGTTCAGATGAAGTGCGAAGCCGCTCGCGCCGGGATTGCTCAGCTCTGTGCGGCGGCACGGAGCGGTTTGAAATATGCCGTTGCGCCAGATGTCACCTTTCGGGCATTCGGGCGCGAAGGATCCCACCACGGTGTCGAGGATTATATGGAGCCGACATAGGTATGCGTGTCCGTTTGACGCCTCTGATTCTGGTTGGACGAATTGCGGCTGGCTGATCTGCGGAAGCTCCTATGGCGAAAATGCTCTAGCAGTCCCAAGGATTGACCCGGTAAGTTCCCTTCGTATAACTGCTCAGAAACAATGTAGATGGGAGGAACGCATGAAACTGGGCGCTTCTATTGCTGCGCTGGTATGCACGCTGGCCACCGCGGGATCGGCTGCTGCACAGACGCAGATCGAATTCTGGCACGCCTTCACAGGCCGCCTCGGCGAACTGGTTGCCGAGCAGGTCGAAACCTTCAATGAGAGCCAGGACGACTATCTTGTCAACGCTTCCCACAAAGGAAATTACTCCGAGACGCTGAATGCCGGCATAGCGGCGGTAAGAGCCGACGAACAGCCGCACATCCTGATGGTTTTCGAGGTCGGCACGGCAACGATGATGGCCGCGGAGGGTGCTATCAAGCCGGTATACGAGTTGATGGCGGAGGCCGGGGCGGATTTCGATCCGGATGCCTTCATCGGTTCGGTGAAGGGCTATTATACGACCACCGAGGGCGAGATGCTCTCGATGCCGTTCAATTCCTCCACGCCCGTGCTTTGGGTCAATCGCGACGCCCTGCAGGAAGCCGGCATAGACCCCGATACCGACATGACGACCTGGCAGAAGGTGGGTGACGTCCTCGACGAGCTCAAGGCCGCTGGCCACGAATGCCCCCTGACCACGGCATGGCAGAGTTGGGTCCATCTGGAAAATATGTCAGCCTATCACGATGTCCCCTTCGCGACGAAGGAGAACGGTTTCGCCGGTCTCGACACCGAACTCGCCTTCAACGGCCCCGTTCAGGTGCAACACATCCAGGCTATGGGCGACTGGGCCGAGGATGGAAAATTCATCTATACCGGACGGCGCAACGAGGGCGGCGCGAATTTCCGCGCCGGAGAATGCGCGCTCTTCACCGAGAGCTCGGCCGGATATGCCGGCATCGAAGCGGAGGCGGAATTCGAGTTCGACGTGCGGCCGCTTCCCTATTGGGAAGGCGTGGAAGGCGCGCCGCAGAACACCATCATCGGCGGGGCCTCCCTCTGGGTTCTTGCCGGCCATGAGCCGGAGGAGTACGAGGGTGTCGCGGCCTTTCTGAATTTCCTCTCGTCGCCCGAAATCCAGGCGAAATGGCATCAGGATACCGGCTATCTTCCCATCACCACGGCGGCCGGCGAGCTGACGCGCGAGCAGGGTTACTATGAGGCCAATCCCGGCACCGACATCGCGGTCAAGCAGATGACCGCGAATGAGCCGACCGAGAATTCCAAAGGACTGCGGCTCGGTTCGTTCGACCAGATACGCGGCATCGTCGACGAGGAGCTCGAGGCCGTGTGGTCGGGGGACAAGACGGCGCAGGCCGCACTGGATTCGGCGGTGGAACGCGGCAACAGGCTGCTTCGCCGTTTCGAACAGGCCAACCGCTAAGGCGGAAAACGCGCCCCGGCTCCAGCCGGGGCGCGCGTTCTCATGGAAAAGCGGGTCCGTTTCAAAGGATATCTGCTGCCGATCTGCCTGGTCATGCCGCAGATCGTGATAACGGCTGTCTTCTTCTTCTACCCGGCTGGCCAGGCGATCTGGCAATCTCTGTTCATCCCGGATCCTTTCGGGTTTTCTGCGCAGTTCGTGGGGCTCGGAAATTTCGAGTTCCTGCTCTCCGACCCCTTTTATCGTGCGTCGTTCATCACCACGGCCATCTTCTCGATCCTGGTGACCGCCGTCTCGATGGGCGTAGCCCTGTTCCTGGCGGTGCTCGCTGATCGGCTGATCAAGGGTTCGGGCACCTATCGGACGCTGCTGATCTGGCCTTACGCGGTTGCACCCGCCGTAGCCGGCGTGCTGTGGCTCTTCATGTTCAACACGCGGGTAGGCGTGGTGACCTGGTATCTCGGCGTACTGGGCTACGACTGGAACCACGTGCTGAATCCGGGAGAAGCGATGGGCCTCGTGGTCCTGGCATCGTCCTGGGGGCGCATCAGCTATAACTTCCTTTTCTTTCTCGCCGGCCTCCAGGCCATACCGCGTTCCGTTATAGAGGCGGCGGCGATCGACGGCGCGCATTTCTGGACGCGGTTTCGGACGATCGTGTTTCCGCTCCTGTCTCCGACGACCTTTTTCCTGCTCGTGGTCAATGTCGTTTATGCCTTCTTCGAAACCTTCGGGGTGGTCCACACCATCACGGCCGGCGGCCCGCAGCAGGCCACGACGATCCTGGTCTACAAGGTCTACTCCGATGGGTTTGTCGGACAGGACCTCGGCTCGTCCGCCGCGCAGTCGGTCATACTGCTGATCATCGTCAGCGTCCTGACCGTCATCCAGTTCAGATATATCGAACGCAGGGTACACTACTAATGGCGGATACCGGTGGAATGGTGGAAAAGCGTGGCGCGGCGCTCTGGCTCACCCATCTGGGTCTGATCGTCGGCCTGTTCTTCATCTTCTTTCCCATCTGGCTGGCGTTCGTGGCCTCTACGATTTCCCAGCCGGAGATCGTTCGCCCTCCGATGCCGTTGCTGCCGGGCGATCGTTTCCTGGAGAACTACTCGAAAGCCCTGGTTTCGGGCATCAACGCGCCGGTTGCGCGAATGCTCTTCAATTCCGCGGTGATGGCGCTGGGCATCGCATTCGGAAAGATTGCCATCTCGCTGCTTTCCGCCTTCGCCATCGTCTACTTCCGCTTTCCCGGAAGGCAGCTTTTCTTCTGGCTCATTTTCCTGACCCTCATGCTGCCCGTGGAGGTCCGGATCGTGCCCACATACGAGGTGGCGGCGCAGTTCGGGATGCTCAACAGCTATTCCGGACTGATCTTTCCGCTGATCGCCTCCGCGACCGCCACCTTCCTCTTCCGGCAGTTCTTTCTCACCGTTCCCGACGAGCTGGCTGAGGCTGCTCGGGTGGACGGTGCTCGGCCGATGCGGTTCTTCTGGGATATCCTCCTGCCCATGAGCCGTACCAACATCGCGGCGCTTTTCGTGATCCTCTTCATTTACGGATGGAACCAGTATCTGTGGCCGCTGCTGATCACGACGGACCCGTCGATGAACACCATCGTGATGGGGATCAAGCAAATGTTCCCTTCCGGCGACGACACCGCGGATTGGCCGGTGATCATGGCGACATCGCTACTCGCCATGCTGCCGCCGATCCTGGTGGTGATCGGCATGCAGAGACTGTTCATTCGCGGCCTAGTTGAAAGCGAGAAGTAGATGGCGACCGTCACCCTGGAAAACCTGAAGAAGAGCTTCGGCAGGACCGAGGTGATCCACGGCGTGAACATCGACATCGCCGACGGTGAATTCATCGTCATCGTCGGGCCTTCCGGCTGCGGCAAGTCGACCCTCTTGCGGATGGTCGCGGGGCTCGAGACCGTTACCTCGGGAAAGGTCTTCATCGGCGGCCATCTGGTCAACGAGCGCGAGCCCATGGACCGCGACATCGCAATGGTGTTCCAGAACTACGCGCTTTACCCGCATATGAGCGTGTTCGACAACATGGCATACGGCCTGAAGATTGCCGGGAGGTCGAAGGCCGAGATCGCCGAGCGTGTCGCAGCTGCCGCCCACGTCCTTCAGATAGAGCCCTTTCTCGACCGCAAGCCGCGCGAACTTTCCGGCGGGCAGCGCCAGCGTGTCGCCATGGGTCGGGCCATCGTCCGCAAGCCGGCCGTGTTTCTGTTCGACGAGCCGCTTTCCAATCTGGACGCGAAGCTTAGGGTCCAGATGCGCCTGGAAATCAAACAGCTTCAGCGGGAACTGGGGGTGACCTCCCTCTACGTCACGCACGATCAGGTGGAGGCAATGACGCTCGCCGACAGGATGATCGTCATGAATGAAGGCCGGGCGGATCAGATCGGTGCGCCGCTGGAGGTCTACGCCAACCCACAGACGGTCTTCGTGGCCGGCTTTATCGGCTCTCCCCCGACAAATTTTCTCCCGGCCTTGTCGGTCTCCAGGGGAAGCACGGAAGAACTGCTGGGCATCCGCCCGGAGCACCTGCGTATAGTCGGGCCAGATAAATGTGAGCTACGAGCACGCGTGGTTAATGCCGAGGCCTTGGGCGCTGAGACGCTTGTACACACTCGTATCCACAGCGGGGAGTATGTCACCGTGCGTCAGGAGGGCAGCCGGCCGGTTCCTGAAGAGGGGGAGGAGGTTGGCCTTGGCTGGGCGAAAGAAAACGAAATGCTCTTCTTCACCAACGGCGCGCGCAGGTATTAGGCACTCCCGGAGTAAGGACGGTTTTGCGCTGGTGATGCAGGAGATGCTCATAGGCGAAATCGCGATCGGCGCGGTAATATCAAAAAGCCGACGGATGGCCCGTTGCGGCGCTCCATATCACCGGCTCGTTCTCGGAGTGGCGGCAACAGGACTTCCGTGACCGCTTCGCCCCACTCGCGATGGAGGCCGCAGCTGCCCTGTGGCAGTGATCGCTTGGCCTTCCATCGGTCACCAATGCCGGTGCCCGGTCCCGTCTGAGCAAGGCGCAATTTTGGGGCGTGCGGGAACCCGCTCTATGTCGCGATGACCAGTAGGACGACGCCGTAGACAGCTAGAGCGAGCGTGCTCTCGAAGCCAACCCTGGCGAATCCCGCGCGCTCCCGGTGGAGCTATGTGCGCAATGAGGAAAGCTGCAGGCCAAGCGAATGGCACCAGGCGCTCCACGACGGCTTCGCCATCGATGGCATCCTGTGTGGCGGTCTATGGCCCCTGCTGGCGCGCCACGCCGAGTACCTTACCGCCGGCGTAGTTCGAGGTTGGAAGGGCGCGCTCAGAAGGCTGGCGTGATCAGCGTCAGTGAAGGGAAATAGGTCTGGTAGCGGCCGACATCGCGGGTGAGCAGCGGCAGCCGACTGACCGCCGCATGAGCGCCGATGAAGAAATCCGGCAGCACACCGGTCCGTGTCCCGCCTGACTTGCGGTAGCGGCTGAACACCTTTCCGGCAAGGAACAGCGCCGGCCGTGGCATCGCCCCGATCTCGAGGCCAGCAGCGTCAAGAAACCCGTCGAGATCCTCGATCCGACTGTAGCGGACCGAGAGCTCTGCATAGACGACGTCGTTGATCAGCAACGGTCCGCGCAACGAGGCGCCCTCGAGTTGCTCGATCGACCACTCCGCCCAGTGCTGATCGTCGGTGACGAGGTCGAGTAGAACGTTGGTGTCGACCAGCGTCACGCTTCGCCGCGCGTCAGCGCCATGATCGCCTCTGTGCTGAGCCCCTTGCCGGCATGGCCACGCAGCCTGGCAAAGCGACTTGTCGGCCGTTTTTCATCGGCAAGCACCAGCACTACGCTGCCGTCGGCGGCGCGGCGGAAATCTACCTTGCTGCCCGGTGCGATTCCCAGCAGATCACGAACCGGCTTAGGGATCGTCACCTGGCCTTTTGCGGTTACAGTCGCGGTCATTGCACCCTCGGTAAGGACGTTTCGCAAGAAGGTATTACCTCTCGGCAGGGGATGCAAGCGATCGATGCAAACACAGCCCCGGAGCAGGCCAGTCACGTCTTCGGTGTGAAGTTGTAGGACAGAACCGTCGGCGCGGCTGAGTGCCCTGTTGGCGCTTTCAGAGGCAAGCCAGCGGGATCGTAAGCCATTGATTCTTTTGTATCCGATCCGGGTCGTGCCCCGCTGAGTGGTGTAGCTCGGCGGTGACGAAGCCGCTCGCGAGCGCGCCCTCAACAGCGCTGTAGCGAGCGAGCGGCGAGCAGTGGTCATCGATGTTCTCCGGTAGGGTCGGGTTGCTCACACCAACCTGATTCGAAGGAAGCACCGATGACCAACGACATGATGAACCTGCGCACGCTCGTAGAGAAGACCCCCGACGCCGATATCCTGCGCGAGATGATCGGCTTTGCCGCCGAACGGCTGATGGAGATGGAGGTTGGCGCTGCCACCGGCGCTGGCTATGGCGAGAAGAACCCGCTGCGCACGGCCCAGCGCAACGGCTATCGCGACCGGGACTGGGAGACGCGGGCCGGCACGGTCGAGCTGCGCATCCCCAAGCTCAGGAGGGGGTCCTATTTCCCCTCGTTCCTGGAGCCGCGGCGCATGGCCGAGAAGGCGCTGACGGCTGTCATCCAGGAAGCCTATATCCAGGGCATCTCGACGCGCTCGGTCGACGACCTGGTCAAGGCGATGGGCATGAGCGGTGTCTCCAAGAGCCAGGTCAGCCGGCTGTGCGAGGAAGGCTTTCCTCGACCGACCCATCGAGGGCGACTGGCCGTATCTCTAGGTCGATGCCACCTATCTGAAGGTGCGCCGTGGTGGGCGCATCGTCTCCGTCGCCGTCATCATCGCCGTCGGCGTCAACAGTGATGGCCGCCGCGAGGTGCTCGGCATGGAGGTTGGCGCGTCGGAAGCCGAGCCGATCTGGACGGAGTTCCTGCGCAAGCTGACGCGGCGCGGCCTGCGTGGCGTCAAGCTGGTCGTCTCCGACGCTCACGAAGGCATCAAGGCGGCGGTTTCCAAGGTTCTGTGCGCCACCTGGCAACGCTGCAGGGTTCATTTCGCCCGCAACGTGCTCGCCCATGCCGGCAAGAGCGGCCGCCGCGTCGTCTCGGCCTTCAGCGCCACCGCCTTCGCCCAGGAGACGGCCGAGGCGGCAAGCCTGCAGTGGCGCGCCGTCGCCGACCAGATCCGGCCCAAGGTGCTGAAGCGCGCCGCCATCATGGACGAGGCCGAGCACGACGTGCTGGCCTACATGAGCTTCCCCAAGGAGCACCGCGTCAAGCTGCACTCGACGGATGACATCGACAAGTCTGACGTTGGCTCATTCGTTTCTTTGTTCGGTTCCGGTGAGCCGTTTCTTTGTGCTATGGTCGCCCAGCACGGACGACCACGTGGCGAAGAGTGGCGCGAGAGGATGAAAGCGCCGCCGCGCAGCCTATAGTCGCTCCTCCTTTGTGGCGTCCGTGCGCCGCTTCGGCCCTCGTGATCGCCAGTGCCGGACCATCAGCTCGTAGGCATGCTCGGCATTTTCGGCCGCGGCCTTCTCCCGGTTGCGCACCTCCTTCACATTGTAGGCGTAGGCCGCTCCGCGGCGCCCAACACCGCGCTGGCTCGGCGCGCCGGCCTTGAGGGCGCGTTGCCGTTGCTTCGCCGCCACCAGCGCAGGGCGGACCCAGAAGTAGCCCTGCTCCCTGGTCAGCAAGTGCCAGATCAGCACGGCGAGCTTGCGGGCAACGGCGACCGCCGCGACCTGATGGCCACGTTTGCTGCGGATGCGCAGGAAGAAGGCTCTGAGTGGGCCGGGCGCCTTCGCCGCCGCCCAGGCAGCCTCGACCAGCACGGCGCGGGCATGGGAACGCCCATGTTTGCTGATCCGCCCATACTGAGCGATGCCAAGGCCGGATTGGCGGACACGCGGATTGAGGCCAAAGTAGCTCACCAGTTTCTGTGGCTCATTGAACCGCCGGATGTCGCCGATGGCGGCGATGATACCGGTTGCCACGATGGCATTCACGCCGGTGATCGTTTGAAGCCGACGGACCTGCGGGTCGTCGACCGCCTCCATGGCGATGTCGACATCAAGGTCTGCCAAGTCCTCGGCCAGGCGATCAATCTCGCGAATGTGGCGAGCGATGGCGGCCCGCTCGTCGTCGGGGAGCACCTGCCGCTCGAGCCAGGCCCGGCCGCGATTGTTGAACAGATCGGCATGCGGGCACTTCGGCACCAGATGCGCTTGCAGGATGCCATGCACCTCGTTCTTCACCCGCGTGCGGTGCCGTACGACCTGATTGCGTCGGGCGACAAGACGGCGAAGACGCTCGGTGCGCTCGTCCGGAACCCACACTTCCGGCAAAAAGCCACCGGCCTGCAGCTGCGCCAGAACGCCAGCGTCGATCTTGTCGGTCTTGATCCTCGCGTGGGCGATCGCCTTCACCTGCATCGGGTTGGCGACAATCACCCGGCCGACGAAAGGCGACAGCACCCGCACCACCGCCATAGCATTGCCGGTCGCCTCGACAACGACCTCGTCCTTCTTGCCCAGACTGCGGCCGAACCCTTCCAGTCCCGAGCGGGTCATGTCGATCCGGCCGTGATGGCGCAGCCGGCCGTCTTCCCAGAACACCACCTCCGCGAAGGTGCGGTGAATGTCCATTCCAATCACACGTCTCATCGGCTCCTCTCCAAAAACAGTCGGGAGCCGGCGGGCGACGCGACACCTACGGATCCGCGCTCTCGGCGCAACCGGGCAGGTCGCAGGGGCGGCCAGCTATTAACGCGAGCTCGCAGCTCATCGAATGGATCGGCCTGCCCGCACTTGGCGTGCTCCCGGTGCCCCTGTCCCGGATGGTCGCACCATACGCCGAAAATCACGCATCTCCAGCGCGGACCGGATGGCACCGTCATGATCATACCGGCTATCAATCCGATCGAGCGGCTCAACGGCGAGATCAAGCGGCGCACCGAGGTCGTTGGCATCTTCCCCAATGACGGCGCCATCGTCCGCCTCGTCGGCGCCTTGCTGCTTGAACAGAATGATGAATGGGCCGTGCAGCGGGCCCGATACATGACGCTTGTGTGGATGCCAGCCGTTTTGCAAGGAAGATGTTGAACCTTTGAGCACGTGATCGAGTGCGGTCTTGTGTCAGGCCTTCATTTTGCGGCCATCGAAGTGCCGCGGGCCGGTATGGTGATACGCGGATCAGGTCCAAATCTAGAAAACGAGCGCGAGGCTCGAAGCGTCATTCTGGTTCTCCTGACCCCGATCTGATCGATCATTTGCCCATGCAGTTCATGCCTTCCTCACATCCCCGACGGACCGGCTTCAGCTTTCCTGGGCCGTGGTCATACAGGCGCCGCCGCCGGATACCGGTAGTTCTCTCCTTTCGTCAGCATGGCCCAAATCCCGCGCGCCATTTTGTTGGCCAGCGCGACAGCCACCAGCATGCGTGGCTTCTTGGCCATCATCCGGGCCAGCCAGGAGCCCCGTGGAGCCCCCTTCCGGGACGCCCATCGAATAACGGCCATTGCGCCAATTATGAGCAGCCGTCGAATGTCTTGCTGGCCCATCTTCGATACCTTCCCCAGCCGCTGTTTCCCGCCGGTCGAACTCTGCCGTGGTACAAGTCCAAGCCATGCGGCAAAATCGCGGCCGCATTTGAACGTTGCCATGGGTGGCGCAAAGGTCTCGATCGCAAGAGCGGTGATAGCGCCCACGCCCGGCATCGTCCGCAAGCGTCGGGACGTCTCGGCCCGGTCGGATAACGCATCTATCTTCCGGCTCAGCGCTTCGACCCGCCGTGTCAATTGCGAGATCTGCCCCAACAGGTCGCGGCAGATCTCGCGCACCAGAGCCGGCACATTGGACTTCGCGTCCTCAACGATCTCCTCAAGGCGGCTTAGGTAACGGATTCCTTGCGGTGCGATTTGGCCGAATTCATAGAGGTGCGCACGCAATGCGTTGACCAGTTCGGTGCGCTGATTGATCAGCTGTTCGCGGGCGCGAAACACAATCGCGCGAGCCTGCTGCTCTTCCGTTTTGGCCTCGACAAAGCGCATCGTCGGCCGTTGTGCAGCTTCAACTATTGCTTCCGCATCAGCAGCATCGTTTTTTGCCGTTTGAGGAACGGCTTCACATAACGCGGCGCGATCAGCCTCGCTTCATGGCCAAGTCGGGCCATCTCGCGAGCCCAATAGTGCGAGCCGGCACACGCCTCCATGGCGACAATGCAGGCCGGCTGGACCGTCATAAACCTACGAAATTGGAAACGCGTCAGCTTCTTCCGGAATATGACTGAGCCGTCAGCCGCCGCCCCATGCAGCTGAAATACATTCTTTGCCAGATCAACCCCGATGATGGTAACCGTTCTCATGGATGCCTGCCTCTCCTTTGCGTGGCCTAACACCACAACCTTGGCACATTGCGATGCCGTCGGAGAAGGCTGGCATCCACCCCATCTTGAGACCATCAGCCAGATGAGCGATGATTCGCTCATCAGCCTGCCGGCAGTGGCACGCTGATCATTCCGGCCCTGCCGGAGAGCGCGGCGACCAAGGCCGTCAGTTACACCACCTCCGTGGGCACAATCCCGATCCGCGTAACGGAGGCTATCGTTGCTATCACTTCCGTCACCGCGGATGATCTTCGGCATCCGTTCTCCCTAGCGATAATGACTTCACGTCGGGACTGTACAGGACTGCGCCCTGGAGGCCTCAGGGGCCTGAAAAGCGCTGATCTCTGACGGTTTCGAAGCCGTAGGGACGGTGAGAAGGCGCTCTAGAGACGTTTGTGTTTGTACAGCGGCATTGCGAACGCCCATTTATGTCGATATATTTGCGAATCATCGACACATTTCAATGATGTGTCGACGCTATCGACATTTTCCGACGACGTGTCGATCCAGATAGGAACCATCGACATGCCGTTTCGGCCGGACCGCCCCTACAACGATCTCCCTCCCCTGCCCCCGCAACAGGATTTGGAGACGAAAGCCATCTTGAAGGCGTGTATCGCGGCCCGCGCCGCACTGGCCGAGGTCAGAGTATCGGGTCAACTCATTCCGAACCAGGCCGTGCTGATCAACTCTATACCGCTCCTTGAGGCACAAGCGAGCTCGGAAATCGAAAACATCGTCACAACAGCTGACCGCCTGTTCCGTTTCGCCAACGAACCCGGGAACCAGGCCGACGCGGCGACGAAGGAGGCGCTGCGCTATCGCACCGCTCTCCATCAGGGATTCAGGATGCTCAAAGATCGTCCACTATCGACGTCGATGGCAGTCGAAGTCTGTCGGACAATCAAGGGTGTCGAACTTGACATTCGCGCTACGCCTGGCACCGCACTGATGAACGATGCCACCGGGCACGTCATCTACACACCGCCTGAAGGCAGAGAGCTGCTTCGCGATAAGCTCGCAAACTGGGAGCGGTATATCCACGAGGCCGAGGAGATCGATCCCCTGATCCGACTCGCTGTCATGCACTACCAATTCGAGGCGATCCATCCATTCACCGACGGCAACGGCCGAACCGGGCGTGTCCTGAATCTGCTTTATCTCGTCGACAAGGGCCTTCTCGACATCCCGGTGCTCTATCTCAGCCGATACATCATCCGCAACAAGCCGGCCTACTACCGCCACCTCCTAGGGGTCACAACCAACGGCGCCTGGGAGAGCTGGATCCTTTTCATGCTCGAGGCTGTGCGGGAGACGGCCGAGTGGTCGACGAACAAGATCCGCGCGGTACGCGAGCTGCTCGATCAGACTGCCGAGCGGATGCGGCGAGACACCCCGAAGATCTATTCGCGTGAGCTCGCCGAAATCATCTTCGTCAACCCCTATTGCCGGATCAGCGATTTGGTCGCAGCAGGCATCGCCAAGCGGCAATCAGCATCGGTTTATCTGAAGGCTCTTGTGGAGCGAGGCCTGCTTGAAGAGATCAAGGCTGGCCGCGAGAACCTCTACATCAATCCGGCCTTAATGCGCCTTCTGACAGACGGACGGGTTAGCGAGGCGCAACGATGAACTCTTCTGCTGCTCATGGTCGGTTATCAGAAATCGCTGACCTGTCGGCGCCGAGCGTCATGCGGCGCGCCGTGGGGCCGGCGCCCGTTTGACCGCTGTTCAGCCCGCCGTTGTAGGCTGTGCTTGGCGTGCAGGTGACACCGAGCCCCCCGTGGCGTCGACTGCGCTGTCCAGCACGCGCACGTCCTTGTCCGGACGACCGCGACCAAGCAGATAGTCGACATCGATATGCGGATCGACGACGACGGCAGGCGCAGCGTCGAAAGGGAGAAGGTCTTCATCTACATTTACGACATCGGCCTCGGGCTGGGAGAAGGGGCAGGTCGAAAACGAGCTCGGATGCGCTTCAAGAACTACACAGCTGGCGCTTGGAATAACAGCACGTTCCGGGCCGCATGTGGCATACTGCTGAAGTAAAACCTGCCACCGCCTGTCGTGGCGCAGTCGCCACGACAGGCGACCTGCTACCTCACTGTAGCGCGAAGCAGTAGAACAACCCGTCTCCGCCAGTGCCTTGCAGGGCTGTTTGGCTGCATCCGCGAGACGGGTGCGATGAATTCCAGGATTTCGCTTCGGCGGACTCGTCAAGGCCCATTCGGTCATGGTGGCCTACCATTGCGCTCCCGTCATCTGCATTGGATGTCCAGTCCTCGCATGTGGCCTCATGCACTGTCCCATCCGGCATTGACCCTGTCAGAATATCATGGCGATTTGGGTCGTCGCCGCGGCCGTTCACCATCTCACCATGTTCGTCGAGCGCCGTCTCTTTGCTGATGCGGTTCTGTTCGCTGTGCAGCGCATCCAAACTCTCGGCGATTGTTTCGCCCTTAGCATTGACCCATGGGCCGGCGCCTATGCGATCACGCGCGTTGGTATCGCTGGTACTAAGATAGGCTGCCCAAGTTTTGCCTGTAACGCCTGCCGCTTCGGCGAGACTGGAACAGTGGGCATCGGCTCCCTCCAACCCACCTAAATTGGCGCCGTCACCCGATCCCTCGCTGGTGACGAAGAAGCTCATGGAACCGTCTTGCGCAGTAGCGACTGCAACGTTGGAGAGGGCAAGAATGACTGAAGCAGACAGTATGGTGACATGTTTCATCGTTTCCTCCCGGTTCCCCGCCGCTGGAAACTTAACTCGCGGAGGGCTGGAGGCGGTAATCAAAATGGCGTGTGGCGGGCCCGATTATGCTTTTGCGGTGCCGCGCAATTCCCAGAGCGCCGTTCTCAGCCTACGGCAATCCCGTTCGCGGATAATGGTTGTCTCATCAGCGGCCTCCGCGAGTCACTTGACGGTATGGGAACAATGGTCGGAGTGCCGAGGTCTGGCTCGCCAGATCATGCCTGCTTCCATTCTCTCCAGATCCGTCTTTGCCCCGCGGGCTCCCAAGGGGCTTTTGCGTTTCATTCAGCTGCACATGAGCCAATTCCTCGCTTGGCTCGCGCGGTTTCGGTCGCTGTCAACGCGACCACTGCAATCCCGTGGCCCAAAAGCCCGCTTCCTCTGCTACCCGACTTCACGAGACCAGTCGTCAACCTGACGCTCGGCCTCTTCCTTTGCGATGCCATAGCGTTCCTGAATCCGGCCGACAAGCTGGTCGCGATTACCTTCAGCCCGGTCGAGGTCGTCGTCGGTGAGGTTGCCCCACTGCTCTTTCGCCTTACCTTTTAACTGCGTCCACTGGCCCTTGATCTGGTCCCAATTCATCTCCTTCTCCTTTCGCTGGGTGAACTAGAACGAACATAGGCGGCCGATGTTCCGAACGCGTGAAATAGCAGGACGGGCCGGAGGAACAGCCGGCTTTGTACGTGTCGTAGTGGTTTCTGTTGGGGGCGCTGCCACCGCGGTGACGGCGTTGCCCCTTATCCCAAACAATGAATGGTGGATCAGGATCTGGGATTTCCCACGAATTCAGGTAGCGGTCGTACTGCTGCTGGTTCTGGTTACGGCACCATTCGTGATGCCCCTTCAGCGCCGTGGAAGTGCTGCCTTTATGGGTCTGGTGGTGCTGGCGATTGGATGGCAAGCCTACAAGATCGCCCCCTATACGCCGTTTCATCAAACCGAGGCAGAGGCTGCCCGACTATGCAAGATGGACTCGCGCCTTCGGCTGCTGGTTATCAACGTTGTGGCGAGGAACAAGGACGGGGCGCCCATTCTCGCGATAAGCAAGCGGGCTGGACCTGACCTCCTCCTTCTGGTCGAGACCGATCGCTGGTGGGACCGCCGCCTCGAACCGCTCAAGTCATCTTATCCCCACGTGATCAGTCACCCCCAGGACAACGGGTACGGCCTCCACCTGTTTTCCCGTTTTGAGCTCGTCGAGCCGAATGTGCGCTTGCTCATCGAGGACGACGTCCCCTCGATCAAGGCGGGTGTGCGCCTCCCCTCCGGGGCCTTGATCGACTTCTATGGCCTGCATCCCAAACCCCCGCCCATCCAGGACACCGCAGAGCGTGAAGCAGAGCTTCTGATCGTAGGACGGGAAGTGAGGGAGCTGCGCCCGCCATTGTCGCCGGCGACTTGAACGATGTCGCCTGGTCGCGGACCAACCGCCTGTTTCAGGAGATCAGTGGCCTTCTGGATCCGCGGATTGGTCGCGGGCCATATGCGACCTTCATGCCAATTGGCCGCTGTTGCGATGGCCGCTCGACCATGTCTTCTTCGAGCACTCTTTTCGCCTCCTCGAGATTGCGGTCCTGCAGGACGTCGGCTCGGACCACTTCCCTTTTTTCGTTTCGCTTTGCCACGTTCCCCGGGGAGGCAAACGTTGGTGTGCAGCCGGATACCGGGCTTTTAGAGATGAAAGCCGCGGAAGAGGCGATCGAGGACGGGCGCGAAGAAGCCGGTGAGTAATGGCAGCTCGAGCCGCGGGCGCGTGCATGGGAGAGTACGTCATGACGGACGACGCGATGGCGAAACGGCACATGCCGAAGATGGGCGCCTTGATAAGGGCGAGCCTTGTGGTAGGCGGCGTTATCGTCGGGGCGCTCCTGTTGTGGCACTCTCGAATGTGCTGCTGCTGTTTTTCGGAGCCGTCGTGATGGCGGTCATTCTCCGCAGCGGGGCCAAGGCGCTTGAAGACCATACTCCGCTTAAGGCTCCCTGGTCGCTCGTCCTCTCCATTCTGGCGATAGCGGTGCTGATGGCCGGCTTCTTTTTCTGCTTGGCGCCCAGATCGCAAGCGAAGCCTCCAGTCTCGTGCAGCGGTTATGCTCTCGGGCGACACAGCTTACGAGCCCGCGGATGGATCGTCGCTTTCATGAGATTGCTCCGGCGGCTTCGAGAATCTGCGCTTCATCTTCGCGCTGCGTCCGACCATGAATTTGGCATTGTCCAACGCCCTCAACGCGCGGCGGTGTTGTTCATGGCAAACGAGATCGGCGACCTCGGGCTCCTGCGCGGCATTCTCGAATTGGCACGCTCATACGAGCGGTAGGTCGCGTCCTCATCTTGAGAGGAACAGCGGCCGACATTTTGCCGGCCGCCAAGCTCAAAGGCCTCAGCCGATATATTTCTCCCGCTGAGCGTATAGCGGCACATCGTAAAGCCGTTTGTATTCGGAGGCGCGCTTCACATAGCCGTAATAGCTATCCATCAGTTTGCTGACGAAGCCGCTGGTGCCGGCGACTTCGTCCATCACCTCGTGAGACGCCGTACGAAGTGCATCCCAGACATCGCCCGGCAGTGTGTCAATCGTCAGGCCCTCGACCTCCTTGAGCGCGTCGAGGCCGTCCATGTTCATGTTTAGCGCGTCCGCCGACGAGCGGTTGGCCTCAGCCTCGGTAGCCGTAATCACGATCGTCTGCAGTTCCTCGGACAAGGCATTCCAGGCGTCGAGATTGATGCCGAATTCGATCCCGCCGTAAACATCGGCGAAGGACGGCGCATACATGTGCGACATGATCTTTTGGAAGCCGAAAGCCTGATCGAACGAAGGGCCGACCCATTCCGCTCCGTCCAAGGCACCCGATTGCAGCGCCGGGAAAATCTCGCCGGGTGGTGTCGAGACGGCGTTCATGCCGATCTTGTTCAGAACGCTGGCGCCGAAACCTGTGATCCGGAAGTTGAGGCCCCGCAGATCGTCCAGGGAATTGATGGGCTTCTTGAACCAGCCGAAGGTCTGTACGCCCGAGCCGCCGCCAATGAAGACCTGCAGGCCGCGCGGGTTCGTGAACTCGTCGAGCAGTTCCTGCCCGCCGCCATAGTACATCCAGGCGTGCATTTCATCGAAAGTGAGCCCGAAGGGCGCCGAAAAGAAGAATGCATGCGAGATGTCACGGCCCGAGAACCAGGAGCCCGATCCGTGATAGGCTTGCGCAGTGCCGTTCTCGACCGCTTCTTGCGTACCGAAGGGCGGAACTAACTCGCCGGCCGCAAAGACGCTGATGTCGATTTCACCACCCGACATTCTGGTGATCCTGTCGGCCCAGCGCTGTGCCGAAACGCCCGGGCCGGGAAGATTCGCGGGCAAGGAAGTCACCAGCTTCCATTCGTGCTTGGCTTGGGCGCGGCCGATTGCCGGTGCGGCGAGGGCCGCCGGGGCGGCTATTGCGCTTGTTGTCAGAAATTTGCGTCTGTTCATCGTTCTCCTCCCATTTTGCCTACGCGTTCAGTTGAAGATGACGTTTGGAAGCCAGGTCGCGAGTTCCGGGAGTGCAGCGACCAGCGCTAAGGCGAAAAGCTGCAGCAGGATGAAGGGTATGACCGAGGCATAGACATCCCGCGTCGTAAGGGACGCCGGCGCCACGGAGCGGAAATAAAAGAGCGCGTAGCCGAATGGCGGCGTCAAGAAGCTCATCTGTAGGTTCATGCTGATCAGAATGGCGAACCACACCGGGTCCACCCCAGCAGCCATCAGCGGAGGGCCCGCGACCGGGACGACGATGAAGATGATCTCGATATACTCGATGAGAAAGCCGAGGAGGAAGATCACCAGCATGACGGCAAACAGCGCCGTCATCGTGCCACCCGGAAGGTTGGTGAGGAAGTCGCTCACCATCTCGTCGCCGCCAAGCCCGCGAAAGACCAGAGAAAGCATCGTCGCACCCAGCACGATCAAGGTCAGCATTGACACCATCGTGGCCGTGCCGCGCGCCACATCGAGCAGCGCTCCCAGTCGCAGCTCCTGCCAGGTTGCCAAGGCGACGCCAGAAAGCAGAACGGCGAGCGAGAGCACCCCGGTCGCCATCAGGAAAGAAGATGCATTGGCGCCACCGAAGGATCTCACAAGGACAAGCAGGAAGGCGGCCGGCAGCACAGCACCGATGATACTTCGCCGCCAGATCGGCATTTCCTGGCGCTCCATGGCGACCATGACGAGCGCGCCGGCAGCGCCGAGCCCGGCACTTTCGGTCGGCGTGGCTATGCCGCCGAGGATCGAGCCAAGCACGAGCAGGATCAACGCGAGCGGAAGCACCAGCGCCGTCACGAGCTCACCCGTATCGATCTTGTCCCCGCTTTTCCCGCCGGAATAGCGGATCGGCGGGCAGGTTTCCGGGCGGAGGATCGACACCGCAAAGGTGTAAAGAAGATAGAGGCCGACAAGCACCAGACCTGGCAGCAGCGCCCCGGCAAAAAGATCGCCGACCGATACTGGCTCGGGGGCGAAATCGCCCGCTGCGCGGCGACCGGATTGGTAAGCGGCGGAGACCTGGTCCGCGAGGAGGATCAGCAGGATCGACGGCGGGATAATTTGCCCAAGGGAACCGGACGCGCAGATCACGCCCGAGGAAAGGCGCGGCGAGTAGTTGGCGCTGAGCATCGCGGGAAGCGCGATCAGCCCCAGCATGAAAATCGTCGCGCCGATTACGCCGGTTGAGGCGGCAAGCAGCGCACCGACGACGATGACGGCATACGCCATCCCGCCCCTGCGCTCTCCGAAAAGCGCCCCCGCCATCAGCATCATGCGCTTGGCGATATTGGCCTTTTCGAGAAGACTTCCCATGAGCACGAAGAGTGGCACGGCGACAAAGACAGGATTTGTCAGCAGGCCGAAGGCACGCGATGGAAATGCGCTGACGAACGCCAGGTCGAAAACTCCGATGATCGTCCCCAGCGCCGCCACCAGAAACGGCGCCCCCAGAAGCACTAAGCTGACCGGTACTCCGCTCAGGATTCCGCCGAAGAGGAGCACACCCAGCAGGATGAGCAGGAGTTCATGGCTCATCGTGCTCCTCCGTGGCGTACGGCACCCGCCGCAACGCCATGACGAACGCGGCGACGGCGAGCGCGAAGAAGACCAGGCTCAACACGGATTTCAGAAGGAAATAGCCGGGTAGTCCGCCATAGGTGGGAGAGGTTTCCAGCACCCGCCAAGACCTCAGCGTGATCGGCAGCGAGGCCCAGCAGGCATACGCCATAGACGGGAAAAGCAGCACCAGCAGCGCAATCCGGTCGACAAGGCGCCGCCTCTCGTCAGGCCAGCGAGAATAAAAGACATCGACTCGCACGCTGACATTGCGGATCAGCACGAACAGCGCAGGCAGCAAAGCCGAAAAGAGAAAGCAATAGACAAGGAGGTCGAGTGCCCAGGGCCACCCGAGCGAGAAGACGTAGCGCAGGGCAACGACGACAACCTGCGCGAACATGAGGAGGAGAACGACGCTCCCGGCGACCGTCCTCATGGTTTCCGCCACGCTCGCGATCAGCGTCTTCATCCATCCATGCCCTCAGAACCCCAAAGCCGCGCCGTCCTTGCGGGGATCGCTGCCGCCTTCCAGTACATTTCGCGCAAGATCGATCCGGATCGCCTGCGCGCCCCCCATGCCGATGCGGGGGCAGGTTACCTCATGCCCCATTTCGGTAAGCTTGGAGGCGATCTCGTCGCCAAAGCCCTGTTCGAGCGACAGGGCTCCGGTGGCCGGGTCGAGGAAGCTGCGCGGGCTGTCGATGGCCTCCTGGATGTCCATCCCGAAATCGACGAGGTTCGACAGGAAGTGCGCATGCCCCGTCGCCTGATAAGGGCCGCCCATGACGCCGAACGGCATTGCGTAGGCGTCCTGCTTTTCAAGGAAGCCGGGGATGAGCGTGTGCAGCGGCCGCCGGCCGCCCTTGAGCTCGTTCACATGGCCGGCTTGCAAGGAAAATCCGGCGCCGCGGTTCTGAAAGCTGATGCCGAAGCGCCGCGAGGCCATGCCCGAGCCGAACGGCCAAAATGTCGAATAGATCAGGGAGACCGCGAGGCGGTCTTCGTCCACCACGCAGATAAAGACCGTGTCGCGGTGAACGGCCTCCGCCCGTCGGTTGATATCCGGGCTGACGCGCCGGGGATCAATGAGCGCGGCCAGCGCATCGGCTGTTTCGTCGCTCAGCATATGTTCAATGTGTTCCGACGCGGCTTCCGGGTCGCCGATGAAGCGATTGCGCGCGCCATAGGCCAGCCTTGTCGCCTCCGCCTCGAGGTGAACCCGCTCCGCCCCGTTGGGGTCGAGCCTGGAGATGTCGAAGCGCTTGAGAATGTTGGCCAGAAGCAGCGCGGTTGCCCCCTGCCCGTTCGGCGGCAGTTCCACCAGATTGTGGCCGCGATAGTCCGTGAGAAGCGGCTCCGCCTCGGTGGCGGCGGTGGCGGCAAAATCCTCGGCCGTGTGGCGTCCCCCCGCCGCGCGCAGGGTGTCGAGTATGTCCTCCATGACCTCGCCCGCATAGAACGCATCGCGGCCATGGCGGGCAATCAGCCGCAATGCCTCGGCCTGCGCCGGCGAGGCAAAGATGTTGCCCGCCGCATAGGGTTCGCCTTGCTTGAGATAGTGGTCGCGCCCTGAGCCCTGGAGACGTGGTCCGAACTCCGCCCAGTCGAGCGCGGAGCGATGGCACACCGGCACACCCGTCTCGGCATAGCGTATGGCGGGCTGAAGGACTGTGCCGAGATCGAGCCGGCCGTGCGTATGCACGAGCCTGTCGAACGCATCGATGGCGCCGGGTACGGTGACAGAATGAACGGAATCGACCGGCACCGCGCTCAGGCCCTCTTCACGCAGCATCGAGGCATCGAGCGCCATGGGCGCGCGCCCGGAGCCGTTGAGGCCGAAAATCGCTCCGGTCTTCGGGTCACGGACCATCGCAAACACATCTCCGCCGAGCCCGCACATCATGGGCTCGCAGAAACCCAGCACCACCGCGCCGGCCACGGCCGCATCCACGGCGTTTCCGCCCGCCTTCAGAATGTCGAGGGCCGTCATGGCTGCAAGCGGATGCGAGGTCGCGCACATCGCTCCCGTGGCAAAAGCGACCGATCGGCCTGGTCCGCTATAGTGATGCATCAGATAACCTCTTGCCAGGTCTTGCCTTGGGCCTGACCGGGAACGGCGAAGCCGCCGTGCACCGATGCAAGCGCGCTCCCCTCTTCCTCCAGGATGCCTTTGACGGTCAGAAAACTGCGGCCGATATGTTCAATCATGAGGCAATGCGCCGCCTCCGCATCCCTGTCCAGCACGGCCTGGACAATCTGCTCGTGCTGCCGGTGGGGAACGTGAAGCTGTGTCTCGAAATTTGGCAGCGTGTAGGGCGCCGAGCTGTAGAGTTCGACGCGCACCCGCATTTCGTTGGCGACCGAGCACAAGGCGCCGTTGTGCGCTCCCGTATGCAGCAGCGCATGAATTTGAGCATCCAGATCGCGGCAGCGAAGGCGATCGCCCTCTTCGCTGGCCCTGCGAGAGTGATCGATGAGCGCCTTCAAGGCGATGCGCTCCGCCTGGGTCATCCGTTCGGCCGCATATCGCGCGCAGATCGCCTCGATTTCGCCCATGGCCTCGAAGGAACTCTCAAGCTCCGGCATGCTGAGCGCTCTGACACGCGCCGAGCGCCTCGGGCGCATCTCCACGAGCCCTGCCGCCCCGAGCTGCTGCAGCGCCTCGCGTATGGGAGTTCGTGAGACACCGAAACGTGAGGCGAGCGACTGCTCATCAAGACGCTGTCCGGGCTTCAGGTGGCCCGACAGGATCAGGTCGGCAATCTTGTTTTTCAGTCGGCTTCTCAGCATAGACCGCTTCCCACGCCTGGAAGCGTACCTTCACATCGTTTTGTACTCAAATCAATGGTCTTGTATGCAGAATTTGTAAAGATGAACAATAACAGCTGTTTATGTAAGCCCGAATCACTCGTAACCGCACTCGATGGGGCGACAGCCGTCGCGTTAGCCGACAACCACGGGATCGATCGGCCCCCGCGGGCCGCCGGTCGCAACTTCGACCGCGCGAGCAACCGCCAGTAGCCGAGCCTCGCCGCGGTGATGTCCGATAAGTTGGAGCCCGATTGGGAGACCGCCCTCGCTCAGGCCGACCGGAACCGAAATGGCAGGTAACGCGGTCGTGGTGGCGAGGAAGGAAAACCTCAGCCAGGAGATATAGTCCGTAAGCGGCACGCTATCGATTTCGGTCGGATATTCCTCTTCGACAGGACCCGGCATGAGCCCGACAACCGGGCAAGCGAGCACATCGAAGTCACGGAGGAAGCCGACAACATTGTCGAACAAGCGCGAGCGGTTCAGTTGGGCGTCGTAGACATCATCGATGCTGAGCTTGCGTCCAAACGCGATATTCTCGCTCAGGGTCCGCTTGAAATGCTTCTGGACCGCATCCGGTGCACGGCCGGGCAATGCGGCCCACAACATCGCCCGGAGGACGCGGTAGGTCCTGTCGAGATCGGGGAGCTCCGGGCAATCCTCAACCACCACGGCGCCCGCAGCCTCAGTCTTGCGCAGTGCGTCGCGGAGACAACCATCCATCTCCTGCGAAACGAGCCCGAAGCTGTTCATGTCGGCGGTAAAGGCGATACGGATGTTGGCGTCCGCCCGTTCCACCGCCTGTTGGTAGGACGTAGCGGGCGCGGGCCAGGAAAGCGGATCATCGGCGCTGAAGCCCGACATGGCGTCGAGAAACAGGGCGGTGTCGCGCACGCTGCGCGCCATCGGTCCTTGCACACCTTCGGTGTGGAATTTCATCAACTGCGGTCCGCCCCCGGCGACTCCCGGGCTGGGGCGCAGGCCGACGACGCCGCAATAGGCGGCCGGTGTGCGCAACGATCCGGCCAAGTCCGATCCATGAGCGAGCCAAACCTCGCCCGTTGCAAGCGCCGCAGCCGCACCACCCGAGGAGCCACCTGCATTCAGCTTCGTGTTCCACGGATTTCGGGTCATGCCGAAGATGTCGTTGAAGGTGTTGGCGCCGGCGCCGAATTCAGGCGTGTTCGTCTTTCCCACGACGATGGCACCGCGCGCCTCCAGCCGCTCTACGAGCGCGCCCGAGCGCTCGGGGACGTAGTCGGCCAGGCCCTTCGTGCCCATTGTCGTGCGGACGCCGCCCACCTCCATCAGATCCTTGATCGCAATCGGCAGGCCGCCGAGCCAGCCGGGCATTCCGGCATCGTCGCTGGAGATATCCCGCGCGGCTGCCTCCGCGCGGTCCCGGCACAAGGTTGGCATTGCGTTGATATGTGGCTCCACAGCCGCAATGCGTGCGAAGGAAGCCTCAACCAGCTCTACCGGAGAAATTTCCCTTTTCTTCAAAAGGTCCACGATCTCGTGGGCCTCATACGCACACAGCTCCGGTCCGGTATAGGTTGGGAGAACCATGTCGCTTGCCTCCAGATAGCAGGGCCGGCTGACCGCAATATTCGTCAATCCAGCAGGCAGTTTCCAAGGTCGAAATCTACGCAGGTCGCTGCGCCCTGTCGGGCCATTCGCTCAGACTGTGGCAAGACCGGCATCGAGCGCCTCGCCTATTGTCTGCACCTCCTCGGCGGTCAAGATCAGCGGCGGCGAGAGGATGATGTTCGATCCGGAGACACGCAGCATGACGCCCGCCTCGTATGCGGCGTCGGAGACGCGCTTCATCACGCCCTTGTCGGCCGGCTTCTTGGTGGAGCGGTCGGAGACGAGTTCGAGTGCTGCCATCAGGCCCTTATAGCGGACGTCGCCGACAAGGTCGTGCTTGGCCTTCAAGTCCTCGAGCGCTGTGGCCAGTTCCAGCCCGCGCGCAGCGGCGTTCTCGTTCACTTTCAGCCGCCGTGTCTCGGCCAGCGCGGCGACGCCGGCGGCGCAGCCGACCGGATGGCCGGAATATGTGTAGCCATGGCCGATTGAACCGAAGCTCGACTTGTCAGCCTCGAATACCTCGGCCACCGCGCCGCTGATCAGGGTGGCGCCGAGGGGGAAGTAGCCCGATGTGATGGCCTTTGCGATGGTCATCATGTCCGGCTTGACGTTGCTCAGCCGCGATCCTGACCACGCGCCGGTGCGCCCGAAGCCGGTCACCACCTCGTCTGCGATCAGAAGGATCTCGTGGCGGTCGCAGATGTCGCGCACCAGCGGCATGAAGCTTTCATGCGGTACGATCACGCCGCCCGCCCCCAACACGGGCTCCATGATGAAGGCGGCGATGGTGTCGGCGCCCTGGAAAGCGATCTCGTCTTCGAGCGCGTTGGCGCACAGTCGCGCCAGCTTCTGCGGATCAGTTTCGTCGAACGGGTTGCGATAGGTGTAGGGCGCGGGAATGTGGTAGACGCCCGGCAGCAGCGGTTCGTAGTTGCGGCGGAAATTGGCATTGCCGTTGACCGAGGCGCCGCCGAAATGCGTACCGTGATAGCCCTTCTTCAGCGCCAGGAACTTGGTGCGGTCACCCTGCCGCCGGATTTTCCAATATTGCCGCGCCAGCCTCAGCGCCGACTCCACCGAGTCGGAGCCGCCGGAGGTGAAGAAGGCGCGCGCCATGCCCTCCGGCTCGAACCACTGTGTGAGTTCCCACGCGAGCTCGATGGATGGCCCCGTCGACGTGCCGCGAAAGCCGGAATAGTAGGGCAGCATATCGAGTTGCGCGGCAATCGCTGCTTTCACCGGCTCGCAGCTATAACCGAGGTTGACGTTCCAAAGACCGCCCACAGCATCGAGCACGGTGCGGCCTTCGAGATCCGTCACGTGGGCGCCCTGCCCTTCCATGACGACACGCGGCGGGTTCGCGCGCATATCGGCCGGGTGCGCCATGGGGTGCCATATCTGCTTGGCGTTGTTTTCGGCGAGAAAGTTGGTGTCGCGCATGTTTGCTCCCTGTCTGTCAGTCCCCGAAGGCGAGGCCGAAATGGGCGAGCGCTTCGGAATAGGATTTATGGGGATCGCCGACATCGAAATGAACAGTACGCATTCCGGCTGCCGTCGCGCCGTCGATGTTGCGCTTCTGATCGTCGACAAAGACGCAGGCCCCGGCCGGCAGGTCCAGGGTGGAGGTCACGGCGGCGTAGGTGAGCGGATCGGGCTTCAGGATGCCGGTGTAGGTCGCGTCGACAATCGTGTCGAACAGCGAAAGCAGCGGCAGCCGGCGGCGGAAATCAGCGCCATAGAAAAGGTCGAGCTCGTTCGACAGGACTGCCAGGCGCACACCCGATTCACTGGCCATGCGGATCGTGCGCTCGGCCTCCGGCCGCACCACGGCTTCCGGATCGGCGCCGCGGGCGCGCTGGACGAAGGTCTCCATCTGCTCCCAGTCTTCGCCCACCAGCCGTCCGACCTCGCGCGTGCGCGCCCGCCAATAGTCGCGTTCGCTGATTTCATCCGCCTGCATGGCCTGCCAGAGCTGGTCCGTCTCGGGCGCGAACGGACCGCGCCACGTCAGCGTGCCGGCGGGAATCCCCAGCGCCTCCTCCGTCAGATCATGCGTCTCGAACAGGGTGCGCGTGACCACGCCGCCGAAGTCGAGGACAAGGGCCTGCGGACGGGTCATGTCGCAGCCTGCCGTTCCGAAACGCCGGATGGGACCACACCTTCCTTGACCCAAGCATCGAAGATCGAAAGCGCCTTGTCGATGAAGGCCCTGCTGTTGATGTGCTCCGGGATCTCATGAAGATCGACTTTCTCGGGCACGCTGCGGCGCATCTCGTCCACGAAGGCCGCAAGCGCCTCCGGCTCGTAGAGCGGCTCGCCTTGCCTGTCCCATTCCTGAATGCCGCCCGCCGGCAGGATGAAGGCTGCGGGCCCCTTGGCAGCGGCCAGCTTCGCACCAATCTCCCGTGCGATGCCGCGCCGCGCCTCACTGTCGCTCGTGACGGAGGCAAGCAGACGGTTGTGCGCGTGATAAGGCCGATCGGCAAAACGCTTCGGCACGGGCTGCCACGTGGGAAAATCGACCATGTCGATGGCACCGGGAGCGACGATCTGCGGCAAACCTGCGCGGCCTGCATTTTCCAACCGGTCGGCGCCGGAGGTCACGACCGAATCGGCCAGATGGTTCGCCAATTCCTGCAGGCTGAAATCCATGACAGCGGCGAACCCGCGCTGGGCGGCAATCGCCTCCAGCGCCCGGCCACCCATGCCCGTCGTGTGAAAGATGACCACCTCGTAGCCGCGTTTTTCCAGCTCTGGCTTCAGCGTCGTCATATAGCTCAGGCAGCTCTTGCCCAACGAGCTGATCGCGACGACCGGCCGCTCCCGGCTTGGTTGCTCGGCCACGCGCGCCGCGCCGACCACTGCGCCGCAAGCCTGCGACAGCACGGCCTTGCAGGTGGAGTTCAGCCCGTAGAGCCCGCCGGCCCACAGGATCATCATCAGGTCCGTGGCAATGCGCTCTGGCGGGATGAGGTGCGAGTAGGCAATGGTAGAGACCACGAATTTCGGCACGCCGAGTGGCAGCGCCAGGGCGACGTCCAAGGCCAGATCGGTCCCCATCGTGCCTCCGAGCGCGATGATGCCGTCGATTTCGCCACGCTCGCGAAGCTCCTTCGCCAAGCGCGATGCGCCGGCTGCCATCAGCGTCATCGCACTGTTTTCGTCGCCTGAATCGATGATTGCCGTGATCGTGGTATCGGCTGCGGCGGCAACCGCATGCTTGTCGTATTCCGGCGTATAGGGCGGGTCGCCAAGCACGCTGACGTCTAGCATGACGGGCGCACCGCCCGCCTCGCGCACTTTCGCCCGCATGAAATCGAGCTCGTCCGCCTTGGTGTCACCGGTCCCGATGATCAGGATCCGTGGCTGCATGTCCGTTACCTCCCTCGTCATGCAATAGCCCTGGTTTCGAGAGCTTCGAAGCTTTCGCCGTTGAGCCTCTCACTGATTTCGCGCGCCGCGGCCGCGACGGCCTTGCCGCGCTCCGTGGCGGCCGCCTTCGGTGTGCGCACCACGGGGGCGGCGATGGCCAACGTTCCGATGGAGTAGCCGTCCGTCCCCAGGATCGCCGCGCCCACGCTGATGACGCCCTCCTCATAGCCCTGGTCGCTGATGGAAAATCCGCGCTTGCGCGTGGCCTCGATCAAGCTCGCGAGATCTGCCGGATCGGTGACCGTACGCGAGGTGAAGGGAGCGAGCGGCTCGGCCATCGCCGTCTCCAACACCGGCTCCCGCGCATGCGCCAGAAAGGCAATGCCCGAGGCTGTCGAGTGGAGCGGAAGATATTCACCGACATTGACATTGACGCGGTTGGCGCGCGCCGGATGCTCCACATGGACGGTGAGCAGAAATCCATTGCTGGCCTCCGACAGGTGCACGGTCTCGGCCGTCGTCGCGGCCAGATCGCGAATGAAGGGCAGCGCGGTTTGAAGAAGCGGGAACCGTGCCTCGCGGATGCGCGCCAGCCGCGTGAGGCCGGCGCCCAGTCGGTAAAAGCGCGTTTCGGAATCCTGCTCGACAAAGCCATGCTGCGTCAGCGAAACCAGGAGGCGCCGCGTGGTCGCCTTGTCGAATCCAGAGCGGCGCGCAATCTCCGTAAGACCGAGTTCCGGCTCATCGACGCTGAACAGCTCAAGCAGCGAAATCGCTTTGCTGACCGTGCTCAAGCATCCCTCCTCGCCTTTTTGCAATCCTGGTGTCGAATTTCAGGTTGACAGGTAGCAAATTGGTTTGCAAGTCTATATTTGAAATAAGAGTTCAAATAATGAACCGATGAAAATAAGGGGAATGCGGGTGGCTGGCCCGCACAACAGGGAGTTGAAGCATGCGAAAACTGATAGGCGTTCTGCTGACGGGCACTGCGCTGGCACTGGCCGCCGCCGGCGCTGCTTACGCGGACTATCCCGAGCGCCCGGTCACCTTCATCGTGCCGTGGCCGCCAGGGGATCTCGAGGACCAACTGACGCGCGTCATCGCCGAGGAGATGCAGCGCGAGACGGGCGTTCCGGCCAAGGTGGTGAACCGGCCCGGAGGCGGCGGGATCGAGGGCGCGACGGCCGTCTCGCAGGCTGACGCGGATGGCTACACGATCGGCTCCTTCGTCATCGACATCCCGACGATGCATGTCATCAAGGGCAATGCCGAATATACGCGCGACACATTCGAGCCGATCGGCATTTTCCTGACCTATCCCTTCGCGCTCGTCGCGCCCGCGGATGCGCCCTACTCCAATCTCAGCGAGCTTGCCGAATACGCCAAGTCCAATCCGGTTCGCCTCGGCCACTTCGGTTATGACTTGGTGCCCACCATGGCGACGTTTGCCGCGGCGCAGGAACACGGCTTCTCCTTCAGCACCGATGCCGCTTTCGACTCGCTCGATTGCTCGACACTGGCGACCGGCGACGTGGATGTGATGAATACCACGATGGCGACGGTGCTCGGCTGCCTGGAAGATGTGAAGGTGCTGGCGGCCTATACGGACGAGCCGCTTTCCATCAAACCCGACGCACCACTCCTTTCCGAGCAGGTGCCGGGCCTCGACATCACCCTGTGGAACGGGCTCTTCGTACCGAAGGGTACGCCGCAGGAGGTGAAGGACAAGATCGCGGAGATCGCCGAAAAGGCCGTTCAATCCGACAAGGCCCAGGACATAGCGAAAGCCACGGGCGCCGGCGTCTATTGGACGGGCGCGGACGAGGCGGCGAAGCGCATCGATGAAGACTATGCGGCCGCCGAAGCGCTCGTCGAATCCGTGCAAGGAAAATGAAGCTCTCGCGGCGCGCCTTTCATAGGGCGCGCCGTTTTTCCATCCGCCGGAGATGGTAATGACCCACAGCGGCCCGGCCGGAACCGAACCCGAGATCGTCGAGGATAAGCCAGAGGATGTCGCCCCGCCGCCCGCGGAAGGGCTGGCTGCCCTCGTCTTCACCGGGATTGCCCTGATCCTGCTGGTGCTGGCGCCCGTTGAGACCCAGCCACAGCCGGCGGACAGGGGCTGGTATCTGGCGCCGGTCAACTGGCCGGTGATCAGTCTTCTGCTCGCGGCTATATCCGGCGCCGTTCTGAGCTGGCAATTCTTCGCCGAGTACGGCGCAACGACGGACAAGGCCCTGTTCCGGCGACAGGCATTCAGCGCTTTCGACGGGCTCGGCAGGGCGCTGGAATACAGTTTCTGGTTCTGCCTTTACCTGATCGGCATAAGCTATCTCGGCTTCGCCCTCGCAACACTCGCCTTCATGCAACTCGTCATCTGGCGGGCCGGACTGCGTGGCCCGAAATGGGTACTGACGGCCGCTCTGATGACGGTGGCCATCGTGGTCATCTTCCGGCTCGGCATCGGGCTCTGGTTCCCGCTGGCACCGATCTTCAAGCTATTGCCAGCCTGGGTGGGCAACACCTTCGGGAGCGTGCTGTGATCGAAACATTTCTGCTCGGCCTGGAGAATGTCGCGCAATGGCAGGTGATTCTGGCGCTTCTGTTCGGCGCATTGCTGGGCATCATGGTTGGCGCCGTTCCCGGACTGGAGCCGGCGGGTGCCATGGCAATCCTCCTGCCCTTCAGCCTGCAGCTCGAGCCGCTGCCGGGCGTCATGCTGCTGCTCGGTGCTTATGGCGGCGCCTGGTATGGGGGCGCGATTCCGGCCATCCTGATCCGCGTTCCCGGCACGCCCGTCAATGTGCTGACCACCTATGACGGCTACCCGATGGCCAAGCGCGGCGAGCCGCACCGGGCGCTGTCGCTTGCCTACTCCTCCTCGTTCGTCGGCGGCATAGTCTCGGTGCTCGCGCTTGTCCTGCTTGCGCCCTATCTGGCCACTGTCGCTGCGCGTTTCGGCGCGCCGGAATATGCGATGGTCGCCATTCTCGCCTTGGTTTCCGTGCTGCTTGCCCATCAAAAGCACGTCGTCGCGGCGATCCTGTCGCTGGGCTTTGGCCTGTTCCTGGGGTCTGTCGGGTTCGAATCCCCGTTCAATACGCAACGCTATACCTTTGATCAGCAATGGCTTCTGGGCGGTATTCCGATGGTGCCGGTGGTCATCGGCCTGTTCGCCATGTCGCAGGCTTTCGTGCTGCTCGACAAGGAAAGCCCGACCGGACAGGCCAAGAGCTTTACCCAGCGCAACCGCTTTCGAGGCCTGATGGAGGTCTTCTGCTATCCGCGCACCCTGGCGCGCTCTTCGGGGCTCGGTGTCACCATGGGCCTGTTGCCGGGCGTGGGCGAGTTCGGCGCGCAATTCCTTTCCTATTCGCTCGCCCGGCGTTTTTCAAAGAAGCCGGAAGAGTTCGGCAAGGGCTCCCCCGAAGGTCTGATCGCGTCCGAAAGTTCGATCAACGCCTGCACCTGCACGGTTCTCGTTCCGCTCTTGTCGCTCGGCATTCCGGCCGACCCGCTGATGGCGATGCTTCTCGCCGTCTTCATGATCCACAATATCATTCCCGGCCCGCAACTCTTTGCCGAGCATCCGGATTTCATCTCCGGGCTTTATATATCGCTCTTCTTGCTCAATGTTATCGTGCTTGTTTTCCTGCTCTTTGCGACGAAGCACATTGTGAAACTGTCGCGGATCAACCCGAAGATCATCGGCGCGACCATTCTCGTGCTGGCGCTTATCGGCTCCTACACGCAGAATTACCGGCTTTCCGATGCGCTGATCACGGTGATCTTCGCCATCATCGGACGCTTCATGCTGCGGAACGGCATTCCCGCCTTCCCGCTGGTTATCGGCCTGGTGCTCGGACCGATACTGGAAGTGCGGCTGAAACAGTCCCTCAGCCTCTCCAACGGCGATCCGACGACTTTTCTCACACGGCCGATCGCGGCGACGCTGCTTGCGCTCGCCGTTACCGCGGTCGTCCTCTTCACCGTCTCGCAGGTCCGCGCCGCACGGGCGCGGCCGAAGCAATCCCTCAGATCGAACGAGAGCTAAGTCATGCTCCAGCAACAGATCGACAATCTGCGCCAAGAACCGATCCCGCCGCAGAGCCTGTTCATCGGCGGCAAGTGGCAAACGGCAGAAGCCGGCGGTTCGCTCGACGTCGCCTCACCGATTGATGGCAGCCGGCTGACCACCATCGCTGACGCCGATGCGTTCGATGTGGATCGCGCCGTCCAGGCCGCACGAACGGCCTTCGACAAGGGCACCTGGTCGCGCGCGGCCCCAGCCGAACGCAAGAAGGTCCTCCACCGCATCGCAGACTTTATCGAGAAGCACGCGCTGGAACTCGCTGTTCTCGGCGTGCGCGACAACGGCACCGAAATCTCGATGGCGCTGAAGGCCGAGCCGGGAAGTGCGGCCGGAACCTTCCGCTACTATGCCGAGGCAATCGACAAGGTCTATGGCGAGATTGCGCCGACGGCGGAGAATGTGCTGGGCCTCGTGCATCGCGAGCCGATTGGCGTCGTAGGGGCTATTGTGCCGTGGAACTTTCCGATGATGATCGGCGCCTGGAAAATCGCCCCGGCACTTGCCGCCGGCAATTCCGTGGTGCTGAAGCCTGCCGAGACGGCTTCGCTGTCGCTTCTGCGCTTGGCGGAGCTATGCACCGAGGCCGGGCTGCCGGACGGCGTCTTCAATGTCGTCACCGGACGCGGCGCAGTCGCCGGCGAGGCGCTGGGGCTGCACATGGATGTCGACGTTCTGGCCTTCACCGGCTCGGGCGGCGTCGGGCGTCGGCTGCTCGAATATTCGGCGCGCTCGAACCTGAAACGGGTCTATCTGGAGCTTGGCGGCAAATCGCCCAACATTGTTTTCGCTGACGCGCCGGATCTGGACAGGGCAGCCAAGGTCGCCGCCTACGGCATCTTCCGCAATTCCGGCCAGGTCTGCGTGGCCGGCTCGCGCCTGCTGGTGGAACGCTCTATCCATGATGCTTTCGCGGAGAAGGTTGCGGCAATTGCCGCGGGGATGAAGGTCGGCGACCCGCTGGACACGGCCACGGAAGCCGGTGCGATCAACAGCGCCGAGCAATTGTCGAAAACCCTGTCTCATGTGGAGAAGGCTGTTTCGGAGGGCGCCAGCCTGAAGACTGGCGGCAAGCGCATCCTTGAAGAGACGGGCGGCTTCTACATGGCACCCGCCGTATTAGATGCCGTGCGATCCGACATGACGCTGGCATGCGAGGAGGCGTTCGGGCCGGTACTGGCCGTCATGCCCTTTGGCGACGAGGCGGAGGCCGTCCGCATCGCCAATGCGACGACCTACGGCCTCGCCTCCGCCGTCTGGACCGCGAACCTTTCCCGCGCGCACCGCATGGTCCGGGAAATCCGGGCGGGTGTGGTGCACGTCAACACCTATGGCGGCGCAGACGTCACCGTGCCGCTTGGCGGGGTGAAGCAGTCCGGCAATGGCCACGACAAGTCGCTGCACGCCCTCGACAAATACACCGACCTTAAGACCGCATGGATTTCGCTCTCATGACCGCAACCGACGGCACCGTTTCGCAGACCATCGACAGGCTGATCGACGCCGAACAGGAGCGCTTTGCCGAAACACACCCGCGTTCGGCCGAGGCCTGGGCGCGCGGGCGCAAGCATTTCCTTTACGGGGGGCCATCGCACTGGATGCGACGGTGGGCCGGCGGCTTCCCGATCTATGTCGAGGAGGCGCGAGGCTGCCACGTGCGCGACATCGATGGGAACGATTTTATCGATTTCTGTCTCGGCGACACGGGCGGCATGTGCGGTCATGCGCCGGAAGCGGTGACCCGCGCTGCTGTGCGCCAGCTGGAGCGCGGTACCACGCACATGATGCCGACCGAGGACAGTCTTTGGGTCGGTGAGGAACTCACCCGCCGCTTCGGCCTGCCCTACTGGACGCTGACCACCTCCGCCACCGATGCCAACCGCGGCGCCATCCGCATCGCCCGCATGATCACCGGGCGCGACAAGGTGCTGGTGTTTTCGGGATGCTATCACGGGGGGGTCGAGGAGGCACACGTCGAGCTGCGCGACGGCCAGATGCAGATGCGCAACATGATCCATCCCAATGGCGTGGACCATGCGCGCGTGTCGAAGGTCGTCGAGTTCAACGATGTGAACGCGCTGGAGGAGGCGCTGGCGGCGGAGGACGTGGCTTGCGTGCTGATGGAGCCACTGATGACAAATTTCGGCATGATCCCGGTCGCCGGGGGCTTCCACGACGCGGTACACGAGGCGACGCGGCGCACCGGCACGCTATTGATCATCGACGAGACGCATACGCTTTCCTGCGGGCCGGGCGGATATACGCGGCTGCACGGCCTAGAGCCCGACATCTTGGTCGCCGGCAAGGCGATTGCGGGCGGCATTCCGGCCGGAGTCTTCGGCGTCAGCGAGGAGACTGCAGCTCGACTCTGGAAGGAGGTGCCGCACGTCAACCCGCGCCAGCGTCAGTCGGCCCATTTCGGCATCGGCGGCACGTTGGCGGGCAACGCTCTGACAATCGCCACGATGCGTGCGGTACTGGAAGGGGTCCTAACGCCGAAAAACTATGAGAAGATGATCGGCCGTGCAGATCAGCTGGCGGGGGCTGCCCGCGCGGTCATCGCACAGCACGGCCTGCCCTGGCACGTCACGCAGATCGGCGCCCGGATGGAGATCATGTTCTCCCCTCGCCCGCCGCTGAACGGGGCGGAGGTGATCGCCACGCGGCGTGGCAACCTGGAGACGCTTCTGCACGCGTTCTACATGAACGAAGGCATTCTCGTTACACCCTTCCACACCATGTTCCTGATGTGCCCGGCCACCGAGGATGCCGACGTGGACAAGCACAGCGCCGTTTTCGGGCGCTTCACCAAGGCCGTGATCGAGGCGGGAGTGACCTGAGATGATGGCCTTCGATCTTTCCGGCAGAGTTGCCATCATCACCGGCGGCGGCCGGGGCATAGGTGCTGCCATCGCCACGCGTTTCGCCGAGGCCGGTGCTCGTGTCATTATCGCCAACCGCACGCCGGAACCGGCGGAAGAATTGGCGGCCACGCTGAGTGAGCACGGTCTAACCGTAGGCACCACCGCCTGGCCCGGCACGGGACGCACCGAAATCCGTGAGATGGTCGACCGGATCGCCGACGAAGAAGGCCGGCTCGACATCCTCGTCCACAACGCCGGCGGCTGTCCGTGGGCAAATATCGAGGAACTCGACGAAACGAAGCTTACCGAGGCGCTGGACATCAATCTCCAGGCCTTCGTCTGGCTGACGCAGGCGGCGATCCCGCACATGAAACGCAACGGTTTCGGGCGGTTGCTCGTCACCTCCTCCGTCTCCTCGCGCGTAGCAATGGCGGGTGGTGCGCACTATTCAGCCGCCAAGGCCGGCGTGAACGCCTTCGTGCGCGGCGCCGCCTTCGAGCTCGCGCGCACGGGCATCACGGTCAACGGCGTGGAGCCGGGCTTCATCGCCAAGCCCGGGCGCGGAACGCTTTCAACGCCCGAGAAGCAAGCAGCGATCGGCCGCTACATCCCCATGGGACACATGGGCGAGGCCGACGACATCGCGTATGCCATGCTCTATCTGGCCTCCCCGGAAGCCAAATATACGACCGGCCAGACCATCGTCGTCGATGGCGGCTCGACCCTGCCGGAGACCGGCTATGCCATCGAAGACTACTGGGGGCTTTCGTGAGCGGGCGGCTTGCCGGACGGACGGCGCTGATCACGGGGGCCGCCACCGGAATGGGCCGGGCGACGGCGGAGCGGTTTGCCAAGGAAGGCGCCGGCCTGGTGCTCTTCGGGCTGGGCGGTGATGTGCTTGAGGAAGCGGCCGCCATAACCGGCTGTAGCGCAATCCACGGTGATGTTACCGAAAAGGATGATATTGCACGCGCCATTGAAGCTTGCGGCGGCCGGCTCGACATCGTCGTCAACACCGCCGGCGTAATTCTGCTCGATGAACCCGAGACGCTTACGGACGAGACCTGGGAAAAGAGCTTCGCTGTCAACGTCACCGGCGCTATGAAGGTCTGCCGCGCATCCCTGCCGCTGCTCAAGCTTCGCGGCGGCGCTGTCGTCAATATCGCCTCGGTCGGCGCCTTCAACGCCAGTGCCGTGAACGCCGCCTATTCGGCCAGCAAGGCGGCGCTCGTCTCCTACACGCGCTCGCTTGCTTATGCCCATGGAGCCGACGGAATTCGCGCGAACGCCGTTGCGCCCGGCTGGGTTCGCACGCCGATGAGCGAATATGAGATGGAGGTGGCGGCGCGTGAGAACGGCACCACGCCTGAGGAGGAATTCATGGCGCTGACGAAGCGGATCGCGTTGCGCCGGGTAGCAACACCGGACGAGATCGCCTCTTGCTGCCTATTCCTTGCCTCTGATGAGGCTTCCTTTGTCACTGGCGCCGTGCTCGTCGCAGACGGTGGCGGCCGGCCACCAACCCAAAACAGGGCGGTATAACGCGAGGAAGCGCGTCTTCGCTGCAACGCCGCAATCTTCTGTGACCCTCCTTGAGAGCCGGATGACGATGACAAAGATCTGGGGGCTATTCAGATCCCGCGACCGTTCTGACAGGCCTGCCACGAACCATGCGGCGACATGAACTCCGGCTCATCGTGCCGCCCGCTGACAGCACCATCTACGAGATGCAAGCGCGGCAAATTCCCTCGGCGCTTCAATCTCACGCCCCCTCAACCTGAAGCGGGCAAAGGAAAGCGGCAGGCTAGTCGACCTTTGCTTCCCGGCTGATCGTCGTTTCGGATACCGGCCAAACGCTTAGCAGCGTGGCCACTAGCTCTGGCAGGTAAGATGCTCTCCGCTGGAATTTTTGAGCTCGATGCGCTATATGACTATCTACATGGTCAGGAGCGCAAACATGAACACGATCAATCTGGCGGACGCCAAGGCACATCTGAGCGAACTCGTCGACCGGGTCGAGGCTGGGGATTCGATCGATATTACCCGACGCGGCAAGCCGGTCGCGCGCCTCACAGCTGTGGCCAGGCCGCGCAAGCGGATCGATGCCGTTCTGCTCCAGTCCCTGACGGCGACCATGCCGCCGCAGGCCCAGAGCGCCGCCGAACTCGTGCGGTCGATGCGGGATGGCGATCGCTACTGATGCTCTATCTCGACACGTCGCTGATCGTCGCGGCGCTCTCCAACGAAGCCATGACCCCGCGTGTTCAGGACTGGCTGGCGGAGCAGGATCCGGCGCAACTTTTGATCAGCGACTGGACCATCACCGAAATGTCTTCAGCTATGGCGATCAAGCTGCGGACCGGCCAGATCAGTCTGGAGCAGCGCGCCGCGGCGCTCGCCATGTTCAACAAGCTAATCGCCGAGAGCTTCACCGTACTGCCGGTGACAGGCGGGCATTTCCGGTCGGCGGCAAGGTTCGCCGACCAGCACACGCTGGGGCTCCGTGCCGGCGACGCACTGCATCTCGCGACCGGGTCCGAGCATGGCGCCACGGTCCACACGCTCGACCAGCGTCTTGCCGAGGCCGGTCCGGTGCTCGGTGTGCCGACGCAGTTGCTGGCATGATCCAGGCCCTCTCCTGCCCGGCCGATAGCGGTTGATGAGACAAGGAGCGATAGTAATTCCGGCGCTCGACAGGAGGGTGGCGGACTTAACACTACGGTCTTCAGTCAGCGATTGAAGGCTTTCGGTCCGTTTTCCGGGGCAGAGAAGTTGCTGTTGCGAATCAGAATTTTGAACGCGAAGAGTTGCGCCAGGGGCACGGATCACGCTGCGAGAAGGTCTCTTGTCCATATAAATCGCTATGCACTTTGCGACAGAACCTCATCGCTGGAGGCAGCACTCGCACAAGCAAATCTCCTGTGAGCGACGATCCAAAGGCGGAAGCCCCGCGGGCCCCGCACCGTCACTGCCCCTCATCTCTTCGCCCGGCGTCAACAACCCCGTCGCGCTTGCCTTGCGGGCATGACCGCCTAGAGCACACCAGGGAATTCTGAAGGGAACAACTCGATGAAGAAAAACAGCGTGCCCTACAAGCAGCTTTGGAAGAGAGGAATCCATTAGGAAGTAGCGGCATAGGCTGCAATCGCCTGGTGGAGATGATCGAATGTCAGCGGCATGCGGCGGTCACTGCAGAGGTCCTCGTGCTGGTGATCCAGGTTTCGAGCGGAACTACCACCGCGTCGGGGAGCAGTCGAACGAGTTGGGGAGCGCGCCTGGCGAGCCCGACCTGGCAGATACCGATGCCGCATCCCGCACGGATTGCCGCGAGCTGGGCGAGCTGGTTGTCGATGCGGTAACATCTCGGCACCGCGGTGGCACGGCATTGCACGATATAGGCGGCTCGTTCTACGATTTGTCGCCGAACGCTATCTCGGCACCGCGCGGGTGCGCGTCGCCTCACCGCCCGACGACTGGGGCGGACCGGTGCCTGGTGAATTGGGCCGCGCTACTTGCCGCCAGCCCGCGCTACGCCCCCCAGGCTGAGGGACTGCGGCCCGTGGCCAACGAACTCGGCCGCATTTGCGGCCGAAGGCGCGCGCGCCCCTGTGAGGAGGTCCGATCCATGTCCCAACTACCGAATGAAGAGCTCGAAGGAAGACTGAACGCCCAGCGCGAGACACTGGCATTCCTCATCGCCCATCTGACACATCTGGAGGGCGACAGCTTGCTGGATGCCCTCGATGAGCAGTCGCAGTTCCAGGATCACCAGGAGGACCCCGGCGCAGTGCCTACGAGCGCCTTCGCCATCGAGGGCGCCATGATGCGCGAGTTCCGCCTGATCCTCGAAGAGGCCCGCGCCCGACTGAAGGAGATGCGCAACGGATGTTGAGGTTGACGCGCGGCCACGAGATCACAGCTCATCGAAACGCCCGCCCTCGTGCGCATTGGTGCGCTCCTCCTCGTCATAAGGCAGGCAAGGTACGGGGATTGGCGGCTTATCTGGATCAGCTAGCTTTCGTGAGCCCGCATGCTCGGCGCGCTGCTCCTCGATCAGGAGCAACTGGAGGAAGCCGAGGCGGTCTACCGCGCAGACCTAGGGCTCGACGACACACTGGCCCGCGCCTGCCAGCATCCCCAGAACGTCTGGAGCCTCCACGGCCTCCATGAGTGCCTCACCCGCCGGGGCGAGACGGTGGAGAAACGGCACATACAGCGCCGGCTCAACCAAGCCTTGGCCCGCGCCGAGGTACCGGTGCGCGCGCCCTGCTACTGTCGGCGAAAGGCTGGCCAGGTTCAAATTGGCGCAGTTGTATGGCGGCGGCTTCATCGTCCGCGGCACTTCCACTGGTTGTGATTGGACCGTGATCCGTCAGAGGCGTTGGTATGACCGGAAGCAAAACTGCGCTTTATCGGATAAGCCATCATGCTGACGTTGGTTCGCATATTTGTTCTCTCCGTCCCGATCGTCGCCGCCGCCGCCCAGGCCATCGCGGATCCCACAAGTTGGTCTCGCGAGGGCTGGGAGACGGATTTTTCCAAGTCGTCGGTCCCCTTCGAGGAGATCATCTCCGGCGGCCCGCCGCGCGACGGCATTCCCTCCATCGACGACCCAAAATTCGCGGCTGCGTCGGCGGTGCCGGATATCGAGGCGCGCGAGCCGGTGATCCAGTTCGGCCTCGGCGGCGACATCCGGGCCTATCCGCTGCGGGTGCTCACCTGGCACGAAATCGTCAACGACGTGGTCGGCGGCGTTCCTGTCGCGGTGACCTATTGCCCGCTCTGCAACGCCGCACTCGTCTTCGATAGGCGTCTGGATGACAGGGTTCTGGAGTTTGGCACGACGGGTAAGCTGCGCAACTCCGATCTCGTCATGTATGATCGGCAGACCGAGTCCTGGTGGCAGCAGTTCACCGGCGAGGCTATCGTCGGCACGCTGAACGGCCGGAAGCTGAAGCTCCTTCCCTCGCGCATCGTTGCCTTCAGTGCCTTCCGCGAGGCCTATTCGGGCGGCCCCGTTCTCGTCCCCAACGATCCCAGCTTCCGCGACTACGGCCGAAATCCCTACGCCAGCTACGACAGTTCCGCGACGCCGTTCCTCTATCGCGGCGACCTGCCGGAGGACATTCCGGCGATGGCGCGCGTGGTGGTCGTCAGGACGCAGGACGAGCCGATCATAGTGACACTCGATCGGGTGCGTGCAGGCACCTTGGAAAGGGACGGCTACCGGATCGAATTCGAGGAAGGCGTAGCCTCGGCGCTCGATCATTCGACCATAGCCAAGGGTCGCGACGTCGGCACCGTTCGGGTGACTCGGGACGGCAGGGACGTAGTGCACGACGTCACTTTTGCCTTCGTCGCCCACGCCTTTCACCCGGACGTTCCAATCATCGGCAAGTAATGCGAGATTGCACACGGCTTACAGACGACCGCCGCTCTCGCCGGTGGACGGAGAGACGAGCATTCGGCCTCTCGCATCAAGAGAGCTGCTCCCGTCTTAGCGGGAAGCGCTCACCGCTGCACATCATGCGGTGCAGGACCACCGGCCAGCTTGCGTGCTGGCGCCACCTTGGCCTTGCGCATCCCGGCGCGCTGGCCCACCGCAAGCGCCCAGAACTTCAAGGCTGAGCCCTTGACCGGCGGTGTCAGCATCACGTGGCTTCGGCCATGACGCCGTTCACATCTTCATTGTGAGGGACGACCGCCTCGACCAAAACCCTCGGTCGCCGGCGCTAGAGGCCCGTTACCCCATCTAAGGCGGGGAGTCGGGTTCCCGTTTCGAAAGGCCGGTCGCGGCGAGGCTTTTCACCCGACGGCAGGACATCAGTCCGCGGCTGCTCCGCGAACGGCATCGTCAGAAGCAACGCGGATCATGTGCGTTGCCCCTCGTAGATTCTGGGTTTGACGGCTGGACGTTGGGCCGGCAGGCGCATAGCCTGCCGGCCACGGAGATTTCGTCGGGCCTGCTCGGCAGGCTATTCGTCCATGGCGGATGTCGCTTCCAGGTCCATCCACATCGGCTCGAAGACATGACCGTCGGGATCCTCGAAGGTGCGGAGATACATGAAGCCCATGTCCTGCTTTTCGCGGATGTCGGCCTTGCCGCCGGCGGCGGCCGCCGCCTCGGTGATGGCGTCCACCTCATCACGACTGTCACGCGAAAGCGCGATCAGCATGCCGACGGCATCTCGCGGGTTTGCAATCGGCTTTGACGTAAACGTCGAGAAATAGTTGCGCGTCATCAATTGGAAGGTGATCGTATCCGACCAGACCATCGAAGCTGCATTCTCGTCGCTGAACTGTTCGTTCTTCTCGCACCCGATCGCCTCATAGAAGCGCGTCGAAGCGACGATGTCCTGCACCGGCAAGTTTACGAAGATCATCTTGGGCATTTGGGCTCTCCTTTTGGGTTGACCCCTCATACATAGCATCTCCCAATATTGCGAATAATCCATCGAGTTTGTTACATACTCTCCAGCGAAGTGAGATAATCGATGGCCCGGCTTGAAGATCTGGAAACGTTTGTCGCCATTGTTGAGAACGGCAGCCTGACGGCCGCTGCCAAGCGGCTTGGGCGCCCGCTCCAGTCGGTGAGCCGGTCGCTCTCGGTGCTGGAGCAGGATGTCGGGGTCGAGCTGGCACGCCGGACGACTCGCCGGATGAGCCCGACAGAAGCCGGGCTCACCTTCTATAACCGTGTGAAACCAGCGGTGGCAGAGATAGAAGAAGCGAAACTTCAGGCCGGCAATCGCCGCATCGAGGCCACGGGCCTTTTGCGTGTCGGCGCCCCAGTGTTCTTTGCTCCCGCCTACATCGTGCCCGCCGCTGTCGAATACATGTCGCGTCACCCGCGGGTCGAAGTCGACCTGAAGCTGTCCGACAAGTTTGTCGACCTCGTCGAAGAGAAGCTGGATCTGGCGATCAGAATTGGGGATCTTCCCGACGCCGACCTGAAGGCGAGGCGCTTTGGTGCGTTGCGCCGCGTTTTCTTTGGTGCACCATCCTATTTTGAAAAGCATGGCCGGCCGGAACATCCCGCCGCGCTCGTCGAACATCAATGCGTCGTGCGGTCGGTATCGGCCAATGATTCCCGATGGCCGTACAAGGATGGAAATACGGTCAAATCCATCCGGGTGTCGGGCCGTTTCCGAGCGGATCACGGCGCATCCATGTATGCCGCGGTGGCTGCCGGCCTGGGGATCGGCTTCACGCCGTTGTGGCAGATACGTCAGCTGGTTGACGAAGGACGGGTGGAACTCATCCTCATCGACCATGAGCCCCCTCCTGTTCCGATCCACGTTGTCTGGCAAGGCGGCAAGCTGATGCCGGCGAAAACCAGGCTCTTGATCGATACCCTCGCCCGTCGCTTGAAGAACGCGCGGCTCTAAACGCTCCGCGACAGCGGCGGTAGAACCCTGCCAGCGAGGTGTACGCACCTGCTGGCAGCAGCTCTGCTCATTTGACGGCGAGAGCCGTGACGAAAAATGTCAGCGCTGCGGCCGACGAGATCGTCCGGACATGATTCCAGAATGTCCAATCCCGACGAAAGCGTGCCCAGAGATCGGCCGCCTGCCCGGTAGTCGGATCGACGCCCGCCAGCGCGTCGTTGAGTGGCACATTGAAGACCATCGTGACGACGAACATCCCAAGCACGTATACAACGCCACCGGTGAGCGTCGCGATCGCGCCGGGCTCACCAAGCCGGAACAGCGCGAGAACGACGAGTGCGGCGGCCGCTAGCGTGGTGCCGAAAAAGAACGGCATGAATAATGAGCGATAGATCACCACATTGATGGCGTTCATGGCAGCGATCCCCGCCGCCTGGTCAACGCGGCCGAGCGCCGTCATGATGAAGGCCGAGAACGCGAAGTAGACGCCCGCAAGCAGTCCGCAACCGACGGCGGAGAACCACAGCAGGGCCGATGTGAGGTGCTGGCTCATGTCTCAGGTCCTCCATACGCCGGTTTCCGCCGTCGCGCGGACATAGTCCGAGAAATCGCGTGGTGCGCGGCCCAGCGCTTTTTGGACGCCGTCCGTGACGTAGGCATTCCGCCCGTCCAGCACCTCGCGGGTCAGGCGCTCCAGCAGCCCGACGAATTCCGCCGGGATGTTGTCCTGCTTTCTGAGTTCAACCGCATAGTCCTCGACCGATACCGGAATATAGCGGATGTCACGGCCGGCAGTTGCGGCGATCTCGGCAATGGCCTGGCGAAAGGTCAGCATGCGCGGGCCCGTAAGTTCGTAGAGTTGTCCGATGTGGCGGTCATCCGTCAGCGCCGCGACCACCACGTCGGCAATATCTTCCGCATCGATGAACGGCTCCAGCACGCCATCGCGTGGGAATACGACCTCACCGGCCAGGATGCCATCAAGAAAGAAATTCTCGGAGAAGTTCTGGGCGAACCAGCTGGGGCGAACGACGGTCCATTCCGCACCCGAAGCAATGAGGACTTGTTCGGCTTCCTGCGCCTCTGGCTCGCCGCGGCCTGAAAGCAGCACCAGGCGCTTCAGACCATTTTGCACGGCGAAAGAGGTGAAGGCGCGGATTGCCTCGTCCGCACCCGGCAGGGCGAGATCCGGATAGTATGAGATGTAGGCGGCTTGCACGCCGTCGATCGCCGCGCCCCAGGTCTGGCGGTCGTTCCAGTCGAAGCGCGGGTTCGCTGAACGCGATCCGACGCGGACGTTGAAACCCCGAGAAGTGAGGCGGTCTGCGACGCGACGCCCGACCTTTCCTTTGCCGCCGATGACAAGGATGGGCTCATGAAAGATGATGCTCATTTCAGTTCTCCTGCACAATGTGAGCTTATCTCACATTTGCAAAAGCGATAAGTCCTCATATTATGAGAGTCAAGTAAAATGTGAGGATTTCTCATAAATGGCCAAGCGGCAATCGACTTCAGACACCGGTGCGAAGCATCACGATATGCGCAGGGGCGCGCGGATTACGCCCACGCAAAAGCGCAGCCGCGAGCGAATGGAGCGCATCCTGAGCGTCGCCACGGAACTGATCGCCGCGACCGGAAGCGACGCCATGCGGATGAGCGAGGTGGCCGAACGCAGCGGCATCTCGATCGGGTCGCTGTATCAGTATTTTCCGGATAAGCGAGCGATCATCGCCGCACTGGCCGAACGCTACCACGAGACCAGTCGGGCGTGCATAAGCGAGGATTTGGCCGACGTGCAGACCCTCGGTCAGTTCCGAGATGCATTTTCAGCACTGATCGAGACATACTACCAGCTGTTCCTCGAACAGCCTGCCATGCGCGACGTGTGGTCCGGCACGCAGGCCGACAAGACCTTGCTGGATATCGAGCTCCTCAACAGCAGGGAAAACGGCGACCTCGTTGCCAGCACGCTGGCCAAGCTGATGCCCGCAGCGGATGAGGCGGCACTCGCCACCAAAGCTTTCCTTGTCATGTCTTTGGGCGAGGCCACCATGCGTCTGGCAATTTCCGTCACGCCTGAAGAAGGTCGCTTGATCGTGGAAACCTATAAGCGCATGGCGCTGAAAGAGCTCACGTCGAAGTAGCTCAGCAGTCCGAGCTCGTCGCCACCTTCTTTACTTATCAACCTCGGGAATACCTGACGTTTGTACTTGAATATTGAGATAGGAATTTCGAGGTCGCCCGTATGTCGCAATGCGCCCATTACCTGCACCAATCACCGACTTCCGCTGCGATCGCGCTCCATACACAACCAGAAGCCGTCTTCCGCGACTTTTCGCCGGCGCGACGATCGGGTAAAAGCTGGCAGGAGGATCGCCTTGACCGACGGGAGCCCGTATCTGTGCCATCTTTCCAACGTGAGTGCGATTTGCCCGGATTTCGTCGATGGCCGATGGCCGCGGACATCCTAAAGCGTGTGCTGTGGTCATAGCTCAACACGCTCACGGAGGGGACCCACCACAAACTTGTGAGGCGGAAGTCGCCCATGCGCTGCCCTTTTTTGCCGGCATTAGGCTGCCGATCCGGTTCGTGCCGTGGTGTATCTTCAAGTCATTGAAGCGATGAGTACAGCATTTGGCCGAACGGTGGAGCAAAGGGCGCAGATCATTGCCGTTGCGCTCGCCTGCCTCCTTGTTGCCGGTGTCGGCGCACGGTTCTATCGCCTAGATGCCCAAAGCCTGTGGCTCGATGAGTTGTGGACGGCAGCGGCCTCGGACCCGGATCTGAGGCTCGCCGACATGTTCAACAGGTGGATCCTGCCCGATGTCCATCCACCGCTCTACTACATGATGATGCGCGGATGGCGCATGGCCTTTGGCGCGGGCGAATGGGCGCTGCGCTTGCCAAGCGCAGTCCTGAGCGCCCTCTGTGTGGCGGTGGTCCCGTTGGTGCAACGATGGACGCCGGTGGTGCGGCGGCCGCTCGCGCTCGCCGCTTGGTTTGCGACGTCCACAGGCGCCATCCTCTACGCTCAGGAGGCTCGATCCTACGCGCTGCTTCTTCTTCTGGCGACAACCGCGACCTGCCTAGGCGTCGCGATCGCTCGGCGCATCAAACAGCGGGATACGATCCTTGGGTCAACGGTTGTCCTGGCTGCAGTGACGGTCACCCTTGAGTATGTGCACTACTTCGGCGTTCTCATCGCCGCAGGGCTGTTCGGGGCGCTGTTCCTGTTTGCCATCGCCCATCGAGATCATCGTGCCCTCGGCACCATCGTGATGACCGGCTTGGCCACGATCCTCGCCTTTCTGCCGTGGATGCTGATCCACATTCCACGCCTGGGTGGAAAGCTCGGGGGAGAGTTCTGGATCTCAAACAACTGGTCGGTGATCTTCACGAGGCTTGCGGCCTTTGCCATAGGCGCCCCGGTCGTCTTCGCGGCCGTCGCCGTCGTGGTCATTGGTAGTTTGGTCCGTCGCCCGTATTTGATGCGCCAGCCAGAATACTTTGTGTCGCTTGTAGCGATGGGGATCATTCTGATGGCAGCGCTCGCGATCTCATTCCATACACCCGTCATCACAGACCGCAACCTGTTCATTCTGATCCCGCCCTTCTACATCGTGTCAATCGCTGCCTTCAGCGACCTCGAGGACATTGGAGGTGGCTCCTACAGGCAAGTGCTGCGCGCGGTGCCGGCAGCGATCGCTGCGGTCAGTCTCGGCGTTGCGACCTATCGGATGGCGACGGAGACCAAGGAGCAGTGGCGCGATGCAGCGGCCCTAATCGTGTCGCTTCCGGGCTGCGAGGTGGGGCCGCTACCCGTCAACCAGTTGCCGAAGGAATTCTACGCATACTATTTGCCGCCGGGCTATCGCGACCGACTTCTTGAGGTGTCGGCCACAGGTGTTGAACCAATGCCCATATCGGCATCGGAGCTTATCGACCGCCCCTGCCCGCTGCTGTTGTGGAGCGGCAACAACGCCAGGGAAGAGGTGGTGGTGACGTGGCTCGATCGCCTCGGGCTCGACCGGCAGGATGTGCTGGTCAAGAAGTTCGAACGCAATATGATCGTCCTTGCCCCGCGCGCCAGCGGCCTGGAGATCGGCTCCGAGCCTGCCAGCTCGTCACCGTGAATGAGTTGTAATGGCCAGCGCTTGCAAAGGTCGGTTCGTTGCGTTCACCAGTGTCGCAGAGGGTGGAGAAAGGGCGTTCGGCATAAGCGCACGGAATAGCCGCCTTGCCGGAAAAGACAGAAATCCAACTATCCGAACTGCTGCCACATCCGCCCTCCAATCAACATCACCGTGCCCGAAGAAATGTCGAAGCGTTGTCGAGCCGGATTGAAAACGGCGTGACGTGCTCCACCGTAGATGAAGGGGACCGTTGTTAGGGCCGTTTGAACAGACCTCGTTATGAAACACAATCACCTACGGGACGACATCGCCAGTTACTACGGCAAGGCGTCGCTGTACTGGCTTTTGAGGCTAGAAAATCTCTTCTCGACGCCGGGGCTCCTGACGGCAACGCTCTTCTTCGCCGCCTCTTTGACCCCCAGCCTGATCCCCCGCACATACGTGATGCAGGGTGTCCTTTCAGGCGTTTCACTAGCCGCCGGCTATGCCATAGGTGTTTTCGGTCACTGGCTGTGGGCCTATCTGGAACTTCCCGAGCCCCGCGAGCGTATCGAGGCGATCATCAAGCTCGTCGCCACCGTGATCTGCGCGACAATCGCTCTGGTCTTTCTGGGGCGGGCATCCGAATGGCAGAATTCCAGTCGGGTGCTGATGGAGATGGAGCCGGTTGACAGTGCGCACCCGTTCAAGGTGGGCGCAATCGCCATAGCGGTTTTCATCGTGCTCCATGTTCTTGGTCGCCTCTTTCGGCTGACAGTCCACATCTCGTCCGAATGGCTCAAGCAGCATATCCCGAGGCGGATTTCCAACCTGGTGGGCGTCGTGGCAGCCGTCGCGTTGTTCTGGTCGCTCGTCGACGGTGTTCTCATCAAATACGGCATGCGCATGGCGGATGCGTCTTACCAGAAATTCGACTCGCTGGTGGAAAGCAACGTGAGCCCGCCGCTCAATCCCATCAGAACGGGAAGCGCGGCGTCGCTTCTCGACTGGGACCAACTGGGAAGAACCGGCCGCCAGTTCGTCTCCTGGGGACCGAGAAGGGCAAGGCTGAGCGCGTTCTTCAATGGCGAAAGGACACTTGATCCCATACGCGTATATGTTGGGCTGAACTCGGCAGAAACGGTCGAGGAGCGCGTGGAACTGGCGCTGCAGGAACTCAAGCGCGTCAATGCGTTCGACCGGTCCGTGCTCGTCATCGCCACGCCGACCGGTAAGGGGATGGTCGACGAGGGCGCCATCAACTCCCTTGAATATCTTCATCGCGGCGATGTCGCGACCGTTGCTGTCCAATATTCCTATCTGGCCAGTTGGCTGTCGCTGCTCGTCGAGCCCGACTATGGCGCGGAAACGGCGCAGGTTCTGTTCAACAAGATCTATGATCACTGGACACAACTGCCGAAGGACGAGCGTCCGAAGCTCTATCTCTACGGGTTGAGCCTCGGGGCGCTGAATTCGCAGCTGTCGGCTGACATCTATGATGTTGTGGGAGACCCCATCCAAGGCGCGCTGTGGGCCGGCCCACCATTCGCGAGCGAGAGATGGCAAAACATCACTAAGAAGCGCATGCCGTGGTCGCCGGCGTGGCTGCCTGTTTTTAGGGAAGGGTCCACCATACGGTTCATGAATCAGTGGGACACACTGGAGACGCCGAACGCACGTTGGGGGCCGATCCGTTTCGTCTATCTGCAATATGCAAGCGATCCGGTGACCTTCTTCGACCCCGAGGCATTCTACCGGGCGCCCCCCTGGATGACACATCCGCGCGGTCCGGACGTCTCGCGCGAACTGCGGTGGTATCCGATCGTGACACAGCTCCAACTGACGGTCGACATCGCCGCTGCCGACGAAGCTCCCCTTGGCTACGGTCATCGATACGCGCCCGAAGACTATATCGACGCATGGGTGGCCGTGACGGCGCCGGAGGGCTGGTCGGAGGAAGAGATCGAGCGACTGAAATCGATCTACAAGGACTGGAGATGAAGCTCGCGCGGCTCGATCCCTGGCACGCTCCATTTGAAATGTCACCCGCGTCCAATGCCCATCGGCGGAAGAGGGGCAAAGTCGGCAACCTCAAGAGTGAATGGTCCTCAAAGGACCGGTTGAGAGCCTCCGGGATTTCAATTGGCATGTATCCGTCGATACAGGCCTCGCGCAAATCGCCGCTCGAGAGCTGAGGTACGAATGGGACTTCAAATGCGCCCGCCGCTCATCGCCACACGCGGTTGGGATTGCCGGAACTCAAGATTCCAGCGCCTCACTGGGAATCAAGCCATCATCCAACATCCGCTGCCAGAGGGGCAAGAGCCCGCTGGTGAACAGTCCTTCCAGAATTCACGCATTGGCTGTGAGCCTCCGTTCCGTGGCCACCTACTGTTCCGGACGACTGGGCCATTGCGGGCTGCGGGATGTAGCTCCTACGCTCCAGCTAAAGGATACGGTTTCCTAGATCTATCCCCGATGCAAGTTTGTTGATGTTGTCTGCGATGGTTTCCCGACGCCGGCTGATCGTGCCATAGGTCCAGCCTGACATGTGCGGCGTCATCACCAGGTTGTTAAGTTCGTGAAAGGGCAGATTCGCCGGCAATGGACCCGGCTTGTTCGCATTCGGGTAGACGAACCAAGTGTCGATGATCGCACCGCCGATCCGCCCAGCCTTCAGCGCGTTGTAAAGCGCTGCTTCGTCGATCACCGCGCCGCGGCCGACGTTGAGGATTACTGCGTCCGGCCGCATAGCGGCGAGATCCGCCTCGCCGATCAATCCGCGCGTCTCATCCGTCAGAGGAAGCGTATTGACGATCGCATCGGCCGATCCCATGAAAGCCGGCAGGTCTTTGAGCGCATATGCCTTGTCTACGATGTCAGAAACCAGGACCGGGCTGCGGTTGGCGACCGTCACCTTCATACCGAAAGCCTTGGCGCGAAGGGCAAGTGTCTTACCGATGTGGCCGTAGCCCAAAATGCCGATACCGGTTTCACCGAGGTCGGTGCGCAGGCCGGTCGGCCCCCCCGCCCAGTACTTCCAGTCGCCCATCCGCAGTCGGCGGTCAGCGTCGGCGAGCGGTACATGGCGTGCGAGCAGCGCCGCCATCACGTATTCTGCTATCGCATTCTCATGACCGAAGCAGTTGCACAGCGCCGCGCCCGCAGGCAGGGCAGCGGGATCGATCCGGTCATATCCGGCGGCAGGAACCTGATAAAGCCTGAGGCTGTGCGATACCGGCATCGCTGCAGTAAGTTGGACCCCCACGATGACATCTGCCGCCGCATAGGTGGCCCGTGCGGTCTCAGTCGCAAGATCGTCCGGAACCTCAGCAACCTCATGGGCTTGATCGAGAAGACTTTCGAGCCCGTCGCGGAACGTCAATGCGTTCGCTCCATGGAAGACGATTTTCATTGAAGCGCTCCTGTCAAGCGTGGAAGGCAAAGTTGGACTTTCATCGATTGCGTCCGGTCGGAAGCGGGCTGGAACGCCTCCTCGGCGCTGTCGAGCGGCAGTGTCGCGGTCACCAGCAGCGGCAAATCGACCGCTCCCTTGGCAATGAGGTCCATGGCCCGGCGGAGTTCGGCCTCGAAGAGGAAGCTGCCACCGCGCTCGATGCGGAAGCGCACTTCGCCAGAACCGGGCGGAACTACCGGCACCCTCCCCCTCGATCCTGATGTCGTGCGGCTTGTGGACAACGAGCGTGCGCACGCAACAACTCCTGCGCAACGTCAAAGGACGGAGATCATACCGCCGTCGACATAGATGATCTGGCCGTTGACATAATCGGACGCGGTGGAGGCGAGAAAGACAGCGGTGCCGACCAGTTCTTCCGGCTTGCCCCAGCGCCGCGCCGGCGTCCGGCCCCTCACCCAGTCGTCAAATTGGGCGTTGGCCATCAGGGCCTCGTTCATGTCTGTCAGCATATAGCCCGGGCCGACGGCGTTGACCTGGATGCCGTGCTCAGCCCATTCAGCGGTCATTGACCGCGTCAGCATCTTGATACCGCCTTTGGAGACGGTATAGGGGGCGACGGTGGCGCGCGCCAGTTCACTGGTCAACGAGCCCATGTTGATGATCTTGCCACTACCGCGCGCAATCATCCGCTTTGCTGCCTCGCGGCCGACGACGAAGGCGCTGGTGAGGTTCGTATCGATCACTCTCTGCCATTCCTCGGTGGTCAGTTCCACCATCGGCTTGCGGAGCTGGATGCCGGCATTGTTGACGAGAATGTCTAGGGCGACGCCTTCCCGGTCGAAGGCTTCGAAGGCGGCAATGACCGAAGCCTCATCCGTCACGTCGAAGCATGCTTCGCTTACGCTGAGCCCCTCGTCACGCATCTTCTCAGAAGCCGCCTGGAGACGTTCCTGGTCGACGCCGTTCAGAACGATCGATGCGCCGGCCTGCGCGAGCCCAATTGCAATCGCATGGCCAAGCCCGCGCGAGGAGCCCGTCACAAGGGCGGTCTTATTCTTGAGGCTGAACAGGCTATTCGACATTCTGGGTTTCCGCTGGATTATAAGGACGAGGCGCGCACCGTGAGGTCGCTTCTATCGAAGACTGACGAGAGGAGTTCGAGACCGAGGCCCGGCCCCTCCATCGGATAGACATAGCCGTTCTCGATCTTCGGCACCGCGGTCACGAGTTCATTGTACCAGCCCCGATAGAAGGCACGGACCGATTCCTGGATGAGCGTGTTGGGCTGGCTGAAGGAGGCGTGGACAGCCGCGGCGAAGCCAACGGGCCCGATGCAATCGTGCGGCGCAAACGGCCGGTGATAGGTCTCGGCGAGTGCGGCAATCTTGCGCCCCTCAGTCAGACCGCCGGTCCAGCAAAGATCGACCATCACGACATGGGTGGCGTCGCGGTCGAGGATGTCCTTGTAGGGCCAGCGCGAGCCGAGCGTTTCGCTGGCGCACACCCACACGTCCGTTGAGTCCGCATACTCGGCGAGCGCCTGAGCCGAGTTCATCCGGATCGGATCCTCGAACCAGGTCGGCGAATAAGGCTCGAGCGCCTTGGCGATCTTCTTGGCTGTCGGCAGGTTCCAAAGTGAGTGGAACTCAACCATGATCTCAATGCGATCACCGACCGTATTGCGGATCTGCTCGAATGGCTCGATCGCCTTCTTCATCTGTTCGGTAGTGATATACTGGCCGCGGGTTTCCTGCGCCGCCGGATCGAACGGCCATATCTTCATGGCGGTGATGCCGGATTCCAGCAGATTCTCGGCAAGCGCGGCGGGCCGGTTCATGAAGCCGTCAAGGTCCTCATAGGGACCTTCGCTATCGCCGACATTCCAGTTGGAAACCGGCTTTATGTTGTTTGTGCGGACATACCGATAGCCCGCGCAGGTATTGTAGACGCGGATCCTGTCCCAGCACTGCCCGCCCAGCATCTGATGCACCGGCTGCCCACAGACCTTGCCGAAGAGGTCCCAAAGCGCGATATCGACCGCCGAAGCGGCACGGTATTCCGCTCCGGTCGACGATTGAGCCATCGGCAGCGAGACCATTTCCTTGTTGAGGGCTTCTATGTGCAGGGGATTCCTGCCCAGAAGGCGCGCCGCCAGCGTGTCGTGGATGTGGGCCTCCACCGCGCCTGCGCCGTAGAAGGTTTCGCCAAGTCCGGTCACGCCCGCATCGGTTTCGACATGAACCCACAGGACGTTGGCGAATTCGTCCAGCCGGAAGGTCTTGATCGACGTGATTTTCATCGTGGTGCCTTGAGAGTTTTCCTAGCTGAAAAACTCCTCCGTTGCGAGATCACGTCGCCTCCACGACGCGATTGACATTTTGTAAAATATCACGAAATCTCACTAGCGGAATCTCGTCGCCCAAGCAATCACAATTTGAGTGTATGCCTGATACCGGAAACAGAAAAAGCATGAGCAAGCAAGCTGCGAGGAATCGCACGAAGCCCAAGGAGGCGAAAAGGTCGGCTATCGATATCACACCACCAACTCGCCGGAACGCGGTCAACTTGCTGGAGCTCGCCTATGAACGGCTGGAGCACCTGATCGTCACCTGTGAGCTAAGGCCCGGAGCGTTTCTGACGATACAAGACCTGCAGGATATCTTGGGCTTCAGCCGCACACCTGTCCACCAGGCTGTCGCGCGGCTGGCGATCGACACACTGATGATCGTCAGACCCCGGCATGGCTTGCAGGTCGCGCCGATGGATCTTGCGCGAGAGCGGCTGCTGCTCAAGCTCCGCCGCGACCTTGAACGTTTCGTCATTCGCCTCGCAGCTGAGCGGTCAAGCTCCTCGCACCGTAACCAGATGCTGCACCTAGCCCGTTATCTGCGAGAACGGCGCGATGCGATCACAATCGGCGAGTTCAATGCTTTCGACTGGCGGATCGATCAGTTGATCTTGGCCGCCGCGGGCGAACCGTTCCTGGAGCACACGTTGAGGCCATTGCACACCATCTTCAGGCGGATCGGCTGGATCTATCACAATCGCACCAGCGGTCACTCCAATATCAGCGAAACCATCGACGCGCATCTGTCGGTGCTGGACGCGGTGGTCAATCGGGACGCCGAGCGGGCTGTTCTGTCCTCTGATTCCTTAATCGATTTCGTCGACAGCATGTTCGATGTCGTCGAGCGCGATGTCGATCCCGAATTCTTGGACTGTACCCTCGAGCCAATTCTGCCGACTGTTTCTAGTGAACGTCAGGCGTAAAAGCTATTCTATGCAGGATCCTTTAATATTTTCCATGGCTCGCCCTCCGTGCGTGAGGATCGGTCGGCCCATCCGAGTAACCCTCGTTCTTTCAATCGCACGAAAGGGCGGACCACCGATCTCCTCCCCGGAACATGACGTCTAGCGCCACACACAGGCGGGTTTTTTCCCCGCCTGTGTGTATTGCTCACGTCACTGGGATTGGGCTAGGCAGGTGTCGGCGTTCTCCTGCGTGCAGACGTCGAGACCAGTGTAGATCGGGTCCTCGACCGACTTGTCCTCAGCCAGATCCTTCAGGATCTGCATGGACTTGTACCCCATGTCGTAGGGGCGCTGGCCGACCTGGCCGTGGCTCAGCCCATCCTTGAGCTGCTGCATCTGCATGGGCAGCGTGTCCGCGACCACCACCACCAGCTCACCAGAATCGAGCTTCTCCTTGTAGGGCTGTATGGCCTGGCGGTAGGCATTGTCCGACCATTGCGTGAAGGCGCCGGTGGAGATGAAGGCGTCGAGGTCCTGGTACCGGTTCAGGATGTCCGACATCTGCTGGATCGCCTTGGCGCTGTCGTCGTCGGTGAAGAGCGGACAGCCGTCCACTTCCGTCCAGCCGTTGGCGCCGGCTAGCCGCTCGCCCGGGGGCTGCGCGCTCTCCTCGCCGGACAATGTATCGCGGATGCCCTGCAGGCGCTCGTTGTGATTGGCTGCCGCGGCCCCACCCGACTGCAGGCAGATGGAGCCGCCCTCCGGCTTCATCTCCTGGGCGAGTTTGGCGAGGTTCACGCCGATGTCGTAGTTGCGCGTGCCGACATAGGTGGCGCGGACTTCCTTGTCCTGTTCAAGCAGGTCGGCATCCCAGGTCATGGTCGGTATGCCGGCGTCGTTGGCCGCCTTGAGGGCGCGCGCCGCTGCCGGTGCGTTTGATGGCGACACGGCGATGCCGTCGACGCCCTGCGTGATCAGATCCTGGATGATCTGGATCTGCTCCTGCTCGGTATGCTCGCTCGGACCGATATAGTAGCACTCAACGCCCTCCATCTCGGCCTCGGCGGCCTTGCAGCCGTCGCGCGCGAGGTCGAAGAAAGGATTGTTCATGGCTTTCGGCACGAGCGCGAAGCGGTAGTTGTCCTGAGCAAGTGCCGTTACGCCCGTTGCCATGAGAATGGCGGCACCTGTCAGGAGAGCACATCTCAGTTGTTTCATCATCGTTATTCCTCCCTTGGTTGCAGTTTGATCCCTCTCCTATTCGCTCCGTCTTCCGCGGATTCTCTCGAGCAGCACGGCTAGAATGATGAAGCCGCCGAGGAAGGTGCCCTGCCAGTAGGGATCGACGCCGGCGAGCAACAGGCTGTTGCGGATCACCTCCACGAGCGCGGCACCGATCGGCGCGCCGATCGCATAGCCCGAGCCGCCCATCAGATTGGCGCCGCCGATCACCGTCGCGGCGATCACCTGCAGTTCGTAGGTCTGGCCGAGCGCGTTGGTGACCGAGCCGAGCCAGCCAACCATCAGGAAGGAGGCAATGCCGGCCATCAGACTGGAGACCACGTAGACGGACACGATCACGCGTTCCACCGGCACACCGCTGAGTTTTGCCGCCTCGTAATTGCCGCCGATGGCGAACACGTAGCGCCCCCAGGTGGAGTAGCGGTAGAGCCACATGAAGATGAGCGTGAGCACGATCAGCGCCCAGACCGGATTGGCAAGGCCGAATGTCCGCCCACCGCCTATGGCGAGGAAGAGGGGCTGGTCCGGTCCGAACTCATAGAACATGCGGTTGTTGGAGACGACGAGTGCAAGCGATCGTGCGATCGCCAGCATCCCCAGCGTGACCACGAAGGGCGACATGCGGAAATAGGCGATGATGAAGCCGTTCACGGCACCCGCGGCCATCGCCGAAAGAAGGCATGCCCCAAGGCCGAACCAAAGCGGATAGCCAGCCGCCAGCGTGATGCCGGCCATGATGCCGGAAAGGCCCATCACTGACCCCACCGAAAGGTCGATGCCGCCCGTGACGATCACGGTCGTCATGCCGAGTGCCACGATCGCCATGAACGCGAAGTTGCGCGTGGTCGTGAAGAGGTTGCGCTCGCTCAGGAACGTATCGCTGATCGTGCCCATGAAGATGCAGATGATGATCAGCGCCACCAGCACCCAGAAAGGCTGCGTATTGACGATGCGCTGAAGGCCACCTTCGGACTGCTGGCCCGTCACATCTGAGACGTCGGCAGTCCGGCGCTCTGCGCTTTCGGTCATTCCTGTCCCCCTAGGCCTCGTGGAGCGCGCCGGTGATCAGCGCCGTCACCTCTTCCGGCGAGGAATCGGTGATCGGCTTGTCGGCGACTTTCCTGCCGCGTCTCAAGACCGCCACCCTTTCGCACACTGCGAAGACGTCGGGCATGCGGTGCGAGATGAGGACAACGGCGTGTCCCGTCTCCTTGAGCCGCCTGATCAGATCGAGCACCTCGGCCACCTGGCGCACGCTGATCGCCGCCGTGGGCTCGTCCATGAGCACCAGCTTGGGGTCGCTCAGCCTGGTGCGGGCGATGGCGACCGCCTGGCGCTGCCCGCCCGACATGCGCCTGACCACGTCGCGCGGGCGCGTCTCCGACTTCAGCTCGGAAAATATCTCGGCGGTGCGGTCGTACATCGACTTGTGGTCGAGATAGCGGATCGGCCCGAACCAGCGCTTTACCTCGCGGCCGAGAAACACGTTCGCCGCCGCAGTGAGGTTATCGCAGAGCGCAAGGTCCTGGTAGACGATCTCGATGCCCCGGCGCCGCGCCTCGATGGGCTTGGAGAAATGCACCTCGGCGCCGTCGATCAGCATGGCTCCGCTGGTGGGCGGAAAGTTGCCGGCAATGATCTTGACGAGCGTCGACTTGCCGGCGCCATTATCGCCCATGAGGCCGATGACCTCGCCGCCACCGATCGTCAGATCGACCGCCTCCAGCGCCCGGATAGCGCCGAAGCTCTTGGAAATCCGTCGCAGTTCGAGAACCGCCATGCGACACGTCCTCCCGTTTGCGGCTTATGCTGCCGCTTAAGGCAATTGTAGCCCAGGAGGGGAAGGGAAGCTAGCATACCGCGGCTACGTCAAAAGCGGATCAATCCATGTCGTCTGCGTCCGGCATTCCGGCATGGTCGCGGCTGCCGACGGGAATCTCCCGCTTGCCGACGTAGTTGAGGAGCCGACCAGCCCCTCCTTCTCGATGCGCTCGACCAGCAATGCGGCGCGGTTGCAGACGGCGTTAGGTCCGTAAACAATTTCGGCCTGTTGAACGCTATCTCTCTACCCGCTTCCGGCGCAAGACTCGGAGACTTTGAAAGGTCCTGATCGAGGTCAATTTGCGACACACCATCAGCCAATTTGGCACCCCGGTGCCAGAGTGCGACAAGCCAGCAACCACTGGAGCAGGTTTGGCTGGAAACGTTTGATACTACACGCCGCCTGCTTCCTCCCATTTGGCGTCAGGTATCATAACGAGCTTGCCGACGAACTGCTTCTCCATGAACATTTTTTGCGCGTGGTGAAAATCCGAAAGCTTGTAAATCTCCGCAAGGAGCGGCTTGATCTTGCCGGTTTCGATATATCCGATCAGACGCCGAAAATCTTTCCGCGTGCCCTGCGAGCATCCATGCAGCTGCAGGTGCTTCAGATACATGGTCCGGAGATCGAGCTGAACCACCGGACCAGCGATGGCGCCTGCTGTGGTATAGCGGCCCTCGGGGCGCAGAATCCGCAGTAGCGTGTTGAACAGCGGACCTGCAACGAGATCGGCGACAACATCGATGGGGTCTCCGCCGGTGGCTCTGGTAACCGCTTCCACGAGATCATCTTCATCTCGCGTTATCACGGCTTCCGCACCGATCTCGCCCAGCGCAGCCTCCTTGCCCTTCCCAGTAATGGCATAGGGGATCGCGCCTCGCGCACGGCAAAGCTGCACGATTGCCGAACCGACCCCGCCTGAGGCGCCCGTTACCAGGACGCGTTCGCCAGCCCGGACACTTGCTCTTTCCAGCATGTGCTCGCCCGTCAGATAGGCGCAGCAAAAGGTTGCCAGTTCCGCATCGCTCATGCGGGTCTCGACAACATGAGCGTTCTCTGCAGGTATCGCGGCATACTCCGCGTAACCGCCGTCACGGCCGTGCCCAATATAGTCAATATCGGCGAGGCTGTCGTCGTCGCGATTATAGAGGCTGAAGTCGACCATCACCCGCTCGCCGATGCGCTCTTGCGGAACACCTTCGCCCACGGCAACAATGTGCCCGACCGTATCGGCCCCTTGGATGCGGGGAAACGTCAATGTTGGCCGCCCCCGTCGCCAGGAGGAAACCGCTTCAGGGTCCGTCTCGCTGCCATAAGCGCCCTGGCGCACCCAGACATCGGTATTGTTCATGCCGCAAGCCGTTACCTCGACCAGGACTTCATCGGCGGCGGGCCTGGGTATGGGAACGTTTTCGCGGTAGACGAGAGCATCAAGATCGCCGTGCCGGGTGAGCAGGACGGCTTTCATAGTGTCAGGGATCATGAGGTCTCCAATGAAAGAACTCAGGACAGGAACGCTTGCTTTGCGTGACTTTTCCCTGGGTTCGGTTGCGTTTGACCGGCGGATGCACCGATCGGGTAAATCTTTTCCGTTCGCAGGACAGGCTGTTGCTGTTCTGCGGCTCTGAACCATTCTCCAATCCGTGACCCTGATGCCGTTTTGCTATCCGGCTTCGGTCACATAGTGGCGTTCGGCTCCCGGCTTCCCCCGCTTTGGGGCCGTTCTTGCGTCTGCTGAGCGCCTAACTCATGGCTACCTGGCCCAATGCCTTGCTGTTGCGCGATGGGCGCAAGACCCCAAGATTCAAAAAAACTCCTCCACTTAAGGGGATGTAGCGCGGCGCTAAAGCTCGTCCTCGGAAGGAATGTCCGGCTGTCCGTCCTGCGCAGATTGTGAAGGCTTCCGCTTCGATGGCTTTGCTCGCCGTGGCCGTTTCGGCCCTGCGTCATTGGTGCTCCCGTCCACATCCGTGGACAAGGGCTGAATGATTTTGATCGGTGCGGCAGGTGCGGAGCCCTTCTTGTCCTCACCGAAATAGAGCGTGACATGCGGGAAGGGTATCTCGATTCCGGCTGCATCGAAATGCTTCTTGATGATGGCGTTGTAGGCGCGCCCGACTGCCCACTGCTGGCCGGGTAACGTCTTGATGCGTATACGGAGGTTCACGCTGGAATCGGCAAATTCGGTAACGCCGTGCACTTCCAGATCGTCGATAATGCTGTTGGCGTATTCCGGGTTGGCACGAAGTTCCTCAAAGGCCTGCTGCATCACCTCGATCACTTCGTCGATGTTCTCCCTGTAGGCGACGCCGTATTCCCCCACGTGGTATGAGAAGCCGCGCATGAAATTCGAGACCGTATCGACGGACGAGAACGGTATCAGGTGATAGGTCCCTGAAAGATCACGGATGCCGACAGAGCGCACCGTAAGCTTTTCGACCACCCCCGTGATGTCGCCGGCGGTAACGACATCGCCAGTGTACATGGCATTTTCGAGCTGGATGAAGACACCCGTGATGACATCCTGAACAAGCTTTTGCGCTCCGAAACCGATTGCGAGACCAAGTACGCCCGCCCCCGCCAGCAGAGGGCCGATATCAAGGCCAAGTTCAGACAGCGTGATCATCAGGGCCATAACGACGAGCGCGATCGTGAAGGCGTTGCGGAAGATCGCCAGCAGCGTGTGCTGGCGCGCCCGGGAGGCTGCCACCATGCAGTCAGTGTCCCTGTTCAGACGGTACTCGATCCAAGACGAGACGATCAGCCAGATGGCAAAAGCCGCAGCCAAGACGAATGCGATTGTTACCATTGTGCCGATGACTTGGAGGCCGCGATCCGAGCTTAACCAGGCAAAGAAGTCGAAGACCTGCCAAGCATCCAGCACAATGGCTGCCACAACGAGTGCGATGGCGATACGCACGACCTTCAGTGTCGTGGGCACAAACGCATTCAGGCGCTCTTCCAGCATCGGGAACCGTGCGCGCATCTCCGGCTTCAGCCGGATGCCGTAGGCGATCGCCTTGTCGATCAGGGTTGACAGAAGAATACCTGCCGTGATCGCCACAACAGTCTGTACGGTGGCAGCGACCATGAAGGAGAGCGCCGTGTCCGGTTCTATGAGCAACAGCAGCGCCAGCAACGAAACATAGGCAATCATGATGATATGCCAGATACGGGCCAACGTGCCCAAAAGTATGCCTGCAAAACCAACCCAGCTTCTCCCGGCCATTGTCTCAAGGCGAGCCCTTACTGGCTCGCGATTCTGACGGATCAAGACAATCGCGAGTATGAGCGCCACACCATAGACGAATGCTGCGACAGCGGATCCAAGCGCCGTACCGAGATTGATGTTGACGATCTGCACGACAACGAGAATCCCATATCCCACGAAGGTTGTCAGGCGCGTGAGCCAGGTGTTCCAGTAAGCCGCGTCCTCACCCTTGACCGGGAGCAGGCGCAATCCCTCATAACGCGTTGCGAAAAAGAGCCGGACAACCACCTTTGCAGTTTCGATCACAAGGAAGGCATTGATGAAGAGTGACTGACTGGCGTCCATACGCCCCGTCTCGTTTCCGAGGACGAACAGGGCAACAGCGTAACCAACAACCCATCCGATGGCGACGGTAACAAGATCGAGCAGACTGCAGCCAAAGGCTGCCAGGCTACGCTTCAGCCAAGGATTTGGTCCGCCCGGTGCCAGCACCCAATTGGAAACCCGCTGGTAGACGGAACTCGCCAGCATTCGCGCCAGCCACAGGATTCCGATGACGACGACGATGACAATGCCAAGATCGAATGCGGCCCTTGCGAGATTCGCCATCCTTTGGGACGAGATCGAGTTCAAGTCGCGGATGCGGTCATAGGCAGCACTGATCTGAGTTACGACACCCTCGGCAGCATTGCTTGTGACATCCGCGATCTGGCGAGCTAGGGAGACATCCTGTGCTTCCGGTGCCGCCGACGATGCTTCTCCGGCCGCAAGCCGTCGCAGTTCCGCAATCAATGCGTTCCGGGCAGCTTCATCCTCCAGGATATCCGCGATGGCTTCATAGCCCGGCTGCGGATCGCTCCCGGTCGGCTCCTGCCCTGTCGGAGCTTCTGTCTGCGAGACAGCAGACGCCGTGAACAGAAGAAATCCGAGGAATGGAAGAAGAACGTGTCGAAGAAACGTCGGCAAGTGACAGCTCGAATCCAGAAATTGCGACTTGATGGTGTATGGTCGAGAATAGACAGACGGCCTGTTATTTCAACATTCGGCCTTCGAGAACGCTCTGGACCGCCTTAATCGAGCAGAAAACCGCAATGCTGCAGCTGGGAATGCCGAACAACGCAATCGCGCTGAATACGACGCCGAAATGGAACGCGCCTTCGAAAGAAAGCGGCAGCAAGACGACAAGCCGCAGCGATGGCACGGGCGGTCGGTGCGCTTTGCTGGCCCGGGGGTAGGTCACTCGCGATCTTGATCTCTCCCAAGCCCTCACGCGGGTAGCATAGAGCCGGCGGGCTGCGATGACACGACGGGCTGGGATTCAATTCTAGCGATCATCTCCCCCCTTTGTGATAATATCGTGGTGACGGGGAGGAGAACATGATCGTCGAGCGGGCATTTGAGCCACATGCAGGCGTCTACACCCCTGAAGAGCTGGGCCTTTTGAGAGGGGTTGTCAGAGAAGCGTTGCGCAGATGCGGGCACGAACTGGATCAAGATCAGGTCGAAGCCGTCGCACGCATCGTGGTCGATGCCTATAGCGACGGCGTGTCGGACAGCGACCAATTGCTTGACATTGCAACCGCAGCCGCCATCGCCTGCCTCACCAATCCCGCGGCGTAGCTTGCAGGTCGCGCCAACCATCGACTGCGATTTGATCCAATTGGCAGCGCCTGCGGCGCGCGATGAAATTCAGCAGATAGCAATGAAACCGATTGCCGTCTTTCTCTTATTCTTCGTCTTGAACATCGGCGGTGCTGGGGAGGCAACTCTGCCGCCTTTGCCGAAAATTCGCGCTGTGCTATGATTAACCTGCGATAGACAGGGAGAGGCAGATGACGATTAAGATTGTTCTGGCCGCCGCCGTACTGGTCCTCAGCCCGACCATTGCAATGGCCGCCTGCGCTAGTCATTCGCAAAGCGCCAGCCAGTGCACACAAGGGCAGGTCTGGAATGCTGAGATGCAAAAGTGCGTTGCGACTTCAAGCTGACGCACGTGAGCTGCTGCGACACGAATAGGCCCAGCAGGCGGAGAAACTCGCTATCCTCCGGCGCGAAATCAGCATAGGGGTGGAAGCCGCCAACGCAGGACGCGTCTCGAAGAAGAGTGTCAGTGACATTCTGATGAGGTGATGCTCGAATCGTCCAAGAGATGAGACACGAGCTTGCCGAACCCGTAGAACGCGATATCAGGGACATCTTGCGAAATGTGATGCAGATGCCTCCCACGAGTGTGGGAAATCCGCTTCAGCCAAAAGGCAGCCGCACAGCTTTGACGTGATTGGGTCCACTACGTCCGCTCTGCGGTCATATGATACATGCATTCCTGCGCGACAGCCCTTCGGGCCCTCGCTGCGCCCTCACGGGTGCAGGCTTCGGCGATCGACAGGCTGTTCTCGTAAAGGTGGTGCCGGGTGATCCGGCCGTCCTCGACGGTCAGGCGCAGCGCGAACGGACCCGCGAAGGACTTTCCCGTCGCACGTACGGTCCCCAACACGTGCCCCATCAGGACGGCGTCGGTGCCGTCGACGAGGAAGGTGTCGACGGAGGCGCGCGCATCTTCGGGCACGGTGTGCTCCATCAACTCCATGAACTGGGCAGCGCACTCGGCGGCGGTAGACCGCGGGCGGATCCACGGGACGGTGGGGTTCTCGGCGAGCAGCCAGTCGACCTCGTCGGCGAAGAGCGCGACGGGCCGTCCGGTGTCTCCGGCCAGCCGGGCGGCGAGGAACTCCTGCACGACGGGCCGCGTGGCCTCGGCGACGGAATTCGCGGTGGCGGCTGAAATCGCCGTAGTGGTGGATTTGTCGGGCATGGCACTTTCCTCGCTGCTACGACCGGTTCCCCGCGTCTGGCGATCGAACGTGGGCAGCCTGAACTTGCGAACGACGACATGATGAACTGGGCGAAGAGAGGCCAGGGATAAGGGTTGCGAGCTTCTGGACACTTCTTCGATCTCGCTTGATGAGAGCGTTTCATACATCATCGAGCGCCTGAGCAGCTAGGACAGGAAACCACCCGACTGCAACCCACGAGAGCTGCGAACACGCGGCCTCCTTGCCGCGCTCAGGGTTTGATCGTCGCCATTGCATGCTGCAGGTTTCCAGTGGTTAATCGGGATGCCGATCACAATGACCGATATGACCGATCAAATCGATCACCTCTTTGCAGCCTGGGCAAAGCTCGATTCACCGGGCGCAGCTGTTGCCGTCATGCAGGACGGTGAGATCGTGCTCAAGCGTGGATACGGAATGGCTAATCTGGATCATGATGTTCCGATCGAACCGTCATCGATCTTTCACGCTGCATCCGTTTCGAAGCAGTTCACAGCCATGGCCGTCTACATGCTGGCCGGAGAAGGCAAACTGACTCTGGAGGATGACGCCCGGAGTTACATTCCCCAACTGCCGGATTTGGGCTTTCCCATCACACTGCGGCATCTCCTCCACCATACCAGTGGCCTGCGCGATCAATGGGATCTTCTGACGTTGGCCGGATGGCGATACTCAAAGGATTTGATAACGGACGATGACGTGCTCCGGCTCGTTTCCCGGCAGCGGACGCTCAACTTTCCGCCGGGAGCCCGTTTTCTCTACTGCAATACGGGCTACACCCTCTTGGCACAGGTGGTCCAGAACGTCACCGGTCAGTCCTTCCGGCAGTTCACCACGTCCCGCCTTTTCAAGGCACTGGGTATGGCTCGAACTTTCTTTCGCGACCGGCATGGCGAGGTCATAAAGGGCGTTGCCTATGGGTACCATCCGTGCGGCGAGGGTTTTGAAGCCGCGCCGACGAATTTCGAAACGGTCGGTGCCACAAGCCTCCTGACAACCGTCGAAGACCTGGCTCTTTGGGATGCCAACTTCTACTCCGGTCTGGTTGGCGGGAAGTCAGTCTTCGACCAGATGCACCAGCGAGGCGTGCTCAACGACGGTTCGCTGACCGGCTATGGCGGCGGGGTCGGGCTGGGCACCTACCGCGGGTTCAATATCGTTGAGCACACGGGAGGGGATGCCGGATATCGCTCGGACCTGATGCGCTTTCCCGAGCAAGGGCTTTCTATCGCGATCCTCAGCAATCTCTCTTCGATCGATCCGCCGGCTTTGGCCCGGCGCATCGCGGACATCGTTCTCAAGCCCATCCTCCCCGGCCAGCGAGAGAACCCACGCCGCGTGCCGACGATCGATTCAATGCCGCAACTTGAGCTCGAAAGGCTGGCAGGCGTATACATCGATCCAGAGGATGGTGACCAAATTCTCCATCTCCACTACGGCAACGGAAAGCTGCTCGGCGGTGCGGCGGCGGCCAAAGAGCAAGCGTTCGAGCTAGAGCCGATGGGATCAGGCCACTTCCGCTACATTCTGTTTCCCCGGACCCAAATACTGGTGGAAGGCGACGGTGCATTGTCGCTTCTCGTCGATGACCGCCCGATTAACCGCTTCGTTCGGCTCGCCTCCTATTCATGCTCACCAGCAGAGTTAGAGGAATTTGTCGGAACCTATCGCAGTCCGGAAACGGGCTACGAGTATGACGTAGTGCTGTACGACGGCGGCCTTGCATCGCGCGCACTCAAGCAATTACCCCAGCCGATGACTGTAATGGCAAAAGACCTGTTCGTTGAGGGACGTTCACGTCTCCGCTTTCGGCGAGACGATAAAGGAGTGGTTGCCGGGCTGGAGCTGAACAGTGAGCGAACGCGGAACTTCAATCTCGACCGCCTACCAAGTGAATAATCGCTCTTGGACACTCGTTGCTCGTTCCAATGACGGAATGACCTGTAGCTCTCTACCCTGCGCAGTCGTTGACTATGACACTTCACGTCCATGATAGATGCGGCGCAAAAGACATTTGTCTCCGAGGAGAACGAGCATGCCCTACGAATTGCAACCTGTCCGTTCGCCGGAAGACTGGCGTCATTTGCACCATATCAGACGCACTGTTCTCTTCACGCCCGAACGGCATTCCGTTGGCTATAACGAGAACCACCCGGACGATCGCGCTGAAGGGAACATACGCCGAAGGCGTACTCTTCAGATCAAAGCATGCGAGGTAATTTTGCCCTATTTTAGCGATTGCGCAGCACGACGCACGATGCATGCGCCGAGCGAAGCTTCGCACAAATGCCGTCGGCCTCCGCGCGCGTTTCGGCACCGAGCCGCACCGCATATATTCCCCTTGGCGCGTGCGCCGCGCGGATGCGGCTGACCACGGGTTCATATGCCGCCAGGAGAGTTTGGTGAGCGCTTCGGAGGCGCTCCCAGCTCCTTATGGCAACATCTCGCCGGACATTGCCTGCCACATGGACGCCCCACGGCTTCGTGAGAACGCTCGTCATCGCAGTAACGGAAGCAGCCGAGACTGGAAGCCGCATACAAGCTTCCTTGAAAGGAAGTTGCGGATCGAGCGGTTGGACTGGTGCCTCGGACGTTGCGTCGATGAATCTGTCAACCGGCTGTCCGAAAATCCCGAGCACGTACGCTTCTGTCTCCAGAGGGAGGAAGCCCCCACGTGATAGCCAACGCGAAACTCGCGCCTCGCCGGCGTTGTATGCAGCCGCTGCCAGACCGAGATTGCCGAATCTCTTTTGGAGGTCGGAAAGGTAGCTGACCGAAGCATGAATCGCCTGATCTACGTCAAAAGGATCTGCCAGCCCTCGCCGGGAAGCTGTTGCGGGCATGAACTGGGCAATGCCTTCCGCACCCCTGGGGCTGACCGCGTTTGGGTTGAACCGGCTCTCCTTCCAAAGCAGCCTGGCAATGAAATGCGGCGACAGGCGGTTGCGCGCACTTTGGTTCTCGATGAGGTGGCATACGCGACCAATCAGCTCCTCGCCTTTCATTTGCGCGCTTGAGGGAGTCGGCACACCGAACGCAACTGCAAGAACAAGCGCAATCAAGTATGCGAACCGGCGCCGCCCTGCCATGTATATGCGCTCCTGCATCATCGGTTCCGCCCATCAAGCGTCAGGTGCCAACCCAGTTCTCAAAGTGAGCCCCGGATTGTTCGGACTCGGCGCACTCAGCCATGCGCCCTTGATTGCGCACCACGAGCCTGAGGATGAGATGCATCCCGAAACTGTGCCCGCAAACATCCTTGTCTCCTCCGGTCCCGGAACATCCTTCATCACTCGAAGCCGCCGCCGGGAGAGCGGGTACCTGGACCATCCCGTCCTCCCTACCGCGCGCTGCGCGATGGCAACCATGGACAAGGAATAGCACCAAAGATCGTTTGTGCAGATGGCGACTAAGGGCTTCGCTGTCATCCAACAGGGAACCATATGGTTCGACCGCTGCCATAGGCTTCCCGGCGACGGGGAAGCTACGCCCTCACGTCGGCTGCTTTGCGGGCGAGAGCAGCCGTCGCCATATCCGAAAGAGGCGTCCGGAATGGGTCGATCTTTCCGGTTCCCGGAGGTCGCAAGAGGGTGGAGAGACGGAGCAGACCTTCACTGCGCCAGGCAGGAGCCTTGTCAGTGTATCAAACCAAGGCCGAAAGCCGTTCTGCCGTCTCGGGCACACGCTTCAAACTTGCCTTGATCCGGGCACGCCAGCGAGGACCACGCGATAGCGCGTCCTCGTAGGCTTCCGCGAGCTCGTCTGGACGGTCCTCGGAAAGAACCGCCAACTCGGCCTGGCCCGGTCCTTTCGAGCCTTCAGCTGATCGGGCCCGCCATAGCGCCGATCGGCCACAATCAGCTTGTGAATCGCGAAACGCTCGGGCCGCGGCACCTGAACCAGAACGCCGGAGCGGTAGAGAGCAACCGCACGAAGCGGGTCCGCGATCAGAAAGTTCAGGTAGTTCAGCGCCTGGGCACTCACCCCCAATGCAGGGAGCGGCTTGACCTTTTCGTCGCCGAAGGCCGGAGTCAGAAACTCGACCATTGCTTCCGAGTGGCTCTGCCGCCATTTCCAGACCGTCGATCGTTCATGCCGGGAACTGGATCAAACTTGAGCAACTTGAGGATATCGGCAGGGTTCTCTTCCAAAACAACCGAGAGCCGTTCGAAACTGGCGAAATCAATGTCGCCGGTTTGGGCCAGTTCCTCGTAGTCCATGCGCACCCCGAGATCGCATTGGTAGAGGCTGTAGGCCGATGTCCCCACGAGGGTGCCACCAAGCCGGAATACCCTGCCCGCGAAAATGCGAGAAGTATCGAACCGGTCTCGCGATCGGTCGTGATGAAGCCTTCGGCCCGGAGTGTCTTAGCAAGCCTGGCCATCGGCTTCCGTCGCGCTTCCGCGTCGGCTTTCAGCGCTTCCGCACGTTCTAGGCGTGCACGCAGCTCCGGTTTGTCTTCGCGAGATACCGGCTCATCATCTCGGTCCCGATCCCGAAGCGCTCGTAGAGATAGGTTCGTCCGTCGCGCTGTCGCTCCTCGATGGTGCCAACCAGGCTGGAGGCCCTTTCGCCGAGATGAAGACGCAGCAGGTCCTGGTAGGCCACTACGGCCGGACGACTGTAAGCAACAATTTCCATATCTCTCCATTCCTCGCCATGTGTGCATCAAAAAAATTATTGATGCACACATCAACCTTCCGGGAGACAGGCTGTCTCATCCGACGGGTGGAGAAAGGCCTCGGCGCAAATTGCCGTTGCGCTGCTCTCAGCCTTCAAAGTCATCGAGGCGGTCGGTCGCCAGTGCCGGAGCATGAACCTGGGGTCCGCTTCAGAGCGTCCAGATCGCCGCCGGAATGACCGGAGTTGATGCGCTGACGCGCGTAAGTGGAAGATCGCGCCCCATATAACTCTTGCTGTCTACGAGGCCCCGACCAGGAGCTTCACGAGAACGCTCGGCCTTATTTCCCATCCACCCCTTCCGAAATGGGGAGCCGTTCGAAGGACGTTGGAGAGAGCTCCGAACCGACAGGGACGAAGGAAAGTTATCCGAATGGCAGCAACGGGGCGCTCCACTTAAGTGCAAAAAGCGAAGACGAAAAAATACGCTCTGACCGGTACCGATCCCTATCTAAGGACGCCGACGCCATGCTCTTGCCCAGCCAACGAGCAGTGAAGCCCAGACGAGAATGACGAGAATGCCGAGACCGGCAGCGATCGGCCGCTCGAAAAAGGAGAAGAAGGAGCCGCCAGACTTGATCATGGAGGTCACGAAGTTCTTCTCCAGGATCGGCCCGATGACGATCCCAAGGATGCATGGGGCAAGGGGGATTTCGTTTTCCTCCATGAAGAAGCCGAGGACGCCGAACGCCAGCATCACGATAACGCCGTACATGGAGTTGGTGGATGCAAAGGCGCCCACGATGCAGAAGGCGAGGATGATGGGCATCAGTACGGCGCGCGGCACCTGCAGCAGTCGCTTGGCGAGCTTGATCGCCACCCATCCGAGCGGGATCAGCACGAGATTGGCGAGCACGAAGATGAGGAACACCGCATAGATGTTCTGCGGATTGAAAAGAAACAGCGTCGGGCCTGGGTTCAGCCCCTTGACGTAGAGCACGCCGATGACGATGGCGGTGATGGTGTCACCGGGAATGCCGAAGACGAGTGCCGGGATCCAGGCGCTCGAGAGCGAAGAGTTGTTGGCCGAGGTGCTTTCGACGATACCCTCTATATGGCCCGTTCCAAACTTCTCGGGCGTCCGGGAGAACCTGCGGCTGATGGCATAGCTCACCCAGGCGGCGATGTCGGCGCCGGCACCGGGTAATGCGCCGATGATCGTGCCGAGGATGTTGCCTCGCAACTGCTGGCGCCAGTAGGTGACGATGAGGCCGCCCCAGTGACGAAACACGTTGCCTACACGCTCCTGCACAATCTCCCAGCGCGGCGCGCCGGCGGCAATGTTGCGCAGCACCTCCGAGACGGCAAACAGCCCGATCATCGCCGGGATGAAGTCGATGCCGGCCAGCATCTCGGTCGAGCCGAAGGTGAAGCGCGGCACGCCTGCGGGATTATTGAGGCCGATGGTGGCGACGAACAACCCGATGCACAGGCTTATCACGCCGTTGATGGGGGAGGCGACACTGAGGAAGGCTGCGCAGGTGAGGCCGAGCAGCGCCATCCAGAAATATTCGAAGGAGGAGAACTTAAGCGCAATCTCCGCGAGCGTGGGTGCTGCGAATATGAGTACCGCCGTGCCGAAGAGCCCGCCGATCGCGGAAAACAGCAGGTTCGCGCCCAGCGCAAGCTCCGCCTGCCCCTTGCGGGTGAGCGCATAGGCCTCTTCCGCGTAGGCCGCCGAGGCTGGTGTGCCCGGAATGCGCAGGAGTGTTCCCGGAATGTCGCCGGCAAAGATCGCCATCGCCGCGCAGGTCACCATGGTGCCGACGGCCGGCACCGGGTCCATGAAGAAGGTGATCGGCACGAGGAGCGCGATCGCCATGGTCGCGGTCAATCCTGGAATCGCGCCGACCAGGAGCCCGAATAGTGCGGCTGAAAGAACCGCGGCAAGGACCTGCCAGGTGGCAACCAGTTCGAAAGCGGCGGCAATGGCGTCCATGTTCCAGCTTTCCCGGCTACCAGGGCAGCCGCGGCATGATGCCGAGCGGCAACGGCACGAGCAGCACGCTGCGGAATACAAAATCGATCACCAGTGTCGTGCCAACAGCGAAGATCGCCGTCTGCCACCAAGGCACGCGCAGCAGGACAAGCAGCACGGCCAGGATGGCCGCCATGACCGGCACGAAGCCGACGGGTCGCGCGAGCAGGATGTAGGCCACGACGGCGAGGATGGTGACCAAGGCCGCAAGCAGCGCGCCGGGCACGCGCGTCCATTCAGTAAGTGTAATGAGCGGCTCACGTGGCCCGAGAAGCCCGCGCGCAAACAGGATCAACCCGCAGCCGCCCAGCGCGACGGCAATCGCGGTGGGAAAGGCGGCAGCGCCGTATTGCTGGCCGGGAATGTCGGGGAAGGTTTGCGAATAGATGCCGACCGCCAGCGCAAAGGCGATGAGCACCCCACCGAGCATCCTGTCGCTAAAGCGCATGGAAAAACCTCCCAGGGCGCATGCTCAAGACGACGCTTGAAAGCTGTGGCGCGCGTGCATGCGTCAAGGCTCTTGCCCCGCTTGACCACGGCCCAAGGGCGCGGCTTACAGGACGCACCTCCCGGCTATTACCGTCGGGTTCGCCTTACTCCGCCAGACCGATCGCTTTCATCGTCTCGCCCAGAGCCTGGTTGCTCTGGTCCATGAAGTCGGCGAAGTCCTGGCCGGCCGCCCAGCGGACGCCATAGCCTTGCTCGGACATGAACTGCTTGTACTCGTCGCTGTTGTAAACCTTCTCCAGGGCTTCGGTCAGCGTGGCAACCACGTCGTCGGGCATCCCCTTCGGGCCAACGATGCCGCGCCACGCGCCGATCTGCCAATCGGAGTTGATAGCCTCCTTGAGTGTCGGCACGTCCGGGAACAGCTCTGAGCGCTCTTCCGCCATGATGGCCAGAGATTTCACGCGGCCGGCGTCGATCAGCGAGCGTGCCTCGGGCAGCGAACAGGGCACGATTTCCACCCCTCCGGCCACCATATCCTGCAGGCCCGAAGCGGCCCCTTCGCTCGGCACCCATTGCACCTTGCTTGGTTCAATGTTCAAATCGTTGAGCATCCCTGCAATGGCGAGATGCCAGATGCCGCCCTGACCGGTGCCGGATGCCTTGAAGGCTCCGGGCTCGCCTGACTTGATAGCGTCAACCAGTGCCTCGATCGTCTCGAATTCGGAGTCGGCGGCAACCTGAACTGCGGCCGGATCCTCGTTCATCAGCGCAATCGGCGTGTAGTCTTCCCAGGTGAGCTCCGTCAGGCCCTGCCAGTGCATCATGCCAATCTCGACGGTCGCCACGCCAAGCGTATAGCCATCAGGCTCCGCCGAGGCGATCGCAGAATGGCCAACCACGCCCGAGCCGCCTGTGCGGTTGGTCACGTTGATCGGCTGCCCGAGCTCCTTTTCCAGGACCGAGGCGATGATGCGGCCCGTCGCATCCGTTCCGCCGCCGGCGCCCCATGGCACGATGATGGTGATCGGCCTCGCGGGGTATTGCGCCATCGCCGGACTCACAAAGGCAAACAGCACTGCGCACACGGCGATCGTCTCAAGATTGAGCAACATTCTCCTGAGCATTTCAACCTCCCTTAACGATTGAGCACGATACGTTTATCTGGTGTCACTGGGACCGCCTCCAAAGGCAACTCCGGTGTCAGGCAAGGTTCTGACACATACTCGGGACAATGCGTTTACAAGCCAATCCTCCGGTGACGGAACCTCGCAAGTGTGTACCCGATGCCAGCCCAGAGACCCCTCCTGCACGGCGTCTTCGGCGCCCCGGCGGGAGCCTAGCATGCGGCAGGCAAGGTCGAACAGGTGCGGCCCAAGCTTTTGATATCATGGCCATCGACCAGCAAGGATAACGGCCCCACCATCCTGTCTGGCCCCACCGGAAGCAGCGCGATGATTGCGGGCTCGCAGATCGGCTTCAGTCGAGGAACGATCTACAACTCGCACATTCGTAGATCGCTCACTCAATTCCCCGATCTACGTGCCCGTGCTGTGGTAGTGCCTCCCCTATCGTCGTATCAGGTGTGGCTTCCGGCACTTGCCGATGGATATCTTCGGTCCGATCGAGGGAGAAGAACTGCCGCTCATTTAGGCGCGGGGACTGCCATGAGCGGTGCATCAAACGGATGCCGGCGACGCGGGGCTACGGCACGGCTACTCTAGGAAATCGAATCGGGCAAGGCGCCACGGTTGCCTCATTCGCTGTACGGCGCTGTTCACTGATGCTCCTGTTGTGGGTGGAGAGCCGCCATCCGCACCCGCCTGCAGACGACGCGGTCAGGCCACCAGACTACCAATGCAAATTTGCAGATAGCGAAAGGGCCGAGCCCGGTGAACGGGCTCGGCAGGGGGAGGATGGCTTTTCCCTGGTCCGTCGGGGACTAGGGAAAAGCCACGGGGGTTCCGTTCAGGCCGGCTTTGGAAGCCGGTGCGTTAGCCAGCAGCTATTTCTTTGTGAGCGTTATCTCAAAGGAGCCCCTATTGTTGCCATACTCACCCGGATCGTCGTTGTAGAAGAACGCGATTTCGCCTTCCTCTTGCACGTGATAGTCGGACAGTCCTTTGCCCACGGGCCTGTAAGGGTTGGGACCGCTGCCAATCCTCATCAGACATGCACCGACATTCGTTCCGGGCAGAAGTGCACCTGGGTCCTGATTTTGGGGATCCCCATCAGGATCGAACTCTGGATAGGACGGCCCATAACTTGCCTTCCCTGTGACCGTGATCGAAATCTTATCCCCACTGCTGACGGTGACACCTGATTTCACGCCCTTTTCCGCCGTCGCCTCGAGCGTGCATGTGACCGGTTTCGGTGTTTCTCTCGTGACTGTGACGTCGAACGAGCCCGAATTGTTGCCATACTCGCCCGGCACATCGTTGTAGAGGAATGTGATTTCGCCGACCTCTCCTACTCCCCAATTGGATTTCCCCGTGCCGATGACCTTCGGGGCGCCGTCCTTGCCAACCCGCATCAGGACTGCTCCGACATTCGTTCCGGGCAGAATTGCTTTGGGGTCTTTATTTTGGGGGTCTCCGTCAGGACCTTCTTCCGGAGCGGCCGGACCGTTTCTTGCTGACCCCGTGACGGTGATCGTGATCACGTCGTCTTCTTTGAGGTGCACACTTGTTGCTTTCCCATTTTCCGACTTAGGGTCGAGTTTCCCATGCCACATTACTCGCTCCTTTCGAAGATAACTCGGCAACTTGATACGTCACGCTGGATGTCCGGAGATCCGCACGACCTGATTGACGTTACGCAAAAGGAGAGGGATTGGTATTGTAGATTCCTACAGGTCGCGTGGACTGCAGCGGCGCTGCATGCCCGTAAATTGCCTCATCTTGTTTGGCCGCGGCAACTCGGCGCAGAATGCGGCGAACTACTTGAAGCTCGAGGCAAGCGATCTGCTGTATATGGCGGTATTGGCGATGGCGCTGCACAGCGCTTTCCCCACCATTACCACTATTTCTCCAACCGCAGCTTCCCCTACGTGGGCAAAACGACCGAAGGACACAACGATCTTCTTGGCCGCGTAGACGGCGTCGATGGGCTCAAGACGGGCTATATCCGCGCTTCCGGTTACAATCTCGCTACCTCCGCCGGCCGCAGCCGACGGGTTGTCGCGATCGTAATGGGTGGGGAGACCGCCAAGACGCGGGACGCGCATATGGAGGGGCCAGTCACGATCGAATGGAAAGCCGATAGACCTACGCACCCTCGATGGCCCCGGTGATCAGCCCCGTCACCTCCTCCGGAGAGCTGTCAGCAATCGGTTTGTCGGCCACTTTCCTGCCGCGACGCAGCACCGCAACACGGTCGCAGACGGAGAAGACGTCCGGCGTCCTGTGGCTGATGAGGATCACCGTGTGACCTGTGGTCTTCAGATGCCGGATCAGGTCAAGCACCTCGGCCACCTGGCGCACGCTGATCGCCGCCGTCGGCTCGTCCATCAGCACGATCTTCGGGTCCACGAGCCGCGTACGGGCGATCGCTACCGCCTGGCGCTGGCCGCCGGACATGTGCTTGACAAGGTCTCGTGGTCGCGTCTCAGACTTCAACTCAGCAAAGATCTCTGCCGCGCGTGCGTTCATCGCTGTTCGGTCGAGAAAGCGGCAGGGGCCAATCTTGCGGATGAGTTCTCGCCCAAGGAACACGTTGAGCGCCGCCGAGAGATTGTCGCAGAGAGCGAGATCCTGATAGATGATCTCGATGCCCTTCTGCCGCGCCTCCACGGGACGCGCGAACCGCACCTCCTCGCCGTCGAGCACGATGCGTCCCATGCTCGGCGGGAAGGTTCCGGCGATGATCTTGACCAGCGTCGATTTGCCCGCGCCGTTGTCGCCCATAAGGCCTAGCGCTTCGCCGCGCTCAAGCGAAAGATCGATCCCGTTCAGCGCCTCGATGGCGCCGAAATGCTTGGAAACCCCGCTAAGCTCCAGTATGGCCATGCCGTCCTCCCTCAGCCGCGCCGCCGCGCCGCGTACTGGTCGAACGCCACCGCCATGACCAGGATCACGCCGATAATGATCTGCTGCACGAAGGACGAGACGTTGAGCAGCACTAGGCCGTTGCGCAGCACGCCGATGAGCAGGACACCCGCCACCGTACCGCCGATGCCGCCCACGCCGCCGAAGAGCGATGTACCGCCGATCACCACCGCGGCGATGATGTCGAGCTCCAGCCCCAACCCTGCCACGGCCTCCGCCGAGTTGAGCCGCGCCGAAAGCACAAATGCGGCAAACCCGCTTAGGAAACCGACGATCACATAGACGAGAAATGTCACCCGCCTCGCGTTGATGCCGTTCAAATCCGCCGCCGCCTCGTTGCCACCGACGGCATAGACATGCAGGCCGAAGCGCGTGTAGCGCAGCACGATGTGGGCGATGATCGCGACGACTACGAATATGATCACCGGCACCGGCACCATCATGATCCGCCCCTGTCCCCACCAGGTGTAGTCGGGGGTGAAACCGCTGACCGGCCCGCCTCCCGACAGAAGTAGCGCCATACCGCGAAAGGCGGTGAGCCCCCCGAGGGTCACCACGAAGGGCGGAACCTTGAGACGGGTGATGGCGATTCCCTGCACCGCGCCCGCTGCCATGCCGACGGCAAGCGCCGCGAGCACCGCCAGTATAACGGGGTTGCCCGCTTGCTCGACGCCCACGGCAAAGCGGCTTTCGAGCCCGCCCTTGGCCACATAGGCCGCCGCCAGTCCGCAAAGCGCCACCTGCGAGCCCACGGAGAGGTCGATGCCCCGCGTCAGGATGACGAAGGTCATGCCGATGGCGATCAGGCCCGAAATCGAGACCTGCCGCAACACGTTCATCACGTTGAGCGGGTGCAGGAAATTCTGATGCAGAAGCGAGAAGACGAGGATCAGCAAAAGCAAGAACATTGGCGCTGCATACTGCGCCAGGAAGTCGACCGTGTCCCTTCGCTGGTCGGCGGCGTGCCCCTGGCGCGATGCAATCTTCGTCATTTGGAACTGTCCGCTCCGCTACCGACTCGGCACCCGCGCGCGGGCCGCATGGTCCCACGGCCCGTCCGAGCAGGTGCGATTCAGTTCAACTCGTCGAGGCGTTCGGCCTCGTCTATATTGTTCGCGGTGATCGCAATCGGCTCCAGAAGCACCACCGGCTCGGGCTCAACGCCGTCGCGCAGATATCCCACCATCTGCTGCATGGCCGTGCGGCTCTGCCCGCCCGGCATCTGCTCGATAGTAGCCGTCATCATGCCGTCGCGGACGCTGGCCAGCGCCTCCGGCAGCGCGTCGAAGCCGATGAGGGCGATGTCGAGGCCCTGCTCTTCCAGCACCTGTTGGGCACCGAGCGCCATGTCATCGTTCGCCGCCACGATCACGTCCGGCGGCTCGTCCAGCCCGGCCAGAATGGCCTCCGTGACCGACGCGCCTTCCTCGCGCGCGAAATTCGCCGTCTGCTCCGCCACGAACACATAGAGGTCGGGATGCTCGTCCAGCACGTTATGGAGCCCGGCATTGCGGTCGATGGCGGGGCTCGCACCTGGCTGCCCTTGCAGGTTCACGACGCGCGCGCCGTCGGGAAACAATTCAATGATGAGCCGCCCCTGCGCCTCGCCGCCTAGCACGTTGTCGGCGCCGACATGGCCTAGGATACCGTCCACGCCTTCGACCCGCCGATCGACAGTGATGACGGGAATCCCCGCTTCGACGGCCTGCTGCAGGGCCGGCGCCATTGCCACCGAGTCAAGCGGGCTGATGATGATACCGTCGACCCCACTAACGATCGCCGCTTCCACGTCGGAGGTCTGCTTCGGCGTCGAGTTCTGTCCGTCATACTCGACTACCGACACGCCCAGCGCCCCCGCCTCGTCGCGCAACTCGTTCTGCATGTGCACGAAGAACGGGAAGCCGAGGCTCGGCATCGATGTGGCGATCGTCAGATCCTGGGATGCTGCCGGCGAGACCGCCAGAAAGCCCGCTGCTACGAGTGCCGCGATGCACGCGGATATCTTCTTCATAAGGTTCCTCCCCACCGTTATAAGGCTCTCCGCGCATCATCGGTCATCCTGGCGGGGAGCCAGCGCGGCAAGCTTACAAAGCGATGGAGATTTCAGTCAAGCAGCGCGGGCTTCAGAGAAATGCGCGTGGCGAGCTCGCCACGCGGGTCAGCGTCGTGGCGGGCATTGCCATCAGGGCCTCCGCCAAGTCTTGTTCCTGGTCGGCAGCGCTCAGTTCCGCCTGCTTGGCGGCGAAATAGCCGCTTCGCTTAAGCCGTTGGCTTTTGAAATGAGCGCCGGCGCTTTGTCTCGACGACCACGCCTGTCGATCTGCCGGCCGCAATCTTGGTCTTGAGCGTAAGCGCTTGTTTTGGCTCCGGCTTTGACTGCGATTCAGCGTCCCCTTTTGGTGGTGTTTGCGCGGCTCGCCGCCTGAGGTTGCGTATGTGCATTAGGGCGTTGGCTGCCGCCGCGTCCGCCTCAGATACTTCGCCAGCCGGTTTCCCATTGAGATCGACACGCACCGCGCCAGCACGCAGTTTCGAAAGGTAGTTTCCGATCTTTGTATAAGCACGCATGGCCGTGCTCAACTCATCGTCCGACAGATCCCCGTCAAGAGCGCGAATATCGTGATGAATGCCGATCTTCAGAGGCCTCGGCGCTTTCGGATTGAATGCCTTCGGCCACTTGGCCGACAGGTAGCGGAAAAGCTCTGATGGCGATCTCCCTTGCTTTGTGCCTCGCATGATCAAGCCTCACCCGAATTGTTTTGTTCCAAGATCTAGTAGCGCGCGTTTACGCATGCTTACAGGCTTCTGGGTAGAGCCCAGGGACTTATCGACCTCGCGGGCGGGGGCAAGCCAAGTGATGGTGCCGACGGTGACGAGCCTCCCATGAACGATCATCACGAGGGTGTCGGCCTTCCGTTCCTTGCCGAAGGAGCACCCAGGCGCTTAGCGCATGGTCAACTGGCCGACGGATAGCCGACCAGCTGACTTGATCCGCCGATCACGACGTCAAATGGCATAGGCGACCCAGCCAATCCTCTCGGCAACATGGATGCCATTCGACATGGCCTGGTTCTCCTTACCGCCCGAGGAACCGACAAGCTCGTTGATCCTGATTTTGAAGCCCGCAGGCGTCACGTCGGCAAGGCGAATACCAGGCGTGTCCGGACCATGGAACGTCTGCGTCTCGGTGATGACGATAACCTTCGAGCCATTCGGGAAGGGCTTGGGGAACTGCACGGGTGTGAAACTGCTGGTATCGTCTCCCTTGAGCGCAGGCGCATTTGCGGACTTGAGTTCAACGACCCCGGTTTGGACTTGGCTCATGACTTCCTCCTTTATGACTGTGGCATCAAACGAACCCGAATTATCGCCTTAGTGACGGGGCGCATCGGCGACCAAGAAAATCAGCTCACCATCGGCTGGGACCTGCCAATGGAGCGAGCCGTTGCCGAGGTGTTGTCACCGATGCTTCAGCGCAAAGATGCTGAGGCAAAAAAAGGGGGATTGGTATTGTAGTTTTCTACAGGTCGTGTGGAATGAGGTGGTGCTGAATGGCGCGCACGACGGCCTGGCGTGGCCCGCCGGCCGGCCTTACGCCTCTCCCTCGGTGACGGTTGGCGCGCGCCGCTCGATCCGCGCCTGAAAGCCACATAACGCGCCTACGAACAGCATTCCTTTCCGGTTCGAGCCGCAACCGGTCGCATACACGGGATCGAGCACAGGGCGGCAGCACTCGAAGTGCCTCGCCGCCGCCGTCAGGCTCATCAGAGGCGTTCGATAGAGGCGGTCACGGCTTTCGGCCGCCAGCACCAGCTTGCCCGCCAGTGGTTGCGGATAGCCGTCGAAGATCGTGTACGCGGTCAGGCCGTCCTTCAGCCCGTCATTATTGAGGTACAGCGAATGACGCTCGTCAAACAGTACAGCATCGATCTTTCGCGATCCGATCAACTCATAAATACCCTTGATCCCTGCATCGGCCGAAACCGTCACCCCACGAAAGATCGTCGTTTCCGGGTCGAGCACATAAAGGATGGTGGTCTTGGTCATAAACTAGCCTTTTCTTGCTTCACCAAGACGGCAGCGCAGCCCGCAGCGCGCACCAGTCCTCTTGAATCTGACGGGCAGGCCGTCCCGTCCGGACCGGGAAAGAGGGAGGGCAAGACGCGCGGGGAGAAAGTATCCCCTGCGTGCACGAGCGCAGCGCGGAGGGTCGGAAGATCCCTCGCGCGTCTTGCGGGGGAGCAGGTCAGCGGTGCCCGTTTTCCCCATGTCAAATTCCGAAGTGAAGTATAGCGAGCAAAATCCACGTGAAATGAAAGAGCTCGCGCGCCTCAGAAGTGGTACTCGCTATACCAGCGACGCTGGTCAGGCCGCAAACCAGACTATCATTGCAAATTTGCAAATCGCCGATAGGACCGACCCCGGGTGAACGGGCTCAGCAGGGGAGGATGGCTTTGCCTGGCCCGTAGGGGCCAAAGCGACGAGGGTTTCCGTTAGTCCGCCGCGCGGGCCATGGCAGGTGTGGCAGCCTCCGCCTTGGCCGGAGACTGGTCTCGACATCCAAATCTCTCCGCTGCTCAGAGGCCTACTCCACACCCGCCAGCGAATTCCTGCTATGCAGGTGTGTGGTAGAAACCGTCGCCGTCACGCACGGCCGTCCATTTGTCGCCGTTCCAGGTTATATAATTTAGGTTAGCGTCCTCGTGCTGAACTCGGCTTGGCGGATTGGCTGTCGGCAATGGCACATGGTCGAATTTCTTTGTGGTGGGGTCCCAACTTGCCTGCCAGGCACTGTTGTCCCACGTCTTATAAATTATGATCTTGTCCTTATGCTCAGTCCCTCCTTGACGCGGTCCCGCTGGAGTATGAAGAAAAATATCACCAACCCAACGTGCCGTCCAAGTAGTATTGTCCTGCGTGACGTAGTTTATGATCGTGTCATAATGGCCTTGGCCCCGTTCTCTCGTGATTGTGACGTCGAACGAGCCCGAATTGTTGCCATACTCACCCGGCACATCGTTGTAGAGGAATGTGATTTCGCCGACCTCGCCTACTCCCCAATTGGATTTCCCCGTGCCGATGACCTTCGGGGCGCCGTCCTTGCCAACCCGCATCAGGACTGCTCCGACATTCGTTCCGGGCAGAATTGCTTTGGGGTCTTTATTTTGGGGGTCTCCGTCAGGACCTTCTTCCGGAGCGGCCGGACCGTTTCTTGCTGACCCCGTGACGGTGATCGTGATCACGTCGTCTTCTTTGAGGTGCACACTTGTTGCTTTCCCATTTTCCGACTTAGGGTCAAGTTTCCCATGCCACATTGGTCGCTCCTTTCGAACGTAACTCGGCAAACTGGCGCGTCACTCTGGATGTCCTGAGATCCGCACCACTTATTGGAAGTTACGCAAAAGGAGAGGAACTGGTATTGTAGTTTTCTACAGGTCGAGTGGAATGAGGCGGTGCTGAAGGGCCCGCACCACGGCCTGGGTCTTGTTGGCTGCCCCGAGCTTGTCCATCGCGTTGATGGTGTGCGCGGTCACCGTGCGCTCTTTGATATTGAGAATCTCCGCAGTAGCGGTGGCCGATTTGCCGGCAGCCGCCCAGCGCAGAACCTCCCGTTCGCGCGCGGTTAACAGGCAATTCTTGAGTGGTCTGCCGGACGCCGTGATCCGCTTGACATGCTCTGCAGCGTAAATGGCCATTAACTGGATGGCCGGCTTGGTCTGTGGGGTCAATTCGGCGTACTGCCCGCTCATTGAGACACAGGCACAGCGATGTGCGAACCCGGGAACAGGCACGCAAAAGCCTCGCGGCATGCCGAAGTCACGGGCCAATGCCATGATCTCGTCCGCTTGCGGTTCGAGCTCGTGGTCATACGGAGCCTCGTTCCAGTCAAACGCCTGCGGCGTATTTCGACAAAAGCGAGCGACCGGATCCCAATGCAGGTATTTCCGTCCAAGGTACAACGCCGACCACTCGTGCGGCCACTTTTCAAGAAGAATGATGTCCTGTGCACTCTCCTGCGGCAGGGGCAGGTCCGACATCACGATGGTCGTCAACCCAAATTGGGAGAAAGAATGCTCTATTGCGCGGAGAACATCTGACTTATCCGGGAGCGCCTCCAAGCCCTCAATAAATGAGAATGCTGTTTGGGCATATTCTGATAGTCCCATATCCATTGCACCCGCCCGTGCTGCTGGCTACGTCATTGAACCTGTCGTTAACGTCAAGCGCGTTGGCGTTGTGGTCGCCGGTCCGCACGTCGGAGTAAGCTGAACCAATCAAGTTTTTGATATGGGTGAGAACCGCCCTCGGCGTGGCGTCGCATGCCGGCCGTGTCGCCGCCAAAGTTTCGGGGTAGAAGATCGAGCCTGTTTTTGCCTTCGCTATCACCGCGCCGTAGTGCGTCATTGCGAGCTGAGATCTTGTCCTCGCCATTCGTCGGATTTCCGCCCGGCAGTGCCAGCAACTCTGACGAGCCAGCCACAGCGCATTCCTCTTCAATGAAAACACAGCGGCTCTCTTTGCCAAGCTGTATTTTTTGAGTTTCGATTACAACTGACGGGTCGCAATTTTTATATAACCGCTCTCCTGTATTTTATCATGACATCCAAAACTTTATTATAAAATTGCAAGAACATATAACTCAAGAAAGATATACATATAATCTCGTCTACTTTCTAAGAACTTCGTGAATATATCTTACAACTTCGGGATTATAAAGACTCCCTCATGCTCTATTCTAGACTCGCGCATTTCATCATACTTCGGTAAGGATCTATCGCTTAAGAAAGATATACTCACTACCATGAGGTGTCAACGGTCGCAGTGGTGGTCTGACTTTTTTCCGCCTCGATGGTTTGCGTTGGCGGGCCGGCTGACTGCTTGAGCCGATGGCTTTCGCTGTTCATCTCAACGATATGTGCGTGATGGGGTGACAGCTTCGTCCTTATAATCAGCACCGCTTGCGAGGCGCCATGTACCATCATTGTGGAGTCACGTGTTGGACAAATACTTATGCGAATCCCGTGGCTTAAGGTTCTTGTATTATCTGCGGCGGTGACGGCCTAGGCCTCATTCCACGCTACCTGTAATTTACTACAATACCAATTCCTCTTGTTATTGCTTAAGCCGAGGCCATGGGATGCGGCAAAAGGAACGATTCCATGGCTGTTGTTTATGTGATCAATGAACGCAACCGGCATCACTACCGGGACGTCATCGACCGCTATTATTCGCTTCGTCATCAAGTCTTTGTGGGGGAGCGGGGTTGGCGTGCCCTCGCTTCGCGCGAAGGGCGTGAAATCGACGCCTATGATAACGCCGAAGCCGTGTACCTCCTCGCCTTGGACGGCGAACGTATCATCGGCGGGCTGCGCCTTGGTCCGACCACCCAGCCGCACTTGCTCAGCGAAGTCTTCTCGCATCTCGCGAGCTTCGAAGGCGTGCTGCAGGGTGCTGATATTTACGAGTGCACACGATTTTTCGTTGCTAGGGACGATAGGAGCGGTCGTACGAATTGTACTCTTCTCGCCGCCATGCAGGAATTTTGTCTTTCGCAAAACATCAATCATGTGACCGCTGTCGTGGAGACGCGGTGGTTCGCGCGCTTGCGACGCGCGGGATTTGAGTTCCGCCCTTTAGGCGCTCCCGTGCTTATCGAGGGGCTGCCGTGTGTTGCCATCGCGGCCGATATATCCGAGGCAAGCCTCGCCACGGCAAGACGGCTTGCCGGTCTGAAGGGGTCCGTATTGGTCCGGCACGAGCACCGCAATCTGCGGGAGCAATCCGTCTGTGCGGGCGCCGCAAGCTATCAACTCTCGCACGCATCATGATCATCTGCTCTCTGCTGAGATAAGTGATGCTTCTGCGTTTCTGATCTGGGACGGAACCTAGGCGATGGCAAGGTTGAGGACGGTGCCTTGGTCGTGCTCCAGCACTAGATGTTCGATCCCGCCTCGATGACTGTAGATGGCCGAAGTCTGCACCGGGATGCCAGCCGCAAGCCTCCCATGAAAGATCATTGGGCCTGTGATATTCTTCCCTTTCTCCGGCTGAGCAGCAATCGTGCAGCCACCATGCCGATCTCCTCGGACAGATAGACAGCGGCGAGTCCGATATTGGCGAGTGAGGACATGAAGATGTTGTCGAAGCCGACCACGGATAGGTCCGATGACGGCGCCGGACAGGATCAGAATGTTGATACCGGAATATCTGCGCCTGGTGGCGGCGATCCGGTCGTTGTAGCTGTTTGGATTGCGCGGCGGTCAAGCGGTTGCTGTCGCCGGCGGTGGCATGGAACGTTCGCAGCCTCTCCCCGTCAGGTCGATGCGATAGACGCTGTGGACGAGCCGATCGAAAATGGCATCGGCGATGGTGGGGTCACCGAGAGCAAATCTAGAGAGCACTGCAACGCTGACCACATGTCAGGTCTCTTGCCTAGCAGGCTCTGCCTCCTCGTCTGAAGCTTCGGGTTTGCTGATCGGCAACCTCCAGAGCCTGCCTTCCTGTCGAAGACGACCCTGACGCTTCAGCGCGGAAAGCTGTGTGCTTATGGTTCGCATCGTCGCTTTCCTGCCGTGGCTTTCTTCGAGCTTTCGGGCGATCTCGGCTGTGTCCAAACCCTGCGGGTTTTGCTCCAGAAGCCCCCTCGACTGATCCGCAATCGAAGGCTGACGCTTTCGCTTCGCCTTTTCCCTCTGCGTTCTGGTACCGCGTGGCTTTTCTTTCGTCGCCGTGCGCCGGCGCTCTTTCCGGGTCGGCGTCTTTGGTTCGATGGCGGATAGCGCTGCGTCAATCTGCTCAAGCTCGGCTTGAAGAGGGCCGAGCTCGGCTTCGATCTCCCTGCGCCTGGCGACCAAAAGGTCTTTGACTTTGCTCATCTACTCGGTCTCCTTGCTGAGGTTTTCTTCAGATCATCAGCCCCGGTGAATACGCCTCGTGACTTCAATGCTGCGCCTGGTCACGATGATCACAACTGTTAGCTATATCGCCTCCTTTCGGAACAGATCAATTCTTCGTGCGCAGTCGGTATACGCCGTCGATGAACCATTTGTCAGCTTGCGCCGCCGCTTGGACATCGGCATCCTGAGCGCTCTGTCGCAAGCGACACCACAATTGCCCGGCTCCCAATGCATGTCCTCCAGGTGGATAACCGGAATGGCGAGCGCATTCGCAGGCCGACGGGCGAGCCACGTCTTTCCGCACCCGCCGTTGCCCATGATCAGCATTCGGTCGACCGCGATTTGCCGATGAGTTTCTGCTGTCTAGGTCGGAAGTCCTGGTCAACTGCGCCTCAGAGATCATGCTGGCGAATTCAATCTGGTGTTGTCCAGCGCGAACAAGAGTGGGCTGTCTTCGAACTTCTGTTGCCCAGAACTCGGTATTTCCGGCCTCAGCCAGTTGCGGTTGGGGACTTCCAGGAGCGACGCGAGCTACTATGCGCGGTAGGAAATTCAGCTGGTCAAGAACGACAAGAGCGTTTGGGCCCGGCTAAAGCACTTAGCTTGCCGGGCGATAGGTCCATCACTCACTCTCGGAATGGCTGGGATCCAGGAATGGGCGGGTGACTGCGACCAATTCCTCCGGTGCGGTAAACACGAGCGTACGCGCGACATCGGGTATCAGCGCCAGCCGGCCGTTGGGCAATCCTTCGGCAACCTGCTCGGCCCAGCCTTGGTCGCAGATGGGATCCTTCATGCCGCGCACGACCAGCGCCGGTGTACGGACGCGATGCAGCTTGTCTTCCGGCCGGTCGCGTAGAGAATATTCGAAGGTCGCCAAAGCGCGCACGATGCCGCATTTGGCATAATCGATGCCGGCGACCTTCTCCATCTCCGGCGGGTTGAAGGGCGAGTTCTGCTGCCAGCGGATGAACTGCCACAACCAGCTTCGCTCGTCCGGCGGCGTTGTCGGCCCCTGCAGGACCGCCCGCTCGACCATATGCGGATAGCGGGCCGCGAAATCGACGATGATCTGACAAGCGAAGGAATTGCCGAGCAAGGCGGCCCTGCCCCAGTCCATGGCCTCCATCCATGCCGCCAGCGCGTCGGCGCGTTCGAGCAACCGGACGACCTCAGCGCTCCGGTGGCCGACTTCCATCGCCAAGGGTACCGGCAGCGCGGCTTGCCGGCCGACCGGCTGCTGGTGAGCTCGTCATCCTCATCGAGCCCTATTGGGCCTTGCGCACCGGATCGGCGCCCTTCTGGGCCACCTTCAATGCAGCCTCCTCATTTGCTCAGCTGAAGAGCTATCTGGAACGCACCGAGCCGTATGACGACATCAGGGCCATGATCTTTCCGCATGGGACCGAATCGGTCGGCCTGCCTTCGCTGGACGATTGGCGCGCAGTCCTCCAGAAGGCGCGAGGGCAAGCCGGTTTTGTGGGGATCAACGACCGCGCTTATCCGCACCACTTCTCTGCCCTTGCCCGCTACCATATGGATATCTCGGACATCCCGGACCGTCATCCTTTGCCACCACCGGTCCCGCTCAAGGAATTCGAGCAGTTCTGCGGCAGATGCGATCAGGACTACACTGTGCGGCTGGTCGGCCTCTAATGAGACTCTCTGGAGAGTCCGAGGCACCCCACGCTCCCGGCCCTATCGGCCGGAGGGCCAGCTAGACTGCGCGCGCGACCCGCGTGGGTGACTGAGGCATCAAAGGCTGCTGCCGGTTCGTGGACGGGAGGTCAAGCTGACAAGATGATATGGCTTGTTCCTCGAACGCAATGGATTCAAAGAGCGCAGCGTCGCAAGCCGGCGTTTGTAGGGGACATTGCTCGAAGGCCGTGATGGCAGCTGCCAAATTGCCAAATTTCCGTTATTGTGCGCACTCTCCCGAGTGGACATTGAGAAGGCTCGTCTTCGGGACGTTGCACTCGCCAATGTAGCTCTACGTGCGAATTCCGCTATTGATCTTGTAGCCCGAGGCTGAGTGGGCAGAGTTGTCCATAGATGAATCCAAGCGGAACCGCTGTTGCATCTGCGCATTTATCGAGCACCCATGGACGATCGCCCTGCCACCGAAACCCAGTCACCTACCGGTCTTGAGGCACTCCGCGAGCGTCTCCGCCTGCTCTACCATGGCCATTCTTCCGGTGCGCTGCGCTTTCAATACGCCGTGATGATGGTCGATCTCCTGATCGTCGTCTTCTTCGTCGCCAGTCCTGTGCTCCGCGAGCGCCCATCCTTCCTCTGGATAGACTATTCGATCGCGACTCTCCTCGCACTCGACATCACTGCCCGCGCAATGGCGTCCAAAGACGCTCCGCGGTGGCTGAGGCAGCCGACGAGCATTGTGGACGTGTTTATCCTGCTGACGTTGCTCTTTCCGCTGTGGCTGGCCAACCTGGGATTCCTGCGCGTTTTGCGTCTGTGGTCGCTGTCGCGCAGCGGAGTGTTCTGGCGGCCTCTGGTCAGGCGCGGCTATGCCCCTTGGCGCGAGGTCGTGCAGTCCGCCGTCAACCTGATCACCTTTCTCTTTGTGGTAACGGGCTTCATCTACACGTTCTTCTTTCGGAAAGGGTCCGGTTTTACCGGCTATATCGACGCCCTCTATTTCACTGTAACGAGCATGACCACCACGGGTTACGGTGACATCCTGCTGCCGGGACCATGGGGCAAGCTTACGGCCGTCGTGATCATGCTGGCGGGAATCTCTCTCTTCATTCGCTTGGGGCAGGCCATTTTCCGACCGCAGAAAGTCAGGTATCCCTGCCCACAGTGCGGGCTGCAGCGCCACGATCCGGACGCGGTTCACTGCAAGGCCTGCGGCTACATGCTAAAGATCCCGGATCCGGACGAGTGAAACCCTTTGCGATGTCGTGTGCTGATCGGTGTGGAATAAGGAGACTGACTCAACTTGGATCACGTGGGCAAGAATACTGCGCTGATCAGCCTGGCTCCGAGGAGACAAATCGTGCCGCGCCCCATATATCTGGCGCGCCACCGGCTTGAGCTTGCCTTGGGCTTGGAGCGCGTCGACTGTCGGGAACGCTGACCAGTCCAGACGCAGAAATCAGCCGAAGGTGGATAGGTTCTCCCAAAACCTCTTCCTTCCGCCGAGACCACGGCGGACGACGAGATAGCGATCCAGCTCTCGAGACAGTGTGCTCATGCCACACCTCCTGCGGTCGGCCACGGCTGTGCGATTGAGCGCAGGCCTTCGACATCGAGCCTTGCATAGAGCATCGTCGTCGTGCGGGAGCGATGACGCAGCGTGTCACTGATTTCCTCCAGCGAAGCGCCATTCTGAACCAGATTGGTCGCCAGGCTGTGGCGGAGAATGTGGGCGCCCACAGGGCGCAGGCGGCTTCAGCCCCGTCCTGTCGTACGCTTTGCGCAGGATATCGTTCAGAACCTGGGCGTCCGTGAACGGGCGGTGCGGTGGCCAACCTATCACGAACAGCGATCGCGATGTGGTCACGCGTTCGAGCTTGATGTAATCGGCCAGCGCCTATCCGACTTCGGGCAGAAGCGGTGGCCTGTCGTGTCTGTCGCCCTTGCCGCGAACAAGGATTTCTCCCGAGCGCCAATCGATATCGCTGTAAACGTCTCCAGGTTACGGAGGGCCTGTGACAGCATGCGGATCCTTCATCACAGTCTTGTTACTGCATTTAACATTCCGTGTGATATCATGCAGGGATCGAGTGCAGTAAGCACTCGATCTAGGTGAGGTTGGAACCATCATGAACACACCCGAGTGGACGAAACCGGCCTTCTTCGGAGCGGTGGGTGGCGCTTTCGCGCTTGCCGTCATTGGCTTTACATGGGGTGGCTGGGTTACTAGTGGCACAGCTAATGCTATGTCCGAGAAAGCAGCTAAAGCGGCAGTGGTTGCGGTGTTGGTCCCACATTGTGTCGAAAGGGCGCAAAGTGATCCGCGTGCAGCCGAAGTAATGGCCGAACTCGCTGCGGCAACTGCCTACAGCCGCCGTGCAGTGATTGAAAAGGCCGGTTGGGCGACACCAATCGGCACCGAAAAACCAAATCGGGAGCTCGCGCAGGCCTGTCAGCAGGTGCTCATAAGCTCGTGATATCATGAGCCTGTCGCAGTCCAGGCGCGCAACTTCTGCCCAGGGACCGCCGGGACGTAGCACAACGCTTCGCTGCGACAGGCCGCTCAGCGGCGGGCGGAGCCTCCGGCGTGAGCGGGTGGTTGTTGAAGCGCCAGCGGCCTGTTCGCGCTGCATCGCGTATGGCGAGGATATCACCGAGACGCTGGAAGTGATCCCGCGCCAATGGAAGGTCATCCAGACGGTGCGCGAGAAGTTCACGTGTCGGGATGTCGAAGCACAATCCTGTCGCCAAGGCGATCAATTACATGTTTGAGAAGGATCGCTGGGCGGCCTTCACCAACTTCCTTGAGAATGGCCGGATTTGCCTCGGCAACAATGCCGCGGAAGAGCCCTCAGCCGCGCCGCATCGGCCGGCGTCGGCGCCAGACGCCACAGCGCGATCCGCCACGCTGCGGCGGGATCGCCGCCAAAGTCGAGCATTTGCGGATAGTAGCGCCAGAGCTGTTCGCGCAACCGGTTGGCAAGCCGGTTGCGTTCCTGCTGCAGGTCTTCGCTCATTCGCGACCACTCCCGCAACTCGATCTCCAGCGGATCATCCAGCGACAACCTGCGAAAGGCTGGCCGATCGGTGCGCAGGGCGCTGGCCAGGACCTACGCATCGCGACGATCATCCTTGGCGCCGGCAACGCTGAAGCGGTCGCGGAAACGATCAAGTTGCTTAGGATTGACCGCATAGACGTGGAATTCCCGCTCCAACAGCGCTTCCACCACCGGCCCATGCGGCACCTCGATGGCGACGGCGATCGCGGCCGGCTCATCACCAGTCCTCTCCGTCAGCCAGTCACAAGCCTCGGCGAGACCACCGCCGCCATGCGAAACCGAGCGTTCCCCGACAGGCTGGCCGCTCGCATCCAGCAGACACACCTGATGGCACTCCGTCGCCCAATCGATGCCGGCAAACCATCGAACCTCTCCTGTCATGGACAAGACCTCCCTGATCGTCCGGACCACCGCGACACGCGTCGTTCCCTGTACTGGCGCTCGACGGCGCAACCTCCCACCGGACATCTGTCGCGGCCGTCCCATCGGGGTACCAGTCCGCAACAGGTGCTCACGGGCACAGGGGGAGTACTATATGCCGAAATGACAGCACGGGGCGCGGCGGTGCTCATTCGCGTCTGTATTGGAATGCACCAGAAATTCGAACCCACTTGCGAAGTATGATCCTTTGGTCATAGTCGTGCTATGGCCAAGGCCGATTTACGAACATACAGAAGCAAGCGCGACTTCTCGAAGACTGCCGAGCCAGCGGGCGGAACCAACGGCGTTGCGGGCAACCATTTCGTCGTCCACAAGCATTCGGCGACCGCAGACCACTACGATCTGCGGCTTCAGGTGGGCGACGTGCTCAAGTGCTGGGCTGTGCCGAAAGGCCCGTCCCTTAATCCGGACGACAAGCGGCTGGCGGTTGAGACAGAGGACCATCCGCTCGAATATATCGATTTCGAGGGCGTGATCCCCGAGGACGAGTATGGCGGCGGACCGATGATCGTCTGGGACGCCGGCGTCTGGGCGCCGATGGACGACATCGCAAAGAGCCTCGCCTCCGGCAATTTCAAATTCCGCCTGGCGGGCGAGAAGCTGAACGGCGGCTGGATGCTCACGCGGCTGAAGTCCACGGAGGGCGAGAAGAAGCGCAACTGGCTCCTGTTCAAGGAGCGGGACCTGGCCGCCGACGGCAAGCGTGACATCCTCGAAGAGCGGCCCGAAAGCGTCAAGAGCGGTCGGCGCATCGAGGAGCTGGTGGAAGAGCCGAAGCCGGTGGCGCGACCGCCCAGGCCCGGCAAGGTCCCCGGTGCGGCGAAGGCGCCGATGCCGGACCGCGTCGAGCCCCAACTCGCCACCGCCGCCGACCGGCCGCCGGACGGCGAGGACTGGCTGCATGAGATCAAGTTCGATGGGTACCGCACCATTGCGCATGTCTCGGAGGGCACCGTGCGCCTGATCACGCGCAGCGGGTTGGACTGGACCAAGCGCTATCGCGGTCTCGCCGGCGCATTCGCGGCGCTCCGCTGCGACGGGGCCGTCATCGACGGCGAGGTCGTGGTGCTCGATGATGGGGGCATCGCCCGCTTCGCGCTGCTGCAGGACGCGCTTGCCGAGGGAGAGGGCCATAAGCTTCTCTTCTACGCCTTCGACCTTCTCCATCTCGACGGCTGGAACCTCGCGAATGTCCCTCTCGAACGTCGCAAGGAATTGCTCTCCGGGCTGCTTTCGGGGCACGTGGGCGGGCACTCGGCCATCCAGTACAGCGACCACGTGGCCGGCGACGGAAGGGCGTTCTACGAGCGGGTCAGCGAAATGGGCCTCGAAGGCATCGTGTCGAAGCGTGCCTCGGCGGGCTATCAGCAGGGCCGCTCGAAGAGCTGGACGAAGACCAAGGCCCTGCAGACGGGGGATTTCATCATCGCCGGCTACACCGTCTCCGAGGCCGCGGAGGGGATCGCCGCGCTGGCGCTCGGCGAATGGGAGGACGAGGAGCTCGCCTATCGCGGCAAGGTCGGTACCGGCTTCGACGCCGGGATGCTTGGCCGCCTGCGTGAGCGGCTGGAGCGGCTCCGGGACGGCGCAGTCAAGCTTGACGGCGCCCCGAAGGATGTCATCTGGGTGCGCCCATTGCTCACTGCGCACATCCACTACGCCAACCGCACCCAGGACAATATGCTTCGTCATGCCGTCTTCAAAGGCTTGCGGGAAGCAGAGCTGTCGCGTGAAGCTTCTCCGTTCGAGCGGAAGCGGCTGATCTCGGACGCCGATCTCGCCACCATCTGGGTGACCAACCCAACGCGGCGCCTTTTCGGCAGGTCTGGCCCCACCAAGCTGGACGTGGCCGTCTACTACGCGCTCGTCGGCGACTTCATGCTGCCGCACATTATGGGCCGGCCGGTCTCGCTGATGCGCTGCCCGACGGGCAAACCGCAGGACTGCTTCTTCCAGCGCCACGCATTCGCCGGCATGCCGTCCTCCGTCGCAACCTTCCAGTCCGTCAATTCCGAAGGCGAGGACAAGAGCTATCTCGCGGTGGAAGGCGCGAAGGCCTATCTGGCGCTCGCCCAGTTCGGCGTCGTCGAGTTCCACACCTGGGGCGCGATGCGCAAAAGGCTGGAAAACCCAGACCGCATCGTCTTCGATCTCGATCCCGGCGAGGGGATAGCCTGGCGCGAGGTCGTCGAGGCGGCGGTTCATATTCGTGCCGAGCTGGAGGACCTTGGGCTCGTCCCCTTCGTCAAGACGACAGGCGGCAAGGGTATCCACGTGGTGGTGCCTCTCAAGCCGAAGCTCGGCTGGAAGGAGATTCACCGACGCACGGGCGAGATTGCCGCGGCCCTTGCCGCGACAGCGCCCGACACCTTCACCACCAACATGGCGAAGGACAAGCGCCGGCGCCGCATCTTCATCGACTTCCACCGCAACGCCCGGGGCGCCACCGCGGCCGCCCCCTATTCGCTGCGCGCCCGGACCAACCTGCCGGCGTCGACGCCGCTGACGTGGGCCGATATCGAATCCATCGACGCTCCGGAAGATTTGAATTATTCTTCGCTTCCAGGCTTGTTAACCACTTCCGGCGATCCTTGGGCCGAAATCTCGGACTTCGCCCGGGAGTTGCCGAAAGCAGAGTAGTCACGTAGGAGATCGTCAATGGCACCGAGAGCGAGCTGGAAGGGCTACCTGAAGCTGAGCCTGGTGAGTTGTCCCGTCCGGCTCTATCCGGCCACCAGCACCCGTGACCGCATCACCTTCAACCAGCTTCACAAGGAAACGCACAACCGGATCAACATGAAGCCGGTCGACCCGGAGCTCGGGCTCGTCGAGCGCTCGGATCTGGTCAAGGGCTATGAATACGAGGACAAGCAGTACATCATCATCGAGGATTCCGACCTCGAGAGCGTCAGGATCGAGTCCAACCACACGATGAGCATCGAAGCCTTCGTGGACGCGGATTCGGTCGACGTCATTTACCAGGACGCACCCTACTATCTGGCGCCGGACGGCGCGATGGCCGAGGAGACCTTCGTGGTCTTGCGCGAGGCGCTGCGCAAGTCGGGCAAGCTGGCGATCGCCCGGCTGGTGCTTTCAAGCCGCGAGCGGGTGATCACCATTTCGCCGCGCGAGACTGGCATGTTCGTCTGCACGCTCAGAAACCCGAACGAGGTCCGCGGCACGGCCGAGTATTTCGGCAACATTCCCGTCGGCACCCCCGATCCTGAGATGTTGGAGCTTGCGGAAAGGCTGATCGAGCAGAAGACGACCGAGTTCGATCCTATGGACTACGAGGATCGCTACGAGATTGCCTTGATGAACATGATTAAGGAGAAGCTGAAAGGTCACAAGCCGATCGTCGCCGCGGCACCCGAGCGCGGCAACGTCATCAACCTCATGGACGCGCTGAAGGCGTCGCTGTCGCAGTCGAAGCCGCCGGCGAAGAGCAAGACGAAAACGGAACCGGCGGCGAAGCCCGCCGCCAAGGCCGCTGCGGGCGGCGACAAGCCCGCGCCCAAGCGAGCGAGCCGGAAGAAGGCGTGACCTCCGTCGCCGGAACCACGTTCGGCATCGTCGGTCCCCTGGCCGCCTTTCCCCGCCGGCTGGCCGCCCGCGAGGTGGAACGGCAGCACGGGCACTTGAGAAGCGGCGTCACCCGCCGGACGTCCCATGTGGTCTTCGGCCGCAAGCTTCTCGAGCGCGACAGCGAGGCCAGAATCGAGGAACGCTTGGAGGCCGAATGCGGTGCGGGCCGCCGGCCGGTCAGCGAAAACGGCTTTCTCAGGCTTTTGGGGCTCCTGCAGGCGCCGGAGAGCCCGTCCGTCGACCGGCAGGCCCTGCTCGACCAGTCGGGACTGTCCGAGCGGGAGCTTGCGCTCTTGTCGCTGTTCGACGCGTTCGAGCACGACAACGAGCCCTACTCCTTCCGCGACCTGATCCTGGCGAGGAAATATGCCGGCCTGATCGCCGGCGGCGCCGGCTGGAGCACGATCGCCCGCTCCGTCCACCGCTCGTCCGGTCCGGTGACCTCGCTCACGGCGCTGTCGCTGGAGGCCGAGGGACGGGAGGCGATCTACGCCCGCATGGGCGAGCGGCTGAGCGAGCTCGACGGGCAACTGCTCCTGCCCATGGACCGGGCGGACGACGCAGAGCTGGAGGAGCTGTTCCAGCTTGCGGAGGAAGCCGAGGCCGAGGAGCGGCACGAGGAGGCGGCCGCGCTCTACGAACGCTGCCTGTCGATCGATCCGGGCGACGCGGTCGCCGCCTTCAACCGTGCGAACAATCTCGGAGCGGTCGGCCGTTCGGAAGAGGCGCGCCGGGCCTATCTTCTCGCCCTGAAACTCGATCCCTCCTTCGTGGAGGCCTGGTTCAACCTGGCGAATCTTTCGAAGGCGGCGGGGCGGCCCCATGCGGCCCGGGAATGCCTGCGGGAGGCGATCCGGCTCGACGACGCATACGAGGATGCCGTCTACAACCTTGCCGCGCTGGAGTTCGAGGCCGGCAATCTCGCCGAAGCACGGAGCTGGTGGGCCCGCTATCTGGAGCTCGACGACCGATCCGAGTGGGCGCGCAACGCCGCGAAGGGCGTTCAGTTCGTCGATCTTCAGCTCGCCAAGAGAAGTGCCGGCTGAATGGGCGTGCGGTTTCTCCTCGACGGCCTGCCGGAGGCACGCGCGACGATCCTGCTCGCCCACGGCGCCGGCGCGCCGATGGATTCGGCGTCCATGACGGCCGCCGCAACGGCGCTGGCCGAGGCCGGATTCCGCGTCGCACGCTTCGAGTTCGCCTATATGGCAAGCCGCCGGACGGAGGCCGGGCGCAAACCGCCGCCGCGTGCCGAAAGCCTGAAGGGCGAATACCAGGCGGCCGTCGAGAAGATCGCGTCGGACGGCCCGCTGATCATCGGCGGAAAGTCGATGGGCGGGCGCGTCGCGAGCATGGTGGCCGACGAACTCCGCGACCGAGGCAGGATCGCCGGCCTGCTATGTCTCGGCTATCCGTTCCATCCTCCGGAGAAGCCGACACAGCTCAGGACGAAGCACCTTGCGGGCCTGAAGACGCCGACGCTGATCTGCCAAGGCACGCGCGACCCCTTCGGCACCCGTGAGGAGGTGGCGGGCTACGCGCTGTCGGACCGGATCGAGATCCTTTGGCTCGAGGACGGGGACCACGATCTGAAGCCGCGCAAAAAGATCTCTGGCTATTCCGCCGCCGACCATCTGAAAACCGTGGCGGAGGCGGTCGGGGCGTGGGCCGGGAAGATCATTCGCTGATGACTGCGCATGAAGATCGCGACGTTCAACATCAACGGCATCAATAAGCGTCTCGACAACCTTCTCGAATGGCTCGGCGAAACGGAGCCGGACGTGGTCTGCCTGCAGGAGTTGAAGGCGACCGATGCGCAGTTTCCGCGTTCAGCAGTGGAGGGCGCCGGCTATGGAGCCGTCTGGCGCGGCCAGTCCGCCTGGAACGGCGTTGCGATCCTTGCCCGCGGTGCCGAGCCCGTTCTGACGCGCCAAGAACTACCGGGTGATCCGTCCGACACTCAGGCACGCTACATCGAGGCCGCAGTGAACGGCATCCTGATTGCCTCGCTCTACGCGCCCAACGGCAACCCACAACCGGGACCGAAATTCACCTATAAGCTCGCCTGGATGAAGCGGCTCGAAGCCCATGCGGGCGAGCTTCTTTCTGCCGGCGTCCCGATCGTGCTGGCCGGCGACTACAACGTCGTCCCGGAGCCGCGCGACATCTATCCCACCCGCTCTTACGACGACAACGCGCTCGTGCAACCACAAAGCCGCGTGGCCTTTGCCGGGTTACTTGCGCAGGGCTGGGTTGACGCGATTCGCGAGATCCTCCCGGGCGAGACAGTCTACACGTTTTGGGATTACCGGCGGAACCGGTGGCAGAGGAACGCAGGCCTACGCCTCGACCACTTTCTACTCAGCCCAAAAGTCGCGCGTTTCCTTGCCGATGCCGGCGTGGACAGCAACACCCGCGGCCGCCCCAACGCAAGCGATCACGCACCTACCTGGATTGAGTTGAATGGGTGGCCGGAATAGCCCGAGGCGAAGCTGCGTGACCGCCCATACGGAAGGGGGTGTCCTCGGCGCAGGGAAGTGACGTTGCAATAGCCTTACAGGGCGAAGCGGGCGACTACAAAGGTACCTATCTTCTTCTTCCACGGTTCGCCAGGATCACGCTTGCAGCGAGGTGTGATTATGGACGATGCGATGCTGGCAAGCTGCAGCTCACGTGCTTTCGCGCCTGATCAGCCTGGAGTGGGCGCTTGATACGACTTGAAACGAGGTCATCACGCATCCACGCCTAAAACGTTTTGGCAGCACTACCTAAATGGACCGACGGTGAGACGGCCACAGCGTGGCCGCGGCCGTCTCTTCATGTTCCATGAGTTCTAAGCGGCGCCGCTGATCTTACGCCGACAGGGCCTTGATCAGCGGCAGATCGCGGATCGTCCTTCCGGTCGCCGCGCGCAGCGCATTGCCGACCGCGGGTCCGATGGGCGGCACACCGGGCTCGCCAACGCCTGTGGGCGGCTCCTCGGACGGCACAATATGCACCTCGATGCTTGGTGGCATCTGGTCGATCCGCAACGGCGTATATGTGTCGTAGTTCTCTTGGTCGACAACGCCGCCCGTCAGAGTCAACTCCTCCTGCAGGATCGCACCCAATCCGAAACCGATGCCGCCTTCCATCTGCGCACGGATCTGGTCGGGGTTGATTGCCGTTCCGCAATCGACCGCGCAAACGACCCTGTCGACGGTGAAGTCGCTGCCGCCGTTGTAGGTGATCTCCACCACCTCGGCGACATAGGTCGAGAAGCTTTCATGCAGCGCCACGCCGCGGAAACGACCTTCCGCCAAGGGTGTACCCCAATCGGCCTTTTCGGCTGCAAGCTTCAGTACGGCCGCATGCCGCGGATGGTCCCCCAGCATGGACAGACGGAACTCAACGGGATCGCGATTGGCGGCGGCGGCGAGTTCGTCGATCAGCGTCTCGATCACATAGGCCGTATGGGTTGAGCCCACCGAACGCCACCACAGAATCGGTATTTTCACATCTGTTGTTGTCAGATCGATTTTCAGGTTCGGGATTGCGTAAGGCAGGTTTGAGGCGCCTTCCACCGAGGTCGGATCGACGCCATCCTGGATCGCCGCAGCAAAGGGTGTCCCGGCCATGATCGACTGGCCCACGATATGGTCGTGAAGGGCGATCACCTTCCCATCCTTGTCGAGGCCGGCTTTGACTGCATGCACATAGGCCGGTCTGTACCGTCCGCCCCGCATGTCGTTCTCGCGTGTCCACTGCACTTTCACTGGCTTGCCGGGGCCGAGTGCCTTCGCCGTGGCGACCGCCTCAACAATCAGATCGGCATCCGAGACGGCGCGGCGGCCGAAGCTGCCGCCGGTCTTCATCACATGCAGCCTCACCTTGTCCGGCGTCGTCCCACCTACGTCAGCGGCAACCGCCTGGTAAAGGTCCGGCATCTGATGGCCGCCCCAGACGTCGATTTCGCCGTCCTCGCCGATAAGAGCAACGGCATTGAGCGGCTCAAGCGAGGCGTGGGCAAGATATGGGAACTCGTAGTGCCCCTCCACGATCTTATCGGCATCGGCAAGGGCGGCCTCGGCATCGCCGTCATTGCGGGCAGTCGCCGCGGCGGTGCCATCCGAGATTTTGTTATACTCCGCTAGGATCTCAGCCGAACCACGCTGCTCAGCGTCGCTCTCGTCCCATTCGACCGTCACCGCATCGCGGCCCTTCATCGCCGTCCACATGTTGGTGCCGACAACCGCCACGCCCCGCGGTGTCTCGACGACATCAATGACACCGTCCAACGCTTTCGCCGAGGAAGCATCGATGCTCCTGACCGTTGCGCCGAACTTTGGCGGATGGATCATGACCGCTGTCACGAGACCATCCATCTTCAGGTCGATCGTATAATCTTGGGTACCGTTGGTTTTGCCGACGGAATCATAGCGCTTGAGGTCTTCCGACCCGATCTGGGTCCACTCATCCCGCGGCTTCAGCGGCACATCCTCAGGCACCGGCATTTCCGCAGCGTCGGCAGCGAGTTCACCAAAGGTCGCCTGCTTGCCTGAACCATGGGAAACCACGCCGGCAGCGACGGTGATTTCCTCGGCCGGCACGTTCCAGTTCTTCGCCGCGGCTGCCACCAGCATGGCGCGGGCCGCAGCTCCCGCTTTCCGATAGCGCTCCCAGGAGGAAGCCATCGAGGTGGACCCGCCGGTTCCCTGCGCAATCCCACCCCAGGCGAGGTTGCCGTAGAGTCCGGTATTGCCCGAAGCGCCGATCACGTCGACCTGCTCCCAGTCGCCATCAAGCTCTTCCATCACAAGGGTCGCGATGCCGAAATAGGAGCCTTGCCCCATTTCGAATTGCGAGGAATGGATGACGATCCCGTTCTCGGGCGTGATCTCGACATAGGCCTGGAACGGATTGGCCTGGGTTCCCTCCGCTGCCGATTGCGCACTGGCCGGATTGGCGGCGATCAGCCGATAACCGACCGCGAGACCCGCGGCAGCAGCCGTGCCAAGAAGAAACTGACGGCGCGTTGGTTGGACCGGTCCCTGTTTTAAAAGATACTGCAACATCGCTATGCCTCCAGCCGGTCTGCGGCTTCGTGGATCGCTGCACGGATGCGATGATAGGTGGCGCAGCGGCACAGATTGCCGCTCATCGCGGCATCGATATCCTCGTCCGTGGGCTTGGGAGTTTCCGTCAGCAGGGCCGCAGCGGACATGATCTGGCCAGACTGGCAGTAGCCGCATTGCGGCACGTCAAGCTCAGCCCAAACGGCCTGGAGTGTTTCGCCGACCTCTCCCGAAAGACCTTCGATGGTGGTGATCGTGGCACCTTCGACATCGCCAAGCATGGTTTGACATGAACGCATCGCAATGCCGTCGACATGCACCGTACAGGCGCCGCATTGCGCGAGACCGCAGCCGAATTTCGTGCCCGTCAGTCCAATGGTGTCCCGTATCGCCCAGAGCAATGGCATTTCCGGATCGGCGTCAACCGTTTGCGCCTCGCCATTGAGAGTGAAAGCGACCATGGCTTGCTCTCCTTGTGGTTAGAGCTGGCTATCGCTTCCGCCTCGGATGACTGGCCATCGCCGAGGCGTAGCTGTGTACAGGGTAGAACCGCGAGTAAAGGGGAACAAGCATTTCACGGCTTCTACGCCGATTGTGAAGTAGGACACAACCATATGTCAAAGATATAACGAGCAGGAATCGCTTCATCACGCGGAACATCAATCCGGCGATGCGCGATCGAAGCCGTATGCCGCGCGGGGCCTCCATTGGCGGAGCCCTTAATGAGGCTCACGCCAAATAGAGATGGGTGGCGGACCTACCGGACGCATGTCACTGCGCCGGATACATCGCCTCGCCTCGCTTGAGGACGATGTCGGCGTCCGCTGCGCGCATATAGCCGGCTGCAATGAGCTCATTGCCTGCCGTCGAAAGCGCCTTGAGGAACGCCTCGGCGTCCGCGTAGCGGTCGGCGAGCGGCTTGCGGCTGTCACCCGCGGCGTCCTCTGCCGATTTGGGCAGGGCCACGAAGCTTCCGGTCAGGCCGCACAAGCCGCCCCCGGCAAAGCCCTCCCGGCGCTGGTTCCAACCCCAATAGGTGCCAAGCGGCGCGGCGATGGCGGGATCCTTGATGCCACCGAGCGCTATACCGTCACCGTCAAGCTGCGGCACCAACACGGGATAGGCGCTACCATCCTTGGGCGGCAGTGCGGAGTAATCACGTACCTGCAGGACATTGTAGACCGGCGTATAAGCATCCTTGCCGAAGTCGGGCAGATTGAGGTCATGGAGCGGAACCAGCGTTCCGTCGGCAACGGACGGATAGCGGCTGGCAGGGGGTGTCTTGTTGTCGGCGACCCAGCCACGCATCGATGCCAGCAACGCGCGCATGATCGGCGCCGAGCTGATCGGGTTCGTCGGGAAACGGCAGACCGGGCTTTCGCTGCTGACCGACTGCCAGCCGGTGAAATGCGGAAGTCCGGACAGGTAGTAGAGACGCACATTGTCCGGCATTTCCAGCGGCTCGCCAGAGGGCGAAGTTGATACGAGGGCCGCGCGTGCCTGCCAAAACTCGGTGGATGTGTCGGTGTGCATGATCTTTGGGCAGGTGTCGCTTGCCGAACAGGCCGAAAGGATGCTGCCGCTCCCGCCACTTAGGGGGTCGGTGGTTTCGGCATAGCTAAAGGGAAACTGATCGCCGGGGAAATCGTGGTCCTCGTGCTGCCGCGAATAGCGGCCGGGTTGGGCGAAGCGGTAGTTTGTGAAGGTCTTGCGTGAACCGGCGATATGGGGAATGGCGCCGTCGAAGACGCGGGCGCCCTGCTCGTCCGCATTGAAACCCTGGTAGATGAAGTCGCGCAGAAAACGTCCCGACTGCGAAATGCCAAGGCCGATCGTGCGCTCTATCCCTGAAAGCACCGGTTCGGCGTCATGGCCCGGGTTGCCGCGCAGATAGGAGATGAGGTCACTGGTGGCGGCAAACGCCAGCCCCGCCGGCACGGCATCCTTTGCCGGATAGATAAACTCGTAGATTGCGCCGGCATCCAGGCCCTCCGGCCGCGAAATCTCGATTCCCGTCGGCGAGAGATATTTGAACGACAGGCCGGGCGCCGTCGATCGTGGATCCTCCGGTGTAACGCGTACGCTCAGCGTAGCCTTGTCTGGGTCGAGGTCGGCGGCCGGATAGGTGAGCTTGGCCACACTGACGGTTTCGGCCGTGTCGAAGACGAACTCTTCGCGTGAAAATCCCGTAATTTCGGGCAGCACGGGAAGCGTGATGTTCAGAAGCTCGTCCGGCGCGTCGAACTGCCAGCCGCTCCACACGATGGTGTAGCCCTCTCGCATCAGATAGCCGTCTCCGGCATCCTCCGCCGTTTCCGGCAGGTCCGCCGAACTTCCGAGATTCATGAGCATGAATGCGAGATTCCTCCCGCGGTTCGGCACATCGTAGAACAGGGTTCCGGAACCCTTTGCCGCGTCAGTGGGGCGTAGGATTGTCACCTCGGTCGCAAAGCGTACCAGGCCCTCCCCGTCCACGGGCGCGGTATCGAGGTCGACGATGCTGCGGCCGCGTTCCGATTGGGGGTCGATGGCGAATTCGGCAATGGCATCGACCCTCTCATAGGTGCCCGCTTCATCGAACACGGCGCCTTCGAACGCCGGTTTTGTTATCTCGGTAATCCTGAATTCGACGACCTTGGCGGCGGCCGTTCCTCCCCAAGCAAGGGCCGCGAGCGAAGCCGTGGCAAGCATTCGCACTGATTTAGCAAGCATGAGATGTCCTCCCTCAGCCCCGGAACAACAACCGGGCGCGTTGAAGCGTCGTCGACCATGCGTGCAATGTCAATATTTTTGTATACAAGAATCTCCACCAAGTATGTGATCTACCAGTCCTTACATGCAATACAATCGAGGCCACCGAGTTCTCGCCCACGAAAGCGGCCGACGTGACGGCAGTCGATGCCCTAGCCGTCGATCTTCTCTTCTACCGCGAGATAAACCGGCATAGACTGTTGAGACGGCAGTCACTTCAAGCATCGCCCAGGCCGGCTTTGTGTTGATGGCACTGGCGACCGCTGCAGCCGTGCCTACTGCTATCGCAGCGATCGGCTACTACATCCTCGCTTATCTGCTGATGAACCTCGCTGCCTTCGCAGTCGTCGCCAGATCGAGCGCATGGCGGGGGCGCGATGAGATCGACGTCGTCACCGGACTCGGCCAGATTGCGCCGTGGACATCAGCCGCATTTACTTTGGCGCTCCTGTCGCTCGCCAAATCAGCGATCAGGCCTCCACGACAGCCTTGGTTTTACTGCAGTGTCCCTCTCTGCTCGTCCAAGTTCTAGAACTTGATACTATTCGAGGCCATGCCCTCGGTCAGTCACTTCACAATTTGCGGCGATAGACCATCCGGCTCACAGGCGCAGCGCTTGCGCCGTGCGCGAAGACGGACGCCAGCACCGCAGCACTTGCGACCTGCCAGACGAGCGGATCGCCCCCGTGCGACAGCGCGAACAGGGAATAGAACAGCCCCGAGATACCAATCGGTCCGAACCAGGCAAGGAAGGCCAGATCGCGCCCAATCAGGTGTCCGCGCATCAGGGGGAAAAGCATCAGGAAGACGGGCGGGCGCCGGACAATGAGAATACCGGCGGCAAAGGCCAAGATCGGCCATCCGAGATGCTGCCATTCCTGCCATGGCAGGGCAGCTCCGAACAGCACGAAGATGGGCGGAGTAATCAGATGATTGATCGCCTCCTGGACATTTTCCTCTTCCTGCTTCGTACCGGTGTCCGACACTAGGTTGAAAGCAATCCCCGCCACGAATACCGAGATCAGAGCATCGCCCCCGAGAAGGCGTGCGGCGCCAAGCGTGAAGATGGTCAGCGCCAGTGTGAAAGTCAGCACGGAATAGTTTTCGATGATGCCCTTCCGCTGCGCCAGGCCAAACAGCCATGCTGTACTGGCTCCCAGCGCGACCCCGAGCACCGCCGCAAGACCGACACCCAAAAGAATGCCCGTGACGAACCATTCCCTGATGGTGCCCTCACCGCCGGCGAGCACCAGCAGTGGCAAAAGCACGATCACGAAGGCGAGCCCGTCATTGGCACCGGATTCGAGGCTGAGTGCGGCGCGCACACGGGCCGGCAGCCGCTCCTTGGCGAATTTTCCCGTCACGATGTTGCTGGAGACGATCGGATCGGTCGGCGTCATCACCGCACCGATCAGCAAGGCCGTCCAGAGCGGCAGGTCGAAAATCCATCCGGCCAACGCCGCGCTGCACAGCCACATGCCGAGCATGCCGAGCGTGAGCACGACCGCCACTGGCCGCGCAAGCGTGCGGAAGTCGTTCGGGCTGAGCCGCAGGCCCACGCCCATAAGACCTATTGCCAGCGTGATCCTGGCGGCCTCCTCTATGATCGTATGGTGGTCTCCCCAGCCCTGGACCTCGATGATATTGAGCACCATCGGCCCCACAATGATCCCGAGTGTGACGGACACCATCAGCTCTGAAACGATGGTGTGCTTCATCTTCTCCGAGACGAGCCCAACTACGAGCACCAATGCTCCGGCGATAGCGAGTGAAAGGTTTAGTTGCATGGGTGCATCTTCGGCCGGGCTGTTGCCGCCAAACACAGAATGCCGGATGGCGAAGAACCGTTCCGGCTGAAAAACCACAAGCCTGGAACAAGCCCCTGGGATTGAAGAGAAGAACGGAGCCTTCTTTTCGCGCGAAGTTAATCCGCCTCGCGGGCACGTGACCTGAGGCCTGTCACATTCGCCGTCTCTTCCTCAAGATGGGCCGAGGCGGAAGATGGGCCGACGCGCGAACAGGAACTTATTCGCCGCGCTCCTGTTGTGAGTCTGCGCAAGAACAGGATTAGGACCATGTCGCGAAAAGTCTCCAGACACGTCGTCATCACCGGAGCCAGCGCCGGCGCGGGCCGCGCGGCAGCTATTGCCTGTGCCCGCCGCGGCTGGAAAGTCACGCTGCTCGCCCGCGGAAGGGCGGGACTGGAAGGCGCGCGCGCCGAAGTGGAGAGGAACGCCGGGACGGCTCTGGCCATACCGACGGATGTGGCCGACGCCGGTGCCGTCGAGGCGGCGGCAGCGGAGGCGGAGAAGACTCAAGGGCCCATCGACGTCTGGGTCAACGCCGCCATGGTCACCATCTTTGGTCCGACCTCCGAAGTGACGCCGGAAGAATTTCGCCGCGTCACGGAGGTCACTTATCTCGGGCAGGTTCACGGCACCATGAGTGCGCTCCGGCGCATGCGCGCGGCCAACCGGGGGACGATCGTCAATGTGGGTTCGGCACTCGGTTACCACGGACTTTGCCTGCAGGCCGCCTATTGCGGCGCCAAATTCGCCGTGCGCGGCTTCACCGAATCCTTGCGCAGCGAGCTCATCCACGAGGGCAGCAAGGTGCGGCTGTCCTTCGTCGTCCTACCGGCGCTCAACACGCCCCAGTTCGACTGGTCTCGCAACAAGATGGCCGGGCGTCCGCGCCCCGTCGCCCCTGTCTACGAGCCTGAAGTGGCCGCCGAGGCAATCCTTTACGCCGCCCGCTTTGCCCCGCGCGAGTTGGTGGTAGCCACCTCCTCGCTGCAAGTCATGGCCGGCAGCGTCGTCGCGCCCGGCTACCTCGAACGCAGGCTCGCCCAGGTCGGATGGTCCGGCCAGGTGGCCAGCGAAGCGGCAGAGACCCGCCCGGACAATCTGTTCGAGCCGGTTGACGAAGAGGAGGATTTCGGTGCCCGCGGGCGGTTCGACGGAGAAACAAGACGCTGGGCGACGATCGTGCCGGCGGGCGCCGCCCGCCTGATGGCGGGCGCGGCCGCTTCCCTTCCAGTGATCTTTGCCATTGCGGGCACGGTGCTGGGAACGCGCCGCTCGCGATAAGAGACAGTCATTCCCTCACCGCCCGCAACCGCCGGCGACGCTCGAAACCATATGCATGCGTTGGGGGATATCTTTCGCTGCACTACCGTTCCGACCTCGAAACCAGTTGCTTCAGAATTCACAGGTGTTTCAATTCTGCTCCGCGAGCGCCTCCAGTCCGGCGGTTATCCCCTTCAGCGATACCTCGAGGGGGTCTTGCGTCGCCTTGGAATCCCTCATCGTCTCGGAAAAAAATTGCCGCGGCGCACCCCCGTCAGCAGCGGCACTTCAAACGCGAACCCGGCTTGGCATCCCCAAACGTTGCACGTCTCGAAGGCGGCCCGCCTGGCGCCGCCGCCGTCGATCCGCAGCTCCAGGCCTGCCGGCAGATAGGCGTTCAGCGGCGTCGAGATGATGGTGATCGGCTTATTCTCCTGCAGCGCCACGTTGAACGGGAACACCACGTCCTTGCCATCGTTACCCGCTTGCGCCTGATGTAGCCGGTACAACCCATGAGAACATAACTCAATTTATGAGAGCATCCTCAAAAGGCCTTTTATACGATGCCCCATGCCCTGTAGCGCCCGCGGCCTGTCAGTTCGCGCACGCCCAGCTCGTCGATCAGGTTCAGCGCAGCGCGTTGGGTGATCTTCAACTCGGCGGCGATGAGCCCGGCCGAGACCACCGGGCGCGACAGGATCAGCTCGGCGAGGCGCGGCAGGCGCGAGTTGCGGCGCTTGCCTTTCAGCCGTCGCTCCATCTGGGCTGCCGCCAGTTCCAGCCGATCGATCTCCTTGGCGCCGGCGATGGCCGCCGCACTCAATGCTTCGAAGAAGGCGAGACACCGTGTCGCCCGGTTGCGGCTTTGCCGGCGTTCGCGGGAAATGCCGCGCAGACCGCCCGAAAGCCCCGCCAGATGGGCTCCTGTCTTGCCGCTCTTGCGCAACAGCGCGGCCACCAGGAGGTTACCCAACCAGTGCTGGCGCTCCAGCGGATCGATCCGTTCCCATGCCTCCCAGGCAAGGTAGGCGGTCATGACGGGGGGCAGCGCCTCCGCCTCGGCCCGGCGCACCAGGGCCAGCCATTCACCTAGAAGCGCAGTCTCATCCCTGTCAGGATCGCGCATCAACGCACCGAGCGCGGCTTCGCCGGCCTCTGCAAAGCCAGTCGATGCGGTGGGTGCCGGCAGCGGCCACGGTGTGGCGAGCTTCTCGACATCTTGAGCCGTACCCTTGTTCGCAAGCGCCCGGCCCGCTCGCGCCAGCACGGCGTCGATCTCCGCGAATTCCTCGGCCAGCGGCTCCGGCTGGTCGCCCTCCCCTCGTGTAGGCTCCGCGTATCCCGGCGTCTCGGCCGGCATCACCGGCAGGGGAGCGCCCTCCCCTTCCCGCGCAACGAGTACCCCCAGGCCGTCCGGCGAAAGGGCCCAGTCCGGACGATTGCCGGCAATGCGCCGGCGGGCTCGCAGGACACCATGGGCGCGGGTTATTTCGTGGGTCGGCGCCCGCACGTCCATACGCCCGTCATGCAGCACCAAGTCCTCCACATGGACCAGCTCGCCATCCAGCCACAAGGCGGCGGCGGCCTCAGTGAAGTGCTGCCGCTCGCTAAAGCCGCGTCCCTGGGCGCTGCGCGCCACTCGCTCGTCCAGCCGCGCCAGCAGATCCTCGGCGCGAGCCAGCGGCATAAGCAGCCCTTGGCTAGAAAGTTCAAGCGAATCATGCCCCATAAAGGACATCTAGCACATTATTATACGGAAGTTATCTCGGCATTTCCTTCCGCTGGTCGGGATTTGCTTTTTAGGAGCAACGGGGGTCGATCTAGGCGGAGGCGCAATGACAAACGCGGTTGAGATGGCCAGCATAGCGTTTGCGGCGGTCGGTCCGACCATCATGGCGCATTGCGTGTTCGAACTCAAGCATCGAGCCGTGCTCGCCGCCCCCTTCGCAGCCGCGCCGAAACCAGTGCGGCCAGCATGGGCTTTGGCGAAAACCCGCCTTCTTCGGCGCGCTTTGCCAGGTCGCGCAGATATGCGCCGGGAGACTTGAGCTCGTCGGCACGCTCCAGCATCGCCGCTACCACGATGGCCGCGTTGACGTTGCCCATAGCTCTGCGAGCCTGCAACCATGTTTCGCCTGATATGCCCAGCATCGTGCGCACGAGATCGGCTGCCTTTACGAGATCGTGCCAGCCACGAATTCCGCCGGGGAGGTAATCGTCGATCTGCGGACAGGCCGACAGGACGGATGTGATGGCGAGGCCCGGTGCGCAGGGTGATGAGAGTTGACAGCTGTCAACTTTTGCAGGTGAAGCGCTGTGCGTGCGGCTGGGGAATTCAGAAAAACTTCCTTTATTTTTAGATGAATCCTCAGAGTCTGAACTCTCTATATGGCGCTCATTTTGCGCGTCATTGGCGCTCAATTTCCGGGGTTTCGACAGCGTTTCCGTGGGCTGGGCTGCCTCGTTGACAGCTGTCAACTCAGGCGCTTCTTCAGGCTCCGGCGTTTCTGAAAGCCACTCGGTTTCCACCCGCGCGCGCAGTGCCACCAAGCGGTCGCGGCGCCGTTGAAGGGTCTCTACATCCGTGTTGCGGCCAAGGCGGCCGGAAAGCGCATCCAGTTCCTCTCTAAGGGCGAGGAAGGCATCTCCCCTGCCCTCTTCTTCGGCGGCCCGCAGGATGGCCGCTACGTCACGCAAGTGGATGGTGATCTCGCTCCTGATCGTGCGCACGGCCGCCGCCTGGCGACGTGCTTCCGCAGCCAGTTGTTCGATCTCAGGGGCACGGACGGCAAGGGCCGACAGGTCGAAGCCGAAGGCGGTTTTGATGCGCCCGTCCTCGTCGCGGCAGGCATAGCGCTTGCCGTTGGCGCTATCGCGGCGCAGGACGAGACCTTCTTCCACCAGAGTGGCCAGATGGCGGCGTAGGGTAGCTGGCGCCATGCCGCGCGTGCGCAGCGACAATTCGGCGTTGGAGGGGAAGACGACCAGTGACCGCCCGACAGCAAGGATGCGCTCCGGGCAAAAGCTCACCAGCGCCTCCAAAACGATGATCGTGCGGTTGGAAAGCTTCAGTGCGGCGCGCGCTTCGGTGATGGCGCGTAGGAGCTTCCACTTGTCAGGACCGCCCTCTTCCCCAGGCTGCCGCTCGCTGTTGGCATCCGCCAACGCTTTGCTGGCTCGTTTCGTCCGGCGTGCCCGCAAAACCTGCTCGTTGACGGCAAATTGCGCGCGCACCAACCCCTTCCCGCCGAATGGCGAGACGGCAAATCTCTCCGACATGGCTCCTGCCTCTCAAAAGGCAAGAAAAAGACGTCACCGGAGCGCGCCGATGCTTGACATTACCGGTCGGAAGTGATTCTTTCAGATTGCTACATCGAAAGGGGCTTCCGGAATGGCGACGTTCTGGGGGCCTTTTTCTTGCGCGGTTTTCCTCTTTCCGTTGGTCCTCGTTTCACTCCATACGCACCGAGGCTCTAGCCCCGGCGATCCCTCAATCCGTCTCGTGGGCCTTCTCCTCGGCAAAGCGTGCGGCGAGCTCCGGCAGGCGCTCTGCTATGTAGCGGGCGAGGCCGGGCTCTACCTTCTCGTCGAATTCGAGCTTCGGCTTCTTCCCCTCGCTGAGCCGGGCGAGCACCCTGCCCTTTTCGTCAGCGATCTGCCGCGGCGCCGTTTTGCCGGACTGTGGCGATCTGGAAAGGCGCGCGACGCGCTCGAAGAGTGAGCGGAAGCGCTCGTCGGTCGGCAGTTTCAGAAAGCTCTCGGAAGTGACCAGATCGTCTGCGATGACGGCCGCCGATTCCCGCTGCAGATACTCCGCCAGCGCCATCCAGCGCTCGCGGCCGGCCTTGGGCGCCGGTCCGATCCCCCGCGCCACCCGCTCGGGCACGGCGTCGGCCACGGCCAGAAGACGTGTGATGTCGGCCTTGTGAACGGACAGCGCACGCTGGGCGATGGCTCGGTCGAAACCGTGGTCTATGAGGGAGCGGGCGAAGAAGGCGCGCTCGATGAAGGAGAGGTTGCGCCGCTCGCTGTTTTCCTTGCCCTGGGCAAGCACCAGTTCCTCGTCGGCAAGCTGGCGCACGACGGCCTGCACCGGGGTCGCCAGCCGAGCGGCAGCGCGCACACGGCGATGGCCATAGGCCACTTGGTAGCGACCGGCCTTCTCCGGGTGCGGGCGCAGGAGCACCGGTACCTGCTGGCCGTTCTCGCGCACGCTCTCCACCAGCGCCTCAAAACCCTCTTCGCCCGTCTCCTCACCGGAAAGCCGGTCGCGCACGGGCGAGGGGTCGATAAGCATCGGGTCGATCGCCACCACATGCTCACCTCTGGCAAGGCTCTCGCGGATGGCACGTGCCTCATCGATGTCGCGCGTCACGCCGTCGAGCGTCAGCCCCATCGCCTTGACCGCACCAGAGGCGCTACGCGGCGGGTTGGCTTTCGTCGGCGACGGGAATGACTTCGTCTCCGGGGCACGGTTCGTTTGCGGCGAGGGGGAGGGGGCATCCTCTCCGGGCAAAGGGCCTCCGCCAAACAGCGCCTTCAGATGGTCCCTGCGCTTGTTCATGCGCCGCCTCCCTCGCCGCGGCCCCAGGCTTCCATAACGAGGCCCTCGATCTCGGAGTTGACAGCTGTCAACGCTTCCATCGCCCGGTCGTAGGTGGAGCGGGTGAAGCTGTCGCGGCCCACCTCGTAAAGCGTCTGCTTGGTCAGACCGGCATCGGAAATCGCCGTTGATTTCACCATCGGCGCCGTCAGCACTCGCTCGCCGAACTGCGAGCGCAGGAAGCCGACAATCTGCGTCTGCGGCCCGTCATTGGGTTCGTAGCGGGTCACCAGATAGCGCAGGAAGTCGAAATTGAGCGTGCCGCCCGCCGCCCGCACCACCGACAAAAGATCGGCGGTCATGAACAGGAACTGGCTCATGGAGGCCACATCCAGCATCTGCGGATGCACGGTGACGATGACCGAGGTGGCTGCACAGAGTGCCGACAGCGTCAGGAAACCCAGCTGCGGCGGGCAGTCGATGACGACCACGTCATAGTCGTCGGCCACGGTGGCAAGAGCTGCCTGGATGCGGGCGAAGAAGAACTCGTCGGCGCCGCTGCCGGCCTGCCGCTCGGCCAGCATGCGCGGCGTCGTGTGCTCGAATTCGTGCAGCTCCAGATTGCCGGGCACGAGGTCGAGGCCGTCGAAATAGGTCTTGCGGACGATCTGCGAAAGCGGCCGCCGCTCCTCGTCATAGCGGATGGCACCATAGAGCGTGTCATTGCCGGAAAGGTCGAGCTCCGGCTGATAGCCGAAGAGGGCGGAAAGGGAGGCCTGAGGATCCAGGTCGACGGCCAGCACCCGGTATCCCGCGAGCGCCAGGTGCTGGGCCAGATGGGCGCTGGTGGTGGTCTTGCCGGAGCCGCCCTTGAAATTGGTGACGGCGATCACCTGCAGATGCTCCGTCTCGAGATCCCGCCATTTCACGTAGGAGCGCGCCTTGGAGAGGTGTCCCTTGGCGCGGGCCTGCTCGGCCAGATACCGGCGCAGCGCGTTGATGTCGGCCAATGAGTAGAACCGCCTGCCGCCGGGGCCCGTGTCCGGCTGAGGCCCATCGCCGGCAATGGAAAGCTGGCGCAGATAGCCATCGGAGACGCCCACGAGCTTGGCTGCTTCGCCGCTCGAAAAAGTGCGTAGCGACTTTTGCGAGGAGGGCGGGAAAACCCGGTCGCGCAAGACGCGAAGCTGCTCGGAAAGCAGCGCGGCGTCGGCGGCGATCCGCTCGTCGGCCGCCATATTAACGCTCGTCGTCCGGTCCACCGCGTTGTCCAACATCAAATTCCCCTCGGGCGCATGGCCCATCCCTTGGCTCATCGGGGGCACCATGCCCACCGGTCCCAATTCTACGCGTACACGAAAGGGTGGGGATAAAACTCCCTCCGTGCCGCCCAACGGACGGCAATCCCTCTACAACCTGCCGCACCCTACCGCGATTCGCCCCCGACGGGCGAGCCACCTACGCCGGCGGCCGCACATGCTCCTTTTCGAAGCCATTACGTCCGGTCGCCGGCATTAACGCAGACAGCCCACAATCTCCGCCCCCGCCATACGGTTACGCCCTCGGCGCCAAAACGCGGTTATTTCCGTAACTATTGGAATGGTGCGTCCCGGATTCGTCAAGAAGTTTTTGGTTAACAAAGGGTTAACAGCTTCCGAGGGTGCGGAAGCCTATGATTCGGCTGGCGGATTCGGGTGGGAGGGGAGGGCGTTGTTCGGGACGCGGTTTCCATCTTCAGCATCCCTGCGCTCACTGGATGGAGCGCCTGCTACCTATCGGTGCCGAGTCGTGAGGAGCGAGTCGCGCTTTATGGATAGAGAGTGGTGTGAACCTGCGGGCCCGGCCGTCGTACCGCCAACTTGGCCATACGCAGGCGAAAAGCAAATCCCGACCAGCGGAAGTAAAGCCGCCAATCGCTTCTGTATATTGCAGCCGTTCCAACCGATGCCGGCTTCGGGCCCGACGTGAAAACCGCCTACGCATGCGGTATGCTTTCCTTCCGATATCGAAAGGCCTTGCCATGACCTCATCGACCCAGCGGCTCGAATTTGCCGGCCACTCCGGCGCCACGCTCGCCGCCCGCCTTGATCTACCGGGTGGGCCGGTTCGCGCCTATGCGCTGTTTGCCCATTGTTTCACCTGCTCGAAGGACCTGGCGGCGGTGCGCAGCATTGCTGCAGAGCTGGCGCGCGAGGGCATCGCCGTGCTGCGTTTCGATTTCACGGGGCTCGGATCGAGCGAGGGGGAATTCGCCTCGACCGATTTTTCCTCCAATGTCGCCGACCTCGTCTCGGCCGCCGATTATCTGCGCGACCACTACCTGGCACCGTCGGTGCTGATCGGCCACTCGCTGGGTGGCGCGGCGGTGCTGGCTGTGGCCAAGGACATTCCGGAAGTGCGCGCCGTCGTCACCATCGGCGCCCCGGCCGATGCCGCCCATGTGCTGAAGAATTTCGGCGCCAGCCTGGAAGTGATCGACAGGCAGGGCGATGCGGAGGTCGATCTCGCCGGGCGCAAGTTCCGCATCGGCAAGCAGTTCGTGGAGGATGTGCGCGCCCAGCGCATCTTAGAAGCCGTGGCGGCGATGAGGAAACCGCTCCTCATCCTGCACGCGCCGCGGGATGAGACGGTGGGCATCGAGAACGCCACGGCGATATTCACGGCGGCCAAGCATCCCAAGAGCTTCGTATCGCTGGACACAGCCGACCATCTTCTCACCCAACACGACGATGCGGCCTTCGCCGCCCGCGTGATGGCGGGTTGGCTTTCACGCTATATCGTCGGTGATGTGCCGCAAGACCGCGTGGCCATCGAGCACGTGCGCGTCTCGGAGACGGGGGCGGGCGCCTACCAGAACACGGTTTTGGCCGGCCGGCACAGGCTGTTCGCCGACGAGCCGGAAAGCGTGGGTGGGCTCGATTCGGGCCCGTCGCCCTACGACTTCCTGTCGATCGCGCTGGGCGCGTGCACGTCGATGACGCTGCGCATGTACGCCGACCGCAAGGGGCTGTCGCTTGGGCGTGTCAGCGTCGACGTTTCGCATGCCAAGATGCACGCCCGCGACTGCGCGGAATGCACAGATGAGGAGCGCGACGGCGGCGCCAGGATCGACCGTTTCGAGCGCGTGATCTCGGTGGAAGGGAAAATCTCCCAGGAGCTGCGGGACAAGCTTGCGGAGATCGCCGGGAAGTGTCCGGTACACCGCACGCTGGAGGCCAAGGCGAAGGTGAGCACGGTGGTGGAAGCCGAAGGCGACGGGGCAGGGTAGGGCGTTCCGGCTGTGAGCGGAGCCACTCAGGCCCGATGCGCATCCGCCAGGGCCTCGAAATGCTCCACCAGCGCTACGCACTCGGCGCCGAGCCTTTCACCGAGCGGCTTGATGATCGAATACTCGAACCGCTCTTCCGCCTCGAACGGCCGCGAGATGCCGCCGAGGCGCACGTGGTCTTCCGCCGTGAAGGGGTCGATCAGCGCGACGCCCAGGCCGCGCAGCACCAAGGCCGAGATGACGATAGAAAGATAGGCACGTATCTTCACCAGCGGCGGTCGGCGCATCTTGGCGAAGCGGCGGTCGAAGAGCCGGCCGGTCATGGTGGAATCGACAAAGCTGACGAAGTCGACGCCGGAAAGGTCGTTGAAGGAGATGATTTCCTTTTCGCCGAGTGGATGGCCTGCCGGGGCGATAAAGCGGTAGGGCAGGGCGCCCGTGCGCACCACATCGATCTCGAACTTGTGCTGCGTGGGGATGCCGAAGCCGATCTGGCATTGCCTGAGCGCCACCTGGCGCACCACGGGCAAGGTGGTCATGGCGAAGAACTCGGCACGGAACTCGGGCCGCTCGGCGTGCAGCTGGGCGACGGCCTGCGGCAATGCTGTGTGGGCGAAAGCCGGGGCGGCGGCGATGCTCAGCGTCGTGCGCTGCCCGCGCTTGATCTGGTCCGCCGCGCGCTCGATCTGCTTGAGCCCCGTAAAGCTGCGCTCGACCTCCAGCCAGAATTCGTGCGCCTCCGGTGTCGCCACCACGCGCCCGCCGTGGCGCGTGAAGAGGTGCAAGCCCGAGCGCTCCTCAAGCTCGCGGATAAGCCGGCTTACGGCTGGCTGCGAGATCAAAAGCTCCTCCGCCGCGCCCGAAACGGTGCCGGTGCGCATTACCTCGCGGAAGGCTTCCAGGGATCGTTGGCTGAGCATGGTTCGTCCTGCCGGTGTTCTGGGATGAGGGGCGTGGTGCAGGCTACAATGGAAGAGCCCGCATTCTTGACTATAAGATTTGGTGATACTCACGTAATGATTCCTTATTTGCCTTATAGCAAGGCCGCCCCTTCACTGACGATGCATTTTCCGGCTCGTGTGAGGGGCATCCGCAGTGGGCGGGATTGATACCAGACAGAACATCGCATCCTTTCCGGCAAGCACCGATGTCATCGTTATCGGTGGCGGGGTGGTTGGCGTTTCCGCGGCCCTGTTTCTCGCCGAGCGCGGCCTCCGTGTGGTCCTTTGCGAGAAGGGACGCATTGCCGGCGAGCAGTCGTCGCGCAACTGGGGCTGGATTCGCAAAATGGGGCGCGACCCGGCCGAGTTGCCGCTGATGATCGAAAGTGCGCGGCTGTGGGCGCGGCTCGTGCCCGAGCTCGGGAATGACATCGGCTACCGGGCGTGCGGCATCACCTATCTGGCCGAGACAGAGGAGCAGCTTGCCGCGCATGCGGCGTGGCTGGAGAAGGTGCACCCGTTCCAGCTCGACACGGCGCTGCTCTCGGCCGCGGAGACCGATGCGCTCCTCGGCCGCGAGGATCGGCGCTTCAAGGGCGCGCTGCATACGCCGTCGGACGCTGCCGCCGAGCCGTCTCTGGCAGTTCCGGCAATGGCGAGGCACGCGGCGAAGCTTGGTGTCACCGTTTTGGAGAACTGCGCCGTACGCACGGTCGAGCGCGCCGGCGGGCGTGTCAGTGGCGTCGTGACCGAGCGGGGGGAGATCGCCTGTCAGGCGGTGATCCTGGCGGGCGGGGTCTGGTCGCGCACCTTCCTTGAAAATCTCGGGCTCGGCCTGCCGCAGCTCGCCGTCAAGTCCTCGGTCTTGAGGACCGCGCCGGCACCGCAGATCAGCCCCGGCGCATTGGGGGCGGCGGGCGCCTCGGTGCGGCGGCGGCTCGACGGCGGCTACACGATTGCGCGCAGCGGGGCGGCGGAGTTCCAGCTCATCCCCGCCGCCTTCCGGCACTTTGGTGCCTTCCTGCCGGTGCTCAGGCAGCGCTGGCGCATCATGAAGATCAGGGCCGGCCGTGACTTCTTCGGGCCCTTGGGCGCGGTGCGCTGGCGCGCCGACGAGACGAGCCCCTTCGAGAAGGTGCGCGTGCTCGACCCTGAGCCGGACGGCAAGCTGCTTGGGGAGGTCATGGCGTCCGCGCGGGCGCTGCATCCGCAGCTTGCCGAAGCCCGCCCTGTGCAGAGCTGGGGCGGCATGATCGACGTGATGCCCGACGAGCTTCCAGTGGTCGACACGCCGCTCGGCTGGGCGGGACTGCTGATTGCGACCGGGCTTTCCGGTCATGGTTTCGGCATCGGGCCAGGCGTCGGCTTGATGGCGGCACAGACCGTCCTCGGCGAGGAACCGCTGGTCGATCCCGCGCCGTTCGCCTTGTCGCGTTTCGAGCGGAGGGCGGCGGCATGAGTGCGCCGGACGTCCTCGTCATCGGCGCCGGCATCACGGGTGCGGCGGCCGCCCTTGCGCTGGCCGAAGCGGGCGCGCGGGTGGAGATCGTCGACCGCTACGGACCGGCGGCTATGGCCTCAGGCTGGACCCTTGCCGGCGTTCGCCAGTCCGGCCGCCACGCCGCCGAGCTGCCGCTTGCGCGGGAGGCAGTGGCATTGTGGCCGGAGCTCGACCGCACGCTGGAGGCCGACACGGGCTATCGCCAGCACGGAAACTTGAGGCTTGCGCGCGATGCAGGGGAGGTCGAAACGCTGAAGGCGCTGGTGGCGGAGCAAAAGGCGGCGGGGCTCGATCTCGCCCTCTTGCCCGATCTTGCCGCCGTGCGCGAGGTGGCGCCGGCGCTGTCGTCTGCGGTGCTCGCGGCGTCATGGTGTCCGACCGACGGGCATGCCGATCCGGTGGCGACGGTTTTGGCCTTTCTCGACCGGGCTGAGCGGCTCGGCGCGCGCGTTTCCATGGGCGAGCGGATCCTGCGGCTCGAGGCGGAAGGCGGACGCGTGACTGAAGCTATCACCGACCGTCGCCGCATCGCCGCCGGCACGGTGCTCGCCGCGCCCGGCATCTTCGTCAACGCTATGCTGGAGCCACTCGGGCTTTCCATTCCCCTGCGCCGGCCGATGGTCACGGTGGTGCGGACCGCGCCCTGCGCACCGCTATTGCGGCCCGTCCTCGGCGTGGCCAATGCGGACATGGCGGCGCGGCAGGAGGTATCCGGACGGCTGCGGGTGACGAGCGGCGCCGAGGCGTGGGCGGGCGCTCTCTCCGAAACCGACAGGGGTCCGGTCGTCCGGCCGACGGCCCGCCAGGTGATGGATGGTATAGGCAGGGTGGCGGCGGTGCTGCCGGCACTCGCCGAGGCCGAGGTGGAGAGCGTGTGGGGCGGTGTGCTCGATCTAACGCCGGACGCGCTACCGGTGGTCGACCGGGCGCCGGGTTATGGCAATCTGGTGGTGGCGGCGGGCTTCTCCGGCCATGGCTTCGGCATTGGCCCTGTTACCGGTCCGCTGGCCGCCGACCTGGCTTTGGGGCGCCGGCCGCGGCTGGCGCTGGAGGCTTTCCGCTTTGACCGCTTTTCGGGCAGCGCCCGGCCGGAAGCGGAGCTCACGCTGCATGGCTGAGCTCATGGAGGGGCAGGGAAGGGGATAGAATGCTCGATCCGAAAGGCCGTGTCGTCATGATCTCCGGCGCCAGCCGCGGCATTGGCCGCGTCATCGCCGAGACCCTGCACGCCAAGGGCTATGCGGTGAGCGCCGGGGCGCGGGACGTGGCGGCGCTTGAGACGGCCCTTGCGCCCTTGGCCGGTGAGCAGCTTCTATGCGCACGCTACGAGGCGGCGGATCGGGAAAGCCATGCCGCCTGGCTTGCCGCGACACTTGCGAAGTTCGGCCGGCTCGACGCACTGGTCAACAATGCCGGCACCTCCAACACCTTCTCCATCGAGGAGGGGGAGGAGGCCGATCTCGACGCCTTGTGGACGATCAACGTCAAGGGTCCGCTCTTCCTCACCCGCATCTGCCTGCCGCATCTGAAGGCCGCGGGCAGCGGGCGCATCGTCAATGTCGCCTCGCTTTCGGGGAAGCGGGTGCGCAACGACAACATCGCCTACAACATGACGAAGCACGCGGTGATGGCGCTGACACACGGCACACGCCGCATCGGCTGGAAGCACGGGGTGCGGGCGACTGCGCTTTGCCCGAGCTTTGTCGCCACCGATCTCACCGCCGGTGTCACCAAAGTAAGCCGCGAGGAGATGATAGAGCCTGGCGATCTCGCCGAGCTCGCCGCCACGGCGATTGCGCTTCCCAACAGCGCGGCGATTGCCGAAATGCTGGTCAACTGCCGGCTCGAGGATACGCTGTAAGGAGCATTCAACGACAAGTCGAACAACAAGGAAGAGAGGTGGAACCAATGAGAAAAACGATCGGATTAACGCTCATAAGCTTGGCCATGGCAGGCAGCGCCCACGCAGCGGGTGAGACGCTGAATGTCGGCATGGCCAGTGCCGATGCCGGCAAGCTCGACCCGCATGTGGCGACGTCGACGCCGGACAAGGGCCTTCTGCACTGGATGTTCAACGGCCTGGTGCGCATCAAGCCGGGCGAGGCGAACCCGGCCGATATCGAGCCCGACATCGCCGAAAGCTGGACCTCCTCCGAGGACGGGCTGACCTGGACATTCACGCTGCGCCAGGATGTCGATTGCCATGGCGATTACGGTCCTCTCGATGCCGAAGACGTCGTCTTCTCGCTCAACCGCGCGGCCGATCCCGACATCTCGGCCTTCGCCGACAGCTACGCGGCTTTTGAAAGCGTGGAGGCGACGGGCGACCATGAGGTGACCATCACGCTGAAGAACTCGGTGCCGAGCCTGCTCGGCCTGCTGGTGCCCTATCACGGGGGCAACATCGTGTGCAAAGATGCCGTCGAGGCGCTTGGGTCCGAGTTCGAGCGAACGCCCATCGGCACCGGACCCTTCATGTTCGAAGAGTATCAGCCGCAGCAATATGTGAAGCTGGTGGCGAACCCGGAATATTTCCGCGGCGAGCCGCACATCAAGGAGATCTTCTACCGCTATATCCCCTCGGATTCCTCGCGCGACCTCGCCTTCCAGTCCGGCGAGATCGACATGATCTACGGCAAGCAGGATCAGACCTGGGTGGAGCGCATTTCCGAGGTTCCCGGCACCAAGGTGGCGGTGATGACGCCGGGCGAAATGTCGGTCATCCACCTCAACATGACGATGCCGCCCCTCGATGACGTGCGCGTGCGCCGCGCTGTCGCACATGCCATCGATCGCGACGCCCTGGTTGCGTTCAAGGGGCCGGACGTGACGCTGGCCGCCGTCTCGCCGGTGCCGGAAGGCAATCTCGGCTACACCGGGGGTGTGCCGACCTATGCGTTTTCGGTGGAGAAGGCGAAGGCCTTGCTGGCCGAGGCGGGCCACCCCGACGGTGTAACCATCAAGGCCATACACACGACGCTGCCCGGCATGCTGACCACCATGGAGGCGGTGCAGGCGCTTCTGCGGGAGGCCGACATCAACCTGGAGATCGAGACGGTGGAGCACGCCACCTTCCATGAACAGATCCGCAAGGATTTGAGCCAGGTGACCCACTATGCCGCTGCACGCTTCCCGGTCGCCGACGTCTATCTGTCGCAGTTCTTCCACTCCGACGCCATCGTCGGCAAGCCGACGGCTGTCGCGAACTTCTCGCACTGCGATGTGGCCGACGAGGAGATCGCCGCCGCGCGCGTTGAGACGGACGACGAGAAGCAGCTCGAACTGTGGGCGGAGGCCCAGCGCAAGATCATGGACGAGGTGTGTGCGGTGCCGCTCGTCCAGAGCCTGCAGCTTTGGGCGTGGAAGGACACGCTCGATCTTGGCGTTGAGGTCAACGGCTCGCTCAACCTGAGCCCGCCGGTGACTGAAGCGGCACAGTTCAGCGAGTAGAGGGCGCCCCTCCGGCACCCTTCGCGCTAGCGGATAGGGCGTTAGCCCCCACTCCGTCTCGCGCGTACCGCGCGATCCACCTTTCCGCCGCGAACGGGGGAGAGGAAACGCCGGCCGCGATGAAGGGTGCCCTTCCTTTCCCCCATCAAATGGGGAGAGGTGGCTTGGCCGAAGACCGAGACGGAGTGGGGGGCAGCACCGGCATATCGGATAGTCTCTCCCTCCGAGGAGAAATCTTTCCGACGGAACAGGGGGACGCCTTGCAAGAAGACATGACAACGACAGGCCTCCATCGGTACACGCCATGACAGCATTCGTCCTCAAGCGGCTCGGCTTCGCCGTCATCACGCTTTTCGCGGTGTTGACCATCGTCTTCTTCATCGTGCGGGTTTTACCCGGCGACCCGGCCATGGCCATTCTCGGCGATCAGGCGAGCCAGGGGGCGCTCAACGCGCTGCGTGCGCGGCTCGGCCTCGATCAGCCGCTTTATGTGCAGTACTTCCAGTTCCTCGGCGGCGTCCTTGTCGGCGACTGGGGTGTCTCCATGGTTTCCGGCCGGCCGGTGATCCAGGAGATCCTGAAGGTGCTGCCGGCGACGCTGGAGCTTACCTTCGTGTCGCTTGTGCTGGGGGCCGCTGTCGGCATTCCGCTTGGTGTGTGGTCGGCGGTCAGGCGCAACAAGCTGCCCGACTACATCACCCGCATAGCCTCGCTTCTGGGGCTGTCCTTTCCGGCCTTCGTCTCGGCGGTGCTGCTTCTGCTGGTCTTCGCCATCCAGCTGCGCTGGTTTCCCGTCATCAGCTCCGGGCAGGGCACGACGCTGTCCGATCGGCTGCGCGACCTGGCGCTGCCGGCGATCAACCTCGGGCTCATCATGGCCGCCTACATCACCCGCGTTTCCCGCTCGGCTATGCTGGAAGTGCTGAACCAGGACTATGTGCGGACCGCGCATGCCAAGGGGCTGGCCTTCGCCACCATCATCTGGCGTCACTGCCTTCGCAACGCGCTGATCCCGGTGGTGACGGTGGTGGGCCTTTATCTCGGCATCCTGATCGGCAATTCCGTGCTCACCGAGATCGTCTTCAACCGGCCGGGCCTGGGCAAGCTCATCATCGGCGCGCTCAACCAGCGCGACTACACCATGCTGCAGGGCATGATGGTGATCTACACGCTGATCGTCGTTTTGGTGAACCTGATCACGGACCTGACCTATGGCCTGATCGACCCGAGGATCAAATACTCATGACCAATGCTGCGACAGCGCCCCTCTCGCGCGCGGCCTATCTGCGCAGTGTCGCCGCCGCCATGGGTGGTGGAATCATCAAGGCCTTCAATGCCAACAAGACCTCCTGGGTCGGGCTCGGTGGGTTCCTCATCGTTGTGCTGCTTGCCGTCCTGGCCCCGGTGATCGCGCCTTACGACCCGCTCGACCAGAATATCCTGTTCCGCCTCAAGCCGCCGTCGGCGGAGCACTGGCTGGGCACGGACTTTTATGGCCGCGACACGCTTTCGCGCATCCTGTGGGGCGCGCGCATCTCGCTTACCATCGGGCTGCTTGCCATCGGCTCGGCCATGGTGATCGGCACACTGATCGGTATGGTGGCCGGCTATTTCGGCGGCCGCACTGACATCATCGTCATGCAGGTGATGGACGTGCTGCTTGCCTTCCCTTCGCTCATCCTCGGCCTGATCGTTGTTGCCATGATGGGGCCCTCCGTCGCCAATCTGGTGATCGCCATCGCGCTGACCGCCGTGCCGCCCTTCGCCCGCATCGCGCGGGCGCCGACCATCGCGGTGAAGAACCGCGAGTTCATCGAGGCGGGCCGGGCGCTCGGCTATTCGGACCTTCGGCTGATGTTCGGCCACATCCTGCCCAACATCGCGCCGGAGATCCTCGTCATGGGCTCGCTGTGGCTGGCGACCGCGATCCGCGTGGAAGCCTCGCTCGCCTTCATCGGCCTCGGCGTCAGTCCGCCGACGGCCACCTGGGGCGGCATGATCCGCGAGGGGTTCGAGAACATCCTGGACAGTTTCTGGCTGGCGCTATTTCCGTCCCTCGCCATCCTCATCGTCGTCTTCGCGCTCAACCTTCTGGGTGACGGGCTGCGCGATGCCATCGACCCGCGGCTGAGGGGTGAGGAATGAAGATGCCTATCCTATCCGTCGAGGGGCTCACCACCTCGTTCCGCGTCGACGGCGAGTGGGTGCCGGTGGTGCGCAATGCCGGCTTTGCCATCGGCGAGGGCGAGACCGTGGCCGTGGTGGGGGAATCCGGCTCCGGCAAGTCGGTCACGGCACTCTCCATCATGCGGCTGGTGCAACAGGGGGTGGGGCGCATCGAGGGTTCCGTCAAGCTGGGCGGCAGAGAGTTGCTCACGCTCGACGATGCAGCCATGCGCGACGTGCGCGGCGGCGAGATCGGCATGATCTTTCAGGAGCCGATGACGAGCCTCAACCCGGTGCTGACGGTCGGTTTCCAAGTGGCCGAGGCGCTGCGCCGGCATCGCGGTATGGATGGGGCGGAAGCCGAGGCCGAGGTGTTGCGCCTGTTCGATCTGGTGCGCATTCCCGACGCCAAGCGGCGCGCCGGCGAGCATCCGCACAGCTTTTCCGGCGGCATGCGCCAGCGCGTGATGATTGCCATGGCGCTTGCCTGCCGGCCGAAGCTCCTGATTGCCGACGAGCCGACAACCGCACTCGACGTGACCATCCAGGCACAGATCCTGGAACTGATCCGCGAGTTGCAGAGCGAGATTGGTATGTCGGTGATGTTCATCACCCACGATATGGGCGTGGTGGCCGAGATCGCCGACCGGGTGGTGGTGATGCTGAAGGGCGAGAAGGTGGAGGAGGCACCCGCCGCCGAACTCTTTGCCGCGCCGAAACACGGTTACACACGGATGTTGCTCGGTGCGGTGCCAAAGCTCGGGGGGCTTGCCGACACGGCCACTCCGCGCCGTTTTCCCGCCATGGCGCAGACGGGCCCCGGCCCGGAGCCGGATGCTGAGCCGGATAGGCGCGGCGATGCCATCCTCGACGTCGAGGGCTTGACGACGCGCTTTGCCATGCGTGGTGGGCTGTTCGGCCGCACCACCGGCTATGTGCATGCGGTGGAGGACGTCTCGTTTGCCGTGCGCGCCGGCGAAACGCTGGCGCTGGTGGGCGAATCGGGCTGCGGCAAGTCGACCACCGGCCGCTCCATCCTGCGCCTGGTAGAGCCGGCGGCGGGCAAGGTGCGCTTTGAGGGGGAGAACCTGATGGAGGCCGATGCCGCACGGTTGCGAGCAGCGCGTCAGCGCATGCAGATGATCTTCCAGGACCCTTACGGCTCGCTCAATCCGCGGCAGACCGTGGGCTCGGCCATCGGCGAGCCGATCCGCGTGCACGGGCTGGCGGTCGGGGCTGAGGTGCAGGAGAAGGTGGCGCGTCTGCTGGAGGTGGTCGGGCTGACGTCGGAGCACGCGCTGCGCTTCCCGCATGAGTTTTCCGGTGGGCAGCGCCAGCGCATCTGCATCGCCCGTGGCCTGGCACTGGAACCGAGCCTGATCGTCGCCGACGAATCCGTCTCCGCACTCGATGCTTCCATCAAGGCGCAGGTGGTCAATCTCATGCTCGATTTGCAGCGCGAACTCGGGCTTGCGTATCTCTTCATCAGCCACGACATCGCCGTGGTGGAGCGGGTGAGCCACCGCATTGCGGTTATGCTTCTGGGCGAGATCGTCGAGATCGGCCCGCGCGATGCAGTGCTTTCAAACCCGCGCCATCCCTATACGCGCAAGCTTATCGAAGCCGTACCGGTGCCCGATCCGGCGACCCGGGGCCGGCGGCGCGGCCTGATCGCAGATGAGCTGCAAAGTCCCGTTCGGCCTGTTGGCTGGACGAGGCCCGAGCGGCGCATGGTGGCCGTGGGGCCGGATCACTTCGTGATGGAGCATTGAGGGTGCCAGCGATCCTACCTGCAATCGGCACGACCATTGCTGGCGCATCCTATCGTTTCCGGTAAGCGGCACCTCGATCTGTTGTCCTGTGCGGCGAACTGGTTCACAAGGTTGGGAGTTTGAGGACGCGGGTATCGGATGTTTGGCTTTCGCGACGTCGAGATCGTACATGCGGTGGTTCGGGCGGGCGGTTTCCGTGCGGCGGCGCAAAGACTCGGCCTCGCGCAGTCGGCGATTTCCGCGCGCATTGCCGCACTGGAAAAGCGGCTGGGTGTCAGGCTGTTCGACCGGGTGGGCCGCCAGGTTCGGCTGTCGCCTGCCGGGCGCCGTTTCCTCGAAGAGGCGGATCGTCTCGTGCATAGCCGCGATCGGATCGTCCAGGAGATCACGCAGACGAGCGGGCTTAATGGCACCGTGCGCATCGGTGTTGCCGAGACCATCGTCCATACGATCCTGACGGAAATGCTCAAACTGCTTCGGCGCGAACATGCCCATGTCCGTTTCGAGCTCTCCGTCGATACGTCCGAACAGCTTGCTCACAAGCTTGTGGAGGATGAGATCGACGTTGCCATCCTGCTCAGGGACCTGCAACCGCGGGATGTGGTGGCCGCGCCGCTACGGCCCATCGAACTGGCCTGGTACGCTTCGGATCGCCTGCCAACGCCAGCCGCGCCTCTAACCCTGGCGGAACTGGCTGCCCACCCCATCGTCACGTTCCCCAAGGGGACGCCGCCTTACAAGCAGGTTGAGCGGCTCTTCGCCGGGTCCGTTGGCGATGCGCCAATTCTTCATGGCTCGGCGTCGCTCTCCACCGTGCTTCATCTCGTTGCGGACCAGTTCGGCATTGGCGTTCTGCCGTGTCGAATGGCGACGTCTCATCAGCTCGGCGCCGCTGATCACATACAACAACTGAAAGTGGAGCCCCGCGCAGCGCCGGAGGACCTGAATTTCGTGGTGGCGTACTTCCCCGAGCGCAATCGTGAGGCGGGTCGTATCATCAGCGAAGCGGCGTTAGAGGCCGATCAAATTGATCTTTTATAGAGATCGATAACTCCACAAAATGATCAGTTGACAAGATCATTTAAGTTTGGAATCCCTTTTCAAGATAGTGGAAGGGGACAGAACGTTTTGGCGTCAACGCATTTCCAGCCGATGGTCTCGAAGGCCGGCCAGCAGACATTCGGCTCGGCTTGCGCCTTGCGCCGGGCAGTTCGTGCGGGACTCATGCGGAGCGACACCGCTGGAAAGGCGCCCGGCTATCTGCAGGGCAACCTGGCCATCCTGCCGAAGGCTTTCGCGCCCGATTTCCTCCTCTTTTGCCATAAGAACCCGAAGCCGTGTCCCGTCATCGGCATCGGCGAGGCCGGTTCGCCGGCGCTGCCCCAACTGGGCGATGACATCGACATAAGGATCGACGTGCCCGGCTACCGCGTATTTCGCGGCGGCAACGATTTCGAGAGCGCCGAAGACCTCAAGGAGATGTGGCGTGATGATCTCGTCACCTTCGTTCTCGGCTGCTCTTTCTCTTTCGAGGAGGCACTGGCATCGGCCGGGATACCGGTGCGGCACATCGATGCCGGGCGCAACGCGCCGATGTACATGACGTCGATAGACACCGTTCCGGCGGGACCCTTCAAAGGCCCGCTGGTCGTCAGCATGCGTGCCTTCAAGCCTACCGATGCGATTCAGGCCGTTCTGCTTTCTGCGCGCCAGCGGCTGGCCCATGGCGCACCGGTTCACATCGGCGATCCCGCGCAGATCGGCATCGCCGATATCATGCGCCCCGATTTCGGGGACACACCCGTGATGGAGGAGGGCGATATCCCGGTTTTCTGGGCCTGTGGGGTCACACCGCAGATCGCCATACGCACCTGCGGTGCCGACCTCGCCATCACCCATGAGCCCGGCCACATGCTGGTGACCGACATTCCCGCCGAGGCGGCGGAGAACCGTCTTTCCGGCATCGGCGCGGCGCTCGCCATAAACAGATAAACGAACCAACAGGGGAAAGAGCCATGAACACCATTCGCAACGCACTTCTGGCCGGCACAGCGTTTTTGACCGGCGTAGCCGCTGCCAACGCGGAGGAACTTTCCGTCGTGGGAAGCTGGAGCAGCCTGCCGCTCTACAAGCAGTATGAGGCGCCGTTCTGGACCGAGACGCTGCCGGAGGCCTCGGGAGGTGAGTTCGAGGTCAGCATGACGACCTTCGACCAGATGGGCATCGCCGGCGCCGATGTTTACCGCATGCTCGGCGATGGGGTATTCGACGTCGGGATGACGGTTGCCGACTATACGGTGGGGGACGCGCCGGAGCTGGAGGGTCTCGATGTGCCGCTGGTGGCGACGACCGCGGAAGAGGCGCGCAAGATGGTCGATGCGGCCCGGCCCATGGTCGAAGATATCATGGCCGAACGCTTTAACGCCAAGCTTCTGGCAATCGCCCCGTACCCGCCGCAGGTCGTGTTCTGCAAGCAGCCTGTCTCTTCACTCGCGGACTTGAAGGGCAAGAAGATCCGAGGCTCCGGCCGCATGACCACGAAGCTTCTTGAAGCGCTTGGCGCAGAAGGCATCAATGTCGGTTTCTCGGAGGTTCCGGGGGCGCTCGAGCGTGGCGTGGTTGACTGCGCGGTGACCGGTGCGGGCTCCGGCTACAGCGCGGGCTGGTGGGAGGTTTCGTCCCACCTGATGACCCTCCCGCTCGGCGGCTGGGACCCGGTGGTCACGGCCATCAACCTCGACAAGTGGGAAGCGCTTTCCGACGAGCAGAAGGAATTGCTTGTAAGTGAGATCAAGAGCCAGTTCGAGGCTCCGGCCTGGGAGGCCGCCTCCGGCGCGCTCGCCACGGACGTTGCCTGCCTAACCGGCAACGGCGACTGCCCGGCTGGAGAGCCGGCCGACATGACGCTCGTCGAGCCGACGGAGGCCGATGCCGAAGCCGCGCGGGCGATCCTGGAGGAAACGGTTCTCCCCGAATGGGCCGACCGCGCCGGGGCCGACTGGGCGAAGCGTTGGAATGAGAGCGTCGGAGAGACCGTAGGTGTGCAAATCCCGCTCTGATGTGTCGAACCTGGGGTCGGAGGGCGAGATATGTTTGAGAGAATCGTCGACGCCCTCCGGCGTTTGAACCGGCTGATAGCGCTGATCGTGGGCGTCGTACTGGCGCTCACGGTGCTCTTCATACTCGCGGACATCACCTTGCGGCAGTTCGGCCGCTCTTTCGGCGGCTCGGACGAGATATCCGGCTATGTGATGGCGGTCGTCGCAAGCTGGGGGCTTCCCTTCGCGCTTCTCGAGCTTGCCCATGTGCGCATCGACCTCTTACGCCTGCGCCTGGCGACGACCGGCCGCAGCGTTCTCGACATACTGGCGATCTCCACCACGGCCGCCGTCACGTCGGTGGTTGCCTGGCAGGCCTGGCCGGTGCTCGAGAAGACGCTCGACCGTGGCTCGCGCGCCAACACGCCTCTCGAAACGCCGCTGTGGATTCCCCAGGCGATCTGGTTCTCCGGATGGGTGTGGTTCGCGCTCGTGTCGACGATCCTGCTTTTCTGCGCCATTGGCCTGCTCGCCCGGCGCCGGATGGCATCATTCGAACGCTCCTTCGGCACCGCGGCGGAAGTGGAGGCTTGAGCCGTGATCTGGTCTGTCTCCATTGCGCTTCTCGGCCTGCTCTCCCTCTCCATCCCGGTGGGGATCGTTCTGTTCATCCTGGGGTTCGGCATCGACCAATTCGCTTCGCCGTTTCCGCTCATACGCGGGCTCGGCCAGGTCGTCTGGTCGTCCTCCAACAGCTCCACGCTGATCGCCATTCCCTTCTTCGTGTTGCTCGGCGAGATCCTCGTGCGCGGCGGCGTGGCGGAACGGACGTATTCCTCCCTCGACAAGTGGTTCTCCTGGCTGCCGGGCGGCCTGGTTCACGCCAATATCGGCACTGCCACGATGTTTTCGGCCACCTCCGGCTCGTCGGTCGCGACTGCAGCGACGGTGGCGACGGTCGCCATGCCGCAGGCCGACAAGCTCGGCTATGATCCCCGCCTCTTCTCCGGCGCCATAGCAGCGGGCGGCACCCTCGGCATCCTCATACCGCCGTCGATCAACCTGATCGTCTACGGCTTCCTGACCGAAACCTCCATTCCGCGGCTTTTTCTGGCGGGTCTCATACCCGGCCTCCTCATGGCGGCCGCCTTCATGGCGATAACCGCGCTCATCTGTTGGTTCTGGCCGGCCCTCGGCGGTTCAAGCCGCAGCTTCGGTTGGGGAGAGCGCATCGCAAGCCTGGCTCAGCTCGTGCCCATCATCGCCCTCTTCACGGTGGTCATCGGGTCCATCTACGCCGGTTGGGCGACACCGACGGAATCGGCCGCCGTCGGCGTTGCCATGGCGCTGCTGATCGCCGCAATCAACGGCGGCGTGGGGCTGAGCATGCTGCGCGAAGCGCTGCTGGGCACGATCAGGATCACGGCGATGATCATGCTCGTCATCATCGGCGCCTATTTCCTCAATTTCACACTGGCTTCGGCTGGCCTCGGCCGCGAACTCACCGGCCTCCTGCAAGGGACCGGGCTGTCGCCAATGGGAACGCTGTTTCTGGTGATCCTTCTCTATATCGTCCTGGGCTTCTTCATCGAAACGCTGTCCCTGATGGTGGCGACCATTCCAATCATCGTTCCGATCATTGCCGAGCTCGGCTTCGACAAGGTCTGGTTCGGTGTCCTGATGATCGTGCTGATCGAGATGGCGCTGATCACCCCGCCGGTCGGTCTCAACCTCTACGTCGTCCAGGGCGCGCGCAAATCGGGAACGCTGAGCGAGGTGATGATGGGGGCTCTACCCTACGTGCTCGTCATGCTGGCCATGGTGGGGCTGCTCGTCCTCTTTCCCGGCCTGGCGCTATTCCTGCCAGCCGCGCTGTAACCCTCTTTAAGAAGGAATATCTCCATGCGTTTCACATGCGCCGAAAGCACGCTCGACCTCGATTTCGCCCATTGCGTCGTGGCCGGCTGGACGGGCCGCAACCCGGATGCGATCCAGCATCATATCGACGAGCTTGCCGCCATCGGCGTCGCCCCGCCGTCCACCGTTCCGCTCTATTACCGCGTTTCCGCCGGTCTTCTGACCCAGGCGCGGTCGCTCCAGTTCGTGGGGGAGAATACGTCAGGCGAGGTGGAGCCGCTTGTCGTGCGTGCCGGTGGCAAAACCTATCTGGGGCTCGCTTCTGATCATACCGACCGGGAACTGGAGGCGCACTCAGTCGCCCTGTCGAAACAGGTCTGTGCCAAGCCTTGCGCCAGCGAACTTTGGGATTTCGAAGAGGTCGCCGACCGGTTGGATGCTCTCGAGTTGCGTTCCTGGATCAAGGAGAACGGCGACTGGGTGCTCTATCAGGAAGGAACATTGAGCGCGATGCGGCCGATGGCCGAACTGATGGAGGGTGCGGCGCTGGAGGCATTGTCCGGAAAAGGGCCTGCGGCCATGCTCGGCGGGACGCTCGGGGTTACGTCGGGCGGCGTGCGCCCGGCAAGCGAATTCCGCATGGAGATGCGCGATCCGGAAACCGGACGCACGATCACCCATGGTTATTCTATAAAGACATTGCCGGCTGTTGCCTGACAGGGGAGGGGATAGAAGACATGAACGATATCATTGCCAAGGCCAAGGAGGCTATCGCCAAGGTGGAGGGGCTGGGTGACGAGACCGGTCGAATCTTTACCGCCTTCGATCCCGACAGGATACTGGCAGACGCCTCCGCGCTTGAGGCGCGCAGGAACGCGGGCGAGGAGATGCCCCTTTACGGCATGCTGATTTCCATCAAGGACCTGTTCGATGAAGAGGGTCGGGTAACCAGCGCCGGATCAAAGCTTCTTAAAAACGCTCCCCCGGCGGATAAAGACGCTACCGTGGTGGCACGCTTGAAGGCGGCCGGGGCGTTGTGTTTCGGTCGCACGTCGATGAGCGAGTTCGCCTATTCCGGCGTCGGCCTCAACCCTCACTACGGAACGCCCGAAAGCTTTTTCGGTGCATCGCGTATTCCGGGCGGTTCCTCATCGGGGGCGGCACTCACCGTTGCCCACGGACTGTGCGACGCAGGGCTCGGGACAGATACAGGCGGTTCCGTCCGCATCCCCGCCGCAGTCAACGGGCTCTACGGCTACAAGCCTTCGCAGGCCGTCGTGTCGCGCGAAGGCGTTCATCCGCTTTCCGATGTGTTAGACAGCGTCGGACCGCTGTGCGCCGATCTTGAAGGGGTACTCCTCTTCATGCGCGTGCTGGGGGACGGGCTGGAGCCTCGACCGGCCCCGAATAGGCCACTGCGCCTGGCGGTTCCGGTCAATGCCTTCGTCAACGACATCGACGCTTTCACGCGCGATCATTTCAAACACACCTGTGACCAGCTTCGCCAAGCCGGGCATGACCTGGCGGAGCTCGATCTGGGATTTCTGCCGGAGGCGCTGGGGCTCAACCGCATTATCATCGCCTCCGAGGCCCATGCGCTTTATCGCGACCACCTCGACGAGCTTGAGTCCGTGGGTGACCCGCGTGTCTTGAAACGCATCCGTTTCGCCGAGACGCTTTCCGCCGCAGACCTGGAAAATGCGCTCCAGCAACGCGCCCAGGTAGTGCGTCGTTTCACCGATGTAATGAAAGGCTGCGATGCCTTGATTGCGCCTACGCTGGCGATCGAGCCGCCGACCATTGCCGAGGCGAACGAGAATTTCGATGCGGTCAATGCGATGATGCTTCGCAACTGCTCTCTGATCAATCTCGTGGATGGCTGCGCCATGGCCATGCCGACCAAGGGCAACGGCGCGTTGCCGGGAAGCCTTATGTTGGCGGGGCGCAACGGAGATGATGCGCACATTCTCGGGCTGGCAAGGGCGCTGGACGAGGTTGTGGCCGCTGATCACGTGGGACGATAGGTAGGCGTCGGTAAGAAAAGCAGCCTCGGATCGAGGCTGCCTTTCTCAGTCCGGAGGGTGGACTGTCGTCCAGAGGGGAACGTCGCTTCTAACGTGCGGTCTGGAAGCGCGGAACCGACTGGTCGTTAGCGTCGCTGGGGCCAAAGCCTTGTGCGGCGGAGAAGCCGGCCGATCCCCGAATGGTGGGGGCGGACGCGTTGCCGATGCTGGCGGTTACGGTCGACCGATCGATCTGGGCGTCCATCTGGAAGCGCGGAGCCGGCTGGTCGTTTGCGTCACTGGGACCGAAACCCGAAGCCGCGTCGAGAGCGTACGCGTTGCCGGCGCCAAGCATGGCGAGTGCGGAAGTGAGAACGGCGATCTTGTGCATGATAGTCTCCGGTCTTGGTTCTGCGGGAAGGAAGTTTCTCGCGACCATGCAAATATAGGATCTATTCTTATTACTGCTACTCAACTGTACTTCACATAATTGAACTAAGCGTCAATAATACTTCACGCGTTTGTATACTTGTCCGTGATTACTATCACGTGTTTGTGAGTGGTGGCATACCAATGGCGGCGCCGGAACTTGAGTACCTGCTGCGTCCGGGCATGCGAATATCGGACAGGATCCTACAGGCGGGCTTTTCTCGGGAAGGGGACGATCTCGGCCGGCGGCCGGCGATATTCGGCCGTGGCGATGGCCTCGATGAGTAAGTCCAGGCTTTCCCGTACCTTCTGGCTGGTCTCATCGGAGCCGTATAATTCGTCCTGTGCGCGCTCGAGAAGTTGCCGCGCGGCCGCGAAATCGCTTTGCATGTCTCACCACAATCTGCGCCCGCCCATATGCGGCCAATTCTGACCCAGGTCGATTGTGGCTTCGCAAACAAAAACGCTCGGATTTGAGATGAATTGCCGCCATCCCGTCTCGGGCGGGCGACGCGGGATAAAGAAAAGCAGCCCGACATTCGACGGGCTGCTTCTCGGCTCCGGAGGCAAGGGGGGTAGCCTCCGGCACCGGGGGGCTGGTTCACCCAGTCATTAGCTGGGCTCGAAGGCGTCAGAGGCGTTGTAGCCGTTGTAGATCCTCTGGGTGCTGGACGGCGCGACCGTCGGCTCGGCGTTGTCGAGCTGGAAGCGAGGAGCAGGCAGATCGCTGGCGTCGCTGGGGCCGAAGCCCTGAGCGGCGGAGAAACCAGTCTGGCTCTGGCCGATGCCGGAAGTCACCACCCTGTCGACGGGCGCGGACTTGATCTGATGCTCCTTGTAGGCATCCGGACCGGCGTTCGGGTCGCTTACCTTGAAGTTCTGCGCCATGGCGCTGCCGGCACCCAACAGTGCGAGGGCGGAAGTCAGAATAATTACCTTACGCATAATAGTCTCCAGTCTTGTCTTTGGTGAGGAGGGAGGTTCCTCGCTGCTCCATATAAATGGACACTCAAATCCAAATTTCTAGCCATGACTGCTATCACAAGTTTGTGAACAGTGATGAACCTGGTGTGAAGCATGGGGTTGCCGGCAGCCGGAGCCGGCTGCAACAGCCCGCCGCCCTGGGGTCGGGGGAGCACTGCCACGCCGACTGGAGGATCCCAGTCTTGGCAGCGTGATCGGCTCCGGCGATCCCAGCGTATGATTATTGGAACGGGTCTTACGCCGTGTTGTTGAACGCTTTTGCCCAAGGGAGCGCGTCGTGCATCAGCGCGTCGACCGGGCGGGCAATGTCGAGCGTAAGCGTGTGCGGCTCGCCCTGCGGCTCCTCCAGCGTGGCAAACTGGCTGTCGAGCAGGGAGATGGGCATGTAGTGGCCCGTTCGCTTCTCCATGCGCGACAGGATAAGGCTCCGCGCACCCTTCAGGAAGATGAAGCCGAGCGGAATCCCGGCGCGGACGCGCAGGCGCTGGCGGTAAGCGCGGCGCAAGGCCGAGCACGCGGCCACGGCGAGACCAGTCTCGCCGGCAGCCTCGCTAAGCCCATGGCCCAGGCGGTCGAGCCACGGCCAGCGGTCCCCGTCCTCAAGGGCGATACCGGCGGACATCTTGGCGATATTTTCGGGCGGATGAAACTGATCGCCCTCCAGAAAGGGGCAGGCGAGGGCACGGGCGACGAGCGCGCCGAGGGAGGATTTGCCGCTGCCGGCCACCCCCATGACCACAATCCCTTTTGCTTTGTTCGCCACCGTCACTCCTCAGATCGATGCGGTGATGCCACCGTCGACATAAAGCGTGTGTCCGTTGATGAAGGACGAACCCTTGCCGGCGAGGAAGACGGCGGCGGCGATGAGTTCTTCCACCTCGCCCCAGCGGCCGGCCGGCGTGCGCTTCTCGAGCCATGCGGTGAAGGCGGGGTCGTCGACAAGGGCCTGATTGAGCGGCGTCTTGAAATAGCCCGGCGCGATCGCGTTGGCCTGGATGTTGTGGCGCGCCCAGTCCGTTGCCATACCCTTCGTCAGGTTGCGAATGGCGCCCTTGGTGGCGGTGTAAGGCGCAATGCCGGGCCGCGCCAGCTCGCTTTGCACCGAGGCGATGTTGATGATCTTTCCCGCACCACGCGCGATCATGCGGTGGGCAACGGCCTTTCCCACAAGATAGGCGCTGGTGACGTTGGTCTTCAAAAGCAGTTCCCACTTGTCGTCGGGAAAGTCCTGAAGGGGCGTGCGGAACTGCATACCGGCATTGTTTACCAGGATGTCGATGGGTCGCTGCGCCTCGATGTCGGCGATGGCGGCGTTGACGGCTTCGGCATCGGTCACGTCGAAACAGGAGACGACGACCTCGCCGCCAGCCTCGCGGATAGCGCGGGCGGCGGCCTCGGCCCGCGCTTCGTCGCGCCCGTTGACGACGACGGCCGCACCATGGGCCGCGAGGCCCTTGGCGAGTGCGAAGCCGATGCCGAGGCTGGAACCGGTGATGAGGGCCGTCCTACCGGTAAGGTCGAACAAGTCAAAATGCATGGGCGCGGCCCTCCTGCCGCTTAATCTTTATTCGGCTCTCAGGCGCTCTTCAGCCGCTCGCCCACGTCGCCGCGGTAGGTCTGAAGGTGGGTGTGGATGGCGGACTGGCAGGCCGGGATATCACGTTCGATGGCCGCCTTCAGGATCGCCGCATGCTCAGAGGTCGTTTCCGGACGGAAACCTGCGGATTTCAGCCCGGCGACGACTTGCTGGCGATACTGCTCGTAGATGTTGCGATGGGTGGCGCGCAGCACATCGGACGGGCAGGCTAAAAGCAAGGTCTCGTGGAACTCCCAGTCGATGCGCGTCCAGATCGGCACGATGGGCGCGATATCCGCGGCAGCCTTCATCTTCCGTTCGATGTGAACCAGCTTGTGATGCGCCGCCGCCAGCCGGGCTTCCCATTCCAGGTCGCCGTTGAGGATCGACTCTTTCGCGCCCTCGCACTCCAGAAGAATGCGCAGGTTCATCATGTCGGTGAGCTGTTTCTCATTGGCGAAGGGGACATGGAAGCCCTTCTGCTCTTCCTGCGTCAACAGGTTTTCATGGGCAAGGCGCAGGAAGATCTCGCGCATGGCGCTGGCGCTGATACCGTAGGCGTCCTTGAGCATGTCGGGGCGCAGTTTCTCGCCTGCCTTGAATTCGCCCGCCATGAGCCGCGCCTTGACGGCGCGGTAGATAGCAGACGGCCTCATGGCTGTTTCGGCATTCATCGGTACTTCCCCCTCGGTAAGGGGGCTCCCGGCGTGACTCTTGCGTTCACTTTATTGCAAGTTTTGTAATCTGCAAGGAATTACAAAATTTTTTCTGTATTTTAAAAGCCGGCTTGTGCCGCATACTGCGCGTTGATAAGTTTCCCGACAGCCGTGGAGAGGAAGCGGCTTCACTCGGAGCGGTGGCCGAAGGGGCGTCCGCGGAAATGGGAGGAAAGTTTATGAAACCTAAGAAGACGTTTTATGCGACCACCGCGGCGGCCGTGCTTTTTGCCACCGCCGCGTTTGCCCAGACGACCACCTTGCGCATTCAGACGCACTATGCGCCGGAGACGCCTTCGGGCAGGAACGCAGCACAATATGTCGAGGACGTGCAGGCCATGTCCAACGGCGAAATCCAGATCGAGATGTTTTATTCCTCGTCGGTCGTTAAATCCGTGGAGACCTTCGACGCGGCGGCCACCGGCATTCTCGACTGCGACATGACGGGCGGCGCCTACCAGACCGGCAAAAACCCCGCCTTTCAGTTCGTCGGCGACATCATGGGTGGCTATGACACGCCCTATCAGCAGCTCTCCTGGCTTTACTATGGCGGCGGTCTGGAGGCTGCCCAGGAGCTTTACAACAAGTACGACATGCAGCTCATCGGCTGGTGGGTCGTCGGTCAGGAGGCACTCGCCTCGACCAAGCCGATTGCCGGCATCGACGACCTGAAGGACTGGAAGTTCCGCTCTCCGCCCGGACTGGAGACCGAGATTTTCGCCGCGCTCGGCGCCAAGCCCACGGTGATGGACTTCACGGAAGTCTTCACGGCGCTGGAAACGGGGATTATCGACGGCGCCGATGCCTCCATCCTGGCGAACAACAAGGGCATGGGCCTTTACGACATTGCCCAGCATGCCACCCATCCCGGCTTCCATTCGATGCCCTCCGATCACCTGGCCTGCAACAAGGCCAAGTGGGACGCCATGCCCGAGCACCATCGCCGCATCATGGAGGTGGCGATGGAGAAGCTGGCCCTGCGCCAGGCGATGTCCAGCGAGGTGGCCAACAACGAGGCTGTTGCCGAGCTGCGTGAGGCCGGCGTGACCATCCACAACTGGTCGGAAGAAGACCGTGCCGAGTTCCGCGAGGTCGCCCAGGAAGCCTGGGAAGGCTGGGCGGAGAAAACTCCCGAGGCCCGTGCGCTGGTAGATAGCCACAAGGCCTATCTCAAGCAACTCGGCCTGTTGACGGACTAAGTTGAACGGCATGCGGGGAAGGCGGCACTGAGGCCGCCTTCCTTTTACCGGGTTTCCAGCTGGGCTCTTGGTCGTTTGCCCCGCGGATCCTGGGCCGGAGACGGGAGGATTTCATGGTCGAGCACGAGAAGACGGGCATCGTCGACAAGGTCACCTGGTCGATCAGCCGGGTTAGCATGATCCTGCCCGCCGTCATCGTGGCCGTCATGTTCTGCGAAGTGGTGTTGCGGTATCTGTTCGCCAAACCCACGCTCTGGGCCAACGAATTGTCGCTGTGGATTGCCGGCGCCGTCTATCTGCTGGCTGGCCTTTATGCCATGCAGCAGCGAAGCCACATCCGCATCACATTGCTCTATGACGTCCTCCCGCGCTGGCTTCGCAAGACCTGCGACCTGGGAGCCCTTCTCTTCCTGCTGATTTTCGTCTTTGCTGTGATCTGGGGCGGGTTCGGCGAGGCATGGGTCAAGCTCAACCGATGGGAAACCTTCGGTACCGCGTGGGACCCGCCGATCCCGGCGACGCTGAAGCCGCTCATCCTCGTCGTTCTCGTGCTAACGGCCATCCAGGGGATTTCCAACCTGATCTACGACTGGAACCAGGATCCCGAGGAACACACGCCGCTCGACGAGATCGGTATCGACGTCGAGGCGATCAAGGAAGAAGCGGACAAGCCGCACGGCTGACGCACCATCTCAACATAGACAACCAGATTATAAGAACAACGGGGACGGGGAACCATGGATATCGGCGTCATCTCCTTGACCGTGCTCTTGGGCATGCTCGCGCTCTTGGCCATCGGCATGCCGCTTGGTTTCGCCTCGGGGTTCCTCGCCGTCGTCGTGATGGTGATGAAGTTCGGGCCCGACCTGCTCTTTTCGAATTTCGGCACGGGCCCGCTGAATATCCTGGCCCAGCGCATGTATGGGCTGTGCACCGACTACGTGCTGATCTCCGTACCGCTGTTCATCCTGATGGCGACGCTGCTGGAGCGCTCCGGCATAGCGCGAGACATGTATGACAGCCTCACCCGCTGGCTGAACCGTACGCGCGGCGGCATCGCCATCGTAACCTCGATCATGGCCGTAGTGATGGCGGCCATGTCCGGCATCATCGGCGGCGAGGTCGTGCTGCTTGGCCTGATAGCTCTGCCGCAGATGCTGCGCCTCGGCTACAACCAGAACCTTGCCATCGGCACGATCTGCGCTTCGGGGTCCCTGGGAACCATGATCCCGCCGTCGATCGTGCTCATCATGTATGGCTTGATCACCGAAACCTCGATTCAGGCCCTCTTTACCGGGGCCTTCGCGCCAGGCCTCATTCTGGCCGCTTGCTACATCATTTACATCGTCGTTCGTACGCGGCTGAACCCGTCCCTGGCGCCCTTGCCGGAGCCGAAGGACGACGACCTGCCGCCAGCGGAGAAATATCGCGCCTTTGCCATCCTCATGGGCTGGTTCGTCGGTGTGTGGGGCGCCGGTGCGCTGGTGCATGCGGCGCTGATCGAGACACAGAACGCTTTCGGCTTGCTAAGACCCACCGATTACTTCCCCTACAGCGGGTCGCAATTGTTGTTCTACGGTGCGCTTGCAGTCGCCGGGCTCTTCCTTCCCACTCTGATGTTCGGCGTGGTGAGGGCCAAGATAACATGGGCCATGTCGAAGGGTCTGGTTGCGCCGCTGGTCGTCGTCTTTGTGGTGCTCGGCTCCATCTATGGCGGCGTGACCGGCATCACCGAGGCCGCCGGGATGGGTACGATCGCGGTCCTGACGCTTATCATCATCCGGAAAGAGTTTTCCGTCACACTGGTCCGTGACGCCCTGACGCGCACCTTCAGGTCGACCGGTACGATCATCTGGGTGACGTTCGGCGCGACGGCACTGGCCGGCGCCTATACGATCGCCGGCGGGCCAACCTATGTGGCCAACCTGATCGTCGGCGCGGAACTGCCGACGCTTGGCATCCTACTGGTCATGATGGTCATCTTCCTGTTTCTCGGGGCGTTCATGGACTGGGTGGGCATCGTGCTGCTTGTGATGCCGGTCTTCCTGCCCATCGTGCTGAAGCTGCCGCCAGAGGAAATCGGCCTGTTCGGCCCGCTTGCCGACGCGCGCTCCTATGTGCCGGTCTGGTTCGGCATCCTGTTCTGCGTGAACATGCAGGTGTCTTTCCTGTCGCCGCCTTTCGGGCCTGCCGCCTTCTACCTGAAATCCGTGGCGCCGCCGCACATCACGCTGCCCGACATCTTTCGAGGGTTCCTGCCCTTCATCGCCATCCAGATTCTGATATTGATGCTGGTGCTTTTCTTCCCGGAATTGACGATGCTCTTCCGGCGGTAGCACCGGATGGTAAGCCGCCGTGGCCGACGGTCCCGGCGGCGCGCATGTTTGGGATTGTCGGCGCCTATCTTTCGCAAGGGCGCCATCGTACCGCCGACGAGTAGAGGAGACACGAGATGAGCAAGCCGGATATCGGTTTTATCGGACTGGGGCTGATGGGCTCGGCAATGGTGCAGCGCCTCCTGGACTGCGGTTACGGCATGAGCGTGCTTGGCAATCGCAACAGAGCGGGGGTGGAGGCTGCGGTTTCGCGCGGGGCATCGGAAGCCGCCAACGGGCGGGAGCTAGCAGCGGCAAGCGACATCGTGATGCTGTGCATGGATACGTCCGCTTCCGTCGAGGCGCGGATGTTCGGCGAAGACGGTGTTATCACCGGGTTGAAGCCGGGAGCGGTCGCCATCGATTTCGGGACCTCGCTGCCGGCTTCGACGCGACGCATCGGCGAGGCGGTGGCTGCCGCCGGCGCAACCTATATGGATGCGCCGCTCGGCCGCACACCGGCCCATGGCCGCGAGGGCAAGCTCAACATCATGTGCGCCGGCGACGAGGCCACCTTCCAGCGCATCCGGCCGGTGCTGGACGATCTGGGTGAGAATGTTTTTCATCTCGGGGCGCTGGGCTCGGGCCACACGATCAAGCTCATCAACAACTTCTACGCAATGACGACGGCTGCCGCGATGGCGGAGGCCTTTGCCATGTCGGACCGGACGGGCGTGTCCCGTCAGGCACTCTACGACGTGCTCTCGGCCGGCCCGAACAAGTCCGGCATGATGGACTTCATGAAGGCCTATGCGGTGGATGGCGATCCCAAGCAGCTCGCCTTTGCCGTGCGCAACGCAAAGAAGGACGTCGGCTACTACGCCGCCATGGCGGAGGATAGCGGCGGGGTCTCCATCATGTCCGGTTCGACCAAGCTTGCGCTCAACCTTGCCGCCGGCGGTGCCTTCGGCGAGCGGATGGTGCCGGAGCTCGTCGACTTCTTTTCCTCCCTTACGCGCCAGGACGGCTGACGCGCGACCCTTCCGCCGGGAGATCCTGCCCTTATGGCCGGTACAGCCGCACGCCCGATCGAAGACAGGCCAATGCTCGGCATCGTCCTGATGCTGTTCACTTATTTTCTCTTCTCGTGCGTGGACGTGTCAGCCAAATGGTTGGCGCTTGCGGGCCTGCCGGCGGCCCAGCTCGCCTTCATGCGCTATTTCTGCCATGTGGTTATCTCCGTCGGTCTGATTGCGCGGGAGGGCATTTCACCTTCCCGGTTCGGGACGGATCGCGCGGGGCTCGTTCTGTTGCGCTCGGTCCTTCTCATGGGCTGCACCGTCCTCAACTTCATCGCCGTGCGCTACCTGCCGCTGACGCTGACATCGACCATCATGTTCTCCTCGCCGATCATCATCTGTGCGCTGTCCGGCCCGTTCCTGGGCGAGAAGGTGGGTGTGTGGCGGTGGTCAGCCATCATCGCCGGCTTCGGCGGCATCCTGATTGCCATCCGGCCATTTGACGCCGGCTTCCACTGGGCGGTGTTCCTGTCGCTTGGCAATGCACTGGCCTTCGCTGTCTATGCGCTGATCACGCGCAAGCTTTCGGGCAAGGTGTCGTCGGACACGATGCAGCTTTACAGCGGATTGGTGGGTGCGGTGCTGCTTGCGCCCTTCGCTCTTGCCGCATGGCAAAATCCCGCCACACCGCTCGATTGGACACTGATGGTCGGGCTCGGCGTGCTCGGGTGGCTCGGCCATGAGATGCTGACACGTGCGCACGGCTACGCGGCGGCCAGTGCGCTGACGCCGTTCTCCTATGTCTTCATCATCTATCTGGGGACCTGGAGCTACATTGTCTTCGGCGATCTGCCGGACCGCTGGACGGTCCTCGGCGCGCTTATCATCACGGCGGCCGGCATGACCATTTGGCTGCGTGAGCGCTGGTTGGCGAAAAGTGAACCGGGCCGGCTGGTGCGGCACCCGGCTGCCGAGACTGGCCGTCCGGCCTGAAGCGCTGCCGCCGCTGGTAGCTTATGCATTCTTATGCGTGAGGCTTATGCGTGAGGCGAGGGTGGTCGGCCTCGCGCCTCATGCGCGCTTCTTCAGAGTTGCGTAGATAACGTTGCGGTTTGAGCCGAAGTGTACGGAAGCTTCGACGGTGTTGCGGTCGACACTCGCGTTGATGATTTTCCACATGTCTGCTTCCGAACGCAGCAGCAACGCCCAATTCATGAACGTCTCCATATAGCCGTCGACGCTAATTTCATCGGCGAAGTTCGCAAATAGGAACACACCGTTCGGCTTCAGCATTCGAAGGCAGGTTTGCGTGAGCCGCACTGCAACCTTGTGGGAAAGGTAGTCGTAAAGTCCCGCCGCATAGACGAAGTCGAACCGGCCAAGACCGTAGGCGTCGGCCAGCAGTCCCCGCACCGAGCCTTCGACCGCTTCCACGGATGTCGCCTCGAAGTCGCGTGCAAGCGAGCCGACACTCATCGGGTCCTGGTCGAGGGCGACCCAGCGACTGATGCGCCCCTCCCGAAGGGATCTTGAGTGCTCCGCCTCACGCAGATGGCCGCAGGCGACCGTCAGGATCTCCGTCTCCTTGCCCCTGGCGGTTGCGATCTCGTCCACCTGTTTTGCCAAGAGGTCGCGACGTTCCCGCACGGCGACCGACGACGAGGCGTCGTAGGTGTACCGATAGAGCGCACGGCCAAGGGGAGAGGCCTTTGCGACCGCTGCGGACACACTGGGATGGCCGTATATGAAATCAAGCAGTTGCGCGTCCCCCGAATAGCCCCTGGGCTTTTTAAAGGACCAACGCGTAAACGGATCCTGCAGAAAGAACTCGGAGACCGGATGGTTTTGCGCGATCGGGATCAGGGCTTGCCAAACACCATTTCGATAACTGCGGCGCATGTGGTGGAGTTCTATGGCAGTTCGATCAATCACCTGGGATGGGTCTCGACCGTTTTCCAGCTGCTGCTTGGCGATGTTCAGCACCAGCGCCAGTCGTGCTCGAGCATGTGCAAACTGTTCGGCGGAAGGCTTGCCCACCCCCGAACCGACTTCGGTCGCAATCGCTTCGGGGGTGATGAGACTCTCCCCATCGAACGCCGTCCCGCTCATATTCTTGTACCCCATTGGTTAATGTGCATTAACCATATACCGATGGACGAGAGCAATTGCCAACCGAGGATAGACAAGCATGACGCGCGGCCGGTCGTCTCAGCTTGGTCAGCCAGACCTCAACAACTTTAGAAAAAGTCGAAGCGTTTCACCCAGTATTTTGTAAGCTGGCCGGGTTATCGTGTCTGTTCGGGCCCGCGCAGAAGGCTCCAACCGGCAGGGCGGGGTGTGGAATTTTCCGTATCTGAGCGTCATTTGATGGATGAGTGGGCGACGCAAGAGTTGACCGATCCGCTCGACAAGCGTGCACGGCAGCAATGGGAGAGCCTGCCTACGGGAGAGCTCCGCGCACTCTATCGAGAGCAAGACGAGAGCCGGCGAAGGACGACGGCCAGGCATGGCCTTTGGCTGGGGGTGGTAGTCTACCTGCTTTATTCGATCACCGACATATTGCTCATTCCCGATGTTGCAATCCACACAATCGCCGCGCGTATTACGGTTGCAGCGGCAGTGCTCATCTTGATTGAAGCCCTCGTCCACACGAAAGCCAGCCCAGATTCGCTCGACCTGGCCTGCGCCGCTGCCCTGCTCGCCGGCTTTCTCGGTTGGCTTGGCCCTGCAATGATGACAGAGCGGGTTGAAAGCCTTTCATATTACATGGTGTTCGGTACCATATTCATGATGGGCGCCAACCTGTTCTTCAGCCTCCGCTTCGTCCTTTCGGTGGTCACGTCCGGCGCGATTCTCGTGGGCTCGTTGCTCGCTCTGACGCTGTTTCCAGTGGATGCCTCGTACCAGATCGCGCTCGGAACGTTTTACATCTCCTGCTTCATCTTCACTTCCTTCGTGAACTGGAAGCTCAACCAGGAGCGGTACAACGTCTTCCTGAATGCCGTGGAAGCGAAGCTTCAGCACGAAGAGGCGACCGAACGGGGCGAGGCTCTTCTGAGGCTATCGAGGACTGATCCGCTGACTGGTTTGGACAATCGCCGAGCCATCGAGGAGAAGCTGCGGCATCGCTGGTTCGAGTGGCGCGCCTTCGGGAGAGGATTTGCGGCGATCCTCATCGACGTCGACTTCTTCAAGAAGTTCAACGACCACTACGGACATCAGGAAGGTGACCGCTGCCTGTCGGTGGTGGCGCAGGCTCTCGGCCAGACTGCGGCACGATACAACGCCTCCATCGGACGCTACGGTGGTGAAGAGTTTATCGTCTTGGCGGGCATCGATGAACAAAATCAGGTCGCACATCTTGCCGAGGAGATCCGCCGCACTGTCGAAACTCTGGCATTGCCACATGAGAAACGACCGGACCGGCCCTTTGTTACCGCAAGCGTTGGCGCGTCCTTCACCAGAAGCGGGGACGGTACGAAGCTGGAAAAGATCATCCACGAGGCTGACAGAGCCTTGTATCTGGCCAAAGGAAACGGTCGCAATTGCGTTCGGCTGTTCGATCCGGACGATCCTGAGAGCGACGAGGAAGGCGAAGACATAGCGACTTTGCTTAAGATCGCGATCGAACAGAATCTCATCTCCCTAGTATACCAACCAATTCAGGACCTCGCGACTGGCCGGATCGAGGCTGTCGAGGCCCTCATGCGGCTGAGAACCATCGATGGGAAATCCATTGCTCCGAGACAGTTTATTCCCGTCGCGGAGCGAACCGGCGCCATTGCGGAACTCGGAGAATGGGCCTTACGCACCGCCTGCCGGGAGCTCCTGGAGGAACTCCAGGTGCCCACTATCAGCGTCAACGTCTCGCCGATCCAACTGAACTTGCCGGGCTTCGCTGCGTCCGTGGCGGCCATTCTGGATGAGACCGGTGTGTCCGGCAGCAGACTCACCTTCGAAATAACGGAAGGGGTGGAGATGACGATCCGCGATGACGTCATTGACTGCGTGAGTGAGCTGAAGCGGCTGGGCATCCGGTTCTGGCTCGACGACTTCGGGACGGGTTTCGCGGGACTCTCATGGCTGCGGCTGATCGACTTCGATACGGTGAAAATCGATCAGTCATTCCTTCACGATGCACGCGGAGAAGCAATGCTTCAGGACATCGCCGGCCTTGTTCGCAACCGCGGCTCAAAGGTGTTGGTGGAAGGCGTGGAAAACCGGGATCAGTTGGCGCTCTTGCGCTCCCTGGGCATCGACCTGGCTCAGGGCTTCCATTTGGGGCGCCCGGATTCCGCACTGCGCTCGCGACCAAACCTGACCATATGGGAAGATGCGCAGCCTATCTTGCGTATCGTGTGATCGAGGCACCTTACGAAGGGTCTAGTCGCTGTCGAAGCGGTCATTCAGGTTGAGGAAGGCCTTGGTCGAGGATCACCGCGCTGATGGGATCGACTGCTTCTGGCTGCGCGTTGTAGGAAAGCGCGCTTTGTTGTGTAGCGGATTGGGATTTGGGAGCGGCGGCGGCAATCTTCTCGACCGGAGGCGGGGCCATCGGCTGCGTTACCAGGCGCCTGCTTCGTTTCTCATAGAACGCGTTGCCGCCGGCAACGAGCACATAATGCATGTTCTTGTAAGGGAACGTTAGCCCCGCAGTGTGGAAGAACATAGATTTCCGTACTCCGGGATGCCGCTCGCCCTTGAGCACCGCGTCGGCAGCACTTTGCACATCCGGCAACGCCTTCGAATTCATCGGACGGGAAAGCACGCCAGGCGCGAACTGCCCCTTTTGTCCCACGACGCCGCAGATCGTATCGGGATATTCCTCGGAATCGACACGGTTCATGACCACCGTGCCGACAGCCACCAGTCCGTCACGGCTCGACCTGTTGGACTCGAAGAACATGGCTCGCTCCAGGCACTTCCGGTCCTTCTGTGTATAGGCGTGAGACTTTGTGCCGATGGACGATGTAGCGATGCCATCAACGCTCTGCGCGCACCCCCCAAGCACCAAGAGCGACGTGATAAGGCTTGGAACAAGCGGCGTCTTCGATCCCCCGGCAATCATGAAATACTTCTCATTACCACTCCAGCGACCGTTGCGGCCGCGGCAAGAATGAGAAAATTAACGGCGAAAAGATGACGACCGCTATGGCCGGCCTACCATAGGGTGCGGAACCTCACCTGCCTGCCGGCAGTGTGATCAACGCGACCGCTATCAGCGCCAGCACGATACCGGCACCCTGCAAGGCGGAAACGCGCTCGCCGAAAACCGCCAGCGCCAACAGGTTTATGGCCAGCAGTTGGGCGATCGCCGAAAGGCTGAAAGCGATGCCCATGCCGAGGTCCCGCACCAGCCTCAACATGAGGAGATTGCCGAAGGTATAGAGCGCCAGGGTCAAGAAGAGCCAGACCCAGGCGCCGCCCGAAGTCGCCCAGGACTTGGCTGCGCTTGCCGCGGCGATGAAGGACACAGTCGCAGTCAGCAGAAGTGTGATGTTCGTCGACGTCACGAAAACTCCCGGTAATCCCGCCGACAAACCGCAGCCATCGCCGAAAGTTCCCGGCGCGGCTAACGGAGCGGAAGCTTCACCTGTCCTGCTCTGGTTTCATTCCTATCGGTAAAGCACCACCGGTATCTTGCACGAGCGTATCATCTCGGTCGTGGTCGAACCAATGATGAGATTGCGGATGCGGTTATGCCCGTAAGCGCCCATGATAAGCAAGTCGATACCGTTCTTCTCGACGATTTCGCTGATGACCTTGTGAGGCTCGCCCGGCAGAAGCCGCGACGTCACGTCGTAGCCGCCACCTTCGAGAAGGCGCTTGGCGTCATCAAGCTTCTTTGTGTTCTCAGGGGATTCCGGACCCACGGTCACCAGATGGCAGTCGAGCCCCGCGTAGAGCGGGCTGCGGGCTACATGGTCGAGCGCCATCATGCTGCTCGGTCCACCATCGTAGGCGATCAGCAGCCTCTGGATTGGCCTGAAGGCGCGTGAGGCGACGAAGACCTGCTTCTTCGCAGCGCGCACCACACGTTCAATGTTGGAGCCGAGATGCAGCTTGGCGAAGTCTGCCGCCTCGCCACGCTTGCCGATGACCAGCATCTCCGATTGCGCCTCGAGCTCGGTCGCGGTCTCGACCACGTCGCCAATGCGAAGCAGCATTGAGACGTCGCTGACACCGGCTGCGACCAAGCGCGCCTTCGCATCTTCAAGGATCGCTCGCCCACGCTTTTGCGCAAGCTTTGCACGCGCTTCGTCAATGGCGCTCAATTCCTCCAGAAGTGCCGAGCGCGCGCCGAGCGCGATATTTCCGGAAAGGTTTGCCGGTTCGCTGGAGGTGTCGCGCCTGCCAATCACGTGAAGCAGCTCTATGCCGGCTTGCGTACGGCCGGCGATCCAGGCCGCATGGTCACAGACACTCGATGCATAGACGGAGCCATCGATAAGGGCTGTGATTTTTGTCATGGTTTCCCCTCCTTGGCCTAATGGCCCATCAGGCGTTCCATCGCGCCAGGCTTGTCATGGATCGCGAGCCGGTCGACGATGGTTTCGCTCGCTTCGTTGAGACCGATAATCTCGACCTCCGCCCCCTCCCTGCGGAACTTGAGCACGATCATATCGAGGGCGGCAACACTGGAGATGTCCCAGATATGTGCGCGGCTGACGTCGATCGTGACCTTTTCCAGGGCCTCCTTGAAGTTGAAGGCGGCGGTGAAGTCCTCCACCGAGGCAAAGAAGATCTGACCCTCGACGGTGTAGTGGCGCTCACGGCCGTCTTGAAGAAGCGTGGAGGAGACGCGGAAAATCTGCGCGATCTTCCAAGCAAAGAAGAGACCGGAGAGAAGCACACCGGCGCCCACTCCGATCGCGAGGTTGTGCGTGACGACCACGCAGACGACAGTCGCCAGCATGACGATCGAGGATGATTTCGGGTGGGTCCGCAGGTTCTTGATCGACGACCAGGAGAAGGTGCCGATCGACACCATGATCATGATCGCCACCAGAGCCGCCATGGGAATGGCGCTCACCAGGTCGCCGAGCACGACCACCATGAACAGCAGGAACGCGCCAGCGGCGAAGGCGGAGAGCCGCCCTCTGCCACCTGATTTCACGTTGATGATCGACTGGCCGATCATGGCACAACCGGCCATACCGCCTATGAAACCGGTGGCCGTGTTGGCGATGCCCTGGCCGATGCACTCCTGGTTGCGGTTCGACGGCGTATCGGTGAGGTCGTCGACGATCTGCGCCGTCATCAGCGACTCCAGAAGCCCGACAGCTGCGACCGCCGCCGAATAGGGCAGGATGATCATCAGTGTTTCGAGATTGAGCGGAATATTGGGGATCAGGAAGACCGGCAGCGTCGAGGGTAGTTCGCCCATGTCGCCAACAGTACGCAGTTCGAAGCCGAAGATCATGGCGACGGACGTGAGCGCGATTATGCAGACAAGCGGCGAAGGGATCGCTTTGGTGATGTATGGAAAGAGGTAAATGATCGCGAGGCCCGCGGCGACCATGACGTATGTAAGCCACGGCACGCCGACCAGTTCCGGGATCTGCGCCATGAAAATCAGGATCGCCAGAGCGTTGACGAAGCCGGTCATCACTGAACGCGAGACAAAGCGCATGACGTAGCCGAGCTTCAAGAGCCCGGCGACAATCTGGAGAAGACCGGCGAGCACCGTTGCGGCGAGAAGGTATTCCAAGCCGTGGTCACGCACGAGGGTGACCATCAGTACGGCAGTTGCCGCGGTCGCCGCCGAAATCATGCCCGGCCGTCCGCCAACGAACGCAATCAGGACGGCGATCGAGAAGGAGGCGTAAAGGCCGACTTTTGGATCGACGCCGGCGATAATGGAAAAGGCAATGGCCTCGGGAATGAGCGCGAGGGCAACAACGATGCCGGAGAGCAGGTCTCCGCGCACATTGCCGAACCACTGCGCGCGATAGGCGGACAGAGAGGGCATGTCAGTGATCGTTCCGATCTTTGGAGTGCGCGACCGCAGACGAGGCCACGCAGGCAAAGGTTTTGTTCAAAACGGTAGTCCGGCGGATCGGCGGCCGGAAGAGCCACCCGGAATTTCACCGGGTCCTGGACGAATGGCATTGCCATACCGCTACGACGCCGTTGCCGCAATGGCGCATCTGCATGGCAGCTATGCGTGTGGCTTATCCCGAGGTGAGGACAAGAGGCAACGCTTCATCCTGGCATTGTCGCCGCCGTGTGGCGCCGCCCGCGTTTGAGCCAGGTCCGCGGCGGTTCGCCAATCATACGCCGAAACATGGTGATGAAGGCGGCGACGCTTTCATAGCCGAGATCGAGCGCGACCGTGGTGACCGGCTCACCATCTGCGAGGCGTGGCAGCGCGGCGAACAGGCAAGCCTGCTGACGCCACATGGAAAGGCTCAGGCCGGTTTCACGATGGAACGTGCGGGTGAAGCTGCGGCGGCTCATCCCCGCCGCTTTGGCCCATTCGTCTATGGTCGTGTGCGGCGAGGGAGCCTTGAGGAAGCGCCGGCAGAGCAAGGCAAGCCGTCGGTCGGCGGGAAACGGAAGGGCGAGCGGCCGCTCCGGCAGGTTCGGGATCTCGTGCAGGAGGAGATCCAGAATAAGTGCACCGCGGCCGGCAGGCGGTTCCTCGGGCGGCAGCGCCATCGCCTCGACGATGAGGTTTCGCATCAAACCGGTGACGGAGAATACGCGCAGGTCCTCCGGCAGTCCGGCGATCGCGCCCAGCCGCACATAGACCGATCGCATCTGAACGTCGCCCAGCATGTCAACCGAATGGTCGACGCCGGCCGGCAGCCAGATCGCATGTTCCGGCGGTACGATCCAGCGTCCGTAGTCGGTGCTCACCATGACGACTCCGGAGAGCGCATAAAGAAGCTGCGATCGAGTGTGGCGGTGCGTTTTCACGTGGTGCCCGTCCGGATAATCGGCCGGCAGCGCAATCACATTGGCCTCTGCTGTCTCGATCCAGTGACGCCGCCGGTCGGCCTCGGCCGGCTGCCCGTCATGTGTCCCTTTCGCGTGCAATTCCACCATTGCTTGGCCCACTTTCGAAACTCTTGGACCAAAACACGAAAGAAGCACGCAAGCAATCGGCCTATGAGAAACAGTCGCAACCTTCGTTGGAACCGATCTTGACCGATACGCCCGCAGCCACCGCACGGAGTTCCGCCGAGACCACGACATTCGTCGTGATCGCGGCTGTCAGTGTCTGTCATCTCATCAACGACGTGATGCAGTCGCTGCTCGCGGCGATCTATCCAATGCTGAAGCAGGACTACGGGCTCGACTTCTGGCAGATCGGGCTGTTGACGATGACGTTCCAGGGAACAGCATCGCTGCTACAGCCGATGATCGGGCTTTACGCCGACAAGCGCCCGCTGCCCTATTCATTGCCGGTCGGCATGGGCGCGACCTTCATCGGGCTGATGTTCCTCGCTTTCGCCGGCCAGTATGCTCTCCTCGTTCTCGGGGCTGCACTGATCGGGCTCGGCTCGGCGATTTTCCATCCCGAATCCTCACGCGTGGCGCGGCTCGCCTCTGGCGGGCGCTATGGACTGGCGCAGTCTCTGTTCCAGGTCGGGGGTAATTTCGGCTCGGCGGTCGGGCCGCTGCTCGCCGCTTTCATTGTCGTGCCGCGAGGCCAGGCCAGCGTGGCTTGGTTCTCCGCAGCCGCACTCGTCGGGATGATGATCCTCTGGCAGGTCGGTAACTGGTACGCGCGCTACCAGGCCACCGCGGCAAGGCGGCCCAAGGCTATCGCGACAGTGACGGTCCCGAGGCGGAAGGTCGTGGTCGCACTTGTCGTGCTGACGATCCTCACCTTCTCCAAGAACATCTATGTCGCGAGCTTCTCGAGCTTCTACACCTTCTATGTCATCGACAAGTTCGCCGTGTCAGTACAGACCTCGCAGGTGCTCCTCTTCGTCTTTCTCGGGGCGGCCGCAGCCGGAACGATTCTCGGCGGGCCGGTGGGTGACAGGCTGGGTGCCAAGGTGGTGATCTGGGTCTCTATTCTGGGCGTGGTGCCGTTCACCCTGGCGCTGCCTTATGCCAACCTCGAATGGACCATCGTGCTCTCCGCCATTATCGGCCTGGTGCTCGCCTCGGCCTTCCCTGCCATCGTCGTGATGGCGCAGGAACTCGTTCCCGGACGTGTCGGGATGGTGGCCGGTATCTTCTTCGGCTTCGCTTTCGGCGTGGCCGGCGTCGCGGCAGCGCTGCTGGGCGTGGTGGCCGATGCGAAAGGTATCGGCTACGTCTATTGGCTCTGCTCGTTCCTACCGCTTCTCGGGCTTCTGACCGTCTTGCTTCCGAACATCAGGCCGGCGGCGCGGAGCTAGTGGTGAAAACCTGACGAAATGCCGTTTTTCGACCGATTCCGCCATTGAAGGACTTCAGGACAATCCCGGGAACGACTCCTTTCCGCACTTCCGGCGGCACAAACTTCGGCCATCTCCTGGTGATGGCGTGGGTAACCACTGGCTTCTGTAGCCCGCTAGATGGTCCGCACATTGACAAATTAGGCGGAACGAAGCGAGAGTCAGCACCAGCATCCTAGCCGATGCATCTCCGGAGGGCCGGGCCATCCCATAAAAGACCGGGCCCGGTCGCCCGGCAATCGAAGATTGCGGTCCGGGTTCGATTAGTGAAGCGCACAAGTCGGACGAATTCGTCACCGCCGATCAACTGGCACGCTGCGAGACTTTCATCACCCTCCTTATCGACCACTGCACGCGATGAGCCAGATCGGCCGGAGCTAATAGTGCGAGGCGCATATTCAGGCCCCAAGCTTGACGCGATGGAGTGTTTGTCTATCAACTGCGTGCTTTGATTATCGAGGGAGGACACGATGAAGAAAACACTTGCCGCGCTAGCGGCGGCGTTCGCTTGCGCGTTCGCCGGGCCGACGCTGGCCGACACGACGCTGCGCATCACGCTCCAATTGCCGACGGCGAGCCATCTCGGCCAGAATCTTCTGATGTTCAAGGAAGAGGTCGAGGCGAATTCGGATGTGAAGATCGAGATCTACGACAGCGCGCAGCTCTATCGCGACAATGAGGTGCCCGAGGCCGTTGGCTCGGGCGAGATCGAGATGGGCGTTGCCTCGCTCACCCGCTATGTGAGCGAAATTCCCGCGGTCGACCTGTTCTACATGCCTTTCGTGCTAAACACCGAGGAAAAGGTGCGCGCCGCCGTGGCGCCCGGCTCACCGGTGCGCGCGCCGCTGGACGAGGCCATTCTGGAGACCGGCAGCCGCGTCCTGTGGTGGCAGGCCTATGGCGGCAACGTGTTCCTGTCGAAAGGTGAACCCGTCCGCTCGCCGGAAGAGCTGAAGGGCAAGAAGGTGCGCGTGTTCGGCAAATGGCTCGGCGAATGGGTCAAGGAAGTGGGCGGCGCGCCGACTCTGATCTCCGGCTCTGAGCAGTTTCTTGCCTATCAGCGCGGCACGGTCGATGTCGGCATGACCGGCATGTCCGGCGTTTCTTCACGCAAGCTGTGGGAGGTGATGGATTCCATCACCGCCGTCAACAATGCCGATATCGAGTTCATCGTGGTCGTCAATGAAGATGTGTGGCAGGGTCTGACCGACGGACAGCGCCAGGTCATCGAGACGGCGGCACGCAACGCTGAAACCCATGTGCGCGACTACATGACCGAATTCGAGACCGAAGCCTTTGCCGAGGCGGAAGCCAACGGCATGAAGATCCACCACCCGACCGATGAGGAAATAGAGGTGTGGAAGGCTGCCTCGCAGCCGGTAATCGACGCCTGGCTGGAAGAGGCCGGTCCACTGGGCCAGCAGGTTCTCGACGCAGCGAACGGTCTCTAGAGCGGTCATGGAAGGGGCTTTCAGGCTAGTCGACCGCCTGTCGGGAGCGCTCGCGCGGCTGGCCGGCTGGGCCTATTTCGCCATCGGGCTGATGCTCTTCTACGAGGTCGTGGCGCGGTATTTTTTCACCGCGCCGACGATCTGGGCGGAAGAATTGTCGCGGCTGGTCTTCATTTATGCCACGCTGCTGGCCGCTCCCTTCCTGCTGCATCACAACCAACATATCCGCGTCACCGCGCTGGTCGGCCTTCTGGGGCCGGGCGCCCGGCGCGCCTGCCGCCTGATCGCGCTGGCTTTCGTGGCGGCCTTTGCGGTCCTGCTCGTCTGGTATGGGCTGGACGCCCCGCTCAACAGCTTCGCGCGCGGCCGCACATCCGGTTCCATGCTCGACATACCGGCCTGGTGGCCCCAGGCGGCCGTGCCTTTCGCCTGCGCCCTGTTGGCTTTGCAATCCATTGTCGAGTTCGTGCGCACCGCGATGGGCGCGCCTCTGCCGCCCGAAAACGTGACCGAGGAATAGCGCCGCGTGACCGTCCTTCTCATTCTCGGCGCGCTTTTCGCGCTGCTGCTTGTCGGTGTGCCCGTTGCCTTCGCGCTTGGCGGGCTCGGCTTCATGCTGCTGGTGGTCGGTAATTTCGCCCCGCGCATCGCCACCACCTCGTTGCTTTCCTCGCTCGACAGCTTCATCCTCATCGCCGTGCCGCTGTTCCTCCTGATGTCGAACGTCTTGCTGCGCGGGGGCGTGGGGCGCGACCTGTTTGCGGCGGTGCAGGCCTGGGTCGGCCATTGGCCAGGCGGGCTGGCCGTGGCGACGGTGATAAGCTGTGGTCTCTTCTCGGCCATTTCCGGTTCGTCGGTGGCGACCGCCGGCACGATCGGCGCTGTGGCCATCCCGGAAATGACCAAGCGCGGCTATCCGCGCTCTTTCGTCTTCGGCCTGCTCGCGGCCGGCGGCACGCTCGGCATTCTCATCCCGCCCTCGATCATCCTCATTGTCTACGGCGTCATCACCGAGTCCTCCATTCTCGGCCTGTTCATGGCCGGTGTCGGGCCGGGCCTTCTGCTGATGGCGCTGTTCATCGCCTATTCGATGCTGTTCGCCCGCTTTTCCAGCCACTACCAGCCCATACCCAAGGCGGACTGGACCGAGCGCTGGAACACGGCGGTGCGGGCGCTGCCGACGATGGGCCTGGCCGCACTGGTGATCACCGGCATCTATGCCGGCTGGTTCACGCCGACCGAAGCCTCGGCCATCGGTTTCATCGGGGCTCTAATCCTGACGCTCGTCGTGCTGCGCAGCCTCAGCTGGGAGGATCTGAAGGGAGCGGTCACTGACGGATTGAAAGCCTCGGCGACAATATTGCTGATCGTGGCGGGCGCCAAGATTTTCGGCCGCGCCATCGCGCTGTGGCGCATCCCACAGGACATGTCGTCCTTCATCACGGCCAATGTGGATACGGTCGGCGCCTTCGTCATCGCGATCGCTGTCGTGCTCCTGCTCATGGGCCTGTTCATGGAGGCGCTGTCGATGATGCTGATCATGATGCCGGTGCTGGCTGGAGCGATGATCGCCATGGACATCAATCCGATCTGGTTCGGCATTTTCTTCGTGCTTATGGTGGAATGCGCGCTCATCACCCCGCCCGTGGGCTTGAATTTGTTTGTCATTCAAGCCATCGGCAAGGCACGCCTCGGCGAAGTCGCGCGGGGTGCTGCGCCCTTCGTCGCCATCCTGCTGTTCACTGTGCTTCTGATCTATCTGTTCAAGGATATCGTTCTTTGGCTACCGAGAAATCTTTGAGCCCCGCCACCCGGCTGCGCGCCCGCCTTGAAAGCGGTAAGCTTCTGGTCACGCCGTCGTGCGGCGACGCGCTGACGGCGCGGCTGATCGAGCGCACGGGCTTCGAGGCGATGTTCATGTCGGGCTTTGCCGTTTCGGCCAGCCGCATCGGCGCGCCCGATGCCGGGCTGATCTCCTATGGCGAGATGCGCGACGCGGTGCGCGACATCTGCGCGGCGACCCGCCTGCCGGTGATGGCCGATGGCGACACCGGCTATGGCAACGCGATGAATGTGCGCCGCACGGTGACGGGTTACATGCGTGCGGGTGCGGCGGCGGTGATGGTCGAGGATCAGGTGGCGCCCAAGCGCTGCGGTCACACCAGGGGCAAGCTGGTGGTCGACCGCGTCGAGGCCGTGGACCGCATCCGCGCCGCTGCCGACGCGCGCGCCGAGGAAGGCCGTGACGTCCTTATCATCGCCCGCACCGATGCCCGCCATGCGCACGGCCTAGACGAGGCGCTGGCCCGCGCGGAGGCCTTTCACGCGGCGGGCGCCGACATCCTGTTCGTGGAAGCCCCGCATTCGGAAGAGGAGATGCGGCGCATCTGCGGCGAACTGCCGGGTTGGAAAATGGCCAATATGGTCGAGGGCGGCGCGACGCCGATTTTGCCGCAGGAAATATTGGCCGAGATCGGCTATGCCCATGCGGCCTATCCGCTGACGCTGATGGCAGCCGCCATGCAGGCCATGGAACAGGCGCTTGAAGCCTTGCGCCATGACCGCCCGCCCATGGGGCTGATGCCCTTCGCCGCCCTGCGCGAGCGGGTGGGATTCGAGGATTACTATGCCGCCGAACAGCGCTACAGCGATCGGCGCGAACCCTGACCTGAGGAGGAAACACGCGACACCTGAAGTCTTCTGTGTTCGATGTGGCCCTGCTGCTCGAGTTCGGCCTGCGTGGCTATGTTCTGCGCCTTTTCCTGTTCGAGGCTGCGCCGCTGCTGATGGGCTTTGTGCTGGGTCCGTTGCTTGCCTGCGGCTTCTGAAGATGCTTGAGCTTGCCCACTCAGCCAGAAGTATAGCCCAAGCTCGCTTCTAGAGAGGCGGGGCCTCTTGTTCGATGCCTCCAGGGCGTGCAGCCGGCATGCGGGTCGCACATAGCAAGCTGAGGCGGCAGAAAACTTATCGCCGAGGCAGGAATGGAATTCGAAAATGGCGCCGGGTCGTGATACGGTAGATGAAGGGGGATTATTCCATTTTCTTCAGCAGCACCGTCTCGCTGGTGACCGTCGCGATCATCGTCTTGTCCCTAGCCAGGCGGCTGGTCTGGCGGGTCCTCCAGCGCAGGACACAGGCGGCCGAAGATGCGGAGGCCACGCAATGAGTCTGACTGTCGCCATTCCCGTCGCGGGCGCCATGGGCGGAGGGCTTGGCGGTATCCTGACCGCCAATGGCGCGACCGTTCTGACCGAAACCGCCGGCCGCTCCGCGGCCACGCAGGAGCGCGCCGCTGCGGCCAGGATGACGCCGACGGACGCGGCAGGGCTGGGTTGCGCAGACATCATCCTGTCCGTGGTGCCGCCGGCGATTGCGATCGAGACCGCCGCGCGGCTGGCGCCGCATATCGCCGCGGCCGGTGGCAAGGCGCTCTTCATCGACGCCAATTCGATCAGCCCGGCGACCGCGCGTGCGGTCGCGGTCGTGTTGCGGCCGACCGGCGCGGCGTTCGCCGATGGCGGCATCGTCGGTCCGCCGCCGAGGCCGGGGGGCAAGCTGCCCTCGCTGCATGTGTCGGGCCCCGGCACCGAGCGGGCTCTGGTCCTGCGCGACCTCGGCCTCGACGTGCGCCCGGTCGACGGGGATGTCGGGGCCGCGTCGGCGCTCAAGATGTGCTTCGCCGCGATCAACAAGGGGCTGGTTGGGATATTGGCGGCGGTCGCCCAGGCGGCCGAGCGCGAGGGCGCGGGCGCGGCGTTGTCGGGGCTTTTGGAGGAGAACCACCCTGCAATCGCCGCGCGGGCCCGCAAGGCCTTGCCCGACATGTACCCGAAGGCATATCGCTGGGTGGCGGAGATGGAGGAGATCGCCGATTTTCTGGGTCGCGACCGGGCGGAAAGCGCCATCTGGCGCGCCCTTGCCCAGGTCTATTCCGACCTGGCGGCGGACAGCGCCGCGGATGGGCAAGCGATCGGCCTGATCGAGACCTTCCGCAAACGCGTCGCCGCGGGCTGAGCGGTCGCGTCCGAGCAGAAACATTCGACTGGAGGAAACGCTTGTGAGTGAGGAATTGCAGGCCATCGCGCCCGGGGAGGTGCTTCGCGCGGCGATCAATCTGGGCAACCGGGCCCTGGCGCGGGAGGAGGATGACGAGCTTCACGGCGTCACGCCCGCCCTTGCAAAACGGCTCGCGGAGGAGATCGGCAAGCCAGTGGAATTCGTCGTCTATGACGGTGCCGGCAAGACCTTCAACGACGCCGGCAAGGACCACTGGGATGTGGGGTTCCTGGCGATCGACTCCGAGCGCGCGAAGACGGTCTCCTTCACCCGGCCCTATAAGGAGATCATCGCGACCTATGCGGCGCGCGACGACAGCTCCGTCCAGTCGGTCGAGGAGGCGGACAAGCCCGGCACCAGAATCCTTGTCGGTAACGGCTCGGCCTACGATCTCTACCTGACGAAGACGCTGGAACATGCGGAGCTGATCCGCGCCAAGGATCCCGGAGAGTCCTTCGCGATGTTCCTCCAGGGCGAGGGCGACTTGGTCGGCGGCGTGCTGCAAAGCTTGCAGCGTGCCTTCCCCGAAGGTTGCGGGGTGCGGATCCTACCCGGCCGGATCACCTCGGTGCAGCAGGCAATGGTGCTACCCTATCACGACGCGGACCGGATCGCGGCGCTCGACGCCTTCGTCGAGCGCGCGATTGCGGACGGCTTCGTCGAGGCGAACAATTGAACCACCGGGCGCGGCGCCAGAACCGATACCAAGCAGGAAGGCAGCCATGATCGACCTTTACACCTGGACCACGCCGAACGGTCGCAAGATCTCGATCTTTCTCGAAGAACTCGGCATCGACTACGAGGTGCACCCGGTCAATCTGCGCGAAGACGAGCAGAAGACGCCAGAATTCTTGAAGATCGGTCCCAACAACAAGATCCCGGTTATCGTCGATCGCGAGACCGGGTTGAGCCTGATGGAGTCGGGCGCGATCTTGTGGTACCTCGCCGGCAAATACGGGCGGTTCCTGCCCACCGATACCAAGGCGCGGATGACCGTGCTCCAATGGCTGATGTGGCAGATGGGCGGTCTCGGCCCAATGGCGGGGCAGGCGCATCACTACGTCCACCACAACCCCGGCAAGTATGAGTACCCCGAGACCAAGCTCTCGAACGAGGTCAACCGCTTATATGGCGTGCTCGACCGCAGACTCGAGGGGCGGGATTATATCTGCGACGAATACACCATCGCCGATGTCGCCTGCTGGCCGTGGGTCTCGCGTTACGAGTGGCACGGGGTGGATCTGTCGCGCTATCCCAATGTGCGGAACTGGTATCGGCGGATCCTGCAGCGCGAGGCGGTGCGGACGGGCTATCACATTCCGCATTTCGTCAACGAGATCCCGCAGGGCTGAAGGGCGCACGGCGCACGGCTGGTTTCCTCGAGAAACATATCGCCTGACCGGCGCGGCACGCTCCCGCACGATTCGGGCGGGGCGCCTTGCTCAAATGGTTTGCAAGGTACCGGGAAGCAGCGCAAAGTTCGGACGTGCGAGCCAACCAGGAGGAAGAAATGAAGCGGCGCCGCGACCGGTTTCCGGTGCATTGGGGTTGGCAATCTCGGACCGCTCCATGGGAGATGCAACGCTGACGTGGGTCGACCACGAAGTACAAGATGTCGACCGCGAGGTTGGCGAGAATCATCGACAGGGCCGCCAACATGGCGATCGTTTGTACGACAGCCAGTTCGCGCGAGGTGACGGCATCGATCAGCAATCGTCCGATACCGGGCCAGGCAAACACGGTCTCGGTTACGATCGAACCGCTAAACTGGGCGCCCGCCATGAAGCCCAGGACGGTAATGGTCGCAATTGCGGCGTTGGGCAGTGCGACACCCCAGACGATTGCTCGCTCGCTCATGCCGCGGGCGCGCGCCGCGCGGACGTATGGCGCGTTCAGCACGTCCAGCATGGATGAGCACACGAAGCGCGCGACCACCGCGCCACCGGCGGTGCCGAGCGTGAAGACCGGCATGAGCAGATTGTACCATTTGTCGTTGCCAAAGGCAGGAAGCCAGCGCAGTTGTACCGAGAAGACGAGGATCAAAATGATCCCCGGGAAGAAGCTCGGAAGGCTGAAGCCGGCGCCGCACCAGCACGACATTGCCGTGATTGAGCACGACACGCCGGTTCCCGTCCGGCGCGATTTCCTGGGCAATTGCGGTGGTGTCGGTCATGCGGTGATCCTTTTTCAAGGGTGTTGTCAATCGCCGATGAATTGTTGCAGACCCCCGAATATCAGGCGCACTGCGAGGATTGAGAGGACGATGTTCAGGGCGTAGCGGAAACGGTGGTCGTCCATGCGATTGAGCAGAAGCCGTCCCGTCAAGGTGCCTGCAAGCCCGAACAGGATCATTGCGACAATGAAGAAGAGCCACTCCGTGAATGCAAATCCCAGCAGCCCGAACGCCACGGTTTTCACCCCGTGCTGGATCGTCATCAGCATGGCGTGGGTCGCGACATGTGCATGGCGCGGCAATGAATGCGATTTGGTATAGATCGCCACGAAAGGTCCGGTGGCGCCGAAGAACATGGTCAGGAAGCTCGAGAACGCACCGACGAGGAGCGGCCAGTCGCGGACGCCTTTCGGCGGACGTCCAAACACCGACCAGAGAATGAATGCGCCGACGCCGATCTGCACCATATAGGGCGGGATTCCGACAACCAGAAGCCCCCCGGCGCCAGCGCCGACGATCGATCCGAGAAGGAATGCGGGGATGGCTGGCCAATATACGTGGCGCACGGTAACCAAGGCGCGGCCAAGGTTCGAGCCTATCTGCACAACGCCGTGGGTAGGGATCAGCGCCGCCGGAGGAACCAGAGTCGCCATGACGGCAAGAAGAGCAGCGCCGCCACCAATGCCGAACGCCACGGTGATGAGCGAGGACAGAAAGCTGACGCCAAGAAGCAGGATGAAGACGAAATCGCCCATTCCCTGGGGAAGGAGCCCGGTATCGAGCCAACTCATGGTTGTCTTGCCCCTGTCGAATAGGCGCCCAGCGTCTGGCGGGCCGCTTTCGGACGCGGCCGGGCATCAAGGAAGAGGATTGCGAATTGCGCACTGATTATCTTGGTCTTGTGGCCTTCGTGGCTGTTGCCGACCACGGAAGCTTTCAGCGTGGCGCCGAAGCCTTGAACATTTCGCAATCTGCGCTGAGTCACAGGCTGCGTAAGCTCGAAGAGGATCTCGGAACGCCTCTGCTCATCCGCTCCAGTCGGGAGGTTTCGCTTACCACTGTCGGCCAAGGTCTTCTGCCGGAAGCGCGCCGTATCCTCAAGGAGTTGCATGACACCTACGAGTCGGTTCGCGGTCGGGCGCAGCGCATGCGGAACCGCCTTACCTTCGCCTGCCTGCCAACCGTCGCGAATGCTTCCTTGCCCGCCGTCGTGGCGGCCTTCGGAAACAGATACCCCGAGACGGGGATCGAGGTACTCGACGTCCCCGTCGTCAGGATTGCGGAAAACGTCCGGTCCGGAATCGCGGCATTCGGCGTCACGATCGTCTCCGCGGAATTGCCCGACCTCAGGCTCTGGCCGCTGGTGGAGGAGGAGTACAGGTTGCTTGTGCCGCGGGACCATGAATTCGCGCGGAAAGGATCTGTCGAGCGCGCGGATCTGGAAGGCGTGACGATGGCAAGGATCAGCACGCAGTCCAAGAACAGGCAGCTTCTCGATGTCGCTTTGGGGGCTTATCGCGATCAGATGCGATGGCAGTACGAAGTTCAGAATGCGACGACCGCCATGCGTCTGGTCGCCGAGGGAACGGCGCTGACCATCCTGCCGGCTTCGGCCATCCACATGGCGCCGGCCAATCTGGTTTCGGTCCCCTTCACTGACGTTCGGCTCAGCCGCACACTGGGCATCGTGGTCCGCCGGGGCGTGCCGCTGGCCGACGCGGCAAGCGAGCTCCTGTCCATGATCGAGGCTCAGATACTCAGGCTTCATGAACCTCTGGAGCCCGCGACGTCGATAGAGACCGCCAGGCTTCCGGATTGATCATATGGATCGGAACGCCTTCGGCATAAGCCTTCACGATTGCATATATGTCCGAGAACTGCTGGTCGAGTTCGTCCTGGGTAATGAACCCGATATGCGGGGTCGGGATGATTTTTGGATGCGTGATGACGGGATCGGCCGGATCGGTGACGGGTTCGTTTTCATAGACATCGAGCGCGGCCCTCCCGGGGCGACCGCTATCCAGCGCCTGCAGCAGAGCACCGGGGGCGACGAGTTTGGCGCGCGATGTGTTGACGAAAACGGCATCGGGTCTCATCCGCCCAAGATCGTCAAGGGTGATCTCTCCCCTGGTCTCCGGGGTCAGCCGCTTGTGGACGCTGATGAAGTCAGGTTCGGCGAAGAAGGCTTCGCGTGATTGTGCCACGGTCTCTTGCTCGACCCGCGCACGTTCGCGGCCGGCTTTGGAAGCCCACCAGACGACCCGCATCCCGAAGGCGCGGGCATAGTTCGCAAGAGCATTTCCGATGCGCCCATAGCCATAGATACCGAGGGTGCGGCCATTCAGGCTACGGCCGATGCCGCATTGCCAGGCTCCCGCCCGTGCCGAGGCGATCTGCTGGGGCAAGTCGCGGGCAGCCGCGAGGATGAGCGCGAAGGTCAGCTCCGCAGCCGCCAGATTGGCGCCCTCGGCATGCAGGTTCGAGCAGAAGAGGATGCCGCGCCGGGACAATGCAGCCACGTCGACATGAGGGTGTGCGCCGCGCATGGCGACGAGGCGCAGCTTCGGCAGCTTCTCCACCAGGCTTTCGGTTATCTCGGTTCGGTCGCGAAAAAGGATCAAGGCCTCCGCCTCGGCAAGGCGCTCGGCAAGAACGGTCTCGTTCTCGGGTTTGTCGGTCCAGACCGTGACGTCGTGATCCTCGAGCATGGCAAAGCTTGGGAGCGTCTTCAGCGTATCGAAATAGTCGTCCAGAATGTGTACTTTCACAGCAGCCCCTCCAGTTCGATGGGTTTCTCCGTGCCCTCATGGCCTTTGGGATGGGCGCGACGTATGACCGGTGAAACGATCCTGTCCGAGACATGGAAGTCCCACACGGCACAGCCGCCCGTCCCCGAAAATTCGGCCACCATTTCGGGCAGGGCGTCGAGATCCTTCACGACCCGCCCGGAGACGCCGAAACCTCTAGCAATGGCGCCGAGATCGCTGTAACCGAAAACCGCTCCCGCATCGCTCAGCCCCTCCGCGCGGAGCTTGTGGATTTCCGATCCGTAGGCGCCGTCATTGAGTGCGCAGACCAGGATGTTCAGCCCGTGACGCCGGATGGTTTCAAGTTCCTGGATATGCATCAGCAAGCTGCCGTCTCCGTCGAAGAGAACGACGGTGTCGTCCGGGTTCGCGGCTGCAACGCCCATGGCATACGAGATTCCGTTTCCGATCGCGCCAAATTCGCGGATCGTTGTGAACCGCTCCGCCGGGCGGCCCCGCATATGCGCGAAATAATACGAGCAATGGCCCGACGAATTCACCATCTGCCAGTCTTTGGGCAAGGCTGCATCCAGCGCCGCAACCACGTTGCGCGGGTCGTGGCGTCCGGCATCGGCCGGAAATTCCGCCGTATCGAAGGGCGTTTGTGAAATCGCGCGCGCAAGGGCGCCTGTGCGCCAACCTGCATCCCGGGGCCCGATCTGCTCCAGCAATGCCTCAATGCCGAGGCGGGCGTCGGCCCGCAAATGGTGCCGGGCCGCGATCTGGCCCTGGCTGACGGCGCGCGGATGAGTATCGATTTGCAGGATGGCGGCTTCGGGGAACAGCGTCCCCTTGTCGAGATTATGCTGCGCCAGCCGGGTGCCCACGGCGATCACGAGATCGGCTTTCGCAAAACAAGCGCGCGCGACGGCCGAAGAGAATCCACCCGCCACCCCGACATAGAAGGGGTCGTCATGAAAGAGGCCGCGCGCAGGCAATGTGGTCGCCAGAAGCGCGCCCAACCGTTCGGCCAGCGCCCTTGAGGCGGGGCCCGCCCCGGCGCGAACGGCGCCGAGACCGCCCATCACCACGATACGCTTTGCCCGTGAAATCCGCGCCGCAGCATCCTCGACATCCTGCGGATGTGGAGGGATCGGCCGCGGGCGAGGCAGGATATCGGCGGACGGCGCGGGAAGTCGGTCGCCGCCGGACCAAGCCGTCGCCTGAAGGTCGAACGGGACGCCGATGATGACCGGCCTTTGCTCTTCCTTCGCCTGAACGAAGGCATTGCGAACAGCCTCGGGCATCCGCAACGGATGATGAAGGGTGTGATACGCCGCTCCGGTCGCGGTAGCGAACGGCGCCTGATCGATCGCCTGGTTGTACCACGCTGTGCCCACGGGCGCTTCGCCGGCGAAGACGACAAGCGGAATATTCGCTCTGACGGCGGCCGGAAGCGCTGTCAACACCTGCGTCAGACCCGGGCCGCATGTCACGGTGGCCACGCCCACTTTCCCCGTCGAGCGTGAAAAGGACATGGCGGCCGAAACGGCGCAATGTTCGTGCCGGACATTGATCATCCGGGTACCGAGCCGGGCCAGTTCGGTCGCCCAGTGCATGTTCGCATCGCCCAGAAGTGCAAAGCAGGTGCCGACGCCTTCGCGGGAAAATGTCTCCGCAAGGACTTCGTATGTCTTTTTCGTCATTTCCGATTCCAGATTCGGGAGGGTATCAGGAGTTCGCCGCGCGCCAGAAGCCGCGCCGTGCGGACCAGCCCGGCCGCCCGTAGAGCGATACCGCCGTCGCTCTGCGGGTCGAAACTGACGGTCACTTCGATCTGTCCCGATGGATGTTCGATGCGCACGATCTCGGGAGAGCGTCGCGTCAGACCGGAGACCAGGAACTCCGCGATCGTGCCCGAAATCATGGCGCAGGAGGCGATGCATTGCGCACCCGTGACCGCCATGCTCGGATGGCATTTCCACGGCATGAAGTAGCGCGCCGCGATCGTTCCGCCGTTCGCGGCGGGCGCCAGAAGCGCGATCTTGGGCGTCACCGACTGGCTGACATCGCCCATGCCCATGCGTCGCCCTGCTTCGAGACGCAACAGCTCGACACGATGATAAAAGGCCTGATTGGCGTCCAGTTCTTCCCTGCTCTCAAGACCGGTCAGGCCGAAGGCGTCGGCGCGGGCGATTACGACCGGCATCGCGACGTCCATGCAGGTGACCTCGATACCGTCAATTTCGTCGCGCGGATTTCCAGTGGGCAGCAAGGCGCCGGTCACAGACCCGATGGTATCCAAAAAATCCAGTTGAACCGGCGCGGCTGTGCCGGGCACTCCGGCAATGGCCGTGTCTCCCTCATAGTCGACATTCCCGCCGGATGTCTGGACCACTGCCTTTACGCGGGCGCCCGTATTTACCGCGTGGATCCGAACCGGTGTCTCGCCGTTCCGGGCCGCGACCAGACCCATTTCGATCGCCGCGGGACCGACGCCCGAAAGGATGTTGCCACAGGTCGGGCGGAAATCGACCTCGGGCTTGTCCACCGCGACCTGCGCGAAGAAATAGTCCACGTCGCAATCGTCACGTTCCGAGGGGCTGAGCATCGCGACCTTGGTAGTCACGGCATTCCCCCCGCCGATGCCGTCGATATTGAGCGGATGACCAGCGCCGACCGCGGCAATGAGCACTTGCGCAAGCGTCTCGCGATCCTCGGGCAGGTCGGATCGCAGTATATAGGGTCCTCGCGATGATCCGCCGCGCAGGAACAGGTAGGGAATGGCTGTCTGGGTCATCAGGTCCTCAAGTTAACGGCCAAGGGAGATCGACGAAGCGCTGCAGGAGGCCCGGCGGGAAGTCCCGGCCGAGAACGCTCGCCAGCATGAGGATGAAGGCGACCCCGCCGGCAGTGGCCAACAGGGAGCGCCACCAGCCGAAACTGCCACGCAGGCGGAAGAACGGCAGAAGGAAGGCGACCAGCGCAATCACCAGACCGAACAGGCTCGTAAGGACCAGGAGCCCGAGGAACCAGCCGAGCGTCAACCAGAGCCCGGAGGCCGCCGCTCCGTCCTCCCCTTGTTCGAGATCGATGAAAAGTTCGTCGGTCGCAGGCCTTCGCGTGGCCTGCACGAGCAGGACCAATCCGCTCGCCAGGGTCACGAGACCGATGGTCAGGGGGAATATCTTGTCCTGCAGGCGGTTTACGGACCATGCATCCCAGGTCGCCACGGCAACATAGGCCGTGAGACAGCCGAGGAAGAGCATCGGCGCGAATTTCCCGCTTGTGGGCGCGTCGATATTCTCGCGAATGTTCTTGGAGGCGCGAATGCCGACAAAGATCGACACGACGATGATGATCAGCAATCCGATCGAAATCGGCGTCAGCAGATAGTCCCATCCGGTTTCCATGCTCCGTCTGAAACGGGCGCCGGCGACCTGGAACACCTGGTTGACGAAGACCTCCGTCTGGTTCGACAACACGAACCCGATTAGGAAGGCGGGCCGCGAAAAATCGAAGCGCCGCAGCAGGATGCCGAGCACCCCCAGCGCGAGCAGTGCGGCAAGGTCCGCCGTGGACTGGCGCGATTGAAACGCGGCGAAGGCGATCAGCATGAACAGGTAGGGGGCAAGCACGGTGAAGCGGATCGTCGTCAGCTTGGCGATCCAGCGCGACAGGACGATGCAGAGGCCGGCTCCGATGACATTGGCCAGCGCCAGGGACCACACGATGGTGTAGGTCGTGTCCAGCTGGGTGCGGATCATCTGCGGTCCGGGCGTCATGTTGAGGAGGGCCAATCCGCCGAGGAAGATCGCCATCGAGCCGGAACCGGGAATCCCGAAAATCAGCGTCGGAACGAGGCCACCGCCCTCCTTGGCATTGTTGGAACTTTCCGGCGCGATGACGCCGCGAATATCGCCCTGGCCGAATTTAGAGCGGTCCTTGGCGGTCTGGACGGCGGAGCCATAGGCCAGCCAGTCCACGACGGACCCGCCCAGGCCGGGGATGACGCCCACCAGGACGCCGATGACGGCGCAACGAAGGGAAAGCCACTTATGTTGCCACCAGTCGCGGATGCCCTGTGCCCAGCCGTCGCCGAGTTTTCCGGAGTTTGAGATCGGCCTGTCGCGCCGCAACAGCGATACGATCTCGGGAACGGCGTAGATCGCCAGGCCGACGATGACGAGTTGGAACCCGTCCACCAGATACGGGATATCGTAGGTCGACATTCGCAGGCTGCCGCCCGCCGGCGCCGCCCCGACCGTCCCTGCAAGGATGCCGAGCCCGGCCGCCATGACGCCTTTCAGCGGCACCCGGCCTGCCAGGATCGCCACCATGGACAGGCCGAGCACCGTGATCATCAGCATCTCCGGCAGGCCGAAGGAAAGGATCAGAGGCCGCGCAATCAGGATGAAGAAGGTCAGGATCAGCGCGCCGAACAGTCCGCCGAACAGCGAAGAGGCAAAGGCCGCCGACAGGGCTCGTGCCGCATGCCCCTGTTTCGAAAGGGGAAAGCCGTCCAGAACAGTGGCCTGACTGGCCGAGGAGCCGGGAATGCCGAGCAGTACGGACGAGAAAGTATCGGAGGTCGGAATAACCGCAACGAGCCCGACCATTAGCGCCAGCCCGGCGACCGGTTCCATTCCGTACATGAACGGCAGCACAAGCGCGAGCCCGGCGATGCCTCCAAGTCCGGGCAGCACGCCGATCGAGAGGCCGAGAAGCACGCCGGCGACAAGAAACATTAGCTGGCTGGGGCGGAGTATGAGACTGAATGCGTCCCCCAGTGCCGGCACTGCGGTAGCTAAAAGATCCAAGGCGGCTCTCCCGACGAGTTTTTGGGGTACGCAGGATTTCCGCCCGGCGGCTGCGCCGGGTGGAAATACCAGACGCCGCGTCCGCCCTATTCGAGAGTGACGTTGTAGTCTTCTTTCAGCCAGTCGATCACGTACTGCTTGGCTTCGGGTGTGATCGTGGTCGCTTGCTCGTGCGCGGCTTTGGCTGCATTGCCGGTGGCTTGTGGGTAGATGCCGAGCACCGGTTCCGCGGTTTCGGCAAAGCCTTCGGCAGCGATGGCCTCCTGAAGGGCCGCCGTATACATGTCGACGATCTCCTGAGAGGCGGATTTGGGCAGGTAGATCATCTTCTGTGCTGCGAAGCCGGAAACGAAGAAGGCTTTCCACGCATCCCAAGCGGTGCCTTCGGTTTCACAGTCTTCTGTCGCTTCGCAGATTTCCTTGAAGGAAGGCAAATCGGGGAAGGTCGGATCGCGAACGATCTCGCCATCGTCGTTCAACGCGCCCCAGGTGAAGATCGGTACAGCGAGGCCGTCATCCACCAAGGCCTGGACATTGGCGAGGTATGCGGAACTCGTCTGATAGTCGATATTGGCTTCGCCGCGTTCGAACATCAGGCGGCCGCCGCCGCGGCCATCAACGCCGAAGACCGGATCGACCTGAAGTCCCAGCATCTTGAATGCCAGGAGCGGAACCAGATCAAGCGTCGTGGCCCCCTGGCTGCCATACAGGAAAAACTCGTCTTTCAGATCATCGGCATCGCCGTCGAACCTTTCGGCGATATCGGGCGGCAGATAGACCACGCCGCCTGTGCCGGAGGCGAGGACCACCTGCCAGTCGTTATATTCATAACGAACCCTTGGATCGCCCAGGAGATAGGGGAACTGGGTCGAGCCCGACGTGCCGAAGATCAGGGTCCCGTCACCCTGGTCCTGCTGTCCCTGGAACCAGTTTGCGCCCTCGGTCGATCCCGCGCCGGGACGGTAGCGGACGACGACGGTCGGATTTCCCGGAAGTGTTTCGCTCAATTGCGGGGCGAAGAAGTTAGCCCAACGCCCGGAGCCGCCCGACTCGGAGAAAGGGATTACGTATTCGACGGTCTTTCCCTCGAGCGACGGTCCTTGCTGGGCGGTTGCCGGCAATGCCGAAACCAGCGCCGTCGTGGCGAGGGCCGTTGAAAGACCAAAATTCACTACCTGGCGAACTGCCATGTCATTCCTCCCCCAATTGCCATGTCCGGCTTCGAAGCCGGACGGCGCAAGACACTCCACTGCCTTGCTATCAGCAGATGCAGCCTTGCATCGCTTGCAGGTGCAATCAAATGCAATTCAGGAATTCATGGATGCAAAAAAATAATATAATCCGTCTGGAGCCTGCTTTCATCGTTTGCGCAGGCCGAGAATGGCGCCGATAACGGGACGCCTGTCGCTTGGCAGATGGGGTGGTTGCCGTCCTCCCCTAGCGGCATGGTAGCCTCCAGTCTCCGGATACCACCGGAGTGCTGTTGGCGTTGCTGATCTGCTAAACTTCGGTGAGAGCCGGAGCAAAGCGCGTGAGCAGCCCCAATAGGCCCGAACAGGAGGACGGTGTCGCGGAACATCTCGATCACCTCGAACGCGGCCGAAGACATTATGAGCGGCGGGCATGGGCCGACGCCTACGACGCGCTTACACTTGCAGATCGCACTATCCCGTTAGGAACCGACGATCTCGAGCTGCTGGCGATGTCGGCGTATCTGATCGGTCGCGAAGACGACTATCTGCAGGCGCTTGATCGAGCCCATCGTGTTTTCCTTGATTCCGAGCAATGCGCGCGCGCTGCCCGCTGCGCGTTCTGGATCGGGTTGTGCCTTCACTTTCGGGGTGAGACAGGTCCGGCGACCGGATGGTTCGGCCGCGCCCAGCGCCTTGTCGAGCGAGAAGGACGCGCGTGTGTCGAGGAAGGATACCTGTTGGTGCCCCGTGCGGAACGGGATATCGCCGTGTCGGATTCGCAAGTGGCATACGCCTCCGCGGCAAGGGCTGCAGAGATTGGCGAACGTTTCAGGGAATTGGACCTGATCGGCTGCGCCCGCCACCTTCAGGGTCGCGCGCTCCTGCAGCAGGGTCAGGTCGAGCGGGGCTCGCGCTGCTGGATGGGGCCATGGTTGCGGTGGTCGAGGGAGAATTGTCGCCGCTGATGACCGGCCTCATCTACTGCAGCGTCATAGACAGTTGCATCCAGGTATACGCATTTGCCCGCGCGCGGGAGTGGACTTTCGCGCTGTCCAGGTGGTGCGAAGAACAGCCGCAACTCGTCAGCTTCACCAGCACGTGTCTGGTGCATCGCGCGGAGATCATGCAGTTGCATGGCGCCTGGCCGGGTGCGATCGAGGAGGCGAAACGGGCCTGCTCAGGGTTTTCTCGGGGAGGCAAGCAAACGCCTCCCGCCGCAGCGTTCTATCGGAGGGGGGAGCTGCATCGTCTGCGGGGTGAGTTCACGGCGGCCGAAGAGACCTATCGAGATGCTAGCCGTCGCGGGTTCGAACCGCAGCCGGGACTGGCCCTGTTGCGGATGGCGCAAGGTCACGTCGACACAGCGGCCGTGGCGATTCGCCGTGCTGTGAGCGCCAGAATGGATCGGCTCGGGCGCACGCAACTGCTTTCCGCCTGCGTCGAGATCATGCTGGCGGCGGGCGATATCGAAGGAGCGCGCGACGCCTGCCGGGAACTTGAGGAGACCGCCCGGCGGTTTGACATGGGCGTGCTCGGTGCGATGGCGGCGCACGCCAGGGGATCTATCGAGTTGGCTGAAGGCGAGGCCGCGAAGGCCCTTTGCTCGCTACGCCGTGCCTTTGAAATCTGGCAGACGACCGAGGCTCCTTACCAAGCAGCGCGCGTGCGCGAGCTTATCGGGCTGGCTTGCCGCGCGCTTGGCGACGAAGAGGGGACAGGGCTGGAACTGGACGCCGCGAGCGCCACATTCCAGCGGCTCGGCGCCGCCCCGGATCTCGCTCGCATCGCTTCGTATGCAAAGGCCGCAGCCTCGATTCAAAGCCACGGGCTGACGAAACGCGAGTTGCAGGTGCTTCGACTGGTGGCTGCCGGAAAAACCAACAAGGCGATTGCCTCCGAGCTGTTCGTGAGCCGGCGGACGATCGACCGGCACGTTAGCAATCTCTTGGGCAAGCTCGACGTCTCATCGCGGGCCGCAGCGATCGCCTATGCCCACAAGCACAAGCTCGTCTAAACAGTCTGTCTGCACGTCGCAAAATACCCATATCATCGCGCTCAGCAATTTGGGTAGTTTCGCCGAAGCGCCGGCCGTCGCTCCATCGTAGCGTTGTTCCCAGGACGATCCTGAAACGCAAGCGAGGAGGAAGCGATGGCCGAAGCCCTAAAGCGGAAAGCCCCGAAGGCGGCGGAGGGCGAGCGTCCGATCGACGGCGGCGCACGAGAACGATTGCTCTCCGGGATGCCGCTCACCGGGCGCGCACGCGACCTGGCCGGCATCTCGACCGCCGTGCTGGAAGGCGGTGATGGCCCACCCATCGTGCTCCTGCATGGGCCGGGCGAATACGCGGCGAAGTGGATCGGTGTCTTTCCGGATCTGGTGAGATCCTACCGGGTCATCGCCCCCGACATGCCGGGACATGGAAATTCGGTTGTACCCGGCGGCCCAATCGAGGCAGATCGCGTCCTTGAGTGGTTGGGTGCGTTGATCGAGCACACGTGCCCGAACCCGCCAGCGCTCATAGGGCAAGTTCTCGGCGGCGCCATAGCGGCCCGTTTCGCCAGCCGCCATGGCGAGCGGCTCAGCCGACTCGTGCTTGTCGACGCACTCGGCCTGGCCCCCTTCCAGCCGGCACCGGAGTTCGGACGCGCCCTGGCCGACTTTATCGCTGATCCGACCGAGGACACACATGACCGCCTGTGGCGGCAATGCGCCTTCGATCTCGACCGCCTGCGCGACCGTATGGGCGACAGCTGGGAGCGGATCAAGGCCTATAACCTCGATCGGGCGCGCACTGCTGCTCTTCACGCCACGCAGCAAAGCCTCATGGAGCAGTTCGGGATGCCGGGGATCCCGGAGGCGGAGCTGGACCGAATAGCCGTGCCGACGACGTTGATCTGGGGCCGGCACGACCTCGCCACACGTCTGTCCGTCGCCGAGGATGCCAGCAAACGCTACGGCTGGCCGCTGCACGTGATCGAAGATGCCGCCGACGATCCTCCCATCGAACAACCCAAAGCGTTCCTGAAGGCGCTTGACACCGCGTTCAGCCACTCGTGACCGCCAAGCAATGGAGCTGGATGTGAATCTTGAGGAACAAAAACAAGCACAGGCGGCCTGGGACAAGATCGCGCCGGGCTATGACAGGACCAACACCCTGACCCAGATGTGGCTGGGGAATGAAGGTCTCCGCCGGGCCGGCCTTCTTCAAGGTATGCGTTTCGTAGATGTGGCCGCGGGAAGCGGTGCCCTCAGCATCCCGGCGGCACGCATCGGTGCACGGGTGTTGGCAACCGACCTGTCTCCCGTCATGCTGGAGTTGCTGCGGGAGCGTGCGCGCAAGGAGGGGCTCGACATCGAGACCCGCGTCATGGATGGCCACGACCTTGCACTCGATGACGACAGCTTCGACATGGCCGGATCGCAGTTCGGCGTCATGCTGTTTCCCGATATGCCGAAGGGCATCCGCGAGATGGCGCGGGTCGTCCGGCCTGGCGGGCGTGTCCTGATGAACGTATACGGCGATCCGCGCAAGATCGAGTTCTTCGGTTTCTTCGTCCGCGCCATTCGATCGGTCCGCCCCGACTTCACGGGCCCTCCGATGGATCCCCCGCCGCTACCCTTCCAACTGCAGAGTCCGGAGAGGCTGCGCAAGGAACTCACGAGCGCTGGCCTTAAGGACATCAGGGTCGAGACCATCACCGAAACCACGGAGTTCGAGACGGGAGAGGCATTGTGGGAGTGGCTGATATGGAGCAACCCGATCGTCGAAATGGTGCTGGGCAGCCTTGACCTGACGAGCGATGAGCGAGAGGTGATTCAGCATGCGCTGGACGAGATGGTCCAGGAACGCGCCAGCGGGACCAGCACTGCAAGGCTGACCAATCCGATCAACATCGGCATTGGCACCAAGTGACCGGCGCAACAGCAACTAAAGTCAGCTTCATCAATTAGAAACGGACCTCGGCCGCCCGTCGGTTGAACGGCAGCCTTTGGCGCGTTCCAGACGTCCCGGTAGGCTCTTCCATTCGGCAAAAAATCCACCCTTCTACGACGGTGATGGACGCGAAGTATCGACCCGAAGGCGACATCTACCGAACGGCGCGTGTGTGCAACCGGCCTACCGCGACCTACACTGCACTTGTGCTCTGAGCGCTGCACTACTCTGTCGAATTTGACACCGCTGTTTCGGGATGCCGGCCTCGAGCGAGTTGGTGAGCTGCTGGTTCGATCCATGTGCGCAGATCAGATCAGCCTGGTGCGACGATCGAAAGCCACGCCATCGGTCGGCTTCCGGCCTGTCACACGCGGACGTTCCATCGCGAGCCTTGGACGCTGGCGCCGTCCGGCCAAGAATGCTTCACCGCGCTTCCACAATGATGGTTCCCTGCATTCCCAATGCTTCATGCGGCAGACATGTATAGCGGTAGGTCCCGGGGACCGTGAAAGTCCGCTCAAAGGTTTGGCCAGCCTCTATCGACCCCGAACGAAATGTCTTCGCGTTTTTCGGAAGGCTGACGTTTGCTGGGTTCGAAGCGAGCGCTGGATCGCCGGTGACGGTGTGCGTATTGATGGAAGTGTTTCGCCACTGCACCGTCTGTCCCGGTCTTATCCGGATCGTTTCGGGAACGAAGCTGATCAGGCCCATTTCCACCGTCGCATCGACCGTAGCTGGCGGCGGCTCGGTTGCGGGTCCGGTTACGCAGCCCGTCAACAGAACCAACGTCGCGGTTCCAACGGTGAAAAAACCGGTGGTCTTCATCTGCCCTACCTCAACTGGTTCATGGTTCGTGTGATGCCGCGCCGGCTCATGCAGTTCAGGCGACGTTTGAGCCGTCCTGGAGGGCTGCTTCCCTTCGGCGCGCCCGCAAATCTGAAGTAGCGCGACGGCGCGAAGAGGAAAGACGGGTGGCTGGCCGAGTCTGGTTCAAGGCCGGTTGGGCAGCGACATTATCGGTCAAGGAACTGCCGGACCGCCAAAGGGTTGGAGATTCGCAACAGAAACGAGGCCCCACGTCCTGGCCTACAACATCAAACGGGTCATCGCGGTCCTCGGAGCGCCCGCACTGATGGCAGCGATGAAGGGATGAGGAATCTGGACATCGCGCGCCGCCAACCTTAGCGGTCAGCCAGAGAAATGATCCACCTCGCGCACCAGACGATCGCTTGTCTCTGCGAAGTTGCTCTCGTCATTGCGGAGGATGAGATCACTGAACGGTCGCTGTCCAAAGCCCTTGGCGATCATCTCGGCGCTACGCTCCACCTCATCCGGGGTCAACATTCGCTGTCGTGCGGTGATATGGGCGATATCCGCGATCAGGCTGACGCAACGGCACGGTGTACCGCGCCGCCCGAATGCCTCGCGATAGAATACCCAATTCGTGCGTCGCAGCGGGTAGGCCACAATCACGGCAGGATGGCTGTGGAGCTGTTCCAGGCAGGCAGCAACTATGCGATGGCTGGTCTTGAGGATCGAGGTAGCCACGGCCTGGGAAGAAAGTGATCATCGCCATCGATAAACGCGAGACCAAGCCTTGATGCCACGTCCCGGCCCAAGCTTGTTTTTCCTACCCGACGGGGCCTTCAAATAAGACCACAGTTCCTGGCATCCCACGCACTTCTTTCTTCACATCAGGTGGAGATCCGATACGCCCCTACGGCGCTGATATTCGCCGCGGAGGCCGGCCGGCACCCGTAGAGTCGCAACGGAGCGCGTTGCGCGGAGAGGAGAAATCATCGATCTGCGGGCCGGGTGGAGCGGCGTAGCTTGCGCCAAAAGGAATGCGAAACGTCCCTTTCATGCCCACCTCCCTTTGCCTCCAAGTCGGATGCGCTCCCAGCTGTGTCGGGGGCGTGGGGGCGTACCGACGAGGCTAGGAGCGCTCACGCCAATGTGGCGTTTCAGATTATCCCACGTCGCCGTGAATTCGACTAGAGTCGTTCACGATTTGACGGAAGGGTATCCGGCGTTTGCGAAGTAGTTTTCGCATTCGCCGGGTTGGATGGTTGAGACGAGATGGCCGATGTGTCGCCATGTCTCCTCGATCGTCCGCTTCTG
>NZ_JAOCZP010000011.1 GCF_025336525.1 Chelativorans salis
TTGGACATCCCGAACCCGTTGGCGACCTGCGCGATCGCGATCTTGCCGTTCTGGTCCATGAAGGTCCAAACAAGGGGTTCATCCTGCAGCGGCGTTTTGGGCACCTGTCCCATATCGTACACCTTGTCATATCTTTTGCCGCATCTTTTGTGCATAATATATGCCGCCTTCCAAGCGCAATCAAGTTCGATGAGGCGGCGCGAAATGGTCGCCCTCTTCCCTACCGCCGCCTAGGCTTCTCCAGGCTTCGACGCAGCGCCTCTGACACCTGAAGACTGCCACGATCTTGCTCAGGTGTATCCAAAGGATGCTTCACGGCGCACTCAGCCGCTCAATCCGGTGCCTGACCATGCTGAATGCCCTTAACCAATCCGTCGTAGACTGCCCTAAGCAATGTGGTTCCGTAGGACGCATTCGGGCGGTGCGCCCTCAGCCCACAAGCAGTCCTTCCGTCGGTCTCGCGCGCTATGTGCGATGGAGACACTCGACTGTCGAGGCTTGTCCCGCTGAGCTGAATTTCGGTGTAGTCGGGGCTACCGGCTCTTGCGTCGATTCTATAATCTCATCGCTGCTCTTGGCCCGACAAGAGATTTCCTGAAGCAGCCTCGGGAATGGTTGCGTTGGCAATGTCGTGCGGCAGTTCGCTGATCTCATTTCCCAAGCCGCCCTCGGCCGAGGTTGCCTCTGTGTTTGGCTCGGCCGTCGACGCCGTAGGTCTGCCTGGAGCTGCCGCCGAAGTCTGTGCGGGCGCCACCTTCGACCGCGTCTCGTCCAAACGAACAATTGGCACGCCCTGCGGAAAAATAACCTCGCGCGCTTCATCCGGCATCGAAACGCCGTGCTCAACGAGCACCCGCTTGATGAGCCGCAGCGCCGAGGATCGCACCCTGTGCGGCGAAAGCGTACGCCCGTCTATCCAGAAATGCGCCTTCAGATTCACCGTCGCCGCCCCCAGCGCATCCACCAACACCATCGGCGATGGCTCGTTCAGGATCGCGTCGTGGCCGCGCAATACCTCCACGATCAGGCGCTGCGTGTCACCGATCGACGCATCGTAGCCGATGCCGACCTCCGCCGTCACCCGGCGCGCCGGTGCCGCCGTGTAGTTCATGATCGTGCTCTTGAAAACCGTTGCGTTAGGTATCTGCACGTGGTTGCCGTCGATCGTCAGCAGAATCGTCGATCGCGTGTTCATCGTCTGCACCGCGCCTTCAAAGCCCGCCACACCGATCACGTCGCCCTGTCTGAAAGGCCGGCGGATGGTGAGCATAAGGCTCGCGAGGAAATTCTCGGCGATGTCCCGGAACGCAAAGCCCAGCACAATGCCGATCACGCCCGCGCCGCCCAGCAGCGAGACCGCGAGCCCCGTCAGCCCTGCAACCTGCAGCATAAGATAGACGCCAAGCAGGAGGACCGGGATTGCGATTGCCCGCGCGATCACGTTGCGCAGGAAGTCCTGCTCGATGCGCGGCGCGAGCACCCGGCGCATGAGCGAGGCGATCGCGCTTGACAGCCACCATGCGAGTGGCAAGATCAGCACCGCAAGCGCGATCAGCGGCAGCGCTACTGCGATCCTGCGGGCCAGCGCCTCGATCTCCGAAAAGGCGGGCGCGAAGTTCCAGCTCACCTCCTCACGCACCTCAATCCGGTTCACCACGGCAACCGTGCCCTCGGTCCGCGCTGCCAGATCGCGCGCCCACGTCCGCTGCTCCTGGGAACCCGCGATCCCGTCAAGGAACACGATCCCCTCGTCGACGGCAACTTCTACACTGCGATACCAGCCGGACGCTTCGAGGATCCGGCGGATCCGCTCCTCAATCGCCTCGTCGCGCGCCACAGGCTCGATGGCCACCGCCTGCTCGGGCGCGGCGGGCTCGTCGACAAGTTGGGCTGTCGCGTGCGTTGACATCATGAACAAAATAGCCAGGGCCGCCCAGCGTACGCGGCGGGAGGCCGCCCCCCCGTCGGAGCCGATTGTCAGCTTCGTCATTCTGCCCTCTCCCTTGCCGGCACACACTCGCCAGAGTGTTAATAGATGGGAAGCCTTCCGCGCGATCAAGCGATCAAACGTTGCGTAGTTGTGATGCCGCGGGCGCGTGCGACCGATTGCGGCGGGACTTGAGCTCCTTCGCCGCAGAAACCGGGAGCCGGCGGGCCAGAGAAGCGGCCCAGCGGCTAGGCGCCCCGGTGTCGGCCGTAGAGGGCGGCTTTGCTACCGCCCAATAGCAGACCTCGCCGATGGCGAAGCCGTAGGTGGCGGTTGCGCCAAATTCCTGACGTCCGAAGGTCCCTTGAGAGGAGCAAGGGGCGGCCGCCGCGAGCGCGAGAAGGTCCGCAGCGCCAGCGCTGTGGAAACCTCAGAGCTACTGGAGAAAATAAGGACGAAAGGAAGACCAAGCCGAAAGCTGCAAGGTGCGCCGCTAGCAGCGCCGGTCACCTCTGCCCTGACCTGCTCGCGTTTTACGTCCACTGGGATGCCCACCAGCAACATTGGCCCCATTCCGGACCTCGTGTAGCTCTGGTGTGGAGCGGGTAGCCGAAAGTTCTCGCGTCAAGTCTCTTGGGCGGTTTTGATGGAAAGTTCTCGAATGGACCCTTATGCTGGGCGGCTGTTTCGCTTTCGAAACGCGGAACCCGTCGGCGGGGCGCTTGGGAACAATGGACACAGGAGGACCCGGTCACGGTGAAAGGGCCAGACGGGTCCCCGGTCCGGATCACCACAGAGGTGATCAGGCCTTATGACGGGTGCCTTGGACCAACGGAGATAGGCGCCCTCTTGGTCAGTCCGCAGGGCTTCGCATTATGATCCATACTCAAATTCAGCAGGATGTCGCCCGCTCAGTCGTTTTCTTTCTCCTGCGGGACCGCACCATCCTTTGCTGCAGGTTGGCTGAGCTCACGCTTGTATTCGACACCACCGAAGATCATCGTCTCGCCATCGGGGGCCGACATCCGCCGCGTCCGGCCGTCGCTGCACTCGAATACGGGCCATCCGGCGTCCACGCACTCGATGTCGGTAAACCAGTTGCCAAGACTGTCGGCAGCGTTGATCCGGAACAGGCCAATTCTGAGACGGCGGACAACCGATCCGTCCGGGGCCATCCAGGTCCATGGTTCCTTCGCAATCACGCTGCGAGATGACAGGAAAGGGTATGCCAGCGGCTTGAAGTCAGCGACCTCGGCAACCATTCGGTAGCGCGACATCGCAGCCGCGTAGTCCGCGACGATTGAGGGGCGATCGGCATAGAGGGCGGCCATCTCTCCCGGGCCGTTGTCGAACACCCGAAAGCGGCCCCGTTGCTCCTCTCCTGAAGCGCTCGACCCCGTCACGGCAACGGCAAGCAGAAGCACGGCCGGCAAGCCGGCCATTCTCATTCGCGCACTCCCGACAAGCTGCACGGAAACTCCGATGCCAATGCGCACCGACGAAGCCTCACTCTCGGACATTGCTCCCGCAAATTTTCGGCTCGTGCCGTCGAACACAGCATGGAAATGCCGGGCCAGGATCCGCGCGATGGCTTTTGGCGACCCAGCCTGGTCGTTCACGTCTGGCATGATGAACGGCTCGGTTGAGTAGACAACAGTTACTCGAGCCCGGACCAAACCTCAACACCCAGAGGGTTTCCGATCGCGCAAGGCAAGCCACTGAACCAACGGCTTGGATGCGGGCGGGTCCGAATGATCCTGTCGTCAGTCCCGGTCAGCGCGGCAGGACGAGAAAGCTGCCCGCAACCATGCGGAAATATCAGGCGAGAATGCAGAACTTGCCCGCCTGAGTTCAACCCCAGGATTGCGTGCAAAAACGCCCATAAGCTGCAATAATTATTTCCGACTGTTTCGCCGGTAATCGGCTGGCAACGGGAGGGAATTTTTGTGGCAGGCGATCAGGATATGCGCACTACAGCGAACGAGCGCCGCGCTGAAAAGGACAAGGGGCGGCCGACGCTAAGGACGATTTCCGAGATCACCGGTCTCGGCGTGACGACTGTTTCGCGTGCGCTCAAGAATGGCCCGGAGCTGAGTGCGGAGACCCGGGCGCGGGTGCAGTCGGTAGCCGACGACATTGGCTATCGGCCCAACCGCGCGGGCGTGCGACTGCGCACCGGACGGACCTATGTCATCGGCCTCATCCTCGACCAGAGCGTGACCATCGCCGAGTTCGAGCGCCGCATCATTCTCGGTGTCTCCAGCGTGCTGTTCGAGACCAACTATCATCTCGTCGTCATGCCACTTCGCCAAGGAGCCGACGTGATGGAGCCGGTTCGCTACATTGTCGAGACAGGCGCGGCGGACGGCCTTATATTCACCCACACGCAGCCGCACGACGAGCGGGTTCGTTATCTGCTGGGCCGTCAGTTCCCCTTCGTCACGCACGGCCGGACCGATCTAGGCCTGGCACATGCTTTCTACGATTTCGACAATGAGCGTTTCATGGTCGAGGCGGTCGAGCGCCTGCGTGCGAGAAAGCGCCGGCGCCTGGCGCTTATCCCGCCGCCGGACAGCCTGACCTGTGCGTACCACATGTTTGACGGGTTTCTTGAAGCGACAAGACGCGCCGGGCTCGAAGGCATCGTGGTGGAGGGCATCGATCTCGACAGTGACCCCCTGGAATTCCGCGCTGTCGGGCGGCAGCTGGCCTCGGGGCCGAATCCGCCGGACGGGTACATCTGCGCGAACGAGACCCGGAGCATCGCCCTGATGGCCGGGCTCAGGGAGGCAGGGCTGGATATCGGAAGCGACGGCGACATCATCGCGAAGGAGACGTCGGACCTGCTCGACCACATCACGCCGGCTATCGATTCCTTCTATGAGAACCTGACGTTTGCAGGCGAGGAGCTGGCACGGCTGCTTTTGAGACGCATAGCGGGCACGCCGGTGGGCGACTTGCAGACCATCGCCGCCCCACAACTGCGCCGGCGCACCTGATCGACCAGCGATAGTCTTCTACAGCGCAACGCCGCTGTCGGACTCGAACAGATGCATGTGATTCATGTGAGCGTTGAGGCGCATGACGGCACCCCTGGGCGGGGCGGCGACGGCGGTGACGCGGCAGACGATCTCGGCCTCGCCAATGCGGCCGAAGATGAGCGTATCGGAGCCGAGCGGCTCGGCAATGTCCACGGTCACGTCGAGTGGCACCGCGCTTGACGCCGCGCGGCTCTCATCGGTCCAGGTGTTGGTGAAATCCTCCGGCCGCATGCCGAGGGTTATCTGTCTGCCGGCGTGCGGCCGGTAGCGGCCGACCCTTTCGGCCGGCACCGACAGGCGCGGCCCGCCTGTCGGCTCCACCCACAAGGTGTCCCCCTCCGCCACCAGCCGCGCGTCGATGAAGTTCATGGTCGGCGAGCCGATGAAGCCGGCGACGAAACGGTTGGCAGGGCGGGAATAGAGATCGTCTGGCGTACCCACCTGCTCGATGCGCCCGTCGCGCAAGACGACGATGCGGTCGGCCAGCGTCATCGCCTCGGTCTGATCGTGAGTGACATAGATGCTGGTGACTTGGAAGCTCATGTGCAGCCGCTTGATCTGCGTGCGCATCTCCACGCGCAGCTTGGCATCAAGGTTCGACAGCGGCTCGTCGAAGAGGAAGAGCTGCGGCTCGCGGGCGATCGCCCGCCCGATCGCCACCCGCTGGCGCTGGCCGCCCGAAAGCTGCCCGGGCTTACGGTGGAGCAGCGCGCCGATCTGCAGGGTGTCGGCCGTCCGGCGCACAGCCTCGTCTATCTCCACCTTGGACGCGTTGCGCATCTTAAGGCCGAAGCCAAGATTCTGCCGAACGGACATGTGCGGATAGAGCGCGTAATCCTGGAAGACCATGGCGATGTCGCGGTCGCGCGGCGGGATGTCGTTGACCACCCGCTCGTTGATTACGATGTCACCGCTGGTGACGCTTTCAAGTCCCGCGATCATCCTGAGGATGGTGCTCTTGCCGCAGCCGGACGGGCCGACGAGGACGGTGAACTCGCCGTCGCCGATCTCGAAATCAACCCCGTGCACCACCTGTAGTTCGCCATATTTCTTGAACAGCTGATTTACCTGGACATGTGCCATCGACTTCTCTCCCAACAAAGGCCGCCGGCCCGACCGGTTTTACTGCTCCTTCTCGAACGTCCAGCTGTGCAACTGGAACGGGAGGAAGCACCGGTCGGCCGGCTCTGCGCCATCTTCCAGGAGGTTCACTTCGCTGCCGAGCCGCCAGCCCTGGGGCAATGCGATCTCCACTGCGCCGCGGGCGCCGGCTGGCTCGTAGACGCGCAAGACGAACCTGCTCCCCTCCTCCGCTGGCTTGAAGGCGCTGAGACCAAGGGCCATCCCGTCGAGGCGCGCCGCCGACCAGGAGGCCTCGGCGTGGGACTTCGCCGGCAGGCAAAGGAGGGGCTGGTTCAAATCCTCCGCCTCCGCAAGCACACCGCCGGTGAGCCAATCCCCATCATGGGGAAAAAGCGCATAGGAGAAGCTCTGCTGACCCTCGTCGGCGAGCGGGTCGGGATAGACGGGCGAGCGCAGGAGGCTTAAGCCCAGCTCGTTCCCCACGGCGTGGTGGCCGTACTTGCCGTCATTCAGAAGCGCCACGCCATAGCCCTGCTCGGAAAGATCGGCGAAGCGGTGCGCGGCGACTTCGAAGCGGGCCTGGTCCCATGAGGTGTTGCGGTGGGTGGGCCGGTGGATGACGCCGTGCGCGCATTCGAAAATGGCATGGTCGGCGCGGATGGCGAGCGGGAAACGTGCCTTCAAGAGAATCCGTCGCTCGTGCCAGTCGATGTCGGTCTTGAATTCCAGCCGAGGGGAATTGGCCCAGAGCCGCACCGTCTGCGTGATGGTGCTGTCACGGAAGCGGCGGGTGATACGGATGGCGGCGCGGTGCGGGCCGCGTTCGACCACCTCCATCGCTGAAGCACCGATCTCCTCGCCCTGGCCGGCGTAGTTCTCCTCCACCTCCCAGGCGTCCCAATTGCGCGGCTTATCCGTATAGGCCCAGATCTGATTGCCGCGGCCTGAGAGCACCTCGCGCCCGGCCCGCTTGTCATAGACACTGGACAGCGTACCGTCGCCAGCGAGCTCGACGCGGAGATCGACATTCTCCAGCCTCCGCTCCTCCACGGTGAGTCCGGCCGCTGGACGGACCTCCATCATGACTGCGGCAGAAAGGCCAGGGACCTGCCGCGATCCGGCAAGCACACAGCCGCCCTCGACCGCCTGGCCACCTGGAAGCGGCTCGCTTGAGGAGAGGCGCAGGGGACGCGGCGACAGGTCGGGGTTGACGGCGAGAAAGCCGGCTTTTCCGCCCTTGATCACCAAGCGCCGGGCGATTGCGGCCAGATGCGCATCGATCTTCTCCTTGCCTGCCGCGACGACCGAGGAAAGTTCCGCCTCCGCGAGCTCGTAGACCTCGCGGATGCTCGACCCCGGCAGGATGTCGTGGAACTGGTTGCGCAAGAGCACGCGCCAATGCTCCTCCAGCGAGGCCGCCGCCGGTTCACCGAGAAGGGTCGCCATGCTCGACAGCGTCTCCGCGGTGATCAAAGCGCGCTCGGCCCGGCGGTGGAGGAATTTCGTGCGCCCCTGCGTGGTTAGGGTACCGCGGTGCAGCTCCAGATACATCTCGCCAACCCAGACCGGCAGGTCCGGGCGCTCGGCGATCTTCTGCCGGACATCCTCAAACCATTCGCCCACTCGCACTTGGCGCAATGCAGGCACGGCGGGGAAGCCGGCCAGTTGCCGCGCGCGGTCGAGCATTTCCTGGGTCGGCCCGCCGCCACCGTCGCCGAAGCCGAAGGCGATCAGGCTTTCGGGATGATCGTGCTTGCCACGGAAATTGCGCCATGTCTCAAGCGCGGCGCGCGGGCCGATCTCGGCATTGTAGCCGCCGACCGGATTGTTGAAGGTATGCGCGAGCACGCGGCTGCCGTCGAGCCCCTCCCACCAAAAAAGGTCGAAGGGCATGGCGTTTGTCTCCGACCAGTTCACCTTGATGGTGAAGAAGTTCTCGACGCCTGCCTGTCGCAGCAACTGGGGAAGCGCCGGGGAGAAGCCGAAGCAGTCGGGCAGCCAGCAGACCGTGTGGCGCTTGCCGAAATGCCGTTCGAAATAGCGCTGGCCGTAAAGGAGCTGGCGGACGAAGGATTCGCCCGTCGGCATGTTGGTGTCGGGCTCCACCCACATGGCGCCGTTCGGCTCCCACTGGCCGGCCGCCACTTTCTCCTTGATGCGCTCGAACAGCGCCGGATCGTCCTCCTCCAGGAAGGCGTAGAGCTGTGCGGTTGACTGGTTGAAGCGGAAGTCGGGATTGCGCTCCATCAGCCCGATCATCGTGTGGAAGGTGCGGTTGGCCTTGCGCCGCGTCTCGTCGAGCGGCCACAGCCAGGCAAGGTCGATATGGGCGTGGCCGGTCATGGCGAGCGCGCCGCTCGGCGGATAACGGTCGCGCAGCGCGCCAAACCGCTCCTTGAGGAGGTCCGCCGCAGCCCTCACGGAGGCACGCTGTGCATCGTCGAGGCCCGGCGGTTCAGGGAGCAACTCCGCCGGCAACTGCCAGACCTTCTGCATTTCTGTGCCGGGGGCGACACGGGCGACATAGGCCTCGGTGGCCGACGGCCAGTCGAGGCGGGCGAGCGCCGCCTCTCCCGCTGAAAGGAGCGGCGGCACGGCCTCATGCATCTGCAAAACCTCCGCCGTCTCCGCAACCTGCGTGACGAGCAGGGCAAAATCGCAGAGCTCCGGATCGATGCGGACGATCCGCGCCCGCGCAAGCCGCGCATCGCGGCTGGGAACGCCGAAGGGCAGCCGCGCCACGCATTCGGCCCGCACGAAGAAGCGCCGGCCCTTCAGTGGCAGCTGGCGGTGGTTGGGATCGAGGCCGAAGCCTTCGCACACTCCGCCCGCATAGGTGACGCGCACCAGCCCCTCACCGCCGAGATCGAGGTCAAGCCGGCATTCCTCGAGCGGCCAGTCGGCGGGTACCTCCGCCTCGCCATGGGCAAGGACGACGGTCCCGTCGCGCGTCGGCCATGGGGTGCCCAGGGCGAGCGGCTGATCGTTGAATGTCCATCCTTCGAGCGGAATGCCGGCGCGCACGGTCCACAGCTCCAGTTCGGCAAGCCGCTTCCGCAGTCGGTGGATGCGTTGTTCAACGGTCAAAGTCATGGTGGTCCCTGTGTTCGGAATGAGGGGCGGTCAGCCTTTCACCGCGCCGCTCATGAGGGCGCCGATGATGAAGCGTTGCAGGACCAGGAACACGACCACGGCCGGCACGATGGAGATGACGCTGGCGGCGGCGAGCGTCTGCGTCGAGGTCTGGCTGTAGGTGCCCTGGAAATTGAAAATGCCGACGGCGATCGGCAGAAGATTGGGTTTGCTGATGAGGATGAAGGGGATGATGAACTGCGACCAGCCGAGGATGGCGTTCAGCACGAAGGCCGATGTCAGTCCCGGCAGGCTCAGCGGCAGGACGACGCGCATGAAGGCACCGAAGCGCGTGCAGCCGTCAATCATCGCCGCCTCTTCCAGGCTGCGTGGAATGCCGTCGAGAAAGCCCTTCAGCATCCAGGTGAATAGGGGGGCTGCGATGGCGATGTAGAGCATCATCGCCCCGACATGACTGTCGGTGAGGCCAATGCGGTCCATGTAGCGGTAGAGTGGCACCATGATGACGAGCGGCGAGATCATCTGCACCGCGAGGAGCCCAATCATGGCGAGTTGCTTGTTGCGGAAGCGGAAGCGCGAGAGCGCGTAGGCCGCGGGTGCTGCGAAGAAGATGGCGCCAAAGGCGCCGCCCACGGCCAGCTTCAGCCCGTTCCACAGATAGGTGGGGAAGAGGGGGTTGTTGAGGGCGGCGACATAGTTCTCCAACGTCGGATTGTTGGGCCACAGATTGATGCTGCTGACATAGATCTCGGCGCTGGTGCGGATCGACAGCGAGACCAGCCAGAGGAGGGGTCCGGCGAAGAAGAGGCAGATGACGCCGAAGGCGACATAGGTGCCGACGTCGGCAAGGCGGGTGCGTCCGAGGGTGGTCACCGGTCAGAGCTCCCTAGGCAGAAGGCGGACATAGATGAGGGTGAAGACGACGCTGATCGCCAGGAGAAGAACGGCCAACACCGCCCCGCTCGACAGGTCGAAATTGCGAAACACCGCATTGTAGGTGTAGAGCGCCAGCACCTCCGTCGCCCTGCCTGGCCCACCGCCAGTGAGCGGTAGGATGAGGTCAAAGGTGTTGAGCGTGAAGATGCTGATCAGCACCGTGTTGATGAGCAGGATCGGCCGCAGTTGCGGCAGGGTGATGTACCAGAACTGTTTGAGCGGCGTGGCCCCATCCACCGAGGCGGCCTCGTAGAGGCTCGACGGGATGACGACGAGACCCGCATAGAGCAGGAGCATGCTAAAGGCAGTGCCACGCCAAACATTGGCGATGACGGCCGACCACAGGGCAATATCCGGATCCGAAAGCCAGGCCACGGGAGAGATGCCGGCGCCACGCAGCATGGCGTTCAGGAAGCCGTAGCTCGCCTCGTTGAACATCAACTGCCAGACGATGCCGGCGGCCACGCCCGGCACGATCCAGGCCGACAGGATTATGATGCGGACCGCCGCAACGCCCGGCAGGCGTCGCTTGACGCCACGGTGAAGCACCATGGCGACAAGCAGGCCGAGCACGAGCTGGAGGATGACGCTGGCAACGACGAACAGGAGGGTAACCCAGAGGATGCCTGGTAGGTCCGGGTTGGTGGCCACCGACCTGTAGCTGTCGGCTGTATAGGCATATTGGGGGTTGAGCAGCGTCGCGTCGGTGAAGCTGTAGCGGATGACGTCGATCGCCGGATAGACGTAGGTCACGACCAGGAGCAAGGCGAGCGGTGCCAGCCAGACGAACGGTCGCTCTGCAAGCCGCCACCTTACCCCAGTATCACTAACCGCGGCGCGCGCGGCGGGCCTTGCAACAGCATCCTGACTCATGCGTGCGCCTCCGGGACCGACGTCCAAGCGGTTAGAGCTTGCCGTAGGCGTCCATCACCCGGTTCCAGGCGCCGTCAAGTGCCGCCTCGGGTTCCTTGGTCCCGGAAAGCACCTCGCCCATCATGATTTGGATCTGGTTGGAGATCTCCGGATAGATCGGCACGCCGGGACGGGCATGGCCGTTCACCAGATACTCCTTGAGCTTGCCGAAATAGGGATCCTGAAATTTCGGCAGCGACGCGAACAGGGACTCTCGCGTCGGCAGATCGCCGATGACCTCGTTGGCCGGCCCCATATAAACCTCGCGCATGACATTGGCGCACATCTCCACCTTCGCCGGATCGTCCGAGAAGGCCGCCACCGTCCAGCCGCCGGTGCCGGTGGAGCGCTCGTCCGCCGATGGGCCCGGCAGCTCCGACACGTCCCATTTGGCAAATTCTGCTTCCGGCATCGCCTCCATCAGCTGGAAATGCTGCCAATGGCCACCGAAGAACATGGCGGCGCTGCCGGCGATGGCGGCGGCATTGAAGTCGTTATAGTCCTTGATCGTAGCCACGCGCTTAGGCGCGGCACCGCTGTCGACGAGGCCCTTGAAGTAGTTGATGGCCGTCAGCATCTTCTCGCGGTTTTCGCCTTCGCCGAAGATCGGCTTGCCGCTGTCGTCCACCAACGAGCCGCCCTGGGCCCAAAAGTTGGCGAGCCAGTCGAAGGTGGTGCCTTCCCAGCGGCCGCCGTTGAAGAGCACGCCCTCGATGCCCGATTCAGTCGCTTTGAGCGCCGCCGCCTGCAACTCCTCCCAGGTCTGAGGAGCCTCCGGGACGATCTCGGTGTTGCGGTAGAGTACGCGCAGGTCGGTGCCCCACCACCAAGCGTAGATACTGCCGTCCGGCCCAGTGACGCCTTCACGGATGAAGGGAAAGAGATCGTCAATCTCCTCCTGGCTGAAATAGTCGTCCAGCGGCTTCAGTACGCCATTGTCTATGAAAAGCGCTAACTGGAAGGAATCGACGGTGACGCAATCGGGCGCGCGGCCCGCCCGCGCCTGTTCAAGCAGGCGGGCATGCTCGCCGCCGATATCCTGGCCGAAGAACTCGAACTGGATCTGCCAATCGGGATGGGCCTCAGCGAATTCCTGCCACACCTTCTCGAATGCTGCCTTCTGCTCCGGGCTGGGGCTGTTGGTCGACTGGTTGGGATTGGCCCGCATGGTCAGCACGTTCGGTGCATCGGGGCTTCCCACCCGGTCTGTCGTCACGAGCTCTTGCGCCCCCGCCGTGGCGACGAACCCGGCCAGGACGGTGCCGGCCAGCAAAGTGGACGGAAATAGCTTCTTCATCAGACTCCTCCCTTGTTGACTCCTCCCCGACCGTCGGCCGGACCGAACCCGCTTTCCTACAGCTGCGGCATTCCTGTGGTGGCCGCACCCGAAGTGGTTCAGGGGTGAGTATGCCACAGGCTTTTCGATCTGCAACGTTACAGGTTACTTTTTTCGTCAATCGCGACAATGTCGATCATGAGGCGGCCGAATGCCGACCTCGGACAGAAGCCAGAGCCCCGTGGTAGGACAGCTGAGGATTTGCGCTTGACCTCAAACGCTCGATTACAGAAACCACAGATACCGACATTCGCTGGCGGTTCCTGTGTGTCGCCTCGCGCCACCCTGACCTATGCGGCGAAAGCAACCAAGGTCACGAGTCGACCCAAGACGGACATCGGTCAGCTTGGATGAGAACGTCGGGAATGCGATGGCAGACTCTTGGTGGTGTCTTCACTTATGCGGGCTGGACCAATTGAACGTGCAATCTACCGACAACGATCTATCATGTCTGGACGTAGACATCCGCCGCTACCGCCTCGATCTCGCTCCGGAGCCACTGATGCGGCTTGGCGCGAGCGTTGCGGGGATGCCAAAATAGGCAGATATCGAAACCCGGCACGTTTACCGGTATCTCGAAGGTTCGCAGACCGACTTCCTCGGTGAGTTCTCTGGCGAGCCTGCGGCCCAGGTTGAGAATCCGATCGGTGCCGCGGAGGAAACGCGGCGCGCTCGCGTAATAGGGCGTCGTCATCGCTATCGTCCGGCGCATGCCAAGCCGCCGCAGGCCGGCATCGACATTTCCCGTCACGTAGCCTCGCCTCGACACGAGTATGTGGGCATAGCGCACATAGTCCTCGATTCTCACCGTGCGGGTCCCTCGCGTACCGACCAACGGATGGTCGGCGTCGACCACCGCGACGAAGGTCTCATGCAACAGTACTGACCGCTCCAGCCCCGGAATAGGGCGCCAGGCCGGGCCGACAAGAAGGTCCAGCTTGCCACTGAACAGGGCCTGCTCGTCTTCATGCGGCGTGGCTGGAAGGAAGACGAGCCGGATCCTGGGAGCGGCCGCGCGCAGCCGCGCCTCGATCGCCGGGCCAAGCACCGCCAGGCTGTACTCGTCCATTCCGATGCTGACCGTCTGGCGCAGCGCGGCCGCGTCGAACTCGCCAACGGAATTCAAGCCGGTGACGATCTGGGCCAGAGCCAGTTGGACGTGCGGCCACAATTCAACAGCGGTGCGCGTCGGCACCATCGCGTTTCCGGAACGCTCGAGCACGCGATCGTCAAGTGCGCGCCGCAAACGGTCGAGAGCATTGCTCGTGCTCGACTGGGTGATCCCAAGGCGTTGCGCCGCGCGCGAGACGCTGCGCTCCTCCATGAGCATGTCGAAGACTTTTAGCAGGTTGAGGTCAAGTTCCTGTATCGGTACGGGCATTGCAACACCCCAATCGACTTCATCAATAATTGATATCGCTCTGATGCCAGTTCACAAATAACTTACGTATCCTTACTCTTTCCCACCGTGCTAGTCCACGCAAGGAGTAGAGACATGGAAAAGCTTGGCTTCGAGGTGGATGGCGAGACGGTTATCGGACACCTCGAACTGCCCGAGGGAGCCTCGGCAGCCGATCCGGTGCCGGCGCTCGTATTCACCGGTCCTTTCACCGGTACCAAGGAACAGGTGACTGGCACATATGCGCGGTTCCTGGCCAAGGAGGGCTTTGCCACCCTGGCCTTCGACCATCGCAATTTCGGCGAGAGCGGCGGGCGCATCCGCCAGCACGAAGCACCATATAAGAAGCTAGACGACTTGGCGGCGGCGACCAGCTACCTTGCCGCGCGACCGGAGGTCGATGCGCAGCGCATCGGCGCCGTCGGCATCTGCCTCGGCGGTTCCTTCGCGCTTCATTTCGCCGCCTTCGATCCGCGTATCCGCGCGCTCGCCACGGTCGCTGCGGCCTATCTCGACGCCCGTCCGGCGTCTGAGGATGCGGCTGTCCGGAAGACGGAGTGGTTCAAGGACTATGCCCGCGAGCTCGCCCTCTTCCATGAAGGGACGCCGACGCGCATTAAGGCCGTGACCAAAGTCGATGGCGAAGCTGCGGGCATGCCCGGCCAGGAACCCTTCGACTATTACGGCACCGACCGTGCGCACAGCCCGCATTGGAAGAACGAGATCACCCGGCTGTCGAGCTACAATCTGGCCCGTTTCGACGCCGTGCTCGGCGCCGACTATCTGGCCGCCACGCCAACGCTCGTCGTGCACGGCACGACCGATCTCTACTGCTCGCCGGAAGCGGCGGCGCGGATCTTCGAGCGCATCAACGGAACCAAGCGTATCGAGTGGATCGAGACCACCAACCATATCGAGCTCTATGACAGCCAGCCGCATGTAAGCGCTGCAGTCGCACACGTTTCGAACTGGATGAAAGAGCACCTTTACCAAGGAGCGGGCAAATGAAATTCCGATCCGACGACACTACCCTGTCACGCCGCGACTTGATCAGGGTATCCGGTGCCGGCGTGCTGGCCGGTACTGGCTTGGCACTGGCGGGTGCGGCCGCCTCGGCGCAGGAGCCTGCCGGGCTGGTCAAGGTTCACAGGCAGGGGGTGGAAACGCCGTTTCCCCTAAATGCGTATCTTGTGGAAGGTGAAGACGGGTTGGTGGTTGTCGACGCCATGCTGACTAACTCGGCCTCGCGGAACTTGCGCGCAAAGGCGGATGGCTTCGGCAAACCCCTTCGCGCGGTTCTTCTCACCCACCCCCATCCCGACCACTATGCCGGGCTCGGCAATCTGACGGAGGGGCTGGACATTCCAATCGTATCGCTAGCCGAGGTCAACGATATCGCCCGTCGCGATGATGCCGACAAGGACGCCGTCATAAGTGGCATGTTCGGTGAGGAGTGGCCAACAAACCGCATCTTTCCGAACGACACCATCGGCGACGGCGAGACACTCGACTTCGGTCCCGGCCTGCGTTTCACGGTCATGGATATCGGGCCGGCTGAATCCTTCCATGACAGTATCTTCGTCCTGGAGGGACCGGCGCCGACCGCCTTCGTCGGCGATCTCGTCTACTCGTTCATGCATCCCTACATGGCCGACAATGCCAACCCCGACTGGAAGCGTGCGATTAGCCGGCTGCAATCGGAGCTGCCGGAGGATATGATCCTCCATGTGGGCCATGGCCTACCGGCCACGCCTGCCTTCCTGGCGTGGCAGGAGGCCTATCTCGATCGCTTCGAGGCGGCAATTCTTGGTGCCGACTGGGACAATCCGGACGCCGCGCGGGCGGCCGTGCTGGAGGACATGATGGCCTTCCTGCCAAGCGATGAGCTGCTGTTCTTCCTTGAGCAGTCGATATTGCCCAATGCGAAACGACTCGGCATGGCCGAATAGCGATTTCTGACAGCATCAAGGGGCGTCGCCGTTGTGGCGGCAAGGCCTTTGGCTCAAGCCCGATCACAGCGCGAAGCTCAGCTTCGGACGGGTCTCACGAATGGCAGCTCATTGGCACTGTGCGGTAGTTCCACACGTTCACCTAAACTTCCTCTCTCCACCGAGGCCGTGTGGAAACGTCATTTGTGACGTGGTCTGTGACGCGCAGAGGGTCTGAGGAGCTTAGCCCCTCATTGCCTCCATCAACATCGGCGCTCCGAGGATGGCAATCGCCCGTTTGAGGTTGTAGGCGAGGATGTGGAGGCTCATCTCGGTTCCGACATTTCGTAGCGGCCGGGTGAGGAAGTGACTTCGGCCCATCCAGCCCTTGATGGTTCCGAAGACATGCTCGACCGTCTGTCGCCGGGCCCGCATGGCCTCGGGCATGCGGTCGAGTCTGGCCTGCATCCTGTCGAGAACGCCCTCATGCTCCCAGCGCCGGATGCGCCGAAGCTTCTCGGGCGTACAGCGGGGCTTGAGTTCGCAGGTCGAACAGGCGGTCAGGTGGCGATAGAAGATGACATCGCCTTGCCGGTCCGATCGGTACTTGCCTCTGGTCAGTTCCTGTCCCGCCGGACAAACATACAGATCCCGGTCGGCATCAAAGACGAAGTCCTGCTTGCCGAAGAAGCCACGCTTTCGGCCACTCGAGGTGAGCGATTTCGGCACGATGGGCTTGATGCTCGCCGCCTCGCAGGCCAACACTTCCTCGCCCGAGAAGTAGCCGCGGTCGGCCAGCAGGATCAGTTCCTCCGCGCCGGTTGCCTCTTTCGCTTGCTGGCCCATATTGGCGAGCTGGCTGCGGTCGTGGCCGACATTAATGACCTCGTGCGCCACGATCAGGTGATGCTTGGTATCGACCGCTGCCTGGAGGTTATAGCCGACAAGGCCCGTGCCCTTGCCGTTGGTGGCCATGGCCCGGGCATCGGCATCGGTCAGCGACACCTGCCGGTCGGGGGCCGTCTCGACGGCTCGCTTCATCGCTCTCAGATCGCGCATCTGCTGGCGCAAGCGGTCGAGACGCTCCGTCAGGCGATCCCAGCGCATCTGCGCCACCTCGTCCTCCTGACGATCGGCTGTGTCGAGCATCGACAGATAGCGCTCGATGCTGGTTTCGATCTGTTCCACGCGACGCCGGATCGCGCCGGGCGTGAAGTTCTTGTCGCGCGTGTTCACCGCCTTGAAGCGGCTGCCGTCCACCGCAACCGTGCCGCCGGCCAAGAGGCCGACCCGCCGGCACAGCACGACGAACTGGCGGCACATGGCGCGGATCGCCTCACCGTTATCACGCCGGAAATCGGCGATCGTCTTGAAGTCGGGCGCGAGCTTGCCCGTCAGCCACATTAGCTCGATGTTGCGGCCCGCCTCACGCTCCAGCCGCCGGCTCGACTGCACCTGGTTGAGATAGCCATGCAGGTAAAGCTTCAGCATCGTCGCGGGGCTGTAGCCTGGCCGCCCCGTTGCCGCCGCGCCGGCAAAGCCCAATCCGCCTACATCCAGCTCGTCGATGAAGACATCAACGACGCGTACGGGGTTGTCTTCGGCAACGTAGTCATCGAGGCATTCCGGCAAGAAAAGCTGTTCCCGACGGTCCTTGCCCTCGATGAAACCTGCCATCCCGAATCCCCCGCTCAACTCGGAAAAGAATATCATGAGCGGGAGTTCTCACACAGCCTCCACCCTCTCGAGACTTCAGAGGAACGCGAAGATTCGGCCCGACGGCGACATCTACCGAACGGCTGGCAATGTGACACAACCGCCCAAGTCCGGTCATTCCCGACTCGCGCCAGCCATGAGCAGATGGCAGTGCCAGCTTCTCGATCGGCCGCATCGGCATCCGGGAGCCGGCCGGGCCATGCTGCTGGCCCGGCCGGCTGCGGATAGATGTGACTAGCTCTTCCTCCAGAAAACGCACACTGCTGCGTCGTTGAAGCCGGTTTCCTTCCTGTAGTCCTTCTCGGCACCGATGTTCACGAATTCGCCGTCCGCGACCACCACCGGCGGGTACCAGCCCAGCAGCATGTGGCCCGACTGGCTGTCGTCAATGCCGATGCATACGCCACTCTTGCCGCTCGGCGGCGAGCCCGCGCCGGACTTGTAGACCTGGACCAGGCCATTGTCGTGGGCAGGTAGGTTGACCGGCTTGGCCTCCTTGCCGTCTATGGTGACGTGCACCGTTCGCACCCACTTCTCCGTATTCATCGCTGCAACATAGAATGTCGTATTCGGCGGCAGGTCGAAGCAGCATTGCCTTCCGGTCTGCAGCGCCGGAGACGGGCCATTGCCATGCGATTTCTTTTCCGTTGGCAACTGGACGGCCGCGTCAATGCCCTCGGCGAAATCAGTACCATCCAATCCATGCCAGACGCTCTGAATCGCTTGGGCATTACTGCATGTGCTTTCGGCAGTATATACAGCCATCTGACTATCTTTGAAGAAGACCGTCCCATCTACCGAATCGAAGGATGCACCGGAAAATTTTGTCAATCCGGCATCAACACCACTTTTGAAACTCGAAGGCAATGCAACCCAACCGTTACCATGAAGACTGCTAAAATCGTAGGCGTCCCCAAAAACAAATGGCGAATTCTCGGTATTACAGCTCGCAGACTGGTTATCTTTAAAGATGAAAAATTCACTAGGCCTCCAGTAAGCGCAAGCGTCAAATCCTGATTGCATTTTGCCTGGAAGATTCTTAAATAGACTGCTAAGCGGCAACGCGTCACCTTTAATCTTGTCATTCCCTAGATCGTACTCTACATATTTTTCCTTCTTGAATAAGTATAGCGCGTTATTAATATACGCCGCGCCATTCAAATCGGAATCAAAGCCTATCTCCTTTAACCCATTCCAGTCGTCGGCGATCGAACGCGGGTAACCTGAATCAACTTTTTTGCTGTCAGGGTCGATTTGCACATATTTGTCTTTCTTAAAGAAGTATATCTTGGAAGTCATTTCATCATTTCCTCACGATACTCCAGGAATTGCGGGAATTACTGGCAGAGACTGCATCGAAGCAATTGCCCAACTACCAACGGAGAACCCTCCTTGGTGAGCGAAATCACCACGCGGCGGTTCTTCACTCGACCACGTCTATTGTATGGATCGTGAAACAGTTGGGTATTGTAGAAAATTACAGGTCCAAGGCAGCACGGAGCGTTGAGCGAAATGTCGCCCATCTCCTTCTGCCACAACACGTCGCTGCACCGTAATAGCCTAGTCTGGTGGTGATACCACCGTCAGCGAAGCGAGGAAATGTCGGGAAACTCGTGCGCTTCTGCCATTGATTTGCTTGCTAGCAATGACGTAGTTCCACCCTCTCGAGACTTCAGAGGAACGCGAAGATTCGACCACCCTCAGCCGACGTCGTCCCACGGCAATGTCATTAGCCAATCTTTCGTCACGGACACCGAAGCTCGCATCCTCTGATCCACATGCGAGAGAAGCCAGACTGATCGGGCTCGTGCTGATATCGGCAAGTCATCGATGATTTCGCGCAACCGCGCGTCGCCCGCGGCCGCCAGCCTCGGAAGGAAGCTCACGCCCAGCCCGCAGGCAACCGCCTCCAGGGCTGTCCCGGCATCGGCGACCCGCAAGAAGCCTTGGCGCGCTCCCTTGATCGACTGAACCCACTTGGCCTGTGGCAGATGGGCATGGGCATCGTCATATCCGATCCAGACCTGAGGGGCCGCCCCTGATGCTGGGCCGAAGACGGAGAACCCGAGCATGCCGATCTTCTGCGCCCTGACGCTTAGACTCGGGACGTGCCAACCTAACGGCAAGATCGGCTTCACGCTTGGTCAGATCGACGTTTCTGGAGTCAGGGACCAGCTCAACGGTCAGCAATGGATATTTGTCCCTGAGTTCAGGGAGATGTGGAACCAAAATCCTGTTCACGACAATCGGGACCGAGCTGATACGGACCGTGCCCGCCATTTTCCGCGACGCCCGGCCTACAGCATCTTCAATCGCGAGGTTCTCTCGTTCGATCACCTGTGCATGGCCAATCAAGACCTGCGCAACATCCGTCACCTCGTAGTGACCAGAAGCGTTCCGAACGAGGAGCTTCACCGTGAGGCTCTGTTCCAAGGTCCGCAAGCGCCGGGCGACCGTCGTTTCGTTCACTCCGAGGACGCGCGCTGCGCGGGCCAGGGTTCCCGCCCGATGGACGGCGAGAAGATATCTGAGGTCATCCCAGCTATGGTCCTGCATTGTTGCAGGTTAAAGCGGCAGAATTGCCGGATCAACTGGCGTTCTTGCTGCCCTATGGTCGGGCCTTAATCTGCATTGGAGAAAGACCATGAAATTCATCATCCTGTTTGAAGACGAGGCGAACGCCGATCCGGGCATTCGGGAAACCCATATGGCCGAGCACTTGTCCTTTCTTGAGACGCATTCCGACAATGTCGTCTCGGCCGGGCCTCTGACGGGTTCCGATGGCGAGGGGTGGGGCGGTCTTTGGATCGTCGATGCGGCATCCGTCAACGAAGTGGAGCGGCTCGTTCACGAAGATCCTTTCTGGCCCACCGGGCTTCGCAAGTCCTACACCATCCTCGCGTGGAAGCAGGTCTATGGCGCCGGTCGGCGGCTGATTTATCCTGACTAACCGGTTTGTCTCGCAAAGCAACGGATTGGCTTCGTCCTGGCGGACTCCCTTCACCCTCTTGCGATGAGCTGGAACGCGCAAAAGCGACCCGAAGCGGACGCGAAAGCTGTTTTCAGGCACTGGGCAGATTGGCCAAGAAGAAGACGAATGCCGCGACGCCACCAAGAACGCTTCGCCCCGCGTGAAGCTTTCCCCATTGCACGAGCAGTTTGCGCGTTTCGCCGTTTGCACCATCGACCATCGTCGCCTCAAGGCGATGATTGACCGGCATGATGACGAACAGCGTATAGGGCCAGTTAGCCAGGATGAAAGCGGCGCCGAGCAGCCAGAGCATATCGCCGTGGTCCCACCAAGCAGCAAGCCCCAGCAGTCCTGAAAGCACTGCGAGAGAAGCCTGCATGGCAAAGCCACGCTTGTAGGCGGGGCCCCATTGGATCAACGCGGCGCGATCGTCCAGTGCGAGCCTGGCGGGCTGCTCAGCTAAATTGATGTAGATGGCGGCGCCGAAAAATATCGCCGCGCTTAAAAGGGCCAAGAGTCCAAACATGCGCTGATCTCCCGCGCACTGCTATAGCATTATCCCGCACTTGCCATTTCCGCTCCCCACCCTCGTGTGACGGATGGGAACCGGAAAGTTCGACCCCGAATACGCCATTCACTCGTCTCGCAAGCAAAGGCCGCTTCAAGATAGAATAGCCGACGTTGCGCTGCTGGGAGAGCGTCCGCTGGACCGGAAGCCCTGATTGAGTTTCCTGGCGTCAGACGACTCGCATGTCACGTCTGTCGTCGCTACCTCGTCTTACTTTGTGCAGTCCTGCACAAAGGAGGGATCATGACACCCAGGTCGAAGGTCCATTCGGCAGTGCCGCGCCAACACCCTTCTTCTGGCGGAGATGAGAAGCGGCCAGCCAGCAAAGAATCGCAGTTTGCATCCAATCTCTTCACAGAGATAAGCAGCGAACTGACCGACCGCAACTGGGTCGTCACCAGTATCGACAAGCTTTCTCAATGGGCAAGGACGGGTTCCTTGATGTGGAACCAGTTCGGCCTTGCCTGCTGCGGTGTCGAGATGATGCAATTTGCGATGCCGCGCTATGACTGCGAGCGCTTCGGCTTTGCGCCGCGCGCCTCACCGCGCCAGTCCGACGTGATGATCGTTGCGGGCACAGTGACTAACAAAATGGCCCCTGCGATTCGCAAGATCTACGATCAGATGCCTGAATCCCGCTACGTTATCTCGATGGGTTCATGTGCCAATGGCGGGGGTTATTATCACTATTCGTATTCCGTGACGCGGGGTGTGGACCGAATCATCCCCGTCGACATCTATGCGGAAGCCCTTCTGTACGCATTTCTTCTCCTTCAGAAGAAGATACGGCGAGTGGGTTCGATCGAGCGTTGAGGCCGGCTTTTCGACGCTGATGCAGCAGTCTTATGACTCCAGGCGACAGGCATGTCACACCCGCCCCCATATACATGCGGGATGCGCACGCCGTCGTCATGAGGGATTTTCTCGAGCCGATTCAGGTTCAAATCTCTCGCTTCTGCTGTTTTCCGGTCAGCCTCCTCTGGAGCGCCCAGGCGTCGGCTACCGGGCCGAGATGACGAAGCTTGTCCGGGTTGATCACCGAGCGGACCGTCCGCACCACACCTTGGTCGATTTCGAGGGCGAAGACGCCGAGGTAGAGCCCGTCCTGATCGACCAAAACGGCACCGGGCTGTCCGTTCACACGCCGGCGCAAGAAGCGAAGCCCAAGCTGGCGCATCTGCCGGCCCCATCCGGTCAGCAGGCGGGCCAGCTGCATCGCACCGACGACAGGCTTCGACAACTGGGGCGCCTTTCCGCCGCCATCGCCATATATGATGGCATCTTCGGCGAGAAGCTGCACAAGCCCGTCGAGATCGCCGCTCGTGATCGCGGCAAAGAAATGCGCGGCGAGCCTTTCGCGCTGCTCGGGCGTCGCCTCATAGCGCGGGCGGTCGGCCTGGATGCGCGCCCGCGCGCGGGCGACAATCTGGCGGCAGTTTGCCTCGCCCTTGCCGACGATCCGGGCAATCTCGTCATAGCCGTAGCCGAACACGTCGTGCAGCAGGAAGGCGGCGCGCTCCACCGGCCCCAGCCGCTCCAGCAACAGCAGGAACGCCATCGACAGCGAATCCGCCTCCTCGGCGACCACGGTCGGGTCGTTATCCCCCGTATCGGTCAGCAGCGGTTCGGGGAGCCAGACACCGAAATAATCTTCCCGTCGGACGCGCGCAGACCGCTGGTGATCGATCGACAGGCGCGTCACCACGGCTGAAAGATAGGCTCGCAGCGAGCCGATCTCTGTCCCGCCCCGAAGTGCGCCCTGATAGCGCAGGAACGCCTCCTGCACGATATCCTCCGCATCACTCACGCTGCCCAGCATGCGGTAGGCGATGGCGAACATGCGCGGACGCAGTTTCTCGAAGCTCTCGGACTCTGCCACTTCTCCTCACCTCCTGTTGCGATCGCCGGGTGCCCGGCGCCTTTGCTTCGGCGCCGAGCGCCCCGACGCTTCGTAGCATCATGCAACGGCCCTGAACTGTGGCGATGCCACAGGTTCCTGGCCGACCAGGCCGTGCCGGAATCCATCGCGCCAGGTCGGCCAGGCAAGCTCCAGGCTCAACTCGCGCTTGGCCTTTGCATTGGACGCGCCACGGGCTTCCGTCATCCACCGCACGAGCATCTCGCCGACGACGAGGCGGCCGAGCCAGACCGGCAGGCGAAGCGGCGGCTTCGCACCGACGACCTCCGCCAGATAAGGGAGCCATTCCGACACCGCGGCCGGTTGGTCGTCGACGATGTTGTATAGGCCGGGCGAACCGCGCTCCAGGGCCACCACTGCGGCTGCAGCGGCATCGTCGACATGGATCCATGACCAGATGCCGGTGCCCCCGCCGAGAATTGGCATCATCCGGCCCTGCACCATCCTGACGAGTTCCTCCGACGCGCCCGGTCCGTAGAAATTGCCATAGCGCAGCACGATCCCGTCCAAAGGCGCATCGGTGACGGACCGTTCGAGATGTTGGATCGCCGCCAGCGTCTCGGTCAGCGCCTTTGGGGGTGAGGTGTCGAGCGGATCGTCCTCGCTCTTAGCGGGTCCGCCCTCGCGAATGTTGTTCCAGCCCGTATAGCTCTGAGCGACGAAGCGCTTGACGCCAACGGCGCGGGCGGCAGCGAGCAGATTATCGGTGCCTACCGTCCTCAACGCGTTGGTCGGCGCGAACCAGCGGTCGAAGTTCTTGAAGTCGGGCTTGCCCGAAACACCCGTCATCTGGTGGATGATCGCATCGGGCTCGGCCCGTGCGACCGCCTCGCCGACAGCCGCGCCGTCGAGGCCGTCGATGATCACGGCCGTGACGCCGAGTTGGCGCAGTGCCTCGGCCTTCGCGGCACTCCGCGTGGTGGCGGTAACGTCATGACCCCGGGCGATGAGCTGTCGCACGAGCGGCTTGCCGACCGCTCCGGTGGCGCCTGCAAGAAAGATACGCATGATCTGCCTCCTTTTGCCGGTGTCGGCGCCAACAACCGATCTCGCCGGGCCGTTTCCATCGCCGACACCAATGCTGACGCCAATAAAGACGGATTAGGCGAGGCCGCTGTGACACGGCGTGCCGAGGAATTCGCTCGACTCGCTTGATAAGCGCTCGCCAGCAACGGGATTCTGGCTTGGCGAAGGTATTTCAAGGGCTGATATCGCGCTCGGCACACATGAGTCGTCTCAAGCAACCTCCGGCAAACTCGGAGCGGTTGCTGCCAAACCCAAACGGTTCATGAGTTGGGAAAGAGGTCGCAAACCCTTGGGGCGACAAAATCCGATCCGGCGCTAGATGGCATTTTCGGAAATGTAGCGCGCTATCATCAAATCCAGATGCGCGCCTCCCCCGTTCTTGTAGACGGTGATCTCGTCACGCGAACGGCGTCCGTCGGTCCGGCCATGAACCAGGTCGTAAAGGTCCCCCATAACCGCGTCCGCGGCGATGACGCCGCTTGCAATGGGAATAGTCAGCTCGCCGATATGGTCGATCGTGGTCTCACGGCTATCCACATAAAGTGATCCGCTCGAAATCAAAGCGTCATCGGCCTCGCGCATATCGGACTTGTAGGCGCCAATCAGGTCCACATGCGCCCCCGGCTTGATCCAGGCGCCCCGAAGGACCGGTTCACGTGCCATGGTGGCGCTGGTAATGATGTCTGCCTCGGTGACGGCCGTCGCCAGATCGGAAACGGCAGCGACCGAGAAGGGTTCGGCCTCAAACTCGCGCGCCAGGGCCGTGGACTGTTCCGCCCGTCGCGCCCAGATGGACACTCGTTCCAGCCCCGGGAAAAGCGCCCGATAGGCTTTGACGAGGCTCCGGGCGACCGTTCCGGCGCCGACGATCAGAAGATTCTTGCTGTCTGGCCGGGCAAGAAAGCGCGCTCCCATAACGGAATCCGCCGCCGTTTTAAACTCGGTTACAAGGCGGCTGTCGATGATCGCATCCAACCGGCCATGTTTCGGTTCAAAAACGAACATCGCACCCTGAATGGTCGGCAATCCGTGGGTCGGGTTTTGGTCGAATACGCTCACCGATTTCACCCCGTAGCCGAGCCCATCGATGAAGGCGCCACGGCTGAGCAGCGTGGCATTGGCCGGACCGAGAAAAATGTCCGCGACTTGGGCTTTCGGCCGGAGATGTCCGACTCTCAATGCCTCAACCGCCTCGGTCCAGGACAGGTTACCGATCGTGCCGTCGTATGTGATCAGTTGGGCGTGCAATGGCGTTCCTCTAGAATAGTTTGCACAGTGGGTTCAGGCTACCGTATGCAGGCTTGCGCCCCTCTCTTGCGGTCTGAATTTTAGTCGCGCGTGGAAGCGGTCCACTTCGCCCTGGGTCGGTGGCCGACCCGTGTAAATCTCGACATATCGCCGAACACGCGACATCCGCGTGGCAACGCTTTCCTGCACCTGCATCGAGATGTAACCAATCTGGACGAGATAGACCGTGCGCGCACGGACGTCAGCATCGTCACTGGCGAAACCAAACCTGACGAACATGTCTCGTATCGCCGCGAGGCGACGCTCATCCATCAAGTTAACGCGCGCCATCACGGAGTCAGATTGGTGGGCCCAACCACGTACGGCGAAATCCAATTGCGGTTCGAACACCTCTTCATCATAAAATACTGTGATGAGGTTCAACACGGCTTCCGTAATTGTTTCGGCATACGATTCGCAGGCCGCCACGAAAGCACCGGTATTCTTCGTCTCCCACTGTTCGAGAAGAGCATCGAGCAGAGCATTCCTGTCCTTGAAGAACCAATAGAAGCTGGTACGCGAAATTTTCAGGCTGGTCGCTAGCGGCTGGATTTTCACCGCGTCGAGCCCAGTTTCGAGGAACGCCCGCTTCGCTGCCTGCAGCCAGACATCGCGCGACCCGCGCCAACCAGACGATTTTTCGGTTTTTCCGGTGATTTCGCTTTTCCTGTCCATTGGCGGAATCATACCAGCCGATCGTCCGCGCGGCAAACAAAATATACACGTATGAACTTTGAATTGACATAGATGAACATTCCATGGAATCATCCCCCAGTGTTTGGGAGACGAACCATGTCGCACGATCCCCTTCTTCAGCCTTACGAACTAAAGCATCTGAGGCTGAAGAACCGGCTGATGATCACCAGCCACGAGCCAGCCTATCCCGAGGACGGCATGCCCAAGGAACGGTACCGCGCCTATCATGCGGAGCGGGCACGGGCCGGTGTGGCACTGACGATGACCGCAGGCTCCGCCTCGGTCGCGCGCGACAGTCCGCCTGTGTTCAACAATATTCTGGCTTGGAAGGACGAGGTCGTCGGCTGGATGAGACAGCTGACCGACGAGTGTCATGAGCATAATTGCGCGGTCATGATCCAGCTCACGCATCTCGGCCGCCGCACCCGCTGGGACAAGGCTGACTGGCTGCCGGTGGTCTCCGCCAGCCATGAACGTGAACCCTCGCACAAGGCTTTCCCGAAAAAGGCCGAGGACTGGGACATCGCCCGCATTATTGAGGATTATGCCGATGCGGCGGAGCGGATGAAGGCGGCGGGGCTCGACGGCATCGAGCTGCAGGCCTACGGCCATCTGATGGACCAGTTCTGGTCGCCGCTGACGAACGATCTTGACGCCCCCTACGGCGGCGATCTCGACAATCGCCTGCGTTTCACCTTCGACACGCTGAAAGCCATTCGCGAGCGGGTGGGGCCAGATTTCATCGTCGGTGTCCGTTACACGGGTGACGAGGATTTGCCGGGCGGTTTGACCAAAGAGGACGGGCTGGAAATCTCGCGTCGGCTGAAAGCCTGCGGCATGGTGGACTTCCTGAACGTGATCAAGGGGCATATCGACACCGATGCGGGGCTGACCGACGTGATCCCGGTTCAGGGCATGCGCAGCGCCCCGCATCTGGACTTCGCCGGAGAGATCCGAGCCGCGACCAACTTCCCCACTTTTCATGCTGCCAAGATTCAGGATGTCGCGACGGCCCGCCACGCGATCGCCAGCGGCAAGCTCGACATGGTCGGCATGACCCGCGCGCATATGGCCGACCCGCATATAGTCGCCAAGATCATACGCGGCGAGGAAGAGCGCATCCGCCCCTGCGTCGGTGCCAATTACTGCCTCGACCGGATCTACCAGGGCGGCGCGGCGCTATGCCTGCACAACCCGGCGACGGGGCGCGAGCTGGAGCAGCCGCATGAGATCGCCAAGGCCGACACCAAACGGCGCGTGGTGATCGTCGGCGCCGGACCCGCCGGGTTGGAGGCCGCCCGTGTCGCCGCGGAACGCGGCCACGAGGTGATCGTACATGAGGCGGCGAACGATCCGGGTGGGCAGATCCGCCTGACCGCCCAGACCGACCGCCGGGCCGAGATGATGCAGATCATCCAGTGGCGCTTTGCCGAATGCGAGCGAATGGGCGTCACTTTCCACTTCAACAACTTCGCCGATGACGAGACCGTACTGGCAGACAAACCGGACGTCGTTATCGTGGCTACCGGAGGTCTTCCCCATACCGACGTGCTGGACGAAGGCAACGAGTTGATCGTATCGGCCTGGGACATCCTCTCTGGCGATGCTCGGCCAGGGCAGAATGTGCTGATCTACGACGACGCGGGCGACTACGCCGCGCTTCAGGCGGCCGAGAAGATCGCTACCACCGGCGCAAAGGTCGAGATCATGACCCGCGACCGCAGCTTCGCACCCGAGGTCATGGCCATGTCGCTGACCCCGTCGATGCGCGAGCTGCAAAAGCGCGACGTGACCTTTACTGTCACCTGGAAACTCGACGCTGTGCGACGCGAGGGCAATGAGCTGTTGGCCACTGTCGGCAGCGATTATGGCGGTGTCGCCCGCGAACGGCGGGTGGATCAGGTTGTAGTAAACCACGGCACGCGGCCGCTGGACGATATCTATTTCGACCTCCGCCCCGGTTCCGTCAACCGCGGCGAGGTGGACTATGGGGCGCTTATCGATGGCCGCCCGCAAAAGGTCAATAATAACCCCGACGGCAGATATCAGCTCTTCCGCATCGGCGATGCCGTAGCTGCCCGAAACACCCATGCCGCGATTTACGACGCCCTGCGGCTGGTGAAGGTGATCTGACATGCGTTCATCCAAAACCATTCACGTGATTTCTGCCCATGCCGAGGGCGAGGTCGGCGATGTGATCGTCGGTGGCCTCCTGCCTCCCCCGGGCGACACGATCTGGGAGCAGAGCCGATGGATCGCGCAGGACGGGACTCTGCGAAATTTCGTCCTAAACGAACCGCGCGGCGGCGTCTTCCGGCATGTGAACCTGTTGGTGCCCCCCAAGCACCCGGAGGCACAGGCGGCGTGGATCATCATGGAGCCGGAGGATACGCCGCCAATGTCCGGCTCCAATTCCATCTGCGTTTCAACTGTGCTGCTCGATGCCGGACTCGTTCCAATGACAGAACCGGAGACACATCTGGTACTCGAAGCGCCAGGTGGCCTTGTCCGCGTGCGGGCGGAATGCCGCAACGGAAAGGCCGAGCGCATCTTTGTCCAGAACGTGCCCTCTTTCGCCTCCCGCCTTGACGAGCCGCTTGAGGTCGAAGGCCTCGGCTCGCTGTCCGTCGACACCGCCTATGGCGGCGATAGCTTCGTGATCGTGGACGCCGCGGCGATGGGGTTCTCGCTAAACGAGAGCGAGGCGCATGACATCGCCAGGCTCGGTGTAAAGATCACGAACGCCGCCAACGCACAACTAAGCTTCGAGCATCCCGAGAATCCGGACTGGCGGCACTTTTCCTTCTGTCTCTTCGCTGGGTCGCTTTCAGATGGACCGCAGGGCTTCGAGGCCGGCGCCGCCGTAGCCATCCAGCCAGGGAAGGTTGACCGCTCCCCTACCGGCACGGCCCTGTCAGCACGTATGGCTGTGTTGCACGCGCGCGGTCTGATGAAGACGGGGGACCGCCTCGCGACTCGCTCGCTCATCGGCTCAACCTTCTCCGGCCAGATCCTGGGTGAAACGACCGTTGCCGGCCGCCTGGCCATCCACCCAGAGATATCCGGCCGCGGATGGATCACCGGCATCCACCAGCACATGCTCGATCCGTCCGACCCTTGGCCGGAAGGATACAGGCTATCCGACACATGGGGCGCTCGTTGAAGAGGTCAGAGCAATTCTAGGAAAAGTGGATACCGGTTTTCCGCCCAGAATTGCGTAAAATCAAAAGCTTAGATCATTTCACCGTTTCAGTAAAACGGTGAAATGATCTAGCGAGAAGGAGATTCGTCGAAGCAGTGAGAACTCATTGAGTGTTTCGACAGCGCGACATGGCTATGCCGTAAAACCGCGGCTGAGGCGCCTCATCAGCACGTTCAGTGATACGTTGGACCATCTACTTGCGCTTACCCCGTGAGTGAGCGCCAGGGGGTGTTTTGCGTTGTGCCCACAAGACCAGACAAGACGAATTCGATAAACTGAAGGACATGGGGCTTGCCCAGCGATGCGGAGTTCAGCTTGAGGTAATAGCCGCGATCCACCTGAAGCGGGTTGTCAAAGAGGCGGCAGAGCCTCCCCGCCTCAAGTTCCGCTTTGACGAGGTGATGCCAGCCGAGAATGACCCCTTCGCCATTTACAGCAGCGTTCAGCAGCAGCGGATAATTGTTGCTGACTAGGGAAGGTACGAACGGCGGAATTGCAATACCCATCGCACGAAACCAGTCCTCCCAGGTGACTGCTTGCCAGCCGATTGCATTGGCGGACCAATGTTTGCGATGCAATTCAAGCAGATGTGCACGCTCAAGGCTGTTCGGATCATCGATCGGGCCGTGCTTTCTCAAATATTCAGGACTGCACATCGGCTCGACCGTCTCCGGGAAGAGATAGTAAAGTCTTTCGCCCACATCGCAGCGCTCGTTGCCACAGATTATGGATACATCGACCTCGTCGAAGTTCCGCAATGCGTCATCCTCGTCGGAGGCCAACAGCACGAATCTCATATCCGGATTGTCGGCCCGGAAGCGGTCTACAAAGGGCTTCAGCCAACAGGCGACAGCCGCGTTGGTGCCTGAGCAGGTAATCACCGCGACATCCGGCGGTGACAAGATCGCGTCAATGCCGTCGCAAATATCATCGAGCCCCCGGCTGACGGCCCTCAGCAGGCTTTCGCCCGCGGGAGTCAGTTCGAGACTATTGTGTTTCCGTACGAAAAGGGTGGCGCCAAGAGCCTTTTCAAGGCCGCGGATCTGCTGGCTGATTGCCGCCTGCGTGACATTGAGCTCAGTACCCGCCATGGTAAAGCTCAGATGCTTCGCCGCCACTTCAAAAGTGGCAAATGATCCGAGCGATGGAAGATATCGACGTTTGGGCGGCATGGCCCAAGTTAAACATTCTTGCTGAATGCAACAAGCGCGTCCGAACTGATGGTGGTCTAACCTATTACGCCTATGCGCATCATTCCTTTCTCGCCCGCCATCCCTTCCAGTTCAGATATGCCGTCGCACCCAACTTCGCCAACGGTGCAGGCGGGAGAAGCGGCGGTTTCGCTTGTCGCGCAAAGAACTCCGTGATGACGGAACTTTTCCCGCTGGCGCATTCCGCCGCGGCGATGCCAGTCAGCGTCCCGCGGGTCGTTCCCAGGCCGTTCTGGCAACAGGCAGCATAGACGCCGTTGTCGATCTCACCCGTCACGGATACGTCGTTCCGAGACAAGCATAAGGGGCCCGACCAGATGTATTCCAACCTGACGTCACGGAGTTGCGGGAAGCGCTCATCGAGTTTTCTGCGCATGATTTTTGCTGCGCGACGCATCTTGTACTCGGTGCTTTCCATGTCAGGGCAGAATTCGGCGCAGATCCGAACGGTAATTCGATTGCCGCCCTGCCCCGTGTCGATCCGGCGGACCGTCGTTCCCATCGGATCAGATGGCGTGATCCCCCATCTCGGTTGCCCGCCGACGCGGCGGAGCGCATCTCTACTCAGCTCCTCGGTCATACCGGCGAAGAGGAAAATGTGCATGAGGCGGCCGCGCGAGATGCCGAAACTCTCGATGTGGCCGTTATTGGCAAGGATTATCTTGTCAGTCGAAACAACTCCACCGGAAGTTTCAACACGCCAACTTGTCCCTTGCCGGCAAAAGGCGGTAACCGGGCTCTCTTCATGGATAACCGCCTCACGGGACAGGCCCTGAGCCAAACCCCGGACATAACCGGCAGGCTGGAGCATGACCGTCCCCGGCGTATAGAGTCCCGACAAATAGTACCGGCTGCCCGTCACCCCCAACATCGCCTGTTCGTCCAGCATCTCATAGCGTTCGCCCAGCTTCTGCAAATGAGCACCATAAGACTTATTCTGCGCGTGGCTGTTCTCCGTCGCGGCGCCGTTGATCTTGCCTGCTGGATCAAAATAATTGGCATCAATCCCATAGTCCTGCACCGCCTCACGAGCGAACCCAATCGCCATCCGGTTCAGAGAAATCAGGCTTCTATCCAGACCTTCAGTCGCACCGGCATAATTTTCCGATGCCAGATTATGGGGCAAGTCGATCATGAACCCGGAATTGCGTCCGGTGCCCCCCTCGCCTACGCGGGACGCATCGAGCACGACAACCTTTGCCCCCGGGTTCAACTGAACGAGGCGCCGCGCCGCGGATAATCCTGCAAAGCCTGCGCCGATCACGGTAAAGTCGGCGGTCACCTTCCCTTGCAATGGCTGCGCCGCGGGCAATGTGCCGAGAATTGCGCTCCAGGCTGCCCGTCCGGCGAACTTGGGCAACCTCTTTGCGAAGTATTCGCCTCGCATCACTAATTTTTCGGAGGCAGTTGAAGTCTTTTCCGAAGGCCGTCGAGACCGGCCTCCAGGGCAGTGAGGGTTCCGTTGTCTGCCAGTGTCCTGCTCAAGTACTGGTTCAGCCCGCCTTCTGTGCCCAATCCAGCGCGCAATTGCGCAAGATCAGTTCCCGTCTCTTGCGTCAGCAACTTGCAGTATGCGCCGATCAGCCCCGCCAAATAGCTCGCAGCTTCAGCACGATCATCGGTGAACGCCGACAGCCAGTTTGCTGCGGCATCTATCTGATCAAGCAAGGGCAGGAGCACACCTGTAGCCGCAAAATGCGCATTGAGCATGGCTTCTGAGGCGCAGGCGTGGATGCGCACATGTGGACCGAATAGCTCATGGAGACAGACATTCTCCGGATAGACGGCCAATGGCGTACCGCCCAAGGGCATCGGTGGTAGCGGAATGGCGACGCAGATTTCGGTGACCGGCGCACAAAGCCGCTCAAGCTCGGCGATCGGCATTCCGGCCATGACGGAAATAACCGTCTTCCCGTCGCCGAACACCAGATTTGGCAATTCCTTGCGGGCGGTGTCTGCCAAGAGGCAGAGCACCACGATATCGCTTTCGTCCACGACAGTCTGGTTCGCAGCCCGGCGGAGCCCGGGATGCCTCATCTGCAGTTCCGCCGAAACCCGCTCATTGCGATGAGAGACGACAATGTCATGCCCCGCCCCAGCGATGGTTTGAATCATCGCCGAGGCGATCTCTCCCGTCCCGAGGAAACCGATCCGCGCCATTACTCCACCTCGGAATCCGACGGATCGCTAAGGTCGATCCAGATGGTCTTGAGCTGGGTGTATTGGTCGTGGGCGTGGATCGCGTTGTCGCGCCCGCCAAAGCCCGACTGTTTGTAACCGCCGAAGGGAGTCGTGATGTCACCTTCGCCAAAGCTGTTGACAGTCACGGTTCCGGCGCGAAGCGCGCGCGCCCCGCGGATCGCCCGACGTGCGTTGGCGGTAAAGATCGAGGCCGCCAAGCCGTATTCCGTGTCATTGGCCACCGAGATGGCTTCGTCAAAGCTCGTCACGGTGATGACCGACAGGATCGGGCCGAAGATTTCTTCGCGGGCCAAAGTTTCGTCATTGCCGCCCACGTCGACGATCGTGGGCTCCACGAAGGCGCCATCGATATCCTCGCCACCCAAGATGATCTGGCTTTCCTTGGCCAGCTCAAGATAGCTGCAGACCTTGTCGAAATGAGACTTGGAAACCAAGGCGCCAACTCGCACGGACGGATCCAACGGTGAACCAACGTTCCACTGGCGGGCGACGGTTTTCACGCGCTCCAGAAGATTGTCCTTGATGTCCTTGTGGACAATCAGGCGCGATGCAGCAGAGCAGTTTTCGCCCATATTCCAGAAAGCGCCATTGACCACGTGTTCGGCCACGGTGTCGAGATACTCCGCGTCATCCATCACGATGCAGGGATTCTTGCCCCCCATCTCCAGCACGACTTCCTTGAGATTGCTGTCCGCCGAATAATGCAGGAACCGCCGCCCCGTCGCCGTCGAACCGGTGAAGGACACCATGTCCACATCCGCGTGCTTGCCCAAAGGCTCACCCACGGCAGCACCGCTGCCGGTCACGACGTTCAGAACGCCCGCAGGAACGCCCGCCTCATGGGCCAGTTCGGCAATCCGAAGAGCGGTGAGGCTGGTTTCTCCTGCAGGCTTGATCACTAGCGAGCATCCTGCGGCCAGCGCCGGGCCGATTTTCCAAGCCATCATCAGAAGCGGGAAGTTCCAAGGCAGGACAAGCCCGACGACGCCGACAGGTTCGCGCACGACCATTGCGATATGATTGTCCGAAGCGGGGGCCACCTGGTCATAGATCTTGTCGATCAGCTCAGCATGCCACTTGATGCAGTGGATGGTCTCGGGCACGTCCACGGTTTCGCAATCGTAGATCGTCTTACCGCTGTCCAGGCTTTCCATCACTGCCAACTCGTGGCGGTTGCGGGTCATCAGCTTACAAAGCCGGATCAGCACCTCCTTGCGTTCGGCGGGATGCAGTTTCGACCAGCGGCCATCGTCAAACGCTTCGCGCGCCTTGGAAACGGCGAAATCCACGTCCTGCGCATCGCAGGCCGCCACATCCGCAAGCTTCACACCGGTCGCCGGATTCAAAGTCTCGAAGGTTTTGCCGGATTTCGCCGGGCGGAAGCTGCCATCGATGAACGCATTCACCGGCAGGGACAGGTTGGCTGCGATAGCCTCGTATTCTTCGCGGGTCAGAAGCTCCCTCATGGATCAGTTCTCCGCCTTGATAGCCGCAATCGTGGTTTTGAGGGTTCGGATGACCTGTTCGAGCTCCCGCTTGTCATCCTTGTTGAGGCCGCGTAACGGCGGGCGCATCGGCCCTGCCCGCAGGCCTGCCATCTCTGTTCCGTGCTTCACACACTGGATGAACTTGCCGCCCTGTTCCAACACGCGCATCAGCGGCATCATGGCGGACATGATCCGACGCCCCTTGGCGAAATCGCCATTCACGGCGCAGGTTTCGTAGAGGAAGACATGCTCCTCCGGCAGGAAGTTGGAGCCTGCGCAGATCCAGCTGCGCGCGCCCCAGGCGAAGAATTCCAGTGCCTGATCGTCCATGCCGCAGGACATCTGGATATGCGGGTAATCGCGAGCCAGCAGGTGAACCCGGTTGATATCGCCCGAGCTTTCCTTAATCCCGATGACATTGCGCGAGCGGCAGACGCGATCGAGAAACTCCTCGCCCATCTCCACGCCCATGCGGCCGGGGTAGTTGTAAAGGATGATCGGCAGGTCCGCGGCGCGGTCAATGGCGAGTGCATTCAGCGCATTCTCGCGTTCGGTCGGGACCGAGTAAGGGGGCGTTCCCAGCAGGATGGCATCGGCTTGCATTTCGCGCGCACCTTGGGCTAGCGCGACGGAGTCCGGCGTGCGCATGGCGCCCGTGCCCACGATCAACGGCAAACGACCATTCAGTCGGTCCTTGATAAAGCGCGCTAATAGAAGCCGCTCTTCGACGGTCTGGGAATAATTCTCGGCAGTCGATCCTCCAGAAATTATCCCGTGGACGCCCTTTCCGACCAGATGATCGATGACGTCGGCCAGCGCATCGAGATCGAATGCGCCCTCTTCGTCGAACGGCGTCACGATCGGTGCGTAGATCCCCTCAAGGGTGAACCTGAATGCCATTGCGCGCTTCCATTCGCCAAATTGTGTCGGATTCCGGGAGGCTTTGGGGCCGCCTCCCGGTGTTTGCCCCGCCAAACCGCGCAGGCGGAGCGATATCGACACTGTCTCTACGGCATGAACCCCAGAAGCCGCGGTAAGAACAGCGCCAGCGGCGACCAATATGTCGTGACGAGCATTACTGGAAATGCCGCCAAAGCCATGAAATAGAACGCGGGCGTGATCACTTCCGACATCCCGACCCTGCCGACACGACAGGCCATGAACAGGATTGGGGCCATCGGAGGACTGTTCGCCCCGATCACAATGCTGGTCCCGATGATCGCTGCAAAGTGGATCGGGTCGACACCAATCTCGGCCATGACCGGCACCATCAGAGGGCTGATGATGGCGATCACGCTGACATCGTCCATGATCATGCCCATGGCGATCAGAAAGATGTTCACTACCAGGAGAATGAGGATCGGGCTCGAAAACGTGTTCAGCAGAACGTCGGTCAGTTCCTGAGGCACGCGCTCAAGGGTGAGGATCCGGCTGGCCACGAACGAAAAGACGAGGATGATCATGATAACGCCGGTGGTGGTTGCGGCATGGATCACAGCTTCGCCGATCCCTCGCAGCGTCTGCTCTCGGTAGACGAACAAGCCGATGGGAATGGCGAGGGCCACTGAGATGGCTGCGGCCTCGGTCGGCGTGGCAAAGCCGCCATAGATACCGCCCAGAATGATAACCGGCAGCAATAATGCGGGAATAGCCCGCCAGCCGGTCGAAGCCGTTTCGGAAACGCGCTGACCCCACGAAGCACGTTCAGTATCCCCGCCCAGCTTCCGATTGACATGCAGCCGATTGAAAAGCGCAAGGCAGATCATCAGCAAGATGCCCGGACCTACGGTCGCTAGGAAACAGGCTGCAACCGACTGTCGGGTCACGACCGCATAAAGGATCATAGTAATCGAAGGTGGGATCAACAGACCCAGGAGCGAGGAAATACCCAGGAGTGCGCTTGTATATCCCCGCGCATAGCCGTGTTTCTCCATCGGGTTGATCATGATAGAACCGACGGAAGCCACGGCAGCCGAGGCGGTACCCGAAATGGCCCCGAAAATGCCGCAAGTTACGACCATCGAGGTGCCCATGCCAACACGCGAACGCCCGACCAATGCCTCGACGAAGTCCACCAGGCGCCGGGCGATCCCGCCGGATTGCATCAGGTAACCGGTCATCACGAAAAGCGGCAACGCCACCAGGATCACCGAGTTGACCGACCAGAAGCCCGTGGTCATCAAGGACGAGATATCGACATCATAGGCGATCGACAGGATGAGCGTCATTGCGGCGAAGGAGAATACGACCGGAACCCCGATCATCATCAGCAATACGACGGCGATGATTGCGATAAGTGCACCCATTTCAGATTACTCCACTTCTGCCGCGGGATCGCCCGACTGCCAGTCCTCGCCGCGGATCTCATGGAGTAGGTCCCGCACCAAATAGACAATGAACATCACCGAAGCGACGAAGAGACTGGACTGCGAGATCCACCACGGAATCCCGAAGACCGGCGTGGATTGGCCACGCTCCAGACCAAAGGAGAACAGCGCCCACGCCCAAGTGCTGAACAACACCGCGATACCCAGCGATACCGCGGTGGAAAACAAGGCCGCAACGCGCCAGACTTTCGGGTTTTTCGATATAACGCGCACGAAGTCGGCCGACAGGTGCGAGCGTTCACGCGATGCCAGCGCTGCGCCCAGCATGTAGAACCACATGACCGCAAGCAGCATGATCTCTTCGAGACCGAATACAGGTGCCCCGAGCACCCGCGTAAAGATGCCGACGACCAGCATCAGCGCGACGGCCAGCCCGACCACGATCAAAATCGGATGGATGATGCGCACAAGAAGCGCATCGGCTGTTCTTAGTGTTTGCATTATGAAGTCCTCCCTTATTCGAAGACGGGTCACGCAAGACACAACGGCCCAGATTGATTTCCCCTCGATTGTTGACAGCCGTTGGGATCGGCGAGACTCGATCTCGGTTTGTTCTGTCTTTGAACCATGAACTTTCCGCGAGTGCTCCAGCACCCATAGGGCCGCCGTACGTTGCCGGCAGTCTGAGGCGAGCCGCGCAGCCCGCCTCAACCGTCTTTAGTGGATCTACTTCGGGACCGATGCGTTGGCCCGCACCACGTCCATGATTTCTGTGCCGAGGGCCTCCTCCGCCTGCGGCCAGACTTCAGTGCGGACACGCTCGACCCAGGCAGCTTTCTGCTCGGGGGTCGGAACGATGTATTCCATGCCGGATTCCTGCGCCGCGGCGATCCATTTGTCGTCTTCCGCCTTGGCGTCCTTGAACTGCTGGTCCATCACGGCGACGGATGCGGATTCGATTATTCCGCGGTCTTCTTCATCCATCTCTTCCCAGGTCGCACCGTTCATCAGCAGTGAGTAGGACGAGAAGTTGTGCGACGACTGAACGAAGTAATCGAGCTGGTCACGGAAATATTCGTAGTCCCAGTAAATGACATTGGATGAATCGCCATCCACGACGCCGGTCTGGATCGACGTATAGACTTCAGCCCAGTCTATCGGCACCGCCTGGAAGCCCATCGCCTGAATCGTCTGCGGCAGCGGGAAGATCGGTTGCGACCGTACCTTCAGACCCTGCGCCTCTTCAAAGCTGGTGGCGTAGCGGCCCTTGGTGGCGATGCCACCGAAGCCTTCCGGGAACGGTCCGAAATACTTGAGGCCAATATCCTGATAGATCGGATCGAGCAACTGGCGGATCCAGCCTTCCCTTCCAAACGCCTCGATGGCGTCGTCCCATCCCAGAACGAGGTAGGGGATGTAGTTCACACCGATCCGCTGGTCGTAGGACGTCTGCGGCCACGTGATCATCATGTGGACGTTGCCCTTGACGAGTTGGTCAAACAGCTCCTGCTGACCACCCAGCTCGCCCTGATAAAAGACATTCACGCGGATGCGCCCGTCCGAATTTTTCTCGATCATCGACGCCCAGTTCTGCATGGCCTTGCCAAGAACGGAGTCGCGATCACCGGCTTCACTGGTCAGAACGAGCTTGTATTCCTTGTCGCTGGCCTGCGCCGCAAACGGGACAAGCATCGCCGCGGCAAATGCGATTGCGGAGATGTTGGATAGTTTCATCTTGAGTCCTCCCTTGAACCTGGATGGTATTGGGGCAGGTTCCCCTACCCTATCCGATAATCAATGATGGCAGGACGGCTGGCGCACAAACGAGAATATTCATCGTCCGGGCATAAGGTGAACCTTGTGCGCGGCGTGGCCGAAGAGGCGATACGCAGGCGCTTCTTCGTTCTCGCTGTTCAGCTTCTCGCCGAAGATTTTGAAGTCTAAGTCCAGGGCCGCGACGTTGCCTGTCAGCTTGGTGTTGTTCTCATTGAAGCGGATGAAGTTGCTCGGGTCGTTCATTGGATCACTCCGTGTTTCGATCTTCCGACGGGAGCGATGCACGGCCCGGATCAAGAGCAGCAGGCACCCTTCAGGGCGAACGAAGTGGGGACGCCGGCAGGGCTAAAAATCGGAAGGTTCGCCGCTTGCCGGTGAAAGCCGATTTTTCGACCGGCCTGTGTTGCCTGCTGATCCAGGCTGCAGCGGGATGGGAATGGAGCCGGCCGGACGGCGATCGCCCGATCGCCTATATCGGCGGCAGGCTTACGTACGGTATGACTGAGAGCCTTTGGCTCGACGTGTTCGCGTCGTATTCGTCCACCGCACGCAGAGGGGCTGGGGATGGCTTCAGCCGCGCCGCCTTCGGAATTGAAGCGCGAATGCGATGGTGAACAACGGCGCTCCTGTTTCATTGGCTTCTCGGGCAGCGTACGCACCAGTCCCGCTCCCGCCGGCTAGCCCGCTTCTCTCACCGCCCTTTGTTTTGACGGGTTCGGGCGCCGACTTGGCGGCGTGAGTTTAAAGCCGTGCGCGGTCTGTGGCGCTGGAGAGCGGCGGCTTTGGGTTCGGCAATGTCTCCTGTGTCGTTTGCGGGAAGGGTTGAGGCCGGCGGGATCATCGGGCCACGGCTGTCAAATTGAGCAGTCAAAGGCAGAGAGGCACACCATAGGGGCGGATACTTCAAGCTTCACACGTTCAGAAGATAAGTTCAGCGTGCAGGAGAGGAGTGCAGTGAGTAGCTGCGATCAGAAGTCACGTGCAGTGATTTCGTAGACACCCCAATCGTCAGGAATCTACCCGAATAAGTCGTTCCGCCGAAAAGCATCTTCCTGGATCCGGGGGTACTTGAAATTACGAACAGCCCTCACCAAATCGATTGCCGCGGGATGCCACTGACGGGTCCCGAGGCAAGTAATGGCGAGTCCGGCCCATAGGGGCGGGCGCCGCATGTCGCTTCGCGACGAAAGCATGTGCGCCTAGCCATTGGTTGTTGTCCGGCACTTCTCTTTGCGAGACGCGCCGGTCGTTGTCGGGCTTTCCCTCCTCTTTGCCTCTGGCTCGGCAGTTGTTCTCCGCATCTCGAAACTTGCAGCTCGCGGCGCCACGCGGCGGACGCACGCCGGTGCGTGCGAGGCCGTTCGCGTGCTAGCGGCTCGGGCTAAGTTTGGAACGAAGGAGGATGACAACCATGCTGCTGGGACGAACATCAGGCTTCGACTGGGATCCGTTCACGGAAATGCAACGAATGCGGGAGGACATGAATCGGCTGTTTGCCGATTTCCCTAGCTCTCCTGCGACCAGAATCTATCCGCCGGTCAATCTCTGGCTCGGCGAGAACAGCATAGCGGTCACGGCCGAATTGCCGGGGCTGTCGGCGGAGGAAGTGGATCTCACGATTCGCGAGGACACGCTGACCATCCGCGGTGAGCGCAAACCGATGGAAGAGGCGGAGCAGGCAAGCTGGCATCGGCGCGAGCGGCCCCTGGGCGCATTCTCTCGCACCGTTTCGCTGCCTTATCGTGTCGATCCGGACCAGGTAAAGGCTCGGTTCCAGAACGGCGTCCTGGAGATCGAAATGCAGCGACCGGAGGCAGATCAGCCGCGCAAGATTCAGATCAGTAATCAATGAACAGCAAGGAGATGCAATCATGGCACAGGAAGTGACGACCACGAGGAAGCGGGACGTCGCTCGCACCAACGGCGGCGAGCCGAGCACCGCGGCGCCGATCTATCTGCCTGACACAGACATCTATGAGACCGTGGATCACATCGTGCTTGTCGCCGATATGCCTGGTGTTGCGCCAGGCGATGTCGATGTCACGCTGGAACGCCGCGTCCTGACCATTCGCGGCAAGGTGCCGACGGAGGCTCACGATGGCTATAAACGTCTCTACGCTGAGTACGGCGAAGGCGACTTCGAGCGTGTGTTCACCCTCTCGGAGGAGGTCGACCGCGACCATATCGAAGCCAGCCACAAGAACGGCGTGCTCACCCTGAAGTTGCCGAAGGCCGAATCCGCCAAGACCCAAAGGATCGAGGTTAAGGCGGCGTAGGCCTGCTCAGGAGGTGTGAAAGGAGGCCTAACATGCAGATCAAGGATCTCATTCCCTGGAGCCGCACGCGAAGCACTCTCTCGCAGGGGCAGGACGGAGGCGGCAATCCGCTCTCGGCTTTGCAGCGAGACATCAACCGTGTCTTCGACGATTTCTGGAATCGCTTCGAGCCCCCATCCGGCGCGACGAACGGATTCCTATCCGTGGGCACACCGCACACGGAGGTCTCGGAGACCGATAAGGAAGTCGAAGTCTCGTTCGAACTGCCCGGCATGACCGAAAAGGACATCGACGTCAGGCTGAGCGACGACGTTCTGACCATCCGCGGTGAGAAGAAGAACGAACGCGAGGAGAAGAAGAAGGGCTATTATCTGTCCGAGCGAAGCTACGGCTCCTTCTACCGCAACATTCCCCTGCCAGCCGGTGTCGACCCCAAAAAGGCGGAGGCACGGTTCAAGAACGGCGTCTTGACGGTGATCCTTCCCAAGACACCGGAGGCGCAGAAAAAGGTCCGGAAAATTGAGGTGAAGGCGGCATGACGCAAGACAGGTCCGGCGGCCAGGACGGCCGCTGGGCCCGATTATGTATCGATTTATGCTGAGTTTCTATTTTTTTGCCGGAATGGCTTTTGAACCGTCGAAGTCGTCATTGTTATCTTTCAACTGTAGGCACGCCTTCGTTGCCTTCAACGCACAGGCGATTTTTCAGGAGAGGAAGGCTTAGCAACGTAAGCACTGCGAAGATGGCGCCAACGAGGAAGGTGGATTGAGATCCAAGCTGATCCCAAAACGCCCCAGCGATCACGCTGGCGAGAAACATGGCTACGCCCGTAACGAGGTTGAATATCCCATAGGCTGTTCCTCGCAGTTCTGCCGGCGCGGTGTCCGCGACAAGGGTGGCAAACAGGCCTTGTGTGTAACCCATATGAAATCCCCACAGCGTGACCCCAATTGCGACGGCTATCAGTCCGCTCGCAAAGGCCAATGTCACCTCGGCCAGCACCAAAAGCGCCAAACCCAGGGCCAGCATCGTGATGCGGTTGACCCGGTCTGACATAATGCCGGCGGGATAGGCCGACAGCGAATAGGCGAAGCTCATGATGACCATCACCGCCGGGATTGCCATCACCGGAAGGCCGATGGCTTGTGCCTTCAAGACCAGAAAGGCTTCGCTGAAGCGGGCCGGCGTAAAGAGTGTCGCCACGGCCACCACACACCAGAACGCTCGGCCCACCTGCTTCAGATCGGCGGGGTGGAGGGGCGCGCGAAGCCTTCTCGTGTCCTGTGGCCGGTCAGGCTCGCGGACCAGAAACACAATGATAGCGACCGACATGAAAGCCGGGATGACGGCAATCCAGAATACTTGCTGGAAATTGTCGGCTGTCAGCCACATCAGGCCGATGGCGATGAGCGGGCCCAGAAATGCTCCGACAGTATCAAGGGACTGACGCAGCCCGAAGCTCGCACCGCGCAAATGCGGAGGTGCGATATCGGCAACAAGAGCGTCACGCGGCGCACCACGGATGCCCTTCCCCACCCGATCGATAAAGCGAGCGGCGACCAGCCATTCTATTGAGGTGGCGAGCGGGAAAATCGGTTTCGTGATGGCTGCCAAGCCGTATCCCAGGGCTGCGAGGAGTTTGCGTTTCCCGAGCCAGTCGCTTAGCGCGCCGGAAAACACCTTTGTAATCGAGGCAGTCGCTTCCGCGATGCCCTCGATCATACCCACAGCCAGAGCCGAGGTTCCAAGCACCGAAACCATGTAGACCGGCAGCAGGGCATGAATCATCTCGGACGATGTGTCCATGAATAGCGACACCAGGCCGAGCATCCACACGCCGGCGGGAACGGATCGGCGATTGTCCAGAGACGCAACGGCTGGATTAGCCGCGGCGACTTCGTCTTCAACTGTTCTCGTCATGCGCGTCAAAAACCTCGCGCGCGTAAACGTCGAGCAGTTCTTCGCAACCGCGCAGCCGTTCTTCTGCTTCGGCCCCTAAAGCTGCGCTGTAAAAGTCCAGCTTCCTGATCTTCTCAAACCAGCCCTGAAGCTTTTTCAGATCAACGTCGTTCTCTTCCAGCTCGGCGTAGGTGAAGTTGTTCGCGGCCCGCTCTTTGGCAATTTCCCCATGGAAGTCCGTGCATTTGTCGATGAATTCCCGGTAGGCCTCGTCCCGATCCTGTTTGAAGCGTGCAATCACCTTGTCTCTCTGCGCACGATCCAGGGCGGCCGTCTCCAGAAGTACGGATTCGCCGTCGATCTCAGCGATTTCATTCGCCAGTATTTTGAGGCCGCGCGTGTGCTCGTCGGTTTGCGGGAGCACGCAGACCCCGCTTTGTAGATAGACCGCCCCCATCCCCTTCAGCCGCCGCCAGATCGCAATGCGCTTCGAGGACGGTTCGGCAGGGACTTTGTAAATGAGAAGGAGCCAGGAAAGCGAATTCATATTCATTTCATGATGTAACAGCGGTTACATTTCAAGACAACATTTTGTCTCATTTCGCCTGTAGGCGGATTCCACATTTTTGGTGAGAGCGATCGCAACCAACTGAATTTCAACAGGCCGATTGACAAGGACGGACCAAATGCAAGCGTCAGGACACGCTCCCCCCCGAACACTCACAAAGTGGATATTGGCTGGTGCGGCGCTGTCGGCGCTGATGGGGGCTATAGTCCAGCTTCACGCGCTGGAAGAGCTTGTGGACCGTCCAGTTGCTCTGTTCTTCGCAAGCCAACGTGACACGATGTTTGTGCAGGTTGCCTGGTTCTTAACGGACTTCGGCAAAGCTTACTGGTTCATCATTCCCGCTGCTGTGGCCTTCGTACTATCCCGGTTTGTATTGCGAAACCCGCTCTATGCCTCCCAGGCGCTGTTTGTTCTGCTTAGCGTGGCTGTGACCGGCATAGTTGTCGATATAATCAAAATCGTATTTGGCAGAGCCCGCCCAAATTTACTTCTAAACCACGATATTTATCAGTTTTTCTTTTTCCGGTTCGGAAGGGATTATAATTCATTTCCATCCGGTCATACCGCTTGCGCCATGGCGGCGGGCGTAGCTCTGGCCCTGATCTTCCCGAAATATCGCAGTCTGGCACTTGCTGGTGGGATCACCTTGGCTTGCACGCGCTTTGTTACAACCGCGCATTATATCAGCGACGTAGTGGCGTCCTCAATGATCGCGGTTGTCGGCGTTCTGACCATCAGGGTTATTCTCGCCAGATACGGCTTTCCACTAAGCTGGGGCGGGGCAGCGGCAACCTCGCCTCGCCATGGGCTTGTTGCGAAAACGATCGGCGTTCCCGTCGATGCGCCCGATACACATACCGCTCCGCCACGATTGATCGCCCCGTCAGTGTTCGGCGTCGTCATCGCTGCCGTCGCTATGTCGACAAGCGGTCTGCTTCCCAACCTCGCTTTGATCGAATGGCAAGAACGCTCCTCGCCCAACTTTGAGCCCATGGTTGAGGGGTGGCTCTGGCTTTCGCTTTTTGTCAGTGTCGGCTTCGGGGCGCTCACGTGGATATTTCAGCGGCGGGTCTCCCTGCCGCAAAGCCGTTCCAGCAACTGAAATCATTGTTAATGAGCGGAAAGCCGCGAAAACTGGCGGTTATGCGATCCACCAGGGTTGTAATTTTAAGAAACAAAATCGTTTGCTAAACCGAGGACACGCTTTCTATAGTTTCTGAGTTGTCCCTTTGGACCGACATAGCGATAGAGGGTCACGCGTTCGATCCCGAGCTCCTTGCAAAGTTCAGCGACAGATGTGTCGCGCTAAGCCATCACGGCCTGTGCGAGGCGCACTTGTGCCGTGGTGAGAGCAAATACGGTCCGTAAGCTCTGCCTTTGGTTTTTCTTACGTATCGGTAAGCCCGCAGAAAGGATGCGGTGAACTTCGCGGCCCAACCTGTTCGGGAGAGAGGCGACGGTCGCCTCTCCCTCAGCCAAGGAGCAAAATCATGAAAAACGCAGTCCTCGCCGGTGCCCTCGCTGCCATGGTCGCGGGCAGTGCCCTCCCCGCCTATGCAGAAACAGGTGCTTCAGACAAAACCGAAATGCAGGCGGCGCTTGCCGCCAAGGTGTCGATGTCGGAGGCCGTGCAGGCAGCAGAAGACAAGTCGGGCGGCAAGGTTATGGAAGCCGTGTTCTCGGACGAGAACGGCAAGCCAGGCTATGAGGTCTCCACGGTGCAGCCGGATGGAACCGAGCAGAACTTCTTTGTCGATGCATCGACCGGGGAGGCGGTCAAGGCGACCGCCGCAGCCGAGAATGAAAACGATGGCAGCGGCACCGTCGATGATTCTCAGGAAGGCGAGTACGACGAGTGATGCACGCCTAAGCCGAAGTGAAAATTGCCGCCGCCTTGCAGTCAGCTTGCCGGGCGGCGGTATCGCGTTATTGTCCAGTCCATCGACGCGCCGGGACTGTTGATTTCCGCTAAGAACTGACCCGCCATTTGGGTCTGTGGGTGCGGTCAAGTTCCTGCCTTTCTCCTTCGTGGTTTGCGTTCATGTGCCCAGCTATTCTTGAAGCGGAAGCTGTCGTTTCCAGTTTCGAGGATGTGGCAATGGTGTGTGAGCCGGTCGAGAAGCGCGGTGGTCATCTTAGCGTCCCCGAAGACGCTGGCCTATTCGCTGACGCTCAGGCCGGTAGTGATGATGACGGTGGTGCGTTCGTAGAGCTTGCTGAACAGGTGGAAGAGCAACGCACCACCAGAGGTGCTGAACGGCAGATATCCCAGCTCGTTGAGGATATCGATATCGGAATGGACAAGGCGCTTTCGAGCCCGTGCGGCCCTCGGCGGTCGTCAGGTCGCCTGCCGTAGGCATCGCCTTGGTGATGGCCATGACGAATGTGAGTCTGTCGTTCGTGAACACATCCTCGACGATCCAACCAAACAGCAGGACCATCACAGCTGGCCCCCCACCACGAAGACACCTGGTTCGATCAGCAGCCTTTCCCAAACGCTCCCGAACCGTGTCGAGGATCGCCATGGCCTAGAGAACCCCCGACACGAATGCGTCTAGGCGGCTGCCTTTGCGATAAAGCATTCGTACCAGCATTTCTGCGGCGATGCCCGTCAGCACCCCACCGACGACGACGGCCGCGACTACCGTCGCGTGATCGGACGGGAAGGAGGGGTCGGCGCAATGATGAGGTGGGGTACCTCCGCGTCGTATGGCCTCACACGATCTACGAAAAGCAGGATAAGCTGGTTCGGCAAGTCCTAAGACAAACGACAGGCTGGCCGTGACGGCAACATGGCGCACATGCAAACGGTCCTTCCGATTCCACCATTGCAGCGCCACGATCAGGACGATGGCCGGGACACCGAGTTGCGTCACGGCGATCGTGAGGCTATCGAGCAGGGGATATGTGCCAGCCGGTCCGTTGATGGCTGCAGTGATCATTCTGTCCAAAGTGATTTCTACTGATGTTCGCGAACCGACACGTCGCGGTGGACCATACCGAGCAGCGGATCCATCGCATCTTTCAGATCAGCGTCATCCTCAAGGGCTTTCATGCCGTGATCGAATGCGCATCCGGGATCGCGCTCTATATCGTTAGCGGGGAGACGATAAAGCGCTGGGTGCAGTTCCTGACGCAGGAGGAACTGCTCGAGGATCCTCGCGACTTCATCGCGACGCATCTGCTCGATGCTGCCCAGCATCTCTCGGTCGGAACCCAGTCCTTCTATGCGTTCTATCTGCTAAGCCACGGGCTGGTGAAGGCCGTGCTTGTCGCCGGCCTGCTGCGCGAACGGCTCTGGGCCTACCCGGCATCGCTCGTCGCGCTCGCCGGGTTCGTCGCCTACCAGCTATATCGCTATTCCTACACCCATGGGTTCGGCCTCATAGTGCTGACGCTCTTCGACATCGTCGTTATCGTCCTCGTCTGGCACGAATGGCGCGTGCTCGAGCGTCATCTGAAGAGGCCTCGGGAGAGCTCCTGAACAAGTTACGCCGCGCAGACGCGCGGATCGGGACGAAACCGGATTACGACACCAAGCCCGGGCTTCATGTCGTTGAGTTCGATCGCCGCGTCATGCAGGTCTGCCACCGCCTTTACGAGGCTGAGCCCGAGCCCGCTGCCAGGCGAGGTGCGGCTCTTTTCCAGCCGGTAGAGACGACGGAACACCTTCTCCCGCTCGGCCTCGGGAATGCCCGGACCGTCGTCCTCGAAACGCGCCACAAGGCCTTGCGGGTCATTCTGGAGTTTAACGGTTAGCGTTGTACCCGCAGGGCAGTGGCGGATCGCGTTCTCGATGAGGTTGGCAAACATCTGCGTGAGCAGCTCGCGGTCGCCCGAAAGCGGCGGGTACGCTCCGGCACGCCGGTCGAAAAACAGCGACTGACCAGCATCGTCCGCGACGTCGCGATAGACCTCGATGAGGAATTCCAGGATCGCGCCCAGGTCGACGGGACCGAACCGGGTCTTGCGGGAGCCCGCCTCGATCTGGGAGATGCGCAGAAGCGCCTCGAAGGTCTCGTTGATGCGGTCGGCCTCCACGGCGGCTTCCACAAGCGCCTCACCGACTGAGAGCCCGTGAGCCTCCCGGTCGAGCGCCTCTTCTATCGTCAGGCGTAGACGGTTGAGCGGTGTCTTCAGGTCGTGCGCGATATCTGCGCTGACCTGGCGCATGCCCTCCACAGTATGCTCGAGGCGAGCCAGCGCGTCGTTTATGTCGCGGGCGAGCGCATCGATGTCGTCGCCGTTTCCGAGCGACGGGATGCGAGCGGACAGTCGTCCACGGGAAACGGCATGCATGGTGTCGCCGACCGCGTTGAAGCGGCGACGGACCCTTGCGGCGAGCGCCGCGCCGCCGGACACAGCCAGAACGGCAACCAGCACCGTGGCCCAGGCGAAGCTGGAAGCGAGGATTTCCTGGATGCTGTCGTTCTCTTGCTGACTCGTGCCCACGACAACGCGGTTGCCATCAACCATCCCGGCATAGACACGGTAGGCGAGATCCGGTTCACGCCCAATGGCCCGCCCCTTGATGTCGCTCCATCCGTCGGGCACGTCAAAATCGCGAACATTGCCACCGAGGAAGCGGCGATCCGCCGACGTCACCTCAAAGATGCGGTCCATTCCGCGCGTCGCCCGCACGTTCATTTCCACCGCCTCCAGCATGTCTTGCAGATCGCTGTCGCCATAGGCGTCCGCGATAACGGAATAGGTCTCCCGGATCGTCTTATCCTGATATCTACGCAGTTCCCATTCCACTAGCTTGTGCACGGCAATGCCGGTGAGCGCGAAGGCGACCACCACCATCACCGCGAATGCGACGGCTAGCCGGAAGGGGGTACTGCGGACGAGGCTATCGCGGTGCATGCAGGGAATACCCGACATTGCGCACGGTATGGATGAGAGGAGTCGCGAAGGGCTTGTCGACCTTTGCCCGCAGGCGGCTGACATGGGTCTCGACGACACTCGTCCTGGGATCGAAGTGGAATTCCCAGACCCGCTCGAGCAGCATCGTGCGTGTTACGATACGACCCTCGTTGCGCATGAGAACTTCGAGCAGGGTGAACTCCCTGGGCTGCAGCTCTATGTCAGTTTCGCCGCGCCTGACCCGCCGCCGGACCAGATCCATCTTCAGGTCGGCCACTTGCAAGATCGTCTGTACGGAGACCGGCGGTGGCCGGCGCGCAAGCGCGTTCACGCGAGCCTGAAGTTCAGAAAAGGCGAAGGGCTTGACCAAATAGTCGTCGCCTCCGGCCTCAAGTCCCTCGACCCGATCGTCTATCCCGCCCACCGAGGTGAGGAAGAGGGCCGGAATCTTGCGCCCGGCCGCGCGAAGCGAGCGCACGAGCGACAGGCCGTCCAGCCCCGGCAGCATGCGGTCGATCACCAGAACGTCGTATGATTCGCGCATTGCCTGGAACAGGCCGTCCTCGCCGTCCGCCACGACGTCGCAGACGTGCCCGACCTCGGCGAAGCCGCGAGCTACCCTTTCGGCGGTCTTGGCATCATCTTCGATGTAGAGGATTCGCATCGTCGTCTGCCTTTACTATTGCATGGCAGGGAGGCGGCAGGAAGGCCGTCCTCCCCACCTGCCGGGTTCTTGTGCAACCTAGCCGTGAGCACCTTCCGCCCAGTGGCGCTTCGCCGCCGTTTCCTCTTCTCGGGACGGTCTGTCCGCTCGGCTGGCGGTCAGGTAGCCGATCAGAGCCACGATGATCACGAAGAAGACGGCGTTTATGCCGAAGTGGCTGAGACCGAGCCCGCCGTCGGCCGGAGGCTGCGAGAGCAGATCGCCGATCGAGGCGCCGAGCGGGCGCGTCAGGATGTAGGCGATCCAGAAGGCGAGCACCGCGTTGAGGCCCATGGCGTAGTAGGCGACCGTCGTCAGCGCGATCAGGCCGCCGAAGATGAGCGTGCCCTGCATGTAGCCGAGGCCGACACCCTCGGTCGCGAGGTCGCCGCCCGCCGTTCCGAGCGCGAAGGTGAACAGGATCGCTGCCCAGTAGAAAAGCTCGCGCCGTGTCGTGAAGATGGTGTGGATCGAGAGCGTGCGTTCGGCGGCGTACCAAGCCATGAAGGTCACCGCCAGCAGGACGCTGAACACCGCCGTCGAGGTCCAGAGCGGGACGCCGAAGGCATCGGTCAGATTGTCCGTGATTAGCGTGCCGACGATGCTGATGAGAATGACAGTCAGCCAGTAGAGCCACGGGACGTATTGGCGGCGCATAAGCTGGTATGCCAGGACGGCGACGAGCAACCCGCTCATAACCCAGGACGTGTTGGTGAGGCCGAAGCCGAGGTTGACGTTGAGGTAGTCGGCGGCCGTCTCGCCGACGGTCGTCGCCATGATTTTGATGATCCAGAAATAGAGCGTGATCTCCGGCACCTTGTTCAGCATGGGTGCTGCCGTCGGCTCCTGCGTGGTGATGTCCATCGGTCCCTCCTGAGGAAGCGGTTGTCTGCCGGACGGGCTTCCTGCCCGCGGCTTCCTGCCTCCTAGGAGGCGGAACTGTCGGCATCTTTGCCGAAACTTTACGGATCCGTATGAAATGCGGGCCTCGGCGTAGTCATCGCGTGTAGGTCGTTGCATTGCATAGGTTTCACCCACAACTTCGACTAATTCTAATCTTCGCTATCTTCGATACGCCATTCTCGTCGGTCGCCAGCTTTGAAAGATCGACGACACCGGGAACGGCAAGCCGCGTCCCTTTTCGGGAGATCGTCGCGATCAGCCTTTCAGATTCCACATGCGGCAGGCGGCTGATACGGTCGATTTTCACGTCGTCACCATAAGGACGATATTCAGCGCGACGACGATGACGACGGCGGTCCAGGCAAGCGCGTTGGTCATCCGTCGGTTCGCCAGATCGCCCATGAGGGTCGGGCGGCTCGTGAAGATCACGAGCGGTATGAGCGCAAAAGCGATGCCGAAGCTCAGGACAACCTGGCTCAAGACAAGCACCCGCGTGACGTCGAAGCCGGCCAGGATGACCATGAAGGAGGGAGCCATGGTGACCGCTCGGCGGACGAGGAGTGGAATCCGGAACCCCACGAAGCCTTGCATGACCTCCTGTCCGGCGAGCGTGCCCACCACCGTCGAGGCCAGCCCCGCAATTATGAGAGACAGGCCGAAGATGCGGGCGGCGAAGGGGCCGGCCAAGGGCTCCAGCGTCCGGTAGGCGGTCTCGATCCCCGCCAAGTCGGAATGAACGGGGTGGAAGACCGCCGCGGCCATGGCGAGCATGGCGAAATTGACGAAGCTTGCGATCGCCATGGCGATACCCACATCCCAGCGACTCCACCACCAGAGCTTTTTCCGCGAGGTGGTGGCGAAGGTCTGCGCGTCCGAGCGGCTGAGCGCGGAGTGGAGGTAGATGACATGCGGCATCACCGTGGCGCCGAGAATGCCGGCGGCGAGATAGAGGCTGTTCTCGCCGGAGAGCGTGGGGACGAGCGCGCCTTCGAGAAGGGCCTTGGGGGCAGGGTGGCTGAAGGCAAGCTCGAGAACGTAGATGAGGGCGACAGCGGCGAGCATCGAGCCGATGACCAGTTCCAGCGGCTTCAAGCCTCGCCGCTCGATCGAGAGAATCGCCCAGCTTGCGATCCCCGTAAGCACGGCGCCCTCAAAAAGCGTCAGGTCGAACAGCAGCTTGAAGCCGAGCGCGGCACCCACAAACTCCGCGAGATCCGTGGCGACGGCGAGGATCTCCGCTTGTATCCAATAGGCCCATCTGGCCCAGGGCGGCAGGTGCGCGCGCAGCACCTCCGCCAGGCTCGCCCCCGTGGCCAGGCCGAGCTTGGACGACAGGAGCTGGACGAGAACGGCGATCAGATTGGCCCAGACGACCACCCACAGAAGCATGTGGCCGTAGTGCGCACCGGCTTCAATGTTCGTGGCGTAGTTGCCGGGGTCGATGTAGCCGATGGCCGAGACGAAGGCCGCGCCAAAGAAGAGCGATCGCTTCGCCAGGCGCGGTCTCCGCCGCCCCGCCACCAGCTCCTTCGCCGCCACTGGGGAGGTGTCGGCGGGAGAGAGGCGGTCTTCCATGCTCATGCCACGGCCACCTTCGGACCGGGGCGCTGGGCCGCTTCGCCCGGCCGCGACCTGCCGGTGATCGGCGGAAAGTCGGCGGCGGTGATCGTTTCATCCTTGAGGAGCAGTTCGGCGCCCTCGTGGAGGTCGGCACGGCGCTCGGTGAGGATGGCTTCAGCCTGCTTGGACGCCTCCTCGACCAGCCTCATCACCGCCAGGTCGATTTCGCGCGCCGTGGCCTCCGCATAGTCCTTCGGCTGGCCCAGTCCATAGGTCTGGCCGAGAAGAGCCGGGCGGTCTTGCTCATAAACCACCTCGCCGGTTTCGTGGACCATGCCGAAGCGGGTGACCATGTGCCGCGCGATATCGGTCACCTTGGCGAGGTCGTCCGCCGCTCCGGTGGAGATCTCGCCGAAGACGAGGCGCTCGGCCACCCGGCCGCCCATGAGCACCGCCATGCGGTCCTTGAGATCGCGGGTCGTCTGCAGGAAGCGCTCTTCCGTCGGCCGCTGGATCGTGTAGCCGAGCGCGCCGACGCCGCGCGGGATGATCGATACCTTGTGAACCGGGTCCATTCCGGGCAGCGATGCGGCCACGAGCGCATGGCCCATCTCGTGATGCGCCACCACCCGGCGTTCATGCGGATTGAGCAGGCGGCTCTTCTTCTCCAGTCCGGCGACGATGCGCTCGATGGCGTTGGTGAAGTCGGCCATCGTCACCTCCAATGCGCCGCGCCGAGTGGCGAGAAGTGCTGCCTCGTTCACCAGATTGGCGAGGTCAGCGCCGGTGAAGCCGGTCGTGAGGGCTGCGACCTGATCGAGCTCGATGTCGGCGGCGAGCCGGAGGATCTTGCGGATATGGACCTGGAGGATGGCCAGCCTCCCCGGCTTGTCCGGCCGGTCCACCAGTACCTGGCGGTCGAAGCGGCCGGCGCGCAGGAGGGCCTGGTCGAGCACCTCCGGGCGGTTGGTGGCGCCCAGGAGTACGATGCCCTCGGAGGGGTCGAAGCCGTCGAGTTCGGTCAGGAGCTGATTGAGGGTCTGCTCCTTTTCATCGAAGCCACCGGGCATGCCGCCCGGTGCGCGGGCGCGGCCCAGCGCGTCAAGCTCGTCAATGAAGATGATGCAGGGCTTGGCCTTGCGTGCCTGCTCGAAGAGGTCGCGCACGCGCGCCGCACCCACGCCGACGAACATCTCCACGAACTCCGAGCCGGAGATGGAGAAGAAGGGCACGCCCGCCTCGCCGGCCACCGCCCTGGCAAGCAGTGTCTTGCCTGTGCCGGGCGGGCCGACGAGCAGGATGCCCTTGGGCACGCGGGCGCCGAGCCGGCCGTAGCTTGCGGGATCGCGCAGGAAGGCGACGATCTCCTTGAGCTCGTCCTTGGCCTCCTCGACGCCGGCCACATCGGAAAAGGCGACCTTCGTGTCGCGCTCCACATAGACCTTGGCCTTCGACTTGCCGACCGTCATCAGCCCGCCGACCCCTTGCCTCGCAACCCGGCGGATGAAGAAGAGCCAGAGCGCGAAGAAGAAGCCGATGGGGATCACCCAGGACAGCAGGTCGCTGAGGAAGGTGTTCTTGGCCGTGCCGTCGAATTTCACGCCGTATTTGGTGAGTTCATCGGCGATGGCTGGATCAACCCGGTTGGTGGTGAAGTAGGTGCGGCCATCCTTCAGCGGTTTCTTGAACTGTCCCACGAGCTGCTGCTCGCCTACCTGGACCTCGGCGATCTTCCCGTCCTTCAAAGACTGCTCGAACTCGGAATAGGGAATCGGCTCGACGGTGCGCCAGGTCGCGTACCACCCCTGAAACAGGAACAGCAGGACAACTGCCGCGATGACGTACCAGAGATTGATCTGATGCTTCTTGTCCATCTTGTGTCTCTTCGTTGCGCATGCGCTCAATGCCTTGTAGCCAGCAAGTCCGATGCCACGGCACAACATCCTGTTTTGAAAGGGCTTTCCGGAAGCTCTCCATTGCGCAACCGGTGGATATCCACGCGCTGGGGCCGAAAAGCGGTGGATTTGAACCAAAGCCGGGACGCGCGCCTGCATCCTGAAGGTGCATGCCTTTGATGTGGCGGCGTTTTCGCCGTTGGCGCGCCGATTGCTCCTTTCGCTTCGCATCCCGTTCCCGTGACGGCCGCCGGGGTTCACCGCGACAATCCCGCGATCCGGAGGAACGGGCGTGAAGACATTGGTCGCAATTGAGGAGAAACATGCGATGCGACGAGAAATCCGGAAGATGACGGTGGCGCCTACACCAACGGCGACCGTTCTGGCTGCCCTGATGGTCACCACGGCAATAACGGCGCCGGCAGCAGCCGCGCAGTCTGGGACAAAAGCGGCGGAGATCAGCGCACTTCCCGCCGAGCCGGGGAGCAAGGTGCCCTTTCGTCGGCTGCTGCCAAGGCGCTGCGGCTCGGCCAAGCGGAAAGCTACGATAAAGGAAGAAGCTTCTTCCGAGCGGCGTAGGTTGTACTCTGCAATGTGATTACTTCCTGGCCAAATCGCACTGCCGGACAGGGGCCGAAGAACGAACCCGCTGCGCGGGAGGGCGCCTGCGGTTGAGGTAGGGGGCACAGGCCTTGACCGACACGTCGAACGGGAGTGGCGAGAAGCGAGTGTTTGGCGAAACCGGGAATGGAAGCGAGGACTCCGGTTCCAAGGCGTTTGCGAGAACCAGACGAGCGCTCGGCGAACTCGGCCAGGCGCTTGTCAAAGTTGCCCGATCCCTGAATGATGATCTGGCAGCAGTCTGCGTTCCCGCCGCGAGAACATGTTACGAAGCCATTTGGAAGGGGCTACGGAGGCTGCGCAGTGCTGACCTGTCGAGCATCCGAATCGGCCTGGCTGCACTGGGGCGGCGTTCAGCGGTTACCTTGTCCAGTGTGGGCCGCACGACTCGCTCGGCATTCGAGCAGTTGCGCCAAACCCGGTACCAAGGCAAGCCGCTCGTGATGCTGGGTGCAGCGGCCGGTGCGGCGAGCTTGGTTTTTCTGTTCATGTTCTTTGCTTGGACACTAAGAGATGCCTTGGGAGGAAATCGCCGACGGATCGCTGAAGCCCGTGGTCGTGCTCGAAACGGCAGACGGCAAACCGTTGGTTCGTCAGGGACCCATACAGGGCCCCTATGCAGCCCGCCAGGATTTCCCGGATGAATTGATCGATGCGGTTTTGACCATAGAGGATCGTCGCTTCTATGAGCATTCCGGCATCGATTTGAGGGGAATATTTCGCGCGCTGTACAAGAATGTCGAGGCCGGCGAGGTCGTCCAGGGCGGCAGCACGATCACGCAGCAACTGATCAAGATCATGTACCTGGAGCGGGACCGTACCTGGAAACGTAAAATCCAGGAGGCAGTCATCGCATTCTGGCTGGAGCATAAGCTCGGCAAGGATGAGATTCTCACGCGGTATCTGAACAACATCTATCTGGGCGCGGGTGCGACCGGGATGCCTGCTGCGGCGCGCATCTATTTCGACAAGGAGGTCCAGGAGCTCGAGCTCGGTGAAGCCGCAATGCTCGCCGGCATCATCCGTGCGCCGTCTCAGCTCAATCCGTTCAACCATCCGCAAGGCGCGCGCCAGCAGGCAAAGCTTGTGCTCGATATGATGGCCAGGGCTGGTAAGATCACGGTGGCCCAGGCCGAGGCGGCGAATGACGCATTTGCCGAATTCAGTCCGACGAAGCCTACAGCAAGGTCGGGCAGCTGGTTTTCGGATTGGGTCATGCAGGAAGCACGCGAGCTTGCCGGTCCCTATCGGGGCACAATTACCGTCAGGACCACGATGATCCCGCGCCTGCAGATTCTCGCGGAGAAGGTAGTCGCCGAAGCGCTCGACAAACATGGAGCGAACGCAGGTGCATCGCAAGCGGCCCTGGTGGCAATGACGCCGGAAGGGGCGATCGTCGCCATGGTTGGTGGCCGTGATTACGGGAAGAGCTCCTTCAACCGCGCAGCGTCGGCGATGCGCCAACCCGGCTCCGCATTCAAGCTGTTTGTCTACTACGCCGCGCTCAAAGCTGGGCTTACCCCGTTCGACAGTGTCGATGACGCTCCGATCGAGATCAACGGCTGGAGGCCGGAAAACTACGGTGGCGGCTATCGAGGCCGGGTCAGCATCGCTGAGGCGTTCGCGCGCTCGCTGAATGCGGCGACGGTGGCCCTGGCCATGGAAGTGGGGATCGACAATGTCGTTGCGGCGGCGCGAGAGCTCGGCATCGATGCCAAGCTGAACGAGATACCCAGCCTGGCTCTCGGCGCGTCGGAAGTAAATCTGCTCGATCTCAGGGCAACCTAGTGATTTTCTGAAACCGGCTTCAAGCGGCGCGAACTCGGCAAGTGTGTTAGAAATTTCACCGCGACCATGAAGGCAAACGCCGAACCGATTACCTCCTTGTTGCGGTGCGCGGGAACAACGGCATGAAGCGCGGATTCTTAAGGCGACGCTTAAGCCGACATTCAGATGACATAAATAGCGGCCTTTAGGCAAAATAGGGCATGCTCCTCCGGAGGCTCGAGGGTCGCGCTGCTTTCCCGAGGAAGTTCCAATCATGATCAATGAACGAGAAGCTCAATTTTACGTCGAAGGGGTGTGGCAAGAGCGCGCGAACGCGACAAGCCTGCCTGTTGTTGATCCCGCCTCCGAACAGGTGATTGGGCGCGTTGCCGCGGGAGACACCCATGACGTCAATCTCGCGGTTACGGCGGCTCGCAAGGCCTTCCCTGCCTTCTCTCAATCGTCCGTGACCGAACGGCTGGAGCTGCTCGGTAGGATGCATGCGCTCCTTAAGGAGAGAGCGGAGCTGTTCGCCGAAGCCCTCGTCACGGAGATGGGTGCGGCGATCAGCTTCGCACGTGCCACGCAGGTGCCTTTCGCTGCCGAGCACGTTCGCGTCCAGATGGAGGTCCTTCAGAAATACCAGTTCCTGACGATTGATGGCAGTACGGCAACGGCCAAGGAGCCAATCGGCGTTTGCGCCCTGATCACGCCGTGGAACTGGCCGCTCTACCAGATCACCGCCAAGGTTGCCCCGGCGATTGCCGCAGGCTGCACCATCGTCCTCAAACCCAGCGAGTTGTCCCCCTGCAGCGCCTTGCTCTTCGCCCAGCTGATGCACGACGCCGGCACCCCGCCGGGTGTCTTTAACCTGGTCAATGGCACCGGAGATGTGGTCGGCGCAGCTCTCGCCGGTCATCCGGAGGTTGATATGATCTCGATCACCGGATCGACCCGTGCAGGCGTGCTCGTCGCGCAGGCCGCGGCCCCGACGGTCAAGCGGGTCGTCCAGGAACTCGGCGGTAAGTCACCCAACATCCTCCTCGACGACGCCAATTTCGCCGAGGCGGTGCCCAAAGGGGTGCTGGCCGGCATGCGCAATGTCGGCCAGTCTTGCAGCGCCCCAACGCGTATGCTCGTACCCGCCCATCGCCTCGCCGAGGTCGAGGATCTGGCCGGTAGAACCGCGAATGCGATCCGCGTCGGCGATCCACGGGACCCGGAGACAGCCATGGGGCCCATCGCCAATGGGGCTCAGCATGAGCGGGTTCAGGCCATGATCCGCGCCGGAATCGACGAAGGCGCCAAGCTCGTGTGTGGCGGCCCGGGATGTCCGGAGGGCCTCGATCGAGGCTTCTTTATGCGGCCGACTATCTTTTCAGACGTCCGGCCGGATATGCGCATCGCTCGCGAGGAGATTTTCGGGCCCGTGTTGGCGGTCATGCCGTACCGGGATGAGGAAGAGGCGATCGCGATCGCCAACGACACCGTCTACGGACTGGGAGCCCATGTACAGTCTGCGGATCCGGAGCGGGCGCGGCGCGTTGCCTCGCGTATCCGCGCGGGGCAGGTGCATATCAACTATCCAGCGTGGGACGGCATGGCCGCTTTCGGCGGCTACAAGCGCTCGGGCAATGGCCGCGAGTATGGCGTGCACGGACTGGAAGAGTATCTCGAGACGAAGGCCATTGTCGGCTATTAGCGACGCCATCGCTCAAGTTCAGGCCTGCCAGGGCGGCGGCTTCAGCGACTGTCGCAGCATCGTCAGGAAGGCGGCAGTCCGTGCGCTTCGTCCGTGCCGGGAGCCAAGCATCGCGACGATGTCCGCGGTGGGCAGCGCCCAGTTGGGCAGCACCTGCCGCAACCGTCCCCGGGCGAGATCCTCCGCCACATCCCACTCGGAACGGATAATGATGCCCTGACCGGCAAGTGCCCACTCGCGGATGACCGCGCCATCATTGCTCGACATCACCGGATTTACGCGCACCGTCGCAGCTTCCTGTCGCAGCCCCTTGAAGCGCCACAGGGTTACGTCCTCGTCGTTCTCGCGAACGGCGAGACAGCGATGCTGAACAAGGTCACCAGGCGCTGATATGGGCGAAGCAGTGTCAAGGTAAGTCTGGCTTGCACATAGAATGCGCTGGTTAGGCGCCAATGTCGTGACGACCTGGTCCAGGTGCCCTGCCCCCCCGATGTGAACGACGACGTCGTAGCTTTCAATGAGCAGTGCCGCCGGATGGTCGGACAGTTGGAGGGTAACGGTCACACCGGCATGCTCGCACGCGAACGCCTCCACGACCGGTGCTATATGAGCACGACCGAAACCGTGGGGCGCCGCGACTCTGAGATGTCCGCGAACCATACCCCTGCGGTCAGCCAATGCTTCGGCAAGCGAATCCAGCGCATCGTTTACAACGGTGCTGTGAGAGGCGACCAAAGAGCCCTCTTCCGTAAGGCGCAGCCGCCGTCCGGACCGATCGATGAGCCGCACCCCGACTTTCTCCTCTAGCGCCCGAAGGCGCTGCGTGACCGCTGGGGGGGTGACGTTCAGTGTTCTTGCGCTCTCTGCGAGTGATTTTGAATCTGCCAGAACCGCAAAGAAGGCGAGGTCGTCGGACGTAAGCATTAATCCCTACCTGAAGCGAAACTTCACAAGGCATTAATTGCCATCTTCATGCTTTCACCGCAAGGTGCAAGCTTCGGATGGAGGATGAAGCTTTGGCTTTAGCAAAGACGAATGACCGAACTGCCCCGCTGACCGCTCCGACCAGCCTCGAGGGGCTGGAAACGCCGTGCCTAGTTCTGGACGCCGACCGAATGGATCGGAATATCGCCCGCCTCAGGAATCGACTCGACGGCTTGGGCGTATCCCTCAGGCCCCACCTCAAGACGGCCAAGTCGGTCGAAGTGGCACGCTGCGTGATGAATTCGCCGGAAGGCCCAGCAATGGTCTCCACGCTCAAGGAGGCTGAGCAGTTCGCGGCGGCAGGCGTCCGCGACATCATCTATGCGGTCGGCATCACGCCAGCGAAGCTCGCGCGCGTCGCGCAGTTGCTGGAAGGCGGCGTCGACCTCGCGGTCATTCTGGATACTGTCGAGCAGGCGCGAGCGGTCGCAGAGGTGTCGCGGCAGACGGGAGTTCGCATTCCTGCCCTGATCGAGATCGATTGCGACGGCCATCGTTCGGGTGTCCGCCCCACCAATCAGGTACAGCTTGTGGAGATCGGACAGGCGCTGGCGGCAGGTGCCGAGCTTCGCGGCGTTCTTACCCATGCCGGCGACAGCTATAGGGGAGGAGGCGCCGAAGCGCTGCAGCACTGCGCGGAGGTGGAGCGGCTCGCCGTTGTAGATGCAGCCCGCATCCTGCAGCATGCAGGCCTGCCCTGCCCCGTGGTCAGCGTGGGCTCGACACCCACGGCGCATCACGCAACGGATCTCATGGGTGTGACCGAGGTTCGCGCCGGCGTATTCGTCTTCTTCGATCTCGTGATGGCCGGGATCGGCGTCTGCCAGGTCGATGATATCGCGCTCAGCGTTCTGGCGACGGTCATCGGTCATCAGCGCGAGAAGGGCTGGATCGTTACCGACGGTGGATGGATGGCTCTGTCGCGGGACCGCGGCACGTCCAAGCAAACCGTCGATCAAGGATATGGGCTGGTGTGCGATGTCAATGGCACGCCCTATCCCGACATCATTGTTGCCGACGCGAACCAGGAACATGGCATCCTCGCCGCGCGCGCCGGATCGAACGCGCGACTACCCGATCTAGCGGTCGGAGATCGGGTGCGGCTCCTACCAAACCACGCCTGCGCGACAGCCGCACAGCACGGATCCTACAATGTGGTCCGGGGCAGCTCACACGTCGTCGAGGCACACTGGACCCGTTTCGGAGGTTGGTGATGTCCAAGATCATAACGGTTGAGACCAACGGAGCACCGCTCCCCGCAGGCCACTACGCGCAGGCGAAGCGAAGCAGGCAGCATGTTTATATTTCGGGTCAACTGCCAATCCGACCAAGCGGAGAAGGCCTTGCCGACGAGAGCTTCGAGAGCCAAGCAGCGCAGGCTCTCTACAACATGCTGGCGATTCTGAAAGCCGCCGGCGGAACCCCGGCCGATCTCGTTAAAGTCACCGCCTACATCGTCGACGTCGCCAATTGGCCACGCTTCAATCAGGTGTATGCGGCCAACCTAGGTGATGCTCGCCCGGCTCGCACCGTCGTTCCAGTGCCGGAACTCCACTATGGATACCTCGTCGAAGTCGACGCGATCGCCGTCATTCGGCACGATGCTTTCAAGGCCGAGGCAGTGAATGCTGGCGAAGAGATGTAGAGTCGGATCGAGGGAGAGTATTGGCAGGTTTGTGGAGGCGAAGTCACGACAATGTTCTCCGAGGAATGTCGTGGAATTGATCTCGGCGTCTTTGGCGCTGTGCTCGCAGGTGTCTCAATCGCCTGGGGCTATCGCCGCCCGGTCCTTGGCCCAGCCCAGTTTTCCTTATGAAGATTGATTTCCAGTGCTCGGTGACGCACCCTCAATACTCATCAACGAGCGGAGGAGATGCAGTTTCGACACATGCGGAAGCTGTTGCGGCAAGCGTGACCGTTGGCTTGACACCTTGCCCCCACAGGCTACTGCTTCCTTCGTGAAGAGGGATTCATGAAACTCGACCGGATCGACATTAACATCCTATCGGAGCTGCAGAAAAACGGCCGGATGACCAATGTCGAGCTGGCCGAGCGCGTGCACCTGTCGCCCAGCCCCTGCTTGACGCGGACCAAGAGACTGCAGGACGAAGGCTACATCGTTGGCTATTCCGCACATATCGATCTTGCGCGTCTCGGCGAAGCCTTGACGGTATTCACCGAAGTGACGCTCAAGAATCACCGTCAGGCCGATTTCGCGCGATTCCTGGCCGCCATCAGCAAGGTGGACAACATCGTCGAATGCCATCTGGTGTCGGGCGGCTATGACTATCTGCTCAAATTCGTCACCCGCGGCATCTCTGACTACCAGGAGGTCATGGAGCGCCTGACCGACATGGATATCGGCATAGACAAGTACTTCAGCTACGTGGTGCTGAAATCGCCCATCACCCGTTATCATCTACCGCTGACAAACCTCTTCGGCGAGTGAGCGCGGGGCGCACGACGTCCAAAACCTCTCTGACAAAAGTCATGCTGCCCTGCCGCTCCCGGGTTGGCCGGGGCAATGGGCTGCTTCCTCGAAAGTTCGTCAGGCTGCCGAAACGGCTTCCCTATCGTGCTCAAAGCTGTCGAGCCATCTAGGATCCAGCTTAGGAACCGATGAAAACAACAAGCGCGTATAGGGGTGCTGTCCACCTGAATCCATTTTCGCGGGGGTGAGCTGTTCGACCTTCTCGCCGCAGTACATGACGGCCGCTTCGTCGCAGATTGCGCGAACGGTGGAAAGATCGTGGCTAATGAAGAGATAAGACAAGCCGAGCTCGCGCTGGAGTTCTTTCAGCAGGTCGATTACGGCGGCGGCTACGACCGTATCGAGCGCGGAGGTCACCTCGTCGCAAAGGATAAGCTTCGGCTCCGCCGCAAGGGCTCTGGCGAGATTCACACGCTGTTTCTGCCCCCCGGACAACTCGGCGGGCCGCCGGTCGCGTAGCGCGCGCGGCAACTTCACCATGTCAAGCAGTTGATTGATGCGGACATCCTGTTCGGAACCTCTCAGCCCGTGAAAGAACTTCAGCGGTCGACCCAGAATGTCGCTGATAATGTGAGCCGGATTGAGTGCGGTGTCGGCGTATTGGAACACGATCTGAATGTCGCGCAGATCCTGCCGGCTACGCTTCCCGGCGGACGGAGCAAGCATCCGCCCTTCAAAGCTCACTTTGCCGGATGCCGGAGGCAAGAGCCCCGCCACAGCGCGCGCCAGGGTAGATTTTCCAGAGCCCGACTCCCCAATGATGCCCAGATTGCGCCCCTTCTCCAGTCGCAAGCTGACATTCTTTACTGCGGTGATCTGGGGCATTCCGTCCGCCTTGAGACCACCATAGCCGACCACGAGGTCCGAGACGTCGAGCAACGGGGTTTCGGCCGCGGGATTCGTCTCGATTGGCTCTCCCGCGCGCGGAGAGGGATGGAAGGCGGCCAAGAGTTCACGCGTATAAGGATGACGTGCGTGATGAAGGATCTGCCCCGTCGCACCTTCCTCCTGAACCGCGCCATCCTTGAGCACTATGATGCGGTCGGCAACCTGGGCAACCACGGCGAGATCGTGCGAGACATATACGCCTGCAATGCCACGCTCGCGCATGACGGCCTTGAATGCGCGCAGCACCTCGACCTGTGTCGTCACGTCGAGGGCAGTGGTGGGCTCGTCGAATATCACGAGCTTGGGATGCGTGATCAGCGCCATGGCAGCGGCAAGCCGTTGTAGTTGCCCGCCGGATACCTGGTGCGGGTAGCGAAATCCAATCGTCTCCGGTTCGGGCAGCGCCAAGGCACGGAACAGTTCGATTGCCCGCGCCTTGGCCGCTGCTTCCGACATCAGGTCGTGGATACGCGCGGTTTCCACCACCTGCGTGAGGATGCGGTGCGCTGGATTGAATGCGGCTGCCGCGCTTTGCGGGATGTAGGACACGACTGCGCCACGCATCCCTGCGCGGGCCCGTTCGCCCATACGCGCCACGTTCCTGCCGTCCAGCATCACCTCGCCGCCACTGATGCGACAGCCTGTGCGGGCGTAGCCCATCAGGCTGAGAGCGATGGTCGATTTGCCGGATCCGCTTTCACCGATGAGCGAGACGATCTCGCCCTCTTTGACCTCGAAGCTCACACCCTTGATGATCTCGATGCGGCGGCCCGCATCGCTCGTTGCTTCAACCTTCAGGTCACGAATACTGACAAGCTCGGTCATCTCACGCACTCCGATCCCGGATTTTTCTCGGCAGGTTGTCGATGGTGATGTTGACGGCAATCGTCAGGCTCGCGATGGCAAGCGACGGCAAAATCACCGCCGGCGCACCGAAGGGTAGCCCCCCGATATTCTCGCGCACCAGTGCGCCCCAATCGGCGAGCGGCGGCTGTACGCCCAGCCCCAGAAACGACAGGCTCGAAAGCAGGAGAACGATAAAGACGAACCTGAGACCGAAATCCGTCAGCACCGGCCCAAGAATGTTGGGCAGGATTTCCGCACGCGCCAGATAGAAGAAGCTTTCGCCGCGCAGCCGCGCCACGATGACATAGTCCATCGCGTTGATGTTGACCGCCAGCGAGCGCGCGAAGCGGTAGGAGCCGGGCGTGTAGATCAAGGCAAGAATGGCAATCAGCATCGGGATCGACGAGCCGCCGCCGGCCACTGCCACGAGCGCAAAAAGCTTGTTCGGAATCGAGCTCAGGGCATCGAAGAAGCGGCTCAGGAGCGAATCGAACTTGCCGCCGAGGAGGGCTGCGAGCATGCCGAGCCCGACGCCAGCCACCACCGCCAGCGTTACGGCGGCGAGCGATATCCCGATAGTGACACGGGCCCCCATGAGTATGCGGGAGAAGACATCTCGTCCCAGATAATCCGTCCCGAACCAGAATTGATCCGTGGCGGGGCCGAAGATATCGAAGTCGACGATCTCGCCGACAGAATAGGGCACCAGCAGCGGAGCAGCAATGGCGACCACAGCCCAGGCCAGAAGGACGACGAGGCCAATCAGGCTAGGTAACGGGACTCGGAATCCAAACATGGCTTAACCTCTCAGTTTCGGGTTCGCCATCAGAGCGACGATGTCGGCCAGCATCACCAGAATGAGGTAGCCGACGCAGAAGATCATCGCGCAGCTCTGGATGAGCGGCAGATCCCTGGTAGCGACCGCGTCTACCATCAGGCGAGCAATGCCGGGATAGTTGAAGATGGTCTCAACGATGATGACACCGCCGAGGAGGTAGGACAGCGAGAGCGCCATTGCGTTGACGATCGGACCAAGCGCATTCGGCAGAGCGTGACGCAATACCACACGCGCTGGGGACGCGCCCTTGAGCCGCGCCATCTCGGCGTAAGGGGAGTCGAGCGTTTCGATGACGCCAGCGCGGGTCATGCGGATCATCTGAGCCGAGACGACGAAGGTCAGCGAAATGACCGGCATAGCGTAGACCCGCATCATGTCGCCAATGCTGTCCACGTGATTGAGGTGGGAGAGGGCGGGCAACCAGCCGAGCCAGACGGAGAAGAAGAGCACTGCCAATGTGGCGGTCATGAATTCGGGAACCGAAATGACCGCCACAGTGAGAATGCTCACCGTCCTGTCGTATGGGGTGCCGCGCATCACCGCAGCGGTGATGCCGAGGAACAGCGACAGCGGTATGGCAATGGCTGCCGTGACGCCGGCAAGCCGCAGGGTGTTGGGCAGGCGGGAGGCTATCAGATCAGCAACTGGCAGATTGTTGACATAGGACTGGCCTAAGTCACCCTGCAACAGCCCCATCAACCAATGGACAAAGCGGACAGGTGCAGGATCGTCCAGATGCATGGCGGTCCGCAGCCCTGCTATGGCCTCAGGCGTCGCCGCCTGGCCAAGCAGGACTTCGACCACATCACCCGGCAGCAGCATCGTCGCACTGAAGACGACGATGGCGACAATGAAAAGCGTCGCCAGGCCGATTGCCAGGCGCCCCACCAGGAGCTGAAACAGAACCGTTCTCATGGAGGGCGCCCTTCAGTTGCTCAGGATCACGCCTCTAGCCAGACATGCTCGGAGAATGCATAGCCCATCAGGCCGCCTAGCGGGTTGGCTTCGAACCCCTTGAGTTTCGAGGTCATCGCGTCGATGGTGCCGCTCCGGGCGGGAATTGCCGTTCCGGCCTCGCCGGCGATCATCACCTGCATCTGATGGTAGATCTCCTTGCGGCGCTCAAGGTCGAGCAGACCGCGTGCCTCGAGCAGGAGCTTATCGAAAGCTTCCGAACGGTACTGGCTTTCGTTCCAGGGTGCGTCGGAGGCATAAAGGAGCGAGAAGTAGATATCCGGCGTCGGACGCGGATTGATGTTGCCGAAGTGAACCGGCGATTTCAGCCAGTAGTTCGACCAGTAGCCGTCCGACGGCACACGCTGGATTTCGAATTTCATCCCGATCTCAGCGCCCGCCTGCTGCAGAACCGTCGCCATTTCCACCGAAGCGTCGGCGGCGTCAGATGCGACGATCGGAATCGTCTGACCCAACAGGCCCGCCTTCTCGAACAGGAACCGAGCCTTTTCTGGATCGAAGGGTTTGGCGGGCAATTCATGATTGTAGTAGAAGCTGGCAGAGGGGATCGGCTGATCGTTGCCGATCTCGCCAACCCCGCGCAAGATCGAGTTGACGATGAGCTCGCGGTTGAGCAAGTGCTTGAGGCCCTCAGCGAAACCGGCCTTCATCCCAGGCTCTAGGTCGAGGCGCACATTGAGGTTGGTGTAGTTGCCAGCATTCGTCGTTACCAGCGCGATTGCCGGATTGTTCTCGACCAGGCGCAGGTATTGCGGCTTAACCGATGAAGCGAGATGAACGTCACCGGACAGGAGAGCGTTGACCCGCGCCGAGTTGTCGGCAATGCCGAAGTGTTCGAATGAATCGAGGTAAGGCTTGCCGTCCTTAAAGTAGTTCGGATTCCTGACACCGATTGCGCGCACGCCGGGCTCGAAGCTCTCGCAGATGAACGGCCCGGTGCCGTTGCCCTTAGTGAAGTCCGTTGTCCCATCGGCCACAATCATGAAGTGATGCAAGGCCAGGATAGTCGGCAGGTCCGCGTTTGCCGTATCGAGCCCGACTTCGATCGTAAGGTCATCGACGGCGCGGATTGTCGTCATCTGCTTGGCAATGGAATTGACCTTGGAGCCGACCGTCTCGTCCAGGTGCCGCTGCAGCGAATAGACCACGTCGGCGGAGGTCAGGGATTTGCTGTCGTGGAAGGTGACGCCGCTTTTGAGGCGTATGGTCCAGGTTTTGGCGTCGGCGCTATCGACGCTTTCCGCCAAATCCATCTGCGGAAGGCCGCCATTGTCGAGGACCGTGAGGCGGTTGTAGAAGGCGCAGGCACGGATATAGTCTGTCTGATTGGAGGCCTTGGCGGGATCGAGCGTGTCTGCGTTCGACGACGTGATGCCGGCAACGCGGATCGAACCGCCTCTAACCGGTGTTTGGGCGAAAGCCCGGCCGGCGTGTGTCAGCATGGCGCCAGCCGAGGTCATCGCGAGCCCGCCTGCTGTCAGCATGCGCAGAACATCGCGCCTGCCCATTCCTTTTTGCATGAGACCCGCCACCATGGCGCCGTCTCGATCCGACCAGTCACGTGTCGTCATTGTAATCCCCTTTGGTTTTGGTTGCGGCCTTGCTTGTTATTGTGTTCTTCAGTCTACGCTCCCGCGCCATGCGCGCACTCTAAAACGCATGCCCCGCACGGCAGAAAGTGGCGTATGGCAGTCTCAGACGGCATTTTGTGACTCCCCCCGCATCGCGGCACGGACGTCGCCATCTTCGAGCGTCAGATCGAGAACCCGGCGCGTCTTCTCAACGATGGCGTCGATCTCGGCTTCCGTGCAGCAAAGGGGCGGTGCGTAGCCGATACAGCCGTGGGCAAAGGCTCGGATAATGAGACCACAGTCCCAGGCGCGTTCGAAGATGCGCCGGCCGGCTTCCGCAGCGGCCGGCAACGGCGTCTTCCTCTCCTTGTCGATAACAAGTTCCAGCGCCGCCAGCATGCCGCGGCCGCGCACGTCGCCCACGAGCGGATGATCGCTGAGACTTTGCAGACCTTCCATGAGCCGGGCACCCATGACGCGTCCGTTCGCCAAAAGCCCACCCTCTTCATAGAGCCGCAGAACCTCCAGCCCGACCGCAGCACTGACCGGATGGGCCGAATAGGTGAAGCCGTGGCCAACAGCAGACGACCCGGCACCATCAGCAATCGTGTTGTAGACATGTTCGGATAGGAACACCGCGCCCATAGGCGCATAACCCGAGGTTAGTCCCTTGGCGACGGTCAGGAGATCCGGAACAACATCATCTTCTGCGCAAGCGAATAGCGGCCCGGTGCGGCCGAAACCGGTGATGACCTCATCGGCGACAAACAGGATACCCAGTTCCAGGCATGTGTCGCGCATTGCCTTCATCCAGCCGCGGGGTGGAACAATAACGCCACCCGATCCCTGTATCGGTTCAGCATAGAAGGCAGCCACGCGGTCCGCGCCGATCTCGGCCACTTTTGCCCGCAGCGCTGCCACGGAAGCGGCGATGTTGGACGCATCGTCGGTGCCGGCAGAATTGCGATAGGGATAGGAGGACGGAATCTTATGCTGCCACGGGTAAGGCAGACCAAAACCCTGATGGAAGGCGGACAGGGCCGTCAGTCCCGCCCCCACGGTGGAGGAGCCGTGATATCCGTGCTCCAGCGAGATGAACTGGTCGCGCTGCGGTTCGCCTTTCGCGTGGTGATAGTAGCTGATGAACCTTACGCTGGAATCGACCGCATCCGATCCGCCCAGCGTGAAATAGACGTGGTTGAGATCGCCGGGCGCTCGTTCGGCCAGTTCCGCGGCAAGGCGGACAGCCGGCTCGCTCCCGAGCCCGAAATAGCCCGTCGCGTAGGGCAGTTCGCGCATTTGCCGGCTCGCCGCCTCGACGATGCTGTCATGGCCGTAGCCGGCGTTGACGCACCACAGGCCGGAGAAGCCATCCAGGAGATGCCGATCGGCGGTATCCGTCACCGTTGCTCCCTTGGCAGAGGTGAGCAATCGGACGCCCGCCTGTTCATGCCCGCGCCAAGAGGCGACGGGATGAATGAGATGGGCGCGGTCGAGCTCAACGAGCGAATTGCTCAGCATAATATCGTCTCCGATTCAGCCAAGGGCCTGGCTGGCCAGGGCGAAGGTGCGAACGCCGGCGGATTGCGATTTGTCTGTCGCGCCCCGAACCATGGCGATGGGGCCACCCACATGAGCGAGACCCAATCCTTCAAGCCATGACGAAAGGCCGGCGTGCTCAGGGATGTCGATGCGCACGAAGCGGCCCTGCTTGCCGGAGAGAATGAAGGCGATCAGGTCCCTCGCCTGGTCGACGTTCTCCGCCACGACCGGCCCGACGACTTCGCCCCTCCCGAATGGTCGCGTGGCCGCGAAAGCGACGATACTCTCACCGTTCTGGATCGCGGCAAACGGCCCCTCTTTCGCCAGCGCTTCGTAGAGCGCCGCGCGATTCGCGCCGAAGGCAGCACGATCAAGCGCGACGAGAGTCGGCAAAGCCTCCGGTCCCACCCATTTTACGTTCGCAGGCGCATCGATCTGTCCGGTAATGCCCTGGTGCTGACGGATCTTGTGGGTCGCGACAAAGCCCAGCTTCTCATAAAGCGGCAGCCCGTCTGCCGTGGCGGTCAGGCGGCACTCGCGATCCCCCGCAAGCTCGAGCGCAGCGGCGGTCAGCCGTCGCCCCAATCCGCGGCCGCGCATTCTTTCATCGACAATAATCAGATTGAGTGTTGCGCATGTTTCACCGAAGGGGGTCATGAACGCCGTGCCCACGACGCTATCGCCTTCGAGCGCGACCCGACCTTCACTCAGAGCCCATATCATGGCCCAGTCTTCCTTCCGGTGCGGCCAGGCGGCCTCACGTGAAAGGGCCACGGCTCCGTCGAGATGGTGCGCTTCAAAAGGCGCGAATGCGATGGCTTCAGTGTCCATGTTTCTTCTCCTTGCCATTGCCCTCACGCTAGAAGGAGCGGAGTGAAAGGTCGTGCCGATTTCGCCCTGAGCGGATGAGCCTTCTACCGAATGACTGCGCATTGCAGCACATTCTGCCCCAGGCCCGCCGCTATGCTCGATGGAGGAAGATCATCTATAAGGAACATGACCATGAACCGCTTCCGGCCGAAATACGTCACCTTCGACTGCTATGGCACGCTGATCCACTTCGCGATGGCGGAGGCCTCCAGGGATCTTTATGCGCAGATTCTGGATGCGCCGCGCATGGACAAATTCATCAGGAATTTCTCGGCATACCGCCTCGACGAAGTGACTCATGAGTGGAAGCCGTATGCAGAAGTCGTCCACAATGCGCTGGAGCGTACCTGCCGGCGCAACAACCTGCCGTTCCGGGCAGAGGATGCGGAAATGATCTACGACCGCATCCCAGGCTGGGGTCCGCATGCGGACGTGCCCGAGGGACTGGCCAAGGTAGCCAAGGAAATTCCCCTGGTTATTCTCTCGAATGCGATGGACGCCCAGATTCCGTCAAACGTGGAAACGCTGGGCGCGCCGTTCCATGCCGTGTACACCGCCCAACAGGCACGTGCGTACAAACCGCATTTCAGGGCGTTCGAGTATATGTTCGACATGCTCGGATGCGGCCCTGAGGACGTTACCCACGTCTCCTCGTCTTTCCGGTATGATCTGATGTCTGCCTACGATCTGGGGATCAAAAGCAAGGTTTGGGTCAATCGCCATCACGAGCCCGCCAATCCCTACTACGAATATACGGAAATCGCGGATATCTCGGGACTGCCCGGGGTTTTCGGTCTTTGAAGGGCTGAGTGATGCGCTTCGTATCCTACTGGCAAGACACCGCGCCACCGTTCTCCGGCGCGCGCGAAGGCCCCGTCGAGGGGCACTTCGACATCGTTGTGATCGGCGGCGGCTTTACGGGGCTCGCCGCCGCCCGGCAACTGGCCCGGGGCGGCGCCCGCGTCGCCGTTCTGGAAGCCGACCGCGTCGGCTGCGGGGCGTCGGGCCGTAATGGCGGGCATGTCAACAACGGGCTGGCCCACAGTTTTTTAGCGACGAAGGCCCGGTTCGGCACCGAGAAGGCCGTTGCGCTCTATCACGCCTTCGACGACGCGGTCGACACCGTGGAAGGCATCGTCCGCGACGAGAAGATCGATTGCGCGTTCCGCCGCGGCGGCAAGCTGAAGCTGGCATCCAAGCCGAAGCATTTCGACGCTCTTGCGCGCAACTTCGAAGCCCTTCACAAGGAGGCCGATCCCGACACGGCGCTTCTCGGCCGGACCGAGCTTGCAGATGAAATCGGCTCGGATGGCTTTTACGGTGCCATGCTCTCGCGGAAAGCGGGGATGATGCACATGGGCCGCTTTGTGAATGGCCTAGCAGAGGCCGCAAAGAAAGCCGGCGCGGTGATCTTCGAGGACGCCGCCGTCACAGCTCGGTCCCGCGAAGCGGGCCGTCACAAGCTGACGACGGCGCGCGGCAGCGTATTGGCGGACAACGTCCTCGTTGCCACCGGTGCCTACACCTCCGGGCCGTTCCCGGAACTGCGCCGCCGCATCGTGCCCGTCGGCGCCTTCATCATCGCCACGCGGCCGCTGACGGATGCGGAGATCGCCGCAACCGTGCCCCGCGACCGCACCTATGTGAACTCGAACAACTTCGTCAATTATTTCCGCCTAGCGCCCGACAGGCGCCTGATCTTCGGCGGCCGCGCACGGTTCTCGGCACGCGTAGATCAACGCTCAGATTCGAAAAGCGGCGCCATATTGCGGGCAAACCTTGCAGGCATTTTCCCCCATCTGGCCGATATCGGGATCGACTATTGCTGGGGCGGCTTGGTGGACATGACCAAGGACCGCTTTCCGCGCGCTGGTTTTATGGACGGTATGCACTTCGCCATGGGCTATTCCGGCCACGGCACACATATGTCGGTGCATATGGGCACGGTCATGGCAGACATCATTCTGGGGCGAGACGACCGGAATCCTTTCCGGGATATGCCCTGGCCGGCGCTGCCGCTTTATTCGGGCACGCCGTGGTTCATGCCTGCCATGGGGCTGTGGTACCGCTTTCTGGACCTTATCCGCTGAGAGCCGATTACGCCGGGCTGCAACAAGCAGCCCGGCGCGCGCGGCTCAGTTCAGGCCGCCGATATGGAAGCTCTTCGTCTCGAGATATTCGTCAATGCCGGCCTGGCCGCCCTCACGGCCGAGGCCGGACTGCTTGACACCGCCGAAGGGGGCGACCTCGGTAGAGATGGTACCGGTGTTGAGGCCGACCATGCCGAACTCCAGCGCCTCACCCACCGCCCATGCACGCTTCAGGCTCTCCGTGTAGAAATAGGCAGCGAGACCGTAGGGCGTGGCATTGGCGATCGCGATCGCCTCCTCATCGTTCTTGAAGCGGAACAGGGGCGCAACCGGCCCGAAGGTCTCTTCGCTCGCCAGCAGCATGTCAGTGTTGGCATCGGCCAGCACGACGGGCGCAGTATATTGCGAGCCCAACGGCACGGCCGGGCGCGCACCGATAGGCCGAGCACCCTTGGCAAGCGCGTCGTCAATATGGCGCTCGATCTTCTCGATGGCCGCCCGGCTGATCATGGGACCGATTTGCACCCCCTCCTCCAGACCGGACCCTACCTTGAGAGCCGAAACACGCACGGCGAGCTTCTCCGCAAAGACATCATAGATCCCCTCCTGAACGAGGATGCGATTTGCGCAGACGCAGGTCTGACCGCCATTGCGGAACTTGGAGGCCATGACACCCTCGACCGCCATATCGAGATCGGCGTCGTCGAAGACAATAAAGGGTGCGTTGCCGCCGAGCTCAAGGCTCAACCGCTTGATGCTGTCCGACGCCTGCCGCATCAAAAGCGCCCCGACGCGGGTTGAGCCGGTGAAGGATATCTTCCGTACCGCCGAATTGCCCGTCAGCTCTTGTCCGATTTCGGCGGGCATGCCGGTGACGATGTTTACGACACCTGCCGGGATACCCGCACGTTCGGACAGCACGCCCACGGCGAGTGCCGAGTGTGGCGTGAATTCGGAAGGCTTGATCACGGTGGTGCATCCGGCCGCGATGGCTGGGGCGACCTTGCGAGTGATCATCGCCACCGGAAAGTTCCAGGGCGTGATGACGGCGGCGACGCCGACCGCTTCCTTGAGGACGATGATGCGGCGGTCGCGCTGAGGTGCGGAAATGGTCGTCCCACCAATCCGGCGGACTTCCTCGGCGAACCACTTTACGAAAGACGCGGCATAGACGATCTCCCCGCGCGCCTCGGCCAGCGGCTTGCCCTGTTCCAGGGTCATAATACGCGCGAGATCTTCCTGATGCTCGAGTATCAAATCATACCAGGTTTCCAGCAGCGCTGCGCGCTCTGCGTGGGTGGTGCGCCGAAAGTCCGCAAAGGCGCCCTCCGCAGCATCGATCGCCTCGCGAGTTTCCTCCCGACCGAGATCGGGAATGATGCCGAGCGTTTCGCCGGTCGCCGGGTCGGTGACGGTAACTGTCTTCCCCGATGCGGCCGTCCGCCATGCACCGCCAATCAGGGCTTCCTGACGGAACAGCCCGGGATCTCTCAATGCTTTCACTTGCAGGTCTCCGTTTCAGTCCAGTGCTGCCAGCACGGCATTGGTGATCTCATCTGTGCGGTTGCGGCCGGCGACGGTGCCGATGCCCCGTGCGGTTACCGCCTCCAGCGCAAACATGATCCGCTCCGCCGCGCTGCTCTCGCCCAGATGGTCGAGCATGAGCGCGCCGGACCAGATGGCTGCGATCGGATTGGCGATGCCGAGATGCGCGATATCGGGAGCCGAGCCGTGGACCGGCTCGAACATCGACGGGACACTCCTGTCGGGATTGATGTTCGCGGAAGCGGCGAAGCCGAGACCGCCCTGAATAGCCGCCCCAAGATCCGTCAGGATATCGCCGAAGAGGTTTGAAGCGACAATCACATCCAGGCTCTCCGGAACCATGACCATACGCGCGGCCATGGCGTCGATGTGATAGCTCGTGACCTCGACGTCAGGATATTGCTCAGCCAGTTCCCGGGTGACTTCGTCCCAGAACACCATGGAGTGCTTCTGCGCATTCGACTTGGTGACCGATGCGAGTTTCCCGCGCCGGGACCTCGCCTGCTCGAAGGCGAAACGCAGGATGCGTTCCACGCCCCTGCGGGTAAATATCCCCGTTTCCACGGCCACTTCGTTGTCCGTGCCCCGATGGACGCGGCCCCCGGCGCCGGAATATTCGCCTTCTGTATTCTCGCGAATGCAGAGAATGTCGAATTCCGTCTTCTTGAGCGGTCCCTCGACGCTGGGCAGCAGCCGATGAGGGCGAATGTTGGCGTATTGCTGGAACGCCTTGCGTATCGGCAGTAGCAGGCCGTGAAGCGACAGCGAGTCAGGCACCTTCTCCGGCCAGCCGACCGCGCCCAGGAGGATCGAGTCGAAACGGTTTAGCGTCTCGATGCCGTCCTCCGGCATCATTCTGCCAGTTTCGAGATAATAGTCGCACGACCAAGGAAATCGTGTCCCCTCGAGGATCATGCCCGCGCCATGGGCTGCCGCAAGCAACACGTGCCAGGCCGCTTCCATCACATCACGGCCGATGCCGTCACCCGGGATGATTGCTATCGAATGCGTCTTCATCGTTCCTCACAGGGCAATCAGCACGCTCTTGCTCTTGCGATTGGCAAGATAGGCTTCGCGTCCGAGATCCTTGCCGATGCCCGAGCGCTTGTAACCGCCGGTCGGGAGGATGTGATCGCGCGAGCGGCTGTAGCGGTTGACCCAAACCGTACCGGCCTGCAGCGCGCGGGTGATGCGCACTGCCCGGGAGAGGTCGCGTGTGAAAAGACCCGCGGCAAGGCCGTAGACCGGATGATCGGCGAGCGCGACCGCCTCTTCTTCCTCGCGGAAGGTTTGAACCGTCAGCACGGGGCCGAAGATTTCTTCCTGCACCGCCGGTGAGTCCTGCTGGACGCCGGCAAGCAGCGTCGGCTGGTAGAAGTAGCCTGGATGGTCCATGGCCGCCCCGCCGACCAGGCGTTCGGCCCCCTCCCTGCCTGCAGCCTGGACGAGCCTGTGAATGCGCTGGAGCTGCCGTTCCGAGATGATCGGTGAATAGGTGCTCGTCTCGTCCCAAGTCGGCCCGGCACTTACCGCCTTCATGCGAGCGGCAATGGCGGCGACAACCGGCGCGGCCACGCTTTCCTCGATGATGAGCCGGGACCCCGCCACGCATGCCTGACCGGCATTGGCGAGAATGCTGGTGACAATCGCATTGGCGGCGAGGTCGAGGTCAGCGTCGGCGAAAACCAGCTGCGGGCTCTTGCCGCCGAGCTCCAGCGTCATGGGTTTCACGCCGGTGCGCGCGATATTCTCCATGATGGCCGAGCCGGCCGCCGTCGAACCGGTAAAGCTGAGCTTTGCAATGTCCGGATGGGCGGTGATGGCGGCCCCCGTCGTCGGGCCGTCGCCGAGGACGATATTGATCAAGCCAGACGGCAGGCCTGCACGCTCGGCAAGCTCCGCGATGAAGAGCGTCGAAAACGGCGTCAACTCCGAGGGCTTCAAGACGACCGCATTGCCTGCGGCCAGCGCCGGCCCGAGCTTCCAGCCGGCCATGGAAAGCGGCACGTTCCATGGCGTGATCGCGCCTACGACTCCGTAAGGCTCGCTCATCACCATACCGAGACTGGCGTCCCCGGTCGGCACGACGTCGCCGCCTTCCTTGTCGGCGAATTCGGCGAAGAAGCGGATCTGCTCGGCCGTCACCGCAATATCGCCTTCGATCAGCTGGCCGACGGGACGCGTGGAGCAGAAGGCCTCCAGTCGCGCCAGGGTGACTGCCTCGGCCTCCATGAGGTCGGCCCAGCGGTGCAAGAGGTTGGTGCGCCGGCGCGGCGGACACGTAGCCCAGCCGCTGTCACGCAAGGCTTTCTTCGCGGTTGCCACCGCCTGGTCGACGAAGTCCTCCGAGGCGATCGGACAGGCGCCGAATTCCTTGCCATCGGAGGGACGGTGCATCGGCAGTACGCCCCTCGCCGGCACGCAGGCGCCGCCGATGAAGTGCCCCTTTGGAAGGTCAAGGCGGTCTGGATCAAAGCTGAGCGACATGGGCAAGCCTATAGGTAGCGGTGCTCGTGTCAGGTGACGGTCACGTAGATTTTCCGCACCGTCTCGATCGTCTTCCACACGCCGACATAGCCGGGTTTGAGCACGAAACTGTCGCCGGCGCGATAGATGACCGGCTCCTTGCCCTTCTCGGTCAGCTCAATCACGCCGTTCAGAATGTGGCAGAACTCAAACGTCTCGCCCTTGATCGAGTGCGTCTCGCCTGGAGTGGCTTCCCAGACGCCGGTATTCACACTGCCGTCCTTGTCGCTGTCCTGCGCCCACGTCTTGAAGGCGGGATTGCCTGCGATCAGCCGGTCTGGCGCAGGGGTCGCGTGCTTCGGTTCGAAGGAGGGGTTCGGGTCGATGGTTTTGAGTAGCGTCATTGTATTCTCCTGTTTTTCTTGAACGAGAGGGGTCAATAACCGCGGCTGCGGTCGACAAGCCCGATTGGGTCGATCCCGTCCTCGTGCCTGCGGATATTCTCGATGACAGCCCTTGCGGCGCTCCGCGGGGAGGTCACGCTGGCAATGTGCGGGGTCAGAAGCGCCTTGGGATGGCGCCAGAACGGGTGGCCGGAAGGAAGTGGTTCGGGTTCAGTCACATCGATTACGGCGCTCGAGATCTGCCCGTTATCGAGCGCCTCGAGCAATGCGCCGTGATCGAGTTGCGGTCCGCGTCCTACATGGACAAGGCTGGCGCCGCAGGGCAGCGCTGAAAACAGTTCGGCATCCAGTATGCCGTGCGTTTCTGCCGTGAGCGGCAACAGACATACGAGAATGTCGGTTTGCCCGAGAAAGCTCTTCAACTCGGAACGCCCGCTATAGCAGGCGACGCCCGGAATGCTACGCGGAGATCGGCTCCAGCCCTGAAGCTGAAAACCAAAGGGTTCCAGCCGCTCCAGCACGGCGGCACCCAAAACGCCAAGGCCGAGGACGCCTACACGGCGCTCGCGAGCCTGGCGTGCCGATCGGGCCCGCCAGACAGCGTCGGCCTGCTGGGCGAGATAGCCGGGCAGATCGCGATGCAGGGCCAGCACAGCCATTGTCGCATATTCCTGCATCATGCGAACGATCTCCTCGTCCACCATGCGCACGAGCTTGACGGTGGGAGGCAGCCCAGTGGTATCGATCTGATCGACACCGGCTCCAATCGAGAACAGCACTTCGAGATTTCGATATTGCTGAATACCTTCGGGCGCGGTCCAGGTCAGCAGATACCGTACTTCAGCAGCATCGACCGCGTCGGGCCGGGAAGCGAAACGCAGGCCGGGTAGTTCGCGGGCAAACTCAGCCGCGAAGACTTTCGCTCGTTCGGCATCTGAATTGAACAGGAAAGCCATCTGCCATCTCTTTCGGTTCTATGCGGCCAAGCATGACGCAGCCCGGCGGCAGAATGCGCCGAAGGACGACGGCCGAGCGGCACATCACATCGAATTATGATCCTCAGCCTGCAGGCGTGCGCCGATCGCTTCGATCAGCATTTGGCAGGCGGCGAGTTCGCCGGTTTCGATATATTCGTCGGGCCTGTGCGCACGGGCGATATCGCCGGGGCCGCAGATGATGGCCGGCAGGCCGGCGGCCTCGAAAAGACCGGCTTCCGTGCCGTAGCTAACGGCAGCTATGGGGTCATGGCCCGTCAGTTCCGAGAGAAGCGTTGCGAGGCTTTCGTTTTCCCGCGATGACAACGCCGGATAGCTGGACAGGAGCGTCCACTCGATCCCGAACCCTTCTTTTGCCAGTGCTACCGCCTCCGCCTTGATCGAGGCAAGCAGACGCATTGGGTCAACCCCGGCAATGGCCCGCGCCTCCAGTTCCACCGCGCAAGTGTCGGGGATGATGTTGACCCCCTGCCCTCCCTGGACGACGCCGACCTGCAGCGAAGAAAATGGTGGCGTGAAGCTGCCGTCGAACGGCCCCTTCTCCAGCGCTTTCGCTTGCGCCACTGCTTCGTTGAGCACAGCCGCCATGGCGTGGATGGCATTGAGGCCCTGATCCGGGCGCGAGGAATGCCCCGAACGACCCGTGATCGCCAGCCGCACCGCAGCCTTTCCCTTGTGCGCTCGGATGGGCGTGAGGCCGCTCGGTTCGCCGATGATACAGCCAAGGGGTGGGGCGCAGAGCTCAGGCAGCCGCGCGATCATGTGTGGCACGCCATGGCAGCCCGCTTCCTCGTCATAGGAGAAGGCAAGATGTATGGGCCGGGCGAGCCGCCGAGCACCAAGGGCGGGCAATGCCGCGAGCACCGCCGCCAGGAAGCCTTTCATATCGCTGCTGCCGCGCCCGTAGAGGCGCTCGCCATCGCGGCGCAGGCGGAAAGGATCTGACGACCATTCCGGCTCGCCGGCAGGCACCACGTCCATATGCCCGGACAAAACATAGCCCGGCACGTCGCGCGGGCCGAGCGTGGCGAACAGGTTGGCCCTATCCCCTTCCGGACCGGGCAGCACCGTCACGGTGGCACCGACGCCTTCGGCGTAAGCCCGAATCCAGCTCACAATTTCATCGTTCGGTCGACCAACGACCGTGGGGAAGGCGACAAGTCGTGCGAGGATTTCTTCGGCGTTCAAGCGGTCGCTCCGGCAATTGGATCGGATGCTGCGAGGGTAGGCAGGCATCGACCGCGTCACCTGCCGAAAACGCGGCAGATTCGGCGCAAGATTCCGAATCCTATCGGTCTATAGATGAATTCTGCGGAGGCGATGAACCGATACTGCTACCAACATTGCAAGAATTAAAGGCCTAGTTCATGTCACCCGTTGCCCACCGGATCAGCAGTGATGAAAGACTTCCCGCTTCGGCGGACGTCGTTGTGATCGGAGGCGGTATCGTCGGCGCGAGCGCGGCATATTTCCTGGCGCGACGTGGCCTGTCTGTGGCGCTCCTCGAAAAGGGGTATGTCGGGTGCGAGCAGTCGAGCCGGAACTGGGGCTGGTGCCGTCAGCAAAACCGCGATGCGCGGGAATTGCCGCTCTCCGGCCTGGCCTTGCGTCTGTGGGACCAGCTGACCGAAGAGATCGGGCAGGACCTCGGCTTCCGGCGCTGCGGTCTGGTCTATGCGACGGACAATCCCAAGCAGCTTGCCGAATGGGAAAAGTGGCGCGAGACAGCACGACAGTTTAACGTCAACACGCGGATGCTGACAGCCGCCGAGGCCGGTGCTGCCGTTCCCGGAGGCCACGGTCGCAATTGGCTGGGCGGGGTAAACTCGGTAGATGACGGCAAGGCTGAACCGTGGCTCGCCGCGCCCCGGATTGCCGAGGGGGCGCGCACGCATGGCGCGACCATTCACCAGGACTGCGCTGCACGCGGCCTTGATCTCACGAATGGAAGGGTGAGCGGCGTCGTCACCGAAAAAGGGTTGATCCGGACCAATGCAGTGCTTTGCGCCGCCGGCGCCTGGGCTTCGGCTTTCCTGCGCATGCATGGAATTTCCTTTCCGCAGGCCAGCATCCGCCAGAGCACGCTTCGCACCGGCCCTGCGCCGAATCTTGGCGAAGCGATCTACACACCCGACTGCGCGCTCACGCGCCGGATTGACGGCAGCTACACATTGGCGATCAGCGGCAAGGCGACGCTCGAACTCACGCCACAAGGGATCCGCCATGCACGCGCCTTCCTGCCGATGTTCGTCAAGCGGCTGAAGGCAATCGAGATCGGCATCAGCCGGTCCTTCTTCGAAGGGCCGGAGGCTTTCGGGAAGTGGCGCATGGACAGGCCCACGCCTTTCGAGCGCATCCGCGTGCTCGACCCCCTTCCCGATGCACGCGTAATCAAAAAAATAATGGCGCGAGTGAAAGCCCTGTTTCCGGCCATGTCCGGCGTCGAGATGGCTTCCTCCTGGGGGGGCTACGTCGATTCCACCCCGGATGCCGTGCCGGTGATCTCGCATGGTGAAGCGGTGCCGGGCCTGTTTATCGCCGCCGGCTGCTCCGGGCACGGCTTCGGCATCGGCCCTGGCATCGGCCATCTCGCGGCGGACCTAGTTGCCGGCGAAACGCCGTGTGTCGATCCCACACCGTTCCGCCTGTCGCGGTTCCGTGACGGCTCGAAAGTTCAAGTGGGAAGCATCTGATGTTCCGACGCAAAGGCCGGAAAGCACGGGAGGCAGCCGTGGACAATGCACAGGTGGTCGTTTCGGCGGCGTTCCGGGAAGAGGTTAGCACTACCTATTCAAAGCAGGAACCGCTGATGAATATCAATAATGCCGTCGTCAGCCCGCCGCCCCTCGTCGTCGAGCAAGCCGTTGACGAGGCCTACCGCCCCACCAACTGCAATCGCGACATTAGCATTTGGAGCAAATTGGACGCCGCGCTGCCCGAAACAAAGGCTGCGCCCGTTCGGCTGATTGACTGTGCGCCAACGGAAATTGCACTGAACCGCAATTCCTCGGATGGATTATCAACGGAGACATTCCGGGTTTCCGGCTGTACACGCCGCTCGAGGGCGACGAGCGTGGGGCACTCAGCTTCTCTTCCGTCGATGGCGTTGATCTGAAAGCCTTGGAATGCGCATTGCGGGAGAGATGTCGGGTCCACGTCAAATGTCGCGAGGTCGAGCATCACTAAGGGTTGCGGGTGGCTTCTTCCCACATCTACATGCTGAAGCGCGATCTGGACCGTTGCGTGGCCGCCCTGCGTGACGCGGATGTCCAATTGAGCCTATAGGAGGCGTGGCATGTTGCCCGAAGAAAGCTTTCCCCTCGACGCCATCACTGTCAGCCGGCAGGATATCCGCGAGGCCGACTTGACGGCGCTGCATGCGTTGTCGGTGAGCGTCAGTTGGCCCCATAGGGCGGAGGACTGGCAGTTCCTGCGCGAGTACGGGGAAGGCTATGTAGCGGTGGATGCGAGTGGCCGCGTCCACGCCTCAGCCATGTGGTTTCCCTTTGGCAAGGACTTCGCCACGATCGGCATGGTGATCACCTCGCCACGGCTACAGGCCAATGGCGGGGGTAAGTGGCTGATGCAACACGTGCTTGAGCAGATAGGAGGCCGCGCCTTGGGTCTTCATGCCACGCGGGATGCTTACCGCCTCTATCGCTCCTACAGTTTCTCAGATGAACGGACGATCAATCAGCACCAGGGGATTGCGGCGATCCCGCCTGACGTCGGCCCCGTTAACGGAGGGGAAATGAGAGAATTGCGGCGCGCCGACCATGCAGAATTGCTGGCTCTGGACAAGCGAACGACCGGCACGAACCGATCACGCCTTCTCTCAATGCTTGTCGAGCGGTCAGAAGGCATCGTGCTTTACCGCGACGGCGAGCTTGCGGCCTATGCTCTCGCGCGGCTCTTCGGGCGGGGAACGGTCATCGGTCCGGTCCTCGCGGCAAATGACGAAGATGCCGCGACAGTCGTGCGGCCCCATATTGCCGCCCGGATCGGCAAGTTCGTGCGGCTCGATACTGGTGCGACCACCGGCACCTTCACGCAATTCCTCACGCTGTCCGGCCTGCCGGTTTACGACACGGTAACGCGCATGTCTCTCGGCCGACAGTGGCCCCTGGCCGCCTCGCCGGAGGCCGCGGTCTATGCACTGGCCGCGCAGGCGACAGGTTGAGGGACTTTCAGGGACAGCAGAGGCCGAATGTTTGCGTATTTCGCTGATTGTAAGCAGCGGTCACAAACGATGGTGAATGCTCGTTTCATTTGATCGTGAGCGTGTATTTTACGCGAGCGGCGGCTCTGTTTCGGGCATTCTCGACGCTTTCGGGTGCCTTGTTCTCTGCGTGCTCGTCACTGGCGCTTGACGGGATCAGCTGGGTACGGAGCGGCTTGGTTGAAATCCCAGTCGGCTGATCTGACTAGCCGCATGCTACAGTATCGGCGCCATCTTCCACCCGAATGCGTCCGGCCCTCTCGATGAGGATGGACCACTGATTCGGGACAGGCCAGAAACCTGTGACGTGCAGTGCTCGGTGCGGGAACTGCCCCTGGTCGTCCGCAGTCTCGTCGAGGGAGCAGGACATCATATCCAGCGTGTCTTTCTTGGCAACGTGGCCGAAAAGTTTGTTCGCTGTCCGGCTATCTAGACAGCTTTCCGGCGGGATCAGTTCGAATCGTGACGGCGGCGTCTATCTTGTCGTGAGCAAGCGGCAGGCGAGTTCACGCACGCCCCAGCGGGTGGAGAATGTGTCCGACACCTCGAACCAGCTCCCGTCGTTGCCGGCACCGTGGTTGGCGCCCATGCAGGAGCATTGGCATTCATGACCGCGCGCTTTCTGGCATGCCCTCGCGCAAATTTCCTGCTCGCGGCACGGCTGGATGATGTAGATCTTGCCATATCGAAGCAACGCTCGATCGACGAGGTCGTTAAACCAGGCTTTCGGCAGCTCCCAGTAGGCTTCGGTGCCGCCGATCCATTCGGGTGCTGTTCGCCGCCCGTTCTGAGGCCAGTGCCGATTGTCGTCGGCAAATGGTAGTCGAACGCGAATTCGCTCGCCTCGCCCCGTTCTGCGCAGCACGACAGGTATCTGTTTCTGCTTCCAGACGTAGGAGAGGGTGAGCCGATCCATGGTCCGCTTCAGCTCATCTTAAGATTCCGGACAAAGTACCAATCCCGGTGCACCGGATTCCTGGCACACAAAGGCACCGTCGTCCCCTTGTTCGAACTGGCGCTTCAACATCCTGCCAACAATGCCCTCAGCTCTCCTTACCGGCATCGCCCTCCCCTTGCACGTGTCGAGTTGCAACCTCGTTCAGATGGTGCTCGATCGTCTTTGCAGACGCGAGCACGTCATCGAATTCGGGTGCCGCTCCGAAGATCATTGCGGTCGTGTTGGCGTAGTCATCCTTGAGCACCGCTACCATGCCGGCGACCGGCTCGATGGCGAATGTCCCTGGCTGCGCTGAGGTTAGATCGTAGGCCGGTTGAAGAACATCCGTGCATGTCGAACGCAATCGGCGCCGAGGTCGCGATCCGCGAGCGCAGTATGGCCGACAGCCGAGTTGAGGAGGCAATGAAGGTCGTAATAGTGTCGTGATACGCGTTGACCTTCCTGCCGAAGGACACCGCGCCGCTCGTACCAGCGGCGCAAACCATGCGCGATGACGACTTTGTCCCAAAAGGTTCGTGTGGCATCGACAGTGGTTACGTCGGCAACGGCCAAGTCCATTCCGCCACCTCTTCGGCGATGTAGGGGCGGATCGTGACGGGCCGATTCGGATCAAGCGCCGACTTCGCACCGGCTTCGATTCGAACGGCCGGCCGCACATAGGCGCCGTCGCGCGGTTCGACCTCCGGATACCAGACCAGAAGTGTTTGCCCGTCAGGATCGGCTTCGTCGATCTCGATACGTCCTGCTCCGCTGGTAATGTCGGCGAGCTGCTCGGCAAGAAGCTCTCGGAGCGGGCCGGTGATATAGGCGCGGCACGCGTCCCGGATTGCGTCGAGCCTGGCGCGGCGTTTCTTGTTCGAGAGGGCCTCCAAGTCCTCGACCGATGCCGGTTCGTGGAGATCGTCGCGGAATACGGTGATGTGTAGAGTAGGTGGCGAGCGCGGTACCGCCTTGCGGCGGCCCGTTTCTCACCACCCCTCGCAGAACCGGACGTGCACCTTTCGTTATGCATCCGGCTCGCCAGAAGATATGGCGAAGTTTGGCGTTCCCATCCACGCCAGACGAAACCGGCAGACGGGAGTCCATGCGAGCATATATTGCTCGACGGACCCATCGCGCCACAGTCTCACCGTCGGACGGCGACTGCTGCGTTGTCTACCTTTTGCGATTTCGCTCGCGTTGGCGTTTGGGCGCACCTTCCGCTGCCAGCGCCAGAGCCGATCCCCGGTGTACCAGTCGAGGCTGGTGAACACGTTGCTGGCTCCGTAGCAGAAACGGAAGTAATTCGCCCATCCGCGCAGGATGGGATTAAGCTCCTGCAGCTTTGCACCAAGGGTGCCTCTGGCGCTGGTACGCCCGGTGCACTCCTTGACTTTGTGACGGAAATCGTGGGACTTGGCCTTGGGGATTTGTACACGTGCACAATATCCGTAGCGTCTGTCCCATTTCATGACGAAGCGGAACCCGAGGAATTCGAACCCGTCCGTCATTGCGGTGATCTTCGTCTTTTCCGGTGACAGCTTGAGGCCTGTCGTCTCCTGCAGGTATTTTGCCAGCGCGGATTTCTCCGCAATAGCCTCTTCCTGCGTACCGGAGACCAGCACCACAAAGTCGTCCGCATAGCGTACGGGGAAGCACACGCAGTGCCCTGTCTTGCGATCCCACATACGTCTACCCGATGCCGCCGAGAGTATCGATTGTCGTGAAGACCTCCCCGTCAGATCAGGATGCACCCACCGTTTATATCTCTCCTCAATCGCGCTGAGCGCAATGTTGGCGAGCAGCGGTGATATGATCCCACCCTGCGGGGTTCCGGCTTCCGTGCGGAAGAACTGCTCCTCCGCCAGCACGCCGGCTTTCAGGAACTGCCCGACCAACCGTGCCACCCGCTGGTTGGCGACGCGTTTGCGTAGCCGTTCCATCAGATAGTGATGGTTGATGTTGTCAAAGCAGCCCTTGATGTCTCCCTCGATGACCCACGGATATGGCATCCCGTGCCTCCGGGTATCCCCGCCGCGTTTATGCGACTGAGCAGCCCGTCGGATATGCTCCAAGGCGCCGTGCGTGCTCCGTCCGGGCCTGAACCCATAGGAAACATGCCAGAACTGCGCCTCGAAGATTGGCTCCAGAAGTGTTTTGACCGCGCATTGTACGACGCGGTCCTTGATCGTGGGAATGCCCAGGGGCCGGAACTGCCCCGGTTTACCGGCTTTGGGGATGAGCTTGCGCCTCGCCGGGCTCGGTCTGTACGCGCAAGAGCGTAGTTCAGCCTGAAGCCTGTCGAGAAAGCGTTGTTCTCCCCTTTTCCGGATGCGTCCCACGGTCATCCCGTCGACCCCGGCCGTGCGACCTCCCTTATTGGTGGACACGCGACGCCAAGCGTGACGAAGCATGCGCGAGTCTGTCAACCAGCCCCACATGTCCCGCCACTGATCGTCGGGATTCGCCTTACTCCACTGATACAGTTTGCGCTGAACGCCGAGTACCCAAGCTTCATCAGCCTGATGATCCGTGTCCACAGATCACTCCTCCGTCATGCCAACCGATCATCTTCCTGCCTCCCTTCGCCATGTGCCCGGCTTTCCCGGACTCGGACTACTACGGAGGCTCCGCCCTTGAACACGCCCGTCTCCGGTCGTCGCGGCTAGCCCGGTTCCTGCCGGGCAGACGGTTCAAGTTCCCGTGTTCCGATTTTCAACCTTCGTGCCTGTAGGTGGTGCGCTATACCCCTGGCGATGCGGAGAGTGGGTTAAAGGAACTCGCCCACCCCGAGTGCGTATTTCTCGCACCCCTCAGCAGGGAACATTGAGCCCTGCCATGTCTGATCGCGCTATTTGTCTCCCCCGCCATCACGGTTGGGAAACTTCTCGGATATTCAGAGGCTTCAATCACGCACTTCGTTGTCTCACCATGAGCACTGCGGTAGCCCGGCCCGGTAGTGATGGCTTCCGTCCGGTACGGTTCAGACCGATCTGCTTATGGCACCGAACCGGCGACACCCGGTCCAGCTTTTCGGTCCCCTTCCTTTCGTTGTTCCCACGAAAGGGACGGCATTGCAGCCGTCGGTCGAAAATCAGCAAAGCTAGGAGGGGTTCTAACTATGTCATACTACCCTCCCGCGCCGTCACGGCGCACCGATATCTTCGGAAAAGCGCTGGATCAGGTTGTGGGCTTTCGACAGCGATGTGCCGCCCTTGAAGAGGAGGCGCGGCGCGCCGGCGGGACGTTCATGATAGAGCGCGTTCAAGGTCCAGCAGACCCAGAAGTCCTTCTCGATGTTGCCCACTGGTGCTCCGAGACGGTTGGCGGTCGCAAGGAACAAATCGAGCCGGTCCCGCGCAGGGGTCTCGACGACCTGCTTGTAGGCAGCCGTGCTCATTTCTGCCCCACCTTGGCATCGTTGGGGTTGATCAGGTCGCGCAAAAATTCCTGCATCCAGATCGGCAGGGCGGAAAGGCCGGTGCGGAGGTCGTCGCGGATCGCCTTGCCATGCTTCGGATCGGCGAACAAGCGACGTAGCGCGGCCTGAACGCGCTCGTGCTCGCTGTCCTGGGTCAGCATGTCCTGCATCCAGTGCAGCGCTTGGACGACGCGCATGGCGGGCCGGCCGGCCCAGTAGAGGCGGCTCGGTGCAGCGAACTTGAAATGGATCTCCTGTTTACCGAGTTTGATCGGCTTTAGCCGTGCATCGACCAACACTTCGATGCGAGCCGGTACGGCTGTGGTGAGACCGAGATCGTTTGCAGCGGTCATACCGTCGACAACGGCCCGTGCTTGGTCGCGACGGGTCACGGCGCGGATCACAGCCCGATAATCCGGAACGGTGGGGTGTCCCGTCAGTGAGTTCTTACGCGGCCGATCATAAAGACCGCGGTCTATGCGGCGGAGCTCGCCGGCGGCGGCGAGCCGCTGAAGGGTTTTGTCGATGGCGGCGCGCCCGCCGAGATCGGCAAAGTCGGCGGGCGTCCAGACCTCATCGAGCTGAGACGCGACCCTGGCCAGAAGCCTGGTGCGCAGATCGGTATCTTGAGCTGGAGCGGTCATGTCCGAAATATGCTACATTTTTCGGACATCGGCAAGGGAGTCCGAAAAATGTGACAATCTTCGGACAGCAGCTATCGAACTGCCGCCACTTGATGTTACCCCACAGCTTCCAAGTTATGCTTCGGATTGCATCTGTGAGAATCCTCCGGTCGTCGCCTCGCTGCGGGCTGCCCTGTGTCGTTCAGACCCGGCCGAGCGTCCTGAGCTGCAGGAACAGCCGATACCACGCCAGACCGATCAGGATGGTGGCAATCCCCCTACCGCCGTCGGCCGGGTCCGGTCAGGCTAGGCCGAGTTCGCCGAGCCACGTGTCCACCTCGTCCCTGCTGCCTAGCTTGTCGTTCACAAGGCCGTCGACCATGAAGGTCGGCGAGGCGTGGATGCCGTTCTGCCGCGCGAAGCGTATGTGCCGCTTGAGCATGTCACCGGCCTCTTTCCGCTCGAAGACGGCGCGCAGGTCGAGCCCGCAGTGGTCGGCGATCCGCTGCAGCATAGTCGACGGCGGCGCGTCCATGTTGGGGCCGCTGGAATGGTCGGTGGCGATGTAGTCTTCGCGGTGTTCGTAGACCGCGGCCATCACGCGGTAAGCCGCGTCCCGGCCCTCCGGCGTCAGCGTCGCCGCCAGCACCGCGCGGCTCACGACGCCCGAGAACAGGTGCCAGGGCTGCGAGTGCACGGTCAGCCGCACGGTCAGCCGGTCCTCTCCGGCCCGCTCGAGGAGCGGCAGCAGCTTGCCGAATGCCCTGCCGCAGTGCGGACAGGTCGGCTCCAGGAACCAGTCCATCAGCTTCGGTCCCCGCCCCCAGACCAGTTCACCCCAAGTGCCGCCGTCGGATGTCATATCACGTCCCGTTCCGTTTCAGATAATCTCGCAGACTTCATCGAAGCCGAACCGGTAGCCCCGCGGGCGGAAGGCGCCCTCGGCAGGATAACCGATATTCATGAGGAAGTTCGATTTCACGCGGTGTCCACCCTCGAAGAACGTATCGTCTACAACGTCGTGCAGGAACCCCGACATCGGCCCGCAACTCAGCCCGTGTGCGCGCGCCATGACCAGGAAGTAGGCGGCCTGGAGCGTTGCGTTGCGGAACGAGGCCCGCTGCGCCAGATCCTTGTCCTTGCGGTAGTTGGCGATCCGGTCGATCGCGTGGGGTGCGAGCCGGTCGAAGTGCTCATAAAACTCCTGGTCGATCCCGAATACCGCCGTCACCGGCGCGCTTTCCACCTTGGGCACGTTGTTCGGCCTCACGCCCGGCATCAGCCGCGCCTTGCCCTCGGCGCTCTTCACGAAGATCACCCGCATCGGGCTGCCGTTGCTGCTGGTCGGGCCCACACGAGCGACATCGTAGATCCGCCCGAGCAGATCGTCCGGCACCTCCCGGTCGGAGAACTTGTAGCAGGTGTGCGCTTCGAGAAAAAGAGCGTCGAGCACGGCCGGGTCGGCGGCGGGCAGATCGTCCATGCGGGTTCTTTCCTTGTGGGCTGTGGGCGCCATCAGTCCTCCTCTTCGACAAAGATCTTCTCGCGGCGCTTTCTGATCTCGGGCAGCGCGACGATGAGGATCAGGAACACGGTGACTGTCAGCAGCACCGCGCTGATCGGCCGGGTGACGAAGGTCGAGAAGTCCCCGCGCGAGATGATCAGCGCCTGCCTCAGCGCCTCTTCCATCCGCGAGCCGAGCACGACGCCGAGCAACAGCGGCGCCGGCTCGAAGCCGAACTTCCACATCGTGTAGCCGATCAGCCCGAACGCGGCGAGGATCAGCACGTCCACGGTGGAACCGGACAGGGAATAGACCCCGATGCAGCAGAACAGGATGATCGCCGGGAACAGCAGCCGATAGGGCACCGTCAGGAGCTTCACCCAGATCGAGATCATCGGCAGGTTGATGACCAGCAGCATCAGGTTTCCGATCCACATCGAGGCGATCAACCCCCAGAACAGCTCCGGATTGGAGTTGATCACCTGCGGGCCCGGCACGATGCCGTGGATCGTCATCGCGCCGATCATGATCGCCATCACCGAGTTCGGCGGCAAGCCGAGGGTCAAGAGCGGGATGAAGGAAGTCTGCGCCCCGGCGTTGTTCGCCGATTCCGGACCGGCGACGCCCTCGATGGCGCCGTAGCCGAATTCCTTCGGATTGCGGGCGACCTTCTTCTCGATGGTATAGGAGGCGAAGGCGCCGAGCACCGCGCCGTTTCCCGGCAGGATGCCGAGGCTGCCGCCGAGCGCCGTACCCCGCACCATCGGCCAGAACGAGCGGCGCAGATCCTCGCGCCCGGGCAGGAGACGGCCGATTGTGGACTTCAACACCTCCCGCGACGTCGACTGTTCGAGGTTGCGCAGGATCTCCCCGATCCCGAACAGTCCCATGCCGAGGATCGCGAAGTTGAATCCGTCGGCGAGCTGCGGGACGCCGAAGGTCATGCGGAGCTGCGCCGTCATCAGGTCCGGCCCGACCGTCGACAGGAGCACGCCGACCATGATCGAGATCAGCGCGTGGAACATCGACCCGCGCGCCAGCGCGGCCGCGAAGACGAGGCCCATGAGCATGAGCGAGAAATACTCCGCCGGTCCGAAGGAGAGCGCGACCGAGGTCAGCGGGATCGCGAGCGCCGCGACGAACACGGTCGCCACGGTCCCGGCAAAGAACGACCCGATGGCCGCGATGCCAAGCGCGGTGCCGGCCCGGCCGCGCTTGGCCATCTCGTGGCCGTCGAGGCAGGTCACGGTAGAGCTCGCCTCGCCCGGAATCGACATCAGGATCGCAGTGGTCGAACTGCCGTACTGTGCGCCATAGTAGATCCCGGCGACCATGATCAGCGCGCTTTCCGGCGGGAAGCCGAAGGTCATCGGCAACAGGATCGCGATGGTCGCGATCGGCCCGATCCCGGGCAGCACCCCGATCAGCGTGCCGAGCAGGCAGCCTACAAAGCACAACAGGATGTTCTGGACCGACAGGGCGACTGTGAACCCGTGGGCGAGATGTGCGAAGAGGTCGCCCACCGCTCAAAACTCGATCCCGGTCCCGGGAATATCGAGTATTTTCACCGACATCCCCAGGAAGTAGTGGAACAGGAGGATGCTGAGCACGGTCATGACCGCCGCGAAGATCAGTACTTCGCGCGGGCGCGCCTCGGGGGTGGCGAAGCCGCTGAGCGTCAGCGCCAGCATGCCCGCGACCGCCATGCCCATCGACCGGATCGTCAGAGAGAAGGCGATGATCGAGAGCGTCACGAAGAACGGGCCGCGGATCGAGAAGCGCTCCAGCTTCTCGCCGTCGAAGTTCAGCGACAGCAAGACGAGCACGGCGCCTGAGATACCGATCATCACCGCGAGGATCCTCGGGAACATCGCCGGACCCATCATCCGGGGTGTGCCGAGCGTCATGCCATGGTTGGCCCAGAACACGAACAGGCAGATCCCGATGAGCACAAGGCCGGCGTAGAACCTTTTCGGCGCGCGAATGCGGATCGCGTCAGTCATGGGTGTCCCTTTCCCGGCCCGAGGGCGCGGTCATGGCTTCCGGCCCCAGAACGCCTCCAGCCCACGCCATTCGAAGTGGTCGGTGTCGGTAAGCATCCAGTCGAACGCCTGCCGCAAGTCCGCGTGACTGTAGTAGGGCCTGCCCTCCAGTGTACGGCCGATGCCGGCGAAGATCTTGTCGATCAGGTGCTGTATGTGCAGGTCGGCCTTGATCTTCCAGGGCAGTTCCTTGGTCACCATGAAGATCTCGGCCATCACCAGGCGCCGCCCGGGTTTCAGCACGCGCAGCAATCGTTCCCCCGCCTCGGTCCAGTCCTCGGCGTGCTCGATGGCCTGCAGGTTCAGGACCACGTCGAAGGACTCCTCTGGGAGATGACCGAAGAAATCGTAGGGGAAGGTCCCGATGATGCCGTTCTTGCCCGGCACCCCGCCGATCGACATGTCGCGGGCGTACTGCTGGATGTCGATGGTCGTGACTTCGCCTCCGGGCCCGACCAGCCTGTTCACATCGTCGATGAAGCCGCAGCTTTCCAGCGCCTCGCCGAACAGCAGCACCTTGTGACCCGGCTCAATCTCGGCGATACGGTAGATTTCGTCCAGCACCGGCCGCGCGATCCGCCACATGTAAGGCAACCCGCCGATCAGGATCGCCCGGCACCAGCGCGCCTGCTCCTTCGGATCGAAGATGTCGGCGCCGAAACGATCGGCGTCGAAGGACTGCATCAGGTCCCACGGCGAGACTTTCTTTCCGTCGATCTCCAGCATGCTTCGTCTCCCGTCGGCGGGGCTGCTGCCGCGGCCCCCCCCGGACTTCAGCCTCGGAAAACGCGTCCGGGCGGGCAGCCGGCCCGGACGCATGCGTCACTCGATCTGCGCATCTGTCGCGATGACCCGTTCCCCCCAAGTGTCGACCTCGGACTGCATGAAGTCCAGCGTGTCGGCGGCGTTCATGCCGGCAAGGTTGCCGTGCCGCATCAGGTTCTCGGCCGCGTTAGCATTTTCGGCGATCGAGTTGATGGCCTCGTTCAGGGTCTCGACGATGTCGTCCGGCGTGCCGGCCGGGACCCAGAACCCGACCCACGACGAGCCGTAGTGGTTCGGATAGCCGAGTTCTTCCAGCGTCGGGCAGTCGGGCAGCTTGCTATAGCGCTCCGGCGCTGCCACGGCGAGGCAGTCGAGCTGGCCCGAGGTGACGTTCGATACCGTGTTTCCCGAGGCCGTCGCCGCCAGCGCGTCGACCTGGCCGCCGATCGCGGCCTGCGTCGCGGGCGCGCCGCCCTGGAACGGGACGTGCACGACGTTCGCGCCGTCGACGCTCTCGAAGAACGAGTACCAGGTGAAGTAAGAGCCCGACCCGACGCCGGCGCTGCTGTAGGTGCCCTCGGAGGCCATGAACTTCTCGAGGCTCGCGGCACGGCCTGGGTAGACCGAGAGGGTCTCGGGTGCACGCACCGCGATGCCGACCGGGATCAAGTCCTCCATCAGATTGTAGTCGATGTTCCGGAACATCGTCGCATTGATCGCGAGGGAGGTGGTGCTGACCAGCACCGTGTAGCCGTCGGGCTCCGCGCTCGCCACCGCGCGGGCGGCGATGTTCGACGCCGCGCCGGCCTGGTTCTCCACGATCACGGTGGCGCCGAGCACCGAGCCGACGTGCTCGGCCATGATCCGCGCCACAGAATCGGCGAAGCCGCCGGCGGAGAACCCGACCACGAAGGTGATCGTGTCGTTGGGATAGTTCTGCGCCCCGGCAGTCCCGGTCAACTGCGCCGTCATGGCAAGCGCCAGCGGCCACGCCAGTACCGTGCGTCTGACGATACGTTTCATGTTTTCCTCCCTTGGTTCGCAGGCGTGCCGTCTCTCCGCGCGGGGCAAATCCGCCTGCCCTACCCCGCTCCATCTCCCTCCCGGGCGCTCATCCGGGTTTCCGTCCCCAGAACACCTCGAGCCCGCGCCATTCGAACTCGTCCATGTCCTCCAGCATGCCCTTGAAGGCGTCTTTCAACTCGCCGGGGCTGTAGTAGGGGAAGTCCTCGAACCGGGTCGCGATCCGCGACATGATCTTGGTGATCAGGTGATCCAGATGCAGGTCCTGCTTGATCTTGAAGATCTGCTCGGGCCCGCCGAGGATGATCTCGGCCATTACCAGCCGCCGCCCGGGTTTCAGAATGCGGACGAACTCCGCCCCGGCCTCGGTCCAGTCGTCGGCATGCTGGATAGCCTGCAGGTTCAGCACCGCGTCATAGCTGTTGTCGGGGATATCCTTGCAGTAGTCGTACTTGAACGTCCCGCGCTGGCCGCCGCGGCCGACCTTGTTGTGGAACATCGCGTCGCGGCATTCTTCCTGGTTGTCGATCGCCGTCAGCTCGCCCGAGGCGCCGATGCGCCTTTTGATGTCGTCGATGAAGCCGCAGCTTTCGAGCGACTCCCCGATCAGGAAGACCTTGGAGCCCTCTTCGAGCTCGCAGAGATTGTAGATCATGTCGAGGACCACGTAGGCCTTGCGCCACATATATGGCAGCCCGCCGACGAAGATCGCCGTGGCCCACCGTTTCTGGTTCTCGAGGTCGAACACGTCCTCGCCGAAGCGCTTGGCGTCGAAGGCCTGCATCAGGTCCCACGGCGTCGTGCCCTCGGGCAGCGGGTTCTTGAGTTCGATTTTTCCCATTCGGGCTCCTCCCAAAATCCGGGATCCGGGAGTTGCACTGACTGTGCGGCAGCGCGAGGACCCCTCCGTCTCCAAAAGGGTACCTCCCCAGCCGAGTTGACGTCCAAGGCAATCAGAGAATACTGAATATGCCTGAAATGAATGGGGGCGGTCATGGACATGCGCGCACTCCGCTACTTCGTCAGCGTCGCCGACAACCGCAGTTTCTCGAAGGCGGCGCTGCAGCTCCGGATCGGGCAGCCGGCGCTCAGCCGCAGCGTGAAGCAGCTGGAACAGGATCTCGGCGCCCGCCTGTTCGACCGCTCCCGGAACGGCATCGAGATGACCCGCTCGGGCCGGCTGCTGCGCCGGCGGGCGAAGGACATCCTCGATCAGTTCAGCCAGATCCAGCACGAAGTCCGGTCCCAGGTCGACGTGGTCGCCGGGAACGCCACGGTCGGCGTTCCGGCGGCCGCGGGGCAGCTCCTCGTGCCGGCCCTCCTCGCCTACCTGGCGGACCGCCACCCGGGCATTCGCATTCGCACCATCGAGGGCATCAGCGCCGAGAACCACGACCGGCTGCTGTCGCAGACCGTCCATGTATGCCTGCTCTACGACCCGCTGCCGCACCGCGACCTGCAACTCACCCCCGTCGCTGTGGAGGACATGCACCTCGTCGCGCGGCGCGAGATGCTGTCGCTCCTGGGCGACCCCTGCGCGCTCAGCGAGCTGGAGAACCTGCCGCTGATCCTGCCGTCCTCGCCCAACAGCCGGCGGCTGCTCGTCGAAAAGGCGTTCAAGGACCAGAACCTCGTGCTGAACGTCCAGGCCGAGGTCGACAGTTTCGTGGTGACTCGGACGCTCCTGATGGCGGGCAAGGGGTATTCGCTGACCACGCTGTCTTCGATCGCGGATTTGCCCGAGGACAGCCCCCTGTCCTACGCGCAGCTCGACCCGGACAAGATCAGTTGGGTCCTGTCGATGGCAATCCGCACCGCCAACCTGCGCAACCCGGTGCTTCAGGCGGTCTCGGACGCGCTCGTGACCGTGACCCGCAGGCTGATCGAGAGCGGCGCGTGGCAAGGCGCCAGGGTGCCCAGGTGAGATATGTCCGGCGCCCGGCATCATGGAAACTGCAGCTCCTGGACCGCGAGCCGTTCCGCCAGGAACTCCCTGGCGTCGGGTTGCACCGAGCTCAAATCGACGAAGGTCGCCGATACGTCCGTCGACAGTAAGCCCTCCGGCCCGTGTAGAGGGCCCGGACACTGGAACTGGAGCCGTCGCTAGCGATCGACACGACGATCTCCGCCGCATCGGCCGCGAACCGGGTGACCCGGCCCGGGCTCGGCCAGCGTTGGGCTCGGCGTCCCATCCACCGACCTCGAAACTGCCATTGTGCGACCTGCATGCTGGCAGCACGCGTTGGAGGCATCGAGCACGAGGCCCTCGCCACTCGAAGCTGAGTAAGCAAGCTCAAGCATCTTCGGAAGCAGCAGGCAGAGTGCTGGGTTCGCTGCGACGCAGAGCACGTATTCGCGCATATATCGCCCAGGCAGACGCCAGACCAGCGAGCGTAAGCATGGTGGTGTTGATGGGACCCGAGAACAGCGTGAGCAGATCGCCCTGAGCCAGCAGAAGCGCCCTGCGGAAGTTTTCCTCAAGCAACGGACCCAGCACAAAGCCCATCAGCAGCGGCGCAGCCTCGAACCGGATAAGGCGCAGAACATAGCCGAGCAGGCCGAACCCGAGCAGCAGGACCACATCGAATACAGAATAACTCAGGGAATAGACCCCGATGCATACGAGGCAAATGATGGCCGGATAAAGAAGCACATAGGGGATTTTCAGGAGCCGCACCCAAACACCTATGAAGGGGATGTTGAGCAGCAACAGGATGAGATTGCCGATCCAGAAGCTCGCAACCACCGCCCAGAACATGTCGAAATTCTCGCGCACGAACTGGGGCCCGGGAACAATCCCGTGCATCATCATCGCACCAAGCATGATGGCCATGGTCGTTGTACCGGGAATACCCAGCGCAAAGGTTGGAATGAATGCGGTCTGCGCCGCTGCATTGTTGGCGGCTTCAGGCGCCGCAATTCCCTCGACGATACCGGTTCCGAAGGCCTCCGGGCGGCGGGAAAACCTTTTTTCGAGGGCATAGGCGAAGAAAGATGCCAAGGCCAGCCCAGCGCCCGGTAGCGGCCCTACGATGCTGCCAACGGCTGTGCCGCGCAGTGTCGGAATCGCCGAGCGAGCGATATCGTCGCGCGTTGGGATCAGGGATTGCAACGTAATGCGGTCCTTGATGATGGGCGTCGTGTGCGCGGCTATCGACCATATGATCTCGGAAACGCCGAACAGGCCCATCGCCACAATGACGATGCTAATGCCGTCAAACAGTTGGATTCGGCCCATGGTGAACCGGGCCATGCCCGTCTGGATGTCGGCACCGATACACCCGAGCAATATCCCGACGCCGAGCACGGCCAGCCCTCTGGCCGGGCTTCCCTGTGAAATGGTCGCCGCCATGATCAGCCCGAGCAGCAGGGCGACGAAATACTCCTTGCTCTGGAACATCATGGCGAACGAGATGAAGGCCGGCGTCGCCACGGTCAGAAGAATGATCCCCAGGGACCCGCCAACGAAGGACGCTATGGTGGTGACAAAAAGCGCAACACCCGCCCTGCCCTTTTGCGCCATCGGATAGCCGTCGAGGCAGGTGACCGCGTTCGATGGCGTGCCCGGCAGGTTGAGCAGGATGGAAGCGGTGGAGCCACCATACTCGGAGCCGTAATAGACTCCGGCCAACATGATGATCGCAGTGGTTGGATCGAGATAGAACGTGATCGGCAGGAGCATGGAGATCGCGGCGAGCGAACCAATTCCAGGCAGCACGCCCACGACCATGCCGAGAAACACGCCGATGAAACAGTAGGCGAGATTTTCGGCCGATAGCGCTACCGAGAATCCCTGGAGCAGTTCGGCCATCAGAACGGCATCCTAATTGCCGGGATCGGCAGCCCCAAGCCGACGATGAACACCAGCCACCCCCCGGCAGCAGTGGCAACGGCAACCGCGAGCGCATGCAGCGGGCGGCTTTTGCTCGAACCGAGCGCTGCTACCAGCACAACCACAAAAAGGGTTGGGACCAACCCGAGTGGGCGGATCATCAGCGCAAAGGCGGCGACCGACGCAACCACGGCGATGACGGAGCGATGGGAGATCGTGATACGCACCTCTCCCGAACGCAGGAAGCCTTTGACTGCGATACCAAGTCCTACGACTGCGGTGATGATCCCAGTCGCCAATGGAAACACCCCCGGCCCGGGATTTGCGAGCTGGCCGAGTGGATAGCCGGCTGCCACCGCTGCAAAGGCCGCGCCAATGGCGGCGACGAACAGCCCGCCTGCGACATCGGCAGGGTTACAGCGGGACATGATCCGCTCCCCCGGCAGGGCAACGATCACCTGCGCTCATTCCCCATAGCCTCCCTTGACCACGACATCGAGCAATACGCGACCACCGCTCTGGACGACGCGGACGGCCTCCTCCAACGCATCACGTACGGCCTGCTCGCCCTCGAGTGGCCCAAGGGCGGCAAAGCCCTGCGCCCGCGCGATTGCGGCATTGTCGACAAAGGGCTCGATCCTCTGGCCGATCCATTTGTTCTCGACCGGCCTGTCGCGTTCACGGGCGACGCGCTCCTGATGGACCTCGTCGTTGAAATAAGACCGGTTGTTGGCAACGATAAACAAGGCCGGCGTATCGGTATAGCTCGCGCTCCAGAGCGCCTGCATGCCGATGGCAAAATCACCATCCCCGATGATGCCAACGACAAGCCGGCCACTCCCCTTGAGGGCCAGCGCACTACCGACCGTGTGTCCGGGCCCGCTGCCTACCGTGCCGCCCGCGTCCTTGCCCAGGAATGCTAGCGGATGCTCAAAAACGCAGGCAATAGTCGGCCAGCCGAAAGGAAGCCGCGCATAGGTAACAGGCTCTCCCTGCAGAGCGCCGGTTACGACCCAGGCCAAATCCTGAACGGTCAATTCGGACCCGCGTGCCTTCGCCCGCTCACAATCGGCATGGGCCGTCCAATGTTCAGCCTCGATGAGCCGGCTTGGCATCTTCTCGCCGCCGAGCGCGATGACCAGTTGCCCAACCACCGTGTCCGGGTCGGCGAGCACTGGAATATCCACTGCCGGCAGGGCCTGGTGGTCCATGTTCCAGCCATTGGCGAGCACCGGCTCCAGCGACACACTCGCAATCCGCGCGTCGAGCGGCTGTTGTGTCTGCGCCGCCCCGGTTCGAGCCCTCAGGAAACCTGCGAGGTCGTGCCAGTCGAAGCTTACGATCAGATCGGCAGCCGCCACGAGGTCCCGCTCCAAACTTGTGGGCCGTTCTCCCACGGGAGGCAGCACGTGTTGGATGTGCGTGGTGGGGAATACCGCGGCGGCGTGTGTGCCGCTCAGCACCGTCGCGCCGCACGCCTCGGCCAGCACCACGCGCTTGTTCCAGGCTTCCAGGCTTCTGCGGCCACGCCCGAAAAGCAGCAGTGGCCTTTTGGCCGCTCGCAAGGCTTCGACGAGTGCGCTGATGCTCGCAGGGCCCGCTGCCGGTGGCGGCGGCGGAGCAAACCGCTCGACCGGTGGTATGGCGACGGGATGCGACAGCCGGCTCTCCTGTATTCCCGCATCGAGGCACACATAGACGGGCCCGGAGGGCTCGGTGTTGGCGATCTGGTGCGCGCGCAGCAGTGACTCCACCGTGGCCTCGGTCGAGTTCGGCTGATCGTCCCATTTGACGAAGTTGCGCACCAGCGCGCCCTGGTCGCGGGCGGTGTGGACCCAGTCGATCCAGGGACGCCGTTTATCTGCGTCGACCGGTCCGGTGGCGCCGATGACCAGCATCGGCTGACGGTCGCACCAGGTATCGAAAATCCCCATGGCGCCGTTGAGCAGGCCGACATTTGCATGCAAGGCCACCCCCATTGGCTCGTCGGTCGCCCGTGCATAGCCCTGCGCGATGAATACGCTCTGAGCTTCGTGCAGCGCCATTACGATTTCGGGGGATGCGTTGCCGAGCAGGTTGACGATGCTGTCCTGCAGCCCCCTGAAGCTCGATCCCGGCACCATGGCGATGTAACGGTAGCCGAGTTCGCGGATGGTCTGCGCGGCAACGTCGCTGGCCCAGCCGGCCACACTTGCGCTGGCGGGTTCTGATCTTTCCGTCTTCAGGTTCAAAGCCTCGTCTTCCTTGCATTGTGCCAAGCGTCGCAAAATCGTCTCAACGATGATGGCGGCAGTGTGCGTGCGCAAGCCGGCGGAACCTAAAACTAATATCTCGATGGGCAGGATGGATACGGTCGTCGGGCCAAAGTTCGGAAGGCGTGGCCGTAACTTATCAAGTCGAACCCGAAATCAATTTGAGCCTTCGGCGGGGCGGGCTTATCCCGTTAGCCTTCACTGGAAGGCCGCGCGTTCCTCCATTGGCGGCGATAAAGGGACTTGTGACGCAACGATGACAAAGCTTGATTTCGACATGAACGCCGCCCGCATGCTCATCGACGGTGAGATCGTCGAATCCGAGAGTGGACAGCGTTACGACTCCTACGACCCCTGCACCGGCGAGGTGATGGGCAGTGTACCGCGCGGGACTGCTGCAGATATAGACCAGGCCGTCGCAGCGGCCGATCGCGCCCAGCGGGCATGGGCGGCCTTTTCGATGCCCGAGCGTGCAACCTACCTCAAAAAGCTCGCTGCCGCGTTGCGCGCACATGCCAATGCCGTGCTCGATATCGAGGTGCGTGACACCGGCAACACCATCGCCGAAATGCACCACGATGTGGTCAATGCCGCCAATCAGCTCGAATACTACGCCGGGCTCGGCTATGAGCTCAAAGGCCGGACCATCCCCGCCTCGGCCAACAATTTGCATCTTACGGTACGCGAGCCCTACGGGGTCGTGGGCAAGATCGTGCCCTTCAACCATCCGCTGATGTTCGCGGCCGCAAAGATGGCTGCACCACTGATCACGGGCAACACCGTCGTGATCAAACCTGCCGACCAGAGCCCGCTTTCGGCCTGTTATCTTGCCCTTTTGTGCAAGGACATCTTTCCCAAAGGCGTGGTCAACATCGTCACCGGTCTTGGACCGGAGGCCGGCGATGCGCTCGTGCGGCATCCAAAGGTCAAGCGCATCGGCTTCATCGGCTCGGTCGAGACGGGCAAGCTCATCCAACGCCGCGCTGCCGAAGTCGCCGTCAAGAACATTTCGCTCGAACTGGGCGGCAAGAACCCCATGATCGTATTTCCTGACGCCGATCTTGCGAAGGCGGCCGATGCCGCGGTCAGGGGCATGAATTTCGGCTGGCAGGGCCAGTCCTGCGGCTCGACAAGCCGCCTGTTCCTGCATGCCGACATCCACGACCAGGTGCTCGCCGAGGTGATCGACAAGGTCAGGGCCCGCAAGATTGGCAATCCATGGGATCCGACGGCTCAGGTCGGTCCGATCAACAACAGGGCTCAATATGACAAGGTTGTCCGGTTCGTTGAAACCACTATCACGGAAGGCGGAAAGCTTGAAACCGGAGGGAAGCGCCCGGCCGGCCCGGAATACCCCGAGGGCGGCTACTGGTACGAGCCGACGATCTTTTCCGGGATGCGCCCGGATATGACGCTGGCACAAAAGGAAGTGTTCGGTCCGGTACTGGCGGTGTTCAAATGGACGGACATCGACGAGACCATCGAGGTCGTCAATTCGCTCGAATATGGCCTTACCGGCTCGGTCTGGTCACGCGACATAAACACGGCCCTCAAGACTGCGCGCCGTATCGACTCCGGCGTGATCTGGGTCAACGGCGTCGGCAGCCATTTTCCGGCAGTGCCATTCGGCGGCAAAAAGAATTCGGGTACTGGTAGTGAGGAGTCCTATGAAGACATGCTCAGCTACACCGAGGAAAAGGTTATAAACATAATCCTCGACTAACGGCGGGCGGCGGCCAGTCTTGCTGGCGGCCGCAGCCCGTCATAGTCTGGTGCCGGTTCTGGGAGGAAACCGATGCATCTTTTACAATCGCTGCCCAATCTGCGGCATTTGCGAGCCTTCAGCCTGACCGCACGCCACAACAGCATCAAGCGCGCGGCGGCGGAGGTATTCCTGTCTCAGCCGGCCGTGACCCAGGCCGTCTCCAAGCTCGAATCCGAATTCGGCGAAACATTCTTCACGCGCACGCCGACCGGCATGTATTGTACCGAGTATGGCAACGTGCTCCTGCATCGGGTCGATCGTGCGCTGGCAACACTTGCTTCAATAGCCATTATGCCCAAGGGAAAGGCCAGGGCCGATGCAGCGCGAGACCCGCTCACTCATCTTACTTCAGCGCACTTGCGCACCATGATCGCCGTTGCAGACCTTGGCTGCTTCGAAACCGCAGCCGAGACGCTGCAAATTTCAAAGACCTCGCTCCTGCGCACGGTGCGCGCACTTGAGTTCATCTTCGGCACACGCCTGTTTCTACGGTCCGCCAATGGCATCGTCCTCTCGGCGGGCGGCGATATATTTGCCCGCCACGCCAAGCTCGCCGTGCGCGAAATCGAAAGCGCCCGTGAGGAAATCGAGCACATGCGCGGCAACAGGATCGGCCGCATCGTCATCGGATCGATGCCGCTGGCCCGTGTCGATATCGTTCCAAAGGCAGTTGCGCGGCTGCTCAACCGTCTGCCCGACCTGCAGATCCGCATCCTCGAAGGTACGTATTCCGGGCTGATGGCGGGCCTCAGAAGCGGCGAGATCGACGTCGTCGTCGGCGCCCTGCGGACACCGGCGCCCTACCCCGATGTGGAAGAACGTGAACTGTTCAGCGATGCTCTGTCCATCGTGGTCCGCAAGGGCCACGCCCTGACACGGCAAAGAACCGTCTCGCTGAGCGATACCATTGGTTACCCTTGGATCGTTTCCAGCAAAGGCACGCCGACCCGGGACCTCTTTCACGCGGTATTCCGATCGCGGGCCCTCATGGAGCCCAAGCGCATTCTGGAAGTAAGCTCGAATGTGTGCATGCGCGCGTCCTTGCTGGCAAGCGACAGGATTGCCATGGTTTCACGCCGGCAGATCATGATCGAAGAAGAGAGCGGCCTGCTTGAAGTCCTGCCACTCGAACTGCCCGATACCGCGCGCCCGATCGGGCTCACGCTTCGCAGCGGTTGGGCGCCGAGCCTGGCGCAAAAAATCCTTGTCGACGAGCTTGTTGAGGCTGCGGCCGAGGCGCCCCTCATTCGGACCGCCGGCAAGCACGTTAAAAGAACTCGAAAGGTGGCTTTCCCGGGACCGGAATGAAATTATCGGTCAGTCCCTCGATTGCGGTAATGCCCATTTCCCAGCGGGCCTCGATCGATCCTGCTCCGATATGCGGCGTTGCAACCAGATTGGGAAGGTTCAAGAGCGCGTCATCGGTTGCCGGCTCGGTCTCGAACACATCAAGACCGGCAGCGGCTATCCAGCCTTCGGTGAGCGCACGATAAAGGGCGTGTTCATTGACCACCTCGCCTCGTCCCGTATTGATCAGCACACAATCCGGCCGCAGGCTGCGCAACATACCAATATCGTACAGGTTGCGCGTGGTCGGGTTGAGATTGAGATGGATCGAGAGTACTTCCGAGCGCGCTGCCAGCTCCTCGGCGCTGACAGCTTCAACCCCATATTGGGCATAAAAGGCCGAGCGATCCTTGATATCGCAGCCAAGCACGCGACACCCGAACGACTGGAGCAGGCGGATGAACTCCTGCCCGATCTCGCCCACGCCGTGAACGCCGACGACACGGCCGCTCAACTGCCGCCCGAGCCGTGTCAAGGGACGGTCCCCGGCGCGCATCGACAGGTTGCACGGCAGAACCTGGCGCAGCACCGCCATGGCAAGGCAGAGCGCCAGTTCGGCTACCGCTCGCTTGTTCACGCCCGGTGTCCAGCCAAGCCGCACGCCATGGCGGCGCATCGCGATGGGATCGATCTGATCGAGACCAACGCCAAGCTTCGAGACCACCCTCAGGTCCGGCAACGCGCGAAGCACACGGTCCGTAATCTTCTCGAATGAAATGATGGCAGCCTCGCAGCCGGCCAGGTAGTCGATTGTCTCATCCTCGCCCCGGTAGTAGATGCCGCCTTCGGTGTTGACCTTGGCGTCTGGATAGAGCGCGAGAAGGCGCTCCACCAGCCCTGGATGCTGGGCGAAGGCTATAGCGGGCACGGCCACACGGGTGATGGGTGGCCGACCAGCAGAACGATCAGGTATCTCCATGGCGACATTCATGTGCGAGGCCGGCCGTTATCAGCATTTGCGAAACATTGGCGACACTAGTGCAGAGCACTCACGCGGTGAAGAGCTGCGCGCGGCGCGAAATGAGAACTTATCCATCGTTTCATATTTCCAATTGGTTTGCTGGGGCCGTTCTCTGCCATCCAGGAAGCGAGGGCAAATCTGTGTCGGGGCGCATCTCTCCACCCGGCCGGCAATTTCGCGCTGCGCCACGAGGGCGCAGAAATTCCGATGCCTTAGGCATCGCCATGCGGCGCGCGCCGCAAACATGCAGACTTAAAGGGAGGAACTTATGGCACGTTCTGAAAACATCGTCCGGGCAATGATCCTTGGACTGGGATTGTCGGTGAGCTACGGCACGGTAGCCGTCGCGCAATCATATCCCGAGCAACCGATCACCTTCGTCGTTGGGTTTTCCGCCGGCGGCTTTGCCGACACAATGGCACGCATTATCGCCGACGGGGTCAGCCGGGAACTCGGACAGCCCGTGGTCGTTGAAAACCAGGGCGGCGCAGGTGGCGATATTGCCGCAGCACGTGTCGCTGCCGCCGACCCGGATGGTTATACGGTGCTTGTGACAACCGCTAGTTTCGCCCTTTCGGAAGCGCTTGGCGCGCAGCGCGAATATCAGGTTTCCGATTTGGCACCGGTCGCAGTTCCGGTCTCCTCGCCAGAGACGCTGGCCGCCCATCCCTCGGTTCCAGTGAAGAACCTGGCCGAACTGATCGAATGGGCCAAAACCCAGGAAGACGTCACATTTGGCCATGCGGGTATCGGTACGGGATCCCAGGTGACGATGTCCTATTTCCTCAAGCAGTTGGCGGAACTCGACAACGTCATCGAGGTCACATATTCGGGCGGCGGACCGGCCAACCAGGCAGCGATTTCCGGCGAGGTTCAACTCGTAGCCTCGTCGAACTCCGTCTATCCCTTCATCCGCGAAGGCCTTCTCACCGGCCTGGGTATTGCTGCGAACACACCCCATGACGCAGTGCCGGGAGTTGGCACCTTCACCGAGCAGGGTTATGAAGGCTTTGTCGTTTCGTCCTGGGTGGGCCTGCTTGTTCCCGCAGCCACTGATCCCGGCATCCAGGCGACGCTCAACGCGGCGGTGAACACGGTGCTGGGCGATCCCGATGCGCGAGCCCGATTTGCCGATGCCGGCGTTGTCGTCCACGAACGCGACCTTCCGGCTGTCCAGCAATTCATGCAGACCGACATCGAACTGTGGCGTGAAATGGTTTCTGCCACGCAGTAACTGCCCCAACCCCACTGTCCGGCGCGTCTTGTGGCGTGCCGGATTTGCGGTTTGATCGACTGGAAATTCAACGATGGCGGAATCCAGCCACCTTACCGGTGTCTCGTTCGAACAGCTAGCCGACCTTGCGGCAGCGAGCCGAATTCTTGCGCGGCAGGAGGTGGTGGATGCATTCGGCCACGTCTCGATACGGCATCCTGCCCGTCCCGACCGCTATCTGCTGTCGCGGTCGATTGCCCCTGCGCTCGTCACACCCGGCGATATCGTCGAATATGATCTCGACAGCAACAGCATCGATCCCGATGCTCCCAAGGGGTTTCTCGAACGCTTCATACATGGGGAGATCTACCGCAGCCGCCCCGATGTCGGCGCTGTGGTCCACAGCCATTCTCCCTCAGTCATTCCGTTCGGACTGATCGACAGGCCCATGCATGCCATGTTTCACAACGCTGCATTTCTCTCGGCGGGCGTGCCTACCTTCGACATAAGCCGGAACTTTGGTGCAACCGACATGCTGGTGTGCGATTGCGCCAAGGGGCGTGCCCTCGCCGAGACGCTGGGCGACAAGGATGTTGCGCTGATGCGGGCGCATGGCTCGGTCGCGTGCGGCCTAAAACTCGAGATTGCCGTTTTCAGGGCCATCTACACTGAGGTCAATGCCCGTATCCAGACATGGACGACAGGTCTCGCAGAAAATGGAACAATTGCCTTTCTCAGCGAAGAGGAAGGGCAACTTGCGGACCTGCCGAACCAGACCGCCGGCATGCGTGCCTGGGACCTTTGGCGCGAAGAGGTTCGTTCAAGCACGGGCTGGTGAGGAGCGGACGCCTGGGGCGACATCCTGGACCTTAACCACGAATCGGCTGAACAGTTGCCGCGCAGCTGGTTCATGCTATTGGGCACTAAGTTCCCCACCGTGCTCTGAGCCGCATGAGATAGAGCGCGGTGGGTACGCTGCCGATGGTCAGCGCCGCGATGAATTTTCCAAGCGGCGTGCCCGCTAGTCCGGCCAGAAGACTATGGCCTCGGCGATGCTGGAAGGCTGCGGGTGAGAACGATCGCCCTGAGCGAGATCAAATCGCGGCAGCCCTCGGCAAGATCGCCAAGGGTATTGAGCACTACGGATCGACAGCGGTCGTCGGAATGCGGCCAAAGCCGATCATAGATATTCTGGTAGGAATCCGTCCGTTTTCGGATTGGAGGCTATGCGTTGATCCACTGGTCAAGCTTGGCTACGACTATGCCGAAAATTCTGGCGTCCCAGGAGCCCACCCGTCCCTATCAGCAGTACATCACATTATGCTCGTGCGGCATGAGCCCAATCAAGAAGATCGGGGGAACGACAAGTTTTTTCTTGATGGATACCCATCTTAACTCACAGATCTTCGGCGGCCAGTCAGCCAAGCTTACCGATATGTAATTTGACGTCACAATTACCAACTTTTAACGTTCGGCCCCTCCCTTGAAGAAACAGGATCTTTCCATGACACGGCTGACGGCGAAGGACTTCCACCCCGAATTGCTTGAGCTCTACGATTATTATGCTCATGGGAAGATCACCAAGCGTGAATTCCTCGACCGCGCCACCAAATTCACCGTCGGCGGCATGACGGCGGCGACGATACTGGCGACGATGAGCCCAAACTACGCGTTGGCGCAGCAGGTGGAGTTTACCGATCCCGATATCGTTGCCGAATATATCACCTATCCCTCTCCGGAAGGGCATGGCGAGGTGCGCGGCTATTTCGTGCGGCCGTCGGAAGCTACAGGCGCCGTGCCGGGCGTCGTCGTGGTCCATGAGAACCGCGGGCTCAACCCTTATATCGAAGACGTGGCGCGCCGCGTTGCGAAAGCGGGCTTCGTAGCCCTGGCCCCGGATGGGCTGACCTCTGTCGGCGGCTATCCCGGCAATGACGACAAGGGGCGTGAACTGCAGCAGCAGGTCGGTCCCGAAAAGCTGATGAACGATTTCTTCGCGGCCGTCGAATTCCTCATGGAGCATGATGCGACGACCGGCAAGGTGGGCATCACGGGCTTCTGCTATGGCGGTGGGGTGTCGAACGCTGCGGCGGTCGCCTATCCCGAGCTCGGTGCGGCGGTTCCCTTCTATGGGCGGCAGCCGCGCCCCGAGGACGTGCCGCACATCCAGGCGCCACTGTTGATCCACTATGCTGAACTCGACACACGCATAAACGAGGGGTGGCCGGAATACGAGGCGGCCTTGAAGGAACACGGCAAGACCTACGAGGCCTATATCTATCCGGGCGTGAATCACGGCTTTCACAACGACTCGACACCGCGATACGATGAAGAGGCGGCCGAACTCGCCTGGCAACGGACGGTAGATTGGTTCACGCGCTACCTCGCCTGAGGATGCAGTCAAAGCCCGAACGCGGCGCTGCTCAAAGCTTGGGCGGAGGACGGGGCTTTTCAGCTTTGCAGGAAGCAGGCTCCAGCGCTCGCTCTACAGGTTGCGTATTCACTTCCCGATCGCGACAACCTAGGGTCCTCTGATAGGAGGCATGGCATGTCCATCGGCCATCGGCCCAACGCTGAACAATGTACACGGCGGGCTTCGGAAAGTGACTGGGCGGCTTCCCCTGATGGCCGCAACGGCCCTGTTTCTCCTCGCGGTCGCGCTGCCCGCCTCAGGTGACGAGCGGCGCGTTGTCGAGGTCTCCCTGGTCGACGGCGTCGCAAGCGGTGCGGAGTTTACGGATTCGTCGGGAAGCGTACCGACACTCGTGGTTGATCAAGGCGACAGCATCGAGCTGCGGTGGACGAGCGACCGCGCAATGGCGCTTCATCTTCACGGCTACGACCTCGAGGCCGAGGTCGAGCCCGAAACGGAAGCCACCGTTTCCTTCGACGCCCGCGCCGCGGGACGGTTCCTCGTGTCGACCCTGATACGCTTTTTCCCGCGTTCCGCAGTGGATGCATTCAGGAGGGCCGCCAAAGGGTCACAATTACTCGTAGGAGTGAAAGGCCGCTTTCGGTTCAGTCAATCTGGCTCACGAAGGGCAGGTCAGGGTCAACTCGCGTCGTAGCGCGCTCCATTCTGGGCGGCAGGAGTGGGTCGATTCGCGCCATAGGCGCTTCAATGAAATCACTCCGGTAGACTTCTGATCTCAGCGATCTCCTCCAGTTTTCTCCTGCGCGCTCCGGTTCACTTCTGCACCCTCGATGCCCAACAATAGTGCGTTCGCAGGACAGTCGCTCCAATTGACTTCTGCATTTGACAACCTGTGTGGCGAGGAGTTCTTCCAACATGAACTGCCGTTCGACCGCTGGTCGATGACGCGCTGGCGTCAGCGCATGGGCGAGGAGCAGATGATGGCCCTGCTGCAGGAAAGCCCCGCGGTGGCGGTGAAGACTAGAGCGATGAAGCCGCAAGACACGCGCCGGGTCATCATCGATAAGACGGTGCAGCCAAGAATGTGACGTTCCCGACCGACGCCAAGCTCATCCATCGCGCCCCGCTGCGGCTGGTGCGGCTCGACCTGCGTGCCGGGCCGGCAAGCTGGCGCGGATTATCCGCGACATCAGAGCCTGGCGATGCGGATCAGAGAGAGAGAGAGAGAGAGAGAGAGAGAGAGCTATAAGACGTCACTCTCGTGCACGGCTTCGCGGATGAGATCGAGAAGTAGTTGCTGGGTCTTTGTTGGGGGACCTGGACGCAGGAGGGCACGAGCCGGCCGAACTTATTACTCGCGTGCGATTTGTATTGGATTCGGTTCGCGGCCGTCAGTACCGGTGGGGCAAACGGCTTCGACCATTCGTCAGATTCCAATCACGCCGCTCAGGAATGCAATGACCACAGTCACCGACATTCATCCGCACGTCATATCCCGCGATACCACGCGCTTCCCGCTTGCCCCGGTCGGCGGCAAGCAGTCCTCTTGGTCCGCCGCCCACCCGACGAGCCATGAGGACCTCGTAGCTGCCATGGACTCGGCGGGTGTAGCACGGGCCGTGGTGGTGCAGGCCTCGACAGCGTACGGGCACGACAATTCCTACCTGGCGGAGGCGGTGGCGCGGCATCCGGACCGCCTGACTGGAGTGTTCTCGGTCGATGTCCTGGCGCCCGATGCCGTCGAGAAGATCCGTTACTGGCGGGGCAAGGGTCTTGTGGGCATGCGCCTTTTCACCACCGGCACGACGACGCCCGACCAGGCCGACTGGCTGGACGCCGCCGCTTCGCACCCGGCCTGGACCTATGCCGAGGAAACGGGGCTGCCGATCTGCGTGCAGATGCGGCCCGAGGGCATTGTCCGTCTTCGCCGCCTGCTGGAGCGATTTCCCGGTGCTAAGGTGATCCTCGATCACCTTGCGCGGACGCCTGTCGACGACGGTCCGCCCTATGCGGCCGGCGCCGACCTTTGGGATCTGACCGCCTTCCCGGGTGTGCATCTGAAACTGACGATCCGAAACATCGACTGGGCCGCTTCGGGCAAATCGACACACGCCGCGTTCATGGACAAGCTGCGCACGACCTTCGGTTTCGAGCGTATCGCCTGGGGTTCCAACTTTCCTGCCGCCGAACGCCCGCTGACCGAGCTTGTCGCGCGTGCCAGGGAAGCTTTCGTGACGCTCAGCGACGACGAGCGGCGGCAGGTTTTTTCGGGCACCGCCGAACGGCTTTACCCGATGCTGCGGCAGATGGGAAGCAAGGCGGCATGAGCGGGCAGGATCTGGTTCTCGGCGGCCGCTCGGCGCTCAGCGGGGCGATCACGCAAGACATCCTCGACGGGCACGACACCGGTTTCAGACTGGTGACGCTCGATCCCATCCATGACGCCTTCACGCCGATGATCCGCGAGCAGGCCTACCCGGCGAGCGAACTGGCAATCGTCGCGGCGCTTCAGGCTGTATCTTTCGGTAAGCCGCTGATGTTGCTCCCGGTAACGATGGCCGCGCGCTATCAGCACAAGTGTATCATCCGGAACCGCCACCGACCCGCATTCGGACCGAAAGACCTGCCGGGCAAGCGGGTCGGCGTACGAACCTATTCCCAGACCACGGCCGCCTGGGTTCGGGCCATCCTGGAGACGGAGTACGGCGTCCCGACGCGCGCGATGCACTGGGTGACACAGATCGGCTCGCATGCGGCCGAGTTCGCCGATCCGAACTTCGTCGAGGTTGTGGGGCGCGAGCACCCGCTGCTCGACATGCTCGAGACCGGCGAGATCGACGCAGCGATCTTCGGTAACGATCTTCCCGACGTGAGCTGGGTCGCGCCGGTCATCGACGATCCCGAGGCGGCGGGGCGACGGCTGCACCGGGACTCCGGCATCGTCGCGATCAATCACGTCGTCGCGCTAACCAGGGAGGTTGCCGCCGACGCTGCCCGCGTCGGTCGCCTTATGGCGGCGTTTCGCGACGTGCGGGACAGCCTGCCGTCCGAGACGGCGTCGCTGTTCCCCCTTGGGCTCGACGAGATACGGACCTCGGTCGAGGCTCTCCTGAAATCGGTCGAGAACCAGGGGCTCGTCACGAGGAAGCTGTCGATCGAAGACGTCTTCGGCGAGGCGCGAACACTTCTGGGCGACGCCGGCTGATGGCGGGCGACCCTTTGCGGGTCAGCCTTCGTCTGCGACCGCGGCGGCGACTTCGGCAAGGAATTCCTGCTGAACCGGGGTCGGCTCGCAATCTGAGCGCAACGTATAGCCGATCCGCCGCAGCGCGCCGGCGAGGGTAGTCGATAACACCGCAAGCTGATTGCTGGCCTCCTCGTAGCGGATCTGGCGGCGTGAAACGAGTGCCAACGCGTCACTCTCGTGCAGGATCGCGCGCACAGCGACATGCGACGCGACTTCCATCATCTGTGGCGGCGATGGCTGGCCGGCGCCGAAGATCGCATCGAACTCCTGGCGCGCCGGCGATCCCTGGCGCGGGGCGATCCACGGGTATTTGCGGAACTCGGCGACGCCCGGGGCCGGATGACCGGCAAGCGGGTGATCGGTCCGACCGACCACGCACAGCATGTCGTCGGCCAGCACATGCTCGACAACGTCGTCGAAGGGCGGCGGCTGGCGCAGGGTGCCGAGCAGGATGTCGATATCCCCATTCCTCAGCGCTTCCAATAGCGGCGGATAGGCGCCTTCGACCAGCCGCACCTTTATGGCCGGGTGCCGCAGCGCGATAGTGACCAGCGGCTTTGCCGCGACATAGGGGCGTGCAAGCGGCAGCGCCCCCACGGATAGGCGACCGCGGGTCATGCCGCGATCAAGGTCAAGCTCTTCGCGCAGGAGTTCCAGCTCTCTCTCTGCCAGGCAGGCGCCACGCGCCAGACGCGTGCCGAGCGCCGATAAACGGATCTGCGACCCGTCGCGCAGCAGAAGCGTCCGACCAAGACGGTTCTCGAGCCCGCGCAGGTTGCGCACCAGCGAAGGTGGCGTAACGCCGATACCGCGTGCCGCGGCCTCCTGGCCGGTCGTGCGGACCAGCGCGCCAAGCGCCGCAAGCTGGCTGGACGTCAGAAGCAGGTCAGGACGCGGCGCGGCGGTCGGCGCAAAGTCCAGATCGACCAGAGCGGCAGACAGCGCATCAAACGCTCGCCGGATCCGGCGCAAAGCCCTTTCGCCCGCCCGTGTTGGATGCATCCCGGTCGGATGCCGGGTGAAGAACTCCTCAGAAAATGCGCGTTCGATCCGCGTGATCGCCTGCGTCAGAGCTGGCTGCGAAAGGTTCATGACGGCCGCAGCCTTGTTCATGCTGTTGAGACACCCGACTTCGAGGAATGCCCACAGGTGCCGCAGATTGGGAAACGCCTCAACCGGACGCGTCGCGAGGGACTCGCCGATAGGGTGCGGGGGAATCTCGGTCGACATGAGTGGACCTGTGATGGAAAAAGGCCGGCGGCGGCGCGCGCCAGCCTGAAGACTTCAGTTCGACTGGGCGAGCACGTCCTTATAGCGCGTCAACAGCTCGGTCTGCGAGTCGATCAGTGCCTTTAGTTCGTCGCCGTTCATCGGGTCGAGCTGCGAGTCGGTATCAGCGGCCCATTGCTGCAATTCCTCTGCCTCGAGCGCCTTCATGAAGGCCGCTTCGAACGCAGCGCTGACCTCCGGATCGACCCCCGGAGGCAGGCCGAAGGCGCGGATCAGGCCAAGGCTGGCCAGCGCCGGATAGCCCGCCGAGTCGGCCTTCTCGGTATCCGGGAAGTCGGCGACGTCGCGATCCGTCATCAGCAGCAGGCCCTTCAGATCGCCGGCGGTATTGAAGGCGGTCGCGGTGTTGATCGGCGTGACCGAGGCCACCGCGTCGCCGCGCACGACGCCCAAAAGTGCGTCGTTGTTCCCCGGATAGCCCGAGATGATCTGGCACTCGATCTCGACCTCGTTGCATAGGATTCGGTTGGCTGCGATCCCTGACGATCCATAGGCGCTGAAGCTGACCGGCTCTCCCGCCGCTTTCAGGTCCGCGATCGTGTTGTAGGGCGAATCCGCCGCGACGACGACGATGTACTGGTTGAAGGCCATGGCGCCTAGCCAGTCGATCTTGTCGATGTCATAGCCGGTTTCCTCGCCCAGGACGATCGGCTGGATTATGCCCGGAACGTTGAAGGTGGCAAAGGTCTGGCCGTCGGGCCGCGCGTTGTAGGCAGCCTGCGCGCCCCGCATACCGGCGCCGCCCGAGATGTTCTTGGGCACGATCTGCACACCAAGCTGCTCGCCCAGAACCTTGCCGAGGATGCGTCCATAAGTGTCGAACCCGCCCCCTGGGCTCGACGGGATGATCAGGTCGATATTGCCGCTGGGCCAGTCCTGCGCCGCCGCCGGCACGGCCAGCGTTGCAACCGCGACGGCCAGTGCGCCGCCGGCCCGTGTCAGTTTTCGCATTAATTCCATGTGGAATCCTCCCTTGGGTTGTCGCAGCGCGGCCTCACATGTAGCCGCCGAAGATAAGACCCTCGAATATAGCGTATCCGAGGAGCACCTCGAAAATGAGGTAAAGGGCGCCGGTGAGGGATATCGCGACAAGCGCCGCTATCCAGATCGGCTTTCCAGCGTGCAGCCATAGATAACTGATCACGTAGACCGGGATGGCGATGTAGAAGCCGAACGCGGTCGCAAGAGCGGTGAAGGCGACGATCCATGCCAGCGCGAGCGCTTCCTGCCTGACGGGCTGTTCCTGAGCGTCTCCGCCCGGGCGGATGCTGGCCGCGCCGCCAAACGCCCGCCGCAGCCCGCGCGCCACCCGTCCCTCGCCCTGGCTCAGGATATCGAGGAATAGAAATAGGATCGTCAGAGTTGCAACGGAGATCGGGATGGCCCTGCTGCCTGCGCTGTACTGCAGCGCGGTCGCAAAGTAGACGGCCGAAACTGCGATGAGGACCAGGCTTGTCAGAATGGCACGGCGGTCCGTCACGCTTCCTGCTCCTTTCCTTCTCTGAACTTGCGGATGCCGTAGCGGATCGCCGGCACGCAAAGGCTGAGCACGATCAGAAGGAACAGGATCAGCGACACCGGCCGTGAAAAGAAGGTCGTCCAGTCACCGCGCGAGATCATCAGTGACTGGCGGAAGTTCACCTCCATTACGCTGCCGAGGAACATCGCGATGACCAATGGCAGGCGCGGATAGTCGAACCGGATCATCAGGTAGCCGATCACGCCGAAGATCACCGCGACGATCACATCGTACATTGAGCTGTTCAGAGCATAGGCACCGACCAGAGCGACCGGCAGGATGATTGCCACAAGATAGTTCACGTCGATCAGGGTGATCCGGGCGAGTTGCCGCGCCACCAGCAAGCACATGACCGAGGCAAAGACCGAGGCGAACGCGAGCGACAGGATCAGGCTTGTCACCACGTCCATGTGATTAAGCAACACTGCCGGCCCCGGCTGCATTCCATGCAGCACCAGCAGACCAAGAAAGACCGCCATCTCCGCGCTGCCGGGGATGCCGAAGGCCAGGGTCGGGATCAGCGCTCCGCCCTCGCGTGCGTTGTTCGACGCTTCGGGCGCGATCACGCCCTTGATGTTGCCCTTGCCGAAGGTCTCCGGCTCGTCGGAAATCTGAACCGTGACGGAATAGGCAAGGAAAGCCGCCACCGTCCCGCCAACCCCGGGAATTGCACCTATGGCGGCACCGATGGAGGAACCGCGCAGCACGGTCGGCCACTCGCGGAAGACGGCACGCACACCCTCTCCCACCCGGCTGACCTCCACCTCCTCGGGGTTCTTGGTGATCGCGCCACCCGAGAGGTAAAGAGAGACGATCTGGGCCACGGCGAACAGACCGATCAGCGTGGGCACCAGAGGCACCCCGTCCCATAGGTAGTCGACGCCATATGTAAAGCGGGTACCCGAGCCGACATCATCATAGCCGACGAAGGCGATCATCAGACCGAGACCGGCGGCAATCAGCCCGCGTAGCAGCTTGCCTTCGGTAGAGACCGCAATCGCGCTAAGGCCGAGCACTGCCAGCATGAAGAACTCCGGCGGCGCGAAAAAGAGGATCACCTCGCGCGCGATCGGAAGCGCCAGGAGAAGCAGGATCACCCCGAACAGCCCACCAATCGCCGAAGCGGCCCCGGCAGCGCCAAGTGCCGCGCCGGCACGGCCCTGCAACGTCATCGGGTAGCCGTCGAAGACTGTGGCGGCGTTCGGCGCCGTGCCGGGTGTGTTCAGCAGGATCGCGGTGACCGAGCCGCCGAAGGGCACCCCGCCCATGATGCCACCCGCGAGGAACATCGCCGAAGTCGTGTCCATACCGAAGGTCAGCGGGATCAGCAGCGCCAGCGCCGTCGGGCCGCCAAGGCCCGGAATGATCCCGAACACCAGCCCGACCACTGCGCCGATTGCCAGATAAAACACTCCGCCGCCCGCGACCAGCGCGTGGAACGAGTGCGCGAGTGCGTCCTCCATCCCTATCCTCGATCGTTGTGGTCCTTTATCGAAGCGCCATTCCTTGCGGACGCGCGCCTCCTCCCAACAGGGCAATTACATTTTCGCAGGACGTATATTCGTCCAGGCACCGAGCAACAAATCACTTGGATGCCTTTGTTATAACTTTTGTGTTCGCGGTAGCCCAGACGACGCAGTCCGCCAGGTCATTCCGTGCGGAGGCCCATGTAAGTCATCAACTGGGGGATGGGGCTACACTGTTGAGGCAGCCAATCCAAGGTAGGCGCGAAACTCACCCGTCCGAGGATACCTGACGCGGCGAGCGCACCCCGCCAGAGCTTTTTGTGACGCTCTACTGCGTTGCGAAGCAGTAGAACAATCCATCCCCGCCGGTGCCTTGGAGAGCTGTTTGGCTGCATCCGCGAGATGGATGCGACGAATTCCAAAACTTCGACGCGGCAGAATCGTCAAATCCCATCCGGTCATGATGACCGACCATGGCGCTGCCGTCCTCTGCACTTGAGGTCCAGTCCTCGCACGTCGCGTCATGCGCCGTACCATCCGGCATTGAGCCCATGAGTATATCGTGGCGGTTTGGATCGTCGCCGCGGCCATTCACCATCTCGCCGTTCTCGTCGAGTGCCGTCTCCTTGCTGATGAGGTTCTGGTCGCCATGCAATTCATCGACACTCTCGGCAATCGTTTCGCCTGCCGCGTTAACCCAAGGTCCATCTCGATCTGGAGACTTGGGGCTGGATTGTCGGGCGTCTTTTCTATCTCACGGGCGATTTCGACAATCCCGAAACCTACCGCCGCCTTGCCGAGCGCCTGGAAAAGCGTGCCAAGGAAAGTGGTCATGCCAACGCCGTCCTCTACCTCGCCACGGCGCCGCGTTTCTTTGGTATCGTTATCGAGCAGCTGAGCGCTGCCGGATTTTCGCGGGAGAAGGGGCTTTCGCCGCATCGTCATCGAAAAGCCTTTCGGCACCGACCTTGCCTCCGCCGAGGCGCTCAACCACCCGAAGGCAACAGCTGTTCCTAGCGCTCCCGGCAGCAACAGTTCATGTCAAGGTTGAGCTGAACGTCAGAGGTATCTGTTATAACGACTTAAGATCGCACCGCAGCTGGAACCGAGCGACTGTTTGGCGACAGCGTTTCCGACGGGATTGCCCGCGTCCGGACGGGAGCCTTCTCGCATGCGCGACGCCGACCAGTCGTGCTGTCTTGGCAATACCGTTATGTTGGTCGTCCGCGATGTGTCATGTGGCCGTCAGGTAATTGCGGTCGAACTCATGGTAAACTGATTGCGTCCGCGGATCGAAGGGCCATCTGGGAGACAGTTCATGCCTCGCTATCTTGTATCGGCACTGCTTCTTGCCGCCGCCACGGGTCCGGGCTTGGCCGAAACGGCCAACGCCCCGCAAAGCATCCAGCTCGGTCCGCGGCCCTTCTATCTCGTCCAGGACATGGACGAAGGTGAACTTAAGGAAAAGCTCGCTGCCTGCCAGGCAGGCCCCTTCACCAAGTCCTCCTGGTCGATCGGCCATCGCGGCGCTGGATTGCAGTTTCCCGAACACACGCTTGAATCCTACGTCGCTGCAGCACGCATGGGAGCGGGGATTGTGGAATGCGACGTCACCTTCACCAAGGACCGCGCATTGGTTTGCCGCCATAGCCAGGACGATCTCGCCACCACCACCGACATCCTCGCCAGGGAATTCTCCTCCACCTGCGCCACACCATTCACGCCCGCCAGCGGCGGGCAAGACGCCACGGCCGAATGCAGAACCTCCGACATTACCCTGGCCGAGTTCAAGTCGCTCAACGGCAAGATGGACGCAAGCGACAAGCAAGCCGTGACCGTCGAAGAGTTTCTCGACGCCACGCCCCGTTGGCGCACCGATCTCTACGCCACTCACGGCACGGTCATGACCCACGCCGAATCGATCGAGCTTTTCAAGTCGCTCGGCGTGAAGTTCACGCCGGAATTGAAGGCACCTGCTGTCCGGATGCCGTTCGAGGGCGACTACACGCAGGAAATGTATGCCCAGCAGATGATCGACGAATACAAGGCGGCAGGCGTCGACCCGGCGGACGTCTTTCCCCAGTCCTTCAACCTGGCCGACGTGCTCTACTGGGTCGAGAACGAGCCGGAATTCGGCCGGCAGGCCGTCTATCTCGACGGCCGCGACGAGGACGCGAGCTTCTCACACATGGACCCGTCCAGCTGGGAACCGGGCATGCGTGAGTTGAAGGAGATGGATGTGAACTACATCGCGCCGCCCATGTGGATGCTGGTGACGGTCGAGGACGGCAAGATTGTTCCCTCCACCTATGCCAAGGAGGCCAAGGCTGCCGGCCTCAAGATTATCTCCTGGACAGCAGAGCGCTCCGGGCCGCTCAAAGACGGCGGCGGCTGGTACTACCACTCGATCAGCGATGTGACGAACAATGACGGCGATATCTTCACTCTGCTCAATGTGCTGCATGAAGATGTCGGCGTAGTCGGTCTATTTTCGGATTGGCCAGCCACGACAACCTACTACGCCAATTGCTTCGGGCTGGAATAAAGCATCTTCCAACCTTTTGCTGCTCTGGATGCTAAGCGCAAATTTGACGGCTGAGATACCGCACCCGTCGCACTCCGCCGCCTCGCCATCTTGTCGCGAAGCGTGATGGGTTTCGGACGCCGGCCCTGGCGCCAGGCCAACACGTCGATGGCCGGCATGCGAAACCCATCACAATTGCGGACCTCCTTGATCATGTTCGATCGGCCGCCTCTGGACAAAAGTTGACTTGAAGCAACCCGGTAACGAGTTGCGGCAACTCCCCTTCGTTCGTAGTGAATGTGTGCTTGACTTCTCACACGCGCGCCAGCAAGGCTTCCTTTATCGCCGAGATGGGCCGGGAGCCAATCAGCGATTCCTTGCACATGAGCGCGATTTCAATCTGCCACAGATCATGCTGCACGGGCAGCCGATCCAGCCCTTCCCGCCGCGCTCGGAGCAGGATCATTGTGCTCAGAATTGCGAAGTAGTCTGTCGCTGCAAGAATCCCAAACATGACGGAAAGCGAGGTCGTTTGCAGGACGGGCTGCAGCTTTTCGGCGCGCGAACCGAATACGCGCCTGGAATGTTTTGCGAACTCGCGGTCGTCGGTGAATCCGACAAGGCCGAAGCACGACAGCTCGTCGAGACTGGCTTCTCCGCGCGAGCGCAGAGGATGGTCCTCCCGGCAAATAACGGTCATGTCGTTCTTGATGAGCGGCAATCCAACGTATCCTTCCGGAAGCGGCTGCTCGGGAAGTGCCGTGACGACGACGTCGAGATTGCCGCGGGCGAGACTCTGGACGAGTTGGCTGGAAACTCCGGTTTCCACCGTCACTTCGACGAACGGGAACTGCTGGTGGAAATCGACGAGCACGGCCGGGAAGATGCTCAGGGTGAGGATCGGTCCGACGCCGATCCTGATCCGCCCGCCGAGGTTGTGGTGGATGTCCTGGATGTCCATGGAGGCAAATCGCGCTTCCTGGTCGATCGTGCGGGCGTGGCGATAGAGTGCATCTCCCGCATCGGTCGGCTCCAGGCCCTTTGGGGTGCGCACGAACAGCTCGGCTCCGAAATCCTTCTCCAGGAGGCGCAGGCTTTTGGTCAGCGCCGGCTGCGAGATGCCCTTCTTATCTGCCGCCGCATGCATGTTCCTCGCGTCATAAAGCGCCAGAAAATTTTCCAGATGACGTGAGATCAGAAGCCTCATGACGATAACCTTTAGGCATCACCTTAGTACGAATATCTATTATCGCTTATCGATGGATTGCGCCACATTGCCCCTATCAGGGAGGTTCGATGCGTACGATCTTTGTGCTGTTTGACTCACTCAACCGTAGTGCGATCGGCGCCTATGGAAGCGAAGCCGTAAAGACACCTAATTTTGACCGGTTTGCCGCACGCGCCGTCACGTTCGACAAGCATTATGTCGGGTCGCTGCCATGCATGCCCGCCCGGCGTGACATGCATTCGGGCAGGCTCAACTTCACGCACCGCTCCTGGGGACCTCTGGAACCGTTCGACAATTCCTTCGTCCAGATACTGAAGGAGAGCGGCATCTACACACACCTCATCTCTGACCATCTGCATTACTTTGAGGACGGAGGACACGGATTCCACACGAAGTTCTCGAGCTACGACTTCATCCGCGGGCAGGAGTATGACCCCTGGGTAGCGATGGTCGAGGCACCCGTTGAGCGCATTCGGGAGCGGTTCGACGAACGCCACTACGATCCGGCCAAGCGCGACAAGAGGATTCAGCACGCCATCAACCGGGAAGCCATGGTCGAGGAACAGGATTTCCCTGGTCCGCGCTGCTTCAGATCGGCGTTCGAGTTCCTCGACCGCAATCGAAACGCCGACGAGTGGTTCCTGATGCTGGAATGCTTCGACCCACACGAACCCTTCCACGCGCCGGAGCGCTTCAAGGCGGCATACGACGCCGGCTACAACGGCAGGATCCTCGACTGGCCGCATTACGAGCGCGTCGTCGAGAGCCCGGAGGAGATCGCCGAGATCCGCGCCAACTACGCAGCGCTGGTTGCCATGTGCGACGAGTATTTCGGCCGTCTCATCGACTATCTGGACGCGAATGACATGTGGAAGGACACGTGCGTAGTGCTGTCCACCGACCACGGTTTCCTGCTTTCCGAGCATGGCTGGTGGGGCAAGTCGCGCATGCCCTACTACGAAGAAATTTCGCACATCCCCCTGATGATCTATCACCCCGCACATGTCGACCAGGCCGGCACCCGCCGAAGCCATCTCACTCAGACGACCGATCTGATGCCGACGTTCCTCGGGCTTTACGGCCTGCCGGTGCCGGAGGAGGTGCGTGGCCACAGTATCCTGCCGATGCTGCCCGCCGATGAGCCCATCCGGAGTGCGGCCGTCTTTGGGATATTTGCCGGCCCCATCGGTGTCACCGATGGCGACTGGGCGCTCTATCACTATCCACCCGACATCACCCGCGAGGGTCTGGTCGAATACACGCTGGCGCCGTCCCACATGATCGCACCCTTCGCAGTCGACGAGTTGCGGACGGCCCGCCTCGTACCGCCATTCGACTTCACGAAGGGCGCACCCCTTCTCGGGATAGATGCCCTGAAGGACGCCAAGCGCGTTCCCAACAATGACGGCTTTGGATACGAGGATCTGGGCACTCGGCTCTACGACCTCAAGCGCGATCCTCGGCAGCGCGACCCGGTGACGGACCCCAAGGTTTCCGAAGCGCTCTACCGCGAATTGGTCCAGGAGCTAAAGGCGCACGATACGCCTGCCGAGGTATATCGCTGGTACGAGCTGAACTGTGCAACCTGATCCAGGGAGGAAACGATGAAGCTTTCACTCAAATGGCTGATGCCGGTAGTGGCATGTCTGACCCTTGCCGGTTCGGCGCACGCACAATTTCCACAGCGCAACATCGAAAATATTTATCCGTGGGCGCCGGGTGCCACCATGGCGGCGAGCCAAGTGATCGCCGACGCCATGGGCGAGGAGCTCGGCGTCAACGTCGCCGTGGTCTCTACGCCTGGCGCGGCAGGCACCAAGGCTTTTCTGACCGCAATGGAAAAGCCGGCCGACGGCTACACGATCATAGACGGCTATGTCGCGCCGCTGGTTCTTCAGCCGATGTTCGGCAATGCCGACTGGACCTATGAGGACTTCACACCGCTGTGGTCGGCCACATCGAACAGCTTTGCCATCGTCGTGCGCAAGGACGAGGAGCGGTTCACGGACTTCCCCTCCCTCGTCGCCTACGCCAAAGAACAACCGGGCGAATTGCGCTACTCTCCCGGCACCACCGACACGCTGCCCCACATGGTGGTCGCGAGGGTGATGCAGATATCGGACATGGTCGCCCAAGTGGTTCCCTATCCCGAGATCGACAACGCGGTTAAGGATTTGCGCGGCGGCGTTCTTGACTTCATGGTCATCAATCCGGGTGTCTACACGACCAACAAGGAAGACCTGAAGGTGCTCGCGGTGCTGTCCGACCTGGAGCGGTCCTCGCAGACTTACGACGGCGCGCCGCGTGTCCAGGACTTCGGCATCGAACTCGGCATGACAGGCCTTGCGCCAATGGGCTGGAATTGGTGGCTCGTGCGCAAAGAAACGCCGGAGGACGTGGTGGCGAAGCTACGCGAGGCAATGGGCAGTGCCCTGGCACGCGAGGATGTACAGCAAAGGCTCCTCGATATGGGCTATGTTCCCCTGGGCTACGGGCCCGAGCAATATGAGGAGATCGTCGGACCGGTCGCAGCCGACCTGCAGAGCGGCATCGACGCCATCACCTGGGAAAAAGAGACGCTGGCATCGGTGAGGTGACGGCGGGCCGCGCAGGGCGGCCGCTTTGCCGGCCGCCGGGCTCAGGAGAAGGCAATGCAGAGATTTCGCGACTTTGCCTTTGACTGGATCGCTTGGGCCATCTTCGCCGCCATACCGGCGGTGATCTTCTGGCAGTCCGCCACCTCGCTCGCCGAGCAGGACGCGGCGAGCGGGGGCCCGATGGAAAACGCCGCTCTTTACCCACGGATCGTTGCCTCGATCATGGCCGTGCTTGCGGCCGCGCTTGCGCTGCGCCTCGTTCTCGGCCGGGTTCAGCAGAGGTCGCCGCTGGAAGCGCGGGCGGGCACCCGGCCCGCGCTGGTGGCGACCGGCGTCTTCACGATCTACCTGATCGTCTTGCCCTATGCCGGGTTCCATCTCGCCACGCCGGTACTGTGCTTCCTCCTGTTTTGGCTTCTGGGCATCGGGCCGGTCGCAGCGCTCGCCGGAGGGATAGGCCTTTCGCTTGCGACGGCCTTCGTATTCGAAGGGCTGTTGAACGTCGTTCTGCCCGTCGGCGCTTTCAACATCGCCCTGTTCAGCTAGCGGGTCGCGAATGTTCGACCTGCTCCGCGAAGGGCTGCCTCTTTTCCTGGTTCCTCAGGCACTGGTTCTGACCATGCTTGGCATTGTGGCGGGACTGGTGATCGGCGTGCTGCCCGGGCTCGGCCCCCTCATGGGCATCGTGCTCATGCTCCCCATCGCCTTTCACCTGCCGCCGATCGCGGCGATGGGCATGCTGATCGCCATCTATATCGGCGGCTCGGCCGGCGGCTCGATTTCGGCCATTCTGCTGCGCATCCCGGGAACTCCGCTTGCCGCGGCGACGCTGTGCGACGGCTTTCCGATGGCGCAGAAAGGCCGCGCCCAGGATGCCGTGGGCCTGGCCGTCGCAGCCTCGGCAATCGGCGGTCTTGTCGGTGGTCTCATCTTGCTTTTCTTTTCGCCGCTTCTCGCCAAGTTCGCGCTGCGCTTCGCCCCGCCCGAATATTTCGCCATGGCGTTGCTCGGCATATTGACCATCGCCATCGTCTCGGAGGGATCGGCGCTTAAGGGGCTTCTCGCCGGCGCGCTGGGCCTGACGCTGGCGATGGTCGGCACGGACGAATTCACGAACGCCTATCGTTTCACCTTCGGAAACTTCAAGCTTTCGAGCGGGCCGCATATCGTTGCCGTGGTTGTCGGCCTTTTCGCTCTATCAGAGATGTTTTTCCAGATCGAGGCGGCGGGCTTTCTGGCGCGCCCAAACGTTCAGCGCCTCCGCATCTCGTTCCGCGCCCTGCGGCTCCTGGGGCATCACAAGTTCAACCTGGCAAGGTCGGCGCTGATCGGCACGTTTTTCGGAGCCATCCCTGGAGCAGGCGGCGACGTCAGCGCCTTCATTTCCTATGCAACCGCCAAGAAGCTGGCGCACCCGAACGAGAAATATGGAGAGGGTGCCGAGGGTGGCGTCGTGGCGACCGAAGCGGCAAACAACGGCACCTGCGGCGGCGCGCTGATCCCAACGCTGACACTCGGCATTCCAGGCGACGCTTCCACCGCCGTGCTCATGGGGGCGCTCATTCTCCTGGGCTTCTTCCCCGGGCCCGAATTGTTCCGCTATCATCCCGAGATCGTGGGCGGCATCTTCGTCGCCTACCTGATGGGCAACGTCATCCTACTCGTCGTTGGCATCTTGCTTGTGCCGCTCTTTGCCGAAGTGCTCCGGGTTCCGAAGGCCTGGTTGATCCCGGCGGTCCTCCTGTTCTCCACTCTCGGGACCTATGCGCTGCAGAGCTCGACCTTTGATCTCTGGGTGATGCTCACCTTCGGTGTCGTCGGCTACGTCATGCGGCGCGCCGGGTTTCCGCTGGCGCCGCTCATCATCGGCATGATCCTCGGCGGCGTGCTCGAAAGCAATTTCAGGCGCTCCCTGCTCATTTCGCGTGATGGGCCGATGATCTTCATCGAGCGCCCGATCAGCGCCGCGATCATCACAATCGATGTCATTCTTCTGATCGTGATCGTGGTTTCGACAATCCGTTCTTCAAGGAAGAGAGGATCAGTCAGAACCGAGGAAGAGCCCGCTAGATGAAAAAGGATTGGAGACGTTGACGATGCCGCCGACGGAGATGCCGCCAAAGTTCACGCCATGATAGCCGCGCTCACGGATGTCAGGCGGTACCGCCTCAGGTGTCGGACAGGATGAAACCGGCCGGAAAGGCAAGACAATCCCGAGGGGGCGCAACACAGTCCGTTTCGGATGGGCATGCGGAATTCTTGCGAAGGATGTGGCGCTTCTGCCTAAGCCGGAGAGACCGACGTCGGGCAGGCGCTGTCGCTCGGTTCAATCCAGTAAGCGCGCCTTGACGGCCGCGACGACCACCTCCTCGGTAATGGCGAACTTTTCGTAAAGCACGCCTGCCGGAGCGGAGGCGCCGAAGCGATTCATGCCGACGAAGCCGCCGGCACCGCCATGATAGCGGTCCCAGCCAAGGCGTGCGGCCGCCTCGATGGCGATCCGAACCGGCACGGCGCCCAAGACCTTGGCCCTGTAGGCGTCGTCCTGCAGTTCAAAAATCTCCAGGCAGGGCATGGACACAACGCGGGCGCCGATCCCCTCCGCCTCAAGCCTTACGCGCGCGCGAAGCGCTAGTGCAACCTCCGTTCCGGTGGCAAGCAGCGTGGCGCGGTGGCTTGCGCCGGCCTCTTGCAGGATATAGGCGCCACGCGCGCAGAGATTTTGCTCGGTATGCCCTCGTCGCACGAGGGGCGCGTCCTGCCGGCTGAGCGCCAGGATCGATGGTCCCGTGTCATGGCGCAGCGCCAGGGCCCAGCATTCGGCGACCTCCACCGCGTCGGCGGGACGAAAGACGCGAATGCCGGGCATGGCGCGCAGGCCCGCCAGATGCTCGATGGGCTGATGGGTCGGTCCGTCCTGGCCGAGCCCGATGGAATCGTGCGTCATGACATGGATGACGCGCTTTTCCATCAGCGCGGCGAGGCGAATCGCCGGGCGGCAATAGTCCGTGAAGGCGAGGAACGTGCCGGCATAGGGAATGAATCCCTTGTGCAGCGCCAGCCCATTCATGATCGCCGCCATGGCATGCTCGCGCACGCCATAATGGATATAGCGGCCTGCGTAGCTGCCCCGCGCGACGGTGCCCTGCCCTGCGGTCAGCGTGTTGTTGGCGGGTGTGAGGTCCCCTGAGCCGCCGACGAGGGTGTCGATCGCAGGCACAAGCCGCTCCAGTACGTGGCCCGAAGAAAAGCGTGTCGGCTCCGGCTTGTCTCGCTCGATCGCCCAGCGCTTGAAATCAGCAATGATGCGGTCGAAATTCTGAGGAAGCGTCCCGGCGAGCGCGGCATCGAAGGCCTCGCGGATCGTCGGATCGGCAGCCTCGTAGCGGCGCTTCCACGCCGCACGCTCGGCCGCACCCGCTTCCGCGAATCGCCGCCATGAGCGGGCGATCTCCTCGGGCACCTCGAAGGGCGCATAATTCCAGTCGAGCGCGCGCCGCGTGCCGGCGATTTCCTCTTCGCCGAGCGCGCCGGAGTGGCTCGCGGGATCTCCCGCCTTGGTCGGCGCACCCCAGCCGATCACGGTCTTGCAGCGGATAAGCGTCGGGCGGTCGCTTGCTTGCGCGCGGGCCAGCGCGGCGGCGACCGCGGCGTGATCGTGGCCTTCGACGAGCACCACTGCCCAGCCATAAGCCTCAAAGCGCTTGGTGACGTCCTCGCTGAAGGAAAGGTCGGCCGGGCCGTCGATGGTGACCTCATTGTCGTCATAGAGGACGATGAGTCGATTGAGCCTCAGATGCCCCGCGAGTGAGCAGGCCTCGTGGCTGACCCCCTCCATCAGGTCGCCATCGCTGGCGATGACATAGGTATAATGGTTGACGAGGTCGTCGCCGAAGCGGGCATTGAGCATGCGCTCGGCAAGTGCCATGCCGACGGCGGTGGCGACGCCCTGGCCGAGCGGACCGGTCGTCGTCTCGATGCCGTGGGCCTGCTCCACCTCCGGATGCCCGGCGGTAAGCGAGCCGTATGAGCGGAAGGCCTCGAGCGCTGCGCGGTCGAAGCCCGGATAGCCGGTGAGGTGGAGGGCGGCATAAAGAAGCATGGAGCCGTGGCCGGCCGACAGCACCAGACGGTCGCGGTCTGGCCATTCCGGATCGGCGGGATCGAACTTCAGCGCCGTGGCGAAGAGGGCGACGGCGGCGTCCGCCATGCCCATGGGCATGCCCGGATGGCCGGATTTGGCCTTTTCCACCGCGTCGATGGTCAGGATGCGGATGGCGTCGGCAAGCCGCCGTGGTGCCGGCTCTTTGGGAAGTGCGCGCGCGTCGGACCCGGCGGGCGTTGCAATGTTCATTCTTTTATCGTCCCAGGTAGCAATGTTTTCAGATACGCAGGCCGGAAGCTGCGTCGAAGAGGTGGACCCGGCCGGCATCCGGCACGAGGGAGACGGGATCGCCTGGCACGACGTCGAGCCGTTTTGTGGAGATGACGCGGAAGATATGCCCACCGCCTTCGGCGTGGAGATGGGTTTCCCAGCCTGCCGGCTCGACAAGGGAGACTTTCGCGCCGATGCCTTGCCCGGGCTTGCCGATGGCAAGGTGTTCGGGCCTCATCCCGTAAACCACGTCCTGACCGGCGGTCACCGACGCGTCCTCGGGCAGCGGCAGAAGGATGCCACCGCCGACATCGACCGCCTTTTCCGGACTGCGGGATACCACCGTGCCGCGCAGGAGGTTCATGGCTGGCGAGCCGAGGAACTCTGCGACAAACAGCGTTGCCGGATGGTCGTAGAGTTCGAGCGGCCGGCCCGACTGCTCGATGCGCCCATCATTCATCACCACGACGAGGTCGGCCATGGTCATAGCCTCGACCTGGTCATGTGTGACGTAGATGGTGGTGCTCTGAAGACGCTGGTGCAGCGCCTTGATCTCGGCGCGCATCTCCACGCGCAGCTTGGCGTCGAGGTTCGACAGCGGCTCGTCGAACAGGAACAGCGCCGGTTCGCGCACCAGTGCCCGGCCCATCGCGACCCGCTGACGCTGGCCGCCGGAAAGCTGTGCGGGGAAGCGGTCGAGGAGAGGATCCAGATGGAGAATGCCTGCTGCGCGCTCGATGCGCGCGACCATTACGTCCTTCGGCGTCTTGGCCATCTCCAGGCTGAAGGAGAGATTCTCCCGCACCGTCATGTGCGGGTAGAGCGCATAGGACTGGAACACCATGGCGATGCCGCGGTCCTTGGCATGGATGCGATTGACCACGCGCCCATCAATCGAGATCGTGCCGGCGGTGATTGCTTCAAGGCCGGCGATCATGCGCAGGAGGGTCGATTTTCCGCAGCCGGAGGGGCCGACCAGAACGACGAAGGCATGCTTACCGATTGCCAGATTGATCCCGTGCAGGACCTCGAGCGCGCCATAGCTCTTTCGCAGGTCGCGGAACTCCACGAACGTATTGTCCATCGTGCTCCTCCCTGGCGTTCTGTCTTGGGTTCGGATTTTCTCAAGCATCTATTTCACGGCTCCAGAGACGATTGAATCGACCACGCGCCGTTCCAGAAGGAGGTAGACGATAAGCAACGGCAGCACTGTCAAAACGGTGAAGGCGTTGTAGACGGCGTAGTCCTGCACCCCCATGGAGTCCTTCAGCATGTAAAGCTGGTAGGGGAGCGTGCGCATGCCAGTCTCGTTGACGAGCGCCAGCACGAAGGCGAACTCGTTCCAGGCCTCGCGGATGCACAACACACCGGCTGTGACCACGCCTGGCCAGGCAATGGGAATCATGACCCGCCTCAGCCGGTTCCACATATTGGCGCCGTCGATGGTCGCCGACTCCTCGATCTCCTTGGGGATGGAGCCGAAGAAGCCGACTAGGATCCAGGTGGCAAGCGGGATCGCACTCGCCGTGTAGGTGATGAACAGCACCCAGTAGGTGTTCACCAGTCCGAGATCCGTCATCAGGTTATTGAGCGGCACGATCAGGCTGACGCGCGGGATAATGCGGGGTACCAAGTAGAGGAGCAACAGAAGATGGCGAAAGCGAAAGGCATAGCGCGCGAAGCCGTATGCCGCGAGGATCGAGATCGTTAGCGGCACGATCGTTGCGACCACTGTGACGAGCACGCTATTCCACAGCCAACCGCGGAAGCCCGGCATCGACAGCACCTCACGATAGGCGTCGAGGCTCGGATTGGACGGCAGCAGCGTGTTGGACTGATAGATCTCCAGCGGCTCCTTGAGCGAAGCCAGCACCGCCCAAACGATGGGCACGGTCGTCCAGATCACCAGAATTACCAGCGGAATGCCGATCAGAACGAAGCGTCCCGCGCGGAAGCGCAGGCTGCCGATGAACTCGACCACGCCGGCCGAGGGTTGCGGTTCGGTTCTGGAAATGATGGTCACGGCGCAACTCCTATCCTAAGCGCAGCGCTCACCGCGCCGCCTTGTAGCGGCGGTCGCCGAACACGAAAATCTTGAGGTAGACGAGGCTCAGCACCGTGTTGAAGGTAAGAAGCACCACCATCAGCACTGAGCCCTGCCCGAAATCGAGCTGCAGGAAGGCGATCTGGTACATGTAGACGGAGACCAGCTCCGTCGCCCTGAGCGGCCCGCCCGCCGTCAGCGCCAGGATGATGTCGAAGGTGGAGAAGCTGATGTAGGAGACCCAGATGAGGCTGACCCCCATCATCGGCTTGATCAGCGGCAGCGTGATGCGGCGGAAGGTCTGCGCCCCCGAAGCCCCGTCGATCGTCGCCGCGTCATAGATGTCCCTATCGATTGTCTGCAGACCGCCCAGAAGAATGAGTGTGGCGAAAGGCACCATGAACCAGCAATTGGCCAGCACCGCCACGATGAAGGCCAGCACAGGATCGCCGAGCCAGGAGGGCGTCGGCAGGCCCAGGCCTCCCAGCACATAGTTCACGAAGCCACCGCTGGTCGTGAAGATGAAGCGGAACATGACCGCAGTGGCGATGCCGGACACGAAATACGGCACCAGGCTCAGCCCGCGGAAGAAGCGCCGGCCGAAGCCTACGTGATAAAGCGTCAGCGCGAACATCATCGACAGCGCGATGCCGAGCGTGATGGACGAAACCACGAAGACGATGGTCTTCCAAAGCGAACTCTGGAAGCGCGGGTCCTTGAAGATATCGATGTAGTTCTTCAGGCCGACGAAGGTCTGGTTGAGGAACATGTCCGTCTCATTGAGGGACAGGACGACGCCACCGGCCACCGCATAGCCCAAGACGCCCAGCACGAAGACGAGACCGGGAATAACCAGCGCATAAGGGACCAGCCGCTGAAGGAAATCGTGAAACCGCTCGGCGGCGGTAAGCGGCGGCGCACCATCCTGAATCATGCTCATGGGAACCATCGCTCTTGCTGTGCCTCCTCAGGGCGGCCCGGCCCGCAGATGGCCGAACCGCCCTTCGGGAGGAAGTTCGGGATCACAAGCCAGCGGCCTCATTCAGCTTCTGCTGATACTCGGAGGCGAGGGCCTGCGGGTCGGCATTGGGCTCAGCGACCATCCTGTCGCGCAGTTCCTGCAGCACATCGTAGATCTGGATCGCCCGCGTGGGATGCGTGGGCAGGTTCTCCAGATTGGCGGCAAGCGGGGCGACGTCGCCGGCCCATGGCTTTGCGGCGAGATACTCTTCGTCTTCCGCAACGGCCGTGTTGGTGGTCGGCTGGTAACGGATCGCCACCTGCTTGGCGATCTCCGGGCGGGCGAGATATTCGATGGCCAGCATAGCGGCCTCTTCGTCCTCGTTTGCCGTCGTCACGATATAGGGAAAGGCAAAGCCGGACTGGACATGCGGCTCAGTCTGGCCGGGTCGTGTAGGCAGGCGTTCGAAGGACCACTTGCCCTCCTCGTAGGGAATCTGCTTGTGGACTTCGACATAGATGTGCTCGCCCTCGTTCATCATGCCGGCCCGTCCGCCGATGAAGGCAGCACGCATTTGGCCCGAATCCCAGGACGGCGTGTCGGGGTGAGCGGCGCCCTCCTTCATCAGCGTCTGGTAGAAGCTGATCCACTCGACACCGATCTCGTTGTCGATCTGCGGCACGCCATCGATGATCTTGCCACCCATGGCCAGGAACAGCGGCAGCTCCCAGGTCGGGCTGTTACAGCAGCCGAGCAGGCTGAAGCCGAAACGATCGCCCTCGGATAGGGCGCGGGCAGCCTCCAAGACGCGGTCCGTGGTCTCCAGCGGATATTCGATGCCGGCTTCTTCGAGCCAGTCCGTGCGGTAGGTCAGATAAATGGACTGGGCGAAAAGCGCCGCGCCGTAAATCTTGCCGTCCTCGTCCGAAGCGCCTTCCCAGGTGAGCGGTGCGAGTTGGCTGTATGTATCGGGGAAGCGCTCCTTCATTTCCCCGATCATATGGGTGAAGTCCTTCACCACATTATTGACGGCGAGTTGCGCCACGTCGCGGGCGTGGATCTGCACGATGTCGGGCGCATTCCCGGAGCGCAGCGCCAGCACGAGCTGGGAATTGACGTCTTCCAGTCGGATGACCTCGAACTCCACATTGATGTCCGGGTAGTCGGCCTTAAAGGCGGCAAACTCGTCTTCGGGGATGAAGTCCTGCCGCCCGAACCAGACCTTGATGGAGCGTTCCTGGGCGCTGGCCGGTTCGGTCAGGAAGCCGAAGGATGCGGCACCTGCCAGCACGGTGCCGGCGAGCATGATTCTCGAAGCTTTGATGATCGACATGTGGTCCTCCCATGGTGTCTCGACACCGGACCGATGATCCGGCCCTTCCGCGGCGCCTCCTCCAGGCGCGGCGCCATATGCAGGCGCTATATCCATTGGGAATGAAAATTGTCATGTAGTCAATAGAAAGAATTTTCATTTCAGATTGGCTTTAGCAATTTATGTTCGCAGCCGAACCTGCTAGAAGGCGGCATGGTCAGAAAAAACGATGCAGGGGAAGGGAGTTCGAGCTTTCTGGAGATGCGAAGCCGCATCGTGGCGCGGTATCCCGAGCTCAGTCCCCAATTTCAGTCGATCGCACAATTCGCGCTCAGCAATCCGGAGGCCATGGCCACGGAAACGGTGGTCCAGCTTGCTGGGCGAGTGGGTGCGCCACCATCCAGCCTTGTGCGCTTCGCCCAGTCACTCGGCTACACGGGCTTCGCCGAGATGAAGCGAGGCTTCAGGGATCACCTCGTCTTTCTGGTGAAGACGAAGAACGATTCGCAAGGTGCGCCACAAGGGGAAGGGCCGGCAGATGCGCTACGCCGTCTCGCCCTTGAGGCGCAGCGGGATATCGAGGTGCTCAACCGCGATTTCGACGCGACCGCTTTCGAGCGCGCCGTCAATAGCTTGGCCGGAGTCACCTCAATTTTCGTCACCGCACAGCACCTGTCTTACCCGTTTGCCAGCCTGTTTGCTTGGAGCCTCCTGGAGAAGGGTCAGGAATGCATTCTCCTCGACAATGTTGGGGGGTTCGCCCTGCGTCAGTCGCAGCTTGCTGGGCCAAAGGATGCGACCGTCTCCATCAGTTTCAGCCCTTACCAACCGTCAGTGGTTGAGGAAGCGCGCGCTCATCGCGCCCGCGGCGGTACCGTCATCGCCATTACGGACACGCCTCTGAGCCCCCTCGCCCCGCATGCGAACGAAGTCCTGATCGTGCCTGGGATGGCGGTGGGCAGCACAGGCTCGCTTGCCGGCGCGCTGTGTCTGATCAGGTCGCTGGCGAGCGCTGTTGCCGCAATCAGGGGCGGCAATGCCGGAGACAGCGACCGTAGAGGCCGCAAACGCAGGCCCAATGGAGGAGAACGAAGAAATGGCTGAGACGGACAGGACACTCGATCGTAAGCTCGTGCACATCCGGTCTGGGGCGTATCGGGGAAGCGACTTCATCATCGCTGACGCGAAGGATGGAGATATGGGCGGCGGTGCGAGTGTCGCCGGGCCGGAGGTCGATGAAGCCGGCCGGCCCACCGGATTAATGAAGCCGATTGCCGCCTATCGCAGCGCCATGAAAGCCATGGTCGCTTCCGGGCTGATCGACATCATGCTGATGTCGCTCTCCTCGGCCGAAGCGCTCATCGTGGAGAATGCGTTTGCCGACACTGACGTCACCCCAGCCGTTCGCCTGAACGACACGACCGATATCTGGGGCTTTCGCGGCGGCGCTTATCGAAAGCATGCCGCGAAGCCCTTCCGCACTGCACGCATCGATCGCGCGAGGCAGCTCTGCGACCTCGGCCTCTACGCCGTCACCTTCTACAACGATCTGGAGCGAGACGTCGCGGCGCTCGAAGCCTATGCCACCTTTCGTGACGAAGCTGGTGCGCAAGGGATGCGCCATTTCCTTGAGGTCTTCAATCCCGCGTTCAGCATCGATACAGGCGATGCCGAACTCGGTGCCTATGTCAACGACGCCATCGCCCGGTGCCTTGCCGGCGTCGCCTCTGCTGACCGGCCGCTTTTCCTCAAAATGCAGTACAACGGCGCCCGCGCGATGGAGGAGCTCGCTGCCTTCGATCCCGGTAACCTGATCATCGGCATACTGGGCGGAAGCGCGGGCACTACACGCGACACGATGGAACTCGTCGGCCAAGCGGAGCGGCACGGTGCGCGCGTCGCGCTCTTCGGGCGCAAGATCTATTTCGCTGAGGATTCCGTCGAGATCGTGCGCTCCATGCGCCGCGTGGTCGAAGGCGAAGCCGCGCCAGTCGAGGCCGTCAAAGTCTACCACGATCATCTGCAAAAAAGGGGCATCCGGCCGGTGCGCACGCTGGAGGACGATCTGGCGGTCACGGATCCGGTACTCAAGGCGGAGGCGGTGTGATGGGAGGCCGAAGCGGCATCGTCACCGGCGGAACATGGTGCGCCGATCACAACAAGATCGTGGAGCACTGGCCGGGCGAGGACGAGGTGGTCGAGATACTTACGGAGGAGGTACGCGGCGGCGGATCCGGGTGCAATCTTGCCATCGACCTGAAGCGGCTCGACCCGGACTTCCCCGTTTCCACCATCGGGCTTGTCGGCGACGACGGGGATGGCGGGCTGCTACTTGCCGAAGCGCGGGATGCGGGCATCGAATGCTCGCGCCTCAAGGTTGTCCCTGGTGCCCGCACGAACTACACGGATGCCTTTACCTCGAAACGCTCAGGGCGGCGGACGCATCTGTTCCATGCCGGCACCAGCGCGCTGCTTACCCCCGATCACTTCGACTTCTCGGGCATTGAAGCCCGCCTCCTCCATCTTGGCCTGCCGGGCATTCATGAGCAGCTCGATGCGCCATGGAGTGGGGAAGCGAACGGCTGGGTGAGCGTTTTGCGGAAGGCGCGCGCCGCCGGGATCAAAACCAATCTGGAACTCTGTTCGATACCTGCTGAGAGGCTCGCCGGGCTTGTCCGTCCTTGCTTGCCGTACCTCGACTCGTTGATTGTAAACGACTTTGAGATCGCCGCCATCGCCGGCCAGGCCAAGGCGCATGATGGCGATACCGATATCGAAGCCTGCCTCGATGCCGCCCGGACGGTGCTCTCGCAAGGAGCGATGACCATGGTGGCCGTTCACTTCCCAAAGGGTGCCGTATTGGTGACGCGTGATGGCGATGAGCTGCGTCGCCCGTCGGTCGCGGTGCCCGTCGACGCCGTAGTCGGCGCCAACGGGGCGGGAGACGCTTTCGCCGCCGGCCTTCTCTATGCTCATCACGAAGATTGGCCGTTGGAGAAAGCACTGGTCCTCGCCCATGCGACCGCCGCTTCCTCGCTCAGGGGCGTGGGCACAACGGACGCCGTCGAAAGCTGGCGGGCGACGTTGGCTCTCGCGGACCGGTGGGGCTGGCGCGAACGGATTTAATAGGCTCGATTGAACCTCACGTTCGCGTATTTGTCGATGAGCTGAGCGTTGTCTGTTGCCTCCGCCGCCGAAAGCAGTGCAATTGGCTTGAGGCCTCCGCTGAGGTCAAAGGCGCTGGACATGCGGCGGCCGATGACATGAGCAACCTCGAACGGAAGTCCCGTTCGCGTTGCCGCCCAGCCGGCGATACCGCAGACGCTCGCGGCATAGATCGACCGTCGATCAGGGCGAGTATTTTGGACATAAGGTGGCGTCCCAGATGCCGGCCTTGCGACAGACCTCCGCTGCCGGCGGGCCTCATCGGCCTGACGCAGGATCATGGCGATCTGCGCCTGCGAGGACTTCTTCATGGAATTCTCCCTCTCCCAATCTTGGGGTCATAAACTGGAAATTCCAGCTCAGAACGGTCCGAAAATCGGGAAGCACGTCACTCTCCTGTCAATGCCTCCCGAGTGCCTGGTGGACATCTGTCGCGGAAGGCCCATCTATGATGCCCCTGTCGAAGGCATTGCTGGCTCCGACCTTGATGATCTCGCGAGAAATCGTTAGTTCCAACGCATCGTCGGATTGCGCGAGGTCCGGAAAGACAATCTGCGTGTGGCGGATCATGTCTGCGATTGAGATGGCTCTGTCGCCCTTCCGTTTTGCTATATAGATTTTCAGCCCAGCTTGCAGTCTCGGAGGGGATAACCTGGACGTTGGCGTTCCGGGAGAAAGGTACCACAATGAAGGTGCTGGTGACAGGCGCCAGCGGCCTTATCGGCTCAGCCGTCTGTGCCAGACTTTCTGCGGAAGGTCATGAGGTGATTGCCGCCGTGCGGCCTGGGAGCCGACCGCTGCCGATGGCCGCCCGTGAAGCTGTCGAAATCGATATGGCACGTGCCGGCGGTCCGGAGGCGTGGGCGCCGCATCTGGGCGGCGTCGACGCGGTGGTCAACTGCGCCGGCGTGTTTCAGGACAATCCGCGCGACAGTACCAGGGGTGTTCACGTCACCGGTGCCGAAGCCTTGTTCCGTGCCTGCGAGACGGCGGGTGTTCGACGTGTGATCCATTTTTCGGCGCTCGGGGTGGACCGCGAGCGGCCGACCGCCTTCTCGACCACAAAGCTGCAAGGCGACACCCTGCTCATGGAGCGGGACCTGGACTGGGTGATCCTGCGGCCTTCGGTGGTTCTTGGTCGATCCGCCTTCGGCGGCAGCGCCCTGATGCGTGGGCTTGCCGCCCTTCCGCTCATGCCGGTGATGCGGCACACGGGACAATTGCAGGTGGTGCAGCTTGACGACGTTGCCGCCACGATCGCTTTCTTCCTCCGTCCGTCGGCGCCCTCCAGACTGACGCTGGAGCTTGCAGGACCGGAGCGGCTGTCGATGAGTGAGGTGGTGGCCACCTACCGCAGGTGGCTCGGCTGGCAGCCAGCGCGGGGCCTCACCCTGCCCGACGCGCTGACCCACCTCCTTTATCGCCTGGGCGATTTCGCGGGCCGGCTCGGCTGGCGCCCAGCTATCCGCAGCACGGCTGAAAAGGAGATTGCGCTGGGCGCGGTGGGCGACCCGACGCACTGGACCGAGGTGACCGGGATCCGGCCGACCGCCCTCGCTGCGGCGTTGGAAAAGCAGCCGGCGGGCGTGCAGGAGCGCTGGTTCGCCAAGCTCTTTTTCTTGAAGCCGGTAATCTTCATCGTCCTCGCCGCCTTCTGGATCGTCACCGGCATCGTCTCGCTCACCGCCGGCTTCCGCGAAGGTGTCGATCTTCTCATGCGCACGGGCGCCGGCACGTTGTCCGCTCCGGGAGTCGTCGCCGGCGCGCTGGCAGACATCGCCATCGGTCTGGCCATCGCCTGGCGACAAACGGCGCGGCAGGGACTTTATGGCGCGATCGCGCTGTCCCTCCTCTACGCGGTCGCCAGCACGCTCCTCATGCCGTCATTGTGGGCGGATCCGCTCGGGCCGCTGGTGAAAATCGTGCCGATCTTTGTCCTGCACTTGGTGGCGCTCGCCATCCTGGATGAGCGCTGATGTTCTATCTCCTCCTCAAATACCTGCATATTGTCGGTGCAGCCGTGCTGTTCGGCACAGGCGCGGGTATCGCCTTCTTCATGCTCCTCGCTCACCGCACTGGCAATGCAGCGGTCATCGCCGCGGTGGCGCACATCGTTGTCATCGCCGATTTCCTGTTCACCGCGACTGCCGTCGTGGCGCAGCCGGTCACCGGGTTCGCCCTGGTCTGGTATCTGGGATATCCGCTGTGGGACGACTGGATCGTGCTGTCGATCCTGCTTTATCTCATCACCGGTGCCTTTTGGCTGCCCGTGGTGTGGATGCAGATGGAGATGCGCCGCCTTGCCACCGCCGCCGCTGAGCAAAATGCGCCGCTGCCGAAGCGTTACTATCGCCTTTTCCGCCTCTGGTTCGCTTTCGGCTTTCCCGCTTTCGCTGCGGTGCTCGGCATTTTCTGGCTGATGATCGCCCGGCCTATCGATATCTGGTAAGGGACAGGCGCCGGCCGGGCTAGGCGGCGAGGCGACGCGGCACTATCTGATGCACAAGGAGGCATGTCGGATGACCAAAGCACAAATCGTCGGCTGGGCGCATGCGCCCTTCGGAAAATCCGAGATGGAAGACACCGAGGCGCTGATCTCCTCCGTCGCCGCTCCTGCGCTCGACCATGCCGGTGTCGAGACGGGTGATGTGGACGGCATCTTCGTCGGTGTCATGAACAACGGCTTTTCCAAGCAGGATTTCCAGGGCTCGCTCGTCGCCATGGGCAACGAGGCGCTGGCCCATGTGCCGGCGGTGCGGCTGGAAAACGCATGCGCCACCGGCTCTGCCGCCATCTACACGGCGATGGATTTCATCGAATCGGGACGCGGTCGCATCGCTCTTGTGGTGGGCGCGGAGAAGATGACGGCGACCCCAACCGCCGAGGTAGGCGACATCCTACTGGGCGCCAGTTACCGGAAGGAGGAGGCAAACGTGGAAGGCGGCTTCGCCGGTCTCTTTGCCCGCATCGCCCAAAACTACTTTCAGCGCTATGGCGACCGCTCGGAAGAGCTCGCAATGATCGCGGCGAAGAACCATGCCAACGGCATGGCCAACCCCTATGCCCATATGCGCAAGGATTTCGGCTTCGACTTCTGCAACACGGTCTCGGAGAAGAACCCTTATGTCGCCGAGCCGCTTAGGCGCACCGACTGCTCGCTGATCTCCGACGGCGCGGCAGCCTTGGTGCTGGCTGACGCGGAGACGGCGGCAAGCCTGGAGCGGGCGATTGCCTTTCGCGCGCGCCGGCACGTGAACGACCTGCTTGCAATGAGCCGGCGCGACGTGACCGCCTTTGAGGGCGCACGGCGCGCTTGGGCCGGCGCACTCGAGGAGGCGAAGCTGTCGCTTGAGGAATTGTCGCTGGTCGAGACCCACGACTGCTTCACCATCGCCGAATTGATAGAATACGAGGCGATGGGCCTTGCCAAACCCGGCGAAGGCCACCGCGTGGTGCGTGAAGGGCTCACGCGGAAGGACGGCAGGCTACCGGTCAATCCTTCGGGCGGTCTCAAGGCCAAGGGTCACCCGATCGGTGCTACGGGCGTTTCCATGCACATCATGGCCGCCATGCAGCTCATGGGCGAGGCCGGTGACATGCAGATTCCTGGCGCGCGCCTTGCCGGCGTCTTCAATATGGGAGGTGCTGCGGTCGCCAACTACGTCTCGCTTCTGGAGCGGGCGAAGTAAGGGAATGTCCACCTAAGAACCCTTCCCCGGTCATTCTGCCGCTTCTTGAGCCACACGTGCTTGATTCTGCGTGCAAGCCGGAGACGAATCGCATTATTTTCCGATATATTACCACAGTACATTCACAATTTGGATGAGGTACCTCTCACGGAACATGAGGAGGCGATTTGCGCGCCAAGCGTGAGGATGTTGTGGCCGTCCTGATATCGCAACTGCTCGATTTGCCAACGGCAGGTGACGTCTGTCCGAATTCCGATTAACCTCCCGCGCCGCAGGCGCTTCAGGAGGAATGAATGAGCAAGGAACGGATCGGCTTTGTAGGCGTCGGGCTGATGGGCCATGGCATGGCCAAGAACATCGTCGAGAAAGGTTGGCCGCTGACCGTGCTAGGCCATCGCAACCGCAAGCCGGTGGAAGACCTGAAGAGCCGTGGTGCGGCAGAGGCGGAGAACGCCCGGGCACTGGCGGAGGCAAGCGATATCATTATCATCTGCGTCACCGGCAGCCCGCAGGTGGAGGAGATCGCCAAGGGGTCGCAGGGGCTCGCCTCGGCCGGTAAGCCGCTTCTCATCTGCGACTGCTCGACCTCGGATCCCTCCTCCACGGTAAAGCTCGCTGCCGAGCTTGCTGCACAGGATATCACGCTGATCGACGCCCCGCTCAGCCGCACGCCAAAGGATGCGGAAGAAGGCACGCTCGATGTGATGGTTGGCGGTGAAGCGGCGGTGGTCGACCGCGTCTGGCCGGTGCTCGAGGCCTTTGGCCAGCGTATCGTCAGGACCGGGCCGACCGGCAGCGGCCACACGATGAAGCTGCTCAACAACTTCCTCTCCATGGGCTATGCCGCTCTTTATTCCGAGGCCCTGGCGCTCGGCGCCAAAGCTGGTCTGACGCCGACCGTCTTCGATAGCGTCATCCGCGGCGGGCGCATGGATTGCGCCTTTTACCAGACCTTCTTCAAATGGGTGCTGGAGCGGGACCGGGAAGCCCACAAATTTGCGTTGAAGAACGGCCTCAAGGACATGTCCTATCTTGCCGCCTTTGCCAATGCGGCGGAGGTTTCCAATCCGCTCGGTGCGGCTGTGCGCAATTCCTTCGCGCTCGCGGTCGGCACGGGGCGCGGCGAGGATTATGTGCCGATGCTTTCCGATATCGTGGCGGAGCTGAACGGGGTCAGCCTGACCAAGAAATAGAAAGCGCATGTGCTACGGATATACTACCGGCGAGCGGCAGCCGACCAACGAGGCTTGCTCCGCTGTCGAAGGTGGGCGAATGACGGGAGGTGACGGATGGCCGTGAATGGGGGGAAGCTAGATGAGGCTGCGCGTGCCGCCTGGCTCTACTACGTCGCCGGCAACACGCAGGACCAGATCGCCGCCAAGCTCGGCGTCTCGCGCCAATCCGCCCAGCGGCTCGTCTCGCTTGCCGTCTCCGAGGGGCTGGTGAAGGTTCATATCGACTATCCAATCGCCCATTGCCTCGACCTTTCGAAGGCGCTGCGTGAAGCCTACGGCCTCTCCTTCTGCGAGGTCGTGCCGACGGACCCGGACTCGCGCTCGACCACGCTCGGCATCGCTCAGGCCACGGCGGCGGAGATCGAGCGTTGGTTGAAAAGGCAGGAGCCGCTCATCATGGCCATCGGCACGGGGCGCACACTGCGCGCGGCGGTGGAACAGCTTAGCACGATGGAGTGCCCGCAGCACCGCATCGTCTCGCTTACCGGCAACATTGCGCCGGACGGCTCCGCGGCCTACTACAACGTGGTCTTCACCATGGCTGACAAGGTGAAGGCGCGCTTCTTCCCCATGCCGCTTCCGGTCATTGCCTCCTCGAAGGAGGAGCGCGAAGCGCTCCACGCACAGCCGATGATCCGCAGCACCTTGGCTCTGGCTGACGAGGCGGCGGTGAGCTTCGTCGGCATCGGCGAACTGGACGGCGACGATGCGCCGCTCTACGTCGACGGCTTCATTACACTGGAAGAGCTTCGCACGCTACGGGCGGCCGGCGCGGTCACCGAGATCGTCGGCTGGACCTTCGATGCCGACGGCCGACTGATCGAGGGAATGACGAACGAACGCGTGGCGAGCGCACCGCTCCCCAGCAGCGCGTCCTCCCTCGTCATCGCCTCGGCCATGGGCAGGCGCAAGTTGCCCGGCATCCGTATTGCGCTGAAGGGCAAAATCGTCAACGGCCTGGTTACCGACGAGGCGACCGCCGAAGCTCTGCTCGCATAACGCCCTGCTACCGGCGCCGAAATCCGAGACCTCCCTGCATATTCCGTATCGTATCAGCGTATCCTGTCAGCATGTTACGCTTGAAACTTCCCATACCGGGTTATCCCATCGCGGCTTTTTCTACCGAGTTCGGTGGCAAAAAGGTAACAAGATGTTCTGGGCATGTTCCGGGGCATCGGTTCAAGGCCGCGTTCATCGAGAACGGCCGTGATCCCATCATACATGCCTATTATTCGCTTTGCGTTGGCAAATGCCCGCAGGTGTCACCGGGGCATCGGGTGTCGTAGTGCGAATGATAAATCCGCTCGGCGAACTCCGCAGCCTGGTCACTGCTGACGGCCCGTTGTCGCCGGCTCGCCGTGCAAGCGACGAGCCGCATCCCCGATCTGGAGCGAGCAGCCACACTCGCTCAGGAACTTACTCTTCTTGTGCCAGCGGTCGAGCTTGCCGAGACCCCTTCCACCTGATCTTCGCAACTGTCTTGACGCTGACCGTGATGAGCGGCACCACAGCCACGAGGGTCGCTATTTTTGGCGACACGCGCGGCAACAAGGGCCATCGTAGGTTGGTCGAGGTTCTTTCGCAGATGGCACTTCTGGGGGCTGGCGCCATCACCGCGCTTCTGAGCCGCAGCGCTGGTTAGGAGAAGCCCGCTCTTCCAAACCCGTTCATCACGCCAGACCCGTCGACGCGAATCCTCCCGCAGTGAGGCAGGAGGGCTTCACGCGGCGGCTGGCGCGACTAGAACGAGAAATAAATGCTGACTCCCGATCGAGGGCGGTAATAATGGGGATAGTGGTCGCGGTAGCTGTAATAGCGATGCGGATAGCAGTATCCGTAATAATCGCAGTGTTGCCTCGCGTACCGCTTTTTCCAGTGGCTGCGCGCCCAACCGCGGGGATAATGTTTGCGTCGCCAATCCCGACCGTGGACTTTTTCGACAGCGTTGCCTTGGACTTGTGCGGGTTTCGGCACAAAGAGCGGCGCAGCGTTCGCCGGCAACGCGAAAGACGCGGCGAGGATTGTGGCACCAACGGCTGACAAGAGCTTTTTCATCACGGACTCCTCCGCACAGGAACACGCCGGGATGACCTCCATTGCGCATCCTTGCACGCATGGCTCTCTTCTATTGGCTATTACTTTACGCCACCGAAGCTGAACCGCCGCTGAACAGTGGCCGTCGCCTGTTAAGCCGGGCACTGAAATGCACACCGCCAGCTACGCCGCTTCCGCCAGCACCCTCTCGCGTATCGGGGCCGGCGCAGGATTTCGGCCGATAGTGTCTCAGATCGAATTTCGGCTACGACGACGCGACCTTCAGAATGCATCGCGGACGCGAGAGTGATCAATCTGTCCGGCGCTCCGAGGGATGTTTGGGATAGGACCAGCCACTATTTGCGGCATTTATCCGGCTGCGATCCCAACGACAGCGACCACCACGGTCAGACCGAAAATCGAGCCAAGCAGCCATCTCGCTTGATGAACGGATTTATCCATATCTCCCTCCGTTCTGGGATCCCTTCGGTGCGGCAACGTCCCGGTGCGGCACCTTGTTCCGTGATCGCATTCGTGAGGGTTTGGTGGCCCACTGCGCGTTGGGGATCGCACAGCGGGCCGGTTCCCCGTCCCTGGGAACTGTCTAGTATGGTGAAATGTCGGTTAATTGCAATGCAGTCGCCAGGTGGACCTGATGGTTGCGTCTAGGATCGGGCCGCCGCGCCTGGTCTCGTGCAGCGGACCGCCGGTCAGATCGCTAAGGCGGCGGTTTTAGTACTCTCTCGCCGCCACCGCCACATAAAACCCACCTGCTGGAACCTTCCAGCCCTTCGCCAGTTCGGCGTGCGTGGATCGCTTCCCGCCACACAGGCAGACCGGCCAACCTCACGAACTTATCCTTGCGCAAGCGCGCCGGCCTGGCGATCTTCAAAGGGACGCCAAAAGTCTTGATTTCCTCCTGCGCCGGCGCTGCCCCAAAAAAACGCTAGCCGTGATCGCCGTTGCCGAGCTGACCGGAGCTATTGTTGCCCCAAGCGTAGATATTATTGCCCCACGCGTAGTGTTCCTTCGCTGCATCGAACGGCACCAGGACGGCGGCGGCCTTTCCGTCGCGAGTGATGACGACCGGCTCGCCCTGCTCAGCGGTGTCGATCAACGCAGACAAGTCGGCCTGAGCTTTCTGGATATCGGCATCTTTCATGTCACAAGCTCCTCGTTGAACGACGCAACCTACTGGAGGAGGCCGCCGCCAGTGCGACTAGCCGAGAGTTTTCCCAGAAGCCCACAGAAAACGGTAAACCGAACGTTATCGATAAAGGGAACACTGTCTAAAACGCCGGATGCTCGGCTCCTCAGGAAACATCAATAGGCGGCGCGCTGGCGACCACCGCCATTTCACGCCGGTGATTTTTGGATGAGTTGCCCGAGATTATCAGGGCGTACCGGCCCAAAAGGGGAAGGGGCTGCCGTGTGCAAGGTGTTTAGACGCGGTTCCCATGGCGGAATTCCCTTGGCATCGGCCACTGGCTCATACTTGTTGAAATAGGAGCGCTGCCAGCGTTCGTGGATCGGCTGCATCGTGTGCGCCGTCTCAGAATAGTCGCTGGCGAGCTTGTAGCCGAGATCATTCAGCGGAGTGTGGCGCCGGCTCGCCTCGTTCAGCACGGCCTCAAGGCCTTCGACCTGGCCCTGAGATAAGGACGTGCCGAACACTCCGCTCTCGCGGCGCCTCTCCGCCGCGTCGAAACGCGAACGGTTCATCGTCTTTTCCTCAGTGGAATTTCAAGCCAGAACGCCATGGCTCATCGCCGCGCCCTTGACGCCGCGCAGTCGATGGTCTTTCCTTTTGGATTGCGCTAGGGACTGGGGGAAGAACCGTATGCGCCGAGCGGCAATTGCGTTCTGGTACGCAGTCCTTGTTCTAATCTTGCTCGGGGGCGTTAGCCTACCGTTCATTGCGCTCACACTCTAGACGAGCAGGATTGGCGTCCCGATCCCTTCCGGTTCAAAGTCCGGTATAGGAACCACCAGCAGCGACGCGCGTTTGAGTGCACTTGATCAATCAGGAGCAATCAGATGTTGCGCGGCTTACTTCTTTGGCTTCTCGGTGTACCGCTAGTCGTAATCGTTCTGCTCTATATCTTTGTGTTCTAGGGAAAGCAGATTCTGACGCGCCCACCGGCTCCGTGCATGGAAAGTGGTCCCGGGCAGCTGGATGGGGGGCGGAAACGCCGCAGCCTGGTAATCGTTAGGCGTGCGTAGCTCACCTCTCCCACTGGCAGGCCGACTCCCCCTCTGTTCCTTCACCGCAACCGGCCTGCCGATCTTCAAAGAACCGGGATACCGATCACCACCAGGCCCCGCCCGTGCTACCATGCAATCGGTGGCGGGCGGCGATCCTATTGGTCTCACGCGGAATTATTGCGTCGTTGGGAGGAGCTTCGCATGTGCGGTCGCGTCTTCGTCAGAACGACCTTGGACGAGTTGATACGCAATTTCGCCTGGGCGCAGGCGGCGGGCGGTATCGAAGGGCTCGCGAACGACTATCCGCGCTGGAACGGGGCGCCGGGGAAGTATTACCCGCTAATCATCCAGGAGCCAGATCGCGCCGGGCCGGTTTTCATGCGAGCCTCCTGGGGCTTCACCCCTTCATGGGCGAATGGGCCCAATCTTGGCGGCCGGCGTCCGCCCATCAACGCCAGAGCCGAAACGGTGGCCACCAGCGGCATGTTCAAGCATGCCTATAGAAGGCGGCGTGCACTCATGCCGATCGACGGCTTCTTTGAATGGTGGGACGTGCAGGGCACGGGCAAGAACAAGCAGCCCTACGCCGTGGCCATGAAGACGGACGAGCCGTTCTGTATCGCTGCGATCTGGGAGGAATGGAAGAATCGTCAGACCGATGGGGTCATTCGCACGTTCGCTGTCGTCACCTGCGAAGCAAACGAGCTGATGGCGACGATCCATCCCCGCATGCCGGTGATCATCGCGCCGGAAGACTACCGCCGCTGGCTCGCGTTCGAACAGGACGACCCGCACGACCTGCTGAAGCAATTCCCGTCCGAGAAAATGAAGATGTGGCCTATCGGCCGCGGGGTCGGCAACACCCGCAACAATACGCCGGACGTGCTGGACCCAATCGAGGTCGCTCGGTCGGATGAACCGGAGCCGCCGGAGCCTGGGACGTTGCTATGAGCAACGATCCGTCGAGCCACCGACCCGGCATGCGCCGTCTGACCCTTCACCTCCACTATTGCGAGCACGATGGTTGCACCGAGTGGGGAACCTTCGGCTACGCCCGTGGTAAGGACCAGCCATCGAAGTGGTATTGCCGTGAGCACAAGAGCGACGGCGAGCACTGGATCGGCAAGTCGTAGGAGGTGAGATGCCGAGGCTGACATCTGAAGAAGATGCTGCAATCTACGCGGAGCTGAAGCCGCAACTCGCCGAGATCAGGAAGGTTGTGAAGCGCGTTAACGGGGAGCTGACGACTCTTTCCGACATCGGCCAGGTCGCTGCCGTGGTCGACATCACGCTCGATTTCATCCTGCGCTACATGCCGGATGAGAAGAAAGCCCTCGCCCTGTCGGAGCACCTGCGCTCGCAAGTCGATATCGGCATTAAGAAGGTCTATTCTCAGCATCAGCCGCCTGACGCAAAGCAGTAGAGAGGAGTTGGAGGGAGGCTCGCCGCCATGGCCAAGCGCAAGTTCGAGGAAGGTAGCAAGATCACGATCAAGGTCGAAGCCGAATCCGTTTGGCCAGACGGCAGGTTCACCTTCTATCTTGGGGGCCACAGCGCGCCGATCACCATTCCGGGAGATTCACCACAGATCATGAAGGTCGAGGCGCCCAAGAGGACGAAGGTGGCAAGAGACGTCCGGGATTGAGCGACGAGACCGGCAAGCGATGGAGCGATGCCGGCAGCGGCACGCGTGAATGCTGGCTGGAGGCAGCCCAGGAGTTCCACGACATCATCGAAGCGCCGTCCTGGCGGACGCATCTGCAGGCTGGCACCATCCACTGAAACCCAGACACAAGAGATGAACGACCTGGAAAGAGAAGCCTTGTGGCGACCGGCGTGCAGATCGGCGAGCTAACAGACAAAAAAACGGCACGACGGTCAGCATCCTGGCCTTCCTTCCAGACCATTGGGGCGCGATGTGATGCAGCGGTGCATGTGTCCATTACATGCGCGCGTCTTCAACGTTGATGCGTCGGTACCGTGCTTCGATGAAGGAGTAGAGCGCGAAGGCGATCAGGCCGAGTCCCATCAGGGACAGCAGCAACCAACCCAAAGGTAGCGATTGGATGAACTCCAACGCCGCCTTGGAGCTTGCCTGATCGCCGCCACGGAAAGTCCGGGTCAAGAGAAGGAACGCGAGTATCAGAAAGACTAGGCCTCGCGCGACCAAGCCGGTCTTGGCTACCGGATGAATGATTTTCATCGCACCCGCGTCCGCCTTCAGATATCGAGCGTACCGCTCCTGCACTGCCTTGATGATATGCGCCATCCCGGCGCCTGCGAGCGCCAGGGCCAGAATGGCGGAGACCCATCGCGCGCCAACAAAGGCAGCCAGCGTCGCGGCCCAACCGCCGCCGCTGCTTCCGCCTCCGCCCGCAAGCGACAAAGTGTAGGAAGCAAGCGCCGCATAGACGAGGCCGCTCACGAGGAGGCCTCCCCGAATAGCAATTCCCTTGGGGTCGGTGCCGTGGTTGTCCGTATCGAATCCGGCCTGGATCAGTCGCCAGAGGGCGTAGAAGGCAAAGCCCGCCACCAGCGCATACGCAAGAACGCTGCCAGCCACGCTCGACAACAGCACGAGCAACGCATCCCGGGAGCCCATCGCCTCGCCGGCACCAATTGCAGCGAGCGCCGCAAAGACCCCGATCACGCCATAGATCAGACCTCGAGCCGCATAGCCTGCGCGGGCAAGCGGTCGGAACGACGTCCAGATCTCATTCGCCACGTACATCTCCTCTGGGGGTGGATGAATGCGCGACGGGGAATATACGTTCCGCTGCGGATGAGGAGCTGCAACGACCTGTAGGCTTTTAGAAGGGTGGTGATGTCACGAAGCCGCACCCCGTCATCGAAGGACTTAAGACAGGCACTGCCACACCCAAAAGAGATATCCGGCCCGTCACCAGTCCAGCCTCACATCCCATTCGCCCCTGATTTGCCCGGCTGCCAGTCTTGTGAGACTATCAGGCCGGGTTCTGGAGGGTTGCCATGGGCAGGGGTGCTCAGCCTTGGGGAAGGAAGCCGAGACCGCCAAGTTGGACCTGGCGATTGCCCATCGTCGCGTTCTTCGGCGCAGGCGCGGCTATCTATGTCGCCAGCGCGGGCTTGCCGGCAATGACGCTTCCAAACGCGCTCAATCCGGCCTGCAACATCAAGGGCAATGTCAGCATCAACAGTGGGCAGCGGATTTACCACTTGCCGGGTGACAAGTTTTACTCTGAAACCATCATCCGCCCGGAGTACGGTGAACGCTGGTTTTGCTCAGAACAAGAAGCGCGGGCGGCGGGATGGCGAAGGGCTATACGATAATACCGCAACCCCTATTTCCAAGGCGCGTCCGGCGCTACAACGGCAGGAAGCAACTCCTCATCGCGTAACCCGCGTTGATGGAGCACAATCAGGTCTGACGCGATCATCTCCGCTGGCTTACTGAGAGGATCAATGTTGGCTTGGCGCTTTCAACCTTGTTTGATGAGCTATTGGCACGGCCCGCGATCGACTGGTCTCATCGGAATGAGCTTTCGGATCAGCCTGGTGTGTACGTGTTCTACAACCCAGAAGGCGCGCCGGTTTACGTTGGGCGCACCCGAAACGATCGATCACTGAAATCCCGCGTTTCATTTCAATTCAGCGGCGGAAACGAGAATGATCCAGGCACATTGGCGAAAAACAAGGCTCGCTTGGATGGAATGCCGTTCGCTGATGCTGTGACTGAAATCCAGTCTCACACAGTTCGCGCTTTAGCCGTACTGGATCGGCGGCAGCGCTTTCTCCTAGAGTGTCTCGTGACCGCTTACCTGCAACCGACGTATGGCGTCGGATAAGGCGGCTGAGCCAGCGAACTGTGTGCGTCGCGTCGACCACCGTGCTTGCCAGACATGTTTATATCCTGGATCATTCTTCAGTCGCTGAGGGTTCAGAATGGCGATGTCTCTCTTTCTTGTAGTGACACTGATTGTCGTTGTCGCTGCCGGCATCAGCCTGCTCATGGTGCCGGCATCGGTGATCTTCCTGAGCTGGCGCACAGTGCTTTGGGTGCGAAATCCTGACGAGAGGGATTGGTTGAGCTATTCGATCAAGATCGGAAGTGTCGCGCTCGCCTCAGCAATTGCAGTATTGGTCCTCTCCGTTCTATTTCTTGATTTTGCGTGGTGGGATGCGCCCTAGCGAGCAGGATGGACGCTGCTTGTCGGTGAGCGCCATCTTCCGGCAGCATTCGAGCCATGCCTAAGGCCCTCCCGCAATTGACCCGATTACCACCATCGTGAGGTCGTCGAGATCAATGTCGCCGTTGACGTGGATCTTGTGGCCATCCTGCGCGACTTTGAGGTCGTTCGGCCTGAGCTGCGCCTGGCGCTTGAGCTCATCTACGATCGCTTCCTTTACCTTTTGTTCCAGCATGCCGGCCTCCAGGTTGCGTGATGGTCTGCTTGAAACCGTGACTGCCGAACGTTGTTCCCAGGAAAAGCCCGCCGGAATCGCAGGGGAATTAACTGCCCTTCCTTCCGCTTCCTGACCTCGCGCTGCCGGCACTGCTTGTCGGTTGGCGCCATGGTTAAAATCCGCGTAGTGTTTGATTAAAACGCGCCACGATACGCTGCGCGAATGCCTAGACCCCAAAGCACAATAGCCTGCCTGCTGCGGATCGTGCTGCTTCTGTCACCATCCGCTGCTGCGGTCATTATTTTCATGTGGCTCGTTCATTTGGACGAGCGCCGAGAGGTCGATGGTTCGCTCAACGAGGCGTCGGTCTGGTGGCGTTAAGGCGGCCCTTGAGACGGGCCATGGTGCCCAGTCGCGAATTCACACGACTCCTGAATCGCGGCAGTACCTAAAAAGGCGTATCCGTCGCCATGTTGGCCGCCGTCCCCCCGTATGACATATTCATTGTCGAGCACCGACCAGGGGGACCGGCATGCTAAACGATCTATGGGTAATGGAGTGGTCGGGCGCCATCTGGATCACTATTGGCGTCGCTACGCTGTTCCTGTTTCTGGGCTGGGCTAACAGCAATTAGCGTCGTCCTCCGAACTATTTAAGGGTCGGCCCCGCCACCCTTCCAATAGCTTCGACAAGCCGCTCCTCGTCGAACCTGAGTTCAATGCGAAAGAACCAGGTCTCTTCGGGGTTTACCCAAGCCTCCACTCTACTATCGGGATCACGCTCGACCTACATTCGCACGTCATGCCGGGCATGCAGGCGGACGCCGCGGAACAGGTTGACGCTGCGATTAGGAGCGCGGTAAAGCCGAAGGCGTGAAAGCCATTCGGTAGCAAAATGGTAGCAGACGCCCTATTGGGAGGCCTTGCAGAAACCAGAAAAGCTACCGAAATCAAGGCTTGGAGGGATGGCCGAGCGGTTTAAGGCACCGGTGCCGAAAACCGGTTCCGTCCCCTTAAAGAAGGCCCGCCGGGGACGGGCCTTCGTTGCAGAGAGGGTATTTCAGCGCCTCAGTCCTGGACGTCCGGAACCGGCTCGTCGCTCTGATCTGAGGGCTCGAACAGTTCCGTACCCGCATCACCGTCGCCAATAGCGCCGGTCGTGAAGGATTCGGCAGGCACCATCCCGGTGGGGCACTCGGTCTGGACGACGTCGGGGGTCGGTTCGTCGCCCTGGTCGGACGGCTCAAACGCCCCAGTACCGGGCTGAATCTCGACACAATCGCCGGCCGCCATGGTTTGGCCATCGGGAAGAAGCCGCCATACGCGGAACTCGTCGTTCTGAGCAAAGCCCGGAACGGCGCCCAGCAGTATCAGCGCAGAAGTTGCCATCAGAAGTTTGCGCATAATCTTTCCTTTCAGCCAACATTTCCTCGGTCGCACCAACGAATAAGTGAACCCTTCGTTCCAATCGGCGGCCACATTTGCTGCGCGTGGAGATTGCTGCGCCGCAGCATCAAATGTGGCTTGACGTCATTTCGTGAATGTGAGTAATTGCCCATAGGTTTAGCAATTGCTCAAATCATCGGGAGGAATTCATGAGACTCAAAGCACTGCTCCTCGGAGCCAGCTTTCTCACCGCGTCGGGCTTTGCCGCCCAGGCCGAGACGCTCACCATCGCCACAGTCAACAACGGCGACATGATCCGCATGCAGAAGCTGACGGACGACTTCAAGGCGAAGAACCCGGACATCGATCTGGAATGGGTGACGCTTGAGGAAAACGTTCTGCGCCAGCGGGTGACGACGGACATCGCCACCAAGGGCGGCCAGTACGACGTCCTGACCATAGGCACCTATGAGGTGCCGATCTGGGCCAAGCAGGACTGGTTGCTGCCGCTGGAAAACCTCGGCGAGAACTATGACATCGACGATCTCCTGCCGCCGATCCGCGCCGGCCTGTCCTACGAGGACAAGCTCTACGCCGCGCCCTTCTACGGTGAGAGCTCCATGGTGATGTACCGCACCGACCTCTTCGAGGAGGCGGGGCTTGAGATGCCGGAGGCGCCGACTTGGGAGTTCGTCGCCGATGCGGCGCGTAAGATCACCGATAAGGAGAATGAAATCTACGGCATCTGCCTGCGCGGCAAGGCGGGCTGGGGCGAGAACATGGCATTCCTGACGGCCACTGCCAACTCCTTCGGCGCCCGCTGGTTCGACATGGAGTGGCAGCCGCAGTTCGATCAGCCGGAGTGGAAGGAGACGCTCGACTTCTACGTCAACCTGATGAACGACGCCGGCCCGCCCGGAGCCTCCTCCAACGGCTTCAACGAAAACCTGGCGCTGTTCCAGTCCGGCAAATGCGGCATGTGGATCGACGCCACGGTGGCCGCCTCATTCGTCACCAATCCCGATGAATCCACCGTGGCCGACAAGGTCGGCTTCGCGCTGGCGCCGGACAACGGCCTCGGCAAGCGTGGCAACTGGTTGTGGGCCTGGTCGCTCGCCATCCCTGCTGGCACACAGAAGGCGGAGGCGGCGGAAAAGTTCATCGCCTGGGCGACCAGCAAGGACTATCTCGAACTTGTCGCCGAGAAGGAAGGCTGGGCGAACGTGCCTCCCGGCACGCGCACCTCGCTCTACGAAAACCCGAAGTATCTTGAGGCCGCACCCTTTGCCAAGATGACGATCGACTCGATCAACACGGCCGACCCGAACAACCCGACGGTCGATCCGGTGCCCTATGTGGGCGTTCAGTTCGTGGCGATCCCGGAATTCCAGGGTCTCGGCACGGCGGTGGGACAGCAGTTTTCAGCAGCCCTTGCCGGCCAGGTAACGGTCGATCAGGCGCTCCAGAGCGCCCAGCAGCTCACCCAGCGTGAGATGATGAAGAGCGGCTACATCAAATAGCCTCCCTCCTCCCTGGGCCGCCTTCGGTAGTGCGGGGCGGCCCCTTTTCACCCTTCCCGGAGAGCACGATGGCCACGTTGCACACCCAGTCGACCGCGCGCCTGATGATGGCGCCTGCCGTCGTGCTTCTGCTCATGTGGATGCTCGTGCCGCTCGGCATGACGCTGTGGTTCTCCTTCCTGCGCTACAACCTTCTGATGCCGGGCATGGAGGAATGGACCGGCTTCGACAATTACTACTACTTCCTCACCGACCCCGCCTTCAGCACAGCACTCGTCAACACACTGCTGCTGGTCGGCGGCGTGCTCCTGATCTCGGTCGGCGGCGGGATTGCGCTTGCCCTCCTTCTCGACCAGCCCTTCTTCGGACAGGGCATCGTGCGGCTTCTCGTCATCGCGCCCTTCTTTGTCATGCCGACCGTTTCCGCGCTGGTGTGGAAGAACATGTTCATGAACCCCGTCTACGGGCTGTTCGCGTGGGTGGCGAAGTTCTTCGGGCTTCAGCCCGTCGACTGGCTGGCCGAAGTGCCGCTCTTCTCCATCGTCCTCATCGTCGCCTGGCAGTGGCTGCCCTTTGCGACGCTGATCCTTCTAACGGCGCTGCAATCGCTGGACGAGGAGCAGAGGGAAGCGGCGGAGATGGACGGGGCCGGTCCGGTCTCGCGCTTCATCTACATCGTGCTGCCGCACCTTTCGCGCGCCATCACCGTCGTCATCCTCATCGAGACCATCTTCCTGCTCTCCGTCTTCGCCGAAATCCTCGTGACGACCAATGGCGGACCGGGGCTACAAAGTACCAATCTCACCTATCTCGTCTATGCGCAGGCCTTGCTTCAGTTCGATGTCGGCGCGGCATCGGCGGGCGGCATCGTGGCGGTAATCCTCGCCAACATCGTCGCCATCTTCCTGATGCGCATCATCGGCAAGAACCTGGACGCGTGAGGAAACCCAATGGCACGAGCGATCTCCCCGCGCAGGAAATGGACGATCACCGTCGTCGCATGGCTGTTGGGCCTCGCCCTGTTCTTCCCGATCCTGTGGACGGTGCTGACCAGCTTCAAGACCGAGGGCGAGGCTATCGCCTCGCCGCCCTCCCTCATCGCCTTCGACTGGACGCTCGCCAACTATTTCGAGGTCCAGGCGCGCTCCAACTATTTCAAGTATGTCGGCAACTCGATCGTCATCGCGCTGGGCTCGACGCTCATCGGCCTTCTGATCGCCATTCCGGCCGCCTGGGCCATGGCCTTCTCGCCGACCAAACGCACCAAGGACGTGCTGATGTGGATGCTGTCCACGAAGATGCTGCCGCCTGTGGGCGTCCTGGTTCCGATCTATCTCATCTTCCGCGACACCGGCCTTCTCGACAGCCGCACCGGGCTCATTGGCGTGCTCACGATGATCAACCTGCCGATCATCGTGTGGATGCTCTACACCTATTTCCGCGAGATCCCCGGCGAGATCCTCGAGGCCGCACGTATGGACGGCGCCTCGCTTGCCAAGGAGATCGTCTACGTGCTGACGCCGATGGCGCTGCCCGGCATCGCCTCGACCATGCTCCTGAACATCATCCTGGCGTGGAACGAAGCTTTCTGGACGCTCAATCTCACCGCTTCGAATGCCGCGCCGCTGACCGCCTTCATCGCCGCCTATTCGAGCCCGGAGGGGTTGTTCTGGGCCAAGCTGTCGGCCGCCTCGACGCTGGCCATCGCGCCGATCCTTATCATGGGCTGGTTCTCGCAGCGCCAGCTCATCCGCGGCCTGACCTTCGGCGCGGTTAAATAAAGGCTGGGGGAGAAGATGGGAAAAATAACGCTCGATAAAGTCTCGAAATCCTTCGGCCAGACCAGTGTCATTCCGCAGATCGACCTGACGATCGAGGATGGCGAGTTCGTCGTCTTCGTCGGCCCCTCCGGCTGCGGCAAGTCCACGCTTCTGCGCCTCATCGCCGGGTTGGAGGACACCACCAGGGGCACAATCAGCATCGACGGCCAGGACGTGACCGGAGCGCCGCCTGCCAAGCGCGGCCTTTCCATGGTTTTCCAATCCTACGCGCTCTACCCGCACATGAGCGTGCGGCAGAACATCGCCTTTCCGCTCAAAATGGCGAACGAGGACAAGGCGGTGATCGCCAAAAAGGTGGAGGAGGCCGCGCGCATCCTCAACCTGACCGACTATCTGGAGCGCCGCCCCGGCCAGCTTTCCGGTGGCCAGCGCCAGCGCGTTGCCATCGGCCGGGCCATCGTGCGCCAGCCCAAGGCTTTTCTCTTCGACGAGCCGCTGTCAAACCTCGATGCGGCGCTGCGTGGCACCATGCGGCTGGAGATCAGCGAACTGCACCAGAGCCTCGGCACCACCATGGTCTACGTCACCCACGATCAGGTGGAGGCGATGACCATGGCCGACAAGATCGTCGTCCTGCAGGCGGGCCGCGTCGAGCAGGTGGGCTCGCCGCTGGAGCTTTACCGCAGCCCGCGGAATCTTTTCGTCGCCGGTTTCATCGGTGCACCAAAGATGAACCTGATCGACGGTACGGGGGCGAGGAAGCACAACGCCGCCACCATTGGCATCCGCCCCGAGCACATTCGGCTTTCCTCCGATGGTGGAGAATGGACGGGTAAGGTCGGCGTGACCGAACATCTGGGCGCCGACACGCTGCTGCACGTTGCGGTCGACGGCGTCGGCCAGGTGACCGTGCGCGCCGATGGCGAATATCAGGTGCGCTCCGGCGACACGGTGCGACTTACGCCGGACCCCGACAAGCTCCATCGTTTCAACGCTGACGGGGAAACATTCTGATGGGCAGGCTCGAAGGCAAGACCGCCATCATCACGGGTGCAGCGCGCGGCATCGGCCGCGCCTTCGCCGCGCGCTATGCCGAAGAAGGCGCGCGGGTTGCCATTGCGGACATCAACGTGGAAGCGGCGGAGGAAGCGGCCGCCGAGATCGGCGGCGGGGCGATTGCCGTGCATCTCGACGTTACCGATCAGGCCTCGATCGACGCGGCGGTGCGGGAGGCGCAGGAGCGGCTCGGCGGCATCGACATCCTCGTCAACAATGCAGCACTCTTCGATCTCGCCCCCATCGTTGAGATCACCCGTGAGAGCTATGAGCGCCTGTTCTCAATCAATGTCGCGGGAACGCTGTTCATGATGCAGGCCGTCGCCCGCTCGATGATCGCGCGCGGGAAAGGCGGCAAGATCATCAACATGGCGAGCCAGGCCGGCCGGCGCGGCGAGCCGCTGGTCGCCGTCTACTGTGCGACCAAGGCGGCCGTCATCAGCCTCACCCAGTCCGCCGGCCTCGATCTCATCAAGCACCGCATCAATGTCAACGCCATCGCGCCAGGCGTGGTCGACGGAGAACACTGGGACGGCGTCGACGCGCTCTTCGCCAAATACGAAAACCGCCCGCTCGGGGAGAAGAAGCGGCTGGTGGGCGAAGCCGTCCCCTATGGCCGCATGGGCCGGCCGGAGGACCTGACGGGCATGGCGGTGTTCCTGGCCTCCGAAGAGGCCGAGTACATCGTCGCCCAGACCTACAACGTCGACGGCGGCAACTGGATGAGCTGAGGCTTTCGCGCCTTGAACAAAAGAGCCGGGAATGGGACAGACACAATGACTACGAGGCTTCGTGCCGACGCGCTGGACACCATTGCATCCCGCGCCGCCGTGCCGGTCTACGACCGCAGGGGGCTCTCCGCCGGCATCGTTCATTTCGGCGTCGGCAATTTTCATCGCGCGCACCAGGCCGTCTACCTGGACGATCTGTTCAACAAGGGCCGCGACCACGACTGGGCGATCGTCGGCGCCGGCGTCCTGCCCGCCGATGGCGCGATGCGCGGGCGGCTTGCCGAACAGGATTTTCTCACGACTGTTGTCGAGCAGGAGGCCGACCGAAGCACAGCGCGCGTGACCGGCGCCATGATCGACTATCTTCGCACCGAAGACAGGACGGCGATCATCGACCGGCTGGCAGACCCGGCAGTGCGCATCGTCTCGCTCACCATCACCGAAGGTGGCTATTTCATCGACCCGGCCTCCGGCGCCTTCGACCCCGAACATCCTGATATCGTCGCCGACGGCACAGCACCCGATGCCCCGCGCACTGTCTTCGGCCTGATTGCAGCAGGATTGAAGAGGCGAAAGGCCGAAGGCACCCTCCCCTTCACCGTCATGTCCTGCGACAACATCCCCCATAACGGCACTGTTACCCGCAGCGCGCTTACCGGCCTTGCCGAACTCTCCGATCCCGGCCTCGCGGCATGGATCGGGGAAGCTGTTGCTTTCCCCAATGGCATGGTCGACCGCATCACACCGGCGACCGGCGACCGCGAGCGGCAAATCTGTGCCGAGGAATATGGCATAGAGGACGCCTGCCCTGTCTTCTGCGAAGGCTTCAAGCAGTGGGTGCTGGAAGACGACTTTCCGGCCGGGCGGCCGGCGCTGGAAGAAGCAGGCGTGCAGTTCGTGCCCGACGTCACGCCCTACGAGCACATGAAGATCCGCATCCTCAACGGCGGCCATGCGATGATCGGCTATCCTGCCGGCCTCATGGATATCCACTTCGTGCACGAGGCGATGGAGCATCCGCTGATCCGTGCCTTCCTGCAGAAGGTCGAAGAGGAGGAGATCATTCCGATTGTGCCGCCAGTGCCCGATACCGACCTCGGCGACTATTACCGGCTGATCGATGCACGCTTCGCCAACCCCAAGATCGGCGATACCGTGCGCCGGCTGTGCCTCGACGGCTCAAACCGGCAGCCGAAATTCATCGTCCCTTCCATCCATGATCGGCTGAAGCGCGGCGGGGGGATCACCGGCCTGGCGCTGGAATCGGCGTTGTGGTGCCGCTATTGCTTCGGCACCACGGAGAACGGTAAGGAGATTGCGCCCAACGATCCCGCCTGGGACCGACTGCGGGCGCAGGCGCTGAAGGCTAGGGACGACCCCCTCGCCTGGCTGGAGATGGAGGACATCTATGGAGGTGTGGCGCAAGCGGATGTCTTCCGAAAAGCCTTTGCCGGAGCCCTTGCCGCCCTTTGGCGGGATGGTACGGAAAAGGTGCTCGCCTGCTATCTGGAAGACCGCCTCTAGGCTCTGCGTATGAGGAGCGATCGCCTCGTCATCTTCGACTGCGACGGCGTTTTGGTCGACAGCGAGCCTATCTCCATCGCCGTTCTGCTGGAGGTCATCACCGCGGCCGGCGCCACGATTGAGCCTTCAGTCGCCTATCGCCGCTTCCTCGGCCGCTCGATGGCGAGCATCGCCAAGGCAGTGGAGGACGAGTGCGGCCTCGCCATGACAGACGGACACCTGGAGGAGATGCGTGCGCGTCTCTACGAGCGCTTCCGCCAGGAGCTCAAGCCTATTCCCGGCCTCGTGGAAACGCTTGCCGGACTGCACCCCCCCCACTGCGTTGCCTCCTCCAGCCAGCCCGAGCGCATCCGGCTCTCCCTGGGCGTCACGGGCCTGCTCTCGCATTTCGAGCCGCACATTTTTAGCGCCACGATGGTGGCGAACGGTAAGCCGGCGCCGGATCTTTTCCTCCATGCGGCAACCATGATGGGCGTGGAGCCGGCCAAATGCGTGGTCATCGAGGACAGCCCCGCCGGCATCGAGGCGGCGCGACGCGCCGGCATGCAGGTGATGGCCTTCGCCGGCGGCTCGCATGCCGCCCCCGCCGGCCTCAAGGCCGCATTCGAGACGCTGGGGCCTGACAGTATCTTCCACGACATGCGCGAGCTGCCTGCCCTGCTGGCCAGGATAGACAAACAGCTGCAGGTTCCCGATAAGACGCCGCCGACTTGACGGTGGTATCGCAAACCGTGAAAAAGCAGCAAGGTTCGTGCCTAAACCACTATCCATCATATTCTCGCCGCGCGAGGGAGACAAAGCGGCAAGGATAGCTATTG
>NZ_JAOCZP010000012.1 GCF_025336525.1 Chelativorans salis
CTTCTCGCGCACGGACATGGTAACGGAAGTGCTGAAGATGACGCCCGCCAGGACCGAAAGGGCCGAGGCGGGCCTGACACGCGGCGTGCCGATGCGGCGCCTGGCGGAGGTGGACGAGGTGGTGAAGGTCATCCTTTTCGCCGCCGAACCGGGCAACAGCTTCATGACCGGACAGGCGCTTGCCGTAGATGGGGGGATAACGGCGACCTGACGGCTGCTAAAGCAATTCCAGGAAAAGAGGAAACCGCTTGGCCTGCTCTCCCATTTCGAGCTGCACATCTATAGCGCCACAATGGCGGCGAACGGCAAGCCGGCGCCGGACCTTTTCCTCCACGCCTCAAACATGATGGGCGTGAAGCCGGCCAACTGCATTGTCGTTGAGGACAGCCCCGCCGGCCTCAAGGCCGCATTCGAAACGGGCCCGATCGCATCTTTGATAACATGCGCCACCTGCCCGCCCTGTCGGTGATGCGCGGAAGGGATGAGTGGCGCGCACGTTCCTACCCACCGCATCCTGAAGGACAAAAGCCACAATCATCAGAGAGCTGGCGCGGAGATCTCGCAGATTAGCGGCTCGATCCCAGGATTGGGGAAGACGAAGGGTGCGCCGTCGACGGATAACCCTCGCACATAATCGAGCGAAAGTGCCGCCCTGCCGGTGCGGGTGAGCGTCGCGCGCGTGGCGCCGGCGTCGAATGCGAGGGAGGTGCCCGCTAGGGTTCTTGCGACGGCAGAGGCGTCGGCACCCGGCGGCAGTTCTCCCACCAGCGCCGCCCAGGCGGCCCTCGTCCCATACGCACGGTACTCGCGCCCGGCACCCGGCCCCTCCCTCACCGGCTTGATCGGCGCAGAGGCGGTAAAGGCGGCGAAGCCGCGGCCGGCGCGGAGGATGAGCCAATTGTCTTTCAGAATACGTTCATCGAAGCCATCGTCGGGCGCATAAACGTGGCTAAAATTCACCCGCGGCGTCTCACCGAGGTCATAGAGCATGAGGGCTGCGTCCTCGTACTGTGCGACGCGTGGCATCACGCCATTGCCGGCCCAGTAGGAGGGGCGCTGGTGGCCCCAGGGATCATCCTCGCCGGGATGGTTGATCCAGGCGCGCGCGAAGGGATGATGCGCGAACAGGACGTCCAGCACGTGCTGCTGGTGTCCTTTGTGACCTGGCTGACCGTCGACCGAAATGGAAAGCTGCACGGAGGCGCGTTTGTAGAGGGCGAGTTTGGCTCCGCCATCGTAGCCTTGGACGTAGTGCGCCGTCAGCGCTGCGCCTTCCGGCGGCGAGACGTAGCGGGAAAGCCCCTCGGGCGGCGTATAGTCGCTCGCGGCGAACATCGGCAGCGCAGCGACGCCGTTGTTGAGCCAACCTTCACCGAAGACGACCGTGGCAAATGGGGAAAGTTCGGTGAGCGGGCCGGCGCGCAGCTCCTTGTCGTAGGCGCGGCCCATGGTGCCGGCCGACACACCGCCCAGCGTGTGCAGGGCGATCATAGTGAAGAGCCGGTCGAGAAGCTTCTCCGTGCGTGCCCTAAGCTCGCCGTCCGCCCAATACTGGAGTGCCATCAGGCCGATGAAGTCGATCGGATAGTAGGCGGCAGAATTCCATTCCGCGAGGCCGTGCGCCTCCACAGAATCGAACCATTTGCTGAGGCGCTCGGTGGCGAGTGCAGCCTGTTCACGGCCGGTGCGGCCGGAGGCGGTGAAGGTGTCGCCGGGGAAAAGTCGTCCCGCCATATATTGCGAAACGTGGAAGCACAGCACGTGGTTCTCGCTCCAGAACCACATGACGTCGTTGCCCGGCTCGTCCACCCAGTAGCGGTACTCTAGGACGGAGCGGCGAATGCGCTTGGCAAGCTCTGTCGGCAGCTGGTCGTTGTAGGCGCCATAGAGCCAAAGCAGCGGCACCATGACGAAATCGGAGCAGTCGCGCCGCTCCTCGATCATGGCCAACGTGTCGAGGATGATCGCTTCCAGAGTCTGATCGGACGCAGCACCGGTCGCCAACATTGCGAGCGCCCGCCCGGCGCGGAGATCGCCATGAGCGGCGGCGAAGGACAGTGCCTCGCGCTTGCGGGATTGCAGGTCGGGGGCGTGCGGTGGCGGTGTCGTCTGTCGCAGGAGAGCAAAACCGATATGCCGCTCCACACGCGCATCGCCGATTTCGAAGGTGAGGTCGAGCGGATGATAGGCATCGGGCAGCCCGTCGATGCCCGCGAGCGCCACGCGGTCGGTTCCCGCCTTCAGCACCGCCTCTGCCGTGAAGAGAGGCGGCTTGTGGCGCATATGGACGCTTTGCTGGACGCGACCGGTGATTGTCACGTCGGTCGTTGCCGGCTGGTCGAAGGCGAGCACCAATTCGCCGCCGGTGAAGAATTCGTGCTCGGGGCGGACGCTTTTGGCGAGGGCCATCAGGGTGGCCATGTCCGCCTCGCTCGCCCCGCCCGGCACGCTCGACTGGAGCGCCTCGCCTGAGAGCGATGTGAGCTCGACATACCAGTTGGTGTCGCGCTCGGCTAAATCCTCCGTCAGCATGACGACTTCGCTGCCACCCGGCTTTAGCGGCAGTGCGATCTCTATCGTATGTTCGGTGTTTCGGGTGAAGGGCTCGAACTTCGCCGCAAGTTTGCCGTCCACCCAGATGTGGATCCCGCCGCAGGTGGCAAGCCGGAACCGGTAGTCCCCGCCCTCGGGCGGGACCAGAAAGCTACGGCACCAGCGGGCAAGCCGCGTCGGGCGGTGCCAGAAGCCGGAAAATTCCAGCCGCCGGTTGAAGCCTGGGAGATTGATGCTTTCCACGGGCCAATCAGTCTCGAGCCTCACTTCGCGAACCTTCACCTCGGCCCACCAGGCGAGGCGGCAGGGCAGGTCTCCCACATCGACAAACCCGTTGATGAAGCGGTAATTGACGCGGTCGGCGGCGGGGGCGGCAGTGCCTGGATAGTAGGCCGCCTCGAGCGGCGAAACCTCCCAGGTGGTCACCGTCTCTCCGGGACCCACGGGGAAGGAGGCCATGCCGTCCCTGCCCTTCGCGAGCGCGCTCACGCTTCGGCTCCTCCAGCTTTGGGACGTTCCGCCAGAACTTCTTGCTGCATAGCCGCTTCGATCTCGTGAAGCAGGGGGGGGACGTCTGCCGGTGTGAAGACCGAAAAGTCGGGCCGCTCGCCGTCTTCGGCAGGCTCGTGCGTACGCCGGCGCGACCAGCCGAAGAAGATGCTGGTAATTCTGAAGGCGTTGGCACCCTTGATGTCGCGGGAGAGATTGTTGCCAATCATCACCGTCGATCCGGCTTGCGCCTTTTCGAGACCGAGCTGTTCGAAAGCGGCGGCGTACATTTTCGGCGACGGCTTCGGTTCGCCCACGTCACCGGAAATGATGTGCGCGTCGAAAAGGTCCCAGAGGCCAGCCGGCTTCAGGATGTTCTCGAAGGTTTCGCGCGGACCGTCGGCGACAAGCGCGAGGCGGTAGCCGGCTGCCGCCACCTGGCGCACCATTTCCCCTGCCCCAGGGATAAGCTCCGCACGCACCACTACCTCGCTGCCCGGCAGCTTCTCCTCGGTCGCTTCGTCGGCGATTGTATCGCCGCAATCGAACAGGACGGCACGGATGTGGGGGATGTCTTGCGGAAGCCGGACGATCAAGCTGGCGATCCGCGCTGGTATCCAGCGTTCAAGAATGCCCCACGGGACGAGAGAGACGCCCTGCCCTTGGTCACTGTTCCCGGTAAACGCAAAAGAGGGCTCGAAGGCGTCCGCCTTCATCTTGAGCTTGGCCAGCCTGTGGTCGAAGGCGGTGGGCGTGATCCTCCCACTTGTCGCGAAGACATTGCCGAGGTGCACGCCTTCCCATGCGGAGAGTTCGTTGCACAGCGCGGAGAGCAGCCGCCCGGTCTTTTCCTTCATCTCGGCGGGATCGACCCAATGAGCGTGCTTGCCGGCTTCGGCATAAAGCACCGGCCGCGATCCTTGCATGCGGCAGAGCCCGCCATCTATGGTCATTTCGAGGCGCTTGCCGTGGCGGGAGGCTTCCACCCGGATGACCTTGCCAATCTCGTCTAGATAGACCCACACATGCTCCAGGTCGTACATGTGCTGGATGTCCCAGTCATACCAGACGGCATATTCGATGGCCGGGCCGCCAAGCGGCCTGACCTGGAATTTCGAGGAGGGCGACTGGCCTGGCTCCCGGAATATCGTGTAGCCCATGGCGAGCGGCGGATAGGGCTCGGCCTGGTCGAGCATCAGGAGAGGCGTGTGAGCGCGCGCTATGGCGTGGTCGGCGCCGTGCGCGCCGGCGTCCAATTCCTCAAGCTCACCCTTGAAGGCGAGGGCCACCGTCATGCGCCTACCCCGGCAAGATCGAGCTCTTCGGCATAATGGCAGCGTACCTGACGGCCGCGCACGGGGCGAAGTTCGGGAACCTCCTTCTTGCAAAGGTCGGTGGCATAGGGGCAGCGCGGGTGGAAGGTGCAGCCCGTGGGTGGGTTGGCCGGGTCGGCGATCTCGCCTTTCAAGACGATGCGCCGGCCGCTTTCGCGGCGGCGCGGGTCCGGTTGCGGCACGGCTGAAAGCAGCGCTTCGGTGTAGGGGTGCAGCGGCTTTTCGAAGATTTCGGCTGTGTCGCCAAGCTCTACCAAGCGGCCCACATACATCACGCCGATGCGGTCGGAGATGTGCTCGACCATGCCGAGGTCATGGGTGATGAAGAGATAGGTGAGGCCGAACTTCTCCTGCAGATCCTGCAACAGATTGATGTTCTGCGCGGCCACGGAAACATCAAGCGCGGAGACCGCCTCGTCGGCTGCGATAAAGCTCGGGTTGAGGGCGAGCGCGCGGGCAATGCCGATGCGCTGGCGCTGGCCGCCGGAAAAGGCGTGCGGATAGCGCACGGCATACTCGGGCCTGAGGCCCACGAGCCCCAGAAGTTCGCCCACCCGGTCGCGGATTTCGCCCTTGGAGCCGACGCCGTGGATGACCAGTGGCTCCCCAACGATATCGAGCAGCGTCATGCGCGGGTCGAGCGAGGAATAGGGGTCCTGAAAGACCATCTGCATCTCGCGCCGGACCGGGCGCATCTCGCGGTCGGAGAGGTCCGACAGATCGACCACGCTGCCGTCGCCGCGGCGGAATTTGATGGAGCCGCCGGTGAGCATGTAGGCGCGGAGGATGAGGCGGGCGACAGTGGACTTGCCCGAGCCGCTCTCGCCCACAAGGCCGAAAGTTTCGCCGCGCCTGATGTTGAAGCTCACATCGTCGACGGCCTTGACCTCGCCCACCTGCCTTTGCAGCCAGCCGCGCGTGACGGGGAAGTATTTCTTGAGGCCCGAGACGGAAATCAGTGCATCTTCGGGCATGCTGGGCATTGTCTCGGTCCTGCTCATAGCACCACCTCCTCCGGCAGTTCTCCGGCAAGATGGCAGCGTGCGGACTGATCATCCGGGAACCGCTTCACGTCGGGCGCATAGACGTCGCAGCGCCCGGCGACCGAATAGGCGCAGCGCGGGTGGAATGAGCAGCCGCGCGGTGCGTTGAAGGGGTCCGGCACCATGCCGGGGATGGTTTTGAGCCGATGCACCGGCGCCTGGCCGAGCCGCGGGATCGATTGCAACAGCGCGCGCGTGTAGGGGTGCTTGGGCTGGTAGAAGATGTCGTCGACGCTGCCGGTCTCGACGATGCGCCCGAGATACATCACCGCCACGCGGTCCGCGATGTCGGCCACCACGCCGAAATTGTGGGTGATGAAGACGATGGCCATACCCATTTCCTCTTGAAGAGACTTCAGGAGTTCGAGGATCTGGGCTTCGGTGGTGACATCAAGCGCGGTGGTCGGCTCGTCGGCGATGAGCAATGCCGGGTCGCAGGAAAGCGCCAGCGCGATCATCGCCCGCTGACGCATGCCGCCGGAAAGCTGGTGCGGGTAGCGGTCGACCATCTCGGAGGGCTTCGGCAACTGCACTTTCTCCAGAAGCTCGATGGCGCGGGCGCGGGCGGCCTCCTTGCCGACGCGCTTGTGCAGCATCACCGTGCGCATGATCTGCGTGCCGATGGAGTGCACTGGTGAGAGCGCGGTCATCGGCTCCTGGAAGATCATGCCGATATGCCCGCCGCGCAGCTCGCGCATCTTGCGGCCGTCACGGGGGAGACTGGAAATCTCGACCTCCTTGCCCTGCTCGGGGCGGAAGCGGATGTGGCCGCTGGCCTGGATCGCGTTCTTGGCCAGAAGCCGCATGATGGCGCGGGCCGTCACCGACTTGCCAGAGCCCGACTCGCCGACGATGCCGAGCACTTCGCCTCGGTCGACATGATAGGAGACGCCGTTGACAGCCTTCACGAGCCCCTCGCGCATGGAGAAGTGCACGTGAACGTCATCGAGCTCGAGGAGGCGTTCGGGAGGCATGGGGGTTGTGTCTATCGTCATTGCTTGCCTCCTCACCGGCCGTAGGGGTCGGCTGCGTCGCGCAGGCCGTCGCCCATGAAGTTGAAGGCGAGCACGACGAGCACCACCGCGGCACCCGGCGCGAGCAGCCAGGGCGCGAGCGAAATGGTGCGCAGATTCTGCGCTTCCTGGAGAAGCACGCCCCAGCTCACGACGGGCGGGCGGAGCCCCAGGCCAAGGAAGGAAAGCGCCGTCTCGCCAAGGATCATCTCCGGGACGGCGAGCGTCATGGCGGCGATGATGTAGCTCGTCATGGCGGGCAGCATGTGTTTCGTGATGACGCGGTATTCGGAAGCGCCGGCAAGGCGCGCGGCGAGAACGTAGTCCTCCGTCTTCAACGAAAAGAAACGCCCGCGCACTACGCGTGCCAGATGCGTCCAGCCGATCAGCGACAGGATGATGGTGATCAGGACATAGACGAAGAGTGGATCCCACGCGATGGGGAGTGCGGCGGCAAGCCCCATCCACAGGGGGATGGTGGGGATCGAGCGGATGAACTCCATCAGGCGCTGGATTCCCGCGTCCAGCCAGCCGCCGTAATAGCCAGAGATGGCGCCCAGCGCTAGGCCGAGCACGAAGGAGAAGGCGACGCCGACGAGACCTGCGGAGAGGGTGACGCGGGCGCCGTAGAGCAGCCGCGTGAAGAGGTCGCGGCCGAGCGAATCCGTGCCGAGCAGGTTGACCCGCTGTCGCCGGTGCTCGACGCCGAACAGGTGCAGGTCCGTCGAGAAAAGTCCGAGGAGGTGATAGGTCTCGCCGCGTACGAACGAGCGGATCGGGAGGATTTCGTCATGGTCTGGCTCGTAGGTGACGCGTGCGGTCTCCGGGTCGCGTGTGCGCTTGAGCGCATAGACGAACGGCCCCTTGAACGCGCCCTCGTGGAAAAAATGGATCGCGCGCGGCGGCGAGAATGTGTTGAGCCGGTCGATTGAGGACGGTGTGTAGGGCGAGATGAAATCGGCGAAGATCGCCGCCACGCACAGAAGCACGAGGAAGATGAGCGAGGTGAGCGCCAGCTTGTGCTGGCGGAAGCGCCACCAGATCAGTGTCCAGGGTTTGGCGGTATAGAGCTGCTCCTCGCGGCCGGGCGCGGTCTCGGTGACGGGAGCTTCCAATGTCTCGATGGCCATGGGTCGATCCCTCACGAATACCGGATGCGCGGATCGGACCACGCCAGAAGAACGTCGGAGACCAGCGTGCCGACAATCGTGAACACGCTGAGGATGAGGATGAAGCTGCCGGCCAGATACATGTCCTGCATCTTGAGCGCCTGGAGCAGAAGCGGACCGGTGGTCGGCAGGTTGAGCACCACCGCCGTGATCACGTCGCCGGAGAAGAGCGCCGGCAGGGCCCACCCGACGGTGGAGATGAAGGGGTTCAGTGCCACGCGCACTGGGTAGCCCCAGACCACCTGGCGCTCGCTCAAGCCCTGTGCGTAGGCAGTCTCGACATAGGGCTTGCCCAGTTCGTCGAGCATGTTGGCGCGCATGACGCGGAGGAGGCCGGCCGCGCCGCCTGTGGCAAGGACCACCACCGGCACCCAGAGGTGGGAGAGGAGGTTGAGCACTTTGTCGATGGTCCAGGGTGCCGACTGATAGCGTGGCGACAAGAGCCCGCCGACATCCATGTTGAGCCAGGTGAAGCCGAGCCACATCAGGACGAGCGCCAGCAGGAAATCCGGTATGCCTTTGCCGAGGAAGCCGAAGATGGTGAAGATATAGTCGAAGAACGAATACTGCCGCGTTGCCGCATAGACGCCGATGGGAATGGCGATGATCCAGGTAAAGACCATGGAGAGCGTCGAGATGGCGAGCGTCAGGCCGAGGCGATCCCAGATGAGGGAGGAGACCGGCGCGTTCCATTCGAGCGAATGGCCGAAATCGCCGCGGAAGACAATATTCGTGATCCAGCGCAAGTACTGCACCAGCACCGGATCGTTGAGCCCGAACTGCTCCCGAAGTGCCGCCTCCTGTACTTCGGTCAGGTACTCGCCGCCATGGCGGAGTTGTGCTGCATAGGAGGTAACATAGTCGCCGGGCGGAAGCTGGATGATGACGAAGGCGATGAACGACACGAAGATGAGCGTCGGGATCGCCCAAAGGGTGCGTCTGACGATGTATCCGACCATATCCTTCGCTTCCCTCAATTATTTGTCAGCCGGAGAAACCGCAGCCAGAGCGTGGCACCTGATGGGCATGCATCCCGCCCTCGCCCTTCGAAAAGCTCAGCATGGGGGCTGGCGTTCGTGCCCGCTCTCGAACATCGAGGCTTGAACGATGCCGGGGTGGCTTTGCCGCCATGGTCGACCCTCCGGTAGGCTTAAGCCCACCATCAGGGCTGGCGTGAGAGCTCGACGTCGCAGGCTGTACAGCCCGGCCATGCCTCCGTTCTCATCGTGAGCTTGTCGAAGGACGAGGGCACGACCTTTCGGTTCCACCTGATATCTATCCCGTTTTGCTCCGGGAAAGACAGCCACGCCTCTCCCGGAGCGGGATTAAGCCTACTGCTTGATCCAGAACTGCTGCGGGCGGCTCAGGCCCACGCCGCGGGTCACGTCGTCTTCGACCTTGCCATTCTCGAAGTTCATGAAGTTGTTGGACAGAACGGCAAGTGCGGCCTGTTCGCCCACGAGGCCGATGACCCAGCCCTCCGTGACGAAGGTCTCGATCATCTCGTTGACGGCCGCGTCAGCTTCCTCGACCGTGCCTGCGGTCGACGCCTTGTCCCAGGCCGTCCACACCTGCCGGATCGGATGATCAGCCGGCGGCTCGATGCCGGATTCACCCTTGGTTCTGTACCAGACGTAGTACTGGTGGGCGTAGCTGTCGTTGCCCATCATGAGACGCGGGTCGGCCGGCACGATGGAAAGGCGGCTGAACGGATAATACTGGACCTGGAACTCGTTGTTGTCGCGGTTCGAATCCCACTGCGTGCGGTCGATGATGCGGGGAAGGAGCTCGATGCCCACGTCGCTGAGATTATCGGCGATCAGTTCGAGGACGGTCGAGTATGCCCCGTCATTCGCCTCGACCACAATCGCAAGGCGCTGCCCATCTGGTCGCAGACGAAAGCCGTCGCTGTCGCGCTCTGCAAGCCCTAGCCCATCAAGCAGCTCGTTGGCGATATCCGGGTCGTATTCAGTCCAGTGCGTCTCTAAATCTTCCCGGAAATAGGGCGACCCGGAAATGGGTGCGGCCTGACGCCCCTCTGCGAGGCCGGAGAAGCCCAGCTCGTTGATCAGTTCGCGATCGATTGCGATGCTGAGCGCCTGACGGAAGTCCTTCTCTTCGAAGAGCTTGCGCAGCACCTCGTCCTTCATGTTGTAGTTGGGCACGAGCGACCATGTCGTCGCGGCGATGCCGTTGCCCACGTGGTAGTTCCCCTTCTCTTCGTTCTCCTTGTAGAAGGTGAAATCCTGGGCTTCGGCATAGCGCATCTGCATGTCGATCTGTCCCTGGACGATCATGAGATTAAAGCTCTCCTGATCCTGGAACAGCTTATGCTCGATGCGGTCGATATAGGGGAGCTGATTGCCGTCCTGGTCGACGGCATAATAGTACGGGTTGCGCACCATTGTGACCGTCTCGCTGGGGGCCGGCTTCTCGATCTTCCAGGCGGTGATGACCGGCAGCTCCGGGTTCGACCACCAGGCCGTCACTGCGCCCTTGGAACCCCAGAGGTCCTGCCACTTGGAAACGCCGAACTTCTTGGCGGCCGCGTCAAGCTCTTCCTGCGAGGCGTACTTGTTGTTGAATTGGGCGAGGTAGTGCTTGGGGAACAGGAAGCTGGGCCGATCGAGGCTTGGCTCGCCGGTCGAATCCTTCGCCAGGATCTGCAGGAAATACACATAGGGCTCGGCGAACTTTACCTTAAAGGTCTGCTCATCGACGATCTCGACCTCCATCGGCTTGCCGCCGGGCGCGAAGGTGGGATCGATCGATGGGACGATCTCCGGATTGAGGAAGATGTCCTCGTACCAAAAGCGCACATCCTCGGTCGTCACCGGCTCACCGTCCGACCATTTCAGGCCCTTGAGCAGGGTAAAGGTGAATTCCGTCGAATCCTCGTTCACCTCGTAGGACTCGATATAGCCGGGCACCAGCCGGAGCACGCCATCCTCGCCCTGATGCCATTTGAGCACGCGCTCTTCCATCAGCTTCGTGGGGCCCCAGCGATCGCCCGGCCCCTTGTAGGCGCGCTGCCAGGTGCCGCCGTACTGTCCCACCTCCACGGCCTCGACGACGGTGGGATTCTCCGGCAGCCGCTCATCGACCGGCGGCAATTCGCCCGCCTCCACCTTCTCGGCGAGCATGGGGGCTTCCTGAAACGCATGGGCGGATGTCAAGAAGGACACCGAGGAGATCAGGCCCATCGCGAGCGCGGCAAGTGTGCGTTTGGCACTCATGTGCATTGCCTCACTAGTTTTGAGAAGAAGAACGCGCGTGTGCGCGGAAGCGCGGCGATCCGCCGGCGCTGGCTCTGCCCGATGTTCGGGCGGCAAACATAACGAAAAAATTTTCATGTCCTCCCTTTTGCTGCTTTCCTCTCCCGCAGTCGAAGCAGCCTTTCTGGCTTATCACCGCCTCATGCTGCGCCACTTGTTAGAGTATACAATTGCGACAATTTCGTTACGAATCAACAGAAAATACTTGCATGGAGGGTCCCGCACCAGCGCTGTAGCCGTCGCAGCGAAAGGACCGTAAAAGAGAGCGCAAATTTTTCAATTGATTAGCTGCTCCCTCACCCGCCAAGCGTGGCGACACTCCTGCGGATGACAAGTTTGCAACCGAGTTCGAGCCGATGCGCCGCGCGCTCGGTCGTGTTGGCGAGCACACGCTGTTCGAGAAGGTGCAGCGCCTCCGGGCCCATCTGGTTGAGCGGCACGTAGACGGTGGTCAGCGGCGGTGTCACCAGTTCGCCCAGCGCCACGCCGTCGAAGCCCATGACGGAGACATTCTCGGGGATGCGGATACCCGCCGCGTGGAGCGCCCGCATGGCGCCGAGGGCAAGGTTGTCGGCAGCACAGAAGATCGCCGTCACGCCGTCGAGCCCTCCGCTCTCGGCGAGCCAGCGGGCGATCGCCTTTTCGCCGAGCTTCGGCTCGTACCCGCCCGCGTGAAGCACGCGCGCGTCGGCGAGGGGCAAATCATTGGCCTTGAAGGCGTCGATGAAGCCATCGCGGCGGCGCCTGATGGTCGTGCGCCCTTCCCAGGTGAGGTGCAGGATCGTGCGGTGCCCCTGCGAGATCAGCCAGTTGGTCGCCAGTTGCGCGGCAAAGCGATTGCCGGGCGTGACGCTGTCAATCTTCATTTCCTGGTCTTCGCCGTTGATGAGCACCGCCGGAATGCCGGCGTTGCAGATCCCATGCAAAACCTCGCGCCGGTCGTCGTTGAGAAGCAGAACGCCATCGGCGGACTCCGCCTGGGCGGTCTCGACGATCTTGCGGGCGGTCAGCGACCCATTGCCGGTCAGCGGCACCAGCCGGACACCCCGGCGCTCGCACTCGCGCGTCAGTCCATTAAGCACAGTCCAGGAGAAGAGATTGATCTCGTTCTCCGGGATGGCATCGTCCGGAACGGCCAGCACCACCGTATCGAGCGCGGTGATCGTCGCCTTGGCCTGCCGCTCCGCCAGATAGCCGAGCCGACGCGCCGCATCGACCACCCGCGCCCGCACCTCGGCCGAGATCGGCGCCGTGCCGTTGAGCACATGCGAGACGGTGGAGATCGCCACCCCCGCCTCGCGCGAGATGTCCTTTATGCCGACCTTCTTCCGAACCGCCATGGGTCTTTCACCTAGGCCGTACTAAGCGGCATAAAACGGGTTGGTGAAAAGCCGCGGCTCCTCGCCATGCCAGACCTCGAAGCGCGCAAACCGTCCATCCACCCGCCCTTCTTTTATTATTTCCGTCTGCCCTGGCTCCACACGAGTGGCGTCGACCGTTCCCTTTTCGGTGACGACCCGCACCTCGTCACCCGCCGCAAGCCCCGAAAATCGCACTGCATAAGGCGCTCCGGCGGGAACGCGTTCGCCAAACGCAGCGGTTCTGTCCAGCGGTTCCGCCGTCGTCGTTTCCGGGCCGAAGCAAACGACGTTACGCCCAGCCCGGATGGCTTCGAGCACGTCCGCCACCGCCTCGCCGCAGGCCAGGAGCCTGTTCGACGGTCGGCCGTGCCGGCGCCGGTTCTTGAGGTGGAAATCACTGCCGCCGGTCGCCGGGACGATCCGGCCGGCGGTAAGCAATTCCTGCCAAAAGCGAAGGGCATCGGCGTTCAAGGGCGACCAGGGGCCGTTCCAGATTTCGATGGCGTCGAAATCGAGGTCGAGCCCGCACTGCCACTTGCCGCCGGCGGAGCGCTGAAAAGGGTGGTTGATGACGATGGTCGCCCCGTTCGCACGTGCCTCCGCCATGCGCTCGGCCACGTCCTCTGGCCGGCGGCAGCGCCAGTCCTCGACCGGATCGGCGACGCCCAGGAAATTTGTGTGGCCCCAGTAGCTGGTTAGCTCCATGCCGGGGATCACCAGCATACCCGGGTCGTCGGGCCGCACGCGGTTCTGGGCGGTGGTGTTGTGGTCGGTCAGAGCGACGAAGTCGAGGCGTGCCGTCCGCGCCCGGTGGATCGCGTCGCCCACGGGAACGCCGCCGTCGGAATGCTCGGTATGGGAATGGATGTCGCCGGTCAGCCAGCGGGTGCTGCGCGGGATCAATCTTATCGTCACGTCGACCCGGCAGTCCGGCCCGATCTTGACGATGCCCAGCACCACGTCCCAGCGCCCGGCAAGGGGGCCTGGATGATAACCCGGCGTCGCCCGGTCGGCGGCGATGGTGATGTGACCATACTCCGACCCGGTCCAGCCGCGCATCCGCCCTTCGTGCGCGATGCCGAGGTCGATCACACTGCCGCCGCTGCCTGCCGGAAAGAGGTAGGAGACCTCGATCCGCTCGATCTCCGGCCCAACGTGGAAGGGGATTTCGACGAAGGATTTTTCGCCGCCCGGAAAATCGGTGACGGTGTGCGAGAAATGATGTTCCTGGCTCTCCACGGTTAGCCTCTCTTCAGCCGGACGGTACGGATTTGAAACGGCGTAAAGCCGAGCCTCAGGCGACCGTCCGTCACAGGAAGTGCTTGAGGGTTGCGCTCCAGCAGATCGACCTCGGCGGCCTCGGCGAAGCCTGCCGGAAGGATGAGCGCGGCTTCCGTCTGGCGGCCATGCGTCTCCCACAGCCGCAAGACGATCTCCTCCCCTGCCTCCGCCTTTTTCACGCTCTCGACAGTGACGCCCTCCCCCTCAACCTCGAGCAGCGATATAGGATCTCCCGCACTACCATTGCCGCCTTCCAGAAGCCTCAGCGGCATGTTGAAGGCCTCGGCGGCCGCCGGCACCCCCTCGCCCGCAAAGGTGCCGTGATGAACGAGGAGCGCGTAGCGGAAGCGGTGCTGGCCCTGGTCCGCTTCGGTCCACGGCGAGGTCGGCGAGCGCAACAGCGTGAGCCGCAGGGTCGTGCCCTTCGCGTCATAGCCGTATTTGCAGTCGTTCAGGAGGGCTGCACCGAAATCGGGCTCCGAGACATCCAGCCAGCGGTGCATGGCGCATTCGAACCGCGCCCGATCCCACGACGTGTTGCGATGGGTGGGCCGCCGCACATGGCCGAACTGAATCTCGGCGTTCACCGCATCCGCGCGGATGTCCAGGGGGAATGCGGCCTTCACCAGCGTGTGGTTCTCGTGCCAGTCGACGAAGGTGTCTATGTCAAGCCGTGCCGACCCGGCTTCGAGGGCCGCCACCTGTACGATCCGTGAGCGCTCGTAGCGCCATTCGAAGCGAATTGCGGCGCGATAGGGCCCAGTCTCGACCACTTGCGCCGAGACAAGATCGTCGATCTCCCACGCCTGATCCTCGAAATCAGGATCGATCTCCCAGGCGTCGTAGGCGACGGGCAGGTCGCGGAAGGCCTGCAGCCGGTTCGCCCGCTCGCCGGGTTTCAGGACTTGGCGCCCGTTGCGCTTGTCGCGGATCGAGGTGATGCGCCCCTTCTCGTCGAAGGCAACGGCGAGCACCGCGTTCTCGATATGACGCTCCGAGACAGCCAGATCGCCCGATCCTTCGACGGTCGCACCGCCATCCTCAACGCGTACAATGCGCGTTCCGAGCGCCGGCACGGCGGCGACAGGTGCCACCTGCTCGAGCGCACCGTCCGCTCGGTGCATGGTCTGTGTCGGCAGTCTTTTGTCACCGTCCAAAATAGTCTTCGCCTCGGCACCCGGCAGCGCAACGAGCCCGGCGCGCGGCCGCCCGAGGGCGTTGAAGAGGAGATTCTCCCCCTGCCCCGCCAGAATACTTGCAAGCTCCGCCGTCAGCGCCGCTGCCTCTTCGAAGAAGGAGGCATAGTCGCGGTCGCTGTCCTCATAGACCCCACCGACTGAGGAGCCGGGCAGGATGTCGTGGAACTGGTTGAGGAGCACAATGCGCCAGAGCCGATGCAGGCGCTCTGACGGATAGGGATGGCCATGGGCCAGATTGGCGAGCACCGCCAGCGCCTCGATCTCCCTCAGCGCGATCTCCGCCAGCCGGTTGTTGCGCTTGTTCTTGGCGACTGAGGTGAGCGTGCCGCGGTGGAATTCGAGGTAGAGCTCGCCGACCCAAGTGGGAAAATCTTCGGGCGCGGCTTTCATCCTCGCTAGCAACCGATCGAAGAAGGGACGCATGTGCTCGTGCCGCACTTTGGGGCAGCCGGGTATGCCGCGCTCCATGCGCCTGACATTCTCCAGCATCTCGCGCGTCGGCCCGCCGCCGCCGTCGCCGTGCCCGTAGACGAGGAAGATTTCGTCGTTCACCGCCTGCTGCCCGTAGCGCCGCCACGCCCCCATCACGTGGGTCGGCTTCAGGTCAGCGTTGTAGGTCGTGCCGATGCTCTTGGAATCATAAGGCTGAGTGGTGAGGAAATAGGCCGCGACCCGTGTGCCGTCGATGCCCTGCCAGTGGAAGGTGTCGTAGGGCATGCGGTTTGTGTCGTTCCACGACAGCTTGTGCGTGACGAAGACGTCGAGGCCCGAGAGCCGCATGAGCTGCGGCAACGCGGCCGTATAGCCGAAAGTGTCGGGCAGCCAGACGATGCGCGGACGCACCCCAAATTTTTCTTCATGATAGTGCACACCGTGCAGGATGTGCCGCACGAAGGATTCGCCACCGGTGATGTTGGCATCCGGCTCCAGCCACAAGGCGCCTTCGATCTCGAAGCGGCCTTCGGAGACGCGGTCGGAAAGACGTGCGAAGAGTTCCGGATAATCCTCCTCCAGCCAGTCGAGAAGGACGCCTTGGTTGTACATGAAGCGGTAGTCCGGATACTCCTCCATCAGCTTTAACGCCGTCGCCATGGAGCGCGCCATCTTGCGCCGCGTGGCGGCCAACCGCCACAGCCAGGCGACATCGATATGAGTATGGCCGGTGGCAACGACCGTCGGCTTCTTCTCGAAATCCGTTGCCTCGTAGACGCGCGCCGCAATGGCCTCCGCCGCCGCAAGGCTCGCCGTGAAGCGCGCGGGATTGCCCGGCCTGAAATCGATCGCGGCCAGCGCCTCGTCTACGCAATTAAAAATCAGGTGCCGCCGCGTATCTTCGTCCGGCAGATGTCGTGCCACGTCCACCGGCACGCGCAGGTCGTAGTAGACCTTCTCCGCAACGGCATCGTGGACGAGGAGCGCAGCCGAAAACCCGAGCAGCCGCCGATCCTCGATCGTCTCCGCCTCGATGAAGATCTCGAAGCGCTCACCGGCGACGGCGTTTTCGGTCAGAAGCACCTCGCGGTGATTGCCGTCCACCCCCTGGGCGATTCGGTCACCGATCCAGACGAGGCACTGTGGATCGGTGCGTCCCATGGGGCGCCCGAACTCAGCCTCGATGCTCAGGTAGACCCTGTGCCCCGCCGCCGCCTCGGGGATCACCGCCGTCCCGGCAAATTCAAACCGCCTCTCCGGCCCGCCCCAGACAAGATCGTTCCGCATCTCCTGCCAGCCATCCTCCGGCGTGGCCGTATTGCCGCCATTGGGCTGCTGCCGGAATTGCAACGGCACGTTCACATTGAGCGGTTGAAAAATCCGCTCGCGGAGCACTCCGAGGAGATGGTCTATCTTGGTGATACGGTGCATCGGCTGTCACTGGGTAGGAGTTATCGGCAGGCGTTGCCTTCTCGACCGGCAAGTAGCTTTGCGGCTGTCCCATCGCCCAAGGGGCGGTCGAAACAGGCCAAGAGGAGGTGAAAGTTTTTCATGATTGGCCACATCTGAGCCGAAAAACTATCGCGCCATTGACCTCTTCACAAGCCTTAATTCGTGCCTCTCCAATGCCCCGGCTTCCACGCTGGGCCATGTGCGCCGACCGCAGCTAACGCGATTCTTCCTGAAAATAATTTCGTAACGGTGACGGCAGCACTCGCAGGGCCGCACGCGCATTTTCCTGTCGTCCAGCCCGGTGCTTGGCGCACGGAATTCAGGTATATCGTGGTTTGGTTGTGAGTGCGCAGCGTGCATAAATCGGGCAGCACTGCGAACAGTGTTTTCTCACGCTTCGGCAGCACCGTCAGCCTGTGGGGCTTGGTTTTCACCGCTAGCCAAAAGCCGAAGGGAAAGATCATAGACCGCACCGGCCCAAGGGCGCGGCGGTCTTGCTCGACTAGAAAGTGAGCGTAATGAACGGCACCCCCACGCCGCCGAGCAGGACTAGGACGAGAGCCGTGTACCAAAAAACGAACGCCGCGCGGTGCATGCCTCTAGCCCCTCGTCCCGCTGCCAACACTTGGTCACCTAGCGCAATCCGAAAGGAAACACCATGGACCGCACGGTGTCCAGCGGCTTGGCGATCCAGCTTGAATCCGCGTATCAGACGGCGGCAACCGCAACTCAGAGCCTCCCAAGCCGCTGACGCGGATGACGCTCGATGAGGTGCAGTGCGTTCTCGGTCAGTGACTGCCGCCCACGCCCTGGGCGATGCGGTCGCCGATCCAGAAGAGACACTGCGGCTCGGGCGCCCAAAGTCAGCCTCGATGCCCAGGTAGATTCTTTGCGCCGCCTTCGCCTCCGGGACCACCGCCGTCCCGGCAAACTGCAAGCGCCTCGACTCCGCATTCCCTTGCCAGATCCTCGAAGTTTCCCAGGAAGGGGAACCCCCTTGTTGACGTTGGATTCGGCTAGATCTGACCGTTCATTTTTTGTCATTTATCACCTCTTAAATTGGACGCTTTTTGCCCAATCCATAAAGACCTGGGACAGACACTGAATTCGGGAAATAACGATTTCCGCTGGAAAGTGACAACGCTCAACATCAGGAGAGGCAAAGCGAAAACGAGCTCTCTTCTGGCTTCAACGAATTTTACATCGCGGACTGCCACAGCATGAGGCTATTTAGTCACACTCCAACATCGATTCCTTGCATCAAGCGAGAAGCGCGAATAGAAAGCGGTTTGGGTAATTTCGGGGAAATCATCAGACATGGGGGGCTGCGTCGATAAGGCGAGCAGCGGCCAAACGAGGTTGATAGATTATGAAAGTATTGTCCGTCGTGGGGACGCGACCGGAAGCCATCAAGATGGCACCCTTGATATTGGCACTGCAAGCCGACCAACGGTTTTTATCCAGGCTCTGTGTGACTGCCCAGCATCGTCAGATGCTGGACCGGGCACTTGATCTTTTTGAGCTTACGCCAGACTTCGATCTCGACATCATGCGACCAGGGCAGGACCTTAACGATGTCACGGCTGCCATCTTGTTGCGGTTGAGGGGCGTGCTTTCCGAGTTTCGCCCGGACGTTGTGCTGGTGCACGGTGACACGGCCACGACCTTCGCTGCGACCCTAGCAGCCTACAACCAGAAGATCCCGGTGGGGCATGTCGAAGCTGGTCTCAGGACCGGCAATCTCTATTCGCCCTGGCCGGAAGAGGCGAACCGCAAGCTGACCGGAGCCTTGGCCTCGCTGCATTTCGCCCCCACCGAAACGGCCAGTCGCAACCTGATACGGGAGAGCGTCGATCCTGCCGCCATCCACGTGACCGGCAACACCGTGGTCGATGCGCTCTTCCACGTAGTCGACAAGCTGAATCGAGACACGACACTGCAGGAACGCTTTCAGCGGCAATTCGGATTTCTCGACCAGGAGAAGCGGATGGTGCTGGTCACTGGACACCGCCGGGAGAGTTTCGGCGGTGGATTTGAGCGGATCTGCACCGCCTTGATGGAGGCGGTCAACAGGTTTCCCGACATCGAGATTGTCTACCCCGTGCACCTCAACCCCAATGTGCAGGAGCCCGTGCGGCGGCGGCTGGGGGACAGCGAGCGCGTTCACCTGATCGAGCCGCTGGATTATCTACCCTTCGTCTATCTCATGGACCGCGCCCATCTCATCATCACCGATTCCGGCGGCGTACAGGAGGAAGCTCCGTCACTTGGCAAGCCGGTTCTGGTCATGCGCGATACCACGGAGCGCCCAGAGGCGGTGGAGGCCGGCACCGTCCGGCTGGTGGGAACAGACATCGATAAGATCGTTGGGGCGGTCACGGAGTTGCTCACCAATACCGCCGCTTATGACCGCATGGGCTTTGCCCACAATCCGTACGGCGACGGGAAGGCGTGCGAACGCATTCTCTCGGTGCTCACTACCTTCAGGAGAGACTGACTGCATGAGTTATGAAACGGTTTCGGTCATAGGTCTCGGCTATATCGGGCTTCCCACCGCGGCCGTGCTCGCTGCGCGCAAGAAGAAGGTGATCGGCGTCGACATTAATCCCCAGGCAGTGGAGACGATCAACCGCGGCGAGATCCATATCGTTGAGCCGGATCTCGATATCGTTGTGCATGCCGCAGTGAGCGAGGGCTGGCTGCGTGCCACGACTCAGCCGGAGCCAGCCGACGCCTTCTTGATCGCCGTCCCAACACCATTTATAGACGGGCACCAACCTGACCTGACCTATATCAAGGCAGCGAGCAAGGCGATCGCTCCGGTCCTAAAAAAGGGCGACTTAGTAATCCTGGAATCGACGTCGCCAGTAGGCGCTACAGAGGATCTGTCGGAGTGGCTAGCCGAGGCTCGTCCGGACCTTACCTTCCCGCAGAGCCACGGCGAAGCATCTGATATCCGCATAGCCCATTGTCCCGAACGCGTGCTGCCCGGTCATGTCCTGCGCGAACTGGTGCAGAATGACCGTGTCGTTGGCGGCATGACCCCGAGATGCTCGGAAGCGGCAGTTGCGCTCTATAAGACCTTCGTGGAAGGCGACTGCATCGTCACCAATGCACGGACAGCCGAGATGTGCAAGCTGACCGAGAACAGCTTTCGGGATGTCAACATCGCCTTCGCCAACGAGCTATCAATTATCTGCGACCGGTTGGCCATAAATGTCTGGGAACTCATCCGCCTGGCCAACCACCATCCCCGGGTTAATATACTGAAGCCAGGGCCTGGCGTTGGCGGGCATTGCATCGCCGTAGACCCCTGGTTCATCGTTGCCAAGACGCCCGAGGAGGCGCGCCTCATCCGCACCGCACGCGATGTCAACGACGGTAAGCCGCGCTGGGTACTCGACAAGGTTGACACAGCCGTAGGCAAATTTCTCAGCGAACATCCCTCCAAGACCGCTAAGGATGTAACGATCGCCTGCTTTGGCCTGGCATTCAAGCCAGACATAGATGACCTGCGAGAAAGCCCGGCTCTAGCCATTGCGCAGGAAATTGCCAGCACAAACCCAGGCCTGACCTTGGTTATAGAACCCAACATCGACGAACTGCCCGCAGCAAAGCTGGATCGATGCGAATTGGTTGAGACACAATACGCCCTCGAGAATGCAGACATAATCGTTATGCTAGTGGATCATAAACCGTTCAAGATCATTGCTCCCCAGCAGCTTCAAGGACGCTATCTCGTTGACAGCCGCGGGATCTGGACTGACTGAGGCGGAGACCGTTGAGGGGGCTGTGATGGCGGTGGAAAATCAAGAACGCGCACTGTGCGACTACCTTGATGAGCTTGGACTTCGGGGCCACTGCTGGTTTATTGGGGACGATAAGTCTCTCCTGCGGGCCTTGTCCAAACAATTTCCAGGCGAAGCAGTCCATACAGGTACTCCCGCGTCTCGGGACGCACTCGAGCAATGCAGTGTGCTGATACTGAGCCTCAGTGAAAACCGCTCGAACGAGGTGATCTTCGCGGGACTAGAAACTATCTCTGCACGCCCACTTATTGTTCTACTCGGCGACACCGGTTTGCCCGTTTCATACCAGGACAGACTGCTTGCGCTCGGCTATCGACTGCTGCCCAAGCAGCCAAAAGGACACCCCTTTCATGTGATCGAGCATGCCGAGATGGCTCACAAAAAGCATTTCGACGTTGCCCACTATTGGGAAAAGCGCTACGCCTCTGGCCACAGCAGCGGTGCAGGCTCCTATGGCCGTCTGGCGCAATTCAAGGCGCACTTTATCAACCATTTCGTCCAACAGCATAGAATCAAGTCGGTACTGGAACTTGGCTGTGGAGACGGTGCACAACTTGCCCTTGCCGAGTATCCGCAGTACCTCGGCTTGGATATCAGCCCGACAATCATTGAGCGCTGCCGCCGCATTTTCGCGCACGATTCATCAAAACAGTTCGAAGTTTACGATCCCGAGAACTTTAATCCCGAGTCCATGCAGGCGGAACTTGGGCTTTCCTTGGACGTGGTCTATCACCTGTCAAATGATAAGGTATATCACGCCTATCTGGATCATCTCTTCGCGGTCTCATCACGCTTTGTCATCATCTACAGCAACAGTGATAGGGAAAGCCTGGTTGGCGTAAACGAATCGGCTGCTTACGTCCGCTTCCGGGATGTCCTTGAAGACATCAAGCAATGGCAACCCAACTGGTCACTCATCTCGGCCAAGCCCAACCGCTTTCCCTACTCCACTCTCAACCCGTCCAACACGTCCGTTGCGGATTTCTTTGTGTTTGAAAAGCAGCAGAAGGGCAAAGCAAAAATCTTATCGGCTGCAGAGAAGGAATCCTTCCTCACCGAAAAAATCATCAACACCTTGATGATCTCCGACGAAAACGCCAAACACATTGCCGACAATGTCACCGCATCCGGCAAAAAAATTGATGCCCTAGTCAGCATCATCAAGAAATTGGACAACGCTCGGCAACAGAAAGCGGCAGAGGATGTCAGCGCCACTCAGGAGAAAATCGATGCGCTGGCAGAAAAGATTGAGAAGCTGGACAATGCACAACAACTGCAAGCGCTAGTAGCGCAGCAGCAGGTGTTGCAAGATGAACAAAAAGTACAGCGGGAGCAACTGCACTTGCAATTAGAGCATCTACGGTCGCAACTGGAGCGATCGAATGCAGAGAAACTGAAGATCAGTGCACGATTTAGTGACGTCTGCGCCAAATACCGCGCAGCCAACGCCAGATACCGTAGCGCGTGCCAGCAGATTGCAGCGTTGAAAGCCAGCCCAGCCTATAAAGCAGGTTCGTATGTACAAGCTGCCTCTCATTCAATGGCCGATGCAGCCAAGCTGCCCGTACGCTTGTGGCGCCTCAAGAAACCAAGGGACAAACCGCCCAGGCGAAACTTTAGCTTGCTGCAAGGGCTGCGTTACATCAAATGGAAGGCTGTGGTTCCCCTCGCCACACGGCTGGGTCTGCCATACAGTAGGGTTGCCCGCATTACGCTTCCCCAGTCAGTCAGGGGAGCTGTGCAACGCATTGGTCAAAAAACAACGGCAACGCCAAGTTCACAAAGTTCTCCCAACACAGCAGCCAAACCCCTGACGCAAAGGGCTGAGGTCTTCACGCCTCCGTCACCTGCCGCACAGGAAGTCAGCATTCTCGGCTGGCCCGCGCCGCTGGAGAACGGCAAGCCACTGGTACTGGCCGTAATGGACGAATTCACAGAGGGCTGCTTCGGTAGCGATCTACGTCTACTCCAACCCCGCCCGGACAACTGGTACGGCCTCGCGAAAAAACATCCCCCGGCCATGGTGTTCATCGAAAGTGCTTGGAAGGGTAACGGCGGCAGCTGGCAATACCGTGTAGGCACTTACAATATGAAACCGGGCCAAGAACTTGCGCAGATGACGAGATGGGCTCGACAGGAGGGGATTCCCTCGGTCTTCTGGAACAAGGAAGACCCCGTCCACCATGATAAATTCATGGAAGCTGCGGCGCTGGCGGATCACATTTTTACGACAGACCAGAACATGGTCGAGTCATACAAGCAACGTACCGGCAACCAATCTGTCTACGCTCTGCCCTTTGCCGCCCAGCCGGCCCTGCACAAACCGGCCGCACTGGCTGATCGGCTGCGCAAGTCCTGCTTTGCCGGAAGCTGGTACGGCAACCGGCACGCCGAGCGCGGCGAAGCCATGAAATGGCTTTTGAAAACCGCACACAAGCACGCTCTCGATATCTTCGACCGGAACTACGGCACCGGAATATTCCCCTTTCCCGAGGAATATCAGGACGGCATCCGCGGCAGCCTCCCCTATCTGGAACTCTGCAAGGAATACCGTCGCTATCGCATATTTCTCAACGTCAATTCCGTAACCGACTCGCCGACCATGTTCTCGCGCCGGGTTTTCGAACTGATGGCCTGCGGAACACCAGTGGTCAGCACATACGCGCGGGGTATTGAAGAAACATTCCAATCCGATGCTGTATGGCTGGTGCGGAACGAAGCAGAGGCCGACGCGGCCATTCAAACCCTGCTCAATGACGATCATGAGTGGCGTCGGCGCAGTCTTGCTGGTATCCGCGAGGTATTCTCTGGCCACACCTATGCCCATCGGCTCAATAGCGTTTTCAAGACTATTGGCCTGACAGAACGCATTGAGACCGAGCCGCAATTGCTGCTACTTGCGCGCGTTAAGCATCAGGCAGAAATGGAGCGTTTGCTGAGTTTTGCGGAGAACCAGCACTATGGACAGTTCCAGTTCTTGATCGAATGCGCATCCAGCGTCTCCGCTGGACGAGCCCCAGACAAGGTTCATTTAATCGCATCAGGCAAACTGCTCAATCGTGTCGCGGAATACAAGGATGGCAATTACGCCGGCATCGGATGGATTTCACCGAACCACATCTATGGCGCTCACTACCTTCAGGATCTCGCCAATGCGATGGCCTACCGGTCGGATGCGAGCGGTTGGGCAAAAGCCTGCGAAGAGGACGCCTTTTCTTTCGGCGCAGAAACTAGGTTGACTGCATCCATCTGGCGGCCGGAAACATTTCGCAAACTATGGCTGACGGTCGAAGATCAAACCGTGTCTAGCCACGATCTTTACTGCGCAGATACTGAAGAATTCACGCCGGCTAGGCAATGATACGGCAGGGGGATTCGCAGCATATGTCTAATCAGAAACGTGTCCTTATCTGCGCCAACCCCGATCTCAATTTTATTGACGGCTCGTCTATCTGGGCGCAAACTATTGCCCTGGTCATTGCCGAAACCGGTCTTGCAACAGTCGATTTTCTGGCAAAGAGCACGCTCCAACGGTACGAACTGTTCGGCCCTCTATGCAATCACCCCCGAATCGAAATCATTAACGGCGCGCGCAAAAAAGACATTGGAAACCTGCCCTTTGGCCGTCTCAGTGCTCAAAGCATGGCCGAGCTGTCGGTTGAACTGGATCGACTGCAGGACTACGATTTAATCCTTGTACGTGGCTATGAGATTGCTCAGGCCCTGCTCGAGACCCCTGATGCCCTGAGCAAAAGCTGGATCTATCTCACCAACATCCCACAAAAGGCCGAGGCTTATAGCGAAGCCGAACGTGAGGAAATCTCACGGATCGCCTTTGGCTGCGCCCATCTACTCTGCCAAACTTCCGGCTTCCGTAAGCTCTGGAAAACGCTTGTCCCGGATCTGCCCGACGGCAAGTGCACGCTCTATCCTCCCGTCATCCCGGATATCCAAGGTGAGCAAATACCCATCGCATCGCGCGAAAAGCTGGCTGTCTATGCCGGCAAATTCACGCCCCAATGGATGACGCTCGAAATGGCCGAAAACTGGCCCGAGCTTCAGCATCTCGATGCTACGTTGCGCATGATCGGCGACAAGATCCATGTGGATGCGCGAGGCTTTGAGCGGCGAATGCGAACGGCGCTGGAGAAAACCCCCAGGCTGGAATGGCTTGGCGCCATGTCGCGGGAGGAAGTCCAGGCGCAACTGCGCCAGGCACGTGTCGGTCTTTCCTGGCGCGCCGAATCCATGAACGACACTCTGGAATTTTCCACGAAGATTCTCGAGTACGGCGGAGCCGGTTGCGCAGCAATCTTGAACCGTAACCCGCTACACGAAGAGTTATTGGGCGAGGACTACCCGCTGTTCGCAAATACCCGGGAACAATACCTGCACTCCCTCGAAACGGCGCTCGTTGACGACGAGTTGTCCCAAACCGCCGCCGATCAGCTTATGGAAGTCTCAAAGGCCCATACCTTTAGCGCACGGGTTCAGGAAGTCAGCCAGTGGTTGAACGCCCTCCCTAGCAGGAAATCCAACGCCGGTCCGGCCTCCCAAAGAAAACTTCAGGTGCTGATCGCCGGACATGATTTGAAGTTTTTCAAGCCCCTGCAAAAGAAACTCGAAGAAACCGGCAAGTTCGCGTTTCTCATAGACAAGTGGAGCGGTCATAATGAGCATGACGAAAAACAAAGTCGGGAACTGCTTCCCAAAGCAGATGTCATCTTCTGCGAATGGTGCCTTGGTAATCTCAAGTGGTACTCTAAAAACCGTCTGCCTCACCAGAGGCTCATCGCACGCTTTCATGCGCAAGAACGCAAACTACCTTTCCTAAAGCAACTGGACCAGGATCACATTGACCACATCAGCTTTGTCAGCGAACCCATCCGTCGGGAAGGACAAAAAGTATTCCACTTTCCGGAAGAGAAAACATCCGTCATCGCCAACTACTTGGATCCTGGAAAATTTTTTCCAAAGAAAAAAATTGGCGACGCACGCTACACACTAGGTATGATTGGCTCAGCCCCGGCAAGCAAACGCCTGGACCGGGCCATTGATCTGCTCGAACGCCTGTTGGAACAAGACTCCCGCTATTGCCTCCGCGTCAAAGGTCGCCATCCGCTCGACTACGAATGGCTGCTCAAGCGCCCGGAAGAATGCGAGTACTACTGTAAGGCCTTCGAACGCATCAACAGCCACAAACTGCTGTCGACGCGGGTGATCTTCGACCCGCCCGGGGACGATGTGAATGACTGGCTCTCGATGGTGGGCTTTATACTGTCACCGTCGGACACTGAATCTTTCCACATGGCGATCGGGGAGGGCCTCCTGGCTGGCTGCCGCCCCATTATCTGGCCTTGGGAAGGTGCCGCCGAGACATGGGGTTCCAAACACGTCATCGACAACCTCGACGGAGCTGCTCAAGCCGTGCTCACACCCGCGGCCGATGAAGCTTTCGGGCTTCCCACGCATATGGAGCCGACAACGGTGGTTGCCAGATGGGAACGCCTTCTAACCGTGCCAACAGCTGAAACGAGCCATGCTGAGGGTGAACTTCAACAAGCTGCCCTCTCGTATACAACATGAAGTTCTTACGCGATCTCCTAACACTATCTCTCATAGCCCAGAAACAGAAGCCGCAGCAGCGCCAGAGATATCGCTGCAACTTTTGGAAGTCGGACACATTGACCTTCGATCCAGATCTCAATCGACTGGTAGAGCTGCGTAGTGCAAGTAGAGGTCTGCAATGAAGACTGTTATACATATCGGCCCAATGAAGACCGGAACAACGTATATCCAAAATATTTTGCAAAAGAGCAGAAGTGAGTTACTTAAGCTTGGCTGGGTATATCCCGGTCGGCTCCTAAATCAACAGCATGCTTGCTACGGAATATGCGGAGATGAAATCCCGTGGGTCACCAACGCGCTTTCAAGGAAAAATGAGAGGCTGGGTGAAGAGTTGATCAGGCAACTACAGACCAGAGAAACAAACGTCATCATATCTTCCGAAGCGCTTGCAAGCTTAACTCCCATAGGGGTCGAAAACTTTTTAGAAGCAATTGGCGGAGCTGACGAAGTTATAGCGACAATTAGACCGCTAGAAAAACTACTACCTTCGGCATGGCAACAACTTATCAAAGGGGGATCCACGAAATCTCTCGACGAGTTCTTTGAACATATGGCGATAAACAGAAACAGCAAGTCGGGATTGTGGAGAACTTATGCATATGGAGAAGCAGTTAAGATATGGAGCCACTTCCTTCCTGTCTCTGTGATTAGATTGAGCCAAACCAAAGATAGAGATTCTGCATGGGATCTATTTAGACAAGCAGCAAATTTGCCTGAAATACCGCCAACACACATAAAGGCGAAGGAATCTAATATATCGCTTAACCTGGAAGCCGCAGAGATCTTAAGGCATGTTAATATAACACTAAAAAAAGAAGGAATTGATAAGGATAAGGTGGAGGAATTCAGCCGCTTTTTTCTAAAGAAAATAATACACCCTCTGTCGGATATTTCTCGTGGAACACGAATCACATGCCGAAAAAGCGATATGGCGCGTATTGAGTTATGGGATTCCGAAGAAATGTCTCTCGTCCAAGAACATGCAAGCAAGATGCTTGGAGATAAATTCGGTGTCGAATATTCTATAAAAAAAGAGTCGAAATTAAATGAATCGAAGGTCTTGGAAGAAATGTCTCTACACTTGATTCAGCTGTGGGGAAAAACGGAAGCAGAAAGGCTCAAAAGATAACCCCCTCGTATGGGAGCAACCATACTGGGCACCTTAGTTGTGATGGGCACTCGGATATCATGCAGCGCCGGAGCGGCTGGCAGGGGTGATGCGGACGGTGAATTCTATCGTCGGAAGGCTGCTCGGATATTCGACAAAAACACGCTGTGCAGTTTGATAGACACCATACTCCATGGAAGTCGGTACGTTCTCATGCGCCCATTGCGTTTCTGGTGTTGCTGTAATTGAAACGCGCGTGCCTACCTTGAGCCAAGCTACCGCCTCTCCCTGGGTGGATTTGACCTCGGCATTCGCGCCAAGCAAAAAGGATGTTTGAGTCTGTGCATTGATCGGCTCCTTCCAGCGATCCCGAATGGTTATCCGGCCTTGACGAAGACACGAAAGATCAACTATCCGACAGAGCCGCCCCCCGTACATGCTGGTCTCCCCCTCGATCGTATCCCGATCTACCAGCCGTAGGGTTGGGAGTTGCGATAGGCGTTCTGGCTTTCGCGCCGCGGCTGTGCCGAGCGGGAAAACTGTCGTGTGCCCCTTGGGTGAGCGAACAGCAATGCGTTGCGCGTCTTTCTCGTCGTAGTGACCAAGGCCAGCGTCGCCGAAAACGATCTGGTCCTCAAAAGCCAGGTGGATGGAAAGATCGTCGTCGTGACGGTGGTAGTGAGAGAGATGGCCGCATTTGAAGGTGAGATGGTAGCGTTCACCCCAGATCGTCATGCCTCGGGCGATTACATAGCCAGAATCCGCGAGATCTACGACTTCGACGTCGGGCCACGCTTTGTCTTCTAGGCCAAGTTTTCGCGGTGTGTCACCAATCATGGGGAGAGTTCCGCTCGGGAGCGTCATCGCCCGCAGAACATTTCGCGCCCGTGAGTACAGGATCTCACCCGCTCGGCCGATCTCATTATCTCCGAGCGCCTTGAACGTGGAGAGTGACTTGAGACTTGCCGTCATACCTTTTTGGTAGCCGGGACTGTTTTCTTTATGCACGCCTTGGCTGGTGAATGCGAATTCTACTTCGCTATGGAGGCGGGACCGGAAAGTCTCGGAGAATGCCGCTACACGTGGAATTTTGGACCACATAAGGCATGTTTGATAGCCGATGAAGGCTTGATCAAAGCCATGGTTCGTGTGGCGGGAGTACTGCTTCTCGTCAGCCAAAAATGCGAGGTGACGTTCAACAAGATGTAGCCATTCAATATCATCGAGATCGAATTCACAGATTGCCGCGAGAGATAACCAGCGGACCAAGTTTCTTAGACGGAAGGCTGATGCATGGTCCTGCCACGTCAAAGGGGCTCGGTTTGTCTCCGCATTCTCCTGCCAATTTAGAAGGGCCCTCTTTCCGAAGTTGAAGCCCTGCCGCTTTTCGTTCGTCGTCGCGAGAAGACCATAAGCCCCAACAAACCAATCGAGGAATGGAAGCGCCTGAAGCTGCCACCACCAATTCCGATCACGCGTCAGGCCCGCCCAACGGAATTGTCGAAGATCGATCTCCTCGCTAGGGAAACCCTTCAACAGAACTTTCCCCCCGCAGACTGACCACCATTTCTGAGCAGCGACATTGGAAGGCTGAGAACAAATCAGCGACTTCGCCTCAGGGTGGAGAGATTTGAGGATTCCTTCGCGCGATGTTGGCTGGCGCCCAGAATAAGCCATTTCACTGGTACCCCATAATCTCAAAGGTGCTGTGGAAGTAGTCGCATATCTTCGCGAGTTGTAGTGGTGTCATGAGCTCGCGCGCCTAGTCCACAGAGTAGCGCCCATTTGATTTAAATTCAGGGAGACGTACCTCCGATGCATTTATCACAATTCTCTTCAGGCATTCACGCAAATCTTCTTGCAGGTTCTCATATCGGATGACGAAAATCGACTAATATATCCTCTTTATTATTCATATACATCCTCGAATTCACCAGTCATTAGGCAACTTACGAAGAAAAATGTCTACGCTATTCCGAATGTAGTTCACATTTTGACCATTGTACACACCCTTGTTATAAAGCGCAGCATCAAACATAGACGCAGATATGAAGTAGCTATATGATTGCCTATCAATAGTGAATTTCTATCCCATACTTCGCAACTACGCGCTGCTTTACTGCGGTCCGCATGTTATTTCTGGAGTTAGAATTTACACTTTGCAGATAGGATAGTGCCGCATCTAGTTTTCCTGCCATCCTTGGCGAAATTTCGCGGCTGTAGATTTCTCTCAATCAACTTCTTCTCGTCTATTGGCGTGATTGGGGTCACAACGTCGTCGGGGCCGCAAAATTCACGCAGCACACCCTCTACACTTGTCCCGGCTACTTTGCGTGCTTTTACAAAAATGAACCCAAATTTGTGAGATATGACTGTCATAACTCCTCCAGACTCAGTGCAAATAATGCACGATTCGCAGGTTCTAATAATAAAGCGCATAAGCGAAGGCAATTGACAATGCGAGAGCGGATAGAGCCGTGTCCAGAACAACAGCGTAATGCTTCTGTAATGGGCCTTTGCTCGTCAAGTCCCTTCGAGTGATCATCACGCCGCCAGGATCATGCTTCTGTCCGTGGTCAGCACCAAGACTGCCACATCATGCCATCAGATCCTCAAGCCGGCAGGTCAATCTAGGACGCGTGATTTGCCGAAGCTTTCACAGCATTACTCCCGACCTTGCCAAGCCCTCGTCCCGGCGACGGGACCTCGAAGGAGCAGAGCCTAAGCTGGTCTGCTCCGCTTCCCTTGTTTCTCCTTTACGCGGTCACGATCTCCTTGCTCCAGAGGAACACGCTGGCGTCCACCCACATGCGGTGGAGGACGGTGGCAAGCTTGCGGGCCAGCGCCACCTTCGCCCGTTTCATGCCGCGCCGCTTTGCCACGTCCATCGCCCAGCGTTTCAGGGCGGAGAACCTCGAGGCGCGCGGCAGCATGATATGCGCTGCTTCATAGAGCGCGGTGCGCACCATGGCATCGCCGACCCTGGTGATGCCGCCATCTATGTCGGTCTCGCCGGACTGGTATTTCTTGGGCGTCAGTCCGAAGTAAGCACCGACGGTTCGGGATTTCGCAAACCGCTCCGGATCGTCGACCGCCGAGCGATAGGTGAGCGCCACCAGAGCCCCGACGCCGGGCGCGCTCATCAGCCGCCGGCAGACAGGATCAGCGCGGGCGATCTTCAGCATCGCGCGGTGCAGCCGTGTAAACTCGTTCCACAATGCAGCCCGGGCCTGCAACATCGCGCTGATCACCATAACAAGCATGTCATGGCCTTCGATGAGTTCACGAATGCGGGCCTCGAAGCGCCCCCGGCTCACCTCGCCAACCTTGAGCCCGTAACCGCGCAGGATTCCGCGGATGCTGAGCTCAACATCGAGTAGCCGACCAGCAGCGCCCGCACCGCCTGGGCGTCCGCAGACTTGGCATGCACGGGACGGTACCAGCCCATGCGCAGCAACTGCGCGATCCCGCGAGCATCCTTGCGGTCCGTCTTCACGGTCATCGCCGACAGTGCCGCCTTCACATGCCGCGTTTTCCAGCAAGACAACCTCAAGGCCGGCGTCGACCAGGCCCTCGCGCAGCCACTGCGACAGAGGTCCCGCCTCAAGGCCGACCCTGACTATCGGCAGTCCTAGGCCGGCAAAATGCTGCAACAGCGCCTCTGGCTCGCTCGCCACTTTCGTCTCGCGCACGATCTTGCCCGATGAATCCACCACGCAAACGCTGCTCTGTTCCAGCGACACATCAATTGCTGCATAATAGTCCATGGTTGTCCCTCGCTTGATGCTTGGGGCCGACAATCGGACCCCGTTCAACATCGTCACTCTGAGGGACAGCCACCTTCATGGCTACCACAGGAGCGCCGGCCCATTACGGCACCTAGCTGCAAAAATGTACCCGAGGGCCGCACCGTCACAAGGAATAGCGTGCCTATCTATTCTGGTCTAAATCGCACCATCCGCCACTGCTCCCACGCCATGACGGCCGAGTGTCCAACGTTCCGGGTGAAGTTGGCTTGAACCGAAAACACTTCAAACTCGGTTAGAATGCATTTTCTCTACCCATGAGCGGCACGGGATGTTACATCGCCTCGAAATCCATGACAGCCATCCGTTGACCGGATCCTATATGCCTCTACTGGCGCCAAAGTTTGAGCTTGCCTCCATGGCTGCAGATTGTTGCCTTACAATTGCGCGTCGCTTCGGCGCATAGAGGCAGAAAGCGGGTTGCTGCACGCATGTGGCTTTATTCGGGAACCAAGAGCTACGCTGGCTGGGCGTATTCGATCTCCAACAAGATCAGGAGGATTGTCCCAGCTGCCATTCTGGCGATGGTGATTGCCACCCTCGTGTCGCAGCTCACCCTCCTGCTCGCCTCGCTCCTTCCATTGAAAATCATCCTGCTGATCGGCTCGCCGGGGGTGCCGCGTTATTTTCCGCAGTCCTTTGCCGCGTTCGACCGCGACGCGTTGGTTGTGGGGCTTGGGGCGGCCGCGGTGGGCTTTTATCTCATCCATCTCATGGCCGAGCGATTCATCGCGTTCAACAACGAGCGCGCCTCAGGCCGCGTTCTCGAGCGCGCCGGCAAGCTTACACTTTTCGCCAACCAGGAGGAGATGGCGCGCGGCGCCATCCGCAAGCTTGCGCGCGGAATGGCAAACGCGATCTTCGTCCTCGCCGCACTTGCGCTGATCGCCTTCATCCATCCCTCCGTCTCGCTCGTGCTCGTGGGGTGGTGTGCCCTGATTTTCGCGGGGACATCGATCGCCGGGGCGCTCAATCCTGCCTATCAGGAATGGCTGCAAGCCAACGCGAAATCCTTCATCGGCAGCATGGCGACGATCGGCATATTCGTCGTTGTAGCCTCCATCATCGCCGAATTCCTCCTCGGCGCCTCGTTCAACATTCTCTTCGCCGTCGTCAGCCTTATACTCTCCCGGCAGGTCCTGCAGCTTCTCGTAACGTCGATTAAGGAAGCGCTGACGCTGAACGCGCAAAAGCAACAGATCAACGCTCTTTTTTTCCAAGGTCACGCGCTGGCCGGCCAGGCGCCCGCGCGTGACGACGGTCTGTGGGACCTCTGCCGTGCCAAGAGGCTGGACGCATGGCTTGCGCCATATATCGCCGAGGTCACGGGTCGGCCGGCCGGCGGCATCCGCATGACGGATTGGCGCGAGACTGGGTTGACGGACATCCTCACATTCCGAGTGTCGGTCGCGGGAGCGGAGGGAGACGGCGCGGATTACCTGATCAAGCTCTACAGCAACCGCCGCCGAACGCTGGCCGCCCACGAGGCCACCCTACTTTCCGCCGTCCCGCCGGATAGCCTTCCCTGTCCGGCCTTCCTGGGGGCGCGGCGGGTCGGCGAGGCCAACTGCCACCTGTTCCGTTATTCTAGGGCAAGCCACCTGCGGCCCAAGGAAATCAAGGAGAAGAAACGGGCGTTCCTGCAAGCGTGCTGGCTCTACGAGCCGCCCGGCGATCTCGTTCGGCGCTACCGCCGTTCCCATCAGCTTCTTCCGCAGCAGCTTTCTGCGCAAATGGGCGAACGCCTGATGCAGGTGGCCCTGACGCCGCAAAACGAAAATGCCGTGCGCGACTTCATCAAAGCGGTCGGGCCGATTCGGGAACGGCTCGAGGCGTTACCCCTCTTCGTCCACTGTCTGGATTCCGGTGTCGGCACGCTTCTCGAAACGGAGGGCGGTCAGATCGTTGCGACGGAGTGGGGCCGCTGGACGCTCGAACCCGTGGGCGCGGGGTGGCCCACGGCGAAAGCCGCGCTGGCGGCGATTGGGCCTTGGCTCGAAGAAGCGCGAGGCAAGCGGCGGGCGCTGGCGAACGTGACGGCCGAGCAGACCCGGCTCGCCGCGCTTGCATTCGCCTTCCAACGCCTGTACGCACGCCAGCGCTACAATTCCGCCCTGCGCCTCTTGCCGGCCATGATTTCCTGTGCCGATGCGGCCGGTGTGACGGAGGCGGATCATGCCGCGCCGAAGCAGGCCGGGACGGCTCTGAGAAAGACGGGAAGCTGAGCGTGAACCGAATTTCCATGATCGTCTGGAACGACTTCCAGAACGATGCACGCGTGCGCAAGGAAGCCGAAACGCTTCAGGCGGCCGGCAACGCCGTCACCGTCTTTGCGCTCCACACGCCAGGCCAGACGCGCAAGGCCGACACTTTGCCATCCGGGGTAGAGGTGGTGCGCGTCACCCGCAGCCCGTTCTTGAACCTGCACAGGCGCACATCGGCAAGGGCCGGGCCAAGCGCCGGCGAGGAGGATCCGCCTGCGCGAAGGATTGGTCCGGTCGGGCAGGCGGTCCGTCTGCTCACGCGCGCATGGGCCCATGGCATTCTTCTGGCCCGCATGGTGGCCGCGCGACCGCACGTGGTGCACGCGCACGATGTCAACACGCTGCCAACGGCTTGGATAGCTGCGGTGCTGTCGCGCGCACCGCTCGTGTATGACGCCCACGAAGTCAGCACCGATCGCGAAGGCTACGCCGGCTTTCGCACGGCGGTGGCCTGGCTCGAACGGAGGCTGACGCCGCGGGCGGCGGCGATGATCACCACGACGGAAGCTCGCGCGAAGTTCTTCGCCCGCGCCTATGGCATACCGCGCCCGCTCGTCCTGCAGAACCGACCCCGCTTTGCCGCTCCGGGGCGCACCGAGAGGATCCGGCGCGAACTGCAATTACAAAAGCCCTGGCCGATCGTGCTCTACCAGGGAGGCCTGCAGCAGGGCCGTGGACTGGAGCGGCTTGTCGATGCGGCCGCGCGACTCGAAAAGGCCTATTTCGTCTTCATCGGCGGCGGGCGACTCTCGCCCGCGCTCGAGGACCAGGCGAAGAGCGCTGGCCTTACCGAGCGCGTGCGTTTCATGCCGACGGTGAGCCTCGATGTGTTGCCCTCCTACACGGCCTCGGCCGATATCGGCGTGCAGCCTCTCGAGAACACCTGCTTCAATCACTACACAACCGACTCTAACAAGCTTTTCGAGTACATGATGGCCGGCCTTCCGGTCGTCGCTTCGGACATGCCGGAGATTCGGCGCATTGTGGACGCCCATGGTTTCGGGATGATCGTCCCGCCGAGCGATACCACCGCGCTCGCCAACGCCATCGGGAAGCTGATTGAGAGTGAAGCCCTACGCCGCGTATATGCCGAGAAAGCGCGCCACGCTGCCTCGCGCCTGAACTGGGAGGAACAGGAGCAGAAGCTGGTCGCCCTCTATGATCGTCTCCTGAAGCACCCCGGGACGGCATATCGACCGGACCGAATGAAAGACGCGTTGGACGCGTAGCGGGACAATGCGTGCCGAGGGATCCGACCGTCCAGCAGCGTGGGCGCGCCAGCACACCGACCGTCCGATGAAGCATGTCTGGATTGTCAATCATTACGCGGAGGAGCCGGGGGGAGCGGGAGGAACACGCCACTTCTCACTTGCGAAATATCTCCGCGCCCATGGCTGGAAGGCAACGATCATCGGCGCGAGCACAGAGCATCTGTCCGGGCGGCAGCGGCTCGATGCGAAGGAAAGGGCGCGGCTGGAGCATCATTGCGGAATTCCCTTTCTATGGCTGAAGACGCCGCCCTATTCAGGCAACGGGCTAGACCGTATCCGCAACATGCTCACCTTCACCTGGCGTTTGTTGCTGCCCGCGAACGTCTCCTCGCTGGAGCCACCGGACCTCATCATCGGATCGAGCGTCCATCCTTTTGCTGCCTGGGCGGCTTTGCAGCTTGCCCGACGTCACCGAGTGCCTTTCGTCTTTGAAGTGAGGGATCTCTGGCCGCAGGCCCTGATTGATATGGGACGACTCACGGAGAAAAGCGTGACGACATTTCTCATGCGCGCGCTCGAAAAACATCTTTATCGTTCTGCGGAAACGATCGTCGTCGCCTGGCCCAATGCGGGATCCTATATTCAGGGGCTCGGGATCGAGGCCGACAAGGTCGTCTGGGTTTCGAACGGGATCGATCTGGCCGAATGGTCGAGCGACATACCGCTGCGAGACAGCAGCTATTTCACGCTTATGTATTTCGGGGCGCATGGCGGCGCTAACAGCCTGGACAACGTGATCCGTGCCATGAGGCTCGTTGAAATGGATTCTCGGGGGGAGAACATCCGCCTCAGACTAATCGGACACGGCCCTCAGAAACCAGCGCTGCGCGAACTCGCGCGGGAGCTTGGGCTTGCGAGGATCAGCTTTGAGGACCCCGTCCCCAACAGTGCCATTCCAGGCCTTGCCGCAGAGGCGGATGCCTTCGTCTTCAGTTTGATCGACGCGCCGATGTTCAAGTACGGCATCAGCCCGCGAAAGCTGTACGATTTCATGGCAGCCCGCCGCCCCGTCGTCTTTTGTTGCGGCGCCGCAAACAATCCCGTTGATGAATGCGGCGGAGGGGTGACCGTCCCGCCGGGCAATCCCGAACTCTTGGCCGAAGCGATATTGAAACTGGCAGAACTATCACCCTCTGCGCGCGCGACAATGGGTGCGGCAGCAAGGCAGCATGTCGAAGTGCACTACTCATATCAAATGCTGGCGCAAAAACTGTCAATGACATTAGACCAGCACTTGCCCACGGCGGCCGGCAAGAAGTGATCTCCGGAACAGGAAGTGACTTACGGAAGAGTACTTGCACGGAATAAAAGTAGGGAGGGCGTGTGCTATCGGCGCGCCTCGCGCTCGACTTCTCCCGCCTGGTAAGCCCACGGATATCATGCTTGGCGGCAGGCCCTTCAAACATGAGGACGACACGGCCCAGTTGCCGAGCGCCGACACCGAGACCGTCAGGGTGCCGGAAAGATTGACCGCTGCTGGCGTCGCGGTCGATGCGGCTGCTGTTCCACTGGCGAACGCTGAGGTCTGCGGGTCTGCGGTCTGCGGTCTGCGGTCTGCGGTCTGCGGTCTGCGGTCTGCGGTCTGAGGAATTCTATATAAAATTCGAAGGGAAATACTATCACGTTCCCGGTACCGGAACGCAATCCTTCAAATTGGAACTGTCAACGAAGATCAATTCCTGATTACTTCCTCCAACAAAACCATAAGCGCTTTAGGTGCATTCATCGGAGGGGCAGTCGTTGAAGGGGACCCCCGGAAATGGCCGGTCAGGCGCTCGCGCTCTAGCTGGTCGGTGCGCCTGTTGGAGGGGCGACTACATTAGTCGTCCTCTTCACCTTCATCGAAATCTTCAGCGAGAAGATGGGCTGGGACGCCCACTCCCATCTTCTCCAGCAACGCCAAGGCCATCGGGAGCGGCACCTCAACTGAGAGAGCATCCTTTCTGTTTGCAGCCAAAGTTAGCTGTTGCATAAGATGGGCGGGTCTTCACCGCGAAGGAATCTATTCAGGATTTCGCCGAACGTTTCGAACTCCAAGAGTTCGCCGCCCTTCGATGTTTCTCAGACATTCCTATTCCTCCTCTGATCAAAGCGAACACAGATCATAAGCGAATTGCTCGCTCAATTGGAACGGAAGGATGCGTTGTCAAAATGGCAATTATGCGTAGCCAAACTTTGCCCTGATTTCGGATAGATCGGCTCGCGCTTTTTCAATCAGCTCCGTCGGGGGCGAGACCGCACATCCGGTATAAAGATTGCCAGCGCGGCCATCCTTAGCCAATCGCTCCGCGGTATGGCTTTCAGCAACGGCTGCTATTTTCTCATCGAGCACGTCAAGTCCAACGACGTCTGCTAGGCATCGAAGAGTAGACGCTGGATTGCTCTTCAAGTCTTCGTAGCGAATCTCTGTATCGAATGAATCGCGATCCACCCTTCTGAAAAAGTTGTGAACGAACTTTATGTTGAACTGCATGTAGTCAGCGTCAGACGATTTGGCATAGCCAATGGCGGCGCGATACTTCTGCTTCCGAAAGGTGCGGGATATTACGATTTCCACTGGGTCGCGGATGAGAAGAATGAGGCACGCGCACCGGTCGTGAGATGCCATCATGCCTGGTTTCGGCCTGTGGGCCGTATTCACGGCTGGAGCTGTTCGAAGCTCAGGGATGTCTCTCCAGCCATGAATTGCGTAGTAGGTCTGCATGAATGCTGCGCGTTCCTGGTGCGGAAGCTCAGACAGTCGGTCCAAAACAGGAGTTGGGAAGTACACTTCCCCGCATGGAAGCATTGGGGCAAGCGCCGACAGCATGCTCTGCGCCCAGTGGGATCCGGAGCTTCCCACATTGGCAAGGTAGATTGTAGGGTTTGCTTTTTCTGCGCGCTCACGCCCGACATGCGCCGCACGTTGCAGTGCTTCGGATCTGCTCAAATGGATGGCCGAGAGCCGCTCGTGCAGTTTCGTTGCCTGACGTTCATTCACTCCGGCCGATGCGGGATCGTGGACGATTTCTTCAAGCAGGGCTTCGGAATGCATTCTATCCTCGCAACTCATGCGCGCCTTAGATCGCATCATACAGCAAGGACATCAATACCGTAGAAGCCGCGATCAGGACTCTCGGTGCGCTCTTGCGCCATTGGTGTCTTTAGCAGGGGCACTTGAGAGAAGGGGCCGCCGCTCAGTGGCCATTCAAGCCATATACGTTCCAACCTTCGAATGGATGGTCTTCGGGCCAATTAAGCGCCTCGGTCAGGAACTCGTGTGGGCGCGGCAATTGGATGATATCTGCGACAAACGTCACGGGCGCTTTCGTCCAAGAATCAAGGGCGACGGCGGGCCTCACTTCAGATCCGTAGACAACTTCGGTTTCTGACCGGTGCCACTCCCCAAGTCCATCTGCCAGGATATACAGTGTATTTGCACCGTCGGAGATGGAAACAGTTCGATCATTGATCGAGGCATAGACTTGCGGGCCGAGGATGAACCTTTGCCTAGAAGTAGTCTCAGGGAGGACGCGATCAATTAGGACCAAGTTTCCGGCAGATGTACGCCCCATGAATCGCTCGACCGTGAACATAGCTATACGGGTGTGGCGGCACCAGGCACCTTGAACGTCAGGTTGTGATACGACAGCTCGAATAGAGCTCCCGCCTTCCGAGCAGTTACCCTTCCCCAGCCATCGCGCGCCCTCTACGGTGATGGTCGAATGGCCATCGACCGATTTTGCGATGGGCGCTTGGCTGATGCCTGGATGGCCAGCGTCGTCAATGAAGGTTTTGCCATTTATGATGATCGACGTCGCGAGGTCATCATCCTGCTTGTGCACGTAGGAATGCCAGCTTGCAGTGATGGCTGCATGGATAGCGCCGCTACGAATGAAGCAGAAGCCACCATGTGGGGCCACCATCATCCCATCCTGGCTGCTGAATGGTGCCAGCGAGGACCTAGGATTCGCACTGCCGAAGATGCGCTTGAGCCTTTTGGACTTCGGTTCGCGCGGCGTGTCGCCAAGGGGGATGTATGCGCCTGCGGCAGTTAAAGCGTATCCGAGAACGACTTTTGACGCATCGATGACACGCTCTACCCTCTCCGCTAAGGAATTGTCCTGGAGCGGTGAATCGTCGATGGCCGCAAGCAGGTCCTTGGCCAGAACTGCATTGAACTCCTGATAACCAATCGAGTGCTCTCGCGTCACGCCACCCGCATCGAAGATGTGCGAAAACTGCGTCATCGCACGGTCGGCGGCGAAGCGCATGCCATCGCTGAATATCTCTCTCAAACGCCGATGCTTGAATGCCCGCAACAGAGCGATGTCCACCGACAAGCCATGATTGTTGTTCGCCTTATATGTCTCGCCACTCAACATGGAGCGAATGGTTTTCACCGCTTCTTGAACGAAAGCGTTCTTCTGTCGCGAGTTTGCGCTTGATCTCTCCAGATCAAGAAGGACACCCAAACGAATAGAGGCGGTGTGATCTGCAGCGCGACCAAGATACAAGGGGCTGACGTGGTCGGCGCTGTTGTGGAAGCGAATGAAATCTTCTGCGAGGACATGTCTTTGGCGGGAGGGAAAGCCTCCAAGCCACCGGAGACTTAGGAGGTGATGGCGAACATTCCGGGGCAGATCGCCCTCGAAGTGCCAATCGTTCTTCTCATAAAGATCAATGTCGAAACCGCGATAGCTAACGGTTCCGATTCTGCCGCGGTCCTGCATGGCCTCCTCTGGCGTGAAGCACTCACCTCGGCCCAAGTCACATAGAGCGCAACCGCACAATCAGCCACAAATATCGATGTTGGCAGGCCCACGAGACGGCTCTTGTGCCCTGCAATAAACGGCGTCGGTTCTCCTGCAATAGGCGACACCGTCTAAACAGCCTCAACAGTGCGGGTGGAGACCTCGAACTACCGTCGTTTTTTGATGCCGAAACCACCAAAGCGGACCCGAGCCACCGAGTTCGGTTGTTTGGCGTAGGTTTTGCGCCCCTTATTCGGCTCATGATTGGTCGATTTCAGCGTATCGGCAGTGTTTTCCGCCGGTGCCACCGTTATGCGGACGCGCTTCTCCCTTCGTGCCTGACATAGCGGGTCAGATTGTAGGCGAGATTGGCCATGCCGATCTTGGTGCGGGCGCGGGCGATACCGATCGTGCGTACGAACAGGCTCATGCGGGATTTCTGTCGCGCGAAGACGTGTTCGACCAAGGCCCGGATCTTTGAGCGCCGGCCATTGGCGCGCGCCATCGCCTCACTAATCGGCCGACCCTTCGGCTTCTTATGGTGGATGTCGGAGCGGTATCCATTCTTCTCCAGCCACGCCTCGTGATGCAGCAACCTTGGGCAAGAGTATCTTTGAAAGAGGCGGTCCTAGAAAGCGGTGCGCTCCAAAGTGAGAAAGATGATCATCGTCGCGATAAATTGGCTTGCCGCGATATACCACTTTGCATTTAGGGCTACAGAAAATCGGTGCCAGATCTATAAGATGCACATCGAATCGTACTGCGATTTCCAGCATGACATCTTCAGCAGAGGAATTTCTATCTCTGAAATCCGACAAGCTGGGTACTCTTGGCGGCTTCATGCCCTTATTAGCGGCGCGCGCAAGCGACTTGGGCACGTGCCAGCCAATTTCTGGGACGCCTCCAAGGATGACTACATCGATGTCATATTCGTTCAGTTTTGAAACCGTTCTCTCAAGGCCGTAGCGGAAAACGTCGACACTTGAACGACGCTGAGAAGACGAAACAATTTTGAGGGGGGCCGGTCGGCTATTCTCTCCTACCGAGCCCTTGCCCGTAGCGGCTAGCGCCCAACGGGCAGATAAGACAACCGTTGATATTTGGTCACGATTCTTCCGAATATAGTCGATGGCGCGAATCGCAAGAGCCGCGCAGTTCTTCCATTTGTCACCAACGTCCGACCGATGCACATCCAGCAACGGCGCGCACGCCGCATCAGCGAATACGATGCCTCCCAAGTCTTCCTGTCTGGCCACAAAATCTAGCGCTGGCGTTAGGGCATTGGCATGGCTATCACCCCATAAGACGACGGAAGGAGGTGCTTCCTCCACTCCAAAGGGACACCCCTCGGCGCAGCGCCCCCCGACAATATCCGCAGTGTTCAGCTCAAGGAACGAAGTAACGTTTCGATCATATCGCACTGGGAAGCCATTAGTTGCGCTTACGGAGGTAGACGCGGCTATAACCACAATGCACCCCATCCCGCTGAGTTGAAACACCTTGCGCCTTGACACAGCTGTCCGCACTCTGAATGGCCGCTCAATATAGTTCCATGAGATGTAAGCTGCAGCAAAGGAGGCCACAGTCGCACTCAACGAGAGGAAGATGGGGAGGTGAACGCTTCCCTGGTCTATCCTGAGAAATGAAAGAATTGGCCAGTGCCAAAGGTACAGGGAATAGGAAATTAGACCGATCCAGACGAGCGGTTTTGTCGAGAGCACCTTCGCAGCCAGGCTGGATCGCCCGCAATAAATTATGAGCATTGTACCTATACAAGGAGGGATCGCTGCGAGCCCTGGAAAGGGTGTCGCAGAAGTATACGTCAGCATTGGCACGAGTATCAAAGCAACTCCTGCCAATGATAGGCTGGATCGAATCCTGGGCGAGCTAATCGAGGGGACGACGTGTGTGGCTAGAAGAGCACCGCACATCAATTCCCATGCTCTTGTCGGTAGCAGGTAGAAAGCACCCTCGGGAAAGTGCTTAACTGCGTATATGCTTAGAACGAGAGATCCAAGCAGTACTATCGATATTATAATGCGCTGTGTGGCTTGTCTCCTGCCCTGAGATATAACCAAAGCCAAAGGAAATAGCAGATAGAACTGCTCTTCAACAGCAAGGCTCCAAGTGTGGAGTAGCGGGTGGAACTCGGATGCGTCTGAAAAATAGCCTAAACTATTCCAAAAAAACAAATTCGATGAGAAAAAGAGCGTTGCCGTAGCAGAATGTGAAAGATCAGAGAATTCTGATGGTATTAATAAAAACCATCCCGCAATGAAAGATGTGATGAGGACAGCAAATAGAGCCGGAAGAAGTCTTCTCGCACGCCTTTCGTAAAAGTGAATCACCGAAAAGTCGCCGCGCTCAATCTCCCCGGTAATGATACCGGTTATCAGAAAGCCAGAGATTACGAAGAAAACATCAACACCAACAAAGCCGCCGCTGAATGGCCCGAGGCCAGCGTGGTAAAGAACCACCGGCACGACCGCCAACGCGCGCAGCCCATCTATGTCCTCACGGTAACTGTGGCCCGCGCGGATATCAGAATATTTTCGCTGCAACATAGCGAGCCCCCGAGATCAAAATCGAATGTCTCTACCCGACAAGAGTAGGTGACACAACCGGCGGCTGTGCCGATTCTTATGCTTCCCACAGAGCCGTGATGTTCGACGACCGCCACCCGCACGATGCGCAAGGCTTTGGCCAGAGATCTAACCCCTCGTGCGCCCATCTCCGCAGATCTGATCAACACTGAAGAATGGACCGTACCGAGCCCAAGGGCGCGGCGCTTCTGGTCCCGCTGACGCTCATCTTCGGCTGAAACAATCCCACATCGAAAGGATAGTGCTGCACTACAGCGCGGCCTATGAAGATCAGAACCTCACGGTCAGGGACATCGACAAGATGCACCGCGCCCGTGCCTGGAAGATGGTCCGCTATCACTGGGTCATCCGCCGTGACGGTGTGGTGGAGTAGGGCCGGCCCGAAAGCATGACAGGCGCCCACATCGGCGGCCAGAACAGCGGCAAGATCGGTATCTGCTGCATCGGCGGTCTGAACCGGGCAACGGGGGCGAACGTCGGTGTGGACAATCGAACGCCAGCGCAGATCAAAGCGCAGATCAAATTAATTCGGGAATGCCTGAAACGCTACCCTGGCGCCCAGATCGTCGGTCACCGCGACCTCGCGGCCACGCAATGCCCTGGCTTTGACGTGAGGACTTGGTGGGCACGCGTCCAGAACAATAAGATTTCCGCACCAACGCCAGTTGACCCCAAAGCGCCTGTCAAGACGCCCGGTTTACACGAGGGCGATCGCTCGACGGGCAAGACAGGCGCCAAAGCTGGGCCAAAGGCTTGCGGAAAACATCCCACGGCACGACTGCGTTCAGCTTTTCCAGAGGATCGCCCACTTCGCTCAATCGGCCATACCGCTCGTCAATGTCCCAGAACCCGCCCTGTCCCCGCATCCGCTACCTCCGCGCAGATAACCGCGACAGTGAATCAAAATCCAGTGCCGAAGGCGAGGTTTTTAGAGACCTCCAGTTGGCGTGAATCCAGTCGACCTAGTCCGACAGGCCGAATGGATTTTCAGGGCCGGGGAAATTATATCCGGCCACTAAAAGAAGGACTGGCGCGCTCTCGCGGCGTTAGCCCTTAATTGACGCTTTTGGGGCGATACGTCGAGACCGACCCCCGTCCGCAGAACGGAGCTCTTCAGTGCAACGCCACGACAGCTTTTCGCCTGCCGTTCGCGCCTTCGGCCGGGGCATCCTCGTCGCTGCCTTCTTTTCGCTCGCCCTCAATATGCTGATGCTCAGCGTGCCGCTCTATATGATGTCGGTCTATGACCGCGTGCTGACGAGCAGGAGCATCGAGACGCTCTTCATGCTCACGGTCATCGCGGTCGGTGCCCTGGTGGTGGTCGGCGTACTCGAGGCCGTGCGGCAGCTAGCGCTGACGCGCGCTGGCGCGCGACTGGAGACGGTGCTGGGTGCACCGATCCTGGCCGCTTCGCTGCAGAACAGCCAGCGTGCCGGCCCTGATATCCAAGGCCTTCGCGATCTAGCCCAATTGCGCCAGTTCGTCGCCTCGCCGCTCGCGAGCGCGCTCTTCGACGTGCCGATGACGCCGCTCTACCTGGCGCTCGTTTATCTGATCCACCCTCAGCTTGGCTGGGTCTCCCTTGCGGCCGCTCTCCTGATCCTGCTGATTGCCGGAATTAACCAGCTGCTTACGGAAAATCCACTCGAGGAGGCTTCCCGGCACGGCGCGACCGCCCTCCAGAAGGCGCAGGCGCAGGCGCACAACGCGGAGGTGATCCGCGCCATGGGCATGTTTTCGCAATGTGTCGAGTCGTGGGGCGGCGACAACGCCAGGGCGATGGCCGCTTCCGATACGGCGGCGCGGCGCAATGCCTTCACCAACGGCATCAGCTATTTCTTGCGCCTCTTCCTGCAGGTCGCCATTCTCGGCTATGGCGCCTATCTCGTGCTGTCGGACCACAGCTTGAGCGCCGGCATCATCTTTGCCGCCTCGATGATCTCCGCGCGCGCCCTCGCGCCGCTCAATCATGCAATCGGCGGCTGGAAGGCTGTCTTCTCGGCCCGTCAAGCCTGGCGGCGCATCGGCACCCTCCTATGGGCCGAACGCGCGGCGGCGCCGATGGCGCTTCCTGCTCCCGCGGCCACGCTTTCGGCCGAGCAACTGGTTTTCCAGTCCGGTGCCGGTACAGAGCCGGTTCTGAAGGGGCTTACCTTTGCGATCGAGCCTGGCGAGGTCGTCGGCATCATCGGCCCGAGCGGTGCCGGAAAATCGACGCTCGCGCGGCTGCTCGTCGGGGCAGTGTCCCCGACGGCGGGCGTTGTGCGCATCGGCGGCGACGATCTCGCCAACTGGCGACCGGAGGCGCTAGGGCCCTTCATCGGCTACGTGCCGCAGGATGTCGAGTTGTTCCCCACCACGGTGGCACAGAACATCGCTCGCATGAGCGTCATGCCCGACCCTGAGAAGGTTGTTGCCGCGGCGCGGCTTGCCAATTGCCACGAATTCATCCAGCGGCTCCCGCAGGGCTACGACACGCTCCTCGGTCCGGAAGGGCATGTGCTTTCGGGCGGCCAGCGTCAGCGCGTGGCGCTTGCCCGCGCCTTCTATGGAGATCCGAAGGTGGTTGTGCTCGACGAGCCGAATGCTTCGCTCGACAGCGAAGGCGAGCAGGCCCTGATTGGAGCGCTGCACCAGGCGCGAACGGCCGGCATCACCTGTGTCGTCATCACGCAGCGGACCAGTGTCATGCCGGCGCTGACAAAGATTATGCTGCTGCGCGAGGGGTGCATCGATGCTTTCGGCCCGAAGGAAGAGATCCTGCATCGGCAGATCCGGCCGGCACGTCCCACCGATCAACAGGCACCCGGAAATCCCGCGGTTACTGCGCGGTTCGGCTGAACAATGTGACGAGAGAGGCAAGCAAAAGAGATGGCATGGCATGATGGCGTCAGGACCGGCCTAACCGGACCGGTCTTAGCGGGTCTGATCGCGTTGGTGGGCGGCTTCGGTGGCTTTGCCGCCTGGGCCGTGCTGGCGCCGATGTCGGGCGCGGTGATCGCGCCCGCGAAGATCACCGTGGAAGGCCACAATAAGATCGTCCAGCACCTGGAGGGCGGCATCGTGAGGGAGATCCTCGTCGAGGACGGGCAGAAAGTCGACGCCGGGCAACCAGTACTCGTGCTCGACGGAACGGCGGCGAGGTCAGAGGCGAACCGCCTCAAGGCGCAACTTGCCGCCATAGAGGCGGTCGAGGCGCGTACGCTCGCCGAGCGCGACGGAGCTGCCGAGCCGAGCTTTCCGGCATGGCTTCTTACTGCTGACGACGCGGAGACCGTGCGCCTGCTGGACGACCAGCGGGCGGAATTCGATGTGCGCCTACGCATGCACAAAGCCGAGATCGCCGTTCTCGAGCAGCAGATCGCCGCGCTTGAGGAGCAGATTGCCGGCCATGAAGTCCAGGAGGGCGAGACCGCACGGCAGATGGCTTTCCTCGCCGAGGAGCGCCAGGACCTCGAGACCCTGCTTGCCCAGGGGCTGACCCGCAAGAGCCAGGTGCTGGCACTGAAGCGCGCCGAAGCCGAGCTGAAGGGCCGACAGGGGCAGCTCACGGCGGCAGTCGCCGAGAGCAAGCAGTCGATCGCGGAAATCCGCGAGCGCATCGAGCAGGCGCGCTCGGCCCGCATCAGCGAGACTTCAGCCCAACTCGCCGAGCTGCGTTTCAAGCGCACAGAGATCCTCGAGAAGCTGCGCGCGGCTCAGGATGTGAGCGGACGTTTGGTCGTGCGGGCGCCTGCGTCCGGAATTGTCATCGACTTGGCCAAGCACAACACTGGCGCTGTGATCACGCCCGGCCAGGAGCTGATGACCATCGTGCCTGAAGGCACTGGCCTCGTGGTCGAGGCGCGCGTGAGACCGCAGGACATCGACGAGTTGCATATGGGGCAGGAAGCCTGGCTCAACTTCTCGGCCTTCGATACGCGCCAGACGCCGCCCGTCGCCGCGCGGGTCGTCTACATGTCGGCCGACCGTCTCGAGAACGAGCGCACTGGCGAGCCCTACTATCTCGCGCGGCTCGAGATCTCGGCCGATCCGGCATCGGGATTCGACCCCTCGCGGGTTGGCCCCGGTCACGACGTCGAGGTCTTCATCACGACAGGTGAACGCACCTTCTTCGAGTATATCGCGGCGCCGCTGACGAAAACCCTCGCCCGTTCGTTCCGGGAGAGCTAGTGGATCGGCGGCTCTGCCGCACAGGCAACACCGCTGTCGCAGCGTCAACAGCAGAATGATTGATTGGATTAATCGATGCCCGCAACCACAACCTACGCTTTGAGCGGAGACGCCTATATCGACAGCCTTCTCGGCGGTATCAAATGGGCGACCCTCGACTTAACTTACAGTTTCCCGGCAATTGCCTCCTATTACGGCGCGGGCTACGGCTATGGCGAACCGGACAACAATTTCGGGGCATTGAATGCAGCGCAACAGGCTGCTGCACGAGCTACCTTCGGTCTTTTCTCCTCGGTTTCCAGGGTTACCTTGACCGAGATCACGGAGACCTCCACTCAGCACGGCGACCTGCGGCTTGCCATGTCGGACGCGCCGGGCACCGCCTGGGCCTACTATCCCACCACTCTCGCCGAGGGCGGTGACATGTGGTTCAACAAGTCCAGGGGCTACTACGACAATCCGCAGAAGGGCAATTACGCCTTCACCACCTTCCTGCATGAGGCGGGACATGCGCTGGGCCTGGAACACGCGCATGAAGACAACGTCATGCCCGTTGAACGCGACTCCATGGAATACACCGTGATGAGCTACCGCTCCTATGTGGGGGCCTCGACCACGAGCGGCTACACAAACGAGCAATGGGGCTACGCCCAATCGCTGATGATGTACGACATCGCCGCCCTGCAGCACATGTACGGCGCCGACTACAGCAGCAACGCGGGCAGCACCACCTATTCCTGGAGCCCGACCACCGGCGAGATGTTCATCGACGGTGTTGGCCAGGGCGCACCGGGGGCAAACCGCGTCTTCCTCACCGTCTGGGACGGTGGGGGCAGCGATACCTACGACTTTTCGACATACTCCAACGGCGTGAAGATCGATCTCAGGCCAGGTCAGTGGACCACGTCCTCGTCCACGCAGCTTGCCAAGCTTCACTACGATGGCTCAAAGGTGGCGGTCGGTAACATCGCTAACGCGCTGCTCTATAACAACGACATGCGCTCGCTGATCGAGAACGCCACGGGCGGCGCCGGCAACGACATGATCGTCGGCAACACGGCCACCAATAGGCTTTGGGGCAATGCCGGCAAGGACAGCCTCTATGGCGGCGACGGCAACGATGTGCTGGTAGGCGGCGCAGGGGCCGACAAGCTTAATGGCGGCGCTGGCTTCGACTATGCAAGCTATGCTGGCGCGGCGGCGGGCGTGACGGCGCGGCTCAACAAGCCGGCGCTGAACACCGGCGACGCACTAGGCGACAGCTATGTCTATATCGAAGGCCTGATCGGCAGCGGTCATGCAGACAAGCTGGTGGGCAATGCGGCCGCCAACCGCGTCAATGGCGGTGCGGGCAACGACCGCCTGTATGGTGTCGGCGGCAACGACACGCTGATTGGCGGTCTGGGAAATGACCGGCTCTATGGCAGTGCCGGCAAGGACAGCCTCTCCGGCGGCGACGGCAACGATGTGCTGGTTGGCGGCACAGGGGCCGACAAGCTCAATGGTGGCGCTGGCTTCGACTATGCAAGCTATGCTGGCGCGGCGGCGGGCGTGACGGCGCGGCTCGACAAGCCGTCGCTGAATACCGGCGACGCACTGGGCGACAGCTATGCCTATATCGAAGGCCTGATCGGCAGCGGCCACGCCGACCTGCTGGTGGGCAACGCGGCCGCTAACCGCATCAATGGCGATGCGGGCAACGACCGCCTGTATGGTATCGGCGGCAACGACACGCTGATTGGCGGTCTGGGAAATGACCGGCTCTATGGCAGTGCAGGTAAAGACACGCTTTCCGGCGGCGACGGCAACGATGTGCTGGTTGGCGGCGCAGGGGCCGACAACCTCAATGGTGGCGCTGGCTTCGACTATGCAAGCTATGCTGGCGCGGCGGCGGGCGTGACGGCGCGGCTCGACAAGCCGGCGCTGAACACCGGCGACGCACTGGGCGACAGCTATGCCTATATCGAAGGCCTGATTGGCAGCGGTCATGCAGACAAGCTGGTGGGCAATGCGGCCGCCAACCGCATCAACGGCGGTGCGGGCAACGACAGGCTCTACGGCGTCGGCGGCAACGACACACTGATTGGCGGTCTGGGAAGTGACCGGCTCTACGGCAGTGCAGGTAAAGACACGCTTTCCGGCGGCGACGGCAACGATGTGCTGGTCGGCGGCGCAGGGGCCGACAAGCTTAATGGCGGCGCTGGCTTCGACTATGCAAGCTATGCTGGCGCGGCGGCGGGCGTGACGGCGCGGCTCGACAAGCCGGCGCTGAATACCGGCGACGCACTGGGCGACAGCTATGCCTATATCGAAGGCCTGATCGGCAGCGGTCATGCAGACAAGCTGGTGGGCAATGCGGCCGCCAACCGCATCAATGGCGGTGCGGGCAACGACAGGCTCTACGGCGTCGGCGGCAACGACACACTGATTGGCGGTCTGGGAAGTGACCGGCTCTACGGCAGTGCAGGTAAAGACACGCTTTCCGGCGGCGACGGCAACGATGTGCTGGTCGGCGGCGCAGGGGCCGACAAGCTTAATGGCGGCGCTGGCTTCGACTATGCAAGCTATGCTGGCGCGGCGGCGGGCGTGACGGCGCGGCTCGACAAGCCGGCGCTGAATACCGGCGACGCACTGGGCGACAGCTATGCCTATATCGAAGGCCTGATCGGCAGCGGTCATGCAGACAAGCTGGTGGGCAATGCGGCCGCCAACCGCATCAATGGCGGTGCGGGCAACGACCGCCTGTATGGTGCCGGCGGCAACGATAAGCTGATCGGTGGTTCTGGTGCGGACCGCCTGGTCGGCGGCGCCGGCACAGACATTTTTGTCTTCCAGAAGGAAAGCGACTCGCTGCCCTCCGCCCGCGACAAGATCAACGACTTCGTCTCAGGCCTTGATAAAATCGATCTGAGGGGCATTGATGCGGACAGCACTGCCGGCGGCAATCAGACTTTCTCCTTTATCGGGGGGAAGGCCTTCGGTGGCAAGGCCGGTGAGCTCAATTTCGTCAACGGCGTTTTGTCGGGAGATTCGGATGGTAACGGCATCGGTGACTTTCAGGTCGATGTCCTGAACGTCTCCGTCCTTGTCGACAGCGATTTCTACCTTTGAGGCGGAGAAGCAGGCTTATGGGTGAATGGATCGACTTCGACCGCTGGCCCGAATGCGCTGGCATGGAACGGCCGGGTATCGTGTTCGAGGTTCAGAACGAAGAGCGGCAGACGATGACGACCGGTTGCGTCATCCCCCTGCCGCTTCCATTCGACTGGACATCGGGCCCGGTGCGGTTCCGCATCGTCGAACAGGAAACGCCGCGCCATTCAGAGCCGCTGCCGCCGCCGAGCTCTGCCAATTAGCCGGTCCGGTTAGCTGTGGCATGCGTCATTGGTTCGACGAGACTGATTTCCGTCGCCCACTAGTGTGAAATCAAAAGGCTGCATTAATTTCATATCCATGCGAGACGTCATGTCGCGTGAGCATGCGGATGTTGGCAACAAGGATCCAAGCTTCAGCGGCGGCGATCGATCATTCGAAATCCTTGGCGAGCCTGCGGCAGCCACCCAGCCATGCAAAAGTGCGCTCAACCAGAAAACTTGGCCTGACGCTCAAGATGGCCGGTGCCGCCGATACCTCCCCGGGGAAACCAACCAAACCGTCTCCGCGGCGCCATTTGAATGAGTCGGCAGCGACCAATTGCTGGCCTCACCATGACCCATGGCCCATGGTGAGGCCGGACTAGTGGGTGCTTACAACAGGCGCGACCAGCGGCGTGATGCGACGGATTGCGACGCGTCGGTTCTCCCGTTCGCGTTGCTGCGTGTGGACCTTCAGGTACTGTTCGCCGTAGCCTTGGACTTCGAGGTTCTCCGGGGGTATGTCGAACACGCTTGTGAGCGCCACCGCCACGGCCTCGGCACGCTGGTCGGACAGGGCTAGGTTGGCGAGGTCTGAGCCGACTGCATCGGTATGGCCCTCGATGAAGAAGACCTCGCCAGGATTTTCCTCGAGCAGCCGCAGCATGGCATCGGCGACGCCTTCGAGCTTGTAGATCTCACTCTCCTCGATCTCGGACGAGCCGAATGCGAAGTTGATCACATCGAGGTCGATGCGCCTGACCTTGTCACGGATACGTGCTGAGCGCCGTACTTCGTCGAGCGAATAGGTACGCTCCACCACCTCCACGGGGGGTTGTTCGAGAAAGTCGTAATAGGCGTAAGGATCTTCCACCAATGCTGCGTTCAGAATGTACTCCTCTGCGGGTATCGTCAGCAGCAGCGGCGGTAGGTCAGCGCCCGGATCGCGCCATTCCAAAACGTCATCGTAATAGCGATCGTCCACATAAACGAGCACAACCTCCCGACCGTCAGGCTGGATCTTTACGCGGCGAACAACATCGCCATAGCGGTTGTAGACGGTGATGATGCGCGTTCCATCGGGCCGGATCACCACTTCGCGCTGCAGGTCATGCGGGAGTTCTTCGTAGTAGACGTCACGCGCGCCAAAGCTGAGGCGCTCGTCGCGTTGACGCTCCACGATATAGGTGTCGTTGAACTCGATGATGGTGCGATTTTCCACCTTGCGGACGATCTTCGCACCCTCCGGCACCCTGTCACGCATTGGGCGCGGCCGTTCGAGCCGCCGACCCTCCTGGGAGATCAATGACTTCACCTCGCGGCGGTCGACCTCGACCCCGGCCTGGGCGGCGGCATCGCTTTCGGGCGGCAGAGCCTCGGCGGGATCGGCCTTCCTGCCAGGCCGCTGGCGCTCCTCTTTTGCGCTATCGAGCACCGGAGTAGCGGCGTCGGAGCGCTCGCGTTTGTCGGCGGCCTCACGCTCGCGGCGGGGTTCCTGACGCCGGTCGGCTGCTCTCGGGGCTTTGGGCTCGGCTTTCCGCTGCCGGACGGCCTCGCGCTTGCGACGTGGTTCCTCGCGGCGGTCGGCTGCCTTGGGCGTTTTGGGCGCGGCCCCCCGCTGCTGGACAGCCTCGCCCTTGCGGGAAGGTTCCTCGCGCCGTTCCGTTGCCTTGGGCGCTTTGGGCGCACCCTCCCGCTGCTTGACAGCCTCACGCTTGCGGCGCGGCTCCTCACGCTGTTCGGTTGCCTTAGGCGCTTTGGGTCCGGCGTCCCCTGACCGGACAGCCTCGCGCTCGCGGCGCGGTTTCTTGTGCTCTTTGGCGGCCTTGGTTGTCTTACGCCGATCGCCTTGCGACCGGGCGGCCTCACCCTCGCGACCCTTCTTTTTCAGCTTGCGCAGCTCATCCGGGGCGCGTTCCGCCTGCACCAGTACAAGCGGGCCGACGTTGTGGTCGATGTCTGCTCTGGAAAAGCCTACCCATCCCCCCACGACTTTGTACGGAAATGGCAGTGCTGCAAGCGTTGAAGCGGTCATCAGAAGACTGAGGACGGTCGCCACCACTACCTGGAAACAGCGGTTCATCGAGACCACCTCGCCAGTCCCACTGCTCTGCGAATGTCCATCGATAGCGCTCCACTGTGACCCGAATAACCGCCAAATAGGAGAGGCGTTCGGTCAGAACGTGGCCCGGCAAGTCAAGTTTCTGCGGCCGTTGAATCCTTCCGTGAGCCGCCAACAGCCACTCACTGACGGGCTTATCTCGCCCACCGCGCGTCAGTCCCAGAACTGATTTCGAACCGAAGTATCCATCCGAGTTACTCAGGCAGGGCACGGCAAGATCGGCGGTGATGGTTCATGTTTGCGAGAGGAAGCCTGCCGACGCGGCCAATGTCTTGGAGCCTGCAAATCTGGGACTGTTTGCAGTGTGGTGTTGATCTGAGGCGCACTTAGATCGCCATCCGAACGGCGCAACAGATGCGTCACCGATCCACCTTGCTGAGATGTCAAAGGATTCGGAAAACCTGCCCGCTGCCGGCGTCGCGGTAGAGGTCAATGCGGTTGCCATTCCAGTGGTAGTCGAGGTGCCGCCCCTGTACGGGGCTTGCAGCACAATCGGGATAGAAAAGGCCGGCACATTCGCCGCCAGCGTGACGTACGCTCGGATAGGCGATGCCGTTTGAGCCCTCGGCGTGGAGTGCGGCGCCCAGCGCCTGGGCGGCGCGGTAGTCGTCCGGATTGAGCGCCGCCGCCCACTGTCTGGCTTCACCGCGCAAGTCATGCAGGCTCGCGTCGACGTCGAGCACGATTTCGCGAAACTGCGAGGTCCAACCGGACGGCTCGCTGGTCGCCGCCATAAAGCGGCCGTGGTGGTGGATTGTCTCGAACAGAGCGGTCTCGAAGTATCGGCCCGCATAAAGCACGCCGAAGCGGCCGGCGCTGAAGCGACTCGGGCGATCGGGGCTGACATGGGTGAAGGGTGCCATCAGGTAGGACGCACCGGGGCCGGCGACGCGGCGGGCCGGCGGCACGAGGTCGAGATTGCCGATCGTTTCCATCAGACGCGGGTTCGTCTTCTGCTCGGCCGAGAGAATGAGCGGCCAGTCGGCCGGATCGGCGATATCCTCGAACAGGTCGATTGGCGGAAAGACGCTGCGGATGATCCGCACCGCCCCTTTCCAGGAAATGTGAGAGACGGGCGGAAGCGCCGCCGCGCTCACCAGCCGCCCCGTTCGGCGTCGAGGTAGCGATGCACGCGCATCAGATCGGTCAACTCGCCGCCCAGCATGACATCGAGTGCGGAGCGGCCGCCGAAGGCGGCATTCGGCTTGTCCACCCATTGATAGGCGCGCTGCGGTTCGCGGAAGATGATGCGCAGCGCCTTGTGGATGGCCATCAGATTCGACAGCCGTGCCCTCGTGTCACGGTCGATGCGGCCGATCTCGCCAGCCTTCCAGCGCCGGTAGGTGCGCACCGAGAGGTCGAGCAGCAGGCTCGCCTCCTCGTCGCTCAGTCTCCACCGGGCGAACAGGTTAACCGCGGCCCGGAACATTGCGGCCGCCTCCGCGTCGGTAATCGGCGCGGGGACGAACTCCGGCGCAACGGTGTCGATCGGTTGCAACACAGCCATCTCGCTCTCCTTCAAAGGCATATATAGGCGATTTAATGCCATTTGGCAAAAATTATCGATATCTGGGCAGAATGGCAACTCGCGGAGTATCAGCCTGTGGAACGCAGACCCGAGAGCGTGACCGCAACGAGCCGAAGCACCGCGGCATTGGACCGCAGGCCGCCGGCCGCCGTGAGGGCCTGTAGGCAGTAGGCCGCGAGTTCTCCAGGCGGGACGTCGGTCCTCAACTCGCCGGCCGTCGCGCCCTCTTTCACCAGCTCTTCGATCATATCGCGCAATTGCCGCCGCGCCTGCGCCACCTTCTCGTCCCGGTGCAGGAAGGCGACGAGCTCGCTGTCGTGGTGACCCTGCCTTTGGTGGGTCTCGTGGACGATGAAGGCGAATGCCTCAAGCACGGCTGCAAGCCGCTCGCCGGAGCCGCCGGGCCGGTCCCGCACCTCGATGAGACGCCCAAGATGCTCCAAGACCCGGCGTGCATGCCAAGCGCGCAGGATCGCCTCCACGTCGGGAAAGTACTTGTAGAGCGTCGCCCGCCCAATTCCCGCCTTCTCGGCGATCTCCGACATCGTCACGGCCCGCAGACCGCGCTCGGCCACCAGCGCAGCGGCGGTGTCGGTGATCGCCTTATGCACCGCGCGACGGTGCGTCTCGATCGTATCGTTCCAAAGCTTGGGCATGCTTTCACTATAGGCGAGAAGACGGGAGCGCGACACATGCGACTGGCTATATACATCGTGTATTGATAAAGGACATCGCGTATCGTAAAATTTCCTCGCGAACGCTCATGCGCAGACGGAGATTGCACCCGTGGCCGACCCAACCCCCGATACCAACGGCGGCATGCCTCTCTGGGTAAAGGTACAGGGCGTCTTCGTCGTCCTCCTCGTCCTGATCGTCGTCGGCATGTTCAGCGGCGTCGTCAACGAACTGTTGGGGAGCGGAGGTCACGGAATGCCCGTGGCTGGCCACTGATGACCATGGCGCCGCGCCCCCGCAAGACGCTGATAACCGCCCACGTCGTTTTCTCGCTCGGGTGGGTCGGTGCTCTCACCGGCTTCCTGGTGCTTGCCGTTGCCGGCCTGACGAGCCCGGATGGTCAGACGGTGCGAGCCGCCTATATCGCCAATGGGCTGATCACCTGGTATGCCATCGTTCCGCTGGCCTTCGCGTCTCTGCTGACGGGAATTGTCCAGGCGCTAGCGACGCCGTGGGGCCTCCTGCGCAACTACTGGGTTGTCTTCAAACTCGTCATCGTCGTCACCGCCACCGCCATGTTGATGGGCAAAACGAGCGGGATCGGCTACGTGGCCCAGCTGGCGGCAGAGAGGGCGCTGTCCGGTGAGGATCTCCTCGGTCTGAGATACTCGATCGCCGGCCACGCCCTAGGCGGGCTCGCAGTGCTGGTCTGGGCCGCCGCGCTCGGCGTGTTCAAACCCCGAGGACTAACCCGGCTGGGCCGCCGCAAGCAGGCCGGAGAGCCCCCGCCTTCGTGAGCGCTCGGCGACGTCGCCTGTCCCAAACGATCTTCACACATCGATGCCGGAGGGCCTAAGATGCCAACAAGCAGGACAAAATCATGGCGAATAGCACGGCAGAACGAGAGCGGACTCCAGCTCGCGCGTTATCAAGGCACGCCGGAAGCCATCTATCGGGCATTCCTGAATCCGGAAGCGGTGGCGTCGTGGCGGCCACCGGAAGGGCAAAACCCGCGTCTACGCCTTTGATCCGCACGAGGGGCGGTACATTCCGAATGTCCTTCACTTATGTGAACGCAGTGAATTCCAATTTGCATGAGTTAGTTCTCCTTAGGGGATGTGTCGCGTACAGCAGCCGACGACGCGTTCGGAGAATCGCCGGCGCGGGGTGAATGGGGCCGGCCGACCCTCTCGTTGATTTCGATGCCTCGCACGCCCTCCCTACGCGCCTTGGCAAAGGCCCGATCGCTTTCCAAGAACGCCTCAAGCATGAAAGGAACCAGTTCAGCGGCGGTTTCAGATTCGCCATAGGTTTCGCGGTAGATCACAGCGTAATCCCGGAGCATCTGGTTCAACTGTGCGCTCACAGTGATGGTGATCTTCGCCGGCGTGCGGTCGGGGAGCTTCCCAAGCTTCAGGTCGGCCATGATCGGTTCTTCCTCCTTCGTCGCAAGTCGGTGGGCAGGTGTCAGCCTTGATACGGCTGCAAAATGAGGTCCTTGTGAACGATGACACGCAGAGGCCATCCAGGGCGGACGGTGATCGTTGGCTGGACGTTGAGGTTCTTTTCGTTGATGCGCTGGCCTGCACGGTTGACGTTCTGCTGTGTGGAGTCGCGGATGGCGCGGACCAGGTCGCCTTCGTCTTCACCGAGGCTCAGCTCGGTGCCGACACCGACCAATGTAGCGAGCGCAACACCCTTGATCAGCCGCCAAGTGTGGAAATCCACCTCGTCCTCCAGACCGGCATAGCCGGCAGTGTCGGTCGCTGGCAGGTTGTCGATCTCAATCGATGAGCCATCAGGCAGCAGGATACGCTGCCAGACGAGCAATGCGCGTCTCTGGCCAAAGGCAACGACACTGTCATATGTCCCGATCACGCGAGCGCCTTGCGGGATGAGCAGCACAGTGCCGGTCATCGTGTCGTAGATGTTTTCCGTGATCTGCGCGACGACGAGGCCTGGCAGGTCGGAATTTATACCGGTAATCAAGCTAGCCGCGATTACGCTGCCAGCCATCAGCTGATATGGCGAGGCCGGCGTCTGCACCCCATACGGATTGTAGACCCCGCCGGTGTCGCGCTGGCTGATAAAGTCAAGCTTGCGCTGCTGGTCGTTCCGATCGCCTTCGGTTGCAGCAATGAAAGCCAGCGCACGGCCGTTTTTGGACTGCGGTCCAAGCGTTTGAAAATGCGTTGGCGCACCCTGCTTGCTTCCGACGACATCAGTCGCGCTGGCGATGTTCTCGAGCCGGAAGAAGACTTCCGACTCGCGGGCCTGGATCGCCTGCTGGGCGAGGCGCTGCTCCTCGGCGGAAACGTCCTGCCCTGGCGCAATGCCGAGCTGGCGCTGTCGTTCGAGAATGGGACCGCCAAGATCGCCGGGAAGCGGCGGTCCGAGCGGGACCTCCGGCTCAACCTCGGAGTAGTCGACAGGAAGCGTTTCGAGCCCCTCGGCAGTCGGCTTGTGTTCGGTATCATATAGTTCCTCTGCGTGCTCCTTCACGCGCAGTGCCGGTCCCTGCAGCGCCATCATGGTGACGCCGAGTATGGCACCGGAGCCAAGAGCAGCGATCGCGATCACGAGGCCGCGTTTGAAGCGCACGGCGCGGCGGGGTGAGGCGCGCAGCTGCAAGCTCTCGGGATCGACTTTAGGAGGAGCAGGTGACGCGGATGTCTCGGCCATGGTTCCTCCCCCTCACCTGTTCGAACGTCCGAAAACGGACGTGCGACGCGATGGCCTGCCGTCGGTCCTCGTGATTCGCACAACCTGCTGCGGCTTGGTGCCGAGGCGCAGTTCGGCCGCAGCGAAGAGGCGATCGACGATGTAGTAGTTGCCGCGCATGCGGTAATTGACGAGTTCGTTGCCGCCGTCAGCACCGACAATGAAGAGTGGCGGCGCCTCCCCTTGATTGATGCGGCGCGGGAATTCGATGTAGACCTTGTGGCTATCATCGAACGCGCGCACCGGGCGCCAGGGCGGCGTGTCGCCGGTGATCGTGTACCTGAAACGAATATTTTTCAGTGCGACATTTGATGCCACCGGCATAGAGGCTTCGGCTCGGGCGTTGCGCCTGCGTAGCGCAATGATCTGGTCTTCGCTGTAGGTCCAGGAGATCGCCGCCATGGCCGTCTTTTCGGTGCTTTCGATCTGCAAATGGTACGACCGCCGGTCCGTGTTAATGACGAGATTGCTCTTCAGCCCTGGCGCAAAAGGCTTGATCAGCACATGGGTACGCTGGCTGTCGCCGGAACCGCTCACGGTGTCGCCGACGGCCCAGCGCACCGTATCTCCGGCCGACACGGATGAGAGCTTCTCGCCCGGCTGCAAGGCGATGTCGGTGACGCGCTCGGGTGCTGCATAGAGCCGGTAGAGAGCACCTTCGGCGTAAGGATAGACCTGCACCGCGTTGACGTATCCATGCTTGGTCGGCTCTTGCGTAGCGGCCTCGTTGGCATCCTCGACCCGTGCCTTGGGCGGCCGCTTGTCGTCGATAACCTTGCCCGGCTCTGGCTGAAGCTGACCAGGCAGCGGCAGGGGCTTCGGGATCTCAACTACCCTGACCGGCTTCTCCGGTGCCTTCTCGATTGCCGCCGGTTTGAAATCCACACTGTCATAGGAGATCTCGGGCGGCGGCGCTGGCTTTGATGCACAGGCGGAAAGAACCGCCATCGACGCCGAAACGACCAGTACGACACGGACCGGTGAGATTTTATTCTTCATTGACAGACTCCTTCGGGGAAACGGCTGTCGGCGCGGCGCTGTCAAGTTCGCGCGACCAGTGAACCGCGTCGACGAAGACGCCGAGCGGGTTCTTGCGGAGTTGATCGGCGTTCCTCGGCGGCCGGATCACGACTGTGAGAATCGCGGTCCAGCGCGAGACGCTGGCGAGACTGCCGCGCTCATAGACCTGCTCGGTCCATTTGACCTGAAACGAGCTGTCGGAGGCCCTGACCACGCTGGTCACTTGCACCGACACGCTGCGCATACCGATCTGACCGAACGGGTCGTTGGCCTTGGCATATTCGTTGAGGAAGAGTGCCGCGCGGTTGGTGGCAAAGTCATAGGCCGCCAACCAGTTCTGCCGTACCAGCACCGGATCGGTGGAAACGGAACGGACATTCGTGATGAAGCGGCTGAGATGCCAGGCGATCTGCGCGTCTGACGGTTCGTAGTTCCGCATGGCCGGTGCGACGGCGCGCGCTTCGCCGAAGCGATCGACCTCGACGACGTAAGGCACAACACGGCTTTGCATCGACTGCCATAAAAGTCCGCCGGAGAGTCCTGTCGCCAGCGCCAAGCACCCAAAGGCCATGAGGCGCCAGTTCTTGGCCTGCACGCGGGCGGAGCCGATGCGCTCATCCCAGAGCTGACTGGCCTTCTGATATGGCGTGACGGGTTCGGGTGTCTTCCCGTAGCGCTGAACCGGTCGCTTGAAGAGCATCTAGTCATCCTTGTCATTGAGCGAGGGATTTGCGCCGCTTCCCGGCCGGTCGCCATCGCGGACGGCCTGCGCCGCAGTATGGCGATGGGCACGGGCGGTCTGCTCGGAGCGCAGACGCCTTGCCCAGGGCGGCACGGCATCGGAAGGTGCCGTCGCTGAGGTATCCTGGATTGACGCTGTCGACGCACCGCCCGTTGCGGCCCAAGCAGCATTGCGGCCCGCATCAGCGCTACGCCTCAGTGGTTCAGCGGCGGATCGCGCTCCTCGCATAACGGCGCCGCCGGCAGCACGGGTGAGGCCGTGCATTCCAGCGGCCACGCCGGACAGACCAGCTTCGGCCGAGCTTGCCCGACCAAACTGCCAGGCGGTTGAAGCAGCTGATCCCGTGGCCGTGCCGGCGCGAATTGCGGCGACACTGCCGCTGCCTGCCGTGCGGAGGCCGGCAAATGCCGCACCTCCGGCAACGAGCGTTGAACCGCCCGCCGCCACGGTTGTCCCCAACGCCGCGCCCGCACCGAGCTGCGGCGCGCCTGAGACGAGACCGGAGGCGATGCCTGGTCCGAAGATGCCGAGTCCAAGCAATGCCAGGGCACCCAGCACCTGTGACATGGCGGCAGCAAGGTCCGGTTCCTGGCCCTGTAGTGCGGAGGCGAATTCACCGAAGAGCGTGGAACCGATGCCGACGATGACGGCGAGCACCATCACTTTAATACCCGACGCGATCACATTGCCGAGCACGCGTTCGGCCAGGAAAGCCGACCGGTTCCACAGCGCGAAGGGCACCAGCACGAATCCGGCGAGCGTGGTGAGCTTGAACTCCAGGATGGTGATGAAAAGCTGGATGGAAAGAATGAAGAAGGCGATGATGACCAGGAACCAGGCCAGAAGCAGTACGAAGACGGTCAGTGCATTGCCGAAGAGCTCGGGGAATCCCACAAGCTGACCTGCCTGTTCGAGCAGCGGCCAGGCGCCTTCGAAACCGGTGGCGGCGATGCGGCCCGGCCGCAGGAGATCATCGGCGGACAGATTGCCTGAGGACGCATTGATCCCAAGTCCCGCAAAGGAGCGGTACAGGATATCGGCGAGGTTGCGAAAGTTGTTCAGGATGAAGGCGAAGAGACCGACGTAGAGCACCTTGCGGATGAGCCGGCCGACAATGTTGGGCTCACCGCCGAGCGCCCAGAACAAGCCCGCCAGCGTGATGTCGATGCCGATCAGGATGGTGGTGAGGAAGGCGACGTCGGCCGAGAGAAGACCAAAACCGCTATCGATGTAGCGGATGAAGGTCTCCATGAAGCGATCGATGACGCCGAGATCGTTCATTCCGCCGCTTTCCTCGTTTCGAAGAGCCCGTGTCAGTTGCCGGAATAGGCCGTGCCGGAACCAAGAAAGCGCCGCGTCGTCTCGCGCGCGGCTTCCTCCGACTGTGCCTTGCGGGCGGCGTCCTGGGCCTGTGCGCGGTACTGCGTGGCGAGCAGCGTCTGGACCTGCATCTGTTGTTTGGTCGAGAGCGCGATCAGCTGGTTGGTCGCTTGACTTGCCTGGAGCGCACCGGAAGCGCCCTCGCTGCGGCTGACGAGATCGGCAAGGAGGTCGCCGTCAGCTTGCACGTTCTCGACGATCTGCGACTGGACGCGCATGGTCTGGCGGAAGGCTTCCATGGCGCTCTGCCAGCGCTCGCGTGCGGCCGTCGCGAGATCGTCGACTCTGATCGTGGTGTCGTAGGTCTCGGGAAATTGCGCTCGCCACTGATCCTCGAGCTGGTCGAGTTCAAAACCTAGGCCATCGGCCTGGATCATCAGCCCGTCGATGCGGTTGAGCGCGCCGGTAAGCTGGCCGAGTGACGAGAAATCCATACGCTGCAGGTTCCGCGCCATGTTCTGCAGCATGGTCGCCTGGTTCTGGAGCGACTGGATCTGGTTGTTGATCTGCTCCAGCGAACGTGCCGCCGTCAGCACGTTTTGGGCATAGTTCGACGGATCGAACACAGTGATAGCGAAGGCTGGCTGGGTGTAGCCGGCAATTGTCCCTCCGATCAGGGTGTGCACGACTAGGCCTGTGAGAAGGTGGCGCCGCATCATGACGATAGCTCCTTGTCTGGTTGCGGGAATTGCTCGAGAAGCTCGGCGGCCCAGTCGAGGCCACGCGCTCTGAGAAACCGCGAGACGAAGCCGTCTTTCCCGTCTTCGGAGAGGATCGTGTCGATAAGGGTCTGGGTGGCGGGATCGGAGGCACCGCAGAATGCGAGTGCTATCGCACCGAGCCCAAGCTCGAACAGCCGGTTGCCGCGCCGCGACTGCAGATAGTAGTGACGCTTTGGCGTGGCGCGGGCGATCAGCTGTATCTGGCGCTCGTTCAAGCCGAAGTGCTCATAAACTGCGCGCACCTGCGGTTCTACGGCACGGTCGTTGGGAAGAAAAATCCGCTGCGGGCAGCTCTCGATGATCGCAGGCGCAATGGAAGAATCGGCGATATCGGCGAGCGACTGTGTGGCGAAGATCACCGATACGTTCTTCTTGCGCAGGACCTTCAACCATTCGCGGATGCGGGCGGCAAAGAGCGGGTTGTCGAGATAGACCCAGGCCTCGTCGAGGATGAGCAGCGTCGGCCGCCCATCGAAGCGCTCCTCCAGCCGCTGGAACAGATATGTGAGCACTGGCAGGACGACTCCTTCCTGACCCATCAGTTCCTCCGTCTCGAAGCACTGGACTTCCCTTAGCGCAAGCCGGTCGCAATCGGCATCGAGCAGCCGGCCGAACGGGCCGTCCAGGGTGTAGGGCATGAGTGCTGCCTTCAGCGCATTGGACTGAAGCAGCATCGAAAGGCCGGTGAGCGTGCGTTCATCTGCCGGCGCCGTGGCGAGGCTTGTGAGCGCCGACCAGATCGCCTCCTTCACCTCCGGCGTGACGGTAACGTTTTCATGTGCGATGAGACCGGCGATCCACTCGGCAGCCCAACTGCAGGTGGTGGGATCGTAGATGCCTCGCAGCGGCTGGAAGGCAAGCGCGTTGTCCGCGCCCAGCGCATGGTGCTCTCCGCCCATGGCGAGCGTTACCGCACGCGCCGAATTGCCCTTGTCGAAGACATAGACCTGCGCACCGGCATAGCGGCGAAACTGCAGAGCGATCAGTGAAAGCAGCACCGACTTGCCGGTGCCGGTGGGCCCGACGATCAGCATGTGGCCGACATCGCCGACATGGGTTGAAAGCCGGAACGGCGTCGAGCCGCTGGACTGGGCGAAGAGTAGCGGCGGACATTCTGTCTGCGTGACCTCGGTCAGATGGTCGTTGCGCGACGGACCGGCCCATACAGACGATAGCGGCATGAGATGGGCAAGGTTCAGCGTGTGGACGAGCGGCTGGCGCACATTGGCGTAGACATGACCGGGCAAGGAACCGAGCCATGCTTCGACTGCGTTGGCGCCCTCGCGGATGGTGGTGAAGCCGAGCCCGTTGACGATCCGCTCCACCGCGCGAAGCTTCTCTTCGGCAGCCTGGCGGTCCTGATCCCGCACCGTCACCGTGGTGGTGAGATATCCGAAGCCGACATGATCGCCACCCAGCGCCTGCAGTGCGGCGTCGGCATCGAGCGCCTTGTTGTCTGCATCGCTGTCGATGAGAGGCACGGGTTCGTTTGTCAGCACCTCGCGCAGGATCGCTGCAATCGATTTGCGCTTGGCGAACCATTGCCGGCGCAACCGGGTCAGCGTCTTGGTGGCTTCCGTCTTGTCCAGTGGAATGAAACGCGTCACCCAGCGGTAGGCGAAACCCTGGTGGTTGAGCGCGTCGAGTATTCCGGGCCGGGTGACATCGGGGAAACCGAAGATGGTGAGCGCACGCAGATGCTGATCACCCAGCATCGGCTCCAGCCCGCCAGTGAGCGGCGTGTCGACCAGAATCCCATCGAGGTACATTGGTGTTTCCGGCACAGCGACCGGGTGATGCCTCGGCGAAATCGTGCCGTGTAGGAAAGTCAGCGTCTCGGCATCGTCGAGCGCGCGCACGTTGGGCACGAAGGTAGAAAAGAGGTCCAGCAGCCTGTCGGTCGCGTCCCGGAACCGCGCCAACTCCTGCCGCCAGTTTCTTTCTCCTTCAGTATGGTTGGAGTCGACGAGTGCGCTTTCCGCACGCGCCTGGCCGTCGGGCGGCGGCATGAACAGCAAGGTAAGGTGATAGCGGCTTTCAAAGTGGGCGACCTTTCCTTCAAACGCTGCGCGTCGCTCCTCGTCGACTAGCCATGAGGCAGCGTCCGGGAAACGCGACATTGGATAGTCCAGCGTTTCGATACGCTCGGCATCGAAAAACAGCGCCCAGCCGGCGCCGAGCCTCCTCAGTGCATTGTTCGCCCGCGCGCAAATACTGATGAGCTCGGCCTCGGTCGCACTTTCGAGATCGGGACCACGGAATTGGAACGTCCTCTGGAAGCCGCCGTCCTTGTTGAGCACGATTCCAGGCGCGACCAGCGCGGCCCATGGGAGATGGTCGACAAGCCGGTCGACTTGCAAACGGTATTCAGAAAGACTCAGCATGCCCACCAGCCCTTTTGGCGAAGGTGCCGGACGAGCACCCTTGCAAAATCCGGATCGCGCCTGGCGGCAAAGACCGCCAGCGTGTGGCCGGCAATCCAAAGCACCAGCCCGGCAATCCACTGCTGCAGGCCAAGCCCGATCGCCGCCGCAACGGTGCCATTGAGGATCGCCACGGCCCGTGGCGCACCGCCCAGGAGGATGGGCTCGGTCAGTGCCCGGTGAACGGGAACCTCAAACCCCTCGACATGCTGCTCTCCGGCGGCCATCAGACGAGCGCCCCGCCGCCGAAAGAGAAGAAGGAAAGGAAGAAGCTCGATGCCGCGAAGGCGATGGACAGGCCGAAGACGATCTGGATCAATCGCCGGAATCCGCCGGCCGTATCGCCGAAGGCGAGGGTCAGGCCGGTGATGATTATTATGATCACCGCCATGATCTTGGCTACCGGCCCCTGCACCGATTCCAAGATTTGCTGCAGCGGCTCTTCCCATGGCATGCCGGAACCGGCCGCATGGGCCGGCATCGCGAGAAGAAGCGCGAGGGCGGCGGACGAATGAAAGCGAAGCTTCTTGCGCATGAAGTTGCCTTTCAAAGCTGCTGGAGTTGCGGGAGTGTGAGCTGTGTGACGGCGTAGTCGCCATTGCCGTCGAGACCCGTGACCTCGGCGATCGCGTCGAGGCGGCGCGACGAGCCGCGCCCGGTGATGAAGACGATTAGATCGATGGCCTCGGCGATGAGGCGACGTGGAACGGTGACAACGGCTTCCTGGGTAAGCTGTTCGATGCGGTAGAGGGCAGATCGTGCCGAATTGGCGTGCACCGTGGCGATGCCACCTGGATGGCCGGTGTTCCACGCCTTCAGCATATCGAGGGCTTCAGCACCCCTGACCTCGCCGACGACGATGCGATCGGGTCGGAGCCGCAGCGTTGAGCGCACGAGATCAGCGAGCGTGACTGCACCGCGCCTTGTCTTGAGCGCGACGCAATCCCTGGCCGCACACTGCAGTTCGCGCGTATCCTCAATCAGAATCACCCGCTCGTCGCTTTCCGCCACCTCGGCGAGCAGCGCATTGGCAAGCGTCGTCTTGCCCGATGACGTGCCGCCGGCGACCAGGATGTTGCGCCGCTGCCGGATGGCCCTCTTCAGCGCGTCGGCTTGTACCGGCATCAAAATTCCGTCGGCAGCGTAATCGGCGAGTGTGTAGAGCTTTGCGGCCGGCTTGCGGATCGCGAAACATGGCACCAGCGCCACCGGCGGCAGCAGGCCTTCGAACCGCTCTCCGGACGGCAGTTCGGCGCTAACAATTGGATTGTCGGCATGGGCTTCGGCGCGCGCATGCGAGGCGACCAGGCGGATGATGCGTTCCGCCTCGGACGGATGCATGCGCACGCCGGTATCGAAGCGGCCCTCGCCCAGCCGGTCGAGCCGCAGCGCGCCGTCCGGATTGACCATCACCTCGATGACCGACGGGTCGGCCAGCGCATCAGCGATCGCCTGTCCCATGGCGGTGCGCAACATGGCGCGGCGGCGGTGATCGGCCTCCGGAGAGCTCATCCGTCCCCTCCCCCTGGCTCGTCTTCGCCCAAAGACCGCTTGCCGGAAGCAATCTGGCGGCCCACCTGCTCGACGAATTTCTGAAACCGCTCCTGGGCGATTGCCTGCGTCGCCTTGTCCGGGATTGGCATGTGGGCGTGAAGCGCGATGGAGAAGCGGATGAAGAGTGCCAGGGTCTCCAGAACCATCTCGGTATCGCGCCGAACACGATCAAGGTCGCGAGACAGGTGGTCGAGCCTCTGGCCATAGCGCCGGTCGAGCTCGTTCTCGCCGCGCCGCTCGATGAAAGCCTCAAGCGCCTTCGCCACGATCTCGGACTTGGTGGTCGAAGGATTGCGGCCGAGCCGGTCGAGCTTCCCGCTCAGTTCGCGATCAAGGAGAACCTGATGACGGATGCGTTCGAGCTTCATGCGGCTGGCTCCAGTTGCGGACCGAGCATCGTTGAGAAGCCAGAAAGTGCTTATAGCCCTTATATGCGCTGATATGCGCCCGGCTATGGAACCGTCAGAAGCCGGGCACGATGTCCTTGTCCTCTCCCATGCCCTTGTTAATGCCGTAGGCACGTCTGGCATTGGAGATTCGGTCGATGACAGTTTTGTTAACCGCCGAGTCGCCGTCGTCTTCGGCAGGCCCGAACAGGTCACCCTGGCCAGGCGCTTGGGCTACGGCGGAACGCTCCTCGGGCGAGCCGGGATGGCGTTGCAGCTGGACACCGCCTTCGTCTTCGGACAGCGCGACGGCACTCTCGCCGTCGGTAGCAAGTCGGCGGTCTACACCGCGCACCTGCCCGCTCCAGTCGTCGGATCGCGGGGCAGGACGATCAGCATCGGGACCGTCACGCAGGACCAGCGAAGGGAGGACCCGCTCAGTGAAGTTATTGTCCTCGTAATAGCGGAGCTTCTTCGCTCGGATCGGCGGCAAGCCGGAGACCATTACCAGTTCGTCGGCCGGCGGCAGTTGCATTACTTCGCCCGGCGTTAACAGTGGCCGTGCAGTCTCCTGGCGGCTCACCATGACATGGGAGAGCCAGGGTGCGAGACGATGGCCGGCATAGTTGCGCATGGATCGAAGCTCGGTCGCCACGCCGAGCGCGTCCGAGATGCGCTTGGCCGTTCGCTCGTCATTTGAGGAAAAGGCAATCCTTACATGGCAGTTGTCGAGGATAGCATTGTTCTCGCCATAGGCCTTGGAGATCTGGTTCAAGGATTGTGCAATCAGATAGGCGCGGATGCCATAGCCGGCCATGAAGGCGAGTGCGGTTTCAAAGAAATCGAGGCGTCCGAGCGCCGGAAACTCATCCAGCATCATGAGCAGCTGATGCTTACGACTCTTCTTCGGATCGCCCTCCAGCCGCTCCGTCAGACGCCTGCCGATCTGGTTGAGGACCAATCGCACAAGCGGCTTGGTACGCGAGATGTCCGACGGCGGCACGACCAGATAGAGCGATACTGGACGATCCGCATCCACAAGGTCGGCAATGCGCCAGTCGCAGGACGATGTTGTCGCCGCAACCGTCGGATCGCGGTAGAGACCGAGAAACGACATGGCGGTCGAAAGCACGCCCGAACGCTCGTTTTCCGACTTGTTCAGAACCTCGCGGGCTGCCGAGGCGACGGCAGGATGCACCTTCGGATTCCTTGGCGTGCCGAGATGATTGGTTTCCATCATTCGCCTGAGCGTGGCAGTAAATGAGCGCTGCGGGTCTGACAGGAAGGTGGCGACTCGGGCGAGCGTCTTTTCCTGTTCGGCATACAGAACGTGCAGGATGGCACCGACGAGCAGTGCATGGCTTGTCTTCTCCCAGTGATTGCGCCGCTCCAGGGCGCCTTCCGGGTCGACGAGTATGTCGGCGATGTTCTGGACATCGCGGACCTCGTGGGGACCTCTGCGCACCTCCAGCAACGGATTGTAGCGCGCCGATAGCGGATCGGTCGGATTGAACAGGAGGCAGTGCGAGAACTTGGAGCGCCAGCCGGCGGTCAGCTGCCAGTTTTCGCCCTTGATGTCGTGAATGACGGCCGAGCCGGTCCAGGAAAGAAGCGTCGGCACCACCAGTCCGACTCCCTTGCCCGACCGTGTCGGTGCAAAGGCCATCACATGCTCCGGCCCGTCATGGCGCAGATAGCGGTCCTTCAGCTTGCCGAGGAAAACGCCAGCGGGATGGAACAGCCTCGCCTTCTCGATCTCTCGCATCGCGGCCCAACGCGAGGAGCCATATGTCGTCACCATTCCACGCTGCCGTGCCCGCCAAAGGGAGCCGGCGATCGCGGCGGCGCAGCCCACGAAACCGCTCGCGCCGGCAGCCATGCCGGCCTTGTTGAAGATTTCTGGCGCATAGGCCCCGAACCGGAACCACCACTCGAACAGCTTCCAGGGCTTGTAGATCGGCCAGCCGAGAACCATGAGCCATGGCATTCCGAGTTGCTCTTGATAATCCAGCATGTGCGCGCACCATTGCGTCGCCGCCCATACGCCATGAATGACGATGGCGAACACGACAGCGATCTGGCCAACCAGTATTTTCGTGGGAGTCATCGGCTCGCTCCACTGTTCTTTGGCGGACGAGTCAACCATCGCGCCGAGTGTCGAGAAGTGGAACGGCCCCTACGTACGACTAGGCACGATCAAGGACTGCGAGCATCATCCGCTGCACGGCATCCACGCGCATCGCCCATTAGCCGCGAGCGAAGCTCCGACGGCAGATTCTCCAATGCTACTCGATGATCGAGCAGTGAAATTGGCTAGTGAAGAACGGTAGTGGGTCATCTATGCTCTAGCGCGAGCAAATCTCGATGATGGCGACGATAAATGCATGCCGTGCCGGCAGACCGCCGCGCATCACGAAACGCTGGGCCCGCTTCTCTGCCGTCCGATCGTCCACGAGATGCCCTCGCGCTGCATCACGCCGGAGACCTCCTTGCCAATGTGGCGATCGAGAACCGGTCGCCATGGCACAAGCGTGAACTCGCGCGACCTCTCGATGACAGCGTACTTGCCGCTCGCGAGCTCAACGCAGTGGTGGAGTCTGCCTTCTATCATTTCCCCGGCCCGTGTCTCGACATAGGTAAGACCACGTTCTTTTGAGATCTGGCTGGCGATGCGATTCAGTTCGCGCCTGTTCAGCGCGATCAACATGTTGTCGCGGTAGATAAGTCGATCCTGCTCATTGCGAGCGAACCCCTGAGCGACGAGCCACTGCTGCCGACGGGCCTGGGCATGATGCACTTCGCGACCGAAGCCGGCATCGCGTAAGGGCTCGGGGCTGCCGGAGACCAGTTCACGATCAATCCATGTAGCACCGTCGAACTCCACCTGCTGCTCTAGTGACAGTGGCGAGAGCTTGTCGACCCTGACAGGTTCAGCCTTAGCCCTCCGGCGCTCGTAGTCCACCGCACGTTCGAGGTAATCTGGCGAGATGATCCACGTGCCGTCCGGCTCGCGCTCCACGCCTCTGGTGGCGCGCCGGATCGCCTCCAGCCGCCGCACGTGAGTTTCGGCGAAGCGATCGGTCGCAGATGAATCATGGTTTAGATGGATATCTATATTGTAGCGTCCGTCGTTGGCGGCGGCGATCTCCGCAATGGTGTGGTCAATCTGCCGGGGCTCGGCATTCCTCGGCGTGACGCGTACGATGCAGCCGTCGGGCGTCGGTTCCGTCGCATCACCTTTGCCGATGTCGATGTAGTGGGTTCTGCCGTCCACGCCATCGACGATGAGGTAATGTCGGTCGTTGATGTCGTCCGCGAGTCCGCGCGCGACAACGCTGCCGACAACAGGTTGATCCTGTTGTGCAGATCGATCGTGGATATCGTATTCGGCGACGCTGCGGAAACGCCCCTTGCCAGTCAGCTGACGTTGCATGGTATTGATAATGTCGCCGCGCTCGCCCATGCGGCGCAGGATGGGCTCGAGATCGCGGTTCAGGCGCCACCGGCCAAGACCTGTTTCCTCGGCGAGATCCATCCGCTCCAGCTTCCGCAGACGGCCCTGGTGCAGCGTCTGGCGAAATGCATCGCGGTGCGTAGGCGAAACAAGTCCATCATTGTCGCGCAGGCGCAGCAGTCGCCGGTCGATGCTGGTAAAGCGATCCTGCTCCATTTCCTGGCGCAGGGACAGCTCGATCTCGCGGTCGGTACGGGGGCCAAGGTCGAGGCGAACCAGTTCGGCCGCCCGTTCGCGAATGCCACTCGAAATATACTCCCGTGCGATGACGAGATTTTCGCCCCTGTCGTCGTTGCCGCGGACGATAATGTGGATATGCGGGTTGCCGGTATTAAAATGGTCGACGGCAACCCAGTCGAGCTTCGTTCCGAGGTCCTCCTCCATCTGCGCCATGAGCCGCCGCGTGAGCGGCTTCAGGTCGTCATACTGGATGCCGTCTTCTGGCGCGACGATGAACCGGAACTGATGCCGGTCGCCGTCGGCTCTGTCGAGGAAGTCCTTCGCGTCCACGCGATCCCGCTCGGCACCGTAGAGTTCGCCGGGCTCACCCTCCCGAGCGACTCCATCGCGCTGAACGTAGCGCAGATGGGCGCGAGCCCCGGCCATGCCCTTGCCGGCCAGCCTGACGATACGCGCCTTGACAACGACCCGCCGCTGGCGGAAGGCGGCATGGCGATCGCGTGATCTGAGCAGCGCTGCGGCCGCCCCACCGCGCCCTTTCCGGCTCCCCGTGAAGCGACCACCGCGCATGGGCCTACCGCCGGCTCTGTTAACCGCAGCCTGAATCTGACCGGCGTAGCGCTTACCTGCCTTCGAGCCGCGCGACCGTATTTTGCCGAGCTTCGGCCTGAACTCGTCATCCTTCATGCCCGACCTCTGGATGATTTCGACAAAGCCAAGCACCCGTGCCACTGGCCCTCTGGGCTCTGCGGGGAGCCTCCTAGAAAAACGATGTGCAGACAAAGAGATAGTCGCCTCTAGGAGGCTCTACCTTTATCTTGCTTCCGCGGCGGCTACCTGGCAACCTGCTACCTGGTCCGCGGCTCCTCCTTCACGATCAAACCGCTTTGTGGCGATCTGAGCGGCACAAGCATTCCACTACTGGGTCCGCGTGCGGGAACGCCATCTCGGAAGAAAAAGAGCGACCGCCCAGAGGGTACATCCGGCGCCTTCACGGGAGAAGATTCCTCGGGGAACTCGCCCATGTCGGCCGCCGAGAGTCCGGCTTCCCGGAGTTCTTTCAGATAAGAAACCGTCGCTTTCGGAAGCGGCCTTCCGTCCCGCAAGTGCTCCTCGTAGCGACCCGGTCCGGCATGGTATGCAGCGAACAATCCGGGGAATCCGAAGCGGTCATGCATGGCGCGAAGATAGGCGGTTCCAGCCAGAATATTGTCCCGCGGATGATGCGGATCGGCGCCGAGCCCGTGCTGGTTGCGCATCTCTCGATAGGTGTCCGGCATCACCTGCATGAGGCCCATGGCGCCGGCATCGGACGTGATCGGAGAGCCGTCGAGCATGGTCTCGCCGCTACTTTCGGCGTCCATCACGGCGTAGATCCAGGCTTCTGGAACGTCAAACCGGCGCGAGGCTTGGAAGACAAATTCCTGCCACCTCGCAAGGCGTTGATCGACGGAAATCGCGACCGGCTCGGCGATGGCGGGAGCGGTGTAGGCGCATGGGGCGACGGCGATCACGCCGAGCATCAAGAGGGTCAGCCGGTCCATAGCGGCACGAGCCTCCCTATGATGTTCGTCGCTGGGACCGGACCGAAATACCGGCTGTCGAAGGAGCCTGGAGCGTCGGAGTTGAGCAGGAAAACAGCGTCGCCCGCGAGCCTGCGGCAGGCGTTCCACCACGGCAGCGGACGGCCCTGACGGTCCGCCCCAAGACGGCGGGCTACGATCTGGCCGCCGATAATAATGATTTCATTGAAAGCGCAGACATGCTCGCCGGGCAGCGCGGCAATATGCTTTACCAGTGGAACATTGCCGGACAGATAGCCGCGAATCTCGGCGAGCTCGGCTATGGAGTCGGGCGCGCGGACAAGAACGAGATCGCCTCGAGCCGGTTCATCGTACCCGACGCGGTAAAGGCCGACAGGCACGCTCGCGGAGGCATTCCACACCAGCCGGGGCAACGGATCGGCGATCGCGGAAAAGCCGATCAGCCCGAGGCCGATTGAGGCAATCGCGATGGCATTGCGCGCCCGAGCGCGCCTCAAACGGCTGCCGATCAAGTGGATGGACGGCCGCCGGCTCATGACCGGCCTCCTGCACCGGCGCTGCCGGAACCCGCCCGACCGTCTTTGCAACCGGGATCATGTGAGCGGCCTTTCGACCAGTCGTCGAGTTCGTCGATGTGGTAGCGGACATAGCGGCCATGCTTGCGGTATTTCGGGCCGCCGCCAGTCGCCCGCATCTTATCCAGCGTGCGCTGCGACAGGCCGACATAGAAGGCGGCCTGCGCGGTATTGAGAAACGGGCTGCCTTTTTTGGCGCGCGCCGCGCGCTCGTTTTCGTCGTCCATGATCATCCTCGCTTCGGTTCAGAGAAAGCGGTCGCGAGGATCGACGAACCGGGACGCTTCAGGGACGGGCGAAGAGTCGGGTGGGGGTTTTCGCCGCCCTTTCGGGCAGGCGACGTTCGGCGGAAATCGCTGGGAAGCCCCCGCGCCGGGGCGCGGGAGCTCGATGCGGGCGATCAGTCGATCGGGTTCCAGATGACGGCGTAGGTGTCGTCATCGTCCTGGCCGGCGGCTCGGCCGAGATTGGCGTAGAGCTTACGCGGGCCGAACTCCGGTGCGGCGATGGAAAGGCTCACATACACCTTGCCGGAGGTCTCGCCTGTCCGGATCCAGCCCGCGCCGACCTCGACGCCCTGCGTCAACACCCGGAAGTCGGGATGGTTGTCGGCGCTCTTGGCCTGGTTAGGCACGATGTCGATTTCGGCGCGGACGCTGAGTGTTCTCAGTTGGCCCTTGTAGCCGCCGTTTTCCTGCCTGGTAACGTATCCGATTGCGGTCATTTTCCTGTCTCCTTTGCTTGTCGCCGGGGACCATCCCCTGCGATGGCGGACCGTGATGGGCGCGTCCGGCATGCCTGAACCCAGCAGGGCCGTAGCGTGAGCGGAGGACCCGAGTGGACAGCTTTTTTGAAGCGAAGCGGCGCGAGGAAGCCGCCGCAGGCGGCGGGGAAAAAAGCTGGCGGCGAGGGTTTCAAGGCGGGCCCGAACCGCCCATAGGTCCAGAAGCCAGCCGCAGGGGAATGGTCCTCAAGACAAGCAAAGGAAACGGGAGGAACGCGCGCGGCAACGCAACCGGCAGGCGGCACGGAGGCGACGGTTTGCGAGCGCTCAGACGTCGTGCCGGATATGCTGTGGCTTGCAGCTGTCGCCACATCCGACAGCAGAGCGCGTGTGTTGGCGCCCAGCTTTGGGTGCGTGCGGCTGAGGAGGCATGCGCTACGAGGAAGGCGCGATTAGGCGGCCAATGCGACCAGAAGGCGGGCGAGCGGCAACCGTACAAACGCTGCCGTGAACGATTCGATGCACCACGACCTCGCGCTACTCGGCGTCGAGATTGGTTTCGCGCCTGGCTGCAATCTTAGCTCATTTTCTTGCCGCCAGTTGAGCGGTAGCCCTCCCGGCCTCTCGCGGAACGGGTTGGGCTGAGCACCTATCGACGCTGATGTTCCACCGAATGCGGCGAAGAACTGGAATTGCACGTGGAAAGGATCGCGGCCTGCCGCAGCACGCGCTCGGCCTTCGTGATGCCGCCGGCCACATGAGCAGCAAGGAGGTAGATCGAAAGCGGATACTTCCCCTTAAACAGGAGGTCGCGCTCGATGGTGAGGCCAGACGCATTTCGCACGCTCTGAAGCTTGGCAAGGCTGACCGTGCCAAGCTCGGGCGTGCCGAAGCCGGGATCGCAAAGCCCAAACAGTGTGTCGCCGTCGGGCATCATTTCAGTGATCAGCCATGTCGCGCTGCCTGCCGGATCGAACAGCTTCACTACCGGCAGGTGATCAGTTCCGGCTTCGCCCGCGCCGTTTTCGAGCAGGCGGGTGCGGATATCATCGGTGATCAACATCATCGTCTCTCCTCGTCAACAACAATGGAGGTAGGCAGCACTCTTGCCGGTTTGGTGCATCGTCTCGTCCTCCGCTCGACAATCCTCGCGCGCCTCCCCCGGAAGCGGGGGGCGGCGAAACGGGACCGTAAGGGCCCGCCTGTGGAGGCGGACTGCATCCGAAAGGACCGGAACAAAGTGGAGGACCCGGAGTGAAGGCGGAGGGTCACGGTCTGCCGCGGCGGGTCTAGAAGGAAGTGCCGCCCAGCCCGCGTGGCCGGGGAAAGGACAACAAATGAAGACGTCGCCCCGAAGGATGGCGGCCATCGGCAGCCCAATGGGCTGCTTGGCGACAGGGGGCGAAGCCGAACGGCCGAGACCGCCCGGGCCTGTCGAGGAATGGGCTCGGTCCCACGAGCACCCGGCACACATTGTCAGATGCGCAGTCGCCCAGTTCCGCCGGAATTTCGACACCGCACGAACCCCTAGAGAAGAAATCGTCGATACCCGCCATTCATGAGTGCGTAGCCACGCTTTATGGCCCGACGGACCCGGTCGCGAAGGTGGTCGCCGGGATCGCTCCAGTCGGCCCGCACGCGCGCGTGACCGAACAAAGCCACAGCGATGTCGCGATGGGATGCGCCGGCCAGCGCGCCGTCGAGCGCACGCAGGACGAAGCGCAGCCGGGCATGACGGGGTTCCACGGGAAAATATCGTGCGGATAGCCTTCCCCTCGTATGGAGATCGTTGAGACAGCCAAGTGCCTTGAGGTGGTGTCTTGCGCGGTCGGGTGGAGCAACCGCATCGGTGAGCAGCCGGGCCGGCCGCAGAAGGTTGCCTTGCGTGAGCGACAGTTGCAGATGCCGCTCATCCTCGTGCAGGAGCACGTGCTGACGGCCTTCCGGCTCAAGAACGACGGCGGCATCACAGGGTAGCCTGCCAAGATCGATCGCGTCGGTCGCGGATGACGAGAAGGCGGTCACGGGCAGCACGTGGAGGCATTGGCGGGGACACCAGAATACGGCCGCGTCGGAATCGGCCGAGCTGGCGAAACCGGATTCCCCACCCGGTGAGATCAGGAAAGGAAGGGTGCAGCCTGACCACGGTCAGATGCGATCCCTCCCGTGCAAGCAACGTCTGCCTGAGCGCCAGCACAAGAACGCTGACAAAGGCGGAGTTGCGCCTGAGAAACTCCCAAGCCCACCCGAGCCGCGTCAAGCGTGCGGTATGGTGGTAAGTCGCGCCTTCCTGCCATTCCAGCCATCCAGTGTCGTCATTAGTACGGTGCATTGCGGCTGCTCCTCTGGCCGCTACCGGTCGTCGCAGATGATGGTCGATGCCAGGCTACCGACGACGAAAAACACACGCCCCTTGCGCGCAACGACGACGGTCGGACTTTTCAACATGAATGCACCGCGAGGCGACCGATCAACTGCCTTGCATGGAACCATCATCCGTTGTCCTTCAACGTCGACCTATGGGAACGCGGCCGATATCCAGTTGCACGGCGGCAAGCTGCATCCCGTCTGTTTCAACAAAAGGTCCGAGAATTCGGCATGGGAAGCCGGCAGCCTCAAACCGCACCAGCCAGTCGGGCTCGATCACGCTGGTAAGGGTGGTAATGCCGAGGGATTTGCATGTCGGGGGGATGGTTTTCATCAGTTGCCGGAACAGTTGCCCTCCCCGACGATCCTTCCTGATGAAGAACCGCGACCATTCCCGGATGCAGTGACCGCGCGGCACCGGACCGTCGACAAGATGTGCGAAACGATCCCCGAGAAGATGGCGCGATGTGGTAGGAAGAAGCCTGTAGCCCCCGGTGACATGACCCTCATGGGTCGCGAGCACGTAGACCGTCTGGGACGTGTCGTATGCGTCCCGTTCCCGACCGTCGGTCCGGAAGAGATCCGTCCAGCCGCGTTCGGCGACAAAGATCTCGTGCCGCAACCTATAGTGCTCCTCCAGCAGCTCCCGGTAGCGGTGGGCGCCTGCTCCTTTAACGACGTGAATCACCAAGACTGCCGCTCCTTGTCCGGAGCGACATTCTTCGGAGAGTGCGCACGCGAGCTATGGCCATTCTTGGCCATTGACCGGCGCTTTGGATCAGGCGGCTATCTCCATTAGGGCGAGAGCTTTGACAACCGCTTGAGTGCGCGTGACGCAATCCAGCTTCCGCATCGCGCTGGCGATGTGTTTGTTGACGGTTGATTCGGAGATGCACAGGATGTGGGAGATGTCCCAGGTTGTCTTGCCGACGGCCACCCAGGTCAGCACTTCGCATTCGCGGTTTGACAGTCGAGGTCGTCCTTGCCGCGTAGGAATGAGGAGTTGCAGTCTGCTTGCGAAGGTCAGCGAGAGGACATTCAGCGGCTCGAGGATATCCGGTCTCGTGCTTGGCGATTCCCCCGCCAGGGATATGCAGCCGCTGCGTGCGTTGCGGACAGGCACCGGAACGCAGAACCCTGCCTTGAGGCCGGCATCCGCGGCTTCCGTCATGATCCGGCCTGCCGCCGGACCAAGGTCTCTGGCTCTAATTGTAGCCTCATTCCAGGTGAACGGCTTCGTACAGGAAGCACCGGCGACCGCGACGGGATCCTGCCTGACGTAGCCGCACGAAAGATAGTGCGACATCCAATCGTCCGGCCAGAAACGCTCCAGGATCAGAGTTTCGAACCTCTGGCCGGAGGCCGGCAAACCGGTCAGAATAAAGTATCGCAGACCGAATTCTCGGATCGCCGCACGATAGGTCTCGACAAGCGCGTCGATGCCGGTCGCATTCGCCAACAGCAACACATGGTGGAAAAACTGTGACGCGTTCATTTCCCCTCTCCCGAGCCCATCCATTTCCACGGATGGCCTGCACAGCAGGCCTTCGGCGCCTGCAGTCGCAGCCACCTACCTGACATCATCTTGAGCACGTATGAGTTGCGGCGCAAGCCCTGGAACCGGCCAGCCGGCCGGGACGTTAGGACCTGGCGGCAGTCCACGGCCACTCAGCGAGGAGATGCGCCAAGAGAACGTCCAGGCGTGGAAGCTCCGTCCTATGAAGCTCAGCCGGCTCGGTTTCTGCGCTGCAGCTCACTGAAAACCGTGAACCAGAAACGAAAATCCGTGTCGCGACCGGCATAGCGAGCCGTGAAGGCCGCCGATGCCGCTGCGAGCGATGCCTTTGGACCATACGTTGCGACCGCCGCATCCGCCGCCTCGGCGGGATCGCCAATGTCCCACAGCGTCAGGTCGCCGTCGCCGGCCATTATTTCCTCATATTTGCGTTCTGCCATGCCAAACCTCCCGCGGGTGTACCGGCGCGGGCGGCAGCTGCCGCTGGGCCGGACGTTGAAAACCCACGGAAGTGAGCCACGATCGCGGGGCGTTTACCCCGGACATAGTCGTGCCGTCCCTGACCCTTCGGCGGAAGGCGCGAGGCGCAATGAGCTTCGTTTCTCGTATCCTCGCGTAGACTTGAATATTACAGGTTCCGGCGACATGAGCAATCGTCGGGAAACGCGCGATCGCTTCTGCTAAAGATGGTGCATACGTTTGCCGATTCTGTCTGGAGTGAGCTACTGTAGACGCTCAACTCAAATCACCGTTGTCTTTCAGCATTTCAAGGTGCTCGCGGCAGACCTGCTCGGCCAACTCGTGCAATCGGGCGGTACGCTCACCGAGCCAGGCAAGCGCTTCTTCGCTGATCGCGTAGTGATTTGAATAGCGGGCCTTTACGTACGCTTCATTCAGCGTATTGAACCAGGAGGTAAATCTCCGCTGATCGCGCGGCCAGACGTCCGCCAGTGCCCTGTTTTGGTCTTCCGCAAGCGAGCGAAGAAAAGCCAGATTGTGCGAGGGCGGGCTGTAATTGGTCAACACCAGTAGCAATGTCGAGTATGCTTGCTCGATCGTTTGATGGAGATGAAAGGCCGCCTCCTCCAGGCGGCCCCGACCAAACACGTAGCCGAACGTGTCGAGCAACCCTCGCGAGCGTTGAAAGCGTCCCTCATAGTGTTCTTTGGCCACCTTATGGGCATCTTCACGCGTCAATGGCCTAGGCTCCGCGAGTGGCTCCTCGTCCAGCTCATAGAGCACGATCCCTTCGCGGCGGATATCGGTGAAGAAATATTGCCCCTCGCGCAGCGCCGTGTTCACCTCGCGCCGCGAATGAACAATGAAGCTCACCAGCGTCTTCACGCCGCGGTCGCGCAAGAGCGTGTCCTTTGCTTTGGCCCAGTAGGCGGCAAAGTCGCCAAGCTTGCGGTTGTTGACGACGATCAGGAGGTCGTAGTCAGATCGGTAGCCCTTCATGGTGTGCGGCTCATCCACCCAGTCGCCGCGCGCATAGGAGCCGAACAGGATGATCTTGAGGATGCGACCCTTCTTCTTGAACTCGGCCGTGCCCTCCGCCAGCGCGTCCTCGAACTCCTCGTGCAGGATATCGACGACGCGCGCCAACTCGCGCTGCTTGTGTTCCGGCAGATGGTCGATGCTTGTCTTCATCCAGCCCTGTGCTCGACGCGGCGTGACTGCCGCATGGTTCCCTTATAACAGCATCCGCCGAACGGCAAAGACAGCTGCCGGCAGCGTTGGCCCACCACGTGATCCTCCGGTGATGCGCATTCGTTCCGGTGGTTTCCTCCGGGGCCAACGGGGGCTTGTGCCGCAAGTATACCCCTAAGAGAGGCGATTTGCCGGTGTAAGATCTACCACCTTCACGGCGCTTGGCGAACGCGGTAGGCACCGTCGAGATTGCGCCATTCCGCACCCGTGGATGCCGAACGGCGCTCGTCGTACGGTGGGGAAAGGACAGCCTGGGGCCGCAATGTACGTCGCAATCCGCCCGTATTTTGCGCCTCGGCGGGACTGCCCATGAAGCCATTGGTGGTCATCTGCTCGCAGAGCGCGGAGTTCTATCTGATCCTCGAGCACATCCTGAGGGTGGACGGCTTCGACAGCGTCCTGGCCGGCAACCTTGAGGAGGCGCTGCGGCTGGCGGCGGAGACTACACCGGCTGCTTTCGTCTTGGACTGCGGGCGCAACGGCCTGTTCGGGCCGGACCTGTGCACAAGGCTGAAACAGGAGGAGGTTACGCGTGCAATCCCTGTTGTGGGGCTGATCGCGCCGGGAGCGGAGGATCAGCACATTGCGCTTCTCAAGGCAGGCGTCGACGAAAGCCTGGTTCGGCCGGTGGCGCCGGCCAAGCTCCTGGATTATCTACGCGCACGGTTGCCGAGGGCACAGCAGCCGCTCTCTGCGCTGGGTGGTGGAGACACCCTTGTCTACGGCGACCTCGAAATACGGCCCGAAAGCGGCCGCGTGCGCTGCGGCGGCAAGGAGGTTCAACTCGGGGCGATCGAATTCCGCCTTCTACGGGTTCTCCTCGAATACCCCGACCGGACATTCGGCCGTGCCGAGCTCATCGCTGCGGCCTGGCCGGAGAACATCCATGTGAGTGCCCGCACGGTCGACGTACATATCAGCCGGTTGCGCAAGGCTTTGCGGAGGCTCGGCCGACGCGATCTCATCCGCACCGTGCGGGCGGCGGGCTATACACTCAACGATGAAAACGGCGCCTGAACGAGACGATGGGGCCCGGTCCCTCGGCAGCGAGCACCCTCGCCTGCCAAAACGAAATCAGGGCGCACCGCAGGGCTGTTCGCAACAACCCGTTCGGTCAAAGCAGACCCCGCTTTGGCTCGCCGAAGGCACAACAGTCGACAAGCGGATCTTCTCGTTCCACATCGCCGCGTCATTGAGAAGCGGCATTATAAAAATCCAACTGTTCTACATGCAGTGAATATTGCAAGTTGTGTTTATATATGACGCACATCGGAATTTGTTACTGAAACCTAGCCTCACATTTATTAATATCTTCAATAATTATACTACGAATAACAATAGCGCCTTGTAGTATTCCTCTAAAGCGAACTCCTCGAGCGGCTCGTCGCCAATATCTTTGTGAGCGCCATCATGCCGGCACAGGACCATGCGCGAAACGCATCGCGCCAAACACGCTACCGCAACACAGCCTCGGTCATCGACCGTACATGGTCTCATTTCGATGAGGCGTACCGGCGCGGCCTGATGGGTGTCCATTGCCGTTCGACCGAAGGCCGCACCATCCTTCTGACGAGGGGCAAGCGGCAGGGAAGGCAGGCGACCGACTTCGTGCGCTGTTCGTATCTTGGCCTCGACAACCATCCTGCTGTGGTCGCGGGAGCTGTGGCGGCGATCGAGGAGTACGGCTCACTTCACTGGTCGTGCGCACGCACGCGGCTGAATTTCGGGCTGGTGGGTGCGCTTGAGGAAAACCTGTCGCAGCTCTTTTGCGCGCGCGTCATTGCCTATTCGACGGTGATGGTCGCCAACATGGGAGCCCTGCCGATCATCGCCTCGGGACATCTGACGGGCGGCCGCAAGCCGCGCATGGTATTCGACCGGCTCGCGCATGCATCGCTCGCTTTCCACAAGCCGGTTGTGGCCGATGAGAGCCAGGTAGATACGATCCCGCACAACGATCTCGACGCCCTGGAGCGGATTTGCCGAAGGCATCCGCAGGTCGCCTATATCTGCGACGGCATCTATTCCATGGGCGGCCAGGCACCGGTCCGGCAGCTTTCTGAGCTTCAGGAGCGATACGGCCTCTTCCTGTACATCGACGATGCGCATGGGATCTCCATCTTTGGCCAGCGGGGCGAAGGCTTCGCGCGCTCGCAACTGCCTTCCGACCTTGGCGAGCGCACGATCATCGCTGCCTCGCTCGGAAAGGGGTTCGGCGCGTCGGGCGGAATGCTGATGCTCGGCACCGCTCGCCAGGAGGCGCTTTTCCGGTGCTATTCCCTGCCGCATGCGTTTTCGGCCTCGCTTAATCTGGCGGCCGTGGGTGCAGCGCTCGCCTCGGCACGGATCCATCGCACGTGCGAACTTGCGAACCGCCAGCGCGAGCTTGCGGCGCGGATTGCATTCTTCGACGAGCGGATATGCACCGCCCAGCGCGGAACACCGCTGCCCATCCGTATGATCAGGATCGGCGACGAGCCTGCGGCCATCGATATTGCCGAGGAACTGTTGGACGAGGGGTTCTACACCTCTGTCACGTTTTTTCCCACCGTTGCCCGCGGAGAGGCGGGCATTCGCATCTGCCTGACGGCAAGCCACGACCTTGTCGAACTGGAGAGGCTTTGCCGCAGGATCGACCGGTGCGCAGACGCCGGTTGAGGAACGGTCAGCGAACGCAGGATCGTTCTATTTCGACCGGAGGAATCGCGGCAGGCAAGTCAATCGCCGATCCGTCTGAGAGCGGCGACCCCGCCAACGATAGAAGCAGAGCAAAAACGCATGACCAGCCGTGGAGCCTCAACCGATCGTTCGCGCGTCGCATACATTTTGCTGGCATGTGTGTCGGTCTGTTGGGCTGGCTCCTACATCCTCACGAGGATCGCCACGGCCGAGATTCCGCCTGCCACCTTGGCAACTGCCAGGCTGATGGTCGCCTACTTTGTCCTTCGAATCTGGTTGAGGCTGACACACGCCGATCCCCCGAGCGCGGTGCCGGTCCTGTGGGCAGGCTACATTCAGGTAGCCTTGTTTGGGCATGCTGTGCCGCTTTTTCTCATTGCGGCGGTGTCGGTGAATGTGCCGACAGGCGAAATGGCCGTCCTTGTCGCGACGGCGCCACTTTTCGCGGTGGCTCTGTCGCATCTATTCCCGCCGGTCATGCCGGCAAGGACGACAGTCCTCGGCCTGCTGGTGGGCGCGCTGGGGCTGCTTGCCTTCTTCGGCGAACCCAATGCGAAGGCGATCGACGCCGACTGGCAGTCACGATTCATTCTGCTAGGGGCGGCTGCCAGCTATGCGATGTCGGGTCGTGCGGTCGCCAAGCTGCCCGTCGACAATCCCGTGGTCGTCGGGAGCGCTGTCACGATGTGCGCGATCGCGATGCTGTTGCCGATGAGCCTTATCTTTGACCAGCCCTGGGCAATCTGTCCAAGCCGTGGCGCGATCGCCGCCACCATGCTGCTTGGCACGGCGTCCACCGCAGTTGCCTATGTCATTTACTATTATCTGATCGGCCTCGGCGGTGCGGCCTTTGCGAGCCTTCATCATTACCTCGTTCCAGTCCTGAGTGCGCTGCTTGGGGCAGCCTGTTTCGGCGACATTCCGCAACCCCGGCAAGTCCTGTCCGCCGCCTCAATCGTCTTTGGGGTCTATCTCCTACGCGGCTTGGCTCGATCATGATTGCACTGGAGACACGCCGGCTGCTTTTGCGACCTGTGGCGGCATCGGACTTTGCCGATGTGCACCGGCTGCACACGGATGCATTTGTGGCAGGGGCAATCTTCGGCGGGCAGGCCCCGTCCCGCAGGGACACGCGTCGACGGATGCAGCACTATCTGCGGGACTGGCAGCGCCACGGCTTTGGCTTTTTCGCGGTCCTTCTAAAGAGTGGACAGGATGGCGATGTATTCGTTGGCCGCGCCGGTCTACGCTATTTTGAAGATACCTCCGACGTCGAATACGGTCACTGCTTCTTCGGGCATGCGGCAGGCCGAGGAATTGGTCCCGAAGCCGGCAGAGCCGTACTGGACTTCGCTTTCTGTCGGCTCAAGGTGCATCGCATCGTCGCCGTTGTCCGGGCGGAGAATGAACGCGGGGTGCGGGCGGTCGAAAAGATTGGCTTCAAGCATGCTGACGATCGCATACACGGCGACGGCATCAAATGCGTGTTTGTTATTCATGGCCCTGAAAGCGCAACAGCCGGCTCAGCCAGCAGGCATCATAAGAAATGAGCAGGGCGGAGACGCTATGGCGGTCTGGGCCATCAAGGATTATAGCGCGACGATCTGGGTGGAAGACGAACTCTCACTTTGATCGTAGCGCCGCAGAGGATCGGGAACGCAAGGGAGGGAAGCCAGCAATGGTCTGTGACAGGACGGCAGGCTGGCACTTGTCCTTGGCAAGGCAATGGGTCTTGGAGGCGTCGCCAGCGGGCGCACGCCGGTGCCGACAATCTCAGCCTTGGCAGTGCGTTAGGCCGCAGCTCGCTCGTCGGATAATCTAGGCGCAAAGTCCGATCCTTGCGGAGATCGCGCGTGCCGAACGGTGCGCTTGAGTGGTCACGGCGACCTCGTCAATGCCGGTGACAACGCGCCCGGCATCGACAGTCCTGCGGCCTGCAACAAAAACGCTTCTGATTGTGTGCCGGCCGCCAATCACAGCCAGTTCAAGCGCTGGATCAGAGGCGAAGCCAATCGCTTCATTCGGCTGTCGTATGACAAAATCAGCTTGTTTCCCGACTTCCAAGCTGCCAACCTCGTCCTCGGCGCCGACGGTTGCGGCAGCCCCCGACGTGCGCATCCGCAACACCTCCTTCGCAGCCACGGGATCTCCGGCAGCTGTCGAAGCGCACAAGGCCAAAGTCCCAAGACCGTCGAACGCGCTGGCGCGGGGGATGTCACTGGCGATCCCGATCGGAATGCCCGACCTTTGCAGGGCGGCCATGCGCGCCTGCGTGCCGGGACGGCCGAGCATCTGCAGCTGCCCGTATGGACACCAGACCACCCGGACGCCGCGATCGGCCAGAAGTGCGATTTCGTTCTTACGGATCAAGTTCATGTGGATGAAGGTCACATTGGGGCCGAGGAAGCCGCGACCGTCGAGGTAGGTCAGAAGCGGCTGATCCAGAATGTTTTCCCGGTTGAGTTGAAAGGCGGGAAGATAACCAAGATGCTCTTGGAGACGGACCCCGCTCGCGCACGCCAAATCCAGCGCTGCCTGATAAAGCTCGGGCGAATCCGTTGCTTCTCCATATAGACCGATGAAGGCCCTTACCAGACCGTCCCGATCCCTGTTCCGAAAGAGCTGCGAGCCCAAGCGTCCAAGCGCCTCGTCCAAGCCCGATGGCCATCGCGCTAGAAAGCTTTCGCTGGCAAGTTCGGGTAAGTTGATGGCCAGCGATGCCGCGCGATCGGCAATGTAGGGATCCGCCAGCCAGATGCGGATATTGGCTTGGTCGGCGACGGCTGCCACTGCGTCAGGCGCAAAGATCGTACCGGGATCGACAAACCCCGTGTATCCACATTTGAGGTAGTCCAGGGCCGCCAGTAGAGCGCTCGCCTGCTCATCCTCCGGAGTCAAGGCGCCCTTCCAATGTCCCATTGTAATGGGTTTGCCCTCCATCAGGGGCAGCACTGAGCGCGCCGTATATTGTGACACGTGAACATGTGCGTCGATAAAGCCTGGGTGGAGCGCGGCGCCGCCAGCGTCGATCACCTCGTCAGCCGAATATCGGGCGAGAATGCTCCGTCCGGCTCCCAGCGCGAGGATCCGACCATCTCGGACGGCCAGTGCGCCACCAGCGATAACCGTATCCTGGGCATCCATCGTGAACACTGAAGCGTTGTGAACAACGAGATCACATGGCTCTGGGGCGTTGGAAGGCAAACGCTGGTCCGTCGAGGTCGAGTCGTGCTGCATGGCAAAACGTCCGCAAGAGCAAGCCTAGTGTTAGTAGGAAGCGGCGATGGCAGGCGCGCGTTGCCTGCAGATGCCTGTCCGTGCAGCGGACGGGCGATGTGGCATTGTGACGATTGCAGGCGGACTGATCGAGACTGGCACGGGTGGCGCCTCCGCTTTGATCGGTTTTGCAACTCGATGGGGTATTATCGTCATCCTGACGTTTGATGCAACATAAATCCTGATTCCATGCCGCCCGGCTGAATAAGGCCAAGCCGTAAGAAAGGATCAGCCGCAGCGCTGAATAACAGCCAGCGCGCGGATTGCCTCGCCCGCACACAGGCCTCAGCGCCTATCCAGCCGCCGCATGCTTGACGGGCTTGTTGGTTGTTTGTTACATCAAATTTCATATTTTAAGTCGCCATCACAATCGTTCAGGAGGAGCGGACATGGGAGAACCAGGAATTGCAAGGACCGTGACGCGTCGTCACGTGCTGGCGCTTTCCGCGAGCGCCTTCGCCACGGCGGGTTTCGGCATCCATCCGTTCGATGTGCGGGCAGCCACCGGCTTTGAAGGCCTTGCCGAGGGCGCTCACGCAGCCGGCGAAAGCCAGGTGGTGGTGGCCGGTGGAACCGGCGCATATGGTGAGCTTGTCCGGGAGCACTTTTATGTCCCCTTCACGGCGGCCACGGGCATAAACGTGGTCACAACGGGCGGAAGCTACGGCGACAAACTCGCGAAGCTGAAAGCAATGGCGAGCATTGGGCGTGTCGAATGGGACGTGATTACCCTTTCGGCCGATATGCTGACACCCGATGTCGCGGACTTGCTCTTTGACCTGGGGGACTGCGCAATGCTCCCCGACGTCGGCCTTCGCGGCGTCGATGGCGCGTGCCTCGGTCACGGCGTCTTGTTCGACGTCGGTGGCGCAGTTCTTGCTTTTGACGAGCGCAGCTTTCCCGACAACCGGCGTCAGCCATCCAACTGGGTGGACTTTTGGGACGTGGAAACATTCCCCGGACCTCGAGCGCTGCCGAATATCGGCACTCCGTGGTGGTCGCTGATGGCGGCCCTGCAAGCGGATGGCGTCGGCCGCGATGATCTGTTTCCGCTCGATCTCGATCGCGCTTTTGCCAAGCTCGACGAAATCAAGCCGCATATAAGCGTGTGGTGGAGAAGCGGTGATCAGAGCCAGCAGATGTTCCGCACGCGCGAAGTGGTGATGGGCATGCTCTTTTCGGGTCGCGCCTTCAGACTTCGCAGGGAAGGCCTGCCTATCAGCGTCAGTTGGCATGGCGCCATTATGGATGCAGCGCTTTGGGCCCTGACGCAAGGTGCGCCACATCCGAATGCCGGCTTGGCGCTCCTGGATTTCATCTATACGAGGCCAAGAGCGCATGCCGTGTTCGCGGAGGAATCCTTCGGTTCCACGGCCCAGCGTGAAGCGCTCAATTTCCTGTCGGAAGAATCCCACCAGGCAAGTGCGGTCAATCCCGCCAACTGGTCCCAGATCGTGGATGTCGACCGAAGCTGGCTGGCTGCCAATCGCCAGGCCGTGCTGGAGCGATGGAACTTGTGGCTGGCAAGCTGAGGCAAGCAACGTCCAGGCGCATGTGATTGCCGGCGGGGTGCCCACCGTACAGCCTCGGCAGGGGCGGCCGTGGTGCGAGGGACGCGGCTAGCCGACGCCTGGACTGGATGTTGCTAACTCAGCCAGCCCAGGATGGCGTCTTGCACCTCACTGCGCGATCCACCTGTTCCACCGCTCGACGATCTCCGCATGGTGGTTGGCGAGCCAAGTGTAGTCGACTTCCACCACGCCCTTGAAGTTATCGGGAAAGATTGGGCTGTCCTCTTTATCGGACTGAGGCAGCAGCTCCAGCGCCGACTTGGTGGTGGGTGAGGCGGCGATCGCCTGCGCGAAAGCAGCCTGGACCTCTGGATGATCGAAATACCAGTTGAGGAAGCGCAGCGCGTTCTGCCGGTTCGGCGCGCCCTTAAACACCACCCAATCCGCTTCGTTGAGGGTCCAGCCCCGCCAAACCCGCTGCAGCGGCAGTCCCTCGTCGCGAAGGAAGTCGATGCGCGTGTTCCACACGAGCGTCATGGCGACCTCCTGATCACGGAGCGCACGCTGGATCTGGTCGCCCGTCTTCCACCAAAGGGAAATATGCGGCCGAATCTGGTCCAGCTTGTCGAACGCGCGATCGAGATCGAGCGGGAAGAGCTTGTCCGGCGCGACGCCGTCGGCAAGTAGAGCGCCGATCAGCACGCGCCAAGGCGTGCTGAAGTTCGGCAGCGATCGCGGTCCCGGAAAGTCGGCGACGTTGAAGAAATCGTTCCAGCTACTGGGTGCGCCACCATCGAACATCGTGCGGTTTGCGGTCAAGAGCGTGGCGCCGTAGGTCGGCACGACGCCGAAGCGATGGCAGATCTCGCCGGCGCCATCGGACTTTGCCTTGGAAACCAGGGCGCAGTCTTCGCCAAGATCGACAAGCAGGCGGTTGCGCGCGGGCACGAACACATCGCCGGAGCCTGCCTCCATCATGTCCCACTGCAGATGTCCCGCTTCCGACATGGCCATCGCTTTTGCCCAAAACTCCCCCGTGGTGCCGCTGACGAGCACCACCTCGATACCGGTCTGCCGGGAAAAGGGCTCGAAGACGAACTCCCTGAGCTTGCGCTCGTAGTCCCCTCCCGTTGCCGCCATCACCAGCCGACCGTTTTCCCCGCCAGACGCTTGGGACAATGGGACCACGGACAGAGCCGCGGCAAGGATGTATGCGAAGAAGCCGACACGATTGGCGGCCAGCGCGTAGGAATCCCTCATGCTCTCCTCCACAATTAGACGCTTTTTGATGTTTGATGTATCAAAATTTGACAGCGAGAGTACACTGCGTCAACGAAAAATCTGGCCCGGCGCCGCCCTGCGGCTCGGCGTCAGGACGACAAGCGCATCCTGGCGCAAAGTCTAGGGCGTGAACTCGCCGCCGTTCACATCGAGCACGGCGCCGTTGATAAAGTCGGCTTGCGGGGCGGCGAGGAAGAGGACGGCGCGGGCGATGTCTTCCGCATGTCCGAGGCGTCCGATCGGGATGCGGGAAAGTGCCTCTCTGTTTGCGGGCGAGTCGGTCGGACCGGCCATATCGGTTGCGATGCGCCCCGGCGCGACGGTGTTTGCGGTGATTCCGAATTGCGCATATTCGCTCACGATGGACCGGGAAAGCCCGAGCAGGCCGCTCTTGGATGCAGCATAGGCCGCGCCGGCGATACGTGGGATGGTCCGGCCGGCCAGGGAGCCGATGAAGACGATTCTGCCGCTCCGCCGCTTGACCATCCCCGGCAGGGCACACCGGCAGCAAACGAGCGCACCGGTGAGGTTGATCGAGAGCACGTCCTGCCATTCGTCGGGATCGACGTCTTCGACCCGGACGCGGCCACCGTTGCGCTTTGGGGAATATCCTGCGTTGCACACAAGAATTGCCGGCGGCGCCCAACGTGCTTCGACCTCGGCGAAGAAACCGCGCACTGCAGCGACCTCCCGCAGATCCACCGCCTGCGAGAAGATGCGGCCGCGGCCATGGCGGGCGGACAGCGTATCGCTGGCGGCAATCACGCGGTCTGGCTGGTGGCTGAAGAATGCGACCCGGTAGCCAGCCCGCAGGAGCGCGTTGGCGGTTGCCAGTCCGATCCCGCTGGACCCCCCGGTGACTACAGCAACCTGGGCTTGATGATCTGCGTGGCTCATGGCGCGCGCTCCAGGGTTACTGGCTCTGTTTCAGGACGATCAAGCGTGCCCTCGAAGAGCGACAGGGGCGGATGTGCATCGGGATCGGTGACGGCCTCGATCAGCCATGGCGTCCCCGATGCGATTGCCGTGCGCAACGCAGGCAGCATTTCGTGCGCCTCGCGCACCACCGTGGCATCGCAGCCGCAGGCTTGCGCAAGGGCAGCGTGATCCACAGGCGAGAGACGGCAGGCGCTTGTATAGTTTCCGAATTTCACGGTTTCCGCGTCCTTCTGGTAGCCCAGTACGCCGTTGTTGAGCACGATCACGGTTACCGCGATGTTGAGGCGAACCATGGTCTCCAGCTCCGCCCACGCATGCGCGAAGCCGCCGTCGCCAACAATGGCCACGACAGGATCGGTGGGGGCGGCGAGCTTGGCGCCGATGGCCAACGGCAACCCCCAGCCGAGTCCGGCAAGGCCGCGTGGGGTCAAGAACCTCTGCCCGGCGGCAAGAGCGGTGAGCTGGCCGACCACCCACATGGAGGAATAGCTGGCATCCGCGACCACAGTCGTGTGCGGGGTGAGACATCGCTGCAGGTCGGCCATGATCCGCTCCGGCCGAAGCGGACTGGCGTCGGAGTCCACATGCTTCCTGCGCTCGGCTTCGAATGCGGCGCGTCGCTGCGCAATGCGCCGCTCGAGCACGCCGCGCTCCGATCGGCGCAAGGACAGGTCGTGCCGGGTCAAAGCGTCCGTCAGTGCCGTCAGTGTTTCGGCGGCGTCCCCGACAAGGCGCAGCGCCTCGTAGTTGCGTCCGATCTCGTTCGGGTCGATGTCGATATGGATGATATGCGCGGACAGGGGAATGGAACGCCAGGTGTCGGTACCGTTCTGATTGGTGCGGGTTCCAATAAGCAGCACGACATCGGCTTCCTGGAGGAACTGTCTGGAATGGTGCCCCAGCGATCCTGGTCCGGTGAGCGAGCCAAGGACACCCATCGATAATGGATGAGTCTCGTCCACCGCCCCCTTCCCCATATTCGTCGTCACGACCGGCAGGTGTGCGACCTTTTGCAGGCGGGAGACGGCTTCGGGTGCTCCCGGCGTCAGCGCTCCGCCGCCGGCCATCGCCACGGGAGCGCATGCCTGGGCAAGCAGGTCGGCGGCGGCCGTGATCGCCAGATCGTGCGGCCGATACCTGTCCAGGGGCCAAGTCCCGAACGAGGCGCTTCTCGGATGCGGCGGCGTGGGAGCCAGATCCCGCAGCAGATCGGCGGGCAGAAGCAGCACTGCCGGGCCTGCACGCCCGCTGCCGGCCGCGGCAAAGGCGGCATCCACGTGGTCTTCCACGCGATCGGCCGCAAGCAGCCGCCTGACCCACTTAGCGCAGGACTGAAAGAGTGTGATGTGGTCGATCTCCTGGAAAGCGTTGCGATCGATGTGCGGCCGCTCCACTTCCTGGACAAGGGCGACAACCGGTACGCTTGCCTTGAGCGCTTCGGCAAGCGGCGGCACCAGTAAGGTGGCGGCTGGGCCGTTCTGGGCGGTAACCACCGGAATGCGGCCGGAGCGGCGCGCATAGCCGTCGGCCATCGCCCCACCCATGTTTTCCTGGCGATAGGCGATCTGCCGGATTCCCAACTCTTCGCAGGCCAGTATCACGGCCGAAGGCAAGCTCTGCGAAAACACGACCTCCACGCCGTGGCGTTGCAGCGATTTGGCGATGCGCATTGCGACGGTTTCGGTCTCAGGCGCCGCCATCGGAATTCCTCCCGTTCAACTCAGCCAGGAAAGCTTCGAAAACGCGCACGATCTTGTCGATTTCCGCCGCACCCATCGGCGTTGAAAGACATGCCGCCGCATCCGGAAGAATGATGCCGTGTCGCAGGAAGAACCGGGACATGCTGCCCATCGTCTGGGCTTCCATGGTGTTCCAGCAAGCTTCCCGGAATTCCTTTGGTGGTGACGGTTTGGGATGGATGCGAAAAAGCGAGGCCGCCCCCGTCACGCTGAACGGCGCGCCGGAGCGTGTGATGGCTCCCTCCAGTTCCGCACGCAGCGTGGCGCCCAGCTCGTCGAGACGGGCAAAGGCGGCTTGATCGAGCGCCTCCATTGCCGCGCAACCGGCAACCATCGAGATCGGATTGGCTGAGAAGGTCCCGCCCTGAGGAAGCAGCGGTCGACCATGTCCGGCATCGAACACGGCCATCACGTCAGCGCGACCGCCAACGGCGCCGATCGGAAATCCCCCTCCGATGATCTTTCCAAGGGCGAACAGATCCGGCTCGAGCCCGCAGCGAGACGCGGCGCCATGATAGCCTTGCCGAAAGTTCAGGACCTCGTCGCATACGATGAGCACCCCCAGCGAACGGGCGGTCTCCTGGAGCGCGGAGATGAACGCCGGCTCTGGAGTCACCAGACCGGCTCGGCTCGGCATCGGATCGATCACGATTGTCGCAAGCCGATGGGCGTTGCGCTCCAAGAGCTTGATCGCGCCGTCCGCATCATTGAGCCGCAGCACGATCGTTTCATCGAGCACCGAGGCTGGCATGCCGCGATAGTACGGCACCGAAGCTGGAGCGTCGGCCCGCCCCCAATTATCAGGAGAACTGGCCTGCGCCACTTCGACCCAATCATAGGCGCCGTGATAAGCGCCTTCGATTTTTGCGATGGCGCTTCGACCCGTGAATGCACGTGCTGCCTTTATCGCGAACATGACCGCCTCTGTGCCCGTATTGACGAAGCGGATGCGCTCGAGACGGGGCACGCGCTCGCATAGAAGCGTGCCGAGCGCTATTTCCGCCTCGGTTGGGCTCGCGAAGCAGCTGCCGCTTCGCAATTGCCGCTCTACGGCAGAGATCACGGGCGCGAAGGCATGACCATGGATGAGGGTCGTGAAGTTCGCGTTGAGATCGAGGAATCGCGCGCCATCAGCGTCGGTAAGATAAGGCCCCTCGCCGCCAGCAATGTAGCGTGGCGTGGGGTTGCGCTCGATCGTAACGCGCGATGTGCCATCGGGAAAGACGCGACGGGCGCGCTGAAACAGACTTGCCGAGCGCGATCCCGGCACTGGATCTATCATCGAACTGTCGAGCCGATCGGACAGAGTCGGCATTGCTTCATGCCTCCGGTTGTTGCCATCACTGAGGCCCTCAGGCCGAGCGAATAAAAGCGCCTTTTGGTATTTGATGCAACAAAAATCTTATCATGCCCTCCCGGTGGTGCTGCCTGCCGCTATTCGACCAGGGATGAAAGGTGCCGATAGCCGCTGCGGATATCGTTCTCAATTGCCGCGCGCACGGCGGCTGCATCGCCGTCCTGCAGGCCGTGCAATGCCCACATATGATTGGACACACCTGTGCGGGACTGCGCGAATTCTGGATAAAGATCGTTAAAAGACGGCCCGATCTGGAGCCACAGCGTTTCGATCATTATGACCAGCCGGACCATGCCGCTGCGGCGATAGATAAGAAAGTGGAAATCCTTGTTGGCGTCCAGAACTTCGGTATAGCGTGACTCGTCGAGACCCTGGTTGATCCGCTCCTGCAGGCGTTCGAGCTCCACGATATCGGCTGGGGTCACATTGGCTGCCGCCTTCTGCGCCGCCAGTCCCTCCAGCGCCAGGCGAATGGCCGTTATCTCATCGAGCGCGGCAAGCGTCAGCTGCGGCACGATCACCGTCTTGGGTCCAAGGTTTACGAGCGCTCCCTCGCCGATCAATCGGGTAATGGCGTCGCGTGCCGGTGTGGTGCTCACATGGAGTGCCTGCGCAACCGAGCGCATGGTCAGTTTGGTCCCTGGGCGCAGCGCCCCACGGATGAGGGAGTCCTTCAAGCTCGCATATGCGCGCTCGCCGAGGCTCTGGTGCCGGTCGATCGCCGCGAGCTCTCCGGGAAGCGAGGCTGGTTTCCTTCCTTTTGTCGCATCATGCATGGCAGCGATCCTCATGGTGGCGGCGCCGTCCTGGTCCAGCCGGCATACCTCAAGCGAATCGGGCCAGCGCCTAACGCACTCAGTTTATGCGTACAGGAGCCGTGTCACCAGTCGGCATGGCGAATTGCGCCAAGCTTGACAGCAGGGCCTCCTTTTTGTTACACCAAATTTCAAATGTTAAGTCGGCGTCACGATCCCGCTTGGCAATCTGAGACGTGAAGGAGAATGGTCGCGCACCCTCAGCCCCCGTCGCGACGCCCTTCCAATGCTGGCAGGTGGCATCGACGCGGTGCAGATCGGTGAGCCGGGAGGACGGGCTGGTCCTTCCGCAACATGAGAGGTTGGCGATGCATGGAGCGAGTGTCTCCCTTCGAGAGCTGGGCAAGAGCTACGGGCCGGTGCCGGCAGTCGAGCGGCTGGCGATCGACATTCGACCGGGCGAGTTTCTTTCCCTCCTCGGTCCCTCCGGATCAGGCAAGACCACCCTTCTCATGATGGTGGCAGGATTCGAGCGGCCGGACACGGGAGCGATTTGGATCGGCGACCGCAACATCACGCAGGTGGCGCCGAACCGGCGCGACATTGGCATGGTCTTCCAGCGCTATGCGCTCTTTCCCCACATGACGGTTGCCGAGAATGTCGCCTTTCCCTTGCGCATGCGCGGATTCCCTAAGACGAGAATATCGCAGAGCGTCGCCGAAGCTTTGTCCCTTGTGCAGTTGGAAGGACTGGAAAAACGCCTGCCCGCCCAATTGTCGGGCGGCCAGCAGCAGCGGGTGGCGGTGGCGCGTGCGCTCGTGTTCGAGCCCGCGGTGCTGCTCATGGACGAGCCGCTCGGGGCGCTCGACAAGAAGCTTCGCGAACAGATGCAGATCGAGATCAAGCGTCTCCAGCAGAGTTTGGGCATCACCGTAATCTACGTCACCCACGATCAGGAGGAGGCGTTGACGATGTCCGACCGCATTGCTGTCTTGCGCGACGGTTACCTGGAGCAGGTTGGATCCCCTGCCGACCTGTATGACGCGCCAGCCACAGCCTTCGTCGCCGACTTCATCGGCAAGATGAACTTCCTGGACGGGATATGCCGCAAACTTGGCGCGGATTGCCTTGAAGTCGATTTGGGCCGGAGCGGCACGATCATCCTTCCGCAGCAACCGGTGGCGAGCGCGCCCCCGCTGCAGCAGGGGCAACGGGTGCGATTGGCGGTTCGGCCTGAGCGGATGAAGCTCGATCGGCATGACGACCGCAAGATTTCCGGCGTCATCGAGGCCGTGATTTTCGCAGGCGCGTCACACACCTTCCTCATCCGGCTTGCCGGCGGGGAGATCATTCATGTTCAGACACAGGCGACCCATGGTGGCTCTCTGCCGCAGGAAGGCGACCGCATCGGCTTCGTCATCCCGGACGACGCCGTGCATGTCTTCCCGCAGGCGGAGTGCTGAAGCGATGTGGACAGCGCTTCAGCGGCGGTTCCGCGACGGCTCCTCCTCGCCAAGGGAATATGGGACGGCAATGTCGCTCGGCCTCGTTGCCCCGCTTTTGCTCTTGCTGCTGATTGCCTTCGTCTATCCTGTCGGACGCCTCCTGTGGAACAGCATTTTTGCGCCGGACGCGACGCTTGTCCACTACGGCCGCATCATCGAGGAGCCACTCTATCTCCTTGTCCTTTGGCGCACGCTTGAGATTGCCTTCGTTGTGACTGTGCTTGCCTTCCTGCTGGGCTATCCGGTCGCCTATGCGATGGCGCGCATGTCCGGCCGACGGGCGATGCTGGTCGCCGCCTGCGTTCTTGTCCCCCTGTGGACGAGCGCGCTCGTTCGGTCGTACGCCTGGATCGTAATCCTGCAACGAAACGGGATCGTCAACGATCTCCTGGAAGAGGCGGGCCTCATCGAGACACCACTGCGGCTCCTCTACACAAAGGGGGCGGTCATCCTGGCGATGACGCACGTCCTGCTGCCCTTCATGATCCTGCCGATCTACTCGATCCTGCGAAACATTCCCGACGAGCTTGCGAAGGCCGCGCGCAATCTCGGGGCCAGCGCGCCGCAGGCCTTCCTTCGCATTACCTTGCCGCTCAGCCTGCCGGGCGCTGCAGCCGGTACGCTCATGACATTCATCCTGGCTCTCGGTTTCTACATCACGCCTGCTTTGGTGGGTGGTCCACGCACCCTCATGATGTCCACGTTGATGGCGCAGCAGACGACGGAGCTGCTCGACTGGCCGTTCGCGGGTGCGCTGTCGGCCGTGCTGTTGGCATCAACGCTCCTGCTCGTCGTTCTTTATCGCCGGGCGCTTTCGTTCAACAAGGGGTTCAAGATTGGCTGATATCGACCTAGCTCTTGCCGCACGAACGGCAAAAGAACGCAGCCAGGCGGGGATGACAAGCGTGACTGGGGTCGTGGCGGCGCTGGGACTCGGACTGATCCTGTTCTTTCTCCTTTTTCCCACGCTCATCGTCGTCCCGATGTCGGTTGGGACGGCGTCCCACATCGAGTTCCCGCCCCGCGGCATTACGCTCAGGTGGTACATCGAGTATTTTCACGATCCGGACTGGATGGCTGCGACCTGGTTCAGCCTGCGCGTCGCCATCGCCACGACTTTCTCGGCAACGCTGGTCGGCACGCTGGCCGCAATCGCGCTCGTGCGCGGACGCCTTCCGGGCAAGGAATTTCTTCAGGCGTTCACGCTCGCACCGCTGGTGGTCCCCCACATCGTGATAGCTGTCGCACTGTACCTCACCTTCGCACCACTCGGCCTGACAGGCAATCTCACTGGCTTCGTGATCGCCCACACGATGCTCGCGGTCCCTTATGTCGTTGTCACGGTGAGTGCTGCCCTGCAACGCTTCGATCCCGCGCTGGAGCTTGCTGCGCTCAACTGCGGCGCAACCCGCATCCAGGCGTTCTTCTATATCGTCCTGCCCAACATCCTGCCCGGCGTTGCAGCTGGCGCCGTCTTCGCCTTCCTCGCATCCTTCGACGAGGCGACGGTCGCCTTCTTCATTTCCGGCATCGAGGGAAAAACGATCACTCGCAAGATGTTCGAGGACATCGATTTCAATCTCACGCCGGTCATCGCGGCGGTCTCGACTGTCCTGACGGTGCTTTCCCTTATCTTGATGGGCATGATCGAGATTGCGCGGCGGAGGAGCGGATATGGCGGCCCTCGCCGCTGACCGGACCGTCGCAAACAGAAGAGAGAGTGGAAGCTTTCTGATGACAGCGCGCATGCCACGAGGAACGGGAGATGTCCAGTCAGCGACAAGCCGCAGGAGGCGGCGAATTCTGGTCGGCTGCATTTTCCACGAGTCTCACGGCTTCAGCCCCCACGTTACGACGGGTGATCAGTTCGAGATTTACCGAGGCGGCAAATTGATCGATCAGGCGCACCGTTCAAGCACAACCCTTGGCGGGATCGTCTCAAAGGCGCAAGATCTGGATCTCTCTGTTGTGCCGTCCGTTTCAGTCAGCGCTCCACCCGCTGGTCCGGTAGACCATGGATTCTACATGACGATTCGTGATGAGCTTGTCGATCTGGCGCGGCGCGAGGCCTGCGACGCGGTTGCACTCGAGTTGCACGGCGCCATGGGGACGACCGAACTTGCGGATGCCGAGGGTGATCTGCTCGCAGCGCTGAGCCAGGCCGTCGGACCGGATATTCCGATCGGGATTGGGCTTGACCTGCATGCGCATGTGACGGGCGCAATGCTGGGTGCCGTCGACATCTGCATCGCCTGCAAGGAGAACCCCCATTCCGATGTCGTTCGATGCGGCGAACGGGTGGTCGAAGGACTACTGGCCATGCTCGATGGAGACCTGAGGCCAGTGACGGCGATGGCGAAGGCGCCGATGATCCTGCCGGGGGCTGCGGAAACTGCCGAAGGCCCGCTTGCTGCGGTGCACGCCAGGGCCCGGTCTATCCAAGCCGCGCACCCCGAGATATGGGATATATCGCTATACAATGTCTTCCGCTATGTGGACGACGAGGACATCGGCCAGGCGGCTGTCGTCATCTCGAACGGAGCAAGCGACAGCGGCGTGCAGGCAGCAGAGGAGCTCGCTAGATTGTTTTGGGAGTGGCGCGAGCGCTTCCACGACGATCTCCTTTCGATCGACCAGGCGCTTGACATTGTGGCGACGGGGGATGGGCAACGGCCGTATGTGTTGGCAGACATGGGGGACCGGGTATTGGCCGGCGCACCGGGCGACAGCACCGCAATCATCGCACGGGCGCTAGCGCGCTCTGACGGGCTTCGCGGCGCCATCCCAGTCACCGATCCCGACAGCGTCGAGGCCGCCACGGCGGCCGGTGTCGGCGCTCATGTGACACTGGACATCGGCGGACGCCTGACGCCCGGCTTTTCGCCCCTGAAGATCACAGGCACTATCACGGGGGTCGGTGACGGTCGTTTCATCATGGCAGGCCCGTTCCGGGGTGGCGAGGAGACGAGCCTTGGCCAGACGGCCGTTCTTGTCGTCGACGATCGATTGCGAATCCTGCTGACAAGCAAGCCGGGCTTCACACATGATCCGGCGGCCTTCACGAGCCAGGGGATCGACCTGAGATCTCAGGACTTTGTGGTCGTGAAATCCGGCTACCACTTCAAACTCAATTTCGCGGGCATCGGCACACCGCTGAGCCTGACGTCTCCCGGCATCGGATATTACACACGCGGGCAGCTCGACTGGAAGAAGGCCCGCTTTTGGCCGGAGCACGACTTTGGTGAGGCTCGGATCGAAGCAGTCCTTTCCAACGTTCTAACCAGCCAGTTCCACCGCCCTCACCGCGATCCGCGAATGCGGTAGTCGCCAGCCTGCGGCTCATGGTACCCCGACATCGGGTACTGACACACAGGTGCGAGATGTTCAAAAGAAGCCAACAAGTCCCGGCGGGTACGACGGTCTGGACGCCGTATAGGGCGGCATGAAACCGCTTCAGTCGGCGCGCCGCGGACGTCGTGGCGGTTCTTGCAGTGGGTGCGGCGCACGGCGCTGCTTTGTCCGATGCACACATGTGGGCCCGCCCGCATCTCTAGGAGAAAAGGGCCTCCAATGAAGCCGCTCGTGGTCATTGTTCGCAGGACGCGGAACTCTATCTTGTCCTCGACCATATAATCGATGTGGACGGCTTCGGAAGCGAACTGGCCTGCAGTCTGGAAGGCGCTCTGCAACTGGTGGCGAAGAAGATGCCGGCAGCTGTCATCCTCGATTGCCGGGCGGACGGCATACCGGCTCCGCGCCTGTGCACCCGGTTGAAGCAGGACAAGATCACGCGACCCGCTCCGGTCGTGGCACTCGTCGCGCCGCAGGCGGACGACAAGCACATCGCGCTCCTGCAAGCCGGCGCCGACGTGACCTTCGTGCGACCGTTGGTGCCGGCAAGGTTGCTGGCTTATCTGCGCAAGCGGGTGTGTTCGGCCGATCGGAGCGGCGAATATGCCCTGGCCTTCGACGACATCGAAATGCGGCCCGATAGCTACCGCGTGCGACGGCGCGGTCAGGAGATTCAGCTCAGTTCAATCGAGTTCCACATCCTCCGGCATTTGGTGGATCACCGTGGCCAGGCGTTCAGCCGCGAAGCGCTGATCGGCGTCGCCTGGCCGACCACGATCCACGTGAGCCTGCGCACGGTCGACGTGCATGTAAGTCGCATGCGCAAAGCATTAAGGCGGATCGGCTGTCATGCTCTCAGCCGCACCATCCGGTCCGAAGGATACAGCTTTGGAGACGAAGTCGGCTCCTGTAACGCGCTCGAACCGAACGGCATGCCCCGACCGCCAAACTGACAGATTCGGCAGATCGTACAAACCGCTGGAGGGAAGCGAAGAACAAAATGTCCTGACGCGCCGCCGCATCATCTTCATCTTGCCCGAAATGCGTCCTAAGGCGGCTTCATGCTAAAGTGCCCAGTCGCGATTCTTGTCTTTCTCCTTGGCCTTTCCATCGCCGCTCACGGCGAAGAGGGCCTGGCGCAGCGTCTTGAAAAGCTCCTTGACGAGGCCGAGCGCCTAACACCGCTACAAACGGTCGTCGTCGCGCACGTGGGCGCGGTGGTGGCCGAACGCGGCTATCGCGGCCACTCGCCGGAGCGCCCTGCCAACATCAAGTCCGCCTCAAAGTCGATCATCTCCGCACTCGTCGGCATTGCCATCGACAAGGGCGTGCTCGAAGGCCCCAACCAAAAGATCGCCCCGCTCCTTCAAACCGACCTGCCTGCCGACCCGGATCCCCGGCTCAAAGAGGTGACAATCGGCCATCTGCTTTCCATGCAGGCAGGGCTGGGGCGCACTTCGGGCTCCAACTACGGACGCTGGGTGGCAAGCGACAATTGGGTTCGGGCGGCGCTCGCCATGCCCTTCGACGACGAACCGGGCGGTGCCATGCTCTATTCCACCGGCTCGACGCATCTCCTTTCGGCAATCCTGACGCGCCGGACCGGCCGCTCTACGCTGGAACTGGCGCGTGAATGGCTGGGGCCGCAGGATGGCTTTTCCATCGCCGCCTGGGACCGTGATCCGCAGGGCATTTATCTCGGCGGCAACCAGATGGCCATGAGCCCGCGCTCGCTGCTGGCCTTCGGCGAGCTCTACCGCAACGGCGGGGTGAGTCGTGACGGAGAGCAACTCGTGCCGGCCGATTGGATCAAGCTCTCGTGGAAGCCGCGCACCGCCTCCCGCTTCACTGGCGATGGCTACGGCTATGGCTGGTTCATGCGCGAGTCTGCGGACGAAGAAGTCTTCTATGGCTGGGGCTATGGCGGTCAGATGGTCTACGTCGTGCCGGGACGGGCGCTAACTGTGGTCATGATATCCAATGAGAACGGCCCCGCCGGTCGCAGCGGCCATCGCGATGATCTCCACGCGTTGCTCAAGCGGATCATCGAGGTGACGGATGGCGTGCGCAAGGAAGCGCTGACCGAGTAGATACCAGAAGATAATGTAGTACCAGGCGACATACACGCGCGGGAACTGACCCGGGGGGCAATTCGAGATCACGGCGGCCGCATCCTCGTGACCTGCCGCTCGCACCGGCGGCAGGCCGTGGTTCTTAACTTAAGAGCGAACAGAAATTGCGAGCGTAACATTCTTCATGCTTAGCGCCCGTCTTGATCGCTACTTCAGAGCAGGGGCGGAGAAATCAGCACTCTGATGGCTGGGAAAACGCGTCTTCCAGAGGGAGAACCCAGCGGCTCGTATCATCTACGTCGAGCAGCCCGGCATGTCGGTATCGGGGTGAGTTCCCGGTCAAGCCCCTGGGAGCCCCATAATGGGCCAGAATGTTCGTGATGAGGCAGGCCCTCCTCCAAGTCATCTCTGGCGCCGATGGATGGCTCCAGGTCACCGCCCTCCTCTCATGTCCGCGTCGCCCTCCAATTTGTCAAAGAGGTTCACAAGCGCCTCGATTGTCGTTTCCAGGTGAAGGCGGAGAGATGGCGTCATGCTGATGAAGATGGTCGCTGATTGCGAGTCCTTCTCCTTTGACGCTTCCTCGCGGATAGTGTCCTTCCTCCCGTCCCTTGTCACACATTCGAGCAGGTCCGTAATGTTCGCCCGTTATGGTGATAGCCTGACCACGAACGCTCTCTACGGACTCGCAGACGTCTTCGGCTAAGGGCATCTGGCGTTGACCACGATCCCCGCCGATGCTCTACCGCTCCATGCTCAGCGCGGTGGCAAAACCGCCTGATCGGTGAAGAAAATATTGGTGAGGAGCGACCGCACGGAAATCAGGCCGTTTGTGTTGTCGATCATGTCCGAGGAGATCGAAGGCTGCGCCAGCAGGACGGCGAGAACCGAACGCACGACGGCGAGGTCAGCCCTGAAGCGATCACGGAATGCTGCGCCTTCCGGGTCGGCCAGCCCTTGGTCGAGCGCTTGTTCGAGATCATCGAGCGCCGCGTTAAAGCGCTTGAGGTAGCGGCGGATCTGGCTCTCGCCGCCACCTTCCTCCATGTCGCGCTTTCGGCCCTGAGCCGCATAGGCCAGCATGAACTCATAGGATTCCTCGATGCGGTCGAAGGCGTCGCGCATGGCGTTCGCCTGCGTCATCAGGTCGGTCATGATTTACCCTTTCTGGCCTTTTCCGGCCCTTGTCCGCCGATCATGGCGACGAGGAAGCTCCGATGCTCGGGTAGGAGAGCGAAGTAGACGTGGAGAGTAAACAGAAACAGCAGCACCAGCGATGCCGCGCCGTGAATGACGTAGATGATCCCCCAGCTGTAGTCGCTCAGGATCGACGGATCGCGCCTCCAGAAGGTCGTGTCGATCTTGGCGAGCATAAGGAGGCCCGTCACCAGGAGGACCAGGATGGTCGTCGCTGCAGCGAGGTGAAAGCCCTTTTGAAATGCGTCGTACTTCGCCTCCGCAAGAGCTTCTGGCCCAATGCCGCGCGCAGCCTGCGCAATTTCGCGGATGTCGTCGGGCCCGGGGACCATTCCACGCACGCCGTGGACGAAGAACACGCGAAAGAGATGGAAGAGCACGAGAAGCGTCAGTGCCACGCCTGATATCCAGTGTAGGGGTACCCAGTCGAACCTGAATCCGACAATCGGCAGGAAGGCGGTCGCCCCCAGCACGATGACGGAAACCGCCATACCCCAGTGAAATAGTCGATCGGCAAGGCGGTGGCGCACGCCGTGATGCCGGATCGGAGTGTTCATGCGTTCGTATTCCTTCGGATTTGGCTGAGGGTGTGGTGGCGCCGGACAGGAGGTCAGTCCGCCCGGCGCAGCGCCCTTACGACGAGATGCAGGACAATTACGACGGCGGCAGCCGCGACCGGCAGCCAGAGGATGTCCCAGTTCACCCCGACGAGCATCCTCTGGCCGAAAGCGTCCTGCGTATGCCGGAGCAACTCCATGGCTAGGCTAGGGACCGGATCGCGCGCACGGCGAGGTTTTCCATCAGCGGAACCTTGAAGTGGTTGAAGTTCAAGGGCTCCGCGCCCCGCGCCGCGACGCGCTTGACGAGCGTTTCCAGTTCCTCGCCGGGCGTTTCCCCGCGCGCCAGGCTTTCCACGTCGGTGAGCCGCCGCGGTATGCATTGCACGGCACCGCAGACGATCGAGATGTCGGAGATCGCGCTGCCCTCCATGGTCGCCGCCATGGCGATGTTGGCGAGCGCGAAGTCCCATGTATTGCGGTCGGCCACCTTCTCGAAATATTGGCGCGATCCGGCCCATTTGCCGGGGATGCGGATGCCGACGAGAATGTCGCCCCGCTCCAGCATGGTCATGCGGGTTATGTCGATGTCGGGGCCGATGAAGAAATCTGCAGCCGCCACCTCGCGCCGGTTCCCACCCCGCTCCACGATGAATGCCGCTTCCAGTGCGGTCAGCGCGATCGCCGTATCCGAAGGCGTCACAGCCACGCAGCGGCTCACGCCGAAGAGCGCGTGCTCGCGGTTCATCGCCGTGGGCGTGTTGGCGTAGCAGGTGTTGCCCCCGGCCCGGTAACAGGGAAACCCGTCGCGATAATAGGTGCAGCGCGTGTCCTGCGAGACATTGCCGCCGATGGTGCCCTTGTTGCGAATCTGCGGCGAGGCGACCCGCAGCGCCGCCTGTGCCAGCGCAGGAAAGCGGCTTTGGACCTCCTCGCTCTCGTTCACCTCGGTGAGCGTGGTCGTCGCGCCGATCCAAAGTCCGCCGTCGTCCTCCTCGCGAATCCCATGCAGGTCGGGAATGTTGGCGACGTCGACGAGCACAGAGGGTTGTTTCACCCTGTGCTTGAACCAGTCCAGGCTGTCCATGCCACCGGCGATGATCCAGGCATCCTCGTGATCGCCGAGGATAGCCTGAGCATCCGCTAACGTGGCCGGCTGGAAAAGCTCGAAATTGTGCATCACATCAGTCATTGTATCCTCCTCCCGAGCTCGCTCACACCGTGTTCGTGGCGAGCGGCACGTGGGATTGCGGCCGCCCTTCCGCCGCGTTCAGGATCATGTCGGAGACCACCGGCGTGCGGTTGAACAGGTGTCCGCCCAGCGCATCAGAGATGGCACATATGAGCGCCGAGGAGGCAGCCCCTTCGAGAGGCTCGCCGATGCCCTTGGTGCCCATCGGGCTCTGTGTATCCGGCTGGTCGACCGCTGCCCAGTTCATCTGTGCCGGCATATCCAGATACGTCGCCGGCTTGGCCTGATAGAGCGCCTGGGCGTTGGGCCGGCCATATTGCGGATCGTAGACGTGCCGTTCTGTCGTGGCGAGGCCGAAGCCCATCATGGCACCGCCGCGCACTTGCGCGGCCAACCCCATCGGATGGATGACCGTGCCGCAGTCGGCGACGCAGTGATAATCGAGGATCTCGAACTTTCCGGTCTCCATGTCGACATCGACCTCGATGAAGGCAGCCGCCAGGGCTGGGACGGTGGCGTCCTTCGGCAGGTTGTCCTTGGCCACTCCAATCAGGCCGGTCCCGGCGATGGCACCAGCGGAAGCCCTGGTCATCGTGTCGATATCGTCGGGAAGCTCCTGGCCGTCGTACCGGCCGCCCATCTCGATGGCCTTCTGCGCGGCTTCGGCGAAGGACATGCCGGCACTCTCGTCGCCGATCCTGACCACGCGCTCGTCCTTCAGCTCGTAGTCATCGGCATCCCCACCCAGCGTGGTAGCTGCGATCTCCTTGAGTTTCTGGGCAGCGTCCATCGCGGCGACATAGTTCGTCCGCGCCATGGTGAAGTTGGTGTTCGAACCGAACTGGCCGAGATTCCACGGCAGATGCTTCGTGGTGCCGCCATATTCCAGCACGACCCGGTCCCAGTCATAGCCGAGGGCCTCTGCGGCGATGCGCGAGGTCGAGGCATAGGAAAAGGTCCCGAGATTGCCGACACCGGTGTGCACGTGCAGGATCCCGTCGGGCGTGATACGCACCAGCCCGTCGAAGCCGTTCGAGCCAGCAGTGTGATAGGCCTGTCCGATGCCATAGCCGCGCACCTTGGAGCCGTTGCGCATGCCGGACTGCTTCGAGCGCTCGACCCAGTTGAACGCCTCGGCACCCGTTTCCAGGGCCTCCCTCAGATAAGCGGAGGTCACCGGTCCCTGATCTGGGCCGTATTTGGCACCCACACCGCCCCCGGGCGCGTTGGCAAGCCGGAGCGCAAGCCGCTCGATGCCAAGCTCGCGCGCGGCCTTGTCCAGAAGCGGCTCAAACATGTTGGCCGCCTGGTTCTCGCCCGGGCCGCGCTGTGCGCCTTTGGGCACGGTGTTTGTCAGCACCGGGGTCGCGCGGAAGCGCATCGCTTCAGGCTGGAATACGATAATCGCCGCGGAGCCGACATTGTTGAAGTCCGGGAAGCCCGAATTGGGGCCGAGATCCTGGACCACATAGATGTCGGCCGCCAGCATGCGCCCTTCCTTGCTGAAGCCGAGCTTTGCCCAGCCCTGGAAGCCCGCGCGGGCGGAGCCGTTGTTGTATTCCTCGTTGCGGCTGACACGCAGCAGGCAGGGACGACCGTTAAGCTTGCGCGACACCAGCGCGGGAAGCGCCATTAGCGGATAGCTCGCAGCCTTGCCGCCGAAGCCGCCGCCGCAGAACTCCGAAACCAGGACCAACTCCGACGGCTCGATGCCGATCAGGTTGGCCAGGCCGGGCTGCGCAAAGGCTGTCGACTGGGTGGACCCCCAGACATGGCACTTGCCGCCCTCCCAATAGGCTGCGGCGGAGCGGGGCTCCATCGCGTGATGGGCGTTCGAGGCATGCACGAAGCTTTCCTCGACGATGACGGTGGAGTTGGCGAAGCCGTCTTCAAGATCGCCGAAGCTCCATTCCACAGGCGCCTCGCCACGGGGCAAGGCATTCTCGCCGGCCAGGGCGAAGTCGCGGCCCGACCATTTCAGCTCTTGCGCGTCGATGCCTCGGCCGGCGACGTTCATGCCGGCGAGCGCGTTAGGCCCGTCGGGCTGCAGGCTTGCGAGCGGGTCGATCACGAAGGGCATAAGCTCCATGTCCACCCGAACAGCGGCGATGGCGTCGGCGGCCGCCTGTTCGGTCTCGGCCGCGATCGCCAGGATCGGCTGGCCGAAAGAGGCGGGCTCGTTGCTGAGGATCGGAAAGCCGACCGGCGAGTCAGGCTGTTTCACCTCCTCAGGCAGCAGATGGCCGAGATAGCCAGGAACCTTTTCGGCCTCGCTCAGGTCGATGTTCCTGACCATGCCATGCGGCATAGGCGAGCCGTAGAACTTGACATGCGCCATGCCGTCGGCCCGGAAATCCTCGGCATAATTGGCCGCGCCGGTGACCTTGGCCTCGATATCCGGCGGGATGAAGTTCTTACCGATAAGTTTGTAAGCCATGGCTTCAGACCCTCTCTGCGGCTTTCATGACGCCGCGCAGATAGTGGTCGTAGGCACCGCACCGACAGAGATTGCCGGACATCGCAAGGCGCGCCTCTTCGACCGTCGGGTTCGGGTTCCTGTTCAAAAGCGCGACCGCGGTCACGACCTGGCCGGGCGTGCAGAAACCGCATTGGGGGGCGATCTCCTCGATGAAGGCCTGCTGCACCGGGTGCAACGTACCGTCCTCCCCGGCCACGCCTTCCACAGTCGTGATCTCGCTGTCGCGGACACGGTGGGTCAGCGTCGAGCAGGAATATATGGTGGTCCCGTCGGCGATTACTGTGCAGGCCCCGCATTCGCCCTGGTTGCAGCCGATCTTGGTCCCGGTCAGTCCCAGGCGGTAGCGGAGCGTGGTCGCCAGCGTCTCGTTCGGCGCCACCTCCACGCTGCGGGCTCGGCCGTTGACGGTGAGACGCACCAGCCGCTCGACGGCGCGCGTATCTGCCCGCGCGGGCGTGGTAGCGGAGAACAGATAGGCCGAGCCGCCGATCACCACGCCGGAACAGACAACGCCGCGCAGAAAGTTGCGCCGCGTCATATGCAGCGGTCGCCATAACGGAGTCTCCCCGGTATGTCCGCGGTTCGGCCGCGGTGCCGGTCCCGGCACGTAGTCGACCGTTGGATCGTAGGGTCCGTAGGTTTCCATGAGTGGCTCCTCCCGGTCATGCGGCCTGGCAGGATGAGCACGTGTCCTTGTGAGGCCGCGTTAGTGTGTTGCCCACACTTTGACAGAATACTAGACTTTCTGATGAATGGAGACAACGTGTCGAAGGATTTTCGGCATGAGGAAACACAATTGTGTGATAGTAACCGACCTAAACCTCCGTCTCGCTTGGGCGCGGGAAGTCTTTATCGCTCTTAAAACTGGACTTATATGTTCATGTTTTATTGTCGCAGCGACCGTCTTCTGCCTTTCCCCGAGCTATGCAGATCGCCATTGCCTGCCATCGCTGGAGGCATTCTACGGCGCGCGATACGCGCTGCGGGACGAATCTCTTGCCTGTTCTGTTGCGCTGGAGCGGAGCCTGGAAGCGCTGCAGTCTGCCCTTGACCGTGCAAACGCCTGCGGATGTGACGAACTCTCCGCAAGCATGCAGGCTCTCATCGAGGGAGCCGGCGACGACGACGGTGCAAGCTGCCAGAGCCGCGTCTCGGATATCTTAGGCCAAACAGAGCAGGTGAAAGCCCTCGTCGAAATGTGCCACCACTGACATGCCACGCCTTCCGCATGCTAGCTCTGCCTGACCGATTCTAAGGTCGGCATTGACCGACTCGCAGCTCCGCGCGGTGAAAATCCCCAAGGCAGCGCGGGGTTCACGCTGGGCGGGCGCGGGTATAGGCTCAATTGCAATGAAGGCGAGAACCATCTCCACGGTGGTGCCGTAGGATTTGACCGGCGCGTCTGAGGCGAGGCATGAATTCGCGACAATCGATGAACGGCTCGAGGCGCGCGGAACCCACCCTGGAGGTGTCGAGGCAATCCCGACACCAGGCCATACCGATAACAACACTTGCTATCTGGTCAATGCGCAGAGCGGCGAAACCTACCTCTTTGTCGGTGACGTCCTTTTCCCGTCTCGTGGAATCTGGCAGGCCGCCGCCTTTATTGAAGACGGTGGCGACAAGGATCAGCTCAAGGCCAGTCTCGAACTACTCTCGGAGCTCTCCCCTGACGTAGTCCTCTTTAGTACAGCCGTTGCCGATCCGGCAGTGCACCTTTTCACGCCCGAGAAATGGCGCAGCGCCCTTGTCGAAGCTTCATGTTCGCTCGATCATGATCGAGCCTCACCCCCGCGGCCCGAAAATTAGCAATTCGCGGAGGAACTCACACAAGCTGGACCCTTGGGAGACTTTTCGCTTTTCACGCTGGAACCAATCCCAAGGCGTGGCTCAGTACCGCCCCATACCAGTCGAACTGAAGGAAACTACAATGCCAGTTCCTCTCTTTTGCTTAAACTCAGCTGCCCTTCTACGCGGTCCGAATGCGGGCACCAGATTTGGCTTGAAAGGCGGGGTATCGGTTCTGCAGTGTCATTGTGGCCTACCCGCTTTGTTCACGAAAAACCTCAAGCTCGCGTTTGAAACGATCCACAAGCCATGCCGCAGCTGGACCGTAGGGCGTATCGGCCGCGTGCATGGCATAGAGCGAATAGTCAGTTGGCGGATAAGGATCCAGCGACAGTTCGACCAGCCGGCCCTTCGATATGTCATCCTCGACCATCCATTTCGGCAGCCCACCCCAGCCTAGACCTGCCAGAATCAGGGCGTGCTTGGTCGCGGCATCGGTCACGCGCCAGGTGTTGAAGGCATGGACCCCGAAGTCTTTTCCCCTGGTGTGGTTCGTGGGGTCCGTAATCACGATCTGGAATTCCTCGCGGACGATCGACGAGGGAACGGGCCCATCGGCCACGGCCAACGGATGGCCCGGAGCGGCGACAGGGATGAACTGCGATTGCCCCACCTTGTGGCTGACGAATTCATCATGGCTGGTCGCCGGCGCGCCGGCAATACCGACATGCACCTCGTGTTTCAGGACCAGATCCCAGACGACTCCGAGGGCGCCGGTATAAAGGCGCACACTCACTGTCGGGTATTCGCTTCGAAATGCCTTCAGGACGGTTGTAAAAACCGGCGTGGGCAGAAGCACGTCGACCGCGACCACAACCTCACCTTCAAGACCCTGACCCAGCCCGCGGGCCCGCGCACGCAGGAGCTGCAGGCCGGCAACCATGCGGCGCGCATCCTCCAGAAGTGTGAGGCCCGCCTCGGTCAGCTGCGGCCGGCGTGTGCCTGTACGGTCGAAGAGGTTTACCTCAAGCTGCGCTTCCAGATTGGCGATCGTGTAGCTGATCACCGATTGAGCCCGGTTGAGCTTGCGGGCCGCGGCCGAAAAGCTCCCTGCCTCCGCGACAGCAAGAAAGACCTGCAATTGGTCGAGCGTGGGATTGGCTTCCATGATATATCAATTTTCTCGATTGTTTCCAGCGATATTTTCCCAGTTTTCAGGATGGCTGTCCATCGCCAGATTGCGTCTATGCAATCCGCTTGGCAACTGCCGGGCAAAGCAAAAGGACAGAAGCCATGACCTCCATCCTGCTCGTTACCTCAAGCCCGCGCGGCGAGGCCTCCCATTCCACACGGCTCGCAACCGAGCTGGCGGACAAACTGCGCACGACGCAATCGGCCGCAACCTTGGTAAAACGCGACCTCGTTCAGGATCCTCTTCCGCATATCGAACCCGATTTTGCTTCGGGCATCTATACGCCGGCGGACGATCGTAGCGAGAAGCAGGCGCGGCTGGTGGCCGTTTCCGATGCGGCGGTCGATGAGGTTCTTGCGGCAGACACGATCGTGATTGCCACGGGAATCATCAACTTCAGCATCTCCTCGACGTTGAAGTCCTGGCTCGACCACGTGGCGCGTGCCGGCCGCACCTTCCGCTACACCGAGAGCGGTCCCGAAGGCCTGGTCAAGAACAAGAAGGTCTACCTGGTCGTTGCTTCGGGCGGAGTCTATTCGCAGGGGGCCGCCGCTGTGTTCGACCATGCCGTCCCCTACCTGAAGACTCTGCTCACTTTCCTGGGAATGTCCGATATCGAAGTCATTCGCATCGAGGGCGTCGGGATGGGTGCAGAGGCGGAACAAAGGGCGCTTTCAAGTGCACTGAACGTCGTCTCCGAACTCGCGATGGCTGCCTGATCTCCGCTCGGCTGGAAGATCACCCTGGATCGCAGCAGCGCGGCCGTTCCCAAGGTGGTCTTTCCACCCCTTTTTAATCAACCGCCCCACACAGCGACCAGCCGTCATGAAGAACCCATCAAACACGGTGCACATCATCGCCCTTGCGGCCTGTTTTGCCGTGCACTACGCGATGGTGAGTGACTCTCACCTTTCCGGAATCCGGCGCGCGTTGCAAACCATGACGGGTCCTGCCGACGAGACGATGGTTCCCGAGCGGCAGCACGCGCTCCCGATTGCCCCGCTCGTCGCAGGCGGATGGAAGCCTGAGAGCTATCAACCGGCGCAAAAGCGAATTAAGCAAAGGCCTTCTTTTGAGCCCGCCGCTACATAGGTGGCTCGAGTCAGACGGTGCCACCCAACGGCAGACTGGGTGTATTTGCGGGAGGGGCGAAATGACACGCTAGCGCAGCGACTAAGCGCTGGGGATCGTCGCACTGCCGGCTTCAGGTCGCAGCGCGTGGCCGATTCGATCAATACGGTTCCAACCCACGGGGATAAATTGGGCACATCGACCAACGACAGATGGAGCCACGACAATGACTATCTTCGTCACAGGTGCGACCGGGACGGTCGCAAGCCAACTCATCCAGCCACTCAGGCACGCCGGCCACACGGTCCGCGCGATGGTGCACTCTGAAAAGAAGGCGCGACAACCGGCAGCGCTGGGCGCGGAGACGGTCGTCGCTGACTACGCCGATCCAGCGTCGCTCGATTGCGCCTTTGCCGGCATCGAAACCGCACTCCTCCTGACGCCACCGCATGCGCGGGCGGCGGACTGGGCGAGTGCGGCAATTGCGGCCGCAAAACGCGCTGGCGTAAAGCGGATCGTGCGCATCTCCGCCGTTAAGGCAGCGCACGACGGTCCCAACGACAATTCGCGCCAGCACGCGCGCACGGATGACGAGATCGCCGGTCGGCCTGGATTTCGTGATCCTGCGGCCGCACTTCTTCATGAACAACTGCCTGTTCGGCGCCGCCGAAAGCATCGCATCGGATGGCACCGTCCGATATGCCCTCGGCGACGCCAGGGTCGGGATGGTCGATCCGCGCGACATTTCAGACACCGCAGCGCGGGCGCTGATCGATCCCCGCTGGGATGGTGGCACCTACGATCTGACCGGGCCGCAATCCATCTCCGGTCACGATGTCGCCGAGTACCTGTCGGCCGAACTCGGCCGTAAGGTACGCTACGTCTCCATTGCACCCGAGGCAGCGGCAGACCTGGTTCGCAGCATGGGAGGCAACGAATGGCAGGCGGAAGCCACCAGGGGGTATTTCAGCGCCTATGCGTCGGGTTGGGGTGACTTCACGACGGACTGGGTGCCGAAGATTTCCGGGCATGCCGCCCGCCCCTTCTCCCAGTTCGCCCGTGAAGTCATGCTGCCGGCCCTGAAACTCCGTGCAGACGCGGCATAGTCGGTATTGGACGACCGGCCGAAGCGCTTGAAGCTTCGTGCGTGAACACTTGAAAGGCGGCCCATGTGGGCCGCCTTTCACTTTCTCACTTGTCCGACCACACCGCCAGCTCGTAACCGTCGGGATCGGCGAAGTGGAAGCGGCGGCCGCCCGGGAAGGAATAGGCGGGCTTCACGATCTTGGCGCCAGCCTCCTCGACGCGGCGCTGGGTCCCGGCGAGATCGGTGGCGTAGAGGATCACCAGAGGACCGCGGGTTTCGGCCGGATGGTCGCGAACCTTGTCACGGCCGAGAGCAAAGCCGCCGGTAAGGCGGCCATCATTGAACTCACAGTAGCCTGGACCGTAGTCCTTGAAGGACCAGCCGAATGCCTTGCCGTAGAAATCGCGCGAGCGCACGATGTCGCCGACGGTGAACTCGACATAATCGATGCGTTGATCGTTTCCGGAATTGGCCATTGGGTTTCTCCTTTCGAGATTTGAAGCTCAGCGTTCAAGCAATGCCTTGAGGGCGTTCAGGTCGCGTTCTACTGCTGCGGCGTCGGCGGCGAAGATTTCGTCCGTCATGCCCGGCATCTTCAGCAGGGTGAACATGATCTCGGCGCCAGTGCCGTTCGGGATCACGCGCATGGCGTTGTGGGTTTCGCGGCCGTCCTCGGTGAACACCGTATGGTCGAGGACGCCATACGCGTTGGGCGTCGAGAAGCGGATTCGGATAGGGCGGCCGTCGGGATCCTCGGCAGTCCAATCGTCTCCGGTTTCCTCAAACCGCCTGCCCAGGCCGGCGGCCCAGCGCGGGAAGTTCTGTGGGATTGAGGCGAAGTCATAGACCTCGCGCCAGTCGCGTCCGATCGATACCGAGATCGTGCGGGCTTGATGGATCGTCATGTTTGCCTCCTTCGATCAGGAGGCAAAACAATAGAAATATGATGCGCGGGCGTATTGAATGAAACGGCCAGGTCAGGCAGTGATTTGCGAGAGGATCGCGGCCGGCGAGAAGCCCGAGAGACGCCGCACTTCGCGCGTGAGATGCGCCTGATCGGAATATCCCGCCGCGAAGGCGATATCGGCCAGGCGCGGCTCATGGGCCCGGTGGGCCAAGGCAAGAAAGCGCTGGAAGCGCAGAATGCGGTCGAGCGTCTTCGGCCCGTAGCCGAACGTCTCCTGGCAATGGCGGCGCAGCGTTCGCGGGCTGACGTCCAGCCGGTCGAGAATGATCACCATGCCGCGCCCGGCCGACTCTGTCCTCAGCGCATTGAAGACGAAGCCGAACTCCGCCGAGGGTGGGTCGATGTCGGGCGCCAATTGCGAGAAAAGCGCCTCCATGGTCCGCATTCGCCCCGCCGGCGATGGCACGTCGCCGATCCTTTGCGCGATTGCGTTTGCCCGTGGCCCCCAGAATTCGCGCAGCGCGATGCGGCGACCTACGATCTCCGACATGGGAAGGCCAAGCCACCTGCGTGCAGCACCAGGACGGAAGCGGGCGCCGATGACGGTGCTGCCGGCGGTGAGCGGCGAGACAGCGACGGCCACATCTGGCCCCGCCACGATCAACTCCCCGTCGATCCACGTGATGTCGACGCAGCCATCCGGTACGACCGCCAGGCAGCTGGGGCCGTCGGGTCGTAACGTGTTGGACCAGGTGCACTGGAAATGCCTTTCGAGGGCCATCGGAGGCCGGTACTCGGCGTATTCGCCGATCACGCCCGAAAGGACTAAGTCATCTTCCTGCGGTTTCATCACCGCCCTCCCTCGCACAACTCTGGGCAGCGCCGTCTCAACGCAACAACAATATTTTGCATTACATATTTGTTCCAGTCTTGAGCATGGCGCCAACAAGCCTGCCGCCAACAGCGCTACGCAAGGCGATCGTCTATCAGTGCACCTTTCTCGATAGTGGAGCTGTCATGTCCTCTCCGCCAGAATGCCGCGCCATATCCGCCCGTCGATTGAAAGCAGGCCGAATGCGATCAGCGCCATTCCGGTCAATTCCGACAAGCTCAAGGTCTCGCCGAGGAAGAGGAAGCCCAGCAGGATGGCGGTTACGGGTATCAGCATCGTGACAAGCAGCAAATTGGTGGCGCCCGCTGTTTTCAGAACGCGGAAGTAGATCAGATAAGCTGCTGCGGTTGTGGCCACGAGCAGGCCGGCCGCCGCCATGATCGTGCCCGACTCGCAGTAACCGCATTGCGGCACGCGCGCGTCGATCCGGGCCTGCTGCACGTTGGCCTGTCACATCGCAAACGATGGCGAACTGATGTGTTCCGCGAGGATGTGAGCATCCGCCGCGACAGCCTTGCTAATCATGCCCGTAAGAGTCCGACTCACCAGCCACGGAGGCACTAATTCTCCCCGCCGTCTTTCGGAGCGCTTCCAAGGCTTCCCTGGTGAATTCGTCTCCGAAGTGCGAGTTGGCGCCCACGAGGGAGATTCCTGCAATCATACGCCCGGTGCCCGACAGTACAGGCACGCCAATCGCCGTAATCTCCGCTTCCCGCTCCCCTCGGCAGAACGAGTAGCCGTCCTTGCGGACCTGCTCAATTTCGACTTTCAAGCGCTGCGCGTCGACCACGGTTTGGGGCGTGTAAGCCTGCAGTTCCTGGCTGGAAAGAAAACTCTCCACTTGCTCATTCGTCAGGCTGGCGAGCCACAGCTTACCGTTCGCCGTGCAATGCATCTCCAGTGGCTCGCCCACGCCCATATTGAGTGAATAGGACCGCGAGGAATTGGCGCTCGCAATCACGACCATCCGGTTATTGCGGTAGGTGGTGGCAATCGCCGTCTCCCGGAAACGGGACGCCAGATCGTCAAGATATGGCTGCGCAATTCTCGCAATAATGTCCGATGACGCGGCGATCGAACCCAGGTCCGCAAGCGCAAGCCCAAGCCGGTACTGCCCGCGACGTTCGGATACCAGGGCGCCGGCCACCTCCAAAGTGCGAAGAAAACGATGTGCGGTTATGGGCGTAAGTCCCAACTCTTTGCAAACAATCTGACTTGTCAGGCTTTGGCGCCCATTCGAGAACAGCGACAGGATCTCGAACGCCGTCAAAACAGAGTTATTCAGTTGCTCGCTCATGTATCCCTGGCCCAACTAATGCGACGGCTCTTTGTAAAAGCAAAGGGCGATCCGAACTCCAACGCAGACAGCCTTCCAACCGTCCGCAGAACCCCGTTCAAAGATAGATGCAGGCGAGCTCGTGTCTTTGAACGGCCGCACGCGGCAACGGATTTGCCCCTGCCGCGAGGAACATTGATCAACCTATCCAGGCAGGGAAAAACAGCACGAGCGCCGGAAACGCAACGATGATTGCAACACGCAAGAGCTCGACAGCAAAAAAGGGGAATGCACCCTTGAAGGTCTCCATCATCGGAACATCTTTGGCCATGGCGTTGATGACGAAAACATTCATCCCCACCGGAGGCGTTATCAGCCCCAACTCAACCACGATCAAGGCCAGAATGCCAAACCACATCTTGGTTTCATTCTCTGTCAGCCCGAAGTTCAACTCGGAAATCACCGGCCAAAAAAAAGGCAAGGTCAGCAGGACGATTGAGAGGGAATCCATAAACATTCCGAGAACAATCAGAGCGATAAGGACGAGCAACAGCAGGAAGTAGGGAGGCAGTCCTGATTCGAGCATCACTTGTGCCGCCGCTTGCGGCACTCCGCCTCGCGACATGAATATTTCCAGAAGCTCCGCGCCCAGGACGATGAGATAAATCATACCCGCATTTTTCGCGGTGGCGAGAATGGCCTCGATTATGTCTTCTAGCGTCAGGAGCCCGGTGACGAAGCCGTAAGCGAGAACAAGGAACACGCCGATCGAAGCGGCGGCTGTCGCGGTATAGAAACCGGCATACATGCCGCCTAGCATGATCCCGAAAACAAGTATAACAGGTACAGCTCCAAGCGTCGCCGAAACCAGTTCTTTCCGAGTGACGACACTGCCTTTCGGCCCCGCATTTGGGACAAACAAGGTGTAGAACCAAATTGTAGCGACAAAGAAAAGCACTGCGAGCAGGCTGGGGAACATCGCCGCGGAGAACATCTGGATGATGTTGGCCTCGACGATCACCGAATAGACGACGAGAACAATCGAGGGTGGGATGAGAATGCCCAGTGTGCCGCCTGCCGCCAACGTGCCGGTCGCGAGCGCGGAAGAATAATTGTAACGTCGCAATTCGGGCAGCGCGACCTTGCCCATTGTCGATGCGGTGGCCAGTGAAGAACCGCAAACGGCTCCGAAGCCTGCGCAAGCGGCAATCGCTGCCATCGCCACCCCGCCCCGGAAATGGCCAAGCCATGCATTTGCGGCCCTGAACAGGCCGTAGGACAAGTTGGACCTGGATGCGAGGTGCCCCATCAGGATGAACAGGGGCACCACCGATAGATCGTAATTTGAGAAGGTGCCGTAAGCCAGCGACTTCATCTGCGAGAGCAATATTGCGGGCCCGGACAGCATCCAAATGCCGGCCAGTCCAACGGCTGTCATCGCGTAGGCAATTGGCACACGGACTGCGATAAGCCCTACAAGGGCAACAACGCCCATTATTCCGACTAGAAATTCGCCGTCCACGGCACTCCCCCGAAATTTATGCGACCAGCTAGCGCAACGCCTGTTGCCTAGCTGCTCATTCCTGCCTCGACTTCCTCGGGCAGTTTTCCCTGCTTTGCCTGAATGAGATTCGCTATTGCCGCCAAAGCGAACAGCAGCAATGAAACAAGGGTCGGGACGTAGGCATACCAGATAGGAATCTGATAGATCGCCGTTGTCTCCCGATATTCATAGACGTCTTCAAACCCGGCACTCATGCGCCAAAGCAAAAAGAGCGCCCAGGCCAATCCGAACAGCGCGCCTACACCGCCAAGAAAGACAATCACACGCCTCTCAAGGCCCGCGGTGAAAATATCAGCGGTCACGTTCGAGCCTGAAATCTGGCAATACGGTACCGCCATGAACATTGAGACGGCCGCCCCCATCTGTACCAGTTCATAGACGCCTGGTACGGGCTTGTTGATCAGCGCCGCCATCACGACGCTGACCACATTGACGGCCACGAGCGCGAAGAGAACGACGCCACCGCCGAGCGCCCACCATTTACAGATATTGCGCGTCAACGAGACGAAGATATCCTGTCGGGAAGTCGCGGCCGCCATTTTGGAACACCTATGCTTAGGGTAGCCTATTTCGAATGTGCAGCGATTTTTTCCTGCGCCGCCTTGACCAGATTCTCAGCATCAATGCCGTTTGAACCGGCTTCTTCGATCCAACGACTGACCACGGTGTCCATGGCGGCGGTGAACGCCGCGCTTCCTTCCGGGGTCAAATTGATGTGGCTATTGCCCGCATCCCCGATGATCTTCAGGCCCACCGTCTCGAAGCTGGCCCAAATCTGGCCAACTTCGCGCAACCAATCCTCATCGGAATTGTCGAGGAATGCCTTCTGAATATCCTCGGGCAGGCCGTTCCAGCGATCGAGATTCATGGAAACCTGAAAGACGCTCGTGCCTAACCGTCCGCCATCGGCAAGTTCGATCTGATAATCGGTCAAATCCTGCAGCTGAAGGGCGGGCACGATTTCAAACGGAACCAGACCGCCATCGACCACGCCCCGCGACAGAGCCTGAGGGAAATCGGGAACAGGCATGGAGACAGGATTCGCACCCAACGCCTCGACGACCCAAGCTCCGGTTCTGGTTGGGGTCCTGAGCGTCTTACCCTGAAGATCGGACGGCGAGTGAACTTCAGTATCCACAGTATGAATTGCCTGCCCGGCGTGCACATGCTGGAACAGAACCTTTACGCCGACATGCTCTTCGGCAAGATACTCATCGAACAGTTCGGCAAGCGCCAGGTTTGTGGCGACCGGGTCGTTGAAGTGGACATTCGGCAACTCGAACACTTCCGTGCGTGGAAACAGGCCCGGAGTGTAGCCGTTCAAGGTCCAAACCAAATCCACCACGCCGTCGCGAGCCTGCCGGATCAGTTCGGGGGGTGTCCCTCCGAGGGACATTGCGGGGTAGATTTCGATCTTTACCCGCCCGTCGGAGGCTTCCTCTATCCGCTTCGCCCAAGGCTCCAGCATCGCATGATGCGCGGGCGCCTTGGGACCGAGGAAGTGATGTAGGTTAAAGGTGAACTCCTGTGCCACCGAAGGCATCACCATCAGGGCCACTGCGCCGAAGGCGCCCAAGACAAGGCCCTGTTTACACTGTAACCAGCCCGTCAGCGAAGGGTGCCCCCTCGATTTTGTTCCATTCGATATGCAGCTAGACATGGTCTTCCTCCCTTTGTTCAACACGTTGCGTACGGTTCCTCCACACGGCCTAGTAGAGTATGTGAACTTCCGGATCGACGACGACCTCCAGAAGCCTCGGCCCCGTGCTCTCCAAATTTTTCCTCAAGGCGTCCTCCAACTCGGCGGAAGTCCGTACCCGTTGCGCGGGGCACCCCATGGACTTCGCCAGGTGGAGGAAATCCAATCCCTGCACATCGATGCCCGGGACATCCTGCACCTGCAGCGTGCGACTGAACGAGCGCATGGCGCCGTAGCCACCATTGTTCAGGACCAGAACGGTGAGATTCACATTGTGCTGGATGGCGGTCCACAAAGCCTGGGGCGAATACATGAACGAGCCGTCACCAATGACACACACGATCTTCTGCTCGGGCCTGGCAAGACCGAGGCCGACAGCGCCGGGCAGACCATAACCAAGCCCGCCACTCGACATCGTGTAGAAGCCGCCCCATTCTCGAATGCGGACGAAGTCTTGCATGATGGGCCGGGTGGACGGCGACTCCTCTATCATGACCATTCCAGGCGCCCAGAGTTTTCCCAGACAGTAGAAGAAATACGCCGGCGTGATTTCCTTGACGACCTTTGGGCTTTTTGGCGGACTTTTCATGCTGCCCGCCGGATTTATGGTCTCGGGCAGAAGCGCCGCCAGTGCGGGTATGCTGAATTTCAGGCTGCCGAGAATACTCAGGCCCAAAGGCGCGGATGCGGCGGTCAAGTGGTCGGTCGTCAAGTGAAAAAGCGATATATCGCTCTCTACCAGCCGGGATTGCCCGGACACGTGATACGTGAAGACCGGCGCGCCGATGACGCCGACGGCGTCGTATTTCTCCAGCGCCTCGGAGACCTTTTCGGGTGCCGCGGGCAGGAAGCCCGCGAAAAGAGGATGGTCTTCCGGAAACACGACCCGGGCCGCGAACGGGGCCGCAAGCACGGGGATGTTCATCCGCTCCGCAAGCCCGACCAGTGCCCGCCCGGCGTCCTCTTCGTCGACTTCGGGCCCCACAACCAGGACGGGAGCCTTGGCGCCGAGCAGCATGGCCGCCGCCTTCTCGATCAGCGACGGGTCCGGCGCAGTATCAATTGAGATCTCGCGGTCCCTCACCCGCCGGCAGCGCGCCGCCCAGTCGTCCACCGGAACGGATACGAATGTGGGGCCCCAGGGCCGCTGCATGGCAATGCGGTAGGCCTGCGCGATCGCCGCGGGAACGTCTTCGGGACGCGCCGGCTCGATGCTGTATTTCACATAGGGCTTCGGAAAGCTCGGCGCGTCTGTCGCGCCGAGAAAGGGCTGATTCAACAACAGATCACGCGATTGCTGTCCGGCGATGATCACCATCGGCGCGCGATTCTTGTACGCCGTGAACACATTGCCAAGCGAATGGCCGAGGCCGGCGGCGGAATGGAGATTCACGAAGGCGGCTTTCCCGGTAGCCCGCGCATAGCCGTCGGCCATGCCGACGACGGATGCTTCCTGCAGTGCCAGAACATACCGTATGTCGCTCGGCCAGCGGTCCAGCATCGGCAATTCCGTGGAGCCCGGATTCCCGAAAAACGTATCCACGCCGACCGAGCGGAGAAAATCGAAGGTTGCTTCCCGGACAGTTGTCCAGTCGGAACGCGTTTCAGATGTGCTTTGCAGATTCATGGGCCGCAAGATTCTCTATGTATTTGGAGTCAAAGCCGGGAGCCGGCGGGTCGGATGATGACACCGCCAGTCCAACCAGCCAGGGCATGGCTTAGAACGGATAGTGCTGATGAGGATCCTCGATGGTGATCCAGCGCAATTCCGTGAACTGCTCCACACCGGACTGGCCGCCGAATTTTCCGTAACCGGACGCCTTTGTCCCGCCGAACGGCATCTGGGCCTCATCGGCAACCGTCGGGCCATTGATATGGCAGATGCCGGAGTCGATTGCCTCCGCGACGCGAAGCGTTTCGTTGATATCGGAGCCGAATACCGAGGCGGCGAGGCCGTAGGAACTGTCGTTGGCCAATTCGATGGCGTGCTCGGTATCCCTTGCGCGCAAGACCGCCACGATCGGGCCAAAACTTTCTTCGCTGTAAAGCTCCATGTCCTTGACGACACCGTCGACAATCGTCGCAGGCATGATCGTTCCGCTTTCGGGAACGCCGCCCGTAGCGACCTTCGCCCCTTTGTTCTCGGCATCTTCGACAAGAGAGCGAACGTTCTCGATGATGTCGGCATCGACCACCGACCCAAGCACCACATTCTGGGCGGGATCTCCGTACGGAAGCGACTTGGCCTTTTCAACGAAGCGCTTGACGAACTCGGCCGCAATGGACTCGTCGACGATCACGCGCTCTGTCGACATGCAGATCTGGCCCTGGTTCATGAATGCGCCGAATGCCGCCGCGTTCACCGCCGCGTCGATATCCGCATCCTTGAGCACAATCATCGGCGCCTTTCCGCCGAGCTCGAGCAGAACCGGCTTTAGATGCTTTCCGGCCTGTTCCGCAACGATGCGCCCGACACGGGTCGAACCCGTGAAGTTGATGCGCTTGACATTCGGATGCGCGATGAGCGCGGAAACGACTTCGGGCGCACCTTCAGCAGAGTGGGTCACGACATTGATCACCCCCTTCGGCAGCCCACCCCGCTCGAAGATCTCGCCGATCATGCGGTGCGTGTGCGGGCACCGTTCCGATGCTTTTAGAATGACGCTGTTTCCGCAAGCGATCGGCATGACGACAGCCCGGACGCTGAGAATAATCGGCGCGTTCCAGGGCGCCATGCCCACCAGAACGCCGACCGGACGCCGCACCGCCATGGCCAGGCTGCCCGGCTTGTCGCTGGGGATGACCTCGCCCTTGAGCTGCGTCGTCATTGCTGCCGCTTCGCGGATCATTCCTGCCGCGAGCTTGACGTTGAAGCCGAGCCAGATCTTCGTGGCGCCGGTTTCCCCGGCCGCGACTTCCATGAACTCGGACGCTGCCGCCTCGAATTCGTCCGCGACTTTGAGAAGGATTGCCCGCCGCGCGCTTGGGCCAACCTTCGACCACGTTTTGAATGCCTCGGACGCACACGCAACGGCATTGTCCACATCGGCTTTGGTAGCCGCCGGCGCAGTCGTGACGACTTCGCACGAGATCGGGTTCCTGCGCTCAAAGTAGTTCGAGTTGCTGGAAGCAACGAACTCACCACCTAAAAGCATATCGATTTTCATCGCTTCCTCCCTTTGGTCGCAGATGGCCGGGGTTTGGATCGCCCCCGATCTGCTCGAACATGGTCTAATTGAAGTTATCTATATTAGCAATACAAAGGTCTAATATAGGTGCGATGCCCTGCCGCAAGACTGTTCCCGATGGGTCGCCATAACGATGGCGTTCGGCATCAGGGGTCCCGCGCCGTTGGCGTCAGGACGAAATCGAAATGCGAGCACCACTCCGTTTCGCCTCCGACATGCTCGAACGGAGCGACCAACGTTTCTTTCACGCCGAACACCGTATCGGAGGTGATGTAGGGGTCGTCGCCGACGAATGTGTGGGTCACGAGTTTCTGGTATCCAGGGGCGGTCACCAGGAAATGCATGTGCGCCGGCCGATAGGGGTGCCGTCCCAGCGCCCTCAGCATCTTGCCGACCGGCCCGTCATCGGGGATGGGATAGCTCACGGGCTTGATGCCGATGAAGCTGTACCTGCCGCCCTCGCCGGTCGTGAAGATGCCGCGGTTGTTCCATTTCGGCTGGATACCCGGCTGCTGTACGTCGTAGAACCCTTCGGCGTTGTCGGACCAGACATCGATCTTGGCGCCCTCGATCGGCTCACCTTGAAGATCGACGACGCGCCCCTCGTAGAGGCAGGTCTCCCCCTTTCCGTCGAGCGAGATGTTCTCCCCCATCGCCCGCTCCGGCGCACCGGCCACGTGGAAAGGGCCAAAGACAGTATTCTCCGTCGCGCCCACAGGACGGCGATTGTTCATGGCGTCGACCAGCATCGAGAAGCCGAGGACATCCGACAGCAGGATGAATTCCTGACGCTCGCCCGAGCATATCTGGCCGGTCTTCGTCAGGAAATCGATACCAATGTCCCACTCCTCCTGGGTCGGATGAATCTCCTTGGCAAAATTGTGCAGGTGCTTGGTCAGGCACGCCATCACCTCCTTCAGCCGCGGATCCACGTCGCTACCCATGCGGGCGTTGACGGCCTCGACTGAACCTTCCTCGGTGAAAAACTGTGTCATCTCGAACCTCCCGTTACGGACGCTTGCCCTCATAAGCGTCTTGCAGCAGCGCGCGCACCGCGTCGCGCTCGAAGGCACGCGGATTCCAGTAGGAATTCTGCACGGCAAGCTCGGCGACACGATCCAGATCGCTCTCCGACACGCCTAGCGATTTGAGCGCTAGCGGCGCCCCCAGCTTCTCGGCAAGGTCAAACAGCCCCCCGCCGGCGGTATCGCTTCCCAGAAGATCGGCGACCGGCCTGAGGCGATCGCCCGCAACGAATTCGTTGAATGCGGTGGTATGCGGCAGCACGATCGCGTGCGTTTCCGCATGAGGCAGATTCAAGGTGCCGCCGAGCGTGTGGCAGAGCTTGTGATGCAACGCCATCCCCACCTGGGCGAGCACCGTTCCGCAGAGCCAGGCTCCAAACAGCGTTTCTTCGCGCGCAACCACATCCGTCGGCGCCGCGATGACACGAGGCAGGCCCTCCGCGAAAGCACGGATGCCTTCCAACGCTAACGCCGAGGAAAGCCGACTGGCATCCCGCGCATAGAGTCCCTCGACGGAGTGGGCCATGGCATTGAGCGCGCTTGTCACGGTCAGGTCCACCGGCAGCGTTGCGATCAGATCGGCATCGTAGACGACGACTTCCGGCTGAACTCCTGGTGATTTGAGAGTCGTCTTCACACCATTCTCGGTCTGGCCGAGCACCGGCGTCGCCTCGGAACCCGCATAGGTCGTGGGCAGGACGATCTGCGGCAGGTTGGTGCGGTACGCGATCGCTTTGCCGAGCCCGATGGTCGATCCGCCGCCGATAGCGATTGTGCAATCCGCCCTGCTCGCGCGGATCTCCGCCATCGCCTCTTCCGTGACCTCCACCGGTGTATGCATGGCGGCGCCTGAGAACAGGCCTGCGGCGCGGTCACCCAGCGACTGAACGATTTCCTGCCCTTGAGCGACCTGCTGCGGCGTTGTCAGGATCAATGCGCGCGAAACGCCCAGAGCGTCCATTTCCTGCCCGAGATCGCGGCGTGCGCCCCGTTCAAAGCGGACACGAACAACTTGCCCCGCAGGATCGAAACCAGCGTGAAAGACCGGCATCGGATTAGGCCGTCTTCTTCTGGAAGCCGGCAATGTTGCGGTAAGAGGCCGCGACCTGCTCCAGCTCCTCCGCCGTGATCAAATCCTCGATCTTGTCGTCGGGGCCCTTGACGCGCGCGTCCGCAATGTCGAGCACCTGCTCCGGACCGCCTTCGCGGTTGGTGAGCACCACCCTGGTGGCCACCGGCAGGCGGATTTCCTCGTAGGCTTTCAGCCCTTCAGGACCGGCATTCTCGGCCAGGCAATCGACCAGAACACGGCCGTCCATCATCGCCTGGCTCGCGCCGTTGGCGCCGATCGGATACATCGGATGCGCGGCATCGCCCAGCAGGGTGACCCGGCCCTGCGTCCAGAACGGCAGCGGGTCGCGATCGATCATCGGGAATTCGGTCACGCCTTCGCTCGCCTGCATGATCTTGACAAGGTCCATGTCGCTCATCTGGAATTGTTTGAACGGCGTGACGTAATCGAGCGTTGCGCCACGGGTCCAATCGGCGTCCTGGATGTGGCGCGGCCTTTCAACGCGCACTTCCGCCACCCAATTGGTCAGCGCCTTGCCCCGTTTGCGCAGCTTTTCGCTGATCGGATACATCACGAATTTCACGTCGTGGTTGCCGGCGATCACCATCGTGCGGCCGTCACCGATTTGATCCATCTCGACAGCGCCACGAAACATCATGGTGCCCTCGTAGCACAACGGTCCTTCATTGGGATGCAGCTGCTCGCGCACCTTTGAACGCAACCCATCCGCCCCGATCAATAGATCGGCCTCATGGGTGTTGCCATCGGCAAACCGCACAGTGACGTTGTCATCCGTCTGGCTGAAGCCCTCGACGAGCTTTCCCGTTTCAACCGCATCGGCTCCGAGGCGTTCACGGACGGCATCAAGCAGCAAAAACTGAAATTCGCCGCGGTGGATCGAGTATTGCGGAGCCGCAAAACCCGCCTCGATACTGCGCGGGTCAGACTGGATCAGCTGTCCGTATTTGGTGCGGTACTCGATGCAACGGGTTCGGATCGCAATCCTGTCCAGAGCCGGACCCAGGCCGAGATCGTGCAGCACCTTAGAGGAATGCGGCATGACATTGATGCCGACGCCAAGCGGTCTGATCGCCGGCACGGCCTCGAAAACCTTGACCTCAAAACCTTCTTCATGCAGGCAAAGAGCCGCCGTCAAGCCGCCTATACCGGCGCCCGCGATCGCGATCCTGATCACCGCGTCCTCCCTTGTGTACTACAGAGCTGGCACTAGCCGCCATTGGACGGGCATTGCTGTGCCTGTTGCTCTCGTTGGGATTCTGCGACTTTCAGGCGCGAAAACAATTCACACCCATGATATAAAATAGCACAATTTCAACTTTCGTGCTGGCGATGAACAAAACCAAACTCGATCGCGACAAATATGTGTTGGGGGATGCATCCGCCCATGTGGGATTTCTGAATTGCGAGAGAATCTCCGAACGCAGCCATATCCACGGATGGGAGGTCGACACGCATTACCACGAGGGCTTGTCGCAACTGTTCGTCTTCGGCCAGGGTCATGTCGAGAGCCGCATTGACTACACGCGGCGTACGATCGACGCCCCCGCCATTGCCTGGCTTCCCGCGCTTTGCAGCCATGCTTTCAGTTACCAGAAGGATATGGAAGGCTGGGTCATCACGGTTCCCACAGCCGATGTGTCCCGGCTGGCTGCCGGGCGTGTCTGGCTTGAAGGATGGATCAGCCGACCACAGATGCTGTGTGGGGAGCAACACAGCGAGCAACTGGCCGAAGCCGAACGCCTGTCCAGAAGGATCGAGCGCGAGCACCGAAGCCATGGCGAGGAGCGCAACATTGTTCTGGAGTCGCTATTTCTGCTCGCACTGGTGACCCTCCATCGCGGACTTGCAATCGCACACAGTGCAAAGGCCGGCATCACCGACCGGCGGCAGCATCTGGTCAACCAGTTCCAGGAGCGCCTCGACCGCCACGTGAGCGCGATGCGTTCGGTCGCCGAATACGCAGACATGCTGTCGGTAACGCCCACCCACCTGTCGCGCACGGTCAAATCGGTTACCGGCCGGACGGCGGGCGAGATCATTCACGACAGGGTGATGCTCGAGGCAAAACGGCAACTCGTCTTCACCGACAACTCCATCTCGGAGATCGCCTACGCGTTGAAGTTCTCAACACCCTCCTACTTTACGCGGTTTTTCTCGATGCAGACCGGCGAAAATCCGCGCTCGTTTCGACGGCGGATGCGGATTCCGACCAACACGTTGGGCAAATGAATGATCAGCGGCAGGTCACGGACCGCGAGTGCGACTGGCCGCAGGCTTTGGCAATCCTTCACAGCGAAGCGGCAAAGTCCGTGCTGACGGTCTGGGCTTCCCAATCCTCCATCTCCCGGACGACCTCCTCCAGTTTGCTCTGTGCGCGCTGCAAGGCGTCAGAGCCGAGCAGTAGATGCAGCGGTGGATTGTCGATTTGACGGCTTCGACGATGACACGATCGCCAAGCTGATTGTGGTTGACCTGTGCCAGCTTCGCCATGGTCGCAGCCCCGGTATCGTCATAAGCCGTGTCTTCACTAATGCTCTTGCGGACGGACGTCCAGGAAATCCGTCCGGAACTGTCCCGGAGCGACTGCGGTGCCCCTTATACCAAGCGGAGCAACTTCTTGCGACAATGACGCCGAGAAGCCCCCGAACGCATATCTGGCAGGGAGCCAGTTGCAAGGAGCTTGTGGACTACCAGGATCGCGCGCGTGCCTGCGCGATCTGGTAAGAGAAGGCACACTGTCATGAAGCCAGCCGGGGCTTCCCGCGAACAGGGGGACGGCGGGCGGTAGGGAGGCCAGCTCTCCGGCGGGGTCGACGCCACTTCCCGGCCGACATGCGAGTCCGTCGGGTTCACGAGCGCGCCTGATGTGACTTCGCCCCCGCATTGATGTACAGCTCCCGCGCCGGTTTCGTAGCCGGGAGCGCATGTGCACGATCGAAGGATCAGATTCCGTCACATCCGGGCATTCCTCGAAATTGCGAGCAGCGCAGCGTCAGCCGCGCCGCGGAACGGTTGCACACGGCGCAACCGGCCGTATCGCGCACATTGCGCGAACTGGAGACGGAAATCGGCAAGCCGCTGTTCGACCGTACCTCCGACGGGCTGATCCTGACGGAAGCGGGGCAGAGGCTCTACCACTTCGCCGACACCGGCATGAGCCATGTGGCAGTGGGTGTGGCGGAGGCATCGGGACAGGGACGATCGGAACTGGTGACGCTGGGCGCGCTGCCCAACATCACCCGACGCGTGCTCCCGGACGTAATCCTTCAGTTCAAGCGCATCCACCCCGATGTCATCGTGCGGCTGCTGACAGGCACCAATGTCGAGTTGCTGAACAAGCTCAGGGCTGGCGAAGTCGACTTCGTGATCGGACGACTTTCGGACCCGGAAACGATGACCGGGCTGAGCTTCGAGCATCTGCTCTATGAGATCATGGCCTTCGCCGCGCGCGCCGGGCACCCGCTTGCGGGGCAGGAGCATGTGACACTGAGCGAGATCAAGACCCTGTTCGGCAAAAAGCGCCTTGTTCCAGTGCAGACCGGTGGTGGCGTGGCGGAACGGGATCGCCGTCAGCTTGCCGTCATGCGTCAACGCCTTTTTCAGCGGCTCGGGGATCGATTCGAGGATTTCGATCGGCTCCGCGGCGATCCGCTCGTCCAGCGGTTCGAGCAGCGCCGCGATGCGAGGCGTGCGGAACTTGTTGATGACGAAGGCGAAATCGATGCGCTCATGCCGTGGAACTACACGAACTGAACGGCCTCAGCTTGCCGCTTACGCTGCACTTCTTCTCTATCGAATTTGACAGAAGAGCGCGCAGAAGATGAGTGTGGAGGAGACCGGGGATCGTCTCAGCAGGGTGGTTCTCTGCCGTCTGTCTCGCCGATCGGAACGAGCAGGTTGCGGACGGAGCGGTCGTCGCCAAGCCGTTTATCGAATGGCGTATTCGGGGCCGCAAGTCGCCTGTCCGCTTGTAGCGAACACACCCGGGAAAGCTACCATTCCGTGGGTGCTATAATGGCGAAGCGGCCAGCCTGATCGCGCAACAACCCACCGCTTCAGTCCTACCGGGCAGCGATAGACATCCTTGTCCTTGAGATACCGGAAATGCTGCTTGACGAAGAGCCCCTTGATGCGATTGCCCAACGTCATGGGCTCGGGCATGGTTACCGTGACGTTCTGCTTGACGCAGGCGAGAACCTCTCCGCTGTTGAACCTACGGCACGAGGAGAAGATCAATGCATCTTATATCAGCCGCATCCTGCGACTGACGATGCTGACCCCGGACATCGTCGAGGCGATCCTCGATGGTCGGCAGCCGCTTGGGCTGACCCTGCCAGTGCTGCTGCGGCCGTTTCCGGTGGAGTGGGAGGCGCAGCGGCGGGCAGTCTGCTGCTGAGCGACCTCGGCACTGGCTGCCAATCTTTATCCTGGTCGAAGCATCTGCATGCCGCGAATGCTGCGAATTGATCGGTGCGAACCTACGACTATAATTGGTCAGCACGTTCCGCTTCACGCCGACCGCTGGATGAACACCTCGTGCATTGCGGCGCGGAGACCGCCCAAGCTGAAGGGTTTCTTCAGTCGCGGCGCATCCCTGAGCACAGGCACATCGCCGTTGCGGCTGGCGTAGCCGGTGACCAGCAGGAACGGAACCGCGCGGCGCACAAGCTCCTCGGCGGCCGGAAGAATCGTCTGCCCGTGCAAGTTGAGGTCGAGAAGCGCGCCATCGACCGGATTTTCCCGAATGGCCTCTACGGCCGCCTCGACCGTCGCAACCGTCCCGACGATCTCGCACTGGAGGTCGCGCAGCATGTCCTCGATATCCATGAGGACAAAGGTCTCGTCCTCGGCGACGAGAATGCGCAACCCGGTCAGACTCTCACGTCGCCGTTCCATCTCTCATCCCGTGTCCGAACGCGGAGGAGGGGCATCCCGTCGGGGAAAACTCACCTCGCAGAGGAACCCGTCCTCGCGGAATTCCACCTTCGTGTCGCCGCCAAGCTCATGGGATGCACTACGCTCGATCAGGCTGGTGCCGAAGCCCTTGTGGGATGGCGGGTTCACGGGCGGGCCGCCGGTCTCGACCCATTTCAGACGAACCCTCTGGCCGTTCTCGCCATTGTCCAGCCGCCACGACACCTGAAGGCGGCCGTCGTGGTTGGACAGCGCACCATATTTCACGGCGTTGGTGGCAAGCTCATGCAGGATCATCACCAACGCGACACCGGTTTGGGGGCTCAGGAGCAGTCTGGGACCATCCAGCACGACCCGGTCGCCCATGCGATACGGCTCCAGCGTGCGGAGGGCGAGCTGGCCAATCTCAGCGCCCGTCCAATCCTCGTCGACCAGCAGGTCATGGGCGCGGGCGAGCGCGTGCACGCGACCTTCGAAGGCTGGCCTGAACTCATCGAGCGAGCTGCTTCGCCGCAGCGTCTGCGATGCGATGGATTGAACCATCGCAAGGGTGTTTTTGACGCGGTGGCTGAGCTCGCCGATCAGGGTCTCGCGGTGTGCCTCGGCTTGCTTGCGCTCAGTGATGTCCTCGATCGCCAACAGGATCAGTTCCAGGCGATCGCCGTCGCGAGACAGCTTGCGCGCGTTGAGCAGCATGTGCCGCCTGCCAAGGCGCGGGAAAACGTGGTCGACCCCGAAGCCATCGAACGCATCGTTCTGCGACAGGATGTCGTTGAGCAGCCGCCGCAACTCCGGGATATCCCAGGCGCCGTGGTCCAGGTCATGCAACAGAGCCCCTTCCGACTCCTCCCGCGGACATCCGAACGCCTCAACGAAGGCCGGGTTGACCGATTGGACCCGCAGATCGCCGTCGAGAACCAGCAAGGGATGCCGCACCGTTTCGACGATGGCTTGAGCGTAGATGCGGGCCTCGTCGGCGGCGTCCGCCGCCTGCTTGCGTGCGGTGATATCGGTGAAGGTGGCGACGACGCCGGCGATCCGGTTGTCGTGCGTGCGGTAGGGGATGAGGCGCCGCAAATACCAGCGACCGGCATCGCCCTGGACCTCGGCGTCGCACCGGATCAGTTTTTCGAGCACGATCTTGGCGTCACGCAGCAGGGCCTCGTCTGCGACCTTCAATGTGAAATGGCTGACGGGCCGGCCGATGTCGCTCGCCACGAGGTCAAGCAGATCCATGCTGGCCGGCGAGAACCACTTGATGCGAAGATCCGTGTCAAGGAACACCGTGGCGAGATCGGTGCCCGTCAAGAGATTGTTGAGATGGTCGGTGGTCTCCTCCAGCTCCTGGTTCTTGTGCTGGAGTTGGTTGTTGACCGTGTGAAGCTCCTCGTTGAACGACTGCAGTTCCTCCTTGGAAGTCTCCAGTTCCTCGTTGGTCGACTGGAGCTCCTCGTTCATCGAGGTGATTTCCTCGTTGGACGCCTTCAGCTCCTCATTGGCGCCCTCCATCTGCTCGACTGTGTTCTTCAACTCGGCGCGCGTCGCCTTCAGCTCGTCTTCCAGCGCGCGTTCGGCGCCGCTGCCTTCCTTGCCGCCGTCTTGCGGGGCCGCGGGGGAAGCCTGCGGCGGTTCCTCGCTGCGGAAGCTGACCAGCAACAGACCGTCCTGCGCTTTGGGGTCGCTTACCGGCGCGACGGCGACGGCGACGGCGCGGCGCGTGCCGCCGTGCCTGATCCAGGCATCGAACGCGACGGCCTGGTTGTCGGAGGCCGCCTGGCGCATCGCGCCGCGCAGTTTGGCGGTCATGCCGTCGCGGGCCATGGCCAGCAGGTCGTGGGTCGGCTCGCCGGTCGGCGGCGCCAGAAAATCGCCGGTCGGGCCGTGGAACCATAGCGCCCGCCCGTTGCGATCGACCAACACCGAGGCGGGAGCGAAGCGATCGAGAAGCGCCCGCTGCGCGACATCGGCAAGACGGGGGGCAAGACGGGCCGGCGGCTGCTCGCCGGCGGGCGCATTGGCCCCCTCGACCTTCGCGGGCCGCGTCGGCCCTGGAAGCAGCGGGAAGTCCACGATGTCATGGCGCGTCGGCCCGAGCCGGCGAAAGATGCGCCATTTCTTGGATACGGTTTCGAACAGATCGTCGTGGGCCCCGACGGTCTCGGCGCTGCCGAGGAACAGATATCCGGCCTCGCGGAGCCCGAAATGCAGCAGCGCAAGTACACGCTTCTGCATTTCGGGTTCGATATAAATCAGGAGGTTGCGACAGGTGATGAGATCGATCCGCGAGAACGGCGCATCGCGCAACAGGTTGTGCGGCGCAAACACCACCAGATCGCGCAGCTCCTTCTTGATCTCATAAGAGCCGTCGAGCTTGTCGAAGAAGCGCCGCAGCCGGTCCGGCGGGATCGCTGAGACAGCGGCCTCGGGATAGACGCCGGCGCGGGCGAGATTCAGATTGTCGTCCTGGCTGTCGGTCGCGAAGATCTTGATCTGGAACTGCTTCTGTGCCGCCTCGGCGCGCTCGGTCAGCAACATGGCCAGCGAATAGGCCTCCTCGCCCGTGGCGCAGCCGGGAGCCCACAGCCGGATCGGCGCGTCACTGTCGCGCTCGGCGACCAGCGGCGCCAGCACTGTCTTGTCGAGCGTTTCCCAGGCCTCAGGGTCGCGGAAGAACCGCGTGACGCTGATCATCAGATCCTTGACCAGCGCTGCGATCTCGGCCGGGTTGGAGCGCAGAAGGTCGGTATAGTCGTCGACGGCCTCCAGATTGGCGAGTCCCATGCGCCGGTGGACGCGGCGCAGGAGCGTCGTCCGCTTGTAATGGCGGAAGTCGTGGCCGCAGCGCAGCCGCAAGAGCGCCAGAATCGGATCAAGCGGCAACTCTCCGCCATCTGTCGACTCGTCGATGGCGTGCGGCGCGGCGATATAGGCGTGGCGGATATAGCGCAGCAGGAACTCCGGCATGTGCTCCGGGGCAAGGATCTGGTCGGCCAGGTTCGCCGTGATCGCGCTGCGCGGCATGCCGTCGAAACGCGCCGTTTCGGGATCCTGCACCAGGACGCAGCCGCCCTGCATCTTGACCTCCTTCAGCCCCTCCGTGCCATTTCTGCCGGTTCCGGACAGGACGATGCAGATCGCCCGTTCCTGCTGATCGTTGGCCAGCGAGTCGAACAGGACATCGACCGGGTGGCGGTGGCCGCGCGGCTCGGCCGGCTCTTTCAGCCGCAGCCGGCCCCGTTCCACCGTCAGCGAGGAATCCGGCGCGATCACATAGACGTGGTCGGGCTCGATCGACATTCCATCGGAAATCTCCGCGACCGGCATCTCGGTATGCTGGCCCAGGAGATGCGCGAGCTGGCTCTCATGGGTCGGATCGAGATGCAGTACGATCACGAAGGCCATACTGATATCGGCGGGCATGACGTCGAACAGCTTGATCAGCGCCTCGATGCCGCCGGCCGAGGCGCCGATGCCGACGACGGGAAACTCAGCAGACTTGCGTTTACCCGAAGCTTTCGCGGCGGCCGGGGCGGCGGCCTTGCCGCCGCCCCTCGCGGCCCCACCCGGCGGCTTCGACACGTTGGGCTTGCTGTTGGAGCCGCCTCGTTTCACGCTCGGTTTTCTAGCCATGTCTCATTATTATTGGAAGGTAACGCGGCGGTCGATACGTGGTTCCTCGCCGCTGTCCGCGTTCGTCGTCGAAGCCAGCGGCCGCTTCCGACGTCGGATTTCGCCGGTTCAGCAACAGGTCGAACAATGCTGCGATGCCGCTCTCAAGAAAAATGCTCCACATCGGCCAGTTGCGACCGTGCTCCGATGCGCTTTAACTTGCGAGAACTATGCAGGAGATGGGCATCGATCCAGCGCGTACAGCAGTGCAGCTGCTTGTGATGGGGCGGTATCCCTGGCACGCTCGAACGTATTCAGAACTCACGAAGCCGCCGAGCGACATAGACATCTTCAGGATCAACTTTCTCATCGATTTTTCTCGCGCTACCCAGCCTGCAAAGGCCTGACATCGTAACGACGAACGAAGCTCCCAGAAGACGACACCATCCTGCAGATTCTATTGGAAGGCTTTGGCATTGGCGAACGGCAGCACCAACTCAGCGATGAGGGCCCCGTCGATCCCGCCCCCCTAGTGGTCGAGGCCGGTCATCGGAAGAATGGCGGCTTTTAGGACCCGCAGACTCCAGCCTGGACGACAGATAAGCGGGCGCGAAGGAGCCGTTCAGGTTAATTGCGGCGAGTGTCGGCTCCGAGCCCATACCGACCGGGTTGCCGCACGTTGGCGTGCATGCCTCGGAGGCAGCCGGCAGCATTTCCGTAAGAATGTGATTGACAGACCGAGGTCGATCTGAAAACTTTGCTATATGGCGAAGTATCATGAAACACCAATTGACCGCACTTTTTTTGCGCTCGCGGATCCCACGCGGCGCCAGGTTCTCGAGCGGTTGAAGTCGGAACCCGGCCTCTCCATCAGCGAGCTTGCGCAACCGCTGCCGATCAAAATGCCCGGGCTTATGAAACATCTCGCCGTCTTGTCGGACGCCGGGCTGATCTCGAGAACAAAAGCTGGCCGTGTCGTGACGGTCAGTCTTGCAGCAAGGCCACTGTCTGAAGCGGCGGACTGGCTTCATCACTTTGAAGCCTTCTGGAACGTCAGCCTCGACCGTCTGGCCGCCCTTGTAGAGGAAGAAGGCGAGGCATGAACGACCGGCACCCGGACATAACCATCGTGCGCAGGCTCAAGGCATCACCCGAGAAGGTCTACGCGGCGATTACGCAGGTCGATCAGGTCTTGCAGTGGTGGGGCCCGGACGCAGGGCCGGCTGTCAGCGCCGAAATCGATCTTCGCCCCAGTGGCCGCTACAGCGTCGTCTTTCGCCTGATGGACGGCTCGGAACACAACCCGAGAGGTGTCTATCGGGAGGTCGTGCCGAACGAAAAACTCGCCTTCACCTGGGAATGGCCCAACCGGCCCGATTGGGAGTCGTTGGTCACCATTCGCCTGCGGCCCATCGACATTGGCACCGAGCTAACCCTGACACACGAGAAGCTCCCGAACGACGACGCCATCGAGAGCCACCGTGCCGGCTGGACCGGCTGGGTGGGCGAACTGGAAACCTATCTTGAGGAAGAATAATGAGCGAACTGATTATCTGGGCTTATGACTGGGTACCCGACGGGCCCCGCGGTTTTGTGCGCGACCTGCGGCTGAGATGGGCATGCGAGGAAGCCGGCCTGCCATACCGGGTCGAGAGCACACCTTTCAAAGATCGGAGCGAGGAACATTTCAAGCATCAGCCATTCGGCCAGGCGCCATGGCTCACCGACGGGGACCTCTCGATTTTCGAAAGCGGAGCGGGATTGCTGCATCTCGCCGGAAAAAGCGAAAAGCTGATGCCGCGCGATCCTGTTGGGGAAGCCGAAACACTGCAATGGACGATCGCCGCGCTCAACTCGGTCGAGATGGTTTCTGTACCCTGGTGGTTCCTGGAAGTGAGCGGCGCCAAGGACAACGGTCTGACAGGCTGGCTGGAAAGCCGCCTCGATCACGTGGAGCGCGTTCTCAAGGAGCGCGAATGGCTGGCGGCCAGTCGCTTCACTGTCGCGGACCTGCTGATGGCCGATGTGCTGCGCGTCGAAAAGGTTCGTGCCTTCGGAGATCGGCCGGCGACGGAGTCGTACGTGACGCGGATCACAGAGCGACGGGCGTTCAAGAAGGCCCATGCCGACCAGATGGCGCATTTCGCGAATGCCGATTGACTTGGCGGACATTCGAACAGCGTCTGCCAAGGGGTAGCTTCGTTCGCATATCGGTCGTTTGCTAACACGCAAATGAGTGTCCGGTTTTGGAGGCTGGTCACGAGCGGCTATACGACTGAAATGAGGCGCATTGCCGTCCGTCAGGACGGGGGCCGGGAGCGGACTGGCCGGTATTGGGAGCGGATATCAAGAATGCAGCCGTCAGCGACAAGCCATTACCGCCATCCGCGACAAAGGCAATGAATGGCTGACAAAGCACGGAGCGATCCCTCAGCCTCACGGAAAGTCAAGTGAAATCCCAATCTTAATTTGGCATCCCAGCTTTTCGCACGATCGAATGCAGGCGTTAGAATCCGCAAAGGCCGCCGCCTCTCACCTGCCATCAGCATCGTTTGGTCTTCTGGTTGGCATCCGTTGCTGTCGTTGAACAGTGACTGTTGGCTGATAGACTCGCGTTAGATGATCGGAGCTGTATCGATGACGAAGGCATTGTTTGAAGGCTTTGAAGAAAAGCGGATCGTCCTGCCCACCGGGGTTGCGATCCACGCCCGCGTCGGTGGCGAAGGTCCACCCGTCCTGCTGCTGCATGGTTACCCGCAGACTTCTGCCTGTTGGCACGCGGTTGCCCCCAAGTTGGTGGCCGCCGGCTTCAAGGTCATCGCCCCTGATCTTCGTGGGTATGGTGCCTCTGATAGGCCATCATCCTCATCCGATCACATGACTTATTCCAAGCGCGCGATGGCTTCGGATCAGATCGAACTGATGCTCCAACTTGGACATGAGCGCTTTTGCCTCGCCGGCCATGATCGCGGAGGGCGAGTTGCCCACCGCCTGGCGCTCGATCATCCCGCCGCAGTCGAACGAATCGCCGTGCTTGATATTGCGCCGACCGCGACGATGTATGCCAACACCGACCGCGACTTCGCGACCGGATATTATCATTGGTTCTTCCTGATACAGCCGTCTCCTCTTCCGGAAAAGCTCATTGGCGCGGACCCGGAATTTTACCTGCGCAGTAAGCTGGCGGCCTGGGGCAAGAGCGGCTCGGAGGTTTTTATGAAGGAGGCGGTTGCCGAATACTGTCGTGCATTCCGCGATCCGGCCTGCATCGCAGCTACCTGCGAGGATTACCGCGCCGCAGCAAGCATCGACCTGGAGCACGACCTGGCGGATGCGCACCGGCGGATCGAGATGCCGCTGCTTGTGCTCTGGGGCACCAAAGGTCTGGTCGGCAGGCTTTACGATGTCGTCTCGGTATGGCGTGAAAAGGCTTCAAACGTAACAGGCCGGGGGCTCTCCGTCGGACATTTCTTACCGGAGGAGGCTCCTCTGGAAACAGCCGAAGCATTAGTCGAGTTTTTCTGGGAGCATCGCCAAGGGCGGGAAAATGACTGAGCCGTTGATCATCCGGCCATATGGGGTAGCCGACTCCGAACAGATCAGAAGCCTCTTCATTGCTGTCAATCGCCAGCTGTCACCTCACCACCTCAAAGAAGTTTCGAGCGCTATATCGCCAGTGCGCTCGAGTCCGAGATCGATCAAATCCCTGATCCGAGATCGATCAAATCCCTGAATACTATTCAGCCAGAAATGGAAGCTTCTGGGTCGCTGAGTTGCGATCAGAGTTGGTGGGAATGTTCGGATTGGAGCAGCATGAAACGGGGGGCATGGAGCTCCGGCGAATGTATGTCGCCCCACATGCGCGGAGACTTGGGGTGGCCCGGCAGATGCTGGCGTTTGCCGAGAATTTGTGTCGTTCTCGCGCAATCTCGGCCCTGCATCTCAGCACATCGGAACTGCAGGTAGCCGCTCTTTCCTTCTATCGAAAGAGCGGCTACCGCCTCGATGGTGAAGAAATCGCTGATACAGCGAGCAACAAGACCGTTGGGAGCGGAATACGCAGGTTTCATTTTGTGAAAGTTCTAAGTTGAAAGCCACAATCGAATGGCTCGCTTGGTCCGCAAAGGGTACACTATTGCCGCGCTACCTTTGATCGAGGCCGTCGCATCCGCGGAGGGATCAAGCCACCAGTGTCTATGCAGGCTCCTCCACGACAGGATTGTCGTGGGCTGCTGCGAGACGACTGCGGAATAGCCGCACCACTACGACAAAGAACACCGGCACTAGGAAGGCGCTGAGCACGGAAATGCCATAAGGCAGTTTCTTGGCTTCGCGCGATGCGCTCCTTGGAGGAAATGCTGGAGCCGAGCAGGAGCGGTATCATCTTCAAAATCGTTCTGGAAACCAGAAGCCAGTGTTAGGAACACTGTAATTTTACGAATGACTGTGACCTGATATCCAATAGCCGTCACCTCCCGCGGGCCGGGCTACGCGACGATGGCGTGGAGGGCACGATAGCCACGCCATGCATGCCAGGAGGAAATCATGGGTCCCTTTCCGCATGATGCACCGAAAGCAAAAATCGACAAATTGAATGTGGCCGGCACAGACGGCTTCGAGTTCGTGGAGTTCGCTCATCCGGAAGCCGGCAAGCTCAAGGCACTTTTCGAGAAGATGGGCTATGTCGAGGTTGCTCGACACAAGAACAAGGACATTTCGCTCTACCGGCAAGGCGACATCAACTACATCGTCAATCAAGAGCCGAGCGCGCAGGCTGCACGCTTCGTCGAAGCGCACGGTCCGTGTGCGCCGGCCATGGCATGGCGTGTGGTCGACGCCCAGCATGCGCTGAAATGCGCGCTCGACTATGGCGCCGAGGAGTACATTGGGGACGATAAGACACTGGACGTCCCCGCGGTCGTCGGCATCGGCGGTTCGTTGCTCTATTTCGTCGATACCTACGGCAAGGACGGCTCATGCTACGAGGGCGAGTTCAAATGGATCAATAAGCCGAATCCGAAACCCAAAGGCGCCGGTTTCTATTATCTCGATCACCTTACCCACAACGTGCGGCGTGGCAACATGTCGACGTGGTACGACTTCTATTCCAAGGCGTTCAACTTCAGGGAAATCCGCTACTTTGACATCAAGGGCAAGCAGACCGGGCTCTATTCCCGCGCGCTGACCTCGCCGGATGGCAAGATCCGTATTCCGATCAACGAGAGCGCCGACGACAACAGCCAGATCGAGGAATACCTGAAGCAGTACAAGGGCGAGGGCATCCAGCACATCGCCGTCGCGACGGAGTACCTCTACGACTCGGTGGATCAGATCGCGGAGAACGGGATCGAGTTCATGCCGGCGCCGCCGAGGACCTACTACGACATGTCGCACCGACGGGTTCAGGGCCACGAAGAGCCGCTGGACCGGATGATGAAGCATGGCATCCTGATCGACGGTGAAGGCGTCGTCGACGGCGGGATGACCCGTATCCTTTTGCAGATATTCTCGAAGACCGTGATCGGACCGATCTTCTTCGAGTTCATCCAGCGCAAGGGTGACGACGGTTTCGGGGAGGGAAACTTCAAGGCGCTCTTCGAGTCGATAGAGGAAGATCAGATTCAGCGCGGCGTGTTGAAGGCGGAGGGATGAGCTGCGAACAGGGCTGGGACGGACTTCATCGTCGCTAAGCGCCGTGGGCAACGTTCGAGCGCACGTGGCTTTGTCCGATGCGGCCGGCCTTGAAACGCTGCAGGTGAAATACCTGGACGTCTGAAAGCCGATCCGCAATCAATTTCGATCCGAGGCAGCTTATCGGGAACGGAGAATAGTGGCCACGCAATGAACGACAACTGGAAAAGGTATCCCAAGCCCCCCGCCGAAGGGACGGCGATCTGTGCATCGTCGAACGTGCCGGAAGGCGGGACCTACAGCATCGAGGTGGACGGCTTCCCGGTTCTGCTGGCGCGGGACAACGAGCGATTGGTGGCCTATGTCAACGCTTGTCCGCATCAGTTCCTGCCACTCGACCATCGGAGCTCCTCCGTCCTGTCTTCCGACGGCCGGATCCTGCGCTGCACGAACCACCAGGCCGGCTTCGACCTGGCAACTGGACAAGGTGTTGACGGCTTCGGTGCGGGATGCGCCCTCGATCCAATCCCAATCCGCGAGAACGGTGACGGAAATGTAGTTGTCGATGAAGGTTGAGCCAAGCACAGCGCCAGAACGGGGACCATTGCCTTGGCGACAGTCCGACGCTGGCTGATTGCGCTCTCGTGCCTCGTGCTTGGCGATAGGGAATATCCTCCGCAGTCTGCCGCGCGTGAGCCGGATATTCCACCGCTTCCTCAGGCCACCTGAATTCGCGAAAGCCCCGAACGAAATGATCAAGACGAGGAGATAGATCAATGCCAGTTTGTGCCCTGGAGACATTGCCCCGAACTACTCTGAAGTGGAGCACTGGGTCGCACCGAACGCCTGTGTGATCGGGGACGTGACCTTGGGGCGCGATGTCGGTGTCTGGTTCTCGGCGGTTATTCGTGGCGACAACGAGCCCATCGTGATCGGGAACCGCACCAACATCCAAGAGGGGGCGGTGCTCCATTCGGATCCGGGTTCGCCGCTGCGGATCGGTTCCGACGTTACGATCGGACATCGTGCGATCATGCACGGCTGCTCGATCGGCGACAACACGCTTGTTGGGATGGGCGCGACAATTCTGAACAATGCGCGCATCGGCCAGAACTCGATCATCGGTGCAAACGCGCTCGTGACGGAAGGCAAGGAGTTTTCTGACTTCAGCCTCGTCGTCGGCGCACCGGCCAAAGTGGTCCACACGCTGGAAGCGAAGGCAGAAGAACAGCTGAAGGCATCAGCGCGGACCTATGTGAACAACCTGAAACGGTTCCGTGACGAGTTCACACCTCGATAGACCGAGCGCCTTCCCATAATCCTTCACGAACGGCGTCCCGCACCAACTCCACGACAAGTGATGAAATCATTTCTCTGACAAAGGTTGGCCGGGCATCAAGGGCCGATACGAGATGCAGCGTTCTTACCGGGCGCGGATCGGTGACGGGGCGCGCGATAAGTTCTCCGCTTGCCAGTTCGTCGCTGACGAGAACCTTTGGTGCCAGCGTGCAGGCCAGGCCTTCTTTGAGGGCGCTTAGCGTCCCCGCGATCGAGGCCAGTTGAATACGTGCCTGCGACTCGAGTTTAGCCAGTTCCGCCGGCCGGTCGACAAGTGCGCGCGATAGTGTGCCGCTCTGAAGGAGCGCGACCGGCAACGCCGCCATCTCCTGCAGCCGTATCGCCTCATCGGCGACGCCGACAATATCCTGGTGGCCGATGCAGAAGAGCTCCTCCTCGAGAAGCGGTGTTCTCAATGTCCGCGAGTCCGACGGAGGGTTGAAGATCAACGCTGTCTCGATCTCGCCCGATCGAAGCGCGTTGTAGGTCACACCGGACAGTCCCTCTCGTATGAGAAGGCGAACGCGCGGAAGGTCCTCGATGACCTTTCGCATGAGCCGCCCCCCAATGACCTTGATCACGGAGAAAGGCATGCCGATTGCGATGCTTCCGGATATCTCGGCTTGGCCATGCTTGATCTCAGAGGCCGCATTCTCGAGCGCGGAGAGAATGAACTGGGCATGTGTGAGCAACTTCAGACCGGCCGCCGTGGGCTCCATACCCCTTGGCTTCCGCGTGAACAGCTTTGTCTCCAACTCGGCCTCAAGGCTCGCGATGTGGTGGCTGAGGGCGGATGCCGCCGTGTTGCAGTGATCGGCGGCGTGCGAAAGGTTGCGAAACTCGCAAACCGCGACGAAATACCGGAGTTGCCTAGTGTCCATGCGACCATTCTAGAACCAAGAACGATCCCTTCGAAAGGATATTATTTTCTGACCGCTCAGGAATCGTCATAGTCTCCATCGATAAGGATCGATGGGAGCACCTGATGACATCGACTCTACCTCTCGACGGCGTACGCGTGGTCGAGATGAGCCATATGGTGATGGGGCCGTCGACGGGCATGTTCCTCGGATTCCTCGGCGCCGAGGTAATCAAGGTCGAGCCGCCACAAGGTGATAAGACGCGCAATCTGACCGGCATGGGGGCCGGATTCTTCCCGACATTCAACCGCGGCAAGAAGTCCGTCACGCTGAACGTCAAGGACAAGGATGATCTGGCAAGGTTGCATGAGCTGCTGAAGACCGCTGATGTCTTCGTCGAGAACTTCCGCGATGAGACCCTGGCGAAGATGGGCTTGGCCCCCGAACAGCTGCGAAAGACAAAGCCCTCGCTCATCGTCGCCTCTTGCAAGGGCTTCCTGAAGGGCCCCTACGAACATCGCGCAGCGATGGACGAGGTTGTACAGATGATGACCGGGATGGCCTACATGACGGGTCCGACAGGTAGGCCTCTGCGCATCGGCTCCTCGGCAAACGACATCATGGGCGGGCTCTTCGCCGCATATGGTGTGCTTGCCGCCTTGATCGCACGAGAAAGGACCGGCGAGGGGGCGGCGATCCGCTCCGGCCTGTTTGAGAATTGCCTGCTTCTCGTGGCGCAGCACATGGTGCAGTACGACATCGAGGGGACGGAGTCGCCGCCGATGCCGGAGCGGGTGTTCTCCTGGCCGGTCTACGACCTCTTCCCGACGAGCGATGGCCGCCAGATCTTCGTCGGTGCCGCCACCGACGGCCAGTGGGAAAAACTCTGCAAGGGTCTTGGACTCGATCACCTACTCGAGGATCCACGTCTGCAATCGCGGCCTGATCAAATCGCTGCCCGCGACTGGACCCTGCCGCTGATTGCCGAGGTCGTGGCTTCCCGCCCTTATGACGAGATGATCCGGATCATGGAAGAGAATGACCTCCTCTTCGCGCCGGTTACACGGCCGGCGGAGATGTACGACGATCCCCATGTAAACCGGCCCGGCGGTCTCTTCGTCTCGCACTATGCAGGGAAGAAGGATTTTCGTGCTCCGGCTCTGCCGGTGGAGATGAACGGCCGGCCGGTGGTCTCGATGAACGTCGACATTCCCTCCATTGGTCAGCACAACGCCGAGATCCTTGACGCTCTCAAGGTGGAGACGGCGGAGTAATCATGGCCGATTTGTACAAAACCTATCCGACCGGTCGGGTCGCAATTCGAGAAGTGGGATTGCGTGACGGATTGCAACTGACGAAATCCTGGCCCTCAACCGCGCAGAAGGTTCGCTGGATCGATCAGGAATACGCCGCAGGCATCCGCCATTTCGAGGTCGGATCGTTCCTGCCCGCCAACAAGGTGCCGCGTTTCGCCGATGTCCGCGACGTCATTGCCGCGGTCGACAGGCATGGCGACGCCCATGGGGTGGCGCTGGCGCTGAACCAGCGCGGTGCGACGGATGCGTTGGCGACGTCGGTGGGCGAAATCACTGTGGTGGTCTCCGCCAGCCAAGCCCACAACGAGGCCAATGTTCGCCGCACGCAGGAGCAGAGCCTCGCCGAGATCGCCAATGTGGTGCAGCTGCGCGACCAAGCAGGCAAGGACACGATCATCAACGCCGGCATCGCGATGGCCTTCGGCTGCTCGCTGTCGGGCGACGTGCCCGAGGACGATGTCATGCGGATGGTCGATCGGTGCTTCGAGGCCGGGGTCGACATGGTAGGGCTGGCCGATACGGTCGGTTATGCGGGTCCGCGCCAGATCGCATCGCTCTGCGCGCGGATGGAGAAACGGCTCGGAAATTTGCCTTACGTTATCCATCTGCACGACACACGCGGAATGGGCATCGCCAACGCCTCTGCCGCGCTGGACGCTGGATGCCGAGTGCTCGACGCCTCGCTCGCCGGCCTCGGTGGCTGCCCCTTCGCGCCGGGCGCGACCGGCAATGTCGTGCTGGAGGACCTGATCTATCTCGTTGAGACCAAGGGTTTCGATACCGGAGTAGACATCGAGAAGATTATAGAGATGCGCTCAATCCTGGCCGAAGCGATGCCGGAGGAGATGCTTAACGGCGCCTTGGCGAAAGCCGGACCGCCAAAAACGCTGGAATGGCGCGCAAGAGTGGCATGATTGCGCCTAGTCTGCCGGAGGAGGCGGGCAATCGGTGGCGCTGCGCCACAACCTTGCAACTTTGAAACGGGAGGAGACCCTGAGATGAAAGCCAAACTTCTGTCCACCTCTATCGGCGCAATCCTTGCCTTGGGCGGAGCGGCTTCGGCCAAGGCCGAAACCGCGATGCGCTGCAGCCACCAGCTGCCGCCCGCGCACACTGTGGCGCAGGTGATCGACCGCTGGGCAGCCGAGGTCGAGACGCTGTCGAATGGTGAAATCGATGTGCAAATATTTGGTGCCGACAGCCTTGTGGGAGCCGGTGAGAACATCGTGGCGACCGCCAAAGGCGACATTGATTGCGCCTTCTCAGTTCAGTTCCAGTGGGGCAAGACCCTGCCGATCATGACGGTGACCACCGCGCCCTACGCCTTTTCGGACCTGAACATTTGGCGCAACTGGGACGGCTCGGAGGCAGCAAACTTCCTTGAAGAGAAGCTTCGCACCAAGGGCGTTGAGAACGTCGTTTGGCTGTTCCAGACCAACAGCTCAGTCTTCACTTCAAACGGCGAGTTTCTGCAAACTCCGGCGGACTTCGAGGGTGTGAAGATTCGTGGTTTAACGCCCGCGTTCGACGCCGGCCTCGCTGCGCTCGGAGCCGCGCCGACGGCGCTGCCGGGATCGGAAGTCTACCAGGCGCTTGCGACCGGCGTTCTTGACGGCGCCATGACCGGCACCGACGCCGCCGTGTCTCGCAAGTACTACGAGGTGCAGGATCATTTCGTAGTGTCGCCGGTGATCTCGGTCTTCTTCCACGGCTACGTGAATCCCGATTTCTACGCCGGGCTTTCCGACGATGCGAAAGCTGCCCTGGCCGAAGCTGGTGAGAAAGCCGCGGGCTGGGCTGTTGATGCTGCCGAGGAAGCCCTCGCTGGCGCTCCGGCCGAGCTGGAATCCAAAGGGGTCAGCGTCCACATCGCGACGGACGAAGAGAACGCCGCCATGGAAGCCGTGATGCGCCCGGCGTTTGACGAAGCGTTCAAATCAGACGACCCGGATAGCCAGAAACTGCTGGAACTCATCGACAAGCTTCGTTCGGGCTCGTAATTCGATGTCCGGCAACACTGACAACAATGGGGCGGCTTCGGCCGCCCCTCTCACACAGCGGCTACTTACACCGATTGTCTGGACTGGCGGCGCGATCAGCACGCTGCTCATTCTCGCTGCCTTGGGTCTGACGACATACTCGGTGTTCATGCGATACGTGATCGGTCGCCCGCCGGTCTGGATCGATCAACTCACGGGGTTTGTACTGGTCGCGCTGGTCATGTTCGGTGTCGCCGAGGCCTATCGGCGCGGCAATCATATCTCGATCGATCTTCTCACCGACAATCTCTCAAGACCGATGAGACGACTACGCTGGATCTGGAGTGATCTCTGCGTGCTCGCGTTCTCCCTAGTGCTGGTACTGAGCACCTGGGAAGCGGTCGAGTTCGCCCATAGCTTTGGGTCCTACACGTCCGGCTCCATCGAAATCGCGTCCTGGATTCCTCAGCTTCCAATTTTGATCGGTGGGCTACTTCTTGGACTGTTTTCCGTAGCAAGGTTGATAGGCCATATACTCGGAGGGCCGGGGAAATGACTGCCTTTCTGGTTTTCACCGGCCTGATCCTGCTCCTTCTGACGGGCATCCCGATCTTCGCTGCTCTCGGGCTCACCGCCACGGTCATCCTTCTCGTCTTTGAAGGCGGGATCGGCTCGGTGGCCGACACGGTCTATGCTCATCTGAACAAGCCGATCCTCACCACGATCCCGCTCTTCGTTTTCATGGCGAACGTCATGATCCGGGCAAAAGTCATCGACGATCTCTACGACATGGCCAATACGCTTGTCGGCCATATCCGCGGGGGATTGGGTATCGCCACAGTGATGGCCTGCACGATCTTCGCTGCCATCTCCGGTTCCTCTGTGGCCACTGCGTTGTCGGTCGGTTCCAGTGCCATTCCGCAAATGAAGCGTTTTGGCTATCCTCGTCGTGAAGCTCTCGGCGTTGTGGCCGCTGGTGGCACCCTCGGAATCCTCATCCCACCGTCGGGCCCGATGATCCTCTACGCGATCGTGTCAGAGGCTTCGATTGGCGCGCTGTTCCTTGCCGGTATCGTCCCCGGTGTTCTGCTTGCACTGATTTTCTCGGCCTATTCGGTTTTCAGCGCAATGCGGCGCGGCGTGGAACGGCCTCCTTACGCCGGAACCGCCAAAATCCTGCGCGCGATCCGCAAGTCGATCTGGGCCATTCTCGCCCCACCGGTCGTGATGGGGGGAATCTACTTCGGCATCTTCACCGCCGCCGAAGCTGCGGCAGCAGGATCGATCTATGCGCTGTTGGTCGCTACGCTGGCCTATCGCAATTTTGGTCTGCGCGACCTTTGGGATTGTGCCTACGAGTCCATGCGCACCTCAATGATGGTCTTCATGATCATCGCCGGCGCGGCAATGTTCGGCCATGCGATCACCATCATCCGCCTTCCGGTCGGCGTGACGGAAATGGTGTCCCAGATGGGACTTGGTCAGGTCGGGTTCATGCTCATCGTCATGGCGATGATCTTCGTAATGGGCATGTTCTTCGAGTCCATCGCCATCATCCTGATCACAACACCGATTCTGCTGCCGACCATGATTGCGCTGGATATCGACCTGATTTGGTACGGCGTCATGCTGATGATCAACCTGGAGCTGGCGATGATCACACCGCCCGTGGGGATGAACCTGTTCGTGATCAAGGGTATCACCGACGCCCCTTTGTCGGAGGTGGTGCGCGGCGCATTCCCTTACGTTCTGCTGATGCTCCTTGGTCTGCTCATCTTGCTCATGGTGCCCGGGTTGGCGACCTGGTTGCCGTACTCGGCCGGGTTCGGGCGATGACTGCGGACGGACGGACCGCCGCCCGCTCATCAACGACGAAGGGTAGTTGAAATGATGGGATGAGACGGCTGACAATGATCTGCGGAGCAGGATCGAAGAGACCAATCGCGACGGCAGCGACTGCCCGATTCGAAACCTGCCCTTCGGCTCAATTGGCCTCGGGACGAGCGACCGGCGGCTTGGCGCGGCCAACGCGCTGTGGCCTCTCATGCTCAGTGCGCTGGTGGCCGCCGATCCGGAAGTGCGGTGCTCAATGCGCCATGCCCTGAGCGATCTGCTGATCGCGGGCAGCCGGATCCTGCGTGATGGAGCCTTGTGTTCCCGGCTTATTCATCCGATCGACGGGTGGGCCTGCTTCTTCCGTTTGCGGTTGCGGAGTATGCGGATTGCAGTGCGAGCCACCATCACGCCTTCAACGTCGGGAGCATGTTTCGTGGCCCGGGATACGCGCTGGCGTCAGATTGGTTGCCCACAATGGCCTCGCCTCGTCGGTCGCCGTCTCGGGACGGCAGTACTCCGCCTATGGCGCTGGGTGGAGGGCGGGACGACACCGCGCCAAGTGTCGCCTCGTCCGCTCGGTTCGGCATCTAAGTTGAGATGGGTGTTGTCGTCGGGATGGCATCGTACTGACCACGATCGGTCGCCAAGGCCGTGGTGTCCCATGAATATGCAAGTTGGCCTGTTATGTAGTAGCGAGGGTTCCTGCCAAGAAGCCCGGAGTAGTCGAATGCAACACACGCGCTCTGTCTCACCCTGCATTGACCAGACCGAACAGGACATTGAAGCCTACTACCGTCACGCGGAAGTCGGGCAAGTTGCCGTGGTTCGGCACACTCAAGGCGGCGTGCTCCAGTACCGCGTTTACGAGATCGAAGGCACGAACCCTTCACGCGGGCGGGTCTATGCTCGTCAAGCCGGGGCGTTCTACATGAAGCACGGGAGGAACTGCTTTCACCCGAAAGGGCAGACCACGTTTGTCGTGCCGACCGCAGCAGTCTTGGCATGGGCCAAGGAGTATCCGCAGGGTGGTCTAGGGTATTCGGTCTATCGTTCCACCGGGTTGATCGGCAGGTGAAATCAATTTCATTGCATGCGACGCGGGACCCGTTTTCACGCCCTCGGCTTCGTGGCGTCTTCGGGCCACGTTGGCCGGACATCAGACTTGTCTAGCGGGGTATAGACCGGCTCGGCCCCTTCTTCGACCAGCGGGCTGAACGTTCCCGGCTTCCGGGCATACAGGTGTACCCACAAGTCCACAGTTGCCTGCTTTAAGTTCACCATGCAGTTGACCATTTCCGCTCCGGCTTCGGTACGGCGGTACACGGACTGCGAGTTGTTCGGCCAATGGACTGCGAACCCGCACATGAGATCGCGGCCATCTACCAGCACTTCCATCAACCCCTTGTAGTGAGCGTCATAGGGTATCGCCTGACCCTTCCTCGCCCCCCACACCACGCGTGCGTCAACTTCAAGTTGGAAGAACGCGGCGATGAAGGCTTTCGCTTTCGTTATAAGCGTGTCCAGTTCATCGTAGGTCAGTTTGAAGGCTTTCGTGCCACTTATCCCACTTCGGGAACGGAAATCGTCTTCCGTCAGGATGAAATCTGAATGCTGAACCGCGTTCCTCAAACGAGCGTTGTAGAACTCGTCGTAAAGTTCGCCGACTGCTAAGCCAGCCTCCTTAGACAACGCTTTTATAATTTCGATCTTCCGACCCGTCCTTATGCCGCTCTTGGCGAAGTTCTTCTGCTCTTTCGCGGTGAGAAGATCGAAGTATGGATTGGGGCTGTAGCCTTGGCCAAGACGGAAGCGCAGCAGATTAGTGATCACCTCGTAAGGCGCATTCATTTCCACTATGTGGCTGTACAGGAGCAAACCAAGACGCCAAGAAGTCCAGCCGTCCGGGAAACGTTCCTCGGGAAGCTCTAGCTTCATCAGGCCGTTGAGATCATTCAGTATGTTACGGCTTTCTGCATAGGGGTCCCACCCCTTGTCTTCCATGCCGAGTACGCGAAGCAGAGAAGCGAAGTAGCGGATGATGTCGTTGCTGACTGGATCGTCCGGTAGGAACAGCGGCTCTAGGACCTTTATGAACCGATCCCGGTGCGCATTGAATATCGCTTCTGGATCATACTCGCCCATGAACTGAATTTGCTCCTTCCTTACGGCAGTAGCCGTTGCGTCTGGCTTCAACCACTACGTCTGCTTCCGGGTGGCGGCAAGGCTTGTCTGAAGGTCCGTGATCGGGCGCACAGCGGTCGTTCCTGAGGGGTGGCGAGAACGACTGGACTGGGCTCGAACTTTCACCTTCCCGTAGGCTGCAGCGGGTGGGGGGCGGCCATTCGTTGAGCCAGCTGTTGGTCGCGGTATTAGTAGCAGACGAGTCAGACCTGGAGGGTGGCCATATGGAAAGTCAGTGGCTCACGCATGCGAAACGTCTACAAGCGATCGCATCAAACGGCCTGCTCTTTTCCACGAACCCCTTTGATCGCGAGCGCTACGAGGAGATTGCAGAGATTGCAGACGGTATGCTCGGCGATCTGGGAAATGTCCCGATCGAACGAATTGCTGGTCTCGTATCCGACTTCGCAAGTGGCTACGCAACACCCAAAGTGGATGTTCGTGGTGCGCTGATCGAGGATGAACAAATCTTGCTTGTGCGAGAGCAAGCCGACGGTCGCTGGACGCTCCCTGGCGGCTTCGCAGAGGTCGGGCTATCGGCAGCCGAAAATATTGCGAAGGAGTTTCGAGAAGAAGCCGGCGTGATCGTCTCCGTTCGCAATCTCTATTGTATTCGGCACAAAGCCAAGCGTCCCTACGAGCCCGACGCACGCGACTTTTATAAGCTGCTTTTTTATGCGATCGCAGCGATATGACCGCCCCCAGCACTGGCATAGAGACATGCGAGGTCGGTTTCTTCCCTATCGACGAACTGCCTGACCTCTCACAGGGTCGCACGCTTCGTAGTGATATCGAAGCCGCCTTTGCATTCCACAATGGCTCGGTAACGATCACTTCCTTCGACTAGAGTCGTTCACGATTTGACGGAAGCGTATCGGGCGTTTGCGAAGTAGTTTTCGCATTCGCCGGGTTGGATGGTTGAGACGAGATGGCCGATGTGTCGCCATGTCTCCTCGATCGTCCGCTTCTGGGCGTG
>NZ_JAOCZP010000013.1 GCF_025336525.1 Chelativorans salis
GATCACCGCCCATGAAATAGGTCACCAATGCCGGCCGGTTCTCCTGCCTGAGCCTGACAAAAAGCGTATCGATGCGCGTGGCGGTCATGCCGGTTCCCTTGTTTCCTTGCGCAGCCAGTCGGCATACTGCTGGTCGATGTCGCTGATCGCCGTCGCCACGATGGAGGGCGTATCGAAGGGGTGCAGCGGTCGCACGATGTCGCAGACGGCGTCGAAATGCTCCGCACGCGTCTTGAGCAACAATGGCACTTCTTCCGCCGTCTCCACCGCCCCCTGCCAGCGATAGCGGCTGGCGATGGGTGCGAAGATATTGGCGCAGGCGGCGAGCCGCTCGGCGATGCAGGCGTCGGCGATCTTCTCCGCCGTCTCCCGGTCGGGACAATTGACCCATATGTCGACGAAATGCAGCGTCATGGCTCAGATGTTCATGTCGAGATGCTTGGCGACGGAAAAGACGTCTTTGTCGCCGCGCCCGCACAGGTTCATGACGATGATCCGGTCTCCTGCCATCTTCGGCGCGCGCTTGATGACCTCCGCCAGCGCGTGGCTGGGTTCGAGCGCGGGGATGATGCCCTCGAGCCTCGTCAGAAGCTGGAATGCTTCCAGCGCTTCCGTGTCCATGATCGGCACATATTCGACGCGGCCGGACTCCTTCAGCCACGAGTGCTCCGGTCCGATGCCGGGATAATCCAGCCCGGCGGAGATAGAGTGCCCGTCCTTGATCTGCCCGTCCTCGTTCTGCAGGAGATAAGTGCGGTTACCGTGCAGCACGCCCGGCTGGCCCGCCGTCAGCGAGGCGCAGTGCTCCTCGCCCTCAAGCCCCTTGCCGCCCGCCTCCACGCCGACGATGGCCACGCTGCGGTCGTCGAGGAAGGGGTGGAACAGGCCGATGGCGTTCGACCCACCGCCGACGGCGGCCACCAGCATATCCGGCAGCCGGCCTTCGGCCTTCATGAGCTGCTCTTTCACTTCCGTGCCGATCACCGACTGGAAGTCGCGCACCATCTCCGGATAGGGATGCGGGCCGGCGGCGGTGCCGATCAGGTAGTAGGTGTCCTCGACGTTGGTCACCCAGTCGCGCAGCGCCTCGTTCATGGCGTCCTTCAGCGTGCCGTGGCCGGCGCTGACGGGCTTCACCTCCGCACCCAGCAGCTTCATGCGGAAGACATTGGGCGCCTGCCGCTCCACGTCCGTGGCGCCCATATAGACGACGCAGGGCAGGCCGAAGCGAGCGGCTACGGTGGCGGTGGCAACGCCGTGCTGGCCCGCCCCCGTCTCGGCGATGATGCGCGTCTTGCCCATCCGTTTGGCCAGCAGGATCTGGCCCAGGCAGTTGTTGATCTTGTGGCTGCCGGTGTGGTTCAGCTCGTCGCGCTTGAAGTAGATCTTGGCACCGCCGAGATGCTCTGTCAGCCGCTCAGCGAAATAGAGCGGCGAGGGACGGCCAGTATAGTGCGTGCCGAGATGTTCCAGCTCAGCCTTGAAGGCCGGATCCTTCTTCGCCGCCTCCCAGTGTGCCTCCAGGTCGAGGATCAGCGGCATCAGCGTTTCGGCAACGAAACGACCGCCAAAAATGCCGAACATGCCCTGTTCGTCAGGTCCGGTGCGGAAGGAGTTTGGTCGGGTCTGCATGATCATCATTGCCGCCTCCCTCGCGGCGCTTTTCAATCGTGCGCATGTGCGAAGGTGACAAGTCAAACGGGCAGTGGCGTGAGACTAAAAGCTCGAAGGGCCTGAATTGTAGGGATGGGACGTTTCGGGAGTTTGCAATCACCGGGCCAACTTGTTCCAATCCTCTTTTCGTGCCCGATTAGCGCAGTGGACAGAATTTCGGTACCTGCCTAATCTGCCGCAATGATGGTACCTGATCTCACCGAAGCGTCGAACCGGCTCAGTCAGGTGCCGGGATTGCGTACGCTTCATGTCGCCGAGGCCGTAGCCGCGATTTCGGCGCGCTACCGTCCGCACAGCCTGATGATGCCAAAGGGCGAGACGGCACTTGATTTCCGCCACCACGCCATCGTCTGCGAAGGCGCTTCTCTCAACCTTCTGCGCTACGGACCGGATGTGGTGGTGGAAGCCGGCATGTTCGACAGCTTCTACATGCTCGAATTCCCTTTAAGCGGCGGCGCCGATGTCCATTATGGCAATCGGCGTGTCTCCTCACGCAAAGGAAGCGGGCTTATCCTGTCACCTGGCTCCTATGTACGCTCTAATTGGCACGCCGACACAACACAGATTATGCTGCGGCTGGAGCGCAGTTACGTGGAACGCGCCTACCAACGGTTCGTTGGCAGGCCGCTTCGTTCGACGCCGGTCTTTGCGCCGGAGATCGATCTCGCTATGCTTGCTGGACGCCGGATTGCCAGGCTCATCGGCCTGATGGTCGCCGAGCAGTTGGAGATTTCCTCGTCTTCATTTGCCGCCCCCTCACCCGCGCCGCTGGTAAACGCCGTGCTTGAAACGGTGTTCGAGCACATCCCGTGCACCGCCGTCGAAACAGCCAGTGCAATCGCTGGGGGCCCGCTACCGTATTATGTGCATCGGTTCAAAGCGATACTCGACGATACCTCCATGCTTGGAATGAGCATCGGTGCGCTAGCGGCACGGATCGGCGTGTCGCAGCGTACGCTTACCAACGGCATGCGCCGCTTCGTCGGCGTGTCTCCGCATGAGTACCTGACGATGCGCCGCATGGAGCACGCGTGTATGCTTCTGGAGCACAGCGACCTGTCGGTAGGCGATATTGCTCGTCACGTCGGCTACGCCAATGCCGGGCGCTTTGCCGCCACCTTCAGGCGCTATTCCGGCGCCAACCCTGTGCAGTTTGGCAAGTTCTTCCGCGCGTAGCTTGTCGCAACCAGTTGGCGGGTCAGATTGGGAAGATATTGTCCCATTTGGGAAACGTGCGGACTAGCATCACCGGATTGTCGTTGACAAGCGATCGCCGGCCGCATGCTCTCCAGGTTCGAGGCGCTACGTGGTGGTTCCCAAGCATCCAGCATCACCAGAACGTAGGCCGAACGCGAGGAGGGGGTGATAGCGTTCGAATGGGAGCGGGGCTGAATCGGAATCTCTTGGTCGTTGACGTTGGCTCGTCAGCTTTGAAAGCTGTCGTCTTCGGCGAGGACGGGACAATCCGCGCAGTTGCATCGCATCAGATCAAGACGCGATCAGGTGCCGACCGATCGCAGGAGCAGCATCCCGAAGACTGGTGGTCTGCACTGAAGGCAGCGCTTGCGGAGATAGCAGACAGAAAATTCGTCGCGGCTATCGCCTTTACCGGTTCAATGCAGAACCTTATTCCACTTGCCAGCGATGGTCTGCCGCTTGGGCCAGCTGCTCTCTACTCGGACCGGCGGCTCGATGAAGCGGATGTTAGTGCGCTTTGTGAGCAGCTCCCCGAGGACTACGCGCAGCGTACCGGTAACCATTTCGATCCTGCGCACACTATCCTTAAGCTGATGCGGGTCGAACGTTTCCTGCCAGATGCCGCCCGAGGAAAGGACGTGCGTTGGGCCTTCGGAGCCAAAGATGCGGTCACCTTCCGACTGACAGCGCAGAGCGTTACCGACCCGACGACGGCCTCCACGACCGGTCTGATGAACATGGCCACGTGCGGCTGGGACGGCGCGCTTTTGAAATGTGCCGGTCAGGATACCAGGGCCCTGCCGAAGATATTGCCAGCCAACGCAGTCGTCGGGCCACTCTTGCCTGCGCCGGCGAATGAACTTGGGCTGCCTGCAGGAATACCGATTTATAATGGTGCCGGTGATGCCGCGGCTGCCACCTGGGGCGCCTTTGCCGACAGGCCTGGCGCAGCCTATGCCTATCTTGGCACGACCGGATGGGTGGCGGCCACCCTGCCGATGCGCGAAGCGGCCCCGCCGAGGACGATCTACACGCTCGCGGATCCTGTCCGGTCGGATCACGCCATCATCATCTCGCCGTTTCTTACGGCGGGGGCTGCCATGGACTGGCTGGCCGAGCTGGTGGGAAAACCGGTCGATGCGTTGCTTGGCGAGGTGCAGCCGGCGGATCGGACGCCGCCGGCTCCCCTTTTTCTCCCCTATCTGTCGGGCGAGCGTGCGCCGTTCGAGGATCAGCGCGTGCGCGGCGCCTTTCTCGGTCTCGATCGTGTTCACGACGGCGGCGCGCTGGCCTATGCCGTGATGGAAGGTATCGCCTTTGCCGTCCGCCACAATCTGGAACATGCGGGCCTGCCGCCGTCGCCGCTGACGATCATCGGCGGTGCCGCGCGCCACATCTTGCAGCAGCAGATGTTGGCCGATGCGTTGAAGCGTGAGATTTCTATCCCCGACGACAGCCTGGAGATGACGGCGCTGGGTGTATTGCGGATGGTGGCGTCCAAAGCTGGCATCACCGTTGATGACGATGCGCTCAAACATGCCAGCAAATCCATTGCCCCGCACCGCGAGCGGATAGACCGCGCCGACCGACGGTACCAGGCCTATATGGCCGCATCAGATTTCGCGCGCGAGCAGGCCGCACGGCTGGGCTAGGATCGAAAGACAGGGAAACGGACAGTGGAGGAGATGATGAAACGGACACTTTCGATGCTGACCACATTGGCGGGCGTGAGCGCGGCAACCGGGGCGTGGGCTGAGGACGTGGCGGTGCTTACGCCCTACCTCAGCTCTGTTGCCACCAACGAGATGGTGGAGACGTTCACCACCGAATCCGAGGCCAAGGGCTGGACCGTCAACGTGCTCGACACACGTGGCGACTTCCAGCAGCTTGCCAGCCGCATCGAAGACGTGACCAATGCCGGCGTCGATGCCATTGTTCTGGTCAGCGTCGATCCCAATCAGGTGGGCGACCAGGTTGCCGGCGCGGCCGAAAAGGGCATTCCAGTTTTCGCGCTCGACGGGGCACTGGCCGACGGGGTGAGCGCCAACATCACCACCGACAATTTCGCTCTCGGCACGATCCTGTCGGACTACCTGTTCGAGTCGCTCGGCGGCGAGGGCGATATCGTCAAGTTCTTCCATTCGGCGCATCCGGGCGTACGACAGCGCGAGCTCGCGTTAGACAAGGCGCTTGAGGAGAACCCGAACATCAAGGTGATCGCCGAGCACTACGTGCAGGTCCCGGGCCCGATCGACAATGCACGCCAGGCGATGGAGACCTTCATTCGCCAGCACGGCGAGGCGATCGACGGCGTGTGGGCTGCATGGGACGAGCCGGCCATCGGCGCGCTTCTGGCGCTGCAGAGCGACATGCCGGATTCCGACATCGTGATCGCCGGCATCGACGGCAATCCGCAGGCCGTCGACCTGATCGGCCAGTGCACCAACTTGGTCGCCACAGTACGTCAGGACTTCCCCGGCATTGCGCGGGCGGCGGTCGAGGAGATTGAAACTGTGTTGGACGGCGGCGAACCCAGCAGCAAGGAGATTTTCGTCGACGCTATGGTCGTCGACCGCGAAAGCCTCGGTGCTGATTGCAAATAGTCGCCACCGCGATGCTCGAGATCGAGGAGCTCAGGAAACGGTTCGGCGGTGTCACGGCCCTCGACAGTGCACGGATGCGCGTGGCCGCCGGGCGTGTTCATGCGCTTCTCGGCGAAAACGGCGCCGGCAAGTCGACATTGCTGAAGTGCCTGTCGGGTGTTGACCGTCCCGACGGCGGCACGATGCGCATCGGCGGGTACGCCTACGCGCCCGCCGACCCGCATGCGGCGGAGGATGCGGGTCTGCGTTTCGTCCACCAGGAACTCAACCTCGTACCCAGCTTCACCGCATACGAGAACGCTTTCGTCGGCCGCCGCTATCCACGCAGGCTCGGGCTCGTCGGGTGGCGCGAAATGCGCGCGCGCTTCGCAGAGGTGCGCGACCGGCACGGGATGGAGCTCGACATCGACGTGCCAGTGGGACGGCTTTCCACGGCCAAATGCCAGATCGTCGGGATACTGCGCGCGCTCATGGACGAAGCACGGGTCCTGGTGCTCGACGAGCCGACCGCCTCCCTTAGCGAAGGCGAGGCAAAGACCCTGCGCAAGATCGTCCGTGGGCTTGCCGACCACGGCTGCGCGGTCATCTTCGTCTCGCACCGGCTCGACGAGGTCTTTGCCGTCGCCGACGACTACACAGTCTTGCGCAACGGGCGCACGGTGGGCGAAGGCAGCCTGAGCGACGAAACGCGCGACCAGATCATCGCCCTCATGGCGGGCGAGGAGTTCAAGCACGAGCGCGCGGCGCTAACAAGGACCGGTGCACCGCTGCTCAAGCTTTCGGGTTTCACGCCTGCATACTTCCGTCCGCCGCTCGATCTCACGGTAAATGCGGGCGAGATCGTCGGCCTTTATGGCGTGATCGGCAGCGGCCGGTCGAGCCTTCTTGCCTCCATATGGGGCGCCAATTCGCTGGCGCGTGGTGAAATCAGGATCAAGGAAAGGGCACTGCCTGCAGCCGGGATTGCCGAACGCATCGCGGCGGGCGTGGCCTATGTTCCCGAAGATCGGCGCAACCGCGGGCTCGTCATGCACCATTCGGTGCTGGACAACGCAGTGCTCCCGCGCCTGTCGCTCTATCGCGCGGCATCGAAGCTGCCGGTCCCTTCCTGGCGTGCCGCGCGCCGCGGCATCCGCAGGCTTCTTGCAGACGGCAACGTGAAATACGGAAAGCTCTCCGACCGCGTCTCCACGCTCTCGGGCGGCAATCAGCAGAAGGTCATGATCGGCCGCTGGTTCACCGATGAAGCATGGCTTTTCCTGCTCGACGAGCCGACGCGTGGCGTCGATGTGCGCTCGAAGGCGGAAATTCATTCGATGTGCCTGCGCCTGGCCGAAGACGGTGGTGCTGTCCTGTTCGTCACGAGCGACATCGAGGAGTTGTTGATGCTTGCCGGCCGCGTACTGGTGATGGCGCACGGCCGCATCACGCTCGACGCGCCGAACCATGCCGTCACGCGGCAATCGATTCTCGACGCAACATTCCACGCACCCGATCGCGACCCAATTCGCAAAACCGGCTAGCCGGGAGGTATACTGTGAGTTTTTCCGCCCGCTACGGAACCCTGATCGGCCTTACGGCTATTGTCGCTCTCTTTTCGGCTCTGTCGCCGGAGGCGTTCGCCAGGACGTCCAATCTCATCAACATCACCCAGCAGATGTCGCTCCTGGCCATCGTGGCGCTGGGAGCGACCTTCGTCATGTCGCTGTCGGAGTTCGACCTCTCGGTGGGGGCCGTGGTGTCGATGGCGGGCATTGTCTCCGTCAGCCTTTTTGGCGCCGGCTGGGGCATGGTTCCCACGATCGTCGTCACGCTTGTGGCGGGCTTCGCCGTCGGCTGCATTAGCGGCTTTTTGGTGGCAACCTGGCGCATGCCGAGCTTCATCATGACGCTGGCCATGGGCACGATCGTCGGCGGCTTGACCTTCTGGATCAGCGACGGCGCCACCCTCTTCGGCAATATTCCCAACGCGTTCAGGGATATGGGCCGGGGCTATCTGGCGGGCGCGCCGGTGCTGACGCTTTGGGCGCTGGCGGCGACAATCTTTGCCGCATTCATCCTCGACTACACCGAGCTCGGACGGAAGATGCTGGCCATTGGCGGCAATCGCGAGGCGGCACGGCTGACCGGCGTGCCTATCGTGCCCACGAGCGTCTACGCCTTCGGCTTGTGCACGCTGCTTGCCGCTGTCGCCGGCCTCCTGCTCACCGCCCGGCTAGGCAGCGCCCACCCCACCGGCGGTAATGGGTTTCTGCTCCAGGCCTATGCCGCCGTCTTCCTGGGCATGACGGCCTTTCGTGACGGCCAGCCCAACGCGCCGGGCACTTTGCTGGGCGCTGCGATCATCGCGGTTGTCGCCAACGGCCTCACCATCCTTGGCGTCCCCAACTATCTCCAGGACATCTTCACCGGCCTCATCATCATCGCCGCGGTTCTGGTGCGCAATGTCGGGCACAAGACCCAATGACAGCTGGAGATACCGGCCTGGCTTATATGCGGGTCGCGCGGGCGATCGCCGCGGAGCTTTCTAATAGCTTCTGGAAAACGGGCGACGCGATTCCCTCCGAATTCGACCTTGCGGCGCATTTCTCGGTCAGCCGCAATACGATCCGCCAGGCTCTGGCCCTGCTTCAGAGCCAGGGGATCGTATCGAAAGGCCAGGGTCGACGGACCGTTGTTGAACGGCGGGCCATCCGGACGGACAAACAGCATTTGACGGACTTTCCTTCCGCCGCACGCGAAGCGGGCTTCCGGCCGGACACCCGGCTTCTTTCGGTCAGAAAAATGCCTGCCGGACTGACGGAAGCACACGTGCTTAGCCTTTCCGTATCGGAACCGGTTTCGGAGATCTGCCGCGTCCGCATTCTGGAGGGCCGGCCGGCCGTGCGGCAGGTTTCGATCATTCCCGGAACGATCGCCGACGGATTGCCCCTGCACGCGTTGCGCACCCGCTCTCTCTACAAGCTGGTGCGGGCACATCACGTTGACACGCTCGTGCTTGCCTCCCAACATGTGTTCGTCGCCGCCGCCAGCGGCCGCGAGGCATCGGACCTGAAGATCGACGAAGGAGCGCCGTTGCTTCGTATCCAGAGGCTCGTCACCGATGGCGAAGGCGGTCCGGTCGAATATTCCGATTCAGTCGTGCGGGACGACGTGTTTCTCTTCTCTACCTAGATGCGAATGCTGGGCGCACATGCACCAATAGTGTTGGCCACCTTCTGAACACGTTCCAGCAGCGGTTTCGCGCTGGAGAAAAGCCAGATCTCAAAGACCGAAAACGCCGAGCTAGTCGCTCATTACATCAATTCTGGTCTTTCGGGCTTCGAAAGTGCCCATCCAAGCAGCTTTCCGGCGGCATGCGCAAGCGCGTGGCGATTGCCCGATCGCTCGTGATCACGCATCGCATCTGGCGACGGCACAGTGTTCCGCTGGACGCGCCAAGACATCATGCCCGCGGCCGCCCCTGATGCGGGTCAACCTCTGTCAGCGTGCCGCCGTGCTCGTGGCCCGTCAAGGGCAAGTTGCTGCGCGATGGCTTTCGCCACCCTTGACCGGCGACTGCGCGCGGCCGGCAGAGGCGAAGCCAGGTTAGCGGCTTCTCGCCTGCAACTAGCAAGCACGACAAAAGAAGCGTTAGCTACCGCCACCTAGCTGGTATCCGTTCAAAAGTTCAGAGGGATTGATGCCGCAAGCGCGAGGAGCCGATGTGAGAGTCCTCTCTGGTCGTTGAGGTCAAGCTGTTCCTGTCGTTGGTCTCGGACCGATCCGCGGCTCACACGCTTCTCTTCGCGGTCGGCGCTTTTGCCGCCGCATGATGGGGTCAGAGGGCGAGGCGCCTCAATCTGTGCCACGACCTTGGACTGGACGCACTTTCAACGCAGGCGAGAAAAGCGATGCCGGATATTTGCTGATTGGAGAGGTCCACAAGATGAGCACCCTGGTCGGCTGGGTGAAGTTCGCAGTGTTGGATTTGAACAGCAATAGACCTGTGTGCGATCGGTTTTTGAGCTACCGGGGCGATAATGACGAGGCGTGGCGGCAAGCAGCAGCGTTCGCTGTGCGTGACATCGAAAGGCACTGCATTCCGAAGTAGCCGCCGGAAATGCGGTCCCAGCCGTCAGGCAGCTCGTCGAGAACACCCGGCTGGCTGCAGATCTTAGCAAGCCATTTGGCTCTTCTTCTGCGCGTTCCAGTAGTTCTCTATTGAGAGCTCAATGCCCGGCCATCGTGGGCCTGCAGGATAATCGCACCGGTTCACTCCCGCAATTCACCGGATAGCCGCGCAATCACGATCAAGCCTGGACGACGACCACTCTGGCGCCAACCGGCACACGTTCGTACAGGTCGATCACATCATGATTGACCATTCGGATACAGCCGCTCGAAACGGCTCCGCCAATCGTCTCGGGTTGGTTCGTGCCATGAATGCGGAACATGGTGTCACGGCCGTTCCGATAAAGGTAGAGGGCGCGGGCACCAAGGGGATTTCTTGGCCCACCAGGCACCCCACTGGCGTACTGAAGATAACGTGAATCGCGCTGCATCATGTTTTGCGTCGGGGCCCAACTCGGCCATTTGGCCTTTCGGCCAACGACTGCATTGCCGCGCAATGTCAGTCCTTCTCGCCCCGCTCCAATTCCGTACCTGATCGCCCGCCCATTGCCGAGAACGTAGTAGAGCCGACGCTCCGGGGTATTCACGACCACCGTTCCAGGAGAGTAGTCTCCACCGAACGCGACTTCCGTGCGCCGAAGTTCAGGCCTGATCTGCGAAAGCGGGATGGCGTTTACAGGGAACGGCTCATCCGTGAGAGCTGCATAATTTGCGAATTCGGCAGAAACGCAGCCACCAACGAAGAGAGGTAGTCCGACGATAAAGGTCCTTCGCGAGAGTGGCATGAGCGTTCCTCCGCAGCTTCGAATGTCCAAGGTGTTTATGTCGTTATGGTTAATGAACAGTTGGCGTGATTCCCTGCCCCGCTGGCAAGGAAATACTCAAGGCCAGCGACGAGACACAGACCGCATCGAGGCCGATGCCTTCGCCCATCTGTCCGACGGTGACTTTAACGAGCTGAGCCGAATTATCAGTCATCTCCTGTCCTGGCTGAGGACGGCCCGCCGTACGTTGGACGAAGGAGAAGCCACTGAATGACGCCAGAGCGCACTCAGATCATGCGCAGCATTAAAGCATAGCTGTTCAGGTAGATCTACGGATCAAGAGACCCTCGTCCAGCCGCCTTCCACCGACCGATAGATCGCCTCCAGCGTGCGTTGCACCTCCAGCCCTTCTCGGAAATCAGCATGGCCGGTCTCCTCGCCGGCGATCGCCCGCACGAGGTCGCACACTTCAATGGTCTTGAGGTCGTTGAAGCCGAGCTGGTGGCCGGGCGCCACGCAGAACGCACCGTAGGGCTCGTTGGCGGGCCCGGCCAGTATCTTGCGGAAACCGTCGCGCCCGGCCTTATCGGAAGTCACATAGAGGTCGAGCTCATTCATGCGCTCGCCGCAATAGGCAATGGAGCCGCGCGAGCCGGTGATCTCGAGATCCTGCCGCATCTTGCGTCCGCCGGCGATCCAGCTTGCCTCCAGAACACCGTTGCAGCCGTTCTCGAAACGCAGGAAAGCGCGGCCGATATCCTCCACCTCGACGGGCTTTCGCTTGGCCGAGCCGGCGCCATCCGGGCGCGTGGCAACCAGCGTCGCCACCTCCCCGCACACCTCGGCCACAGGCCCTACCAGATAGCGCGCGGCGGCGATCAGGTGGCTGCCGAGGTCTGCCAGCGCCCCGCCGCCGCCGGCCGGGTCCAGCCGCCATGTCCACGGCGCCTCGGTGTCCATCATGAAATCCTCTGTGTGGATGCCGCTGAAGGCGCGGATTTCGCCGATCTCGCCGCTGTCGATGATCTCTTTTGCAAGGCGCATCATCGGGTTCTTCAGGTAGTTGAAGCCGACTGCGGTGACGACGCCCTTTGCCTCGGCCGCCCTCGCCATCTCCTCTGCCTCGCTCGCCTTCGGAGCCAGCGGCTTCTCGCAATAGACGTGCTTGCCCGCCGCAATTGCCGCCAGTGCCATCTCCTTGTGCAGGAGATTGGGTGAGGTGACCGAAACGATGTGGATGCGCGGATCGGCGACGAGGCGGCGCCAGTCAGCCGTCGATTCGGCAAAACCGAAGGCCGCTGCCGCACGCGCGGCCTGCTCCTCGCCGACGTCGGCCAACATGACCGGCTGCACCTTTACCGGTAAATTGAACACGCGGGCGACATTGTTGAACGCGAAGGCGTGCGTCCTGCCCATGAAACCCGAGCCGATCAGCCCCAGTCCCAGCTCCATCCCGCTTCTCCACGCAGATCTGTGATTTTGGCGACCGCCGACGAAACGTGTAGATGGTTACCGCCGGATCGTAAAGCCGCTGTGAGAGCAGACGCCGATCACTCCTACTATAGGTGCCTTCGACATCATGACGTGCGGGCGCCAAGTGGTGAAGACCTAACGCTTGGCGCCCGTGATAGATGTCTGCTTCGCGGACACCGTCCGTCCCCACAGCTGCCGACGTGAGGGTGAGCAGCGGCCTATCGATGACAAACTGGTCGGCGCCGCTGTCCAGACCGATGCCGCGCCCAAACGAGAGTAAAAAGGCGAAAAACCGCTTCAAGTGAGTGGAAATCAGGAAGCCTCCCGCGTAAAAAACCGTCACACGGGGATGTGCTCTCAAACAACGGGCATACGATTTTGACACGCGGCCTGTGTTCTGAAGTGGAACACCAGGTGCGCATTCAGGGGAACGAGATGAAACAAATCCTGACCGTTGTGACAGTCTGGCTGTCGCTTATGGGCGTGCAGTTCTTCGGCGTGTCCGTTTCTGCGCATGCTTTGGAACAAGGAACGGTCTTGACCATCACGGGACAGATAGCACCACAAACGGAAGGAACGCGTGAAGCCAGAGACGTGGATTTCACTATCGCTGACCTTGAGACATTGCCGCAGACCGAGATGAGAACTTACACCGATTGGACAGAGGGTTTGCAGAGCTTTTCGGGGGTCCTCCTGAAGGACCTGATTGACGCTATCGGAGCTTCAGGAAAGGAAATAGTGGCCACTGCCCTCAATGACTATAGCGCAACAATACCCGTTTCGGATGCATACGAACTTTCGGTCCTGCTCGCCATCAAGCACAATGGGCAGTATATGCGAATCCGCGATAAAGGCCCAGTATGGATTATATATCCGTCCACGGAATCTTCATCCACCAAAGTCAATCCCTACAATGACCGTATGATCTGGCAGCTGTACCGGCTGGAGTTTCGATGAAGGTCGTCGCGGGCTGGATCAACACCGCCGCCAAGAACCGCGTCACTTGGGTGTCGGCGGCAGCGTTGGCCCTTATCGCGCTGGTTATTGCATTTATTCTCTGGCAGAACAAAGAACGTGAGATCAACGTCGAACTTTTACGCACAAATGCTTGGGTTGCGTGGCAGGTTGAGAAGGAATATCTTCGGTTCCTATTGGCTCTCGACCATTTTGAGCACCATGGAGGCGACGAAGAGATTCAAGATCTCATACTGCGCTTCGAAATATTTTATAGCCGGCCGAGTGTTGCTCTGCATGGGCCAGAATCTTCTCTTATCCGTTCGGTGCCGGGCGTCTCCGAAACCTTTGAAAGGCTGCTACGCGTTCTGGACGGCATCGAAACAGAGTTGGAGACGCTTTCTCCTGGAGATCACGGGGCAGTCGTACGGATCAGAGAGGCGCTCAAGCCATTCGCAGATGCGTTGACGGAAGTATCTGTGTCCGCATCGCGTGGCGAGGTTGCCCGCCAGCTCAACCAACGGCTGGACAAGCTCCAAGTGACGTCTACTTGGCTCCTCGTGTCCCTCGTCGGAACAGCGGTCGCACTGCTCATTTTCCTTTCGTTCGAGGCGGTGCGAAATCGCCGGCTGGCCGATTGGGAAAGCGAGCAGCGAAGGAAGATCAATGAAGCCAACAGTGCGCTTCGACAGAGTGAAGCCCGATATCGCCATCTGGTCGAAAGTACGGGCGTCGTTCCGTATACGCTGGATCTGTCGCGCGGGGTGCTGGACTATATCGGGCCGCAGGCCGAGAGTATTCTCTCGTATAGTGCCGACGAATGCGCGTCCTGCGGAGATTGGAACGATCGCATTGTTCAGGACGGGGTCACCAACCTGGCTGCCGCCCGAGAGCGCGCTGCACGAGACTTCGTTGATGTCGAGCTTGAATATCGAATTGCCTTGGCTGACAGCAGGACCATCTGGGTTCGTGACACGATGAACACCGTTCGCGAGTCCGACGGGCAAATCATCGGATACGGCCTGATATTTGATATCACCAGCACCAGGCGTCAGGAGCAGGCTCTCGCGACAGCACAGAAGATGGAGGCAGTCGGCCAATTAACGGGTGGCGTTGCGCATGATTTCAACAACCTTCTCACAGTCATCTTGGGCAACGCCGAGACTCTCGCCGAGCAGCTATCGTCCAACGGCCGCCCCCGTGCGCTTGCTCAGTTGATCAAGCTGGCCGCCGAGCGCGGAGCTGAACTGACCAACAGGTTGCTCGCGTTTTCCCGAAAGCAACCGCTCGATCCAAACCCGACTGATGTCAATAAACTGATCTCTGGTATGGACGAACTGTTGCGTAGAACCCTGGGGGAACATGTTGAAATGGCGTTCGCTCCTGGTGATGGCTTGTGGAAGGGTCTTGTAGATGCGACGCAGTTGGAAAGCGCTGTTCTAAACCTCTGCCTTAATGCCCGTGATGCGATGCCTGACGGTGGTTGTCTGACGATCTCGACCACAAATATCTACGTCGACCAGGAGATGGTGACACAGTATGACGATTTCGCTGCAGGTCCCTATATCGTGGTAGCGGTTTCCGACACGGGCACTGGGATGGATGAAAAGACCTTGGCGCATGCCTTCGAGCCCTTCTTCACCACCAAGGAAGTCGGCAAAGGTAGCGGACTGGGCCTGAGCATGGTCTACGGCTTCGTCAAGCAATCCAAGGGCCACGTGAAAATCTACTCCGAGCGTGGGCACGGCACAACTGTCAGGCTCTACCTCCCGCATGCCTGCCACGAGCCGGATGAGTCCGAAACGTTGGATAAATTTAGCCTCGCCGCGCCCGGGGGGTCGGGCAAAGTCTTGTTGGTCGAGGACGACGACATGGTGCGTGACCACGCGCAGGCCCAGCTGCAGAGCCTGGGATATCAAGTTGTCAGCGCCTCCAATGGCCCGGAAGCCCTGGAAGCACTCAAGCAGGGACGCACCTTCGACCTCTTGTTCACCGATGTGATCATGCCAGGGGGTATGAGCGGCCTTCAACTGGCTGAGCAAGCCAAATATATTTGCCCTGACCTACCTGTTCTTTTGACCTCCGGCTATAGCGAGGACATTGCATTCCGCAACGGCAGCTTGGTCCATGGCTTGCAACTGCTTCCGAAACCTTACCGAAAGCGCGACCTTGCTGCCAAAGTCAGAGGCGTCTTGGATGACCGGCAGAAGAGTAAGGTCGCAGAGAGATGAACAAGGCGCTCACGAATCCTGGCGGCAGGCCAAACGAGTCTGATGATTGAAGATGAGAGATCGTCTTGTCGTCCGCGTACGCCGATTCTCATATGGTGCCTGTGCAGCCAAGATTACCGGACAGCGACTTTTTTCAGCCATCGGCCCATCGCGCGGTTCGCCGAGGATAGAAAAAGCCTGTCCTGCGATTGAGCTCATCAACCCATCAATCTTTACTCAAGCGATGGTTGGGAGAACACCGAAACGTCGGAAGGCGGCACATTAATGATAGAAGACGCCTGCCCGGAGGCGGTGTTCCCAAAGTCAAAACTGCGAGCTTATGGATATACTTGTCATTGAAGACGATCCGTTGATGACCGAAACGATCCGCACGGCATGGCCCGTCCCTTCCGATCGCCTGCTGTTTCTCTCGACCTACAAACGGGCTGTGCACTATGTACACAGTTCCGAGATCGACTACTTTGACGGGATAATCTTGGACGTAAATCTCCCTGACGGTAACGGGATCGAAATATTGCGATCCATCCGACGCAACACGAACGTTCCCGTCATACTTATCTCGGGCGCGGGAAGCGGCGACAGTCGCGCCGATGCGATCAACCTTGGTGCGGACGACTACATCATGAAGCCGTTCCATATCAGGGAACTGCAGGCCCGAATGAGGAGGCTTGTTGAGCAGAGACCCAAACAACAGCCGAAAGATAGAAAGGAGCAAGTTTTTTTGGGCAATGTGACTTGCGACCTTCAAAGAAGAATCATGATGTACAATGGGAACGAAATGCGTCTGACAGATGCAGAAGCACGAATTATAGAAGTGCTCCATGGAAATAGGAATCGGAATTGCTCAAAGTCCTTTCTGTACAAGAATGCGTTTTTTCGTGACTATGATCCATACGACAAAACATTGGATGTTTATGTCAGTCGATTGCGAAAGAAGCTCAAACAACTGAACGAAGACAGTGAGCATTGCATTAAAACCGTCCGCGGTTCGGGATACCGTTACAACGAATTGTAATGGTTGGTAGAGCGGAACCGATGCACACGGTCCTGCAGCAGGTGCGGGGCTTTTACATGCCCGGGACGGGCGCCAAGTTCGCTGCGGTCCGTTGAAGGTGCGGTGGTACCGAGCGACATGCCGGCTGGGTTATTTCCTTTGCGGCCGTTGTTTTCGCACGTGGCAGTTCCTGAGTGAGACCACGCCTCGGCAGAGTCAGCGCCCGCGTCTCAATGGGATCGCTACGCCGCCGGTTTCCTCTGAATTCCATCACCGGATGTTTTGCTGTCAAAAGCACTTGCAAGGAAGAAAATGTTCTAAAGTTTACATGGCGCACACAGAGGTATTGTAAAATATATGTGCCTGAAATCATATTTTACCTTTTTTAACTTTTTTGGCGCGGGGAGAAATTGTTAGGTAGCCAGACACGGCGAAGGAGTCAACAGATGCTTCCGCTGCACACTGTACATCCCCCAGCCTCAAATCTCTCCACCAAACGGGAGCCATGTTTGCCTACTGCCGAGCCGGATTGGATCTGTGATGGCTGCAACACTAGGATGAAAGTGCGGAAGATTGATGCTGTCCGATGGGTCGACATCAACGTGTCGAGTCCAAGCGGCGCGCCGCTGGTCCAGGGCAAATTCCAACTCTGCCCGGCATGTATGCTGCGAATAATGACGATCGGCGATCCAACGAAGTGGCCTCGCGATTCTGAGCAGACGTGACGTGCGACGCCCCTGCGTCACTCGCACCATGACGCAATACCTCGGCCGGCATCGGGCGGCGTAGCCTTCGCGCAGCAGTGGAGTTCGGCGCGGTGCCAGCATCGGATCCCGTATTGTCAAGGCTCGCGAACCAATGGATTGGTCTGGAACGCGCGAGCATTAGGTCGCTACCATCATTCTCATGCAGTGGGTGCCTGGACAAAAGCCCGGCACAGGGTTCTTCGCAGGTAGATGAGGATCGGTGCTCTATACCCTCTCGTGAACTGCCGTTACGACGCACGGTGTCCCTCCCCTGCCCTGCCGAGCGGCAACACCTCGCTCGCCGCGCTCAGCCTAGCCGCTGATTCCTATCAGGAGCTTTCGGGCTGCAGGTACTCGCCTGAGCAAAGTGCCCACCAGCGCCTACCTGTGGCCGGATGCGGGTCATGTTCGCGCGCAGATGATCTGCAGGAGGCGGATGCCCAGAAGTGCATACGCCCTGGTGAGCAATGATCAGCACCAGGCCGGTATGCCCCTCACCGCGCTTCGCGATAATCCGGCCGATGATGGCAAGCACCCTGTTGTGCCTGGGGAGCGGGTGAATGTGCTTGGTACGAGCTCGATCGGGCCACCTATCGCTACAGTTGCACCGAGTTAAGCCTGCAGTCGGTGCGATACTTGCGCCCAGCCATATGTTCGGCCACACTCGGCAGGGGTTGGGAGGAACGCAAATGGGACTTCTGGATGGACTCCTGGGCATAGGAGTGAAATCGACGCATCAAAGTTGGCCCAGCGTCTTGATGGAGTAGTGATCGAGTGTCCGGCTCGCCTACAAGATTGTCCGAGACTTTTTCATCTTCACCAGCAAGCGCATGATCATCGTAGACATTCAAGGGATACGGGGAAACAAGGTCGACTATCTCAGCATACCGCATCGAGCAATTACCCAGTTCTCCGTCGAAACCGCAGGTACGGATCTCGATACTGAGTTGACGATTTGGGTCTCTGGTGATGCAAGCCCGATTCAAAAGTCGCTGAAGAAGGGGACGGATGTACGCGGGATTCTGCGAGCCATTGCTGCTGGCGTCATCGGCTAGGCAATGAATGTGCTGGCGGCCCTATTCGCAGCCTGCCTTCCCTCACCGCCGTCGACGGCGACACAATCAAGTGCGACGGGCAGAATATGCGCATCATGGGGCCGGGGGCGCCAAACAGGTCCGGCGTGGATGCGCCAGAAATCCGCAACGCCAAATGCGCCAAAGAGCGCCTTCTGGGCCAGCAGGCGAAACTCCGGCTGGAGGATCTGCTGAAACAAGACGTTCGCGTTGAGGATTCGGGCGTGCGCGACCGCTACGGCCGCCCACTGGTCTGGGTGAGGTTGCCAAATGGCGAGACGGCCGGTGAAGTTCTGCTACGTGACGGCTACGCCGCGCGGTGGAGGCCCGGACAGCAGGTGTCGTGGTGCGAATGACAAATCCGCTCGGCGAACTTCGCAGCTTGGTCACTGCTGACGGCCAGATCAATCACGCCCGTTGTCGTCGGCTCGCCGTGCGAGCAACAAGTGATATCCCCGATTTGGAACGCGCCGCTGCACTTGTCCAAGAGATTACTCTTCTCGTGCCGGCGATTGAGCTTGCCGAGACACTTGGTGGAGAGAGACAGGACCAGATTGATCAGATTCTGGAAATCCTTGATGAGATCGAAGCGCTGAGCCAGCCGGGATGAGGGGATAATTTCTCGGTATCAATGCAATGATCTCAATAGATTATCCGGAATTTCCGCCCATTTTATCCCCGCCGGTGTAGTCAGTCGCATAATGGCTCCAGTCAAGCATGAGGAGCCAATCATGATCCCCTTCCATCTGATCTTCGCAACCGTTCTGGCGCTAACCGTGGTGAGCGGCACGGTAGCTACGATGGTGGCTGTCCTTGACGATACACGCGGCAACAAGGCTCACCGTAGGCTGGTCGAGGCTCTTTCACAGGTGGCGCTTTTGGGAGCGGGTGCCATCATCGCGCTTCTGAGCCGCAGCGCCGGATAGAAGAAGCCTGCTCTCCCAAGCCAGTTCATCACGCCAGACCCGTCGACGCAGGATCTTGGCGGGTAGTATCCCAAATTTCGGCTACAGCTGGGAATCGCGCCATTGTCAGCAGACAAATCAAGGTATCAGAGGGTGACCACCAATACGCCCCATCGATAGTGGGCCGTTGTCATTCCGATCAATGCGACAGGCGCTGTCGTTGGGTTGAGCGCCGCAATCCACGTGCTCGAACGACAGCAAACCAACCCAGGGCCGTGCCAAGAACAGGCTCCCGTAACGCCGCTCACCCCTCCGCCATGAAGGTGTAGCCGTTGCCGCGACGCTTGGCAAAGCCAACGCCCGGATAGTCCCAATGGAAGCCGAGGAGCTTTACTTTATCGGTCGCGGCGCGGTCGAGCAGCGTGCGGCGGGTCTCGGCGGCCACGTCGGGGGCGGCGTCGAAGGCGAACTGCCAGTCCGGGTGGGCGAAATAGATGACCGGGTGGACGATCGCATCAGCCACGACGATGAGACCGTCGCCGCCTTCCACCTCGAAGGAGACGTGACCGGGCGTGTGCCCCGGGGTCGAGAGAACATGGATGCCGGTGACGATGTCGTCGCCGGGTTTGACCATGGTGACGGCATTGCGGACGGCCGCATACTGCCGCTGCGCCTCGCGCGCCAGGTCGTGCATTTCAGAGGGAAAGTGGGTGAAGACCGCCTCGCCGTTCCAGAAATCCCACTCGTCGGCAGCCGAATAATAGGCGGCGTTGGGGAAGCGGAGACCGCCGTCCGGCAGAATCGTCCCCCAGATGTGGTCCGGGTGGCCGTGGGTGAAGACGACCTTGGTGATATCGGCAGGATCAAAACCGGCGGCGGCGAGGCTGTCGTTGATGGCGCCGGCTGTCGGTTGGAAGCCCTTGCCCGAGCCGGTATCAAAGAGGATGAGATCGTCGTCGGCGCGGATCAAGGTGATATTGGCCTCTGAACGGAGCTCATCGAGGCTGATCCCGTGCTCGCTGAAGAAGGCTTCTCTCTCCTCTGGCGGGACATTGGTAGCCTGGAAGAAACTCGGCGCTGTCAGGTAACCGTCACTTATGACCGTCACCTCAAAATCGCCATGCCTGAAGCGGTGCGGTGCGGGCGCGGCGTGCAGCCCTTCCGGCAAGAGGCCGAGCGCACCAAAGCCGGCGGCGCCGGCAAGAAAACGACGCCGGCTGACCGGCGCGAGCGGCTTCAACATCCTTCCCTCCTACGCCGTCGCAAGCGGCCAGTGGGCCGCGCTCCGAATACATGTCGATGGCCCAGGAATACTATGCCTCGGCCGGACTGTCTAACGGCCCAAGTCCGTCAATGCCTCGCTTGACCAAATGTTCTTTTTTTGTTCACTACTCCGGGCTGCAACGGCAATATGAGCACTTCCATGGTCCGAAGGCACAGCGGATCCCCCTCCCCGACGATCATCATGCGCTTCTGTGCAGATCATGGCCTCAACTACCGTACGCGGACGGTGACGGTGGTCTGGCCGGGCGGCTTTAGGCTGAGCTCTATCGCCTGCACTGCTTCGCCGACGTCGACCCCGCGGAGACTTTTCGCACGCATTTCGGCGGGATAAGCTTCGATCCGAAGAAGGATCGAAAGGGGGGCAGAGCCAGGGGTGCGTGGCATCGGACGGTCGAGTACGAGCGCATCTTGGAGAGCGGTCCCCTGAGCGTGCCGGAGATATTGCGTCGGTAGGAGGAGCTTCGCATGGGCGGTCGCGTGTTCGTCAGAACAACCTTGGACGAGCCGATGCGCAATTCGCCTGGGCGCAGGCGGCCGGCGGCATCGAAGGACTGGCCAACGACTATCCGTGCTAGAACGGGGCGCCGGGGAAGGATTACCCGCTCATCATCCAGGAGCCGGATCACGCTGGGCCGGTCTTCATGCGGCCTCTTGGGGCTTCATCCCGTCATGGGCGAATGAGCCCAACTTTGGCGGCCGGCGTCCGCCCATCAATGCCAGAGCCGAAACGGTGGCCACCAGCGGCAATGTTCAAGCACGCCTATAGGAGACGGCTCGCGCTCATGCCGATCGACGGGTTCTTTGAATGGTGGGGCGTGCAGGGCACGGGTAAGAACAAGCAGCCCTATGCCGTGGCAATGAAGACCAACCGGCCCTTCTGTATCGCTGCGATCTGGGAAGAATGGAAGGATCGTCAGACGGATGCGGTCTCGCGCACGTTTGCTGTCGTCACCTGCGAAGCAAACGAGCTTATGGCGCCGATCCATCCTCGCATGCCGGTGATCATCGCGCCTGACGATTATCCGCGCTGGCTCGCGTTCCAGGAGGAAGACCCGCACGATCTGTTGAAGTCATTCCCGTCCGAAAAGATAAAGATATGGCCCATTGGCCGAAAGGTGGGGAATACATGGAACAACGCATCGGATATCCTAGATCCAATTGAAGAAGAAGAGCCGCCGCTCATTTAGACGCGGGGACTGCCATGAACGCGTTGCACGAAACGGATGCCTGTGACGTGGAGGAGACGGCACGCCTGTTCTATGAATTCGCTACCGGCAAGCGGTGGAGAGACGCAAGATCGGCCATTCGGGACACTTGGCTCGAGACAGCACGGCAGCTCCATGACATCGTTGGGGAGCCGATCTCGCCAATTGGATCGCCAAAGCCTACACCCCACTGATCGCCCGGCAAACAAAAAGCCCCGCTGGCCGGAGCCAACGGGGCAGTGACTGAAGGATGCTTGGTGTATTGCGAATCTTAATACCGGCGTGGAGATTCACCAGTCGCCAAAATGGCGTAGTGCCGTAGACGCAAATAATGCCTCACCGGCAGGAACCTTCCATTCTGGCCATCGTTCAGCGTGCGTGGCTCTCCTCCCGGCCACAGGCAGGCCGGCCTACCCTCCGAGGTCCCCCAACCGCTACCGCCGGCCTGCCGCTCTCGAGGAGGCACCGAATCTCTCGACTCCCTCCCGCGCTCATGCCAACATGTCGTTGGTTTATGGAAGGTCATGAACCCGTCACTTACTGTGGAAGGCGCCGGAGGCGTGAAGACGTTGCAGGGTGTCGGCGACGTGGAACTCGCGGCGCGGCTATTCTACGAATTCGAGACACGCAAGCAGTGGGCAGACGCAAAGCCGGCCGTCAAGGAGACGTGGCTGAAGGCTGCCCGACAGTTCCACGACGTGAGGCGCCGCGGCTAAATCGTATTTAGCACGGCTCTACTCCCTGACATCCCTACGTGCGCGCACTCTGCCGAAGGCGTCGGAAGCCACCGATGAAGCGTAAGCCCACGTGGAAGTGGTTATAAAGAAGGTAGTCGCTGAGCAAGATCACGCCGACCTCACGCATTGTGAAACAAGTGTCGGATTCGTTACGCAACGCTTCTCATTTGTCGCTCTTGAGCTTTCAAGTAAGGAGAGACTGCGATGCGCGAGATCGATATTGGTCCGTTCGAAGAGCCGGTCCACGTCGTGACTGAGGCCGGAGAGCGCAATGTCTGTAACGCCAGAGAGGCCGCGGAAATGCTCCTCTACGAATGGCCGACAGGCGAGACGGGAATACGAATTCAGGCGCGGATGACGTGCATGAAGGTGCTTGCGGGAAATGAATCGCCAGTATCTGCGCGGGAGGCATTCGTGCAGGCGGCAAAGGAGGCGAAGATATTTGCTGAGGCGTGCGAAGATGCGCGTTAGGCAACCTCCCGTTCTGCAGCCAGGTGCTGGCAGTTCGCCCGCACCAGAGTGATAGGAGAGCGGAGGGAGTACCAATGGGGCTCCCTCTCTGGATCTCCGAGGCCCCCGCAGGATTCCGATGAAGTGGCGAGGCAACAGATAACCCGCCTCGTGGCGGGTCCTTCTCGAGCACTGCGCCTCAATGACCTTCTTGTAGAGGGTTTCGATCGTGAGCTCAGGAGTATTCCAAGCGCAGAAGCAATCCTAACGGCCTTGGGATGATCAGGTGACAAGGAGGGAGCGAAACTTCAATGTACCGGCGCACTAATTGCTTTGCTGGCGCGGAGCGCTGGTGGGTAGTTGCTTTCGTCGTGGGTGCACGTTGTTGATGCCGACAGACTTCCCGTTGCCCAGGATCTCGGGATTACCTCGTGCCTCACTGCCGATCTTGCTCGGGTGTATCCATGCTTTCGCTCCACAACTGCACCCGGTCTTTTCCCGCCCGCTTCGCGAAATAGAGAGCCATGTCGGCCTGTTGCTGGATCACCTCACAGGAGAAAGATGGAGTCTGCGTATCCCCAGCAGCCACACCAATGCTCAGTGTGACCGTCGGTTTCACGCGCGAACGGGGGTTGGGGAGCGCGGCCACTGCGACCTCCCGGCGGATGCGCTCTCCAATCGCCAGTGCTTCGGCTTCGCCCGCATCGGGCAGCAGGACTAGGAACTCCTCCCCGCCATATCGCGCCACGCAGTCCGTACCCGATCGGGTGCATGCCTTAATGATGCGGGCTACTTCCACGAGGCATCTGTCGCCTTCCATGTGCCCCAGATGGTCGTTCAGCGCTTTGAAGTCGTCGATGTCGCACATGAGGAGCGCAACCTTACCCTTTCGCCCCCACAGCTCCTCGATCCTCTCCCGCAGGTAAAGTCGGTTAGCGGCGCCGGTCAGACCATCGATTTTCGAAAGCCGCTCGAGACTCCGGTTTGTCTCGGCCAACTCCGCCAGGTGCTTCTGGTCGCGTAGCTCGAGCAGGAAGGATTTGTGGGCGAGGATGTTCATGGTCCTTCGCGCCACGACGGTAGCGCCCACACCACTGCCGAAGAGAAAGAAGCCCGTCAGGGCCATGCCGACATCGCTATTAGCGACCCCGAGATGGAAGGCCAGATAGAGCGCCATGGCCGGAGCGGCGATAGCCAGTGTCTGGATGAACGGAACATTGAAAAGGACGACGCCGGTAATGGCGACAAATAGCATGACGTGCAGATATCGTTCGAACACCGCGCCCCCGGTTGCCGCGCCCATCCAGCAGATGGACAACAAAATGATGAGTACGCCGGATATCAGCGTCCAACCCAGAAGTTGCTCTGATCTTGGTTTTTGCCAGACGACGGCGACGGCAAGGGCGGCCGGGATGATCACCGCGCTCGGGACAAGTGTGGCCAGTGCCTTTTCGCGCGGAAGCAGGAACAAGCTCAGGAAAAGCATGAATAGATCGAGAAAGACGACCCATATCATCCAGGACCGTATGACGCTGGCCGTATGTCTCCAGGAGCGCTGCCGGAACGCCGCGGCAATGCGGCCTTTGAGCCGGATGTCGCGCGTGCGCCCGGACAGGAGCCGCTCGACCTCTGCCATGATCTCGGGATCGCAGATGAAGCTGTCGAGAAGGGCGCCGGACGGCTTCGCAGCAGCGGCAGTTGTAGCCGGCCACCGCGGGGAGTCCGGCGGCCTGTCCTCTGACTTCGTCTTCCGGAACAGCCGCATCATCCGTTTTCCTGGCGCAACATCAGTTCCAGACGGAGTTCAGACGGCGCCCTCCTTGCCTTCCCTGTCGAATATAAGGCAAAATTCCAACCGATCGTTTATGGTCACCAGCGCATCCGCTTGAAGCTGAAGCTAAGTGCGACCAGGCCATTCTCGTCTGAAACCTCCATCATCCAATTTGTACCGACGGGAAGGTTGCCCTCCAAATCACGGATCATGTCGCTCTTGAGCGAGGGCGGATCCGAGCGCGGTACGGATCACAACCACTCGTGATCTCTTACGACTTGCCCTGATAGCGCTGCCATCAGCTTTTGTCCTGATGCACGAGAAGGCGGCATTTCAGGCGCTCTACGCCACCTCTCTCGGGCCGAGTAGGAGGAATGCGCGTAGCCTTCCTTGGTGGCGACGATGACGATTTGGGTGCTTTCGCCCTTCTTGCCGCGTCAAGCGTGATACAGCGCTTCGACGCATTCGATGCTTGCGCCGGCTCCGGCACGAGCTTCAGCGCATCAGTCATGACGGGATGCCTCGTCTTGATCAGATCAACCGCGTGGAATGGAGAACGAGCATTTGCGTTTGTGTCGACGCGAACGGATCGACGGCTGTTCGCTTCGGGGCGACCTGGTTTGGGGTAGTCGAACCGCCTGCAGGCCGAAGAAGAAATCCCCAAGCATAAGCCAACAAAGAAGGCCCGCCGCTGGAAATTACCGCGCGGTCGGTAGACATTGCTTTTCTGACATCGAAGGCAATATTTATCATTGATCGAGTTATCAGTTGGCTGGCGTAGGCTGTCCCGAGCCAGGAGGAGTCGAATATGAGCAAATTTGTCATAATCGGGATTGTCGCTGCAGCTCTGGCGGGATGCACCACTACGGAACGCGACGTCGGCCTCGGAGCGGCCGCAGGCGCAGTCATAGGTGGCATCGCGGATGGTGGTGAGGGCGCGCTTATCGGCGCCGGAGCCGGTGCGTTAGGCGGCCTGCTCGTTAGAAATCTCCGCAACGGATACTGCGAGTACCGCGATCGACGTGGGCGTCTCTACACTGCACGGTGTTAATGCTCGGCAGCGCTCGCCGCGCGGCGCGCGCCCCCGCAGGCGGGCCATCTTGGTGGACAGTCTGGCCTCATCGATGAAGACAGCCCGGCAGGATCACGGTCACGTTGGCCTTCGAACCAGTCCTGCCGGCGCTTCAAGACGTCAGGACGCTCCTGCTCCAATGCATGCACGGACTTTTTCGAACGTCCAGCCTCGCCCGCGCAGGGCGCTGCAGCCGATACACACTGACCGCTCGGCTGCGAGCCGTTCGACCATCTCGTTCAGTGTCACGTCCTTGTTCATGGCACAACGAAGGTCCCGCAAGCATCGAGGCGCGAGCACGCGGCTCGCCCTGACGCCGGCTGAGCGTTCCCCGCTCCCATACCGCCCGCCTAATCCAGATAAATCGAAAACGCCGACGCCAAACCGCGCCACGGCAAATCGCGCCGAAGCGTCTGCCGCCGCAGCGCCCAAAACCCGCATCCGAAGATCATCACCATTAGTTCGAGCCATCGCCACCTCCTGCAATGGCGACGGTGAATCATACAACGCAATCCATGTCATCAAGGCTACGACTAGGAGTTCAACAGACGTGATCTAGGGCGTCATGAAGGAAGGTCCGATGTACACAAATCTGCGCGAGAGCCGTTGTCCGCCTTTGCTGGGTTCGAAACGGACTCTCCGTCCAAGCCGCGACGGCGTCCTCAAAAGGCGGCTATACGTTAACCATTCATTAACCATGGCACGCATAGACCTGGGCAACGGAAAATTAATGAAGATGACCAAAGTGCTAACTGACAGCCGACCGATCCGTCTCAAGGGGCGCTCATTCCTTGCGCTCGTGCTTACTCCAGAGCTTCCCTTCGATAGCTGGCTGGCACAGCTTGACGATCTCGCTGATCGCTCGGCGGGATTCTTTTTGCGACGCCCGGTCGTACTGGACGTGGAAGGTCTCGATATAAGCCGGCACCAGTTGGTGGAGCTGATCGGTGAGCTTGGTAAGCGCAGCGTGAGAATTATCGGGATGGAAGGCGCACGTTCGTCGCTGCTTACTTTTGACATGCCCCCAGCTATGTCGGGCGGCAGGCCGGCCCCTGATATCGAGGGGCCGGCGGCAGAACCGGCCGTCGAGGCACCAGACGTAAACCACGGAAACCCAGCAACTCCCGTCGCACAGCCCGAATCGCAGATGGTCAAAGCTAGGCCCTCGATCATCATCAATCAGCCTGTGCGTTCCGGGCAATCGGTAATCTTTCCTGAAGGCGATGTCACCATAGTCGCGTCGGTCGCATCGGGCGCGGAGATCGTCGCCGGCGGTTCTATCCACGTATACGGAACACTTCGTGGACGGGCGATGGCTGGCTCTATGGGCAACGCCGGTGCGCGCATCTTCTGCCGCAAGCTTGAAGCAGAGCTCCTTGCAATCGATGGCCTCTACAAAACGGCAGAAGACATCGAGCCGCAATTTCGCGGACGAGCCGTCCAACTCTGGCTTGAAGGCGAGGCGATCAGGGCAGAGGCACTTATCTGAAGCGGCGGCCAGAACGAAGACAGGAGAGGGAAATGGGAAAAGTAATTGTTGTCACATCCGGTAAAGGGGGTGTCGGAAAAACGACTTCGGCTGCCGCCCTCGGCGCTGCTTTGGCGCAGAGGAACGAAAAGACGGTCGTCGTGGATTTCGACGTCGGTCTGCGCAATCTTGACCTCGTCATGGGCGCTGAGCGGAGGGTGGTCTACGACCTGATCAATGTTATCCAAGGCGACGCCAAGCTGCCGCAGGCCTTGATCCGCGACAAGCGGTTGGAGGCGCTTTACCTGCTGCCGGCGTCGCAAACACGGGACAAGGATAATTTGACTGCACGGGGTGTTGAGGCTGTGGTCGGCGCGTTGAAGAAGAGCTTCGACTGGGTGATTTGTGACAGCCCGGCCGGGATCGAACGTGGAGCGACGCTGGCGATGCGTCACGCCGACATAGCGGTGATTGTAACGAACCCCGAGGTCTCTTCCGTACGTGATTCAGATCGCATCATCGGGCTTCTTGACGCCAAAACCGTCAAAGCCGAACGCGGCGAGTGCATTGAGAAGCATCTGCTTCTCACCCGCTACGATCCCAACCGCGCCGAACGTGGCGATATGCTAAAAGTCGACGACGTCCTGGAGATCCTGTCGATCCCATTGCTCGGCATTATACCGGAGAGCATGGATGTTCTGCGCGCCTCCAATATCGGTTCGCCGGTCACTCTTGCGGACAGCCGTAGTGCACCGGCACAAGCCTACCTCCAAGCCGCACGCCGGCTTACGGGCGAATCCGTGCAGATTGCCGTCCCCGGCGAAAAGCGCGGGTTGTTCGGAAAGATCTTCGGACGGAGGGCAGCATGAACATTTTCCGTTTCTTCGGCAAGCAAGCTTCCGCTCCCACGGCGCGCGAGCGATTGCAGGTCCTACTGGCCCACGAGCGGGCATCCGTAGGTGACTCGGACCTGGTGGCTCTTCTGCGGGAAGAGATCCTCGCCGTCATCGCCAAGCACGTGCAGGTCGACGGCGAGAAGGTCAATGTGAAAATGGAGCGTGGCGACCAAGTCTCGACGTTGCAAATCGACGTCGAGATTCCGCTCAATGCGCATATACGGGCGGCCTGAAGGTACCGCCCTCATGAAACGCGGCGGCATTCCAGCCGCGAGTTGAAGTGAAGGAGAAAGCATGACCCGCGTCGCACTACTTGATCGGCTCAAACAGCTCCAGCACATGCCAAACTTCCAAGGGCGCGATATCACCACCATTAGCGCGCTCTTGTCCAACGAGGCCTTGGCCGATCACGTTAGGGTTTGCGAGGATGCAGTCAGTGCGCCGCCCAACGGAGGTTCAGTCGGTGATGACAGCCGCGCGCTCTTGGGCCGAGCCTGATCCGCCTCGTCGATGACCTTAGGCGAGGTACGCCTACCGCATCAAGATGACCGCTCGAGCAGGATGTCGACATCCGCGTCGTCCAGGTCCTACTCGGGCACAGCAAGCTCGATACCCGAACTGAATGTCGGTCTTGGGGTAGGTTCGATATCTTCCGCCAGGCCTCCAGGACGGCTTCGGACTCCCATAAGTCCATCAGCTTGACACGTGAAGTATCGACAGGATCTTCACTAATGGATAGGTCGAGACAACCTGGATATGCGCAGGCGCGCCTGATCAAATCCACATTTGCTGCAACGACTCCATCTGATTTCCCGTAGACGGGAGAGGGACCGCCCGGCCACCAATGGAAGCCGTAGAAGAATAGGCCCTCGCCGTTCACATGCGGGCTGGTCGCTTTTACCGCCGCGCCGACGTGGCTCATGCTAAGACATTACCTTCTTGATGCCGATGTCGATCTGGGTTCGGAGATGTTCCGACAGGGCGAGTGCCCCGGCCTGGTCGTGTGCAAGATGCCGCAGAATAAATTCGAGAGTAATCTCGACAACGGCTGCCGCTTGGCCAATGTCGGAAAGCTTCTCCATCTCACGACTCATGCGTTTCACAGCCTTTCGCACATGTGGGAGCTGCGGCTGAAGCTCGGCATAAATCTGAGCATCTTGTTTGGGCGAAAATCGCGGCATCGATGATCCTCCTTAGCACGCGCCTCGAATGACATCCCCATCGGCCTTAAGGAGTCGCTTCGATATCGCTCAACGACCCGCCCTCCGCAGGCCGAGTCCTTGCAGATCCTGCCGTTTGGGGTAAAGTTACCCAGCGGTCTACGCTGCCTGAGGCGCGCCTGGAAGAGGGACAACGTCCTCTGGGCGCCTAGGAGGTACGGCTAGTGCGGTGAGCGGGCGCTTGGAATGCCGTTTCATGCCCTCCGAAGGCGCATGGTTGCACGAACTCAAGGCGCAAAATTGGAGCGAGGGGCAGGAGCCCCTTCACCCATCACTTTTCCGGCGGGTCCAGTCGTCTACAGGAGGCGTGCTAACCTCCTCACGCTCGATTTGCTCCAACTTGTCAAGAAGCTTCTCAAGGTTCTCTGGTATCCTGTCGTCTATCGCAAAGAACGGATGGGCGGCAGACAACCGCCTGCCGGTCTCAATATCCGCTGGAATGGCGCGTTGACGTTTTGGCACCTTAGCCATCTTCTAGTCGAGCTTTCAAGATGTGGCGCCCGCTCTGGGTAGCTGCCACACGGTGGGAGCTCCTTCATGGGCGAAGCCTCCTAGGCATGCCCATAGGAAGCCAACTTGGCGTATACAACCTGGCATGAGGGCCGTTGTTCCAACGTTCTCAGAGAATATTGAGGCGATCTTCTGCCGCAAGTAGGATCCTGGAGTGGGCGGTCGTGCGCCGTCCCAGCGCGGACAAACTGGGAAATAGGTCCGGTGTGACGAAAGAGAATGCGCGCAGCAGGCGGCGATAGAGGGAGCTCTTGCCATTGAGCCGCTAGCGCGCACAGCACGCCCTTGGCGGCTACTTGTCTTTCGACCCCCGGCCTGCGTGAGCGGCTTCTCTCCTGAGCGCTAAGCTAATCAAATGAGGTGATCACTTCCAGCCAGCAAAGACGGCGGTTCGGTCTCGCGTTGGCCAACCTGTAGCGAAGCGGCGGGCAAATACTTCGGCAGCGGCTTTTGCTCGCCTCAGTGGCTATCTCGCGATAAGACCAGGGATTCTTAAGCCGGTGGGCCCATACATAGTATAAAGGCGGTCACAGACCTCCTGACTGCCAGATACTTCGAGGCTAACCTGTGCTTCCTGCGCCGCTTCCGCGAACGCGGATTCGTAGGGTTTAGCCTCCAAATCCATCAGGTTCAGGCCTGCATGCACCATTGCAGTATTGAGAACATCCTGGTCCACTGGCATCTCGCACTGTTCATCTGCAATGACCGCGTTGGCCATGTGCGCGATGATGTCTCGCTGATCTGACAGCAGGGCCTGTGATAGAGCGATCGTGGGACCCGCGACGCTTTCGAGATCGAATCCAAGGCAGAGGTGCGACCTGCGGCAGTGATCCGGCCGCATCGGGCGGAGTAAGCGTATCCCGCAGGGGCTTTTTGGGGGCTGCGCCGCCGCTCGGGCCGTGCACCGTACCACTATCTGCCGGTCATTACCCCTGAAGTAATCGATCGCCCTCCCCTCCCCTGGCAGGATCAAGCACATCGACGGCTACCGGTTTTAGGTTACAGCCCCTAGGAGAACGCCATGTCCATCAAGTCCACCGCCACCACGATGAATTCAGCCGCCGCCGCAAGTTCCGTCGCCGAGGCCACGCGGGCCGTCGTGCAGGAGTTCCTTGCCGCCCGGCTGGCCGGAGACACCGCGCGGCTCGTCGCACTCTTCGCCGACGAGGTCGACTGGGTGCTCGCCGAGAACCCCGCCGTTCCGTGGATCCGCCCGCGGACCACCGCCGCCGATTGCGCTGCCCAGTTCACGGAATTGATGGAGCACACCGTGCCCGAAGATGCGCGCGCCTCCGTCGACACCTTCCTCGTCGACGGCACCGACGCAGTCCTGATGGGGCATGTGTCGGGAACCGTCCGCGCGACGGGAAAGTCCTTCGAAGGCCCGTTCGCGTTGCGCCTGACCGTCGAGGATCATCGGATCACTCGGCACCATCTCTACGAGAACAGCCTATCGATCGCCGAGGCTTGCGCTCGGTGAGAGCGCGAGCAGAGCTCCAGGTGGCTGTCGTGCGGGGAGTGGGAACGCACACGTCGAATGGCCGCAGAGTGTGGGAACACGCCCTAGAGCTTGGCTACGACCGCGGTTTCCGCCACGTCGGAGATCGTACCATCGACGCTGGTTCGTACATGTCGTCAGACGCAGTTTGGCGCGCTGTGGTCTCCAGCATCCGCCGAATGACTCGCAGGCGGTACACGGTCAAACGGCTTTCGTTGCACCAGGCTGTCAACGCACCCAGCACCAGCCGGCGGCGCAGCCTCGGACGCTCACCTTCTGAGTCATGGCAAAAGGATGCTTCTCGGGCAGCGCAATGCGTATCAGGCGGGACCGATCACGTGGCCGCAACATGTTCTGGAATTCCGCGGGCAGGGCTTCAGCAATCGGCAAGACTTTCTCGACCGTTCCGGTCGAGCGTGCGTTCCCGGCGCGAACATCAACCTTCATGCCCTCGGTGATCGCAAACAGGTAGTTGTCCGGCAGATAGGCGAACAAGTAGGATTTGCCTCCATTGATTTGCAACAACTCGTCACCCAGCCGTACGACCTGTCCGGGTACGGGAAGTTTGGAGCCCACGACGCCTGCTGCGGCGGCGCTTATTCTGCCTTCATTGTAGATCGCCTCCATCTTGCTGATGGCGTCGGAGGCAATACGCCTGGTTTTTTCGACAACTCGGAGCTCGCTTTCAGCTAGACGAGCTTGAGCGGCCAACTCGGCGAAGCGCTCTGTAGCCTGGAAGTTGGATGTTAGCGCCTCATCCCTCCTTTCGGCCAGAATGAGCCCTCGGATAGAAGCCTGGTCGAGCCGCGCGACGGTGTCATTGAATTCACGCGCCGTGCGCTCCGCCAAAGGCAGGAGCTCGGCGATCGTTTCCGCCTTGCCGCGCAACTCGCCCTCGCGCACCGCAAGCTCGCTCGCACGCACGGAAAGTTCGGCGATCTCCCTCACCATCTCAAAAGATTCCAGTTGCAGAAGCGGCGTCCCTCCTGTGACGACGTCGCCTTCGCGCACCAGCACCTTCACGATTGTCGCGGGATAGCTTGCTGAGACGATGTGGCGCTGGTTGAGGACGATTCCGTCGGCCGACAATACGAACATCCCGCCGATAAAGTAGTAGGCGATCGAGAAAGCAAACGTTGTCAGCATCGCCAAATATATCGATCGGGCCAGTCGGCCCGACGCTGATCGTTGTTGTGCGCCGAGATTATCAATGCGGGGACGCTTGCGGATATATCTCATTAGAGAAGACCTCACCATGCGCGCTCGTAACGGACCTTGGCGGGCGTGTAGTTGTCGCGATGCGATCCCGATAAGAACCACTCGTCGATATAGGCGATCAAACGCACAGACCGCATCAGATAGGCCATGAATATCGAATAACCGGGGAGAAATGGCAGGTTACGCCAGAAGGCCGCGCGGCCAGTCGTCCAGCTGGCAAACGCCAGCATCAGGGCATCGAGAACGAACAGAGCGGTATGGAGCGCCATGAGGATCGGAATGGCAAGCGCGCCCAGATTGAAGACCAGCCAGACGAGATAGATTGGAAATATGGCGGCGCCGACAACGTTGAATAATAAGAAATCCCACTGGTGTAGCGCTTCCAAAGGCCGAAACTGCGGGTCGAGAGGATTAAGCAGCCGGCGGTGCTTGCGGAAACGGATCCATACCGCATCGCGCTCCCAACGTAGGCGTTGTCGGATATAGTTGTAGACGGAGGACGGGACATCGGTATAGCAGATCGCATCCGGAACGTAGGCGATGCGCCAACCTGCGCGACGCAGCCGCAGGGTAACGTCGAGGTCCTCTCCGCCGCCAACGTCTAGCCCGCCAACCCGGGCAAGCGCCTTTCTGCGGAACGCACTGAACGCGCCGGAGGCACACGTTACTTGCTCAATCGCCGCACTGAACCGTTTTCCGACGGAGATCGCCTCGAGGTACTCGATCTCCTGGAACTGGGCGACAATGCTCGCGTGGGCGTTGCGCGGAGCAATATCGCCGCAAGCCGCGCCAATTGCCTCGTCCTCGAACGGCTTTACGAGACGCTCGATGGCATACCGGTCGAACGAGCAATCGCAGTCGATGTTGATGATGATGTCTCCTCGCGCGATTTCGCAGGCGAGATTCGTTCCGCTCGCTTTCCCTCCACGGACTCCCGTGGAAAGGATGCAAGTGGCATGGCCATTCCGCACCATCTCCCGCGCGACTTTGCTCATCCCGTCCGTCGAACCGTCACTGACGATGATGATCTCAAAACCCGAAATTGATTGTTCCCTCAGCGAGCGCACGCACGCGCTGATCGAATCCGCCTCATTATGGCCGATGAGAACGATGCTTATGCTGGGCAATGTGGTGCTCGGCGATGCAGGCGCCGGTCGGTCGTGCGACGAGGCCGAACGCAAGGTCAGGGCGGCGACCGCGAAGGGCAAGATATACCGCGGGACGTCAAAGAGGAGTAGATACCAAAAAATCGCAGCTAAACTTGTACTCGTTTGAGCGAAAAGAAAGGAGAATCCAATATCGAGTTCACTCACCGCCCACCTCCTTGGATCCGCTCCACAAGGTGAGCAATCTCGGATGCAATCGCTCGGAAAGGATTGCATCGCAATGATCCAGTATTGTCTGCGGAGGGGCTCCGAGGGTGGAATCGTGGAGATCCAAGAAGAGCACATAGTCACTGTCATGTGATTTGTGCACCGTGGCTCTTTCTCCCAAAAAACCTTGAAGATTGTCCAGAAAGAGCTTTCGCATGGACGCGAAGGCCGCTTCACCTTTGCTGCACAAAAGTTGGTCGCGTGCCTCGTACTGCACCTCTGCCACGACAAAGTCTGAAAGGACATTCGTACCAACTGACAGCTGCAGAACTTCGCGTTGCAGTTTCTCCGGAAGATGTCGCAACAGCCGGCTTGGAATGTGATTGTTTTCGGCGTGATCGGTCGCAAGCAAAGCCACGGCTTGATCGGATAGTGTGTAGGTGAACACGTCCGCCGTGTTGACCACATCTCCATCGACATGCACCCGGCAATCCTGGCACACGAAGCCGACGGCAGGCTCCGAGGTCGTGCTCTTGCAGTGACCACAGATCTGCACAATTCCAGGCTTGTCGTAGTCCTTGCCATAATGACGCAGTTGCTTGCTGCATTTCGGGCAAACCAGCGCACTTCCCTGGCGGAATTGGCCTTCGGGGCTTAGTTGCGCACAACCATAGTGATGAATCAGGCTCGTTTCCGATAGATTGGGCGATCGGCAGACAGGACATTCCTCCCTAACGGCCAACCGGTGTGAGCGGCATCCGGCGCATTCGTGATACCGGTCGAAGAAGCTTCGCTCAAGCCAACCTCTATCGGCGAGGGCCTCTGCAACCGCTACCGTTGTACGGGTATTCGCAAATCCCTTATAGGCAAAGTAAAGTGGAGAGGCCGGATGCGGAACCGGAGTAAGATCGCTGCCGGAAACGAATAGGTAAGCCAGCATCCGGATGGCGGGCGACGTAGGTGAGTGGAAGCGGGATGGCAAGCGACGTCTTCGGTCTGCGAATCTACTGATGCAATCAGCCGTGTCGGTCCACGACTGAGGCTTTGTCAGGTCGAAATCCACGTCCGCAGCAGGACTGAGCTTTCCACTCACGTTTACGGCGGGAACGAGAAACATGTTTCTCGTACAGCGGAACCTCTCCAGCGCGAACAGCTGTCGTTCGTTTGTGAGCAGGATTGCATCGACATCGTGTTCGTCGACAACGTCAAACACTTCACGAAGATCGCGCGAGTGCGGAACGACGGTATCGGGGAATAGCACGACACGGGGAATCCGCAGCCCGAATTGACGCCATATCGCGCGACATTGACCTACGACCGAGAGCTCGTCTGTGAGCGGATTGCTCTCGGGCGGGATCGCGGAATTAACCAACAAGATATTATTGTTCGACACAACGACACCTTTGCCGAATACCTCGCAGAACCGACGCTCACAGTTGGAAACGAGTTCCACATCCCACCCCAAAGAAAGCGCCTCGCCAAATTTAGTGTCAAGTAGTTTGAGAAGAGTTTTATATTCTCGGTCACGGTACCATGGATATATACACCATATTATGTATATATATGGTGAGCTTCTCTCCGTGACCGCAGGATAGCAATGTCTCTCTGGGACAAGACGATGCGAGAATCTTGTTAGACTGCACGCACAGACTAATACATTGGAAGTATTCGCACCTTCTTTTAGGGCGCAGGCTGCCCAACCGGTGGAACGCGCACCGGAGCAGTCGCCAAGACGACCACACCGTCCGCGGAAAAGGCAGCGAGGGTGCAGATCATTTAACGCCGCATCCAGGTTGTGGAAGGAGGCGTGGCGGAGCACCACCGACACCCGCTTTACAAAAGTCATACTATATGATTTTTTCTCCTTCGCTGCTTTGCAGCCTAGCAACCGGGAGGAACATAATGCTCAAGTCAGCTCTTGCTGGCGCGACCGTGCTCGCGTCGGTGGTTCTTAGTACGTCCGTCGCTTCCGCCGTGACGGTGGGCTTTTCGCAGATCGGCTCCGAATCCGGCTGGCGCGCCGCCGAAACGACAGTCACCAAACAGGAAGCCGAGAAGCGCGGCATCGACCTGAAGTTTGCCGACGCCCAGCAGAAGCAGGAAAACCAGATCAAGGCGCTGCGCTCCTTCATCGCCCAGGGTGTGGACGCGATCCTGCTCGCACCGGTGGTGGAGACGGGTTGGGACTCCGTGTTGGAAGAAGCCAAGGATGCGGAAATCCCCGTTATCCTTCTCGACCGCACCGTCGCCGCCTCGGATGACCTCTACCTCACCGCTGTCACCTCCGACCTGGTGCACGAGGGGCGGGTGGCCGGCGAGTGGCTGGTCGAGAATGTTGGCGACGAGGACTGCTCTATCGTCGAGCTCCAAGGCACAACGGGCTCCTCGCCCGCCATCGCCCGTAAGAAAGGCTTTGAAGAGGCGATTGCCGGCCACGAGAATTTCGAGATCATCCGCAGCCAGACCGGCGACTTCACCCGCACCAAGGGCAAGGAGGTGATGGAAAGCTTCCTCAAAGCCGAAAACGGCGGCGCCAATATCTGCGCGCTTTACGCACACAATGACGATATGGCGCTGGGCGCCATTCAGGCCATCAAGGAGGCCGGACTAAAGCCGGGCGAGGATATCCTCGTCGTCTCCATCGACGCCGTGCCGGACATCTTCCAGGCGCTCGCCGCCGGCGAGGCCAACGCCACGGTCGAGCTGACACCGAATATGGCCGGTCCTGCCTTCGACGTGCTGGAGGCCTACCTTTCCGACGGCACCGTGCCGCCGAAGTGGATCCAGACCGAGTCCAAGCTCTATACGCAGGCGGACGACCCGAAGGCAGTCTACGAGGAAAAGAAGAACCTCGGCTACTAAAGGGGGCGGGGACAGGCGGGCCTTCACTGGCCCGCCTTCTCTTCCGACTGCAGCAACCGGTGTCCCCGAGAGGGCGCTCGGTTCCATTTCGGGGAAATGTCGTGGAAAAGCCTCAGGAACCGCTGCTGAGCGTGGCAAGCCTTACCAAGAGCTTCCCTGGTGCGCTGGCGCTCGATGGCGTCGACTTCACCTTGAGGGCGGGGGAAGTGCACGCTCTTCTGGGCGAGAATGGTGCGGGCAAGTCCACCCTCATCAAGTGCCTCACCGGCGCCTACCGGCGCGACAGCGGCGATATCCGGCTTTCCGGAAACCTGGTCGACCCGCGCGATACGTTCGAGGCGCAGGCGCTGGGCATCGGCACCGTCTATCAGGAGGTCAATCTCCTGCCCAACCTGACGGTGGCGCAAAATCTCTATCTCGGCCGCCAGCCGACCCGTTTCGGCATGGTGGGCACACGGCGGATGAATGCCGGGGCACAGGCGCTGCTTTCCAGATACGGCCTCGATATCGACGTGACACGGGAGCTTTCCTCCTATTCCGTCGCCGTCCAGCAGATCATCGCCATTGCGCGCGCGGTCGATCTGTCCGGCAAGATCCTTATCCTCGACGAGCCGACCGCCAGCCTCGATGCGCAGGAGGTGCGAATGGTGTTCGACATCGTGCGGGCGCTGCGCGAGCGGGGATTAGGCATCATCTTCATCACCCATTTCCTCAACCAGGTGTTCGAGATCTCCGATCGCATCACCGTTTTACGCAACGGCCGGCTGGTCGGCACGCGCGATGCCGCCGATATCGAGCGCATCGATCTCGTCACCATGATGCTGGGCCACGAGCTTTCTCAGGAGACCGTCGCGCATAAGGCGGCACGCAAGAGCGAGGGGGAGGTTGCCTACTGCTTCCGCGATTTCGGCCGTGCCGGCACGATAGAGCCGTTCAACCTGGAAATTCGCCGCGGCGAAGCAGTCGGCGTTGCCGGTCTCCTCGGCTCCGGGCGCACGGAGACCGCCGAGGTGATCTTCGGCGTGCGCCCGCATGACAGCGGCAATGCGGAGAAGGATGGCAGCCAGCTCGAACTCAATGGTCCGCGCAAGGCGATCGCTGCAGGCCTCGGTTTCTGCCCAGAGGACCGCAAGACCGACGGCATCGTCGGCGACCTCTCCGTGCGCGAGAACATCGTGCTGGCGCTGCAGGCGCGGCGCGGCTGGTCCCGGCCGCTGCCCAGGCAGGAGCAGATCGAGATCGCCGACCGCTTCATCGACGCTCTCGACATCCGCACGACAGACCGGGAGAAGCCGCTCAGGCTTCTGTCTGGCGGCAACCAGCAAAAGGCCATCCTCGCCCGCTGGCTGGCGACCAACCCGGAGTTCCTCATCCTCGACGAGCCGACACGCGGCATCGATGTCGGCGCCCATGCCGAGATCATCCGCCTGATCGAGCGCCTCTGCGAGGACGGCGTGTCGCTGCTCGTCATCTCCTCGGAGCTGGAAGAGCTGGTCGCTTATTCGCATCGCGTGATCGTGGTGCGCGACCGGCAGCATGTGTCGGAACTGACGGGCGAGGAGATCAATACGGACAACATCGTCCGCGCCATCGCCGCCGACAGCCAGCCGGAGCAAGCCCGATGAACGGCGAAAGTGCGAGCAGTCTTCGGCGCTTCCTGCCCCAGCTCCTGACGCTTCTCGTCATCCTGGCGCTGATCACGGCGGTTTTCCCGAATTTCCTAAACCTGACGTGGCAGAACGGCCGTCTCTACGGCAGCCTGATCGACATCCTCAATCGTGGCGCTCCCGTGGCTCTTCTGTCGATCGGCATGACGCTGGTTATCGCCACCAGGGGCATCGACCTTTCTGTCGGCGCTGTGATGGCGATCTGCGGGGCCGTAGCGGCATCCACCGTCGCAGGCGGCGGCAGCGCGGCAACCGCCCTCCTCTTCGCGCTTGCCGTGGGTGTGGCCTGCGGCGCCTGGAACGGTTTCCTTGTGGCCGTACTCGGCATTCAGCCAATCGTCGCCACGCTGATCTTGATGGTGGCCGGGCGCGGCATCGCCCAGCTCATCACCGAAGGCATCATCGTCACCTTCAACAATGCGGCGTTCGCCTTCTTCGGCAGCGGCGCGCTTCTCGGTCTGCCGGTGCCCATCCTGCTGTGGGTCGCCACCGGCATTGCTGCAGCCTTCATCGTGCGCAGGAGCGCACTCGGGCTTCTGATCGAGGCGACCGGCATCAATCGCCGCGCCAGCACGCTTTCCGGCGTCAACAGCGGCGTGCTCCTGGTGACGGTCTACATGGTCTCGGGTCTGTGCGCGGCGATCGCCGGGATCATCGTCACCGCCGACATCCGCGGCGCGGACGCCAACAATGCCGGCCTGTGGCTGGAGCTCGACGCCATCCTCGCCGTCGTTTTGGGCGGGACGTCGCTGCTCGGCGGCCGCTTCACCATCCTCGGTTCGTTGATCGGCGCCATGATCATCCAGTCGATCAACACCGGCATCCTGCTCTCCGGTTTCCCGCCCGAGTTCAACCTGATCATCAAGGCCGTCATCATCATGCTGATACTGGTCATCCAGTCGCCGGCCCTGCGCATGGCCACGATCTTCTGGCGTGGCCGCCCGGCGGAGCCGATGGCCGCAGAACGGAAGGAGCGGTCGGCACCATGAAGTCCCGCTATCTGCCGCTGGCGGCAACCATCCTCATCTTCGTCCTCGCCTATGCACTTTGCTATGCGCAGTTCCCGTCGATGCTGTCGACCCGCGTCATCGGCAATCTCCTGACCGACAACGCCTTTCTCGGCATCGTCGCCGTCGGCATGACCTTCGTCATCCTCTCCGGCGGCATCGATCTTTCCGTCGGCTCGGTCATCGCCTTTACCAGTGTCTTCATCGCCGTGGTTCTGGCCAACACCGGTCTGCACCCGCTTATCGTCTTCGCCGTCGCGCTCCTCATCACCACGGCCTTCGGCGCGGCGATGGGAGCAGCGATCCACTATCTGGAGATGCCGCCCTTCATCGTCACGCTGGCCGGCATGTTTTTAGCACGCGGCATGGCTTTCGTGCTGTCGATCGATTCCATCCCCGTCATGCATCCCTTCTACGATACTCTGCAGTCGTTCTACTGGCGCATGCCCGGGGGTGGGCGCCTGACGCTGATCGGCGGTCTTCTGCTGCTTGTCTTCGCAATCGGCATCCTGATCGCCCACCGCACGCGCTTCGGTGCCAACGTCTACGCCTTGGGCGGCGATGCTGCAACGGCGCGGTTGATGGGCGTTTCCGTCGGCCGCACCACCGTCGGTATCTACGCGCTGTCCGGCCTTTTAGCGGGCCTCTCCGGCATCGTCTTCTCACTCTACACCACGGCCGGCTATTCCCTTTCCGCGGTCGGTGTCGAGCTCGACGCCATTGCGGCGGTCGTCATCGGCGGGACGCTGCTTACCGGCGGCAGTGGCTTCGTCGCAGGTACCTTCGTTGGTATTCTGATCATGGGTCTGATACAGACCTACATCATCTTCGACGGTACACTATCGAGTTGGTGGACGAAGATTGTGGTCGGAGTGCTCTTGTTCGTCTTCATCTTCTTGCAGAAGGGGATTCTCTGGCTCTCGGCCAGGAAGACGGCGGCGCTGCACCACGCACATGGAAGCTGATGGGACTGCTTGAAACCGCCATATCCGGCCGAGCCCGGCGCACGAGCCATTCTCATGTGGTGAACGAACTCGGCAAGGCCATCATCGGCGGTGTCTATCCCGTGGGCAGCATTCTACCCGGCGACAGCGAGTTGGTCGCGCGCTTCCATGTCTCGCGCACCGTTCTGCGCGAGGCGATGAAGACGCTTTCGGCCAAGGGGCTCATCGTGCCGCGGGCGCGCATCGGTACGCGCGTGACGGAGCGCAGGGAGTGGAACCTATTCGACGCCGACGTGCTCACCTGGCACCTGGAGCGCGGCGTCGACCGCACGTTTCTTATCCACTTATGCGATATGCGTCTTTCTTTTGAGCCCTATGCGGCGGGGTTGGCGGCAGGACGCGCCGGGCCGGAGACTGCGCGTCACCTTCTAGCACTGGCGGAGGACATGGCCTCGGCCCCCTCGCATGAAGATCTTATCATGGCCGACCTGCGCTTCCACCTTGCTGTCTTGCAGGCTTCCGAGAACCCTTTCATGTACGGCGTCGGCACGCTGATCGAAGCAGCCCTGGTCGCCGCCTTCGGCCTCAGCTCGCCCGACGTCCCATCACGGGAGACGGAAAGGATCGGCCTCTCCCATAGGACAATCGCCGAGGCCATTGCCCGCGGCGACACGGAAGCGGCATCCGAGGCCATGAGGAAGGTTATCCTGACCGGCCGCGACCAGGCACTCGACCGGATCAAGGAGGCGGCGCTTAGGAGCCGCCCGCCGGACGACATGAACCTGTCGCGCAGGAGAGGACGATAACATGGCCAATCCCCTGCCCTGCCCAGTCAAATTCACGAAAGGTAGTGTCTCAGTTTGAACTTAGACTGGTGGCGGCCCGTCATAGATCATTCATGCTGCGGAACAAGAGTTCCCACTAGGTGCAGCAAGTTTTCGTGCTGCGGCGAGCCCCTATCCCTGTTCAAGAAAGCACCAAGTTCCATATGCATTGATTTGCCGCTCGATTGGGGATTAGGAACATGTCGAACGAACGCCTTGCCTGCATCGTCCCGGCAGAGAAACCACTCGTCCCCGTTTGCACTCTCATAGATAAGCAATCCCGGATTCGCCACGCTTTCAACTCCCATGCCTTCCGGGAAGCATATAGGAGTTCGGGCGCGATGCGACAGGGCGGTCAAGCGGACCAAATCTCAAACTGAGACACTACCTCACGAAAGCCTGTCTTATCCGGTCGACGAGAATCTCGAATAGTCGGCCCCGGCTATCCTGCGCGAGGGAACTGCCATACTCGGCCCGCGGCTATACCTTATACATCGTCGATCGCAACACGGCTTGCATGTGCTCGCTGAGGTCAAGCTCGCGGCGTGCCTCGATCCTTAGAAGATACTTCGCTTTTGCCCGGCGATCGCCTTTGCTGACCGCTGGGTGGGAACAGACTGCCAGCAGCGCCTTTTCCTCGGCTCGGTTGGCTTTGGCATGTTGATGGCTATGGCTGCCCCACTTGCGGATGGATTTGCTGAACTCCGCGTATGCTGTCTTGTGGGCCTCGATCAGTTCCCGCAGTTGGCCAGACGAACTTCGGTTCCGGCGTGGCCGTACTCTGGCGATGGCTTTTTCGACCACGGTCGAGGCGACGAGGGCGCTCGTGGAGCTGACGAGCAAGACGCGGCGGTTGATCCTCGACATATGGACCTCCTCTTGGCGTGTGATGGCTGCGGGATCGGACATGCCGTCGACCGCCGGCCTATCGGCTCATCAGCCGCAATCCCGAAGTTAACATGTGGAGCAAGCTCGATGCCGCGCTTGATGCAGTGGTTTCTTTCGGGAATCCTAGCTGGAGGATCGCTGCCCTGCCCGGTCGAAGAAATGCATGTTTTTCGGATCTATCGTGAGGCCGACGCGGTCACCGGCCGCCGGACCATCGCCGTTGTTGACAACCAGCACCGTCTCGCCCTCATCTAGCCTGATGTGCAGCATCGAGGCCGCGCCGGTATATTCGCTGATAGCCACGGTCCCTGCCAACAGTCCCGCCTCGGGCGCTACGAGGCTTAGGTTCTCCGGCCTCATGCCGATCTGCCTTGCGCATGTCGGTACGCTTTCCGGAATGCCCTCCGAAACGTGCTCCACCGGCAGGATGTTCATCCTCGGACTGCCGATGAACTGTGCGACGAAGAGATTGTCTGGCTTCGAATAGAGCTCACGGGGCGTGCCGACCTGCTCGATGAGTCCGTCGCGCAGCACGACGATCCGATCCGCTAGCGTCATCGCCTCGATCTGGTCGTGGGTGACGTAGACCATGGTGTTGCCGAGACGCGCATGGAGCGCGGCGATCTCGGAGCGCATGTGGACGCGCAGTTCCGCGTCGAGATTGGACAGCGGCTCATCGAAGAGGAAGATCTTGGGGTCGGCGACGATGGCCCGCCCGATGGCGACGCGCTGCCGCTGGCCGCCGGAAAGCTCGCGCGGATAGCGGTCGAGCAGCCCGTCGAGCTTGAGCGTGTCCGAAGCTTCCTTGACGCGCCTTTCCCTCTCGGCCAGGGGCACTTTCCGCACCTTCAGACCGAAGGCCATGTTCTCGCGTACCGTGAGGTGCGGATAGAGCGCGTAGCTCTGGAACACCATAGCGACGCCGCGGCGAGAGGCCTGGACCTCATTCATCTTCATATCGCCGATGAAGAGATTCCCGGAGGTGATGTATTCGAGGCCGGAAATCATCCGCAGCAAAGTGGACTTGCCGCAGCCGGACGGCCCCACGAAGACGACGAACTCGCCGTCCTGGACGTCGAGATCGATGCCCTTGATGATCTCGACAGAGCCGAAGGATTTGCGGAGATTCCTGAGGCTGAGGCTTGTCATGTACTGCCCAGTTTCTGGCCGGTCCGGGAGGTCATCCTTTCACTCCCGACATGGCGAAGCTTTCGATGATCTGCCGCTGCGCGATCAGGTACACGATCAGGATCGGCACCACTGCGAGCGACGTGGCGGCGAGCTGCAGGTGCCAGAGCGGCAACCCGTATGCGTCGGTGAAGTTCGCAAGCGCCAGCGGCAGGGTGAATTTCTTGAGGCTGGAAAGGAAGACCAGCGGTTCGAGGAACAGGTTCCAGGAAAACAGGAACGTTATGATGGCGACGGCCGCAAGCGCCGGCCTGGACATGGGAAGCGCGATCTTCCACCAGATGCCGAGCCTGGACAGGCCGTCCATCCTGCCCGCCTCCTCCAGTTCCTTCGGCAGCGCCACAAAATACTGGCGCATCAGGAAGGTGGCCATGACGCCATGGGGGCCGAAGACCGGCAGGAGAACCAGCGGGCCATGCGTGTCCATCAGGCCGAGCCATCGCATCAGGAAGAAGTTGGGGATGATCGTCACCTCCTCGGGAACCATCAGGGCGGAAACGAGAAAGAGCATGAGCAGCCCTGCCCCGGCAAAGCGCATCCGGGCGAGCGCATAGCCGGCCAGCGAAGAGAGGATCAGCGTCAGGACCGTGACCAGCCCCGCAATATAGAGCGAGTTGAAATATTGCCGCGCGAAGGGCTGGTATTCGAAAACCTCGACGAAGTTGGTCCATCGCCAGACGCGCGGGATGAGGCTCGGCTGGCCGAAGATCTCGGTGGCGCTCTTGAAACCGGACGATACCATCCACAGGAACGGAAAGACGAAGGGAATCGCGAGGATGGACAGCGATAGCACCCACATCACCCGCTTGAGCCTGTCGAGCTGTCCCTGGGTCATGTCGCCCCCTTTTGGCGCAGCAGCAACTGCACGATGGTCAGCACCAGAACGATGACGAACATGATCATCGCCAGAGCCGATGCGTAACCGACATTGAAGAATTCGAAGGCCTGCTCGTAGACGTAGAAGGCAAGCACGAGCGTGCCGTTCTCGGGTCCGCCCCCGGTCATCAGGTAGATGTGGTCGAAGACCTTGAAGGATCCGATCGTCGTGATGACCATGATGATGAGGGTTGTCGGCGCAAGCAGGGGCCAGGTCACCATGCGAAAGACCTGCCAGCCCGTGGCGCCTTCGAGACGGGCCGCCTCCTCATAATCGCGGGGAATTGCCTGCAGCGCTGCGATGTAGAGGATCATGTTGAGGCCGACCATCTTGATGACGCGTGTGACGATGACGGCCGCCATGGCCCAGTCCGGCTCGCGCAGCCAGTTCGGCCCGTCGATGCCCACCAGGGCAAGCAGCTGATTGACCGTTCCGCCCTCCCCTTGCAGGAGGAACTTCCAGACGATCGCCCAGGCGACCGCGGAGGTGACGACCGGCGCGAAGAAGACGGTGCGGAAGAAGACGACACCGCGCCTGGGACGCGACAGCGAGATGGCCAGGGTCAGGGCGAGCGCCATGTTCATTGGAACGAGGCCGATCGCAAAGATCACCGAGTTGCGGATGACGTGCCAGAAATCCGGATTCTCCGTCAGGGCGTCGCGGTAGTTCGCCACGCCGACGAAGATTTGTTCGCCCGACAGCAAATTCCATTCCGACATCGAATAGATCACGACGGCGATCAGCGGCCCCAGGAAGAATATGAGGAAGCCGATGAGCGTCGGGCTGACGAAGAGCCACGCTTCGATCGCCTCGCGCCGTTTCAATGTCAGCCATGGCACGCGTGCGCGGCGTGCCATGGCCTCTATGTCGTCTGCTGCGGCCACATCGGTCCCCCGCCTAGAGCTGCGGCCGGATAGCTTCGCAGACCGCCTTCAGCGATGCCTCGACATCGGAGTCAGCGCGCCACAACGCGTCGAATCTCGGCTTCATGGCCGCGAGGATCTGCGGCGCGCGCTCATGGCTCGGCAGCACCTCGCCTTCTTTGATCGCGGCGGCGACGTGTTTCATCTGCTCGGGCGGAATGAGGGCGTTCGCCTCGGTGAAGGTGTCGCTTTCCAGTACCGAGACCCGCGCCGGCGGGAAGAACTGCGCCATCACCTCGACATTTTCCTGGTTGGTCATCCAGGCGATGAACTGCTTGGCGAGTTCCTTGTTGTCGGACTTGGCGAAGACCACGAGGCCGGCCTGACCAATGACCGGAGCCTCGCCGGCCGGGCCTGTCGGCAGCGGTGCGATGCCCCATTCGAAACCGGCCTCGGGCATCTTCGAAGCTCGCGATATCTGGTTGATCGTCATCGCTGAGGAGCCGGAGAAATAGTCACCCTGCTCGCCGGGCGGCACGATCGACTTGTCCTCAAAGACCATCTCGTGAAGCATCCGGACCGCCTCGACCGCCTCCGGATCGTCGAAGCCGCATTCACCGTTCGACCATGCATCACCGCCATAGGCACGGATCGGCGGCATGACTGCGTGCATGATGCGCGTGTCATAGCCCTGGCCGTCCTTGAACTCGAAGCCCCAGATGCGATCCTCCGGCTTGGTGAGCGCCTTCACCACTTCACGGAACTTGTCGAGCGTCCACTCGCCCTTCTCGGCGAGCGTCAGCGGGTCCTCCAGTCCGGCTGCGTCGAACATGTCCTTGTTGTAGAAGATCATGAAGGGCGAGGTGGAGAAGGGCACACCATAGATCTCGCCATCCTCCCTCCAGAGGCCCATGGCGGGATCAGAGAAATCAGCAAGGTCGTAGCCCTCGGCGTTCTCCAGCGTGTCGGTCAGCGACTCCACGGCTCCTGCTGCGACGAATGCCGGCATGGAGTCCTCAAACATCCAGCCGAGATCCGGAGGGTTTCCTCCGGCGAGCTGGAAAGTCAACTTCTGGACGTAGTCACCGGCAGGGATCGTTTCGAAGGTGACCGTGGTGCCGGGATTTTCGGCTTCGAACCCGTCGGCGATGCCGTTCAGCATGTTCAGATGGGCCTCGTTACCGGTCCACACGGTGAAGCGCAGATCCTCCGCCATTGCGTGGCCGGCGGCGAGGCTCAACGCCAGTGCCGATACGGTAAGACTTGTCAGTGCATTTCTCATGGCTTTCCTCCCTGTGATGACTGTCTATGCGCTCTTTGAAGCCTGCCCGCTTTTGCGGGCGAAACCAAAATTCAACGCTGCGCTCATGTCGTGACCTCAGGCAGCCCGCCCATCGCGTCGCCGACCGTCCAGCCGCCGTCGACGGGAATGCTTGCTCCGGTAACGTAAGCGCCCGCATTGCTGCACAGCATCAGCACTGGCCCGACGCAGTCGTCCGGCCTTCCCTGCCGGCCGGCCGGGATTTTCGCCACGACCGCCTGCCGGAACTTCGGGTCTGCATATCTGGCAGCATTCGCCTCGGTCTCGATCGCACCCGGTGCGATCACATTCATCGTCACGCCGCTTGCGGCGACCTCGCGGGCAATGGCCCTCACCGCGGTGAGCTGTGCGGATTTCAACGACGCATAGAGCACTGTCTCCGCACGCGGACGAGCTGCCATCACGCTGCCCGTCGCGACGACCCTGCCCCAGCCCCGCTCGGCCATCGGCGGAACAAGCTTCTGCATGAGCAATATCAGCGATGTGAAATTGACAGCGACGTGGGCATCGAGGAGGTCGGTCGTCGCCTCCAACCAAGCCGCCCGTATCTCGATTGCTGCATTGGCAATCAGAATGTCGATCGGCCCCATCTGCAATGCGTCGCGGGCAAGCCCATCAACCGCCGCGGCGCTTGAGAAATCGGCTTCGATGACTGAAGCATTCCGACCCATTGAGCGAACCGCCTCCTGAACGCTGGCCGCTCCCTCGGCATCGCCTAGATGATGGAGCGTGAGGTCGGCCCCCTGCCCCGCCAGACCAAGCGCAATCGCTCGCCCGATGCCGGTACTGGCGCCGGTGACGAGCGCTCTGCGACCATCGAGGCTGAACAGACTACTCACGCTCCCTTTCCCCTTGAACCGAGTTCGTCAGCAACCTCCAAGGAGGCGATGTCGGCAGCCTCGAAATGGATGATGATCTTCTGCTCCGCGAGGTCTGCATCGCCCGCGGCTATCGCCTCGTACAAGGCCTGGTGGCGGTCGATCGTCGCGCTCCAGTCAGATCGTGTCCTGTTGGACCGCCTCGAGAACAGTTCCGACACCTCCCGCTGAACAGACCGCATCCCCTCCATCTGCACGCGGATCATCGAATTGCCGGTCGCCATGGCCATTCCCAGGTGGAACAATATGTCGGCCTCGGTGAAGGCGGCAGGATCGCCCAGCCCCTCGCGCATGTCGGCGAGCGCCCGTTCCATGGCCGCAAGACCAGCCTTGCCACGGCGCTGCGCGGCCAGTCTTGCGATCCCCGTCTCTATGACGCGGCGCATTTCGTTGGCTTCCTGGAGCCGCTTTACGCTGGAGCGGACGGCGTAGCCATAGATCTTCTCCAGGGGCTCACCGTTGAGCTCCTTGGCACGAGCCACTTTTCCCTGCTGGGTTGAAATGAGGCCTGCGGAGGTGAGCTGGCGCAATGCCTCGCGTGCAATCGGCCTGCTGACGCCGAACTCCCGAGCGATCTCGCCTTCCGGTGGCAGCGGCTCACCCGGAACGATCCGCCCGTCGAAAAGCGCGGCGGCAATGGCATCCGAGACGGCGTCGGCAAGCCGCGAGGGCATCGCGGGCTTTGCCGAAAACAGCGGCTTCTTCGTCGGCAGTTCGGTCATCGTCACTCCCTTTGCAGCCCCTCCTATCACACAGCTCATCAACTTAGCAACTAAGTTTATCAGTTGCCAAGAAATCTTGTTCCGGTCTATTAGGGGAGCAAGAAGCAGCAAGGGAGGCCATTCCGTGCCGGATACAAACGCCGCCGATGTGAAGATCGTGGACGTCATCGCCCATCCGCTAACGCAGACTCTGCCACGGCCAACGGTCACGTCGTGGGGCAGGTATACGGAAGTCTCGATCGTTCTCGTCGAGATCCGCACGGATGCAGGACTTGTCGGCGTCGGCGAAGCCCTCGCCCGTTTCTCGCCGAAGGCTTATGCCGAGCTGATTGAGACGTCGCTGAAGCCGCGTCTCATCGGGCAGAACCCGACGGACATCACGCAGCACTGGCGTACGATGCGCCGCGCCCTGTCGGGACGCGCGGGCGGCATGCTGATTGAGGCGATCGCCGGCGTTGACATTGCCTTGTGGGACATCACGGGCAAGATGGCCAACCTTCCAATCTTCCGCCTGCTGGGCGGCGTCGGCCGCACGCAGGTTCCGGTCTATGCCGCCTCAGTCAATTGGGGCAGCGACGAGTTCATGGACGGCGAGCTCGACCGCTATCTGGAAAAGGGATTTCCGCGGGTGAAGGTGAAAATCGCCAATCCCGTCCGCGACGCATGCCGCCGCATCGAGCGGCTGCGCAAGCGCGCCGGCGATAATATTGAGCTGTGCGTCGACGCCAACTGGGCCTACGCGCTCGAAGAGGCGGTCGAGGTGGGGCGTGCGCTGACAGCCAATGGCTATGTCTGGTTCGAGGAACCGCTCAGACCCGAAGATGAACAGGGCTATGAACAGCTCCACCGCCAGTGCGTGACACCGCTCGCCGCGGGCGAGAGCAACTACACGCTCGACCAGGCCATGCGTCTCGTCTCCAATCGCACCCTTTCCTATCTGCAGCCCGACGTTGCGCGCTCGGGCGGCATCACCGAGACGCGCCGGATGGCGGAGTTCGCGGCAGCCTACGATGTTTCCTACGCGCCGCATATCGGCATGTCAGGCATCGTCTGCGAGACCGCCAGCCTTCACCTGGCCGCCGCCATGCCCAATCTGCGCGCCATGGAATGCGAGACCGACTCCAGCCCATTCAAGACTGCGATCACGGGGGCTGCGCCGGGGGCCGACCGTCAGAAGAACGGCTACCTGCCGGTTCCCACCGGCCCTGGGCTCGGCATCGAAGTCGATTGGGACGCGGTGGCACGCCTCCGGACCAGCTAAAGCAAATGGGCGAGGATAGGAAATTGACCGATAGCTCCGTCAGAAGCGATATGGCCGAGGCGATGCGCATCGCCATGCTGCGGGCGAACCCGAAGCTAAGTCGCTTCGACCCGCTGCCGCGCATCATCTGCCACGACGAGTTCTCACGTGGCCATTGCGGCTGGTCGCAGCTCGTGGGCAACTACGAGAACGACATCGGCACTATGCTGCCCGGCTATGCCCAACATACCAGCGCTATGCTGTCCACGCTCGCGCACTGGGATGCCGGTTCCCACGGGGGGCACGACAGTTCCTATGCCCTCAAGATCGCCACGCGTCCGAAGAAGGGCGCTCAGAACGTCGCGATCAAACGCCTGACCTTCCGCAAGCGGTGCCCGATCCGCCTGGAATTCTACTTCACGTTCAAGCCCGAAGCGACGGAACTGAAGCTGAGCGAGAGCGACGTGCGCTCCGTCGGCTTTCTCTTCGACCTGCAGGGCGGCGATAGGGACGATGACAGCCAACGCGTCATGCCCCACATCCGCTTCCTCAACGCGCTTGAAGGAGAGCACGTTCAGAAGTGGCAATTTAAGCGACATAACGCCGAGTTCACGCCGATCGGCACCTCGCGTAAAACCTTGAGCCACTATCATCTGTCGCCGGAAGGGTGGGAGGACATTCCTGGCGGCGCACAGCGCCTTTGTTACAACGAAATCCCGACCAAGGTGAACTGGACCTACCTGCGCTTCGATTTTGATCTTGCCTCCATGCAGGCCCTGTCCTTCCAGTGCAACGACCGCGCATTCGATATGTCCGGCTTCGATTCCATCAGGATTCCGGCGATGAAGAACCTGTGGTGCATGCTCAATATCGCCCTTTTCGCCGAGACAGACACAGACAAGCGCGTCTTCCTCTACGTCGATTCCGTTTGCATATCGGGGGACTTCTGATGCTGCCGGAAAACATCACCGCCGTTGTCGCGCGCAACGAACGTTGGACGGGACAAGCTGCGAGCGAACCTCACGAAGCGGGCTGGGCGCGCGAGGCGATCATATTTGTGCGCGCCATGAAGGAGCCGATCGGCGAACAGCCGAAGGCACGAATAGAGATTTCGCCGGACGGGATATACTGGATCGGCGAGGGAAGCGAGTTTGCCCTACCGGCAGAGAAAGACAGCATCGCCACGGCGCGCATCTCTCATTTCGGAAACTGGCTGAGAGTGCGGGCCGATTTCGGCGACGGCGCGGAATCGACCGTTCTGGTCACGATTCACCTGAAAGCCTAACCGGGCCGTGCGCGATATATCCGCTCTTACGCTCCTCTCGGAGACAATTCTCTGAGCTTCGCCCGCCTCAGCTGCTAGATCGCACCGACCGGTTCCCATACGATCTTTGCTCCCTTCAGGGTTCGTTGGCGCTCGTTCCCACGACGCGTTGGCGATCACACTTCCACCATGGTTCCGGTTCTCGGGCAGGTAGCGCCGCTGTCAGCCAGAAGCTGCTTGCCTGACGCGGCTATCCAGCACGATGAAGATGGCTTCACCCGCGATACCTGCGCGGAAAGGGTGCAAATGCTTTTTAGGATTTTCATCTGCGCTCCCCCAAACATAACCGTCCACCGCACTCGGCCGATCTTAGATTTCTGACTGAGGGTGTGCGGCGCTGGAGCGGGCGCGCGCGCCATTGTCTTCAACCTCGCTTGCCCCTTTGGTCGCGTCCGCCCCCGCGAGGTCAACGGAGGCTGTCGGATGCTCGCGCATCAAGGCCGCAACGATGACGCCGGAGAGGAAGGTCAGCCCGCCGATCGATCCGATCGCCCAGGCGAACCCCAAGGCGTCTGCGATGAGGCCTGCCGAAAGCGCGCCGAGCGCATAGCCGAGGTCGCGCCAGAAGCGGTAGACGCTGAGCGAGCGCGCCCGCCAGGACGGATGCGAAGCATCGGAGACGGCCGCGATCAGGCTCGGATAGACCATCGCGGTGCCGAGCCCCATAAGCAGACTCGCCGTTAGCCACCAGCGGAAGTCGCGGGTGAGCGCGGTAAGAAGCAGGGCGCCGGCCTGCACCCACATGCCGCCGACGATCAGGCCCTTGCGCCCCCAGCGGTCGCTCAGCGGCCCGGTGGCGATCTGGAGCGCGCCCCAGACCGTCGGATAAACGGCCTTGAGGATGCCGATCCGCTCCACGCCGAGTCCGTTGGCGGCGAAGAACAGGGGAAAGATGCCCCAGCTCATGCCGTCGTTTAGGTTGTTGACCAGCCCCGCCTGTGAGGCGGCGAAGAGATTGCGGTCGCCCCAGGAGGTTAGCGCGAAGACCTCTTGGAACGTGATCGGCGAGGCTTGCTGCGCGTGGTTCGTCGTTTCCAACCGCACGTGATCGCGCGTATCGCGCACGAGCAGGATGGAGAGGGCCGCGCCGAGGACTGCGTATCCGACACCCAAATAGAGAGGCGCCGGACGCAATCCGTATCGGGCTGCAAGCCAGCCGGTCAGGAAGGCGGTCACGCCAACGGCGAGATAGCCCGCGAACTCGTTGAGTCCGACGGCCAGGCCCCGCCCTCTCGGCCCGACAAGGTCGACCTTCATGATAACCGTCATCGACCAGGCGAGCCCCTGGCTAACGCCGAGGAGTGCGTTGGCGGCTATCACCCAGTTCCAGTCCGGTGCCCACAGAAGCATGAACGGGACAGGCAAGCCGAACAGCCAGCCCAGCACCAGCACGCGTTTGCGTCCCCACCGGTCGGCGAGTTGGCCGGAGGCGAGGTTGGCCAGGGCCTTCACCACGCCGAACGAGACGATGAAGGAGACGATCAGCGTGGTCGAGGCAATGCCGAACTCTTCCGCGCCGATCAGCGGCACGACGGTGCGCTCGATGCCGACCATGCCGCCGACGAAAGCGTTGATCAACACGAGCAGCGAAAACTGCCGCCAGTTCTCCCAAAGGCCCAGCTTGATAGCCGGGGAACCGTTGTTCACCCTCCGCCTCCGGCATTCGCGGTGCGGGTGCGGGCCGCATCGGGCGGTGGGGCCGGTATGTCAGCGACCATCAGATCGATGAACTCGCCTTCGTCCTCGATCCGGAACGCCTTGTTGAAGCGCTTCTCGAAGCCGATGGTCGAGGTCGGCTTGCCACTCAGGGAACGACCGCAGACAGAGCCGGAATAGGCGCCCGGCAGCACTTCGACATGATCGGGCAGTTCCTTGAGACGACGGACGGAAGCGAACAGGTTCTTCGCACCGTCTTCGGCGCTGGAGGCAAGTTCGGTACGACCGAGATCGCCGACCATGAGCGTGTGGCCCGTCACCACGAACCACGGCTCGGGCGAGCGGGTGCGGTCGGCGACGAGCAGCGAGATATGCTCGGGCGTGTGGCCGGGCGTGTGCATCACGGTCACGGAGACGTTGCCGAGCTCGAGCACGTCGCCGTCCTTGACGCGCCGGAACGGAAACCGCGCCTCGGCGCCTTCGAAGAGCATATACTCGGCGCCGACGGCTTTGGCGAGTGCCCGTCCGACGGAGAGGTGATCGGCGTGGATGTGCGTGTCGATCACATAGAGTATGCGCATGCCAGTCGCCTCGGCGGCTTCAAGATAGGGCGCGATTTCGCCGACCGGGTCGACGACGGCGGCGGATGCTTTGCCGCCACAGCCGAAGAGATAGGAGGCGGCGACGGGATCGGCGTGCAGGAACTGTCTGAGGATCATTTTCTGTCTCCTGGACGAGCGACATGCATCACGCTCCAGCCGTGGGAGCGCTTGACAAATCGCGTGGAAACTGTCATTCAATAATTACGTTGAATGAAATAACGTAGGCACCAGGCCGATGTCAATCCAGAAACCGAAACAAGCCCTCTACGAACAGTTTGCCGCTGTGGCTAAGGCGCTCGGCAACCCGCAGCGGCTGGAGCTGATCGAACATCTCGCGCAGGGCCCACGCAGCGTTGAGATACTGGCGAGGAAGCTCGGCCTGCCGATCGCCAACGTCTCACAGCATCTTCAGAACCTTCGCCGGGCAGGACTTGTGGCTGCGGAGCGCGACGGCAAGTTCGTGCGATATCGCCTTGCCGACGAAAGCGTTCTTTCCGCTTTTACGGCCATTCGCGCCGTTGCAGAGCAGCAGCTCGCCGAGGTGGAGCGTATTGTGCGCGGCTATTTCGATGAGCGCGATTCTATGGAGCCGGTCAGCCGCGAAGAGTTGATCGACCGCATGCGCGACGGGCTCGTCACGCTCATCGACGTGCGCCCGGCGGACGAGTTCGTGCTCGGCCATGTACCCGGCGCCGTCAATGTCCCGCTCGGCGAACTGGAAGAGCGCATCGGGGAGTTGGATCCTGCACGGGAGGTCGTTGCCTACTGCCGGGGGCCATGGTGTATCCTGTCCTTCGAGGCGGTGGCTGCGTTGCGCGGCAGGGGCTACCGGGTGCGGCGGCTGGAGGACGGCCTGCCGGAATGGAAAGCTGCAGGATTGCCGATGGAATCCAGCACTTGACCTTGCCCACGGTCCGACCCTGCAAACTGGACCTTCCTGACCATCAGGGAGGGCCGGGCGGAGGACGTTACACCGAGGCTTGCCGAGGAATATAAGCGGCGTTTCGAGTCGATCGAGGGCCGTTTTGCCGCACTGTTCCACGGCCTGCGCGTCGATCCTGTCAATATGGTCCTGTTTATCAACGGACAGGCGAACAACGTGAGCCCGGATGGGAACCCGGTTTCTGGCAACGCGTGAAGGAATAGTTCTGACGACGCCCGGCGGCCGTGTACGATCCACCCGATGCGCCGGGCGTGGAGCGAAACCAATGAGCAAAGCCCGTCAAGGCATCGCGAAACACGACCTGACCGACATGCGCTCCGAGATCGAGCAAGGCCGCAAGGCCTATGAAGCAGGCGCCTGGGCTGAGGCATACGGATGGCTCAACCGTGCCGATGAAGCGGCTCGGCTTGTTGCCGGCGATCTCGAACTGTTGGCCATGTCGGCGTATCTGATCGGCCGTCAGGCGGAGTATCTGAGCGCGGTTGAACGCGCCCACCATACCCATCTGGAGGCGGGTGAGAGCCGCCGCGCGATCCGTTGCGCGTTCTGGCTCGGGCTGCATCTCTCCTTGCAAGGCGTGAAGGGACCTGGAAGGGGGTGGCTTGCCCGTGCGCAACGATTGCTCGAAGGCGAGACCGAGGAGTGCGTCGAGCAGGGATATCTGCTCCTGCCGGTCGTGCAGCAACACATTGAAACCGCGGACTGGGATGCCGCACAGGCGGCAGCGGTCAACGCAGGCGAGATCGGCGACCGCTTCCAGGAAGCGGACCTAATCGCGGCCGCCCGACACCTGCAGGGCCGGGTACTCATCCATCGGGGTGCAGTCGAGAAGGGGCTTGTGCTGATGGACGAGGCGATGGTCGCCGTCACCACGGAAAAACTCTCTCCCCTCACCACCGGCACGATCTATTGCAGCGTGATCGACAGCTGCCAGCAAGTCTACGCCTTCGGTCGCGCGCGAGAATGGACCGCCGCGCTGGCGGAATGGTGCAGCAAGCAGCCCGACCTGGTCGCCTTCACAGGCAAGTGCCTCGTTCACCGGGCACAGATCATGCAGATGAGCGGCGCCTGGCGAGACGCCATCAAGGAAGCGCGGCGTATCAGCGAGCGGCTTTCGGACGGATATGATCGGCAAGCCGCTGCGGCCGCGTTTTACCAGCAGGCCGAAGTGCACCGCCTTCGGGGCGAGTTCGCGGATGCCGAACGCGGCTATCAACAAGCGAGCCGGCGAGGGTGGGAACCACAGCCGGGATTGTCCCTGCTTCGCATGGTGCAGGGCAAGCTACAAGCTGCGGCCTCTGCAATCGAACGGGCAATGAATATGTCGGCGGATCGCCTGCAGCGCACCCGCCTTCTGCCCGCGTATGTCGAGATCATGGCTCAATCTGGCGACATCGAGGCTGCGCGGCGTGGCGCTGGCGAGTTGACTGCGACCGCCGAGATTTTCAAGACCGAGGTCCTTTTGGCGATGGCCGCGCATGCCCAAGGCACCGTCGAACTCGTTGAGGGCAATGCCAAAGCCGCCCTCGGGCAATTGCGCGAGGCCTTCGACGTCTGGCAGCGCGTGGAGGCGCCTTATCTCGCCGCGCGTGTCCGGGTGCAAATCGGACAGGCCTGTCGCGTCCTTGGCGATATCGAAGGCGCACTGCTGGAATTGGAAGCCGCCCGTGCCGTCTTCGAAGAGCTCGGCGCTGCTCCGGACATCGCGCGCCTTGAGAGGCTGGAGGCGGAACCGGCCTCGCCAGCGCCTGCCTGCATGCTGACCCGGCGGGAGTTGCAGGTCCTGCGATTGATTGCTTCGGGAAAAACCAACAAGGCGATCGCCGCGGAACTACTCGTGAGCGAAAAGACGGTGGACCGGCATGTGAGCAACATCTTCGACAAGCTCGACGTCCCCTCACGCACAGCGGCAACCTCATTCGGTTACCGACATCAGCTGATCTGAAGGGCACTGAGGCTACTCCTGCTGAGGGAAATTACCCATCGGGCAAATTGGGGGATTCGCCCGAAGCTTCGCCATGTCCAAAGCGGTAGGGTCCTCTGTCGAGTGGAACGACGGAACCAGCGGAGCTAGCGATGAATAAAGAACGCGCAGGATCAGGTAGCCGCACGGTAGCGATGGGCCACATTGAGGAAGGCAGCGCTTTTCTGGAACTGTCTGCCGCTCAGAAGGGTTCGACCGGGCCAGAGACAAGACCCCGATCCCCGGCATTGCCCTCGCCTGCACGGCTGACCGAGCAAGCTTTTGCCTTCCAGCGTACTGCAGCACTGAAGGCGGCGGTCGGTCTGGATGTCTTCACGGCGATCGGGGAAGGCCACGATACGCTAGTCGCACTTGCTAAGCGTTGCAGAGCCGCGAAGCGAGGGGTTCGGATCTTGTGCGACTACCTCGTCGTGCTCGGCCTTCTTGAACGGGAGGGAGAACGTTATCGGGCGGTGCCCGATGCCAATGCCTATCTCAACCGCCAGTCGCCCGCCTTCATCGGCGACGCACTCGATTTCATCGCTTCGGAGACAGCGTTGAAGGCGGCTTTGGACGATCCCGCGGCCGTCGCGCGCAAGGGCGGGACCGTACTCGACAACCGCGAGCATTTCGTCGCGCCGAACCATCCGAACTGGAGGGTCTACGCACGCGCCCTCGCACCCATGATGGCACGCTCGGCAGCATTCCTCGCGGAATTGCACGCCAGCCACGGAGATGAGTTCGACAGCATCCTCGATATTGCGGCCGGGCCGGGCCAGAACGGCATCGCGCTCGCCAGGCGTATACCAAACGCACGGGTGACGGCCGTCGACTGGCCAAGCGTGCTCGAGATTGCCTCCGAGAATGCGCAGGCCGCCGGCCTCGGCGAGCGTTGGCAGGCACTGCCGGGGAACGCCCTGAATACAGATTTTGGCGGCACCTATGATGCCGTGCTTATTGCACGATTTCTCCATCTGCTGGCGCCCGACGCGTGTGAAGCGCTGCTGTGTCGGGCGCATACAGCACTGGCACCGGGCGGGCGGATTGTCGTCTTGCAGCTCATTCTCAACGACGACCGCGTCTCTCCGCCCTTCGCCGCCATGATGAACTTCAGCGCGATCGCGACCACGCCGGCGGGGCAGATACCCACTGCCAGCGAAAGATGCTGCTCCGCAAGGCGGGTTTCGATTGTCTCGAATGGTGCGAGATTATGGACTCCGACGAACGGATCATCATTGGGCATAAAGCGGACGTGAGGGAGGTTTGATGATGGGAGACATGATGGACATGATGGGCGGCATGGGCTGGATGATGGGCGGCATAGGAATAATCTGGATCTTGGTCCTGGTCGGCCTCGTCCTCGGCATCGCCGCGCTCGTCAAGTATCTGCAGAGATAAGTGGGCGGGAAGCCAGGAGCGCGAGGAGACGGAGGTGAGCCATGGGGCTCTACGAAGAGAGGATCCCGCCGCATCTCGTCAATTTGTCGATGCGCATCTGCTATCTGGTGCCCTGTCGCGAGCGCGTGATCTGCACGGCGGACGGCCGCGTGCTGGAAATAGGCATCGGCTCCGGCCTCAACCTGCCGTTCTACGGACCGCAGGTGGGCCGCAGCGTCTATATCCTCGGCCCCGCCGCGCCTTTCATTCGGTGAAGTTCTACGGCGAATCCTGACTGCGTAGCCGCCGTTCGAGATAGACTGATTGCCGCAAGGCGAAGCCCTCATCCAAGCGGCGGCCTTTGACCGTTTTCTCCTGCGCTGGCGCCGATAATCAGCAGGCGGCGCAGCGTTCGCTCGCCCATCTTCGACGTCGCGCCGAGCTTCTGTTTGCCTCCGGTCGATCGCTGCAACGGTGTCAGACCCAGCCAGGCGGCGAAGTCGCGACCCTTGGCAAAGGTTTCGGCAGCGGGAGCAAGCGCGGTCAACGCCGTCGCGGTGATCGGCCCGATGCCAAGGCGATTGCGCAGCGAAGAAGTCGAGCACCTTCGCCCGGCTCAGCCGCTTCGAGAAAACGCCTCGACCGCGTGAATCCGAACCATGCGCATGGAACACATTCTTCGCGATATCCAGACCGATCGTGGTAATCTCAGGCACGGACGCCTCCCTTCGAATGGTTGCAACACCCCATTCTGGCACAGCGATGCCGTCGGGGGGCGTCCACATGGGGTAATCGCGGGAGCGGTTTCGCCCTAAAACCAATCATAGTCTTGGAGGGTGGCTGTTCCCCGATAGGATGGAGATACGGGCTCACGACCTGACGCCGGGCCCAAGCATCTAAGGGAGAACAGCCATGGAAGAATATATCGGTCTCGACGTGTCGATGAAAGAGACGGCGGTGTCGATCCGCCGTGAAGGCGAGCGCATCTGGCGCGGCAAGTGTGCCTCGAACCCAACGATCATTGCCGAGCTTATCCGCAAGCGGGCGCCCGCGGCCAAACGTGTGGTGTTCGAGACTGGGCCCCTTTCCGTCTGGTTCTATCATGCACTTCAGGAAGAGGGGTTGCCGGCAATCTGTATCGATGCGCGCCATGCCAAGGCAGCGCTCGACATGGCCGCGAACAAAACCGACGCGAACGACGCCGATGGTTTGGCGCATCTTGCAGAGGTGGGGTTCTTCCGTGAGGTGCGGGTGAAAGGATACGACAGCATGCTGACCCGCACGCTCGTGGCCGCGCGCACCCGACTGGTCAGGATCACCACTGAGCTTTCGAACCAGATTCGTGGAATCATGAAAACGTTCGGCCTGGTCGTTCCCGCAGGTAAGGGGACCACGTTCGAGAAGAACGTTCGGCGCCTTGTCGATCAGGACCAACTTGCTCCCGTCGTTCTGCCGATGCTGGAGGCCTGGCGCGGCATTCGCATCCGTGCCGCCGAACTTGGGCGCCAACTCGCCGCAGATGCACGTCAGAGCCAGGCATGCCGCATACTCATGTCGATCCCCGGAATCGGCGCCATCACCGCAACCTCTTTCGCCACTGCCATCGAAGACCCGGACAACTTCAAGAAATCCCGATCTGTTGGCGCCTGGATCGGCCTGACGACACGCCGCTACCAATCCGGAGAAGTCGATTATGATGGCCATATATCCCGACGCGGCGACCGCCATTTGCGGGGCCTTCTCTATGAGGCGGCGTCAGTTATTCTGACGCGCAGCTCAACCGACAGCGCCCTGCGAACATGGGGGCTCCAACTCCGGGAGAGGATCGGCTTCAAACGCGCCGCCGTGGCTGTGGCGCGCAAACTGGCGGTGATAATGCATACGATGCTTAGAACCGGCGAACTCTTTAACCCGAATGCAGGAGCCACAACGTAACCCGCATAGCGTTCAGATTCTGAACGCATGAGACGTCCCTGCCGGGACGTGAGCCGAGCCATTCCGCTGATGGGGTTGCACCGCTGTCTCAGCGAAGTGCGTCGTCCACATTGAAGGCTCGCCCCGCGAAGCTCCATCATGCGGCGACCGATGTCGACCGCGAAGACAACCATGCACCCGGCAGCGTCGTCTCAATGCACCAAATGCTTGACGTCCCAGCTGCGATTAGACAACCCCATCAGCTTTTGACTTCGTAGCGAAGATGGCAGACGTTAAACCAGCTGGGATTGCGGTCGCGAGCTGCCTCGGAGTGGTGGTCTGTCCTTACCAGCCTTCACGCTTCACTGCGCTGGAACAAGATGCAGAAATTTGTCAGCAACAGCACGTTCGAATTCCATGGATGAGCCGCACTGGAATACAGCCGCGACGAGCCCGACGGCCGCATCTAAACAGTCTCAAGTGTGAACATCCTCACAGTCCCCATCCACCCGGTCCTGTAGAAGAGGGACCTCAACGCGCCTCCTCCCAGGCGACCGTGGAACTTGGGGAGGGCTTCGGCCCTCCCCTTTTTCGTTCCAAGCATGCATGATCCAGCGCCGCGAGGCGTCGCCCACGCCGTGCCATGAGGCAGCAAGTTGTCTTACTCTCTTAACCGAGATCGAAACCGGCGCCGATCTCCCTAGCCGCCGTTTTCAGGCGGAGCCGCGACGGCGACCTACCGCCCGCCCAATCCCGCAATTGACGTCACAAGCTCCGGGAATGTGATCAACAGCCCTATGATGACAATGTCGGCGAGGATGAAGAGGGTGACGCCGCGGAAGACGTCGCCGAGGCCGGCATATCTGGAGGCTACGTTGCGGATGACGAATACGTTCATGCCGAGTGGCGGCGTGATCATGCCGACCTCCAGAAGCTTCACCAGGAGGACGCCGAACCAGATCAGGTCGATGGAGGCGGCGTTGAGAAGGGGCAGGAGCACCGGCAACGTGATCAGCATGGCGCCGAAAGGCTCCATGAACATGCCGAGGATCAGGTAGAGGATAACGATAAGCACCATCAGTTCGACATAACCGAGCTCCCAGGCCGTCAACGTCGTTGAGATGAAGCCGGCGGTGCCGCTCAGCCCCAGGAAACGGGTGAACATCACCGCGCCGACGCCGATGATGAAGAGCGCCACCGACGTTCCGACGGTCTCCAGAAGCGCGGTGCGGAAGCGGTCCCATGTGAGCCTGCGGGTGAAGGCGGCGATCAGGATCGCGCCCGCCGCCCCGACAGCGCCGGCCTCGGTCGCCGTGAAGGCGCCGCCGAAAAGGCCGCCGAATACGAGAACGATGAGGACTGCGACCGGCCAGACGTCGCCAAGGATGGTGCTGTCGACGGTGGCCCGCGGCTCCTTCGGCAAAGGGGCGATGTCGGGGCGCAGCCTGGCGACCAGAAAGATCAGCAGGCAATAGATAGCCGCCGTCATGACACCCACCGAGATGCCGCCGAGGAAAACCTTCGTCACCGACTGTTCGGCGAAGACGCCGTAGATGATCATGAGGATCGAAGGCGGGATGAGCGCGCCGATGGTGCCGCCGGCCGCCAGCGTTCCCGTCGCGAAGCTCGGCCGATAGCCGGCCCTGATCATCTCGGGAATGGCGATGCGCCCCATCGCGGCGGCGCAGGCGAGGCTCGAACCGGAGACCGAGGCAAAGCCGGTGCAGGCGAGAACGGCGGCCATGCCGAGCCCGCCGGGAAGGCGGTGCAGCAGGCGCTCGGCGGCGGCGAAGAGCCGCGTCGTCAGCCCGGCATGGAAAGCGACGAAGCCCATAAGCAGAAACATCGGCACCGCCGACAGGGTCCAGCTGGCGACGAAATCGTAAGGCGTCGTCGTCAGCACGCCGACGGCCGGATTGAAGCCCAGCATGAGCCAGATGCCGGCAAAGGAGACAAGGATTAGCGCCACCGCCACGGGCACGCGAAGCGCCAGCAAAAGGAGAAGGACGGCGATACCGAGGAGGCCGGTGGCGACGCTCACGGCGACGTGCTCCCCTCACCCTGCTCGGAAAACGCCGCGCCTTCGGCGCTATCTTCCGTACCCGTCAGGCAAAGGTACAGCTTAAGCGCTGAGACGAGGCTCGCCAGCGCGAAGGCGAGCGGCAGGACGAAATATCCCGGCCACACCGGCACCGCCACGCTGAGCGAAAGCACGAAACTTCCCGACCCGAACTCGCGCATCGCTGCGAACCAGGTAGTGTAGGTGAGGAAGGCGAAAGCGGCGAAGCTGAGAACGTTCACCAGCACCTTGTCCACGCGTTCCCACCGGCCCCTGAACAGGCCGGCGAAGACATCGACGGCGATCATCTCGCCACGCCGCTCCGTCCACGCCAGGGGCAGGAAGGCGATGAGGAGCATGTAATAGCGCGACACGATCTCCACCGTCGCCGGCACCGGCCGCCCAAAAATCTGCCGCCCCACGATATCGGCGGTTACGTGGAGAAGCATGGCGAGAACACCCGCGGCCGCCACCAGCGCGAGCGCGTTGGTCAGGTGGCGGAGCAGGGTCAGGATGCGGGCGCGCATGCGAAGACGTTGCGATGTACCGGGCGCGGATTGGCCCGATTGAGAGGCACTGTCATCTCCAAACCGTCTCCGCCCCTACATCCGGCCTTCACATCCCGTAGCTCTCATAATCGATCTTGTCCCACACATCCGCCTGGATCGCCGCCGCGATCGCTGCGGGATCATGCCCGGCGTCCTCGACAATACCGGTCCATTTCTCCACCAACTCCTGAAACCGGGAGATCTTCGCCTCGGCGTCGGCAATACCGTACTGGCTCTCGGCGATGCCGACGGCCGCCTCCAGATCATCCTCGACGAACGCCTCGGTCAGCTCGACGAGCTCCTCGTCCGGCTCGATGAATTCCAGCCCCGCCTCGCGGGCTGCCTGGCGGGCCTCGTCCGGCCGCTCGAACCCCCAGTTCTGCGTGAAGGCGACGTTGGCCTTGTTGGCGGCGCGCATGAAGCCCCGGCGTTCCTGGGCGCTGAGCGAGCGCCAGGTGTCGGTGTTGACCGTGAAGTTCGACGTCGCGTGGTAGGTGCCGAGCGGCAATTCCACCACATAGCGCGCCAGATCTACGAGCCGGTAGGCGGTGAGATCGGAGACCGAGCCCATCGTGCCGTCGATCACACCCTGCGACATGGTCTCGAAGGTGTCGCTGACGGGCACGTTGGCCGGCACCGCGCCGACATACTCGGCCCAGCGGGCAAACGGCGCACCGCCGCTCCTCAGACGCAGCGCCTGAAGGTCGGCCTTGTTGCGCACCGGCACTGTGGTCAGGAGAACATAGACATCCGACGAGCCGGCGCCGGCGAACACCCCGCCCATCCTGGCGAATTCTGCTTGGCATTCGTCGCAGGTGGCGACGTACTCTGTCATGGCCGCCCCCATAACGTGAGGGTCGCGGCCGAGAAACGCCAGATCCCCCACCAGCGCGGAGTTCGGCAGGTCGCCCGGATAATAAAGCGGCAGCACGTTGCCCACCTCGGCCACCGACGACTGCAGTGCGCCCTTCATGCCGCCGATGTTGACCACCTCGGTTCCCAGGATGGTGCCGGTGAGCGCACCGTCCGTTTCCTTCGGCAATTCCTCGGCGAGTGTTGAATAGAGTGGTGTGTGGGCTGGATGGGTTGGCGGGCCGCCGGGCGCCAGCCTCAGCTCGCGTGCTTCGACGGCAGCAATGGATGCGCAAAGGCCTGTCGCCAAGGCGACGGCAGTGACGAACGCTTTCATGGCTTCTCCTCCTCTTTTGCGCGTTCCCCCCGAACGCGCTTGCAGTCGATGCCGGCGTTGCCTCCTCCGGCTTGTCAGATGTTAAGCAGCCTGCGGGCATTCTCCTTCAGGATGCGCGGCCTCACCTCGGGCTTGATGTCGAGCTTTTCGAAATCGGCAAGCCAACGGTCCGGCATGATCGCCGGCCAGTCGGAGCCGAAAAGGACCCGGTCCTTGAGCAGCGAGTTGGCGTATTTCACCAGGATCGGTGGAAAGTATTTCGGCGACCAGCCGGAAAGGTCGATCCACACATTGGGCTTGTGCGTGGCGACCGCCAGCGCCTCCTCCTGCCAAGGGAAGGAGGGGTGCGCCATGACAATCTGCATATCCGGGAAGTCGGCCGCCACGTCGTCGATATAGATCGGGTTGGAAAATTTCAGCCGCATGCCGTTGCCGCCGCGCATGCCCGCGCCGACGCCGGTCTGGCCGGTGTGGAAGAGCGCCGGCACGCCGGCTTCCGCGATCGCCTCGTAGAGCACATAGGCGCTGCGGTCGTTGGGATAGAAGCCCTGCATGGTGGGGTGGAACTTGAAGCCGCGGATGCCGTAGTGCTCCACCAGCCGCCGCGCCTCGCGCGCACCCATCTTGCCCTTGGCGGGATCGATCGAGGCGAAGGGGATGAGGATGTCGCTGTGCTCGGCGGCAAGCTCCGCCATCTCCTCGTTGTTGTAGCGGCGAAAGCCCGTCTCGCGCTCCGAATCGACGGGAAAGATCACCGCTCCGATCCTGCGCTCGCGGAAATAGGCGGCGGTTTCGGGGACGGTCGGCGGATGCTTGAAGGGCGAGCGGAAATAGGCGGCCATGCCGGCCTGGAAGCCGTCATAGCCGTCGTCGGCATGGGTGCCGCACGGCTCTTCGGCATGGGTATGAATATCGATGGCGACAACGGTATCCGGATCGAACATCACGGCCTCCATTCAGTGGCGGCAAACGAGTACGGCATCAAAGAGGCGGCCATCCCGACACCTTTCTAAGCAGCGCCAGGAAGGTGGCGTGCTCCTCGTCCGACAGCATGGGAAGGGAGCGTCGGTCGGCCTCGAACATGAGCGGCGTGAAGGTTTCGAGGAGCTTGCGGCCCTCTTCCGTCAACCGCAGCTCGACCGAGCGGCGGTCGTGGGGCGGCACGAAACGCTCCACCAGTCCCCGTTCCTCGAGCGAGCGCACCAGCTTGGTCATGTTCGACCATTTTATTTTCAAGACGTCGGCCATCGCGCCTTGGCGGACGCCGGGATTCTCCGCGATGGCGAGGAGGATCGTGAATTCGCCGATCTTGACGTGACCGTCCTTCAGCTCCGCGAACATGCGCTCGAACACCGTGAGCTGGGCAATACGCAGGAGGAAGCCCGCGGAGCGCTCGAACTTGCCGAAGGAGAGGCCGGTCTTGCCGTCCTCTATCCCGGCTTCCTCGACCGGCAGGATCTCCGCGCCCGTCATGACGAGACCCCCGTTCCGGTCGGGATCGCCAGGCGCTCCGCCTTCTTGTCGAGGAAAGCGCGCAGCCGCTCGTGCGCCTCGGGCGTCGCTTGGGTTAGCGAGGCGATCATGGATTCGAAGAACAGCCCCTCGTCATAGCCGCTGTCGTGGATGCGCTGCAGAGCATTGACGATGGCGTAGTTGGAAAGCGGCGCGTTCTTCGCCGCAAGCTTTGCCAGCTCCTTGGCCCTGGCAAGCGCCCCGCCGGGCTCCGTCAGATAGTTGACGATGCCGTAGCGCTCCGCCTCGTCGGCCGTGAACACGCGGCCCGTCAGCATCATGTCCGTCATGCGCGCCACGCCCATCAGCCGGGCGACGTTCACCGAGCCGCCGCCGCCGACGAAGATGCCGCGCTGGCCCTCCGGCAGGGCGAAATACGTGTTGGCGTCGGCGACCCGCACATGGCCGGCGGCCGCCAGTTCGAGCCCGCCGCCCACCACCGCGCCATGGAGCGCGATGAAGTAAGGAATGGCGCCGCGCTGGATGCGGGTGAAGACGGCATGCCAGCCGCGCGAGCCGGCAATGCCCTCCATGACCGACTTTTCCACCTGCTCGGAAAGGTCGAGCCCGGCGCAGAAGTGCTTTCCACTCCCCGCGATGACGGCGGCCCTTGCTTCTCCGGCCGCGCGATCGACTGCGGCGCCGAGATCGGCGAGCATGGCATCGCTCATGGCGTTGCGCTTCTCCGGCCGGGAGAGCGTCAGAACAGCAATGCCGTCGTCGATCTCGTAATTGACCAGCGCCATGGGCCGGGAGCCTCCGTTCTCAGTGCCTATGAAATTGACACTATTTACTTTTCAACTATTACTAAATGAACGAATATATTCGTTTGTGTCAAGTGAGGCGGTGCCTCTCCCGGCCCGCCGAGGGAGGACGGTATGAAGGGATCCGCACCGCGGCCGCGCCCTTGGCTTGCGGCCCCTTTTCGTCCTGTACGGTGCTGGAAACCGGAGGTCGAAGTCCGGCACGGGCCGGGCGGCGTGCTTTACCTGGAACAGAGGGTTCCCCTGCCACCTTATCCCGAGCGCATCGCCGACATGCTGGTCCATGGGGCGAGCCATGCGCCCGACAGGACGATGCTCGCCGAACGCAACGCGGACGGTGGCTGGCGGCGCCTAAGCTATGCCGAGGCGCTCGCCCGCACGCGCCGCCTCGGCCAATATCTGCTCGACCGCGGCCTCTCAGCCTCCGCACCGCTCGCCATCCTTTCAGGCAACGACATCGAGCATGCGCTTGTCGGCCTCGCCGCCGTCTATGTCGGCATCCCCTATGCCGCCATCTCGCCCGCCTATTCGCTTGTCTCGACCGACTACACGCGGCTCCGCGAGACCTTCGAGACGATCCGCCCCGCCCTCGTCTTCGCCGCCGATGCCGAAAACTTCGGCCCCGCCATCGAGGCGGTTGCGCCGGGGATAAGGCGGCTGTTCACGAAAGGCGCGCGCGGCCCAGAGGAGGATTTCGCCGAGGCGCTGGCGACCGAGCCGGGCCCAACGGTCGATGAAGCCTGCCGCTCCGTCACCGGCGAAACCATCGCCAAGTTCCTCTTTACCTCGGGCTCCACCGGAACGCCGAAGGCGGTCGTCAACACCAACCGCATGATCTGCTCCAACCAGATGATGAGCCGCGAGTCGTTCGCCTTTTTCAAGGACGAGCCGCCGCTGCTCCTCGACTGGGCGCCCTGGCACCATACGGCCGGCGGCAACAAGCTCTTCTACATGCCGATCTTCAACGGCGGCACGCTCTATATCGACGACGGCCGCCCCACGGAGGCCGACATCGGCAGGACGGTGCGCAACCTCAAAGAGATCTCGCCGAACTGGTACTTCAACGTGCCCAAGGGTTTCGAGGCGCTGATCCCGCATCTGGAGGCCGATCAGGATCTGCGGGAGAGTTTCTTCAGGAACCTGAAGCTCCTTTGGTACGCCGGCGCCGGCATGGCGCAGCACACGTGGGACGCGCTGGAGCGGCTTGCCGTCGAGACCACCGGCGAGCGTATTCTTATCGGCACCGGGCTCGGCGCCACGGAGACCGCGCCAGCGGCCCTCTTCTGCACATGGCCGCAGGAAAAGACCGGCAATGTCGGCCTGCCCTGCCCCGGCGTGTCCCTCAAGCTGGTGCCGTTCGACGGAAAGCTCGACGCGCGCGTGAAGGGGCCGAACATCACCCCCGGCTACTGGAACGCGCCTGCCCTCACCGCCGAGGCCTTCGACGAGGAAGGCTACTACCGCCTCGGCGATGCCCTGCGCTTTGCCGACCCCGACGACATGCAGGCCGGCTTCTTCTTCGACGGGCGCACGGCGGAAAACTTCAAGCTCGACACCGGCACTTGGGTGAGCACCGGCGCACTGCGCACCCGCTTCATCGACCATTTCGGTGAAGTGGTCCGCGACGTCGCCATCGCCGGCGCCGACCGTCCCTATCTCGCCGCCCTCGTCTTCCCCGACCCTGCAGTCCTTGCAAGGCTCGCCGCGGACGAGAACGTACGCGCGCATCTGCGCGAAAAACTGAAAAGCCTCGCCGCGACCAGCACCGGCTCCTCGACGCTGATCCGCAGGATGATCCTCGTCGATCCCCCTCCGTCCATGGACAAGGGGGAGGTGACCGACAAGGGCTCGATCAACCAGCGCGCCGTGCTCCGGAGCAGAAGCGAGTGGGTGGAGGAGGTCTATTCGGATAGCGGGCGGGTGATCGGGATCGAGGAATAGGCCTGCGCCCCTTCACAACCTCTACCCGCTCGCCGCCTCACGCAACGCGGCGACGAAGTCGCGCTGCAGCGCCGTCGGCTGCCAGTCGCTGCGCGCGGTCATGCCGATGGGCCGCTCCGATTGGGGAAGCGTGAAGGGGATAACCTTCAGGAGGCCCGCCTTCTCGTCATACTCGATCTGTTGGCGCGAGAGGATCGTCAGGCGGTCTGTCTGCATGAGAATGCCGCGAACGGCGATCAGCGAGCCGGTGACGATCGGCCCGTTCCACCGCCACTGCGGCGGGAACTTCTCGGCAAGTGCGTTGAAGATCGCCCGCGTCGGCGTTCCCTGGCGCGGCAGCACCCAGGGGTAGCCCGCCAGGTCCTCGTAGGTGACCGTCCTTTTCTGCACCAGCGGATGGTCGGCACGACCGATGATCGACACTCCGTCGCTGAACAGCGTTTCCTCCACCAGGCCCTTCCCGACAGCCTCGCGCCGCAGCGCGCCGACGAGAAGGTCGATCTTGCCGATCAGAAGCGCCCGGATCAGGCTGTCATAGTCCCCGTCGAGAATCACCACCGTGGCCCGAGGCCGCAGGCTGTACAGCCTGGCAATGGCGCTGGGGATGATCCTGGTGCGCACCAGCGGCAGCGTGCCGACGATGACGCGGCCGTCGAAAGTGCCTTCATATTCGCTCACCTCATCCAGCGCGCTCTCGAATTCCCTGAAGATCAGATGCGCGTGGCTGGCGAGCATTGAGCCGGCCGGCGTCAGCCGCAGCGCGCGATAGGCGCCGTCGAATAGCGGAACCCCGCCGATACGCTCCAGTTGGCGCGCCGCACGCTGCACCGAGGGCTCCGCTTGGCTAAGAAGCCGCGCCGCGCCAAGGAACGTCCCGGCCTCGGCAAAGGCGGCGAGCGCGCGAAGCTGTGTGCTCGTCGCGTGCACCTCCAGGAGATCGATCGCCAACCCCTTGCCGATACGCGATAGCCGAGCGAGGCTCACGCTTGCCGCGCGCAGAAGCTCGAGGCTCCGCCGGGCACGTCGGGCAACGATGGCGCCGCGCTCCGTGGGAAAGACGCCGGCCCCCTTCCGGTCGAGCAGCGGGCCGCCGAATAGTTTTTCGAGCCGGGAGATCGCCTGCGAGGCGGCCGGCTGCGAGATGTGCACTTTCTCGGCGGCCCTTGAGAGGGAGGAGGAGGCGATTGCGGCGTCGAACAGCCGGATATGGCGCAGATTGGGTTGCGACTGCATGCCGTACTCTACGACAGCAGACCGCCCACCGGAATGCGCCTCGTCGTCCAGCCGCACCGTCGATCATGCCTCCGCGTCAGGCAAAAACCACGCCGTCGGCAAGCTTCCGCGCCGTCCTCAGAACGCCGGTCGATTGCACGTTGCCTGCCTCATCGAGATTGGCGATGACGGTGAACTCCCCCGTCGGATGCTCGACCGACATTGTTTTCGTGCTCCCTTCCGGCACCTTCGCATGTCGCGCCGCCGGGCCCTCGGGCAGCAGGCAGGCGGTGGCCACGCTGACGGCACCGAGGACGCCGATCGCTGCGTGGCAGCGGTGCGGGATGAAGGTGCGGGTGGAGATCATCCCGCCGTGGCGCGGCGGGCTCACCAGCGTCATCTTCGGCACGGATTTTTCCCTCACGTCGCCGAGATTCATCATCGGCCCCGCCTTGAGGCGGATCGCCTCGACGCGCTCCCTAAGCACGGCATTCGCCTCCAGTTCGGCCGGCGCCTCGTCACCCCTGATGCCGAAATCCGCCGCGCCGAGGACGACGCAGGGCATGCCGTTGTCGATCAGCGTGACTTCTACCCCGTCGACTGTGTCGGCCGCCCTGCCCGAAGGCAAAAGCGCCCCGCAGGTGGAGCCGGCGGTATCCTCGAAGACGATGGGAATGGACGCCGCCGAGCCGGGCACGCCGTCGATGCGCGTCTCGCCCGCGTAGTTGACCCTGCCGCCGGGCGTCTCGACGGTGGCGACGGCGATCTGGCGGGTGTTCTCCATGAAGATGCGCACCTCCGTGCGCTCGGCCCGCGCCTTCACCAGCCCGCGCTCGATCGCGAAAGGTCCGACGCCGGCCAGGATGTTCCCACAGTTCTGGCTGTCGGTGACGATCGCCTGGTCAACGAAGACCTGCAGGAACAGGTAGTCCACATCCACCCCCTCCCGCTCCGACGGCCGGACAACAGCCACCTTGGAGGTCAGCGGATCGGCCCCGCCAAGGCCGTCGATCTGGCGCGGGTCGGGCGAGCCCATGATGCCGAGGAGCGTGCCATCGCGCGTCTTCACATCCTGCGGCAGGTCGGCGGCGAGGAAGTAACCGCCCTTGGACGTGCCGCCCCGCATCCACATGGCGCGAATGCCCTCAGACATATTTGAGGCCCTTCTCCTTCAGCCGTTCACGCATGCCGTAGATGTCGAGGCCGAGCTCGCCGGCGGCGAGCCGCTTGCGCTTGGCCTCTTCGTTGGCGACACGCGCCTTGGCGGCCTTCAAGACTTCCGCGGCGCTCTCGCCGCGTACCACGCAGACGCCGTCGTCGTCGGCGACAATCACGTCACCCGGATTGATCAGCGCGCCTGCGCAGACGACCGGCACGTTGACCGAACCCAGCGTCTCCTTGACGGTGCCTTGCGCCGAGATGTGATGAGACCAGACGGGAAAATCCATCTTCGTCAGATCGGCGACGTCGCGCACACCGGCGTCGATCACCAGTCCCTTGCAGCCGCGCGCCATCGCCGAGGTGGCCAGAAGATCGCCGAAATAGCCGGCATCCGACGGCGAGGTGGGCGCCAACACGAGGACATCCCCGTCCCTGAGCTGCTCGATGGCGACATGGACCATCCAGTTGTCGCCTGGCGGGGCGGAGATCGTCACCGCCGAGGCGGCGATGCGTGCGCCGGAATAGATCGGCCGCATATAGGAGGCGAGAAGCCCGCTGCGGCCTTGCGCCTCGTGCACCGTCGCCACGCCGCATTCGGCAAGGCCCGCTGTAACCTTCGGGTCCGCTCGCTCGATATTCTCAACGACGACGCCCATCACAACTGATCCACGGTTTTCGGAAAGATTGACTGGAACGCCTCGGCATACCGGGCGGGGCGCCCGCCCGCCTGCCCGCCGGAGTTGCGGCGGAACTGGTTGGCGCGGTTTTCCGCGACGTTCGTGTAGTAATCCCAAAGATGCTGCTGGCCTTCCATGCACTCGATGGCCGCGCGCTTCTTGTCCCACACCTCGGTGATGTCGAGTACGGTGTCTGGCTTCCAGCCGCACTGCTCGGTCTGATGCGGCTCGAAGAGATAGAGCTGCGGCGCCCCCAGCACCTTCTCCCCCGGCTTGTGCCCCCAGGCCTGGGCGATCATGCGGCATTCGAGCGCCATCCGCGTCGCATAGGGGTGGTCGGTGTTGTACGGGTCCTCGAGTGAGTGCGAGAGCATGAACGCCGGCTGCACCCGGCGGATCACATCGACCAGCCGGTCTTTGGCCGCACGATCCATCTCCAGCGGATAGTCGCCCAGGTCGAAGAACTCGATCTCGTGCGCGTCGAGCGCCTTCGCCGCATTCTCCGCCTCCTTGCGCCGCGCCGCCTTGACGCCTTCCAGCGTTGCCCCTTCGCTCTTCCACAGCTTGGCGCTCTCCCCCCGCTCGCCGTAGGAGAGGCAGACGATCGTGACGTCAAAACCCCGCCCCTGATGCAGCGCGATGGCGCCGCCGCAGCGCCAGACGAAGTCGGCCGAATGGGCGCTGATCACCAAAGCCGTCTTGTCGCTCATGGTCGGCCTCCTAGGATTTGTCCGTGCTTGTCTCCACCGGCGGCGTGCCGTGGGTGTGGAAGGATTCGATCGTCTTGAGGCCCCATGCCTGGCCCTTACGACGCTCGGCTTCGGTCCAGGTGACGGGCTGCCAGTCCGGCTGCAGGATCAGCCGCGCCCCGGCATTGGCGACCTCCACGCGGTTGCCCGCCGGCTCGTAAACATAGAGAAAGAAGGTGCCCTGGATGGCATGCTTGTGCGGTCCGGTCTCGATGAAGACGCCGTTTTCCAGGAAGATGTCGGCGGCTCTCAGCACGTCCTCGCGGCTGTCGACCGCGTAGGTGACATGGTGGAAGCGGCCGGACATGCCGGAATGATCCTCCGTGTAGGCAATGTCATAGCTCTTGTTGTTCACAGTGAACCAGCAGCCACCCAGGCGGCCGTTGTCGAGCTGGATCTGCTCCGTCACGCGGCTGCCCAGCGCCTCGCACATGAAGTCGCGGATGACCGAGACATCCCGGGCGAGAAGGTTGAGGTGGTCGAGCCGCCGCACGCACACGCCCCGCCCGTGATAACGCTGCGCCAGATTCTTGAGCGCCGGGCGCTCCTCCGGCGGCGCCTCATAGACCTTCGTGTCGTAGTAGAGTTCGAAGATGTGGCCGTCCGGATCGGTAAAGCGGTAAGCGCTCCCGTGCCCCCGATCACCATCGACCCAGCCGATCCCCCAGCCCATCTCCTCGATCACGGCAACCCGCCGTTCCAGCGCCTCGGGCGAAGTGGTGCGGTAGGCGACGTGGCCGACGCCTGTTGTGTCGGAACGGGTAAGCTTGAGCGTGTGGAACTCATAGTCGTCCCAGCCGCGCAGATAGGCGGATGTGTCATCGCGGCCGCTCTCGGTCAGGCCGTAGACATTAACGAAGAAGTCGAGGCTCTCATCGAACTTGTCCGTCAGCACCTCCACATGGCCAAGATGAGCGACGTCAAAACAGGGTTCGGCCATTCTCTTCACCTCCCATTCTTCGTTCTGAGAAACGCGTATGCGACCATCTCGCTCCCCTAACCGCCGATCATCGTATTGGGCAGGAACAATGCGATCTGCGGGAACAGGACGAGCAGGATCACCGCGACCAGCATCACCAGCCAGAACGGCATGACGCCGGCGAAAATGTCGCGCAGCGGAACGTTCGGCGCCACCGACTTGACGATGAAGACGTTGACGCCCACCGGCGGGCTGATCAGCCCCATCTCGAGGGTAAGCACCACCAGCACCCCGAACCAGATAGGATCGAAGCCGAGCGCGACGACGACCGGGAAGAAGATCGGCATCGTCAAGACAAGCATGGCAAAGCCTTCGAGGAACAGGCCGAGCACCAGATAGCACAGAAGGATGAGCGCCAGGATGCCGGTCGGCCCGATGTCGAGGCCGGTCAAAAGCGTCGCCACCTCGTGCGGAATACGGCTCAGGGCGAGGAACGGGTTGAGCAGGTGCGCGGAGATCAGGATCAGCATGACGGTGGCCGTCGTGGCGATGGTATCGCGCACCGCATGGTAGAACGACTTCACCGTCAGCTGGCGCGCCACGACGCTGAAGACGATCACCAGCCCGGCGCCCACCGCCGCCGCCTCCACCGGCGAAAAGAAGCCGACATAGATGCCACCTATGGTCAAAAGCACGATGCCGATGATCGGAATGGCGCCCATAAGGGCGACCGACTTCTCCCGCAAACTCCTGTGCGGGCCCGTCGGCCCGTAGCTCGGCCGCATGATGGAGAGCGCCGTAATGAGCAGGATGAACAGGAGCAACAGCATGATGCCCGGCAGCACACCGGCGAGGAACAGCCGGCCGATCGATTGCTGCGTCAGGATGGCGTAGACCACGAAGCCGGTGGACGGCGGGATGAGGATGCCGAGTGTACCACCCGCCGCCACTGCACCCGTCGAAAGCCTGGGGTCGTAGTTGAAGCGCTCCATCTCGGCCAGCGACACGCGGCCCATGGTCAGCGCGGAAGCGACCGAGGAGCCGCATAATGCTGCAAAGCCGCCGCAGCCGACGATGGTGGCCGAAGCGAGACCACCCCTGATCGAGCCGATGATGGCGTATGCCGCGTCGTAGAGCCGCCGGCTCATGCCGCTGGCGGTCGCCACGTTGCCCATGAGAATGAAAAGCGGGACCACGATCAGCTCCGCACTGGAAGCCAGCGTAAAGGTCTCGCTCGCCAGGAGGTTGAACGCGTTGGCCGGGCTCGACAGGACCGATACGCCCGCCAGCCCGACGACGAACATGGCGAAGGCGACAGGAACGCGCAGCGCAAGAAGCGCGAACAGCGCGAGGATACCGATCAAGCCGACCAGATCGGGGCTCAAAGCACCTCTCTCCCCTGCTCTCCGTGGACTTCAGGTCCCGCCAGAATGATCTCGACTGCCCGCAGCGCCATCGTCAGCGCCGTGAGAATGGAGAAGCCGGCCAACGCCCACTGGAACCACGCCTTGGGAAGGTTAATGATGTTGGTGGACAGGTTGAGCATCAGCGACAGCTGGGCCGACTGGATGACCTTCCATGCGATGGCCGAGAAGATCGCGGCACCGAGCATCGCCACGGCGATATCGATCGCGTGGTTCAGCCGCGGCGGGAAGGCGTTCTCGAAGATGTCGACAGCGATGTGCCCCTTGATGCGGTCGCAATAGGCCATGCCGCCGAAGACGATGATCACCATCGACATCTGGCCAATGTCCTGCGCCCCGCGCAGCGGCGCACCGAAATAGCGGCCGATCACGTCGACAAGCACGACGCAGGTGACAAGCACCAGCGCCGCGCTGCCGAGCAGGCTGGACAGGCCGATCAGCCTGTCCACGTTTGTCCGCAGGAAAGCCAGCATCGAACCCGCTCGCCCGGCCGTCAGTTTCCGGTCATGGCGGTCAGCACGTCCTCTGCCCCCATCTCTTCGATCAGCTTCTCGCGCAGGGGATCGGCAATCTCGGTGAAGGTGGCGATCTCCTCCTCCGTCAGGTCGATCACCGTGTTGTCGGGATTGTCGCGCAGCGCCCGCAAGGTGCGCTCGGCCGAAGCGTTCCACCCTTCTTCGCCCTTCTGCGAAAGGCCGCGCCCCGTGTGCTCGTCTAGGATCGCCCGGTGCTCCTCGCTCAGGCCCTCGTAGCGCTCCTCGTTCATGACCAGGTAGAACATGATGTGGCCGAGCGGTGCGCCGACCGTATAGGAGTTCGCCACCTCGTCGAGCTTGAAGTCATTGACGGCGCTGGCGCCCGTCACGATGCCCTCGATCAGCCCCGTCTGCAGGGCATTGTACATCTCGCCGGCCGGCATCTGCACCGGTGTTGCCCCGAACGCCTCGACAAGGGCGCCCGGCACCGAGCCGGAGACACGGATGCGCAGGCCTTGCAGATCCTCGGGTGAACGTATCTCACGGTCGCGCATGATGAAGATGCTGGGCTCGGAGACCCAAAGCGCGAGCGGCCGCGTGCCTGGAAACTCGTCGGCAAGATGCTCGTCGAAGGCGTTCCACAGCATGTCGTAGCCGGTCATGCCTTCGGGGATGGCGCCGGGCATCTCGACGATCATCGACTTGGGAAACTGCGAAGACGTATAGCCCGACAGGCCCCAGGTGATGTCGGCCACGCCCTGGACGGCGCGCACATACTGCTCCATCGGGCCAGCACCCAGCTCGCCGCCGGGATAGACCTGGATCGTCAGGTCTCCATTGCTGTCCGCCTCCACACCCTCGGAGAGCGGCTCCACCACAGAGGCGGTAACCACATGGGCGGGCGCCACGAAATGCGCCAGCGACAGGGTCTCGCCCAGCGCCATTGCCGGCGCCGCGATCATGCTCGACGCCAGCATCAACAAACCGGCGGACTGCTTGAAAAAAGCTCTCATCTCATTTCCTCCCTGACGCCAACACGACCGCCGGCGCCGATACCGGCACGCGGCCCGATGACGAGGACAATGGTTAGGCCTGGAGCCGGGGCCGGGCCAATTCGAAGTCGGTTCGTGGTATAAGTTTTTGCTATAGTTGTGTTCGGTTATACAAGGTCAGTGCCCGCGAAACCACCTCCACCGCGTCCTCGCCGGGACTAAGGGCAGGGCCTAGCCCTCCAACCGCCTCCTGCACCTGTGCAATAGCCGAAGCCAGCGCTTCCCCGTCGGGAAGTCCGAGTTCTTTCATCGCAACGGCGGATTCGCGCATTTCGGCCGCGCGCCTGACGCCATGGGTCGCCACGCGCTCGAACTGGTAGGAGACGAAACGGGCCCAGTCGAATTGCGGAAAGGTCGGCGCCAGCGAGGCCCCTCACGCGATCCAGGCAGCCGGCCCTGTGCGCCGCGATCATCGTCTGCACGCTGATCGCCTCCAGGCCCTTGACGAAAAGGCTGCGCACCATCTTGACGGTCGCCGCCATCCCCGGCTCGGTGCCCACCGTCTCGAAGGCGAAGCCGTAGCCGTCGAGCGCGTCGAGCACGACCCCGTCGATGGCACCGGCGATCAGCACCGGCGAGCGGTGGCCGCGCGGGTGCACCGGCGACATCACCGCCATGTCGATGTAAGCACAACCGTTTTCCGCAAATAGCGCCGCCGTCTGCTGCTTGACGCCGGCGGAGACGGAATTGATGTCGATATAGACCTGTCCGGCGCCCACCGCCCCGGCCACCGAGCGGCCGGCTTCAAAGCTGGAGGCGGCGGTGACGGCGCAGATCACCCAGTCCGCGTTGGCGACTGCCTCTTCCGGCCTTTCCGCCAGCAGCACGCCGAGAGCCTCGGCGGCAGCACGCATCGAAGCATCATCGCCGGTGCCGAGAAGGATGTCATAGGCCGAAAACGCGATGCCGCCGTCGCGTTCGCGGAACGAGCCGGCAAAGGCGCGGGCGGCTTCGCCGAAGCCGATGAACGCGATATGCATGGCATTCCTCTCCCCAAGGCTGCAGGGCTTTGCGCCCGGCACCTCAGCTCACAGGCCCGCCCTCGGCGCGCCAGCCCTTGCCGACATACACCTTGCGCGCTGCTTCGGCGTAGGGAACCGGGCTGACGACGGCGCGAATCTCCTTCTGCGCGTGCGGCTCGACGGTGGGCTTCGCCGTACCGCCTCCCTCCTCGCCCCAGACGAATATAACCTCCGTGCCCGGCTCGGCATATTCGGCATCGAGAATGGCCAGCGTCAGCATCCTGCGTTCGTTGGAACTGTAACCGATCCAGGTGGAAAGGCCGACCGTCTTTCCGCCTGCGGTCACCTTGTCGAAGGGGTGCATGGAATAGACAGCCGACGGGAATTCCATGAACTTGGCGCGGACCTCCCCCTTCTCGAACTGCGAGGCGATAGCGCGCATCACGTCCTCGTTCTCCAGCGCCAGTGTGACCTTCTTGCGGTGCGGCTCCCCGGCCTTCTTCTCCAGCGCCTCGCGGCCGATGAAGTCGTGGTCGAACTTCACCACATGGCCGTAGCCGAGATCCCACGGGGTCAGGTAATAATCCTCGATATCGTCGGAAGCGAAGCTGCCGCCGATCGAGGCCTTGGCTTCGTAGCCGTCATCCGGCAGCCACTCCCGGTAGGCCCTCATCTTTTCGCCCGTATAGATCGCCGGCAACGGCGAGGGGATCCAGCCCGATTCCAGCGTATTCGACGAGTAGGCCCGCCCGCCCACCTGCAGGAGGCCGAACTCCTCGCCCGCAGCGACGATCGCCTCGCGCACCGCCTCGCCGTCCGCCCAGGGGCCGAAGAACTCGAAGCCGGGCTGGCCGGCCATGCCATGGCGCAGCGCCCGCACTTTCCTGCCGGCGATCTCGACCGGCGCCATGTTGAAGAACTTGATGTCCGGCGCCGGCCCTCCCAGCACCTTTTCGATGACCTTCATCGCGTTCGGCCCCTGCACCTGAAAGCGGTAGGACTTGCGGTTGAAGGGATCGGGGCGCGCCGCCGAGCGCTCGTCGAGCTCGGTCTTCACGTCATAGCCGCCGGTCTCGGCGTGAAAGCGCACCCAGTTCAACGCCGGGATGCGGCCGACGAGGTTGAACGTGTTCTCGGCTAGATAGAACAGGATGACGTCGCCGATCACATAGCCGTCAGGGCTGCACGGGATGAACTGCTTGGCCTTGTCGATGGCGAAATGGGCGAAGCTGTTGATGCCGAGATTGGAGAGCAGCCTGAGCGCGTCCGGCCCTTCCACCGCAAGGTCGGCCATATGGTAGGACTGGTTGAAGAGCACGCAGGTGTTCTGCCACGCCGCCTGCTCGTCACGCCAGTTGGTGAATTCCGGCGGCACGCCGGGATAGACGTTGGGACCTGTTATCTGATTGCGGAGGAGTTCGACGGGATTGCCACAATCCTGGAGCAGGACCTCAAGGCTTCGTCGCGACATCAGCTTCCTCCCAAAATGCTTCATGGATATGAAGTACATATACATGAAAACAGCCGAGTCGCCTCCTTGTCAAGCGGCGATGATGGGCGCCCATTCCTCGCCCCCACGAATGTGGGGCGAGGAACCGTCGGCCGCATGCTCCGAGCCAAGCCTTGGCCGACCAGTCTCTACCCTCTCTCCGGCCCCCACCCGTGCATCTCATCCACGATCCGGACGATCTCACCGGCGATCCTTCTCTCGGTGGGATGGTCGAAGCGGGGAGAAGGGATCGCCACGCTCAGGCTGTACTGGCGGTCGAGTGCGACGCCGATGCCCATGACGCCGATCGTATGCTCCTCTCTCGACAGGGCGTATCCGCGGTCGGCGGTGCGTTTCAGGTCCTCCCGCAGGCTTTTTTCATCCACCAGCGTATAGGGCGTGAAGCGGGCGCGCGGCATGGTCGTCAGGCATTCGTCGCGTTCATCGGGCGGAAGCGCCGCCAGAAGCGCCTTGCCGGAGGCGAAGCTATGCAACGGCACGCGCATGCCCTTCTGCGGCGTGAAGCGCAGCGGGTGGGCGGAAAGCTCGACGTCCACGACCTCTACATCATTGCCGCGCCGGATGAAGAGTGACGATGTCTCCCCCGTCGCACGGGTGATAGCACGCAGGATCGCCGCCCGCCGTTCGGCGAGCGTCGGCGGGTCGCCGGAGGCAAGCCGCGCGAGCGCCGGGCCGATCACGTAGGCCCGGTCGGCCCCGGGCAAAAGCCAGTTGCGGCTGACCAGCGTCGTCAGCAGATAGGAAAGGCTGCTCTCGGGAATGCCCGTGGCACGGCTGATCTCACGCGCCGTCGCCGAACCGCACCGCGAGACCTGCTCAATGATATCAAGAGCGCGGGCAGCGGACTTGACAGAGGCTTGCTGTTTGTCTTTCATCATTATGTAGCTTCAAATATGTGAAATTCCGAATTCCGTCAATTCGCTACGCTCGGGGTGGAGAGGGCGTTAGCACGGCAGCGCGTGAAGCGGGAGCGGCATGGGAGGACACGAAATGGCCGCACGAAACCTCGAGCAGAAGATCCAGGAAATCGGCTCCCCGGTGGAGATGATGCGCACTTCCCCGGTGGGCGCCTATGTCTATCCCGTGCCGGCGGAGTTCTCCAACTGGCGCGACGAGCAGAAGGCGTGGCGGGAGACGGCGGTGCTGTTCGACCAGTCCGCGCACATGACCGACATCTATTTCGAAGGGCCGGACGTCATACGGCTGTTGTCGGAGACCGGCGTCAACAGCTTCGAAAGCTTCACGCCCGGCAAGGCCAAACAGTTCGTCCCCTGCAACGATGACGGCTATGTCATCGGCGACGCCATCCTGTTCCACCTCGCGCAGAACCGCGTGAATGTCGTCGGCCGCCCACCGGTGGCGAACTGGCTGGAATTCCGGGCAAGGACCGGTGGTTACGATGTGAGAGTCGAGCGGGACGAACGCACCGTCGCCAACAGGGGCGCCCGCAAGACCTATCGCTATCAGCTCCAGGGGCCCAACGCATGGAAAATCCTGGAAAAGGTCAACGGCGGGCCGCTGCCGGAGATCAAGTTCTTCAACATGGGCGAGATCACCATCGCCGGCCGCAAGGTGCGGGCGCTCAGGCACGGCATGGCCGGCGAGCCCGGCCTCGAGTTCTGGGGGCCGTCCGAGGAAGGTTCGGAGATCCGTGCGGCGGTGCTGGAGGCCGGCCGTGAGTTCGGGCTGCTTCCGTCCGGCTTCCGCGCCTATGCTACCAGCGCTCTGGAAGCTGGCTGGATCCCCTCGCCCATGCCGGCGATCTATTCCGGCGGCAAGATGAGGCCTTACCGGGAGTGGCTTCCCGCCGACGGTTTCGAGGCGATGTCCTCGCTCGGCGGCAGCTTCTATTCGGACGATGTAGAAGATTATTACCTGACGCCTTGGGACCTCGGCTACGGCCATGTCGTGAAGTTCGACCACGACTTCATCGGCCGCGAGGCGCTGGAGCAGAAGGCCCACGAGCCGCACCGAAAGAAGGTCACACTCGTGTGGAACAGCAAAGACGTGGTGCGCATCTTCGCTTCCCTGTTCGGAGAAGGCGAGCCGGCAAAATACCTCGAGCTCCCCGCCGCCCACTATGCCACCCTCCCCTACGATAAAGTCTCGGTCGGCAACGAAATGGCCGGCATCTCCACCTATTCCGGCTACAATGCCAACGAGCGCGCGTGGCTGTCGCTCGCCATGATCGACGAGCGATGGAGCAAGCCTGGAACCGAGGTCACGCTGACCTGGGGCGAGGAAGATGGCGGCACCCCGCGCCCGGTCGTCGAGCGCCACGCCCAGACCAAGGTCCGCGCAACCGTGGCGCCCTGCCCCTATTCGACGGTGGCGCGGGAGGCGTATCGGGTTTGAGCCATGGCAGTGTGGAGGGGTCGATCTCTCTGGAAATGGCAGCCGGTACATAGGACTGTGCATTTCCCCCTCACCGACCCGCTTCGCGGGCCACCTCTCCCCCATCAAAGATAGGGGAGAGGAAGGGCGCCTTTCATCACGGCCGGCGACTCCTTGCCCCCGCGAAGTGGGGGAGAGGTGGATTGGGCGAAGCCCAAGACGGTGAGGGGGCCTGCGCTGCAATGTCCGAAAGCCCCACCGGCCACCAAAGCCTACCCCCGCGAAAGATACCGCCCCGCCAGATAGGCCGCCTTCGCCGGCACGGGCAGCACCTTTTCCACCAGCGCCTGCCGCTCAGGCGTATAATGCTCCTCCCCGTGCAGAATGTTGACCGTTCCCACCAGTTCATCGCCCAGCACCACGGGCAGGTTGATGACCGAGCCGCAGCCCAGCGCGCCGATTAGCGCGTAGTCGGGAAAAACCTTGGCGATATCGGCCAGCCTGTTGGCGACGAACATGCGCCGCGCATCGTGCACCTGCTCGAACCAGCGGTCCTGGCGCACGGGCTTGGTACCGGAGGCGGGATAGCTTTTCGGGTCGCTCGTATAGGCACGGCGGGCAAGCTTCCTCTCCATGTCCACCGTCGTGAAGGTGAAAAGCTTGGCGCCGACGAGGGCTTGCGTGAGCGCGAAAAGTGCATCGAAGGGCGCCTCCGGCTCCTTGGCAAGGGAGAGCGCGTGGTCGAAGGCGGCGAGCGCACCGTCAATATCCGTCATCATGAAATGTCCCGATTTATGCTGGTTGGAGAGTGCCACCGCTGGCGGCGTAAAGTTCGCGTGAATAAGGTTCGGCAAGCGCACCCCTCTTCAGCGCCTCGACATGCGCCACCTCGACGATGCGGCCGTGCCGCATGACAGCGAGCCGATCGCAGAGGAAGGAGACGACGGGCAGGTTGTGGGTGACGAGAAGATAGGTCAGCCCCTGCTCGCGGCGCAATTTCTTCAAAAGGTTGAGGATTTCCGCCTGCACCGAAACGTCGAGCGCCGATGTCGGCTCGTCGAGGAGGAGGATGCGCGGCTCCAGCATCAGCGCGCGGGCAATCGCCACGCGCTGCCGCTGCCCGCCGGAAAGCTGGTGCGGGTAGCGGAAGCGGAAACGCTGGTCGAGGCCGACGGCCGCAAGGACCGCCTTCACCCGGCCGTCGCGCCCTTTGAGGCCATGCACGGCAAGCGGCTCGGCCAGACAGTCGTCCACCGTCTTGCGCGGGTGCAGTGAGCCGTACGGGTCCTGGAACACCATCTGGCAGGACTTCGCAAAGCCGCGGTCGGGCCGGTGCGCGCGTGGGCTGCCGAGCACCGAGATCTCTCCCGTCCAGTCCGGCGCCAGCCCGGCAATCGCCTTGAGGATGGTCGACTTGCCCGAGCCGCTCTCGCCCACCAGTGCAAAGCTCTCTCCCTCGGCGATCGCGAGCGACACGTCATGCACGACCCTGGTCGGCCCGTAGGCGATGTCGAGATGGGTGAGTTCGATGGCGTTCATGTCGCCGCCCATGCGGTTCTGTCGAGGACCGGCAGTTCCTCCCGATCTTCGTCCATGCGCGGCATGGCGGCAAGCAGCCCGCGCGTGTAGGGATGCCTGGCCTTGTCGAGGTCGCGCGCCGCGCATTCCTCGACGATTTCCCCGCCGTTCATCACCAGGATGCGGTCGCAATAGCGCGCCACCATGTTGAGGTCATGGCTGATGAGGATCAGCCCCATGCCCTTCCCCGTCACCAGCTCATCGATGATGTCGAGCACCTGCGCCTGCACCGACACGTCAAGCGCCGATGTCGGCTCGTCGGCGATCAGGAGGTCGGGCTCTGGGATCAGCATCATGGCGATCATCACCCGCTGCCCCATGCCGCCCGACACCTCGTGCGGATAGAGATCCGCCACGCGATCCGGCTCGTTGATGCGCACGGCGTGGAGCATCTCCAGCACCCGCGCGCGCAACTGGCGCCGTGGCATCGGCCGATGGGTCTGCAATGCTTCGCCAATCTGCTCGCCCACCGTCATCACCGGATTGAGCGAAAACTTCGGGTCCTGCATCACCATGGAGATGCGCGCCCCGCGCAGCGCCCGCATCCGCCGCTCGCTCTCAGCCATCAGATCGATGCCGTCGAACACCATCTCGTCCGCCGTCACCCGTCCGGGCGGGCGGATCAGCTTGAGGATGGAGCGCCCCGTCATCGATTTGCCGGAACCGCTCTCACCGACGATGCCCAACCGCTCGCGTCCGAGCGAGAAGGAGATGCCACGCACCACGTCCACCGGCCCCTTCGGCGTCGGGAAGGTGACCGTGAGGTTCTTGATGGAAAGCAGCGGCCCCGTCATCGCCCGTCCCTCTGCTTGGGGTCGAGCACGTCGCGCAACCCGTCGCCCAGGAAGCAGAAGCCGAGGCTGACGGCGATGATGGCGAAGCCCGGCATCGTGGCAACCCACCACTGGTCGAGGATGAAGTTGCGCCCGCTGGAGATCATCGCACCCCACTCGGGCATCGGCGGCTGGGCACCCAGGCCCAGGAAGCCGAGCCCGGCGGCCGTCAGGATGATGCCGGCCATATCGAGCGTGACGCGAATGATGGTGGAGGAGGCGCAGAGCGGCAGGACGTGGCGCAGGATGATACGCGCCGACGAGGCGCCCTGTAGCTGAACCGCGGCGATGAACTCCGAATCTCGGAACGTGATGGTCTCGGCGCGGGCGATGCGGGCGTAGACGGGCCAGGCGGTAATCGCGATGGCGATGATGGCGTTCTCGATGCCCGGCCCGAGTGCAGCCACGAAGGCGAGCGCCAGGATGAGCTTTGGCATGGAGAGAAAGATGTCGGTAATGCCCATCAGCACGCGGTCCGCCCAGCCGCCGAAATAGCCGGAGATGGCGCCGACGAGCAGCCCGATAGGCGCCGAGATGACAGCCACCATGGTGACGATCATGAGCGTGATGCGCGAGCCGTAGACGACGCGCGAGAAGATATCACGGCCGAGCTCGTCGGTGCCCATCCAGTGGATGGCCGAAGGCGGCATCAGCCGATTGGCGAGGTCCTGCCCGGTGGCCGAATATGGCGCGATCAACGGCGCGAAGATCGCCATGACGATCAGCGCCAGGATGATGAGTGCGCCGGCCACCGCCAACGGGTTGCGCATCAGCGCGGAAAAACTGCGCCAGGTGCGCCCAAGGCTCGCCTGCAGACGCGAGGACGGGGAATCGTCGAGCAGCCAGTCGCGCACGGCACTCATCGCCGCGCCCTCGGATCGAGTATGCGGTAGAGCACGTCGGAGAGCTTGTTGATGAGGATGAAGACCGAGCCGATCACCAGCGTGGCGCCGAGCACGGCGTTCATGTCGGCGTTCAGAAGCGCCACCGTCAGATAGCGGCCGATACCGGGCCAGGAAAAGACGGTCTCGATCATCACCGAGCCTTCGAGGAGGCTCGCATAGGAAAGCCCGATCACGGTGATGAGCTGAATGCGGATGGGATAGAAGGCGTGGCGCCAGATCACCCGCCGCTCCGGCACGCCCTTCACCCGCGCCGTCGTCACATATTCCTGCGAAAGCTGGTCGAGCATGAAGGAGCGCGTCATGCGGGCGATGTAGGCGAGGCTGAAGAAGCCGAGGATGGAGGCCGGCAGGAGCAGGTGGCTCATCGCGTTCCAGAAAACCTCCGTCTCGCCGGCCAGCAGGCTGTCGATCAGGTAGACCCCGGTCACCGGCTCCACCAGCCCCTCGTAGAAGATGTCGATGCGCCCCGGCCCCGCCACCCAGCCGAGGCCTGCATAGAAGACGGCAAGCCCCACCAGCCCCAGCCAGAAGGCCGGCACGGAATAACCGAGCAGGCCCAACACGCGGATGACCTGATCGCTCAGGCTCCCCTGCCGCGTCGCAGCGGTGACGCCCATCGGCACGCCAAGCACCACCCCGATCAGGATGCCCACCGTCGCCATCTCGAGCGTTGCGGGAAAGAAACGGCCGAGATCGTCAACCACCGCCCTGCCCGTTGAGATGGACCGGCCGAGATTGCCGGTGAGCACATCACCGACATAGGAGAAGAACTGCACGACGAGCGGCCGGTCGAGCCCCATGCGCTCACGCGCCGCCTCGTAGACCGCCGGCGTCGCCCGGTCGCCCACCACGGCGAGCACCGGATCGATCGGCACCACACGCCCGATGAAGAAGGTAATTGCCAAAAGCCCGAGGAAGGTCGCCGCCACCACCAGAATGAAGCGGGCAATGCCGCCCACGCCGCGCGCCGCCTGCCCGGCCATGACCCCGGCACTCATGCGCGTGCCGGTTTCTGCTGGTGATGGTTCGAACGCCACAGGGACCCCATTGAGAAGACATATCCGGCGTCGGATAGAGTAGCCGCTGACGCGGCAGCCCGCCGAAAAAACCGCTTGGAGCATACAAAGAAGTCTGCTTACATCAAAAAAATTTTTGTGGGGGAAAAAGTTTTGAGCAGCCTCGAGCAAACCGAGCACGATGTTCAAGCAAGGCTGGGCGTCCTCATCCGCGCCCGCCGGCGCAAGCTCGGGCTGACACTCCAGGAACTCGGCAAGGCCGCCGGCCTCTCGGTCGGGTATCTGAGCCAGGTCGAGCGTGATAACGCCACGCCGACACTCGGCACACTGGCACAGATCGCCCGCGCGCTCGGCGTACCGCTCGACTATTTCATCGCCACCCCGCGCGCCGAGGATGCGCTGACGCGGGCCGAGACACGGCAGCGCTTTTCCGTCGACGGCTCGTCCATCGTCTACGAGCGGCTGGGCACCGAGTTCCCCGGTAACGTTCTCTCGTCCTTCATCCTCACCGTGCCGCCCGGCTACGCCTCGGAGACGGTGAGCCACGAGGGCGAGGAGATCATCTACATCCTGGAGGGCTCCATCACCCAGGTTCTCGACGGCAAGGAGATGGTGATGCGGGCCGGCGACAGCCTGCATTTCCGCGGCAATGTCCCCCACGCCTGGGCCAATCCCAACGACGAGCCGGCACGCATGCTGTGGACTGGTACGCTGGCGCTCTTCAACGCGGCAAACCGAACAGCACTCGGCAGGCCGGACGTGATCGTCGGCGGCGAGACAAAACAGAAAACCTCCAGAAACAGGGAGCGCAGACCATGAAACTTCTGAAATCAGCCCTCTTGGCGGCAGCCATGTCGCTGCCGCTCGCCGGTACGGCCTTCGCCGTCACTCCGCCCAACCTCCTGGTCGTGGCCCAGAACATCGACGACATCGTCGCCATCGACCCGGCGCAGGCCTACGAGTTCTCCTCCGGCGAGCTCGTCACCAACGTCTACGACCGCCTCGTGCAATACGACGCGGAAGACCCGACGGTGCTCGCCCCGGGCCTTGCCACCGAGTGGGAGGCGGACGCCGAGGCCAAGACCATCACCTTCACGCTGCGCGGCGATGCCACCTTCCATTCCGGCAACCCGGTGCGCGCCGAGGATGTCGTCTTCTCCTTCGCCCGCGTCATCAAGCTCAACCTGACGCCCGCCTTCATCCTCGCCCAGCTCGGCTGGACGCCGGAGAGCGTGGAGGAGATGGTCACCGCCGACGGCAACACAGTGACGGTGAAGTATGAGGGCGAGTTCTCGCCGGCCTTCGTGCTCAACGTTCTGGCCGCCCGCCCGGCCTCCATCGTAGACGAAAAGACCGTGATGGAGCACGAGGAAGACGGCGACATGGGCAACAAGTGGCTCAACGCCAACTCCGCCGGCTCCGGTCCCTTCGAACTCCAGACCTATCGACCGGGCGAGCTGGTGCGCTTCAAGGCGAACCCGAACTACTTCAAGGAGGGACCCAAGATCGAGGGTGTCTTGATCCAGCACGTGGCCGAGGCCGCCACCCAGCAGCTTCTGCTCACTTCAGGCGACGTCGACATGGCGCGCAACCTGACGCCCGACCAGATCGCCGGGATCACCAGCGACGACATCAAGGTCGAGACCTTTCCGCAGGCCGCCGTCCACTTCCTCTCCTTCAACCAGAAAGTCGAGGCCCTGCAGGCGGAAGCCCTGTGGGAGGCCGCGCGCTATCTCGTCAATTACGAGGGCATGGTCGACAGCTTCCTGAAAGGTCAGATGGAGATCCACCAGGCCTTCTGGCCCGAGGGCTTCCCCGGCTCCTATGACGAGACGCCCTACACCTACGACCCCGAAAAGGCGAAGCAGATTCTGGAAGACGCCGGCGTGGAGACGCCCATCAACGTCACCCTCGACGTCATCAACTCCACCCCCTTCACCGACATGGCGCAGTCGCTTCAGGCAAGCTTCGCCGACGCCGGCATCAACTTCGACATCATCCCCGGCACCGGCTCGCAAGTCATCACCAAATACCGCGAGCGCAGCCACGAGGCGATGCTGCTCTACTGGGGCCCCGACTTCATGGACCCGCACTCCAACGCCAAGGCCTTCGCCTATAACAGCGACAATTCCGACGACAACTACCAGGCCACCACCACCTGGCGGAACGCCTGGGCCGTGCCCAACGAGATGAACGAGATGACCATGGCGGCGCTGGCCGAGTCCGATCCCGAAAAGCGCAACGAGATGTATGTCGAGCTGCAGAAACGGGTGCAGGAGACGTCGCCGATCGTCATCATGTTCCAGGCCTCCTATCAGGTGGCGATGGACAAGGACGTGAACGGCTACGTCAACGGCGCAACTTCGGACTTCGTGTTTTACCGGCTGGTGACGAAGGAGTAGTGCCGACCGTCTTTTGCCTAAAGCCGCCCCGTCAAGCGGGGCGGCTTTCTTTAGCTCTTCATGGAGTAGCGTGCGCACGTGCAACTACATCTGAAGCGCGAGAGATTTAGTCGCCAGGAGATATTCTGGCCAAAGCGTCTCGCTTGCTTTCAGCTACCAGCGGAGAGAGCTTCCTCTTTCGCTGCGTGCATCATGCCCTTCGCCAACATTTCTGAAAGAATATTGGCAACGAAATCATCCCAGCGCTCATTCCTCGCCAACTCGACGGGAAAAACCCCCGGCAACGCCGACAGCGCCCGAACCATCCCCCGCGCATCCTTCCCAACGCCCGCCAGCGCCCCACCAATCGCCTCCTCCCGCGGATCACGCAGCGCATAGCCCGCACCGTCGTCCGTGCGACCCAGGCAGTAGCGCATCCATGCGGCCACCGCGAAGGCGAAGGGGCGGAGATCCTGGCCGTGCTGCAGCGCGTGCAGCGCCGGCGCCGCGATACGCTGAGGCAGCTTTTCCGTGCCGTCCATGGCGATCTGGTAGGTCTCGTGGGCGATTGCCGGGTTGGCGAAGCGGCGCGCCAGCGCCTCCGCATAGTCGCCCGTGTCGATGCCTTCAAGCGGCGCCAGCGTGGCGGCCGCGGCTTTCAGGTGGCGGTGCACGAGCTTTGCAAGTGCCGCGTCGGCCATCACGTCACGCACATACCTATGGCCAGAGAGGTACCCCGCATAGGCTATCATTGAATGCGTGCCGTTGAGCATCCGAAGCTTCATCGCCTCGTAGGGGGCGACGTCCTCCACGAAGATCGCCCCGCCCCGCTCCCATTCAGGCCGGCCTGTGGGGAAGCGGTCCTCGATTACCCATTGCGAGAACGGCTCCGTCTCGATTGCCGCCAGATCGCGCACCCCCAGTTGCCGCTCGGCTTCCGCCAGCGTGTCGTCAGTGGGCGCCGGGGTGATGCGGTCGACCATGGTCGAGGGGAAGGCGACATGCTCGCCGATCCAATCGGCGAAAGCCGGATCGAGTCTTCTTGCCAAATCAATCAGGCCCGTGCGAACGAGGTGGCCATTGTCCGGCAGGTTGTCGCAGCAAAGCACGGTGAAGGGCTGAAGCCCCCTCTCCTTCCTGAGCCGCAATCCCTCCGCGAGAAGCCCGAGCACGCCTTGCGCCGCTCGCGGATCAGCGAGATCGGCGATGATCGCCGGGTGCGCCGCGTCCACCGTCCCTTCCGCCCGGTCGATGCCATAGGCCTTCTCGGTGACGGTGAGGCTGACGATGCGGGTCTCCGGCGCTGCAAGGGCAGTCAGCGGCGCCTGGCGATCGTGCGCCGCGGCGATCACCTTGCGGATGCTGCCGATCACCCGCGCCGAGACCCCCTCCTCGCCGCGCTCGATCAGCGTGTAGAGCCCATCCTGCGGGTTCAGCGCATCGGCGATTTCCGTGCTGCGCAGGCTGATGCCGTCGATGCGCCAGCCGCCGCCCGCCTCGGCAAGGGCAGCGTCCGTATAAACGGCCTGATGCGCCCGGTGAAACGCGCCGAGTCCAATATGGACGATGCCGGCGCCGAAGCGAGCCGGATCGTAGGCAGGACGCGCGACGGCGGCGGGCAGGCCGGCAAGCGCGGCAATGCCGAGCCGCCCGCTCATGGCGCCAGCCCGTATTGCGGATGGGAAAGCGCCGTCATGATGCCGCGCAATTCCGCCAGTCCCTTGAGCCGGCCGATGGCCGGATAGCCCGGCTGCGCCTGGCGCTTAAGGTCGTCGAGGATGTCCTGCCCGTGGTCCGGCCGCATGGGGATCGAATGATCGGCCCGCCCGGACGCCCTGCGGCGCGCCTCCTCCTTCAGCACCTCGGCAATCAGCGCCACCATATCGGTGCCGCCGGCAAGATGCTCGTCCTCGAAGAAAGAGCCGGCAACGGCGTCGCTCTCGCGCCTCACATTGCGCAGGTGCAGGAAGTACACGCGCTCACCCAGCCGCTGCATCATGCCCGGCAGGTCGTTGTCAGGCCGCGCGCCGAGAGAGCCGGAACACAGCGTGATGCCGTTGGCGGGGGAATCGACCGCCTGCATCATGGCCGCGTAGTCGGCCTCCGTCGACATGATGCGCGGCAGGCCGAGCAGCGGGAACGGCGGGTCGTCCGGATGGCAGCAGAGCCGGATGCCCGCCTCCTCCGCCGTCGGCACCACCGCTTCCAGAAAAGCAATGAAGTGACTGCGCAGCCGATCCGCCGAAATGGCACCATAAGCCTCGAGATGCGCCCGAAGGCCGTCCAGCGTCAGATGCTCGGCAGCACCCGGAAGACCGAAGGCGACGTTACGGGCTAGCGCCTCCTGCCGCGCCTCGTCCATTCCGGCAAAGCGGCGGGCAGCCTCCTCCGCCACCTCAGCGGGAAAGTCGTCCTTGGCCCCCGGCCGCTTCAGGATGTGGATGTCGAAGGCGGCGAAGTCCGCGAAGTCGAAGCGCATGCAGGTGCCGCCGTGCGGCAGGCGCCAGGCGAGATCCGTGCGCGTCCAGTCGAGCACCGGCATGAAGTTGTAGCAGACGACTTCGATGCCCGCGGCCGCAAGGTTCTTCAGGCTCGTCTTGTAATTGGCGACGTGCTCGCGCCAGGCGCCCGTCTGCCGCTTGATGTCCTCGGAGACCGGCAGGCTCTCCGCCACCTCCCAGTTGAGCCCCGAGGGCCGGCCGTCGGACATGCGGCCGATATCGTCCTGCCTTTTGGCAATCTCCGCCGGCTCCCAGATCGCGCCCGCAGGCACGTGATGCAGCGCCGAGACGACGCCCTCCACACCCGCCTGCCGCATGTCATCCACCGAGACGAGATCCCTCGGCCCGAACCAGCGCCACGTCTGCCTCATCGATACTCCTCTTCACCTCGCCACAAGCGTCGACCGCCCCGCCGGTTCCATACCAGCCCCCGTGAAGCGAATTGGTAGCAGGAACCCTTCCTGTTGACTAGTATGGAAGTATGGAGCTAAATACCCTTCGGGAGGCAAGTGCCGATGAACGTCGAACCGCGCAGGGAATGGACGCTGGAGCAGGGCGCGCCAATCGGGCCGCAGCTCTACCGCATCCTGCGCGAGCGCATCATCGGCGCCGACCTCACCCCCGGCAGCCTGATCTCCGAATCCGAGGTCGCCAAGACCTATTCACTCAGCCGTCAGCCCGTGCGCGAGGCCTTCATCAAGCTCGCCGAGGACGGTCTGGTGGAAATCCGCCCACAGCGTGGCACGCTGGTCCGAAAGATCTCGCCGGCGGCGGTGATGGACGCACGCTTCGTGCGCGAGGCCATCGAGGCAGACATCGTCAAGCTGGTCGCCGAAGAAGCCGACGAGGCGCTCGTCAAGGAACTGACCGGCCAGCTCGCGATCCAGCGGGAACTGCCGGACAACGAGGCTGACCGCTTCATCGCGCTCGATGAGCGCTTCCACCGTACGCTCGCCGAGGCGGCGGGCAAGGCTTATGCCTGGAAGATGATCGAGGAAGTGAAAGCGCAGATGGACCGGGTGCGCTACCTGAGCGCCCTGCACTTCCCCAAGCGCGCGCTCGTCGCCCAGCATACGGAGATCGCCGAGGCCATCGCCCGGCGCGACGCACAAGCGGCGGAACAGGCCATGCGCGGCCATCTGCGCAAGATTCTGATAGATCTTCCGGCAATTGCCGAGGCACGACCGGATTTTTTTGAAACGGCGGACCGAACCATCACAATCAACAAGGAGGAAACACCATGAAACCATTGTCTACATTCACGACGGCGCTGGTGGCCGGCGTCATCTTCGCCGGCTCGGCGCTGGCGCAGGAGATGACGCTGAAGCTCGGCCATCTCGCCAACGAGGAGAACACCTGGCACAAGGCGTCGGTGAAGTTCGGCGAGGAGCTCGAGGCGCTCACCGACGGGCGCATCACCGTCGAGGTCTACCCCAACGAGTCGCTCGGCAAGGAGATGGACCTCATCAACGGCATGCAGCTCGGCACCGCCGACATGACGATCACCGGCGAGAGCCTGCAGAACTGGGCACCCAAGGCCGCGCTGCTTGCCGTGCCCTATGCCTATGGTTCTCTGGAAGAGATGGACGAGGTGGCCAGCGGCGAGATCGGCGACCAGATCGAAGCGCAGATCATCGAGAAGGCGCAAATCCGTCCCATCGCCTATTTCGCGCGTGGCCCGCGCAACCTCACCTCCAACCGGCCGATCACCTCGCCGGACGAGCTCAACCGTCTGAAGCTCCGCGTGCCGAACGTGCCGCTCTTCGTCGACGTGTGGGAGGTGCTCGGCGCCCAGCCGACGCCGATGGCCTTCTCGGAAGTCTTCACCTCACTGCAGAACGGCACCATCGACGCCCAAGAAAACCCCTTGGCGCTCATTCACTCGGCAAACTTCAACGAGGTGCAGAGCCACGTAAACCTGACAGAGCACGTGCGTTCCTGGATCTACCTCACCATCTCTGAGGTCACCTGGAACAAGCTCTCCGATGAGGACAAGGAAGCGGTGATGGAAGCGGCGAGCCGTGCCCAGGAGTATGAGCGCGAGCTGTTCCTCGCCGACGAGGAGCGCCTCGCCGAGACGCTCCAGGAGAACGGCATGACCTTCGTCGAAGTCGACCAGGATGCCTTTGCGCAGAAGGCCAAGGACGCGGTTCTGGCCAATGTGAACGAGGAGATCAAGCCGACCGTCGAGCAGTTGTTCGCGGATTGATCATGAAGCAATGTGGGCGGCGCGGGGTCGGGCTCGCGCCGCTTGCTCCGGCGCCTCTTCTGCACCGCTGGCGAGAGCCAACACAATGGCCAATCTTCCCCCTCGTGGGAGAGATGTCCGGCAGGACAGAGGGGGGCGCCAAGGAACACCGGCATCTCCCTGTGGCCGACCTCACCTAAAGCGCTCACCCCGGAGCCCATATGCCGCCCCACCTCCACACCGCCCTCATAACCCTCTGCCGGTTTGCGGTAGGCTTCTCCTTCGCGGTGCTGATCTTCGCCGTGCTGGTCCAGGTTCTCGGCCGCTCCGTCTTCTCCTCATCCCCCGTCTGGACGGAGGAACTCACCCGCTTCGCCCTGCTCTATCTCGCCGCCTTCGGTGCCGGCCTTTCCTACCGCAGCGGCGATCTCGTCAACGTCGACATCGTCAGCGAAGCCCTGCCGGGCCGCCTGCCCGTCCTCCTGCGCTTCGTCTCCGCCGCCGCAACTATCGTCCTGTGCGCTGCCCTGATCCTGCCGGCCTGGCGCTTCACCGTCATCGGCAACCTGCAGACCTCGCCGGCGCTCGGCTGGCGGATGAGCTTCATCCACGCGAGCGTTCTCGTTCTCATCGGCTCTCTGTTCCTCTTCGCCCTCCTGCGCGCCGTCGCCATGCTGGCAGGGCGCAGTGACGGGCGCCCAGCCGTCGACCCGGACCTACCACAATGAACCTCGCCATCCTCATCGGCGTCTTTATCGGCGGTCTCGCCGCCGGCATTCCCGTGGCCGTCACACTCGGTCTCGCTTCCATGTGCTATCTGCTGGCCGCCGGCATCCCGCTCGTCGTGATGCCGCAGAAGATGTATGCGGGCATCGATGTCTTCGTGCTCCTGTCCATCCCCGGCTTCATCCTCGCCGGCAACCTGATGAACCACGGCGGCATCACCGAGCGCATTATCCGCTTCGCCAATGCGCTGGTCGGCTGGATGCGCGGGGGCTTAGGTCTTTCCAACGTGGCGGGCTCGATGCTGTTCGGCGGCATTTCCGGCACGGCGGTGGCCGATGCGGCCTCCATCGGCGGCGTCATGATCCCGGGTATGAAGAAGGCCGGCTACCCGGCCGACTTTTCCGCCGCCGTCACCGCCGCCTCCTCCACCGTCGGCCCCATCATCCCGCCCAGCGTGCCGATGATCATCGTCGGCTCGCTGTCGGGCATCTCCGTCGGCCGCATGTTCATCGCCGGCGCCGTGCCCGGCATCCTTCTCGGTCTCGCCATGATGGTGACGGTCTATATCATCGCCGTGCGCCGCAATTTCCCGCGCCAGCCCTGGCAGGGCGTCCCCGAGCTCGGCCGCGCCTTCATGGGCGCCTTCTGGGCGCTGGCCATGACTGCGCTCATCGTCGGCGGGCTGCTCTCCGGCATGATGACGCCGACCGAGACGGCGGTGGTCGCCAGCGTCTACGCCTTCATCGTCGGTGCCTTCATCTACCGCGACCTCCAGCTGAAGATGGTCCCCAAGGTGCTTGTCGACAGCGCCGTCTCCTCCGCCGCCATCCTGGCGCTGGTCGGCTTCGCCAACGTCTTCGGCTGGATCCTCGTCTCCGAGCGCATCCCGCAGACCGTCGCCAGCGCCGTGCTCTCGGTGACGGAGAACAAGTTCCTCGTCATCCTGCTCATCAACCTGTTCCTGCTCTTCATCGGCATGTTCATGGAGACGATCGCCGCGCTGATCGTGCTCTTCGTGCCGCTGCTCACGCTGGCACAGAGCGTCGGCGTCGAGCCACTGCACTTCGCCACTTTCGCCGTTTTGAACCTGATGATAGGGCTGACCACGCCACCCGTCGGCGTCTGTCTGTTCGTCTGTGCGGGCATCGCCCGGCTGCCGCTGGCGCCGGTGGTCAAGGCGATCGCGCCGTTTCTTTTGACAAACATCCTGGTGCTGCTCATGGTCTCCTACTATCCCCCCTTGGCGACCTGGTTGCCCAGCCTTCTGTTCGATTGAGGTATCAAGATATGGAAACCCGAGTCTGCCGTCTCTACGGCGCCCACGACATCCGCATCGAGCGCCAGCCGGTGGCCGCCCCCGGCCCCGGCGAGGCGCTGGTGCGCGTCGGCGCCGGCGGCATCTGCGGCTCCGACCTGCATTACTACCACGACGGCGGCTTCGGCCCCATCCGCGTGCGCGAGCCGATCATCCTCGGCCATGAGGTCGCGGGCACTGTCGAGGCCGTAGGCGAGGGCGTGGAAGGCCTCAGCCCCGGCGACCGCGTGGCGCTCAACCCGAGCCGGCCGTGCGGCGAATGCCGCTATTGCCGCGAGGGCCTGCGCCAGCATTGCCTTTCCATGCGCTTCTACGGCTCGGCCATGCGCTTCCCCCACGAGCAGGGCGGCTTCCGCGACCTGATCGTTACGCAAGCGTTCCAATGCGAACGGATCGGCCCCGAAACGAGCCTTGCCGAGGCTGCCGTGGCAGAACCCCTGGCCGTGTGCCTGCACGCAGTAAATCGCGCCGGCACGCCCGAAGGCAAGCGCGTTCTAGTGACCGGCGCCGGGCCGATCGGCGTCCTCACCGTGGCGGCGTGCGCCCATGCCGGAGCGGCCGAGATCGTCATCACCGACTTGCAAAACCCACCGCTGGAGGTGGCACGCGCCATGGGCGCTACGAAGACGGTAAACGTGGCCGCAGAGGCGCAAGCGCTCGAGCCCTACTCCGAGGAAAAAGGCACCTTCGACCTCGCCTTCGAATGCTCCGCCGCCGCACCCGCCCTGAAATCCGCCATCCAGGCCGTGCGTCCGCAGGGCACCATCGTCCAGGTGGGCGTGACGGGCGAGCTTCCCATTCCCGTCAATCTCCTGGTCGGCAAGGAGATCAACCTCATAGGCTCGCACCGCTTCGACGCCGAATTCGCCGAGGCCGTCCGCCTCATCGACAGCCGCGCCATCAATGTGCGCCCGATCATCTCCGGCAGCTTCCCGCTGGAAGACGCCGTGGCCGCCTTCGAGCGCGCCGGCGACCGCAGCCGCGCCGTGAAGGTGCAGCTGACCTTCGCGGACAGCTGACGCTCCGGGGGATGCAGCCGCCGCCCTATTCGTGGGCAATGCGGTAGATCGCCCCGTTCGCATCGTCGGCGACGAGCAGCGCACCGTCGGCGGCGATGGCGAGGCCGGCGGGGCGGCCGAAGTGGGCCTGGCCGTCCTCGATCAGGAAGCCGGTGAGGAAGTCCTCCACCTGCTGCGGCTCACCATTCTCGAAGACGACGCGCACGACCTTGTAACCTGCAGGCTCGGCGCGGTTGAAGGAGCCGTGCAGCGCCACGAACGCATCATTGTGGTATTCCTCGGGGAACTGCTCGGCATCATAGAAGACCAGGTTGAGCGCCGAGGCATGGGCATCGAAGGTGAGCGTCGGGGCCTCCGTCTCGTTGCGGCAGTATTCTCCCTTCTCCGCGCCTTCCGGCTCCGTAAAGCTCATCCAGTCCGGCTCACGGTCGCCGATGCAGAAGGGCCAGCCGTAATGAGCACCTTCCTCGATGAGGTTCAGTTCCTCGCCGGGAAACTCGTCGCCGCGATGGTCAACGCCCTGGTCAGTAGCCCACATCTGCCCCGTCTCGGGGTGCCAGTCGAAGCCGAGATGGTTGCGCAGGCCATGGGCGAAGACGGAGCGGCTGCCGTCCTCGACATTGACGCGGAGGTCGGCCGCCTTCTCCTCCGTCAATTCGAAGCAGGAATTGCACGAGCTGCCCATGTTGACATGGAGCGCGCCGTCGGGTGCGAAGCCAATGGTGGTGCGGGCATGCTGGCCGCCGCCCGGCAGATCGTCGATGATCGTCTCCATCTCGCCCAGCGAGCCGTCATCGCCGATATCGGCAGCCATGATCTCGGTTGCCGTGGCCAGATACATGCGCCGATCGCGTATGGCGATGCCGTGGACCCCCGCCAGATCGGAGGCGACCGTGCGCGGCTCGCTCCCCGCACCGTCGAGCGCGATGACCTCCCCTTGCGACGGACCAGTTGCGTAGACGGTACCATCCTCGCCCACGGCCAGCATGCGCGGCCCCTGAAGATCGCGGGCAAACAGCGTCACCGAAAAGCCGTCAGGAAGCTGAAGCTGCTGCACGAGGTCGTCGCTGAGTTCCCTCTGCTCGGGGCGGAAGACATTGGTCTCGACCGTATGCAGCTCGCCATATTGCTGTGCATGGACATGTGCCGGCAGCAGCAGGGTACCTGCGGCCAACAAGGCTTTCCAGGCCATGGTTTCCTCCTCTCGTCTTGGCTCCGCCTCCCAACCCCGTTGCACAATTCCTGTTCCGCCGCACGGGCGGCGGATCAGACGATTTCCCGTAGCGCCGCCGCCACCCGCTCAATCTCCCCCTCGCTGTTGCGGATGCTCGGTGTCAGCCGCACATGCTGCACGGCATAAGGCGCAGCGGAAGCAATGATGTTGCGGCTGCGCAGGCTGGAGACGACGGCTTCAGGATGCGCGCCCTCGACGTCGAACGAGACGATGCCGGCGGAAAGGCTTGCATCACGAGGGGTGCGCACGGCGACGTTGGGTAGCCCTGACAAGGCGTCCTTGAGAGCGCCGGCCAGCACGTGGGTGCGCTCGGCCACGCGTTCGCGGCCGATCTGGCTATGCAGCGCAAAAGCTTCGGGAAGCGCCCAGATGTGTTCGAACGGCTTGAAGCCGCCGGGGGTCATGCGCGGGCCGCTGTTGCCGCCGGGCGGCGCGCCGTCCTCCTGCAGCCAGGCGCTGAAGACGGCATCGTCCGTGAAACTGGGGATCGAAGGGCGTGCCAAGGCAAGGCCTCTGTCGCTGAGCGCTGCTATGCCCGTGCCACGCGGGCCGAACAGCCATTTATGGCAGCCGGCCATGAAGAAGTCGCAGCCGAGCTCTGCAAATCGCGCATCCTCGACGCCGAAGCCGTGCACGGCATCGAGGCCGAGCAGCACCTGGTCCTCCTCGTCGCGTTCGGCATTGACCTCGCGCAGTGCCGCGGCCACGGCGGCGACGGGAAGCTTCAGGCCTGTATTGGAGTGCACCCAGGTGAGCGCCACAAGCCGCGTGCGCGGCCGCACCGCCTCGACAATGCGGGTCACGATCTCGTCCTCGCTCGCTTCCTCGACCCGCTCGAAGAGCGGGATCTTGCGCACCGCAGCACCGGTCCGCTCGGCGGCGAGACGAAGGGATTCGTGGGTGACGTAGTAATCTTCCGTGGTGGTCAGCACATCGTCGCCCGGGCGCAGCTTCAAGCCCGTGTAGACCAGGCCGACGCCCATGGTCGTGCTGTCGGTCAGCGCCACGTGCGAGGAGTGGATGCCGAGATACTCGCCGGCGGCCTGGCGGGCGGCCGCGGTCAGCCGGTTGTCGTTGCGCGCCAGATAGCGCACCGGATCCGCATCGAGCGCCCGGCGATGCTCCTCGATCGCCTCGCGCACCGGCCGCGGATGCGAGGCAAGCAGCATGCTGCTCATATGCACTGTATCGGGCGACAGGTCGAACAGCCCGCGCAGCCACTCCCAGCTGCCGGGATCGCCGCCCTGCGCGACCGCCTCCGGCACCCGTGCGCCAGAGGCAACCGTGACGGCCGCGACGCCCGAGGCCTTCAGGATCGCTCTTCGTGAAAGGCTCATCTTCCCCTTTCCGCCATCGCGAACCGGCCGCCTCAGGCAGCCCGAAACGCATTGGTGGCAGTGCACACAACACCGCCGCCCGGCACTTGTTCCGGCGCAAAGAGTTAGAAGAGCCTGCCGACTTCGGCAAAGAGCTCCAGATCCGCAAGGGAATCCTGGAGATCGGTCTTGGGCCGCGCCCCCGTGGTCACGCATTCGTGAAAGGCGTCGAGCTCGACACGGAAGGCGTCCTCGTAGAACGGGCCGACGATTTCCGTTCCCGTCTCATGGTCGGTCGAGCGGGTGATCTCCAGCCGCGTCGGCAGGTTCCGGATATAGGGCGTGTCGTAGTTGATGCGGTAGTGCGCGTCCTGGGTCAGCACCTCGATGCCGGCATCGAAGCGGGCGACGTCATGGATGATCGCCTCGTAGACGCAGGTGAAATGGCCGTAGTCGAACAAGACGACGAGGGACTCGCCACCCGTCTGCCTGGCTCCGACAACACCCTTCGGCTGGCCAAACAGCTCACGCATGGCCGAGAAGCTGTGCGAGGAAAGGCCGGTGAGCACGGTATAGGCGCGCAGCGCATCACGAGCCGCCTCCGCACCCATCACCTCGCGCACCAGCGCGTCCGTACGCGCCCACCCCTCGGCGACAACATCCGAGGGCACGTCCGTCGGCCGCACGATATGGCGCGTCTGGTCGACGAAGAAGTGCGACTCGCGGATCAGGTCGCGAATGCGCACGTGGCGGATGTCGCCCTGCGCCGGCATGCGCTCCTTCAGCGCCAGGAAGGGTCGGGCATAGCGGCGCATATAGCCGACGAAGACCGTCTTCGGATTGGATTTGTCACGCTCGATGAGCGGCAGAAGCTCGCGGCTGGTCAGGCAGACCGGCTTCTCTATGAAAGCATGCTTGCCCGCCTCCATCGCCCGGCTAAGAAGCTCGGCGTGGAGATAGTCCGGCGCCAGGATGAAGACGGCGTCGATCTCCGGCGCGGAGAAGATCTCCTCCGCCTTCGCGGTGCGGAGTTCGGCGCCGTAGCGCGTGCCCATGGCCTCGACCAGGCTGGGCGAGACGTCGCACACGCCGGCGATCTTAAAGCGCGGATCGTCCGCCAGAAGCGGCAAATGCATGAGCTGGGCCACCTCGCCCAGTCCGATCAGGCCGACAGATATCGTCATCGGCTTGTCTCCCCGAGAAGCGGTTTCAGAAATCGGGCGTTGCGTCGCGCGAGCTGGGCCGCGCTTTCGCCCGCGGTCTCGAAATAGTCCTGCTCGACGACCACCGGGCCTCTAAAGCCGCGCCCCTGGAGCATCCGCATCACCGCGGCGATGTCCACCGCACCGTCCGGCAGCGGACACATGACCCCGGCCTCGAAGGCTTCACGCACGCCCAGGCTTTTGTCGAGAACGCGCCGGCGCACCGTGGCATCCACATTCTTCAGGTGCATGTAGCCGATGCGGTCCCAGACCTTTTCCATATAGGCAATCGGGTCCTGGTTCCAAAAAGCATGGTGCCCCGTATCGAAGCACAGGCCGATATCGGTATCCTGAAGCAGCCGGTCGATCTGGGCCTCGAACTCGACCGCCGTCGCCACATGCGGATGGAACGTCAGCGCAATGCCGAACTCCCCGGCAAGCCGCGCCCGCGCGTCCCCAAGCATCACCGTCATCGCCCGCCATTGGCTCTCGTCCAGCCGGCCCACGGCGTCGGGCGGATAGATGTTCCCCTCGTCCATCAGCACGAGTTGATCGACACCCAGCGCATGGAGCAGGCGGCCGATCTTCTCGATGTCCGCCCGAAGCGCAGGCGCGCTTTCCGGCACGGAAAAGGCATGCACATGGACCCCGCCAACAAGGCTCAAGCCCCGCCGGCCGAGTGCATCCGCAAGCGCCGCCGGGTCCGTCGGCAGGAAGCCGTAGGGGCCAAGCTCGGTGCCCGCGTAACCGGCAGCCGCCACCTCATCCAGATAGGCATCTGCGCTGACGCGCGGGTTGTCGGGATAGAAGATACCCCAGGAACACGGGGCATTGGACAGAAACATGCCTTACCTCCTAATTGGAGATCGGGTGGTGTGGCACCTGAGATGCCGGTGTCCGTCACGCCCCCTCTGCCCTACCGGGCATCCCCCCGAGGGGGGAGATCGGCTGTCGCAACGACCTGCGCCAATCGCCGACGTTACTGAAGAGATGCCGGAGCAAGCGGCCGTCGCAATCTCCCCCCTTGTGGGGGAGATGCCCGGCAGGGCAGAGGGGGGCGCGAAAGCGTGCCGACCAAGCCATTTTCACCCCCTCCCCACAACATAGACCGGATTGGACACCGCCCTGCGCAGCGGCTCGGCGGCAACCTCGGCCTCCGACAACTGCCAGGGCAAAGGCCCCTCGCCCAGCGCGGCGCGGAATTCCTCCATCAGCCCGGCATGGCTGGCATCCGCCAAGACCTCGCAGCGCACAAAACCGCGGAACTCCGCCTCAAGAGCCAGCGTCTGATCATCCTCGTCGATGGGCACCCGCGCGATCTCGCCACGCGCATCGAACCAGGCAAGCAGATCACCCGCCGCCCCCTTCACATGCGCCTCGGCGCGTCCTCCGCGAACCGTCGCCCCCATCGACGCCCCATCCACCGTAAGCGCGAGATGCGGTCCGGACGGGCTCTCGGTGACGTAGCCGCGCCCAGCCTTCATCGCCGCGAGCACTGCCTCCTCGGAAAGCTCATCAAGCCACAACACCGTCGTCGGCCGCGCAAGCACGAACGGCCCCTCGGGCATCAGCCGGTCAGGCTGGTGAAAGTCGCTTCCGCCGATAGCGGCAATCCTTAGCCCCGCCGCGAGCCGCTCCTGATAGCGGGCAAGCGACACCCAGTTGCGGGAAAGCCAAGCCTGCTGCCAGACCTCCATACAGTCGATCTCGGGAAGCGCATGGTTCCACGGGATCGGCGGCTTGTCGTGATTCACCGAGAGAAGCCCGCCCTTCTCGCGGACGATACGCGACAGCGCATGCGCATCCTCCGGTCGGCTCATGCGGAAGTCGACCCACTCGTCGACGCCGAAGACGTTGGCGTGGCCATGCTCCGTCGTCACCTCCATGGCCCGCACGAAAACGAGATCCGGCGAGGAGTGCACATGGAAATAGCGCCGCTGGGTGATGGTGTTGTGGTCGGAGACGGCGAGGAAGTCGAGCCTCGCCTGCCTCGCCGCCGCATGCAGCAGCTCCGGGCTGCCCTTGGCATCGGAGTGGAAGGTGTGGCAGTGCAGGTCGCCCTTATACCAGCCGGCGCCTTGTCGCACCGGCCGCGAAGGCTGCGGCTGCGGCACCAGCGGACGCGGCGCGTTGTCGAACGAAAACGTCAGCTCGACATCCACGCCGCGCGCGGGAACCTTGTAGAGCCCGAGGATCACGCGCCATCTGCCGGCGGGCATTTCCCCATGGACGTAGCCGGGCGTGGCATCGTCGGCGGCGATGAAGAAAGCCTCGCGCGCCCCGCCGCTCCAGCCGCGAAACCCCTCCTCACTCGGGAAGTCGCCAAGCCGCGGATCGGCACAGCCGAAATCTATGATGCAGTCGTCCGCCCGCGCATAGCGCATCGTCACATCTAGGCGCGTGGTGCCCTCCGACACATCGAAGGGCACGTAGAAGTAGGGCGAACGTCCCTTGCCGGCGGGTGTGATATGCACCTTGCGCGTCGGCACGTCAGTCCTCTTCATGATCGAGCGGCAGCCTCAGGCCCCGCTCATCGAAGAGATGGATATGATCGGAGGAGAAGCCGAGCGTCACGCGGCCTTCCAGCGCCACCATCTCGTCGGTGAAGATGCGGGCGGTGAAGCGTGCGGCATCCTCGCGCTCCAGCGTCACCAGTGCCTCGGGGCCCATGTTCTCGTTGGCAAACAATTGACCGGCGATTGTGTTCTCCTCGCCGCCAGAGGCAAGCGACAGGTGCTCCGGTCGCACGCCCAGCGTCAGGCTCTTGCCGCTTTCCAGCGCCTTCGCCGCTGCGCGCGTCACCCGCAGGGGCGCCGTCGCCAATCCGACCGCCTTCAGGTGCAGCGCACCGTCCGAGATCATCGCCTCGACGGGAAGCAAGTTCATGGGCGGATTGCCGACGAAATTGGCGACGAAGGTGGTGGCCGGCCGCCGATAGACCTCGAGCGGGGGCGCATATTGCACCACGATGCCGGCATCCATCACGGCGATGCGGGTCGCAAGCGCCATGGCCTCGGCCTGGTCGTGGGTCACGTAGACCGCCGTCATCCCCAGGTCGCGCTGCAAGTGATTGAGAAAGCCGCGCGCTTCCAGCCGCAGTTTGGCGTCGAGATTGGAGAGCGGCTCGTCGAAAAGATAGACGTCCGAGGGATAGACCAGCGCGCGGGCGAGCGATGTGCGCTGCTGCTGACCGCCGGAGATCTGCGAAGGCATGCGCTCCAGAAGCTGACCGATCTTCAGGATGTCCGCAACCTCGCGGGCGCGCGCATGGCGCTTCTCCTGGCTCTCGCCGCGCACCTTCAGCGGATAGGCGATGTTGTCGGCGAGATTCATATGCGGATAGAGCGCGTAGTCCTGGAAGACCATGGAGATCTTCCGGTCCTTTGGGTGCATGAAGGTCACGTCCCGCTCGCCGATCATCACGCGGCCCGCGCTGGGCGTCTCCAGCCCAGCGATCATCCTGAGCGTCGTCGTCTTGCCGCAACCCGATGGGCCGAGCAGGCAGACGAACTCGCCGTCGCCGATGGTGATGCCGAGGTTGGAAACCGCGGTGAAGTCGCCGAACCTTTTGGTGACGCTGTCGAAACTGACTGAAGCCATTGAAGAATCAAGCCTTGATGCCGCCGAAGAACCGGAAGCCGAACTTCCAGCTCACGAAGAGATAGAGAGCGATGACAGGGAGCGAATAGATGAGTGAATAGGCCGCAAGCAGCGTGACGATGGGCGTGCCGGCCTCCGAATAAAAGGAATAGATGGCGACCGAGGCCGGCATCTTCTCGCTGGAGCGAAGCAAGATGAAGGGGATGAGGAAGCTCCCCCAGATGTTGACGAAAGCCCACACGACAACCACCACGACGCCCGGCCGGATGACCGGCAGCGCCACGTCGAAGAAGGCCTGCACCGGCGAGGCACCGGCCACCATGGCGCTTTCCTCATAGCTTCTCGGGATGCCGTCGATGAAGTCGCGCAGGATGAACATGGCCGTAGGCAGAAGCCCGCCGGCAAAAACCATGATCACCGCGATATGCGTATCGATCAGCCCCATGCCGTTGATGATCAGGAAGATCGGCACCATCGCCGCCGAGCCGGCAACGACGGAGGAGAAGAGAAGCAGGATATAGGTGATGATGTGCTTGCCCGGAATCGGCGAGCGCGACAGCGCGTAGGAGGCGAGCGTGGCGCCGCCGCCAACCAGCACCACCCCGCCCACACTCTGGAGCAGGCTGTTCCACAGGCCACGAAGCGCGAACGTGTTCTGGAACACCGTCTCGAAATTGGAGAGCGAGAACGGGTCGGGGATGGCAAGTCCCAGCTCCGCACGCGGGTTGAACGGCGCGAAGATGAACCACACCAGCGGTAGCGCGAAGAAGACGCCGATCAGCGCCGTCGCCACAGAAAAGCCGATGCGCGTGAAATAAAGGCTCATATAGCGCGTCATGCCACCACCTTTGCCGTCCGCTTACGCGCCACCCAGAGATAGAACAGCGCGAAGACGAGATTGATCAGCATGACGATGACGCCCACGGCCGCCCCCTTGCCGAACTCGAAATCGCGGAAGGCGACGCGGTAGGTGTAGATGGGCAGGATCTCCGTGCGGTAGGACGGCCCGCCCGCCGTCAGAAGGAACGGCGTAAAGACGTTGAAGGTCCACATGGTGATGAGGATCAGGTCGGTCACCACATGGCCACGGATGAGCGGCAGGCCGATGTCGCGGAATTTCTGCCAGCTCGAGGCCCCCGCCACATCCGCCGCCTGAAAGTAGCTCGGCGGGATCGACGAGAAGGCCGAGTTGAACAGCATCATGGAAAAGGCCGTCCCACGCCAGGTGTTGAAGACAACGATCACCCAGAAGGGGAATGAGAGCAGCCAGTCCCCCCGCGGCAGGCCGAGCGCATCCATGATCATGTTCAGCGTGCCGTCGTCGTAATCGAGGAAGGCGAACCAGGCGAAGGCGATCACCACCTCCGGCAGGATCCAGGCTGCGATCACCACCATCTCGGTCAGCCGCTTGAGCGACTTCGGCACCGACTGCAGCATCCAGGCGAGCAGCATGCCAAGTACCGCCTGCCCGATGAGCGCGGAGAACAGCACGAACTGGACGGTAAGGATCAGCGAGAAGCCGAACTCGCCGCGCGTGAAAAAGGAGCCCGCGTCGAACAGGGAGATGTAGTTGGCAAGCCCAACGAACTCCGGATTGAGCGCAGTGCGGCCGAGCAGCGTCCGGTTGGTGAAGGAGACGTAGATGACCCAGAAGAAGGGCGCGATGACGAAGGCGCCGATCAGCACCCCCGCCGGTGTCATGAAGGCCGCGCCGGCGGTCCGCGACAGAAGGGAAAATTGTCTCACCTGTCCTCCGTCCTCCCACTCTGGCCGGTACCGGACATCAGGTCCGTCCTGTGGAGACCGGACCCGCGCCGGCACCGGTCAGGCGGGGAGGAGTGCGATGTTTCTTCAGTCTGTGCGCTGAACCGCGCCCCGCGCTGTCATCCCGGCCGAACGAAGCGAAGCGTAGAGAGGGCCGGGACCCATTCCGTGACTCTTCCAGATTCCGGAATGGGTCCCTGACAGCCTTTCGCTGCGCTCCGGCTTCCGGGATGACGCTCCTTGCGCAAGTCGAGCCGACCCCGTCATTTCAGAGCAAGCTCACCGTATTCTCCTCGCCGACGATGCCGATCACCGCATCACGGTAGCGCGCCATCGCCTCCTCCGGCGACAGCTCACCCGACACCACGGCCTCCGTCATGCGCTGGATTTCTGCGGAGACGGCGTTGTACTCGGCGCTGTTGGGCCGCGCGGTGGTGAGCGGCAGGAGCGTCTGCGAGGTCTCCGTCAGGAACGGCTCATCGGGGATCGGCACGTCGTCACGGATGCGGATGCGCGGCTGGAAATCCTGGAACGCGGCGAGCTGCTCCTTGCTGTTCATGTAGGCGAGCAACCCCCAGGCAAGCTCCGGCTCGTCCGTGTTGGGATTGAGCACGAAGCCCGTACCGCCGGAGATCGTGACGAAGTCCTGACCGCGCAGGCCGGCACCCGGCTCCTTGGCCGGCATTTTCGCCCAAGTCATCACCTCGTCGCGGTTCTCCACCGCGAACTCCGAGTCCGGAGCGGTGACCGAGCGGTAGAACCAGTCGCCCTCGACCAGCAGCGCCGTCGTGCCGTCGCGGAAATTGGCGAAGGTGCGGTTGCGCCCGTCGCCGAGCAACTGGGCGCGCTGGTCGCCCAGCTTCTCGTCCACATAGATGGTCTTGTAGAGGTTGAGCGTATCGAGGATGCCCTGGCTCTCGACGATCCAGCGTCCCTCCTCGTCGGTCACCTCCTCACCGGTGCCGAGCAGCGCCATCCAGTAGCCCTGCATGGTCGTCGCCTCGCCCATCGGCACGCCGGCGTTGAGCTGCAGGGGGAAGGAGTCAGGGTTCTTCTCTTTAAGCGTCCGCGCGGTCTCGAGAAGCTCCTCCCAAGAGCCCGGCTGCCAGCTCTCGGGATCGATGCCGGCTTCCTCGAGGATGTCGGCGCGCACGAAGATCATGCGCACGTCGGTGCCGAGCGCGATGCCGTAGGGCTCGCCCTGATAGGACATCAGCGCCACCGCACCCTCTGAGATGTGATCCCAGCCTTCCCAGTTCGTCACGGCATCTCCCGCCAATTCTTTGAGCGGCTTTAAAAGCCCGCCCTCGACGAAGCTCGGGATGAGGAAGCCGTCGAAGCCGGCAACGTCCGGTCCCGCACCGGTGGAGAAGTCGAGCGCGAGCTGCTGGGTAAGCTGCTCGTCGGAGCCGGCGAACTCGGTAAGGGTGACGTTCACCTCCTCGCCCGCCTCGGCCTTCATCTCCGTGAAGCCGGGGATGACGCTCTCCTTGATCCACATGGCCTGTTCGGAGTTCACCCCGTCTTCCACGCAGCGGCAGGTGATGGTGAGGTCGGCGGCCATGGCCGGCGCGGCCAGTGCGGTCGCCGCGGCAACGCTGATCCAGTAGGCATGCTGACGAATACGCATCGCGATAACCCTCCCTTCGCGACATTTCCGTTGAACGGCTGCGACAGTTGCGGCCATGCCAGTATCGCACCGAAAGCCCGGTGCCCAAACAGCAGAAAAGTGAACACGTTTTCACTTAGGCGTCAATCCCGCCATGGGCACCAGGAAATCAACGCGCGCCGAAAGCCTGGCTCACGCTGTGGATTGTCATCAAACAGACGCATTTCAAAGGGCAGCGGGGCACGCTCCCTTGACAGCGATCTTCTTTGCGGAAAGATGAAAGAAGTGAACACGCTTTCAAAAATTGCACGATAGGCCGGATATTTGACGGGAAAGCCTGAGGGAACCCAGCAGCGGGCGACGGCGGAGATGGTGGCAAGGGCGGCCCAGGTCTCGCGCGCCGCCGTCTCGCGCGCCTTCAACCCGCAAGCGCCCCTGAAGCCGGAGAAGCGTGCGCGCATCCTGAAGATCGCCGAGGAGCTGAGCTACACGCCGGACCGCGCCGCCCGCGCGCTCGTCACGCGGCGCTCGCATCTCGTCGGCGTAATTGTGCCTGACGTCTGCAGCCCCTGGGAAAGCCAGGAAGTCGACGCGCTGACGACGGCGCTGCAGGCAGAAGGTTTCGCCACGCTGCTCTTCAAGACGCGCATCGATTCCAGCATGGACGAGACGCTGCTTACCTATATGCGCGGTTTCAATCCCGATTCGGTGATCGTCTTCACCGAAAACGTGCGCCCGCACATGCTGTCCCGTTTCCTCGACCGGGCGGTGCCCATCTACGTCAACTATCTGATGGAACGCGAGGGCGACGGCACCTTGCCGCACGAGCCCGACGCGCTGTGCGACCGCATCGACGTCAACCAGTGGGAGGGTATGGAACAGGCGGTGGCGTTGCTTGCAGGCTACGGCTGTCGGCGCATCGCCTATCTCTCCGGCAAGCCGGAGTCGCTGGGCCAGCAGGCGCGGCGCAAAACGCTCGAGGCGCTGATGGCAAGGCGGGGTCTGCCGGCACCCGTCATCGTCCCCGGCGACTTCAGCTACGACCGGGGTTACGCCGGCACGCTCGACCTGTTCCGGCTGGAGGGCGGCGCCGACGCCGTTTTTGCCGCCAACGACGAGAGCGCCTTCGGCGCGCTCGACGCGCTGCGCTACGAACTGAAGCTGCGCGTGCCCGAGGATGTGAAGGTGATCGGCTTCGACGACATCACCCAGTCGCATTGGCGCAGCTACAATCTCACCACCGTCAAGGTCGACCTCGAAGCCCGCGTACGCGCCCTGGTGCGCCTGATCCAGCGCCGGCTGAAGGCGCCGAACGCCCCCGCCCTCGCCGAGACGGTGCACACCCGCCTCGCGGTGCGCGGCACGGTGGGTTGAACCCGACAACAGGACACAAATGACCGCCCGCATTCACCTGGTCTACAAGACCCATCTCGACATCGGCTTCACCGACCACGCGGAGAAGGTGCGTCGGCTCTATCACGAGCGCTTCATCCCACAGGCGATCGCCACCGGCGAGCATTTCCATGCCGAGGACCCGGACAACCCGAAATTCATCTGGACCACGGGCGCCTGGCTCATCTGGGATCACCTCAATTCGCGCCCGAAGGACGAGGTGGCACGGCTGGAGCGCGCCATCGGGAAGGGGATCATCCGCTGGCACGGCCTGCCCTTCACCACCCATTCGGAGCTGATGAGCCCAGCCCTCTTCCGCGCCGGCCTCTCCTTCTCCGCCGAACTCGACAAGCGTTTCGGCAAGAAGACAATCGCCGCAAAGATGACCGACGTGCCGGGGCACACGCGGGGAATCGTGCCGCTGATGGCGCAGGCCGGGCTCAAGTTCCTGCACATCGGCGTCAACACCGCCTGCCCGCCGCCCGACGTACCGGAAATCTTCCGCTGGCGCGCCCCGTCCGGCGAGGAAATCGTGGTGATGTATCAGCACTCCTACGGTGAGACCCACCTGCCTAAGGGGTTTTCGGAGGGACTGAGCTTTGCCCATACCAACGACAATATGGGCCCGCAGCAGATCCACCAGGCGGTCGAGGTTCTGCGCGCCCTCTCCCACCGGCATCCGGACGCCGAAATCCGCGCGGCAACGCTGGAGGACTACGGTGCAATCCTGTGGGAGAACCGCGAGCGCTTCCCGGTCGTCGATCTGGAGCTCGGCGACAGCTGGATCCACGGCAGCGCCAGCGATCCGATCAAGACCCAGCGCTTCCTCGCCCTGCAGCGCCTCTACGACGCCTTTGAGGCGGAGGGCCTGACGCCCGCCCGGCAGGCCTTCGGCCGCGGCCTGACCATGGTTGCCGAGCACACCTGCGGCGTCGACATCAAAACCTTCCTGCGCGACGAGACCGCCTGGGACCGACGCGATTTCGAGACAGCGCGGGCGAAGGATTTCCGCTTCCGCTACGCGGAGGCCTCTTGGGCCGAGCAGCGCGCCTATCTGGATGCGGCGGTCGAGGCGCTGTCAGAGGAGGACCGCACCCAGGCGGCAAAAGCCCTGGCGGAAGGCGCTATCCCTTCCGCACCGCCGATCCTGAGCCGGGCAAGTGAGAACGAAAGCATCGCCCTCGATGGCTGGCACGTCAAGATCGACCCCGAATGCGGCGACATCCGCACCCTGCAGCCGGCTGACGGCAAAAGGCTGCGGGGACTGGACAGCCCGCTCATCGGCTACCGCTACGAAAGCTACGACGCCGCCGATATGGCCCTCTACAGGGACAGCTATCTCACGGACCGCCCGGAATGGGCGATCCTCGACCACGACAAGCCGGGGCTCGAGCGGGCGCGCACGGCGCAGTCGGCCGTCTGGACCCCGCGCCTCCTCGGCATCGCCCAGACCAGGGAAAGGCTCATCGTCGCCACGGCCTTGCCCGAGACAGCCTACGAGAGGCTTGGCGCGCCGCGTCGTGTCGATTACGTCCTGTCGCAGGACGGGAGCGGGCTGGAGCTTACCGTCGTCCTGCGCCAGAAGCCGGCCAACCGCATGCCGGAAGCGGGTTTTCTGGAGTTCGCGCCGCACGGTGCGCAGAAATGGCACTTCCTCAAGACCGGCCTCTGGCAGGAGGCCGCGTGCACGGCACCGCACGGCGGCGGCGCATTGCAGGCAATTTCCGTCGCGCGTACCATGCTCGACGGCGAAACACCGCTCAGGATCGCACCCCTCGACACGCCGCTCGTCGGCCCGCTCGGCCAGCCCTTCATGATCTTCCCAGAAGCGCCGCCCGCCTATGACGCCGGCCTGCGTTTCAACCTTCACAACAACAAATGGTGCACCAACTTTCCCATGTGGTGGGAAGGCCAGTTCGCCGCCCGCTTCCGCATCGCCATCGGGGGATAGCCGGAGCCGGAACGCAACAGTGTCGGTTTCACCGGCCTGCGTTCGTCCTCCGACCGCAACCCAACGCAATGGAGGTCCCCATGGCTTATGTCGACGGCTTCATCCTCGCCGTACCGAAGGAAAACATCGAGGCCTATAAGAAGATGGCGCGGCTCGGCGAAGAGGTATGGAAAGAGTACGGCGCGCTCGACTATGTCGAGTGCATCGGCGACGACGTCCCCTACGGCGAAGTCACCTCCTTCCCGCGCTCCGTGCAGGCGAAGGAAGACGAGATCGTCATCTTCGCCTGGATCGTCTACGAATCGCGCGAGCACCGTGACGCGGTGATGGCCAAGGTGATGGCCGACCCGCGGATGCAGCCCGACTGGGAGAACATGCCCTTCGACGGCAAGCGTATGATCTTCGGCGGCTTTCAGCCGTTTCTGGGGCTTTAGGCGTCACAGTTGTCCGCACCGCCGTAAATGATCCTCCCGGGCATCGGGTAATTCCGAACGAACGGGCCGGAACTCTCGGTGCCCGGCGCCGTTCTTCTCCACTTAAGCGGAGAAGCTTCCGTCCACATGGAAGGAGGCGGAAAAGCCCTATCAATGGAGGATCAGATGCATATGCGTATTTTGACGGCCAGCGCATTGGCCCTGCTCCTGGCATCACCGGCTTTTGCCGATTGCCAGGAGGAGGTTTCAAACCTGGAAGAGGCGGTCATCGCCGCCGAGACCGGCGCAGAAACGGGCGAGACCGAGATGCCTGCAACCGAACATCAGGAACAGGCGCTGGAGGAAGTTCAGACGGAAGGCGAGACGGCAGACACCGCTGTTACTGGCAGTGTCGAGGCTCTGTCGGAGCATCAGCGGGAAGTGCTGAGGGAGATGCCGGATGAAGACCGCACCGAGGCCAGCACCGTCTTGCGCGAAGCGCGCGATATGGCGGCAGCCGGCGACGAAGAAGGCTGCATGGACAAGCTGACGGAAGCGAAGACCCTGCTCGGCCTTGAAGAGTAGCCAGCCTTCCGCTTGCCAGCTCAATAGGTCGTCGTCACTCTCGCCTCGCCTTGCCGGTCGAGCACCTGGACGACGACCTCCGAGCCCGCCCGCGTGAGCGCCACATCCAGGCTGCCGCCGGGCAGCGCAAGACCGCGCAGCGTCACCTCCTCCAGGAACTCCGGCAGCATCGGCCGGTGGAAGACCAGGGCAGGCCCGGCGCTGTCGAAGCGCATACCGAGGCAGGATTGCAGCATCGACAGCGGCGCCACGGCCGCCCAGGCCTGCGGCGCGCAGGCGACGGGATAGAAGGTGGGGCCGCGGCTGCGCTGGCGTGGGAAGCCGCAGAAGAGCTCCGGCAGGCGTCGAAGGTCGATATAGGTCGAGGCCATGAACAGCCCCTCGAAAACGCGCACCGCCTCCCCCCGGAATCCGTATCGGGCGAAGCCGGCGGCGATCAGCGCGTTGTCGTGCGGCCAGACCGAACCGTTGTGATAGCTCATTGGGTTGTACCGCGCCTCCGTCGTCGCGACGGTGCGGATGCCCCAGCCGGAGAAGGAGGGCCGGCCCATCAGGGTTCTCACCACCGAGGCTGCGCGCTCGGGATAGGCAATGCCCGTGAACAGCGTATGGCCGGCATTGGAGGCGCGCACGCAGCAGGGCTTCTTGTCGCCGTCGAGGGCCAGCACGTAGGTGTCGAGCTCTTCATCGAAGAACGCGCGGTCGAAGCGCGTGCGCAGTTCTTCGGCCGAGACCTCCAGTTCAAGAGCCCGGCCGCGCATGGACAGCGCGTCCGCCATCCGCGCCGCCGCCTTCCATGCTGCATAGACATAGGCCTGCACCTCGGCCATGGCGATTGGCCCCACCGCCAGCCGCCCGTCGGCGTGGAAGACGGCGTCGTAACTGTCCTTCCAGCCCTGGTTGGAAAGGCCCTCCAGCGTGCGCCGGCCGTATTCGACGAAGCCGTCACCGTCGCGGTCGCCATAGTCGGTGATCCAGCGGAGTGCGGCCTCGATGCCGGGCCATAGCGCGCGGATCGTCTCGAGGTCGCCGGTGCGTTCAAGATAGCTGCCGGCCAGCATGATGAACAGCGGCGTCGCGTCGACGCTGCCGTAGTAACAGCGGAACGGCACCTCGCCCAGTTCCGCCATTTCGCCGTAGCGCACCTCGTGCAGGATCTTGCCGGGCTCTGCATCGGCGGCCGGATCCTCCTCGCGCGCCTGGTTGGCCGCCAGGTGCTTCAGCACGCCGCGGGCAATCGTCGGGTCGAGCCACAGGGTCTGAAGCGCGGTGATCAGCGCATCGCGGCCGAACACCGTGCTGAACCAGGGAATACCGGCATAGGGGTAAGGCCCGTCCTCCGTCTCCGTCACCAGCATGTAGAGATCGGCCACGGCGCGGCGCACGGCCTCGTTGAAGACGTCGTTGGAGGTGGCCATCGAGGCTGCGTTGCCGACGGCTGCGCGCGTGGCGCGGCGCGCTTCGCGCAGGCCGGAGAAGAACTGGCGGCGTGGCGTCATCTCCCAGGGGCTTTCGCCGCAGGTGACCTCTATGAAGAACTGCCGCGTCTGCCGGGGCTTGAGCTCGATCTCGTAGATCGCGTGGTCGCCGGCAAGCTCCGTCGGTGTAGGGTCGAAACGCAGGTTCGTCTCGCGCCGCACGTGGTCGAGCCCGATATATGCCAGCTTCACACGATCGGCCGTCGCCTTCGGCGCGTGCATCCTGCCCCGCTTCGCCCGCCGCGCGCCGCGCACCTCGAAAAGGTCCGCGAAATCGGCGTCGAAGGCGAGCCCAATGCACACCGTCTGCGTCTCCTCGTCATAGTTGCGCACGCTCACGCGCTCGAAGCAGCTACCGTTCCACAAGAAGCGCGTTCGGCGGATGTGGATGAGATCGTGCTGCAGCTTCAGCGTCCCTTCCTCGTAGAGATCGGGATTGGCGAGATCGAAGGTCAGAAGCGCGTTGTCGTCACGCAGCATGGAGCTAAGGAGCAGCGGCCGCTCGCCGTTGATCGTCAGGAAGAGATGCGAGAGATGGCGCGTGTCGCGGTGAAAGATGCCCTCGGGGCTGCCAGGCCCCGAGAGCGCATCGCCATTGTGGTCGAACATGGAGAAGGTGTCGCCATGCTTCTGCGTGCGCGGCCGCCGCTCCTGCAATGGCGCGGTGGCGGCAATGAAGAATTGCGGCGTGCGCACCGTGCCGAATTCGGCCGGCTGCGGGGCAAGAGAATCTGTGTGATCTTCCATGGCGCCACCTGTTTCGGCTCGTTTGAAGCCTCAAGCGACGACTGTCTGCGCACCGGTGCCGACAGCGTCGGCCGGGAACGGGACCGTCTCCAGACGATGGTGCAACAGACGATCGTAGACGTCCAGATAGTCCGCCGCCATCCGCTCGACACTGAAGCGTTCCTCGAAGGTGCGGCGTACGCCGGCGCGGCTCAGGGAGCGGGCGCGTTCCACGGCCGCCGCCGCTTCCTCCACCGTGTTGACGATGAACCCGGAGACGCCGTCCTCCAGCACCTCTGGCACTGAGCCGCGGCGGAAGGCGATCACCGGCGTGCCGCAGGCCATCGCCTCGATCATCACCAGGCCGAAGGGCTCCGGCCAATCGATGGGAAAGAGGAACGCCGCCGCCCTGCCCAGAAACGCCGCCTTCGCCCCGTCATTCACCTCGCCGATATATTCCACGTTGGGATGGTGGGCGATCATCGGCGCGATGATCTGGTCCCAGTAATCCTGATCGGCCCTGTCGACCTTGGCGGCGATCTTCAGCGGCATGCCGGCCAGCGCGGCGATTTCGATGGCGCGATCCGGCCGCTTCTCCGGCGAGATGCGCCCCAGGAACGCCAAATATCCCCCCTCGCCCGCCGGATCGAAAGGCAGGAGGTCGCGCGGCAGCCCGTGCTGCACCGTCGCCACCCAGTTGGCCAAGGGCAGCGGCCGGCGCTGGTCTTCGGAGATCGAGACCACCGGGATTTCCGGAAATGCCCGGTAGAACGGTTCGAGATCGGGAAGGTCGAGGCGCCCGTGCAGCGTGGTCACGGTGCGGTGCGCGAAGGGGCGGACAAGAGGAAAATGCAGAAGATCCATATGGAAATGCAGGACATCGAACATATCCGCCCGCTGCCGCACCTCCTCGAGCAGAATCAGATGATGCGGAATGGGGTCGCAGACGGTTGGGTTGAGCCTGAGGGCGCTTCCCGTCGAGGCGACGAGCTGCGCCGACGTCACGGAGTCGGCTGAGGCGAACAGCGTCACCTCGTGGGCTTGGCGAACAAGTTCTTCGGTCAAATAAGAAACAATGCGCTCCGTGCCGCCATAGAGCCTTGGAGGTACACGTTCGAACAGCGGCGCGATCTGGGCGATCTTCATCAGCAATACCTCCTCGCCATGAGCAAGCATCACAAAGGGCCGGCACGGCCCTTGGAACACCACTGGAGGGATCCGGGAAAGATTTAGGAGCAGCTTGGCCAAGTGGAAAGAGGTGCCGGCGAATTATCGTCAGCTGGCGCGGGCGACGAAAACAGTTACCCAATCAGGAAACTATCCCTTGCGCATCAGCCGCGGAGAGGTTAGTTACCCAATCGGATAACTTTTAACAGCGGCCCGACCGCCGCCATCCATGAGGAAACCATGCCTCTCACGCTCTATCTCCACCCCCTTGCCTCCTACTGTCACAAGGTGCTGATCGCCCTTTACGAGAACCGCACCGCCTTCGAGGGCCGGATCGTCGACTTCGCCGACGAGGCATCGAGCGCCGAGCTCTTCGCGCTGTGGCCGGTCGGCAAGATCCCCCTCCTGAGCGATACGGACCGCGACCGCACGGTGCCCGAGACCAGCATCATCATCGAATATCTGGACCGTCACCATCCCGGCCCCACCCCGCTCATCCCCGCCGACCCGGAGGAAGCGCTGGAAGCGCGGCTGTGGGATCGGTTCTACGACCTTTATGTCAGCACGCCGATGCAGAAGATCGTCACCGAAAAGATCAGGCCCGATGACAGCCGCGACCCGCATGGCGTGGCCGAAGCGCGGGCAATGCTCGAGATGGCCTATGGCATGATCGAGCAGCGCATGGCCGACAGGCGCTGGGCCGCCGGCGAGGCCTTCACCATGGCCGACTGCGCGGCCGCGCCCGCCCTCTTCTATCTCCAGGCCATCCAGCCTTACAGCGACAGCCACCCGAACGTCGCCGCCTATTTCGATCGCCTCGCCGAGCGCCCCTCCTTCATGCGCACGCTTGCCGAAGCGCAGCCCTACTTCCACCTCTTCCCCTATCGCGAGGCAATCCCCGCGCGCTTCCTGGAGGCGCAATGATGCTGCAATCCGTCGATCTCGACCGCGCCTTCCACGCGCTCGCCGACCCGACCCGGCGCGGCATGGTCGACCGGCTGGCGCAGGGCCCTGCTTCGGTAAAGGAGCTGGCCGCGCCGCTCTCGATGGCACTGCCCTCGGTGATGAAGCATCTGCGGGTGCTCGAGGCCGGCGGCATCGTCCTGTCGGAAAAGGCCGGCCGCGTGCGCACCTACCATATCGAGCCCGCGGCGCTGGCTGGCATCGAGGAATGGGTCTCCCGCCGCAAGGCAGCCTGGAACCGCCAGTTCGACCGCCTCGAGGCTTACCTGACCGAAGAGACCGAAGACCCGCAGCAGGAGCCTGAAAAATGACCGCCCACTCCGTCGCCCACACCACCTTCACCATCGAGCGCCACCTCACCGCCCAGCCCGAGCGCGTCTTCGCCGCCTGGTCGAACCCGGAGGCCAAGCGCCGCTGGTCCTCCTGCCACGAAGAGGGGTTCGAGGTGGAATACCACCTCGACTTCCGCGTCGGCGGCACGGAGGTTAACCGTGCTTCCGGCCCGGACGGCCCGGCCTTCGCCTATGAGGCGCGGCTCCTCGACATCGTGCCGAACCAGCGCATCATCTACGCCTTCAATATGCATATCGGCGAAAAGCGCGTGACGGTCTCCCTTGCCACCGTCCTCTTCGAGCCGGCGCCGGCCGGCACGAAAATGACATTCACCGAGCAGATCGCCCTCCTCGACGGCTACGACGACATCGAAGGCCGCAAGAGAGGCACCGAGGAAGGCATGGACCGGCTGCAGCCTTTCCTTGATGGGAAACTTTGAGCAGGTTGGCCTTTAGGCGCGTTCAGGCAAAGCAACATATCCTCCGCGCCCACCTAGAAGCAAAATGCCCTAAGCCGCCGCGCTCTCCGCGATCGCCCGCTGATTGGAGGCATAGGGATTGTCCCGCTCGGGCAGCGCGCCCGTCTTCAGGCAGTCGATCCATTCGTCCGTGGTCAGCACCGCCGCAAAGCCCGCATGCAGAACCACGGTCACGACACGGTGGATTTCCTCGGCCGTCGCCGAACCGGCCCTGTTCTCGTAAGGCAGCGTGCCGGTGGCGTCGGACAGGAACTCGACCGAGAAGCCCATATGCGCGGCATGGAGTGTGGTCGACAGGTCGCAGTGGTGCGTCATGTAGCCGGCAATGGTCAGCGTATCGATCCCGTTGTTCCTCAGCCACAGCTCCAGATCCGTGCCGGTAAAAGCGCTCGGCAGCGTCTTTTCGATATGGTGGTCCCGTCGGCGTGTCTCGACTGCCTCGTGCAGCTCGGCGCCGTGGGTGCCCTCGGCGAACACCGGTGCGCCCTGCGGTGCGCGATGCCTGACGGTGATCACCTTCACGCCCGCTTCGCCCGCCGCCTCCATGGCGCGGGCCACATTGGCGATGCTGTCCCTGAACGGCGGATGCTCGATGGGAAGATTGCCGCCGTCATAGTCGTTCTGCACGTCGATGACGATCAGGGCGCGCTTGGGGGTGGGATACATTGCGTTCTGCGACATGGTTTTCTCCGCTTGCTACAAGCCTCGCATGGCTGTCGCGTGGATCGTAGCGGTCTGGGGGCGACGCAACACTGGCCTGATTGACAATATTCGAAAGAATTGGGACATTTCCGCTTACCGTAGCGGAGCAGCCCCACCATGCCGGATCCGGTCATCGCCGCAATCGCCTTCGACGGCATCAGCCCGTTCCACCTATCGGTCCCCTGCCTCGTCTTCGGCGAGGAGCGTGAGGCGTTCGGCCTGCCGCGCTTCGATTTCCGCGTCTGCGCGCTGGAGAACGGGCGGATCGGCACGGAAGCCGGCCTCGATTTCACCACGCCCTACCGGCTGGCCGACCTCGCCGACGCCGAGATCGTCATCGTGCCGAGCTGGCGCGACCTCGACCGGGCGCCGCCCGACACCCTCACCGAAGCACTCGTCCAGGCCCACCGGCGTGGCGCGCTCATCGTCGGTCTGTGCCTTGGCGCCTTCCCGATCGCCGCGGCCGGGCTCCTCGATGGGCGCGAGGCGACGACCCATTGGGCCTTTGCCGAACAGTTCGGCGCGCTCTATCCCGCAGTAAAGCTGCGTCCGGAGGTTCTCTATGTCGACAATGGCGACGTGATAACGTCAGCCGGCGTGGCGGCCGGGCTCGACTGCTGCCTCCATATCATGCGCAAGCGCTACGGCGCGGAAGCCGCGCTGCGGCTTGCGCGCAGCCTGGTTCTGGCCCCGCACCGCCAGGGGGGCCAGGCCCAATTCATCGAGCCGCCGGTGCGCAGCGCCCCGGCAGCCGACAAGCTCGCCCGCGCCCTCGAAAAAGTGCGCGCGACGCTCGACGGGGCCCACAGCCTCGATTCTGTGGCAACAATGTCGATGATGTCGCGCAGGACATTCACGCGCCGCTTTCAGAAAGCCTTCGGAACCAGCTTCGGCAACTGGCTCACCGACCAGCGGGTGATGCTGGCGCAAAAGCTTCTGGAAACCACCACCCGATCCGTCGAGGAGATCGCCTTCGAAGCCGGCTTCGGCACCTCCGCCTCCCTCCGCCAACACTTCGCCACCCGCCTCAAGACATCCCCCGCCCAATATCGCCTGGCATTCTCGAAACGCTAGGCCCACGGCCATACGGAGATGCCGACACCTTTCCCGAATCTTGGGGACCGTTTGACAGTCGTCTGCAAGGCGACATAGACAAGGATGTTGGGTTCACGTTCCCGCCATGGATAACACGGCAGATACTGCGCAAGTCATTGTCCGGCCACCGCTTGCATGGGGGCTCGCGGTCATTGTCGGGCTCGCGCTCAACTGGCTTGTGCCCTTGCCGTTCCTGCCGGCCGGACTGCCCTTAGGCTGGCTCGGCGCGATTGTATTTGTCCTCGCGCTGGCGCAGGTCGCCTGGGCAATCGTTACCATCACCAGGGCCGGATCGAACGTCCCCACCAATCTGCCGACCACCACCATCGTCGAGAGCGGGCCATACCGCTTCACGCGCAACCCCATCTACTTTGGCATGTTCCTGAGCCTGATCGGTTTGGCTATCGCGTTCGACAATCTCTGGCTGCTGATGATGCTAGTACTCTTCGCGCTCGTCATCCGCTACGGCGTCGTGGCCCGCGAGGAAACCTATCTGGAGCGCAAGTTCGGCGATGCCTACCGTGGTTACCGCTCGCGCGTACGGCGCTGGCTGTAATGCCCCCTGACGGGGAGGGCCTGGCCCGCCTCTGGAGAGGCACCCGCGAGAACTGGCGTGACCACCCCTTCCGACCAAAGGCGCGGCCACCGGACAAGCCGGCGCCAATCTTCAAGCGGGGATAAATTTCGCCCCTCGTTCCCGCCAACTGATTGATCCCCCACAACCTGCAAACTTTTCTCGCAGGAAAATTCGCCCCCCACCTCACGCCGCCCCTATCATAGCCCCATCGCCCTTACGGGAACCGGGTCCGGACCGGGGATCAGGGAGGGCGGCGGAGACCTCCCCCTTCGGGCTGCCGGTGCCC
>NZ_JAOCZP010000014.1 GCF_025336525.1 Chelativorans salis
AATGTGCTCGGCCCCGATGGCAAGACCACCGCCGATCCGGCCGAAGCGGTGTCGACCCTCGTGCGCGGGCTGGCGGAGGGCGTGCGCGAGGCGCGTCTTTCTGAAGCGCCGTAGCGTAGAGATCCAGCCGACATTTCTGCCTGTGTGGCCCATCGCCGCTTCTCATGGGGTCCGCCTGCATCTTCTTCCACGGTCATTCTAGCGTTCCCGCACATGCGGACGCGCAATAGGTGGTCGAGATATGCGATCGCAACCGCCACGTTTCACATGCCTGAATACGCGCTGGCGCTCGCTGACAAGCGGCTCGTGTGGCGCGAAAGCGCTCCAACCGCCGCTAGGTGCGAAGCATTCCCCAATCTTGTGCGAGCTTCTCAGCGCTACGGTCCAGGGCTTCCTCCGACAGGATACCTCGATTGGCGGCAAATCGTTCGAACGCTTCCTGTGCTTCTTGAACTGTTCCCTCTCCGCTGAGGGCTTTGCTGCAGAGGTCCATGGCGGCGTGATAGTCGGGGTCGGGAACGCCGTTCCATTCGAGGAGTAGGTGGTAGGCATCCAAGACAGATTCGACTTCACGGGGAAAGCCGAGGCCTAGGAATACTGAAACGGGCTGATTGAACCTGTGAGCGGTCATCGGTTGGACCTCCTTGTTCGGGTCCTAGTTTCAGCCGCCGAAATGGGCAACACCTAGATGCGATCAGTCACAAATCGAGACCGAGTGGTGCCGGTTCGTGATGTAGACGATTCTTCAAGTTACAACGCGCGAAGCCCAAAAAGCCCGAACAGCAAAATTGCCGCACCGATGACGATCAGCGCAAGTCCCGGCCACTTGTCCGCAAGGCCAATCGCTCGAATGCCGCTGTGCTTCGGTTCTAATGTGCGTGCCCCCGCCCGCGAACGGTGAGGATTGCTCATGCGACCCCGATAGATGGCGGTCCCTGCCGAGTAGAGCACACCGAGAATAACGAGAGTGGCGCCGAGCCACATCATCCATACCATTTCGACCTCCAAAACAACAACGTGCGGATGCGAGCAAACGTTCCTGGCAGCCGGAGTGAGATCGTGGGAGCGGAGGAGGCTTTTCTTCTAGATCGATAAGTTGTGCCAAAGTGGCCACAAACTGGTCATGACGATATCACTGATGATCCCGAACATCGTTGGAATTGGTGAGCAATCAATGAGGGCGCGCGCTCATTAGGATACCAGCTTCCTGCGCCGCCTTGCAAAATGTAACCCATACACGCACGGCCTGTGGCTGGCTGGGCCTCTCACTCCAATCGAGGAGGGCAGCGCAAGCCCGCGTATGCCGCGGCCCACGGTTCGGCCAGCGGGGGTCCATGAGAATCTCCGCCGCCTGTTCCACTGACGCCACTGTGCGGGCAGTGTCGAGCTGCCCGAATGTCACTGACACCGACTGCTCGAATGGATCTCTCATGTCGAAAAAACGCGATGCGTGCATGGTCGGTTCCGACAAAGGCCGGACTGCGCACGACATATGAGCTGACCAAGCTGGCCAATGAGCGCTCCAGCACCTTCTGCGTGGCGCCGGGCCATAAGCTCCGCTTCAAGCGCGGCGATCTAACGCTCGACGGAAGGCGGTGGCGGGTCCAAGGTGTCCCGATCTACGGGACCGGCGCGCGCGCCCGGCATCGTGTCGGCGATGCTCGCCGGTTCCCGGATTTTGTTCGTCACGTCGTGGAATTCGTAGATCGTGGCGTCGTTCGGGAAGGCGTAGATGCGGTCGGAGAGTAGCGGGAAATTGGCGTCGAAATAGGTGTTGAACAACACCCGGTAGCTGTTCACCGGCGTGATGTCGTCGGTAAGCTGGAGGTAGTCTTTCCCGGGGAAATAGTAGGCGTTGAAGATGCCGGTCTTGATCCGCAATTCTTCCGCCGGTGCGTCCTGCCACGGGACCCTCGAACCGCGCTCGGGGAAGGGACCTTCGTCCGCCTGTATCAGGATGATCGGCGGCTCGCGGCCGTCCGCCTGGAGCGTGGTGACGACGTCTCTGATAATGCGGTTGGCATAAGCGACCTGGTCGACGAAACCCTGCTTCTCGCCGCGCTCCGCCGACTCCTTCTGGCTAAGGCAGCGGCCGTCGGCGGTGAAGGGGTAAGGGCCGTGCGGCACGAGGAAATGGGCGAAGACGTAGACCGGCCGCTCGCGCTCGCCGATAGACTTGATCTCCTCCACCTGGGGGGCGACGCGCTGGCACTGGGCGTTGTCCCAGTCGAGCCGCATGGTCAGTGCCGTATCGGGCAAGGTGTGGAAGATCGGGCGCAGGATCGTGCGCCGCAGATAGAGCATGGCGAACTCGCTGAAGCCATGTGGCCGGTTCTCGTCGGCGAGGGTGCTGTTGTAGGTGCCCACCCACCAGGCACCGAACTGGATGAAGTCGTATCCGCGCGACTTCAAGACCCGCCCCACGCGATGGTCGTCCAGCATCTCGTAAATCGGGCGCCAGTTGGCACCTTTGACCCGCGGATCGTCCTCCAGGAAATCGAGATAGTCCAGGTAGAAGGTCGAGGCGACGGAATGGCCGGTCTTTTGGTAGTTGGAATTGCTGCGGCGCGCGACGTAAAAGCCCCGTTCCTCCAGAAAGCGGCCGATGGAGCGGTTGTCGAGATCATAGTGGCGCTGGAGGATTTCCTCCGACGTGTAGCGGTCGAATACGAAGTGGTAGATGTCCGGCGGTCGGTCGGCGCTTTCTTCCGCAGGCAGATACTGCCGTACCTCCGCCAGGGCCTGTTCAGCGTCGTAGGCGGCGCGGGCCTTGCCGTTGTGCCATTCATAGACCCCCACCTGCCAAAGCGGAGTAGCCAAAAGCACCAGCGCGACGCCGTTGAGGATACTGTGCGCCAAGCGGGTGAGACGGTGCAGGCGCAGTGCAATGAGTGTCAGAAGCGACAGGATCGCGAAAGCGAAGGGCAGCGATCTCACCATCGGAAAGCCGCCTGACACCATGTCGTTGAGCTGGCCGAACAGTCCTAGATAGAAGAGGCTGCCGGCCACCCAGATGCTGGCAACCACTGCACCGGCCGCATCGAAGCGCCGGCGCATCGCCGCGACCGCCAGATAGACCACCAGCGCGAAGGCGAGGGAGCCCAGGAGAGAGGGCGCGACGTCGGCAAACGAGGCGAAGTTCAGGTTCCTCGCCATGAGGGCGAAGACAGCAGCAGCGGCGAAGAGAAATGGATGGAAGGGATAGGCTCTGTCCCAGACCTTCCGGCGGCGCTCGCGAGGGCGAGGATTGTCGGCTGTTGCACCCGCGTCCGAACCCTCGGCCATCACGCACCTCCATTCCGCGCGGCGCGTTCGGGTGCGACCCCGGCCTTCGGTCCGCGATGGGTAGCCTCCATGATAATTACAGTCGTTATGACAGATTTATGTCACTTTTTTGAAGGAATAAGGAACGTCTTCTGCTCGACCACGTTGACTGCCGCCAACCACCCGGTTCGACGAAAGGAAGCTTCGATGCCCGTGAGATTTCTCTCTCGCCTCGTTCCGCTCACGCTCTCTGTCTTGTTCCTCGGCATGACCGCGACCGGCGCATATGCCTATCTGGATGCCGGGACAGGCAGCATGATCCTCCAAGTGCTTTTGGGGGGTATCGCGGGCCTGCTGATCGCCGGCAAGCTCTACTGGCACAAGTTCCTTTCCCTTGTCGGGCTCAGACGGGACCCGCCTCAAACAGATGAGGCGAAGGACGAGCCTACCGTGGGCCAATAGGTGAACGAGGCCCACACGCTAAAACCCGAGGCGCCTAAACGAGCCGGGGCCGGCGGGCTTGGTGGCGTGTCTTCTGATGGGGCGAGCGAGCCGGAGGTAGGCTCCTATCGCGATCGCAACGGCGCCGTCTTCTATCGCGACGGGCGCGTGTTCCGCTATGTGAGTGAGCGGGCACTTAAGAACTGGCAGCACCTGTGGGAGGCCCCCTTCTTCGAACGCTTCCGCAGCGAGGGCCGGATCGTCGAGACGAGCCTGGTCGACCCGCGGAACGAGAACATCGACCTTGGCACATGGGCGGGCGTCCTTGAGCACGCCCGCATCCCCTACATCTCATATCCCTACGAGTGGACCTTCGGCATGCTGAAGGACGCCACCTTGCTGCATCTCGACCTGATGCGCGGCGCGCTCCGCGCGGACATGATCCTGAAGGATTCCTCGCCTTACAATGTCCAGTGGAACGGTGTGCATCCTGTCTTCATCGACGTCCCTTCCTTCGAACCGCTCGAGAAGGGAGCGCCATGGGTTGGTTACCGGCAGTTCTGCGAACTCTTCCTCTATCCGCTGATGCTCGCGGCCTATAAGGGCGTCGACTTCCGCCCCTGGTTGCGCGGGCGTATCGACGGCATTCCCGCCGAGGAGATGCATGCGCTGATGTCGGCGCGCGATCTCATGCGGCCCGGCGTGCTCCTGCACGTAGCTGCTCAAAATGCGCTGCAGAAGCGCTATGCGGGCGGCAGGCAGGACATGCGCGGCGCGCTCGCCGAAGCAGGTTTCAGCAAGGCACTGATCGAGCGGAACGTGGAGAAGCTGACGGCGCTGGTCTCCAAGCTGGAGCCCGCACGCACGAAAACCGAATGGTCCGAATACGACCGGACCCATTCCTACGAGGATGCGGAGCTTAAGCGAAAAGCCGACTTTGTGCGTCAGGCGGCGGCAAGCCGCCGCTGGCGGCTTGCCTGGGACCTCGGTTGCAACACAGGGACCTTCTCGCGCATTGCCGCCGAGTTCACCGACCATGTGGTGGCCATGGACGGGGACTGGATGGCAATCGAGCATCTCTACAGGCGCGAGAAGGCCGGCGCGGCGTCGAAATCCATCCTGCCGCTGGTCGTCAACCTGGCCGACGCTTCGCCCAACCAAGGTTGGCGCGGTGCAGAGCGCAAGGGCATCGCCGAGCGCGGCCGGCCTGAGCTGACGCTCTGCCTCGCGCTCATCCATCACATCGTGATTACCGCCAATATCCCGCTCGCCGACTTCATCGAATGGCTGGCAGGGCTGGGGACCGCGGTGGTGATCGAGTTTGTCGGGCGTGACGACGAAATGGTGCAAACGCTGCTCGCCAACCGCGAGGACCAGTACAGCGACTATCACCCTGAAATCTTCCGCGCGCTGCTTGAGGCCCATTTCGACATCAGGGCCGAAGAGGCGCTGAAGGGCGGCAAGAGGCATATCTATTTCGCCGAGGCGAAGGCGCGTTGAACCTTCCGACCCTGCACCGACCCAATCCGCATAAAAAAGCGCCAGGGAAAGGGAACACTGCCTGGGCTCCGAAGTTGTCAGTAGTGGTATCTCAAGAAGCCGTTAGATCGTGACTGGAATTCGGCCTGCCCCTCTCGGCGGGCCGTTTCGGCTTTCTGCGAACCGGATGGGAGTAAAATCAAGTAAGGGAGAAGCGCCATGAACATGAGCACCAGGATCCGCAGGCGACATTTCCTCGTCGGCGCAGGTGGCACAGCCGTACTCGGAGCCAGCGGGGCGAGCGTTGCCATTCTCCCGGCCATTGCTCAGGACGCCCAAGGTGGCTCCCTGCCTTCCTATGCTGACTGGAAGAACCCCGAGGCGATGGTCATCCACACCGAGCTGACGCTTGAGACCGTCCGCGACGCCATCGGTACGAGCGTCGTTACGTCCAACGACGTCTTCTTTATCCGCAACAACCTGAACCCGCCGAGCGAAGAGGTCGTCCAGGATCGCGACGCGTGGGAGGTCTCGTTCGAAGGCGTTGCCAACCCGCGCACCATGACGCTTGGTGAGTTGAAGACACTTGGATTGGAGACGGTCGCCACAATCATCCAGTGCTCGGGCAACGGGCGGGGCCTGTTCGATCACGACGCAAGCGGCGCTCCCTGGCGCACAGGTGCGGCCGGCTGCGCGGTATGGAGCGGTGTCCCCGTACGCGCCGTCGCGGAGGAGCTGGGCGGCAGCGTTGACGGAGCCCGGTTTATGACCAGTACCGGCGGTGAGGAACTCCCCGAGGAGGTCAACCGCGACGAGATCGTCGTCGAGCGCTCGGTTCCCCTGGAAGCTATGGAGAACGCCATTTTGGCTTTCGAGATGAATGGCGCGCCCGTACCGATCGCCCATGGCGGGCCGCTGCGCATGATCGTGCCGGGCTACTATGGCATCAACAATGTGAAATATGTCCGCACCGTCGCCTTCACTGAAGAGGAATCCACGGCTGACATCCAGGTAAGCGGCTATCGTGTGCGCCCGGTGGGCGAGTCCGGTGCGCCGGACCAGCCGTCCATGTGGGATATGAAGGTGAAGTCGTGGGTAATCCATCCCCTCATGGAAACCACGTCGGGACGCGTGCTGATCTACGGCGTCGCCTTCGGCGGCACGAACCCGGTGGAGCGCGTCGAGGTTTCGACTGACGGCGGAGAGACGTGGGAGGATGCGGAATTCACCGGCCCGGATCTCGGCCGTTTCGCCTGGCGGGTCTTCGTTCTGCCGGCAGAATTGGAACCGGGCGACTACACCGTCACGAGCCGCGCCACCGATAGCCAGGGCAACGTGCAGGAACAGACGACGGAGCCCAACCACCGCGCCTATGACTACGCCGGCTGGGACCGTCTGGCTGTCGGAGTGACCGTGGTTTGACCCCCTCCGATCCCCGTCAGCAGACCTTCCGCCGCCGAACTACCGGCGGCGGAAGCTTGTAGGGAGCTGAAGGCATGCCATATCTCGTGTCGATGTTGACCGCCCGCGTTCCAGTCGTCGTCCTTGCCCTATTTACGTTTTCGACCGGCGCTGCCGGCGGGGCCGACGAGGCGATGCTAGAACTTGGCCGGCAGGTGTTCCTGACGACCGCCGAGCCACCCTGCGGCGTCTGCCATACGCTGGCCAATGCGGAAGCCACTGGTACCATCGCGCCCAATCTCGATACCATGCGCCCAACGGCGGAAGAGGTCCGGAACGCATTGATGGAGGGGCCTGGGGCGATGCCTTCCTATGCCGACACCCTTAGCGATGAGGAGATCGACGCGGTCGCCGAGCATGTGGCGGCGGTGGCTGGCGCAGAATGAGTGTTCAGCTGATCAGGGCGTCGTAGACCAGCTTCAAGGCCAGCAGGCTGAGCAGGATAAGGATGGCGCGGTCGAAGTTTTCCTTAGACAGGCGCCTTGCCAGCGCCGAACCGACGGGCATGAACGCGAGGATCGGGAAGAGGGCGGCGAGACTGATCAGGGCGCCGTGCTCCGACAGGATGCCGAAATAGCCGAGCGCCGGGATCTGCAGCGCACTCATGACAGCGAAGAAGACGGAGACGGTGGAGATGAAAACCGGCCTTTCCAGACGCATCGCATTGAGAAAGGTGATGGAGACAGGCGCGGAGATGCCGGAGGCGCCCTGCAGAACGCCTGCGGTGAGGCCCGCCGGCAGGCGCAGCCGGCTGGCCAGCGGATAGGCGATCTTCCAGTCTGGCCGGGCAAGCCGCAGGAACACGTAGCCGAAGACCGCCGCCGCCACCATGAGTGAAAGCAGCTGCTGAGAGAAGAAGGCGAGCATCAGCGTGCCGGCAACGACGCCCGCCGCGCCGGCGGCGGCAAAACCCCAGATGAAGGAGGCCGGCAGGCGGTGGCGGCGGAAAAGCCATCCCTGCCAAATGTTGGTGAGCAGGTTTGGCACCAGCATCACCACCACGGCGAACTTCACGTCGAACATCATCGCCAGTGCCGGCACCGCCAGCACCGGTGCGCCGGCGCCGGTCGCCCCCTTTAGAATTCCACCGCCCGCCAGACAGGCGAAGATGATGGCAAGTTGCACCGGTTCGAAAGCCATGTGACGGCTCCGTTCTTGGAGGATGGTGGGTTTGGGTTATTACCTGAAAATCGGTTTGGCTAAATCAGGAAAGCATTCAGCCCAGCAATCCTCCGATCTGCCGCCGAGAGAGCGTGGATGCGTGACTTTGTTCGCAAAATGGCATTGATTATCTGGCGGGGAAGCTGCCGGAAGTATGGAGACACCAACATGACCAAAGCAGAGCGCAAGGCAAGCCGCTTCCCCGTGCCAGAAGTCGCAGACATGCCCGAAGACATCCGAGATCGTATCCTCGTCGTACAGGAGAAATCGGGCTTCATTCCCAATGTCTTCCTTGTGCTCGCCCACCGGCCCGAGGAATTCCGCGCGTTCTTCGCCTATCACGACGCGCTGATGGACAAGCCCGGCAACCTGACCAAGGCCGAACGCGAGATGATCGTGGTCGCCACCTCCAATCTGAACCAATGCCAGTATTGTGTGATCGCACATGGGGCGATCCTCCGCATCCGGGCCAAGGACCCGTTGATCGCGGACCAGGTTGCGGTGAACTACCGGAAGGCGAACATCACTGACCGGCAGAAGGCAATGCTCGACTACGCCGTGAAGGTCTCGCAGACGTCCTACGCGGTGGGCGAGGACGATCTGGAGGTGCTTAAATCCCACGGCTTCACAGAGGAGGACGCCTGGGACATTGCTGCCATTTCGGCCTTCTTCGCCATGTCGAACCGGCTGGCAAACGTCACCGATATGCGGCCCAACGACGAATTCTACTCGCTTGGGCGTGGCTGAAACAAAGGCTCCCCGATGCTCATCATCATGCGTCGCGGCTGTTCTCTAGTCCGCATCCCGCTCCCCAAAGATCGCGAGAGAGTGCAAAGTCCGTTCCAGAAGCCCATCCTAATGCTTGTCTGAAGCGGCGACCTTCAGTTCCAACAACACCTGCCGCCGCTCTTTGCGGATCACCTCCACAGCACGCGCAAGCGCGGCAGGCAGTTCTTCGCCATGTTCTACGCGCTCCGTATAAGCGCGGCTGGCGGCGGCCGCTTGCGTATAATCGGGGGAGGGCTCCAGCGAGGTGAGCGGCATACGGTTCGATTTGGCGGCTGCACCGCCTGGATAGCTGTTGATGACGGAGCGGCGCACTGCGTTCCACATGCTGTTGTTCTTGACGATGGTGAGCACCGGCAGCTCCAGCGCTTCGGCGATCTGGTGGCAAGCGATCGGGTTGGCGAACATGTAGGAACCGTCACCCATAGAAGCGATGACGAGCCTCTCGCGGTCTGCAAGCTGTGCACCGAGGGCTGCCGGTAGAGCCCAGCCGAGACCACCCGAGTGCGGATTGCTGAAGATGCGGTTCGGCCCATTCACGCGCAGATGGCCAGGCAGGACGCCGAGTTCACTAAAGATCACCGCGCGCTCGTCCATGACCGCGGCGACGCAATGGCTCATCCATTCCGTGCTCATGGGGCTGGCACAGCCTTCCGCCGCGTTCTCAGCTGCCTTCTCCAACCGTTCCCGGCTCAGCCGCGCGTAGCGGGCGCGTCGCTCCTCGACCATGCTTGTTGTGGGCTCCATGGCGGTCGCAAGTGCTGTAAGCCCGGCGGAAGCGTCGCTGGCGATGGCGAGGTCCGCTTGATAGCCGCGAACAGGCATGCGCTGGAAATTCGGGTCGGGGCCGAGATGAATTATCTTTGTCTCTGAAGCTGGCCGGTGCAGCGATTCAATCCACGGCACCCCGCTGTCGACCACCAGCACCACGTCCGCCGCAGCCAGCGGCATTTTGATGTCGTAGCCGAGGAACATCGGATGGTCCGAGGCCATGAGATTGCGGATCGAAAAAGGCTCAACGACGGGGATGGCAAACGTCTCCGCCAGGTCGGCAAGGGCGGCGCCAACACGCCCGTCAGGATCGCCGCGCTGGCAAACGATCAGCGGGTTCTTTGCCGCCGAGAGCCATTGTGCGGCTTGTGCGATGGCCGCCGGATCGGGGTAGGGGACCGTCGCCGGCGCCTGCAGGCATGGGGCATCGGCGTTGGAGGCCGGCACTATATCCATCAGCGCCTCACGCGGCAGGCTTACATAGACCGGGCCTTTCGGCTCGCTGGTGGCGAGTACCGCGGCGCGCGCGGCGAGCAGGCCACCTTGCTCGGGGTAGCGCATTTCGTAGTGGAACTTTACGACGTCGCTCACCAGCGAGGACTGGTCGTACATCTCCTGTCCGTACTGGATCGGTGAGACGCGGGCGCCGCGCCGCCCATGCTCGGTGATCGGTGTGCGGCCGGACATGATCAGGACGGGAATGTTGTCGCTGGCGGCGTTGATGGCGCCCATGGCGGAGTTGGCAAGCCCGACATTGACATGAACCATTGTGGCCTGCGCCCGGCCAGTGAGGAGGTAGTAGCCGTGCGCCATGGCCACGCTAGCCGTCTCGTGCGGCACGGTGACAGGCACCGGGACCGCGTTTTCGTCCAGCGCGGCGAATGCCTCGATGATGGGCGGGAAGTCGGTTCCCGCGTTGGCGAAGATGAAGTCGATGCCGGCAGACTTCAGCCCGAGGAGGAGACTTTCCGCGCCCGTCCGGTTGTCTGGTGCCGCCTTTCGCTCCGCTTGGTCGAGCGCCATCGCATCCTCCTCGCGATTCTCAAAAACCGATACGGGTAGCCGCATTTTCAGCATCGCCGGCCCGTCGCAACTTGGGCGGGTCACGACAGTCAGCGTACCGGACCAGAATGCGCTTGAAAAATCGGCGAATGCAAGTGCATGATGAGACAATAATCTCATTTTTAGGGATTTATGTCGCCTCTACTGGCGACCAACGAGCAGCAGCGGAGGAGAACAATGAGACGCTTAATCGCTTCGGCCGTGCTTGCGGCCGGACTCGCCTTCAGCGGCACTGCGGCGGCGCAGACGGTAGGCATCGCCACATCCAACCCTGGATCGCTCTTCCATAACATCGGCACTGCGGTCGCCAACGCGGCCAACCAAGCCGGCCTCAACGCCACCATCCAGCCGGCAACCAGCCCCAATCAATACATCCCCTTCGTGGCTTCCGGCGGTATCGAGTTCGGCGTTGCCAACTTGCAGGAGGTGAACTACGCGCTCGAAGGTAAGGAATGGTTCGAGGGCAACGCCAATCCGGATCTGCGAGTGGTCGGGCTCATCATGCCGCTCAAGGAGGCGATCTTCGTGCGCGCCGATTCCGATATCAAGTCGATCGCCGATCTGGAAGGCAAGCCGATGGTGGATGGATTTACGGCGCAGAACACCATCCTACCGCAGCTCGACGCGATGTATGCCTCGGTCGGGCTGACGCGTGACGACATGCAGCCGGTGCAGGTGCCAAGCGTGGTCGCGGGCGCTGACGCTTTCATTGCCGGGGATTCGGTCGGCTTCATCTTCGCCCATGGCGCCGGCAAGGTGCGGGAGGCAGATGCCGCCGTCGGCGGACTGAGGGCGCTGCCGGTGGAAAACGATGAGGAGACGCTGGCTGCCATTCGCGAGCACTGGCCGGTAGCCTTCCTCGTCGAGATGGAACCGGGCGAGGCGCCGGGTGTCTTGGAAAAGGCGCACTACATGGCCTATCCGCAGCTCGTGTTCACCCACGCCAATGCGCCGGAGGAGGTGGTCTACGAGATGACCAAGGTTCTGCACGATAGCAAGCAGGTGATGGCGGAGACCTTCCCGCCCTTCAACCAGTTCGACCCGCAGGATATGGTGGGCGACACAGCGCCAACTGAGTACCATCCCGGCGCCATCCGCTTCTATCAGGAAGCCGGCCTCTGGAACGAGTAGGAGGCGATGACGCCCGGCCTTCCGCCCGGCATCTGGCGCCCCATCGTGGGCGCCCTTTCTGTCTGCTTGACGCTCACGGCCGTGGCATGGTCGCTCAACCTGCCACGCAGCTTCGGCATGGCATTTTATCCGCAGCAGTTCATGGCTGTCGTCCTGGCCTTCGCCCTGCCGATCGTCTTCCTCATGCTGCCGGGGCAGCGCGGGGCAACGCGCGAAGTCGCCCCGTGGTATGACTGCCTCCTGGCACTCGCCGCCTTCGCGGCCGTGGCCTATGTGGCGTTGCGCTATCCGCAGGTCGTCAACTTCATCTTTTCAAGGCCGCCAAGCGCCTATGTGCCCGGCCTCGTCATCATCCTGCTTCTGCTCGAGGCGCTGCGGCGCACGACGGGCTGGGCGCTCGTCATCATCATCGCCGTTTTCCTCGCCTATGCGATGTTCGGCGATCATGTGCCGGGGCGGCTTTCCGGCCGCGCGCAGGACTGGCGGATGCTTGCCGGCTACATGGCCTTCGATTCCAACGGCATACTCGGTATTCCAATGGCCGTGGCCGCCACCGTGGTGGTGGCCTTCATCCTGTTCGGCAACCTCCTGAGCATTACCGGAGGTTCCCGCTTCTTCACCGATGCCTCGCTGCTTCTCATGGGACGTTTTCGCGGCGGCTCCATGAAGATCGCGGTTCTGGCTTCCGGCCTGTTCGGCTCCATCTCCGGCTCGGCCGTCGCCAATGTCACGGCCACCGGCATCGTCACCATCCCGATGATCAAGCGCGACGGCTATCCGGCTCATAAGGCCGGTGCCATCGAGGCGGTGGCCTCCACGGGCGGGCAGCTCATGCCGCCGGTTATGGGGGCGGCTGCTTTCCTCATGGCTGAGTTCCTGCAGATCTCCTATGCGCAGGTGGCGCTCGCCGCGCTCGTGCCGGCGCTGCTCTATTATGTGGCACTTTTCATCCAGGCGGATCTGGAGGCCGCACGGCTCGGTATCGCGCCCGTGCCAAAATCGGCGATCCCGCCGGTGGGACCGGTTCTGGCGGGCCTGCACTTTGTTCTCGCCTTCGTGGTGCTCATCGGCGCGCTGTTCTCGCTGCGATGGCAGCCGGAGCGCTCCGCGCTGGCAGCCGCGCTCACCGTCGTCGCGACCTCGCTCCTGTTCGGCTATCAGGGCGCGCGGCCGAGCATCGGTCGGCTCCTCTCCTCCTTCGAGCAGACCGGCAGGGCGGTCGTCGAGATCATCGTCATTTCGGCGGCCGCCGGGCTGGTCATCGGCGTCCTCAACGTCACGGGGCTCTCCTTCAACCTCACCTATGCGCTGGTGCAAATCGGCGGCGGCAGCGCGCCGGTGCTTCTGGTGCTGTCGGCGGTGGTATGCATCGTGCTCGGCATGGGATTGCCGACGCTCGGCGTCTATGTGCTTCTGGCGGCACTCGTGGCGCCGGCACTGGTGGCGGTAGGCATCGAGCCGATCGCCGCGCACCTCTTCGTGCTTTATTTCGGCATGATGTCGATGATCACGCCGCCCATCGCCATCGCTGCCTTCGCCGCCGCCAGCATCGCGCATGCGCCGGCGATGAAAACCGGCTTCGCCTCGGCGAAGTTCGGCTGGTCGGCCTTCATCGTGCCGTTCCTGTTCGTCTTCTCACCGACGCTGCTTCTGATCGGCGAGCCGTTGGATATCGTCTTTGCCGTCGTCACCGCGGGTGCTGGCGTGTGGCTTGTCTCGGCCGCGCTCGCCGGCTATTTCGCCACCAGGCTGTCGATACCGATGCGGCTCCTGTTCGGTCTTGCGGGTCTCATGGCGCTGGTGCCGGCGGGGGCTTTCGCTGGCGCTATCTATAGCGACATCGTCGGGGTGGGTGGCGGTGCGGTCTTGCTGGCCGTCGAGGCTTATCGTGCCCGCGAACAGAGGAAGAAGGCGCTATCTTGACGGAAAACGCAGGCAACAGTCTCAAGCGCGGCCTGGCCATCCTGGAAGTGTTCTGCGAGGACCGTCTGGAATGGACGCCTGAGGAACTGATGGAGAAGCTGGGCTACAGTCGGCCGACGCTCTACCGTTACCTTAAGACGCTGCGGGAGGCCGGTCTTCTGAGTTCCTCTGCCAGCGCCGGCTTCACGCTGGGGCCCAAGGTGGTGGAGATGGACTTCCTTCTGCGCAAATCCGATGCGCTCATTCTCAACGGCCAAAAGCATCTCAAGAATCTCACAGAAAGATACGCTTGCACGGCCCTTTTAGTGCGCCGCTACGGTGACCGCATCCTGTGCGTGGCGTCGGAACGCTCGGTCGCCAACCCGCGCAGCAGCTATCCGCGCGGCCGGCCGATGCCGCTTGGTCGTGGTGCCATCGCCCGTTCGCTGATGGCCTTCCTGCCACGGCGCCAGCTCGTTCCGATGATCGAGCGACACATGGAGGATCTGCATGCCATCGGCCTCGGCAACACAGTAGAAGAGGTATACGAAAGCCTGCGGCGGGTGAAGCGTGCCGGCTATGCCGTGGCTTTCGGCGAGGTGACGCCCGGCGTGGTGGGCATCGCCGCACCGGTCTACGACGCCGGCCGCAGTCCCGTCGCCAGCGTGTGCGTGACCATTGCCGGCCATCTCATCAACGGCAACGACATCGACGAGATCAGCGCCCATGTGCGCCAGGCCGGCCTTGAGATCAGCGAGGCGTTGTCGCTGGAACGGGAAACCGAGAAGACAATCTGACAATTATCTCATCCAATGAGATGATTGTTGACTCAGCTTGCACCGCCGCGCATCCTTGCCCCAACAACCGGCAAGCGAGGACGCATGAAGAAGATCGACATTTTCAACCACATATGGCCGAAACCTTTCTTCGAGGCACTGATCGCGCATGTCGGCGAGATGACTGACATCACCATGCGCTCCGGTGCAGTGCCGATGATGACGGAGCTCGACCGGCGCTTTGAGGTCATGGACATGTTCGGCGAGGACTATCGCCAGGTTCTCTCGCTCGCCTCGCCGCCTCTGGAAAAACTCGCCGGGCCGGAAAAAGCGCTGGAGCTTTCCCGCATCGGCTCCGATTCCATGGCAGAGCTGTGCCGAAAATATCCCGAGCGTTTCCCTGCTTTCATCGGTACGGCGCCAATGAACAATCCCGATGCACTAGTAGAAGAATCGAAACGCGCCATCGAGACGCTCGGCGCCGTCGGCATGCAGATTTTCACCAATGTCGCCGGCAAGCCGCTCGACCTGCCGGAGTTCGAGCCCTTCTTCGACTATATGGCCTCGGCCGGCAAGCCCGTGTGGCTGCACCCCGCGCGCGGCGAGAATTTCCCTGACTACCAGTCCGAGAGCCGTTCCGAATACGAGATCTGGTGGACCTTCGGTTGGCCTTACGAGACATCGGCCGCCATGGCCCGTCTCGTCTTCTCGGGCATCTTCGACAAGTATCCCGGCCTCAAGGTCATCACCCATCATGCCGGCGGCATGGTGCCCTTCTTCGAGGGCCGCGTCGGCCCCGGCTGGGATCAGATGGGCAAGCGCACCACCGACCGCGATCTTGCCGCCGTCCTGAAGGCGTTGAAGCGCCCACACCTCGACTACTTTAGGGATTTCTACGCCGATACGGCATCCTTCGGCTCGCGCAAGGCCATTGAGCACGCGATCGAGTTCTTCGGTGAGGACCACGTGCTCTTCGCCTCGGACGCGCCTTTCGATCCCGAGGGCGGCCCCATGTATATCCGCGAAACGATCGGCATCCTGGACACGCTCGACGTGTCCGAGACGACACGCTGGAAACTCTACCAGGACAATGCCGCCGCGCTTCTCGGATTGACCATCTGAGGGAGGAGACGATGGATATAAATCGTCCCACGGCACAGAACTATCTCAATGGAGAATGGATCGGCGGAGAGACCGCCGCCGAAAGCCTGAACCCGGCGGACGGTAGCGTGCTCGGCCGCTACAGCCCCGGCTCGCGAGCACTCGCGGATGAGGCCGCCACTGTTGCCCGGGAGACCTTCGAGCGCACGAGCTGGGCCGCGTCTCCGCGCTTGCGGGCGATGGTGCTCTACGAGCTGGCGGATCGGCTGGAGGCGGCGAAGGACGAGCTCATCGACCTCATCGTGGCGGAGAACGGCAAGCTCAAGCGCGAGGCGGCAGGCGAGATGATGGGCGCCATCTCCGAGACGCGCTACTATGCAGGCCTTGCGCGCACCATCCTCGGCCGCACGCTTGAAACGGCACCTGGCAATGTCTCCATGATGAACCGCGAGGCGGCGGGCGCGGCGGCGGTCATCGTGCCGTGGAACGCGCCGGTGACGCTGCTCATCCGCTCGCTCGGACCGGCACTCGCCGCCGGCTGCACGACTGTCATCAAGCCCGCCCCGCAGACGCCGCTTATCCATTCGCGCGTCATGCAATGCATTCATGATTGTCCTTCGCTGCCCCGGGGCGTGGTCAACTCCGTCAACGAGAACGGGACCGAGGTAGGGGAGGCGCTGGTCGCGTCAGAGGATATAGACGTCATCAGCTTCACCGGCTCCAGTCGCACCGGAAAGCGCATTATGGCAGGCGCCGCTCCAACCTTGAAGCGGCTTTCGCTGGAGCTGGGTGGCAAGGCGCCAGCGGTGGTTTTCGAGGACGCCGATCTCGACCTGGCTTGCCGGGAGCTGACCGGCGGTGCGCTCATGATGGCTGGGCAGATCTGCGTCGCAGCCGCCCGTTTTCTCGTGCACAAGCCCATCGAGCGCGAATTCACCGACCGCATCCGTGCCGCTTTCGCAGCCGTGCGCGTCGGTCCCGGTTCCGAACCATCGAGCGAGATGGGCGCACTGATCGACACGGACAACCAGGCGCGTATCATCCGCCTCATCGAGCAGGCGAGTGACGAGGGGGAATTGATCCTGAAAGGCGGCGTTCCCGACGGCCGGTTGTCGCGCGGCGCCTTCGTCACGCCCACGCTCTTTCGCATCGACGACGTCAGCTCGGAGCTGGTTCAGGAGGAATTGTTCGGCCCCGTCGTCTCCATAGAGACCTTCGAGGACGAGGCCGAGGCGGTCGCCAAGGCGAACGCCACGCGCTACGGCCTGGCGGCCAGCCTTTTCACGCGGGATATAAACCGCGCAACGCGTGTCGCGCGCGCCATCCGGGCAGGTACGGTCTGGCTCAACTGCCATAGCAGGCTCTTCGCGGAAGGCGAGACCGGCGGCTATCGCCAATCTGGCCTCGGCCGGCTGCACGGCGTGGAAGGGCTCAACGACTTCCTGGAAACCAAGCACATCTGTCTCGAGGCAGGCGTAGTCCAGGCCTGAGGGTTATCGGACACGAGGTTGCAAGCGGTGGTATACAGGGATCCGCTGCCGCCGCCTTGAAGCGCGACCAGGCAGGATCACCATCGAGGGAAAATGAGTGTGAAGTCGACCGGCGGATGCTGCAAGCGTCCGGCGAGGCGGAGGGCTCGCCGCATCCCCGCTTCCACTCAAAAGCCGGAGGCAATTGATCTTTCTCGGGATTTTCAGGAGCGTGGCGCTTCGATCTGCCAGTATACCGAAAAACGAATAGAAGGACCTGCAGCACGCTAGGCTTGGAACTCGACGCCGCGCCAATCGTTTGTCGGCAGGTGTGCTGTTCAGGGAGAGGATGCTCTAGAAGTCATGGGGAGCAAGGCTACGCGTGGTCAAATGTGCTCCCTGATGAATTTGTGGCCGGCCGACCGTCCCTGTTTCGAATTCGACGCACAATTGACAGCGCCCGCGAAGAGATGCAGATTGTATACCGTCAGCATGCATCGGTACATTCTCTTGCAGGCGAGGAGCGGTTAATGACGTGGGAGCACAAGGCTGAGGAAAAGACGGCGCTGGCCGCGCTGCTACAGACCTATTCCGTCGAGGTGACGGCGCGCGACGAGCACGCGCTTGGCGCCGTTGCGGAGATCCTGCGGCCTGGAACGGAAGTATTCGTCGCCAACCTGCCGAACGAGAATGCTGACGTGCTCGTCAGGGCCGCCGCAAGCCTGCGCCGAGCCGGCCTGACACCCGTACCGCACATCGTCGCTCGCAACATCGCCACCCGCCAGGAATTCGAGGAGATGCTGGCTGGCCTCGCCGGCGAGGCAGGAGTGCAAAAGGCGCTCGTTCTGGGCGGCGACCGCGACCGGCCGGCGGGCGAATTCAATGCCGCTCTTCAACTTATTCAGACGGGGCTTCTTCAGGAATACGGTATTCGGCGGATCGCCATCGCTTGCTATCCGGAGGGCCACCCGCGCATTGCCAACGACGTGTTGTGGCAGGCGCTTCGCGACAAGCTTGCGGCCGCCGCTGAGGCGGGGCTCGACGCGGCTTTGGTGAGCCAGTTCCTGTTCGACCCGCAGCCTGTCGTGGCCTTTGCCAAGGCGCTCCGCCGCGCCGGCATCGCCGCCCCGTTGCGCATGGGCGTCGCGGGGCCCGCCAACCGGACGAAGCTTATCAAATACGCCCTGCGCTGCGGCGTCGGCGCCTCCTTGCGCGTGCTCAGGGAACGCGGCAATCTGGCGCGGAACGTGCTTGCGGGTGAGACGCCAGACGAGCTTTTGGGCGAGATCGCGCTTGCTCAGGCGGGCGATCCGTCTCTCGGCATCGCCGGGGTCCATTTCTTCACCTTCGGCGACCCGGCACGCTCCGCCCGCTGGGCAGAGGAGCAGCGGCAGCCAAGCCGCGAGGACGCCATGGCCGGCGCGTAAGGATCATCGAAACGTAACGCATCGCAGGGAGGAAACCATGCAGAACCTGGAACAGAAACTCCAAAGCGCCGGCAATCCGGTGAGGATGCTGCGCCATTCACAGATCGGCGCCTACGTCTATCCGGTCGTGCCCCCGGAGTTCACCAACTGGCGCGACGAGCAGCGCGCCTGGCGGGAGACGGCCGTGCTGTTCGACCAGTCGCACCACATGGCAGAATTGATGATCGAGGGGCCGGACGCGCTCAAGCTCCTGTCGCATCTCGGCGTCAACAGCTTCGCCAATTTCTCTGTCGACAAGGCCAAGCAGTTCGTGCCTTGCAGCCACAGCGGTCACGTCATCGGCGATGTGATCCTGTTCCATCTGGCTGAGAACCAGTACCTCATCGTCGGCCGCGTACCGGCGATCAACTGGGTCCAGTTCCACGGTGAAACGGGCGGCTACGACGTTAAGCTCGACCGCGACGACCGCTCGCCGGCGCGCCCTATGGGCAAACCCGTTGTGCGCCGGCGCTACCGCTATCAGATCCAGGGCCCGGCGGCGATGAATATCCTGGAGAAGCTGAACGGCGGTCCGCTGCCAGAGGTCAAGTTCTTCAACATGGACACGATCGAGATCGGCGGCCGCATTGTGCGTTGCCTGCGCCACGGCATGTCGGGTGAGCCAGGGCTGGAGGTCTGGGGGCCGTACGAGGAAGGCGAGGAGGTGCGCGCCACCATTCTGGAGGCGGGAGCCGAGTTCGGCATCGTGCCTGTCGGCGCGCGCGCCTATGCCACCAACACGCTCGAATCAGGCTGGATTCCCTCGCCGCTGCCGGCCGTCTATACCGGCGAGGAGATGAAGGCCTTCCGCGAATGGCTGCCGGCCGAGGGCTACGAAGGCACCGGGTCAATCGGCGGCAGCTTCGTCTCCGACGATATCGAGGACTACTACCTGACGCCTTACGAGATGGGCTATGGCCCGTTCGTCAAGTTCGACCACGACTTCATCGGCCGCGAGGCACTGGAGAAGATCGCCGACAAGCCGCACCGCCGGAAAGTGACCTTCGCCTGGAACGCGGACGACGTGGCCAAGGTCTTCCGCTCAATGATGGAGCCCGGCATCGATAACTACAAATACATCGACCTGCCGCTGTCGAATTATGCCTCGTCGAACTACGACAAGGTGACGAAGAGCGGCAGGACCGTCGGCTTCTCCATGTTCTCGGGCTACAGCTACAACGAGCGCTCCATGCTGTCGCTGGGCACGGTCGACCCGGATGTCCAGATCGGCGATGTACTCACCCTTGTGTGGGGCGAGGAAGACGGCGGCACGAAGAAGACCACCGTCGAGCCGCACAAGCAGCTGGAAATCCGCGTCAAGGTCTCCCCGGTGCCCTACTCGCGGGATGCGCGCGAGACCTACGCGGAGAGCTGGCGGACAAAGCAGGCGGTATAGCCTGTTCCTTCCCCTGGAGAGCGTGCAGCTTCAGGGGAGGGGTTACACTTGACAAGCCGTTGTATACTGAAGGTACTCTGGTCCCACGGGCAGGCCGCAAAACCAGGGCAAGGGCGATGAGACGCACAGCGGAGAGGAAGCAGGACAGCCAGACGTTCAAAGCGCTATTGGGCGTGCGCGACCTCGTGCTGGGCGGCGCGGTGCCACCGGGTGAGCGGCTTTCAGAGGCGGTGCTCGCCGAGCGGCTCGGCATCTCGCGCACGCCGCTGCGCGCCGCCCTTGCGCGCCTGGAGCAGGAGGGGCTTCTGGAGCAGATACCCTCCGGCGGCTACGCAGCACGCAGCTTCACAATGGCCGATGTTTTCGACGCCATCGAGCTGCGCGGCGTCCTGGAGGGCACGGCCGCCCGGCTGGCTGCCGAGCGCGGCGTCCCGCCGGCCCGCATGAAGGCCATCAAGCAACTTGTGGCCGAACTCGACAAGACGTTCCGCGGCCGGCCCGAGGACATGCTGTTCGACCAGTATGTGGAGCTCAATGCCGAGTTCCATGCCATGCTGGCAACGCTTCCGGGGAGCGAGATGATGCGGCGCGAGGTGGAGCGTGCCACACACCTTCCCTTCGCCTCGCCCAGCGCCTTTCTGGAAAAGCAGGAAGACGTTCTCGCCTTCCGTCTCTCTCTGGTGCACGCCCAGCGCCAGCATCAGGAGATCGTCTCGGCCATCGAAATGCGCGAAGGTGCGCGCGCCGAGGCGCTGTCGCGCGAGCACGCGCGGCTCGCGCGGCAGAGCATGGAATTCGTGCTGGACGAGGACCGCAGCCTGATCCCCCGCGTGCCGGGGCTGGCGCTGGTTTCGGCTTGACATGCAAAAACCTCGGCCCGGACAAGTGGCCTTGGTCGACCCCGCCATTGATCACAGACGAGTTCGACTCTTGCCTTCGACAAGCTGAAGCTTCGCGACTGGGATGAAGTGGCTTCATTTTGTTTACAAGCTATGATTATAGTATGGGCTATGATTATTTTGATTTGGAAATTGCCAGAGGGGACAACAGATGCAGTCATGCGGCATCGCCCGAACTGTCTTGACCGTTGCGGCGGTGATCACAACACTTGCTTCAGCGCGGACTGCGGATCTGATGATTGCCATGCCGAACTGGCCGTCCGGCCAGGCCACGTCCAATATCCTCAAGGTTAGTATCGCTGAGAGGTTCGGCCTCGATGCCGAGGTCCGCGCAATGGGCACGCTGTCCGCATTTCGCGGTCTGGATTCCGGCGAGGTGGACATTCATCCCGAGGTCTGGCGCCCCAATCTTGATGAGTTGATCAGGAAATACGAGAGCGACAAGGGGAGCGTGATCGTCAGCCTGATCGGCGTGCCGGCATGGCAGGGCCTTTGCGCAACCCCGGAAGCTGCCAGCGAGCTTGGCATCAAGGACGTGGCGGATCTTAGCGATCCAGAAAAAGCGACCGCACTCGACACGGATGGCGACGGGCAGGGCGAGCTCTGGATCGGCGCACCGACATGGTCATCGACAGCCATCGAACGGGTCAGGGCCAACAGCTACGGCTACGCAAAGACGCTGACACTCGTCGAGGTCGAGGAGGATGTCGGGATGGCCGCGGTCGATGCGGCCGTGGCGACCGGACGACCGATGGTTTTCGCATGTTATGCGCCGCATCACGTTTTCAAGCTTCACGATATTGTCCGGCTTGAGGAGCCGGCGCACGACCATTCGAAATGGAAGATCGCGTCTGCGGAAGACCCGCTCTGGATCTCCAAGTCGAGCGCGACCGTAGCCTGGCCCATTTCGCACTTCCACATCGCCTATTCGACGAAGTTCGGCGAAGAGCATCCGGATGTGGCGGCATTCCTGGAAAAGGTCAATTTCAGACCGGCGGAGGTGAATGCCATGACCTACGCGCTCCAGGTCGAGCGCCAGGATCCTTACGACTATGCGAAGAATTGGGTCGCCGACAATAGCGGGCGCGTCGACGAATGGGTGAAGCCATGACAGGGAAGAAGGCGATGGAAACACGCTCTCCGACCTCCTCGGGTGCAGGCAATACCAATCTGCACCGTAGGATCCTTGCCGCAGTGCTTCTTGTAGCCTTTGGTCTTGGAACGACGCCTACTTACGCCGAGACACAGATTTTCGATCCGCAGACCCGTAAATGGGTGAAATACGACCGAGAGGCGGCGCGCAAATATTTCTCCCGCAACAAGCAGCCGCCGGAAGCCTTTCGCCGTCAGGTCGTCAAGTTTCGCACCGCGGAGGAGCCGGGCACGATCATCATCGATGGCAACCAGCACTTCCTCTACCTGGTCCAGCCCAACCACCAGGCGATCCGCTACGGCATCGGCGTCGGGAGGGAAGGATTCGGATGGGCCGGGATTGTCAGGGTAGGGCGGACGGCCGAGTGGCCGACGTGGACACCACCGGCGGAGATGGTTGAGCGCGATCCCAATGCGCGCAAGTGGGCGGCAGGCATGCCCGGCGGTCCGGACAATCCTCTCGGCGCGCGGGCACTGTATCTCTATGAGGGAGACCAGGACACGATCTACCGTATCCACGGGACGCCCGAGCCTTGGACGATCGGCCTTGATGTATCGTCAGGCTGTATCCGCATGAACAATGACGACGTTATCGATCTGCATTCCCGCGTTAAGGTGGGAGCCAAAGTAGTTGTGCTAATGCAGGGCGCAGCGCTCTACAAAGGTGTTTGAAGATCAAGGGCGTTCGAGGGGACGTCACATTTGGAGGGGAGCAATATTGATGTCGCTACGTCAGTTCCGGCTGCCGGTCGTGCCCGCCACCGCGGGAATCTTCATGGCAAGCCTGACGCTTGCCGGGTGTGTTTCGAGCCCCGAGCCCGAACCGCAGGCGATGGCCAGATCCAGCCAACAGACGGCACCCGCCGACTTGCAGCTTTTGTGTGCGAGTGCTGCAGCAAGCGCCGCGGAGGCCGGAAGCGCCAGGGTGCTTCCAGTCAGCTCGCGGCAGCTTGATGCCGGCAATTACCAGGTCGATCTCGATGCTGCCGGCAAAAGGATGAGCTGCATCGTCGATAGCGAGGGAAACGTTAAGTCGATCCAGCCTTCAGGGAACGGAGGCCGTGCCGAAGTTGCTGCGGAAATGGCCAACTGACAAACTGAAGCCTTCGAAGTTGAGTGCTGACATTCCGCGTGCCCAAATCAGCCTTTTTGGAACGCATCCAACATATTTTGTTATTTCGGCTGTTACCGAACCGTGGATACATTCCCTTCAAGAAGAAGAAAATGATTCAAGGGAGAGACACTATGACTTCCCGCCTACTCCTCATCGTTGGCTGTGCAACGGTCCTGTCGCTGACGCCTTCATGACGTCCGGAAACGGTTTCCTGCCCGCCGGCTTCTCGATCAACGCTCATGCCGACAAAGGTGGCAACGGTGGCGGTAATGGTGGAGGCGGCGGAAGCGCCGGCGGCAAGAGCAGCAAGGCGAGCAACGGCCACGGCCACAAGTTCGGCGGTCAGTCGCGCTCGACCGCCAGCATCAAGCGCAACTCCACGAAACGTGGAGGCCATGGCAGCGGCAGGGCGCGGAATCTGGGCGATTTCTTCGGCGGTGTGGCCGGTGCGGCGCGCAGTGCCTTGGGTCTCGGCCACCGGACGGCGAAAAGTGAGAGCCGTTCACCGGGGAAGCTGCGCGGCAACGGCCCCGCTACCAGCAACCGTCCACTCGCCCAGAAGCCGATCCCTGTGCCTCAGCCGAGGCCAGCCGATCAGCCGAATTTCCACGCCAAGCTGGCTGGGCTCAACTCGCTCAACCGCAACTATCATGCCTATCTGAACGCGAACGACCCGAAGATGGCCGCCATTCAAGACTATGTGCTGGCCTCAGTCGAATATGAGATCGCCGCGGAGGATCTGGAGGCGCTCCAGATCGAGCTCGCCGCCGCCGCCGCGGCTTTCGCCGCACGCCTCAGCGGCATCGAGCCATATGACGGTTTCAGCTATGAGGACCTTGCGGTCGAAGAGCTGCAGGCCCGGCTGGACGTTCTCCAGACGCTCGACACAACGGGGCTCTCTAATGAGGAGATCGCCATTCTAGAAGCCGAACGCCAGGACCTGGAAGCCGCCCTCGCCAGCAGCGAGTTGGCGGCCCTCCAGTCAGCCGAAGCTGAGGTGATTGAGTTGGAAACGGACCTGACCGAGCTTCAAGGCGCGGTCACCAATGAGGCGCTCGAGGACGCACTGCTTGCCGGCGCCAATCCGAACCGCGTTGAGCAGTATGGTGCGGAGGACTACGTCGACCAGGAGATGCTGGACTGGGCGAAGGATCTCCTCGGCGTTGGCGATGCCCATGGCAAGATCGATGAGGTTCGCGCCGTGCTGGAAAGCGGGGAAACATTGACGGACGAGGAAATCGCAGCGAGCGAATAAGCTCGCTGCCGGTTGCTCTCAAACTTGTAAAGGCGCTCTCGTACGGTTGAGCGAGAGCGCCTTTTTGCTTTGGATGATGTCGATGCCGAGGAGGTGTAGCAGCTCACACCTCTCCCCAGATCGCCTCCGCCGTCTTCACCACTAGCTCCAGCTTGCGCTTCTGGTCATCCTCGGTGATGAGATTGCCTTCCTCCGTCGAGGCGAAGCCGCACTGGGGGGCGATGCCGAGCTGGTCGAGATCGGCATATTTGCCTGCCTCGTCGAACTTGCGCTTCAGGTCGTCCAGGGGTTCGAGGTCGGGCACCTTTGTGCTGATGAAGCCCGGCAGCACGCGCTTCTTGCCCTTCGGCAAAAGGCGCAGCGGCTCCAGCCCGCCGGCGCGATCGGTGTCGTACTCCATGAAGTAGATGTCGACGCCTGTCTTGTTGAAGACGGCATCGGCTGCTGGATCGTAGGCACCCTCGGCCACCCAGGTGGACTTGAAGTTGCCGCGGCACATATGCATGCCGATCAGCATGTCCTCCGGCCTGTCCTTGATGGCGTCGTGCATCATCTTGGCGTACTGGTCGATGAGCCAGTCCGGATCGAGCCCCTCCGCCTTCTTTTCAGTACGGATCTTGGGGTCGCACAGATAGGCGAAGAAGATGTCGTCCATCTGCAGATAGCGGCAGCCCGCCTCGTAGAACGCCTTCACCGCCTTGGCGTAGGTGCGGGCAAGATCGGCGAAGAGCACTTCGAGATCCTGATACTCCTTCGGGTGGACGTCCTCCTTGGCCACGCGGAAGTGGCAGCAGCTCGGCCCCGGAATGGAGATCTTCGGCGTCACCTTGGCCACCGACGCCAGATATTTGAAATGGTCGAGCATCGGGTGGTCGTCGGGAAAGTCCAGCTTTCCGGTGATGGTCGGGAAGATTGGCCGCACGGTCGCACCGTGGAACTGCAGGCCCTGTTCTCCCTCACGTTCCTCCAGGTCGAGGCCTTCGAGAGCGCCCATGAAGTCAAAGTGCCAGAAGGAGCGGCGCAGTTCACCGTCGGTGACAGCCTTCAGGCCGAGATTCTGCTGCATCTTCACCACATCGGTGACGGCGGCGTCCTCGACGTCCTTGAGCTCTTCGGCCGAGATAGACTTGTCCTCGTAGAACTTCCTGCGCGCCTCCTTTACGGGAACCGGGCGCAGAAGCGAGCCAACATGATCGGCGCGATAAGGCGGAGTGTGAGTCGTCATGGCTTCCTCGATTTCGGGACTTGGCGAGCGCCTGAGAGCACCCTCTGGATAGTATCCATATTTAACCCGTTGGCCGCTTGCTGCAAAGCGCCGAAAGCGGTTTATGGCCCGGCTTGGAGCAATGCGCGGGCAAAGCCCGGTTCGGCCATCTGGATTGTGCCGTCCGGCAACTTCAGGAGCCGGTCGACGGCGATGCCGTAGTACCGCAATCGCGTGTCGAGCGTATGGACGGCGTCATCGATCTGGCCGCTATCGGCTTGGCGCAGGGCGTGGTGCATTATTTTTCCGAGCCCCAGGCGCATCTGCAACAGCATGTCTGCGAAAGCGTCCGGGTCGGGCGCGTCCAGGACACCCTCTTCGGCGCCTTGGGCCAGAATTTCAGCGATGAGAGGCATGACGACGGCGCTCACCGCTTGATCGATGCGGTGGAAAAGAACGATGTTTTCCGGCCGGAAGATGACGTCGAAGGTGCTGCGCATCTGCGGCGCCAGCTCGACCTTCAAGCGCCGAGAACCGGCGAATAGCGCATTGAGCCGCTCCACCGCGTCAAGCGACGAGTCGTCGATGATGGGCTGAAGCTCGTCAAGGCTCTCGCGCGCCAGGCGCGCCGACAAGGCCTCCAACAGCGCCTCCTTGGAGGCGAAATAGTGATAAAAGGCACCCTTCGAAATACCCGCTTCGCGGATGATGTCGTTGACGGTCGTGTTGTCATAGCCGTGTTTGAAGAACAGGCGCTGCGCGCAGTCGAGAAGCTCGGCGGAGCGGATTTCCGGCGACTTGATCACACGAGTCACGCAACAACTCTCCTTGCGGCATATCAAAGACGGGTTGTCGGACACGTGGAACCTGTCCTCGGCACCCATTTTGAACGACATTAGACCGACGGTCGGTCTAATGCTATAGGTACCGCCACTTAACTCCGGATTCAACCGCTACCGGGAGACGACTATGCCGCTGATGCGCCTTCTCATCGGGCTTTTGGTCCTGGCCGTCATTGCGGCTGCGGCCATCTGGTACGCATGGCGGCCGGTCGAGGTTTCGGTTGTGAGCCCGACGAGAGGAGACGCCGCGGAAATCGTCTATGCCAGCGGTGTAGTCGAGCCGCGGCGGTGGGCGAAAGTCACGCCCTTGGTGCGCGAGCGGATTGTCGAGCAATGCGACTGCGAAGGTTCCAGCGTGGAAAAGGGCGACGTGCTCGCTCGGCTGGACACAGGGGAGGCGGAAGCCGCGCTTGCGGAGTTGGAAGCGCGGCTGTCGCTGGCACAGGGCGAGTTGAGGCGCCTTTCCGTGCTTGCCGAAAGGAATGCGACCAGCCGACAGGCCGTCGACAGGGCGCAGAGCGAAGTGAGTCAACTCGAAGCGCTGGTGGCGGGACAGAAGGCCCGGCTCGAAAGCTACGTGTTGCGCGCGCCCAGCGCCGGTGTCGTCTTGAGACAGGATGGCGAAGTGGGCGAGGTGGCCGATCTTGGCACGGTGCTTTTCTGGGTCGGCGACCCAAGCCCGCTCATCGTCGTCGCCAACGTTAACGAGGAGGACATCCCTCGCGTCGAGCCAGGCCAGCGCGCGCTGCTCAGTTCCGACGCCTTTCGCGGCCAACAGCTCGAAGCGGTGGTCGACAGCATCACGCCCAAGGGTGACCCCGTCTCCAAGACCTACCGAGTGCGCTTCCGCCTGCCGGAGGACACGCCGCTGATGATCGGCATGTCGGTCGACGTCAATATCATCGTCGGCGTTTCACAAGACGCGCTGCTGGTTCCCTCCGTCGCCGTTGAGGGAAATCGCACCTTTGTCGTCGAAGAAGGTGAGGCGCGCCTTCGGGAGGTGGAGATTGGCATCCGCGGTACAGAGGACGTGGAGGTGTTGTCCGGCCTCCAGGAGAACGCGCGCGTCGTCTCGCCCTATCCGCAGGACCTCGAAGACGGCGCACGGGTCACAGTTTCCGCCGAGGACAGGTGAGAGCCATGCAGCTCATCCTGGAAATCGCCTTCACGCATATTGCCGGGCGCGGACGGCAGACGCTGGTGGCCATTATCGGTGTTGCAGTCGGTGTCGGCTTCTCGATCGCCATGGCGGCACTCATGGAGGGTGGCCAGGACGACTTCGTCGAGCAACTCGTCAACACCATGCCTCACGTGGAGGTGACCGACGAGGAGCGTTCCGCGCGCCGTCAGCCGGCGGAGGCGATCTTCGCCGTCACCGAAATCTCAGGCCTCAGACCCCGCGAGGATCGCCGCGGCATCATCAATCCGACGGCCGCCCTTGCTTGGCTAGGTGGGTGGGTTCCCGGCCGCTTCGCGCCCAGCTTGAACGCGCAAGGGGTGGTGCGCTTCTCCGGCCGTGAGGTCGGCGCCGCCATCGTCGGCATTGATCCGCAGAGCGAGCGCGGCGTTTCTCCGATCGTCGGTGAGTTCGTCGCCGGCGATTTCGCGGCGCTGACGGCAGGCGGCAACAACATCGTCATCGGCGACACCATGGCCGAGCGGTTGGGCGCGGAGCTTGGCGACACAGTCACCGCCGTCTCCTCACAAGGGCTGACACGCAACTTCAGGATCGTCGGCCTCTTCCACACGGGCACGACGGCGCGTGACGAGGGCGAGGCCTATGTGTTGCTGAAGAATGCGCAGATCCTGGCGGAGCGGCCGAACGCCGTCAATAAAATCCGCATCAAGCTCGACGATCCCAATCAGGCGCCGGCGGTGGCGCGCCGCGTCGAGGCAGAGCTTGGCTACAAGGCGGAAGCTTGGCAGGAGGCGAACGAGGCGCTCCTAGAGGCGCTCGTCGTGCGCAACGTCATCATGTACACGGTCGTCGCGGCCATCATGCTGGTGGCCGGTTTCGGCATCTTCAACATCATCTCCACGATCACCCACGAAAAAGCACGCGACATCGCCATCATGAAGTCGCTGGGTTTTGCCGAGGGAGACATGCGCCGCCTCTTCCTGCTCGAAGGCGTGGTGATTGGCCTTGGCGGCTCCGCGTTCGGCTGGGCACTTGGCTTCGGCCTCGTCTACGCTCTCTCGCTGGTGCGCTTCGAACTCGCCGCCACCGGCCAGGAGATGACCCGTCTGCCGATTGCCTGGAGCTTGCTTCACTATCTCATCGCATCCGGCTTCGCTTTGGCCTCCGCCGCAGTTGCAGGCTATCTGCCGGCGCGTCGCGCGGCGAGGCAGAACCCGGTCGACATCATACGGGGCGCGACATGAGTGCGCTTATAGAAGCGGAGAACCTGACGCGCGTCTTGCACGAGACGGTGCCCGTGACACTGGTCATGGACGTCTCGCTTACCATCGGCGAAAACGAGTTTATCGCTGTCACCGGCCCGTCGGGCTCCGGCAAGTCCTCTCTGCTTTATCTGCTCGGCCTGCTCGACCGGCCGACGAGCGGCACGCTCAGGGTAGGCGGCCGCGACGCCGAGCCGATGGGCGAGGGGGAGCGCGCGGGCATGCGGCTTTCCATGCTCGGCTTCGTTTTCCAGTTTCATTTCCTGCTGCCGGAGTTCTCCGCGCGCGAAAATGTCGAGATCCCCATGCGCAAGCTCGGCCGGTTGAGCCGGCCAAAGATGCGCGCGCGGGCAGCGGAAATCCTGGAATCCCTCGGCCTCGAAGGTCATATCGACAAGCGTCCCGATCAGCTTTCTGGTGGACAACGTCAGCGCGTGGCGGTGGCGCGGGCTCTGGCTAACGACCCGCCGCTCATTCTTGCCGACGAGCCGACGGGCAGCCTCGACACCAAAAGCTCCGAGCAGGTGTTCAGGATACTCGAAGCAGTGGTGCGCGAACGAGGCAAGACGGTTGTCGCCGTAACCCACGATCTCGATTTGGCAGCGCGCATGGACCGTCGCATCCATCTGGTGGACGGGAAGATCGAAGCGGATGAAAGCCTGGCGAGTGCGGAAAAGCACTGAGCAGCCTCGACCGGTAGATATATTGGAGAAGGGCAAACAAAAAAGCACCCGCCGGGGGAGGAGATCCGGCGGGTGCCTTTTGGGTTGGCCAGCACTTGGGAGGAGGATAAGGGCTGGCCGAGCTCGACAGGGTTTGGGAGGAGGAGAACCCCGTCGAGAACTTGACGCGTACATAGTCCTGTTGGCGCAGGGTTTAAAGGGGCGAAATGCATACCTGCCTTGCATTTTTGTGCGGTGCGGCATTCGGGCGCGCCCCTCCGCAGGTGCGGCACCTATCCAGCAGCACTCTGGGGCTGCTGTTCCATTCAAAATTATTCTTGGAGGAAGCCATTGGACGCCTAGACATCTACTCTTCCCGATTGCCTCCGGTTGAACGGACCGACACGACGACCTCGGCACGTTCCGTTGCTGGACGGATACGCCTGCGGCGTTGCGGACGCATACGGTGCGGGCGGGCTGCAAATCAATCTCTGGGGCATTCCGCAGCCAGGTCATTTCACACGGCTGTACCTACGGATCCGTGTAGCCCTTCGCGACGAGCCGCAGCCGGTATCGACTCGGGTCCCGGCTGAAAAGGAGCCCGCCTCGCTGCCCAGAATGCGCGGGGATGTAGTCGATCGTAACTCCGCTCGTCTCGATCGTCTGGGCATCGCGCTCGATCCGCCCTTCAATCTCCACCCCCGCGGCGGTCACGTCGCTCCCGTTGACGGCGCGGAAGTCGACGCGAAAGCCGTTGTCCGTCGCCTCGACCTGTTCGACAAGAACGCGCAGCTCCGGCTTCATCGCCGCCGTATTGAGCGCGTGATAGAGGATGAAGCCGACTATCGCCAGGACGACGAGGGCCGAGAGCCCTCCTACCACCCATTCAAGCGCGTGCGGCTTCTTGCTCCGGCTTTCATCATGCTTCGGCGTTTGTTGCGCCGCCCCACTCTTCATCGACCGCTGCCGCTTCTGTCCCATCCGGCGCCTCCCCCTCAAAGGATCAGCCGCGCCGCCGCCGCACCGATGGCAGCGGGAAAAGCCAGGACCACCATGGACATGAGCACCGGCATCAGAGCGACGTCATCGGTCCGCCCGAAGGTCCAAAGCGCATAGAGGCTAATCAGCAGGGCGATTGCATAACCGGTTACGGTGAAACGCAGAAAGGCGCTCCACCAAGGCGTTTCAGGCGGCAGGGAAGGATCTGAACCTGCGAATTCCAGGGCATAGACGAAAGCGTGCATCAGGAAGATGGACAGGGCGATCAACGCCAGCGCGTGCCATCCGGTCATCTTGTAGGAAATCAGCACCATCTCCTCGGTCGGCGCCACGTTGAGGCTGAGGAAGAGAGCGCCAACCGCCATCAGGAACAGCTCGCTGGCATAGTTCACCTGCTCCGTCCCCTCGGACGGCTCGACCTTGCTTCCGCCGAGCTGGCTGCGCCCGAGGAGCGCGCCTATGCTCGCCGGCACCGACTGCAGCGCTACCTTGCCGACGATCTCATCCGCAGGCATGGCAAAGGTGACAACGCCGAAAACGGCGAGCACGACGACGCTGGCAACGATACCGATAGCATAGGCGACCGCCACATCGCGCAGATCGTCGTGCCAGCGCGTGGTCTCCTCGAAGCCCGCATGGTGGGAAAGGAGTATCAAGAGCGGCACGTTGAGGATCAGGAGGAGGGCGAGGCGAAAGCGGTCCACGTAGAAGCCGAGCCACCACATCTCCATCGTCATCAGCATCGGCAGGCCGAAGATCAAGGCGCCGCCAAAGCCCCGGCCAAGCCCGACGAGCAATTTGCGGCGCGGCGACTGGCGCACTTGCTGTTCTATCTCCTGCCCGGCGGGGCGGCTTCTCGCCTTTTGCATAGCTGTCCGAACGCATCGGAGGGGCGTTGCGTTCCCGCTCCTGCAGTTCAGGCCACCTTGTCCGTGCGGATCGTCGTCAGCATTTCAAGCCTGCGGTTTACCCATCGCCGCACATAGGCGTTCGTCTTGACGGCTATTGAGGTCTTCAGCCGATTGAACGCATGCGGCGCCTCCGGCACGACCGTCAGTTCGGCATTGCCGTTGGCAGCGTTCCACCGTTCCGCCATCTGCAGAGTGTCGTCCAGCAGCGGGTCGAGAGCGCCCACCAAGAAGAGTGCCGGTGGTAGACCCGCCAGGTCTGCGTAAAGCGGGGAGATGTCCGGTCTGCGCCTTTCCACATCGCTCCTGTCCGCAGTCAACCGTTTGAGGTTGCGAAAGGCCGATGGGCCGTGCAGCACCAGTGTCTCGGGCCCTGCGGCGCGAAGGCTCGGGCTGCCGCTCAGATCATAAGCGCCGTAAAACAGCACCGCCCCGGCAAGCCTGGAGGCCTGCCCCGCATCACGTAGGGCAAGCAGCGCGCACGCCGCCAGATGTGCGCCGGCCGATTCGCCACCGATGACGATGCGGTCCGTCCCGAATTCGCTCATGCAGTTTTCCACAAGCCAAAAGGCCACCTTGCGGCAGTCCTCGATGCAGAGATCGAGCCGATTGTCGAGAGCCAGGCGATACTCCACACTCACCACGGCCATGCCGCATTCTGCGGCGATCATCGCGTTGCACGGGTCGTCGCAGCGAGCATTGCCGACGATCCATGCGCCGCCGTGAATATCGAGATAGATGCCCTTGGGCCGGGTGTTCGGGCGCAGTATCCTCACTAAGATCCGCCCCCCGTCGAACACAACCTCACGCATCTCGACGCGTACATCCAGACGCTGCAGATAGGGCTGCGGGCGAAGCTGCTGCGCCCGCATAACGCCCTGCATGAGAAATGCTTTGATCCGCCCACGCGGGCGGAACTTCGGCATCCAGGCGAGCTTCCGGTTGAGGTGCCTGGCTTCGGCGAGATCGGCGGGATCGAGACGTAGAGGCATGTCTGAATTCAGCGGTGCTGGCAGGGCACGTCCAGGTGGTTCAATTGGGCTCGCCTTCGAGTTTTCAACAAGAAGCCGGCTTTTCCAAGGGGCGTGAGGTGGCGGAAACCGTCGAGGGGCAGCCTTCGCAGGTTCAGCCGAACGTCTCGACAGCCGTCACTAACCGGTAGCCGTCAAAAAAGTTCCGTCAGCAGCGTCGACCGCCGGACTGGACCTTGCTGCACTGTTGTGCGATTCTGCGACTCACTGCGGAACCGTCAAAGGCAACCGCAGGGCCGGCATTCAGGCAATGCCTCTGACTCCCGGGGGCGCCGGCCTCAGTTCTCCCAGTGGGGGCGCGGGGAGAAGCGTTGCGTTACGGCGAAAGGTTCAGGAAGCGGTCTTTCGAAGAGGTAGTTGCGCGAGCCTTCATGAGTTCGGGCACAGCTTCGCACGCATCCTCGGTACCGCATTCGACGTTGCAGGTACCGCCAAGGCGAGTCATATCAACATCCATGCCGCGATTGCCTAAGCGCGCAAGCTGGCGGCGCATCCAAAACCCGTACCCGGAGCATGATGATGAACTCGCGCTCGCCACGAATTTCCGGCGTCTTCTCCGCCGCCGCCACGCCTCTCGGCAGGAACTTCGCCCCGGACCTCGGCCTCTTCAAGGTCCATTGCCGCCGGCTGATCGAAGAGGGATGCGACGGTCTGGCGGTGCTCGGCACGACGGGGGAGGCAAATTCTTTCTCGCGCGATGAACGCAGGCAGATTCTGGAGGCAGCCCTCGAAGCAGGCCTCAAGCCAGGCCAGCTCATCCCCGGTACCGGCACACCGGCGATCCCCGACACCGTGGCACTGACGAAGGATGCGTTGGCACTCGGTATCAACCGCGTCCTCATGCTCCCGCCCTTCTACTACAAGGGCGTTTCTGACGACGGCCTCTTCGCCGCCTATGCCGAGACCATCGAGCGCATCGGCGACGCGCGCTTGCAGGTGCTGCTCTATCATATCCCGCCGATGTCCGCCGTGCCGCTGTCGATCCCGCTGATCGAGCGGCTGGCCGCGGCCTATCCGGACACGGTGGTGGGCATCAAGGATTCGGGCGGCGACATCGCCAACATGAAGGCGGTGCTTGCCGCCGTGCCGGGCTTTGCGGTCCTCTCTGGCGCCGATCCGCTGATGCTGCCGTTGCTGGAGGCCGGCGGCCACGGATGCATCACCGCGACATCCAATCTGATTGCCGGCGAGTTAAGAACCGTCTTCGACCATTTCGCTGATCCAGAGCGCAAGGTCGAGGTCGCCCAAGCGCAGGAGCGCATCACCGCCTGGCGCACCCTCGCCAACCGCTTTCCGCAAATCCCCACTGTCAAGGCATTGCTCGCGCTCAAGACAGGCGAGACGACCTGGCGCAACGTGCGCCCGCCACTTCGCCCGCTCGACGATGCGCAGCTTGAGGAGTTGAAAGCCACCATGGCCGCGCTCGGCTAAGCAGGGCAGGGGCATCAGCACGAACGAGGAAAGCCGATGCCCCGGCTACCCGCCTCTCACCCAAGGCTATCGCCCATGGATGGGGTCATAGTTCGGCTTCGCCGGCCCCCCTCCCTCAATCCCTCCCCATCCTGAGCTTGCCGAAGGGGGGAGGGAAGCCCGGCTGAGCACTGCATCGTCCCCCTCCCCTTGAGGGGAGGGGTTGGGGGTGGGGGTCAAACAGACAAAACGAAAGCCATATGCGATAGCCCTGGCCTCTCACCGCTCTCCCGTCTCCAGCCAGCGCACATCCGCTGCCGACAGCTTGAGCGAAAGCGCCGTCAGGCTGTCGTCGAGCTCCATCAGCCGCCGCGGCCCGATGAGCGGCACCACGGGGAAGGGCTGCGCCAACGCATAGGCGAGCGCGACGTGGATCGGCTTCACCCCACGCTCCCTCGCCATCTTCTCGGCGCGGTCGCGGCGGGCGAAGTTGTCGTCCGAGTACCAGCAGCGCACCAGTTCCGCATTGTCGCGCTTGTCGCGGCCCGCCCGCTCGGTGAAGAAGCCGCGCCCCTGGCTCGACCAGGCGAAATTGGGGATCTGGTGTTCGGTCAACCACGCTTTCCACGCCGCATCCGAAGCGCTCACGCATCCGGCCCAGATCGGGTCGATCATCTGAGCGAGCGAGAAGTTGTTGGATAGAACGCCGGGCGCCGTCTTGCCATTCTTCCTGGCATAGTCGATTGCCTCGCTCATCCGCTCCATCGACCAGTTCGAGCCGCCGAACAGCCCGCGGATGCGCCCCGCCTTCACCTCCGCATCCATCGCATCGACGAACTCGCCCACCGGCACGTCCGGGTTGTCGCGGTGCATGAAATAGACGTCGACATGGTCGGTCTTGAGCCGCTCCAACGATTGGTCGAGCTGCTTGGCGATCACATCGGGATAGGCAAGCGGCGAATGCGCGCCCTTGCCGATCACCACCGCCTCCTCGCGCACGCCGCGGCTTGAAAGCCAGTCGCCGAGGATCGCCTCGGTGCGTCCGCCGCCATAGACGAAGGCGGTGTCGAAAACATTGCCGCCAGCCTCGTAAAAGGCGTCGAGCAGGATGGCGGCACTGGCGAAATCGGGGAAATCCTCAAAGCCGAGCGCCACCTCGGAGAGCGGCTTGCCAATCCCCGGCAGTTCGCGCCGGCCAATGGTCTCCATGCGGTTTTCGAGCTTCTCGCCGGCAAGCGTCGACTTGCGCAGCGCCGGCTTCTCGACCTCGTAGACGAGGCCGGCCGCCGCGCGCCAGCGGTCGAGGACGCGCATATTGCCCAGCGTGTCATCCCACGTCATGCCAGGTGCTCTGAACTCCTGGCGCCCGCTGCGCACCGCTTCGGCCACGGCATCGACCTCAAAGGCGTAGAGCCAACGGTCCTCGGCGACCGAAACGGTCTCCTTCGAACCATCGGGCCTGATGATCTCGATCGCTCCGACGCCACCCTGCTGGCCGCTGGCATACCAGAAATCCGCAACCTCGATACGGCCCTTGGTGCCGAATACCCTGAGCATATTGTCCTGCTTAAGCGAGATGGAGCAGGAGGCTTCGGCAATGATCCCATTGTCGAAATTGAGGGCGGCGGAAGCCCACTCGTCGACACCCGTTTCGCCGAGATGCGCCGTGCCGACGACCCTCACGGGGTCCAGGAAAGGCTTGCCTTCCACGGCGCCCGCGAGGAGGCGCGCGATTGAAACGGGATAGCAGCCGACGTCGAGAATGCTGCCGCCGGCCAGGTGATTGGCGTAAAGCCGATGCTCGGGCATGACGGAGGGCATGGCGAAGCCGAAGCTCGACCTGATGAGCCGCACTTCGCCGATCGCCCCGTCAGAGATAAGCTCGATGAGCTTCGCCGTCTGCGGGTGAAAGCGGTACATGAAGGCCTCGCCCATGAACGTGCCGGCCTTGCGTGCGGCATGGAAGGCGGCGTCGGCCTCATAGGCGGTCAGCCCCATGGGCTTTTCGCATAACACGTGCTTTCCGGCCCGTGCCGCCTTGATCGCCCACTTGGCGTGAAGAGGGTGCGGTGTGGAGATGTAGACCGCCTCAACCCCAGGATCGTTGAGGAGCGCCTGATAGCCATCGAGCACGCGCGCGCCGGCGAAGTCCTCGGCGTAGCGCGCCTTGTCAGGCCGCCGTGCGCCGACGGCGACCAGCTCGCCCGTCTCGGAGTGGGCGATGCCGCCGGCGAAGGCCTTGGCGATGTTTCCGGGCCCGAGAATGCCCCAGCGCAGTTTGGATGATGAAATCATGGAAAAGGCTGCTTTCTTTCTCTTCTTCGCGTGGTTGTTGCGTTCAGCGCAGGCGCGCGCCGGAGGCGTCAAACAGGTAGGCCTTGGCCGCCGGAATGGAGACGGTCAGATGCTCCATACCGATTTCGCTGCGCGACTCCTCCCGTTCGATGACAAGCTGCTCGGCTGATGTGGTGTTGGCGTGGATGTAGCTGGTCGAGCCCAGATGCTCGGCCATGTCGACCCTGATGGACAGATCGCAGTCGCCCTCACCCTCGCGCCCGAAATGCTCGGGCCGCAAACCTACGGTGAGTCTGTCTCCAACGGCAAAGCCGTTTTCCGCCGGCACCGTCAGCCGTGCGCTGCCCTGGTTGACGAGTGCGACAGTGACGCGGCCGTCTTCGATGGAAGCGACCTCGGCAGCCATGAAGTTCATCTTCGGCGAGCCGACGAAGCTGGCGACGAACTGGTTGGCCGGGTCGTCGTAAAGGTCCAGCGGTTTGCCGATCTGCTCGATGCGGCCCGCGCGCAGGACGACGATCCTATCGGCCAGCGTCATCGCCTCCACCTGGTCGTGGGTGACATAGATCATGGTGACACCGAGCTCGGCGTGCAGCCGGGCGATCTCCACCCGCATCTGCACGCGCAGTTCCGCATCGAGGTTCGAGAGCGGCTCGTCGAAGAGGAAGACCTGTGGATCGCGCACGATCGCCCGGCCGATGGCCACGCGCTGGCGCTGGCCGCCGGAAAGCTGTGCGGGGCGCCGATCGAGCAGCTCTTCGATGCGCAGGATCTGCGCGGCCTTGGCGACCCTGCGCGCGGTGTCGGCCTTGTCGTTGCCGTTCATGCGCAGGCCGAAGGAGAGGTTCCGTTCCACCGTCATGTGCGGGTAGAGCGCATAGCTCTGGAACACCATGGCAATGCCGCGATCGGCCGGCTCGACATCGTTTACTGCCACGCCGCCGATGGCGATCTCACCGCCGGAGATATCCTCGAGCCCGGCAATCATGCGCAACAATGTCGACTTTCCGCAGCCGGAAGGCCCAACGAAGACGATGAACTCGCCTTCCTCGACCTCCAGGCTCGCCCCGTGCACGACCTCTATGGAGCCGAAGCGCTTGACCACGTTCTTAAGCGACACGCCTGCCATGAATTTCGCCCTTACTTTACGGCGCCGGCGGCGATGCCGGCGATGAAATGACGCTGTAGGAGAATGAAGACGGCGATCATCGGCGCCGTCAGCAAGACCGCCCCCACCATGATGCCGCCCCAGGAGACTTTGGTGAGCCCTATCAGCGAACCAAGTGCCACCGGCGCCGTCATCATGTCGGGACGGTTGTTGATGAGGAGCGGCCAGAGATAGTTGTTCCACGAGGCGAGAAACAGGATGATCGACAGCGCGGCCAGCGTCGGGCGGGCGAGCGGCATGCCGACGAACAGGAAGATGCGCCATTCCCGTACGCCTTCGACGCGCGCTGCGTCGAACAATTCCGACGGCATCATCGAGAAAGATTGGCGCATGAAGAGCACGCCCAGCGAGTTGAACAGCGGCGGCACGATCAGTGCGAACCAGGTGTTCGCCAGGCCGAAGTCGCGCGCAACCATGATGAATTGCGGGATGACGACGACAAAATAGGGCAGCGTCAGGGTGCCGAGGATGATCAACAGCACGAGCCCCTTGCCAGCGAAGCTGTAGCGGGCAAGCGCCCAGCCGGCCATCGAGGTGAGCAGAACCGAAAGGACGGTATAGACCAGTGCCACCACCACGGAAACGAAGATGGTGCGCAGGAAATCCGTGTCGGCCTGCAGGATCAGGAAGTTCTCCCAGAACCGGTCGGAGGGGATCAGGTGGATATTGGGGCTGAAGATCGCGTTCTCCGGCATGGTGGAGAACACCACCATCATCCAGATCGGGAACAGCCAGACGATCGCCAGCGGCACCAGAACCGCGTGCAGCGCGATCGAGCGTCTGAGGGTGGAGGAGGACTTCGATCTCATCTGGCGGACCTCCCCAGCCACAGATTGGCGAGCGAGATGAGAACGGCGAGCGCGGCGATGGTGTAGGCGACAGCCGATGCGTAGCCGAAATTGAGCACGGTGAAGCCTTGCCGGTAGAGGAACAGGCCGAGCGTCTCCGTCGCCTGGCCGGGCCCGCCGCGATTGGTGATCAGGAACGGCTCGGCGAAGAGCTGCATAGTCCCGATGACCGAAAGCACCACGCAGAACAGGATGATCGGCTTCAACAGCGGCAGGGTGATGAAGAAGAACTGTCTCGGCTTCGACACCCGGTCGAGCGTAGCTGCCTCATAGACGTCCTGCGGGATCGCCTGCAAGCCTGAGATGATGATGATGGCGTTGTAGCCGACCCAGCGCCAGGTGACGGCGATGATGATGAGCGCCATCGCTGCCGTCGGGTCGCCCAGCCACGCTACTGGCGACAGGCCAATGCTGCCGATGAGCTTGTTGATGACGCCGAAATCGGCGTTGAACATAAGCCTGAACACCGCCGCGTAGGCCGCCTCGCCGACCACGACCGGTGCAAAGAAGGCAAAGCGCATGATGCCGCGTGCCTTTAATAGCTGCGAGTTGAGCAATACGGCGAGCACCGTGGCCAGCGCGATCATCACCGGCACCTGGATAACCAGGATGATCAACGTGTTCTTGAGCGCGTTGAGGAAGGCCGGGTCCACGACCAGCCTTCCCCAGGTAACGGTCGGATTGAAGCTCCAGGGTTGGATACGCGTGGCGAGGAACGAGAGATAGAAGGAATAGATGATCGGCCACACCCAGAAGGTGGCGAAGATCAGGAGATAGGGCGCCAGGAAGCCATAGGCCGCCCGTGTCCGCATCCGCATGTCTATCCTCCCGTTGCCGCCGCCGGGCGTGCTCGAGCGTGATCAGATGAGCGAAGGGCCGGGCAGCGGAGACTGCCCGGCCGGCCGTTGCTGCCGGTCACTCCGCGATCGGCAGACCCGTGACGAGCGCGATCTGGTTGGCCGCGTCGTCCGCCGCCGCCTGCGCACTGTCGAACCCATCGTTGAGGTACTGGCTCTGCACCGCGTTCATGATGCCATCGGCATCGCCGAAGAAGGGGGTTCCCCGGCTCGGCACGACCTGGTCCAGGGTACCGAGGATGTCGACCCAGACGGCCTGGTCGCCCCAGTAAGGGAGCGGCTCTTTCACGTATGGGTCGTCGAGCGCGGAGAGCAGCGAGGGCACGAGTCCGTATTCGCGCAGCATTGTCACCTGGCCCTCGTTGGTGCCGAGCGCATAGTTGACGAACGCCCAGGCGGCTTCCTTATTGTCCGAATTATTGGGAATGGCGAGCGAAGAGCCGCCGAGATTGGCCGCGCGCGGTCCGTCTTCCGTCACGCTGGGCATGCGGTAGACGCCCCACTTGCCGGCAAGGTCGGGCGAGGTGGAGCGGATCGTGCCCTCGTACCAGCCGCCATAGAGCTGGCTGGCAACGGTGCCGGCGGTGTTTGCCTGAATCTTCTCGTCCCAGTCGGCCGCCGTGATGATGCCGGCGTCGTACATCTTCTTGACCGTCTCCAGCGCGGCCACGCAGGCCGGCTGATTGACGGTGATCTCGGAGCCATCGGAGGAGAAGTAGCCGCAGCCCTGCTCGTTCGCCAGCATGCGGAACCATTCCGTGTCGCCATTGAAGTCGGCCCGCGTCATCACGACGCCCGGATTGGCTTCGGCGACGGCCTTGCCGGCTTCGATGAAGTCGTCCCAGGTCTTGATCTCTTCGGGATCGACGCCGGCTTTTTCATAGAAGTCGCGGCGGTAGAACATCACCACCGGACCGGAATCCCAGGGCATGGCATAGGCGACGTCGCCCACTTCCAGCTCGACGCGCTTGAAGTCCGGGAAGCCTGCGGCGATCTCCTCAGTGTAGCCGAGTTCCTTCAGGTTGGTGAAACAGTCGGGGAACTGTGCCCAGAAGATCTCCGCCTCGTGGTTCTCGATGGATAAGACGTCCGGTAGCTCGGCGCCTCCCGCCGCACAGCCGGCAAGCGTGCGGTCGAAGACCTGTTGGTTGCCCAGATCCTGGACCGTCACTGTGACGTCCGGATACTGAGCGTTGAAGCCCTCGATAGTGGATTCGAGCGACGAAGCGGCGACATTCCAGCTCCAGACGGTGATCTCGCCCGTTTGGGCGAAGGCCGGAGCGCTTCCAGTGACCAAGACAAGCGCCAGAGCGGCGCGGCCGAGCGTCATGCGCATGGGTTCCTCCCTTTCCTGTTGCCCGCAGACCGGGCCTTTCGTAGGTTAGCGGACGCTGTTCTTGCGTCACTGTGAAAGGGAAGGCGGAGTCGTTGGATGGTAAGATAGCCGGTAAGCGGTATTGGGAGCCGGGCAAGAGTACCGTTGAGAAGGTTCCAAACAGCCTCGTGGTCAGCCACGAGCAGCCCGGCATCATGCGGACCGCGCACTGGCATGCCCAGGTCGAGATAAACTATGTCTTCAGGGGGCAGGTGGACTACCGCATGCGCGGCCACATGGCTGAGTTGAAGGCAGGCGATCTCTGCCTCTTCTGGGGAGGCCTACCGCATCAGGTGGTCGATACCTCGGAGGACGCTTGGTTCGTCGCCATCCATCTGCCGCTGGTTCATTTCTTCCGGTTGCGGCTGACGGCGGAGATCCAGCAAAAGCTGATGCGCGGGGCGACGCTGCTCGCCGGACAGTCCAGCAGTGCCGATGACCTCGATTTCAACCGCTGGTCCCAGTACATCCGCTCGGGCGACGAGAAGCGCGTCAATCACGCCGTCGATGAGCTTCTCCTGCGGATCGAGCGCATTCAGTTCGAGCCATACCGTCTGTTGGAAAACGCCGAGCAGCCGGTCACCCCGACCGAGGCCCCCGACAGGACGAGTTTTCACAACATCGGTCGCATCTGCGCGTTCATAACCGAAAATTTCCGCCATGACATCGATTCCACCGACATCGCGCTGTCGGCGGATATTCATCCCAAATACGCCATGAGCGTCTTCAAGAAGTCCACCGGCATGACGCTCAACGACTATGTCAGCCTTTTGCGGCTCTCCTACGCCCAGGCGCTGCTCATGCAGGAGGATGCGAATGTGCTGAGGGTGGCGATGGACAGCGGTTTCGGCTCGCTGTCAGCCTTCACCAAATGCTTCCGCAAGATCGCCGGCATGACCCCGTCCGATTTCCGCCAGCGCCTGCGCACGCGCCCGCACCTTTGATCGCTAGGCACCTTGCGCTCCAGCGGTGTTGCCTCGCGAACACACCGCCTGCGGAAATGACATCAAGGGGTTGGCGTGTAGCGGCGGCCCGTTTATGAAACGCTTCCCCGTTCAGTCCTTGCAAGGAGGCTAAGAATGCCAGCATTCGGCTCTTCTTCCATACAGGGCAGCGGCTTGGACTTCCCGCGCCGCTAGGTCAGCACTGACCGCTTAGCGCGCCAAAAGGTCAAGACGGCTGCCATTCGAGCGCCTCCCGCGTGGAGGGCGCATCGACGCAGTCCGGCACCGCTTGATCGACGCTTTTTCCGTCCCGGCGCCGTTTTCACAATCTCGAATTTACGGGGGACCGGATGCCGCGGGCATCCGGCGAACATCATGATCTCCTTTCGCAACGCTCTGCGGGGCAACGCCTTTCGCAGCGTATTCAAGTTCACCGGTGCGCACTGGCGGCGCCAGCCGGGAAGGCTCGCCCTCATTGTCGGCGCCGTGCTGGTGTCGACCTCGGCCGACGTGCTGACGCCGCTCTATTCGGGCCGCCTGGTCGACGCCGTTGCGCGGGGCGCGGCCACGGACGCGCTCGCCTGGAACGCCGCCATCACCGCGTTTCTGATTCTGCTTGGCCTGTCGGCCGTCTCGATCCTCCTGCGGCATGTCGCCTTCATGGGCATCATCGACCTTACATTGAAGATGATAGCGGAGATCGCCGCCGACTCTTTCCACCGCGTGCAGCGCTTCTCGACCGACTGGCACGCCAACAGCTTCGCCGGCTCGACCGTACGCAAGATCACGCGCGGCATGTGGGCGCTCGATCTCCTGAACGACACGATTCTGGTGGCGCTGCTGCCATCGGCGGTGATGCTGGTGGGCTCAACGCTGCTGCTCGGCTGGTACTGGCCGGCGATGGGACTGATCGTCGCCATCGGCTCGCTCCTTTTCGTGGCGCTCACGGTGACGCTTTCCCTGGGCTATGTCGCTCCGTCGGCGAGCCTTGCCAACAGCTGGGACACGCGACTGGGCGGCGCACTGGCCGATGCCATCTCCTGCAACGCCGTCGTCAAGGCCTTCGGCGCGGAAACGCGCGAGGAAAGCCGCCTGAGCAAGGTAATCGGGAAATGGCGGCATCGCACGCGCCGCACCTGGGTCCGCGGTACCATCACCGGCACCACACAAGGTATGACCATGCTCATCCTGCGTGCTGCCATTATCGGCTTTGCCATTATTCTGTGGAGCCGCGGCCAGGCGAGCGCCGGTGACATTGCGTTCGTGCTGACGACCTTCTTCATGCTGCAGGGTTATCTGCGCGATGTCGGCATGCACGTGCGCAACGTGCAGCGCTCGGTCAACGACATGGAAGAGCTGGTGGATATCCACGGCGAGCCGCTCGGCGTGGACGATATTGCCGGCGCGCCGCCGATCGCCATCGAAGAGGGCGGCATCGAGTTCGAGAATGTCACGTTCCACTATGTCGGCCACGCGACGCCGCTTTACCGCGACTTCTCGGTATCGATCCAGCCGGGCGAACGGGTCGGCCTCGTCGGGCACTCGGGATCGGGCAAGACGACCTTCGTCAAGCTGATCCAGCGGCTCTACGACGTCACTGGCGGGCGCATCCTGATCGACGGCCAGGACATCGCGCGCGTGGCACAGGCCTCCCTGCGCAACCAAGTCGCCATCGTGCAGCAGGAGCCGATCCTGTTCCACCGCTCGTTGGCGGAGAATATCGCCTACGCGCGCCCGGGTGCGTCGATGGCCATGATCGAGGAGGCGGCGCGGCTGGCGAGCGCCCACGATTTCATCAATGCGCTGCCTAAGGGCTACGCGACGCTGGTCGGCGAACGCGGCGTCAAGTTGTCGGGTGGCGAGCGCCAGCGCGTGGCGATCGCCCGCGCTTTCCTGGCCGACGCGCCGATCCTGATCTTCGACGAGGCGACGTCGAGCCTCGATTCGGAATCGGAGGTGCTGATCCAGAGGGCGATGGAGCGGCTGATGGTCGGACGCACGACACTGGTGATCGCGCATCGGCTGTCCACCGTACGCGCGCTCGACCGGCTGCTCGTCTTCGACCGCGGGCGCATCGTCGAGGAGGGCGACCACGCCCAGCTCGTCAGGCGCGAGGGCGGCATTTACCGCCGGCTCTTCGAGCGCCAGGCCCTGGAGCTCACCAAGGGCTTCGCGTAGCTGAAGGGGCCGCCTTCCGGCGGCCCCTTCAGGTGGTCCGACGGTGCGTATCATTGCGGATCGACATTATCAAACTTCTTGATATGCTTGCCCGCGACCTCGCGGGCTGTCCACGGCAGTCCTCTTCCATACCGATGCCGGTGATTTCATGAACCGCAATTTCCTTGTCGTCGATCCCGAAGAGAACATGCCGACGCTCAGGGGATTGGCCTCGCCCGTGCGTGCGCGGATGCTGAAGCTCCTGCATGTTGAAGGGCCGATGAACGTCAACGATATCGCGCGGGTGCTCTCGCTGCCGCAGTCGACTGTATCGTCAAACCTGCAGATCCTGGAGGAGGGCGGGCTCGTTCGGTGCGAGACCGTCAAGGCGCGCAAGGGCAATCAGAAGATCTGTCATTCCACCTTCGATGAGATCCTCGTCCTGTTCAAGGAGACCCTGCCGCCGAAGGCCGACAACACGATCGAGGTCGTCATGCCGCTCGGCCTCTACACCGCCTGCAACACGGAGGCGCCCTGCGGGCTTTGCTCGGTAGAGGGCATCATCGGCCTGCTCGACGTGCCGGACTATTTCCTCGACCCGGACCGTATGAAGGCCTCGCTCCTGTGGTTCGGCCGCGGCTACGTGGAATACCAGTTCCCCAACAACGCCAAGCTCGCCGGCTCGGGCATCGACAGTATTGAGTTTTCGATGGAATTGTCGTCCGAGGTGCCCGGAACCAGCACCAACTGGCCCTCCGACATCACGCTTTGGCTCAACGGCACCGAAGTCGGCACGTGGACCTCACCCGGCGACTTCGGCGACAAGCGGGGTGTCTACACGCCCTCGTGGTGGAAGCTGAAGGGCTCGCAATACGGCATGCTGAAGACCTGGTCCGTCAACGGCAAGGGCACCTTCATCGACGGTATGAAGATTTCCAACGTGACGATCGACACGCTCGACCTCGCCAGCCACCACTCGATCCGTATGCGCATCGGAATTCGCGAAGGCGCGAAACATCCCGGCGGCGTGAATATCTTCGGCCGGGGCTTCGGAAATTACGACCAGGACATCGTCATGCGCATCAACATGAAGCGCTGACTTGATGCCTATTGGGTTCTCGGGCTTGCCCCGGGGACCCACCGCTAAGAAGCACGAACCTGTGTGAACCCGACCGCGCACCTCATTTTCCGAGGGTTGACACCGTCGGCACAAATAATCAGGATAGCCGATATATATCGCTTAGACCGATTTGAAAAGAATCGGCCATTGGGAGGACGCCGTGAAGGCTCACGTCACCGCACATAAGGATTACACCGTCTCCAGGATCGACGACCGGCTCTACGGCGCGTTTCTGGAGCATCTGGGCCGCGCCGTTTATACCGGAATTTATGAGCCCGGTCACCCGACGGCGGACGAGAACGGCTTCCGCGGCGATGTGCTCGAGCTGGTTCGCGCGCTCAACGTCCCGGTCGTGCGCTATCCCGGCGGCAATTTCGTCTCCGCCTACAACTGGGAGGACGGGATCGGCCCTCGTGAGGATCGGCCCGTAAGGCTCGATCTCGCCTGGCACACCAGCGAGACCAACGAGGTGGGCATCCACGAATTTGCCGACTGGTGCCGTGCTGCCGGCACGGAGATGATGTTGGCCGTCAATCTGGGCTCGCGCGGGCTCGATGCGGCGCGCAACTTCCTCGAATACTGCAACCATCCCGGCGGCTCATACTGGAGCGACCTGAGGGCGAGGAACGGCCGGCGGGAGCCCTGGGATGTGAAATTGTGGTGCCTCGGCAATGAGATGGACGGGCCATGGCAGGTCGGCCACAAGGACGCCCACGAGTACGGCAAGCTCGCCGCCGAGACCGCCAAGGCCATGCGCGCCTTCGATAAATCACTCGAACTGGTGGTGTGCGGATCGAGCCATTCGGACATGCCGACCTACCCCGAGTGGGAGCGCGTCGTGCTGGAGCATACCTACGAGGTGGTCGACCACGTCTCGCTGCACATGTATTTCCGCAACCCCGAGAAGAATACGGCCAATTTTCTGGCGCTCAACCACAAGCTGGACCGCTACATCGAGACCGTCGCCTCCACCATCAACTTCGTGAAGGCCAAAAAGCGCTCGAAGCGGAACGTCTACATCTCCTTCGACGAGTGGAACGTCTGGTACCACTCCAACAAGCAGGATCGTGCCATTCTCGACGGCGGTAACGGATGGCCGCTGGCGCCGGGGCTTCTTGAGGACATCTATAATTTCGAGGACGTGCTGCAGGTCGGCTGTATCCTCAACACCTTCATCCGCCGCTCGGATGTGGTGAAGATCGGCTGCATCGCGCAGTTGGTGAACGTCATCGCGCCGATCATGACTGAGAGGAGCGGGCCCGCCTGGCGGCAGACAATCTACTATCCCTACTATTTCGCCTCGATCCACGGTCGCGGCACGGCCTTGAACCTCCTGGTGGACTGCCCGGGCTACGACAGTGAGCACGACGACAACGTGCCCTATGTCGACGTTTCGGGTGTGCATAACGAGGAGGAGGGCACGCTCACCTTCTTCCTCGTCAACCGGTGCGGCCTGGAGGCGATCGACGTCGAGGTGAGCCTTAAGGGCTTTGCCGGCGGCACGGTTATCGACCATCAGGTGATGACCCATACGGATCTGGAAGCGGTGAACACCGCCGCAGATCAGCAGAACGTGAGGCCCCGCAGCGGTTCGGGGGCGAGGGTGGCCGACGGCGTGCTTGCCGCTTCGTTGCCCGCCTATTCATATCAGATGATCCGCGTGAAGCTCTGACGTTCGACGGGCGCGCAAAGCGCTAGCTACAGCTATTCCTCCCGCACTTGGAGGCGCATTTCCAACCGGGAGTGCGCCTTTCTTTTCTATATATCATGATTTCCGGTTCACATCAGTTTATCCGTTGACAAGCGCCCGGCATTGGTGAAGCATGTTCTGCGAGTGTCGGAGGACACTTGCGACCGGGATGCCGTTGGGCATCCCCGCCCAGGGAGGAAACAGATGGGAAAGCTGAAGACGCTTCTGGCGTCGGCGCTCGTCTCGCTGGCTTTTGGCGGCACCGCCATTGCCCAGGAGGAAGAGGCCGCCGCGCCGCCACTCAATGAATTTCCGCGCGAAGAAACACTGATCATCAACAATCCCGAGCCGCCGGCGATCAATCCCGACATGTTCAACATGTGGGTCGCCGGCAATGGCGCTGCATGGTCGAACGGCCTGCATCAGCTGGTGCTCGACACGCTGTGGTTCATCGACCCTGACGCCGGCCTTGACGGCGCACTCTACAACCAGCTTGCCAAGGATGTCTGGCAGTACAACGAAGACTTCACCGAGATGACCGTGCAGCTGCGCGAAGGCATCCTGTGGAGCGACGGTGAGGAGTTCACGGCCGACGACGTGGTCTTCACCGTCGAGACGCAGATGGAGACGCCCGGCATGGTTTGGAGCGCGCCCTTCTCGCAATATGTGGAGAGCGTCGAGGCGGTCGACGATTACACGGTGCACTTCAAGCTGAAGGAGCCGAACTCGCGGTTCCACTCCATCTTCTCCGTGCGCTGGAACGGCGCCTGGATCATGCCCGAGCACATCTTCTCCGAGGTGGAGGACGTGACGGCGTTTGATTTCAACCCGCCGGTCGGCCTCGGCCCCTACACGCTCCATTCCTACGATCCGAATGGCTACTGGTACATCTGGGAGAAGCGCGAGGACTGGGACAAGACGGCGCTCGCCGAGTGGGGCGAGCCGGGGCCGAAATACGTCATCTACCGGTCCATCCCGTCGACCGACAGCCGGCTGATCGACATGGTCAACGGCGATCTTGACATGATCCACGACCTGACGCCGGAAGGCATGTTCAGCCTCATCAAGCAGTCTGAGATATCGCGCGGCTGGTTCCCCGGCTTCCCCTATGCCCACCCGGATCCCACGCTGCCGATGGTGATCTTCAATCACCAGAACGAGAAGTTCCAGGACAAGCGGGTGCGCTGGGCGCTGGCCTTGATGCTCGATGCGCGCGCCATCTCGATGGCGTCCTACCGGGGTGCGGCAACGCTCTCGGCCATCGCCATCCCGCCGACGGGCACACACCCGCGGGACTATCACGCGCCGCTTCAGGACTGGCTGATCGACTACGAACTGGACACCGGTTCGCGGACGATCAAGCCCTATGATCCAACGATCGGCCTGCAGGTGGCCGACATGGTGCGTCCACAGTTCGGCGAAGAGGTGCCGACCGACGAGGAAGCCATCCGCACCGCCTTCGGCTACGGCTGGTGGAAGCAGGATGTCGAGGCCGCCACCGAGCTTTTGGAAGCCGCCGGCTTCACGAAACAAGGCAACCAGTGGATGATGCCCAATGGCGAGCCCTTCGCCTTCACGCTCAACACCTTCCAGGAAGGGGTCATCAACCGCATGGGCACCATGATTGCCCAGCAGTGGTCGCAGCAGGGGATCCAGGTGACGGCGGAAGCCGATCCGGAGATCTACCGCTCGACGCTGCCGCTGGGTCAATACGAGGCGGCGACCGCCTGGTCGATCGAGACATGGGGCGGTGATCCGGACCTGAGCTTCTTCCTCGACTCGTGGCATTCCGACTATGTCGCCGAGCCGGGCGAGCGGCAGCCGCATCGTAACTGGCAGCGCTGGAAGAACCCGAAGCTCGACGAGATCATCGAGGAGGTGCGCAAGACCGAGTTTACCGACCCGCGCAATCTCGAGCTCGGCCACGAGTTCGTGAAGCTGATGGTCGAGGAGATGCCGGTGATTCCGGTGATGTCGTTCAACGTGTTCTCGGCCTACGACACGAGGTACTGGACCGGCTTCCCGACCGCCGAAGAGAACCCTTACGCGAACATCGTCACGAACTGGGCGAATTCGAAGTACATTCTCACCCAGCTCAAGCCGACAAAACAGCAGTAGCGGGACATGCCCAGGACAGGGCGCCCGGCGAGAGCCGGACGCCCTGTGACCGGCGAAGGATCAGGAAGTTAGATGAATTCAAGCGGTACCAATCCCCTCGGCGTCATCCCGGATGCTGGAGCGAAGCGGAGACTGTCCGGGACCTATTCCAGAACGTGGGCAGATCACGGAACCTATCCTGGCTCGCGGTCGCTTCGCTCCCTTGGCCGGGATGACGACGCTTCTTTGTCGAGCCAGCTCAACTTCCCAACGCTACTATGAAGGATTATCTGACTTTCGCCCTGAAGCGCTTCTTGCAGCTTCTCGCCGTCGTCTTCACCGGCATCTCGGTGGCCTTCTTCGTCTCGTATCTGAGCCCTATCAGTCCGGTTGAGACGATCATCGGGCGTGTCAGCGGGCAGTCTGCCTACAGCCCCCAGGCCATCGCCTCGCTGCGCGAGACGCTGACGGAGCTTTTCGGCCTCAACGTGCCGCTTCACGAGCGCTATTTCAATTTCCTCGGTCGCCTTCTGGTCGGCGACCTCGGCCCATCGCTGCTCGCTTTCCCGACGCCCGCCATGAAGCTGGTCATGCTGGCGCTGCCGTGGACGGTCGGCCTCTTAGCGGTGTCGACGATCCTCACCTGGCTCATCGGTAATATCCTCGGCGGCCTCGCCGGCTACTATCAGAACTCCCGGCTCCTCAAGGCCTTCGGCGTCATCGCCATCGGCATCCAGCCGATCCCGTACTACATCGTGGCGTTCCTGATGGTCATCATCTTCGGCTTCTTATGGCCGGTGCTGCCGATCTCGGGCGGCTTTGCCATGAACGTCCGCCCCTCTTGGTCGCCCGAATTCATCGTTTCGATCCTGCGCCACGCAATCCTGCCCGCAGCGTCGCTGGTGATTGTCGGGCTTGGCACCTGGTTCCTCGGCATGCGGGCGCTGGTCTCCAACATCGTCACCGAAGACTACGTGACTTACGCCGAACTTGCCGGCGTGGAGCGCCGGCGCATTGTCTCGTCCTACGTCATCCGCAACGCCATGGTGCCGCAGCTCACCGCACTTGCCATGGCGCTCGGCGGCATCTTTTCCGGCACCATCATCACCGAGCAGGTCTTCGCCTATCCCGGTCTCGGCACGCTTCTGGTCAGGGCGGTCAACGCCGGCGATTCGGCGGTGGTGCTCGCCGTCTCGTGCATCGCGGTGATCGCGGTGGCGACGGCGATCTTCCTCATCGACCTCATCCACCCCCTTCTCGATCCGCGCATCAAGGCACAGTAGGCCGATATGTTCAGCGTCGTCCGCGATCTCATCCGCTACAACATCGAATTCACCATCGGCGTTATGCTGGTCGGCGTCATCGTCGCCTTCTCGCTTCTGAGCTTCTTCTCACCTGTCGATCCGACGGCCATCTACACCACCATTCCCGATATGCCGCCGAGCGGGGAATATTGGTTCGGCACCAATTCGCGCGGACAGGACCTCTTCTGGCACCTCGCCTTCGCCTTCCGCAACACGCTGTTCTTTGGGCTGACGGTCGCAGTGCTGTCGCGCATCATCTCGATCACGGTGGGGCTAACGGCAGGCTATCTCGGCGGCTGGGCGGACCGGACGTTGATGTTCTTCAACGACATCTTCGTCGCCATTCCCATCTTCCCGATCCTTATCCTCTTCTACTTCGTGCTGCGCAGCGACCTCACCATGATGAAGCTGGCGCTGATCATGGCCTGTTTCGGCTGGCCGTTCGACGCGCGGTTGATCCGCTCGGTGGCGCTGGGGCTGAAGCACCGCGAGTTTACCCGTCACGCCGTCTTCGCCGGCATGTCGCCCGCCCGGATCATGTATGAGGAGCATCTGCCCTATGTGATGCCGATCGTCTTCTCGACCGCCATGGCCAACATGATCTGGTCGATCGGGCTCGAGGTCACACTCGCCGTCCTCGGCTTCACCAACATCAACGTGCCCACCGTCGGCACGGCGCTCTACTGGGCCAACAACCACTCGGCGATGGTCGTCGGCGTGTGGTGGTGGATCGTCATTCCGGTAGTCCTGATCGTCATGACCTTCCTCGGCCTCTTCCTGCTCGCCGTCTCCATGAACGAATATATCGACCCGCGCAGCCGCCTGCGCCGCATGGGAGCATAAGCCTTGGCCAACGACATCCTTACAGTCGAGGGCCTTAAGGCCTACTACCAGATGAATTATTTTGGTGTGGAACGCGAGGTGCGCGCCGTCGACGACGTCACCATGCGGGTGAAGGCCAACGAGATCTATGGCATCGCCGGCGAGAGCTCGTCGGGCAAGACCAGCTTCATCAAGGTGTTGGCTGCGGCCATCCGCCCGCCTTTCCGCATTGTCGACGGCTCCGTGACTTACCGGTTCAACGGTACGCCCATCGACGTCGCCCATGCTGGGGAAGATGAAATCGCCAAGATCCGCTGGAAGCACCTGTCCTACATCATGCAGGGCTCCATGAGCGTGCTCAATCCCGTGCGCCGTGTGCATTCCGCCTTCAAGGACTTCGCCTTCCGGCCGATGGGCCTGAAGCGCGAGGCGTTCTGGGAGGCCGTGGAGGCGCATCTGGCCCGCCTTCACCTGGAGCCCGGCGTGCTGAGGGCCTATCCGCACGAGCTTTCCGGCGGCATGCGTCAGCGCGTGACCATCGCGCTCGCCACCGTTTGCCAGCCTGAGTTCATCATAGCCGATGAGCCGACGACGGCGCTCGACGTGGTGGTGCAGAAGGACGTCCTGGCGATGATCCGCGAGGTACAGCAGGCGCTCGGCTCCTCCGTCGTCTTCGTCACCCACGACATGTCGGTTCATGCCAATATCACCGACCGGCTCGCCATCGTCTACGCGGGCCGCATCGTCGAAGAAGCGCCGACGCGGACTATCTTCACGGCCGCGCGCCATCCCTATACCCGCCATCTGGTCGCCAGCCTGCCGCGCATTGGCGACACCAGCCCGAAGCCGTCGCTCGAAGGCCGCCCGCCAAGCCTCGCCGAGCCGCCGGCTGGCTGCCGCTTCCACCCGCGCTGTCCCATCGCCATCGAGCGCTGCCGCAAGGAAGTGCCGGTGCTGGAGGAGCGGCCCGGCGGACATCGCGTCGCCTGCTTCCGCGCCGACGAGGCGCTTTCCCCCGCCAAGGTCCTGCACGTCGAGGAGTCTCTGTCATGAGCGCGTCGCCGCTTCTCGATGTCCGTGACGTCAGCAAGGTCTTCACCATGGGCGGCGTGCTCTCGCGCAAGCAGATCAAGGCCGTCAATGAGGTGAGCTTCGCACTGTCGGCCAAGAAGCCGGAGATCTTCACGATCATCGGCGAGTCGGGCTCCGGCAAGACGACACTCGCCCGCATGATCCTCGGCAGCGAGGTGCCGACGAGCGGCGAACTGCTGTTCGAGGGAAAGGATATCGCCGCGCGCCGCGGGGCCGAGCGGCTTGCCTTCATGGCGCGCGTGCAGCCGATCTTCCAGAATCCGTTCGAGGCGTTCAACCCGCTGAAGCGCGTCGACCGCTACCTCGCCTCCACCGCCCGGCGCTTCCTCAATGCGCGCACCGAGGCGGAGATGGAAGGGCCGATGGACGAGGCGCTCCAGCATGTCGGGCTGTCGCTGAGGGAGGTGAAGGGGCGCTTTCCGCATGAACTGTCGGGTGGTCAGCTGCAGCGCACGGCCATCGCCCGGGCGCTGATCTCAAAGCCGAGCGTGATCGTCGCCGACGAACCGGTCTCCATGGTCGACGCCTCGCTCCGGATGGCGATCGTCAACCTCTTCAAGCGGCTGCGCAACGAGCTTGGCGTCACCATCATCTATATCACCCACGACCTCGCCACCGCCTACTATATCAGCGACCGCATCATCATCATGCAGAAGGGGCACGTGGTCGAAATGGGTCCCGCCCGCCCCATCCTCGAAGCCCCGCAGCACCCTTATTCGCAACTTCTGAAGCGCTCGGTGCTCTCCTTTGACGGTGCGGGAGGTGGTCGAATTACCCGCTCCGGCCGCGAAGAGGTGGACACGAGCGCCGAGGCACTCATCAAGGGACGGCTGAAGCCGGCGGGCGACGGGCGGCTGGTGCGGGTGGGGTGAGGGCGGGTCCCGCAATTTCAGCAGATTGCTCCTACGGGAGCGTATCCTCGCGCTGGCACAGCCGGCGCAGTGCACTTCCAAGATTCCTTATGCGCCAGACGAAATGTATCCTCGCCATTGCTTTATTGGCTGGTTGCCAAGGCGCTGCGAACGATGAGCAGGCGAGTTACTTGGAGCTAAATCGAGAAATCCCCTTCTTTGTCGGGCAATGGGCGGCGGAAAAGACGATGTGCGGTTCCGCTGCATGGCAACTGACTGAAGCGGGCCTTTCGACGCCTGGGCATGTCAGCTGCAAATTTGACCACCTCGATAGTTCATCCGGGACTTACGACATCGAAGCTACGTGCACGGCTGAGGGGGCACCCGCTCAACACCACCTGAAGATATCTTACGCTCAGTCAGCGCGCGCACTCCTCATAGAAGGCGGCCCTTTCCAGCCAATCGGGCTCGTGGCTTGCAAGCGATACTAGTACCGAAGGTGGCGCGTCAATCGTTCCGGTTGGGTCTCATCTTCAGCCCTGACGGCGGCTATCGACGACAATGGTCTCCGCTCCGAGATCCATGAAAGTTCAAGCGGCGTTGACACGGCAGCCCTCCCGCCGGAGCGAGGTACCGGAAAGTTGAAATTGATCCAGACCGTCGCCGCAGAAGCCGCCGCGCGGAAAGCGGGCATCCTGCTGGGAGGATAGCCGTGGCACGAACGCGCTATTCCTCTGCAGGTTCGGCTGGCTGTGCTTCAGCTTCGGCCTGCGCCGCCTCGGCCGCGGCCTTTTCCTCAGCGGCCTTGATTTCCTCCGCAGTCGCCGGCTTCGGCTCGGCTATGTTCGCATCGGCCGGCATGGGCCGATAGGCCGAGCGGTCGAAGTCATCCAGCGCCTTCAGCGCATCGGCGCTGGTTTCCACCACAAGCCAGCGGTCGCCTTCGCGCTCCGCCCACATCGCTACGTCATATTGGAGCGCGACCTCCTTCTGGCCGATGCCGAGAAAGCCGCCAACGCCGACAACAATGGCCTCCACCTCACCATCATCGCTGATCACGAGATCGTTCACCTTCCCAATGTTCTGTGCGTCGTCGCCTCTCCCGCTATAGACAGTTTCACCGATCAGATTGGACGCCAGATGTCCCGAGGCACGCACCACCATTTCAACTTCCGGCTGGGCCGGAACGGGTTCTGTGGGGGCCGTAGGAGTGGTCGTCTGTGCCATCGCACCGCTGGCTAGCAGCGTGGCGACCGCCGTGCTTATCAAGAGTTTGCTGGCCATGATCGACTCTCCTTTTGCTGTGCGGGGCATGCTCGCATTCCGCCTCGAGCAGAAGCGCGGGCATATCAACCCTTGAGTTAACTCCGCTGGATATCTGTGGGTTCCGCGGCACACTTCACAACGCGACAGGAGCCACTGCCAAGACGGCGTGCAGCGATTCCCGTCCGATGCAATAGTCAGGCAAGCGGCATCGGTCCGAGGAGGAGTTCTCTTGCGCATTCGGGACTGCAGATGTCTGGCGTATCAACGCCGACTTGTTCGGCGAGCCATCCCGGCTTCTTCTTCTGCCCTAGGGCCTTTGGGTGGAACCAGACTACCTTGCGCTCGTTGGCTATTCCAAGCGAGGAACGCCATGAACGACGACACAGATCCCGATCCCGTCAAGGAGCCAAACTCGGATCGACCGCCCGATGAAGAGCCCAACGCACACCCGGGCGGGCCAACGATTCCCCCGCTGCATGTCTGCCAAAACCTAAGGGCAATGCGGGGTATTCAATTTGCTCGATTTGTCAGAGCTGCATCTTCGGCAAGACCGTTGCGTTGAGCATGCGTCCCCGTCAGCAGGCGAAATCACGTGATAGAGAGGATGAATATGGCTACTGGTACCGTGAAATGGTTCAATGCCACCAAGGGCTTCGGCTTCATTGAACCCGACCAGGGTGGACCGGATGTGTTCGTGCACATCTCAGCCGTCGAACGTTCGGGCCTGAGCAGTCTCGCCGACGGACAGAAGGTCAGCTATGAGGTCGTCCAGGATCGCCGCACTGGAAAGTCGTCTGCTGAAAGCATAAAGGCCATATGACTTAAACATCTCCGGCCGCGTCAGTGCCAGGAGGTTCTGCGGTCATTCCGGCCTAACATCATCGGCTCCGGGCATATGGCACGCCATGGCAATTCCCGCGGGCAGTGACCGCTTTGCGGTGCGGTCGACGGCTGACATGCTTCCCGATTTTCGGACCGTTCTGAGCTGGGATTTTCCAATTATGATCCCCGAATTGGGAGAGGGAGAATTCCATGAAGAAGTCGAAGTTCTCGGAGGCGTAGACACATAGGTTACACATCTGGCCCTTTGCGGGATGAATGCGAGGTGCCGTGGAAGGAATGTAGCCTGCCTTCTCCCGTCTCGCGCAGCGCGTTGCTGCAACATATTCAAAGGCGGCGCGTTGCGTTGGCGAAACCGCTACCAGCCAGCACCACCTCACAAGCACAATAAGGTCGTACAGGCGGAAGGCCCGCCAGTTAAGCCCAGGGCATCCAGGCGGGTCTGCGGCCTTATCTTTGCTGCTGCGACGGCGAAAGGGCGTTGACTCTGTGGTCGAACGATGCGCTACTCCGAGCTTATCTACTGGTCCATCCAGCATATCAGTCGGGATATCCGTGGCCACCAAGGGCAGCAGCATTCTGATGCAGGTTCCGCAGATCGGGCAAAGCCTTGCCCGCCGAACTGCGCGCGAGGTGATCGCCGATAAGCTGATGGCGCTCATCGCGACGAACATGCTGAGGCCGGGCGACGAATTGCCGGGTGAGCGGGAGCTTGCTAACGTGCTGCACGTCAGCCGCGAGACCGTGCGTGGAGCGGTCCAGTCGCTGGCAGTGCGCGGCATCATCGAGGTTTCTCAGGGCAGCCGCAGCCGAGTCGCCAATGTCGATCTCGGGCACCTGCCGGTGACCATCGCATCGCCGAACGCCATCGACAGTTATGATCTGGAATCGGTCCATGCAGCGCGTCGCCACATCGAGCTGAAGGTGGTTGGCGACGCGGCCGAGTGCATGGACAGTGAAGCCTTGCGCAAGCTGGACAATCTCCTCGATGCGCAGCGTCTCGCCGGCGGCGACGCAATGCGCTTCCTCATTTGTGACCGCGAGTTCCATGTCACGATCTACCGCGCGTGCGGCAATCCGCTTCTGGCTGACTTCGTTACTGATCTCTACACCTACATGATGGAGTATCGCCGCAAGGCGATGACCAGGCCGGGCGCCATCGCCGCCAGCTACGCTGATCATTTGGCGATCGTAGAAGCCCTCAAGGGACGCGATCGGGAGGCGGTGACCGCTGCCTTCGCAAGACATTTGGACCGCATCTACGAAACGACCAAGGAGATGCTGCGCAGGCCCCCGGCACGGGCGCGCGGGAAGAGCGGGAAGAAGAGGACGCAGGTGACAGGCTGAGGATCGCTGGTTGGAGGCGGATGCCATGGGAGGAACACGTTAGATGCATGTGCTTGTGATCGGTGCTGCCGGGATGGTCGGCCGCAAACTGGTCGAGCGGCTGGCGGCGGAGGAGGGGCTGCTCGGCGTCGGGGTAAGCCGCCTGTCGCTCGTCGACATCGTGGAGCCGCCGGTGCCGGCGGCGTTTACCGAGATCGCCACACCGATGGCGATGGACCTTTCCGCGCCAGGCAGTGCTGAAAAACTCGCCGCCGCGCGTCCCGACATCGTCTTCCATCTCGCGGCGATCGTCTCCGGTGAGGCGGAGGCGGATTTCGAGAAGGGATACCGGGTTAATCTCGACGGCACGCGGGCGCTGTTCGAGGCGATTCGCCTGGAAGGCCAGACGGAGCCTTATCGGCCGCGTGTCGTCTTCGCCTCCTCCATTGCCGTCTTCGGCGCGCCGTTTCCGGACAGGATCGGCGATGAGTTTTTTGCGACACCGCTGACGAGCTATGGCACCCAGAAGGCGATTGCAGAGCTTCTTCTGTCCGACTATTCCCGGCGCGGCTTTTTCGATGGCGTCGGGCTCAGGCTCCCCACCATCTGCATTCGCCCCGGCAAGCCGAACAAGGCGGCATCCGGCTTCTTCTCCAACATCTTGCGCGAGCCGCTTGCCGGCCAGGAGGCGGTCCTGCCGGTGGAGGAGGACGTGCGCCACTGGTTCGCCAGTCCGCGCGCGGCGGTCGGGTTCTTCATACATGCGGCCACGCTCGATCTGTCGCGGGTTGGGCCGCGGCGCAACCTTACCATGCCGGGACTTTCGGCGCTGGTGGGCGAGCAGATCGCGGCGCTGAAGCGTGTGGCCGGCGAGAAGGCGGTGAAGCTGATCCGCCACGAGCCCGACCCGACGATCCGTGCGATCGTTGCGGGCTGGCCGACGAATTTCGACGCGAGGCGCGCCGAGGGGCTGGGTTTTGCGGCGGAGAACAGTTTCGACGACATCATACGGATCCATATTGAGGACGAACTTGGCGGAGCGATCTGACATGGCAGAAGCAAAATCGGCAACGGGCAGGATCGCCCTGGTGACGGGCGGCGGTACCGGCGTCGGGCGCGGCATCGCCGAGGCGCTCGGCGCGGAGGGCTACACGGTGGTCGTCTCGGGCCGGCGCGCCGATGTGCTGGAGGCGGCAGCGAGCGAGATGGCGGCGGCAAAGGGCGGCACCTTCCGGGCAATTTCCGCCGATGTCGGCGATCCGCAGTCGGTGGCGGCCCTGTTCGCCGAGATCGAGCAGACCTTCGGCCACCTCGATCTCCTGGTGAACAACGCCGGCACCAACGTGCCGGCCGTGCCCATGGAGGAGATCACCTTCGACCAGTGGAGCACCATCGTCGCGGCAAACCTCACCGGCGCCTTCCTGTGCACGCAGCAGGCCATGCGGCTGATGAAGAAGCAGACGCCGCGCGGCGGGCGCATCATCAACAACGGCTCCATCTCGGCGACGACTCCGCGGCCCCATTCCGCGCCCTATACGGCCACCAAGCACGCCATCACGGGCCTCACCAAGTCGACGGCGCTCGACGGCCGGCCCTTCGACATCGCCTGCGGGCAGATCGACATCGGTAACGCGGCGACCGACATGACGTCGAGGATGAGCGCCGGCGTGCTGCAGGCCAATGGCGAGATCGCCAGCGAGCCGACCATTCCGGTCAGCCACGTGGCGGAGGCGGTGGTCTATATGGCCGGCCTACCGCTCGAAGCCAATGTGCTGAACCTGACGGTCATGGCCACCAAAATGCCGCTGGTTGGCCGGGGATAGCCGTACCGAATCTTCTGGAGGAGCGGAAATGGCAGGCGTTGAATTTGTCGATGTGCGGAAGTCCTTCGGGGCGGTTCCCATCATCAAGGGCGTGAATATCGGGATAGAGGACGGCGAGTTCGTCATCCTGGTCGGGCCCTCGGGCTGCGGAAAATCGACGTTGCTGCGCATGCTGGCGGGGCTGGAGAACATCTCCGCCGGATCGATCCGCATCGGCGGCCGCGTCGTCAACACCCTGCCGCCGAAGGAACGGGACATCGCGATGGTGTTCCAGAACTACGCGCTCTACCCGCATATGACGGTGGCCGACAACATGGCCTTCTCGCTCAAGCTGAATGGCACGGCGAAGACGGAAATGGAACGGCGCGTAAGTGCGGCGGCGGAGATCCTCGGGCTTTCCAGTTTGCTCGACCGCTATCCGCGGCAGCTTTCGGGTGGCCAGCGCCAGCGCGTCGCCATGGGGCGGGCCATCGTGCGCGACCCGCAGGTGTTCCTGTTCGACGAACCGCTGTCCAATCTCGACGCCAAGCTGCGCGTGGCAATGCGGGCAGAGATCAAGGAACTGCACCAGCGCCTGGCAACGACGACGGTCTATGTGACGCACGACCAGATTGAAGCCATGACCATGGCGGACAAGATCGTCGTCATGCATGACGGCGTCGTCGAGCAGATCGGTGCTCCGCTCGATCTTTATGACAAGCCGGCCAATCTCTTCGTGGCAGGCTTCATAGGCTCACCGGCCATGAACATGATCAACGGCCGGCTGGACCCGGAGGACCGCACAGCCTTCGTGGCCGTGGATGGCACGCGGCTTCCGGTCGCCGATCCAGGGCAGGCCGCGGTCGGTCGCGACCTCGTCTACGGCCTCAGGCCTGAATTCATCCGCCTGGATGCGGCGGGCCTGCCGGCCGAGGTCATCGTCATCGAGCCGACCGGCTACGAGACGCATATGATCGTGAAGCTCGGCGGCGGCGAGGCAAACTGTGTGTTTCGCGAGCGCGTTCGGGTGGGACCAGGCGAGACGATCAACATTTCCATCGATGCCGACCATGTGCACCTGTTTGATAAAGACACGGGAAAGAGGCTTTCCAGGTGATACGGCATCGACCGGCTTTTCGGGACGGGCGGAAGAGGGCCTTTCCGAACAGCTGATCGGTGCCTCGGCATCCGCATCAGCGGGACAGCGGATGGCGACGGAACAATGTCCCGTGACCATGAGGAGGAGACGATGATTATTAAGCGACGCGACTTTCTGACCGCTTCGGCAGGGCTGGCCGGCATGGCCGGACTCGGCGCGATGGGCATACGCCCGTCCTTTGCCCAGACCGAGCCGACCTATACGCCGGAGGAGGGGGCGAGCCTGCGACTTCTGCGCTGGGTGCCCTTCGTCAAGGGCGACGAGGAAGCATGGAACGCCAACACGCAGAAGTTCATCGACCAGACCGGCATCCAGGTGCGCATCGACCAGGAGAGCTGGGAGGACATTCGCCCAAAGGCGGCCGTGGCCGCGAATGTCGGCAGCGGGCCGGACATGGTGATGTGCTGGTTCGACGACGCCCACCAATATCCCGACAAGCTGGTGGACGTGACCGAGCTCGCCAATTACCTGGGCGAGAAATATGGCGGCTGGTATGACGGCGTGCGCGGCTATGCCACGCGCGGCGACCAGTTCATCGCCATGCCGCTGACGGCGATCGGCAACGCCGTATGCTACCGCGACAGCCATATGCAGGCAGCCGGCTTCAGCGAATTCCCCGAAGATACCGAAGGGTTCCTGGAGCTGTGCAAGGCGCTGAAGGCCAACGGAACGCCGGCCGGCTTCCCGCACGGAAAGGCGGTCGGTGACGGCAACAACTACGCTCATTGGCTGTTGTGGAGCCATGGCGGCAAGATGGTGGACGAGGATGGCAAGGTCGCCATCAACAGCCCTGAGACAATCGAGGCGATCAACTATGCCAGAGCGCTCTACGAGACCTTTATCCCCGGCACCGAAAGCTGGCTCGACATCAACAACAACCGTGCCTTCCTTGCTGGCCAGATTTCGCTGACGGCCAATGGCGTCTCGCTCTACTATGCGGCCAAGAACGACGAGGCGCTGAAGGAGATTGCCGAGGACCTCCGCACCACCAACTTCCCCATCGGCCCCGTGGGCGAGAGCGCAGAGCTGCACCAAACGAGCTCGATTGTGCTGTTCAACCACTGCCAATATCCGGAAGCCGCCAAGGCCTACATCAAATTTATGATGGAAGCCGACCAGATGAACGCGTGGATCGAGGGCTCCAGCGCCTATTGCTGCCAACCGCTCAAGGCCTTCGCCGACAATCCCATCTGGACTGCCGACCCGGTCCACGCGCCCTATGCACGCGCGTCGGAGACCTTGCGCCCAAACGGCTACGCCGGCCCGCTCGGCTACGCCTCGGCGGGGGTCATGGCGGACTATGTGCTGGTTGACATGTTCGCCTCTGCCGTCACGGGACAGTCGACGCCGGAAGAAGCGGCGACCGAGGCGGAGCGGCGGGCCAACCGCTACTACCGCATCTAGAACTGCGCCTTGCGCGGCTCGTCCCGATCGGCTTGCGCACCGGCGTTCCAGTGAGCGCCGGTGCGCGCTAAACCCACTCCGGCCGGAGAAGTGCGATGTCCACCATGTCGATTGAAAAGCCCCGCTTTTCCCTGTCCACTCTCATGCAGAACGGCAATATGCTTGCCCTTTTGTTCATGCTGCCGGCGGCGGTCTTCCTCATCTGCTTCCTGACCTATCCGCTCGGGCTCGGCGTGTGGCTGGGCTTCACGGATACGCGCATCGGCCGCGAGGGCATCTTCATCGGGCTGGACAACTACCAATATCTGGCGAGCGACGGCGTCTTCTGGTTGTCGGTGTTCAACACGCTGCTCTATACGACCGTCGCCTCAGCGGTGAAATTCGCGCTCGGCCTGTGGCTGGCGCTCATCCTGAACGAGAAGCTGCCGTTCAAGTCCTTTTTCCGCGCCATCATCCTGTTGCCATGGGTCGTGCCGACGGTGCTTTCCGCGCTCGCCTTCTGGTGGATCTACGATGCCCAGTTCTCGATTGTTTCCTGGTCACTGATACAGCTCGGCATTATCGACAGCCCGATCAACTTCCTGGGTACGCCGAACAATGCGCGCGCTTCCGTCATCACCGCCAATATCTGGCGCGGCATTCCGTTCGTCGCCATCTCGCTGCTTGCCGGCCTGCAAACCATTCCGCAATCGCTGCACGAAGCCGCCTCGCTCGACGGCGCCACAAGCTGGCAGCGCTTCCGCTATGTCACCCTGCCGATGCTGACGCCAATTATTGCCGTGGTGATGACCTTCTCGGTGCTCTTCACCTTCACAGACTTCCAGCTCATCTACGTGCTGACCAAGGGCGGACCGGTCAACGCCACCCATCTGATGGCGACCTTGTCCTTCCAGCGCGCGATTCCCGGCGGCCAGCTCGGCGAGGGTGCGGCCATCGCAGTGGCCATGATCCCCTTCCTGCTTGCCGCCATCATGTTCAGCTTCTTCGGCCTGCAGCGCCGCAAGTGGCAGCAGGGCGGCCAGGATTGATGGCAGGGATCAAGGAGGCCAAGATGAACACGCAAGCGCAATCCGAAAGCCAGGCCCTGACCGACACCAGCGAGGGCATGAGCTACCTCAACCGGCTGCCGCGCCGGCTGGTGGTGCTCTACCTGCCACTGGCGATCTTCGTGTTCGTTCTTCTATTTCCGTTCTACTGGATGACCATCACTGCGATCAAACCGAACGCGCAGTTGACGGACTACAATAACTACAGCCCGTTCTGGGTCGTCGGGCCGACGCTGGCGCATATCCGGTACCTGTTCTTCGAGACCTCCTATCCCGGCTGGCTGGTCAACACGATGTATGTGGCGGTCGCCTCGACCGTGCTGTCCATCGCGGCGTCAGTCTTCGCCGCCTACGCGATCGAGCGCATCCGCTTCACCGGGGCGCGGCCGGTCGGTCTTCTGATCTTCCTCGCCTATCTGGTCCCGCCCTCGATCCTGTTCATCCCGCTCGCCTATATCGTCTTCAAGTTCGGCATCTACGATTCCAAGCTGGCGCTCATCTTCACCTATCCGACCTTCCTCATTCCCTTCTGCACCTGGCTCCTGATGGGCTATTTCCGCTCCATCCCCTTCGAGTTAGAGGAAAGCGCGCTAGTGGACGGTGCCTCACGCTGGCAAATCCTGACCAAGATCATCCTGCCGCTCGCCGTGCCGGGCCTGATCTCCGCCGGTATCTTCGCTTTCACGCTGTCGTGGAACGAGTTTATCTATGCACTCACCTTCATTCAATCGTCGGAGAACAAGACGGTACCCGTCGGCGTGCTCACGGAGCTTGTGCGTGGCGACATCTTCGAATGGGGCGCGCTGATGGCTGGAGCCCTTTTCGGCTCGCTGCCGGTAGTGATCCTCTATTCCTTCTTCGTGGACTATTACGTCTCCTCGATGACGGGGGCCGTGAAGGAATAGCGTCGAATGGGATTCACTGGGTGGATTCCACGGAGCGTTCAAGGCGGCCGAAATCGCCGCCTAGCTTATTCGCTCCTATCCCGGGGCATGTTCAGAGCGTCCATTCGCTGTCTGCACTGACTGTAGAAGCGCCAGCCTGAAGGTCGTCCAGCGTATATGCGTGGATATAGTCGATCTGCATCTGCGCAGGCGCAGCTAAGCCGTCATCGGGCTCGCCGGCGATACCGCCCACCGCAAGGTTGGCCAGCAGGTACATTTCCCGGTGCATGTCGGCCGGCGTGGACGTACGCGCCACCTCCGTATCGTCGAAATACCAGACGAGCTCATCTTCAGTCCACAGCACGCCATAGGTATGAAACCCTGCTGTGTCGGAGACATTGGCCGACGACAAGGTTTTGATGTGGCTGCCCGTTTCCTTTGTGTGGGCGGTCAGGTCGAGCCTATTCGGCTCCTGTCCGCGCATCTCGACCACGTCGAGTTCAGGCGGCCACGAGTGATCTTTTGGCAAGAGCCAGAAGGCCGGCCAGGCGCCGTCATTCTCAGGCATGTCGGCTCGCATTTCGAAGTAGCCATATTTCTGGGCAAAGGATTCGTAGCTCGTCAGCAAGCCCGAGGTATACTCATAGTTCTCGATATAGGGGCGAATATCCTCTGGCGCGCGCGCGGCCGTGATCGTGACAACGCCGTTGTCCACACTGAACGGAGTGACCGGATTGGTGGGCTCATAGTCGGGCTGAACGTACCATTGCAGCTCATCATTCTTGTAGAGCGTGCTTCCGTTCTCCTGACCCCACCAGAAGTTCGTGTCCCAGGTGCCGGACTCTCCGTTCCACAGATCAAGCGTGCCGAATTCTTCCGAGAAAGTCGCCTGGAAACTCGACCTGTCGAGCTGAAGCTGAAACTGGCTTTCATCGAATTGCTCGATGGTGGTGTCAGCGAAAACCAGCGCCTCGGCGCCAAGGTCAAGCAGAACGTCATTGTCCGCTTGGGTCATTCTCGCCTGAACCTCTTCGAACGAAGTTATCCCATAGCCATTCAGGCGCACCGTGTCCTCAGCCGCAATATCAACGATCAAGTCGCTGCCGTTACCTGCTTTGATACTGAATGTATCAGCACCTGCACCGCCTTCGAGAACGTCGTCACCCAAGCCACCATCCAGCGTTTGCGCGCCGTTCTTTCCCATGATGATGTTGTCGGCATCGTTGCCGAAGGCATAGCGCCCGTCACCGGTGACTTTCAGGTTCTCGAAATTGTCAGGCAAGGTGTAGCTCATCCAAGTGACAATTGTGTCGACGCCCTTGCCAGGACTTTCGCTGGCGCGGTTGGTAGCCGAGTAGAGATGATAGATATCATCGCCGCCGCCGCCATACATGGTTACATCGACGCTCCCATCGCCCCACATCGCGTCATTATTGGTGCTGCCGTAAAGTTCGGGGCCGGCATCCGTCGCCGAATAGTGGTTGACTGAGGCTCCGCTATAGAAAAGCGGAACGCCCTTGGCATTGAGCACACTGTTTTCCGGTGCTTCGTCAATCGTGAATTGGCTCTCATCGAGCTGATCAATGGTGGTGTCCGCGAAAACAAGGATCTCGCCCCCGTCAAGGTCGATCTGAACGCCGACGTCCGATTGGAACATCCTCGACTGCAGGTCCGCAAATGTGGTGATCCTGTATCCTTCGATGCGCACGCTGTCCTCGGTCGTGAAATCAAGGATCAGGTCGCTGCCATTTCCCGCTTTGATGATAAAATTGTCGGCCCCCGCACCGCCCTTCAGCACATCGTCACCCCTGCCGCCGTCGAGGGTCTGGGTCCCGTTCTTTCCCATGATGATGTTGTCGGCATCGTTGCCGGTGGCCTTGCGCCCATCGCCGGTAATCTTCAGGTTCTCAAAATTGTCCGGCAACGTATAGCTCATCCAGGTGACGATCGTATCGACGCCTTTGCCCGGAGCTTCGACTGCCCGGTTCTTCGGGGAGTAGAGGTAGTAGATGTCGTCGCCGTTGCCGCCGTACATGGTGACATCGACGCTGCCGTCGCCCCATAACGAGTCATTGGCTGAGGTGCCATAGAGCTGCGGGCCAGATCCTGTCGCCGAAATGTGATTGGCTGAGGTTCCACTGTAGGGGAGGGGTACGCCTCGGGCGTTTACAACGGTGGTCATCATCAAAATCCCTTGCCTGATATTCGCTGCCCTGCGGCGAGGCTAACATCCTGCGTTATGCCAGACGACGGGGCCGGCACTAACGTTGTGCTACAGCACGTCATGAACGAGCCGGAGTCGGACGTTCCTTCCAGATGAGCTCCACCGGCTGCTATATGCTGTACCTCTGGCTTTGAGCCGCGGTGGCCCGCTACCTGGCGCTATCAGCTTGAGAGGAATGCATGCCCACTACGACTTGCGCCCCATCCATTGAAATGCAGGCAAAGTGAAACGCAAACTGGCGGCCCTTTTCTCAAGGACCTATTCCTCCCGAAACGCCCGACTGAAGCTGTCGACGACCGGCTTAGCTAAATATTCAAAGAATGTTCGCTCGCTGACCTTGATGTAGGTCTCGACGGGCATGCCGGGATAGATTTGTTCCGCTGTGATTTCCGGGGGCAGTGCATCGGTCAGGCGCAGCCGTGCCGTGTAGTAGGCCTGCTCATTGCTACGGTCGACCAGCCGGTCGGCCGACAGATAAATCACGGTCGCATCGACTGTCGGCGTCGTGCGGGCATTGAGCGCGTTGAAGCGCAATCGCGCTTCCTGCCCCACTTTGACAATATCCACATCCTGCGGCAGGACACGCGCTTCGATCACAAGATTGGTTGCGGTCGGCAGGAGTTCGAGCAGGGTGTCGCCGGGCCGGACCACGCTCCCGCGGCTATTATAGGCCATCTTCACAATGACCCCGTCGCTCGGTGACCGGATCACGATCCGATCAAGGACGGCCTTTGCGGCGCTCCGCTGCTCCTCGGCGTCGGCCACTTCGGCGCGAACGTCATTGAGTTCGGAAACAGCCGTCTCGATGCGCTGTGTCTTCAGCCGTGCAATTTGTTCCTTGGCCTCGGCGATTTGCGTGCGCGAAGTCAGAATGGAGGCCCTGGTTTGGCCAAGCTGGCCCAGCAGATCAGCTTCGCTTCGCAACAAGGCCGTGTATTCCGACCGATCAGTGAGCCCTTGGTCCAACAGCCTCCTCTTCCGTTCTGCTTCGTCCTGGACGACCTCAAGTTGCCGTTCGACCGCAGCCTGCTGGGCTGCCATGCCCTCGATCTGCTCATTCAGCGCATTGATGCGCTGCCGCATGATAGCGAGATCCTGGCGATGACGCGCAAGACGCGTGTTGAATTCCGTCGCCTGCTCGGTCAGAACGCTGTGTTCACCTTCAGACTTGGCCGTTTTCTCAAGGTCTTCGGGGAAAAGGAGCTTGTCGGCACCATCCCGCTCGGCAGCGAGCCGCGCGGCGCGCGCCGAAAGAGCGATGAGATGCTTGCGAAGGCGATTGTACTGGGTGCGGACATTGGTTCCATCGAGCTCGAAAAGCGGCTGACCTGCTTTGACGTGGTCGCCTTCCTCGACAAGGATCTTGTCGACTATACCGCCTTCAAGGTGCTGAACACGCTGGTTCTGTCCGCCCGCGGCAACGACTCCCGGCGCGACAGCGGCCCCCGCAAGTGGAGCGAGCGAGGCCCAAGCACCGAAACCGAAGACGTAAAAAAGTGTGGCGGCAAGCCCGACAGCCGAGACCAACCGTGTACTGGTCTTAACGCTCCTGGCCCAATCTGCGTTGTCGTTCATATCCATCGTTCCCCGAAAGCCGGCTCAACGACCGACATCGGCTACGCTTGCAAACTGCCCGGGAACAACCCGCCGCGGCGCTTTGCTGGCACTATGTTGCTGCTCCTCTCGCGCAGCCTGCATTTTCTCGGCCTGACGCTGAAATACCTCCTCGCGAAGCCCGTAGTCTTCCAGAATCCCATCGTACAGGACCATAATCCGGTCCGCCTTCTCAACGACCGAACGTCTTTGCGTCGCGATCAAGACAGTAATTCCTTCCGACTTCGCAACGGCGAGAGCGCGCTCCAGAGCCTTCTCGCCATTGATATCGAGATTGGCGTTTGGCTCATCGAGGACCAGAATTCTCGGCTTGCCGAAGAAGGCCCGGGCGAGGCCGACACGCTGCCGCTGCCCGCCCGAAAGCTGGAGGCCCCCGGGGCCGATCGTCGTATCGTAGGCTTTCGGAAACTTTAGAACGAGATCGTCCACTTGGGCCATCTGGGCGGCGCGGATAATGGTCTCGCCAGAGGCCTCCGGATCAAAGCGGGCGATGTTCTGCGCGACGGTTCCCGGCATAAGCTCGACCTCTTGTGCGAGATAGCCGATGTACTGTCCGAGTTGCTCGGGGTCCCAATTACGAATATCCGCGCCGTCGATTCGCACCGCGCCTGATCGTGGCTCGACTGCTCCAATCAGCGTGCGCATGAGGGTCGTTTTGCCTGCCCCAGAAGGCCCAAGCACCGCCACGCATGTGCTCGCCGGAATCGTGGCGCTGACGCGTTTCAGCAACGGCTCGCCGGCGTGCGTGCCGTCGCGACCCGCTGCCTCGCCAGCCGGCGGGAAGACGATGACGGCTTCAAAACTCACTTCACCCTGCGGAGGGGGAAGGTGTGTGCGTGGCTCGACCGTCCTCGCGGCGGTAAGTGCCTCGGTCAAGCGCTTCCACGCCTTGCGCGCCTCGACGAATCCTCTCCAGTTGCCGATCACCTGATCGATCGGCTGAAGGCCACGCCCGGAGATGAGCGAGGCGGCGAAGATCATTCCCGCTGTCATTTCACCGGCCAGCACGAGATAGCCGCCGTAGCCGAGGGTGGCGATCTGGAGGCCGAGGCGCAGGACGCGCGAGAAGCCGGCAAAGAGTGCGTTGACCCGGTTCGTCCGATCCTGCGCCGCGAGAGACAGAGCTTCATCGGCACCCCAGCGACGGACGATGTTGCGGCTCATACCCATCGCCCTCAGGCTTTCGGCGTTCCGCACAAAGGCTTGGGCGGCAAGCGTCGCATTCATTTGGCCGGTGACAGCATCGCCCATCGATTTGGTGCTCGCCCACTGATTGGCTATCGCGACCGCGACAAGAACAATCGCTCCCATGATCGTCAGCCAGAAGAGATTCGGATGGATCAGGTAAAGAAGACCTATGAAAATAGGGGCGAAGGGCAGGTCGAGGAAATTGAAGAGCCCGCGCCCGGAGATGAAGCCGCGGACGGTATGGAGATCGCGGAGCGGCTGGACGTCACCTAAGCTTGCACGAGGACCGGCCATGCTGGCCAAAAGCGCGTCCGCACCGGCCACCACTTCGAGACGACTGGCAAGACGTCCAGCCATGATCGCTCGTACGCTGTCGATGATGCCGAGGAGGAGAAGTGTGCCGGCGGCAATAACGGAAATGTAGATCAATGTCTCGGAGGAGGCAGATAGCAGCACCCGGTCATAGATCTGGAGCATGTATATCGGCTGAACGAGCAGCAGCAGATTCACGATGAAAGTAAAGCCGATGAGCCCCATGAGGCCCTGGCGAAAAGTGGCCGCCAATCGCTCTCCGCCTTGCATTCGTGGATGGTTCCCTCGCAATGTCGCCGCAGGCTTGCCGAGCACCACCAGCCGCAGCCGGCAATGACCTCCTTCCTGCATCATATGCACATGAAGAAGAAATGACAGGCCGATGACGAGTCCTTTCTCATCGGCTTCAACCTTGAAACCCGCGCACGCGCGCCATCAGACTTCGCCCCGGCCTCGTCCAGGCTGGTTCGCATGTCGTCGTCAAATGGTGGAGAGTGTCGGCAGCGTCGCCGAGGCGTTCGAATGCCAGTTGATGCTTCCTTACGTCTCCGACCCGCTCCGCGCCGAAGCCTCCAACTCCTCCTCGGGGATGTCGTCGAAGGAGGCGTAGTTGAGGTTGTAGAGTTTGGAATAAAGGCCGCCCTTGGCCATAAGCTGGTCGTGGTTACCGGTCTCGATCACCTGGCCGTTCTGCAGGACGATGATGCGATCGGCGCCACGGATGGTGGCGAGGCGGTGGGCGATGACGAGGCCGGTACGGCCTTGAAGGAGCCTGACCAGCGCCTTCTGGATCAACATCTCCGTATAGCTGTCGATGTTGGCGGTGGCCTCGTCGAGGACGAGGATCTTGGCATCGGCCACCAGCGCGCGGGCAAAGCTGATGAGCTGGCGCTGGCCGAGCGAGAGATTGCCGCCGCGCTCGCCGAGTATGGCGTCATAGCCGCCGTCGAGGCTCATGATGAAATCGTGCGCGCCAACGGCCCTGGCCGCTTCGATGACCTGATCGCGGGTGGCGTCGGTCTTGTGGTAGCGGATGTTTTCGAAGACCGTGCCGGTGAACAGGAACGGCTCCTGCAGCACCATAGCAACCTGGCGGCCGAGCGATTCCTGCGTGAGATCGCGAACATCATGCCCGCCGACCAGGACCTTGCCCTTCTGCACATCGTAGAAGCGGTGGACCAGCGCCATGGCGGACGACTTGCCCGAACCCGTGGGGCCGACAAGGGCGACCGTCTCGCCGGGGTTGACGCGGAAGGAGACGTCTTTCAGCACCGGCTGCTTCGGGTTGTAGCCGAAGGTGACTTCCCTGAACTCGACCGAACCATCCATTTCCGGCGACAACACCTTGGCGTCCGGCTTGTCCTTGACGTCGACCCTGACGTCGAGCACGTCGGTGAGGCGCTTGCCCGAGGCCATGGCGCGCTGCATGACCGAGTACTGCAAGGTCAGCGAACGGATCGGGTCGAAGAAGCGCTGGATATAGAACAGGAAGGCGACCATGATGCCGACGTCGAGACCGCCGTTCAGGACCATGGAGCCGCCGACGACGATGACGAAAGCCATGGCGAGCCCAGTGAGGCTGTCGACGATCGGCACCATGATCTGAGCGTATTTCGCGGCGGTCAGGTGAGTATCGAGATTGGCGCGGGCCTTGTCGTCGTAGAGGGTGAAATTGACCTGCTGGCGGTCCATGGACTGCACCGCGCGTACGCCGTGGATGGCCTCGGCCAGCGCACCGTTGGCGACCGAATTGGTTTCGTGGGCGGCCATGAACGCCTCACGCGCGCGCGGCAGCCAGAAGATGCGGACGATGAAGAGGACCGGCATCACCGACAGCGTTAGAAGGCCAAGGCGGAAGTCGAGCCACAGCATGACGAAGACGATGCCGAACAAAAGCACGATGTCGCCGATCGACAGCACCGAGGTTTCGAGGAACTCCTGCATCGAGTTGACGTCGCCCTGAAGCCGCGACATCAGGCGCCCGACCTCGGTCTTGTCCATGAAGGAGAGCGAGACCTTCTGCAGGTGCTCGAACATGGCGCGGCGGATGTCGAACAGCACATCCTCGGCCATCTGTCCGACCACCGTCTCCTGCGTATAGCTGGCAGCGTAGTTGACGAGAATGGCCAGCCCAAATGCGGCGACGGAATAGAGGAGGGCAGGGTGGTCGATCTCGCCGAGCGCCATGCCGTTGTCGATGGCGTAGCGGATGATGAGCGGGATGACGAGCTGTGTGCCGGTGAAGATCAGGACCGCGGCCACCGAGATGATCACCTTGGCGCGGTAGGGGCGGACGAAGGCCCAGATGCGCTTGACAATGTTCTTGTCGAACGCCCGGCCGAACATCTCTTCTTCGATGCGGTGCGAGCCGACGACGGCGCGCGGCGGCCGCCGCCCGTCATCGCGCACCTCGTTGCGTTCGACCTCAAGTTCACCTGTGCCGGTAGGCGCCATCAGCTTCCGCCTCCCATCTCTTCCAGCATTTCATCGCCTGGACGGACCTGGAGGTCGTAAAGCGCCCGGTAGCGCCCGCCCTTGGCGAGAAGCTCCTCATGGGTGCCACGCTCGACGATTTCGCCGCCTTCGACAAAAAGGATCTGGTCGGCGTGCATCAGCGAGCTCAGCCGGTGGGCGATGACGATGGTCACCCGGTCCTTGGCGAAACGCCGCATGGCCGTGCGGATGCGCTGCTCGGTGGCGGCATCGATGGCGGCGGTGGAATCGTCGAAGACGATGACCGAGGGCCTAAGCATCATCGTGCGGGCGATGGTGAGCCGCTGGCGCTGGCCGCCCGAAAGCGATACGCCTCGCTCGCCCACCACCGTGCCGTAGCCGGCGGGAAGGCCAAGCACATAGTTGTGCAGCTGCGCGAACTCGCTCGCCCGCCCGATGCGCCGCTCATTCGCCCACGGGTCGCCATAGGCGATGTTGTTCTCGATAGTCGTGGTGAAGAGAAAGGCATCCTGCTGGACGACGGCAACCGACTGGCGCAGCGAGGCCAGCGTGGCCTTGCGGATGTCCTGCCCGTCGAGCGTGATGGCGCCGCCGGTGACATCGTAGAACCGCGGGATCAGATGGGCGATGGTCGATTTGCCGGAGCCGGGCGGGCCGACGATGCCGACCGTCTCTCCCTTGCGGGCCTCGAAGCTGACATTCTTCAGGACCTGGCGGTCCGCAGCACTCGGATAGGCGAAGGAGACGTTGTCGAAGCGCAACGTGCCATCGGTTATCTCGAGCGGCCTGGCGTCCGACGCATCCTTGATGGCGATGTCAAGGTCGAGCAGGCCGAACAGGCGTGAGCCACAGGTGGAGGCGCGGGCAAAGGCGTTGACCATCATGCCGAGTTGGCGCACCGGCATCTGCAGGATGGTCATGAAAGTGAGGAACGTTGCCAGGGTGCCGACGCTGATCTCGCCGGCGACGACCTTGTTGCCGCCAACCAGAAGCACCAGCCCCATGGCCAGGAAGAAGGAGAAGGTCATGGCCGAGGTGTTACGCACGCGGATGCCGACACGCTCGTGAGCGAGTTCGAGCGCGCTCTTCGACGCACGGTCGAACTTCGTCATCTCGTGGGCCTGGGCGGCGAAGGCGCGTACGACGCGGATACCGCCGAGGTTCTCCTCCATGACGCGGGTGAGCACCGACAGGCGCTCCTGTAGTTCAAGCCAGGTGGCGCGCAGCTTCAACCGGGTGACGGAGGAGCGCCAGCCGACGAAGGGAACAAAGCTCAGCGCCAGAAGGCCGAGCACGGGATCGGTGGAGATCAGGAAATAAGCACCGATGCCGATCAGCATGGTGAGCAGGACCGCGCGTACCAGCGCCGTCGAAAAATACATCCGCACGCCTTCAAGATCGAGCATGCCGATGGTGATCAGGTCGCCCGAATGCATCTGGTCGTGGAACGAGAAGGAGAGGCGCTGGATCTTCTCGTAGCAGGCAAGCCTGAGCTCATAGCCGATGTGGTGGCCGACGGCTTCGGCGTAGTAGTTCTGCGTCATGGTGAAAAGGCCGCGCAGCACGCTGACGGTCAAAAGCAGCAGCGCCGAGACCAGAAGCGCGCTTTCGGCGGCCGCCCCGGCCGCCCCACCACCGATCGCCGTCTGCGTCTGGTCCACGGCACGGCCGAGAAGCTGGGGAATGGTGAGCTGCAAAGTGGCGGCGATGATCGTCGAGCCGATGGCGAAGGCGACCTGCCAGGGATGGCGCAGATTCATGCGCGTGATCCGCAACAGCGTGCTGAGGCCCTGGCCCCAACCGGCCGCCTCCACATGCGCGAACGAATTTCGTGCCTTCGTCGCGCTGCCAATGGCATCGCTGCTCAAGGTGCTTTCCAGACTGAATTTCTTCGCCCAAAGGGCGGCGGCAAGGCAAAACGACTCGCCGTCAGGAACACTCGCCGCGCAATTAGGGCGCAACGGGACTGCGGGTTCAAGTGTTTTGAGCCCCTATATGGCGGTTTTTTGACGCCTGGCATAGCATTTGCGGCAGGCGTGGCACGATGCTGCCGGGCTGGAGGCTTCAGGCGCTCAGAAGCGCTTCGACTTCGGCTAGCTCCGGCATCGAGGGCGCGGTGCCTGGGCGGGTGACGGAGATGCCCGCCACAGCGCATCCGAAGCGCACCGCCTCGGCCGGTGTCAGACCACGTGCGAGGCCCACGGCGAACCCGCCGTTGAAGGCATCGCCCGCGCCGGTGGTCTCCACAACGGGACCGGCGGCGAATGCGGGGACGTGCTCGGCGCTATCGCGGTCGACAAGGAGTGCACCTTTCTCGCCGAGCGTCACCACCGCCGCTCCCACACCTTTTTCCAGAAGCGCCTCGCCGGCACGGCGCGCGTCAGCGGGGGAGGTCACGGCAATGCCCGTCAACTCCTCCGCCTCCGTCTCGTTGGGAGTGGCGTAATCGCAAAGGGCGAAGATCTCCGGCGGCAGCTTGGCGGCAGGCGCCGGGTTGAGGATCGTCGTCACGCCCGCTTCCCGGGCGATTTCCAAGGCACGGATGGCCGCCTCGATTGGCTGCTCGAGCTGCGTGACGAAGACGCCGGCGGAGCGGATGAGATCGGCACTGGCTTCGATGTCGGCAGGCGAGATAAGCGTCGCCGCACCCGGGCAGACGATGATGGCATTGTTGCCGCTCTCCTCCTCCACGAAGATATAGGCTGCCCCCGTGTAGCTCTCCGGCGTCTCGATGACCGCCGGTTTGACCCCCGCTTCCCGCCATGTCGTGAGCGCCATATCGGCGAAGGGGTCGCGGCCGAGACGCGTGATGAAGCTGACGTCGGCGCCCAGTCGCGCAGCGGCCACGGCTTGGTTTGAGCCCTTGCCGCCAGGGCCGAGTTTGAAGGCGCTGCCCAGCAGCGTCTCTCCCATCCGCGGCTGACGGCTGGCGCGGTACGCGGTATCGGCGACGAAGACGCCGAGGATAACAGTCGGCTTGCCTTTCTCCATGGAGGTCAGTCCTGATCGGGCGGGATGACGCCCTTGCGGAAGGCGAAGCAACCGTAGAAGCGGCGTTCGCCGGTCTGGATAACGCAATAGGCCTGTTTGGCGCGCTCGTAGAAGGCATAACGCTCGACGCCGATCATCGGCCAGGAACGGCCCTCCGCCTTGTCGACCACCTTCTGCACCTCCGCCTGCACCGGCGGGATTTCGTCCGGTTGGCCGACGATCTCCATGCGCGCCGCCGCGTCGTCTACGAAGGTGTCGAGCGGATAGACGGACAGGATGGCCGCGGCCACCTCGGCCGCCGTGGCGTCAATGCGCAGGAGCCTGCCGAGACGCGTCTGCCGGGCAACGGAATCGGAGGGGAAATTCGTGTCGGCGATGATGAGGTCGTCGCCGTGGCCCATGGCCCTCAACGCAAAGAGCACGTCGGCGTTCAATAGCGGGTTGATTCCCTTGAGCATGTCTTCCCTCCAAGAGCGGCCGGTCGCGGCCAATGTTTCGATTGCGGCCTTACAGCCTCTGCCCGGTGTCGGCGTGGAATAGGTGCACCTGGTCCGGACGGGGACGCAGGCGGATGGTATCGCCAGGCCGGAAATTGTGGCGCTGCCGGAAAAGAGCCACCAGATCGTTGCCGCCGAAATGCAGAAAGACCAGCGTCTCCGAGCCCGTCGGCTCGACCACCGAAATCTCGGCCGGCAAGCCGTCGTCGGCGAGTTCCAGATGTTCCGGGCGGATACCCAGCACGATCGGCTGACCGTCCTCGACCCTGTGCTCGCCGGAGACGGCGACATGCGCACCGTCGATCTCCACCGTGCTCTTCTCCCCGTTCACCTTGGCCTTCAGCATGTTCATGGAGGGCGAGCCGATGAAGCCGGCGACGAACAGGTTGGCCGGGCGGTCGAAAACCTCCAGAGGCTCGCCGATCTGCTCGACCCGCCCGTCCTGCATGACCACGATCCTGTCGGCCATTGTCATCGCCTCCACCTGATCGTGCGTGACGTAGACGGTCGTCGTCTTCAGGCGCTGGTGCAGCTCCTTGATCTCCGTGCGCATCTGCACACGCAGCTTGGCGTCGAGATTCGACAGCGGCTCGTCGAACAGGAAGACCTGCGGATCGCGCACGATGGCGCGTCCCATGGCGACACGCTGGCGCTGGCCGCCCGACAGCTGTCGCGGATAGCGGTCGAGAAAGGGCGTGAGCCCCAGAATCTCGGCCGCCCGCTCGACGCGCTGGCTCACCTCGCGGGCGTCCATGCCGCGCAGGCGCAGCGCGAAGGCCATGTTGTCCTTCACCTTCATGTGTGGGTAGAGCGCGTAGTTCTGGAACACCATGGCAATGTCGCGCTGGGAGGGCGGCAGGTGGTTGACGATCTTGTCGCCGACCAGGATCGCCCCCTTGGTGATGCTTTCGAGGCCGGCGATCATGCGCAGCAAGGTCGACTTGCCGCATCCCGATGGCCCGACGAGGACGACGAACTCCCCATCCGCAATGTCGATATCCACCCCGTGGATCACCTCCACGGGGCCGAAGGATTTGCGGACCCTGCGGACCGTAACGTTGGACATGGTTCCTCCCGTGACCCGACCCGGCGAGAAGAACAGACGAGCCGGCGCGCGATGTCAATCGTAAAGAACCACCCGCTTTCTTTACCATTTTTGTCCATCCGGCCTCCCACCGGCGATTTATTGACAATGGTCCAACTTGCCTCATACTCATCGGAACCGGGAGGCATACGGGGAGGAAACAGGCGGGAGAAGGGCGAGACGACATCCTCAGTGCCTGCCTTCGATAAATCGTTTTACCGGCTACCGATGGCTCCCAGCCACAATCATGGAAGTCTTAAGGGAGGAAACCATCCATGAAGGTCCATATCTACGAGCGACTGATGGCCATACAGGCCAGCCGTCGCGGCATCCTGAAGGGCGCGGCGGGCGCCGGCGCCCTGACACTCGGCGCAACGAGCGGACTAGGAGCGCTGGCGCGACACGCCGTCGCGCAAGACAACCTGCGCGCCGAAATCCTGAAGATCCCCGGCGTGGGCATGGGCTCGCCCACCGACGCCGACTGGCAGAGGGTCGGCGAGATGTGTCTCGGTGGCACCAGGGAGACGGTCGAGGAAGGCGAGTTCGAGGGCGTGCAACTCACCTTCATGGGTCTCAATAACCAGAACCTGCATAACTTCCTGTTCCGCGGTTTCTTAAGGCCGTGGGAGCAATATACCGGCGCCCGCATCGAATGGATCGACCTGGCGCAGGCGGACTACAACCCGCGGCTCCAGCAGTCGATCGCCACCGGCACGGTGGATTTCGACATGCTGGAAATGGGCGCGCCATTCGAGGGCGACACGGCCGGGCGCGGTCTGCTCGACGAGATGCCCGACTGGGTGAAGACGCTCATCGACATGGACGACTATGTCGACTACCTGAAAGAGCCGGTCGGCACCTGGGACGGCAAGACCTACCGGATCTCCATCGACGGCGACTGCCACACGCTAGCCTTCCGCACGGACTATTATGGAAACGAAGAGTTTGCCCAGGCTTGGGCAGAGGAGGGCGACGGCAGCCCATGGGAGTCGCCGACCACCTGGGCGCAGGTCAACGCGCACTCCAGGTTCCTGGCCGGCAAGACCGATCCGCTGACGGGCCTGCCCGCGTACGGTTTCCTCGATCCGCTGAAGATCACCTGGGGCGGCTTCGGCTTCTACTTCCTGGCCGACCGGGCGGCACCCTATGCCAAGCACCCGGACGATCCGGCCTGGTTGTTCGACCCCGAGACGATGAAGCCGCGGGTCAACAACCCGGCCTTCGTGCGGGCCATAGAGGAGGTGATGGAGTTGGTGGAGGCCGGCGCCTATCCGCAGGACCAGCTCAACGCCGACCCCAACACCACGGCCTTCCAGCAGTTCCTGGCCGGCACCGGCGGGATGCTGACCTGGTGGGGCGACGTCGGTTCCAACGCGCGCACCTCCGACACCTCAGTGGTGGGCGACGTGGTGGGCTTCTCCACCAATCCCGGCGCGGATGCGGTCTACAATTCCCAGTCCGGCGAATGGGAGCAGACAGCCAACGAGGCGCCCAACAACGCCTATATCGGCTGGGGCATCTATGTGACCAACCGTGTCTCGGATGATGAAAAGAAGCGCAAGGCGGCATGGTCGGCGGCGGCACATCTGGGCGGCAAGGACCTGTCCTTGTGGACCTCGGCCTATCCGTCCGGCTTCCAGCCCTACCGCAAGTCGCACTTCAATTACGACGAGTGGGAGGCGGCCGGCTACGACCGCGACTTCATCGAGGACTATCTGAGCTCCAACCGCGACAGCTATAATCACCCGAATGCAGCCATCGAGCCGCGCATTCCCGGCATCTTCCAGTACTATTCGATCGCCGAGGACGAACTGGCCAAGATATTCTCCGGCCAGTACGGCTCCGTGCAGGAGGGCGCCGACGCCATCGCTGAGGCCTGGGAGGGGATCACCGACCAGATCGGCCGCGAGCGGCAGATCGAGCTGTACAAAGCCTCGCTCGGCATGTGATCACCGCCTGAGGGCGACGGACGAAGGGGGACCGGCGGCCACGCCGCCGGTCCTTTCTCGCCCGGACTTGCGGTACGGGACAAAAATGGAGCTATAGTCGGTGAGTGTATCGCGGCGGGAGCACGGGCAAGCCTCGCGCCGCCGGTATCAACCACCGCAGGGAACAGGCATGGACGAGGCAACCGCACGGGCGATCGAGTCGGACGATTTCGTGGCGCCTGATCCGATTCCCGAATCGCGCAAGCGGCTGGGGCGAATGGTTTTCGCCGTGGGCACAGTGGTGCTCGTCGTAACGGCGCTGGCACGCCTGCTCCAGGAGCTCGGCAGCTTCGATTTCGGCTTCGTCACCTGGCGGCCGGTGCTCTACGCCTACATCTTCTGGGGCATCGCGCTCGGTTGGTCGCAGGTGCTGCGGCGCGGCGAGGACGGAAAGCGCGCACTGTTCGTGCTGCCGGCCGCACTGTTCGTCGTCGCCATGGTGGTGTTCCCGCTCCTGTTCGCCGTCTACGTCTCGTTCACGGATTGGAACCTGTCGGCGCTCGGCGGACCGAAGTTCAACGGCCTTGCCAATCTGCGCCGGATGACCAGCGACCCGTTTTACTGGAATGCCATGCTGAACATGGTGTGGTACATCCTGGCCATCATCGTCGAATATGCCATCGCCTTCGGCATGGCGCTGATCCTGCATTCGCAAATCCGCGCCCGGAAGTTCTTCCGCGTCGTCTTCCTCCTGCCGCTCATGCTCTCGCCGGTGGCGCTGTCCTGGATGGTCGGCAAGTCGATGATGGAGATCCGCTTCGGGCCGCTCGCCAATCTCGCGCGGTGGCTGGGATGGGACAATCCCGCCTTTTTCTCCGAACCGTGGCTGGCGCGGTCGTCGATCATGGTGATGGATGCGTGGACCTTCATCCCCCTGATGATGATCATCCTGCTCGCCGGGCTCCAGTCGCTGCCCAAGGAAGTGATGGAGGCGGCCAAGGTGGACGGTGCCACCCCCTGGCAGACTTTCTGGAAAATCACCTTTCCGCTCATGCTGCCCGTGTCGATCACGGCGGTCATCATCCGCGTGATCTTCAAGCTCAAGCTCGCCGACATCATCATCAACGTCACCTCGGGTGGGCCGGGCGGTGCCACCGATTCCATCACCAGCTTCATCTTCCGCGTTTACCGCGACCGCTCCAATGTCGGCTACGGCACGCTGCTCGCGGTGGTCTATCTGGTGATCATCGTGGCGTTTCTTCTGGCGCTGCTCAATCTGCTCAGCCGCTGGATGCGCGGCTACGATCAGGAGGTCTCATAGGCAATGGTCGCCGTCCCCGAAGCGATTCCCGAGGTTGTGGAGCAGGAGGAGACATCCGTCGAACGGTTGCGCAAGCTCTTTTTGCGCATGCTCGTCTACGGCATCCTGTTCGTGTGGGCCGTCATCTGCCTGTTCCCGATCTTTTGGACGGTGACGACCTCCTTCAAGATGGCGCCGGACGTCATGCGCGGGCATCTCATTCCCTGGGTTGACTTCACGCCGCAATGGCTCGGCTGGCGCTCGCTCGGCCTGTCGCCGGAGACGATCTTCAATTATTCGACCGTACGTGCGGAGTTCATGAAGCGCTTCATGAACAGCGTCGTCACCTCGCTCTCGGCCTCCTTCCTGGCGGTGGTTCTCGGCTCGCTCGCCGCCTATGGGCTGAGCCGCTTCCGCTACCACTTCGGCCCGATGAAGAACTCCGACATCTCCTTCTTCTTCCTGTCGCAGCTCATCCTGCCGCCGGTGGTGCTCGCCCTGCCGTTCCTGGCGCTCTACAAGGGGCTGGCCCTCCTCGATACGCGCATCGGGCTCATCCTCCTCTACACACTGATGGTGATGCCAATCGTCATCTGGATCATGCGCGACCAGTTCAAGGCCATTCCGGTGGAGCTCGAGGAGGCTGCCCTCGTCGACGGGCTGTCGGTATGGGGCGCGTTTTTACGCATCGTGGTGCCGATCTCGCTGCCGGGCATGGTCGCCGCCTTCATCCTGTCGCTCATCCTGTGCTGGAACGAGTATTTCTTCGCGGCACTTCTCACCAGCACCGAGGCCAAGACGCTGCCGGTGATGGTGGCGAGCCAGACGGGCAGCCAGGGCATCAACTGGTGGTCGATGGCCGCGCTCTCGACGGCAGCAATCGCACCGCTCCTGATCGTCGGCATCATCCTGGAGCGCTACATCATCGCCGGCATGTCGACGGGGGCGGGGAAGTAGGGGAGGGCAGGACGGTGCGTGCCTTCGCCCTTGCCCTCGACAAGCTCAGGATGAGGACAAAGGCAAGGCTAGCTCATCATAGTTTTAACGTTGGGCAGAAGGACGCAAACACAAGCCCTCATCCTGAGCTCGTCGAAGGACGAGGGCGGGATGCAGTGCTTAAGGTTTCAAACCGCCCCCGACATTTCCGCCATCAAGTCCCGCGTCTGCTCGTAAAGCCGCCGGAAGACTCGATACTGTCGCCCATAGACCGCCTTATGCTCCGGCCGGGCGGCAATGGTCCGCTCCACCGGATTCCAGCCTGCAATGTCCCCCTTCCGCGCATCCCCCACCGCCACCGCCGCAAGGAACGCGTCGCCGTAAGACGCACCGATGGTGCGGGCGCGCAGCACCTGGTCGAGACCGGAGATGTCCGAGGTCGCCTGCGCCCAGACCGTGTTTTTCGTGCCGCCGCCGACGGCGTAGATCGTCCCCGGCGGCCGGTCGATCTCGCGGTAAGTGTCGACGATATGGGCCGTGCCGCAGGCGATGCCTTCGAGAAGCGCGCGGTAGATGTCGCCGCGCGTGTGCGTCAGGTTCAGGCCGAAGAGGACGCCCTTGGCGTCGGGATCGTGGATGGGTGTCCGTTCACCGGAGAAATAAGGCAGGAAGACGAGGCCGCCAGCGCCCGGCGGCGCGCTTGCCGCCTCTTCGGCGAGTGCCGCGAAGGCTTCTTCCGCTTCCAGCTCACGCGCAAACTGGTCGCGGAACCAGTGGGTGAGGGTGCCGCTGGTGGCAAGCCCAGCCATCGAGGCGTGCTCGCCCTCAAACAGCCAGGGCGCATACCACAGGCGCCGGTCGCGGACGGGGCCATCGCTCACCATGATGGTGAAGATGGTCGAACCGTACATGACCATCATGTCGCCGGGGGAAAGCACACCGACGCTGAGCGCCTCGGCGGCCGCGTCGATGGTGCCGGCGATGACGGGGGTGCCGACGGCAAGGCCCGTCTCGGCAGCAGCCTCCGACGTCACTTCGCCGGCGATGTCGGTGGTCCACAGGAGATCGGGAAGCTGGTCGGGCTGGACGATATCGTCGGCGAGGTCGAAGACCCAGTCGCGCTTTTCGACATCATAGAGAGGGCTCGCGTTGGCGGCCGAATAGTGGTCGATGACATAGCGGCCGGTGAGGCGGTAATTGACGTAGCTCGTGGAGTTCAGGAACTTCGCCGACTTGCCGTAAAGCTCGGGCCGGTTGTTCTTGAGCCAGAGAATTTTCGGGCCGACCGACTGCGAAGTGAGTGCGTTGCCGCAGCGCTCAAGGATCGTTTCGGCGCCGATCCGTTCGTCAAGGGCCTCGATCTCGCGCGCTGCGCGCGTATCGACGCCGTAGAGAATGGCATTCGACAGCGGCTCGCCCGCCGCGTCAACCGGCAGCATGCAGGGGCCGATGGCGCTGCAGCCGACGGCGCGGATGGTCTTCGGGTCGACGCCACTTTCGGTCAGAACCTTCTGCGTGACGAAGACGAAGTCGCCCCACCAGTCCTCGCGCGGCCGGTGCTCGGCCCAGCCGGGCTGCGGAACCAGCATCTTGTGTGGGCGGGCGGCACTTGCGACGATGCCGCCCGTCTCATCCACGAGGACGCCCTTCGTCTCGAAGGTGCCGATATCGACGCCGAGATAGTGCTTCATGTCACGTAGTCGTCCCGGTCGAGACTGAATTTCGGATTGATTACGGCGATGGCGTCGGCCAGGAGGCGGGTGAGCTGCTCCAGATCGCCCAGGTCGCACACCTCCAGGGAGGAATGCGAGTAGCGCATGGGAAAGCCCATATCGATGCAGGCCACACCCTCGCCCACGAGCTGCACATAAGAGGTCTCCGTCAGCGCTCCGACGTGCGCGCTGCGCTGCAGCGGCATGCCGCGTTCGCCGGCAATGTTTTCGAACAGGCCCACGAGGGCGGGGTGCGGGATGAGGCCATTCAGCGTGCCGCGCCCATGGAAGGAATAGAGGCTCATTGCTGGCCCGCCACCGAGCTTCACGTCGCCGCGATGGGCCATGTCGGGCGTGTCTGTCGCCAGCACCAGGTCGATCTGGATGGCGATGTCTGGGGCGAGCGCCTGGGCCGCCGTGACGGCGCCGCGAAGGTTGAACTCCTCCTGCACGGCGAAGACGAGGTGGATGGTGGGACGCGGGCTCTTGTCTTTCAGCAAGCGCGCGGCCTCAAGCAGGACGGCGCAACCGGCGCGGTCGTCCACGGCGGTGCCGGCAATGCACTCGTCGCCCAGCTCCACCACGTTGGGAAGGTAGGTGACCGGCGTGCCGATCTTAACGCCGGCGGCCTGTGCTTCCTCGGCGGAGGCAAAGCCCGCGTCGATATAAAGATCGGCGTAGGGGACGACCTTGTATTTCTCGTCCAGCGTCGTTGCGTGGTGGCTCTTGTTGGCGATGACGCCCTTGCGGTCGCGCCCTTCGCCCACGCACAGGAGCACGGTCTGCGAGGCGAGAGCCCGTTCCGGCACGCCGCCCAGCCGCTCGACGCGGATGAAGCCGTCGGGCTCAATCTTGCGCACGACGAAGCCGAGCTGGTCCATATGCGTGAGAAGCATGACCGAGGGGACGGCAGCGTCACCCTCGATGGTGGCGATGAGGTTGCCCAGCATGTCCGTGCGGCAGGCGAGGCCGAGCAAGGTGAGCTTTTCCCTGATCGCGCGGCACACGCGGCCCTCGTGGCCGGAAAGGCCGGGAATGAGCATCAGTTCGGTCAGAAGCGTGCGCAGCCGTTCTTTCACCGTCCGCTCCTCAATCGCCACGGGCCGCACGCGCAAGGCGCATGAACTCCGCCGCGCGCTCGGGGTCGACCGGGTTCCACGTGTCGCCGTCAACCTTGAGCGAGGAGCCGACGATGCAGCCGTCGGCGATCTTCATGACATCGGCGACAGTGGCGTGCTTGACGCCGGTGTTGGCGAGCACCGGCGTCTCCGGCAGCGCCTTCTTGACCGCCTCCAGATCGCTGAGCTCGGCAGCCTCGCCTGTAATCTGGCCGGAGACGAGGATGGCGTCGGGGATCGAGGAGAAGACGGCGCTGCGGGCGCGGTCGGCGAGGCTGCGCCGGTCGAGCGAATAGGCGAACTCGGCCGAGATATTGTAGAGCATGGCGAGGTCGGAGCGATGCAGGCGATCGCGGTAGCGCATCGCCTCGCCGGCATCGGGCGTCCAGGGGCCCATGTCGGAGGCATATGTGCCAGTGAATATTTCGCGCACGAAGGCGGCCCCAGTGGCGGCGGCAAGCGCGACCGTGCTCGTCGGGTCCCACAAGACGTTGACGCCGAAGGGCACGGTGATGCGCTCGCCAAGGCGGCCGATCACATAGGCCATCACCGCGGTCGAGGCAGCGTCGACAGTAAACTCGTAGGGACGATCGTTCTCGTTGCCGAACATGACGGCGTCGACGCGGGCCCTCTGCAGGGCGTCCAGATCCTTCGCCGCATTGGCGACGAGCGCCTCCACGCCGCCCTCCGCATCGTAGAGCGGCGAGCCGGGCAAAGCGCCCAGATGCACCATGGCGATAACCGGCTTGGCGCTCTTGAACAAACGCCTGAACTTCTGGCTCATTCGTCCTCCCCGATTGTCCCTCGCTCCCGATAGGGGAGGGATGCTAGCAACCGCCTGAATGCGAGTCCAATGGTTCGGTGCGGTTCCGGCAGGCCGAGTGTGTGCTAATCTGGACGGCGGACAAGGGAGAGGAAATAACGATGAAGACGCGTCACTTCGAGCGCCTTGCCAGCCGCGGCATCACCTTCACCGAGCTCGGCTTCGGCACCGCGCCTCTCGGGAACCTCTACCGGGCGATCTCCGACGAAGAGGCGGAAGCTGCGCTGGAAGCCGCGTGGGAGACCGGCTGCCGCTATTTCGATACCGCGCCGCTCTACGGGCTTGGTCTTGCGGAGACACGGCTCAACCGCTTCCTGCGTGGGCGCAAACGCGACGACTACGTTCTGTCCACCAAGGTCGGCCGGCTTCTTCGCGTAGCTCCGCCGCAGGAGCGCACCGGCATCGGCAAGTTCTTCGACACACCGACGCGCCGCGAGGTCTACGACTACACTTATGACGGTGTCATGCGCTCGGTCGAGTTCTCGCTCGAACGGCTCGGCATCGACCGCATCGACATCCTCTACGCCCATGATCTCGACGTCTTCAACCACGGTTCCAAAGAAGCGCTGAAGGTGAAGCTCGAGGAATTGATGCGCTCCGGCTACTATGCGCTTCTTTCGCTGCGCGATCAGGGCGTGATCAAGGCGTTCGGTGCAGGGGTGAATGAATGGCAGCCCTGCCAGTGGCTTGCCGAGCACGGCGATTTCGACCTGTTCTTGCTTGCTGGCCGCTACACGCTTCTAGAGCAGGAGTCGCTGGAAACTTTCCTGCCGCTCTGCGAGGACCGTGGTATCGGCATCGTGCTCGGTGGGCCCTACAACTCCGGCATCCTCGCCACGGGCCCGAAGCCCGGCGCCTTCTATAACTACTCGGAAGCGCCGAAAGATATCCTGGAGAAGGTCGGCCGCATTGAGGCCGTTTGCGAGCGGCACGGGGCAAAGCTCATCGAAGCAGCGCTCAAGTTTCCGCTTCTGAGCCCGCTCGTCTGCTCCGTCATCCCCGGCGGGCAGAGCGCCGACCAGGTCAAGGCCAATCGGGCAATTCTGGATGCGGACATACCTGCGGAGCTGTGGAGCGATCTCAAGGCCGAAGGCCTCATGCATCCCGCCGCACCGACCGGGCTCCCGGGGCGGTAGGGCGTTGAGCGAGCCTCATGGCACGATAAGAGGAGAGATCGCGTGTCGTCGATCACCAAAGATATGGATAAGCAATATGCCGACAGCCGAAAGATCGCTGCGCGTGCGCGTCTCCACACCGAATACACGGTCGCCGAAATACCCTGGTTTGCATGGGTCGCGCGACAACTGCCACTCGCAGACGGCAATCATGTACTCGACGTTGGCTGTGGTCCGGGCTGGTTTTGGGCCGCGGTGGAGGACATGCTGCCGCAGGAGCTTGGGCTGAAACTTGCTGATTTGTCACCTGGCATGGTCCAGGAAGCATTGGAACGATGCAGGGCACTGCCGTTCAAGTCAGTTGAAGGCCGGCAGGCGGACGCCGCAAATCTTCCCTTTGACGACAGCACCTTTGAGGCAGTCATTGCAATGCACATGCTTTATCATGTGCCCGACCCCGCCGTCGGCATCGCGGAGATGTTCCGCGTGCTTAAACCTGGGGGCTTTCTCGCGGTCACAACCAACGGTGCTGGCAACATGCGCGAGATCTATGAATTGACGACTATGTTTGGCAGCGATCCATCCGAGCCAGCTGCCGCAGCCTTCGGCTTCGACACGGCTGAACGGCTGATGCAGTCGCGATTTGGCAATGTGACGAAGTTCCAGCATCCAGCGAGCCTTCGAATAACCGATCCCGAGGACGTTTTCCTCGCGCTCACGTCCTATCCTCCAGGCGAAGGCGCCAGCGAATCCCAGCAAAAGGCCTTCCGTAAAGCCATTGGTCACGCATTCCGGCAGGGGAACGGTGTGCTTGAGGTTCAGAAGGAGATGGGGCTATTCCTCAGCAGGAAAGTGTCCTGATCCGTCCTTGCACATCCAAATGAACGCACCATGACGCTTAGGAGGCGTCGCCCCGCTCAATGCCCTCGAAAAGCGCCACCACCGCCTCCTGCGCCACGGTGATGTGGTAGTGCAGCGCGGATAGAAGCTCCTCCCGGTCGCCCTTCTTCAGGGCAGCCAGGATCGGCTCGTGCGTCTCTGCAATACGGTGCGGGTCGTCATAGAGCTTGCCGATCAGGGTGATGCCGGCGCGCATCTCCGTGGCGAGCTCGTCATAGACCTTGATGAGCCGCGCATTGCCGCTCGCTTCGCATAGCATGCGGTGGAAGATAAAATCCTCGAAGATCTGGCTCTCCACCGAGCCGGCGTCGGCAAGCGCATAGAGCTTGGCAATCTGGCGTTCGAGCAGGGCGATCTCGGCAGGCCCCATACGCTCCAGCGCGATGCCCGCCGCATGCAGCTCCAGACCGATCCGCAGCTCGTAGATGTCGCGCATATCGGAAGCGGTGAGCGTACGCACAAAAAACCCCCGGCGCGGGTTTGAGACGACAAGACCCTGGCTTTCCAGGAGCCGCGCTGCCTCGCGCACCGGTGCCCGGCTGGTGCCGAATTCGCGCGACAACTGCAGCTCAGTCAGCCGGGCGCCCGGCCGCAGCTTTCCCGTCACGATTGCCTCGGTGATCTGCCGGGCGATCTGCGTGACGAGATCCGTGGTGGAAACGGTGGAGAACATTGTTGTCGTCATAAAGCGGCGTTGTGGGTCGGATGCTTGGGGGGCGGGTGCTGAATTTTACTCCAGCACTATTGCAGCAATTGTGATGATTGTCGACAATTGACTCGTAGTCCACGCTGTGCTTGCCTGCAGCGGGTGGTCACGCCTTCGCCCACCACGGCAGGGGCGGAATATGCAACGGAAGATCGGCTGCCGGCCCGACGCCCGGCAGGGGGAAAAGTGATGAACGTGCAGACCATGGAACCCAGCGCAGGCGAAGCCGGCGCCGCCGCACAGCCGCGCGAGCGCGTCGAGCTTGCCGCAGCCTACCGGCTGATTGCGCATTACCACATGGATGACAGCATCTTCACCCACATCTCCAGCCGCGCCCCGGCCGGGGAGGGGGAGCATGCCTTTCTCATCAATCCGTTCGGGCTGCGCTTCGATGAGGTGACGGCCAGCAGTCTGGTGACCGTCGACATCGATGGCGCCATCCTGCGCGACGAATACGGCGCCGGCATCAACAAGGCGGGCTTCACCATCCACAGCGCCGTGCACGCCGCCCGCCCGGACGTGCATTGCGTGCTGCACACGCATACGGTGGCGGGCGTTGCTGTCTCCTCCATGGAGGAGGGCATACTGCCGTTTAACCAGTGGTCGCTGCAATTTTATAACCGCATCGCCTTCCACGACTACGAGGGCATCGCGCTGGACCTTGGAGAGCGGGAACGCCTGGTGGCTGATCTCGGCGACCGTAATGTCATGATCCTGCGCAATCACGGTCTTCTCACCTGCGGGCGTACGGTCGGCGAGGCGTTTGCGCTGATGTTCAATATGGAGCGCGCGTGCCGGGCGCAGCTCGCCATCATGTCGTCGGGCGGTACGCCGCGCGTCATTGATCGGGAACTCGCGGAAAAGACGGCTCGCCAGTACGAGGGCTGGGATAAACATCACGAGGGCAACAAGCCGGACCCGCAATGGGACGCCTTCCAGCGTCTCGCCATCAAGCATTATCCCGGCCTCCTGGACTGAACGGGGCTCAGACAAGAACACAGCAAAGCCATCGGCGGAAAAAGAGGCGCAAACGCCCATGCCGCCCGCGAACTCAAGGGGAACGAACAGCTATGCTTAGACGATTGTCGCTGCTTGCCGCCGCACTTGCCATTTCGACTACACTCCACGCCGAACCGGTTACGGGCGGGCGCGCCAATGTGGTCATTCAGCCCGAGCCGCCGAGCCTGATGGTCGGACTGGTGCAGAACGGGCCTACGCAGATGGTGGCCGGCAACATCTACGAAGGTCTGCTGCGCTACGACACGGACCTGGAGCCGATGCCGCAGCTCGCCAAGTCCTGGGAGATTTCCGAGGACGGAATGACCTATACTTTTCACCTGCACGAGAACGTCAAATGGCATGACGGCGAACCCTTTACCGCCGCAGATGTGGTGTTCTCGGCCGATGTCTTCCTGCGCGAGACCCATCCGCGCCTGCGCACTTCGCTGGAGCATGTGGAGGAGATCAGCGCGCCGGACGACCACACTGTGGTCTTCAAGCTGAAACAACCTTTCGGGCCCTTCATCGGCATCTTCGAGGTCGGCACGATGCCGATGATCCCCAAGCACATCTATGAAGGCACGGATTTCGCCAACAATCCCGCCAACAATACCCCCATCGGCACCGGCCCCTTCAAGTTCGCCGAATGGGAAAAGGGATCGCACATCCTGCTCACGAAGAACGAGGACTATTACGAGGAGGGCAAGCCCTATCTCGACGAGATCTACTGGCATGTGATCCCCGACGCGGCCTCGCGCGCGGTTGCCTATGAGACCGGCGTCGTCGACATGCTGCCCGGCGGCTCGATCGAGAATTTCGACGTGCAGCGCATCGCCGAAATGGACAACACCTGCATTACCGACAAGGGCTGGGAGTATTTCGGCCCACACTCCTGGATGTGGCTCAACAATCGCGAGGGCCCGACCTCGGATGTGCGTTTCCGCAAGGCGGTGATGTATGCCATGGACCGCGAATTCGCGCGCGACGCGCTGTGGAACGGGCTCGGCAAGATCGCCAACAGTCCCGTCTCCTCATCGACGCGGTTCCATACTGATGACGTGACGGAATACGCCTATGACCCCGACAAGGCACGCGAGCTGCTGCAGGAAATGGGTTATGACGGCACACCCGTGCGGCTTCTGCCGCTGCCTTATGGAGAGACATGGCAGCGCTGGGCCGAGGCGGTGAAGCAAAACCTCGACGAGGTGGGTATCGAGGTCGAGATCGTCGCCACCGATGTCGCCGGCTGGAACCAGAAGCTGGCGGAGTGGGACTACGACATCGCCTTCACCTATCTCTATCAGTATGGCGATCCGGCGCTGGGCGTCGCCCGGACCTACGTTTCGAGCAACATCGCCAAGGGCTCGCAGTGGAACAATGTCGAAGGCTACGTCAATGAGGACGTGGATGCGCTGTTCGACCAGGCCGCCGTCGCCGTGACGAGTGAGGAGCGGCAGGAACTTTACACGAAGGTACAGCAGATCCTTACTGACGAGGTGCCCGTGGCATGGCTGCTGGAGCTCGGCTTCCCGACCATCTATCGCTGCAATGTGAAGGATCTCGTGACAACCGCGATCGGCGTCAATGACGGCTTCAAGGACGCCTATATCGAGAAATAGGGGTTGCGGCGCTTCACGCCGCCCCCAACTCTGGTCCCTCCCCAGCCTGAACGCCCGCGAAGGGGAGGGGCACAAGGCTGCGCACGGGGGAAGGTGTTGGGCGCCACCCAGGCAGTCATTCTATTTGCACGCTGTACGTTAGAGGTCCGATGCTACGCTTCATCCTCATGCGGCTGATGAAGGCGGCGGTCATCCTGATCGCAATCCTCACGCTTAACTTCTTCCTCATTCACGCAGCACCCGGCGATCCGGCGGCGGTTTTGGCGGGGGAGGCGGGGGCGGCCGACGCGCAATTCATCGAACAACTGCGCCAGCGGTTCGGTCTCGACAAGCCGCTTCTGACCCAGCTCGGCATCTATCTGGGCGGCGTCCTGCAACTCGATCTCGGCTATTCCTACCGCCAGCAGATGCCGGTGGCGGATTTAATCTTCGCCCGACTGCCGGCCACCTTGCTGCTCACCTTGACGGCCTTCGTCATCGCGTTGGTACTCGGCACGCTGGCCGGTGTGCTGGCCTCGGCACGGGTGGGCAAGTGGTCGGACACGGTGATCTCGACGCTGGCGCTGCTCTTCTACGCCACCCCGCTCTTCTGGGTGGCGCTGATGGCGGTGCTCGTCTTCTCGGTGTTTCTCAACTGGCTGCCCGGCTTCGGCTACGAGACGGTGGGCGCGAACTATACCGGCTTCAGGCGCGCACTCGATATCGCTCAGCATCTTATCCTGCCCGCCACCACGCTGGGGCTCTTCTTCATGGCCGTTTATATGCGCATGACGCGTGCCTCCATGCTGGAGGTAAGCCGGCTCGATTTCGTCAAGACCGCGCGTGCAAAGGGTCTGAGGCCGGGCATCATCCAGCGCCGGCACATCTTCCGCAATGCCATGCTGCCGGTGGTCACGCTGGCGGGCCTCCAGGCGGGCCAGCTCGTCGGCGGGGCGGTGCTGACGGAGACGGTGTTCGCCTGGCCCGGCATCGGACGGCTGATGTTCGAGGCGCTGACCCAGCGCGACTATAACCTTCTTCTCGGCGTCTTCTTCGTCTCGGCGGCGATGGTGCTCCTCTTCAATCTCATCACCGACATCCTCTACCGGGTCGTCGATCCCAGGATCAGGGTGGTGTCATGAGTGATTTCTGGAAGCGCTTCAGCCGAAACCGTGGCGCGGTGATCGGGGTCGTCATCCTCGCTGTGGTCGTGCTGGTGGCGGTCCTCGCACCCGTGCTCTTCCCGCAGTCGCCCTGGCGCATGGTGCAGCGGCCCTTCCTGCCGCCCCTTTCCATGGATCAGTACCCGTTGGGAACGGACGCGCTTGGCCGCGACGTGCTGGCCGGCCTTGCCTATGGTGCGCAGGTCTCGCTTCTTATAGGTGTTGTCTCGACAGCCGCAGCCCTCCTGGTCGGCATCCCCATTGGCGCACTGGCCGGTTATTTCGGCGGCGTGGCGGACGATGTGCTGATGCGCTTCACCGAATTCTTTCAGACGGTACCAAGCTTCGCGCTGGCCATCGTGCTGGTGGCAATCTTCGAGCCGAACATCCAGTCCATCATCGCCGCCATCGCCATCGTCAGCTGGCCGCCCGTGGCCCGCCTGGTGCGCGGCGAGGTGCTGTCGTTGCGCTCGCGCGAATATGTCGAGGCGGCTATCCTGTCGGGCCAGACGAGCGCAACGATCATCTGGCGGCAGGTCCTGCCCAACACGCTGTCGCCCATCATCGTGCTTGCCTCGCTGATGGTGGCGACGGCTATCCTGCTGGAATCCTCGCTGTCCTTCCTGGGGCTGGGCGACCCGAACTTGATGTCGTGGGGCTACATGATCGGCGCCGCGCGGACGGTTATCCGGCAGGCCTGGTGGCTATCCTTCTTCCCCGGTGTGGCGATCCTTTTGACGGTGCTGGCGCTCAACCTCATCGGCGAGGGGCTGAACGATGCGCTGAACCCGAGCCTCGCGCGGCGGGGGAGATAGAGCATGGCGATAACGGAACCGGTCCTGAGCATCGAGAACCTGACCATTGCCCTGCCGGAAGGGGCCGATCGGGCATTCGCCGTCGATGATGTAAGCCTGCAGCTCTTCGCTGGCGAAATCCTCTGCATCGTCGGCGAATCCGGCTCCGGCAAATCCATGTCGGCCAACGCCATGATGGGGCTGCTGCCGGACCTTGTGCGTCCGGTGAACGGCAGGATCGTGTTCGGCGCGGTTGATCTTCTCGACAAGACGGAAGCGGAGCTGATGGATTTGCGCGGGCGCAAGCTTGCCATGATCTTCCAGGAGCCCATGTCGGCGCTCAACCCGCTCATGCGGGTGGAGGACCAGATCGCTGAGGTGTTCGAGGCGCATCGGCTCCTGACCCCGAAGGAACGGGCGGCCCGCGCCGTGGAACTCCTGACGGAAGTGGGCATCCCCGATCCTGCGAAGGCGGCGAAGGCGTATCCGTTCCAGCTTTCCGGCGGCCAGCGCCAGCGCGTCATGATCGCCATGGCGCTGGCGCTCGAACCGGAGATCCTGATCGCCGACGAGCCGACCACCGCGCTCGACGTCACCACTCAGGCGCAGATCCTGGAGCTCATCCGCGACCTGCAGCAGAAGCGTGGCATGGCGGTGATGTTCATCACCCACGATTTCGGCGTGGTGGCCGAGATCGCGGACCGGGTGGCCGTGATGCAGTTCGGCAAGATCGTCGAGACCGGAACGGCCGACGCCGTGCTGGACGACCCACAGCATGCCTATACGCGCAAGCTCATCGCCGCCATTCCGAGACTCGTCGCTGGCCAGGCGCCGACACGCAAGGAAAAGCCACCGGTTCTCGAGGTCGAAAACCTCTTCAAGACCTATCGCACAGGCGGCGGCCTGTTCTCCAAGCCGCGCGTCGTAGAGGCCGTGAAGGATGTGAGTCTGCAGCTCGCCGAGGGAGAGACCTTGGGAATCGTCGGGGAATCCGGCTCCGGCAAGTCGAGCGTCGGGCGCTGCCTGGTGCGGCTGATGGAGCCGGACCGGGGGACGGTGCGACTGGCAGGCCAGGACATGGCGCATCTCAAGGGCGAGCACCTGCGCGCTGTGCGCGGTTCCATCCAGATGATCTTCCAGGACCCCTATGCCTCGCTCAATCCGCGCGCAAAGATCGGCCGCATCATTGCCGAGGGGCCGATGGCCCACGGCGTGTCGCGGCGCGAGGCCTATAAGCGTGCGGCGCGGCTGCTCGAACTCGTCGGGCTCGACGTTTCGGCCGCCGACCGCTACCCGCACGAGTTTTCCGGCGGTCAGCGCCAGCGCGTCGGCATTGCGCGCGCACTGGCGCTCGAGCCGCGCGTCATCATCGCCGACGAGGCGGTCTCGGCGCTCGACGTTTCCATCCAGGCGCAGGTGCTTGACCTGCTTGCGGATCTGAAGGAACGGCTCGACCTCGCTTTGATCTTCATCACGCACGATTTGCGGGTCGCCGCACAGATCTGCGACCGCATCGCCGTGATGCACCAGGGCGAGATCGTCGAGACTGGACCTGCGCACGACATCTTCAACCGCCCGCAGAATGCCTATACCCGCACGCTGATCGACGCCATCCCCGGCCGTGAGAAGGAGCTTGCGGCTGCGGGTTGATGGGTCATGCGGTGACGAACTGCCCGTAGGATTTGAGGAAACACCTTTGGACGAAAAACTCGCACAAGAGATCCTGGCTTCGGTCGAACGGGGTTTTGAAGAGCAGATCGCGTTCACCGAGGACCTGATCCGCTTTCCCTCGCTGCGCGGCAGGGAAAGGCCGGCGCAGGATTTCGTCCACAGGGCGCTGGAACAGCGCGGCTACGCCGTGGAAACCTTCGCAATCGATGTCGACAAAATCCGCGACCATCCTGGGTTCTCTCCGGTCACCATCGACTATTCCGACGCCGTGAACGTCGTCGCCACGCATCGTCCGCGCGTGGAGAAAGGCCAGTCTCTAATCCTCAACGGCCACATGGACGTGGTGCCGGAGGGTCCGCACGAGATGTGGGAGGTCACGCCTCCCTTCGAGCCGAAGCGTGTAGGGGACTGGCTTTATGGCCGAGGTGGCGGCGACATGAAAGCGGGGATTGCCGCCAATATCTTTGCGTTGGACGCGCTGCGCCGGCTTGGCCTACAGCCCGCATCGCGAGTACATGTGCAGAGCGTCGTGGAAGAAGAGTGCACCGGCAATGGCGCACTCGCCTGTCTGGTCGAGGGCTATACGGCCGATGCCGCCATCATCCCCGAGCCGGAGGACGAGAAGCTGGTGCGGGCCAATTGCGGCGTCTTGTGGTTCGAGGTCTACGTGGCGGGCCATCCGGTGCATGTGCGCGAGGCCGGCACCGGGGCGAATGCCATCGAAGCGAGCTTCCGCGTCATCGAGAGCCTGAAGAAGATGACGGAGGAGTGGAACGCGGAAAAGGCGAACTATCCCTACTTCGCCGATCTCGACCATCCCATCAATTTCAACGTCGGCAAGATCACGGGCGGCGATTGGGCCTCCACAGTCGCGGCGTGGTGCAAGCTTTCCTGCCGCATTGCCATCTATCCTGGCGACGATCCGGCCGAGCGGGCGCGCCGGATTGAGAAGCATCTGGCCCGGGACCTCGCCGGCGACACCTTCCTCGGTAACCGGCCGCCGCAGGTCACCTGGAACGGCTTTTTCGCCCGCGGCTATGTACTGGAGGAGGGCGGAGAGGCTGAAGCCGCGCTTGCCGACGCCCACCGCCGGGCAACGTCGAGCGAACTGGAGAGCTTCGTCACGCCGGGCTATCTGGATGCGCGCGTCTTCGTCATCTATGCCGGGACGCCATGTCTCGTCTACGGCCCGGTGACAGAGAATATCCACGGCTTCGACGAGCGGGTGAGCCTCGCCTCCATCAAACGCGTGACCGGTGCCATCGCGCTCTTCATTGCCGACTGGTGCGGGCTCGAACCCATCGAGGCCGGCCATGGCTGACGGGCGCCCCGTCGAGGGTGTCTACCTCAGCGGCGCACTCGACCTGGAGGCGCTGTTCGGGCGCTATTTCGCCGCCCATTCGGACCGCGTGCGGCTGCGCCGTCCTGAAGAGATCGAGCGGCCGGAAGAGGTATGCTTCGCGCTGACATGGCTGCCGACCGCGGATGCCTTCCGGCCTTATCCGAACCTCAAGCTCGCCGCCTCCATCGCGGCTGGCGTCGACAGCATCGTCCATTGCCCCAGCCTGCCGGCGGATGCAATCGTGACGCGCGTGCGCGACGAAAACCAGGGCGACCTGATGGCCGGCTTCGCCGCCTGGCAGGTGGTCTGGCATCACCGCAACATGCGCTTCCACATCAACCATCAGATGCGTGGGGAGTGGGCGCGCCGCAATGTCGATGACTATATCCCGCCGCGCGACTGCACCGTCGGCCTTCTCGGCTACGGTTTCATGGGCAAGGCGATCGCCAGGGTGGTGACGGCGATGGGTTTCCCGGTGGTGGCAGCGGTGCGCACCGCGCCTCCGGAACAGGCCAACGGCGTCACTTTCGAGGCCGGGGAGGACGCCATCCTGAAAACTGCGGCGCGTTCGCGCATCCTCATCAACGTCCTGCCTCTGACGCACGCCACGCGTGGCATCTTGAACGCCCTGCTTTTTTCCGCAATGCCGAAAGGTGCCGCGCTCGTTCAGCTCGGCCGTGGCGAGCATCTGGTGGACGAGGATTTGAACCGCGCACTCGATAGCGGCCAGCTTGCCGGTGCCTCGCTCGACGTCTTTAGCCGCGAACCGCTGCCGCCTGACCATCCCTGGTGGCGCGATCCGCGGATATTGGTCACGCCGCATCAGGCAAGCGACTGTTCACCCGTTCTCGTCGCCGCCCAGGTGTGCCGGGCCGCGCTCGATGTGGTGGCGGGTAGGCGGCCCGAGACGGCGGTGCACCGTGCCAACGGCTACTGAAGGAAAGGAAGGGAACCGGGTGAAGGCGATTTTCGACGAGCGGCAGCTTCTCCACAAACCCGAACGCTATTTCCGACGCGGCGCCTATGTCCCGCACCCCGAGCAGCCCGAGCGCGCCCTCCTCATCCGCGACATGCTGGAGCGCAACGGCTTCCCGATCGAGCGCCCGCGCGATTTCGGCGAAGCGCCCATCAAGGCCGTCCATGACGCGGGCTATGTCGACTTTCTGAAAGATGCCTACGTGCGCTGGCGCACGGCGGCGGGCGATGCCGAGCCGATACCGAACTATCATCCCGGCCGCAGGGCGGGCAGGCGACCCTCCGAGATTTTCGGTCAGCTCGGCTGGTACGTCACCGACACCTCCGTGCCATTAACGCAAGGCCTTTGGGAGGCCGCATACTGGTCCGCCCAGACCGCGGCAGAGACCGCCGAGCGCGTGATGAGCGGCGAGCGGATGGTCTACGGACTGTGCCGCCCGCCTGGCCACCACGCGCTGTCCGACGCCGCCAACGGCTTCTGCGCCTTCAACAACGCGGCGATCGCGGCGCAGAAATTGAGGGAGCATTTCTCAAGGGTCGCCATCCTCGACATCGACACCCATACGGGCAACGGCACGCTCGACATCTTCTACGAGCGCGGCGACGTCTTCCTGTGCTCCCTTCACGTCGACCCGGCCAACTATCCGACCTACTATCTGGGCTATGCTGACGAACGCGGCGAAGGAGAAGGCGAGGGCACAACGCTGAACCTTCTTCTGTCACCGGGCGAGGATGTGCAGACGATCCTGGCGCGTTTCGTGGAAGGGCTCGCCGCCATCCGCGCTTTCGGCGCCGAGGCACTCGTCGTCTCGCTCGGCTTCGACATGGCGGGGGATGATCCCCTGTCCGAGGTGAATATGACCGGCGAGGGTTTCGCCGCGATGGCGCGCGAGATCGTGCGGCTGCGCCTGCCCACTGCGCTTATCCAGGAGGGCGGTTATCTGGGGCCATCACTTGCCGGGAATGCCGAAGTCTACCTGACAGCCAGCCGGGACGAGCTTGCTAAGGATATCCAAGAGGTTCGAGACGAACCGTGACGCAGAGGTTCATCCGATTGGAATGTCGCTCGCCCTGCAAAGTAGAAATGTCGCCATTGCCTTCGAAGGGCGCTGTGAGGAGGGAACGCTGCCGACTGAACAGCAAGATAGAAATGCGACATTCACGCCCGGAGGCGCACGGCTGCGAGCACCCGACCGGGCGTAAGCTGGTCAAGTTGCGCAACCCAGTCGGAGGCGAACCGGCTTGACTCCCGCAGCTTTAGCTTTGAGAGCCCCTTCACAAAGCGCAATGCTGCAATTTGCCGGCGGGGCTCGGGCTCGAAACGTCGAGTTTTTCTAGATGTGGAGCGGGTGTCCAAGGGCGTTTAGAGCCGCTTCCTGGAAGGCTTCGCCCTGCGTCGGATGAGCATGAATCGTGCCGGCGACGTCTTCTAGGCGTGCGCCCATTTCGACCGCAAGCGTGAAAGCGGCGGCAAGCTCTGAAACCCCGTTGCCGACGGCCTGGATGCCGAGCACGACGTGGTTGTCCGCGCGCGCGACCACGCGCATGAAGCCTTCCTCCGCTTCCGTGGTCATGGCACGCGCGTTGGCTGTGAACGGAAAGTGTCCGATCCGGACATCGCGCCCCGATGTCTTCGCCTCCTCCGGCAGCAGACCTACCGTGACGATCTCCGGATCGGTGAAGCAGATCGCCGGAATGCACCGCTTGTCCCACGCGCGCGGACGGTCGGCGACAATCTCTGCGACCATTTCGCCCTGTGCCATAGCGCGGTGAGCGAGCATCGGCTCTCCTGTCACATCACCGATGGCATAGATGCCGCGCATGGAGGTGCGGCACTTCTCATCGATGCGGATAAAGGGGCCATCCATGTCGAGCACGAGTTCTTCACGGCCCCACCCGTCCGTCACCGGTCGGCGTCCGACGGCGACCAGAACCTTTTCGGCGTTCAGCCGGACCTCCTTGCTGCCGGCGACATCGACCAAAAGCTGGCCGCTCGGCGCCATTCCTTTCGCCCTGGCACGCGTGAGCGACGCCACCCCCAGTGCATCCAGCCGTCTGGCAACGGGTCCGGATAGCTCGGCATCGTAATTCGGCAGGAGGCGCTGCTCTGCTTCCACGACCGTCACATTCGTGCCCAGCTTAGCATAGGCCGTACCGATCTCGAGGCCGATATAGCCGGCACCGATGACGGCAAGAGATTCCGGCGCCTTTCCCAGCGAAAGCGCCTCGGTGGAGGATATGACGGAGTGGCCGAAAGGAAGCGCATCCACTTCCACGGGAGCGGAGCCGGTGGCGATCACAACGTTCTCGCTCCGGATCACCTGCAGGCCGGTTTCCGTATCGACCTCGACCGTCTTGCCGTCGCGGAAACGGGCCCTGCCGTGCACGATCTTGACATTGGCTTTTTTCAGAAGGCCGGACACGCCGTTCGTCAATCTTCCGACGATTTGGTCCTTCCAGGCGATGGTTTTCTGGAGATCGAGGCGCGGCTCCGACAGCTCGATCCCGAGGGGGCTTTCGCCCGCCTCCGCTGCCTTGATGCGGGCGAACGCGTCGGCCGCATGAATCAGCGCCTTGGAGGGAATGCAGCCGACATTGAGGCATGTGCCTCCCGGCCGTGCCACTTCGACGACCACGGTGTCGATACCGAACTGCCCCGCGCGGATGGCACAGACGTAGCCGCCGGGGCCAGCGCCGATGATGAGAAGCTTGCAGGAGATCTCCCTCATCGTCTCATCCATCAATGAAGATCAGCGCCGGCGTCTCGAGGAGCGTCTTGATGCGCTGGATGAAGCGGGCGGCGTCCCAGCCATCGATGACGCGGTGGTCGAAGCTCGAGGAAAGGTTCATCATCTTCCTGGGGATGAAGGCGGAGCCGTTCCAAGCCGGCCGGACCATGATCTTGTTGACGCCGATGATTGCGACCTCGGGATGATTGATGACGGGCGTGGTGACGACCCCGCCCATAGCGCCGAGGGAGGTGACGGTAATAGTGGAGTCGGTCAGCTCTTCGCGCTTTGCGGTGCCGTTCCTCGCCGCCTCCGTCAGTCGGCTGAGTTCCGCCGCGCATACCCAGATGTCGCGCGCCTCGACGTGCCTTACCACGGGAGCCATCAGGCCCGAGGAGGTTTGCGTGGCGATGCCGATATGGACGCCCCCATACCGCCGGACGACACCCGCCTCCTCGTCATAGAGCGCGTTCATTTCCGGCTGCTCACTGATAGCCTTCACCATGGCGCGCATGAGGAAGGGAAGAAGCGTAAGCTTCGCTCGGTCGCCGCGCATATGGCCGTTCATCGTTGCGCGCAGCTCTTCCAGCGCCGTTACGTCCACCTCCTCGACATAGGTGATGTGCGGGATGCGCGCGTTGGCAAGCGTCATCTTCTCTGCGATCCGGCGCCGCAGCCCCACAACCTTGATCTCCGTGACCGACGTGTCGCGGGCAAGGGCCGCGGCCGGCCGGATCTGTGTCCCGGCCGCCAGGAAAGTATCAAGGTCCTCATGCAGGATCCGGCCGGCGGGGCCGGAGCCGGGGACCTGGCGCAAGTCGATCCCCGCCTCTCGCGCCCTCAGCCGAACGGCCGGAGAGGCGAGAGGCTTTTCTCCCGGAGCTCGGGGTATTCGGGCTCTCGGCGCAGGTCCCCCGGGCCTCGGCGGCGTAGGACGCGCGGTCTGTGTGACTTCGATGGTGGGCGGCGGCGGTTGGCGTTCGCCCTCCTCCGCCATGCCTTCGGCAATCGGCGCCCCCCTCTGCCGGTCGTCCATCGGCGCGGTGTCGTCTGCTTCGGTGTCCTCCCTCCCTACCTTTAGTCGCGCCAGCGGCGAGCCCACCGAGACGGACGCTCCGACATCCGCCGCCAGCCACGCGACCTCGCCCTCAATTGGCGAGGGAATCTCGACCGTCGCCTTGTCGGTCATGACAGCGGCGAGCACCGTGTCCTCGCGCACGATGTCGCCCACTTTCACGTACCATTCCACCAGTTCCGCCTCAGCCACACCTTCGCCGACATCCGGCATCTTGATGATGTGCTCGCCCATCTCAGGCCTCCATCACTTCGCGAATTGCGTGACTGACGCGCGCTGGGCCCGGAAAGTAGTCCCATTCCTGCGCGTGCGGATAGGGAGTGTCCCAGCCGGCAACGCGTATAGCCGGCGCCTCCAGATGGTAAAAGCAATGCTCTTGGACCAGGGCTGCAAGTTCGGCACCGAACCCGGACGTCAGCGTCGCCTCATGAACAATCACGCAGCGACCCGTCTTCCGGACGGACGTGACGATCGTGTCGAGGTCGAGCGGCAGCAGGGTGCGCAAGTCGATCACATCAGCCTCAACGGCCGCCTCATCCGCCGCCGCTTCCGCCACATAGACCATCGTCCCGTAGGCGAGAATGGTGACGTCACTCCCCTCCCGCCGCACGGCGGCACTGCCGAGCGGCACCTTGAAGGTGCCCTGCGGGACCTCGCCGAGTTCGTGTTTTGACCATGGCGTGACGGGTCGATCGTGGTGGCCGTTGAAGGGCCCGTTGTAGAGCCGCTTCGGCTCCAGGAAGATGACCGGATCGGGATCATCGATCGCAGCGATCAGCAGGCCCTTGGCATCGTAGGGGTTGGACGGGACCACCGTCTTCAGGCCCGAGACATGCGTGAACAGTGCTTCCGGGCTCTGGCTGTGCGTTTGCCCGCCGAATATCCCACCGCCGGTGGGCATGCGGATGACGATGGGACAGGTGAACTCGCCGTTGGAGCGGTAGCGAATGCGCGCTGCTTCGGAAACGATCTGGTCATAGGCGGGATACATATAGTCGGCGAATTGAATCTCCACGCAGGGCCGAAGGCCATATGAGGCCATGCCGATGGCGGCAGCAATGATGCCGGACTCGTTTATGGGGGTGTCGAAGCAGCGACTGGAACCATATTTCTGCTGCAAGCCTTGCGTGCAGCGGAAGACGCCGCCGAAATAGCCAGCATCCTCGCCGAAAACGACCACATTATCGTCGCGCCCCATGGCAACGTCCATCGCGTCCCGGATCGCCTCTATCATGGTCATGCGAGGCATGATCTCAGACTCCGGCCTGCTGGCGCTGGCGCTTCAGGTGCGGCGGCATCTCCGCAAAGACCTCTTCGAACATGTCGCGTGTCGAGGGCTTGCCGCCGGCGTGCAAGGTCCCGTGCTTCTCCGCTTCCTTCTGCGCCGAGATCACCGTGTCAAGCACCTCCGCTTCCGCCTGCTTGTGCCGTTCCTCCGACCAAACCTCGCGGACAATGAGATGGTTCTTGAGCCGCAGCACCGGATCGCCCAGCGGCCAAGCGTCGGACTCGGTCTTGGGCCGGTAGGCGGAGGGGTCGTCGGAGGTGGAATGCGCGCCGACACGGTAGGTGACGTGCTCGATTAACGTCGGTCCGAGATTGCGCCGCGCCCGCTCGATGGCCCATTTCGAGACGGCGTGGATGGCCAAGTAATCGTTGCCGTCGACACGCAAAGCGGGAATGCCGAAGCCGAGCCCGCGCGCGGCAAAGGTGCCGGAACCGCCGCGGGCGATGCCTTGGAAGGTCGAGATGGCCCACTGGTTGTTCACGATATTGAGGACGACCGGCGCCTTGTAAGTCGAGGCGAACACCAGTGCGGCGTGGAAATCGCTCTCTGCCGTCGACCCGTCTCCGATCCAGGCAGCGGCAACTTTGGTATCGCCCTTGATTGCGGAAGCCATGGCCCAGCCGACGGCCTGCGGATACTGGGTCGCCAGGTTCCCGGAGACGGAGAAGAAGCCATACTCGCGCGAGGAGTAAAGCACGGGCAGCTGGCGACCCTTGAGCGGGTCCAGTTCGTTTGAATAGATCTGGTTCATCATATCGACCATCGGATACCCACCAGCTATCAGGAGGCCGGCCTGCCGATAGGTCGGGAAATTCATGTCCCCGGGGTTGAGCGCCTTACGGAAAGCGCAGGAAACCGCCTCCTCGCCCATATGCTGCATGTAGAAGGAGGTCTTGCCCTGACGCTGCGCCATCAGCATGCGTGCATCGAACGCACGCAGCGCCATCATATGCTTCAACCCCTCCAGGAGTTGTTCGTCCGTAAGAGCGCCGGCCCAAGGGCCGACCGCCTCGCCTTGGCGGTTGAGAACGCGGATGATGGAATAGGCCAAGTCACGGATGTCTTTCGGATCGACGTCCACCGACGGCCGCGGCACTGAGCCGGCCCTGGGGATGACGACATCGGAAAAATCCGGCTCGTCACCAGGGCGCACTTCCGGTTCAGGGACGTGGAAGGACAAGCGGTTTTCTGCAACCATCTCAAAATCCCTCCGCATGTTGTGGCGTCGCTACCGGAGTTTCAGGCGACGATCTCTTTGGAGTCAACTATTGCGAACGCCGAATAGGGCCCTGTAGTTGCCTGCAACTGCCCAGTGGACGGATTCGCGCTAGCCACTGCTTCGGCCAAGCCAAGAATTTCGTGATGAAGCTGGTCTATCCGCCCGCTTCGCTGAATGCCCGAGACAAGGTAGTGGGGACGACCAGATAACTGGCGCGTGTGTGTCAGGGATGTCGCGGGCGGCTTTTGCCAGGCGATTCCGACCAATCTCGGTTGTGTTTGCCGCCATTCGTGGATCTCGAGGCATGTCCGCCCTGGGTAGATTAATTGCCTTCTCCAGTGTCAAAGGAGGGTGGATACAGTTGAAAATCTCCGCTTGAAACGGGTGTTTAGCGCTGATTTAGCAGCCTCAGCCCATTGCAGCCACTCGTAAGCGCTCGCGCTACACAGCCAGTCTCTTAGCGCGATGAGAACCTACATAGATCCTTATGCATTTCCGGTGCAGGAGCGAAATCCGTCGCGACCATTCCGATCATCCGGAATCCGGACGCCTCGTAGAAGGCGCGAGCTCGCTCGCTGGCAATGACATGTAGCGCGTGTGCGCCGAGCGCCACAGCGCGACGTTCCGCTTCGGCAAGCAACTGTGCACCCACACCCCTGCGCCATACATTGGGAGCGACAAATAAGTCTTCCAACTCGGCTTGGAGAGCATTCTCGCCCGAAAGGACCGTGGCAAAGCCAACGATCTCTCCCGCAAGCTCGGCTACGATGACGAAGGGTACATGCGCAGCCGGGACGTATCGCGCTTCAGGAAGCGCCAGCAACTCATCGATATGATCTCCCCATCCCAGCGATGACTGCAGCTTAAGCGGTCCGAGTTTGGACCAGTCTTCGTGGGATGCAGTACGGATGAAAATTTGAGATTCCATAGCGACACATTATCCGGGTTTCCGTCAGCTTGCACATCCAAACGAAACGGCTTTCAGGAATTAACACGGCAAACGGCTCAACAGAGCCCAATACGGCTGACCAGGGCTCGCGGATCGCCCGGACCGCCATCGCCAATGCAACGAAGATGATCAGGACACCCCAGGATCATCAACCAGTGCGCCTTGACGACCTCGTTGGCTCCGATCAATTCGCTACCGGGCTGACGGGCATGCCAGGCCCTGTCCCAGAAGACGCCCAGTACGCCGAGAACCAGGCCAGCGACGGCGATCCACAACAGTCGGCGAGCGCTGCTCCTCTGTTTTCATGAATTCGCAACTCGTTCTTCCGCTGAATGGCGACGATCCCGCCACCATTGCCACAAAAGCGCAGCCGTGACGGCGATAGCGGCAAGGTTCAGGAAAAACACATAGTCGATCCGGAACTGCGCAAGCTGCTGCACGCTGCCGGCCTGTGGTTCGGGGATCAAGCCGAGTAGCCAGAACAGGGCGTGCATGATGATGCCTGCGCCGACGGCCGAGACGGTGAAGATCGCGGCCAGATAGGCGGCGAAGCGCCAGCCATAGTAGGTCGTGTTGATCCGCAGCGAGGGGATGACGACGAAGTCCGAATACAGGAAGGCGATGATGCCCGCGAACAGGACTCCGTTCTCCCAGAGCACGGCGGCGAGCGGACCGTTTCCCATGGAGCCGATGATCGTCAGCAGCGCCAGCACCGGTCCGAGGAGCGCATGGATGACGACGAGCAGAACGGGCGTCAGGCCCTGCGGGAAGATCGCCTGGAACACCGCGTCCGGCACGAGCACGGCGACTGCGCCGGCGACCAGGAAGCCGAACAGCAAGTCCTTCCAGACCATGTGCCACTCGCCGAAATAAGTCGTGCCGATACGGCGCCACGCCTTGCGGCTTGCCAGCTTCTCCCGCCAGGGGCGAGGCAGTCCCTCCGCCGGGTCGCCGTGCCCGGCATGTCCTGCCTCGGACGCGTCCTCCCGCGCGCGCTCGACCATGGCTTTCGGGTAGGTGAGGCGCACCGCCGCCGCCATCACGAGAACGTGCGCGATGGAGCCGACGACGACGGCCAAGGCGAACTGCCAGCCGAGAAAGATCCAGGCGAGGGCCGCGACCTGCGGTGACAGGTTGGTCGCGCCGAACAGGAACGCCATCATCGGCGTGAGCGCCGCACCCTTCACCAGCAAGGCGCGGCCGGCCGAGAGTGCGGCGAAGGAGCAGGACGAGGACGCCGGCCCGAGCACCATCGCCAACACCGTCTCCTTGAAGCCGGCGCGCCCGAGATGCCTGGCGATCACCTCGCGCGGGACCAGAACCTGGATGAGCGAGGAAAACGCATAGCCGAAGGCGAGCGCCCAGAACGCCTTCCAGAAAAGGCCGGCGCTGACGTAAAGAGTTGTGCCGACGCTTTCGATCATGTCGCTCCTTCAATGGACCGTGAGGCCACGACGGCGCTCCCCCCCAACGGCCGGCGTGCTGCACTGTTCCGCGCGTTCGCCGCCGCCGATTTTTATGAGGTGCAGTGCAACGGCGTGCGCGAGAAGCGCGGCGTCAGCCGGAACAGCGTTACGCCGTCGCCTGACGCGCGACAGCACGGGCTCGTAGCTTCCACCCCCAATTCCCCGTGACGATCCGCCTCTCACACGCCTGATTGGAAGTCGGCGGCCAAACCTCTATATTGTCATCGCATGAAGACTGTCCGTTGCCTCCTTGCCGCGCTCCTGCTCCTCGCCTTCGGGGGCGGGACCGCATTGGCTGGAATACAGCCGATGGAGACGGCCATGCCGGGGATGGAGGCCTCTGTCGATCAGGCGATGCCCGGCGGCTGCGATCACTGCGACGACAGCGATATGGCCATCGCTGGAGCGCAGTGCACGGCACTTGGGATTTGCCTTTACGGTTTGCTTCCCGCTGCCACTGGGTTCGTCCCGCGCGCCGCTTTCTTGGCCCATGCTCACTATGCCCCGGCCATAAGCGGCCTTCACAGGGCTCCCGATCCCTTCCCTCCCAGATCTGACATCCTCGCCTAGGACGGGCTGCGCCGCTCGGCGCAGTTAGCCGTCCTGTCGAGTCCCGGCGAGCATGCTTCCGCGTGCGCGTCCGTAATGGACCGAATCCGAAGCAGGCTTGGCCTGCGCGAGGAACAATCCAATCGGTGAGGAAGATGTCTTCCGATTCATGCATGGCTCGTATCGATGCGAGCAACCCGTCCTCGCTTCAGGGTGAGGCGGCGGACACGGGCGGAGCCCGGGCCATCGCTCGTCACCGTGCGCTGCACCGCGAACGGATCGCAGCCCTCATTGCGGAGTTGCGGCAATGAGCACCATACGCGCCATGAAGCCTCGAACCGCAGCCATCCTGGCGGTCGCCGTCATCGGTGGGCTCGCCGCAGCGGGAGCGTTATGGAAATTCGCGAATTCTGACGGAAGCGAGATTGGAGCCGAGGGTTCCGGCTCGTCAATTTCCACGGCGACCCCGCAAGCCAGCGGAACTCTGGTCTTTCACGAGACGCCGCAGGTCGTGCCGGACCTCTCCTTCGTCAATCGCGACGGACGCGAGATGTCTCTGGCGGACTTCCGCGGCCAGACCGTCCTGCTCAATATCTGGGCGACGTGGTGCGTCCCGTGCCGCGAGGAGATGCCGTCGCTCGATCGGCTTCAGGCCGAGCTTGGCGGTTCCGATTTCGTGGTCGTCCCGCTGTCGATCGACAGGGGCGGCATCCCTGCAGTCGCGGCGTTCTATCAGGAACTCGGCCTGACGAAGGTGGGCATCTATGTCGACGAGTCGGGGCGGGTCTTCAGAAAGCTGGGAGCGGTCGGGATTCCGACGACACTTCTGATTGGTCCCGAAGGCAAGGAACTTGGCCGGCTGGTCGGTCCGGCGGAGTGGGACAGTCCTGAAATGGTCGCGCTTCTGCGTGGCCAACTGCAATCGGCCGCAAATGTCGACTGAACCGTTCGAAACGAGAACCGCGGGATGATCGGGGCAAGAAATGTGCAGCGAAGATCATCCATCAAAGAACCTGGAGGAGAGAAAGACCAACCATGAGCAAAACCGTAGAAGAGACGTCGCTTGGCGCGGACATATATCGATACATCCGCTATCAGCTCCGCGGCCGGCGCGGGCTGATAGCGGCGGCCGTCGCCTTGGCTATTCCCGCCCTGTGGTTTAGCTGGCCATGGCTGGTGGTGGCCGGAGTAGCGCCAATTCTGGTCACGCTCGCCCCCTGCGCCATCATGTGCGCCTTGGGCCTGTGCACGATGAGGGCCTGTTCTTCCTCGGGTGCCCAAGGCAGTTCCTGTTCGAAGGCTCAGGCTTGCGACGGAGCGCCTGCGACTTCGGTCACAGCGACGCCCCTCGAGGTGGTCGCTGCGTCGCAAACCGCCGACCAGACGACCGCACGGGAGGCCGCGAAACAGCTGCCGGCGGGAACGGACGAGCCGCTGGCCATCGCTGCTCCGTCGCAGGTCATGGAAAACGTGGTCGAAGTCGAGGTGGAGGCCGCAACCAAGGCCGCCTCCGGAAGGGCCGGACCCTCCGGCGAAGATGCCGCTCAGGAAGAAGCGGTCAACCAGGAAAAGGAGACGCTACAATGAACAGGATGTCGAAAACCGCCGTTGCGCTCGCCGTTCTAGGTCTCGCGGCGATACCGGTTGCCTTTGCGCAGGACGATACCGACAGCGGGCAGCAGCCGGCAGAGTCGCAAGACATGCAGCAAATGATGGAAGGCATGCAGGGTGACGGCATGGGGATGATGCCCATGATGCGGATGATGTCCCAGATGAACGACATGATGAGCAACTGCAACAAGATGATGCAGGCCATGATGTCGGACATGGACATGCAACCCGGTGACGGTGAGCAGCCCGATACGCAGAATTGAGGCGTGAAGCCGGGCCGGCATTGGTGCGGGCCCGGCTTCACCCAAGGATAGCCAGGTGAATACGATGCCCCTAACACGCGTGCTTGCCGCCGCGGCTCTCGCCGGCGCGATCCTTGTTCCTGCGGCGGCCATGGCCCATTCGCTGGAAGACGTGCAGCAGGATCTTTTCGAGAAGGAGAAGTATTTCGAGATCCGGGATGAGCCGGCGCCTGACTTGGCGCTTCAGGATGCCGACGGCAACCCGGTCGGCCTTAAGGATCTGCGCGGCAAGGTCGTGGTGCTCCACTTCATCTACGCGGGCTGCCCGGATGTCTGCCCTTTGCACGCCGACCTGATCGGCGAGATCCAAGAGATGGTCAACGCATCCGCGATGAAGGACAGGGTCGAGTTCGTCACGGTCACCACGGACCCGGAGCGGGACGCGCCCAAGGTGCTCAAGGATTACGGCCCCGTTCACGGCCTCGATCCCGAAGCGAACTGGGTCTTCCTGACAAGCGGGCCCGACCGTCCGGAGGATACGACGCGCAAGCTGGCCGAGAAGTTCGGTCACGGATTCACGGTAAGCGAGGACGGCTACCAGGTGCACAGCGTGGTAACCCACATCATCGACCAGAACGGGCGGTGGGTGGCCAATTTCCATGGTCTCGGCTTCGAGCCAACGAACATGGTCGTCTTCATAAACGGGCTGACGAACGCGAACGTCCCCCACCACGAGCCCGAGCCATCGCTGTGGGACCGCATCCGCTCGCTCTTCGCGGCGTCGACAGAACACTCAAGCAACTGAGGAACCCCCAATGAGAATACAACTGAAATCCTGGATCGCTGGAGCGGCGGTCGCGAGCCTGCTGGTGGCGGGCGTTGTCGGACTGGGAAGCCAGGCCGGCGAGCGCGTTCAACTTTCCGAAGTTTCCCACATTCACGGCATCGCGGTGGATCGGGAAGACCCTTCGCGCCTCTATCTCGCGACCCATCATGGTGTCTGGCACACCGCCGCGGACGGCACGGCGGAGCGGATTTCCGACAACCGGAACGACTATATGGGCTTTACGCCGCATCCGGCGGAAGCCGGCGTCTTCTTCGGCAGCGGCCATCCCGTTGACGGCGGCAATATGGGGGTGATCGTCTCGCGCGACGGCGGCCACACGTGGGAGATGATGGCCAGCGGCGCCAACGGGCCGGTCGATTTTCACGCAATGGACATCAGCCAGGCTGATCCCAACGTGATGTACGGCTCCTACGGGAGCATCCAGGTCAGCCGGGACGGCGGCAAGACCTGGGAGGTCGCCGGCGCGCCGCCGGCCGACGTCTTCGCCATCGCGGCGTCTGCGGCCAATCCGGACATCGTCTATGCGGCGACCCGGAACGGGCTCATGATTAGCCGGGACGGCGGCGGGACATGGGAGGGCGCGGGGTTTGAAGGCCGACCTGCGACCATGGTGAAAGTCGGGCCGGATGGGTCGGTCTACGCCTTCGTTCTCGGCACGGGCCTAGTCACGGCGCCCGCTGCGGCACTGGCCTGGCAGACCGTCGCCGACGATTTCGGCGAGCGGGTCCTTCTCCATCTCGCGGTTGACCCGAACGAACCACAACGCCTGTTCGCTGTCACGGACGAGAGCCGTATCCTGACCAGCACCGACGGCGGACGGAGTTGGGAAGCACTCGCGTCATAGGCCTTCAGAATGACTGCATTTGAACCGTCTGACGGTGCAAATCCGACTGGAGCTGCAGCAATTGCCAAGTCCGGAGCGCCGCCGCGATCGTTCTCTCCGCGCTCGTGGTGCTCTTTCGTCAGCGGCGCTGCTCGTCGCGACCGGTTTCGACTTCCGCCGCTCGTCAAAGTCAATCTGGCAATACGATCGGGAAAGGGAGGTGTTCATGTGCAATTCCTCGTGAGCAATAACCCCTTGATATCGCTGCCGAGTCGCACTTCAAAATAGGATCCACCCGCCTACAGTGTGTGTTGCAACCAAGTTGGAATGTCCGGCTGAGCGCAAAGTTAAAATGTCATGCTCCCCTGGCACCGAAGCCAGAAGAGCCGGGCAGGGCGGAGAGCTCAA
>NZ_JAOCZP010000015.1 GCF_025336525.1 Chelativorans salis
GAAGTAGATCTTGGCACCGCCGAGATGCTCTGTCAGCCGCTCAGCGAAATAGAGCGGCGAGGGACGGCCAGTATAGTGCGTGCCGAGATGTTCCAGCTCGGCCGCAAACGCCGGATCCTTCTTCGACGCCTCCCAGTGTGCCTCCAGGTCAAGGATCAGTGGCATCAGCGTTTCGGCAACGAAACGACCGCCGAAAATGCCGAACATGCCCTGCTCGTCGGGTCCGGTGCGGAAGGAGTTTGGTTCAGCCGGCTTGTTCATGCCGTCTCCTCTGGTCGCGCTCTTCCTGCGCCGCACGCGGCGTGGAAGAAGGCGCGGATCAAATCCGGGTCTTTCTCGCCCGGCGCGCGCTCCACGCCCGACGAAACGTCGATGCCGCGCGGGCGGCAGAGCCGGAGGGCTGCGCCGATATTTGCGGCATTCAGGCCACCCGAAAGCATGTAATCCACATCGCCGTCAAGAAAAGTCAGAAGCCGCCAGTCGAACGGGATGCCGTTGCCGCCGGGAAGCTCCGCACCCACCGGTGGCTTGGCGTCGAGCAGGAAGCGGTCGGCGATGCCGCGATAGGCGCCGATACCTTCCAGATCCGCCGCCTCGCGCACCGACACCGCCTTCATCACCGGCAGGCCGTAGCGCGCCTTTAGCGCAGCCACCCGCTCGGGGCTTTCCTTACCATGCAGCTGCAGCATGTCCGGCTCCATGCCTTCGATGATGTGCGCCAGCGTCTCGTCGTCGGCATCCACCGACACCGCCACCGCCTTCGCCCGGCCACGCGCCGCCTGCCGCAGGCGTGTGGCCGCCTTCACCGCCACGTTGCGCGGGCTCTTTTCGAAGAAGATGAAGCCCAGATGGCTCGCCCCGCCGTCAAGCGCGGCGGCCACCGCCTCCTCGGTCTTCAGGCCGCAGATTTTGATGTCGAGTTCCATGAGGCTGGAAGTGGCATGAAATGGCGGTAGAGTCGAGGGTGGAGCGAATAGTGAGTGGTAGTGGTCTCCCTGGGGGTGCCGCGGGTCATTTCCTGCCTCTCCGATACGATTTCCCGCTATTCACTACTCACTAAAACTTATTGCCTGCAGCGCCATCCCGTTCCTTTTCAGCCACGCCTTGCAGCGCTCCGTATCCGGGCACAGCTCCTTGCACAGCTTCCAGAAGCGAGAGCCGTGGTTCATCTCCTTCAGATGGGCTACCTCGTGCGCCACCAGATAGTCGATGACCCCCGGCGGAGCCATCATGATACGCCAGGAAAAGGAGAGTGTGCCGTCGGACGTGCAGGAGCCCCAGCGGCTGGTCGTGTCGCGGTAGCGGATCGCCCTGGCACGCCGGCCGACCCTTTCGGTGTGCCTGGCGACCAGCATCTCGATGTCTCTCCGCGCCTCCCGTTTCAGGAAGTCCGCCAGCCGACGCGGCAGGTGCCTGCGGTCGCCTTTCACCACCAGCGCCGGCTGGCCGTCGATCGTCGTCACGTCGACCGTACCGCGCCGGCTTGGCTCGTGCACGATCAGATGCGGCACGCCGCGCAGCGGGATCTTTATGCCTGGCCGCACCAGGGGCCGATCGGGCAGCTTCTTCAGCCGCTCCTCCAGCCAGCCCTCGTGGCGCGCCAGGAAGCGCTCCACCTCGCGAAGCGAAAGGCCGGGCGGGATGGTAACGCGTAGGCCCGCGCCGCCTGGCGCTATCCGCAAGGTCAGGCGCCGCGCGCGGGCGTTTTCAACGATCTTCAGGAGCAGTTCGCGGCCGGCCACCCGATGAATCTGTTCCACGGGCGGTGCTGTCACCTTCAATGGGGCTCTTTTGAACGGGCGGGGCAGCATTCGAACAGAATAGATGATTCGGGACGGCAGAAGAGTCGTAAAAAGGAGAGAAGTTCAGGGAAACAGAAAACGGCGCCCGGAGGGGCGCCGCCTGTAGGGGCAGGGAAAAGTGTTTCGAAGGCTGGTCAGTCTTCGTCCTTTGCCTTGCGCTTGCTCGAATTACGGCCAGGCTTACGCTCGTTCATGAAGCGGTCGAACTCTTCCTGATCCTTGGCACGGCGCAGTTCGCGCACATACTCATCGAACTCCTCGCGCATGGCGTCGAGCTTGCGGCGCTCCTCGGCTAGGCGCTCCAGCTCCTTCTCGCGCCAGTCGTCGAAGGCGATATTTCCCGTGCGGGCGTGGGCGCGGGAGGCGCGGCGGCAGTTGGCAAACATGCCGTCGGTGGCGCGATTCACGTCGCGCTTGAATTCGCCAAGCCTGTCGCCCCAAAGAATGTAGGCGAGCATGGCGAGACCGAGCGGCCAGAACACCATGAAGCCGATCACCATCAGGGCGATCGTCGCCGGCGTCCAAGCCGGGCGTAGCAGTGCAGAGTTGGTCATGTCACCTGTTCCTCATCGGTTGCAGTCAGGCGCGGCCGCACAGATGGAAATGGGGAAAGCTAGGACCGGTTTCAAGGCATAGTTCAAAACGGTAACGGTTATCAGGGGAGGGTGCCGCGCCCTGGAGGAGCGGCCCACCGCTATCTAGCCCGCTCTACCAGCGACGCCGCAACACGCAGGATCAGGTCGATATCCTGCGGCCGCGACAGGCGATGATCGCCGTCGCGGACGAGCGACAGGGTGACGTCGTCGGCCGGCAGGTGCTCGACTAGCCGCATGGCGTGGCTGTAGGGCACGTCGGGGTCAGCCATGCCCTGCAGGATGTGCACGGGGCAGTGGGTGTCGATGATGCCTTCAAGCACACGGTTCCTACGCCCGTCTTCGAACAGCGCCCTGGTGTAGACATTCGGCTCCGGCGAATATTCGGAGGGTTCCTCGATATGGCCCTGGGTTTCCAGCGCCTGCCGCTGCGCGGCCGTCAACTCCGGCTCCATCAGCTCTGTCGTGAAATCCGGTGCCGGCGCCAGGAGCAGAAGCCCGCCGACACGCCCGTCTTCACCCGCCTTCTGCAACTCCTGCACCATCCGGAGTGCGATCCAGGCGCCCATGGAGGAGCCGACCAGGATTTGCGGACCTTCCGTGAAACGGCGGACGACGGCGAGGCTCTCAGTGAGCCATCGGGAGATAGTGCCGTCGGTAAAAGCGCCGCCCGATTCGCCGTGACCGGAGTAGTCGTGCCTGGTGGCGGCGAGGCCCTTTTCGCCCGCCCAGGCGTCCAGGGCTTCGGCCTTGGTGCCCTTCATGTCCGAACGGTAGCCGCCGAGCCATACGAGGCCCGGCACGCGACCCGGCCGGTGGCGCACGGCGATCTCGGTACCGTCGACTTCTATGCGGGTCGGTTCGCTCTGGTTCATCCGCGTCCTCCTGTCGCAAGGTGTTCTGGCACGGGCGCCGTTCCGGCGAAAGAGCATAGAGCAATCCGCCGTTCCGTCTCTCTTCCACGTGATTCTTTTGCTTGGTTATGCTATTGACACATGGCTCGCCAAGCGCACATAGCCATCGGCTCGACGCTACGGGCCAGACCGTTCCGTCAACGACTTGAGGAGACGAAGACCATTCGCAGACCGTTCAAAGCGCCGCCTACGGTGAAGGAGGGCCCCCGCGCCAATCGTGAAATCCGGGCTCCCCGGGTTCAGCTTATCGATGACGAAGGCAACAACCGGGGCATTGTCGCGACCGAGGAAGCCTTGCTGACGGCCGAAGAGGCCGGGCTTGACCTTGTCGAGGTATCGCCCAATGCCGATCCGCCCGTGTGCAAGATCACCGATCTCGGCAAGCTGAAATACCAGAGCCAGAAAAAGGCCGCGGAAGCCCGCAAGAAACAGAAGACCATCGAGATCAAAGAGATCAAGATGCGGCCCAACATCGACACTCATGACTATGAGACGAAGATGAAGGCCGTGCGCCGGTTCTTCGAGGAGGGCGACAAGGTGAAGCTGACTTTGCGCTTTCGCGGACGTGAAATGGCCCACCTTGAGCTTGGCATGAAGCTATTGAATCGCGTGCGCGAGGAGGTAGAGCCGATCGCCAAGGTCGAGGCTGAGCCGAAGCTCGAGGGCCGCCAGATGATGATGGTGCTTGCCCCGAAATAGCCTAGATGCCGATTATGCCTTGCGCGGGTTGAAGCACATTGCTGCCGCGCAAGGCGAAAGGGCAAAATCATAAAATGAGTGGTGAAACGGCAAAGGCGATGGCCGCCTATCAGGCCATGCGGCGCTATGTTTTGGCGTTCCTTATCGGCGTGATCTGCTTTCTGCTGATATTCAGCAGCTCGCTGCAGAGCGAAATGATGCACGAGTTGCTGGAAGCATATGGCCTCGCCCTGATCCTTGTCGGCATCGGCGGCCGGCTGTGGTCCACCCTCTATATAGGCGGGCGCAAGTCGGCGGAGGTGGTCTCCACCGGCCCCTATTCCGTCGTGCGCAACCCGCTCTACTTCTTCTCGACCCTTGCGGCGGCGGGGGTCGGGGCGCAGACTGGCAGCTTTGCGATAACGGCGCTTGCAGCCGCCTTCTGCATGATTGCCTTTTACGTCGTGGCCCTGCGCGAGGAGCGCCACCTGAAGGCCGTGCTCGGTGAGCCCTATCGGGCCTATCTGGAAAGGGTGCCTCGCTTCTTTCCCGATCCGAGGCTTTTCAAGGATCGGGACGAGGTGACCTTTCGGCCGCGCATATTCAATCGAACGCTGGTCGACGGACTTGCGTTTTTTGCCGCACTTCCGTTTTTCGAGCTGATCGAGCGCGGGCAGGAAATGGGGCTGATCTCCGTCCTTTTCCGGCTGTACTGACGGAATCCGCGCGGCTATTGCGTGAGCTGAAACTTGCTGATATGAGGCACGCCTCGTGCGAGCCGGCCGGCAGGGCATGCCGTGGCGGCTCTTAATGCTTCCGGACTCTTGGTCCGGGCAGAACTATAAGGGCGCATTCGCGCCGATAATCGGAGAAGCAAAATGCCCAAGATGAAGACTAAGTCTTCTGCCAAAAAGCGGTTCAAGGTAACCGCCACCGGCAAGGTAAAGGTTGCGGCCGCTGGCAAGCGCCACGGCATGATCAAGCGTTCCAACAAGTTCATCCGCGATGCGCGGGGCACGATGGTTCTTTCCGATCCCGATACGAAGATCGTGAAGAAGTTCATGCCCTACAGCTTCTGAGTGAACCGGTTTTAAGGAGATCATGTCATGGCCCGCGTAAAAAGGGGCGTTACCGCCCACGCCAAGCACAAGAAGGTCTTGAAGTCCGCCAAGGGCTTCTACGGCCGCCGCAAGAACACCATCCGCACCGCCAAGCAGGCGGTCGAGAAGTCGCTGCAGTATGCCTATCGCGACCGCAAGAACCGCAAGCGCAATTTCCGCGCCCTGTGGGTGCAGCGCATCAACGCCGCCGCCCGCGAGCACGGCCTGACCTATGGCCGCTTCATCGATGGCCTCAACAAGGCCGGGATCGAGATCGACCGCAAGGTGCTGGCCGACATGGCCGTGCACGAGCCGCAGGCTTTCGCCGCGCTCGTTGCCAAGGCCAAGACGGCGCTTGAGTATCTCAAGAACACCACGCCGAACGCTTTTGAAAGCGCTGTCGCCTAAGGTCAGCGCTTCCCGAAGCAGGAACGGATTTTTTCGGGAAACCCGCGCTGGCAGGCTGGCGCGGGTTTTTTCGTGAAGGCAAGGACGATGGAAGATAAGAACGCAAGCGACGATGCGCTTCCGACGCCCGGCAAAGTCCCGGATTCCGCCGCACGGGACGGCGCATCGCCGGCAATGGCCAAGACAGGAGTCGAAGGAAGGACGATGAGCGATCTGGAGCAACTCGAACGAACGATCCTGAACGAGATCGCCGCGACCGGCGACGAGCAGGCACTCGAGAGCGTGCGTGTTTCGGCTCTCGGCAAGAAGGGATCGATTTCTGAGAAGCTGAAGACGCTCGGCGCCATGTCGCCGGAGGAGCGCCAGGTGATGGGGCCGGCCATCAACGGCCTGAAGAACCGAGTCGCCGAGGCGTTGACCGCCCGCCGCGCCGAGCTGCGCGATGCGGCGATCGCCGAGCGGCTGGAGCGCGAGAAGGTGGACGTGACGCTGCCCCTCTCCCGCCCGCCGGCAGAGCGCGGCCGCATCCACCCCATCACGCAGGTGGTCGACGAAATCACCGCCATCTTCGGCGATCTCGGTTTCGCCATCGCCGAGGGCCCGGACATCGAGACGGACTACTACAATTTCACCGCGCTCAACTTCCCCGAAGGCCATCCGGCACGCGAGATGCACGATACCTTCTTCCTTGAGCCGGATGAGAACGGCGAGCGCAAGCTGCTGCGCACGCACACCTCGCCTGTGCAGATCCGCACCATGGAGGCGCAAAAGCCGCCGATCCGCATTGTCATCCCCGGCAAGACCTACCGGGCGGATTCGGACGCCACGCACACGCCGATGTTCCACCAGCTCGAAGGGCTGGTGATTGACCGTACGGCGAATGTCGCCAACATGAAGTGGGTTTTGACCGAGTTCTGCAAGGCCTATTTCGAGGTGCCGTCGCTCAATATGCGCTTCCGGCCGAGCTATTTCCCCTTCACGGAGCCGAGCCTGGAGGTCGACATCCAATGCGACCGCTCGAAGCCCGGCGAGGTGCGTTTCGGCGAGGGCAGCGACTGGATGGAGATCCTGGGCTGCGGCATGGTGCACCCGAACGTGCTGCGCTATGGCGGGCTCGACCCGGACGAATACCAAGGCTTTGCCTGGGGCATGGGCATCGACCGCATCGCTATGCTGAAATACGGCATGCCGGACCTGCGCGCCTTCTTCGACGCCGACGTCCGCTGGCTCCAGCACTACGGCTTCCGCCCGCTCGACATGCCGACGCTGTTTGCGGGGTTGAGTTCATGACGGCACTTCATACAGGCGGCTGTCGTTGCGGTGCCGTCCGGTTCATGGCGGATGCCGAACCGATCCGGAGTTCCTATTGCCACTGCAGCGACTGCCGTAAGGCGACGGGCGCCCCTGTTACAGCTTTTGTGGGTTTTGAGCAGGATGCGGTCGTCTTCGAAGGCGAAGCACGCCGCAGCTTCCGCAACGGTCGAATGGAGCGGAGCTTCTGCGGAGTGTGCGGAAGTCCGCTGGACTATCGCGACGATGGACTGCCGGGGAATATTTACGTCTATCTAGGCGTGATGAACGAGCCCGAGCGCTTCGCGCCGACGCTGCACGCCTTTGAAAGCGAGCGCCTGTCCTTCCTGAAGGTGGATGATGAGCTGCCGCGGTTCGACCGCTTCAGCGTCGAGCGCTGACAGTAATTCCTGAGGATCATTTGCGATGAAGTTCACACTCTCCTGGCTCAAGGATCACCTCGAAACCGAGGCCACGCTTGGCGAGATCGTCGACACGCTCACCATGATCGGCCTCGAGGTCGAATCCGTCGACGATAAGTCTGCCCTGAAGCCGTTCGTTATCGCGAAGGTGCTGACGGCGGAAAAGCATCCTGATGCGGACAAGCTGAAGGTGCTGACGGTCGATGCCGGCGACGGCAAGCCCGTGCAGGTCGTGTGCGGCGCCCCCAACGCGCGCGCCGGGCTCATCGGCGCCTTCGCCGCACCCGGCACCTACATCCCCGGCATCGACACCACGCTCTCAGTTGGCAAAATCCGCGGCGTGGAAAGTCACGGCATGATGTGCTCAGAGCGTGAGCTGCAGCTTTCCGACGAACATACGGGCATCATCGATCTGGCCGAGGACGCTCCGGTGGGCACCTCCTTCGCCGAATGGGCGAAACTCGATGACCCAATCATCGAGATCGGGCTGACGCCGAACCGGCCGGACTGCACCGGCGTCTACGGCATCGCTCGCGATCTGGCCGCCGCGGGGCTGGGGCGCCTGAAGGACGGGACGGTCGAGCCGGTCTCCGGCAGCGGCGCCTGTCCGGTGGATGTGCGGATCGAGGCGCCGGATCTCTGTCACGGTTTCGCGCTGCGCGCCGTGCGCGGGGTCAGGAATGGTCCCTCGCCCAAATGGATGCAGCAACGGCTGATCGCCATCGGCCTGCGCCCGATCAATGCGCTGGTCGATATCACCAACTATGTCACCTTCGACCGTGGCCGCCCCTTGCACGTCTTCGACGCCGCCAAGGTGACAGGCGACCTGACCGTCCGCCGCGCCAAAGAGGACGAGACGGTGCTGGCGCTCGACGAGCGCGAATACCGGCTTTCGCCGGAGGTCTGCGTCATTGCCGACGAGAACAGCGTCGAATCGATCGCCGGCATTATGGGCGGCGAGCATTCCGGCTGCAGCGCGGAGACGACGGATGTGCTCATCGAATCGGCCCTGTGGGAGCCGACAAACATCGCCCGCACCGGCCGTGATCTCGGCATTATCACCGACGCGCGCTACCGCTTCGAGCGCGGGGTGGACCCTGAGTTCATGGTCGGCGGCATGGAACTGGCCACCCGACTCGTCCTGGAGATTTGCGGCGGCGAGGCCACTGAGGCGCGTGTTGTCGGTTATCAGGGGCACACGCCGAAAACGGTCTCCTTCCCGCCTGCCGAGGTGAAGCGGCTTACCGGGCTCGACGTGCCGCCCGAGGAAAGCCTCGCCATCCTCTCGCGCCTCGGCTTCGCACCGCAAGGCGCGGGCGAGACGGTGGAGGTCGCCGTCCCCTCCTGGCGGCCAGACGTCGATGGAAAGGCCGACCTTGTGGAAGAGGTGATGCGCATTCACGGCGTCAGCGAGATCGCACCCGGGCCGATGATCTCGCACGACGCCGTCAGCGGTCGCATACTCACCACCCTGCAGGTGCGCACGCGCCAGGCCAAGCGCGCACTTGCCGCGCGCGGCATGATGGAGGCCGTCACCTGGTCGTTCATCCCCGCCGATCATGCAAAGCTCTTCGGCGGCGGGCAAAGGGCATTAACGCTCGCCAACCCCATCGCCGCCGATATGTCGACCATGCGCCCGTCGCTTCTGCCCGGTCTGGTCACCGCCGCGCAACGCAACGCCGACCGCGGCTTCGCCGACGTGGCGCTGTTCGAGGTCTCGGGCGCCTATGAGGGCGACAGCCCGGAGGGCCAGCGCCGCGTGGCGGCCGGCATCCGCCGCGGCACTGCACGGCTGGAGGGCGAGGGCCGCCACTGGGCCGGCAACGCCGCGCCCGTCGGCGTCTTCGAGGCCAAGGCCGACGCGCTCGCCGTGCTCGAAACCGGCGGCGCTCCGGTGGACAAGCTGCAGATCGAGGCTGGCGGGCCGGACTGGTATCACCCCGGTCGTTCGGGCACGATCAAGCTAGGCCCGAAGATAGTGCTCGGCACCTTCGGCGAGTTCCACCCGAAGACGTTGGAGGCGCTGGATGTTTCCGGCCCGCTGTGCGGTTTCGAGGTCTTCATCGACGCGATCCCCGAGCCGAAGGCCAGGGCGACGCGCACGAAGCCGCGCCTCGACCTTTCGCCCTTCCAGGCGGTTAAGCGGGACTTCGCCTTCGTGGTCGACAGGGCCGTCGAGGCCGGCACGCTGACCCGCGCCGCGGCAAGCGCCGACAAGAAGCTGATCTCGGACGTCAGCGTTTTCGACGTCTTTGCGGGCGCTGCTCTTGGGCCGGACAAGAAGTCCATCGCCATCGAGGTGACGATCCAACCGGTGGAAAGAACGCTGACGGATGAGGATTTCGAGGCGGTCGCGGGAAGAATCGTGGAGAATGTCGGCAAGCAGACAGGCGGCGTGTTGAGAAGCTGAGCGAATGGGGAGGAGGGGCGCCGATGGATCACTTGAGATACGCCGGCGCTTCTTCCAAGGCGCAGCGAGCGGCCTTCCTCGACATCGTCTGGCGCGACCCGCTGGTGCGCGAGGCGCTCCAGCGCGCGCGCAACCTCGATCTGCCGCACTGGTGGATCGTCTCGGGCACGCTCTACAACACGATCTGGAACAACCTCACCCGTCGCCCGAGTGGCTACGGCATCAAGGACATCGACTTTTTCTACTTCGACGACAGCGATCTCTCCTGGGGGGCGGAGGATGTCATCATCCGGCGGGGCGAGGAAGTCTTCGCGGGACTTCCCAAGCCCGTAGAGATCCGCAACCAGGCGCGCGTCCATCTATGGTACGAGCAACGCTTCGGCAGGAAATGCCCACCGCTTTCCTCGTGTCGCGATTCGATCGCCCGTTTCGCCACCCGCACCCATGCCGTCGGCGTGCGCCTTGAACATGGCGGTGGACTTGAGCTGTGTGCCCCTTACGGTCTCGAAGACATCTTCGCATTCCGCGTCGTGCCGAACCGCATCGTCGATAATCGTGCCATCCATGAGACCAAGGCCGCCCGTGCCAAAGCGACTTGGCCGGAGCTGACCGTGATACCGTGGTGAAGTTCCGTACCCCCTCAGCACGAAGGGTGCCCGCAACGGCTTTGCCGGCTGCTTTGCCAGCCGAACATGACGACCGCAACGCGCCGCGTTAATCTGCTGGCATAAGCCACGTCTCATGTTTCGCAACAGGAGAGACGGCTACCGCCTTGTCGCGATCGCTTTTCATTGGATGGCCCGGATCGTCGGCCAGATCGGCCTCGGCCTCCTCATGCTTCGGGTGGCCGACCAGCGCCTCGCCAGTCCGCCGCACCGGCGAGGACATGGCGACCATCGAAGGCAACCTCACGGCTCGCGGCCGGATCTTCCAAGAGACGTTTCACGTCAGGCTTGCGAGGCGGCGCAACAAGGGAGCCTGCGCTTTCATGTCCGCGGCAAGGTCTTCCGCTCCCGCTATGGCATGGATGTCGGGACGCCGCCCTTCTCCAACGTCGTACTTCGATATGGACCTCGCCTCCGTGCGCCGATAGTCTCGCCGCGCTTGTTTCAGGAGGTGTCATGTTCCGTTGGGGTATTCTGTCGACGGCCAAGATCGGCCGCGAGTTCGTCATTCCGCAGCTTCTGGACGCGGAGAACGGAGTGGTCACCGCCATCGCCAGCCGCGACGAGGCGCGGGCGAAAGCCGTTGCCGAGCGCTTCGGCATCCCGCATGCTTTTTCCTCCTACGAAGCGCTGCTCGCCTCGCCGGAGGTGGACGGCGTCTACATTCCGCTCCCCACCTCGCAGCATGTGGAATGGGCGGTGAAGGCGGCGGACGCCGGCAAGCACGTGCTGGTGGAAAAGCCGCTGGCGCTCAACGCCGACGATATCCGTCAGGTGATCGAGGCGCGCGACCGCAACCGAGTGCTCGTCTGCGAGGCCTTCATGGTCACGTACCATCCGCAATGGCACAAGGCGCGGGAATTGATCGCCGAGGGTGCCATCGGCCGCCTGCGCCATGTGCAGGGTGCCTTCACCTATCACAATGTCGACCCCGGCAACATGCGCAACCGGCCGGAGCTCGGCGGCGGCGGCCTGCCCGACATCGGCGTCTATCCGACCGTCGCCACGCGCTTCGTCACCGGCTGCGAGCCGGAGCGCCTTCAGGCGGTCGTCGAGCGCGACGCCAAATTCGGCACGGATACCTATGCCAGCGTCAAGGCGGACTGCGGTGGCTTCGAGATGAGCTTCTACGTGTCCACGCAGATGGCGGCGCGGCAGGTGATGGTGTTTCACGGCGACAAGGGCTTCATCGAGGTGGAGACGCCGTTCAATTCGCGCGTCTACGGCGACGACCGCGTCATCCTGCACAGCGCCGACCACGGAACCTCGACCGTCTACCGCTACGGCGACATCCGCCAGTACCGCCGCCAGGCGGAAGCCTTCGCCCGTGCGGCCGGTGGCGAGGACGCGTCGGTCTTCACGCTGGAGGAGTCGGTGAAGAATCAGAAGGTGATTGACGCCATCTACCGCGCAGCTGCCCATGACGGCTGGGAACAGGTCTAGCAACCCGCTTCAGGATCGGCCGTTTCCTGCCGCTATCTTGTGCCGGATCAGGCACATGCCGCCTTGCGTGATAAAAATGCTGTTCTTATATACGCGGCGAAGTCGCGGCTTGTGCGTCTCACCGACCGAAGCATCGCGGCATTTCGGTATGAACAGGGGCTGTTGCCTGGAACGCCTGAATGGGTCCTGACAGTCTGCTAAGCGGAGAGAATAGATGGCAAAAGTAATCGGTATCGACCTCGGAACAACCAATTCCTGCGTCGCCGTCATGGACGGCAAGGACGCGAAGGTCATCGAGAACGCGGAAGGCGCGCGCACCACGCCCTCCATCGTCGCCTTTACCGATTCGGACGAGCGTCTGGTCGGCCAGCCGGCCAAGCGTCAGGCTGTGACCAATCCCGAAAACACGCTTTTCGCGATCAAGCGCCTCATCGGCCGCCGCTACGATGACCCGGTCACGGAAAAGGACAAGAAGCTCGTTCCCTACAAGATCGTCAAGGGCGACAATGGCGATGCCTGGGTCGAGGCCGGCGGCAAGAAGCAGTCGCCCAGCCAAATCTCGGCGATGATCCTGCAGAAGATGAAGGAGACGGCCGAATCCTATCTCGGCGAGAAGGTCGAGAAGGCGGTCATCACCGTTCCCGCTTATTTCAACGACGCCCAGCGCCAGGCCACGAAGGACGCCGGCAAGATTGCCGGTCTGGAAGTGCTGCGCATCATCAACGAGCCGACCGCGGCCGCGCTCGCCTATGGCCTCGATAAGAAAGAAGGCAAGACCATCGCCGTCTATGACCTTGGCGGCGGCACCTTCGACATCTCCATTCTCGAGATCGGCGACGGCGTGTTCGAGGTGAAGTCGACCAATGGCGACACCTTCCTCGGCGGTGAAGATTTCGACATGCGGCTCGTCAATTACCTTGCCGACGAGTTCAAGAAGGAGCAGGGCATCGATCTGAAGAACGACAAGCTCGCCCTCCAGCGCCTGAAAGAGGCTGCGGAGAAAGCCAAGATCGAGCTGTCGTCCGCTTCCCAGACCGAAATCAACCTGCCCTTCATCACCGCCGATCAGACCGGGCCGAAGCACCTGGCCATCAAGCTGACGCGCGCCAAGTTCGAGAACCTGGTCGAAGATCTCATCAAGCGCACCGTCGATCCCTGCAAGGCTGCTCTCAAAGACGCCGGCCTTAACGCGGGCGAGATCGACGAGGTGGTGCTCGTTGGCGGCATGACGCGCATGCCCAAGGTGCAGGAGACGGTGAAGTCCTTCTTCGGCAAGGAGCCGCACAAGGGCGTGAATCCGGACGAGGTTGTCGCCATGGGCGCCGCCATCCAGGCCGGCGTGCTGCAGGGCGACGTCAAGGACGTGCTGCTGCTCGACGTGACGCCGCTGTCGCTCGGCATTGAGACGCTGGGCGGTGTCTTCACGCGGCTCATCGACCGCAACACGACCATCCCGACCAAGAAGAGCCAGGTCTTTTCGACCGCCGAGGACAACCAATCGGCGGTGACGATCCGTGTCTTCCAGGGCGAGCGCGAGATGGCGGCGGACAACAAGATGCTTGGCCAGTTCGACCTCGTCGGCATCCCGCCCGCACCGCGCGGCGTGCCGCAGGTGGAGGTGACCTTCGACATCGACGCCAACGGCATCGTCAACGTTTCGGCCAAGGACAAGGGCACCGGCAAGGAGCAGCAGATTCGCATCCAGGCCTCCGGCGGCCTCTCTGACGACGAGATCGAGAATATGGTAAAGGACGCCGAGGCCAACGCCGAGGCCGACAAGAAGCGCCGCGAGACGGTCGAGGTGAAGAACCAGGCCGAAGCGCTTATCCACTCCTCGGAGAAGTCGCTTGCCGACTATGGCGACAAGGTTTCCGAGGACGATCGCAAGGCCATCGAGAACGCGATTGCCGAGTTGAAAACGGCCACCGAGGGCGACGACGTGGAGGCCATCAAGGCCAAGACCACCGCGCTCGCCGAGGCTTCCATGAAGCTCGGACAGGCCATGTACGAGGCAAATCAGGCCGAGGGTTCGGAGGAGGCCTCCGCCGAGGGCGAGGCCAAGTCCAGCGACGATGTCGTCGACGCCGACTTCGAGGAGATCGACGAGGACGACAAGAAGTCGGCCTGACCGGCGTTTGCGGAATAACAGGAAGGCCCGGGCGTCGTTGCCCGGGCCTTCTTCTTTTCGGGACTGTCAGCGGCTGACGGCTTTCAAAATCCCGCAGACTATGGCATTCGCACTGCGGAACACCTAAATAGCGGGCACCGGCCGGGGACAGTGGTGCCGGGTCCAGAAGAACATGCGGGATCTTTAATTCATGAAGGCAGATTTTTACGAGACGCTCAGCGTGTCGAGAAACGCCGACGAGAAGGAACTAAAGAGCGCATTCCGCAAGCTCGCCATGAAGTATCACCCGGACCGCAACCCAGGCGATACCGAGGCGGAGCAGAAGTTCAAGGAAATCAACCTCGCCTACGAGACGCTGCGCGACCCGCAGAAGCGCGCAGCCTACGACCGCTTCGGCCACGCCGCCTTCGAGAATGGCGGCATGGGCGGGCGCGGCGCCGGCTTTGGCGGTAGCGGCTTCGCCGATATTTTCGAGGACATTTTCGGGGACATCATGGGCGGCGGGCGCCGTCGCTCCGGCGGCCGCGACCGGGGCGCGGACCTTCGCTACAACATGGAAATCACGCTCGAGGAGGGCTATACCGGCAAGACGGCGCAGATCCACGTGCCCACGTCGGTGAGCTGCGATGAATGCTCCGGCTCGGGCGCCAAGCCCGGCTCCTCCCCGGCACAGTGTTCCATGTGCCACGGCGCCGGCCGCGTGCGCGCCGCGCAGGGCTTCTTTTCGATCGAGCGCACCTGCCCGCAGTGCCAGGGCCGCGGCGAGATCATCAAGGATCCCTGCACGAAATGCTCCGGGCAAGGGCGCGTCGTCGAGGAGCGCTCGCTTTCCGTCAACATCCCGGCCGGCATCGAGGACGGCACGCGCATTCGCCTCGCCGGCGAGGGCGAGGCCGGACTGCGCGGCGGCCCGGCGGGCGATCTCTACATCTTCCTGTCCGTCAAGCCGCACGAGTTCTTCCAGCGCGACGGCGCCGATCTCTATTGCAAGGTCCCCATCTCCATGACGACCGCCGCCCTCGGCGGCTCTTTCGAGGTCGCCACCCTCGACGGCACCCAGACCCGCGTGAAAGTGCCCGAGGGCACGCAGAATGGCCGCCAGTTCCGCATGCGCGGCAAGGGCATGCCAATTCTCAGGCAACCGCAGGTGGGCGATCTTTATATCCAGGTGGCGGTGGAGACACCGCAGAACCTGACGCGCAAACAGCGTGAACTGTTAGAAGAGTTCGAGAAAATCTCCTCCAGCGAGAACAGCCCGCAGTCGACGGGCTTCTTTGCTCGCATGAAAGATTTCCTAGAGTCTTTCGGCGACTAGGCCTGTTCAGGAACAATGCTATAAGAATGGTATTGATGGTATAACCGGCATGAAAAAGGCCCCTCAGGGCCCGATTGCCCGTCTTCCTGCCGGCGAACCCGATCCGGTGCCAAGGGCGGGAAGTGTGGGCGAGCAACCCTGGCCTGTGGGGGAGTGAGTGAAATGGGAAAAAATTTACATCTGGGTAAGGCGCTCGCTGAACGGTTCGATGAAGAGCTGCGCTTCTTCCGCGGCTGGATAGACAAGCCGAAGGCGGTCGGCTCCATCGTTCCGACAAGCGGTGTGACCGCCCGCCGCATGGCCTCGATCGTGCGTCCCGAGCGGGACGACATGGTGTTGGAGCTGGGCCCCGGCACTGGCGTCATCACCCGCGCAATCCTCGAGTGCGGCATAAAGCCGGAGAACCTCGTTTCCATCGAGTATTCGAGTGATTTCGTCAGGCGGCTGCGGGACGATTTCCCGGGCGTGAATATCGTCCATGGCAGCGCTTTCGAGCTCGACGCGGTGCTCGCTCCCTGGACGGACCGCACCTTCGACAGCGTAATCTCCGCCATTCCGCTGCTCAACTTCCCGATGCCGGAGCGCATTGCTCTGATCGAGCAGATCCTGGACCTGCTGCCGGTTGGGCGGCCCGTCGTGCAGATAACCTATGGTGCGCTTTCGCCGGTGCCCGCGGGCCGCGGCAGCTATTCCGTCGAGCGTTTCGACTTCGTCATGCGCAACATTCCGCCGGCGCATCTGTGGATCTACCGCCGCGCCGCACAGGCGTGAACGGCCGTTCATTTATCGTTCCGCGCACTGATCGCTGCCGGCTGTTGCACCACGGCATCGATGGCTTTTAGAAGGGCGGCAATCTGGAGAGGCTCATGACGGTGCGAATCCTGGTTTTCGCCGGCTCGATCCGCAGCGGCGCCTTCAGCGGCAAGACCGCCGACGCGGCCGTGAAGGAGCTGGCGCTGCAGGGTGCCGAAGTCACGCGCATCTCGCTCGCTGACTACCCCCTGCCCATCCTCAACCAGGACCTGGAGCAGGAGAGGGGTGTGCCGGAAAACGCCGTGAAGCTGGCGCAAATGATCGCCGCCCACGACGGTCTCCTGATCGCCACGCCAGAATACAACTCCTCCCTGCCGCCTTTGTTGAAGAACACCATCGATTGGATCAGTCGCGTCAAAGCAGACGCCAAAGGTCGCTCCCTTCGCGCCTTCAGCGGAAAGCCGGTAGGGCTCTGCTCCTCCTCGAGCGGCGCCTATGCCGGCGCGCGTGCCATCATCCACCTGCGCGGCGTGCTCGTGCACTGCCAGGCGGAGGTGGTCACACCGCAATGCTCCGTGGCGCGCGGTGCGGAGGCCTTCGATGAGAGTGGCGATTTCGTGGAGGAGCGACTGCAGAAGGCGATGGCCAAGGTCTGCCGCACGCTGATCGAGCGCTCACGCATGCTGTCGACGCGGGTGGAGGCGTGAAGGCCTTCTATCTCACGCACCCGCAGGTCGAGATAGAACCGGAGCGCCCCGTTCCCGAATGGCGCCTTTCCGACGGGGGGAGGCAACGGGTCGACGCCATGCTCGGGAAGACATGGTTGCGGTCCGTCGGGTGCATCGTCTCCAGCGCAGAGTTGAAGGCCGTCGAGACGGCGGCGTTGATCGCAGCTTACCTGCGTGTCGCGGTCGAGATCGATCCGGAGATGGGAGAGAACGACCGCTCGGCGACGGGCTTTCTGCAGCCCGACGAATTCGAGGCCGCCGCCGACCGGTTCTTTGCCGAACCGGATAAAAGCTGGCAAGGCTGGGAAAGGGCGGTGGACGCTGCCGATCGCATCGAAACCGCAGTGCGCCGCGTGCTGGATCGTCCGCAGCCCGTGCCCACGCTCCTGGTCGGGCATGGCGGTGTCGGCACCTTACTCAAATGCCGGATTGGCGGCCGCCCCATTTCCAGACGGGAAGATCAGCCCGCGGGAGGCGGAAACCTCTTCGCCTTCGGGATTGCCAGCTTCGAACTCTTATGCGACTGGACGCCGATGGAAACATTCGAGGGGGTGGACCATGCCGGCTGACGAGATGCGCGACCGCCTGATCGTCGGGCTAGACGTGCCCACGCTCGCCGAGGCCGAGAAGGCGGTGGCCGAACTGGGCGACACCGTGGGCTTCTACAAGATCGGCTATCAGCTCGCCTTCGCCGGTGGTTTAGGCTTTGCGCAGGAGCTAGTGCAGTCGGGCAAGAAGGTCTTCCTCGACATGAAGCTGCTCGACATCGACAATACCGTCGCCAAAGGCGTCGAGAATATCGCCCGCATGGGCGTCACCATGCTGACGTTGCACGCTTACCCCAAGGCCATGCGCGCTGCCGTTGCCGCGGCCGAAGGCTCCGGCCTGTGCCTGCTTGGCGTCACAGTGCTCACTTCCATGGACGAGCAAGACCTGATCGACGCCGGCTATGAATACGACCCACACACGCTGGTGCTACGCCGCGCCGAGCAGGTGCGTGACGCCGGCATGGGCGGCGTCGTCTGCTCGGCGGCCGAAGCCGAAGCCGTTCGCGCCATCGTCGGGCCGGATCTGGCGGTCGTCACGCCGGGTATACGCCCCGCGGGTGCTGCCCTTGGCGACCAGAAGCGCGTGATGACGCCCGCCGGCGCCATCCGCGCCGGCGCCAGCCATCTGGTCGTCGCCCGCCCCGTGGTTGCCGCAGCCGACCGCAGGGCCGCCGCCGAAACGATCCTGGCGGAAATGCTCACTGCCGCCTGAAGACTGACAACCGAGGGGAGGGGAAAAATGCCCAAGGCCTATTGGATTGCCCACGTGGATGTGCGCGACCCGGAGCGCTACAAGGACTATGTGGCGACGGCAAAGCCCGCCTTCGAGCGCTTCGGCGCCCGGTTTCTGGCGCGCGGCGGAGCCTATGAAGCCATGGAAGGCAAGGGGCGCGGGCGCAATGTGGTGATCGAGTTCCCGTCCATGCAGGCGGCCACGGACTGCTATAATTCCCCCGATTACCAGGCCGCCAAGGCCATCCGCCAAGAGGTGGCCGACGCCGAAATGATCATCGTCGAAGGCTATGAGGGCTGAACCGCGCGCACGATGACGGAACATGGACTGCCGGCAGGCTACGCCATCCGCGCCTACCGCTCGGACGATGCAGCCGTGCTGGCAGGAGTGGACGTCCGCGCTTCCGCACTTTTTGCAGCGTTCGGGTATCCCTCGCTGGCTGACAATCCGCGGATGACACCGGCGGAATTCGACGCCTTTGCTGGAAAGAATGAGACCCTGGTCGCCGTTCATCATGGTGGCGAGGCGGTGGGCTATGCGGTTCTCCATCCACTCGCCGGTTTCCTGCATTTGCGGGAGCTCGCCGTCGATCCCGACCATGGGCGCCGCGGCATCGGCACGGCGTTGCTTAATGCTGCGATCGACAGAAGCCGCGAGGAAGGCCACGAAGGTGTTTCGCTGACGACCTTTCGCGACCTTCCCTTCAATGAGCGTTTCTATGCCGGAGAGGGCTTCGTTGAATGCGCCCTTAATGCCGCTCCCGCCCCCCTCGCCAGGCAATTTCTGACGGAAGTGCCACCGGGAATCGCAGCCGAAAGGCGGCTTTTGATGCTGCGACGCAACATCCCCTGACTTGAAAGCGGCCTGGGGAGTGCATAAGTTTCAGTAAGTTAACTAGGATAGCAGTTGCCTCTATTGCAATGCACCAAACCTGCGTTAGTTTGAACCGTCGTCCATTGCCGCAGCGCAAGCCGCTTTGCCGGACACGCGACCGGCAATAAGGGTCCCGCGTCGGAAAGGTCTCTCTTGTATTACCAGCTTTACGAATTCAACCACGCGGCCCTGCAACCAGCACGGGCTTATGCCCAAGCAGTACGGCTCCTCTACGCCAATCCTTTCAATCCAGCCGCAAGCACACCCTGGGGCCGCACCATCGCCGCGGCCGCAGAGATGTTCGAGCGCACCACCCGCCGCTACGGCAAGCCGGAATTCGGCATCGAATCGACCGTGGTGGACGGCAAGACGGTCGCCGTCTCCGAGCAGGTGGTCTGGTCGCGGCCCTTTTGCCGGCTGATCCGCTTCGTGCGTGACCTGCCGGCCGGCCGCGAGCCGGATGCCAGGCTCCTGATGGTGGCGCCCATGTCCGGCCATTACGCAACGCTGCTGCGCGGCACGGTGGAAGCGATGCTGCCGCACGCCGATGTCTATGTCACCGACTGGACGGACGCGCGCATGGTGCCCCTGTCGGACGGCCGTTTCGACCTCGACGACTACGTCGACTATCTCATCGAGATGTTCCGCGTGCTCGGGCCCGGCGCCCATGTCATGGGCGTGTGCCAGCCTTCCGTGCCGGTGCTTGCGGCGGTGGCGCTGATGGAGGCGCGCGGCGACAGAAACCTGCCGGCCACCATGACGCTGATGGGCGGGCCCATCGACACGCGACGCAATCCCACCGCCGTCAACCAACTGGCCGAGGAGCGCGGTATCGATTGGTTCCGCGACAACGTTATCATGCAGGTGCCGTGGCCGAACCCGGGCTTCCTGCGCCATGTCTATCCGGGCTTCCTGCAACTCTCCGGCTTCATGAGCATGAATCTCGACCGGCACATCACGGCCCACAAGGAATTCTTCATGCACCTTGTGGATGGCGATGGTGATTCGGCGGAAATGCACCGCGACTTCTACGACGAATATCTGGCAGTTATGGATCTGACGGCGGAGTTCTACCTGCAGACCGTCGACACCGTCTTCATCCGCCATTCGCTGCCGAAGGGCGAGATGACGCATCGTGGCGAGCCGGTGGACCCCGCCGCCATACGCTCGGTCGCGCTTTTGACGGTCGAGGGCGAGAACGACGATATTTCCGGCGTCGGACAGACCGAGGCCGCGCAGGACCTCTGCGTCAATATCCCCAACACTATGCGTAGCCACTACCTGCAACCCGTAGTCGGCCATTACGGCGTCTTCAATGGGTCGCGGTTCAGGGCCGAGATCGCCCCGCGCATCATCGATTTCATCGATGCCCACAGCACTTCCGCCGCAAAGGCGAAACGGGCGAACGGCGCACGCTGACAGCCTGTACCCTTGCCGAAGCCGCGCGGGGGCCGACAGCCGATGTAAACCATAAGGTGCACTTCCCCGATTTTATAATTGACAGCACCCGCTCCTAGCCTCTTAACTCTTCATTAAGAAAATACCGGGGAGCGCCAAAAATGGCAGCTAGGCGGGCGGGCATCAGCACCGCAATAGGGATTTGTATGGCTTTGAGTGGGCTCGGCACCGGGGTGGCGGCAGCGTCCGGTTCGATGGTGACGGGTGAGGCAACATCCCAGCCCGTCGGTCATTACGAGTTCTGCAAGAAGAGGCCGCGCGAGTGCGCCATCCGGCTGCGTGACAACGGGCCGGTCCGCATGACCGGAGCACTGCAACGGAAGATTTCCAGCATCAATCTCGCGGTCAACAGGTCCGTGAAGGCGATGAATGACCGCGACATCTACGGCAGGGAGGAAGTCTGGACTTATCCGGACAAGGGTATCGGCGACTGTGAAGACTATGTGCTGGAGAAACGCCGGCGGCTACAGCGAGCAGGTGTGCCTCTATCCAACCTCCTAATTACCGTCGTGCGCAAGCGCGACGGCGAGGGCCATGCGGTGCTGACCGTGCGGACGGATCAGGGTGACTTCATCCTCGACAATCTCAAGGACGAGGTGAAGTTGTGGAGCCATACGGGCTATCGGTATCTCAAGCGTCAGGCGAATGACCACACCGGCCGCTGGGTGAGCCTGCGCTCGGGGAACAACCTGCTTGTCGGCGCCGTCGGCAAATAGCGTCACGCGCCTAGTCGGAACCGCCACTTTTCATCCGCGCGGGCATACAGTGCCGCGCCCTCTCCGATGGTCGAACTGGAAGTTGCGCAGCCGCTCTATGCTGGACCGGCTGGTGCCGAAATCGTCGAGCGAGACGCGGATGTCCTTTCGCCTGAGGTCATCGACCTCAGATTCAGCTAACCCCACCGCAGAGGTGAGTTATCGCGCCATGCTCACGCCGCCTGCGCCAGGCGCTCGCCGGCAACGCGGTAGGAGATGGCCTCGGCAAGATGGATGCGGCCGACTTGCCGCGCTCCGTCGAGATCGGCCAGTGTGCGCGCGACCTTGAGCACCCGGTGATAGGCGCGGGCCGACAGACCCATTTTCTCGCTCGCATCCCGGAGCAGCGAGAGGCCGGCAGCATCAGGCGCGGCGATGTCTTCGACCAGGGCGGGTGAGCAGCGCGCATTTGTCGTCCATCCGGGCAGGCCGAGATGGGCAAAACGCTCCCGCTGGATTTCGCGGGCGCGGGCGACGCGTGCAGCGACGGTTGCGCTGTCCTCCGCCTTGCCGGGTTGGATGAGGTCGCCGGCCGAGACGGCCGGCACGTCGACGCGCAGGTCGATGCGGTCGAGCAGCGGGCCGGATATGCGCGCCTGATACTCCGTCTGACAACGCGGGCCACGCGCGCACCGGTGCCCTGGCCCGCCCGCCATTCCGCAACGGCAGGGATTCATCGCCGCGACGAGCTGGATCTGTGCCGGATAGCTCACCCGGTGGTTGGCCCGCGCGATGACGCATGCGCCGCTTTCCAGCGGCTGCCGCAGCGAGTCGAGCACCTGCGCTGTGAACTCCGGCAGTTCATCGAGGAAGAGCACGCCGTGATGGGCCAGCGACACCTCACCCGGCCGCGCACGCAGACCCCCACCGACCATCGCCGCCATGGACGCCGAATGGTGCGGCGCGCGGAAGGGGCGCCGGTCGGACAGGCGCCCGTCGGCAAGCTCACCGGCGATGGAGGCGACCATGGAGACCTCCAGAAGCTCCTTCGGCGACAGCGGCGGCAGGATGGACGGCAAACGCTGCGCCAGCATCGACTTGCCGGCACCCGGCGGGCCGACCATCAGGAGATTGTGGCCGCCGGCCGCCGCGACCTCCAACGCCCGCTTGGCACTCTCCTGACCCTTGATGTCGGACAAGTCGGGCAACACGCCGGGCGATGGCCCCAGAGCCGGCTCCGGCCGGCTCATCACCTGCGTGCCGCGGAAATGATTGGCCAGCGCGATCAGGCTGCGCGGCGCCAGAATATCGACATCCGTGCCTGCCCACGCGGCCTCCGGTCCGCAGTCATGCGGGCAGATGAGGCCCTTGCCCATGGCATTGGCGCCGATCGCCGCTGGCAGCACGCCGGCCACCCGCGCCACCGTGCCGTCGAGCGCCAGTTCGCCGAGCACCACATAGTCGGAAAGCGCATCCGCCGGCACGGCGCCGAGCGCGGCCATCAAGCCGAGAGCTATCGGCAGGTCGTAATGGCTGCCCTCCTTGGGAAGATCGGCAGGCGCGAGATTGATCGTCACCCGCTTGGGCGGCATGGAGAGGCCCGAGGCGTGGAGCGCCGCCTGCACCCGCTCGCGGCTCTCCGCCACCGCCTTGTCGCCCAGCCCGACAATCTGCATGCCCATCTTGCCGGGCGCAACCATCACCTGCACGTCGACGGGAACAGCCTCGATCCCCTCGAACGCAATCGTACGCACACGCGAAACCATGCAACCTCCCCCGCCCTGTGGCGCCCCTATGCCCCGGTCGAATGATCAGTTGCCTTACTCAAGCATGGATTGCAGGTCGGATCAAGAACATTACGCGAACAAACAAAGCGTCCTGGTTGCAGGCGGGTAGCGGGCGGTTGCAGCGGCAGAACGCGGGACCTATCGCCGCGCCTCCACAGCGTCCCAGAAAAGGGCGGCGACGTCGGCGCCGCCGAACCTCTGCACTTCGCGCACGCCGGTCGGCGAGGTGACATTGATCTCGGTAAGCAACCCGCCGATCACGTCGATGCCCACCAGCACGAAGCCGCGCTCGCGTAAGGCCGGCCCGATGCGCGCGCAGATCTCGCGCTCGCGCTCGGTGATCTCGGTCGGCTCGGCACGGCCGCCCACATGCATGTTGGAGCGCGAATCGTGCGCGGCCGGCACCCGGTTGATGGCGCCCACGGGCTCGCCCTCAATCAGGATGATGCGCTTGTCGCCGCCGCGCACCTCCTTCAGATAGCGCTGCACGATGAACGGTTCGCGGAAGGTCTGGGTGAACAACTCGAGCAGCGAGGCGAGATTGCGGTCGGCCTCCAGCAGGTGGAAGATACCGGCGCCGCCATTGCCGTAGAGCGGCTTGACGATGATGTCGCCATGCTCGGCGCGGAAGGCGTCCACCTCCGCCGGGTCGCGGGTGATCAGTGTGTCCGGCATCAGGTCGGCGAACTCGGTGACGAAGATTTTTTCCGGGCTGTTGCGCACCCAGGCGGGATCGTTGACGACCAGCGTCTTCGGGTGGATGCGCTCGAGGAAATGCGTGGTGGTGATGTAGTGCATGTCGAAGGGCGGGTCCTGGCGCAAAAGCACCACATCCATCTCGGCAAGGTCCGTGCGCAGCGGCTCGCCCAGGCTGAAATGGTTGCCCACCTCGTCGCGCACCGTCATCGCTTCCACCTTGGCGAAAACCTTCTCGCCGAGTTGCGAAAGCCGGTTGGGCGTGTAATGCCAAAGCTTGTGCCCGCGCCGCTGCGCCTCCAGCGCCAGAGCGAAGGTGGTATCGCCGGCGATCGAGACGGTGGAGATGTGATCCATCTGGAAAGCGACGCTGAGCGGCATGTGCGGAATCTCCGTTAGGGGCTGCTGTCGGCGGCAGATGACGGCGCAGGCGGCACCCTGTCAAGCATTGCCTGCCGGCGTCGGAGGATGGCGCCGGGGAAGCCGAACTCCGAATTGTTATAGCATGATACGTTTCTTAAAGAATTTCGCATGCATGCTCCCTCAAAACACGCTCTGAAATAGGAAAAAAGCATGCCGTCCGCTCTGTCTATCGGACAAGCAACGAGGGAATACGGAGAGGATCTCGTCCTCACCGACCCGTTGACGGGGCTCGGCAACACGCACCGCTTCTACGACAAGGTGAACCGGCTCATCGCCGAGCGCGCGGACGACCCGGCGCCGTTCGCCATCGGCGTCCTCGATCTCGACGGTTTTAAGCCAATCAATGATCTGTTCGGCCGCGCCGCCGGCGACGAAATCCTGCATCAGGTGGCCATGCGCCTGCGCGCGGCGATGGACGAGCATTCCACCGTCACCCGCATCGGCGCCGACGAGTTCGCCTTCCTTTGTCCAATGGTCTTCAGCGAGGACACGATTGCCGAAAAGGCCCGGATGCTGATCGAGATCCTCTCGGCACCCTACGACGTCGGCCACCGCACGGCACGCCTTTCGGCATCGGCCGGCTGCTCGCTTTTCTATTCGGAGGAGGACACGACCGACCTCCTCCTCAGTAAGGCGGAGACGGCCCTTTACCAGGCGAAGCGCTCAGGCCGCGGCATCGTGGTGGTCTACACGCGCGAGATGGAAGAAGCAGCCAAGCGCCTCACACGCATCGAGCAGGCCCTGCGCCGCGCCGTGGCGGCGGGCGAGGTGGAACCGCACTTCCAGCCCATCATCGACCTCACCACCAGGCGGACCGTCGGTTTCGAGACGCTGGCGCGCTGGACCGACCGCGATCTCGGCGTCGTCTCGCCGGCGACCTTTATCCCCATCGCCGAGGAGCGCGGCATCATCGGCCAGCTTTCGCAATTGGTACTGCGCAAGGCGGTGGAGGCGGCGCGCGACTGGCCGGAAGACCTGTTCCTGTCGTTCAACCTGTCGCCCTCGCAGTTGGTCGATCACAACACCGGCCTGCAGATCCTGGCGATCCTGGAGCGGACGGGCTTCAACCCCCGCCGCCTGGAGATTGAGATCACCGAAACCGGTCTGATGAGCGATCCGGCGTCGGCCGAGAAGATCGTCAACGATCTCAGGCGAATGGGCATCCGCGTCTCGCTTGACGATTTCGGCACCGGTCAGTCGAGTCTGGGGCGGCTGCGCGACTTCCAGTTCGACAAATTGAAGATCGACCGCGCTTTCGTCTCATCGATCCTTACCGACCGCCCGTCGGAGCACATCATCCGTGCTATCCTGGCCATGTGCCAGGGCCTCGGCATGGACGTGGTGGCGGAAGGCATCGAGGAGGAAGCGCAGGCGGAGCGGCTGGTGGAGTTCGGCTGCGCGGGCGGCCAGGGCTATCTCTTCGGCAAGCCGTGCGACGCGGACGAGACGCGGGCCCTCCTGCGCGGCACCGGCGAAAATCGGCGCCGGGCCGCAGGCTGAGATCCGCCGGCAGACCTATTCGGCCGCCTGCCGGGCGAGCGGAGAGGCGTTCAACACATCCGCATCGACATGGGGTTCGAATTTCTCAAAGTTGTCGATGAACATGCCGACCAGGCGCCTGGCCTGGTCGTCATAGGCCGCCTTGTCGCTCCAGGTGGTGCGCGGGTCTAGGATGGCGCTGTCTACGCCTGGCACGGCCACCGGAACGGCAAAGCCGAAGGTCGCATCGGTGCGGAACTCAGCCTCGCCGAGCGAGCCGTCGAGTGCCGCGGCAAGCAGTGTCCGCGTGACCTGGATGGGCATGCGCTTGCCCGTACCGTAGGCGCCGCCCGTCCAGCCGGTGTTCACCAGCCAGCAGTCGACGCCGTGCTCGGCGATCAGGTCGCGCAGGAGGTTGCCATAGGCCGAAGGATGGCGCGGCATGAACGGTGCTCCGAAGCAGGTGGAGAACGTGGCCTCCGGCTCCTTCACGCCTTTTTCCGTGCCCGCCACCTTGGCCGTGTAGCCGGACAGGAAGTGATACATCGCCTGCGCCGGCGTCAGCCGCGCAATCGGCGGCATGACGCCGAAGGCATCGGCCGTCAGCATGATGACGTTCTTCGGCTGTCCGGCGCGCCCCGTGCCGCTCGCGTTGGGGATGAAGTGCAGCGGATAGGCGGCGCGCGCGTTCTCTGTCAGGCTGTCGTCGTCGAAGTCCGGCACGCGGGCCTCGTCAAGCACGACATTCTCCAGCACCGTGCCGAAGCGCCTTGTGGTGGAAAAGATTTCCGGCTCGGCCTCTGCCGACAGGCGGATCGTCTTGGCGTAGCACCCGCCCTCGAAGTTGAAGATGCCCTCTCGCCCCCAGCCGTGCTCGTCGTCGCCGATCAAGGTGCGCGCTGAATCGGCTGAAAGGGTGGTCTTGCCCGTGCCGGACAGGCCGAAGAAGACGGCGACATCGCCTTCCGGCCCCATATTGGCCGAGCAGTGCATCGGCATGACGCCGCGCGGCGGCAGGATGTGATTGAGGGCGGTGAAGACCGACTTCTTCATCTCACCGGCGTAGGAAGTGCCGCCGATGAGAACGATCATGCGGCTGAGGTCCATGGCGATGACGGTTTCGCCACGGCAGCCGTGCCGGGCGGGGTCGGCGTGGAAGGAAGGAAGATCAATCACCGTCATCTTCGGCACGAAGCGCGAGAGCGCATCATGTGCCGGGCGGATGAGCAGGTTGCGGATGAACAGCGAATGCCAGGCATATTCGGTGACGACGCGCGTCGGCAGCGCGTTCTCGGGGTCCGCGCCGCCAACCAGATCCTGCACGAAGAGGTCGCAGCCGTCTGCGTGCCGCCGGAAATCCTCGTGGAGCGTTTCGAACTGCGCGCGCGAGATGGCGCCGTTGTTGTCCCACCAGACGGCATCTTCCGTGTCGGCATCGCGGACGATGAACTTGTCCTTCGGAGAGCGGCCCGTGTGCTGACCGGTCTTGGCCACGAGTGCGCCATGGGCCGAAAGCCTGGCTTCGCCGCGGCGGATTGCTTCCTCGTAGAGACGTGCCTCGGGAAGGTTGTAATGGACGGTGCCTGTCGTCTTCAGGCTGCTGGTTTCGATCCCGCTCGCGGGATTGCGGTGGCCGGTTTCGTGCATGTTTCGCTACCAAATCTGTTTTGATCGAAGGGCCGGCCAGCAAAACGGGGCGGAGAGCCCTTGTCAGCAGCCACGGATCGTCAGAAACAGAAAAATTCAGCAATATCAAATCATTAATCGATTTAAGCATTTTTAGAACGAGTTAAATCGGTTATATGTTCCTTGAACTCCGGCAGAGAGCCCCCAGCTTTCGCCGAAGCCCTGCGGCGGCGGCGCGTGAAACCGTCGCACGGCAGGCGCGTAAAGTGACTCCGCCCGGAGAATGTGCCACATTTTGTACCCAATTTGTCCTGCAACTGCGCGCGGATGCAGCTGGAAGGGACACATTGCATGATGAGGGAGCCGCAGGACATGGCAACGATCGCGCTCGTTGATGACGACCGCAACATTCTCACGTCCGTCTCGATCGCGCTGGAATCGGAGGGCTACCGCGTCGAGACCTACACGGATGGCGCCTCGGCGCTGGAAGGTCTGAGCGCGCGTCCGCCGTCGCTCGCCATCCTCGACATCAAGATGCCGCGCATGGATGGCATGGAGCTTCTGCGCCGCCTACGCCAGAAGAGCGATGTGCCGGTGATCTTCCTGACCTCGAAGGACGACGAGATCGATGAGTTGTTCGGCCTCAAGATGGGCGCCGACGATTTCGTCCGAAAACCCTTCTCGCAGCGGCTCCTGGTCGAGCGGGTGCGGGCGGTGCTGCGCCGGGCGAGCGCCCGCGAGGCCGCCGCCAAAGCGCCCGACAAGCAGAGCCGCTCGCTGGAGCGCGGCCATCTCGTCATGGACCAGGAGCGCCACACCTGCACCTGGAAAGGCGAGCCGGTGACGCTGACGGTAACCGAGTTCCTCATCCTGCATTCGCTGGCGCAGCGTCCAGGTGTTGTAAAAAGCCGTGACGCGCTGATGGATTCGGCCTATGACGAGCAGGTCTATGTGGACGACCGAACCATCGACAGCCACATCAAGCGGCTGCGCAAGAAGTTCAAGTCGGTCGACGGCGAGTTTGACATGATCGAGACGCTCTACGGCGTCGGCTACCGCTTCCGCGAGGCGTGACGGGCGACAATTACTGAATGGCCATAGAGGCAGAAAACAGGAGAACCGGCGCAACGCAGGGCAGGGTGGAACGGACAACTCCCTGGCTGCTGGGTCGGCTCGCGGTGCCGGTCCGCCGCATGCTGGGCCACTACATGTTCTCCAGCCTCACGCGACGTATTCTCATCCTCAATTTCGGTGCCATGACGGTGCTCGTCATCGGCATTTTGTACATCAACCAGTTCCGCGACGCGCTCATCGACGCCCAGATCGAGAGCCTCAGAACCCAGGGCGGCATCATCGCCGGCGCCATCGCCGCGTCCGCCACGGTGGAGACGGATTCGATCCTAATCGATCCGGAGAAGCTTCTGGAGCTTCAGGCAGGCGAAAGCATGTCGCCGCGGCCCGACCGATTTGAGAGCCTTGATTTCCCGATCAACCCGGAACTCGTCGCGCCGCTTCTCCCGCGGCTGATATCGCCCGACAAGACCCGCGCGCGTATCTACGACCGTGATGCCAACCTGCTGCTCGATTCGCGCCATCTTTATTCGCGCGGCCAGATCCTGCGCTACGACCTGCCGGCGATGGACGAGGAGGAGGAAGGCCTTCTCGACTGGTTCCAGAAGCGTCTTGCAGCGATCTTCCAGGACGGCGATCTGCCTCTCGACCGCGAGCAGCCTGGCGGCAGCGGTGTCGCCTACGAGGAGGTGATGGCTGCCTTGACGGGCGGAGAGCCGAAAGCGTTCGTGCGCCGTAGCGAGACGGGTGAGCGTATCATTTCGGTGGCGGTGCCCATTCAGCGCTTCCGTGCCGTCGTCGGCGTTCTCCAGCTTTCGACCCAGGGAGATGTCGATCGCATCATCGCCGAGGAGCGGCTGGCGATCCTGCGCGTCTTCGGCGTCGCCGCTCTCGTGACGGCGGTGCTGTCGCTGCTCTTGGCCTCCACCATCGCCAATCCACTGCGCCGCCTTTCCGCCGCCGCCATCCGCGTGCGCCGGGGTGTCCGCAACCGCGAGGAAATACCGGATTTCTCGCACCGCCAGGACGAGATCGGCAATCTTTCGGTAGCGCTGCGCGACATGACCAAGGCACTTTACGCCCGCCTCGACGCCATCGAGAGCTTCGCCGCCGATGTGGCGCACGAGCTCAAGAACCCGCTCACCTCGCTCGGCAGTGCCGTGGAGACGCTGCCGCTGGCCAAGGACCAGAACTCGCGTGACCGGCTGATGGAGATCATCCAGCACGACGTGCGCCGGCTCGACCGGCTGATCACCGATATCTCCGATGCGTCGCGCTTGGATGCGGAGATGGTGCGCGAAGACGCCGAGCCGGTCGATCTCCAGCGCTTCGTCGGCGATCTCGTTGCCGGCATCCGCGATGCCGGCGGCCGGCAAAAGCCTGTGAACCTCCAGTTCAAGGTCGAAGGCAAGCCGGGCCAGCGCTTTGTCGTGCCGGGCCATGATCTGCGTCTTGGCCAGGTCATCACCAACCTGATCGAGAACGCGCGGTCCTTCGTGCCCGAGGAGGAGGGGCGCATCACGCTTACGCTGTCGCGCAGCGGCCGCCGCATCGTGTTGACCGTGGACGACAACGGCCCCGGCATCCGCGCCGACGACATCGAGCGCATCTTCGATCGCTTCTATACGGATCGTCCTTCGAGCGAGGCCTTCGGACAGAATTCCGGTCTCGGCCTGTCCATCAGCCGTCAGATCATCGAGGCCCACGGCGGCACGCTAAGCGCCGAGAACATCCCCGGCACCAAGCCCGGCGAGATACGCGGCGCCCGCTTCGTCATTACGCTGCCGGCCGAGAGCTGACCAATGGCTCCGGCCAACCGCCACGGCAGCCTGGTTATCGCCGGCGAAAGCGGCGTCCTCGTCACCGGCCCATCCGGCTCCGGAAAGACCAGGCTGGCGTTGGCGCTCATGGCCCATTGTGCCGCCCATGGGCGCTTCTCCAGGCTGGTCGCGGATGATCAGGTGTTTCTCTCCGTCGCGGCAGGGCGTGTGATTGGCCATGCGCCGGAGACGATCGGCGGTTTGGTGGAGGCGCGCGGTTTCGGCCCCGCCCGCACGGCGCACGAGCCACGCGCGGTCATCGATCTGGTGGTGCAGCTGGTGGCGGCCAAGGAAGCCCCGCGCGTTCATGGGGAAGAACAGGTGTCACTCCAAGGCATCGTGCTGCCATGCCTGGAGCTTGCCGAGCGCGATGTCGAAGGTGCTGTTTTCGCTATCGCGGCGCGCCTTTCCTTGTCACCGTTCGGCTGAGAACGTGCTGTCAGCGTCAAAAATCCTTCAAATCGTGGCAGTTTTGGGCTTGTCAACGCTTTGTGCGTTGACAAGATAGCGCTCGTATCGTGAGGCAGTCGGGCAACGGAAACCCGGTCGACCATTAACCGCTGGGATGATAGCGGACATTGCGCATCGGGTAAGCCATTTGGACGGAGTGACAGTGTGACAGCCTCGAAGCGTGCAAACAGGGGGCGGACCGCCCGGCGCAATGACGCGGCGCGGTGCCGATATAAGGCGGGGGCCCGATGATCGGCATCGTCCTTGTCACGCATGGCCGGCTTGCGGAGGAGTTCCGCCATGCGGTTGAACATGTCGTCGGCCCTCAGGAAAATCTCGAAACCGTCTCCATCGGCGCCGAGGACGACATGGAGCAGCGCCGCCGTGATATCGTCGACGCCGTGAGCCGCGCCGACACTGGCGCCGGCGTCATCATCCTCACCGACATGTTCGGCGGTACGCCATCGAACCTCGCTATCTCGGTCATGGATGCCGGCCGCGTCGAGGTCGTCGCGGGCATGAACCTGCCGATGCTCATCAAGCTGTCCAGCGTGCGCGCCGGCAATGACATGGCACTGGCGCTCGAGGAAGCGCAGACGGCCGGTCGCAAATACATCAACGTGGCGAGCCAGGTGCTCAACGGCAAATGAGCATTGCACCGACCAAACCCACCGACGATGGCCTCACGCGCGACTTCGCCATCGTCAATCAGCGGGGCCTGCACGCTCGCGCCTCGGCAAAGTTCGTCCAGCTTGTCGGCAGCTACGATGCCGAGGTGATCGTGGAGAAGGATGGCATCGCCGTCGGCGGTACCTCGATCATGGGTTTGATGATGCTGGCTGCCACGCCGGGCTGCTGCATAAAAGTGAGCGCGCGCGGTCCCGAGGCGACCGCCGTCATGCATGCCTTGGGTGAATTGATCGCCAGCCGCTTCGGGGAGGGGAGCTAGGTCACACCATTGTGTGACATGCACACATATAGATTTCTTTATATACCATTGTCGCCCGCCGCACGATCTGTTAATCAGGTCCGAAACCTGCGTCCGTTGTTTTCCGCGGCGTGAAGATCGTTTCAAGCTGGAGCTGAAGCCTATGGCAGCCACCGATTATATCGTTGCCGATATCTCCCTTGCCCCGTGGGGTCGCAAGGAGATCGAGATCGCCGAGACAGAAATGCCCGGCCTGATGGCCTGCCGCGAGGAATTCGGCGACAAGCAGCCGCTGAAAGGCGCCCGCATCACCGGCTCGCTCCACATGACCATCCAGACGGCGGTCCTCATCGAGACGCTGAAGGCGCTGGGGGCTGAGGTCCGCTGGGCCTCCTGCAACATCTTCTCTACACAGGACCATGCGGCTGCCGCCATCGCCGAGTCCGGCACGCCGGTCTTTGCCGTCAAGGGCGAGACGCTGGAGGACTACTGGACCTATACCGACCGCATCTTCCAGTGGCCGGACGGCGAGCCTTCCAACATGATCCTCGATGATGGCGGCGACGCCACCATGTACATCCTTCTCGGCGCCCGCGCCGAGGCCGGAGAGGACGTCTTGTCCAATCCAGGCAACGAGGAGGAGGAAATCCTCTTCGCGCAGATCAAGAAGCGGATGGCAGAACCCCCCGGCTTCTTCACACGCCAGCGGGACGCCATTCGCGGTGTAACGGAGGAGACGACCACCGGCGTCAACCGGCTCTACCAGTTGCAGAAGAAGGGGCTCCTGCCCTTCCCAGCCATCAACGTGAACGATTCCGTCACCAAGTCGAAATTCGACAACAAGTACGGCTGCAAGGAATCGCTGGTCGACGGCATCCGCCGCGCCACCGACGTGATGATGGCCGGCAAGGTGGCCGTCGTCTGCGGCTATGGCGACGTCGGCAAGGGTTGCGCCCAGTCGCTGATCGGTGCCGGCGCCCGCGTCAAGGTCACGGAGGCCGACCCCATCTGTGCCCTGCAGGCGGCGATGGACGGCTTCGAGGTGGTGACGCTGGAGGAGGCCATTCCCACCGCCGACATCATCATCACAGCCACCGGCAACAAGGATGTCATCTCTCTGGACCAGATGCGCCAGATGAAAGATATGACGATCCTCGGCAACATCGGCCATTTCGACAACGAGATTCAGGTCTCCGCCCTCCGCAACTTCAAATGGACCAACATTAAACCGCAGGTCGACATGATCGAGTTTCCCGACGGGAAGCGCATTATCCTGCTGTCGGAAGGCCGTCTGCTCAACCTCGGCAACGCCACCGGCCATCCCAGCTTCGTCATGTCTGCCTCCTTCACCAATCAGGTGCTGGCGCAGATCGAGCTGTGGGTGCGGCCAGGCCAGTACGAGAACCAGGTTTATGTGCTGCCCAAGCATCTGGATGAGAAGGTGGCGCGCCTGCATCTCGGCAAGCTGGGCGCCAAACTGACCGAGCTTTCACCCGAGCAGGCCGCCTATATCGGTGTCAGTCCCCAAGGTCCTTTCAAGCCAGACCACTACAGATACTGATCGTTTCTAAGAATAACACAATATATTGCGTGCCGGGCTCTGGACTCAGAGCCCGGCATTATTTTTGTCGCCCTTCCTTCTTCACCCGGATTCGCTCACCGGGTACAGTGCACTGATTCGAGGGGCGCCGATGTGTCTGCGTTCGGCGCGGATCGGTCGGTCTTGAAGATCATGCGGCGGAGAGGAACAAGGCATGCCGGGGCAGGACCCGCTTTGCGGCGGGGCTTCTGGGCCTCTGGCCCGTAGGAAAGGATGTGGCTGCGGGATGGGGCTGTTCGCACGCGTGTCGCTGCCGGTTCTTGCCTATACGGCAATGACGGGGAGCGGAGCAGCGGCGGAGCAGACGATCAATCTGCCGTTGGGCAGCATGTCGGTCGACACGCTCCAGGTCATCCAGCTTTCCATCTTTGCCGGCGTTATGGGGGCGGCGCTTCTCTCGGCCATCTGGCTTATTCGCCAGCGCGCCCGCATCTCCGCCGAGAATGCCGAGCTCAGGACACGGGTCGGCGAGCTTTCCGGTGCGCTGTCGCGCTCCGAAGCCCTTCTCAACCTGAAGGATCAGCGGGTCGTCGTCTGGCCGGGGGATGGTGGCCGCCCCTCCGTCGCCGGGGAATTGCCGGGCGAAACCGGCGCCCCGCGCGAGCGCAGCACGTTTCTCGCCTTCGGCCGCTGGCTCATGCCGAAATCAGCCTCCGCGCTCGACCGCGCTGCGGAGGCCCTGCGTGAAAAGGGGACCGGTTTCGATCTCGTGGCCGAGACTCGCGCCGGCGTGCTTATCGAAGTGCAGGGACGCAAGTCCGCCCTCCACGCAGTCATCCGTTTCTCCTCGCTCTCCGCGGCGCAGGCCGAGCACGCCAGGCTGAAGCTCAAGCACGAGCGCCTGCACGCCGACCACGAGAACATTCTCGGCCTTGTCAACGCGCTCAACATGCCCTTCTGGCTGCGCGACGAGGCGGGAAAGTTGAAGTGGGTCAACGCCGCCTATGCGCGGTCGGTCGAGGCCGAGGGAGCGGATGCGGCGGTGCGCGAGGGACACGAGCTCTTGCCGACACCGGCCCGCGCGACGCTCATTCAGCACCACCAGCAGGAGCCGGTGTTCAGAGAGGCACTCTCCACCGTGGTCGGCGGCGACCGGCGCCTGTTCATGGTCACCGACGTCGCCGGCCGCAACGGCAGTGCCGGCCTTGCCCTCGACACCAGCGAGCTTGACGGGCTGCGCCGCGAATACGAGAGCACTGTGCAGAGCCACGCCGACACGCTGGACCAACTCACCACGGCGGTCGCCATTTTCGACGCCGAGCAGAAGCTGAAGTTCCACAACCAGGCTTTCCAGAAATTGTGGGGCCTCGATGCCGCCTTCCTCGACGGCGGGCCGGAGAACGCGCTCCTGCTCGATCGCCTGCGCAGCGAAGGCAAGCTGGCCGAGCAGCCGGAATGGCGGCGCTGGAAGGAGCAGCTTCTTTCGGCCTATCGGGCAGTGGAACCGCAAGAGCACTGGTGGCATCTGCCCGACGGCCGCACGATCCGCGTCATTGCCAATCCGCAGCCTAAGGGTGGCGTCACCTGGGTGTTCGAGAACCTGACGGAAAAGATCGACCTGGAAAGCCGCTACAACGCCGCCGTCCAGGTGCAGAGCGAGACGCTGGACAATCTGGCCGAAGGGGTTGCGGTCTTCGGGGCGGACGGCCGTCTGCGCCTGTCGAACCCTGCCTTCCGCACCCTTTGGGGCATCCCTAAGGAATTGATAGAAAGCGACACCCATATCTCGGTTCTCAAGGCGGCCTGCGATGCGGTGGCCAGGCAGAGCCCGTGGGATACCTTCGTCGCCGCGGCGACCGGCTTCGACGACGAGCGGCGCGACAGCAATGGTCGCATCGAGCTGACCACCGGCACCATCCTCCACTATGCCATCGTCCATCTGCCCAACGGCCAGGTGATGATGACCTTCGTCGACGTGACCGACAGTGTGAACGTTGAGCGTGCGCTGAAGGAGAAGAACGAGGCGCTGGAAAAGGCTGACAAGCTGAAGAACGATTTCGTGCAGCACGTTTCCTACGAGCTGCGTTCGCCGCTTACCAATATCATCGGCTTCACCGAACTCCTGGCTCTGGAGACGACAGGACCGCTCAGTCAGCGCCAGCGTGAATATGTCGACCATATCGGGTCGTCGTCATCGCTGCTTCTCACCGTCGTCAACGACATCCTCGATCTCGCCACGGTAGACGCCGGTATCATGGAGCTGGAGATCGGCGAGGTGGAAATCCGCCCGACCGTGAAGGCGGCTGCGGATCTCGTTGCCGAGCGCCTGCGCGAGCACGACATCACCCTGAATGTGGACGTGGACGAGGCACCGATCGCCTTCCACGCCGACGAGAACCGCATCCGCCAGATTCTCTACAACCTGTTGAGCAACGCCGCGAACTACGCGCCCGAGAAGGGCAAGATCACCTTGACCGCGCGGCAGAGCGGCAATGGCGTGGAATTCCGCGTCCATGATGACGGCCCGGGCATATCGCCGGAGGTGCTCGCCACCATCTTCCGGCGCTTCGAGCCGAGCAGCAAGGGCGGGCGCCGGCGCGGCGCCGGCCTCGGGCTCTCCATCGTCAAGAGCTTCGTCGAGCTGCATGGCGGCGAGGTAGAGATCGATACCGGCAAGGGCCGCGGCACGGCGGTCATCTGCCGTTTTCCCCGGGCGCCTTCAGGCGTGCGCGCCGCGGCGGAATAAACGGCCTTTATGACGGCGCCCAAGCCCCTCGCACGTTTTCTGCCGGACGAGCAGGCGACAAACCGTCTGGGCGAAGATCTGGCGATCGCTCTCAGGCCCGGCGATGTGGTGGCCCTTCACGGCGACCTCGGCACGGGCAAGACAACGCTCGCCCGCGCCATCATCCGCGCGCTTGCCGACGATCCCACCCTCGACGTGCCGAGCCCCACTTTCACACTCGCGCAAACCTATGCCCTGCGCATCCCCGCCCATCATTTCGACCTCTACCGCCTCTCCGGCGCAGAGGAGCTGGAGGAATTGGGGCTAGCCGAGGCCATCGTAGAGGGCATAGCATTTGTGGAATGGCCCGAGCGCGCGCTCGACGCCTTCAAGACCGCCATCCGTGTCACGCTGCGCGAGCGCGGCGAGGGGCGTGAGGTCGAGATCGCCGCGCCCGACGAAGCCCACGCGCGCATCGCCCGCTCCTTGGCAATACGGGAATTCCTCGATGCCTCCGGCCATGCCGGCGCGAAGCGGACCTTCCTGCTTGGCGACGCCTCCGTGCGCGCCTACGAGACGATCACCACCACGCACGGAGAGCGGCTCATCCTCATGGATGCGCCTGAGCGGCACGACGAGCCGATCGTCCACGACGGCCTGCCCTATAGCCGCATCGCCCGTCTCGCCCAGTCGGTGGCGGCCTTTGTCGGTGTAGCGAAGGGCCTGCGCGCCGCCGGCTTCGCCGCGCCGCACATCCACGCGCTGGACCTCGATCGAGGCCTGCTCCTGATCGAGCATCTGGGCGAAGAACATTTCGTCGCCACCGGCGGCGCGCCGATCCCCGAGCGGTATCTGGCGGCCGCCCGTCTGCTTGCGGCGCTGCACGAGCGCACGTGGCCCGACCATTTCCCGGTGGCCGAGGGTATCGACTACTCTCCGCCGCCCTACGACCGCGCCGCGCTCGGCATCGAGACCGAGCTTCTGCTCGACTGGTATCTGCCTCATGTGAAGGGGCGTGCGGCGAACCAGGCGGAGCGGCAGGTCTTCGGCCGTCTATGGGCGGCGCTGTTTGCGCGTCTCGAGGCGAGCGAGCAAAGCCTGGTGCTGCGTGACTTTCACTCGCCCAACATCATCTGGCGTGAGGAGGAGAGGGGCTTGGCGCGTCTCGGCCTCGTCGACGTGCAAGACGCCGTCTTCGGCCCCGGCGCCTATGACCTCGCCTCGCTCGCGCTCGATGCGCGGGCGGACATCCCCGAGGCACTGGAGCGCGCGGTGGTGGATGCTTATTGCGACGCCCGCCGCGCCCCAAGCTTCGACCGCACCGCCTTCGAGGAGGCCTACGCCATCACCGCCGCGCAGCGGAACACAAAGCTGCTCGGCATCTTCGTGCGGCTTGCCCGGCGCGACGGCAAGCCCGGCTATCTGCACCACCTGCCGCGCATTCGCGCCTATCTAAGAAGGGTACTCGCCCATCCCGCGCTGGAAGAGCTGCGGGCCTTCTACGGCGAGCACGGTTTTCTGGAGGACGAGGCGGGATGAGTGCACGCGTCTTCATCTTCGGCGCCGGCTATTCGGCACAAGCCTTCGCGGGGGAAATCGCCGGTGAGGTGGGTTTCATCGGCGGGACCACGCGCAGCGAGGAGAAAGCCGGCACACTTATCGGAAAGGGCATCCAGCCCTTCGTCTATACTGGTGACGGTCTGAGCGAAGACATTCTCGAAGCCTTGCGCGCGACGACCCACCTCCTCGTCTCCATCGCTCCGGGCGCAAGTGGTGACCCGGTTCTCACCGACCTGCAGGCAGCAGGCAGCAAGGTCATGCCGACGCTTCAGTGGGCAGCCTACCTCTCCACCGTCGGCGTCTACGGCGATCACGATGGCGCCTGGGTGGATGAGGAAAGCCAATGCCGGCCAACCTCGCGGCGGTCCAAGTGGCGTCTCGATGCAGAAAGGGCATGGGCAGCTTTCTCGCAGGAGACAAAGACACCGGTCGCCATCCTGCGGCTTTCCGGCATCCACGGCCCCGGCCGCAACGCTTTCGTCAACTTCGCCGCCGGCACCGCCCGGCGCATCGTCAAGCCCGGCCAGGTGTTCAACCGCGTCCATGTGGCTGACATCGCCGGGGCCCTGCGCCACCTGATGCACGAGCGCGCCGACGGCATCTACAACGTCACCGACGACTTGCCCGCCCCGCCGCAGGACGTCGTTGCCTACGCTGCGCGGCTGATGGGCGTCGAGCCGCCGCCGGAAATCGCCTTCGAGGACGCGGATATGAGCCCGATGGCCCGCTCTTTTTACGGGGAGTGCAAGCGAGCCTCGAACCGGAAACTGAAGGAAAAAGGCTACCGTCTGCGCTACCCGAACTACCGCAAGGCGCTGGAAGCGATGTGGCGGGCGAAAGCCTGGAAGGGCGAATCTGCCGCAAATATGCTATGATTCGTGGCCAACCTGATTGCATCAGGAGGGGATTGATGCGGCAATCTTACCTTATCCGGCTCGCCGGTGCTTGTCTGGCGCTGGCGATGACGACGATGGTTCCGGCCAAGGCCGAACCGTTGGCGAAGGAGCTTTTCGGCGCCAGGAAGCTGCCGGCGGCCGCCGCGCCGGCCGCTTACGGCTTCTACTCAAAGGGCTGTCTTGCCGGCGGCATCGCCATTGCCCCCGACGGTGCCCACTGGCAGGCCATGCGCCTTTCCCGCAACCGGCGCTGGGGCCATCCTGACCTCATCCGCCTGATCGAGCGCCTGTCGCGCGAGGCCGCGCAGGACGGCTGGCCGGGGCTCCTGGTGGGCGACATCTCGCAGCCGCGCGGCGGGCCGATGCTCTCCGGCCACGCTTCGCACCAGATCGGCCTCGATGCCGACATCTGGTTCACGCCCATGCCGAACAAGCGCATGAGCGTTGCCGAGCGCGAGCAGGTCAGCGCAGTCTCCATGCTCAAGGGCAACACGCTCTACGTCGACGACCGCAAATGGACGCGGGCGCACGAGGCAGTGCTGAGAAGGGCGGCGAAATATCCGGAGGTCGAGCGCATTCTCGTGCATCCGGGCATCAAGAAAAAGCTGTGTGACACGGTTCGGGGCGACCGTTCGTGGCTGCACAAGATCCGCCCCTTCTGGGGCCATCACTATCATTTCCACGTGCGCATCGCCTGCCCCAAGGGCTCTACGGGTTGCAAACCGCAGGACCCCACGCCCAGAAGCGAGGGCTGCGACGACAGCCTCGCCTGGTGGTTCACCGAGGAGCCATGGCGGCCGTCCGAAGGACCTGAGAAGCCGAAGGCTCGCGACGTCATGACCATGGCAGCCTTGCCCAACGCCTGCCGCGCGGTGCTCGAAGCGCCGGCGCCGCCGTCCGAGGCGGCGGTGACGCTGGCCGGACCGGAGGGACTGCCGGCGCAAGCCACACGGAGCGCTCCGGCCCTTGCCGGCGCCGCCGACCCGGCCTCGCTGCTCCTTTCGCTGCAGCCGGCCGACATCCCCCTGCCTTCGCCGCGGCCTTACCGCTGATCTCCCTAAATGCCGGAAGGCGGCTTTTCATGGCCGCCTCGCTCGCTTATAGAGCTTCAACCGATTAGATTCCCGGCTTGGTGAGAGACTTGAACCGGCGACGCGTCGCGCTCATTGCGCACGACCAGAAGAAAGACGACATGGTGGCATTCGCCCGCGATCATCGGGCCTATCTGGCCGCCTGCGAACTCGTCGCCACTGGCACCACCGGCGGGCGCGTCGCCAAGGCCTGTCCGGATCTGAAGATCAGGCGCCTGAAGAGCGGGCCGCTGGGTGGCGACCAGCAGATCGGCGCATTGATCGCCGAGCGCGGCGTCGACCTGGTAATATTCTTCGTCGACCCGCTGACACCGATGCCGCACGATGTCGACGTCAAGGCGCTCACGCGGCTGGCGATCGTGTATGATATTCCCATGGCGCTCAATCGCGCCACCGCGGAGGCCATTTTGGAACAGGAAGGCGCGGGCACGCCCGCACCAGGAAGATAGCCAGTAGAAACGATGCCTTATTCAAGCGATTCCGACAGGGTGCTCGACTTCCCCATTCTCATCGGCGACATCGGCGGAACCAATGCCCGTTTCGCCATCGTCGTCGACTCCTATGCCGAACCGAAGGAATTCCCCGTCGTGCAGACGGCCGATTATGCCACGTTGGACGAGGCGATCCAGAGCGCCATTCTCGACCAGACCCATCTCCTGCCGCGCTCGGCCGTGCTGGCCGTGGCCGGCCCGGTGGACGGCGACGAGATCGACCTCACGAATTGCGATTGGGTGGTGCGGCCGCGCCAGATGATGGAGACCATGGGCTTCGGCGATGTCGTCGTGCTCAACGATTTCGAGGCGCAGGCGCTGGCTGTTGTGGCGCTTGGCGAAGAGCATCTGGAAAAGATCGGCGGCGGCGAGGCCGAGACGGCCGGCAGCCGTGTCGTGCTGGGGCCGGGCACAGGCCTTGGCGTGGCTGGGCTCGTGCACGGGCACCGCACCTGGATACCCGTTCCCGGCGAGGGCGGGCACGTCGACCTTGGCCCGCGCACGGCCCGAGACCACGAAATCTTCCCGCATCTGGAGGCCATCAAGGGGCGCATATCCGCAGAGCAGATTTTGTGCGGGCGCGGGCTGGTCAATCTCTACCGCGCCATCGCCGCCGCGGACAGCAGGGAGGCGCGCTTCTCAACGCCGGCCGAGATCACCAGCGCTGCACTCGACCACAGCGATAACCTGGCGGTCGAGGCGCTCGATCTTTTCGTCACCTATCTTGGCCGTCTCGCCGGCGACCTCGGCCTTATCTTCATGAGCCGCGGCGGCGTCTTTCTGACCGGAGGCATCGCCCAAAAGATCGTGCCGGCGCTGAAGAACGGCACATTCCGCACCGCCTTCGAGGACAAGGCGCCGCACAGCCAGCTCCTGGCCGCCATGCCGGTCTATGTCATCACCCACCCAATGGCCGCACTCACGGGCCTTGCGGCCTACGCGCGCACGCCGGCACGCTTCGGGGTGGAAACGGCGGGGCGGCGCTGGAAAGCGTGACGAGCTATCACGTCCATTTTCCGCCCTATTGCAATTGCATGTGCGGCTCCGATGAGGCATAGGCTGCAACAACCGGAGGGGCCGCAACGCGGCTGCGAAATGAGCAACGGAGGCCCCCTTGTTCGGCAAGCAACAATGGAAAGCGCGTGAACCGAGCGATTTGATCGCGATCATCCGCCGTGTTTTCCGCGAGAATGGCCGAGAGTATGTCCCGACCTATGGCATGGCCATAGCGTGCATGTTGGTGATCTCCGCCACCACTACTTTTAGCGCCTACCTGTTGAAACCCATTGTCGATGACGGGTTTGTTGAGGGGGAGTGGTCGACGCTCTACTGGTACTGCGCGATCCTTGTCGCCGTCTACATCATCCGCGGTTTTGCGATGTACGGGCAAACGGTGTTGCTCGCCAAGATCGGCAATAATGTTGTCGCCCGCTATCAGCGCCGCCTTTTCGATCATCTGATGCGACTCGACATCGGCTATTTCACCGCGAGCCGGTCGGGCCAGCTTACAGCGCAGATAGCTCAGAACGTCACAGGCATTCGCAATCTGCTCAACACGACGGTTGCTGCCACCGCCCGCCAGATTCCCACGCTCGTAGGCCTGGGCGGGATGATGGTGTTCATGGACCCGGTGCTGTCGCTTGCCGTTTTCATCATCGGCCCGCCGATGATCTACGCGATCAATTATCTGACCAGACGTGTGCGCGGACTTGCGCGCGAGGCAGTGGAGATCAATTCGCGGTACCTCGGCGCTATGCAGGAATCCATTCAGGGAATAGCCATCGTCAAAGCCTTCACGATGGAGGATGCGCTATCCGGCAAAATGTCGGGGCTCATCGGCCGTGCCGAGAACCGCTCTAACAAGATAGCCCGCGTGTCGGAGCGGATGACGCCGATAACCGAGATTCTCGTCGGCGTTTCCGTCGCGGCCGTTCTCGTCTATGCAGGCTGGCGCGCGTCAACTCAGGGAGTTCCGCCCGGTTCCGTCATCGCCTTCATCGGGGCGATGCTCTTCGCTTATGAGCCGGTGCGCAAGCTTGCGCGCGTGCCGGTGGATTTGGAGCGGGCGCTCGTCAATGCCCGCATGATATATGACATCCTCGATGCCGAGCCGCAGCAGGGCGACGCGCCGGTCGCGGAAGCGCTTCAGGTCAAGGAGGGCAACGTCCTCTTTGACCGGGTGAGCTTCGCCTACGCCGAGCACATGCCCGTGCTCCACGGTGTGACCTTAGAGGCGAAGGCCGGCAGGACGACCGCCATCGTCGGCCCCTCCGGTGCCGGCAAGTCGACGCTCTTCGCGCTCCTGCAGCGCTTCCACGACCTCGACGACGGAAAGATCACTATCGACGTGCAGGACATTTCGCTGGTCACGAAGCACTCGCTGCGCTCCGCCATCGCCTACGTCTCGCAGCACCCCTATCTCTTCGAGGGGACGATCCGCGACAACATCCGCTACGGCCGGCCCGACGCCACCGACGCCGAGATCGACGAAGCGGCAAGGCTCGCCAACGCGGAAGAATTCATCCTGCGGCAACCCCAGGGCTACGAGACCTTGGTGGGGGAAAGCGGCGCCACCCTTTCGGGCGGCCAGCGGCAGCGCCTGTCGATCGCCCGCGCCATCGTCCGCAACGCGCCTATCCTGCTCCTCGACGAGGCCACCTCGGCGCTCGACAACGAATCGGAGGCCAAGGTGCAGCAGGCGCTCGACCGGGTGATGAAGACGCGCACCACGCTGGTGATCGCGCACCGGCTCTCCACGGTCATCAACGCCGACCAGATCATTGTTCTGGAAGAGGGGCGGCTGGTGGAGCAGGGTACGCACCGCACCCTGGTCCGAAAGCCGCACGGCATCTATGCCCGCTTCTACCGCATGCAGACCGAAAAGACCGATGACCTTCTCGAAGCGGCGCCGGTTGACAGCGGTGGGGCGAAAAGGGCACCTCGAACGAAGGAGACGGAGGAGCGACGCTGATGGGTGACATGGGTCTGGTGGTGGTGGGTGCCGGTGGCCGCATGGGCCAAACGCTAATCCGCGCCGTGCACACGATGGAGGGCGCCCGCCTCGTGGGTGCTGTCGAGCGCCCCGGCTCTCCGCATCTCGGCAAGGACGCCGGCGAGCTTGCCGGCATCGGCATCGTCAATGTCGAGATCGGCGACGATCCGCTGGCCGCCTTCGCCAAGGCCGACGGCGTGCTCGACTTCACGACGCCGCGGGCGACGGTGGAGTTTGCCGGCTATGCGGCGCAGGCGCGCATCGTCCACGTCGTCGGCACCACCGGGCTTTCGGACGAGGACGAAGCGGCGGTCGCAGCGGCAGCCCGCCACGCCACCATCGTCAAGTCCGGCAATATGAGCCTCGGCGTCAACCTGCTCTCGGTGCTGGTGCGTCAGGCGGCAAAGGCCTTGGACGCCGCCGATTTCGATATTGAGATTCTGGAGATGCACCACCGCCACAAGGTGGACGCGCCATCGGGCACGGCACTACTTCTGGGAGCGGCGGCAGCCGAAGGCCGGGACGAAAACCTCGCCGAGAAGAGCATCCGCGTGCGCGACGGCCACACCGGCGCGCGCGAGGCCGGCACGATCGGCTTCGCAACGCTGCGCGGCGGCTCTGTGGTGGGCGAGCACTCCGTCATCCTCGCCGGCACTGGGGAGCGCATCGTGCTCTCCCATCACGCCGAGGATCGCACTATCTTCGCACGTGGCGCCGTGAAAGCGGCCCTGTGGGCGCGCGAGAAGAAGCCGGGGCTTTACTCCATGCTCGATGTCCTGGGTCTCGCCTGATCCACGCCTTTATCCTTCCACGCACTGCAAGGGAGCTACAATGTCCGGAATCCTCGTCCTCGTCCGACACGGCCAGAGCGAATGGAACCTGAAAAACCTGTTCACCGGCTGGCGCGATCCCGGCCTTTCGGAGAAAGGCCACGAGGAAGCGAAGGATGCCGGCCGCAGGATCAAGGCGCACGGGCTCAAGCCCGATATCGCCTTCACCTCGGTGCTGTCGCGGGCACAGGTGACGAACGACCACATCCTCGCCGAGCTCGGCCAGGAGGGGCTTGAGACCATCTGCGACCAGGCGCTGAACGAGCGCGACTACGGCGACCTCTCCGGCCTCAACAAGGACGACGCGCGCAATAGATGGGGCGAGGAGCAGGTGCATATCTGGCGCCGCTCCTACGACGTGCAGCCGCCCGGCGGCGAAAGCCTGAGGGACACCGGCGCCCGTGTGTGGCCTTACTATCTGCACGACATTCAGCCTCATGTTCTGCGCGGCGAAACAGTCCTGGTGAGCGCCCACGGCAACTCACTGCGCGCGCTCGTCATGGCACTCGACGGGCTGACCGGCGAGGAGGTCGTCAAGATGGAGATCGCCACCGGCGTTCCCATCGTCTACCGCCTCAACGCCGATTCCACCGTCGCCTCAAAGGAAATTCTGGAAGATTGAGCACAGGCGGCCGACAGTCGGAGAAAATCACAGAATCCGCGTTGACACACAAAGCGCCGCCGCTTACATCGGCAGCGCACCTAGCCCAGGTGGCGGAATTGGTAGACGCGCACGGTTCAGGTCCGTGTGCCGCGAGGCGTGGAGGTTCGAGTCCTCTCCTGGGCACCACGCTTCGCCCTTCGGGCTACGCGTGGCGCAGCCATGCGTCGGCCGTTAGAGCGAAGCAGTGTCCGGCGTAGCTGGAGCAAAGCGGAAGCGAAGACGGACCGAACACGCACATGTGGTGCGTCTACATAGTCCGCAGCGTAACCTCGCCAGAACAAGAATATACCGGCGCAACTGCTAATCTGAAGCAGCGTTTATGGTATTGCGCTTTCTCTGACAAAGTTGTGGCGCTTGAACTTGGAAAAGATCTCAAGTCGCATTCAGGTCGGGCATTTGCCAACAAAAGGCTGATAAAGGAATAAACCTGATCACCACCATCTCGAGCCTGCCAATATAACTTTCCTCTCCTTCTCACTGCCGCATTATACACCTCCCGAGTCACGGCGAGACAAAACGTGACCGGCGCACGCGCGCCGAATGCTTCCCCAGTCGCTTCCTTGCCCGATTCCGTCCCTAGTCCGGTCCGGTAGCAGCACAGCATTGGGGACATCAATGAGAAGCTTTCCCGGCCGAGACGGCGCGCTTGCGCTTGCCGCCGCGGCACCTTTCGCCTTGCTCCCGGCCGCGGCTCATGCGCAATGCGGCAGTGCGTCCTGGTACGCGCTGACGTCGAAGACCGCTTCCGGCGAGCGCATGAATCCGGCAGCTATGACCGCCGCCCACCGCAAGTTGCCTTTCGGCACGAAGGTCAAGGTGGTGAATCAGAACAACGGCAAGGCCGTCACTGTACGCATCAACGACCGCGGGCCGTTCGTGGGTGGGCGCATCCTGGATCTGTCGAAGGCCGCCGCCGGCAAACTCGGCTTCATCAGCGCCGGGCACACGCAGGTCTGCCTGGAGGCGGCGAAGTAAGGTTTACAAAAGCACCGGCGGGTCGAGCCGGCCGTTGACCGCCAGGTCGAGCACGAAGGTCTTGCCGGCTTGCGGATCGGCCTTGCGCGCTGCCTCGTCCATGTCCTCGAAAGCCGAGGTGACGGCGAGGCGGTCGGCATTGCGGCCGATGAAGACCGGGCATGTGACCTGCCGCGCCGGCAGCTGGATCGAGCGGATAAGCTCGCCGCGTGCCGTCCAGGCGTCGAGCCGCCCGGCGCCCCAGCGCGCGTTCCACAACGTGCCGTCGGCATCCATCACCGAGCCGTCGATGCCGCCCGGCATCTCGTTGCCTTCCACCGTCAGCACCGGGTCGTCCACGGGTAGGCCGGTCTCTGGGTCGCAGGCGACGCGGTAGAGCCGGTTCTCGCGGGTATCGGCGAAATAGCCGATGGCGCCGTCGGGGGAGAAGCAGATCGAATTGGGGATCGTGATATGCGAGAAAAGCCGCCGCACCTCGCCCTTGAAGAACCAGTATATAGCGCCGGTCTGTTCCTGCCCGCTCTTGCCCATGGTGCCGAACCACAGCGCGCCGGCAGGGTGCGGACGGGCATCGTTGGAGCGCGTGTCCGGACGGTCCGCCTCCACCTCGGCCAGCATCTCCAGCGCCCCGGATGCCCTGTCGCGAAGCTGCAGGCCAGTCTCCGTCACCAGAAGCTGGCGCGCCTCGTCGACGCGTGCCAGCGCGCTCGCCATCACCGGCAGGTCGTGCACCTGTTCTTTCCCGCCCGAGAGCGGCAGTTCGAGAAGCTTGCGTTCGAGGATGTCGAACCAGAAGAGCGTGTCGGTATGGGCGTCATAGGCCGGCCCCTCCCCGAGTCGGCAGGCAGTGTCCGAAAGAACCGAAACCGCGGCGTCGCTCATAGCACTCCTCCATCGACGATAAGGGTCTGCGCGGTGACGGCGCGCGAAAGTCCTGAAGAGAGGAAGAGGCATGGTCCCACCATGTCCTCCGGCTGCAGGGTATCCTTCAGGCATTGCCGCGCGATGTGGCGCTGAAGTCCTTCCTCCGTCACCCACAACTCCTTTTGCCGCCCCGTGATAACCCAGCCAGGCGCAATCGCATTGACGCGGATGCCATGCGGGCCGAGCGCGCCGGCAAGTCCCTTGGTGAGGCCGACGATGCCGCCCTTGGCGGCCGAATAAGCCGGCATCTCACCCTGGTTGATCATATAGGAGATAGAGGTGAAGTTGACGATGGCGCCGCCGCCGGCCGCCTTCATGCCCGGCACCACCGCCTGCACGGCGAAGAATTGCGGGCGCAGGTTGATCGCCTGGTTGTTGTCCCAGTAATCGGGCGTGACCTCTTCCACCTCGTGACGGTCGTCCCAGGCAGCATTGTTGACGAGGACCGTGACCGGCCCATGCGCGTCGGCCGCCTCGGCGACCGCCTTGCGCAGCGCTTCGATGTCGCGCAGGTCGGCGTGGAGGAAAAGCGGTCTGCGTCCCAGGTCCTTGTCCAGCCGGTCGCAAAGCGCGCGGCTGTCCTTCTCGGCGATATCGATGAACGCCACCCGCGCACCCTGGCGCAGGAAGCCTTCCGTGAGTGCGGCGCCGATGCCCGAGCCGCCGCCGGTGATCAGCACCGAGGCGTTTTCGAGATCGGGAAATCGTTCTGTCGGCATCATGGATGAAGCGGCCCCTTTGGTTAGCGCCAGCTTAGCCGCACAGTACGCCCCGGCCAACTCCAACGGCCATTCTTATACCGAATGGCCTCCGCCTCAGGACGCGGAATCCTGCGGACCAGTGCCGGCCTCGCTGGCTTCCTTCGCGTCTGCGGTCGTCTCGCTGCCCTTGGGTCCCCCTTTGGCGACGCCGACCATGGCCGGCCTCAGCACGCGCTCGCCGATGACGTAGCCCGTCTGCACCACCTGGACGACCGTATTGGCCGGCACCTCCGGATTCTGCACCTCGAACATAGCCTGGTGGAAATGCGGATCGAACTTCTCGCCGTTGGGCTCGATGCGCTTGACCCCGTGGCGCTCCAGCGCCGAGAGCATGGCGCGCTCGGTCATCTCGACGCCTTCGACCAGCGCCTTGAGGCCGGGCTCGGCCTTTTCGCGCGCCTCCGCCGGCACGGCTTCCAGCGCTCGCTGGAGATTGTCCGACACGGTGAGCATGTCGCGCGCGAAATTGGCGATGCCGAAGCTGCGTGCCTCGGCCACGTCGCGCTGGGTGCGCTTGCGCAGATTGTCCATCTCGGCGGCCAGCCGCAGCGCGCGTTCCTTCAATTCCTCGTTCTCCTCGGCCAGGCGCACCAGCACATCCGCTTCGGACACTCCCGCATCGTTGTTCTCGCCTTCGGCTGGCTCTTCACGGGCTGTTTCGGCCTCGCTTGCCTGGTCCCTGGGCTTGGCGTTTTCCGGTGCGTTGTTGTCGTCTTTTGGATGCATATTCATTGCCTGTCCGTCTCTTTCTCGGAAATCGGGCCGGATATCGAGCTTTGGAGCCGCAAAATCAAGGGGGAACGGTTTCCGTTCAGCCAGGAAGGCCGGTGCCGCCGACAGGAAGCGTCCGGACATGCGAATCGAAACCGGCGATCAGCGGGCGTGCCTTGCCGATCGCCTCCTGCACTTCAGGCAGCAAGAGCGACGCCTGGTGGCTTTCTTCGCCGTCCCAGACTTCCGTGATCCAGATCGCATCCTCGTCGGTCTCGTCCCGGGCGATCACATAGCTGAGACAACCGGGTATTTCGGCACTCGAGGCCAGAAGGATGTCGATAAGCGCGTCCCGCTTTCCGGGCTGCGAGCGCATTTTGCCGATCAGACCGAACATCATCCCTCCCGTACTATCTCTACCGCAGCATCCGCCCGACGAGCTGCGCCGTATAGTCCACCATCGGCACGATGCGGGCATAGTTGAGTCGTGTCGGGCCGATGATGCCGAGCGCGCCGATTATGCGCGACTCCTGGTCATGGTAAGGCGCCACCACCAGCGAAGAGCCGGAGAGCGAGAAAAGCTTGTTCTCGGAGCCGATGAAAATACGCACGCCCGGGCCTTCCTCGGCGAGCTCCAGAAGCTGAATCAGCCCTTCCTTGGTCTCCAGGTCCTGGAAGAGGTGGCGCAGAAGCTCGATGTCGGCCTGGGCCGTCACGTTTTCCAGAAGGTTCGCGCGGCCGCGCACGATGAGCCTGGCCGGCACGTCGCTGTCCTGCCCGGCCCACACGGCCAGCCCCTGCTCGACCAGCGACTGGGACAGCGTATCGAGCGCGGCGCGTGTCTCCTCCTTCAGCCGCTCCATCTCGGCCCGCGCCTCGGCCAGCGTCCGGCCACGGATGTGGGCGTTCAGGAAGTTGGAGGCCTCGGTGAGTTGCGAGGCGGTCACGCCCGGCGGCAGGTCGATGACGCGGTTTTCCACGTCGCCGTTCTGCGAGACGAGCACGGCAAGCGCCTTGCGCGGTTCGAGCTGGATGAACTCGATATGCTTCAGCGGCGTCTCGGCCTTGGCCGCCAGCACCAGCCCGGCGCCGCGCGACAGGCCGGAGAGCATCTGGCTCGCCTCGGTCAGCATATGCTCCAGCGACTGGCTCTTGCCCGCTGTCCTTACCTGCGCCTCGATGACCTTTCGCTCATCTTCCGAAAGGTCGCCGATCTCCATGAAAGCGTCGACGAAGAAACGCAGGCCTTGCTGGGTGGGCAGCCGCCCGGCGGAGACGTGCGGGGCGTAGATGAGGCCGAGATGCTCCAGGTCGCTCATCACGTTGCGCACGGTGGCCGGGGAGAGCTGACTGGGCAAAAGGCGCGAAAGATTGCGCGAGCCCAGGGGCTCGCCCTCGCGCAGATAGGATTCGACGATAAGGCGGAAGATGTCGCGCGAGCGCGCATCGAGCGTTTGCAGTGTTTGGTCCACGACAGGCTTGGTCATGCGTCGTCTGCCTCCTTGCCGGAATATAAGGGGACGGGAGGGGAACACAATGCTTCTTGAAGGAGCCTCGACACGGTTTTCCTTTGCGTCCGCCGGCCTCAAAAGCTACAAGCCGCGCACGATCTGAACCCAGAAAACAGCCAGAGACGGGACACCATGCGACCATCGAAACGGCAACCGGAAGAAATGCGCGCCGTCAGCTTCGAGCGCGGCATCTCCAAGCACGCCGAAGGCTCCTGCCTCGTCAAGTTCGGCGATACGCAGGTTCTGTGCACGGCGAGTCTGGAGGAGAAGGTGCCGTCCTGGCTGCGCAACTCCGGCAAGGGCTGGGTGACCGCCGAATACGGTATGCTGCCGCGTTCCACGGGCGACCGCATGCGCCGCGAGGCGTCCTCGGGCAAGCAAGGCGGGCGCACGCTGGAGATCCAGCGCCTCATCGGCCGCAGCCTGCGCTCGGTGGTCGACCTGAAGGCGCTGGGCGAGATGCAGATTACCGTGGACTGCGACGTGCTGCAGGCCGACGGCGGCACGCGCACGGCGGCGATCACCGGCGGCTTCGTGGCGCTGCATGACTGCCTTTCCTGGATGCAGGCGCGGCACATGATTTCCGTCGAGCGGGTGCTGAAGGACCACGTGGCCGCCATCTCCTGCGGCATCTACGAGGACACGCCGGTGCTCGATCTAGACTATGCCGAGGATTCGGCGGCCGCGACGGACGCCAATTTCGTCATGACGGGCAAGTGCGGCATCGTCGAGGTTCAGGGCACGGCGGAAGGCGAACCTTTTTCCGAAGAGCAATTCCAGGCGCTGCTGGCGCTCGCCAAGACGGGCATAGCGCGGCTGGTGGAGTTGCAGAAGATGGCAGTTTCCTGAGGGCATTTGCCATGCAACCAGCGGCCATACTCGAAGCAGCACTCTATGTGAGCGACCTCAAGGAGGCCGAGCGCTTCTATGGAGAGGTGCTGGGCCTGGGGCGCATCGCCAAGGCCGAAGGGCGGCACGTCTTTTTCCGTTGCGGCAACGCCGTGGTGCTTCTGTTCAATCCCGACGCCACCGAGGTGCCACCGGCGCCCGATGCGCGGCTGCCGGTGCCGCCGCACGGCGCCCGCGGCGAGGGGCACCTCTGCTTCGCCGCCAGCGCCGAGGAGATCGAGGCGTGGAAAACACATCTCGATGCCGCGGGCATCGCCATCGAGGCGGATTTCGAGTGGCCGAACGGGGGGCGGTCGATCTATTTTCGTGACCCGTTCGGTAATTCGCTGGAGTTCGCCGAACCGCGCATTTGGGGGTTTTCTTGAGGAACATCGAAGACAGGCAATTCGTCCTCGCCAGCCATAACAAGGGAAAATTGAACGAGTTCGCAGGCCTTCTGGAGCCGTTTGGATATCGTGTGCGCTCGGCCGCCGAGCTCGGCCTGCCGGAGCCGGAGGAGACGGGAACGGCCTTCGAGGAGAACGCCTATATCAAGGCCTATGCGGCGGCCAGGGCGACCGGCCTGCCCGCCCTTTCCGACGATTCGGGCATGTGCGCCGACGCGCTCGACGGGGTTCCCGGCGTCTACACCGCCGACTGGGCGACCCTGCCGGATGGTGGCCGCGACTTTCGCATCGCCATGGACAAGGTCGAGAAGCTCCTGCGTGAGAAGGGCGCCGTCACGCCGGATCAGCGGCGCGCGCGCTTCGTCGCCGTGCTGTGCCTGTGTTTTCCCGATGGCGAGGCGGAATATTATCGCGGCGAGGTGGAAGGCCATCTGGTGTGGCCGCCGCGCGGAGAGCTCGGCTTCGGCTACGATCCCGTCTTCCAGCCGGACGGTTTTGAGACCACCTTCGGCGAGATGACGGCGGAGGAGAAGCACGGCTGGAAGCCCGGCGACGCGCATGCGCTATCGCACCGGGCGCGTGCCTTTCAGAAGTTCGCGCAAGCGCGTCTGGGTGTCTCATGAACGAAGGTCCAGGCTTTGGGGTCTATGTGCATTGGCCCTTCTGCGCGGCCAAATGCCCCTATTGCGACTTCAACAGCCATGTGCGCCATCAGCCGGTGGACCAGGCGCGCTTCGCCGACGCCTTCGCGCGCGAGCTAGCGACGATGCGCCAGCGCACCGGCCAGCGTGCGGTCTCCAGTATTTTCCTGGGCGGCGGTACCCCGTCGCTGATGGAGCCCAAGACTGTCGGCACCATTCTCGACAGGATCGCCGCCGAATGGACCGTCGCGCCCGATGTCGAGATCACACTTGAAGCCAACCCCTCTTCCGTGGAGGCGGAGCGCTTCCGCGGCTACCGCGAGGCGGGCGTCAACCGCGTTTCGCTCGGCGTGCAGGCGCTGAACGACAGGGACTTGCGCTTTCTCGGGCGGCTGCACACAGCCGACGATGCCCTTCATGCAATCCGGCTCGCCCGCGAGACCTTCCCGCGCCTTTCCTTCGACCTGATCTACGCCCGGCCGGGGCAGACGGTGGAGGCCTGGACGGCGGAGCTGGAAGAGGCAATCGGCCACGCCGCAGACCACCTGTCACTCTACCAGTTGACCATCGAGGAAGGCACGCCCTTCTTCTCCCTGCACAAGGCAGGCAAGCTTCCCGTCCCTGACGCGGACAGAGCGGCCGACCTTTACGAGGCGACACAGGAGGTGACGGCGGCGCGGGGCTTGCCGGCCTACGAGATATCCAATCACGCAAAGCCGGGTGCGGAAAGCCGGCACAACCTCATCTACTGGCGTTACGGCGAGTATGTCGGCGTGGGGCCGGGCGCCCATGGACGCTTCATTGAGGGGAGACGGCGTGTCGTCACCTTCACGGAGAGGGTGCCGGAGGCCTGGCTAAAACTTGCAGAGGCGAAGGGGACGGGCGTCTGCGGCGGTGAGACGCTGACGCGCGAGGAAGAAGCAGACGAGTTCCTCCTGATGGGGTTGCGGCTCGCAGAAGGCATCGATCTCCAGCGCTATGAAGAGCTTTCGGGCCGTGCATTGGCGCCGGAGAGGGTGACGATCCTGCGCGAGGAAGGCTTGGTGACGCCGCTCGGCAATTCCCGCCTGCGCGCCACGCCGGCCGGCATGGTGGTGCTCGACGCACTGGTGGCCGATCTGGCCCGGTAGCTACAGTAGATTTTCCCGCCCTTAAGCCGCGTTCGAAGCCGGCGCCTCTGCGAGGAACGTGTGAATAGCCGCGGCGTCCTTGGTGCCACGGATTTTTGCGGTCGTCTCCACGTCGCGCAGGACGCGTGCAATCCGCGACAGCGCCTTCAGGTGGTCGGCGCCGGCCCCTTCCGGCGCCAGAAGCAGGAACACCAGATCGACCGGCAGGTCGTCCAGCGCGTCGAAATCCACCGGGCTCTCCAGCCTGGCGAACACGCCGGTGATTTCCTTGATGCCCGGCAGCTTGCCGTGCGGGATGGCGATGCCGTTGCCCACGCCGGTGGAGCCTAGCCGCTCGCGCTGCAAAATGGTGTCGAAGATCTCGCGCTCCGCAAGACCGGTCACCGCGGCCGCCTTTTCGGCGAGGAGCTGCAAGACCTGCTTCTTGGAATTCGCCTTCAAGGCCGGCATAACCGCCGAAACCTCGATCAGATCGCTGAGATCCATTTTTTGCATCCTCTGCTTCGCTCACGCGCCTTCGGCCGATGGCCGTCGGAATGGCTAAGCGCTCGAGACCGCCGAAGGGTCGATCCAGCCGATATTGCCGTCCGCCCGGCGATAGACGATATTCACTTCGTTGCTTCCCGCATTGCGGAAAACGAAGACGGGGCTGTCCTTCATATCGAGCTCGACAACGGCCGAAGCGACGGTCATGGATTTAAGTGGCAGCCGCGATTCGGCCACCACTGTGGGCGCATAGTCCTCGGGCAGTTCGTCCTCGTCCTCGCCGACCGCCGCTACCACGCGGTAGGCCATGTCGGCTGCGCCGTTGCCGCTCTGGGCTGTGCTGTGGGATTTTAACTTGCGCTTATAGCGGCGCAGCCTCTTTTCGATGCGCTCGGCCGCGCCGTCAAACGCAAGTTGCGGATCCTTCGCCTCGCCCGTGGCCTGCAGCACAGTGCCGGTGTCGAGATGGATGGTGCAGTCGGCCGAGAAGCCAGCACCCGATTTCTCGATGGTCACGCGGCCCGAGAAACCGCCGTCGAAATATTTATCCACCGCCTCGCCAATCCGCTCGTCGATACGGCTGTGAAAGGCGTCGCCGATGTCCATGTTTTTGCCGGAAATACGGAGGCTCATGTGAGAAGGGACCTTCCCCTGGTCAGAATTCCAACGATCGAGAGTTTATACCTGTGGCCTGCGCATACAAGGTTTCGCGACGGTAAAGTGTAACCCACGCGACCGCGCCCCGTCGTTTTTCAGCCGCCAGAGGGGAGGAACTCGCTTCCATCGCCCCGCTATCTCATGCGGGCGGGCTTCTAGTGACTTCGCCGGACCTTGTCAATTGATGGGGATGCCTGGGCATCTCAGGCGCTCAGCGGCCAGGACAACCTGCCGTCGGCTTCCGCAATCTCTGCGACAACCCGCGCGACACTCGGTCGCTGGCCAACACGCCGATACCAGTCCGCAAGCGCGGGAAAACCATCGAGACGCGGCCCGTTGGTCCGGACCGCATAATGCACGGTCGTGAAGATGCCGATATCCGCCGCGGTAAAGGCGCCGCAGAAATAGTTTCGGCCCCCAAGCTGCTCCGCCAGCCGCCTATAGTGACCGAGAATGCCCTTCTCGCCCCGCTGCCCCTCCTCCTGTCGCGCCTTCTGGTGTTCCGCGTCGGCCAACGGGGGTTCCGTCCGGTAAAGCAGCCGCCGCACGTCGGCAAACAGGATTTCGTCGGCATCCAGTTCGATCAGCCGGCAGCGCGCCTTTTCCTTCGGCTCTGCGGGATAAAGCGGCGGCTCGGGGTACGCATCCTCGAGATATTCGAGAATGACGGTCGAATCGAAGATTGTCAGATCCCCGTCGACGAGCACCGGCACCTGCCCCTTGGGGTTCGCGGCGAGGACCTCCGGACGCTTCGGCCGATAGCCCTCCGTCTGCGTAAACGCCACCTCCACACGCTCGAACTCGACACCCTTCTCATAAAGCGCAATTTCGACCTTGCGCGAAAAGAGGCTGAGAGGCCCCGAATAAAGCCGCATGCGTTTCTCCCGGAATGGTTCTAGGAGAGAACATTATGGGAACATCTGATGCGAGGCAACGCGTTTTTGTAGATAAAGCTGCCGCCCCACTTCGGATGCTACCGCCGGTCCCTTTGATGCCGGCAGCGCACCATTTGCCTACATTCGATGCGCATCTCCATTGCGGCGGTGGCTGCATCGGGTTGCTACCGCTTTCGGGGAACTGCGCATCTCATCTTGAGCTAGGCGTTGGCGACGAAGGGATGCGTGTACTTCCGCTGAGGTTTTCGTGAAATAGAGCCATGAAACGCTGGCGTTGGGCTTGTGGCGCGGCATCGGGATCGCCATAGCCCCGCACCTCCGGTTTCACCGCGTTTTGTCGCGACGAGAACAATGCGCCGGAGGGAGTCCCAATGCCGCTGCCTATGCTCCGATGGTCCGCCGCGGAGAGCCGACAGACGGCCGAGCTTGGCGAGGCCATCAAATCAGCCTTGCTCAAGCAGCCGCAGTCGCCGGTTGCGACGATGATCGAAGGCAATATCGTACCGCGCGGCCAAGTCGAGCCAGCACTGCCTGCCGCCGTCATCGAAACGATGAAATTGTTCAAGCTGATCGAGCACGAGGGAGACCAGTTAGCGCCACGATTCCAGGGGAGGATGATCGGCCCGCATCTGGTCTTCTCGGACCTGCGCCAGTCCATGCGCGTTGTCCGCGCCTCGCAAGACCAAAACACCTATGTCGACCCGATGTGGGAGGGACCGGTCATGTCCAACCTCCTCATCCGCGGCGAGGCCGGCGACGGTCTCGACATGGGTTGCGGGTGCGGCATCATAGCGCTCGCCATGTCCTCCTACTGCCGGCGCGTAACAGCCCTCGATATCAATCCCCGTGCTCTTATGCTTGCGCGTTTCAACGTCGCTCTGAACGGCGTCGAGAATGTCGAGGTTCTCGAATCGGATCTGTTCTCGGCCGTGCCGAACGCCGTCTTTGATCGAGTCGTTTTCAATGCGCCGGTCGGCATGGAGTTGCTCCCGCGGAACGCCCTCGAATCCGGCGAACAGATCCTGTTGCGGTTCTTTCACGAGCTCAGCGCCCATCTGAGTCCCGACGGCGTCGTACAGATGAACCTTTGCGTGAAGGACTGGAGCAGGGCGAGTTTCTTCACGAACTTGCGGCTTTGGTTGGGAGAGAATGCCGACGAATATCAAGGTCTGTTTCTTGAGCTTTGGCGCGTGGAACGTGGCCTGAAGTTCCAGGTCCGGCGGCTCCTTTCGCCCTTTGTCTTCAACGGAAATCGCGGAAAGTTGCTCGCAATAAAACGAGGCCAACTTTTTCTGCAACGCAACAACCGGCCGGGCTTCCGGGACTTTGCAACGCGATACAATGAATGGGCTCCTGTGATGGGGCCGGAATTCGGCGAATACTTCATACGATGGGCCATGGATTCGGAAGCGCTAACAGCAGGCCCATCCGTCGCCTTGCCAGCGACCGCCATTGAACGGGTCGACGAGGAAAGGTGGCCGCAGGCAGGCGGTCTCTTCAAAGCCTTCCTTGAAGAAGCACGTGGAGGCGAGCCATTTGCGCCGACCTTCCGACGACCAAGCCAAAACCAGTCTACACAGGCGGATTTCATGCCGTAGCGAGCAAAAGCAATACAGTGGTTAGTCCTGCGGCTGTCCGCTTGCGAGCTGCCCAATCGACCCGCAAGGGCCGGTTTGGCTCATCACGCCCCGATCCCCGCCAGCGCCTTCTTCTCCCGCCGCCGCTGCACCGATGAAGGAATATTCATCCCCTCCCGATACTTCGCCACCGTCCTGCGGGCCACGTCGATGCCGTCCTCGTGCAGAATGTCCATGATGGCATCGTCGGAAAGCACGTTCCCGGCGTCCTCCGCCTCTATCAGCCGGCGGATGCGCTCGCGCACCGCTTCGGCCGAGTGCGCCTCGCCCCCATCGGCGGCAGCAAGCGCGGCGGTAAAGAAATAGCGCAGTTCGAACAGGCCGCGCGGCGTCATCATGTATTTGTTGGCGGCCACGCGGCTCACCGTCGATTCGTGCATGCCGATGGCCTCGGCCACCGTACGCAGTTTCAGGGGCCGCAGATGCCGCACCCCGTGCAACAGGAAGGCATCCTGTTGGCGCACGATCTCGCTTGCCACCTTCAGGATGGTCTTAGCTCGCTGGTCGAGACTTCGCGCCAGCCAGTTGGCGCTTTGCAGGCAATCGGTGAGGAAGGCCTTGTCCTCCTTCCCGGCGCGCGCCGAGACAGTGGCGAAATAGGTCTGGTCGACCAGCACCCGCGGCAGCGCATCCTGGTTCAGCTCCACCGCCCAGCCGCCGTCGGCCGCCGGTCGCACGGTCACGTCCGGCACCACCGGGTCCGCCGGCTCTGTCGTGAATGCGGTACCTGGCTTCGGGTCGAGCGCACGGATTTCTCCGAGCATCTCGATGAGGTCCTCCTCATCCACGCCGCACAGCTGCTTCAGCGCATGGAAGTCGCGCTTGGCAAGCAGATCCAGATTGGCGACCAGGACTTCCATCGCCGGATCCAGCCGATTGCGCGCCTTGAGCTGCAGCGCCAGGCACTCGGCAAGGCTGCGGGCGAAAAGACCCGCGGGATCGAAGGTCTGGCAGGTCAGCAGAACACGCTCCAGAAGCTCAAGGTCCGCACCGGTGCGGGTGGCAATCTCGCCCATGTCCGCCGTCAGGTAGCCCGCCTCGTCCAACCCCTCGGCCAGTTCCAGCGCGAGGAGCAGCTCCGCCGGCGCTTCAAAGGAAAAGGCGATTTGCTCGCGCACGTGCTCGCGCAACGTCACCGGTGCGGCCGCCACCGCCTCCAGGTTCCAGTCACCACCGCTGGCGAGCCCGTTGCCGCTGGCAGAGCGCCACTGGGCTGAAAGGTCTGGGCCGATTGTTTCGCGCGTGCCGGGATCGTCGGGAAACACGTTCTCCAGCGAGCTGTCCAGCCGCTCGGCCATGGCTTCGGCCGTGTTCGGCGCGGCCGCGTCCTCCCGCGCCGGCGTCTCCGACCCCTCTCCATCCTCGCGCGCGAGCAGAGGATTGCGCTCGATCTCACCGGCGATGAATTGCTCCAGCTCGACATGCGTCAACTGCAGCAGCCGGATCGACTGCAGCAGTTGCGGTGTCATCACCAGCGACTGGCTCTGCCGTAGATTCAAACTGGGCGAAAGGGCCATTTTACTCTACCTGCCCGGTCTTCCGACAATCGCGGGCCCTTCCCGCAGCTGAATGCGATAAAACTGGCCCGGGATTTGCTTGTCAAGAAAAGACGGTGGCGCGCGATGCGGTAAATGCGCCCGCGGCGCCCCATTTAGCAGGATTCAAAAGGTAAAGCTCTCACCGAGATAGAGCCGCCGCACATCGGCATTGCCGACAATATCCTGCGGCCGCCCGTGGGTGAGCACCTGGCCGGCGTGGATGATATAGGCGCGGTCGATGAGCCCCAGAGTCTCGCGCACGTTATGGTCGGTGATAAGCACGCCGATGCCGCGTCCCGTCAGGTGCCGCACCAACTCCTGGATGTCGGTCACGGCGATGGGGTCGATGCCGGCGAAGGGTTCGTCAAGCAGCATGAAGTTCGGCTTGCTGGCCAGCGCCCGGGCGATTTCCAGCCGCCGCCGCTCGCCGCCCGAAAGGGAGACGGAGGGCGCCTTGCGCAGGTGGCTGATGCGGAACTCCTCGAGAAGCGCGTCCAGCGTCCTCTCGCGTTCCTTGCGGCTTTTCTCCACCACTTCCAGGATGGCACGGATGTTCTTCTCCACCGTCAGTCCGCGGAAGATCGAAGCCTCCTGCGGCAGATAGCCGATGCCCAGCCTTGCCCGCCGGTACATGGGCATGGAGGTCACGTCGTAACCGTCGATGTGGATGGTGCCCTGGTCGACCGGCACCAGCCCCGTCACCATGTAGAAGCAGGTGGTCTTGCCGGCACCGTTCGGCCCCAGAAGGCCTACGGCCTCGCCTGCGCGCACGCCCAGCGATACGCCGCTGACCACCTGCCGGTTCTTATAGGCCTTGGTCAGGCCGCGCGCGATCAGTGTGCCTTTGTAGCGCTCCAGGCCGCTATCCTGCTGCGGTTCAAGGGAAAGCTTGGCGCTTTGGCGCTTGGAAAGTGAGGAGGCAGCCACGAAATACCTATTGCCGGTTCTGCGAGTCGGGAGTGAGCAGCATCCGCACGCGTCCGGTCGAGCCTTCTTCCTTGCAGCTTTCCAACGTCGCCTGCCCCGTTGCCATCTGCACCGTCAGCTTGCAGCCGACGATGACGTTCTCTCCCTCCGACAGCACCACCTCCTTGCCCGAAAGCACCAGCACCTCGGTCTTCATGTCGAAGGTGCCGCGTTCGCCCGTCGCCACCTGGTTCTCGGATTTGACGTAGACCCCGCCTTCCACCTCCAACCGATCGATCTGCGCGCTGCCGGTGGTCGCCGAGCCGCCCTGGCGGTCGTAATAGACCGTCATCCGAGCCGACTTGAGGAGCGTGGGCCCCTGCACGACTGAGACGTTGCCGATAAAGACTCCCTTGCTCTCGCTCTCGTCCACTTCGAAGCGGTCGCTTTCGATCTGGATCGGCTCGTCGCCGGAGAGCTTCAGCCCGGTAAGCTGGCCCTGCCTGTTGTCCTGCGCCAGGGCCGTGTTCGCCGCCGCGAGCGCCAGGCTCCCGGCCACAAGCAAATTGGAAATCCTATTCATTGCCGCTGCCCTCTCCGTCCCGTTCCTGTGCCGGCCGCATCGTCTCCGGATCAATCTCCACGCGCACGCGATTCTCGAATACCAGCTTCTTGCCGCCGTTCGAAGCGTGCAGCGAATCGGCGTTGATGCGCATCCCGTCCATCTCGATCTCCACCGGCTTGTCCGTGGTGAGATCGTTGGAGGCGATATCTATTTCTGCCGACTGCAGCCGTGCAACGAACCCGGAGGTCGTCCTGAACGTAATCTCTGTATCGAGCGTCAGGCGGTCGTTCGCGCGGTCGAACGTGCCACGCGCCGCGCTGATCGTCGCCTCGTCGTCGGCGTCGATCGGCAGCGTGGCCTTGATCTCTTCCATCTTGATAGGAGCGTCAGAGGTTCCGATCGCCTGCAGCGCCTTCGCAGCCGTCACCGTGTAGGGGCGGCGGTCGCTGGTAAAGCCGTCGAGCGTCGGGTTTTCGATCACGAGATTGCCGTCTTCGATCGCCGTGGAGCCGAGGCCGATCGTGCTTCCGCCGACCGAGGGGAAGAAAGAATAGCCCAGGAACAGCACCGACACCAACACCGCAACGACCGGAAGTGCGAACTTCAGCACCCGCACACGGCGCGAGTGGCGCGCGGCACTGGCGAAGACGTCCGCCCCGCGCTCCGCGCGCGCCACGACATCCGAATCCCGCGTATGCAGGCCGGCGCGCGCGCTGTCCGTATTGGCCCCCGCCTTGCGGGCGTTGTCCATCTGATCGCTCCTGACGGGAGAAAGGGGAGGCACCCTCATCTCGGCCGCGCGCTGCGTGACCGGCCGTGCCACGGCACCGTCCTTCGTCACGCGCTGCAGTCTCCACATAGGGTCCCTTGCCCGCTCGCCCACTACGGCGTTACACCGCAATATGGCTATTCTTGGGTTAACGTCAGGTACTTAACCCGCTGCTATGCAAGCTTAACCTTGATCGCGGGACGGTGAAACTATGTAGCTCATAAGCGCGGCTTCGTCTAAAAGGCAAGCCCAGAGACCCTCTCACCCATCCAGCGAGGCCCCTATGTCCACCCGAGCCGACGATCTGATCGACCGCCGCCGCCTCCGGCGCAAGCTCACCTTCTGGCGCGTGATCGCCTTTCTGATCATCGCCCTGGCGCTTGCCGCCTCCGTACAATGGATGTTCGGCGAGCATATCGGCACGGCGACCGCCCACATCGCTCAGGTGCGCATCGAGGGCACCATCACCGAGGACGACGAGCTTCTCGATCGGCTCGACCGCATCCGCGAGTCCACAACCGCGAAGGGGGTCATCCTCACCATCGATTCGCCCGGCGGCACGACCGCCGGCGGCGAGGCTATCTTCGAAGAGATTCGCCGCCTGGCCGAGGAGAAGCCGGTGGTCGCGCAGGTGGGCACCCTGGCCGCTTCCGCAGGATACATGATCGCCAGCGCGGCGGATCATATCGTCGTACGCCAGTCCTCCATCGTCGGCTCCATCGGCGTCATCGTGCAGATCCCCAATGTTACCGGGCTGATGGACAATGTCGGCGTCACGGTGGAAGAGGTGAAGTCGTCGCCGCTCAAGGCCGAGCCCTCGCCCTTCAACCAGACGACGGAGGAGGAGCGCGCGATGCTGCGTGCCATGGTGCTCGACAGCTACGACTGGTTCATCGGGCTCGTCACGGATCGTCGGCCGCTCTCGCGCAGCGAGGTGAAAGCGCTTGCCGACGGCTCGGTGTTCACTGGGCGCCAGGCACTCGAGCGCAAGCTGGTCGATGCGCTCGGCGGCGTGCGCGAGGCCAGGGAATGGCTTGTCGAAAGGGGTGTCGACGAGAATCTGAGCATCGTTGAGTGGAAGGCGGACTCTTCCGGCGGATCGCTGTTCCTGCCCGAGGTTACCGCCGCGTGGCTGGCCCGGGTGCTCGGCCTTCCGCACGAGCGTGGCATCTTGTCCTTCCTGGGTGCTGAACGCATCTTTCTTGACGGTCTGCTGTCGGTCTGGCAACCTGAAATGACCCACTTGCCGGATTGATATTACAGCAAAAATTGCAACAATCCCCAGGCAATCAAAGCGGCGGAAACGAAATCATGATCAAGTCTGAGCTCGTGCAGACCATCGCCAACCGCAACCCGCATCTGTTTCTGCGCGACGTGGAAAACATCGTGAATGCGATCTTTGAGGAGATCACCGACGCCCTAGCGGAGGGCAACCGTGTCGAACTGCGCGGTTTTGGCGCCTTCTCGGTGAAAAACCGCCCTGCGCGCACGGGCCGCAACCCGCGCACCGGCGAATCGGTCTATGTCGAGGAGAAGTGGGTTCCCTTCTTCAAGACGGGCAAGGAACTGCGCGAGCGGCTGAACGCGGAAGAGTAGCTCCTTTCCCTGGTGCCCATTTCCATGAAAAGGCGGGAGTCCGTATGTTCAATCGTATCGTGATCGTGCTGGTATTTGTGCCGCTGGCGATCATCCTCATCGCTCTCGCCGTGGCCAACCGCGCAAGCACCGCCTTCACGGTCGATCCCTTCAACCCCGGCAATCCTGGCCTGACGGTGGAAATGCCGCTGTTCGTCTATCTCTTTGCCGCGCTCCTTCTCGGCATGTTCATCGGCAGCATTGCCACATGGTTCCGCCAGGGCCGCTATCGCCGCATAGCCCGAGAGCGGACGCAAGAGGTCGAGCAGTTGCGCACGGCCGAGCACCAGAAAAGCTCCGCCCTTGCCCCCACGGACGTCTGATACCTTTCATGCTCACAATCTCCGCCGCCGACGTCGATAAAAGCCTCACCTATGAAGGTCTCGTGGAAACGCTACGCGAAGCCTTCCGCGCCGGCGCCGTGCAGCCGGTTCGCCACCATCATACCATCGAGCGCCCCCGAGGCAGCGACAGCACGCTGCTCCTCATGCCCGCCTGGAGCGATTTCGCTGCCGAGGAAGGCGACGGCCATATCGGCGTTAAGATCGCCGCCGTCTCGCCGGACAACAACGCCATCGGCAAACCCGCCGTCATGGGCGTCTATCTGCTGATGGACGGGAAGACGGGCGAGCCGCAGGCCCTTATAGACGGCCAGCGCCTCACTCTGTGGCGCACCGCCTGCGCCTCCGCCCTCGCCACCTCCTATCTCGCCCGCCCCGATGCCGAGCGCCTTCTCGTTGTCGGCGCCGGCGCGCTCGCCTCACACCTCGCCCGCGCCCATGCAAGCCAGCGGTCCATCCGCGAGGTGAGGATCTGGAACCGCACCCCCGCAAACGCCGAGAAGGTGGCCGAGACGCTGCGCGCCGAGGGAATGGACGCAAACGTTGTCGATGACCTCGACGTGGCCGTCGGCTGGGCGCACATCGTCACCTGCGCCACGCTCTCCACCGTGCCGCTGGTTCGCGGTGCCGTGCTTTCGCCCGGCACACATGTTGATCTCGTCGGCGCCTTCTCGCCCACTATGCGCGAAAGCGACGACGAGGCGCTTTACCGCGCCTCCGTTTATGTTGACACGCACGCCGGCGCTACCAAGGAAGCCGGCGACATCGTCCAGGGCATCAAGTCCGGCGCGCTGGCGCCCGCCGACATCAAAGCCGACCTCTTCGAGCTGACGCGCGGTGAAAAACCCGGCCGACAAAGCGACGACGAAATCACTCTCTTCAAGTCCGTCGGCGCCGCCATCGAGGACTTCGCCGCCGGCATCGCCGTCTACCGCGCCTTCAAGAGCTGACGCCCCTCCTCCTCGAAGGGAGGGTGGACGGCCGCTCCCAGGCGAATGGCGGGTGGGGTCGTCGTGGCAATGCCACGTCTGCCGACCACCCGCTTATTGCGCCCCCCGAACCGCTATGGCAGAAGCGGCGCAGGCTTAATCCCTCAAGCTCCGGAGCCCTTGTTGAAGCCGTCGCGGGACAAGAACCGTCACCACCGCCAGCGCACCGAAAGCCGCGACAGGCAGCCCTCTGCCGTCGCGCGCACGCCCGGTCGCCGCGCCGGCCCGCTCCCCGACGAGCGCCTTCCGCTCATCCTGGAGGTGACGCCCGACGAGAACTACACGCTCCTCGATTCAGGCGCCGGCCGTAAGCTGGAGCAATATGGGCCCTACCGCATCGTCCGCCCCGAGGGGCAGGCGTTCTGGCAGCCGGCCTGGGATGAGGCAGAGTGGGAAAAGGCCGATGCCGTCTTCACCGGCGATGTGGACGAAGAGGGCATAGGCCGCTGGCGCTTTCCGAAAACGCCACTCGGCGAAACCTGGCCCATGCGCCATGACGGCATCGCCTATCTCGGCCGCTTCACCTCCTTCCGCCATGTCGGCGTGTTCCCGGAGCAGGCCTCTCACTGGTCACACATGGCAGGGCTCATCGAGGAGGCGCGCCGCCCGGTCAAGGTGCTCAACCTCTTCGGCTACACCGGCCTTGCCTCGCTGGTCGCCGCCCGCGCCGGCGCCCAAGTCACCCATGTCGATGCCTCAAAGAAGGCCATCGGCTGGGCGCGCGAGAACCAGGAGATGGCGGGGCTTTCCGATCGCCCGATCCGCTGGATCTGCGAGGACGCGATGAAGTTCGCCGAGCGCGAGGCACGCCGCGGAAATGCGTACGACATAGTACTTCTCGACCCACCCGCCTATGGCCGTGGTCCCAAGGGGGAGGTCTGGCAGCTTTTCGAGCATCTGCCGGGCCTGGTGGAGACCTGCCGTGCGATCCTTTCGCAAAAGCCGCTTGCCGTGGTGCTCACGGCCTATTCCATCCGCGCCTCCTTCTTCGCCATCCACACATTGATGCGCGATTCCTTCGCCGGCATGGGCGGCCGTGTCGAATCGGGCGAACTGGTCATCCGCGAGAAATCGGCCGGCCGCGCGCTCTCCACCTCGCTCTTCTCGCGCTGGGTGGCCCGATGACCGACAGGCAGAGCCGCGCTCCGGGCCAGGTAAAGGAGGTCACGAGCCTCTCAAATCCGCTGGTCAAGGACATCAAGGCGCTGGCCATGAAGAAGTACCGCGACCGCGAGCATGCCTTCATGGCCGAAGGCCTGAAGCTTGTCCTCGACGCGCTCGACGCCGGATGGACCATCCGCACCCTCGTCTACGCCAAGGCTGGCCGCGGCAACGCCGCCGTGGAAAAGGCGGCCGCCCGCACCGTGGCCGCCGGCGGCCTTGTGCTGGAGGTCTCGGAAAAGGTGCTTGCCGCCATCACCCGCCGCGACAACCCGCAGATGGTTGTCGGCGTCTTTCAGCAGCGCTACCGCCCGCTCGCCGACATCCGCCCGGCCGAGGGCGACGTCTGGGTAGCGCTCGACCGTGTGCGCGACCCGGGCAATCTCGGCACCATCGTCCGCACCGTCGACGCCGTGGGTGCGGCGGGCGTCATCCTCGTCGGCGAATGCACCGACCCCTTCTCGCTCGAGACCGTCCGTGCCACCATGGGCTCGCTCTTCTCCGTGCCGCTTTCCCGTGCCGATGAGGATGCCTTCCTCGTCTGGCGCAAGTCCTTCCCCGGTCTCGCAATCGGCACCCATCTCAAGGGCTCCGTCGACTACCGCACCCTCGATTACACCACCGGCCCGGTTCTGCTTCTCATGGGCAACGAGCAGCAGGGCCTGCCGGGCCGGCTGGCGGAGACCTGCGACCGGCTCGTGCGCATCCCCCAGGCCGGCCGCGCCGACTCGCTCAATCTCGCCGTTGCCACCGGCGTCATGCTCTACGAGATCCGCCGCGCCGCCCTCCCGGCCACGCCGGAGGCCGCCCCATGAAGCAGCGCCAGATCGCTCTCTACGGCGCCATCCTGCTCGTCGCCATCGTGCTGGACCAGGCGATCAAGATACTGGTCGAGGCGCGCCTGCAGCTGCACGAAAGGCTGGATGTCCTGCCCTTCCTGGCCTTTCTGCATTCGCGCAACACGGGTGTCGCCTTCTCCATGTTCTCCAGTGTCGACAGCCTCTGGCTCAGCTTGGCCGTGCTTGGCGTCATCGTCTTCATCGTCGTGCTGGCCGTTCGCACCGAGGCGACACAGATGTTTGCCCGCCTCGGCTTCGCTCTCATCATCGGCGGCGCCGTGGGAAACCTCATCGACCGGGCGGTGCGCGGCTATGTCGTCGACTACGTCTATTTCCACACTCCCGTCTGGTCCTTCGCCATCTTCAACCTGGCGGACGCCTTCATCACCATCGGTGCCGGCCTCGTCATCCTCGAAGAGGTGCTCGCTTGGCGCCGCGGCAGGAAGGCTGGCTGATTTCCTACCGCGACGGGGGAGCGGAGTTCGCCGTTGACCTCCCGTCCGTCCCGCCGCACAGTTCAATCAGCACGCCCGGAGGAGCCCCATGACCGACCGTTTCGAGGCCGTTCTCATCACCCGTGACGAGGAGAAGAACCAATCGGCGGCCTTCGTCGAGATGACCGAGGACGAGCTGATGGAAGGCGATGTCACCGTTGCCGTCGAGGCCACCACGGTGAACTACAAGGACGGCCTCGCCATCACCGGCAAAGCCCCCGTCGTGCGCCGCTTCCCCATGATCCCCGGCATCGATTTCGCGGGCACAGTCACCCGCTCCACCCATGCTGATTGGAAGGAAGGCGACAAGGTCATCCTCAATGGCTGGGGTGTCGGCGAGACCCACTACGGCGCCTACGCCGCCAAGGCCCGCGTCAGCGGTGACTGGCTGGTGCCGCTGCCCGAGGGCATGAGCCCCCTCCAGGCCATGGCCGTCGGCACGGCCGGCTACACCGCCATGCTCTGCGTCATGGCGCTGGAACGTCACGGCATCACCCCCGACCGCGGCTCGGTGATCGTTACAGGCGCTGCCGGCGGCGTCGGCTCGGTCGCCATCGCGCTGCTTGCCGGTCTCGGATACGAGGTTGCCGCCTCCACCGGCCGCCCGTCGGAGGAAGCCTATCTGAAGGATCTCGGCGCCAGTGAGATCATCCCCCGTGAGGAGCTTTCCGGCCCCGCCCGTCCTGTCGGCAAAGAGCGCTGGGCTGGCGGCATCGACGCCGTCGGCAGCCACACACTGGCCAACGTCTTGTCCATGACCTGCTACGGCGGCGCGGTCGCTGCCTGCGGTCTGGCGCAGGGCATGGACCTGCCGGCAAGCGTGGCTCCTTTCATCCTGCGCGGCGTGTCCCTCCTCGGCATCGATTCGGTCATGGCGCCGAAGGCGTTGCGGCTGGAGGCCTGGCGCCGCATCGCCGGGGAGCTCGACCACGCCAAGCTTGCCGCGCTCTCCAGCACGATCGTTTTCCGCGACGTCTTGGATGCGGCCGAAAATATCGTCGCCGGCCGAGTGCGCGGCCGGCTGGTGGTGGAGATGTAAACGTCCTGGAGATGTAAACAAAGCCCTGCGGTAATCACTAAGACTTGAGCGGCCGGCCAAAATCTTCCGTAAGTCCCGCTATGTATGGTCGGTCCCATGATGATGGCGGGCATCCGGCGGATATTTGCACGATTGTGGCGCGGCGGCAGCACGCGTCGCGCCGACAGCGGCGCTCTTTTGTGGTTCGGCCTGGCGGCGCTGCTCGTCTGCTTCCTGGCTTATCTCACCGGCGCTGCCGCCCTTGTGGTCCTTGCGCTCGCCCTTCTTGGGCTGGCGGGGTGTGCGCTGGCGCTGCAGCCTCCCACCGAGCCCGCAGCCGATCCGCAGGCGGATGCGCAGAAGACGGACAGCGCAGCGGAGATGGAGGCGCTCGCCGACCGCATGTGGGAGATGCAGGAAAGCGAGCAGCGTCTCCATGGTCTTCTCGAAGCGCTGGGCGACCTCGTCGTGCACCGCGACCGCAATGGCCGCATTCTCTATGCCAACCACGTATTCGCCGAGCTCATGGAGGCTGAGCCGTCGGCGCTGAGAGGCAAGACGCTGCCCGAACTCGGCGTCGATATCGGCCTGGTGCCCGATGCCGCTTTCTCCGACGGTGAAAGCCTGAGCTCGACCGACGTTCCCATTCACGCCAAGGGCGGCCTGCGCTGGTTCTCGTGGACCGAGCTTTCGCTGCGCGACCGGGACAGCGACACCATCTCCCACTGGGCGATCGCCCGCGACATAACCGCCCGCAAGCGCACCGAGGGCGCGCTGGTCAACGCCCGCGAGCGCGCCGAGCAGGCAAGCGTTGCCAAGTCGCGCTTTCTGGCCACCGTCAGCCATGAGATCCGAACGCCGATGAACGGCATAATGGGCATGGCCACCCTGCTTACCGATACGCGCCTTTCGCCCGAGCAGCGCACCTATCTCAGCGCCATCTCCACCTCCGCCAGCGCGCTCCTGGCGCTCATCGAGGACCTGCTCGACTATTCCAAGATCGAGGCCGGCCGGCTGGAGCTGGAGCCGCAGCGCGTGAACGTGCGCGAGCTGGTGGAGAATATCGTCGAGCTCATGGCTTCGCGCGCCTTCGAAAAGAACATCGGCCTTGGCTGCCACATCGCCCCGGAGGTGCCGGAGACCATCACTGCCGATCCCGGCCGCCTGCGTCAGATCCTGCTCAACTTGCTGGGCAACGCCGTCAAATTCACCGAAGAGGGCGGTGTGCTCGTCACCGTGACAACCGCCACGCACGACGAGAAGCCGGTGCTCACCTTCAAGGTAGATGATACCGGGCCGGGCCTCGACGAAGCGGCCATCGAGCGCATCTTTCACGAGTTTGAGCAAGCCGACAGCGGTCCGACCCGTCGCCACGGCGGCGCCGGGCTGGGCCTTGCCATCACCAGCCGTCTGGTCGAGGTGATGGATGGCAGCATCGCCGTCGAGAGCGCGCCAGGCGAGGGGGCGGCCTTCACCGTCGCCCTGCCCCTCCTCGAGGATGCTGACGAGCCTGCCGGCGCCACCCTCGCCCTCAAGAGCTGGAACATCGCCATCATCACGCCGCACGCGGTGGAGGGCGAGGCACTTGCGATGACCGTGCGCGCCTATGGCGGCAAGGTACGCGTCTTCGACGGCGAAAAGAGCGCTGCGGCGCTCCTGCGCCGGCGTCAGGCCAGCTTCGACGCGGTTCTCGTCGACGCCTCGCTGGAGAGCCGAAATGTCGATCTGCTCGCCAGGCTGCGCCGTCGGGGCCTCCACGCCGAGCAGGCCCTGACGCTCATCGCGCCCACTGATCGTGGCCGGCTCTCCGCCTTCCGCGCCAATGGCTACGGTGTTTTCCTCGCCCGCCCAGTGCGCGGACGTACCGTCCTTCGACTGCTCTTGAACGGCCGCCCGAGCACTGCGGAAAACTCCGCGGCGGAACCCGACGCCCCCGGCCGTGGCCCACCGCCGCGCACTGGTGCGGCGCTCCAAGTTCTGGTGGCCGAGGATAACGAGATCAACGCCATGCTTGCGCGTGCCACGCTCACCCGCGCCGGCCACAGCGTCACGCTCGTTTCAAACGGCCGCGCCGCGGTCGACGCCCTCACCCATCCCGCCCGAGAGTACGACATCGTGCTCATGGACCTGCATATGCCAGTTCTGGGCGGTCTCGACGCCATCTCCGACATCCGCCGCTACGAAGAAGAAACGGGCCTTCCCCCGATACCCATCCTCGTGCTTTCAGCCGACAGCCAGGAAAAGACGCGCCATCGTGTTCTGGCCCATGGCGCCAGCGGTTTCGTCACGAAACCTCTCGACCCCGACAAGCTGCTCGCGGAGCTGGAGACGCATGCGGCAGCGTGATCTGCCCGTCCACCCGGGCGATTGTAAGCCGGCCACTTTCCTGTCATCGTCCTGTCGCAGCTTGCTTCTATGTCCGCTTCAACGAGACGTGGAGGAGAATCAGTGGTGCGGGGCTTGATACTGAAACCGACCGCCTCTCCCGAAGGTGCCGAAAAGCTGGCGCTTCTCGAAGATCTCGCCGCCCGAATGGCCGCGGACGCCGTTCTCGGCCGGATCGGCCCGCTCGAAGTGCGGTTGGCGCAGGACCCTGACGAGATCGCCGCCGCCCAATCCATTCGTTTCCGCGTCTTCTACCAAGAAATGGGCGCAAAGCCGGGTTCGCTGGAAGAGCGCGACGCCGACCGCTTCGACGCCATCTGCGATCACCTGCTGGTGGTCGATACCTCCCTTCCCGGCGCGGGATGCGACCGCATCGTCGGCACCTACCGGCTCCTCACCCAGGAAAACGCGATTGCCGCCGGCGGCTTCTATTCAGAGAGCGAGTTCGATCTGAAGACCCTCGTCGCCCGCCATCCGAAACGTCGTTTTCTGGAGCTTGGCCGCTCTTGCGTTTTGCCGGCTTATCGTTCCAAGCGCACCATCGAGCTCCTGTGGCAGGGCATCTGGGCCTATTGCCGGCAGAGGCGCATCGACGTGATGACCGGCTGTGCCTCCTTCCCCGGCACGATTCCAGCCGCCCATGCCGAGCCACTCTCTTTCCTCGCCCATTTCTGCCGCGCTGAAGCGCCCTGGCATGTGCGTGCCCGCGCCGGCCGCTATGCTGCCATGGACCTGATGCCGCGCGAGGCGGTGAATGCCAAGGCTGCTCTTGCCGCCATGCCGCCCCTCATCAAAGGCTATCTCCGCCTCGGCGCCAAATTCGGCGACGGCTGCGTCATCGACCATGACTTTTCAACGACAGATGTGCTGGTTGTCCTGCCCATCGAGGCGATCTCGGAGCGCTATATCGCTTACTACGGCGCCGAAGCCGAGCGTTTCGCAGTATAGGCGGCACACCCCGCTACAGCGCGTCCACCAGCCGCCCTGCGCCATCGCGGAACGGGTCGACCGTGGGCAGGCCCATGCGCACCTCGATGTCCTCCAAACACTTCCGCGCTTCCTCAGCCGAAAGTGCCGCCGTGTTGACCGAAACGCCGATCACCTCAACCGCCGGATTGACGATGCGCGCCACGCCGAGCGCCAGGTCGCGCAACGCCTCCAGCGAGGGCAGGGCGTAGTGCGGCAGCCCACGCAAATGCGTGCGCGTCGGCTCGTGGCACAGCACCAGCGCATCCGGCTGTCCACCGTGGATGAGCGCCAGCGTCACGCCCGAAAACGACGGATGGAAGAGACCTCCCTGGCCCTCGATCAGGTCCCAATGGTTGGGATCGTTGTCAGGCGTCAGCCATTCCACCGCGCCAGCCATGAAATCCGCCACCACCGCGTCCAGCGGCACGCCCGAGCCGGTGATCAGGATGCCGGTCTGTCCCGTGGCGCGGAACGTCGCCTGCATGCCGCGCGCCAGCATCTCGCGCTCCATGGCGAGCGCGGTGTACATCTTGCCGATGGAGCAGTCCGTGCCGACGGCGAGGCAGCGCTTGCCCGTACGCGGCTTGCCGTCGGCAATAGGATAGGCCTGCTGCGGCACGCGCACGTCGAAAAGCTCCGTGCCTGCCTGCCGTGCCGCTTCCACCAGTTCGGGCAGGTCGCTCAGCCGGTTGTGCAGCCCGGAGGCGATATCCATGCCGGCACGGGTGGCAGCGACCAGCGTTTCGATCCAACTGGGCGCGATGATGCCGCCACGGTTGGCCGCGCCGACCACGAGTGTTTGCGCACCTGCCGCCCGAGCCTCCTCCAGGCTCATATCGGGTAGGCCGAGATCGGCTTTGCAGCCTTCGAGCCGCAACTGCCCGAGGCAGAATTGCGGGCGCCAGTCCTTGATGCCCTGCGCCACCTTGGCCGCCAGTTGGTCCGGCGCATCGCCGAGAAAAAGCAGATAGGGCGTCTTCAGCATGGCTTCGCTCCCCGAAAAAATGGACAGCAGATAGCTGACGGCAGGGCGTGCGGCTGTCAAGGAAGCCGGTGAGGCCGGTGAAGCTTTTCGTGATCACATATGCGAAGGGCGTTGATTGCGCCCGCTTGCACAGGTAACGATGGTTGGGGAACGAAAAGGGGAGCACGGTTGGAGGCGGTCAAGCGGGCGATTAGGAGCGCGTTGGAAAAGGGGGACGCGCAGGACAGGGCCTTTCGGGAAAAGGTCTACCGGCAAGCCTTTGCTGCGCTGGAGCGTTCCTTGCAGTCGCGGCCCGAACTCTCCATCGAAGACGTGCGCCAGCGTCGCGATAGCGTGAAAGCTGTCATAGTCGAGATCGAGAACGAGTTCCAGCCGGCCGTAGCCCCCGCTCCCACCCCCACATCTGGTCCCGCTCCCACTCCTTCACCTGGATTCGCGGAGCCGGGGCCCGAGGCGGATTTCGTGCCGCGCGTCGAGCGCCGGGACCGGCTGTCGGCCGCCGAAGAGCCGGCGGAAGATATCGGCCCCCTCCCACCAGAGGACGAAACGGAGGGGCGGCGCCGGCCCTTCGCTATGCTTTTCGTGTTCGCCACGCTGATCGCCGCCGTCGGCATCGGCGCATGGTGGACGCTGCAAAGCGGCATCCTGCAGCCGGCCGAAGAGCGCGGCGCCGGCCTACCCGCTCCGCCGCTTGCCGAGGAGGAGGATTTCGACCCCGGCAACGGCGCACCCCGGCCGGCGGCCAGTGCCATCCAGGTGGGAGGCGACTGGATCACCATCTTCTCCCCAGATGATCCCACCACCATACAGACACAGGGCGGCGCAAGCGCTGAGGTGATGGACGAGGAGGAGGATTTCCTGCGGATCACCGGCGCATCGGGGGCAGCCGTTTCCTTCGATGTCGGCCAGGGCGTTCTGGAACGGCTGGCCGGCCAGCGCGTCATCTTCAATATCACCGCCAGTGCTCAGGAAGGGCAAGAAACGCAGATCTCCGTGTCATGCGATTTCGGGGCGCTGGGCGGTTGCGGTCGCTCGCGTTACCTTGTTAGCCCGTCGCCCACCGAATATCTGCTGGAGACGGAGCTGTCCGCTGGCGAGCCGGGCGCCGGCGGCACGATCTCCATTGTACCCGATGTCGAAGGCGAGGGCCGGACGCTCGATATCTTCTCCGTGCGTGTGGCGACCGCCAACTAGTTCTTTCGTCCGATTGCGTGCTGAGCCCCTGTCATAGCCTAATTGATCCAGCGCAAAGAATTGCCGCTGCGGCGTGGCATTTTGCCCTGACGGGGGTAATGGACGCGGCGGGGGTGGGCGATTATGATCCCCATGTAACCTGGGAATAGCAGTATGGATTACGCACGGTTTTTTTCCGAGGCAATCGACCAGTTGCATGCCGAGCGGCGCTACCGCGTATTCGCGGATCTGGAGCGTATTGCAGGCGCCTTTCCGCGGGCCATCTGCCGTGCTGACGGCAAGGCCCGGGAAATCACCGTCTGGTGCTCAAACGACTATCTGGGCATGGGCCAGCACCCGGATGTGATCGCCGCCATGCACGAGGCGGCCAGCCGTATGGGCTCGGGCGCCGGCGGCACGCGCAACATCTCCGGCACGAATCACCCGCTGGTCGAGCTGGAAGCGGAACTTGCCGATCTGCACGGCAAGGATGCGGCCCTCGTCTTCACCTCCGGCTTCGTCTCCAACGAAGCCTCGATCTCCACCATCGCCCGGCTTTTGCCCGACTGCCTGGTGCTCTCAGACGAGTTGAACCATGCCTCGATGATCGAGGGCGTGCGCCGTTCGGGCGCCGAAAAGAAGATCTTCCGCCACAACGATCTGGCACATCTGGAAAGCCTGCTCGCCGCCACGGGCCGCGAGCGGGCGAAACTGATCGTCTTCGAATCGGTCTATTCCATGGACGGCGACATCGCGCCCATCGCCGAGATCGCCGACCTCGCCGAAAAATATAACGCGATGACCTATATCGACGAGGTGCACGCGGTCGGCATGTATGGCGCCCGCGGCGGCGGTATCACCGAGCGTGACGGCCTCGCCCACCGCATGGACGTCATCGAGGGCACGCTGGCCAAGGCCTTCGGCGTCATCGGGGGCTATATCGCCGGCTCGGCGGCGATCATCGATGCGGTGCGCTCCTACGCACCCGGCTTCATCTTTACAACGGCCCTTCCGCCAGCCATCGCCAATGCCGCCACGGCCTCCATCCGGCATCTGAAGAACTCGACCGCCGAGCGCGCGGCGCACCAGCGCCAGGCGCAGCGCACCAAGGACGTGCTCAACACCGCCGGCCTGCCGGTGATGCCGTCGGAAACGCATATCGTGCCGCTGCTGGTCGCCGATCCGGAGCTGTGCAAGATGGCCAGCGACCGGCTTCTGGAAAAGCATGGCATCTACATCCAGCCGATCAACTATCCCACCGTGCCACGCGGCACGGAGCGCCTGCGGATCACACCGTCGCCCTTCCATTCGGACGACCTCATCGATGCGCTGAAGGGTGCGCTCATGGAGACGTGGGAGGCACTCGGCATCCCCTTCCAGGAGACCGGGCAGGCGCCCGCCGCGCGCTCGGATCGCGTTATCCCGCTCGTGGTGTCGAAAGCCGGCGGGTAAACCTACTCCGCCGCCCACCTCGCCAGCTTCTCGGCTGCTTCTTCGATCTGATCCGTGCTGCGGTTGAAGCAGAGGCGGAAGAAACGTTCCCCGCCGGCGCCGAAAGCCGTTCCCGGCGCCAGTCCAACGCCTGTCTCGTCGACGATCCGGATGGCCGCGCTGCGCGTATCCTCCAGGCCATCAATGGCGAAGAAGAGATAAAAGGCGCCGTCGGGCACCGCCAGTTGCACCCGCCCCGTTGCCCGCAAGGCCGCGCACAGCCGGTCGCGATTGTGGCGCGCCCGCTCGACCTGCTCGTCGATGAAGGAATCGCCCTCATCGAGCGCAGCCACCGCCCCGCGCTGCATAAACTCTGCGACGCCCGAAGTGGAATACTGCACCAGGTTCTCGAACACCTGGCCGAGTGACGCGTGCGCCCGCACCCATCCGATGCGCCAGCCGGTCATGGCCCAGTTCTTCGAAAACGAGTTGACGAAGAGAATGCGGTCGTCGTCGGATGCGATGTCGATCAGGGACGGCGCGTGCCGACCCGAATAGAAGAACTTCGTGTAGATCTCGTCGGCGATGATCCACAGCCCGTGCCGCCGCGCCAGATCGAGCAGCGCCTCCAGCGTTGCACGGTCGGCCGTCCAGCCCGTTGGGTTCGACGGGGTGTTGACGAAGAGCGCGCGCGTGCGCGGCGTGATCGCCGCTTCGACACGGTTGATGTCGAGGCTCCAGCCGTTCTCCGAAAAATCGAGCAACACCGGCACCGGCTTGCCGCCGGCGATGCCGAGTGCGGCGGGAAAGTTGGGCCATGCCGGGCTGAAGTAGATCACCTCGTCACCGGCGCCGGCCACAGCCTGCAGCGCAAGCTGGATCGCCTGCATGCCGCCGCCGGTGACGACGAACTCGTCCGGCGCAAAGCCTCGCCCGAAGACGCGGCTGTGATAGCGCGCAAGCGCTGCACGAAGCTCCGGGACGCCCCCTTGCCAGGTGTAGAAGGTGTGGCCTGCGGCAAGGCTTCCCATCGCCGCGTCGCGGATGAAATCCGGCGTTGGCAGGTCGCCTTCGCCCACCCACAGGGGAATAAGCCCCTCGCGCCCGCGCGCATGGTCGACCACGGACACAATGCCGCTCGCTGGCGCTGCACGCGCCTCGCCGCGCAGCATCTCCTTCAGGCTCATGCCCTGTTCCTTTTGTTACTTCTTGGTTGCCAGCAGATCGCGGATTTCCGTCAACAGCTGAATGTCTTGCGGGGGCGCTGCCGGTGCCGCCGGCGCCTCGGCCTGCTTGCGACGCAGGTTGTTCACGCTCCTCACCATCAGAAAGATGATCCAGGCGAGGATGAGGAAATTGATGAGGACGGTGATGAAATTGCCGTAGGCAAAGACCGCCCCCTGCTCGCGCGCCGCCTCCAGCGTGTCCGCCGTGATGCCGGAGGTGAGCGGAATGAAATAGTTCGAGAAATCGATGCCGCCAAAGATGGCCCCGACGATCGGCATGATGATGTCCTCGGTCAGCGAGCTGACGATAAGGGCGAAGGCGCCGCCGATGATGACGCCCACGGCAAGGTCCATCACGTTGCCCCGGGCAATGAATTCCTTGAACTCGTTGAACATTTCCGTTTCCCTCACGTTCCGTGAAACAGCCGGACAACAACATGCTCCGCCGCATATGCGCCGCGAGAATAGCAAAAGCGCGGAGCTTGGTAAGCGTCCGCTCTGCGCTTTATACACTTGCACCTGCAGCCCCAGCGAAAGAAGCATTGCGCAGCCCGGCCCGGCTGTGCTTGGCTCCGTCATCTTGGGAGGATAAGGGTCCGCCGTGCAGGGGTGGGTCATCGGCATCATCGCCATCGCCTATGTCACGCTGCTTTTCGTGATAGCGAGCCATGGCGACAGACGGGCAGCGATCCGCAACGCCGGGTCGCGGCCGTTCATCTATGCGCTCAGCCTTGCCATCTACTGTACCTCGTGGACCTTCTTCGGCTCGGTCGGGCTCGCCTCGGAGCGCGCCTTCGAGTTCCTGGCCATCTACATCGGCCCGGTGCTCGTCTTCCTCTTCGCCAACCGCCTCATCGCCCGCATCATACGGCTGGCCAAGAGCGAGAAGATCACTTCCATCGCCGATTTCCTGGCCGCGCGCTACGGTAAGAGCTTCGCCGTCGCCCTGGTCGCCACCCTCATCGCCACCTCGGGCACCATCCCCTATATCGCACTGCAGCTGAAGGCGATCTCCGATTCCGTGAACTTGATGGTGGAGCACTACACCGGCGCGCCGCCCAACATCGACCTCGTCATCGGTGACATCTCGCTGATCGTGGCAATGCTCCTGGCACTGTTCGCCGTCCTGTTCGGCACCCGTCATGCCGACGCCACCGAGCACCAGAACGGGCTGGTGCTCGCCGTGGCGGTGGAATCGATCGTCAAGCTCGCGGCCTTCCTCGCCGTCGGCGTGGCGGTGACCTTCGTGCTGTTCGACGGTCCGGCGGAACTGGCGAGCCGCGTGGCGTCAGAGCCGCAGGTGGCCAGCGCCTTCGCCCACCCCACCTCGCTCGCCACCTGGATTGTCATGACCACGCTGTCGGCCTGCGCCATCGTCATGCTGCCACGCCAGTTCTACGTCACCATCGTCGAGAACAAGAGCCAGGACGAGTTGAAGACCGCCGTCTGGCTCTTCCCGCTCTATCTCGTGCTCATCAACCTGTTCGTGATCCCCATCGCCTTCGCCGGCCTGCATGTCGTGGGCGCGCGCACCAACGCCGACCTTTACGTCCTCGCCCTGCCGCTCCTGTCCGGGCACGACTTCCTGGCGATGTTCGCCTTCATCGGCGGCCTGTCGGCGGCGACCGCCATGGTGATCGTCGCCAGCGTGGCGCTGTCGATCATGATCTCCAACGATCTCGTCATCCCGCTTTTCGTGCGGCGGCTTTTGAGGTCCGAAAGCCGGGAGAAGGAGGACTGGTCCGCCGTCATCCTCAACATCCGCCGCGCGGCGATCTTCATCATCCTGTTCACCGCCTTCCTCTATTATCGCGAGATCACCACCAACATCCGCCTGGCGGCCATCGGCCTGATCTCCTTCGCCGCCATCGCCCAGTTCGCCCCCGCCTTCTTCGGCGGTCTCATCTGGCGCGGGGCCAACAGCCGCGGCGCGCTTCTCGGTATGGGCGCCGGCTTTGCCGTCTGGGCCTACACGCTGCTCTTCCCCTCTCTGGCGCCGGCGGGAACCGAGATCATCACCCACGGCCCCTTCGGCATCGAGGCGCTGCGCCCGCAGGCGCTCTTCGGCACGGTCGGCGAGCCGCTGAATCACGGCGTGCTGTGGAGCCTGTCGGTCAACATGCTGTTCTTCATCCTTGGCTCGCTGTCGCGCGCCGCCAAGCCGCAGGAGCGCATCCAGGCGGCGATCTTCGTGCCGCGCGACGCCACACCGATGCCCAGCCTGCGCCGCTTCCGCACGGCTGTCACCATCAATGACCTGAAGGACACCATCTCGCGCTATCTGGGCGTGGAGCGCACGGAGCGCTCCTTCCTCACCTTCGAGGCCGAGCAGGGGACGCCGCTCAACGGCCACGAGCAGGCCAGCATGGCCGTCATCCGCTTTTCTGAGCAATTGCTCGCCAGCGCCGTCGGCTCCTCCTCTGCCAGGCTTATCCTGTCACTCCTGTTCCAGCGCAACGACAGCTCGCCGCGAGACGCCATGCGGCTGCTCGACGACGCATCAATGGCCCTGCAGCACAACCGCGACCTCTTGCAGACTGCGCTAGACCAGATGGAGGAGGGGATCACCGTCTTCGATCAGGACTTCCGGCTCACCTGCTGGAACCGCCAGTTCCGCACGCTGCTCGACCTGCCCGACGCCATGGGGCAGGTGGGTGTGTCCTTGAGCCGGATCGTCAACCACCTGATCGCCCGCGGAGACCTTGCCCACGATGCAGAAAAGACGGTCCTCGACCGGCTGACCGCCTTCGGCTTACCCTGGGAACTCAGGCTGCAGAACAGCGGCCGCATCATGGAGATCCGCTCCAACCTCATGCCCGGCGGCGGTATCGTCGCCACCTATACCGACATCACCGCGCGCGTCGAGGCCGACATGGCTCTGAAGCGCGCCAACGAGACGTTGGAGCAGCGTGTTGCAAGCCGCACGGCCGAACTGGTGCGCGTCAACGAGGAGCTGGCGCAGGCGCAGATGCTGGCGGAGGAAGCCAATCTGTCGAAGACACGCTTCCTGGCCGGCGCCGGCCACGACATCCTGCAGCCGCTGAACGCCGCGCGTCTTTACTGCGCACCTCTCAGGGAGAAGCTGGACAGGGAAGACCTGCGCTCCGTGGTCGACAATATCGATTCGTCGCTCGATTCGGTCGAGGCCATCCTGGGCGCGGTGCTCGATATATCGCGTCTCGACACTGGCGCGCTCAAGCCCGCCGAGACGGTCTTCCAGCTGGACGGGCTGTTGCGCCAGATCGCCACTGACTTCCAGCCGCTCGCCGCAGAGAAAGGCCTGCAACTCACCATCGTGCCCTCGTCACTTGCCGTGAAGACGGACCGCAACCTCTTCCGCCGACTGGTGCAGAACCTGGTCTCCAATGCCGTCAAATACACGCGCAAAGGCCGCGTCCTGGTGGGCGCGCGGCGGCGTGGGGAACTGGTCGAGCTGCAGGTCTTCGACACCGGCATCGGCATCGCCGACGGTGAGCTCAACGCCGTCTTCCGTGAGTTCACGCGGCTCGACGAGGGCATGCGCGAGGCGCGGGGGCTGGGCCTCGGCCTGTCCATCGTCGATCGCATCGCCCGCGTCCTCAGGCTGGAGATACAGCTCCAGTCCGAGCGCGGAAAAGGCACCCGCTTCTCTGTCATCCTGCCGGCAAGCGCAGCATTGGCCGATGCGCAGTTGGAGCCCGCCGTGCCGCAAATCCGCCCGAACGTGATCCTGGCGGGGCTCGACGTTCTATGCATCGACAATGACGACCGCATCCTGGACGGCATGCGGCTTCTCCTGGAAGGGTGGGGCTGCCGCGTCAGGACAGTCACCGGGACGCCCGAACTGGACGCGCGCCGTCCGCTGGAGATGCGGCCGGACATCATTCTGGCCGACTATCATCTCGACGGCGAAGACGGGCTTTCGGCCGTCCGCCGCCTGCGCCGTGTGTGGGGCGCGGATATCCAGGCCGTGCTCGTCACCGCCGACCGCACGAGCGAGGTGCGCACAGCGGCCGAGGCGATGGACATCGCCGTTCTGAACAAACCCGTGAAGCCAGCCGCCCTCCGCGCATTGCTGACGCGCTACCGCCAGGTGCAGGCGGCGGAGTAAGGCTACACCCCCTCCGAAAGCGGATCGGTGCCGATGCGCGAGAGCAGGATCACCGCCTGGGTGCGGCTGTCGACGCCCAGCTTTTGCAGGATGGCGGAGACATGTGCCTTGATGGTGGCCTCGGAGACGGAAAGCTCATAGGCGATCTGCTTGTTCAACAGCCCCTCGGCAAGCATGGCGAGCACCCGCGTCTGCTGCGGCGTAAGCGTATGCAGGCGTCTGATGAGGTCGGAGATTTCAGGATCGCCCTCCTCGCCGAGCTCGATCTCCTCGGGTGTGTAAATGCCGCCATCGAGCACCGTTTGGACGGCGCGACGCATCTCCTCCATGCGCGCGGATTTGGAAATGAAGCCTGAGGCGCCGAGTTCCAGCGCGCGGCGTATTGTCTGCGGATCGTCATAGGCCGAGACAACGACGATGGGCATGGCCGGGCTGAATCCACGCAGGGCAATCAGTCCGGAAAGCCCGCTGGCGCCGGGCATCGCCAGGTCCAGAAGCACCAGGTCTATCTCCGCGTCCTCGGCGATCAGCTCCTTGACGCTGTCGAAATCGCCGGCTTCCAAAATGGCGCAATCGGCGCCGAAGCCGGCGAGCGCCTGCTGTAACGCTCCCCTGAAAAGCGGATGGTCGTCGGCGACCACGAAACGGTAACCCGGCAAGAAACCCTCCCCGTTTTCCCGCCAAGTTATCGTTTTTTTCACGCAGCGGGATAGCGGCTGATTATGCGAGGATGGCTGCAGTTTTCAAGCGGCTTGCGCGATCGCCCATTGTCCCGCCCAATTGCGTGGAACAAAATGGCGGACGCCACATTGCACCGGCAAAGAGATCGGCACGCAAAGGCAATGCATTTAACGATGGAAAAGATACGCAATACCGCGATTGTCTGCATCGGCCGCGCCGTCATGTTTGGCGCACTGGCCATCGTCCTTATCATGGTGAGCCTGTCGTTCGATCTGGAGCTTGCCCTTTTCGCAGGTGCGGCCCTGACCTTGGCCATGGCCGAGATTCTCATCATCAAGGCGCAGATCGCACCCCGGCAGAACCCCAAGCGCACCGAGGTGTGGACCTGCCTGGACAAGGCTGCCCGCCCGGCGGGCGCCGAGGGCAAGGCGGTTTTCACGGCGGTGCTGCGCGACGTCTATGTGTTCTTCGCCCGCAACAGCTACGCCATTGCCTGCTCGTTTTTCGCCGCCTCGCTCTTCGTGCGTATCGCCCGCGGCGCCGTCTGACGCCTGAAAGCCGCAATCAGGTGCGGTTGGGCGTGGCGCCCTGTTCCTGGCCCCTGTCTTCTTCAAGTCCCTTCACGATATCCATGAAGCGGCGGAAGAAACGCTCCATCAGGCCGAGCGTCTGCTCGAACTCCTCTTCGCTCGGCAGCGTGGACGTCACCTCCCCGGCACGCTCCTCAAGGGCCTCGACACGGGCTTCGAGCGCGGAAACCCTCTCGCGTAGGGCCTCGATCTCCGTTTCATACGCCTCGCGCTCGTCGGCGGCGACATTGCAGACAAGCTGGCCAGAGCGTTCGCGGCAGAGCGACATGGCGCCGGTTTGGGTGTCCATGCGCATATAACCGCTTTCCGTCTTTTCCAGGCGGAAACGCTCCGCTCCTTGCGCGTATGCCTGTGCGCCAAAGCCGGCGGGGGCCAGCAGAAGAAGCGCTGTTGCGGCGGCGACCGGAACTCGCATTGTTTTACTCCCAGAAGCTCGATTGCTTCTTTTTCGCATAGGCGGCGAATGCGCCGCAAATAGGTTCGTGCAAAAGCGCTTTCCGCGACCGCCTGTCACTTTCGCTCCACCTTCATAGGCATTATAGCGCCCTCATGGCAAAGCTGATCTACAAGATCTGTCCCGCAGCGCTGTGGCGCCAGGCCGAGCGGGACGGCGTTTTTACCGGCGCGCCGATCGACCACGCCGACGGCTTCATCCACTTCTCCACCGACAGCCAACTGCGCGAGACCGCCGAAAAGCACTTCACCGGGCAAGACGATCTCGTCCTCATCGCGGTGGATGAGACAGCGCTCGGCGAAGCGCTTAGATACGAGATTTCGCGCGGCGGACAGCCCTTCCCGCATCTTTACGCGTCGTTGGCGCTTTCAGACGTGCGCTGGGTCAGGCCGATGCCGCTCGGGGATGACGGCCGGCACCAGTTCCCGCCGCTCGCCGCATGAAGCGCCTGCTCGACCTCGCCAGCCGGCCGCTGCTCTTCGCGCTCGATCCGGAGCGGGCGCACGGGCTTTCCATTGCCGCGTTGAAGAGCGGTGTTCCCCTGTGCAGTCCACCGCCCCTTTCCGACAGGCTTTCCCTTACGCTGGCGGGGCTCTCCTTCCCCAATCCGCTCGGCATGGCCGCCGGCTACGACAAGAATGCCGAGGTGCCGGATGCGCTCCTCAGGCTCGGCTTCGGCTTCACCGAATGCGGCACCATCACACCGCGCGCCCAGGAGGGCAATCCGAAGCCGCGCTTATTCCGGCTCATCGAGGATCGCGCGGTCATCAACCGGCTCGGCTTCAACAACGAAGGCCATCAAAGCGTCCTTGCCCGGCTCGTCGCCCGTGCGCCCCGCGGCGGCATTGTCGGCGTCAATATCGGCGCCAACCGCGACAGTCCCGATCGCGTGGCGGACTACGAGGAGGGTGTGCGCCTCTTCGCCGGGGTGGCCTCCTATCTGACGGTCAACATCTCCTCGCCCAACACCGCCGGCCTGCGCGCACTGCAGGGCAGGGAGCAGCTTTCCGAGCTGCTGGCCCGCGTCATGGCCGCGCGCGACAGCCGGAACACCGGGCTGGGGTCGAGCACGCCGGTATTCCTGAAGATCGCGCCGGACCTTTCCGAGGAAGCGCTGGCCGATATCGCGGCGGAAGTGCTGGACAAGCGGGTGGACGGGCTCATCGTCTCCAACACGACGCTTTCGCGCAACGGCGTAACGGATATCGCCGCCAACGAGACCGGCGGCCTTTCCGGCGCACCGCTTTTCCCGCGCTCGACCACCGTGCTGGCCAAGATGCGTCGGCTCATCGGGCCGTGGCTGCCGATTATCGGTGTCGGCGGCGTTCATTCGGCGGAGACGGCACTGGAGAAGATCCGCGCCGGCGCCGACCTCGTGCAGCTCTACACCGGCATGATCTTCGAAGGCCCTAGCCTTGCCGCACGAATTGTCCGGGACATGGACGCCTATCTGGAAGCCCAAGGCCTCGCTTCCATCGCCGAAATACGCGACAGCCATGCCGACGACTGGGCAGCACGGCCCCTCGACTGAGCGTTGTCAGGCGAATGCCGCCCGCGCCCGTTTCGGCAGGATGGCGGCAAGGCTCAGGCCCCGCACGATGAGGAAGATATGCAACGCCGCCCACAAGCCGTGATTGCCGAAGGCGGCGCCGAGCCAGAAGAGACATGCGATATAGGCGGCGAAGGACAGAAGCATCATGTTGCGCATGTCGCGCGACCAAGTTGCGCCGATGAAGATGCCGTCCATCTCGAAGGCAAGCACCCCGCTGATGGCGATGAAGGCGGCCCAAGGCAGATAGGCGGATGCCACCTCGCGCACGCCGGGCGCGGTGGTGACGAACGCGACGAAGGTCTCCCCGAAAACGAGGAAGATGGCCGTAGCGCCGGCAGCAAGCGCAAAGCCCCAAAGAGCGGTGAGCCATACTGCTTTACGGAAGGCCGGGGCGTAGCGCGCGCCGATCGCCCGCCCGGCGAGCTGCTCGGCCGCTGTGGCGAAGCCATCGAGGAAATAGCCGGCCACTAGCAAGAAGTTCAGAAGCACCGCATTGGCGGCGAGCGTCAGCGTGCCGAGTTGCGCCCCCTGCCGCGTAAAGAGCGCGAAGGCCGCCAGAAGGGCGAAGGAGCGCACCATGATATCGCGGTTTAGCGCCAGCATGCGTAGCATGGCCGCCATGTCGAATATGCGGGAGAGGGCGGGCCGTGGCGTCTTGCCAAAGCGTCGGGCCAGGATGGCGCCGCCGGCAAGGATCCCGACAAGCTCACCGCCCACCGTGCCCCACGCCACGCCTTCCAGCCCCCATCCGAGCACCAGGCCAAGCAGGATGGACAAGGCAATATTGGAACCGTTCAAGACCACCTGGAGGCAGAGCCCAAGCCTGCCTTCCCCGCGCCCCAGCACATAGCCGAGGATGGAGAAATTCATCAGCGTCAGTGGCGCTGCCAGCATGCGGATGCCAATGTAAACCCGCATGGCCTCGGCCACGGCAGGCTCCGGATTGATGAACCACACGCCCAGCGCTGCAATGCCTGCGGCAAGCAGGATAAGCACCCCACCCACGCCCGCCGAAACCGCCAGCGAGCGTATGAGGATTGACCGCTCCTCCTGCGCATCGTCCCGCCCATGCGCCTGCGCCACCAGCCCGGTGGTGCTCGAGCGTAGGGAGTTGAATGTGTTGAAGACGACGTCGAAGACGATGGCGCCCGCCGCCAGCCCGCCCAGCAGCGCCGCATTGCCCAACTGCCCCACTACCGCCGTATCAATGATGCCAAGCAGCGGCGTCGTGAGATAGGCAAGCGTCATCGGCACGGCGATCGTCAGGACGCGCCGGTTCGTCACCTCGAAGGCAAGCGTGCTGCGGGTTTCGGACGGGATTTGATCCACGGGCAGCTCCGGATGGTTTTGCGGAAGCATTGCCGCATCGATGCCCTTTCCGGGCGTCGAGGCGCAAGGCTCTCCGGCAGATTTGTGCTGGACCAGCCGGCGCTCTATCGCCGATAGCTCAGAAGCCGCAGGATGAAGAACACAGGCACAACGATCACCGCCCCGAGCACGATATAGCGGAAGAAATTGCCGAGCGCGGCAAAGCCCATGTCCCAGATGTGCACCACCGTGTCGCGCAGCGCATCGAAGATATCCCACGGCGACCAATGGAACGCGCTCATGACAAAGCCGACGATCAGGGAGATCACCAGCAGTTTCACGATCACGCGCAACGGGCTGTCGCCCAGGAATCTCGTCAATGCCGACACGGCTTCACCCTGTTCAAGACGTTGAATGCCGGCCATGCACATATTGCTTGTGCATGGCCGGCGCAAGCATGGCGGCAAAATGCAGCGGAGCCCGCTGGGCGCCTCAATCCGGCAACGCCGGCATCAGCTTGGGATCCGGCTTCTCCGCGTGTTCCGGCAAGTCCTTGCCCGAAAGGAAGGTGTAGAACATCGGCACGACGAAGAGGGTGAACATCGTTCCGACCAGGATGCCGGTGAAGATCACGAGACCTATGGAGAACCGCGCCGCCGCGCCCGCGCCCGAGGCGATGATCAGCGGCACCACGCCCAGGGACATGGCACCCGTCGTCATCAGAATCGGCCGAAGCCGCACTCGTGCCGAAGCGACGATCGCATCGCGCCGCCGCATCCCATGCAGCTCGCGCTGCTGATTGGCGAACTCGACGAGCAGGATGCCGTGCTTGGTGATCAGCCCGATCAGCGTGATCAGCCCCACCTGCGTATAGATGTTCAGCGTGCCCAGGCCCAGGTTCAGCGGGATGATCGCGCCAAAGATCGACAGCGGCACCGACATCAGGATGATGAGCGGATCGCGGAAACTTTCGAACTGCGCGGCAAGCACGAGATAGATCACCACGACGGCCAGCGCGAAGGCGATCAGGATCGTGTTGCCCTGCTCCCTCTCGAGCCGCGACTGCCCCGAATAGTCGATGAAGAACCCGGCCGGCAGGTTCCGCCTGGCGATGTCCTCGATCGTCTGCAAGCCCGTGCCGGTGGTCACGCCGGGGCGCGGAAGGGCGGAGATCGTCGCCGCATTCAGCTGGTTGAACTGCTCGATGGAGGCGGGCGAGGCATTGGTGGAGATGTTCACCACCGCCGAAAGCGGCACCATCTCGCCCGTCACGCTGCGCACGAAAAGGTTGCCCAGCCGCTCCGGATTGTTCCGATATTCCTGCGGCACCTGCATGATAATGTCGTAGCTTTGCGAGTCGCGGTCGAACTGCGCGATGGAGCCGCCGCCGACGAGCAGGCTCAGGGTGCTGGCGATGTCGCGGATCGGCAGGTTCAAGGCCGCTGCGCGGTCGCGGTCGATGGAGACCGTCACCTGCGGCGCATCGAATGAAAGCGAGTTCTGCACGACGATGAAGCGGCCGGAAGCTTCGGCTTCCTGCTTGATGGTCTCGGCCACTTCATAGACCTGGCTCGGGTCGCCGATGGCCTGGATCACCAGCGATATCGGCAGCCCGCCGCCGGTGCCCGGCAGCGTCGGCGGCGCGAAGACCAGCGCCTCGACGCCGGTGATCTTGGAGATGCGGGCCTGGATATCCTGCTGGATTTCAGCCTGCGAGCGGTCGCGGTCGGCCCAGTCCTTAAAGGCCCAGACGGCGAAGGCCTGGTTGGTGCCGCCGCCGAAGGCGACAGCCGAGAAGCTGGCCCTCAGTTCCGGCAGGTCCGCGGTCGCATCCATCATCTTGTCGACGTATTGGGAGGTGTATTCGGACGTCGCGTAGCGCGGCGCGGTCACCAGCGAGAAAAGCGCGCCCTGGTCCTCTTCCGGCGCAAGCTCGCTGGAGGTATTGAGGAACATGAAGCCCGTCACCGCCACCAGCGCTACGACGATCATCAGCGTCACCGGCCGGTACTTCAGCGAGCCCGCGACCAGCCGCTCGTAGCGGTTTTCGACACGCTCGAAGGTCCGGTCGACGAAGGCCTGGAAGCGGCTTTGCTGGCCCGACCTCAGGATGCGCGCCGCCATCATCGGCGTGATGGTAAGCGCCACAATACCGGAGATGATGACGGAGCCGGCGAGCGTCACCGCGAATTCGCGGAAGAGCGCGCCTGTCAGGCCTCCGGTAAAGGCGAGCGGCGCAAAGACGGCGGCAAGCGTGATCGTCATCGCGATGACGGCGGAGGAGATCTCGCGCATGCCGTTGAAGGCCGCCTGGATCGCCGACATCCCCTCCTCCTCCATGTGGCGGTGGATGTTCTCCACCACGACAATGGCGTCGTCGACCACCAGGCCGATCGCCAGCACCATGGCAAGCAGCGACAGGAGGTTGATCGAGTAGCCGAAGGCGAAAAGGACGAAGCACACGCCGATCAGCGACAGCGGAATGGTGACGATCGGCATCAGCACCGAGCGGAACGAACCGAGGAAGAGCAGGATAACCAGGATGACGATCGCCACCGCTTCGGCGATGGTTTTGAACACCTCCTCGATGGAGGCGCCGATCTGCTCCGTCGCATCGTAGACCATGGTGATGGTCATGCCTTCCGGCAGGCTCGCCTGAATGGCCGGTAATTCTTCGATGACCGCACCTGCCGTGTCGAGCGGGTTCGCCGCCGGCGTCGGGAAGATGCCGATGAAGGTGCCGGGCTCGCCGTTGAAGTTGACTATGGTGTCGGTGCTCTCTGCGGCAAGCTCGACACGCGCCACGTCGCGCAATCTCACCACCCCGCCGTTGTCGTCCGACTTCAAGGGCAGGGCGCCGAATGCGTCCGCAGACTGCAGCGTCGACTGGACGGTGATGGAATAGGCGACGTCCGTGTTTTCGGTCTTTCCCGGCGAGGAGAGGAAGTTGGAGGCGTTGATGGCATCGAGCACCTCGCTCGCCGTCATGCCGCGCGCGGCAAGCTTCACCGGGTCGATCCACACGCGCATCGAATATTCGGCAGCGCCCAGTATCTGCACCTCGGCCACGCCCTGGATCGTAGAGACACGCGGCCGGATGACACGCTCGATATATTCGGTGAGCTGCTCGGGCGTCATGTTCGGGTTCTGCAGCGCCAGATACATGATCGCGAACTGCTCGCCCGTGCCCTTGACGATGACCGGGTCCTCGGCGTCCTCCGGCAGTTCGCCGCGCACTCCCTGGACCTTAGACATCACCTCGGTGAGCGCGACATCGGGATTGGAGCCGAGCTGCATCTGCACCGTCACGGCGCTGACCGATGGCCGGCTCTGGGAGGTGACGTAGTCGATGTTCTCGGTGGTCGAGACGGCGCGGGCGATCGGCGCACTGATGAAGCCCTGGATCAGGTCCGCGCTGGCGCCCGGATAGGTCGTGGTGATCGTCACCACCGTCTCCTCGACCTCCGGATACTGCCGTACCTGCAGATTGACGAGGCTCTGGAGGCCAAGAAGGAGGATCAGCGCCCCCAGGACCGTGGACAGAACCGGGCGCCGGATGAAGATATCGGAGAAACTCATTTTCTCGTCACCTTCGCACTTTCCTGCGTCTTGGCGCCTCTCCCCTCGCCATCGGCGACAGTAACTGACGCTCCGTTGCTCAGCCTGTTTTGCCCCGCCGTCACCACCTGGTCGCCGGCCGAAAGGCCCTCCACGATCTCGACCTCAGCGCCGCTGCGGCGGCCCGTCTTCACGAACACCTGCTTAACGACCAGCGAAGGCTGTTCGGCCCCGTCCTCGCCGTTTTCGGCCGGCCGCACCACATAGGCGTAGTCGCCGTAAAGGCTCGTCACCACGGCCGTCTGCGGCAGCGCCAGCACGTCGCTTTCCTCCGGCTGGACGACCTCCACCTCTACAAACTGGCCCGGCACCAGCCTGCCGTCGGGATTGGCGACCTCGGCCCGTACATTGGCCAGGCGGGAACTCGGGTCGATCTTTGGGTCGATGCCGCGAATGGCGCCGGTATAGGACAGGTTCTGCTCGTCGGAGCCGAGTCGCACGGGCTGCCCGATCTTCAACAGCCCGAATTCCTGTTCCGGCACCGTGAAGTCCACACGCATCGTGTCGACGTCCTGCAGGGTGGCGACGGTCGTTCCCGGCGTGATGTACTGGCCGAGTACTACCCGCGGGATACCGGCAACGCCGGCGAAGGGTGCCTTGAGCTGCTTCTGGTCGAGGGAAGCCTGCGCCTTCTCGACCTCGGCGGCCGACGCATCCGCCGCCGCACGCGCCGATTCGACGTTCACTTCCGTTCCCACCTGTCGGCGCTGCAGTTCGAGCGCACGCTGCAGGTTGGTCTTGTCCAGATCGGCCTGGGCCTGCGCGGCGGCAAGATCGGCACGCTGTGTGGCATCGTCGAGCTGCACCAGGACGTCGCCCTTCTCGACGCGATCGTTGGCCTGAAAGTGGATCTCGTCAACGATCCCCGCCACCTCGACCGTGAGGTCGACGCCGTTGATGGCGCTCATCGTGCCGATCGCCTCGATGGAAGGGGTCCAGTCAGTGGGTTCCAGCTTGACAGTCGACACCGCGACCGGCTGCACCGGCATGTTGGCGAAGAAGTCCTGGATCATCCTGTCGCGAAAAAGGTTGTAGCCGACCAGGCCACCAACAACGATAACAAGAAGTATGAATGCGATGAGAAAGCGCTTGAACATGCGGAAGGCCCCTTGCTGGACACTGCCCGCCAAGCTCCGGCGCCCCCCATGCAGCAGCAGAAGAGGGAACTATACGCTCTAGTCTGAATAATCAATCCGCATAATAATCGCATAACCATCAAGAGAAGCAGCAACGCCGGCAGCCAAGCCGCCGCCGAAGCGAGCGGAGCGAAGGTGTTGGTGCCTAAACAATTGAGATCGTGGAGCGGGCGATGGGGATCGAACCCACGACATCAAGCTTGGGAAGCTTGCGTTCTACCACTGAACTACACCCGCGTGCGCGCCCATTAAATCGCCATGCCGGTGCGAGCTGTCAAGCGGCTTTTCGCGAATGGGCGGTCGCCCCGGCTTGACGCGAGGCCGCCTTAGTACCACTTCTGCGCAATTCTTCATCAACCGACGATGCCGCCCGTGTACGCGCTCAAGCAATTCATCGAATCCCGCCGTTTCGAGACGGCCATCACCGTCCTCATCATCGTCAACGCAATCACGTTGGGTCTGGAGACCTCGCAGCGTGCGGTCGAGGCGGCAGGCCCGCTCCTGCTGGCAATGGACCGCTTTATCCTCGGTGTCTTCGTCGTCGAGCTGCTGGCAAAGCTCGCCATCTACCGAGTCCATTTCTTCCGCGATCCCTGGCGCATCTTCGACCTTGCCGTGGTGGGCATCGCGCTGGTGCCGGCGACGGGCAATCTGTCGGTGCTCAGGGCGCTGCGCATCCTGCGGGTGCTCAGGCTGGTCAGCGTCGTGCCGTCGCTCAAGCGGGTGGTCGGCGGGCTTGTCGCCGCGCTTCCAGGCATGGGCTCGATCATGCTGCTCCTGTCGCTCGTTTACTACGTGTTCTCCGTGATGGCGACGAAGCTCTTCGGCGCCGCCTTCCCCGATTGGTTCGGCACTATCGGAGCCTCGGCCTATTCGCTGTTCCAGATCATGACGCTTGAAAGCTGGTCCATGGGCATCGTGCGGCCGGTCATGGAGGTATTTCCCTGGGCGTGGCTGTTCTTCATCCCCTTCATCGTCTGCACCACCTTTACCGTGCTCAACCTGTTCATCGGCATCATCGTCTCGGCTATGCAGGCCGAGCACGATGCGGAAGCCACTGCCGAGCGCAGCGCGCTGCAGCACGAGCAAGAGGCGATTCTGGCCGAGATCAAGGCGCTCAGGGAAGAGGTGAGGGCGCTGCGCGGGGCGAAGCAGCCTTAGGAATCAGGCGGGCCGAAAATGCTTCGACAGCTTGAGCGCCTGCCCCTGATAGTGCGACTTCAGGTCCGTTCCGTAGAGTGTCTTCGGTAGCGCGCTCATCTTCTCGTAGACGAGGCGGCCGACGATCTGCCCGTGCTCGAGGATGAACGGCACCTCGTGGCTGCGCACTTCCAGCACAGCGCGGCTGCCCGTGCCACCGGCGGCGGAGTGGCCGAAACCGGGGTCGAAGAAGCCGGCATAATGTACGCGGAACTCGCCCACCAGCGGATCGAAGGGCGTCATCTCGGCGGCATAGGCCGGCGGCACGTGCACCGCCTCGCGCGAGACGAGGATGTAGAACTCATCCGGGTCGAGCACGAGGTCCGCGGAGCCGTGGTGGTAGAGCGGCTCCCAGAATTCCGGCACGTCGTAGGCGGCTTTGCGGTCAACGTCGACCAGCCCCGTGTGGTGCTTGGCGCGGTACCCGATAAGGTCGCCACGTCCGCCGCCGAGATCGATGGAAAGCGCAATGCCGCCGCCAGAGATATTGGGCTTCTCGGATGCCACCAGCGTCTCGCGCTCGTGCAGCGTGGCAAGATCGGCTTCGGTGAGCAGCGCATTGCCGCGGCGGAAGCGGATCTGCGAGAGCCGCGAGCCGGGGCGCACGACAATCGGAAAGGTGCGCGGGCTCACCTCCAGATAGAGCGGACCCGCATAGCCGGCGGCGATCTTGTCGAACTCGTGGCCATTATCGGTGAGCACGCGTGTGAAGATGTCGAGGCGGCCGGTGGAGCTTTTCGGATTGGCGGAAGCCGAGACGTCCTTCGGCAGGGCGAGGCCCTCCATCAGGGGCACGATATAGACGCACCCCACCTCCAGCACGGCCCCTTCGTCGAGGCGGAATTCGTGCAGCTTCAGCCGCCCCAGCTTCTCCGCCACCGAATGACCGGGGCCGGGCAGGAAGCTGGCGCGCACGCGGTAGGCGATCTCGCCAAGCCTGAGGTCGAGGCTTGCCGGCTGGATCTGGTCGGCGTCGAGCGGGCGCGGCGCGGCAAGCGCGCCGTTATCGAACAGCGTGGCGATCTCGGTGTCCGGCAAAATGCCCGCAATGGCCATCGATCCTCCGTCGGAAGGCTGATCCGGGACGTTTACCGCCCCCGGCGATTGACGCAAGGCGTTCCCGCGTCTAAAGAGAATTTATCCCGTGGTGATTTGGCCGGTCGGCTTGCAGCCACGTTAAACAAGTCGCTAAAAGGCCGCGCTCGTTGCTCGACCGGCTTTCGCGGCCGGTTTTTTTGTGAGCAGGGACGATGACAGATAACTCCGACGACTGGAAGCCGCAGACCGCCCTTGTGCATGGGGGCACGCTGCGTTCGCAATTCGGCGAGACCTCCGAGGCGATCTACCTCACCCAAGGCTTTCTCTACGAAAGCGCGCAAGCCGCCGAGGCCCGCTTCAAGGGCGAAGAGCCCGGCTTCATCTATTCGCGCTACGCCAACCCCACCGTCGACATGTTCGAAAAGCGCGTTTGCGCGCTCGAAGGCGCGGAGGATGCCCGCGCCACCGCCTCCGGCATGGCCGCCGTCTCGGCAGCACTTTTGTGTTCGCTCAAGGCGGGTGACCACGTGGTCGCCGCCCGCGCCCTCTTCGGCTCGTGCCGCTGGGTGGTGGAGACCCTGATGCCGCGCTACGGCATCGAGACGACGCTGGTCGACGGTGCCTCGCTCGAGGCATGGGAAGGTGCGGTGCGTCCCAATACGAAGCTCTTCTTCCTGGAAAGCCCCACCAACCCGACACTCGAAGTCTGCGACATCGCCGCCATCGCAAGGCTTACCAACGGCATCGGCGCGCGCCTCGTCGTCGACAACGTCTTCGCCACGCCGCTCCTGCAGAAGCCGCTGGAACTCGGTGCGCATGTGGTCGTCTATTCGGCCACAAAGCATATCGACGGCCAGGGCCGCTGCCTCGGCGGCGTCATCCTCTCTGACAAGGAATGGATCGACGAGCACCTGCACGACTATTTCCGCCACACCGGCCCCAGCCTCTCGCCCTTCAACGCCTGGACGCTCCTGAAGGGCCTGGAGACGCTGCCCCTGCGCGTGCGCCAGCAGATGGAAAACGCCGCGCGCGCCGCCGATTATCTGGCCGAACACCCGAAAGTTTCCCGCGTCGTCTATCCCGGCCGCAAGGACCATCCGCAGGCCGAGATCGTGGCACGCCAGATGAAGGGTGGCTCGACTCTGGTCTGCTTCGACCTCAAGGACGGCAAGGAAGCCGCCTTCGCCTTCGAGAACGCGCTCAAGATCATCGGCATCTCCAACAACCTCGGCGATGCCAAGAGCCTCGTCACCCACCCCGCGACGACCACGCACAAGAACCTCGACGACGACGCCCGCGCGCAAGCCGGCATCGGCCCGGGAACCTTGCGCCTCTCGCTGGGCCTGGAGGACGCCGAAGACCTGATCAAGGATCTCGACCAGGCGCTGCAGCGGGCATAGCGGTCGTTTGCTCTTTCGACCGTTGCCTACCCCCACTCCGTCTCGGCTTTTGGCCGATCCACCTCTCCCCACCAAATGGGGGAGAGGAAGGGCGCAAAAGTGGACGGCCGGCGCTTCCTCTCCCCCGTCGAGCGGGGGAGAGGTGCCGAGCGAAGCGAGGCGGAGTGGGGGTCGACCCCCTTTCGCTAACCTGAGCCCGAGGCCGGCAGCAAAAGCACCCACGATTGGAAGCCGCCCCGCCTGCTGGTAAGTCTATCTTCCCGATTCGTGTTGGCGGATACCTCGATGAAGCGCCTTGCCGGAGGAGTGATTCTGTCGTGGGGGTGGCGACGCCGGCTCGTCGCTCTCCTCGCCGGCGCCGTGGCATCGCTAGCGCTGGCGCCGGTCGACTTTCAGGCCGCCTGCTTTATCGCCTTTCCCATCCTCGTCTGGTTGTTGGATGGCGCCGTCGGTACGGGCGGCCGCCTGCGGCAGTTTCTGCCGGCCTTCACCACCGGGTGGTGGTTCGGCTTCGGCTATTTCCTGGCCGGCATGTGGTGGGTTGGCGCCGGCTTTGCCGGTGGCGGCCTCGCCTGGGCGATTCCCTTCGCTGTTCTCGGCCTGCCGGCGTTGCTGGCACTCTTCTACGGCTTCGCCACACTCCTCGCCCGCCTCTTGTGGAGTGACGGGCTTGGCCGCATCGCTGCACTCGCCTTCGGCTTCGGCGTCGCCGAATGGCTTCGCTCTATCCTCACATCGGGCTTTGCGTGGAACGCCGTCGGCTACGCGGCGATGCCGGTGCCGCCTCTCATGCAGGCCGCCGAGGTCATCGGCGTCTTCGGCGTTAGCGCGCTTGCCGTATTCGTCTTCTCCGCCCCCGCACTTCTGGCGACGGGGCGCCACGCCCGCGCGGGGCTTGCCCTCGCCGCCCTTTTGGCAGCTGCATTCGTCGGCTACGGCTATCTACGGCTCGTCACGCTGCCGCCGGCCGACCCGTTGCTGCAGGTCCGCATCGTCCAGATCGGTGACGGGCAGGCGAGAGGACCGTTCGAGGCGGCTTTCGACTCCTATCTGAGGCTTTCCGGCGGCCCCGGCACGGACGCGGCTACCACCCCCCGGCTCATCCTGTGGCCGCAGGTGGCCGTTCCCTTCGTGCTGGCCGAGCGGCCGGACCTGCTCGATGCGCTGGGGCAGGCCGTCGATGAAGAGCAGGTGTTGCTCGTTGGCGCCATGCGCGACGAATCCGACTCCAGCGCCGGCACGCGGCGCCTCTACGACTCCATCATCGCCATCGATGGAACCGGCGAGATCGTCGACGCCGCCGATAAGCTGCATCTCCTGCCGTTTGCCGACTACCTACCCTTCGCGCGCCTGTTGGCCGGGATCGAAATGCCTTTTAACGCAACTGAATATGCACCCGGCACCAGGCGCCGGCTACTACCGGTGGCCGAAGGGATAAGGGCGCTGCCCCTCATCGGCAGCGAGGCCGCCATTCCCGATATCGCGGCGCGCCAGGCGGGCGATGCCCGCATCATCGTCAATCCAGCCGCCTATGTCGGCTACGCCGGCACGCCCGCCCCCTATCAGCACCTGCGCCAAGCCCAGCTCCGCGCCGTCGAGGCTGGTCTGCCGCTGCTTTCTGCGACGGCCGGCGGCATTTCGGCGGCCATCGATTCCAGTGGTCGGATCATCGATGCCCTCGCCCCGCAAGCCCACGGCGCACTGGACGTGAGCCTGCCGGCGCCAAGACCAAAATTCCTAAATACTGGGCATATCCGGGCGCGCGGGCTGACATTTGTCACGTTTTTTGGCATTCTCTCATTACTGTTAAGCATACGAGGTCGCTCGAATTGACATTGGGTGTGAGCGCTCCACATATGCGCAGGTAGTCATTGTACGCGTTTGCAACCGGGGGGCATTCCCGCAGGTGAGGCGCGAGTTCGTTGGCTGTCTTTGAGCCGATGCCGAGGGATATATGAATAACAACAAAAAGAAGCCGAACCCGATCGACGTCCATGTCGGAAGCCGGATCAGACTTCGCCGAAACATGTTGGGCATCAGCCAGGAAAAGCTGGGGGAAAGCCTAGGCATCACATTCCAGCAGATCCAGAAATACGAAAAGGGCACCAACCGTGTCGGTGCCAGCCGCCTGCAAGCCATCGCCTCCATCTTGAGCGCGCCGGTCTCCTTCTTCTTCGAAGGCGCTCCGGGCGAGGACGGCACACCGGCCTCGGGCCTTGCCGAGGAAGGGACCGCTTTCGTCACAGACTTCCTCAACAGCTCCGAAGGCATCCAGCTCAACCGCGCCTTTGTGAAGATCACCGACGCGAAAGTGCGGCGCAAAGTACTCGACCTGGTTAAGGCTCTCGCAGCCGAATCTACCCACAACGACTGAGCCGACTGGGCTTCCACGGTAGGGCATAACCAAACGGTTTATTGCTTTGCGGTGCGCCAGAATCCATAATTTCTTGACCAGTTCGCTGGCGATTGGCTAACAAGGTGCCGCCAAATGCCGGCGTGGAGCCGGTTTTTTTCTCAGAGGGGTTACCCGTGGCGCGCAAAAACTATCTCTTCACAAGTGAATCCGTCTCCGAAGGCCATCCTGACAAGGTCTGCGACCGCATCTCAGACGAGATCGTCGACTTGGTCTACCGCGAGGCGAAGAAAGAAGGCATGGACCTGTGGAAGGTCCGCGTCGCCTGTGAGACGCTGGCGACCACCAACCGTGTGATCATCGCCGGAGAAGTCCGTGTGCCCGAGAGCCTGCTCAAACGCGACAAGGCCGGCGAAATCGTGATGGACAAGAGCGGCAACCCCGCAATCAACCCCTCGAAGTTCCGTTCCGCCGCGCGCCGCGCCATCCGCTCCATCGGCTACGAGCAGGGCGGTTTCCACTGGAAGACGGCGAAGATCGACGTGCTCCTCCACGGCCAGTCGCCGGACATCGGCCAGGGCGTCGACAGCGCCGCCGACCGGCAGGGCGAGGAAGGGGCTGGCGACCAGGGTATCATGTTCGGCTACGCCTGCCGCGAGACGCCCGACCTCATGCCGGCGCCGATCTACTACGCCCACCGCATCCTCCAGGCCCTGGCCGAGGCCCGCAAGGCGGGCGAGGGAGATGCCGCCAAGCTCGGCCCCGACGCCAAGAGCCAGGTGACCGTACGCTACGTCGACGGCAAGCCGGTAGCGGCCACGGAGATCGTGCTTTCCACCCAGCATCTCGACCCGACCTGGGACTCGAAAAAGGTGCGCGAGGTGGTCGAGCCCTATATCCACGAGGCGCTTTCCGCCGGCGGACTGGCCATCGACGACGACTGCAACTGGTACATCAACCCGACCGGCAAGTTCGTCATCGGCGGGCCCGACGGCGACGCCGGTCTCACCGGCCGCAAGATCATCGTCGACACCTATGGCGGCGCGGCTGCCCATGGCGGCGGCGCCTTCTCCGGCAAGGACACCACCAAGGTCGACCGCTCGGCCGCCTACGCCGCGCGCTATCTGGCAAAGAACGTGGTGGCGGCAGGCCTAGCCGACCGCTGCTCTATCCAGCTTTCCTATGCCATCGGTGTCGCTCAGCCGCTTTCGGTCTATGTGGACCTCTACGGCACCGGCCGCGTGAGCGAGGAGGAGGTGGAACTCGCGATCCGCGAGGTCATGGACCTGTCGCCCTCCGGCATCCGCCGCCATCTCGATCTCAACCGACCGATCTACGCCAAGACCGCCGCCTACGGTCATTTCGGCCGCAAGCCCGGGCGTGATGGCTCCTTCTCCTGGGAGCGTATGGACCTGGTGAAGGCGCTGAAGCAGGCATTGGCGGCGGCTGCCTAGGATAAAGGCTGAAGCGGGTGGCCCCCGGCCAACCGCCGCGGTGCTGGTGATTGGCTGAGGCAGATGTGCAGCGCCCTTTCTCTCCCTTGCGAGAGAGAAAGCGATTTCTTGGGTTTAGCCGAAGGCTAAGCTCTTAGAAGTCGCAAGCGAGGGGCACTGCTTACGGTCCTCATTGAACTCGACAGAACGACACGAACCCGATGACAGCCGACCATCCCGAGCGATCGACGGAAGCCTTCTTCGGCCGCCGCCGCGGCAAGCGGCTGCGCCCGCATCAGCGCGCAACACTTGAGGCGCTTTTACCGCGCCTCAAGCTCGACCTCGATTCTCCCGCGCCGACAGACATCCGCACGCTCTTCGCTCACCCCGTCACGGACGTGCGGCTGGAGATTGGCTTCGGCGGCGGCGAGCATCTGCTGGCCGAACTGGAACGATATCCGGATAGGGGTTTCATCGGCGTGGAGCCGTTCGTCAACGGCATGGCCAAGCTGCTTTCGGCGCTCGAGGGAACGGCGCCGGTCAATCTGAGGCTATACGACGACGACGCCACCGCGCTTCTAGACTGGCTCCCGGCAGCTTCCCTGTCGGGTGTCGACCTGCTCTACCCGGACCCGTGGCCGAAGAAAAAACACTGGAAGAGGCGCTTCGTCGGTCCCGCCAATCTCGACCGCTTGGCCCGCGTCATGAAGCCGGGCGCAGTCTTCCGCTTCGCCTCCGACATCGACACTTATGTGAACTGGACGCTGCTGCACTGCCGCGCCCATCCCGCCTTCGCCTGGGAGGCGGAAAGCGCCGAAGACTGGCGCCAGCCCTACGAGGGCTGGCCGAGCACCCGCTATGAAGCAAAGGCCATGCGCGAGGGGCGGACCCCTGCCTACCTCACCTTCATACGGGTGAAAGCGGACTAGCGGCTGATCTGGCGAAACTGCTCGGGGTCGATGCCGAGGCGCGCGAGGTCGTCGGCGCGCGCCGGCCGGCGGTCGCGCACGGCAGCCGAAACCGCCATCGCACTGCCCACGGTGTCGAAGAACTCTCCAATTCCGACCATGAAACGTCGCGCGCGCATCTTGCTCTCCAATGGTTGTGCATTGCAGCAAAGATAGGTGCCCGGCTGCCCCGGAAGTAGCGCTAATACGGCACTCCTGCCATGCATTTACGCCGTGCAATGCGGCAGGAAGCTCTACACCGACGAAGCAGGCATGAAGTCGGGAATCGGAGTTCAACGATGCGTCTTCACCCGCGCACCCCTGACTCGTTTCTCGAAGCGGCCCACCTGATCCGCATACGCTTCGATCGGCTGCGGTCTGCCAATGAGATAGCCTTGCAAGCTGTGGCAACCTTCCTTGCGAAGGAAAACGAGTTGATCGGCCGTCTCCACGCCCTCAGCTATGACATCCATTGAAAGCCCCGCGCCAAGGCCGATGACCGCGCGTATGATCGCGGCGGAATTGACGTTCTCGTCCAACTGGGAAATGAACGACTTGTCGATCTTGATTTTGTCGAAGGGAAACGCCTGGAGATAGGAAAGGGAGGAGTAGCCGGTCCCGAAGTCGTCCATTGCCACCTTGACACCCAGCGCCTTCAGGCGCTGCAGCGTCGAAGTCGTGCGCGCGAGATCATCAAACAGCACGCTTTCCGTGACTTCCAGTTCAAGGCGTTCTGGCGCAAGTCCCGTCTCCTGGAGCACCTGTGCCACGAGGACGGGAAGGTGGTCGTCGTGGAACTGGATTGGTGAGAGATTGACGGCGATTTGCAGAGGCCTTGCCCAGGACGCTGCTTCTCGACAGGCCTGGCGCAGTACCCATTCCCCGATCGGGTTGATCAGCCCACTCTCCTCGGCAACCGGGATGAAGACAGCAGGCGAGACTTGGCCACGCTCGGGGTTGTGCCACCGAAGCAGCGCTTCGAAACCTGTGATTTCACCGCTGGCGAGCGCCTGCGGCTGATACGATAGCTGCAACTCGTTTCGGCTGATGGCTGCACTCAGGTCGCGTTCAAGAGCACGGCGCTCCCTCAGGCGTTTATCCATCTCCGGTTCGAATGCGCGGAACATCCCGCGGCCACCTGTCTTTGCGCGATGAAGAGCAGCGTCGGCGTTTGCGAGCAGCGTGGCCGCGTCGGTTCCGTCGTTCGGAAAGAGCGCCATACCGATGCTCATTTCGACGCGGAGCTTGTAGCCGCCAACATCGACTTCTTCTGCCATCGCCGCCAACAAGCGATCGGCGGTGTTGACCGCCGCTCCGGGCAGTTCGCCGTCGCTGACAAGCACCGTGAACTCGTCACCACCGACCCGCGCGAGAAAGGCGCCCTCTGCGGCGACACTGAGCCGGCGGCCTGTTTCCTTGAGCAACACGTCGCCTGCAGAGTGCCCGTAGAGATCGTTGATGTTCTTGAATCGGTTGAGATCGAGGCACAGCACCGCGAAGGGCTTTTGGGTCATCGTTGCCTGCTGGAGCAAGGCTTCAATGTGCTCGGTGAAACCGACGCGGTTCGGCAGATCGGTCAGCGGGTCATGGGTTGCTAGATGTGCAATGCGGGCCTCGGCGCGTTTCAGGTCTGTAATGTCATGTATTGCCGCGAGTTCAGCTGCGCGCCCGTCGTATTTGAAGGCCCGGGAGGAGGGGATAACCTCGATCAGGGTCCCGTCAGCCTTTATATGGCGCCAAACGCCGCTTGCCCGGTACGAGGAGCCACCGGTCCTCCTCGCAACCTTGCGAAAGGCATCGGTATCCTCCTTTGGCCTTATGTCGAGAGCTGTCATCGACAGGAACTGCTCGCGGCTATAGCCGTAGAGATCGATTGCAGCTTGGTTTACCGCAAGGAACCGCAGGGTGCTCCTGTCATAGACCCACATGGGGACGGGGTTTTGATCGAAGAGAAGCTTCCACGACAGTTCCCGTTGCTTCAATTCAGTGATATCGGAGATGCAGGCAACGATGGCGGGAGAGCCGTCCGGCAGATAGGCGCGCTTCTTTCGTGTGAGAATAGTTCGGACTTCTCCGTCGCGCTGCAACGGCTCTTCGTTTTCATTGATTTCGCCGGTTTCAAGCACCTGGCGGTCGATGCGCTGAAAGAGATCTGCTTGCTCTTTTGGCACGAAGTCGTAGTCGGTCCGGCCAACAAGCTGCTCGTGGGGCGCGCCCATGAAGTCGCACATCTTCTGATTAAGCACAAGAAAATGGGATTGCGCATCTTTGACGAAAACAGGAAGAGGAATGGCATCAAGCAACCCCTGCAGTCTCTCCAGGTCTTCTGAAGAGGCAGGGGCCGACCGCCCTTTACGGCCTATACTGGAGCGCAAGACTGCCATATCAGCGTACCGTAATCTATCGTATCGGTTATCTTAGTAGCCGCGGTATAAGGTTCCGTTAATAATCCCGTTTTTATTTTCACGAAACTAAGAATTTCTTGCGCGAGAGGCTGCTTCCTAGTCTATATCCGCCATCTCGCGCAAAGCAGAGTATCAGAAACGGGCTGGAACCCGAAATTCAAACTGAGACACCACCCTGTGCCGCCGCGCTTGAAACCGCCGCCCATGTGGGCTATATGCGGTGCAAATTCTTGGTCTCTAAGGCGAAGAGTGGGTCCGACCGGTCCCGCTCTTTTTTGTTAGCCGCGGGGCCGCGTTGGAGGCGTGAAACACCTGATGCAGGACGACCGCATCATCCGCGAGAACGGCGCCGAGGCGCGTGTGGCCGGTATCGTCATGCCCGTGCTCGGTGCGCTGGGCTATCGGCTCGTACGCGTCAAGTTTTCGGCGCAGGACGGGCTGACGCTGCAGATCATGGCGGAGCGGCCGGACGGTTCGATGACGGTCGAGGACTGCGAGGAGGCCAGCCGCGCCATCTCGCCGGCGCTCGATGTCGAAGATCCGATCGACAGCGCCTATCACCTGGAGATATCCTCGCCCGGTATCGACCGCCCGCTGGTGCGCCGCACCGATTTCGAGGCCGCGGTCGGCCATCTGGCGAAGATCGAGACCTCGGTGATGGTCAGCGGGCGCAAGCGCTTTCGCGGCCGGATTGCCGCCTGCACGGACGGCGCGGTGACCATCGAGCGCGACAAGACGGCCGAAGGCGAGGAGCCGCTGGTGGATATCCCGCTGGAGGCCATCGACGAGGCAAAGCTGGTGCTGACGGACGCGCTCGTCCGCGAGGCGCTGAAGAAGGACAAGGAAGAACGGCGGGAGCGCAAGAAAGCGCGTCGCCGCGGCGATGACGCCGAAACCGAGGAATAGAAGCAGATCATACGGCCGGCGCCGGAGCGCGGCCCATCCCCAGGGGAGACCAAAATGGCAGTCAGTGCAAACAGGCTGGAGCTCTTGCAGATCGCCGACGCTGTGGCGCGCGAGAAATCCATCGACAAGGAAATCGTGATCGCGGCGATGGCCGATGCGATCCAGAAGGCGGCGCGCTCGCGCTACGGCCAGGAGACCAACATCCGCGCCGACATCAACCCGCAGACCGGCGAGATGAAGCTGCAGCGGCTGATGGAAGTGGTCGAGGAGGTCGAGGAGCCGGCACGCGAGATTCCCATCTCCCTGGCGCGCGGCCGCAACCCCGACGCCCAGGTGGGCGATTTCATCGCCGAGCAGCTTCCGCCCATGGATTTCGGCCGCATCGCCGCCCAGTCCGCAAAGCAGGTGATCGTGCAGAAGGTGCGCGAGGCCGAGCGCGACCGTCAGTACGACGAGTACAAGGACCGTATCGGCGAGATCGTTAACGGCACTGTGAAGCGCGTCGAATACGGCAACGTGATCGTCGATCTCGGCCGCGGCGAGGCCATCATCCGCCGCGACGAGCTGATCCCGCGCGAGATCTTCAAATATGGCGACCGCGTGCGTGCCTATGTGTACGACGTCAGGCGTGAGCAGCGCGGCCCGCAGATCTTCCTGTCGCGCACGCACCCGCAGTTCATGGCCAAGCTCTTCACGATGGAAGTGCCGGAGATCTATGACGGCATCATCGAGATCAAGTCGGTGGCCCGTGACCCGGGATCCCGCGCCAAGATCGCCGTCATCAGCCACGATTCCTCCATCGACCCCGTCGGTGCCTGCGTCGGCATGCGCGGCTCCCGCGTGCAGGCCGTCGTCGGCGAGCTTCAGGGCGAGAAGATCGACATCATCCCCTGGAACGACAACGCGGCGAGCTTCATCGTCAATGCTCTGCAGCCGGCCGAGGTCGCCAAGGTGGTGCTCGACGAAGATGCCGAGCGCATCGAGGTGGTCGTCCCCGACGACCAGCTTTCGCTCGCCATCGGCCGCCGCGGCCAGAATGTGCGCCTCGCCTCGCAGCTCACCGGCTGGGACATCGATATCCTCACCGAAGAGGAGGAGTCGAGCCGGCGCCAGAAGGAGTTCACGGAGCGCTCGACGCTCTTCATGGACGCCCTCAACGTCGACGAGATGGTCGGCCAGGTGCTGGCCTCCGAAGGCTTCACCAGTGTCGAGGAGCTGGCCTACGTCGAGTCCGACGAGATCGCCTCCATCGATGGCTTCGATGAGGATACGGCGACGGAGATCCAAACGCGCGCGCGCGAATATCTGGAGCGTATCGAGGCCGAGAATGACGCCAGGCGCAAAGAGTTGGGCGTCGCCGACGAGCTGCGCGAGATCCCCGGCATCACCACCTCGATGATGGTGGCGCTGGGCGAGAGCGAGGATGGCGTGAAGACCATCGAGGATTTCGCCGGCTACGCCGCTGACGATCTCGTCGGCTGGCGCGAGCGCAAGGACGGCGAGACCAAGTTCATGCCCGGCGTTTTCTCCAACTTCGACGTCTCTCGCGCCGAGGCCGAGCAGATGGTCGTCGCCGCCCGGCTGAAGGCGGGCTGGATCACCGAGGAGGATCTGCGCGCCGGCGAAGAGGAGCCGGAGGAAGAAGCCAGCGAGCGGGCGGAAGGCTGAAAATGCCCCGCTGCGTGAAGATAGGTCTTGTGGAACGCGATGAACGACCGCACATGTATCGTGACGCGCCAGGCGCGACAGCCGGAGGAACTCCTTCGGTTCGTCGTGGGTCCCGACGGTGCGGTCGTGCCCGACCTGAAGCGCAATCTGCCAGGGCGCGGCTGCTGGGTCGGCGCTGAGAAAGGCCTTGTCGAGAAGGCAGCGGCGAAGAACCTGTTCTCCCGGGCCCTGAAAGCGCCGGTGACGGTGCCTCCGGATTTGGCCGAAATGGTCGATTCGCTGCTCGCGGCATCCGCTTTGGGCGCGCTCGGTCTTGCGCGCAAGGCCGGAGCCGTGGCATTGGGGGCGACCAAAGTTGAAATGGCGGTGCGCGGTGGTGATGCTGCCGCGGTGCTGCATGCGGCGGAGGCGTCGGAAGACGGCATCCGCAAGATTATGGCCGCACGGAAGGCGGTGGCCCATGTTGGCGGCAGGCAAACGCCGGCATTCAAGCTCTTTTCGGAAGCCGAAATGAGTTTGGCATTGGGGGCGACAAATGTGATACATGCTGCCGTGCTCGACCGAGGGCCGGGCGTGGCAGCGCTGAAACGCGTGAAGACGCTCGCCGTTTTTCGGGGTGTTGCCCCGGAAGCCCCGGCGTCGGGTGCGGCAGACGCCGCAGAGGATATGGAATGACTGATACGAAGACCGGTGACGACAAGACGCTGAGCGTCAATACGAAGAAGACGCTGACGCTGAAACGCCCGGGCGTGGAGCAGGGCACGGTGCGCCAGAACTTTTCGCATGGGCGCACGAAAGCTGTCGTGGTCGAAACCAAGAAGCGGAAATTCGCGCGGCCGGACGAGCGCCCCGAGCAGGCGCCGCCGCCGGCAGCGCCCGCTCAGGCGAAGCCCGCAGCTCCGGCGCCTACCCCGCCGCCCGCCCGCGAAGCGCCGCGTCCGCAGCCTTCGGGTGGCCGCTCCGGCGTCGTCCTGAACGAGCTCTCCACCCAGGAGATGGAAGCCCGCCGCCGGGCCCTGCAGGATTCCAAGGTACGCGAGACCGAAGAGCGCGCGCGCGCGGTCGAGGAGGCCAAGCGCCGCGCCGAGGAAGAAGAGCGCCGGCGCATCGAGCGTGAGGAATCCGCCCGCAGGCAGGCGGAAGAGGAAGAGCGTCTGAAGGCGGAAGCCGACGCGCGCAAGCGCGCCGAGGAAGAGGCGCGCCGTCGCGCCCCGGCCGAAGCCGCGCCCCAGCAGCCGGTCGTCGAGGAAGAGGAGCGGGCTCGCCCTGGTGCGGGCGTCAAGCGTGGCGCACCCAAGCCCGAGACGCCGGCCCCCCGCCCGACCAAACCGCGCGCTGAGGAACAGCGCCGCCGCGGCAAGCTGACACTCAACTCCGCGCTTTCGGACGAGGAGACGCGCGCGCGCTCGCTTTCCTCGATGCGTCGCCGGCAGGAGAAGTTCAAGCGCACCCAGCAGCAGGAGCCGCGCGAGAAGATTGCCCGCGAAGTGGTGCTTCCCGAGACCATCACCATCCAGGAGCTCGCCGGCCGCATGGCCGAGCGCGCTGTGGACGTGGTCAAGTATTTCATGAAGCAGGGCCAGATCATGAAGCCCGGCGATGTGATCGACGCCGACACCGCCGAGCTGGTGGCCGAGGAATTTGGCCATACGGTCAAGCGCGTCGCCGAATCCGACGTCGAGGAAGGACTGTTCAACATCGAGGACAAGCCGGAAGACTTGGTATCGCGGCCGCCGGTGGTCACCATCATGGGCCACGTCGACCACGGCAAGACGTCGCTGCTCGACGCCATCCGCAAGGCCAATGTCGTGTCGGGCGAGGCCGGCGGCATCACCCAGCACATCGGCGCCTACCAGGTTGAGCAGGACGGTCAGACGATCACCTTCATCGACACGCCCGGCCACGCGGCGTTTACCGCCATGCGTGCCCGCGGCGCGCAGGCCACCGACATCGCCATCTTGGTGGTGGCGGCCGACGACAGCGTGATGCCGCAGACGATCGAGTCCATCAACCATGCCAAGGCGGCGGGTGTGCCGATCATCGTGGCGATCAACAAGATCGACAAGCCGGACGCCGACGCGCAGAAGGTACGCACGGAGCTCCTCCAGCACGAGGTGTTCGTGGAATCCATGGGCGGCGAAGTGCTCGATGTCGAGGTGTCGGCGGTCAAGCAGACCAACCTGGACAAGCTTCTCGAGGCCATCCTGCTGCAGGCCGAGCTCCTGGAGATCAAGGCCAACCCCAACCGTACGGCGGAGGGCGTCGTCATCGAGGCCAAGCTCGACCGCGGCCGCGGTTCCGTGGCCACGGTACTGGTGCAGGCCGGCACGCTTAAGCCCGGCGACATCGTCGTCGCCGGCAACGAGTGGGGCCGCGTGCGTGCGCTGGTCAACGATCGCGGCGAGCAGGTGAAGGAGGCTCCGCCTTCGACGCCGGTCGAGATTCTGGGTCTCCAGGGCACGCCGCAGGCCGGCGACCGCATCGCCGTCGTCGATTCGGAAGGCCGGGCGCGCGAGATCTCCGAGTACCGCCAGCGCGTGGCGCGCGAGAAGTCCGTGGCTCGCCAGGCCGGCCAGCGCGGTTCGCTGGAGCAGATGATGTCGCAGCTGCAGACGAGCGGACTCCAGGAGTTCCCGCTTATCATCAAGGGCGACGTGCAGGGCTCCATCGAGGCCATCGTCAACGCGCTGGACAAGCTGGGCACCGACGAGGTGCGCGCCAACATCGTCCATTCGGGCGCCGGCGCCATCACCGAGAGCGACGTCTCGCTGGCCGAGACCTCCGAGGCCGCCATCATCGGCTTCAACGTGCGCGCCAACAAGCAGGCGCGCGACGCGGCCGAGCAGGCAGGTATCGAGATCCGCTACTACAACATCATCTACGATCTCGTGGATGACATCAAAGCGGCCATGTCCGGCCTCTTGTCGCCCGAGCGTCGCGAGACCTTCCTCGGCAATGCCGAGATCCTCGAGGTCTTCAACATCACCAAGGTCGGCAAGGTCGCCGGCTGCCGTGTCACCGAAGGCAAGGTCGAGCGCGGCGCGGGCGTCCGCCTCATCCGCGACAACGTGGTTATCCACGAGGGCAAGCTGAAGACGCTGAAGCGCTTCAAGGACGAGGTGGCCGAGGTGCCTGGCGGCCAGGAATGCGGCATGGCCTTCGAGAACTACGAGGACATCCGCGTTGGCGACGTCATCGAGGCCTATCGCGTAGAGATGGTGACGCGGACGCTGTAAGCCTTCAATGTCTTCATCCTCATGGTGAACCTGTCGAACCATGAGGATGAAGGCGACGGCCACTTCACCGCAAGCTTTGGCGTAGACGGTAGGCGCAAACACAGCCCTCATGGTGAGCCTGTCGAACCACGAGGGCGGGATGCCGGACACATCCTAACCTAAATACTCCAAAGCCGCCGAACCCTTTCTCGGCACAACCACGTTTCAAGAGACGTCGACCATGCCTTCTTCAGCCCCATCCCAACGCCAGCTTCGTGTCGGCGAGCAGGCGCGTCATGCGCTTTCGGACATCCTGCAGCGCGGCGAGGTGCGCGACCCCGAGGTCGAGGGCGCCGTCATCTCGGTCGCCGAGGTGCGCATGTCGCCGGATTTGAAGATCGCCACCGCCTTCGTCTCTCCGCTCGGCGTGGAGGACAAGGAGAAGGTGGTGGCAGCGCTCAATCGCAACGCGCGCTTCATCCGTGGCCGCGCCGCGCCGGCGCTCAGGCAGATGAAATACATGCCGGAGTTCCGCTTCCGCCTGGACACCAGCTTCGACAATTTCGAGAAGATCGACAAGCTTTTGAAATCGCCCGAGGTGGCACGGGACCTGGACAATGAAGACGAAGATGATGAACGCTGACGATCGGCGCATGAGGGGTATCGCCTGATGGCGCGCCGCGGAAAGAAGAAAGGCCGGCCTCTCTCTGGCTGGCTGGTGCTCGACAAGCCAGCGGGCATGGGATCCACGGACGCCGTATCCAAGGTGAAATGGCTGTTCGGCGCGCAGAAGGCGGGACACGCCGGCACGCTCGACCCACTGGCCTCGGGCATGCTGCCCATCGCGTTGGGCGAGGCGACGAAGACCGTGCCCTACGTGATGGAAGGCGCCAAGGTCTATCGTTTCACCATCGCCTGGGGCGAGGAACGCTCGACCGACGATCTGGAAGGCCCCGTCGTCAAATCCTCCGACAATCGGCCGACGGAAGCTGAAATCCGCGCCCTCCTGCCGCGCTATACCGGCCTCATCATGCAGACGCCGCCGCAGTTCTCCGCCATCAAGGTGGGCGGCGAGCGCGCCTACGACCTGGCGCGCGAGGGCGAGACGGTCGAGATCGCTGCCCGCGAAGTGGAGGTTGGTCGGCTCGACCTGGTCTCGATCCCCGAACCCGGCAAGGCCGTTCTGGAAGTCGAGTGCGGCAAGGGCACCTACGTGCGCAGCATAGCCCGCGACTTGGGTCGCGACCTCGGCTGTTTCGGCTACGTGGCCGATCTGCGCCGCACGGAGGTCTTTCCCTTCGAGCCGGCGCAACTCGTGACCATGCAGGCGCTCGAGGAGACAGCTGCGGATGCGGCGAGCGAGGAAGAACGCTTCGCCGCCCTCGATCCGCATCTCATGGACATCGCCGCCGCCCTCGACGGCCTGCCGGAAGTCCCGCTCAGCGACGACGCTGCCACCCGCATCCGCCTCGGCAACCCGGTCATCGTGCGCGGCCGCGACGCCCCGGTCGAAGCGCCCGAAGCCTGGGCCAGCGCCCGCGGCCGCCTGGTCGCCATCGGCACAGTCGAAGCAGGCATGTTCAAGCCCAAACGCGTCTTCGGCCAATAAGCCAACGGGCCGCCACACGGGGGGCGGCCAAGCATGACAGTATCCCCCGAGTCTCGCGGAAGGGCCGAGCCTCCCCAACGCGCGCGCCATCCCGGAAAGCCGGAGGTGTGTCCGGAATCCATTCCGGAGGTGTTACGGAATGGATCCGGCTCTTCGGGAGCTTACGCTCCCTTGGCCGGGATGACACGCGCTTGGAGGGTCTGCACATCCCTTCCTCCCGGCGCCGCGCCTGTCACCCAAGCGGGCGCCGTTCCTCCACTCCGTCTCGGGCTTCGCCCGATCCACCTCTCCCCCACCAAGACGGGGGAGAGGTGCCGAGAGAAGCGAAGCGGAGTGGGGCCAAACCTTCAAGCGGGGATAAATTTCGACCCGATCTCCCGCCAACCCATTGATCCCCCACAACATGCAAACTTTTCTCGCAGGAATTTTCGCCCCCCTGCCCAAGCCGCCCCTATCATAGCCCCATCGCTCTCGCGGGAACCGGGTCCGGACCGGAGATCAGGGAGGGCGGCGGCAGCCTCCCCCTCCGGGTCGGTTCCGGAGGCATGTGAGGGCCCGC
>NZ_JAOCZP010000016.1 GCF_025336525.1 Chelativorans salis
GAATTCTGAAACTCGACCGGCTCCGACTGCGCGGACCAACCGGTGCCCGCGATGAATTCCACCTCGCCGCAACCGCTCAGAACCTGCGGAAACTCGCAAAGCTCATCCCGGCCCCACAGATCATCCGGGCAGCATGAAAAGGAGTTCGGGCATCCGATCTCCGACACATCTTCAGAGCAGAGGAAACGTCGAGTTTTTCAACGGAATAGGCTCAATCGAGCCCTCCGATCTGTCCGTTGACTACGGTCGCAATGGGGCTGAGCCGAACGGCGGCTTACTCAGTTTTTCGGCTAGAACCGGACAGGCAGCAAACGGCCCCGGCTCTGCCGTCCGGGAGAAGCAAACGAATGGCAAGTTTCGAGCGGCGACAGAAGCACCCAGAACGGCCGATCTGGGGTCGACTGCTGCCGCGCGATCGACCGCTGCCACGAACGACCTTTCCGGGGTGGGAAGCTGACGGTCCGATATTGGGCGTACACATCGGTAAGCAGACGTTGGTTGGCCGGTGAAAAAATGGTTGGGGAGGCGCTGCTCCTGACTCTCGTTGTAGCGATCTTCACGCTGCGACATGGCGGTGACGTTCGAAGCTATTCACTAGTTCGAACTTCGATGGCAGAGATGATCACATCCCAATCCTCCGGGTGAATTTCGTGGCCACCCCCTTCCAGCCGAACGAGCTCTGCTCCATCGACAGTTTGTGCCAGCAATTCGCCGTGCTCAATGGGAAAGATCGGATCGACGGTTCCGTGAATGACGAGGAGGGGCGCAGCCAATTGGCCCAGTTTTCCCTCCCATGCCTGGCCGCTCTTCAGCATGAAATGGTTGGTGGCGCTGACAAAATTGCTGGCTCGCTTGACGTCATGCTCCACAAGTTTACGGGCACGCACCTTGTCATAGGGATGCGCTGTACCAGCAATCATCCGGGTATCCTTGACGATGAAGTCGATCACCTGGGCGTTGTCGGCCCAGTCGATGCTCTCGCCAGCAGCCGCGTGCTCCATATAGGTGTCGCTGGTCTGCGGCAGGGTGGAGGTGTCGACACCCACCGGCGTGGAGGAAATGAGCGTCAGCGTTCTCACCCGCGCCGGATGGGCGAGGGCAGCGATCTGTGCGATCTCCCCGCCCAGCGACATACCGACCAGGTGGGCTCTTTCGATACCGTAGGCGTCGAGAACGCGCATTGCGTCCTCGGCCATGTCGTCCTTCGTATAAGGCGGGCTGCCCGGCTCGTAGAAGGTTGATAGGCCTGTGTCACGATTGTCATAGCGGATGACATAGCGGCCTTGGGCGGCAAGCTTTTGGCAAAATTCTTCCGGCCACCACAGCATCGAGGCCATGGCACCCATGATAAGCAGAATAGGCTCGTGAGACGGGTCGCCAAAAGCCTCTGTGGCGATTTCCACGCCCTCGGTGTTGATGATGCGTTTACTCATCTGAACGGGTTCTCCCTTTGCATAGGATGAAGCAGCAAAAAACTGAGATGTGATTGTTCCAGCGCTAAACACCGCCGCCGAGTGCAGCAGAGCGCGGCGGGTCAGGCGCACGGTTCCAGGTAAGATACTGAGGTCTGTCATGGCTGTACTTTCTTTGACCTGCGTTGGCTGCCTTCAGATCACACGCCCCCGCCATCAATTCCAGATTGAGAATGGACAAGAAATGTCCATTTGTGACAGGCTTGAGCCATGCGGCCATTTATTCGAAGCACTCCTCCGATCGTTGACGTCAGCATTCTCATCCTGCCCGAGACGGGGCCAATGGCACCCTACGGTCTTTACGAGGTCCTGCAGGCAACTGGTGAACCTGGGGCGGAACCGGGTATTCCCGCGCGTTTCAAGCCGCGACTCGTCGCACTCCGGAAAGAGCCGTTCATCTCCTCGATAGGAATTCCACTAACACCGCAGTTCTCGATTTTGGAGAGTGAGGACGCCGGACTGATTATCGTGTGCGATGCAGAGTTGCAGCCGGGCGAAACTCCGGAAGGGCGGTGGCACCATGAGAGCATGTGGTTGCGCCAGCGGCTTGAAGGCGGCGCCACGATCTGCTCGACCTGCAGCGGTGCCGTCGTTCTGGCCGAGGCAGGTCTACTTGACGGCCATGAAGCGACATCCCATTGGGCGACGGCAGCATTGTTCCGCGACTATTATCCGGCCGTACGGTTTCGTCCCGAGCGGATTTTGTGTGACAGCGGACATCACGGCAGAATTGTCACCACCGGAGGAGCATCCTCCTGGCAGGATCTGGCGCTTTATCTCATCGGCCGGTTCTGCGGCGCGGTCGAGGCTGCACGCATAGCACGGCTGTTCGTCATTGGAGATCGAGGGAACGGCCAGTTGCCCTTCTCGACGATGGCTACGCCACGCCGTCACGAGGATTCGGTCATAGCCGAAGTCCAAGGCTGGATAGCCGAGAACTTGGCTAAGCCAAACCCTGTGGCGCAAATGGTCAAGCGTTCCGGGCTACATGACCGCACATTCAAACGCCGTTTCCGACAGGCGACCGGCTACACGCCCATCGACTATGTCCACGCCCTGCGCGTGGAGGAGGCGAAGCACATGCTCGAGACTTCGAGCATTTCGGTCGAAGCGGTTGCCGCCGAGATCGGTTATGCCGATCCGGCTCACTTCAGCAGACTTTTCCGTAGGTTGGCAGGCATTACGCCCGCGCAATGGCGCCGTCGCTATTTCGCGGTAGCGGGGTCCGCACGTCAAGGTGGAACCTAACCAGGAGGGTGGGAAAAGCTGGAGCGGGATCTGATAGCGTATCGCCGCCTCTGAGGCGACAGCGCTCGATTGCAGTCTCCAGGGATAGTCGAAGCACGATGTAGTGAGTCGGAAGGCTGATCGTGCTAAACGCTTCGAGGAACCATGGCCCTACGATGCCGTCAACGATGACGAAGTAACCGCCTTTTGGCGTAGCCGGCTGCAACATCTGCCAAAACATCAAGCACCACCTCGTTCTGGCGATGCGTTTCCGGAAGATGGGGTTGGACTGCTCCGTGCTTTATGAAATGCCAGAAATCATCTGAATGCAGATGCACCTTGGGCGATCCGCCTAATGCTGCCAAAGCGGAGGCTGTCGTCGTTTTGCCTGCCCCTGGCGTTCCTGTCAGGATCAGGATTTCACCTCTGTGGTCAACTATCACTACTAGTTCTCGCGATTGGATCCGGACTGCTGTGCATGGCAGCTCTTGGATGATAGTACGAGCGCTTTCAATGTCTCAGATGTCCGCATAGCCGACATTCTACGGCGATTCGAGGAATGTCCGCTGTCCACCCCGAGAGAGCCGTCGTGGCTGTTCCAGTTTGGGGCCGTTTGCTGCCTGTCCGGTTCTGGCCGAAAATCTGAGTAAGCCGCCGTTCGGCTGACGACCCCATTGTCGCCGTTAAGGGCGCTTCCGTCGCCGCCCGAAACTTGTCATTCGCTCGACTCCCCGCGGATGGCAGAGTCGGGGCCGGAAGTTGACGGTCCGCAGCTAGGCGAAACTATCAAGAGGCGGCCATTCCGCTTATGTCCCGATAGCGGTCACTTGCGGGTCCATAACCGAATTTCCCTAGGGATTGTCTTGTCCCTTTGATCTATCCCCGAGGAGCGATCGGGACCGTCACAATGCCTGTCGAACCAGGGAGGCCGGCGCACTGCTCGAACCTGGTCTACGCTCGAGCGAACTCCGGTATCTGGAATCGCCGCCGGTAGGCACCCGGGGTCATTCCGGTCGTGCGCTTGAACAGCCGGCGGAAGAATGCGGCATCTTCGTAGCCGACGCGCCAGCTGATCTCGTCCACGGGCGATCCGGTGCGCTCCAGCCGCCGCTTGGCATCCTCGATCCGCAGGCGCTGCACGTAGGCGAGCGGCGCAAGTCCCGTCGCGTCGGCAAAACGCCGCTTGAACGTGCGTTCGGCGAACTTGGAACGCTTGATCATTTCGTCGACAGGATTAGCGATCGAGAAATTGGTCGCCAACCACGCCTGCGCGTTCTGGATCTCGGCATCGCCATGGTCGTTCCTGCCCTCGAAGATCATGTATGGCGCCAACCCATCCTGGTGCCATTGTAGCGCGAACATGCGCGCCACTTCCTGCGCGACGGTCGCTCCGACATGATGGGCGATCAGGTAGAGCACCATGTCATGCCAGGTGTTCGACGCGCCCGAACTGACGAGTTCCTCGCGCATGCCTGATATCACCAGCACGCGTTCGGGATGGATCGATATCGCGGGATAACATGCAGCGAAATGGCTCGCGTAGCCGAAATGGACTGTAGCATCCCTGCCGTCGAATAGCCCCGTTTCGGCAAGGAGAAAGACTCCCGAGCAGGCCGAGCACAGCCTGGCGCCTCCGTCGTGCATGCGTTTGATCCAGTCGACCAGAAGCGGGTAGCGTCCCCTCTGCCAACCGCCCGGCTTGAGCAGGACCGACGGAACGATGAGGATGTCACACGTCGTGATGTCGTCGATCGTTCGCTGCACGTCGATGGGCACGCCGCTGGCGAGCCGCAGCGGGCCTGCCCGCTCGCCGACGATCTCCACCCTGAAGGGATGCTCGGCGCCGGGGCTGGCGATCCCCATCATGGAGACCCCGTTCAGGACGTCGTAGATTCCGGCCAGTGTCGAGATGACCGCATCCGGCAGCGCGACGAGGCAGACCCGAAGTGGGGCCGATCCATTCTGGCTCGCCTGTCTGGACATCGTGGCCTTTCGCGCCGCGCCACAAGAAAACACCCGAAATGGCACGAATGGACCGATTGCGGGCGAGAGCGGCTCTGTCGCGCAGGCTGTCTGAAGGCTTACACCACAGCCGCATCTGAACGCAACTCAAAGCCACGAAGGAACAGTGCGATGCTCGATACACCAAAGATCGATCAGGCAAGGCTCGAAGCCTTTGCCACACGCGCCATCGGTGATCTGACGGCGGGGTACACCGGCGTTATGGTGAGCCTCGGCAGCAAGCTCGGCCTTTACCAAGCTATGGCCGGCGCGGGCCCGCTGAGCGCCAAGGAAATCGCCACGCGAGCCGACTGTGCGGAACGCTATGTTGCCGAATGGCTCAATGCTCAGGCGGCCGGCGGATACATCGCCTATCACGGCTTGAGCGACACCTATGAACTGCTGCCCGAGCAGGCGATGGTGCTGGCCGACGAGGATAGCCCCGTCTACGTGCCGCACGCCTGGAATGTGCCGGCATCGATGTGGTTCGATGAGCCGAAGACGCTCGACGCCTTCCGAACCGGCAACGGCATCGCCTGGGGCGAACATGACCACCGGCTGTCCTGCGGCTCGGCGGCGTTCTTTCGCAACGGCTATCGCGCCGCCTTGGTGCCGCAATGGTTGCCGGCGCTGGACGGCGTAGTGGAGCAGTTGGAGGCAGGCATCTCGGTTGCCGATGTCGGCTGCGGGTATGGCCACTCGACGTTGTTGATGGCCGAAGCGTTCCCCAACTCACGCTTCCACGGCTTCGACACGCATGCCGCCTCCCTGGATGAGGCCCGGCGGAACGCCGCGGCCGCGGGCGTATCGGACCGTGTCGACTACGCAATGACCCGAGCCGACGACTATCCGGATGGTGGCTATGGTCTGATCTGCTTCTTCGACATTCTCCATGACCTGGGCGATCCGGTCGCTGCCGCTCTCCAGGCTGCCAAGACACTCGCCCCTGGCGGCACCGTCTTGCTCGTCGAGCCGTTCGCACACGACCACATCAAGGACAACCTCTCGCCGGTGGCGCAGCTCTATTACTCGGCATCAACCATGATTTGTTGCGCTCACGCGATATCCGAGGGCGGCAACATGGTGCTGGGAGCGCAGGCTGGCCAGGCACGGTTGGCCGACGTGTTTCGCAAGGCGGGCTTCACGCATTTCCGCCGCGCCGCGGAAACGCCCTTCAACTTCATATTTGAGGTGCGGCGCTGAGGCGCCGCACCGTCGACCCAACTGAAGAAGATGCATCCGATGACACCAACCGCTGACACGCCTCGCTCTACCATTCGCCATGTACGTCCCGCCGACATTCCGGCGATCCGGGCCATGCAGGAGCGCTCGATGTGGGTCCTGGGCGGTGCCTTCTACTCGGACGACGAGATTGCCGGATTCCTCACCCAGTACGGGACGATGGACGACGCGATCGTCGCTGAAGGCCACTTCTTCCTTGCCGAGAACCAGGCCGGAAGGATCCTCGGCAGCGGAGGATGGACGCGCAGAAGGCCGAGTTACGTCGGAGAGCTCGGCGAAAGTCATGAAACGGAAGCCGTACCGACCGTTCGCAGCGTGTTCGTCGATCCTGCCGCGGAGCGGCGTGGCATCGCGTCGTCGATCATGGTGCAAGTCGAGCGGGATGCCGTCGAGCACGATGTCCCTGAACTCTCGCTGATGGCAACGCTGTCCGGCGTCGCGCTCTATGAGCGGCGCGGCTATCTCGCGCTGGCAAGCGAGCGACTGGCGTTGAGCAATGGCAGTAGCTTCGCCTGCGTCAGGATGATGAAGCGTCTTGAGGTGGCCGGCCGACTGGCTGCATGAACTGAAGCTTCCGCTCGGCCCAGAAGGGCCGGACGACCCGCGCCCAGGACAGCACCAACCAGGCACCGAAACACATAACTGCCGAGCGGGCTCGACCCGAACGGTTCCGGCTTCGCTGCGTGAAGGGCGCGCGGAGGCGGATGATCCTTCCCTTCGATCAGCGAGTGAAAGACAAGGAACAGACCAATGAGAGCGACCATTGCACGCGCGGCGATCGCCGCCGCAACAACCATGCTTCGGGCGCGTCGCGCGCGCTGCAACGCCTGGATGCTGCACGAACTCTCCGATGCCCAGCTCAAGGACATCGGCCTGACGCGATCCGACATCCCACGCGTCATTCATAGTGCGAACGAATATCTGGCCGGCTGAACCGCCCGGAAATCCAGCACATCCATCCAGACACCGCCCGTTCCCAAGTTCCGGGCGGTTCCCGCTTCGCAGCGTGAAGGGCGCGCGGAGACGGTCAACCCTTCCCTTCGATCAAGTGAGAAACACAAAGGAAGAACGACAATGAGAAAGACATTTGCGATCGCGGCGATCACCGCTGCGACTCTCATGGGTGCGGTTTCCTTCGCCGCGGCGCAGGAACTGCCCTCCGTCGAGGACACGTACGCGGAGATCGAGGCGACGTTCGGCGTCGTACCGAGCCACGTCAAGTCGTATCCCAAATCGGCGGTCCCCGGTGCCTGGGCCATGACGAAAGGCCTTCTGATGGATGAGAGCAACGCGCTGGAACCGAAGGTGAAGTCGCTCATCAACCTCGCCGTGGCGGCGCAGATCCCGTGCCAATACTGCACCTGGCTTGAGACCAAGATGGCGAAGGCCCAGGGCGCGACGGACGAGGAGGTCGCCGAGGCTGTCGCCCAGGCTGCCTATGTTCGCCACTGGAGCACGGTGATCCACGGCATGCAGATCGATCTCGAGACCTTCAAGACCGAGTTCGGCGGCGAGTGACGTTCGATGGCGCCCGGCTTCTACTGCCGGGCGCTGCCACTCCGAAATTTCCATCCTGGAGAACCAGAAAATGTCCCTCGCGCATTTGGACTCCGCCCGCCCGTCCGGGCCTGCGGCAGATGTCGGGCTGGGCCCGTGCATTCAGGAAGGGCGATCCCTCCTTCGTCTTGCCGTACCCGTCATGCTCATCGCGCTCGTCAATATGGGGATGAGCGTCACCGATGCCGCCATGGTCTCGGACATCTTCGGTGCGGACGCTTTGGCGGCCGTCGCGGTAGGCAGCGACTTCTACTCCATCGTGTTCTATCTCGGTGCGGGAATACTCGGCGGGCTCGCCCCCTTCTACACCGCGGCGACCATGCGCGCAGACTCCGCCGAGCGAGGCCGGCTCCTGCGAATCGGCTGGATGATGGTGGGACTGATCGCGGCGCTGTTCGTTCCGCTCGTCTGGTTCTCTCCCGACTGGCTGGCGGTGCTTGGTCTCGATACGAGGCTGCTGGAACAGGGTCGGGGATACACAAGCGCGATGGCGCTCACGCTTGTTCCGATGCTCGGCGTGATGCTTTACCGCACCATTCTTACAGCAGCCGAGAAACCCAAGGTGTTCCTGAAGGTTACCGTGGCGATGCTGCCGCTGAACGCGCTCGGCAACTACGTTTTCATGACCGGCGTCGGTCCCGTTCCGGCATTCGGCCCCACCGGCACCGGCATCTCCACACTGCTTGTCGCCTCTGCGAGCCTTACGATCCTCATTCTCATCGCCCGCCGCGCCTCCGGGAGAGCAATCGCCGCACCGGACGGCGCTTCCGTAGATTGGCGCGGCTTCGTCACCGTACTACGTGTCGGCCTTCCCATCGGGATCGCCACCGTCGCGGAGGTCGGTGTATTCCTCGCCGCGACGATCTATGCCGCAACCCTGAGCGCCACGGATGTCGCGGCCCATACGCTCACCCTGCGTACGGCGGGCGTTGCCTATGCCATACCGGCAGCACTTCTCCAGGCCTCAATGGTCCGGATGGCGCGAGCCGACAGCCTGCGCGACAACCGGACCGGCGTCGTCGTCACGAGCAGTCTTGTGCTATCGCTCGCATTCGGCGCGCTCATCGTCCTGCTGCTCGTTGGCGGCGCGGCACCGCTTGCCGAGGCCTTCTTCGACGACAGTGCAGCAGGTCTGGCCGCGGCGGGCCTGGCGCTGGGGCTTCTTATCCTGCTCGGCATTATGGAGCTGATCTTCGTCCCGGGCGCGGCCGCCGCCGGGCTCCTTCGCGGGCGCAAGGATACCCGCCTTCCGATGATCTATGCCTTGGTCGGACACTGGGCCGTTGGCGCGCCTCTCGGGATCTATCTTTGCGAGCAGCATGATCTTGGAATCGCCGGTATCTGGATCGGGCTCTCTGCGGGAACGCTTCTGACGACATTGCTTACTCTGAGGCGCCTCTTCGTCCTGCGTCCACGGTAGCCGGCCAGACAGGCACCGGCTATGGCGGTTGCGGTTCGACCGCAGCCGCCCCCCAAGAATGCCGTCCCAGTCACCGCTGACCACAGCGTCGCGCCAGAAGCGGCAATTTCGGGGCCGAGAGCCGTCAGTCAGCTTTGGGATGATGCCATCGATAAGCGGCCGTTCCGTTCACGACCCCAGATCGGCCGTTCTGGGTGCTTCTGTCGCCGCTCGAAACTTGCCATTCGTTTGCTTCTCCCGGAGGGCAGAGCCGGGGCCGACTGCGGACGGGCGGCTTTCGAGATGATGCTATCGAAAAGCGGCCGTTCCGTTCACGACCCCATAACTGACACCCACGGATGTAACGCCGCTCCTCCATTACTGCCGTCGCAACATTTGGAAAGCAACGGGTGTTAAGGGACCGAGAGCGTTATCGAGTAAGGCTCTTCTCCATTAGAAAGTTTTCCAGCGTTTCGCCACGCTTCTCAACTTGCTGCGCCCGCACGACGCGGAAGCCCCGTTTTTCGAAAAAGGGCCAGGCGGTCTTACTCGCCTCGGTGAATATGCGTGACATGCCCGCAACACGCGCTTGCGCCTCCACCTTGTCCAAAAGTGAAGATGCGACCCCAACGCCCTGAAACTGGGGATGGACAAACATCATGTCCAGCAAGCCATCGTTGGTCAGATCCGCGAAGCCTACTGCCTGACCATCTACCTCTGCTATCCACGTAGGTCTACTCTCCCGTGCTCTTCCCCAAGCACCTTGATCATCAACTTTGGCCCATGCAGCGATCTGCTTTGGGGTGTAATCTCGCGATGACACTTCGGTGATAGCACCAAGAAAAATCTCGGCCGTGTCTTGCACATCGGCGCTGTGGTACGGACGTACAGTAATTTGCAATATGCCTTCTCCCAAATTCGACCGCGATTCTATAGCATTTTACCGCAAGGAGCGCGGCTGCTTTCGCGTTGCTTAGCATCAAGACCGGAAAGTCTGCTTACCACCCTCATCTCGATCTTCGCAGCCGTTTCCCCTTCGTTACGGAGCAAACTGCGTCGCGGGCGATGTGGGTCGAGTAAGGAACCTTTCGATGACCTCCGCCACCTCCGGCCCCTGCCCGAGATTGTAGTGCGAATAACCCGGAATGATCGCAAGCCGCGCCTGGCTGAATTTCGGATCGATCCAGCCCGGTTCACGGATGCCGCCGCCAAACAGCGCGAAGAATTCGGCGATATGCTCCATGGACACGGAATCATGGTCGGCGAAGATCAGCAGCACCGGCATCTGGAGCGCACGAACCTCGTCGCGCCAATCCCAATCCTTCTTCATCAGTTCGCCCATGCGATCCAGGAACTGCGGAAACTGGTCGGGATGCCCATAATCTTCGAAGATCGGCGTGCCCTTCATCTGCTCTGCCAGTGAGGCGCCCACCGCACTCATGCCTTCCTGCGCCTCTGGATACCAGCCATCACGCGACAACGCTGTGGAGATCACGATCAGGTTGCGCACCATCTCCGGGTGGCGGATTGCCATCCAGATGGCTGCGTCAGCGCCATGGGAATAGCCGGCGACATCGGCCTTGGAAATGCCGAGGTGGCGCAGGACCGAGGCGATATCGTCGCCGTTTCTTTCGTGGCTCATCGGCGTATCTCTCAAGCCTGTACGGCCATGGCCTTCTAGATCGACCGCTATGACCTGGCGTTGCTCCGACAGAGGTCGGGTGATTTGGGCCGTGGTCTTGATCGACATGAGTCCGCCGGCAAGAACCACGATGGGTTCGCCCTCACCGTAGGTCTCATAGTAGATTTGCAGGCCCTCGGCTCCTTCGGCGTAACCGCTGCTCGCTAATTCCTGCTGTTTCATCGTGGGAACTCCCTGCTGATCCTGGGCCATGGCAGGCAATGAGACGCTCGTCATCGCCAGCGCTGCTCCAAGCGCAGCGATTTGGAGAAGCTTGAATAGTTTTGGTAGCATCTCGTTTTCCTCTGCTTGTCGTCCCCGCCTACAGAATTTGCTTCTATTCCAAGGACGAAGCATGCCCTGTCGTTCCGACAGTTGCGAGGACATGAATCCGTCTGCAGCCACTTGCGCTGCAAAATGACTGCGGCGGTTGACGTAGCCGAGCGCCTCCGAACAGGACGAGCGAAACCAGCGTCGTCCAGTGCTTCCGCAAGGTCGGCTCCCGGAAACAGTCCATGGGCGCCAAACATGCTTTCTGAGTGACCAGAGGACGGCGGCCACGAAGGCAGCCGCAAGGCGCGGCGCGCGTTGATCCGATCGGCAAGTCCGAGCCCAGAAGCTGCTCAGGCGAGCGCTCCACGCCCTCCGTCGCCAGGCCCAACGTGGAGGGGACTTCAACGATTGCATAGGGAAGGGTCGGCATGGGCGCCTCCGTCGGGTTATTTCGCGGAGTAGGTCACTGCCTCGATCTTGTGACCGTCCGGATCGCGGACGAACGCCCCATAATAGTTGGCATCGTAGTCCGGACGCAGCCCCGGAGCGCCGTCGTCACTGCCACCATTGTTCAACGCTGCTGCGTAGAACCGATCGACCATGGAACGGTCCTCGACGGCAAAGGCGATATGGGTGCCGTTGCCCACGGTCGCAGGTTTTCCATCAATGGGAACCTGAACGCTGAAGTGAAACGTGCCGCTCCCATAACCCAGCCCACCCTCGTCCTCGGCCATCGGCACAATGCCGAGGATGGGCAAGAGGGCATCATAGAAGCGCTTGGAGCGTTCGACGTCGTTCGTCCCTAGCGAGACATGGTGGATCACAACGACCTCCGTTCCGGCATTGTCCCAAAACGGCAACTTTTGGTCATGGTTCCATCAAAGATCACTGCCACGGGTTTCGGGGATTTAGCATGACGGATAGGATCTGACTCGAGGGAAGAAGGGCGTAACGGCATGCGCGTGACGGTGATCAGCAGCATTTGCGCTGCATTCTTAAATGTCGGAGCAGCCACAGCGATGCCATTGGACATGACCGTCGACCGCCTTCTCAATATTTGTGAAGCACCTACTGTGCGGGCGGCGGCCGGAAAGGGCGACGAACTTGGCTGGCAGCGTCTGACAGGTGCCGAAACAGAGGAGTGGCGTACGAGCTTTGTCGGTTACAATGGCGGCTCGGTGGAACTTGTCGGCTGGCAGCGGACGCAGGCTGGAGGAGCCGAGTCATTGTCGTTCTGGATTGCTGTCGGTCCGAACGGGCACAAAGCATGTGCATATTCGACGGCTAGACCTGCCGGGTTTCTGGATGCCTTGTCGGAGCGGCTCGGCGCGCCGGACAGTCTCGAAAAGAACGACGCTATAGAGAGCACATCGGCTTGGTGGACGCGCGATGAGATCGCATTTTCCTTTGTTCAGGTAGGATCTTCTGCCCTCATCAGTATCGGGCCGAGTGAATGAGACGGGAAAACGCTCCAAGATGATAGTGAAAAGGGCCGCGCTTCTCTCGACAACTCTCCTGCTTTGTCTTGCTGCTGTCGTGATCGCTGCGCTTGCGCCACGGATTATGCCATTCTCCATCCCTGACGAATATGCCATTATAGCGGGATCGATATGTGGCCTGGTCGCCGTCTTGCTAGCCCTCCGCACGAACAGCCGGCTGAGTGCCAGAACGGCTGTCGTTTTGGCGTTTCTCGCGACGATAATGGTTGGTCCGGCGGCAGCCTTCACGATACTCTTAGGTCTATTGAATGGTCTCGGTGGGCTGATGGCGCTGGTAGGCAGCTCAGGCGAGGCCGGCATGGGCGGCGTAGGTTTTCAGGCCGGCACGCTCCTAGCGATGGCCATGGTGTCGATTTTCGGCTTCATGAGCCAGGCTTGGGCTCTTCTCCGCGCCTATAAAACCTTGGCGAAATCACCTTGAACATTCCTACAGACCTAGCCGGTCTAAAGGCGATAGAACCTGTCGGCTATTGAGCGGGCGACGCCACATAGCCGACAGTCAGGAAACCACCCCGAAATCCTATTTGGTGGTCGAAGAAACCGTCGCGCAATGCGGCCATCAGCTGTGGGCGGATGACCGCTACATGTTTAGATCTCGGTTCGCTCGGCCACAAGCAGTGCATCCTCGATGTCGACCCGAGATACCGCACCGTATTCTCAATCTTGGTGTGCCCAAGCAAAATCTGAAATGGCGCGAAGGTTGCCGGACGCCTTGTAGATCATGGCAGCTTTATATTAGTTCTTCGCAGCGAGTGCGTGCAATAGTCCGACAGCCTAAGACCAATTGCAGTGACCCATTCGTGAGCCAATCGAGCATATTGCCTCGTGCTCATGTGGTGCGCATGATTGACCCGGCTGGGAAAGGCATGGTCATCAACGGTGCCTCCACGCCGTTCCAGCCATGCCAGAAGACTCGCGCGCACGTCGGTGGTCAATTCGAATTGGACACGATGGCGAACGCACCTGCGAAGCCCACGGTACGATATATAAGGCTTGGGATTGGGAGGACCTGCAATATGGCCATTCGGTCAATGGCGGCGTGGACCACTCCCTGCTCGAGGATGCGAGACGGTGTTCTACGAAACCTCCATTCGGTCAAACGGAATCCGCGGCGTAACTAGGTCGGCCGCTCCGACTAGAAGCCGTATTTCTCGCGCCGCAACCGGAAAGCATTCTCGCCGCCTTCCATGATCTGTTTGATAGCCTCCCGCGCGTCGGGAATGTCGATCGCCCCCTGGCCTTGGATCGTACCGCGAGATTGATCGTCGCTCTTCCGATAGCCAAACCAGATGACCAATTCAGCATCGCCATTCACAACAAGGTTGGCATTGTGGCTGGCGAACACGATTTGTCGCATCTGTTTTGCGCGCCATAGTTGCTCGACAATCTGCAACATCACGGGATTGTCTAGGTCTTCTTCCGGCTGATCGACAATCAGCGGGGGACCGGGCTGATTGAGCAAGGTGCGCAGCAGCGCGGTCGCCTGTTGACCGGCGGAGGCGTTTCTGAACGGTATATAATCCGCCTCTTTGGCGCGAAATTCATAGATCGGCACTGACTTGATGGGCGTCAGGGCGAGCGAGAGCCAGGTTTCGGGCTTAAGATACTGCGCCATGCGCTCACGCTGATCGGGTTTGAAGCCTGCCGCAGTCAGTGTCGGCGCAGCAGGGAGTTCCTCGGAAACTGCGCTTGCCGGCTCGAATTCGGCCAGCTTTTCAAGATCGCCGAGCACTTTCAGCCAAGTCATTTTGGGATCGTCGGCGGTGACGATATACTGCCCCAACTCTTCGATTTTGGCCGATTGCACACGTGAGCCGGTGAGATTCTGCCGTAGCAGGTCCACGAATGCGGTCGCGTCCGCATAGGGTTTGAGCGTCACGCGGATTGCGCCCTCGGAGCGCTCGGTCAATGCCTCGCCTTCACGGATAAGAAGGGCATCGCGCTCTTCTTGTGCGGCCAGCCAATCACCGCGCGCAGTGTCGAATAGCGTTCCAGCGGACTTCAAGGACGCCAAGGTTTCGCGGGTGCGGGTTGATTCCGCAGCCAGTTCGGCCGCGCGAGCTTCAAGGTTGCGCAGCTGTTCGAGCCGCTCACGGTGCGACGAAGATCGTTCAACGGCTTCATTATACCGCGCCCTGAAAGCCCCGAAATTCGTGTCCCATAGCGTCCAGGGAACATCAGATTCCGGATCGGGTTCGGAGATAGCTTCTGCTGACTGTGACAGGCTGTTCAAAGCCGCCTGCGTCTCCGTGAGGAAATTCGCATAGGCCTGACGTGCAGCTTGCAATATCGCCGCTTCGGCTTCCGGCTTACCTGGCGCAACGGGTGACAAAGCGCCGAGCTGGTCAGTCACGATCTGCCCCAGTTCATCGACCTTGTGTCGGATGGTCGTGGCTGATGCTTGCCAACGCTCAACCTCTGTGTTGGCGTTGGAATAGTCATTTGCTTGATCGAGCGTTTGACGATCGGCATCGGAAAGGCCGGTCAGCGACTGCTTTAGGCTTTCAGCCTGCCCGGTAATCGACTGGTGTTCGAGGACACGGTTCGCAAGTGTGCGGTTGAGTTCGTTATATCGCTGCCGGGTAGCAAACGTCTCGCGCATATTGTTGGCACGGTCGACCGCCTTGCGGTCGAGGCGGTCAAGATCACCTTTGATCGGCGCGGTGATGAAACGGGTCAGTTCGTCGATGCGGACACTCACATCACTCAACTGCTTCTGGCTGTAAGCCTGAATCGGCAGAAGCGTGCGGACCTCCTCTTCCGAGCATGGCCGAAATTCCTCGCGGCCAATCTTCATTTGCACGGCGCCGTCAACGCTTGAACGGCGCACCACATGCGGCACGCCGTTAAGCATATAGGTGACGGTCACGCCCTCCCCCAAGGGCTTCAAAGTCTGCTCGATCAGTCTGGCGCGGCGAGACTGATAGTTCGGGGTATCATCATCGATGTTGGACGGGGGCTGATCGCAGAGCGCCCACCGTAAATATTCAAGGACAGTGGATTTTCCCGTGCCACGACCGCCTATCAGCGCACTGTATTGGGGGTTCAATTCAGCATCGAGCGGGCCGAGAAATTTGGAATTGCCGATGGTGATCGAGGCAATGTAGGTTTCTGGAACGTGCGGGGGATCAAGAGAAATGCGCGATTCTTGAGCAAGACAGGCCTGACGGAGGGCTTCCGCCGTAGGTGTCGCCCACTTCACCCAAGTCGAAGGCTTGCCAAGCTCCACATGATCCGCCGAACGCGTGTCGGATGTCTGGAAGCAGGCGATGCGTTTGTGCCCCCAGGCCTTCTCCTTACCGGCGAGAATGTTCTTCGGGCCGTCTTTGAGTTTGGAAAATTCCTTGTCGGTGTAGCCGCCGACCCAAGGCATTTCCGAGTATTTTCCGGCCAAGCCGGTGCGCAGTAGCGAAAACTGCCCCTCGCCGCTGACATTGGGCAGAACCATGTATCTGCCTTTCAAGAATGAGTGCCCGTCCAGCTCTTCCTTGAGCGCGCGCAGGCTCTGGATGTGCTCAAGACGCTGCACATCGCAAACCTTGGCCTGATCCGCACCATTCTGTGTGATCTTGAGGGCAGTTTGCGCCTGCGGAAGAAATTCGTTGGGAAAATCAGCATCGAAGATGATGAGCGCCTGGCAGGGAACGCCAAGGGTCAGCTCCATTCCGGGAAAGATAACAAGTCTTTGCCGCGCATACAGCTCATTGCCGTCTTGAGCCGTTTCCTCGGCGGCGGCCTGACGGACGAACGGAATGAACGCCGTGCAGTGGTGGTCGGTGATGGCAATCGCCTGAACACCACGCTCACGGCAAGCCACGACGAGTTCCGCCGCATAGGCACGCCGTTCATCATCGGTGACGGCATCAGGCCCGCTCCACCGCCGATCGCGCGGCGTGTGGACCTGAAAGTCACATTGAAAGAAGTGCGCGCCTCTATCCATCATCACTCCCCTACACGTAAGCTCGACTAAGCCCTCGTCCCCGGGTTGCAGTCTGGAATGGGCTTCACGGCCAACTTAGGCTGAAAGTGCAAGGTGTTGTAGTACAGATGCAGGTTGCATGAAGGGCTATCCGCAGAAAGGTGGCGAATTTCGAACTAGGTGTTTGCGTAGCTTCTAAGACCGACTTTTCGTGGGGACGTTCGAACAACGCCTGTGGATGGCTGCTTTCAGGCCGCATTCTGTACGAGCGGAATGACGGATATGGGGGCGCACAGCGGTCGTTCGTGAGGCGTGGCGGGAATGACCGGATCGGGCTCGAAGTGTGAATTCGAGCTCGCCGAACGAACTTCCGATCAGGGGTCGAAAGCCGCCTTTCCTGCGCATAGCATGGGTGGCGATCTGAGCGACATTGCCCGAGGAGGTGTTGATGCCATCCATCCGGCAGATTGAAATCTGCGACTGGTCTCCGCTGTGGCCCGAGAAATTCCGGCTCAAGGCCGCGGAAATCCGCCGCGCCCTGGGTGATCGGAGAGCAGGCTATACCGAGGGGAAAACAGATTACCTGTGGACCGTCATTCGGCGTGCAGACAGGTGGGCTGCGAGTGTCGGTTGGTTTTCGCCTCCGTCCGACGCCTAGCAGGCAAAGGGGGCTTCCTCCACGGGGGACGGCTGCTTTGGGTCGATTGTACGCTTCGCAGAGGTCGCACTCGGGTGGAGGGCCGCCCTTAAAGAGTAGCTCCCGGAACTACTTGGTTGCGGACTTTCCGACGTTCGGGTTGGCGATTGGTACGGACACGTTCGACCTCTCGAAGCGTACGTCGTGTGGCATTGGTGTGGAGGGGATAGCCGAATATTCTCTTGGGTGGTCTCTGATGGAAAGGTGCTCGAATGGTCGATCGATTCTTTGCCGACGCCTATCTCGCAGGCGTTTACGACGCCTGGCACCCAAGAAACGTGCGCGATGATTATGATTTCTATCTACCTCATATCTTAGCGGCAGACGCCGTGCTCGACGTCGGATGCGGCACGGGCACACTCCTTCACGAGGCCCGCCAAGCTGGGCATACAGGGCGGCTCTGTGGCATCGATCCTGGTTCCGGCATGCTGGACCGTGCGCGAAGGCGCTCGGATATTGAATGGTTTCTCGGATACTTCCAGGCGCCCGGCTTCACAGCCGAGTTTGATTTGATCGTGATGACCGGCCATGCGTTCCAAGCCATTATTGACGATGAAGACCTGCTGGACTTCCTCGCGGCTGTCCGAAGCGCCCTTGTACCCGGCGGCTGCTTCGCATTCGAAACGCGGAACCCCGCGGCGCGGGCCTGGGAACAATGGGCACAGGGGGACCCGGTCACGGTGAAGGGGCCAGACGGGTCGCCGGTGCGGATCACAACGGGGGTGATCGCGCCCTACGACGGCCGGGTGGTGACCTTCACGCATTCCTTCATGGGGGAGCACCCAAGCCTCCCGCAAGTCAGTCAGAGCACGTTGCGGTTTCTCGACAACAATGTCTTGCGGAACCTGCTGGAACAGTCAGGCCTGCAGGTCCAACAGCAATTCGGTGATTTCGACGCGAGGCCTTTAGGCCCCGAATCTCCCGAGATCATCACCTTCGCAATGCGTTGAAATCGAAAACCCTTCATCAATCACGGAGTTTGGCGGTGCCCAGTGTTTTGATCGCCTTGCCGACGGAGCCGCCTTTTCGCGACTTCGATGAAATCCATCTTGATTTCATTGTAGAATGCACGTCCGACTGGCGCTTCTGCCACCGCGGCGTCTTTCACGGCTACGTATGCCTGGCGAAGGCTCGCATCACGGCGCAGGGCATTACGGAACGCCAGATCTGAACGCCAAGACTCACCCTCGAATTCGACAACATGGACAAGGTGCGTGCGCTCGGTTTCGTCGCGTCCTCGCCCGAAGATATAATGCCCCGGCACACCCGCATCCTCAGCATAGTCGTAACCAAGCGCAATCAACGGATCGTGGCACAAGCTCCGGTTCGACAACGGGTAGACGCCTATTAGAATGTCAATAATAGGCTTTGCCCTCATGCCGGCGACGGCTGTCGATCCAAAATGCTCTATGCCTCTCGCGGTTCATCCCAAGGCTGCCGCTGTGCGTGCCCGCTCGTCGGCAAACGCGGCCACCCACGACGGATCGTAGTCCACCGGCATGTTGACACTTTCAAACCGAGCATTGCCAACACTCCCTCCTTTCAGCGCCGTTTTGCGGACATAGCTGCCGTCACCTCCTAACCGTTTTCTCGTCAGTCGTCCGCCCAATTATGCCAGGTAGGATTCGCTCAGGAGAAAACCCGATCGTAGAGTGGTCGAAGCGTCTCTCGTCGCTGGGGCAAAGGTATGTTGTGCCCGCAGTCGAATAGCTTGAGCAATGTGACCGCCCCACCACGCCGTACTGCGTCCGCGAACATCTCCGCCTGGCGCACAGGCACGCGATCATCAAGCCTGCCATGCAGGATCAGGGTCTCCGCCCGGATGTTCTCCGCATGATACATCGCTGACCGTTCTGCCAAGGCACTCACACTGATCCCGGCTTCCCTTTCAATGCTCCGACGTATTCCTGGCAGGGTTGCCTGATAGGTGGCAGCGAGATCATATATGCCGGCAACGAGCACAACCGCTCTGAGATCCGGGTCTTCCGCTGCTACCATGGCCGAGGGCTGCCGCGCCGCTGCACATTTCTCCGGCGCGCTGCACTTATCTTTTGCACTCATAGGGCCTGCAAATGCTGATGCGAACTCTCACGACTGCCGAGAGCCGAGTTCCTTGCGCATCTTTACGCAAGCCATTGGCTGTCCTGAGCCGAGAATATGCTGGCCACGTTCACGGACTTCATAGCCGAGCTTTGCATAAAAGGGTTCTGCCGTAATCGAAGAATCCAGTTCCAGAAAAGATAACCCGCGTTCCTTTGCAACCCGCTCCATCTCTCGCACCAAAGCTGATCCCACGCCCTTGCGGCCCGCCTCCGGCGAAACATAGCAGGCTCGCAGCTCTGCGTTCTCCACCACGAGCGAACCGATACCGACGATCCGGTCATCGATTTCCGCTATCAGTCTGTACTCATGGCCCCTATTCGTCTGCACGCGCTCGATTGCCACCTCCGTCACCGGAAGTGGAGCCCAGGCTTCAATCACATCGGAGGGATAGTCACGCGCGGCTGTTGCCCGAACGGCCGCGTGATGGACCTCTAAGAAAGCCCGCGCATCATCCGGGCGCATGCTGCGAATTTTTAGCGACATCGGAGCACAGTTCCGAAACATTGCGTAGTCATTCTAGGGCCTCCGTGACAGTCCGCAACGGGTGGAGGCCGTGTGGAAACTCCTATTGCAGTGTGGTCTGGTGGCGCGCAGATGGCCTGAGGGTTCAGGCCCTCATCGCCTTGATCAACATCGGCCCTCCGAGGATGGCGATCGTCCGTTTGAGATTATAGGCGAGGACATGAAGGCTCATCTCGGTTTTCGACGTTGGCGAGCCGCCGGGTGAGGAAGTGCCCTCGACCCATCCAGTCCTTGATGGTCCCGAAGACATGTTCGACCGTCTGTCGCCGCACCCGCATGGCACGTCTGTGGACGTATATGGACCTCGGCAATTGCGGCAAATGGCAGGAGATGGCGAAACGGTCACCCCGTCGCTCCCCAAACCTGATCTGTGGACCGGCACGGCGTGAGCCAATGTCACGGGGGCTTTGAGGTGGAAGCGGGCGAAAACCCAACGAGGCTCGCGGAGAAGACGCGGTTCAGCCGCATTACGAAGCCGGATATGCGTCAGCAGTTGTGACCAGCGATCCTGATCCAGCCAACCTGTTGCAATCGGGCGGGGTTCATATAGGCCCACAGATGGAAAACGGTCGATCAGCACCTCTTGCTCTGGGCTCTCTTCCAGATGACACTGGCTATCGTCCAATCTCCGTGAGGATGAAACATGCGCCCCCATCGTCGACTTGTGTCGGGCCGCACCTTTCTGGTTACGGAAGTTGTCGGCACTGGTGATCCGGCCATCTTTTTGCACGCTGACGTCTGTGACAGCCGCATGTGGCGCGCACAGCTCGATGGCATCGGGGCCACTTACATGGCAATCGCGTACGATCGCCGAGGCTTCGGCGAAACGCGGGCCGAAGAAGAAGATTTTTCTGCCGTCGCGGACTTGATGGCGGTGATCGACAAGGCTTCCGCTGCATGAGCGCACCAGAAAAGCCCTTACGCAAGATAACGTCCTTCGACGTAGCCCGTCGCGCCGGCGTATCACGGGGCACCGTCTCGCGCACGTTCACACCTAATGCAAGCGTGTCGCCGGAAACCCGCGAGAAGGTGGTGAAAGCCGCCAAGGAGCTCGGCTACCGAGTCAACTTCCTCGCTCGAGGTCTGATCAACCAGCGCTCCGATTTCGTCGGCGTCGTCGCTGCCAGCATCAACGACCCCTACCGCGCCATGCAGATTGAGCAGATCGCCAAGAGTCTGGTGCGGCACAACTTTCGGCCCATCCTCTTACCCGACAGCCAAGGCGAGAACGCCGACCACGCTATTGAGCAGCTTCTGCATTACAATGTATCGGGCGTGCTGGTCATCTCCTATGCACCCCCGACCGCGCTTTGCGCCGAATTCGCCGCCGCCGGCGTTCCCATCGTGCTCATCAACAAGGCCGACTCGATTCCCACCGTCGACCGCGTGGTTTCCAACACTGACGCGGCTGGCCGTCTGGCCGCCGTCACCCTGATCGAGGGAGGCGCACGACAGTTGGTGGTTATCGGCGCAGCGGCGATTTCCTTTACCGCTCGGCGCCTGCAGCAGTCTTTTATCGCCTGCTGCCATGCGCTGGAGACGGAAGTAAGGACCTTCCCCGTGAAGTTCAACGACTACGCCAACGGCTTCGCCGCCGCCGCCACGCTCAATGGCGTGGACGGCGCGTTCTGCGTGAACGACTATATGGCCTGCGGGCTGATCGACGGGTTGCGCCAGCGTGGGCTCGTCGTCCCCTTTGATATTCGCGTCATCGGCCACGACGACGTACCGCAGGCCTCTTGGGCGAGCTATGACCTGACAACCCTGAAACGGCACTTCGACTTGCAGGCCGAGCAGGCGATCGACCTGCTTTTGAGCCGCATGAATGACCTGGAGATGGCGGAACGGGTCGAATTGACGCCGGTCTCGCTGGTGCGGCGCAGCACCGCTTAAAGTGGAAGCAGCATAGCAGGTCACCAAATATCAGGGCGGTTCCCCGGCTTCGACCAAAAGATCATTTCCGCGTACGCCCGCGGTATGAGCGCTTGCGAGATTGCTAGGGTCGATCTTGGCCGGACATGATTTCAGCAATACAGACGCTGCGCTGGACGATGCCGCTGGGTGGGCAAAATTGCCCGCCGGCTGAAGCCGAGGAACGGCACTAGGCAACTATCATGCCGGCTGATCGCTACGCGATCGCTGCAGACCTGCCGAAATTGCGTGTTTGGCCACGAGGATCCCAGGCCGAATTTGCGAAGCCAGTTGTAGGGTGGCGTATCACATACCTTTGTGTGGAGGGCTGTGCCAAGTCAGTGCGAGCACGACGATCCCCCTCCCCTTTCCGCCACTATCGCAAGGCGGCTCTTCGAGGCGAAAACTGATCGACGATGACGCAGAGCACGGCATCCCAACCTGAAGATCGCCGGCCGCCCAGACGTGCCCGCCGCAAGCGTCCTCGCAGATGCGGTTACTTTGAGAATCCGACTGCCGTAATTCTCATCATTAAATGCTCAGTCCGGACCGAACGGGCGCATTCCTACAAATTGCCAAGCGACATCTTCGACTTGGCCGTGCGCTACATGATCTCGACCGTGCCCACGCCCTCGGCGCTGAGCAGCACGATGTCGACACGCCTGACATGCTTCTCCGGCGCCTTGCGGTCCCTGATGAGCGTCGTCAGGTGCTGGCGATCAGTCGGCGAAACCGTGAAGGATACCCCTGCGCGCATGCGCAAGGTTCGCACCAGCACGCGAGAGAAGGGATCCCCGGACGGGACTCGAAAATGTCAGGTAAGAACAGTATGAGCCGCAGGACCCGCCGAGTCGTGATGCTGGATCTCAGAATCTGCGCGTACCAGGATCTCAATCTATCGTCGCACCACTCTGGTCGGGGCGATGACGTCGTGACGTTGGCCCAGATTGCCCGGCTATGGGCGCTCTTGACTGGTTCCCCTCCAGCGCCGCCCAGCGGAACGGCAAAGCCTCACGTTGGCCGTAATAGCGATCTATCAGACGTTCATGGATCCGGACATCGAGCAGCGAATTGAATTCGCAATCGACCTAGCATGCCGCGCCGGCGACCTCGCTCTTAGCTTTTTCAGCGTGCTTGACGATCTCAAGATCGAGAGCAAGGGCCATCAGGATCTCGTCTCCAATGCTGACCGCGAAGTCGAGCTCTTTATCCGTGTCGCTCTGAAGAAGGCGTACCCGGACGATGGCGTCGTCGGCGAGGAGCATGAGCTGGTCGAAGGGTGTTCAAAGCACATCTGGGTCATCGACCCGATCGATGGCACCGCGAATTTCGTCCGTGGCATCCCTTCGTGGTGCGTGGTGATCGCGCTGATGACCAGCGGCGTTGTCACGGCCGGCGTGATTCACGACCCGTTGAACGGCGAAACCTTTTCGGCGAGCCGCGGCGGTGGCGCCTTCCTCAATGGCAAGCCGATCAGGGCTACCGCCGCGACAAGCCTGGCTGAGGGCTCCGTCGGGACTGGCTTCTCCAACCGCGTGGAGGCGCGCAACATGGCAATCCTGATTGACCACCTCCTCAGCGAGGGTGGCGTCTTCTTCCGCAATGCCTCCGGGGCGCTCATGCTCGCCTATGTTGCGGCGGGACGGTTGCTTGGCTACTGTGAAGAACACATGAACGCTTGGGACTGCCTTGCCGGCATGCTTCTGGTCGAGGAGGCAGGGGGCACTGTTTTAGAGCCGGACCCTGCGACGGTCGTCAGTCAAGGCACCATGGTGATCGCCGGCGGGAAGAGCGTCTTCGGACAGCTCAGCAGCCTGTGTGCGCACGCCTTCAACGGGCGATAAGAATTGGTCTTTTGGCCGGGACGTGATGCTGATCGCCTCGCCCGGGGCCGGGCGCGTCAATGTGCGAAGACACGACGAAAACCGCGACAAGGCCGATTTCGGCATCAAGATGTTTTGGATCGGCGGCGATCATCGTGGCGTCTCGGCGGCCGCCTTGAACAGGATGGCATAGATCACCGCGTTCCTCTGAATAGCGATCGCAACAATTTCCACCGGCAGCGTGAAAATGGAATGAAATAATGAAATAGCGCAGCCGTCAGGAGTTCGTCTTGGCGTGCTCGACAGATATTTGGGATCGAGCAGAACATGGATGATGCGGATATTGGTACCATTCTCCAGAAGGCACGTGGCGAAGTTGCGCCGCTTGCCCGCCTTCAACCCTCTCCCAGATTCACTGGACCAATGCCCAAATGTTAATCATAATCGTGTTGCACGGCTCTGCAATTCATCAAGACGACGCGTGAAACGCGCCGTAGACTAGGGGGTGCACAATGACAATCTTCAAAACTGGAACTACGGCTCTGGTGACCGCGGCGCTGTTGGGCGGTGCCGCAACAGGAATTCTTACAGCTGCGCCCGCACTTGCACAGGAAACGGTGCAGCTGGAAATCTGGTCGCGCCAGGACGTCTCGGGACCGCTGCGCGCCGGCAATGTGGTCAAGGCGGCCGACATGCTCAACGCCGCGCTCGAAGAGGAAGGCTCCGACGTGCGCGTCGAAGTGGTCGTTCGCGAGAGTCCGGCGCAGGGCTTCGACGACGACGCGCTCGCGCTCCTGCGTGCCTTCGGCATTGGTGAAGGCCCCGACATGTTCATCGCCGCGCATGAGTGGATCTGCGCCTTCCAGCAGGACGGCTTCGCCCTCAAGCTCGACGATTACATCGAGAAGTATCCCGAGCATTTCGGCACCATTTTCCCATCTCTTTGGGACTCAACCAGATGTCCCGACGGGATTTACGGCATCCCCCAGGACGCCGAAGCGCGCATGTTCTTCTACAACAAAAAGCTGCTGCGCGAGGCTGGCTTCGACGAGGACTTCATCACCGCCATGCCGGAGCGTACACTGGCGGGTGACCTTACGATGGACGAGGTCATCGACATTGCCAAGCAGGTGGTCGACAATACTGATGCCGAGTATGGCATCCTGCACCGGCCCAATGTCGGGCCCGACTTTTCAATGGTATTCGGCGCTTATGGCAACGACTTCGTCGATCCCGAGACCGGCAACCTGCTGATCAACCGGGAAGACCTTACGGCTGCCTTCGGCTGGTTCGAGCGAGCAGTGAACGAGGGCGTGATTCCCGCCAACAACACGTCGATGGACTGGGATGCGATCCGTGCCGACTTCTACGCCAACGAAAATTCGGCGTTCTGGAAATACGGCATCTGGGATCTGGGGAGCTACGCCTTCCCAACGTTTGGCCTGCCGGATGACGAGGAAGGCTTCTTCGCCGACTGGGGCTGGATCGCGGTACCGGCAGCTGAGAAAGGCGGCCAGCCCAGCACCCTGACGCATCCGATCATCTACGGCGTCGCGGCCGACACCGAGCATCCGGATCTGGTCGTCCGTCTTCTCGGCTACGCCTCCGACGCGGAGCTCAATACCGATCATGCGGTCACCACCACGCATATCGGCATTCGCCCGGAGCAGCTCGAGGATCCACGCTATCAGGAGGCTTGGCCCCTCGCACGGGCCACCCAGCTCCTTGAGATCGCCAAATATCTTCCCAACGAGCCGCAATTCGCCGATCTCAATCGGATCCTCTACACGGCGATCCAGGGCGTGGAATCAGGCCGGCTCACCGCCGAGGACGCGGCCGAGTTCGTCATCGATGAGGCGGAAGGTAACCTCGACAACGTTATCATCGAATAGCTGCCCCTTTGTGCGGGGACAGGCTTCAGCCTGCCCCCGCCGCCGATGGAGCGACGGACCGCGCTGAGGTCACGCCCACTGAGGCGGCAGGCTGGCGTTGATGACTACGATGACGCAAGATAAACTGATGATGGAGCGCCGGATGAAGAGCCGAGCGTGGTGGCGTCAGCGTGTCAACTTCGTCATCTTTCTCGGGCCGGCCATTCTGCTTACGGTATTCTTCTTCGTTGTTCCGGTGCTTATCGACATCGCAGTCTCGTTCACCGACCTTGGCCGGTCGCTCAGGGTCACGCGATTCACGACCGAGCACTACGAAAGAGTCTTCGGCGGCGATCGGCGCCTGACCGATGTCATGGCACTGACCTTCATCTACGTCCTCGGCACGCTCGCCCTTTTCAACGTGACCTTCGGGCTCGTGCTGGCGCTGATCACGACCTCGATCGACAAGGTATCGGGCGGTTTTTTCCGCGGTGTGTGGCTACTGCCGCGCATGAGCCCGTCAGTGCTCTACATCCTTCTGTGGGTCTGGGTCGTGAACCCGTCGCAATACGGGCTCCTCAACCAAATCCTGATGACGGTGTTCGGCCTTGAACAGCCGCTCGACCTGCTCACCACCGCGCCCATTGCCCTGATCATCATCTCCAATGGCTTCATCGGCGCCTCGATGGGGATGATCATCTTCACCTCGGCCATTCGCGGCATCCCGGAGCACCTGTTCCATGCCGCCCGCGTGGACGGCGCCGGCTCGCTCGCGATCGTCTGGTACATCACGCTGCCGGCCCTGCGCTGGCCGATCAGCTTCATTACCATCTACCAGGCGCTATCGCTGCTGGTCAGCTTCGAATACATCCTCCTCCTGACCAAAGGTGGCCCCTTCTACGACACGACCGTCTATGCGCTGTATATCTACCGCCGGGCGTTCCAGAGCGGCCAGTATGGTTATGGCGCGGCACTGTCGCTCTTTTTGATCGTCATCGGCATTGCCGTGGCTCTGCTTGGCTGGCGCTTCTTCGACATGAAGAGGCTGCTCCAAAACCCGCGGATCGAGGTGCAATGAGATGACGACGGTTCCCCTGACGACCTCTCCTGTCGAGACGGATTGGGCCCAGCTCGCGCGCCGTGCTCGCTGGACGAACCGGGCCAGGACCAGCGCTCTTTATGCTTTCCTGATAGCAGTCTCGATTCCGATCATCCTCCCCTATTTCTGGCTGGTTACCATCGCCTTCTCGGCGCGCACTGGCATCGCGGAGACGCAGGTTCTCTGGCGCTCCCTGCTGGTTCTGGTGCCGGCCATCATCGCCTGTTGGGTGGTTGCAATGGTGGCCCGCAATCTCCGACGCATGCTTGCGGGCTTCGCGGTCGTCGCGGCAATTACGGCTGTCGCCTTTATCACTCTGGTTGGGCCAAGCCTGCATCTCGGCAACTTCATCTTCCTGGTCGAGCGCGATTTCGCCTCGGTGGTGCGGTCGCGCGTTGGCGAGGTCCGCGGTGCGACCCAGTTCCCGAGCGTCTGGCGGGCTTTCTGGAACTCGATCGTACTCGCCGGCTCGCAGACCATCATTGTCGTCACCGTCGCCTCACTCGCCGGCTACTACCTGTCGCGGTTCCAGTTTCCGGGCCGCGCCCCGATGTTGCGCTCCCTCCTTGTGCTGCACGCCTTTCCGGTGATGACGCTGATCGTGCCGATGTTCCTGATGCTTTACTATATCGGCCTCCTGGATACGCTTTTTGGCGTCATTCTGGTGCTCGTCGCCTTCGAGCTGCCCTTCGCCATATTCATCATGAAAGGCTTCTTCGACGCCGTACCCTGGGACATCGAGATGAGCGCGCTCACCGACGGCGCATCGCGGCGCCAGGCGTTCGTGAAGGTCGTTCTTCCGCAGGTAACCAATGGCATCATTGCCGTCTCGGTCTTTTCCTTCATCCGAGGCTGGGAGGAATATATCTTCGTCTTCACCTTCCTCATCAGGAACACCAACTGGACCATGAGCCTCTATATGTTCTTCGTCCGGGACGACGTCATGGGCGTTGACTTCGGCGTCGTCTCTGCGGTCGGCGTATTCTATTTGGTGCCGAGCCTCGTGCTTTATGCGGCGGCACAGCGCTATCTCATGCAGATGTCGATCGGCGGCGTAAAGGGTTGATGCAAATGGCCAGTATCGAATTCCGCAATGTCATCAAACGCTTCGGGGACGTGGAGGTTATCCCCGGCTTGAACCTCACGATCGAGCACGGCGAGTTCGTCGCCCTGCTTGGCCCGTCCGGCTGCGGCAAGTCGACGAGCCTGTTCATGCTCGCAGGCATCTACCTACCGAGCGGCGGCGAGCTCCTGTTCGATGGCCATCTCGTCAACGAGGTGGAAGCCAGGGACCGCAATGTCGGCATCGTCTTCCAATCCTATGCGCTCTACCCGCATATGAACGTGCACGACAACATCCTGTTCCCGCTGCGATTCAAGAAGACGCCGCGCGAGGAGGCGCTCGTCCGTGTCAAGGCGGCAGCTGAACTCGTCCATGTCGGCGAGCTTCTCGACCGACGGCCGAGCGAACTCTCGGGCGGCCAGCAGCAGCGGGTGGCGCTGGCGCGCGCTTTGGTCAAGGAGCCGCAGATTCTGCTCCTGGACGAGCCGCTCTCGAACCTCGACGCCACCCTCCGGCTGACCATGCGCACCGAAATCAAGTCGCTGCAAAAGAAGCTCGGAGTCACCACCATCCTGGTCACCCACGACCAGATCGAGGCGACGACCATGGCCGACCGCGTCATTTGCATGCGTGGTGGCGGGATTGAGCAGGTGGGCACGCCCGATGACCTATACCTGCGGCCGGCGAGCCTCTTCATTGCAGGCTTCATCGGCTCACCGCCCGTTAATCTAATTCGGGGAACGGCCGAGAACGGTGCCGTCCATGTCGGCGCCACCGTTTTTCCGTCCGAAGGAATCAGGGGTGACGTAACCATAGGGCTCAGGCCCGAGCATCTGAAGTTTGCCGGCGATGGGCTGCGGGGTCGGATCGCCGAGATTGAGCCGATGGGCCGCGAGATCCTTTACGTCGTCGACACCGATGTCGGGCACGTTCGGGTTCTTGAACATGGCTCCGCCGCCGCCCATAGCGCGGGCGAAGCCGTGCATATAGATTTCTCGCCGACAGAAGCGCTGTTGTTCAGGACCAGCAACGAGAAGCTCATTGCTGGCGCCAACGTCTGCCCTCCACGCCGAGCAAGCTGAGGTTCGCCACGAGCCCGAACGCGCCGGCCGCAGCGGCGAAGTGAATTCGACCTGAGCGCCCCTTCCGCCTTCCGCTATATCCGGCAGGACTTCTTTCTGGCACGCAGATTCCAGAACATGGACGATCTCAATGCCCAGTGCGATGCTTGGCGGACCGACGTGGCCAACCCACGCATTCAGGGTCCCCAGAGACTTCCTCCGCCTAAGGACAGATCGTAAGCCATTGATTTCCTGTAGCGGAAATCACGTAACCGAAGATATCTCCACCTTTCCTTCCGGCACATGCGGGCTTTCTTCAGCAGCAATATCACTATCGATAATGACCCCTTATCGATAGCGATGGATTTGACGACTGGAAGCACTGGAATCGGCCAAATTGTCCGGCCGGCACACGGTGCGCTTGAGCGCCGTGATCGGTAAGGGCCGGTCGCCGAATTGGCTCACACGCCGAACAACCGCCGGTCCCAGTAGACCGGCGCGTGCAGGCTCGTCTCCACGGCCGCAAACTCCGGATGCGCCGGATTGATGAGAACGTTGTGCTCGACACGAGCCACCACACTCGGCACCAGCAGGATCAGGCTGCGCTTCTCTAGGCACCAGCGCTCGCCGAACGCCTTGCTCACCGTCGCCGGCATCGAATCCCAGCCGGGCAGCGTCGGCGGCGAGAAGACCGCGTAGCTGAGGCCGCGTGGAACGGTGATCTCGACATAGTGTTGGTTCGGCGGCAGACGACCGCTGCCGTGCACCAGCTTCTCGAGCAGTGCCGTCGCATAGTGTTCGCTGGCATAGATGACCGGGCTGCCGGCCGTGTTCCAACGACCCGGCGCAAGGGTCGAGCCCGTGGCGTCGAAGATCGGGTAGGCCCCTGCCGGATCGCCGATGCGAAAACAGGTGAGCGTGCGATCAAGCGTCTGCGCCGTCACGCAGCGCTGCCGTATTTCAAACTGCCCAGGATATCGATGACCATCTCGGCGCCGAACTCGCTCTGGAGCACGACGTCGATCGGCCGGCTGTCCTCGATCATGGGATGCGGCCGGAACAGGAAATCACGCGCCTCCGCCTCGCTCTGCCAGACCTCGAGCGCCAGGCTCCAAACCCGGGCGACGCGGGCAAGCCGCGTTCCTTCGTCCGCGGACAGCCGGTGCGCACCCTTGCGGCGCTCATAGGTCGCCTTCGGCACCAGCCGGTACTTGAACTGGGCATCGCCTGGGGCGACGAGCTGCGCGACACGGTCAAGCGCGGCGAGCGGAAGGCCGTGCTCGATGCGCGACATCAAGCCCATCGGCGAGCGCGCCGCCGCCTCCTTGGGCGGCAAGCCGAGCACGTCGGCGACATTTGCGAAAGCCAGCATTTCAGCCTCCATTCCAACTGAGACGTAAGATAGTCCCATGTGAGGCCAACTGCAAGTCGGCTGAGGGCTTGCCGAGCCGGCCCACATTTGCAGATTGGCCGGGACGCAAATGAGGGGCGCGTTGCCCAAACGGCATTCTCGAGGATTCCGAACCGGGCGATGCTGGGCTACAGTGGCCGGCATGGCAAGAATCACCTCCACTGCAGTCGAGGAACCATCAAAACAAGCGACGATCGTGCGCCGCGCCGAAGCGCTCGATGCGTTGGAGTCGGTGCTGCCCTTCGACCGCCGCGACCGCCTCGCCGAGCTCCTCACCGACGACGACGTCGAAACGCTTCGCCACCTGGCAAAAGAAGGCATCGGCGCCAATTCTTTGCGGGCGCTGGCCTCCGATCTCGGTTATCTCGAGGCTTGGTCGCTCGCCGCCACAGGGCATCCCCTGCCCTGGCCGGCGCCGGAGGCGCTGCTGATCAAATTCGTCGCGCATCATTTGTGGGACCCCGCGAGGCGCGAAACGGATTCATCGCACGGCATGCCGGCCGAGGTCGTGGCCTCTCTTCGCGCCGAAGGCCTGTTGCGGGTCGATGGCCCGCATGCACCCGCGACCGTGCGCCGGCGGCTTTCCAGCTGGTCGACGCTCACCAAATGGCGGGGGCTGACGGGAAACTTCAACGCACCGGGCCTGCAAAGCGCCATCAAACTCGCCGTGCGCGCCAGCGCCCGCCCCCGTGGTCGCAAGAGCCGCAAGGCGGTGACCGCCGACATCTTGTCCACCCTCCTGAGGACTTGCGCCGGCGACCGTCTCGTCGACGTCCGCGACCGCGCGCTCTTGCTCACCGCCTTCGCCTCCGGCGGTCGCCGCCGCAGCGAAATGGCATCGTTGCGGGTCGAGCAGTTGGTCGAGGAGGACCTGGTGCCGGCCGACCCGAAGGATCCGGACTCTTCGGAAAAGCTCCCCTGCCTGTCGATCCATCTCGGCCGCACCAAGACCAGTGCGGCCGACACCGGCGCGACCGTGCACCTGGTCGGCCGGCCGGTCCTGGCGCTCCAGGTCTGGCTGGCGCGCGCCGGCATCACCGAGGGCGCCGTGTTCAGGCGTATCGACCGCTGGGGGAATCTGGACCGGCGGGCCCTCACCCCGCAGGCCGTCAACCTGATCCTGAAACGGCGCGCGGCCGAGGCCGGCCTCGACCCGACGCTGTTTTCCGCGCACGGGCTGCGCTCAGGCTACCTCACCGAAACCGCCCGCCGTGGCATTCCCCTCATCGAGGCCATGCAGCAGTCGCAGCATCGCTCGCTGCAACAGGCGTCGAATTATTATAATGAGGCCGAGCGGAAGACGGGCAGAGCCGCAAGATTGCTCGTTTGACGAAGTCGGTCCGGCGATCGCGTCAGGCCCACCGTGCGATGCTGCAATCAACGCTCTTGCCTTGTCGATGACCCAGCGCCGCCAGGCATGGCCTGGGCCAAATCCGCACCATCTCGTCATCGCTCGTGCTCTTGCTTGCTGCCTTTGTCGCCTCTGCAACAGCTGCGAGAGCCAGTGGCTCAACCGCCGATCACCGCCAAGTCAATTGGTCTTTCGGCAATCGACCGCTCGGGTCGATCACCGTCACCTCATGAGGACGATGCGGACCCCAGTTCCAACACACGAGATTGCGATCGTTCTGCTCGGCGCCCGGCGCGAAGCTCGGAACAAGGATCCCAGCGACACCTTTTGGCCGCAGCCGGTCATGAATGGCCCAGGAGGCGGGTCGCTGTCCGTCACTGAGTGCTGCCGCCCAGGCGCAAGCCATGTCCTCAAGCGCGACCGACGCTTCGCGCCTCCCGTGCTCTGACGTCAAATCCACGATGTCTTCGCAATCAACCTCGTAGGAACAGAGCACGCAGGGGTCGATGCGATGGGCAAAGCCTTGGTTAGCCTCCTTGACCGCCGTCATGACGGTGAGCGCCAGATAGAGAGCCGGTACACCTTTGGGATTGAAACGAGCACCCCTGATTGCCGCGCCGTCGCCAGAGGTCGGCTTGAATGCCCAACGAGGATCATGGGCCCTGTAGCAGGTTCCA
>NZ_JAOCZP010000017.1 GCF_025336525.1 Chelativorans salis
CGCGCTCCAGTCCACTGAGAGGCCGGATCGGAGTGGGAAGTGAACTTCGGCTTTACCGGGCTGGCCGCCCCAAAGGCCGCATCATCCAGCGTTTCCAGACATTCCTTGACCGCGCGTGGCGCATCGGAAGGATCGATCCTGTCAGGCGTCCATTCCGATTGCGGCGAGGAGTTCCGCCGGTTGGTATCGGCCCGGATCAGGCTCGCATCGGCCGCGAGGCGCTGCCCGCTCACCAGCCCTTCCTCAAGACAACATGCCAGGACTGTCTCGAAGACGTGCCGCAACAGATCGCTTTCCCGGAACCGACCATGGCGGTTCTTCGAGAAAGTTGAATGGTCCGGAATCTGATCGGTCAGATCGAGGCGGCAAAACCAGCGGTAAGCCAGGTTGAGGTGCACCTCTTCGCACAGCCGCCGCTCCGACCGGATGCCCATCGTGTAACCGACCAGCAGCATCCGGATCATCAGTTCCGGATCGACTGAAGGACGGCCTGTCGAACTGTAAAACGGAGCCAGATGCTTGCGAAGGTCGGACAAGTCAACAAACCGCTCGATCGAACGCAGCAGGTGATCCTTCGGGACATGATCCTCAATCGAGAACTCGTAGAATAGCGCTCCTTGCGCCTCCTGCCTCGGTCCCATCATCGCAATCAATCCCCGATGCCAATACGGAAATTGAATCAGTCATCAGGCAGCAAAACAACCGGAGTTTTTCAACGGAATAAGCCCAAAGCCGACCGTAACACGAGCGGGGCAGCACGACGCTTGCAATGTCGGTTGAAAGCGGGCATGAGACATCCGGTATTTCGCCTCAAACGGGAATTCTGGACTCTGCCGAGCACCAGCCTGTTTGCTTGAGTAGACTTGGCCTCAAAGCTTTTGCGATCTCGCGCAGGTGCTCCACGCCCGTGCCGCAGCAGCCTCCGAAGATGTCCATATGCGGGTAGCGGGTATGCAAGTCGCTTAGCTGCGTTGCAAGTTCGACCGGGTTTCCGTCCTCAAGATGGTTCAGTTTGCACAGTGCCATTTTTTCCATCTTCGACGCGTTTGGTCGCACGCCACGCAGTCGCCTGGTCCACGCGCCATCATCGAGCGCAGGCTCGTATTCCAACGGATGAGAACAGTTCACCAGGTAGTAGTCGGGCGCATCAAGCCCGGTTTGCGCATCGATGTTAGTGATTGCTTCGCCAAGAGTTGGGCCGGACTTGAGGCGACGGGTCCTATCAAGCGTTAGCGCAACTGAGAGCGGAACGCCGATGCGCGCAGCGGCGCGTGCGGCGCCGACGGCCTCCGGGATGTTGTTGAAGGTCATTGCGCAGGCAAAGTCCACCTGCGCCCGTTTCAGCGTTTCAAGCTGAACTGCGTGATAATCCTCGGCACTTTCGGCGGTTATATCGCGGTTCAGCCCGTAGGCGTCGCCGCGCGGGCCCAGGAATCCCCCGATCAAAAGGCTTGGGATCTGGTCGCGGTAGTGGTCTGCGATCTCCCGCAGAAAGGCGATGGCCGCGATGTTGGCATCCGCCAGCGCCGTCGCCGAATAGCCCAGTTTGGCGCCCCAGTCCGGGCTCGCTCGATAGTCGAGCCCAGATAATAGGAAACCAAGGCCGAACTCAGCTGCCACATCCAGTTGTGCGCGGAACATGTCGCGCATGGCGGTGACGGCGCTTGGGATGTCAAGCAATGGGAACAGGGCGAATTCGGGCAGTTCGAACCCATGACGATACATGATTTCGGTTTCGGACCCGCCTTCGGTAAAGAAGATTGTGCCCGACCCGGCTACGGGAAGTGGTGACGGCGCGCGCATATCAAGCTCCCGGTGCGATGTTCTGGTTGAAGCGGAACCGATTTTCCGGGTCGTACTTCGTCTTGATGTCCACGAGACGCCGGTAATTCGATCCAAAACTGGTGCGCGTCAGCGCGGCGCCGTCTTCGCCGTGGCCGGGGAAGTTGAGATAGACGCGGCCGTGATGGCCGAAGCGCTCCGACGCCTTCCAGCCATCGCGGGCCCAGGCAATGTTCGCGGCATCTTCGCCAGGATCGGACCAGACACCGTCCAGTGAATACATCCAACCCATGGACCGGTCGCCGAAAGCCGTGGCCTCGGCCGGGACCTGCGCCGTCGCCCCACCGAAATTCCACAGGGATGACAGCGTATTGTCAGAAGGGGCAGCCTTGGCGTTCTGCATTGCAAGATCGATCATCTCGTCGCTCAGGCCGGTCAGATACCGCGCTTTCCAGTAGCAGCGGAAATCGCCTGACGGCATCAACGTGTCGAAGAGCTGCTGAACATCGCAATAGGCCATCCGACCGGAAAAATCGGCGACCATGGTGCCGAGTTCGCGCAAGGGCTGAAGCAGGGCTTCGCCTTCCGCGGCATCGCCGTTGTAGACGCAAGCCAGCGTATAGACGCGCTTTCCCCGATACTTTTCGGGAAAATCCTCGCCGCCGGCAGTGGAGAACTCGCAGAGCGATCCGACACGATCACCATGCCTGGCCAGAAATTCGCGCCATGCGCGGATCGGGCCGGGACCGTCGTCGAGGGCATATATGGGGGCCGCGAACATCACTTCAGAACCGATGGGGTGAAGCGCGAATTCGAGCCGAACGACGACCCCGAAGTTACCGCCCCCGCCCTTGAGCGCCCAGAGCAGGTCGGGGTTTTCATCTTCACTGGCACGGACGAGTGCGCCATCTGCCGTGACCACATCTGCCGCGATCAGATTGTCGACCGAAAGTCCGTGCTTGGCGCGCAGCCATCCGATCCCGCCGGACAGGGTCAACCCGGCCACGCCGGTCTCCGAGATGAGACCGCCGGGCGTCGCAAGGCCATGCGCCTGGCTGGCCTTGTCGACATCGCGCCACAGGGCGCCACCTTCAACGACAGCGACGCGCCCCCCGGCATCGACCGTAACGCCGCGCATAAGCGACAGGTCGATCATGACGCCTTCGTCGCAGACTGCGTGACCCGCCACATCGTGGCCGCCGCCACGGATGGCTATGGGCAAATCCTGCGCCACAGCCAACGATACGGCCGCTATCACATCATCTACGTTCTTGCAGCGTGCGATAAGCGCCGGGCGCCGGTCGATCATGGCGTTCCAGACCATTCTCGCCTCGTCGAACCCCGGGTCGCCGGGTAGAAACATCTCTCCGCCAAAATCTTCGGTGGCTGGATTAAAGGCCGTTCTCAGATCGCCCATTTCAAAACTCCTTTGCAGCGTTGCGATGGAGCTACGGCGATCTCAGCGGTCGGGGCAGTGGCGATTTGGTCATGAACGGGTCATACTGGACAGGCGACCGAGGCATACGCGCCAAAACCGCGCCAAAGGAGCCAGAGGACCGCTGTGAGCAGTTCGAAAAAGCCATTGATCGTGTTGCTGGCGGAGCCAGAAACCTCGGCCTCGGTCCTCTACGGCCTCTATGACGTCTTGCTATCGGCCGGGGCTGTATACACCGACATGGTCGCCGGCATGCCGGGCCAGGAATTGCTGGAGGTCAAGATCGCCTCGGCGGACGGCAAGGCGTTTCACTGTTTGGGCAATATCCCGGTCGAGCCGCACGCAGCCATCGACGATCTGGACAAGGCGGACGCCGTGATCGTCTGCGACATGTACACGTCGATCCATGATGTGCCCACGGGCCGCTACCCACGGGAGGTGGCCTGGCTGAAGAGGCTCCATCGAGATGGGGCGCTCATCTGCTCGGTTTGTTCCGGGGCTCTCCTGATCGCGGAAACCGGCCTCTTGGACGGGCATGGGGCGACGGCTCATTGGGCCTATCGAAACATGTTCCAGCGCCACTATCCCAAAATCGCATTTCGCAACGAGTCCGTCCTTTGTCTGGAGGCGGAAGGCGACCGCATCGTGACCGCAGGCGGGGTCAGCGCCTGGCACGATCTGGCGGTCTATCTGATCGCCAGGTACTGCGGATATCGGCAAGCGATCGAGACGGCGAAAGTGTACCTGATCAGCGGGCATTCCGAAGGCCAGTCCCCCTATGCGGTGATGACCCGTCCAATGGCGTCGGAAGACGGGCCGATCTCGGATTGCCAGACCTGGATCGCCGACAACTACGCATTGGCCAAGCCGGTGGAGCGAATGGTGGCGCGATCCGGTCTGAATGCGCGCACCTTTTCGCGCCGGTTCAAGGCGGCCACGGGCTTTGCACCGATAGAATACGTGCAGGCATTGCGAATCGAAGAGGCGAAGCAAATGTTGGAGACTGACACTCTGTCGGTCGACGAGGTCGGCGCTTCGGTCGGATATGACGACTCGGCTTCTTTTCGCAGGGTCTTCAAGCGTGGCGTGGGATTGTCGCCGTCTGCCTACAGGAAGAAGTTCCAGCGTATCGCGCAGATCGCCAAACCGCTTGAGGACCATTAATTTCGCATTGTGCCACGCAGCAAACCGCGCCTCGCCCTCTGTCATGTCCACGGGTCGCGGTCGGGGCCGCAAGCGCCTGTCCGGTTCCGGGTCGATTTGAGCGGTAAGCGGTCGTTCCGTTACCGCCCCTAATTCAGCTGTTCCGAACTGGCCACGCCCCTTGGCCGCCGATCGTCCGGAGCGCGCAGCTTCCCCAGGCCTTCCCATTTCGACAAGCCTAATTGACGGGAAAGAGCGGATCGATCGTCATTGTCTGCTCTCCGGCGCGTAATGGAGGATGACAACACCTGACTTGAGCGTCCTCGTCTCCAGATGCTTCAGGGGTATCCGGTTCGCGCCGCCCTTGAAGAGCGGCGTGCCTCTCCCGAGAATGACGGGGTTGATCCCGAGGTGATACTCGTCGATCAGGCCGTGCTCCATCAGGGTCGCCGTGAGGTCGGCGCTGCCGAACACGAAGATGTCTCCGCCGTCCCTGGTCTTCAGCTTGGAGACTTCTTCCGCCACATCGCCGTTGAAGAGCTTCGTATTGTTCCAGTCGGCGCTTTTCAGCGTGCGCGAGAAAACCACCTTCTCGATCTTGTTCATGAAGTCCGCGATCCAGCCTTGCTCGGACGGCCAAATGCCGGCCATGAATTCGTAGGTCACGCGGCCGAAGACAAGCGTATCGGCGTTTTCCTGGGTCTCACGAATGTAATTCTCGAGTTCTTCCTCGAAGACGAACCAGCTGATGTCCCTGTCCGGACCTTCGAAGAAGCCGTCGACGGTCACCATGTCCCATATGATCAGTTTTCTCATAGAACCTTCCTCTTCGTGTATCCCTTTGTGAATTCTCGGCCCTATCCGGCGAAGCGGAAGCGCATGCTGGCGATCTGCCCCGCTTCTAAGACCTCGGTCTTGTCCAGCCTGACCGGCTGCATGCCCTTTTGAGCGAAGAGGCGGAAGCCGTCGCCGACGAGGACGGGCGCGACATGGATGATGACCTCGTCCACAAGCCCTAATTCTGGCCGGCGGGACGTCGCACCATTTCAGCGGGATGCGACGAAGCGTTCCAGTTTGCCCAGAGTTTGCATTCCCAGTTCCTCGGCATTGAAGCCCTTCGCCTCTTGGAACTCGGCAGCGGTGCTGAACACCATGCCCAGCGTTACCTTCGTCGCCCCGTCCCGATCCTCGAACGAGGCCCAGGCGTCGGCATGTTTCGGCCCGTTTTCGCCCCATAGCAGCGTATAGCCGATCCTCTCCTCGGGCAGGACCTCGTGATAGAGATGGTGGTTCGGGAAGACCGTGCCGTCGGGCGCGATCATGTCGAATACCCATTCGCCGCCCGTTCGCAAGTCGATCCTCTTCGTGCGACAGGAGAAGCCTTCCGGCCCCCACCATTGCGGCAGCGTTTCAGGGTTCATCCACGCGCCCCACACGATGGATCGCGGCGCCTGAATCACCCGCTGCAGCACCATGGTCCGTTCAGCCGCGCCCGCGAGGTTGTCCAGACCGGCGCCGAAGCCCTCCCGATAGCCTGCCTCCATGTCTTCCGCCAGCGAGGAAAGCTGCACCGTCACGACCAACCGGCTGCGCTCGTCCGCACCTTCGAAATCGGCTGTCACCAGCGCGACCGATTGCGTCATGCCTTCGGACGAGATCACCTCGTAGTTCACGCTGTGCATCTCCGGCTGCAGCACGAGCCAGCCGCACTCGCAGCGGATGTCCGGATGGCCATCGACCTTGCAGAGCGAGACCTCGCGGCCGCCCACCCTGGTGTCGGCCTCCAGGAACTCCACGGTGACCGAGGGCGATGGCGCAGCCCAGATCGCCCGCGCGGCCGGGGCCGTCCATGCCTCCCACAGCACGGCCAATGGGGCGGCAACGTCCCGGTCGAAGGTGAGCGTGGCAAAGCGGTCGTTCCTGTCGTCCGGCGCCGCGCGGGCCATGCCGCTTGAATCCGGGTTCCGCGTCATTCTTTGCGCTCCTTCATCACATCCATCACAAATGCATCCAACCGGTCGAGTCGGGCTTCCCAGATGGCCCGCTGCTCGTCGAGCCATGTCCGCGCCGGCTCCAGAGCCTCGGGCACGATGGCGCAGGTGCGTATCCGCCCGTCCTTGGACGTGGTGATCAATCCTGCCTCCTCCAGCACGGAAAGGTGCCGCATCACCGTGGGCAGCCGTAGTCCCGTGGGCCCGGCCAGATCCGTTACCCGCGCAGGTGTTTCGGCGAGCCGGGTCAGGATCGACCGGCGGGTCGGATCAGCGAGCGCGTGGAAGAGCAGCGAGAGATCAGGATCATGCTTAGCCATGTCACTAACTATCGCTCGACTTGCCGGTGGCCGCAAGCAAAAACTTCGTCAAGTCGCTAAGTTTTTTCCGCCCAAGCGCGCCGAATTCTTGGAGCAGGCGGCTTCCGTTGCCGAGTCCGCTGAGAGGTTACTCGCAGTTATGCGAGCGCACGCCGATGCCTGCAATCGAAGACAAATTCCTGAAGCCGCCAGTCCGCTTCCCACCATGCCTCGCCGTTTATGGCCACTCCAATTTGGGCCGAAAGCGGCACGTTCCGCTGAGCACGCTACCGCAACAAAAAGGAACCTGCAGTTCCGACCCAAAGCGGCAATTGGCAATGGAAGGGATGCTCGAAAGCAGACCGACCAACGTTCATGATTCCTCTGAGAGACCGGAAGGTAGCTCCTCGATGCGACCCTGGTTACAGCAAGCCGACTTTGGGGAACGGCCCGATTTTGTCGCCGCCTCGCACCGCACCTGCTGGAATACTATCAGGGCCAATGGGTGAGGCAGTCGCTCAAGCCGCCTGCTCCCGCAGTGTCGGGAGCCGCTTCGCCATTCTTACGCAGGCGAAGCGGGTTTGGTTTGACAAACACACCGCCATGGCTTCTTCGGCTCGATAACCGAGATGCTCGTAGAGGGCGACGCCGGAGAGGGTTGCCGTGAGATGGAGGGTCTGGATGCCATGCTCCACTGCGTCCCGCTCTACCCGCAGCATGATCGCCGATGCGACACCGCGGCGCGTGGCGGCAGGATCCACGAACACGCTGCGGACGGTTGGCCTGTCGGCGGTTTGTCCGCCGGTCCCCAGCCCATTGGCGTAGCCCGGCCTTAAGCGGGTCCAGCCGCCGCTGCCGAGGATCGCGCCGCGATCGTTTTCAGCCACGAAGAAATGGCCCTCGTCCACAATGGCGTCGTCCATGGTGCCGAATTCGGTCAGGAAGCTTGCCAACGCTCCCGCTTCGTAGAAGTCGCCGCCAAGAACCCACATCGAGCGCTCCTGCATGGCCCGGATTGCAGCAATATCGGCCGGACGGGCATTCCGGATGATGTACCCGCGCATGGTTGTATTTTTCGACATGATCGATTCCTAAACAGGCTCTTGGCCTCGGCTCGCGCGTCGCGCGTATCGCTTTGGCTGATGCGGATTCGGCGAGATGCGCGCTGCAGGCGGCTTCGTCCGTGAATGCAGCTAAAGACGTATGTCGACGATAGGGACGCCGGCGAAGTGTACGGCCCCGGCAAATGCAATCAGCAGAATGAGCGCCAGGATCAGCGCCGTCGCGGCACCAAGGGCCGCCAGATGCGTCTCGCTGCCCCTTGTCGCCAGCTGTTTTGGGCTGTCGCATGGCGGGTGCACCGGCGCTTGGCTGTCGGTTCCCGCCACGACCGCGAATGCGATCCCGGACCTGGACAGACCGATGTCCTTCAACTGATGGTCGGAAAGCATATGCAGCGTGTACTGCTTTGGTGCCCGGCGGCTCCGGTGAAATCCCTTCATCGGAATTCTCCTTGGTTGAGCTTGAGCTGGAGACGCCGGTCACCGCGGGGCGCAATCGCGAAGACGAAGGGCCCTCGCGATTGCGCCGCGCGCGGTTCGCATACGTGCTCCGGCTGCTACAGACGATCAAGAACGAGCAGTGCTTCGTTGCCGAGCCAGGCCTTCTTGAAGGCTGCTTCCGCCTCGGACGCATCCTCGCTGCCGGCTGCAGCCTTGGCCTTGAGCAGGCCCCAGAGCGCCCAGCCGTTGCGCGGCGATTCCGCAAGCGCCTTTTCGAACGCCGCGACGGCTTCATCGGCGCGGCCCTGCTGCAGGAGAACGGCGCCGAGCGTCTGCCGGACGGGATAGTACCAGAGGGGCGGCTCCATGTAGGAGATGCCGTCCTGCAGGCGGATCGCCTCGGTGAGATGCTGCTCGGCGGCGGCATAGTCACTCCGCGCCCCCGCGATGCGGGCTTCCACCACGTGCCTGGCGATGCCGAGCACGTCCGTGGCAGGCAGGTACTGATCCTCCAGCCCGCTCAGATCGGCCTCGTCGATCAGCCGGCCGACGGCGTCGGCTTCGGCAGACGCCGCCTCGAGGTCTCCCTTGAAGGCAAGAGCGACGCCGCGGGCGTAATGCCAGTAGCCTTTCACGAAGGGGAAGCGGTCGCCGGGGTCGGCAAGCGCGAGGATCGTGTCCGGGTCGCTGAACTGGGCATGGGCGCTGAAGGGAGCCGTCTTGATCGCCTGCACCCAGGCCAGTTCCTGCGAGACTTCGTCGGAGGTGATTTCCGCCAGCTTTTCCGCCGCGCCGACCACATCCTCCTTCACGCCGGCCATCTGGGCCGAAACCATGAGGAAGTGGACGTTGTGCGGGTAGTAGCCGAAGCGGTAGAGCGGGCTTGCCGCGTCGCCGGCCTGCGCGAGGAAGGCCTCATCCGCCGCGATGGCGTTGTGATTGACGGCGATGGAATCCCCGTGGCGGCCGATCCGCACATAGAGGTGTGCCGGCATATGAGTGAGGTGCCCCGCCGCCGGTGCCGCGCCGCGCAGGCGGTCGGCGACGGCCTCAGCGCGGCCCGGTTCGGCCGAGGCCTCGACGGCATGGATGTAGAGGTGCGCCGCCCCGAGATGGTCCGGATCGAGATCGAGCGTACGCTCGAGCACCGCGACAATCTCGCCGCCGCGGCCCTTGGGCGTCACCCCGTCGGCCTCCCAATAATCCCAGGGCTGCAGGTTCATCAGCGCCTCGGCATGGAGCACCAGCACGTCCGCGTCGTCGGGATAGGCCTTGGCCACCTCGCCCAACGCGTCGGCCCAGGCCTGATCGAGGGGCGGGCGGCTTGCCATTAGATTCGCGCCATAGCGCCTGGAAAGAGCCTCGATCAGCGCCCTCTCCTTGGGGGTGGCCTTCTCCGTGAGCGCCAAGGCGCGGTCGATCGCCTCCCGCGCAGGCACCGCCGCCTCGTCGCGCATGGCGTCGTTGATGTTGGGACCGAGCACGAATGCCTCGCCCCAGAAGCACATGGCGCATTCCGGATCGAGCTGCTGGGCCTCCTGGAACGAGCGCCGCGCCTCGGCGTGGTTGAAGCCCCAGGCGAGCCGCAGGCCCTGGTCGAAATAGGCTTGGGCCTCTGCGCTTTTCGTCGTGACCGGCATCGACATGGTGCCGAGCCCTTCGTAGAGCGGCGGGCGTCCGGACGCCGCCTCGCCGGCCTTTCCGGCGGCGTAGCTCACCCCCGGGTTGAACAGTTCCGTCTTCGTCTGCTCGTGCGCCGCTGCAGTCACGGCAAGCATAGAGGTGGCCAGCATCAGCGAACTGGCCAAGATATGGCGGGATTTCTTCGTATTCATTTTCTCTTCCTTTCAGGCATGGTTCTCCCATTGCCGGTGCGCTTGCCGCGCCGGCTCGATGGGCTTTGGCTTGTCGGTTTCGGTTAAGTTCGGTGTACCTGAGCGGTGCTTGAGCAGTCTCTGACCATCAGCACCGCGTCACCGTCGCTGTCGTGAAGAGACCGATGTGGGACGACGGGCCGCCTCGCGATCTCCTGGAAGCCGCGCTTGCGGTAAAATTCGAACGCGGTCTCGTTGCGCTCGAAGCAGATCAGAGAGACGCGCGGCAGGCCTCTCGAACGCGCAACGGCATAGACGTGGTCCATCAACTCGCCGCCGATCCCCCGGCCACGGTAGCGATCGTGGACGGCCAGTCCGGAAACGTAGAGCGAGCCAGGATCCTCCAGCTCCGCATAGGGCCGCAGAACCGGATCGGTCTCTTCGACGCCGCTGGCGTCCGCCTCCATTGGGAAGGCGTGCACCATGCCGGCGATCCTGTAGCCGCGCACTGCGACGAGGCAATTCTCGAAGGAAAAGGCGGTGTTGGTACGCGCATAGCGGGCCGTGCCGATCTCCTCCAGCGACAGGCCTTGCATATCCATCTTGCTCCAGATGTAGGCCGCGAGCCCATCCGAGGAGATCAGGAAAAGGCGGGCGATTTCACCGGCTTCTTCCTGTAGTGCCGGGCGAATGCAATCGCGCGGCATGAGGGCGGTCAGTGGATAAGACATGTTCGTCGTCCTCGGATTGCGATCTCAGGCCGCTTCCAGGCAACTGAGGCATATCTGCTCGATGTGGCGGTGGTCGGTGCCGCAGCATCCGCCGAACACCGAAAGATGAGGCAGCATCCGACGCAGGCGCGTGTAGTCCCGTGCCAGCTCGACCGGATCGCCGGGGTCGAGTACGTCCGAATTGTCGAGCTCGGCGTGACTCTTGCGCGAGGCGTTGGCGCGGATGCCGCGAATGCGCGAGCGCCATGCTCCTTCGCCAAGCGCGTCGGCGAAGTGATCGGGATGGGCGCAGTTGACCATGTAGTAGACCGGCGCCGCACCGGTGGCTTCGTCCACCTTCTCGATCGCTTCGCCAAGCGCCTCGCCGGAGGGCAGCCGTCCATCGGTCTCTGTGGTGAACGCGATGGCGACGGGCATCCCGGCGGTGCGTGCTGCGCGCACCACGCCGATCGCCTCGCCGGTGTGGGTCATTGTAACCGCGGCAACCATGTCCGCGGCTGTGTCGGCGAAGGTGCGGATCTGGTGGCCGTGATACTCCTCCGCCTCGTCCGGGCTGAGCTGCGTTTCCGGCGCGTAGCCATCGCCGTGGGGGCCGATATTGCCGGAGATCACGATCGGAGCGCCCGTTTGAGCTTCGCGCCGCAATTCCTCCATCAACTCGATTGCCGAGCGGTTGAAGGATTCGATTGTGCGGGCATCGTGGCCCAGCTTCGCGCCCCAGTCGCGCGAGCAGCGCCAGGTGGGACTTTCCAGAATAAAGCCGACGCCACGCTCCTCGGCGATCTTGAGGTAATCGCGATAATAGCTCTTTACCGCCTCCCGCCCGGTTTTGTTGTCGAGCAGGACGTATGATGCGAAGAGAGGGAGGTCGAAGCCCCGCTGAAAGATCAACGAAGTCTCGATACCGCCATCGGTCAGGAAAAGGCTGCCGCTCAACTGCGGCAGACGGTGTCTGTAGTCACTCACTGGTGTTTCCTCTAATACTGAAGGGACGCTCAGGCTATTCTGAGAACCCGCTGCCGTTCACCGACGTCTGCATTTGATGTCGCAGTGCCCATGGCACCTCGGTACGGCGCGGAAATAGACGTAGCGCCTCTCGTGCGGGAGAGGCAAAATAGCCGGAACCGTGCGAGTTGAGCCAAACAGAGGGACAAATAGTCGGTGCCCAAGCGCGTCAGCATCGTGGTCTTTCGGGAATGCGATCCTTCGATCATCTACGGCGTCTTCGATACGCTGTGGGCGGCAGGGAGATTTCTCAAGAATTCGGCCGGGCAGCCGCTGTTCGAGCCGAGCATCATCGCGGCAGAGCACGGGCCGCTGGAGCTCATCACCGGCGTCAGCATCATTCCGCAGGCCTCGATCGAGGACATTGAGCAGACGGACATCGTGTTCGTGCCGAACGTGATCGTCTTCACGCCGGAGGAGCTTCATGCCCTCGATCGCCGGCTCATCGCCTGGGTCGCCAAGATGCACCGGCAGGGTGCGGTAATCTGCTCCGCCTGCGGCGGCTCCCTGGTGTTGGCCGCAGCCGGGCTGCTTTCGGGGCGCGAGACGACGACGCATTGGAGCCATGTGCCCGTGTTCCGCCGCGAGTTTCCCGACGTGAAGCTGCACGAGGACCGCATCCTGGTGCAGACCGGGGAAGGCCACAGCATCATCTCCTGCGGCGGCGCCTCGTCATGGCAGGACCTCTCGCTCCTCCTCATCGCCCGTTATGGGAGCGGAGAGGAAGCGATCCGCATTTCCAGGCTGTTCCTCTACCAGTGGCACCGCGACGGGCAGCTCCCCTATGCCTCCATGGCCGTCAACGTCGTCCACGGCGACGCCGTCATCCTCAAATGCCAGACCTGGCTTGCGGGCAATTACGACCGCGCGGACATCATCCCCGAGGTGACACGCCTATCGGGCCTGCCCAAGCGTACATTCGACCGCCGCTTCAAGGCGGTCACCGGCTACTCGCCGCTTGCCTATGTCCAGGCTTTGCGCATCGAGGAGGCGAAGCAGATGCTCGAGACCGGCTCCGCACCTGTGGACGCGATCGGCCGCGAAGTGGGGTACGAGGATGCTTCCTCCTTCAGTCGCCTGTTCCGGCGCCTGACCGGCATATCGCCCGGCGACTACCGCCGCCGATTCAGGATTCCCGAATATGCTCGGCCGCGTTCCCTGGACACGCGACCTAGTGGAGCAATGAAAGGATCAGCGAAGGTCTGACCTCACAGATGTCCCTGTTTCTATGCCAAGTAAGCCGCGCTTTCATGTAACCTCTGACGTTGCCCTCAGTCTTTATCCAGTTTGGAGTTCGTGTCCGGCGTTGGTGGTGCCTGATGGGCGGGTGAAGCGACGGGCACTGGCGCGGAGCCTTTCACATTGCGCAGCGCAGATGACCGTCGCGGATTGAAGGTCTGTGCGACCTCGTCTGGTGTCTGCCATCCGATCTGGGAGTGAGGCCGCGCGCTGTTGTAGTCTGTTCGCCGCCCTTCGCGCCTGAGCATCACGAGCAAACGTCGATAGCCGAACCGGCGACGCTCCTGCGCGACCGCCTTCATCCGCTCGCGCAGATCGCGATCGTCGGGCCTGCCGGGCCGCCACGTAGCGCGAAGCATCGCCGCCGGGATTCCCACAGGCACGATGGCGCGGATGAAGGTTGGCCGGTTTGACAGCGCCATTGGTCTCATCGACCAAGATCAGGCCCAACAACAGGCAGAACAAGAGTACGTTAATGGTCTCGAACCGCATCCTTCTCGATTGCGGCATGGTAAAGGAGTGGCTGACCTACGCGGGCTCCGTGCCATCGTAGAAAGGGCAGGCTATGATGGTCCCGGGGAAGGTCGAAACAGAGATCTCTCAGAGGCACGCCGCAGCCAAGAGGCTCTGTGCCGCCGGAGGAGTATCGCCCTCCAGTTGCGCAGCCAGCAGTTCGCCGGTCGTGGGGCCGAGGGTGAAACCATGATGGCCATGGCCGAAATCGAACCAGAGCCCCTTATGCCGCGGCGCAGGCCCCACAAGCGGCAGCATATCCGGCCGGAAGGGCCGATGTCCGTGCCAAAGCTTACCTTCGGCGCTCATATCTGCGGCCAAAAGCTCACCAGCCGCGCGCAAGGCCCGGTCGAGCTGGCGGCGCGATTGCGGCCGGTCTTGACGGACGAATTCGGCGCCGGTGGTCAGGCGCAGGCCGTCGCGCATCGACGACATGACATATCCATGTTCAGCATCAAGATATGGCCGACTGAGCTCGGGGGTGTTCGAGACATGGGTGTGATAACCCCGCATCAGCAGCATCCGGACGCGGTAGCCGAACCGTGACAGCAAGGGTCCCGACCACGGGCCGAGTGCGATAACCGCATGTTGGGCGTCGACGGGCCCCGTGCAGGTGTCGACACGCCACCCCGTGCCCGCGCGTTCCAGCGTTTGCGCATCGCCCTGGAGTAGCCGCCCGCCACGATTCTGGAACAGCTGGGCATAGGACGTGACCAGCCCGCCCGGATCGCTGCAGCTCCAGCTGTCGCCCCAGATAAGCGCGCCGGCCATCTCGCCTGCGATAGCCGGTTCCTCGGGCGCCAATTCCGTGCTGTCGAGCGCGCGCAGGCGCAGGCTATAGCGGGTGGCCTTTTTCTCCGCGCGTGCGTAGGCGGCGTCGAAGGCTCGCGCCGTGCGGTAAATTTCCCCCAGCCCAGTGCGGCGGACCAGATTGTCTGCTCCCGCTGCCTCGATCAGGGACCCGTGATCGGAAAGGACGCGTGTGATGAGCTGCGCGTAGGTCTTGGAAATCCGCGCGTGCCGCTCGGGCGCGGAGGCGCGGAAATAGGCCAGAAGGGCCGGCGCGATGCCGGGAAGATCGCGCAGCGACCAGACCACATCGTTGCTGCGCCCCAGGGCGTAGCGGAGCAATGTCGGCAGGTCGCGGGGCATCGCATAGGGCTCCATCGCTTCCGCCTGCAACACGCCCGCATTGCCGAAACTGGTCTCCTCGCCCGGGCCGCGTCGGTCCACCACGGTGACCGCATGGCCGCGCGCCTGGAGCGCCAGCGCCGCTCCGATGCCGACCATGCCGGCGCCAAGAACAAGAATTTCGGCCATTGCCGCCCTACTGGTTGCGATCGCGTGCAATCACGGTGATCTCGACCTTCGCATCGAGCATCAGAAAGACCCCCACCGTTGTTCGCACCGGATAGGGTTGCGGGAACGCGGCGGCATACACCTCGTTGAAGATCGGGAAGTCAGCGGCATCGGTGAGATAGCAGGTGCAGGAGAGAACGTCCGAGAGGTCCAGCCCCTCCTTGGCGAGCGTCGCCTTGATATTCGCGATGCAGTTTTCGGTTTGGGCGCGGATGCCGTCCGGGATCTTGCCGTGGGCGTCGAAACCCAGCTCGCCCGAGAGATAGAGTGTCGCGCCGTCACGGCGAAGTTTTGAAAGCGGGATATTCATTGTGTTTCCGTTTCTGTCTTGGTTGTCGCCGCGGCGGGTTCGGCCCAACGCGCGGCGAGGTGAACCAAGATAAGGATCATAGCCAGTGGCACGGCTGCAACGATCCAGACCATCTGGATGCCTAATGTGTCGGCGGTTAGCCCAGCCTGCCGGACGAGATATCCTTTTGAGAAGCCGCCGCGCAGGCCCACGAAGCAGAAATAGACGACCGGAAGGGTGAAGGTCAGGATCGCCAGCGACTGGACCGCCTCTGCCAGCACGCCCAAGAGCGCCGGCGGTGCTGGAAAGACGCTTTGCAAAAGCACAGCGTCGCTGCGCGTCTTGAAGGAAAGCGTGGCGCCCAGAAGCCCGGTCCAGACCATCATGTAGCGCGCAATATCCTCTGTCCAGACGGGCGGCGAGGCAAAGACATAGCGTGCGACGACCTGGATCATCAACGTGACGAACATCACGCAGAGCGCCAGAACCGCAACGCTGCGTGCGGCTGTATGCACTCCGTTCGAGAGGCTGGTGATCATCCGACGCATCCGGGAAATCTCCTATTGGCCTGGGGCGGGGCCGCAATCTCTGTGCGGCCTGCTGTATCACCACCACCTCAGCGCGTGCGGTCCGACAGCGAGGTCCAGGCAGCCACATCTTCCTCCGACAGGAGATCGGAATTGTAAACCGCGGTTGAGCGTTCGCGGAAGATGTCGCGCTCTTCGTCGGTGAGGCGCTGCACCGTCACGCCCGCATCTTCCAGTGCTGTGAGCGAGCTTTCCGACGCCTCAGCCAGCCAGTCGCGCGTGGCCGCATCGGCATGTTCGACAGCGGCGTCGACGGCAGCGCGGTCGGCCTCCGACAGCCCGTCATACCATTGTTTCGAGGCCAGCACGGCGCGCAGCGGGATAATGACGCCAGCATCCGAGAAATGCTTCACAAAATCGGTCTGGCCAAACATGATCGGCACGAAGGCTGAGTTGAGATAGCCGTCGATCACCCCGGTTTGCAGGCCCGCGGGCACCTCACCCCAGGGCACGATTGTGCCTTTGGTACCCCAGGCCTCGTACATGGCGATCTGCGCGTCGTCGAGGGCGCGCATCCGCAAGGCGCCCATGTCTTCGGGTTTGCGCACCGCGGTATCCGTCGTGATGATGCCCGAGGACGGACCGAGCGGGACCAGCGCCAGCAGCACTGCATCCTGTTTCGCCAGCGCAGCGTTGACCGATGCAAAGACATCGCCTTCGGCCAGCGCGCGGTCCATGTGGGCGACATCGTTGAAGATATAGGGCAGGCGGACGCCGTAAATAAAGGGCTCGATCGAGGCCACCGTGCGCACATCCGACAGAGACACTTCCAGCAGGCCAGTCGAGATCTGATCGAGCTTCTCGCCTTCTTCGCCGACCGAGCCGCGCGGCATTTCGCGCACCTCCATCCCGGCGTCCTTCAGCGCGCTGCCGAAGGCGTGGGCCCAGTTGTAGGAGCCGGAGGTTTCAAGATCCGGCTTGGTGTCCAGCGCGATCTTGACCTCGGCTACAGCTGGGCTCGCAAGAGCCATCAGGGTTGCCAGGGTAAGGGCCTTGAGTTGCATGTTGATCTCCTCCATTCAGAACTCAGTTGACGGCGAAGCCGGACAGGCGTGGCAGGGTGAGGCTGATGTCAGGCCAATAGGCCAGAGCCAGCAACACCAGCATCTGCACGGCGATGAAAGGCAGCGCAGCATAGGCCAGCCGCCAGTAATTGGTCTCGGTCATGGCTGAAACGACAACCAGGCATTTACCCAGGGGCGGGGTGATCAGGCCGATGCACAGGTTGAAGCAGAGCACGATGCCCAGATGAACCGGGTCGATCCCTTGCTGCAGCGCCTGCGGGACAAAGAGCGGGATCAGCAGTGTCATGGCCACCGGGGTATCCATGAACATACCGGCGACCAGAAAGATAAGAAGGAGGAAGAACAGATAGCGGGTGCCGGTCAGCCCGATGCTCTCCACCCAGGCCGACAGAGCTTGCGGCCAGCCCATCTGGCCGGCGAGAAAGCCCAGGATCGAGATTGCGGCCAGGATGATGAAGATCGTGCCGGTCATCCGCGCGGTTGTTTCCAGCGCGTCGAAAAGGGTGCGTGCGGAGAGGCCGTCGTAGAACTGCCCGGCGATCAGCGCCACCAGCACGGCGATTGCCGAACCTTCAGTCGGCGTGGCCAGACCGAAAACGAGCGAACCGAGGATGACGACGGGCAGGCAAAGCGCAGGCAGGGCTTTCCTCAGGCTGGGCCAGAACGGCGGCAGATCGGTGCCGGCGCCGCCCGGATATTTCCGGACATGTGCGATCACGCCGTTCAGCACCATCAGCGCCGCGGCCAGAAGCAGCCCCGGTAGAATGCCCGCAATAAACAGCGCGGCGACCGATGCGCCGGTCAGCCCGCCATAGATGATCATGATGATCGAGGGCGGGATGATCGGCCCGATCATCGATGAGGCCGCCGTCACCGCACCGGCATAGTAGCGGGTATATCCGCGCGCCACCATCTCGGGCACGAAGATGCGCGACAGCGCGGCGCTATCTGCCACCGCAGAGCCCGATATGCCGGCGAAAAAGATGCTGGTGAGGATATTGACGTGCCCCAAACCGCCGCGAAACCGTCCGACCAGCGCCAGGGAAAAGTTGATCAGGCTGCGTGTGACACCGGCGCGCGACATGATCTCGGCCGTGAGGATGAAGAGCGGCATCGCCATGAAGGCAAAGACATCGAGCTGCGCAAATATGCGCTGCGGCATGATCGAGAGAAACTGCGCTCTATCTGCCAGAATGAACGACAGAACCGATACCGCCCCCATCAGATAGGCAAAAGCCGTGCCGGTGATCAGCATCAGGATGAAAGCGGCAAGAACGATCAACATGCGCTCATCCTCAGACCGCCGTGCCAACTGGATCGGGCCGGGCTGTTCCGGCACTCGAACTCTCAAGCGGATGCGTTGCAATTCCGCGGAGGTCGACCGGGGGTGGAACGATTTTCGTCAGGTCCGGCTTGACCGGCGCCATTGCAGGATCACGCGCGAGCAGGGCTTCGATTGCCCGCGCCGCGCGCAGCAGAGCCCGATCGTCGCGTAAGGGTCCCAGCAGTTGCAGGCCGAAGGGAAGGCCATCGTTGAGGGTCCCCGCAGGCAGCGTGATCGCGGGGCCGCCCATCAGCGAACCGCGATAGGTCAGCGCCAGCCAGCGGTAATAGATGTCCATTTTCTGCCCGTCGATCTCTTCCGGATAGGACTGCTCCCACGGGAAGGCCGGTATCGGCGCGGTCGGCAGCAGAAGAATGTCGAAATCGGCCATTCGTTTGTTGAAGGCGCGCAGGATGCGGGTCTGTTCCAGGTGGGCCCAGGCGCGATCGTGAAAGCTCAGGCGGCGGCCCAACTCGACATTCGCGGCCACATGAGGGCCGAATTGCTCGACCGCCCCATCTCCTGTGAGATCGAAGGCGGCAACAAAGCTTTCGGCCCGCAGGATATCGAAACAGCGGTCCATCTCGCCGAGATCCAAGTATACCGGACGGCATGAAGCGACATGCGGAGCAATGGCCGCCACCCGCTCGCGGAAAGCAGAGCGCACCCGGCGGTCGACCGGCGCACCGCCGAAATCTTCGCTGAAGCAAATGTGCAGCTGATCCAGCGAAACCGGCGACAGATTGTCGAAGCGCGCGGGATCAGCAGGCGAGGAAAGCGGATCGCCCGCCTCAAATCCGTGGATCGTCTGCAGCATCAGCAACAGATCGTCCATATTCCGTGCCATCGGCCCAAGCACCGAAATGACCGACCAGCCCACGGGCCGGGTCGGATGTGCCACCACATCTGCCGAGGGCCGGTAGCCCAACACTCCACAGAACGCTGCTGGCAGGCGAAGCGACCCGCCCGTATCCGAACCGGTGCAGAGCGGTACCAGGGACGCCGCCAAGGCTGCGGCCGAGCCGCCGGAGGACCCGCCCGCTGTCAGGCGCGGGTCGTACGGGTTGCCAGTGGCACCCCAGACCGGGTTGCGCGTGTTGCCGCCGGCACCGAATTCCGGCACGTTCGTTTTGGCCAGAACGATGGCCCCGGCCCGGCGCAGCCGCGCCACCATCGGCGCATCGCGCTTGGCCATATTGCTGCGGAAAAGCGGGTTTCCCTGAGTGGTCGGCAAGCCCTCCGCGTCTTGCAGGTCCTTCACCCCGATGGGCAAACCGTCCAGCGGCCCCATGGGCGCGCCCTCCCTCCAGCGCTGCGTGGACCGGCTGGCTTCCGCAATGGCGCGCTCAGTGCAAAAAGAGGTCAACGCGTTGATCGATGGATTAAGGCGCGATATGCGCTCACGGCAGGCTTCGAGAAGCTCGCCCGGGGTGAACTCTGCTTTTGCAAACCCTTCGATCAGCCGGGTTGCAGACATTTCGGGCAAAGAGACTGTGGCTATCGCTGCTATCCGGCAAAGCGCCGGCCCCTCAGATATTTTTCATTCCCTCCACGGTAGCTGGGAAGACCGGCGGTGAATATTTACTTATTCCTTCAGAATCATAACCAAAATGAATGGTCTAAGCGCTGCGCGCTTGGTCAAGGCACCGCATGAACAGATCAAACGAGCTGTTGGTCTCGGATTGGCCGGTGCGCCAGAAGCAGCGCACCTCAGACAGGAACTCGCGGGTGTCGAGCGGCAAGATAACGAGCTCACCGCGGCTTGCGTGAACCCGGGCAAGGCTTTGTGGAAACAGCCCCAAGGCGGGCATTTCCCGCATGACTCCAATACTGAGTGGTAGCGAGGCTGAGGCGATGAGGTTGACCGGCGGGGCAAAGCCGAACTCGGCAAACAGCGCCTCCACGGCACGGCGCGCCACCGAATTCGCCAATGGCAGCAGCCAAGGCCATTCCCTCGCTTCCGACCATTCCAGCGTAGTCGCCGCTGCCAGGGGATGTCCGTGTCCGGCAACGACAACGACCTGTTCCTGAAACAAGGACTTCTGTTCGATCCCCGGCAGTTCCTGAGGGTGCCAGACGCGGGCGATGAGAACATCGATCGCACCGCTCTCAAGTAGCGGGAACAGGGAAACGAAATGCCCCTCGGTCACCGAAATGCTGGCTTCGGGCGCGCTGCGCTTCATCAGCGCGATCGTGCGGGGCAAAAGGATTGGCGCCACCGAACTGACCACGCCTATCGAGACTGCCCCGGTCACGCCCTGCGCCATGGCGTTTAGATCAAAGGCCGCACGGTCGATCTGTGCCAGCACCTGCCGCGCATGATCGGCAAGCCGTCGGCCCACAGGTGTGAGATAGAGCCGGTTGCGGTCGCGTGTCACGATCGGCGTCTCGACGAGCCGCTCCAATTCGCTGATCTGCTTTGAGACCGACGGCTGTGTCACGTTTAGCGAGTCGGCGACTTTTGCCACCAGACCAAACTCAGCGAGCGCCGCAATGATGCGCAGATGCCGAAGGGTTAGTGACTTTGTCAGTTGCTCTGAATTCATGTTCCCTCGTGCGCTCTGGGAATACCGGCCGCCTTTGACACACGATCTACGTCGTCCAAGGGTCTGCGCAATCATTCCTTTCGGGAATAACACTTCTGGTGCATGTAGTAGCTAAGAACACCGTCTGACCTGCGTAGGCACCGAGGTTAATTCGGATCAAACGAGATGACCTCCCTAAGTGTATCCATCCGGTGAGGATTGCGGGCGTCCTGGAAGATTATCGCTCGGATACGCGATCAGCGTCGTGCGACAAGCTCGGCCTGTGCTCGCTATCGAGAAGATAGACGATCCCGGATCATGCTTTGATATTCCGGCGCGCTCGCTTCTCAGCCATTGTTCGAGGTCGGCGACCAATGGAAGAATCTTGAAGCGCTGGCGCGCCTCAAGGCGGGTCTCGATGCTTTGCCCGTTGACCGCGCGCTCGACCTCGAACGGCGCATCGATCCGCCGGCGCAACACCACGCGGAGGATCGGTAAGCAGTGAAAGTTCCGCTTCGCCGCGATGCAGCCGCTCAAGCCGGACATCGAGCGCCTGCTTTCGGGGGAAATCGCAGAAAGGGTGATCGCGTCCGAGACGGCGGCGGCAGCCGAATGTCTGCTATCGGGCCGTTCATCCCAGAAACCGACCCGCTTTCGGCCCCCATCGCGATCACCCACACTGATATGGGTTGCGAGGTGATTTGAACCCGCAAGCTAAGTCATTGATCTTTGATGATGCAAAAGATGAGCGAAATTGGCCCGACTTGGCTAATCGCTTGCTCAAACTGGATCATTTTAGCTGTTCCTGGCTGCGGGGGCGTGCAACCGTCGATATCAGCAGGGCCTTTTCCAGGCAGCGGCATGATGGGCGGTTTCCGGTCTCCAGGCAATACGCATCTCCATCGCCATCTCCGCGTCTGGCTCCAATATGCGCAGCCCCGGCATGCCCTGCTGATTGAACGCATCCACGGCGTGCGTGACAGGCTCGAAACAGAAGAAGTCCGCATTCGCATCAGGCGAGAAGACGATAGCAACGTCCATGTCCGGTGCGGTGATCTCGACGGACAGGCCCAGATCCGGTTGGAGAACGGTCGCACTGCCCCGCCAGCCGATATAGGCGTTGTTGATCCAGCTTTGCGGAAGTGCGCGCAGGCGCCGGAAATCGAAATCCGCCGCCTCCTCGATTGGCCGTTGTTCGGTGGGCAGATGACGCGCGTCCTCCAGCCACACATGCGTCGCATCGAATGCAAGACCCGTCCCGTCACGGCGCGGAAACCACGGGTGGAATCCACCGCCGAAGGGCAGGCGCGAGCCGGTGTTGATCACCCTCACCCGCGCAAGCAAAGTTCCCTTCTCGAGAGCGTAAGTCAGCTCGGCAGCGTAGCGAAAGGGACCAATACCGCCATCCGGCAAGGAAAGCGTGGCGGACGTGCCGGTGGCGGCCAGAACCTCCCATTCGCGCAGGAACGCATCGCCATGAACGGGGAACTCCTGCCCGTCGATGTTGCACGGAACTGCGTGAAACGCTTCGTCGAAGACAAACCCGCCACCAGATATGCGGTTCGAAAAAGGTATGAGAACGTTGTTGGCCAGTCCGAAGACGTTTGCGCCCGGCTTTGCACTTCGCAGCACCGAAACGAGGCCACCTGCAAGCTTTGCGTCGAAACCGACCAGGCCGCCTCCCAGAGCCGGCGCGACCGTCACCTGGCTGCGTGCGTCACCGAGTTCCAGGAGCCTTGCCACCTTGCCATCCCCCGTCGACACCGATGTTCTGCCCGGTGATCAGATCCGCCGCCGGTGAAACGAGAAACGCCACCAGCCGGGCCACTCCTCAAGCTGGAGCCGCGTCTTCATGCACTGCTGCCATTTCTCTCGCGCCGATATCACCTCTCGTCGTTGCGCCGCGCGATGACCTTCGACAGATCGTCGCTGGCCACGGCGATCAGCCCCGTCATCAAGCGCCGGGCCTCCGCGGGCCGGCGCATGCGGATTGCCTCGAGCACCTCGCCATGCATGTCGAGCGTCGCGGCGTAGTTCTCCGATGCCGACGTCGTGAGACGGAAGGCATGGCGCAGGGCCGATCCTATGACCGACCCGAAATTCATGAAAACGGCATTGCGGCTGGCTGTCAGCACGGCAAGGTGGAAGGCCTCGTCCGCCTTGACGCTGGCATCGATGTCCTCGGGCGACGCCCGCCGCATCTCGTCATAGGCGGCTTCGATCCTGCCGAGATCCTGGCCCGTGGCCCGCTCCGCCGCCAGGCCCGCCGCCGCCGGCTCGATCACCTGCCGCGCCTCGTTGAGGCCGCGAATGAAGTCGAAATCCGGCTCCAGCTCCTCCCGCCATGCCAGAAGCTCCGGATCGAGCTGGTTCCAGTGCTCGGCCGGCAGGACGACCGTTCCCGTGCGCGTGCGGCTTTCGATCAGCCCCTTGCCCGCCAGCGTGCGGATGGATTCCCTCAGCGCCGTGCGGCTGACGGCCAGAGATTCGCCGAGTAGAGATTCGGCCGGCAGTTTCTGACCCGGCTGCAATTCCCCCGACAGTATCCGCTTGGCCAGCGTGCTCGTCACATGGTCGCGCGGGCGCGCCCGATCCTGTCCATTGGCCGAAAGCCTCGCCATCGCTCAGCTCCGGTTCAGACGGTATTCGGCCAGAAGAACGGCCAGGATCAACAGGCTGCCCTTGGCAAGCATCTGGTAGAAGGTGGGAACGCCGGTCAGAATCATGCCGTTGTTGAGAATCCCGATAATGGCGACGCCCAAAAGCGCCCCGATAACCGTGCCCTTGCCCCCCTGCATGGCACAGCCGCCAAGAAAGGCCGCCGTGATCGCCTCCAGCTCCAGCCCCTCCGAGCCCGAAATCGGCTGGCCGGAGCCGGTGCGCGCGGCAAGCAGTATGCCGCCGATGCCGGCGACCATGCCGCTGAGGACATACATGCCGACACGATAGCGCTTGATATCCATTCCCGACAGGCGCGCAACCACCGGATTGCCGCCGATGGCGTAGATGTTGCGCCCGACGATGCTCTTGTGAAGGAAGATGTAGAACAAGACCGCGACCCCGATCAGCACCCAGATGGGCGCCGGCAGGCCGAGAAAACGGCCGATGCCGAGAAGACGGAAGGTGTCGTTGAAGATCGAGATGGATTGGCCGTTGGAAATGATGAAGGCGATACCGCGAAAGATCGCCATGGTGCCGAGTGTCACGATGATTGCGTTCACCCGGCCGTATGTGATCACAAGGCCATTGAACAGGCCGGCGGCCGCCCCTATCGCCACGCCGGCCAACGGGCCGGCAGCCGCCCAACCTGTCGCGTCGATCGCCATGGCGGTGGAAACGGTCGTCAGACCGACGATCGCTCCCACCGAGATATCGAGCCCGCCCGACACGATCACCGCAGTCTGCGAGATTGCCAGCACGCCGAGTATGGCCACGCCCATGCCGATGTTGAGAATGTTGCGGCTGGAGAAAAAGACGTCCCCGCGCAGGATGCCGAACAGGACCAGGAGCGCAATCAGCGCCAGGATGAGGCTCGCATTGTGGATACCCACGCGCTCGACCAGACCCGTCAGGCGCGCACCGAGAGTTGTCCTGGGCGTTTCCGCGTGTGCACTCATGCCGTTCTTACCTCTTCGTCCGGGGACTCGGCGCCGTGCTCGGCGCTCATGGCTGCTTTCAGGATGGCGTTCTCACTCATCTCGTCGCCCTTCAGTTCCGCGGTGATGCGCCCACCCGCCATCACGAGGATGCGGTCCGACATGCCCAAAAGCTCCGGCATTTCGGACGAGATGACGATGACCCCGAGGCCGTTGCGCGCAAGGTCGGCTATGAGGCGATAGATCTCGCTCTTGGTGCCCACGTCGATGCCGCGCGTGGGCTCATCGAGGATGAGCGCTTTCGGCGCGCGTGCCAGCCAGCGGGCGAGGACAACCTTCTGCTGGTTGCCGCCCGAAAGGTGGGAGACGGGCGTGTTGAGACTGGGCGCCTTGATCGACAGCCGCCCGGCGATACCGTCGACGATGTCGGTAGCCTTGCGCCGGTCGAAGAGACCGAAGCGGGACACCCGGTCGGGTATGCACAATGTCGCGTTGTCGAGGATCGAGCGCAGCAGAAGCAGCGCTTCCTCCTTGCGGTCCTCCGGCGCAAAGCCAAGGCCGGCAAGAATGGCATCGCCCGGCCGGCCGGAGGGTATCGCCTTGCCATCCACCTCCACCGTGCCCGCACTTCTTACGTGAAATCCGAAGACCCCCTTGGCAAGCTCCGAGCGTCCGGCGCCCACCAGCCCGCCGATCCCCAAGACCTCACCCGCGTGAAGCTCGAAGGAAATATCGCTGACATGCTCGGTCGACATGCCCCGCACGGACAGGACGCACCGTTCCGTCGGGGGCGTCCGTTCGGGAAACATCTCCGTCAGGTCGCGGCCGACCATCTTGCGCGTGATGCTTTCCTCGCTTGCTTCGGCGGCGGGTTCAACATCTATCAACCGCCCGTCTCGCAGCACGGCGATCCTGTCGGCCACATCGACGATCTCGCGCAGGCGGTGCGAGATATAAATGATCGACACACCCTCGTCGCGCAGGCGGTAGATCACCTCGAACAGCCGCTGGCTCTCCTCTCCGGTGAGCGAGGATGTCGGTTCGTCGAACGCAATGATGCGGCCGCCGGCGTGCACCGCGCGCATCACCTCGATCATCTGCCGCTGGGCGGGACCCAGCCCGGCGCAGTGCTGCTGAGGCGCAAGCTCGCGCTCCATGCCGAAGAGTTTCAGCATTTCGCCGGCACGGGCGTACAACGTCTTCCTGTCCAGAAATACGCCTCCCCGGTGCGGCAGCGCGCCGGGATAGATGTTTTCGGCGACGCTGACGTGGGGGATGATCTCCGGTTCCTGATGGATAACGCGCACGCCGGCCGCATGACCGTCGCGCGGACCGGAGAAGGTGACAGGCTGGCCATCGAGCACAAGACCTCCGCCATCCGGCGGAAACACGCCCTCGATGATGCGCGTCAGCGTCGATTTGCCAGCTCCGTTCTCGCCGACCAGCGCCAACACCTCGCCCGCCCGCAGGGTCAGCGACACGTTCGACAGCGCCTGCACGCTGCCGAAGCGCTTGCTGACATTGTCCAGTTGCATGATGTCGTTGTTAGGCATGGCGTTTTCTATGCCGGTGCGGGGCAGGAGGTTGCGCTCCCACCCCGATCCGCATCTCAGCCGCACAGACGTTCTTCGTAGAGGTCGAAGTTGTCGGCGGAGATATATTCAGGCTGCGTGTAGGTGGTGGTCGGCAATTCCTCGCTGTCGCGGATATTCTTGACCAGCAGTTCCACCGCCTGGGCGCCATGGTTTTCCGAGTTCAACCACATGGTGCCGCGGAAGGGCGACGGCCGTCCTGAGCCGAAGGCGTCGCAGGCGCGGCTTCCATCGATGCCGACGCCGATACCTTGCTCTGGCCCGTAGCCCGCGTTCTCAAGCGCACGCGCCGCGCCCAGTACGCCGTCATCGTTGCAGGAATAGAAGATCCAGTGCGTGACCTGAGGGTTGGCCGTCAGCGTCGTGGTCATAGCATCGATGGAGTTGACCATGGTGTTGTCGTAAGGCACACGGACGATGTTTTCGGGATCGAAATCGGGAACCGCCTCAAGGAAGGCTTCCTCAGCCCCGTGATTGCGCTGCATACAGGTGTCAGCCTTGCGGTCCTCGATGGAAGCGATACGGACCTCGCCCTCCTCGGCCCAGTTCTCCTGCTTGTAGAGCTCGGCCAGCTTCTCACCGACGCTGAGCCCGATATTGTGAGCGTTCATGCCCACATAGGGTACCTGCGTCTCGTCTTCAAAATAGATGTCGTCGTCGACGGCCACCAGCGGCACGCCCGCCTCCTTTGCCTTCGCGGCGACAACCGGCCCAAGCGCGCGGTCGGGAACCACGATGGCGATGCCGTCCACGCCGTCGCCAATCATCGTGTCGAGCGTGGTGATCGTCAGGTCGGCATTGAACTGGACGTCCTGGGCGACGAAGTCCGCGCCCATCTCGGCCGCCTGCTGGCGCGCACCGTCCACCTCTGCGACGAACCACGGATGGTCGCCCATCTTGTTGATGTAGCCGATCTTGATGTCCTCGGCCTGCGCGGGGAACGTGATGGCGGCACCCATGATGGCGATACCCGTCAAGACTTTAAGCGATTTCATATCTTCCTCCCTGGTTTGCTTTTTCAATCGTGGTAGAGCGCGGAACGGCCTCCATCGATGACGATGGTTTCAGCATTGATGAAGGGAGCCTCGTCGGAGGCGAGGAACACGCAGGTCATCGCCACCTCCTCCGGCGTGCCGATCCTGCCCGGGGGATGCAGCGCCTCCGCCTTCGCGCGCTCGGCAGCCGGGTCCACAAAACCAGCCCAGTAGTCGCGCGCGATCTGGGTGTCGATGTAGCCCGGCGCGATCGCGTTCACCCGAATGCCCTCGCCCGCATATTCGATGCCGAGCGCCCGGGTCAGGCCCACCAGCCCGTGCTTGGCAACGGGATAGGGAAAGGTGTGGGGAATGATCTTGAAGGAGTGGCAGCTGGCGATGTTGACGATCGCGCCATTCCCCCGCGCGCGCATGCCCGGCAGCACGGCCTCCGCCATCGCCCAGCAGGCTTCGAGGTCAAGCGCCATGCAGCGCGCCCACTCGCTGCGCGGCATCTCATGCGGGCGGTGAAAGACGTTGGCGCCGGCGTTGTTCACCAAGACGTCGACGCGCCCGTAGCGCTCCTCGGCGGCCTTCACGACACCTTCCACCTGCGCCTGGACCGTCACGTCCGTCTCCACGAACAGCCCGCCGATCTCGTGTGCCACGCGCGCGCCGGTGGCCGCGTCGCGCTCGGCCACGACGACGGACGCGCCCTCCCGCGCAAAGGCGCGCGCGATCGCTTCGCCGATGCCTCGGCCGGCGCCCGTCACCAGTGCGATCTTGCCTGAAAGACGACCCGCATCCATGGCGCTCACCAGTCCACGACCGTGCCGTCAGCCAGCACGGCGTTGGCGGCATGCATGATTTCCGGAGCGAAGGGATGCCGCTCGATCTCAGCCTCGTCGACCTCAATGCCCAGACCGGGCTTCTCCGGCCGGTCCCAGCGGCCGGGGCGGCGTTCGATCGGCCATTCCACGACGCTATCGTACCAGGGCACCGCGCCGGACATTTCCTCCTGAATGAGGAAGTTGGGTGTGGAAATGCCGAAATGAAGTGCCGCGACGCCGGCAATCGGCCCCAGCGGGTTGTGCGGCGCCATGCCGATGCCGGCGCTTTCACACAGGGCGGCGATCTTCTTGGCTTCCCAAAGCCCGCCCACATGGCAGATATCCGGCTGCGCGATGTGGAAGGCCCGGCGTTCCACCGCGTCGATAAAGCTCTGGCGACCGATGAGGCGTTCGCCGGCGGCGATATGCACCGGCATCGACGCCGTCAACTGCGCGGTGCCGGCCATATTCTCCGGCGGTAGCGGCTCCTCGACGAAAAGCGGACGGCACGGAGCGACGGCCTGGATAAAATCGCGCGCCAGAGCGACCGATGCCGGACGCCCGTGGAAATCGATCATGATGTCGACATCGGGACCGACCGTCTCGCGCAGCGCCATCATCATGCCGGCGGCAGAGTCGAGCGCACGGTTGGAGGCGGCGTAGTGGGAATAGGGAATGGAAACGACCTTCACCGCGTCGTAGCCCGCGTCGACCACCGCACGCCCCCGCTCGACCAACCGTGCTTCCTCGGTCGTCTCGTAGACGGAGCTCATGTCGCCCATGCCCAGATGCGTATAGGTGCGGATGTGATCGCGGCACTTGCCGCCCAGGAGACGCCATACCGGCACATTCAGCGACTTTCCCAGGATATCCCACAGCGCGATTTCAATGCCGCTGACGGCGGACATGCCGATGACACCGAGACGCCAGAAGCCGTGACGGGTAAGCACCTGATAGCACTGTTCGATATCGCGCGGATCGCGGCCCACGATCAGCGGCGCCAGGTCCTCGATGGCGCCGACGACAGAGCGCGTCTTCCACTCGAGCGTCGCCTCGCCCCAGCCGACAAGCCCCGGCACGTCGGTCTCGACCTGCACAAAGACCCAGTTCCGCATCTCCGCATTGCAGATCCGCGCCTTAATTCCGGTAATTCGCACTATGTTTCTCTCATATAAATACTATTTAAATGGGAATTGATCATCCTGTCAACGCTGTGAGAAATCAGCCTTGACTGAGGTTACGATCCGGACCGTCTAATGGATGAACAATAGGCACGGCTCGCACCGTTGATGTAAGCGGCAAGGAGACCCCGTCTGGCGGAGGGGGTGAGCGGTCGATATCGTTAGCGGACACGATGAGCTGCTGTGAGCTTCTATGTCTGCGCCTAGTTCTGAAGCTAGAACCTTCCACATGATCGAAGCGGTTGCTGAGCGCCTCGAGGGTGCCCCACGGCAACTTCGTCGGCGTTGGTCGGATGCGTTCAAGGCGCAGCTTGTCGCAGAGGCACTGCAGCCTGGCGCAAGCGTCTCGGCGATCGCCCATCGGGTTGGCATTCACCCGTCGCAGCTCTTCGCCTGGCGCCGGGCCGCTCGGGACGGGCGATACTCGCGGCTTTCAGGTTGCAACGTGGCCGTGACGCGTGCGACTGGCGCGGTGATCGAGATTGTCATTGGCGAGGTTATCGTCCGCGCCGGCGCAGATGTCGATGAGGCGCACTTACAGCGGGTAATCCGGGCGGTCCGTTCGGCATGATACCCGCTGGCGTGAAGGTGTTCCTGGCCAGCCATCCGGTCGACTTTCGCAAAGGTCCGGACAGCTTGCTTTCGCTGGTGCGCGACGCCGGCAATGATCCGTTCAACGGCATGCTTTACGTCTTCCGGGCCAAACGGGCGGATAGGATCAAGATCGTCTGGTGGGACGGCTCCGGCGTATGCCTGTATGCGAAACGCTTGGAGAAATCGAAGTTCTGCTGGCCGCGGATCGGCCACAACCGGGTTCAGCTCAACCATGCTCAGCTTCTGGCACTCGTCGATGGCATGGACTGGAAGAGGGTTCGATCAGTGCCGGTCAAGCCGCCGGAGATTGTTGGGTAAAAGCCCTGCGGCGAAGTGAATCAGCGGCCCGAAAGGGCAGGAAAACCGGAGCAAAATGTGCTCTGGTCGAACCGATGACGCCGCCCGATCTCAATCTTCCAGATGACGTAAAGACGCTGAAAGCCATGGTGTTTGCCATGGCCGAGAAGGCGGCGCGCGCCGAGGCCCTGGAGAGCGAGGTTGCTGATCTCAAGGCCCGCAATGCGGACGCCGACGAGCGCATTGAGCGGCTGACGCAGATCCTCAAAGCGTTCGATCGCGCCCGGTTCAGCCGCCGATCGGAAAAGCTCGGCTCCCCCACCACTGACGACGAGCAGCAGGCCTTTGTCTTCGAGGAGATCGAGACGGGCATCGCCGCGATCAGGGCGCAGGTCAACAAGGGGCGCGAGCGTCCGAATGGCAAACGTCCGCCGCGGCCGCGCAAGGGCTTCGCACCCCATCTTGAGCGGGTCGAAGTGGTCCTTGAGCCGGAGGATCTGCCGGAGCATGCGGGCAAGCAGAAGGTGCTGATTGGTGAGGACGTGTCGGAGCGGCTGGACGTGGTGCCGGCGAAGTTCCGCGTCATCGTCACGCGCCGCCCGAAGTATGCCTTCAAAACGAGGACGGCGTCATCCAGGCGGCGGCGCCGGCACACATCATCGAAGGCGGCATTCCGACGGAAGCGCTTCTGGCGCAGATCGCCGTCTCCAAATATGCCGATGGCCTGCCGCTGTATCGGCAGGAGGCGATATACGCCCGCGATAAGGTCGAGCTCGACCGCAAGCTGATGGCGCAATGGATGGGCAAGCTCGGGTTCGAGCTGGAGATCCTCGCCGACTACCTCTTTGATGAGATCAAGAAGGCTGAACGGATCTTCGCAGACGAAACCACCTTGCCGACGCTCTCTCCCGGTTCCGGATCGACAAAGACGGCCTGGCTTTGGGCCTATGCCAGGGATGACCGGACCTTCGGTGGCAGCGGTCCGCCGATGGTGGCCTATCGCTTCGAGGATAGTCGCGCCGGCGAGTGCGTCGCCCGTCATCTGAATGGCTATCGCGGCATCCTGCAGGTGGATGGTTATGCCGCCTACAATAAGCTGGTCCGCTCCGATCGTGGCAATGACGGCATTACGCTGGCGGGCTGCTGGTCACACAGCCGGCGGAAGTTCTACGAGTTGCATGTCGCGGAAAGCTCGAAAGTCGCCACGGCGACGGTGGAGAAGATGGCCACGCTCTGGCAAATCGAAGAGCGCGTGCGCGGCCAAGGTCCAGATGCCCGTGCCGCCGCGCGCCAAGAAGGCTTCTGCAGCAGTCGTCACGGATCTCTTTGCTCTCTGGCAGCAAACCCTACCGAGGATCTCCGGCAAATCGAAGCTCGCCGAGGCGCTTCGCTATGCCATCTCGCGTCGCGCCATCTTCGAGCGCTTTCTGACCGACGGCCGCATCGAGCTCGACTCCAACATCGTCGAGCGAGCAATCAGGCCCCAGGCAATCACGCGAAAGAACTCACTCTTCGCCGGCAGCGACGGCGGCGGAAGGGCCTGGGCGACCATTGCGACGCTCCTGCAGACGGCGAAGATGAACAATGTCGACCCGCTCGCCTGGCTCACCCAAACGCTCGAGCGCATCGCCAACGGCTGGCCGAGCAGCGAAATCGATGCGCTCATGCCGTGGAACTACACCAACTGAACGGCCTCAGCTTGTCGCTTACCCGTTGATGCCTGATAGCTGCAAAGGCAGGCGCGACACGGGCACCAACAACCGCCTGTTCATGGATGAATTTTCTGGATGGTGCGCTCCGGGGCGCGCTGGCGTGATCTTCCGGAACAGTTCGGCGACTATCGCACGGTGAAGCGTCGCTACTACGACTGGTGGAGCCCGACGTTTTGCAAAGTCTCTTCAATGCGTTGAGCCGAGACGGTGGTGCGCGAACCCGCTTGGCGCCGGTCGGCACCTCCGAGTTTGTCACCCATATCGATGTTGGTTGCGGGGTGATTTGAACCTGCATGCCAAGTCATTGATTCTTGGTGATGCAGGACGGCGGCACGGTTGGCTGGACTTGGCTAACTACTTGCCTGCACTAGATTATTTAGCTGGATTTGGTTGCGGGGGCAGGATTTGAACCTGCGACCTTCAGGTTATGAGCCTGACGAGCTACCGGGCTGCTCCACCCCGCGTCATCTAGGTTTGGTCC
>NZ_JAOCZP010000001.1 GCF_025336525.1 Chelativorans salis
GCCGCCGGGATCGACCGTATAGTCCTGCCCGCCGAGCGTGGTGTCGTTGGTCTCGAGGACATTGCCCTCGCAGTCCACCACCATGTGCCGCAGGAACGGTTCAACCGTGCCGTCGGCCCGGATGTCGTAGAGAAGCTGCGTCGTCGGCGTCGGCGCGCATTCCGGATCCTGCGGGCATGGGCCGACGCTCACCCCCGCGGGGTCCGCAGTGTAGGCCACGCCGTTGAGGTCGGTGTCGAAGGGCTGGCCCGTCAGCTGCCCGTCCCTGGTGACGTACCAGCGCAGGAAGCTGGTCGTCCCGCCGTCGCACATGACCTTCATCTCGAGGTCCGTGCCGTTCTGGCAGGTTCCCACATCACCCCGCACCGGGTAGGCGGCGCCGTTCAGATCGGTGTCCTCGGGCGGCTGGGTGTTGCCGTCGGCATCCTTGCAGATCCTGCGGATGAACAGGGTCGTCGCCGTCCCCACCTTGTCGCACAAAAGGAAGACCTCGCATTCGGTGTATACGCATGTGGTCCTAGCCATTTCGGGCCGCTCCAGTAAATTGGGGGAGAAATTGGAAAGGGCGGCACTCGGGCCGCCCAACTCGGATTGCATTCGATTGGAAAGTCACGATGCCGGCGCGGGCTATCGGGCAGCCGACGCGCGGTGTCGTCGATGTTCAACCGTCACCAGTGCCGTTGTCGCAGGGATTTCCCTTGCGCGCCTAGCCGCAAAGCTGAACCTGCCCCTGTACCTTGTACTCCGTGCCGTCCAGATTCACGTTCACGACAGAAAGAACCTCTCCACCGCTGTCGAACGTGATGTGCCGCAGGAATTGTACTGAATCAGAGCCGCTGCTCCGTGGCGTAACGGTCAGTCTGAACAATCCCCAAGAAGCCAATGCATTGGGGGCGCTGAGAGCAAGACTGCTGACATTCGTCAGCCGGAAACGATTGGGGGATGCGGTATCCGTGAATACGAGGTCGCGGCGCAGTCGTTTTGTGTCGTCTTCCCAGGTAACATTGGGTTGCGTCCGCTCCAGCATCTCCGTGTCCCCTGGGAATTGCAGATATTTGGAAAGCAACGGCGGGATAAATTGCGTGTCGCGGATATCGAATTCCAGATCTACGGCCCCGTTGTGGAAAGTCCACTGGTGCGTATCGGTGTTGTTGCCAAGGGACAAATAGCCCGGATTACCGCCGTTGGGCGGCGACCAGGAGCCTTGGTTGACGGAATATACGACCCCGTTGGGGGCGGTGGCCTCGCTCACCGGCGTGGATGTTATCCCCCCGTTGTTCGCGGTGAAATCAAATGTATGCGGGGTAGCAGGGGGCGCGGGCAGCACATCGCACATCAATTGCGTCGTCGACGTCACACCGCCGGAATCGCTGGAACCGGAGCACTCGCCGACGCTCACCTCCCCTTGCGGAGCATAGTCACCACCGTCAATCGTGGTGTCGGTGAAATCGAGGACGTTGCCCTCGCAATCGAGGCAGACATGCCTCAGAAATTGGAAAGGCCCGGACGCTACGGGCGCCACGGTCAGATTACGCAGCCCCCACGAGAACGCACCCAGATCAAGCGCATTGAGAGGAAGGCTGGCAGCGTTTTTAACTCGGAAGCGATTCACTACTCTAAGTGATGTGTTGGCAGTGCTGCACGCCCGCCTGGTGTCCGGGTCCCATGTCATGCCCCCTGGATTCAACTCTACAGCCTCGGTCCCCTGCGGCAACTCAACGCAGCCAACAGCGCCGTTTGTAGAGGGGCGCAGGTCAAACACCAGATCGACCGGGGGGTCGAAATTCCACGTCTGCAATGGACCGTCGCCTGCCTCTCCGAAACGCAGTAGATCCGTCGGGGGCGAGCCGACCGGCTCGTTGGCGCACTGGTCAACCTGCCAATCGACGCCGTTGGACGACGTTCCGGATGCCGGGCAGGACAGGCCAGCGAAACTGATGTCAGCCGGGTCCCCCGCGGGTGTCCCTGCATCGCACATCGGTTGCGTCGTTGAAGTTGCACAAGCGCAGCAATCGCCCACTTTTACAGGATCGGCGGGCGCGAAGTCCGTGCCGGCAAGATCGGTATCGAAGGATTGGCCGGTCGCCTGCCCGTCACGGGTGACGTACCACCGGAGGAAGGTCATCCCCGCGTTGTCGCACATGACCTGCTTTTCAAGATCATGCCTATCTCCGCAAGTGCCCACGACGCCCTGAATAGCGTAGATATTTCCCTCTAGATCGAGGTTTTCCGACCGAACGCTCCCATCAGCCTCCTCGCAGAGCCTACGGATGAAGGGGGTCGTCGCCGAGTCTGTTTTGTCGCAGAGAAGAATGCTTTCGCACTCCTCATGCGTACAGATGACCTCTGCCATTTCAGATCGCTCCTTTGGGCAAGTGATGTACGGTGTTCCAAGCCCGTACAAATCGGACTTGGCCTTCACCTCTGTTTCAAAGAAAATCCCGTATGCGCGGCTCGCCTGTGCGCCCGAGCATCAGCTCCGTGATCGCCCAGACAAGCGCATCCACCCGGTCCGGCGAGCGCCCCTGCGAGAGCCCGTCCGTGCCGAAGTCGCACATCTCGTCCTCAAGCTCGGGAAATCGCCGCGCATGCCGCACCCGCCCCTGTGCGTAGAGTGCCGCCACCGGCTCGGCCCTCAGCCACTTCCCCCGGTTCGCCCGCACCGCCTTCACCGGCACGGCGGCATCCACCGTGCCGATCACGCTTCTCACCATGTCGCCGCCCTGGTTCACCTCGGCGACGATCATGTCGGCCTGGAACCGGCGATAGAGCGCCACCGCCCGCGCCGCCCAGGCCTCCGGCTTGGCCGCCCCCACCGTCCCGTCCTCCAGCACCCAGCCGGTCCCGTCGGCGCCGAGGCCGGCCACCACGATCCCGCAGGCGTCCGACGTGCGCCGCCCGCTCGCCGGCGGGTCCACCGCCACGACGATGCGGCGCAAGGCACGCGCCTCGCCCCAGCGCCCGGCCGCCGCCTCCAGCCCGGCGCGCGTCCACAGCGCGTCCTCGCGGTCCTCGATCAGTTCGCCGTCCAGTTCCTGCCGCCCCAGCCGCGTGCCGGCATAATTCCGCTCCACCGCGCGCAGGAACCGCCGCGCCAGGTTCTGCGCATTCTCCTCCGTGCGCATCCGCGTCACGGTCACGTCCGGGTTTGCCATCAGCCGCCGGATGAGCGGCATCGGCTTCGGCGTCGTCGTCAGCATCTGCACGGGCCGGCTCCCCAGCCGCAGCCCGAACTGCAGCATGTCGAAACACGCTTCCCCATTCTTCCACTTGGCGAGCTCGTCGCACCACGCGGCCTCGAATTGCGGCCCGCGCAGGCTGTCCGGATCCTCGGCGGAGAAGACCTGCGCTATCGCCCCGCTGTCCCAGACGAGCCGCCGCCGGCTCGGCTCGTAGCGCGGCCGGTCACCGCGCGAGATCGAAAGCAGCCCCGAAGACCCCTCGATCATCACCTCGCGTACGTCCCCCAGCGTCTCCCCCACCAGCGCGATGCGCCCGTATTGATGGCGCGAAAACGGCGGCAGCCCCCGCACCAGCCCGTTCACCCATTCCGCCCCCAGCCGCGTCTTGCCGGAGCCGCGCCCGCCCATCACCAGCCAGGTGTCGCAAAGCCGCGCCCCCACCGGATATTGCGGCAGCCGCCCGGAGCCGAACCACTCAGCCAGCGCCCTCTCCGCTATCGGTGGGCTCAACCTCTCCACCGCCCATGGTGGCAGCGAGTTCACATGCAAGCTCCACGATACGGGCATCGACAAGGGCGAGCGCGGCGGCCAATTCTTCATCGCTTTTCTTCTGCCTTTCCGCCGCGCGCTCGGGCACGCGGGTCATCTCGCCGATCTTCTCGACCATCCTCAGCATCGCCGACAGCGCATCGATCCTCCCCTTGTCGTAGGTTCCGGACGCCCGCCCTTCGCCAACCGCCGCCTCCAATTCGCTCACCAGCTCGTCCGAAAGCGCCACCAGCCGCTTCTCCAGCGCTTCCGGGTCCGTCTCGGCAGGTGACTCGGGGGCCTTCTCGTCAGGCGGCCGCTCGGCATTCGCCATGCGCCAGCCTTCGACCCTGGCGACGTCCAGCCAATGCTTTACCGACCGTCCGGTAAGGTCGGCCAGGTCATCGGGCGTTACCCGCCCACTCTCCATGACCTTCCTCGCCCTCCTGCGCACACGCATCGACGGCACATATCTCAACGGCATCCCGCCTCCCCCCGAAATCCGCGCAACAAAAAAGCGCCGGAGCCCAAGCGCCGACGCTCACGAAAACCCAGCCGAAAAGGAGGTCGAGGCCCGGCCACAGACCGAACCCTCAAAAGCGGCTCCCGCCGCCGAACCCACTTTTCCGACGATGCCTGAACCCTAACAAAGGGCCGTTACGATGTCAAGGACTAAATTCCTAATTATATACTTGACGTACCTAGATCGGAAAACCTATGATTCCCGAGCGTGACAGGCTGGCAAATGAATATCGTGGGCGTGAACTGCCGGAGGGTATGACGCCGCAGTGTTTCGATGCTTTGGAGGATCTATTCGCGGCGTATGAGCGGGGCGGTTTTGATGGCCTCGCCTCAGACGCTGCTATTCGCGCTTTTGAAGTCGCTCATAACCTTCGGGCGTGAACAGTTCCTGTGTGATGGTGCTCAGGAACTTATTTGCGGTTTGAACAGCCTCGGCAAAGTGGCGCATCTGGGCCAGCGGAACGTTTATGTGCCGGGAGTGAATGTTGCCGCCGACCATCTTCATGTGGTGCAGGACGAGCGTTTGCGTGTCGGCATCAAAAGAAGCTGGAATGGAGTGCAGGAGCACATTGCGGGACACGCCTACGGAAGTATCATCATCGGCAAGCATCTTGAGCCGAGAGGTGAGCCACCGCATATCCTCGGTGTATGAGGCTATGGGCGGGTAGCGATTGAACCACTTTTTGAGTAGTTTCACCTTGTTCCCGAACGATGCGGGGTGGTTCTTCTCGAAAAGAGATTGTGAGTGATCGGGCTTATTGATCTGGACGATCAGCGCATCGATATGGTGTTCCAGCCGCGACCACGAGGCCACCACCCTTCCTAGTGCTTCTAACGCCGGGCTCGCAAGAGCCGGGTCCGCATCGACCAGGCTGTGATAGAATGCAAATTCTAGGCTGCTTCGTTCCCAGCCATCGTTGTCGGCAGGTTCCCATGTCAAAGTCAGATACCCCCAAAGACAAGGACCATGAAAAAGGCGACGAGATATTACGCCGCCTGTTGAAGACCCCTCCCGACCCAAAAGGCGGGAAGAAAAAGGGCGACGACCGAAGCCGCCGCCCCCATTCAAAAGAAGATCGAGAGAATGGCCGCAATGCCAAATAGGCAAGGCGCGACATTCACTTTCACTTCTATTGTGACCGAGGGTTTCATGAACCGAAACTCCGGTCCGTGGCCACGGAACCAAAGGGTTTCATGAACTCGCGCCGGGTAGAACGGAACAACCCGCCGTTTCCCGGTTTATCGGTGTACTTTCCGCGTCACGTGCCGCATCCAGTACGCCCCGTGTGGCTCCGGAGGATTGTGCGGGCAGCGGCCCAATTGATAGGGCGGCTACCAGCACAGTTCCGGCACGGGCTGCGATCACTATCCTGCTTGGTGGGCCAGATTGCCAGTCCGGGTCAAGCAGACCGCCGCAGTGATTCGGATGGTACACCGAGCTATTTCTTGGAGTCGAATCGCTTGTTCTTGCGTTTGTGGAGAAGCTTTCGCGCCTTCTGCTTAGGCGTGATCGGCTTCACCAATCCGCCGATAGGTAAGGCGCTTGTCGCGGGCACCGCGCAGTAGGTCTTCGGCGCGTTCTGCATCGCTGATCTTGAGCGCGGCGCGGCGATTGTAACGGAAATCGAACTCGGCAAGGTAGCGGTGAAGGTGGGCTTCGCCGCAATGCTGATAGATACCGACCATGCCGCGCTTGAACACTGAGAAGACGCTTTCAATCGTGTTGGAGTGGATAACCGCGCCGTCTTCGTAGCGGACGTATTCCTTGGCTGAATGCTTAGTGGTGCCGTGCTTTGCGAACTCGGATCCTGTTTCCGTATAGAGGCGGCTTTCGTCCGTGTAGAGGATGGACTGGCGATCAGCGTTACGCACCAGCACGTCGCGCACCGTGGCTTTGGTGGCGTCGTTCAGATGGAACATGCGGGATTTGCCACCACGTTCTACAAGGCCAACCACAATGCGCTTCTGTGCGCCGCCTGCCTTACCTGACTTGGTGGGCTTGGCGATGCGTCCACGAGCCAGTTTGCGTGGCGTTTCGCGCTTACCGATATAGGTTTCGTCTGCTTCGACGGTCTTGCCCTCACCGCCAAGTGGGCCGGAGGACTTCACGTCTTCCTTCATGGCCTCACGAATGCGATGCGCCATGAACCAAGCAGTTTTGTAGGTAACACCAAGCATACGGTGAAGCTGGTGAGTGCTCATGCCCTTCTTGGAAGCGGCCATGAGATGCGAGGCCAGCACCCACTTGTTGAGCGGGATATGCGAGCGCTCAAAGACAGTGCCGACCGTGACGGAGAACGGCTTACGGCATTCATTGCACTTGTAGACGCCGGGGCGCGTGGACTTGCCCTGCATCTTCGTGATGCGGGCTGGATCGACGTTACCGCAATGCGGGCAGATAGGACCGTTCGGCCAATGGATGGCCTCCAGATGCTCGCGGGCCTTGTCGGCGTCGGTGTATATCTCGTTCGTCAGGTCAAACATGGCCGTAACTCCTTGACCTGATAATCGCAAATCCGGCCTAGTACGTCAAGTATATAATTAGGACTAAATTCCTATTATATAGGCGAGAAGTACGGGAAATATGTCCTATGATCCAGCTGACGGGGCCGGCACTGAAAAGACAGAGGAAATCCTTCCCCGTCTACGCCATGCGGCGCATATGGACGGTGTGGAATTGACCGGGCCAGCCTGGGAGGTCGTTTTCCGCAGAAAAGCCCAGCCAGAATTAGCTTAAAGTCTCTTGCAGTGGTCGCACTTCGGAAGACCACCTGTGCCGCTTACGCGATTTTTCTTTTCAATGTTGTTGCCTTCGGTGCACTTGTCATTGTCGTGATAGACTTTTGTACCCAAAAGCTTTGAGCGGAAGGGTGATACTTTAGCCATTGTCTGTCTCCTCCTATTTTCTAACGCAAAACGCATATCACGAAATTTAACAACTTGTAACTAATGAACCGTGCGCTGAGCGCACTTGGCTCGCCCAATTGCAAGAATCATGCTTCTATGCGCAACGGGCGCATGGAGGGGTACTGACGCATGCCATTTGCAATTGGGCTTCGTTTCTATCGTATTGGAATTCGCAGAAAAGCTGACAAGACGCCGATGAACATTGGTCCCGGCGCAGAACCTTGCGATCTGATCGACTTTGCCAATGACTTCGTTGCTCGAAAGAGCGAGCCGACCGTTGAAACGACTGAGCAGCGGACTTGGTTTTTTGAGCCTCGAGCCACGAACTCAATCCGCACGGTCCATGGACACATCAACTATGGCACCCACGGGTTCGAGAGCAAGTTTAAGGACGTTAAGACTCGAAAGGAAAAGTATCAGAGAAAGGCGACTGATCTGGAAGAAATACCACTCTACTTCCAGATATGGGTGCCGAGTGATTCAGATTTTGCCCTCATGGCATTCCAATCGTTCCAGGGGCGCTCATGCGTCTCGTTTGTACGGTCGTCCATGATTAAGGATTTCGAAGACCGTTTTCCTGGATACGCAATGACATTCAGGGTTGTTGCGTCGACAGCATCGTTTCTCGATGCCGCTCCCGTCAAGACTGTGACGTTCCTCAAGCCTAAGTCCATGAAGGATAAGGCCGATCGCTATCTGCTGGGTAGGCGAGTTGATGAGGTCGATTATGAGGTCACTGTGCGAGCTCGCAAACGAGGGTCGGCTTTATCAACCTACAAGGAGTTGCGTGAAAGATTTACGTCGAGCGGTGACGGTTTTGTTGAATTCGATGGACACGAGTTCGAGAGGGTAAAGGCCGACGTGACGGTGGGAAAAAAGCGCCGTACCGTCGGCGTATTTGGGTCAGGGTACGACGCTGGACTGATCGACGTTTCTGAAGATGTTAAGCGATATCCCAGCGGCCATCCGGTATTCGAGAGTATAGAGGACGAGGTTGATGGTCTTATGGAAGATTTCTACGACGGCATGAAGACATAGAAATGCAGAAGATCAATGTTTTTGGCATTGTTTCGTGGCATCTGAACACGCTCAGAAATGAGAAGGGTAGGCTTCTGTGGTCGGACATCGGAACATTCTACGGGGTGCCAATTGCAATGGGCTTGGTATTTTTCCTCTTAAACTGGAGGATTCCGAAGGATGCCTTCGGCCTGTCGATCACCGTTTTCTCTATCTTTGCCGCGCTGCTCCTGAGCGTTCAGGTTGCGCTGTATAGCGTGTCTCTTCGCCCGTTGTTGCCGCCCAACGATCCCAAGAAAATCAAGAACTTTGAAGACTTGAAGCGGTCTAGAGACAGTCTCATCAGGGAATTGAACGACAACATTTCGTACCTCATATTGCTGTCGGTTCTTTTCATTACGATGCTGCTGGCCGCCTACGTGATGCGATGCCAAGGTCCGCTGGTATCGGGTCTCGTCTTCGCGCTGTACGTCCACTTTTTTCTGACGCTTCTCATGATTGTGAAGCGCGCAAGCATTGTCTTTTCAAGAGAATATGAATCACGCAGCCACGACATTTCCTGAATCGAGCGATCTACCCTGCTCGAAGGTTCCGTTCGCCTCTGAGCTGGCGATATTTACCTTGTCGTACACAGTTCATCTCCCCAACAATTTCCCCCACACCCCATTCCCCAAAATATGCTAAACCTCCCTCAGGGGGACGACTTTGCGCACTTGCCGCGGCTTTTTCCGCGGCAGGTCGCCAAGCAAGGGGAAGAGACTGGGCGGTCCAGGGATGGAAGAGAAGCGCACCAGAAAGGGGCGGGCGCCGAGGGCAACGAAGCTCCTCGAGGTCGATGCGTGGATCGATTCCACGCTCTATGAGGCCCGCTTCAAGCTTTCCGAAGCCTGGGAAAACATCACCATCTTCTTCCGCCGCTTTCGCGTCTACGGGGCAAAGCGCGCCGCGGTAGAGCTCCTCAGCGAAAGCCTCACCCTCGCCACCGTCGGTGCCGTCGTCATGCTGGCGCTCGCCATCCCCGCCTTCGAGGAGACCTCCGCCAACTGGCGCGCCCAGGACGACTACGCCGTCACCTTCCTCGACCGCTACGGCAACGAGATCGGCCAGCGCGGCGTCATCCAGCGCGATTCCGTCCCCGTCGACGAGATGCCCGATCATGTGGTCAAGGCGGTCCTGGCAACGGAGGACCGCCGCTTCTTCGAGCATTTCGGCATAGACTATCTCGGCCTCGTGCGCGCCATGACGGAGAACGTGCGCGCCAACACCATCGTCCAGGGCGGCTCCACCGTCACCCAGCAGCTGGCCAAGAACCTGTTCCTCACCAGCGAACGCACGGTCGAGCGCAAGGTCAACGAGGCTTTCCTGGCGCTGTGGCTTGAGGCGAACCTTTCCAAGAAGGAGATCCTGCAGCTCTATCTCGACCGCGTCTATCTCGGCGGCGGCACCTTCGGCATCTCGGCCGCGGCCGATTTCTATTTCGACAAGCACGTCCAGGATCTGACCTTGGCCGAGGCGGCGATGATCGCCGGCCTGTTCAAGGCGCCGGCGCGCTACGCCCCGCATATCAACCTGCCCGCCGCCCGCGCGCGAGCCAACGAGGTGCTCACCAACCTCGTCCAGTCCGGCCTCATGACCGAGGGCCAGGTGCTGCCGGCCCGTCTCAATCCGGCAAGCGCCGTCGACCGGGGCGAGCGCGACAGCCCGGACTATTTCCTCGACTGGGCGTTCGAGGAGGTCAAGGAGATTGTCCCCGACGGCGCAACCCATTCGCTGGTGGCGCGCACCACCCTCGACCCCGACCTGCAGCAGGCGGTTGCGGAATCATTGGAGTACCACCTGCGCCAGCACGGCAAGGACTACGACGTCACCGAAGGTGCGGCCGTGGTCATGGAGACCGACGGCGCCGTGCGCGCTATCGTCGGCGGGCGAGATTACGGCCAGAGCCAGTTCAACCGCGCCACCCAGGCGCTGCGCCAGTCCGGCTCCTCCTTCAAGCCCTATGTCTATGCCGCCGCCATGGAAGCGGGTTTCGAGCCCGGCTCGGTCATCTCCGACGCGCCGATCTCGTGGGGCGGTTGGGCGCCGCAGAACTATACGCGCCGCTATGCCGGCCGCGTCGACCTCGCCACCGCGCTCATCCATTCCTACAACACCGTGCCCGTCCGGCTTGCCCACTCCCATCTCGGCCTTGAGCCGATCGAAAAACTTGTGGCGGCCATGGGCGTGGAGTCGGAACTGAACGGCCACAAGACGATGGTGCTCGGCACCTCCGGCATGACGGTCATGGACCAGGCCACCGGCTACGGCGTCTTCGCCAATGGCGGCTATGCCGGCACCCGCCACGGCATCCTGCAGCTCACCACCCATTCGGGCAAGGTCGTCTACGATTTCGCCCGTGACGCTCCGGCGCCGCGCCGCGTCCTTTCCGAAAAAGCCGTCTCCGCCATGAACAGCATCCTCGTCCAGGTTCCCGAGCGCGGCACCGGCCGGCGCGCCGCGCTTGCGGGCGTGCGCTCGGCCGGCAAGACCGGCACAACCCAGTCCTACCGCGACGCCTGGTATGTCGGCTATACGGGCAACTACGTCGCCGCCGTCTGGCTCGGCAACGACGACTATCGCCCCTCGCGCCGCATGACCGGCGGCTCGCTGCCGGCGATGGTCTGGCAGCGCTTCATGACCTATGCGCATCAGAACACGGAACTTCGGCCCATACCCGGCATCGAAAACCCGCTACCGGCGCCCGACGCCACCACGGTTGCCACGGCCAGCGAGGCGGAAGGCCAGATAAACGGCCTCGCCCGGCCGCCCCGCTCAATGCCGACAGCCACCAGCAACGTCTTGAAGGGCATGGCGAAACATTTCCGCCGCGCCCCGCCTTTGAAACCCACCGCCGGGCCGGAGACGCTGTCGGCCCTTTGAGAACATTGCACCACAGGCGCCCGCCGGGCAGGATGAAGTTTCGGTTGAATCGGAAAGGTGCATGAAAGTATCACGCGCGTCCCCCACCACCGGGAACACCGGCCTGCCATGCTGAAGACGCTTTTCCTGACCCTCCTCGTGCTCACGATCGCGGTCGGCGGGGGTGCCGCCAGCGTGTGGGTGATGCTGGAGGAAGCAGGCCCCGTAGGCGCCGTCAGCGCCGGCCCGTGGACGGCATTCCCGAGTGCCGGAACGCGCGAGGCCGACCCCTATTCACGCGCCCGCTTCGCCCGCCGGGGTGGCGTTCCCCTTGGCCCCTCGGAGGGCATCACGTTCACAGCTGGGCGGGATTCGAACGGCCGCGGCCTGAGGCGCGAGTGCGCCTACAGGATCGCAGGGGCGATGCCCGCGTCTCGTTTCTGGACCTTTTATGCGGCCGGCCCGGAAGGCGCGTTGCTGCCGCCCTTCAAGCGCCGCCGTGCCGCCCTTCATTCGCAGATGGTGCTGCGCCAATCCGACAATAGCTTTTCCATCGCCGTCTCCCGCCATCCCATGCCCTCCAACTGGCTGGCCGTCACTGGCGAAGGGCCGATGCAGCTTGTGCTGACTCTGTTTGACACGCCTGTCGCTTCCGGCGCTCGGGTCGATGAACTCTCCCTCCCGAGGATCACCAGGACGGCCTGCGATGGCTAGACTTTCCTACGCCCTCCTCCTCGGCCTCGTCGGCGCCGGCATCGTTCACCTTGCTATCCTCTTCCTGCTGCCGAGTTATTCCGTGCGCGATGCGTGGACGCGGCTTTCTGCCGTCGCCGCGCCCTACGACACAGTGCGGTTCGACCGCGAAAAGCTCGCCGGAAAGGTGCCCATCCCCGCTGATCCCTTCATCGAGGCCGCCGCCTGCCGCTTCGACCTTTCGCGCGGCTCGCTCCACGTTCACGGCGAAGGCTCGGTCCCCTTCTGGTCCATGTCCCTCTATGACCACCAGGGCCTCAACGTCTTCTCCATCAGCGACCGGGCAACTCCCGACGGGACGCTCGATTTCATTGTTCTCACACCGGCGCAGATGCAGCATGTGCGCAGCCGCTTTGCCCCCGACCTCGGCCAGTCCGTCTTCATCGAGACCGATGTTGAGGAGGGCATCGTGCTGTTGCGCGTCTTCGTGCCCGATGAAACCTGGGAAGGTGCCGCCACCGTCTTCCTCGACGGCATAAGCTGCGAACCGCGGCCGCTGGATTGAATTCAGCTTTTGGTACGGCGCTCGCGCTCCCGGTGCGGGTGGAGGGGTGCACCCTTGCCGCCGTCCCTGCGCTCGTAGCGTACACCGGGAAAAATGACGATCGCCGCCCCGCCTTTCGGGACCGGCAGGCGCCGGGTCATCCGCGGCGCCGCGCGCTTGAAGTTCAGGATAGTTGCCATGCTCACGTTCCCCGCTTCGGGCCGGAATGGTACGCAACGCCTCCACCCGCCATGAAACGCCTCTCATGGTTAATGGCTCCTTAACGCTCTCCCGGATGGTGAACGCAACCCTTAATTACGCGGTTAATGGGTCGCTAACGCATTGCCGATAATTTGAACGACGAGCCGGGAGGCCGCCTGCTTTGCGGGCCGCATCCCACCGACACAAGTGTTCTTGAGTATCAGGCGTTAAGGCGTGTCCACTGCGGACTTCAGGCATATCGCGTTCGGAGGGGGCCCGCGCAACTGCGAGCGGCTGTTCCGTGCCGCCATCTCCGCCTTCTGCACGCTCTCCCACCCCACGAAGCGCGAACTCGCCCAACTCGACGATCTGGCGCTCGGCCTGTTCGATGCCGTGCCTGCCGAGGCGCGCCGTTTCGCCGCCGCAGCGCTTTCCGAGTGCGACCCCGCTCCCAGGGATCTTGTTCGGCGGCTCGCCGAGGAGCCGGTGGAAACCTCCGCTCCACTCCTCGTGCGCTCTAACGCGCTTTCCGACGTCGACCTCATCGCCTTGATCGGCCGCCACGGCCTGCCGCATGCAAAGGCCATCGCCCGCCGCAACGGCCTTAACCCCGTCATCGCCGCCCTCATCCGGGCGCTCGTCGCGCGCGCGGAAAGCGAAGCCGAAATTGCCGAGAGGGCTGAGCCGGAGGTCGATGCGCTGGAGACGATTCGCTGCCAGCTTCGCGACCTGATGCAGGAGATACCGCCAGAAGACGACGAAGCAGGCGACGGACGGCCAGCCGCCGACCCTGACCAGGCCTACACCTCCCTGCGCGAGGCAGCACTTTCCGACGACAGGCAGGTCTTCGCCACCACCCTCGCCCGCTCCCTCGATGTTTCCATAGAGCGGACCCGCCGGCTTACCTCCGGCATCGGCTACGCCGACCTTTTCACGGGCCTCCGCGCCTTGGAGTTGACCGTGGAGCAGGCTTTCCTCGTCACCGCCGCCATCTTCCCGGCCCAGGTCGCCCACGCGGCCGCCATCCGCCTCTTCATCGAGCGCTACACCACCACGAGCACGGAGGCGGCCCGGAAAAAGGTTGAGGGCTGGCGGTGCAAGGACCGGCTGGAAGACCGGCAGCCGGCGGTTCAGGCTCACTCGGTGGCAACCGCCAGATAGCCGTCGATCTCGGCCGCCGTCTCCACCTCAACAACCCAGACGTCCGGATCGAAGCGCATCTCGCGCTCCAACCGCTTCTCCACCGCATCCTCCTCGGTGGTCGCCGTCACGCGAACGAACTGGCGTTCGGTAGGCCGCGCCTCGTCGTAACTCGTCTGTGGCGCGGGAGCATAAAACTCCAGTTCACCCAGCCGCGTACGCCGGATGATGAAGATCGCCCCCGCCTCCCGCGCTCCCTTGCGCCTCACCGCCGCAAAGCCGCCATCGGCGAAGACGCGCCTCACCAGCGCTGAAACCCACAACTCGCTGGTCACACGCATGCCGGCTCGGCCTTCTCGTTTGTACTCGCTCATTCAAGCACGTGATCAACGATACCCGATGCACTTGCAAGGTAATACCGGCAGGCGAACGGAGGCCTGGATTGTTCTGACGGCAGAATCCGTTATCCGTTGATCTTCAACTAAAATCTTAGATTGAAGGCCAGCAATCATACAACCGAACCTGCACGGCTCCCCCCCGTCAATTCGTCAGCCCGATCTCCCGCATCTTGGCCAGGAACGCTTGATCGGGCTCGCCCGTCACCGGCAGGCCGAACAGCGACTGGAACTCGCGGATCGCCGAGCGGGTATTCTCACCCATCACACCGTCCACTTCGATGCCGTCGTTGCCGAAAGCTTTCAGCCCGGCCTGGACGCGCTTGATCACTGGGTCGCTGCTGGCTGCCGCGGCAGCCCCGCTGTCGAGCGAAGCCGTCTGTACCGGATCGCTCTGCTCCTGCGCAGGCCGTGGCGCCGGTTTCGGTGCAGGCACTGCCAGTTCCGTCGCCGCGGGAGCCGATTCCGCTGCGCCCTCAAGCCCCAGTTGGCTCAGCAGCGGCGAATCGATCTCGGTGCCGGCCTCCAGCCCGACAATGCGGCGGTAGTTCTCCACCGCCCCACGCGTCTGTGGCCCAGTCAGCCCATCCACGGGACCGCGATAGAGCCCCAGGTCGCTCAGAACCTTCTGCACAGCGCGCACGGTGTCATCACCGCTGTCTTCTGCCACGGAGCCCGTCGATTCCGGTGCCGGCTCAGCCTCTACCTTCGGCGCCTCCACGCCATCCGTCACCGCACGCACCTCCTCGCGAGGGGCGGTGGCAGGACGGGGCGTCTCCTCCGGCGCAATCTCCATTTCAGGAGCCGCAATGAAAGCCGGCACCCGCGTCGACACAAAAGCGCTGGGGTGCACCTGCGGCTGATACCAAAGCGCGTTTGCCGAAACGAAGGCCAGCGACACGAAAAAGGCCGTCGTCCCGCCGACCGCGGCCGGATTGCGCGCGATCACCGCCCCCAATCCGGACAGCCCGGCGCGCAGCCATCCCCCCTCCTCTACGCCGTATTCAGGCCGTCTTGCGTAACGCGTCATCATTCCACTCACTGTTCAAGTTCGCCCCGCTCATCGCGGTACATTCTTCCTTCCCGCCCTCATCTTCCACGCCGCCCGCCGGCAGCGAGACGTGCACCCGCGTTCCCGTGCCCGGCGCGCTTTCGATGCTCATGGCACCGCCGGACAGCTTCACCAGCCCCTTAACCAGCGCCAGGCCCAGGCCGGTGCCCTGGCGCGTATAGCTGTTCTGCACCTGGATGAAGGGCGTGCCGACGCGCTCCAGGTCCTCCGCAGACATGCCGATGCCGGTATCGCTCACGTCGAGCTCCAACCGGCCGCCGCTGCGCCGCGCCGTCACCTTCACCTCGCCCGCCGGCGTGAACTTCACCGCGTTGGACAACAGGTTGATGAGCACTTGTTGGAGGGCGCGGCGGTCGCAGTTCACCACACCGATGTCTTCGGCGACATCGGCCTTCAGCGCCACCGACTTCCCCTCGGCCTCACGCGCCGACATGGCAAGGCAGAACTGCAACGCCTCCTCGAAGCGAAACGGATGCGCCTCCAGAGCATAGGAACCGGACTGCAGCTTTGAGACATCCAGGATAGCATTGACCACCGACAGGAGATGCCCGCTCGCCTCGCGGATGAGGTCGACATATTCGCGCTGCTTATCATTGGCGAAAGGGCCGAACATCTCGTTCGCAAGCACATCGGAGAAGCCGAGAATGGCATTGAGCGGCGAACGCAGCTCATGGCTGACGGAGGCGAGATACCGATCCTTCGCCAACGTAGCGCTATCGGCGGCATCCTTGGCACTCGCAAGCGCGGCTTCCAATTCGGCCGTCGCGGCATCGTCACGCACGACGGCGACAAGCCCCCTCCCGTCCGGCTCGGCGGCGATATCGGCGATCAGTGCACGATAGCACGCACCCGCCGGCACACCGGCCTGTGCCGGCGTGCGCATGCGCATACGCACAACGCGCCGGTCTGCGCCCTCGCGCAGGTCGGCCAGCGCCTGCAGATAGGCGATGCGATCGGCCACGTGGATACGGTCGAAGAATCCAGTCCCCAAAAGCATCTCCGGCGCCACCGCGAACAACTTCTCCGCCTGCGGCGAAGCCTCAACCACATCGCCGCCCTGCTGCATGCGAAGGACCGTTGCGCCGATAATCTCCTCGATCGGCTGTCCCTTCGTTCCGGCAACCGCCTCGCGCTCGCCGGTTAGCGGCATCCGAGAGAGGAGCGTCGCCATGTAGAGAAGCGGCACCGCCCACTGCCAGGCTGCGGCGGGCACCGCGCCGGCAAAGACAGTTGCGCTCAACGCCGCGCCGAGCCCAATGGCCGAGCAGGTCGCAGCCAGTCCAAATCCGAGCGCTCTCTTGGTCCGTCCGATCCAGCCTGCTTCCACGGCGAGTGCAGCCGCCATCGCCGTCAGCGGCGAGGAAAGCCCGCCGCCGGCGGCAGTCAAGACGCCGACCGCCACAGCCGCGAGCACGAGCGAGACAGGCTCGACAAGCCGCCGCCGGCCGGTGGCGATCAGCGCGAAGGCCGCCAGAAGACCGGTGCCAAATACCATGAAGACGGAGGCAAACGCGCCCGCCGCACCTCCATGCAGCGGCATCGCCTGCGCGGTGGCCATCGCTGCGAGCACAGGCCCCGCGAAAAGCGCCGCCAAAAGCCGCCGCTGCCGCGCGCGCTCATCCGCCTCCATGACGGAGGGATGCAGCAGGCGCTCGCAGGCCGCTTGCAGGCTCTCGGGCCAGTTCGTTGAAAGGGACGCTCGTGTACTCAACTCGACGCGCTCGCTCGTGTCCGCTTGACGGGCTCTTGTTCTGATCCGGACCCTCGCATCCAGCCTTTAAGGAAAGGATAAACGGGCGCCCGGGAAAGGCGCCGCAAGGGCTGAAACCTGCCTTATCTGGGGAAATGCCGGCAAGGGAATGCGTACATGGTTAACAAAAGATCGCTGGATTTGAACCGTCATCCGTCCACCTTCGCCACTCACGGCGAAGCCGCCCGAGCCGATTTTCCTAATCCGTACAATTCCTTAGCTGCCTGCACGAAGGTTGCCGCAATCGAGCGCTTTTAAAAGGAATTCGTTTCGAATGCCGACATTTTCGCATTTTCCGGTCATTTGCCTCCAATTTTAGCCAATTTCTCAAGAGCTCCTTTGCGCGCCTCTGCCATTGTCACTACCGGGGAAGCTCCGGACCAAAGGTTGCGGGGCGGATATTGAGGACTGAAGCCATGGGATTTCTGATCCGTTGCGCCTTCTGGCTTTCGCTGGTGCTTCTTTTTATCCCGTTCAACACGGGACAAGGGCCGGAGGCCGAGCAGGTCGGTCCGCTGCAGGCGCTGGTGGCGGCCCGCGAAGCCGTGCGTGATGTCGCCGGCATCTGCGAACGCCAGCCCGACGTCTGCGCGACCGCCAAGACGGCCGTCCACACCATCACCGCGCGGGCCAAGGAAGGCGTGCGCATTGCTCAAGATCTGATCGACGACGAGGCCGCGCCCGGAACGGAGACGGTCGAAGAGGCGGCGGAAGAACCGCAGGTGGCCGTCACCGACAGCGTCGCGCCGGCCGAATAATCCGGCGCCATGCGCTTCAAAAACCGGACTTTCCCCGTGACGGCCGCCCGCATAATCACTATATGCGGGCTATGACGACTGGTATCGACACCATCCGCGACGACTTCGCCTTTCTCGACGATTGGCAGGAGCGCTATCGCTATATCATAGAGCTCGGCAACGACCTGCCGACATTCCCCGAAGCTTCGCGCGACGACCGCCACAAGGTGCGCGGCTGCGTCAGCCAGGTCTGGCTTCATACCGAGATCGGCGAGGGCCGCGATCCGATCATCACCTTCAAGGGTGATTCCGATGCACACATCGTGCGCGGGCTGGTGGCGATCATGATGGCGCTCTTCAGCGGCCGCCACGCCAGCGAGATACTGACCACCGATGCCGAAGATACACTGCGTACGCTGGGCCTCGACGAACACCTCACCCCGCAGCGCGCCAATGGTCTGCGCGCTATGATCCAGCGCATCCGCCAAGAGGCGGAGATGGCGATGGCGGCGGCGTAGCAACCGCAGAATCCCTCATCCTGAACTTGTCGAAGGACAAGGGCGGTACACCGCTCCTGCCTACCGCTCCTCGAAATCCAGCGCGTGCCCGTTCATGCAGTAGCGCAAGCCCGTCGGCTCCGGTCCGTCGTTGAAGACGTGGCCTAGATGGGCGTCGCAATCCGCGCAGCGCACCTCCGTGCGCGTGGAAAACCATGAGCGGTCCTCGTTGAGCGATACCGCCTCATCTTCCACCGGTGCATAGAAGCTCGGCCAGCCCGTGCCGGAATCGTATTTCGTCTCGGAATCGAAGAGCGGCCGCCCGCAATTCACGCAGCGGTAAAGGCCTGGGCGCTTGTTGTCCCAGTAAGGGCCGGTAAAGGCGCGCTCGGTGCCCTCTTCCCGCGTCACGTGATACTGCTCGGGCGTAAGCTGTTCGCGCCACTCCGCGTCCGACTTCTCGACCTTCAACCGCGTTTTGCTCGTCATGATCGAATGCTCCCGTTCGTGCCGCAGCTTATGTAGGTGCAAACACTCGCTTTTGCAGCCACCCTTCTTGCTATTCGCATCGACAATTCGTGAATAACTGCACGGATTGCCGCGCCTGCCTTGCCCCGCTTGAAACGAACGTCTATGTCACGGCGGCGATCGAAGCGTATTCATTATCTTACCCGGATCGCAGGCTGCAAAACATCTAACGAGGGGAACCCATGGCAGCGGACGGGCAGTGGTTGACATTCCTTGTGCTGATCCTGCCCTTTCTCGGTGCCGCTGCAGCCCCTTTCTTGACCCGCGCCCTCGGGCACAATGCTGCCTGGGTCCTGGCGCTCATACCTGCTTTCATCTTCTACCACTTTGCTGGCTTCCTGGGAGCGGTCGCTGAGGGAGAGACAGTCGCCGCCGGCTACGCCTGGATCGAAAGCCTCGACGTCGACTTCTCCTGGTATCTCGACGGCCTGTCGCTCACCTTCGCACTCCTGATCTCCGGCATAGGCACGTTCATCGTGCTTTATTCGGGCGGCTATCTCAAAGGCCACCAGCATCTGGGACGCTTCTTTTCCTTCATCCTCATGTTCATGGGGTCGATGCAGGGGCTGGTGGTCGCCGACTCTTTCCTGACGCTGTTCGTCTTCTGGGAACTGACATCGATCACCTCCTTCCTCCTGATCGGCTTCGACCATTCGCGCGAAGCCTCGCGCCGCGCCGCGCTCCAGGCTCTGGTGGTGACGGGGCTCGGCGGATTGTCGCTGCTGGCCGGGCTTCTGGTCATTGCCAACATCACCGGCGCCACGTCGCTCTCGGCGCTTTTGGCCGAGGGCGACGCCTTGCGAGCTGCGCCGCTCTATATGGCGGCGCTCCTCCTGGTTTTGGGCGGCGCGTTCACCAAGTCGGCGCAGTTCCCGTTCCACTTCTGGCTGCCCAATGCCATGGAAGCGCCCACCCCGGTCTCCGCCTACCTGCACTCGGCCACCATGGTGAAGGCGGGCGTCTATCTTGTCATGCGCCTCAACCCGGTTATGGGCGAGACGCTGGCTTGGGAGACGATCCTGCCCGTCTTCGGCGGCACGACGCTCATCGTCGGCACGCTTCTGGCGCTGCGCCAGACCGACCTCAAGCTGATGCTCGCCTATACGACGGTCGCCTCGCTTGGCCTGCTTATCATGCTGACCGGCTTCGGCTCCAAGGTCGCGGTCGAGGCCGCCGTGCTCTATCTGGTGGCACACTCTATGTTCAAGGGTGCACTCTTCATGGTCGCCGGCGCCATCGATCATGAGACCGGTACCCGCGACATCACTAGGCTCGGCGGCATCGGCCGCGCCATGCCGGTCACCTTTGCGGCCGCAGTACTTGCCGCCCTTTCCATGGGCGGCCTGCCGCCTTTCTTCGGCTTCCTTGCCAAGGAAGAGATCTATGCCGGGCTCGCTACCGGCGGGGGCTGGGCAGCGCTCCTCACGGCCGTCGCCATCGCCGGCAACGCGCTGATGTTTGCCATCGGCTTCGCGGTGGCGCTGAAGCCCTTCACCGGCGAAAGAGCGGACACGCCGAAGTCGCCACACGAAGGGCCTATCCTCCTGTGGCTTGGACCGCTGGTGCTCGGGACAAGCGGGCTCCTGATGGCGCTCGTTTCCGGCTTCAGCCACCACATCATCTCCAGCCCCATGGCGAGCGCTGTTGCCGGCGAACCTGTCGCCGTATCGATCTCCGTCATACCGCATGTCGGACTGCCGCTTCTTCTGTCGGTCCTCACCATCGCCCTCGGCATCGCTTTCTACTTGACGCTGGAGCGCGGGCGCGCGGCAATGGCTGCGACGCTCACCGCCATTGGCTGGGGTCCCGACCGCGGCTTCGACCAGGCCGTGCGCGGCACGGTCCGGCTCTCGGCCTCCGTCACGGGCATTGTCCATAACGGGCGCCTCGACGTCTACATGACCGTGACCTTCATCGCCCTGGCGGCCGCCCTTTTCGTGCCGATGATCGCCTTCGGCGAGTTGCCTGCCGTTCCCGGGCTGCCCTCCCTGCCTTTCTATGAGGTGACGGTGCTCGCTGTCGGTTTCATCGGCCTTGGCGCCGTCATCTATGCGCGCGACCGGCTAACGGCCATCGTCTCGCTCGGCATACAGGGTTTCGCCGTGGCGCTGATCTTCATGCTGCTCGGCGCCCCCGACCTCTCCTTCACCCAATTCATGGTGGAGACGCTGTCGGTGGTGATCCTCGCCCTCGTCATGACGCGACTGAAGCTTTCACCAGCCGATCATCGGCCGACGCGCCAAAAGGTGCTCGACATCTCGATCGCCTCCCTGTGCGGCGCCGGCCTCGGCCTCATCCTGCTGCGCGTCACGCAGGTGCCGTTCGACGGTACTCTCAGCGTCTTCTTCGCCGAAAACGCCCGCGTCATCGCCCACGGCCGCAACATCGTCAACGTCATCATCGTCGACTTCCGCGGCCTCGACACGCTGGGCGAAATCGCCGTGGTGATGATCGCCGGGCTTGCCATCCTGGCTCTCGTGCGCATCCGTCCGGGGGTTGCACCCATCAAGGCGGAAAAACAGCGGGCCAAGGCCGTTGAAAAGGTGGAGGCATGACATGGACACGCTGATTTTCCGAACCATCGCGCCCTATCTTGCCAGCCTCATGGTGCTGTTCTCCGTCTTCGTGCTTTTGCGCGGGCACAACGAACCCGGCGGCGGCTTCATCGGCGGATTGATCGCGGCTTCCGCCTTCGCCATCTACGGCATCGCCTGCGGTGTGGCGCCGGTGCGCCGCGCGCTCTACTTCCACCCGATGGCCATCTCCGGCTTCGGGCTGCTGCTCTCGGCGCTGTCGGGCGCGGTGTCGCTGTTCATGGACATGCCTTTCCTGACCGGCCAGTGGACCGAAATCAGCGTGCTGGGGCTGCCCATAGACCTCTCGACGGTGCTGTTCTTCGATATCGGCGTCTATTTCGTCGTCGTAGGCTCGATCACCTCCATCGCGCTTGCGCTCGAGGAAAGGGAGCACGCGTAATGGAAACAATCCTCGCCGCCACGGTCGCGATTTTCTTCGCCGTGTCGATCTATCTGATCCTGTCCAAGCACATCATCCGCATCCTCCTCGGCGTGGCGATCTTCAGCAATGCCGTGAACCTGACGATCTTTACGGCGGGCCGCGTGGTGCGCGAGGTACCGCCGATCATCCCCGTCGAGCTCGATACGCCCGACCGCCTTACGGCCAATCCACTCCCACAGGCGCTTATCCTGACGGCGATCGTCATCTCGTTTTCCATTTTCGCCTTCCTTCTTGTCCTCGCCTTCCGCGCCTATCAGGAGTTGGGCACCGACGACACGGACGGCATGCGGGTCGCCGAGCCCGAGGGCGAAGATCTCCCGCCGCTTGGATATTGAGGAGCCAATGGCAATCGAACCCGGTCACGCAGTCGATCTTTCGGGAGCCATGGTGCTGGCACCCACCACACCTGCCGACTGGCTGGTTGTGGGGCCGGTGGCCATCCCGATCGTCACCGGCGCCATCCTGCTAATGGCGCGCCACGAGACGCGGCTGCATGCGAGCCTTGCCGTCGTCGGCCTCCTTGCCACGCTTTTGTGCAATATCGGCCTTCTGGCGCGCGTGCTCGACCAAGGCCCGCTGGTGATGACCATGGGACGGTGGCTGCCGCCCTTCGGCATCTCGTTCGCAGCCGATGCGCTGGGCGCATCGCTGGCGCTGGTGGCCACGCTGGTGGCCGTCGTCTGCGCTTTCTTCGCCACCGCCGATATCGGCGCAGTGGGCCGGCGCTATGGCTTCTATCCATTCATGATGCTGATGATGGCCGGCGTCGGCGGCTCCTTCCTGACCGGCGACATCTTCAACCTCTATGTGTGGTTCGAGGTCTTTCTCATCTCCTCCTTCGGTCTCCTGGTGCTGGGCTCGCAGCACAGGCAGCTCGACGGAGCGACGAAATACGCCATCCTCAACCTGGTCGGCACAACGCTGTTCCTCACCGCCACCGCCCTTCTCTACGGCACCTTCGGCACACTCAACATGGCCGACATCGCCCGCAAGGCGGACGGTGTCAGAGAGAGCGCGCCGCTGACCACGCTTGCCGTGCTCTACTTGCTCGCCTTCGGCATGAAGGCGGCCGCCTTCCCGGTCAATTTCTGGCTGCCCGCCTCCTACCATACGCCGCGGATCGTCACCGCCGCGCTCTTCGGCGGGGTGCTGACCAAGGTCGGCATCTATGCGCTGTTGCGCACGCTGGTGATGCTCTTCCCGCCGGAGCTCGAGCTCCTGTCCGGCCTCATCGCCTGGATCGCGGCGGCGACGATGGTGATCGGCATTATGGGCGCGCTTGCGCAGACGGACCTGCGCCGCGTACTCGGCTTCGTCGTCATCTCCGGCGTCGGCGTGATGCTGGCGGGCCTTGCGCTCGGCACCTCCGAGGGCCTCGCCGGCACGGTCTTCTACGCCTTCCACTCGATGATCGTGATGACCGCTCTTTATCTCCTCGCCGGCGTGATGAACGGCCTCGGCGGCAGCTACTCGCTCAGCAAGCTTTCCGGCCTTTATGCCACGAATCCCCTGGTCGCCGCCTTTGCGCTGCTCCTGATACTGGCCGCCGCCGGCCTGCCGCCGGCTTCGGGGCTGTGGCCGAAGGTGATGCTGGTGCGGGCCTCGCTCGATTCCGGCCAGCCTTGGCTTGCTTTCGCCATCCTCGCCACCGGCCTTCTCACCACGCTGGCGCTCGGCCGCGTCTTTATCCTCGCCATATGGCGGCCGCGGGTGGCCGCGGGGCCCAAGGTTCCGGCCTCGCCGCTTTTGGGATACGTGGCGCTTACTGCGCTTTCGCTGCCGGTAGTGGTGATGGGCCTTTATCCTGATCCGATAATCGCGGTCGCCGAGCGGGCAGCGGATGCCATCCTCAATGCGCCGGCCTATATCGGCACGGTCTTCCCCGAGGGGGCGGCGCAATGACCCTTTATCTCATCAACATCTTGCTGGCGCTGATCTGGACAGCTATCACCGGCTCCTTCACGCTTGCCAACATCGTCTTCGGCTTCCTGCTCGGCGCGCTGGCCCTCTATCTCATCCGCGAGCAGGTCGGTTCGCTCGGCTATTTCCGGCGCGGCTTTAAGTTGATAGCACTCGCTGCCCTGTTCCTCTACGAGTTGGTGCTTTCGGCCTGGCGGGTTGCCGTTCTGGTGCTGTCGCCGCGCATGGACCTGAAGCCCGGCATCTTCGCCTTTCCGCTGAAGGCCGACCGCGATTTCGAAATCACGCTTCTCGCTAACCTCATTACGCTGACGCCGGGCACGCTGTCGGTCGATGTGTCGGAGGACCGCAAGTTCCTCTACATCCACGCCATCGACTGCTCCGATCCGGACGCGCTCAGGCGCGAGATCGCGCAGGGCTTCGAACGCAGGATCATGGAGGCATTCCGATGATTACCGGACAGGATTTCCTCGCCTTCGCCGAGCAGGCGGCGCTCGCCATACTGAGCCTTTCCTTCCTGCTCACGGTGCTACGCGTGGTCATCGGCCCCAGCCTGCCCGACCGGGTCCTGGGGCTCGACATGCTGGTTATGATCGCCATCGGCTTCATCGTCGTCATCGGCATCCGCACCGGCTACACACTCTACCTCGATATCGCCATCGCGCTCGGCCTCGTCGGCTTCCTGGCCACCGTCGCCTTCGCCCGCTTCGTGATGAGCCGAAGTTTCGAGGAAGAGTTCATCTCGGACGAGGCACGCGGGCAATTCGTGGAGAAGAGCGATGATTGAGCTTGTGCAAAACCTCCTCGTGGGCTCGCTCATGCTCGTCGGTTCCTTCTTCACCTTCGCCGCCGCCATCGGCCTTCTGCGCCTGCCGGATCTCTACTCGCGTATGCATGCCGCCTCCAAGGCCGGCATGCTGGGATCCGGTGTGCTCCTGCTGGCACTCGCGCTCTTCGCTCGCGACCATTCGACTGTGACGCGCGCGCTGGCGGCGATCACCTTCCTCCTGCTGACGACGCCCATCTCCGCCCATCTCCTGGCCAAGGCCGCCTATGCTGCCGGCTACCGTCTTTGGGAAGGTTCGGTGCATGATGACATGGCCGAAGCGCCGAAGGGAAAGAAGCAGCCCGAGCGCTCTCCTTGACAAGCGGCGACCACAGCACGGTTTTGCTATCGCAAGGCTATGCCGACGCCGTGGTATCGGCCAAACCGGACTTCGTCAAAACTGGAATCAAGTATAACAAATATACAGCATGCCGGTGCTTGATAGAAATTGTGAGTTGACGGGATATATCAAAGCGTGAATAACCCGTTGTGCTTGAATGCGGGCACTGATAAGACTAAATAAATGCTGTTTGAATGCCGCTGTATGTAGAAGGTGCGGTGTCGGATCATTGATGACATTGGGGTAGGGTAGAGAACATGGACGAACCACAGACAAAAAATGATGAAGTGCTTATCGAACTGACGGCAGATGTTGTGGCTGCTTATGTCAGCAACAATCCTGTTCCGGTTTCGGAGCTGTCAAACCTGATTGCCGACGTTCATACGGCACTGGGCAAGGTGAACCGTACTGGCGAGCAGGCGCCGGCCGAAAAGCCGAAGCCGGCAGTCAATCCGAAGCGTTCCGTGCACGACGACTACATCATCTGCCTTGAAGACGGTAAGAAATTCAAGTCGTTGAAGCGCCACCTTATGACGCACTACAGCCTGACGCCGGAGCAATATCGCGAGAAGTGGGGCCTCGATCCCAGCTATCCGATGGTCGCTCCGAGCTATGCCGTAGCGCGCTCGCAGTTGGCGAAGAAGATGGGCCTCGGGCGCAAGCCGAAGAAGAAGTAGCGTTTCATCGCAACTGAGTGCTTTTGAAAGGCGGCGCCTCAGGGTGCCGCTTTTGCCTTTTTTGAGCCCGCACCGAGGTGAAGCGACGTCGGGCTGGTTTCTTTTCGGCTTCCGACTCACCTGCTCCGGCCACACCCGCCTTCAGCCGGTCATGGACCTGTTTGAGAGCGATATGGCGGTTGAGGTCGTAGCTCCAGTGCCGCCGTATACCCTTCAGCCGCTCCCGCTCGATCAGCCGGGTAAGCCGCGCCAGGATCGCCGTCCTTTCCTTTCCTGAAGACTTTAGGGCTACGGCCAGATCTATCCCTGAGACGAGGAAGAATACTGCGCATTGCCGCGCCTCCGCCGCCTGAAGCTTCTTTGCCTGGCGGAATGTCTTGACCTCTTCCTGAAACACGCTCATGCGCACAACCTCCATCTGTTGGAGCCCAGTGTGCAAGGTGCGTGCGCCGCGGGGATAAATTTGCGGCATTATTTTATGCGAAAAAAGAAAATGTCTTTTTGAAACAAATAGACGGGCTAACACGCTTCGAATTTTTGTTCCTTTTTTGTTCGCCCTTTCGGCCGGCGGCGGTATAAGGAATTTATTCCTGTTTCCAGTGGAGGGGATCCGTTCTGTGCCTTTGATCGCCGCAAGCCCGATACCGCACGAAAACGAAATGCAGGACCCGACTGCGCTCGCCCAAGCCTACATACGCAGGCTAAGCCCCGTTACCGACGAGCGGGTGATGGACGTCTGCGAATGCGTGATGGACATCGTCGCCGCCCTTTTCAACGTCAGCGGACGCGAGTTGCGCCGGCCTGGCAGGAGCACCGTCAGCGTGACCCGGGTACGGCAGATCGGCATGTATGTGACGCACGTGGTGCTGGGGCTTACGATGAAGGAGGTCGGCCAGGGCTTCGGCCGCGACCGCACTACAGTCAAGCATGCCTGCCACCTTGTTGAGGACATGCGCGACGACGAAGACCTCGACCGCATCGTACACATGGTCGAGCGCGTGACCGCAGCGGCTTTCCGGCAGACGGAGGTGCTTCCTTGAAACGACAGGAGATCGATTCGGCGCGTGCGCGCAAGGAACGGGCGCGTATCGTGCGCTTCCTCGCTGCGGGTCCCGCCATTCCCCGCGCCGCGGCCAAGGAGGGCACGGTCCTGCTCGACGGCGGTGAGCGCGGCACGGTATCGGCCGCCTCCGCAACGCTGACAGCCCTGGTGCGCGACGGGGTGATGCGGAGGGAAGGCGCGGGTCTTGCCCTTTCACCGGAGGGTCGAGCGCTCGCGAAACGCACGGAAGCGGGCGATGCGCCTTTCCGCACTCAGCACATGGACCTTGGAACGCGCACGCTGCTGACCGAGGCTGGCGAGCACACGGTCCAGGCTAACCTGTCCGAATCCCCCCTGGCGCAACTCGCCCGAAGGCGGACGAAGAACGGCACGCCTTTCCTCGACGACAACGAGTTCCGTGCCGGCGAGCGCTTGCGCGCAGACTATACACGCGGCCGCATCATGCCCCGGCTTGGCGCCAACTGGAGCGAGGCTGTGGCTGACGGCCGGCGCGGCAGCGGCGATAACGGCACCGCTGACCTCACCGATGCCGCGCTGGCCGCGCGCCAGCGGGTCGACCAGGCGCTTATTGCGGTGGGACCGGAGCTTTCCGGCGTGCTGGTCGATGTCTGCTGTTTCCTGAAAGGACTGGAGCAAGTCGAAGCAGAGCGCGGGTGGCCGGTGCGCTCCGCCAAGGTGGTGCTGAAGACCGCGCTTGCTGCTCTCAGCCGCCATTACGAGCCGCAGTCCCGCCCGCGCCGGCGCTCCGTGTTGCACTGGGGGGCGGGGGACTATCGGCCAAGACTGCGGCGGTAGAGGATATCTGCGGCGCCGCATGGTCGTTCCACAGTGCCAACCTTGCGTCGACCATCGATGGCAATTACGCCTTGAACCGAGGCCAAAGGCCCTGTTCATTTCCCATAAGAATTCGGTACCTCTCAGATTGTCCCCTTCGACAAGGATATCGCCACCATGCAGCAGAAGGCCGCCTTCGCCTCTCTCCCCGCACCCCGCCCGGAAAAGCGCCCGCGCCAGGACACCCGCCACGGCATCACCCGCACGGACGACTATGGCTGGCTCAGGGCTGAGAACTGGCAGGAGGTGCTGAAAGATCCTTCCCTGCTCGCCACAGACATCCGCGCTCATCTGGAGGCGGAGAATGTCTATCACGAGCAACTGATGGCCGACACAAAGGGACTTCAGAAGACGCTCTTTGCCGAGATGAAGGGCCGCATCAAAGAGGACGATTCCTCCGTTCCCATGAAGGACGGCCCCTATGCCTATGGCAGCGCATACCGGGAGGGCGGCGAGCACCCGCACTTCTTCCGCACGCCGCGCGAAGGCGGCGCGGAGGAGGTGCTGCTTGATGGCGACAAGGAGGCCGAAGGCAAGGCCTATTTTCATATCGGCGGCATCGGCCACTCGCCCGATCATAAGCACCTTCTGTGGGGAGCGGACGACAAGGGCTCGGAGTTCTACACGCTTAGGGTCCGTGCCCTCTCCTCCAGGCGCGACCTCGAAGACCGGGTGGAAAATGCCAGCGGCTCCGGCACCTTCAACGCCGACGGCAGCGGCTTCTACTACACGCGGCTCGACGACAACCACCGCCCCTCCAAGGTCTTCTTCCACGCACTGGGCGAAGACGCCGGAAAAGACCGGCTCATCTACGAGGAAGCCGATCCCGGCTTCTTCATGAATGTCTTCGGCAGCCGGCTCGACGACTGGATCTTCATCAACGTCTACGACCACGAAACCACCGAATACCGCGTTCTGCCGGCGAACGATGCGAACGCCACCCCACGCGTGGTGGCGGCACGCGAGACGGGCGTGGAATACAATCTGGAGCCGGCGGGAGAGGAGTTCTTCATCCTCACCAACGCCGATGGCGCCAAGGACTTCAAGATTATGGCCGCCCCCGTCGCCGATCCGTCGCGCGCCAACTGGCGCGAGGTGGTGGCGCATGAGCCAGGACGGCTGATCCTGTCGATCCTCGCCTTCAGGCGCTATCTCGTGCGCCTGGAGCGCAAGGACGGCCTGCCGCGCATCGTTGTGCGCGAGCGGGCAAGCGGCGAGGAACATGTGATCGACTTTGACGAGGAGGCCTATTCGCTGGGCCTCGGTGGTTCCCTCGAATACGGCACGGAGACCTTCCGCTTCACCTATTCCTCGATGACAACGCCGGCGCAGGAATTCGACTACGACATGCGCACGCGCCGGCGCACTCTCCTGAAAACACAGGAGGTGCCATCCGGCCATAACTCCGAGGATTACGTCACGCGCCGCCTGATGGCGGCAGCACCCGACGGCGAACTCGTGCCGATCTCCCTCGTTCACCGCCGCGGCCTTAAGCTCGACGGCACCGCCCCCTGCCTGCTCTATGGCTACGGCGCCTACGGCATCACCATACCGGCCGCCTTCCGCACCAACTGCCTCTCTCTGGTCGACCGCGGCTTCGTCTACGCCATCGCCCATATCCGCGGCGGCAAGGACAAGGGCTATAGCTGGTACGAAGATGGCAAGCGGGAGAAGAAGCCGAACACGTTCACCGATTTCATCGCCTGCGCCCGCCACCTGGTGGCGGCAGGCTACACCAGCCACGATAGGCTCGTTGCCGAAGGAGGCTCGGCCGGCGGCATGCTGATGGGCGCCGTCGCCACCATGGCACCGCAGGATTTTTGCGCTATCGTGGCGCACGTGCCCTTCGTCGACGTGCTCAACACCATGCTCGATGACACGCTGCCGCTCACCCCGCCCGAATGGCCCGAATGGGGAAATCCCATCGCCAGCCGGCAAGACTACGAGACTATCGCCGCCTACTCGCCCTACGACAATGTGCGCGAACAGCCCTACCCCACCATCCTGGCACTGGCCGGCCTCACGGACCCGCGCGTGACCTATTGGGAGCCGGCCAAATGGGTGGCGCGCTTGCGCGACAGCAACAAGGCCGGCAATCCCGTCATGCTAAAGATCAACCTCGACGCCGGCCACGCCGGCGCCTCGGGCCGCTTCTCCCGGCTGGAGGAGGTGGCATTCAGCTATGCGTTCACACTGAAGGCGGTGGGAAAGAGTGAGTAGGGAAGTATGGTCGCCGCCAAATTCGGCTCACTTCGCTACTCACTACTTGCTCTTATAGGCACCGCCTTCAAATACGCCGCAATCGCTTCCCGGTCCTCCGCCCGCAGCTTCGCCAGGTTCTCCTGCACGGCGACCATGGCGCCGCCGACGGAATCGAAGTCGGGCGTGAAGCCGGTTTCGAAGTAGTAGACGATGTCGCCCGGAGACCACGAACGGAGACCTTCCTCGCTCGGCGTGATGTTCGGTACGGACCCTTCCCCCTCCAGCGCCCGCGCGCCCGCCAGCCAGCGGTCGCCCTTCAAGCCGCCGGTGAAGAAGCGCGGCGTGTGGCACTCGCCGCAGTGCCCCGGCCCCTCCACAAGGTAGCGCCCGCGCAGCACTGCCTCCGGCGCACCGACGGGGAACGTCACCACCGGCTCCTCACTCAGATACAAAAGCTTCCACAGTCCGAGCCCACGCCGCAGTGTGTAGGGGAAGGAAAGCGTATGGCTTGGCGCATCCTCGGCAATCGGCGGCAGCGTCTTCAAATAGGCGAAGAGATCAGCCACGTCCTGCAGCTTCATCCGCGCATAGGAGGTGTAGGGGAAAGCCGGATAGTAGTGCTCGCCCTCCGGCGAGACGCCGCGCATCATGGCGTTGGCGAAGTCGGCCGCCTCCCACGCACCGATGCCATGTTCGGGATCGGGCGAGATGTTCGGCGCCACGAACGTGCCGAAGGCGGTCTCGAGTGCAAAGCCGCCGGCAAGCTCCAGTTCCGCCTCGCCCTCGGCGTCCGGCCGTACGTGGCAGGAAGCGCAGCCGCCGATCTGGAAAATGCGCTCGCCGCGGTCTGGATCGCCCGGCTGCACGCCGGCAAGGGTTGCCGCATCGAGCCGCTCCGGCTCGGTCGCGAACCAGAATACGCCGCCCACGACGAGAATCAGGACGGCGGCATAAAGCAGCTTGCGCGGCATCAATCGTCAGTTGTTCTTCACGCGGAAATCTTCGTGACAGCTACGGCAGTTGGTTAGCACCGGACCAACGGCCTGCTGAAAGGCGGCAAGATCGGCCGGACCGTCCTTGCCGGAAGCCTCGAGCGCCGCCGCCACATCGGTCTGAAACTTGCCCAACGCCTCCTGAAATCCTTCGGGATCTTTCCAAATCTCCGGCGCGGCCGTGGTGTCGCCGCCCGTCTCCGAGCCCCCGGGGAAATAGTCGCCATAGGCGTGCGCGGTCGCGTTGAAAGTGGCGAGCGCGGCCTTCGCGACGACCGGGTTATAATCGAGCTCGCCCTTCAACATGGCGCCAGACGTCGCCGCCGATGCCGCCATCGACTGCATCAGCGCCTTGCGTACGGCAACAGGATCGTCTGCAGCCGTCACGGCAGCCGCCGTGATGAAGAGTGCGGAAAGCGCGGAACAGGAAACCACGAATCTTTTCATCAGCTATCTCCGAAGGTTTACCCCCCGTCGTCACCATAGTCGCCGCTGCACCGGCTTGGCTCAAATGTAGGCCTGTTTAGATCACGCTTTCGTGAGCCGACCAACGAATCGACTCCTCCCAAATGCCGGCAAAAGAAAACCCGGCGCCAAGGCCGGGTTTCTTCAAACACTTCGCTGCCGTCTTGCGCTCAGCTCGCCTTCTCGTAGCACTCCAGGACGTAATCCCAGTTGATGAGGTTATCGACAAAGGCTTCCAGATATTTCGGCCGCGCATTGCGGTAGTCGATGTAGTAGGAATGCTCCCACACGTCGACGCCGAGGATCGGCGTGCCGCCATGGACCAGCGGGTTCTCGCCATTGGGCGTCTTCATGATTTCAAGCTTGCCGCCCTTCACGGCCAGCCACGCCCAGCCGGAGCCAAACTGGGTGACGCCGGCGTTGATGAAGTCGGCGCGGAACTTGTCGTAGCCGCCGAGATCGCTGTCGATGGCCTTCTGAAGCGCACCGGGCAGGCTGGTGCCGCCGCCGCCTTTCTTCATCCAGTTCCAGAAATGGAGGTGGTTGAAATGCTGGCCGGCATTGTTGAAGAGGGTCTGGTTCTTGCCGAAGGACTGCTTGACGACCTCTTCCACCGACAGGTTGTCCATGCCGGCTTCCGCCGCCAGCTTGTTACCGGTGTCGACATAGGCCTTGTGGTGCTTGTCGTGGTGGAATTCGAGCGTCTCCCTCGACATGTAGGGCTGCAATGCCTCGTAGTCATAGGGCAGGTCTGGCAGTTCAAAGGCCATATTCGGTCTCCCTCGTAACAGCGGTTGAAAATCTTGCGACTCGCAGATGGGGTCGGGTGTGCGCTTTGACAACTCCGCCCCGCACCGAACGTTCCTAGCAGGTCAGCCGGCGGGCGTCGAATGCGCCCATTCCCAATAGAGCTCACGCGCCTTCTTGGCCACAGGGCCCGGCTGAAGTACCCGCTCCTCGATACGGGTGACCGGTACCACCTTCGAATGGTTGCCGGTGGAGAAGATTTCATCTGCGTTGAGAAAATCCTGCACGCTCAAGGTCTTCTCCACCACCGGCGAGCCGGCATCGGAAAGCAGCATCATGACGCGGGCGCGCGTGATGCCGGAGAGAAACGTGCCGTTCGGCGCGGGCGTAAAGACCTGGCCATCCTTGACAAGGAAGATGTTGGAGGTCCCTGTCTCGGCGACGTTACCCAGCATGTCGAGCACGAGGGCGTTGTCGAAACCCCGCCCCTTGGCATCGAGGATCGCCCGCCCGTTGTTCGGATAGAGGCACCCGGCCTTGGCATTGGTCGGCATGGTCTCGATCGTCGGACGGCGGAAACGGGAGACGCCGATGGAAAAGCCTTTTGGTGAGATCATCGGCGCCTCATAGAGGCAGAGGCAGAAACGCGTGGAGGAAGGGTCCGCCGGCACGCTCATGTAGCCGCCGTGCTCGGCCCAGTACATGGGGCGGATATAGACGGCGGTCTTGCCGTCGAACTTCTTCAGCCCCTCCCAGGTCAGCGCGACGATCTCCTCCGCCGGCTTCAGTGCATCGAGGCCCAGGGCACGCGCCGAGGCGTTCACGCGCTCCGAATGGCGGTCGAGGTCCGGTGCCACGCCCTCGAACCAGCGAGCACCGTCGAAGACGGACGAGCCCAGCCATATGGCGTGGGTACGCGGTCCGGCGATGGCCACATTGCCCTCATGCCAGTCTCCGTCGAGGAAGGTCCAGGTGATGGATTGCGCCTCCGGCAGGGCATTCATGGCGTTTCGCCTCCTTATTCTTTCCTTGGGTGCTAGGGATAGCGCCTAGCAAAGCGCCGTCAATTGTCACATTCACCCAAGCGTCGGTCCAGCCGTTCTTGACCGCCGGCAGTACTTGCGGTCAAGTGTGGTTGTTTCCAAAGGTTTGGACATGCGCTTTTCCGCTTTCGTTTTCGATGCTTACGGCACGCTATTCGACGTGCATGCCGCCGTGCGCAAACACGCAGGCGAGATCGGCCCCGAGGGGCAGCTTCTTTCCGATATCTGGCGCGCCAAGCAGCTCGAATACTCCTGGGTCGGCACATTGATGGGCGAGCATGTCGATTTCTGGACGCTCACCGAGCGGTCGCTCGACTATGCCTTCCGCAAGGTTCCCTCGATCGACACCGGCCTCAGGGACAAGCTCCTCGAGGCCTATTGGCATCTCGATTGCTATCCGGAGGTGCCGAGCGTTCTCAGGGCGCTGAAGATCGCCGGCGCGCGGCTTGCCATCCTGTCCAACGGTTCCAAGGCGATGCTCGAGGCGGCGGTGCGCTCGGCGGCGCTGGAGACCGTTCTCGACGACGTCTTCTCGGCGGACGACGCGCGCAGGTTCAAGACGGACCCGGCCGTTTACGACTTGGTAACCATGTCGTGGCGTATTTATCCGAGCGCCGTCTCCTTCCAGTCATCGAACCGTTGGGACATTGCCGGTGCCACACGCTGCGGTTTTCGCACCGTGTGGATCAATCGGACACAACAGCCGGACGAATATGCTGACCATCAACCGGAGCTCATCCTGCCCTCGCTCGAAGGCCTTATCACGGCAAGTTGATGGAGACTGGCCCGCATCAACGCGTTGCAAATCGTAACCGGCCGGGTCGATAATGCGGTGCTGCCTTGCCAAATTCACCCTCCCGCCCGAATTACAGGTTTATGCTTGCGCCCTAGCCGACTCAGCCGTCCTCATCGTTGCCCAGCTTTTCACCGCATTGCATGAAACGTTTTTTGAGCGAACAGAAGAGACCGATGTCCACCTTTAACCCCTGCTCCCCCACCATGACACGCCGCCGGTTCCTTTCTGCCACGGCGGCCAGCGCCGCCACCGCGGCGCTCGCCGGTTGCGTGTCGGTACCTTCCACGCAGACGGCGTATGCACCGGCGCGCCCGGCACCGACGCCCAGCGTCTCCGAATTTCGCGTCATGTACGGCGCGATGGTGGACGACGGTCGCGAAATTCCCTCCGTCCCCATCGAGAAGCTGGACCCACGGCTCTACCGTCAGGAAGTGGCCGACCCGACGGGCGAGCAGCCCGGCACGATCGTCGTCGACACCTCGCAGCACTTCCTCTACCTCGTGCGCGGGGGTGGCCGGGCCTTGCGCTACGGCGTCGGCCTTGGGCGCGCCGGGTTCGAATGGGCAGGCCGGGCGCAGATCAATAAGAAGCGGGTGTGGCCGAATTGGCACCCGCCGGAGGAAATGATTGAGCGTCAGCCGGAGTTGGAGAAGTACCGCACGGAGTTCGACAAGGACACGGGCGAATGGCGTGGCGGCATGGAAGGCGGCATCATGAACCCGCTCGGAGCCCGTGCGCTCTATCTCTATGAAGACGGCAAGGACACGCTCTACCGGATCCACGGCTCGCCCGAATGGTGGACGATCGGCAAGTCCGTGTCATCGGGTTGCGTGCGCATGATTAATCAGGACGTGATCGACCTCTATGACCGCGTGCCAGAGGGAACGCCGGTCGTGGTGACCAGCGGGGTCTACACGGTTTAGTGTGGCGGTGTCCTCCCCTCGATAGGGAACTCAACGCCTCCTCAAGCTGCCTAGAACTCCCCGGATGATCTCGCGCCCCAATGTCGTACCGACCGAGCGGACGATGGATTTGACGGCAGCTTCCGTGACCGACTGGCGCCGATAGGAGCTCTTGCTGCCGGACGAGCGGCCGCCGCCAAAACCCGGCAACGACCAGCCCGATCCTTCCGCCTCCGCGGTCTCCTTGGACGGCTGCTCCTCCGCCTCGGTGGCTTTCTCGGCAGCGCGCTTCTGCAGCATCTCGAAGGCCGATTCCCGATCCAGCTCCTTGTCGTACTGCGCGGCGACCGGGCCTTGGCCCGTCACCGCCCGGCGCTCGGCATCGGAGATCGTGCCCATGCGCGAGGACGGCGGGCGGATGAGCGTGCGCTGGACGACCGAGGGAACGGCTTTCGCCTCGAGCGTGGAAACCAGCGCCTCGCCGACGCCCAATTTCGTGATCGCCTCGAAACAATCGAAATCCGGGTTGGGACGGAAGGTGTCAGCCGCCGTCTTCACCGCCTTCTGCTCGCGCGGAGTGTAGGCGCGCAGCGCGTGCTGCACGCGGTTGCCGAGCTGTGCCAGAACGCTGTCGGGCACGTCGAGCGGGTTCTGCGTGACGAAGTAGACGCCCACGCCCTTTGAGCGGATGAGGCGCACCACCTGCTCTACGCGCTCGACAAGCGCCCTCGGCGCTTCGTCGAAAAGCAGATGCGCTTCGTCGAAGAAGAAGACTAGCCTCGGCTTGTCCGGATCGCCCACCTCGGGCAGTTCCTCGAACAGCTCCGACAAGAGCCACAGCAGGAATGTCGCGTAAAGTCGCGGATTCATCATCAGCTTATCGGCGGCAAGCACGCTGACATAGCCGCGCCCGTCGCGGGTGGTGCGCATCAGGTCGGCGATCTCAAGCGCCGGCTCGCCGAAGAAATGCTCGCCGCCTTGTTGTTCGAGCACCAGGAGCGAACGCTGGATCGCGCCGACGGACTGTTTCGACACATTGCCGTAGCGCACGCCGATCTCGCCGGCCCGCTCGGCTATATGGGCGAGCAGCGCCTGCAGGTCCTTGAGGTCGAGCAGCAGCAGCCCCTCCTCGTCGGCGATGCGGAAGGCGATGTTCATGACACCTTCCTGCGCATCCGACAGGTTCATGAGCCGCGACAGAAGCAGCGGTCCCATCTCGGAGATGGTGGCCCGAATCGGATGGCCCTTCTCGCCGAACAGATCCCAGAAGATGACCGGCGTCTCACGGAACTCGTATGGATCCAGCTTGATCGTCTCGGCCCGCTTGGTCAGAACCTCCTTCTCCTCGCCCTTTACGGCAATGCCGGAGAGATCGCCCTTGATGTCCGCGCAGAAGACGGGAACGCCGGCATTGGAGAAGCCCTCTGCCAGGATCTGCAGCGATACGGTCTTGCCGGTGCCGGTGGCGCCGGTGATAAGACCGTGCCGGTTGGCGTATTTCAGCAGGAGCCGCTCGGCTTGCTGATAGCTATCGTCGTTGTGCCGACTGGCGCCGAGAAAAATGCTATCTTCGCCGCTCATGCCCTCTCCTTTTTCTTTCCCCTGCCGCTGCCGGCATCATCGGTCAGGTATAATCGGCGGTGCCCGCTGCCACAATGTCTTGTTCTTGAGGGGGCCTTCTCACGCCCTATTTACAACGTTCAAGAAAAGCGATTGCACACCGAAGGGTGCATTGCGGCAAACGTAACCTCATCCTAAACTCGGAACATGGCCACGCGGATACAAAGGGACAGGGGACGAAGATGGATCGAACGATCCTGACAAAGTCGGATTTTCCCGATGTCGACAGGAAGCAATGGCTGGAACTGGTTGCCCGCTCATTGGGCAAGGACACTGACTACGGGTCTCTCAGCCACCGTAGCGACGATGGCATCGGCATTGAACCGCTTTACGAGCGCGCCGAAGGCGCACGCCCCCTGCCGCGTCTCGACCCGAACGCCTCCTGGGCGCTCGTCCAGCGTATGGACGATCCTGACCCAGCACGGGCCGCGGCCCAGGCGAAGGAGGACCTGGCGCAGGGTGCCACTGGCCTCTCCCTCATCTTCGCCGGTGCACCGAACGCCTTCGGCTACGGTCTGCCGGCAAGCCCGGAAGGCCTGCGCGACGCACTTGCCGACGTGCCTTTGAGGAACGTCCATCTGCGCATCGACGTGCACCCGAACAGCCGCGCGTCCATCGATTGGCTGGTGCAGGTGCTGCGCGACAGGCGCGCCGATCCCGCCCGTCTCAGCCTCTCCTTCGGTGTCGACCCGGCCTCGCTCTTCGCCGGCACGGGAAGGCTGCGCATGTCCATCGAGGCGCTGGAAGCCTCAATGCCGCAGTCGCTCGCAGGCTTCTTCGCACTGGCATTGCCCGGCATTCTACTTGAAGCGGACGGACGCGTTTTCCACAATGCCGGGGCGACCGAGGCGCAGGAGCTCGGCATCATGCTGGCTTCCGCCGTCTCGCATCTCAGGATGTTCGAGGAGGCGCGCCAGCCGCTGGTCTATGCCGCCCCGCACATCGGCTTCGCACTCAGCGTCGACCAGGACCAGTTCCAGTCGATGGCAAAGATCAGGGCGCTGCGCAAGCTGTGGGCGCGCATGCTGGAGGCATGCTCCATCGATCCGATGCCCGTCGCCATCCACGCAGAGACCTCCTACCGCATGATGACGGCACGCGATCCGGAGACCAACATCCTGCGCACCACCATCGCCGCCTTCGCAGCGGCCACAGGTGGCGCCGATTCCATCTCCGTGGTGCCGCACACCATCACCCACGGCCTGCCCGACGCCTTCGCGCGTAGGCTGGCGCGCAACACGCAGCTCATCCTCGAGAAGGAATGCCGGCTTGAGTTCGTCGCCGATCCGGCCGCCGGCTCCGGCGGTATCGAGGCGCTGACGGATGGGCTGTGCGAGAAGGCGTGGGAGGAGTTCCGCCGCATCGAGGCCGAGGGCGGGGTGCTGAGAAGCCTCGCCGCCGGTCACATTCAGAAGCGCGTTGCGAGCGCCCGCATGGAGCGGCTCGGCAAGGTTCGCGAGGGCGAGCACAAGATCGTCGGCACGACAGTCTACACGATGGACCGCGAGCGCCCCGTCACCACGCTTGCCGCCGAGCGGCAGCCGATGCCGCGCGACGGGGCGGTGGCCTGCGATCCCCTGCCCGCCTCACGCCTCGACGAGGGGTTTGGAGAAACCGAATGATCCCTGACTTCTCGGCCCTCGCCTGGTCCCAACCGGCGAAGGCGGGTGGCGAGCGGCCGGAAGGCCGCCGCGACACGCCAGAGGGCATCTCCATTCGCCGCGCCTATGGCGAGGAGGACCTGAAAGACCTGCCCTTCCTCGACACCTATCCGGGCTTGCCGCCATTCGTCCGCGGCCCCTACCCCACCATGTATGTCCGCCACCCGTGGACCATCCGCCAGTATGCCGGCTTCTCGACGGCCGAAGAATCGAACGCCTTCTACCGCCGCAATCTCGCTGCCGGTCAGAAGGGCCTTTCCGTCGCCTTCGACCTTGCCACCCATCGCGGCTACGACAGCGACCATCCGCGCGTCGCCGGCGATGTCGGCATGGCGGGGGTGGCAATCGATTCCATCCTCGATATGCGCCAGCTCTTCGACGGCATCCCGCTCGACAAGATGACGGTGTCAATGACCATGAACGGCGCCGTGCTTCCGATCATGGCGCTCTACATCGTTGCGGCGGAGGAGCAGGGGGTCGCCCAGAGGGACCTTGCAGGCACCATCCAGAACGACATCCTCAAGGAGTTCATGGTCCGCAACACCTATATCTACCCGCCCAAACCCTCGATGCGGATCATCTCGGACATCTTCGCCTATACGGCCGAGCACATGCCGAAGTTCAACTCCATCTCCATCTCCGGCTACCATATGCAGGAAGCCGGAGCGACGGCGGACCTGGAGCTTGCCTACACCATCGCCGACGGCATCGAATATGCCCGCGCCGGCCTTGCTGCCGGCCTCGACATCGACCGCTTCGCCCCACGCCTCTCCTTCTTCTGGGCCATCGGCATGAACTTCTTCATGGAATTGGCGAAGATGCGGGCGGCGCGCATGTTGTGGGCGACGCTCATCAAGAAGAACTTTTCGCCAAAGGACCCGCGCTCGCTGTCTCTGCGTACCCACTGCCAAACCTCCGGCTGGTCCCTCACCGCACAAGACCCCTACAACAACATCGTGCGCACGATGGTCGAGGCGATGGCGGCGACGCAGGGGCATACGCAGTCGCTGCACACTAACTCCTTCGACGAGGCGCTGGCGCTGCCGAGCGACCATTCCGCCCGCATCGCACGGAACACGCAGCTCGTTCTGCAGGCCGAATCCGGCACCACACGCATCATCGACCCATGGGGCGGTTCGGCCTTCGTGGAGCGTCTGACGCACGATCTGGCAGCCCGCGCGCTTTCCCATATCGAGGAGGTGGAAAGCCTCGGCGGCATGGCTTCGGCCATCGAGAAGGGTGTGCCCAAGCTGCGCGTCGAGGAAGCGGCCGCCCGTACCCAGGCGCGCATCGATTCGGGCGAGCAGGCCGTCATCGGCGTCAATCAGTACCGACCCGAGACCGACCGTGAGGTGGAGGTCCTCAAGATCGACAACGCCGAGGTGCGCGCGCGCCAGTTCTCCAAGCTGCAGCGATTGAAGGGCACGCGCGACGTGGCCGGCGTGGAAAGCGCTCTCGATGCGCTCACCAGAGCCGCTGAAAAGGGCCAGAACCTGCTCGAATTCGCCATCCGCGCCGCCCGTGCGCAGGCGACGGTGGGCGAGATTTCCCAAGCGCTGGAGAAGGTCTTCGGTCGCCATGTGGCGGAGATCCGCACCATCTCCGGCGTCTACCGCAAGGAGATGGGCGACAACGAAGCGGTCGTCCGCGCCGAGGAGAAGGTTGCGGCCTTCCGCGACAAGGCCGGCACTCAGCCGCGCATCCTCGTCGCCAAGGTGGGTCAGGACGGCCACGACCGCGGCCAGAAGGTGATCGCCACGGCTTTCGGCGATCTCGGTTTCGACGTCACCGTGGGCGCCATGTTCCAGACACCGGAAGAGGTGGCGAAGCTCGCCGACGAGAAGGACGTGCATATCGTCGGCATCTCCTCCTTGGCCGCCGGTCATATCACCCTCATCCCCGAGCTGAAAGAAGCGCTTCAAAAACGGGGCCGCGACGAGGTCCTGATCGTCGCCGGCGGTGTCATCCCGCCTGGCGACCTCGAGGCAGTGCGGCAAGCCGGCGTGGCCGAAGTCTTCCCGCCCGGTACCGTGCTCGCGGATGCGGCGGGGCGGCTGGTCGATACGCTGCTTGAACGTCTCTGAAACTTTCAGCCGCGACAATGGTCTGTTATCCAGCCTCGGCGCGTCATTCGAGGAAACAATGCCATGATTCAAGTCTTTTGCATGGAGGGCGACTATCTTCGCCGGATCGACCCGAAGCCGGACGAGGCCCTACCCGCCGACGTGCTGTGGATCGACCTCCTCAACCCTTCCGCCGAGGAGGACAAGGTGGTGGAAACCTGGACAGGGGCCTCCATCCCGACCACCGAGGACATGGTGGAGATCGAGGAATCGAGCCGCTTCTATACGGAAGGAGGCGTGAAATACCTGACTGCGCCGATCCTCCACAAGGCCGAAATGGGGCAGCGGAAGATCGCCCCCATCTCCTTCGTGCTCACCGAGAGGCTGCTCGTCACGGTGCGCTACAGCGAACCCAAGGCGATTGAGCTCTACATCAGCCGCGCCACCAAACCTGGCAGCAACCTCCTCAGCCCCAAGTGCAGCGGCCGCTCCGTCATGCTCGGCATTATCGAGGCAGCCACCGACAGGCTGGCGGATGTCCTTGAGGACGTAACGGAGGAGATCGAGACCGCCTCGCAGGCGATATGGCAGAAGCAGACCGCCGAACGCCCCATGAGCACCAAGGAATTTCGCCGCCTGCTGACGCGGATCGGCAGCCAGGGCACGTTCCTATCCAAGGTGCGTGAGAGCCTGTCGGGCATCGGCCGGCTGCTCGCCTACGTTCAGGTGGCGGTGGAGGGCAGCGAGCCCCGCAAGGAGACGCGCACCTGGATCAAATCGCTGGAGCGCGACACGCAATCGCTGGAAAACTACGTCGACTACCTGTCAAACAAGATCACCTTCCTGCTCGACACTGTCGTCGGGCTCATCTCGGTCGAACAGAACGCCATCATCAAGATCTTCTCCGTCGCCGCTGTCGGCCTGATGCCGCCGACGCTGATCGCTTCCATCTACGGCATGAACTTCCGCTTCATGCCGGAGCTCAACGAGACCTGGGGCTATCCGGTGGCGCTCGGCGTCATGGTGCTGTCGGCGATCTTGCCTCTGTTCTACTTCCGCCGGAAAGGCTGGCTGTAACACCGATGCCGAAAGTGAAACGCGGTTTGCGGGCGTTGTGCCGTGCGAAGAAATAGCGAGCGCTCGACATGTGCCAGCCATCCGCGACGAGCGCCATCGAGCCGTAGATGGTCGCGGCGGTGACCTCGGCCACCATCATGGTAGCTGTCAGCGCGATGACGAACCACGTCCGTGATGATCGGCCCCGCACGTGCGCGCGACAAATACAGGAGCCGTGATCTTCACAGCTCCAGCCCGCCCCTTTACTGCAGCATATTCTTGACGATGCCGCTCGCCTTGCCAAGGTCCATGCGGCCGGGGAACTTCTCCTTGAGTGCGTTCATGCAGCGGCGCATGTCGCGCAACCCGTCGGCGCCCACCTCGTGGACGACCTCGGCGCAAACCTTCTTCATGTCGTCCTCGCCAAGGGGCCGGGGCAGGAATTCGGCAATGATGCCGATTTCCTCGCGCTCCTGCTCGGCAAGCTCCAGTCGGTTTCCCTCCTCGAAGCCCTTGGCCGATTCCTTGCGCTGCTTCACCATGCGGATGAGGATATCCATGATGTCCTCGTCGCTCACCGGGTCCTTGCCGGCTCCGCGATTGGCGATATCGCGATCCTTGATGGCCGTCTGGATCAGACGCAACGTCGAGATCCGTCGTTTGTCCTGTTCCTTAGCGGCGTCTTTCAGCGCCTGGGCGATCTTCTCGCGCATGGCATTCATCTCCCGTCGCAGCGGCGACCATAACGCCGACTGACTTGTGAAGCAAACCGTTTCGCTGTCCTGTAAGCTGCTGGGATTCTTATGCTAATCGGACACAAGCAATTCCAGAGCGGTAATTGACCGCTTGCTGGCCTTCGTCTATCGTCCGCGCCTTGCATGGACATCAACTTTGTTGGCGAGGGACTGCGGCTTTACGCCATCTCCCTTCGCATGTCGCCGGGCGATATGGCGCACGGCGGATTATATTTCAAGGCCTCCCTACAGATGGAGATTCTAAATGGCAATGACAAGCGCGCCCTGGGGTGAGACCAAGCCGACGGCGCTGCTCGTCCTGGCCGACGGCACGGTGATTGAAGGGCATGGGCTCGGCGCCATTGGCTCGGCCGTGGGCGAGGTATGCTTCAACACGGCGCTCACCGGCTACCAGGAAATCCTCACCGATCCCTCCTACGCCAGCCAGATCGTCACCTTCACCTTCCCGCATATCGGCAATGTGGGCGCGAATCGCGAGGACATCGAGGATCTGACCCCGGCTGCTCGCGCCGGCGCGGTGGGTGCCATCTTCCGCGCCGATATCACTGAACCTTCCAACTACCGTTCCGCCGAGCACCTCGACGAGTGGCTGAAGCGGCGCGGCATTGTCGCCCTTTCCGGAGTGGATACGCGGGCGCTGACCGTCCTCCTGCGCGAGAAGGGTGCCGCCAACGCCGTTATCGCCCATGCGCCGGACGGTACGTTCGACCTAGAAGCGCTCAAAGCCGAGGCGAAGGCCTGGAGCGGGCTCCTCGGCCTGGATCTCGCCAAGCAGGTTACCTCCGGCCAGTCCTCCACCTGGCGCGAGACTCCCTGGGCCTGGGACGAGGGCTACGGCACGACGGGCGAAACCGCGCTGCACATCGTCGCCATCGACTACGGAGTAAAGCGCAACATCCTGCGCCTGCTTTCAAGCCTCGGTGCCGAGGTGACGGTGGTACCGGCCACCAGCACGGCCGAGGACATCCTGGCCATGCATCCGGACGGCATATTCCTATCCAACGGGCCGGGCGACCCGGAGGCCACGGGCGAATACGCCGCGCCGATGATTCGCGAGCTCCTGAAGAGCGACGTGCCCATCTTCGGCATCTGCCTAGGCCATCAGATGCTGGCTCTGGCGCTCGGCGGCAAGACGGTCAAGATGCACCAGGGCCATCACGGCGCCAATCATCCCGTCAAGGATTTCACCACCGGAAAGGTGGAGATCGTCTCCATGAACCACGGCTTCGCAGTCGATAGCGACAGCCTGCCCGAAGGCGTGGAGGAAACACACGTTTCCCTCTTCGACGGCTCCAATTGCGGCATCAGCCTTGTGGGCCGTCCGGTCTTCTCGGTCCAGCACCACCCGGAGGCCTCCCCCGGTCCGCAGGATTCGCACTATCTCTTCCGCCGCTTCGTCAACCTGATCCACGAGAAGAAGGGCGAGCCGGCGCTGGCCGAGCGATAAGCTTCTATCGCCCTGGAACCCGCGCTGCCCGGCGGCGGCGCCTGAAGGGGAAGGCCAGCCCCTTGTAAAGGCCAAAGCCGGCGAGCAGCCCGGAGGCCGTCCAGATCATGCCGTGCGCCGTCAGCGGCACCGCTGGCTCGAAGTCCTGCATGGCACCCTTCAGTACATCTCCGTCAGGATTGACGAAGACCGCCAGCGGGCGCAAAGGGGGCGGCAATTCGGCGAGGCGCACGGACTGCTGCTCCAGACGCTCGAAGCGCTCGATAACCCGGCGCATGGACAGGCCGCGATCCCGCAGAAAGGGCTCCTCGGCATCGCCATAGACGGCCAGCGCCTCGTCAAGCCGCAATGTATGGCGGGCCGCATCCTCCTCGAAACGCGCTACGACCTTGGCAAGCTCCTCCAGCGCTCCATTGAGCCGCTGGCGGTACTGCTGCGCCAGTTCGGGCGCCTGCGAGGTCACGGCCCCACCGGCGAGCGAGACCAGGAGGGCCAGAACCGTTCCAACTCTCATCATTCCACAATCCCCTTCGGAGCAGTCGATAATCAGATGGGTCCGTTGAACGTGTCGCAGTCCGTCGGCCGGCCGCTTTCGATCCCGCGCGCGAACCAGCGCTGCCGCTGCTCCGAGGTCCCGTGGTTGAAGCTCTCGGGTACCACATAGCCCTGGGTTCGCCGCTGCAAGGTGTCGTCGCCGATCTGGTTGGCCGCGTTCAACGCCTCCTCGATGTCACCCTCCTCCAGAAGGCCCTTCTGTGCCGTGTGATGCGCCCAGATGCCGGCGAAGCAGTCAGCCTGCAATTCGACGCGAATAGACATGGCGTTAGCCTCGGCCTGGCTCATGCGCTGGCGCATCTGGTTGAAGCGCGGCAGCACGCCGATCACGTTCTGCACATGATGGCCCACCTCATGCGCCACCACGTAGGCCCGGGCGAAGTCGCCGGCCGCGCCGAATCGGTTGGCAAGTTCGCTGAAGAAATTGAGGTCGAGATAGACCTTCTTGTCGCCCGGACAATAGAACGGGCCGCTGGCGGAAGAAGCGAAGCCGCAGGCCGATCTGATCTGCCCGCCGAACAGCACCAGAGAGGGCTCCGGGTAGCGGTTGCCTTCGGCCTCGAAAAGATCGTTCCAGACGTCTTCCGTCTCGGCCAGGACCACGCGAACGAACTGGCTCATCTCGTCGTTGGCGGCACTTCTCTCCACGGTCCCACCGCTGGGCGCCCCGGGGCCTTCGGCCAGCATTTCCATCGGATCGATGCCTAAAGCGCGCAGGCCGAAAAACAGGATGACGAGAATGATGATGGTGGACAGACCGCCCCCCCCGGCGCGTCCCGCCCGCCCCATGGGCAGGCGTATCCGGCCGCCCGGAAATGCACTTGTGCCGGATCGCCCGCGCCGGTCCTCGACATTCGTGCTTTGGCGGCGCCCTCTCCAGCGCATAAGACTACTCCCGATTTCCACGCCCGCCAGCCGATGCGACGGAGGTTAGCCGAAGCGGTTCACGAAGTCATGAGCGTTGTTTACGTCACCCTCTCAAGACGCGCTGCTGCGTTCGGCGCGATATCGCGCAAGGCGGATACGGGCTTCCATATGGCGGCATGGACCTCCTCGCGCTGCGCTTTCAACGGCAGATGCGGGTCGGCCGTGAAAAGGTACTGCAGGTCGTGGTGGAGATGCGTCGCCTCGCCGCGCGCGGCCTTGCCCGGCACCTCGTGGCTGTCGATGTTGAACGGCAGGTCCTCGCCCCGGTGCCATTCATGCAGGGTGAGGCCGGCGACGCCGGTCTCCTCCACCGCCTCGCGCGCCGCAGACTGGTGAAAGCATTCCGCCGGCTCGTAATGTCCGCCCGGCTGGAGCCAACGGCCGAGAGCGATGTGGTCGATCAGAAGAGCCTGTTCATGGTCGGGCGAGATGACGAAGGCGCTGGTGGTCACGTGCCCCGGCATGGTGGCGCGGTCGTAGAGCGCATGGCGCTCGGCAATCTGCCAGCGCAGCACGGCGAGATGCTCGTGCGGTGCAGCGACCTCAGCGCGATAGCGGGAGACGAGTGTTTCGAGGCGTGCGAGAAAATCGAAGGTAGCGGCCATGCCGCTTCATAGCCGATTCCCGCCCTCGCCGACGAGACTGGCTCTGGAGGAGGTGCCTCCTCCCGCGAAAGTTCACCCCGCCAACGCTCCCGCCGGCCTGAGGCTGCCAACCTCGATGCCGCGCCAGTTCTTCAGCGCCGGCTGCGCCATCGCCGCAAGGGCGGTGCGCAACGGGTCGTCCTCAGGCAGGAGGTCGCGCAGCACCGCGGCGACCATCACTTCGGCGGCGCGCCCGGCGCCGTCGTCGCATTTGAGTGCAATGCCGAGGCCAAGCTCGAGGATAGCCGCACAGAAGACGCCCTCCGCACCTCCCTTGGTGAACAGACGCCCCCCGCCTGCTTCCATCATCACCGTGTCGGCACGGCCCGTGCCGGCAACGTAGAAGGGCTCGGCCGTGCAGGCGGCGAAGATGCGCCGTGCCGCGGCGGCGCGTGCGCTGGAAAGGCCGGTGCCGGACGCCATCCGGGCGAAGCCGTGGGCGAGGTTCTTCAGCGGCACGGCATAGGTGGGGATGGAGCAACCATCCGTGCCGCAGGCGTCGACGCTGTGAGCAGCGCCGGTCACCGTTTCCAGTGCCTCGCGCACCATCTCCTGAAACGCGTGGCCATGGCCGATATAGCCATGGTGGTCGATGCCATTATGCACGCACGTGCACAGGAAGCCGGCATGCTTGCCGGAGCAATTGTTGTGGAGTTGCGTCGGCACGGCCCCGGAACGGGCGAGCGCAACCGTGGTCTCATGGTTTGTCGGCCAGTGGGCGCCGCACTCAAGGGCAGGCTCGTCTAGACCAGCCCTGGCGAGCATCGCCTGCACCAGCTCGACATGCGCCCACTCCCCGGCATGGGAAGCCGAGGCGAGAGCGATTTCGCGGTTGCCGAAGTGATAGGCATCGGCGGTTCCGCTCTCGACAAGCGGCAGGGCCTGTATCGCCTTCACTGCCGAGCGGGGGAAGACCGGCCGCTCCACGTCGCCGATGGCGACAACTTGCCCGCCGTCGGCGTCGACCACCGCCACCGCGCCGCGATGCCTGCTTTCCACCACGCCGCCGCGTAGCGCCTCGACCAGAACCGGATTTGCCATGCTCTTACCAACATTGCCGGGATCAATAACTTCCGCATCATCGGCAGTTTGGGGTTAAAGAGCGGGCGCCGTGCGGAAAATCAAGCATATTGTCTTCTTTATTTTTGTTGCCTTCCTTCTGCCTGCCGGCCTTTTCGCCGGCTGGTGGATCCTCGAGGAACGGCCATCTTCCTGGGGTGCCGCCGATTGGAGCGCGACCGGCCTGCTGCCGCCGGCTTCGGTAAGCGAGGAGGCGGCCATCTACGTCCTCGCCGCCCGCACCGGCGGCATGAAGGGCGCGCTTTCCCTCCACACCTGGATCGTGCTCAAGCCGGAAGGCAGCGCCTACGAGCGCTACGAAAAGGTCGGCTGGGGCACGCCGGTGCGCCGGAACGCCTACGCGGCGGACGGACGCTGGTACTCCAACATGCCCTATGTGGTGAAGGCGCTCCACGGTGCGGAGGCCGCGCGGCTGATACACGCGGTACGCGCGGCCATCGATAGCTATCCCTATTCCCACAGAGGTGACTACGTTATCTGGCCCGGTCCCAACTCCAACTCCTTCGTCGCCCATGTGGCGAGCCAAGTGCCCGAACTGGGCGTCTCGATACCGCCCAACGCCATCGGCCGCGACTACAGGCGGGGCCTGGTCGTCTTCGAGCACGATGCGGACTGGACGGACTACCGCCTCTTTCTTGGCGGCTATGCCGGGCTGGCGCTCGGGCGGGATACGGGTCTGGAGCTTAATCTTCTGGGCCTCGTCGCCGGCTTCGACCTCCTGCGGCCGGCGATAAAGCTCCCTGGCTTCGGCCGCATAGACCTCTGGGATACCGCCTCGGCTCAATCCTCGCGCGGCAGTCCGGCGACCGAGAACCCTCCATCCACCACCAATGTGTGGCCGGTGATGAAGCCTGCCTCCGGCGAAAGCAGATAAGCCACCGCTGCCGCAATGTCGCGCGGCTCGGCGGCGCGGCGCTGCGGCGTGGCCTCCAGCCAGGCGCGGCGGCGCTCCATGTCCTCGTCGAAGGCGGCGGTGGAGGTTTCGACAAGGCCCACCGCCACGCAGTTGACGCGCACGCCGCGGTCAGCGAGTTCCATCGCCATCACCTCGCTCATCAGCTTCACGCCTGCTTTCGAGGCGCCATAGGCGGCATGGCCGCCATTGGCGCGCAGACCGCTGACAGAGGTGAGATTGACGATCGAAAGTCCCTCGCCCATGCGCGCGAGTGCCGCCTGGGCGGCAATGAAGGCACCCGCCAGGTTGATGTCGAGGACTTGACGGAAAAGTTCCGCGCTCGTCTCCTCGAACGGCGCCTCGCGCCTGATGCCGGCGCAATTGACGAGGGCGGCGAAAAGCCCCTGCGCGCCTACCGCCGCGTCAAAGGCATCGGCGACCTCATCCTCGTCCGTGACGTCGGCGGCAAGGAAGATCGCCTCCTCTCCAGCCAAAAGATCCTCCGCCTCGGCCAGTGCCGCGCGGTCGCTGTCGACCACCGCGACGTACCAGCCATCATCCAGAAGGCGCTCGGCTACGGCAAGCCCCACGCCTGAAGCGCCACCGGTGATGATGGCCGCCGGGTTCATCCTCTCCGCGTCCCGGCGATGCCCCTTCCTGAAGCTGCCGCCATCCTCGTCTCCTTGCCCGACGCATTGATAGCATATCGCAACGGCGCGGTCGCGGGGGATATCTTGTGCGCCAACGCTGCCCACTCCCCTCCCCCTTGCGGGGAGGCTATCGCATGTGGACGGAGTTTCGTTCGACTTTGCCGGCCCCCCACCCTCAATCCCTCCCCAACGCGGAGGGAAGCCGAGCCGGCACGCCATCGTTCCCCCCTTGAGGGAAGGGGTTAGGGGTGGGGGTCAAACAGACAGAACAAAAGTCGCGTGCGATCGCCCAAACCCCTTATGGGAAGGGGTGGCTACCTCGCAGCCTGCATCGCGCAGGAGGGCTTTTCTGTTAAATTTTTTCTTGATTGATGAATCAATTAAAAATAATCTGCCCTTCATGCCCAAGATCGGAATGGAACCCCTGCGCCGGCGGGCGCTCATCGACGCCGCCATCCGCGCCATCGGCGAGCGCGGCTCGCTCGACGTCACCATGTCGGAGATCGCCGGCCGTGCCGGCGTCTCGGCCGCCCTTGCGCACCACTATTTCGGCGCCAAGGAAGATCTGCTCTTCGCCACCATGCGCCACATCCTGGCCGAGCTCGGTCGCGACCTGCGTGATGCCGTGGCGGAATGTGCCGGCCTTGCCCGTGTACGCGCAATCATCGCCGTGAATTTTTCGCAAAAGCAGTTCCGGCCGGAGATCATCGCCGCCTGGCTCGCCTTCTATGTGGAAGCGCAGCGTACGCCGGCGCTCAGGCGCCTCCTGCGCGTCTATGCGCGGCGGCTCCATTCCAACCTGGTCTTCGCGCTGGAGCCGCTTCTGCCGCGCACGGAAGCCGAGCGCACGGCCGAAGGCATCGCAGCCCTTATCGACGGGCTCTACATCCGCCGCGCGCTGAAGGACGGTCCGCCGGACGCGGCCTCCGCCGTCGCGCTGGTGGAGGACTATGTCACGCTGAGGCTTGGAGGGCGACACGATGCTTGAGGCCGACTACGTCATCGTCGGCGCGGGCTCTGCCGGCTCCGCGCTCGCCTACCGCCTGTCGGAGGGTGGCAAATACTCGGTGATCGTCATCGAGCTTGGCGGCAGCGATTTCGGCCCCTTTATCCAGATGCCAGCCGCCCTCTCCTTCCCCATGAACATGGCCCGCTACGACTGGGGCTTCAGCACCGAGCCCGAGCCCCACTTGGGCGGCCGCCGGCTCGCCACCCCGCGCGGGAAAGTGGTCGGCGGCTCCTCCTCCATCAACGGCATGGTCTATGTGCGCGGGCATGCGCGCGACTTCGACCACTGGGCCGAAGCCGGTGCCAACGGCTGGGCTTTCGCGGACGTGCTGCCCTATTTCAAGCGCATGGAGAACACGAAGGACGGCGAGGACGGCTGGCGCGGCACCGACGGACCGCTGCACGTACAGCGCGGCCCGCGGCTCAATCCGCTCTACCAGACCTTCGTCGAAGCGGGCCGCGAAGCGGGCTTCGAATTGACCGAAGATTATAACGGCGCCAAGCAGGAAGGTTTCGGACCGATGGAGCAGACCATCCATCGGGGCCGCCGCTGGTCCGCCGCCAATGCCTATCTGAAGCCTGCGCTCAAGCGGCAAAACATGAGTCTCGTCAGAGGTTTCGCGCGGCGCATTGTGATAGAGAATCAACGCGCAGTCGGCGTGGAGATCGAAGCTGAGAAAGTGATTCAAGTTGTTAAAGCACAACTTGAAGTTGTCATTACCGCCTCAGCAATCAACTCGCCGAAACTGCTCAAGCTATCGGGCATAGGCCCGGCCGAGGAACTCACCCGCAACGGCATCAACGTAGTGGCCGACCGGCCGGGCGTGGGTCAGAACCTGCAGGACCATCTGGAACTCTATATCCAGCAGGAGTGCGTCAAGCCGATTACGCTCTACTCCAAGCTCGGTCTCTTCTCAAAGGCGCTGATCGGCGCCGAATGGCTGCTCTTCAAGACTGGGCTCGGCGCCTCCAATCATTTTGAGGCGGCGGCCTTCGTGCGCTCGCGCCCCGGTTACGACTATCCCGACATCCAATACCACTTCCTGCCGGCCGCGATCCGCTATGACGGCAAGGCGGCGGCCGAGGTGCACGGTTTCCAGGCCCATGTCGGCCCAATGCGCTCGAAGTCGCGCGGTACGGTCACGCTCTCCTCCCCCGACCCCTGGCAGGCGCCGAAGATCCGGTTCAATTACATGGCGCACGAGGACGACTGGGCCGACTTCCGCCACTGCATCCGGCTGACGCGCGAAATCTTCTCCCAGGATGCCTTCGCGCCTTATCGCGGGCGCGAGATCGCGCCGGGCGAGCACGTCACCTCCGATGAGGCTCTGGACGATTTCATCCGCGAGCACGTGGAAAGCGCCTACCACCCCTGCGGCACCTGCCGCATGGGCGACAAGGACGATCCCATGAGTGTCGTCGATCCGGAGCTGAAGGTGATCGGCGTGGAGGGTCTCAGGGTTGCCGATTCCTCCATCTTCCCGCGGATCACCAACGGCAATCTCAATGCACCCTCGATCATGGTGGGCGAGAAGGCCGCTGACCACATTCTCGGCAAGCCCCTCCTGCCGCCGTCGAACCAACAGCCGTGGATCAATCCGCGCTGGCAGGTTTCCGACCGCTAACCCCTTTGGAGAAGAACATGCGCGCCCAACCCAAGGCCTCGCACTATATCAACGGCGATTTCGCCGAGGATACGCAAGGCGCAGGCCTCGACGTCATTTATCCCGCCACAGCCGAGAGGATCGCCCAGCTGCATCTGGCGACGCCCAATGTCGTCGAGCTGGCGGTGGAGTCGGCACGCGCCGCCCAGGCGTCCTGGGCGCGAGTGAAACCCATGGAGCGCGGGCGGATCCTGAGAAAGGCCGCCGACATCCTGCGCACCCGCAACGAAGAGCTGGCGCGGCTCGAGACGCTGGATACCGGCAAGGCCATCCAGGAAACGCTGGTAGCCGACCCGGCTTCTGCCGCGGATGCCCTGGAGTTCTTCGGCTGCGCCATCGCCGCCCACAACGGCGATCACATCGAGCTCGGCGGCCCCTTCGGCTATACGCGGCGCGAGCCGCTCGGCGTGTGCGTGGGCATCGGCGCCTGGAACTATCCTATCCAGATCGCCGCCTGGAAGGCCGCCCCCGCGCTCGCCACCGGCAATGCAATGGTCTTCAAGCCGTCGGAAAACACCCCGCTTTCCGCCCTAGCGCTCGCCGAAATCCTTACCGAGGCCGGCCTTCCCGGCGGGCTCTTCAACGTCGTGCAGGGTGCGGGCGAAGTGGGTGCGCAGTTGGTCGGCCACCCGGCGGTGGCCAAAGTCTCGCTCACCGGCTCCGTCGCCACCGGCAAAAAGGTGATGGCGCTTGCGAGCAGCCAGATGAAACACGGCACGATGGAGCTCGGCGGCAAGTCGCCCATCGTCATCTTCGATGACGCGGATCTGGAAAACGCCGTCGGCGGCGCCATGCTCGGCAATTTCTATTCCACCGGCCAGATCTGCTCAAACGGCACCCGCGTCTTCCTGCAGAAAGGCATCTATGACCGCTTCCTCGACCGCCTGAGCGAACGCACGCGCGCCATCCGGCTCGGAGACCCGCTCGACCCCGATACACACCTGGGCCCGCTCGTCTCCGCCGAGCAGCGCGAGCGTGTCCTGTCCTACATCACGCTCGGACAGGAGGAAGGCGCGCATCTGCACCTGGGCGGCGGCGCCCCCAGCCTGCAGGGCTTCGAGAAGGGCTTTTTCGTCGAGCCCACCATCTTCACCGAGGTACGCGATGATATGCGCATCGCCCGTGAAGAGATCTTTGGACCGGTTATGTGCGTCCTCTCCTTCGATACGGAGGAGGAGGCCATTGCGCGGGCCAACGACACGGAGTTCGGGCTGGCCGCAGGCGTCTTCACGCGCGACATGGCGCGCGCCCACCGCGTGGTCGGCCAGCTGCAGGCCGGGAGCTGCTGGATCAATGCCTACAACCTGACGCCGGTGGAGCTTCCCTTCGGCGGTTTCAAGAGTTCCGGCATCGGTCGCGAGAACGCCCTTGCAGCGCTCGACCACTATTCCCAGATCAAGGCGGTCTATGTTGAAACCGGAAATGTCGAAAGCCCTTACTGAGGGCACGGTTTCAGCTTGCGGAGGGGCGGCATGCCCGTTATAAGCCCGCCGTCGGGTCACGGAGTGTAGCGCAGTCTGGTAGCGCACCTCGTTCGGGACGAGGGGGTCGCAGGTTCGAATCCTGCCACTCCGACCACTTCATTAATTTTTTACCCGAATCTCCCATTCATGCGCTTTCCCATGAATTTATGTGTGATGGATTATGACTAAGAAGCTTGCAACTTTCTGTCTCTTGGGCGGCTTGCTTGCCGCTACTGCCGGTTGTTCGACGACTGACAAGACGATCACCGGCGCAGCCGCCGGCGGCATCGGCGGCGCAGTGGCCGGTAATGCGATCGGCGGAAGCGGAGGCGCCTTGATCGGCGGCATCGGCGGCGCGGTCGCCGGCGGCATGATCGGCCGCAACCTCTGACGAATTTCCGTCGGATTCCTTCGCTAGTCCGTCGCTGACGGCCGATTAGCTGCAGTCATTATAGAATCGCGTTTGGGGCAATCCGGACGCGTTTTTTTATTATTTTTTCAAAGGATCATTTCCATGCTTATTTTTGCATCATTTGCTATATCTGTAATTTACGCCTCTTATTCCATTTATGAGTTTTACGACTTAATGCCATATGATATAATGTTCAATATATTATTATTTGCAGTTAATTTTGCACCAATATTCCTACTTTCTGTTTCTTCAATATTTTCAGATCTTGACGGAAAAATTGCCGCGATTATAGGGCAGGGTATCGTAATTTTAATTGCATTTCAGGGATATCAGCATGCAGGCGACATCGAAATCCATACAGCGATTGCCAGCACTCTGGCGGATAACATTAATCTTCTTCTCAACTTTTTCTTTCAATATCTCATTGCCATTTCCACCGCCATCATCGCAGTGAAGAAATGATCTTGCTCTGTCGACTTTGCGGGCCGGAGACCATCAGGCGTGGGAACGCAAAGGGCGCATGACCTCCGGCATGGCAGTACCGCGGATCGCTTCCGCCTTGGCCATCATCAGGGGCCCCACCCCCTTGGGGTCGTCGGCCACCACTGGCTCTGTTAGATAGTAGCCGGCGGTGCCGTCGCGGTAGACGCCGGAATAGCCGCCGAGGCCGGCTACGCGGCAGATACCGCCGAGGCGGACAACGCCGTCCTCGGATCTTTCCAGCGCCCGCTGTGTCAGCGCCAGAAGGCTTTCCCGGCCGAGCGCGGCAGCACCGTCGTGCAGCCCCAGCCTGCCGGCCTTGATGAGGGCGTATGTCAGCATGGCCGTGGCGGAGGTCTCCGCGTAGTTGCCGACAAGGTCGGGCCGGTCGATCACCTGCAGCCACATCGCCTCGGCGGTGCGGAAGGCGGCGATGCGCTCAAGCAGCGCGGCAGCCTCCTCGGCAATGCCCATCTCGCCGGCGTGCTCCGGCCCGATCAGCTCGATGATATCGACCAGCGCCATGGCGAGCCAACCCAGGGCGCGCGCCCAGTGGGCGGGCGAGCGGCCGGTGCGCGGGTCGGCCCACTGCTGCTTGCGGCTTTCATCATAGCCATGGGCATAGAGACCCGTCCTCGCCTCGTGGGTAAGCGAGAGCGCGACCTGCAACTGGAAAAGCGCATCGTAGATAAGGGTCTCGTCGCCCGTCATACGGGCGAACTCAATCTGGAAGGGCAGTCCCATGTAGAGTCCATCAAGCCAGATCTGCCAAGGATAGATCTTCTTATGCCAATAGACGCCCGACTCGGTTCGCGGATGTCCGCCAAGCTGCCGGGCGAGGAGCCTGGCGGCGGCGGCGTACTTCTCCTCGCCGCTTAGGCCGTAGAGATAGATTAGCGCCCTGCCGGAGAGCACGTGATCGATGTTGAATTCGTCGACGGAATAGCCCGCCAGTCCTCCCTCGGGTGAAACCTGCGCATCCACCAGGCGCGCTAGGTGCGCGAGCCACCGCTCCTCGCCCGTCGCAGCGTGCAGAAGGGCGAGCCCACGATAGACGCAGCCGTCTTCGTAGCACCAGGCGCCGCCCTTGTAAGGCGAGTAGGCCGCGGCATAAGTGTCGAAATATGCCATCATGCCGCGGCCACTCCCCCCGCCCTCCCCGGATGCTCCAAGCTCTCCCCGCACCTCGCCGAGGCGCGGCAAGGCACACCGAAAGGAGGAAAAACGGGCGCAGGGAGAACGGGATGGTCCGGGGTCATCGGTGCCATTCGAAAAAGAATTTCGGTAGGGAGCGGCGGCGGAAAACCCGCCGCCGCGGTGATCATCAGAACTTGGCCAGAACGCCGTTTACGCCGTCGACGATCTCAGTCGCGGCATCGGCTGCGGAGATATTGCCGTAAGCGAACTCCTCCAGCGCATCTTTGAATATCTCGCGCACCTCGGGGTGCTCGTTGAAAGGAGAGACTGTCGGACCCTCGGCCTCGATGACGAGCTTGTGCGCTTCCAGCAGCCGCGGGTTGATGGCGCCGCCTTCGGCGAGCGTCTCGGCCGCGATCCGGCTTGCCGGTATGCCGCGTGTATCGCCAAGCGCTTCGATGCCCTCGGACTCGTTCAAAAGGCAGTTGACGATCTGGGCGGCAGCCTCCGGGTTCTCGCTGTTCTTGGAGATGGAGAAGAGCATGGACGGCTTCCGGTACACACCCTCCGTCACGGCATCCTCCACCGTCAGGAGCCCCACGGGCACGAGCTCGCCGTTCTCGATGGGATCGTTGAACTTCCCATAGGTCGAATCCCATTCATAGGAGCCGGCAATCTTGCCCTCCGACCAGGCGGGCAGCTCGAACAAGTCCACGTTGCCGCCACCCGCAACTGTCTTCCAGTCGCGGATGCCCCCCTTGTCCGCAAGGTTCTGGTTGAACTCGATGCCCTTTTGCAGTTCCTCCGCCGTCCAGGCGACGGTGTTGGTCGCGGGATCGACCAGGTCCTTGCCCGTCATCTGCGTTGTCACCAGCGAGACGTTCAGGATGGCGCCCAGACCGTCATTCCCGCCTTGCGCGTCGAAGGGATAGTAGTCCGGCCCCAGCTTCTCCTTGAAGACGGCGGCGGCCTCTATCAGTTCATCCCACGTGGCGGGCAGCGGAAGACCCGCCTCTTCAAAGGTGGCTTTGTTAAAGAAGAACACGCGGCCCGTCGTGGAGACCGGCAGGCCGTTCAGCTTTCCGTTCACGGTGGCGCTATCAAGCTGAGCCTGCGACCACTGGCTGAGGTCGATGGTGTCGGAATACTCGTTCAGGTCCGCGAAGCCGTCGCCTTCGAGCGAGAAGAGCGGCAGCCAGGGCCAGTTGATCTGCATGATGTCGGCTTCGGTGCCGCCGGCAAGCTGCGTTGCCACCTTCTCCTGATGGCCGGTCCAGCCGGTGAATTCGGGCTTGATCGTGTGGCCGTGCTTCTCGCCGCAGGCTTTCAGGGCCTCCTGCGTCGCCACATGGCGGCTATCGCCGCCCCACCAGGACATGCGCAGGTCCGCCGCCGAAGCGGAACCGGCGCCGACGGCCATGATCACGGCCAATGCTGTCGTTGTCTTTCTCATTTCATCCTCCCAGGTTTCTTGCGGGTTCAGGCATTCGCCGAGAGACTGACGTTCCTCCCCGTCTCTCGGTCGAAGATGTGGACAGCCGTCTTGCGAGGGATAAGCCGGATACGGTCGTCGCGGATATCTTCGGGGTGGTACTGCTCGGAGGGCACAACGACGACGAGACGGATGTCGGCGATGTCGACGTAGAGATAGACCTCGTGGCCCATGAACTCGACATGCGAGACGTGGCCCTCCAAAGCATTCTCCTCGTCGCTTGCCGCAATGCGCAGATGCTGCGGCCTGACGCCGAGAAGCACTTCGCCTCCGGTCACATCAAGGCGGCCGCCGACATCTTCGCCGAAGGTGAGCACCTGATCGGCCAGACGCACCCTAATGCCGCCGTTCACGGCGAGCGTACCCTCCATCAGGTTCATTTCCGGGCTGCCGATGAAGCCGGCCACGAAGGCGTTCTCAGGCCGGTTGTAGAGCGTGACGGGGTCCGCCACCTGCATGATGCAGCCGTCCTTCATCACGCAGATACGGTCACCCATGGTCATGGCCTCGGTCTGGTCGTGGGTGACGTAGACGACCGTCGAGGACTGCCCCTCGCGCTTCAGGCGCTTGTGCAGATCGGTGATGCGCACGCGCATGGAGGCGCGCAGCTTGGCGTCGAGGTTGGACAGAGGCTCGTCGAACAGGAAGACGTCGGGCTTCTTGATAAGCGCCCTTCCCACGGCCACCCGCTGCGCCTGGCCGCCCGAAAGCTGCTTCGGCAACCGGTCGAGCAGCGGATCGATCTCGAGGGTGTTCGCCACCGCCTTGGTGGCATCCTCGATCTCCGGCTTCGGCCGGCGCTTTAATTTCAGGCCGAAGGCCAGATTGCTGCGCACCTTCATGTGCGGGTAGAGCGCGTAGTTCTGGAACACCATTGACACGCCGCGCTGGCCCGGCGCCAGATTGTTGACGATCCTGTCGCCGATGCGGATCTCGCCGCCGGTGATGGTCTCCAGCCCGGCGATCATCCTGAGCGTCGTCGACTTGGCGCAACCGGACGGACCGACCAGCACCATGAACTCGCCGTCATCGACGTCGAGGCTGATGCCGTGTACGGCCTTGAAGGAATTGGCGTAGACCTTTTCGAGGTTCCTGATCTGCAGGCGGGCCATGACTTAACCTTTCACTCCACCGGTGGAGATCCCTTCGATGAAGTACTTCTGGGCCAGGAAGAACACGGTCAGCGCGGGCACCAGCGCCAGCACGGACATCGCCAGGATGCGGTTCCACTGGAACGCTTCGGTGGTGTCGATCGACAGCTTCAGAGCCAGCGAGACGGGATATTTGTCGACCGAGGAGAGATAGATGAGCGGCCCCAGGAAATCGTTCATCGTCCACATGAACTGGAACAGGCACACCGAGATCAGCGCCGGCGCCAGCATGGGCACAACGATATAGATCAGCGTCTGCAGCGTGTTGGCGCCGTCGACGCGGGCCGCCTCCTCCATGTCGCGCGGGATGGCGCGCAGGAACTGGATCAGCATAAAGACGAAGAAGGCATCGCCCGCAAAAGCCGAAGGCACCCACAGCGGCAGGAACGTGTCGAGCCAGCCGAGGTCGCGGAAGAGCAGATATTGCGGAATGCGGGTGACCACGTTGGGCAGGAGCAGCGTGGCGATCAGCGTGGCGAAGAGGATGCGCTTACCCGGAAACTCGAAGCGCGCGAAACCGTAGGCCACCGCCGCGCAGGAGATGGCGGTGCCGATGGTCTTCGGCAGGATGATGAGGAAAGTGTTCCAGAAGAAGGTGGCGAAGGTGTAGGGCGTGGAGGTCTTCCAGCCCTGGATATAGCCGTTCAGCGTCGGCTCCGACGGGATGAAGCCGGGATTGGCGAATATCTCCGTGTTGGTCTTGAAGGAAGCGCCGATCAGCCAGACGAGCGGATAGAGCATGAGGAAGCCCACCCCCGCCAGCAGCGCATAGCGGACAGCCGACGAGATGGCGTGCATGCGGCGGCCTTCGGCCAATGTACGCGCGGATTCGAGCTCGGGGGTGGTGCGGACGGTGATCTGCTCTGCCATCGTCAGCTCCGCTTGTCGCCGGCGTAATAGACCCAGTGCCGCGACGACCAGAAGGCGATCAGCGTCAGCACCATGATGATGGCGAACAGCACCCAGGCAATCGCCGAGGCATAGCCCATGTCGAACTTCTTGAAGGCTTCTTCATAGATGTAGAGGGGCAGAAGGTAGGTCGATTTCAGCGGCCCGCCCTCGGTGATGACATAGGGGCCGTTGAACTCCTGGAAGGCCTGGACCATCTGCATGATGAGGTTGAAGAAGATGACCGGCGTGATCAGCGGCAGGGTGATGTAGACGAAGGTGTGCCACTTGCCGGCGCCGTCGATCGCGGCGGCCTCGTAGAGCGTCTTATCGATGCTCTGGAGGGCCGCCAGGAAGATCACCATCGCCGAACCGAACTGCCACAGGCGCAAAAGCGTGATGGTGAAGAGGGCATTGCTCGGATCGCCGAACCAGTTCACCGGCTCGCCGCCGAAGGCGGTGATCGCCATGTTCACCAGCCCGGAATCGGCGAAGATGTAGCGCCACAGCACCGCCACCGCGATCGATCCGCCGAGGATCGACGGCACATAATAGGCGGTACGGAAGAAGTTGATGAATTTCAGACGGTAGTTCAGGATGTAGGCGATGAAGAGCGCGAAGACGAGCTTCAGCGGCACCGTCATGAACACGTAGAGAAGTGTCACCGAGAGCGACTTGCGGAAGGTCCTGTCGCGGGTGAAGAGCTGGGTATAGTTATCCAGCCCCGACCACTGCGGCGACCGCATCAGGTTATAGTCGGTGAAGCTCAGATAGAAGGACGCGACGAAGGGGATTGCCGTGAAGATCAGGAGCCCGGCGACATAAGGAGCGACGTAGGCCAGGCCGAGATACCTGCTGTCGCCGCCCATCAGCGCATCCCGCCAATCGGGGTCCGACCGGAATGGGTCGCGGCGACGCTTCTTCTATCTGCGAAATCATGCATGTCGATAGCACGCGACGATGCCGTCATCCGGGGTCGGTAGGCCGAACCCCGTCCTCGACGCCGTCGATTCCTCCCAGAATGACGTATTTTTCGCGCTTGCCGCGATGATTGAAGCCAGTATCCTGCTGTGGAAGCCGGTTTGAAATTGACAAATCTGGAAAAAAGGATGGACAAAATCGAAGGCGGTGTGCTGGCGGGCATCCCGGAGAACGCTCTTAAGCTCACCCTGACCCGCTCGGCCATCAAGATGCAGCACTCGCGCACCTGGCGCGTGGACAAGTCGAACAGCGTCCACGACCTTGTCATCTGCCTCACCGGCAGCGGCAGCTACATGGTCGACGACAGCGCCTATACGCTGACGCCCGGCGATGCGATGCTGATCCCGGCAGGCAGCCGCTTCGTCGGCTGGCACGCTTCAGGCGAAGCCTATACGGGCGTCGCCCAGCACTTCACGCTCGACCTCTTCGGCAAGCACGACCTCATCGCACAGATGCGCATCGACCGGGCAGTGCGTTTCTCGCGCTGGCCGCTGCTCGAACCGGTGGTGCGCTACTACCACGACATCGCGCCGGCATCCTCGACGACGCTTCTCCAGCATCACCTCTTCATGTTCATCCTCATCGAGTTCCTGGAGGATGCCTTCATCGCCTGGAACGCGCAGCCCGTCAGCGCCGTGGGAAACGCCGATGGCATCTCGCTCGGCATCATGCTGGCGGCAACGCGCATCACAGCCGATCCGCTGGACGAGGACATCGCCGAGCGGGTGGTTGCCGAGGCCCCCTACAATCCGGACTATTTCAAGCGCGAGTTCCGCCGGCAGATCGGCTGGACACCGCGGAAATTCCAGGAGTTCAAGCGCATGGAGCGGGCAATGAACCTGCTTGCCAGCGGCAACACGGTGAGTGAGACGGCCGCCCTCGTCGGCTATTCCGACGTCTACTACTTCTCACGTATGTTCAAACGCCACATCGGCACCAGCCCCGCCGGTTACAAGCTCGCCGTGAAGGAGGGCCAGGACGGCAAGTTCCCTCGCGGGGAGGAGGACGGACAGGTCATCTATCCGCTGGTGGAGAGGGTGGAGGCGTAGAGCGCGCTACCTATAGCGAAGCGTATTCATGACCGCCCGTCACCTCGGACAGCTTCCGCTACCGCTCCGGCTTCCGGAATGACGCGGGTGCCGCTCTTCATCTCACCGCGCCAGCCACCCTCCATCCACCGGCAGCACAGCGCCATGCACATAGGCCGCCGCGTCCGATGCCAAGAACACCGCCGCGCCGCCGATGTCTGAGGGCTCGCCCCAGCGCCCGGCCGGTATGCGTTCCACGATCGCCTCGTATCGTTCCTTGTCTTCGCGCAGGGCCTTGGTGTTGGAGGTTGCGATGTAGCCTGGCGCGATGGCGTTGACGTTGATCCCCTTGGCCGCCCATTCACAGGCGAGAAGCCGCGTGAGGCCGACGATGCCGTGCTTGGAGGCGGTGTAGGAGGCGACGCGGATGCCGCCCTGGAAAGAGAGCACCGAGGCAACGTTGACGATGCGCCCGCCCGTCCCGTGCGCGAGGGCGGCCCGCCCGAAGGCCTGCGACAGGAGGAAGGCGGACTTGAGGTTGACGTCGATCACCTCGTCCCAGTCGGCTTCCGCGAAATCCACCGCATCGGCACGGCGGATGATGCCGGCATTGTTGACGAGGATGTCGAGCCCCTGCCCTGCCACCTCCTCGACGGTCCGTGCGGCCGCCTTCGGATCGGCAAGATCGAGCGCCAACGGTTCGGCGCTGCCGCCGGCCGAATGAATGCGCTCTACGGTTTCGTCCATGGCGGACCGGCCGGCGCAGACCACGTGTGCGCCCGCCCAGGCGAGCGCCTCGGCGATCCCCTGGCCGATGCCCGTATTGGCGCCTGTCACCAGGGCGCGGCGGCCCGAAAGGTCGAACGGCTTCATCGCATGCCTCCGATCTCCACGTCCTTGTAGTCGACATTATCGCCGGCCATGCCCCGTATGAAGGTGTAGGAGGCCGTGCCGGCGCCGGAATGGACCCTCGGCGATCCGCTACTCTTCGCGGATTGGCTCCACCACGAAGAGGCCGCCTTGATAATAGGCCTCCGGCGCGTCCTTGGCCGGCGGCGGCGCCTTGGCGTAGACCTCGTCGCGGTAGACGGCCGAGTTGTCCTTCGGCCGCCAGCCGAGATAGCTGACATGGCTGTTGTCCCACCAGCAATCGTCATTGTCTGAGACGCCGTAGATGACCGGACACCCGAGCCGCGGCACGGCGAAGACCCGCTCGACCAGGGAGACGAAGTCGTCGGGGCTCAGCCACGTGGCCAGCATGCGCCGGTCGACAGGCTTCGGGAAGCACGAGCCGATGCGCACGAGCGCCGTCTCGATGCCGAAGCGATGGTGGTACATCTGCGCCAGCCCCTCGGCGAAGTGCTTGGAAACGCCGTAGAGCGTATCAGGCCGCGGCGGCGCCGTATGGTCGAGGTGCTGGTCCTGGGTGTAAAGCCCGATCACATGGTTGGAACTGGCAAAGAAGATGCGCTTGCAGCCCTTCTTGCGGGCGGCCTCGTAGAGGTGGAAGACGCCGTGGATGTTGGCGTTGGCGATGACCGAGAACTTGTCCTCAACCGACTGGCCGCCCAGATGCACAATGCCGTCGCATCCCTCCACCAGGAGTTCCACGGCCCTGGCATCGCCAAGGTCGCACTGGACGCATTCCTCGTTCGGCCCGGCGGGGCCGATGTCGGCGATGTCGGAAACGCGCAGCGTCTCGGCGAGATGGCCAAGCCTCTGGCGGGCCATCTTGCCCAGCCCGCCGCCGGCACCGGTGAGGAGAAGTCGTTTCAGCATGGGAACTCTCATTGGAACAGATTGGCCTATTGGAGAAGATTGGGCAGTGTCATCGATATGGCCGGAATATACGTCGTCAAAAGCAGCGCGACGAGGATGGCCAGATAGAACGGCCAAATCGTCTTCACCGCGTCCTGTATCTTCACCCCACCGACGACGCAGCCGACGAACAGGCACGCCCCGACCGGCGGGGTGCACAGCCCCAGCCCAAGGTTCATCAGCATGATGATGCCGAACTGCACCGGGTCAACCCCGATGGAGGCAGCCACCGGCAAGAAGATCGGCGTGCAAATGAGTATCAGCGCCGCCATGTCCATGATCATGCCCAGCGCCAAAAGGATGAGGTTGAGCATGAGCAGGATGACGAGCGGGTTATCGGAGACGACGGTAACCGCGCCGGCAAGCAGGTCCGGCACGCGGTAGAGCGCCAGGAGATAGGCGAAAGCGGAGGCACAGCCGACCAGGATCATCACCAGCGAGGTGGTGACAACCGACCTGAGCACCGCCACCTTGAAGTTCTCCCACGTCAGCTCGCGGTAGACCAGCGTCGTCACCGCAATCGCGTAGATGGCGCCGAAAGCGCCTGACTCCGTCACCGTCATGATGCCGGAGAGCACGCCGCCGACGATGATGACGGCGGTGAAGAGGCCGGGAAGCGCGACGACGAAGCTCGTCGCCAGCACCGCCCAGCCCGGGAACGCCTCCCCTCCGTAGCCACGTTTGACGGCCACCAGATAAGCGGCAAGGCCAAGGCACACACACATCAAGATGCCGGGAATGATACCGGCGATGAAGAGCTTGGAGACAGAGACACCGCCTGCCGCCACGGCGAACAGGATCATGTTGTGGCTGGGCGGAATGACGATACCTGCAATGGAGGAAGTGACCGTCACATTCACATTATAATCAGGATCATAGCCCTTTTCCTTCATAACCGGAATCAGGATAGAGCCAAGTGCCGAGGTGTCGGCCACAGCCGAGCCGGAAATGCCCCCGAAGAGCATCGAGGAGGCCACGTTGACGACGCCCAGCCCGCCGCGCACCGAGCCAACGGCCGCCGCGGCGAGACGCACGAGCCTTGTCGCGATGCCCCCCTGCATCATCAGCTCACCGGCAAAGATAAAGAAAGGGATCGCGAGAAGCGAGAAGACCGAGATACCGGAGAGAATGCGCTGGAAGGCCACGAAAAGCGGCAGGCCCTCATAGAGGAAGCCGGCGACGGTGGCGATGCCAAGTGCGAAGGCCACCGGCACGCCGGCGATCATCAGGCCGAAGAAGAGGCCGAAGAGTAGTGCCAGACCCATAGGGGCAGACCTTTTGCTAACGGCCCAATGCGCGAAGGCGGCGGTAGAGGCCAGTGGAGACGAAGAGAACCATCAGAACGCCGCAGACGACGAGCGGCGCGGCACGCCAGCTTTCCGAGAGGCCCAGAAGCGGTATCTTTCGGTTGAGATTCGTGGCGACGAGATGCCATCCCTGCCACGCCATGAAGGCGCCGAAGGCGATGAGCGCCACATCGGAAATTACCTCCATCACCCTGCGCGGCAGCTCCGGCATCGCTTCACGCACGAAGTCGATACTGAGATGCGTGTTGCGGCGGATACCGACCGCCGCCCCGAGAAAGGTCACATAGGCGACGATCACAAGCGCCGCCTGCTCAACCCAGGTGGGAGTATTGTTGAGGATGTAGCGGCCGTAGACCAGCCAGCCGAAGATCACGATGAGGATGACCAGAAGCACGCCGGCCACGCGGAGGCAGAGTTCGGAAGTCGCGTCCAGAAATCGCTCGACCGCATCCGCCTCGCCCGCCGCGTGGCCGGGCTGCCCCTGATCATCCTGCATCACCTGTCTCCGCTGGAGGCCGAAATGTCGGCGCCTGCGGCGCCGACAGCGCTTCTCGACCTATTCGGTTTCCTTGATCGCCTTGATCATCGGCTCAAGGTCGGGGTTCTCCTCGATGAACGCGGCATAGATCGGCTCCATCGCCTTCTGGAAAGCCGCCTTGTCCTCGACCTCGTTGATGGTCACGCCGGCTTCCTCGACCTCACTCCGGCTGGCCATGACCTGCTCGGTGAACAGCTTGCGCTGCGTTTCGGCCGACCTGATTGCCGCCTGGCGGACGATCTCTTGATCCTCCGGCGACAAGGCATCCCAGCTCGACTTGGCGATGCAGACGCATTCGGGAATGATCAAGTGATCGGTGATGGAGTAGTAACGCGCCACCTCGTAGTGACCCGTCGAATCGAACGAGGCGTAATTGTTCTCCGCGCCGTCGATCACCCCCGTCTTCAACGACTGGTAGACCTCACCGAAGGCCATGGGCGTGGCGTTACCGCCAAGCTCACCAACCATTCCGACGTAGAGATCGTTGTTCATGACCCGGATTTTGAGCCCTTTCACGTCCTCCGGATTCGCGATGGGACGCTTGGCATTGTAGAAGCTGCGCGAGCCTGAATCGTACCAGGCCAGCGACACCAAGCCATACTCTTCCATGCCCTCGGAAAACTGGGCTCCGATCTCGCCGTCCATCACGCGGTACATGTGCTGAACGTCCTTGAACAGGAAGGGCAGCGAGACGACGTTGGTGACGGGGATGATCGGCCCCATCGGGCCCAAGTTGAAGTTGCCGAAATCGAGCGCGCCGTTGCGCGTCTGCTCGATCGCATCTGGCTGGTCGCCCAGCACCGCGCTGTCATAGACGGTTGCGGTGACACGGCCGTCCGTCTTCTCCGTCACCTCATCGGCGAACTGCTTCATCGCGACGGTGTTGGGATAGCCTTCCGGATGGATGTTCCAGCCGCGCCAGTCCACCGCGGCGGCGGTGCCGGCGAAAGCTAGTAGAGCGGTGCCGGCCAACGCGGCGGCACGGATTGCAGTCTTGGCGTTCATTGTTTTTCCTCCCAAAAAGGATAGTTGTCATATATCCTTCGATTTTTATAATATGTCTTTCGCCGCCACGTCAACATGGATCAGACAAGCCTCGGCGGCGCGTTGACATGAGCGTGGCCGCATGTGCAATCATGCTGCGGTATGGAAGGGAGCTTGGGATGGCCGATGACGCCCTTAGACATCCGCGCGGGGCGCGGCCGGGGGAGAAGCGCGAGGGCCGCGTCAGCCTTGTCGGCATGGTCAGCGACGACCTGCGCCGCCGCATCGTCGAGGGCGAGCTTGCGATCGGCGACAAGCTGCCGAGCGAAGCGGAGTTGACACAGCAATACTCGGTGAGCCGCACGGTGGTGCGCGAGGCGATCGCCGCACTGCGCTATGACAATATGGTGGAGGCGCGGCAGGGTGCGGGCGTGTTCGTGCGCAACAACCGGCCGGCCGGTGGCTCGCCTTTCCCGCAGCCGGACATGGCGCGGATTTCCTCCATCATCGAGATCCTGGAACTGCGCGCGGCAGTGGAGATGGAAGCGGCCGCCCTTGCCGCCGCCCGTCGCTCGCCGGCACAGGAAGAGGCGATTATGGAGCGCTACGACGATATCGACGCGCTGATTGCCGAGGGCCAGCCGACGCGCAACGCCGACATGGCCTTCCACTTGGCAATTGCCGATGCCACCAACAATCCACGTTTCCGCGAGTTCCTGGAACTGCTGGGCATCAGCGCTATCCCCCGCGCAATGCTGCAGCCGGATGCCGACGCGGCAACGCCGAAGGACTATCTCCTGAAGATTCAGGAAGAGCACAAGCGCATCGCCGAGGCGATCTCCCTGCGCGACGAGGAGGCGGCGCGCCAGGCTGTGCGCGTCCACCTGATCGGGAGCCAGCAGCGCTACCGGGCGCGGCTCAGGCCGGAGGGGTGAAGGCGGCTGGAGGGTGCGCTCTTCGCGCCCGCGCGCCCGTGGAGAAAATTGGCAGCCTCTCCTCCTTCCTTTCCACAATACATCATACATGCATTGACAGATGTATGATAACTCCTATGATCCGGCACTATAGCCTGCAAGAATAGGAAGTCTCAGGATCATGGACCCCCTTCAACTGAAGTCGGCGCTCGGGGCCGGCCTTTTGTCATTTCCCGTCACCGCCTTCGACGCAAACGGCAATTTCAACAAACGGCCCTATCAGGAGCACATTTCGTGGCTCTCCGGCTTCAAGGCGAGCGTGCTGTTCGCCGCCGGCGGCACGGGCGAGTTCTTCTCGCTGGCGCCCGATGAGGTGCCGGCCATCGTCGAGGCGGCCAAGGCGGCTGCGGGCGACACGCCCATCGTTTCAGGCTGCGGCTACGGCACACGCGTGGCCGTTGAGATCGCCAAGGCCGCCGAGGCGGCGGGCGCCGACGGCATCCTGCTTCTGCCGCAGTATCTGACCGAGGCCAGCCAGGAAGGGCTTTACCACCACGTGAAGGCGGTTTGCGAGGCTGTCTCCATCGGCGTCATCGTCTATAACCGCAACAACGCCATCCTCAAGCCCGATGCGCTGGCGCGGCTTTGCGAGGAGTGCCCCAACCTCGTCGGCTTCAAGGACGGCTCGGGCGACATCGGCCTGGTGCGGCAGATCACAGCGAAGATGGGCAACCGGCTGATCTATCTCGGCGGCATGCCGACGGCCGAACTTTTTGCCGAAGCCTATCTCGGCGCCGGCTTCTCCACCTATTCGTCCGCCGTCTTCAACTTCGTGCCGGCGCTGGCGCAGGAGTTCTACGCGGCGTTGCGCGCCGGCAGGCAGGACGTGACGCTGCGCATCCTCAACGAATTCTTCTATCCCTTCATGAAGATCCGCGACCGTGCGCCGGGATATGCCGTCTCGGCCATCAAGGCCGGCGTGCGCATTGTCGGCTTCGACGCAGGCTCCGTACGCCCGCCGCTCACGGACCTGACGGAGGAGGAGGTTGCCATGCTCGAGAAGCTGGTGGCGCCGTATAAATCATGAAGATAACGCAGGTCCACACCCACGTCCTCGAGCATAAGCTCGACCGCGTCTTCGAAAGCGCCTCCATGCGCTTCGACCGGCGGCAGCACTGCCTCGTCGAGATCGTCTGCGACGACGGCACCGTGGGCTGGGGCGAGTGCCTTGGCCCAGCACTCCCCAACGCCTCGGTGGTGAACGCCTATACGGCAGCACTCATCGGCCGCGATCCTCTGGAGACGGAAAAGATCTGGCTGGAACTCTACAACCTCCTGCGCGATCAGGGGCAAAGAGGTCTCACCGTCACCGCGCTTTCGGGCATCGACATCGCGCTCTGGGACATCAAGGGCAAGCATTTCGGCGTGCCCGTTTCCACGCTCCTCGGCGGCCGCTTCCGCGAGAGCGTACGCGCTTACGCCACCGGCTCCTTCCGCACAGAGGGCATGGACCGCGTGGAAAGCGTTGCCGCGGAAGTAGCGGGCTACCGCAAGGAAGGCTTCCACGCCGTCAAGATCAAGATCGGTTTCGGCGTGGAGGAGGACCTTCGCGTCATCCGCGCCGTGCGTGAGGCCATCGGGCCGGACCTGCGGCTGATGATCGACGCCAACCACGGCTACGACGCCCTTGAGGCGGTTCAGCTTGGTAAGCGGGCCGACCAGTATGGCATCGACTGGTTCGAGGAACCGGTGCTGCCCGAACAGCTCAGCGCCTACCGCGCCGTCAGGGCCGGCCAGCCCATCCCCGTCGCCGGCGGCGAGACGTGGCATGGCCGCTATGGCATGCTGGAGCCCATCGAAAGCCGTTGCGTCGACATCATCCAGCCCGACATCTGCGGCACCGGCGGCTTCACGGAGGTGCGCCGCATCGCCGATCTCGCGGCAATCCATGGCGTGCGGCTGGTGCCTCATGTGTGGGGCACGGCGGTGCAGATCGCCGCCAGCCTGCAGTTCATGGCCGCCCTTCCGCCAAACCCGCCGCGGCCTGAACCCATCCAGCCGATCCTGGAGTTCGACCGCACGGAAAACCCGTTCCGCCAGGCGGTGGTGAAGACACCGCTGGAGCACGAAAACGGCGTCGTCCGCATACCCGATGGCCCCGGCCTCGGCATTGAGATCGAGCGCGCCACGCTCAAGGAATTCGCGTTGAAAGAGGGCTGAGGTGATCGAACGTAAGCTTTCGGGCGAAAAGCCCAGAACGCCGATGCCGGCAGGCGCCACCGACACGCAGATGCACATGTATCTGCCGGGCTTCCCCGCGCTTCCCGGCGGGCCGGACCTGCCCGAAGGCCTCCCCGGGCCTGATGACTACCGCAAGGTGATGGAATGGCTTGGCATCGAGCGCGTGGTCATCACCCAGGGCAACGCCCACCAAGCCGACAATTCATGCCTCGTCGCCTGCCTCAAGGAGATGGGCCCGGCCGCGCGTGGCGTTGCCGTCATCACCGGCGAGACGTCGGACGCGGAGATGCAGGCGCTGCATGCGGCCGGCGTGCGCGGGGCGCGCATCATGGATTTGCCGGGCGGCGCGGTCGGCCTGGAGGCGCTGGAAGCCGTCGACAGGCGGGCCAAGACCTTCGGCTGGTGCCTTGCCGTGCAGTTCGACGGCACCCACCTTCTCGAGCATCTGCCGAGGCTCGAACGCCTCGAAAGCCGCTACATCATCGACCATCATGGCAAGTTCTTCTCCGGCGTATCGCCACAGTCGCCCGAGATCGATGCCCTGAAACACCTCGTTGACCGCGGCAATTGCTGGTTCAAGTTCGCCGGCTGCTACGAATCCTCCCGCTCCGGCCCGCCGGACTTCGAGGATATCGCCGCCGTCGCCCGGGAAATGGCGGCATATGCGGTCGAGCGCATCGTCTGGGGCACCAACTGGCCGCACAACCTCGTCAAACGGACGGAGGACTATCCGGACGACGCCGCGCTGCTCGACACGGTGCTCGGCTGGGTGCCGGCAGAGCATCATCGGAAGGTGCTTGTCGACAGCCCGGCGGCGCTGTTTGGGTTCTAAGCGCCCTCCCTCCCCCTTGCGGGGAGGGTGGGCAGCCGCCGTTGGGCGGCTGGTCGGGTGGGGGTCGTGCGGCCGCGTGCCAGCGTCTCCCAGACAGTCATCCATCGCAATTCTTCAAACGCCGGCAGGCGTCACGACCACCCGCCTCGTTTCGCTCGGTACCCTCCCCGCAAGGGGAGGGAAAAGAGCTATGCCCGCGCCAACTCCCGAGCCTCGCCGCCCCTCAAAAATTCCAGCACCATCGCTGCCGTCCAGGTGAACCGGTCACCGCCACAGGGCTCGCCCGTCAACGGGTCGTAATATTCGGCGAAACCGCCTTTTTCGATCAGTTGCAGGCTGGAAGCGCGGATCGTTTCCGCCACCGCGTCCATGCCGGCAGCCGCCAGGCCGTCGGAGATCAGATAGTTGACGATCAGCCACGCAGGGCCCCGCCAGTAACGCTTGGCGTCGAAGCGTGGATCGGCGGGGTCGTGGCTCGGCACGACATAGCAGCAGCGCTCGGCCATCTCCGTGATACGCGCGCCTATGGCGCCGGCGCGTGCCTCGGAAACAGCGGCGAAGACGGCAATCAGCCCACCCACCGATGGGCTGTCGATAAGGCTTTCGGTCGTCCGGTCCAGGCACAGATACTGGCCATGCCTCTCGCTCCACAGCCTCTCCAGTGCCTTGAGCCCTTTCTTGGCGCGCGCACGGTTGGCGCTGGCGACCTTCTTTGCCCCCAGTTCTTCCGCAAGTGCGGCGAGATCGGCGCAGGAGCGGATGAGGATGGCATTGAAGCCCGGATCGACGACGCGGAACGGCGACAGGTCGTGCAGCACCTCGTTGTCCCATTCATGGCGGCGGAAGTGCTCAAGCAGCCAGAGGTAGCGGTCATACTGCTCCTTGGTCGGCCGGTGGGCGGGGTCGGCATGGTCGACGTCGCGCCGCCGGTAGGGGGCGATGCCTTCGCTCGGCACCCGCTGAAACGGCTCATCCCAGTCGATCGCATTGTCGCGGCCCGACTCCCAGGGGTGGATAATCGCCACCAGCCCCTCCCCTCGCGGGTCGCGCGCGGAATACAGGAATGCATGCCAGCGGTCGATCTTCTGCACCAGTGAGCGGACGCGCGCCGCGCTCGCCGCCTTGTCCTTCGACCGCTCGAAGATGCGCCGCGCGGCGAAGCCCGCCACCGCCGGTTGGGTGATGCCGGAGGTGGGCACCGAGCGGCCCGTCTGCCAGACATCGGGGCCGGGAAAATAGCCGTCATCGTCTTGGTGGAAGATGATATGCGGCACCATGCCGTCCGGCCATTGATGGGCAAACAGTGTCTCCATCTCGCGCCAGGCACGGTCCTCGTCAAATGCGGCGAAGCCGAGCGCGGTCAGGCAGGAGTCCCAGTTCCACTGGAAAGGATAAAGGCCCTTGGTGGGCACCGTATAGGCGCCGCGGTCGTTCTCACGCAGGATCTGTGATGCCCGCCGGGCGAGGCTGGCACGATCTTCTCGGTTCATGGAAATCTTCTACTGGTGGTGTTGCAGGGATTTTTCCGTTTCTGGGTCGAACCAGCGGATGCGGTCCGGCGTCGGCGCCAGCTTCACAGTGTCGCCGCGTGACAGCACGATATCGCTGTCGAGCACGGCACGGAAAAGATGGCCCTCCACGTCACAGGTCACCAGCACATGCGGTCCCAGCGGCTCGACCACGCGCACCTCGGCGGGCAAGCCGCCCTCCGATGGGGAAAGGTCCTCCGGCCGGATGGCGAAAGCGATTTCCTCGCGCTCGGCCCTTGGACCTTCGAAAGTGACCCCCGCCACGCGCCACGAGCCGTTGGCTCCCTTTTTTGCTGGGAGGAAATTCATCGGCGGGTTGCCGATGAAGGAGCCGACGAAGCGCGCGGCGGGGTTTCTGTAGACCTCGATGGGGCGCTCGGCCTGGACGATCCGGCCCTTGTCCATAACCGCGATGCGGTCGGCAAGGCTCATCGCCTCCACCTGGTCGTGGGTGACGTAGATGGTCGTCGTCTTGCTCTCGGCAAGCACGCCCTTGAGCTCGGCACGCATTTCCAGCCTCAGAAGCGCGTCGAGGTTGGAGAGAGGCTCATCCATCAGGATAACATCCGGCTCCATGGCGAGCGCGCGGGCGACCGCCACGCGCTGACGCTGGCCGCCCGACAGCTGGCCGGAATAGCGTTTGAGCAACTGCCCGATATGCATGAGTTCAGCCGTGCGGGTGACGCGGCGGTCGACCTCCGCCCGCGGCAGCTTCTGCATCCTCAAGCCGAAGGCGATGTTCTCGAACACGGTGAGATGCGGGAAGACAGCGTAGTTCTGGAACACCATGGCTATGCCGCGCTGGCGCGGCGGCAGGTGGTCGACCCGCTTTCCGCCGATCCACACTTCGCCTCGCGATGGTGTCTCCAGCCCTGCGATGATGCGTAGCAGCGTGGTCTTGCCGCAGCCGGACGCCCCCAGGAGCACCATGAATTCCTGATCAGCCACGGTGAGGTCCACCGAGTGAAGCGCGGTGAAGTCGCCAAACTGCTTGGCCACGTTTCTGATGGAGATTTCGGCCATGGTCTGTCTCCTTAACGATTGGCGATGCCCCACATCGCGAAGAGATATTTGCGCACCGCGAAGATGAAGATCAGCGCTGGCACGACGAGCACCGCTCCGCCGGCGAATTTGAGGTGCATCGGCGAAACGTTGATGTTCTGCAGGAGGAACGCCGTCAGCGTGCGGTTCTCGATAGTCAGCACCGCCGCGGCAAAGACCTCGTTCCAGGAAATCACGAAGGCGAAGACCGCCGAAGCGGCAATCCCCGGCAGGACAAGCGGCAAGACCACCTTGTAGAAGGCCTGGAGGCGCGTGCAGCCGAGCGTCCATGCCGCCTCCTCGAGTTCCACCGGAATGCCGGCAAAGAGCGAGAAGGTGATGAGCACCGCGAAGGGCAGCGCAAGCGTCGTGTGGACGAGCGCAAGCCCCAGTGCGGTATCATCGAGCCCCGTTCGGATGAACATCACCGCGAGCGGCAGGGCGAGCAGCGGTAGAGGGAAGGCACGCGTCATCAGCACCATGATCCGAAAGGCGTCCTTGCCGCGGAAGTCGAAGCGCGACAGTGCATAGCCCGCCGGCGCGCCGAGGCCGATGGAAAGCGCCATGGTGATGCCGGCCACGAGGACGGAATTGAAAAGCGCCCTCGCCACGCCGGCAAAGCCCATGAAGAAGGCGATGCTATCGGTCTCGAAGCCGGGCACGAAGCTCTTCGGGAAGGCATTCACCTGCTCGGGCGAGGAGAGCGCGTTAATGGCCAGCAGATAGATGGGGGCCAGCACCCACGCACACAGAATGATGATCGTCGCGACAAAGACCAGCCGCCCGCGCTTACGGATATCGGCCGAGGTCACGGCGGTCTCGCGTGCGGTCACGGCAGTCATGGCTGCGCCTCCCTCGGCACCCTGAGCGTGCGCAGGAAAACGAGCGTGAAGGCGATGGAGATAGCCAGGATCACCAGCGCATAGGCCGCCGCCACGTGCCTGTCCTGCAGGTTGAACTGCCAGTGATAGGTTTCACCCATGAGCACCGGGAAATTCGTTCCGGCGAGCGCGATCACCACGGCGAAGACTTCAAAGGCGAGGATCGTGCGCAGGATGAGCGCCGTTTGGATGCTGGGCCGCAGGAGCGGCAGGGTAATGCGCGTAAAGCGCTTCCAGGGGCTGGCGCCGAAAACCTCCGCCGCCTCGTAATATTCCTTCGGGATCAGCCCCATGCCGGCCACGAGGATGACGAGCACGATCGCCGTGGCGCGCCAGATCTCGGCCAGCACGACGGCGAGGAAGATCGTGCCCTTGTTCTGGTAGCCGAGCCAGGCGACGGGCTGCTCGACGACGCCGAGGCCCGAAAGCATGCTGTTCAGGAATCCCGTCTGCTCGAAGATGGCGAGCCAGATGATGCCGGCGGCGAGATCCGAAATACCGAGCGGGATGGTCCAGATGTAGAGGATGACGTCGCGCCCTTTGCCCATGCGCGTCACCAGCGTCGCCATGAACAGCGCCAGCGCGAGCTGCACCGGCACCACTGCCAGCGCCAGCAGCATGGTGTTCCAGAAGGCGGTGGGAAACTTCCAGTGCCCGGCCATCGTGCGGAAGTGATCGAGCGTCAGCGCGCCATCCTGCGAGACGGCCTGCCAAGCGACCAGCAGGAAGGGATAGATGAAGAAGACGCACAGGAAGAGCGTGGCCGGCAGAAGCAGCAGGTATGGGAGTGTGCGCTGTTGCATGGCTTGGTCCTTCCTCTGGGACGGAGTGAGTCAGGCAGGCTCAACCGGATTGGAGAGGTTATGCCCCGCCCGAACCAGGACGGGCGGAGCGTCTCTCACCTCACTCCACCGGACAGGCACCCTCGGACGGCTCGTCCGGCGCCCAGCAGGGTGCGCCTGAGTCCTGCATGACGGAGCGCAGCGTCTCGCCCTGCTCGTCGAGCACCTGCCGCACGTCCTGGCCGGCTAGCACGATGCGCTCGAAGGCATCGACGAAGACCTGGTTGAACTTGCCGTTGTATTCACCGAGGCCAACGGGAAGCAGGCTCGGATTGGCGTCGTCGGCGTTCGCCATGCGGGCAATCGCCTGGCCCGACAGGCGCACGGAGGCGGGCATGTCGTCTGGCAGGTCCACTTCCACGACGGGGAAGAAATTTGTGGCCCTGAGCGTAGCAACCTGCGTCTCGGGCTTCAGCATGTAGGCGGCGAGCGCCTTTGCTGCTTCCGTATCGGGCGCGGTCCTGGGAATGGCCACGCCGGCGATCACCGGCATGAAGCCGCGGCCGGTAGGCCCGGCGGGTGCGGGAAAGGCCACGAAGTCGTCCGGCCGCTGGTTGAACGCGTCGGCGAGCCTGGCCGTATGGTCCCAGGCGACCCACACCTCCTCCGTCAGAAGCGGCTCCTGCATGAAGCCATAGCTGGTGGAACTGGGGCTGGTGTACTGCCACAGCTCCTTGAACTTGTTCCAGGCTTCCTCGGCTTCCGGCGAACGGAACTCCGTCACCGCCGAATCCGTGTAGGAGGGATAGAGATAGCCCTGGAAGAAGCGGTGCTTGAGCCCCTGCGGGCCGGCGGGGAAGCCGAATTTCGGCCCTCCGGTCTCCTCGGCCAGCACCCGCGCCCACTCGATGAGCTCATCATAGGTCAGCGCGTTGATGTCGGCGCCCTCCGGCAGATAGTCGAGCGCCTGCCGGTTGGCGGCCATGATGTAGGTCGCTTGCATCCACGGAAGGTATTTCTGCTCCCCCGTGCCGAGCATGCCGAGCTGCTGGAAGGTGGCGTTCACCGTCACATCACCCAGCTCGATATCCGAGAGGTCGACGAGGTCGTCGGAAAGCGAGACGAACTCGCCATGCAGTGCACCGAGCAGGCCAATCGTGCCGGAACCGGCCTGAAGCTCCGCCTCGATGCGCGTCAGCCAAGGCCCGCGATCGTCCGTCGCCTGGTAATCGACGGCCTCCTCGAAGCCGGAAAGCACCTGCCCCCGCATGGCCTGGGTCTCCTCCACGGGAGCCGCCTGCGTGGACCAGAACAGAATATCGGCCTGGGCGCTTCCTCCCGTGGCGGCAAAGGCGCCGCCGGCGAGCAGCGCGGCTGCCAGCGTAGTCGTTGTGGTTTTCCTCATTTTCTCTCTCCCTTTCTAGATTTGCCGGATGCGCGGGCGACCGCTTTGCGGCGCCGGGCCATGGCTGCCGCGCTCGATGAAGCGCGGCACCTTGAGGCTGGAAAGCGGCCCGTCCTTCCCGTCCTCGATAAGGGCGGTCAGCATGCCGGCGATCTCGCGCCCGCTCTCGCGCGTCGCCTGGTCGAAGGTGGTGAGTCCCGGCGGGGAAAAGCCCGCCGCCGGGACATTGTCGAAGCCGGTCACCGACAGGTCCTGCGGCACCGCCAGACCCATGCTTTGAGCCTCGTGCAAGACCAACAGCGCCAGCTCGTCGAACAGACCGATAACCGCCGTGGGCCGGTCCTCGCCGGACAGCATCTCGCGGATGGCGGCGCGATGGCTGTCGTCGTCGAAGCGTGGGGAGCGGGCGACCCAGAGCTCCACCTGAGGATCCGCCGCCTCGGCGATGGCCGCTTCCAGCCCGGCCTCACGATGGCGGCGGAAGGTCATGCGGTCGCTGATGGTCACCAGCCCGAAATGCCGGTGGCCGAGCCCGTAAAGACATTCGAAGGCCTGGCGAAAGGCCGCCTCACCACTGGTGTCGAGCCAGCTATAAGGCGCCTCCTCGTCGGAAAGCCGCCCGTGCACGACGAAGGGAAAGCGGCGCTCCATCAGGAACCGCACGCGCTCGTCCTCTTCGGCGATACGCGTGAGCACCACGCCGTCGGCGCGGCCGGAGTGGACGAGATGCTTCAAGACGTCGAGCTCCGACTGGCCGGCCGAGGCGGTGGCGATCATGAGATCCACACCCTTGGCCACCAGCCCCTCGCCGAGACCCGTGACGAACTGGCCGAGGAAGGAATCGACGAAGTTCGGTCCGCGGATGGGCAGCACCAGCCCGACAAAGCCACTTCTGCCGGAAACCAGCATACGGCCGGCCATGTTCGGCACATAGCCAAGCTCACGCGCCTTCTCCGCCACGCGCCGGCGTGTCTCGACGGCAATGTCCTCATAGCCGCCCAGCGCACGCGACACCGTCGCGACCGACAAATCGAGCGCGGCCGCCACTTCCTTCAGGGTGCTCCTCCGGCGCAAATGCTTCCTCCCTGACGTGGCCTTGTTCCTGGCCAAAACGTTTTAGGCTTCGCGCAGAGGCTTCTAAAACGTTTTAGAATTGTGACGCAAAGGCGTGCCGGCGTCAATCCCCGCGGGCGAAGCGGGACTTGGCGCTCCCTGCCTTGAGGGCAAAGCGATGGCTTTCAGACGATTTGCCGGACTTCGCCGGTGCCCACTCACTAGAGTTGGCTACCGCATACAGAGATCGGGGCTCTTCGGCTTCTTCGGACCTCAATCCACAGGGAGCTACCCGCCAAACACCGCATCGTAAGCGGCCACCGCCGCACGCGCCTTCTCCGCCACCTCACCGGCGCTCGCGCCCGGGCGGTAAAGGCTGGAGCCAAGGCCGAAGGTGCGCACGCCGGCTGCCGCATAGGCAGCGAAATCGCCTTCCGACACGCCTCCCACCGCACCCACCGGCACGTCTTTGGGCAGCACGGCCATGACGGCCTTGATGCCAGCTGGGCCAAGCACGGAGGCGGGGAAAAACTTAAGCGCCGAGGCGCCGGCCGCGACCGCCGCGAGTGCCTCCGTGGGCGAAAAGACACCGGGCATCGTCGCCATGCCGTGCTGGCCAGCGCGGGCGATGACGGCAGGCTCGACATTGGGGCTGACGAGCAGGTTGCCGCCGGCCTCGTGCAGGCGGTCGACATCCTCCACAGTCAGCACCGTCCCGGCACCGATCAGCACGCTTTCCGGCGCCAAGCGGCGGGCCAGTTCGATGGAACGGAAGGGTTCCGGCGAGTTGAGCGGCACCTCGATGGCCTCGAACCCCGCCTCCAGAAGCGCCTCGACGACGGCCGACGCCTCCTCGGGCTTCAGTCCGCGCAGTATGGCCACGAGATCGCGACGAAGCTTCGGCCAGATGATGCGGTTCATATAGCTTTCCCTTCCGGCCATAGCGCCGTTGCGGTCCCGAAGAGGCCCTGGCGCACGAGGTCCGAGCCGTCCAGCGTGCGGTAAGCGATGTCGGCAGCGGCAAGTGCGGCCTCATAGGCCTGTCCCTGCGCGCCGCCGGCGATGAGCGTGACCGTCGCTCCATTGTCGAGCATCTGGCGCGCCGCAGCGATCTCCGCGCCGATCAGCAGGCCGGACAGGCGTGCCTTCGCATCGGGGGCTGCATCGTCGGCAAGAAGCCCGGCGGCGCGGATCGAGAAGAGCTTTCCCGTGAGCCCCGCGCCATCGGCCAACATTTCGTCCACCGCGTCGCGGAACGCCGGAGAGGCCGCATCTCCCGCCCCTTCGCCGAGCGTGTCGCGGAGGATGGAATGCTGATTGAGAAGCGCGAAGAGCTCGCCTGTCATGAAAGTGGTGAAGCTGACCAGTCGCCCCTCTTCCAGCTTCGCCCATTTGGAATGGGTGCCGGGCAGGCAGAAGAGCCCCGAGCGCAGCCCACCAGCCACGGCGCCAGCAAGCTGTGTCTCCTCGCCGCGCATCACGTCCTTGCGTCCCCTTTCGCGCTGGCAGACGCCGGGCAGGATGCGCACGTCGCGCGCCGCTCCGTCGACGCAGACGGCGTTGAGATGCAGCGCATCGAGCCTTGCCGGGGTTTCCAGATAGGCGGCTTCGCGCCAGCCGCCGCGAGCCCCGGCCATCCCGGCTACCACCACCGGCAGGTCCGGGGCGGCGCCGAGTCCGGCCAGATGCGCCTCCATCACGCTTTCGAAGCGGTCGGGCATGCAGGCGCGCATGCCCTCCCCGCTCGAACGCTCCGCCAGCACCCCGCCCTCGCCGTCCAACAGCCAGAGCCGCATATTGGTGGTGCCCCAGTCGATGGCGGCGGCGAAGGCTTGGGTGTCAGCCATGACGGCTTAGGCCTGGGCGAGGTCCACCGGCAGCAGCGCCGCCGGCATGTCCTGATAGGCCACCGGACGCAGGAAGCGGCGGATGGCGAGCGTGCCCACGGACGTGGTGGAGGCGTTGGTGCTGGCCGGATAGGGCCCGCCATGCATCATCGCGTCGCTCACCTCGACCCCGGTCGGGAAGCCGTTGGCGATCAGCCGCCCGGCCTTGCGCTGCAGGATCGGCATCAGCGAGGCGGCAAGTTCGGTGTCGGCGTCGTCCATCTGCAGTGTGCAGGTGAGTTGGCCTTCGACGCCGCGGGCGACCTCGCGCATCTGCTCCTCGTCCTTCACGCGCACGATCAGCCCGAACGGGCCGAACACCTCATGGTGAAGGTCGGGATTGGCGAGCCATTCGTCACCGGTGGTCTCAAGCAGGTCCGGACCGGCGTTGCGGCCCTCGGCCTTCGAGGCGAGCCGCGCCTTAGCGCAGCCGAGGCCGGAAAGCTGATCGCGTCCCCGCCGATAGGCGTCGGCGATTCCGGCCGTCAGCATGGGCTGCTCCAGTACCTTTTCGAGGGCGGCCTGGGCTGCACCGGCGAACGTGTCGACGTCGGCGCCATCGAGCGCGATCGCCACACCAGGATTGGTGCAGAACTGACCGACGCCCATGGTGAGCGACCCGGCCCAGCCTTCACCGATCTTGGCGCCGCGCGCCGAAAGGGCTGCCGGCAGAAGGAAGACCGGATTAACGGAGCCAAGCTCGCCATAGAAGGGGATGGGCTCCGGCCGGTTTGCCGCCAGGTTGAAGAGCGCGCGCCCGCCGCCCACTGAGCCGGTGAAGCCGACGGCCTTGATCAACGGATGGGTCACCAGCGCCTCGCCCGCCTCGCGGACATTGCTCTGGATGAGCGAGAAGACGCCGGGATGCTGGCCGGTCTTCTTGATCGCCGCATCGATCGCTCCCGCCACCACTTCGCCGGTGCCGGGGTGAGCCTGATGCCCCTTGACGATGACCGGACAGCCGGCCGCGAGAGCCGAGGCCGTGTCGCCGCCGGCTGTGGAAAAGGCGAGCGGGAAGTTCGAGGCGCCGAACACGCCCACCGGCCCCACTGGAAGCTGCATCAGTTTCAGATCCGGCTTGGGCATCGGCTGGCGCTCGGGGTTCGCCGTGTCATGGCGGCGGTCGAGATAGTCACCCTTCTCGATGTGCTTGGCGAAGAGACGAAGCTGGCCGGTGGTGCGGCCGCGCTCGGTGTTGATGCGCGCCTCGGGCAAGCCGGTCTCCTGGCTGGCGATGACAGCGATCGTCTCGGCCCGCGCCTCGATCTCGTCGGCGATGGCGTTCAGGAAGGCGGCGCGCTCAGTGCGGCTCGAATAGCCGTAGGTCCAGAAGGCCTCTTCCGCTGCCTTGGCCGCGCGGTCCACGTCCGCCGCCATGCCGACGGAGAATTGGTGGGACGGCCCGCTGACGGGATCGGAGGAAAAGGCTTTTTCGCCTCCAACCCACTCGCCGGCGATCAGATGTTTTCCGTGTGGCTCGAAGTTCTGCGACATGTCCCGTTCCTTGTTTTGAAAGAGTACTGGCGAGAGCCCCTATCTATTCGTGAAAGGGCTCCACGTCGACCTGCCGGCCGACAAGAAATGCATCCGCGACGAGTTTCAAGGGCGCGATGTCGACATCGCTCTTTCCCGCCTTCATGAGCGCAGCGAAACGCTCGTAGATGCCGTCATATTCGGCCTCCAGCCCATCCGGGCGGGCCTCTCCGTCGACCGACATCCGGCTGCCGCCATCGGCAAGCACCAGCGCGCCCGCGTCGGTGTCGATCCGGATCTCCCAGGTCTGCGGCCCCTCCTGGCGCCAGTCGAAGACTGCATCGACATCGAAGCCTGCCAGGCTCTTCATGGAGAGTTCGACGCCGATGGGCATCTTGCGGTTCTCCGGCACCTCGAGCGAAGCACCGGTGACGAAGACCGACGGCACGATCGCCGTCAGGATGGAAAGCGCATTGATGCCCGGATCGAAAACGCCGAAGCCGCCGGCCTCCCAGATCCACGCCTGGCCCGGATGCCAGCGCCGCACGTCCTCCTTCCAGACGATCTCGACGTGGCGGATCGTCTTGCCGAAAAGCCATTGCCGGGCCGGCTCGACGGCAGGCGCGAAGCGCGAGTGCCAGGTGGCGAAGAGGGATACGCCGTGCTCCCGCGCCAGCTCTGTCAGCGCCTCGACCTCACCCACCGTCGTACCGGGCGGCTTTTCCAGGAGCACGTGGCGTCCTGCCTTCAGGGCGGAGACCGCCATGTCATAGCGCGGCATGGGCGGTGCGCAGAGCGCAACGGCCGGCACGTCCCGACGCTCCTTGAGGAAGGTTTCGATATCCGTGAAGTTATCGACGCCGTCCACGCTGCCATGCCGGCTCACGGCCGCGGCAAGCTCGAAGGCGGAGGAGCGGGCGATCGAGGGCAGATGCTGGTCGCGCGCAATTTTGCCGACACCGACGACGGCGATCCTGGTGGGGGTCATATTCTATCTCCCTGTTCGTTCAGAACATGGCTTTGAATGAAACAGAGTACGGCATCCCGCCCTCGTGGTTCGACAGGCTCACCATGAGGGCTGGTGTCAGCGCCAAGCTCCCAGCTTCGCAGCTTGCGTATCGGCCGCCTTGCCTTCACCCTAATCTTGAACCTGTCGAAGGACGAGGGTGAAGGCATGCACATCCACTGCCGCGATCTTTAATGCGAATCCTTCGGCACCTGATGCCCCCGGCACCCCTTCAGGAAGTCGAAATCCGCCCCCGTATCGGCACCCTGCACGCGGTCGTGGAAGAGCTGTGCATAGCCGCTCTCCGGCCGCTCCACCGCCGGTTTCCAGTCGGCCAGCCGCCGCTCCAGCTCCTCCTCGGAGATGTCAAGATGGAGGCGGCGACCGGCCACGTCGAGCTCGATCATGTCGCCGTCCCGCACCACCGCGAGCGGTCCGCCGGCGGCGGCTTCGGGCGAAGTGTGGAGCACCACGGTGCCGTAGGCGGTTCCCGACATGCGGGCATCGGAGATGCGCACCATGTCGTTTATGCCCTTCCTCAAGACCTTGGGTGGCAGCCCCATATTGCCAACCTCGGCCATGCCGGGATAGCCCCTCGGGCCGCAGTTCTTCAGCACCAGGATGCAGGTCTCGTCGACGTCCAGCGCCTCGTCGTTGATCTTCGCCTTGTAGTCTTCGATGTCCTCGAAGACGACGGCACGGCCCCGATGCTGCATGAGATGCGGCGTGGCGGCGGAAGGCTTCAGAACGGCGCCCCTAGGGGCCAGGTTTCCGCGCAGGACGGCGATGCCACCTTGCGGCGTCAGGGCACGTTCGACTGGGCGGATGACGTCATCGTTCCAGTTCTGGACGTCCTTCACCTCGTCCCACATGGAGCCGCCGGAGACGGTGAGCGCATCACGGTTCAGCTTGCCGCCCTCCCCCAGCATCTTGATCACCACCGGCAGCCCACCGGCGTAGAAGAACTCTTCCATCAGATATTTGCCCGACGGCATCAGGTTGACGATGGTGGGGATATCGCGGCCGAGCCTGTCCCAGTCATCCAGCGTCAGGTTGACGCCGACACGGCCGGCAAGTGCCAGGAGGTGGATGACCGCATTGGTCGAGCCGCCGATGGCGCCGTTGACGCGGATGGCGTTCTCGAAAGCTTCGCGGGTGAGGATGTCCGACGGCTTCAGCTCGTCCTTGACCATCTCGACGATGCGCCGACCCGACAGATGCGCCATCACGCGGCGACGGCTGTCGACGGCAGGGATCGCGGCGTTGCCGGAAAGCGCCATGCCGAGCGCCTCGGCCATCGACGCCATGGTGGAGGCCGTGCCCATGGTGTTGCAGGAACCGGGCGAGCGGCTCATCGCCTGCTCGGCCTCCAGGAAATCCTCGTGGCTCATGGCGCCGGCCTTGATGGCCTCCGACATCTGCCAGAGCGCCGTGCCGGAGCCCACACGCTCGCCGCGGAACCAGCCGTTGAGCATCGGACCGCCGGAGACGACGATGGCCGGCAGGTCGGCGCTTGCGGCTCCCATGAGGACGGCCGGCGTGGTCTTGTCGCAGCCGGCTAGAAGCACCACGCCGTCGAGCGGGTTGCCGCGCAGCGCCTCCTCCACATCCATGGCCGCGAGGTTGCGGAACATCATGGCCGAGGGCCGCAGCGCGCTTTCGCCGGTGGAGAAGACCGGAAACTCCAGCGGTAGCCCACCCGCCTCATAAATGCCGTGCTTCACGCGTTCGGCGAGGTCGCGCAGATGCGCGTTGCAGGGGGTCAGCTGCGACCAGGTGTTGCAGATGCCGATCACCGGGCGGCCGTCGAAGAGGTCCGCCGGCAGGCCCTGGTTCTTCATCCAGGAGCGGTGGTAGATGTGGTCGCGCGAGGTGCCGCCGAACCACTCCCGGGAGCGCAGCTTGCGCGGCCAGGGCTTTGGGGTGAATGCGTTCATGTGCGTTCGCTTCCTTGAAGGCGGCCATGAGGGGGAAAGTTGGGTTGGAAGTGCCGGAGCTTACGGCCGGCGATTCCTCGCCCCCACAAAGTGGGGGAGAGGTGGCCCGCGGAGCGGCTCGGTGAGGGGGCGATGGCGCCGTCCCTTTGCCTGCTTCCCGCACCGATCCGATAAGGCATCAACCGTGGCCAGCACTGCGCAAGTGTCGCCGCCGAGCCGCCCCCCTCACCGACCCCGCTTCCGCGGGGCCACCTCTCCCCCACTTCGTGGGGGCGAGGAGTTGCCGGCCGCGAACACGGGCGCCCTTTCCGGCAAAGATGTGCAAGCGTCGCAGGGTTCAAAGCGCCGTCACCCTGGCATCGCGTTTCTTCTCCCGCGCATGCGGGTTTCTCAGCGGCAGGCCGAAATCCGGCGCAGAGATCTCCCACACATCCCCCTCGCCGCAGGAAATGCCATCGGCGAAGGAGAGCGTCGCCGTGCCGAACATGTGCACGTGCAGATCTCCTGGCTGGCAGAAGAGGCCATACTTGAAGTGATGATGCTCCAGATTGGCGATGGTGTGGGACATGTTGTCCTCGCCGGACAGGAACTCCTTCTCCCAGACCACCTTGCCGTCGCGATAAATGCGGGACATGCCGCGGATGTCGGCCGGCAGGTCGCCCACCAGAAGCTCCGGACCGAAGGAGGCGGGGCGGAGCTTGGAATGGGCAAGGTAGAGATAGTTGATGCGCTCGGTCACGTGGTCGGAGAACTCGTTGGCGAGCGAGAAACCGACGCGGAAGGGGCGGCAGTCCTTGCCAATCAGGTAGAAGCCGGCGATTTCCGGCTCCTCGCCGCCATCGAGAGCGCAGTCGGGCGAGGCGATCGGGTCGCCGGGCGCCACCGCCACGACACCCGTGCCCTTGTAGAACCATTCGGGCTGCACGCCCTCCTTACCCGCTTCTGGCTTGCCGTCCTCGATACCCATGCGGAACATCTTCATGGAATCGGTCATGCCCGCCGTGTCGGCCTCGGCGTGCATGGCATCACGCGCCGAGGCGGAGCCGAGATGGGTAAGGCCGGTGCCGGTGAGGAACATGTGCGCGGGATCAGGATGGCGGACAGGCACGTCGAGTGCGCCTTCAGCGGCGAGCTTCTCCAGGTCGACCGCCTCGCCGAACCCGTGCCGCTCGATGATTGCCGCAAGCTTCTGCCCGGCCTCGATTGCTTCCTGCGCAAGGCCGTAGGTGCTCGTCGCACCGTTGACCAGCCGCGCGTCCTCTCCCCGGCGGCAGACAACGCCGCCCTTCTTCAGTTGTGAAAGGTGCATGGTTTGCCTCGTCAGGTGGATTTGTTCTTGTTGTAGACATCGAAGATCACCGCCGCGAGCAGCACCAGGCCCTTGATGACCTGCTGGTAGTCGATGCCGATGCCGAGAATGGACATGCCGTTGTTCATCACGCCCATGATGAAGGCGCCGACCACCGCTCCGACGATCTTGCCGACGCCGCCGGACATGGATGCCCCGCCAATGAAGACGGCGGCAATCACGTCAAGCTCGAAGGCCACGCCCGCCTTGGGCGTCGCGGTGTTGAGCCGAGCTGCGAAGATGAGGCCGGCAAGGGCCGCCAGCATGCCCATATTGGCGAAGGTCAGGAAGGTGAGCCGCTCGGTCGGAATGCCCGAGAGCTTGGCCGCCTTCTCATTGCCGCCCAGCGCATAGATCCTACGACCGACCGTGGTCGAGTTGGTGAGGAACGTATAAGCCGCCGTCAGCACCGCCATGGTGATGAGCACGTTGGGGAATCCCCGATAAGTCGCCAGCATGTAGGACAGGAAGACGATCGCCGCGGCGATGAGGCCGTTTTTCGCCGCGAAGAAGACAAAGGGTTCGTCCTCGATGCCGTATTTCATGTGGCGCCGGCGATTGCGCACGGCCATGAAGACGAGGATGGCCGCCGTCGCCGCGCCTAAGAGGATGGCCGTCACGTTCGGGCGTCCGACGCCGAAGAGGTCGGGAACGAAGCCGGTGCTCAGCCCCTGGAAAGAGCGCGGGAACGGCCCAACCGACTGGCCCTGGAGCACCCAGAGGGTAAGCCCGCGGAAGACCAGCATGCCGGCCAGCGTGACGATGAAGGAAGGGATGCGCCAATAGGCGATCCAGTAGCCCTGGGCGGCGCCGATCAGCATGCCGAGGATGAGGCAGGCCGGGATGACGACCAGCGGCGGCAACTCGTATTGAACGAGCATCACCGCCGCCACCGCGCCGACAAAGCCGACGACCGAGCCAACGGAGAGATCGATATGGCCGGCGACGATGACGAGCAGCATGCCCAGCGCCATGATGACGATGTAGCTGTTCTGCAGGACCAGGTTGGTGAGGTTCACCGGCCGCATCAACGTGCCGTCCGTGACCACCTGGAAGAACGCCATGATGACCACCAGCGCCAGCAGCATGCCGTAGTCGCGCAAATGGTTCTTCAGATGGCTGCCGATGGAGACGACCGCGCCTTCCGCCGCCGTTTCTCTTTCGCGCGCTGAGACTTCAGTCATTTCCTAGGACCTCACGATCATCGACATGATCTTTTCCTGGTTCGCTTCACTACCCTTGAGCTCGCCGGCGATCGCACCCTCGTTCATGACGTAGATGCGGTCGCACATGCCGAGCAGTTCCGGCATTTCGGAAGAGATCATGACGACCCCCTTCCCCTGCCCCGCAAGCTCGTTGATGATGGTATAGATTTCGAACTTCGCGCCGACATCGATACCGCGTGTCGGCTCGTCGAGGACGAGCACGTCCGGCTCCGTGAACAGCCACTTGCTCAACACAACCTTCTGCTGGTTGCCGCCCGAAAGGTTCATCACCTTCTGGAACACGCTCGGCGTGCGCACGCCGAGGGCCTTGCGGTAGCGCTCGGCCACCTGGCGCTCCTCGGCATTGTTGATGACGCCGTTCTTCGACACCCGCGCCAGATTGGCGAGCGTGGTGTTGCGCATGACGTCCTCTTCCAGAACGAGGCCTAGCGCCTTGCGGTCCTCGGTGACGTAGGCGAGCCCGTTGGCGACGGCGCGGCCGACGGTGGAGACGTCGATCTCCTTGCCGCGCAGCTTCACCGTGCCGGAGATGTTGCGGCCGTAGCTCTTGCCGAACAGGCTCATGGCAAGCTCTGTGCGGCCGGAGCCCATCAGGCCGGCGATGCCCACCACCTCGCCCGCTGCCACCCGGAAGGAGGCGCCGCGGATCACCTGGCGCTCCGTATGCAGGGGGTGCCAGACGTTCCAGTCGCTCACTTCAAGCAGCGTCTCGCCGATCTCCGGCGTGCGCTCGGGATAGCGATGCGCCATGTCGCGGCCCACCATGTCGCGGATGATGCGCTCTTCGCTGATCTTTTCGGAATGGCAGTCGAGCGTGGAGACGGTCTTGCCGTCACGCAGCACGGTGATGGAATCGGCGACGCGGCTGACCTCGTTGAGCTTGTGCGAAATCAGGACGGAGGAGATGCCTTCCGCTTTCAGTTCGAGCAGCAGGTCGAGCAGCTTCTGGCTATCGTTCTCTTGCAAAGCCGCCGTCGGCTCGTCGAGGATCAGGAGCTTCACCTTCTTGGACAGCGCCTTGGCGATCTCCACGAGCTGCTGCTTGCCCACCCCCAGCGTGTCGACACGCGTGACGGGTTTTTCCCTGAGGCCCACCGTCTTCAGGAGCGTCTCGGTGCGTGCATTGGTCTCCGGCCAGTCGACGACACCGCCCCTGGCGATCTCGCTGCCGAGAAAGATGTTCTCCGCGATCGACAGGAGCGGCACGAGCGCCAGCTCCTGGTGGATGATGATGATGCCGTCGCGTTCGCTGTCCGAGATGCCGGAAAAGGCGACGGGCTTGCCTTCAAAGACAATGTCGCCGTCATAGGAGCCGTGCGGATAGACCCCGCTCAGCACCTTCATCAGCGTGGACTTGCCGGCGCCATTCTCGCCCACCAGCGCGTGGATTTCGCCGCGCGCCACCGTCAGGTTCACGTCGTCCAGAGCCTTCACACCGGGAAAGCTCTTGGTGATGCCGTGCATCTCCAAAATCGGTTGCATGTGAATGTTCTTCATCAAGGTGGCCCGCCCGCGCGAACGGGCGGGCCGTTCTTCTCGTCTTGTTCTTACTTTACCTGGTCTTCGGTGTAGTAACCGGAACCGAGCAGAGCCTTCTCCCAGTTGTCGGCGTCGACCAGAACCGGCTCGAGCAGGTAGGACGGCACGACCTTGACGCCGTTGTCATAGGTCTCCGTGTCGTTGATCTCCGGCTCGCCGCCCTGCAGCAGCGCATCCACCATGCCGACGGTCACGCGGGCAAGCTCGCGGGTGTCCTTGAAGATGGTGGAGTATTGCTCACCAGCGAGGATAGACTTGACGGAGGGGATTTCGGCGTCCTGGCCCGTTACGATGGGCATCTTGAGATCGCCGGAGCCGTAGCCCACGCCCTTCAGCGAGGACAGGATGCCGATCGACAGGCCGTCATAAGGGGAAAGCACGCCGTGCACCTGCTTGTCCGTGTAGTGGGCGGACAGAAGGTTGTCCATGCGCGACTGCGCCACCGCGCCGTCCCAGCGCAGCGTGCCGACGGTATCCATGCCTTCCTGGCCGGAGGCAACGACAATGTCACCGGAATCGATCAACGGCTGCAGCACGGACATGCCGCCATTGTAGAAGAAGTAGGCATTGTTGTCGTCGGGCGAGCCGCCGAACAATTCGACATTCCAGGGCTTCTCGTCGGGGAAGCGCTCCTTCAGACCTTCCACCAGCGAGGTTGCCTGCTGCACGCCGACCTTGAAGTTGTCGAAGGTGGCGTAGTAGTCGACATGCTCGCTGTCGCGGATCAGGCGATCATAGGCGATGACCTTGATGTCGGCGGCGGCGGCGTTTTCCAACGCATTGGAAAGCGTGGTGCCGTCGATGGCGGCAATCACCAGCACATTCACGCCCTTGGTGATCATGTTCTCGATCTGGGCGAGCTGGTTCGGGATGTCGTCCTCGGCGTATTGCAGGTCGGTGGTGTAGCCGGCCGCCTCGAACTGCTCGACCATCGAGCCGCCGTCGGAGATCCAGCGCGCCGAAGACTTGGTCGGCATGGCGATACCGACATACCCCTTGTCCTGCGCCTCTGCGGCGCCCGCGAAGAGGGTCGCCCCGAGCGCAAGCGAGGCGAAGACGGATGTAATTTTTCTCATTGAATTCCTCCCATGACCAAAGGGCCCGGCCCAATGCACCCGCATCTGACCGCACCCGATGGCGTTGTTCAAGAACGAGCGGATCCCCTGATCCGGGCGCCAAACTATGAGAGGAGGATTATACCAATCAAATGCATTTTTTGTTCATCTTCATAGCGCAGATGGTATATCTTTTCCCATGGTCTCCGATTCCCCTTTTCGGCTGAAGCTCAGCCATTTCCGTCTGATTGCGGCAATCGCCGAGCATGGGCAACTCAGCCCTGCCGCGGCCTCCCTTTCCATGACCCAGCCGGCCGCCTCGCGCATGCTGACACAGATCGAGACGATCGTCGGTGCGCCGCTGTTCGAGCGGCATGCCCGGGGCATGAGCGCGACTGAGGTCGGCCGCATGATCATCCGCCATGCCGACACGCTGTTGACGGAGCTGCGCGAGACCATGCTCGAGGTCGACGAGTACAAGGTCGGCAAGGGCGGGCGCGTGCGCGTCGGCGCCGTCACCGGCGCGGCGGTGGGCTACGTTATGCCGGCCATCCAGAAGCTGAAAGCCGTCTCACCCAACGCCGACGTGCATATCGACGTAGCGCCGAGCGAAGCGCTCATCCGTGATCTTCTGGCCGGCCATTTCGATTTCGTACTGGGCCGCGTGCCCCCGCCTTACGACCCGCGCGACTTCATCATCGCCCGCGGCCGTATCGAGACGGTCGACCTCGTCGTGCGCAAGGACCATCCGCTCGCCGGCACCAACACAGGCTCTATCGCCGATCTCGGCGGCTTCGAATGGGTCATGCAATCGGCAGGCGCGCCGGTGCGGGTGGCGGTGGAGAACGCTTTCCTGGAGACGGGCGCTGTCCTGCCCCGCAACATCATCAATACAACGTCGCTGCTCGCCATGATCGCGCTCCTGGTGACGTCCGACGCCATCGCCCCCCTGTCACGAGAGGTCTCGGAGCTGCTTCGCAGCAATGGGGGCGGGCTCGGGCTCGCGGTACTGCCGATCCACGAGCCGATCGTCGTGGCTCCCTACCACCTCTTGTCGCTCAGAAGCCGGCGACTGTCGCCGCTCGCCGGCCGGCTCAGGGAATTGGTGTCGCAGGAGTTGGCGCGGGGAGAGTAGGCACCCTTCCCTCCCCCCTTGCGGGGAGGGTGGGCCTGCCGGCTTGCCGCGGGGTCGGGTGGGGGGGGTCGCCAAGGCCGCGTGCCGACGCTTCATTCGCAAACGCCGACGCGCGGCCGCCTGCCCCCCACCCGCCTCGCTTCGCTCGGCACCCTCCCCGCAAGGGGGAGGGAAAGGCTCAAGCCGCCAGTGCCTCCGCCGGCGGCTCCTTGGCCCCCGTCATGAAGGCCACGGCATCCGACATCGTGTAGTCCTTCGGATCGATCACGCACAGGCGCCTGCCCAGCCGGTGCACGTGGATGCGGTCGGCCACCTCAAAAACGTGCGGCATGTTGTGCGAGATGAGCACGATGGGCATTCCGCGCGAGCGTACGTCCTGGATCAGGTCGAGCACGCGGCGCGATTCCTTGACACCCAGCGCAGCAGTCGGCTCGTCCATGATGATGACCTTGGAGCCGAAGGCGGCGGCGCGCGCCACCGCCACGCCCTGGCGCTGGCCGCCCGACAGCGTCTCCACCGCCTGGCCGATGTTCTGGATGGTCATCAGGCCGAGATCGGAGAGCTTCTCGCGGGCGATGCGCTCCATCGCCTCGCGGTCGAGCGAGCGGAACCAGCGCCCCATGAAGCCCGGTTTGCGCATCTCGCGGCCCAAGAACATGTTGTCGGCGATAGATAGAGCCGGCGACAGCGCCAGCGTCTGGTAGACGGTCTCGATGCCGGCCTCCCGCGCCTCCAGCGGCGAGCGGAAGTGGACGGGCTTGCCGTCCAGCCGGATCTCGCCCTCGTCGGGATGTATGGCACCGGAGATGGCCTTGATAAGGGTCGACTTGCCGGCGCCGTTGTCACCGATAACGGCGAGGATCTCGCCGGGGTAAAGATCGAAATCAGCCTGGTTGAGGGCCACCACGCGACCATAGTGCTTAACGAGGCCGCGCGCGGTGAGGACGGGTTCGGTGCTCATGCCGACACCTTTCTGATCCACTGGTCCAGCGCCACGGCGATGATCGTCAGCCAGCCGATGGCGAAGACCTGCCACAAGACATCGACGCCGGCGAGCCTGAGGCCGGAGTTGAAAACGCCAACGATGAGAGCGCCAACGAGAGGGCCGACGATGGAGCCGCGCCCGCCGAACAGCGAGATGCCACCGATCACCACGGCGGTGATGGATTGCAGGTTGGCCTCCTGGAAGCTCTGCGGCGAGACCGAGCCGACGCGGCCGATCGAGGCCCAGGCGCCGATGGCGCAGACGAGGCCGGCGACGGCGTAGACCTGCACCAGCGTGCGGTTTGTGCGGATGCCGGAAAGCTCCGCCGCTTCCTTGTCGTCACCCACCGCATAGACATGCCTGCCCCAGGCCGTGCGGTTCAGGACATACCAGAGCACCGCGAAGATGAGCACCATCAGGATGGAGCCATAGGTGAACTGGGCGCCGCCGATGCGGATGCTCTCGCCGAACCATTTCAGCAAGGGGGCCGTGGCGTCGATGTCCTGGCTGCGGATCGACTGGGCGCCGGATAGCCACAGATTGAGCGCGAAGAAGATGTTCCACGTGCCCAGCGTGACGATGAAGGGCGGCAGCTTCACCCGCGTGACGAGAAAGCCATTGAGCGTTCCCGCCAGCATGCCGCACAGGAAGCCCACGCCGATGGCCAGTGGCGCGGGGAGCCCCATCTTGACCGCCAGATTGCCCATGATGACGGAGACCAGAACCATGCTTGCGCCGACCGAAAGGTCGATGCCGGCGGTGAGGATCACCAGGCTCTGGGCGGCGGCAAGGATGCCGATGATGGAGACCTGCTGCATGACGAGCGACAGGTTGAAGGCGCTGAAGAAGTTGCCGCCGGCGACAAAGCCGAAGACGGCGATGCTCAGCAGGAGCACGATCACCGGCACCATCGTCGGATTGCCGTGCAGGAAATGCTGCAGCCGGTCGAGGATTGTCTTTTCGTGGCTTTCGAAGGCGGCGACGCTGGCGTCGCCCTTCTCCAGCCCGTCCTCGAACTCCTGTCCTCTGCGCGCGGCGCCGCCCGCCTCGCTCATCGTCGATCCTCCCATCGTTTTGCACTCATCGTGAGGAGAAAAAGCATTGCCGTCAAACAAGAACGTCGCGGAGCGGCCCAGCGGCCGCTCCGCATGCCCCCGTCCCTACAGGCGCATGGGAACGGCTAGCCCCAGCAGCGCTCGAGACCTTCGTCGGAGCCGATCGACTCCACGCCTTCCACCGGCTGGTCGGTGATCAGCGTCACGCCGGTGTCGAAGAAGTCGAGGCCTGGTGTCGGCTCCGGCTTTTCGCCGGTCTCGGCGAACTTGGCGATCGCCTCGATGCCCATCGAAGCCATGAGCAGCGGATATTGCTGCGATGTGGCGCCGATGATGCCTTCCTTGACGTTCTGCACGCCCGGGCAGCCGCCGTCGATGGAAACGACGAGCACGCCCTCGGTCTTGCCGAAGGACTGCAAGGCTTCGTAGGCGCCGGCGGCGGCGGGTTCGTTGATGGTGTAGACGACGTTGATGTCCGGGTCGCGCTGGAGAAGGTTTTCCATGGCCTTGCGGCCGCCCTCCTCGTTGCCGTTGGTCACGTCGTGGCCGACGATGCGCGGGTCGTCCTCATCGCCGATGCGGTCGGCGTCCTTGGTGTCGATGCCGAAGCCGGTCATGAAGCCCTGGTCGCGCAGCACGTCCACCGAGGGCTGGCTGGGCGTCAGGTCGAGCATGGCAATCTTGGCGTCCGCCGCCGCATCGCCCAACGTCGCCGCGGCCCACTGGCCGATCAGCTCGCCGGCCTTGAAATTATCCGTGGCGAACGTGGCGTCGGCCGCGTCGATGGGCTCCAGCGGCGTGTCGAGCGCGATCACCAGAACGCCGGCGTCACGCGCCTTCTTGACCACCGGCACCATGGCCTTGGTGTCGGAGGCCGTAATCAGGATGCCCTTGGCGCCCGAGGCGATGCAGGTCTCGACCGCCTGGACCTGGGTCTCATGGTCGCCGTCGACCTTACCGGCGAAGGTGGAAAGCGAAATGCCCAGTTCCTCCGCCTTGGCGGTGGCGCCCTCCTTCATCTTCACGAAGAAGGGGTTGATGTCGGTCTTGGTAATCAGGCATGCGCCCACATCCTGAGCGGCGGCGGGCTGTGCAAGGCCGAGAAAGCCGGCGCCGGCAAGGGCGAGCGCGGTGGACTTCAATAGCGCGTGTTTGGTCACGGTATCCTCCCGAGAAGCGAATTGGCGCCTGACGACGCCACGAACACGTGTCGATCCTATGGCGGCCGATCACGTGACGACCAGAAAACAGAAGGCGGGACTGCCTGTCAATAGATAAATCATGTTTATTTATTTATTGACTCAGCGCTTGCGGCGCCGCATTGTGCGCCCAAAAAGCGCACTGGGAGGAAGGGGACGGGCTTGGAAAGCGGTTTTGCGAGGGAGAACGACGGCACGCGAACATCGCGCCCGAACCTGGGAACAAACCAGAGCGGCATGCGCGACTATAACGAGCGCCTGGTGCTGTCGCTCCTGCGCCAGCACGGCAGCCTCGCCAAGACCGAAATCGCCCGCATGACGGGGCTTTCCGCGCAGACCGTCTCCGTCATCATGCGCGGGCTGGAGGCCGATGCGCTCCTGGTCCGCGGCAGTCCGCAGCGCGGCAAGGTCGGCCAACCCTCCATCCCCATGAGCCTCAATCCGGACGGCGCCTTCTTCCTGGGGCTGAAGATCGGCCGGCGCAGCTCGGAGCTTGCGCTGATTGACTTTCGCGGCACGATCCGCCGCATGCGCCAGCATTCCTACCCCTATCCAACGCCGGAGGAGACGATCCGCTTCGTCACCGAGGATCTCGCGGAGGTCGCCGCGAGCGCCGACCAGCGCACCTGGGAGCGCGTCGCCGGCCTCGGCATCGCCATGCCTTTTGAATTGTGGAGTTGGGCCGACGCCGCCGGCGCGCCACCAGGTGCCATGGATGGCTGGCGACACACGGATATCCGTGCTGCTTTCTCCGAGCGCTGCCCCTTCCCCGTCTATCTGCAGAACGATGCCACGTCGGCCTGTGGGGCGGAGCTCGTCTTCGGCAATCCACCGACCCGCGACGACTTCATCTATTTCTATGTCGGCGCCTTCGTCGGCGGCGGCATCGCCCTCGACGGGCGGCTTTTCACCGGGCGTACGGGAAACGCCGGGGCATTGGGCTCCATGCCCGTGCCCGGTCCCGACGGTAGGACGCGGCAGCTCATCGACGTCGCCTCCATCAGCGTGCTTGAAAAGGCGATTGTAGCGCGCGGAGAGGACGCCACGCATCTGTGGACCTCGCCGGATGATTGGGGCGATCTGGGCGATGACCTGGAACGCTGGGTGGACGGCACCGCGGAGGGCCTCGCGCACGCCATCCTTGCCGCCTCCGCCATCATCGACTTCCAGGCCGCCGTGATCGACGGCTGGCTGCCGCTTTCCGTACGCGCCAAGATCGTGACGCGCACGGCGCGTCATCTCTCCACGCTCGATTCGGAAGGCCTGACGCTGCCCACCGTGCGCGAGGGAACGGTGGGACGCCATGCCCGGGCGCTTGGCGGCGCCAGCCTGCCGCTCGCCGAGCGCTTCCTCGTCGGCGCGCAATCTGCCATATGACCCACATTCCTTTTCGCATTCCATGGGAGGAACGACGATGATCCTTTGCTGCGGCGAAGCGCTGATCGACATGCTGCCGCGTCAGACGACTGACGGCGAAAGCGCCTTCGCTCCCCATGCCGGCGGCTCGGTCTTCAACAGCGCCCTGGCGCTCGGACGGCTCGGCGCGCCGGTGTCGTTCTTCTCGGGCCTCTCCAACGATCTGTTCGGCGCCCGGCTGCAGGAGGCACTGCGCGAGAGCCGCGTCGATCTCGCCTATGCAAAAATCTCCAGCCTTCCCACCACGCTTGCCTTCGTCAGCCTCAGCGAGGGCCAGGCGAGCTACTTCTTCTACGATGAGAACTCGGCCGGCCGCATGCTCACCGAAGCGGACCTACCGCGACTGAAAGACGATGTGGAGGCGCTTCTTTTCGGCGGTATCAGCCTCGCGACCGAGCCTTGCGGCGCCACCTACGAGACCCTGATGGCGCGCGAGAGGCCCGCCCGCGTCACCATGCTGGACCCCAACATAAGGCCAGTCTTCATCAAGGACGCCGAGGTCCACAAGGCGCGCATGCGGCGCATGATGGAGATGGCGGATATCGTGAAGATTTCGGAAGAGGACCTCGCCTGGTTCGGCGAGGCCTCTTCGCACGAACAGGCGGCGCACGGCCTGCTTCAGGCGGGCACGAAGCTCGTCATCGTGACAAGCGGCGCCAAAGGGGCGGTCGCCTTTTGGGACGGCGGGACTGTGGCGATGGAGGCGGTGCGCGTTTCGGTGGTCGACACTGTGGGTGCGGGCGATGCCTTCAACGCCGGCGTCCTCGCCGCCTTGCGCGAAGCGGGCTGTCTGAACAAGGAAAGCGTTGCGAAGCTGCGCGAGGATGTGGTGCGCGAGGCGCTTACCTTCGCCGCCCGCGTCGCGGCGGTAACGGTTTCGCGTGCGGGCGCCAACCCGCCGTGGCGGGAGGAGCTTTGAAGGGCATAGCAGGCGCCCGTCCTGAGGCGGCAGCCCAGAGGGGGGCGTGGACGCCTTACTCGGCCGCCCGCCCCTCGGCGATAAAGAACGGATTGGCAAACGCCTCCAGCCCCTCCCCGCCTTTCGGGCCATATGTGAACAGCGTGCCGTCCAGCGTCAGCGTGCGCCCGCCCGCCGCCCGCAGCACGGCATCACCGGCCGCCGTGTCCCACTGCATCGTACGGCCGAAGCGCGGGTAGAGATCCGCATCGCCGCGGGCCAGCATGCAGAATTTCAGCGACGAGCCGACCGAAACCGTCTCCGCCCCCGGATAGCGCGCGATGAAGGCTTCCGTCTCCGGCGTCGAATGGGAGCGGCTGGCGACAATCGCCGGCGGTGTGTGCGCCGGACGCGCGCTGATCTCGCGGCGGCCGGCGATGGACTTGCCGTCGCGGGTCTCAACCTCGAAGGCGGCTCCGGGGCGCCCGGAATAAAGGACGCCGCGCGCCGGCGCATAGACGACGCCCGCCACCGGCGTTCCCTCTCTCACCAGGGCAATGTTGACCGTGAAGTCGGGCCGGCGGCCGATGAACTCGCGCGTGCCGTCTAGGGGGTCCACCAGCAAAAAGCCGTCGTCGCCGCAAACCGGCAGGACACCGCCGGAGGCTTCCTCCTCCGACACGCAAGGCGCGCCGGCAAGCGTGGCACGCAGGCCTGTAAGGATAATGCGCTCTGCGGCACGGTCGGCTTCGGTCACCGGAGAGGCATCAGCCTTCTCCTCGACACTGACGCCGGTCTCGTAGTGCTCCATGATCGCCCGCCCGGCGGCGAGCGCGAGATCCTCGAACAGCGTCAGAAGGGCTGCTTCGTCGTCCAGCAGCTGCGTTGCCTCTCCGCTCAGCAATAGCCGCGCTCCTTAAGCCAGGTTTCCAATTCGTCCACGAGGTCTTCCGGCGAGCGGCCCATCGTGGGCAGGTGAACGTCCGCCAGTTCCGGCACCTCGTAGGGTGAATCGACGCCGGTGAAGTTCTTGATCTCGCCCTTGAGCGCGCGAGCATAGAGCCCCTTCGGGTCGCGCTTGGCGCACTCCTCGAAAGGTGTGTCGACGAAGACCTCGATGAACTCGCCTTCCTCCATCATGTCGCGTGCCATGCGGCGCTCGGCCCGGAAGGGCGAGATGAAGGAAACGAGCACGATCAACCCCGCCTCGGTCATCAGGCGCGCCACTTCGCCCACGCGGCGGATGTTCTCTACCCGGTCCTCTTCGGTGAAGCCAAGATCGCGGTTGAGCCCGTGGCGCACATTGTCGCCGTCAAGGATATAGGTGTGGCGGCCAGCCGCGTGCAGCTTCTTCTCCAGAAGATTGGCGATGGTCGACTTGCCGGAGCCCGAAAGGCCGGTGAACCACAGGATCGCGGGCTTCTGGTGCTTCAGTTCAGCCCGCGAGGTCTTGGTCACGTCCAGTGCCTGCCAGTGGATGTTGGCCGCGCGGCGCAAGGGATGCAGGATCATGCCGGCGCCGACGGTGGCGTTGGTCAGACGGTCGATCAGCACGAAGGCGCCGGTGGTGCGGTTTTCCTCGAAAGAATCGAAGGCAATCGGCGCCTGGAGCGAGAAATTGCAGACGCCGACCTCGTTCAGTTCAAGGCTCTTCGCCGCCTCGTGGGCGAAATTGTTGACATTGGTGCGGTGCTTCAGGTGGCTGACGGTGGCGTTCACCTGGTCCGTCTCCGTCCGTAAGAGGTACATGCGGCCGGGAAGCAGCGGATGCTCGTCGAACCACACGACGTTGGCCGCGAGCTGGTCGGCCACGTGCGGGCGGGCATCGGGCGCCACCAGCATGTTGCCGCGCGAGACCTCGATCTCGTCGTCGAGCAGCAGCGTCACCGCCTCGCCCTCGAAGGCACTCTCCCGGTCGCCGTCATAGGTAGCGATGCGCTTGACGCGCGAACGCTTGTCCGACTTGGCCACCACCACGTCGTCGCCGACGGCGATGGAGCCGGAAGCCACCGTTCCCGCAAAGCCGCGGAACTCGTGGTTCGGCCGGTTCACATACTGCACCGGAAAGCGAAACGGGCGCTCGGCCGCATCGCCCTCGACATCCACCGTCTCCAGATGATCGATGAGAGAGGGACCGGTGTACCAGGGCGTATTGTCGGACGCCCGTGTGACGTTGTCGCCGTAGCGCGCCGACATCGGAATGGGCACGATGGAGGCAAAGCCAAGATCCTTGGCGAAGGCCGTGTACTCCATCACGATCCGCTTGAAGACCTCCTCGTCGAAGCCGACGAGATCGATCTTGTTCACTGCCAACACGATGTGGCGGATGCCGAGAAGCGAGGCGATGATGGAGTGGCGGCGCGTCTGCGCCAGCACGCCTTGGCGGGCGTCTACCAGCACCACCGCCAGATCGGCGCTGGAGGCGCCGGTGGCCATGTTGCGCGTGTACTGCTCGTGGCCCGGCGTGTCGGCGACGATGAACTTGCGCTTCGGCGTGGAGAAGAAGCGGTAGGCGACATCGATGGTGATGCCCTGCTGGCGCTCTTCCTCCAGACCATCGACCAGAAGGGCGAAGTCGATATCGTCGCCTGTGGTGCCGTGCTTTCTCGAGTCTTGTTCGAGGGTTGCGAGCTGATCTTCGAAAATCAGTTTAGTATCATAAAGCAACCGGCCGATCAGCGTCGACTTGCCGTCGTCGACGGAGCCGCAGGTGAGGAAGCGCAGGAGCGTCTTGTTCTCCTGGCTCGCCAGATAGCTGCGGATGTCGGTGACCTCGGTCTCGGGAAGCGCGGAATCGTCCACCTTCAGCATCAGAAATATCCTTCCCGCTTCTTCTTCTCCATCGACCCCGTTTCGTCGCGGTCGATAAGCCGGCCCTGGCGTTCGGAGGTGCGCGCTGTCAGCATCTCAGCGACAATCTCTTCTAGGGTATCGGCGTCGGAGTCGATCGCTCCGGTCAACGGATAGCAGCCGAGCGTGCGGAAACGTACCTTGCGTTCTTCAATTTTTTCGTCAGGCTGCAACTTCAGCCGATCGTCATCCACCAGGATCGTCATACCGCCACGGTCGACCACCGGCCGCTTTTTGGCAAAATAGAGCGGCACGATGGGGATGTTCTCCTGCAGGATGTATTGCCAGATGTCGAGCTCGGTCCAGTTGGAAAGCGGAAAGACGCGGATCGACTCGCCCTGGGAGATGCGCGTGTTGTAGATCTTCCACATCTCCGGGCGCTGGTTTTTCGGGTCCCAGCTGTGGGAAGCCGTGCGGAAGGAGAAGATGCGTTCCTTGGCGCGGCTCTTCTCCTCGTCTCGGCGGGCACCGCCGAAGGCGGCGTCGAAGCCGTATGTGTCGAGCGCCTGGCGCAGCGCCACGGTCTTCATCACATGGGTATGCACGTTCGAACCGTGGTCAAACGGGTTGATGCCGTCGCGCACGCCCTCTTCATTGATATGCACAAGGAGATCGAAGCCGAGTTCGGCCGCCATGCGGTCGCGGAAGGCGATCATCTCGCGGAACTTCCAGGTGGTATCCACATGGAGGAAGGGGAATGGCGGTTTGGCCGGATAGAACGCCTTCATCGCCAGATGAAGGAGAACCGAGGAGTCCTTGCCGATCGAATAAAGCATCACCGGTTTGGAAAAACTCGCCGCGACCTCACGCATTATGTGGATCGACTCGGCCTCCAGGCGCTGAAGATGCGTAAGCGGTGCCGGCATATGTTCCTAGCCCTTGTCTAAGTTGTCCGCTGACTATGTTGCAGTGCAGTACCAAAACTGTGTGGGCATAACATGGCGCTTTCATGCCCCTCAAGGCGAGGCGACCCAATAGATCTCACCTGCCGATGTGCTTTTTGCGCCGTTCGCACCGAATGCGGAATGTTCTTCCGAAGCACACGTAAGCCGGTCCGATTGCATGTCCAGGCCTGCATTCACGCTCCCTTTACCACCTGGCTGACGACGGCGGCGACACGCTCCTGATCGGTCTTGGAAAGATAAGGATGCATGGGCAGGCATAGGATACGCGCTGGCAGGCTTTCCGAGACGGGCAGCCCCTTCGGTGCGCGCGGGTAGGCGGCATAGGCCTCCTGCAGGTGCAGGGGCTTCTCGTAATAGACGACGGACGGGATGCCCTCTTCCTTGAGACCGGCCCGCACGGCGTCGCGCGCCGGCGTCTCGATCGCATATTGCGCCCAGGCAGAACGGCTTCCGTCCGGCACAGTAGGCACCTTCACCACGTCGCCCAGCATCTCATGATAGCGCGCCGCCACTTCCTGGCGCAGGTCCATCTCCTCCGGCAGGATGGCAAGCTTCTCGAGGAGGATCGCCGCCTGCAGCGTGTCGAGCCGCGAATTGAGGCCGACGCGGACGTTGTCATATTGGCTCTCGCCCTTGCCGTGGAAGGCAACCGAGCGCAGCACCTCGGCGAGTTCGGCATCGTTGGTAAACATGGCGCCGCCGTCGCCGTAGCAGCCGAGCGGCTTTGCGGGATAGAAGCTGGTGCCGGCGACGTCGCCGAAGGCGCCGCACATGGTGTTGCCGTAGGAACCGCCGGTCGCCTGCGCCGCATCCTCGACAACGCGCAGACCTTCGCGCTCGGCGATCCTGGCGATGTCGTTATAATTGGCGGCAAGACCGAAGAGGTCGACGGGGATGATCGCCTTCGGCGTCAGACGGCCTTCATCGCGCACATAGGTAATCGCCGCCTCCAGGCTATCAAGGTCGATGTTGTAGCTGTCGGGATCGATATCCACGAAGACCGGCGAAGCACCCGCCAGCGCCACCACCTCCGCCGTCGCGGCGAAGGTGAAACTCGGGCAGAAGACGGCATCACCCGGACCGATGCCGAAGGCCATCAGAGGCATGAGAAGCGCGTCGGTGCCGTTGGCGCAGGCGATCGCGTGCTCGACGCCGATATAGTCGGCGATCTTCTCCTCGAACTCGGCAACCTCCGGGCCCAGAATATAGCGGCCCTCGGCCAGCACTTTGGCCAGCCTCTTCTCCAACCGCGTCTGTATGCGTTCGCGCTGTGCGCCAAGATCGATGAACTGCATGCGTGCCTGCCTCGCCCCGTGAAATCCTGGTCATTGAACCCGCACGGTGAATAGGGGCGGCGGGGGCGTTTCGCAACACAAAGGAACATTCACTCTGTAGCAGGCATTGTTACACGCAGTGACCGCCGCCGCCCAATCGCGCATTTGCATCGCAGCCCCTCCCCCTCTAACAAGCAAATAGGTGGTAGATCAGGAGAGAATGACGCATGAGTGCTCCCTTCAAGGCCTATGACGTTCGCGGCCAGATCCCCGGTGAGATCAATGTTCCTTTCGCATACGGTTTTGCCCAGGCGGCGAAAAAGGCCTTGTCGCTGGGGACGGTGGTGGTCGGGCACGACATGCGCATCGACAGCCCGGCGCTGGCCGGCGCGCTCGCCCAGGGGCTTCTGGATAGTGGCGTCGACGTCCTGCCGGTCGGGCAGTGCGGCACCGAGGAGGTCTATTTTCACACCGCCCGCTCGGGCACCGATGCCGGGCTCATGGTCACCGCCAGCCATAACCCGCCGGACTACAACGGCATCAAGATGGTTCTCAAGGGCGCGGCGGCGGCCACACCCGACAACGCCTTCAACGCCATCGAGGAACTGATGCGCTCCGGCGGCGCACTGTCGGGCGTGGAAACCTACGGCGAGCGCGGCACCCTGCTGCCCGTCTGCGACCGCAGTGCCTATATCGAACGGCTCCTAGAAGAGGTTGCCGGGCAGGCGCTGAAACCGCTCAAGATCGTCTGCCACGCCGGCAACGGCTGCGCCGGCCCCATCATTGACCTCCTCGAAGAGCACCTGCCCTTCACCTTCATCAAGATCGACCACGAGCCCGACCCGCGGTTGCCCAATGGCGTGCCCAACCCACTTCTGAAAGAAAAGCGGCAGAAGGCGAGCCAGGCGGTGGTCGAGCATGGCGCCGACCTCGCCATCGCCTGGGACGGCGACTTCGACCGCTGTTTCCTCTATGACCACAAGGGCCGCTTCGTAGAAGGCTACTACCTCGTCGGCATGATCGCCAAGCGCATGCTTGAAAAGGCGCCCGGCAGCACCATCCTCTATGACCCGCGACTGACCTGGAACACCATCGACATCGTCGAGGGCATGGGCGGCGTCGCGAAACCTTGCCGCACGGGCCACGCCTACTTTAAACGCATGATGCGCGAGGAGAACGCGATCTACGGCGGCGAGATGAGCGCACACCACTATTTCCGCGACTTCAGCTATTGCGATTCGGGCATGCTCACCTGGCTCGACGTGGTGTGCGAGCTGTCTGTCACCGGCTTGAGTCTCGCCGAGACGCTGGAGGAGCGCATCGCCAAATTCCCCTGCTCGGGCGAGATCAATTTCACCGTCGCTGACGCCAAGGCCGTGCAGGAACGGGTCGCCGACCATTTCGGGCGCGCCAACCCGAGCCTCGAAACGGTCGACGGGCTCGGTATGGTCTTCAACGATTGGCGCTTCAACCTGCGCGCCTCCAACACCGAACCGCTCCTGCGCCTCAACGTGGAGACGCGGGCGAACCAAAAACTCCTGGAAGACAAGGTGGCGGAGTTGAGTGGCCTGATCGAAGGGTGACGGCTCCGCCTGCGCTGCGCACCGCAAGGAGAAACAGTGCTGTGGCGGGCGTTATCCGCCTATTCTGAAACTCCGGAGCCAGCCGACGCCCCCGCCATCGTGTCGTCAGCGTTCGCCGCGCCTGTACGCTTGCATCAGGGCTTGGGGGACGCGGGCGCGGCGCGCCATTACGGCAAGGGCGGCGATCGACAGGATGTACGGAATCATCAGGAAGACCTGATAAGGCACCGCCTTGCCGACCACGGTTTGCAGACGCAACTGATAGGCGTCGAACAGAGCGAACAACAAAGCACCGAAAAGCGCGCGGCCCGGACGCCAGGAGGCAAAGACGACCAGCGCGATGCAGACCCATCCGCGCCCCTGCACCATCGTAGGGAAGAAGCTGTTGAAGGCCGAGAGCGTCAGGAACGAGCCGCCAACGCCCATCAACGCACTGCCGGTGATGATCGCGCCGAAGCGAATGGCAACCGGGTTCACCCCTTGCGCCTCGGCGCCATGCGGATTTTCGCCCGTCATGCGCACGGCGAGCCCCAGCGGTGTGCGAAACAGGATATAAGATAGGATGAGCGCCGCAGCGATGGCGAGATAGGTGGGGGCTGTCTGGTTGAACAGGGCGGGGCCAAGAAGCGGAAGATCGGACAGAAGCGGGATACGGAGCGGCTGGAACGGCTCGATGGTCGGCGGAGAGGAGGCCACCGGCACGGCGAGACGAAACACGTAGTAGCTGAGGCTCGAGGCGAACAGAGTGATGCCAAGCCCGGTTACGTGCTGCGACAGGCCAAAGGGCACCGTCAGCACCGCGTGCAGCAGCCCGAACAGCCCACCGAACAAGGCAGCCGCCAAAAGGCCCGCCCACAGATCACCGCCCTGATACACCGTGAGCCAGCCGATCATGGCGCCGAAGGTCATGATGCCTTCGATGCCGAGATTGAGCACACCTGCCCGCTCGCACAGAAGCGCGCCGAGCGTTCCGAAGATCAGTGGCGTGGCGATCCGCAGCACTGCCGCCCAGAGGCCGGCCGAGGCGAAAATGTCAAAGAGCTCCATCATCGGCGGATCCTGTACTGGGTGAAGAACAGGGCCAGAAGCATGGTGAGAAGCGACAGCGCGACCGTTACATCGGCGATGTAGGTGGGGATCGCCATGCCTCGGCTCATACTGTCAGCTCCGACAAACATGACGGCGGCGAAAAGCGCGGCTGCCACGACGCCGACGGGATGAAGACCGGCGAGCATTGCGACAATGATGCCCGCATAGCCATATCCCGGCGAGAGGTCGGTCGTTACATAGCCCTTCACCCCCATCACCTCGATGGCACCGGCAAGCCCCGCTAGCCCGCCCGACAAGCAGGCCACCTTGACCAGTGTCACGCCAAGCGGCACGCCGGCAAATCTGGCGGCCGCGGCATTGAGACCCGCGGCGCGCGACTGCATTCCGAACCGCGTACGCGCCTGCACGAACTGTACGAGCAAAGCCGCGACCACTGCGATCAGGAGCCCGGCATGGAGCCGCGTGCGCGCCATGAGTTCGGGCAGTTCCGCCGCCTCGGGGATCGGCACCGATTGCGGCCAGCCGAAGGCGAGCGGGTCCTTCAACGTGCCCTCGATCAGCATGGAGACGAACAGCAGCACGACGAAGTTGAGCAACAGGCTGGTCACCACCTCGTCAACGCCAAAGCGCAACCGCAGGCCAAGCGGAACGAGCAGCGTGACCATGCCGGCAATCGCGCCGGCAAGCATGGCAACGGGAATGGCGGCCACCGGCGGCCAGCCGGCCATGATCCCGGAGGCGAGCGCGGCGACCCCGATGGCGCCCATGTAGAATTGCCCCTCGCCGCCGATGTTCCAGAGCCTGGCACGGAAGGCGACGGCAGCGGCAAGCCCTGTGAAAATCAACGGCGTCGTGCGCGTCAGCGTCTCGCTGATGCCGAGCCGTGAGCCGAAAGCGCCTTTCAGGATCTGCCAGAACGCGTCAAGCACCGGCGCGCCGGCCAGCGCAATCAGGAAGCCGGCAATGGCCAGCGCAGCGCCAATTGCGAAAAGCGGCGCCAGAACGACGAGGATCAATGGGCGATGCGCGCGCCGTTCAAACCGCATCGAACCCCCTCCCCGTGTCGCGCGCCGTCTGCTGCCAGTCGCCCGCCATCATCAGGCCCAGCATGCGCGCATCGGCCTCCTCGGCGGCGACCGGCGGCGAAAGCCGGCCCTTGACGATGGCCTGGATGCGGTCGGCGAGCTGCAGCACCTCGTCCAGGTCCTCGGAGATCAGAAGCACGCCGGCGCCGCTCTTTCGTGCCTCGAGAAGCCGCGTATGAACGGCGGCGATGGCGCCCTCATCCAGACCGCGGGTTGGCTGTGCGGCAATCAGTATCTTCGGCTGCTCATGCAGGTTCCGCCCGAGGATCAGCTTTTGCATATTGCCGCCCGACAGCAAGCGGATCCGCTTGTCGGGCGTGCCGCCGCGCACATCGAACGCTTCGATGACCTCGGCTGCGAACTGGCGGGCCGCACCTCGGTCTATCATCCCATGACGTGAAAATGCCGGGGACCAGATGCGCTCCAGGACCGCGTTTTCCCAGATCGTCATGTCGCCGATCGCGCCTTCGGTGTTGCGGTCCTCAGGCACGCGCCCGACACCGGCCTCGATGAAGGCGCGCACGCTCGGATCGCGAACCGGCTCACCGAATAGGATCAGATCGCCTTCCTCGTGGCGCACCAGGCCGGAGACGAGATGGGCCAAGGCCGTCTGCCCGTTGCCGGAAACGCCGATGATGCCCAGCATCTCACCCGCGCGCAGGCTGAAATCCACCTGCGAAAGCCCCTTGCCGCCTGCACTGCTCACCCTCACATTGCGGGCTTCCAGAACCGTCTCGCCCGGCGTCGCTGTTTCCCGCCGCGGCCGCGCCACGCGCCGGCCGACCATGAGCTCGGCCAGCTCTTCCTTGCTGGTCTCGGCAGCGCGGCGCTCGGCGACCACCTTGCCGCCGCGCAGCACGACAATACGGTCGGCTGCTGCCAGCACCTCGTGCAGCTTGTGCGAGATGAAGATCAGCGAAAGGCCCTGCCGCGCCATGTCGCGCAGGGTGCGAAACAGCATCTCCGCCTCGATATTGGTGAGAACGGCCGTCGGTTCGTCGAGAATGAGGATGCGGGCGTCGTTGTAGAGCGCCTTCAGGATTTCGACGCGCTGCTGCTCGCCCACGGAAAGATCGCCGACACGCGCGTCGGGATCGACGATGAGCCCGAAGCGCTCAGAGACCTCGGCCAACCGGGCACGGGCGGCGCGCGTATCGGACTTCACCCGCAGCAGGCTTTCCGTGCCCGTCATCACATTTTCCAGAACCGTCAGATTGGCGGCCAGCGAAAAGTGCTGATGCACCATGCCTACACCTGCGCGAATGGCGGCACGCGGCTTGCCGTGCGGCAGTTCCCTGCCTTCCACATGCACCGTACCGCTGTCCGGCGTGTAGTGCCCGAACAGAATACTCATCAGCGTCGTCTTGCCGGCGCCGTTCTCTCCCAGAAGAGCGAGAACCTCGCCCCTGGCGAGTGCGACCGATACGCTTTCATTGGCCAGCGTATCACCGAAGCTTTTGGTGATATTTCGCAGCTCTAGAACGGGAGAAGCGGTCATGTCGTCAACCCGGCAACGGGAAAGGGCTGACGCCAGCGCTCTTCCCGTTCCAGGCGCGCAGCCAATGTCAGAAGCAACCTGTCGCCGCCCATTGCCGCCATCAACTGCACGGGCAGCGGCAAGCCTTCGGCATCGGCGCCAAAGGGGAGCGTGAGCGCCGGCGCGCCCGACACGTTGGCGAGCGTGGCAAGCGGCGCGAATGCGGCCATGCGCTCAAGATGCGCGTCAACGTCCCCATGGTCGGTGGGAAAGCTACCGAGCAAAGGCGGTGGCGATGTCAGCATCGGCGTCAGCAAGACGTCGATTTCCTCGAATAAAGTCCAAAGCGCGTAGCTGACTTTCACCCCCTTCTGGAGAGCATCCCAAAGCGCGGTTGCCGGACAGCCTCGCCCGCGCTCCAGGAAAGCACGCGTCAACGGTTCCGTCTTATCCGGATCGAGTCGCAGCGTTTCGAATAACTGCGCCAGATTGACCGAGACGATCTGCGCAAAGACTTCGTTGCTGTCGCGCACCATGGTGGAAAACGCGTTCCAGCCGAGCCGGACGATCCGGTGCCCGTCCGCTTCGAGCGTGGCCGCGGCCTCGATAACGGCTTGCCGGCGATCGCCATCCAGGGGAAGATCGCCGGTGTCGGTCAGCACGCCGACACACAACGCATCCGACGCCGCAATTTTCCCCATGCCAGGATCGGCAAACGGTCCTTTCGCCTCTCCCGTAAGATGCAGCAGGGCAAGCTCTGCATCACGCGTCGAGCGGCAGACGGCGAACTCGCTGGCGATGCCGCCCAGGTGATTGCCGAAATCGGGGCCGCCGGGCAGCATCCCGCGCGTCGGCTTCAGGCCGACAAGGCCGCAGCATGCGGCAGGTACGCGGATCGAGCCACCGGCGTCGGTCGCGTGCGCGATGGCGACGATACCGGCAGCAACGGCAGCGGCGGCGCCGCTGGAAGAGCCGCCGGCGCTGCGGTCCGGCGCCAGCGGGTTGCGGCAGACGGGGCCCATGGCTGGCTCGCCGCTCAAGGAGAGGCCAAACTCTGGCACTGTGGTGCTGCCGAAAAAGCAGAATCCGGCCTTTCGGAAACGCCGCGCAAGATCGGAATCGGCGGCGGCGTCCGTATGGTCGGCGAGCGCGCGGGACCCCGCATGTACCGGAATTCCCGCAAATGGACCGCCAAGGTCCTTGGCCAGGCAAGGCACACCGGCAAAGGGCGGCGACGAAACCGCCTCGGGCGTGGTCTCGCGCAGGCCATCAACTGCGTCGGCTTCTTCAAGCCCGAGCGATGGCAAGAATATAGCCAGAGCGCCGAGCGCCTTATCCCGTTCGGCGGCAGCGAGCGCAGCCTCCATCGCTGCTTTCGCGGTCAGGCCGGAACGTGCGATGGCGCTGGCAAGCGCCGTCGCATCGCCGTGAAGGCCGACCTGAGGCTTATCAGCTGAAAGCACGTCTCGTTCTGCGTCAGGCGGGCTCTTCCATGTCGATCGGTACTTCGAACTCGCCGGCCTTGATGGCCGCACGGCGCTCTTCCATGGTCGCGACCGCTTCAGCAGGTGCAGCGTCAGCCAGGTAAACGATGTCGCTGCCGCCATCCTTCATCAGACTGAGCGGCGTATAGTTTTTGCCGGTCGGGTTGCCGGCCACGACATCCGCCGTGGCCGCATCGAGCAGCGGGCGGAAATACCACATGGCATTGGCGAACACCGTGTCGGGATAGCGCGGCGTGTAGTCGATCAGCGAGCCGATGGACTTGATGCCGCGTTCTTTCGCGGCGTCGGCTGTGCCGATGCGCTCGCCAAACAGGATGTCTGCACCCGCATCGATCTGGGCGAGGCCCGCTTCGCGCGCCTTCGGCGGATCGAAGAACGTGCCGATGAAGGCAACCAGGTGCTTCACATCGGGGTTCACATCTTTCACCCCGGCGGCGAATGCATTGATCAGCATGTTGACTTCCGGGATCGGTACTGCACCGACGGAGCCGACAATTCCGGATTTGGTCATGGCGCCGGCCAGCATGCCGCAGAGATAGGCGCCCTCATGATTCCAGGTGCCGAAGGTACCGAAATTTTCGCCGAAGGCCTCACCGCTTGATCCCATGAGGAAGGCGGTATCGGGATAGTCCGCGGCCACCTCGCGCGCTTCGCGCTCTACGGCATAGGACTCGCCGACGATCAGTGCATGGCCCTGCTCTGCGTACTCGCGCATGGCGCGCGGGTAGTCCGTGCCGGAAACGCCTTCGGAAAAGACATATTCTATGACGCCTTCCTCGGCCGCCTGTTTCATGGCGTCGTGGAGGCAGGAATTCCAAGCATTTTCGACCGGCGAAGCGTGAATGCCCGCCACCTTTATCGGCGTTTGCGCGCGCGCCGAGGGAAACAGTGCTCCCGTGCCGAGCGCCAGCCCGCCAGCCAGAACGGTGCGACGCGAAACAGCTGTATTGCGTACCATATCCCTGCTCCCCCTTTTTTTTGACCATTTGGTCCAATCACTATGATGATCTGCACAAGTTTAAGTCAAGCTTCATCTATGCCCATTTATGCATCATCCCCCTTCCGCGGCGGTTGTGGGCGCGTAGTCCGCCGCGTCCACCATACCGGGCCGCCCGTCGAGCATCAGCTGCGTGCTTCGCGGCTCACTGCGCGCGATGATGCGGCCGCGGCGAATGACCGCCAGCCGGTTCGCCTTCAACCGCAGAGCCTCTAGCGGGTCGCGTGCTTGCAGAATGACGAGATCGCCGTTGCAGCCCTTTTCCAGGCCATAGCCTTCCAGCCCCAACGCCTTTGCCGAATTGACTGTAATGGCTTCGAATATCCGTTGCTTGTCGGCAATGGAGGCCATTTGCGCCACGTGGATTGCCATATGGCCGACCTCCAGCATGTCGCCGGAGCCCATCGAGTACCAGGGATCCATCACGCAATCATGGCCGAGCGCGACGTTGACGCCCGCGGCCATCAACTCCGGTATCCGCGTCATGCCACGCCGTTTCGGGTAGGTATCGTGCCGGCCCTGCAGCATGATGTTGATTAACGGGTTCGGGATGGCATGGATGCCGGCCTCGGCAATCAGCGGGATCAGCTTGGAGACATAGTAGTTGTCCATGGAGTGCATGGAGGTGAGATGGGAGCCGGCGACGCGCCCCTGCAGCCCGAATCGCACGGTTGCGGCGGCAAGCGTCTCGATGTGGCGCGACATGGGATCGTCGGTCTCATCGCAATGCATGTCGACAGGTAATCCGCGCTCGGCAGCGACGCGGCACAGTGCCTCCACCGAGGCCGCGCCTTCCTGCATGGTGCGCTCGAAGTGCGGAATGCCGCCGACCACGTCGACGCCCATATCGAGCGCCCTCTTAAGCGCGTCCTCAGCGCCCAGCGAGCGGAAATAACCGTCCTGGGGGAAAGCGACCAATTGCAGATCGAGATAAGGCGCGACGCGCTCACGTACTTCGATCATGGCCTCGACTGTGACCAGACGCGGGTCGCTGGTGTCCACGTGGCTGCGGATCGCCAGGAGCCCCTGCGAGACGGCAAGATCGCAATAGCGCAGCGCGCGCTCGATCAACGCCTCACGCGTCAACATAGGACGCAACTCGCCCCACAGCGCGATGCCTTCAAGCAGTGTGCCGGAGCGGTTCATACGCGGCAAGCCGAGCGACAAGGTGGCGTCGAGATGAAAGTGAGGATCGACGAAGGGCGGTGAGACAAGCCGTCCCGTAGCATCGATCTCCTCGCGCGCCTTCGCATCGATGCGCGGCTGAAGCGCGGCGATCCTGCCGTCCGCTATGGCAATGTCGATGTTCCTGCGGCCATCGGGAAGATTGGCGTTGCGGATCAACAAGTCGAACATGAAAGGCTCCGGTGAGGCGGGACGACGCTCGACCATACGCAGCGTCCGCCCTATTCTCAATCGAATCGATTCGCTTCGGCGCTCCGTGGACGGCGGCTTCGACTGGTGCCGTCGGACTGCAAATGGCGCTTGGAGAAATGCCCGCGTGTTCAGACAACAGTTGATCTGCTTGCCGACGGCGGCTGGTGTAGTGAAAGAAGGCTTTGGAGCCAATTTGCCCGCTGAGGATCCAGTTTGGCTGGGGCGGCAGGATTCGAACCTGCGCATGGCGGTACCAAAAACCGCTGCCTTACCACTTGGCTACGCCCCATCACCGGACAACCCTTCCCGGTTGTCCGCGGACGCAGCCCATATAGAGATACCCGCGCTCCAAGGCAACGGCGAATAAGGCCGTACCACAGAGCTTATCACGAAACCGAAACATTTTATTGCGCTTGGTGATGGCAGCGGGTTCGACCTTTGCCACATTTGCTGCTAGGGATGGCGGCATAACTTTTATTCGATACGGTACTATACAGGCCATGATGCTGACCCGAATCCGCGATTGGATTCATTCGCGCTCCCGCAGCATGAAAAGAGCAGTGCTCCTGGTCGTGGACGTGATCGGGCTGATGCTCATCATCTGGCTCGCCTTCTGCTATCGCTTCGAGCGGATTTTCATTCCCAACCGCGAGCAGATGATGTTCATCGCCGCGGGGCCGATCATCGCCATTCCGATCTTCATCCGCATGGGGCTCTACCGCGCGGTTCTGCGCTATCTGCGGGAGCGGGCGATCTGGACCATCATTCAGGCGGTGACGATCTCCGCCCTGATCTGGGTGAGCATGGCCTTCCTCACCCTTTCCTACGGCTCGGAGGGCATCCCGCGCACCATCGCCGTTCTCTATTGGGCTGGCGGCATCATCGCCGTTGCCGGCAGCCGCTTCGGCGCCAAATGGCTGCTCGGTCTCGGCGTGCCGAAGGCGAAGGACAAGAAGCGCGTGCTGATCTACGGCGCAAGCGATGCAGCGGCACAGCTTACCGAGGCGCTGCATTCGACAGGCGATTGCCGGGTGATGGCTTTCGTCAGCGACGACGAAGGCCTGCACAACATGGATATCCTTGGTATCCGCGTCCATTCGTCGGCCCGGCTGGAAGAACTCATCACCACCATCGGCATCCAGGAGGTCATCATCGCCACCTCCTCCGCCAGCCCGCGTGAGCGGCGCGATCTGGTTGCCAGTATCGGCCGTTTCCCGGTCAAGATCCGCGTGCTGCCGCCAATCGCCGACCTCGCCACCGGCAAGTACATCGTCAGCTATGTGCGCGATATCGACATCGACGACCTCCTGGGGCGCCCGCCCGTGCCAGCCGATCCGGCACTGCTCAAGACGCCGGTCGAGGGACGCGTCATCATGGTGACGGGCGCTGCCGGTTCCATCGGCTCGGCGCTCTGCCGCACCATCGCGCAGGCCAAGCCGGCGAAGATGGTGCTGCTGGAGTTCAACGAACTCGGGCTCTACCAGATGGAGCGCGAACTGCGCAGCTACGGTTGCTTTCCCGTTATCCCCGTCCTCGGCTCCATCACCGACCAGCACCTCGTGCGCCGCACGCTTGCCGCTCATAAGGTGGAGACTGTCTATCATTGCGCCGCCTACAAGCATGTGTCCCTGGTCGAGGAAAACCAGATCGAGGGCGTGCGCAACAACGTCCTTGGTACGCTGACGCTGGTCGAGGAGGCTTACGCGGGCGGCGTCGAGAACTTCATTCTGATTTCTTCCGATAAGGCGGTGCGGCCGAAGAGCGTGATGGGCGCCACCAAGCGCTGGGCGGAACTGATCGTGCGCCACTACGGCCACGAAGCGGCAAAGGCCGGAAAGAAACGCGTCTTTGCCTGCGTGCGCTTCGGCAATGTGATCGGCTCCAGCGGCTCTGTCGTGCCGCTCTTCAAGGAGCAGATTGCTGCCGGCGGCCCGGTAACGCTGACGCATGAAGATATGACGCGCTACTTCATGTCTGTGCGCGAGGCTGCGGAGCTGATCGTGCAGGCCGGCGCCCTATCGCAATCGGGCGACATTTTGCTTCTCGACATGGGCGAGCCGGTGAAGATCCGCGATCTGGCCGAAGACATGATCATGCTTGCCGGCCTGACGGTGCGCAACAAGGAGAACCCCGACGGCGACATCGAGATCGTCACCATCGGCATGCGACCAGTGGAGAAGCTGAACGAAGAGCTCTTCTACGACCCCAACGGCGTTAACACCACGCGGCATCCCAAAATCCTGCGGGCCAAGGCGCAGACCAACAGAGCTGGCGAGGTCCCGGGCATGCTTGAGCAGCTCAAGCAGGCAATAGACCGCGCCGACGAGGCAGCGGTGCGCCGGATGCTCTTCAGTCTTCTGGAGGAGAAGGGCGGAAAGCCGACCCTGATGCTGCCGGTGGAGGCGAACGAAAACCTTCGGCACTCGGCTTGAGTGGAGAGGAAGACGTGGCGCAGTTCGCTTCCGGCGATGCCGCCTTGCAACAAGGATATCCCCTCCCGCGCGGCAAGCGCGCGTTCGACCTGGCGATTGCGCTTCCCGCCGCCGTCTTGGCCGCGCCCGTGGTGCTTCTGGCCGCCGTTCTCGTCCGCGCCACGACCGATGGTCCGGCAATCTATGCGCAGACACGCCTCGGCCGCGGCGCCGTCCCCTTCCGCTGCTACAAGCTCAGGACCATGCGCACCGACACGCCCTCCGTGCCCACCCATGAGGCACGGCCGGACGCGGTGACGCCGGTCGGCCGCTTCCTGCGCGGGACGAAGCTCGACGAGTTGCCGCAGCTTTGGAACGTGCTCAAGGGGGAGATGTCGCTTGTCGGCCCCCGCCCCTGCCTGCCGGAGCAGGAAGAGCTCATCCGCCACCGCAAAAGGCTCGGCGTCTTTGCGGCCGCCCCAGGTATCACGGGTCTTGCGCAAGTGCGCGGCATCGATATGTCGAAGCCGGCATTATGCGCCGAAACCGACGCCGAATATCTCAGCAGATGGTCGATCCGACGGGATCTTGCGCTTCTGATACGGACGCTCCGGCCCTTATAGCCGGTTGCGCCTGGCCAGCAGGTTTTCCCAGTTGAGGGCGTGGGTGACGATTTCCTCGAGATCGTCATGGGCGGGCTTCCACCCGAGTTCGGCGAAGCAGCGCTCGGCGCTCGCCACGATGGCCACCGCGTCGCCCGGACGCCGGCCGCTCTTCGCCACGGCAAAATTCTTGCCCGACACGCGCTTGACCGTGTCAATCACCTCGAGAACCGAATAGCCGCGCCCATAGCCGCAGTTGGCGACGAGGCTACCCCGCCCCTTGCGCAGCCGCTCCAGCGCCAGATAGTGGGCGTTCACCAGGTCGGAGACGTGGATGTAGTCGCGCACACAGGTGCCGTCGCGGGTCGGGTAATCCTCTCCAAAGACCTCCATATGCGGGCGCTTGCCGGTGGCCGTCTCGCAGGCAACCTTGATGAGATGTGTGGCGCCCTTGGTGGACTGGCCGGTGCGCTTCTTCGGGTCGGCGCCCGAGACGTTGAAATAGCGCAGCGCTGTGTAAGCGAAATCATGCGCTGCGGCCGTGTCGCGCAGCATCAGCTCAGTCATCAGTTTGGAGGTGCCGTAGGGCGATTCGGGCACAAGCGGGTTTTCCTCCGTCACCGGGATTTTCTCCGGACTGCCGTAGACGGCTGCAGTGGAGGAGAAGATGAAGTGCTTAACGCCGCAGCGCACCGCGCTTTCGATCAGCGCGCGCGATTTCACGGTGTTGTTGAGATAGTAGCCGAGCGGATCGGAGACCGATTCGGGCACGATTATCGAGCCGGCGAAGTGAATGACGGCATCGACGCCGCGGCGCTTCATGGTCTGCTCCACCAGCTTCTGGTCGCCGATGTCGCCCACCACCAACTCGGCCGCTTCAGGCACCGCCCAGTCGAAGCCGGTGGAGAGCCGATCGAGCACTACCACCTCTTCGCCATGGTCGAGCAATTCCCAGACCATATGGCTGCCGATATAGCCGGCACCGCCTGTCACCAAGACCGTCAAATCGCCTTCCCTTCCGCTAATGAAAAAGGCCACGGACGCCTGCGCCCATGGCCCTTTGTCACATTGTCGATGAATGGGCTCAAGCCCGGCCCATGCCCAGCCCTCTTAGAGCTGCCCAGCCCGCCGGCACAAGGCAAGCCGCAAGCCCCGCCTTCACCAGATCGGGAAGGATGAAGGGAGCGACGCCGAACTGCCAGGCGCCCTCGGCGCCGATCAGCGTGGCAAGCCATGCGAAGCCAAGGAACAGGAGCACCGCCTGGGCAACGGCCATCGTAGCACCGAGCTTCAGGACATTGCGGTCCCAGCCGCGGTCGGCGGCATAGCCGACGATCGCCGCCATGACGACGAAGCCGACGAGATAACCGCCCGTCGGCCCCACCATATAGGCGAGACCGATGCCCTTCTCCGGCGTGCTCTGGAATACGGGGAAGCCCATGGCGCCCTCGGCGAGGTAAAGCAGCAGCGTTGCAACGCCGAGCCGCATGCCGAAGGAGGCGGCAATCAGCAGGATCGCCAAGTTTTGCAGCGACAGGTCTACCGGACCGAGCACCACCTTCGTCTTGGCTGCGAGCGTCAGTACCAGCGTGCCGGTGACGGCGAGCAGAATTTGCGCCACTAGGCGCGCGGTGCCGGATGTCGGCAATGCGAGGGAGATGAGTGGTCGAGAAGCAATCGCCTGCGACATGGGGCCTCCTTGGATACGGCTTTATGTGAACTCGCGCGTTCCTCTATATTCCCTTCCATGATAAGCGGCAACACGCTCAGCACCGCAACTTCGTCAACAAAGCAATTGCAGAAATGGCCGTGCAATTCGACACGCAATTCGAACCGCGCTACGGCGAGCCCATCGAGGTGGCGCCTGCGGTGCGACGCCTCACGGCCATGAACCCGAGTCCCTTCACCTTTCACGGCACCAATTCCTATCTCGTCGGAAAAGAGGCGCTCGCCGTCATCGACCCTGGCCCGGATGACGAGGCGCACCTTGGCGCCCTTCTCGAAGCCATCGACGGGCGGCCGGTGAGCCATATCTTCGTCAGCCACACGCACCGGGACCACTCGCCGCTGGCAAGGCGGCTTGCCGAGGTGACAGGTGCGAAAGTCGCGGCGGAGGGCCCGCACCGCGCGGCGCGGCCGCTGAGGATCGGCGAAGTAAACCCTTTGGACGCCAGCGCTGACATGGACTTCCGTGCCGACATCCTGCTACCGGACAACGCACTTATCGAGGGTGACGGCTGGGCGATCCGCGCCGTCCACACGCCCGGCCATACCGCCAATCACTGCGTCTTCGCGCTTGAAGGCACCGGCATCACCTTCTCGGCCGACCACGTGATGGCCTGGGCGACCACAATCGTCGCCCCACCAGACGGAGCGATGGCCGACTTCATGGCCTCTCTGAACAAGCTCCTGGAGCGCCCGGACCGGCTGTTTCTGCCCGGCCATGGCGGCCCGGTGGTGAAGCCGCAGCATTTTCTGCGCGGGCTGAAGACGCACCGGAAGATGCGCGAGCGGGCGATCCTGCAGCGGCTTTCCTCCGGCGACCGGACAATCCCCGAGATCGTGCGCGCCATCTACCGCGACACGGACCCGCGCCTTCACGGAGCGGCGGCGCTGTCGGTCCTGGCGCATCTGGAGGATCTTGTTTCCCGCGGCCGCGCTTTAGCCGAGGGCGAACCGTCCATCGACGCGGTCTTCCGTCCGGCCTGAGGATTTTTCGGCTACGTTCCCCCTGACAAGTCGCTCAGCGCCTCCATGCGCCTGTCCAGATCGTTCAGGAAGCGCGTTATCCGCTGGGCGTTATCGCCCATGTCGTGACGGCCATAGCGGGAGGCGGAGCGCATGTCGACATAAGTGGCATTGCCCCGGTCCTCGATGCGGATGGCGACATCGGAGGGGAAGCCGAGCAAGAAGGAGTGGGCGACCACCTCCACCGTGACGCTGCTTGACCCCATGGCGGATGGCACGGGTTCAAGCAGCCGCCACCGGCGGGCGGCGATAAGCGCGCTCACCGCCTCCATCACGCTCTCCCGGGCGTGCTCATAGCGACGCCCGCTGATTTGAGGATAGGCTTCGTGTTGCAAGAGCGAATTTTCCTGACGCCCGGACTGCAGGGTATTCATGGGCGGAGCGCGCAAGGTAGTGGCATGTAGAAACTGCGGGGGCCGTGAAATATCCGTCGAGATGTCGACCAGCGGCGGATGAACCGCGAAACGGTAGGCTGAGACGGCATAGAGCAAAAGCACCAGCACCGAGAACAACGCCCCGAGCCCCGCCGCCTTAAGGCCCGACAACCCATGCTCCCACATCTGTACGAAGCCGGCAGCGGCGAGAAGCAGGCCGGAAAGTGCCAGAATTCCCGACAGGCCGAGGAGCCACAGAAACGGCACCGTCTCCAGCACGCCGAAGCGATGCGACAGGCCGGAGACGACGAAGAGCATCGCCGAAAAGGCACCGAGCCGGCGCGACCACAGTGCAGCCGGCGAAAACCGCCGTTCCAATATTGCCGTCATCCGAACCCGTGCCCAGATCTGCCCGCCTGCTGTCTTATCGGTTCGCCAGCGGGCGGTCAAAAGAACCGACAAGGGCCGAAATCGGCCATCAAACGCGTGAATGTGGAAGCCGCACCACCCGTAGTGCGAGGTGGACCGAATCGTTGTCTAACTATAACCATCGCGTAGGAACTATTTCAGGTTTCCGTGCGTTTCGTATCTTCTAGGGGTAGGGGGAAGCAGTGATAGACAATGGACAGGTTGGCTGGACGAGATTCCGACACCCCCGCACTTCCCCTTGAGATCGTCGAGTTGGAGTTGGCGCTCCAGCATCAAGATTTTTTGCAAACAGGCTTCGAGGGAGCCGTTCTGCTGGCGCTGGAACGCATCGGCGGAAGGATGCTCTTTCGCATGCGCATGAACGGCATGGCCGGCTGCGACTGGATTGCCGCCGTGGCGCTTGAAGGCGGCGGCGAAGAAACGGTCGCCCTCGTCGCGCAGCCGGCGGAAGGTGGGCCGCTCCGGGTGGAAGACGCAGCGACAAGCGACCTGCCCGTGGCGCGCATCGCCAAGGCTTATGCGGAGATCATGGGGCGGCTCGACACCCCTCCCGCTCAGGCTAGCGACGCGCAGGAAGACCCGGAATCCGAAACCTGATAAGATGGCTTCACCGGCGGCAGGCTGCCTGAGCCGCCGCCAGCCTGGCGATCGGCACGCGGAAGGGCGAGCAGGAGATGTAGTCCAGCCCCACGTCTTCGCAGAATGAGATCGACGCCGGATCGCCGCCGTGCTCGCCGCAGATGCCGAGCTTCATCGCCCCACGCCTTGCCCTGCCCTTCTCCGCCGCCAGCCGCACCAGTGCTCCGACACCCTCGACATCGATCGAGACGAAGGGGTCCTGTTCGATGATGCCCTTCTTGCGGTAGACCTCGAGAAAGCTCGCCGCGTCGTCGCGTGAGATGCCGAAGGTGGTCTGTGTCAGATCGTTGGTGCCGAAGGAGAAGAACTCGGCTTCGCGGGCGATCTCCCCGGCGTTCAAGGCTGCGCGCGGCAGTTCGATCATGGTGCCGACGAGATAGTCGATCTTCACGCCCGCCTCGTCCAGCACCGTCTTCGCCACACCCTCGATCAGCCCCTTCACGAAGGAGAGTTCCGAGGCCATGCCGACGAGCGGCACCATGATCTCCGGCACCACCGGCTCACCCGTGCTTGCGGCGGCCTCGATGGCCGCCTCGAAGACGGCGCGCGCCTGCATCTCGGCGATCTCCGGATAGCACACGGCAAGCCGGCAGCCGCGATGGCCGAGCATGGGGTTGAACTCGTGCAGAGCTTCGGTGCGCTGGCGCAGCCGCTCCGCATCGACGCCCATGGCGGCCGCCACCTCTCCGATCTCTTCCTCCGTCTTCGGCAGGAACTCGTGCAGCGGCGGGTCGAGCAGGCGGATGGTGACCGGCAGGCCGGCCATGATCTCGAACAACTCGACGAAATCCGCCCGCTGCATGGGAAGAAGCTTGGCAAGCGCCGCCCGGCGCTCTTCTTCCGTATCGGACAGGATCATCTCGCGCATGGCAAGAATGCGTTCGTCGTCGAAGAACATGTGCTCGGTGCGGCACAGCCCGATGCCTTCCGCTCCGAACGAGCGTGCCGTGCGTGCATCGACCGGCGTTTCGGCATTGGCGCGCACCTTCATGCGGCGCGCGGCATCGGCCCACTCCATGATGGCGGAGAAATCACCCGAAAGTGCCGGCTGCTGCATCGGCACGGCGCCGGCGAGCACCTGCCCCGTCGAGCCGTCGATGGTCACGACATCGCCCTTCCGGAATGTGCGGCCGAGCGCGGTCATGGTGCCGGCGCGGTAGTCGACGCGTAGCGTACCGGCGCCGGAAACGCAGGGCTTGCCCATGCCGCGGGCAACCACGGCCGCGTGGCTGGTCATGCCGCCGCGCGTGGTCAGGATCCCCTCGGCCGCATGCATGCCGTGGATATCCTCCGGGCTCGTCTCGACGCGCACGAGGATCACCTTCTCTCCGCGCCCCTTCATCTCCTCCGCCTCGTCCGACGAAAAGACGATGCCGCCAGTCGCCGCCCCCGGTGAAGCGGGCAGTCCGGAGGCGATCATGTCGCGCGCGGCATCCGGGTCAATGGTCGGGTGAAGCAGTTGGTCGAGCGATGCGGGATCGATGCGGCAAACCGCCTCCTCGCGCGAGATCAGCCCTTCATTGGCCATGTCGACGGCGATCTTCAGCGCCGCCTTGGTGGTGCGCTTGCCGGCGCGCGTCTGCAGCATCCACAACTTGCCGCGCTCGATCGTGAACTCCAGGTCCTGCATGTCGCGGTAATGTGCCTCGAGCTTCCCGGCGATCTCCACGAAGGTGGCGAATGCCTCCGGCATCACCTTTTCCAGCGACGGCTTGTGGGAGCCCGCCTCCAGCCTTGCGGCCTCCGTCAGGCTCTGCGGCGTCCTGATGCCGGCCACCACATCCTCGCCCTGAGCGTTGACGAGAAACTCGCCGTAAAGCGCCTTTTCGCCGGTCGAAGGGTTGCGCGTGAAGGCCACACCCGTCGCCGAGGTCTCCCCCATATTGCCGAACACCATGGCCTGCACATTGACCGCTGTGCCCCACTCCTCAGGAATATTGTGCAGACGCCGATAGGTGACGGCGCGCGGATTCATCCAGCTTGAAAACACCGCCCCGATGGCGCCCCAAAGCTGCTGGCGCGGGTCCTGCGGGAACGGCTCACCCAGTTCACTTTCCACCCGCTCCTTGTAAAGCGCGATGACGTGCAGCCAGTCGGCGGCGGAAAATTCCGTGTCGACGTCGTAGCCGAGCCGAGCCTTCTCGTCGGCCAGGATTTCCTCGAACACCTCATGATCGAGGCCGAGCACCACGTCGGAATACATCTGGATGAAGCGGCGGTAGCTGTCATAGGCGAAGCGCGCGTCGCCGGAATCGGCTGCCAGCGCCTCCACCGTCTCGTCGTTGAGGCCGAGATTGAGCACGGTGTCCATCATGCCCGGCATGGAGGCCCGCGCCCCGGAGCGCACGGAAACGAGCAGCAACCGCTGCGGATCGCCGAAACGCCGGCCTGCGATCCTTCCCACCTCCTCGAGCGCCTCCTCCACCTGCGTCACGAGCTCCGGCGGATAGGCGCGGCCGTTGGCATAGTAGTGGGCGCACAGCTCGGTGGTGATGGTGAAGCCGGGCGGCACGGGCAGGCCGAGATTGCACATCTCGGCAAGGTTCGCCCCCTTACCGCCCAGAAGGTTCCTGTCGGATGCCCTGCCCTCGGCACGGCCGTCCCCGAAGCTGTAAACCCACTTGGTCATGCTGTCCCCGCTGGAGAAATAGCAACGGCGCCGTGTAGCGCCTCGACATCTGGAGCGATAAGGGGCGCGTGCGGCGAAGGCAAGGTGCCGCCGCACCTGCATCCTCATCTCAATCGATTTGGGTGACAACATGCCGCTTGACGCGGTATGCGGAATGCGGCAGGTTTAGAACATATAGAGAACATGGAGGACGTCATGCGCGAGACGGGAAAGCTCGACTATATTGAGATGCCAGCCACCGGCGGCGCGCTCGACAGCGTCAAAGCGTTTTACGCGAATGCCTTTTCCTGGACATTCACCGACTACGGCCCCAGCTACTCCGCTTTCAGCGAAGGACTCGACGGCGGCTTCTTCGGCAGTCCGCTGGAAGGCGCGGAAAAGCCCCTGCCCGTTCTTTACTCGCACGAACTGGAAGAGACGCTCAAACGCGTGGAGGAAGCAGGCGGGCGCATCGTCAAGCCGATCTTCCCGTTTCCAGGCGGAAGACGCTTCCACTTCACCGACCCCGCCGGAAACGAACTGGCGGTGTGGAGCGAAGAGTAGCAGGGATAATCCAGGTGGTTCGGCCAGACGGGAATGCCGGGCGCCCTCTCGCGCCCCCTCTGTCCTGCCGGACATCTCCCCCCCAAGGGGGAGATCAGCCGTCGCGATCGCTTTCGACAATCACCGACGTTGCAGGAAAGGTGCCGGAGCTAGCAGCGAGCGCAATCTCCCCCCTCGTGGGGGAGATGTTCGGCAGGGCAGAGGGGGGCGCGGAAGGGGAGCAGGCCTCTCCTGAACGCTACCCTCCGCACCCCAAGCACGCTATCCCTCTTTGGTCGCCGGAAGCTTCTTCAGGACCCGGCGCAGGCTGCCGGTCGCCAGGGCGACATCCGGAGCCTTCTGAAGAGCCGTCAGATAGCGCAGGCGGAATTCGGCGTTCTCTCCCTCCTTCTCGCCCAGCATGCGCGCCACCTCGTCGCGGAAGGGGATAAGGTCGCCGGCGGTGGAAAATTCGCCTTCCTGCAGCATCTCGTCCAGACGCACGATGAGTTGAGACAGCCGGCTCGTCCAGGCGAAGCGCGGGTCGTCGATCAGGGCGAAAAGCAGCGTATAGGGGTTTTGCAGGGCCTCATTGTTGCCGGCTTCGGCCAGGATGAGCGCGCGGTGGAAGGCCTTCAGCGCCGCGGAGAGTTCGCCGGCAAGGGCGGATATGGAATTGGCTCCATCTTCCACATCATTCTCCCTGCCTTGCTCCCTCAACTCGCCTCGCGCAGCTGCTCCGCCGTCTGCAGGTCGACCGAGACAAGCTGGCTCACCCCCTGCTCGGCCATGGTGACGCCGAACAGCCGGTTCATGCGCGCCATGGTGATCGGGTTATGGGTGATGATGACGAAGCGCGTGTCGGTGGAGGCCGCCATCTCGTCCATCAGATTACAGAAGCGCTCGACATTGTGGTCATCGAGCGGCGCGTCCACCTCATCGAGCACGCAGATGGGCGCGGGATTGGTCAGGAACACAGCAAAGATGAGGGCGGTCGCCGTCAGCGCCTGCTCGCCGCCGGACAGAAGCGTCATCGTCTGCGGGCGCTTGCCCGGGGGGCGGGCGAGAATTTCCAGCCCCGCCTCCAGCGGATCGTCGGATTCGATGAGCTGTAGTTCGGCCGTGCCGCCGCCGAAAAGATGGGTGAACAGCCGCTGGAAATGACTATTCACCACGTCGAAGGCAACTAGCAGGCGCTCGCGGCCCTCGCGGTTCAGGTTCTGGATGGCGTGGCGCAGCTTGTGGATAGCCTCGATGACATCCCCCCGCTCGGAGACCAGCGTGTCGAGCCGCTCGGTAAGCTCGCTCTTTTCTTCCTCGGCGCGCAGGTTTACAGCGCCCAGCCGCTCGCGCTCGATCTTCAGCCGCTCAAGGCGCCGCTCCACCTCGTCGACGTCCGGCAGCGGATCGTCGGGCGCCAGCCCGGCCTGCTGGACGACCAGATGCGGCGCCACGTTGAGCGCCTGCTGGATGCGCGCCTCAGTGTCCTGGCGCCGCTCCTCGGCTGCTGCCTGGCGCTCCTCCGCCCGGGCGCGGGCCTCGCGCGCGGCAGCCAAAGCCTGGATCGCCTCCGTCGCCCGCTTATCGAGCTCGGCCTGCTCGTTCTCGGCCTCCTGCAGCCGGTCGGCGGCGGCCTTGCGCTGCGCTTCCGCCTCGGAGATACGCGACAGCAGTTCACGCCCGCGCGCCTCGATCTCGTCCGGCGCCTCGGCCAGCTTCGCCATCTCACCCGCCGCCTCGACGCGCCGCTCGGTCAGCGAAGCGATCTGCCGGTCGGCGTTCTCCGCGCGCCCGATCCAGCTCTTGCGCTCCTCGCCGATGGCGACAAGCCGGCGCTGGCGTGCTTCCGTTTCGCGCTTCAGGCCCTCGTGCGCAGCCCGCGCCTCCGCGGCCCTGCCCCGCGCTGTCGAGACCTCCGCCGTCACGCGCTCCAGCCGGCCCTGCAGCTCCGAAATATCGGGGGCAGCGGCAAAGGCGGCCTCCGCGTCTGTCACCGCCTTCAGCGCCTCTTCGTGGTCCTCGACCAGCCGGCTGCGCGAATCCTCCAGCGCCGAACGGCGGCTCGCCAGTTCGCCGGATGCCTTCTCCGCGCCTGCCAGCGCATCGCGGGCGCTGCTGACGGCGCGGCTTGCCTCGCGCAGGCGCTCGCGCGCCTGCCGCTCACCCTCGACCGCCTGCTTCACGGCATTTTCAGCACGGGCAAGGGCCTCTTCGGCGGCGCGCGATATCTCCCGGGCGGCGACGGCTTCGCTGTCGAGCTCGGCCAGACGATTCTTCTGCGCCAGGCGCTGGGCGGCTGGCGTCGGCGCGTCGGCGCTGGCCGTATAACCGTCCCAACGCCATAGCGCGCCGTCCGCGCTCACCAGCCGCTGGCCGGTCTTCAAATGCTCCTGCAGCCGCGCTCCATCGGCCGCTTCGACAATACCGATCTGCGCAAGCCGCCGGGCTAGCTGGGCCGGCGCGGTCACCACCTCCGCCAAGGGCCGCACGCCCGCCGGCAGCGCTGGGTCGTCGCCAGCAGGCGCTACCTCGCTCCAATGGGCGGGGGCGGCCGAATCCAGCGGCACGTCCAGGTCCTCGCCAAGGGCGGCACCCAGCGCCGTCTCAAAACCGCGTTCCACCCGCACCCGCTCGAGCACGGCGGGGAAGAGATCGTTGCCACCTGCATTCAGCACCTTGGCTAGCGTGGCCGCCTCCGTCTCGATGCGCTGTAATTCGGCGCGCGCCTCGCTCACCGGCTGGCGCGCCGCATTCTCCGCAGCGCGGGCGGCGGCGACGTTTTCTTCCGCCTCGACCGCATGCTTTTCCGCCTCTTTCTGGACGGCAAGCGCACCGTCCAGTTCCAGCCGCTTCTGCGCCGGGTCCGGCAGGGTGCTGATCTCGGCGGCAATCTCTGAAAGCTGCCGGTCGGCGGTCTCCAGCTGGCGGGTCAGCCGGTCGCGGCGCTCGGCGCTGTCGCGCATGGCGCGCTCGGCCTGGCTGCGCGTTGCCGTCGCCTCGGCCTTCTCCGCCGTCAGCGCCGTCAGCTCGGCCTCGCGTTCGGCAAGCTCCGCGCTCGCCTTGTCGAGCCCCCCCCGCGTCGCGGCCTCGCGCCCCTCGGCGCCGGCCTCGGCTTCCTTCAGCCCGGCCTCTTCCGTCTCCAGCCGTTTCAGGATGTCCGCATTGTCGCGGACCATCTGCTCCTCGCGTGCGATGTCGGCGTCGAGCTGTCGCACGCGCTTCTGGAGTTCCTCCGCGCGGTCGCGTACGCGGCGGGCCTCTTCCTCGATCTGTGTGCGGGCGATGGTCAGCCGCTGCAGGGCCGCGGCGGCGGAAGCTTCCGCCTCGCGCAACTCCGGCAGGCGTTTGGCGGAGATTGCCTGCGCCTTCGCGGCCTCCATCTGCTGGTTGGCGCGCTCGGCGACCAGCGCCATCGCCTGCGAAAGCGCCGACTTCGCCTCCGCTTCCTGCGTCTTGGCCTGCGTCCAGCGCAGATGCAGGAGGATGGCCTCGGCCTTGCGCACCTCCGCAGACAGGTTCTTGAAGCGGGCAGCCTGGCGGGCCTGGCGCTTCAAGCTCTCGATCTGGATTTCCAGCTCGGTCACCACATCGTCGAGCCGCTCAAGGTTCTGTTCGGCGGCGCGCAGGCGCAACTCCGCCTCGTGACGGCGAGAATGGAGCCCGGAGATGCCGGCTGCTTCTTCCAGCAGCGCCCGGCGGGCCTGTGGCTTCGCCTGGATCAGCTCGCCGATTCGCCCCTGCCCCACCATGGATGGCGAGCGCGCGCCGGTAGACTGGTCGGCGAAGAGAAGCTGCACATCGCGGGCGCGCGCTTCCTTGCCGTTGATGCGGTAGACGGAGCCCGCCTCGCGCTCGATGCGGCGGGAGACCTGCAGTTCGTCGGCATCGTTGAAGGCTGCGGGCGCCGTGCGATCGCTGTTTTCCAGAAACAGCGTCACCTCGGCCGTGTTGCGGGCCGGTCGCGTAGCGGAGCCGGAGAAGATGACATCGTCCATCCCCGAGGCGCGCATGTTCTTGTACGAGCTTTCGCCCATCACCCAGCGCAACGCCTCGACGAGGTTCGACTTGCCGCAGCCGTTCGGGCCGACGACCCCCGTCAGCCCACGCTCGATGACGAACTCGCTGGGCTCGACGAAGGATTTGAAGCCTAGGAGGCGAAGCTTGGAGAACTTCATGCGCGCGCACCCCGGCGCGCAAGGCAGGTGCGCCCGGCAGTCCCCTTAAAGCAGGGGATCGATGATCGCCGCCATCTGCTCAATCGACATCGCTCCCGAATACTTCTTCCCGTTGATGAAGAAGGTGGGCGTCGAATCGACGCCGAATTCCTCGGCGCCGCGCGCGCGCACGGCTCTCACATCGTCCAGAAGTTTCTGGTCCGTCAAGCAAGCCTCGAAGGACTCCTGTGAAAAACCGGCAAGTTTTGCGATATTAAGCAGCGCGCTGCGCGCATCCTGCACCGGCGCCCAGTTGTTCTGCTGCTTGAACAGGACATCGATCATGGCGAAGTACTTGTTGTCTGCGCAGCGCGCCAGCATGAAGCCGGCCTCGGCACGCGGATCAAACGGGAACTCGCGCATGATAAGGCGCGCCTTCCCGGTGTCGATGTACTGCTCCTTCAGCGCCGGATAGGTGTTGACGTGGAAATTGGCGCAGTGGCCGCACGTCATCGAGGCATATTCGACGATCGTCACCGGCGCATCCTCCGCGCCCTGCGCCTTCTCCGGCAGGGCGCCGGGCTCGAGCAGCTTGTCCATGTCGACGCTGCCCGTGGATTGCGGCGCGTCCACCGCGCCGGTGGTCATGGGCGAGACGCCCTGCGCATTCGCCTCGCCCTCGCCGCTGTCGCTGCAGCCGGCCAGAAGGGCGGCAGCCGGCAGGGCAGCCAGGGAAATGAGGAAGCGCCTGCGCGCGATCGGTCCAGTCATACGAATCACCCGAGTTTGTCCAGAATCCTACCGATGGCAGAGTAAATAGCGATAGTTGGCGTGGAAATAAGGCATCTGCGGCAAAGCGCCAAACGCTAATTGCCGCAGGCTCCTCACGAATCCGCGAGCGGCTTCTTCCGCGCGGCCATCACGTTCGCCCCCAGCCGCTCCAGGCTGGCGCGCAGCCCGTCATCCTCGATGTGGACGGTCAGGCTGGCGAGCCTGCGGCGCTCCGGCTCGGAAAGCGGGCGCGGGGCCGGCCTTTTCTCGTTGCGCGGCATGGAAATCATCTTCTGCACGATCTTGATGCGGCCGATGGCGCCGAAGCCGAGAAAAGCGTTGGTGCGGCCGATGATCTCCGACGTTTCGTGCTGCACGTGAAGAGCGGCCGGTCCGCTGCAGGCGATGATCAGCGTCGCCGGCTCGAACGGGTCGTCCTCATGCGCCCGGCGCGGCCAGGCGATCTTCTCCGGCCGCGTGCGCGAGGCCAGGCGCTCGCCGACGATCTCCGGCCACGACTGCACGAGATCGATGGAAAGGCCGGCGCGGCGCCGCAACACTGGGTCGAGCAGCGCCGTCGCCAGGTCGCTGACCGGGACGGGATTGCCGCCGTTCCATTTCCCTGCCATGTGCTCATCCCTTGTTCCACGCTTCACTCTAGCGCATAACCCCGGCCGATGACACGCCCCATGACGGCAGAACGCACGAGCGCATCAGCAGGCGGCACCCCCGCCGCCCGGCTCATCACCTGGTACGACCGGCACCACCGCCGCCTCCCCTGGCGCCTTGCGCCGGAGGCGATCCGGCAGGGCCAGCGGCCGGACCCTTACGCCGTGTGGCTGTCGGAGATCATGCTGCAGCAGACGACGGTGGGCGCGGTAAAGCCCTATTTCGACGCCTTCATGGCGCGCTGGCCGACGGTCGAGGCGCTCGCCGCGGCCGAAACAGAAGACGTGATGAAGGCCTGGGCCGGGCTCGGCTACTATTCGCGTGCGCGCAACCTGAAGAAGTGCGCCGACGAGGTGGCGGCCCGTTACGGCGGCGTCTTTCCCGACACGGAAGCGGGCCTCAAGGCGCTGCCCGGCATCGGCGATTACACGGCCGCCGCCATCGCGGCCATCGCCTTCGGCCGGCCGGCGGCGGTGGTCGACGGCAATGTCGAGCGCGTGGTCTCCCGCCTCGATGCCATCGAAACGCCCCTTCCCGCGGCGAAGCCGGAAATCAGGAAGGCCGTCGCCGCCATGGTCCCCACCGACCGCCCCGGCGACTTCGCCCAGGCGATGATGGACCTCGGCGCCACCATCTGCACCCCGCGCCGGCCGTCCTGCATCCTGTGCCCGCTGATCGAGGATTGCACCGCACAGCGGCTCGGCGCGCCGGAGCGCTTCCCCTTGAAGGCCCCGAAGGCGGAAAAGCCCGTGCGGAAGGGCGCAGCCTTCGTCGCCATTCGCGAAGACGGCGCCGTACTCCTGCGCCGGCGTCCGGAGAAGGGCCTGCTCGGCGGCATGAGCGAAGTGCCGACCAGCCATTGGACGGCGCGCCTGGACGGGGCGAACGAGGCAACGGCCGCCCCCTTCCCCGCGCACTGGTCGGACAGCGGCGTGGTGACCCACGTCTTCACCCATTTCAAGCTTCGGCTCTCGGTGTTCCGCACCACCGTCGCAGACATGGCCGCCCCCTCCGGCCATTGGTGGTCGGCGCCGACGGCACTTGACGGCGAGGCCTTGCCGACGGTGATGAAAAAAGCGATCGAAGCGGCTATACCCGGCGCCACCAAGGCAAAGCGAGGAATGGCAGGAAAATGAGCGAAGTCCGCCACATCGTGTTCGATATCGGCAAGGTCCTCATCCACTACGACCCGGAAATCCCCTTCTCGCGCCTCATCCCGGATGAGGAAGAGCGGCGCTGGTTCTTCGCCAATGTCTGCACCAACGACTGGAACCTGGAGCAGGATCGCGGGCGCGGCTGGGAAGAAGCCGAAGCGGAGCTGATCGCCCTTCATCCTGACCGCGAAGAGCATATCCGCGCCTTCCGCCGCCACTGGCACGAGATGGTCTCGCATGCCTACGAAAGCTCGGTGGCGATCCTCGAAGTCCTCATCGACGACGGCCACGACGTCACCATGCTCACCAACTTCGCCGCCGACACCTTCGCCGAGGCGAAGGAGCGTTATACCTTCCTCAAGCGGCCGCGCGGGGTGACGGTGTCCGGCGAGATCAGGCTCGTAAAACCGGACCCCGCGATCTATGCGCACCACGCGGAGAGCTTCGGCCTGGAACCTTCGGCCACGCTCTTCATCGATGACAGCGAGAAGAATATCGCCGGCGCCAAGGCCGCTGGCTGGCAGGCAGTGCAGTTCGTGGATGCCGAGACCCTGCGGGAAGACCTGCGGCGTGTTGGCTTAGCGGTGTAGAGGGAACCCGCCTACGCGTGCACCCGGCCAAGAAACTCCCGGCACAATGCCACCACCTCGTCCAGATTGGTCTCCAGAAGCCAATGTCCGCCGTCGAGCAGATGTAGTTCCGTATCCGGCAAATCCCGGAGGTAGGCGCGGGCGGAAGCCTCCGGCATATAGCCGTCCTGCGGGCCCCAGACGATCAGCGTCGGCGGCCGGTGGTCGCGCAGATAGTCCTGGTAGCGCGGGAACCAGACGAGGTTTCCGTTCAACCCCTCCATCAGCCGCACCGCCACCTCCCGCCGCTTCGGCGTCATCAGCGACCAGTGCAGCTTCCAGAGATCCGGCGGGATGCGCTCGGCAAGCTCCTCGCGCACGTCGTTCAAAAACTCCTCGCGAAACCCCTCCTCGCTCACCGCCGCCTCCAGCGTCTTGCGCGCCTGCGGCGTCGGATTGGCGAAATAGGCCCTGAGCCCATCGTATTTCGGCCCCAGCACATCTTCGTAGATATCGCCGTTCTGGATGATGAGGGCAGCGATGCGCTGCGGCTCTGCGATGGCGAGCCTGAGGCCGATCTGCGAGCCGTAGTCGTGGAGATAGAGCGCGAAACGGTCGATCCCCATGACATTAACGAAACGATTCAGGAAACGCTCGTAACCATCGAAGCTGTAGTCGAAAGCCTCCGGCGTGTCGCTATAGCCATGCCCTGGGAAATCAGGCGCAATGAGCCGCCACCGGTCGGCCAGCGCCGGCATGAAGTTGCGATAGGCATGGGAGGATGAGGGGTAGCCATGCGGCAGGAGGATCGTCGGCGCATCCGCCGCCCCCGCCTCGCGGTAGAAAACATCGATCCCGTCGATATCGATGGTGTGGTGCCTGACGGCGCGCGAGGCCGCGGCACCATGTTCCGCCTTTTCCTTCGTCATCTCGTGCCTCGTCTCGGGGTGATATCCCAAGAACGATACAGCCGCCCTCCCGTTCCATGTGTTGAACGCCATGCGGGCGCTAGGCGCCCACCGCGGCAAGGCTCTGCCGCGCCACCTGGCGCAGCTCATCGATGGGCTTCAGCGCCCCTGCCTCCTCAAAGTGCCAGAAGGTCCACCCATTGCAGGCATCCAGCCCCTGCACGCGCGCGCCGAGGCGGTGGATGGAGCCGGCCTCGTGGCCGATGGCAATGGTACCGTCGGCGCGCACGCTCGCCGTCCAGCGCTTCTTGCGGTCGAAGAGCTGAGTGCCGGGCTTCACCAGTCCCGATTCGATCAGACTGACGAAGGCAACGCGCGGCTCGGCGCGCTTGCCGGTCATGAGGGTGAGGTTCTCGTCGTCCAGCGGCTCGATGGCGGCGATACGCTCCTTGGCGGCCTCTATGTAGTCCGGATCTCGCTCTATGCCGATGAAGCGGCGGCCGAGGCGTTTGGCCACCGCCCCCGTGGTGCCGGAGCCGAAGAACGGGTCGAGCACCACGTCACCGGGCTTCGAGGAGGCCAGCAGAACGCGGGCGAGCAGTGCTTCCGGCTTCTGTGTCGGGTGCATCTTGGCGCCCTCGGTATTCTTCAGCCGCTCCTTGCCCGTGCAAATGGGAAACAGCCAGTCCGAGCGCATCTGCACGTCGTCATTGGCCGCCTTCATGGACTCGTAGTTGAACGTGTAGCTCTTGGCGTCGCGGTCGCGCGAGGCCCAGATCATGGTCTCGTGTGCGTTCTGGAAGCGGCGGCCGCGGAAATTCGGCATCGGGTTGGTCTTGCGCCAGACGATGTCGTTGAGGACCCAGAAGCCCAGGTCCTGCATGATGGCGCCGACGCGGAAGATGTTGTGGTAAGAGCCGATCACCCAGATGGTGCCGTTCGGCTTCAGGACACGCCGCGCCGCCAGAAGCCAGGCGCGGGTGAAGGCGTCGTAGGCGGCGAAGCTGTCGAAATGGTCCCAGGCGTCGTCGACCGCGTCGACCAGCGACTGGTCGGGCCGATGCAGCGCCCCTTCGAGCTGCAGGTTATAGGGCGGGTCTGCGAAGACCACGTCGGCCGATTTCTCCGGCAGCCTCTCGAGCGCGGCGATGCAATCGCCCTTCAGGATCGTATCCAGCCATTCGGCCTTCAGGGGAGCCGAGGAGAGATCCTCGAGACGACGCACCGCGGACATACGCAACACCTCAACACAGACTGTTAACCTGCGGTTATGGTTACCGAAGAGGGTAAAGAATCCGTAAGGAGCAGCGAACTCTCTCGGGATGCGCGGCATCTTTTCCTGCCGTCATCTAGGAAAAACCGGTTCGTCCGGGAGCCATTCCGGAATGCAGGAGAGCCATCGAACGGATACCGACTCTCGCGCCACTCCGCTGGGATGGCGGTCACATCTTCATTAGCGGCTTTCAACATTCCCCGCCGGCGGTTGCAGGCACAGCGTGGAAGGGCTATCTGCCTGCCGTCTCGCTTAGAAAATTCCCAGCCACGAATGGATGTGCCATGCCCGCTCCTGACCTCATCATCTTCGATTGCGACGGCGTGCTGGTGGATTCGGAGATCGTGGCGGCGCGCGTCGAGGCGGAGATGCTGCGAGAGGCGGGTTATGAGATCTCCGCCGAGGAGATCGCCCAGCGTTATTCCGGCCTCACCTTCCGAGACATCCTGATGTCGATCGAAAAGGAGGCGGAGATGCTGTTTCAGGCCTCGCTCATCGACCATGCGGAAGCGCGCACGGACGAGCGCCTGCGCAGGGAGGTGAAGGCCATCAGCGGCGTCGCTCAAGCCGTGGCCGCGCTCACCGTGAAAAAGTGCATCTGCTCCAACTCCACCGGCGAGCGCATCGATGCGATGCTCAAGAAGACCGGGCTCAGTCCCCTCTTCCACGGCGTCATCTTCTCCTCGCTGGAGACACCGAGCAAGCGGCCGAAGCCGGCGCCGGACGTTTTCCTCTTTGCAGCGGAGAAGATGGAGGCGGATCCCTCCCACACCTTCGTCATCGAGGATTCCGTCCACGGTATCGCCGGCGCGAGGGCAGCCGGCATGCGCGTCATAGGCTTCACCGGCGCCTCGCACAGCCATCCCAACCATGCCGACATGCTGATGGAAGCCGGTGCGGAGACCACGATCAACCGCATGGCGGACCTGAACGGCGTCATCGCCGCGCTGTCGGAGTGGTCGGCGGACGTGTGAGGTGGCCGGTTTCACCCCCTAATTATAAGGCCCCTCGTCATAGCCGACGATGAGTTGGACCCCACGAGCCACCTGGCCGGGAACGGCGACATTGGGATCGGTGAAAAGGAACTGGGTGGCGCCCGACGTGTCCTCGACCGAGACCGCGTGCCTGAAAAGCTGGGAATAGAGCACCTCGTCCCCGCGCAGGGCGGCAACGCGGATGGGCATGGTGATCGTGCCGGTCCGGCCTTTCGGCCCCGGGACCACCTTTCCGGCAACGGCCACCGTCATGGTCACCGAGCCCTCGCTATACCGGCAGGTGCGGGTGACGTCGGCGATCGAGGCCTGGTAGATGATGCTGTCGGGATTGCCTTCCGCCCCCCGCTCATAGGTCCTGAAAGAGGCCGTGCCGTCGCGCAGGGTGACGGGTGGGCAATAGGCCCTAAGCTCGCTTGCGCGGATCGGTTCGCTCTGCGCGGCACCCCCGGCGCCGAGACCATCGGCCTCCGGTGTCGCCCCTTGCTGGCAGCTTGCGAGAAAAACCGAACCGAGGAGGATGAAAGCTGCAGCACTATGTCTTATGAACAATGGTCGCCCCATGAACTCACACTTTCCTATGACAAGGTCGCTGTTCTATACCAACCGCGCGAGAGAATATCGACCAGCAGTTTGGTGCATTTCTCCCCAACCTTTGTGGCGGCTTATAGACCGGAGCAATACAGATGAATTATGTGAGTACGCGCGGCGAGGCGCCGGTGCTGGGCTTCTCGGACGCGCTGCTTCAGGGCCTCGCCAGCGACGGCGGTCTCTACCTGCCGCGCGAGTGGCCGCGTCTTTCTCCTGAAGATATCCGCTCGCTGCGTGGCCTGCCCTACTCCGAGGCTGCCTTCGTTCTGATAAAGCCGTTCGTCAACGGCGAAATCGCCGATGCGGCGCTGAAGCGCATCATCGAGGAGAGCTACGCGACCTTCCGCCACGAGGCGGTCTGCCCGCTGGTGCAGACGGGGCCGGCGGAATTCGTGCTGGAGCTCTTCCACGGCCCGACGCTGGCCTTCAAGGACGTGGCGATGCAGCTTCTGGCGCGGCTGATGGACCATGTGCTGGCGGAACGTGGCGAGCGTGTCACCATCGCCGGCGCCACCTCGGGCGACACCGGCGGGGCGGCGATCGAAGCCTTTGCCGGGGCCGAGCGCGCCGACGTCTTCATCCTGTTCCCGCACGGCAGGGTCTCGCCCGTGCAGCAGCGGCAGATGACCACCTCGGGGGCGGCGAACGTCGAGGCGGTCGCCATCGAAGGCAATTTCGACGACTGCCAGGCCCTCGTCAAAGCCATGTTCAACGACCACGCCTTCCGCGACCGTGTGTCGCTGTCGGGCGTCAATTCCATCAACTGGGCCCGCATCATGGCCCAGATCGTCTACTACTTCACCGCCGCCGTATCGCTGGGTGCGCCAGATCGGCCAGTTTCCTTCACAGTGCCGACGGGGAATTTCGGCGACATTCTCGCAGGTTACGCGGCCAAGCTCATGGGCCTGCCCACCGGTCGGCTTATCATCGCCACCAACGAGAACGACATACTGGCACGTGCATTGGCGGGCGGCGATTACGCCACACGCTCTGTCATCCCGACGACATCGCCGTCGATGGACATCCAGATATCGTCCAATTTTGAGCGGCTTCTGTTCGAGGCCTCGGGCAGGAACGCGGCAGAGGTGCGGGGCTATATGGAAAGCCTCCGGCAGTCCGGAAGCTTCCTCATCAACGGAGGCACGTTGTCGCGCATCTGCTCCGAGTTCGCCGCCGGCCGTGCAAGCGTGGACGAGACGGCGGCGACCATCCGCGCTACACTTGAGCAGAGCGGCTATCTCGCTGATCCGCATACGGCGACGGCGCTCAAGGTGGCGCGGACCCATGCCCTTCCCGGCGAGACGGTGGTGGTCCTTTCCACCGCCCATCCGGCCAAATTTCCCGAGGCCGTCAATGAGGCATGCGGCGTCACTCCCTCTTTGCCCGCATGGCTGAAAGGGCTTATGGAGAAAGAAGAGGTCTACACGGTCCTTCCATCGGACCTGAAAATGGTGGAAGATCATATAAACCGTCACACAAGGGCGGAAGGTTAGGGAGTGAGTTCCATATGAATGTAGAGGTAAGCCGTCTGTCGAACGGCTTGACGGTGGCGACCGAGACCCTTCCGCATCTTGAATCGGTTGCGCTGGGCGTGTGGGTGAAATCCGGTTCGCGCAACGAAAGCGAGAACGAACACGGCATAGCCCACCTGCTCGAGCACATGGCCTTCAAAGGCACCGGCAAGCGCAGCGCCCTGCAGATCGCCACGGATATCGAGGACGTCGGCGGTGAGATCAACGCCGCGACAAGCGTGGAGACCACTGCCTTCTATGCCCGCGTGCTCAACGACGACCTGCCGCTGGCCATCGACATCCTCGCTGACATCCTGACGGACTCCAAGTTCGACCCGGCGGAACTGGAGCGCGAGCAGCACGTGATCCTGCAGGAGATCGGTGCCGCCCACGACACGCCCGACGATGCCGTTTTCGACCGCTTTACCGAGACCGCCTTCCGCCACCAGGCGGTTGGCCGCTCTATCCTCGGCACGCCGGACACGGTGGAATCCTTCACCTCTCCGCAGCTGCACGGTTTTCTGGAGCGCCAGTACGGGGCGGAGCGCATGGTGGTGGTGGCCGCCGGCGGTGTAAAGCACGACGACTTCGTGCGCCAGGTGGAAGAGCGGCTGGGTGCCTACCGCGAGAAGACCGAAGCCGTGGCCCCGCAATACGCCCACTATGTCGGCGGCGACTATCGCGAGCACCGCGAGTTGATGGATGCGCAGATCATCCTCGGCTTCGAGGGCCGCGCATATCACGTGCGCGACTTCTACGCCTCGCAGGTGCTTTCCATGATCCTCGGCGGCGGCATGTCCTCACGGCTGTTCCAGGAGGTTCGGGAGCAGCGGGGGCTGTGCTACTCCGTCTACGCCTTCCACTGGGGCTTCTCCGACACCGGCATCTTCGGCGTGCACGCAGCGACCGGGCGCAGCGACATCGAGGAACTTATTCCGGTGATCCTGGGCGAACTGCAGAAGGCGGGCGAACGCATCGATCAGGCAGAGCTCGACCGGGCGCGGGCGCAGTACCGTGCCGGCCTGATGATGTCGCGCGAAAGTCCCGCCAGCCGCGCCTCGCAGATCGCGCGGCAGCTTCTGCTCTATGGCCGGCCGATCAGCATGGAGGAGTTGATGGACCGCCTCTCCGGCCTCACCGTCGAGCGCCTGGCCGACCTTTCGGCGCGTCTGTTCTCCTCCAAGCCGACTGTCACGGCCATCGGTCCTGTCGGCGCACTGGCGCCGTTCGGATCGATCCAAGATACGCTCAACGCGCCGCGTCCGATGCTGCGGAAGCTGGCTGTCTAAGCGCTTGAAGGGCCATGTTCCAGACGCCCTTCTTCCGCCGCGACCTTCCGGCGCTCGAGGGCGAGAACGTGCGTCTACGCATGCCCGTCTCGCAAGACTACGCCGAATGGGCGGCGCTGCGCGAGGAAAGCCGCGCTTTTCTGGAGCCCTGGGAGCCGCAATGGGCGCTTGACGAACTGTCGCGTCGTGCCTTCCGCCAGCGGCTGAGGCGCTATCACGACGAATACGACCAAGGCACCGGTATCTCCTTCTTTCTCTTCGAGCGTGCCGGTGGCCGCCTAGCGGGCGGCATCTCGCTTAGCAACATCCGCCGCGGCGTCGCCCAGTCGGCGCATGTCGGCTACTGGATGGGCGAGCGCTTCGCCGGCCGCGGCATGATGCTCGAGGCGCTTAACCTGGTAATCCCCTTCACATTCGGGACACTGAGCTTGCACCGCCTGGAGGCCGCCTGTATTCCCAAAAACACGCGTTCCATACGGTTACTTGAAAAAGCCGGATTTCAGCGCGAAGGGCTTCTCAGATCCTACCTGCGGATCAACGGTACCTGGCAGGACCATTATCTCTATGCCCTCATCGCGGGCGAACATCGGGGCAAATCGAGGCGAGGCTGATACTTGTTGCGTTCCTTACCAGCCGCAAAACATGTCGTTGCCCTTCTTGCGGCGCTGTTCCTTGCCTTGGCCACCGCACCGGCTTCGGCCATCGAGCCGATCAAGATCTCGCCCGATGACGTGGCGCTCGATTTATCGCGTGCCGTCGAGATCTACCGCGACCAGGGTGAGAACTTCCAGGTCTCCACCGCGCCGGGGGCCGACGGCATCGTGCGGCGCATCGAGGTGGAGGCGCAGGACGAGCGCTCGACCGGCGACTGGGCCGTCTTCGCGCTCGCCAACACCACCGACGAGCAGCTCGACCGGTTGATCGTGGCACCGCATTTCCGCCTCGTCGATTCGGGCCTCATCTGGCCCGACCTCGGCTCTCGGCGCATCGCGGCGATCACCCCCAGCGAGGGCTTCGCGCTCGACCGGCAGGACAGCGGCGATGCCGACGAGTTCCTGGTTACGCTCAACCCCGGCACCGTCGTCACCTTCGTCGCCGAACTGTCCTCGCGCAACCTGCCGCAGGTCTATCTGTGGGACCCGGCCGCCTATAAGGAGACGGTCAACTCCTACACCCTCTTCCGCGGCATCGTCATCGGCATCGCCGGCCTCCTGGCGCTGTTCCTGACCATCCTGTTCGTCGTCAAGGGCACCTCCATGTTTCCGGCCACGGCAGCGCTGGCATGGGCGACGCTCGCCTATATCTCCATCGATTTCGGCTTTCTGACGCGCCTCGTCGATATCTCGCCCGGCAGCGAGCAGCTGTGGCGCGCCGGCAGTGAGATCGCCCTTGCCGCCACGCTCGTCGTCTTCCTGTTCGCCTATCTCAACCTCAACCGCTGGCACGAGCGTTTCAGCTACGGCATGCTGGCCTGGATCCTGGGCCTCGTCATCATCGCCGGTGTCGCCTGGATCGACCCGGCCATGGCCGCCGGCATCGCCCGCATCTCCTTTGCCGCGACCGCTGTCGTTGGGCTCGGCCTCATCGTCTATCTCGGGTTCCAGGGCTACGACCGCGCCATCATGCTGGTGCCGAGCTGGCTGATGGTACTGGTGTGGCTCGCCGGGGCCTGGATGGCGGTGACGGGCAAGCTCGACAACGACATCGCCCAGCCGGCGATCGGCGGCGGGCTCATCCTCATCGTGCTCCTGATCGGCTTTACCGTGATGCAGCACGCCTTTGCCGGCGGCGCCCTGTTCCAGGGCCTGTTCTCCGACATGGAGCGTCAGGCGCTCGCCATCACCGGCTCCGGCGACATCGTCTGGGACTGGGACGTCCTGCGCGACCGCGTGGTGACCAAGCCCGACATCAGCCGCCAGCTCGGCCTGCCTGAGGCGAGCCTCAACGGCCCGGCGCGCAGCTGGCTGCCGCTTCTCCATGCGGACGACCGCGACACCTTCCGCACGACGATGGATGTGGTGCTCGAAAACCGTCGCGGCCGCATCGCCCAGAGCTTCCGTCTGCGCGGAGCGGACGGGCACTATCACTGGTTCACCCTGCGCGCACGGCCCGTCATCGGCTCGGACGGCGAGGTCATCCGCTGCGTCGGCACCATGGTCGACGTGACGGAGCAGAAGAAGGCCGAGGAGCGGCTCCTGCACGACGCCGTGCACGACAACCTGACCGGCCTGCCCAACCGCGAGCTCTTCCTCAACCGGCTGGACGCGACCATCGCCATGGCCGGCGCCGAGCACAACATCCGCCCGACCGTCTTCGTCATCGACATCGACCGCTTCAAGCAGGTCAACGACGAGCTCGGCATCTCCGCCGGCGACACCATCCTCCTGACCATCGCCCGGCGCCTGCACCGGCTCCTGAAGCCGGGCGACGCGCTCTCGAGGGTCGCCGGCGACCAGTTCGCCATGATGCTCCTGTCCGAGCAGGAGCCGGCGCGCATCGCCTCGGTCGCCGATGCGGTGCGCCAGGCGATCCGCGCCCCCGTCACCTTCGCCCGGCGCGAGATCGTGCTCACCCCCTCCATCGGCCTCGTCTCCTGGACCTCGGCGCAAAACGCGGCGGAGGAGATGCTGAAGGACGCGGAACTCGCCATGTACCAGGCCAAGCGCTTCGGCGGCGACCGCATCGAACCGTTCCGCCCCGCCTTCCGCTCCATCGGCACAGACCGGCTGCAGATGGAATCGGACCTGCGCCGCGCCGTCGAACGCAAGGAACTGAGCCTCGTCTACCAGCCCATCGTACGGCTGGAGGACGGCAGCATCGCCGGCTTCGAGGCGCTTCTGCGCTGGGAGCACCCTCGCCGCGGCGCCATCCCCCCGGCCGACTTCATCCCCATCGCCGAAAGCTCAGAGCTCATCGTGCCGCTCGGCCTGTTCGCCATGCAACAAGCGGCCGAGGATCTCTACGCTTGGCAGAAGCAGCTCGGCGATCTGCCGCTGTTCATGTCCGTCAACCTGTCGAGCCGCCAGCTCATCCGCCGCGACCTAGTCGGCGACGTGCGCTCCGTCATCGCCCGTTCAAACATCAAGCCGCGCTGCTTTCGCCTGGAGCTGACGGAATCGCTCGTCATGGACAATCCCGAGCAGTCCGCCCACGTTCTCGGCAAACTGAAGAAACTCGGCATTGGTCTGTCGCTCGACGACTTCGGCACTGGCTACTCCTCCCTCGCCTACCTCACGCGCTTCCCCTTCGACACGATCAAGATCGACAAGAGCTTCGTCGATGATACGAGCTCCAAGGGCAACGTTCTCCTCAAATCCATGGTCACCATGGCGCACGAGCTCGGCCTCTCCGTCGTCGCCGAGGGCGTTTCGGAAAAGCGCGACCTGAAGGCGCTGCGCCAGGTCGGCTGCGAATACGCCCAAAGCTTCCACTTCGGCGCCCCCGCGGACGCGGAGACGAGCCTCAGACTGTTGACGGAACAGTATCCGGGGCCGGTGGCGAGCTGAGGTGGCTGGTGGGTAAGCCGGGATTGCCGGTTTCGACCCGAAGCAGTCGGCGGCGGCAAACGCGGGGAAGGACGCGATTGGGCCCAGGTCGGCCCTTCCAGCCATAATTCAGCAGCGGCAACTTTGGCCGCACATACCTACCGGGTACAGTCTGGTCGCCATTACATATGCAGGTAAATACCTGCACTTGACATGCAGGTAAATGCTTGCATATTGTGTTCCCACATTCGAGCGAAACCGATGGACGACGACAAAGTATTCAGGGCGCTGGGCGACCCGACCCGCAGAAAACTGCTGGACCTTCTTTGTGAGAAGAACGGACAGACGCTTGGCCAGCTTTGCGAGAACCTCGACATGGCTCGGCAATCCGCCACGCAGCACCTCGGGATATTGGAAGAGGCCAATCTGGTGAGCACCGTCAGACGGGGCCGAGAAAAGCTGCATTTCATCAACCCCGTGCCGCTCCATGAGGTCTATGAACGGTGGGTGCGGAAGTTCGAACGTCAGCGGCTCAACCTGCTGCACGATCTGAAGAAGGAACTCGAAGGAGAGTAATAATGACCAGAGAGACAGCCAGCTTCGTATATGTGACCTATATCGCCTCGACGCCCGAGAAGGTGTTCGCAGCCATCAGCAAGCCAGAGATCACACGGCGTTACTGGGGCCATGAGAATGTTTCCGACTGGAAGCCCGGATCGAAATGGGAGCATATCCGCGCCAATGATGAACGGACCGTCAATATTGTCGGCAAGGTTATCGAGGTCTCGCCGCCGAGCCGTCTGGTCATATCCTGGGCGAGTCCGTCGCAGGCTGACAATCAGGAAAGCTATAGCCGGGTGACATTCGAGATCGAGGAATACGAAGATATGGTCCGGCTGACGGTTGCGCATGACGAGCTCGAAGCGGGCAGCGATATGGCGACGGGTATCAGCAAAGGCTGGCCCGTCGTCCTCTCCAGCCTGAAATCCTTCCTGGAAACCGGCCGCGGGCTCGACGTCTTCGCCAAGCCGAAAACCGCCTGATCAAGTACGGCGTCAAATCCAGAATATTCAGAGGAATCACAATTATGGCCAAGTCCTATACAGGCGGATGCGCGTGTGGCGCGATCCGTTATGAAACGAGCAGTGAACCCATTTTCGAGAACCACTGCCAGTGCAGAGATTGCCAGCAGCGAAGCGGTACCGGGCACGGGTCTTATCTGACCTTCCCGCAGCGGGCCGACGTAAGAATTACCGGCGAAGCGTCACAATGGAGCGTGACCGCGGATAGCGGGAACGAAAAGGTCCATGCCTTCTGCCCGACTTGCGGAACGCCGGTCTACCTGACGTTCGTCGCAATGCCGGACCTGATAGCGATCCACGCGGCCAGTCTTGATGACCCAGGCCAATTCGAGCCGCAAGCGCTTACATACAGCATCCGCGGCCATGCCTGGGACCCGATTGATCCTTCGTTGCAGAAATTCGAGCGGATGGTGCCCGGCTGAATTCCGCCGGACGCATGCGAAACTGCCGACAATGTCAGTGGGTCCGCCCGAGACAAATATCTTGTCACAAATGCTTACGAGAGTAGACTTCCTGAATTGTCGCCTTCCCGGTGGGGATCATGGCACGGCAGCAGGTTCGGTTCTGCAAGAGCTTCGATGGCGCGAAGATCGCTTATGCGATCTCCGGAAGCGGGCCACCTGTCGTGATGATGCTGAGTTGGCTGACACATCTGGAATATCAATGGCGCAGCGTCGCCTGGCAGCCCTGGCTCGAGGCGCTGTCCGCCCGTTACGCGCTAATTCGCTATGATCCGCGCGGATGCGGCCTGTCCGACAGGAACGTCGACGATCTCTCCTTCGAATCCTGGGTTCTGGATTTCGGCGCGCTTGTCGACGCGCTCAGCCTTGATCGCTTCTCCCTGGTAGGCATCTGCCAGGGCGGCGCGGTGGCAATCGCCTATGCGGGAAGGGAGCCTGACCGCATCAGCCACCTCGTCCTGTACGGCACATATGCCCGGGGCAGGAACCGGCGTTCCACCATCCCGCTAGAACCGGAGAAGGCGAAGGTGATGCTGGAGATGTTGAGGCTCGGCTGGGGTCAGGAAGACCACGCTTTCATGCGCTCCTTCGCAACCCAGTTCCAGCCCGAAGGCTCTATGGAGCATCTTCGCTCGTGGTGCGAGTTGCAGAACGCCGCCGCCTCCGCAGACAACGCGGTGGAATTGACGCGCGTCATGTTCGACGTCGACGTCCAACAGGAGGCAGCACGTATCACCTGCCCCACGCTGGTAGCGCATCCCGACCTCGATGCCGTCGCTCCATTCGAGGAGGGTCGGCTGCTGGCGCAAATTATCCCCAACGCCCGGTTCCTGCAGCTCAGCAGCCCGAACCACTTCATGCTGCGCGATGAGCCGGCATGGAAGACCTTCGTCGAGGAGCTCCATGCCTTCCTCCCCAGGCCCTCGGCCAAAGCCGGTCCCTTCGCAGAGCTGACGGCGCGCGAGGAGGAAGTGCTCCATTACCTCGCGCGCGGCCTGGACAACCACCAGATCGCGGCGCAACTCGATATCAGCGAAAAGACGGTGCGTAATCACGTGTCCGGCATATTCGCCAAGCTGGGCGTCGAGACCCGAGCCCGGGCCGTCGCGGCCGCAAGGGATGCCGGCTACGGCAGTTGATAGGGCCTCGCCGTGGTGGGACCTGGGTCCCGGCAAAAGCGACATCATTCGCATGAGACGCCGGCTTGCCGGGACAGCCGGCTCATGCGTGCATCCACAGCATCGCTAAACTTCCCTGAGTCAAGCCGCAGATCGCCTGCGCCGCTCCAAGGAGGCATCGATGAGCCAAGCCACCCTGCATGCCCGCCTGAGGGTCTGTATCGCCCTGATCGTACTCATTCCAGCGACAGCGGTCCGCTCCCAATCATCCGAAGCTCCGCTTGAGGAGATTCCAGTAGGTGATCTGAAGCAGATCTATCTCTACTGCGAAGACGCAGCCATAGAGGGCGATCTCGATACCAGCGAAATCATGAAGTGCTCGACCGTGTACGAAGACCTGAAGCGGCGTGCCTTCGGTGGCGACTTTAAGCTGTTGAAGGCCTGGGCGGATACTCAGGCAGTAGTAGAAGGATATTGAGGCTGTCCCAGCGGCGTACGATTGCTTCGCTCCCTGACGCGCGGTTGGAAGAGCTGGGCAGCCTTTCCGACTAAGGGCGCAACTACCGGACAAGCCGGCGCCGTTCCCCCCCACTCCGCCTCGCTTCGCGCGCCTTAAAATGAATAGAGTGACTCGGACAACGCGCCCCGCTTCCCAACCAATCAAAAGCCATACGGCGACAGCCGGGCGTGGCGGCGATGGCATGCGTCCTTGTTCACAACTCGAGAGGCGAGAAAGATAGTCGATCCGCTTCCACCCGAACTGACGCAAACGTCCGATCAACCGGACCGCGCCCCCTCAGGCATGCCCCGCGGTCTGGCTCAGATGCGCGAGATCGACGCCGATGGAGGCGAGGATGCGATCGTAGAGGGAATCGATGTCGCCCTCGAACAGGAGATCCGGCGAGGCCGGGCAGGCGAGCCAGCCGTTTTCGGCAATCTCCATCTCCAGCTGTCCGGCGCCCCAGCCCGAATAGCCGAGCGCCATCAGCGCGTGGCGCGGGCCCTTGCCGGTGGAGATGGCGCGCAGGATGTCCATGGTCGCCGTCAGGCACACCTGCTCGGAGACGGGCATCGAGGAATCCACCATATAGTCGCCCGTGTGCAGCACGAAGCCGCGGCTGCGGTCGACGGGGCCGCCGCTGCGCACCGGCATCTCGCGGGCGCGGGCGGGAAGGCGGATCGACTGACTGCGGTCGAGGATGCCGAGCTCGACCAGAACGTCGGTAAAGCCGAGCTGCTGGGTGCGGTTGATGATGAGGCCCATGGCCCCATCCTCGCTGTGCGCGCACAGATAGATGACGGAGCGCGTAAACCTCTCGTCGCGCATGCCCGGCATGGCGATCAGGAAGTGGTTCTGCAGCGTGCCCTCGGGGCTCGCCCTATTGGCGCCTATCTCCCATTCCATGGCATAAGCCTACTGCTTTTTGACCCAGCTTGAAAGACGCCATCCGTGCCTGCCTCACGCGAAAATGAAGATCGGCGTTGCAGCGAACGCATTGCGCGGAGATGGTGTTCCCGGCAATGTCCGCCGATGCTTTACACGCTCACGATCCCGGCGTTCGCCCTCGCGCTTGCCGTGCCCGCGGCAGCAAGCTCCAGCCAATGGTTTGAAAGCGACGGCGGTGCCGTCCGTCTCGTCACCTCCGGTCTGGCGGACGAGGAGGGTCGCCTGCGCGGGGCGCTGGAAATCAGGCTGGAGCCCGGCTGGAAGACCTATTGGCGCGACCCCGGCGAGGCTGGCGTGCCGCCGCAGATCGAGCTTTCGACATCTTCCGACCTCAGGCACGCGGAAATTCTCTTCCCGCCGCCCAAGCGCATCACCGACGCTTACGCCACTTGGGCGGGTTACCCGCAAAGCGTTGCGCTGCCGGTCGTCTTTCAACCCGCCACGCCAGGCACCGCCGGCATAATCGAGGGCAGCGTATTCCTCGGCATTTGCGAGACGATCTGCATTCCCTTCCAGGCTTCCTTCTCCTTCGACGCCGGCGCTGACCCGGACAACGCCGCCGACGGATTGGTGGTGACAGCCGCCTTCGCCGCCCTGCCCGATGATGCCGGTCCCGGTTTCCAGATCACCGGCATCGCGCGCCAGGAAGGCCGCTTGCTCATTGACGCCGACCTGCCGGAGAATGCGGGCGAGCCGGTACTCTTCCTCGCCGCACCGGAAGGAGTGCGTCTGGGAACACCGGCACTCGAAGAGCGCCAGAACGGCTCCGCCACTTTCTCTGCAGAGATTCTCGATGCCCCCGATGAGGCGGTGGAACTTCCCTATACGCTAGTGCTCGGCGGGAAAGCCGTCAGCGGCACGGTCCTGATCCCATAGCGGGCGGTTCGCGCAATACTCATTCCCTACTGGCCGCGCTGCCGCTTGCGCCTTAGATTTCAGGCACGCCACCATCCTCCCTCGGCGGCAGACCCAATCCAACACCACTCAGGAGACCTTTAAATGACGATTTCCATCGGCGACCGGCTACCCGAGGTGATGCTCAAGAAAGCCTCCCCGGAGGGCGCGGAGGATATCCGCACCGTCGATTTCTTCGCCGGCCGCAAGGTGGTGATGATCGGCGTGCCCGGCGCCTTCACGCCCACCTGCAGCAACGATCACGTGCCGGGTTTCGCGGAAAACTACGACGCCATCCGCGCCCGCGGCGTTGACGCCATTGCCGTTCTGGCAGTCAACGACCACCACGTCATGGGCGCCTGGGCACGATTTACCGGCGCCGAGAATAAGCTCGTCTTCCTAGCCGACGGAAACGGCGTCTTCACCCGTGCGCTGGGCCTCGAAACCGATATGTCGGAGAGAGGTCTCGGCGCGCGCTGCCGGCGCTTTTCCATGGTGGTGGAGGACGGCATCGTCAAGGAACTCAACATAGAAGAGGCACGAGGTCAGGCGATCACCAGCGGTGCGGCGCGTATTCTGGAACAGCTTTAGGCGTTGGAACAATTCCAGGAAAAGTGGAAACCGGTTTTCCGTCCGGAATTGCGGCCGATCAAGACGGCGTAGCCCGCGCGCCGGGCCTGGCGGAGCGCCTTTTCTTGAAGGGCGCCATGCCGGCGCGGGCGAGCGCATCGGCGCGCTCGTTTTCCGGATGCCCGGCATGGCCCTTGACCCAGTGCCAGCGCACCTTATGGCGATGGCGTGCTTCATCGAGGGCCTGCCACAGCTCGGCATTCTTCACCGGCTTCTTTGCCGCCGTCTTCCAGCCGTTCCGCTTCCAGCCCTCGATCCAGCCGGAGATGCCGTCGCGCACGTAATTGCTGTCGGTATAGAGCTCCACCTCGCATGGCTCTTTGAGGGCATTGAGCGCCTCCGTCGCTGCCTTGAGCTCCATGCGGTTGTTTGTGGTCTGCGCCTCCCCCCCGGAAAGCTCCTTCTCCACATCGTTGTAGCGCAGCACCGCACCCCAGCCGCCTGGGCCCGGATTGCCCGAGCAAGCGCCGTCGGTGAAAATCTCGATCTTCTTCACGCGATGTCGATTCCATATTCGGTAGGCGCAGCAACCTGCCTGTGGAAGCGCAGGCGGCGGACGTATTCCATGGGATCGCGCTTGTTGACCAAGGCACCGTCTGGGATGGTCAGCCAGTCGTGCAGGCGCGTCAGCATGAAGCGAAGTGCGGAGCCGCGCGCCAGAAGCGGCAGCGCCTCCGCCTCGGAAGGCTCCAGCGGCCGCACACTCTGATACCCGGCGAGAAGCGCCGCGCCCTTGGTGAGATTGTAGGAGGTGTCCTTCTCGAAGCACCAGGCGTTGAGGCAGGTGGCAATGTCGTAGGCCAGAAGGTCGTTACAGGCGAAGTAGAAGTCGATGATGCCGGAGACCTTGCCGCCGAGAAAGAATACGTTGTCGGGAAAGAGGTCGGCATGGATGATGCCTGACGGCAAGTCCGTTGGCCAGTAGCGGGTGATCTCGGCGAACTCCGCCTCCACCTCGCGCTCAAGCCCCGGCTCCACCTCGTCGGCGCGTCCCTTGGCGCCTTCCCACAGGTGCATCCAGCCCCCAGGCGACAATGCATTCTTGCGTGTCAGGGGGAAATCGGCCGCCGCCTGATGCAGGCCTGCCAGCGCTTTGCCCACCTCACGGCAATGCTGCGGCGTGGGCCGGCGCATCCACATGCCTTCCAGGAAGGTGATGAGAGCGGCAGGTCGGCCGGCAAGCTCCCCGATCGTCTGCCCGTCGCGCCGATGGACAGGCAAAGGACAGGTGACGCCCTTGCGTGCCAGATGCTCCATCAAGCCCAGGAAGAAGGGCAGATCCGCTTTGTCGACCCGGCGTTCGTAGAGGGTGAGGATAAAGGCCCCTCCGAAGGTGTGCAGGAGGTAGTTCGAGTTCTCCGTGCCCTCGGCGATGCCCTTGTAGGAAAGCAACTCCCCCACCGGGTATTCGCCCAGGAACGCTCCAAGCTCTTCCTCCGAGATGTCGGTGTAGACGGCCATGTCAGCTCACGCCGTTGACGAAGGCCATGTCTGACTTCGTCAACTCGACATCGCGCAAGGGGCGCATCACGGGGAAATTCTCGCGTTCCTCAGCGGTGATGGCGAGATCGACGGTGACATCGTAGCGTTCGGCGAAGGCATCGATGATTTCGTCGACGATGATTTCCGGTGCCGAGGCGCCGGCCGACAGGCCGAGCACCGCGATCTCGCCGATCTCGGCCCACGGGATTTCCGAGGCGCGCTGCACCAGGAGGGCGCGGCGGGCTCCTGCCCTTTCGGCGACCTCAACCAGGCGGCGCGAGTTGGACGAATTGGGGGCACCGACGACGAGGAAAAGGTCGGCGCCGGGTGCGGCTTCCTTCACCGCCTCCTGGCGATTGGTCGTGGCATAGCAGATGGATTCGGCCGACGGTGCCCGCAGGGTGGGAAGACGCTTCTCCAGCGCGCGGATGATGTCGGCCGTATCCTCCACCGAAAGCGTGGTCTGGGTCACGTAGCCGAGTTCCATGCCCTCCGGCGGAGAGAAGCGCTCCGCGTCCTCCACCGTCTCGATGAGAGAGACGGTTCCCTCCGGCAACTGCCCCATGGTGCCGATCACCTCCGGATGCCCGGCATGACCGACGAGAAGCACGTGGCGGCCAAGCCGCTGGTGGCGCATGGCCTGCTTGTGCACCTTGGAGACGAGCGGGCACGTAGCGTCGAGATAAAAGAGGTTGCGGTTTTCCGCGTCTGCCGGAACGGATTTCGGCACGCCGTGGGCGGAGAAGACGACGGGGCGGTCTCGGTGCGTGTCTGGGATCTCGTTCAATTCTTCGATGAAGATGGCACCGCGCTCCTGCAGGCCCTCCACGACGTAGCGGTTGTGCACGATCTCGTGGCGCACATAGACAGGCGCCCCGTATTTCTTGAGCGCCAGGACGACGATCTGGATGGCCCGGTCGACGCCGGCGCAAAAGCCGCGCGGTCCGCACAGCCGCACGGTCAGCTTCCGCTTATGCCCGTTCGTCGCCATCGTCTCAAGAAACTCCTGTCGTGCCGCCCGGAAAGTGGTTGCGGCCGGCGGCCGGTGTCAAGTGTCGCCCACGCCGCGACGGCGCAGGAACCAGTAGCCCAGGACACAGACGAGCGCAAAGGCCAGACCGTACCAGGTGACGGCATATTGCAGATGATTGTTCGGCAGGTTGATGCGGGTGACGCCGCCAACCGGTAGCCCGCCGCGGTTGGGCGCATTGTCGGCATCGACATAGAAGGGGTAGACCTTCTCCCCGTCAAGCCCGGCTGAGCGGGCCATTGAGCCCAGATCCTTCCAATAGAAAATATTTTCCGTCGGGTCGTTGTCGGGCACGATGAAGGAGGGTTTCGTCGCCGGTGCCGTGCGCGCGAGACCGCCCACTTCCACGCTACCGGGCACCTGCCCTTCGGAACGGGTGGCCGGGTCCTTGCGATCATAGGGCACGAAGCCGCGGTTGACGAAGATGTAGCGGCCGTCGGCGAGCCGCAACGGCGTATGCACAAAGAAGCCGGACTGCCCCTGCCAGGTGGCAAGGTAGTGCCGTTCGGCCTCGTGCAGGAACCAGCCGATGACCGCCACCGGGCGATAGTCGACATCGTCGCCTTCGGCGTTCAGGCGGGCAACCTCCTCGAGCGGCTTTGGCGCGGCGGCAATCCGCTCCTCGATGCGCTGGACGAGCCCTTCCTTCCATTGCAGCCGCTCGACCTGCCAGGTGCCGAGCACCAGGAGAAGCACCAGCACGGGGATGCTGATGGCGAGAAGCATGAAGCTCCCGCGGGGGCCGATGTTGTGCTCCGCTATACTCATTCCGCCTTTTCCAACCGCCCCTCGGCGGCCTTGTTCCGGTATTGCAGGGCGATGAGAAGCCCCTTTATCAGCCGAAGTGCCACCAGCGAAAGAACCAATGTGAGCGGTACCCACAGCAGGAAATGCAACCAAAGCGGCGCGCTCGTCGTCACTTCCAGCCACAGGGCAAGGCCGACGACGATGAAGCCGATGATGAGGATGACAAAGGCTGCCGGGCCGTCGCCGGAATCGGCAAAGCCGTAGTCGAGCCCGCAATTGGCGCAGCGTTTGCCGATGCTCAGGAAGCCGGAGAAGAGCCTGCCCTCGCCGCAGCGCGGACAGCGGCCGAAGAGCCCGGCGCGAACCGGATCGACCGGCGGCCAGATGGCCTTGTCGTCACTCATCGCACATTTCCTGTTTCACCAAAAAGGACAGGGGCAGCCGCTCTTCGCGGCCGCCCCCTCCACGAATTACGATCTTCGCCGATCAATGCGCGATCGTCGCGCCAGCCGAGGCCCATACATAGATGAAGGCGAAGAGGAACAGCCAGACGACGTCAACGAAATGCCAGTACCAGGCGGCCGCCTCGAAACCGAAATGCTGCTGCGGCGTGAAATGGCCGGCCATGGCGCGCAACAGACAGACGGCGAGGAAGATCGTGCCGACGATAACGTGGAAGCCATGGAAGCCCGTCGCCATGAAGAAGGTCGCACCGTAGATGGAATCGCGGAAAGCGAAGGGCGCGTGCAGGTATTCATACGCCTGGACAGCCGAGAAGAGCAGGCCGAGCGCTACGGTCAGCGCCAGGCCGGCGACCAGCCCCTTGCGGTCGTTCTCCAGCAGCGCGTGGTGCGCCCAGGTGACGGTGGTGCCCGACAGAAGCAGGATGATGGTGTTGTAGAGCGGCAGGTGGAAGGGATCGAGAACCTCAACGCCCTCCGGCGGCCAAACGCCGCCGGTGAACTCGGCACGGGCTACCTGGGCTACTTCGCCCGGGAACAAGCTGGCGTCGAAGAAAGCCCAGAACCACGCCACGAAGAACATCAGCTCGGAGGCGATGAACATGATCATGCCGTAGCGCAGATGCAGCGAGACCACCTTGGTGTGATGGCCTTCCTGAGCTTCCTTAATCGTGTCGCTCCACCAGGCGAACATGGTGTAGAGCACGATCAGCATGCCGATCAGGAAGAGCCAGAAATTGGTCGCCGCCAGGTCCACGCCGAAGAGCGGGAAGGTCGCGCCCTGCGCAGCCTTCATCCAGGCGATCGCGCCGATGGCCGTCACAAGCGCGCCGACCGAGCCGATGAAGGGCCAGGGGCTCGGATCGATGATGTGGTAGTCGTGGTGCTTTGCGTGGGCGCCAGCCATGTTATCCCTCGGTCTTCTGGTTCTTTACTTCCTCGGGGCGCGGCGCTTCGACCGATTCCTGAGGCAGCGGGTAGAATGTATAGGAAAGCGTGATCACCTTCAGGTCTTTCAATTCCGGCACGTTCACGATCTCCGGGTCGACGAAGAACTGCACCGGCATCTCATATGACTGACCGGGCTGCAGCTCCTGCTCGGTAAAGCAGAAGCACTCGACCTTGTTGAAATAGGCGCCTGCAAGGCCCGGCGCGACGTTGAAGGTTGCGGTACCGGTGGTGGACTTGGAAGACAGGTTGCGCGCCATATAGGCGATCTCCACCGTCTCGCCGATCTTCAACGTCACCTGGCGCTGTTTGGGCTTGAACTCCCAGGGCAATGCGCCGTTCGTATTGGCGTCGAAACGGACGGTGATCTCGCGGTCCAGGATAGTGTCGGAATACTGCTCCGCCCGCTGCGTCGTGCCGCCATAGCCGGTGACCTGGCAGAAAAGCTGGTAAAGCGGCACGGCCGCATAGGACAGGCCCACCATGCCGGCAAACACGCCGACACACAGCACGGCCACGCCGCGGTTGCGGCGGTTGCGAGCGCTGTCGGAAGCCGTCGTGCTCATCACGCTCCTCACATGGCCCGGTCGAACAGGGACGAGCCCAGCTTCATGAGGCTGCCCAGATAGACGATGATGACAAAGGCAGCGAGCGCCAGTGCGATCGCGATGGAGCGGTTGCGCCGCGCCTTCAACTGCTTCTCCGTCGGCTTGATGCGATCGTCGTCGTCAGGCATCGCATCAGGCTCCAATGCGCGAGATCATGCCGTCGAGGAGCAGAACGGCGAAGATAGCGAAGAGATAGACGAGCGAATAGGCGAACAACGCCTTGGCCGGGCCCATCGTTCGGTCGCCTTGGTCCATCTTCAGCACCCGCCAGGAATACCAGACGAAGCCACAGCCGAGCACTGCCGCTATGGCGCCGTAGGCAATGCTGGCGAAGCCGAGAACGCTGGGCAGCAAGCCACTGACCGCGACCAGAACGGCATAGGCGAAGATCTGCCGCTTCGTGTGTTCCTCGCCGGCCACGTTTGGCATCATGGGAATGCCGGCACGGGCGTAGTCGCCGGTCTTGAACAGCGCCAGCGCCCAGAAATGCGGCGGTGTCCACAGGAAGATGATGAGGAAGAGCACGAGGCTTTCCAGTGTCACCGTGCCAGTGATCGCGGCCCAGCCGATAACCGGCGGTAGCGCACCGGCGGCACCGCCGATGACGATGTTCTGCGGTGTCGAGCGCTTCAGCCACATGGTATAGATGACGACGTAGAAGAAGATGGTGAAGGCCAGAAGGCTGGCTGCGAGCCAGTTGGCCATCAGGCCCAGCGTCATCACCGAGAAGGCCGATAGAAAGAGGCCGAAGCCGAGTGCTTCGCCCGGCGCCACCCGCCCTCTCGGCAAAGGCCTGCCCACCGTACGCGTCATCTTGGCGTCGATATCGGCGTCATACCACATGTTCAACGCGCCCGCCGCGCCCGCGCCGACGGCGATCGCCAGAATGGCGATGACGGCCAGGAGCGGATTGGGTGTGGCCGGCGCCAAGACCATGCCGACGAAGGCGGTGAAGACGACGAGCGACATGACGCGTGGCTTCAGAAGCGCGATGAAATCGCCCGCCGTCGCCTCGGAGAGGCGGCCGTCGCGTCCATCCACATACTTTCGTTCGACCAGCGCCATGTTGCTACATTTCATTCTAAGCTGACGTGCCCGGACCTTCGTTCCGGGCCACACCGTTTTTCCAGTTTACCTGATCCTCGGCAGCTCTTCCCACTGGTGGAAAGGCGGGGGCGAGGAAAGCTGCCACTCCAGCGTCGTCGCGCCTTCGCCCCAGGGGTTGGCGCCGGCAATGCGCTTCTTCGCGAAGGCCTCGACCACACCGTAGAGGAAGACGAGCACGCCTATGGCCGCGAGGTAGGAACCGTAGGACGACACCATGTTCCAGCCGGCGAAGGCGTCCGGATAGTCGATGTAGCGGCGCGGCATGCCGGCCAAGCCCAGGAAGTGCTGCGGGAAGAAGATCAGGTTCACACCGATGAAGGTGATCCAGAAGTGCAGCCGCGCGACGAAGGAATTGTACATGTAGCCCGTCATCTTCGGGAACCAGTAGTACCAAGCCGCGAAAATGGCGAAGACGGCGCCCATCGACAGCACGTAATGGAAGTGGGCCACCACGTAATAGGTGTCGTGCATCGCCCGGTCGAGGCCGGCGTTTGCAAGCTGCACGCCCGTCACACCGCCGACGGTGAACAGGAAGATGAAGGCGATCGCCCAAAGCATCGGTACGCGGAAGGAGATCGAGCCGCCCCACATGGTGGCGATCCACGAGAAGATCTTCACGCCCGTCGGCACCGCGATCACCATGGTGGCGAAGACAAAGTAGCGCTGTGCGTCGAGAGACAGGCCCGTGGTGTACATATGGTGCGCCCACACGATGAAGCCGACGGCGCCGATTGCCACCATTGCATAGGCCATGCCGAGATAGCCGAAGATCGGCTTGCGCGAGAAGGTCGACACGATGTGGCTGACGATGCCGAACCCGGGCAGGATGAGGATATACACCTCCGGATGCCCGAAGAACCAGAACAGATGCTGGAAGAGCACCGGATCGCCGCCGCCGTCGGGGGCGAAGAAAGCCGTGCCGAAATTGCGGTCCGTCAGAAGCATCGTGATGCCGCCGGCCAGAACCGGGAGCGCCAGCAACAGCAGGAAGGCCGTGATCAGCACCGACCATGCAAAGAGCGGCATCTTGTGCAGCGTCATGCCGGGCGCGCGCATGTTGAAGATCGTGGTGATGAAGTTGATCGCACCGAGGATCGAGGAGGCGCCGGCGATATGCAGCGACAGGATGGCGAGGTCCACGGCTGGGCCGGGCTGACCAACCGTCGACAGCGGCGGATAGATCGTCCAGCCGGTGCCGGCACCGTAGCTGCCTGCGGCGCCCGGAACGAACATGGTGAGGAGCATCAGAATGAAGGCCGGCGGCAGGAGCCAGAAGGAGATGTTGTTCATGCGCGGGAAGGCCATGTCCGGCGCGCCGATCATGATCGGCACCATCCAGTTGGCGAAGCCGCCGATCAGCGCCGGCATCACCATGAAGAAGATCATGATGAGACCGTGGGCGGTGGTAAAGACGTTGTACATCTCCTTACCGGCATCGATAGCCGCCGCGCCCTCATAGCCATAGACCATGGAGGCAAGGCCATGGAATATCTGGATGCCCGGCTCGGCGAGCTCCCAGCGCATCATCACCGACAGAAAGCCACCGATGACACCGGCGACGATCGCGAAGATCAAATAAAGGGTGCCGATATCCTTGTGGTTCGTGGAATACACCCAGCGCACCCAGCCCTTCGGCTTGTGATCATCGTGGTGGGTCTCAGTCGCAGCGCCTGCCATGTTTCCTACCGCTCCAATTGTCCTTAGCGTCGCCCGGCTTATTCAGCGGTAGCGACCTTGTCCTCGCCGTTGCCGTTCTCGATCGCCGCCATCAGTGCGCTGTTGGCACCCTCCAGGTCTTCCTGTGCCGTTGCGTACCAGCTCTGGAACTGGTCCTGCGAGACGACGCGGATGGCAATCGGCATGAAGGCATGGTCCTTGCCGCACAACTCCGAGCACTGACCGTAGTAGAGACCTTCGCGCTCCGCCTTGAACCAGGTCTCGTTGATGCGACCAGGCACGGCGTCGACCTTGATGCCGAAGGCCGGCATGGCGAAGGCGTGGATCACGTCGCTGGAGGTGACCAGCATGCGCACGGTCTGACCGACCGGCACCACGACCTCGTTGTCGACGGTGAGCAGACGGGGGTACTGGGTCCTGTCCTCCTTGCCGGCTTCGGCCCGGTCGCTGTCCTGAAGCAACAGCGAGGTGAAGGAGAGCGGGGTCTCGCCGTCCTGGTACTCGTAGTCCCAGTACCACTGAACGCCAGTCGCCTTGATTGTCACGGAGGGCTCTTCCTCCGGGGTGTATTGGGCCGTCAGAAGCTGGAAGGAGGGTACCGCGAGAAGCAACAGAATGACCACCGGTCCGACAGTCCACAGGACCTCGATGAGGGTGTGGTGGCTGGTGCGGGAAGGTACCGGATTGGCACTGGCGCGATAGCGGACGATGCACCAGGCCAGAAGCGCCATCACCAGAAGGGTGATCGGCACGATGAACCACAGCGTGTAGGCCTCAAACCACCGAATCTGCTCCATAATGCCCGTCGCAGCGGGCTGGAACCGTACCTGCCAGGGCTCGGGCTGTGCCGCAAAGGCACCGGTGGCGGCCAGCGACAGCGCGACGACCCAAAGGCTCGCAACAAACTTCTTCATAACCCTCGTCATCTCCCGATCAATGCGCTTTCTGCCGGCGATGCGCCGGATACGCCAAAAGCCTGCAGCCCGGCGAGAAGCCGCATCGAAACCCGTTCAATACAGGCGCGTTCAAATCATACTCTCATGCGAACCGCAAGAAAGGCGTAGAGCCGTGCATGCGGCATTTTTGCGCTGCCCGGCGGGGCCGGCGGCAAGCAGTGCCGACTTGTCCGCAATTCTGACCGATTCGACAACGAGTGTGGCGGCGCTTTGGGTAAGGGTTGCCTGGAATGGCTATTTCCTTTTCGGGCGCGCATCGTCAGGATAGGTGGCCGTGATTCGTCGGGGAAAGAGGTTCATTATGCCGTTGGTCGTACGTGTGGTGGCGGTGCTCGCCGCAACATTGGCCGTCATCCTGCCCGCCACCGCGCAGCAGCAACAACAGCAGGAAGGATCCGTGCGCTCAACCCACGGCGCCTGGTCGATCCTCTGCGACACGCCAGCCGGCGCCGCCAGCGAGCAATGCATCATGATGCAGAACGTGGTGGCTGAGGACAGGCCGGAGGTGGGCTTGTCCGTAGCGGTGCTGCGAACCGCCGACAACAAGCGGGAAATCATGCGTGTTCTAGCGCCGCTCGGCGTGCTGCTGCCCAACGGGCTCGGCCTCTACGTGGACGGCGAGGATATCGGCCGCGCCTATTTCGCGCGCTGCTTCCAGGACGGTTGCTATGCCGAAGTGATCCTGAGCGGTGAGCTTCTCGAAACGCTGAAGAACGGCGAATCGGCCACCTTCATCGTCTTCCAGACTCCCGAGGAGGGCATCGGCATCCCGGTGGACCTCAAGGGCTTCGGCGAAGGCTTCGAAGCACTGCCGTAAGGGCGCGTGCCTTCAGCCTCAACCTTGTCAGGCAGGCGCAGACACCAGTCCCCATCCTGAGCATGTCGGAGGACGTGGCGCGATTCCATGCTCCCATCACGCCCTCCATAGTCACCAAACTCTCCCCGGCACTGGATCGATCCGTCCATCGCCCTTAAATGGGATGGGACAAAACACAGGATATCCGCTCATGCCACGCTCGCTCATCGATTCCTTTGACTGTTCCGCAGACAAGCTCAAATCCCTCGTTTCTGATTCCGTTTCGGGCGCCGATGACGGAGAGCTGTTCCTCGAATATCGCGAAGGCGAGGCGCTCGTCTTTGACAACGGCAGGCTGAAAACGGCGAGTTTCAACACCGACCAGGGCTTCGGCCTGCGCGCCGTTGCCGGGGAGGCGACGGGCTATGCGCATTCGAGCGAGCTCTCCGAGGCGGCGCTGCGGAGGGCGGCGGATGCGGTGTCGGCGGTGAAGCAGGGTTATTCGGGCACGCTTGCCGCTGCGCCTACCGGCACCAACCAGCGGCTCTACGGTGAGGACAATCCGATCGCCGCGCCCAGTTTCGAGGAGAAGGCGAAGCTCCTGCAGGAGATCGACGGCTGGCTCAGGGCCAACGACCCGCGCGTGCGCCAAGTCACGGCGTCGCTCGCCGCCTCCTGGCAGCATGTGGAGATTCTGCGCGCCGACGGGCAGCTCGCCCGCGACATCCGCCCGCTGGTGCGCATGAACGTATCCGTCGTGGTCGGCGACGGCGATCGGCAGGAGACGGGCTCCTACGGCATGGGCGGGCGCAAGAGTTTCGGCGAGTTTCTCGCCGAAGATTCCTGGCGTTTCGCAGCAGGAGAGGCGTTGCGCCAGGCGCTGGTCAACCTGGAGGCGGTCCCCGCGCCTGCGGGAACCTTCGATATCGTGCTCGCAAATGGCTGGCCGGGCGTGATGCTGCACGAGGCGGTGGGTCACGGGCTCGAGGGAGACTTCAACCGTAGGAAGACTTCGGCCTTCGCCGGCCTGATGGGCCAACAGGTCGCAGCCAAGGGCGTCACCGTCGTCGACGACGGCACGATGGCCGAGCGTCGCGGCTCGCTTACGATCGACGACGAGGGCACGCCGTCCGGCCATAATGTGCTGATCGAGGATGGCAAGCTGGTCGGCTACATGCAGGACCGGCAGAACGCCCGCCTCATGGGCATGAAGCCTACCGGCAACGGCAGGCGCGAATCCTATGCGCATGAGCCCATGCCGCGCATGACCAACACCTACATGACGGCCGGCGACAAGACGCCGGAGGAGATCATCGCGTCGGTGAAGAAGGGGGTCTACGCCGTCTCCTTCGGGGGCGGACAGGTGGACATCACCTCCGGCAAGTTCGTCTTCGGCTGCACCGAGGCCTACATGATCGAGGACGGCAAGGTGACCCAGCCGATCAAGGGCGCCATGCTGATCGGCAACGGGCCGGACGCCATGCACCGCGTCTCGATGGTCGGCAACGACATGAAGCTCGACACCGGCATCGGCATGTGCGGCAAGAACGGCCAAGGCGTGCCCGTGGGCGTCGGCCAGCCGCATCTGAGGATGGACAAGGTGACGGTGGGCGGCACGCAGGCGTGATGCCACAGCGTATTGTCATTCTTACCGGCGCCGGCATCTCGGCCGAATCGGGCGTCGATACTTTCCGCGACAAGGGCGGCATCTGGTCGAGATACGACTACCGGCAGGTGGCCACGCCGGAAGGTTTTGTCGCCGATCCGGCGCTGGTGCACGATTTCTACAACCAACGCCGCAGCGCACTGGCCGGCATTGCACCGAATCCAGCACATTACGCGCTGGCCCGGCTGGAGGCGGAGCATTCAGGTCCGGTAACCCTTGTCACGCAGAATATCGACGAGCTGCACGAGCGGGCTGGCTCTAAGAACCTGATCCATATGCACGGCGAGCTCGCAAAGGCGCTCTGCTCGCGCTGCGGCTCCCGGCACGAGTGGCGCGGGGCGCTTTCGACGGAAGTGCCCTGCCCCGCTTGCGCTGAGGCAGGCTGTCTGCGGCCGGATGTGGTGTGGTTCGGGGAGATGCCCTATCACATGGAGCGCATTTACGAAGCGCTGGGCGACTGCGATCTTTTCCTGGCCGTCGGCACCAGCGGCAGCGTCTATCCGGCGGCGCAGTTTGTGCAGGAAGCCAGTCGCGCCGGGGCGCATACGGTGGAGCTCAATCTGGAGCCTTCGGAGACCTTCAGTGACTTCGATGAGGCGATCCATGGGCCGGCGAGCCGGGTGGTGCCGGACTATGTCGAACAGCTTCTGAAAGGCCGATAGAACCCGCCCATTGCAACCCGGCGCGAAGGCTACAGTATACCGATCACCGCGCCGCCCGCCGCCGCGACCAGCACGACGCCCCAGGGCGGCGTCTTCCATGCCATCAGCAACACGAAACAGGTGAGCGCCAGCGCGAATGCCTGCGGCCCGACGATTGCACTGGTGAAGACGGGATCGTAGAGGGCCGCGCCGAGAATGCCGACGACGGCTGCATTGGTGCCGCGCATCGCCGCCTGTGCAGTCGGGCGCTTGCGAAAAGCGTCCCAGAACGGGATGACCCCGAGCAGGAGCAGGAAGCCCGGCAGGAAAATGGCGATCAGGGCAATGGTGGCGCCGGCAAGCCCGTTGGGCGCCGGCTGCAGGACCGTGCCGAGATAGGCGGCAAAGGTGAAGAGCGGGCCAGGTACCGCCTGTGCGGCGCCGTAACCGGCCAGAAACGCATCACGCGTCACCCAGCCGCCGCGTACCACTTCCGCCTCCAGCAGCGGCAGCACAACGTGCCCGCCGCCAAAGACGAGGGCACCGGCGCGGTAGAAAGCATCGAAGACCGAGGCCCCTTGCGAGAAGGCCGCCAGGACGGGAAGACCGAATAGCAGGGCGAAGAACAGGGAGAGCGAAACCGCGCCGAAAGCGCGCGAAACCGGAAAGCTCACATGCCCGGAGACCTCCTCACCGGCCGTTCGACATAAAAGCAGGCCCGCCACCCCACCGAGCACGATGGCTGCGATCTGGCCGAGGGAGCCGGCAACGAAGACAACGACAAGCACCGCACCGAGTGCAATGCTGGCGCGCTCGCGATCGGGGCAAAGGTTTCGCGCCATACCCCAGACGGCCTGGGCGACGATGGCGACGGCGACGATCTTGAGGCCAGTGACGATGCCGCTGCCGACAGGCCCGCCGAAGGCGGCGGCACCGAGGGCAAAGAGGACCAGGAGGATTGCCGAAGGCAGCGTGAAGGCGGTCCATGCGGCCAGCGCACCGAGCGGTCCGCCACGCAACAGCCCCAGTGCCAATCCCACTTGGCTCGACGCCGGGCCCGGCAGAAACTGGCAGAGCGCCACGAGATCGGCATAGCCCTTCTCATCGATCCACTTGCGCCGCAGCACCAACTCGTCGCGGAAATAGCCGAGATGGGCGATCGGCCCGCCGAAGGAGGTTACGCCGAGCTTGAGGAAGGCCGAAAACACCTCGCCGGCCGAGCCCCTTGCGCCCCGTTTCTCGCGCTGGGCCGTCCGTGCGTCGTTCATCGTTCATCGCCTCGCAGGTGGATGCGGCCCGCGCGGAGCGGGCTCTCGCGTCCCTATAATCGAATGAGGCGAACGCTGCTACCGCACAGCGCGCAAGACGGTGCGACGAGCCAGAGAACGACGGCGGCCGCCGCTAGCAGCTAGAGGAGAGTTCAGCCACGTTTCCCCGGCCCTTCCAGAAGCGCCACCACCTCGACATGCGGTGACCACAGGAACTGGTCGATGGGAACAACACGGGTGAGGCGGTAGCCGCCTTCAATGAGAATCGCCAGATCGCGGGCGAGCGTACCGGGGTTGCAGGAGACGGCAGCCACGCGGCGGACCGTGGAACGGGCGATCCGCCGGCACTGGTCCTCGGCACCGGCGCGCGGCGGATCGAAAACGATGCCGTCGAAGGTGTTGAGTTCCTTCGCCGTCAGCGGGCGATGGAACAGGTCGCGCCTTTCGGTGGTCACCGGCTTCAGGCCGGGCGTTGTCCTCGCCGCCTCCAGCGCAGCCAATGCGGCCGCATCGCCCTCAACGGCATGGACACGCATGCCGCCGGCAAGCCACAGCGCAAAGGTGCCGCTGCCGGCGAATAGATCGGCCACATGCCTCGCGCCGTTTAGATGCGCTGCCACGAGGCCTACCATCGCCTCCTCCGCGGCGGCGACCGCCTGCAGGAAGCCGCCGGGCGGCAGGTTCACCGGCACTTCGCCATGGAGCACCGTCGGCTTTTCGCGCTCTACAAGCACCTCCCCATCGAGCGAAAGCCGCGCATACCCCTTGGCCAGCGCGAAGGCCACCGCCTGCTGCCGGCGCTTTTCGTGCAGCCGGCCCGCCCCTTCCGCCGCGATGTCCAGTCCGGGGCGGGTGGCGGTGACCATGAGGCGGAACGACTTTGGCGTGGCCGCCAGCAACCCGGCGAGCCGGCGCAGGTCCGGGAGGGCAGCGACGACATGCGGATCGGAAACCGGGCATTCCTCGACATCGACAATGCGGTGCGACTGCATAGCGTTGAAGCCCAGCAGAACGCGCTGCCCCATTGCCCGCGCGGTGAAGGCGAGGCGCCGGCGCGAGGCAGGTGGACAGGTGACGAGCGGCGCCACCTCGGCTTCGAGACCACGGCTTTGCAGGGCGCGGTCTACTTTTCCACGCTTCCACTCAGCGTAGGCTTGCAAATCGAGATGCTGTACTGCACAGCCGCCGCAGGCGCCGAAATGTCGGCAGGGAGGCTCCGCCCGCTGCTCGGAAGCTTCCTCAACCTCCACAAGCGTGCCCCGCTGGCCCGACACCTGGGCCTTCACCGTCTCGCCCGGTAGAGCAAATGGGATATAGACGGGGCCGGCCACCGTTTTGGCCACGCCGTCGCCCTGAGCACCCAGCGCTTCGATCCGCAGCGTCTCGGTCATTATGCCTTCCGCCCGGCTAGCAGGAATTCGCGGTTGCCATCGCCGCCCTCGATGGACGAAGGGGCGAGACCGATGGCGCGCCAGCCGTGGTTTGTTCCCAGCCAGTCCCTCATCGCCTCCGCAATCTCCTCCGCCCTTGCTGGCGCGCGCAAGAGGCCGCCCTTGCCGATGGCCTCGCGACCCGCTTCGAATTGAGGCTTGACGAGGAAAAGGCCTCGCGCGCCGGGCCCAGCCATTTCGAGTGCGGGCGGCAGCGCCAGCTTCAGCGAGATGAAGCTGACGTCGGAGACGAGGAAATCGGGCCTCCGGCCGCCGATCGCCTCGAGCGTGAGATGGCGAGCGTTCATCCCTTCGAGGCATGTCACGCACGGATCGGCTTTCAGCCGCTCGTCCATCTGTCCGCTGCCAACGTCGACAGCCGTCACATGCGCCGCGCCCCGCTCCAGCAGCACCTGCGTGAAGCCACCGGTGGAGGCGCCGATGTCGAGCGCGTGAGCGCCTTGCGGGTCAAGGCCGAAGGCATCGAGCCCATGGATGAGCTTGAGTGCGGCGCGCGAGACGTAGCGCTGCGCCGGGTCGTCCACGGCGATCTCTGCGTCAGGCGCCACCACCTGCCCCGGCTTCGCCGCCACCGCACCCGCCAGCCTCACCGTGCCGCGCAGAATCGCATCGCGAGCCCGCGCGCGGCTCTCGAACAGGCCGCGCTCAACAAGGAGATGGTCGAGGCGGAGGCGGGGTGGTGTGGCGGCCTTCATGAGATTTCAGTGAAGGATGCGGAAGCGAATGGCAAGCACGGCGGTCGACTTTTGAAGGCGGCGCCCCCCTTCCATCGTCATCCCGGCCGAGCGAAGCGAGAGCCGGGACCATTCCGGAATGCCGAAAAGTAACGAATGGGTTCCGGACAGCCTCCGCTACGCTCCGGCTTCCGGAATGATGCACAGAGGATGTCTAAGCCCGCGCCACCTGCTCCTCCTGGCCCAGGGCAGCAAACACTGCGCGCACGATGCCGGCGGCGTCCAGACCGGCGTCGGCATACATCTTCTCCGGCTTCGCCTGGTCCAGGAAGACGTCAGGCATTACCAGCGGACGCACCTTGACGCCGCTTTCCAAAAGGCCCTGGTGGGCGAGGAAATGCAGCACATGGGCGCCGAAACCGCCGATGGAGCCTTCCTCGATGGTGACGAGCACCTTGTGCCCGCGCGCCAATTGGGTCACGAGATCGGCATCGAGCGGCTTGGCGAAGCGCGCATCGGCGACCGTTGTCGAAAGGCCGGCGGCCTCCAGTTCGTCGGCCGCCTTCAGGCATTCCGCCAGACGCCCGCCGAGCGACAGCAACGCCACCTTCGTGCCCTCGCGCATGATGCGGCCTCTGCCGATGTCCAGAGCCTGCCCGCGCTCCGGCATTTCGACGCCGACGCCGTTGCCGCGCGGATAGCGAAAGGCGATGGGGCCGCTGTCATGGAGGACCGCCGTGCGCACCATGTGTTTCAGCTCCGCCTCGTCGGCGGCGGCCATGACGGTGAAATTCGGCAGCGTGGCGAGATAAGTGATGTCGAAGGCGCCGCAATGGGTGGCGCCGTCCGCACCCACGAAGCCGGCGCGGTCGATGGCAAAGCGCACCGGCAGGTTCTGGATCGCCACGTCGTGCACCACCTGGTCGTAGGCACGCTGCAGGAAGGTGGAGTAGATGGCGGCAAAGGGGCGGTAGCCTTCCGTGGCAAGCCCTGCCGCGAAAGTCACGCCGTGCTGCTCGGCGATGCCGACGTCGAAGGTGCGCTCGGGAAACTCCTTGCCGAAAAGGTCGAGCCCTGTACCTGACGGCATGGCAGCGGTGACGGCGACGATGCGCTCGTCCTCGCGTGCTTCCTGGATGAGGCTTTGCGCGAAGAGTTTCGTATAACTCGGTGCGTTTGCTGGCGTCTTTGCTTGTGCGCCTGTGATGACATTGAACTTGGCGACGCCGTGATATTTGTCGTCCGCGGCTTCCGCCGGGGCGTAACCCTTGCCCTTCTGGGTAACGACATGAATGAGCACCGGCCCGCTGCCATGGTCGCGCACATTCTTCAGGACGGGCACGAGATGCTCGAGATTGTGCCCGTCGATGGGGCCGATGTGGAGGAAGCCCATCTCCTCGAACAGTGTGCCACCGGTCACGTAACCCCGGGCGTGCTCAACGGCGCGGGTGATCGCGCGGTCGACGCTCTTGCCGAGATAGGAGGTCAGTTTCTTGCCGAAGTCGCGAATGCCCTGGTAAGCGCGGCCGGAGGCCAGACGCGCCAGATAGGCGCTCATGGCGCCGGTGGGCGGAGCAATCGACATGTCGTTGTCGTTGAGGATGACGATAAGCCGCGCATCGAGCGCGCCGGCGTTGTTCATCGCCTCATAGGCCATGCCGGCCGACATGGCGCCGTCGCCGATGACGGCAATCACGTTGCGCCGCCCGCGCGATAGATCGCGCGCTACGGCCATGCCGAGACCTGCGGAGATCGAGGTGGAGGAGTGAGCGGCACCGAAGGGGTCGTACTCGCTCTCGGCGCGCTTGGTGAAACCCGACAGCCCGCCCTCCTGACGCAGCGTGCGGATGCGGTCGCGCCGGCCGGTGAGGATTTTGTGCGGATAAGCCTGGTGACCGACGTCCCAGATCACCCGGTCGTCCGGCGTATCGAAGACGTAATGCAGAGCCACGGTCAGCTCGACCACGCCGAGCCCGGCGCCGAGGTGCCCACCCGTCTGCGAGACGGCGTCGATCAGTTCCGCGCGCAGCTCGTCAGCGAACAGCGGCAGTTCCTTCTCGTCAAGCCGTTTCAAGTCCGCCGGGATGCGGACGCGATCAAGGAGGGGCGTTTCAGGAGGCGATTTCACGCTTTGCTCGCTCGTTGTCGATTTGCAGGGACATAAGCGCTCGCGGGCGCAAAGTAAACGCGGCAAGGCCGCGCTCCTTCTACTGCGGGTCGAGCGGCTCTGTACCGTTGGGCACGCTTTCGCGGGAAAGGCGGATCTTCTCCACCTTGTCCTCGGCCGCCTTCAAGAGTCGATCGCAATGGGCCTTCAGTGCCTCGCCGCGCTCATAGATGCGGATCGACTGCTCCAGGGGCACATCGCCCTGCTCCAGGTCGTTGACGATCTTCTCCAGCGCTTCCAACGCCTGCTCGAAGGTCATGATCGTGATGTCGTCGTTGGCTACGGCATTGTTGGCGTCAGCGTTCATTCCTTACCCTTTCATCAAGCGCCCGACATGGGCGGCCACCGAGAGAGCCAGTCCTTCAAGGTCGTAACCGCCCTCCAGCAGGCTGACAAGGCGGTTCTCCGACAAACGCCCCGCCCGCTCCATCAGTCTGGCCGTGGCCCAGCTGAAATCGTCTTCGGTGAAATTGAGCTCGGCAAGCGGATCGCGATAATGGGCATCGAAACCGGCCGAAATGATGATCAGGTCCGGGCGGAAATCGTCAAGCCGCGGCAGGATCGTGTCCTTGAGAGCCTCGCGAAAGACCTCGCCGTCGGTCCCCGGCAAGAGCGGCATATTGACGATGTTGCCGGCGCCGGTCTCATCGGCCGCACCAGTGCCGGGGTAGAGCGGCATCTGGTGGGTCGAGCAGTAGAGCACCGAAGGATCGTCCCAGAAGATGTCCTGGGTGCCGTTGCCGTGGTGCACGTCCCAGTCGACGATGGCCACACGTTCGATGCCATGCGCCCTTTGCGCGTGGCGGGCGGCAATTGCCGCGTTGTTGAACAGACAGAAGCCCATCGCCTGGTCCTTTTCGGCGTGATGGCCGGGCGGGCGAGTAGCGACGAAAGCGTTGTCGGCGCGAGCCGCGAACACGTCGTCGACGGCCGCCATCGCGCCGCCGACCGCCCTTAGCGCTGCCTCCCAGCTTTTCGGGCTGACGGAGGTGTCGGCATCGATGCGCGCCAGGCCCTCGGGTGGGATCGTCTCCTTGACGCGACGGGTATAGGATTCTGGATGGGCAAGAAGAATCGCCATCTCGTCCGCTGCCGGCGCCTCTACCCGCTCGAGCGGCGCGAAGACGTCGTGCTCCAGCACCTTTTCGATAGCGCGCAGCCTGTCTGGCCGCTCCGGATGGCCGAGCGGGGTCAGGTGCTCCAGGCACAAGGGATGAGTGTAAAGACGTGTGGCCATGCCCCGATATAGGCGCTGAGGCCAGCTTTGGCCACGCCGCAATCGGCAGCGCCCGAAACCGTCAACAGGGTTTGTTTCTCGACATTGGCGCAGCCGGCCGATCACGAAAATGTCAGCACAGCCCAGTTGCCGCCGGCGAGACAATGGGCACATTCCCAATGTGTTCACCAGCCTATCGGGAGCTTGCCAGAGAACGGAGGAGGAAAATGTACATCAGTCGACGCAAGACCTTGCAACTCGGAGCGGCCGGCCTTGCCGGCCTGGGAGCGACGATCGTCATGCCGTTCAGAACGCATGCCCAGGAGGGCGATACCTATGGGACCGACAGTGGCGAGATCACGGTCTATCCGATCGAGCACGCCTCCTTAGTGATGACCGTGCCGTCAATGGTGATCTATGTCGATCCCGTTGGCGGGGCGTCCGCCTACGAGGGACATCCGGCGCCGGATCTCATCCTGATCACGCATGAGCACGGCGACCACTACGACGCCGATACGCTTTCGGCGCTTGTCGGGGAGAATACGCAGCTCGTCACCAACCCCGCCGTCTTCGACATGCTGCCGGAGGCGTTGAAGGCGAGGGCAACGGCGATTGCAAACGGCGAAAGCCTGACTGTCGGCGAGATCGGCATCGAGGCCATTCCTGCCTACAACACCACGGAAGAGCGCCTGCAATACCACCCGCAAGGCCGCGACAACGGCTATGTGCTGACCATAGACGGCCGCCGCGTCTATATCGCCGGCGACACTGAGGACATTCCGGAGATGCGGGCGCTCGAAGACATCTATGTCGCCTTCGTGCCGATGAACCTGCCCTATACGATGAACATCGAACAGGCGAGTTCGGCCGTCGCCGAATTCGCACCCCAATATGTCTACCCGTATCACTATCGCGGCAGCGACGTTGAGGCCTTCGCCCGCCAGGTCGCGGAAGCGGAGGTGGAAACGCAGGTCGTGATGGGGCCGTGGTACAGCTGAGGGTCTATTTTCGCCGGCCGGCGGAGGAACCGTGGTTTCCGCCGGCCTAGCCGGTCACGGTTCGCGAGCTAAAGGCCAGGCGGGATAAGCCCCAGAGGAATATCGCGAAAAGGAGGTGGGAGATCGCTGCCGCCACGATCAGCCTCGGGCTTTCGCTCAAGCCGAAGAAGCCCCAGCCGACGAAGGGGAAGAAAAACACGAGAACGAGCAGCCACAGCACGACGGCGAGCCCCAAGGCGCGCATGAAGGTGAGTGCGTCGCGGAAGAGAACCACGTAGACCACGCTCATCAGCGTCACCCAGGCGACATGGAAGAGCATTCCGACAGGCATCGGCACGGGCCCAAGGAGGGTTTGTGCGAAGGCGAGCGCGAGGGGGCGGGGCAACGGCGAGACACCGGCCTGCAGGCCGGCGAACATGATAGCGCCCGTCAGCACGGCCACGACAACGCCGATCGCGACCACCTTGCCCCATTCGCCAGCAGGCAGTTGGTGGATGCGCATGTCGTCCTCCCTTCATCGGCAGGAACGACGGCGCCCCCCGCTCCTGCACATATCCGGAGCAATTCAAGGTCCAAGACTCTCCCACAAAGGACAGGGTAGCATTCGATCGCGACAATCGGAGGATTGGAGACACTCCGCGAGCGCAGTGCCTCTGCCGCAGCCTTCGAATACTTCCGCCGAAGGGCGAGAACAAGCGCGTCGCGGCCGCGTGCTCCGCCGCCTCAGCGGGAGCCGCGATTTTCTGTCAGCAAGCCATCAAGAAAAGTCCTGAGCGCCTGCACGGCCTTCTTCGAGGTCGCCTCGGGATCCGGAACGTTGGCGATCCAGAGCGAAGCGTGCAGCATGGCGCCGTTGAGGAGCCGCGCCAGCGCCTCCGGGTCTGCGGCGACAATAGTGCCTTCGTCGGCAAAGCGCCGCAGGCTTTCCGTCAGCGAGCCGATGCAGGCGTTCTGGGTGGGCCATGTGGAAGGATCGCCCAGCACCGCCGGCCCGTCGCGCAGCACGATGCGCTGAATCTCCGGCTCCAGCGCCATCTCGACATAGGCAAGGCACTCGTCGACGAAGCCCTGCCAGCGGTTGCCCGCCTTTGCGGAGATGGCGCACAGCCGCGTGTTCATTTCCGCGTCGATCTCGGCGATCACCGCTTCCAGAAGGCCCCTCTTGTCGCCGAAATGATGATAGAGCGCACCGCGCGTAAGACCGGCCTCGGCCGTGAAGTCGTCCATCGACGCATCGGCGTAGCCGACGGTCCCGAACGCCCGGCGGGCCGCCGTCACCAGCTTGCGCCGGGTCTCGGCAATCATTTCGCTGCGCGGTTTGTGCGCCATCCTCTTCCTTTCACATACGACACGTATCTATTTAGTTGACATACGCTGCGTATGCAAATATCTCATTCACATACGCCGCGTATGTGAATGGCTCACTTCATCATTGCGAAGGATCGCGTCATGCCCAATCCGTATCGTGAAATCTTTGAGGCGCCGGGGGCCAAAGGGTTCGCCGCCGCCGGCTTTCTGGCGCGCCTGCCCGTCGCCATGACCACCATGGGCATCGTCGCCATGCTTTCCCAGAGCCATGGCGAGTACTGGCTCGCCGGTGCGGTTTCAGCCACGTTCGCGCTCACCAACGCCTTCGTAGCGCCGCAAGTCTCGCGGCTGGTCGATCGCTACGGGCAGAGCCGCGTGCTGACGCCGGCCACGGTCGTGGCGGTCGCGGCCTTCTCTGCGCTTCTCCTTGCCACCCACTTCAAGTGGCCGTACTGGACGTTGTTCGTCTCTGCGTTCATCGCAGGCGTCATGCCCAGCATGCCGGCCATGGTGCGGGCGCGGTGGACGGGACTCTATCACGGCACGCCGAAACTGCACACGGCCTTCGCCTTCGAGTCCGTGCTCGACGAGGTGGTCTACATGGCAGGCTCGGTGCTTGCGATCGGCCTCAGCGTCAGCCTGTTTCCGGAGGCGGGGCCGCTGGCGTCGACGCTTTTCCTGGCCGTGGGCACGGCGCTGTTCGTCGGGCAGAGATCAACCGAGCCGCCGGTCCGCCCCGTCGAGGCAGCGACGAGCCGGTCCGCGCTCCGCGTGCCGGCCGTTCAGATCATTACCTTCACGCTGATCGCCGTCGGCGCGATCTTCGGCACGGCGGAGGTGACGGTGATCGCCTTCTCTGAGGAGCTCGGCCAGAAGGGCGCAGCGAGCCTCATCCTTGCCGGCTATGCGGGAGGCTCGCTGGTGGTCGGCCTCGTCTTCGGCACACTCAAGCTGAAGACCTCGCTCGGACGGCAGTTCCTCATCGCCAACGCGGTGGCCATGCTGACCACCCTGCCCCTTCTGTGGGTGAACAGCATTCCGCTGCTGGCGCTGATGCTGTTTTTGGCCGGCGCGTCGATCTCACCCACCTTCATCACCGCCTTCGGTTTGATCGAGCGGCTCGTACCCTCCTCCCACCTTACCGAGGGAATCACCTGGGCGATGACCGGCATCTTCATCGGCATGGCCCTGGGGTCGTTCATTTCCGGCTATGTGATCGATGCCTTCGGCGCGCAGAGCGGGTTCTGGGTATCGGTCGCGGGCGGCGGCGTTGCTTTTGCGGCGGCCCTCGTAGGGCAACGCGTTCTCCAACGCCCCTCACCGAAGATCATTCCCGAGGCGGCGGCGGCATAGACCGAAGGACCGCTCCACAACAGGCAAGGCCACCCGCAATTGGGTGGCCTTACGATATCTCCGTCGAGGCGATCTCGATGCCGAAGCCTTCGAGGCCGACATAGTGGCGCTCGCGAGAGGCGAGCAGCTTGATGGAGGTGATGCCGAGATCCTTGAGGATCTGTGCCCCGAGGCCAACCTCGCGCCACTCGCTTTCGCGCTTCACGGCCTCTTCGTGTGCTTCGGCCTCTCCAGCCCGGGGGCGGTGGTGGTGATGGGCAACGCCGACGGAACCCTCGCGCAGATAGACCAGCACGCCACGGCCCATGGTGCCCATGGATTTCATGATGTCCTGCAGACGGTATTCCGTACCGAACACGTCGGCGACAACATCCTCGGTGTGCAGCCGCACCGGCACGTCCGTACCGTCACGGATGTCGCCAAAGACGATGGCCAGATGCTGCATGGCCTCCCAGGGCAATGTGTAGGTGTGTACGGTGGCGGGGCCGCCGGGGGTTTCGATCTTGAAGCAGGCGATACGCTCGACCAGCGTTTCCTGGCGCTGGCGGTAGGCGATGAGGTCGGCGACGGAGACTTGGCTGAGGCCGTGCTCTTCAGCAAATGCCATCACCTGTGGCCCGCGCATCACGGTGCCGTCGTCATTGACCAGTTCGCAGATGACGCCGATTGGCGGCAGGCCGGCAAGCTTGCAGAGATCGACGGCTGCCTCCGTATGGCCGGAACGCATGAGCACACCGCCCTCTCGGGCGACCAGCGGAAAGATATGACCGGGACGCACGAAGTCGCCGCTGCCGGCATTGGGATTGGCGAGGTTGCGCACGGTCAGCGTGCGGTCCTCGGCCGAGATGCCGGTGGTAGTGCCGTGCTTGAAGTCAACGCTGACGGTAAAGGCCGTCTGATGGGGAGCATCGTTGTCGGCCACCATGGGCGCAAGGTTCAGCCGCCGCGCCTCCTCCCGCGGCATGGGCGCGCAGACGATGCCGGAAGTATGGCGCACGATGAAGGCCATTTTCTCCGGTGTGGCATGGACCGCGGCGACGATCAGGTCACCCTCGTTCTCGCGCCCATCGTCGTCCATGACGATGACGATCTCGCCGCGCTCGAAGGCGCGCAGGGCGTCGACGACTTTCCGCTGGTCATAGGGCATGTGCGTTATCCAGTTGCTGAGCAGATAGTGATTGGTGAAGGAAGAAACCGTTCAGCTTCAGACGATTTGTCCACCATTCACCGCTCACTCAAATCCGTCCCGTTTGTCCTCGGTGACGCAGGTAATGATCGGCAATGGTGCAGGCAAGCATGGCCTCACCGATGGGTACGGCGCGGATGCCCACGCAGGGGTCGTGGCGGCCTTTGGTCGTCACGTCGACCTCCGCACCCGTCTTATCGACCGATTTTCGCGGGGTAAGGATGGACGAGGTGGGCTTGACCGCGAAGCGGGCGACCACCGGCTCGCCCGTGGAGATGCCGCCCAACACGCCGCCGGCCTTGTTCGACAGGAACACGGGCTTGCCGTCGGGGCCGGCGCGCATTTCATCGGCGTTCTCCTCGCCTGTGATGCGGCCAGCCTCGAAGCCGTTGCCGATCTCGACGCCCTTGACCGCGTTGATCGACATAAGGTTGGCGCAGATGTCCTGGTCGAGCTTGGCATAGACTGGCGCGCCGAGACCTATTGGCACGCCCTCGGCAACCACCTCAATCACCGCGCCGACAGAGGAGCCTCTCTTGCGGATGCGGTCGAGATAGTCGGCGAAGACGGCGACGGACTTCGGATCGGGGGTGAAGAAGGGGTTGTCGGGATGGTCGATGAAATCCCAATCCCAGTTGGCGCGGTCGATCACCTTCTCTCCCATCGAGACAAGCGCGCCGCGTATCTTGAGACCGGGCACCACCTTACGGGCGAGCGCACCGGCGGCCACCCGCACTGCCGTCTCACGCGCCGAAGAACGGCCGCCGCCGCGATAATCGCGCAGGCCGTACTTCATTTCGTAGGTGTAATCGGCGTGGCCGGGGCGGTAGCGTTGGGCGATGTCGCCATAGTCCTTCGAGCGCTGGTCGACGTTCTCGATCAGCATGGAGATCGGCGTACCGGTGGTGACCAGCATGTCGCCGTCCTCCTCCTCGGGCAGCACGCCGGAGAGAATCTTGACCTGGTCGGGCTCGCGGCGTTGGGTGACGAAGCGCGACTGGCCGGGCCGCCTGCGGTCCAGCTCGGCCTGGATATCGGCGCGGGTAAAGCGGATGCCGGGCGGGCAGCCGTCGACGACGCAGCCGATCGCCGCCCCGTGGCTTTCACCCCAGGTGGTGACGCGAAACAGATGACCGAAAGTGTTGTGCGACATTGTGAGCGTTTCCTTGCGCGCCGGCGCCGGAACCGCTTCTATTTGCCTTTGCAGGCGCGGTCAAACAGGGCGGGGAGACACTTTTGACACATTTTATCATTTCTATTCGGACAATCGCCGCCCGCTCGTATTATGGTTCTTGCAACGCGACATTATGAGGCCTGCCCCATGCGAATCCCAGCCGCTATCTTGTCCCTTGCCCTTCTCGCCACGCCGGCTATTGCCGCCGATACCGAGGGCACGATTACCACGGTCGACCAAGAGCGGATGACGATTACGCTCCAGGACGGCGAAACCTATAAGCTGCCTCCCGAGATCGACATGTCCGCCATCTCCGACGGCATGGAAGTCGTGATTGCCTATCGCGTCGCCGACAACGGTGAAAAGCAGATCATGGATATGCTGTTGCCGGAGTAGCCTACAGCCATTCCAGCCCGCCGTCCTTCACCCGCAGGATCAGGTCTTGCGGGATGTGCATCTCCGCCGCCTCCTCGGCCGACAATCCACCCACCCAATGGAATACGGTGCGAACGACGCCACCATGGGTGACGCATATGGTCGGCCTTTCCAGCGCATCCAGCCAAACCCGCACACGCAACGCCAGCAACTCGTAGCTTTCCGCCTCCGCCCCCGGCGGCAGGAAATGCCATTTGCGCTGCGCCCGTGCCTTGGTGCAGCCCGGCTCGCGCGCTTCCAGCTCCATATATGTGAGGCCCTGCCAGTCTCCGAAATGCACCTCCTTGAGGCATGGCTCGGTGCTGTAGCCGTGTGGGGAAAGGCCCATCTGGACACGCACCCGCTCCATGGTCTCGCAGGTGCGGCGCAGCGGGCTTGCGACGAAATCGAAGGCAGCGGGATCGCCAATGAGGCCCGCCAGGCGGCGGCCGTTGCGGTCCGCCTGGGCACGGCCCATGGCGTTGATGTCGGTGTCCGCCTGCCCCTGCAACCGTTCCTCGACGTTCCAGTCGGTCTGGCCGTGCCGGACGATGTAGAGAAGCGGAAGCACGGATTATCCTCTTGGCCGGGGCGCCCGCCCCGTCGTCTTCTAGTCGTTCACCACAGAGATATCCGGCGCATCGACGGCCTTCATTCCGACGACATGGTAGCCCGAATCGACGTGCAGTACCTCACCGGTCACGCCGCGCGCCAGATGCGAGAGCAGGTAAAGGGCCGTATCGCCAACCTCCTCGATCGTCACCACACGCTTCAGCGGCGAGTTGTACTCGTTCCAGCGCAGGATATAGCGAAAATCGCCGATGCCGGAGGCGGCAAGCGTTTTGATGGGGCCCGCGGAGACGGCGTTGACGCGGATATTGGACCCACCCAGATCGACGGCGAGATAGCGCACGCTGGCCTCGAGCGCCGCCTTGGCCACACCCATGACGTTGTAGTGCGGCATCACCTTCTCGGCGCCGTAGTAGGTCATGGTGAGAATGGAGCCGCCGTCGGCCATCAAAGGCTCGGCGCGCTTGGCCACCGCCGTCAGCGAATAGACCGAGATATCCATCGTGCGCAGAAAGTTGTCGCGCGTCGTCTCGACATAGCGCCCCGTCAGTTCGTCCTTGTCCGAGAAGGCAACGGCATGGACGAGGAAGTCCAGCTTGCCCCAGCGCTTTTCGACCTCGGCGAACACCGCGTCGACGGTGTCAAGTTCGGTGACGTCGCAGTGACCGACGACGATGGCGCCCAGTTCGGCTGCCAGCGGCTCGACACGCTTCTTCAGCGCTTCGCCCTGATAGGTCAGGGCCAGTTCGGCCCCTTCGCTCGCGCAGGCTTTGGCGATGCCCCAGGCGATCGAGCGATTGTTGGCCACACCGAGCACAAGCCCGCGCTTACCGGCCATCAGGCCGTTACCACCTGCCATAGTGACGATTCTCCGAACTTGTTACGGCGAAAGCCCTATCGCACAGCGGCGGCGAAGCATCAAGTTGGCAGGCGGGGATGCAGGGGAAAAGGAGAACACTGCTACCCTACGGCTCTGTTCCCTATTCCCCGTTTCCGCCTACTCACTCTCCACGTTCTTCTTAAACAACTTCTCCAGCGCCGCATCACCTCCTTCGGGCAGCATGATGCGCACATGCGTATAGAGATCGCCGTTGCCGCCGCTCTTCAAAGGCAGGCCTCTCCCCTTAAGCCTGAGCGTACGGTCGGAACTCGACCAGGCGGGCACGGTGACGGCCACCTTGCCGGTCGGCGTCTCCACCGCCACTTTGGCGCCAAGCACGGCGTCACGCAGGCTCACTGGGAGGTCGGCATGCAGATCACGTCCCTCCACGCGATAGCGCTTGTGCGGGCGCAGTTTCAGCTTCACAAGCGCATCGCCGCGTTCGCCGAAGGGTGTCTCTGCTCCCTGGCCCTTGAGGCGGATCGTCTGTCCGTCCTCGACATAGCGCGGCAGCTTCACGGCAATACGCCGGTCGTCGGGGAAGACCGCCATCACCTTGGCGGCGGTCGCCACCTCCTCAACGCTGACTGAAAGCGTGACGTTCAGGTCGCCCAGCCCTTCGGGACGCGTGGCACGGCGCGCGCCTTGCGAGCCGCCCTGCGAAAAAGCCTGACCGAAGATCTCGCTGAAGATGTCGGCGCCGCTGAAAGGTTCGCTGTCCATGCCGCTCGTACGAAACTCGAAGTGGGTGCGGCCTGGCCCGCCGCCGGCACGCCGGAAGCCGGCGAAAGGATCGCCGTGGGCACCGCCCTCGAAACCGTGGAAGCGCGGCTTGCCGCTGGCGTCGATCTCGCCGTTGTCGAAGGCTTGCCGCGTCTTTTCGTTGCCGAGGATTTCGTAGGCCTGGCCGATTTCGGCAAAACGCTCCTTCGCCTGCGGATCATCCGGCCGCTGGTCGGGATGGTACTTCTTGGCCAGGCGGCGATAGGCCGCCTTGATTTCCTTCGCCGGCGCACCCTTCTGCACGCCCAGCACGTCGTAGGGGTTTTTCATCGTCAGCCTTGCCCAAGGAACGGCGGGAAAGCCGTCAACCGGGTGTTTTGCATAGGTTTTCGGTCGCGCCCGTTATATGCGCATTGGCGGGGCGGAATTCCAGTATCCGGCGGCGGAAACAGCTACAGCATCGCGAAGTCGCGCAAGTGCAGGAAACCCGCCGCATTCTCGCAAGCAAGCCCGCGATAGAGGTTAACGCCATCAAAGCTTTGCCGCGTCGTGGTGAAGGCAACACAGCCGGGCCCATCTGCTTCCTGCCTACTCATGGCTGTGATCCTGCCGCGTGCGCCGCTTTCCGAATTCTCCCATTCCTTGCCCACCGCATTCATCACGTCACGCGCCAGAACGGCGAGAATGAGCTTGGTATCCGCCCCTTCGCCAAACGCGGAAACAGCCGGCACGGAAGCGGTGGTGAAGTTTCGATCGGACCATTGGTCGGCGTCCTGCGCGCTTGCCGCGCAGCCGTGCACCCACGCCGCGAGGGCGAAGAGAGGTATCGCCTTCCTCAGAAGGCGCAGTACCAAACGGGCTTTGCTATCTGCCCCTTGCATCGACCCCCGCAATCGGCATGCTCCTCAAAACAGCATCAGTGAGCAGGACGATGGTTACGATTGCCTTAAACGAGAGCGATTTCACCGAAAGCGGCGACCCCTACCGCCTGTTCGGTGAATGGCTGGCGGATGCCGAGGGTTCGGAACCGAACGACCCCAACGCCACGGCACTGGCGACTGTGGACGCGGACGGCATGCCCAATGTGCGCATGGTGCTGCTCAAGGGTTTCGACGAGCGCGGCTTCGTGTTCTACACGAACTGCGAAAGCATCAAGGGGCGGGAAATTCTCTCCTCGATGAAGGCCGCCATGTGCTTCCATTGGAAAAGCCTGCGCCGACAGGTACGCGTGCGCGGTCCGGTGGAGCAGGTCAGCGCGGAGGAGGCGGACGCCTATTTCGCCTCGCGTCCGCGCGGCAGCCGAATCGGCGCCTGGGCCTCGAAACAGTCGCGGCCGCTGGAAAGCCGCTTTGCACTGGAAAAGGCGGTGGCGGAACACACGGCCAAGTTCGCCATCGGCGCGATCCCTCGCCCGGACTACTGGTCGGGCCTGCGGATAATACCCGACAGCATCGAGTTCTGGCACGACCGGCCTTTCCGGTTGCATGACCGGATCGTCTTCACACGCACGGACAGGGGTTGGACAAAAACTCGGCTCTACCCTTGAGCGCCCGAGCTTATATTCCGCTGCGGGAACACCCGCCGATGCCTCCCGTTGGACGATTGCAGACAACGAGGAGCCCGAGCATGACGCACCATGTTCACTTTCACGGCTTACCGGCAAGGAAAGCATCACTGCGGGCGGTGGCTGTCGGTGGCTTCGCACTCGGCGCGCTTGCCATCGGCGCCCTGGCAATCGGCCGGCTCATCATCGCCAAGGCGCGGATCCGGTCGCTGCGGGTCGACGAATTGACGGTCGGCAAGCTGCATGTCGACCGGCAGACGGACGGGAATGCCGGCCGGAGGAGTGCTGAGGGTCCCTAGCCCGCCTTCTTCTTCTCCAGGAAAGCCACGAAGGCCGCCCTCGCCTCGGCGGACGTCAGCCGCGCGCAGAAATGGTCCGCCTCCTCCCGTATCCGTGCCAGGAGCGGCTCGCGCGGACCGCGCAGGAGATCGCGCGTGATCCGCAGCGCTTCCGGCGGCTTCCGGGCGATCGCTTCGGCGGCAGCGAGAATCGCCTTTTCCAGTTCTTCCTCGCCGACCACCTCGTGGATAAGGCCGGCCGCCTTGGCGCGCTCGGCGGGAAGGCTCTCGCCGAGGGCGAGCAGCGCAAAAGCCTGCTGATGGCCGAGGATGGCGGGCGCAAGCAGGCTGGAGCCTGCTTCGGGAACGAGCCCCAAATCGACGAAGGGCGTGCGGAACTCGGTACGCGGCGTGGCGAAGGTCAGGTCGCAATGTAGGTGGAGCGTTGTGCCGATCCCGACAGCGATGCCATCAGCGCCGGAGACGACGGGCTTTCCGGAGGTGGCAAGCGCGAACAGGAAATCGAACACCTCCGTCCCGCCCTCGCCTCCTTGAGCGACGGCGAGAAAGTCGGCGAGGTCATTGCCGGCGGAGAAGGCGCCGGGCACACCGAGGAAGACATGGCAGCGCACCGCATCGTCCCCGTCGCCCTCGGCAAGGGCGGCCGTCATGGCCGCATACATGGCGCGGGTGATGGCGTTCTTCTTCTCCGGCCGGTTGAGGCGGATGATCTGCACCGCATCGCGGCGCTCAACGAGGATGTGGTCGGTCACGTTCAGCCCTCCTCCAGTTCACCGGCAGCGGCAAGAAGGCTGTCGGCGCCTTCGACCACCGTGCGCTTCAGCGCCGCTGTTTCGGCCAAGTGGTTTTCCGCGAGATAGCGGCTAAGGCGCGCCTGCGCGGCACTCTTTGCCGAGACTGCGCCTCGCGCCACCATGGTAGCACCGGCAGCGAGCGCGAAAAGGCGCAGATAAGGAGTGGCGCCATACAAGGCGGCCTCTGCCTGTTCTTCATCCAGAAGGCGCAGAAGGTGCTCCGTCGCTTCCTCCAGATCGTCCAGCGCTGCACCGAGATATTCGCCGGTATCCCCCAGTTCCGGCATGTTGGCACCACGCACTGTCTCGGCGTCCTGCCGGAGCTCGGCGATGAAGCCGCGCACATGCGCGCCGTTCCCCTGCGGCAGCTTGCGCGCGACAAGATCGATGGCCTGGATGCCGTTTGTACCCTCGTAGATCGGGGCAATGCGCGCGTCGCGCAAAAGTGCGGCCGCGCCGGTCTCCTCGATATAGCCCATGCCGCCATGCACCTGCAGGCCGAGCGAGGCGACCTCGACGCCGACATCGGTCGGGAAGGCTTTGGCGAGCGGTGTGAGCAGGTTCGCGCGCTGCTGCCAATGGACGACTTCCTCCCCGCCGGTGAGACGGGCCATGTCGATCGCATGGGCACAGGAATAGGCGATGGCGCGGGCGGCCTGGGTCATCGCCTTCATCGTCAAAAGCGTGCGCTTGATGTCCGGGTGCTCGACGATTGGACTCATCTCGCTGCCCGTTGTGTTCGGCACCCGTCCCTGCCGCCGCTCGCGCGCATAGGCGAGTGCCTTCTGATAGGCGGCCTCGGCCACCGCCACGCCCTGCATGCCGACGGCAAGGCGGGCGTTGTTCATCATGGTGAACATGCAGGCGAGCCCGCGGTTCTCCTCGCCGACCAGCCAGCCGACTGCGCCCGGCGTGGCGCCAAACTTGCCGTCGCCGTATATCATCGTGCAGGTGGGCGAGCCGTGGATGCCGAGCTTATGCTCGATCGAGGCGCAGAAGACGTCGTTGTGCGGGCCGAGCGAGCCGTCGTCGCCCATAAGAAACTTCGGCACCAGGAAGAGCGAGATGCCCTTGGTACCGGCCGGCGCGTCTGGCAGGCGCGCCAATACGAGGTGGACGATGTTGTCGGTGAAGTCCTGCTCGCCGTAGGTGATGAAGATCTTTTGGCCGAAGATGCGGTAGGTGCCGTCAGCTGCGCGTTCGGCACGCGTCTTGAGGGCGCCGAGGTCGGAGCCTGCCTGTGGCTCCGTGAGGTTCATGGTGCCCATCCACTCGCCCGTGACGAGCTTCTCCATATAAGCCTTCTTCAGATCCTCGCTTGCGTGCTTTTCCAGCGCATCGATGGCGCCCATGGTGAGCGTCGGGCCGATGGCGAAGGCCATGGAGCCGGAATTCCACATCTCCAATGCCGCGACGGCGAGCATCATGGGCAGGCCCTGCCCGCCCCAGTGCTCAGGGGCGGCCAGCGCGTTCCATCCGCCTTGGCGCCACTTGCGGTAAAGCTCCGGCCAGCCGGGAGGCGTGATCACCTTACCGTCTTTCAGTTGCGCACCCTTCTCGTCCCCGACGCGGGCCAGCGGTGCGATCTCCTCGCTCGCGAAACGGCCGGCCTCGGCAAGAATAGCCTCGACGAGATCGGGCGAAAGGTCACCCGTGAGCCCCTCGTCCAGCATCTTCTTGAGCCCGGCGACATGGGTGAGCATGTGGCCGATCTCCTCCACGGGTGCGCGATACATGGCTTGCCTCCTCAATACCCGGCACTTCGGGCGAGCCTAGCCGCGCCCTGCCCGTGCGGCCAGCCCTGCCCTGCATGGATCGATAATTTCTTTTTACGTAAACGTCAAATCAGTCATCTTGAGCCGCCGACAACCAAGCGGTACGACATGCTGAATCGCTGTTCCCGAGGAGGCGCTCATGCTCGCACGGCCTGAAAGATATCAATGCATCGAGTGCGGCAAGGCCATGGGAACGCCGGATTTCGCCTACCACCATGGGCGCATCGAGTACGGCCCCGCCTATTGGTGTGACCGCGGCATCCTCTGCTCGACCCAGTGCTCGCTCGCCCATCACCAAAAACGCCAGGCAGAAGGCACATCGCCGCACCGGCCGGTGCCGAACCCGTTCGAGGAAGAGTAACTGTTTTAGACGCCCGCCGCCTCGCGCTTGACGGCGCGCCAGCCGATGTCGCGGCGGCAGAAGCCTTGCGGCCAGTCGATACGGTCGACGGCGCGGTATGCCGCCTCGCGCGCCGCCGTGACATTTGCGCCCAGCCCCGTAACGTTCAGCACACGCCCGCCATTGGCGACAAACACGCCATCGCGAAGTGCCGTGCCGGCGTGGAATATCTCCACGCCTTCCTCGCCTGCCGCTTCGATACCATTGATCGCGCTGCCCTTCTTGGGGGCGGCGGGATAACCTTCGGCCGCAAGCACCACGGTCAACGCCGCCTCCTCGCGCCAGCGCGCCGACATGTGCGCGAGCTGACCGTCGGCGGCGCCTTTCATGAGTGCCAGGAGATCGTCCTTCAGGCGGGGCATTAGCACCTGGCACTCGGGATCGCCAAAGCGGACATTATATTCGATGAGGCTAGGGCCGTCGGGGGTGATCATCAGCCCCGCGTAGAGTACACCGGTGAACGGAGCGCCCATCTCCGCCATCCCTTTGAGCGTCGGCTCGATGATCTCGCGCATGCAGCGCTCGACCATCGCCTCGGTCATCACGGGTGCCGGCGAATAGGCGCCCATGCCGCCCGTGTTCAGGCCGGTATCGCCTTCGCCCACGCGCTTGTGGTCCTGCGCGGTGCCGAAGGGAAGCGCAATCTTGCCGTCGCACAGGCAGAAGAAGCTCGCCTCCTCCCCTTCCAGGAATTCCTCGATCACCACCTCCGCGCCCGAGGCGCCGAAGAGGCCGGAAAAGCAGTCGTCGATGGCCGCATAGGCCTCGTCCTCGCTCATGGCGATCACCACGCCCTTGCCGGCGGCAAGACCGTCGGCCTTGACGACGATGGGCGCGCCGACGTTGCGCACATAGTCCTTGGCGTGCACGGCGTCGGCAAAGCGGGCATAGGCGGCGGTGGGAATGCCGTAGCGGCTGCACAGGTCCTTAGTGAAGCCCTTGGAGCCCTCCAGGCGTGCTGCTTCCGCCGTCGGCCCGAAGACGGCTATGCCGGCTTCGATCAGTTCGTCGGCCAATCCCGCCACCAGCGGCGCTTCGGGACCCACCACCACAAGATCGATCGCCTGGCCGCGACAGAACTCGACCACCGCCCCATGATCCTTCTCGCTGAGCGCTACGCACTCGGCGTGCCGTGCGATGCCGGGATTTCCAGGGGCCGCATAAAGCTTCTCCAGCATGGGCGAGGTGGCGATCTTCCAGGCCAGCGCGTGTTCGCGACCGCCCGAACCGATGAGGAGAACCTTCATGTCGCCCAAAGCCCTGCTTCAATCCACTCTGCCGGCAACGGGCTATGGCCGAAACGGCCAAAGGTCAAGCGCACGCCGGCCATGTCCAGAAAGAAGTGAATGCTGGCCGGGCTTTATACGCCAATCATCATGCCAATCACTACAGGCACCTTGACGGCGCGCCCGCACCTTGCCACTCCACGAAAACGCAGCGACGAAAGGCAAGGGCATGGACATCATCCAGTCACGGCAGGCTCGGGGTCGGGTGGCCGACGCGCCGTCGGGCCATTGGGCCTACCGGCTGCTGCCTCGCGCGGCATGGCCTTACGCGCAGCTTGCGCGGTGGGACAGGCCGATCGGCTGGAAGCTTCTCCTGTGGCCATGCTGGTGGTCGCTCGCTATGGCGGCGAGTGCGGGGGCCGAGCCGGGAGCACCGCTCCTGAGCGTTCTGCCGTCGCCCTGGTTTCTGGTGCTCTTCCTGGTCGGCGCCGTCGCCATGCGGGGGGCTGGCTGCACGTACAACGATCTGGTTGACCAGGACATCGACGAGGCGGTCGAGCGCACACGTTCGCGGCCTCTCCCCTCCGGCCAGGTGTCGCGGCGCCAGGCCTGGGCCTTCCTCGTCGCGCAGGCGCTTGTCGGCCTTCTCGTGCTCGTGCAGTTCAACGGCTTCGCCATCCTGCTCGGCTGCGCATCACTCCTGGTGGTAGCGATCTACCCGTTCGCAAAAAGATTCACGGACTGGCCGCAACTCTTTCTGGGCCTTGCCTTTTCCTGGGGCGCCCTGCTCGGCTGGGCGACGCATTTCGGCAGCCTGTCTCTGGCGCCTTTCCTGCTCTACTGCGGCTCCATCCTGTGGGTGATCGGCTATGACACGATCTATGCTCACCAGGACAAGGAGGACGATGCGATTGTCGGCGTGCGCTCCACTGCGCGGCTCTTTGGAGAAAAGACGAAACCGTGGCTCGTCGGCCTCTACGGCATGGCGCTTCTCTTCTTTGCCGTCGCCTTCGCCAACGCCGCCGTCCCCATGCCGGCGCTGGCCGGCCTTGTGGCCGCGGGTGCGCATATGGCACGGCAGGTGCGGACGCTCGACATCGACGACCCCGACCAGTGCCTGGCGCTCTTCCATTCCAACTCGGTGGTCGGCTGGCTGATCTTTCTCGGCCTCCTGGGCGGCGGCGTGTGGGCGACGGTCAGTCCGTACTTCTAGTCCCGCGCGATAATCTCGTCGCCATCGACCACCAGACGCAAACCGAGCGCACCCCGTCTGCGGCGGGCGAGGAAGCGCGGACGGCGCTGACGCACGACGCGGCCCTTGCGGCGCTCCTTCGGCGGCTCGGCCTTCACTTGGCCGATGGACTCCTCCAACGTGCGGGCGACGCCGTCGGCCTCCACCAGCAGCATGGGCAGGCGGTAGGCGTCGGCCCAAGCGCGCCAGTCGGCGGCCACGTCGTCGAGATCGCCTGCGACCAGCAGCGGAACCGACAGCATCGGGTCACGGTGGAGGAGCTCCAGGGTCACCGTCACCAGGCCGTCCTCTTCCTCGATTGCCCGCGCGGCAACGCCGCGAAAAGCATTGGGCGGTAGGGCGAAGGTGACGGGAAGCTGGCTCTTGTCGAGCAACCGGCGCATGCGTACGCCGCGCTTCGTGATGGTGAATGTCACCTCCCCGAAATCGTCCTGGGTTGCGTAGCTGACCGCCTGGGGTAGGCGGAACGGGTCGAGCCGCATCTGGCGGCCCGCCCATACCGGCTTGAGACCACTCGCCATTCTTACTTGCCTTCCTGTTACTCCTGAGAGCCCGTTTTCCGGTTCTCTCCGGGCCGCTTTTGCGGCCTCTTATGGAGAAGGAGACTAGCGTGTGGGTCTTACCTACGGCCTTAGAAAGTCGGTTAAATTTTGCTGACTTGCCAGTTGGTTAGCACTTTGCGACCAGGTGAAAGGCGCCGGAAAGGTGTGTCTATGAAGAGTAAATCCAGCGCGCATACCGCTTAAATCACTTTTCCCGGGTTCATGATCCCCGCCGGATCAAACGCTGCCTTCACCCGCCGCATCAGGTCTGTCGCTACCGTGGGCTGGGTGGCGATCAGCTCTTCCCGCTTCATCCGCCCGATACCATGCTCGGCGGAGAACGAGCCATGCAGTTCGCGCACCACGGCATGCACCGCATCGTTCATGGAGCGGTAGTGCGCAAGATATTCCGCGCGGTCCATGCCCACCGGCTGAGACACGTTATAGTGCAGGTTACCGTCGCCCATATGGCCGAAACAGACGACACGGCTTCCCGGCAGCACCTCTTGAACCGCCTCGCCCGCCCTTTGGATGAATTCAGGAATAGCGGCGACGGGTACGGAGATATCGTGCTTGATCGAGCCGCCTTCCGGCCTCTGTGCTTCCGACATCGCTTCGCGCAGGTGGCGAAGAGCGAGCGCCTGCGTCTCGTTCTGGGCGATCACGGCGTCGGCCACATGCCCGGCCTCGAAACCTTCCGCCAGCACCTCTTCCATCAGAGAGCGCGCATCCTCCGCAGAGCGGCCGGAGGATATTTCCAGCATCACATGCCAAGGGTGCTCGCCGGCAAGCGGCGGCTGCACGCCGGGGATGTGCTTCAGCACGAAGTCAAGCGGTGTCCGTTCCATCAGCTCGAAAGCGGTGAGCGCGGTGCCTGCCCTGTCGTTGGCGGCCCCGAAAAGGGCAAGGGCTGCGACTGGCGAGCCGACGCCGGCCCAGGCAAGCTCGCGCCCCTTCGGCTTGGGAAAGAGCTTCAGCACGGCCGCGGTGATGATGCCGAGCGTGCCCTCGGCGCCGATGAACAGGTTTTTCAGGTCGTAGCCGGTATTGTCCTTCTTCAGCTTCCTGAGATCGTCCAGCACCTCGCCCGTCGGCAGCACCACCTCCAGCCCCAGGCACAGGTCGCGCGCTGTGCCGTAGGCGAGCGCGCCGATACCGCCGGCGTTCGACGACAGGTTGCCGCCGACCTGGCAGGAGCCCTGCGAGGCGAGCGACAGCGGAAACAGCCGGTCATTGACATCCGCCGCCTCCTGAAGGGTCTGCAGGACGACACCGGCCTCGACAACGGCCGTGTTGGAGGAAAGGTCGATCTCGCGGATGCGGTTCAGGCGGGAGAGCGAGAGCACCACCTCGCGCCCTGTTGCGTCCGGCATCTGCCCGCCCACCAGCCCGGTGTTGCCGCCCTGCGGAACGATGGGCGTTCCGGTCTCCGTGGCGAGCTTTAAAATGCGGCTTACCTCTTCGGTGCTGCCCGGCTTGAGCACCAGCGACGTCAAGCCCCCGAATAGGCCGCGCGGCTCCTCGATGTGGGGCGCGATATCCTGCGGGGCTGTCAGCGCATGGTGCTTTCCGACGATTGCGACGAAGCGGTCGACAAGGCCGGGATCAAGGCTCGCCGGGGTTTCATCCATTGCAGGCAACGCTAGTGCTCCTCGTCCTGGCTGTCACGCGGGGCGGCCGCCCGCATCAGCCGGTCGTTGATGGCCTCGCCAAGGCCCGTCAAAGGCACTGGCTCGACGGCAATTGTCACCGCGCCCCCCGCATCGAGCCGCGAAAGGTGGGAAAAGAGGTTGGCGGCCGCCTCGCGCAGATCACCGGAAGGAGACAGGTTCATCACCTCAGCAGCCGTCTCCGCCCCCTTCGCCCTTGCCGGGCCGAAAGCCAGCAGCGCCTCGCCGGGCATCACCTCGGCCACGTTGAGCCGCATGCGGGCGTGGGGCGCATAGTGCGAGGCGAGCATCCCAGGCGCCTCGATGCCCTTCGCCCCGCGCGAAAGCGGCACCTGTACCACCCCCTCGATCTCCTCTGCGGCGATCCCCCCGGGGCGCAGCAGCGTCAGGCCCTCGTCCGTCACCTTGAGAATGGTCGATTCCAGACCCACCGGGGTCGGACCGCCGTCGACAATCAAGGGGATGCGGTTGCCGAGGGCGGCGTTTACGGCCTCCGCCGTAGTGCCGCTGACGCGGCCGGAGATGTTGGCGCTGGGGGCGGCGAGCGGGCGGCCGAGACGGGCGATGACATCGCGACCGAAGCCCCTTGGGTAACGCAGCGCAATCGTATCGAGACCGGCCGTCACCAGCGGGTGGATGCCGGATCCCTGCCGATGCGGCAGCACCAGGGTGAGCGGGCCCGGCCAGAAGGCCTCGGCCAAGCGTGCTGCCAGCGGCGGGAAAACCGCAATGCCCTCGGCCATCTGCCGGTCGGCCACATGGGCGATCAGGGGGTTGAAGCGCGGCCGACCCTTGGCCTCGAAGATGCGCGCCACGGCCTCGCCATTGGTCGCATCGGCGGCCAGCCCGTAGACGGTCTCCGTAGGGATCGCCACCAATTCGCCAGCGTCCAGCAGGCGACAGGCAGCTTCCAATGCTTGGTCTTGCCGCAGGATCTCGGCCAAGGCATGCGTCTCCAAATTCTCCGGCTGGTGCCTATCCCTTTGGCGCTTGCGGGACAAGAGTAGCCTGTTGTCGGCACGGCGTCCGTTAGAATGCCACCCATTCGATCACCGGTTTCTTAATCCGCCGATGCTACCTTTCCGTGTGAAAGCGGGCGCAGTGCGAGGGGGATTATCGCAATGAAGTTACTTGCAATCGGGCCGTTCGTGGCCGTTGCCGTTCTGGCGGCCAGTCACGCCGACGCTTCCTCCATTGTCGAGCTCAAGGCGATGGATGTAGAAGCCATGGCCGCTGAGGCGGTACCGGGCGAGGCGCCTGTCGCCCTCAGTGCTTCCGTTTCAGTCATCGGCGAACCGGCGGTGACCTTCGAGAGCACGTCTGCGGTCGAGCAAAGGGACAGTCGCCGTTTCGACCCCGACCCTCTGGTCATCCGCGGCGGCCTTGTGGGTGATCCCTTCGTGCGCGCCACGCCCACGCAACCGACGCCCACCCCACCGCGGCAGGCGAGCGCGCCTGCGGCCGCCGCACCAGCGACGGCCGCTCCCCTGCCACAGACTTTCAGCAGACCTCAATAAGGCGGCTTGACGGCTCTGTCCTTCCGGCGCAACGTCCGCCTGTTCGATCAGTCGAGGGGGCGGGCGATGCTCACATTCATGAAAATCCTGCATCTGTTCGGCCTCATGCTGGGCGCCGGCGGCGGCCTGGGAAGCATGATGGTGGGCATCCAGGCAAAGCGCGCAGGGGGACCACCTCCGCCCGCGCTCCTTGCGCTCAGAAAGAATTTCGCGCTGGCCGCCCTGATCGGCGTCCTGCTCCTGTGGGCGACGGGCCTGTGGATGTGGCTGGTCGACTATGGCGGCGCCTGGCTCGGCACCGCCTTCGCGGTGAAGATCGCCGCCGCCGTCCTCATCCTCGCCATCCTGGTCGCCGCCCGTATCGCCATGGCGCGTACAGCACCGGGCAGCCCGCCGCCGGCCTTCATCCAGCGGCTGGGGCCAGTCTCCGGCCTCTTGTCCTATATCGCCGTGGCGCTGGCGGTGATCGTCTTTACCTGACCTTAACCGGCGATCTTTGAGAAGTCGGCCACTTGGGCTGTCGTCTGGCGGATACGGTTCAGAAGTGCCAGGCGATTGGCGCGAACTGAATCATTCTCGACATTTACGAGAATCTCTTCAAAAAATGAGTCAACCGGTCCGCGAAGCGCGGCCAGCGCCTTCATGGCGGCGGAAAAGTCTTGTTTCTGAATCGCTTCGCCGGCTTTCTTCTCAGCCTGATTCACGGCGTCGAAAAGTCGAATCTCGGCGCCTTCTTTTAGGAGCGCGGGATCGACGGCCTCGGCAATCCGCGTCCCCTTCTTCTCCTCGATGTCGACAATGCTCGCCGCCCGGTTGGTGCCGGCGAGGAGGTTCTTGCCGTCCTCGGTGTCGAGGAGTTCGGACAGCGCCTCGACGCGGCGGACTATGAGGAGGAGGTCATCGTTGTGCGCCTCGCCGGCGTCGCCGCCGCTTGCCAGCACGGCGTCGATGAGGTCATAGCGGGCGCCCTGATCGCGGAGGTAGACTTTCAGGCGGTCGTGGAAGAAGGAGAGGAGCGAGAATGCGATTGCGCGCGCGGGATTATAGGCAAACGTGCTCTCATCGAAATCCGTAGCAGCCAATAGGCTCGCCTCCGCATCGGCGGAAGCACCGCCTGATCGAACGATCTCCTCAGGTAGCGTCACTATTGGCTGCTCTACCGCCGCTATGAGAGAGAGGCTTATTTCATTCTCCACCAAAATCCGGATCACCCCCAGCGCCGCCCTTCTCAGCGCGTAAGGATCCTTGCTCCCCGTCGGCTTCTCATCAATCGCCCAGAAACCCACCAGCATGTCGAGCTTGTCGGCCAGCGCCGCGGCCACCGACACCGGGTCGGTCGGCACGACATCACTCGGCCCCAGCGGCTTGTAGTGCTCCTCCAGCGCCGCCGCCACGGAAGCATGCTCCTCCTGCAGCTCGGCGTATTTCCGCCCCATCGCCCCCTGCAGCTCGGGAAACTCCCCCACCACCTCCGTCGTGAGATCGGCCTTGGCGAGCACCGCCGCGCGATCCGCCAGATCGGGGTCGGCGCCGACCACTGGCGCTAGTTCGCGCGCCAGCCGCCGGATGCGCTCCACGCGCTCACCCTGCGTGCCGAGCTTGGCGTGGAAGGTGACGTTCAGGTGGTCGAGCCGCGCCATGCGCTGGTCGAGCGGCTTGTCGAGGTCGAGGCCGAACTTTTCCGCCGACTCGTTCAGGGCGGCGAGGTCCGGCAGGTCGGCCTGGTCCGTCTTCCAGAAATAGAACGCGTCGGAGAGCCGGGCGCGCACCACCTTGCCGTTGCCGTAGGCGATCTCCCTGCCGCCGTCCCTTGCCTCGATATTGGCGGTGATGACGAAGCGGTTGGAAAGCGTCCCCGCCTCCCCTTGAGGCCGGGTGACGAAGCACTTCTGGTTGGCGCGGATCGTCAGGCGGACGACCTCGGGCGGGATCGCCAGATAGTCCTCCTCGAACGAGCCCATCAGCACCACCGGCCATTCGACGAGGCCGGCCACCTCCTCCAGTAGGCCCTCGTCCTCCACCAGATCCAGCCCGTTGGCAAAGGCCAGGTTCCTGGCGTCGTCGAGGATCATGCGCTTGCGGCGTTCGGGGTCGAGCACGACCTTGGCCTTCTCCAGGCTCGCCACATAGTCGTCGAAGCGGCGCACAGTGATCGCCTCGGGCGCATGGAAGCGGTGGCCGTAGGTGACGTTGCTAGAGCGGATGCCGTCGACCTCGAAATCGACCACCACCGGCTCCTCCGTCTCCGGGCCAAAGGTGCACAGGATCGATTGCAGGGGGCGCACCCAGCGAAGCGAGCCGGGATTCTTCGAGGCAGTTCCCCAGCGCATGGATTTCGGCCACGGGAAGTCGCGGATGATGCCCGGCATCATCTCGGCGACGATCTCTTCGGCAGCCCTTCCCTTCTTCTCGATCACGGCGACATAGAAATCGCCCTTCTTCGGGTCCGACTGCACCTTGGCCTGTTCGACCGAAGAAAGACCGGCCGCCCGGAAAAAGCCCTCGATCGCCTTTTCCGGCGCATCGACGCGCGGCCCCTTGCGCTCCTCGCGCACATCCTTGGAGCGGACGGTGACGCCGCGAATGTCGAGCGTGAGCCGCCGGGGCGTCCAATACTCCTGGCAACCCTCATAGGTCAGCCCCGCCTCGACGAGACCGTCGGTGACCAGCTTCCTCAGGTCGCCCGCCGCCTTGCGCTGCATGCGGGCGGGGATTTCTTCCGAGCGAAGTTCAAGAAGCAGGTCGGGCATGGATCAATTCTTTCGTGAGGGTCCGGCGCGGCAATAGCAACTCCTCTCCGCCCTGTCACCTTTTTGGATCGCAATCCGATACGTGACAACGCAAACGGCTGCGTCCGCGAGGGGATGCGATTGGGGGCTGGTCATCCCAACCCCCGTCATCCCGGCCGAGCGAAGTGAGGGCCGGGTCCCATTCCGTGACGTTGACGTTCCGGAATGGGTCCCGGACAGCCTCCGCTGTCGCTCCGGCTTCCGGGATGACGGCGGTTTGGACGACCAGCCCCCAATCGCATCCCGCTCCAGACATAAAAAATTTCACCGCCATGTCGGAGCGGCGGGTACATGCCCGTCCTCGGGACGAAATCCCCGATGAACCAAGTAAGCGCGCTGAAGCGGCGGTCGCTTCAGACAAGGGAGTCTTGCGCGCCGAACCGCGGCTTAACGGTAGCTTAACGGCGCCGCCACGCCCGGTTCAGCCGCCATGTGCACAATGGGGAAAGGATGAACGTTCCGGTCGGCCAGGAGGAAGACGAGGCCGGGGGTTCGGGAGAAGGAAAGGGACGATGAAAGCCGCTTCGACGCTCATTCAGGTCTTCGCACTCAGCGCCTGCCTCGCCGTGCAGGCCTCGTCGAGCGGCGAACTCAAAATGGCCGGCGTGCGCCGCGCGATCCAGACCATCGCGGCAACCGGAGCTTCCGTACAGCTCATGCTGCCGGCCGAAGCGATGGCCGCCGACGACAGCGCCGCCTTCGCCGGCTGACCCTCAGGCCGCGTCCGCCAATCCGCCCGCTTGCGTCTTCAGGAATGCCTCGCCGCAGGCCTTCGCCAGGTCGCGCACGCGCAGGATGTAGCTCTGCCGCTCGGTCACCGAGATGACACCGCGCGCGTCCATGAGATTGAAGACATGGGAGGCCTTGATGCACTGGTCGTAGGCGGGGAAGACCATCCTGTGCAGCGCGGAATTGTCGGTGGAGGACGGCGCGCCCGCCGCCAGCAGCGCCCGGCATTCCTTCTCCGCATCCTCGAAATGGCGGAAGAGCATGGAGGTGTCGGCGTATTCGAAATTATGCCGCGAGTATTCCTGCTCGGCCTGCAGGAAGACCTCGCCATACGTCACCTTGTCCGGGCCTTCCAGCCCGTTGAAGTTGAGGTCGTAGACGTTGTCGACACCCTGCACATACATGGCGAGCCGCTCCAGTCCATAGGTAAGCTCGCCCGACACCGGCGCGCACTCGATGCCGCACACCTGCTGGAAATAGGTGAACTGCGAGACCTCCATGCCGTCGCACCAGCATTCCCAACCGAGCCCCCAGGAGCCGGTCGTCGGGTTCTCCCAGTCGTCCTCCACGAAGCGGATGTCGTGGGTGAGCGGGTCGAGGCCGATGGCGGCAAGCGAGCCGAGATAAAGCTCCTGGAGATTGGGCGGGTTGGGCTTCAGGATCACCTGGTACTGGTAGTAGTGCTGCAGTCGGTTGGGATTCTCGCCGTAGCGACCGTCCTTGGGCCGGCGCGAGGGCTGCACATAGGCGGCGTTCCACGGCCGCGGTCCCAACGCACGCAGCGTAGTGGCCGGATGCAGCGTGCCCGCACCCACCTCCATGTCATAGGGCTGCAGGATAATGCAGCCGCGCTCCGCCCAATAGTTGTGAAGCGTCAGGATCAGCCCCTGGAACGAGCGGGCGGGATGCATGTGCGGCAAGGGGTGGGCGGTCACGCGGTCGTCTCCGGAGGCTCGGGCGCGCTTCGTCCTATTGCGCGTGGGTGTGGGCGTCAAGCGGGGGTGGAGTGGCGCCTGGCGCTGTCTTCCACGCCACTGCGCCACGATGACTGCCTTTCGTCCTATTCCCCCGTCGGCAGTTTCAGCTCTTGACCTGCGCCGACACGGTCTGGGTCGCCTCGCAGGAAGGGGTTCAATTCGAGGATATCGTGATAGCGGTTCCCGTCGCCCAGTTCGTCCACGGCGATGGACCATAGCGTCTGTCCCGGCTTCACCGTGTAGGTCCGCGTTGCGGCCGCATCCGTCTGCGCCTCCAGTTCTCCGGCAGCACCGTCATTCACCACGTTGCGCGCCGTGCCGGCGGCATCGGCGAGCTTCTCGCCCTCCTCGGGCGGGAGGCCTTCGGACAGCTTCTTTTCAACCTCGGCCACAAGTTCGGGCTCGGGATCGAGGTTGAGCGCATGCGACCACTGATAACGCGCCTCCAGCCTGCGGCCGACGCGCCAGTATGCGTCGCCCAGATGGTCGTTGAGCACCGCATCGTCCGGACGCAGGGAAACGGCACGCTCCAGCTGTTCAACCGCCTTGTCGTACTCGCCCAGCCGGTAATGCGCCCAGCCAAGCGAATCGACGATGTAGCCGTCGCTCGGGCGCAGCTCGACGGCGCGGCGGATAAGGTCCATCGCCTCCTCCAGGTGCATGTTCATATCGACCCAGGAATAGCCGAGATAGTTCATGACCTGAGGATGGTCCGGGTAAAGCTCCAGCGCCGTTTTGAAGTTTGGCTCGGCCTTGGACCACTCCTTGAGCCGCTCATTGGCGATGCCGCGCTGGTAGAAGATGTTCCAATGCTGGCGCTCCGGCTCCTCGATCTGCGCCACGGCGCGGTCGTAAAGATCGGCGGCGGAGCGGTAGTCCTTCTGCGCGGCATAGACCCCGCCGAGCGCGAGATAGGCGCGCATATCGGAAGGATCGGCGCCCAGAACCTTCTTTAGATGATCGATGGCCTCGTCGTTGCGATCGAGATCGGCGAGGTTCAGGCCGATCTGGAACTCGGCGGTGCGCGCCCACGGCGAGCTTTCGTCGATTTGCTCATAGAAGGCGATGGCCCGCTCTGGCTCCTGCTGCCTTTCGGCAACCTGCGCGAGCTGCAGGAGGATGGCGTCGTTTCCAGGCCGCAGCGCCTGCGCGAAACGAAGATAGAGCCGAACAAAGGCATCGCCGCCGCCGCTGGAAAGCTCGGTGGCGATGTTGAGCAGGATTTCCGAGGCTCCCTCGGCGGGTGCCGCCACCGGCGGGACGAGTTTTTCGCCGACCGTCAGCCGCTCGCGCAGCACGGGAACGGAGGCGACGGCGCCGCCCAGTTCCTCCGTCCGGCCGAGCACCTCTCTCGCTTTCTCGGCCTCGCCGAGTTGCGACAGATGGGCAGCATAGGCCTCGCCCAGGCGGCCAAGCGTCTCGGGCGCCACGGAGCGCGGCGCTATCCCAGCGAACAGCTCCTCGAAGGCCTCCGTGGCTTGCGTTTCCCGGCCGCCCTGGCTCAACATCAGCGCCCGCTGGTAGTTCTTGAACAAACCGTACCAGCTCGGCCCTTCGAGACCATCCAGATGGTCGAGCGCGCCGTCCAGGTTACCCTGCCCTGCAATGGCCCAAGCGGTCATGATACCGGTGATCAGCCGATCGAGGTCGGACTCAACCACGATCTTCAACCAACGCTCGGCCGCGCCGAAATCGCCTTTGCGAAGAGCGTCCACGGCAAGCGTCAGCCGCGAGAAGCGCTCCACCTCCGGTTCGGACTGCAGTCTCTCGGCGTGAGGCAGCGCCTCGTCCAGCCGGCCCTGCGAGACGAGCGCCAGGAGCAGGCTCTGTTGCAGCGATACATTGTCCGGGTCGTAGGAGAGCGCGCGTTCGTAGTATGTGGCAGCGCTTTCCAGGTCGTCGTCGGCTTCCGCCGCCCTGCCGGCGAGATAGGCGCCGGAGAAGGAATGCGTGGGCACGGTCTCGACCGAATTCGCCGTCTCCTTGGCGAATCCCGCATCGAGCGAGAACGCCATGAACGCCGCCAGTGCCGCGGTCGCTTTCAATCCTGTTTTCATTCGCCGCATTTGTCCCTTATGTCCGGCCGTATGCGTTGCAGCGCCCGCAACGCTGGAAAGGCTGTGCCCTATGGCAAGAGCATGGCCTTTTTGCGATGACGCTTCAACGTATAATGGTCATTTTTCGGCCGGTCGCTGATCACGTCACCCGGCTGATGCAGAAATCGATGACGTCGAAGAGCGCCGCTTTCTGCGGCGTTGCCTTCAAGGGCGCCAGCGCGTCGCGGGCGATCTCGCCGAAATGACGGGCCCGGCCGATCGTATCGCCGATGGCACCGTGCTTGTTCATCAGCCCGATGGCCTTTTCGAGCGCAGCGTCGTCGCACTCGTTCTCCTCGATGGCGCATTTCCAGAAGCCGCGCTCCTCTTCGGAGCCGCGGCGGTAACTCAGGATCACCGGCAGGGTCACCTTGCCCTCACGGAAATCATCGCCGATGTTCTTGCCGAGGTCGCTGCTGTTGCCGCCGTAGTCTAGCGCGTCGTCGACGAGCTGGAAGGCGAGCCCCAGATTGGCACCGAAGGAGCGGAGCGCTGCGCGGTCGTTGCGCGATGCCTCGGCGATGACAGGGCCAACCTCGGCGGCGGCGGAAAAGAGCGCGGCGGTCTTGGCCTTGATGACGGCCAGATACTCGTCTTCCGTCGTCTCCAGGTTTTTGGCCACGCCAAGCTGCATAACTTCGCCTTCGGCGATGACGGAGGCAGCGGCGGAAAGAATGTCGAGCGCGTCCAGCGAGCCGACGTCGACCATCATGCGGAAGGCCTGGCCGAGCAGGAAGTCGCCGACCAGAACGCTCGCCTGGTTGCCCCAGATCATGCGCGCCGTCTTGCGGCCGCGCCGCATATCGCTCTCGTCCACGACGTCATCGTGGAGCAGCGTGGCCGTATGCATGAACTCCACACTGGTGGCGAGCTTCACGTGGCCCTCGCCCGCGTAACCGAACATCTGCGCTGCGGCCAGCGTCACCATGGGGCGGAGGCGCTTTCCTCCGGAGGAGATCAAGTGGCGGGCAAGCTCAGGGATCAATTCCACGTCCGAACCCGCCTTGGAGAGGATGAGTTCGTTGACGCGCCCCATATCGTCCTTAGTCAGGTCGATCAGACCATCGATCGAAGCCGCACTGCGCTTGCCGCCTTCGAGATTCACTACGACGCCCACCGGGAGTTCCTCCATTCCATGATTTCCGGGCAGCCGCCCGGTCCGGACTTTATGGCCGCAATCGCCCTTGCCGCAAGCGGCGAATTGGCACGCAAGGCGGGTTAGGACAACCGCTCGGCATTTACAAGCGCCGGTTGACCTGCCAACGTCGCTGCCATGATCGAGCTCATCCGCACCAACGACGCCGTCACCATCTCCTTCGTCGAGAGCCTGCTGCGTGACGCCGGTATTGACTATCTGGTCGCCGACCAGAACATGAGCATCATGGAAGGCTCCCTCGGAGTGCTACCGCGCCGTGTGCTCGTCGACACGGAAGAGGCGGAAGCAGCGCGGCGACTTCTGGCCGATGCCGGCGTGATGGACGGCGACGCCGGCTGAGCCGATGCCCGAAGCGATGGCCTTCACCACCGACGCCTTCCACCGCGGCCGCTTCCATCTCGTTCAACCCGCGGGCAAGGGGCACCGCGCCGGCCTCGACGCCATGCTTCTCGCCGGTGCGGTGCCGGAAGGCTTCAGCGGGCTCCTCGCCGATCTCGGCGCCGGCGCCGGGGCGGCGGGCTTTGCCGTCGCCGCGCGTTGCCCGCAGGCGCGCGTCGTGCTGGTGGAGCGTGCGGCGGAGATGGCTGCCTGCGCCCGCGAGAGCCTCGCGTTGCCTGAGAACGAAGCGCTGGCGTCCCGGATTACCATTGTTGAGGCCGATGTGGAGTTGTCTGGCCGGGAGCGGCAGAGCGTAGGGCTCACCGATCGATCCTTCGACTTCGTCGTCATGAACCCGCCCTTCAACGCGGCGCACGACAGGGCGACGCCGGATACGCTCAAACGGCAGGCCCATGTGATGGAGGACGGCCTATTCGAGCGCTGGCTGAGGACGGCAGCCGCCATCGCGAAACCCGGCGCGGGGCTGGCGATCATCGCCCGTCCTGGTTCGATCGCCGAAATCCTCTCCGCCCTCGCCGGCCGCTTCGGCAGCGCAGAAGTTCTGCCCATCCACCCGCGCCCGCAGGTCGAGGCGATCCGCATCGTCGTCAGGGCGCGCAAGGGCGCGCGGGGAGGCCTGCGCCTTCAGCCGCCGCTCATCCTCCATGGAGAGGGCAATGGCTTTACGCGACGCGCCGAGATGGTGATCAACGGCCGGGCAACCCTTTTGGGCGTTTGACGTTCATTCAGGCGGGCGCCATTGCGCAGCGCCGGCAAATGCCTACATGACAACGGACCCGAGGCACTGGAGACCCTGCCATTGAAACAGCCGCTGTCGCGCCTTCTGCCGAAATCGCTTCGTTCCGACATCACCACCATCCCCGTCGTCAGGCTGCAAGGCACCATAATGGCCAGCGGCAGCCCGTTGCGGCAGCACCTCTCTCTCTCGTCCACCGCCGGTATTATCGAGAAGGCGTTTTCCTACTCGGCGCCGGCGGTAGCGATCGCGATTAACTCCCCCGGCGGCTCGCCGGTGCAGTCGCGCCTCATCTACAAGCGCATCCGCGATCTGGCCGAGGAGAAGAAGCGGAAGGTATTCGTCTTCGTCGAGGACGTGGCGGCCTCCGGCGGCTATATGATCGCGCTCGCCGGCGACGAAATCATCGCCGACCCTTCGTCCATCGTCGGCTCCATCGGCGTGGTGTCGGCCGGCTTCGGGTTCCAGGAGATGATCGGCAAGATCGGCATTGAGCGGCGCATGCACACATCTGGCCGCAACAAGGCCATCCTCGACCCCTTCCAGCCGGAAAAGAAGCAGGACGTGGAGCACCTCAAAACGATCCAGGAAGAGCTGCACCAGGCATTCATCGCAATGGTGAAGGAGCGGCGTGGCGCCAGGCTAGCAGACGACGAGGATCTTTTTACCGGCCTGTTCTGGAGCGGGGAACGCGGGAAGGCGCTCGGCCTCGTGGATGTGCTGGGCGACATGCGTTCCTATCTGAGGAGCCGCTATGGCGACAAGACCCGGCTCAAGCTGGTGAGCCACCCGCGCGGCCTGTTCGGGCGCCGGCTGACACTTTTCGGCACTGCAACGCGCGGCATCGACATCGCCGCTGCGGCCACGGATGGGCTCCTGCAAGCGGCCGAGGAGCAGGCGCTGTGGCGCCGCTACGGGCTTTAAGCCCTTCCTTTTGCACCTTTCGGCAAACGGGCCTATCATGGAATGACCGCCAGGGAGGCAACACACATGCCGCAACTGATCTTCTTCTCCCTCATCGCCCTCGTGGCCTACTACGGCTACCGGGCCTTCGTCCGCGAGACCGAGCGGGTGACACAACGGGCGGAACGCGCCCGCAGGGAAGCCGCAACGGGGAGCATGGGCACGCTCGTCAAGGACCCGGAGACGGGCGAATACCGGCTGGCGAAAGACTGAGACCCACCTTCATGCCGACAAGACTGGAGCGCGCGGCACCGGCGAAGGTCAATCTGGCGCTCCATGTCACCGGACGCCGCGCCGACGGCTATCATCTCCTGGAAAGCCTCGTCGTCTTCACCCGCTACGGCGACCAGTTGCACGCCGCGCCGGCGGAGCATGATACCTTCTCCCTCGCAGGCCCCTATGGTGCGCAGGTGCCGCGCGACGCGGACAACCTCGTGCTGCGCGCCCGCGACCTGCTGCGCCGGCATTTCGGGGTGGATAAACCCGTGGCGCTGACGCTGGAGAAGAACCTGCCGGTCGCTTCGGGCATCGGCGGCGGATCGAGTGATGCGGCCGCCACGCTTCATCTGCTCGCCCGCCACTGGCACGTTAAGGCCGGACACCGTGACCTCGCAAAGATCGCCCTAGCGCTCGGTGCTGATGTGCCCATGTGCCTGGCGGCCCGGCCGCTGCTGGCGCACGGCATCGGGGAGGCGCTGGAGCCTGTCCGCCGCCTGCCGGCTCTGCCGCTCCTCCTCGTCAATCCCGGGCAGATGCTCGCCACGCCGGATGTCTTCGCCGCGCTCGAAAGGCGCGAAAATCCTCCCCTTCCGCCCTTCCAAGGTGGCGGCGGTGTTGCCGAGATCGTGCGCTGGCTCAATTCTGCACGTAACGACCTGGAGGCCCCGGCGCTAATGCTCATGCCGGAGATCGGCATTGCATTGAAGGCACTTCGGTCGGAGGGTGCGCTTATTGTCCGCATGTCCGGCTCGGGTGCCACCTGCTTCGGCATCTTCGAGACCGAGGGACAGGCGCAGGCGGCCGAAAAGGCCATTGGCAGCCGCCGCCCCGAATGGTTCGTTCAGGCGACGATCACCACCGCGTCCGTGGAGGCAATCCACAATGGCTGACCGCAGCTTCATCCCAGTACGTTTCGCCGTGCTCACGGTCTCCGACAGCCGGACACTCGACGACGATAAATCCGGCGATACACTCGCCGAGCGCATTGAGGCCGCTGGCCATCAGCTTATCGACCGCGCCATCGCCCCTGACGAGATCAAGCGCATCCGCGACATCGTTAGCGCCTGGTGCGCCGACAGCGGCATAGACGCCGTTATTAGCACCGGCGGCACGGGCTTCACCGGCCGTGACGTGACGCCGGAGGCGCTGGAGCCACTGTTCGACAAGCGCATGGACGGATTCTCGCACCTCTTCCACCGCGCCTCCTTCGATAAAATCGGCACCTCCACTATACAATCGCGCGCCACGGCAGGCCTCGTCGATCAGACCTTCGTCTTCGTGCTGCCCGGCTCGCCCGGCGCCTGCCGCGACGCCTGGGACCATATCCTGAAGGACCAGTTCGACTACCGGCACATGCCCTGCAACTTCGTCGAGATCATGCCGCGCCTCGACGAGCACTTGCAGCGTGGCGGCGGCCGACCTCCAGGCTTCTCCACGGATCCGTAGAAAGTTCTTGATTTGTTCTCTTTCCTTGAATAGGAATAGATTCATCGAGAATGATCGCCGAATCGTGGAGGTACAGAGCCATGGACCAGATTGCACGGGCAGATCTTGCCGCCTCGAAGGGCGGCGGCGTGGCGATGGCCAATGCGATGATCGAGGAAGCAGGCCTGCGCATCGGCGAGGACCGCCGCCGCGGACGCGCTGCCGGCATCAATCCCACCGGCCGCTTCGAACCGCTCACGCGGCACGTCTTTGATGACGGGTGGGAGACCCTGGAGGACCTGCCGCCTTTCAAGACGGAAGTGCAGGTAGAGAAGCCGCGCACCATCATCACCCGCAACACCTCGCCCGACATATCCTTCGACCGTTCAATCAATCCCTATCGCGGCTGCGAGCACGGTTGCGTCTACTGCTTCGCACGGCCGACGCACAGCTACATGGGCATGTCGCCGGGGCTCGATTTCGAATCACGGCTGTTCGCTAAGCCGGATGCCGCGAGATTGCTGGAAAGGGAGCTTTCAAAGCCCGGCTACGAGCCGCGTACCATCGCCATCGGCACCAATACCGACCCCTACCAGCCGGTCGAGAAGAAGTGGCGCATCATGCGCGAGATTCTCGAGGTCCTGGAGGCGCATGGGCACCCCGTGGGCATCGTCACCAAGTCGGCGTTGGTCACCCGCGATATAGACATCCTGTCGCGCATGGCCGAGCGCGGACTTGCCAAGGTGGCGCTTTCGGTGACGACGCTTGACCGCAAGCTCGCGCGCACCATGGAGCCGAGAGCGGCTACGCCGCCGCGCCGGCTGGAAGCGATGCGCAGCTTGAGCGATGCCGGCATTCCCGTTTCGGTGATGATCGGCCCGGTGATCCCCGGCATGAACGATAGCGAGATGGAGCGCATTCTGGAATCGGCCTACGCGGCCGGTGCGCGCGAGGCAGGCTACATAATCCTGCGCCTGCCGCTCGAGGTGAGCCCGATATTCAAGGACTGGCTGCTGCGCCACTACCCGGACCGCTATCGCCATGTCATGTCGCTCGTCCGTTCGATGCGCGGCGGCAAGGATTATGATGCCGAATGGGGCAAACGCATGAAGGGAACCGGGCCCTATGCCTGGCAGATCGGTCGCCGCTTCGAGATCGCGGCCAAGCGCATCGGTCTCAACGTCCAGCGGCGCAAGCTGCGTACGGATTTATTCAAACCGCTCAACGGCCAGGGGGAACAACTCGTGCTTCTTTGAGTTTGCGTGCAGACGGCTCGTAGCCCCTGCGCCTTTCACGTCTTTCCGTCGCGAGCCCGTCCCCCGGCCCGACGGTGCCTTCCCGGTTTTCTCCGCCCCCTGACCGGGAAAGGCTTGCGGAGAATCGGAAGCGATGCGAGCATCGCCGACAATGGCTCCTTCGCATTCCGATTCTCCGCTTCTCTTCGATATCCCGGTGCGCCCCGACTTCGTGCTGGAGGCAGGCATCATGCGCGACGGTCATGCGCCGGTGGCGGGTCTCGACGAGGCAGGGCGCGGGCCGCTGGCCGGTCCAGTGGTAGCGGCGGCCGTGGTGCTTGACCCCGAGCGCATCCCGGACGGTCTCGACGATTCCAAGCGCCTTTTGCCGGAAGCGCGCGAAGGCCTGTTCCTCGACATCTTCGAGGCAGCGCTTTCCGTTTCCGTCGCCTCGCTGTGCGCCAACTCCATCGACGGATCGAATATCCTCAAGGCGAGCCTCGAGGCCATGCGCCGTGCGCTGGACGGCCTGTGCGTGCGCCCGGCCTATGCGCTTGCCGACGGGCGCGACGTGCCGCCGGGTCTCGCCTGCCCCTGTCGCGCCGTCGTCAAGGGCGACCAGCGTTCGCAGTCCATCGCCGCGGCATCCATCGTCGCCAAGGTCGTCCGCGACCGCATGATGGTGCGCACGGGCGCGCTGGTGCCGCACTACGGATTCGACAGCCACGTCGGTTACGCCACGCCGCACCACCGCTCAGCCATCGCGGAGCATGGGCCCATCGCGCGCCTTCACCGCATGAGCTTCTCGCCCTTCAAACCGGTCGCGGCCTGAAGCCTCTCAGAGAGGCGATACGCCGAAGAGCACCCGGTGCAGCCAGCCGACGAAGACGACATAGACAATCAGTCCGCCGACCACCGCAATCACGTCATTCCTCAATGAAGGTGCCTTGGACGATGCGGGTCCTCGCGGTCGCTGCGTCACCGAAGCCCAGTCGGCACCCGCCCAAAGGGCAATGCCTCCGAAAAGAAACAGGTCGGCCAGCGTGCCATTGGCGAGAAGATGCGCTGCTCCCCAGAGCATGGTCGCTATGAGCATGGGATGCCCGATCGTGGTCTTGATGTGACCCGGAGCATAGGCCGCGATGAGGAGCGGAAAGACCGGCAACATCAAGAGTAGCGTAACGTGCCGCAGCGCTGGAGGCGTCGCGTAGAGAACGGTCGGGTCCTGTCGCGCCAGGCCATACCCCCAAACGATCAGCGCCAGGCCGAGAATGGAGGCCACAGTGTAAGGCAGCATCCAGGCGCCCTTGCCGCGGGTCGCCAGAACATTCTCTCGCAGATGCGGAGCCACTATGAGAAGCGAGTGAGTGCCCAGGAACAGCAGAAGACCGAGGATAAGGACCAGCATGCGAACTTCCTTTTGCCATTGCGCTCGGCCCAGTTTCCCACTTGCGCAGATGCAGGCGGGACCCGGTGCCTCACTTGCACCACTTACATTTGTTATATAGTCTAACTAACGTTATTAGCATTTTCCTGTCAACACGCCCCATGAACAGACAAACCGACACCGCAAAACCCACGATGAGCCGGAGGAAAAAGCTCCGCGAGGCCACGCTGGTGGAAATCCGGACAATTGCGCGCAAGCTGCTCGTCAACAAGGGGAGCACTGCAGTCACCGTCAACGCCGTCGCCCGCAGGATGGGGATGAGCGGTCCGGCCCTTTACCGCTATTACTCCAGCCAGGCCGAACTGATTGAGGCGCTCAGGGCGGACTTCTATCGCGAACTGATCGCCAAGATGCGCTCCGCCGGTGAAAGCCGCGCCGGCACGGCCGGTTGCCGCCTTTTGGCCATCTGCCGTGCCTTGCGCGGCTGGGCGGTTGCGCATCCGGCCGAGTTTCGCTGGCTGTTCGCCAGCCCTGCGCCCCCGATGGGCGAGCGGCGGTGCGATCCATCCGCGAGCGGGACCGGCCAAGCCTTCGGGCTGGTATTCCTGGAGCAGGTGGTGGAAATATGGGAGACGCAGCGCTTCCCCATCCCCAGCCTGGAGGACATGGACCCCGCGATCGCCGACCAGCTTCGCGCCTATTCGGAAAGGATCGACGGGCGCCTGCCGCCCGAGGCGGCCTATGTCTTCCTCGCCTGCTGGATGCGGCTCTACGGCCTTCTGTGCATGGAGGTGCTCAACCAGATCAGCTTCGCCTATAGCGATATGGAGCCGGTCTTCGAGGAATGCTTGCAGGAACTGTGCGGGCTCCTGGATATTGCTTATGAGGGACCAAGGTCCTGACGAGATGGTGACGGGGGTCGGTGCCGCCCCTATCAACAAACAAAAATGCCGCCAGAGGCCGGCGGCATTCGGTGATCCTTGAGGACGGGCAGCCGTTAATTCAGCTTCGACTTCACTTCCTTCAGTGAATTATCGAACAGCGCCCCGCTCACCTTGCCGTCCACCTTGTCGGCCAGGATGCTGCTCGCCGCAGCGACCGCCACATCGACAGCGCGAGCACGCACCTCGTTCACAGCATCCTGCTCGGCCTGAGCGATCTTCTGCTCGGCCAGCGCTGTGCGACGGGTGACGTACTCCTCCGTCTTCGTCTTCGCCTCGGCGACGATGATCTTCGCCTCGCGCTTGGCGGCGGCGACCATCTCCTCCGCCTCCTGCTCGGCTTCCTTGCGCTTGCGCTGATACTCGGCCAGAAGCTGCTGGGCCTCCTCACGCAGGGCGCGCGCGCCGTCGAGTTCGTTCTTGATGCGCTCGGCCCGCTTGTCGAGCGTGCCGTTCAGCATCGCCGGCACCTTCAGATAGGCGAGAAGGGCGAGGAAGATGATGAGGGCGATCAGTGCCCAGAATGTCGCGTCCATGGCCTTCTCCTACTACCGTGCGGCCTTGACGGCGGCGGCAAGCGCCTTTTTGTCCACCTTGCCGCCGACAAGCTCGCCGACGATAGCGCCGGCGGTCTCTTCGGCAATAACGCCGACATCGGCAAGGGCTGTGGCCTTGATGTCGGCGATGCGGCCTTCGGCCTCCTTCAGCTTGGCGTCGAGCACTTCTTCCACCTTGCGACGTTCGGCCTCGGCTTCCGCTTTGGCACTATCGCGCGCTTCCTGGGCGATGCCGCCCGCCTTCTTGCGGGCCTCCGCCAGTTCCTGCTCGTAGGCAGCCACTGCCTCATCCGCCTCGTCCTTCATGCGCGCTGCTTCATCAAGATCCTGGGCGATGCGGTCACGCCGCACCTCCAAGATGCCGGCGATGCGCGGCAGTGCCACCCGCTTCAGGAACAGGTAGAACAGGCCGAAGGTGATCGCCAGCCACAGAAGCTGCGAAGGATAGGTCTCAGTGTTGAACGGCGGGAAGTCCCCGCCGCCTTGGGCAGCGCCTTCCACGGTGTGGGCTTCGTCCAATGCAGGCGGTGCCTCCTGCGCGAATCCCGGTGTCACAAACATACGCTTCCCCTGTTCACATCAGCCGGCCACGCATCCCGCGGCCGGCATTGTCCGTGATGCCGCGCTCTTAGGTGAAGAGCAGGAGGAGGGCGACAAGCAGCGAGAAGATGCCGAGAGCCTCGGTCACGGCGAAGCCGAAGATGAGGCGGCCGAACTGGCCGTCGGCGGCCGACGGGTTGCGCAGGGCGCCCGCCAGGTAGTTACCGAAAATGTGACCGAGGCCGATGCCGGCGCCGCCCATGCCGAGGCAGGCGATGCCCGCGCCGATTGCCTTCGCTGCTTCTACTTCCATCTTGCAACTCCTTGTGGATCGTAGCTTTTTTTCAAATTGCCTGGATTGTGGCGGAGAGACCCGCCGATGAGGCTTCCTAGTGGCCGGGGTGCAGTGCGTCGTTCAAGTACATGCAGGTCAGGACCGCAAAGACATATGCCTGCAGGAACGCCACCAGAAACTCGAGACCGGTCAAGGCCACCGTCATGGCGAGCGGCAGCACGGCGCCCGCGGCACCTGCAACACCGAGCGCCCCAAGCGAGGTGACGAAACCGGCAAAGACCTTGAGCGTGATGTGGCCGGCCAACATATTGGCGAACAGACGCACGGACAGGCTGACAGGCCGGGAAAGGAAAGACACCACCTCGATCGCCACCACCAGCGGCATCAGCACACCGGGCACGCCGTCGGGCACGAACAGCTTCAGGAAGCCGAGCCCGTGTTTCCAGAACCCATAGACCAGCACAGTGCCTATGACGAGGATAGCCAGCGCGAAGGTGACGATGATGTGACTGGTGACGGTGAAGAAGTAGGGGAACATGCCCAACAGGTTGGCCACCAGCACGAACATGAACAGCGAGAAGACGAAGGGGAAGAACCGCATCCCGTGGCTGCCCGCCGCATCACGCAGCATCGACGCGATGAACTCGTAAGCCATCTCGGAGATGGACTGCAGCCGGCCGGGAACCAGGCCGCGGCTCGACGTCGTCAGGAAGAGAAAGGCGCCGGCGCCGGCCACCGTGGCGACCATGAAGGCGGAGGCGTTGGTGAAGGAAAAGTCGAGCCCGCCGATTTCGATCGGAATCCATTTCGAGATCTGAAACTGATGGATCGGGTCTGTGGCCACTGTGAGCCCCTCGCTTTCACGCAGCGGCCAAGCGCCGCTTTCCTTCCTTAAAGATCGTCGTTGCCCTTCTTCGGCGCCTTCGATCCAAACTCGGCAATTTGCCCCGCGGAACGCAGGACATTGAGAATGCCTGCTCCGAACCCTAGGAGCAGGAAAACGATCAACCCCCAAGGCGACGTGCCGGCCATCCGGTCGATGAACCAGCCCAGCGCCGCACCGACCAAGACGCCGGCAATGAACTCGCTGGAGAGTTTCAGCGCATTCGCGAAATCGCTCTTACCGCCCCTCTCCGCGCCTTCGCCACCATCCGGCTTTCCCGGTCGTCTGGCTGCCAGCGCCGCCTCAAGGTCGCGCCGGCGTCCATCCAGATCGCCCGGCTTTTCCCGTTTGGCCACCGCAACCTCCGCACCGGCTACCGGTCAGCTTCCGTCGCCTCAAAGTCGCGCGCAACATAGAGAGCGGCCCGGCGCCCGTCAAGCCGCGCGACATCGACTCCAACAGGGCATTTTCTATAGAAATAACAATGAATTAGTTGGGTGCGACAAAGCGCCTTCGGCGGTGCACACTCTTCGCCCGGCGGAATCGGGCGCTTTTGCGCCTCGAGCCCGGTCCACGGGCAGGCTCAGTTCCAGCCGCCACCATAGGTGCGGTAGAAGATGTGCTGGCCGATCTTCTTCATGCGCTCCATGGCTGAGGCCCAGCGCGGGCGCACATAAGTGGCGTGGTAGTGGGTGGAGGATCCCACCTCGTCCAACCAGATCTTGCCGGCGGTGACGGCCATCCCCACCTGCTCGGCGGTCTCGAAATGGCCGGGGCTTTTCACGCGATCGCGGATACCGTCGCAAGCGAAAGAGAACTGGCAGCGGTTGCGCCACTTCTCGTTTTGGTAGACCACGCCGCAGATGGAGTGCGGATAGGCGGGATTGCGCACGCGATTGAGGATAACCTGCGCAACCGCCGCCTGCCCCTCCACCGGCTCGCCGCGCGCCTCGAAATAGATGCCGGCGGCAAGGCACTGCTGCTCGCGCTCGGAAAAGACGGTGGCGGGAAGCGTCTGGCGCGCCCACGGATGATCGCTCGGCGGCACCGGCGGGACGAAGCGCCCATCGTTCTCGTCGCGCAAGATACTGGCAAATGGCGAAGCCTTCGCATAGTCGGGCTCGGGCGGGGCATAGGCGGTGGCCAGGATGTCCGCCTTGTCGTTGTTCACGAGGCTGGCGATCATGGGCGGCAGCGCGGGTTCGGCCGGCTTGCCGTGCTTTAGGTGAAAGGCGGTGGCGATCCGCTCCTCCTGGCCCTCAATCTCCGGCATTACGAAAGCCATCAAGATGTCGCTCGCCTGCGGGGGAGCCATAAGCACGGCGCTCGTTTTCTTGAAGATGGAGCCGGCGTTGAAGAGCTTGGGCGGGGCCATGGGCAGAGTCTTGACCACACGCCCTTCTTTGCCGGCGCGGTTGATACGCTCTTCATCCGGCGTGGCTGCAGTCTTGCCTTTGGTGCGGAAGGCGACCTCGCCGATACCGGGAGCGGCAAGCCCGGCGCCGGAGATCGCGCCAAGCTTGGCATCGGCGCTGGCAAACGGCATCTCCGCCTCGTGCACGGAACCGGCCACCGAACGCTCGATGACGGCAGCCCAGCGGCTAGCGCCTTCCTGGTTGGTGATCAGGCTCGTCATATCCTGATAGGCGGCAACGGTCGGAAAGCCGATCCATAGGCCGAAGCCCATCAGCAAGGGAGAAAGAAGAGAACGATTCCGGCCGAAAAACCCATGCAGCCGCTCTACACCCGAAGCAAGCACCCGACCCCTCACTGAAAACGCATACAACGCCAACTGCGGGGCAAGCTAGTTCATTAACCTTGACCACCCGTTAACGATCGAAACGAAATTGTATCCACCCACCTAGGCACAGGCGGTGGAGCCACCGAGATCCGAGGCGGCGGCGGGGCCCCGAAACCGCGGCGCCTCGATAACTTGATACCACGACCGTATCGTGTGGGGTATGTTGGCGCTGTCCGCGGAAACGGGAGGAGAAAGATGATGGATGCCAGCACGCTGCGCGCCCTTCAGGCACCGATCAAAGAGCGCTACAAGTCCGATCCGCAGGCCGCCCGCATCACGCTGCGCGCGAGCGGCACGCTTGATGAGCAGAATGTTGCCTGCAAGGTGGAGACCGGACGGGCACTCGCCGTTGCCGGCCTGCACCCGGCGACCGGTGGAACAGGCCTTGAATTGTGCTCCGGCGACATGCTTCTAGAGGCGCTGGTGGCGTGCGCGGGCGTGACCATAAAAGCGGTGGCGACCGCACTAGAAATCCCGCTTCACTCCGCCGCCGTGTCGGCGGAAGGCGATCTGGACTTCCGCGGCACACTTGGTGTTGCCAAGGATGCGCCCGTAGGCTTTGCGCAGATACGCCTCAGCTTCGACGTCGAAACCGATGCGCCGCAGGAGAAGCTCGATCAGCTCCTCAAGCTCACCGAGCGCTATTGCGTGGTCTACCAGACCATCCGAAGCGGCCCGCCGGTGGAGGTGAGGCTGCAGCGTGCAAACAACGCCAGCGCTTAACCCCGCCGGCGCTTGGCGCGCCCCGCATAGGGATTCTCCGACGTGCGGAGCGCAATGCGGATGGGCACGCCGAAGATGTCGAAGGTCTCGCGCAGGCCGTTGACGAGGTAGCGCACATAGGCTTGCGGCATGGCTTCCGGCCGCGAGCAGGACAGCGCGAAGCCAGGCGGCCGTGTCTTGATCTGCGACATATACTTCACCTTCAGCCGGCGCCCGGCGACGGCAGGAGGCGGGTGCCGCGCGGTGGCCGCTTCCAGCCAGCGGTTGAGCGGACCGGTGGGCACACGCCGGTTCCACACCGCGTGGGTGGCGAGGGCGGCCTCCATCATCTTGTCGAGGCCGCGGCCGGTCTCCGCGGACACAGGTATCGCCCTCAGCCCACGCGCCTGCGGCAACAAGCGTTCCGTCTTCTCGCGCAGCTCGGCCAGCGTCTGCTCGCGATCTTCGATCAGGTCCCACTTATTGAAGACGACGACGGGCGCACGGCCCTCGCGGATGACGAGGTCGGCAATCTGCAGGTCCTGCTTGTCGAAGGGCATGGTCGCATCGAAAACGATAATCACCACTTCGGCAAAGCGGATAGCGCGCAGCGTCTCGGCCACCGACAGCTTTTCAAGCTTTGCCTGCACGCGCGCCTTGCGCCGCATGCCGGCGGTGTCGAACAGCTTGATGCTGCGTCCGCGCCAGCGCCATTCGACGGAGATGGAATCGCGCGTGATCCCCGCCTCCGGCCCGGTCAGCATGCGCTCCTCACCGATCAGCGCATTGATCAGAGTCGACTTGCCGGCATTGGGCCTGCCGATCACGGCGATGCGGACGGGCTTGTCGGGATCGTAGGCAGGCTCCTCCGCATCCGCATCGACGTCATCGCCTGCCAGCGCCCCTTCGGCAGGGACTTCCTTCGTCTCCGTCTCTTCCGCCATCTCACCGGCCACAGCAGCAATGGCGTCGCGCAGCTCCACCATGCCGTTCCCATGTTCGGAGGAGACGGCGACGGGTTCCCCCAGCCCCAGGCTCCATGCGTCGAACACACCGGCCTCGGCACCGCGTACGTCCGTCTTGTTGGCAACCAGCACAACCGGCTTGCCCTTGCGACGCACGATCTCGGCGAAGGTCTGGTCGTCGGGCACCAGCCCGGCCTTTGCATCGATCATGAAGATGACGAGATCGGCCTCGTCGATGGCAATCTCCGTCTGCGTGCGCATGCGCGCTTCCAACGTGGGAGCGGCGGCATCTTCCAGCCCCGCCGTGTCGATGACGTCGAAACGAAGATTCTGCAGGCGGGCCGGATGCACGCGCCGATCTCGCGTCACGCCGGGCGTGTCGTCGACGAGCGCAATCCTGCGTCCCACCAGCCTGTTGAAGAGGGTCGACTTGCCGACATTCGGCCGGCCGACAATGGCGACCTTGAATGCCATCGCTATTAACCGGGCTTGCCGGAGCCGGCGATCAGATCGGACATCATCTCCGCCCGCTGGCGCGCACCGGCCGGAGCCTGCGGATCGTCGATTATCTGCCCGTACAGGGCAAGCGCATTTTCCCGGTCGCCCTCTTTCCATGCGGCAAGGGCAAGGGTCTCGCGGGCGGTGTGGCGCATGGCATTACCCTCGGCCGTCAGAGGTTCTACGCGGGTGGCGACATCGGTATAGCTGCCGTGGTCGACAAGCAGGAGGGCGGCGCGCAGGCGCGCCATATCACGGATGGCGGCGGGCACCGAATTGTCGCCGGCGACGGCATCGTATTTGGCGACCGCCTCTTCCGGCTTGCCATCGTCGGCCAGCGTCGCCGCCGCGCGCAGGCGCGCCAGCACCGGATATGAGCCGTAGCCAGAGGTCTCGATCTCCTCCAGGGCGGCGAGCGCCTCGTCCGTTTTGCCCTCGTCGGCCAACTCCAGCGCGCGAGCGAAAGCGTCGCCCGCTTGGTTGGCGCGCGACGTCGACCAGTATTCGTAGCCCACATAGGCGGCCGTCGCGAGAATAATGAGGCCCACGGCGGCGATCGCCATTGTCCCATAGCGCCGCCATAGCGCCTTGAGCTGGTCTTGGCGAAGCTCTTCGTTGACCTCGCGGATGAAGCTGTCGTCTGACATAAAAAACCTGTTCACGGCCGAGCGGAGCCCGGATTACTTTTCTGCCCGCGTTTTAGCGGAAATTCGCGCGCATGGAAGGGGGTTGGCAGAAAGAGACGATTGCGGCCAAAAAGCCGCATGCCTAAGATGACGCGATGACGATCGAACCCAACATGGCGCGGCGGCGGCTTGCCGAAAAACGCACCGAACTCGAAGAGCTTTCCCGCCTCTCCGAAGAGACCCGCAAGCCCGTGGAACTCGACCAGCAGTGGAGAGGAAATCCCAGACCGGCGGCTGCAGATCGACCCGATGGCCGAGCGCTGCGTAGGGTGCGCAGGCGGCCGGTAGACGCTTGCGCCCTTCCCGTTCTTCAAACCTGTGCATACCTCATCGCGCGTCTACACCGCGCCATAATTTCTCCCTACCCGGCACACGGGGTTGTTCTTTCATGGCTGTTGCATGTCGTTCCTGTTGCGTCTTGGTGCATTCGCACTTCTCTTGCTTCCCTTCCCTGTCCATGCCGGCCCGCGGCCGCAGTATGTGATCGTCTCCTTCGACGGCGCGTCCTTCATCGAACAATGGGAGCGCAGCCGCCAACTGGGGGAGCGGACAGGCGCGCGCTTCACTTACTTCTTATCCTGCGTCTATCTTCTCTCGCCCGAGACGCGCGACGTCTATCAGGGGCCTGGCATGGCGGCGGGCACGTCCAATGTCGGTAACGGCGCATCGAAAGAGGACGTGCGCCGGCGGCTTATGCAGATCTGGCAAGCACACGGGGAAGGCCACGAGATCGCCAGCCATGGCTGCGGCCATTTCGACGGCGGCAAATGGAGCGCTTCCGATTGGAAACAGGAGTTCGGCCAGTTCCGCACCGTCCTGCGCGAGGCCTGGGAAATCAACGGCCTCGAAGGCAAGCCGATAGGCTGGCACCACTTCGCGGACCGCGAGATTGTCGGCTTCCGCGCGCCCTATCTGGCGACCGGTCCCGGCCTTTTCAAGGCGCTGGCCGAGGAGGGCTTCCGCTACGATGCCAGCACCGTATCGCGCGGCCCGGTGGCACCGGCGGCCAAGGGTGGGGTGACGCACTTCTCTTTACCGCTGATACCCGAAGGCCCGGCCGAAAAGCGCATCATCGCCATGGACTACAATCTCTATGTGCGCCATTCCGGCGGGCTGGAGCGGCCGAGCCAGGCACAGGCTTTCGAGGAGCGCGCCTATCGCGCCTTTAAGGCCGCGTTCGAAAAGGAATATGCAGGGGAGCGCACGCCGCTGCAGATCGGCTTCCACTTCACTCTGATGAACGACGGCGCCTATTGGCGCGCACTGGAGCGCTTCGCCGAGGCCGTCTGCGCCAAACCGTCGGTGCGCTGCGTCAGCTATCGCCAATATCTCGACGAGACCGCGCCGGCCTCGGCCGCGCTGCGCCGCAGCATCGACGGCTGAGGCGGCCGGCGGCCTCACGCCGCCGGCTGGTCCTCCGGCGTCACGCCGGCCTGCTCGCGCTCCATGTAGTGCCGGTCGATGTCGGGCAGCGGCTCGCCCCTGAGTGTGGCCTCGAAGGCCTTTAGGCGCTTGTAGATCGACATCAGCTCGACGATCGTGGTCCAGGAATTCACTAGATATTGGAAGGAGCCCTCGACGCGGCTGAAGGCGCGGATGATCTGCTGCATGACGCCCAGTGTTATGGCGCCGCCGACGATGGAAGGGCCGAGTGCGATATAAGGCACCAGATTGCCGATCTGCAGATAGAAGATGCGCACCAGGTTGAAATACATGTAGTTGAGGTAGAGGCGGAAATAGTTCCGGCGCACGTTGTCGAACAGTTCGCGCACGGTGGGCGGGTCGGCACGGTCGGCATGGTCTTCGCCGTAAACAAGCTCCTTACGGTAGGCAGCCTCCACCCGCTGGTTGCGAAACTCCAGGCCCGGCAGGCGGAGGCCCGCCACCGCCACCAACGCTGTGCCCAACACCGACCATAGGATCGCTACGAAGACGAGCCCCTGGCTGACCTCGCCGATGATCGGCAGTTCCGTCACATGCGCCGACAATCCCCACAGAAGCGGCAGGAACGCGATCAGCGTCATCAGCGAGTCGACCAGACTGATGCCCAGGCTCTCGGTGATCGAGGCAAAGCGCATGGTGTCTTCCTGCACGCGCTGAGCTGCGCCCTCGATATGGCGCAGCTTCTGCCACTGCGCCATGTAGTAGGCGTTCATCGCCGTGCGCCAGCGGAAGATGAAGTGGCTGACGAAGAAGCGGAACAGCGTGCCGAAGAACACGTAGACCAACGCGATGCGCAGAAAGGCCGCGATCTGCCAGTAAAATTCGCTTGCTTCCACCTCGCCGGGCGAGCCGAGCGCGAGCTGCACCATATCGTAGAACGTGCCGAACCACTCATTGATCATCACGTCGAGCTGGACGAGAAACCAGTTGACGAAGAGGATGAGGGCAGAACCGGCGACCGACCAACGCGCCCAGGTGTGCGGGGAGAACCACATCCAGCCGCCGACGAAGATGCCGATGACGGCAACGAAATATTGATAGAACCAGAATTCCGTGGCCGACGACGCCGCTTCGGCGGCAGCGGCACGCGCCGCCTCCGCCTCGGGCCCCAGCGCCTCGGGATAACCGAAACCGAAAAAGTCACCGAGGCTCAGCGACGGTCCAAGCCCCTTTGCCAGCCCGTACCATAGGAGAATGCAAAAGAGGCTCCAAAGAATGAAGCTGGCGAAGAACAGACGTGGTCGGGGGAAGAAGGAGACGAACATGATGCATTCCTGGGTGCGGGCCCTTCGTGCAGGCCCTGAAAGCGGGGCATAGAACAAGCCCGGGCCCCGCAAGCCTTATCTATCGCGCCGCATCTGAAGCAATCCGGCGCGCCGCACATTACGAGTGCGCACAACACACCACAACATACGATTCTGTAACGTTATGGGGACGAACCATATCCCAATATGAGAAGGGCCCGCCGGTTGCGGCGGGCCCTTCGTCTACCGGATGACCGGTCCTGTCGGATTTTCCCTCAGCGCTCTTCCGTCGCCAGTGCTCGCCAAGTGGCGTAAAGCATGAGCACCAGCAGGATGGCGAAGGGGAAGCCGGTGGCGATGGCACCGGCCTGCAGTGCCGCCAGCCCTCCGCCGAGAAGCAAGACGATCGCCACCAGCCCTTCGAAGGTGGCCCAGAAGACGCGCTGCGCCACCGGTGCGTCGATCTTGCCGCCGGCGGTGATGGTGTCGATCACCAGCGAACCGGAATCAGATGAGGTGACGAAGAAGACGATCACCAGGATGATGCCGATCAGCGAGGAGATGGCAGCCAACGGCAGGTCGGCCAGCATGGCGAACAGCGAAAGCTCCGGCACATAATCAACCACCGTCTGCTGCACGCCTGTGTAGCCCTCTGTCAGGAACTGGTTCATCGCCGTGCCGCCGAAAGTCGTCATCCACAGAATGGACACCAGCGTCGGGATGATGAGCACGCAGGTAATGAACTCGCGCACCGTGCGGCCCTTGGAGACGCGGGCAATGAACATGCCGACGAAGGGCGACCAGGATATCCACCAGGCCCAGTAGAAAGTGGTCCAGCCGTGCACGAAATCCGTATCGTCGCGGCCGATCCAGTTGGAAAGCGCGGGCAGGTTCTTCACATAGATCCAGGTGTTGTTGAAGAAGCCGGTGATGATCGCCAACGTCGGCCCGAGCAGGATAACGAAGAACAGGAGCGTGATGGCCAGCACCATGTTGATTTCCGACAGCCGCTTGACGCCTGCATCGAGCCCCGCCACGACCGACACCAGCGCTACCGCCGTTATCCCCATGATCAGGAGTACCGTATTGGTATCGCTCACCTCCACGCCATAAAGCTCGTTGAGACCGGCCATGGCCTGCGATGCGCCCAGGCCCAGCGAGGTTGCGAGGCCGAACAGGGTGGCGAACACCGCCATGGTGTCGATGACATGGCCTATCCAGCCGCGCACGCTCTCGCCGAAGATGGGATAGAAGGCGGAGCGGATGGAAAGGGGCAGGCCCTTGTTATAGGCGGCCAGCGACAGCGACAGCGCCAGCACGGCATAGATCGCCCAGGGATGCAGGCCCCAGTGGAAGATAGTGGCCGCCATGGCCATCTCGCGCGCTTGCTCCACGGCGCCCGGCACCACCTCGCCGTCGACAATCGGCGGTGCCACGCCAAGTGGCGGGTTGTTGAAGTGATACATCGGCTCCAGCACGCCGAAGAACATCAACCCGATGCCCATGCCGGCGGCGAAAAGCATGGCGAACCAGCCGGCATAAGAATATTCGGCCACGGCGTCCTTGCCACCCAGGCGCACCTTGCCGAACGGCGTGAACACCACCACGAGGCAGAAAATGACGAACAGGTTGGCCGAGATCATGAAGACCCAGTCAAAGGTCGAGGTGAGCCAGGTGCGCAGCCCCCCGAGTATCGGGCCGGCGCTCTCGCGGAAAATCAACGTGACGATGACGAACGCGACGATGACGACGGCAGAAACGAAGAAGACGGGATTGTGGACATCCAAGCCCATGATCCGGACATTGTCCTGCCCCGGCGCAAGACCGGGTTCCTCCTGGACGGGCGTATCAGCCATTTTTAGCTCCATTTTTGTCCGGCGCAGGCAAGAAAAGGCCCCCATGGCCCACGCGCCGGAACATTCCTCCGCACAACGAGCCTGTAGAAAAACAGCCGTGCAAAATGGTCTCTTTGCGACCCCAACCGTGCGGAATGAGACGAAAGTCCAACAATTCAGGCGGAAAATGAACCCCCCGGCGGCGAAAATGTGACGAAATCGGCGCGTTTCCAGAAGATTCTCGCCCCGTAGGCGCATGACGCTTGACGTGTGGAGTGCGACAGGAAAGCATCTACAACGTTCATAGCCGGAACATTTTGCCGCAGGGCGCATTATGTCCGGTGCAACGTTATGTTGGAGAGTCGTATGAGAAAGCTCATTCTTTTGGTGCCGTTCTTGGTCGCCGCCGCAGCGTGTACGCCCACTGAGCAGGGTGCGGCGATCGGCGGTCTGGGCGGCGCAGCAGTTGGCGCGGCGGTAGCCGGTAACGAGGTCGAAGGGGCGGTCGTCGGCGGTGCGGCCGGCGCTATTGCCGGCGCGCTCATCGGACGGGCAGCCGAAGGCCGCAACCAGTGCATCTACCGCGACGAGTACGGCCGTCGCTATACCGCAGCGTGCCCGAGGGGCTACTGAGCCTTCTGCGGTCGCGGTGAGCGATCGACGAGACCAAGCGAATGGGCCGAAGCATTGCTTCGGCCCATTCCTGTTTGCGCCATCGGATGGAGCGCTGGCGCGGGGAGGAACTCTTTCGCTTATGCCACCTGCCGTTTCGCCTCTCCGCGTGCCCATTCGGGCAGCATGTCGCCATGGGCGGCGATCAGGTCGTCGGTGAGACTCCATATCTGTTCAAGATCGAGTTCGGCAGCCGCGTGCGGGTCCATCATCGCCGCGTGATAGATATGTTCGCGGCTCTCCTTCATGAGCGCGGCCACCGTCAGTTCCTGCACGTTGATGTTGGTGCGCATCAGCGCCGTGAGTTGGGGCGGCAGGGAGCCGACCGCCGTCGGCTGGATCCCGTTGGCATCCACCAGACATGGCACCTCCACCGCACAGCCCTCAGGCAGTGACGTGATATAGCCCTTATTGGCAACGTTGCCGTAGATGACGGAAGGCTCGCCGGTCCACACCGAGTTCATGATCGAGGAGGCATATTCGTGGCTCTCCTCCACCTCGATGCGCTCGGCCTTGCGGTATGCGTCGGCCTGCTTCTTCCAGCGCTCGATCTGCTCCACGCAGCGCTTTGGATACTCGTCGAGGGGGATGCCGAATTTCTCGATGAGGTCCGGCCGGTCGCGCTTGATGAACCAGGGCACATACTCAGCGAAGTGCTCGGAGCTCTCGGTGACGAAGTAGCCGAGCCTGGTCATCATCTCGTAGCGCACCTTGTTGGGGCAGCGCGGATTCCAGTGGCTGGGCTTCGGGAAACGCCCCTCACGATAGCCCTTGAGAAGCTCGGGATAGAGGTCCTTGTAGCTCCCGTCCGGCTGCCTGTGCTCGAAGTTGAGATAGAAGGCCATGTGGTTGATGCCGGCGGCGCGGTAGCGGATCTCCTCCACCGGGATGCCGAGATCGCGGGCAAGCTCCCATGCCGTACCCTGCACGGAGTGGCACAGCCCCACCTGCCGTATCTGCGGGTATTTTTCGGCAATCGCCCAGGTGTTGATGGCCATCGGGTTCACATACTGCAGGAGGATCGCCTCCGGGCACACCTCCATCATGTCCGCGCAGACGTTCCATAGGTGTGGTACGGTCCTGATGGCCCGCATGATGCCGCCCACGCCCAGCGTGTCGGCGATGGTCTGGCGCAGGCCATATTTCTTCGGCACCTCGAAGTCGATCACCGTCGAGGGCTCGTAGCCGCCCACCTGGAAGGCGACGATGACGAAGTCCGCGCCATCGAGCGCAGCGCGCCGGTCCGTATAGGTCTCCACCGTCGCCGGGACGCCGAGCGTCGCCACCAGCTTGCCCGCGACGACCGCGCTTTCCTCAAGCCGCTCGGGATTGACGTCCATCAGCGCGACCGTGGCGCCGGCAAGCGCCGGACGCTGCAGCACGTCGCCGATGATGTTCTTCATGAACACTGTCGATCCGGCGCCGATGAAGGCAATTCTTGGCTCTGCCATTCTGCTTCTCCGAAGTTCAAGCGGCAATTTCGAACGCGGCACGGACGAGCCGCTCCGTATAGTCGGTCTTGGGGTTGGATAGCACCTCCTCCACCGGGCCTTCTTCGACGATCCTGCCGAACTGCATCACCATCACCCGATGACACAGCGCACGCACCACCTTCAGGTCGTGCGAGATGAAGAGATAGGAGAGGCCCTTCTCGTCCTGCAGCTTGCGCAACAGGTCGATGATCTGCGCCTGCACCGACAAATCGAGCGCCGAGGTCGGTTCGTCGAGCAGGATGAATTCCGGTTCCAGAGCGATAGCCCGGGCGATGGCGATACGCTGGCGCTGACCGCCGGAGAACTCGTGCGGAAAACGGTTGAGGATGGTATCCGGCAGCCCGGCGTCGACGAGCGCCTGGCGCACGCGGTCCACCCGCTCGCGCGTATTGGCGCCGATGCCGTTGACGATCAGCCCCTCTTCAATGATCTGCCTGACCGACATGCGCGGGTTGAGCGAGGCGAAGGGGTCCTGGAACACCACCTGCATGCGCGAGCGCAGCGGCTGCATGCCCTTGCGGTCCCTGCCGTGGATCGCATCGCCATTGAAAAAGATCTCGCCGCCCTGGTTGTCGATCAGCCGGATGAGGGCTTGGCCGAAGGTGGTCTTGCCCGAGCCGCTTTCGCCGACGAGGCCGAGCGTCTCATGGCGCTTCAAGCCCAGGTCGAGGTTATCGACGGCCACCAGGTCGAAATAGTCGGGCTTGAACATGCCGCCGCGCCTGAGCTTGAACGTGACGTTGACCTCCCGGCCCTCCAGCACGATGGGCTCACCTCCGCCGAGTGGCTTTGCCGAGCCCTTGGGTTCGGCGCCCATGAGACGTTGGGTGTAGGGGTGCTGCGGTTTGCGGAACAGCGCCTCGGTCTCGTTGTGCTCCTGAACGACGCCGTTCTGCATCACATAGACATATTCGGAGAACTGGCGGACGATGGTCAGGTCGTGGGTGATCAAAATCACCGCCATCCCGTATTTGTCCTTCAGCTCTTTGATGAGATTCAGGATCTGCGCCTGCACCGTCACGTCGAGCGCGGTCGTCGGCTCATCGGCGATGAGGATGTCCGGCCGGTTGGCGAGCGCCATGGCGATCATCACGCGCTGCCGCTGTCCTCCGGAAAGCTGGTGCGGATACTGCCTCAGCCGCGCCTCGGGCTCGGGGATGTGCACCTCCTCCAGAAGCTGCCGCGCCCTTTCCATGGCTTCCTTGCCGCTGATGCGATTGTGCAAATGCAGGATTTCGCAAATCTGGCGGCCGATCGTATAGACCGGGTTGAGCGAGGACATAGGCTCCTGAAAGATCATGGAGACCTTTTTGCCGCGCAAGCGCCGCATCCCCCGCTCGCTCATGGACACGATGTCCATTCCCGAAAGCATGATATTCGTGCCCGGCTTGATCGTCGCCCGCCGCGACAAAAGCCGCATCACCGTGCGTGCCGTCACTGACTTGCCGGAGCCGCTCTCGCCCACCAGCGCAATGGTTTCGCCCTGGTGCAGCTGAAACGAGACGTCGCGCACCGCATTCACCACCCCGCCCTCGACCTTGAAGTCGACGGCGACGTTGCGCGCATCGAGGATCAGCTCGCGGCCGTGCTGGCCGAGGTCGTGCCGCTCGGGCGGGGCGAAGGGATTGCTTCTGTCGAGCATCTTATTCCCTCAATACGGATCGATGGCATCGCGCAGACCGTCGCCCAGCGCGTTAAAGGCGAAGACGGTGATCAGCACGAACACCACTGGCGAAAGGATCCACGGATAGGAGCCGATCACGGAGAAGTTGGACGTGTCCTGCAACATCAGTCCCCAGGAGATAAGCGGCGGCTTCACCGCAAAGCCGAGGAAGCCGAGGAAGCTTTCGAGCAGCACCACCGTCGGGATCGCCAGCGTGACGGCGACGATCACGTGGGAGAGCACATTGGGCAGGATGTGGCGCAGGATGATGCGCCCGTCCCCTGCCCCTACCGCCATCGCTGCACGCACGTAGTCGATGCGCGCCAGAGCCAGTGTCTTGCCGCGCACCTCGCGGGACAGCTGCGCCCAGCCCAGCGCGGCGAGCACGACGATGACGAAGGCCAGGAAGACGTTGGACGACGTGGTGGCTGGGATCAACGATGCAAGCGCGAGGTATAGCGGCAACTGCGGGAATGCCAGCACCAGCTCCACGAAACGCTGAAGCCAGGTGTCCGCACGCCCGCCGAGATAGCCGGAGGTGATGCCGACCAGGGTGCCGACGGTCGTCGTGATGGTGACGACGATAAGGGCGATGGCGAGCGAGATGCGCGCGCCGACGATGCCGCGCGAAAAAATATCTCGGCCGAACTTGTCGGTACCCAGGAAATGCACCGGCTGGCCATCGCGCGCGCCGAAGAAACGCACCCTGGCGGGAATCAGGCCGAAGAGGCGGTATGGACTGCCCTCGACGAAGAAACCGAGCGCGATCGGGTTCTCCAGGTCCGGCCCGGTAATCGGCTGAAAGGTCACCGGGTCAAGCTCTCCGGTCTCGCCGATCGGATAGGCGTAGGGCATGAGTGAGAAGCTGCCGTCGGGCGCGAAGAAGCTGATATGGTCCGGCGGTGCGAAAGCGATGCCAGGCTCCTTCGGGTTCATCGGCGCGAAGAAGTCGCCGAAGATCGTCACGATCACCAGGAGCGACACCAGAATCAGGCCGACCATGCCGCTGACGGAACGGCGGAGGCGCCGCCAGACGAGCCGCGAGTAGCTCTCCTCGCCCTGGACCGGCTTGGTCGTCGGTGCCTCCGGTGGGATTCCGGGCGAGGCTTCTTCATGCTCGGTCGGGGTGGGAAGAATGGTCGTGCTCATTCGGCTGCTCCTCCCAGTCGCACACGCGGGTCAAGCAAGGCCAGCAGGAAGTCGGCGATGATGTTGCCAATGATCAGCGTCGCCGCCAGCACCAGCATGAACGTGGCCGTCACATAGACGTCGCCGCGGTTCATGGAGCCGACGATGGCCGGCCCGACGGTGGCGAGCGAGAAGACGATTGCGACCTCGATCTCGCCGGTCAGCATATAGGGCAACACCACGCCCTGATAGGCGACGAGCGGATGCAGCGCGTTGGGCACCGCGTGCTTGAGCACCACCGCGCCTTCCGATAGGCCCTTGGCGCGCGCCGTCTCCACATATTGCGCGTTCAGCGTATCGAGCAGGTTCGACCGCATGACGCGCATGTTGTAGGCAAGCCCGCCGAAGGTGGCGATGGCGATCACCGGCCAGACATGCTTCACGAGATCGACGAATTTCGCCCACGACCACGGCGCTCCGCCATAACGCGGCGAAAAGAAGCTGCCGAGCTCCTGCACGTTGAGCTTGAAAGCGAGGATGTAGAGGATGATCAGCGCCAGCAGGAAGCGCGGGATCGTCATCCCGAGGAACGAGATGAACGAGAACAGCGTGTCGACCCAGCTATATTGCCGCGTCGCCGCGATGATGCCGAGCGTGATGCCGAAGATCGACGCCAGGATGTGACAGGTGAGCGCCAGCAGGATCGTGCGCGGCAATCGTTCCGCCACCACGTCGCCCACCGGCTTGTTGTAGAAGAAACTGTGCCCGAAATCGCCGCGCGTCACGATGCCGGTGAGCCAGCGCGCATATTGCACCGGGATCGGATCGTTGAACCCGCGCGCTTCGCGCCAGGCCTCGGCCTGCGCCTCTGCCTGCTCGATTGAGGCGCCGCCCTGGTTGATGAGCTGGGAGCGGATGTAGTCGCCATAGTCGCCCGGCGGCGCCTGGATGATGGCGAACGTCACCACGCTCAAGACGAACAGGACGGGCAGCGCCGACAAAACGCGTATGGTTACGAAGCGCAGCATGATTCAACTCTTCCTGGCGGACGAGGGGACGGACCCCCTCGCCGCCGTTGTCGCCTCAGTTCACCGGACCGTCCGCGCCCGGCTCGCCGGGCAGCGTTTCGGCAAACAGCTCGTAGTCCTGCTGCTTGTCCTTCGGCACATACACCCGCTCGCGGATAATGTTGTCCTCGGCCCAGTTGAACATGAAGATGGGCGCGCCTGCAGGGATGTTGGCAAAGCGCTTGTTGATGATGAGGGCACCCGGATACTGCGTCACGCCGATCGCCCACAGGTTCTCGGTGTAGAGCTTCTGGTACTTCTTCATCAGCTCAAGCCGCTCCTGGTTGTCCCGGCTCGATGTAAAGGCGTTGACGACCTCGACCATCTCCTCCTCGAAGGGCAAGAGGTCGAGCGTGCCATCGGTGCCCGCGCGCCGCGTCCAGGTCGAGCGCGGCCCCACCGGCGCCAGCCGCTCGGTAAACTTGAGCGCCGTCGCCAGTTCCTCCGAGTTGCGGAAGAGGGCCCAGTCGAACTTGCCGCCCTGCAGCAGATCCTGCTCCGTGTTGGAGTTCTGGATGTTCAGGACCACGCGCAGGCCTATGCGCTCCATCATGGCGATAATGCCTTCGGCAAGGCTTCTGTTGGTCTGATAGTCGCCATTGATGAGCATGACGATCTCGACGTCCTGACCGCCGACGCCTTCCGCGTCTTCGGGGAAGTTGACGATGCCGTTACCGTCCGTGTCGGTCAGGCCGGCCTTTTCCAGTTGGGCCTGCGCGGTTTCCACCGAGTAAGGGTAATAGACCGTGGACTCCTTGTCGTAGAACGACGTCCCGGAATAGAGACCGCCCGGATAGATGGCCGTGAAGGGCCCTTTCACCAGCGCCTCGCCCAGCCGCTGCCGGTCAAGCGCGTGGGTGATGGCCTTGCGGAAGTCGAGATTGCGATTCAGTTCCCGGATCGCCTGGCCGCGCGCATCGGGGCTGCCCCAACCATTGGCCGAAAGGTTCGGATAGACCGTGTAGCCGATGGTGCGGGCGCCGAAGGCAAGACGCGCCGGCGCATTGTCGTCCGCCGCCTTCCTCAGCGACTCCACATAGTTCTCGGGCTGTTCGAGGTTTGAGAAGTCGCCAGTGCCGGCCACCGCCTGCACATCGCGGTCGGCCCAGGTGGACAGCTTGTAGTGCACCTCGTCGAGATAGGGGAGTTGGTTGCCCTCCTCATCGACCTTCCAATAGTAGGGATTGCGGCGCAGCACGACGATATCGTCCGACCGGTATTCCACCGGGACCCATGCCCCCATCACCGGCCAGTTCATGAATTCCGGCGGGAAGGCGTTTTGATACTGGTCGTAGGTGTTGTCCGAGTATTTCGGATGCTCGGGCTTCAGGATGTGCGACGGTCCGGGACAGAAGGTGCCGTAGGCCATCTGGTAGAGATACTGCTCGGGAAAGGCTTCCTCGAAGGTCCAGCGGATCGTGTAGTCGTCGAGCGCTTCGAGCTTCGTCCCCTTGCCGCCGAATGTGTCGGCCGTCGCGCCGTTGAGCGGCGAGACATTGGGGTCGAGCACATGGTCTTCCCAATAGAACATCACGTCGTCGGCATCGAACGGATCGCCGTCGGACCATTTCGCGCCCTCGATCAACTGCATCGTGAGCTGATGGCCGTCCTCCGACCACTCCCAGCTCTTGGCGAGGTTCGGCATCGGCTCGACCTCGTCCGCCTTGACGGTGAAGAGCGGCCCGACGCGCGTCAGGCATTCCATCATGCCGATATCGATACCTCCCCAGCCCTGGCTCTGGCCGGCGATGTAGTTCCAGCCCTCGGGCCGGCCACCGATGACGTGGCGCATCACGTCGCCATAGGTGCCGATGCCGTCGGGCATGTTTCCGGCCTTGTAGACCAACGGCTCCTTCGGCAGGCGCTCTTCCACCGGCGGCAGCTTGCCCGTGTCGACGAAATTCTCCTTGACCCACTCGGGCTCGTGGTACGCATCAAGCGCGCGATACTCCATGATGTCGGAAATGCCGACAAAGACCGGCTCGCTCTGCGCCGGAAACACCGGCGGATCCGGCGGCGTGGTCGGCTCCACTATCTGGGCATGCACCGCCAGCGCCGATGCGCTCAACAGCATACCCGCCCCACTCAGGGCCATCAGCTTCCTGTACATCTTTCCTCCCTTTCGTCACTTTACGCGTCTTGCCGGAACTCCCATCCGGACACAGTTGCGTATCCCATGACGGTACCCCTTGCGCAGCGTCATGCAATCCGGTTCTCTAAGCACTTATTCCGGTTTTTAAAGATTGGGGAGGAAGCATGTCGGATGTGATCGAAAGGCGTGAGACACGGAAGGAAAAGGCGAAGGCGCCCAAACCCGTGCCACGCCCCGACCGCCGGTTCTATGCCACCACGAAAGCCTTCGGTCGCTTCGGCATCCGCTGGTTCGATCCACAACTGATGCCGACCGAGCATTGGCACGGCCATATCGAGTTCAACTGGCTGACCGAGGGAGGGATGGGTTATCTTTTCGACGGCCGGGCCGTGGAAATCCCCGCGCAACGGCTGGTGATGTTCTGGGCGGGCATCCCGCACCAGACCGTACGCATCGATCGGGGAAGGAGCGGCGAGGCCCGCCAGTGCAACATCTACCTGCCGCTCGACACCTTTCTCTATATGCCCAATCTTGGCAGGCTAAACGAAACGATGATCGGCGGCGGCGTGATCGGGTTGCCCGGTGACGCCGTCGACAACGCGCTCCTGGAGCGCTGGTACCAGGACTACCGCAGCGGCGATGCCGAGCGCGCGGACATCCTGAAATCCGAGATCGCCAACATGCTGCGGCGCACGACGCTCGTCGGCTGGGAGGAACTTCTGCCGCCATGGATCGAGACGCTGGAGCCGGTCGTCCGCACCGCCTCTCCGCTGCGCTACGTGGTGGCGATGGTGCGCTATATCCATGAGAACCTGGCCGAGCCGATCTCGTCCCGCGATGTCGCGCGCGTGGTGGGCCTGCATCCAAACTACGCGCTCAACCTCTTCACGCGCGTCATGCGCATCCCGGTGCGCCGCTTCGTCATCCGCATGCGGCTTATCCGCGCCCGCGCGCTGCTCTTCGAGGGCAATCTTTCGATCGCCAACGCCGCCTTCCAGTCCGGCTTCACCTCGCTCAGCCAGTTTTACACCCACTTCCGCGCCGCCTATGGCATGACGCCGCTCGAGATGCGTCGCAATCTGGTGGCGAGTGGAAAACTTCCTGGCAAGCCGGTGAAGGATGCCTGGACCGACTGCCAGCGCGATGCCGTGTAAACAGCTCGCTCAAGCCGCCTGCCGCACTTCCTCCACCTTTTTCGCCAGCGTCACATGCACCAGCGCAGACAGAAGCCGCGGCAGGTCACGCCTTGAGACCAGTTGCGAAAGTCCGTCGGCACTTGCCGGCAGACCGACCTTCTTCGCCGCGTCCAGCGCCTTCTTATCGGCGAACGGATAGAGCTCGTCCCAAGCACTTTGCACCTCGCGGAAGAAGATGTCCGCGCCGACGTCACCGATGCCCTTGAACTCCTTCAAGAGCTCCCGCTCGCGCTCGACGTCGCGCTCCGCGGCCTCGCGCAATTTCCTGAGATCACCGCCGTAGCACTCCTGGATAAGGTCGGTGGAAAAGCCGATATAGCGCGAGGTGCTCTCGTCGTAGCGGGCATAGCCGGAGCGGTTGAGCACCTTCACCCGCTCGGCCCAGGTCGTCTCCGCCATCTTCTGCGGCGTGCGCCAGCCCTGATCGAACAAGGCGCGCGCCGCGTTCTGCGCCGCGTCCGCCGAGATGCGCGTGCTGAACAGCAGCGAGGCGATCAGCCACTGATAGAGGGGCGCCGGCGTGTTCTTCGCCACGTCGATGCGCAGCATGTCGGCATAGGTTTTGGGATAGCGATCGAGCGCTGCCCGGGCGAGATTTCGGTCGCTTGCCTTCGCCATCGTTACACCTTTCACGCTTTCGCCTACCAGACGTGCGAGAGCCGCGAATGTTCCGATGGCGGGCCGTCAGGCCGCTGCCTTCGCCCGCTCCGGAAACAGCTTCGCCAAACCCTCCGCCGAAGCCTCGGCGATCCCGCGCTCGGTGATCAGCCCGGTCACGAGCCGAGACGGCGTCACGTCAAAGGCCGGATTGCCGGCTGGCGTGGCGTCGGGCGAAATGCGGACCTGCCGCGTCTTGCCGCCCTCGTCGCGTCCCCACACCAGCGACACCTCGTCGCCCGAGCGCTCCTCGATAGGTATCTCCTTCACCCCGTCGCGCACCGTCCAGTCGATTGTCGGCGAAGGCAGGGCGACGTAGAAGGGCACGCCGTTGTCCTTTGCCGCGAGCGCCTTCAGATAGGTGCCGATCTTGTTGCACACGTCGCCATGGGCGGTGGTGCGGTCGGTGCCGACGATCACCATGTCCACCATCCCGCGCTGCATCAGGTGCCCGCCGGCGTTGTCGACGATCAGCGTGTGCGGCACGCCGTGGCCTGCCATCTCCCAGGAGGTCAGATGCGCGCCCTGATTGCGTGGCCGCGTCTCGTCCACATAGACGTGGACAGGAATCTGCTCCTCCGTCGCCAGATAGATGGGAGAGGTGGCCGTTCCATAGTCCACAGTCGCCAGCCAGCCGGCATTGCAGTGTGTGAGAATGTTCACCGGCTCGCCCGGCTTCTTGCTCCTGGCGATCTCCTTGATGATCTCCAGCCCGTGCTTGCCGATCGAGCGGTTCAATTCCACGTCTTCATGAGCGATCTCCGCCGCTCGGGCGTACGCGGCCTCCGAGCGCTCGGCCTCCGGCAGCGGGCTCAACAGATTGCGCATCTCGTCGAGCGCCCAGCGCAGGTTGATGGCCGTCGGGCGCGTGGCGTGTAGTTCCTCCCACACCGCGTCTAGTGCCGCGTCGGACGGGTCCTCGCGCATCCTGATCGCTACGCCATAGGCCGCGGTCACGCCGATCAGCGGCGCCCCGCGCACCCACATGTCGCGGATGGCGGTGGCAATGCCTTCAACGTCGCGCACATTCTCCACCCGGAACTCATGCGGCAGCCAGCGCTGGTCGATAAGGTCGACGGACCAGCCATCCTCATTGAGCCAGATGGTGCGGAAGTGCTTGCCTGCGACTTTCATGACTGCCTCCCCGTCTGGGCGCTGGCGCACCCTTCATCAAGCAGTTGCGCCAAGTGATTGATCTCGGTGAGCGAGGCGATGTGGTGCCGGTTCACGGCGATGTGGCGCCCGAACCGCAGCGCCGCCGCCTCGCACGTCGCCCTCAGCCCCGTGTCCTCGATGTCCTCGAAATCGGCGTTGTGGGCGAGACCGAGGATGCGTCGGTGAATTTCCACTCCGGCAAAGCCCAGCATGTCCGTCCAGATCTCGTGCAGCACATGGCCGAGCGCCTGTTCGGCCCCCAGCTCGTCACCCTGATCCTCGTAGAGGCTGCGATGATACAGCATGCCCGCGCGCTCCGTCCGCCATAGCCGGGAAAACTCCGCCCGGAAGACGGCCCACGTCTCCTCGATCACCTTCAGTAGATAGGTGCGCATCGAAGCACGGGAACCCCCGGCCGCGTGGCCTTTTTGCGAGAAGAAGGCCATCCAGTAGTTGGCGGTGAGCATGCCGACGTCGAACGCGATGGGGCCGTAGAAGGCGAACTCGGGGTCGATGACCCTCGTGTCCTCCGCCGTCACCATCACCGAGCCGGTGTGCAGGTCCCCATGCACCAGCGTCTCTGCCTTGGCGGCGAAAAGATGCTTCATCTTCTGCGCCTCGACCTTGAGGTCGCGGTCGACCCTGAACTCAGCCACCAGCGCGTCGAGTTCCGGCGTGTGCCGGTTCATGGGGGCATCGAAATAGGGATCGGTGAAGACGAGGTTCTCGGTGATATCGCAAAGTTCAGTGTTGTCGGAAAACAGCGCCAGGTCCGCCTTGCGCTCGCGCGTCTCCATGTGGAGGTCGGAGCCGCGGAAAAGCGTGCGCGCCATGAAGAGCCCGAGGTCCTCGGCGATCCGTGGCAGCTCCTGCCCCTGAATAAGCGCGCGGCGCAGGATGATGTGCGGCGAGAGATACTCCATCACCGTGAGCGCCTGGCTCTCGTCGAAATAGTAGACGGTCGGCACCAGGCCTGGCGCCCTTCTCTCCTGCCGCGTGAGGGCGTGATATTCGAAGAAGGCGCGTTTCAACGGCAGCGGCCAGCTCTCGCCCACCAGCCGCACATAGGGAAGCGCCTGCTTGACGACGACGCTGCCCGCCTCCCCCTCGACGATGAAGACGAGGTTGAGATTGCCGTCGCCCACCTCACGCACCTTCCAGCGCTCTGCCACCCCGCCGACCCGCTCTGCCACGGCGGGAACTGTGCTCAGCCGCGCGGCCAGTGTCTCCACCGTCAACGCCTGAAACGCGTCTTCCTTCATTCCTTTGCCTCCTCCCGTCTCTCCCAGATTGTGGAGCCGCAACAGCTTGCCGTTCATCCGGCCTTGCGCCTTCCTGCCGCCCAACGAGCGCCTATCACCACTGCGCCCATCCTCCATAATCTCAGCACACGCTAGCAAGGCTCTGTCATTTGTCAATGATGTTGACAAATGCTTGGCCTATGCATAGCGTCATGCTGGGAGGAAGTCATGGTAGAGGACGCCACTTTCCGCATTGCGGGTCTCGGCAAGTCGTTTGGCCCGAACGAGGTGCTGCGCGGCATCTCACTGGAATTGCGCGCCGGCGAGGTGACTGTCCTGATGGGCGCGAATGGCGCCGGCAAGTCCACCCTCGTCAAGATCATGAGCGGCATCCACCGCGCCGACAGCGGCTCCATGAGTTTGGGTGCCCTCCCCTTCGCGCCGGCCACACCCGCCGAAGCCATGCGCGCCGGCGTCGTCACCGTACACCAGAACATCGACGATGGCGTGGTCGGCATGCTGGACGTCGCCACCAACCTGATCCTCGACCGGCTCAACGGCGCCGGCCGTGGCACCTTCTTCAACCCCCGCCGCATACGCCGCGAGGCACGGGAGGTTGCAAGCCGCATGGGGCTTGCGATCGACCTTTCCGCCGATGTCACAGAACTTTCGCTGGCCGACCGGCAGATGGTGGCCATCGCCCGTGCCATGGCGCACGAGCCGAAGGTGATGATCCTCGACGAACCCACCTCGTCTCTGTCGAGCAGCGAGGCCGAGCGGCTCTTCGCCCTTGTCGAACGGCTGCGCGCCCGCGGCGTCGCCATCCTCTATATATCACACCGCATGTCCGACATCCGCCGCGTGGCAGACCGCATCATCAGCCTGCGCGACGGCCGCATCGCCGGCCTCTTCGAGGACAAGCCGCTGGATTACGAAGGCGCGGTCAACGCCATGCTGGGCCAGAATCTGGGTGTAAGCGGTATCGCCTCGCAGACGGCGACGCGGCCGATCTTCGCCGCGAGCGGCCTCAAGCTCGCCGAAGGCGCGCAACCGTTCTCGCTCGAACTCGGCGCCGGCGAGGTGGTGGCCGTGACCGGCCTCGTCGGCGTCGGCAAGACGCGGCTGGCAGAAACCCTCTTCGGTATCCACTCTCCGCTTACCGGAGAAATGCACCTCGACGGTCAGGCTTACGCACCTGCGACCCCGGCCGAAGCCATCCGCCGTGGCGTCTTCCTGGTCGCCAAGGACCGCGCCAAGACGGGCATCGTGCCCGACTTCAACATCTACGAGAACATGAGCCTGCCATTCCTGCCGCGCTTCTCGCATTTCGGCGTGGCCAGGCGCCAGGCCGAGCGCGCCGCCGCGCGCCGTCAGATCGCCGACCTCAAGGTGGTCTGCCGCTCCGAGCGCGACGATCTTGCCACCCTTTCGGGCGGCAACCAGCAGAAGGTGACGGTGGCGCGCTGGCTTTCACAGTCCTCGCGCATGCTCATCCTCGACGAGCCCTTCCAGGGCGTCGACATCGCCGCCCGCCACGACATCGCTACCAAGCTGCGCGAAAGCGCCGCCGAACGGGCGACGCTCCTTTTCCTGACGGAGCTCGACGAGGCGCTGGAAACAGCCGACCGCATCCTCGTCATGTCCGAACACACGATCGTCGGCGAGCACCTGAACCGGGACGTGGACATGGACCGCCTGCTGGCGGAGGTGGCAGGCGGGAGGGCTGAATATGCCGCCTAGGAATGTCGTGGGAAACCTCCCAGAGAGGGGGGCGGATCTCTCCCGCAGTCGCCATGCCGAGGCGAAGAAACGGAGCGTATTGACCGATGAACAGCGATCTCGCCGGAAAGTCCGTCACGGAAGCCCCGCGATCCGAGGACGTGGGTGTGCGCTTTTCCGCGCGTAATCTGGCGATCCGCTATGGCTTCCTGGCGCTGCTCGCCGGGCTCATCGTCTTTTTCTCACTCGCCACACGCGGCTTCGCCTCTCCGCAGGCCGCCGTCTTCATTCTGCAGTCGGTCTCCATCACCGGCATTCTGGCGCTCGGGGTGACCGCCACGCTGGTCGTCGGCGGCTTCGACCTTTCCATCGGCTCAATCGCCACCTCCGCGATGATGGCGGCGGCCTATGTCATGGTGATCCTGGAGCAGAACGCCTTCGTTGCCGTCGTCGCCTGCCTCGCCATCGGTGCGCTTGTCGGCCTCATCAACGGCCTCATCATCTGCTACATGCGCGTGCCGGACCTGCTCGCCACGCTTGGCATGATGTTCCTGCTCATCGGCCTGCAGCGCATCCCGACCGAGGGACGATCCATCGCCGCCGGCATGACCCTGCCCGACGGCTCGACCGCAGAAGGCACCTTCAGCGCCGCCTTCCTGGCACTCGGCCGCCACCGCTTCGACTTCTTCATCGAAAATCTCGTGCCGGCGGCGGTGGTGGTGCTCATCGTGCTTGCCGTCCTCATCTGGTTCTTCCTGGAATACACCCGCTTCGGCCGCATGATGTATGCCGTCGGCTCGAACGAGCGGGCGGCCGAGTTCGCCGGCGCGCCGGTCAAGGCCTACAAGATCTGGGCCTATGTCATCTCCGGCGTCTTCGCGTCCATCGGCGGCATTCTCTTGGCGGCGCGCCTCGGCCGCGGCGACATCGCATCCGGCAACAATCTCCTGCTCGACGCGGTCGCCGCCGCCCTCATCGGTTTCGCCGTGCTGGGCGCGGCAAAGCCCAACGCCTTCGGCACGGCCATCGGTGCACTGTTCGTCGGCGTGCTCTTACAGGGCCTCACCATGATGAACGTTCCCTACTACACGCAGGATTTCGTCAAGGGCGCAGTGCTGGTCGTCGCGCTCGTATTCACCTTCGCACTGCTTGGCCGCAACGGCCGGTAGGCGGGATATCGGGAGGAAGCAAGTGGAGGAAAACATGAAAGTCTCACGCAGACATCTGGGCAGGCTCGCCGCCGGCCTTCTCGGGGCAAGCATGCTGTGGCCGGCGGCTGCCGGCGCGCAGGACATGCCTGCCCCCTTCGACAATCCGGGCGATGTGGAGATCGCGCTAGTGCGTTATCTGTCGACCGGCGACTTCTTCCAGGCGTATCTCTCCGGCGTCGAAGCCCAGGCCAAGGCGCTGGGCGTCAACCTGCGCGTCTTCGACAGCCGCCAGGACGCCGCCCTTCAGGCCGACATGGTGGACCAGGCAATCGCGCTCGGCGTCGACGGGATCGTCATCCAGCACGGGCTGACGGAATCGATGAAGGAAGCCGCCCAGCGCGCGGTGGATGCGGGTATCAAAGTCGTCGCCTTCGACGTGAACGTGGAGAACGAGGCGATCCCGCAGATCGAGCAGTCCGACCGCGATCTCGCCCGCCTGGCGCTCGAACAGGCGATCAAGGACAACGGCGAGGAATGGCAGGCCGGCTATGTCTACGTCGCCGGCATCGCCCCGCTCGACCGGCGCAACGAGACCTGGCTTGAGTTCAAGGAGAAATATCCGGGCATCGAGGAGGTCGCCCAATTCGGCACGCTCGACAACCCGATCGCCAACTCGGTGGCCAACCAGGCGCGCTCCGTCGTCACGGCCAATCCGGGTATCCAGGTCATGTTCGCCCCCTATGACGAGTTCGCCAAGGGCGTGAAGATCGCCGTCGATGAGGCGGGGCTTTCCGAGGGTGTCAAGATTTACTCCGCCGACATCTCGACCGCCGATATCTCCGCCATGCGCGAGCCCGGCAGCGCCTGGGTGGCGACGGCGGCCACCAACCCGGCCGTCGTCGGCGAGGTCTCGGTGCGCGCGCTCGCCATGCTGCTCGCCGGTGAGGATCCGGGCCGGAACGTCATCGTCCCGCCGACGCTGATCACGCAACAACAGCTCAACGATGAGGACATCAAGAACATGGAAGAACTGTCGCAGAAGCTGCCGCAGTTCGCCCATGCTGATGTCGCGGTGCCCGGCTGGATGCCGCTGCCGCCGCGGGATTGAGGAATTCGCTTGGTATGGAACGAGAGGGCGGCTCTAGGGCCGCCCTTCTTGCATTCAAAATCAAGTTGAGATCAGCGACGGCATCCCGCCCTCGTGGTTCGACAAGCTCACCATGAGGGCTGTGTTTGCGCCATCCCCTCAAAACCGAGCGGCGAGTGCGCCGCCCTGCAATTACCTCGCAGGTAAAACGACTGAACTACCGCAACGCCGCCGCGATGTTCCCGCCATCCACCGTGGTCACGTCCGCCGTCGTCCGCTCGGCCAGCGCCTGATGCAGGAAGGCTTGCGCCACGTCCTCGGCACGCACCTCCAGCCCCAAGAGGTTGCCGCCCATATAATCCTTCTCCGACACGCCGCGCGCCTTGGCGCGGCTGGCGATCATCTCGTCGGTGAGGAGCCCCGAGCGGATGCGGTCGGCGTTGACAGCGTTGGAGCGGATGCCTTCGGCGCCGTAATCGAGAGCGTATTGGCGGGAGAGGAACAGCGTGGCGGCCTTGGGCAGACCGTAGGCCCCGAAGTTGGCGCCGGGGTTTATGGCCTGCTTGGAGGTGTTGAAGAGGAGCACGCCGCCGGTCTTCTGCATCCGGAAAATGCGTACCGCATTTCTCGCCACGCTCTGGTGGGCGAAGAAGTTGAGCTCGAAGCTCTTACGCAGCGTGGCGTCGTCAAGCTCGCCGATCCTGCCCTGCCAGGCCGCCCCGGCATTGGAGATGGCAATGTCGACGCCGCCATAGACCTCCACCGCCTTCTCGAAGGCGGCGCGCACAGAGGTGGAGTCCGTCACGTCGGCGCCCACCCCGATCGAGGCATTGCCGGCCTCCTTGGCGACCGCCTCGGCCTTCTCAGCGTCGAGGTCCACCACCACCGCATGTGCGCCCTGGGCGGCGAAGAGCTTCGCCGTCGCTGCCCCGATAGCGCCGGCGCCGCCGGTGATCAACATCACCTGCCCTGACAACGCTTTCGGCTTGTTGGCAGCGAGCTTGGCCTGCTCCAGCGACCAGTATTCAAGCTCGAACAGGTCCGACAGCGCGAGCGGTTGGAAGGAGCCGACGGTCTCCGCCCCCGTCACCGCCTCGATCAGCATCTCGCCGCAATCGGCCGCGACCTTCGCCTCCTTCAGGCTGCGCCCGTGGCCGAAGAGGCCGAGGCCGCGCACCAGGGTGAGCCGCGGCATGGGGTCGAGCATGGTACGCTTGACGTCGTCGCGCGCATCGTTGCTCTCGAAATAGGCGCGGTAGCGGGCGGAGAATGCCGCCACCTTGTCGCGCACCGTCTCTCCGTATTCCTCGAGCTTCCCCGCCTCCGGCGCCGGCAGCACCATGGGACCGGTCTTGATGCGGATGGAAAGGTCGGGCGTGGAGACGCCGCGCACGGCAAGTTCCTCGGCCGTCTCGGCATTCACATAGTCGAGGATCTTCGGCGATGTACGGAAATCCGAGACCATGCGGCCAAAGCGTCCCTCGCCTTCCGGGATGGCGAGGGCGCCCCGCAGATAGGGGCTGATCTCGGCGGGATTTGCGAGAGCCGCCGGCAGCACTACAGAGGCAAAAGGCTTCCCGCCCTTCCGCGCCACATAATTCTCGGCCATGGTCACGAACTCGATCATCAGATCGTAGGCCCCCTTCGCGTCTTCGGCGAAGGTGAAGATGCCGTGCTTGTCGAGGATGAGGCCCTCCACAGATGGATCGGCGTCGTAGATGTCGGCGGCCGCCTTGGCCAAGTCGAAACCGGGCTTGATGTAGGGCACGAAGCCCATCCGCTTGCCGAAGACCTCACGGCAGAGCGGCTCGCTATCCACCTGGTCGACGAGCGCCAGAATGGCGGTGGAGTGCGTATGGTCGACGAATTTGTGCGGCAGAAAGGCGTGCAGCAGCGTCTCGATGGAGGGGTTGGGGGCGTAGGCGTCGATGAGGTTGGCGCGCTGCATGGCCACCATGTCCTCGTCGGAAAGTGCGCCGAGTTTGCGGGCGGCGAGCAGCGCATCCATTTTCACCGCCGGCAGGCCGGCCGGCTCGATGACGCCCATATCCCAGCCGCTGCCCTTCACGCACAAAACGTCCCATTCCCGGCCGAGAATGTCCGTCGCCCTGGTCTTCAGCGAGGTGTTGCCGCCGCCGTGCAGCACCAGCCGCGGCTCGCCGCCGAGGAGCCGGGTCGTGTAGACCCTGAGCGCCAAGTCGCGGCCGACACCCTTTGCGGCATAGTCCTCGACCAGCTTTTCGGCATGACTGTCGTTCCAGAGATTCTGCATCGTCTTCCCGTCTGTCGTTTGTCAGGTTGCAGCGGACGGCGGGGCCGTCACGCGGTGGCTTTGGCCGGTTGATGCTTGTCGGCAATCGCGCCGGTGTGCTCGAGCAGGCGCTCGGCCATGCGCGACGTCAGCACCAGATGGGTGAAGAAGCGCCCGTTGATCGCCGCCAGGAGCGGCTCGAACTTCTCATCCTCCTGCACCACCATGAGCCGGCGAGGGATTGCGCGGATGGCATCGAAATCGGCCGAGATCATGCGGCGGTTGTAATCACAGTCGAGCCACGCCCCCTCGGCATCGATGATCTGCCCGGCGATGACGCCGGTCGCCCCTTGCTTCTTGAGCTGGTGAAGCTCCTCAAGTCCGAGCGCACCGCATTTGATGACGTGGCTGTCCTCGTCCAGCGTGCCGACGGTGAACAGTGCCAGATCACAGGAGCTGATGCCGTCGAGCTGCTCGCGGACGACCGGCTCCTCGCGCAAGGCGCGCGCCAGCTCTTCCGTGCTCAGCACCAGCGGGGCATAGAAATTGAGGCCGCGCGCGTTGAGCCGGCGGGCGATCTCCATGGTGCACTGGTCGGGGCGGTAGGAATATGGCGAGCCGAGATTGCCACACAGCTCCACCACCGTCACGCCCTGACGGTCGGCATAGGACATGGCGTCGGCGATGGCATAGACCGTGCGCCCCCAGGCAACGCCCACGCGGTCGCCATTCTTCACCATCTCCAGGAACACGCTTGCCGCCAGCGTTGGGATCTCGGCGGCGGGGTCCGGCGTCAGCCCCTCCTCGCCCACCAGCCATACCGTCTCCAGGTCCAGAGCGTCCTCGAGGCGCCGCGCCATCATGTCCTCGCGGAAAAGCTGGGTGGAGGTGGAGATGTTGACGATGCCGGCTTCGCGCGCTCGGCGCAAATAGAGCGCCACGGAAGCACGCGAGATATTCAGCCGCTGCGCCACTTCGTCCTGGCGCAGGCCGTGCGTATAATAGAGCCAGGCGGCCTTGTGGACGATCTGATCTGCCGGACGATATGCCATAGGTCTCCTCCGGCTAGACATTATTCATGAGCATTGACAAAAGTCAATGCGATGCCCTCTTCCCTCCTCCCATTCAGGCACCCTTCGCGCCCCACCTCAGCACTTACCGGTTGACCGGCGGTCCCTCGAAGACATGGCGCTCATATTGCGGCAGGTCGTCGTTGATCGTGTACCACGGCGCCTTGGAGCCGACGAAGATGTGCTCGTTCGGCCGGATGGTCGGCGCATCGGTGAGCGTGCCCATGGAGATGTGCACGAACTCGCCCTCGCGCACGACCGAATAGAGAAAAGAGCCGCAGGTCTTGCAGCGCGCGTCATGATTGTCTTCATCACCGAAGATCATGAGATGGTCCCCGCCCTCGGTGACCGTCATCCTCTCCCGCTCGATGCCGGCGAAGGGCTTGAAGGCGGCGCCGGTCATGCGCCGGCAGTCGGCGCAATGGCAGTTGGCTGCGTAGCCGAATGCGTCGTCGACGGCGTAGTGGACTGCGCCGCACATGCATCTTCCGGCGAGCCTGCGCGCACCACCCGGTTTGGCATTCTTCATCGCTTCCCTCCTGGCGTTCCAACAGCAAACGCACCGGCTGTTGCCTGAGGGAAGACGAATACCGTAGCCGCCCAGCGACAAAACACGTCTGGTCTCGAACAGGCCGCCCGCCTCTACCGATGCGCGCCCGCCATCTGCCTGAGTTCCTCGACCGTCCGCACCCGCTTGCGCGCCGCCCCCTGCCAGTCGCGGGTGGCGACCGTCGATTTGACCAGCCGTTCCTTCGCCGCCGGCACGGCGTCAGCATATTGCGGCAGCCACTTTTCCTGCGCGACCACCATCTCGTCCACCATCGCCCACACCTCATCGGGCGTGCAGACCGCTCCCACCAGCGGGTCGTGCAGCATGGCGAGCTTCAAGAGCTCGATGTCGCCAGTCATCGCCGCCTCGACGGCCATGCGCTGCACTGAGCTGGAGGCCGTGCAGGTGGCGGCGCAGGCGAGTGGCAGCGTGATGCCCTCGACCATGTTGATGCCGAAGCGGTCGACGAAGCCGGGGCTTTCGACAATGGCATCCTCCGGCAGGTTGTTGATGATGCCGCCGTTCCTCACGTTGAAATGGCCTCGATAGACGCGTCCTGTTTCCAGCGCCTCGATGATGTGGCTGGCGTGCTCGGTGGTGCGTTTGTGCTCCGCGAGCGGCTTGGCGGCTTCGTCCAGAAATTTCGGAAAGTCGGTCTCGAACCAGTTACGGCGCTCCGTGCAGTAGCGCAGATAGCCGCCGGTCTCGCCGTGGATCCACTCGCTCGTGTCGATCCAGTTGCCGATCTCGTCCGGCCGCTTGCGGTACCAAGGCAGATACTCCGAAAGATGGCCGTTGCTCTCGGTGGAATAGACGCCGAAGCGCTTCAGAACGTCGATCCTGAGCTTCTCCTGCTTCGAATAGACGGGGTGGCGCTCGAAGGCGGTGACGAGTTCGTCCTTCTCAATCTTGCGGCCGTTGACACGCAGGTCGATGTACCAGGTCTGGTGGTTGATGCCGCTGCAGACATAGTCGAGTTCCTCGTCCGCGACGCCGAGAACCTTGGCGATCTGGTGCGCCCCGTGCTGCACGCCGTGGCACAGGCCAACCGTGTTGACGCCGCCGTACTTCAGCGCCGCCCAGGTGTTCATGGCCATCGGATTTGCGTAGTTGAGGAACAGCGCACCCGGCTCCGCCACTTCCCGTATATCCCTGCAGAAATCGAGGATGACGGGGATGTTGCGCTGGCCGTACATGATGCCGCCGGCGCACAGGGTGTCGCCCACGCACTGGTCGACGCCATATTTCAGCGGAATGTCGACATCCGTGGCGAAGGCTTCGAGCCCGCCGACGCGCACGCAGCTCATGATGTAGCGCGCTCCCTCCACGGCTTTCCTGCGGTCAGTGGTGGCCGTCACCCTGGCCGGCAGCTCGTTCACCGCGACGATCTTCTCGATGATCTGGCGGATCATGTCGAGATTGTGCTCGTTGATGTCCGTGAGAACGATCTCGATGTCGCTGAATTCGGAGACCTTGAAGAGGTCCGAAACAAGAGTTTTAGTGAAGCCGACCGAGCCGGCACCGATGATAGCCACCTTGAATGACATGCGCTCACCCTCCTCAAGGGGATAGTAACGAAACCTCGCCGAAGCACTAGCCCGTCGCGGCACGGCGGTGTAGAGAAAGCTTGTGCTGAGAAGGGTAATTTTGTGCTTTCAAAGCTGATTGAGCATGGCCACGGGATGCGCCGGGTCGAGCCGCCCAAGGGCGGTGTCGGGCTTTTCTGCATGGCAAGCGGTGCCGGCTACGAGCTCAGGGGCAACGAAGTCTACTCGTGGGACGGCTTGCGGCGCGGCGAGGCGCCGTTCGTGCTGATCCAGCACACGATCGCCGGCGAAGGCCGGCTCGACTACGAGGACGTGCGGCACGTTCTGTCGCCAGGCGAGACGATGCTGCTCACCTTTCCCCATGCCAACCGCTACTGGCTGGAGCGGGGGAAAAGCTGGGAGTATTTCTGGATCATTTTGAGTGGGCGTGAGGCGCTGCGGCTCGCCGGCGCCATCCTGGCGGCGAAGGGGCCGGTGCTGAAGCCTTTGCCGCCAGCGGTAGACCGGCTTGCGGGCGCCTGCCTGGCGCTTCTCTCCGGCGCGGCGGATGTGCCCGGTGCCGTGTCGGCCGCCGCATACGGAGCCATCGCAGCACTCTACGACGAAGCCTTCGAGGCGACGGAGGAGGAGGCCGATTTGCCGGCGCCGGTGCTCAGAGCGCAGCGTTTTGTCGACGACAATCTGGCACGGCTGATGGACGTGGGCATGCTGGCGCGGGCGGTGGGCTTAAGCCGGGCGCACTTCGTGCGGCTGTTCACCGCCGAGGTAGGGCAGCCGCCGTCGGAGTATGTATTCGAGAAGCGGATGGAGCGGGCGGTACGCATGCTGCTTGCCACCGATGCACCCATCGGTGCTATAGCGAGGGCGTGCGGCTTCGCCGATGCCAACTACTTTTCCAAGGCCTTCCGACGCGCCAGAGGCTGCTCCCCCGGCACGTATCGCAATGCCGGCCGCACGGGGCTGCTGACCACCATCGACCGCGAGTGGTAGGGTCGACAAATCGAACAGGGAGAATGCGAGATGATCATCGTAACGGGAGGAAGCGGCCAGGCAGGGCGTGCATGTGTTCGGGACCTGATGGAGCACGGCTACGAGGTCACTTCCATCGACCTCACGCCGCCGACCGACAAGACGGTGCGCTTCAGCCGCGCCGACCTCACCGATTTCGGCCAGGCCATGGCCGCGCTGTCGATGATCGACGAGCGGGTGTCGAAGGTGACGGGCGTGGTGCACCTTGCGGCGATCCGCGCGCCGGGGCTGGCTACCAATCACGTGACCTTCGCCACCAACACGATCTCGACCTACAACATCTTCGAGGCGGCAAGGCAGTTGGGCATCAAGAACGTGGTGTGGGCCTCCAGCGAGACCGTCTTCGGCATCCCCTACCCACAAGGCCCCGCCTACGCGCCGGTGGACGAGGAGATCGAGCGGCCGGAGACGTCCTACTCGCTGTCGAAGCTCATGGGCGAGAAGATGGCTGAGCAATTCTGCCGCTGGGATCCGGAACTTAAGATCGTGGGTCTAAGGCTCTCCAACGTCATGGACCCGGAGGACTACGAACGTTTTCCCGCCTTCGAGAAGGATGCGCATGCGCGCAAGTTCAACCTGTGGACCTACATCGACGCACGCGACGCCGCGCAGGCGGCGCGGCTGGCGCTGGAGTCGGATCTCAAGGGCGCGCATGTGTTCGGTATCGCCAACGCGGATTCGGTGATGAGCCGCTCCAACGAGGAGTTGCTCGACGAGGTCTATCCCGGCACGATGCGCAAGCGGCCGATCGAAGCCAACGAATCGCTCATCTCCATCGACAAGGCGCATAAGGTGCTGGGCTACGAGCCGAAATACTCCTGGCGCGACCACGTGAAGGCGCGCTGACAGCAACGTCAGGGAGCCATACCGGTACGGGGACAAAAATAGCGCGGCTCAATTTTCCGCGTAAATTAAAAGCGCGAAAGATCAAGCGGATGGGCAAACGAACCACCCATCCGTCCCCGATTTTTCCGGCAATATATCCCCGCCGGCCGGCGCGGCCGTATGATTCTCGCGAGTATGAAACCACTTGCGAGGCCGCAATGATCGATCCCGAGAACACCGCCCGGCTGAAACTTCCCTACATCATGCCCAGCCAGGCGCAGAAACACGTCACCCACAACGAAGCGATCCGACTGATCGACGCCCTGGTGCAACCCGGCATTCTGGACCGCGATCTCGCTGCGCCCCCGGCCGGGCCGGCCGAAGGCGACCAGTATATCGTCGGCGGGGATGCCTCCGGCGAATGGGCGGGCAAGGAGGATCACCTCGCCGCTTTCATGGACGGGGCATGGTTCCTGCTGCCGCCGGTCACCGGCATGGTCGCCTATGTGGCTGACGAGGCGCGGCTAACCGTGTGGGACGGGAACGCCTGGACGGAGGCTGTGCCGCAGGACTTCCAGAACCTGGCGCTGCTCGGCATTGGCACGACGGCGGATGCCGCCAACCCCTTCGCCGCCAAGCTTGAAAATGCGCTTTGGACGGCGAAGACCACCGGTGAAGGCGGCTCCGGGGACCTGCGCTACAAGCTGAACAAGGAGGCGGCGGGCAACACGGTCTCGCTTCTCTTCCAGACCAACTGGTCCGGCCGCGCCGAATTTGGCCTTGGAGGCAGCGACGATTTCGCCATCAAGGTCTCGGCCGATGGGGCGGCGTGGAAGGAAGCCTTGAAGGTGGACAGAGCGAGCGGCACCGTCTCGATGCCCGCGACGCCGGCGGATGGGTTTTCCAACTGGATCCTCAACGGCGATTTCTCCGTCAATCAACGCGGGGGCACGCGCACACCCGGCATTGGGGTCTACGGATACGATCGCTGGAAGGGACATGCGAACGGTCTGGAGCAGGTGGTGGAGGGGCTGCCCGCCGGGGAGTATACGCTCTCCTGGCAGGGTGGCGGCAACGGCACCTTCGCGGGCGTGACGGCGCCCTCGCCCATAAAGGCGTTCACGTCCGGTGGCGATGCCTCTGCGGTGGTGCCGGATGACGCGAGGCGCGTGTGCCTCCTCGCCGGCGACAAGACCGGGGTGTCCGATCCCTTCGTCCCGCGCCCTGCGGCAAGCGAGCTCCAGCTTTGTCAGCGCTACTATGAGAAAAGCTACGACCTTGGCACAACGCCGGGGGCAGCAACGGCCTCGGGGCAGATGCTCCATGCCAACGCAGCGCAAGGTACACAGATATGCACGCTGCACTATCAGCGCAAGCGTACTGCGCCGACGGTCACTATCCACGAGCCCAACACTGGAACCGCCGGTAAGGTAGCGCTCAGCAGCGGAACGCTTGTGAATGCCGCTATCTCAGGCGTCGGCGAGACGGCCTGTCAGGTAGCTTTTACAACGAGTGGCGGCGCGTATGGTGCATTCCACTTATACACTGGAGGCGGAGTTTTAGGCCAATAGGTGGGCAGCGGGGACTACAGCAAGCTGTTTCCCCGCCGTTGTTATAAGCCTGCGGAAGGCGAGTTGGCGGCAAAGTGCTGCTCGCCTCTCTGTTCAACAGAAGAATGGAGATTCAACCCGCGCCAGCTATCTCGGGGACTTGAGTTTTCAACACGCTTCGGGCAATGTCCCGCCATCCAAAGCGCTTTGGATAGTGGAACCAAGCATCAACCCCATATCAGAGAAGAGTGCCATGACTGGCAGCAATGAGTGGTGGCGCGGCGCCGTCACCTATCAGATCTATCCGCGTTCCTTTCAGGACAGCAACGGCGACGGTATCGGTGACCTGAAAGGCATCACCCGCCGGCTGGACCATGTGGCCGAGCTGGGCGTGGATGCCGTATGGCTGTCGCCAATCTTCACCTCGCCGATGGCCGACATGGGTTATGACGTGTCGAACTACACCGATATCGACCCGATATTCGGCACGCTTGCCGATTTCGACGCTATGGTGGCCCGCGCGCACGAACTGGGGCTGAAGGTCATCATCGATCAGGTGTTGTCGCATTCCTCGAACCAGCACCCGTTCTTTAAGGAAAGCCGCAGCTCGCGCGACAATCCCAAGGCCGACTGGTACGTATGGGCCGCTCCCAAGCCAGATGGCTCCCCACCCAACAATTGGCTGGCCATCTTCGGCGGCGTCGCATGGCAGTGGGAGCCGCGGCGGCGGCAGTACTACCTGCATAATTTCCTGAAGGAGCAGCCGGACTTCAACTTTCACAATCCGGAGGTCCAGGAGTGGCTGCTCGGCACCATGCGCTTTTGGCTGGAGCGCGGCGTCGACGGCTTCCGTCTCGACACGGCCAACTTCTATTTTCACGACAAGAAGCTGCGCGACAATCCGCCTTTCGACAACGGCACCGGCGTGCCGCCCGTCAATCCGGCGGCCATGCAGATTCACAATTTCCAGAAGAACCAGCCGGAAAACATCCCCTTCATCGAGAAGCTCCGTGCGCTTCTCGACGAATACGACGACCGCGCGGCGGTGGGCGAGATCGGCGAGCAGCATTTCGCGATCCAGCTCATGAGCGAGTACACCACCGCCAAGCGGCTCAACATGGCCTATTCCTTCGAAATGCTGAGCCCGCGTTTCTCGCCGACGCATTTCCGTGGCCAGATCGAGGAGTTCTTCAGGCTCGCCCCGGGCGGCTGGCCGTGCTGGGCCTTCTCTAACCACGACGTGATCCGCCACGTGACGCGCTGGGCCCAGCATGGGCACGATCAGGACAGCCTCGCCAAGCTCGCTGCCGCGCTGCTTCTGTCGCTGGAAGGCTCAATCTGCGTCTACCAGGGCGAAGAGCTGGGCCAGACCGAAACGGAGCTGAAATTCGAGGAACTGACCGACCCGCAAGGCATCACCTTCTGGCCCGACGACAAGGGGCGCGACGGGTGTCGCACGCCGATGGTCTGGAGCGCTGCAGAGCCGTATGCGGGGTTCTCGGACGCAGAGCATACGTGGCTTCCGGTGCGTGCGCCGCAGCGTGCCCGTGCCGTGAACACGCAGGCGGGCGATCCGAACTCGGTGCTTTCCTTCTACAAGAAGATGCTGGCGCTGCGCCGCGGCCGCGAAGATCTGAAAACCGGAAAGACCCGGTTCCTGAACGTCGCCGACCCGATGCTGGCCTTCGTGCGGGGCGAGCGCCTCCTCTGCCTCTTCAACCTCTCCCGCGAAGAGCAGACGACCGAGGTGCCGGCAACGGACGAGGTGCTGGTCTCTTCGGCCGCTCGGGTGGACGCGGGGACGGTCAAGCTGGGGCCCAATGGGTTCCTTTTGGCCGAGCTCGCCGGATAGCATTGCATGTGAACGTCGTTCACAATAAGCTTGTCCCTTCACCGGGACCCTGCTGCCATGCCCAGAAAGATGAAAGTCAACCGGGAGGATTTGCCGGAGATCGTACTGGACGTGGCCGGGCGCTTTGCCGCCCGCGAGGGACTGCGCGGGGTCGCCATGCGGCGCATTGCGCAGGAGGTGGGCGTCGTTCCCGGCTCCATCTACAACGTCGTCGGTGACATCGACGAGATCGTACTGAGGCTGAACGCACGCACCCTGCGTCGGCTGCAGGAGCACCTGCGCAGGGCCGCCGACCCTCAGGGCAAGGCAGCGGCGAACACGCTTGCCTTCGCGGAGGCCTACCTCGATTTCGTGGCCGCCAACCCGCGGCTGTGGGGCGTCATCCTCGAGCACACCATGCCAGGCGGCGAGCCGATACCCGGCTGGTATGCGGCCGAGCTTGACCAGACCACCGGCCTCGTGGACCGGGTTCTCGAGCCGCTGTTTCCCGACGAGGCGGAGCGCACGCGCACCGTCACTGCCCTTTGGGCGGCACTGCACGGGCTGGCCTCGCTCGCGACCTCGGGCAAGCTGTCGGTCCTCAACGACGATGACCCGCGCGATCTTGCCCGGCTTATGGTGACACGCTTTCTGAAGCTGGACGATCCCGCCGCATGAGGCGGCCGAGAGAAGCCCTCAGCGCGGGATAGTCGACCTTCGAGCCGTGCCGCCGGTCGAGCGGGATCGCCCTGAGAGGGACGACGCGGACACCCCCCATCGCACGCGCCTTTTCCTGCCATGTGTCGCGCAATGCGGCATCTCCCTCGATTGCCAGCACTGGTCTGTCGTCGAGCAAGACCAGCGCGGCACGCACGACGCCCGGCCAAAAGCGTGCCGCCGCCTCCACGCCGAAAGGAAACAGCCCGCCGGCCCGTCCGTCCTGCCGGCCGAGCAGCCACAGGCGGCCATCGGCATCGAGACGCCCGGAATCACCCGTGCGATGCCAGATCTCGCCGCCGAGCTCCATCTTTGTGGTCCGGTCGTCCCGTTCGTCCAGATAGCCCTTATTGACATGCTCGCCGGTGACGACGATCTCGTCCTCCAGGATCTTCACACGGATTTCAGGGATGGGCGGGCCGGCCAGAAGGCCACCGCCCTCACGCATGGCCCGCCAATCCTCCGCCGATATATCCGATAGGCGCTGGTGGGCGATTGGTTCTGCCTCCGTTGAGCCGTAGACGGAGACGATGTCCGCACCCGGCAGCTTCGATGACAGACGGTTGAGCAGATCGGGGAAGACGGGGCCGCCGCCGGTGAAGATTGTGTCCAGCGCTACATCGGGACCGTCCACCAGTCCCGCGCAGATCGAAGGCGGGATCAGCGCCCTGTTGACGCCATTGTCCGCGATATGGCGGGCGATGCCGCCTGTATCGGCCGTCTCCTGCCGGCTAAGGGGCCAGTTGGGCAGGACCGATGTCACGCCGAGGCTGAGATTGGCAAGCACGAAGACGGGGAAGCCGACGAGGTCGACGCAGCCGTCGCGCTCCGGTGCCAGCAATTCTGCGACGCGTGCGTTCTGCAATGCAAGGAAGCGGTGGCTGCGCACGATCGCCTTCGGCCGGCCGGTCGAGCCGCTGGTGAAGGAGATCAGGGCCGGGTGCTCGGCAGCGACCGGCTCGACATCGTCCGCCGGCGGACGCCCGGCCGCCAGGTCACTGGCCGAGAGCGTGAGGGGCACCGGCCACAGCGCGGGCAACGCATAGCGCAGGAACCGAAACCAGCCGGCGGAAAGAAACGCCTTTGGCCTCGTCGCCTCTAACGCATGGCGCAGGCCCCGCAGCCCCAGCGCGGGTTCAGGGAAAACGGCAACGGCACCCAGGCGCCATAATGCCACGAGGCTCGCAAAGAGCCCGACGCCGACCGGCATGGCGATCAATACGCGATCCCCCGGTACGATGCCGGCACGCTTCCACCCCGCCGCCAGAGCCGCGGAACGCTCGACCAGATCGCCATAGGTGGCGCGCGCGCCATCGGCGGCGATGATGGCGGCCCTCCCGCTTCGCACCGTCAGTTCATCGAGGATGGGTTCGAGCAGGTTCATGCCGGCCTTCCCTAAAGCCGCTTTCCCATCAGCGCGTAACGGCGGAAGACATGCGCAGCATGCCTTTGGCTGCGGTCGCGCGAAACATTCTTCTCATGCATCAGCGCATGGATGACCTCTGAAAAGCTGAGATCGCGTGCCGTCCTGTGGAACGTGTCGAGGAGCAGGTGTCCGACGCCCCGGCGGCGGCTGGCATAGGTTTTCACGATGGCCGTTTTGGGCGCCCTTCCCTCCGCTAGATTGGGAAAGCCGAAGAGAAAGCCCACGAGCCCCTCCGCATCCCTTGCAAAGAGGACGAGCCGCGGATTGATTGCCGGCAGAACCGGTTCGTAGAGAGCCTGAAAGGCTTCGCGTGAGATCGGCTTGAAGAAGGGGTTCGCGGCAAAGCTCCCGGCCGACATGTCGAAGAGATGGACGAGCAGTCCCTGCGCGTCTTCCCCGTCCCACGGACGCACGGTAACGCCGTCCATCACTGGCGGAGCTGCCGGGCCGATAGCCTCGTCGAGCGACGCGCGGGCGGAGATGTAGGAGGAGACGGGCGCGAAACCGCTCGCCTTGAACGCTTCCCTGTCATGCGGCTCGCTCACTGGCTCCAGGGAAAAGGGCGGCGAATTGTCGCTTTCTGTGACCAGCCGATAGCTGTGCCAAGTGTCGCCGTCCATGGGCCCGAGAATGGCCTTGAAGCCCTCGGCGCGCAGTTCCTCCTCCGCTCTGGCCAGCACCTCGGCACCCGCCGCAGCGCTTTCGCAGCGAAAGCCGCCGACAGCCGCCGTCCGCAATCCGTCCCAGGCAGGCGCATCCCGGTAGATGCGGCAGGTTGCGCCCTTTGTCTCGATCTGCTGTGGAGCCGTGCTCATAGGATCAATGCCTTTGCCATGAAGAAGGTGACGGGGACCGGCAGCGCCAGCGCCAGCGTACGCGGGCCGCGGTAGCGGTCGAGGAGTTGAGGCCGAAGGACCGGGATCACCATGCACAGGACGAAGCTCGCGACGATCCACGGCCATAGCGAGCCGTGCCACTGGATCGCCTCCACATTCCGTCCGGCGACCAGAATGGTGACGGCAAGGAGGACGGCCGCGCCCACTGCCGTCAGCGCCAGCCGGCGACCGGCAGCCAGCGCAACGAAGACAAGAGCCGCGCCGGCGAAGGAGAGGTTGTACATGTTGATCGCATCGTGGCCCGCATAGCGGCCGAGAAACAGCCAAAACACGGCGACCACGACGACGAGCGCCAGGACGTCGAGGTCCGGGTAGTGGCTCTTGCACGGACGTACATGCCGCGCCGCCAGATGGGCGAGGATCACCAGCACCGGCAGAGCCGCGTTGTGCACCTCCGTCACCGCGCAGATCATGAAAATGGCGATGGTGTAGGCGCGCGCGGCGTGGCTAGACAGGCCGACCCTCGGCGCCAGCGAGAGGGCGACAACCAGCGTCGCCAGGAAGAAGAGCGTCAACCCCAGAAGCGGCAGCGGCGGCGTTTCCAGATGGCTCGAGAGGAAGAGATGAAGGCCGACGGGGAGGAACAGATTGTCGAAGCCGTGCCAGGAATCGGCCTCCACGAGCGTGCCGAAAGCGGCGATCACGAGCGACAGAAGAACGACATTAGCGCGCGAGATGTCCGTCATAAGGAGCAGCAGGATCATGGCGACGATCCATGTCACCAGGAAGAACATTGCCGAGCCTTCGAGGCTCTTCGTCCCCGTCTCCACCGAGAGGAACCTGCTGCCGTAGCGCACTCCCGTCATCGCCGCCGCGGCATCCGACAGCGTCACCACGGCGATGGGCAGGACGTAGAGGACGGGATTGCCGTGCGAGAAGAAGAAGACGATGCCGACGGCAAGGGCGAGCAGGATATCGCCATAGGAATGGCGCTCGACGCTGTGCAGCGTCGAGCCGAGACCGCTGCGCGCAAGGCCAGGCATGCGCAGGATCAGGAGAACGACAGCCGCGCTGCCGGCGATAGCGAGGACGGGCCAGCGGCTCGTGAAGAGCCAAGGCAGCGTCAGTGCATAGATGCCTGTCGCCACGTGGACGCTCTTGCGCTGCAACTCGGCCGACCATTCGAAGTGCCGCGCAAGCCATTTCACCGCCGTCATGATGGCGAGCAGCAGCATGAGCGAAAGGACGATGAGGCCGAGTTGCTGAGCGATGATCATCTCACCTCCTCGACCACGAAATCCGAATAGAAGAAGGCCTTGTCCATGGCGCGCCCCCGCGCCTCCACATCTTCTACCGTGCGCATGCGGTCGGCAAACTCCAGCGGCATGCGGCGCGGCGCCATCATGTTCCAGTAGACGAAGCGGGCGCCGGGATTGGCCGCATCGATCAGGCTTCTATAGACTGCGCGGAAGGCGCCGTCGCCCATGTACTCGAAGATGTCGGAGAGGTTGAAGCCATCCGCCCTCTCGCCGGTCGCCACGAAAGTTTCGAGCGAGCCGTGTCGTATGTCGAGCCGGTCGAGGCGGTCGCGGATGGTCTCGAAATGCTCGCGCCTGAGTGCCAGAGGCAGGGCCTGGCCGTGGGTACCCTTGAGAATCCAGTGGAGATAAGAGTTGTCGCCAGGATCCAGATTGGCGACCGCATGCACGATGCGGCGCGCGACATGGTCGGCGACGCTGCCGTCCACGTGATCGAAAAATGCCGGATCGCGGCCAAGCCGCCCCATGGTGAAGCGCGAGAAGAAAAACTTGAGAAGCAGGCGCCAGCGCCAGGTATCCCATTCCTCCCGTAGAAACCGTTCGCGCTCGGCCCGCGGGCGCGAGTGGAGAAGCGCATCGACCGTGGCGCGGTTATGGACGAGCGGTAAGACGTTGCGCCGGAAGATGCGGAAATAGCGCTCGAAACGGCCGGCGCCGCCGAGCCCATGCTCGACCACCTCGTCACGAAGCGCCGCCCAGAAAGCCTGTGACGTATCCGAAAGCCCGGCCGCGACCTCATCGAGAAGTGCACCGCGGCGGGCCGAAGGGCGGGAGCCCATCAGTTCCAGAAGGGCAGCGTGGTCGAGCGTGCGATAGGTGGCGATGCGGATCTTCAGGCATTCGATCTGGGCCGCCGACAGGTCGACGGCGACAACGCGCGCGGGATTAAGGGTGAGCATGGCGAGCGCATTGTCGCCCGCAGAGCAGATCGAGACGAGGGTGGAGCCGGAAAGCGTCTCGCGACCCTCGGCAAGACCGGCCAACAGGCAATCCGCATCCTCCCAGATCTGGGCGTAGCGGATCTTCTCGAAACTGGCCTTGGCGGCGATCTCGGAGTCAGACATTGAGCTTCCTCACTGCCCCGGTGGCCCCGTCCACCTCGACGCGCTCGCCGGAGACCAGCCATTCCGTCGCTCCCCTGAGGCCGACGACGCAGGGCAGCCCCAGCTCGCGGGCGACAATTGCGGAGTGGGAAAGCAGGCTGCCCCGCTCCACGACGATGGCCGAGGCGTTGGCGAAGAGCGCGATCCACCCCGGGTCGGTGAAACGCGCCACCAGCACCTCGCCCTGCTTCACGGATTCCGTGCGCGGATCGCGCACCACACGCACGGGTGCCTGTACGATGCCGGCGCAGCAAGCCGTACCCAACCGCACCTGCTCGCCGTCGTCGCCGCTTCGGGCTGAAGGCGACGGCAAGTCCGCCGCGTTTATGGCCGCGCCGGTAACGGTGAGCCGCTCGGGCGGGTCGGGTCGCTTCTCGGCACGCGCCATCTCCACCTTCCTGGCGGCGGCGAGCGGCGCGAGGTCCGTGCTCGTGCCGAACCCCTCTATGGCGCCAAGCACTTCCGGCACCGTGAGGTAGAAGACGTCGCGGGCCTCCTCCAGAACGCCGTGAGCATGGAGTTGCCGCCCCATGGCGAGAAAGAGACGGCGCGCATGGCCGAAGACGCGCGTGCGCTCGAAGCGCAGGTTCTCCCGGTCGCGCACCCGCGCCTTGGCCATGGCCAACACGCGGCGGGCGATGAAGCGTCTGACCGGACGGCCGGCGAAGAGTGTGGCGGCGGGATCCTTCTCCCGCTCCGCGTGGTGGACGGGCTTGCGTCCGCCGCGTGCGGCGGCGGCGATGGCGGCGAGCAGCGGGCGCGGGTCCTCCTCGAGCGTGATGCTTTCAAGCTTGAGCTCCTGCGTGCAACGGTCGCCGAATTTGGCAATGTAGTCCGTGGCTTCCCGTTCGAGCTTCGGGTGCTGCGAGAGGACGGCGAAATCTCCGGCCTCCAGAGCCTCGATAAGTCCTTCCTCGCCTGCCGCGAACGTTCCCATGCGGGCGATGCGCCGGGCGGGCTCGGCGGAGATGATGTCGCCCTGGCCGATCATGACCTCGTTGTGGAGTGCCAGCCCCACCTCGCCGGCCCAGCGCTCCATGAGCTTGCGCGAGGCGCCGAAGGCCATCATGCAAAGGAGATCGTTGATGAGCGGCGCGTCCCAGCGGCCGAGCAACTGGCTCTCCACGCGGCGATATTCCGCCGCCAACGCGGTGAGCGGCATGGCGTCGATTTCGGCGGGCTTCACTTCAAGCGCCCGATCGAGCCGCTCATGAAAAGCGCGGATCGTGCGCGGCAGGCGGATCGCCTCGCGGATGAGCCCGAGGCCAGTCCTGCTGATGCGGGCGTATTCCCTGACCGCCGCCCAGCCTTTCGCCGGCTTCGGCGCCAGCCGGTCGGCAATCTCGACCGGCAGCGGCTCGCTCACCCCCATCATGGTTTCCATAGGCGCGCGGTTGATCGCAAAGCAGGGCAGAAGTGCGATCAGCCGGTACCAGTTGATGAGGTTGTAGTAGACCCGGCAGTCGATGCGCCCCAGAAGGTTTTCAAAGGCTGTAGTCTGGGCGCGGATGACATCCGCGCGCACGCCCAGCAATTTCATCAAAACCGGATAGACGCGCGCATAGACATATTGCGCGAAGCTGTAGGTAAGCGGGGAAACGAGGCCCGGATAGCTCTCGATGATGTTGGAATTGTCGAAGATGGTGAGCTGCGGATCGTCGATGGGTTCAGCACGCAGCGGCGTGGTGATGGGCCTTGCCTGGAGGAGGAACAGCCGCTTGCCCTCGAAAGCCCATTCGACGTCCTGCGGAACACCCCGCACCGCCTCGATTCGGGCGACCATTGCAGACAACGCTTCCAGATCGGCCGGAGACAGAACGCCATCCTCAGGCCCTTCCAGAAGTGCGCCGGTGCGGCGGTCGATAAGATAATCGTCGCCGTCCGTCTCGCCGCCGACGAGCCGGTCGCCTAGGCCGGCGACGGCGGAGGCGACTATGCGGTCGCGCCGGCCAGAGACGGGATCGGCCGAGAAGGCGACGCCGGCGGCCCGCGCCCTGACCAGCCGCTGGACGAGGACAGCGGGCGCATGATCGCCCGATCCAAGGCCACGCCTGGCGCGATAGGCGCGCAGCGTGTCCGTGCCGCCGGACTTCCACACGCGATGCGCTGCCTTGGGTACATCGGCGGCCGCGATATTGAGAAGCGACAGAAACTGGCCGGCATGGGAATGCTCGGCGCCATCCTCTTCGCGCGCGGAAGAGCGGACAGCGAAGGGGCCGGGGCCAATCTCCTCCAGATGGCCGATAAGCCCTTTCCGCGCCTCGGCGCGCAAGCCGGTGCCGGTGAAGGCCGCGGGCGTGATGGTGAAGAAGGGCGGCACCTCGAAGCCGTCCTTCACCAGGGCGGCAAGGGTGGCAGCCTTGCCGCCGATCTTCGCTGCTTCCGCCGCGGCCGATCCGTTGACGATCATGCTCTTCCCCTCATACAAACAGCGGCACAAAGCCGGCCGCGCCGTAGCAGATCAGAACCCACAAGCCCGCCATTGCATCAACCAGGCGCTCGGCGCCCTCAGTGGGAGCGCGAACGTAGAGCAATGCGCTTACAAGACAGACTGCGAGCCCCAACAGACCGACGATGGCAACGGCGTAGAAAGCCCCCACCGCGCTGCCCACCGCCAGCAACAGGCCGAAGCCGGCGAGGAGCAGCGCGCACCACAGAACGGCTGCCCTTCGCGGGCCGAGCAGGGCCGAATAGGTATCCACCCCCTCCCGCTCGTTTTCCGGAGCCCGCATCTTGCGGCCGATTTCGATCACGCAGCCGTTGACGAAGCTCAGGACGAGGAACAGCCAGAGCTTCTCGGGCGGAGCGCCGCTCGCCGTCAGCCACTCGCAGCCCGTCACGAAGAGGTCGAGCAACGGCATGATCATCATGTGCGAGACGAGGTAGAGGAACGGCCGCGCGCGCAGCCACTCCGGCGCGAAGAACTCCACCGTCATCAGACCGAGCCACAGCCAAGCGAGGGCCAGAAGCCATAGCAATGCGGGCGCGAGGACTGCCGCCGCCACGGCGGCCAGCGGCACGGCGGCCAGCCCGATACCGACGATCACCCGCAGGTCGACGAGGCCGCGCGGCACCGGAAGCTCCGGCCGGTAGCGGCGGTCGAGGTCGGCGTCCTTGACCTCGTCGCAGGCGCGCAGCTGCAGGAAAATGGTGAAGGCCACAATGAAGGCCACGGCGTAGACCGGCAGGGACGGCAGTGGCCGGCCTGCGAGAAAGGCGGAAACGTTGACGCTGGCGACCGAGAATACGGCAACGAGCAGCGCCGTCTTGGCGACCGGAAAGCGCTCGCGCTGGTAGATCCACAGACGCTGTGCCAGCGGCAGGGTCACTTCGCTCAGGGCTGACATCAGCGCTCCCTCGCGAGCTTCCGATGGGCGCTGGCGAATTCGCCGGCGGCGAGCGCGCCGATGATGGAAATCTCGCCGCACAGGCATAGCGAGGCAACGACCTCGGCGAGCGCAGCCGCCTTTCCCGGCCCCTGCAGCCCCAGGAGGCGCAGGGCCGCGGCCTGGCTCGGCAGGCCAGTGCCGCCGCCGACGGAGCCGACGAGAATGTTCGGCAGTGTCACCGATATGAAAAGATCGCCGTTGCGGCTTTCTACCCGCGTGAAGCCGATGGCAGATTCGGAGACGCATGCCGCGTCCTGCCCGGTGGCGATGTAGAAGGCGGCAAGCCCGTTCGCATAGTGTCCCTGGGCGCCCAATTGCCCGCTCAGCATGGCGCCGAGATTGGCCATCTGCGCGTAGTCGAGAAAACGCTCGACGCTGACATGCAGATACTTTTCGACCAGCGCGCGCGGCAGCGTCACCGATGCCGTCACCTTGCGGCCGCGACCCGAGGTGAGGCCGAGATAGGTGCTCTTCTTGTCGCCGGAGTAGTTCGCCTCGATGAACCAGTGCAGCGGGCGGATCGGACAATGCGTCTCGATGTGCCGGCACAGCGCCTCAGTGGCAATGGTGACCATGTTCTGGCCGGAAGCGTCACCGGTGGTGTAGCGGCACAAAAGGAAGACGATTTCGTTGTCCATCAAAGGCTCGATGGAGACGAGCCGGCCATAACGCGTAGTCGCCTCCGCCGCGGCCCTCAGATCCTCGCTCGCATGCACCACCCACTCCAGGAACAGGCCGGCATCCAGCACATTGGCGAATTTGAAGCCCGGGCTGCGCAGGACGCCCTCGGTCAGCATGACGGCGGCGATGCCGCCGGCGCGGGAGGCAAGCTCGGCGCCGCGCGCGTAGGAGGCGACAAGGGCGGCCTCGGTGGTGGCCAGCGGCACGATGAAATCGCCATTGGCGTTGAGCCCGTTGATGCGCACGGGGCCGACCACACCCACCGGCACTTTCACCGCGCCGATCATGTTCTCGATATTGGCCGCGTAGCGCTCCGCCGTCTCGCGCGTCTCGCCGTCAGCCAGGACGCCTTCCACTTCCGCCGCCTCGGGTCGGGTGGCACGAATCGCCTCCCACAATCTCCCGATGGAAGCGGCGGAAACGCGCCGGGCGCTACGCAAGGCGCGGGAGAGCGGCTCCTCGACCCGCCCATCTAGGCGACTGCGCACCTGCTGTTCGGTGAAGGTCGCCCGCAGATGCGCAAGGCGCTGGACGATGCTGTGAGAGATGATCGACATTCCCCCTCCCCCCGTTGGTGCGGTAGGTATCCGGCAAAGCCGATCCTGCGCAGCAAGCGAAGCTATAGAACAACTATATTCTCAGACCAGTACCTAATCCGTTCGATTTCCCGGAAGCGGCTCCGACTGGAGCATCTTTTTTGAACGCCGTTCACATACACCCAGCGCGCCGCATGTTCAAGCGCTTTTTTGAACAACGTTCATTATTGATTATGACCAGTGTTCACATTAGGTTGGCTCGAAAGCCGCAGGAGACACTCTATGCCGGAGAGAACGATGGACCACTGTGACAATGAACTGGGCCTGGCGCGGGAGAGCAGCCGGCCACCGGGCATCGGAGCAGCGCTCCGGGCGGGAGGCGCATGACATGCTGTCAATCGCTCTGGGATCGGCGGCCGCCGCCTACGCATGCTATATCGGCGGGGCGTATTGCCTGCGTAGCCGCGTCATCTATCCCCTCGCCGGTACGCCATACGGCGCGTTCAGGGAGTGGCCCGGCGAGGCGGCCAGCCGCCTGACCCGGGAGATTCCAGGCGGGCGCGTCCATGCCTTCCACCTCGAGACCGCGAGGCCGCGCGGGCGCGTCGTCCTTCTGCACGGCAATATGATGGTGGCCTCGGACGTGGCGTTTCTCGCCGGCGTCTGGCTGAAGCAAGGTTTCGATGTGCTGGTGCCCGAGTATCGCGGCTATGCCTCCGCAACCGGCCGCCCCGACACTGATGGAATTGTCGAAGACACGCTGCATTTCCTTGATCGGATGCGGCCTGCGCCGGACAAGCTCATCGTTCACGGGATCTCGCTCGGCGGGGGAATCGCGGCCGAGCTCACCCGGTCCCGTCCCATCGACGCCCTCGTGATGCAATCGACGTTTCTGTCGATTTCGGTCGCCGCGGCACGCTACGGCCTGCCCGGCGTCCTGGTGCGCAACCTCTACCCGACCGAACGGACGCTGCAGACATTTGAAGGCCGCGCCCTCGTGGTCCACGGCGATGCCGACCCGAGATTTCCACCGCGGCACGGCAGGCGCCTTGCGACACTGCTGCCCCGGCATCGCTCGCGCTATGTCGAGGTGCCGGGGGCCGTTCACATGATCGACGACCGCATTGTCGCGAAGCTGATCGCCGATCACGCCGACTGGCTGGCGGACGGCGAAGGCGGTCGGGAAGACGTCCGCGCGGAAACGGACGGCTCACCCTCGGGCCTCTCTTCACAGCAAACGCCGCCCATCTCCGGTCCCTGATCGCACCTGCCAGCCCCGTTCCGGTTGTGGATATCCACCAGCGCACCGGTGTGGCGCGTCTGTGCGATTGACCTTTTGGCGCCGATGCGCAATGAAGCGAGTAATATTATAACATTTACATACGAGGTTAGGGATGCGCTTTGCACTTTTTCTTGCCGCAGCCGCCACGGCGATCGGACTTTCGTCAGCCGCGGGCTCGGCCGAAGAGCGGCCGCTCAAGGTTGTCGGGCCATGGGAGATCGGTGGTATCGATCCGGCGCAGTCGGGCTATGTTTTCAGCCGGTTGCAGGTGGCCGAGACCCTTGTCAGCGCGGACCCGACGGGCAAGCTCGTCCCGGCGCTCGCCGAGCAATGGTCCGTCAGCGAGGACGGGCTTACCTGGCGTTTCAGGATCCGCGCCGGGGCGACCTTCCACGACGGAAAGCCGGTGACGGCTGAGGCCGCGGCGGCGAGCCTGCGGCAAGCGCAGGCCGGCGTAGGCGTTCTCACCCAGGTGCCGATTTCCGATATCGCGGCCGAAGGCCAGGATGTTGTCTTGCGCCTGGGAAAACCCTTCGCCGCCCTGCCCGCCTATCTCGTCAATTTCGGCAATATCATCCTCGCCCCCGCGTCCTATGATGCTTCCGGAAAGGTCACACGGATCATCGGTTCCGGCCCCTACAAGGTGAAAAGCCTGACGCCGCCCCTGAAACTGGAGCTCGAGGCGTCGGGGAACTGGTGGGGCGGTGCGCCCGAGATCGGCGTAGTCAGCTATCTGGCCGTGGGTCAGGGCGAGACGCGGGCTATCATGGCCGAAAGCGGCGAAGCCGATCTGGTCTTTTCCATGCTGCCGGTCTCCGTAGAGCGGCTGAAGCGCGATCCGCAGCTCGAGGTGAAGATCGCCACCATTCCGCGCACGCGCATCCTGAAGGTGAACGCGGGCTCTCCCTTCTTCGACGACGTGGAGGAAAGGCAGGCGATCAGCTACGCCATCGATCGGGCGGGCATTACGAAGGCGATCCTGCGCAATCCAGACCTCGAAGCCACGCAGCTCTTTCCACCGGCGTTGGTGGGCTGGCACGTCTCCGACCTACCACCCCTGGAGCACGATCCCGATGCGGCAAGGCGGCTTCTCGCAGAAGCGGGCTGGGAGCTAGGCAGCGACGGCATTCTGGAACAGGACGGCAGGCGTTTCAGCGTCACGCTCCTCACCTATTCGAACTGGCCGGAACTGCCGCCCATCGCCACGGTCCTGCAGGCGCAGTTGAGGGAGGTCGGGATCGACGTCAAAGTCTCGGTCGGCAACAGCTCGGAGATTCCCAGCCGGCATCGCGACGGCACGCTGGAGATGGGGCTGATCTCCCGCCTCTATTCGATTGTTCCCGATCCCACGGGAACATTGCTCCAGGACTACGGCCCCGGGGGCAGCGATTGGGGCGCCATGGGCTGGTCCAACGAGGAGCTTCAGGCTCTGGTCGACAAGCTCGTGGCGACAAGCGACCTAGAGGAGCGGGCGCCGCTCCAGAGGCGTGCCGTGGAGATCCTTCAGGAAGAGTTGCCCGGCATCCCGATCACCTGGTCGGAACTGGCAATCATCGCCAACGAGCGCATCACCGGCGTTCAGGTCGATCCGTTGGAGGTGAATTACGGCCTTGCCTCGATCCGCTGGGCCGAATGAAGGGCATTCCAATGAGACGCTTTCTCCTTGCGCGCCTCGCCCAGGCCGGCGTCGTCGCCGTCGTGGTCGGAACGCTGTGCTTCGTCCTCATGCGGGTTCTGCCGGGCGATGCGGCGATGCGCATCGCCGCAGGCCGCTACGGCCCGGATGCCGCGATTGCCGAGGCCGCCGAAAAGGTGCGGCAGGAACTCGGTCTCGACCAGCCGTGGCCCGTGCAGTTCCTGGAATGGCTGGGGAACCTCCTCCGGTTCGACCTCGGCCATTCCCTCGTCACCGGCGCTCCGGTCATTGAAGAACTGAAAGTCCAACTCGGCGCGTCGCTCTGGCTTGCCGCCGCAGCACTCCTCCTCTCCCTGCTGATCGGCCCCGCCGTCGGCATCGTCTCCGGCCTCCGACCGAATGGCTGGGCGGATCGGCTGGGGCTCGCCGGTTCGGTGACGTTGCGCGCACTGCCGCCCTTCGTGCTCGGGCTCATCCTGATGCTGGTCTTTTCCATATGGCTCGGCTGGCTTCCGCCCGCGGGCTTCGGATCATGGAGGGAACTCATCCTGCCGTCCCTGACGCTGGCGCTGGGGCTCGCCGCCGTATCGAGCCGGGTGACGCGCGAGGCAATCGCGACCGTCGCCAAGGCCCCCTATTTCGCCTTTGCCAGGCACAAGGGGCTGCCCGAAGCGGTGGTCGTGCGGCGCCACGGGCTGCGCAACGCCGCCATCCCGGTCGTCTCCTATCTCGGCCTGCAGGCCATCTACCTTGTCGAAGGCGTGGTCGTCGTGGAGACGATTTTCGCTTATCCGGGGATTGGACACGCGCTCGTCCATGCGATTGTCGAACGGGACATTCCAATGGTCCAGGGAACGGCGCTCGCCATGGGGCTGATCTTTGTCGCCGTCACCGCCGGTGTGGATGCCGCCTCGGCATGGCTTGACCCACGGCTGAGGAGGGCGCAATGAGCGTGGAAACCGCCTCCCCTTCAATCTCGCGTCCCCGCCATCTTTCCGCCCGCGCGATCGGTGCGGCGCTGCTTCTGGCGCTTGCCGCCTTCGCAATCCTCGGCCCATGGCTGATCGAGGCCGACCCCGCCCGACAGAACCTCAGCGCAAGCCTCGCCCCGATCGGCGGCGAGTATCTTCTGGGGGCGGACCATTACGGGCGGAGCCTCCTGGCGCGGCTCGCCCACGGCGCCCGGCTGTCCTTCGGTATGGCCTTCCTCACCATGATCACCGCCGCCCTCCCCGGCATCCTCTTCGGCCTCGTCGCGGCCTGGCGTGGCGGCTGGATCGAGCGCATGTTCGAGCTTCTCGCGAACATCGTTCTGGCGCTCCCCGGCCTGATGCTCGTCCTCCTGCTTCTCGCCTTCGCACCGGGGAATTTCGGGCCGCTCTATCTGGGACTGGCGCTGACGCTGTGGGTGGAGTTCTACCGGGTCACACGCGCCACGACGGCGACGATCCTTAAGCAACCGCATATCGAAGCGGCCAAACTCCTCGGCTTCGGACCTGGCTATATCCTGCGCAACCACGTTGGTCCCGTCATCGCTCCGCTGATCGCCACCCTGGCGGCTTTCGCCATGGCCACGGCCATCGTCGCCATCTCCACGCTGAGCGCAATCAGTGTCGGGCTGCAGCCGCCCACGCCGGAGCTTGGAAGCATGATCGTCGAGCTTCTCCCCTATTACGCCGAAGCGCCGGTGCACGTCCTGCTTCCCGCAGTGCTGATCTTCCTGCTCGTGCTCGCCCTGCAACTCGTCGCGCAAAGAGAAACCCGATGAACGCTCCAGCACGCATCCACGAACTGTCCATCGCGGGGCTGAGCATACATTCGCGCACGGGCCCCATCGTCAGGGACATTTCCCTCTCACTTCGGCCCGGACAACCGCTCACGCTCCTCGGCGAAAGCGGCTCGGGGAAATCCCTCGTGGCACAGGCGGTGATGGGGACCCTGCCACCGGAGCTTACGGCATCGGGAGCGATCCGCCTGGACGGCGTCGATCTCATCTCCAGCTCCCCCGACGAGCGGCGCGAACGCTGGGGCCGTGCCATCTCGCTTCTCCCACAGGAACCGTGGTTGGCCCTCGATCCGACCATGCGCATCGGCCCGCAGGTTGCCGAGGTGCACCGCTTCGTCCGGCGGCAGGCGGCACCGCAGAGCAGTGCCCTCGCCCGGACAAACCTGACCGAGGTCGGCCTCGGCCACGCCGGCGCCCTCTATCCCTTTCAGATGTCCGGCGGCATGTGCCAGCGCGCGGCGATCGCTATTGCCCATGCCGGCGGCAGCGGGCTCCTGATCGCCGACGAGCCCACCAAGGGGCTCGACGCCGACCTGCGCGACCGCATCGTCGCGCGACTGAAACAGGAGGTCGACGCTGGCCGGCTCCTGCTCACGATCACGCACGATATCAGTGTAGCCCGCGCGCTCGGAGGCACGGTCGGGGTCATGCTGGAAGGCCGTCTCGTGGACTATGGCTCGGCGGAGCAGGTGCTGACGGCGCCATCCCATCCCTACAGCCAGGCGCTGCTGAATGCCGACCCGCAGACATGGGTTGGCAGCGCACCCGCACCCTCCGGAGACGTCGTGCTAGGGGGACGCGGCCTCGCCAAGAGGTTCGACAATTACGCCCTTTTCGAAGATATCGACATCGAGGTGCGCGCCGGCGAGATCCTCTCCGTCGTCGGCCCCAGCGGATGCGGCAAGACCACGCTCGGCAACATCCTCCTTGGGCTTGTCGAGCCGGACGCGGGAACGGTCGAGCGGCGCAAGGGCATCTCCCGGCTGCGCTTCCAGAAGCTCTATCAGGATCCGCCCGCCGCCTTCCCGCCCCACCAGGCAATCCGCAAGGGCTTGCGGGACTTGGTGAAGCTGCACCGGGGCCGATGGGAGGAGGTGGAGGCGCTGCTTGAACGCCTTCGGCTTCAGAACGGGCTGCTCGACCGCTTACCCGGCCAGATTTCGGGAGGCGAGTTGCAGCGCTTTGCGATCCTGCGCGCCCTGCTGCTCGATCCAGTCTTCCTGTTCGCCGACGAGGCCACATCCCGCCTCGATCCCGTCAGTCAGAAGGAGGTGGTCGACGTTCTGCTCGAGGTGGTCGGTGAGACCGGCCTTGGCGTCCTCCTCGTCACGCACGATCATGCCCTTGCAGAGAAAATCTCAACGCGGACGGTACGGCTGGCGCGCCGTGACACATAGGGCGCGCTCACCGCCGCCGGCCGCACATTACAGAATACTTGTGATCATGCGCACGCTGGTGATGGCCAGGAACACGGCAAAGCAGTAGCGCAACGCCGTGGGCGGTATGGCGTGCGCAATCCTTGCGCCCAGAGGCGCCGTCAGCATCGACAGAGGAACGATGGCCAGCAGGCCGGCAAGGTTGACGTAGCCCAGCGACAGGGGTGGCAGGTCCGACAGCCCCCAGCCGAAATAGGCGTAGCCCAGCGTGCCGGGAATCGCGATGATCAGCCCGATGGCCGAAGCCGTTCCCACGGCCAGCCGGATCGGGTAGCTGAAGAAGGACAGGATCGGCACCGACAGCGTGCCGCCGCCGATGCCCATCATCACCGAGAAAACGCCGATGATCGTACCCAGGATTTCCTTGAGCGGTGTCCTCGGCATGCGCCTTTTCGCGGCCCGCTCCGCGGGCTTGAAGGCCATGTTGACCGCAACGAGGGCGGCGACAACGGCGAAGACAAGGGTGAGCACCTCGCCCGCGACGTTGCCCCCGAGGATCGTTCCCGCGACGACGCCGAAGGCGACCGCCGGTCCCCAGCTCTTGAGGAGTGCTGTGTCCACGCTCTTCTTCTTCCAGTGCGCGCGCGCCGAAATGAAACCAGTGAAGATGATAGTCGCTAGCGAAGTGCCCACGGCGACATGCATCCTCACGTCCTCCTCTATGTCGAGCCCGATAAAGACGAAGAACAGCACCGGTACAATGACGATGCCGCCGCCGACGCCGAGCAGCCCCGATATCACGCCGGCTATGGCGCCGGTTGCGGCGAGGATTGCGATCAGCGTGAGGGCTTCGGCAAGATCGATTTCGAGCATGATCGAAAATTCTCAAAAAAGGCCCGAGCAGGGGCAGGATGAAGGTAAGCCGCCCTTCCCCAGCGGAACCGCTTGACAAGAGAGACGAAGGTGACGTTATAGAGGGGGAACCATTATAAGAAAAGGTCTCCCTTTGAGAGGTGATCCTTGAGCCTCGACAACGTCCGTTCCAACTCCTCCATCGCCCTGGAAAAGCTGCGCCAGATCGTGCGCGAGCACCGCGACGATGTGGAATGGCAGCTCCCGCCCGAGCGAGAACTGGCGCTTTCCATGGGGCTCGGCCGGCGTGCCGTCCGTCGCGCCATGGAGGTTCTGGAGGCCGAGGGGCTCGTATGGCGCCAGCAAGGAAAGGGGACCTTTGTCGGGCGTCGTCCCGCCCTGCAGCCGCAGTTCTTCGGCAATCTTGCCGAGCGGACCAATCCTTCCGAGGTGATGGAGGCGCGGCTGCAGATGGAGCCGGCGCTTGCCCGCATGGCCGCACTGCGCTGCTCGAACGAGGATATCGCCGCCCTCGAGCGGCTGGCCAGGAAGACCATAGCCGCCTCCGACGACGACGGCTGGGAACTGTGGGACAGCGCCTTCCACCGCCGCATTGCCGAATGCGCCGGCAACGGGCTGATGCTGGCGCTGTTCGACATCGTGCAGCGCATCCGCCAGGAACCAGACTGGCGGCAATTGAGGGCGATGGCCAGGACCTCGGAGCGGCGCGCCCGTTCTCATCGGGACCACGAGGAGATCGTGGCGGCGATCGCCAGCCGCGACGGCGCGGCGGCCGAGCGCGCAATGCGGAGGCACCTGAGCGCCATCAATGCCGACCTCCAGTCGATCGTGTTGGGCAGTGAAGCGGCGGAGCCGGCGAGCGCACCTGCGGCTCGAAAGAGCTCCGTTGCGTGAGCAAACCCATCGCGTCTTCCCCGGCGGCGGCGCCTTCCTCGTCATGCTCGACTTCGACCGTCGGTGCGACGCGCTCGAGCCGCGCGACAACTGACTATTCAAAGAGACGGAGCGACTGATCCATATTCACCACAAGGCCAGAGCGGCAGCCGCCACCGCGGCGTGATCACCGCCGAGGACATGGCCGGCTGGCAGGCGACCTACGAGGCGCCGCTCACCTACGACTATCACGGCTACACGCTCAACAAGATCGGCCCGTGGGGCCAGGGGCCGGTCTTCCTGCAGACCCTGGCGCTGCTCAAGGGTTTCGACATTGCGGCGATGGACACGCGCGGGCCTGATCTCGTGCACACGCTGACGGAGGCCATGAAGCTCGCCTTCGCCGACCGCGAAGCCTATTTCGGCGCACACCACCCACTTCCCCAGCTCCTTCTATCCGCGTGACAGGAAGCCCGGCCATCTGGCCGTCGAGGAAAGCTTTGGCGCGGAGACCATCGCTGCGCTCAAGGCGCGCGTCACCGGCTGGAGGTGGCACCGGAATGGACGATCGGGCGCATGGTCGCCGCCGCGCGCGGCGAGGACGGCCTGCTGCGTGCGGCCGCCGGCCCACGCCTGATCAGGCTTATGCGGTCGGCCGGTGAAGACGGGGCTGTCAGCGCGCGCGGCGGCCCACCGCTTTAGAAGTCTCTGCGGCGAATATCTGAACGAGAGCCTCGTTCGTCAGCACGTGCCTGACGACCCGCATGGATTCCGCCCGGACTAGCGCCTCGGCCACCGCCGCGCAGGCGACAGGCGCGGCCTCTTCCACCGGATAGCTGAAAGCGCCCGTGGAGAGCGCCGGAAAGGCGAGCGATCCGATGCCCCTCGTGTCCGCCAGCGCGATGGCCGATGCATAGCACCGCGCCAGCAGTTCGGCTTCCGGCTTGTCCACACCGTAAATCGGGCCGAGGCAGTGGATGACATGAGTGTTGGGGAGCCGGAAAGAGCCAGTGATCACCGCCTCTCCGGGCCGGATCGGAGCCAACGGACGGCAGGCCTGCGCCAGTTCCGGTCCTGCCTTGCGGTGGATGGCACCGGCCACCCCGCCGCCGGACATCAACTCGGCGTTCGCTGCATTGACGATGGCATCCATATCCCTCTGCTCGGTAATGTCGCCGACGACGATCTCGATCGCTGCATTTTCCAGTTCGATACGCATCCGTCTTTCCTTTCTGCCATGCTGCGGAAAGCGCGCTTCTGCCCATAGTTTTCCGTCGACAAAGGCCGTTTGCAACCGCTACTACTGCCGACGGCCCGAGGCGGCTGGCAGCCTGCGCTCCAACAAGGGAGCATGGCGAATGCCTCGATGACGCTTCCTGACCGTTTCAACGTCGGGCGAAGACGTCGGCAATGCGGGCACTGACGAAGACTTCGCCGCGACGAAAGGAACGGAAATGCGCGACTATCGCGATGCGAAGGCCATGGCAAAGGCTCTCCGGGAGGCGCTTGCCGCCCGCGAACTGACCATCACCCACAGTCAGGCGCTGGAGATCGTTGCCCATCAATTCGGGCTGGCGAACTGGAATGTCCTGTCCACGAAGATAGAAACGTCTACAGAAGGCGATGCCGTCGCCTTCGAGCGGGCGGTTCCAATTGTGCGGATTTTCGATGTATCGAAGGCCCACGAGTTCTATCTCGGGTTCCTCGGCTTCTCGGTGGACTGGGAACACCGCTACGGAGACGGCTTCCCGCTGTATACGCAAGTCTCGCGCGACGGCTTGAAGCTTCACCTCTCCGAGCACGCGGGCGATGCCACGCCAGGCGTCAACATGGTCGTTTACATGAAGGGTGTCCGCAGCTTCCATCGGGAGCTCACGGAGAAAAACTACCGTTACATGAAACCCGGGCTTAGGGACGAGGGAACGCGGCTTGAGGTCGAAGTCATCGACCCCTTCAACAACCGCATCCGCTTCATGGAACTCAAGGAAGGTTGACCGGGGCAGCCAGCGTCTACCCCGCCAGCATGTCCACCAATATCTGCACCCGGCCCGAGGCGAAGCGGGTCTGGCCGAACTCGACGGGCGTGCCGTTGCCGTCGACATTAACGGCGTCCAGGCACAGCACGGGGGTCATGCGGGCGATCCGCAGGTGGCGCATCTCGTGCGTGTCGGGCAGGCGGGCGGTGATCCTGGTGGATTTGCGCAGGTAATCCTCGACGCCGAGGCGCCGGAACATCGGCGTCACCCCACGTTCGGCCTCGAAGGCTTCGAAAAGGTGGGGGAAGCGTTCGAGCGGGAAATGGTGGGCGGCAAGGCTCACGGGCTGGCCGTCCACCATACCCACTGTCTCGATGAGTGCCACCGGGGCGCCGGGACGAACGGCGAGCGCGTCGGCCACCGTCTGGTCAGCCGGCACGCTGGCCGCGCGCAGGCAGGTGCCCGATGGGGTCTTGGCCTGGCGGCGGACGATCTCGGAAAAGCGGGTGCGCTTGCTCAAGGGATAGTCGACGATATCTTCCTGCACGAAGGTGCCACGCCCCTGCTCGATGCGGATGAGGCCGAGATCCTGCAGCGAGGCGACGGCGCGGCGCACCGTGTGGCGGTTGACACCGAAGCGTTGCGCCAGTTCCGCCTCGGTGGGCAGCCGGTCGCCCGGCGCGTGGACGTTCTCGTGAATTTCGCGGGCGATGGAGTCGGCGATGTACTGCCAGAGGGGCGACCCCGAGGGGCGTGTTGTCATTTCGGCGTCTCCGGTTAAAATCGTCTGTCCTGTCATGTCGCCGTAACGAAGCGGGGGCATAAGGGAGGCGTTCGGGAAATCGATCATAACTTCTGTGATCATAAAGGTATAGACGTTTATATGAATAGGTCTGCGCGATGAATGCACAAGCGAAAGCGGCGCCCGATCCGCAACCGACGCGGGCGCGGTGGATGAGCACGCTCGCCCGTGCCACGAGCACGGAGCTCGAAGCGGCGTGGGAGAAGATCGAGGAGCACCCACGCTATGCCCTGCTGCGCCAACCGGAGACCGGGCTGGTGATGGTGCGCGGACTGGCCGGTGGCACCGGCAGTCCGTTCAACCTTGGAGAGATGACGGTGACCCGCTGCGCCGTGCGGCTCGCCGACGGTACGGTCGGCCACTGCTATGCCGCCGGGCGCGACAAGCGCAAGGCGGAGCTGGCAGCGGTTTTCGACGCGCTGATGCAAGGCGCGGAGGCCGGAAGGGTCGAAGAGACGGTGATTACGCCGTTGGCGCGCCGGCAGGCGGCGGAGCGGGAACGCGTAAGCCGCAAGGCGGCGGCGACCAAGGTCGACTTTTTCACCATGGTGCGGGGAGACAATCCGGGATGAGTGACGGAAATCCAATGTTGACGGCCCCCGATATGGAAGGGCTGAAGCCGGGCTTCAGTGAGCCCGTATTCGAGGCGCAGGTGGCCTTCCGCACAGTGCTCAACGCCATGTCCTACGCGGGACGCGTGCACGCGCTGGAAACGAAGCTCGACCCGCCGGCGCCGCTCGATCCGGCGATGGCGGCACTGGCGCTGACGCTGTTCGATTTCGATACGCCCGTGTGGCTCGATGCAGCCGCCGCGGATGGTGGTACGCCCGACTTCCTGCGCTTCCATTGCGGAGCACCGCTAGTCGCTGCCCTAGGCGAGGCGCGCTTTGCGGTGGTCGCGGATCCTTCAAAGATGCCGCCGTTCGACCGCTTCGCCATCGGAGAAGACCGGTATCCCGACCGATCCGCAACACTCCTCATCCAGGTGCCGTCGCTGACGGGCGGCCCCGCCATGGCCTGGCGCGGCCCAGGCATCGACGGGGCAACCACTGTCGCCATTGCAGGCCTGCCGGCGGATTTCTGGGCGCAGTGGGCGGACAATCACGCGCTCTATCCGCTGGGGGTCGACGTCGTCTTCGCCGCTGGCCGAGCGCTCGTCGGCCTGCCGCGCGGCATTCAGGTGGAGGGCTGAGGCCATGTATGTTGCAGTCAAAGGCGGCGAGCGGGCCATCCTTAATTCGCACAAGCTCATCGCCGAGACCCGACGCGGCGACGGCCAAGTGCCGGAACTTTCGGTGCGGCAGATCGGCGAGCAGTTGGGGCTTGCCGTCGACCGGGTGATGACGGAAGGCTCCGTCTACGACAGGGAACTCGCCGCGCTCGCTATCAAGCAAGCGCAGGGCGACCTTGTGGAGGCGATCTTCCTCCTGCGGGCCTACCGCACGACACTGCCGCGCTTCGCCGTCTCCGAACCGATAGACACTGCCACGATGCTGGTGCAGCGGCGCGTCTCGGCGGCCTACAAGGATATTCCCGGCGGGCAGGTGCTTGGCCCCACCTACGACTACACGCACCGCCTGCTCGACTTCGCGCTGGCGGCGGAGGAAGGGGTCGGCCTACCCGAGGCGCCGGAGGCCGAGGCGCCGCTGGACGAAGGCATGCCGCATGTGGCCGACATCCTCGATCATGAAGGGCTGATCGAGGAGGAGCGGCCGGACAGCGAGGGCGCCGAGGTGTTCGACCTCACCCGCGAGCCCATGTCCTTCCCCGCCGGGCGCGATCAGCGGCTGCAGAACCTGGCGCGCGGCGACGAGGGTTTTGTCCTCGCCCTCGGCTATTCCACCCAACGCGGCTACGGCGGCAACCACCCCTTCGCCGGCGAAATCCGCATGGGCGAGGTGAGCGTCGAGATCGTACCGGAGGAACTGGGCTTTGCCATCGACATCGGCGACGTCGTCGTGTCCGAGTGCCAGATGATCAACCAGTTCGAGGGTTCGAAGGAGAAGCCGCCGCAGTTCACCCGTGGCTATGGCCTCTCCTTCGGCCACAACGAGCGCAAGGTGATGGCCATGGCGCTCGTCGACCGCGCACTCCGGGCGCGCGAGATGGGCGAGACGGCGATGTACCCGGCGCAGGACGAGGAGTTCGTCCTCTACCACGCCGACAACGTCGAGGCTGCGGGCTTCGTCTCGCATCTCAAGCTGCCGCACTATGTCGACTTCCAGGCCGAGCTGAACCTCATCCGCAAGCTCCGCCAGGAACACCAGGACCGCCTCGAGAAGGAAGCCGCCGAATGAACGCCGTCGCCAAGAAGGCCTCCTGGGACGAGGCTTACAACTTCGCCTATCTCGATGAGCAGACCAAGCGGATGATCCGCCGCGCCCTCCTGAAGGCGGTGGCCATTCCCGGCTACCAGGTGCCCTTCGGCGGCCGCGAGATGCCGCTCGCCTATGGCTGGGGCACCGGCGGCATGCAGGTGACGGCGAGCGTCATCGGCCCCTCCGATACGCTGAAGGTGATCGACCAAGGTGCCGACGACACCACCAACGCCGTCTCCATCCGCCGCTTCTTCAAGCGCGTGGCGGGTGTGGCGACGACGGAGGCGACCGAGGAGGCGAGTGTTATCCAGACGCGCCACCGCATTCCCGAGAAGCCGCTGAAGGAGGGTCAGGTGCTGGTCTATCAGGTGCCGCAGCCCGAGCCGCTGCGCAAGCTGGAGCCGCGCGAGACGGAGACGCGCAAGATGCACGGCTATGCCGAATACGGGCTGATGCACGTGCGGCTCTACGAGGACATCTCCCGCTTCGGCCACATCGCCACCACCTACAGCTATCCGGTGATGGTCAACGGGCGCTACGTCATGTCGCCCTCGCCGATCCCGAAATTCGACAATCCGAAGATGGAGAACAACAAGGCGATCCAGCTCTTCGGCGCGGGACGCGAAAAGCGTATCTACGCCATCCCGCCCTATACGCGGGTCAAGAGCCTCGATTTCGACGACCATCCCTTCGAGGTGCAGCGCTGGCCGCAGGCCTGCGCGCTGTGCGGAGCGCGGAACAGCTATCTGGACGAGGTGGTGCTCGACGACAAGGGCGGGCGAATGTTCGTATGCTCGGACACGCACTTCTGCGCCGACCGGCAGGAAAAGGGGCATCGCGGCCCCATGGCCGCCGATCCCGCAGCCCGCGCCTTCGCCCGGTCCTCCGAGACGAGCGAACAGAAGGAGGATGACGGACGATGAGCGCGCTGGTCCTTTCCGAATCCCTTGGCACCACCGTGCGGCAGCCGCTGATGCGGGCCACCGGCGTCAGCAAGTCCTACGGCGATACGATCGGCTGCTTGGACGTTTCCTTCACGCTGCATCCGGGCGAAGTGATCGGCGTCGTCGGCGAGTCGGGCTCAGGCAAATCCACCCTCCTCAACGTGCTCTCCGCGCAGCTTCCGCCGGACGCCGGCACGGTGGAATACGACCTGCGCCACAGAGGCATGAGCGACATCTTCCGGCTCTCCGAGCCCGACCGCCGACGGCTGATGCGCACGGACTGGGGCATCGTCCACCAGAACCCGCGCGACGGCCTCAGGATGGACGTCTCGGCCGGCGGCAACGTGGGCGAGCGGCTGATGGCGATCGGCGCCCGCCACTACGGCGAGATCCGCGCCGAGGGGCTCGACTGGCTCGCCAAGGTGGAGCTGGATGCCTCCCGCGTCGATGACAAACCAAAAACCTTCTCCGGCGGCATGCAGCAGCGCCTGCAGATCGCCCGCAACTTGGTGACGCGCCCGCGGTTGATTTTCATGGACGAGCCGACGGGCGGCCTCGACGTCTCGGTGCAGGCGCGCCTGCTCGACCTGCTGCGCGGGCTGGTGCGAGAGCTTGGCATCGCCGCCATCGTCGTCACCCACGATCTTGCCGTAGTCCGGCTCCTGGCCGACCGCCTGATGGTGATGCGGCACGGTCGGGTGGTCGAGGAAGGGCTTACCGACCAGGTGCTCGACGACCCGCACCACCCCTACACCCAGCTCCTCGTTTCCTCCGTTCTACAGGTTTAGGAGGTGGATCGCACGGATTGGATATGGCACGGCCCCGTCGCGCCTAGTGAATGGGCGCCATCATCTCCAATTCGCCAAACCACCTCAAAGCCGAGGGACCAAGACATGGCACCAATGATTTCAGTCTCCGCTCTTTCCAAGGAATTCACGCTGCATACTCAGGGCGGTGCGCGTATTCCAGTCTTCGACCGGCTCGACCTCGAGGTGATGGCCGGCGAATGCGTGTGCCTGCACGGGCCGTCCGGCACCGGCAAATCGACGCTCCTGCGCTCGCTCTACGCCAACTACAAGCCGTCCTCCGGCCACGTGCGGGTGCTGCACGGGAAGGACATCGTGGAACTTGGCAGCGCCGAGCCCTGGCAAATCATCGAGGTGCGCCGCCGCACCGTCGGCTACGTTAGCCAGTTCCTGCGCGTCATCCCGCGCGTGCCGGCGCTGGAGGTGGTGGCCGAGCCCGCGCGGCTTGCCGGCGTCCCGGAGGCGGAGGCGCAGAACCGGGCGCGCACCCTTCTTAAGCGCCTCAACATCCCCGAGCGCCTCTGGAGCTTGGCGCCGACCACGTTCTCCGGTGGCGAGCAGCAGCGCGTCAACGTCGCCCGCGGCTTCGCGCTGGACTATCCCATCCTGCTGCTCGACGAGCCGACCGCCTCCCTCGACGCGGCAAACCGGCAGGTGGTGGTCGAACTCATAAAGGAGGCGAAGGCACGAGGGGCGGCCATCGTCGGCATCTTCCACGACATGGAAGTGCGCGAGGCCGTGGCGGACCGGCTGTTCGAGGTCACGGCCTATCGGAGGGATGCGGCGTGAGCGGCGAGTTGATCCTGACCGGCGGGCGCATCGTGCTCGATGACGCGGTGATCGCCGGCACGGTGCAGATCGTCGACGGCCGCATCAAGAGCGTCGACATGGGCGGCACGAGCTTGCCCGGCGCGATCGATCTCGCGGGAGATTATCTCCTGCCCGGCCTCGTGGACGTTCACACGGACCACTTGGAAAAGCATGTCTTCCCGCGCGCCCATGTGCGCTGGAACATGATGCGCGCGGTGATGTCTCACGATGCGCAGATTGTCGGCGGCGGCGTGACGACGGTCTTCGATTCGCTGTGCGTCGGCGCCACCGAATGGAACTCGGAGCGGCGCGAGATCCTCGGTCCCATGATCGACGCTCTGGAGTTCGCCGGCACCAACGGCATGCTGCGGGCCGAACACTTGGTGCATCTGCGCTGCGAGATCACCGACGAGGAGACGCCGGCGCTCGCCGAAGCCAATATCGACCGCGAGATCGTGCGGGTGGTTTCGGTGATGGAGCATGTGCCGGGCAAGCGCCAGAGCCGCGACATCAGCGGTTATGTAGAACGCCGCATGGCCGAGAGCGGCAAGTCGCGCGCCGTCGTGGAGCGCGAAATACGTGCGTTTCTTGAAGAGATGGAGGCCAATTCGGCCGAGGTGCGTGCCACCGTCGTCGCGCTGGCGAAGGACCGCGCCCTGCCGCTCTTCAGCCATGACGACGCCACGCTGGAGCACATCCATATGGCTCTCGACGAGGGCATCAGGGTGGCCGAGTTCCCGGTGAGCCTGGAAGCGGCGCGCGAGGCGCGCTCCAAGGGCATGCTGACGGTGGCCGGCGCTCCCAACATGCTGCGTGGCGGCTCGCAGTCGGGCAACGTGGCGGTCCACGACCTTCTGGCGGAGCGGCTGGTGGATATCCTCGCCTCCGACTATGTGCCCCGCTCCATGCTCGACTGCGCCTTCATGGTGGCAACCGAGCGGGAACTCGACGTCGACCTGCCCATGGCGGTGCGCATGGTGACCAGCGCGCCGGCGCGCGCCTGCGGGCTGGACGATCGCGGCGAGATCCTGCCGGGCTTGCGCGCCGATCTCATCCGCGTTCATCTTGTCGACGATTTTCCCGTGATACGGTCCGTCTGGCGCAACGGGCGCCACGTCAACTGATTCAGGTCGAAAATGTCAAACCTTGCTGTCGGTAACGCCGCCCTCGTCCTGCGCGACGAGATCATTCAGGGCTCGCTAGAGGTGCGGGACGGCCTGTTCGCCGAGGTCGACGGCGGCTCCGGCCTGCCTTCGGCGGCGGTCGATTTCGAGGGCGACTATCTGTTGCCGGGCTTCATCGAAGTGCATACGGACAACCTGGAAAAGCACCTGCAGCCGCGGCCGGCCGTCATGTGGCCGTCGAGCGCCGCGGCCGTCCTGGCGCATGACGTACAGATCGCCGGTGCCGGCATCACCACCGTCTTCGACGCGGTCGCCGTCGGGGAATATTCGGCCGCCAGCGCCCGCCGTCAGATGATCGCCAGCACAGTCGAGACCGTCGGCAATCCGGCCATGCGTACGGTGCTCAAGGCCGAGCACCTGCTGCACCTGCGCTGTGAATTGGCCGATCCCGCCGTACTGGACATCTACGAACCGCTGGCCGACAACCCGCTCGTCCGGCTGGTCTCGCTGATGGACCACACGCCGGGCCAGCGTCAGTGGGCCGACCTTTCCAAATGGCGCCAGTTCAACCGCGACAAGAAATGGACCGACAAGGAGTTCGAGGAGACGGTGGAGCGGCGGCGGGCCGAGCAGGAAAGGCATGTCGGCCGTCACCGCAGGGCCGTGGTCTCGCTCGCCCGCGAACACGGCACCGTGCTCGCCAGCCACGACGACACCACGCCGGAGCATGTCGAGGAGGCGGCGGCCGACGGCATCTCGATTTCGGAATTCCCCACCACGCTTCAGGCCGCCGATCACGCCCGCGAGCACGGCATGAAGGTGGTGATGGGCGCGCCCAACATCGTGCGCGGCGGCTCCCATTCCGGCAACGTCTCGGCGGTCGAGCTCGCCAAGCGCGGGCTGCTCGACGGCATGTCTTCGGACTACGTGCCGTCGAGCCTCATGCAGGCGGTCTTCCAGCTCAGCCGCGAAGAAGAGATCACCCTGCCGGAGGCAGTGGCCATGGTCTCGTCCAGTCCCGCCGGCATGCTCGGCCTCACCGACCGAGGCAGCATCGAGACCGGCAAGCGTGCCGACTTCTCCCGCGTGCGGCTCGTCGATGGTGTGCCCGTGGTGCTCGGTGTCTGGCGGCAGGGACAGCGCGTGGCGTGATGAAGCGCATCATGATCGTCGGCGGGCCGGGCTCGGGCAAGTCGACGCTCGCCCGCAGGCTGGGCGAAGCGCTCGACCTCCCGGTCTTCCACTTCGACCACATCCACTGGAAGCCAGGGTGGACGCCGCGTCCGGACGAGGAGAAACAAGCGCTGGTCGAGGAGATTATCGCCGGTGAAACCTGGGTCCTGGAGGGCAACCATTCCCGCTCCTATGTACTCAGGATGGCACGCGCGGAGATGCTCGTCTTCCTCGACCTGCCGCGCCGGCTGAGGATGACACGGCTCCTGCGCCGCTGGCTCAAATACCGCGGCCGCACCCGGCCGGACCTGCCGGAGGGTTGCCCCGAACATCTGTCGCTTGAGTTCTTACGCTGGAGCTGGAACTGGGACCGCGCGAAGCGGCCGACCGTGCTGCGGCTCGCCGAGGAGAGCGCGGACAGGTTGGTGATCCATATCCTGCGCTCGCCGGCGGAGGTGCAACAGTTCGTGGAAGATGCGGGCTCCCGCAGCGCCAGGCTCAGGACTCGTTGATCGGCGCCAGAAGATAACGGTCGCAGCGACGCAGATCGCCAAGATGAAGGTGTGGACGCATGGTCATAATGCCGTTGCCATGCAGCTTCGTCTCACGCTATGCGCTCCTCCGGTTCCGGCGGATTAGCGGACGCCCGCGTCAGCAAACGCTGATACAACAGCCCGATGCCGATCAGGACGATGCCGAGCCCGATGAAGGAAAGTGCCCGCCACACCCCGTCGAGCCCCGCCATGTCGAAGAGGAACACCTTGGCGACGGCAGCCAGTACGAAGACCGCCGAGGCGAGCCTGATCATGCGGGACTGCCACCTGAGGCCTACCAGCAAGAGGGCGATGCCGAACAGAAGCCAGGCGGCCGAATAACTGTAGAGTTCCGCGTCCGTGGACACGCCCCTGTCGAGGTGGGGCCTGTGGAAATACGCCCGGACTTCGAGCGAGATCCAGACGAAGATCAGGGCGCCGCCGAGCCAGCCCGCGGCCAGCCGGTACCATTGGGGACGTTCCGCACCGGTCCATAGCGCGATGGCCGCACACAGACAGGCCGGCAGCAGGTAAGCGACAAAGAGCAGGTTGAAGACCAGCCCGCGCCCTATGGGCTCACCGGTGAAGAGCGGATTGAGCGTGAAGAGGTGAAATTGCGCGATGGTGGCGAAGCTGACGATACCGAATGCGAGGCTGGCAAAACTCAGTACAGGGCTGTGGGAGATCCGGTCGAGCCTTTGCGCGGCCAGCGCGCCCGCAAGCAGCACCAGCGTATGAAGGCTCCACTCCCTCAGCGTATCGGCCGGCGCGTAAAAGTCGCCGCCATTCATGGCATGGTGAATGAGAACGGCTATTGCCACGAGTGCCGCGAAGATCGCCAGTGCCTCGAAAGCCTGCTGAACCCAGTCCTGGACAGTCCGGCCGAGCGACCAGGCGCAGTAGCCGAAGGCAAGCGTCGGGACGCCATAGCCGTAGAGGAGGGCATTGAAGACCGGCGTTCGGCCAAGGCGATCAACGCCGACAATGGTCGGCTCGTAGGCGATGACCAGGCAGGTCAACACAGAGACCCCAAGGCTCACCCAGGACAGGGCGGGAAGCGGCCACTTTTCGCGGACCCACATCGTACCGGCGGCAAGAAGCGCCAGTCCGACAGGCAGCCAGCCCTGCTCCAGAAGGATCGCCATGCCGGCGGCGATCGCGCCGACGGTTCCGACCGTATAGGCGGCAAGTGCAGCCTCGCGGCCGGGGCCATCGGCCGGTAGACGCCGATCCAGGAATACAAGGGCCGCGAGAAAGGCCGCGGCCAGGATCAGTGACAGTGCGCCGAAGAATACGCTCGTCTCAAACGGTGCCACGCGCAGATAGGCGATCGCGAGCAGGGCGAGCGGCGTGGCGGCGCCTGCGGCCGCAAGCGCCCAGCGCCCCGACGATCGCAGTGTGCCCCAGAGGCCCATGCAGCCGCTCAATGCGGCGAGCAGAAGCCCGACGCTGGTAAAATTCTCCGCCGAGGGATTGGCCAGCGCGGCCGCGATCCGCGACGCGGCGGCGACATGCTGCTGAAGATCGACGGGCGACAACGGCACCTGCCAGGAAAGATAGGCAAACGTCATGAGCACAGCCGCGCCGATGGCCGCCGCCGCGGCGGCCGGCCACTCGGTGGCAATCACCAGCAAGGCCGCCGCAACCACCACCAACGCGGAAAGGGAAACCGATCCGAACCCGTCGATCTGCAGCAGATAGATGATCAGGAACGCATGCAGGAAGAGCACGAGGGCTGCCGCCCAATCCTGCCGCTCGATCTCGTCACCGGCATTCCTGGGGTAGAGGCTGATGACGAAGACGAAGGCTGCCATTGCGAAGACCGCAAGGCTGTAAACCGCAAGCGCCCCGGCGTCCCAGGGGCCCCCGCTCGCGAAGGCGAGCACGTGCCCCCAGAACAAGGCTCCCCCTGCCGCGGCGAAAGCCAGCCAGAGCCACAGACGGACGCGCGCGACGCCATAGGCGGCAAGGCTGACGAAGATGCCGTAAAGCGCCAGCGGCCATACCGCCGGCTGGTCGGAGTGGACCAGGAACGGGATGATATAGCTGGCAATGAGACCATAGGATGCTACCGCCCGGCCATGCAGAACGGCAGCCACCAACGTCATGAGGGCGACAGCCGCGAAAAGCAGGAAGGCGGGGCCGGGCCCAACCATGCCGTAGAGCGCGTGGGCGGCGAAGACGGTCGCAAAAGCTGTGGTCGTACCGGCAAGCGTGAGGACGCCGGGAATATAGGGTGCCCCCTCCGCCACCTCGGCAGCGCCGGATAAGCTCCTCCGCCGCAGCCACTCCCCCGCACCCACTAGCACCAGGGCAAGCAACGCGCCCGAAGATATTCGCGCCGCCGGTGTCATAAGTCCGGCTTCGATCGAATAGCGGACGAGAAAAATCCCGCCTAGGACCAGTGCGAGGCCACCGACCCAGACGGCCCAGCGCGTGCCGATCCGCTCCTCGAGGGACTGCGGCTGCGGCCGGGGTACTTCCGGCTCGTCCTCGCGCACGCCGTCTGCCGGTGGTTCCGCCGCGACGGAGGCTGCCTTCTGGACGGACGGGACGGATCCCTTTCCCGGGTGCTTTTTCCTTTCCTCGAGAACGGTCTCGTCGACCACATCGTCACTTGGTTCCCAAGGCATCTCCTCGGGCTTCGCCGGCGCAGATGGACGATCGCCCCCGCCGCGGATCAGCTCCTGCAGTTCCCCCTCGACCGATTGCAGCCGCAACTCCAGACGTCTCGTCCTCGCAGATGCACGAACGCCCATGACTGCTCCGACGAACAGGAAGCAGAGAAAGATCGCAAACAGAAGGATTAGTGTTTCCAGAATCGAATCCAAGGACGACAACCTGCTATTTCAAATTAAAAGCAGGACCTTACAGAGTGGGCGAGCTACAGTCCACGGATATGCGCCGCGACATGGCAATGCGGTGCCCGTTCCCATGGCTAGGCGTATTTCTCGATAAACGCCTCCACGCCCAACGCCCGGATGTCCGGCAGCGCCGCCTTGAGCTTTTCGCGCGGCCAATCCCAGTAGGCGATCTTCAGGAGCGCTTCTTCCTGGGTTTCGGTGAAGCGGCGACGAAGGGGCTTGGCTGGTACGCCGCCGACGATGGTGTAGTTCGGCACGTCCTTTGAAACGACGGCGCCGGCGCCAACCACCGCACCCGTGCCGATCGCAACGCCGGGCAGGATGGTGACGCCGTGGCCTATCCAAACGTCGTGGCCGATAGTCACCCAATGGTCGCGGCGCCACTCGAAGAATTCCGCGTCGTCCTCGCCAAGGCCGTATGCGGCGGCGCGGTAGGTCCAGTGATGCTGGCTGACGCGCCAGGTGGGGTGGTTGCCCGGATTGATCCGTGCGCCGCGGGCGATGGAGCAGAACTTGCCGATGGTGGTCCAGACGATGTGACAGTCCTCTACCGCATAGGAATAGTCGCCCATCGAAGACTGCATCATGGTGGTGCCGGCGCCCACCTCCGTCCAGGCGCCGAGATCGCAGTCGATGACCCGGGCGGTCGGGTGGACCGTGGGCGCTTCACTGAGTCCCTGCTTCCCGGTCGGGCCTTTCAAGAGCGCTTCACTCAATGCACATTCTCCGTCTTGCCGATGATCCGCGCCCTGAGGCGGGCGGAGATGGCGTCGATGATATAGACGGTGAGAATGATGAGGAAGATGATCGTCCAGGCTTCCGGCCAGCGATAGGCGCTGATGCGGTCCGCCAGAAGGAAGCCGATGCCGCCGGCGCCGACGATGCCGAGGATCGTGCCGCTGCGGGTGTTGGATTCGAGATTGTAGAGGGTGATGGAGAGGATCACCGGCATGGCCTGCGGCAGGACCGCATAGCGGATCGTCTGTAGGGGACCGCCGCCGGAAGCCCTGACGCCATCGACCGGCTTCTTCGATGTGTTCTCAATGGCTTCGGAGAAGAGCTTGGCGCAGGTGCCGATCTCGGAGACGGCGATCGCCAGGATGCCGGCGAGCGGGCCGAGGCCGAAAGCGCGGATGAAAATCAGCGCCAGGATGATTTGCTCCACCGCGCGCAGCGCGTCGAAGCCGCGTCTGGCGGTAAGGCGCAGGAAGCCGAAGGGCATGATGTTCTTGGCGCCCAAGAGCGCCAACGGGAATGCGACGACAGCGCCGATGACGGTGCCCAGGAAGGCCATGGAGACGGTCTCGCCGAGACCCTGCAGGACCTCCGCCCATTCCCGCCAACTCTGCCAGATGTGCGGCGGGAACATGAAGGAGAAGATGCGGCCAAGGCGGCCGAGCCCTTCCAGGACGCGCATGGGCGAGAAGTCGAAGGCGTAGAGGCACCAGCCGGTGAGCGCGGCAAAAAGCACGACAAGCCCCGCACGCAAGAGCCGGACGCGAAGCGGCTTGGCGAAGGCTGCCGGCGCCAGCGCCTTCGCTTCGGCAATTGTCGCGATGTCCATATTGGCCATGATCAAACGCCCTTGCCGGTAATGCCGATGATGCGGTGGCGCAGCTTCTCGCTCAGGAAGTCGATCAGGATCACCGTGGCGAAGATGATGACGAAGAGCGCGGAGAGGTCCGTGTATTCCTGCAACGACATGGCGGTCCTGATCTCCTGCCCCAGCCCGCCGGCGCCGACAAAGCCGATGATAGAGGAGGCACGCACGTTGATCTCGAAGCGCAGCAGTGTGTAGCTGATGATGTTCGGGATCACCTGCGGCACCACACCGTAGCGGATCTGCTGGAACCAGTTGCCGCCGGCAGCCTTCACGCCCTCTACCGGCCGCATGTCGATGTTCTCGTTGGCCTCCGAATAGAGCTTGCCGAGCGACCCCGTGGCGTGCAGTCCGATGGCGAGCACGCCGGCCATCGGCCCGACGCCGAAGCAGAAGACGAAGATCAGCGCCCAGACCAGTTCCGGCACCGTGCGGATGATCTCCAGATAGCGGCGCGTGAGGTTGAGGACGAAGCGGTTTGGCGAGAGGTTGCGCGAGGCGGGAAAGCTCAAGACGAAGGCACCGACGACGCCGAAAAGGGTTGCCATATAGGCGATGAGGACGGTCTCCAGGAGGAGGCGCAGCCACGTCTGCCAGCGCCAGAACCACTCGGCGAGGTCTGCGCCGAGGCTCTCCCAGCGCAGGACGGGCAGCGTCTTTTCGAGATATTCGCCGAGGCGCGGAACCCCGGCCCAGATCTTCCACATACTGACGCGCTCGCCAGAGGCGAGCGTCACATCAGTCATGTCGAAGAAACCGCCCATGCGCGCGGTGAGGAAGAAGACGATCGCGAAGACCAATGTCGAGACGATCTGCACCCGTCGGGCGCGGGTGCGCAGTTGGGCATAGTCGAGCTCGAACCGGCGGATCGTAGGCGAAGCCTCAATGGCGGCCATCTAGAAACCCGTAGCTGATGGGGCGCCGGAAGAAGCCACCAGCGCCCAGTCCGTTTTCAGGAAAGGAGCCTCAGCCCGAGCGACGCTGCTCTTTCAGCCACTCGCGCATCTCGATGATCCACTCGTAACGCGGATGATCGACGGTAACGAACCCCTTGCCCGTCGACGTCTCGCCGCCGTCCATCTCGCGGAAGGCTTCCGGATCCTTCTCGGGCACGGCCAGCACGGCCTTCTGCATTGCCTCGATCAGGTCCTGCGGCAGGTTGGCGCGCGCCGTGAAGGGGCCGGAGGTGATCTCGGGCGACTCCCAGATGGGGCACACGACATCCTCGTCGATCATGCCCTTGGCGACCATGCGCTGCGGAATGCCGTTGATCTCGTTGTTCTGGTAAGTGGCAGCGGCGTCATACTGGCCGTTGACCACGCCCTGCACACCCGTCTCGTGCGCACCGGAGAAGGGAACGGCGCTGAAGAACGTCTCGGGCTCGTAACCCTGCTTGACCATGTTGAAATAAGGCACGGCATAGCCGGAAGTGGAGTCGGGATCGGCGAAGGCCAGCACCTTTCCCTCAAGATCGTCGAGCGACGTGTAGCCGGAATCGCAGCGCACGACGACGATGGAGTAATAGCCGGTGGAGCCGTCTTCCTGCTGCTTGGTGGTCAGCGGAATAACACCGCCACCGGTTTCCGTATAGGCAGCCGCGTAGGCGGAGGAGCCGAGGAAGGCAAACTCGATCTGGTCGGCGGCAAGCGCCTGGATGACGCCGTCATAGGAACCGGCCGTGAATATCTCGACCTCGACGCCCAATTCCTTCTCCAGATAGTTCTCGAAGGCGGTATAGCGGGCGATGCGGTCCTTCTCGTTCTCGCTCGACAAGACACCGAAACGCAACGTCTTGTACTGATCCTTCCACCCTTCCGCCGCCGCATTGGCGGGAAGGAAGCCAGCGATGAGACCGGCAGTGATGACTATATGCTTCATCGGGTGCTCTCCTGTTGTCGATAGGGGCCGTGTCCACGACAGGCCGGCCCGGCCTTCAATTTCACTGCGGGTGAAAGGGATCAGGCGGCTTCCGTCTCCAGCGCCGCATGCTTGCGCGCGGCGGGGATCGCGGTAGAGGTAACGAGCTCGTCGATATCCGCCTCCAGGCCGGCTTCCCCGTAGATCCCGCGCACCCGGGCCTGCGTCAGTTCACGAGCGGCGCCGTCGAAATGGACCCTGCCGGCACGCATGGCGACGATGCGGTCGCAATAGCTGCGAGCGGTATCGAGGGTGTGCAGGTTGACGAGCACGGTGATGCCGTCCTCGCGGTTGATCACCTTCAGCGCATCCATCACCCGCGTCGCGTTGGCCGGGTCGAGCGAGGCGATCGGCTCGTCGGCCAGAAGGATCTTCGGGTTCTGCACCAGCGCCTTGGCGATCGCCACCCGCTGCTGCTGGCCGCCCGAAAGCGTGCCGGCCCGCTGCAGGGCCTGGGGCACGAGGTCCACCCGATCGAGCGCCCGGATGGCAGCGGCGCGGTCCGCCTCGCTGAAATGAACCGCCATGGAGGACAGGAAGCCCTGGTGCGCGAGGCGCCCGATCAGGACGTTGGTCAAGACGTCCATACGCTCCACCAGATTGAACTGCTGGAAGATCATGCCGCAGGAGGCGCGCCACAGGCGCAGCTCGCGGCCCCCGAGGCCGGTAATATCGCGACCACAAAAGGCGATCCTGCCCTGCGTCGGGTCGATCAGGCGGTTGATGAGGCGCAGCAGCGTCGACTTGCCTGCGCCGGAACGGCCGATGACACCCACCATCTGGCCCGGCGTGATTTCCAAGGAGACTTCATCGACAGCCGAAATATCTCCGAACTTCTTCGTGATTCCATCAATCTCAAGCATCTCAACGCCTCCCACTGCGTCGATATGGTCATAATTGGATTATTACTAATAGTAAGTACTTACGTTATTTCGCTCTGTGATCTGAATAGACCATACAGGCGCAATATGACAGTGGTATTTCAGGTGATCCGGATCAGTGGATAAGTAAAACTTATACAAATACCGGATTGGTATAGATGGAGGCGTGATGGGCTGAGGCGCTCGACGGCCGATGCGAGGCGGCCGCCGCAACAGGCCCGCGGTTCGTCCTTATGGTTAAAGTTAGGATTTAGTTTTTCTTGGTAATTTCCCGTTAGCAATGCACGCAAGGGGCCGGCTTTGTCGCCGGTCCGTTTTGTTCTGCGTACAGGTGCTCATGCGTTTCCCAGGCTTGCCAGCAGTCTTCTCCGCCTGCATCGCCGTTATCGGCTGCACCTCCAACGGCCCGAGCGTGGACGATCTTCTTGCGCGGCCGTCGCAGGAGACAACGAGTTCCGTCACAAGGCAGGACAATGTGGTACCACCGGCAGCGATCGGCTCAGCATCCTCGGACGGAAGAGAGCCGCAACAGATGCTGGCGATGGCGCCGTCCGATCCCGCACCGGAAGTCATGACGGCCGCGTTTGCAATGCCGACGCCGTCGGTAAAGCCTTCCATGCGCGGGCAGATCTACAAGCAACGTTTCCGCGATGCCAAGCCCATCAACTTCGGCTCCACATCGCCGGATTCGCTGGCCGTACACGGCGTCGACGTCTCGCGCTGGCAAGGCGAGATCGACTGGGCCACGCTGCGCGCGCACGGCGCAAACTTCGCCTATATCAAGGCGACGGATGGCGGCGACCACCTCGACCCGATGTTCAAGAAGAACTGGCGTGCCGCCGCGGAGGCAGGCTTGAGGCGCGGCGCCTACCACTTCTTCTATTGGTGCCGGACAGCCAGCGAACAGGCCGACTGGTTCATCCGCAACGTGCCGAAGGTGCAGGGAGCACTGCCGCCCGTTCTCGATGTCGAATGGAACGGTACCTCCCGCTGCAAGAAGCGTCCGTCGCGTAGCCAGGTCCTGGAAAAGATGCAGGTCTTCATGGACAAGCTGGAGAGGCACTACGGCCAGCGCCCGATCATCTACACCGCACCGGACTTCTACCGCGACAACCTGCGCGGCGAGTTCTCGGACTACCCGTTCTGGCTTCGCTCGGTGGCCGCGCACCCCTCCAAGGTTTACCCGGATCGGAAGTGGCTATTCTGGCAATATTCCGGCTCCGGCCTCTCGAACGGCGTCGACGGCAAGATCGATCTCAACGCCTTCCACGGCGGCGAAGACGAATGGCACCGTTGGATCGCCGCGCATGCGGGCTGACCGGCACCGTCCAGCGTTTCCGCCCGCGTTTCACGACGGATTTCCGTCGCCCCTTCGCCACTGATACATCCAGGTCTCGGAGAGGCGGCGGTCTTCACTGTTCAGGAAGGCGCTGATCTCGACGGGATCACCACCGTTCGGCCGGACGTCGACTGCAAGCCGCCATGTATCGTCCAGGACCGGCGAGACGGTGGAGTGCTCTATTTTGCCGTTGCCGACACTGATGCTCGCCGAGATGCCGGGGTCGTCGGAAAACTTGCGCAGGATATCCCCCTCGAAGTCTATGACGAATTTGCGCACCGCCTTGTCGACCTTGTCCTCCTCGAGACCGGAGACGCCGCCGATCCCGGTCCTCAGGCCGAGGACGCGAGCCATGCCATCCCCCCGCTCTCCGATCGCGCCCCAGGTCAGCCGGTAGCTGAACTCCAGTGTGCGGCCGGGCGTGAACTCACCTTCCGGAACCCAATAGGCGACGATGTTGTCGTTGATCTCGAGGCTGGTCGGAATCTCGATGAGATGCACGAAGCCCTTGCCCCACTCGCCGAGCGGCTCCACCAGCAATGAGGGGCGCCGGTGATAGGCGGCTCCACCGTCCTGATAATCCTCGAAATTCCTGTCCCTCTGGAAAAGCCCGAAGGCTTCCGGGTTCTCCTCCTCGAAAAAGGAATTGGCGAGCACGGAGGGGTTGTTGAGGCTGCGCCAGATCTCCTCCCCGCCGGCGCGCACGATCTTCAATCCGTCGCTGTCATGGACTTCCGCACGATAGTCGTCGAAAGCTCGGCTGTTGTTTTCGCCAAAGAAGAACATGGAGGTCATCGGGGCGATCCCGAGCCGTTCGACCTTGCGGCGCATATAAAGCCGCGTCGTCACCTCCATCTGCGTGTTGTCGCCGGGCATGATGCGGAATGCATAGGCGCCCGTCACGCTGGGCCCGTCAAGCGCCGCGTAGAGCGTGACGTCTTTGTCGCGGTGGCCTGGAAGCTCGATATAGAAATCCGTGAAGCGCGGAAACTCCTCGCCTTTCGTCGTCGCGGTATCGACCGCTATCCCCCGCGCCGACAGTCCGTAGACGTTGCCGCGTCCGAGCGCGCGAAAATAGCTCGCCCCCAGAAAGGCAACGAGCTCGTCCATGATCTCGGGGTCGTTGAGCGGATGGTGCAGCCGGAAACCGGCGACGCCGGGCATGGAGAGGCCCTTGAAACGGTCTGCCTTGAGCGGCGGCCGGTACTCAAAATCATCTCCACTGAATACAAGAGGTCTGGCAGCGCCGCCTTCCACTACATGGAGGTTCACCGGCTCCTTGAACAGCCAGCCCAAATGAAATGCCTGCAGCCCGAACGGCGCCTCACCTTTCCATAAGGCGCGCTCCGGCCGATAGCGGATGGCGCGATGCTGATCGTAGGTGAGGTCGGCCAATATCTTGGGCAGATCGGCACTCGGCGCCTCGTAAGGCTCGGTCGCCCGCGCCTCCATCGCCTCGCTCAGTATATCGAACGAAAAAGGTACGGCCTCATCACGGGTCTTGGGTGCCCCTTCGGAAGCCAGCGCCCGGGAGGTCTTCAGCGAAGCGGAAGAGCTCGACAGCACGCCGAATACGGCGCTCAACAACAGGGTCCTCCGGTGCATCACCTACCCCTCACCCAGTTTGGCTGCTTTTCAGCAATGAAATAGCTGAGAGGTTCCGGCAGTTCTCATAAACTTGCAATAAGGCCGTTAACAAGCCGACTGAAGCCGGGGGGCCGCGCATGCTCATTTCCCCAAGAAAGTGCATTTCCGAGCATAAAATTGATATCAACATTCGGATTTTCACAATTGATTTTCAAGTGTAACTCTTCAATTCCTCTATGGACTTGTTAGGTTTTGCGATTTTTGAAGAATACATTTTTTGGTAAATGCAACCACTTCATGGAGATCATGACAACACAATAATACCCCCTTGATCCATAACTGTTACCGTCTGAATAAATGTTTGAATTCAGATCGTTTCACCATCGAACTGAAGCCACATTCAGGTGGGATTGATTTCCATGCGTCGCCTCAGCCGAGGGCTCGGCGCGAAGCTAACGTCGCGCCAGGGCAACCATGCGGTGTCCCTACGCAGTCATTCTGGGAGTCCACGGTCACACGATGAACATCCACAATGCGAAACAAAAGCATGTTGATGTCGGCGGCACGCAGACGCGCTCCGACAAGCTGTTCTATGCCGCCTTCATCGCCGGCCTCGCCATCCTGATCTTCCTCTTCGGATCATTCCTGACCATAGCCGGATACTTCCCCGGGCCGCAGATCTCGCGTGCCTATGAAGGGGGCAAGGCGCTTTACGCCAGATACAACGAGACCAAGAACGTCTACGGCACCGACCTATGGTATCCCGAGCGCCGCAAGGACAAGGGAGTCACCGTCAAGCGCGAACAACTGATGCAAGCAGGGCCAACCGTTTACATGTCGGGGAGTGAGCCCACGGTCTACCTGATCGACGCGGACGGAAACGTGCTGCATTCCTGGACGAAGCAGTTCAGCGAGATTTGGTCGGCGGATCCGGACGCCGGCTGGATGCCGGAGCCGCAGCCCGACTCGCACGTCTATATCCGCCGGGCCCATGTCTTTCCCAACGGCGACGTCGTCGCCATCTACGAAGGCGCCGGCGATACACCCTATGGCTATGGCGTCGTGAAGCTCGACCGGAATTCAGAGGTGATTTGGAGCTATCCCGGCCGCGCCCATCATCAGTTCGACATCGGGCCGGACGGCCGAATTTACGTGCTTACGCACGAATTCGTCGAGGACGACGTCGGCGGATTTGCGCATCTCGACAAGCCACGTCTGGAGGATTTTCTGGTCGTCCTCTCGCCGGACGGCGAGGAGTTGAAGAAGATCAGGCTCTTTACCGCGTTGGCCGACTCGGAGTTCCGCCAGACCCTCTACACCATTTCCAGCTGGGGGCTCGGCGACCCCACCCACACCAACACCGTCGAATATATCAGCGACGAAGCGGCGGCCAATTTCCCCTTCGGCGAGGCCGGGCAGATCATGCTTTCGTTCCGTGGCATCAACACTATCGCCGTGCTCGACACCGAAACTGAGCAGATCAAGTGGGCGGCCATAGGGCCATGGCTCGGGCAGCACGATCCCGACGTCCTTCCCAACGGCAACATCCTCTTGTTCGACAACTTCGGGAACTTCAACCGCCCGAACGGCATTTCCCGCGTGATCGAGTTTGATCCGAAGACCATGGAAATCGTGTGGCAATACGCCGGCACGCCGCAGTCCCCGCTCGCCAGCACCATTCGCTCCGATCAGCAGCGGTTGGCGAATGGCAACACGCTGATCACAGAATCGGACGGCGGGCGTATCGTCGAGGTGACGCCGGATGGCGAGATCGCATGGGAGTTCGTGAACCCCGTCCGCGGCGGACCGGATGGCGACAGGATTCCCATAATGGCTTGGACGGAGCGGCTGGACCCCGACAGCCTGGATCCCTCGCTGCTGCAACCCCGGCAGCAGTTGACGCAATAACAAACGGAGACCCCTCCATGAAGAAAATTGCGGCATTGATTTCCTTCGCACTCGCCGCCCTCGTGCCGACGGCAGCCTTCGCCTATGTCGGCCCCGGCGCCGGGCTGAGCCTGTTGGGCGCGCTTTGGGCGCTGATCGCAGCGGTCGGCACCGTCCTGATCTTCATCGTCGCCTGGCCGGTGCGCAGGATGCTGCGCCGGCGCCGCGCGGCCAACAACGCGGACGCCCGGCAAATGGAAGCGGCACCCCAAGCCCAGGCGGATAAACAGAGCCGCTGAGGCTAGTCCATGGGCCTACTGAATCTGCCTTCGCCAACCCTTTCGGCGATCGATGGGTGGCTGAGCCCGTTCCTCCCGCCGGCGGCAAGGCTGCTCGTGTGGGCGGCCTTGGGCGCCGTCCTGTCCATGGAGATCTACCGTCTCCTGTCGCCGCAGTCACGCATCGTGCAGATCAAGCGTTCCTTCGAGGAGATGAGGCGGCGTGTCGCCGATTTCGACGGCGAATTCGAGGACGTATGGCCGGACATGCGAAGAATGATATCATTGGCCCTGCGCCGCATCATGCTGGTCTTTCCCGCCACTATCGCTGCGTCCCTGCCCCTGCTCGTCGTCATCGTCTGGATTTCCACCCAATACGGCGCCACCTATCCGCCGGCGAATGCGCCGGTCGCGGTGTCCGTGCCTGGCGGTTTCGAGGGGCGTTGGGTCGGTGCCGACGCTGGCACGCCGCACGCCCGGGTGATGGACCGCGACGGCCGTTCCGTGGCCGATATCGCCGTCCTTGAGCCGGTGCCGATAATCCACAAGCGGCTGTGGTGGAATGCGCTCATCGGCAATCCAGCCGGCTACCTCGACGACGCCCTTCCCTTCGACCAGATCGACATCGCGCTGCCGCGCCGGCAGATCCTCTCCTTCGGGCCAATGTGGCTGCGTGGATGGGAGGTAACCTTCTTTGCCGCGATGATCGCTTTCGCCCTAATATACAAATCTGCCCGGCGGATCACATGACGGCGGTGGCGCACGCAACGAAACCGCAGGGCAAGTCCCCTCCCCCGGAAATCGACCCATGGACGCACAGGGTCGGCGGTCTTATCGAGCGCTATCCCCGTTTCTGGATCGGGCTGGGGGATCGAGAGACGCGCCTCATGGAGGAGCGGATCGAGAAGGTGTCGGTCGACCGGCCGATCTATATCGCCGGCCTCGCCCGTTCGGGCAGCACGATCCTGCTCGAACTGCTCGCCCGCCACCCCGATACGGCGAGCCACCGCTACCGTGATTTTCCGCTCGTCCTCACGCCCTGGCTGTGGAACTGGTTCGTCGACCGCGCCGGCAACCAGCAGCGGGAGGCGGCCGAGCGCGCGCATCGCGACCGGATCAAGGTAACACCGGAAAGCCCCGAGGCCTTCGAGGAGGTCATCTGGATGGCCTTCTTCCAAGATCTGCATGACGCCTCGACAGGCATCGCTTTCGATAAAAACGCGCACCACCCACGCTTCGAAACCTTCTATCGCGACCATATCCGCAAGCTCCTCGCCCTGCGGGGCGCCTCGCGCTATCTCTCCAAGGGAAACTACAACGTCACCCGCCTGGGCTACCTGAAAAAACTCTTTCCCGACGCACGCTTCGTCGTCCCCATCCGCGATCCCGTCTGGCACGTCGCCTCGCTGATGAAGCAGCACCGGCTCTTCGCCTCGTGGGAAAGCGAGGATCAGCGGGTGCGCGCTCACATGCGCCGCAGCGGACATTTCGAGTTCGGGCTCGACCGCAGACCTGCCAATGTCGGCGACGGCCAGGCGGCAGCCGAGATTGCGCAACTGTGGGACGACGGCGATGAGGTCGCGGGCTGGGCCGCCCACTGGGCCTCGGTCTACGGCTATGTCGCAAGCCAGCTTGAGGACCCGGAACTGGCCGCGGCCACGCTTGTCGTTCGCTACGAAGACCTGTGCAACAACCCCGCCGCCACGCTTGCCGCCATCCTGGACCACTGCGCATTGGCGGATGACGGCCTGACTGAGGCCGCCCGCGCAATGATCAGCGCCCCGACCTATTACGAGCCGTCATTCACCGAGGCCGACCGGCAGGCAATCAGCGACCGCACCGGCGCAGTGGCCCGGTTGTTCGGGTATGACTAAGCGGCTTCGCCCGGCTTGCGCATCAGCGCCACGTCCTTCGCCGGCACCTCGCAACTCCATCCCCGGCTCCCAGCGATAAAGCCCATCGTCGCCTCCCGATAAAAGACGACATGTGTTGGGTCCCTCCGGTAATGCCAGCCGGCAAACCGCGCATCCTCGGTCTGGAAGCAGGTCATGATCGCCAGCCAGCCCCCCGGCCGAAGCAGCTTGCTAAGCCGGTCGAACTCCTCCGCCGGATAGTGAAAGTGTTCGGCAGTCTCCGTGCAGGTCACGAAGTCATACACCTGGTCCAGCGCCGCAGGATCGGGATGAAAGAACGGATCGTAGAGCGCCATGGGATGTCCAGCTTCCTCCAGCATCGCCGCCAATGCCGGACCGGGACCGCAGCCGTAATCAAGCCCCTTCGCCCCTGGTTCCAGCCGCTCCATCAGCGGAACGGCGGCCTTTGAAAGAAAACGGCGGTACGCTGGATCGTCGGCGCGGTTCTCGTGGTTCAGATAATATGCTCGTTCCGCTTCAGGCTGGGGCCGCTGGCGCGGGTCGAGAAAGCTGGCCTCGCAGGTCGCGCACCGCCAATAGTCTCGGCCGTCCACCGACAGGAACGGTTTTGGTGCGGGCGCGCGGCACACTGGACAGGCGTCTGGAGCTCGGGCTGCCACTCCGCTCGCCGCTGCTGTCGTCATGCCGCCTCGTTGGACCCGACACCGGTGCGGGCAAGATAGACCGTTTGCGTAAAGGGGCGGTCCTGCAACGGGTTATAAAAGGTCACCGGCTCCGCCCACGCTTCAGCAAAGACGCTTCCCAGCCGGTCGACGAATGACTGGTCCGGCCTATCGTTCGACCAGAGCCCGAAAACACCTCCAGGCTTGATATGAGCGGACAGCGCACGGAGCCCTTGCGGCCGATAGAAGCCGGTGCTGCGGTCATCGAGCAGCGCATTGGGCGAATGGTCGATATCGACGAGGACTCCATCGAAGCGGCGCCCCGGCCTATCCGGATCGAACCCGCCCTCGCCGCCGGCCATGGCGAAGAAATCGCCCTGGACCAGACGGCAGCGCTCGTCTGCAACAAGCTCGGGACCAAGCGGCAGCAATCCCGTCCGATGCCAGTCGATTACCGCGTCTAGCATCTCCACCACGATCAGCGAGCCAACCGTGTCGTGCTCCAGTACGGCCTGCGCCGTATAGCCGAGACCAAGCCCGCCGACGACTATATCCAGATCGGCGCCTTCAAGCGCCCCAAGACCAAGCCGAGCCAGCGCGATCTCCGACGCGGTGAACAGGCTGGACATGAGATGTTCTTCGCCGAGCTTGATCTCGAATACATCGACGCCAAGCGACAGCTCGCGCCGACGCCGAAGGCTCAACGCCCCGATCGGCGTGGGGCGATAGTCCAGTTCCTCGAACAAAAAGCTCATGGTTCGCTCCGTGTCCCCCGGCGGCCGACAGTGAATGGGAACGGCCGGCTTGTCGATCCTTCATTCGAACTCAAGAACCAACGGGCAATGGTCCGACACCTCCGGTTCCCTGACCACATCGAAGAACGCAACGTTCACCGCTGCATTGACCAGCATGTAGTCCGCGTACCGCCCGGATTTCCTGTAGTGAGACGTCCTCGTGCCTGCGAAGCCACGTGTCGTCACCAGGTCGGCGAGGCCGATTGCGCGCAATATGTCAAAGGTCCTGCTTTCGGGAAGCACATTGAAATCGCCGCAGACGATCACACCATCGCCCTGCCCAGCAACGGACTGGACGAGGTCTGCCAGTCTTTGAGCCTGGATCAGGCGAGCCTCGGTGTCATGCTTGCCATCGACGTCCCTTAGCCCATGCATGTGCGCGATCACGACCGAGTGCCCTTTGCCGAAGTCGTAAAGCCTGACTGCGTGCGCGCTACGCGGGCGCGGGTGGTTGCCGTATCCGTCCGCTGAGAATTCACCGTGCACGAATCCCTGCTTCTGGCCGATGATCGGAATCGATCTGCGCACGAACGTCGCGAGGCCCCATTGGGAATCATAGCGCCTTTCGGCGTCCCAAAGGTCTCCCCGTGCGGCGGGGCAGAAGACAGCGACATGATCAGGAAGAGCGCGACATACTTCGCTAAAGAAATTCGCCCGCTGCGGAAGCTCAACTCCGTCATGCCAATAGGTCAGCCAAGCTTGGTCGGCGGTCGGAGTATGGATGACCTCCTGGAGGCACAAGACATCCGGGTCCGACACTTTCAGGTAGGGGATCAACAAATCGTGGAGCTTGCCGCCCCACCCGTTCAGACACATCAGGCGCAAATAAAACCCCTCGCAACCGACGAGACGAAGAGCGCGGACGATAGCCTCCACAAGAGCAGAATCAAAGGCATGCGGTCAGATAACCAGGCTCAGTTATCACCGCTAGGCCCGAACCGCCGCGCCAGGTAGTATGGCGGGAGAAGCCTCGGGCGCGCATCCTATCGTTTCCGGCGTAGGCAGACCCGAAACAACAGAGGCCGCGCCGTCAAAGCGACGCGGCCCCAGCCGCTGCTCAGCCCCTCCTTCAGACGGCTTTCGGCACGGCGCGGGTCTCGACCCTGACCAGGATCATTGCCGTGGCGATGACGAGCACCACACCGCTCGTCAGGAAAACGGTCTCGACACCGCTAACGTCGAAGATGAGACCGCCCGCCGCCGCCCCGGTAGCGATGGCGAAGTTGATTGCCGCGACGAAGAGGCCGCCCGCACTCTCAGCCTCGTCGGGCACGGCGCGCGTGATCCAGGTGGACCAGGCGACAGGAACCGCACCGAAGGCGAGGCCCCAGAGCGCCACCATCGCCGCGTCGGCGGCCACATTGCCGCCAAGCGTGGAAAGCGACAGCGCCAGCGTGCCCATGGTCAGCGGCATAATGGCGAGCGTCAGCCGCATCGAGCGCTCCAGCAGGAAAGCGCCGACGTAGTTGCCGAGCAAGTTGGCGATGCCGAAGGCCAGGAGGATAGCGGAGATACCCGCCACGCCAACGCCGGTCACCGTCTCCAAGAACGGCCGTATATAGGTGAAGAATGCGAAGTGGCCGACGAAGACCAGCAGGATTGCCGCCATGGCAAGACCGACCGTCCGTCGTGAAAGCACCTCGATCAGCGTGCCGAAGCGCGACTGCCCGCGCGACGGCAAATCCGGCAGGGTGGCGAACTGCACGGCGAATGCCAGCACGCCCAGACCCGCCGCCGCCACGAAGACGATGCGCCATCCGGCGACGGCGCCGAGATAGCTGCCCATCGGCGCGGCAAAAATCGTCGCCGCCGACACACCGGAAAACAATATCGAAAGGGCGCGCGGCACATACCGCTCCGGCACCAACCGCATAATGGTCGCAGCCGAGAGCGTCCAGAACCCGCCGAGCGCGATGCCGAGCAGGATACGGCCGGCGAGCAGCAAGGGCAGGTTGGGAGCGATCGCCACCAAAAGGTTCGATAGGATAAGCAGGAGTGAGAAGCCGAGGAGGACAAGGCGACGGTTGAGCTTCCGCGTCACCGCCGTGATCGACAGGCTGGTGATGAGCGCCACCGCCGCGGTCGCCGTCACCGCCTGTCCGGCCATTCCCTCCGTCACGCCGAGTTCCCCGGCTATTGGTGTCAGCAGGCTGGCGGGCAGGAACTCAGCCCCCACCAGTCCGAATACGCCGAGGCTCATGGAAACCACGGCCCCCCACGCCGGCTGGGACTCGGCGTCTTCCCCCCTCTCCGCAATCGTCGCGTCGTGCATCTGCAGGATCCTCTGGTTGATAAAGTCGATCGCTTGCAGATGGGTGGCGGTTTCGGACGATCCATGCCATAATCTCCGGAATGCTTGACCGAAACTCCGAAATACACACTGAAGCGGCCCACGCCGATCCGATCAGCGATCTGCTTATGGGCATGCGCCTTCGCGGCGCCAGCTATGGCAAGCTGCGGCTTGCACCGCCCTTCGGCATCCACTTCCCCGCCGCTCGCGAAGCGCGTTTTCAGTTTATCGCCGCCGGAAAAGTCTACCTCCAGTCGGAAGGGCTTGAACCGAGGCCGCTCGCCTGCGGCGATGCGATCCTGCTGCCGCGTGGCGACGGCCATTCCCTCGTCTCCGCGCCGGGCGTCGCGGTTCGCCCCGTCGACAGCTTCGAGAGGACGCCGCTGTGTGCCGACGTCTGCGCCGTGAGCCAAGCTCCGGAGGAGGCGAACCGTACCAGCGAGGTTCTGATCTTCACCGGCCGCATGGAGTTCGAGTTGGACACGCTTCATCCGCTGGTCGGGCTTATGCCGCAAGTCATGTCGGTCGGCGCGCTTCTCGCCAGGCAGCCGGAGATATTGCCTCTATTGGCGGCGATGGAGCGTGAGATGGCAACCGAGCGTGCGGGTTCGGCCGGCATTCTTGCGCGGCTTGCCGATGTCGTCGCGGCGACCATCGTCCGCGGCTGGGTGGAATGCGGCTGCGGCGACGCGACCGGGTGGATCGAGGCATTGCGCGATCCGCGCTTGGGTCGCGTCATTGCCGCCCTGCACCGCGATCCCGGCCGCGCCTGGACGGTGGCCGAGATGGCGGCAGAGATGGGCAGTTCGCGCTCGGTCTTTGCCGAACGCTTCGCAGCCGCCACCGGCACCACGCCGCTGCGCTACGTCGCCGCTTTGCGCATGCGCCTCGCCAGGCAGTGGATCGGGCGTGACCGGATGGCGATCGATACCGTCGCAAGACGCCTTGGCTACGGCTCGCAAGCTGCATTCGCCCGCGCATATAAACGCGTCACCGGCCACCCGCCGGGAAAGGCCCGCACGTCGACACCGCCTACGTCGCAAGAGGCAGCAGCCGCCCCCCTCTTGTAGCTGGCGCCCTCCGACAGATTGGAACGAATTCTGGAAGTGCGGGTTACTCGCCCAGACCCGCAACCAGAGGAATGCCGGCGATGCAGAGCGTTCGCATCCACGCGTTCGGCGGTCCAGAGGTGCTGGTGCTGGACACGCTTCCCGTGCCGAACCCACAGCCGGACGAAATCCTGATCCGCGTCCATGCGGCAGGCATCAATCCGATCGATTACAAGATACGCAACGGCGGCTACTTCCCCGAGGACCGGCTGCCGATCACCCTTGGGCGTGATGTCTCGGGTGTGGTTGAGCGCTGCGGAGACGATGTCGATGCCTTCAAACCCGGCGACGCGGTATATGCCATGCTGGCATATGACCGCGGCGGCTATGCCGAGCTGGTGGCCACAAGGGCGACCGATTGCGCAATCAAGCCGCAGCGTCTCGACCACGCTCACGCCGCCGCCGTCCCGCTCGCCGCGCTGACTGCCTGGCAAGGCATTTTCGACCATGGCGGTCTGCGCGCGGGGCACCGAATCCTGGTGCACGGCGCGACCGGCGGAGTAGGCCACTTCGCGGTTCAGTTCGCCCGGACGCGCGGCGCGACCGTCTTTGCCACGTGTTCCGGCCGCGACGTCGACTTTGCGCGGAGCCTCGGTGCCGAACAGGCAATCGATTATAAGACACAGCGCTTCGAGGACATCGTGCGCGATATAGATGTCGTCTTCGACCTCATCGGAGGCGAGACGCAGGAGCGATCCTGGACTGTCCTCAACGAGGGCGGGCGCATCGTCTCGACCGTTCAGCAACCCTCGAAGGAAAAGGCGGCCGAGCGCAACGCAAGCGGCACGCGCTACATGACGAAGCCGAACGGCGTCCAGCTCGCCGAGATCGCACGGCTGATCGACGACCGCAGCGTCCGCGTGGAAGTCGACAAGGTGTTCCCCCTTCAGGAGGCGGCGAACGCCGAACGCACGCTTGAGCAGGAACATGTGCGCGGCAAGGTGGTTCTGAAGGTCGCCTGAAGCCTTCACTGTCGCTGGAGACGATGATGCGGGCTGAAAAACAAACCGACGAAAAGCCGGCTGCTGTGAACCGCCGCGACACCGACGAGTGAATGACTGCCTGTGAGGCGAAACCGATGACCATCACCTCGATCAATCCCGCGACTGGCGAGAACATCGCCGATTATGAAGAAACCTCGTCCGCCGATGTCCGGGAAGCCGTCGAGCAGGCCCATGAAGCCTCGCAGCGGTGGCGCGGCCGCGACCTCGCCGAACGGGCGGCGTTGATGGGTGCGGCGGCGCGCGTGCTGCGCGATGGCGCACGTGACTACGGGCGGTTGATGGCCGAGGAGATGGGCAAGCCCATCAGCCAGGGCATCGCGGAGGCGGAGAAATGTGCTTCGGGCTGCGACTATTTCGCCGAGAACGCGGCAAACTTCCTTGCGCCGGAGGTCGTTGACATCGGACGCCGAAAGAGCTTCGTCACCTTTCAGCCTCTCGGGGTCATTCTGGCAGTCATGCCTTGGAACTTCCCCTTCTGGCAAGTCTTCCGCTTCGCCGCGCCGGCCCTGATGGCAGGAAACGCCGCCGTGTTGAAGCATTCCTCGAACGTGCCGGCCTGCGCACTGGCGGCCGAGGAGGTCTTCCTCAAGGCTGGTTTCCCCGAAAATCTCTTCCGCACGCTCCTGATAGGCTCCGGCACCGTCGAGTCCGTCATCGAGCATCCGCTCGTTCGCGCCGTCACGCTTACCGGCAGCGGCCCGGCCGGCCGCGCGGTGGCACGCAAGGCCGGCGAAATGCTGAAAAAGACGGTCCTCGAGCTTGGCGGCAGCGACGCCTATCTCGTCCTCGACGATGCGGATGTTTCCTTTGCCGCCAAAACAAGCGCGCAGGGCCGCCTCATCAATTCCGGCCAGAGCTGCATCGCCGCCAAGCGCTTCATCGTCCTTGAAAGCGTGCGTTCCAGTTTCGAGGAAGCCTTCGTCGAGGAAATGCGGGCGGCGAAGATGGGCGATCCCTTGTCAGAGGATACCGCGGTCGGGCCGCTCGCCCGCCACGACCTGCGCGACGCCCTGCACCGCCAGGTCGAGACAAGCATCGCCAAGGGAGCGCGCAGCCTTCTGGGCGGCAAGATCCCGGATGGGCCGGGAGCCTATTATCCGCCCACGGTCCTGACGGACGTGAAACCCGGCATGCCGGCGTACCATGAGGAGATGTTCGGGCCGGTGGCCGCCGTTATTCCGGTTGCCGACGAGGCGGAGGCGGTCGAGGTGGCGAACGGTTCTCCATTCGGCCTGGGCGGCGGGATCTTCACGCGCGACCTCGATCGCGGCGAACGCCTCGCCAGCGCCGACATCGAGGCCGGCTCCGTCTTCGTGAACGCCACCGTGCAATCCCATCCCAAGCTTCCCTTCGGCGGCGTCAAGGAAAGCGGTTACGGCCGGGAGCTTTCGCACTACGGGATCAGAGAATTCGTCAACATCAAGACGATCGTGGTGGCGGATAGCGGCGGCGCACGCGAAGCCTCGCAATCGCCTGGGGTGCGAAGCGAATAACCGCCGGTGCAACGCAAGAAGGGACTGGGTTGGGCCTCCGCTGCAGGAGGTCTCCCAGAGGCTGCCATGTTCGATCTGCTCCAAGTCGTCACAGTCATGATCGTCGCGCTTCCCGCGGCGCTTTCGATCGCACACGCCCTGGAGCTTCCCGGCAAGATGCGGCTCGACGAGGAAACCTACCGCGCGGTGCAGCGGATCTACTATCCCGGTTTCACCATTGGCGGCGCCGCCGAACCATTGAGCGTAATCGCGACCGGCCTCCTGCTGTTCCTGACACCGGCGGGAACGGCGGCCTTCTGGCTCGTGCTCGTCGCCTTTCTCGCGATGCTCGCCACGGGAGCGATCTATTGGCTGGCAGTTCACCCGGTGAACAAGCACTGGATGGAAGGCCAGCCGGTGAGCGCCTCCAGTGCCCGTTTCTTTGGAGCCGGAGCCAAACGCGAAGATCGCGAGCCGGAGTGGACGGAACTGCGCGATCGCTGGGAATACGCACATGTCGCGCGAGCGGTCGTCACCAGCGTCGGCCTGCTGGCGCTGGTGGTCTCGCTCGTCACCCGGCCATAGGCGCTCCCCCGCCCCGGGCGGACAACCCGATCCGGCGCTCGATGTGCAGCCGCAGCGGCGGTATTGTTCACACCAGGAGGAACAACGTCAGCGCGTCGAGCCGATCCTCAGCAAGTACAATCCTGCGCGGCCGACCATATATGGATGTGTGATATGGACATGAGAAAGCTCTACGAAAATGCGGCGTTCGCCTACTTCCTGGTGTCCACGGTCACCTTGCTGATTTCAGCCTTCCTTTTGGTGAGCTTTGCTGTGTGGGAGGTGGCGAGCGGCATCTTTTCCACCGAAGTCGCATCGGCCGACCGCGTCCGACGGGCACTGGACGGCGTAGGATTGATGATCATCGGTTTTGCCGTCGTTGAGGCGGGGACGTTCATCGCCGAGGAGGAGCTTTTTCGCAAAAGGGAGCTGCGCTCGACGCGAGAGTCGCGGCGCTCGATCACCAAATTCATCACCATCATCGTCATCGCGGCCAGCCTGGAGGCGCTGGTGATGGTCTTCAAGACCAGCCGCGAGAACATCCCCGCCGTCATCTACCCCGCCGCCCTGTTCGCCTCGGCCATGATGGCGCTCGTCGCGCTGGGCATCTATCAGTGGCTGTCCAGCCGCGTCGAGAACGACTAGCCGAGCGTCACGGGCGCTCAACCTTGCAACGGCCAGCAATCGACCACGTTGTATCGCGTGAGACCCCGTTCGCTGTGGATGAGCGCGAATTTCCTCGCCATGAAGCGGATCGGTTCGATCGCCTGCATGGGCACCAGCTTCGGCCCGTAGAGCAACGTCATATGCGGCGTGAAAAGCCGTGCGGCCCTCAAGCCGGTTTTCTCCATGGCGGTGCCAAGGGACTTGTGAAGCTCCGACAGAGCATCTCCCTCGCCGAGCAGAACCAGCGGCCGTCTGCGCGGCCTACCGCTGCTCGAAGGAGCGCCCTCGAAACTTTTGATGAAGTGAAATGCCACCTCGAACGGATGTACCGAAACGGCTTTCCCGGCCTGCCTCGCCGCATAAACGAATTTGGTCCGCAGATACCCGTAATCCCCGACATGCTGCAGCGAGACGTGGAAACGCGGCGGCTGAAGCAGCCTCCCCTCCAGATGATGTTCGCGAACGAAGCGCTCTGCGAACCGTCGCGCGCAGACGGCTGTATCGGTATCCGGAAACAAGCAGAAGAAGAGCCGCTCCGGCAGCACGGGCCGCCTGGGCCCACGAGGCAAGCAAAACTCGAATACGCCTTGCATATGCGTACGCCACAACCAGACACACCCACGCCCGCTTTCACAAGAGGTGATTAGAACATACCATGAACAAACTTGCAAGACCTAACGGAAAGACCGCAGATTCCACCGGCTACAGCGCCAGCACAGGCCATAGACTGGCCGGCTGGCCGCCTCCCATCAGGCGACCGCCTTTGACGGTGCAAACCCGGCGAGTGCGCCCGTATATGCTTTGCGTGCGGGAAAGGCGTAGGCGCCCCTCTTGCCGGTCGTAAGCCCGAGCGTGACGAGCGCCTCGGCCTGCTTGACGGCCGCACCGACCCCGTCAACCACCGGCACGCCGAACTCGCCCTGAAGCTCGGCGGCAAGGTCGGCCATGCCGGCGCAGCCCAGCACGATCGCCTCCGCCCGGTCGTCCTCGAGCGCGCGAACGATCTCGGCGCGCAGCTTGGCGGCGGCGTTCGAAGCCGGGTCCTCCAGGGAAAGCACGGGAATGTCGGCGGCCCTGACGCGGGCGCGCAGTCCCATCCCATAGCGCGCCACCAGCCCCTCCACCGGCACGCGCGAGCGCTCCGTGGTGGTGACCACCGTGAAGCGCTGGGCGATGAAAGCAGCGAGGCTGAGCGCAGCCTCGCAGATGCCGATGACCGGAATGCCCGCCATGGCGCGCGCTGCGTCGAGGCCCGTGTCGTCGAAGCAGGCGATGATAGCCGCATCGGCGTCCGCCTCTTCGCCGCGCGCGATCTCCTCGAGCAGCCCCGGCACGGCCAGCGCCTCGTCGTAGTAGCCCTCTATCGAGGCCGGGCCCATGCTGGACGTGACCGCTTCGATCACAGTCGTGCCGGCTGCCGCCCGGCGCGCGGCGGCCTCGATGGTGGCCGTCATGCTGGCGGTCGTGTTCGGGTTGACAACGAGGATGCGCATTGCGTGGATGAAACTCCCTTAGCCGCGCGCGCGGCGGCGGCCGAGATAGACGATGCCACCGAGGGTGGCCAGGATGACGAGGAGGGAGAAAACCGTGGTGACCGTGCCAAGTGCGTAGAGCACGGGCGTCGTCACATTGGTTGTCATGCCGTAGATCTCCAGCGGCAGCGTGTTGTAGGTGCCGGCCGTCATGAGGCTGCGAGCGAACTCGTCGTAGGACAGCGTGAAGCCGAAAAGGCCGACGCCGATCAGGCTCGGTGCGATCATCGGCAGGACAACATGGCGGAAGGTCTGCCACGGCGCGGCGCCCAGGTCGCGCGCGGCCTCCTCATAGGCGGGCGAGAAGCGGTTGAAGACGGCAAACATGATCAGCACGCCAAAGGGCAGCGTCCAGGTCAGATGCGCGCCGAACGCAGAGGTGTACCAGGAGGGGCGGAAGCCGATCTGCTGGAACATGACGCCGATGCCGAGCGAGATGATAATGGAAGGCACGACAAGGCTGGCGACAGCCACATAGAACAGCGCCGTGGAGCCAAAGAACCGGCGCCGGAAGGCAAGGCCGGCAAGCAGTGAGACGAACACCGTCACGCTCATCACCATCAGGCCGAGGATGAAGGAGCGCCGGAAACTGCCTCCGAAATCGCCGACCGCCTGCTGCTCGAAGAGATTGGCGAACCAGTGCAGCGACATGCCGTTGAGCGGAAAGGTCAGCCCGCCGCTTGGCCCCTGGAAGGACAGGATCAGGACCGCCGAAAGAGGCCCGTAGAGGAACAGCACGAAGAGAATGAAGAAGGCTGCGAGGAGGTAGAACCCGCCGGTGCGTTTCTCGTGGTCCATCGTTCAGAGCTCCTTGCGGATGTCGACAACCCGCAGGATGCCGGCGACGAGAAGGAGGACGAGAACGAGCAGCACCACCGCATTGGCGGCGGCAGCCGGATACTGCAGCAGCGACATCTGGTTCTTCATGATGAGCGCGACGGATGCACTCTGGCCGCCGGACATCACCTGCACCGTGATAAAATCTGCCATCACCAACGTGACAACGAAGATGGTGCCAATGGCCATGCCCGGCTTGGCCAGCGGGATAATGACATTCCACAGGATCTGCCAGCCATTGGCGCCAGCATCGCGCGCCGCCTCGATCAGCGAGCGGTCGATGCGCATCAGCGTATTGAAGATCGGTACCACCATGAACAGTGTGTAGAGATGGACCATGGCGAGAACCACCGCGAACTCGGAGTAGAGCAGCCATTCGAGCGGCGCCGGCACAAGGCCGCTCTCCACCAGCGCCGCATTGATCAACCCGTTGCGACCGAGCACCGGGATCCACGAGATCATGCGGATGATGTTGGAGGTGAGGAAGGGCACGGTGCAGACCAGGAACAGCACGATCTGCATCGCCGTCGTGCGGATGTGGAATGCCAGGAAATAGGCCACCCAGAAGCCGATGCAGAGCGTCAGCGCCCAGACGATGGCCGAGAATTTGAGCGTGTTGAGATAGGTCTTCCATGTGACCCAGGAGCCGAGTGTCTCGGTATAGTTGTAGGTCACGAAATCGGGATAGAGCCGGGCAAAGTCATAGTCCCAGAAGCTCACCACGACGATCATGAGAATGGGCGCCACGAGGAACGCACCCAGGATCAGCGTCAGCGGCGCGGCCTGGAGATAGGGCGCGAGGCGGGCGAGGCTGACGCGGCGCTTCATCCCAGGGGTGGGTTCCGCAATCGAGTGCTCAGCGGTGGCGGACATGGCTGCTATCCCGGACGGCAATGCGCAGAGATTCCCCTCCCCCTTGTGGGGAGGGGGTGGGGGTTGCCCGAAGGGCAAAGGGAAAGATATTCGTTCATAGCGCGTTGCGCCGACCCCCTCCCCCCAAGGGGAGGGGAGATTGGAAACACCGCGCCTTACGAAGCAATGAACTCGTTCCAGCGCCGCACCATGTAGCGGTCCTCGTCCATCACCGAGTTCCAGCAGGCGACCTTGCCCATGCGCTCCTCGAACGAGCCGCCGTCGCGCACCGCACCCGCCTTCTCCATCACCTTTCCATCGGGCGCGAGAATGTCGCCCTCTGCCGGCTTGCCCTCGACCCAGTAGCCCCACTCGTCCTCCGACATGTACTCCTTGGCCGTTTCCATGGCGGCGGAGTAATAACCTTGGCGATTGAGATAGGCGCCGACCCAGCCCGAGAGGTACCAGTCGATATATTCGTAGGCCGCGTCGAGCCTGGCGCCCTTCAGATGTGCGGCAAGGCCAAGGCCGCCGCCCCAGGCGCGGTAGCCTTCCTTGAGCGGCTGGTAGACACAGGGGATGCCCTTGGCGCGGACGGCGGCGACGGCCGGCGACCACATGGACTGGATCACCACCTCGCCCGAGGACATGAGATTGACGCTCTCGTCGAAGGACTTCCAGAAAGCGCGGAACTGGCCGTCGGCCTTGGCCTTGATGAGGAACTCGATGGTCTTGTCGATCTCCTCGGTCGTCATGTTGCCCTTGTCGGCATAGGTGATCTCGCCCATCGCCTCCATGATCATGGCGGCATCCATGATGCCGATGGAGGGGATGTTGAGGATCGAGGTCTTGCCCTTGAAGGCGGGGTCCATGATGTCGGCCCAGGTGGTGATCTCGCGGCCGACGAGGTCCGGGCGGATGCCCAGCGTGTCGGCGTTGTAGATGGTGGGCACCATGGTCAGCCAGTCGGTCGGCTCAGTGGCGAACGTCGCGGACCCCTGCGCCTCCACGAAGCCGACCGTGTGTGGCGCCGTGCCCTGCGCGATCTCGCTGTCCGGCGTCAGCTTCCCATCGATGAAGAGCGGGACGATCTTGTCGTAATATTTGAGGCGGTACACCTCCATCGGCTGCATGACACCGGCCGGGAACACCTTCTTGGCAATCCAGTATTCGATGTCGGCGATGTCGTAGCTGTCGGGCTGGGTGACGGCGCGCTGCGCGGCGGCGTCGGAATCCGTCGCCGTCATCTCAAGCGTGATGCCGAGGTCTTCCTTGCACTTCTCGGCGATCGCATTGAGGTTCGAGACGCCGGTGCCGAACTGGCGCAGCGTGATCGGATTCTGCGCCCAGATGGTCGGGAAGCCGGTGATGGCGCCCGAGCCGGCGGCAAGGCCGGCAGCGGCCGCGCCGGTTTTCAGCAGTGAGCGGCGTGAGATTCCTTTTTGTCCGGTTGTCGTCCTGGTCATAGCTGTTCCCCTTTTTTCGGATGGTTGTTTCTTCAGGCGTCGAGGCGGCCGAGGACGATGGCGTCTTCGGCGGACCATGCCAGCGGCACGGTGTCGCCGACCCTGATGGGCCGGGCGAAGAACGCCGTGTCGCCGACGATCGCGGTGAAATCGTCGATGCCCGGACCGGCGAACGACAGTTTCACGGAAGAACCGCGATATTCGATGTTGGAAACCGTACCGGTGAAACCGAGCGCGGGATCGTCCGCCTCGCCGATCCTTACCCGGTCGGTGCGGATGGCGATGTCGGCGGCTTCTCCGGCCGCGCGCCCACCGCCGCTCGCCACGAAGGCGCCGCCGCCTTCCATGCCGATGGTCGCGGATTTTTCAGTGGCCTCGGTCACCGTGCCGCTGAGCACGTTATGATCGCCCATGAAACGCGCCACGAAGGCGGTCGCGGGGCGTTCGAACACAGTACGAGGCACCGCCGCCTGCTCGATGCGCCCGTCATTCATCACAACAACCATATCGGCCAGCGCCATGGCCTCCTCCTGGCTGTGGGTGACGTGAACGAAGGTGATACCGAGCTCGGATTGCAGCTTCTTGAGCTCGGCGCGCATCCTGATCTTCAGGAACGGGTCGAGCGCCGAAAGCGGCTCGTCGAGAAGCAGCGCCTCGGGATCGGTGATGAGCGCGCGGGCGAGCGCCACCCGCTGCTGCTGGCCGCCCGACAGTTGCGCCGGCCGGCGCGCGGCATACTCTTCCATATGCGTCAGCCGCAGCATCTCCAGCGCCCTTTTATGACGCTCCGCCTTGGGCACGCCCTTCATCTTGAGGCTGAAGGCGACGTTCTCCGCCACGTCGAGATGGGGAAAGAGCGCATAAGACTGGAACATCATCGCCGTGCCGCGGCGCGCCGGCGGCAGGTCGGTCACCACCGTGTTGCCGAGCCTGATGTCACCCGACGTGATGCTCTCGTGGCCGGCGATCATGCGCAGCGTGGAAGACTTGCCGCAGCCTGACGGGCCGAGCAGGCAGCAATAGCTGCCGGCCGGAATCTTGAGGCTGACCGCGCGAACCGCCGTCGTCGCACCATAGGTCTTGGTCACGGAGACGATGTCGATCGCTGCGGCCTTGCTCATACGCTTTCCCTTTGCCCGGGCCCTTTGCTCGGGAAAGGCAATGCATTATGTGTGCCAGTTGGGTGGAATACGGCTAAGCCCTTGCTCTATCGCCTGTTTTCATGAACATCGTAGTAGGGAAAAAACTTGGCGCACAAAACAGCAATGCCCAAAATATGAGCACATTGTCTTCTATTTTGGCAGGGATTGTATCCAATCTTGGGTGTTATCGCATTCAAATTGCCCCTTCCATCCGCGGCAATTCAGGCTAGAACAGGATGACTTGAGCTCCGGGGGCCATGACCATCACCGACCATAAGCCTGCTCACAATGACCGTGCCCCCGAGGATCGCGCACAGATCATCCGCGAGCATTTCCGCAACGCCATCATCGAGCGGCGGCTGGCGCCGGGCACGAAATTGTCGGAGAGCGAGGTCGGCGGCCTTTTCGACGTCAGCCGCACGGTGGTGCGCTCCGCCCTGCAGATGCTGGCCCTCGAAGGGCTGGTGCGCAGCGAGCGCAACCGGGGCGCCTTCGTTGCCACCCCCTCGCCCGACGAGGCCCGGCAGATCTTCTCCGCCCGCAGGCTGGTCGAGCCCGGCATGGCGGCCGCGGCTTGCGACCGCGTCGCGCCGGCGGACATCGCCGCCTTCCGGACGCATCTACGCGGCGAGGCCGGCCTCATGGCGGAGCGTGGGCCGAGCGCCCGGCGCGCGGAGATCAGGGCCTCGGGCGAGTTCCACCTCTTGCTGGCGTCGGTTGCGGGAAACGACATCCTCTACCGCTTCCTGGAAGAACTGACCGCCCGCTCCTCACTGGTGATCGCTCTTTACGGCCGCTCGGGCGCATCGAGCTGCGGCCATGACGAGCACCAAGGCATCGTCGAGGCTCTGGAAGCCGGCGATGCGCAACGCGCAAGCGCGCTCATGCTGCAGCACATCGACCACATCGAGGCCGATCTGGACTTGCGGCTTACGGAAGGCCTCCCCCTGAGCGAGGCGCTGCACCTGCCGTAGCGGGTGCGGCGCCCCCAGGGGGCGTCACGTTCCAGCCACCAGACGCTTCAGCTTGTCGTGCATCACCTCCGGATCCTCGCCATAGCCGAGCGTGCCGAAGAAGCGTCCCTCCTCGTCCATCAGGAGCACCGAAGCGGTGTGGTTGATCGTGTAGTCGTCGCCGTCCTCGGTCGGGACCCGCTCGTAGAAGACCTTATAAGCCTTGGTGACCGTTTCGATCTGCTCCTCGGTTCCGGAGAAGCCGCGGATCCTCTCGTCGAAAGCATTGAGATACTCCCTCAGTTCCTCCGGGCCATCCCGCTGCCAGTCGACGGAGACGAACACCCAGTTCACCCTGTCGGCGTCCTGGCCGAGCTTGTCGATCAGGCCCGACATCTCGTAGAGTGTCGTCGGGCAGACGTCGGGGCAGAAGGTGAAGCCGAAGAAGATTGCGCTTGGCTTGCCGAGGAGATCGGCTTCCGTAACGGTCTTTCCCGTCTCGTCAGTCAGGGTGAAGGGGCCGCCGACATCGGCGACCCCCGAGACCTGCTGGACGCCGGTGGTCGTCCTCTTCCCCACCAGAAGCGTGAACGCGGTGAGGGTAGCGGCGGTAACGAAGACGGCCACCGCCGCAAGCACAACGACACGCGCGCGCATCAATGCCCTCCCCCGTGATCATGGCTGTCCTCTGACGCCGGAGCGCCGGCCGGGGCGACGGCCATTTCCACCTCGATCGACCCGGCCTTCTCGAAGGTCAGGGTAAGCGGCACCCGCTCGCCCTCCTCAATCGGGCCGATAAGATCGCGGAACATGATGTGGAAGGCGCCGGGCTTCAGCTCCACGGTCTCGCCCGCGGGGATTGCGATGCCGTCGGGCATCGGTCGCATTTTCATGATGCTGTCGGTCACCTCCATTTTATGGAGTTCGGCCCGCCCGGCCACGGGTGAGGCCGCGCCAACCAGCCGGTCGGCCTCCTCCCCGTTATTGGTCAGCGTGACGAAGCCACCGCCGGAAGGAGCCGAAGGCGGCGTTGCTCGGGCCCAGGGGTGGATGATGTCGATGGTGCCGAGCTTATACTCATGAGCGAAGGCGGCGGTGCCGGCGAGGGTCAACGCGGCGGCCAGAAAGATTGGAAGGGTTCGCATGTTCATTTCTCCATAAGCGCAAAGACATGAGGCCGGGCGCATCATTCCGCGCAGCGGCCTCAGGGATCAGGCGTCAGACGGAGAGGAGCGGCGGTGCGCGGGCTTCGGACGACAGGCCCAGCGCATCTGGCCGGGGCGGAATCTCCGGTGCCGTAAAATGCAGCGGCGTCGGCCCTTCCGGTGCGAAGGCAGGACCGAGATCAGCGGTAGGAAGCGCGGGGCTATGAGACGCGGCGGCATGGCACAGTGCCGCGCAGCAATGGTGGGCCGCCCGCTCTAGCGGGTCACCCCCGACAGTGCCCTCAGTGCCTGGAGCCGCGCCGGTCAGAGAGCAGATGATGAAGGTCGATCCAGGCTGCGGCGCCGCCAAGGCGCCTTGCGCGAACGCGGAGACAAGCCCCTGCAGCAACATCACATAGGCGACCAGGGCAGCCAGAATGCCTCCCCTCAGCCGATCGCCCAGCATGCCGCGCATAGTCCTCATACTCCCCCATCGCACAGTTGCGCCATGGAGTCACTGCGGCGAAACGGGCCAGCGGGAAGAGATCGCCGAGATGAAGGTGCTTGTTGACGATTTGAAAGACACGCCCTTACAGGAGGTCGAGCGCGTAGGACCGAATGCTCATGTTGGCCCGGTTTCCACGGGGAAGCGCACAATGGCCGTTGTGCCGGAACCATCCTGGCGTGGGCCAAACTCGAAAGAGCCACCATACTGGGCCGCCAACGACCGGACCAGTCGTTGGCCCAAGCCCTTTGACTTCAGTTGCGTACCCTCGGCGAAACCAACTCCGTTGTCGGTGACCGTCAGCCGAAAATCGTCGCCTTCCCTGGCGAATACCACGCTGATTTCTCCGGCTTGATCCTGCGGGAAGGCATATTTCAGTGTGTTTGTCAGAAGCTCGTTAACGCACAGTCCTATCGAGACTGCGGTTGATTGGGGGACGTGATGCCTCTCCACCTCGACAGTCAGACTAATCGGCCTCAGGCCCATCAAGGAGGCTCTCAGATCATCACACAAATCCGTAACAAACGTGTAGGTGTCGATGACCGCCTCCCCGCTCGCCTGCATCAGCCGATCATGCACCTTCACCATCACCTGTACGCGCTCTCCAATGGAAGTCAGGGCGGATCGCGCGGCCGGTTCCTCTACTCCATGTTCCTGAAGCCGGATCATGGAAGCGAGCATGGCGAGATGATTACGGGTTCTGTGGTTGCAGTCCCGCAGGAGGATATCTTTCTCGCGTTCCGAAATCGTCAGCCTTTGATTTCCGAGGTAAAGCCTATGAACTGCAACGTGCATCATCTCAATGCTTGAGGCGATCAGGAGGCCCACGGCCGAGAACAGGATAAGCACGAAAAAGTCCCGTTCTTCTGCAATCGTCAGTTCTTGGTAGGGCGCGAGAAACAGGTAAGCCAGGGCGGCAATGCTCAACACGAGTGCAAAGAATCCGCTCCCACGATCGAACAGCAGAGCCGTTACTACGACGGCGAGTATAAAGATAAGAAACGGATAGCCGTTCAGCCGGGGCCAAAGCCATAAATCCAAAGCCGTGGCCGCCGCAACAATAAGGAACGTTGTGACGTAACGAGCCCACACCGGCCAGGTTCGGGTGGGGAGAGGTTCATTTAACAGCCAGTTCATGAAATCTTCAACGCACTCATCCCGCCAACGTTCATCTAAAATTTGTTTGAGTTGGTCTTCGTGAACATCTGACAGCCATATCGCTGCACCCTAGCGCGCTGAAACCGAGATACCGGCTTTCGCCAACGGCTCGACAAACAGGCGACAGTGCGTCTGTCTTCGGCGGTCAGATTTTTTGCCAATAAAAACCATAGCAATACCACATTTCAATGAAATGAATACCAATATGTCCGAGTATCACGGAATTAATACCAACGTATACAAAAATTTATACTACAAGGCTGGACGCATATTGCTTCCAGCCATGATCGTCGGTGCTGTCTTGGGCACCTTGCTTCTGGCTCCTTTGGACATCAGCGAGACCATACGCGCTGTCGCGGCTGTTGATCTTTGGACGCTGTTCCTTGTGCTTGTCTTGTCGCTCGTGAATTATGCCTTCCGCTTCTGGCGTTGGACCATGTTTTTGGGTGGGCGCAACGCCCCGGTCTCCGTCGGTCGGCACCTTGCCATCTATGTTGCTGGCTTCGCGCTTACGGCCACACCCGGTAAAGCCGGCGAGACCATGCGCAGCCTTTACCTCCGCCCGTTCGGCATCCCGCCGAGCAAAAGCCTTGCCGCCTTCTATGCAGAACGCCTGCTCGACCTGATCGTCATCAGCGCGCTGGCGATGCTCCTCATCACGCATTCGGACCCGGTCGTGCGGGCACTCGGGCTCACCGGCGCGGTAATCGCCATGGGCCTCCTCGCCATGCAGTATCCAAGGGTCACGGCGCTGGTCGAAGGCGCCGCGACCGCATGGCCGGCACGCGGAGCAAGGTTCGCCTCCGCCGCGGCCGGTTTCCTGCGCGATGTCCGCGCGATGATGACGCCACGCATCGCTCTTTGCGGAACGCTCCTAGGCCTTGCTGCCTGGGCGGGCGAGGGCCTGGGAACGTATCTCGTGGTTCGCTCCATGGGGTTCGATATCGACCTGTCGCTGGCAGTCGGAATCTACGCCACGGCGATGATCGCCGGCGTGCTGTCTTTTTTGCCGGGCGGTCTGGGCGGGACCGAAGTGGTGATGACGTCGCTGTTGATCTACGCCGGCGCCTCCGCGCCGGTCGCAGTCGCCGCCACCATCGTCGTTCGCCTTGCAACGCTCTGGTTCGCCGTGGTGCTCGGATTGGGTGCGTGGCTGGGCCTCGAGGCCGCCCGCGGCCTCAAACCGCGCGAATAGAAACGTCTTCAGCGAAGGGATGCAGTCGTCATGACCGATCTCGACATACTCCCGAGTGCCGGACCGATCGAGCCGCCGCCACCAAAGGCGCCGCCGGTTCCGCTGGTTGTGGATCTCGATGGAACGCTGGTCCGCACAAATCTGTTGCTGGAGTCCGTCATCGCGTTGGTGAAACAGTCGCTGCTGACGGTTTTCCTGCTGCCCCTTTGGCTGATGCGCGGCAAGGCCGTCCTGAAGGAAGAGGTCACCAGGCGCGTCAAGCTCGACCTGTCGGTGCTGCCGCTCAACGTGCAACTCCTCGATCATCTGAGACGGAAAAAGGCGCACGGCCACCGGCTGATTCTGGCGACAGGCACTCATGAAACGCTGGCGCGGCGAATTGCCGACCAGCTCGGTCTCTTCGATGACGTGCTTGCCACGAACGGCCGCCACAACCTTACGGGTTCGAACAAGCTCACGGTCTTGCGCCACCGGTTCGGGGCGAGTGGCTTCGACTACGCCGGAAACGCTATGGACGACCGTCCGATCTGGTGCGCGGCCCGCCAGGCAACCGTCGTCGACGCCCCCTCCCGCCTTGTCGGCTGGGCGAAGCGAAATGCCAATGTCACTCATGTTTTTCCGCGCCAAAAGCCGCCGCTCTGGCTTTATGTGCGCGCCCTTCGCCTCCACCAATGGCTCAAGAACATTCTCCTGTTTGCGCCGTTGGTCGCCGCGCTGCGGTTCACCGATGTCGGTGCGCTGACAGACCTGATGATCGGCTTCTTCGCCTTCGGCCTCTGCGCTTCCAGCGTCTATCTCGTCAACGATATAATCGACCTGGAGGACGACCGCCTCCATCCCAACAAGCGGAACCGCCCCTTTGCCTCGGGCGCGCTGCCGGTTTCCCACGGACTGATATTGGTCCCGCTTCTCTTGGCCGCCTCGGCGGCCCTGTGCCTCTTCCTGCCCTGGCAGTTCGCCGCGGTCCTTGCCCTCTACTACGCCGCGACGCTCGCATACACCTTCGGCCTCAAGCGTCTGGAGGCCATCGATATCGTAACGCTGGCACTGCTCTACACAACACGCATATTTGCCGGTGCCGCCGCGGCCCAGCTGCCGCTCTCGGTATGGCTCCTCACCTTCTCCATCTTCCTGTTCTTGAGCCTTGCGATCGCAAAGCGGTACGCTGAACTCATGTTGATGCATAAGAACGGCAAGCAGGCGAGCGCGGGACGCGGCTATCGGTTCGCAGACCTGCCGATATTGCGCAGCATGGGCGTGGGATCGGGCTACGTCGCGGCCGTCGTCCTCGCGGTCTACTTGGACACGCCGCAGGTCGCCGCCGCCTACGCCCACCCGCACATCCTGTGGGTCTTCGTGCCCGTCCTCGTTCTGTGGCTGACGCGGGTGTGGATCAAGACCGGCCGCGCCGAGATGCATGACGATCCGCTGGTCTTCGCCGCGCGGGACCGTGTCAGCCTCGCCTTCGCCGTCCTGAGCGGCACCGTCATAGGGCTGGCGCTGTGACGAGCGTCGACGCAGCATACAGCTCCTGGGGGCGGCCACGGGTGGAAGCGGGCAAGCGTGTCGTCCGGCTCTGGTGGCGCGATCAGGGTTTCCCTGCCGACCGCCCTGCCCTGCCCTTCGGCAACGGGCGCAGCTACGGCGACAGTTGTCTTATCCGCGAGGGAGCCATTATAGACCTGCGCGGTCTCGACCGCTTCATCTCGTTCGACAACGACACCGGGCTCCTTCGCTGCGAGGCGGGCGTCCTTCTGTCGGATATCCTCGCCCACTTTGTCCCGAAGGGTTGGTTCCTGCCGGTCACGCCGGGCACGCGGTTCGTCACGCTCGGCGGCGCGATCGCCAATGACGTGCACGGCAAGAACCACCATCGCGCCGGCAGCTTCGGCCATCATGTGCGGCGTCTCGAACTTCTGCGCTCCGACGGCACACGCATCGTCTGCTCTCCCCACGAAAGCGCCGACTGGTTCACCGCCACGATCGGCGGCTGCGGGCTGACCGGCATCATCCTGTGGGCCGAGATCGCCCTGCAACGGGTGCCGGGACCGGCAATGGAGGTCGAAACCCTGCGCTTTTCTGGCGTGGACGAGTTCCTCGAGTTAAGCCGCTCCTCGCACAACTCGCACGAATACACGGTGGCATGGATCGATGCCCTCAACCCCGGAAGCGACGGCGCGCGCGGGCTCTTCTTCCGCAGCAATTTCGCAGCAGACCAGCGCCCCGTCGCAGCCCCCCGGCCAAAGCCGGGATTGCCCTTCACTCCACCCGTCTCGCTGCTGCCGAAGGCGGCGGTCCGGCTCTTCAACGCGGCCCACCACCACTGGCCGCGCCGGTCCAGGCAATATGTCCACTACGAGCGGAGCTTCTATCCGCTCGACGCCGTGCCGAACTGGAACCGCCTGTTCGGCCGCAGGGGTTTTTTTCAGTATCAGTGTGTCGTTCCCTACAGCGCCGCCGAGGCAATCGGCGCGCTGATCGCGCGCGTCGCGCGTGCCGGCGAGGGATCGTTCCTTTCGGTGCTGAAGGTCTTCGGCGATCACAAACCGGCCGGCTGGCTGTCCTTCCCCCGACCCGGCCTGACGCTCGCACTCGATTTTCCCGATCGCGGCGAGCAGACGCTGAAGCTGCTCGACACGCTGGACGAGATCACCGTGGAAGCCGGCGGCGCGGTCTATCCCGCTAAGGATGCACGGATGAATGCGCAAACCTTCCGCCGCGGCTTTCCATCCTGGCAGCGACTCGAAGACTACCGCGATCCGGCCATCTGCTCGGATTTCTGGCGCCGCGTCGCCGTTCCGCAACCCGGTGAATGACGCGATGCGCAAGGTCCTGATCATCGGTGCCACTTCAGCGATCGCTGCGGCCATCGCCCGCCTCTTCGCAAAGGACGGCGACCGCGTGTTCCTCATCGCCCGCAACGAGGAGCACCTGAAGGCCACCGCCGACGACATCGCCGTGCGGGGCGCCAGCGTTGCGGGTTATCGGAGCCTCGACGTCAACGCGCTCGACGAGCACAGGGCCGTTCTCGAGGAGGCGGAGGGGGCGCTGGGCGGCATCGATCTCGCGCTCATCGCCCACGGCACCCTGCCGGTCCAGATCGACTGCGAGCGCTCGCCGGGCCTGACTGCCCAGGAATTGCAGACGAACGCGGTAAGCACCATCGCCCTCCTTACCCGCCTCGCCGAGCGGATGGAAGAGAGGCGCAGCGGCAGGATCGCCGTCATCACGTCCGTTGCGGGCGACCGCGGCCGGCAGAGCAACTATGTCTACGGTGCGGCAAAGGCCGCCGTCGATACCTTCCTCGAAGGCCTGCGCCAGCGGCTCCACAAATCCGGCGTCGGCGTGACCACCGTCAGACCGGGTTTTATCGACACTCCGATGACCGCCGGGTTCCGGAAGGGATTGCTGTGGGCCAAGCCCGAAACGGCCGCGAAACGCATTCATGCGGCGATCGGCAAGGGCACCGACGTCGTCTACGTGCCGTGGTTCTGGGGGTGGATCATGCTGGTGATACGCTTCCTGCCGCGCAGCATCTTCAAACGCATCAAGCTTTGAGGACCGGCAGGAAGGCGCAGCTTATCGCCGTCGCGGCGCGGCCGGCTGCGCGAGCTTATGGCGGAATCCCGGCTCGAAATAGTCCACCCCGATCCTTTGGGCACCGTTGATGATGGGGATAAGGTGCTGCCGGTCCCCGCGTCGGATCGGATTGACATAGCTCCACACCACGTCCCCTTCCCGCGTCACCTCCAGGAGCCGCCCGCCGTCGGATTCGGTGATCAGCGTGTTTCCATTCGGCAGCCGCTCCGCGTTCGAGCGCAAGAAACTATAGAGGGGATGGTCGGACGTGCCGCCGAAGCTCCATTCGATGTTGGAGGTGCGCGGATCGATCTCGATGACCCGCGAACTGTTGCCGCCATCCAGGCCGCCCAGATTGTCGAACATCAGTATGTTGCCGTTCGGCAGTATGCTCGGGTCGTGCTGCCGCAGCCATGCTCCTGTCATCGCCCACTTTATCTCGCCGGTCTCCATGGAAACGACGGCGAGCAGCGACTGCTCCCTGATTGAGACAAGAAGGTCGCCTTCTTCACCGAACGGGAAATTCCGCGCCGCCTCCGCGTCGATATACTTGACATTGTTCGGATGCAGCGGATCGCCGAGGGTGGAATAGGGCAGGAATCGGAGGAGCCCGCCGTATCGCGAATTCACCAGCGCTTCCGTCAGCGATATCCTCCTCAGCTCCTCTCCCTCCGGCGAGAGTTCGACAAGGAAATCCTCCAGGTAGGGACGATCGAACTGCCTCGCCCCGCGCTGCGGTTCCTGGTTGAACTGATGGACGAGCGTGTAGATGCGGCCGTCCGGCGCAATCGACATCTCGTGATGCACATGATCGAGATAACTCCAGATAACGCGGGAATTGCGGTCCATCTTGACCATCCCGTAGCCCCACGGCGTATCGGCGGACGAAATGTAGATCGCCAGCAGATCCCCGTTCGGGAAGACCTTGGCGCGATCCATGTAGATGACGGAGCCGGGCTGCGGCTCGGCGACCGCCGCCCCCACTTCCCACACCCTCTCATATGGCAGCCGCCACTCGTGCACGACCCGCCCATCCATGGCGACCAGGCGGGCAACCTGATCGTCGCCCGACGTGAACAGCGTGTAACCGGGAAAAGCGCGGGCGGGATTGTGGATGGTGACGCCGCGCTCGTCCGTGCGGGCACGCTCATAGAGGTTGGTCAGGATGGGATTGCTGAGGATCCGTTGCTGGAGCCGTAACGCGTCCCAGGCCCGGTAGGCATCGCTGAAGAACTGGTGCGGAAAGACCCGCGCCTGCATCACCATCGCGCCTCCCACGAAGGCAAGAAACATCAGCATGAGCACGAAAGCCGTCGTGCCGGCTCTTTCCGCAACGCCTTGCGCCTCCCCTCTGGGAGCGCTGGTGGCGACCGCCCGTGGTCCGGAAAGCTGACTAACGGCGGAACCGCGATGGCTGGCATTCCAGGCGGTAATCGCCTGCACCGCCGCCAGCCAAATGATTGGCATGATCTCGACAACCACGCGCTGCTCGGGCAAGCGGCCGAAATATACGGCCAAAGCCAAAAACGGCAGACCGAACCAGATCAACGTCCGCCCCAGAACGGGAGACAGGTAGCGGCGCAACAGCAGCACCGGCAGATAGAGGCCGGCACCGAATCGCGCGAAATAGGTCACCAGGTAGAGTGGGCTGGCAAACAGCGCGAGATTGTGCACGAGGTGGTTTTCGTATTCCGATCCCGCAACATTGGCGTGAGGGTTTTCAATGTTCGGGATGAGCCATACCGCCGAACCGTAGACAGCGGCAAAGACGAGAACTTGAGCCGCCAGCGTCTTCAAGAGCAGCTCACGGCTGATACGGTCGTAGCAGACGGCAAGGAACGCCGGGATCATGCATACCGTCGTCTCGCGGTTCAGCGTGGCGACGGCGAACAGCCCGAGATAGGCGGCGAAACGGTGCATATCGGGGCGCCGCTCGAAGCGTGCGAGCAGAATCACCAGCGCGAGCGTGAAGACGGCGGCGGGCAGGTCGTACACATAGCGGAAGAGCCTGACTGTTCTCCACTCGCCCAGTTCCAGAAGCCCGCCTTCCTGCTGAAACGTTGACGAGAACCTCAGGTCCGGCACGATCAGATGCATCGCAACTGGAATGACGACGGTTATCGCCAGGAGCCGGCGCACCGGTGGCGAGACATCTGGACAGAAAAAGTCCAAACCGCGCAGCGCGACGACGATCAGCAGCATCCACACGCCGACCTCGATGGCGGCAAAGACGAGATCGGCATCGAGCCATGGAACGCCCTGACTGATCCCCGCCACGAGGATGGGCAACAGCGTCCGATACTGAAACGGCGCCGCGGCGTTGAAATCGGCCATGCGCCACGGGCTGGCGAGCCACCAGGGCAACGTCGCGACGTAGTGAAATGCCGTCAAGAGAACGGCGATCCACAAGAGCGCAAGGATCCAAAGCGTGCGCGAGGCGTACCCGCGATCAATGCCCGGCACAGTCCCCCGCACCCCTCCCGCCGATGATGGGACAGCTTCCACGAGCGCCTCCGCAACCGTCTTGCCTCGCCCCCCCGATCACCTTGGCCGGCGCCGGGCGCTACAATTGACTATGGTTCAGTGGCCGGCCGCTCGAACGAGCGGCCAGCGGAACAACAACGGCAGGTGGTGGAGAGGGTTCCATCATATGGAATTAACGGGTGCAACATGAGCGTATACGCCAGGCACGTGCGATTTCAATGCGTTAGCATACAGTCGCGGGAAATGTCTTTGCCTCTTCGCGCCCCCTCTGGCCTGCCGACCATCTCCCCACGAGGGGGGATCGGCCGACACGGGCCGCTTTCGCCAAACCGCCGACGTTCTAGAACGGCGAGGCATAAGCGAAGGCTGGTCTACCCCCCTTTGGGGGAGATGGCCGGCAGGCCAGAGGGAGGCGCGAAGGGGCGCAAAATCCGCAACTGTAGCGTTAGCTGAAAGCCAGGTGTTTGAAATCGGCAGCGAGGGGTATAACAGAAGCGCTGCTACCCGTCTTCGGACGGTGCCTCGGGAACGGCCGCGATTGCCGGTGCCGGCCACTCCAGCGTCGTGCGCATAAGGAAGACGTTGTACGGCGTCCACTGCGACATCGTGTAGTAGAGTTCGGTGTCGATGTCGCTGCCAGGGACGATGTAGGGCGCATAGAGACCCGGATAATCCTGCGCACCGACAACGACCTGCGCCTCGCCCCAGGGGCCGGTCATGTCGCGCGCAAGCCGCAGGACGATGGCTTTGCGCTCCGGGTCGAAATACATCATGACCCAGCTTTGATGCGCCTTGCTCCAGGCGACGGATAGTTCGCCGACCGGCGCCGGCACGATCAGGCTGGCGGCGGCGGGATCGGCGACCCACTCGGTGCCGGTCCAGTATTCGTAAGCGTCCCGCGCCAGTATCTGCTCGGCCGCGACACGGCGCAGCCTGACGCCGCCGAACCGCCCCTCCGGAATCCCGAACGTGTAAAGCGTGTCCTCGTCACGGACGAAGGCGACCTGCTCAAACCCGATCGCCTGGTTCTGGACGGCCTCAGGCGGGACCTCCCAGGTGTGCCCGTCGTCGTCGGAAAAGGCTATACCGGAATGGCGGACGTCCCACCGCCCCGGCTCACCCCACCGCTTGACCGACATGTAGTGAAGATACATGCGGCTGCCGATGGAAATGCCATTGGTCGGGATCACGGTCTTCTCGATGCCGCCGATCTTGCGCGAATGGAGCAGTTCCTTCGCGGCGCCGTTCGCGCCGGTGATCATGGTCTCTATCGGCAGGCCGTTGCGCGGATCGGGGTCGGCGATGCGGGCAATCGTGTTGCTGCGCCAATTCTTCAGGCCGAATACGCTCCTCTGGCCGAACGTATCGCCAAAGACCATGTAAAGCGCGTCGTTGTGCAGGAACATATGCCCAAGGTCGGTGCCATGGACGTCCCACCGGCGCGCGGTATCGTTCACTGCGTCGCGGCCGGTCACCTGGCTTACGACCTCGCTTCCGGCAATATGCACCATAAGCGGCGATACGGCAGCTTGATCACCCGTCTTCACGTCCGGCTGCAATGAAGCATCCTGCATTTCCATGACGGGTATTTCGGTCGGGGGACCGGCAGAGGCAACGGAGGAAAGTGCAAAAAACGCACTGCAAAGAAGGATCGCTGACCGATTGCGCATCCGTGACTCCCGACGTGAGCCGAGAGCCCCGCCGGCTGCGGACGCAAGTCCGCCGCGCAACCACGAATCGGAGGCCCCCCGCCCGGTTAAGTTGATCAGCGTCCATATAGTGGATTTTCACCTCACATACAATTAATTTCCGTAATAAATTTATCGTTATAAAAATTTTTCTCTTTTTTCTTAATGACTTATGACAACGTCTTCTCACGAGGTTCGGCAGATCCTTGGAGCTCGTACGGGGTCAACAGAGGGTAGATTCATCCAGACAACCTTCGCTAACTCTTTGAATCGGCGAAACATTCAAACTTTTCTCGCGGGAAAATTCGCCCCCCTGCCCAAGCCGCTCCTATCATAGCCCCATCGCTCTCGCGGGAACCGGATGCGCACCGGGTGTTCGGGAGAGCGGCGGCAGCCTCCCCCTTCAGGAACGGTACCTGGAGGCATGTGAGGGCCCGCGAACAGGCCGGAGTCCGGCAGGCCCATCGCAGATGGGCGATACCGGATGCGGAAAAGCCGCGGGGTTCGGCAAAGGCGCTTCACTGCGTGTGTCCGTCCGGAGCCAGAAAGAGCCCTTAGACCGGTCGAATGTCGGGACAGCGGCCGGCGGGGCGCGTTGCCCGCGCCTTAAAATGAATAGAGTGGCACGGACAACGCGCCCCGCTTCCCAACCAATCAAAGGCCAGACGGTGCAGCCGGGCGTGGCAGCGATGGCGTACGTCCGTCTCACTCTGAGCTTGTCGATGGGCGGGCTTGTCGAAGGGGCGAAGGCAAAATCGCTGGCGAACAGGCAAAGCCAGCCGCCCATAGCCCTCCGCAGCGGAGGGAGAACTACGCTATTGCCCCACAGTCGGCGCCGACACCTTGAACGTTGCACCTCCCGGCGGCGGAGCCGAGCCGCTATGGCAAACGAAGGCGTAGGCCGGCCATCGCCTTTCCTGCAGGGGCACCTCGCGGGTCGTGCACCGCAGTTCGGGTCTTTCGTGCTCGATCCACTGCACGAATTGGAAGCCGTCGGTCGGCACGACGACCCCGCCGACCTCGGCCCGGTGTTTGATTTCCGGCACTGCGCGCCACCACACCCGATAGGCGGGAGATCGTGGGAGCTCGCCCGACAGCTCGTAATAGAGCGCCGCCATGCGCAGCCCGTAGGGCATGACGAACAAGGGATGTTCGACTGGCGCATCGGCGACCATCTGCCTGATCGACGGCTTCAGACCGTCGAAAAGGGGTTCGCGATCCTGAAGCAGGTTGGCGACGTGCTCCCCCCTGACGATCCCGATGACCAACAGCAACGTAGCCACCGCGTCGCGAAAAATGGGACGGCGCGCAAGCCACCATGCCGACGTCGCCACGACCGCGACCAGAAGCGGCCCCAGAACCGGGAGATGGAAGGCCCGGATGTCATAGGCGCCGTACCACAGCATGAAAGGCGTGAAGCAAAGCGCCGCTCCGTAAACGAGCGCCAGGCCCCGCCAGCCCGCATCGCGACGCTTGTAGCCGACGACGAAAAGGGCGATGCCGATGACGATAAGCGGCGCCGAGACCCACGGATGGGCGGAGCGGAGCGTGTCGACCAGGACTTCCAGCGTCCGCGTCGAATCCAGCCCGGACCCGTAGAGATCTGCGAAATAGGTCCCGCGGATATACTCGACCAGCTCCATGGGCGGCGGCGGCAGCGGCATATATTCCGAATAGGCCGTGTGCGGACTGTAGGCGGTGTAGGCGAGATAGAGGTACTGGCTGGCCCCGAGCAGGATGAAGAACGCAACCGCGGCTATCGTCCGGGGACGCATGATCAGGCGGAAATGCAGGGCCGTCACCCCAATGAAGAGTGGCAACAACATGATCATCATCAGATGGTTGCCGAAAGAGGCCGCGTAGACGGCGCATGCGGCGATGAAGAAGCCCACCCTCCGGCTTTCCACGAAAAGAAGGAGCAGAAAAACAGTCGTCAGGATGAAGGCGAGCGCGAGCGGGTAGACTTCCGCTTCCGTCGCCTGGATGGCCATCAGGCTGGATGTGCCGAGCAGGAGCGCGGCGGCGATGGCGGTGCGGATATGACGCGTCAAACGATAGACGATCAGGACGGCGACGGCATTGGCAAATGCTGCCGGGACGACGGCAAGCGCGAATGTCATCGTCCACCACGGCGGCAGCGGCAGCCCGAGCGCGCGTACCCCTGCCCCAAGCAGCAGCACGGACGGATATCCCGGCCCGTGCAGCATGATCGGCGTGTGGCCGAGGATCTGGATTTTCGTCGAATCGCCGGCGTTCAACTCCCCGCCCAAGCCGGGAAACATGCACAGGCCGTAATAGACGAGCGACGCCAGGAAAATGGCCACCGCGGCCGCCGATGCGCTCCGCCAGCCATCCCGGTCCGCGGATTGCTGACCACCTGTCAAGAGCCGGTGAAGCAGCCCTGGCGCAGCTTGAGGCAAATCCGCGGTTGCCGTACCCCCCTGTCGATCCATTACGTTACCGGTTTCCTTCGCCAGCCGCATCAATTGGCACCTGCATTTTCCGTCGGAATGATATCGTCCGCCGAGATCGATGCGGAACGGGCGCCGATGCGCGGGATACCTGGAGCGATCATCGGCTCGCGCATCGTGCCGCCCACACCGAAGGGAAGTTCGACAAGCGGTATTTGCAGAGGCTCCGGCGCATCGGCGGCATGGAGGGCGGCGACCCCCTTTGCCTCAACCTCGCCGTCGACCAGCTTTCCGCGGCCCGACAGGCTGATCTCGAAACGATCGCCCTCGAAGCGGACCCGCGGCACATGGACGACGCCGTCCCGCACGTCGGCCGAGGCAATGAGGGTCGAAAACGATGTCCGTCCGGCAGCGGGTATGAAGGGCTTGCCGGTGCCAAGGTTCACTGTGCCGGAGGCCAGCCGCTGCAGCGTCGAGACGATGTCGGCACCATCGAGGCTACCGTCGCGGACGACGGCGACGCCCCAGCCGTCAAGCGAGGCGATAACGGCGCCGAGCGTCTTCCCCCGACCGGTAAGCTCGGTCGCCGCCGTGACGATGCCATCGGGCGGATCGTCCTGGCCGATGGGCAGGCTGATGGTTTCCGGCCAAAGCGCCCGACCGATATCGCTCACCGATATGCTATCGACACGGCTTGCCAGACGTACGGATGCCCCCCCTTCCACCGGTGTGATAAGCAGTGTGCCCTGCACCAGTCCGCCAGCCAGTTCCGTCTCCTCCAACGTCACGCTCATCCGCCCAGCGCGGTTGCGAAATTTTACGGTAGGATACGAGACGCTGAACCGTCCGAAGTTGCTCGCCGGAGCCCCGGCGGTAAGGTCGATGTCGATGCTGCGCAGTTGGTGGGGCACGGCGGGGAGCCTCAGCAATTGCGCCAGTTTCTCCGGAAGGAGTGCGTTCAGGTAGGAGCCGAAATCCAGTTCCTCGAATTCGAGCGATCCGGCGAGCCGCGGTCGCTCGCCTCCCCATCCGAAGACGAGACTGCCAGATGCCGACGTTCCGGGCAGCTCGAAAGTCGCATCCTCGAGCGCCACCGTATCGCCTTCGGCCGCCTTGAACATGCCGGTCATTTCGAGCGGACCGAAAGCCTGGTCCGGCTCAAGCAGCGAGATCGCTCGCGTCTGCCTGCGCGGGCCCGGCCAAATATCCACGAAATCAAGCGCGCCCGCCGACAGTGTCGCCGGCCTTGCGGCGATCGTCAGATAGCCTTGGCTTCCCGTCGTGAGGATGCTTTGCGGATCATCGAGCCCCGCATTGACGTCTACCCGTCGATGGCGCCACTCCAACGAGCCGGCAAGCCTGACGAGCGGCTCGGCGGCTCCCCGCGTAAACTTCATGTTGACGCCGGTGATCTCCTCTGCTCGCCCGGTAGCCTCATCTTCCAACCGGACGACACCGTTCTGCAGGATGACTTCGCCAATGCCATTATCCCCGGCATTGGCGAACAAGGGATGCCGCGCATAGCCTGCCAATCTGGACAACAGCTTTCGCGGCCCTTCGCTGCTCGCGTTCCAGTTCACGCGGATCCGCGCGTTACCCAATGTCAGGCTGCGAGGCTCGATCCGCCCGCTGAGCAGCGGGAGAACCCGAAGCGATGCGCTAAGAGATGTGATCCTGAAGCGCGGCGGCTCGTCAGGGCGACTGTTTCCCCTTACCTCCACGTCCTCCATGGTGACGGTGGGAAAAGGCAGAACAGCGACCGTCGTGTTGCCGCGAATATGGACCTTTTCACCGGTCGAGGCTTGGATAAAGCTGGCAATCCGCTCTTCGGCAAAACGTGCCGAAGCATGCGGAAGTATGGCTACGAGTGCTGCCGCTGTGAAAGCGGCTATTGCCAGCACTATGAAGATCGACGTTCTCATGGCAGCAATTCTGTTGCCCCGCCACATGACAATCTAACGCGACGAAGAAAGCAAAAATAGGGTCGGCCGGCATGATGTTGAAAAACCTAGCCAATGCGGCGAGAGGACAGAACAGCCGATGCCGCGAGAAGCCGGCCTCCCGTAGCCTCTCGGACGGCCCGTCATGGCCATATGGCGCCGCAGCGAGGACACGGTGGAAGTGGCCGCGTGTGCCGCACAGCGGCTGCATCGGGAATTTTCTGACAACGCGATCGATCGTCTCGCTCAGGCCGCAGTTCGGCAGATAATGACGGCAAGGAAAACGGATACAATCCATGAAAGCGAAGACGCTCGGCCTCTTTACAGCGCTCCTGCTTCTTCTCACGCCGGTGGCGGCGCTCGCCGACGACCCGCCCCAGTCTGGGCAGCCGGTGTTCGACCGTATCGTCGAGCTTGTTATGGAGCGCTTCTACGACGCGACGGCACTCGACCGCTTCGCCGCGGCGGTACGAGACGAGATAGAGGACCATGAAGCACCGCTGAGGGCCGGCAGTTCCGAGGCGCGGGTCGACGCAGCGATCGATGCCGTGCTTGCCAGCCTCAACGTATCGCACACGGGGCGCTACAAGCCGGATGGGATCGATTATTTCGAGCTCATCGACATCTTTCGCTTCGCGGTTCGGGACCACATGAGGCGGTTGTTCCCGCCCGAAGGCGAGGCGAGCTATCACGGCATAGGCATGGTTGCGCAGGAGCTCGACGGGACGCTTTTCGTCAGCGACGTCTATGACGGTTCGCCGGCGGATCGCGCCGGAATACTGGCCGGCGACGAGATCGTCTCGGTAGACGGTGCGCCCTACCAGGAGATCGAGTCTTTTCGGGACAAGGCCGGCGAAACCGTCGAAGTGCGCTTGCGCCGGAATGAAAGCGCAGAGCCGTTCACAGTCGAAGTCACGGTGGAGCGGCTGCGGCCGCTGCGGAGCTTTTCGGAGGCAATCGAGGAGAGCGCGACCGTCACTGAGCATGACGGCCAGCGGATCGGCTATGTCCGGCTATGGACGCTCGCCAGCCGCGATGCAATGGACATCGTCGCCCGGGAGCTTGCGGCCGGCCGGCTCGAGGATGCGGATGGGGTGATTGTCGACCTGCGCGGCCGCTGGGGCGGCGGCCGTTCCGATGCAGCTGAGCTTTTTGTCGGCGGCACGGCACCGTTCCGGCTTATCCCGCGTAGCGGCGAGGAAATTCTCGCCAATGTGCGCTGGAACCGGCCAGTCGTCGCCATCATCGACGAGGGATCGAGAAGCGGCCTCGAAGTCTTCGCGTATTCACTAAAGACGAACGGCATACCGCTCGTGGGAGCGCGGACGGCGGGTGCATTGCTGGCCGGCCGCGGCTATCTCCTGCCCGACGATAGCCTGCTTGTTCTAGCGGTCTCCGATGCTGTGATCGGCGAGGACACGCGCCTCGAAGGGCGCGGCATAGGACCGGATGTCCCGGTGTCGTTCAGCCTGCCATATTCAGCGGGCCGCGACCCTCAACGCGACGCTGCCATCGTGGAGATGCGGCGGATCCTTGCTGAGGATTGAGAGCATGAAGGTGAAGCCGCCGACCGGCACACCTGGCTGAGGCCGCTGGATCCTATAGATCACCTTGTCAGAGACCTGACGGAAGCGCGCATTGCATCGGCAAACTCGGGATGGCCATAGATGTCGTTGTGGCCGGCGCCCTGGATGGCTATGTCGCTGCGCAGATCGCGGGCTGCCTCGCGCAAGGGCGCCACACGCGCGGCGGGAACGATGATATCGTCATCGGCCGTGATGATCGCGACGGGCACATCCAAGCCACGCAGGGTGTCGGCCGCATCCATTCGGTGGCGCAACAAAAGGCGCACCGGCAGCCAGGGATAATGGGAGGCAGCCAGTTCCACCAGCGAGTCGAAGGGCGTCACCATAACGATGCCCTGCAGGCGGCGCGTTGCCGCAAGGTCGACGGCAACCGAGGCGCCAAGGCTGAGGCCAATCGCAACGATGCCATCTTGGGCCTCATCGGCAAGGCGATCGAAGGCGCGCCGGGCATCGTCGAACAGGGCGGCTGCCGATGGGCGGCCGCTGCTCGGCCCATAACCGCGGTAGTGCAGCGCGGCGACCTCATGTTCGGGGAATATCTGATATAGCATGCGGGCGAGCGCGTTGGCGTTCCACGCATTGCCGCCGAAGCCGAGCAGGAGCGGACGTGGCTCGCCTATCGTCTGCGTTGCCGGCAGGCGCACCAGAACGATGCGCTCGCCGTCCTCCGTCGCCAGCTCGACATGGCGCGCGTCGGCAGGCAGTTCGGGTCCAAACGCCGCCAGGCCGGTGGGGAAAATCAGCCACGTCTGAAGCATATACGCGGCCGCGATGATCGCCGCGTACAGCCCGGCAAGCGCCAGCGCCAGTTTCAGAAACCACATTGGCGGAATGTCGACCGAAATCGGCGACTTGACAACAGCACAATGGCAGAATGCGCCTCGCGGCAGTTGCCTCGTTCTCGAAATTCCTCAGAAAGTATTATGCCGGTCGACGTGCTGGGGATCGTTCTCGAGCAAGATCGGCGTGCCATGCGGCGTCGCGTGGGCCGCGCGCTGCCAGGCCGCGGCCAAGGCATCGACATCGCTTAGCGCAGTGATACTTTTGGCCGCGAGGAGTTTTTCGAGGGCGGCGAGCCAGCAGGTGTAGTAATCGCTGCCGTCTTCAGCTCCGCTATTCTCCAATTCCTTTGACAGGCTTTCAGCCCACTCGCTCCAGGAAAACACACCTTTCTGGTGGAGTGCGAGCGTCATCGCAAAAGCTTGTGCCTGCCATGGTTCGGAGAATACGCGATCGTCGTCGGCCTGTGGAAGCAGATCACGCGGGTTCAAGATAGCTCTCCCACGCGTCGACAGAGACGGTCAGTGCCGGATCACCCGTCTCACCCCATATCTCACGCCCGTCGAAGACCACGGTGTAGACCCATTGCGGGTTTTCCCCTTTCCCGTGGGCGTTTGTATCCGGGAAGACGAACCCACCCCGTACAGCTTCGATAATGCCGAGCTTGCCGCGCGCGTAGCGCGGCAGCCGCGTATGGTCCTGGGTGTGGAAATTCCTCGTTCGCACACGATCACCGGCCTTGAAGCGCGCCGGGGCCGGAACAGGCCTGTCGCACGGCCCGCCTTTCGCCAGAGCCGCTGCAACGTCAGCTGCTTTCAGCGTCCGTTTTGGCCTGGTGCCTTCGACCTGTGCCCGCCCCTCTGCCAACTCATCCGCGGTGACGAAGCCGTGGCGCTGAAGCAGGACCTCCAGCGCCTTGATCCAGATCTCGTAGTAGCTGGAGGCGTAATAGTCCGCCGGGTGCAGGCATTCCCGCGCATGGCGGCTTTCATCGATGGTCCAGGCGCCCATTGCACCGGCGGCAAGTGTCACGCCGAGCGCCCGCTTCTCCCACTCGGCGTGGAAAACGGGTTCGTCCTTTTCGGGCGCGACCGCTCCGAAGCCCATCTGTCCGCCGAGATCCTGGGGCCCGTTCATGGCTGGTGTGACTCCAGCGCCAAGCCGGTGCCAATCATGGAATCGCGCGTGACCAGTGCCGCCAACTCCTCCTCGCTCAGGCCTTCCGTGCCTTTCGGCCGCAGCGGCACGACGAGATAGCGCAGTTCCGCGGTCGAATCCCAGACCCGGATATTCGTCTCAGCCGGCAAATGCACGCCGAGTTCCTCAAGCACGCCGCGCGGATCCATGACGGCTCGGCTGCGATAGGCCGGCGCCTTGTACCAGACTGGCGGTAGGCCCAATACCGACCAGGGATAGCAGGAGCAGAGCGTGCAGACGACGAGATTGTGCGTATCCGGGGTATTGAAAACGGCCTGCATGTGCTCGCCCTGCCGGCCGGCAAAACCCAGCGAGGCGATCGCCGCGGTGGCGTCTTGCTTCAACCAGTCGGAATACTCCGGATCGCACCATGCCCTTGCAACGACCTTCGCGCCGTTCCGCGGGCCGACCTTGGTTTCGTATGTGTCGACTATGGCGTCGATCGCAGCGGGTTCGACCAGCCCCTTCTGGGTCAGGATCGTCTCCAGGGCGCGCACTCGCGCGGCCATGGGGTCGAGGTCGTTGTCATGGTCATGGGCATGAGACATGGACGAAAGGATATGCGTCGAATCCGAGAAGGACAAGGCCAGCAACGCGATGGTGTGACGCGACAGTGGGTGACGATGACGCTCGACAAATTCCGGAAGCGGGGCCTTATCTCGGTCAGCCACCAGCGGATCGTCATAGAGCAATACGACATGCTGCACGGACTGACGGAGGGTGTCCGGGATGGGGCCCCTTGCCACCGTGAAACGCCTCTATCACGGCTCCGCCGACACCTGCCGCCCGTCCCCGTTCATTGCTTGTCGTACTGGTCGTGCCGGCGTAGCCACTCCATGGAGAATTTGAAGCCGTCCTCGTCGCGGCCTTTGGGCACGAGATCGAGGAACTGGTAGGCGCCGTTGACCATATCGACGCCGCGCTCATAGGTGGAATAGGTGTGGAAGACCTCGCCCCTCTCGTTCTGGCAGAAAACGCTGATCCCCGGCCATTCCGACCCGTCAATCGGGCGGATGTCGTAGTTGTAGCACGCTTTGCCCTCGGCAATCTCCTCGGGCGTATGCGACACCTGATAGTCGAAATTGAAATCGCTCCCGTGAGACGACACCCACGGGAAGCTCCAGCCCATGCGCCTCTTGTAGGCGTTGATCTTCTCCAGCGGTGCGCGGGAGACAGCTGAGAATGTCACGTCACGGTGGTGGAGGTGGACTGGAATGCCATCGAAGTTGTCGGCCCAGAAAGAGCACGACTTGCAACCCTCTTCCCAATCGGGGGCGAACATGAAGTGATAGACGATCAGCTGGGAGCGCCCGTCGAAGAGATCGGCGAGCGAAAGCGCACCATTCGGCCCCTCGAACTGGTATGGCTTTCCCACGCGCTCCCAGGGCATCGCCATTCGGCGGCGCGTCAGCGCATCACGCTGGCGCGTAAACTCCTTCTCGGCAGCAAGCAGTTCAAGGCGCGCCTTCAACCATTCCTCGTGCGAAACGACTTGATTCCGCATAACCAGTCTCCTGTTCATCAAGCTCTTGTTGCGTGCGATATCGACTCCGGTCGAGCAGTCGGGGTCAGCCGGTTGACCGACCCGCGACCCCTCGGCGTTATTTCCAGTTGTCGATCAAGACGTCGTTTGGATGGGGGGCACCTTTGCCGGTTTCGATGAGCGACTTCAGGCTCATCAGAAACACCCCCCACTTGGTGCTGCAATGATGCATGAACTCCACCGGCTCCTTCCAGCCTTGGTGCTTGAAGAGAACGATGGTGAAGTCGCCTTCCTGCTTGAGTTCGAAACTTATCCTGGTGCCGATCCATTCTTCTGGCCCGTCGATAACCTGCCATAGCACCCACTTGGTGGGATCAAGCTCAAGGACCTGCATGTCGAAACCGCCGTTGGGGCCAAAACGGAACTGGAGTACTCCATCGGCTTTGGTTTCCCCTTGCGTTTCCTCCGTCCACCATTTGGAAAGACCTTCAATTGTGGTCAACGCCTTATAGGTGTCATTCGGGGACGGCGATTTGATTCCGACTCTGTGCAAGATATCCGGCATCTGCGATTCTCCTTTTGGTTTGGATTCTCAAGTCCGCTTGGTGGCGGTCGTGAGCTAGGTTAGGACCGGTGCAGCGAACGGTGGGAGTGACAAGTGTGGCGGGATTCCAATGGACTCGCTGATCACGGCCGCGGCACATGCGCTCGCGGCAGGTGATCCGCTCGGCGCACTGAACCGGGTGGCCCTGCGCGAGGATGCGCCGGCGCTTGCGCTTCGCGGCATTGCGATGGCGCAACTCGGCGATCTCGATCGCGCGAAGGCTCTCCTGCGGCGTGCTGCACGCGCCTTCGGCCCGAAGGAGATGGTGGCTCGCGCGCGGTGTGTCGTTGCCGAAGCCGAGATCGCACTCGTCTCGCGCGACCTCGCCTGGCCTCAAAAGGCGCTTGAGCGTGCGGGGGCGGCGCTCGAAGCGTATGGTGACCGGGTAAATGGGGCCTATGCCCGTTATCTCGAAGTCCGACGGCTGCTTCTGATCGGGCGCTTGGATGAGGCCGAGCACGCCCTCGCCGCGCTCGATCCCGCGCCTTTGCCACCCGCATCGCAGGCCGGCTACGAACTGGTCGTTGCCGGTATTGCGATGCGGCGCCTCCGGACAAAGACGGCGCGCGCAGCACTCGCCCGGGCGGAGCGCGCTGCGCAGGGGGCAGGTATCCCGGCACTGACGGCGGAGGTCGAAAGCGCTTCGTTGGTGCTCAACACGCCCGCGGCGCGCTTGATCGTGCGTGGCGAGGAACGTCCCCTCCTGCTCGACGAGGTCGAAGCGCTTGTGGCGTCGGGGGCGCTTGTCGTGGATGCGTGCCGCAATGTCGTGCGGGACGGGAGGCTGGTGGTCTCACTCGCGACACGCCCTGTCCTGTTCGCCCTTGCGCGCGCACTGGGCGAAGCGTGGCCCGGAGATGTGTCGAGGAGCACGCTCCTCGCACGCGCCTTCCGGGCGAAACACGCAGATGAATCGCATCGCGCGCGGCTGCGGGTCGAAATCGGGCGGCTGCGCGTAGAGCTTGGGACGCTGGCAGACGTGAGCGCGACCAGCCAAGGATTTACGCTGGCGCCGCGCCACGCACGCGAGGTCGTTGTGCTGGCACCGCCCGTCGACGAGGAGCATGCGGCAATACTTGCCCTGCTTGCCGATGGCGAGTCGTGGTCGAGTTCGGCCCTGGCGCTCGCGCTTGGTGCCAGCCAGCGCACCGTGCAGCGGGCACTCGAACAGCTTTCGGCGGCAGGCAAGGTGCAGTCGTACGGCCGCGGGCGCGCGCGTCGCTGGATGAACCCGCCCGTACCGGGATTCCCGACAACTTTGTTACTCCCCGCTCCACTGCCAAACGGCGAGGATGGAAGCATGATGCGATCAGCGGCCGAAATCGTTTGCGAATATGGACCTTTTCCGGGTGTCGAGAGCGTGCACGGCGTCACTTTCGACGGCCGGTACCTCTGGTTCGCGTCCGGAGACCGGCTGAACGCCCTCGATCCGGCGAGTGGGAAGACGGTGCGCTCAATCCATGTTGCCGCGCATGCGGGAACAGCCTTTGACGGCCGGCACCTGTTTCAGATCGCCGAGGAACGCATACAGAAGATCGACCCGAAGACCGGCCAGGTACTCGCCACCATCCCGGCGCCCGGCGGCGGCGGTGACTCGGGGCTCGCGTGGGCCGAAGGGGCGCTCTGGGTGGGGCAGTATCAGGATCGGAAGATCCATCAAATCGACCCCCAAACAGGAACGCTTCTTCGCACCATCGAGTGCAATCGCTTCGTCACCGGCGTCACCTGGCTCGACAACGAGCTCTGGCATGGCACCTGGGAGGCTGGCGAGAGCGACCTGAGGCGAATCGATCCTCGAACGGGAGAGGTCCTGGAGAGGCTCGAAATGCCGCCGGGAGTTGGCGTATCGGGGCTCGAGTCCGATGGCAGCGATCAGTTCTTCTGCGGTGGCGGAAATAGTGGGACAGTGAGAACCCTCCGCCGGCCCAGGCGAGGCTCCGCTGCCGGCAGCGCCTCCACGAGCAAATAGTCGAAGCGGGGCGTCTGTCTACCTGACTCGCCCATGTGAGTAGCAAGAGGGCCCACCGACCCGTTTGCCTTTTCACGCACATGGCTTGCCTCCCGATATCTCCTTCCTGTTCCCGACCATCGTGCGGGGCCGCAATCCACTGATCCAGCGTCCGTATTTTCGTTGCCGGACCTTCATCTACATGTAACATGTCGGACTTAACCGCTGCCTGCACAACCGCAGCGGCAACAGGGAGAACGACAATGACACTGGTGAAACGGCGTGCATTCATCAAGGGAGCGGCTTCCGTGGCGGGGCTTTCGCTGGCCGCGCCCTTTATTTCGCGTACATATGCGCAAGGCTCGTCGGGAACGGTCAATATCTTCGCCTGGGCGGGATATTTGAATGACGAGATGCTCGCTGCATTCGAAAACGCCACCGGCATCAAGGCCAATTTCACCCCCTATGGCACCAATGATGAGCTTCTGAATCAGCTTCGCGCGAACAACGGCGCCGGCTTCGACATCATCTGGCCGACCGTCGATCGCGTGCCGAACTATGTCGAGTTCGGGCTCGTGCAGCCCATCGATGAATCGAAGGTCGACATCGAAAAGTGCCTGCCGAGCGCCTGGAACAATTCGGCCAACCTCGGCGCGGTCATCGACGGCAAGCGCTATCAGGTGCCGACCGACTGGGGCACGGAAGCACTGACCTTCGACAAGGAGCAAGCGCCGCTCGAATATGGTACGGCCTCCTACGGCGACATCTGGAAGCCGGAGATGGAGGGCAAGGCAACCGTGCGCGGCCATTCCGGCCTCGTCGGCCTCGGGCTTTGGCTCCAAGGCGAGGGCAAGCTGCCTCTGCCGATGATCGACGCGTTCGAGTCCGAGGAGAACATGACGCAGGTCTACGACGTCATCCTCGAGGAAGCGATCGCGCGAAAGGCCAATATCGTCCAGTTCTGGAACAACGAGAACGAGGCGCAGGGCGCCTTCCGCGTGAATGGCTGTGCCATCGGCCAGACCTGGGATTCGACCGCCGCCGCCCTTGCCAAGGAAGGCCTGCCTATCGGCTTCATTGCGCCCAAGGAGGGTGCGCTGGCCTGGATGGAGGGTGTGGCGATCCCCTCTGGCGCCGAAAACATCGATCAGGCCTATGCCTTCATCAACTGGTTTCTGACGCCGGAAGCCGGTGCCATGTACACCAATGCCACCTCGATCAACTCCACCGCGGTGGGTGCAGAAGAGTTCATCTCCGACGAGGCAAAGGCATTCTTCGCCGCCGCCTATCCGGGCGATGCGCTGGAGAAGCTGTGGTGGTGGCCGATCCAGGAGAGCTGGTTCGTCGCCAAGCGTAACGAGTATCAGGACCGCTTCCTCTCAGCCTGACGCTATCCGGGGCGGGCAAATCCCCTTTGCCCGCCCCTTCTCACAATTCATCGGGCAACAATGTCGCATTCGGTAGAGCTGCAAAACGTTGGCATGGCCTTCGGCCAGACCCGCGCCGTCACGGACGTCTCCTTCACCGTGGAAGGCGGCGAGTTTTTCTCCATTCTCGGGCCGTCGGGATGCGGCAAGACGACGATCCTGCGCATCGTCGCGGGCTTTCTCGATCCGACCGAGGGCAAGGTGCTGATCGGCGGGCGCGATATGAAGGGGCTTGGTCCCGATCGGCGCCCCACGGCCATGATCTTCCAGTCGCTCGCCCTCTTCCCGCTCATGCCCGTGTGGGAAAACATCGCCTTCGGCTTGGAGGCGCGCAGAGTGGCGAAGGCGGAGCGACGCAAGAAGGCTGGCGAACTCCTCAAGCTCGTGGCGCTAGAAGGCCTTGGCGACCGCATGCCCGGCGAGCTTTCCGGCGGCCAACGCCAGCGCGTTGCGATTGCCCGCGCACTCGCGGTCGAGCCGCAGGTTCTGCTGCTCGATGAGCCGCTCTCCGCGCTCGATTTGAAGCTGCGCCAGCACATGCGGGCGGAATTGCGCTCGCTTCAGAAGCGCACGGGCGTCACCTTCATCTACATCACGCACGATCAGTCGGAGGCGCTCGCCATGTCCGATCGCGTCGCGGTGATGAGCGATGGCGTGCTGCAGCAGGTGGGTGCGCCGCGCGAACTTTACGACAATCCCGCCACACCCTTCGTGGCTCGTTTTGTCGGCGAAACCAACGCGATCGCCGGCAAGGTTACGGCAATTGAGAATGGCCTTGCCACTGTGGAGAGCGCCTTTGGGCCGCTTAGCGGCCGCGTCGGCGACGGCCTGTCCGCGGGATCGGCGGCCAAGCTCTATGTCCGTCCGGAGGCGCTGCAGCATAAGACGCAAGGCGAGAACCGGCTGACGGCCACCATCGAACGCATCGATTTCGAGGGAGCCTTCGCTCTCGCTCACGGCCGGCTTGAGGATGGCAGTCTGCTCATCGCCTCCATTCCCAGCACGGAGCTCGGCAAGGCCCCGGAGATCGGCACGCGTGCTCCCTTCGCCTTCCAAAATGCCAACGCAGTGGTGCTGCCCGATGGCTGAGCTTTACAGGCGTTTCGGGGGCGGGCTCGGCACCATCTTTCTCGCGCTGGTCGCCGCGTGGCTCGCCGGCATGGTGCTTGCGCCCAACGTGATGATGATCGATTACTCGCTGAGACCCAATCTGCCGCCGGCGGAGATTGGCGGCTCGCGCGATGTCTATTCGCTGCAGAACATCCTCTATCTCGCCAACGAAGGCGTGCACCGCGCCATCTTCTTCAAGACCGTTTGGGCGAGCGCACTTGTGGCTTTCGTCACGCTCGTGGTCTGCTATCCACTTGCCTATTGGCTCGCGCAGAACGCCACGCCCAACCAGACAGCCATCGCCATCCTCGCGCTCACCATCCCGTTCTGGGTGAACGAGGTGCTGCGCACGCTCGCGTGGTACATCCTGCTCGCCTTCCGCGGGCCGCTCAACGCGCTGCTGCTGGCGCTCGGCATCATCGACGAGCCCGTGCGGTGGTACGGCAATACCGGTGTGCTCGCCGGCATGACCTACGCTTACATCCTCTTCATGCTCTTCCCGATATACAATTCCATCGAATCGCTCGAGAAATCGCAGATCGAGGCGGCGCGGGACCTTGGCGCCTCCGTCTGGCGCACCCATTGGCGGGTGGTCATCCCGCATGCAAAGGCGGGCATCGCCACCGGCTGCGTCTTCACCTTCATGCTGGCCGCCGGCAGCTTTGTCGTGCCCGCGCTTCTCGGTGCGCCGGGCAGCCGCTGGTTCACCGAGATCATCTATAACTGGTTCTTCGAGGGCGGCGACTGGAACCGCGGCGCAGCCTATGCCCTGGTGCTCTTGGTGCTCTGCCTCACGGTCGTGCTCGTCACGCTCAAGATCGCCCGCGTGAACCTGACGGACGTGGCCAAATGAGCGCCGCCGACCGCATCATGAAGGGGCTCTTCGGCATCTATTTCGCCGCCTTCTTCATCTATCTCTTCGCACCGCTTGCCATCATGGCGGCGGCGACCTTCAATGCGAGCCGCTTCCCCACCGTCACGCCGTGGCAGGGCACGACGCTCGAGTGGTTCGATGCGCTGGCCGCCGACCGCGGCATGTGGGACTCGCTGTGGACTTCCATCGTGGTCGCCTTCTTCGTCGTGCTTGTGGTGCTGCCCGTCGGCACGGCGGCTGCCCTAGTTCTCACCAGCCTGCATGCGCGGGCCCGCAGCTTGCTCTACGCCGTCATGGTCTCGCCGCTTCTCACCCCCGGCGTCGTGATCGGCATTTCGACCCTGGTGCTGTGGCGCCAGCTCGGTGTGGGCGGCGGCGTGTTCCTGATCGTCATTGCCCAGTCGAGCTTCATCATCTGCTATGTGATGCTGATGGTGGCCGCTCGTCTGATGCGCTTCGACCGCACGCAGGAGGAGGCGGCGCTCGGCCTCGGCGCCTCGAAATTCATGGTCTTCCGCCGAGTTATCCTGCCTTTCCTGAAGCCCGCGCTCTTCGCCGCCGGCTTCCTCGCCGTTCTGCAGTCGATCGAGAACTACAACACCACGCTATTCGTGCGCGGCTTCGACACACCCTTGACTGTCTATATCGCCACCAAAGTCCGTACCGGCCTCACCCCCGCCGTCAACGCACTGGCGCTGATCATGATCGCGGTGACGATCGTGGGGGCTGTCGTCTACGAGGTGGTGAGGCGGCGCTCGCGCACGGCGTCGCAAGCTAGTAAGGAAGAACAGCCGGCCTAGCTGCATTTGGCAGTTTCACGGTCGTTCCATTGCAGCATAAGCGAGGGCGCAGCTGTAAAGCGAGAAGGCGCGTTGGCTGCAGCCGGAGAACGCTGAATCGATCGGAACCGCTTGCGTTTCCCGGATGGAACGATTGGAATGACGACGGCTCGCGCTTCACGACCACCGTCGTTCTGAGACGCTGGTGGCCGCGAAGTATCCGATCACGGTTGTAACGTGCCCTGACCTCCGCAAGGATGTTGATCTAATGTTGGACAGCACCACGGCCTCGAAGGGAACCGGCATCGGCAGGCCCGGCGTGCATATCGCTCCCGTGGCAACGCTGCTGGCGAGCGTCGGTTTGCTCGTCCTCGGCAACGGACTGCAGGGCACGCTCCTGGTGGTACGCGCAGGGCAGGAGGGTTTTCGCAGCGAAACCATCGGCCTGATGATGTCGGCCTACTTCGCCGGCTATGCCCTTGGTTCGGTGGTATTGCCGCGCGTCGTCTCCTCGGCGGGCCATATCCGGGCCTTCGCCGGCTTTGCCTCTATTGCGTCTGCGACAGCGCTTCTACACCTGCTTCTTCTCGACGCCTGGGCCTGGTCGGTTCTGCGCGCGGTCACGGGCTTCGCCTATGCCGGTATGATCCTGGTAACGGAAAGCTGGCTTAATGCCCACGCAGTGACATCTACGCGCGGCCGCCTCCTCTCTATCTACGGCATGATCACCATGGGCATCTGGGCGCTCGGCCAGGGGCTCCTCAACGTGGCGCCGCCGGAGGGGGTTGTGCTGTTCCTCATTGTTTCGATCCTGATCTCGTTGGCGCTCGTTCCGATCACCCTCTTGCCTAGTCGACCGCCGACCGTGCCGCACCAAGTGGGGTTTGATCTCAGCCGGCTCTTCGCCATGTCGCCGCTCGGCACGCTGGGCGCCTTTCTCTCCGGCCTGGCGCTCAGTGCGTTCTGGGGCATGGGGCCGAACTTCGCCCAGGAAGTAGGCCTCGATACCGCCGGAATCTCCGCTTTCATGGCCGCAGTCCTTTTCGGCGCGCTGTTCCTGCAATGGCCATTGGGATGGCTTTCGGACCGCTATCCGCGCCGGCTGGTAATTGCCTTCTCTGCGCTCGCGGCGGCACTCGCCGGCATCGGCTTCGTGTTTATTGCAGACGCCGGGCTGCCAGCGCTCCTTTCGCTTGGATTCGTGTTCGGCGGCTTCGGCATCCCGCTTTATACGCTCGTGGTGGCGCACGCCAACGACCGGCTGAAAGCCGACGAGATGCTGGCGGCGGCACGCGGCTTACTGCTGCTTAATGGGCTTGGTGCCGCCTTCGGCCCCTTCGTTGCCGGTCTCAGCATGCGGCTCCTCGGGCCGACGGGGCTCTTCGTGTACGCCGCCATTCTGCTGACCATACTCGCGCTGGCGGCATTTCTGCGGCGCCTACATGGTCCGGAGGAGGAGGCCGTCTCCTCGCCCCTGCCATGCACGCCGCAGATTGCCATGACGCTGGATACACGCGGGCATGAACCACGTGCCGAACGGGCGTGACGCGGGAATGACTGGGGCCGGCTGAGTCTCCTGATGGGAGGAGGATGCATGAACGTGCGCCGGCCTGGTCGGCGTCGCTCGTCGGCAACTGCGCAACTCCCGATCCCGCTGTTGCTGTTTTTCGATCCCTTAAGCGTACAAGCTCAGCACTTCAGGATATGAGGTTGGCAAAGAGGGTTGGGTCGACATTCCCACCAGTTAGAACGGCGACAACCGTTTGGCCCCTCACGTCGATGCGCTTGCCCAGCAAAGCTGCAAGTGCAGCCGTTCCGGATGGTTCCACCACCAGCTTCAGTTCACGGAAGGCGAAAGCGACGGCCCGTCTAACCTCGTCGTCAGAAACAACCAATCCCCCCGCGACGTGCCGCTTATTGATCGAAAACGTGAGTTCGCCCGGCGTCGAGACCAGTAGTCCATCGCAAAGTGAGCCGGAGGCCTTGTGGTTGGCAAGCCGTTCGCCCGCAATAAACGATCGCGCATGATCGTCAAATTCTTCCGGCTCCACCGAGTAGAGATCTGTCGATGGTGCTTGTTCGTGGATGGCCAATGCAGATCCCGCGAGCAGCCCGCCACCTCCACAGGGGAAGAAGACCGCGTCGGGCGTGAGGTTCAACTTGCCCAGGTCTTCCACTATCTCGCGGCCGACCGTGCCCTGCCCGGCCATGATGAAGAAGTCGTCGTATGGTGGGACGACCACAGCGCCACGTTCCTTGGCGATAGCGTGGGCCATGGCGACACGGTCATCTTTTTCGCGATCGAACAGCACGACCTCCGCACCGGCGGCGGCCGTACGCTCTCGTTTCGTCGCAGGGCTGTCTATCGGCATCAGGTTGGTGGCCCTGATGCCAAGCAGCTTGGCAGCCGTTGCGACGCCAAGCGCATGATTTCCAGAGGACATTGCCACGACACCCGCCGATTTGTGGTCGTCGGGAATGCGCGAAAGGCGGTTGTAAGCCCCACGAAACTTGAAGGAGCCGGTTCTCTGCAATGTCTCAGGCTTCAGAAAAACCCTAGCCCCTGTGATCGCATCGAGTTCGGGTGAGGTTATAAGTGGCGTGCGAAGCGCCACGCCGGAGATCGCACGGGCTGCATCGGCGACATCGGCCGCAGTGGGCAATTCAAGCACTGAGGGAATCCTGTTCCAGGTACGAACTTCGCCGACAATAAGGGCCTGTGTTCTGATCGCAAGCCAGTTTAAGCCCTTCTGGTAGCGAAGTGCTCAAACGGCGGTATACGCTGCAGCCTGCACCGCGTAGTGGCTATCGCAATCTCAATGGTCAACCTAACCCTGTCTCGCTCCTACGCTCAGCGTCGCCGAGTTGCCGCCGCGCAGCAGCTGCCTCGAGATCGAGATGATCGCGCAGGCCGTCCGGCATTCCCATTTGACGCGCCAGCTCGTTTAGATAGCGCCGCTCCTCGGCGGTGTCCGGATCGACGGCCAGTGCGGAGGCGAGATAGAGTTCGGCGCGCTGGGCGTCGGTTCGGGCAAGCCGCGCCACTCCGGCGGGATCGGAGGGGGCCGAGAAATAGTCGAATAAGGCCGCCTTCTCCTCTACGCCGAATCCCATTTCATTGATCTGGTTGCGAATGTGGCCGTGTTCCGTTTGGTCGATATGGTCGTCGGATTTTGCCGCCGAGATCATCGCGCGCATCAGCGCGAGCCGAAAATCCTGTCCCTCATGATCCCTGTCATGATCAACGTCAAAGCCGCTGTCGGCGGGCGGTTTGGGCAAATTAAGCGGCTCGGCTTCGTTGCCCGACGGCTTGTTCTGCTTCCAGTCCTGATAGGCCTTGTAGGCGAGCCCGGCAACGACGGCCATACCACCGTATTTCAGCGCTTTTCCGCCAAGCTTGCGTCCCGACTTCGTGCCAAGCAAGAGCGCCAGCAATCCACCCGCCGCTGCCCCGCCGGCGAGCCCTCCAGGAAAGCCCGATCGGTTCTGGTCAACCGGCGAGCGCCCCGGATGATTGGCGTGACGCGCACTCCCTTGAGAACCGAGAAAGCCTTCGAGAAGCTTGTTGATGTCCATGGAGAAGAGCCCTTTGCTGATACCGTGATCGCCCAATGACCTGCATTAGCTAAGGACGTCGAGCCGAGATTTCCAGAATCGTTCGCAGTCTCTAACCCGACCTGAGTGAGGGTGCACGAGGCGCCCCAGGTTGGAAAGCGCCAGGAAGCGTATCAACTTCGCCTCAGCTTTTCGGTCGCCGTGCTCGGCCTACCTTCGGGATTGAAGTGCTCATCGTTCCAGCGTCGGCCTTGCGGCGGATGTTTCGACGCGAGCCGGCGTGCATTGGGATAAGTAGAGCCGGTGAAGATCGAACACGACACCGCCGATCAGGATTGTAAAACCCAGCGCCTCGACCAGTGGATTGTAGTTCCAGAACATTGCGTAGCCGATGAGGGTGGCACCGACTGCCGTCACAAGTAGAGGCCAGGGGTGCCCATGGCGCGGCAGGTTGAAGGCGGTGGCGATGACCGCAAGGGCCGCGGCGGCAAAAATGGCCGTCGCCCATGCGCCCTCCGGAAACGCGAAGGCGACACCGATCAGCGATAGGAGGCCTATCGAGGCCATTACGCCGTAGCACACGACAATGGCCGTGATTGCCGCCACAGCACCCCACAATCCACGGCCACTAATCGCCTTTAGGCGTCGAGGGTGCAGACGCCTGAGAAAGCGGGCGGGGGCCGCTCGCCTTGATGCCTCGGCCGGCCGGCGCATGACGGCTTCCATCGAGCGCGCGCCGAGCCCGGCGGCAATCCGGCGCGTGTCGGCGCTGGGACTTTCGGCGAAATAGTCGAACTCGCCTAGCACCTCCACGTCGGCAAAGCCGGTCTCCCGCAACAGCTCCAGATAGTCCTCGTCGATCGATGCACCGACCACGCATTCCGCCCACAGCTTGGGGTCGCTGCGTCCACCGACGGGCACCGGCTTGGCGATGACGATATCGGAAAGCTGCATGCGTCCTTCCGGCTTGAGGACGCGAAAGATTTCGGCGAACGCCTTGCGCTTGTCCGGCACGAGGTTGAGCACGCCATTCGAGGTGACCACGTCCACGGAATTGTCGGGCAGCGGGATGTTCTCCGCGTCCGCTTCGATCGGTTCGACATTCCTGATACCGGCCTCCTGAAGCGTCGCCTTGAGCCGAGCCAGCATGTCGGGCGTGATGTCGAGCGCCCATACTTTTCCGGCATCGCCGACCAATCGGCTGGCGAGCAGCGTATCGGTCCCCGAGCCGGAGCCGATGTCGAGTACGGTATCTCCACGCTTGATCACGCCGGCGCGGAAGGGATAGCCGACGCCAGCGAAGCGGTCGACAGCGGTCCGCGGTAGACGGTCGAGTTCTTCCGCAGGATAGCCTACGGCAAGAGCCGCCGGGCGGCCCACCGGAAAATGGAACCCCTGGTGCGGATCGTCCGCCACGCTGCCATACATCGCCTTTACCGCTTCAGTGATCTGTTCTTTCGAGTATCCCAGGATGGCAACCATCTTGCCCCTCCGTTCCTTTCCAGCGCCAGTGCATTCGGCGCCATTCTCCTCCTCTGTTCAGTAATGTTCGATGATCGTGCGCACCCGACGGCGCAGCGATTCCGGTGCCTTTGCCTTGCCTGCCTCGCTCACCCGCGCGCGAAGCTTGCGTTCGAATTCCGCCCGCGTGAAGCACGCCCGGCAGGTCTCCATGTGGCGTGCAAGTGCATGCTCGGTCTCGGTGTCGAGCTCCCGGTCGAGATATTCGAGGAGTTTTTCGATCACCTCCTCGCAGCGTAGGTCCTGCGTCATCTGGCATCCCCTTTCGCATTACCGGGCGCAATGCCGGCCTCGCCCGCCTGCCGCCACAGCGCACCTTGCAGGAGGCTGCGACCGCGGCTGAGCCTCGAGCGCACCGTGCCGATGGGGATGTCGAGCGTGTTGGCCGTCTCGGCATAGCTGAGACCCCACAACTCGATCATAACCACGACAAGCCGGAATTCCTCCGGAAGCTCCTCGACGGCGCTTTCGATATCCTCGCGCAGGAGCTTGTCGAGAAGCTCCTGCTCCGGATTTCCCCACCACAGGAGGAAGGGCTGGTGCACCTTCTCGAACAGGGAGAAGGTATCCTCGCCGCATGTCGTCGCCGCCGTAACCTCGCGCGGCCTTGCCTGCCGCTTGCGGCGCTCGCTGATGAAGCCGTTGACGAGGATACGAAAGACCCACTTCTCGAAGGCCTGTCGGTCCCTGAGCTCGGGAAGCTTGACCCAGGCCTTGGCGAGGGTGTCCGCGACCAGATCCTCGGCATCGGCACGGTTGCGCGTCAGCCGAAGGGCAGTACCGTAGAGCCTGTCCAGGAGACGCTCGACCTCCGACTCGAAGAAGGCTCGAAGCGGTGTGCCGATGCTGGTCATATGATGCCTCGCTCCGCTACGAGCGCCTCGCAGATCGTGGCGATCGCATGCCACATTCGTGCTCCGTCCGCGTCACCGTCGAAACTCGCTGCGTCCGCTCTTCGCCGCGCTTGTGAAGGCGCCGCCAGCCCGCTTCGCCGCACCAACTCGCGTGCAGACCGCCAAAGGGCAATATCGACGATCTCCGCTTGACGAGGCCGCCGCTGCCGGTTGGCAGCGGCCGACCGCCGGCCTGCACTTGTTGGCAACTGCCGCATAGCCATCATAACCCAGTTGCGGCTCGCCTTCACGGTCAATCGGGTTGCCCGCGATGACGGCGCTCCCGACTTCCATTCAGCCGGGGTTTCGCGCGCTGATCTTCCAAGAGCTGGATTGCATCATGATTCCCTCCGGCGTCTGATAGCCAGCGAGCTTCTCCCGCAAAGCGTTGACGATCTCGTCATGACGTCGCTCAGCAAGCTCCCCGGCTTCACGATAGACCTCGCCGGCCGGCCCGAGGGCTAGCTGGAAGGAAACCGCGTCGTCGAGCGAGTGTCCGACCATCAACGGCGCATCGATGCGCTCGAAGGAGATGTCTTCATAGCCAGCGATCTCGAGCTGCTTGGTGACCATCGACTGGTCGGCCATCGAGAAAGGGCCAGGGCCGCAGCTGCGTGCGTCTTCGCCGGGCGGAGGCAGAAACTGCATGACGACCTGCTTCGGCAGGCCCAGCCAAGGATTGTCATCGATGGTCCGCCAGACGATCATCGTCATGGTGCCCCCCGGCTTCAGCGCGGCGCGCATGTTTCTAAGGCCCGCTACCGGGTTTTCGAAGAACTGTGTACCGAAGCGGGAGAAGCAGAAGTCGTGGACCGGTTCGAATGGATACGTCTGCACGTCGGCCTCGATAAAGGCGACATTGTCGATGCCGGCGGTTTCCGCATCGCGACGGCCGTAGTCCAGGAAAGCATCGCAGCAATCCACCCCCAGCACCGACCCTGCCGGCCCGACACGCCTGGCCAGATCAATAGCCGTGTCGCCGAAGCCGCAGCCGACATCGACTACCCGGTCTCCTTTGCGCACCTCGAGCGCGGGAAGAACCTTCGCGCTGTGATGGGTCAGCCCGTCGACGAGGATATGTTTGAAGCGAGTGAATTTGGGAACGAGCACCTCGTTCCAGAAGTCCACATATTCGTTGCGTTGCTCGGCCAGCGTCGTGCTCATTATTGTGTCTCCTTTCTCCATGATCTTGCGGTTCACGCCCCGAACATCACCAGGCGCGACGCCTTCATGGTGATGTTCGGGTCGTTCCTAGAAGCTCAGCGTCGCCGCCCCCGCCTTGATGCGCTCGTGCATGGGGCTCGCCCCGGTGACGATGACACCGTCGATCAGGTCCTTCTCCTCGTAGCCGCGTGCCTTCACGCAGGGCGTGCAGGCCCACAGCGTTCCGCCGCGGGTGAGAAAGTCGCGCACAAGGGAGGCGAGCGGCTCCAGAGGTGCGGCGTGGGTCAAGTCGATGCCGCCTTTGCGCACCAGGTCGACCGCCGCGCTGGTCAGGAACACCGACACCTTCAGGCCGGCCGTCATGCCGCCATTGGCGATGGTAAAGGCAACGGATGAGAGTTCGTGGTCGGCACCATGGGTCATCACCACGACAAGTTCTTCGGTTGGTTCGGCCATTTTTCCCTTCCTTGTGATGCTGTATTGCGGGAGCCGCGGTGAGTACTTGTTAGTTCGCTGCCCGCAGGATCTCCCATCGGGTCGAGCCGCTGACGAGAAGCGGCTCGATGTCGCGGCCGAACGCCTTATGGTCCTCGCGGTCGGCCAGCTTGTTCCACTGCTCGTCGAGTTCAGCCAGGCTCGCCACCCGGACGTCGACGGTGACGAGGGATTCCTCGGCGCCGATGCTGCCGGTGTAGACGGCATAGTCGGTTTGGCCGACCTCTTTGCCGATTGTCCCCCACCACTGCTTGATGCGGTCAATCAGCTCCTGCTTCTTGCCGAATCTGGCATTGCAGTACCAACGTGCGATGATCATGGTGATGGCTCCCTTCCTTTGTTGGGGTGTTGCCGCTGTCCGCAGGCGGTTCTCCCGCTGGTTCAAGCTGGTTCAAGCTAGGGATCGGTTCGGGGGCGCACCTCATCTCACCCCCGACCGGGCCGAACTCATTGCGTATGCGGAACCATGATCGGTTCGCCGGTGGGGCCTATCTGGAAAACGATGAACCGGGCCCCTTCATCGGCGGAAGCTGTGCGCGCCACCATCGGCTTGTCCGGTAGCTCGTAGAATGCCTCGCCGGCGGAAACCGTCCGCAGTTCCTCTCCCTCGACATCCACGTCGATGGTGCCCTCCGTCACGTAAACGAAGACATGGCCCGGATGGATATGGCGCTCCGTTTCCCACCCTGCTTCCACGTCGAACAGCACGATGTTGGCTTCAGTCCCTTCGACGCCAACCAACTCCGTGTTGAGAACCGGCGTCGTCTTGGCTTCCTGGGCTGTGGCTCCGGTCATGCCGGCGGCGGCTGCACCCATCGCTAAAGCGGCACATGCCGCGAAGCTTGTAAGTTTCATTGTCATGATCCTTCCTCCTCTTGTCCTTCTGCCAGCATTTGGTTCGTCCGTTCGGCGTCCTCACGCGCCGTCGGCAGGATGGCTGGCCAAACAGCTTCAAGACGTAACCGAGATGGCGGAGCGGGTCTTGGCGTTATGGGAAGTCAGGTTTTGCGATTTGCGCACTGGCGCTGGCTGGCGGAACAACGCGAGGCTCGCCTATTCGGGAACTATTTTGGAAAAGGATGCGTCCTGTGTCCCCAAACAACGAGACCGCATAAACACACGAAACTGAAGGGGAAGCAGATGGCCGAGACGCAAGCGAGCGAGCGCGACGACAAAGGCCGGGTCGATGCCAATCCGGCACTGTGGAACAAAACCATTGAGTTGCTTTGCGACGAGCCGGAGCAGATCAGGATCAAGAGCCAATCCTTCACGGATGCCATATTCGCGGACATTACCGCTCCGCCCGTCAGGGTGACGCAGAATGGTTCGGCCGGGGACAATCCCCATCGCTATCATCTTGTTCTTCTTTTCGAGGGACAGGGTACATACCACTGGGCGGGCGGCACCGGTACGCAGGTACCAGGCGATATCGTGCTCATCGACACCGCGGAGCCATCCCAGGTGGTCTCTCCGATACGTTCCCACCTTGTGAGATGGAGCTTTCCCGAGCGGCTTATCGCGCCCTTCCTGCCGCTGCGCGACAACCGTCCCGTTCTGCACATCGCCGCGCGCGAGGGCCTGATTACGGTGCTGACATGCCACATAAAGCAGCTTGCCAACGAGGTAGACCGGCTGGACCCTGCCGTCCAGCAGGGGCTTCTGGCGCATCTGTGCGGTCTTCTGGGGTTGGCCATCGAAGCGGAGAAAACTCCGCGCGCGGAACGCCGCTGCAACTACCGCACCTTTCAGCGTCAGCGGGTTCTAACCTATCTCGAGACCAATCTGAGCGACTGCCATCTGACGGCGCGGCGCGCGGCAAAGGACCTTGGCATGTCGCCGCGCTGGCTGCATGCACTCTTGGAGGACGTCGGGAGCGGGTTTCCGGATCTCGTCGCTCGCCGCCGCCTGGAAAAGAGCCTAGGGCTCCTCAAGAATCCGGCCTCCGATCATCTATCGATCGCGGAGATCGCCTTCCTTTCTGGATTCAACGACCTATCGACCTTCTATCGACGCTTCGGCGAATACTACAACATGACGCCGGGCGAGACGAGACGAATGCAGCGGCAGGCGGCCTGAGGCAGACTGAGCGGTTTCCGAGCGGGACTGGGAGGAGAATAACCAGAATCGCGCAGTGCTGCTGAGGCTCTCTGCGGGCGAAGGTCGCGTTGTGGCTGACGCCAGTGCGCTGCAGCGCGGTTTCAGCAGAACAATTTGGGCGCACATCAAGTTGTATCTCTGAGACAAAGGAGAAACAGCAGCGGCTCAGGAGTCTATCCCAGCATGTCCGGAGCAGCAGCAACTCGAGCAGGTTTGAGTAGCAACGGAGAAGTGATTCCGGAGAGTGAGCATTCGCGTTCTGAAGAGCGATGGTGACCGGCTCTGTCTGATTAATTTGTCGGGCGGAGGCATCGTCGAACAGCGTTGGTGGATGCGCTGCCAGGATATCGAGGCGGCTGTGCGCTAGACGGGCCTGCGTGCAGTCACCGGCCTATATTCTCCCGTACCGCCATCTACGAAGGAAGGATCGATGTTTCCATTCCGCTTTCCGCTGCCGCTGCTCGTGCTTTTCGTGACCCTGTCTGCTGCGGCAACGATGGCCAGGGCGGCGGAGTTGGAGGAACTTCGCGCCCGTGCCCTCTCGCTCGTCAATCAGGCCCGCGAAGCGCACGGCCTCAATTCGCTCGAAGGGAGCGATCTTCTCGATGAGGTGGCGCAGAACCACGCCGAGGACATGCTCGAACGGGATTATTACGCGCACGTGTCGCCGGAGGGCGAAACCGTGCAGGACCGCTTTCGGGACCAAGGTGGCAGCCGCTGGAAACTGGTGGCCGAGAACATCGCCACCTGTAGCGGCTGTCCGACTCCGGCTTCGCTGGAACGGGTTGAGCAGTTCCAGGAGGGCTGGATGGACAGCCCCGAGCACCGCAAGAACATCCTGGCGGAGGGGTTGGAGAGCTTCGGCTTCGGAATAGCCGGGAGCAACGGCACAATCTACGCCGTGCAGACCTTTGCCGGCCCCGGCGAGCCGCCAGGCCTGGCGCCTGATGAGGAGCCGGTCGCTTTGAGTCCGGGCGAGCAGACGCAGGAGGCCGCGCAGGCCGTCAATAGGCTTCGGGAACGCGAGGGTTTAAATCCTGTCGAGCCAAGCAAGGCCCTGAGTGAGGTTGCCAGGCAATTGCTGCCGGAAGACGGGACGGCCGACAGCCTGATCGATCGGCCAGACAGCCTGTTCGACCTCCTGCCGGAGGATCAGGCGGCAAACTGGAGCAGTCTTGACGTCCTCGCCGCCGCCTGCGGTGGTTGTGGAACGCAACCTACCGCCGCCGATATCCGCAGCTTTATCGAGCAGTGGAGCAGTAATCCGCAAAATGATCAGGCCGTGCTCCAACAGGATTTGACCGATATGGGCTTCGCTATGCTCGCAAACGGTGAAGGCCGGAAAGTCGCCGTATCGCTTTTGGGCCAGCGCCGGCCGCGCTGAACTGGCAGGAAGGTGGAGCTCATTGCAAGAGCCACTTTCGCCCGGCCGGTTTGAGCGTTTCGTGGGAAAGCGGTTGGAGCTATCCTCCGGCTCGAACCGTTGGAGCAACCGTCCATGAAACGAAGAGGGATACGGCCGACCTCTACGCAACCTCGTTCCGAGTAGTCGGGTCGAGCTACCTCCGAGGTACGGTGGGATAGCGCGGTGAGCATCAGGAGAAAGCTTCCCGCACGATGCTGGTCGTGCGAGGACAGATTGACCCGATCTGCCATGAGGACTGGCCTCCTCAGAGCGCAGGTTATTGATCCGGTTCACGCTCCTCAAGCGCTCTTTGGTCTCTTCCTAGAGCGGGCGGGGCGAGCGGTAGCCTGAGCCGAGATGTTCAATGCCACGGCGGCACGAATGAGTGCCTTCAACGCCTCTTCGTCGATCTCGTCGCCCTCATGGAAATCAATGGCACGCCTCACATTGCCTTCGAGGCTGGAGTTGAAGAGGCCCGAAGGATCCTCCAACGAGGCGCCCTTGGCGAAGGTCAGCTTCACTTTGTCCTTGTACGTTTCCCCGGTGCAGATGATGCCGGCGTGCTCCCACACCGGAACCCCCAGCATGTTCGACGGTTTTCGCCATTTCACCTCTTCAACCACTTCGGGGTCTGCCTCGTTGATAAGGTCTCGGACCCGGGCGAGTGTCTCACCGCGCCAGTTGCTGAGTTCCCTGATCTTCTCGTCAATCAGCTGAGAGGGAGACTTTTCTTCCAGCGCGCCGCTCTTTTCCATGGTTCCTCGCTTTCGGTTTCTTTTGTTTCCAAGCAGGGCGAACAGGGGCCTGCTAGCGAGGTCCTTGCCCGCGCTACGGAACCCAGCCGGGCAACTCCGATGCCTGCCTGATCCAGCTTGCCACCAACTCCTCGTCGATCTGGTCGCCCTCGTGGATGTGGAAGTAGCGCGCGTTCTTGTCCTTGGACTCGACGGGCGGAGGAGGACTGAGCGACGCGCCGCGGAAGAAGGCCACTTTGATGTACTTCGTGAAGCAATGATAGCTGAGGAACCAGCCTTGGCCCTCGATGCCATAAAACGGCGAGTTCCATTTGACCGCCTTACGCACGTCGGGGACCGTCCGCTCGATGAGCGCGTCGAGGCGACGACCGGCGTCGCTTTTCCAGCCCGGCATGGCCGCGATGTAGGCCTGCACGGGGGCATTGCCGTCACCCTTCGCGATCTGGGGATTGCCGCCTGAAAGGAGGGCAACCTCGCCGGGCTGGGAACTCTGCTCCGCCCTGCGCGGCTCGGTCGGTTTGCCGGCAGCCATCTTGGCGGCCTTCGCCGACTTGTTAGTCTTCCTGGTCATTGCGTTCGCTCCTGTCCGCCGCTCCATTTGGTGACATATGGCAGCACGAACATGTACAGGCCGGTGAGCAAGAGCAAGGCGAGCGGGAGCAACGGCAGGAGATACACCCATTCTGCAGGCTCTTCCCCCAGTCCCAAGGCGCCGAAGATGCCGACGACCAACACCGTGAAGGCGATGGCCAACCACCGGTGGGTTTGCCGTATCCACGTGTTCCAATTCAAAGGGATCTCCTATTCCGATGAGCCGAGAGGGATCGGGTTGCGCAGACGGCGGCGGCCTTCTTTCAGGCGGCCGCACTTGTACCGGTGATCAGGGATCTTGAAGAAGCCCGATGACGTTGTCGTCAGCGTCTTTGACGGTTGCGATCAATCTTCCGCCACCGACATTCTTGGCCTCCTGCTGTATCTGCCCGCCAGCGGCTACCAAAGATTTCAGGCTCTGCTCAATGTCGTCAACGTGATGGTAGGCCGTCATCCCGGTCTCATGACCACTGGGTGCTAACCCGATTTCCTGGTCTCCGACCCGAAACCCGACGTAGTACGCCTGATCCGTATGCGGATTGACGCCCAACAGCTCGCGATAGAGCGTCTTGGCTTGCGCTATGTCCCTGACTGGATAGACGACAGTTTTGATGCCATGACTCATGAAGACCATCTCCTGGTGATTGGCTGTTGTTGACGGCGCATACCGTCCAACTTTGAAATGCGCGGGCAGACTTCAGTCCATGCGCTCCAGGACCTGCTCCAGCGCGGCAAAGAACCGCGGCCATCCGGCTGTGGCGCCCCGGTAGTAGGGCTGCTGGTCCGGCCGGAAGCCCTCCTGCTCCATGCGCAGAATGGTGCCTGAGCTCGTAGGCGTGAGCGTCCAGGTGATGACGCTTCTGAGATCCTTGGTATCCCACGAGTACGACAGCGTCCTGTGCGGCTCGGCCGTCTGGACTTGACCTTCGACAACGCCCCAGTCCGCGCTGAGACTGAAACTGTGCTCCACGACGGGCTTGAAGTCGTTCTTCATGAGCCACTCCTCGATCAGGTGCGGTTGCGTGAGGGCACGCCAGATTTTTTCCGGCGGATGGTGGATCTCCCGTTCGACAACGATGGAGAGAGTTTCGCTCGCAGTATTGGTCATTGGTCCATCCTGTTGAGCAGGTCTTCGAGGTCGTCGAACCGGCCCTCCCAGAACCCGGTCATTTCATTCGTCCAGTCGACCAGCGGCGAAAGCGCGCCGACCTCAGCGCTGTAATGCGTCTGGCGACCTTCGTGGCGGTGGCGCACAAGCCCCGCCCGTTTCAGAACCCCGAGATGCTTTGAGACGGCAGGTTGCGAGACACCGGCCTGAGCCGTCAGCGCCCCGACAGTCTGGTCTCCGTCGCGGCACAGCCGCTCGAAGATGGCTCGTCGCGTCGGATCGGCAAGCGTTCTGAAAAGGACGTCGTGGGGCTGCGGCATCACAATCTATAACTCATTGGCTATGGGTTAAACCCATAACCGCCAAGATATAGGTGAGTCAAGCGGGGACGTGGAGCGGCATAGGAGGTGGAGCTTTGCTCCTAGCGTCTACTACCGGATCGACCTAGTCGCGCTGCGGTTGCCGCAAATGTCATCCGGTGTCGTTCCGCCGAGACGGGTCAACCGTCATCGCACTTCGCGAGGCCAAAAGATTTGGCTCGAGTGATCGGTCTCACCCACCCGTAGAACAGGTTGTATTTTGCGAGACGGCGAGGCATAGTCCACGCTGCATAAGCTTCCGAAATGGGGAGAGTACGATGAAAGCCTTCATGTCCAAGAAGAAAGCCATTCATCCTCAACAGGACATGAAGCGTTATGCATTCACGACTCCGGAAAGTGGCGTCGCAAGGAGACGCGCCCCGTAGCCTACTGAAGAACCGGCTGTCACAGGCAGCCACCCACAACCTGTCGGCTGCAACTCAGCCAGCCCACAGTCCGTCAGCCGCACCAAAGCCTGAAGGTCACGCAGCCCATTCGCGTGCCCGAAAGTTCCTGTCCTACTACAGGCCGCATCTGCCGCTGTTAGCGGCTGATCTTGCGTGCGCGTTTCTGGTTTCAGCAACGGCGCTCTTCCTGCCTCTGTGCGCCAACTACATTACCAAGCGTCTGGTGCAGCTTCCCGACGTGCCGGAGGCGCTTGGTCAGATCTATCTGATGGGCGCAGCCATGCTTGCCCTACTGGCGCTGGAGGTGCTGGGGACCCTCTTTGTCGATTATCAGGGCCATGTCATGGGTGCGAAGATCGAACGCACCCTGCGCAGGGAACTGTTCGAACACTGCCAGAAGCTCGCCTTCAGCTTCTACGATCGCCAGCGCGTCGGGCAGTTGATGAGCCGCATCACCAACGATTCGTTCTGGCTGGGCGAGCTCTTCCATCATGGACCGGAGGATATGGCGATCGCCCTCCTCAAATTTGTGGGCGCGATCCTCATCCTCGCCTATATCGACCTGCCGCTCACGCTGCTTATCCTCGCCTTCACGCCCTTTGCCGTGCTCTTCGCGCTGCACTTCAACCGGCGGATGAACCAGGCGCTCCAGCGCAGCAAGGAGCGGATCGCGGCGGTGAACGAGCGCGTCGAGGATTCGCTCGCTGGCATACGAGTGGTTCAGTCCTTCGCCAATGAGCAGCTCGAAATACGCCGCTTTGAGGAGGAGAATGCTCGCTTCTTCCAAAGCCGCAGGGACGGCTATCGGAGTGAAGCCTTTTTCTCGGTCGGGAACACGACGTCCGCTCAGCTCATCACGATCGCGGTGATCGTCATCGGTGCCATCCGCGTCGTGAAGGCCGAGCTCAGTGTTGCCGACATGCTGACCTTCCTTTTGTGCGTGGCGGTGCTGGTCGATCCCGTCAAGCGCCTGGCAAATTTCGTGCGGCTCTGGCAGGAGGGCTATACGGGCTTCGTGCGGGCTATGGAGATCCTGGAAGTGGAGCCTGAGATCGAAGACCGGCCGAACGCGGTCGATCTTGCCCGCTCCCGTGGCGCGGTTGCATTTCGCGACGTCGGCTTCCGCTATCAGGATGACGGGCCGCATGTCTTCAAAAACCTGACCTTCGACATCGCGCCGGGTGAGTTCGTTGCTCTCGTCGGGGCGTCCGGAGCCGGCAAGAGCACCTTGTGCGCGCTGATCCCCCGCTTCTACGAAGTGCAGGAAGGCGCAATTCTGATCGACGGGATGGATATCCGCGATCTGACGCTCAAATCGCTGCGACAAAACATCGGCGTCGTGCAGCAGGATGTCTATCTGTTTGCTGGCACGGTGGCCGAAAACCTGCGCTATGGCCGGCCCGATGCCACCGATGGAGAGATCGTCGAGGCCGCAAAAGCCGCCAACGCCGACGATTTCATCATGGCGCTGCCCAATGGCTACGACACGGATATCGGGCAGCGCGGCGTAAAACTCTCTGGCGGCCAAAGGCAGCGCCTTACCATTGCACGGGCGTTCCTCAAGGACCCGTCTGTCCTGATCTTCGACGAAGCCACGAGCGCACTCGACAATGAAAGCGAGCGGGCAGTCCAGGCCGCGTTGCTTGATCTCACCGAAGGGCGGACGACCATTGTCATCGCGCACAGGCTCTCCACCGTCCGCAAGGCTGACCGGATCCTGGTCCTGACAGAAGAGGGCATTGCCGAGCAAGGTACCCACGACACTCTCATCTCCGCCGACGGCGCTTATGCGAACCTCTACAAGGCGCAAGCCAGTATCTGACGTGCATGGAAGACATCCGGTTGCGTCTGCGGAACGCGACCGGATGCGCCGCGGTCGAACGCCACGTCTCCGGCCCTAGGCCGGTTATGTTGGTTCGGGGTCAAAGTCATTTCAGAAAGATCACGTTGTCGCAGACGATAGCCGTCTGTCCGTCCGGACCGGAGGCGTGAAGTTTGATGGCGTCGACGTAATAACCGGCCAATCCCGGTCCCTCGGAGCGGGGATATTCCCTGCTCATTTTTGTGCATGCGCCTCATCGCCATAGATCAGCGAGTGATGAGCGCCACCGGCCGCCATGACGCCCGCAGCGGCTGCCAACGTTGCATTCGCCATGGGGCTTGCCGCATCTCCTGCCGCGAAAATCCCGGGCACGGAGGTCTGCTGCCGCCCGTCCACGGCGATGAACGGTCCCGTTGGACCGTTCTTGAAAGCGCAGCCGAGCCGCTCGGCAAGATCGCCGGCAGGTGCTGTCTGAGGTGCCAGGAACAGCCCGGAAAGTTCGACCCTTCTGCCATCGGCAAGGCGGACGGCCTCAAGCGCAGGGCTTGCGCCAAGAAGGTCGGTGACCGGTGCCTGCTCGACCGTGACGCCGCGGGTCGCTAGCGTCGCCTGTTGGTCTGGCGTGGGCGCGAAAGCACCCTGGGTGAACAGCGTTGTCGGTCCCCAGTCCGGTACCAGCATGGCCTGATGGAAGGCCATGTCGCTGCTGGCCAGAACGCCAATGGGACGCTGATCCAGTTCGTAGCCATGGCAATAAGGGCAATGCAGAACGCTGATTCCCCAGCGTTCTTCCAGTCCGGGCAGCGCAGGCAGGGCGTCCCGTACCCCCGTCGCAAGGATGAGGCGCTTGGCCCTCTCCTCCCGGCCATCCGCCAGCGACACGCGGAACCCTTGCTCGATTGCAGCTGCATCCACCGCCTCTCCTTCGAGAGATTCCACCGTCCTATAGTCGGCAAGCTGCCGAGAGGCGGTTGCAATGATTGTCGACGGCGGCTGCCCATCCTGTCCGAGAAACCCATGCGACGACCGCGCGAAGCGGTCGCGGGGCTGCTTAGCGTCCACCAGCAGCACGCGCCGCCGCGCGCGGCCCAGTTGCAACGCTGCGGCCTGCCCGGCGAAACTTCCGCCGATGATGATGATATCGAAATCCATGAGGTGGCTCCAGTTATGCACTTCATTAAGTTGCGTGATATGCCTGCCAACGTCAACTCAGAAAACTTATATTGTTACATGAGTGATGGGCTGATAGACATCTATGTGCACTGAAAGGATCGAAACCGATGCCCCGCGACAGCCGCATGTCCCGCATGCTCCATGTACTGATCCACATGGACCGGCACGTGAAACGTGCCACTTCCGAGGACATCTCGAAGATGCTCGGGACAAATCCTGTCGTGGTGCGCCGAATGATGGCCGGGCTACGAGACAAGGGCTATGTTACATCGGAAAAGGGCCATGGCGGCGGCTGGGAATTGACCTGCGCCTTGGAGGACATCACACTGCTCGAAGTGTACAAGGCCATTGGCGAGCCACCGCTATTCAGCATCGGTCCGCACGCTGATCATCCCGACTGCCTTGTCGAGCAAGCGGTAGACGCGCGCATGGAAAAGACCTTGGGCGAGGCTGAAGCCCTGCTTGTGGCGCGGTTCGGAACGATTACCGTTGCGGAGCTGGCGGAAGATTTCGAGCTCCGTCTAGAGAGCCGTCAGGCTCAAGCCGGTGCGGATGGGGTCTGCGCAGATTAGTAGCGCTTGAGATCACCGTCGACGCAGGTTCCTCTCAGGATCATGCCGGGTGTTATACTTTTCTGTATATGCGCGTGGCGCCGCCTTCCAAGCGGCCGATGGCCGACCAGTGATCTGCGTTCGCGAACTCTGCTTCCAGCTCTCGCTCGGTCGTACCGCCGGCGAGCGCGAGATTGGCGCACACAAGCACCCCCTCCTCTCGCAGCAACGCACGCAATCGCGCGATCAAGGTTCGGTCCGGAGCAAACCCGTCGAAGAAGGCCAAGTCATAGGGGCCGGCCAACCTTGCCATGACGGCGAGAAAATCGCCCTCGTGGACTGTTATGCGAGCGTCGTACCCCGCCTTTCGCACATTTTCCCGGGCAAGCGCGACGTGCCGCGGGTCGCGCTCAATGGTGTCGACCAAGGTCTCGTCGGTCGCCGAGGCGAGGCAGCAGGCGGTGTAGCCGAGCGCCGTGCCGAGTTCGATGGCGCGGCGGCATTCATGAGCGCTTGCCAGAGCAATGAGGCCCGCACCGTCCTCGAACGTATACGCGCCGCACCCATGACGGGCCCGGTGGCTGCGGGTGGCCTCCTGAATGAAATCAAATGCAGTCGCCTCAGCCATTTCCATTCCCGAGATCAAATGTAGAAATTATGTTCCCCTTCGGCACGGCTCAAGTCCCGCAGCGCTCGTCACGGATACCCCAGAATGCACTTCAGGATCATACGCAAGCGAGGACCATCGAATGAACTTCCTCTTTAACGGTTCACGGGATGGGATCGCGTCCGTGCTACTTGCGCACGGAGCCGGAGCGCCGATGGATTCAGCCGCGCTAAATGCAATTGCTGAAGCGCTGGCCGGCGAAGGCTTGCGCGTTGTCCGCTTCGAGTTCGGCTATATGGCCGCCCGCCGTAGCGGCCAACGAAAGCCGCCGCCAAGGGCAGAAAGTCTTGTCCCCGAATATCGCGCCGTCGCCGTTGCGCTTGACGCTCCCGGTCCGCTGATCATCGGCGGGAAATCCATGGGTGGGCGCGTCGCCTCGATGCTGGCGGATCATCTTTACACCGAAGGCAGGATCGCCGGCCTTCTCTGCCTGGCTATCCGTTCCATCCGCCGAGCAAGCCGGAGCAACTCAGGACTGGACATCTGGCCGGCCTCAAGACCCCTGCCCTGATCTGCCAGGGAACGCGCGACCCGTTCGGCACGCGAGGCGAGGTGGCGGACTATGCGCTGTCGGACATGATCGAGTTGTTATGGCTGGAGGACGGCGACCATGATCTGAAGCCACGTAAAAGGTTCTCCGGTTATTCCGCGGATGACCATCTTCGAACGATGGCGCAAGCCGTAAAGCGGTGGACTGGACGTATCATCTCCCGATGACGCCAGGTTCAACATCAGTGTCTGACAAGCGGCTGATGCGATGGATTGACCAACCCTGATAGCCACGCTTCGTATTATATGCGCCATCTCATTGCGATAAGCGCAGGAATGTTTGCCCATGCCTGAACCCCGGCCCGGCACCAGCGCCCCAGCCGCCGTTATCAAGATGCAGATCGTCGTCATCGGCGCCGGTCAGGCGGGTCTCTCGGCCGCCTATCATTTGAAAAGGCGGGGCATGGCCCCACACAAGGAGTTCGTGGTGCTCGACCAATCGCCGGAACCAGGCGGCGCTTGGCAGCATCGCTGGCCTTCACTGACGCTCAGCACCGTCAACCGCATCCATGATCTGCCGGGCATGCCCTTTGCCGAGGCGCTCGATACGACTGCCACGGAAATGCCGGCCAACACTGCCGTGCCGACTTATTTCGCTGCCTACGAGAAGCGGTTCGAGCTTCCGATATATCGACCGGTGACGGTGAAGGTCGTTTGCAAGAGAGACGGCCGTTTCAGGATTGAAACGGATCGGGTCCAGTTCTCCGCGCGCGGGCTCATCAACGCCACGGGGACCTGGGAGAGCCCCTACATTCCCGACGTCCCCGGCCGCGACCGGTTCAAGGGCCGGCAATTGCACACGAAGGACTATAAAACGGCGGAAGAGTTCCGAGGAAAGCACGTCGTCGTCGTAGGGGGCGGCATCTCCGGAATCCAGTTGCTCGACGAGATTTCGCGGGTGACCAGGACCAGTTGGGTCACGCGCAGGCCGCCGGAGTTTCGGCAAGGCCCGTTTGACGCCGAGGCCGGGCGTGCGGCGGTGGCAAAAGTGGAGGACCGAGTGCGCCACGGCCTGCCGCCGGATTCCGTCGTCTCGGTCACCGGGATCCCGTTCACACCCGCCATTGAGGCGATGCAGGCGCGGGGTCTGTTGAACCGGCTGCCCATGTTCAGCGAGATTACCGAGGATGGCGTGCGGTGGCCCGACGGGACCTCACTTCGTGCCGAGGTGATCCTGTGGTGCACCGGCTTTCGCAGCTCACTCGATCATCTGGCGCCGCTGATGCTGCATGGGGAAAGCGGCGGCATCACCATGACCGGACGGCTGGCCACGCAGGCCGCCAAAGACCCACGCGTGCATCTGGTGGGGTACGGCCCATCCGCGTCCACCATCGGCGCCAACCGCGCGGGCGGAGCCGCCGCGCGGGAGCTCATGGAATTCCTCGATCTTGCTTAAGAACGTTGAATATCAGAAGTGATCCCTCAATCCGGCATTTCCTCCCAAAAACTGAATCCGCTAGGGCAATCGCGTCCAGCCGTCGGAGCCTCGAGTGTCAGCCAGCGATCGACGCGGATGTTCTCGAGGAATGCGCGGTCGTGGCTGACGACGATCAAGGCGCCGTCATAGCCGGCAAGGCCCGCCTCCAGCGCCTGGATGGAGTCGAGATCGAGGTGGTTGGTTGGCTCGTCCAGCAAAAGCAGTTCCGGCGGACACGCACCGCCGATGACCGATGCAAGGCCGGCACGCAGAACCTGACCGCTGCTCAACGTTTTGACCGGCTTGAGCGCGGCTTCGGCCCTGAAGAGAAAACGTGCCAGCGCGGCCCGGCAGGTGTTCTCGTCGGCCTCCGGGTTGAGCCTCAGGAAGTTGTCCCGAACCGTCTGTTCGGGGTCAAGCAGGCCCATGGCCTGATCCAGAATGGCATGGCGGACATAGATTCGAGCCTCTCCGGCAACAGGTTGAAGATCGGCGGTCAGTAGCCGTAGAAGTGTCGTCTTCCCTGAACCGTTGGGTCCGGTGATCGCCACATGCTCGGGGCCGACAATGGTGAAGCTGATGTTCCGCAGAAGCGGCTTGTTGCGATCATACCCGCCTGTGAGATCCGTTACCGCGGCGACTGTCTTGCCTTTCGCGAGCCTTGTCGATGACAGCGATACAGAAAGCGCCTTCAGCTTCTCAACTTGGGAGCGCGCCTCCTCGACTTCCTGGGCCGCCGCCTTGCGCATCCGGTTTGCCAGCCGGGACTGGACGCTCGCCGTGCCCTCCGCGCGCTCCTTCTGCGCGTCGAGAAGCGTTTTCGGTGCGTCGCCTTTCCTTCGCTTGCGCCGTCCGGCCGCATCCTTCTTCGCCTTGCGTTCCGCGGCGGCCTGCAACCGTCGGTCTATCTCCGTCACCCTGCGCTCGGCTACCTCAAGTCGGTGTTGCGTGGCTTCCAGTTCCATCGCCTTCCGCGTGCGATAGTGGCTCCAGTTGCCGCCATAAATGTTGGCGCCGATGGTCGTGAGCTCCACGATCTCGTCCATGTGCTCGAGGAGTTCGCGGTCGTGGCTGACGACGATCGCCCCCCGCCGCCATGAAGAAAGCAGGTCGACGACCGCCGCGCGCCCATCGCGGTCCAGATTGTTCGTCGGCTCGTCGAGCAGGATCATATCCGGCTCCTGGAACAGGATGGCGGCTAGCGCCACGCGCGTGCGCTGCCCGCCGCTGAGCTGTTGCAGGCGATGATCCGGCGCAAGGTCTGGCAACCCAACACGCCCCAGCGCATCGTGGAAGCGCGGCAGCAGGGCCCAGTCTGCGTCCGCGATATCCTCCGTCGAGGCCTTACCCGCCTCGATCTGGTCGAGCAATGCAAGCTGCCCTGTCATGCCGAAGCTGTCGGCCAGTGTCTCGCACTCGCCCACCTGGACCTCCTGGCGGAGCATGGCGATACGACCGCTTGCCGAAACGGATCCGCCCGCGGGTGGAAGCTCTCCCGTAATGATCCTCAGAAGCGTGGATTTGCCGACACCGTTGCGGCCGATCAGGGCCGTGCGGCCGCTGGCGAAGGAAAGGTCGAGATTTTCAAAGAGGGTGGTGCCGTCAGGGGTGGACCAGGTCAGGCCCTTCAGTACGATGGAAGCAGACATGCGCATTCTCCAGATGAACCGGGATTTTTTTGGCCGTGGTCATCCGGAATCGCATTGGTTGTCCGCTCCTTCTGCTTTGCGATGGTTTAACAGGTAAGTTTGTGAGTTATGCTTCGTCAACCCAGGTTGGCGCTAAACGAACCGGGACTGTAGCGGGTGGACGGCAGAACCGTCGGTATCGACAGTCGCTCGCCGATCACTTTTGGCTCCTGATGCCTGCAACGGCCGGCGGGCGTGGTTGCGCCAACCGAGATGTACCAGATCGAGATTTCATCCATCAGGCCCTGCTTGAGGTAGCTCACGGCGAGCGTCGGTCCGGCCACGCTGACGTCCTTTGCCGACTCCGCCTTAGGCGCCGGTGACGCGCCAGATGACGTCGCCCACATCGTCCGCCATCAACACCGCGCCGTCGGCCGCAAGCGCCACCCCGACCGGGCGGCCATAGGAATACTTCTCGTCCGCCGACAAGAAATCGGTGAGAACTTCGCGCGGCATTCCCACAGGCTTGCCATTCTCGAAGGCGACGAACGCCAGCTTGTAGCCGGAGAGCTTGGAGCGGTTCCACGACCCGTGCTGGCCGATGGCCATGCCCGCCGGAAAGCCCGGCAGCGTCCCCTCGGGCAGCCAGCAAAGCCCTAGTGAGGCTGTATGCCCGCCCAGCGCATAATCGGGCTGCAGCGCCGAGGCCACTTTGGCGGCGTCCTGCGGCACCCGATCGTCCACCACCCGGTTCCAATAGCAATAGGGCCAGCCATAGAACCCGCCATCGCTCACAGATGTCAAATAATCAGGCGGCGTCTCATCGCCCAGCCCGTCCCGCTCATTGACAACCGTCCAAAGCATCCCTTTCTCGGGCTCCCAGGCCATGCCCACAGGATTGCGCAAGCCGCTGGCAAAAATGCGGGACTGCCCCGATTCCAGGTCATACTCGTGAATGCAGGCGCGGTTTTCTTCCGCCGCCATGCCCTTCTCGCCGATATTACTCAGTGACCCCACAGCCACATAAAGCTTGGTGCCGTCCTTGCTGGCAATGAGATTACGCGTCCAATGCCCGCCGGGCACCAGATCCATCAGCTTTCTGGCCGGCTCGATGATTCGTGTCGCGCCCGCCTCGTAGGGATAGGCCAGAAGCGCGTCGCTGGCCCCGACATAAAGCGTCTCCCCGACAAGCACGATGCCGAAGGGCTGCCGCACATTCTCGATATAGGCGTGACTTTCCTCGGCCACCCCGTCGCCGTCGGCATCGCGCAGCAGCGTCACGCGGTTGGGGCTGTTGCCAGAAGCGCGCGCCCGCTGCATCGTGGCCGACATGGCATGGTCGAACAAAGTGCGTGGATTTCCCGATTCGCCCATCGATTCAGCCACCAGCACATCGCCATTGGGCAGCACATGCATATTGCGCGGATGCACCAGCCCCCGCGCAAAGGCATTGACCTTGAGCCCGGCGGCCGCCGTCGGCTTATGCTCGCCCTCCCAGCCTTTGGCCGTAGGCATCTTCAACGTCGGTACCTTGCCCTGCGGTTTGGCCACCGGAATGACCGGCGCCGTGCCATAGACCGGCTCCAGCGAACCATCTCCCGAATGACGAATGGCAACGGCGCCTCGGCCGACAAGGGCAACAAAGCGGGCGAATAGAGAGGGCTCGGCCATGGGTCGTCTCTAACAATGAGGGAAAAAAGGAGAGACCGAGACGCTAAAGCCTTTGCGCGGCCAGCACTAGAGGGCGGTGCGAAAAAATCACATAAGTGAGGGGACAGTAGTTTGGGGCAGATCTGGGGGCGCAACGTCGATCTTCGCGTCGGCATCAGCGATGCCACTTCTCTACTCGGCGCCTTGAAGTCAAACGCTTGTCGAGCTTTGGGGCCGGCACCATCGTTACTCGACCAATTCGTGACCTCACTACCAACCAATCAGAGGGCGACTTCGACTAGGGAAAGCGGGCATACCGCGCAAAGAAACAAGCTCACAAGAACCTGAGCGAGTTGAGGTTGCCCGGCTGGCCTAGAAGGGAGGCGGTTGAGTGTTTTCGGAGCGGGCGGCCGGAGCGACGCCCGGCCACTTTGATCGATAGCTGGCTGCGGTTCAAAGTCAAGAAGTCGATCAGCATCGCGTTGAAGGTCCCGCTTGCGCCGGTCCGGGATGCTTGACACCCATGATTTCCCGCTGAGGCGTGTCACCTATTCTCCGCAAATTCCTTGCGGTCGCCAATCGGTGACCGGCGTTGCAGCCGGCCTGGACGAGTCGTGCAAAACCAGCACGAGTGCGCGCCGTTCCTCAAATCCGGTGGCGGTCACCTGCATTGGCACTCCCCCGCGGACGATGACCGGCTCTCCACCAGCCCGGCCAACCATCGTGCTTTCCGGCGTCTCCAAGCAGCTTTCACCCGACAATGTGTGCCAGGCTTCCGGGCCGGACCGTTCAGCAATCCCTGACTTCATGCCAGAACGGAAGGTGGCTTCCATATACTGGGCGGTGAATGCGTCAGCTGGTTCGACCGGTAGCGGTCCTATCTCGGCGACACGCTCGCCACCGCCGGACCGCCAGCCCTGTTCCTCGATGGTCAGGAGCCAAGAATCGCCGAAGGCTTCGGCCGCTACGCTTCGCGGACCAGCGGCCGCTTTGGCGGACGCTAGGTCGGGGAAGGCGTCGATCTACCAGTAGACTTCGCCGGACGGCATTGCCCCGATCTGCTCCCGGGCGATGACATAGCAGCCGAGCGTCCTCTCGCCCCCCTCAGCCACGGGAACGCAACGTCCACCGGTGCCTTCCTCCTGCGCGGCAGCGCCGACAAATCCGGCGACAGGAGCCCAGGCGCCCAATGCCAATGTAGTCGTAATCAATAGTTTCACAGCGGTGCGCATGTCTTCCTCCTCTACGAAAAAGTTCCAGCCGCAATCGTTATGGCGCCGCTCCATCCGGGTCATGTAAACCGGCTGCAAATTGGCTAGAATCCAGCTACAATTATGCTGCCGGCCTTGAGCCGAGCGCACGGGGCGCAAGATGTCTCCACGTTCCACTGCGGGCTATCGTTTCGGGTCCTTCGTCCTCAATCTGGAGCGGCTGTCCCTGCAGGAGGGCGGCTCGGATCGCGAGCTGCGACCCAAGGCATTCGACGTTCTGCGCCTCCTCGTCGAGCAGGCGGGCCGGCTCATCACCAAGGATGATCTCGTCGAGACTGTGTGGCCCGACGTCATCGTCAATGACGATGCGCTTGCACAGTGCATCCGTGACATCCGCAAGGTGCTCGGAGACGAAGGCGATCGCTTCATCAAGACGGTGCCACGACGCGGCTACATGTTCGTGGCCGAGGTGGAGCGCGTGGCAGGCACCTTTCCATCTGGGGGCTGGCCGCTCTCGACTGTTGCGCGCGCTCGCTCCCTGACCTGGGTGTTGGCAGCTCTCGGGTTGTTGCTCGCGCTCGGGCTTGCTACGCTCTGGTTTGTTGATGACGGCTCGCCCGCACGCCCCAACGGCAGCCTTGCCGTCGCGGTTCTTCCCTTCTCTGCCCCGGGCAACGACCAGGCGTATCTCGGCGAGGGTTGGCAGAGACGTGGCTGCGGCGGTGGCGCGTTTCGGGGATTTGACCGTGATCGCCCGTAACTCGAGTTTCCGCTACGGACCCGAGACAGAAGACTTGCGGCAGGTTGGCAGAGATTTGGGCGTGGACCACGTGCTGCGGGGGAGGGTGCGGCGCACGCGCGACCGGCTGCGCGTGACGGCGCAGCTGGTCGATACCCGAAACCTCGCCACGTTGTGGATGGAGCAATACGATCGGCCTCATGTCGAGATGCCGTCGATTCCGGACGAAGTTGCCGGGCGCGTGGCGGTGCAGCTTGTCGGCCACGCCCGCGAAGACGCCGCCAAGCGCCTTCATAGCCACGACGCCGACAGCCTAGAGGCTTACGAACTCGTCTGCGCGGACGGAAGTCGTACCGCACGTTCACGAAGGCAGGCGCGCTCGAAGCTCGAGACCTAGCCGGACGGGCGGTAGTGCTCGACCCTGATTTCGCTGTGGCGTGGGACCTGATGGCACGCACGCTCCTGCAGTTCTATCTCCAGCCCTATGACGAGAGTTGGCGCTTGCGCCCAGTGCTGGAAGAGGCGAGAGACGCGGCATACCGTGCAGTAGCGCTGGAGCCGGACTTCTCGACGGCCCATGCTACTCTCGGCTACGTACTCTTGTGGCTCCGGGAACATGACGCGAGCCTTAAGGCCCTGAGAAAAGCCATCTCCCTCAGCCCGAACGATACGGTCGCATTCGGCATGTATGCCGAGGCGCTCTCGTTTTCCGGCGACCAAGAGGCCGCCATCGCGGCGTGGGACCGCGCGCCGAGCTCGATCCGTTCACGCCTCCTCTGAACCTCGCGCTCAAGGCCAGAAGCTACACTTTTCTTGGCGAGCCAGAGAACGCGCTTGCGCTCGCGCGCTCCTGCACGACGGTAAATCCAAATCTACAGCCGTGCTTCATTCAATTGGCAATCGCCGCGAAGGAAACGGGTCAAGAGGCCGAAGCACGATCCGCAGCCGACAGGGTGATCGAGATCAATCCTGGCTTCAGCATCAGCCGGCAGGTTCAGCTTGTCCCCTTCCGCCGTCCGGAGGACGCCAGCCGATTCGCTGATCTCCTCCGCCGCGCGGGTTTCCTGAATAGATCGATCTCGCAACGAAAGGTTCGCCCGTGATCATGCCCAGTCCCATGGATCGGTTTGCATTTATTTGAGGATGGGAGTCGCCACTTCGCCCCATGGCGTGGCTGGCGGCAGGTTAGCGTCTGTGGCCGCAGTTAATGGGAAGCAGAATGCCGGCTCATGCCGCAACCGCGACCTGGAGCATGGTCACTCGCGATGTCAGCTTCCGAGCGGACGCAAAGTTTGCCCCTACGGCCGACATGGGCCGCAAGCAGACCCGCCTTTTTGCACGCTATTCTACGCCAGAGCCCTCTTGCTCTTTGAAGCGGCTCTACATCATCCGGGACGTGGGCACAGATCGAACCTGCGCGTTCAGAGTGAAAGAACACCCAGCGCAGCGGAAGTGAGAAGCGAACGGACGACACCTGCGCGGCAGCGAAAATCGCCGCCGAAATTACGCCATTGCCACCGTTTTCCCTCACTCCCACTCAATCGTATCTAGCAAGCCCAACATACTGATTTCGCGGATGTTTTGCTCGCGAGAACACGCCGGTACCGGTAGGAATACCGTTACAATGTCAACCTATTGAAATTGCTCACCTATTTGGAACATTCAAATCTCTGTTACATGCTGAAAAGCTCATCGATATGCACCTACTACACGGTTCGGCCGCAGGCTCAAATCGAGGCTCGCAACCATCGATGTCAGCAGGGCCTTTTCCAAGCGGCGGCATAACCGGCCAAGATAGTTCCAGGCTTGCTTTCAACAGCTCGCTCAGCGGATCGGCTTGCCGTTTCCTCCCTGATACGCGCTGCGCGAGCTTACCTGCCATCACGACGTCGCCGGATTTTCCACCTCTTTTGGTGTCGTCGAGATTTCAGCAGGTTTCAGCATGGTAGGACGCGCGATATAAGTTAAGAGACTTGCCGGTGCGAAATATGGGGGCTTTTCGCGTGCTAATACTTCATATTTCCGATAGTCATTTCAAGAAGATCAGAGTCTGTTCCCTACCGAGCCGTCGCCTGATAAAAAGTGCGAAAGATTCTGGACACTACCCGGCAGAACCACCGGAACACCGTGCTTCTTGGTGGAAAGTCGGACGGCAGAAGCCGCAGCCGATACCGCCGCGCATGACATAGAAGATCGTGTTCATGGTCTCGCGCAGCGACCAACGGCGAGGTCGCCCCGTCTTCGCCGCAGCGGCATCATCGGCGCGATCAAATTCCACTCCCGATCCGTCAGGTCGGTTTCGTAGCGCAGGTCTTCCCGGTTATGCTGGCGACGGGTAGCTGGCGTCTACATCAGGCCGTTCGCAACCTCATCACCCCCACCGCCGGTCGCAGAAAATGCCGGTAGTTCGAGGTGTCCACCTTTGTCGTCGTTGCACTCCCATGAAGAACCTGACCTCGTAGCGCATCCTTTGATTCGGACGATAGGCCCCCCATCAAAGTCAAACACCCAGCCTCGGCGGCCTCCGCTCACGGGGGAGGATCGGCTTTACCGATCACCAGCGCCGCAGAGAGCCATGCTCTTGCGGCGCTGGCAGTCGGTTACTCTATGCCGATTGGCTGGCGACCTGCGATCTAATTTCCTCCGACCATTTAGGAGTCTTTTCTACGCTTATGGCAGTGACCCTTTTGATATTCTTGTAGTGTTCATTGATATATTCTTTTACCCAAGTGGAAAGTTCCTCCTTGCTCTTAAATTTAAAGACGCCCCAGTTGGGGTCGAAAAACCGCGGACTTTTTCCCAGTGCCAAGCCGAGAGCGTGGCCACGCCCCTTTCCACGAATTGACAAATAGATGTGGTTGTGACCTTGAACCGCAGCATCTACGATCTCGGAAATTGCGCGCTGGCCGGTACCAGAGAGCACCTTGTTGGCACGCATTCGTCTGCGAGCCAACAGTGACAACCTCGATGCATTATTTGAATACTCTTCTTGAAGATTTGCAAGAAAGTTTGCAAAATTTCTATTTCCATTAATTCCATTTGCAAGAATTTTTTCTGAAAACCCCTCGATTCCCAATCTCTTCTGCAGCCATACGGAAACCCAGGCAGCACACACTCCTCTTGTATATCCATTATATAGATCAGAATACTTACTGCGATTCTGAGTAAATTTTGTAATACTTTTAATATCTGGCTTCACTTCGTTATATGTTGGTATTTTTTCATGAAGATCTAGTAAAGTTTTCGGAATATTCGTGACTTTAAACGCGCCCGCGGCATCAGCGCCCGTGGACGCCGCTCCTTCGCCATTCTCCGATACGGCTCCCATCTCCTGCAATTCGAAGCTCTCTTGCGCCCCCTCGATATCTTCCAGGATGATCGCCTCGCCGACGCTGCCGGCAAAGGACCCGCGCAAAAGCGGAATGCCGGACATCATCAGACCGACACCATTCCCGATCATGCCTGCCATGGCTGCTTGCGCACCCGCCTCATCGCCGCGCTGCTTGGCCTCGAGATAACTCGTGATGCTCTCGCCTTCGCCCCAACTTGCATCGGCGGCGAAAAGGACAGCGCCGAGCTCCGGCCCAGCGGCCGGAAGGAACATGGCGGCGAAGGCCGCGGTGCGCAGCGCATCGTGCCCCACGTTCGTCCAGTCGCCCAGGGCCGCGTCAATGCCGAGATCGATGACATCACCCAGAACGGGGATTTTGGAAGATACCAATTTTGCGAGCTCCAGTCGCTTTTGCTTCAGATGCTCCAGATTGTGCAGTTGATCCTCATCACGGCGGTCTTCAAGCAGGTTCTGGAAATTTGCGACTGCCGTTTTCAATTTGTCGGCGGATTGCTGACCAAGATGCGCCACGAGGTCTTCCACCGCGTTTGGGTTGGCCTTAGCGATCAATGCGTCGCGGCCAGAGCGAAGCACGATCTTCTCCGCTTCCAGCTTACGGAAGGTGATTGCGGATTTCTCTACATATCTTCCATAGTAACTTTCATAGCTTTGCTGGATATCCTCGATATTTCTTGGCAATTCATCGTTGTTTGAATCTCCAAAGATATCCACAGTGAATAGCCTGGTGATATTTTCCGCAAATTGGGCCTCCTTCCCGGGTTCGACTAATTTCCTCAGATCGCCAACCAGGGCCTCTCGCATGCTTTTATTCATCCTTTGAGCAAGTCTCGCGCGCAGATCGTCTCGCTCAAGCAGATCAATCCAACTCGTAATTTGAGGTCTTCTCTCCTCCACCGGGGGAAGTATCGGCCCTGATGATCCCAACGGCCCAACTGATTTGTGCAAGCGCCACACGCTCCGCTCGTCGACCAGCTTATGGCGATGTTCCTTGGCAATGCCGAGCCACTCGCCCAATTCCTCGGCGGCGTATTCAGCCGGGTGCGACCGGCGGAGCAGAAGGAGTTCCTGCTGGGTCTCTATGTTATTGGCCGCATAGTTATAATAGGTCTTGAGCAGTCTTTTGCCCTCGGCCTCCAGCACGGCCTGCGCTTCTTCCAGCGGCAGTTCACCGAGAACGACACTCCGCGCCTTCAGCGAAGAACGGGCTGCCTCGAAGAGCTTGTCGGATTTTCCCACATCACCGCCGGTCGCTCTCAACTCCCGGGTAAGTGCGGCGAAGGTGGCCCGCATGCTGCGCGCACCTTGGTCGGAACTGGGGAAGAGTGCCGTCGGACAGAAGGGGTCGCCGTCCTTCAGGCGGATGTCAGCGAGTTCGGCCGCCATTTGGATGAATTCTATTTCAATGTCTTCGTATTCTTGGGGACGAATGTTCCTTTCAAAAGCCTCCGCAAAGGCGTGCGCCGCCCTGCGGACGTAGTCCTTCAGCGTGCCGTCGTATTCGCCGGAAGCCGGATCTATGACCTTCTCGAAGGAATAATCGTTGTTCAACATATCAAGATCGGAAAGCCAGCCCTGAAACTTGATTCCCCCCCGCCTGCGGATCGCGGTCAGAATCTTCTTCTCCAGGCCCTCATCATTGAAGGTGAAGCGTTGCAGTATCTTGCTGGCGAGTTCATCCCCGTGCCTGCCAATGGTTCCGTAATCCTTGGCGTCCTTCGTTCCCCCCCACCTTTTATTATGTTCGATGACCAGTGGAGGCGCGCCAAAGTTGGGGACCACGTCGACGGCATGTCCTTCGGGAATAAGAGCACGCTCAAGTTGGGTTGGGAGTGGCAGTTCGGCTCCTATCGCCAAGTAATTAAAGGCTCCCCTATCACTTGATGATCCCAATGAAGTCAAATATTCCTCAACATATTTAGCCGTATTATTTACGTAATTAGCAAAAGACTCTCCAATAAATTTCCTTTTTGATGGTTGAAGAATATCGTTTTCGCAATTTCCAATTAATGAATAACGTCGCCATACTGAGAACTTAATTCCTCCCTCTGCACGGATACGATTCAAAATAATATTTCGAACAGAATCATTGAAGCCATTATAAATTTGCAAAACCTTCCGGGACCAGGACGCTGCCACCTCTCTTGCTGACTTGGCCACGTACCCGCTCGTCTGCCGACTTACCTCGATCCTGCTTAGCGGCACGCCATCCAGCAGGGTGTCCAGCCCAGCCGCCGACGGGGCGTGATCCACCTCTCTTCTCCGCTTAGTCTTCGCCCCGGTTGAGCCGCCTAGCACATGCGATTTGTCAGCGCCGCCAGCCGGCCGGCTGATGCCGAACGCGATAAGATCCTCCGGCGGGAAATCCTCAAACTCGTCCTTCACCCGGACGTTCGCCAGTTCGGCTTTCATCGCGATATGCCGGATGTTGACGGTATCGTCGTCCTGGCTGTCCTCGATGTGTTTCCTGAATGCTTCCGCGAAGACTTCAGCCGACTTGCGGATATAGTCCCCTAGGGTTCCGTCAAATTGGCTGGATGCCAGGTCGACATGCATTTCGAAAGAATGGTTGCTGTCTCTTGCCGATGTATCGGCGAGCCAGCCGGAAAACGTGATTCCCTCAGCCTCCCGGATCTTGTCCAGAATATCTCTCTTCAGGCGGGTGTCGTTAAATTCGTAGTGCTGGAGTATCTTGCCGGCCAAGCTGGTGGCATGCGCCTTTACAGCACCATCGTTGGACGGGTCTTCCCAGACCCTGTTGTGCTCGATCGCAAGGGGAGCGCTGCCCAGATCCAGATGCGCCTGCAGGTGATGGCTCAGCGGCGTGTGTGCACGCTCCACATGGCTTGCCAGCGGGAGTGCCGCGCCCACGCCGATGTAGTCCAGACGAATGGCGTCGCCGTGTTGCCTGCGAAGCTGCTCTTCCGCTTTCGCCCCTGCCTCTTTTGCAACGCGGGAAAAATAGGCTTCCAGAGATTCCTTGGATTCCGGCTTTGCGTCGGTTTCCACATGAACCGTCTTGTGGAGGTCGGCCTTGGCGTCGTGAATCCAGAAGGTGAATGTCAGCCTGCCTTTGTCCCGAACATAGCCGAGAACAGCCTGCCTGCCGGCTTCGTTGAGGCTGCTGTACCCGTCGGCTGTCTTCCTGGCCCATGAGGAAGCGGTGTCGGCAAACGCGTCATAGCCGTCCGATACCGCGCGTTCATCCGACCAGCCGCTCGAGGGGCGGCCATACTCGATCATTGTCGTGGGAGAAGATTCGCCAGATTCCGGTGCCGCTTCGCGTATCGCGTTTCCCAGGCGGGCGATCCTGGCACCGTTGGAGATGAGCCAGCCTGCCCGGTTGAGTGTCATGCGGGGACCATAGGATTCTCCCGTCCGTGGATCTGCCTGGGTGTAGAAGCTGCCTTCCGCGCTTTCGTGCTCCCGGAAGAAGCGCAACTGGCCGTCCTCGTTATGGCCGACAGCCAGTTGGACCTCTCCCACATTGATTTCGTTGTTCCTGGTCGACGGAGCGAGATCGGCGAGTTCCACCCGTTCGATGCCGTTGGCGTCCTTCGTGACATTCACGCCCCGCGCAAGCCGCTGGCCTCCGTCATCGGCGGCATCGATCAAGCTGGAGCGCCTCGACGCTTGCTCCAGAAGACCGGCCAATTCCGAATCCGTGGCTCTAAGGCTGTCGATAACGCGCGCGGTGCTCTTCGCGCCGCCGACCGTGATATGCGAGGCAAAGCCGGGCGTCGGGAAGGGCAGCGCGTTTTCCAGGCCGGTTGCGGCGAATTTGAAGAACTGGCCGCCGAACTCGCGGCCGAAGGAGGTGGTGGTGCGCAGGCCGAGCGAGAGGCCTTTGTTCAGGCCCTGTCGGAGCGCTGTCCTGAGCATGGTGGACAAGCCGGTCGTGGCTGCATTGAAGCCGATTTGCAGGGCCTTGAAGCCTTCGCCTACGAAGGGGATGAAAGAAGCGATATCGAGGATGCCGCTCAAGATGGCGGCGCCGAGATCCCCCTTTTGAATCGCCACGATCATCGATCGGAAGGGAATGAGATCAAGAAGAAAGTTCGTGATCCCCTCGCGGCGGGTCTCGCCAAGAGCATGGTCATGGCACTGAGCAATCTGTACCCCGTAATACTCACGGATCTTGCCCCTGATCTCTGTGCCCGCCCCGCTGAAAATCTCCTTCTTGACCACGCGGTTCTCAGTCATGCTGGAGCCAGAGGTATTCAGAAAGCTCATGTACTTTCTTATTTGCTCGGCGGTGTAGATCGTGCTTGAATTGCTGAAAATCCAATCGTCAACCGACGTATCGGCCGGAATGTTCTGCAGGCCCTTGCCGATATCAGCGAGGGAGAGAAAGCCATAACGGGACCCGGATTCGGGAACGGCGATCTCGACGATCAGCACGCTGTTGCTTGTTTCAACGAAGCTTTCGGAAAGCCTTCCTCTCCTGATGTAAGCGTGGGCTTCAGGTTGGAAAAATGTTATTGTGGCGCCGCTCAGGTCGAGATTGTTATGCTTGGCATAGTTGTCCAGAAGGCGACCGAGAATGGTCTCCATTCCTTCTGAAAATTCGGATTTGTAGGCCGCAAAGCGCTCCTCGAATACCTCCGAAGGGTCCCGCAACTCGTTGTGGCCCGGGAGATAGCCGTTCTCGAAATAGGATTCGGCGAGCGTGCCCTCTGCCCAGGCTAGTCCATGCGCCGAGGGTACGGGATATTTGACCGGCTGGTCTGGATCGAGGCCATGTTCCCGGAGGATGGTTGCGGCGAGTTCCCTGCGGGTTGGCATCTCTTGCGAGATGTCATCCAGGGCGCTGGCGAACGCAAAATCTTCCGAAAAAACATCCTCAGCCACCTTTGGGAGAATTTGTTCCACCTCCTCCCTGTTCTGTTCGGTGATCTCCTGCCCATCGAACTCGCCCTTGGCTCGGGCGATCAGGGCGAGGAGCTTGGTGGTCCGATAAGTGGCGGCATCGTCGGCGGTGGAGCCCCCGTCGCCCTCCGCCTGTGCCGTTTCCCCGTCATCCGCCGGACCGGTGGCCGTGGCGGCGCGGCCGAGAGCCAGGAGCTGGTCGACGGACAGCTGCGCCGGATCGAGACCCGTGCCTTCGGCATATTCGATGCCGATCCACAGCCGCGCCCATTCCAGGCTGCCGTATAGGATCGCGTCCGATGGCTCGGGCAGGTACAGCGTCGGATCGTTGATCAGGACGGGCGCGAGCTGGTCCGCCATGAGAGCGGCCCCACCGCCGAGCTTGCCTGCAAGGATGGAGCCGACCCTTTCTTTGACCGCCGCCGCAGCCTCGGCGATGGTCATCTCGTTAGCGCCGTGCAGCACCTCACCGTCCGTGGTGACGCCATTCGCGACGCCGGTGGTCGGCGTGGCAAGCTCGGCCTTCCAGTCGACGTCGCCGGTCAGGGCGAGCAGCAACTGCTCTACGAGCGCCTTCTTCAGGGCCGGGGCGACATCGTCTTCGCCTTCCTTGCTGCCATAGAGGCCGGCCGCACCGGCCAGCCGGCGCATCAGCGCGTTGTCGTTCAGATTCGGGAACGCGGTCATATGCTCGAGCACTTGGTCATCACTGAGGTCCCTATCGCCGAACTGCTCGCGCATGTAGGACACGAACACGCCGCGCAGCTTCCCTGCGAGTTCCGCCTCGGCCCCACCCACCGCATCGGCCGCTTCCGTCTGCGCGTCGTCGCCTTCCTGCGCCTGCGCCGCCACCGCCCGCTTGCTCCGCGTCTTGGTGATACTGGCGTGGACATCTCCCAGGCGGCTCAAAGAGGCGTGCATCGACGGCTCGGGAGAGGACATGGCAGCTTCGACATCCGAATTCGGAAACGGTCTCTGCTCAACGCCAAAGACACGCTCGGAGCGATGCGGTGTATATGCATTGCTTTTGAAATTCGGTTCGTTATCGAGCATAATAGTTCTCTTCAAATTTCTCAGTTAAAAAATGAACTCTAAACAATGAAATACTCATGTCAACGCTTATAAAAGTATTAATTATATAACGATAATGAGAGTTCTTTATATAGAAGAGCCGAGCTTACCATTGTAAACACGCTAAAGTCACCGACGAAGTGGTAAGCGGGTTGAAAGTATCCTACCGGAAGGAAGGATTTAAGGGTTGCTCGCGTCGGTTCTGCGAGTCCGTGTCGAACTGCTCATGAATGGCGGGCGATGCGCCTGACGAGGATCATGACCGCTGCTGCGTAGAGCGAACAGCGCCGCGGGATCGATCGGCCGGAACTGCTCTTCGACGAGGGTGGGGAAATTATCCATCAGGTAGACGGAGTCGGTCATACGCATTCTCCCGGGCGAGCACATGGGCGGCACCCGTCGTCATATTTCGATCTTGTTCGAAATATGAATAGCGATGCCGGGGGAGACTCAGTCAAGGCTATTTCGAACTAACCCGAAATTCAGCGGACACGCCGGCCGTTCGCACCGATGACGATCTCGCCGTCATCCTTCGTGAAGGGGCCGATGTCCGGATTGGGCAGGATGTCCAACACGGTCTCGAAAGGCCGGCACAACTTCGTGCGCAACGGTGTTTTGATGTTCGGCCGGTTGATCAGGATCGGATGATCGAGCATGAAGTCGACGAGTTCCTCGTCCGACCATTTGGGATCGTCGAGCCCAAGTTCGTCATAGGTGCGTGCCCTTCCTGCGCAGGAGATCGCGCGGCGTGTCCCCCATCGCGGTGATCAGTTCCTTCAGCCGCTCCCTGGAAGGGGGCGTCTTCAAATACTCGATCACTTCCGGCTCATCGCCGGACTGGCGGATCATCGCCAACGTGTTGCGCGAAGTGCCGCAATCGGGGTTGTGATAGATGGTGATGGTCACGACCGCCTCCTGCCTATTTTTGGCTGCGGGGTTTCAGCATTGGCTTCCATTCTGCGGAGGCACGTCCCGACGATCAAACCGAGCATTGCTGCGGGAATGCCAAGCATTGCGGTCAAGACGTGGATCGAGATGCCGCCAGCCTCGCATTGCAATGCCAAGCCCGCACCCAGCAACACGGGGATGCTGAAGAACCCGTACCACGGCGCGATCCACGATATGCCGATCCAAGCGCAGCACGGGCCCAGGCGAAAGGCCAGTCGTTTCAAGACCCTTCCAGAAGATCCGCTGGATCTTGAACTTGTCAGGAACCTGCGGGTCTGCGATGCGTCGGTCATGCCGAAACTCGTGAGCGGCAATACCAATGCCCCCCCCACCATCATGATCGCCGAACGTTGCGCGGAATTCATGCTTCAAGGGTAAGCTGGGCAGGCGCGCACTCACGCGCGGTCCTTCGCCAGCCGCGCGATCAGAAGGTCGGTGAACTTGCGTGTTGCGGCCGGTCTGAACCGCAGGGGCGGGAAGACCGCATAGATGCCGCCTGTGGGCAGCGTCCAGTCTTCCAGCACGCGTTCCAGCTCGCCGGTTTCCAGTTGCGGCTCGACGGCGAAATCCGGGACGATGCAGAAGCCGCCGCCGGATTTTGCCATCGCCGTGATTGCCAGTGTGACACAAGCACCCAACCGTGGTTCGAATTCCACATTGACCGGCGCCTTTACGGCATGTTCGAAGGTCCAGCGGGTTGGGGTGGCCAGCGCCTGATGCTCGATGAAGGGCATGTCGCACAGGTCTTTGGGATGTTTGGGGCGCCCGAAACTGTCCAGCAGAGCTGGGGCCGCCACCGGGATCTGGCGAAACTCTCCCAGTTTACGAGCGATATTCGAAGAGTCATCCAGCCAGCCAACGCGCAGCCCGATGTCATACCGGCTGCGCACCGGGTCCAGCTTGGTATCGGTCAGATCGAGATGGGGTGTCACCTGTGGATAGGCCCGGTTGAAGCTCACCAGCGCCTGGGCCACATAGGCCACACCGAAATCCAGCGGGGCGGTGATGCGCAGATCGCCCGAGGGTTCACTGGTCCCCAGCTTGACGGAATCGAACGCTTCCTTTGCCCGTTCAACCGTGGTCTTGGCGGCTTCGTAAAATTGCTGCCCCGCATCGGTCAGGCTCAGGTGGCGCGGGTTGCGCACGACCAGAGCGGTGCCAAGGTCTTCCTCCAGCTGCAACAGCTGCTTGCTCACCACGGCTTTTGAAATGCGCATGCGCCTGGCGGCGGCGGTTATGGTGCCCTCCTCGGCAATGGCGACGAAATACTCCATCCGGTTCAGATTGTATTTTTGCATATCATCATCTTTTGGCTGACACAGTATCAAAATCTAATGTCTTTAGCTGACAATAAGCAAGCGCTACCTACGCCCTGTGAGATCGAAAGGTCGCATCACGGAACTGGATGCAAGCCAATGACGCAGTTTACCTACATCTACGACACCTATTGCGGCTGGTGCTACGGCGCTTCGAACGTCATCGGTGCGCTGATCGACAGTGGCGCCGAAGTGCAACTGATGCATCGCCATCTGTTCCAGGGGCCGAACGCCCATCGGATGGCGGACGGTTTCGGGCAAACGGCGCTGCAGTACGACCGCAGGATTGCCGGCCTGACCGGCATGGAGTTCAGCCAGCGCTACGCCGACAACGTGCTGTTGAATGCCGAGGAAATCCTGGATTCCAGCAAGACGGCTCAGGCGGCAGCCCTTGTCCATGACAAGGGCGCGAAAGCCGAATTCGCCCTGGCAAAAGCGCTTCAGAAGGCACGCTATGTGGATGGCAAGCCCGCGGTGGATGAGCAGCCCGTCTATGAGGCCCTGAAAGCCGCCGGCGTGACCGAGGAGCTGAGTGGCGGCAAAGCGCGCGCCGCGGAAATCAGCAGCGAGGCCGCCCGAATCCTGTCCCGGGTCGGCGCCCGGGGCGTGCCGGCACTGCTGATGCACAAGGATGGCCAGACCCGCGTGATCTCTGTCGCGGATTACTACGACAACCCCGCTGCCGTCACCGCACTGGCAGCCTGAAACAACCCTCAACCCAAGGAAACCGGATATGAAACTCCTCATCATCGGCGCAACCGGCATGGTCGGCTCGCGCATCACCGCCGAAGCGCTCGACCGTGGCCATGAGGTCATCGCCGCGACACGCAACCCCGACCAGATCGAGCCCCGTCACGGGCTGACCGCCATGGCGCTGGATGTGGCGAATGTGGAGGTGCTGTCCAAGGCCACCGCGAATGTCGACGCCGTGAACGCCGCCGTCAGCCCCCGCAACACCGGCGACGCCAAGACCGAAGCCCTGGCCTATGCCGAAAACCTGATCGATGGCGTGGGCGATACCCGTCTTCTGCTCGTGGGCGGTGCCGGCTCGCTGAACCTGCCGGACGGCACACCCGTCGCCGAGGTTGTCCCCGACCAGTATCGCAGCGAGGCCCAGGCCATGCGGGCCGCCTTTGAAGAGATCGCAGCCAGCGACATCGACTTCACCGTTCTCGCGCCGGCCGGCCTGATCCAGCCCGGCGAGCGCACCGGGGCCTTCCGCCTCGGCGGTCGCACCCTTTTGACTGATGCCGAAGGCAACAGCCAGATCAGCGCGGAAGACTATGCGGTCGCCATGCTGAACGAGGCAGAAAACCCGGCACATCAGCGCCAGATCTTCACCGCCGCCTACTGAAGTCCCCCCTGGAAGGAGAACCCCATGAAAACGTTCCTGACCACCATATCGGCCTTGGCGCTGACATCGGGCGCCGCATTGGCCGCCGATCTCAAGATCACCGCCTACAACCCGGGCGCAGACAGCCTGTTTGCCGTCACTTCAAGCCTGATCGAGGGTCCGACCGAAGTGATCCTTGTCGACGCCCAGTTCGAAAAGGACGACGCGCAGGACCTGGTCAAGATGATCCAGGATAGCGGCAAGACGCTGATCACCGTTTATATCAGCCACAAGGACCCGGACTTCTATTTCGGGCTAGATGAGATCAAGGCCAACTTCCCCGATGTCAAAATCGTTGCCACGCCGGAAAGTGTGAAGGGCATCGAAGCCACTATCGAGCTCAAGAACGAATTCTGGGGCCCGATCCTGGGCGACAATGCCCCGGGTGAGTTGATCGTCCCCGATGTGCTGGAAGGCGATACGCTGACGGTCGATGGCGAACCGGTCAATATCGTCGGTCTGGACGGCCACGATCCGGCGCATACCTTCCTCTGGGTGCCTGCCGCCAAGACCGTGCTGGGGGGTGTCTCGGTTTTCGAGAACCTGCATGTTTGGACGGCCGACAGCCAGACGCTGGAAAGCCGCGACGCATGGCGTGCAACGCTGGACCAGATGCTGGAACTGAACCCCGAGCGCCTGATCCCCGGCCACTACATGGGTAAGAGCGCCGAAGACACCAGCAGCCTCTACTTCACCCGGGAATACCTGCGCGCCTTCGAGGCCGCTTCGGCCGCCGCCGACAATTCGGCAGAACTGATCGCGGCCCTGAACGAAGTCTACCCGGATTTCGCCAATGCCGACACTCTCGAAATCAGCGCTCAGGTTGCCGAAGGCGAGCGCTCCTGGCCGTAAAGGTCAACAACCAACGCAGGGCGCGGCATCTGCGGCGCCCTCGATGCCAAAGCTTGTCGGATCCTCCCCCCGGGTCAGGATCCGACAAGGCCTCGTGACATCTCGATCCAGTTGTCGACCAGTCGGTTCCGCTTGTTCCGGTTCTCGCGCCAGATGGTCGACAGGATAGCCGCGCCAGCGATCGAAGATGGCCCCACCTTATCTGCGGGATTCTTTACCTTCTCTCCATGGAGGATCGCGAACGCGAACACCTGTTTGATGATGTCGCGCACGTGAATGGCCGTCGCCGGCGCTCCGCGATCCTTGACCTTGGCGCACAACAGCCGGATGTCTTCTGGTCCCACTTCCGTGAGCAGACGGTTCTTGAAAGCCGGAAGGATGTCGCGATCGAAGATCGCCCGGCGCATGGCCCGGGTGCTGTCGGCCATCCTCGCTTCCTCGAACCAGCGCGTGCCGAACTGCCCGAAGCTTTTGGCTTCTCGCAGCTGTCGCTTCTGCTTTTCCTGCGCTGGCGAGTGTCCTTCCGCTAGGGCTCGCCTGGCATCCAGGCACTTCTCGCGGGCAATCGCCAGTGAGATTCCGGAGCGGCCATGCACCGCAAATCGGGTAGTCGGGCCGAGCGCAACCTTAGGTAGCGCGGCTGGTGGCCGCTGAAATGGGGCGCATTGGCGTAGTGCGTTGCGAGAGAACAGAAGGTCGCGAAAGGTTCCCGGTCAACCTGTGCCGTAGCGCGAGCAAAGTCTGGATGATAGCGCGGCGAGGCCTCCTCCGCCTCTCGAAAGATCGCCGGATCTGCCGTAAGTTGAGGCATGTGCAATGCTTACGAACAGCATGTGAAGTGGGTGGAATACTGCAAGATGATGCAGGCGCTCGAGCTTGGCATCCCCACCCATCAGTCCGAACTCGACCTTCGCGAAAGCGACGACGACGTCCGCATTAACGACATGGCACCGGTCATGCGCACCGCCGGCAAGGACATCGAACTGGCATCGGTGAATTTCAGCTTCCCGCCATCGGGCCTCAAGGGCGGACCAGTGTTCAATTCCGTTCGGAGGGACGAACCTTCACAAACAGCAAACGCAGCCTCATTCCGGCTAGCGCTTTCTTCGAATTCACCGGCAAGAAATACCCGAAAGCGAAACACAGGTTCGCCCTCGCCGTCGCCAGCGCCGAAGGGGCAAACGACCATGCGCCGGTCTGGATTGTCCTTGGGCAATAGGTGCTGCGCTAGCCGCTTGTCACCCGGCTGGAGTAGTCCTCTCGCCCGGCGACCGGCAGGCCTTCCGCGATTTCACGGTACCATCCCGTGTAGAACGCACGCACAGATTCCTGAATCAGGGCGTTGGGCAGGTGCAACGAAAGGTGGCTCGAGGCCCCGTAGACGACCGGTCCGGTGCAGTCATGCGGGGCGACGGGCACCTTCCAGGCTTCCGCCATGCCCGCGATCTTGCGTGCAACGGTTATGCCGCCGCACCAGGAAAGGTCGAGCATGGCCACACCTGCCGCCCCGGTCTCGAAATAGTCGCGGAATGCATGGACGCCGGCCAGCGTTTCGGAGGCGCAGACCCGCGCCCGCGTACACGCGCCATATCCCTTCAGGTCTCCAACATTGTCGAGCCGGAAGGGATCCTCGTGCCAGTAGGTGTTGAAGGGCGCGAGTTCATGGGCAAGCTTCTTCGCCATCGGCAGTGACCAGAGCGAATGGAACTCGACCATGATGTCCATCTCATCGCCCACCGCCTTGCGGATCTGCTCGAACGGGCGAAGCGCGGTCCGCAGTTCCTCGGGCGTGATGTCCTAGCCGCCGGAGCGCTCAGCGGCAATATCGAAGGGCCAGATTTTCATGGCAGTGATGCCGTCGGCCAGAAGCGATTTCGCCAGCGCGCCGGCATCGGTCAGGAATGCTTCGAGATCCTCATAGGGACCGTCCGCGTCGCCGACATGCCAGTTTGGCGACCGACTGGGCGCGCCCGTCGCGGACATATTTGTAGCCCGCGCAGGTGTTGTAGGTCCGGATGGAGCCGCGGGAACGGCCGCCGAGAATATTGGCGAGGGGCTTGCCATGGGCTTTGGCGGAGGTCCCACAGAGCGATATCGATCGCCGAATAGGCGCGCATCTCCACGCCGGCCCCGCGCCAGCCCAGATAGTCCGTCATCTCGTTCATGCGCGCCTGGAGCGCCAGCGGGTCTTTCCCAAGCAGCCAGGGCGCGCACCAATCGTGCACATAGGCTTCCACCGCCGAAGCCCCGAAGTAGGTCTCGCCGAGCCCGGTCAGGCCTTCGTCCGTGTGAATGAGCACCCAGACGGGGTTGGCGAACTCAGCCAGGCGGATTGTCTCTATGCGGTCGATCTTCATGGCGACTAGCGTCCCGTGATGCCGGGGAAGGCGATAAGCATGCCGACTGCTATGATCTGCAGCCCGATGAACGGCAGCAGCGCCAAGAAGATGTCAGCCAGAGAGATGTCTTCCGGCGCAACGCTCTTCAGATAGAAGGCGGCCGGACCGAAGGGCGGCGACAGGAACGAGACCTGCATGTTCATGCAGAACAACACGCCGAACCACACCGGATCGTAGCCAAGGGAGATGATAATCGGCACGAAGATGGGCATGGTCAGAAGCGCGATGCCAACCCAGTCGAGGAACATGCCAAGGACGAACAGGATCAGCATCATGAAAAGCAGGACGATCGTCGGATTATCCGAGATCCCCGTTATGAGCGTGCTGACAAAGTTGATGCCGCCCATAAGATTGAAGACGCCGACAAGCGCGCTCGCACCGATGCCGATCCACACGATCATGCCGCATGTCGCAAGCGTTTGAAGCACTGCGCCCTTGAGGAGCTCGATGGAAAGCTCGCGCCGGATCGCTGTCGACAGCATCACCCCGGCAACGCCGACGGCGGAGGCCTCCGTAACCGAGGCGATGCCGCCATAGATGGAGCCCAGCACGAAAATGACCACCATGATCGGCAGGATGAGCCCCTTGAGGAGCTGCAGTCTCTCGCCGCGCGATCCCTCGTCTTCTTCCGGGATCGGGGCGATGGATGGGTTGAGATAGGAGCGGATCAGCACGTAGGCGACATAGAAGCCGGCCAACATGAAGCCGGGAATGAAAGCCGAGGTGAAGAGGTCGCCGATCGAGACATTCGCCGTCAGGCCGTAGATGATCAGAACGATGGACGGCGGCACCATGGTGCCGAGCGCACCGCCAGCGCACACCACGCCGATCGCCAGGCTTTTGTCATAGCCCAGCCGCAGCATCTGCGGCAGGGCGATCAGCCCGAGGAGCACGATCTCGCCGCCCACGATCCCGCTCATCGCGGCGAGGATGACGGCAACGAAGATGGTCTGGATCGCCACACCACCGCGCAGCCGCCCGCCGACAAGGCGCATCGCGTCGAACAGGTCGCGCGCGATGCCGGAGCGGTCGAGGATCGCCGCCATGAGGACGAACATCGGCACAGAGACGAAGACGAACGACGACACGAACGAATAGACGCGGCTGGTAATCAGCGGCACGGCCATGGGACCGAACCAGCCGAGCGCAAAGAAAAGCGCGACGAACAACGTGACGAATGCGAGCGGCATGCCGGTCAGCAGCATGCCGAGCAGCATGGCGAACATCACAAGCGTGCCGTATTCGATCCCAAGTGCGGAAAGGTCGAGCATGGAGGGCTATCTGCGCCGGGCGTAATTGTAGAAAAGGATGAGAAACTGGATGCACATCACGATCAGGGTCGCGAGGAGGAAGAGCTTGAGGAGTGCGGGTGTCGGCGGGTTCCACGCGCTGCCTGTCCGCTCGAATCGGATCTCCCCGCCCGGCGCCCAGACCGCGCGCTGGACCATCACCCAGGACGCATAGGCGAAGAAGGCCGCCGAACAGAAGCATACGAGCGATATCAAAAGGTTGAGGACCTTCCGGGCCCTCGGCCCGACGGCGTCATAGATCAGCACGACACGGATATGCCGATCATGGGAGGCGGTGTATAGGCCGCCGTAGACAAAGGCGATCGCGCAGAGAAAGATCGTCGTCTCATGCGCCCACAATGTCGGCGCTGTGAGCACATACCTCATGAAGATCTCGAAGATCAGAATCGCCATCGAAACGAGGAAGCCTGTGGCGAAGATGATGCCGCCGCGGTCGATCCAGCGCCCGAGCATACCGGCCTCCGGAACGGCGCCTCTGATCTCGCCGACTTCCAGCTCGACGGCCTCACCGGTCCCTCTAATGGGTTGCTTGCTGTCCGCCATCAGGATCTCCCGTGGAACGTCGGCGGGCGAACCCGCCGACGAAGTCGCAGTTACTGAACGAGGCCTTTTTCCTTCAGATATGCGGTAAGCTGGTCATAGACCTTCTTCGCATTCTCAGAGCGGCTTGCAACCTTTTCCCATTCGCTGATCGCGATCGAGCGGAACTTGGCGCGCTCCTCGTCCGACCAGTTGTGGACGGTGACCTCGCCGCTTTCCTTCGCCTCGGCGACCGCTTCCTCGTCCTTCTGTGCGAGAACTTCCACCTGGTGCTGCGCGAATTCACGCACCGTCTGCTCGAGCGTCTCCTGGATATCGGCGGGAAGAGCATCCCACTTTTCCTTGTTCATGGAGATCTCCACGAGCGGCATCGAGTGGAAGCCCGGATAGACCGGATGCGGCGCCACGTCGTGCAGGCCCTGGGCCTGGTTGGTCGAGAAGACGGAGTAGTCCGCCGCGTCGATGACGCCCTTGTCGAGTGAGGTGAACACTTCCGAGCCCGGCAAGTTGACTGGCGCTGCGCCGGCGGCCGCGAAGACCTGCTGCACGAGACCTTCCGGCGCGCGCAACTTCAGCCCCTTCAGGTCGTCGACGCCTTCGAGCGGCTTAGCCGAAACGAACGCTTCCAGCCCCGGCGTGGTGGCGCCGATGAAATGAAGGCCGTACGGCTCGACAATCTCGTTCATCAGTTCCTTGCCGCCGCCTTCGTTGATGAAGTCGAACATCTGCTGGGGAGCCGACCATGCGCCGACCGGGTTGGCGATAAGGCCGAAAGCAGGGTCCTTTCCGGCAAAGTAGGACGTGTCGGTGATATGGCCGTCGAGAATGCCGGCGGCGATCGCGTCCTGGGTTTCCTGGTGCTCGACGATGGAGCCGACCGGCAGAAGCTCGATCTGCACCTTGCCGTCGGTGGCTTCCCTGACGCTTTCCGTCCAACCCTTCTGCAGCTCGAAGTTGGGATTGCCGGCCGGGTCGCTCGACTGGAACTTGAACGAATATTCCTGCGCCAGCGATGCGCCTGCCAGAATTGTCGTCGCAAGGATCGTGACGGAGAGTTTTGCAGCGGTTCTGAACATCAGTGTTTCCTCCTTTGGTGCTGATATTGCTCTTGGTCGGCGCCAGGCATGGCACCCTGCGGTTGGGCGGCTGGGAAATGCCGCCTGCAGATCGAGATCGCTTGCGCGATCACCTCATCCTGGGAGACGCGGACATCCAAAATATGGCAAGCCGGTCCCGCTGACGGTGGTTCCAGGATCGAGAGTTGGCTGGCGAGCATGGCCGGAGACATGAAATGGGATTGGCGCCGCGCCATGCGGTCACGGATCACGTCTTCCGGGCCCTCCAGATGCAGGAAAATCGGTTCGGGCAGGTGAGCGCGCATGAAGTCCCGATAACCCTTCTTCAGGGCCGAGCAGGCGATCGTGACGGGCTCGCTCGGCGGCGCGCTTCGGGCAGCCTCGCAAACGGCATCGAGCCAAGGCCAGCGTTCCTCGTCCGTCAACGGCCGGCCTTCGGCCATCGCCTTCACATTCTCTCGGGAGTGCAGCGCGTCCCCTTCGATAAAGGTTCCGGACAACGCGTCGGCCACGGCGCGCGCGACGGTCGACTTGCCGACGCCGCACACCCCCATGAACACGAAAAACCGTGAAGGCGCAGGATCGTGAATTTTATCGAGATCAGACACCGTCTGGCATTCCTCCCGTCGCCTTTCAAACATGATAGCGCTAACATTGTCAACGCCGATGCGCCGAACTATAGATCGAACCGGTTGGGAGAAGCGATGAGAAAGCCTCGCAGATCGGGAAAAGTGACGCTGTCCGACGTTGCCGCAGCTGCCGATGTGAGCGCTATCACAGTCTCGCGGGCGCTGCGCAACCCGTCGGTGGTTTCCGATGACGCGCTTGCGCGTATCGAAAAGGCGGTCGCGGATCTCGGCTACGTGCCTAATCTCGCCGCCCAGGCTCTCGCATCGAAGCGTACAAACGTCATCGGCGCGCTCATCCCATCGGTCACCAACAATGTCTTCTCCGACGTGCTGCGCGGCATCTATGATGCCATACACGGCACTCGCTTCCAACTCCAGCTCGGCAATACGCGCTATTCGGCGATGGAAGAGGAAAAGCTGCTTTTGACCTTCCTCAGCCAGCGGCCTGCCGGTCTGATCGTGTCCGGCATCGACCAGTCGCGCACGGCGCGAACGCTTTTGGAGACCGCCGATTGTCCGGTCGTGCAGATAATGGAGACGGGACCGGATCCGGTCGACATGATGGTCGGCTTTTCGCACCTCGACGCCGCCCGGGCGGCGGTCGAACACCTGATCGCCGCAGGCTACAGCCGGATTGCCTTTCTTGGCGCCCGCATGGACCCGCGCACACAGCGCCGGCTACAGGGCTACCGTCAGGCGCTCGAGCAGGCGGGGCTTCACGACGAGAGCCTTGTCGTCACGACACCGCAGTCCTCATCCATCTCACTGGGCGCGCATCTGCTCGGCGATCTCCTCGCGCGGCGGCCGGACGCCGATGCGGTTTTCTGCAATAATGATGACATTGCACTTGGAACGCTGTTCGAGGCGCAACGCCGCCGCATTCCCATTCCGGGCGCCCTCGGCATCTGCGGCTTCAACGATCTGGAGATGATGCAGACCGCATGGCCGTCGCTGACGAGCGTCCGCACCCACCGCAGCGGAATGGGGCAGGACGCGGTGGCCATGCTGATCTCTGCGATCGAGGGGAGGCGGCCCGACAATCCGGTGGTCGACCTGGGGTTCGAAGTGATGGCGCGTGAAAGCACCCGCCGTTCGCCAATGGCGTAAAATCGCGATGCACCATCGCTGGACCGTTCACGTGATGACCCGCGACGATCCAAAGGCCCCGGCAGGCAGACGGCATAGCCTCATGAACGCGTGCTGCGCGGAGCCGCATCAATGCCCAGCTGCCGTTGCGATCTCGCGGGCGTGATGTCAGCTCATGTTCCAACCGTGGCTTACAACCATCGACTGCCCCGTCAGCGCATTCGTGGGGAAGGCGGCGAAGAGCAGCGCGATTTCGGCGACATCCTCGATGGTCGTGAAGGTTTTATCGACCGTCACGCCCAGCATGATCTTCTCGACGACCTCCTGTTCGGATAGGCGCAAAGCCTGCGGGTATTGCACAATACGATCCGAAGTCACTGGGACGCCCGGCTTGGAACGCCGGTTGAAGGGTCGGTGTCAAGAAGCCACTGAACAGCGTCAGATCTGGGTGATCCGCTTCTTCCTCGATAGGGAAAGGCACATGAGCAGGATCATTCGTTCTGGCCCCATGAGCACGCGGCAGTATGCCCGCCTGGTCGATGAATGGGCCTCGGCGATTGGACTGCGCCGTGAGGAATATGGCAGACACTCGCTTCGGCGAATCAAGGCTTCGATCATCTATAAGGCCACCGGGAATTTGCGAGCGGTGCAGATCCTGCTCGGTCACACCAACATCGAAAATACCGTTCGGTATCTTGGCGTGGACGTGTAGGACGCAGCTCTCGCGGAGGGAACGGAAATCTGAACATGGTGGCCTCTCGGGCTACCGAGGGGCCGTCACGGGTGGGTAAACGGCTGTCGGCTTTGAGGGAACAATGACCGGAAGCTGCCGTTACGGAACAAGGTCGGAACGGGAGGTCGTTGTGATCCACCATGTCTCGGTTGGGACAAATGACGTTGAACGGTCAAAGCGTTTCTACGATGCTGTCTTGCCCATAATCGGCATATTGCCGATGGCCGAGGACGACGGTGGACTGGGTTACGGCAGCGGCACGTTTCACTTCAGCGTTCAGGTTCCGATTGATGGGAAACCTGCGACCGTGGGCAATGTACTCATATCGCCTTTGCCGTCGAGGACCGTTCGATGGTCGATCGATTTTACGCAGCAGCATTGAAACATGGTGGCAGCGACGATGGCGCTCCGGGACTGCGGCCGGATTACGATGCCAACTATTATGGGGCGTTCGTCCGCGATCCAGACGGCCACAAAATCGAGGCAGTGACTTACTCCGCAAAATAGTCGCTGACGGACCCGCCAATGCTGACCCGAACCTATGCAATTCTCGAGGCCCCTACCACGCTGGGCCTGGCGACCGCCGGTGTGGAGCGCTTGCCCGACCAGCTCCTGGACCTCGGTCTTGCGGAGCGCATACATGCGCGCCGCGCCGAGCGGCTGGCGGTGCCTCCGAAGGACCCGACGCCCGATGCCGAGACCGGCACCCTGAACGCCAGGGCCATTGCTGCGTGGTCGCCCAAGCTTGCCGACGCGGTGGAAGCGGTGCTTGACGCGGGCGAGTTTCCGGTAGTGCTGGGGGGCGATTGCACGATCGTGCTGGGCTCGATGCTCGCATTTCGACGGCGCGGCCGCTACGGCCTGTTCTTCATCGACGGCAACGCCGATTTCTTCCAGCCCGCGGCGGAACCCAACGGCGAAGGCGCCTCGATGGACCTCGCCTTCGTCACCGGCTACGGCCCGTCGCTCCTGACCGACATCGAGGGTCGCGGTCCTTTGGTCCGCCCTGAAGACGCTGTCGCGTTCGCGTATCGCGATCACAAGGATCAGGAGGAGTACGGAAGCCAGCCGCTCCCCGAAGAGCTCAAGGCGCTTGACCTCCCCGCCGTGCGCGCGACGGGCATCGAGGCCGCCGCGCGCGAAGCGGTCGACCACCTGACGCGTGAGGAACTGGACGGCTTCTTCATCCACCTCGACGCTGACTGCCTCGACGACGCCATCATGCCGGCTGTCGATTTCCGCGTGCCGGGCGGGTTGTCGTGGGACGAGCTAAGGGCCGCGCTCCGGGTTGCCTTTGCGAGCGGCAAGGCAGTCGGCCTCGAAATCACCATCTACAATCCACACCTTGATGAGGACGGCAGCGCCGGGCGCGGCCTGGCCGACGTGCTGGCCGCAGCGCTCGGAACAGCAGCGCCATGAACACGGCGAGCAGCGTCTGCTTTCTGGCGCAGCAGGGCGCACTCTGAACGACAGACTTGGATGTCGCCAGCCGAACGGCGGCTTAATCAGTTTTTCCGGCCAGAACCTGACAGGCGGCAAACGGCCCCCAAGGTGCCTAGCTCGAGCGCGTTACACTGCCCGTCAATGCAACTAAGGCCATGCCTGCCAAAACGAGAGTCGCGCAGAGGAACAATCCATCGAACCCAAGGCCTAAGATCATTGGCGTGCTGAGTAACGGCGAGCAGAACTGTCCAATGAAGACCGATGCCGTCAGGACGCCGCCTGCAAGGCCTCGTCGCTGCGGCGGCGCGAGATTGAGCGTTATTGCGACGAAACTGGGCGAGACCACCGCATAACCAGCCCCGATCAACGCAGCGCCGGCGAAGCTCAGCAACGTGGCCTGCGGCAGAATCAGCAGTAGGAAACCAGCAGCCATGGCGGCATATCCCAAGGCGAAGACACGGGCATAGCCGATGGTGCGCTGAATTCGAGAGTAGAGCAGCGCGAGGCACCCGCCGGTGAGCATCAGCACGCTCAGGGTCAAGCCCGTCATTATGGCGCTGTCGTAGCCCCGGGCGTCGAAATAGAACGGCAGCTGAGTTGGCATGATGAAGAAGAACATGTTCGTCAGCGCCTGGAGAAAAACTAACCCGAAGAACAGTAAACGCCAGGCGGGCGGCTCTCCGGCGCCTACTGCCGGAGGGTTTTCCCGATCTGGCAAGACACGGTGCGGCTCGACAATCACCTTCCACATCAGCGGCAGCACCAGCAGCGCCAGCCCATAGACGGCAAAGGGGTAACGAGGCGAGATCGCCGCAACCCAGCCGGCCAGCAAGATGAACAGCAACCCACCAAAGTTCCGCGCCGAGATCTGCAATCCGGTCAGCGCGCTTCTGGCCTCGCCGGCGAAATAGTCGCCGATCAACGCGGTCTGCGACAAAGACCGGTCAATTCCTGACCCTGATCTGCCCACCCTCAGCTCACTGCTCCAAATCATCGATTTTATTACGGTAGTCCATTTTGGCCGTCTCTTTTTCGTGACTATCGCTGCTTTCGCGGTCGGCCGCCGGAGGGTCAAAGGCCGGCAAAGCCCGCTCGGGCAATCCAGTAATCCCAGGCCCTTGCCAGAGCCATGTCGTTCAACAGCAGCTCCGAGGCCATGTCGATCTCGCCATCCGTCAGCGCAGTGACCTCACCGATCTGCATGGTCTGGTGGACCGGCTCCGCATTGTCCCTCGCTCCCATCGAAACAAGGCATACGGCGTTGAGGTTCTGGGCAACGCAGACGCAACCATGCCCGCGCAAAAGCGCGACGCTGTTCTGCCCCAGTACCTTCGATAATGAATGGCCCATCTCCATGCTGTCGAGCAGCATGTGGGTGTCGCCGAATTCATCCTGGCTGTCCCAGGTCGGGATTTCCTTTCTGATGACGGCCGCCATGTGAAACATGGGCCGCAGCGAAACCTTGTTCATCGTGAACGGGATGATCGGACGGGCATGGTGATGCGTCACCGCGTTCACGTCCGGACGATCCTTGTAGATCGCACCGTGAATGTGCCTCTCCTTGTAGGGCGAACGCGGATCGTCGCCGATCTTTTCTCCGTCCTGTGTGAATTCCATGATGTCGCCCCGGGTCAAGTTCGCGGGGCTGCGCGACCTGGACAGAAGATACCGGTCCTTGTGAAGCGGATGGCGCACGTTGACATGCCCGAAACTGTCGATAATGCCTTCATGCGAGAGTATTCGGTTGGCCAAGACCAAATCTGCAATGGCTGCATCCGATAGATTTTTCTCTTCGCTCGATATGATCTTTCGTCACAGTCTCCATTGGGGTCGCCATCCATGGCCGCGACAATCTCGTTTCAAAGATACATTGAATCCGGATGTCCACATCTTGGCCGCCAAATCGGCCCTACGCCTACGATTCGGACTGAAGCACCTTGACCATCGAAGGCGCGTAACCCTTGGTCGCCTCGATCTCGACCAATGCCACGCCGCCCAGATCTACGGTGGCGATCGCCTTCTGAAGTGCGGCACGGACCTCCGTCGCAGCCGTGAGACGGCCCTGGCATTCAGCGCCGAACCCTTGGGCGATACCGGCGATGCCGATGTCAGGACCGATTAGCTCGATCCCCACGGTCTTGTTCTCGACAGGTCTGCCTCGGACTCGGGCGACGGTCTCCTGATGAACCTCGTCGTTGTAGAATGAGTGGTTGTTCACGACGACAATCAGCATCGGAATCTTTTGGTTTGCCGCCGTCCAGAGCGCCGAGGCATTCATCAGGAAATCGCCGTCTCCGAGAACTGCAAGCGGGAATCGGTCGGGATGGTGGTCCCGCAGGGCAAGCGCTGCGCCCACGGCCATGCCAGGGCCCGAACCGATGCCGCCGCCGCCATCGGCCCCCAGGGCGTCGAGTGGCCCCTCGACCGGCCAATCGGCGCCGGTCCAGCTGAGCGGCCCGCGCATGAGGCAGGTCTTGCGGCCCTGCAGGGCCTCTCGAAGCAGGGCCGCGATGTCCTGCGGCGATAGTGGCCCCTCTTCGACCGCCGGGATCGGCAAGATTCCGCCCTTAAAGGCGGCTGCAGCGACCTTCATCTCGCCAGTCAGGGCTTCCACTAGATCGTCCGGCGCACATTGAAAGGCGATGTCGGCAGGCGCCAGCGCACCGCTGTCGCGCACCCAGCCCCGCTGCATCGCCGCGTCGTTCGACGCCGATATGAGACCGGCCGGCACGGGACGGTCCCCGTAAACAGCGCGCATCGTTCCCGCAAAATCGATCCAGCCGAGATTGAGGACAACATCCGCATTGCCGATCGCCTCGCGGGCGATCGGATCAGGAAAATAGCCGGCAGTACCCGCGATCGCAGGATGCGCGGTCGGAAAACTGGCGGCAGCCTTGAAGTCGGTGATCACGCGCGCGCCGAGATGTTCGGCCAGCGCCACGCGCCGCTCCCATGTGGCATCGGAGTGCGACAGCCGGCCCATCAGGATCACCGGCGCCTTCGCCGCAGAAAGCATCGCCGCCGCGTCTCGCACCAGGGCCGGGTCGGGCTTGGAGGCCGGAGCGGGCTTCAGGCGGGCAAAGTCGGGTTGCGCGACCGGGGTTGCAAGTTCTTGCTCCTGCAGAGCGCTATCGAGATTGACATAAACCGGTCCGCAAGGCGCAGTCTGCGCCCGGGCCGCCCCTTCGGCCAGGGCCTGGCAGGCCGCGCCGACGCTGCCCGGCTGGTCATCCCACTTGACGAAATCGCGGATCAACGCCCCCTGATCCTGCGAAGTGTGAACCCAGTCGATCCAGGGACGACGCTTCATCGCATCGACGGGCCCCATCGCCCCGATAATGAGCATCGGCATGCGGTCGCACCAGGCATTGAAGATGCTCATGGAGGCATGCAGCAGCCCCACATTGGAGTGCAGCGCAACACCCATGGCGCGCCCGGTCACCTTGGCCCAGCCCTGCGCAATCGAAACCGCCGTTTCCTCGTGGATACACAGCAGCATCCGACACTCGGACGTGAAGTTCACCAGGCTGTCGTGCAGCCCGCGAAAGCTGGCGCCTGGATTGAGAGCTATGTACTTCAGATCGAGCTTGTCCAGAGCCGCCGCAAAAGTGTCGGACCCCCATTCGGGGCGTCTCATCTCATTCATCCACGTTCGGCCTCAGCATGATGTTGATGGATTTCACTTCCGTGTAAGACAGCAGCTCCTCGCGCCCCTCTTCGCGGCCGACACCGCTGGTGCTCATGCCACCAAAAGGCACGCCGAGGAAATGCATGCTCGATCCGTTGATCCAGATGTGTCCGGATCGAATGCGCCGCGCCATGTTCAACGCGTCATCTATGTCATGGGTCCAGACCGCCGCCGTAAGGCCGTACTCAGTGCTGTTGGCCATCTCGGCGGCCTCGTCGAATGTCTTCCACTTGCCGATGGCCATGACGGGGCCGAAGACTTCGCGTTGCCACAGATGCATATGCGGTTCGACGTCGGCATAGACCGTCGGCTCCAGCCAAAAACCCTTGTCGAAAGCCGCTCCATCAGGACGGCCGCCGCCAAGCAGGCGGCGCGCGCCGTCCTTGTCGGCGGCGGCGATATGGCTCAGAATGCGGTCCCTGTGTCCGGCCGAGTTCACCGGCCCGACATCGGTGTCGTCCGAAAGCGGGTTGCCCAGCTTCAATGATGCCACCCGTTCGGTGAGCGCCGCGACGACCTTGTCATAGATCGCTTCATGAACCAGCAACCGCGACAGCGATCCGCACGACTGCCCCTGCCAGGAAAGGTTCATGCCGAAAATGGCTGCCTGGGCGATCATTTCAGGGTCGCAGTCGGGGAAGACGACCATCGGGTTCTTTCCGCCCAACTCCAGCGAGACATGCTTGACCGTGACCTCGGCCGCCGCGCGCTGGATCGCGCGACCGGTCGTTGGAGACCCGATAAAGGCGATGCGCTTGATGCCCGGATGGCGTGCAATGGCATTGCCGACTCCGGCGCCGTCGCCGGTCACGATATTGAACACGCCGGCCGGCAGATGGTCGCGCGCCAGTTCGGCCAGGATCATCGCCGAAAGCGACGAAGTCTCGGGCGGCTTGACGAGCACCGCGTTGCCCGCGGCAAGCGCTGCGGCCGTACGGGCCACCGCAAACATGAACGGGTGGTTGAAGGGCGCGATGCGTCCGACCACGCCATAGGGTTCACGGGTGACGACGTGGAGGTTTTGCGTGGTCGCCGGGATCGTCTCGCCACGCAGGTCGGGCGCCAGCCCCGCATAGTATCTCAGGCTCTCCACGCTCGTCGGGACGTCGATCTGGCGCATGGGACGGATCGTGTTACCGGTGTCCTGCACCTCCATATGCAGGATTTCCTCGGCCCGCTCGGCAATCGCGTCGGCAAATCGATGCAAGATTTCGGCGCGTTCCATAGGCGCACGTTGCGCCCATTCGGGCCAGGCCCGGTCCGCGGCCTGGAAGGCTCTATCCACATCTTCGGCCGTCCCGTTGGGGATCATGCCGATCGGTTCTTCCGTGGCGGGATCCACGGACGTGATCCAGTCGTCGCCGGAGCTTCTGACCAGCTCTCCGCCGATCAACAGCTGTTTTTGCGAAACGATGGCTCTCAAGGTCTGCCCTCCTCACATGACGGTCGCCGGCACCGTGGGCCCGGTTGGAAAACGTCCGCCGTACGCTCGGACCGCGGCGTCCCCGGCCCTGTGTCAAAGATATGCATGTGCCCCTACGCCTTGGCGTCCGCCGCTCGCGCGGCCGGGCCAAACTGCCCCGCCAATCCCAGCAGAACCACGATGAATCCGGCCGCCTCGACCAGGATCGCCATAGGGAACAGGCTTCCGGGGATCATGCAGGCGATACCGCCTGCAATACACGCAAGGCGGGACAAATACCCGAGGTTCCGACGCAGAAATCCCACGGCGCCTACCAATACCGCGAATATGCCGACCACCGCCGAAATCGACGCATGGAGGGTCTCCAGAGCGGACTCCCCGCGCATCAGAAGCTCGGGGGCTGCGACAAACAGGAACGGCACGATATACGCCACCCAGGCAAAGCGCATCGACGTCCACGACGTGCGCCAAGGGTCCGCCTTCGCGATATTCGCCGCGGCAAAGGAGGCGAGCGCCACAGGTGGCGTCACCATCGACAGCAGGCCGAAATAGAGAATGAACATGTGCGCAGCGACGGGTTCTATCCCCACTTCGACCAACGGCGGTCCGATAAGCGTCGCCAACAGAACGTAGACGCCCACCGTCGGCATTCCCATGCCGAGGATGATATTGAGGGCCGCCGCCGCCAGCAGCAGCAGCACGACACTTCCACCCGTTATCGAAATCAGGCCCTGGGTGATGCTGAAAGATATGCCGGTCAGGTTGAGCACCCCGATCACGATCCCCGCCGCGGCCGTGATGACCAGGATTTCCTTGCTGGCATCTCCGGTTTCGACAAACCCGCGCACAATTGTCCCCAATCCCGGGCGCTTGCCCCTGTAACCGCGGAAGAAGCCTACGGCGAGCAGCACCACGATCGCCGAAAGCGCAGCGACTTCGGGACGCATATTCAGCTGGAACAGGCCGAAGAAGATCGCCCCGAACGGCAATAGGAAGTGCCAGCCCTCGGCGAACGTCTTGCCGAAATTCGGGATTTCCTGCGATGCTTCGGCATTCAACCGACGCTTGCCGGCAAGAAGATCCACCTGCACAAAAAGCGACCCGAAATAGAGGAAGCAGGGAATGATGCTGGCGGCGACGACAGTTGAATAGGGTATCGCCAGAAACTCGGCCATCAGGAACGCCGTTGCCCCCAGGACCGGTGGCATCAGCTGTCCGCCGGTTGAGGCGACCGCCTCGATGGCTCCCGCTTCCCTGGGCCGGTATCCGGCACGTTCCATCAACGGAATGGTGACGACGCCGGTGGATACGACATTGCCCACGGCCGAACCCGAAACCGTTCCGAACAGCGCAGATGCCAGGATCGAGACCTTGGCCTCTCCACCACGGAATCGCGCCATTAGAGAAGAGGCGAGGTCGGTGAAGAACGTCGCGCCGCCGAACAGGACGAGCAACCGCCCGAAAAGGATATAGGGCAGAACGATAGATATCGCGACCTTGAGCGGCGCGCCCAGAATCCCGTTCGGGTCCCCCCCGAGGTAGAGCGCGACGCGCGGTATACCGTATTCGCGGATCGCAAACGGTTCAGGCAACAGGTAACCGAAGAACGCATAGGCGATGAAGCCCGTAACGACAGCGAATATCCCCAAACCCGAAGTAAGGTACAGGGCCGAAACCGTGAACACGATGAGCGTCCCGGTGACCATGGACAGCCCAAGCGGGCGCATGGCGATCTGCACCGAGATGGTTGCGAAGATCGAGGCGATATAGATTGTCAGGCCGACAGCCGCCAGCGCCAGGGCCCGGAACGCCCAGCGCGCTATTACCGGTCGTGACGGCTTGTCCTGATCCAGGAAAACGAGTGCGACGGCAAGGCCGAGCGCAACGGCAAGCAGTTGTTCGGTGAAGAACGCCAATCCCAGTCGGCTCGGCACATTCAGCGCCCAGCCTACCGCAGCGATCACCAACGACGCCTGCATTAAGGATTTCAGGTACATATTCCGGCTTCCCTGGAAAAATGAAGGCGGCGCCTGGCCGCCCTCAAGAGATCAACGAAGACCGAGCCTGGAATAGACCTCGAGTGCGGCCGGGTGCCAGGGAAGACCGGTTACGTCGTCCGCCATGTTCTGCGGGTCAAAATCCTGGTTGATGCGTGCGGCGCGAACCTTGTCCGGATTCTCGTAGAGCGCCAGGATGATCTTTTCCACGACATCGTCAGGCGTATCGGCATTGACGGACAGCACCTGGTTGAAGGCGTAGACATTGAGCTCCTCCGAAACGCCGACGATATTATCTTCGGGCCCGACCTGCATGATTTCCGACGTCGGCGAAACTTCCTTGAGCCGCGCCACCGCTTCGTCGCTGGGGTCGAGGTTGAGGAAGCGGATGCCGCCAACCGATGCGTCAATTTCCTTCATCTTGCCGGCGCGCAGGGCAAAAAAGCCTACTTCGATGTTCCCGGCCATGTACTCATCGCCCCCTGCGCTGACCGAGGGCACCAGAACCGGCTGCATATCGTCGATGCTCAGGCCCAAATTGGCGAGTATGGCGCCGGAATCAGTTTTCAGTGATGGCTGGGCCGTGAATCCCCAACCAAATGTCTTGCCCTTGATATCCTCGGGCGAGTTGATCGGTGAATCCGCCGCCACAAAGATACCGATCGGCGTCGAGAACAGGCGTGCGATGATCCGCACGTTTTCCATCTTCGTCCCGCCGAAGTACTCAGCCCCCACGATCGCGCCTGTCACGTCAGGCGCACCGCCTGCCCACAGGTCGATTTCACCAGAGTTGAGCAGCGGAAGAATTGATCCGGACCCACCATAGGATTCGAGATTGATATCGAGTCCGCTCTCGCTGAGCACCGCAGCCAAGGCGGTATTGACCCCATAGTTTTGCGAGCCCTGCTGGCCAGCGCCCATGACCAGCGACTGGCCCAGGGCCGGAACGGCCATCGCCGCGACGACCACCAACGATCCCAACAGCTTTTTGAGCAACGGTTTCATTCCATATCCTCCCATTTTCGGTTTCATTTCATGTGGCTTGAACCGATCGTCTCGCCATCTCATTGCTCCCGTCCAAAGTTTACGGTTCAACCGCCGCACTCGTTCGAGCCAAAAGCGGCAATTGCGGCCCCTATGATGCCGGTGCCGCCGGCCACAATCGTTTCGCCCTTTCCATGGCTGTTCCTCAGATCCGCGATGCTAGAGGCCCGCGAATCCCGCGCGCGCCAGCCAATAGTCCCAGGCCCGGTCGAGCGCCATGTCGCCCAGGAGCATCTTGCTTGATTTATCGATCTCGCCGTCTGTCAGGTATTTCACCTCGCCTAGCTGCCGCGTTACCTGGATCAGTTCCGCATTGTCGCGCAGGCCGATCGAGATCATGATGACGGCCTTGATGCTTTCCGCGGCGCAGACGCAGCCATGGCCGCGCAGCAGTGCGACGCGATTCCCGCCCAGCGCGCCCGACAGGGAGCGGCCCATCTCCATTGTGTCCACGAGCATGTTGGTGTCGCCGAATTCGTCCTGGCTGTCCCAGCGGCCGAATTCTTTGCCGATCACGCTGGCCATGTGGAACATCGGCCTCAGTGAGACGTCGGACATCGTGAACGGGACCACGGACCGCGCGTGGTGATGCGTGACCGAATTGACGTCTGGCCGATCCATGTAGATGGCACCGTGGATGTGGCGCTCGGCGTACGGTCTGCGGGGATCGTTGCCGACGAGTTCTCCATCCAGCGTGTATTCGAATATATCGCCGCGTGTCACATTCGCGGGGCTGCGCGAGCGGGAGATGAAGTAGCGCTCCGGATCAAGCGGGTGCCGGATGCTGACATGGCCGAAATCGTCGATGATATTCTCACGCGCAAGGATCCGGTTGGCAAGCACGAGCTGTGTCACAGCGAGCTCGACGACGTCATCCCTTATTGCAGTTGCCGTCACGCCAACTTCTCCATTTGCCGGAGTCTCCTGCACGAGTTGCGTCACGACGTGCTCTACGAAGTCCTCTTTCATCCCAGTTGCCGTCACGCTCTCCCTCCTCTTGTCGGAGCCAGAGGATAGGTTGTCCTAGCATAGCGGTTCCAATATACATTTTGGCCTCACTCATAGCCTTAAGGGTATGCAATGCGGTCGCTCGTCTCCCAGCTATCGATCCACAAACTGGAAGTGCTCTGCACCGTGGTCGAGCTGAATGGCTTCTCGCGCGCGGCGCAGAAGCTGAACATCACGCAGCCGGTCGTCTCGGCGCACATCAAGGCGCTGACGGACAAGTTTGACGTCCCGCTCATCGTTAAGGCTGGACGGCGGATTGAGCTGACCGAGGATGGCGAGCGGGTCTATCGCTGGGCGCGCGATCTCGTCAGCCGCACGCGCGAGATCGAGCGCGAGATTTCGGACAGCCAGAAGGGCGTCGTCGGCCGCGCTTCCGTGGGAGCATCCATGACGATCGGCTCCTATGTCCTGCCGGCCCTGGTCACCGAATTCCAGCGCGCCCATCCGCTAGGAGAGATATCCGTCCAATCCTACAATCCGATGGCCGCCATGGACGCCATCCATAGCGGAGCGTGCGACTTCTCCTTCACAATCATAGACCCGCGCCAAGACATGCGGGGGCTCCATGCCGAGGCGATCGCGTCCGACGACCTCATCCTCGTCACTTCCGAACGCGTTCCCGCGCTAGAAGGACCGCCGACGCCGGACATCATCTCAGGCCTGCCCTTCGTCAGTGCCCAATGGGGCATGCCTCGTCGCGAGATCGAGGAAAACCTGCTCGAACGCTACGGCATACGGCGGCGCAGCATCATCCTCGAGTTCGGCCATGCGGAATCGCTCAAGCAGGCGGTTCGAGCGGGCGCCGGATACGCCTTCGTCTTCCGCTCGTCGCTGCGGGGCGAGCTGAAGTCGAGCCTGCTGCGCGAGGTCGAAACCCCCGGCATGAGCCTGAAGGTGCCGGTCTACTTCGTGCGCCGGCCGAACAAGAGGCTGTCGAGCTTCCAGCAACGGCTGGTGGACTTCTTGGTCGACGAGATCACCGCGCAGCTCGAAGGCCACCCCCCGGCCGTCGGGCCGTGATCGAGCGCTCCACCTTAGACCTCTTGGAGCTCGCGCATCGCATCCCTGCCCGCCGCCGGCAGCATAAACCCGTCGAAGAAGGCCGCCAGCTGGTCGTGCGCGTCGAGTGGCAGCACGTGCGCCACGTACTGGTCCGGACGAACCACCACGAGGCAACCGGGCTCGCGATCGATGCCTCGGAGATCGAATATGTCCCGGCCTTGACTGAGGTCGGCGCAGAACATCTTTTCGTAGTCGACCAGCCCAAGCCGTCCCTTGCGCGGCCGCAGGAGCGCCGGCATGCGTTCGATGGCCAGGTCGCGGAAGTGCTGCTGGAACACGGCGCGGAAATCGATGACCGAATCGATGTCCGCGTCCCGGCGCGTGAACCGGCGTAGCGGCGAAGCTTCGGACTCCGATAGGAAACGGCAGAGTTCGATGAGGCCCCCGCCTTCCGCTGCTGCGTCCCCGCCGCCGCAGAATGCGAACACGCGCCAACGCGCGTCGGCCTTCACGACATGGCCCAGCTCCATCGGCTTGCCGTCAGCCAGCCGGATAACCGGCGCGGAGTGGAAGCGCGCACCGATCTCGAAGCCGGAGGCGAGCGACTGCCATTGCCCGTCGCCCGTCAGTGCCGAGGGCGCGTAGCGAACCGACATCCCTGCCGTGTAGCGGCCGTGCTCGATGAAGTAGCGCTGGAACTTGGGCGTGTCCCCATTGTCGGCCGCCCCGTCCTTGGGGCGTTCGCTTATGATGCGAGCCCATTCCTTGTCGAACTCGATCAGGTCCTTCGCGACCGCCCGCCGCTCGGCCGAATAACTGTGGAGGATATCGGGCGGGCACAGGCCCCTCAGGACCGATACCAGTTTCCAGCCAAGATTGAAGGCGTCGCCCATCGAGACGTTCATCCCCTGGCCAGCCTTCGGGCTATGCGTATGGCAGGCGTCGCCTGCGATGAAGACATGCGGCAGGCGCGTCGAACGCCCTGCCGGCGGCACGTCATCGAACTTGTCGGTGAGGCGCTGGCCGATCTCGTAGACCGACCACCACACCACCTCCTTCACATCGATCGACCACGGGCGGAAGATGCGTTGTGTGGCGGCGATCAGATGGTCGACGGTGATGGTGCGGTTGGCGACGCGTTCGCCGTCGGCCAGCTTGTCGAGTTCGATATAGAGCCGCACGAGATATCCGCCCTCGCGCGGAATGATGATGATGTTGCCCTCGCCAGCCGACTGGATGAGCGTCTTGAAACGGATGTCGGGGAAGTCGGTCACGGCCAGCACGTCCATGACACCCCAGGCATGGTTGGCGGAGTCACCCTTGAGTGTCAGGCCGATCGACCTGCGCACGGCGCTGCGTGCGCCGTCGCAACCGACCACGTAGCGCGCGCGCAACGTGACCACTTCGTCACCCTGGTCGGCTCCGACGGGCTCGAGCCTGACCGTGACCGGATGGTCGCCGCCAGCGGGGTCGACATCCAGATCCACGAGCTGCAGCGCGTAGTCCGGTTCCAGCCGCGACGGCGCGTTGCGCATCACCTCGAGATACATGTCATGCACGCGCGCCTGGTTGAGGATGACGTGCGGCATTTCCGACAGCCCGTCCTCCACATCCTGCACCCTTCCGCTACGAACGATGTGGTCGGTTCGCCCGGCATCTGGCTTCCAGAAGGTCGTCTCGTTGACCCAATAGCCCTGCTTCAGCACCTTCTCCGCAAAGCCGAATGCGTTGAACATCTCCATTGAGCGGCAGGAGATGCCGTCGGCCTGACCCCGCTCCAGCGGCTCGGGCCGGCGCTCGACGATGCGCGTGCTGATTTCAGGAAAAGCCGCGAGCTGTGCAGCGAGCGTAAGGCCTGCGGGCCCACTGCCAACGATCAGAACATCGACCGCTTCAGGCAGGCTGCTGCCCGGCACCTGGTGTCCGGGTGCCGCCGGCAGCACCTCGGGATCGCCTGGGTGGAAGCCGTTCAGGTGGTACTGCACGATGGGGTTCCTCCGAGGCTCATTGATAAGACGACTTATCATATGCGCACACTTACGCTTGCGTCAAGAACGATATGACGTCACATCATTTTTGTGTTAGGCCTTGTGTCTACGGCAATCTTGGGACGCGAGGACGGATGCGAGAGCAAAGTGGCACTGTCAGTTCGAACCTGCCGGGCCACTTCATCCGGCGTCTGCACCAACTCTCTACCCAGGTTTTCATGCAGCGGGTTCAGGAGGCTGGACACAACCTGACCCCGGTCCAGTTCGCGGCTCTCGACGCGCTGCGGCATCGTCCGGGCGTAGATCAGGCCGGTCTGGCCGATATGATCGCCAAGGACCGCGCGACAGCTGGCGCCGTCGTCGACCGGCTGCGCCAGAAGGGATTGATCGAACGCGCCGTCAACCGCAGGGACAAGCGGGCCAGAGAACTGACGCTGACGTCCGACGGCGAGGCCATCCTTGCTGCGGTCACTCCCGTCGTGGTGCAGCTCCAGAGGGAGATCCTTCCCGGTCTCGATGACTCCGAGTACCGGCAGTTCATTGAACTTGCCGCCAAGGCCGTGAAAGCAACAGGGCTGCGGGGTGCAAGCTGACATGCGAACCGCAATCTGCGCATCCAATCCCGAAGAGCGGCAAGACCCCGCGTTCATCGGGAACGCGCCCTCGCCGGCAAGAAGACCATCTGGCGCCAGATCGATTGCAAGGTCTGCCAGCGCCCGGCCGCACTTCTGCCTTCTTGATCCAGCTCTCGGCATCGCCCGGGCGGGACGCGAAACCGCGCTTGGCCGCACGACCAGTCATGGCACGATGGCGAAACCGTAAACCTGCTTGATAATGTCGCGGACATGGATGGCAGTCGCCGGCGCGCCGCGATCCTTCACCTTGTGACAGAGCGTCCGCACATCCTCGGGCGTGATCTCGGTCAGCAGCCGGTTCTTCCATGCCGGCAGGATATCGCGATCGAAGATCGTCTTGCGCATGGATCGCGTGCTCTCGGCCATGCGAGCCTCTCTCAGCCAGCGCCTGCCCACCTCCTTGAAACTCGCCGCAGGTGTCAGCCGCCGCTTCTTGCGCTGCTTCTCGAGAGCCGGGGATTCCCTTCCGCCACCAGCTTCCTTGCGGCCGTGCATCGGTTTCGGGCTTCGGACAGGCCGATGCCGTCCGGACCGTAGCGCCCATGGTCAACGTTTCGCGGCGATCGTTGAGACGGTAGTCGTACCGGAAGGTAATCAACCCCGATGGCGCCACGACAACTACATACCGTCACGATCCGACAGCTTATACAATTTCTCTTTTGGTTTCAGTTTCTTAAGAGCGAGATCGGTTAGCATCGTAAAGGCCTTTTCGACGTCAAGCACCCGGTCGAATGGCCTATTTTTACCGTCACACGAAATACCGTCAAGCCGTTCGCATTTCACCTTAATATCAGCATGTTAGGTGAAAAATAGATGCATTGCTTGGCGCTGCGGTGCCGACGGTATTTGAAAAGCGGCTCGTTGGCGGAAATCCAAATACCGTCAGCCTTACCGTCAAATGGTCTCGCTTTGAGGCGATAGGCCTCGATAGATAGCGATGGCTTTCTAGTTTAATTTCAATTAGATAGGATAGTTTTGCGATTGACCGCGAAACGTCTTGAAGGACGCCGGGTCACTCCCACTCGATCGTCCCCGGCGGCTTGCTCGTCACGTCGTAAACGACGCGGTTGATGCCCTTTACCTCGTTGATGATACGAGTCGCGGCACGGCCCAGGAATTCCATGTCGTAGTGGTAGAAGTCGGCCGTCATGCCGTCGACCGAGGTGACGGCGCGGAGCGCGCAGACATATTCATAGGTGCGGCCGTCGCCCATGACGCCGACCGTCTGCACGGGAAGGAGGACGGCGAAGGCTTGCCAGATGGCGTCGTAGAGGCCGGCTTTGCGGATCTCGTCGAGGTAGATCGCGTCCGCCGCGCGCAGGATGTCGAGCTTTTCACGGGTTACGCCGCCGGGGCAGCGGATGGCGAGGCCGGGACCGGGGAAGGGATGGCGGCCGATGAAACGGTCGGGCAGGCCGAGCTCCTTGCCCAGCGCCCGCACCTCGTCCTTGAAGAGCTCGCGCAGCGGCTCGACCAGGCTCATCTTCATGCGCTCGGGCAGGCCGCCGACATTGTGGTGCGATTTGATGGTGACGGAGGGGCCGCCGGTGAAGGAGACGCTCTCGATCACGTCTGGATATAGCGTGCCCTGGACAAGGAAGTCCGCGCCGCCCAGCTTTTTCGCCTCGTCCTCGAAGACCTCGATGAAGAGGCGGCCGATAGTCTTTCGCTTCTTCTCGGGATCCACCTCGCCCTCGAGCGCACCGATGAAACGGTCGGAGGCGTCGACGAGGATGAGCGGGACATTGTAATGGCCGCGGAACATCTCCACCACTTCGGCGGCCTCGTTCTTGCGCATCAGACCGTGGTCGACGAGGATGCAGGTGAGCTGCTCCCCGACGGCCTCGTGGGTGAGAAGGGCTGCGACGGAGGAATCGACGCCGCCCGAAAGCGCGCAGATCACCTTGCCGGAGCCCACCTGCCGGCGGATCGCCTCGACCGCCTGCTCGCGATAGGCGGCCATCGTCCAGTCGCCGGCAAGGCCGGCAATCTTGTGCACGAAGTTGGAAAGGAGCCTCGCGCCGTCTGGCGTGTGCACCACTTCTGGATGGAACTGGACGCCGTAATATTTGCGGGCTTCGTCGGCGATCGCCGCAAAGGGCGCGCCGGAAGACGTTCCCACCACCTTGAAACCTGGCGGGATGGCGGTCACCCGGTCGCCGTGGCTCATCCACACCTGGTGGCGCGTGCCGGGCGCCCACACGCCTTCGAAAAGCGCGCAATCCTCCTCGACCTCCAGGAAGGCGCGGCCGAACTCGCGGTGGTCGCTGCCCTCCACCTTGCCGCCGAGCTGGGCGCACATGGTCTGCTCGCCGTAGCAGATGCCGAGCACCGGCAGGCCGGTTTCGAAAACGATGTCGGGTGCGCGGGGGCTACCGATGTCGACGGTCGAGGCGGGACTGCCCGACAGGATCACCGCCTTGGGCTTGAGGCGCTTGAACGCTTCCTCCGCGGACTGGAAAGGCGTGATCTCGGAGTAGACGCCGGCCTCGCGCACGCGGCGCGCGATGAGCTGCGTGACCTGGCTGCCGAAGTCGACGATGAGGACGGTGTCGGGATGGGTCGTGATACTCATGGCGAGCCTTTAATGAAGGAAGCGATTCAGCGCAACGGGTCAGCGGGTGTTTTGCCGGAATCTTTCTTCGTGTCCATCTGCCGGGCTCCCGAGTGCCGCTGGGAAAGGACGGTTCTTGCCCGTGCTGTCTCGAAGTAGATGAGGGACGCGCGCCATCGTCACCACGCCCGCCGAAGCGTGGGGGCCAGGCTGCCGCCATCGACCCGCCGCCCCTTCATCGGCGCCAGACGGCTGAGCACGAAAGCACGATGCATCGTACGATAATATTTCGGCCTCGATTCCCGTGCACCGTCTACAACAGCCATGCGCTCGATCGATGACGGAAATGGGACGCAGCGTCGCCTGTCGCGTCTCTACGACCGGCACAAGAGCTCGAATTGGTCGAGGATCACGACGACCTTGCGCCCCCGCTCGGTCAGCACATATCGCACGGTCCGGGGGAAGCCCGCCTCTTCAATCCGCTCGATGAGCCCTCGCCCGGTCAAGTCATCCAATCGTTCGGACAATACTTTCGGACGCACCCCAACAAGCTGGTCCTCTAATTCTCCGAACCGGCGCGGTCCTTCCTTTAGGTGCCACAGGATGAGTGCGCACCAGCGATGCCCCAGAAAGGCAAGCCAGTCCTCGACCGGACAGTCGCACGCATGTCGTGGCCCGGGACGCTCCATATCGGTGATGGTGGTGGTGTTATCCATGGCTCGTTTCCCCTGCGATAGTACCCCCCATGCGGATACGGCGTGGCTACCCATTAGGTGAGCACCGCACGCGTATGTTCAAGTACCTGCATCTGACCATGCAAACCGATGAGGCATCATGTTCACCGCTACCAAACCCGAAGACATGAATCCGACTTTCGCGCGCGCCTTCAACAGTCGCGACATCGAGAACTTGATGGCGCTCTATGAACAGCGGGCCCAGCTCCGGGCTGATGAAACCGGCCGGACTCATACCGGGCATGCGGCGATCCGTGCCGAACTGACGGCGCTGCTCCAAGCACCGGGCACTATGACCTCCCGCAACAACTTTTGCTTGGTGTTCGAGGATATCGCCTTGCTGCGGGCAGATTGGATGCTGGAACACGGGGGCCAGACCATTGCCTCAGGTAGTTCGGCCGAGATCGTTCGTCGTCAGGATGACGGACGCTGGCTCTACATCGTGGACCATGCGATGGGAGCGAGCTTGCCTGCCATTACATGAGGCAGTTTGCCCGGCCAGCATTTCGCTCCGACTTTGGCTCGCGGTGACCGAAGCGCTCCCTGCAGGCCGTGCCTGAGAACACCGCCTACTGATAATACGACGAGATGGATAGAGATTTGCCGGAATACGCCTTGCCGCCCGAAATCCTTCAGCGCAGATGCCAAAGTCCGGGACCTGTAGACGTCGGCTCCCGGCGCTTTTTGCCCGTTCAGGTCCAGGGGCGTGAACACGAACTTTCCACCCACAGCCGAAATTCAAGCTGAGACACCGGCCGGCGTCGGGCTTTTCAGCCCTCGATGTCCCGCCGGCCGACGACGCTCATCATGGTGCCGGTCATGGTGGCGATCAGTTTTGCCTCGCCTTCACCGTCATAGGCATAGGCCTGGCCGTCGGCGACGATGATGGTGCGGCCGGGCTTGGTGACCGTGCCGCGGAAAAGGAAGCGCTCTCCCCTACCCGGCGCCAGGAGGTTTACCTTGAACTCGATCGTCAGCACGCCGGCATCGGCCGGCATCAGCGAATAGGCGGCGTAGCCGCAGGCCGAATCGAGCGCCATGGAGATGACGCCGGCGTGCAGGAAACCGTGCTGCTGGGTAAAGCGCTGCGCATAGGGCATCTCGATCTCGACGACGCCGGGCGTGACCACGGTCAGCCTGGCGCCGATGGTCTCCATCGCCCTTTGACGGGCAAAGCTGGTGCGCACCCGCGCCTCGAAGTCCCCCTCGGCAAACCGTCGTTCCGCCATCGTCTTCTTCCTTGTCGGCAGACATGCTTATGGCAAAGCGGGCGGTGATGGGCAATGCAGAGGCGGCTGATTGGAAAACCGGCTTCCGCTTTTCCTGGAACTGCTCTCTTTGCCTTGCCGCAGTTCCGGACGGAAAACCGGTTCCCACTTTTCCTGGAATTGCTCTCTTTGCCTTGCCGCAATTCCGGACGGAAAACCGGTTCCCACTTTTCCTGGAATTGCTTCTAGCGGCGCTCGAAGGCGGAGAAATAGAAGCCATCCGTGCCGGTGACTGCCGGTGTGAGCATGATGCCGTCATTCTCCTCGATGTGCGCGGCCTGCGGATGGGCGGGAAAGCGCTCCTGCCAGATGGCGCGGTGGTCGAGGGGGTGGAAGGCGGGTGCGCGCTCGATGAAGGCCCGCGCCTGGTCGACATTCTCCTCCCGGAAAATGGAACAGGTGATGTAGGCAAGCCGCCCGCCCGGCTTCACGTAGCGACTCGCGGTATCGAGGATAGCCATCTGTTCTATCTGGCGCGCCTCGAGCTGCTGCGGCGTCAGGCGCCATTTGGCGTCCGGCCGGCGGCGCCAGGTGCCGGAGCCGGTACAGGGAGCGTCGACGATGACGAGATCCATCTGGCCTTCGAGGCGGGCGAGCGCTTCGTCCTCTGCAATCACCTGCACGTTGCGGCAGCCTGCCCGTTTCAGGCGGTCGAAGATCGGCGCGAGGCGTTGGCGGTCGGCATCGTAGGCGTGGATCTGGCCGCGATTTTCCATCATCGCGGCCATGGCGAGCGTCTTGCCGCCGGCACCGGCGCAGAAGTCGAGCACCTGGCGGCCGGGAGCCGCCCCAGCAAGCTCGGCGACGATCTGCGAACCCTCGTCCTGCACCTCGAACCAGCCCTTGCGGAACGCCGGCTCGGCCTGCACGTTGGGATGCCGTCCGTCGCCCGCGACCGGGGGGACGCGCATGCCGTTGGTTGCGATACGTGCTGCCTCGGCCCCCGTGCGGGCAAGGGCGGCGAGAACCTTCTGCTTCTCCACTTTCAGCGTGTTGGCACGCATGTCGAGCGGCGGCCGGTCGGCAAGGGCGGCGCACTCCTCCACCCACACTTCGCCGAAGGCCCGGGCTGCCAGCGGCTCGCACCATTCCGGCACATTGGCGCGGGCGGCATCCGGAAGGGGCTGGCCGAGGCGCGCGCGGAGGCTCGCAAGCTCCGCCTCGTCGAGCGGCGGCGGGGCGAAGCGGTCTTCGGTGAAGGCGCTATCGAGCGCCTCCGTTCCGCCGCCGTTTTCCAGGAGATACCCGCCGAAAACGAGGGAACGCGGCGTGTCGGCATCGAAAAGCCAGCTTGCGGCGCGGCGGCGGCGCAGGCCGTCATAGACGAAGTTGCCGATGGCTGCGCGGTCGCCGGCGCCGGCGAACCGGTGCGACAGGCCCCAGTCCCGCATGGCATCCGCGGCGGGGCGATGACGTTTTTCGATGTCGTGGAGAATGTCGATGGCTGCTGCCAGCCTGCCGCCGAGGCGCATGATCATTGCCTTTTTCGGTTTACCCGTCGTGCGGTGTTGCTAGGGCCTGTGGGTGCGCGAGGCAAGGTCTAGTTTCGCAAGGGTGCGGCCATGAATCTTCGGGCCGGTCGGGTGCCGGCTTTTCATTCTTGAAAAACGCTTTGCGGAATCAGCCCTTCTGGTCATCGCGTCCCCGGTGAGATGGTCGGCCGACGTCGCGCGATCACCGGGAGGACGTTAGCGGCGCGAACAATCGTACAGGAAGAGGGATGTCATGCCTTTAAGCACCATTTCCGCGACCAGCCGCAGACCGTTGGGACGCTCCGGCCTTTCAGCCGGCGCCATCGGACTGGGTGGTTGGGCGATCGGAGGACATTTCATTTTTGAGGGAAAGCCGGACGGCTGGGGCGAGATTGACGACGAACAGTCGATCCGCGCCATCCACCTTGCGCTCGAGATGGGCGCATCGCTTATCGATACCGCCGATGCCTACGGGACCGGGCACAGCGAAGAGGTGATCGGCCGGGCGCTCGCCGGGCGAAGAGGCGATGCGACTATCGCTACCAAATTCGGCTTCACCTATGACCGGGCGGCGCGCACGCTGCTCGGTATGGACGTCAGCCCTTCCTACATCGAAAAGGCGTGCTCGGCGTCGCTGCAGCGTCTTCGCACCGATCAGATCGACCTTTATCAAATCCATGTGGGAGACCTGACAGACGACCAGGCGGATGCGGCGGGTGAGGCGCTGGAAAGGCTGGCGGAGAAAGGCGCCATCCGTTTCTGGGGCTGGAGCACGGACAATGCCGCGGCCGCGGAGCGGATGTTGAAGTTTCCGCATTTCGTTGCGGTTCAGCAGGAACTGAACGTCTTTACGGACGGGCCCGACATGCTGGCGATGTGCGAGGAAAACAATCTCGCCAGCCTAAACCGGTCGCCGCTGGCGATGGGGTTCCTCACGGGCAAGTTCGCCGCCGATGCGCATATGCCTTCGAGCGAGGTGCGCGGTGCCGGCCATGGGTGGGTCAGGTTCTTTCAGAACGGGCGGCCGGACCCGGATTATCTCCGGCGGCTGGAGGCGGTGCGCGAACTGCTGCAGACCGGCGGCAGGACGCTGGCGCAGGGGGCCCTGGGCTGGATCCTTGCCCGTTCGCCCGCGACTTTTCCGATCCCCGGCTTCAAGACCGAGGCGCAGGTGCGCGAAAATGTCGGCGCGATGGAGAAGGGGCCGTTGCCGGCAGCGGTCATGGCGGAGATCGATCAGGTGCTGAAGCGCGAGGCCGTGCTGACGTAGGCGCAGGCTATCGAGCCGGAGCCGCTCATAATCCCCTATCCCTCCTGTGCTTGCCGAAGGAGGGCATTTTTCGACCGCGAGCAGGATCCATCCCGTGATTCTTTCCCGCGTTCATCATAATCTGCAATTGCCTTTCATATTCTCCCTGATAACTTCCCCTTATGTTACGGGTAACCCTTCGTCAGATGCAGTATTTCGAACGGCTGGCAGAGCAGCTGCATTTCGGGCGCGCGGCTGAGGCGGCCGGCGTCACCCAGCCGGCCCTTTCCGCGCAGATCGCCGAGATGGAGGGGCAGCTTGGCTACAAGCTGTTCGAGCGCGGTGGCGGCACGGTGCGGCTGACGGCGGAAGCGCAGGCGCTGCGCCCGCGCATCGCCCGCATCCTGGCGGAAGTGGAGGACCTGGAGAGTGTGGCGCGCCGGGGCCGGAAGGTGCTGGAAGGGCGTTTCCGGCTGGGCGTCATCCCGACGGTGGCGCCCTATCTGCTGCCGCATCTGCTTCCTCTCCTCAAGAGGCGCTTTCCGGCGCTGCGGATCGAGGTGCGCGAGGCCGTGACCGCAACTTTACTGGAGGAGACCAGCAACGGCCGGTTGGACGGCGTGATCGCCGCCGAGCCGCTGGACGAGCCGCGGCTTCAGAGCACGGCACTTTTCGAGGACCGCTTCTTCCTCGCCGTACCGGAGGAAGAAGCCGAGCGCATCGCTCCGCCGGTGGCTCAGGAAAGCATGGCGCTGGAGCGGCTGATGCTCCTGGAGGATGGCCACTGCATGCGCGCCCAGGCGCTCGCCGTTTGCGGTATGGTCAAGCCCGTCACCATGGCGAGCTTCGGCGCCACGAGCCTCGCCACCCTCCTGCATATGGTCTCGCACGGCCTCGGCGTGACGCTGATACCGGAGATGGCGCGGAAGGCGGCGGAGCTTCTGCCCGGCGTGCGCGTCCTGCCTTTCGTCGAGCCCGGACCATCGCGCACAATCTGCCTTGCTTGGCGCAAGACGAACCCGCGGCAGGCAGACTTTTCCGCGCTCAGCGAAGCAATCGAAGATTCCCACTACGCCGCGTAGAAAAGCTGCACAAGTTGTCTGTGCAGTTGCTTTCAACGAGAAGTTGGTGAAAGCTCGATAGGCAAACGCAATTGCGGGGTGATTCGCATCATGAAAGCTTATACCGCAGAACTGTTCGGCACCTTTTGCCTTGTCTTCATCGGCTGTTCGAGCGTTGTTCTCGGCGGCTTCGGGGATCTTATCCCGACGGGCGGCGCAGTGGGTATCGCGCTGGCCTTCGGCATCGCCGTGGTGGCGATGGCCTATGCGGTCGGTCCTATCTCGGGCGCGCACCTCAACCCGGCCGTCACCCTCGGCGTCTATCTTGCCGGCCGTCTGCCGGCGAAGGAGGTCCTGCCCTACATGGTCGCCCAGGTGATCGGCGGCATCATCGGCGCCCTCGTATTGTGGCTCATCGCCTCCGGCTCCGCTGCGGGCGCGCCCGCCAACCTGGCGGCGAACGGATGGAGCAACTACACCACCGGCGCCGCATTCATTGCCGAGGTAGTGGCGACCTTCGTCTTCGTCATGGTTATCCTCGGCGTGACGTCGGAGAAGCATGGTACCGTCATGGCGGGGCTTGCCATCGGCCTGACGCTGACGGCGATCCACATATGCCTCATCGCCGTCACGGGGACCTCGGTGAACCCGGCACGCTCCATCGGGCCGGCGCTGTTCTCCGGCGGCGCGGCGATCGGCCAGTTATGGCTCTTCATCGTCGCCCCGCTCATCGGCGGCGCCATTGCCGGCTTTCTCTACAAGGCGGGTGTGTTCGAGGAGACGGGTAGCACCAGGACGATGGAAAAGGCGAAGGCCTGAACAGACGAAGAGGCCCTGGACTTTCCGGGGCCTCTTACTTTTTGGCGCTCAACTCGCGCCCGGATAGTTCGGGCTTTCGCGCGTAATCGTCACGTCGTGCGGGTGGCTCTCGCGCAGGCCGGCGCCGGAGATGCGCACGAAGGTGGCCTTCTCCTGGAACTCGGCCAGGTTGGCCGCGCCGACATAGCCCATCGCCGCCTTCAACCCACCGGTGAGCTGGTGCAGCACGCCTGCAGCCGCCCCCTTGTAAGCCACCTGGCCCTCGATACCTTCCGGCACCAGCTTCAGTGTATCCCGCACCTCGGCCTGGAAGTAGCGGTCGGCCGAGCCGCGCGCCATAGCGCCTACGGAACCCATGCCGCGATAGGCCTTGAACGAGCGGCCCTGGTACAGATAGACCTCGCCGGGGCTCTCCTCCGTGCCGGCCAGGAGCGAGCCAATCATGGCCGCGCTGGCGCCGGCGGCGATCGCCTTGGCGAGATCGCCGGAATATTTGATGCCGCCGTCGGCAATCACCGTCGCCCCGGCGTCGCGGGCAGCCTCAACCGCCGCCATAATGGCGGTGAGCTGCGGCACACCGACGCCGGCCACCACGCGCGTGGTGCAGATGGAGCCGGGGCCGATGCCAACCTTCACGCCATCCGCGCCGGCGTCCAGCAGCGCCTTGGTGCCGCCGGCTGTCGCGACGTTACCGGCGATGATGCGCACGGCGTTGGACAAGGTCTTGGCGCGAGCCACCGCATCAAGCACGCGCTGCGAGTGGCCATGCGCGGTGTCGATGACGAGCAGGTCGACACCCGCATCGATCAGCCGCTCGGCGCGCTCGAAACCGTCGTCGCCGACGCTGGTGGCGGCTGCCGCGCGCAGCCGCCCTTGCGCATCCTTGCAGGCATGCGGGTTTAGCTGCGACTTCTCGATGTCCTTGACCGTGATGAGGCCGACGCAGTTGCCGCCATCGTCCACCACCAGAAGCTTCTCGATGCGGTTCTGGTGCAGAAGCCGCTTGGCCTCGTCCTGACTGACCCCCTCCTTCACGGTGACGAGGTTGTCATACGTCATCAATTCGCGCACCGGCTGAGTGGGGTTGGAGGCGAAGCGTACGTCGCGGTTGGTGAGGATGCCGACGAGCCTGCCCGTGGTCTGCCCGCCGAGGCCGCCGTTCTCCACCACAGGAATGCCGGAGATGCGGTGGGTGTTCATCAGCGCATGGGCATCGGCCAGCGTCGCATCCGGGCCGATAGTGATGGGGTTCACCACCATGCCCGACTCGAACTTCTTGACCTGCCGCACCTCCTCCGCCTGCTCGGCGGGCGAAAGATTGCGGTGGATGACGCCGATACCGCCGGCCTGCGCCACGGCGATCGCCAGCGCAGATTCGGTGACAGTGTCCATAGCGGCCGAAAGGATCGGGATGTTCAGTTCGATGTCGCCGGCGATGCGGGTGCGCACATCGGTCTGGCCGGGCATCACCTCGGAATGGCCGGGCTGCAGAAGCACGTCGTCGAAGGTGAGCGCCTCGGCGCCGGTTGCGGTTTCGATGATTTTTGCCATGGCCGACCCTTGAAATATGAGAGGAACGCACAGGCCGTTTCCCTAAGGGGGAGAACGGGCTGCCTCAATGTGATTCCCTTTCAGGATTGGCGCTGGCTCGTACCACGTCCGTGAGGCGTTGAAAAGATGGCCGGTTACGGCAATGGTGTGCGGGCATTGATTAAAATCGATTCCAGCAGGCAAGGGGGCATACAATGAACGATGCGTCGCGAGTGATTCCCGCGGGGGGCAATCCGCAGGACCGGCACACCGAGACCTTTTCCTTCACCGGCAGGGCCGGCGAATACTTCGGTATCTGGATCGTCAACATCCTTCTGACGATCGTCACGCTCGGCATCTATTCAGCCTGGGCGAAAGTCCGCCGGCAGCGCTATTTCTACGGCAATACCGAGCTTGCCGGGCGCAGCTTTGACTACCACGCGCGGGGACTGCAGATCCTCATCGGCCGGATCGTCGTTCTTGTGGCGCTGATCATTTACGCTGTCTTGCCGTACATATTCGCCTACGCGAACATGTTCGTCATATACACGGTGGCAAACCTGATCCTGCCCTTTCTTCTGCTGGCGGCCATGCCGTGGCTCATCAAGCGGGGCTTGCGCTTCAACGCGCGCGTGACCAGCTACCGCAATGTCCGCCTCGACTTTCACGGCGGCTATTGGGGCGCTTTCGTGGCCTATCTCATCGGCCCCTTCCTCGCCACGCTTACGCTTGGCATACTGGCGCCTCTCGCCTCGCGCTGGATGTGGCGCTACACGCTCGGCAATGTCAGCTATGGTGGGCGTAAGGTGGCCTGCGAGCCGCAGCTGAAAGCGCTCTACAGTCAGTGGTGGATGCCTGCGCTTCTGGTGCTCCTCGGCGTTGCACCGCTTACGGTGCTGGGCCTTGGCTTGTTCGGCTGGGCGAGCAGCGGCCTGGCGACGGTCAACGAGAACACCGTTACGACCGCGGTCTTTCTCGTCTTCCTCGCGCTGATGGCAATCTACGGCTTTGCCGGACTGTTCTACCGCGCGGGCGTGCGCAATGTCGCCTTCAACGCCGCGGTGTTCGACGGGCGGCACGAATTCGCCTCACGGCTCGGGCGGCGGCGCTATACATGGATCGCCATCTCGAACTTCCTGGCGACAATCTTCTCGCTCGGCTTCGCCCGGCCTTGGGCGGCGGTGCGGATGGCGCGCTATGTGGCCTCGGCCACGGCAGTCACCGTCAGCGGCTCGCTTGACGACTATCTGAACGAGGTCGAGCAGACCGGACCGGCAATCGGCGCCGAATATATGGATATGGAAGGCTTCGACTTTGGGCTCTGACAGGCCGCGCCTTGTCATTTCCGGTCAATGGCACCCGCCCGGATCGAGCCGGGCGGAGGCGGCGCGCTTCACGTCCGCCGATGGCGTGGCCACGGCGAAAGGCGCAGAAGGCGGGGAGACACTTGCGGAGGGCGCCGTCTCCGGCCTCTCGGTTTCGAACCGTGTCGGCCGAATCCCGCGCCGGATCACCTTTGCGGACGGGAGCGTTTTCGAGACGGATGACAACGATGCCATCGACCGCTGGCTCAAGGCGCATCGCGGATGGCGGGTGGGGTTCGTGCACGGGCTGGAGCGCTTCCATCCGCGGCTTATCCTGCTGGTGGCGGTGGTGGCCGTGCTGTGCGTGGGGCTTTACCGCTATGCCCTGCCGATCGCGGTGGAGGTGGCGGTTGCAGTGACGCCGCCCGCCGCCCCGCGCCTTATGGGCCAGAGCGCGCTTGCCTCCCTCGACCAGACGGTGCTCGCCCCCTCGCAACTTGAGGGGCAAAGGCGCCAGGCGATCACGTCGGATTTCCGCACACTTGCCGAGCTCACGCCCGGAGGCGCGGATGCCTTCGACCTGCAATTCCGCCGCGGCGGGGTGATCGGACCCAATGCCTTCGCACTTCCCGACGGCACGATCGTGCTGACTGACGAACTCGTGCGGCTTGCGCGCGACGAAGACGCAGTGCTCGGCGTGCTCGCCCATGAGATTGGGCATGTGGTGCACAAGCACAGCCTGCGCCGCCTCTACCGGGCAGCCGGGATCACGACGCTGATCATGTTCATCGGCGGCGACATCGGCTCGGGCATGGAAGAGGTGCTTGTCCAGGGCGCGGGCCTGATGACGCTTTCCTATTCGCGCGACCAGGAGAGCGAGGCCGACCGCTACAGCGTCGAACTGATGGCGAAGGCGGGGCGGGAGCCGGCCGGCCTGGCGCGCCTCTTCGACGTGCTGCGTGAGAACTACGGTGATGACGACCGCAACGATTTCTTCTCCACGCATCCGACAACGCCCGACCGCATCGAAGACATCCGGCGCCATGCGGCGGAGGTTGGCGCGCGATAGGCGCACTCATGTGTGCTGGCTGGTATGGCCCTCGGGTTCAAATGCCGGAGCAAATTTCAGCTCGCCGCGCGGTGCGGGACCGGAGAATACGATCCACTGGACGTAGCTCCGGTCCAGATTCCCGTACGATAGCTGACCGTCACTTTCGAAGCCCACGCGGCTGTAGATGTCGGGGCTGCCGATCAACGCACAACCACGAGCGCCGCGCTCCTTGAGCATTTCCAAACCAGTCAGGATCAGCGCTCTTCCGATACCCCGCCGCTGCATCTCCGGCCGTACCGAAACCGGCCCTAGACCGAACCAGTTGTTATGGATGCCGTCGATGGTGACTGGAGAGAGTGCGATGTGGCCTAAGATTGCCCCGTCCTTTTCGGCCACCAACGATAACGTCAGGTCGCCAGACGCCCGTAGAGATCTGATTATTGGAGCTTCCGATCCGTCGCTGAATGCCATCGGTTCGAAAGCCGACAATGTCAGGCTGTGGATGGCGTCTTCATCGCCAGGACGTTCGTTTCGGATCAGCAATCTCGGCCTCGTTCGTATAGTCCTCCATTCTAATTTTACATTTCCCAGTTTGCCAACACAGCGCTAACGAAGCCGCCTGGCAAGCTTACCTTCCATGTCACCCCGCCTTTGACATCCCCGTCCTTTCGGCCGATATGGTGCGTGCCGGCTTGCCTCCCGGGCCGCCGATCTTCTGAACCAACCGGTCGCTGCCTGTGAATCGCTCGCTTCCGCTGATCCTCGCCGTCGCGCTCTTCATGGAGCAGATGGATTCGACCGTCATCGCCACCTCGCTGCCGGCGATCGCGGCGGATATCGGGACCAGCCCGGTGACGCTGAAGCTGGCACTGACGACCTATCTGGTGGCGCTTGCCATCTTCATTCCCGTCAGCGGCTGGATGGCCGACCGGTTCGGTGCGAAGCGGGTGTTTGCGCTCGCCATCGGTGTGTTCGTTGTCGGTTCGGTCGCCTGCGCTGTTTCGGATTCGCTGTTCGCCTTCGTCATGGCGCGCTTCGTGCAGGGCATGGGCGGAGCGATGATGACGCCGGTGGGGCGGCTGGTGCTTGTGCGGGCGACGCCGAAGAACCAGCTCGTCTCCGCCATGGCCTGGCTCACCGTGCCGGCGCTTGTCGGCCCCCTTGTCGGGCCGCCGGTCGGCGGCTTCATCACCACCTATTTTTCCTGGCACTGGATTTTTCTCATCAATGTGCCGATCGGGCTTTTGGGCATCTTCTTCTCCGGCCGCGTGCTGCCGGAGTTCGAACCGCAGGAGAATGAAAGGCTGGATGTCAGGGGCTTCGTTCTGTCGGGGTTCGCTGCCTCCGGTGTGGTGTTCGGCCTGTCGGTCATCAGCCTGCCGGCGCTGCCGCCGGCGGTTGGGCTGGCGACGGTGATGGCGGGAATGGCGATAGCGTGGCTTTATGTGCGCCACGCGCGGCGGGCGGAGCGGCCGATCCTCGACCTCAGGCTGTTTTCCAACCGCGCCTTCCGCTCAGCGATCATCGGCGGCTCGCTGTTCCGCATCGGCGCGGGGGCGGTGCCGTTTCTCTTACCGCTGATGTTCCAGATCGGCTTCGGGCTGACGCCCTTCCAGTCCGGCATGCTCACCTTCTCATCGGCGCTTGGCGCCATCGCCATGAAGTTCATCGCCAGCGCCACGCTGCGCGCCGGCGGCTTTCGCCTGGTGCTGGTGCTGGCGGCCGTCCTCGGCAGCGCGCTGATCGCCGCCAACGCGCTGTTCACACCGGCAACGCCGCCCGGCGCCATCATCGCCGTCTTGATGGCGGCGGGCTTCTTCCGCTCGCTCTTCTTCACCTCGGCCAATGCGCTGGTCTTCGCCGAGATCGGCGAGCGGCAGGCGAGCCAGGCGACAGCCATCGCCGCGGCCAGCCAGCAGATCAGCATCGCGCTCGGCGTGGCGGTGGGCGCCGGCATCCTGGAGGCGACGACCTATGTGACAGGTGCGCCGCTCGGCCTCGACGCCTTCGCCAACGCCTTCATGGTCGTCGCCATGCTGACGGCGCTCGCCGCCCTGCCCTTCATCCGGCTGCCGGCCGACACGGGCAACGCAGTCTCGGGGCACCGGCGCCGGCGCATGAAGGACGAGGAGCAGGCACTGCCGGCGGAGTGAGCGCTCAGCCCTCGCCCCTGAAGCCCTTGGCGAGAAGATAGAGCTCCACCGACTCGCCGCGCGAGGCAGGCGGCTTGACGTGGTGGACGGAGCGGAAATTGCGCTTCAGCATGGCGAGGAGGTCCGTCCCGGCGCCACCCTGGAAGGTCTTGGCGAGAAAGTGGCCGCCGGGCCTCAGCACGTTCACCGCGAAATCCGCTGCCGCCTCGCACAGGTGCATGGTGCGCAGATGGTCGGTGCGGCGGTGGCCGGTGGTGGGGGCGGCCATGTCGGACAGCACCACGTCGGGCGGGCCGCCCAGCACGTCGATGAGGCGGTCCGGCGCATCGTCGTCGAGGAAATCAGTCTTGAGAATTGCCGCGCCGAGCACCGGGTCCATCTCCAGATAGTCGATGCCGACGACGCTGGGGTTCTGCGGATCCGATTTTACGCGGGCCGCCGCCACCTGGCACCAGCCGCCGGGGGCGGCACCCAGATCGATGACCTTCATGCCCGGCGCCAGGATGTGATGCTTGTCGTCGATCTCGGTGAGCTTGTAGGCGGCGCGCGAGCGCATGCCTTCCTGCGTGGCGCGCTGCACATAAGGATCGTTCAGATGCCGCTCCAGCCAGCGGCGCGAGGAGTTCTTCAGGCCCCGCTTTTTCTTCACCCGCGTCTTCAGCGCACGGGCGCCGCTGCCGGGCTTGCCCTCCTTTTTCACGCCGGCCATGCCCCAACGCGCTTGCGGCGGCGCCACACCCCGTCGCGCGCCATCATTTCGCTGAGCATGCCTTCGCGCAGGCCCCGGTCGGCAACGCGCAGGCGCTCGGCCGGCCAGTGGCGGCGGATCGCCTCTAGGATAGCGCAGCCGGCAAGCACCAGGTCTGCCCGCTCGGAGCCGATACAGGGGTTGGCCTTGCGCTCGTCGAAGCTCCAGCCGAGGATGGTCTCGATCATGCGGTCGATGCTGTCGCGCTCCATCCACAGCCCGTCGACGCGGCGGCGGTCATAGCGCTTCAGCCCGAGATGAACGCCGGCCAGCGTGGTGACGGTGCCGGATGTGCCCAACAGATGGAACCGGGCAGTCGAGGCGACATGCGCCAGCCGGCCGCCACCGTCGAAGCGCGACAGCATGAGGGTGACCTCGTTGACCATCGCTTCAAAGCTTTCGCGCGTGACGACGCGGCCGCCGAAGCGCTCGGCCAGCGAGACGACGCCGACGGGCAGCGATGTCCAGGAGACGATGTGGTCGGCAAGCCGCGGCGTGCGGTGGCGTGACAGGTCGACCAGGGCGATCTCCGAGGAGCCGCCGCCGATGTCGAACAGCACGAGGCCGTCGGTCTCGCGCGTCACCAGCGAGCTGCAGCCGGAGACGGCGAGCCTGGCTTCCGTCTGGCGGTCGATCACCTCCAGGGCAAGCCCCGTCTCCCGCTGCACACGGTCGAGGAAGTCTCCACCGTTCTCGGCCGAGCGACAGGCCTCGGTGGCGATCATGCGCACGCCGCTGAGCCGCCAGCCGGCAAGCTTTTCCGCGCACACGGCGAGCGCGTCCACGGCGCGGTCCATGGCCGGTTGGCTCAACCGCCCGCTCGCCGTCAGCCCCTCACCCAGCCGGACGATGCGCGAGAAGGCATCGACGACGCGGAAGCGGCCGGGCCGGCCTGGCGTCGCCACCAGCAGGCGGCAATTGTTGGTGCCAAGATCGAGCGCGGCATAAAGCGTCTGCGAAGTGCCATTGAAGCCGTTCCGCGGCGTATAGGTCCCGCCACCCGTTTGCCGCGGCTCTCCGAGAGACGGAACCGGCGCCTTGGCCCCCGGTTCCGGAGCAACCGGGGCTTGTTGCGCAGGGCGCCCTTCGCCATCGCGAACGAAAACGCGGCGCCCGCGCTTTCTCCTGCGCTTGCGCTTCGGCTTCCTCGGCCCGTCGCCCGCGAAGCCCGCGGCCGGAGCCAATGCCGGCTCCCGCCCGTTCACAGTCACGCCGCCCCCCACCGAGACGTGATCGCCAACACACTCCGCGACCGGTGGCGCGTCACATTCCTCGTGGTCGTCCACCGCATTTCCTTCCGCGCCGCGCGCGCCGAAATGGCGCACCAGCAGGCGCTCGACACTTATGTTGGCGACAGACTAGCAGCGGTGCGACCTTTGACCAAGAGCCGGCCACGAAGAAATGGCCGCCGTGCTCCCGGTGCAACTGTGGTGCGGGCGCGAAGAGGAACAATCGCGATTTGAAAACGCCGACGGGGTTGACTATTAAAGGGGCATGGCTAAATAGCTTGGCCCGCGCAACCGCCACGCGGCGAAGCGGCATGCTGGGGAATAGTTTAACGGTAGAACAGCGGACTCTGACTCCGTCGGTCCTGGTTCGAATCCAGGTTCCCCAGCCAACCACCTTCCCGAATTCGCTGCTTCGCGGCAACGACGACGACAACCGCGGCAATCCTGGTAACGAGAAGAGCGTCGGTTCGGCCGACGAGAGGCCTGGACCTCGCGCGCCTAGCGACTTCGGCCCGACCGGCAGCTTCGGCAAAGGCGACGCCAGAGGAAACGCCGGTGGTCAAGGCAACCGCGACGATGCGACTGCCAAGAAAGCAGCCAGAACCAATGGTGTCGATAGCCGCGAAAGATGGTTGCGATATAAACCGAGCGGTTCGGAAGGCCTTTTTGGACAGTCGCTGCTATCGGCTCTAGGATAGCGGGCGTGCCATGATTCGGGGGGATTCGTTGAGCGGAACCAGGCTCTTTCTTGCCGTGGCCCTGCTGGCGGTGTCGGTTGGCGTTGGCAACGCGGGTGATGGTGAGCCGTTCCTGTATTTCGCGACGCAGGATCCGTTCGTCAGCCCCGAAGCACCGGCGGCGAAGAACGATGTCCACATGTTCGGCGGTGTCTTTGCCGAGAGGTCGTTCGGCAGCGTCATGCGGTTCTGGGATGCCGAATATACTAGCAACTACATGATCGGCGGGGTCTACGGCCGGGATTTTCATGAGCTTGGGGCGGGCTTTGTTCTTGGCGGAGTGGCGGGCGCGGCACTCCGCTTCGGCGAGAACGACGATACCAGCGGCGAAATCTGGGCGGGAGTAAGGATCCGTCACCACGGCCTGGTCATTGGCGACCTGGCGATTGCGCCGGGGCTGACGTTGGGTTTCAGCGCGGTCACCAGCCCGACCGAGATCGAACGAGAGCGCGAGATTCGATATGGCGGCGACGCCACTCTGCTAGGCTTTGCCGGACCGGAGATGGCGTTCCGGTTGCGGCAGGCTCCGAATGTCGAACTCGTCTATCAGCTTCACCACAGGTCCGGCAGCAACGGGCTGTTCGGCGACCTCGGCGAAGGGTCCAACGCCAATACCATTGGCCTTCGCTACCGGTTCTAACCGTTGCCGCTGTCTCGCTGAAAAATCCAATCGTGGTCCGGGTGGTTCTTGAAGCGCCAGGCACGACGGGGGCCGGCCATGACGTTGAGATAATACATTTCGTAGCCATAGGGCGCGCCGCAGGGGTGGTGGCCGCGCGGAACGAGGACGACGTCATGGTTGGAGACGGCGATTGACTCGTCGAGTTCGCCGTCCTCGGTGAAGATGCGCTGAAAGCCGAAGCCTTTGGCGGGGTTCAGGCGGTGGTAGTAGGTCTCCTCGAGATAAGTCATCTCGGGGTAGTTATCCTCGTCGTGCCGGTGCGGCGGATAGGACGACCAGTTGCCCTGGGGAGTGTAGACCTCGGTGACCAGCAGACTGTCAGCGACATCGCGCTCTTCCATGGCGATGGCGTGGATATAGCGTGTGTTGGCGCCCTTGCCGCGCTCGGCAAGGGAGATACCGGCAGGGCCGATCACCTGGGCCTCGTGGCCGCCCTTGCCTGGAGCGGTGCAGACGGCGAGCGTGCAGTCAGTGGTTGCCGTCGCGGTCCAGCGGGAGCCGTTGGGGATGTAGACGGCATGGGGTGGCAGGCGCTCGAAGACATCCATGCGCTCGCCCAGCTCGCCGAATTTCTTATTCTCCGAGGCAATCTCGGCCTTGCCCTCCACGAGCACCAGGATGACCTCGGTATCGCCCGTCTCCTCCATTGCCGTCTCACCGGCTTTCAGACGGTAGAGACCGAAGCCGACGTAGCCCCAGCCAGCACTTCGCGGCGTGATGTCGTGCACCTTGCCGGCACTGCCGGCGGGCCTGACCAGGAGTTTCGACATGGCTCGTCTCCTACTTCGTGTGGGTGTCGGGGCGATAGTTGATGAGCAGCGCCCAGGCGCAATAGACGCCGACGCCGCCGAAGAGGGCACCCCAGAAGGGCGAGGCCGAGGCAAACTCGAACGCCGCCCAGCCGAGGCAGACGGCGACGATGGCTACCCGCCGCCAGAGGGGGCGGAAGAAGGGATGATCGGCGTCGAAAAGCTGCATGATGCTCCGATATATCCCGCGGCTACGACCGGTCCAGCCCTGCAGCCCTGGCCGCGGCCTTGAGCGCGTCCAGGCCCATGGACTGATATTTTACGGGATCGGCCTTCCCCGGATCCTGCTCGGCCTCGATGACGAGCCAGCCATCGTAGCCGTGTTCGGCAGCGACCTTCAATACCGGCTCGAACTCGAGCGCGCCTTCCGGATCGCCGGGCACGGTGAAGACGCCGCGCCTGACGCCTTCGAGGAAGGAAAGCCCCTCCTCTTCCACCTGGCGCCTGATCGCCGGCCGCACGTTCTTGGCATGGAAATGGCCTACCCGGTCCATATACGTGCGGGCGAGTTCGACCGGATCCGAGCCGCCGAACCAGGCGTGGCCGACGTCGAGGAGCAGCTTGGTGGCGGGGCCCGTGCCGGCCATCAGGCGACCGATCTCGTGGCGGGTCTGGACGATGGTGCCCATGTGATGGTGGTAGACGAGATCGATCCCCTGCCCTGCGCAATACTCGGCGATGGCCTCGACACCGGCGCAGAATTTCGGCCAATCGCCCTCGGCCAGCACCGGCTTGTCCTTAAGCGGCACCGCTTCGTTGCCATGGATGGCGTTGGAGGTCTCGCAGACGACGCAGACCTTGCAGCCATTCGCCTTCAGCATGTCGAGATGCGGCTGGATGGCGCGCTTTTCCGTCTCTATGTCGTTGACGAGCAGGTTCAGGGAGTGCCAGCCGGAGATGAAGAGGAGGCCGTGGGCGGCCAGCACCTTCTTCAGCTCCTCTCCGTCGGAGGGCATCTTGTGGCCCTTCTCGATGCCGGAAAAGCCGATTGCGGCGGCCTCGCGCAGGCACTGCTCCAGCGGGATGTGGGCGCCTATTGTCTGGTCGTCGTCGTTGGACCATGCGATGGGGTTGGTGCCGTAGCGGATCATTCAGCGCCTCTCCTTGAGCGCGGCTTCGTAGCCTGCGCGGGCTTTCTTTACCTGGTCGCGTTCCGACACCTCGGGCACGGCCACATCCCACCAGTGGCCGCCGGCCTCGGTGGAGGGATAGGGGTCGGTGTCGATGACGACGACGAAGGGGCCTTCGGCCTGGCGCGCACGCGCCAGCGCCTCCTCCAGTTCACCAATGGAGCCTGCCTTCTCCGCATGGGCGCCCATGGAGGCGGCGTGAGCGACGAAGTCGATCTGCGAGGGGTTCACGTGCTGGGCGTGGTCCAAGAGGTTGTTGAACTCAGCACCGCCGGTGGCCATCTGCAGCCGGTTGATGCAGCCATAGCCGCGGTTATCCGTGATGACGACGGTGATCTTGACGCCCATCATCGCTGCCGTGGCAAGCTCCGAGTTCATCATCATGTAAGAGCCGTCGCCGACCATGACGACCACGTCGCGGTCGGGCTCGGCCATCTTGATGCCCATGCCGCCGGCGATCTCGTAGCCCATGCAGGAATAGCCGTATTCCATGTGGTAGGAGCCGGGGCGGCCGGCCTTCCACAGCTTGTGCAGCTCGCCGGGCATGGTGCCGGCCGCACACATGACCACCGTGTTCTCGCGCGCCGCGCGCTGCACGGCGCCGATCACCTGCATGTCGGTGGGAAGCGCGTTGGTGACCTCGGGCGCCGCGGTCACGGCGTCGGCGGCGGCGAACCAGTCCGCCTTCAGCTTCGGGGCCGGTGGATCGAACCGCTTCTCGCCCAAGGCGCGCCACAGCGCCTCCAAGCCGACACATGCATCCGCGCAAAGAGGCGTCGCGCCATGCTTGACCGCGTCATACGCATTGACATTCAGGCTGATGAGCTTGCGCCCCGGCTGCGAAAAGAGTGACCACGAGCCGGTGGTGAAATCCTGGAACCGGGTGCCGACGCCGATGACAACGTCGGCCTCGGCGCAGCGCGCGTTGGCGCTGGACGAGCCGGTCACGCCAACCGGGCCGAGATTGAGCGGGTGGTCCCAGGGCAACGCCGATTTGCCGGCCTGGGTTTCCACCACCGGGATCTGATGGGCCTCGACGAAAAACTTGAAGGCCTCGTGGGCATGGGAATAGTGGACGCCGCCGCCAGCGACGATGACAGGTGCCTTGGCGGCGGCGATGATCTTCGCCGCCTCCTCGACCTCGACCGGGTCGGGCTGGACGCGGCGCATGCGCCAGACCTTCGGCTCGAAGAATCTTTCCGGCCAGTCGTAGGCCTCCGCCTGCACGTCCTGACAGAAGGCGAGCGTGACGGGGCCACAGTCGGCGGGGTCGGTCATGGTGCGGAAGGCGCGGGGCAGCGCGGTCAGAAGCTGCTCCGGCCGCGTGATGCGGTCGAAATAGCGCGAGACGGGGCGGAAGCAGTCGTTGACGCTGACAGTGCCGTCGGAAAAATTCTCCACTTGCTGCAAGACCGGGTCCGGCCCGCGATTCGCGAAGACGTCGCCGGGCATGAAGAGCACCGGCAGGCGGTTGACATGTGCAAGAGCTGCCGCCGTGACCATATTGGTGGCGCCGGGGCCGATGGAGGAGGTAACGGCCATGGCCCGCTTGCGATGGAGCTGCTTGGCATAGGCGATTGCCGCGTGGGCCATCGACTGCTCGTTGTGGCCGCGATAGGTGGGCAGCTTGTCACGCACGGCATAAAGCGCCTCGCCGAGGGCAGCGACATTGCCGTGGCCGAAGATCGCCCATACGCCGGCGATGAAGGGTTCGCCGTCCTCGTTCATCTGTGCCGCCAGATAGCGTGTCGCAGCCTGAGCGGCGGTCAACCTGATCGTCTTCATGCGGCCCTCCCTCGTTTCGCCCGCGCGCGGTCCCACACCTCGCACAGGGCGCGGTATTTCTCTGCCATTGTGGCGACGGCCTCCTGGTCGCCGATCTCGCCGGCCAGCCAGCGGCGCGCGGCGTCGGCGAAGATGGTGCGGCCGACGGCGAAGCCTTTCACAAGATCGAAGCCGGCTGCAACCGCAAAACTCTCCTCAAGCTCGGCCGCCGGCGCGTCAAGTCCCAGGACGACGATGCCGCGCGTATAGGGGTCGTTGCGGGTGATGGCGCCGCAAGCGCTCTCCCACGCCTTCCCGGAGGTCATCGGCTCAAGCTTCCACCAGTCGGGATAAACGCCGATCTCGTAGAAGCGTTCGATGACCGCGGCGGCGGTCTCATCATCGACGGCGCGCACCTTGGAGGGAATGATCTCCAGAAGCATCTCCAGCCCGTTGCGGCGGCTGGCGGCGAAGAGCCTTTTCACCACGTCCTCCTGGCGCGCCTTCACTTCGGCGTCATCGTCGGGGTGATAGAAGCACAGGACCTTGACTACGTGCTCCAGCGGCCATTCGACGAGGCCGCCGAAGTCGGGTCCAATCTCCTGCTCCAGTTTGAGGGGGCGCGAGCCCGGCCATTCGACCGGCCGGCCGATCCACAAGCCGCTGCCGGCCGCCCGGTAGAGCGCTTCGCGGCCATGTCGGCCGTCGCAGAGGATGCCGTGGCCGTGCTTGCCGCCAGCTACCTGCCGCGCCGCCTCCAGGCACAGCACCTTGAACGCGCCGATGCGCTCATGCGGCACGCCTGCGGCGTCCGCCATCTCCTCGAGCTGCATTCGGTGGTCGAAGGCGAAGACGCGCATTTCCTGCCAGTCGCCCTTGCGGTTGGTCGACCAGTGCACCTGCTCCAGAGCCGCGTCCTTGCGCAGGGCGCGGTTCTTGATGCCGGTGCGGAAGAAATACTGCAGTTCCTCCCACGAGGGATAGGCCGGCGTGCAGCCGTGACGTGAGACGGCAAAGGCACCGCAGGCGTTGGCGTATTTCAGTGTCGTGGGCCAGTCCTCGCCGGTAAGCCAACCCTTCAGGAGCCCGGCCATGAAGCCGTCGCCGGCGCCGAGCACGTTGAAGACCTCGATGGGAAAGTACTCGCCCGCCTCGCCCTCGTCCAACGTGTCGGGGATGGCGCCGGTGAAGGCGGAAGCGCCCATCGGGCCGCGCTTGCACACCAGCACGGCGTCCGTGAGGCGGCGCACGGTGCACAGCGCTTGAATAGTGTTGGTGGAGCCGCCGGCGATGTGGAACTCTTCCTCCGTGCCGACAATCAGGTCGAAAAGCGGGAGCGTCTTCTGGAGCTTGGCGGTCACCCGCTCGGATTCGATGAAGCGGCTTTCGCCGGCGCCGTGGCCGGCGAGGCCCCAGAGATTGGGACGGTAGTCGATGTCGAGCGCCGTCTTGGCGCCGCTCTCGCGCGCCAGCTTCAACGCCTTCAGGACGGCGGCTTCCGTGCGCGGGTGCGACAAGTGTGTGCCGGTGGCGCACACGCAGCCCGCTTCTGCAATGAAAGCGAGATCGATATCGTCTTCCTCTAGCGCCATGTCGGCGCAGTTCTCGCGGTAGAAGATGAGCGGGAACTGCTCCTGGTCGCGGATGCCCAGCAGCACGAGCGCGGTCAGCCGTTCCGGGTCGGTCTTCACGCCGCGCACGTCGACGCCCTCGCGCTCGAGCTCCTCGCGGATGAAGCGGCCCATGTGCTCGTCGCCGACGCGCGTGATCAGCGCCGACTTCAGCCCCAGGCGCGCGGCACCGGCGGCGATGTTCGTGGGCGAGCCGCCGATATATTTGTTGAAGGAGGCCATATCCTCCAGCCGCCCGCCGACCTGCGCGCCGTAAAGATCGACCGACGAACGGCCGATGGTGATGACGTCGAGGGGCTTCATCAAATCACTCCTCCCTGATCGATGCGCATTCCGGATCGGCGAGAGACCGCCGCCACGTGGCGGCTTCGCTTCCTCTAGCAGCTCGCGCCTTCCGCCTCACGGACGTGGCCAAGAGCCGCTGGCGCGTTCAAGCCATTATGGAAGATATGTTCCATTTTTCACTCAAGATCAATCATGGAATTCCATTTTTCCGGGCGCGATTGGCCGTGCCCACGGCGACGACCAGAGCTACGGCGAGCGAAAGTGTTGCCGAAAGCGAGCGGAAATCGCCGAAGTCGGCTTCCGAGACTGTGAGGAGCAGCGGTGTGACCGGGCGCAGGGGGCTCGCCAGCGAGTCGGTGATGGCCACCACCTTGGCGCCGGCGCGCGCGCCGGCCTCGGCCAGCGCCACCGTCTCCGGCGAATAGGGGGCGAAGGTAATGGCGATCACGGCATCGCCCTCGCGGATCGCATGGCGGCTGTCGAGATTCCCGACGCTGTCGTGCAGCATGGTCGGCACATTCATCTTCTCGAAGGCGTAGGCAAGGTAGGAGGCGACGGAGAAGGCGCGGCGCATGCCGACGATGTGCACCATGTTCGCCTCCGACAGCGCCTTGATGGCCGTATCGAGGGCGCGCGGGTCGAGCGTCTTGGCGAGGTTTTCGAGCGACAGCCGCCCCGCCTCGACGAATTCGGCGAGAAGCGCGGAAGGGCTACCGGCCCCGCTCTCGCGCAGCTTTTCCAGGCGCGTGGCATAGTCCGGCCAGTTTTGCGCATAGGAATCGCGGAACAGGCGCTGCATCTGCGAGAAGCCGGAGAAGCCCAGAACCTGGCAGAAGCGCATGAAGGCTGACGGCTGGACACCGGCCCCCTCCGACATCTCCGCCACCGTCGAGACGGCGACGCGGTCCGGGTTGGCCGCCACATACTCGGCGCACTGTCTGAGCCGCTTCGGCAGGCCGTCCGAGACCTCGAGGATGCGGTCGAGCAACTCCTCTATACTTGCCGGTGCCGAGCGTGCATCCATGTGTCGTCTTTCCGTCAGCCCTAGAGAAAATTCTCCCGATGCTATCGCGCTTGGAATAAAAATTCCACTGTCAGCAGCGCTATGCCAGAACCTCCGAAACCTTTACCGCCCGCCCTTCCTTCAGCGAGCGGTAGGCGGCGTCGGCCAGTGCCAGCGCCTTCAGCCCGTCGTCGCCCGAGGGAGAAGCAGTCTTCCCGCCGCCGATCGCCTCGATAAACGCCGCCATCTCGGCCGCATACGCTTCGGTGTAGCGGGTCATGAAGAAGTCGTGCAGGGGCGGCCTCGTGAACCCCTCGCCCGTGGCGATCTCTATCGATACCGGCCGCTGGTTCTCCGCCGAGATCGCGCCCTTCTCGCCAAGCACCTCGATGCGCTGGTCATAGCCGTAGGTGGCGCGGCGCGAGTTGGAGATGGCGCATTGCTTGCCGGAGGCCGTGGCAAGCACTACCGACACACTGTCGTGGTCGCCCAGTTCGCCGATCTCCGGGTCGACCAGAACAGAGGCCGTCGCGAAGACCGTGTCCGGCTCCTCGCCCAGAAGGAACCGCGCCATATCAAAATCGTGGATCGTCATGTCGCGCAGGATGCCGCCCGATGATTTGATATAGGTCGCCGGCGGCGGTCCCGGATCACGCGAGGTGATCTGCACCATCTCGACCTTACCGATGCTGCCCTCGTCAATGGCCGCACGCACGGCTGAAAAATGCGGGTCGAAGCGGCGGTTGAAGCCGACCATGAGCGTGGTGCCGGTCTCCTCCACCACCTTCAGGCAGGCCTTCACGCGGCCAAGGTCAAGGTCGATGGGCTTCTCGCAGAAAACCGCCTTGCCGGCGCGCGCGAAGCGCTCGATCAGGTCGGCGTGCGTGTCGGTGGGCGTGCAAACCACCACGGCATCGATGTCGTTGGCCGTCTCGATCTCGTCGATCGTGCGCACCGCGCAGCCGTATGTGACCGCGATGGCCTGAGCGGCCTCTGCAAAGGCATCGGCAACCGCCACGAGCTTGGCGTCCGCATTACCGGAGATGGCGCGGGCGTGCACCTTGCCGATGCGCCCGGCGCCCAAAAGAGCAAATTTTACGGTCATTGGTGTTCTTCCTGTTTCGCCTCAAGGGGCAGACGAGCGTTCGCTAGAGCCTATTCAGGATAGGCGCCGGCGACGTTCTGATCGCAGTCGATAATCGCGCCGGTTAGCACGCCCGATTCCGGTGACAAAAGATAGGTGGCGAGCGGCGCGACCTGGGCGGGCTTCACCAACTGCCCGAAGGGTTGCGCGGCTTCCGCCCTTTCCAGCCAGTCGTTGGGTGCGTCGTGAAAGCGCTTCTGGGTGACGTCCTCGCCAGGCGTATCCATCCAGCCGCAAGCGATGGCGTTGCAGCGTATGCGGTCGCGGCGATGCGCCTGCGCGGTGTTTTTCGTGATGTTGGCGAGAGCTGCCTTGGAAGCCGAATACGGCGCCAGATAGGATTGGCCGCAATGGATGACCATGGAGACGATGTTGACGATGGAGGCCGCGATGCGGTGCTCGAGCGCCTGACGCACGAAGGCTTGCATGGTGAAGAAGGGTCCGCGCGCATTGATGTCCATCAGTTTGGCCCAGACTTCCGGTGTCGTATCGAGCAGGGTTCCCCGGTCGCAGCTAGCGGCCGAATTGACCAGCGCGTTGAGCGGCCCGATAAGTCCGCCGGCCTTGTCGATGGCCGCCTGACATTCGTCGACGTTGCCGAGATCGGCAGCGATGAAGTGCGCCTCGCAGCCGAGCTTGGCAAGGTCGGCAACCGCGTGCTCGCCCTTTTTCCGGTCACGGCCGGTTATGACAACGACCGGACTTCCTTCCGCAGCGAGCTGCCGCGCGATAGCGAGCCCCAGCCCCTGGGTGCCGCCGATAATGACAGCACGTGTGTCTTTGTTGCACATGGCAAACCCGCTTGCGCGAACCCAAACAAAGCCCGGCGACGCCGCGACGCCGCCGGGCAGTTGGGGAGGATCAGATATAGCTCGCGTTCTCGTGGACGCCGGTCTTCACGCCGGTGATCAGCGAGACGACCTCGTTGCCGTCGGTCTTGTCGGCCTCCAGCATGCCGGCGATCCTGCCGCGGCGGAACACCCAGATCTTGTCAACCAAGTTGAAGACCTGACGCAGATTGTGGCTGACAAGGATCAGCGGGATGCCCTGCTTCTTCAGACCGCGGATAATGTTCTCGACCTGCGTCGTCTCCTGCACGCCGAGTGCGGCCGTCGGCTCGTCCATGATGATGAGCTTGGAGGCGAAGCTGGCGGCACGGGAGATCGCCACGCACTGGCGCTGGCCGCCCGACATGTTGGCGATGCTGTTGCGCAGGTTGGGAATTTTCACGCCCGTCCGCTCCAGCGCTTCCATCGAGTTCTTGTACATCTTCTTCTCGTTCAGGAAGCTGAAGGGCCCGAGGTTGAAATAGGTCTCCTCGCGGCCGAGGAAGATGTTGGACGGCACGTCGAGGTCGTCAGCAAGCGCCAGGTTCTGGAACACCGCCTCGATGCCGAAGTCGCGCGCGTCGATGGGGCTGTTGAAGGCCACCTCCTTACCGCCGAAGAAGATCTTGCCCGCCGTCGGCTGCTCGACACCAGTGATCTGGCGCACGAAGGTGGACTTGCCGGCACCGTTGTCGCCCACGATGGCCACGTGCTCGCCCTCATGGAGGGTGAAGTCGGCATCCTCGAGCGCATGCACGCCGCCGTAGTATTTGGTCAGACCTTCGGTCTTCAGGACAATGCCGTCATTCGCCATTTTATCCTCCCACTTTCCTGCCGGGATCGGATCATCGCTTCACGGAGTCGATGATCCAATACACCTTTTCTTTGTCGCAATTCCGGACGGAAAACCGATTCCCACCTTCCCTGGAATTGCTCTATCGCGCACTGGTGCGGTATCTCTGGCGGTACACGTCGGCCACCACGGCGGCGACGATGATCGCGCCCATGATCATCTCCTGGTAGTAGGCACTCAGCCTCAGGAAGGTGAAGCCGGAAATGATGACGCCGAAGATGGCGGCACCGATAACCGTGCCGACAATCGAGCCGCGGCCGCCCGAGAGCGACACGCCGCCGATGACGGCCATGGCGATCGCCTGCAGTTCGTACATGGTGCCCATGCCAGCCTGCGCCGTGAGGCCGCGGGCGGCGATGACGATGCCGGCCAACGAGGCCAGCATGCCGGCAATCGCGTACACCATGATCAGATGCCGCTCGACGCTGATGCCGGAGACCCTTGCCGCGCTCTCGTTGGAGCCAATGGCATAGGTGTGCTTGCCGTAGACGGTGTATTTCAGCGCCACGTGGAAAAGCAGGGCAATTGCCAGGAAGATGAAGACCGGCGTCATACCCTGGCCGATGGCGGCGAAGCTGTCGGTGGGGAAAGAGACCGGCTGGCCCCGGGTGTACCACTTGGCGGCGCCGCGCGCGGTGACCATCATGCCCAGCGTGGCGATGAAGGGCGGGATCCGCGTATAGGCGATCAGCGCGCCGTTGATTAGGCCGGCTCCCAGCCCGACACCCAGGCCGATAAGCACGGGGATGATGACCGGCAGGTCCGTAAGGTTGGGATAGACGGCGCGCGGATAGGTGCTCACCTGGGCAAAACTCATGGCGACCATGGCCGTCAAGCCGACGATGGAGCCCGATGAAAGGTCGATGCCGCCGGTGATGATCACCTGCGTCACGCCGATGGCGATGATGCCCACCACCGCGACCTGGAGAATGATGATGCTGAGACGCTGAGCGTTGAACAGGAAGCTCTGCCCCTGGAAAACCCAGCCGAGAATCTCGAAGATGAGCGCGATGCCGACAAGCCCCATAAGCGCATTCAGCTCATGAGAGCGCTGCCGCTTTCCGCCTTCAACCGTTGCCGGCGCGGCAACCGGTTCCGCCTGATTTGTCACCGTTCCTTCGGTCATGACGGCCATACCTCCCTTGGCGGGCGTGCCGGCTTTGGGCCGGCCGCCGTCTGGTCGTGGGGGGGGGGGGGGGGGGCCCCCCCCCCCCCCCCGACAGCTCAGCCTAAGCGTGTCAGTTCATGCTCGTGAACTTTTCCATGTTCTCGGGCGTGACGAGCTGGAAGGGAATATACACCTTCTGGTCGACCTCTTCGCCGCGCACGAGCTTCAGCGCCGTGTCGACCGCGCCCTTGCCCTGGCCCGCCGCATCCTGGAACACGGTCACGTCGAGATCGCCGGCGGCCATGGCGGCCAGCGCATCCTGGGTGGCGTCGACACCGCCGACCAGCATCTCGTCCATGGAAATGCCGGCAGCCTTCATGGACTGGATGGCGCCGATAGCCATCTCGTCATTGTTGGAGACAAGCGCGTCGAACTCGAGACCCGCCGAGAGCCAGTTGGTCATCAGGTCGGCGGCCTCGGTGCGATTCCAATTGGCCGTCTGCTCCTCGACGATCTCCATGAAAGAGCATTCGTCCGTGGCGATCACGTCATGGATGTCCTGGGTGCGCTGACGGGCGGCCTGGTTGGACAGCTCACCCATCATGACGACGATCTTGGCGCCGTCGCCCTTGCCCTGCTCCTTAAGGAGACGGCAGATCTCCTGCGTCTCCAAGGTGCCGGACTCACGCTCATCGGAAGCCACAAAGGCCTGGTTCTCGGGTAGCTCATCAACATTCACCGGCTCGCGGTTGACATAGACCAGCGGTACGCCGGCATCCGCAGCCGCCTTGGTCATGGCGACCGTGGCGTCGGTGTCGACCGGGTTTACGATCACCGCGTCGACGCCGGAGGCGATGAAGTTCTGGATCTGGTTGAGCTGCTTGCCGACGTCGTTCTGCGCGTCTTCGACCTGCAGTTCAACGTCGTCCATCTCGTCGGCGTAGTCCTGCATGCCGTTGCGTAGCACGGTAAGGAAGTTGTCGTCGAACAGCGCCATGGAGACACCGATCGTTTCGGCAAAGGCCGACGTCGTCATCAGCGCCGAAACGGCAGCGCCCAACAAAAGCTTTTTCATCAGATTGCTCCTCCACACGATGGGTGTCCGGTAGCACCCCCTGTTTGGCCGGAATCCCCTTAGCGGGAATCTTTGCGAGAATTTCCAGTGGCTTGCACACCGGGAGCGCGGCGCATTCCGCGCCTCCTCCCTCCTGGAAATAGAACATCACCACCGTTCTACCATCGATATAAAATATTTATTCCATTTTCTGCCGCCACGTCAAGGCGTATTCCGTTTTCTCGTTCGTTTCATGCCGCCCGGCGGCGCGATTGCGCCGTGATATGATCCATGCTGCTGGCGAGCGCGACGCGGAGATCGGGCAACCTGTGGACGGCCTCCGAGAACGGCTCGAATGACAGCGGCCCCTCATAGCCGGCGGCGAGAAGTGCTGCGATCTGGCCGGTATTGTCGAGCCGGTCGTGCTCGTCGACGAGAACGCGATGGCCGTCGCGCATTTCGGCGGTGGCGATGGCGCCGTCGGTGACGCCGGAGATATGCATAAGGCCGGTATGGGCGGCAAAAAGCGCCCTTTCGCCGGCCAGATGATGATGGAACGTATCATGGACGATGCGGAAGGTGTCGCCGGCGCCAAGGGCGTCGATCGCCTCCACCGCCTCGGATTTGTAGCGTAGCGAGGAGGTCTCGAAGCCGAGCGGCTCCACGAGGCCGGCAATCCCGTTCTCGGCCAGAATCGGCCGCAGCGCCTTCAGCGCAATGCGCAGGTTCGCCTGGCGCTCGCCATTCGCCCGGCCCGTGCCGTCGTTGGCGGGCACCAGCACCAGGGCCTCCGCCCCGCACGCCTTCGCATAGGCGATAAGCGCGCGCGCCTCTTCCTCGCGCGCCTCGTCCCAGGCGTTGAAGCGCTGCAGCGCGTTGATGGAAAGGATGCGCAAGCCGCGCGCGGCGGCGGCCTGGGCGACCGCCGCCGGCTCCGTGCCGTCGGCAATGGCGGTGCCGGCGATGTCGTTGCGGATTTCGACGCCGGTTGCGCCGAGCCTCCTGGCCAGGACGAAGAAGTCGGGAATGGAAAGACCTGGTGCGCACATGTGATTGAGCGCGAAAGCAGGGATGTCTGACGTCATGATGGAATCCTCCTTGGCGGGCCGAACGGCGGCCACCGCCTGTGGGCATGAGGATGATCAGCGGACCGCGAGCGGTCAACGCAATCCTGCGAGTAAATCCATCATTTGTGATAGATTCTTATCGGAATCCTATCATCAAGCATCACAAACTTTCCGGTACATGCAGCGCCGGCGTCAGGAATAGCTGGCCCGGCGTCTCCGACGGGCCGTCGCGCACCGCGCTTGCCATGTGGTCCAGCAGCGTGCGGCAGAGAGTGGGGAGCGGCGTGGCGATGGCGGCGACGATCAGATGTTCCTGAAGGGCGGCGGCCGAATCCTGCGTCAGCTCGTTGACGACGACCGAGGGCAGCGGATCGGGCGGCTCATCGCGGAGTGCCGCGATCGCGCCCTCCATGCCGCCGCCGGCGACATAGAAGCCGACGATGTCGGGGTATCGGTCGAGCAGGTTCAGCGTTGCTTCGTATGTGACCTGCCGGGTCTCCAGATTGACCAGCGTCTCCAGGATCTCGAACTGTGGCGCAAATTCGCGGAAGTAGCTGCGGAAGCCGGTTTCGCGCAGCTCGTGCCCGTGCCAGCGGTGGCTGCCGACGAAAACCGCCACCTTGCCGACTTTCGGCGCCGTACGCGAGATAAGCCAAGCGGCCGTGCGCCCGACCTTCAGATTGTTCAAGCCCACATAGCTTTCACGCACCCCTTGGGCGAAGTCGGACAGCAGCGAGAAGACAGGCTTGCCGCTGGCTTTCAATGCACTCACGGCCTGCGTCACGGTGTGATGATCGAGACTGGTGGCGGCGACAGCCTGCGCGCGCTGACCGAGCGCCTCCAGCCGCTCAGCCACCTCCACCGGCGTCTGGCTTTTCACATACTCGACATGCGCGTTGACACGAACGCCCGTGGTTGCCCCGGCCGCCTCCTGCAGAGCCTTTCCGAAGGCCTGGTAGAAGGGCTGCGCCTCCTTCTGCAGGAGGAAGGCGAAGTCCATCTTCGGCAGGTCGGCGGTGATGCGCTGGTGGATGAGTGCGGCGGCGTGATAGCCGATTTCGCTTGCCGCCTCGTAGACCCGGCGCGCCGTCTCCTCGCGGACGCGGTGGCGGCCATTCAAGACCCGATCGACGGTGGCGACGCTGACACCGGCCTCTCTTGCCAGATCGGCGATGGTCGGACGGCGGCCCATCGAACCCCCTTTGATAATGATCTATCAGGAAATCTAATCATGATTTGATGGAAAATGATAGAAAAAATTGCATTCGGCTTGAGGACTCTCACGCCTATGCGTAGCATCAAGGTCATCGGAGGAGGTGCTAGAGAGATGGCCAAACGCGATTACAGCCTTACCGGACCGAACGCCAGCCGCGCCGTCGAAACCGGCCTCGCCTCGGCAGAGTGGTATCACACGGACGTGTCCCGCAAGGAGATGAAGGCGCTGATGAAGCGCAGCGACGGGCCGGCCATCCGCGACACCATCATCTGGCTCGGCGCCACGGTTCTGTTCGCCGTCGCGGCCATCTGGCTGTGGCCGTCCCTCTGGTCGATCCCCTTCTTCCTCGCCTATGGCGTGCTCTACGGCTCGGCCGGCGATTCACGCTGGCACGAATGCGGCCACGGCACTGCCTTCAAGACGCGCTGGATGAACGACGCGGTCTACCAGATCGCCTCGTTCACCATGATGCGCAATCCGGTGACCTGGCGCTGGAGCCATGCGCGCCACCACACCGACACGATCATCGTCGGCAGGGATCCGGAGATCGTCGCCATGCGGCCGCCGGACCTCCTGCGCCTGGCGCTCAACTTCTTCGGCATTCTCGACGTCTGGCATGCCGTGGTCGACATGGTGCGCAATGCGGCCGGTGTCATCAGCGCCGAGGAGAAGACATTTGTCCCGGAACAGGAGCAGCCGAAGGCAATCCGCATCGCCCGCATCTGGGTGGCGATCTACGCCGCCACGGCGGCGGCCGCGGTCTATACCGGCTCAATCCTCCCCTTCCTCATCATCGGCGGCCCGCGGCTGTACGGCGCCTGGCACCATGTGATGACGGGACTTCTGCAGCACGGCGGGCTCGCGGAGGACGTGACCGACCACCGGCTCAACAGCCGCACGGTCTACATGAACCCGGTCAGCCGCTTCATCTACTGGAACATGAACTACCACGTGGAGCACCACATGTTTCCCATGGTGCCCTACCACACGCTGCCGAAGCTGCACGAAATGATCAAGCACGACCTGCCGGCGCCGAACACGTCGATCCTTGACGGCTACCGCGAGATGCTTCCCGCGTTCCTGCGGCAGCTACGCTACGAGGACTACTTCATCAAGCGCGAGTTGCCGCCGACGGCGAAGCCATACCGGGCCGAGTTCCACGACGTGGCACCGCAGGCGGCGGAATAACAAGCAACCAAGGAGGCAAGACATGTCCGAATGGGTGGACGCGTGCGCCGTCGACGATGTGGAGGAAGAGGACCTGATCCGCTTCGACTATGACGGGAAGACCTTCGCCATCTATCGCAGCCCGGACGACGACTTCTTCGCCACGGACGGGATCTGCACACACGAGCATGCGTTTCTCGCCGACGGGCTGGTGATGGACTACATCATCGAGTGCCCGAAGCATAACGGCCGCTTCGACTACCGTACCGGCGAAGCCAAGGGCGCTCCCGTCTGCGTTGACCTGAAGACTTATCCCGTCAAGGTAGAGGACGGCCGCGTCTTCATCGACGTGGCGTGAGCGCCATGGGCGACATTCTCATCATCGGTGCAGGCGAATGTGGCGTGCGCGCCGCCTTCGCGCTGCGCGAGGCGGGGCACGAGGGCGGCATCACGCTGATCGGCGCGGAGCCGCACCTGCCATACGAGCGCCCGCCTCTTTCCAAGACCGCGCCGACGGCGCCGAAGGTCATCGCCGAGGAGGCGCGCTATGCGGAGGCCGAGATCGCGCTGGTGCGCGGCAGCCGTGTGGCAAGCATCGATCGCGCGGAAAGGCGCGTGCGGCTTTCTGACGGCAGCGCCCTTCCCTACGACAAGCTCCTTCTCGCCACCGGTGCGCGGGCACGCCGTTTTCCCGGCATGGAAGCGGCGTTAACACTCCGCAGCCTTGATGACGCGCGCAGTATCCTCGACGCGCTCGGCCCCGGCCTTAAGCTCGCCATCATCGGCGGCGGCTTCATTGGACTTGAGCTTGCCGCCACCGCGCGGAAGCTGGGCGCCGAGGTCACCGTGGTCGAAGCGGCCGAGCGGCTGATGGCGCGCATCGTGCCGGCGGAGATCGCGGAAGCGGTGGCCGGGCGCCACCGGACAGAGGATGTCGAACTGATCCTTGGAACGGGGGTGGCCGAGGTGCGGGAAAACAGCATCACCCTTGCCGATGGGCGCGTGATCGAGGCCGATATGGTGGTGGCCGGCGTCGGTGCGGAGCCGGAGACGCGGCTGGCCGCGGAGGCCGGGCTCGAGATTGCCAACGGCATCGTCGTCGATGGTCGGCTCGCCACCAGCGATCCTCACATCTTCGCCGCCGGCGACTGCTGCTCCTTCCCCCTCAATAGTGCGCGCGTGCGGCTGGAAAGCTGGCGCTGTGCGCAGGACCAGGGAGCGCATGCGGCCCGCGCCATGCTAGGCTGCGAGGACGCCTATGCCCGCGTGCCCTGGTTCTGGTCCGATCAGTACGATCTCACTTTGCAGGTGGCGGGCTTGCCCGACCCATCGCTCGGCCATGTCCGCCGCGATCTCGGCGACGGCGCCTTCATCCTATTCCAGCAAGACGACACCGGACGCCTCGTCTTTGCGAGCGGAGTGGGGAGCGGCAATGCCGTCGCCAAGGATATCAGGCTCGCTGAGATGATCATAGAAAAAGGCATCAGGCCGGACCCGGCGCAGTTGAAGGATCCGGCGGTCAATTTAAAAACGGTTTTGAAGGGGGTGCCGGCATGAAGAGGCCCAACAGGAAGACCATTGCGGACCTGCGCGCGCTGCGCGGCCGGCGCCAGCTTGCCATGCTGCGCGTGGAAACGTTGGAAGAGGCCGAGGCGGCGGAGCGGGCGGAGATCGACATGGTGTCGGTACCGCCCTCCATGATGCTCGACCCCGCCTTCCGGGAGGTCGCGCCCACCGTCTTCGCCGTCCCCGGCGACAACTTCTTCGAGATCGGTACGACCGACGATTTCATCCGCTGGGCTTTCCGCCTCTATAAGGCGGGGGCGGACGCCGTCTACTGCTCGGCCGGCACGGAGACCGTCCGCCGGCTCGCCGAGGAGGGTATTCCCGTTTGCGGCCATGTCGGCCTCATCCCCTCCAAGGCCACCTGGACCGGCGGCTTCAAGGCCGTCGGCAAGACGTTTGAGACGGCGCAACTCGTCTGGAGCCAGGTCAAGGCGCTGGAGGAAGCCGGGGCGTTTGCGGCGGAGATCGAGGTAGTGCCGGAGGCGATCGCCAGCGAGATTTCCAAGCGCACCTCTCTCTTCATGATCTCCATGGGCGCCGGCGCCGGCTGCGATGCGCAGTATCTCTTCTCCGATGACGTGCTGGGCGCCAACACAAGCCATGTGCCGCGCCACGCCAAGACCTACCGCAACTTCGCCGCCGAATACGCCCGCCTGCAGGCGGAGCGCATCGGCGCCTATCGCGAATTCGCCGACGACGTGCGCTCAGGCGCCTACCCGCAGGCCGGGCACAAGGTGGAGGCGGACGGGGAAACAGTCTCCCGCTTCCGTGATTGGCTGGAGGCGCAATAGGGGATAGATACACCTGAACCCGCGCCTCGTCCTCCAGCACCTACCGAGACCAGCCCATGAGCGAAAAGACCTTCGACATCAATCTCTCCTGCGAGGACCGGCCGGGCATTGTCTCCGCCGTCACCACCGAGCTTGCCGCGCTCGGCGCCAACATCGCCGAGTCGAACCAGTTTTGGGACCGGCAGACCAACCGCTTCTTCATGCGCATTTCGTTCACCACGCCCGACGGCGTGGAGCGCGACGCGATTGCCCGCGCGCTGGAGCCGGCCATCGCCCGCTTCGACATGAAGACAGCGCTCGCCAATCGCTCGCGGCGGCCGAAAATCATCATCATGATCTCGAAATTCGACCACGCGCTTCTCCACCTCCTCTACCAGATCCGCGTCGGCTGGCTCGACGCCGAGGTGGTCGCCATCGTCTCCAACCACGAGGATTCTCGACGGACGGCAGAGGCGGAGGACATCCCCTATCACCACTGGCCCGTGACCAGGGAGAACAAGGCCGAGCAGGAGGAGAGGCTGCTTGCGCTGGTAAAGGAGACGGGTGCCGACCTCGTTGTGCTAGCCCGCTATATGCAGGTGCTCTCCAATGAATTGTCGAATCGGCTCTTCGGCAAGATCATCAACATCCACCACTCCTTCCTGCCAAGCTTCAAGGGGGCAAAACCCTATCACCAGGCGCATGAGCGCGGGGTGAAGCTCATCGGCGCCACGGCGCACTACGTGACGCCGGACCTCGACGAGGGGCCGATCATCGAGCAGGAGACGGAGCGGGTGACGCATGCCATGAGCGCGGAGGATTTCGTGGCGGCGGGGCGGGATATCGAAAGCCGCGTGCTGGCGCGGGCGGTGAAGCTGCACCTGGAAAGCCGGGTGATGCTCAACGGGCACAAGACGGTGGTGTTCGCGAAGGGGTAGAGGGGCAGTATGCTGCCGCCCCCAAACACTCCTCACCCAATCTCGATTTCGCACCAATGCCGATACGGCCGCTCCGGCGTCACCACCGGGTTCGGGAAATGCGGATTGTTGATGGCGTCGGGGAAATTCTGATCTTCCAGGCACAGGCCCCCGAAGCGCGGATAGTGGCGCCCGGCGAGCCCGGGAACGGGAATGCTCATCATTCCGCCGGTGTAGACCTGCAGCCCCGGCTGATCCGTCTTCAGGGTCAGCGTCAGAGAGCCGTCCGGCGCCGCAACGGTCGCCACGGGCAGGGAGGGATCGCGGCCCGTATCGAGCACGAGATTGAAGTCGTAGGCGATGGGATCGCCTGTCTCGTCACTCAAGCGGCGCGGCGCACGGAAATCGAGAGGGGTGCCGACAACAGGCTTGATCTCGCCGGTCGGGATCAGCCCCTCGCCCAGCACCGTATAGGCGCCGGCAGGGACCTGAAGCGTGTGGCCGCCGATATCGCCCTCGTCCACCAGGTTGAAGTAGTTGTGCTGGACGATGTTGACCGGTGTCGGCTGGTCGGTCTCGGCTGAAAAGTCGATGCGCAGCGCATTGCCGGTGAGCCGGTAGGTGACGGCGATGTCGAGCCGACCCGGATATCCCATCTCTCCGTCCGGACTGGTGAGCGACAGGCGCACCGCCTGCTTGTCCAGCACCTCCATGTCCCACACCTGCCGGCCGATGCCCCTTGGGCCCCCATGCAGGTGGTTCGGCCCCTCGTTCGCCGGAAGGCGGTATTCCCGCCCGTCGAGCACGAAGCGTGAGCCGCTTATGCGGTTCGCCACGCGGCCGCAGATGGCGCCGAAGGAAGGACTGTGATCGGGATAGTCCTCGATGCGGTCGAAGCCCAGCACGACCGAACGCATGCCGCCCGCGACCGGAACCTGCCAGTCGCGGATTACGGCGCCATAGCTGATAACAGCGATCTTGACGCCAGTGGCACTTTCAAGCGTCGTCTCCAGAACGTCGCGCCCTTCATAGGTGCCGATCTTTTTCAATTCGTCCGTCATCGTCCCCTCACATATCCGAAGCAGGAAGAGGAATCGGCGAGAATGGGGCCGCCGTCAATACGGCACCAACGGAGCTGCCGGCCCGGAGCTCTGGCGGGCCACCAGTTCCACCGGCAGTACCTCATGCACGGCGGGTGCAGCCACCATGCCGGTGCCGATACGCTCGATGAGCAGCTTGGCGGCCTCGGCGCCGATATCGTTGCGCGGCTGATGGATGGTCGTGAGCGGCGGGATGAAGCGGCGGGCGATGTCGATGTCGTCGAAGCCGACCACCGACACATCCCGCGGCACGGAATAGCCCTCCATGCTCAGTTCCGAGATGAAGCCGCAGGCCATCTGGTCACTGGCGCAGAAGACGGCCGTCGGCCTCTCCTGAAGCGCCAGCCACGCCCGCGCCGCCGCGACGCCCGACTGAAGCGAGAAGTCACCGTCGAAAAACCACTCCGGAACGATCTGAAGGCCGAGTTCCTTCAAGGCAGCGCGGGTGCCCTGGAGCCGTGCGCTTGTCAGCACGTTGCCCTGCGGGCCCCGCACGTGGCCGATGCGGCGGTGGCCCAGGTTGTGAAGATGACGGACGGCCATGGCCGCGCCTGCGGCATTGTCGATCACCACCTTGGAGAACAGGCCGCCGGCCATCCATTCGCAGGCGAAAACGATCGGCGGCAGGCCGTTGGATCCGTCCAGCCGCTCCAGCAGCGCACGCGGAAGGGAGCCGTCGAGCGAGATCAGGCCGTCGGCACGGGTGTTGTGAAGGTAGGTGAAGAGCTGCCCTTCCTCGGCATGCGGCTGCTTGGTGTCGACGATCAGCACGGAGAAGCCGGCCGGGGCAGCAACATGCTCTATGCCGGCCAGGATGCGCGAGAAGAAGGGGTTGCCGAGGTCGGGCACCATGACGACGATGGCACCGGTGCGCCGCCGCCTCAGATTCCGCGCCGTCAGATTAATCTGGTAGCCGGTGCGGCGGACAGCATCGAAGACCGCCTCACGCGTCGCCTCGGAGACGACGGAAGGGGTGCTGATTGCCCGGCTGACGGTCGCGGTCGACACCCCCGCAAGCCGGGCTATATCCTGAATATTTGGCGTCTTTCTTTCCAATGGCCCTATTTCATCCGAATCACGAAAAAAATAATTGGTTCACATGGGAAAAAGGGTTGACACCCCTGCCACTGCAAATCAAGCTAGTATGTAATCGATTACAAATTGCAGGATCAAGCGATTTTAATCGATTACATCGGCGTGGAGGTCGATGTGTCTGGTTTTCGGGTCCAGCCCTGGACATCCGAACGGGAGGAAAAGAAATGAAGTCTTTCAAAGCATTCTTGACTGCATCCACATTTCTAGGGGCCATTACGGCGGCGCAAGCCACCGATCTTGAGGTCACCCACTGGTGGACGTCCGGCGGCGAGTCCGCGGCCGTGGCCGAGTTCGCCAAGGCATTCGACGCCACAGGAAACAAGTGGGTCGACGGCGCCATCGCGGGCGGCGGCAGCACGGCCCGGCCGATCATGATCAGCCGCATTACCGGCGGCGATCCGATGGGTGCGACGCAGTTCAACCATGGCCGGCAGGCCGAGGAACTGGTCGAGGCCGGTCTCATGCGGGATTTGACCGACGTCGCCGAATCCGAGGGCTGGGCCGACGTGATCGCGGCGCCGTCGCTGCTCGAGAGTTGCACGCTCGACGGCAAGATTTATTGCGTGCCGGTCAACATCCACTCCTGGCAGTGGCTCTGGCTGTCGAACAAGGCGTTCGAGGATGCGGGAATCCCGGTCCCGACCAACTGGGACGAGTTCGTGGCCGCAGCGCCGAAGCTGCGCGAGGCGGGCAAGGTGCCGCTGGCGATGGGCGGGCAGCCCTGGCAGCGCTCCGGTGCTTTCAACGTGCTCATGAACGCGCTCGGCGGTAAGGATCTGACCCTCAAGGTCTATCAGGACAAGGACGCCGAGGCCGCAGCGGGACCGGAAGTGGCCAAGATATTCGCCGCCGCCGCAGATGCGCGGGAAATGGCCCAGGGCTCCAACGTGCAGGACTGGAACCAGGCCACGAACATGGTGATCACCGATCAGGCGGGCGGCCAGATCATGGGTGACTGGGCGCAGGGCGAGTTCCAGGTCGCGGGCGAGGTTGCAGGTGAGGACTACACCTGCCTACCCGGGCTCGGGGTCAACGAGATCATCTCCACCGACGGCGACGCGTTCTACTTCCCCGTTATCGATGACGAGGCGCAGAGCAAGGCGCAAGAGGAACTGGCCTCCGTCATGTTCGACGCCAAGACGCAGGTCGCCTTCAACCTCAAGAAGGGTTCGCTGCCGATCCGCGCGGATGTCGATCTCGACGCAGCCAACGACTGCATGAAGAAGGGACTGACGATCCTTGCCGAGGGCGGCGTCGTCACCTCGGTGAACCAGCTGGTAAGCCCCGACACCAACACGCAGATCGAGGGGCTGATGACCGAGTTCTTCAGCGACACGAACATCACCCCTGAAGACGCGCAGGCGCGCTTCGCCGAAATCATCGCCAACGCCGACTGACGCCGCGATGACCTGACTGACCGCCGGACACGCTCCGGCGGTCATCCACACACAATCGGCACACCCCGGGGGAGACGTCGCATGCCGTCCACTCGTCCGAACCAGCTTTTCCGGAACCTCAACGCGAAGATTGCATCGATCCCGATGATCCTGACTGCCGTCGTGGTCTTCCTTGGCGGCACGGTGTGGACCGTCGTTTACTCCTTCACCGATTCCAAGCTCCTGCCGCGCATGCGCTGGGTGGGCTTAGATCAGTACGAGCGGCTCTGGAACACCAGCCGCTGGCTGATCTCGATCGAAAATCTGCTGATCTTCGGCATCCTGGTGCTTATCTTCAGCCTAGTCATCGGCTTCGTGCTTGCGGCGCTGCTCGACCAGAAGATCCGCTTCGAGGACACCTTCAGGACGATTTTCCTCTACCCCTTCGCGCTCTCTTTCATCGTCACCGGGCTCGTCTGGCAGTGGCTGCTGAACCCCGACTTCGGCGTGCAGAGTGTCATCCGCAGCCTTGGCTTCGAAAACTTCAACTTCGATCCCCTCTACAACGCCGACATCGTTATCTACGGCATCCTGATCGCCGCGCTCTGGCAGGGCACCGGCCTCGTCATGGTGCTGATGCTCGCGGGACTGCGCGGCATTGACGAAGACATATGGAAGGCTGCCCGCGTCGATGGCATTCCGATGTGGAAGACCTACCTCTTCATCGTCATCCCGATGATGCGACCAATCTTCATTACGACGCTGGTGATCATCACGACCGGCATCGTCAAGGTTTACGACCTCGTGGTCGCTCAAACCGGCGGGGGCCCCGGCATCGCCTCGGAGGTGCCCGCGAAGTATGTCTACGACATGATGTTCCTGAGCCAGAACCTCGGCCAGGGATTTGCGGCTTCGACCATAATGCTGCTGACTGTCATGATTGTCGTTATCCCCTGGGCCTATCTCGAATTCGGCGGAAAGGGGAAACGTCATGGCTGACGTGGGTTTGATAGATCATGCCGGCACAGACGCCCGTGTGGATTCCAAAGCGCTGGAAGGGCCGCGAGGCGCCCGCCCGCGCCGCGTGCTCTCCCGCCGCAACATTATCCTCTACGGCACGCTCTTCGTCGTCGCGGCCTACTATCTTCTGCCCCTTTACGTGATGGTCGTCACCTCACTGAAAGGCATGCCGGAGATCCGCCTCGGCAACGTCTTCTCCCCACCAATGGAGATCACCTTCGAGCCATGGGTGAAGGCCTGGGCCACCGCCTGCACGGGGCTCAATTGCGACGGCCTTTCGCGCGGCTTCTGGAATTCGGTCAGGATCACGATCCCCTCGGTCATCCTGTCCATCGCCATCGCTTCGGTAAACGGCTACGCGCTTTCCCTATGGCGCTTCAAGGGTGCCAATCTCTTCTTCACGATTCTCATCGTCGGCGCCTTCATCCCCTACCAGGTGATGCTCTATCCGATTGTCATCATCCTGCGTGAAATGGGTATCTACGGGACGCTGACCGGTCTGGTTCTGGTCCACACGATCTTCGGCATGCCGATCCTGACGCTTCTGTTCCGAAACTATTTCGCTTCGGTGCCTGAAGAGCTGTTCAAGGCTGCGCGCGTCGACGGCGCGGGCTTCTGGGGCATCTATTTCAAGATCATGCTGCCGATGAGCCTGCCCATCTTCGTCGTCGCCATGATCCTGCAGGTGACGGGCATCTGGAACGACTTCCTGTTCGGCGTGGTCTACACCAAACCCGGTGTCTACCCGATGACCGTCCAGCTCAACAACATCGTCAACTCCGTGCAGGGGGTGAAGGAATACAACGTCAATATGGCGGCCACGATCATCACTGGTCTGGTGCCGCTGATCGTCTATTTCGCCTCCGGAAAACTGTTTGTCCGCGGCATCGCCGCCGGCGCCGTGAAGGGATGATCCATGGCCAGCGTCTCGGTTAAGAACCTCGACCTCAGCTTCGGCGACATAAAGGTTCTGCAGAACCTCAACCTTGAGATCGACAAAGGCGAGTTCCTGGTCCTCCTCGGCTCGTCGGGCTGCGGCAAGTCCACGCTCTTGAACTGCATAGCCGGCCTCCTCGACATCACCGACGGACAGATTTTCATCTCGGACCGCAATGTGACCTGGGAGCAGCCCAAGGACCGCGGCATCGGCATGGTCTTCCAATCCTACGCGCTCTACCCGCAGATGACGGTGGAGGGGAACCTTGCCTTCGGGCTGAAGAATGCCCGCGTGCCGAAGGACGAGATCGAGAAGCGCATCGCCCGCGCGGCGCAACTGCTCCACATCGAGCCGCTCCTGAAGCGCAAGCCGGCGCAGCTTTCGGGCGGCCAGCGCCAGCGCGTCGCCATCGGCCGGGCGCTGGTGCGGGATGTCGATGTGTTCCTCTTCGACGAGCCCTTGTCAAACCTCGACGCCAAGCTCAGGGCCGAACTCAGGGTGGAGATCAAGCGCCTGCACCAGCGGCTCGAGAACACCACCATGATCTACGTCACGCATGACCAGATCGAGGCGATGACGCTCGCCGACCGCATCGCCATTATGCGCGCCGGCGCCATCCAGCAGCTCGCCGATCCCGCGACCATCTACAACAAGCCTTACAACAGATACGTCGCCGGCTTCATCGGCTCGCCCAGCATCAACTTCATCGACGGCACGATCGAGGTGGCGAGCGACCCTGTCTTCAAGGCTGGCGACACGACGATCGACCTTTCCCGCTACGCCTTCTCCGGCAACGGCCCCAAGCCCGGCGCGGTCACCTTCGGCATCCGGCCGGAGCACATTTTCATGGACAAGGCGGCCACCGACGAACCCTTCAGGGCCGACGTGGAGGTTGACGTGGTCGAGCCGATGGGCGCCGACACGCTGGTTTGGTCGACACTCGACGGCCACGAACTGCGCTTCCGCGTCGATGGCCAGACGCCGCTCAGGAAGGGCGATCGGGTGAAGGTCGGCTTCGATCCGGCACGGGCGTCCATCTTCGACGCCGAGACGGAAATGCGCCTTTGAGGCGGAGGGGATTGGGTGAGATCAAGATGATTGGAGAACCGGGCGCGACAGGGCGCCGTCATTGTCATTTAGCCAGACCTGCATAGCAACATCGCACGACGCGGTCCGACACCCACTGCCTTGGCTTCTTCCGGCCAAAGATTCCAATTGGACATCCTTCCAAGGCTGCCAAACTTAGGAGAACTCCATGACCAGCTTTTCCTACCAGCTCTATTCCTCCCGCGAATTCCCACCCCTTTCCGACACGCTCAAGATGCTCAAGAAGCTGGGCTACGCCCAGGTCGAAGGCTATGGGGGTGTCTATGGTGACCTCCCTGCCCTCAAGTCAGCGCTATCGGAAACGGGTCTTGTCATGGCGTCGGGCCATTTCGGCCTGGACGCTCTGGAGAACGAACCGGACCAAGTGCTGGAACTCGCCCGCACCGTGGGCATGAAGGCCGTCTACTGCCCGTTCCTGATGCCCGACCAGCGTCCGGAGGATGCCGCCGGCTATGCCCGCTTCGGAGAGCGGCTGCAGAAGGCAGGTGAGCCGTTGGTGAAGACCGGCCTGACTTTCGGCTGGCATAACCACGACTTCGAGTTCCGCGCGCTGCCGGATGGTGCCATCCCGCAGGCCGAGATCTTCAAGGGGGGTCCGGATCTTTCCTGGGAAGCCGACATCGCCTGGATCGTGCGCGGCGGCGCCGACCCCCTCGCATGGATCGACAGCCATGGCGACCGCATCTCGGCCGTTCACGTCAAGGACATCGCGCCGGCGGGCGAGAATGCCGACGAGGACGGCTGGGCCGATGTCGGCACGGGCACCATGGACTGGAAAGCGATCATGGACGCCGTACGGCAGAGGACGAAGGCTCAGCTCTTCATCATGGAGCATGACAAGCCGAGCGACCACGAGCGTTTCGCACGCCGGTCGATCGAAAACGCGAGCAAGTTTTAAACGAGGTTTGGAATATGGCTAAGAGACTTGGAGTGGGGATCATCGGCTGCGGCAACATCTCCGCGGCCTATATGCGGCTTTCGCCGCTTTTCCGCGGCATCGAGATCCGCGCCTGCGCCGACGTTAACCCCGAGGCCGCGCGCCTGCGCGCCGAGGAGTTCAACCTGCGCCAGGAGACGGTGGAGGGGCTGCTTTCCGCCGACGACATCGACATCGTCGTCAACCTGACGATCCCCGCCGCGCACTACGAGGTGTCGAAGAAAGCGATCGAAGCCGGCAAGCACGTCTATTCGGAAAAGCCGTTCGTGCTTTCGGTAGAGGAAGGCAAGGCGCTGGCCGCTCTTGCCGCCGAGAAGGGCGTGCGCGTCGGCTCCGCGCCGGACACGTTCCTGGGCGGCGCGCACCAGCTTGCCCGTCATGTCATCGATACCGGCGCCATCGGCAAGATCGTCAGCGGCACCTGCCACGTGATGAGCCACGGCATGGAGCACTGGCACCCCAATCCGGACTTCTTCTTCAAGCCCGGCGCCGGCCCGGTGCTCGACATCGGCCCCTACTACATCACCAACCTGGTCCAGCTCATCGGCCCGGTGAAGCGCGTCGCGGCACTGGCCTCCATTCCGACCAAGGAGCGCATCATCCTGTCGGAGCCGCGCAAGGGCGAGAAGATCAACGTCGAGACGCCCACCACGATCCACGCCGTCATGGAATTCAAGAGCGGTGCCATCGTCACGCTGGGCGCAAGCTGGGATGTCTGGCATCATAAGCATGCGAACATGGAGCTTTACGGCGAGAAGGGCTCGCTGCACGTTCCCGATCCCAACTTCTTCGGCGGCGACCTCGTCGTCACCGACGAGGTGGAAATCGTCGACGTGCCGCGCTGGGAGCACCCGCTGAGTGTCATCAACCAGGAAGGCCGGGACGGCAAGGGGCTGGCCAACTATCGCGCCGCCGGCCTTGCCGACATGGCCATCGGCATTCTGGAGGGACGCCCGCACCGCTGCTCGCTGGAGATGTCGCTACACGCCATCGACGTGATGACGTCGATCCTGACGTCCGGCGAGACGGGCGGCTTCGTCGAACTGACGACGACCTGCGAGCGCCCCGCCGCCCTCGATATCGAGGCGGCGCGAACGTTGCTGGCGGAAAAGGAGTTTGCATGAGCTGGCAGCCAGCCGCAGACCGTTACGAGAAAATGCAATACCGGCGTTGCGGCCGGTCCGGCCTGAAGCTGCCGGCCGTCTCGCTCGGGCTTTGGCACAATTTCGGTCACGACCGCCCGCATGAACTGAAGCAGGCTCTCTGCCGCAAGGCGTTCGATCTGGGCATCACCCATTTCGATCTCGCCAACAATTACGGTCCCCCGCCCGGCAAGGCGGAGGAGGCCTTCGGCGAAATCCTGCGCACGGACTTCACCGGCTTGCGTGACGAGATCGTCGTCTCCTCCAAGGCCGGCTACGGCATGTGGCCGGGACCCTACGGCGAGTGGGGCAGCCGCAAATACCTTGTCGCGAGCTGCGACCAGAGCCTGAAGCGGCTGGGCCTCGACTATGTCGATATCTTCTATTCCCATCGCTTCGACCCGGATACGCCGCTTGAAGAGACGATGATGGCGCTCGACCACATCGTGCGCTCGGGCCGCGCGCTTTACGTCGGCATCTCCTCCTACAATTCCCAGCGCACGCGCGAGGCGGCCGCCATCCTGAAGGAACTCGGCACCCCCTGCCTCATCCACCAGCCCAGCTATTCGATGATCAACCGTTGGGTGGAAGAGGACACGCTGCTCGACACGCTGGACGACTTCGGCATCGGCTCCATCGTCTTCTCGCCGCTGGCGCAAGGCATGCTGACGGACAAGTACCTCGGCGGCATTCCGGAGGAGAGCCGCGCCGCGCAGGGAAAGTCCCTGCGGCAGGAATTCCTCAACGAGAAGACGCTTTCCAACATCTCGGCCCTCAACGACATCGCCAAGCGTCGCGGCCAGACGCTGGCGCAGATGGCGCTTGCCTGGGTGCTGCGCGGCGGCCGCGTCACCTCAGCACTCATCGGCGCCAGCCGGCCAAGCCAGGTGGAGGACTGCGTGCGCGCGCTCGACAATCCGGATTTCACGCAAGAGGAGCTGGCGGAGATCGACAAGTATGCGCGCGAGGCCGACATCAACCTTTGGGCGGCTTCGGCGGAGCGGAAGGGGCCACAGCGGAAATGATCATCAATCCCATCCTGCCAGGCTTCAATCCCGACCCGTCCATCTGCCGGATGCACGAGGACTATTACATCGCCACCTCGACCTTCGAGTGGTATCCCGGCGTGCAGATCCACCATTCCCGCGATCTCGTGAACTGGCGCCTCGCAAAGCGCCCGCTGGATCGCGCCAGCCAGCTCGACATGCGCGGCAACCCGGATTCCGGCGGCGTATGGGCCCCGTGCCTCTCCTACGCCGACGGGCTGTTCTGGCTGGTCTACACGGACGTCAAGCGCCTCGACGGCAACTTCAAGGATGCGCATAATTACATCGTGACGGCACCTGCCATCGAGGGGCCGTGGTCCGACCCCGTCTACGTCAACTCCTCCGGCTTCGACCCGTCGCTGTTCCACGACGACGGGCGCAAATGGTTCCTCAACATGGTGTGGAACCACCGCTCCAACTCCGTCGGCGGCAGCCCCAAGCATCCGGCCTTCGCCGGCATCCTCCTGCAGGAGTTCGATCCCAAGGCCGGCAGGCTCGTCGGCGAGGTCAAGAACGTCTTTACCGGCAGCGAACATGGCCTTGTGGAAGGTCCGCACCTCTTCAAGCGCGACGGCTGGTACTACATGACGGTGGCCGAGGGGGGCACCGGGTACGGCCACGCCGTCACCATGGCGCGCTCGCGCAACATCGACGGGCCTTACGAACTGCATCCGGACATCCATCTCTTCACCTCCAAGGACGCGCCGGAAGCCGAACTGCAGCGCGCCGGCCACGGCCAGGTGGTGGAGACCCCGGACGGTGCGGTCTATCACACGCATCTGTGCTCGCGCCCGCTCCCCGGCATCCGCCGCTCCCCGCTCGGCCGCGAGACGGCGATCCAGAAATGCGTGTGGAAGGAGGACGGCTGGCTCTACCCGGAGAGCGGGAGTCCCGTGCCGGCGGTGCGCGTCCCCTCTCCCTCCGACGTTGAGCCTCTGCCGCCCGAGCCCGTCGAACGCGTCTTCGACGGCGATGCCCTGCCCGACGAGTTCCAGTGGCTGCGCACGCCGCAGCCCGAGCGCATCTTCACCCTTACCGGCTCGGCGCTGAGGCTCATCGGTCGTGAATCCATCGGTAGCTGGTTCGAGCAGGCGCTGGTTGCCCGGCGGCAGGAGCACTGGCGCTACCGCGCCGAGACGCAACTCGACTTCCGCCCGACAACCTATCAGCAGGCTGCCGGCCTCACCGCCTATTACAACCGCCACAAGTTCCACTTCCTTGGCCTGACCTGGGACGAGAAGGCCGGCCGGTCGCTCACCATCCTGAGCTGCCCCGGCGAGTGGCCGGACGGGCGGCTCAAGTTTCCACTGGAAGAGCCGATCCCGCTGCCGACGGAAGGCCCGGTGAGCCTTGCCGCCGAGGTGAAGGAAGCTGAGCTGCGGTTCTTCTACAAGACCGACGGCGACTGGCAGGCTGTCGGCCCGGTGCTCGACGCCAGCGTGATCTCCGACGAGGGCGGGCGCGGCGAGCACGCCTCGTTCACCGGCGCCTTCGTCGGCATGATGTGCTTCGATACGAGCGGCAGTGCGCTGCCCGCCGACTTTTCCCGCTTCGCCTATGTTCCGGAGACGGGCTGATGGCGAGTTTTCTGGAGGTCTATGATTGCCGGACCAGGCAAAGTGATGTCTTATACGAGACAGAAGACATGATCGAAGCACCGAACTGGTCGCCCGACGGTCGCTTCCTTGTCTTCAACGGCGACGGCCTTCTTTATCGGCTCGACGTCGCCGAAGATGCCGAGCCGCGGCGCATCGACACCGGCTTCGCTGTCAACTGCAACAACGACCACGGTATTTCGCCCGACGGCACGAGGCTCGCCATCAGCGACAAGACGGAGGCAGGCGTTTCCTGCATCTACACACTGCCCATTGAGGGCGGCACGCCACGCCGGGTGACGGAGGAGGTGCCCTCCTGGTGGCACGGCTGGTCGCCGGATGGCGAACGCCTAGCCTATACAGCCAAGCGCGGCGAGGCCTTCGATATCTACACGATCGGCGTTGAGGGCGGGGCCGAGACCCGCCTGACCGACGGCAGAGGCCATAATGACGGCCCCGACTATACGCCTGACGGCGAATGGATCTGGTTCAACTCGAGCCGCAGCGGCACCGCACAGCTCTGGCGCATCCGCACCGATGGAAGCGGACTGGAGCAGATGACCGACGACGAACGGGTGAACTGGTTTCCCCATCCCGCACCCGACGGCCGCACCGTGCTCTATCTTTCCTACGGGCGGGGGGTGGAAGGCCATCCGCGCGACCACGATGTGGAGCTGCGGCTGATGGACATCGACGGCGGCAACCGCCGCACGGAGGTCGAACTCTTCGGCGGACAGGGCTCGATCAACGTGCCCTGCTGGGCACCCGATGCGGGTGCCTTTGCCTATATCCGCTATTCGCGTGACAGCGCATCTGAAAAGGGAGGTTGAAAATGCCTAAGACGATGAAGGGACCAGCCATCTTTCTGGCGCAGTTCGCAGGTGACGAGGCGCCGTTCAACACGCTGCCGAATATCGCCCGCTGGGCCGCCGGCCACGGCTACAAGGGCATCCAGATCCCGAGTTGGGACGGCCGCCTGTTCGATGTGAAAAAGGCCGCCGAGTCGAAGGAATATTGCGACGAGGTGAATGGCATTTGCGCCGACGCGGGGGTCGAGATCACCGAGCTTTCGACGCATCTGCAAGGTCAGCTCGTCGCCACCCACCCGGCCTACGACCCGGCCTTCGACGCCTTCGCGCCCGAAAGCGTGCACAACGATCCGAAGGCGCGCCAGGAGTGGGCGGTGGAGCAGGTGAAATACGCGGCAAAGGCCTCGCGAAATCTGGGGCTTGACGTGACGGTCTCCTTCTCCGGCGCGCTCGCCTTCCCCTACCTCTATCCCTGGCCGCAGCGCCCGGAGGGGCTGATCGATGAGGCCTTCACCGAGCTTGCCCGCCGCTGGAAGCCCATTTTCGACGCCTATGAGGACGAGGGCGTGGATGTTGCCTTCGAGCTGCATCCGGGCGAGGACCTGTTCGACGGCGCCACCTTCGAGATGTTCCTGGACAAGGTGGGCGGGCACAAGCGCTGCATGATCAACTATGATCCGTCGCATTTCCTCCTGCAGAAGCTCGATTATCTGGCCTTCATCGATATCTATCATGAGCGCATCTCGGCCTTCCACGTGAAGGATGCCGAGTTCAATCCCGACGGGCGCCAAGGCGTCTATTCGGGCTATCAGGGCTGGGTGAACCGTGCCGGCCGCTTCCGCTCGCTAGGCGACGGTCAGGTGGATTTCGTCGGCATCTTCTCGAAGCTTGCTCAGTATGACTACGATAGCTGGGCCGTGCTCGAATGGGAGTGCGCGCTGAAGCATCCCGAGCAGGGGGCGGCGGAAGGCGCGCCCTTCATCGCCGATCACATTATCCGTGTTACCGAAAAGGCGTTCGACGATTTCGCCGGCGGTGAGACCGACAGGGCTAAGCTGCGCAAGATGCTCGGCATTTCCTGAGACGAGGAGGCAAATATGGTTTCCGCATCCGCAAGTACAGAAGCTGCAAGCCCGGTGCGCCTCGGCATGGTAGGCGGCGGCCAGGGCGCCTTCATCGGCGCCGTCCACCGCATGGCTGCCCGACTCGACGGACACTACACGCTTGTCGCCGGCGCGCTTTCTTCCGACCCGGAGCGGGCGAAGGCGTCGGCGGCTGAGTTGGGCCTCGATCCGGAGCGTTCCTACGGCAGCTTCGAGGAGATGGCGCAAAAGGAGGGGGCGAGAAAGGACGGCATCGAGGCCGTCAGCATCGTCACGCCCAACCACATGCACTATCCGGCGGCGAAGGTTTTCCTAGAAGCCGGCATCCACGTCATCTGTGACAAGCCGCTGACCTCGACCCTTAAGGACGCCAAGGCACTGGTGCAGGCCGTGGAGAAGAGCGGCAAGCTCTTCGTGCTCACCCACAACTATTCCGGCTATCCGATGATACGCCAGGCGCGGCAGATGGTAAGCGAGGGCACGCTGGGCGAGATCGTGCTGGTGCAGGTGGAATATCCGCAGGACTGGCTGGCCGAGCCGATCGAGGAGACGGGCCAGAAGCAGGCCTCGTGGCGCACCGACCCGGCGCGTTCCGGCGCCGGCGGGGCCATCGGCGATATCGGCACCCATGCCTATCAACTCGCCACTTTCGTGACGGGTCTGAAGGCGGAGAGTGTTGCGGCCGATCTCGACAGCTTCGTCTCCGGGCGGCGGCTCGACGACAATGCTCACGTCATGCTCCGCTTCGGCGCCAAGGGCGGCCGGCAGGCCAAGGGCACGATCTGGGTAAGCCAGGTCGCGCCAGGCAACGAGAACGGGCTGAAGCTACGGGTCTACGGCACCAAGGGCGGTCTTGAGTGGGTGCAAGCCGACCCGAACTACCTCTGGTACACGCCACTGGGCGAGCCGAAGCGGCTGATCACCCGCGGCGGTGCAGGCGCCAACGAGGCGGCGGCCGGCGTCACCCGCATCCCCGGCGGCCATCCGGAGGGATACTTGGAGGCTTTTGCCACGCTCTACACGGAGGCCGCCGGCGCCATCCGCAGCTTGCGAGGCGGCGGCAAGCAGCCGGAGGGCCTGATCCTGCCGACGGTGGAGGACGGGCTGGAGGGCATGCGCTTCATTCAGGCCTGCGTCACCTCCTCGCAGGCCGACGCGGCCTGGACGCGGCTTGAGGCCGTTTAAGGCCGGTTCATAGGGGCTGGAGGTGCCTTCGCCCTACGTTGCCCCTCTCTGTCCTGCCGGACAGAGGGGGGCGAAGACCTCCGAGCCTACCGCCCCCAAATCGCCCTACCGCACCACCAGAACCGAAATCCCGGCATGGCGGACGACGCGGGCGGCGTTGGGGCCTAGGAGATAGTCCTCGGGGCCCGGCCGCATGGCTGACAGAACGATGAGGTCGGCCTTGACGACGTCGGCAAAGCGCAGGATTTCGCGGTAGATCGAGCCGTGACCGACGATGTGGCGGTACTTGATGTCGTCGGGCACGTGCTCCTTGGTGAAGGTGTGCAGCGCCTCGTTGGCGTGGTCGATCGCCTCCTGCTCGTGCTCTTTGGGGAAGAATCCGCCGACGATGGACATGCCGTAGTCGGGCACGACCGTCATCACATGCAGGCGGCTGCCGAAGGTTCGGGCATAGTCGATGGCCGTCCGGAGCGTGCGCACCTCGCTGTCGGCATGGCCAAGATCGATGGAAACGAGGATGTCCTTGTACATGTTCTATCTCCTCACGCGGCGGCCGGCCTTGGCTTGGGATTGCCGGCCAGGGTGCCCCCGCGACGGCGCTGCAGGAAGGCCACAAGCGCCAGGATGAGAACGGCCGGGATGTAGAACACCTCGCGCGGCATGCGCTCGGCGGCCACTTCCACGGCGGTGATCTGCACCGGCTCTTCGGCATAAAAGTCCATGTTGGACAGCGTCCGGCCGGCGAGACTGTTCATATCGAGCGGCTCGTCGAGGATAGTGGTGCCGTTCTCGATGCGAACGGGCAGGCCAATGGCCTCCTCGAAGCGTTCCTCGCCACTGGCACCCGCCTCGCCCAGGCTGAAGGCCATGGTGCGCTCCAGCATCTGGTCGGGGTTGTCGAAGTTCGGACCGCGAATGACGAGGCGCACCTGCGCGGCATCCGGTTCGCCCTCGACCGCCTCAAAGATGCGCTGCGGCTCCACCTGGTCGAAAGGCGGCTGCACGAGGTCGAGGAAGAAGCCCGGCCGCAGGAGCATGAAGGTGACCAAAAGCAGAGCAGCCGACTCCCACATGCGCGATTTCACCATGAAGAAGCCCTGCGTGGCGGCAGCGAAGATGAGCATGGCCACCGTCGCCAGACAGAATACCGAGACGGCGCCGACGAAACCGACGTCGATCAGGAGCAGATCAGTGTTGAAGACGAAGATGAAGGGGAGCAGCACCGTCCTCAGCGAATAGAAGAAGGCGGTGAAGCCGGTCTTCAGCGGGTCGCCTCCCGAGACCGCTGCCGCCGCGAAAGAGGCAAGCCCCACCGGCGGCGTCACGTCGGCCATGATGCCGAAATAGAAGACGAACATGTGGGCGGCAATCAGCGGGATCAAAACGCCGTTGGCGGCGCCCAACTGCACGATAACCGGCGCCATCAGCGAGGAGACGACGATGTAGTTCGCCGTCGTCGGCAGGCCCATACCGAGCACCAGGCTGATCATCGCCGTGAAGACCAGGATCAGGAAGATATTGCCGCCCGACAGGAACTCCACGAACTCGGCCATCACCTGGCCGATACCCGTCAACGTGACCGTGCCGACGATGATGCCGGCGGCCGCGGTGGCGCAGGCGATGCCGATCATGTTGCGCGCGCCGGTGATCAGGCCGGCCATGAGATCAGAAAAGCCCTCGGCGAAGGCGGCGCGCTGCTCGGGCAATTGCAACCCGCGGAACACAGCCTTCATCGGCTTCTGGGTGAGGATGATGAAAATGAGCAGGAGCACCGCGTAGAATGCAGAGAGGCCGGGCGAGGATCGCTCGATCATCAGGAACCAGATGAGGACGACGAGGGGCAGAAGATAGTGCAGACCGGTCTTCAAGACCTCAGTCGCAATCGGCAACTCTACGACCGGAGCGTTCGGGTCATCCAGTTCCAGGTCGGGCGCGCGGGCCGCGTACCAGACGAGCCCCACATAAACGCCAAGCATTGCCAGAATCAGCACCGGACCGGAAATGCCGGGGATAAGCCAGCGCACGAAGGCGATGCCGTAATAGATGAGGCCGGCGAGGATGACGATCGAGGCGATGGTGATGCCGGCGCGCAGGAGCGCGATCGTCGCTGGATGCGTCTGGCGCTTTTCCAGCATCGGCATGTCGTTCTTCACTGCCTCCAGATGCACCAGGTAGAGAAGCGCGATGTAGGAGATCACCGCCGGCAGGAAGGCGTGCTTGATGACCTGCAGGTAGGGGATGCCGACATACTCGACCATCAGGAAGGCGGCCGCACCCATGACAGGCGGCATGATCTGGCCATTGACGGAACTCGCCACCTCGACGGAGCCTGCTTTCTCCCGCGTGAATCCGACTCTCTTCATGAGGGGGATAGTGAAGGTGCCGGTCGTCACCACGTTGGCGATGGAGGAGCCGGAGATGAGGCCTGTCATCATCGACGCGAGGACGGCGGCCTTGGCCGGCCCGCCTCGCAGGTGGCCGAGCAGCGCGAAGGCGAGCTTGATGAAAAAATTGCCGGCGCCCGCCCGGTCGAGCATGGAGCCGAACAAAACGAACAGGAAGACGAAGGCCGACGAGACGCCGAGCGCGACGCCGAAGACGCCGTTGGGCGACAGCCACATCTGGTCCATGGCGCGTGGGAAGGAGGCGCCGCCCCAGCGGATGATATCGGGAATAAGGGTCGAAGAGCCGAAGAAGACATAGCCGAGGAAGACAATCGCCACGATCATCAGCGGGGGACCGAGCGCGCGGCGGGTGGCTTCCAGGAGCAGCACCATGCCCATGCCGGCGACAATCAGATCCTGGGTTATGGGCAGGCCGGGCCGGCGGGCAAGGTCGCGATAGAAAACGAAGACATAAAGCGCGCATGCCGCCGCCAACAGCGCCAACACCCAGTCGAGCTTGGGAATGCGGTCACGCGGGCTGCGGGGGAAGGCCGGGAATGCCATGTAGGCAAGGAACAGGCCGAAGGCCAGATGGATGGCACGCGTCTGCGCGTCATTGAGGACGAGACCGAGCCCCGTCAGGCTCGACAGCATGAAGGGCAAGGGCGAGGCGATGTAGAGCTGGAAGAGCGACCAGCAGAGCGCCACGCCGGCAATGATGTAGCCCGAGGTTCCAGCAGGATCGCGCGCGCCCGTATCGGTGGAAGCGACGAGGTCCTGCAGGTCGTCATTGGCAAGCTGCGTTTGCGCACCCCCGGCGCCCTTGGTGTCTTCAGCCATTCGTTGTCCCCCTCGAGACAGTTATCGTTCTTGCGCGCCCCCAATCCGGCGAAGCGAAAAAGGGCGCCCGACGGGGGGCGCCCTTGTTGCGAAGGCTGCTTAGTTGAGCCAGCCCTTTTCCTGGTAGTACTTCTCCGCACCCGGATGCACCGGCGCGGAATTGCCCTGGCTCACCATCTGCTCGGGCGTGAGGTTGGCAAGTGCCGGATGCAGGCCCTTGAAGTCCTCGAAATTATCGAACACCGACGAGACGAAGGTGTAGACGACATCCTCGGGAACATCGGCGGAGGTTACGACCGTCGCGCCGACGCCGAAGGTGTTCACGTCCTCATCCGTGCCACGGTACATGCCGCCGGGAATGACGGCCTTGAAGTAGTACGGATTGTTCTCCACCAGCGCATCGACCGCTTCTCCCTCGACCGGCACGATAATGCTGTCGCAGGTGGTGGTCGCCTCCTCGATAGCGCCTGCCGGATGGCCGACGGTGTAAGCGAAGGCGTCTATGTTGTTGTCGCAGAGCGCGGAGCTCTGTTCGGCCGGCGCAAGCTCAGCGGCGAGCGCAAAGTCGGAATTGGTCCAGCCCTTCTCGGCGATCAGCAGATCCATCAGCGCGCGCTGGCCGGAGCCGGGGTTGCCGATGTTGACGCGCTTGCCCTTGAGATCGTCAAACTCGGAGATGCCGGAATCGGCGCGGGCCACGACGGTCAGCGGTTCGGGGTGGAGCGAGAAGACCGAGCGCAGGTTCTCATGCGCGCCGTCTTCGGCGAAATTCGCCTCGCCGTTGGCGGCATTGTACTGCACGTCCGACTGGACGACGCCGAATTCCAGATCGCCGCCTTTGATGGCGTTGACGTTGAACACCGAGCCGCCGGTGGATTCAACCGAGCAGCGGATGCCGTGCTCGCGGCGGGTCTGGTTCATCAGCCGGCAGATGGCACCGCCTACGGGATAGTAGACGCCCGTGACGCCGCCCGTGCCGACCGATACGAAGCGCTGGTCCTGCGCCATCGCCGCTCCCGCCGACAGCGCGCCGAGCATCGCTGCGGCAATGCCGAAGCCGAGAATCCGATTTGGTTTCATACTGCGTCTCCCTCTAAGTGCATTTTTCGCAACTCATTGCACGTCATTGTTTCCGGCCCATCCCGTTTTTCGGGGAGCCGCCCACCACCGGGCACTCACGTGCGGAATGCCCGGCCGGCCTTGCTGCGCAGCCCAGGCGAGGGAGCGTGAAATGTCCCCTCGCCCAAGTCAGTGGATAGACTGCGCAATTTGGCGGAAGATGCAACATATTGTTGTGCTGGCCCGCAGGCGACGCGCCGGCACTATGCTGCTTTCCTCCCATTGTTTCCCCTCCGCTTGTCTCAAATAGCTGCCGCGTCGACGGCCTCGCCGAGACGCTCGACGATCGTATCAGCCGTCTGCCGGTCCAGTATGAACGGCGGGGCGATGAGCACATGGTCGCCGCGCTTGCCATCGATGGTGCCGCCGGCGGGATAGACCATCAGGCCGCGTGCCATGGCCTCCTTCTTCACCCGCGCGTGGAGCTTTTTCGCCGGCTCGAACGGCTCCTTCGTCGATCGGTCGGCGACCAACTCCAGCCCCAGGAACAGCCCGCGTCCGCGGATGTCGCCGACATGGGCATGATTGCCGAAGCGGGCTTCCAGCCGGCTCCTCAGATAGGCGCCCGTCTCGCGCACATTGGCCAGCAGGCCGTCGCGGGCGATCACCTCCTGCACGGCAAGCGCGGCGGCGCAGGCCATGGGGTGGCAGATATAGGTATGGCCGTGCTGGAAGGCGCCGGAGCCTTCGGCAAAGGCGTCGAAGATGCGACGGGAAAGGAGTGCGGCGCCGATCGGCTGATAGCCACCCCCCAGCCCCTTGGCGACGGTCATGATGTCAGGTGCCACGCCGTCCTGCTCGCAGGCATGCATGGTGCCGGTGCGGCCCATGCCGCACATCACCTCGTCGAAAATCAGAAGTACACCGTAGCGGTCGCAGATCTCGCGGATGCGGGCGAGATAGCCGGGAACGGCGGGCACAGCTCCCGCCGTGGCCCCCACGACAGGCTCGGCGATGAAGGCCATGACCGTATCGGCGCCGAGCTCCTGGATCTTGTCCTCGAGCTGCTGTGCGGCGCGCTGGCCGTACGCCTCCTCGCTCTCGCCCGGCTTCTGCAACCGATAGGCGTAGCAGGGGTCGATGTGATGGGTCTCGATAAGCAACGGGCGGAACTGCGCCCGGCGCGCCTCGTTGCCGCCGGCGGCGAGCACACCCAGCGTGTTGCCGTGATAGCTCTGGCGGCGGGCGATAACATTGCGCCGGCCGGGCTCGCCTTTCTCGACGAAATACTGCCGCGCCATCTTGAGCGCCGCCTCGTTGGCTTCCGAACCGCCGGAGACGAAGTAGGCGTGGCTGATGCCCTTGGGCGCGCCGGTCACCAGTGTCTCGGCCAGCGCCTCCGCCGGCTCGCTGGTGAAGAAGCTCGTGTGGGCGTAAGCGAGCTTTTCGGCCTGGGCCTTCAGCGCCGCCACGACATAGGGATGGCCATGCCCGAGGCAGGAGACGGCCGCCCCGCCGGAAGCATCGATATAGGCGCGGCCGTCGCTGTCGAAGAGCTCAACGCCCTTGCCGCCGACGGCGACAGGCAGTTCCGTGTGAATCTGGCGGTGCAGGATATGCGTCATCGGCTGTTCCGGTGCCGCACGCGGGCGGCGGCGGGTTCGAAGACATGGACCTTTAGTTCGGCGAGCTGGCGCTCCGTCCGGGCAATTGCATCCAGCGCCTCCTCGCCGCCCTCGCCCGCCACGAGGGCGGCGAGGATTTCCACCGCCGTGAAGGCGGGCGTCATGGAATGGAAGAAGGAGGGGCTTTCCGTCGAGACGAGGATTGCATGGCGGGCGAGGACGGCGACCGGCGAGGCGGCGCTGTCGGTAAGCGCAACGATGGTAAGGCCCTTGTCATGGGCGTGGCGTGCAGCCTCGACGCTCGCCCGTGTATAAGGTGCCACAGTGGTGACGAAGAAGACGTCCTCGGGGGTAGCAAAACGAAGTGCATCGAGGCCCGTGCCGTCGCCGAAGTCGAGTGCAGTCGCCTTTTCGCCCAGGAAAGAGAACATGTAGGCGAGATGGAGGGCCACCGGCCGACTGGAGCGCAAGCCCAAGCAATAAATGCGGCGAGCCCGCGCCAAGGTGCCGGCCGCCTCGGTGAGTGCCTCAAGGGCGCCCGTTTCGCCGAGGGCGGCAATCTGCGCCGCGGTGGCGGACGCGATCTCTCCGGCAAAGGCGCGACCGCCCGCCTGCCTCTGGCGCGCCACCTGGATGCCGGCCTTGCCGGAGAAGCCGAGCGCCTGTTCCTTCAACGCTTCGCCGTGGAGCTGGCGCACCTCGTCATAGCCCTCGAGCCCCAGCCGCTTGGCAAGGCGCGTCATGGTCCACGGCTGAACGCCGGCGCGGCGCGCCTGCTCCCGCATGGACAGGAGTGCCACGTCGCCCGGGTTCTCCAGGACATAGCGGGCGGCGGTCCCCAATTGCCCGGGAAGCGCGTCGACGGAACGGGTGATACGATCAGCGAAGGCAGCGCGGTCCATGGAGAGCATCCTAGACGGCGTTTCGCAGCTATGCAACATATGTTGCATCCTATGCAACGAATGGAGGATTTGCCGTGGCAGAAGGCAAAGGCGGCGTTGAAACGCAGCCGGTGGCGATCGCCGTGGCGCCCAATGGCGGGCGGCGTACCAAGGCTGACCACACGGCTCTGCCGCAGACGGCGGACGAGTTGGCGGGGACCGCCGCCGCCTCACAGGAGGCGGGGGCGGCGATGCTGCACTGCCACGTGCGCGACCGTGACGGCCGGCACATTCTCGACGCCGACGCCTATCGCGACGCCACCCGGGCGGTACGGCGACAGGTGGGCGAGAGGCTGGTCATCCAGATCACGACCGAGGCCGTCGGCCGCTATCAGCCGGAGGAGCAGATGGCGGTGGTGCGGGCAGTCAGGCCGGAGGCGGCGTCGCTGGCGCTGAAGGAACTCGTGCCTGATGCCACCCATGAAGCCGAGTTCAGCCGCTTCCTCGCTTTCATGAAGAAGGAGAGGATCGTCCCGCAGATCATTCTCTATCATTCGGACGAGGCACTACGGCTCAAAGACCTGATGGCGCGCGGGCTTATCCCCTTCGACGACATACCCGTGCTTTACGTGCTCGGCCGCTACAGCGAGGGCCAGCGCTCCGCACCCGCCGACCTGCTGCCCTTCCTAGCGCCGGAGGCGCCGCGCTTCGGGCATTTCATGGTCTGCACCTTCGGGCCGCGGGAAGCCGCCTGTGTGACGACAGCCGCGGCGCTAGGCGGGCATGCGCGCGTGGGCTTCGAGAACAATCTCTATCTGCCCGACGGTCGTCTCGCGCCGGACAATGCGGCGATTGTGCGCGGGGTAGTCGAAGCGCTTGCCGCGCTGGGGATGCGGACGGCGGATGCGGAGCGCCTGCGTGCGGATTGGGCGCTTGCCGTGAATTGACGCGCGGCGCCGTTTTTCCGATACAGGTCACAGACTATGGAGACGGCGAGCTGATGCAATTTGTGCGCGTGAACGGCATCGTCCTGCATTACGCAGTGCGGGGTGTGGCGGACAGACCAACGCTTGTCTTCGCCAATTCGCTCGGTACGGACTTCCGCATCTGGGACGCGGTGGCCGAGCGGCTTGAAGGCGAATACCGGCTGGTGTTTTACGACAAGCGCGGCCATGGGCTTTCGGAGGCGACGAAGCCGCCCTACGCGCTGTCCGACCACGTGAACGATCTTGCCGGCCTGCTCGACCATCTGAGGGTCGAGAACGCGGTCATCGTCGGGCTTTCCGTTGGCGGCATGATCGCCCAGGCGCTCGCCGCGCTGAGGCCGGATCTGGTGCGTGCGCTCATCCTGAGCGACACGGCGCACAAGATCGGCACCGACGATCTCTGGAACGGCCGCATCAAGGCAGTGACGGAGAAGGGCGTCGCCTCGATTGCCGACGGCATCATGGAGCGCTGGTTCACACCCGGCTATAGAAAGCCGGAGAATCCCGACTTCGTGGGCTACCTCGCCATGCTGACACGCACGATGCCCGACGGCTATGCCGGTACCTGCGCGGCACTGCGGGATGCCGAACTCACCGAATCCACGCGCGCGCTGAAGGTGCCGACACTGTGCCTCGTCGGCGATCAGGACGGCGCCACGCCGCCGGAGCTGGTGCGGGAGCTTGCCGCGCTGATCGCGGGAGCGCGGTTCGAGATCATCAAGGGTGCCGGGCACCTGCCCTGCATCGAGCAGCCGGAAAAGACCGTGGAACTGATCCGCTCGTTTCTTCGACAGGCGAACATCATTTGACGCCGCCTATGTGTAAGCGACAGCCGTTACCCAGGTCATCTCTTGTCTAGAAAGGACGCGGAATGGACATTCGCCAAGTCAACCAGGACTTCGCCGTGACGGGGCAGATCGCACCGGTGCATGTGGCGGAGATCGCCGGAGCGGGCTTCAAGAGCATCGTCTGCAACCGCCCCGACACCGAAGAGGGCGCGGTGCCGCATGAGGCGGTGGAAGAGGCGGCGCGCGCGGCGGGCCTCGAATTCCGCTTCCTCCCCGTGGTCTCCGGGGCCATTACGGAAGAAAACGTGCGAGACATGGCAGCGACTCTGGAAGACCTCCCGCGGCCGGTGCTAGCCTATTGCCGCAGCGGGGCGCGCTGCCTGAACCTCTACGCGCTGATACGGGAGATGGATTTGTAACCTGCTCTGCAGCTAATGCTGGTTTGATAGAGACGGCGCGACGGAATACCCGCACTGCGTGCAGCTTACAGCGGCAGAGCACCCGTCTCCTTCAGCGTCTGCAACACAATCGCCGTCTTCACGTGCTGCACGGATTCGTGCGGCAGGAGGACGGCGCTGACGAATTCCGACAGGCTTTTCAAATCCGGCGTCACCACCTTGAGGATGTAGTCCATCTCGCCCGTCAGCGCGTAAGCTTCCTGCACCTCGGGCAGGCGCGCCACGAGATCGGCGAAGCGGCGGGCGTTGTCCGGGTTGTGGGTGGCCAGCGTCACGGTGATGACGTTGACGAGAGGAAAGCCCAGGCGCTCGCGGTCAAGCAGCGCGCGGTAGCCCTTGATCAGTCCTTCCTCCTCCAGACGCTGGCGGCGACGCGAGCATTGCGAGGAGGACAGGTTCACGCGCTCCGACAGATCGTTGTTAGTCAGCCGTCCGTCGGCCTGCAGCAGAGACAGTATCTTGCGGTCATAGCCGTCAACCTGCGCATTGTTCATGCATTTCCTCCTACTTCTGCATGCTTCATGCATAGATGGTGCATTTTGCGGCTATCAATGCAAGCCGCTTGCGGGGCTGCGGGCGTAGAATGGGTGACAGATATTCCTAGCGACAGGAGGAAGGAATGGGCCCGTTTCCGCATGACGCGCCGCCGCCCGAGATCAGCGCCGAGAATCCGGCCGGTACGGACGGCTTCGAGTTCGTCGAATTCGCTCACCCGGAGCCGGAGAAGCTTTCCGACCTTTTCGCCAAGATGGGCTATGCGGAGGTCGCACGGCATAAGACGAAGAAAATCTCCCTCTGGCGCCAGGGCGACATCAATTATTTGGTCAACGCGGAGCCCGGCAGCCACGCCATGCGCTTCGTCGACAAGCACGGCCCCTGCGCGCCCTCGATGGCCTGGCGGGTGGTGGATGCGAAACTTGCGTTCGAGCATGCGGTGTCGAAGGGGGCCACACCTTATGAAGGCGACGACAAGGCGCTCGACGTGCCGGCCATCGTCGGCATCGGCGGTTCGCTGCTCTACTTCATCGAGACCTACGGCGAGAAGGGCTCTGCCTACGATGCCGAGTTCGAGTGGCTGGGCGAGAGCAATCCCAGGCCGGAAGGCGTGGGCTTCTACTATCTCGACCATCTCACCCACAACGTCTATCGCGGCAACATGGACAAGTGGTGGGATTTCTACCGCGACCTCTTCGGCTTCAAGCAGATCCACTATTTCGACATCGACGGGCGGATCACCGGCCTCGTCAGCCGCGCCATCACCTCGCCCTGCGGCAAGATCCGCATTCCGCTCAACGAGTCGAAGGACGACACCAGCCAGATCGCCGAATATCTGAAGAAGTACAATGGCGAGGGCATTCAGCACATCGCCGTGGGCACGGAGGAGATCTACGACGCCACGGACAAGCTGGCCGAGAACGGGCTGAAATTCATGCCCGGCCCGCCCGATACCTACTACGAGATGTCGTATGAGCGCGTCTCCGGCCATGAGGAGCCGATCGAACGGATGAAGAAGCATGGCATCCTCATCGACGGCGAGGGTGTGGTGGACGGCGGGATGACGAAGATCCTCTTGCAGATCTTCTCCAAGACCGTCATCGGGCCGATCTTCTTCGAGTTCATCCAGAGGAAGGGCGACGAAGGTTTTGGCGAAGGCAATTTCCGCGCACTGTTCGAGTCGATCGAACAGGACCAGATCAAGCGCGGCGTGCTGAAGGTGGATGCGGCGGAGTAAGGCGTGTGCTCGATCAGCCGAGCCCCAGTCTCTCCACCTCCTCGCGACGCAGCGGGAAGTCGAAGTCGAGAAGGAATTCGTCGAGCTGCGGCGGCTTGACCGAGGTGCCAGCAAGCATGGCGTGCACCTGGCCGCGGTGATGGGTCTGGTGCAGGAAGATGTGGGCGAGCAGCCCGTCGATGCGCTCGGGGAATTTTCCTGCCTCGCCGCGGTCGGTGACGACGCGGCGGGGCATGTCGTCCTTGCTCATTCGGGCGCAGAAGGCAATCAGGCGCTCGTCCTCGGCGCGCTGGGCGGCTTCAAGCGCTGCCGGCTCCGTAAACGGCACGAAATCATGAAATGCCGCGGGACCGATGCCGCCCTCCTCCAGCGCATCGAGATAGTAGCGGTCGACGGCGAGGATATGGTTCAGCGTCTCGGCGATCGAGGGAAAGAAGCTGACGCGCTCGGCCTCGAATTCGCCGGGCGCGAGGGCGAGAACGGCGCGGTAGAGCCGGTCGTTGGACCAGCGGTTGTTGGCAGCCATGCGGTGGAAGTGATCGACGAGCGACATCGGCAGGTCCTCACCTCGCGTATTTTTCGACCGTCTGCTCGATAGCGCCGAAGATGGAATGGCCCTCGCCATCCTTCATCTCGATGCGAACCGTATCTCCAATATGCATGAACGGCGTCTTCGGCTTGCCACCTTCCAAGGCCTCGATCATACGCATTTCCGCTATGCAGGAATAGCCGGCGCCGCCTTCGGCAATCGGCTTGCCCGGACCGCCTTCTTGCCTGTTGGAAATCGTGCCGGAGCCGACCACAGTGCCGGCGATGAGCGGCCGGGTTTTGGCGGCATGGGCGATGAGGGTCGGGAAGTCGAAGGTCATGTCGATGCCGGTATCGGCGCGGCCGAAGGGCTTTCCGTTGTAGTCGACGCAAAGCGGCAGGTGCAGCTTGCCGCCGTCCCAGGCCGTGCCCAGTTCGTCGGGCGTAACGGCGACGGGGGAGAAGGCCGACGAGGGCTTGGACTGGAAGAAGCCGAAGCCTTTAGCGAGTTCTGCCGGGATGAGGCCGCGCAACGAGACGTCGTTGACCAGCATGAGAAGCCGGATCGCCTCGCCCGCCTCCTCCCGGCTTGCCCCCATCGGCACATCGTCGACGACGATGGCGACCTCGCCCTCGAAATCGAGACCCCACGCCTCATCGGCAAGTGGAATGGGATCGCGAGGGCCGAGGAAGGCGTCGGAGCCGCCCTGATAGATCAGCGGGTCCGTCCAGAAGCTTTGCGGCATCTCGGCGCCGCGCGCCCTGCGCACCAATTCGACATGGTTCACATAGGCGGAGCCATCGGCCCATTGATAGGCGCGCGGCAGGGGCGCCATGGCTTCGTGTTCGTGGAAGCGCTCCGTCGGGACGGCGCCGTGCTCGAGGCTTTCGCCAAGGGCTTCCAGATGTGGCGATAGACGCCGCCAGTCGTCGAGGGCCGCCTGCAGGGTGGGCGCCAGGGGAGAGGCATCCGTGCAGCGGGTAAGGTCGCGCGAGACGACGACGAGCCGGCCGTCGCGCGTGCCGTTTTTCAGGGTTGCAAGTTTCAAAGGCCGATCCTCCCGAGATTTCGCCGGTTCATGCTTCACTCTTTCAGACAGTGTAATCAGATGGAAGGACCAGCGCCGTTTGCACCTGTTTAATCAGCTCCAATCCCCTTCCGGCGTGCCGTTGAAGCGTTTCTTCAGGTCCTTCCAGCAGTCGATGTAGTCGTCCTGCAGGGTCTCGGCCTCCGCCGCAAAGCGGGTGAGGTGCTGGGGAAAGCGGGTCTCGAACATGAAGGCCATGGTGTTTTCGAGCTTCACCGGCTGCAGCTCCGCATTCGCCGCCTTCTCGCAGCCCTCGGCGTCCGGCCCGTGCGGCAGCATCATGTTGTGCAGGCTGATGCCGCCCGGCACGAAGCCTTCCTCCTTGGCGTCGTACTTGCCCTTGATGAGGCCCATGAACTCACTCATCACGTTGCGGTGGTACCAGGGCGGGCGGAATGTATGCTCGGCCACCTGCCAGCGCGGCGGAAAGATGACGAAATCGACATTGGCCGTGCCCTCCTCGCCGGAGGGCGCAGTCATCACCGTGAAGATCGATGGGTCGGGGTGGTCAAAGAGGATGGCGCCGACCGGCGAATAGGTGGAAAGGTCGTATTTGTAGGGCGCGTAGTTGCCGTGCCAGGCCACCACATCGAGAGGCGAGTGATCGACCTCGGTGCGGTAGAAGCGGCCGCACCACTTCACCGTCAGGCGGCAATGGGCCTCCTTGTCCTCGTACCAGGCGACCGGCGTCTTGAAGTCGCGCGGGTTGGCAAGGCAGTTGGCGCCGATGGGGCCGCGGTCGGGCAGCGTGAACTTCGCGCCGTAGTTCTCGCAGATATAGCCGCGCACCGGGCCGTCCACCAGCTCGACTTTGAAGATCATGCCGCGCGGCACGACGGCAATCTCGCCGGGCGTGACCTCCATGGCGCCCATCTCCGTCATCACGCGTATGCCGCCTTCCTGCGGCACGAGGAGAAGCTCGCCATCGGCATTGAAGAAATAGTCGTCCACCATGGATGCGTTGGCGGTATAGACATGCGCAGCCATGCCCACCTGGGTGGCAACGTCGCCGGCGGTCGTCATGGTGCGGACGCCGGCGAGGAAGTCGGTCTCCTCGTTGGGCATCGGCGTCGGGTCCCAGCGCAGCTGGCCGATGGGCAGTTCGTGGTCGTAGAGGTTGGGCGCAGTTTTCCAGCGCTCGAAAAGGGTCGGCCGGAAGCGGCCCGTGTGGCGGACGCTGGGGCGTATGCGGTAGAGCCAGGAGCGCTCGTTGGCACCGCGCGGTGCGGTGAAGGGGGAGCCTGAAAGCTGCTCCGCATAGAGGCCATAGGCCGGGCGCTGCGGCGAGTTCTGCCCTTGCGGCAGTGCGCCCGGCAGGCTCTCGGTTTCGAAGTCGTTGCCGAAGCCGGGCATGTAGCGGAAGGTCATGACATCCTCCATCGAGCTTGCGAATTCCCTTAGATAGTTGCAAGTGTAACCATCAAAAATGTAACTATCAAACGGAGCATGGGGCATAGAAGAAGAAGACGCCCTGTGGCCTAGAGGAGTTCCTTCCCTCCTCTCCTGGTCGAATCGGCTGGCTGACTCAGTGAGGTGGTCGTTTGCTGAAGGGTACCGCACCGTACGGCCTGACGCACTGGAATGGCGTATGATGACGACGACAGAAATCAGCGCCCATCCGGCCATGCACAAGATGAAGGTGGGCCGCGCGGTAGCTGCACTGGAGTGGGCAGTACTGCCTGGCTAGAGTTTCGGTCTCTTCCGTCTCACCAATCCATCACCACCTTGCCGGCCTCGCCGCTGCGCATGGCGTCGAAGCCCGTGCGGAAATCGTCTGCCTTGATGCGGTGGGTGATCAGGCCGGATACGTCGAGCGGGCCCTGTACGAGGGCGATCATTTTGTACCAGGTCTCGAACATCTCGCGGCCGTAGATGCCCTTCAAGTGCAGCATCTTGAAGATGACCTTGTTCCAGTCGATCTCGAAGCCGGTGGGCGCGATGCCGAGAATGGCGATCTTGCCGCCGTTGTTCATGACATCAATCATGTCGCGGAAGGCGAGCGCTGCACCCGACATTTCCAGCCCGACGTCGAAGCCCTCCGTCATGCCGAGACGCTGCATGACGTGGGTGAGCGTCTCTTCCCTGGCGTTCAGCGCGTGCTGTACCCCGAGCTTCTTCGCCAGCGCCAGGCGGCCCGGATTGATGTCGGTGATGACCACCTTGCGCGCGCCGACGCATTGCGCCACCAGCGCCCCCATGATGCCGATCGGACCAGCTCCGGTCACCAGCACGTCTTCGCCCACGAGGTCGAAGGAGAGCGCGGTGTGGACGGCATTGCCGAGCGGGTCGAAGATGGCGGCAATCTCATCGGGCACGTCGTCGGGAATCGCCACGACGTTGTGCTGCGGCAGGGAGAGATATTCGGCGAAGGCGCCGGGGCGCTGCACGCCCACGCCCAGCGTGTTGCGGCACAGATGCCCGCGGCCGGCGCGGCAATTGCGGCAGTGGCCGCAGACGATGTGCCCCTCGCCGGAGACGCGCTGGTCGACGCGGTATTCTGTGACGGCGGCGCCCACCTCGACCACCTCGCCGACGAACTCGTGGCCGGTCACCAGCGGCACGGGGACGGTCTTCTGCGCCCACTCGTCCCAGTTCCAGATGTGCACGTCGGTGCCGCAGATGGCGGTCTTCTTCACCTTGATCAGCACGTCGTTGGGGCCGACCTCCGGCAGCGGCACGCGCTCCATCCACAGCCCTTCCTCCGGCTTGGACTTCACCAACGCCTTCATCATGTTGGACATGGCTACGCCTCCGCCTGGTGGAGCGCCAACATCTGAGGGGATGGCTTCATGAGATCACCCCCAATTCCCGCCCGACGGCACCGAACGCCTCCACCGCCCGGTCGATATCCTCCGGGGAGTGTGCAGCCGACATCTGCGTGCGGATGCGGGCCTCGCCCTTCGGCACGACGGGGAAGGAGAAGCCGATCACATAGATGCCGTGGTCGAGGAGGCGGTCGGCCATTGTCGATGCCAGCGCCGCATCGCCGACCATCACGGGGACGATCGGGTGGCCGCTGCCCGCCAGCGTGAAGCCCAGCTTCATCATCTTCTCACGGAAGCGGCCGGCGTTGTCGTAGAGCCGGCGGCGGAGGGCGCCACCGTTCTCCACCATATCGAACACCTTGAGCGAGGTGGCGGCGATGGCCGGGGCGAGCGTGTTGGAGAAGAGATAAGGCCGCGAGCGCTGGCGCAGCCACTCGACCACTTCGTTCTTGCCGCTCGTATAGCCGCCGGAAGCGCCGCCCAGCGCCTTGCCGAGCGTGCCGGTGACGATGTCGACCCTCCCCTCGACGCCGCAGGCCTCCGGCGTGCCACGGCCGTTCTCGCCAACGAAGCCAACGGCGTGGCTGTCGTCGACCATCACCATGGCGTCGTATTTTTCCGCCAGGTCGCAGATGCCTTTGAGATTGGCGATGATGCCGTCCATGGAAAAGACGCCGTCGGTGGCGATCAGCCGAAACCGTGCGTTGGACGCCTCCTTCAGCCGCGCTTCCAGGTCGGCCATGTCGTTATTGGCGTAGCGGTAGCGCCGCGCCTTGCATAGACGCACGCCGTCGATGATGGAGGCGTGGTTGAGGGCGTCGGAGATGATCGCGTCCTCTGGGCCCAGGAGCGTCTCGAACAGGCCGGTATTGGCATCGAAGCAGGAGGAATAGAGGATGGAGTCCTCGAAGCCCAGAAAGGCGGAAATCTTCGCCTCGAGCTGCTTGTGCTCCTCCTGCGTGCCGCAGATGAACCGGACCGAGGCCATGCCGTAGCCGTAGCGGTCAAGCGCGGCTTTGGCTGCCTCACGCAGTTCGGCGTTGTCGGCAAGGCCGAGATAGTTGTTGGCGCAGAAGTTGAGCACCTTCCGGCCGTCGCTTTCGATCGCGGCGGACTGCATGGAGGTGATGACGCGCTCGGTCTTGTAGAGGCCAGCTTCCCTCAGGCCTTCGAGTTCGGTGGACAGGTGTTTCAGGAATGAAGCCGTCATTTTCACCTCCATCAATCTGCCGCCTCAAAAGAACGCCTGCAGCCCGGTCTGCGCCCTTCCGAGGATCAGCGCGTGCACGTCGTGCGTGCCCTCATAAGTGTTCACCGTCTCCAGGTTCTGCGCGTGGCGCATGACGTGGTATTCGATCTGGATGCCGTTGCCGCCGTGCATGTCGCGGGCGGCGCGGGCGATATCGAGGGCCTTTCCGCAATTGTTGCGCTTGACCAGCGAGATCATCTCCGGCGCCATCTTCCCTTCGTCGAAGAGGCGGCCGACGCGCAAACTCGCTTGAAGCCCGAGTGCGATCTCCGTCTGCATGTCGGCGAGCTTCTTCTGGAAGAGCTGGGTCTGGGCGAGCGGCTTTTTGAACTGGGTGCGCTCCAGCCCATAGCGGCGGGCCCGGTGCCAGCAGTCCTCGGCCGCCCCCATGGCACCCCAGGAGATGCCGTAGCGGGCACGGTTCAGGCAACCGAAGGGGCCTTTGAGGCCGGAGACGTTGGGGAGCAGCGCGTCTTCGCGAACCTCGACGCCGTCCATGACGATCTCGCCGGTGATGGAGGCGCGGAGCGACAGCTTTCCGCCGATCTTCGGCGCCGAGAGGCCCTTCATGCCCTTTTCCAGAACGAAGCCGCGGATCTGGTTGTCGTGGGCGGCAGATTTGGCCCATACGACGAAGACGTCGGCGATGGGGGAATTGGAGATCCACATCTTCGAGCCGGTCAGCCGATAGCCGCCGTCGATCTTCTCGGCCCGTGTCTTCATGCCGCCGGGATCGGAGCCGGCGTCGGGCTCGGTGAGGCCAAAGCAGCCAATGAACTCGCCGGAGGCGAGCTTCGGCAGGTATTTCTGCCGCTGTTCCTCCGAACCGTAGGCATGGATCGGGTACATGACGAGGGATGACTGCACGCTCATCATGGAGCGGTAGCCGGAATCGATGCGCTCCACCTCGCGGGCCACCAGCCCGTATGAGACGTAGCCGGCGCCGGCGCCGCCATACTCATCGGGAATGGTGATGCCCAGAAGGCCGGCTTGGCCCATCTCGCGGAAGATCTCCGGGTCCGTCTCCTCGTTCATGTAGGCGTGCTCGATGCGGGGGGCGAGCTTATCGGCGGCGAAGGCGGCCGCCGCATCGCGGATCATCCGCTCCTCGTCGGTGAGCTGGTCTTCCAGGCGGAAGGGGTCGTCCCATGTGAAGGGGGAGGTGGCGGGGCCTTTTTGCATGGTCATCGTTTTCCTGACGCGCGTCTCTCGTTGCCGGACTTTTGGCCTTTCCCGCCGCCGCGGTCAAATGGTCCAACGGCCGCGGCCACAAAAGGCTCGTTGTGCCGTATATAGTGCCGACATGTTTTCCCGGATGGGCCAGGGCCTTATAAGCCGCCATCCAGATGCCGAAAGAGGACAATCCCGTGACTGATACACATAGGCTAACGCAATTGGGAGAAAAGGCGGAAACCCCCGCCTCGCCGGAAGCCGCCGTTCTGGAAACCGTGCCCTTTGCGCAGGGCGACGGGCCGCCGGCGATCGTGCGCTTCACCTGCCCGGAATTCACCTCGCTGTGCCCGGTGACGGGCCAGCCGGATTTCGCCCACATCGTCATCGACTATGCGCCGGACAGGCTGTTGGTCGAATCGAAGTCGCTGAAGCTGTTCCTCACCGCCTTCCGCAATCACGGTGCCTTCCACGAGGAATGCACCGTGATGATCGGACGGCGCTTCGCCGAGGCGGCAAAGCCCCTCTGGCTCCGGATCGGCGGCTACTGGTATCCGCGCGGCGGGATTCCCATCGACGTGTTCTGGCAGACCGGCACACCACCGGAAGGCGCGTGGCTGCCGGAGACGGGGGTGGCGCCCTATCGGGGGCGGGGGTAGGCGAGTGCAGCTAGACGAAGATTCCGGCACCCCTTCGCCCCCTCCCCGAATCCCGCTATAAGACCGGCATGCCTATCCGTGCCCTTTCCGAGACCGTCATAAACCAGATTGCCGCCGGCGAGGTCATCGAGCGGCCGGCGAGCGTGGTGAAGGAACTGGTCGAGAACGCGCTGGACGCGGGGGCTAGCCGGATCGAGGTCGCGACGGCTGGAGGGGGATTGGGCCTCATCCGTGTCATCGACGACGGCGGCGGCATTCCCGCCGACGAACTGCCGCTGGCGGTGTCGCGGCACTGCACGTCTAAGCTTTCCGACGATATCCACGACATCCGTTCGCTCGGCTTCCGCGGCGAAGCGCTGCCTTCGATCGGCTCCGTCGCACGGCTGTCGCTGCGCTCGCGCACGGCTACGGGGGACGCGGGGGCGGAGGTAACGGTGGATGGCGGGCGGACGGGCCCGGTAAAGCCGGTTGCCGCCAATCCGGGTACGACGGTTGAGGTGCGGGATCTCTTCTTCGCCACGCCGGCGCGGCTCAAATTCATGAAGAGCGAGCGGTCGGAGACCGCGGCGATCACGGATGTGGTGAAGCGCGTGGCGCTTGCCTTTCCCGCCGTGCGCTTCACGCTCTCCGGCAGCGACCGGACGACGCTGGAGCTTGCCGCCGTGCCCGCCGACGGCGAGGGGCTGTTGAGGCGCATGGGCCAGGTGCTGGGCCAGGCGTTCTCTGAAAACGCGCTGGCGATCGATGCGGAGCGCGAGGGTATCGGCCTGACCGGCTATGCCTCGATCCCTTCCTTCACACGCGGCAACGCACTTCACCAGTTCGCCTATGTTAATGGGCGGCCGGTGCGCGACAAGCTGATCGCAGGCGCCATACGCGGCGCCTATATGGACGTGCTTCCGCGCGACAGGCATGCCGTGACGGCGCTTTTCCTTTCGCTCGATCCCGCGCTTGTCGACGTCAACGTGCACCCGGCGAAGGCAGACGTGCGCTTCCGCGATCCAGGGCTGGTGCGTGGACTGATCATCGGCGCCATTCGGCAAGCGCTGGAGGGAGCCGGCATGCGCGCTTCGACCAGCGGGGCAGCGGCCATGTTGGAGGCGTTCCGGACGCCGCAGGCGCCGCCCGCCGGGAACGGGGCGCGGTATCCCGGCAGCCGCTACACCGGTGGCTGGAGCGCCGAGACGTCGCCCAGCCGACCGCTCGAACATGCGGCAGCAGCGCCGTCGGCTTCAGGTTTTGGCGAAGCCGAGCAGGTCGCTTTCGACGTGGGCGCGGCCGTCAGCGCCGATGCGCGGGCGGCGGCTGACGAGGCGCCGGCACCGCTCGCCCGGCACCCCCTGGGGGCGGCGCGCGCGCAAGTGCACGAGAACTACATCGTCGCGCAAACGGAGGATTCGCTCGTCATCGTCGACCAGCATGCGGCGCATGAGCGGCTGGTCTACGAGGCGCTGAAGCAAGCGATCCACGCGCAGCCCCTGCCCTCGCAGATGCTCCTGATGCCGGAAATCGTCGATGTGCCCGAGGAGGACGCTGAGCGCCTTGCCGTGCATGCCGGCTTCCTGGCCCGCCTCGGCCTCGGGCTGGAGCGTTTCGGGCCGGGGGCGGTGGCGGTGCGCGAGACGCCGGCCATGCTAGGCGAGATCGACGCGGCCGCACTTGTGCGCGATCTGGCTGACGAGATCGCCGAGAACGACACCGCCGAAGCGCTCAAGGAGCGCGTCGACCGCATCGCCGCCACCATGGCCTGCCACGGCTCCGTGCGCTCCGGACGGCGGCTCAAGCCGGAGGAGATGAACGCGCTCTTGAGGCAAATGGAGGCCACCCCCGGGTCCGGCACGTGCAACCACGGGCGGCCAACGTATATCGAACTGAAGCTTGCGGATATCGACCGGCTGTTCGGGCGACGGTGACCTCGTCAGCCGGTGGCTGCGCCCTGTGAGGCCCAGATGAGCTGTGCCCGCCCCTCCACTGCACCGGGACGAATAGCGCGCAAGCGGGCGAGCGCCTCTTCCACAGGCTCGCCGCGCTCGACGAGAAGGCGCAGTGCGACCATTCCCGAGCGGCCCTGACCACCCTTGCAGTGCAGGACGACGCCACCGCCCCTGTCGAGAATGTCATGCAGGCGGGCGGCAAGCGCGGGCCAGGCTTCCTCGGCGATGCCGGACGGGCCGCCATAGTCGCGTATGGGAAGGTGCGCCCAGTCTATCGCGGCATCCGCAAGAAGTGCCCCGAGACCGTGCGCGCCATACTCTTTCATTTCCGCCTCTTCCGTCATCGAGACGACAATCTCCGCTCTCCACGCGGCGATCGTGAAGACATCCGATGCGAGATCACCAAAACGGCCCGGCAGCGCACAGACCCCGACCCGGCCGCCGCTCTCGACCGACACGGTTGCGATTGCAAAGGCTGTGCTCATCGCCTCTCCCAGAGACTTCACTACGAAGCCTGCCGAGGCTATCACATCGCTTGACCTCGACGCCAATTTGTGGCGCAAAGCGCCGATAGAGAGGCTAGTCATCATGAACCGTTTCGAAGGTCCCGGCGGCAGGGAAGCGCGTATTCGCTATCTGGACGGCGACTTCCAGGTGCTCACGCCGGGCGCCTTCGTGCGCTGCGCGGTGACCGGCGAGGCAATCCCGCTCGAAGAGCTGAAATACTGGAGCGTGGCGCGCCAGGAAGCCTATCTCAACGCCGAAACCTCGCTGGCGCGGGAATTGGAGATGAACCCGGAGCTGAAGCGGCAGGGGTGAGAGGCGGAAAGGCCGGCCTCCTAACCCTTCACCATACGCTCACGCCAGGCGGCCACCGTGTCACGGATGATCCTGACAGGCATCTCGGCAGCCTCAAACGCCACTTCGACCGGCAGCGAGCGCACCGAAGCCGCGAAATCCTGGATTGGCTTCGTGCCGTGGTTGAGCCGCACCATATCCTTCTCGGTGGTGACGAGTTGCAGGCCGTCGGCGGCTGCCTGGGCGGCCAGTTCCGCAATTTCCTCCTCTCCGAAAGGGTAGTGATCGGGAAAGGAGCGTGTCGCGGCGAGTTCGGCGCCGGCCTTTTGCAGTGTGTCGTAGAATTTGTCCGGGTTGCCGATGCCGGCGAAGGCGAGAACGCGCGCACCCACAAGTCCGTGCCCGCTGCGCGGCTTCAATTTGGCGGCAAAGACCGGCTTGCCGGCGCGGGCGGCGGACCGCACGACGCTTTCAGCCGCCCCTCCCTCACCTATCACGACAATACCGTCGGCGTGGCGCATCTGGCCGACCACAGGCGCGCGCAACGGGCCTCCGGGGATGACGTGGCCGTTGCCGATTCCGCGCCCGGCATCGACAACTATGAGCGCGTAATCCATATGGATGCGCGCGCTCTGGAAGCCGTCGTCCATGACGATGAAATCGCATCCCTCCTCGATGAGGTGGCGCGCGCCGGCCGCGCGATCAGGGGTGACGACGGTTGGCGCGTGGCGGGCCAGAAGCAGTGGCTCGTCGCCCACCAGGCGGGCGGCATCGGCTTTCGCATCCACGAAGTGCGGCTGCGAGAGGCTGCCGCCATGACCGCGTGACAGAAAGCCGGGTTTCAGTTCCTGGCGCTTGGCCTGCTTGGCGAGTGCTATGGCAATCGGCGTCTTGCCCTGGCCGCCGACGGTGAGGTTGCCCACGCACAGGACGGCGGCCGGCACCTTCTCGCGCCGGGCGTTGGCCAGGCGGGCACCGGCGACCGCACCATAGAGGGCGGAGAGTGGCCATAGCGCCCAGGCGCGCCAGTCGGGCGGCTCCCACCAAAAGGGCGGTGCTTCACCGGGCGCAGCCATCTTCAGGCCGCCCTGCCGTTGCCGCTCTGCAAGCGGCTTTTGACGATGAGGGGATGGATGAAGGGCTCGAGCGCGATCAGCGTACGCGACAGGGCTCCCGACATCTCCTCGACCGCCGTTTGGCCGGCGGCGATCATGGAATGGCGCATGTCGTCGTTGTTGATGAGGAAATTCACGGCGCCGGCCAGCATCTGCTTGTCGCGCACCAATCGGGCGCCGCCGCGGTCGATCAGCCGCCGGTAGGCATCACGGAAATTCTGCACGTTCAGACCGGCAAGCACAGCCGTACCCAGCATCGCGGGCTCGAGCGGGTTCTGCCCGCCCTCCCCCATGAGCGAACGTCCCACAAAAGCGATTTCGGTCAGTCGTAAGTAAAGCCCCATCTCGCCGATCGTGTCGCCGAGGAGTATATCCGTTCGCGGGCCTATCGGCTCGCCGCCGCTGCGGCAGACGACGTCGAGGCCATCGGCGGCAAACTCGGCCTTGAGCGCGGCCGCCCGGTCGGGATGGCGCGGCACGATGACGGTCAGAATGTCCGGATGGCGTCTGCGCAGCATCCGGTGCACCTCGGCGGCAATCTTCTCCTCGCCCTCGTGGGTGGAGACGGCGGCCCAGACCTTGCGCTCGCCGATGGCATCCTTCATCCGGGCCAGCGCCCCGCCGTCTGCGGGCGGCAACGTGATGTCCACCTTCAAATTGCCGGAGACAGTAACGGGCCTGGCACCCAGCTTGCGGAAGCGCTCGCCATCGACCTCCGATTGGGCAACGACGTGGGCGAGGTTCTCAAACAGCGCCTCCGACAGAAACGGACGCTTGCGCCATCTTTCGAAGGAGCGGTCGGACATGCGCCCGTTCACCAGCACCTGGGGCACACGGCGGGCACCGAGCTCGAGAATGGTGACCGGCCAGATCTCCGATTCGGCCATGATGGCAAGATCGGGCGACCAGTGATTGAGAAAGCGGCTGACGGCGGGCTTCAGGTCGAGCGGCACGTATTGATGGATGACGCGGTCGCCCAACCGCTCGGCCGCCACGCTGGCTGATGTCACGGTGCCCGTCGTCAGCACGATATTGATGCCGCTCGCCAGGAAATGCTCGATGAGACCGACGACGGCTATCGTTTCACCGACGCTGGCCGCATGGACCCAGACCAGCGGGCCGGGAGGCCGCTTCTGGCTCGGCCGGCCGTAGCGCTCGTGCCGGCGGGCCCGGTCCTCCTTACCCTTGCTGACACGCCAGGCGATATAGCCGCCGACGAGCGGATAGGCCGCGGCACCGGCCCAGCGGTAGGTTGTGAGGATGGCGCGCGCCCAGCGTTCGCTCATTATTTGCCATCAACGAGAGAGTAGGCGTCACGGGTGGCGTGGTTGAGGGCTTCCGTCACCTGGCGGCGCTTCTTCTCCATCTCGTTGTCATCCGCGTCCGCAGAGACAAAGATCGGCTCCCCAAAGATGACGGCGCGGCGACCGAAGGGAAGGTTGATCGTCGTCTTGTCCCACGTGCCCTCCAGAACCTTGCGGCGGCTGGTGGCAATCGCCATCGGCACGATCGGCCTTCCGGAAAGGCGGGCGAGCGTGACGATCCCCATCCCCGCCTGGCGCGGCGTGCCGTGCGGGATATCGGCAATCATGGCTACATTGCAGCCGGCATCTATGGTGCGCTTAAGTTGGATCAGGGCAGCCGCTCCCCCTTTCCTGGCACGGTGTGCACCGCCGCGCCCGCCAGAGCCGCGCACGACATCCAAGCCCAGTTTTTGGGCTACAAGCGCATTGAGCTCCGCGTCGGCGCTGCGCGAGAACAGCGCCACCAGGCGATGCTGGCGCACACTGATAGCGGGAGCCAGCAGGTGCTGGCCGTGCCACAGGGCGGCGATGGCCGGCGAATGAACGCCGATAGCCTTCTCGACATCGTGCGAGCCCTCGACACGCGGGTTCGTGCGCGCGACGAAGCGGACCGCCATGGCCAAGAAAGATGCGATGGCGTGCTTGAGGAAGCGCGAGTGGGTGAGCGGCTTGCGAATGCGCCGCCAAAGCGTCTTCGCCGGCCGCACATTGCCGCGCCGCCCCGGTTTAACCTCAAGCGAAGGCGCCATTGCCTCGTCGTCCATCGCCTCAACCACGGTCCGCTTTGGCAGCGTCCGGATCGAGGAGCCGATGCAGGTGGACGATGAAATAGCGCATATGGGCATTGTCCACGGTTTCCTGAGCCTTCGCCCGCCATGCCGCCTCGGCCGATTTGTAGTCCCCGTAGATGCCGACGATATCCAGTTCATCGAGATTCCGGAACTGTGCGCCCGACAAGGACTCCAGCTCACCGCCGAAGACAAGATGAAGAAGCTGCTTTTTTCCGTCTTTCTCCGCCATGGCACTCATCGTATCCGTTCTGGAAAATTTTGTGGCGACGCTTGGCAAAACGCCAGACCCATGAAAGCCTTACAAGTTGCAAATAGATCCCACGTCTCTTTTGAATCCATTCGCACCGGCAGGCAACCCCGCATAGCGCAGGTCAAGCCGGGGGTCACGCCCGAATGTCGGCGAGCGCGCCGGCCATCACGTCGAGGAGCAAGCCGCTGCCGGCGGCGAGCGGCCCAAGGCGCGGGTTCGGCCCGGCATAGCAGGGCCGCTGGTGGGCGCCGTCGACGACGCCGCCTCCGGCCTCGCCGAGGATTACGTCGACGGCCGCCAGATCCCAGTCGTGAGAGGATGGCTTGATGAAGGTCGCGTCGAGCCTGCCGTCGGCTACCATGGCGACACGGTAGGCGAGCGAGGGCACGTAAGGATACGGTACGACGCGGGAATAGATGTCCGGCGGCAGGTTCTTCATCATCGCCTTGGGACCTGCCAACACGATTTCCGGCTGCGCCTGCCTGACGGCGATGGGCTGGCCGTTGCGCCAAGCGCCGGCGCCACGCACGGCGGCGAAGCGCTCGCTGCGCGCCGGGCAGTCGAGAACCCCGGCAATCGCCCGGCCATCCTCGACCACGGCAATGCTCACGCACCAGATGTCGCGACCGCCGAGGAAGGCACGCGTGCCGTCGATAGGGTCGACGACGAAAGTTCGCTTGGCGCCGAGGCGCTCGTTGTCATCCACGGTCTCTTCCGAGAGCCAGCCATAGGCCGGCCGCGCCTCGATCAGCGTGCGGCGCAGGAACCGATCGACCTCCAGATCCGCCTCGCTCACCGGCGACTGGCCATCTTTCCACCAGACATCGGGGGCTTGGCGGAAATAACGCATAGCGATGCGGCCGGCCTCGTCGGCGGCCAGCGCGATCAGCGACAGTTCCTCCTGGGGGCTATGGCTGACATTCTCACTCACCGGCGATGGTCATCCCCTCGATGAGGAGCGTGGGCGCAGCAGTGCCGAAGTTGCGGTCGATGTCGCTCGCCGGCGCCATGCGCATGAACATGTCCTTGAGATTGGAGGCGATGGTGATCTCGGAGACGGGATAGGTGATGGCACCGTTGTCGATCCAGAAGCCGGCCGCGCCGCGGCTGTACTCGCCGGTCACGAGATCGACGCCGTGGCCGAAGAGCTCCGTGACGTAGAAACCGCTCTTCACCGACCCGATCATATCCTCGGGCGATGCCTCGCCCGGCTCGATGGCGAAGTTGGTGGAGGCGGGGTTCACCGAGGAGGCAGCGCGCGCACCGCGCCCGTTGGTCTCGAGCCCCAGTTCGCGGGCGACCGAAGTGGACAGAAGCCAGGTCGTCAGGACGCCGTCGTCCACCGGCACCAGCGCCTCGCCCGCCACGCCTTCGCCGTCGAAGGGGCGCGAGGACTGGCCGCGTTTCACCTGCGGGTTGTCGGTGACGGTGATACCGGTCGAAGCTACCTGCTTTCCCATCATGTTGCGCAGGAAGCTGGTCTTGCGGGCCACGGAGGCGCCGTTGATGGCGGCGGCGATATGGCCGGCCATGCCGCGCGCCACGCGCGGGTCGTACACGACCGGGAAGACGCCCGTCTTGACCTTTCGGGCATTCAGCCTTTTTACCGCGCGCTCGCCGGCGGTGCGGCCGATCTTCTCCGGCGTATCGAGGTCGGCGAAATGAAGCCGCGAGGAATAATCGTAGTCGCGCTCCATGCCCGTGCCCTCGCCGGCAATCACGCTGACAGAGCGGGAGAAGCGCGTCGCCGCGTATTGCCCGACGAAGCCGTGCGAGGTTGCGAGTACCAGCCCGCCGGAGCCCGCGCTCGCTCCGGCGCCGGAAGAGTTGGTGACACCGGGAACGGCCAGGGCGGCTTCTTCCGCGGCGAGCGCATCCTCCTTCAGGCGCTCGGCGGGGACTTCCGTATCGTCGATCAGGTCGAGGTCGGCAATATCGCTGGCAAGCCGCGCCGGGTCCGCCAGTCCCTGATACGGGTCCTCGGGCGAGACCCTGGCCATGGCGACGGCGCGCTCGGCGAGGGCTGCGGGATCGGAGGCGGCGGTGGCCGAGACGCTGGCCACCCGGCGGCCGACGAAGACGCGCAGCGACATGTCATCGCTTTCGGCCGACTCGGTGCCCTCCACTTTGCCTAGACGCACGGAAACGCCGCTCGACCGGGAGCGCACGACAACGGCGTCGGCGGCGTCGGCGCCGGCGCGCTTGGCTGCATCGACCAGGGCGGCGACGCGATCGAGAAGGGTTTTGTCGGATGCTGTGCTCATGAGGGGCCCGTCGTCGGTTCGTTGGAGAAGCGGTTCCTCCCGCTACTACGGAAGAAAAGTCGGCAAGACACGGCTGTCGCAACCATTTATGGTCGCGGACGCGACAACGCAATGGCTGCGCTTGCCGCGCAAGCCACGAGAGACATGGAGCAAGAGGAAGGATGGAAGCATCCGTCGACGGCATCTATTACGAGCCGCTGCTGCTTTTGGCCGGCGCGGTTATCGCCGCTCCCCTGTTCAAACGCATCGGGCTCGGCACAATTCTCGGCTATCTGGCCGCCGGCGTGGCGCTGGGCCCCGTGGCACGGCTGATCGTCGATGGCGAAGAGCTCTTACACGTGGCGGAGCTCGGTGTCGTCTTCCTCCTCTTCATCATCGGGCTCGAGCTCAACCCGTCGCGGCTGTGGGCCATGCGGCGCGATATCTTCGGGCTCGGCCTTGCGCAGGTGCTGGTGACGGGGCCGGTGCTGGCGCTGGTCGCCATGGCCGCGCTCGGCTTTTCCCTTGCTGCGGCGTTGATCATCGGTTTCGGCCTTGCCCTTTCCTCCACCGCTTTTGCTGTGCAGACGATGGAAACCCAGGGCACGCTTAACCAGAAGTACGGCCAGACGGCCTTCTCGGTTCTCCTGTTTCAGGACATGGCCATCGCGCCGATGCTGGCGCTTGTTCCGCTGCTTTCGCCAGGCGGTGAGGGGGCGGAAGCCATCAGCGGCAGCCGCTTTCTGCTGGCGCTGGCAAGCATCGCTGCCTTGGTGGTCGCCGGACGCTATCTGATCAACCCCCTCTTCCGTCTCATCGCCAGCACGGGCGCGCGCGAGGCAATGCTGGCCGCAGCCCTCCTCGTCGTGCTGGGTTCAGCGACCCTCATGCAGATCGCCGGGCTCTCCATGGCGCTCGGCGCCTTCATCGCCGGCGTTCTTCTGGCCGATTCCTCCTACCGGCACGAACTTGAGGCCGATATCGAGCCATTCCGCGGCATACTCCTCGGCCTGTTCTTCATGGCGATCGGGCTTTCGCTCGACCTCGGCGTGGTGATCGACAACTGGTATCTGGTGCTTCTTGCCGTGCCGGCCTTGATGCTTGCCAAAGCGATGCTCCTCTACGGCCTCTGCCGGGTTTTCGGTTGTGGCCACAACGACGCCTTGCGCATCGCCACCCTTCTGCCGCAAGGCGGTGAGTTCGGTTTCGTGCTGTTCACAGCGGCTTCGGCGGCGCTTATCTTTTCGCCCGCCACCGCGTCGCTTTTGACGGCGGTGGTCACGCTCTCCATGGCGATGACACCGGTCTCCGTCGCCCTCGGTTCGTTGCTGCTCTCCCGGGAGGTGCCGGAGGAGATGGATGAGAGTTTCGACGGGGCGGGGGCGGACGTACTAATGATCGGCTTTTCCCGTTTCGGCCAGATCGCCTCGCAAATCCTGCTGGCCGGCGGTAGAGACGTGACCATCATCGATCATTCGGCCACCCGCGTGCGCGCGGTGGAGAAATTCGGCTTCCGCATCTATTTCGGTGACGGCCGGCGCAAGGAAGTGCTGGAAGCAGCGGGAATTCGGGGGGCCAAGGTCGTGGCCGTGTGCACCAACGCACGCGCGGTGACGGATGCCATCGTCGACATGATCCGTTCAGAATTCCCGCATGTGAAACTCTATGTGCGCTCCTACGACCGGGAGCACACGCTGTCGCTCCGGGCGCGCGACGTCGAGTATGAAATCCGCGAGACCTTCGAGTCCGCCCTTCTGTTCGGGCAAAAGTCGTTGCAGGCGCTGGGCGCGGCCGAAGACATGGCCAAGTCGATTGCCGACGATGTGCGCAAGCGCGACGAGGAGCGGCTGGCGATCCAGTCGGTCGAGGGCGTCATGGCGGGCCTTGACCGGATGCATGTGCGGCCGGTCACGCCGGAACCGCTGATCAAGCCTTCGCGGGAGGCGCAGCGGCTGAATCAGATGGCGGAGGAGAGTGAATAGTGAGGGGCAAGTGAGGGGCCGAGATAACTACCCCGCAATTCACTACACACTATTCACTAATCACTCCCTTCTCCAGCACCGCCTCCACTGCCCGCTTCAACTCGTCCTTGATGGAGGCAGTCTCCGCCATGATGGCGCCGACTTTCAGGAAGTCGAGCACGCGGAAGCGCTCGACGGCGGGGCGCAAAAGAATGTCCGGGCGCTTCTTCTGCATCTTCAAGGCGATGATCGACTGCATCATGAGTTGGGTGGCGCCGAACATCATCTCCATGGTGCTCGGTGTTTTTGCAGAGCGGACTGTCGGCGCGCCGACCACATCGACGGCGATCACTACGTCAGCCAGACCCTCCAGCAAATCGAAAGGAACGGGATTGTAGATGCCGCCGTCAATCAGTGTCATTCCGTCGCGCTGGACCGGGCGGAAGACCGCAGGAAGGGCGGCGGAGGCGGCGAGCGCGGAGCGCAGGTCGCCGCTGTCGAAGACGGCGAGGCGGTGGCCGTAATAATCTGTCGCCGTGACATAGAGCGGTATCTCAAGCCCCTCGAACGTCAAGGGAATCTGCTGTGGGAGAAACGACTTCAAGATCCGCTCGGCGTTGAACTGGCCGAGTCGTAGACCGCCCTCGACCATCTCTGAGAAGCTCCCTGGACGGGCGCGCCAGACGCGGGCGACCACTTCGGCGCGGGTGGCCAGGACGGTCGCGGCATAGGTGCGGATATCCCTGCCAGTCATTCCGGCGGCCATGCCGGCGCCAATGATAGCGCCGATGGAGGAGCCGGAGATCGCCGTCGGTCTGATGCCCAGTTCGTCGAGTGCCTCGATGGCGTGGATGTGGGCAAGCCCACGCGCCCCGCCGCCGCCGAAGGCGATGGCGAAAGTGCTGCCGCCGGCCTGACGCTTCTTGCGCGTCAGGCCGGCCGCCGCGTCGGTGCGATCAGCCATTGGACACGACCTGCCGGTGTTGCCTCATGGCTGCGGGTAGCACGTTCACAGGCGAGCCTCCAGCATTCAGCCCTTGTCCGGTCCGACAATCAGTACCGTTGGCTCAACGGCGAGCAGGCGCTGGGAGATTTCCTTCACCTGTTCGGGTGTGACGGCGCCGAAGAACTCCTTCATGCGGTCAGGGTAATCCATCCCCAGATCATACTGTTGCAGTTCGACAAGCGTGGCCGCGATCGAGCTGGTCGAGGACATATTGTTGACGGCAAAGGAGCCGACGGCATACTTCTTCGCCCGTTCGAGCTCCTCCTGCGTTGGCCCGTCCTCTGCAAAACGGCTGATGACCTGCCGCGCCATCTGCAGCGACTCCTTCGCACGCTCGGCCCTTGTCGTGACGAAAGCCGACAGGTTGCCCCAACTGCTGTTCGGTTCGAGGCTGGCATAGGCGCCGTAGGTCAGGCCGGACTTCTCACGCAGTTCCTGGAAGAGCCGTCCGGTCATGTTTCCACCCAGGATCTGCGCGGCGAGCGAGGCCGGATAATAATCTTCGCTTTTCCTCGACACACCGGGAAAGACCATAGCGATCGAAGATTGGGGCTGAGCGGTGCGCTCGAACACCTCGCCGCCATACTTCACCGCCGGCGGTTGCATCTCCGTAACCTCGTCGGCGGCGGCGGGCAGTTTGCCGAAGACCGTGTCCAGGACCTCGCCCAGCGTCTGCGGGTCGATGGCTCCTACGACACCGATGGCCAGATCGGAACGCGTAAGGGTCTTTCTGTGCAGGTCGACAAGATCCCCGCGCTTGATAGACCTCACCGACTCGACAGTGGTGGGATGTCCGAGCGAGTGGTCGCCATAAAGAGCGGCGTTCAAGGCCTCTCCGCCACGTTGCTCTGGATCCTTGCTCCTCTGCTCGATGCGGGAGATGGCTACCGCACGCACCCTTTCCAGGGCTTTTTCGTCGAAGCGGGGCGACGACAATGCCAGGGAAAGAAGCTCCAGCGGCTTTTCCGTGTCACCAGTGAGCATGTTGATGCTGCCGGAGAGTTCTTCCGTTCCGGCTCTGAAGGACAGTTGGGCACCCGTCTCGTAAAGCTGTTCCTGAAATGCGTCGGCGTACAGATCCCCCGCCCCCTCTGTAAGCATGGAGGCCATCAGGCCCGACAAGCCTTCCTTGCCCTTGGGGTCGTGAAGACTCCCGCCGGAGAAGGTGAAGGAGATCGAGACCATCGGGTCCGACTGATCCTCGACCAGCCAGGCTTTGATGCCTTTCGGCGAGGTAACCTCCACGAGGTGAAGATCAGCGTGAGCGGGAAGGACGACGAAAAGGAATGCCGCACCCGCTATGGCAAGGCCGGCGGCGGCCTGCCGGAGAACAAGTAAGTTAGTCATCGCAATCAGCTTTCTCATTTCTCGTCCTCCTCGGGCAGCAGGTAGCCGGCAACGCTCCGCCTGGGGTCGAAATACTTCTTCGCCGCATCGCGGATTTCGTCTGCCGTGACCGCTTCAATGCGTTCGCGTATCCTCCCGACATCCTCGACCGTGCCGCCGAGCGCGAGCGTCTCGCCGTATTCGATTGCCTGCCCCAGTTGGTTCTGCTTGGCGAAAACCAGTCCGCTCACCAGCACTTTCTTGGCCGTATGCAGTTCCTTCTCGGAGACGCCATCAGTGGCGATCTTCTCCATCTCGGCCATGACCGCGCGCTCGACCTCGTCAAGCTTATCCGCCGTCAGCGGTGTAGCGCGGACATTGAAAAGGGAATAATCGCGCATGCTGGTATCGAGATAGGCGGACACGCCCGAAGCGATGCGCTTATCGACAACCAGTTCGCGATAAAGCCTGCTCCGCTTGCCGCCGCCGAGGATCTCGGTCAGCACCTCCAATGCATCCACCGCCTTACGGCCCTTGGAGAAATATGCCGGCGCAAGCCAGAGGCGCGAGAAGCTGGGCAGGCTCACGCGTGGGTCGCGAAGCTTGACGCTGCGCAGCGTTGCCGGCTCCGGCTCCATGGTGCGGACACGTGGCGGCAGTCTGGGGCCGCGCGGGATTTTGCCATAGGTTTCCTCGGCCAACTGCCGCACGCCCTGCGTGTCGACATCGCCGGCAACGACAAGGATCGCGTTGTTGGGCGCGTAGTGCTCATTGTAGAAGTCGACGAGTTGTTGACGCGTTATCGCATCGATCTCGTGCCGCCAGCCGATGATGCCCTTTCCATAGGGGTGATTCTGGAACAGCGTCGCATAGACGGATTCGGACAGCAGACCCTCGGGCCGGTTCTCGACGCTGCCAAGGCGCTCCTCCAGAACGACCTGCCGTTCGGTAGCGAGGACCTCATCACTCAGGATCAGGTTGCGCATGCGGTCGGCCTCGAAAGCCATCATCTCGCCCAGCGCGTCTGTCGGGACCTGCTGGTAATAGGCGGTGTAGTCGAAAGACGTGAACGCGTTGTGGTTTCCGCCCGATGCAGTCACAGCCTTATCCAGTTCACCAGCCTGCTGATTGCTGGTGGCCTTGAACATGAGGTGCTCGAAGAGGTGGGCAATCCCGGACTGGCCGGGTGCCTCGTCGGCCGCGCCCACTTTGTACCAGACCATCTGCGTGACCACTGGAGCGCGCCTCTGCGGGATGACGACCACCTGCATGCCGTTGTCCAGCTCGAAGCTTTCCGCCTCGACGGCTCCCGGTGCGGCGGCTTCGGCGGAAGCCGCTGGGGCGAACATCAGCCATATCACTGGCGCTGCCGCCACAAGGCATAACGCCGCCATGCGGGCGGCAATCAGATAATATCTCATAAATCAAACCCTTAATCGCGCCCGATAATCGTCGGGCAGCCAGACCGATGGCGTGAGAAAAAGGCGAAACTCAGACGAGGCCGCAAAAGGCGAGCGTCGTGGAGGTATAGGTGCGCCGCTCATGGACGAGGATGCCCGCCGGCGACTGGAAGGGTGTGGTCGCCGCTTCCTCGACCACGATCAAGGCATCGGCGGCGAGCCAGCCGCCTTCGAGCGCCGAGGCGATCGCCTTCTCACCGAGGCCCTTGCCATAGGGCGGATCGGCGAAGACGAGGCGGAAAGGCTGCATGGTGCCGACAGGACCGAGACGCGTCGCGTCGCGGCGGAAGATGCGCGTTGTGCCGGCAAGGCCGAGGCTCTCCACGTTCTCGCGCACCAGCGCGCGGGCGGTTGCGTCCTGCTCCACGAAAAGGCAGTAGGCAGCGCCACGCGACAGCGCCTCGATCCCCAACGCTCCGCTGCCGGCGAAAAGATCGAGCACCCGCGCACCACCGATGCTGCCGGGATAGGCGTGCTCCAGGATATTGAAGAGCGCCTCGCGCGCGCGGTCCGTGGTGGGGCGGATCATGTCGGAACCGGGCGAGGCAAGCCGTCTTCCGCGCAGTCTTCCCCCGACGACACGCATAGCCCTGCCCTACCCTCTCTTGCCGCGCGTCGGCGGGCGCTTGTCGGGACGTTGCTTGCGGTCCGTCCCACGGCCGGGCTTCTTCGCCTCCCCCTTACGCTCGGCTGCTTCTTCCGCCTTCTTCGGCCCCACCGGCCGCGCACCCGGCGCCATCCACACATTGGCCGCCCGCGAGCGGCGCTCGACCGGGCGGTCTGCCTTACGACCGTCCTTGCCGGGCCCCGCCTTGCGGTCGTCTTTGCCGGCGCTTGCCTTACGGTCGTCCTTGCCGGCGCGCGAGGGCGGTTTGGTCTGCAGCCGACCGCGCATCTCCTCGCGTTTGTCTTCGCGGCTCTTCTTGCGGTTTACCGGCGCCCGGCGCCCTTCCTCCTTGTCGCGCGGGCGCTCGGCAGGCCTGCGCGGCGTCTCGGCAGCGGCCGGCTTTTCCGCGCGCGCCGGTTTATTGGCGAAGGGCCGGACGATCGGCGCGTCGAAATTGGCACCGGCTTCCTCGATCAACCGCTCGCCGAGCTGGTCGCGCAGCGTGCGGCCCTTGATCTCCTGCACCGCGCCCTCCGGCAGGGCGCCAAGCTGGAAGGGACCGTAGGAGACGCGGATCAGGCGCGTAACGTCGAGCCCCAACGCGCCCAGAACGTTCTTCACCTCGCGGTTCTTGCCCTCGCGCAGGCCGAGCGTCAGCCAGGCGTTGGAGCCCTGCTTTCGGTCAAGCGTGGCCTCGATGGCGCCGTAGAAGACGCCATCGACGGCGGTGCCCTTCTCCAGCTCCGCCAGGGCCAGCGGATCAACGTTTCCATGCACGCGCACGCGGTAGCGGCGCAGCCAGCCGGTGGAGGGCAGTTCGAGGACGCGGGCAAGACCGCCGTCGTTCGTCAGAAGCAAAAGGCCTTCGGTGTTGATATCGAGTCGCCCGACGGTGATCAGCCTGGGCAAGCCCTTCGGCAGGATGTCGAAAACCGTTTTGCGCCCCTCCGGGTCGCGGCTGGTGGTGACGACGCCGGCGGGCTTGTACAGCAGGAAAAGCCGAGTGCGCTCGACCTCGGGTATGGGCGCGCCGTCGACCTCGATGCGGTCGGAAGGCCGCACGTTGAAGGCTGGCTTGTCGAGCAGCCGGCCGTTGACCTTTACCCTTCCCGCCGCGATCATCGCCTCGGCATCGCGGCGCGAGGCGATGCCCGCGCGTGCCAGGCGCTTGGCGATGCGCTCGCCGTCGCCCGCGGGTTCCTGGTCCGGTTTCTTCCAGCGCTTCTCGCCAGTCTTGCCCGCCGGTTTGCCGCTGGAATGGAATGTCTTCTTGTTCTTCATGGTGGCCTTCGCCTTTCAAGGCCGCTAGGTATCAATTCGCCCACAGGCTTGCGAGCAAAAAGATTGAACCGGCAGCGGACCAACAACTATCCGGCTTTCATGGACGTCGCGCTGGAAGAGGCGCGGCTGGCTGCGGCGCGCGGCGAAGTGCCGGTGGGCGCGGCGGTGGTGCGCGAGGGCCGAGTGCTCGCAAAGGCGGGAAACCGCACGCGCGCGCTAAACGATCCTACCGCCCATGCCGAATTGCTGGCCATCCGCGAGGCCTGCCGGGCCGAAGGTTCGGAGCGGCTGACAGGCGCGGACCTCTACGTGACGCTGGAGCCGTGTGCCATGTGCGCCGGCGCCATCTCGTTTGCCCGCATCCGCCGGCTCTACTTCGCGGCGGGCGACGAGAAAGGCGGTGGCGTGGTGCATGGCGGGCGCTTCTTCCAGCAATCCACCTGCCATCACGCGCCGGAGGTCTATGAAGGAATGGGCGAGCGCGATGCGGCGGCGCTGCTCAGGGAATTCTTCGGGCGCATGCGCGAGACGCCGGAGGGCGGATAAGAGGGTTCCGCCTTCGCGCCTGCGCGAAGGCGGCTTCCGAGGCAAAAATCTTCCCACGCACTGGCCGGTCGATCAGGCCAGATGGCGCCTTTGACTAGCGTTTCGGCCAGGGGTCCGGCAAGGGCGCCGGCTATCCTGCCATGCCCTCTGTCTCTGTGCACCATGGCAGGTGCACCGCTAGGAACGAATCTCCCAGCCATCGGCTCTCGACCACCCGGCACGCCATCGCCGGAGCGGGCGCTCCGCCAGTCAGATTTTGTTGATTAACAACAAAACTCCATTCGCGAAAAATACGAAGAACCGCAAATATATTACTTAATAGTTAGTAAATATAAGTGTTGACATATCCTTCGTGTATTTGATTATGCGTGCTTTTATTAATAGGAAAAAATCGTGACTACTTTTGCTGACAACAGTGTACCGCCTGTAAAAGACATGAGCACGCCTGGTGCCGCAGTCGACGCTGCCTTGGGAGGCTCCAGGACGACATCTCTCAATCCGGATCTCGGAACCGGCTCGCCTTCTCTTAATCCCGCGACCCAGGCGTCCCTGAGCGAATACAACAATGTCTACACCAGTATCGCCAAGTCGCAGGAGAAGGCTGCGGCGGCGGAGGCGCAGGGTGGCGGCGATACGGAGGCGGCCGACAGCTTCGCTCCAATGGCGGACGAGGCGGAACTCAGGGAGACGCTGCGCGGCGCGTTCATGTCCTACATGCGCGACGAGTTCCATGGGTGGGAAGCCAGCGATCAGGACGTGCTTTCGAGTATCACCGAGTTCCCGGATCTCGAGGATGGCGATCGGGCGTACCTGCTCGCGCGGAAAGCCGACTATTATGGCGGGATGGAGGGTGAAACAGACGTTGCGCCCGCCCAGAAGAAATATCTCGCAGCCCAGCTGCTGCTGGCCTTGACCGACGAGATCGATTGGGCAGCCGAGCTTGATCCACAGGATACGCCCGCGCAGGGGGTGACTTTCGACGGGACGGTATTGCACGGCGCCGGGGCGATGACGATCACGCAGGCGGCCGCGGCGGCCGAGGAGAAGATCAGCACAACGCTGAAGGCGAGGCTCGGCGATTGGGCCATGCCGATGGCGGACAAGCTGGCGCCGGTTCTGATCGGTGATCCGACGCTGTTCCTGCCCGAAGTGCCGGACAACATCCTCTATGGCAGCCCCGAATGGGCGCAGTTGAGGATCGGCATGGAATATGCCGACGGCCTGGCTCTATATCCGGAGCAGCTGTCGGTTGACGATTTCCTTGCGCTCGGCCATGCGACCATGGCCGAGGTTGCGGAAGCTGATGCGGAGGCAGCGGATGGCCAGGCGGCGCAGGACGAAGATGCGGGAGAGGCTGCCCATTTCTGGGCCACTAGGTTTCTTACCCTGATCGCGCTGGCCTCGGATAAGCTCATCCTGGATCAGCTGACCACGGAGCACCAGGACGAGATCGAGAAGACTCTGGAAGACGTCGCCGAGGAGGTGTTCAAGGAGGAGTTCGCGATTGCGCAAGCCCTTGAGGCACTCGACCAAGTGATGCCCACCCGCAGGCAGCTTGCCGAGATAATCCTGAAGAAACGCGAGATCAACACAGACCAGGTGCTCACTAGATACATCCCCGCCGGTGACGGACCATGCTATGAGGAGGAGTCGCTGCCGATCTCCGAGATGTACTTCCAACAGGGAAACCTGGATGATTACCTTGACTGCGACCTGCCGATTCTAACTGAGGAGTTTGACAATCGGTTTACGACTTACAAATCCGAAGTTTCAGCAGGAATGGAGACCATCCTCGGTCACCTTCTGGACAATTACGCCAAACACAACAATCTCAACCTAAGCAGCGCCACAATAACATTCTCTCAGCCTCGACTCAGCGCTTCGATTAGGAAATTTTTTTGGTTTGACAGTGTCGATGAAACAAGCGACCGCGTGCTGATCGTCGAGATCGCCATTCCGGGGTCCAGCTCACGCTATGGGTTTTTCTCGCTCTCGGATCTCGACAAAGGTCTGCAGGATATTCCGGCGGGAACATCGGTGTCCGAATGGATATCAAATAATATCAGCACGTCCTTCACAAAGGAGAGCGCAGAAAAGTACAATGAGCTCATGAGAAAAGTAGAAGAAGAGGGATGCAAATTTGATACTTCTGAAGGTAGTATAGTACTTAATTCTGACATTTTCTTTGCAAGTAAAATTTTAAGCGGATCGGGCACGGAGATTCGGGGCAAGATCAATGAATATTATGCCGCCCAGATCCAGCAGTATTATGATCAAGCCCGCGGAGAGACCACGGGCGAAGCGATCGGCAATTTCTTCCTCGATCTCATTCCCTTCCGCGCGATGATCGTCGCCATCCAGAAGGGTGACGTGGGAGGGGCGACCTTTAACGGATTGTTCGACATCCTCTCCTTCATCCCCTTCGTCGGGCAAGGCATCAAGGCCCTGCAGTTGGGGGGCAAGGCCGTTGTGGGCGGTCTGTCCGCCGCCATCAAGACGGCACTCAAGCAAGGTTTGAAACAGGGCATCGCAGCGGGCCTGAGGACCACAGGTTCCTTGGGTCGCGAGTTTGGCTGGCGGATTCTCAAAACCACCGTGACCGGCCTGGAAGACGCTTTGCCCATCCCAACACCCAGCCTTGCCTCCCATATTTCGGTCGCCGGCGCGAAGGACATCGCGCGCGTGGCCGAGCGGCTCAAAGCCACGCTTCCGGAATTGGCCAATACGCTGAAGGAGGCCGCCAGCCGCTCCCGCCTCGTCGAAATCGGGCTCGATGGCAAGCAGACGCTCGCATCCGGCGTAAGGGTGACGGAGGATGCGAAGGGGCTAGAGACCATCGGCATCCCCCCTCACGGCGCCGATCTCGACAAGATCGAGTTGATCCTCGGCCGCAACGATGGGGGCGAGATCGTTTTCCTCAAGGAGCACTACGACGAGGAGGGAGATCGCTTCTATACGCTAGCGGACCCACGGACCGGCCAGTCCTACGGTACGCGTCTTGCCGCTGAAAGCCTTTCCCCTGTTACCGCCGAAAACCTCTCCCCTGAATTTTGTCCGATAAAAAATTTAGTAAACAGAATTCTTTTTAAACCATTAAAGCTAGAATTTCCTGAAGATTTATTCAATTCTGGCGTGGAAACTTTTAACAATGTAACGCCAGAAATAACTTCAATAACAGAATTACTCCAGTCACAAATATATACAATAATCATAAATAATAAAGAAGTAAAAAGGTCTGGCGTGTGTGCTGCTTATGTTTCACATTTCCTACATGCTAGGAATGAACCATCGCCTAGTATACCTGATGGCTTTAGTGAATTCCTCGTAAACCTGCAAAAAGAATACGCAGAAACGTTCAGAGGACGAGTGTCATCAAAATCATTACTTTACAGAAGGGGATTAATGACTACAAGGGAGATCACCAAACATGAAGAGCATGCGGTTTCCGATATCGTAGATTTTTTTGCTAAGGGTCGATCCTCAGCCTATATGGCAATTCATGGAAAGTCGGGATCCGGCCATGCCCTCGGCCTCGCATGGAAAAACGACAAACCGGTATTTTTCGACCCGAACTGGGGCGTCTTCGAGTTTAAGAATATTGCCGAGCTTGCCAAGTGGGTGCCCGAATACATAACGAAACACTACAAGAATATCAGCGTAGCCTTTGCGTATGAGGTTCACAAAAAAGCTTGGTAGTGCGGGATCAAATTGGCGTGCTTTGAGAGTTTCACGCTGGGGAATTTTCAGTCGGACTGCAAGGCTACAGCCGCCACTCCTGAAGGCCAGTGCTCCTGCCTGGAAGGCGGACCGCGCGCCGGCAGTTCAGGATGATCCCCAAGGGCGGCCGCGTCGACGGCTCCCTCAATTCAGCCACGGAATGAGCCGGCGCAGACCGCCGGTCTCGGCGCCAGCTTTCTTGGCGGCGCGCTCCTTCTTCCACTCGTCCTCGCCGAGCTGGTCGGTCGGTGCGGTCGGCGCAGGCTGGCGCAGTTCGGTGGGTGGATCGCTGAGGTAGCGGCGCGTCGTGGGGCTGCCCTGCTTGGCCATCTGCTGGCGGCGCTGGACCTCCAGGCGCTGCTCATTGCGCGTGCGGGCACCTCTTTCCAGGATCTCCGGCTTTACCATGCCGCTCTCGCTGAAGCGAATGCCGGTCCCCCCTGCCCCCGTGCTCGCCCCGTTATCGACGTCCTGGACGATGTTGGGGCGGTAGAGCGGATTATCCTGGTTCGCCGTCGCCTCGGCGCGGACGCGCGCCAGACGCTGTTCGGGTGATTCCGGCCAGGCAGGGTTCCCAGCCGAAGCGAGACTTTCCTGCGGCGGCGGCAAGACCTCCGTCGAAGGCGGCTTGACGATGCCCGGACGCGGCGAATAGTCGATGGGCGCCTTCTTCTTCGGCGCCAGCGACAGGACGCCCGTCAGGTCCTGCACAAGCTGCTCTTCGCTGGTCGTCCCGGTGCCATAGGTGGTGCCGGAACAGGCGGAAAGGACGATGGCCGATACGGCGAGTGCGGCGCCGATCGCCTTCGGTCCCATGCGCGACCTTCCGCCGCCAATGCGTGCGCCGCTGCCAAGACTGTTCACTTCAACTCTCCTCAGCGCCTACAGGCGGCCGTCCACCGCCCCCGTTACGTGCCTCCTCGCCCTAAAATCCGACGAGATGATGGCGCTCTTCTCCTGCCGGCCTTTTACCGGAGGGACCGTTGCGATGCAACGGTCCCTCCGGCAAGTGCTATAGCCGGCCGAGCGCCCGCAGTTCGCGCAAGGCCGCCGCGTCGCGCGCCGAAACGTCGGGGAATTCGGGATCTGACCCGACATCGTCCGTATAACGCCAGGAGCGGGCGCATTTCTTTCCGTCGGCGCGTTTGAATACTACGGCCACATCTTTCACGTCGTCCAGCATGAAGACGTCGGCCGGGGGCGCGTCGTCGCGGATCTCGATGCCGCTGGTGATGCAGATGTCGGCCATGTCATGGTCGGCGATCGCCTCGCGGAGTGCGGGATCGGTGACGTGGACGACGGGAGCGGCCTCCAGGGAGGAGCCGATGGTCTTCTCCTTGCGCTCGATCTCCAGCGCGCCGGTGACGACGCGGCGCACCTGGCGGATCTTGCGCCACTTGGCCGCCAGCTTGTCGTCGCGCCAGTCTCCCGGCACCTCGCGGAACTGCGCCAGATGCACGGATTCCGCCTCAGGGTAGCGCTCCAGCCATGCCTCCTCCATGGTGAAGGGCAGCATCGGCGCCATCCAGGTCACCAGGCAGTCGAAGAGCTTGCGCACCACCTGGATCGCCGCCTTGCGGCGGATGCTCGACGGCGCGTCGCAGTAGAGCGTGTCCTTGCGCACGTCGAAATAGAAGGCGGAGAGATCCACCACCATGAAGTCGAGCAGGGCGCGCATGACGCGCTTGAAGTCGAAATTGTCGTAGCCCTTGCGCACCAGTTCATCGAGTTCGGAAAGCCGGTGGAGCATGAGGCGCTCCAGTTCCGGCATCTCGGCAAACGGCACCTCCTCACCCTCGTCATGCGCCAGCGTGCCCAGCATCCAGCGGACAGTGTTCCTGAGCTTGCGGTAGGCGTCGATGTTGGTCTGCAGCACGTTACTCCCGAGCCGCTGGTCCTCCCAGTAGTCGGTGGTGACCACCCAGAGGCGCAGGATGTCGGCGCCGGACTTGGCCATCACGTCCTGGGGCACGACGGTGTTGCCCAGCGACTTCGACATCTTGCGGCCTTCCTCATCCATGGTGAAGCCATGGGTGATGACCGTCTCGTAAGGCGCCCTGCCCCGCGTGCCGCAGGATTCGAGTAGCGAGGAGTGGAACCAGCCGCGATGCTGGTCGGACCCCTCCAGATAGACGTCGGCCGGCCATTTGAGGTCCGGCCGGTCCTCCAGAGTGAAGGCGTGGGTCGAGCCCGAATCGAACCACACGTCGAGGATGTCCATGACCTGATGCCACGGCTCGTTGGCGCGTGAGCCCAGGAAACGCTCGCGCGCGCCCTCGGCGAACCAGGCGTCGGCGCCCTCATTTTCGAAGGCGTCGAGGATGCGGGCGTTGACCTGATCGTCCTGGAGGATTTCACCGTCATCGTTGGCAAAGACGCAGATGGGCACACCCCAGGCGCGCTGGCGCGACAGAACCCAATCGGGCCTGTCCTCTATCATGGCGCGAAGCCGCGCCTGGCCGGCTGCGGGCACGAAGCGGGTCCCGTCGATGGCGTTGAGCGCGCGGGTGCGCAGCGTCGTGCCGTCGCCCAGTTCCTTGTCCATGTGGACGAACCATTGCGGCGTGTTGCGGAAGATGACCGGCTTCTTCGAGCGCCAGGAATGCGGATAGGAGTGCTTCAGCCGGCCGCGCGCGAAGAGCATGTTCTTCTCGATCAGCGCTTCGATGACGGCCTTGTTGGCATCGCCCTTCTTGCCCTTGTCATCGATGACGCGCGCCGGACCACCCTCGCGGTCGGGGCCGAGGCCGGGGGCATCCTTGGTGAAGAAGCCGGCGTCGTCCACCGTGAAGGGGATCGTGGTGTCGATGCCGCGCGCCTCCAGATCGGCGCGCGCGTCCATCCAGGCGTCGAAGTCCTCGCGGCCGTGGCCCGGCGCGGTGTGCACGAAGCCCGTGCCGGCCTCGTCGGTGACGTGCTCGCCGGGAAGGACAGGAACCAAGAACTTATACCCGTCGCTCAACCCTTTCAGGGGATGGGTGCAGAGCATATCTTCGAGGTCTTCTTTGCTGACATCTCTCAATCGCTTGAATTCGAGCTTCGCCTTGGCAAAGGACTCCTCGGCCAACGCATCGGCGAATATCAGCTTTTCACCCGGTTGCGGGCCGAACTCGTTCTCCGCCGCCGCGACCTCATAGAGACCATAGGCAATGCGCGGCGAAAAGGAGATGGCGCGGTTGCCGGGGATTGTCCAAGGCGTCGTCGTCCAGATGACGACGAATGCATCTCTCAACTCTTCGATGTTCTTCCAAGCATCTGACGAATTGCCAGTATTAGGCCCAGGTCCTCTTCCCACCACCGGAAACTTCACCCAGACCGTATCCGACTCATGGTCGTGATACTCAACCTCGGCCTCGGCCAGCGCCGTGCGCTCCACCACGGACCACATTACGGGCTTAGAGCCGCGATAGAGCTGGCCCGACATGGCGAATTTCAGAAGCTCGCCGGCGATGCGGGCTTCCGCGTGATAGGCCATCGTGAGATACGGATCGTCGAAGTCGCCCACCACACCGAGACGCTGGAACTCCTCCGTCTGCACCTTGATCCAGTGCTCGGCGAAGTCGCGGCATTCCCTGCGGAATTCGTTGATCGGCACCTCGTCCTTGTTCCTGCCTTTGGCGCGGTACTGTTCCTCGATCTTCCACTCGATGGGCAGGCCGTGGCAGTCCCAGCCGGGCACATAGTTGGAATCGTAGCCGCGCATCTGGAAGGAGCGGGTGATGACGTCCTTCAAGACCTTGTTCAGCGCATGGCCGATATGAATGTTGCCGTTGGCATAGGGCGGGCCGTCGTGGAGGACGAAGAGGGGCCGGCCTTTGGCTTCCTCGCGCAGGCGCTTGTAGAGGCCCATCTTCCGCCAGCGGGTGACCGTCTCCGGCTCCTTCGCCGGCAGGCCCGCACGCATCGGGAAATCCGTCTGCGGCAGATAGAGGGTTTTGGAATAATCCAGCTTTTCGCTCGTCTGGCTCATTGTCTCGCCGTGGAAAATGCGAAGCCCGGTAGCGGCCTCGCGGCTATCAATATTATCCTTCGACAGGCTCAGGAGGCGGATGGCGCGCTTGGGCGCGCAGGAACCCGGACCTTCCCGCAGCGCTCAGGCCGCGCGAAAGGCCGGGCCGATAATTCGTATGGCAAGCGGATTGAAAAGCGCGCTCGTCGTCATGGGCCGGGCTTTTAAACGAGACGAAGGGAAGAATAAAGCGTTGATTGCGGCACATCGCTCTCATCGCGTTATCCTATGCTGCTAGGGCGCCGGTTGCGCCCTATCTGACGCTTCTGCCTGAGGACTGAAAACTACAGCGTGGGGAGGCTGCGTGGTAACCTTCCGATCTTTGCATCGGATAGACAAAGGGAGGCCGACATGTCGGAGACGATTTTTTATATCGACAAGTCAGAGGTCCGCGAGGGGAAACTCCAACAATTAAAGGCGGCTATGGGTCATCTGGTTGCATTTCTGGATGAAAACGTTCCTGATGCGATCAGCTACGGAATCTACCTGAATGAAGCCGAGGATCAGATGACGGTCATTCACGCGCATCCGGACTCAGCGTCATTGGAGCACCATATGCGAATTGGCGCTCCAGAATTCGCGAAGTTCAAGGACCTGGTGAAGCTGAAGTCGATTCAAGTCTACGGTAGGCCAAGTGCAAAGGTACGTTCGTTATTGGACGAGAAAGCCAAGATGCTCGGGGATGGTGGCGTAGCTGTTTTTACACTCCAATCCGGCTTCGAGCGGTTTCAGGCGGCAGCCTAGAAGCAGACGCCCAAATCCAGCTCCGAAAGCGGCCGCACACCTGAAAGCAGCGCCTTCGCCTCCTCTTCGTCGCGTTTCATCTGGGCGACCAGTGGATCGAGCCCGTCGAACTTCTCCTCCCCGCGCAGGAAGCCGAAGAAGGAGACGGTGCAGGTCTCGCCGTAAAGGTCGCCTTCGAAATCGAAGAGAAAGGTTTCGAGAAGCGGCGCGCCCGCCTCGTCCACCGTCGGCCGCCGGCCGAAGCTAGCCACGCCGTCGTGCAAGGTGCCGTCGGCACGGCGGAAGCGCACGGCGTAGATGCCGTGGGCGAGCGCCACTTCCTCCGGCAGCGCCATATTGGCGGTGGGAAAGCCGAGCGTGCGGCCGAGTTTCTTGCCGTCCGCTACCTCGGCCTCGACCGTGTAGCGGTAGCCGAGCAGGCCGGCAGCCTGCGCCACCTCGCCTTCTCTCAAAAGAGCGCGGACGCGGCTCGACGAGATCACTTCGCCGCCCTCGTCTGAGAAGGCATCGACTACGCTGACGCCGAAGCCGCGGCTTTCTCCTGCCGCCGCGAGCGTTTCGGGCGTGCCGCCCCGATTCTTGCCGTAGTGGAAGTCGAAGCCCGTCACCACATGGGCCGCCCCCAGGCCACCTGTGAGTACATCGGCCACGAAGCGCTCCGGCGTCAGCGAGGAGAAGTCGCGCGTAAACGGCTGCTCCACCACGGCGTCGAAGCCCATTGCGGCGAGCACCCGCGCCTTCACCTGTGCCGGGGTCAGGCGGAAGAGCGGCACGTCCGGCCGGAATACGCTGCGCGGATGCGGCTCGAAGGTAAGCACCACGGCGGGAATGCATTCCGTTTCGGCGACTTCGAGCGCACGCGCCAGCACTGCCTGATGGCCGCGATGCACGCCGTCGAAATTGCCGATCGCCACAACGCCCCCGCGCAGGAACGCTGGGAATGCATCAAGACCGGCACAGCGGTGGAAGCCCTTCGCCACGGCCCGTCCCTACCGCAGACACTTTATGGTCGCCACCGGCTGGTGGCCGTGCTTTTTCAGGAAGGCTGCGAGGCGCGCCGGGTCCGGCTTGCCGTTCTCGTTGTACTCGACCGCGTGAATGCCCTCGGTCACGTAGAGGACGTCGATCCCCATGCCGGCCGCCCCCTTGACGTCGGTCATGATGCCGTCGCCGATGGCCAGCGTGTCCGCTGTGCCGACCGGCCGGCCGAGCACCTCGCCGGCGGCAGCCAAAGTCGCATCGTAGATCGGCCGGTGCGGCTTGCCGGCGATCAGCGTGCGCCCGCCCAGGAGGCCGTATTCGCGCGCCAGCGCCCCGGCGCAGAAGACGAGCCGGTTCCCGCGCTCGACCACGATATCGGGGTTGGCGCAGATGAGCGGCAGGTCGCGGGCGCGCAGGCGCTGCAAGAGCTCCGCGTAGTCCTCCGGGGTCTCCGTCTCATCGTCATAGAGGCCGGTGCAAACGACACCCGCCGCCTCGAACTCCTCGACCAGCTCGATGTCGAGGCCGTCGTAGAGCGGCATGTCGCGGTCCGGCCCGAGATGGAGGAGTTGGCGCGGGGCATTGGTGATGAGCTCACGCGTCACGTCGCCGGAGGTGACGACCCGGTCCCAGCTCTCGTCGGGCACGCCGAGGCGCCGCAACTGGCCTTCCACCGAGCCGTGCGGGCGCGGCGCGTTGGTAACAAGCACCACCGCCTTGCCTGCAGCGCGCATGCGCTTCAGCGCCTCGCAGGCCTCGGAAAAGGCAGCGACGCCGTTGTGCACCACGCCCCACACGTCGCACAGGATCAGCGCATAGGGCGCGGCAAGTGCGTCGAGGCTGTCGATCATGTCCGGCGGCTGCGGCATGGATTCTCCTCAGGTTTTCGGGCACGCGGCGGCCTGGAGCGGGGCCGGGGAACCGCGCAGGGATTAGCCCATGAGACGGAGGCTGTCACCCGCTTTTGCGCATATCCGCCAAGCGGCCGGGGCTTTAACCATTCGTGAACCAGCGCCGCAAATCACCGCCCGACATAAGGAAATCGTTCAGCATGTCGGGGCATCCTCGACAGCAAAATCTATTGAGGCAGGGTGGGCAAACCGATGCTGAGGAAATTCCGCCGGGACGAGCGCGGCAACTATGCCATGCTCACGGCGCTGGTGATGGTGCCCGTGATGGGCGCGCTGGCGCTGGCGATCGACTACACACAGATGAGCCGGCACCGCCAGGCGACGCTGAACGCGCTGGACGCGGCCAACATGGCCACGGCATGGCGTCTTCTGGAGGGCAAAAGCAAGGAAGAGCTGATCGTCTATGCCAACGACTTCTTCACCGCCAATCTGGGCCCGGTGAAGCGGGAGAACACGAAGCTCCACATCACCTTCCCCGACAGCTCCACCGGCGGCAACACGCTGAAGATGCAGGCCGACCTTACCTACAAGCCGATCTTCTACCCTGTCTTCCAGGCGCTGAGAGGCGAGAAAAGCGGCGACAACGCCTTCGCACTCAACGCCAGCAACGAGGTGCGCCTCAGGAACACGGTCGAGGTGGCGCTGGTGCTCGATAATTCGGGCTCCATGGACTTCACGGGCTCGGGCTCCGGCAAGAAGCGCATCGACCTTCTGAAGGCGGCGGCCAAGGAGCTGGTGGACACGCTGGCCAACCAGGGCGCCATGATGCAGCAGGTCGCCAAGCCAGTGCAGTTTGGCATCGTGCCCTTCGCGGCGTCGGTGAATGTTGGGTCGGACAAGGAAGGCGAGTCCTGGCTGGACATGGACGGCGTGTCGTCAATCCATCATGAGAACTTCGACTGGGACACGATGGCGACAATCGGGGCCGGCCAGAAGCGTGTCGAGAAAGTCGAAGGCATCTACCGCAAGTTGGGCAAGTTATGGGCGCTAAAAGGCGAGGAAAACGAAAAGGTCACGCGTTTTACGCTTTTCAATGAGTTGGAAAAGGTGACCGGCTCGGCGCCATGGGCCTATTGGGCCGGCTGCGTGGAGATGCGCCCAGGCTCCTATGGGCTAGACAACACGGTGCCCAACAGGAACAATCCCGACACGCTCTTCGTGCCCATGTTCGCTCCGGACGAGACGGACATACCCGGATGGCGGGGGGCATATAACAACTGGTGGGCAGATCAGACGGGTGGCGAGGCCCGTGAGCGGCTGGTATATATGCCAAAATACTTCCCCGCGGCGATGCAGAATCCCTCCGTTGACGACAACAAGGGCCCCAATCTGAGCTGCACCACCAAGCCCATCACGCCGCTCACGGACGTGACGACGAGCGATGGCCTCGAGACCATCAAGAACGCCATCGACGGCATGGTGGCCAATGGGGCAACCAACGTGCCCGAAGGCATGGCCTGGGGCTGGCGGGTGGTCTCCAGTAAGGTGCCCTTCACCGAAGGCCGCCCCGATGAGCAGAAAGGCAACGACAAGGTCGTCATCGTTCTGACGGATGGGGCCAACACCTACTACACACCGCAGTCACTAGGCGCCCGCGACGATGCCGAGAACAGGTCAATCTATTCCAACTACGGCTACGCCAGGAACCGCCGCATCTTCGAGAACACCACCGTCGATCCAAGTATCTATACGAACGACAACTACACCAAGGCGATGAACCAGCAATTCGCCAAGTTGTGCGACAACGCCAAGGGCACTGGGGAAGGCAAGGAGGGCGAGATCATCGTCATGACGGTGGCGCTCGACCTGAGCAAATGGAAGGCTGACGAGAAGGCGCAGATCGAGGCGCTGGAAGCCTGCGCCTCCGAATCCCGCTTCCGCAAGGACGAGAACGGCAATCCCGCCAAGCTTTTCTGGAACGCCACGGGCGCCGACCTTTCGGACAAGTTCAAGGAAATCGCCGACGAGCTTTCCAACCTGCGCTTCGTCAGCTGAGGACCGCGCCTGCCGGCGCGAAGGCCGGCGGCGCCCTTGCCGCCCCCACCCTTATCGGCTAGGACAGCCGCGCCCGCACTCGGGCGCGGTTTTTTCTCATTTTCGCAAGGACGGAACACGGCATGGCAGGCAAGGTGGACAAGGTGAAGGCACGGCTCCCGCGCGGGCTCGTCGACCGCCACCCGGCCGACATCCGCGCCGTCGACGAGATGGTGACGAAGATCCGCGAGGTCTACGAGCTCTATGGCTTCGAGCCGGTGGAGACGCCGCTCATCGAATATACCGAAGCGCTGGGAAAGTTCCTGCCGGATCAGGACCGGCCCAATGAAGGCGTCTTTTCCTTCCAGGACGAAGACGAGCAGTGGCTTTCGCTACGCTATGACCTGACGGCGCCGCTGGCGCGCCACGTCGCGGAGAATTTCAACGAGATCCAGCTCCCCTACCGCACCTATCGCGCCGGCTGGGTGTTCCGGAACGAAAAGCCGGGGCCGGGCCGCTTCCGCCAGTTCATGCAGTTCGACGCCGATACGGTCGGCGCACCAGGCGTCGCCGCCGATGCCGAGATGTGCATGATGATGGCCGATGTGATGGAAGCGCTCGGTATCAAGCGCGGCGATTACGTTATCCGCGTGAACAACCGCAAGGTGCTGGATGGGGTGATGGAGGCCATTGGCCTCGGCGGCGAAGAGAATGCCGGGCGTAGGCTCACGGTTCTGAGGGCCATCGACAAGCTGGACAAGTTCGGGCCCGAAGGCGTGAGGCTGCTACTCGGTCCCGGCCGGTGGGACGGCGGGAAAGAAGGCGAAGGCGATTTCACCAAGGGCGCAGGGCTGGATGGGGCTAGGATTGATGTCTTGTTTGAGGCCCTCGACCCATCATCGATGAAGGTCAACCGTCCCGATACATCGATGCCTGGGTTAGAGAATACCAAAGGTGGTCTGCTCGTTCGCCAACCTGCCACTTTGTCGTCCAACAACATTCGAATAGAAGCGGAAAGCTACATAGAAGGTATTCAAGAACTGGAGCAGATTCGGCTGCTGATAGAAGGAGCTGGCTACGGTCCCGATCGCATCCGCATCGACCCCTCTGTAGTGCGCGGCCTCGAATATTACACAGGGCCCGTTTTCGAAGCGGAGCTGACGTTCCCTGTCACCAACGAAAAGGGCGAGACGGTTCAGTTCGGCTCGGTCGGCGGCGGCGGGCGCTATGATGGCCTTGTTTCGCGCTTCCGTGGCCAGCCTGTTCGGGCGACGGGCTTTTCCATCGGCGTTTCGCGCCTGATGACGGCGCTGAAGAATTTGGGCAAGCTCGGCGAGAGCGATGTGCTTGCCCCCGTGCTCGTCACGGTGATGGACGGCGATATGGCGGCCATGGGGAAATATCAGGATTTCACTCAGAAGCTCCGCGCTGCCGGCATCCGCGCCGAGATGTACCAGGGCAACTGGAAGAAATTCGGCAACCAGCTCAAATACGCCGACCGGCGCGGCGCGCCGCTGGCCATCATCCAGGGCGCGGACGAGCGGGAAAAGGGCGAGGTCCAGATCAAGGATCTGATCGAGGGCAAGCAGCTTTCCGCCGAGATCGAAAGCAACGAAGAATGGCGCGAGGCGCGCGTGGCGCAGTTCTCCGTGCCGGAAGGCGAACTGGTCGAGGCGGTTAAGCGCGTGCTCGAAGCGCAGGCCAAGGAGCGTGGAGAGCAATGACCCGCGCGGCGCTTTCCCTCCCCCTTGAGGGGAGGGTCGATCCGCAAAGCGGATCGGGGTGGGGTTGGCCGAAGCCGTGCTCGGCTTCCCGTTGTGTCCCACCCTTCGATCTACCTACCACCCCCTCTGTCGGCTTCGCCGACATCTCCCCCTTAAGGGGGGAGAGGAAGCGTGGAGCCCCATGACCACGCGCTACCCCTCCTTTGCCGGCGAGATTCTGGACCTCTTTGCGGAGCGCGAGGCGGTGCTGACGGACATCGGCATCATCCAGCCGGCTGATCCGTTTCTCGACATGGCGGGTGAGGACCTGCGCCGCCGGATTTTCCTGACCGAGAGCGAAACGGGACAGAGCCTTTGCCTGCGGCCCGAGTTCACGATCCCCGTTTGCCGCGATCACATCGAGAAGCGTGCTGCCACGCCGCGCCGCTATGCCTATCTGGGAGAGGTTTTCCGCCAGCGCCGCGAAGGCGGTGCTGAGTTTTTCCAGGCCGGCATCGAGGATCTGGGCGCGGAGGATCGGGCGGGCGCTGACGCGCGCTCCCTGGCGGACGCGCATGCGCTTCTGGCGCGCATATTGCCCAGCGCAAAGCTGCACCTGACTGTGGGCGACCAATCCGTGTTCGAGGCGGTTCTTGCCGCACTCGGTCTGCCGCGCGGTTGGCAGATGCGGCTGACCCGCTCCTTCGGCTCGCCGTCCATACTCGACGCCGCCATCGCCGAGTGCGCCAGCCCTCCCGTGGCCGCCAGGCTGCCGCGCGAGATCGCGAGCCTTGTCGCGCGCGGGGACGCGGAGGGCCTGACAGGCCACATTCAGGAAGCGATGGAGGCCACCGGCCTCTCGCCCTCGGCCGGTCGGCTTCCGGCCGAGATCGCGCAACGGCTTCTGGAGAAGGCGGAATTGCGCAGTGTACGCCTGGCCGACACCGCACTTGACGCGCTGAAGAAGTTCCTGGATATCCGCGCGCCCCTTGCGGAAGCGGGCGAGCGGCTTTCGGCCTTCGCAAGCGAGGCGGGGCTTTTCCTCGACGAGGCGCTCGACAGCTTCAATGATCGCGTGGCGCGCATTTCCGAGAACGACGTGCCGCTTTCCGCCATTCAGTACAACGCGCATTTCGGGCGTCCTCTGGACTACTATACCGGTTTCATCTTCGAAATCGGGGCGGATGGCTTTGAGCAGCCGCTGGTGGGCGGCGGACGCTACGACCGGCTTCTGACCCTACTCGGCGCGGAACAGCCCATCCCCGGCGTCGGCTTTTCCGTCTGGCTGGATCGCGTTTCCGCGCTTCGGGAGGGGACGGTATGACGATCACGCTCGCACTTCCCTCCAAGGGCAGGCTCAAGGACGACACGGTGCGGCGGTTGGAAAGCGCCGGCTATCCAGTTCTTCTGCCCGACAATGACAGAAGCTACCGCGCGGCCGTGGACGGGCTCGCGGGGCTGGAAATCGCATTTCTTTCGGCCTCGGAGATCGCCCGCGAACTCGACCGCGGCGGCGTAGACCTGGGCATCACCGGCGAGGACCTGGTGCGCGAGACGATCCCCGAGTGGGAGGCCCGCGTGGAGATCGCCGCCCGGCTTGGCTTCGGCCGGGCCGACGTGGTGGTGGCCGTGCCGGAGGTATGGTTCGACGTCGCCACCATGGCCGACCTTGACGACGTGGCCGCCGTCTTCCGCCAGCGCCACGGGCGGCGGCTGAGGATCGCCACGAAGTACTGGCGGCTCACCCAGCAGTTCTTCTCGCAGAAGCACGGTATCCAGGTCTACCGCATCGTCGAGAGCCTGGGCGCCACCGAGGGCGCGCCGGCGGCGGGCTCGGCGGATGTGATCGTCGATATCACGTCGACCGGCTCGACGCTGAAGGCCAACCACCTGAAGGTGCTGGACGACGGGGTGATCCTGCGGTCGGAGGCCTGCCTGGTGGCGGCGCGGAAAGAGCGGGCGGCGGCGGATGAGAAGGTGATCGCGCAGATGGCAGCGGCGCTGGGGCGGTCGGTCTAGGGTGTAGTGAGGTTCATTTGGTGGGGGGTCAATTCATCCGCCTTCCTCCAGCTTCATAACCAGCGAGCCTACTCCTCCACCACCCTGAGCCGTAGTGCCCCCGAACCAGGCCCACCGGCAGCGCGCTTGGCCTCGCCGTCTTCCAGGCCCTCCGCCTCCCCCGCTGCGCCCAGTTCCAGCGCCTCAATCTTGGCACCGCGCTTGGTCACCTTGTCGGCCGAGGTGAGGATCATGTCGATGTCCTTGTTGGCTTGCAGGAAGTGGCCCTGCAGCTTGCGCACGCGGTCGTCGAGGCGCGAAACGTCCTGCATCAGGCGCACCACCTCGGCCTGTATCAGGTGCGCCTGCTCGCGCATGCGGGCATCCTTGAGGACCGCCTGGATCACTTGGATCGACAGCATCAGGAGCGACGGCGAGACGATGACGACACGGGCGCGGTGCGCCCTTTGCACCAGCGCCTCGAAATTCTCGTGGATCTCGGCGAAGATCGATTCGGACGGCACGAACATGAAGGCCGTGTCCTGGGTTTCACCGGCAATCAGGTATTTCTCGGCAATTGCCTTGATGTGCACGTCGACGTCGCGGCGGAAGGCGCTTTCGGCCTGCTTGCGGGCATCCGCACCGCCCTCGCCTTCACTTGCCGCGCGGATGGCATTCCATGCCTCCAGCGGGAACTTGGCGTCGACGACCAGCGAAGGCGCGCCGTTTGGCATCTTCACCACACAGTCGGGCCGGCTGCCGTTGGAGAGGGTGGCTTGGAACTCGTAGGCTCCGTGCGGCAAGCCGTCGGCAACGATCGCCTCCATGCGCGACTGGCCGAAGGCGCCGCGGGTTTGCTTGTTGGAGAGGATCTGCTGCAGCTGCACAACCTGCCCGGCGAGCGATTGGATGTTGTTCTGCGCAGTGTCGATGACGGCCAGCCGTTCCTGCAGCTTGGCGAGGTTCTCGTGCGTCGATTTGGTCTGTTCGGTGATCGACTGGCCGAGGCGCGAGGTCATGCCGTCGAGCCGTTCGGAGATCGACTTGGTCAGCTCCGCCTGGCGGGAGCCGAACACCTCGGCAATCGTGCCCATGCGGCCGGAAAGTTCGGCCTGCGCCTTCGTCAGCTCTGCCATGCGCGCTTCCGCTTCGCGGGCGCGCTGGGCGGCGTCCGCCTCGGCTTGGGCGCGCCCACGGCTCGTCCGCCACAGGGCGAAGACGCAGAGCGCCAGCATCACAAGGAGTGTTGTTCCGGCGGCTGTGAGCGCCTGGCCGAGCGAGATCGTCGTCGCACCAAGTTGGGCGACGGGCATGGAAAAGAGCGAGGCGGCTTCGTTCATGGCCGTCACCTTAGATGATTCGTGATGCTGCCATAAGACCAAAACGTGAACAAATTGGGGAGAACCCAATACGAAGTATATTGACGGTTTCAGACCCAGCCATTACCTGACAGCCATGACCATCCGCCCGCTCATTCTTCTTCCCGACCCCAAGCTGCGCGAGGTTTCCAAGCCCATCGAGCGCGTCGACGATGCCGTGCGCAAATTCGCCGATGACATGCTGGAGACCATGTACGACGCGCCGGGCATCGGGCTGGCCGCCATCCAGGTGGGCGAGCCGCGCCGGCTTCTGGTGCTCGACGTGGCGGAGAAGGACGCACCACCCGAGCCGCAGGTCTTCATCAATCCGGAGATCGTCGCCCGCTCAGAGGAGCGTAGCGTGCACGAGGAAGGTTGCCTTTCCATCCCGGATTACTATGCCGAGGTGGAACGCCCGGCGGCGGTGACGGTGAAATATATCGATCTCGACGGCAAGGAGCAGAAGGTGGAGGCCAACGGCATCCTCGCCACCTGCCTGCAGCACGAGATCGATCACCTGAACGGGGTACTGTTCATCGACTACCTGTCGAAGCTCAAGCGTGACATCGTGGTGCGCAAGTTCAAGAAACTCGCCAAGGACCGCCCGCCGCCCGCGCGTATGGTGGGGTAGGCAGCACACGCTTGCCTCTACAATCCAGACGCCTGCGATAGCATTGATATCGGAAAGGAGGCCGAAAGTGGGCGATATGCTTATCCGCGGCATCGACGACGAGCTGAGGCGACAACTGGAGGAAAATGCTTCACCAGCATAAGCGCAGCCTCTCGCAGGAAGCGATCGACTTGATGCGCAAAGGCTTGGCAACCAAAACCGCGGCGGGCGAAATTTCGGCGATCAGCTGCGCGAGCAAGTTCAGGGCGGCTTTTTTACCGATGAGGAGCTTGCCGCCATCAGCGCTTCCCGGAAGGAGCCGGATCGCAATCCGCCGAACCTCGGATGATATTGCTCGACACCAATGTCATCTCCGAGATTCTCGCCCGAAAGCCCAACCAGGTGGCCTTCCATTGGCTGAACAAGCAGGAGGATACAAATCTTTTCCTGTCTTCCATCACCCTGGCGGAGCTCTACTTCGGTGCTAACCTCGTAGCCGAGGGCGAGAGACGGCAGAACCTTCTTGAGAGTATCGCTCGCATCCAAGGGGCATTTGCAGGACGTGTTCTGCCATTCGGTGATGTGCCCGCAGAGATATATGGGCGGGCTGCCACCGTGCGGCAGACCGCCGGTCGGCGCATGGAGACAAAGGACGCCATGATCGCCGCCGTCTCGCCCACGGTGCCACCCTCGCCACGCGCAACATGCGCGATTTCAAAGGCCTTGACCTGAAGCTCGTAAACCCGTTTGAAGCGGGGTGTGAGTGCCGGCGGCGGTCACGCGAAAGTTTCAAGCCCGGATGGTCGGATGCCGTTACGCCTCGTCTTCATGGGAACGCCGGAATTTTCGGTGCCGACGTTCAAGGCCCTGGCTGACGCGGGGCACGAGATCGCCGCCGTCTACACACAGCCGCAACGGCCTGCTGGGCGGCGCGGGCTGGAATTGACAAAGTCCCCGGTGCATCAGGCGGCGGAAGCACTCGGCCTGCCGGTGCGCACCCCCCGATCGCTCAAAGGCGAGGAAGAGCAGCAGGCGTTTCGTGCGCTTGAGGCAGACGCTGCGGTGGTGGTGGCCTACGGCCTCCTTCTGCCAAAGCCCATCTTGGAAGGCACGCGGCTCGGCGCCTACAACGGCCATGCCTCGCTGCTGCCGCGCTGGCGCGGCGCCGCGCCCATCCAGCGCGCCGTCATGGCGGGGGACGAAGAGACCGGCATGATGGTGATGAAGATGGACGAGGGGCTGGATACGGGCCCGGTCGCCATGACGTGGAAGGTCGCCATCGGGCGCGATATGACTGCCGGCGAGCTGCACGATGTGCTGAAGGAGGCTGGCGCACGGCTGATGGCCGAGGCCATGGCGGTGCTGGAGGTCGGCGGTCTGCCACTGACGCCGCAGCCCACCGAAGGTGCGACCTACGCCAGGAAGATCAGTAAGGAAGAGACGCGGGTGGACTGGACCCGCCCCGCCCAGGAGGTGCATAACCACATCCGCGGGCTCGCCCCCTTCCCCGGCGCATGGTGCGAGATCCAACTCGGCGGCAGGAAGGAACGCGTGAAGCTGCTGCGCTCCACACTGGCTGCCGGTGGCGGCAGGCCAGGCGAGGTTGTCGATGGCGATCTTGCTGTCGCCTGCGGCGAAGGCGCGGTGCGCCTTCTGGAAGTGCAGCGGGCGGGCGGCAAGCCGGTGGCGGCAGGCGATTTCCTGCGTGGGGCGAAGATCGGGAAAGGAGCGCGGCTTTTATGAGTGCCGTCATCATCCGACCGGAGGAACCGCAAGACCGGGAGGCAATCCAAGCCCTTCTCACCGACGCTTTTGGCGGTGAGGCCGAAGCACAGCTCGTGGACGCGCTGCGCGTGGCCGGGGACGTGGTGCTTTCGCTGGTGGCCGAGCGTGCCGGCGAGGTACGCGGCCACATCCTGTTCTCGCGCCTCTTCGTGCGCGACGGATACGAAACTTTTCCGGCCGTCGCCCTGGCGCCGCTCGCCGTTCATCCCGACCATCAGGGAGAGGGTATCGGCACGGCGCTTGTGGACGAGGCGCATCTTCGGCTGGAGCGGGATGGCGAGCGCCTTTCGGTGGTTCTGGGCGATCCCGCCTATTACGGCCGTTTCGGCTATGATCACGAGCGCGCGGCCGGGTTCGAAAGCGCCTATCAGGGCGAAGGCCTGCAGGCGCTCGCCTGGGGCGAGGCACCGCATACCGGCCGGCTCGACTACGCCGCCGCGTTCGCCGATCTCGGCTGATCATGCCACGCTACCGCATCGACGTGGAGTATGACGGAGGGCCCTATGCAGGCTGGCAGCGCCAGGCAGGCCAGCACAGCGTGCAGGAGGCAATAGAAAAGGCCATTGCCGCCTTCTCAGGTGAGGACGTCACCCTGCGCGGCGCCGGCCGCACGGATGCCGGCGTCCACGCGCTGGGCCAGGTCGCCCACCTCGACCTCGAACGCGATTGGAAGGCGGATACCGTGCGCGACGCGGTGAATGCACATCTGGCGATGGCCGGCGAGACTGTCTCCATCCTGAGTGCCGCTGCGGTGGCGGAGGATTTCGATGCCCGCTTCTCCGCCAAGGCCCGGCACTACCTCTACCGCATCTTCAACCGCCGCGCGCCGCCGGCGCTGGAGCGCTGCAGGGTGTGGCATGTGAGCCGGAAGCTCGACGCCGAGGCGATGCACGAGGCAGCGCAGAGGCTCGTCGGCAAGCACGATTTCACCACCTTCCGCTCCATCCAGTGCCAGTCGAAAAGCCCGGTCAAGACGCTCGACCGGCTGGACGTCTCCCGCCTCGGCGAGGAGATCGAAATCCGGGCTTCGGCCCGCTCCTTCCTGCACAACCAGGTGCGCTCGCTGGTCGGGACGCTGAAGAAGGTGGGCGAAGGCGGCTGGAATGCGGATGATGTGGAGAAGGCGTTGAAGGCCCGCGACCGGGCTGCCTGCGGCCCCGTGGCGCCACCGGAGGGGCTCTACCTGGTGCGGGTGGATTATTAAAGGGAACGCGCCGAAGCTTCCCTCACCCCCACGAACCTAAAGCGACCGCGCCCGTGCTTGGGGCGCCGGCCAGACTTCTGTCACATCCGCCTGCACCGGCCTTTCGAGATAGGTGGAAAGGGCAACGTAGCTGCGGGTGGCAACCACGCCCGGGGTCGCATAGAGGCGGGCAAGAAGCCCTTCCAGCGCATGGGTGTCCGTAGTCCGTACCTTCAGGAGCATGCAGGTGTCACCGGCGACCGAGTGGATCTCCTCCACCTCGGGATGCTCCGAGATCGCCATCAGCTCCGGCGTCTTGCCCCACCCGGTGGTGTCGACGTGCACGAAGGCGAGCAGTGTTTTGCCGACGGCGCGCGGATCGACCAGCGCGGCCATCCTGCGGATGACGCCGGAGCGCTTCAGCCGCTTCACCCGCTCGTGCACGGCCGGCGCCGACAGTCCCACCCGTTTGCCGAGATCGGCATAGCTGAGCGTCGCATCCTCGACTAGGGCGCCTAATATTTTTCGGTCCATTCCATTGACCTCGGGGCCAGTGGGCGGCCTCCCCTGAACATCATCTGTTTTTATTGTCATTCTGCATATACCCATTGTTGCCGAACTTAATTCAGCCAATATGGCGACATGTCTGACGTGAATCAAGCATCACAAACGCTGCTGGACTCCAACCCGGCGAGCCAGCGCATACCGCCCTCGGTCTTCCTCCTCACCGGCGCCGTGGCAGTGATCGGCTCCAACTCGCTGGTGCTGTCGCCGATCGCCCCGGAGGTGGCGCAGTCGCTCGGTGTATCGGTGCCTATGGTGATGAGCGGCACGGCCGCCTTTGGGCTCGGCACGGCGGCGAGCGCACTGTTCCTGGCGCGCCATATCGACCGCATCGGCGCCTGGCGCATGCTACGGATAGCCTTCATGCTGCTGACGGCGAGCCTTCTCGTCAGCGCTGCCGCGCCGGTGGCTTTCGTTCTCGTCGCGGCTCAGCTTGGCGCCGGTGTTGCCGCTGGCGTTGCGCTGCCGGCGATCTATGCAAGCGCGGCAGCAATCGCACCGCCGGGCCGCGAGAGCAAGACGGTGGGCATCGTGCTCACGGGCTGGACGCTGAGTCTGGTCGCCGGCGTTTCGATATCGGCAGTATTGGCGGACTGGCTCGACTGGCGGGCTGTCTACGGCGCCGTGTTCCTGCTGGCGGCGGGCGCCTTCGCCGTCCTCGTCTTCAACGGACACCGGGACAAGGTCTCGACGGAGCCGGCGGCCTTGCCGCTGGCAGCGCTTACCATTGTCGGCGTGCGGCCGCTGCTTCTAGCTTGCGGCGCTTTCATGACCGCCTTTTACGGCGTCTACGCCTATCTCGGCGACCATCTGCACAGCGTGCTCGGCCTGCCCATCAGCGCCAACGGGCTCGTCACCCTCGTCTACGGGCTCGGCTTCGGTGCGGCCGCCTTTCTCGACAGCCTGGAGAAGCGGGTTTCGCCGCGGCTCGGCCTGCCGGCCGCCTTCCTCGCCGTCGCTCTCGTCTATCTGCTGATGGCCATGGAAAACGGAACGTATGGCGCCATCCTGGCGCTCGCCTTCCTGTGGGGTCTTGCCAACCACCTGGGACTGAACCTTCTGATCGTGCGGCTGACGGCGCTCGAACCAGGGCGGCGTGGCGCCATCATGGGGCTCAACAGCGCGGTGACGTATCTGGCCGTTTTCGCCGGCCCGCTCGGCTTCGGGTGGCTCTACACCACGGCAGGCTTCGGCGCGTTGGCGGGGCTGGCGGTGGTGCTGATGGTGGTTGCCATCCTTGCTGCCTATGCCGCGCCCTCAACGCCTAGAAATTAAGGCCGAGCAGGGCCTGCAGCGCGAGCAGTGCGGCGACGGACGTGACCAGCATGGCGAAGAAGACGGCCGAGCCGATCGCCGGCCCCTTGCCTATGGCGGCCACTGTCAGCCGCCAGGATAGAACGAGCGTGAAAAGGAACAACGCCAGCGAGACGAGAACCGTCAGGTCTTCCGCGCCGGGCAGGAACAGGCGCAGGAGCGCCGGCGGCAACAACAGCCAGGCGAACAGCGCGTTGGCCCAGTTGGTGACGACGACATAGTGCACGAAACGGTCGGCAATGCCGGCCGGCCGGGCGGCCACGGCGAGCATGACGAGAGGTAGGATCCAGGCACCGATATCGGTGAAGAACAGCCGCACCAGCAGCGAGAAGCGGGTGCCGAAGGTCATCAGCCCCGCCATGTCGTTGGCGATGCCCACCCAGCCGACGACCAGCGCCGGCAGGGCGATGACGATGGCGAAGAACGAGTTCCAGAACCCGTCGGCGGAAAAATCGAGCAGCTTCAGCCCATCCGACCGGCCCATCATGACGCGCAGGATACCTGTCAGGTACTGCTGTATCTCCTGCCCCGACGGCATCAGACGAACCAGTCCTCGAGGAAGCGGAGATAGATGCGGGTCAGCGCCTCCAGGTCGGCGAGCGCCACCCGCTCGTCGACCATGTGCATGGTCTGACCGACGAGGCCGAATTCAACAACCGGGCAATAGTCCTTGATGAAACGCGCGTCCGACGTGCCGCCTGAGGTGGAGAGCGTGGGCTTTGCGCCGGCCAGCGCCTCGACCGAGGCTGACAGCGTATCGATCAGCTTCTCGTCACGGGTAAGGAAGACGTGGCTCGGCCGATCGCGCCACTCGATCTCGAAATCCACCGGGTCGGCGCGGCCGGGCCGCAGGCGGCTTTCCTTGCTGGCGCGGTCGAGCCGGTTGTGAATCTCGGCCTGCAGCGTTTCCACCTCCCACGCATCGTTGAAGCGCAGGTTGAAGGAGGCAGCCGCGCGGGCGGGGATGACGTTAACGGCCGGATTGCCGACATCAATGGAGGTGATCTCCAGATTGGTGGGCTGGAAGTCGTCCGTGCCCTCGTCGAAAGGCGGCGAAAGCAGCGCCTCGGCGAGCATCAAGATCCCGCGCACCGGATTGTCCGCCAGATGCGGATAAGCGACGTGGCCTTGCCGGCCGGTGACGGCAACGGTGCCTGAAAGGGAGCCGCGCCGGCCGATCTTGATGGTGTCGCCCAGCTTTTCACGATTGGTCGGCTCGCCGACGACCGCCGCATCCCACCGCTCGCCCCGCGCCGCCGCCCATTCGAGCAGCTTGATCGTGCCATTGATGGCCGGCCCCTCCTCGTCGCCAGTGATCAGAAAGGAGACAGAGCCTTTTGGGGGCCCATGTTTTTCCACGTAGCGGGCAAGGGCGGCGGTGAAGCAGGCGATGCCGCCCTTCATGTCCACTGCGCCGCGGCCGAACATCTCCCCGCCGGCGATCTCGGCGGCGAAGGGCGGATAGGTCCAGGCCGCCTCGTCGCCTGGCGGCACGACGTCCGTGTGCCCCGCGAACATGAGGTGTGGGCCGCTGTCGCCGATCCGTGCATAGAGGTTCTTCACGTCCGGCGTGCCGTCCTCGGTGAAGACCAGGCGCTCGGAAACCGCGCCGAGCGGCGCCAGCATGGCTTCAAGCGCGGTGAGCGCGCCGCCCTCGGCCGGCGTCACGGAGGGGCAGCGGATGAGGGCGGCAAGGTTTGCGGCGGGGTCGGTAGGCAGGCTCATGCTGCTGGCAATAGTCGAAACCCCGCCGGCTGTCACGCCGGTTGGCGTATGGCGGTAGGTGCGCGACGGGTTCTTCCGTCGCGCAGGCTCGGCACCCACTCCGCAGCAATACTGCTCACGCAGCGCTCCGCTCGGCGGGATTAGCCATGACCGTTTCGCCGTGGTGGATTTCGGTGCCCAGGACCTTAAGACATTCACGCATGAAGGCGGCAAGCCCTGGCCAACCTTTTGCAGTCACAAGGTTGCCGTCGACATGGGCACCGTCCGGCGGCACGTCGATATAGATGCCGCCGGCAAGCCTCACCTCCGGCTCGCAAAATTGCAACGCCGCGACCTCCTTGCCGCGCACCACACCATCGACGGCGATCAGCACCTGCGCGCCGTGGCAGATTGAAAAGATCGGCTTCCCGGTCTCGTGAAAATGGCGCACGATCGCCTGCACACGGCTGTCGATGCGGATGTATTCCGGTCCGCGCCCACCGGCGACATAGACGGCATCATAGTCCTCCGGCCGCACTTCCGAGAAGGTCTTGTTGACGTAAAAATCGTGGCCGAGCTTTTCGGTATAGGTCTGGTGTCCCTCGAAGTCGTGCAGCGATGTCTTGATCACGTCGCCGGCCTTCTTGTCGGGGCAGACGACATGAACCGTGTGGCCCACCGCATGCATCGCCTGCTCGAATACGAAAATCTCGTATTCCTCGCTGAACTCACCGGTGAGCATCAGGATCTTCTTTCCGGGCATTTCCTCCTCCTTCTCCTCCACAGCCGATTTTCTTCATCAACCAAAATAATTCTGGCGATGTTAGATCACCGTCCTTTCGAGGAAAAGCCCGTTTCACACCTGACATCGAGCAGCCCCAGAGATCTGGCTGCTCACACCAACGTCTGCGCAACGTGTCGCGCGTCCGCGCTGTGATGGACTTTTTCTCCGAAGGCCTCGCCGCACGGCTGCAGGTAAGAGCGGCGCCGGCCGCCTAGCCGGGCGCGTCGGTGCGCTCGCCATAGTCGTTGGCGCCCTCGTCACCCGGATAGAAGCACAGCACGAGGAAGACGAGGATCGAAAGAAGCGGGATGAACAGGGTGGCTGCGAGCATGCCCGGTTTGTTGAAGTCATGCAGCCGCTTCACCCCAAGGGCGAGCTGCGACCATAGGCCGATGGCGGCGAAGACCAGAAAGAGGAGTGCCCATCCCGATTCCGTGTCGGCACCCTCCGGCAGCAGCGACAGCCTGTAATACGCAAACAGGGGGAACAGCCCAACGAAGACGTTGGCGAGAAAAAAGACGATACGGCTCACCCGGCCCGAAAAGCCGAAAAGGAGCCAGATGAAGGTTTTTCTGTCCAAGCCGATGCCCCGCGGTCGCCTCTCCGTCAGTCCCGCAGGAGCTCGTTGATCGACGTTTTGGAACGCGTCTTCTCATCGACGCGCTTGACGATAACGGCGCAGTAAAGGCTCGGACCCCAGTTCTGGCCGGGAACATGCCTGCCCGGCATCGAGCCGGCGACCACCACCGAATAAGGCGGCACCTCGCCGTAGAATACCTCGCCCGTGGTGCGGTCGACGATCTTGGTCGACTTGCCGATGAAGACGCCCATGCCAAGCACCGAGCCCTCGCGCACGATGCAGCCTTCCACGACCTCGGAGCGGGCACCGATGAAGCAGTGATCCTCAATGATGGTGGGGCCGGCCTGCATGGGCTCGAGCACGCCGCCGATGCCGACACCGCCGGACAGATGCACATTCTCGCCGATCTGGGCGCAGGAGCCGACGGTGGCCCAGGTGTCGACCATGGTTCCCTTGCCGACATAGGCGCCGAGATTGACGAAGGAAGGCATCAGCACGGCACCCGGCGCGATATAAGCGGAGCGGCGCACCACGCAGTTGGGAACGGCGCGGAAGCCTGCACGCTCGAAATCGACGGCGCCCCAGCCGTCGAACTTGGAGGGCACCTTGTCCCACCAGACGGCGTCGCCCGGTCCGCTCTTGATGACCTGCATCGGGTTGAGCCGGAAGGACAAGAGCACCGCCTTTTTCAGCCACTGGTTCACCTGCCAGTCGCCGTTGTCGCGGCGTTCGGCGACGCGCGCGGTTCCGCTGTCAAGAAGCACCAGCGCCTCTTCCACGGCCTCGCGCACCTCGCCGCGCGTATCGGTCGTGACGGCGTCACGCTCCTCGAAAGCCTTCTCCACCGTCTGTTCCAGCGCGGCGATATCCGAATTCCTCATCGACAAATGCTCCGCTACACGGGCTGTTAAGGGCGCGTCCATAGGTTTAACAAGGGACCGAGTGACAGTCGGCGCGGAACCTATGCGAAGCGCCGGAGGTGGTCAATCGCGGTGTGCGCGGCCGAGACGCGCCGAACGACGGGACTGGGATCGCATGAAGCAGAACGAGACCGGCGGCTGGACGCCGCTGCCGCATTCCGACGAAGACCTGAAACGTGCCCGCAGCGTGCCGGACACGCCGCAGACACGGTCGGATACCTACCGGCTTGCCTGGGACGACGAAGACTTCATGACCCGCCGCTCGCTCAGGCCGGTGCGCCTGCAGTTGGAGCTGCTGAAGCCGGAGATGGCGCTGGCGGAGCGCGGCATCCGCTCCACCGTCATCCTGTTCGGCGGCGCGCGCATTCCCGAACCCGGCGGCGAAGCCTGGGCGGCCAAGAATAGGGTGCAGAAGAAGAACCTCGAGGCCAACAGCCGCTACTATGAGGAGGCGCGCAAATTCGCCCGGCTGTGCTCGGAGCAGTCGGGAAAATCCTACTACCGCGAATATGTGGTGGTGACGGGCGGCGGGCCGGGCGTCATGGAGGCGGGCAATCGCGGGGCGGCCGACTGCGGCGCACCGTCGATCGGCCTCAACATCGTGCTGCCGCACGAGCAGGCGCCCAACCTCTATGTCACGCCGGAGCTGTGCTTCAACTTCCACTACTTCGCCATCCGCAAGATGCATTTCATGATGCGGGCAAAGGCGGTGGCGGTCTTTCCCGGCGGCTTCGGCACCATGGACGAACTGTTCGAGGCGCTCACCCTCATTCAGACCGGCCGCATGGAGCGGGTGCCGGTGATCCTGTTCGGCAAGGCCTTCTGGCAACGCGCAATCGACCTTTCTTTCCTGGCCGAGCAGGGCACCATCTCGCCCGGGGACGAGGAGCTTATCACCTTCACCGACACGGCCGAGGATGCCTGGTCGCATATCGCGGCTTTCTACGAGCTGTAGCGGCGGTCTCGCAGCGCGGAACGCAACACCAGGATCGAGCGTTTTCACGGCGGAAGGAGTCCTGCCATGCCAAGAAGCGTTCCCGACGACGACATGATGGAGAGCCAGCAGGCAAAAGATCTCGGCCACGCCACCCAATCGGCGGAGGATGCAAAAAGGCAGGCGGAACAAAAGGCGCGAGAAAGGCGGGAAGCGCTGGAGCGAGCGGCCTATCCCCCGGGCAAGCGGCAGCGGCGCGCTACCGCGCCATGACTGACGTAAGGAAACCGGTCAGGTCGTCGGTCACGTAGTCGACGTCATCCTCCTCTTCCGGGTCCTGCTCCCAAATCTCCGAAAAAGTCGGCTCGAAATTCTTCGGCACGATAAGCACCGTCGTCATGCCCAGCCGCTTGGGCACCCGCAGGTTGCGCGCCAGATCCTCGAACATGACGGCATTGGCCCCGGCAATGGTATGCAGGGCGACGAAGAGATCGTAGCTTTCGACTGCCGGCTTGGGTGTCAGGCCGGCGGCGACGATGTCGAAAATATCCTCGAAATGGTCAAGGATGCCGAGCTGGCGGGCGGCGCGCTCCGCGTGGCCGCGGTTGCCGTTGGTGAAGATGAACTTGCGGCCCGGCAGCGCGCGGATGGCCTGGCCGAGCGCCGGGTCTGGCTGGAGCCAGTTGTAGTCGATGTCATGCACCTTCTGCAGGAAGTCGTCCGAATCGACATGATAGCGCTCCATCAGGCCCTTCAGCGTGGTGCCGTATTCCCGATAGAGCTCCTTCTGCAGCTTGCGGGCTTCATCCCGCGGCAGGTGCAGAAGTTCCGACACATAAGCCGTCATCTTCACGTCGATCTGCGAGAAGAGATTGCTGTGATGGGGATAAAGAGTGTTGTCGAGATCGAAAACCCAGTCGGTGACGTGGGCGAATCGGGCGGGGTCGGGTTGGTTCGTCATGACCGCTTATCGCAGATTCTCCGGCTCTCTTCCAAGCTTTAGCGAAGCAGGACGTGGCCAAGCAGCTCGGCTGCAATATGTCGTCGTGACGGCGGAAGCGTCTCCGACCGCGTGAGCGTGCAGACGGCTGGTGCGGGCGGTTGCATGGCGGCCGGCGAGAGGCTAGGTCTTCGCCTCCCGCCTCTTCTTCGGACCGTCCATGGAACTGTGGATCCCCATCACCATCGCCGCCGCCTTTCTGCAGAACCTGCGCTCGGCGGCGCAGAAGCACCTGAAGAACGTGATGGGGACGACCGGCGCCACCTTCGTGCGCTTCGGATTCGGCCTGCCGTTCGCCGTCCTCTTCGTGCTGGCGTTGCGCTATGGCGGCGGCTTTCCATACGCCGTTCCCAATGGTCATTTCATCGGCTGGGTGTTGGTCGGCGGGCTCACGCAGATCGCCGCCCAGTTCCTGCTGATCCATCTCTTCTCGTTCCGCAATTTCGCAGTCGGCACCGCCTATTCGCGCACGGAGCCCGTACAGGCGGCCGTCTTCGGCCTTGTTCTTCTGGGTGAGTTTACCGGCGCGGCAACGCTTATCGCCATCGCGATCACCGTCGTCGGCGTGATGCTGATCTCGGTGGCCCATGCGCCGATGAGCTGGCGCAACCTCCTTGCCTCGCTTGCCAGCCGTAATGCGCTGATCGGGCTTGCCTCGGGCACCTTCTTCGGCGTAGCCGCGGTTGCCTACCGCGCCGCTTCGCTATCGCTCGGTGGGCCCAACTTCATGATGCAGGCGGCCACCACGCTACTGTTCACCATCTCCTTCCAGACAATCATCATGCTGGCCTGGATGCTTTGGAAGGACCGCGGCGAGATCGCGCGCATCGGCCAGGCATGGAAGCCCGCCCTCTTCACCGGTCTTGTCGGCGCCTCGGCCTCCTTCGGCTGGTTCGCCGCCATGACGCTGCAGCAGGCGGCGGCGGTGAAGGCGCTGGCACAGATCGAGATGATCTTCACCTTCGCCTCGACGGTCTATTTCTTCCGCGAAAAGATCAACCGCACGGAAGTAGCGGGCTGCGCGCTGATCGTCGCCGGCATCGTCGTGCTGATGCTGGTCGGTTGAAATCAGCTTCGCGGCTTGTCCTTGACGATCTCGCAGGGGAAGGCGCGCCGCCGCATACCCCAGACCTAAGGTATCAGGGCACGATTAGCGTGCCGGCGCCATGTTCGGTGAAGAGCTCAAGGAGCACGGCATGCGCTGTCTTGCCGTTGAGGATGACGACGCCTTCCACGCCACGCTCGATGGCTTGGATGCAGGTCTCGACCTTGGGAATCATGCCGCCGGAGATCGTGCCGTCCTTGATGAGGGTGCGGGCCTCGGCCACCGTCAGTTCGTCGATGAGCTTCATGTCCTTGTCGAGCACGCCCGGCACGTCGGTCAGGAAGAGCAGCCGGCTCGCCTTAAGCGCACCGGCGATGGCGCCGGCGAAGGTGTCGGCGTTGATGTTGTAGGTGTGGCCGTCGCGGCCGGGGGCCACCGGGGCGATGACCGGGATCATCTCGGAGCGGGCGAGGAGATCGAGAAGCGTGCGGTCGACCTCCACCGGCTCACCGACGAAGCCGAGGTCGAGCACGCGCTCGATGTTCGAGTCCGGGTCGGTGATGGTTTTGTGGGCCTTTTCGGCGAACACCATGTTGCCATCCTTGCCGCACAGGCCGATGGCCCATTCGCCCTCCGCATTGATCAGCGCCACGATCTCCTTGTTGATGGAGCCGGCCAGCACCATCTCGACGATCTCCACCGTCTTGCGGTCGGTCACGCGCAAGCCGCCCTCGAACTTCGATTCGATGCCCATCTTCGTCAGCATGGCGGCGATCTGCGGCCCGCCACCGTGGACGACGATGGGATTGACGCCTGACTGCTTCAGAAGTGCCACGTCGCGGGCAAAGGCCTGGCCGAGCGTGGTGTCGCCCATGGCGTGGCCGCCATATTTTACCACCACCGTCTTGTTCTCGTAGCGCTGCATGTAGGGAAGTGCAGCGGAAAGCAGGCGCGCCTGCGCCTCGGCGGTTTCGGCGATGTCCGTCATGTCAGAGCCCTTCCATAGATCGTGCGTCTCATATCGCATTCGCGGAGGTGGGCAAATGCCCGAAAACCCATATTCCTTCACGGCCCGTTGATTTGCCGGTGAGAGGGAGCGTGCCTATTGTCTGCCTAACGGAGGTCGAGATGATGAAACGACGCAATTTTCTCTATGTCGGCGCCGGCGCTCTCGCCGCCGTGGGCGGCGGCGCCTTCGTGCTGCGCGACAGGCCAGGCGCCAGCGCCTCGGCAGAGACATTCGAGATCACCAAGACCGAGGAGGAATGGCGGGCGATCCTTTCGCCGCAGCAATATGCCGTCCTGCGCGAAGAAGAGACGGAGCATGCCTTCACCAGTCCTCTGAACGAGGAAAAGCGCGCCGGGATATTCCACTGCGCGGGCTGTGACCTGCCGCTTTATTCGTCCGAGGCGAAATACGATTCGGGCACCGGCTGGCCGAGTTTCTGGGAATCCCTGCCGGCCGCCATCGGCACCAAGGAAGACAGGTCCTTCTTCATGACCCGCACCGAATGCCACTGCAGCCGCTGCGGCGGCCACCTCGGCCACATATTCGACGACGGCCCGCCACCCACGGGCAAGCGCCACTGCATCAATGGCGTGGCGCTGACCTTCCGGCCGAATGAAGCGGCATAAGGCAGCGACCCGCATGGCGGATGCGGCTTAGCAGCGGATCCGCCCGGCGCTCATATATCGGAAACAGCACGAACGATTGCGGCCCGCAACTCGTCCATACCCGCCCCTTTTTCCGACGAGGTGGCAACAATTTCCGGGAAGGCCGCCGGGTGCTTTGCCATTTTCTCCCGCGTCTCCTCCACCAGTCTCATTACGGCGGGGGGCTTGATCTTATCGGCCTTGGTCAACACCACCTGATAGGAGACGGCGGCCGTATCGAGCAGATCCATCACCTCCTCGTCGATCTTCTTCACGCCGTGGCGGGCGTCGATCAGGAGATAGACGCGCTTCAGCGTCACGCGGCCGCGCAGGTATTCGAAGACAAGCTTGGTCCAGGCATCCACCTGCGTCTTCGGCGCCTTGGCGAAGCCGTAGCCGGGCATGTCGACCAGCGCCATCGGCGGCAGGTCGCCGGCGTCTCCGCTATACCCCTCGGGCACGAAATAGTTGAGCTCCTGGGTGCGGCCGGGGGTGTTGGAGGTGCGGGCAAGACCCTTCTGGCCCACCAGAGCGTTGATGAGCGAGGACTTTCCAACGTTGGAGCGGCCGGCGAAAGCCACCTCGGGCGGTCCCTCGGGAGGCAGGAACTTCATCGCCGGGACGCCGCGGATGAAGACCCACGGCCGCGCGAAAAGCTTGCCCCACCCGCTGTCCTTCGCCGGGAGGGCGGCGTCTACACGGCTCACTCTGCCGCCTCCAGCTTCGCCAGATTGTTGCCGCGGATGGCATCGAGATTGCGGGTGATCTTGTCGGCCGGCCAGTTCCACCAGGCGATGTCGAGCAGGCGGCGTACGGTCAGTTCATCGAAGCGCATCTTTACCACCTGAGCCGCGTTGCCGGCGACCACCGCATAGGGCGGCACGTCGTGGGTGACGACCGAACGCCCGGCAACGATGGCACCGTCACCGATCTTCACACCGGGCATGATGACGGCCTCCATGCCGATCCACACATCGTTGCCGACCACCGTATCCCCGCGCACCTCGCGGCGCCAGGTCTCGACGTCGAAGCCCTCATCCCATCCCTGGCCGAAGATGTTGAAGGGATAGGTCGAGAAACCCGAAAGCACGTGGTTCGCACCATTCATGATGAAGCGGGCGCCCTCAGCGATGGCGCAGAAGCGACCGATGACGAGCTTGTCGCCGATGAATTCATAGTGGTGCAGAACACATTTCTCGGCGAAGAGATCGGGCCCGTCGGGGTCGTCGTAATAAGTGTATTCGCCGATCTCGATGTTGGGCTTGTCGACGAGGGGTTTGAGGAAACCGACGCGCGGGTGCAGGAAAATCGGGTGTTTGATCTCGGGCTTGGGTCCGTGCATGGCTGTTCCTCCCGGTGGAGACAATGTAGCGGATTGTCTCCGCACGCGCGCTTCCGGACAAGCCGAAACGCCATCATCTTAGAAAAGCTCATGCCTTTCCGGATGATGGCAGTGTCCCGCATGCCCTCCCCGGCTATTCGGCCGGATTGGGGTTCTTCTTCCTCTTGAACAAGGCGATCAGATTGTCCCACAGCTCGATCTTGGCGCCCTGGCGCTTCATGATGACACCCTGCTGGATGATGGAGAGCAGGTTGTTCCAGGCCCAGTAGATGACGAGACCGGCCGGGAAGGTCGCCAGCATGAAGGTGAAGACCACCGGCATCCAAGTGAAGATCATCGCCTGGGTCGGGTCGGGCGGCGTCGGGTTCATGCGCATCTGCAGGAACATCGTGACGCCCATGATGAGCGGCCATACGCCGATCATCAGGAAGGACGGCACGTCGTAAGGCAGAAGGCCGAACAGGTTGAAAAGCGACGTCGGATCAGGCGCCGAAAGGTCCTGGATCCAGCCGAAGAAGGGCGCATGACGCATTTCGATGGTGACGTAGAGCACCTTGTAGAGCGCGAAGAAGACCGGAATCTGGATGAGGATCGGCCAGCAGCCGGCGATCGGATTTATCTTCTCCTTCTTGTAGAGCTCCATCATCGCCTGCTGCTGCTTCATCTTGTCGTCCGCGTATTTCTCACGGATTTCCAGCATGGCAGGCTGCATCTTCTTCATGTTCGCCATGGACTTGTAGGACTTGTTGGCGAGCGGGAAGAAGACGAGCTTGACGACGACGGTGGTGGCGAGGATCGCCACACCGAAATTGCCGAGCAGCTTGAAGAGCCAGTCGATGAGATAGAACATCGGCTTGGTGATGAAGTAGAACCAGCCCCAATCGATCAGAAGCTCGAACTGCCGGACGTTGCGCTCGGTCTCGTAGGCGTCGACGACGTTGACCTCCTTGGCGCCGGCAAAGACCAGCGTCTCGGTATCGACGGTGGCGCCATCGGCGACGGTCAGCTCGTCGGAGAGAAAGTCGGCCTGGTAGCGCGGGCCGTTGTCCTCGGAATAGTAAAAGCGCGGCTGGAATTCAGTGCCGACGCGCGGCACCATCGTCACTGCCCAGTACTTGTCGGTAATGCCGAGCCAGCCATCGGAGGATTTTCCGGGCCTGATGTTCTCCTCCTCGACATCGGAATAATCGACCTCCTGCAGGCCCTCCTCACCCGTCACGCCGATCAGGCCTTCGTGAAGGATATAAATTCCGGTGGTCTCGGGCTTGCCGATGCGCGTGGTACGACCGTAGCTGCGCAGTGTGACCGGTTCCCCCGACGCGTTCTCCACCGTATCGGAGACGGTGAACATGTAGTTCTCGTCCACCTCGATGATACGCGTAAAGGTCAGCCCCCTGTCGTTGGTGTAGGTCAGCGTCACCGGGCTTTCCGGGCTCAGCACCTCACCCTCTGCAAGGCGCCAGACTGTATCCGGCCCCGGCAGGTCGCCGGTCTCAGCGTTGCTCACATAGCCAGACTCGACATAGTAGCCGTTGGGACCGCCCGATGGGTTGAGGAGCTGGATGTTGGGAGAATCGTCCTTCACCGTGACGTGGTAGTCCTTCAGAAGGAGATCGTCGAGGCGGGCACCGGTGAGGTTGATGGAGCCCGAGAGGCGCGGCGTGTCGATGCGCACGCGCTCGTTCGCGGCGACAGCGGCCTCGCGTGAAGCGGCGCTGCCGGTTTGCGCGGAGGTACCGGGTATGGACGTCGCATCGCCGGCCGAAGGGATGTCCGCCGGCGCGCCGCCGGTACCCGACGCAGGCGCTTCCTCCCCCGTTTGCTGCTCGGCCTCGATGCGCGCGGTCTCACGCTGCTCTTCGATGCGCGGGTTCATGTAGAACACCTGCCACACGGTCAGGATGACCACCGACAGCGCGATCGTGATGAGGAGGTTGCGGTTGTTGTCCATAGATGTCCTTAGCCCGCGTGTGCGGGTTTCTTGCCACGAATGCGGCGGGAAAGCTCTTCCTTCAGCGCCACGAAGGGCGCATCCAGTATCTCGCGCCTTCCCACGATCACATAGTCGGTGCCCGGCGCCATTTCATCGGCAGCGTGGATGCGGACCGCCTCGCGCAGGCGGCGGCGGATACGGTTGCGCTCCACGGCATTGCCGGCCTTCTTGGTCACAGTGATGCCAAGACGCGGCGGCTGGTCGTCGCCACGTTCCAGAACCTCGAGCAGGAAAAGAGGGCCGCGCCGCTTCGTCCCGCGACGGACCGCCAGGAACTCGGCGCGCTTTTTGAGGCGCGCGGGATACCCGCTCCGCGCCTGGCCGGACAATGCCGAGGCCCTGAACCCGCCACTTAGGCCGAAAGCCGCTTGCGGCCACGGTTGCGGCGCGCGGCGATGACGCGACGGCCGCCCTTGGTGGACATGCGGGCGCGGAAACCGTGCCGGCGCTTGCGGACGAGTTTGGAGGGCTGGTAGGTGCGCTTCATTTATTTAATACCGCGGCGTGCGGCCCTTCTTTATTCTGTCTCGATGAACAGGAGCGTTTGCAGACCGCCGGGCGTACAAGAGCATCCGCCGGACGGCCTGCCCGAACGTGCCGGGCTTATAAGAAGGGCGTTTGCGAAAGTCAATGAATGCGCGGCCTGCGGTGCGAATTGTCGCAAGGCAATCGCAGCCGGACTCAATAGGCGTGTTCCAGGAAAACCGGCTCGATGGAGCCGCCCCAGCGTGTGTGATAGGCCGCCACCATCTCCTGCGCACTGGTGGTGCCGCGGGCGACTACCTCGTCGAGCGGGCTAAGAAAACCAGTCTCGTCATAGCCCTCGCGATTCTTCATGGCGCGACGCTGGAGGCCCAGCCGGGCGATTGCCAGCACCTCGCGCGCCGTCTCGCGCAGTTCATGGTTGCGGAAGCGGGTTGCCAGTCCCTCCACGGGCACGGCGTCGCGCATCCCCTGGACTTCCTCGAAGCTCCACCCCTTGGTGAGGTCCTCGGCCGCATCGAGCGCGGCATCGTCGTAAAGAAGCCCGACCCAGAAAGCGGGCAAGGCGCAGATGCGGCGCCACGGGCCGCCGTCGGCGCCGCGCATCTCCAGGAAGCGTTTGAGCCGCACATCGGGGAAAAGGGTCGACAGGTGATTGGCCCAGTCGCCCATAGTGGGCATACCGTCAGACACGGTCTTGCGCAGCGCGCCGCCCATGAACTGGCGGAAGGTGACGTGGGTGCAGTCGTGATAGCGGCCGTCGCGGATGACGAAATACATGGGCACGTCGAGCGCCCACTCCACATAATCGGCAAAGCCGAAATCCGGGTTGAAGACGAAAGGCAAGAGGCCGGAGCGCTGGTTGTCGGTGTCGCGCCAGATCTCCGCACGCCAGGACTGGAAACCGTTCAGCCCGCCGTCGGTGAAGGGGGAATTGGCGAAGAGCGCGGTGGCAAGCGGCTGTAACCGGGTCGACACCTGCATCTTGCGGCGCATGTCGACCTCGGAGGCGAAGTCGAGGTTTACCTGGATCGTGCAGGTGCGATACATCATGTCGAGGCCATGGCTTCCCACCTTGGGCATATAGGCGGTCATGATGTCGTAACGCGATTTCGGCATCTTCGGCGTGTCGGAAAGCCGCCACTTCGGGCTGGCGCCGAGGCCGAGGAAGCGGATGCCGAGAGGCTCGGCGATCTCGCGCAGCTGCGCCAGGTGGGCATTGCCCTCGCGGCAGGTCTGGTGGAGGGTCTCGAGCGCCGCGCCCGAAAGCTCGAACTGGCCGCCAGGCTCCAGCGAAATGGCGCCCTGCCCCGTCGGCTCGACAAGGCCGATAATGCGTCCGGCATCCTCGATCGGGTCCCAGCCGAGCGTCTTCTGCATGCCCTCGAGCAGTGCGCGTATGCCGCGCCGGCCCTCATAAGGCACCGGCTGGTGGCCGTCGACGTAGAAGGGGAACTTCTCGTGCTCGGTGCCGATGCGCCAGGCGTCCTTCGGCTTGGAGCCGGCGGCGAGATAGTCGACCAGTTCATCGATTGCTTCGATCGGCCGGTTATCGGTCGTGTCGCGCGCCATTCTCTTCCTCCGGCCTGTTCAGAAGCACAGCCTGATTGACGAAGTCGCAAGCGGCAAGCAAGCAAAAAGTTCTGAAGATCTCTTCAAGCAGTCACCATGTCGCGCCAGTCGCCTGCGGCGGCCTGGATGAGGGCAAGGGCGGCCACCGCGGCAGTGTCGGCGCGCAGGATGCGCGGTCCCAGCGGAATCGGCACCACGAAGGGCAGCGCGCGCAGCATCTTGCGCTCCGCCTCGGAGAATCCCCCTTCGGGGCCGACGAGCAGGCCGAGCCTGGCATCCCGCAGCGCCAGGAGCGCCTCCAGCGGGTCGTTGGTCGAGGCGTCCTCGTCGCAGAAGACCAGGCGCCGGTCTTCCTCCCAATCGGCGACAAGGCGGTCGAGCTTGATCGGTTCGTGCACGGCGGGGATCGAGAGGACGCCGCATTGCTCTGCCGCCTCGATCACGTTGGCTTGAAGGCGCGGCAGGCCGAGCTTCGGCACCTGCGTGTGCTGGGTGACGACGGGCTGGAGGTCGCCCGCGCCCATCTCCACCGCCTTCTGCACCAGATAGTCGAGGCGGCCCTGCTTCAAGGGGGCGAAGCAATAGAGGAGATCAGGCTGCGGCGTCTGCAGGCGTGTCTGCTCGCGCACGAAAAGGCGCGCGGACTTCTTCGACAAAGCGCCGATCTGCGCCAGCCATTCGCCGTCGCGGCCATTGAAGAGAAGCACCTGGCCGCCCTCACGCATGCGCATGACGTGCGCCAAGTAATGCGCCTGCTCGCGCGTCGTCTCGACCTCCGCCTCGGGCGAAAGATCGTCGGCCAGATAAAGCCGCTGCATCTTGTAGTTCGCTCGCATGGGCGCTTGATGCGATGCGGCGCCGGCTTGGTCAAGAGCGGGCCGATTCGTGCCAGACGGGGCGATAGCCGTTGGCTAGCGCAGAGACAGTGGATGGCGGGGTGATGAGCGTGAAAGGACCGGACAAGCCGGTCATCCCGCGGGGTGCGGCATAGCCAGTGAAAGTCCACGGCAGAAGCCGCGCGCCGCGCAGTGCATAGGCGCTGCCGGCGGATTCGACCATGGTGCCCTCCGGCAAAATGGGCAGTTGCACGAGTTCCAGTGCCACTGCCGCGCCACCGGATGCACGGCGCTCCCTATGCAGCCGAGCGTCCATCTCGGGCGCCGTGGCCCGTCCTTCACCACCGGCAAAGCAGCGGGCGAAATCCAGCGCCTGTTCGCGCCGGCAGTAGAAGCATGGTCGATGGCCGGCGGCGAGCGCCGTCACCTCGTCGAGGAAGAAGAGCTCCGTCCAGCTCGCGCCCCCGCTGCGGCTGTTCTTCCCCATCACCTCGCGCCGCCGATCGCCGAAGGCGCAGTCGCAGACGATCCACGCCTTGGTGGTCCATCGGCGGGAGAGCAGCGTCTTCGTCGCCGGGTCGTGGATGACGCCGCGATTGCCGGTGAAGAGGCCGCGAGCGGCCACGGCATGGATTGCACCGAAGGGGTCGACGCGGTTTTGCAGCGGCATCGTTCAGCGTTTCGCTGAGAGGACGAAACTGTTGCCTGAGGGCGACAGCACCCGTGCAAAGCAGTGAATCATCTCCCGGCGCACCTTGTGTTTTTCCGCGCGGCCGATAATTGGCCTGTCAACGACGGAACGGAAATTCCTTCATCAAGTTTACGAGCCGAACCTTCGGGAACCGAATGGTAACCCGTGGAACCTTATGCTCGAACGCAGAACGGAAAAAGAGATGAGCCTGATGCGCGCTGCTGTCCTCTCACTGATGTTGATCACCGCCGTGGTGGTAAGCGGGGCGGGCATTTACGCGGCAACGGCCTCCGGCGGCGCCTACGAGACGACGGATGGCTACGGCATCAGCACCTTCGGCAGATAGCTATCCCGTTACTTCCATCAGGCGCTTGCGCCTGCCCTCGAACACCATCGCCGTCAGCCGGCCGGTGTAGAAAGCGCCGGTGTCGAGGTTCACCCGGTTGGGCATGATCTCGGGCGCCGGCGCCGGCGTATGGCCGTGTACGACCAGTTTCGGGTGAAGGCCGGTATGGCTGTGAAATTGCCCGCGGATCCACATCAGATCCCTCGGCGACTGGTCCTCGAGCGGCACGCCCGGCATGATCCCGGCATGGCAGAAGAAAAAGTCGCCGAAGGTGGCGGAGAGCTTCAGGCCGCGCAGGAAGATAAGATGCTCATCCGGGATCGCATCCTGCAGGGCCGCGCGGCCACGCAGGAGCGCCTCGCGCGAGTAGAAGTCCAGGTCCACACCATAGGAGCGCGCCGTCGCCTCGCCGCCATTGTTGGCGAACAGGCCGTCCGCCGAGGGCTGCGCGAGGAAGTCCAGAAGTCCAATATCGTGGTTTCCGGCAAGGGTGATGATATGCGGATCCGTCCGTGCGGCATGGGAGAGGAAATCGAGCACCTGGCGCGTTGCGGGGCCACGGTCGACATAGTCGCCCAGATATATGATGCGCCAATCGGACGGCTGGTCCTGCATGATTTCGGCCATGATGTGCCGGTGCATTTCCGACATCAGGTCGTGGCGGCCGTGGATGTCGCCCACCGCATAAAGCCGCACGCCCTCCGGCGCGGCCGCATCCTCAAAGTGGACGCCAGCCTCACCCACCATTGATCACGATCAGATGCAGCGCGCGCGGCCCATGGGCGCCGAGAAGCAGCGTCTGCTGGATGTCGGCGGAGCGTGACGGGCCGGTGATCAGGTTAAGTGTGCGCGGCATCTTTCCCTTGCCGAATCTCTGCCGGAGCCCGGAGAGTACCGTCTCCAGATCGCCGGCGATATCCTTGGCATCGACCACCACAATGTGGTGTTCCGGCAGGAAATTGACAGTGGTCGGATTGTCTGTGCCGGAATGGAGGGCGATTGTACCGCTCTCGGCCACGCCGGCAAGTGCATGGCTGACGCCCACCTCGTCCTCCGGGTCGGCCCGTCCGGATTTCACCTCGAGCGATTTCACGCCGCTCCACGGCATCGCCCGAAGGCGCTCGTCCGCGCCCATGCGCACGGAGGCCGGCAGGTTGCGGGCGCGCAGGTAGGTGGAGACGGCCTTGGGCACGTCGGCCGGCTTCTTCACCCGGTCGATCGTCGCGGAGACTTTTTCGGCCATCTCGCAGAACAGCGCGACCCGCTCCTTGTCCGCCAGTTGTCCGCGCGCCGGAATGACCCCCGCCGGCGCGTCGGCAAGCCGCTTTGCCACCGTCTCAGCACGCGCCGCGTCACTGGGTGCGGTGCCGAGGGAAGAGCGGACCTTGTTCAGAATCGCCTCGCGCGCGCTCATGTGCGTGCCTCCTGCTTGCGCGTTTCACGGTCGCGCCACTGCTGCAGGAAGGTGCGGCTTTCGGGCGCCGGCAGGTCGCGATGCCTGGTCCAGCCGCCGGCGAAGGGCAGGTAGCGGAAACGGCGCCGCGCCCCGCCGAATGCCGAGAGCGCTGGAATGGCGAAGGACGCGGCCAGGCGATAAAGCCGCGGCCGGCGGGCGAAGAAGGCCCAGGCCTTGAGGCCATAACGCTGTGTGGCCGGGTTGAGGCCACGGGCGAACTCGCGCTCGCGCCAGTGACGCATCATCTTCGGCAGCGGGATATGCATGGGGCAGACGGCCTCACAGCGGCCGCAGAAGGTCGACGCATTGGGGAGATGGCCGGCCTTGTCGACGCCGATCAAGGATGGAGTGAGCACCGCACCCATGGGGCCGGGATAGACCCAGCCGTAGGCGTGGCCGCCGACGGCATGATAGATCGGGCAATGATTCATGCAGGCGCCGCAGCGGATACAGCGGAGCATGTCCTGGAACTCCGTGCCCAACATGGAGGAGCGGCCGTTGTCGAGGAGGACGACGTGGTACTCGTCAGGCCCGTCGGGGTCCTCGGGCCGGCGCGGGCCGGTGGAAACCGTTGTGTAGACGCTCATCTCCTGGCCGGTGGCCGAGCGCGCCAAGACGCGCAGGATCTGGCTCGCATCCGCGAGCGTCGGCACGATCTTCTCGATCGAGGCGACGACGATGTGAACGCGCGGCAGGATCTGTGTGAGATCGCCGTTGCCCTCGTTGGTAACGATGATGGAACTGCCCGTTTCGGCCACTAGGAAATTGGCGCCGGTGATGCCGACGTCGGCGGCGAAATACTGCGCGCGCAGCACCTCCCGCGCCTCGCTGAGCAGCGAGGCCGGCTCGGTCAGATCGCGCGTGGGCGGCAGGTGGTTGTGGGCGCGGCGGAAATCAGCCTCCACCTGGTCCCTGGTCAGGTGCACGGCGGGCGCGATGATGTGGCTCGGGTGCTCGCCACGCAGCTGGATGATATATTCGCCAAGATCGGTTTCGACCGGGCGGATGCCCTCCTTCTCGAAGAATTCGTTGAGGCCGATCTCCTCGGTGATCATGGACTTGCCCTTGGTCACCGTGCGGGCGCCGACGGCGCGGCAGATATCGAGGATGACGGAGCGGGCATCGGCCGCCGTCTCGGCCCAGTGCACATGGCCGCCGGATGCCTTCACCTTCTCCTCATAGGCCTCGAGATAAAGGTCGAGATGGGCCAGCGTGTGATCCTTGATGGCGCGGGCGGATTCGCGCAACGCATCGAACTCCGGCAAGGCATCGACCGCCTTCTGGCGCTTGTCGATGAAGCCGGAGCGCACATGGCCGAGCGCCTCCTGCAGGTGCGGGTCGGCTAGCGCGCCGCGCGCGTTTGTCTTGAAGGCGGGCGATGAGATCTGCATCAGCGCTCTCCCCCGCCGATGGCCGGGCCGTCGTCCATGCCCGCCAGCACCTCCGCCACGTGGCGCACCTCGATGTCGGCGCCCTGGCGCTGCAGCTTGCCGGCCATGTTCATCAGGCAGCCGAGGTCGCCGGCAAGCAGCGTATCGGCGCCGGAAGCCTGGATATTCGCCGCCTTCTCCTCGACGATCTTGTTGGAGATATCGGGATATTTGACGCAGAAAGTGCCGCCGAAGCCGCAGCAGACGTCCGAATCCTTCAACTCCTTGAGCTTAAGCCCCAAGACTGACCCAAGCAGACGACGCGGCTGCTCGCGGATACCCAACTCGCGCAGGCCCGAGCAGGAATCGTGATAGGTGACGTTGCCCTCGCGCGCAGCACTCACCGCATCAACACCCATGACGTCGACAAGGAAGCTCATCAACTCGTGCACCTTGGCCGAGAAGGCGGCGGCGCGCGCTTCCCAAGCATGGTCCTTGAAGAGTGCGGGATAATGCTTCCTCAGCATTCCGGCACAGGAACCGGAGGGGGCGACGATGTAGTCGTACTCCTCGAAGGTCTTGATGGTGTTCGTGGCGATGGCGATCGTATCTTCACGGTCGCCGGAATTGTAGGCAGGCTGACCGCAGCAGGTCTGCGCCATCGGCACCTCGACCTCGCAGCCCGCCTCCTCCAGGAGCTTCACGGAAGCGAAGCCGACCGTGGGGCGGAAGAGGTCGACCAGGCAGGTCACGAAGAGGCCGACACGCGGCCGTTTCAGCGTTTCTTGTCTCAATGCGCTTTCCTGTTCATGAGCCGGCCGCTGCGGGCCGTCGGGTTTGCCTGCGCCCCGTGCGCTCGGCGGAGCGCTGGTGCAGGCGAAGCTTGGCAATGCGCTCCCACTCGCCGGTACGCTCGGCCTCGGCACTTGCCTTCTCGACATAGGCGATGTGGGCGACGGCGGCGAGACGCGCGGCTGTGGGGTCGCCGTCGCGGATGGCGAGGAAGATCGCCCGGTGTTGAGAAAGCAACTCTTCGCGGGCGCCGGGCAGATCATAGATGCGGGCGCGGCTGTAGAAGACGCCGTCGGCCAGAAGCCGATAGCAGGAACGCAGGGTGTGGAGCAGCACGAAATTGTGCGCGCACTCGCCGACGGCGTTGTGGAACTCGGCGTCGATCTCCACCTCCGTCTCGAAATCCGCGGTGGCGTGCGCATGCTCCATGCGGGCGATGATGCCGCCGAGCAGCGCCTTGTCGGCCTCCGTCGCTCGGCGGGCGGCCATCTCGGCGGCGACCGCCTCGATCTCCCGGCGGTATTCCAGATAGTCGGCGGTGGCCTTGGCATGGGTGGCGATCAATTCGCGCATGGGCTTGGCAAAGACCTCGCCAACGATATTGGCGACGTAGGTGCCGCCGCCCTGACGGGTGACGAGCAGCCCCCTCCCCTCCAGCGCCTTCAGCGCGTCGCGCAGGATGGGACGGGAGACATCCATCTGGCTCGCCAGCTCGCGCTCGCCCGGCAGCCGGTCACCGTCGCGCAGCACGCCCTCGAGGATCAGCCCCTCGATCTGGCGTACCACGGCATCGGCCGTGCGGGCATGCTCTATTCTGGAATAGATGGTGTTCACGGGCGAAACTGACCTTGGCTGTCCGACGCAATCTAGCGGCATTGACGAAGATTGGTCAAATGTTTTAACCAGTTTTGGACAATGTTGCGCGGAAAGCAGCAACCTCTGCCGCCCGACAATGCAGTGTTTGCGCATCTGGCGGGAGACCGGTAGATTTACTTTACCACAAGGACGCGTCCCATGTCCGGACCGCATATGCCCGCGCCCGATGCGGCGACCCTGAAGAAGCGCGATGAGATCGTCGCCGACATGCGCATCATCGTGCCGGGCGAAGGCGTGGTGGCGACCGACCGCGAGATGCGCGCCTTCGAGAGTGACGGGCTGACGGCCTATCGCCAGATGCCGCTGGTCGTGGTGTTGCCGGAGACGGTCGCCCAAGTCTCGCGCATCCTGAAATATTGCCACGAGCGCAACATCCGGGTCGTGCCAAGAGGCTCCGGCACCTCGCTTTCCGGCGGCGCCCTACCGCTTCAAGATGCCGTGCTGCTGGTCATGAGCCGCTTCAACCGCATCCTCGACACCGACTTCGCCAACCGCGCCGTGGTGGCGCAGCCCGGCGTTACCAATCTCGGCATCACGCAGGCGGTCGAACACGCCGGCTTCTATTACGCGCCCGACCCTTCCTCGCAGATCGCCTGCTCTATTGGCGGCAATGTGGCGGAGAATTCGGGTGGCGTGCACTGCCTGAAATACGGGCTGACAGCCAACAACATTCTCGGCATCGAAATGGTGCTGATGAACGGCGAAGTGGTGCGACTGGGCGGCAAGCACCTGGACGCGGAGGGTTATGACCTGCTTGGCCTGATGACCGGATCGGAGGGCCTTCTGGGCGTCGTCACGGAGGTGACGGTGCGCATCCTCCAGAAGCCGGAGACGGCGCGGGCGATGCTGATCGGCTTTCCCTCGAGCGAACAGGCCGGCCAATGCGTGGCCGACATCATCGGCGCCGGCATCATCCCCGGCGGCATGGAGATGATGGACCGGCCTGCGATCCACGCGGCGGAGGACTTTGTTCATGCCGGTTATCCGCTAGACGTGGAAGCGCTCCTGATCGTCGAGTTGGACGGTCCGCAGGCCGAAGTGGACCACTTGATCGAACGGGTGGAGCAACTGGCCGCGCAAAATGGCTGCATGACGAGCCGCGTTTCCCACTCCGACGAGGAGCGGCTGACCTTCTGGGCCGGCCGCAAGGCGGCCTTCCCCGCCGTCGGCCGCATCTCGCCGGACTATTACTGCATGGACGGCACCATCCCGCGCAAGGAACTGCCGCGCGTGCTTTCCGGTATGCGGGAGCTTTCGGAGAAATACGGGCTTCGCGTCGCCAATGTCTTTCACGCCGGCGACGGCAATCTGCACCCACTCATCCTCTACGACGCCAACAGGCCGGGCGAGCTGGAGAAAGCGGAAGACTTCGGCGCTGATATCCTGCGGCTGTGCGTCGAAGTGGGTGGGGTGCTGACCGGCGAGCACGGGGTGGGCGTGGAGAAGCGCGACCTGATGCCGGAGATGTTTTCGGAAGACGATCTCAACCAGCAAATCCGCGTCAAATGCGCCTTCGACCCAAACCATCTGCTCAACCCGGGAAAGATGTTCCCGCAGCTTCACCGCTGCGCCGAGCTCGGGCGGATGCATATACACCGTGGGCAGATGCCGTTTCCAGAGTTGGAGAGGTTTTGAGGCGTGCTGTTCAAGCGGTCCGTTCTGGAGGATATCGCGCGCGGCGAGGTAACGCTTGCGTTCCGGCGCTGGAAGAAGCCGATGGTCTCGCCCGGCACCCGATTGCGTACGGCGTTGGGAGAGCTGCTGATCGGTGCGGTCAGCCCGTCCGTCGAGGCCGAGCTTGACGAAGAGCAGGCACGGCAGGCGGGGTTTTCCTCACTGGCCGAACTCAGGAACGACTTGCGCGACGGCGATGGACGGCAGCTTTATCGCATCGAGCTTCGGGGGCTCGAGACGGACCGCCGCATCGCGCTCCGCAACGATACCGCCTTGAGCGCGCAGGACACTGCAGCGCTTGCAGCAAAGCTGCAGCGTTGGGACAAGGCGAGCGGAAGAGATGGCTACCACCGGCAGATTCTCGAGGCGATTGCAGCCGGTCCCGGCTCCGCCGCCGCGAGTCTGGCCGAACAGCTCGGTGTGGAAAAACCCAAGCTGAAGCGGGACGTGCGCAAGCTGAAGGAGCTGGGCCTGACGGAAAGCCTTGAAGTAGGCTACCGGCTTTCGCCGCGCGGCGCACATTTTCTCGATTTCTCCGGAGAGGTTTCTTGACCACCTTCATCCCTCAAGGTGCAGCCGAAGTGCTGGAGATCGTGCGCTGGGCTGCGGCGGAGGAGACCCCGCTCGAAGTCCTCGGCCACGGCTCCAAGCGCGGCATCGGCAGACCCGCACAGACGGAGCATGTGCTGGACCTGTCGCGGCTCTCCGGTGTCACCCTCTACGAACCGGAAGAACTCGTTCTTTCGGCCAAGGCCGGCACTCCGCTGGCCGAGATCGAGGCGCTTCTCGCCGAACACAGGCAGCAACTCGCCTTCGAGCCGATGGACTACGGTCCCCTACTCGGGCTCGAGGCGGGAGGCGGCACCATCGGCGGGGCACTTACCGCCAACTTGTCGGGCCCCCGCCGCATCAAGGCCGGGGCGGCGCGCGATCATGTGCTCGGGGTGCACGCGGTGTCGGGGCGTGGCGAGACGTTCAAGTCCGGCGGGCGGGTGGTGAAGAACGTCACGGGCTACGACCTTTCCAAAGGGCTCGCCGGCTCCTGGGGCACGCTGGCGGTGGTGACGGATGTCACGTTCAAGGTGTTGCCGGCGGCCGAGACGGAGAAGACGCTTGCCGTGACAGGCCTGTACGACGCCGAGGCGGCTGCCGCGATGGCCGAGGCGATGGGGTCGAGCGCGGAAGTTTCCGGCGCAGCGCACCTGCCGGAAGGTGTTGTCGGGCGGTTTCTGCAAGGCGGGTTTTCGGGCGGGGCGAGGACGGTCCTGCGCGTCGAGGGCGTCGGCCCGTCCGTCGCCTATCGCATCGACCTTCTGTCACGGCTCCTGAAGCCGCATTGGGCGGTGGAGGTGATCGAGGAAGAAGAATCTCGCCTGCTGTGGCGGGAAATCCGCGACTGCCGGCCTTTTGCGGACGGAACGGAGGCGCCGGTGTGGCGCGTTTCCATAGCTCCCACGGAAGGTCACAGGATGGTCGACGCCTTCCGCCGGGCGGCCGGCGCCAATGCCTTCTACGACTGGCAGGGTGGGCTCGTCTGGCTGCGCATGGAAGCCGAGCCGGAAGCCGAGGTTCTGCGCGGGCTGATCGCCCATTTCGGCGGTGGGCACGCGACGCTGGTGCGTGTCGCACCGGCCATCAGGGCGGCAGTCCCCGTCTTCCAGCCGCAGCCGCCCGCACTTGCCGCCCTCTCGGCGCGGCTCAAGGAGCAGTTCGACCCGAAGGGCATCCTCAATCCGGGTCGGATGGTGGCCGCGTGAACGCGTGATAGAGTGGCCGGGCCATTCAAGGGAGATTATCATGAGCGAGCCAAATCCGCAGCGCACCCCGCCCCGCAAGGCCGAAGGATGGCTGGATCCCGGGGCGACCAACATCCAGGTCATCTACATTCTCTATCTAGTCGGTTTCGTGATCGGCGTCTCGGCGCTGGTGGGCATCGTGATCGCCTATATGAATCGCGGCAAGTCGGATGAATGGGTCGAAACCCACTATACCTGGGCCATCCGCACCTTCTGGATCGGGCTCCTCTTCGGCCTCATCTCGGCGATCCTCATGGTGGTCGGCATCGGCTTCCTGCTCCTGCTCGCAACCGCCATCTGGGCCATCGTGCGCATCGTCATCGGCCTGCAGGCGGTAAGCCGCAGCGAACCGATCAAGAACCCTGAAAGCTGGGTTTTGTAGAGATTATCGGACCCCTGCCAATGACATCTACGGTCTTAGCCTTGTACGGGGCACTTCTCTCAACCGCCTTAGCTGCAGTTCAAATCGGAACTTTTCTAAGCTCTAGAAGGTTCCTCGAACTAGTGATCGGCAGATCATATGATTCCACGGGAGAAACTATTGAAATCAAGATAAGCAACAGATCAACGGCAAAGACGGAACTGCATAACATTATGATCGGTATATGTGAGTTATCAGAAGACGGATTTACGAGGCTATTTTCCGCTCGCGGATACGATGCCTTTAAAATTAGCCATTTTTGGGGTGACCGTGGAGATTCTTTAGATCTCCCATTTTCTCTCAACCCCGGAGAGAGTATATACGTGAATTTTAGCTCACAAGATGCAAACCGCTTCATTTTAAGGGATAGAAGTTTTCACCCTAAGAAAGCTGTACTTGCGAACGTTTTTGAAATTGAAATTGAGCACTCCCAAGGCACCCCCCGCAGAGCTTATTTTTCAATGGACCGCAGTGACTTGAAGAATGAACCTGAGCTTAAGGAGGCAGATAAACTCAGCCTCCTGCGCTCTCGAATCTGGAAACTGGATCAACCGACTCACTGATGCAAACGAACTTCACGCCCGAGCAGCTAGCCGAACCGCAGGTCGCCCATTCGGAGACGATCCTGCGCAAATGCGTGCATTGCGGCTTCTGCCTGGCCACCTGCCCGACCTATGTCGAACTCGGCAACGAGCTCGACAGCCCACGCGGACGCATCTACCTCATCAAGGAGATGCTGGAGAACGGGCGGCCGGCCGACCGCGAGACGGTGACGCATATCGACCGCTGCCTGTCATGCCTTTCCTGTGTGACGACCTGCCCCTCGGGCGTGAACTACATGCATCTCGTCGACCATGCGCGGGCGCATATCGAGAAGACTTATCGGCGCTCCCTCCTCGACCGGATGACGCGGTCAGCGCTGGCGCGCGTGCTGCCCTATCCCGGCCGCTTCCGTTTCGCGCTGAAGCTCGCCAGGCTGGGGCGGCCCTTCGCACCGCTGATGCGTGCGCTGCCGGGACTGAGGCCGGTGGTGGCCATGCTGGCGTTGGCACCTGAGGCTCTGCCGCCGGCCTCCGCCGCGCCGGAAGCCCAGCCGGAGGGAAAGCGGCGAGGACGCGTGGCGCTGTTGGCAGGTTGCGCTCAATCCGTGCTGGACCCGGGCATTAATGCAGCGACCGTCCGGGTGCTTCACCGTCTTGGTATAGAGGTGGTGGCGCCCGAGGGAGAAGGCTGCTGCGGCGCCCTTGTCCACCATATGGGGCGCGAGGACGAGGCGCTCGATTTCGCGCGGAAGAACATCGACGCGTGGACGCGCGTCATCGAGGACGGCGGGCTCGACGCTATCGTCATCACAGCATCGGGCTGTGGCACGACCATTAAGGACTATGGCCATATGCTGCGGCTCGACCCCGACTATGCAGAAAATGCGGCACGGGTCTCGGCCCTCACCAAGGACATCACCGAATATATGGCCGAGCTCGATCTGCCGGAGCCCGATATCCGGCCAGGGCTGGAGATCGCCTATCACTCCGCCTGCTCCATGCAGCACGGGCAGAAGATCACACGCCAGCCGAGGGCGCTGCTCACGCGGGCCGGCTTTATCGTCAGGGAGCCGCGCGAAGGGCATCTGTGCTGCGGCTCGGCCGGAACCTACAACATCCTCCAGCCCGAGATCGCCGGGCGCCTGCGCGACCGCAAGGTGAGGAATATCGAGGCCACGGGCGCCGAGGCGGTCGCCACCGGAAACATCGGCTGCATCACGCAGATCGCCTCGGGCTCAAATCTGCCCGTGGTGCACACGGTAGAGCTTATCGACTGGGCCTATGGCGGGCCGAAGCCCGCGGGCATCCCCAAAGCAAGGCCGCTGACCGTCGCCGCGGAGTAGGCAAAAAAGGAAAAGGCGGCGCCTCCCTCAAGGCGCCGCCTTCCCCGACGTTCCGGCATGGTCCGGCCGGCCCGTCCCCCGTTTGATTAGAATCAGATTACCACGACCTTTGCCCCTACGGGAACACGCTCGTAGAGTTCAATCACATCTTCGTTGCGCATGCGGATGCAGCCCGACGATACGGCCTGGCCGATAGTCCATGGCGCGTTGGTGCCGTGGATGCGGTAGAGCGTGGAGCCGAGATAGAGCGCGCGCGCGCCCAGCGGGTTCCGCTCACCACCCTTCATGTGGACGGGCAGGATGCGGCCCTTCTTCTTCTCGCGCGCGATCATCTCGACCGGCGGGCGCCAATCGGGCCATTCGCGCTTCTGTGTGACCTTATGGGTGCCGGCCCAATCGAAGCCAGGCTTGCCGACACCGACGCCGTAGCGGCGCGCCTTTCCACCCTCCAAAACGTGATAGAGGAAGCGCTCATTGGTATCCACCACGAGGGTGCCGGGCTTGTGCGGCCCGTCATAAGCCACTTCCTGCGGCAGGAACTTGGGATCGAGGTTGAGATCGGAAAGCGACCGTGGCTTCGGCGCTACGGCCGCCGTGCGCAGCTGCGATTCGGCACGCGGCGCTTGGCGCTGCGCATTTCTGTATTGCGCAATCGGCCGCCGCTCGGCGGGGCGCTCTACCGCGCGCCATTGCTCACGACGCGGCCGGACCTGCCGCTGTCGCGGGACGGGCGGTCTCTGGCGCAACTGCAACACCCAGGGGGCGGAAAGGTCCGGGCTGACGAGGACCGGCGGCGGCTCCACGTAGCGGTTCTGCGCCTGAGCGCCGAGGGGAAAAAGCAGCAAGATGATCGCGCCGGCTGCGCTTAAAAAGGATTTCATGACTACACTCTCTATTGCTGGTCACTCGCACATTCAGACCTGGCGGCCACCGGCTCTGACGGGAACGGGCGGCTCCCGCAAAAAGCGGCATGACACGCCCCGTCTGTCAGGATGCTGCATCAGGCGGCTGAGCAAATGGTGAATCGGGCTTCCTAAAATGCGATACTTTGGCAAAACCATCCGGTGTGGTTACCGCCGAGTTCAGAAGGTTGGTGAACGGCTTGTTAAAACCGGTGGTTGTGCTCTTAAGCAATGGGAACCGACAGCATGAGCGAAGAAAGAACTGGCCTGATCGACGGGACGGACGGCAAGACGCGCTGCTTCTGGCACGCCAACCTGCCGGACTATCTGGCCTATCACGACAACGAGTGGGGTCGTCCGGTGGCCGATGACAAACGCCTCTTCGAGAAACTGTGCCTGGAGGGGTTCCAGTCGGGCCTGTCGTGGCTGACGATCCTGCGCAAGCGGGAGAATTTCCGAGAAGCCTTTGCCGAGTTCGACTTTGAGCAGGTGGCGCGTTTTACCGAAGAGGATGTTGAGCGGCTTTTGGGCAATGCCGGCATCATCCGCCACGGCGGCAAGATCCGTTCCACCATCAACAACGCTCGCCGCGCTATCGAATTGTGTGAGCGGGAGGGCTCGCTGGCGCGCTATTTCTGGCGCCACGAGCCGGCGCTGGAAGAGCGGCCGGATAAGCTCGACTACGCGACGCTGGTGGCCAATCCCAAGACCGATATCTCGGCGCGCATTTCCAAAGATTTGAAGAAGATGGGCTGGACCTTCGTCGGACCGACAACCGTCTACGCCTTCATGCAGGCCATGGGGCTGGTCAACGACCATATCGAGGGGTGCGTGATGCGGGCGGAGGTGGAGGAAGAGCGGCAGGCTTTCCGGCGACCGGTTTAGGGGCTTTCGGCCTTGAGCCGATCAGCTCTCCTGCGGAACCGGCTCCACCACCAGCCGCTCGCGGTAGACGATGTAGAGGCCGGCTGCCACGGTGACGACGATACCGGCCGCGGCCAGCCCGTTCGGCAAATCGCGGAAGATGAGCCAGCCAATCAGCGTGGCGAAGGGTATCTCCAGATACTGGATCGGTGCCAGGGTGGCCGATGGCGCGAAGCGAAGCGACCACGTCATCAGGAGGTGCGAAAGCGTTCCCAGCACGCCGACTGCGATAAGCATCAGGACCTCGGTCCCGTTCGGGGTGACCATCCCGAGGCCCGGCAGTTCGCTGCCTGCCGTCATCACGAAGAGAACGGCGAGGCCGACGGTGCCCATCAGGCCGCTGACGCCCTGGAGGACAACGGGATCCGCGTCTCGCGCGATCTGCCGGGTGACGAGGATATAGAGCGAGAAGACCACGGCGACGACGAGCGGCAGGAGTGCCGGGGCGCCGATCACCGAAAAGCTCGGCTGGATGACCAGAAGCGTACCGATGAAACCGACCACGCAGGCGGCAAGACGGCGTGGCCCCACCTCCTCCTTCAGCACCATGCGGCCAAGCAGGAGGAGGATGAACGGCATGACATATGCAATGGCCACCGCCTCGGCCAGAGGTAGAAAGCGCAGCGAGGCGAACATCGCACCAAGGCCCAGGATCTGAAGGACAGTGCGAAGCGCCGTCAGCCACAGGACACGCGGTGTCAGGGCGAGACTGCGCCCGCCCCAACAGACAAGCGGCAGGATGAGGAGGGCCTGCACCGCAAAGCGGACGACCAGTACCTCGAGCAGCGGGATCGTCTCGCCCAGCAGCTTGAGCGTGGCGTCACTCAGGGGAGCAAACGCACAGAAGCCGACCATGAAGAAGATGCCGATGACAGGGCGGTCAGCGGGCATCACGCGTGGGTCATGCATCCGACCGTCCCGTCGCTTGACTCTCGAGGGCATCCCGACTATTTGCGCCTTGTTAGCACTCTCTATCGGAGAGTGCTAACGGCTCCGCCCTTCCGGACGGAGAAGAAACCTATTTCATCGTCGTAATCAAGGGTTCAGAACATGGCCAAGACGAATTTTCGCCCGCTTCATGACCGTGTGGTCGTTCGCCGGGTCGAATCCGAGGAGAAGACGGCCGGCGGGATCATCATTCCCGACACCGCCAAGGAGAAGCCGCAGGAAGGCGAGATCATCGCCGTCGGCAACGGTGCTCGCGACGAGACCGGCAAGGTCGTACCGCTGGATGTGAAGGAGGGCGACCGCGTTCTCTTCGGCAAGTGGTCCGGCACGGAAGTCAAGCTCAACGGTGAAGATCTCCTGATCATGAAGGAGTCCGACATCATGGGCGTGATCGCCTGAACCACCGCTATCGAAACGAAATAGTAACAGGGCTGCTTCGCACGCCCAGGAGCTAGAGAAATATGGCTGCAAAAGACGTAAAGTTTTCCCGTGACGCACGCGAGCGCATGCTGCGCGGCGTCAACATCCTCGCCGACGCGGTGAAGGTCACGCTCGGCCCCAAGGGTCGCAACGTCGTGCTCGACAAGTCCTTCGGCGCTCCGCGCATCACCAAGGACGGTGTGACGGTCGCCAAGGAGATCGAGCTCGAGGACAAGTTCGAGAACATGGGCGCCCAGATGGTGCGCGAGGTGGCGTCGAAGACCAACGACATCGCCGGTGACGGCACCACGACCGCAACCGTGCTCGCCCAGTCCATCGTCCAGGAAGGCGCCAAGGCTGTCGCCGCCGGCATGAACCCGATGGACCTGAAGCGCGGCATCGACCTGGCCGTTGCCGAGGTCGTCGAGTACCTCGCCAAGGCCTCCACAAAGATCAAGACCTCGGAAGAGGTTGCCCAGGTCGGCACGATCTCCGCCAATGGCGAGAAGGAAGTCGGCCAGATGATCGCCGAGGCCATGCAGAAGGTTGGCAACGAGGGCGTGATCACAGTCGAAGAGGCCAAGACCGCCGAGACCGAGCTGGAAGTGGTCGAGGGCATGCAGTTCGACCGCGGCTATCTCTCCCCCTACTTCGTCACCAACGCCGAGAAGATGGTGGCCGAGCTCGACGATGCCTATATCCTGCTGCACGAGAAGAAGCTGTCCAACCTGCAGGCCATGCTGCCGGTTCTGGAGAGCGTCGTGCAGTCGTCCAAGCCGCTCATCATCATCGCCGAGGACGTCGAGGGCGAGGCGCTCGCCACGCTCGTCGTCAACAAGCTGCGGGGCGGCCTGAAGATCGCCGCCGTGAAGGCGCCCGGCTTCGGCGACCGCCGCAAGGCCATGCTCGAGGACATCGCCATCCTGACGGGTGGCCAGGTGATCTCCGAGGATCTCGGCATCAAGCTCGAGAACGTCACGCTCGACATGCTGGGCCGCGCCAAGAAGGTCTCCATCACCAAGGAGAACACGACCATCGTCGACGGCGCCGGCGCCAAGGCTGAGATCGAGGGCCGCGTTGGCCAGATCAAGGCGCAGATCGAGGAGACCACCTCTGACTACGACCGCGAGAAGCTGCAGGAGCGTCTTGCAAAGCTCGCCGGTGGTGTCGCGGTGATCCGCGTCGGCGGTGCGACCGAGGTCGAGGTGAAGGAGAAGAAGGACCGCGTCGACGACGCCCTCAACGCCACCCGTGCGGCGGTCGAAGAAGGCATCGTGCCGGGCGGCGGCGTCGCCCTCCTGCGCGCCTCCACGGCCATCAAGGCGAAGGGCGAGAACGCTGACCAGGATGCGGGCGTGAACATCGTTCGCCGCGCCGTCCAGGCTCCGGCACGTCAGATCGTGTCCAACGCGGGTGGGGAAGCCTCCATCGTTGCTGGCAAGATCCTCGAGAACGACAAGGTCACCTTCGGCTACAACGCCCAGACCGGCGAGTATGGCGACATGATCGCCATGGGCATTGTCGACCCGATGAAGGTCGTGCGCACCGCGCTTCAGGACGCCGCGTCGGTCGCCGGCCTGCTGGTCACCACCGAGGCCATGGTTGCCGAGCTTCCGAAGAAGGAATCGGCTCCCGCCATGCCCGGCGGCGACATGGGCGGCATGGGCGGCATGGGCTTCTAAGGAAGCCTCCCCCATCATCGACTACCGGAAGGGCGCCCTCGCGGCGCCCTTTCTCGTTTGCGCGTTTCTCCCTCGCGGGCGCCATTGCAATGAGCCAGCGTTCCGGGCATTACATGCGCGCCGGAGCCCCCGCAAATGATGGAGTGAACCCATGCCGAAGACGCGCACTGAAACCGATACGTTCGGCCCGATTGAGGTGCCCGACGACCGCTATTGGGGGGCGCAGGCGGAGCGCTCGCGCGGCAACTTCAGGATCGGTTGGGAAAAGCAGCCCCTACCCATCGTGCGCGCGCTCGGAATCGTCAAGCGTGCGGCGGCGGAAGCGAATGTGGAGCTCGGCCGGCTCGACCCTGCGCTCGGCAAGGCGATCACCGACGCTTCGCAGGAGGTGATCGACGGCAAGCTCGACGAGCATTTCCCGCTGGTCGTCTGGCAGACGGGCTCCGGAACCCAGTCGAACATGAATGCCAACGAGGTGATCTCCAACCGGGCGATCGAGATGCTGGGCGGCGAGAAGGGCTCGAAGAAACCGGTCCACCCCAACGACCACGTCAATATGAGCCAGTCGTCCAACGACACCTACCCGACCGCCATGCACATCGCCTGCGCGGAGGAAATCTCGCACCGGCTCCTGCCGGCGCTTAAAAAGCTCCACGATGCGCTCGACGCCAAGGCGAAGGCCTGGGCGGACATCATCAAGATCGGCCGTACGCATACGCAGGACGCCACACCGCTCACCCTCGGCCAGGAGTTCTCGGGCTATGCAAAGCAGGTGGAAAACGGCATCGCCCGCATCGAAAGCACCCTGCCCGGCCTGATGCAGCTCGCCCAGGGCGGCACGGCTGTCGGCACCGGACTCAACGCGCCGGTGGGCTTCGCCGAGAAGGTGGCCGAGCGGATCGCCGCCATCACCGGCCTCGCGTTTACCACCGCGCCCAACAAATTCGAGGCGCTGGCCGCCCACGACGCCATGGTCTTCTCCCATGGCGCCATCAACACGGTCGCCGCCTCGCTCTTCAAGATAGCCAACGACATCCGCTTCCTCGGCTCCGGGCCGCGCTCCGGCCTCGGCGAGCTGGCGCTGCCGGAAAACGAGCCCGGCTCGTCGATCATGCCCGGCAAGGTGAACCCGACCCAGGCGGAGGCGCTGACCCAGGTCTGCGTGCAGGTCTTCGGCAACCACGCCGCACTCACCTTCGCCGGCAGCCAGGGTCATTTCGAGCTCAACGTCTACAACCCGGTCATGGCCTACAACTTCCTGCAGTCGGTACGGCTGATGGCCGACGCGGCAGTCTCCTTCACCGACAACTGCGTCGTCGGCATCGAGCCGCGCGAGGACAACATCAAGGCCGGGCTCGAGCGCTCGCTGATGCTCGTCACCGCGCTGGCGCCGGCCATCGGCTACGACAACGCGGCAAAGATCGCCAAGACGGCGCACAAGAACGGAACGACGCTGCGCGAGGAGGCGCTGAAGAGCGGCCTGGTCTCTGAGGAGGACTACGACAGGCTCGTGCGGCCGGAGAAGATGATCGCGCCGGCCTAAGCCGGGGCACCGGCGGGCTATGTGCGCGGAGCCGCGGCCGGCAGGAAAGCCAGCGCGCGCACGTCTGACGGGGTAAGGCCGTACCGCCGGCGGAAGGCCCGGTTGAAGTACGACAGGTCGCCGAAACCGACATCGAATGCGATGTCGGCGATGCGGCGGGGGTGGTGCCGCGGACTGACGAGAAGGCGGTGAGCACGGGCAAGGCGCCGGGCGAGGACAAAGCTGGAGAAGGTCATCCCCTCATCCTCGAACAGCGCCTGCACATAGCGCGGGCTGATGCCATGCCGCGCGGCGACCGTGGAAACCGAGAGGTCCGGCTCCTCGATATGCCTGTCGATATCGGCCTTCATCGCCGAACGGCGTGCGGCGCGGACGCCGCCGCTTGCAGCGATGGCGGCACCTTCGCGGGAAACGCCGAGCGCTGCGGCGACGAGGTCACGAATGTGCGAGGCTGCCATCTCACGAAGGACCGGTGAGCGTAGGGAGGGACCTGCCCTCAACATATCGACGTAGCCAAGAATGAGCTGCAGAGCCTCATTGTCGCGCCGGATCGGGCGCATGAGAGCGTCGTTGAGATCGGGAACGAGCGGCGCAAGCCTGCTTCGTGCGATCTGGATGCACACGCAACGGGCGGACGAAGCGCAGGTGACGGAAGCCACCTCCGCATCGGAGACCAGCGCCGCCTCGCCCGGATGCAGCGGCGCCTCTTTATTGCGATGCTCTATCGCCCATTCGCCATCGGTGCAGATGTGCAAGGAAATGTCGTCGGCTCCGTCCTCCAGGAGGGCCCGTGACCGCATCATGCACAAACCGGATTTGGACGCGAATGTGATCCGAACGTCCGGCAGGAACCAGGTCTCCACCCGCGAATGAAAAGACTGTTCCGAAATCAGTTTGAGATCGAGGCCGAGAACCGCGCGCCCCATCAAGTCGCGCCACCTCTCCAGCCCCTTCGGACTGAGGATATCGTCACGCGTATAGCAAAATGCAGCGACTTCCGGTGCGTCCGTGCTCATCGGGCACCTCCCCGGCCCGCAAGCCCTCGCTTCTCTACTGGATGGTGTTGGCGAGCCGCAAAGTTGTCAAGCATTCGCTTTTGGCTTGGTCGGTGCGCTTCTGTCCAAGTCTTCGAAGAAGTGCCGGGCTAAGAAGTAACCGGCTGTCTCGCTACGCAAGCGACAGCCGGGAACGTGGGACGTTCAAATTCCGGTCAGAACGGAAACCGAGCCGTCCTCCGCCAGAAGAAGGATGCAGGCTGACTTATTGGGGAATTCCTACCGGAGTCTGCAGGGTTTATCGCACTGCGGACAGAAGACGACACTTAAGCGGGTCCGCCCTCCGTTCAAACGTTCGTGGAGATGCGACATGAGCACCGCACAGAGCCAACTCCTCCAGCCGGAGCTCGTCAAGACCGAGTACATCGACTTCTGGAACGACATCCTCGTTCCGAAATTCCTCCGCTGGAAGCATATCATCGTCGACGGCCTGACACTGCACAGCGCCCAGGTGTTCCCCAAGCTCGAGGTCGCAGAAGGCGATCGGGTGGTCGATGCCGGCTGCGGCTTCGGCGATACCGCGATCCTGCTCGCCAAGCGCGTCGGCCCCACCGGCCATGTGCTCGGCCTCGACTGTTGCGAGACCTTCCTCGACTACGGCCGCAAGGATGCCAAAGCGGAAGGCATCGGCAATGTCACACTCATCGAAGCAGACGTGCAGACCTACCCCTTCGAGCCGGTGCACGATTTCTGCTTCTCGCGCTTCGGCACCCAGTTCTTCGAAAACCCGGTGGCGGGCCTGCGCAACATGCGCAAGAGCCTCAAGCCCGGCGGCATCATGACCATGATCGTGTGGCGCGACCTGGCCGAGAACCCCTGGCTCGCGATCCCCAAGGAGGTGGTGCTGCGTTATCTGCCGCCGCCCGGCGACGATGCGCGCACGTGCGGCCCCGGCCCGTTTTCCATGGCCGACACCGAAGTGGTCACCAAGCAGCTCGAGATCGCCGGCTACACCGACATCTCCTTCGAGCGCATCGATGCAGAGGTGCTCGTCGGCCGGGATGCCGAGGAGGCGATCGCACTGCAGATGGAACTCGGTCCGGCCGGCGAGATCTGTCGCGAGGCAGGCGAGGAGACCGAGCGGCGGCGTGGCGAGATCACAGCGGCGCTGAAAGCCGCGCTGGCTCCTTTCCAGAAGCCCAACGGCATCATGATGCAATCGAGCTCCTGGATGGTGACGGCGAGGAATCCGGGCTGATCCCAACCGAACGGGGCGGCGTCTGCCGCGGTTCCCGATGTCGAGCTTGGAGGGAAGATCATGATAGACTGGAATATCGAAGCCAGCACGTTCGGCAACTGCAATTGCGACTATTGCTGTCCCTGCCAATTCGAGCTGCGCCCCACCCACGGCGATTGCAAGGGCGTGGAAGTCGGCCGCATCGAGCGGGGTCATTTCGGTGATGTCACTCTCGACGGTCTCCACTGGGCGTTGCTCTTCGCCTGGCCGGGCGCCATCTTCGAGGGCAACGGCACGATGCAGGCGATCGTCGACGAGCGTGCGGACGACAAGCAGCGTGAGGCGCTGCTCACCGTACTCCACGGGGGCGAGACCGAGGAAGCCAGGACCCACTGGTGGGTCTTCCACGCCATGTCCAGCACCGTCCACGAGCCGATCTTCAAGCCGATCCAGTTCGAGGTGGACTACGAAAAGCGCACGGCGCGGGCTGCGATCCCCGGCATTCTGGAAACGAGCGGACGGCCGATCGTCAGCCCGGCAACCGGTGAAGAGCACCGGGTGCGCATCGACATCCCCGGCGGCATCGAGTTCGAGATTGCCGAGATCGGCAGCGCCTCGACGACGGCGAGCGGACCGATCGTACTCGACCTGAAGGACAGCTACGGCCAGTTCAACATGCTCCACCATACGGGCAAGGGGGTGGTCCGGAGCCGGAGCTGAGCGGGGCCCACACACTCCGGAGCAACCGGAGCCGGGTTCTTTTGATCCAAGAGGAGGTAGTATGGCTTATGTCGACTGGATGATCCGAGGACCGGAAATCGCGACCTGCAACTGCAACTGGGGGTGTCCCTGCCAGTTCAACGCCCCGCCCACGCACGGCGACTGCCGTGCGGTCGTGGGCACGCGCATCGACGAGGGGCACTTTGGCGATGTACGGCTCGACGGGCTGAAAGCGGCCTGCGTGCTCGCCTGGCCCGGCGCCATCCACGAAGGGCACGGCGAGGTTTTGCCGATCGTCGACGAGCGCGCAACGCCGGAGCAGCGCGAGGCGCTCCTGAAGATTCTGGGTGGGGAGGAGACCGAGGAGTTCGCGACGATCTTCAACGTCGTCGCGGCGACGACGGAAACCGTCCACGAGCCGATGTTCAGGCCCATCGAATTCGAGGTCGACGAGGAAAGCCGGACGGGGCGTTTTGCGGTCCCCGGCATCATCGAAGCCACGGCGGAGCCTATTCGCAACCCGGTGACCGACGCGGAGCATCGCGCCAAGGTCGTGCTCCCGCACGGCTTCGAGTACGCGGAGGCGGAATATGCGAGCAGCAACGTGAAAACCAGCGGCCCGATCGGGAACGAATGGTCCGACCGCCATGCCCACCTCTGCACGTTGCATCTGGGACCGCACGGCATAATCCAATGAGGTAAGGTAGTGGCCGCCTCACCGCTCGAAACCGTGCTGACGCGCGACCGTCTTCTCGTCGCCGCCAGCCTTGCCGGGCTCTGCCTCGTCTCCTGGCTGTTCCTCGTCCATCTGGCGCTGCAGATGGAAGCGATGGACGGCATGGCGGGGCGCATGATGGGCATGGACGTCGAAGATGCCCTGTCGGCCCGCCTGGCTGCGGCGATGGGACCGGCCGCCGCCGCGCTGGCGGATGCCGCCGTCAACTTCACGCTCGTCACGCTGATGTGGGCGGTGATGATGGTCGGCATGATGCTGCCGAGCGCGGCGCCCACAATCCTCCTCTTCGCCGCGCTGGAGCGCAAGCGGGCGGCGGAGGGCAGGATCGGCGGGCGGACGGCGGCCTTCGTCGCCGGATATCTGGCGATCTGGAGCGTCTTTTCCATCGTCGCGGCGGCGGCGCAGACGGTGCTCGCCCACGCCGGCCTCGTGTCCATGCATCTGGCGGCGACAAGCACCATGCTCGCCGGCGCGATCTTCATCGCCGCAGGGCTCTACGAGCTGACACCGCTGAAGGACCGCTGCCTCACCCATTGCCGTTCACCCATCGAATGGCTTCCACGCCACATTCGGCCGGGCAGATTGGGGGCGCTGCGCATGGGAGTGGAGCACGGCGCCTATTGCGTCGGCTGCTGCTGGGTACTGATGCTCCTGCTCTTCGTCGGCGGCGTCATGAACCTGATCTGGGTTGCGGCGCTGGCTGCAATCGTACTCGTCCAAAAGCTCCTGCCGGGCGGCCCGATCCTGTCCCGGTTCACGGGCGCCGCCCTCGTCGCCTGCGGCTTTGCGCTCCTCGCCGTGCCGCTGCTGCCGGTCTAAAAACTCATCGGGTTCCAGTCCGTTCGTTCGACAGAAGCTGTGCGGCTGTTGAGAACCCGCCTCTGCTCCGATTCCCCTCCGGCCGGCGCCGGAGATCACCCGGGAGCGCGGGCGGAAACACTGCGTCAACAAAAGCAGACATATTCTTGTTAACGCAGAGCCTGTATATGGCCGCATCCTCTTCTCAACAGCGACGGAACCATCCTCAATGTCAAACAGCACACTCCTTCTTATAGGCCGTATTCTCATTGCCGTAATCTTCATCTTCTCCGGTTTCGGCAAGCTCACCAACATCGGCGGCACCGCCGGATATTTCGGCAGCCTGGGCCTTCCGGTGCCGACGCTCACGGCTTGGGTAGTGGCCTTGGTGGAGCTTCTGGGTGGCCTCGCGGTGCTCGTCGGGTTCAAAACGCGGATCGCCGCGATTGCCCTGGCGGCGTTCACCTTGGCCTCGGCTTTGATCGCGCACCTGGATTTCGGCGACCAGATGCAGCTTGTCCAGTTCCTCAAGAACCTGGCCATCACGGGCGGCTTCCTGGTGCTGATCGCCCACGGCGCCGGCGCGCTGTCGCTGGATGGGCGGCGCAGCTAAGTTCCTGCTGCCGCGCTAAAAAACAGGGCCCGCCGAAGAGCGGGCCTTTTTCGTGCTGCAAATATGAAAAATACACTCGCACGCAGCCATCACGGGAGAGTGATGCCAGTAGCCAACCGGCTCAAAACGCGGTGAGATGGGCACCGGCGGATTGCACGGCGATGGGGGAAGGGTCATGTAGAGTGCCCAAGCCCCTTCCGGCAAAGGCGCGAGAACGACTATGGCAGGCGAAAAGACGGATCCGGAGAGGCGCCTTATCCTGTGGCGCTTCGCGCCCCTGGCGTTCGTCATCGTGGCGCTTCTCCTCGGCTACGCCATGGGCTGGCATCGGTATCTCACGCTTGATGCGCTGGCCGACAGCCGCGAGATGCTGAAAGCGTATGTCGCTGCCCATCCCCTGCTCGCGCCCGCTGTTTTCGCCCTCGTCTATGTCGCCACGGTGGCGGCATCCTTTCCCGCCGCATCGCTGCTGACCGTCGCCGCCGGCTTTCTGTTCGGCTGGCTTTTGGGCGGCATGCTCGTCGTTGTCGCCGCGACCGCCGGTGCTACACTCCTGTTCCTGGCCGCGCGCACGGCGCTGGGCGACGTCCTGAGACGGTGGATGTGCGGGCGTACGGCACGGCTGGCGCAAGGTTTCGAGGAAGGCGCATTCGGCTACCTGCTGGTGCTGCGCCTGGCACCGATCTTCCCCTTCTGGATAATCAATATCGCGCCCGCCTTCTTCAATGTGCGCCTGAAGACCTATGTGGCGGCCACCGCGCTCGGCATCATGCCAGCCACCTTCGCCTATGCCTATCTCGGCCACGGGCTGGACAGCGTGCTGATGTCGGCGGCGCGCTCGGGGCGCGATCTTGCTCTCGCCGACCTGGTGACGCCGCAGCTGACCGTCGCCTTTGCAGCGCTGGCTGTTGTCGCGGCGATCCCTCTCATCATAAGAAAGGTGCGGGGAAAGCGGCTTTCCTGACCGTCACCCCACCGATGTTCACGACCAGGGCAAACGCGCATGGCGACAGTGCTGAAACCGGATATCTGCGTCATCGGCGGCGGCTCGGGCGGGCTGTCGGTTGCCGCCGCGGCCGCCTCCTTCGGCGTCTCCGTCGTGCTGATCGAAAAGGGCAAGATGGGCGGCGACTGCCTGAACTATGGCTGCGTACCCTCCAAATCGCTGATCGCTGCGGGCGTGCAGGCGCACCGGCTTTCCCAAGGCCCGGCCTTCGGCGTGGCCGCGGTTGAACCGCACGTCGATTTCGCCAAGTCGATGCGGCATGTTGAGCGGGTGATCGCGGCCATCGCACCCAACGATTCGGTCGCGCGCTTCACCGCTCTCGGCGTAAAGGTCATCCAGGAGGAAGCGCGCTTCAAGGACGCACGTACCGTGATTGCGGGCGACCACACGGTCCGCGCCCGGCGCTTCGTCATCGCCACCGGCTCCTCTCCCGTCGCCCCGCCAACCCCGGGGCTCGACTCCGTGCCCTATCTCACCAACGAGACGATTTTCGCACGCAAACGCCTTCCGGCGCACCTGATCGTCATCGGCGGTGGGCCGGTCGGGCTGGAGCTTGCGCAGGCACACCGCCGGCTCGGCGCCAGCGTCACGGTCGTCGAGGCGATGGCCGCCCTCGGCAACGACGACCCGGAACTGGCGGCGGTGGTGCTGAAGCATCTGCGTGCCGAGGGGGTGGAGGTCCTCGAGCACACCAAAGTGGGGCGGGTGGAAAAGCGCGGCCGCAGCGGCGTGCGCGTGCATCTTGAAGGCGAGGACGGCACGCGGATCCTCGACGGCTCGCACCTTCTCGTTGCGGCGGGGCGGCAGCCCAATGTGGCGGCGCTGGCGCTCGAGAAGGCCCGCGTCGCCTATACCGCCAAGGGCATAAAGGTATCGAGCAAGCTGCGCACCACCAACCGGCGCGTCTACGCCATCGGAGACGCGGCGGGCGGGCTGCAGTTCACCCATGTCGCCAACTATCATGCCGGCCTCGTCATTCGCGCCATCCTCTTCCGCCTGCCGGCAAGGGAGAACCGTTCCCTCATCCCCCGGGTGACCTACACGGACCCCGAACTCGCCCATATCGGGTTGACCGAGGCGGAGGCGCGTAAGCGCGGCAGCCGCGTCAAGGTGTTGCGCTGGCCCTATGTGGAGAACGACCGCGCGCAGACCGAGCGCCGTACCGAGGGCTTCATAAAACTCGTTGCCGGCCGGCGCGGGCGCATCCTCGGCGTCTCCATCGTCGGCGAAGGCGCCGGCGAGATGATGAATTTCTGGTCGCTGGTGTTCGCCAAGCGCATGAGCGTGCGCGATATCACCGGCTATGTGGCGCCCTATCCCACTATGGGCGAGATCGGCAAGCGCGCGGCAATCTCCTATTTCACTGACGCCACCCGAAAGCCCGTGGTGCGTGGACTGATCCGCTTTCTGCGTTTATTCGGTTAGATCACCCGGCACACAGCCGGCAGGCAGCACCGGGCGGAGACCGGTAGAGAACGACGATGGCGGACGAGCAGCAGGAAAACGGCAAGGCAGCGGGCGATGCGGGCGCGGTTCCGCTGACGCGCGGCCTGTCGACCAAGCTCCTCTTGCTCACCATCCTCTTCGTGATGGGAGCGGAGGTGCTGATCTTCATCCCCTCCGTGGCCAATTTCGGCCAGCAATGGATGAGCCAGCGGCTGCAGACGGTGGCCGCCGTCGGCGTGGTGTTGATGGAGGGCGAAGCCGACGACCTCAGCCGGCAGGCCAGCAACGACCTGCTCATGGCGACGGGCGCGAAGGCGATTGCCGTGCGCGACGAGGGCAGCGCACGCCTGCTGGTCGTTTCGGAGATGCCGCCGGAGGTCGACATGCATGTCAATCTCGACGACATCGGGCCACTGCAGGCGATCGCGCAAGCCTTCGAAACGATGTTCTTCGGCGGCAACAGGATATTGCGCATCTACGGCCGCGTCGGCGAAGGTCCGCGTCAGTACGAGATCGTCATCCCCGACAGCGGGCTGCGCTCGGCCATGCTCGTCTATGCGCGCAACGTGGCCGCTCTTTCGCTCATCATCTCGCTGATCACCGCCATGCTGGTCTTCTACGCCATCAACCGCATCATGATCGGTCCGATCCGCGCCATGACGCGCTCGATGCTGGATTTCGGTGCGGCGCCGGACGATGCGGAGCGCATCATCAAGCCTGAGGACCGGGGCGACGAGATCGGCATCGCCGAGCACGAGCTCGCCGAAATGGAGCAGACGCTCCACCGCACTCTGGGGGAGCGGAAGCGGCTCGCGGATCTGGGCCTGGCCGTTTCCAAGATCAATCACGACATGCGCAACATGCTGGCCTCCGCACAACTGATGTCCGACCGGCTGGCACAGGTCTCCGACCCGGCGGTGCAATCGCTGACGCCGCGGCTGGTGCGCACGCTGGATCGGGCGGTCGCCTATTCCGAGGGCGTGCTCACCTACGGGCGGACGCAGGAGGCGCCGCCCACGCGCCGGCGGCTGCGCCTTTGCCAGCTTGTGGACGATGTGCACGCGACACTCGCCATCGACCCCGCGAGCGGTATCGAATTCGTCAATGAGGTGGACCCCGCCCTGGAAGTGCACGCTGACGCCGAGCAGCTTTTCCGCGTGCTCGCCAATCTGTGCCGCAACGCCGTCCAGGCCATGTCCGGGGAGAGCGAGGCGGCGCTGGTGCGCCGGCTGACCGTTTCAACCGATCGCGAGGAGCGGCTGGTGCGCGTCTTCGTGAGCGACACCGGGCCCGGCCTTCCGCCGCGGGCGCGCGAGAACCTCTTCGCCGCCTTTCGCGGCGCCGCCAAGAGCGGTGGCACCGGTCTGGGTTTGGCAATCGCACAGGAGCTCGTGCATGCCCATGGCGGCGAGATCACGCTTGTGGAAAGCAGCAGCGGCCAAACGGTCTTCTGCATCACCATCCCCGACGGCGGCAGCGGACGGCAGAGCATTCCGCCCAGTCGGAAACGGCAGACGGCGAATTGACGACACCGCATCGGCGCGTCAAAGAATTGTCACTTCGGCGCTTGCTTTTGGCGTTCTCAATCGTTAGGTAGGCGGCGTCCGGTCGCCGGGCACTCTGCCCGCGACCCTGCTGCCGCCTTGGCAGCCAGCGCGCCCGTAGCTCAGCTGGATAGAGCACCAGACTACGAATCTGGGGGTCAGAGGTTCGAATCCTTTCGGGCGCGCCATTTTTTCCTCATTGTCGATTGCCACGCTACTTTGCCTTTGGACACTATGTTGCCTTTGGGTCAGGCGTATTGACCTATCTCCCGCAACCGCTCATTCGCGTCGATGCGATGAGGAGCAGTCTCGCTCTTGTTCGTCTTTCGGGAACGACGTTGTTCGACCCAAACGAACGGTCATCGGGAACTTGTTGCCACTGCACGGGCAAGCGTCCAATCTGCGAGGCCTGATATGGGAAAGGAGATCGCGATATGCGCTCGGAAGATACCCTCAAGCAATACGAAGAAAAGATCAACCTACATGACTTCGACCAACTGGTGCCGATGATCTCAGGTGATGCGGTATTCTGGTTTAACGACGGATCGCACTCTGGGTTAGAGGAAATCAGACATGCGTTCGAGAGAACATGGCAGAAATTTCCTCTTGAATCCTACTGGCTGAAAGACGTGAATTGGATCGCCACTGGAGAAAGCGCCGCCGGATGTACATATAATTTCTGCTGGAGGGCGACGGTTGACGGAAAGACAGTCTCAGGCGGCGGGCGGGGGACTACCATCCTTCGCAACAATGACGGCATGTGGAAGATCGTTCACGAACACCTGAGCCAGTTCCCCCAACCGTAGAGGTCCGCTGTCCGTCCCTTTGCTGGCCTTGGATGCTTCTGCTGGAAGGTCGAGATTGAGGCCTTTGCGGACGTTCGCAGGAAGAACGACATGAGCTCCGAAGCGTCAGCCGGGTCGATCCATGAAGGCGCGGCTTGAGACGGAAACGGAATTGCCGGACGGGTCTTTGGCATTGGCAAACACATAGCCATCGGCCTGGTGAATCGGTCCGAAAACGAGGCCCTTGTCAGAGGCAAGCCGAAGGAACTCGGGTACGTCTTCGACATCGAAGACAAGCTTCACAAGAGCCTGGCCTTCCTTTTGCCCCTTGGCCGCCGGATACAGCAGAATGGAGATCCCATCGCCATTCGGACGGAGCTCGACGATCCTGTCCCCGTTCGCTGCACGGCTGCGAAGCCGAAAAACCCTGAATAGAAGGCGACCATCTCGGGGATGCGCTTCGTGTATACGATGATGCGGCCTAGACCTGATTGCACCGGAAGCCCTCTCTCACAGATTCCGGCCGAGCCTGACCGACTCTGGCGAAGTAGGCAATGACCGCTTCGTCCGCAATGCAGTCGTTCCGCGTGCCAGCACCGGGTGACCGTTCACCACCCGTTGCAGCCCTCGGCACGGTCACTCAGGAAGCAAATTCCCGGACCCGATGCAGATGGTATTCACCTGCTTCGCGAACCTCTGTGCTGCGCGAAATATTCGCCCAACACCAGACCGCCACGCACACACTCTTCAGGTCAGCATAGCGCCTAACGAGTGCTTGGTCGGCATCGCTGAAATGCGACCACGTGGCGAGCGGAAAGCCTGCGATGTCATATTCGCGAGGTCCGCGGCATGCGTCCTCAAAATCCGTCCATAGAGGGCCACGTTCCCCAAGCAGGAGATTACCGAGATGAGCGTCTCCGTGGAGGGGAACCCAATTGCGGGTCGTTTCCGCGACTTCGTGACGAAGGCGGTGATATTGCGTTTTCAGGAGATCTCTATCGCGCCTGCTGAGTGCGGCAGACGCTCCATTGTCGGCAAGCACAGCCCAACAGCGGTCCAGCGCCTGCGTGTACGGCGGCAGTTTGCTACGGTAATCCAGCAGAGCTCCATGGACGGAAGCGAGCGTCGCGGCGGCGAGTGCCGCTTCAGCCTCATCGGCCGTCCGCTCGTGCTTCACATAAGGCCATAGCGTCACGACAGAAGACGCGACGATGTGTGGTCCCGCCAGATCCACCAGCGGCGCGACGACGGGCGCGCTGCGGGTGGCAAGGTGACGTGCGACGGCAACTTCCCTGATCGCCCTTTGCCGTGCCGCGTCGATCGGCTCGGAGGATTGGACCCTCGCAACTATCGTGAGAGGCGAAATCAGGAGCGTAGTGTGGTGTGCCGTCTTCAGAACAGTAGGCGTGACCTCGCCCAGTCCGAGGTCCCTGCATATGGTGGAAACCACCGCAATCTCATCGTGGAGGTTTGGTTGGGACATGCTTATCAAACTGCGCGAGAAGCTGACCTTCTGCAATTCCACTCGAAGCGGACAGCGAAATCTCAAGTTTCTGTTTGAAGCAGATATCGGCGGGCCAAATAAGTTCCGTCCATTAAGGCATCACGCACAACGCGAGGCCGGAGATCAGCCGTGGCCAACTCAGCAATCTGCAGCCAATGCTGGCCTAGGTGATTTTCTCGACTCTCCACATCATGCCGATCCAACTTGACCAAGAAAAAGTGCTCTGTTTGCTGAACTGAATTGCCCTGGTGTTGAAAATGGTTCTCCACGCAGAACAGATACTCACACTCGATTAGCCGTGCGTTCGTCTCTTCTTCAAACTCTTTTCTGAGCCGCGTTTCGAAGGTATCGCCGAATTCGTATTCACCACCAATGAACGCGTAGCAAGCGCTTGGATCGTCGGCTGGCTGCTGAACCAGCACTCGGTCGCGATGCACGACAATGCCCGCTACACGAACTCGTGGAATGCGGCGCGAGGCGACAGCCTGGAAGAACTGGTCTTGTCTGAACGTCATCGTCTCCTCATGCCGCGCCGTGGCCAAAGGTAATTCGCCAACCCCGCCAAGCAAACTGGCAAAGGCAGGTTTCCTTGCAGACGTCTATCTGAGCAAAGGCTATTTCGTATCAAGAGGAAAATTGCTTGGCCAAAAGGCAATTTTGCCGACCACGCGCAGTTCTGCTGCCTTATTTTTCATTGTGTTAGGCAAGACCCGAAGGCAAAATAGATCTGCAATCGACACCTCATCACGCTAAGCTCACCTCTTTCGTCTGCTCCGGCGGCGGGCTGCCGTAGATCCGCCAAAACCATGCTCAATCACAGACCGATCAAGACTCGGTGAAGTGCATCCGCATCTCCTGTCGGGTGTGCTGAATAAGCAACAAGACAGCACACGGTGGCCCCATTTGCAGAGCAATAGCTGTGCGTCAAAGTCCAGTTCTGGGGCGAAAAGCGTATGACGAAATCCACTGTGAGTGAAACACCCGCACCCCGGCGGTCGAACCGGCTCGACCGCCGGGCGTTTCTCCGGGGAAGCGGCGGAATGGCCCTGCTCGGGATAGCCGGCTGCTCGGCTCTCGACACGGGTCCGCGACTGGTTGGCGGACCCGTTCCACGGCTTCCCGCGACAGGCGGGCCGGCATCCGGGTTCGGAGGCAACTTCGCCTACTATTCAGCCATGTATGCGGCGCGGCCGGAAGAGCGGTTCCCACTTCCCGCCATTCCGATCGAACGTATCGATCCGATCTACTATCGCCGGCTTGTCGACGATCCGACAGGCGAACGGCCGGGAACGATCGTCGTCGATACGGACAACCATTTTCTCTACCTCACGCAGGAGAACGGCAAGGCGCTGCGCTATGGCGTCGGCCTTGGTCGCGCCGGCTTCGAGTGGGACGGACGCGGCGTGATCCAGTACAAGCGCGCCTGGCCGCGCTGGACCCCGCCGGACGAGATGGTGGCGCGCCAGCCGGAACTCGAACCCTACAGCATCGCCAATGGCGGCATGGATCCGGGGCTTTCCAACCCGCTGGGTGCCCGTGCTCTCTACATTTTCCAGAACGGCAAGGATACGCTCTACCGCATCCACGGGTCACCCGAATGGTGGACGATCGGCAAGTCGGTGTCGTCGGGCTGCGTCCGCATGCTCAACCAGGATGTCATCGACCTCTACAATCGCGTGGTCAACGGCACTCCTATCCTGGTCACCCGCCTGGGCGCAGCATACCCGTCGCTGTCTGCATAAGGGCGTGCAGGCTACGCATCCTGCCGCACCAGGAGATGGGCATAATGCCCGGCAAGCGCATTTGACGCATTCGGGCGGGGTCGACTAAGCGGAAGGAAGGCGGCATTGTGGCATCCGGCACCTGCTGAAGGGATGATGGAGGCCGTTCATGGAGTTCGATCCGGTCCTGCTGGCGCGTATCCAGTTCGCCTTCACGATCTCCTTCCACATCATCTTCCCCGCCTTCACTATCGGTCTCTCCGCCTTCATCGCCGTTCTGCTCTTGCTTTGGACGGCGACGAAGAACGACAAGTTCCACCGCATCGCCCGCTTCTGGACCAAGATCTTCGCCGTCTCCTTCGCCATGGGCGTCGTCTCCGGCATCGTGCTTTCCTACCAGTTCGGCACCAACTGGAGCCGTTTCTCGGAGTTCAGCGGCAACGTCATCGGCCCGCTCATCGGCTATGAGGTGCTGACAGCCTTCTACCTTGAGGCGACGTTCCTCGGCATCCTCTTATTCGGATGGAACCGGTTTCCATCCTGGCTCGTCACCCTTTCCGCTGTTCTGGTGGCGCTCGGCACGGCGACGAGCGCCTTCTGGATCCTCTCCGCCAACAGCTGGATGCATACGCCGGCGGGCCATGAGGTCCGCGACGGCATTGCCTATCCTCTCGACTGGCTGCAGGTCGTCTTCAACCCCAGCTTCCCATACCGTCTGGCGCATATGGTGAATGCAGCTTATCTCACGACGGCGGTGGTGGTGCTCGCCGTCGGCGCGCGCTACCTGCTTGCCGGCCGCCACGTCGAGGAATCGCACACCATGTTGCGCATGGCAGTCGGCATGATCGCCATCGCCGCTCCTCTGCAACTCGTCATCGGCGACCTGCATGGCCTCAACACGCTGGAGCATCAGCCGGTAAAGGTGGCCGCCATGGAGGGGCACTGGAACGGGGAGGCGCCGGGCGATCTGGTGCTTTTCGGGATTCCCGACGAAGAGGCGCGGACCAATCACTACGCGGTCGTGGTGCCTCATCTGGGCTCACTGATCCTCACCCATACCCTTGAGGGCACCTATCCCGGTATCAGCGATTTCCCCGAGGAGGAATGGCCGCCGATCCTCAACGTGTTCTTCTCCTTCCGCATCATGGTCGGCATCGGCCTGCTCCTGATCGCCGTCGGCTTCTGGGGCGCATATCTGTGGTGGCGGGGGCGGCTGTTTACGAGCCGCTGGTTTCTCCTGTCGTCGTCCTACATGTGGCCGCTCGGCTTCATCGCCATCCTGGCCGGCTGGTTCGTTACGGAGCAGGGACGCCAGCCGTGGCTGGTCTACGGCCTTCTGCGGACTGCCGACGGCGTTTCGCCGGTGCCGGGGGCGAGCGTGGCAAGCACGCTTGCCCTTTTCGTCTTCATCTACGGCATCGTGTTTTCGATGGGCATCTACTACATCAACCGGCTCATCAACGCCGGTCCGAAGGACGTGCCTATCGAGACGCCTGCCGGCGTGCCGAACCGGCCACTGTCGGCAGCCGAGGAAGCGGCGCGTGAGGCGACCGGCAGGTCGAGGGGCGAAGGCCCTGGCCGGCCCCTGAGCGAACCGGAGGGATAGTGCGATGGAATGGTATCTCCCCGTCATCTGGGCCGGCCTGATCGGCACCGCGGTGGCCATGTATGTGATCCTCGACGGCTTCGACCTCGGCCTCGGCGTCCTTTTCCCCATCGCCCGCGAGGAGGAAGAGCGCGACGTGATGATGAACTCCGTCGCCCCCTTCTGGGACGGCAACGAGACCTGGCTGGTGCTCGGCGGCGGCGGCCTGTGGGTGGCTTTTCCGCAGGCCTACGCCGTCATCATGCCGGCGCTCTACCTGCCGGTGATCGGCATGCTCCTGGCACTGGTCCTGCGCGGCGTCTCCTTCGAGTTCCGCTGGGTGGCGAAGCCGTCGCACGGCATGTGGGACATCGCTTTCGCCGGCGGCTCCATTGTCGCCGCCTTCCTGCAAGGCGTCATCCTGGGCGGTCTCATCCAGGGGATCGAGGTGGCCGACGGGCAATATGCCGGCGGCGCTTTCGACTGGCTGACGCCTTTCTCGGTCTTCACCGGACTTGCCGTGGTCGCCGGCTACGGGCTTCTCGGCACGACCTGGCTCATCATGCGCACCGCCGGACCGACGCAGGATCTGGGCCGGCAATACGCGCCGATGCTGCTCGCCCTGGTGCTCGGTGCCATGGTGGTCATCAGCCTGTGGACGCCGCTGACGGTCGATCGCATCGCCGCGCGCTGGTTCAGCCTGCCCAATTTCTTCTTCCTCTGGCCGATTCCGCTCGCCGCCGCGGGCGTAGGATACCTCATCTGGCGCTGGCTCCGGGCCGGCCGTGAGGGCCTGCCCTTCGTCGGCTCCATCATCCTGTTCCTGCTCGGTTATGTCGGGCTGGTCATCTCGACAGTGCCCTACCTCGTCCCCCCGCACCTGACCTTCTGGGATGCGGCGGCCGCGCCGGCCTCGCAGATATTCCTGCTTATCGGCACGGTATTCCTGCTGCCGCTGGTGCTCGGCTACACGGCCTTCGTGTATTGGGTCTTCCGCGGCAAGGTCAGCCCGGGCGAGGGGTATCATTAACGCGTAACCGACGCCGTCGCACGTTTCCCGCCTCACCGGGCCATGCTGCAGCGCAGCTACGATGGCAATTGACGAGCTTTGCCACGCATGGAATTGTACACGTGTGCAATACTGGAGGAAACGTCATACGGAAAAAGCGTGCACACGTGCACAACTGTCATCTGACTGTTGGATAAGGGCCTTAGGGAGGAAACCGATGGCCTGGCGGTATCGCCGCGATCGGTCCTTAGTCGTCGCCCTTTATTCCAACGGAAAACGCAAGGAGGAACGTACGAGATGACAACGCGTCTACTGAGAACCACGGCAGCAGCCGTTCTGCTGGCTGCAGGTGCCGGCGCGGCATCCGCCGAAAGCGTGACCATCAGCGTTTGGGCCGGCGGTAGCGGCCCCAACGACAACTATCGCGTCGATGCCATCGAAATGGCCGCCGACATCCTAGAGCGGGAGGCCGCGATCCGGGGCGAAGAGCTCGATATCACGGTCGAGAAGAAGCTCGACAATACCTGGGACGACTTTAAGCAGGCGGTCACGCTGGCGGCGGAAGCCGGCAACGCGCCGAACATCCTCGTCACCGGCCATGAGGACATTGCGCCGTGGGCGCAGTCCGGCCTCATCGTGCCAGTCGAGGATTATCTCAACCTCGACGCCTGGCCCATCAACGACATCTACGAAAACCTCATGGAGATCTCCTCCTTCGGCGGCATCCAGTACGGCCTGCCGCAGGATGCGGAGTCGCGTCCCTTCTTCTTCTGGAAGGAGCATATGCGGGCGATTGGTTATACGGACGAGGAGCTCGACGCCCTGCCTGAAAGCGTGGAATCCGGCGAATACACGCTCGCCAACGTGCTCGAGGACGCCAAGAAGATGGTCGACCAGGGCGTGGTCGAAGCGGGCTACGGCTTCTATCCACGCCAGAGCAACGGCCCCGACTTCTGGCAGTTCTACACCAGCTTCGGCGGCATCATGGAAGAGGACGGCAAGCTGGTTCTCGACAAGGCCGCCATGCAGGACTTCTACCAGTTCTTCGTCGACGCGGTGGAGGCCGGCGTGACCCGCAAGAACCACATCGGCACGCCCGGCGACCAGTGGTATGCAGAGGTGGCTAGCGGCAAGGCCGGCATCTGGCACGGCGGCACCTGGCACTATGCCCGCTATGTCAACCAGGAGGGCCTGGAGGACTTCTTCGGCACCCTTGTTTTCTCGCTCATTCCCGCCGGCGAGGGCGGCAGGCCCAACACACTGACGCACCCGCTCGTCTATGTGGTCACCGACCAGGCCGACGACGATCTGGAGTTGATCGCCGCCGAGTTGGTCAAGATCGCCTCCGAGCCGCGCATTAACACGCTACATGCCATAAAGTCCGCCCACCTGGGGATTGCGCACCAGCAGTCGAATATCGACCTCTACGCCAACGACCGCTGGGCGCGCGAGGCGACGGAGCGCCTGTTGCCGCATGCCAACGCCATGCCCAACAATGCTGATTTCGGCACTTACTGGAATGCCATGTGGAGCGGGCTGGAAGCCGCCTGGACCGGTCAGAAGACGCCGGAGCAGGCCGTCAACGACGTGGAGGCGGAACTGAAGAACAGCCTCGGCGAAGCGATCATCATCCGCTGACACGGGCGGCTCGATGAACGCCTCCCGCAATATCGCCGAGCCGGCCCGGGCACCCGTCGGTGCCTGGGCCGCGCCCGCCCGTGTGCGCCTCGGCTGGTTGAACAGCTCAAAGGGCCTCGGCATCCTGCTCCTCATGCCGGCGCTCGTGCTGGTGGTTCTGTTCTTCCTCATGCCGGTGGTGCTTACCGGCGTCTTCGCCTTCACCAACATGAGCACGGCGACCGGGATCACCGGCGGCGCCTACCAGATCTCGCCCGGCGCGCTGCGCGTCCTTACCGACCGCCACGGCATGGGCGATCTGGCCGAGCGGCTCGGTCAGCCCACCTATGTCGTCGACGACCGGGGCTTGGCGGCGCTCGAGGAAATGGGGATCGACCCCGGCATCATCGCGGGCTTGCGGCGGCAATATTCCGGCGAGACCTATTCCTCGCGCCGGGAGTTCGAGCGTGACATCCGCAACCTGCCCGTCCGGCCGGACACGCGCACCGTCAAGCGCATTTCCGAGGTTTTCAGCCGCTCGCTCGGCAACGCCCGCTTCCGCAGCTCGACGGCGCTCATCGCCGCGGCGGACGCGATCGATCCCGATCTGACCGAGGAGGAGAAGGAGGCGCTCACAGCCACCACCTACACGGGCTGGACCTGGACGAACGACAATTTCCGCCGCCTCGCCACCTCGCGCGACACGACACGCGTCTTCTTCAATACGCTGTTTTTCGTGGCAATGACGCTGACACTTTTCAACGTCGGTTACGCCATGCTTCTGGCGATCACCACGCACTACATCCCCGAACGGCCGGCCGGCATCTTCCGCATCATTTGGTTCCTGCCGCGCATCTCGCCCGTGGTCATCTACGTCCTTCTTTGGAAGTGGCTTGCCTGGGACACCGGCTTCATCAGCGCGGTTTTGAGCAATTTCGGCGTCAGGCCGCGCAACTGGATGCTCGACACGGCGGCCAACGCCTGGTTCTTCGTCATCCTCATCAACGGCTTCGTCGGCGCGTCCATGGGCATGGTGATCTTTGCCTCGGCCATCAAGGCGATCCCTGAATCCCTGTTCCATGCGGCAAGCGTGGACGGCGCCTATCGCTGGCAGCAGATCCGTCACATCATCCTGCCGCAGCTCAAATGGCCGATCCTGTTCGTCACCTGCTACCAGACGCTCTCGCTCTTGACGTCGATCGACCAGACGCTGCTTGCCACCGACGGCGGGCCGGGCGGGGCCACGGAGATCTGGTCGCTGTGGGTCTATCACACCGCGCTCAACAACTATGCTGGCAACCTGCAGTACGGCTTGGGGGCGGCAATGGCACTGGTGCTGGTGGTCATCGGCATCGTGCTGTCGCTGATCTATCTGCGGCTGTTCAACTACAACGCGCTGGTCGCAAAGCCGCGGATCGAGCTGTGAGGCGGGCATGATCGGACACTTGAGAACCTGGCCCATCGTCCTGGCGCTGTCGATCCTCAGCGCGCCGCTGGTCTTGATGTATGCCTATTTGTTCATCGACACCGTCACCAATTCGCCCCCGCGCTCGTTCATCCCGAACGAGTTCACGCTGGAGCACTGGTCCTTTCTCTGGGAAACCCGGCCGGGACGCCCCAGCATCTGGCGGGTGACGCTGAACTCCCTGCTCTTCGCCACGTCCACGTCGGCACTCGTCATCGTCGTCTCCTCCATGGCGGGCTACGTTCTGTCGCGGCTCAATGTGCCGGGCCGTGCCTACTTTCTGGCCGGCGTCATGGTGCTGCACGCCTTTCCGGCGATCACGCTGATCGTCGCCATCTTCCTCGTGCTGCAGGTGGTCGGCCTCTACAACACGCTGATCGGCGTCATTTTGGTGAAGGCCGCGATCGACATGCCGCTCGGCATCTGGCTGATGAAGGGCTTCTACGACACCGTCCCCTGGGAGATCGAGATGGCCGGCATCCAGGACGGGGCAAGCCGCTTCACCGTCTGGCGCAAGCTCGTCCTGCCGCAGGTCAAGCCGGGCATCTTCGCGCTCGGCCTGTTCGCCTTCCTGCTCGGCTGGGGCGAGTTCATCCTGCCGCAGGTTCTGGCGCCGAGCGGCAACGCGCAGGTTCTGTCGGTCTATCTCGCCGGGCTGATCGCCGACGACAACAACTTCGACATGAACCTCTTCAAGTCGGTCGGGCTGTTCTACATGATGCCCGTGCTGATCCTGTTCTTCTTCTTCCAGAACCGCCTCATGAACATCTACGGGGGAGGCTCCAAGGGCTGATGCGTATCCTGCTCGACAAGTTCTCGAAGTCCTTCGGCGACGTACGCGTCATCGAGGACATGACGCTGGAGATCAAGGACGGCGAGATGCTGGCGCTGCTCGGGCCATCGGGCTGCGGCAAGTCGACCACGCTGTTCGCCATCAGCGGCATTCACAAGGTCACCGGCGGGCGCATCCTCTTCGGCGACCGCGATATGACCGGCGTTCCCTCGCAGGAGCGCAACGTCGGCGTCGTCTTCCAATCCTACGCGCTCTATCCGCACATGACAGTGGCCGACAACATCGCCTTCCCGCTGCGCATCCGCAAACTGCCGGAGGCCGAGGTCAAGCGGCAGATGGAGGAGATGGCAAACCTCGTGCACATCGAAGCGCTGCTTAACCGCCGCCCGGCAGAGCTTTCCGGCGGCCAGCAGCAGCGCGTGGCGCTCGCCCGCGCCCTGGTGCGCCGCCCCAATGTGCTGCTCCTCGACGAGCCGCTCGCCAATCTCGATGCTAAATTGCGACTGGAGATGCGCTCGGAGATCCGCCGCATCCAGCTCGAAACCGGCATCACCGCCATCCTGGTGACCCACGATCAGGTGGAGGCCATGAGCATGTGCGACCGCATCGCCATCATGAATGCCGGGCAGATCATCCAGATCGCCACTCCGCAGGAGATGTACCGCAACCCGCGCACCGCCTTCGTCGCCGGTTTCCTGGGTAGCCCGCCCATCGCCTTCATCGATGCGGTGGCCAACAACGGCATGCTCACCGTGGAGGACGCCGACATCCGCCTGCCTGTACCGCCGAATGCCGAGACGCCGCCCGACGGCACGCCAGTGATCGTCGGCATCCGCCCGGAAAATCTCGGACGCGACGGGGATGCCCCCGTCCGCGGGCGCGTCAGTTTCGTTGAGACGCAGGGGCGCGAGAACCTCTACGACCTCACGCTTGCGAACGGCCGTGTCCTGCGCTCCATTCAGCGCGTCAGCGACGATGTTTCGCTGAACGACGAGGTGGAGTGGCGCGTGAGAAGCGACCAGCTTTTCCTGTTCTCACAGAACGGGGAACGGCTTTGAGAGACGCCACCGCCTTCGCACGCCGCTTTCGATGGCCGGCAGGCCTGCGCTTCCCACTCGTCATCGGGCACCGCGGCGCCAGCGGCCATGTGCGGGAGAACACGCTGGAATCCTTCGTGCGGGCGTCCGAGCTCGGCGCACATATGTGGGAACTCGATGCGCAGGTAACGCGCGACGGCATCTGCGTCGTCAGTCACGACGACCATCTCGAACGCGTCTTCGGGATCGATGCTCGCATCTCGCAACTGACCGCGGCGGAACTTTCGCGCCTTCCGGGCATCGAGGTGCCTTCCTTCGCGGAAGTGGCCGCCCTCGCGTGGACATATGGGGCCGGCCTCTATGTGGAGATCAAGGAACCGGCGGCCGCCCCCCTTGCGTGGCAGCTTCTCAAGGAAAAGGCCCAGCGCTTCGCCGTATTCGGCTCCTTCGACGCCGAGCTTGTGCGGGCGCTGCGGGATGAGGGTTGCGATTTTCCCCTGTCCGTGCTCGTCCGGCTTGGCGCTGATCCCCTGGAGGAGGCGGAACGCGCCGCCGCGGACATCGTGCATCTGTGCTGGGAACGCGGTGGCGACCGACCGCAGGACCTGGTGACGCCGGAGCTCTCCGCGGCCATTCTTGAAAGCGGCCGTCAGATCGTCCTGTGGCACGAGGAGCGACCCGACATCATCGTCGACATCGTCACGATGCCGGTGCTCGGCATCTGCTCCGACCTGCCGGAGCGCATCGTTGCCGCACTCGACAAGGCCTCCGCCGCATGAGCAGCTCGGAAAAACCCAACCGCAAGGTGACCTCCTTCGACGTGGCGCGGCGTGCCGGCGTGTCGCGGGCGGCAGTCTCGCGCGCCTTCACACCCAATGCCAGCGTCTCGCCGGAGACCCGAGAAAAGGTGGTGAAGGCGGCCAAGGAGCTCGGCTACCGGGTCAACTATCTGGCTCGCGGGCTGATCAATCAGCGCTCCGACTTCGTGGGCATCGTCGCCGCCGGCATGGACAACCCCTTCCGCGCCATGCAGATCGAGCAGATCACCAAGAACCTGGTGCGCCGCAATTTCCGCCCCATCCTGCTGCCGGCTGATCACGGTGAGAGCGCCGACCACGTGATGGACCAGCTCCTGCACTACAACGTCTCGGGCGTTCTGGTGACTTCCGACGCGCCACCGACCGCGCTTTGCGCCGAGTTCGCGGCCGCCGGCGTTCCAATCGTGCTCATCAACAAGGCCGACTCCATCCCCGCCGTCGATCGCGTGGTCTCCGACAACGACACCGCCGGCCGGCTGGCCGCCACCACCCTGATCGAAGGCGGCGCGCAGCATCTGGCGGTCATGAGCGCGGCGGCGATCTCCTACACGGCGCGGCGCCGGCAGCAGGCTTTCCTCGCCTGTTGCCATTCGCTTGAGGCGGACGTGCGGGTCATCCCGGTCAAGATCAACGACTACGCCAACGGTTTCGCCGCCGCGGCCGCGCTCGACGGGGTGGACGGCGTCTTCTGCGTCAACGACTACATGGCCTGCGGATTGATCGACGGCCTGCGCCAGCGCGGCATCGCCATCCCCGATGGGGTGCGCATTATCGGCCACGACGACGTGCCGCAGGCCTCGTGGACGGGCTACGACCTGACGACGCTGAGACAGCCCTGCGACCTGCAGGCCGAGCAGGCGATCGACCTTCTTTTGAGCCGCATGGACGACCCGGAAACGGCAGAGCGAGTCGAGCTGACACCGATCTCGCTGGTGCGGCGCAGCACCGCGTGAGAGGGGATTAAGTGACGTCCGCAATCGACCACGGGATTTCCGAGCGCCTGGCGCTTGCCCGCAAACTCGCTGCCGCGGTCGGCGGCGAGATAGAGGCCTTTCATGAGGAGGCGCGGTCAGTCGTCACCCGAAAAGGCCTCCAGGACTTCGTGACCGCCGCCGACCGCCACGGCGAGGACCTGATCCGCAGCGCGCTCGCGGAAGCATTTCCCGAAGATGGCTTCGTCGGCGAAGAGACCGGCGGTCAGCCGGCTGAACAGGGCTTTTGGGTGGTTGACCCCATCGACGGCACCACCAACTACATCCGCGGCCTGCGTCACTGGGGCGTCTCGATCGCCTTCGTTCGCGCCGGCCGCATCGAGATTGGCTGCATCTACGACGCAACCACCGGCCGCGTGTATTCCGCCGCGCGCGGAAAGGGCACCTTCTGCGAAGACCGCAGGATAGCCGTTTCCCCACGCCAAGATCCGAACGAAGCGCTCGCCATACTCGGCTGCTCGCGCCGTACCAGCTTTGAGGACTACCAGGCTGTCACCAGAAAGCTCCACGATCTCGGCGTTGACTACCGCCGGCTGGGCTCGGCAGCCATCGGCCTCGTCCGGGTGGCGAACGGTGTGGCGGACCTTTATTTCGAGGCGCATCTCAACTGCTGGGACATCATGGCCGGTGCGCTGATCGCCAGCGAGGCGGGGGCCATCGTGGTCATGCCGCCGCTCCAAACCATGCTGAGGCAAGGCGGTCCCCTCGCCGCCTACGCCCCCAGCCTCAGTTCCACCTTCTCTTTCGTGCATGAGTTGGTGGCCTTGACCAAGTAAGACGGCCTGCACCCCTTCGCGCCCCCTCTGTCCTGCCGGACATCTCCCCCACGAGGGGGAGATTACGCTGGCCGCTTTGTCGGCATTTCTACTGCAACGCAAGCAATTGGCGAAACCATCAAATGACAGCCACTCTCCCCTTGTGGGGGAGATGTCCGGTAGGACAGAGGGGGCGCGACGAGGCGCCAGTTTTCCGTCTGACCGAAGCTGCCTAAAGAGTCCTCCCCAGCCGAGGCATATACGCCCGCTCGGTGGCAATCGCCTCGTCTGTGCTTATCTGATCCGCCCCCAGTTCCAGAAGCCGTGAGAAACCCCGCCACTCGCCATCGCTAAAACCTTCTTCCGGGTTGGCCAGGTTGAACGTCCAGGCATCCACCCTCGCGCCCTCGTCATGGCAGATGCCGATGAGGTCGATGCCCTCGGCCGCGACAGGCAAAACGAGTTCCCACCACAGATAGACCAGATGAGGTCGGATCGGCCCGCGCAATTCATCGAGAAGCTGGCCGGCCAGCGCGTCCTTCCTGCCGGCGCGGTAGAGATCGAGCAACCGGAAGGACGGCTCGAGGCCGCGCTGCATCTCCGGCAGCCTCTCGGCAAGGGCGAGGGTGAGGTCCGTGCTGTCCCCGCTGATAATGAGGTTCTTCTGGTGCACCTTGAACAGCGCGGCCAGGCCCTCCACGCTCTCCTTTCCCACAGCGGCGAGATCGTCCTTCATGTCCAACTGCAGGAGCGCATCGGGATGGGCGGCAGCAAGGCGCTCCGCCAGGTCGTCGGCAAGAAGCACGCGCCGCGCTCCCGCCGCGCCGTCGTCCGCATAGTGTAGCGCCCGGATCTCCTCGCTCGTACGCGCCGCCACCGGACCGGTGCCATTTGTTTCACGGTCGAGTACGTCATCATGCAGCACGGCGAAGGCGCCATCACGCAGGAGACGCAGATCGACCTCCATGGAGGCGCCCTGCTTCAGCCCGTCGGCCAGCACCGCCTCGCCGAAAAGGGGGTCCCTCGCCTTGCGCCGCAACCGGTGCCATTTCAGCGGGATGCGCTTGCCGCCGAAGTCAATGGCGAGGCCGGCGCCTTTACTTTCGGCGGAGGCATGGTCGGGGGACAGGTCGTGCATTGGCTGGAATCCGTGACTGCGGGAGCGGTGATGGTGGTCCAGACACCCGGGCCATGCAAGCCCGCATTCTCAGGGAAACCAATGTTTTGTACGGTTGGCGAAGGCGACGAGGGAAAGCATCACAGGCACCTCCACCAGAACGCCGACGACCGTTGCAAGGGCTGCACCCGAGGTCAGGCCGAACAGGCTGATGGCAACGGCGACGGCGAGTTCGAAGAAGTTCGACGTGCCAATGAGCGCACAGGGGGCGGCGACGTTGAAGGGCACCTTCCATGCCTTCGCCGCTCCATAGGCCAGGAAGAAGATACCGTAAGACTGAACGAGCAACGGCACCGCAATCAGGACGATCAGGAGTGGGTTCTCAACGATCACGTTGCCCTGAAAGCCGAAGAGAAGCACGACCGTGACCAGCAGGCCGACGATCGAAATGGGCTTCAGCAAACCGGTGAATTCCGAGACTGCCGCCTCCGCTTCCGCCCCGCCGCCGGCGCGGCCGGCCAGCCAGCGGCGCGTCAGCGCGCCGGCGATCAGCGGAATGACGACGTAGAGCCCGGTCGCCAGAAGCAGCGTCTGCCATGGTACCGCGATGTCGGTGACGCCGAACAGAAGTGCCACAATGGGTGCGAAGGCGAAGATCATGACGACGTCGTTCACCGACACCTGCACCAGGGTGTAGGTGGCGTCGCCGCGCGTCAGCTGGCTCCAGACGAACACCATCGCCGTGCAGGGTGCTGCCCCCAGAAGGATGAGGCCGGCTATATATTGCTGCGCGTCGGCCGGCTCGATCCACGGCGCGAAGACGTACTGGAAGAAGAGCACGCCCAGGGCCGCCATGGTGAAGGGCTTTACCAGCCAGTTCACCGCCAGCGTCAGCACCAGCCCCTTGGGTCGGTCGCCGATGTGGCGCAGGCTGGCGAAATCGACGTTGACCATCATCGGGAAGACCATCGCCCAGATGAGCACGGCGACGACCAGATTGACGGAGGCATATTCGAGGCCCGCCAGGAAGGCGAAGAGGCGCGGCAGCAGATTGCCTAGCGCAATGCCGGCAACGATGCACAGCGCCACCCATACGGACAGATACTTCTCGAAAAAGCCGATGCGGCCGGCCGATTGCGCTTCACGGCCGAGAACGTGTTCAGTCATATGCGCTTTCTTTCGGTCAGCTTGCCTTGTCGAGCTTGCGGCCGATGTCATCGAGCCGCTTCTGCAGCGCCAGCCTGTCGAGCGATTTCAGCGGCAGGCTGGTGAAGATCGAGATGCGATTGTTGAGCATGCGATAGGCATCGGCGAAGGCATAGTGCTTTTCCGCATCAGTGCCCTCGACTGCCGCCGGGTCCGGTACGCCCCAATGGGCGGTCATCGGCTGGCCGGGCCAGACGGGGCAGGCCTCTGCGGCGGCGTTGTCGCAGACAGTGAAAACAAAGTCCATCCTCGGGGCGTCCGGCTTCGCGAACTCCTCCCAGCTCTTCGAGCGGGCGAAGGAGATGTCGTGATTCGCCGTCTTCAGGAGCGCTAGCGCAAAGGGATGCACCTCGCCCTTGGGCTGCGAGCCGGCCGAGAAGGCCTTGAAGCGGCCGACGCCAGTGCGGTTGAGAATCGCCTCGGCGATGATGGAGCGGGCGGAGTTGCCCGTACACAGGAAGAGAACGTTGAAGATATGATCGCTCATGGGGCACTCCTCTCGACTCAGCATCGGTCACAGGTCACGGCGTCGATGACCGGGCGGCACAGCTCCGGCGCACCGTTGCAGCAGTCCTCCATCAGGTAGGCGAGGAGGTCGCGGAAGCCGATCATGTCGGCGACGTAGCGCACGGTGCGGCCGTCGCGCTCGGTCCTGACCAGGCCGGCATGGGCAAGCACCTTCAGATGCGCTGAAGTGGTGTTCTGCACCGCGCCCAGGCGCTGGGCGATCTCGCCGGCGGGAATGCCTGTTGCCCCTGCCTTGAGGAGCAGGCGAAATGCCTCCAGCCGGGTGTCCTGACCGAGCGCGGCGAGTGCGGCAAGCGCTGAAGGCTTATCCATATATCCAAAAATCCAGATTTGTAGAGCTCCCTTTCTAGCACGGCGGCCAGCCCATGTACAAGCCCGCTGTCGCCGTCCGAAATCCCTGCCCCCGCGGGCATCTGCGGAGGGCCCGGCACCTTTATCAACACCCTTCCCCCGGCACGGCGAAAAAAGTCCCGCCGCGCAGCTTGTCGCTATTTGTCCATAAGCGGCGGACGGGGGCACAACACGGACAACACAAGACAACAACCGCAAGGGGCAGACACGATGGGCAAGCCGGGACAGACAGCAACCTTCCACGACGGAAAGCTGCGTGCCCCGGTCTCACTGCGCCGGCCCCTTACACGACTGCGCGTTCGCGCCGGACGCTCCTTTGCAATCACCTCTTCGCTGCCACAACCGGCCCCGCATATTCGCGGGCACCGCGCCGAACGGCTCGGCTTTCCGGTCGGCGGCAAGCCCATAGCCGGTCCTCCCGCCCCCCGGACCGGCTTACCCCAAGGCCCTGTCTGCGGCACTTCACCGTGTCGTCAGGCGGGGTCTTGGGACCCCCAATCGAAGGGGATGGTGTTCACGAAAGTAGCGTCGTTCCCGCGTGTGGAAAAACCATGCCCGCCCGCCCCCTGATCGACAAAGCGATGATCCTCTGCCTCCTGGATGAACTCGCCGAACGGGGGCTCAGCGAGAAGGACGTGGACAGGGCGCTGGTGCGTGACGGCCCGGTGGATCTCGACCTGCTCGCCGAGTGCAAGCGCGAACATCCGCACTTCAACCCCTCGCACGCCCGCGGCAACGCATCTGCCGTCGATGCCGAACGGCGGAACTCGCCGCTCTTCTGGTCCCGGTAGCGACCAGCCGCGCGGGCGTCGCGCCGAGGCTTGAAAAAGGCGATCAGCCCCCTCCTTCCTCTGCACTCCCAGGCCGTGCCTGCTTCGCCGACTTCCCGCTGCCGCTCTCCCTGTCTGCGGTCAGCCGGTTGAGCGAGGCCGCCACCTGGCGTGCCAGCGCGTCGGGCGTCGCGCCTTCCCCTTCAGCAGTCAGCATTTCGGCCACCGATGTGGAAAGATATGTCTCGTTGGAGCGGCCATCGAGAACGTGCCAGTAGATGCGCAGCGCCTCCCCTTCGAGACGCACCGCAGTCAGCAGTTGGTAGAGCGGCACGGAAGAGCCGAAGTTCTTCTGCGTGTGGGCGAGCACCTCGCTGAACTCCTCTTCCGGGCGCACGCCGACCATGCGGATCGCTTCGTCCTGGTTGAGCGCGATCCACAGCGACTGGGTGAACAGTTGTGCGAGGGCATCGGCAGTGCCCCCTTGCGCGTGGGCACGGGCGCTGTCGACGACGATGACGGGGCTTTGCGAGCCGGGATGCCCGGGCACGCCGAAGGAGACATAGGCAAGTGCCGCGCCGCCCGCTGCCAGAGCCATAACCACCCCCACGGCGCCACTCTGCAGGCGGCGCTTCCGGTCGGCGACAAGCAGACGCAACTGCGCCATTGTCCGCTGCGGCAGGCTCTCACGCAGGACGAATGTCGGAACGTATGTGCCAAGCGGCAGGCTGATACGCACCGGATCGTTCGCCCCCTCGGCGGCATAGTAATCGTGCAGGGAGCGGCGCAGGTGGCCGGCGGCTATGCGCACGATGGGGTCGACCGAGGCATCGAAGCTCGAATCGCGACCGAAGACGTCGACGGCGACGGTAAATGCCTTGATGCGCTCCGAGCGTCCGGCCACCGTCTCGTCCACCACGAATTTCAGAAAGCGCTTGTTGCGGTCGGAAGCGCGGAAATGCTTGCTCGCCAAAAGCCTGTTCAGGGCGTCGATGCGGTAATCGCCTGTCTCGACCGTGCCTATCTCGGCGGCGGGGCGCGGGTGTTTCTGGGTTTTTCCGCGGTATCGTCTTGCTTTCTTGAAATTAGATCCGTTCATGCTTGCCAGGATGTCTTGGAGCATCTGTTTTCCGTTTCATCGCTCATGCCCGCGCGATGGCACGCGGCGCCGGCACGGCATCTTCTCGGCGGCTCTACTCCCGACCTATTGTCGCCGTTCTCTCGATAACGCCTTACGTATCGCCAGCGCGTCCAGCACCAGCCGCCGCGCATAGACGAACCGAATGGGGATCGGCGCCCCTTCGGCTTGCAGCTGATGGCAGGATCGCTCGATCACAAAAAGAAGGCACCGCAACTGATGGGTGCTGATCGTCTCTTCCGCCGCCAGCCAACGCGACATCCGCCCGGTATTCTCCGTCATCGGGATACCGGGAAACGGGTCGAACACCACGCGCGTCGACCTTCAATTTTTTGCAAGCCCGGCAGCCGCACCCGTCCACCGGTCATGCGGCGTCATCCGCGCATCGGGAAGATGCGGGCTCAGGCTTTTCGTCTGCGGCTCAGTGTTCATCGAATGCGTTCCGAGGCTGCTTCGCTTGTGGGGCGAGGTGAGCCGGAGCGCGTCTTATGGGCAAATAAGAAAGGCGACAGTATTCGCGCCTGGAATCGCTTTCCGCGGACAGGGGCCCTTCCCGAAAAATAGACTCATTTTTCGGAAAGTTTTACGCGTCAACCTGGAAGAGCCACATCCACGGCGCGCAAACAACGCACTGGTTTCCGTGTCGACGAAGGAGCGAGGATGACCAAGTTCTTGAGGAACTGGTGCTGCGAGAGAGGATTGAACTCTCGACCTCTCCCTTACCAAGGGAGTGCTCTACCACTGAGCTACCGCAGCGCCGGGGATTCGGGCGGCGTTCTGCCATATCGATTGGCGGAGCGCAAGCGCTACCTCCATGATATGGCAACGGACCACGCGGAGCGCCACACCGCGAGCATCCCGGCGTTGCAGGAGAAGCGGATATGACGGGCAAACGGAAGGACAGCGAGACCAATAGCGAGCGGGAGAAACGGCTGGCGGCGGAGCTTCGAGCCAACCTCGCGCGGCGGAAGGCGCAGGCGCGCTCGCGCCGCGCCGGCAAGCCGGACGAGCGGGTGGAGGGCATTCCCGCCGCCGGCAAGGACAAGCAGACGTGAGCTGCACATTCGAAGGCGCCGCTTTGCCGGCGATGCATTTCCTTGAACCCGCTGCAGGCTTGCTCTAGGACACTCGAACGCGTGACACAGGAGCCGGGGGACAACCCGGGAAAGAGATTTCCATGGACAGCATACGCATCCGCGGGGGCAATGCGCTCAACGGCACGATCCCGGTTTCCGGCGCCAAGAATGCGGCACTGCCGCTGATGATTGCATCGTTGCTCACCGACGACACGCTGACGCTCGAAAACGTACCCCACCTCGCCGATGTGGAACAACTCATCCGCATTCTCGGTAATCACGGCGTCGACTACTCCGTCAATGGACGCCGGGAGAACCAGGACAAGGGATATTCCCGCACCATCCACTTCACCGCACGCAGCATCGTCGACACCACCGCCCCCTATGAGTTGGTTTCCAAGATGCGGGCGAGCTTCTGGGTCATCGGGCCGCTTCTGGCGCGCAGGGGCGAGGCGCGGGTGTCGCTGCCCGGAGGCTGCGCCATCGGCACGCGGCCGGTCGACCTTTTCATCGACGGTTTGCGGGCGCTCGGCGCCGAGATCGATATCGAGAGCGGCTACGTGGTGGCCAGAGCGAAGAACGGCCTTATCGGCGCGCGCCACCGCTTCCCGAAGGTCTCCGTGGGCGCCACCCATGTGCTCCTGATGGCCGCCGCGCTCGCCAAGGGCGAGACCGTGCTGGAAAACGCCGCGCGTGAACCGGAGATCGTCAACCTGGCCGATTGCCTCAACGCCATGGGAGCGAAGATTTCCGGCGCGGGAACCGCGACCATCACCGTCCAGGGCGTCACCTCCCTTTCCGGCGCGCGCCACCGTATCATCCCCGACCGCATCGAGACGGGCACCTATGCGCTGGCCGTCGCCATGGCCGGCGGTGACGTTCTTCTGGAGGGGGCCCGTGCCGATCTCCTGGAATCGGTGCTCGAGGTCATCGAGCAGACCGGCGCCGAGATCACCCGCGCCAACACCGGCATCCGCGTCAGGCGCAACGGCGCCGGCGTCGAGGCGGTGGACGTGACGACGGAGCCCTTCCCCGGTTTCCCGACTGACCTGCAGGCCCAGTTCATGGCGCTGATGACCAGGGCCAGGGGGCAGTCACGCATCACTGAGACGATCTTCGAGAACCGCTTCATGCATGTGCAGGAACTGGCCCGGCTCGGCGCGCGCATCTCGCTTTCCGGCCAGACGGCGATTGTCGATGGGGTTGGTCAATTGAAGGGTGCGCCGGTCATGGCGACGGACTTGCGGGCTTCGGTCTCCCTGGTGATCGCCGGTCTCGCTGCGGAGGGCGAAACGCAGGTCAATCGCGTCTACCATCTCGACCGCGGCTTTGAGCGGCTTGAGGAAAAACTTTCTGGCTGCGGCGCGGAGATCGAGCGCATCTCCGCCTGAAACGGCCCCTCGACTGGGAACGCTGAACAGCGGCGCGCCGTTTCGCAGGCACAACAACCGTACGATCGGCGGCACGCCGCTATGTGGATGACGTGGGAGTATAGATGGATCTTTTGAAGCTGGCCGCCCTCGATGACGAAGATCTGAGCATCATCTCCGCGCATGTCCAGGACGCGGTGTTGAAGGTCGGCGACCTGGTGTATCAGAAACGGGAGAAGCGCTTCGCCCTGGCGATGAACCGTTTTGCCTGGGAGAAGGAGAAACGCGGCCTGTTTCGCCGCGAGCCCCACGAACGGCGGCGCAGCGTTTTGCATTTCGACCGCGTTCTCTCAGCCCGCACGGCCGGCATCGACAAGACCAAGCCAGACGAGGTGCTGTCGCTCTTAACGATCAATTTTGTGCCGGACGTGACGCCGTCGGGCACGGTGGAGCTTATCTTCTCCGGCGACGCGGCCATCCACCTCGAGGTGGAATGCATCGAGGCGCGGCTGAGCGACCTGGGCGCGGCGTGGGAAACGCCGGTGCGCCCGCGCCATGGCGCATGAGGAGCTTCCGATGACCACTAGACTGTCCACGGCGGACGCCGATTTCGAGGCCCGCTTCTCGGCCTTTCTTGTGACCAAGCGGGAGGCATCCGAGGAGGTCGACGCGACGGTGCGCGACATCATCACACGCGTGCGCACCGAAGGCGACGCGGCGGTGGCCGAGTATACACGCCGCTTCGACCGATTCGACATCGCCAAGGCCGGCATGCGGGTGGAGCGCGCCGAGATCGAGGCCGCCTACGAAGACGCCGACGAAGATACCTTGAAAGCCCTGCGGCTGGCGCGCGAGCGCATCGAGGCACACCACCGCCGGCAGGTTCCCGCCGACTTGCGCTACAGGGACCCGCTCGGCGTCGAGCTCGGCTGGCGCTGGACGCCCATTCCCGCCGTCGGTCTCTACGTGCCGGGCGGCCTGGCGAGCTATCCGAGCTCCGTTCTCATGAACGCGGTGCCGGCGGTTGTGGCCGGTGTGGAGCGCGTGGCGATGGCGGTGCCGACACCCGACGGTAAGCTCAACCCGCTGGTGCTGGTGGCGGCGGATCTCGCCGGCGTCAGTGAGATATTCCGCATTGGCGGCGCCCAGGCAATCGCCGCCTTCGCCTACGGCACGGAAACCGTTTCCGCCGTCGATAAGATCGTTGGTCCGGGTAACGCCTATGTGGCGGCCGCCAAGCGGCAGGTCTTCGGCCAGGTGGGCATCGACATGATCGCCGGACCGTCGGAGGTGCTGGTAGTCGCGGACGGCGATAACGATCCCGAGTGGATCGCCGCCGACCTCCTGGCCCAGGCCGAGCACGACACGGCGGCACAGTCGATCCTGATGACCGATGATGCCGATTTCGCCGATGCGGTGGAAGCGGCAGTCGAGAGGCAGCTGAAGACCCTTTCGCGCAGCAAGATCGCCGCCGCCAGCTGGCGCGATTTCGGCGCCGTCGTGCTGGTCCGCAGCTTTGAGGAAGTGCCGGGGCTGGTGGACCGCATCGCGCCGGAGCACCTGGAGCTTGCGACCGAGGAGGCGGAAAACCTGCTCACGCGCATCCGCAACGCTGGGGCCGTCTTCCTCGGCCGGCACACGCCGGAGGCGATCGGCGACTATGTCGGCGGTTCGAACCACGTGCTGCCGACGGCCCGCTCGGCACGCTTCTCCTCCGGGCTTTCGGTCCTCGATTTCGTCAAGCGCATGTCGATCCTGCGGCTCGAGGCCGAGCAGCTCCACGCGCTGGGCCCGGCGGCAGTGGCGCTTGCCAAGGCGGAAGGGCTGGAGGCCCACGGCCGCTCGGTCTCGACAAGACTCAACCTCTAGGACATCGGCATGGGCGAGCGGAATTCCGGCAATGCGCGCCTGATCGATGTGGAGCTTGACGAAACGGTCGGCCGCGCTGCGCCGGATATCGAGCATGAGCGCGCCGTCGCCATTTTCGACCTTGTGGAGGAAAACCGCTTTCATCCCGTCGGCGACGAGGCCGGCGGCCCCTACCGGCTGAAAATCTCCCTCGTCGACGCGCGCCTCGTCCTCAACGTGACGCGCGAAAGCGGCGAGGCGGTCGTCACGCATATCCTCTCGCTGACGCCCTTTCGGCGCATCGTCAAGGATTACTTCCTCATCTGCGAGAGCTACTACCAGGCCATCCGCTCGGCAACGCCGAGCCAGATCGAGGCCATCGACATGGGCCGGCGCGGCCTGCACAACGAGGGTTCGCAGACGCTGATGGACCGACTGGCCGGTAAGATCGACGTCGATTTCGACACGGCGCGGCGGCTCTTCACACTGGTCTGCGTGCTGCATTGGCGGGGGTGACGGCGATGTCGCAGCCTCAGGCCGAGCCGGCCGACGGGAAGGGCGGGAAAACGGGCGGTGGGCCGGCTTCGGTATTGTTCCTGTGCGGGCGCAATTCCATCCGCTCGCCCATGGCCGAGCTACTGGCCAGGCAGGTGCTGCCGAAATCCACCTTCATCGCTTCGGCCGGCGTCCGGCCCGGCGAGCGCGATCCGTTCGTCGATGCCGTCCTTGCGGAAGAGAACCTGACGCTGGGCGACTGGCGCCCACGTACGCTGGAAGAACTCGAAGACAGCTACTTCGACCTCGTCGTCACGCTGGCGCCGGAGGCCCACCACTCCGCACTGGAACTGACGCGTTCCATGGCCGTTGAGGTGGAGTACTGGCCGACGCTCGACCCTTCCGTCGTCGAGGGCACGCGCGAGCAGATTCTTTCGGCCTACCGGGACGTCCGCGACGGCCTGGCACAGCGGATCGCCCGGCGCTTTGGCGGCGAGACCGCCACCCACGTTCGTTGAACAAGCTTGCGTGAGTACGGGCGAATGGGCTAGGTTCCGCGCGATTTCGGCCGGCGTGGGTGCAAAAGCCCTACGCGGCCGTTCCTATGTCAAAAGAAGGTATCGGATGCCGAAGGAAGAAGTTCTTGAATTTCCAGGGGTGGTCACGGAGTTGCTGCCCAACGCCATGTTCCGCGTGAAATTGGAAAACGAACACGAAATCATCGCCCATACGGCCGGCCGTATGCGCAAGAACCGGATTCGCGTTTTGACCGGCGACAAGGTGCTGGTGGAGATGACGCCCTACGACCTGACCAAGGGTCGTATCACCTACCGCTTCAAATAACCGGCCCCGGCCGCGCCGGCAGGAGTGTGATGAGCGCGCTGAAGAAACTCGTCCTGGCCTCCGGTTCGCCGCGGCGCGTGGAACTCCTGCAGCAGGCGGGTATCGAGCCCGACCGCCTTCTCCCCGCCGAGATCGACGAGACACCGCTGAAGGCCGAGCATCCCCGCTCGCTGGCCAAGCGGCTTTGCCGTGCCAAGGCGGAGAAGGCACTGGAGCGGCTGAAGAAGAGCGGCGAAGCGGATGATGCGTTCGTGATGGCGGCCGACACCGTGGTAGCGGTCGGCCGGCGCATCCTGCCCAAGGCGGAGACGGTCGATGAAGCGTCGAACTGCCTGAGGCTTCTGTCCGGCCGCTCACATCGCGTCTATACCGGCATCTGCCTGTTCACGCCCGCCGGCAAGCTGCGCCACAAGCTGGTGGAGACGCGCGTGCGCTTCAAGCGGCTTTCACGCGAGGAACTCGAGAGCTACCTCGCCTCCGGCGAGTGGCGCGGCAAGGCCGGCGGCTATGCCATCCAGGGCCTGGCCGGCACCTTCATCGTCAAGCTCGTAGGCTCCTACTCGAACGTGGTCGGCCTGCCGCTCTACGAGACCGTCAGCCTGTTGACGGCGGACGGCTATAAGGTGCATTTCAACTGGCTTTCGGGAACTCGCGTCTGAACAATGCCGAACAACGTGCCGGACAAGATCACGCCGCTGAGACCCAAGCGCCCCTGCCCCGAGTGCGGCAAGCCGTCGGAGCGCGCGTTCTATCCCTTCTGCTCCAAGCGCTGCAAGGAGATCGACCTCAACCGCTGGTTTTCAGGCGCCTATGTCATCCCCGGCCGTCCCACCGAGGACGGCGACGACGAGCCGCCTTCCGAATAGGCATGAAGATGATGTGGATCGTCTGTTCCTCCCGCCTTGCCACACGCAACTTAAACTTGTAGACGTGATTCCCCGTCCACCCGCGTGTGTGGTCAATTGCCGGTTTACGGCAACTGCCGATGTCGGCTGAACATCCATGCCGAAAGCTGGCCGTCGAAATTTCGTAGAACCAAGGGGTTTACCATGCCTTCCAAGCTGATTACCGCCGTATCCGCCCTCGCCCTGCTTAGCCTCGCCGCCTGCAGCAAAGAGGAAGAGAAGGCGCCCGAGACGACCGCGGATCAGGTCGAGGAGACTGTCGGGGAGGCCGAGGGCACTGAGGTGGTGCCGGAAGAGGAGGCCGAGGTTGCGCCGGAGGAGACCGCCACAGACGCCGCGGAGTCCGACAAGGATGCCATGGCGGACACCGAGGACACCGCCGAGACAGCGGAACCGGAAGGCAATCCAGTCGAATCGGTAATCGATGCCGCCGGGCAGGAGGCCAGCGACCGGCTGGATGCCGTCAAGGAGTCGATAAACGAGGCCACCGGCGGCGGCGAGGCTCTTAACGCGGTATTCGACGACGCCAAGGAGAAGATGGGCGGCCAGATCGATTCCCTCAAGGATTCGATCAACAAGGCCACCGGCAACGCCACAGATGCCGCGGAGGACACCGCTGCCGAGGCCGAAAATGCCGCCGAGGTCGATGACACGAGCGCTGAGGCCGAAGATACCGCCGCCGAGGCGGAGGAGCCGGCCGCGGAGACGGCGGACGACGAGACGCAGACGGACGGCAACTGAGACCTGCATTCCTTCTCAGGTCCCTTCAGCCCCTCGCCGAAGGCGAGACATAAAAAAAGCCCGGTTCACAAGGAACCGGGCAATGTGCAGGCAAGCCGGGGGGAACCGGCGCGATGGGAGTGAATGCCTGCATTGGGAGATGAAAGCTGTTAGGGTCCGCGGCGCATCATGGCTTCGGCCTTGGCGCGGGTCCGGGTGATCTCCTGCAGACGCCGGATCGGATCATCCAGCACCGGCCCTTCGTAAGCCTGCATGATATCCTCGCGGCTGAGGCCGATATCCCGAAGCTCCCAGTCGGAAAGGTGGTTCAGTTGGCGCATGGCGCGGCGGCTTTCCCACAGGCGCCAGGCTTTAGCGGCCACGCGTGCGAGACGCGCAGCAAATCCCGTCCGGGTGGCGGTGATCGGCAAAGCGGTCCGTTCTGCACGCATGGAAATCTCCTGGCGCTTGGGTTGAAAATCTCCGCCCCTCGGCGGCGCATCCTGAAGACGGCAAAGCATCCCCGCGGCGAAAACTTTTGCCGCGGCGGAATGCCCTTCCGTCCGTCTTCTGGAACAATCCGTTTCTCCCACAAGCGCATTGATTAGTCGAACGAATGTTTTTAATCTTTTCCATCAAATTTCATGATGGAAGAAGAGCCATGGCAGCCCCACTCGATCTCGACCAGCTCAACACATTCATCGCCATTGCTGATACCGGCAGCTTTACGCGTGCAGCCGAAGAGGTGCACCGTACCCAGTCAGCCGTCTCCATGCAGATGCGGCGCCTCGAAGAGCGCATCGGCAAGCCGCTCTTTGAGAAGGACGGGCGCACCAACCGGCTGACGGAGGAGGGCGAGCGGCTGCTGCTCTACGCCCGCCAGTTGCTCCGGCTCAACCGGGAGACGCTGGCCGCCTTCGACGATGCGAGCCTGGAAGGCCATATCCGCATCGGCATGCCGGACGATTATGCCGAGCGCTTCCTGCCGGAGATCATGGCGCGCTTCTCGCGCTCCAACCCGCGGGTGGAGCTGTCGGTGCTGTGCGAACCGACGCCGAACCTGGTGCATCACGTGCGTAACGGCAATCTCGACATCGCCCTTCTGACCGACGACGACGTATCGGAGGTGGTGCGGCGGGAGCCGCTGTTGTGGGTTGGCTCGACCAACCATTCCACCCATGAGCGCGAGATCCTGCCGATGGCCTTCGGCCGGCCGACCTGTTCCTGGCGCCGGGCCGCCTGCGAGGCGCTGTCCGAGATCAACCGCGAATACCGCGTGCTCTTCACCAGCTTCTCGGCGACGGTAATCACGGCGGCGGTGCTTTCGGGAGTGGCGGTCTCCGTGCTGCCGGAATGTGCGCTTCGGCCCGGCATGCGGGTCCTCGGCGAGCACGAGGGTTTCCCTCCCCTGCCCGACTGCCGCATCGGCATCCTGCGCGGCCGCACCAGCCAGACCGAAGTCGCGGAGGCGCTGGCCCGCCACATCACCGAAAGCCTGGACAACATCACCGTGCCGCTCGCCACGGAGGAGGCGGAGGGTTTCGACTTCGCCACGCTGTCCCACCGCATGCGGCGCGGCAAGCGGCTGCGGCCGAGCCAAGTGCTGCCAGGGTGGTGAGACAGACCGCCTTGGCGGCCACCGTTTGAGCAAGATCGATCAAATGCGGCTCCGAAAACCCCTCCATGATCGCGCCCGTTGGTGAATGGGAGCACGCGAGAAATGAGCACGGTCGCCAAAACGGTCTGGTTCATCGAGAGCCAATTCGGCCGGTGTCCGAGCCTCGACGACATCGCCGCGGCCTGCGGCACGAGCCGGTTCCATCTGAGCCGCAGCTTCAGGCTAGCCACCGGCCTGCCGGTGATGGCTTACGCCAGAGGACGCCGGCTGACCGAGGCTTACAAGGCCCTTTCCAGTGGCGCGCCGGGCATTCTCGCTGTCGCGCTTGAGGCCGGATACAGCTCCCACGAAGCCTTCACCCGCGCCTTTCACGACCAGTTCGGGGCAACTCCCGAAGAGGTTCGCAGAGGGCGGACAGTGGATACGAAACTGCTTGTGGAGCCGATCAGAATGGACAACGCGACGAACATCACCCTTAAAGAGCCGCGCCTCGAAAAGCGGGAGGCGATGACAATCGCCGGGCTGGGCAGCCGGTTCCGGCTCGATGAGACTCAGAACATCCCGGCGTTGTGGCAGAAGTTCCAGGAGTTCGAGGGCAGCCTCGGCGAAATCCCGGGCCTCTGGTACGGCGTATGCGGGGAATGGAACGACAGCCGGGAAGACTTCCTGTACATGGCCGGGGTGGGCGTCACCCGCACCGACGGGCTGCCGCCGGAACTCACCGTCTACCGCTTTCCCGCCCAGACCTACCTGGTCTTCAGCCACGACCGTCACATCTCGGAGCTGCATCAGACCATGGACGCCATCTTCGGGTGCTATCTGCCCGAGCACGGCTACGATGCCATCCGGATGGGAACCTATTTCGAGCTCTACGACGAAAAGTTCAACCCCGTGACAGGGCTCGGTGGGCTTGAATTGTGGATGCCGGTGGCGAAAGACCGCTGAGGCTCGGGGAGGAAAGGATGCTGAGCGAGCCCAAGATCATCGAGCGTAAGGCGCAGCCTTACGTGGCGATCCGCAAAATCGTCAAAATCCCCTTCGGAACAGCCGCCTCCAAGACACTCGCCGACCTGAAAAGCTGGATGCGCAAGCGCGGCATCGAGGCCGTCGACGCACCGTTCTTCCACTACAACATCATCGACATGCCCAGCGCATTGGAGATCGATTTTGGAGCGCCGACCGCCGCAGAGGAAGAAGGCGACGGGACGGTGGTGAGCGGCGTGCTGCCCGCCGGGCGCTATGCATCACTCACCCACACGGGACCGTACAAAGACCTGATAGAAGCGAACGGTGCGCTGCTTCGATGGATCCACGCTGAGGGGCTGAAGCTAGACATGTGTAAATCTCCGGCCGGCGACGTGTTTGGGTGCCGGCTGGAGATCTATCCGTCCGACCCGAAGGTCGAGAAGGACCGCAGCAAATGGGTCACGGAACTGGCCTTCAAGCTGGCGGACTAGCGCATGACGGGTCGACCCGGCGCGAACATATAGGCGGCGTCCTCACCGCATCATTCCGAAGCCGAGGCCCGCAGCGCCAGCCCGTCCGGGCCTTGTTCCGTGACCTCGCTCGTTCCGGTATGGGTCCCGGACAGTCATCCTTCGCCGTAGCCGACTGGAACATAACCCGCAAAGAACGGTTGCACGGCCATGCCGGCTCCCCGCGCAGGAGGAGACCAATTATGGCCATCAAAACTGTTCAGTTCCTGGCGATCATCCTCATAGCCTTGGCGCTCGTGCCGGGCGGCGCCCACCTGATCGAGCTTCCCAACAAGATCGGCATGGACCGGGAACAGTACCTTACAGTCCAGCAGATCTACAGGGGGTGGGCGCTGGCGGGATTTGTGCTGATCGGAGCCTTGGCCACGACGCTCGCGCTCGCGATCCTGAGTCGGTCGCAGGGGCCTCCATTCCTGTTCGCCACCGCCTCCTTCCTGCTGCTTCTGACGACGCTCGCCACCTTCTTCATCTGGGTGTTTCCAGTCAACCAGGCCACCCACAACTGGACGACCGCACCGAAGAACTGGCAAGCGCTCAGAACGCAGTGGGAGACCATGCATGCCATCAACGCGGTCATCACATTTGCAGGGCTTGTCTCGGCGGTGATATCGACCATGACATGGTCGGACAGCTGAGCCTCCATCGGCCGACTCTCGGCCTCCAACTCGATCTGTGATAGCAACCTTTTCCTCCAGCCATGGAGGCTTGCCTGCGGAGAGGATAACCTGTGATGCACAGGCACCACGATCGGTTTGGCCAGCCGGAGAGTGGACGTGCTCCTCTGGAGGCGCCGCTATCCTGGAAAGCCGAGTTGAGCGGCTACGATTGGACTTTGCAGACAATCGGCCGCTCGGAGGCCGCGGTGTTCCGGCTCACCGCCGAGGAGCGCCCGACATTATTCGTCAAGGTCGAGGCCGATGGCCCGTTTGCCGAGCTCACGGGTGAGGCAGCGCGCCTCCGATGGCTTGCAGAAAGGGGTGTCCTTTGCCCGACCATTCTTTCTCAAGCGCGGACAAATGACCGCACCTGGCTTCTGGTGACGGCAATCCCCGGCCGTGACCTGGCCTCGTCGCCGCATATGGATGCCGAAGAAATCGCCGAAATTGCCGCTGATGCGCTTAGAGAACTGCATCGCCTCGATGTTACGGACTGCCCGTTCGACCACACTCTTGACCAGCGGATCGACCTTGCCCGTCTGCGGATGGAAGCAGGGCTGGTGGACGAAGAGGATTTCGATGCGGAACGTCTCGGCAGCACCGCGCGCCAGCTTTTCCATGAGCTTTTGGAGCGGCGGCCTTCCGGCGAGCGGCTGGCGGTGGCCCATGGTGATGCCTGCCTTCCGAATCTGTTGGCAGATGCCGGCCGGTTCGCCGGCTTTGTCGACTGCGGTCGCCTCGGCGTGGCGGACGTCCATCAAGACTTGGCGCTGGCAGGCTGGAGCATATCTCACAATCTGGGTAGCCGGTGGCTCGAACCGTTCTTCAAGCGCTACGGACTCGAACCCGACATGGACCGCCTGACCTTCTATCGGCTGCTGGACGAGTTCTTTTAGCTCAGCCGGTTGAGCGGATCTCGGCGCAATGGCCGGCCGCGGGGTTGACCGGGCCCGGCGCGAGGGGCTCAATCGCCGCATGGACAGGGCAAGACAAGACGATTCGCTCAGCAACATCGCCGAGTTTTCCGTCAGCGAGATCTCGCAGGCGCTCAAGCGCACGGTCGAGGACGCCTTCGGCCATGTGCGCGTGCGCGGCGAGATATCGGGCTTTCGTGGCCAGCATGCCTCGGGCCACTGCTATTTTTCCTTGAAGGATGAGCGGGCGCGGATCGAGGCAGTCATCTGGCGGGGTACATTCTCCAAGCTGAAGTTTCCTCCACAGGAGGGGCTGGAGGTGGTGGCGACCGGCCGCCTGACCACCTATCCCGGCTCGTCGAAATACCAGATCGTCATCGACAGCATTGAGCCGGCCGGCGCCGGGGCGCTGATGGCCCTGCTCGAGGAGCGCAAGCGCAAGCTGGCGGCCGAGGGGCTTTTCGCGGAGGAGCGGAAAAAGCCCCTGCCCTTCCTGCCACGCGTCATCGGCGTCGTCACATCACCCACCGGTGCTGTCATTCGCGACATCATCCACCGCATCACCGACCGTTTTCCCGTTCACGTGGTCGTCTGGCCGGTCCGGGTGCAAGGCGAGACGACGGGCGGCGAAGTGTCGGCCGCCGTTGCCGGTTTCAATGCGCTTGGTCCAGCCGACGGCATCCCCCGGCCGGACGTCATTATCGTCGCCCGTGGCGGCGGCAGCCTGGAGGATCTGTGGGGCTTCAACGACGAGGCGGTAGTTCGGGCGGTCGCCGCCTCTGAAATACCAATCATCTCCGCCGTCGGCCACGAGACCGACTGGACGCTGATCGACCTCGCCGCCGACCGGCGCGCGCCGACACCCACCGGGGCGGCGGAGATGGCGGTGCCGGTAAAGGCGGAGCTCGAGGCTGGCCTCTCCCGCCTCTCGGCGCGCCTCAAAGGGGCGGTTTCGCGGGATCTGGAGCGGCGGCGGCAAGGCCTGCGTGCGCTCTCGCGGGCGCTGCCGTCGCCGGACCAGCTCTTCGCCCTGCCGCGCCGGCGCTTCGACGAGGCGGCGGGACGGCTGGTGCGTGCCTTGGGCGGCGCCACCCAGCGCAAACGACTGCGCTTCGACGGGTTGCGGCTGTCGATCACGGCACTCGACCGACGCCTCGTCGAGGCACGGCGGCGGGCCACCCAGTGCGGCGAGCGCCTGCCCATCGTCTATCTCGGCCTGGTGCGAAACCGCCGCGCCCGCTTTGATCGTGATGCCGCACGCGTCAGCCCGCGCGCCAGCCTGGAGCGCATCGGCCGCCTGAAAGAGAGGCTGGCGGCCACCACCGGCCGCCGGGACCGCGCCGCCCTTCTGCGGCTCGAGCGCGCGAAAGCTGCCTACGACCAGGCGGCACGGCTCGCCGAATCGCTATCCTACAAGAAGGTTCTGGAGCGCGGCTTTGCATTGGTGCGCGATGCAGAGGACAAGCCGCTTAAGCGGGCCAGCGATCTGCGGGTAGGCCAGGAACTGCACCTGCAATTCTCCGACGGCAGCGCCGGCGCCGTCGCCACCGGCAAACCAGCGGGCGCCCCGCGTCCAAGCAAGTCTTCCCCGCCGGCGAAAGAGCCTGGAAAGCAGGGCTCTCTGTTCTAGGCAGACCAGGTGCGCGTTGGAGACGGTGCCTAACCGGAGAGACCACATCGGAGAATGCCGCGCCAGCAGTGCGGCTGCCGACCGCGCCAGCGCCACTCCCCCACTCCGTCTCGGGCTCCACATCGTGGGGTAGAGGAACCGTGGCTGCAATGACGGGCGCCTTTCCTCTCCCCCATCAAGATGCAGGCTATCCAAGCGGGGGATAAATTTCGACCAAATTTCCCACTAACCTATTGATCCCCCACAACCTGCAAACTTTTCTCGCAGGAATTTTCGCCCCCCTGCCCAAGCCGCCCCTATCATAGCCCCATCGCCCTTACGGGAACCGGGTCCGGACCGGGGATCAGGGAGGGCGGCGGAGACCTCCCCCTTCGGGCTGCCGGTGCCCGGAGGCCTGAGGGCCCGCGACAGGCCGGCGGTGCCGGAGGCGCTACAGACAGCGTCGCCGGCATTGCGGAGAAGCCGCCAGGCTTCCCGTCCGGCCCGGTAAAGCCCCCAATCGGGTGCAGCCGGGAAGGGCGGGGGGCCGGGTGACCGGCCGACCGCCGGGACAGACTCCGGCGGGGCGCGTTGGACGCGCCTTAAAAAGAAATAGAGTGGCTCGGACAACGCGCCCCGCTTCCCACGTTCTTTGACATAGCCCGGCTTCGGCAGAAGCGCGGCAACGGATAAGTATGGCTTGGCCTTCGTACCTGCCGAAACCATTTCCCAATGTGGATTCTGGAGAAGCGGTACCGATGGTTCTGCATCGGCGCGACACCTTTTGGCCGCTTCGATTTGCCGACAAGGCGGGTGCAATTCCCGCGACCGCGATTATAATCGGTCATTCCGGGCCCAACGTGGCCAGCGCTCGATAGCCGGTCCCGTCAGGCGCCCGGACGAGCCAGTGCAGGCCGGGAAGGGTCGCTGCCGCTGTGCGCGCGGTGTGGGAGGGGCTGCCGAGTCGTGACGAGTACCATGCTGAACGCAGGAAGGCGCGCCCATGTCGGAACTTCTCCAACCCTCCATCAGCCATCACACGCGCAGATACGCCAAGGCCGTATTGAACCCGCTGCTTGGTTTGTTTCGCCCCGGGAACGTCGCCATGTTTCATGTCGGGCGCGTCGGTAGCACCGTGCTTGTTGGTATGCTGCAGCAGCACCGACGCATCTACTGGGCTGGCGAGGTGTTCCAGAGGGAGCATGACCGCTACATGAAAGCCGTCGGGTCCGGCAGCTATTCTCTTCCCCAGGATCCGTTGAAGGTCCTGCGGATCGAAATGCGCGAGGCGCGCAATCGGATGTTTGGTTTCGAGACGAAGTTTCTCGACGAGCATCATCTGAAGGTGATCGGCCTCGATCTGGAGCGCTACGTGGACACGCTGTCCGAGCTCGGATTCGAGCGCTGTGTCGTCCTCAAAAGGAAGAACATCCTGCGCCGGCTGATTTCCGGCGTCGTCCTGCGCGATACCGGCCAGTTTCACATTCGCGCGGACCAGAAGCAGCAGAAGAGGCGCTTCCGTCTCGACCTGCACAGGATTCCGCTCGGCGCCAGGCATCTCGACCTGGTCGATGCAATCCGCATGATCGAAGAAGGGCACGAGCGTCTCGACCGACTCCTCGCAGGCAAGCAGGTCTGCGAAATCAATTACGAGGAACACATAAGCGACGACCCGTTCGTCGCCTACCGCAAGGTGATGGCGTTTATGGGGCTGGAGCCCGGCAAGCCGGATATCCTTCTGCGCAAGACCAACCCCGATCCGCTTGAAGACATGATCGAGAACTACGATGAACTACAGGCGATGATCGGGACGACGCCTTATCGGTGGATGCTCGAGAGCGCATGAAGGGATCGCTGTTTCCGATGAAGCGATCCGTCGTGGGCCGGCCTCACGCGGCCTTTCCTGCGCGCCTGTCGGCAGCTGTCGTCAATATCTCCTCCATCCGATCGATCTGCCGCGCACGATCGAGCTGAGGACGTTTGGCGTAATTCAATGCGGCCTGGGAGAGAGATTCATAGAGGGTCGAGTCGTCCCAGAGAGAACGCAGGGCCGCGGTCCATTCCGATAGCTCCGCTCGCGGTGGCAGAAGGATACCGCCTGGTCCTACGGCCTCACCCAGCCCGCCGATCTGCGTGGCGAGAACAGGGATGCCGCTGTAATGCGCTTCAGAGGCAATACGCCCCCAGGTCTCCTCCCATCGGCTGGGAACCAGAACGACGCGGGCTCGGCCGTAGTGCTCGCGCATATCGTCCGTCCGCGAATGCAGCGTGACGTTTCCAAGTCCAGCAATGCTTTGCATGAGTGCCGATCGCTGGTCCTCCGACAGCGTCCAGCTCTCGACGAAATCGAAGGGGATATCGGGACATGCCCGTGCAAGCGTGATGGCGAGATCGACCCCCTTCAGCGGATGGGGGTTCACGAACAGGACCCGTTCGCGGCGCGAAGGGACCTGGTAGCGCTCGGGCTGGAAAAGCGGATTTATCACCGTCGAACGAATCCCGAAGGCGTCTTGATAGCGGTCGGCGGTGAACTGCGAGTTGGCAAGAAAGACGGCGTCGCCGAAATCCTCGATCGGCTCCCCGTGATCCTCGAACTCGACATTGTGAAGATAGATGACCGTCGGCAGGCCCATGTCCCGGAAGGCCCGCGCAACGCGCAGGATCTTGCCGGACTGCGCCACGACAACATCGGGCGCCTCCGAACGCGCTACGTCCCCCGCCCCCTCCCAGGCAAACCAGGAACGGTGAACCGGATAGCCCTGGCTGTGGTCGCAGACGGCTTTGCGCCGCGACAGCTTCATCATCACTCGACCGCGCGCACCGATCCAGCCGTCGCGCGTCAACCCGGCCAGGACGCCGATTTCGTGGCCGCGCGCAAGAAGTTCCCGCGCCATTTCGTGGGTATTCGACTGACTACCGCCGGCGATCTGCGGGAGATAGGGATGTGCACTCGCGAAAACTATCTTCAAAGCGGTCCTCATCCTGTTCGCCCACCGGGTCAGGGTTGCGGAATGGCTGCCTGGGTTTTGAACGTGCGATAGTGGGCTGGAACGCGAAGGCAGGTCTTTGGAAAGTGAAGCCAGAAGGAGGGCAGTTCCCGTGAGATCCTTAGAGCTGCATGCAGGGTGCTAAGCGGCCTGTAGCGCAGGTTCCTGAGGCACAGAAACACCAGATGATCACGCGTCTCCTGCGCTTCTTGCTCGCTCAGCCTCCTTTGTGTCGAATCCAGATCGAATATGGTGGCAAGCTTGTCCCTGAAGACAAGCCCGTCGATCAGGCGGTCGGGCGCGTTGACCGAGTCCCATGCAAGAGCTTCCCGGTAAACGGATACGCCCCGTCCGCGCGCTCCCATGACAGCAGTGGAATAGCTGACCCTGCTGGACTGCTTTGCGAGCGTGATCCAGAAAAGCTGGTCCTCACCGGTACGGCGCAGTTTGGCGTCGAAGCGCACATCACGGTGGGGCGGAAACCCGTACACGACATTGGACGTGTGCGGAATGCAGTGAACCAGAAACTCATTGAACGCCTGATGCCCTGATATGGACCGCGACTCGGGTTCCGCGCCGACGCGGACATCGTGGTTCTTCGTCATGTAGTCGAAGTAGGAGAACGACGTGACACCGTCGTGCATGCTATTGGCGAAATAAAAGTCCGCTCCTCCGGCAAGCGCAGCGACCGCGTGACGGAGATGGTCGGGAAACCACACATCATCAGAATCGAGAAAGGCCACATAGTCCGTCTCCGCCGGATCCAGATGGTCGAGCCCCGTATTCCGCGCCGCCCCTGGTCCGCCGTTTCCTCGGTTTAACACGACAATGCTGTATGGAGCGGGCGGAGTGAGATCGGAAAGCTCCTTTTTCGCAGGAAGCGGCGACTCGTCGTCGACGATGACAATCTTCACATCGGTGCCGTCCGGCAGTTCCTGTGCGAATACCGACTCGACTGAACGCCGCAAAATACCGGATTCCCGTTGGAAATACGGGATGACGACGGCGATCCTGATGTTCATGGCCTGTGCTCCATGACGGAAGCGCGTGATCTAAGAAACTCCTCAACGGCCTGGTGCGCACGCTCGCATGCGTCGTTGATACGATCGTCGCGGCTCAGTTGTGGTTCACATCGGCTCAGCTTTCTCAAATGCCGTGCGGCAAGGAGGGTCAAGACCTTGTTTGCCGGCCTGGCAAGTGTACTTCGACCCAATTGTTTTGCACGGCCTCCATAGTACCGCCGGCCCTTTGTCGCACTGACATAGGCTTCAAGCAGGCTCGACGGCTGGAGGGGATGTCGGCTCAAGTCCAATTCGAGGGATTCTGCCCAATCGGACCATTTGGCGGCATTCTGAGCGTGTATCGGGCGGACCGCAAGCCAAGGCGTTCTCAAGGCATCGGCGACGATGGCGCCATGCATGGCCTCGGTGATCAGCATGCGGGCGCCGCGAATCTTGCTGATGATTTCTTCCACATCATCGCGAGGATCGATCAGGCGAATGCCCGCCTCCGCGCAGGCTTCCGGCCAATGGCCGCGCGTAAAACTGTGATAGTGCGGCATGAAGGCGATGCCAATGTCTCCACCTGCCGGCGGCAAGTCGAGTTTACGGATGAGGACCGCGCTGTCGCAAATGCCTTTGGATAGCGGCAGGTCAAGCCGGGCGGCCGTTCGCGGGCCGCGCACGAATATCACATCCCACATGCCGTCGTGGACATCAGGTGCCGGTGCATACCCGCCATATCCCGATCCGAAAACGTATTTGCGCGGTTCCTTCGGATAGTGCTCCCAGAGTATCGACCCGATGCCGAGGAACAGTTCGCTGTCATCTTCGTCGAGGAAGCCCTGCGGCAAAAGCCGCGGCCACATAAAGGTGTTCAGCTCGTCACCAAAATTGGGTACGTGACCCCTGAAGTAGGTGAGCTTCATGCCGACACCGCTCCCCGCTTCAGCACAAGGTCGCGCATTTGAAATATCCGGCGGCTGTCGAGGATGGCAAGCACCGCGCAGTAGATTACCGCGCCGCATGAGACCTCGCCGGCAAGGCGCAGATATGCCGAATCCTCAGCCATATATTGCCGGAGGGCGAGCACTCCGACCAACATTGCCAGGCTGGCAATCGCGGGGGCGAGGAAGGGCCGCAGATAGGTCCAGGGGCCGATCTTCAGTATTCTCAGCACCATCCAGACGGCGGCCGGCCACATGAGGAAGATCTGGACGGCAATGGCGAAGACAAGCGTGGAAACGCCAAAGCGGTAGAAGACCAAGATCACCAGCACGGTCACAGCCTGCTTCGCCGCCATATAATAGAACCACCAGTTCGCGTTACCCTGGCTGTTGATCAGCGAAGCCTGGAGGATCCCGATGCAGCTTAGCAGTCCGATGACGCAGAAGCTGCGAAGGGCAGGTATGGCCTCGATCCAGTGCGCGCCGAAAAGCACCGGGATGAGATCGCCGGCAACGATGGCGAGCCCGACGAACACGGGGAATGAGAGCGCCGAGGAAGCGAAGGTCGCGAAAAGGAATGCCTCCTTCAGCTTCTCGTGCTCGCTCTGCAGCGACGAGAGCAGTGTATAGGAAACAGCGTTGAGCGCACCGGCGATGAGATCGTTGAGGATCTTAAATATCCGCCGCGCGAAACTGTATATGCCGAGCGCCGTCGTGCCCAGAAGGCTGCCGATCAGTATCTGGTCCAAACTGATCATGCGGAGAATCCGGTGGCCCGAGGCGAACATGCCGTAGTGGGCAAGCTCGCTGAGAGCACGCCGGTCGAAGCGCAGACCAGGCCGCCAGTCGACCGACAGGAGGGTGCCCACGCATATGGCAACCGACGAGGCCAGCTGCGACAGCGCCAGCGCCCAAAGCCCGTATCCCAAGGCCAGCAGGCAAAGACAGACGGCTGCTGAAACAAGCGAGGCGATCGTCGTGCGCATGGCCATCTTGCTGAACGCCATGGCGCGCGAAAGAAGCGCATTCGGTACAACGCATGAAAGATCGAATATGACGCGCAAGCCGATGACCGGCAGGAGCAGCGCCAAGCCGTCTTCGCCCAGAAAACCGGCGAGCGCAGGGGCCGCCAGAACGAGCCCAGCATAGATGGCAAGTGCGACGAGGACGCAGAGCCAAAATACGGAATCGAGATGCCGCCGCCCCAAATCCTCGCGCTGAATGAGGGCCTGGCCAAACCCCGCCGGGGCGACAGCACTCGCCAGCATAGCGATGCTGGCCGCCAGCGCGACCAGACCGAACTCTGCGGGTGTGAGGAAACGCGAGGTGACAGTGAACACACCCGCAGCGACCGCCGCTGGCGCAAAGCCGCTCAGCGCCGACCAGAAGACGCCATGAACGGCTGCACGTGTACGACCGCTGCGCAGACGGCCGTAGACAATCTGTTCTTCCTGTTCGAGGCTCTTTTCGCTACGATCCAGCAAGCTCTGTTCCTTCAGCGGCTCGCTGCCAACACCGGCAGCCGATTGTTCCCGGGCCGCCGCGCCACGGCGACCTGTGCGCCGTTCTCGGGCTTTCTACCGGCATAGGTATTCACCCTGACCTGCAACATATCCCTGGTCAGAAGCTCAAAGTCAGGCTTTTGTGCGGTTGCTTTCGAGTTTCGCATTCATGACAGCTCCAGATCTGCCCCCAGCCTCTGCTTCTGTCGGCTTACGGTCGAAGTCGCAGCGAGCGACTATAGGCATGACCGCCCTGCGTGGCCCGCGCGCGCCAACCCCGTTCCAGTCAGCGCTCACTTTCAAACGGACGCCTCGACGCCACAATGCTGCAACGCAACATACGATGCCACCGAACGCGTGGTCAAGCAACTGCGAAAATTAATTCTGAGTCGATCATGACGGTTATTAGAATCTACTGAGAGCGGCATCGTAACGACTTTCCAATTTGAGCAATTTTTGTGTAACGCCTGTATAAAAAGTGAAGAATAATGCCATCCACGCAGGCTGCAGCAACATACCTCCCATTGATCAATCGACCCCTTGGAGCTCATAGAGCTCGTCCATGCTCAGGGACGCCAGATCGGCGAGCGGGGTTTGGCCCTTTACGCGGCCGCCGCTCAGGATCACGACATCGTCGCAGAACGAAATGGTGCTGCGATGATGGCTGATCACGACCGTCGTGCGGTGGCCGGCTCTCGATCTTAGCGTCTCGACGATTGCCGCTTCGGAGAGACCATCCACGGCGTTGGTGGCTTCATCCAGAATCAGGATGTCGGGATCGCGGACCAGCGCTCTTGCCAGCGCGATCCGCTGCCGCTGCCCCGCAGATAGATTGACGCCCCGGTAGCCGACCACGGTCTGGTATCCCTGGGGCAGTTTTTCTATGAACTCATGCGCCTCGGCCGATTTTGCAGCACGCTCGGCTTCGGCGGCTGTGGCCTGCTTTTGGCCGTAGGTGATGTTTTCCAGAATGGTGCCATCGACAAGCTCGAGCTCCTGGCTGGCGAGCGCGATCTGACTTCGCCATTGGGTAGGATCGATCTGGCTTAGCGGGAGGCCGTCGACGAGGGTAACGCCCTCATCCGGTTCCACGAACCGGCATAGGAGGTTCACGACCGTTGTCTTGCCAGCGCCGGAGCGGCCGATGATCGCCGTCGAGCGGCCTTTGCGGATTTCGAAACTCGCGGAATGCAGCACCACCGCGCGGGAGCCTGAATCCGGATACCGGAACGTCACGCCATCAAACTTCACACCTTGCCTGAGGCCGTGGAAGGGGATGATGCCCTCGGGCGGCTGGGGTTTGTCCGACGAGTCCAGCAGCCATCTGACTTCTTCCATCGACCCACTCCAGCCCTGCAACTGACTCCAGGCAGTCTGCAAAGACCGCATGTGCGGCTGCAGCCTGTAGAGGAGGACGACGAACGCCACGATCACCGGGAAACTCACCCCCACAAACCAGGCGCCCACGACCACACCCAGGAAGAGCATCGCGTGGAGCACTTCCGTCAGCAGCGGCAGCGCACCCTGACGGGTCTGTAGGACGAAGCCGGCTCGGCGAACAGCGTCCGATGCTCCGTCGAACACTGCCTTTTCACGCTGCTCCTGACCGAAAATGCGGATCAGCTGTCCGGCATGCACTAGGTGGAGCATTCTCGATGCGAGTGCGCTGTTGTGCGAGGTAACGCTGCGGCTGGGGGCCTTCAGGCTGGCCGACAGAACGGCATGCGCGAGTTGGACCGCGGCCAGACCGAACGCGACCAGCAGTGTCATCTGCCAGGAAAGGAGCAGCAGGAAGGCCAAGAGAATGACTGCAGCCGAGGCGTTCACGATCGCCCCAAGAACAGTTTGAACCGCATCCGAGGCACGCCAGGACTCGTTGGAGATGATATTGAGCAGACGACCAGGATCCTGTTGCAGGAAGAATGGATAGCCTACCCTCAAGAGTTGTTCCGACAGGGCGCTTCGGATGGAATGGCTCGCTTTGCCATAGATGAATGTCGTGAGTACGGTATTTGAAAACGCCAGGATGTTCTTCAGCACGATCAACGCAACGATGATGGCGGAAATTACGATCAGCCGCTCACCATTGTCGAACCCTGATCCGACCTTTTGGAAGAATGCGGAGAAGCTGCTCATCTGGGAGCTATCGTCGTGACCGACGATGATGCTTAGCATGGGAATGACCAGGCCGATGCCGACACCTTCAAGCGCGGAGGCGACCAAGCCTAGAACCACCACGGCCGGAAGGAGACGCAAATGTCCCCCCAGCGCGTTGCGCAGCACCGGCAATCCCGGCAATACCAATCGCAACATGACGGTCACCTCACCTCAGCGGTTGCCTGTTGGACCTGTCGTACCTCTGCGCGCCCTGGCCGTCCTGCGATCAGCAGGCCGACGAATTTTGCGGCGCCGAGCATGTTCATGGACACGATCGACCAATGAGACAGGCGCAGTTCGGAATCGAACCGTGGGCCGCCCATAAGTTCTCTGAAAGCCGATCGCACAGTCCAGTAGAAGTGGAGAAGCAGCCAGGGCGCATCGCGGATGTGCTTCAGGCAAAGTCCTCCATTACCAAGGCTATAGTTTCGGTGAAGCGTCTCGATGGCTTGGCGGGCGTTTCGGCCATGATGATGAAAAACGGTCATGTCGGGCACATACTCCACCGGGATGCCGAGCAGATATGCTCGCACGAGATAGTCGGTGTCCTCTGCGGAGCGTAGCGGGCCGCCAGCACCGAAGCGCTCGTCGAAATCTCCCACGAGGGCCGCAACCTCGCGATGCATCGTCATATTACAGCCCAGTACGAAGCCGCCCGGATGAACCTCGCGGGTGAGCCGAGCGCGCACCGGCGAGCGTTTGATAGTGAATGGCAGGTCCTCCGAATCTCCGAGTTCGACGCGGCCGCCTCGGATAACGCAGCTATCGCCGCTCGCGTAGTGCCGCTCCAAATCGCGGAGGTAGTCCCGGTGAATTTCGCAATCATCGTCGATGAAGACGAATATGCGACCACGGGCGCTCTTCAGTCCGGCATTGCGAGCGGCAGCCAGCCCCGGACGCGGCTCCGAAATGATCGTGACTGCGATGTTCGACGTTGCGTCGATGCGGGCCAGATATTCCGAAGTGCCGTCCGTGGAGCCATTGTCGATCATGACGAGCTCGGCCGTAATGGCAGCATGAGATTGGCACGCTGCCTGAATTGACGCGATGCAGACATCAAGTGACGAGACGCGGTTGCGGGTGCAGACAATGAAGCTGGCCAGCGGCGTCGGTCCGTCTGTCGTCGCCGGGTAAGCGGCTTCTGGGGCAAACGCCTCTGTGCTGCTCCGTAACGTGGGTGGGATAGGTCCGGCGGTCATTCTAGCTCATGTGATAGCGGGGAAGGACAGCCGCAGCGGGCACTGATTGCAGGTGTCGCGAGAGCGCGTCCACCCGTCTGGTGGCCGCGGTCGACACGCGGCTCAACCATGGCGCATAGGCTCCAACCAGCAACCCGTACTTCTCGCGGCGCCGGATGAGCCCCCATTTCTGCGCCCGGCTCAGGAACTCATGCGTCAGTTCCGGCCGCTGCTCGTCGCTGATGAGTTGGTAGATGAAATAGAAGAGGTTCAGCGTTCCTTGCTCATAGCTCGGTCGCGTTTCCGCAGGCAGGGTTGCGACCCAGCCTTCAAGCGCGAGGATGGAGTCAGCGGCCCGACGAACAGTGTCCGGCGTCACCGCCTCACCGATGTCGCACAGAGTGCCGGGGACAACGGCAGTAGCCTCCCGCTCAAGATTTTCGGTGACGATCGCCAGGTGCGTTCTACGCATCTCGCGCCTGTGCCTGCTTGAAACGCTGCCGTCGTGGATACGGTAGGCGATCAGGCTGTCTTCGATCATCGTCGCCGGAAAGCGATCGGCGATGCGCCTGAAGAGATCGAAGTCTTCCGCGTGCACATAGCGCGGGTCATATCTCAATATTTTCTCCGGTATGACCCGCCTGTTGTAGACTACGGTCGAGTGGATGAAGATCGTAAAGAACATCGACAGTATACGCAGGCTGCAGAGCTGATAGATCGGATCGGCCGTGCCCCTGACAATGCGAGCGCCGACGAGTGTGTCGACGCCCGACCCACAGATTGCGCACTGAGGCTGTTGGGCAAATGCTGCAACCTGCCGCGAAAGGCGCGAAGGATAGGCTATGTCATCGGCGTCCATCCTGGCGATGAGATCGCCTTGGGCCAGGGCAAGACCCTCGTTCAGCGTCGCAATCAGACCGCGGTTTTCACGCGAGACGATCGAAATTCGGCCATCGGCCTTTTGGTACTGCCGCAGAATGTATGCTGAACGGTCGGTCGAGCCGTCATCGATGGCGATGATTTCCAGACGCTCGTAATCCTGGCGCAGGACGCTCTCCAGCGCAGCGGCCAGATAGGGTTCGGCATTGTAGACGGGTAGCAGAACAGAGACCAATGGGGCGGACATGGTTCAGCCTTAGATCGGTTCATCGAGTATCAGGGTCCGGAACGGCCTTGGTGCGCTCAATCGGACCGTGCGGCACAGCCACACTCCTCCGGTCGTGCGCATTGCCTAGCCATCTGGTGAATATCGTCGTGGGATTGCGGTCTCCCTGGGCAACGTAAGGAAAGTGGCGCTTGAACGCGTTGATCGGTTTCTCGAAAAAAAGCCAGGAAACGGAAGCGAGCATCAGCGTTCCAGCTCCCGCGATCGCGAATCGGCCGAACCCCTGTTCCGCGACGTTGACCGGAAGCCAGGGCTGCGCCTTGACGACCAGCGCCAACACCAGACCGTGATAGAGATATATGCCATAGCTGATGCAGCCGAGAGCGACCAACGGCCGCGCCTCCAATAGACGGCCGGCGTAGCCTTCGATCCGCGCCGAACAGAGCCCGACGACCATGACCAGCGGCACGAGGGGGAATACCTCCATTCCGATCCAGCGCATCCAATCCTGCGTCGGCGTAAGCTGGACCGATCTGAACGACAGCAACAGGAGGAAAGCGACCGCAAGGGGTGCCCAGGCCGACCGCATCCATTGGGGCCAGCCCACGGCATGAGACCGATAAGCCGCCAGCAATGCCCCGGCCCCCAGCGCATCCATCGACGCCGGGGGAAGGACATCGCGCGCAGCCGAAGGCGTCCCTGTGAAGGGCCAATAGAACCGGTATGCCAACGACAGGACGATGACGGCTATGCAGATCCGCTCGATCCATTGGCGCGGCGCCAGCAGGATGAGCAAAGGCCAAACGACATAGAACTGCTCTTCGATGGACAGCGTCCAGGTGTGGACCAGGACCCACGGCGTCCAGTCATTCTGGAGAGCGTACCAAAAGTTCGAAATGTAAAGCGCGTGCCAGAGGAGGACCCATCTGGACTGCTCCAGGCTGAGCAGCCAGACGCACCCCAACATGGCGAAATATGGCGGGAAGATCCGCAGAGCCCGTCGAATATAGAACGAGCCGAGGGCGGGCAAAGCTTCAAATTCTGCGGCTGAACGCGCGTCCAGGAGGAGGCGGGTGATCAGGAAACCACTGAGGATGAAGAACAGGCGCACACCGACGTGGCCCCAATAGGAATCGTTGGTGGAGAAAAAATGCGCGTACAGCACCATCGTGACGGCGATTGCCCTCAGCCCATCAAGCTGCCGATCGCGCCCATTCGACATTAATTGCTCCCCTCAGCATGCAGAACCTGATCGCATCAGTTCCTGATCTGAACGCGCAGCCGATCACCACCTTTTCGACAGGCCGACTTCGTAATATTCATAGGTCCGAAGGCAAAATCGAGGATGCGTTGCCAAATAAGCCCGAGCTATGGCAAAGTTGGTCATGTTTTTGGACATGGTGAAATAGAGTTTTACTTGACACAATGAATGAAGAATTCGCAATTAAAGCGATGAATTGACTTCAGAAATCTCGCCGATTTTGCTCATAAAAGCTCAGAAATTTTTCGTTTTAATGTGCGAAATTGGTTCTAACTCTTCATTGAGAAACTGTTTTCCTCTACCGATAGGTGGGCAGTTTGCGGCCCGCGCCTTCCTGGAGATCAGATATCCTTGAGAAGGCGGTGCGCATCGTAGATTGCTGCATGCGTATTGCGCGCCGAAACGGCATCGCCAATGCGAAAGAGCTGGAACTCGCCTCGCGGGTTGCGGCCAGTCGACTGCGGAACGCCGGCGATCAGTTGCTCATGCGACATCTCGCCGAGGTTCGTGGAAGCGGGCTTGAGCTCGAAGTAAACATCATCCAGCGGAATCGTGCCGTGGTTGACGACCACCTGGTCGAACGTGCGCTGCTTTGCAACGCCGCCATAGTCGCTGCCGACGTGGGCTATCAGCTGATTGCCGTTCTTCTCAACCGCCTCCAGGCGATAGGTAACCGTGAAGGTGGCGTCCAGCTTTTGGAGAGTACGCATGTAGGGCACCAGGTTCATGGCCATGACCTCTGGCGCGAACGAACGGTCGGGCGTCATGATCTCGACCTTCGCCCCGGAATTGGCAAGGATTTCGGCTGCCTGCAGTCCGGCATGGTCGCCCGCATCATCATACACGAGGACGTTGCTGCCGGGTTTTACATCGCCCGAGATGATATCCCAGGAGGAAGCGACGAGCTCGTTACCCTTCTTCAGCACCTCTGTGTGCGGCAGGCCGCCCGTCGCGATGATGACGACATCGGGCTTTTCGGCCCGAACGTTCTCGGCTTCCGCCCAGCTATTGAAGTGGAAGACGACGCCGTGCTTTTCGCACTGTGCCATGCGCCAGTCGATAATGCTGATCATCTCGCGACGGCGCTCGCTCTGTGCGGTCAGACGGATTTGACCGCCGGGGTCGCTCGCCGCCTCGAAGACGACCACCTCATGGCCGCGCTCGCCCGCAACCCGCGCCGCCTCCATCCCTGCCGGCCCCGCGCCGACGACGACAATTTTCTTGCGACGGTCGGCCTTGGTGATCTCATGTGGCATGGTGAGTTCACGGCCGGTGGCCGCATTGTGAATGCAGTAGGCGGCGCCGCCCTGATAGATCCGGTCCAGACAGTAGTTGGCGCCCACGCAGGGTCGGATCTCGTCCTCCCGCTTCTCCATGATCTTCCGGACGATATGGGGATCCGTCATATGGGCGCGGGTCATGCCGACCATATCGAGCTTACCAGAGGCGATGGCGTGGCGCGCCGTTGCCACGTCCGGGATCTTCGCGGCATGGAAGGTCGGGAAATTGGTGGCCGCGCGTATTTCACCCGCAAAGTCCAGATGCGGGGAATTGGCCATCCCCTGAATCGGAATGACGTCGGTCAGGCCGGCATCGGTGTCGATATGCCCCCTGACGACGTTCAGGAAGTCGACCATGCCGCTGTCCTTGAGCCGCCTCGAGATTTCCAGGCCGTCCTCCTTGGCCAATCCGCCTTCGAGCATCTCGTCGCCCGTGTAGCGGACACCCACGATGAAGTTGGGGCCGACGCGCTTGCGGATTTCCCTTAGGACGTCGAAGGTGAAGCGTAGCCTGTTTTCGAGAGAACCGCCGTAAGGTCCGTCGAGTTCGTTCGTCAGCGGAGACCAGAACTGGTCCATCAGGTGCCCGTAGGCCTGCAGCTCGATGCCGTCCATGCCGCCGGCCTTCATGCGCTCGGCTGCATCGGCGTAGTCCTTGATGATCCGCTCGATATCCCAGTCTTCCATCTTCTTCGGGAACGCGCGGTGAGACGCCTCGCGATGATGCGATGGTGAGACGACCGGCAGCCAGAATTCCTTGTCCCAGCGCGTCCGGCGGCCGAGATGGGTGAGCTGGATCATGACCGCAGCGCCCTCTTCGTGCACGGCATCGGTCATATCCTTCATCCACGGCACTACCTCGTCTTTGTAGACGAGGAGATTGTTGAAGACCGGTGGGCTGTCCTTTGAAACGGCCGCGGAACCCGCCGTCATCGTCATGGCAACGCCGCCCTTGGCGCGCTCCACGTGATAGGCGCGGTAGCGCCCTTTCGGCATCCCGTCCTCCGGATAAGCCGGCTCGTGCGACGTCATGATGATGCGGTTGCGCAGCGTAAGATGCTTGAGCTGGTAGGGCTGAAGGAGTGGGTCGTTCGACATCTGCCTGGCTCCGACTTGGACATTCTCCGGAAGCATAAGTGAGAATGTACATATGTGTCAATTCAGAGTTCATGCGCGAACCTATGATTGACATATATGTACATTTCGGGCAGGAGAATATCCCATGGAGCAGACTTCGAACGAAAGTGGCTGGCGCGGTTCCCCAGATCTTTGGCTGGGGGCGGCATACGAGTCGCTGCTCGAATCGGGCATCGATGCCGTGAAAATCATGCCGCTGGCAAAGAAGCTCAATCTGTCGCGAACGAGCTTTTATTGGTTCTTCAAGGATCGCGAAGAACTGCTTGATGCCCTCGTTGCGCGTTGGCGCGAAAAAAACACCGGCAACCTCATCGAACGAACGGAAGCATATGCCGAGACGATTGCGGAGGCGATGCTGAATGTCTTTGACTGCTGGCTCGACAGCGAGCTCTTCGACTCGAAATTCGAGTTTGCGATCAGGAGCTGGGCGCTCCAGTCATCTGGAATACTGGCTGAGGTCCAGAAGGCCGACCAGCAACGCCTCGACGCCCTGGCGCGGATGTTCATTCGCTTTGGACAAGACGAGTCACGTGCCGATGTTCGGGCACGCACAATCTATCTGGTGCAGATCGGATACATCTCGATGCAGACGAAGGAAGATCTCTCCGTCCGCATGAAACGCATCCCTGAATACGTGGAAATCTTCACCAGTCAGGCGCCGGAGCAGAGAGAACTCGACCGCTTCTTCGCGCGGCATGGCTATTCCGGATAGCAGCAGCGAGGCCGGTATGAGCGACGTGTTGAAGATTGGTGTAATTGGTGGAAACGGATGGCTGGGCGGGGCCATCGCCAAGTCGATCATCGACGCGGGGCCGGTGTCAGCCGAGGAACTCATATTGTCCTACCGGAGCGAACGGCCGAAGCGTTTGCAGGGCGTTCGCTGGACCCGGGACAATCAGGAGCTCGCTGACCGATCGGATGTGATCATCGTTTCGGTGCGCCCGGCTGACTGGCCCTCCCTCCTAGTCAATGCCGGCGGCAAGCTCGTTATATCGGTTATGGCCGGTATCCGGCTGAGCCAGCTGGCCGACCAACTCAAGACGAAGCGCGTCGTTCGGGCGCTGCCGAATGCGGCAGCGGAGGTCGCAAAATCCTACACCCCCTGGGTCGCCTCAGCCGATCTTGACGACCGCGATCGCGCAACCGTGTGCCGCATCTTCGATGCGTGCGGCGCGGCGGACGAGGTGGGCAGCGAAGACGACCTCGACTATCTGACCGGCCTTTCCGGCTCGGGCCCTGCGTTTCCCGCACTGTTGGCGGCAGCTATGATGAATGACGCCCTCGCGCGTGGCCTTGATCCGGAGATCGCTCGCCGCGCGGTCAATGCCGTGCTCATCGGCGCTGGCCGCTTGATTGAACGTCACGAAGAATGCCCTACTGACATGGTGGAAGCATTCGTGAGCTACCGCGGCACGACGGCGGCGGCCATCGAGGCCGTGCGTGACGCCGGCTTCGATGCCGCCGTCCGCTCCGGCCTTGCTAAGGCTCTCAAGAAATCGGTGGATATGGGACAGAAGTCCTGATCCTGCCAGCGTTGGCATGCTTCTATCGAACAAAGGGACTTGCTCCGGGTGACCTGGCATACTCGCGACACCTCGACCGTCACGCGGGCGATGCGAGGCTACCTAGAGCAGTGATGACGGCCACACCTGCGACGATGCCGAAGGTCGCCTCTACAAGCGCATAGGCGTCATTGCGCTGATACCGGCGGCGAAGCATTGAACAGTCCTGGAGACGAAGATTCCATCACACCCGCAGTTCGCCTGCGGAAGCCTGGAACGGTCGCCTGCCGCAAATTGCATTGCAAAATCTATTGCTCGACCGGTGGCAGCGGCTCGCGTGCCGGGCCGTGGATCACCGATCCGTCAGCGGCAAAGATCGAACCATGGCAGGGGCAGTCCCATGTCCGGTCAGCATTGTTCCAGGTGAGTGTGCAGCCTTTGTGGGTGCAGCTTGCGGAGAATGTGCGGAGCGCGCCGGTTTCGTCCCGCACCGCCGCGATCTTTTCATCGCCGCGAACAATTACCCCGCCCTGGCCCGGCTCGATCTCGTCCAGGCTTTGGACATATGACTGGCTGTCCCCACTCTTGTGGAAATCGTCCGGATAAGGCCGCGTCGGATCGTAAAGTGAGGTCCAGGAGTTCGCGCGACCGGCGATAATATCGGCGATCATCATGCCGACGGCCGTCCCGTTGCTTATGCCCCAGGCATTGAAGCCGGTAGCGATGTAAAAGCCCGGCGCCTTCTCCACGTCCGGCGCGCCCGCATAGGGCACGCGGTCGGCCGTGTCGTAGTCTTCGTTGCACCAACGCCAAAGGGTATCACCCACCGGCAGGTGTGCACGTGCCCAGTCTTCCAGCTCCACGAACCGGGCCGCCACGTTGCCATCCTGTCCGGTCCTGAAATGCGGGCCTAGTACGATCAGCAGTGGGCCATGGGCATCGCGACCGGTGCGCAGCGAGCGCGTCGGCTCCTCGATGCTGATGAACATGCCGTCGACGACCGCGGGATCATCGATACGGAAGGCCATAGCCACGTGGCTACGCGGCTGTGTGCGGTGCGCCATGCCGACCGGGCTCTTCACGGTCATGTTCGTCGCCACCACCACGTTCTCCGCATGCACGGTGCCGCCATCGGTGACGACACGCCAGCGGCTCGCCGCATCGGTCATCCGCGCGCGGCTGTTTTCGAAAATCTGCCCGCCGCGCGCCTTCACAACAGCCGCCAACCCGATCAGATATCGGGCCGGGTTGAACTGCGCCTGATCCGGGAAACAAAGCCCGCAGGCCGTATCGAACGGCAGCGGCGCTCGATCGAACACCTCCGCTTGGAGGCCCAGTTTTTGCGCGGCCTCTGCCTCGGCCTCAATCTTTTCTCGAACTGTCGGATCGCGCGTATAAGACCAGGCGGGCTTGGCCTCGAGGTCACAGGCGATGCCGTGTTCTGGAATCCAGCTCTTAATTTGTTGTGCACCCGCACTATTCGCCTCCGCATAATCGCGAGCGCGTTCGATCCCGATCGTGTCTATCAGATCTCGGTAGATGAGCCGGTGCTGCGTGGTGATCTTGGCTGTCGAACGGCCTGTGACCTGCCGACCCACCCGCAGACCTTCAAGCACTATGACGGAGCGCCCCGCTTCGAGGAGCCGCAGAGCTGTGGTGAGGCCAACGATACCGGCGCCTACGACCACCGTCTCGGCATGGATGGAGCCGTCGAGGGGCGGATAATTCGTCGCTTCGGCATTCTCGATCCAGCAGCACGCTGGTTTTCCCGATAACGCATGCATCGGCTATCCACTCTCATGAATTTCGTCGAGATCCGTGGCGGCGATCACACGCGACTTTGCCTGTTCGATCATGTCTGCGATCGTGGCTTTGCGGTCAGGGGCGAACGCCATGGGTGCTTCCCTTCCAGAATCTGTCCCGTCTCCCGAACAACGAATGCCATCGCGAGTTCCATAACGGTGGCAGGGCACTCCACTTCGATGTCTCAACACGCCATAGGCCAATCGCCACGCATTCACGCACCAATGCCGTCTGTTGAGCCCAGAACAGCCTGTAGCAGCGCTTTATGAAGCCGACATTGGGTGGTTCACATCGCGCAGTCGCATATCTCTGCTGTCTTAGAAGGAACATTAGGGTTCGGTTTCTGTTCATTGTTCATGTTGAGCGGCGAACTCACCAGTCATATGACGATGCACATTCTGGCGATGAATCTACTGGCGCCGCTTCTGGCGTATACATTGTACCGCATTCACTGGCGCTACCTGCCTCATCTGACCTTTCTCAGCGCCGCCGCAGCCTTGCAGATCGCGCTTCTTTGGGTGTGGCACGTTCCAGCGATCCTGGCCGCTGCAGCCTCAAGCTCGTCGCTCAGTGTGGTGATGCACATATCGCTGTTGCTCTCGGCGCTCTTTTTCTGGATCTCCATCATTTACAGCGCGGCACGGTCGCCCTGGGGGTCAATCGGAGCTCTTCTCGTTAGCGGCAAACTGTTCTGCCTGCTCGGCGTTCTCCTCCTCTTCGCTCCGAGGCCGCTCTATCGACTGACGGGACATGAGCCCACCGCGTCGATGGCTAGCCAGCTCGCCGACCAGCAGATGGCGGGCCTGCTGATGCTGATCGTCTGTCCCCTCACCTATGTGCTCGGCAGTATCCTTGTTGCCCGCCATTGGCTCATCTCGACCGAACGATCACCAGACTGGCGCTTTGACGGGTAGAGCCGTGGTCAGAATAGCTCCACGTGACCTAACTTGGCGTCAGGGGCTTTTCTGGCTGGCGGTCTTCATATTGGCCACGGTCGTCGGTGCTTTCATGTTTGCCGCTTCCGGCTTCTACAACGTTTCGGCGCTGAAAAGGCATTATGTGGTCGTGGAACGCGCCATCCAGTTCGCGCTGAACCGGTCGATCTCCACGCACAGTACCGGCGATGCGCCTAACAATCTCGATGATGAGAACCTCATCCGACTTGGTGCACGGCATTTCCAACTTGGCTGCGCTCCCTGCCACGGAATGCCCAGCGGCGATGGAAACCCGATCATGCAGGAGATGTATCCCGCGCCGCCGGATCTCAGCCATGCGGCTTCCAAATGGGATGCTGCGGAGCTGGGCTGGATTATTCAGAACGGAGTGAAATTCACCGGCATGCCCGCTTGGGCTGGATTGCACAGACAAGATGAAATTTGGCCTCTGGTGGCCTTCCTACAGTACCTGCCGAGCGAAGAGGTCTACGCTGACACGATCGGCGGTTTGGCGTCGCCCACTGCCGACGAGACTACACCCGCCGATCGCGCTTCGCTTTGCGTGGCCTGCCATGGTGACGGGCAGCGGCTGCCCGTGTCGGATAAGGTGCCGTCCCTTTCCGGACAGACTGCGGCATACCTGCGGCGATCGCTGTTCGATTATCGCGCCGACCGGCGCCAGAGCGGGATGATGGAACCCATCGCCGCGGCGCTCGATGACCAGGCGATAGAGCGTCTTGCAGCCCATTTTTCCGCTCAGAAGGTGCCGAAAGATATTGCAGGAACGGCGCAAAATGGCATCGAGCGCGGCCGCAGGATTGCCGTTTCGGGACAGCCCGACGCCCATCTGCCGCCTTGCCTTTCGTGCCACGGCAGCAGCGGGTCCGACCGCTTTCCTCGGCTGGGCGGATTGTCTCGGCAATATATTCTCGGCCAATTGCGCCTCTTCCAATCCGGCGTGCGTAGCGAGAGCGGCTTTGCCGCAATCATGTCGACGGTCGCCCAACGTCTTACACCGGAGCAGATGGAGGATGTGGCCACATATTTCGCGGCTGCCGATAGGCCCGTTCGCGAGACCGCTTCGTCGAGGATGGGTCGATGATGAAACCGGGGCGTATCGCGGCTGTCCATGTACCCTTGCTCGTCATCACCGGATGTTCGGGCATACAGTCGGCCTTGCAGCCGGAAGGTCGCGAAGCGGTTGAACTGCACGGATTATTGCTCGCTTCAACCGGGTTCAGCGCAGCAATAACGCTGTTGGTGCTGGCGTTGATCATCGTCGCCATGTGGGGTCCGCGGAGCTGGCGGCACCGGCTGGCCCACGAATGGCTGATTTTCGGCGGAGGCATCATCCTGCCAGTGGTGCTCCTCACCTGCCTGCTCGTCTACGGGCTCGTAACCATGGACGCGGGTGCCTCGCGGGCAGCCCGTGCCGAAGGGCCCGGCATCACCATTGTCGGCAAGCGCTGGTGGTGGCAGGTCGTCTACACCTCGACCGATGGCGAACGCGTGGTCAGCGCCAACGAACTGCGCCTGCCGGTTGGGCGCCCGGTCACGTTGCGGCTTGAGAGCGACAACGTGATCCACAGCTTCTGGGCGCCCAAGCTCGCCGGTAAGCTGGACATGATCCCTGGCCGCACCAACACCCTGACCGTGGAGGCGATCGAGCCCAGCATCAGCCGTGGTCAATGCGCCGAGTATTGCGGCGGCGCGCACGCGCTCATGTCGTTCTATGTGGTGGCGATGCCCGCTCAGGACTTCGATGCCTGGTTGGAGGCAGAGGCCGGGCCTGCAAGCGATCCGCAAAACACAGCGGCGCGACGCGGCAGCCAGCTTTTCCAAGAGAACGGTTGCGGAGGCTGCCACACCATTCGCGGGACCGAGGCCACAGGCACAATTGGCCCTGATCTTACTCATGTGGGCTCGCGCCATTCGCTTGCCGCGGCCACTTTGCCCAACGATGCCCAAGCCTTTTCGCGCTGGATCACGAACAATCAGCACATCAAGCCCGACAATCTCATGCCGGTCTACCAGTATCTCAAACCCGAGGAAGTTGAGGCGATCTCGGTCTATCTGGAGGGGCTCGATCTAGGTGATTGACTTCACTCAACTGGCATTGCCACTGAACCTGATCTTTTTCGCGACGGCTGCAGCGTTCGTCTGGTTTGCCGGCAGCAGGTTGACACAGTATGCGAACATGATCAGCAATGTCACCGGCATCGGGCAAGCCATGATCGGCATTGTCCTGCTTGCAGGCGTGACATCGCTCCCCGAGATCGGCGTAACGGCAACCGCCTCTGTCGCAGGCAATGCGGAACTTGCTGTCAACAATCTGTTCGGGAGCATTGCGCTGCAGGTTACGCTGCTGGCGATCATCGATTTCGTCATTGGCAGGAAGGCGCTCACCGCGGTCGTCCCCGAGGCTACCGTCATCCTTCAGGGCAGTCTCAACGTAATCCTCATCTCGGCGGCTGCGGCCGCAATGGTGGTTGGCGACGTCAACGTTTTCGGAGTCGGCCTGTGGGGCTGGGGAGCGCTGTTCGGCTACCTCGCCTGCGTACGGGTCCTGTCGCGCGCCGAGGGGCGCCGACCGTGGCTTGCCGCCGAAGGTGGCCGTGTGGTGGAAAGGCTGACTGATCAGAAGGAAAAGCAGTCTGCCGCAAAAATGGAGGACGATCATTCGCTGCGGAGCCTGCTGGTCAAAACTGCAATCGTCGCCGCGGTGATTCTGATCGCCGGTTATGTCGTCGCCAAATCCGGCGAGGCGATCGCCCAGAAAACCGGATTGGGATCGAGCTTCGTCGGCTTCGTCCTTGTAGCCATTGCAACGTCTCTGCCGGAATTAAGTACAGCGATCTCCGCCGCCAGGCGCCAGCTATTCACCATGGCGATTTCGGATATCCTCGGCACGAACCTTATAAATGTGGCGTTGCTTTTCCTGGTCGATCTGCTCGACACTGGAGGACCGGTGATGGGGCGGCTGGGCCCGTTTCCGGTGTTCGGAGCACTCCTCGCCGTAATTCTGACGGCCCTGTTTCAGGCCGGGCTTGCGGAACGGCGGGACAAGTCGATCCTGCGGATGGGCTACGATTCCATGCTGGTGCTTTGCGTCTATGCCGGCGGTGTGATTCTGCTCTACACACTGCGGAGCAGCGGCTCATGAGCGATTTCCGCCGCAGCCTTCCCAATCCGGAAACCCGCTCCGAACAGGAGGTGGATGAGCTCCTGCGCATCTGGGCAGTGCCCAAAGGTTTCAGGATCGTGACCGCCGTCAACAATACGGTTATCGGCCTGCTCTATATCGGCGCCGCCTTCCTCTTTTTCCTTCTGGCGGGCGTTCTGGCGCTCCTGATGCGCACGCAGCTGGCTGTGCCGGATAACGATTTCCTGAGCCAGGATCTCTACAACCAGATCTTCACGGTCCACGGCACGACAATGATGTTCCTCTTCGCCGTGCCGGCGGTGGAGGCGCTGGGGGTCATGCTCCTGCCGCAGATGCTGGCGGCGCGCGACCTCCCTTTCCCACGCCTGAGCGCCTTTGCGATCTGGGCGTATGTCGTGGGTGGGCTCGTCTTCTTCTCGACCGTCTTCTACGATCTTGCGCCCAAGGGCGGTTGGTTCATGTACACGCCGCTGACGCTGAAGGAATTCTCGCCCGGCGACAACGCGGATTTCTGGCTGCTCGGCATCGGTTTCATAGAGATCTCGGCGATTGCCGGCGCCATCGAGATCGTCGTCGGAACGCTGCGGACGCGCCCGCCCGGCATGTCGCTGACCAAAATGCCGATCTTTGCATGGTCGATGCTGATTTTTGCGGCGATGATCATGTTCGCCTTTCCGGCGGTTATCCTGGGAACGATGCTGCTCGAGATCGAGCGTTCCTTCGGCTGGCCGTTCTTCACCGCCACCAAGGGCGGAGACCCTCTTCTGTGGCAGCATCTGTTCTGGTTCTTCGGCCACCCGGAGGTCTACATCATCTTCCTGCCGGCCGCTGGTCTTGTATCGATGATCGTTCCGACCATGGCGCGCCGGCCGCTGATCGGCTACCGGCTGATCGTGGTGGCGCTGATCGGCACCGGCTTCTTCTCTTTCGGACTGTGGGTGCACCACATGTTCACCACGGGCATTCCGTCCCTGAGCCTCGCCTTCTTCTCCGCGGCGAGCATGGCGGTCGCCATTCCGTCCGGCATCCAGGTGTTTTCGTGGATCGCCACCATGGCGGCCAGCAGAGGCGGCTTCCGTATCACCACGCCGTCGCTGTTCGTCATCGGCTTTCTCGTTGTCTTCACCATCGGCGGCCTGACGGGTGTGATGGTTGCGCTGGTGCCTGTCGACTACCAGGTGCACGACACCTATTTCGTCGTCGCTCACTTCCATTATGTGCTGATTGGCGGAATGGTCTTTCCGCTCATCGCCACTTTCTATTACTGGATGCCGCTAGCAACTGGCAGGCTGCTTTCCGAACGGGTTGGACGATGGGTGTTCTGGCTGATGTTCGGCGGCTTCAACATCGCATTCTTCCCCATGCACATCACCGGCCTACGCGGCATGCCGAGACGCGTCTGGACCTACCCAGAAGGCCTGGGCTGGGATGCGCTCAACATGATTTCAACCGTCGGCGCCTACGTCTTTGCTGCGGGCGTTGCCATCTTCGTGGTCGACCTCATCCGCAGCCACCTGCGACCTGCCAACGCGCCGCAAAATCCGTGGGGGGCAGGAACGCTGGAGTGGCTGCCCAATGATGTCTATTCCACTCGTAGCATTCCCTTCGTCACCAGCAGAGAGCCTTTATGGGATGACCCCACACTGCCCCAGGAGGTGCGCGGCGGACACCACTTCCTTCCGAATGCACCGACCGGCGGCCGCGAGACCATCGTCACATCGGCGATCGAGGCAAAACCGCAATATATCATTCGTATGCCAGGTCCGGGCTGGGAGCACCTGATCGCGGCAGTCTTCACGGCTGCATTCTTTCTGCTGCTGACGGTCAAGCTGGTCGTGCCGGCTTTAATATGCGGCGTCATCGCCATAGCCGCCTGCCTCGTCTGGGCCTGGGGGCTTGATCCCGGTCCCTCCAAAGGTGCGGTAGAGATCGGCGCGGGTATCAGGCTGCCGACTTATGAGAGCGGACCCTCGTCGCATTCCTGGTGGGCGATGGTCGTGCTGATCTTCGTCGCCGGCTCCCTCTACGTCGCCTATGTCTTCTCCTATCTCTACCTCTGGGTGGTTTCACCGCAGGTCTGGGCGGGCCACGGCTCGCCCGATCTGCCATCTGCTGTTTGGCCGGTGACGATTGCCCTGCTTGCCATTGCCGGCTCGGCTACGATGCGCGCCGCAGGCCGTCTTCTGCCCGATCCGGGCACGCGCCGCGCCACGCCGCTATTGCTCATCGCTACCGGCTCACTGGGCCTCATCGCCGCCGTGGCCCTGGAAATGCTGGGCCATTGGCAAAGCGGGCTGCGGCCAACGGAAAGCGCCTATGGCGCCATGGTCTATATGCAGAGCGCACTCAACGGGCAACTCGCCTTCACCCTTTTTATTATGAGTGGCTTTGCAATCGCTCGTCTGCTTACGGGGAAGCTCGACCACGTACGCCGGGTAAGTTTCGACAATTTAGCCGTCCTTTATTACTACGTCGCGGCCCAGCTTCTCGTAGGGCTGCTTCTGATCCATGGGTTTCCGAGAGTGGCCGGATGACATGAACAGGCATGACGATTTCTTTCCGCTCGGGCCGAAGCCTTCGACCACGGGGACCATCTTCTACCTGTTATTCGGCCCGCTGCTCTGGGCAGGGCAGCTGACGGTTGCATATGGCGGACATACGTTGGCATGCGTGCGCGGCAGCAGTCCGGAGCTTGCCGACGCGATCGTCATCGTCGTCACGGCCCTGGCCTTAGTGGCATTGACCGGTTTTCTCATATGGCAGGATCGGTGCGCGCGCGCGCTCGGCCAGCCGGCATTGCCCGCACGTGATCGCGCGACCGACAGTATGGCGCGGCTCCTCGTAGTCCTGTCACTGCCGGCCGTCCTATGGGGCGGGGCGACAGTCGGTCTGGTGGCCGCTTGTGTTGCGGGCCGCTGACGCCCGTCCGTTCTCGTGATATCGCAGGACTGGCCGCTACTGTCTCGGGATTACGCTGATGTTGCCGCTGACCTCGAGCACGGCGAACTCGATCTGCTCCCGGCGGGAGAACTCCCGCGCGTCCCAGTTCTCAATATTCCCCAAAAGCGGATGCTCGGATCATCGGGAGCGCGGCGCGAACAGGCGATCGCGCGACCCCTGTAGATGGGCGCGCATCAGCTCGCCCGCGCGGGCGGCGTCCCGGTCTAGAATGGATTGATAGACAGCCGTGTGTTCGACGAACACGTGTTCGAGACCATCGGCTGTGCTCTTGAGCGAAAGGCCATGAAGCTTCATGCCGACGGCAATGTGGTCTTCGAGCGCCTGCATGGCTGTCGCGAAATAGGGATTTGCCGAAGCCTGCGCAATTGAGAGGTGGAACATGAAATCGGCATCGGAGCGGTGCAACTGCCGGTTGGTTGCATCACGCAGCAGGCTCAGGGCGGTCCTGATCTTCTGCAGCGCCTCCTCGGACCTGCGCTCCGCCGCTAACGCCGCAGCTTTCGGCTCAATGGTCAGCCGGAAATCGTAGCAATGCTGCAGGTCGGAAAGGTTCTCCATCTGTCCGAAGCCCAGCGGCTCGCGGATGCCCTGCTCGCGCACGAAACTGCCCGACCCGCGCCGGGAATAGATGAGCCCCTGGTCGCGCAGCCGCTGCAATGCATCGCGGATCACCGGCCGGGAGACCTGGAACTCAGCGGCCAAGGCGTGCTCGGTCGGCAGGCGCTCATCAACGCCGTAGGCCCCCGACTTGATCGCCTTCTGGATGCGCTCGAATACCGTATCCGAAAGACTGCGCCGAACATTCAGCCCGTTCAACATGGTCATATTCCACCCGTCACCGTTCCACCCCCAGACGCTCCAGGACTTTCACAAATGCATCCGGCGCGCCGAATCCTCCCGACTTTGTGATTAACTTCAGGCGGCCGGCATCGGCAAGGGGCATCCCTGGCAGAACTTCGCCAACAACTTCAACGATTACGATGCCGATTTGGCCGAGGACAGTCTGTGCTGTCGCCCCACCCGAAACGATCAGCAGCGCACCCTGTGGCGGATCGAGCGCCGCCAGCGCGCTAGCCACCGCAGTCGCGTCGGCCCGTTCCGCACCGGGCACTGCCTGAACAATGGTGATGCCACCCTTCGCCCGGACCTCTGGCAATACGCCATTGGGCGCCGGGATATAGACCGCCGCCGGATAGCGTTGCCGCAAGCGATCGACCTGTTCGAGCGTGATCGGATCGGTCGATCCAATGACGAGGATAACCGGGCCGCGATGCGAACCCGTCTCGATAGTGCGCGCCCCCCGCCCCATGCTTTCGGCCTGCGCCTCGGCCAGTGCCCGCGCCCCGATCAAAAGGTCGTAAACACCTCTCGCCAAAGCGGCGCAAATATCGTCCTGCGTCCCAGCATCGGGAATCTCTGCGCGACCAGCATGTGGCCCGAGCCGATCGGCGATGTCGATGGGCGTATCCACCCCGAACCCGCCGAGCTTCCCATCGCGCATCCAGCGTCCGAAGGCCGGAATGGCAGGTATAACGAGGGCTTTCTCATAGGACAGGGCGTCGAGCTCGGCCACGAGATTACCCTTGAGGCGCGAGTCAATTTTCTTGAAGAGCTTGGTACCGGCGGGGATATATGCCAGCGTACGCGCCACCCGCTCGCGTGCCGTCTCCGGCCCGATCTCCCGGCTGTCAGTCGAGACCGCGACCACCTCCGCGCCGGTCTCGAGTGCCTTCTCCAAGGCCTCGGGGGAAAGGGCGACGACGGTGTGGTGGCCCTGCACGGCGAATGGCGCGGCCGAATCGAGCGCGCCCGACAGATCGTCCGCGATGATCGCCAGCCCGGTCATGATGGCGCTGTGGCTGCCATCTGCCGCCTCTGGGCCTGGACGTCGGGGTCAGGATCGAGATTGGCGGCCAACAGCCTCCGCGTATAGGGGTGCTCGGGCGCGTTGAAGACCTTTTCGGTCGGGCCGCCCTCAACGATCTCGCCTGACTTCATGACCAGCACCATGTCGGCGAAATCGCGCACCACGCCCAGATCGTGGGCGATGAACAGGTATGAAATGCCGAACTTTTTCCTTAGCCCGTCGAGCAGCGCCATGACCTGCGCCTGCACCGAAACGTCAAGCGCGGAAACTGCCTCGTCGCAGATGATGAGTTCCGGCTCGAGCGCCAGCGCGCGGGCAATGGCGATGCGCTGACGCTGGCCGCCCGAGAACTGGTGCGGATAGCGCTCGGCATGCTCAGGCAAAAGGCCCACCTGTTCGAGCAGCTCGTCCACCCGCCGGCGCCGCGCCTTGCGGTCCGGCATCAGCCGATGGATGTCCCAGCCCTCGGAAATGAGCTGATAGACCGACATGCGTGGATTGAGCGATTGCGTGGGGTCCTGGAACACCATCTGGATTTCCCGCCGCACGCTTAGCAATTCTCGCGGCGACATGGTGATCAGATCCTTGCCCTTCCACAGCGCCTTGCCGCTATCGGCCTTCTCGAGCCGCAGAATGGTCCGCGCTAGGGTCGATTTGCCCGACCCGCTTTCGCCCACGACAGCAAGGCTCTGGCCGCGCGACAGGGTGAACGAGGCATCCTTGAGCGCAGTGAACTTGCCATAGGACTTGGCGAGCTCTCTGACCTCGAGCAGCGCCGGTGCATCTGTGGCAGGCTGCTTGATCTCCCCTTTGCCCGGAGCCGCGCCGATCAGCTTGCGCGTATAGGGGTGGCGGGGATGGTGATAGACCTCGCGCACCGAGCCTTCTTCGACGATCTCGCCCTGGCTCATTACCACCACGCGGTCGGCGATCTCGGCGACCACACCCAGATCGTGGGTTATGAGAACCAGTCCCATACCGGTTTCAGCCTGCAGTTCCTTCAGCAGCGCCAGCACCTCGGCCTGGATGGTGACGTCAAGCGCGGTGGTCGGCTCGTCGGCAATCAGGATGTCGGGCTTGAGCATCAGCGCCATGGCGATCATAAGCCGCTGGCGCTGGCCACCCGAGAACTCGTGCGGATATTTCTTCAGCGCCTTTTCGGGGTCGGGTATGCCCACCCGGGTCACCAGTTCGAGCGCCCGGGCCCGCGCCTTGTTGGCTGGCCGCCCATGCGCCGTCATCATCTCGACGATCTGCCAGCCCACCGTATAGACCGGATTGAGATGGCCCAGCGGATCCTGGAAGATCATCGCGATCCGCTTGCCGTTGAGCGCGCGGTGCTCCTCATAGCTGACCTTGAGCAGGTCCTTGCCCTCGAACAGGATCTCCCCGCTCACCACCTCGGCGGGCGGAATGTCGAGCAGGTTCATCACGGCCGAAGCCGAGACGGATTTACCCGACCCGCTCTCTCCAAGGATTGCGAGCGTCTCGCCCCTGTTGACCGACCAGCTGGCGTTGCGCACTGCATGGACGGTACCGCGCGCCGTATGAAAGTCCACCGAGAGATTGCGGACGGTGAGCAGGGCTTCAGTCATGTCCAGTCTTCCGGCTTTCGAGGCGCCAGCGTTGCGCAGGGTCGAGCGCGACGCGCATCCAGTTGGAAAGAAGATTGAGCGAGAGGGCGGTGATGACGATCATCAGCCCCGGCCAGAAGGCCAGCCACCACGCCGTGTTCAGATAGGGCCTTCCCTGGCTGACCATCAGGCCCCAGGTGATGTTCGGCGGCTGGATGCCGATACCCAGGAACGAGAGCGAGGATTCGGCCAGCATTACGAAAGCGAAGTCCAGCGTCGCGATGGTCACCAGCGTCGGCGCGATGATCGGCAGGATGTGACGGAAGATAATGCGCCAGTGTGAGGCGCCCATCACCACCGCCGCCTGCACGAACATGCGCTCGCGCACTTCGAGCACCTCGGCGCGCGTGGTGCGCAGATAGATCGGGATGCGGGTGATGGCCAGCACCAGGATCATGTTGGGGACCGACGGCCCCAGAAGATAAAGCACCACTACGGCCAGCAGCAGCGAGGGAAAGGACATGATGACGTCGGCAAGTCGCATGACGAGCTGCGAGACATTCTTGCCCATATAGCCGGCCACCAGCCCGAACAGCGCGCCCACAGTCATGGCCGAGAAAACAGCACCAGCGGCGACCATCATCGTGCTCTGCGCCGCCACAATCAGCCGGGCCAGCACGGGACGGCCCAGTGAATCCCCGCCAAGCACGAAGGCCCAACCGCGCGACAGATCGAACGGCGGGCTGTTGCGTCCCCTCAGGTTCTGGCTAGCCGCCAGATCGCCCAGGAACACCGGCCCAATGAGGGCGCAGATGATGATTATGAGCAGCACCACCGCCGAGACGAAGGCGAACTTGTCGCGCCAGAGCATGGCCAGCAGCGCCGGAGCGCCACGGAGTTCGGCGGGAGAAGCGTTTGTCTGCGAGATGTCGGTCATCTTCACCCGCCCCCTTACTGCCGGATGCGCGGATCGAGGATCGAATAGGCAATATCGATCAGGATATTCATGATGAAGATGGCGACGGCCGTGACCAGAATGGCGGCCATGACCACGTTGAAGTCGCGCTGCAGGATGGAATCGATCATCAGCTTGCCGATGCCCGGAAAGCCGAAGATTGTCTCGACGATCACCGCGCCATTGAGCAGGGCCGCGGCCTGGTCGCCGATCACGGTTATGACCGGCAGCATGGCGTTGCGCAGCGTATGGACGAAGATGATGGGGCGGTTCTTTACCCCCTTTGCCCGCGCCGTCTTGACGTATGGGGCGGCGAGCGCCGAAAGCATGGAACCGCGCACCACCTGCACGATCAGCCCGAACGGGCGGATGAACAGCACCGCCACCGGCATGATCCAGTGCCAGGGGGTCCCAACCCCCGAGGTGGGCAGCCAGCCCAGATTGATAGCAAAGAGCACAATGGCGACGATGGCGATCCAAAAGTCGGGCGCCGAGGCCCCGATCAGCGATACCACGGAAATGCCGCGATCGATGATGCCGCCCACATTGAACGCCGCGATGGCGCCAAGAACGATGGCTGCGACGACGACAAGGGCCATAGTGATAAGCGCCAGGGGCAGCGTCCAGGCATAGGCTTCCAGCACCACGTCGATCGCTGGCCGCGCCCGCCTCAGGGATTCCCCGAAATCGAGCCGCAGCACATCCCAAACATACATGACGAACTGCTCGAGGACCGGGCGGTCAAGACCGTGCAGCGTGCGAAACTGCTGCTTCATTTCCTCGGTCGCATCGATCGGCAGGAACAGTGCCGCGGGGTCGCCCGTCAGCCGCGAGAGGAAGAAGACCATCACCATCAGGACAACGAGCGAGGCAAGGCTCGCAATCGCCCTCTGTCCGATCAATCCGATCATTGGGGTCCACCGGTGCGTTTCAGAAGGGGCGCCGCCGGCCCAACCGGCGCCGCCTGTTCCACGATTGGCCAGAGCTTACTTGAAGCCAATTTCGGAAAGTTGCAGTTGCGAATTGGTCGCGATGGTGGGCCGGAAATCGAGCCGTTCGCTGACCCGGCTGTGACCGACCATGTGGAACAGCAGCACGTCGGCTACAACCTCCTCGTGGATATAGGCGAACAGCTCCGACCACAACGCCGCGCGCTCGTCGCCGGTCGCGGCGGTCGCCCGCTCGATCAGATCGTCCACATGTGGGTCGGAAATGCCCGACTGCGTGCCCTCGCTGTGATACTTGAAGAACATCGAGAACACCGGGTCACCACGGCTGTTGTCGTGTTGGGCAAGAATCAGGCGCGTGCCTTCGCTTTCCGGATAGGGCTTGGAGTAGTACTGCTCATGCTCTGCCACTTCCACCATGCGCAAGCTGGCGTTGAACCCAACTTCGCTGAGCATCTGGGTCAGCGCCTCGGCCACTTCCGTCACGTTGGGGAAGTTCCCGGTGCGCGCGATGATCTCGATGGGCAGGTTCACATCGACGCCGTCGGCCGCGGCCTTCTCGAGCAATTGGCGGGCCAGGTCCGGATCATAGGCGGGCGGCTCGAGACCGCCGTTCCAGCCCAGGGTGGTGGGCGGGACGATGGTGACGGCAAGCTCGGTGCCCTCCGAGAGCAGCGTGCCGATGAACGCCTCGCGGTCGATGGCGTGGTTGAGCGCCTGGCGCACGCGGATGTCGTCGGTCGGCGCATCGGCGCTGTCGATGCGCAGATAGACCGTCTCGGAGTTCGGATAGCTGAAGTCGGTCGCCGGGTTGGTCGCTTCGAGCTCGGTGATCTGCGGAGCGATATCGGCTTCCCCGGTCTCAACCATCGCCGCGCGCACCGCAGCCTCGCTGCGGAATACGTAGCGGGCCGAGCTCACCTCGGGCTGCTCGCCCCAATAATCGTCGCGCCGGTCGAGCTGGATATGCTGCCCGGCCTGCCATTCCGAGAGCACATAGGGTCCGGTGCCGATCGGCTCGCGCACAAATTCCATCGGCGTTTCAGAAGGCACGATGGTCACGAGCGTCATGAGCAGCGGCAGGATGGGCTGCGCCGGCTCGGAGGTGATGTCGATAGTTAAATCGTCGACGACCTCGAAGCTCAGCTCCGTATCGGCGAAATAGCGCGCGCTCTCGCAGGTGACGTCCTCACTGAAGACGCGGTCGAAGGTGTGCTGGACGTCTGCCGCGTCGAACGCGGAGCCATCCGAGAAGGTGACGTTGGGCCGCAGATGGAAGCGCCACACGCCGTCGCCAAGATCTTCCCAGCTCTCGGCGAGCCGCGGCATCAGGCCTTCATCGCCCCGCACGTCCAGCTCGGTCAGCGTTTCGCTCACATTCTGCATGATGACGCGCCCGATATTGGAACGCGTAGCCATGCAGGGGTCGACGAGGTCAAGCTCCTCGCTGAGCACCACGGTAATGTCGGTATTGTCCTGCGCCAGCACCGGCGTTACCGCCGCCGACGCAAAGAGTGCGCCTGCAATCAGGTATCTGAGGGTCAATGCATCCTCCCTTGGCAGCCTCGTCAAGCGGCTGAGCGGCGCTGCCGGACGCCCAGCGGCATGGGAAACGGCCCCTCTCTTGGTTCCAGAGCCGGCGCCACTATCCATGCCCGCGCCAAATTTGTCAAATCTAAATGAACGGCGCAAGGCTTATCGCTCGCGCTGCAACCATAACAGATTGTTTTTATTTATAATTTACTTAGTTTGCAAGGAAATCTTACAAATTATAGACACGTAATAACTTGACAACATTCCAGTTCGCGTGGAGGTATTGCAGCCAAGACGCGAAGGAGGACCCATGTCTCCCAAGGACATCGCCGCCGCCATGACGGGGCAGCTCACCCAGGGGCCGTCCGGAAGGCTCGAAGCCTTCCTCCCCTCCCCCATGGTCCAGAACCACGCCGCCTTCATCGAGCGGCTGGAGGATGGCACCCTGGTGAGCCTGTGGTTCGGCGGCACGCTGGAAGGCAAGTCCGACATTTCCATTTTCGGGTCCACACTCGCCCCGGGCGCCGAGGCCTGGAGCGCGCCGGTGCGCCTTTCGGACGATCCTGAACGCTCCGAGCAGAATCCCCTCCTCGCTCATAACGGGCTGGGCTGGCAGCTCTTCCACACCGCCCAGCCGGCGGGCAACCAGGACGAATGCCTGCTGCGCGCCCGCGAGATCACCCTGACCAGTGGACGTATCGGCGGGGGCGAACCGCGCATCCTTGACCTGCCGCACGGCTGTTTCATCCGCGGGCGCTTCGTCCGCCGCAAGGACGGGGCGTGGATGATGCCGATCTTCCGCTGCGTCTCCCGCCCCGGCCAGCGCTGGACCGGTAGCCACGACACCGCCGCCGTCGGCATCAGCCATGACAATGGGCAGACCTGGACTCTCGAAGAGATTCCCGGCTCGATCGGCTCGGTTCACATGACCATCGTGCCGCTCGACGGTGACCGGATGGTCGCCTTCTACCGCCGCCGCCAGTCCGATTTCGTCCACCGCTCGGTGAGCGAGGATGGCGGAGTGACGTGGTCGGCGCCCGAGCCCACTGACGTTCCCAACAACAATTCCTCCATCAACGTCGTCCGGCTCACCGACGGGCACCTGGCCATGGTGTGCAACCCCACTTCTGCCGCCACCTCCTCGGACCGCCGCGCCTCGCTCTATGACGAGATCGAGGAGGGTGACGACCGCCCCGATGCCAGCGGCGGGTGCAAGCCGATCTGGGGTGTCCCCCGCGCGCCGCTGAGCCTGTGTATTTCGACCGACGAGGGCCGCACCTTCCCGCTGCGCCGCATCATCGACGACAGCCCCGGCACGTGCCTCTCCAACAATTCGGAGGACGGACGCAACAAGGAGCTATCCTATCCCTACCTGCTCGAAGGAGATGATGGCGCCATCCATGTCGCCTACACCTACTTCCGGCGTGCAATCAAATATGTCCAGCTGCCCAAGGGCTGGATATACGGAGAAGAGGCGTGAGCGACATCATCGGCATCACAATGGGCGATCCCGCGGGCGTCGGACCGGAAATCACCGTCCGCGCCATAGCCGAAATGAGCGAAACCGACCGGGCCCGGACCCGCATCTACGGCCATCGCAATACTCTGGAAAAGGCGCTGGAAGCCTCCAATCTCTCGCTCGATCTCGGCCCCCTGGTCGAGAATATCGAGATCGAAGGCGGCGTGCTCCCCTGGGGCAAGCTCGACGCCCGCGCGGGCGACGCGGCCTATCGCTTCATTGCTCGCGCCGTCTCGGACGCCCAGGGAAACAAGATCGGCTGCATCGTCACGGCGCCGATCAACAAGGAAGCGCTCAACCTCGCCGGACACCATTATGACGGCCACACTGGCATGCTGGCCGCACTCACCGGCCAGCGTTCCGCCTTCATGCTCCTGGCCTCCGACCGGCTCAAGGTGATCCACGTCTCGACCCACGTGTCGCTCAAGACCGCGATCGACCGCGCCACGCCCGAACGGATTCTCGCTACAATCCGCGCCGGCAACGACCACCTCAAGCGCATCGGCTACGAGACGCCACGCATCGCTGTGGCCGGCATCAATCCCCATTGCGGCGAGAACGGGTTGTTCGGTACCGAGGACGACGAGCAGATCGTCCCAGCCATCGAGATGGCGCGTGCCGAAGGCATCGAGGTTGCCGGTCCCATCTCCGCCGACACCGTCTATCACCGCGCCTATAACGGCGCCTTCGACCTGGTGGTCGCGCAATATCACGACCAGGGCCACATCCCGATCAAGCTGGTGGCCTTCGATACTGCCGTCAACATCTCGCTCGGCCTGCCCATCGACCGCACCTCGGTCGACCATGGCACGGCCTTCGACATTGCCGGCACTGGCAAGGCCAACCACACCAACATGAACGCGGCCATCGCCTATGCCCGCAAACTCGCTGCCCGGAGAGCACAATGAACCCCGCCCGCACCCTGCCGATCAGCGGCGTATTCTGTGCCGCCGCCACCCCGGTTCTTCAGAACGGCGAGCCCGACCACGCCACCTTCGCCGACCATTGCAAGGCCCTGCTCGAAGAAGGCTGCGACGGCATCGCTCTGCTCGGAACCACCGGAGAGGCTAATTCCTTTTCCATCTCCCAGCGCCAGGACCTGCTCGACCAGGTGATCGCGGCGGGCATCGACCCTAAGCGCCTGATGCCGGGCACCTCCCAGAACAACGTCGCCGACAGTGTCACCCTTACCCGTCACGCCGTCGACCGCGGCGTCGCCGCCTGTGTGGTGCTGCCCCCCTTCTACTATAAAGGGGTGAGCGACGAGGGACTGTTCCAATTCTATTCCGAACTGATCGAGGGCGTGGGGAGCGACGATCTGCGGATTGTTCTTTATCACATTCCCCCTATCGCCCAGGTGGGGCTCTCCCTGGACCTTGTCGGGCGCCTGCTCGAGAGCTTTCCCGGTATCGTCATCGGCGTCAAGGACAGCTCGGGCAAGCTCGACAGCATGCAGTCCTTTGCCAGCGCATACCACAATTTCTCGGTCCTCGCCGGGGCCGACCCGTTAATGCTGCCCCTGCTGCGTTCAGGCGGCGCCGGCTGCATCACCTCGAGCTCGAATCTCATCGCCTCCCATCTGCGCTTCGTTTTCGACAACTGGTTCGACCCGGCGCTCGAAGGCGAGGTGGACCGCGTTCAGCAGCGCATCGACGCCTGGCGCACTCTTTCCAACGCTTATGTGCAGCTGCCGACCGTCAAGGCCATGCTGGCCCGGCGCAGGAACCACGAGGGCTGGACGCGCGTACGCCCGCCGCTCGTTGCGCTCACGCCAGACGAGGTCGAGGTGGTGTGGCGGCAGATGGCTGAACTCGAGGCGACTGACAATGGCTAAATCCGCTCTCTCGATGGCCCGACCGATCACCCTGCTCCAGCCGCCCAGACTGGAGATCGGCGCCGGCGCAATCACTCGCCTCGGGGAATTCTCCAACCGTTTCCGCCGCATCTTCGTCGTCGCCATGGCGCCCACCGCGCCCTATGTCGAACGCATCGGGCTGAAGGGCGCCGTTGAATCCTATATCGACCTGCCCCCCGAGCCTGACCTGCCTTCGGTCGAGGCCGTGCTCGACGCGGCCCGCGCCTTCGAGCCCGATCTCGTGATCGGCCTGGGCGGCGGCTCGGCCATGGACGTCGCGAAGCTGGTGGCTGTCCTCTGGGACAGCGAACAGACCATTCCCGAAGTGGTCGGCCCCGGCAAGGTCCAGAGCCGCCGGACCGCCCTCGTTCAGGTCCCCACCACCTCGGGTACCGGCTCGGAAGCCGGCACGCGCGCGCTCGTGACCAATCCTGCAACCCTCGCCAAACTTGCGGTTGAAAGCGAACACATGCTGGCCGATATGGCCGTGCTCGACCCTGAGCTGACCTATTCCGTCCCCGCTCCCGTGACAGCCGCGACCGGCGTGGACGCTCTCGCCCATTGCGTGGAGGCCTTTACAAACATCAAGGCCCATCCGCTCATTGATGGCTATGCCCGGCTCGGCATCAAGCTGGTTGGCCGCTATCTCAAGCGCGCCGTTGCCGATGGTTCAGATGTGGAGGCCCGCGCCGGCATGATGCTCGCCTCTTATTACGGCGGGATCTGCCTCGGACCGGTCAACACCGCCGCCGGCCACGCCCTCGCCTACCCGCTCGGCACACGCCTCAAGCTGCCACACGGACTGGCCAACGCGATCATTTTTCCCCATGTGCTGGCCTTCAATGCGTCCGCCTGCCGGGAAAAGACCCGCGAGATCACCGAATTGCTCGGGCTTTCCGCCGATGGTGACACCATCCTCGATGAGAGCCACAGATATTGCTGCAGCCTCGGGCTCGAGATGGACCTTGCCGGCCACGGAGCCCGGCAGGACCATCTGCAGGACTGGGCTCGGGAGGCCCACGGCATTCGGCGCCTAATGGACAACAATCCGCGCGCCATGAACGTTGAGGACATTCTCGCCATATACAGCGCCGCGCTGCACCCGCGGCCCTGATATCGCCGGCTCACAAATCGAAGGTCATCAGGAAGAGAATTATGAAGATTCTTTTACACGGCTCGGCACTACGCACCCTACCGATGGGATGGCTGCGGCAAGATATCCGTACGATGCTCGTCCGGTGGCAACGGTGCCGGAGCGGCTGTTCTTAAGTCTTCTCTCGCGCCCCCATTTGCCGGCCAGCTGAGCGTCGCAGGCGACCGCCGGGTTGAAATCCGCAAAGGTCCCGTGCGAATTTTCGCGCCAGGCCCACACATGGAGCTCATAGAAGGGATCGAATCCGTAGCGGCTGCGCGCACCAGACGAAGTGGAAAAGATGTCCCTTCAAAACGGCGGGTCTGGAAAAGGTGAGCATCTTGGCGGTGCCCGACACCTTCATGTCGTGCCTGTCCGGCATCTTCGACACGCTCATCGAGGCCCGCGACGCGGTTTCGCGGGATCTCGCATTCGAGCCGGAGATCGTTGCCGCGACACCCCGGATCGAGATCGGCAAGAGCCGCATGCCGCTCGACGCGCACCGCACGCTCGACGAGATCGACCGCACCGACATCGTCATCGTAGCCGCATCGGTTATGGACGGCGCGCGATGGACGACAGCACGCTATGGCGAGGTGGTGGGCTGGCTTCGCCTGATGCACGATCGCGGCGCGATCCTCTGCTCGGCCTGTTCCGGTGCGTTGCTTCTGGCGGAAACGGGGCTGCTCGATGGCGAGGAAGCGACGACTCATTGGGCGCTGGAGCGCTATTTCAAGGAGACGTTTCCGAAGGTCAGACTGCGGCTTGAAAGGGAACTGGTCGTGAGCGGAGCGGATGGCCGTCTGGTAATGTCCGGCGCATCGACGGTCTGGCACGACCTGACGCTCTACCTGATCGCCCGCTTCAACGGCCCGGCGACCGCCCGCGCCGTGGCGAAATACTTCATGCTGCAATGGCATGCGGACAGTCAGGGCGCCCTTCTTCTCGTTCGAGGAGAGGACCATGGCGATGCGGCGGTCCTGGCAGCCCAGAAATGGCTCCAGGAGAACTGGCGCGAACAGGCTCCGTCGAGGGAATGATCGAGAGTTCCGGGCTATCGGAGCGGAACTTCAAGCGCCGATTTCGCAGCGACCGGCCATTCGCCCATCGGCTATGTGCAAGGCTTGAGGATCGAACGGGCGAAGCACCGGCTCGAGAGGCCCGCCGATCCGATCGAGCGCATCAGTTGGGATATCGGTTACGAGGATGCGTCATTCTTCCGACGGCTGTTCAAGCGCACGGTCGGCATGAGGCCTGTCGACTATCGAAAGAGGTTCGACAGCCGCCACCTACGCTGACTGTTCAATGTCCGCAGATCGATGCCTTGCGTCATTCGGCTGTCCACCGGCAATGACGCATTTCCACCCAACCGCGACGAAGGACGCTCCGCGGCTGTACGGCAGAACCGAATCCTTCGGCCGGCTCGGTCCCGCCATTTCTTGACATTCGCAGCGCTTCTCCGAAGCCTACCTTCGCGTTCCGGCCGGTGTCGACCTCTTGCAGACCCTCGCGCTTCGGGCGCAAGGACAAGAGCCGCGGCTCTAAACGGTCGCTCGGGTTAAACGTGATCCTTCTCATGCTCGCTCCCGTGCTCGTCGGGGCCGTGCCGGATTGGGAACCCCGATGATGTCCGGGCTCATCCCTTGTCTCGACGAAGTAATGTTCTGGCCTCGACACTACTTCTGCCGGTGGAGTTTCCCTTCACAGCGGATAGCGCGCCCGATCCGAACCCGGGTGTACGCTCTAACTCCCCGCCCTCAGCAATGCCGCCGTCCGCCTTAGCCAGTCGGCGGAATCGTCGCGGTGATAGACCTGTTCCGACGGCTCGATGTTGTCCAGGAACTGGCGATAGATCACGGCCTGCCTGGCTGCGGCAATGGGCGCGAGGAGGCCGGCAGCGCGGGCGGGTTCGCAGCCGGGCAGCCGGGCCAGCCATGCGCTAGCCCAGTACTCCTTGATCGTCTCCACGTACTCGAATGGGACGCGGTCGAGAAATGCCGGCTGGTCCAGCATCGGGTGGCCGATCCCGCTGTCGCCCCAATCAAGCAACGTAAGGGTTCGTTCTGCCCCGCGAAAATTGCCGGGATGGAAATCGCCGTGGACCAGCGTGTCAGGCAATCCGCAGGACTCGAGCGCGGCAAAGCGGTCGGCGAGACCGCTGACGAAGCGCTGGAGCAGCGTAAGCTCGTTCCGAGACAACTCTTCGCTGGCTCGCTCCGCCACATCGCCGATCGCAGCGATTAAAGTCGGGCCGCCCCAGTACGGCAGTCCTATGGAGCGCAATTGTTCGACGCGGCCGGTCCACGATGACTGCAGTTCAACCAGCAGGGTCACCATCTCGAGCAATCGCGGTAACGACGCCTCATACATGTCCTCGCCCGCGACTTCTGCGAGCAGCATGCGTCGTCCGCCGTCGTGGCCAAGCAGTTCCGGAACGGGACGGTCGACTAATGCTGTGATGACGCGCGGCTCGTGCGCGAAGAATGGCGGCACGACCTTTAGCCATACAGCTTGGCGGGCGACCGGAATGCGCCAGATGCTGGATAGATTCCAGCTGCGGATCTGGACAGGCTTCCCGACGGGCGTCAGGCCATGCCCGGCTAGTATGCGCCTCGCCCAGGCGAGGTCGGCGGCAGGCCCGCCGGGCTCAGCGTAGCTTTGGCGGAGCGGGTGGGGCTCGAGTCGCCCTGCCCAGACCTCGGCCGGAACGGGCTGTGCGACCTCGGCCAGATACGTGACTTCTCCGCCGTGCGGTCGGTCGCGAACTGCCTCCAGCAGCCGCAGGATCGTGACATCGATCCCATGGTATTCGCGCACGGCGAGGACTACCGACTGCGCATCCTGCCACCAGGGAAGTTCGACCGGGACCGGTGCCAGTCTGCCGACCACGGCACCCTCTGGCGAAACGAGCACCAGCCGGGCGACACGCGGCGGCGGCTCCGATTGCTTCTCGCCATTCATGCGGTCCCCCTCGCGTCCTTGACGCGCTCTTCGCGGAGATCATGCCGGCCGAGTCCGCCCGCTTCAAGCGCAAGGCGAATGTCTGCGTCTCACGCTCTCCGCCCGTTCCGATTGAAAACAGCAACGGCAAAGTTCCACCGCGACGGATGGGAACCGGCAAGTTCGACCCATTATGGTCCTTGCGCCAAGTAAAATTGAAGGCAGGTCCCGATACGTTATCGGACGTTCAGAGCTATCGGGCCTCCGCGAACAGCCTGTTAAGCCGGACAAGCTGCTCTGACCACCGCGTCGCAGACCCAAATGCACGCACGCAACATCATCACCCTGCTGCTCATCATCGTGGGCGGCCTATATTGGGGGCTCGTCGGCCTTTTCCAATTCGACCTTGTTGCTGCGATTTTTGGCGGCCAAGAGGCCACTCTTTCTCGGATCGTCTATGTCCTCGTCTGGCTCTCGGCGCTTTGGCAGCTCATGGCGTTCGTCAAAAGCTTCAGCGACGGCGAAGTCAGGGCCGAACGCAACGTGCGCTGACGGGCATACTCAAATGTGAGCTGCGGCCCTGCGCGGCCGCAGCCTTTTGGCTCATGCCGCCTCGCTGCCCTCTGCATGAGTTTCAGCTCCTGGCATCTCCCGGAGCACCAAATAGCGATTGCCGCGGCGTCGGATGCATCTCGCCAGGAGCACAGCCGTATGGTGGCCGGACCTCATACGGCAGGACGAGGTAAACAAGACCTCGATCTCCTGGGACGAGACGACGGTGGCGGCACAGCCGGAGAACTGCCGCCGATCATGACCTGATCTACCGCAGTGCAGCACTGCAGGCGATGGCCGCCCATGGAACAGGCGCTGTAGCCTTGGCGGCTGGCAATCATCGGAGCGCCTTTCCTGCGCTCAGGCGCGCCTTCGAGCTTTGGCTTCCAGATGCTTCCGCGTCTCGGCCGCACCATAGTATCGGGGCAGATAGATCTTTATCGACGTGCCTTGGCCGATCTCGGAGTAGATCTTTATGTGGCCTCCAGACTGCTTCACAAAGCCGAAAACCTGACTTAGCCCCAGCCCCGTGCCCTTTCCCGGGCCTTTGGTGGTGAAGAACGGATCGAAGGCCTTGGCCATGACGTCGGATGTCATGCCGGTGCCCGTGTCTGTGACTGCGACCATCACATACTGCCCCGGCTTCACATCGTGCTCGGCGCCATAGGCCTCGTCGAGGTGGCTATTGGCGGTCTCGATCGTGAGCCTGCCGCCTTGAGGCATAGCGTCACGCGCGTTGATGGCCAGGTTGAAGATGGCATTCTCAAGCGCATTCTTGTCCGTCAAAACCTGCCAGAGGCCGCCGGCAAGCACCGTCTCCAACCGGACCGTCCCGCCCAAAGTGCGGCGGAGCAGATCGGACATTTCCGCCACCATCTGGTTCGCGTAGAGCGGCTCGGGAGCGAGCGTCTGCTGGCGTGAGAAGGCGAGCAGGCGCTGCGTGAGTGCCGCGGCACGGGAGGCGCCGTCGTTGGCCGCGGCGATGTACTGGGAGATGTCCTCCCCCTTCGCGAGGCGACGTTCGAGAAGGTTTAGCGCGGAGAGGATGACCGCCAGCATGTTATTGAAGTCGTGGGCGATGCCCCCTGTGAGCTGACCGACGGCTTCCAACTTCTGGGCCTGGCGGAGTGCTGCTTCCGACTTCATCCGCGCCTCGACCGCCTCGGCGATGCGCTCCTCCAGCGTGCGGTTGAGCTCCTGGAGTTCGGCATTGGCGTTCTCGGCGGAACGGCGGGCCTCAAGCAGTTCGCGCTCGTAGCGGCGGCGGTCGGATGCGTTGAAGATGGTGATGCGGACGAAGCGCAGCGCACCCTTTTCATCGCGCCGCTCGACGGCATTGACGAGTACAGGAAGCCTGCTGCCGTCAGCGCGCACCAGGTCGAGGGCCACCTCATTGAAAAAGCCCTGCATGCGCATGAGCGGTGCGAAATGAGTCTCGTAGTAGATTTTTCCGGCGATGTTCAGGAAATCCTGAAAGCGCCGCCCGACAAATTCGGAGCGCTCGCGGCCGAGCCACGTGGCGAAGGTGCGGTTAGCCTTGGTGATACGCCCGTCGGGTCCCGCCGAGACATAGCCGCAGGGGGCGTTGTCGAACAAATCCTCGAGGTCGTCGATCCCCTGGCTCATGGGCTCAAATTCGGCGCTCCGGATCCCTCGCCTCAAAGAACGTCTTCATGGCGGAGATCGTTTCCTCCGGCGCGCTGAGATTGGGGCAATGGCCGGTGGCCTGCAGTAGGACGAAGGCGCTGTCGGGAAGACGCTGGTGGACATATGCGCCCACGGCCTGCGGCGCGATCACATCCTCGGAGCATTGAAGCACGAGCGCACGGGCGGTGACGCGCGCGAGATCGGCGCGGTTGTCGGAAAGGAAGGTGACCCGGGCGAAGCGCTTGGCAATTTCCGGGTCCGTCATGCAGAAGGAGTTGATGAGCTCCTCGCTGAGTTCCGGCCGGTCGGGATTGCCCATGATGACGGTGGCCATGGCCTGCGACCATCCCATATGGTTGTCGTCGAGGAAATCGAGCAGTTCGTGGATCTGCGCCTCGCTGAAGCCGCCGGTGTACTCCTGGTCGTCTATGTAGCGAGGCGACGGACCGATCATGACGAGGTCGTCGAAGAGCTCAGGCGCCTGAATAGAGGCAATGGCTCCGATCATGGCGCTGACCGAATGGCCGACGAAAATGCCATGGGTGACGTCGAGCTCGCGGCAAATCGCGATGATGTCGTCAGCATAGCCTTCGAGAGAGGTATACTTGCCGACATCGTAGGCCTTCAGATCGGAGCCGCCGCAACCGACGTGGTCGAACAGGACAATGCGGTACTCCTCGGCAAAGGCAGGCCAGACAAAACGCCACATATTCTGATCGCATCCGAAGCCATGGGCGAAAACCATCGCTCGCCGCCCGGAACCCACAACCTTTACATTGTTCCGCCGCAATACACTCAAGAACAATCTCCCTTTCGTGCCTACTGGAGACCAGCTGCTCGCACAGGGCGCCAGGATGATCTCGCTCATTGAACGGGAAATAGGGCCAACCGCACGCTGTTCAATCGACGGCCCAGCGCCGGCGTGGCACTCGGTCGCTCATGTTGCGGTTGTCTGCTCTGGCGAAGTGCCGGGAAGGATAAGGGCGGCTTCGTCCGCTCGAGCAGTTTGCTCGGACTTGCAGCTAGGACCAAGTGTTGTCGCAGCCGCGGCGAGCGAGGCGAATTTTCGCAATTGGAATGGAACCATTCGCCGCGACAAGGTTGAGCCAATCATCTCGCCATTGCCGCAACGCTTTGCCGGCCCAGGAGTTAGGGCCAAAAGGTGCATCCCATGCAGGAAACAGAGCGCGACGAAGCGGAGACGCCCTCCCATGAGCGTTCGACCGAACCACCGCAGGTCATTGTCGTTGACAAGACCCTGAAGGCGCTGGGAATTGGCACATTCCTGATCATTCTGGTCGTGGCGCTCTATTTCGGGCGTGATTTTCTCCTGCCCGTAGTGCTTGCCTTCCTCTTCGCCCTCGTTCTTGGCCCGGTAGTTCGATCTCTCGCCAGGCGAGGTGTTCCTGAATGGGCCACCGCGATACTGCTCGTGGTCATACTCTCTGCGATCATCTCATCCGCGCTCTACTCCCTGAGCGGCCCGGTTTCGCAATGGATCGAGGACGCGCCGCGCATCGGCCGCGAAGTGCAGGACCGGATCGCCATGCTACGCCGCCCGGTGGATGCGGTGGTGGATGCGTCCCAGCAGGTCGAGCAACTCGCCGAATCCGAGGATCCGGAAGCGCAGCGCGTCGTCCTGAGCGAGCCGGGTCTCATCAGCCGTGCTGCCAGCGGCGCGCCCGAGGTCGCCGCACAGATCGGGGTCACTCTTATTCTGCTTCTCTTTCTGCTTTCCTCCGGCGATATGTTCTATGAAAAGCTGGTGAAATCGCTGCCCACGCTCTCGGACAAAAAGCGCGGATTGCGAATCGCGCGAACGGTCGAGCGGGATGTTTCGCGCTATCTTTTCACCATCTCGCTCATCAATGTCGGCCTTGGCGCCGCTGTTGCGGCGGGCATGTTTGCGATCGGCATGCCCAATCCCGTGCTCTGGGGCGTGCTGGCCGCGCTGTTGAACTTCATTCCGTATCTTGGAGCCTTGCTCGGCGTCGTGCTGGTTGGTCTGGTCGCCCTGGTCTCTTTCGATGCGATCGGAGTGGCGCTCCTTGCGCCGCTCATCTATCTTGCCTGCACCACGGTCGAGGGACAGTTGGTCACCCCGCTGGTCATCGGGCGCCGGCTTGAAATGAACCCCATCGTCATCTTCCTGGCGATCGCATTCTGGGGCTGGCTTTGGGGGATAGTCGGCGCGCTGATCGCCGTTCCACTTCTCGTTATTCTCAAGGTGTTCGCCGATCATGTTGAAGGCCTCGGGGGTTTGGGCGAATTCCTGGCGGGGCGCGACGTGCCGCAGGCGCAGGAAGACGAGGAGAGCAAGCCAGCCGAATCCTCCTAGGTCCCTCCGGTCAAGCGGTGCTAAGCTTATGATCCATTCAACCTGAAGCGCCCTTCGGAGGATTCTCAAGAGAGATGAAATCCATTCTCTTCGCTTCCGGATGCCTACTCATCGTCATGACGCTACTGTCATTCGTGAAAAGCGCGAAGTGGTGGATTCGTGGAGCGGACTTTCCGCGCCTGCAGATCGCCGTCGCGAGCGCCCTTGTGCTGTGCGTGTACCTGTTCCTCTATGAAGAGAGAGGCACATGGGACGCCATTTTCCTGATCACTCTCGCAGGCGCGCTCGGCTACCAAAGTTTCCGGATATTTCCATATACGATCGTGGCGCCTCGGGAGGTTGCGAAGGCCTCTGGCGATGCAGACACGGCAAACTCTATCCGCCTGCTGATCGCCAATGTCTTGATGGAGAACCGGGCAGCCCGCAGATTTCTGGCTCTCGTGCAGGAGACCCGACCGGATATCATCCTGGCCGTGGAGACCGATGCCTGGTGGGACGAGCAGCTGCGCGACCTGAGCGGCGATTATCCGCATTCCATCAAGCAACCGCAAGAAAACCACTACGGCATGCACCTCTTTTCCAAACTGGAACTGGCTTCCCCCGAAGTTCGGTTCCTGGTGGAAGGCGACGTTCCCTCGGTCCGCGCTTCCGTGCGCTTGCGATCCGGCCAGTGGATCGAATTCTTCGGCGTACACCCGCGGCCGCCGGAGCCGCGCACCGATACCGAAGAGCGGGACGCCGAAATCCTGATCGTGGGTAGGCAGGTGAAGGCGCAGAACCGACCAGCGATCGTTGCGGGCGATCTCAACGACGTAGCATGGTCCCACACCACACGTCTTTTCCAGCGCACCAGTGGTTTGCTGGATCCGCGGCGCGGGCGCGGCATGTTCAGCACCTTCCACGCTCGATATCCCCTGTTTAGATGGCCTCTGGACCATATTTTCCACGACGCTTCCTACACGCTTGTCCACCTGCAGCGCCTGCGCGGTTTCGGATCAGATCACTTCCCTGTCCTGGCGGAACTGCACTACACTCCCAGCGCGGCCGAAGGCCAGGAAGCGCCAGAATCCGACCAGGACGACCGCGCGGAAGCTCAAGAAAAGATCGCCGAGGGCAAGGCTGCCGATTAGGCGATTGGCGGCTCCCGAACAGTGGCGGCAGTCATCAGCATCGGAACCAAACGGCTCACCGGCTGTTCGAATACGCCGCCATGTCCGGACACCGCTCCCGGATATCGCGTCGACGCCACGGAGGTTCCTCATGCTCAAGTCAGCCGCCCGAAACGGCGTTGCATTTCGTGTGTGGGCGCCGCATGCCGACGCGATATTTGTCACCGGCTCATTCAATGGCTGGTCGGATGACGAAGTCGCGATGCCGGCGGAGGGGGATGGGATCTGGTACGCCGATGTGGCCGGAGCAAAACCCGGCGACGAATACAGGTTCCTGATCCGCAATGGTGAGCAGGTCCTGTCGCGCATCGATCCCTATGCCCGCGCGGTGACGAGCTCCGTCGGCGACGGAATTGTCGTCGAGCCAGACCACGACTGGCATGATATCGACTTCCAGACGCCGCCCGGGAACGAGCTGGTCATGTAGGCCATGGCCTGCCGGCCACGCCTGCCTTCCTGGTGTGGCAGGAGGCCTATCTCGATCGCTTCGAGGCGGCAATTCTTGGTGCCGACTGGGACAATCCGGACGCCGCGCGGGCGGGCGTACTGGAGGACATGATGGCCTTCCTGCCAAGCGATGAGCTGCTGTTCTTCCTTGAGCAGTCGATTTTGCCCATGCGGAACGACTCGGCATGACCGAATAGCGATTTCTGACAGCATCAAGGGGCGTCGCCGTTGTGGTGGCAAGGCCTTTGGCTCAAGCCCGATCACAGCGCGAAGCTCAGCTTCGGACGGGTCTCACGAATGGCAGCTCATTGGCACTGTGCGGTAGTTCCACACGTTCACCTAAACTTCCTCTCTCCACCCGTTGCTGTCACTGGAATCCCGCTCGAGGAATGCCTCGATTGAGCCCCCAGTGCGGTCATTCGCCTATCGTCATCAGCAACAGGGTGGGGGATACGGTCAATTCGAATGCCGGTTGGTGATCCTGATATAATATCCGTCGGGATCAACAAGACGAAAATCGGTTAACCCCCAGGGCTGTAGGGTGAGGTCACCTGAGAGTGGCCAGCCACTCGCCTTTGCGGCATCATAGGAAGCGTCGATATTGTCGACGCTCAGCACAACTTCTACACCTCGGCCGACTTTCTCACCCGGTCGACATTGCACAGGATGATCGTTCGGCAATAATCTCCTGAGATTCAATGAAATCGTCGCCGCATCATTCGCCAGCATCGTGTATCCGTCGGTGCCCTCCTGGCAAATTTGAAAACCCAATACTTGAGTGTAGAAACTGGCTGACCTTTCCAAGTCATCAACGAACAACTCCAAGCGCAAGTTTATCATCGCTGCCACCTCATCTTCTTAACGTAGTGCGTTTCACCGTAGTAGCCCTGTCAGTTTGCGTGGAATGTCAACTGCGGATCAACTTGATCCGTTTTCGTGCGTCGGTGTCGGATCCACATGCGCGCGTGCCAGTCGCCAAGGAGGGTTCACTCGGTTCGTTCCCTCAAAGGACGATCCGGTTGCCACCTGGGCCAAACAACTCTGCTTCGCGCCAGAGTCCCCGGGCCCACTCGCGAATGCGACGCGGCGTCCTACATTTCCTGCTGCCCAAGGACAAGAATACGCATTTCCTCAAGCTCCTATTTGGAACGCTCCGCAGAAACTTTCCTCTTCAGGCTCAGCCGGTTGTCGGTCAGGTTTGCATGGCAGGTGCCTCGCGCGGTGCGTTTGCGGACCGACGCAACATGAGCCCGATCGCGAGCACGACTGCAACGCTGCCGGGAAGCCACAACCATCCGATCTCGTCAGGCGCAGCGGCAAACAGGATGAGCATGGACACGAAAGGAACGAGATAGGTGTAGGCAGTCACCGCGCCCGGTGTGAGAACCCCAGTTCCTCGCTGCATCAACCAAAACGTGACGCCGCTGGAAAAGATTCCCAGATAGGCCACCATAAGAAAATCGAAGAATGTCAAACGTGCGAGCGCTTGCGCCGGCTCGAAGGCCAAGCCCAGTATCCCGATCAGTACGCCACCGGCCAAGAGGCTCCAGAAGGTGCGTAACGCAGCACTGTCGGAAAGCCATCCACGCTTGAGCCCCCACTTGCTGAGGACCGGGTAAAGAGCGGACGCGACGCACCCCAGGAAGAAAGCAGCCTCGCCGAGGCTGAACTGTAAGCTGCCATTCCCGCCGCTGTTGCCGGCCCAGGCGAGCCAAAGGGCGCCCGCTGCACCAAGCGCCAATGCGGCCAGCAACCCACCATCCGGCCGCTCGACACGGATTATCCGTCCAAGGCCGTAGGCAAGCAACGGTACACTGACATACAGCGTGGCCATCGACAGTGCGGTGACTTGATGTGCGGCCCAGAACATGGCGCCGAAGAAGCCGGCAAGACACAAGCCCATCACTGCATAAAGGACGAGTCCGGGAGGGCTTGGCCAGTGATCGGGCGTACGCCAGACAAGCGCTCCGATGGCGGCGGCGGCTATGGCAAAGCGGATCGCCGTCAGGAACAATGGCGGTAGCCCCTCGCTCATTAGTCCCACAGCAGGGAATGACAATCCGACAATCAGCGCCCACAGGAACATTCCCGCGTGTGCGCCTCCCGGCGCCGCCATGAAGGCGTTCAATCTGTATTGCATCAGGATTTCCCCTGGGTAGTGTCGGACATTCGTCCGACCGGGATGAATCAAGTGGTTTCAGACAGTTTGAGCCTCCGCGATCGCCGCCGCCAGGATTGGGTCGCTGCCGGCAGGGACGTCGATGAGGAAGTGGTTCTTAAGGACATCATGCAACTCCGTGATATCGGTCAGCAGCCTTCGCTCCGACGGTCCATCAATGGCGTGGACCGTCAACCGATTGCCGAGAAGCGCGTAGCGGCCTTCGGCGAATGGCCGTGCGGCAATCAGCGTATGTCGGAAATGGGAGTCCGGATGTGACGAAAGATAGTGGTTGGTGATCTCGTAATCGGCCAGGACCTGCTCCTGCAGATCGAAGCGGTAAACCGGTCTCCAGTCAGCGCCGATCCGGGCGTCCAGGCGAAACAGGCCATCTTGCTCGACAAGGCGGAAGCGCTCATGCGGTGTCTCTTGTTCAAGATCGGGCCGCAGGCGCAACGGCGCCGTCAGAGTGAGCGCTCCGAAGCCGACATCAGCAATGCAGTCCTCGCCATCTGCGTGAACCCTGAGAAGCATATGGCCGCGGGGCGTCTTCGCTTCTTCGGGCTGGTTCCACAGAATGCGTGCAGCCAGACCTGAAACGCGAAACCCCAGAGCTGACAGCATATGCCCAAAGAGCAAATTCTGCTCGAAGCAATAGCCGCCACGTCTGCCGCGGACCAGCTTGTCCATCAGCGAGGCCGCATCCAGCCGGACCGGCAGGCGACCGAGGCGTGGGTCGAGGTTCTCGAAGGCGATTGCCTGAGGATGCAAGCGATGCAGTGAATGCAGCACCGCCAGCGAAGCTTCGCGCGATCCCGAATAGCCGATGCGCGCGAGATAAGCGTCCATCTCGATCGCTTCGTCCGTTGCTGCAAACAGGCGGTCAGTTGTCATTGCGCCGTTTCCGGATTGAAGCGGGCCTTGGGCGGCTCGTGCCCGAAGCCACTCACGCCGACGGCAGATCGCCCCGCGACAGCATCGATAATCTCCGCAGCGGTCTCATCGGAAAAGCCGCCATAGAGTTCGATCAAGCCGACTCCCTGGTCCACCAACCGGCGCGCAACGTCAGGCGCGGCTCGTTCGTCCGCCATGATGAAGGTGGTGTTTTGAGACCCTGCAGTGCGGACGAAACGGTCGACAGCGGGATTTGCGCCTGGAGCAGACACGATGCAGGCCTCTGCGGGGGGCTTGCCATCCATGAAGGCCCGATTGAATTCGGCCGCCTGTACGATCGATTCAATGCCGAACGAGACGGAAGCGACTCTGGTATTGCTGGGTACGGCCGCCCTGACTTTGGCACGCACCGCCAGAGGCATGCCGCCACACAGCTCGACCAATTCGGTTCCTGTGCCTGCCATCTTCTTCGCGACCGCCGGGACCTTGGACGGGTCTCCAACCAGCACTATGGTCACCTCGCCGTTTGCCGACTTGTAGGTGAACCGGTCGGTGTCGGGATCGGCTTCTGGTAATTCATAGAATATGGCGTGGTGCATCTGCGATCTCCTGGCAGCCTGTGCCTCTTGCCGACGGTTTGCTGGTTTATGGGTGACCAGCTCATGAGCCATAAGGTCGCTCCGCTCGTGCATTGCGGAGCGCTGTGGCCCACCATACAAGCTGGTCGAGCATCATCTTTGCCGCTGCGTTGGGACCAGACGGCTCCTTGAGCGCGCCTGTTTCATCGAACAACGCATGGCACATGTGCAGGCTGACGCAATCGCGAAGCGAGACCATGTGCAATTCCGCGCAGACCTGCCGGAGCTGTTCCACCGATCTGAGGCCGCCGGAAATTCCGCCATAGGAGACGAACGAAACCGGTTTGGCCATCCACTCCTCTCGCGCTGAATCGAGCGCGAACTTCAATGAGGCCGGATAGCCGTGGTTGTATTCGGGGGTAATGACCACGAAGGCGTCCGCCTCGGCAAAACGCGAGGTCATCGCCTGAACTTCCGCCGGTGGCGTGTCCTCGAGGATTGCCGGTAGGTTTACTTCCGCCAAATCGATGAGATCGATTTTGATTTCGCTGTTCAGCGCTGCCCGTCCGACGAACCAACCTGCTACCGTATCGCCGAAGCGTCCTTCTCGGGTACTTCCAACAATCACTGCCGTTCGAATTCGAGCTTCAGTCATTTCGTTACCTCCTGATCACGCAGACGGCGTAGCTCGCCCTGGGGAAAGCGGCCTTGCGATGAAATGCTAGGTGTGGAAGGCAGCTTGGATATAGAATATCCAGGAGAGAAACGTTGAACGTTGTTGCTCCTGCAGCTTGCAGCACAATGCCACAATTCCGGGCTTCACCTGCAGGCCGTCACCTGCGTGCGATTGCACGCCTAGTCCGCCTTGCGGCGCTAGGAGAAGGAAGTCTCGTTGCGATATTCGCCAGGCGTTACGTTCAAGACACGGCGGAACAGCCGGGTCATATGGCTCTGGTCGGCGAAGCCACTGTTGGCGGCGACAACCTTCAGCGGGACATTTCCACGGCGCAACTGGCGCTTTGCGTATTCCAATCGTTGCTGGATAACGTAGGCGTAGGGAGGGCAGCCGAATTCGCGACGGAACTTACGGCTGAAGTGAAAGACGCTCAGCTGTAGTAGGCCTGCCAGTTCCGCCAGCGATATATTCCGGCCTATATTCTCTTCGATGAACTCAATAATCATCCTGCGCTGGGCTTGCGAGAGGCCGCCGCAAGAACGATGCTCTCGGAAGGCGACGGTCGCGTAGGTGCGGATGATGTGAACGCATATCTGGCACCGGAGAGCCTCGACATAAAGACGCCCCCCAAGCCCCCCAACCCTTGATTCGGTAGCGAGGCTGTTTGCGGTTTCCGTCAGAACGGTATCGTCGGCGCCGAGAACATCAAGGAGCTCGATATCCGCGATATCGCGCTCGAACACCTCCGCAGCAACACCGGCAAGCACGTTGTAGGGCAGATAGACATGAATGGCCTCGAGCGGCTCATTCCATCGCCAGTGTGATTCTTCGGCGCGGGTAAGAACCGATACCACTCCGGGGCCAACGGTGTGGCTCTGCCAAGGACCGTTCGTGCGCCGATGCAACTCGCCCCGACGCGCGCCATAAGACAGGAGGGCATAGTCGCACATCATGGGAAACTGAAGGTCTTGAGGCGGAGTCCTGTATCCTTTCAGCTTGAGCCCGTCCCAACCGAGCGGGGAACTGTCGTCCAGAACCTCACACTCCAACAAACGGGGCACGTCCTCCGGCGTAATCACTTGGTTCACGTCACCCCTCCCTTAAATGGCGTTCATCCGCGGGGCCTGTGTCCCGACTGTCTTTCCCTGTTGATTTCGTCGTGTAATGCCGCCGTGCGACGAACCGCCACGGTATCCCCGAAAGCGCCTTCGCGGGTGCTTCCAGCAATCACTGCCGTTCGAATTCGATCTTGAGACATCATCGCTTCGTTTCAGTTTTCGCGTCGTTTGCGAATGGCACTGGCAACTGTTCTAAGCAATTGCTAAAGTTTCGATGGAATTGTTCTAAGGGATCGATCAGATTCTCGACGCACTAACGCTTGACCAGTTGCGAACTTTCGTTTCGGTTGCCGAAGCAGGAAGTTTTCGTGGCAGCGCGCGACACCTGTCGCGCGTTCAATCTGCGATAAGTTACTCTGTGGGAAACTTGGAGACCCAGCTGGGAGTGGTGCTTTTCGACCGCTCCGGGCATCTGCCAAAGCTCACACCGCAGGGTCAGTCCTTGCTGGCTGATGCCCGATCCATTCTCCTGAAGGTCGACGCGATGCGAGCGCGGGCTCGCGGGCTCGGCGAGGGGGTAGAACTCGAATTGTCGATCGTGGTCGACTCGCTCTACCCGATGCCCTGGGTCATGACGGCGTTACACACCATCCGTCGCAGCTACGTTGGCGTGAGCATCCAACTGCAGGTCTTGCCACTCGGCGGCCCGCCAGCCGCAATTCAGGATGGGCGGGTGACGCTTGGCATTCTGGCTGGCGAAGACTTGACGGATTCTCGAATTGAGCTCGAGGCGATGCATTCGCATCCCTTTGTCGCAGTCGCTGCACGAACCCATCCACTGGCAGCTGCGGCGGAAGATTTGGGCACCTTGGAGGCTGTGGCGCTTGCTGAGCACGTACAAATCGTCTTGTCTGATCCGACCCAACTTTCTGAGGGCCGCGATTTCGGCGTCCTTTCGCCAACCACTTGGCGCGTCAATAACCAAGAGACAAAATACGCCATGATCCGGGCCGGTCACGGCTGGGGGCGGCTACCCTACTGGGTCGTGGCAGAGAACCTCAAATCCGGGGAACTCGTTCGGCTTCCGGTAGTCGCGCTAGGCCCCGGCGGCCAGATTGAAGTGCAGTTCTATCTCGCGCGCAGGATCGATCGCCCCTTCGGTCCTGTGGCCCGAGCGTTCAGAGAGGCAATTCTCGCCAACCGCGCTTCCGAGACATGATAGACGCAGCCTCGTTCATGGTAGCAAGCGAGGCGCGGTCGCGTTGGGGTGTGAGAGATCCGCCGACTAGGGTTGAAGCGCGTTGGCTTTCAGGGATCGATGATGTGCGAGCTGATCCAGTAACTATTCACCAGCAGTGAATGATGACGCGCGATCCGTGCCCGGCTTCAACGACTGCCAGAACGGCCTTGCCGCTTCCCGCTCGACATCGGCTCGCGTAAGCCCGATATCGTCGAGGAGGCGATCTGTGAGATCGCTAAGACGTCGCCGCTCCCGGACGCGGTCGCACCACTGGCGAGGCAGTGCCAGCAAGGCGCACCATAGCCTGAGTGAGCCTAATCCGGATAAGCTGAAGGACATGACATCGCCCACCTTGACGGAATTCGCTTCGGTCGAGCCGCTGGCACGTCGGGGACAGAAGTGCCGGACCAAGTGCTTCTCCTGCCCAGACGCCTGCTGGAGCAAGCGGCCTTGCGACGAAATGCTAGGGTGGAAGGCAGTTCGGGTATAGAATGTCCCGGAGAGAAACGTTGAAAGTTGTTGCTCCAGTAGCTTGCAGCACAATGCCGGGCTTCACCCGCTGGCCGTCACCTGCAGGTCAAGACCGGCGAGAGCGGCGGGCCACGCGGCTATGATGCGGGCAAGAAGATCAACGGCCACAAGTGTCACGCTCTGGTCGACACCGACGGACGGGTACTGGTGCTGTTCCCAGCATCCAGGACCGGAATGGCGCCGGTCCGCTCCTGCAAGCATCGCAGCGGCCCTTTCCTTCATTCGCAATGGCCTTCGCCGATGCCGGCTATCAGGGCCCGCGCGTCGCCGAAGCCACCTCCATCGCCGTCAAGATCGTGAAACGAAAGCCCGATCAGGTCGGCTTCGCGGTGCAACCAAGGCGCCGGGTGGTTGAGCGCTTCTTCGCGTGGATCGGCCGCAACCGGCGGCTCCAGAAGGACGCGGAAGCAACCATCGAGTCCGCAACCTCCTTCCTCTACGCAGCAGCCGTCATGATCCTCGTCCGACGCATCGCACGCAACTCATGAACAGTTTCGGCACGGACTCTCAGTCAGCGTAAGTGACAATCTTCCTTTGGGCTTGCCCGACCGCTTCCGTTAGCGCCAATAGGTTCCCCCAACTTTGGCATTGGCGTGCTTTCAGAAAACCCTCTGTGACGTGGCCCGGCGCGAAACGCTAAAAAATGCCCATTCTAAGCAATTGGCAGGCTTGCACCAACTTGGGGCCGTTTGCTACCTGTCCGGTTCTGGCCGAGAAAACCGAATAAGCCGCCGTTCGGCTGCTGACGCCGTTTCAGCCGTTCCGCCGTCGATTTGGGCTCTCAAAAGCAGACGCTGCGCGACGTTGTTACTTCAAGGCGACGAGTCCGGCGTCAGAAGGACTGAACCCACAAGCGTCGAAATAAAATGGCCGTAGGTGCGGTTCAAAATCCACATGGAGCCACTCGCAGCCGGTTCGTTTCGCCCGATCAACCGCCTCCACTATCAGGGCCGTTGCAATGCCCTGGCGTTGGAAAGCAGGCGCCACCATTGTGTCCAGAATAAAAGCGTGAACCCCGCCATCCCACGCGACGTTAACGAACCCAACCAGCTTCCCCGAACGACGAGTACACACCCAACCGAGGCTGAAGCGGTTGACTTGTGACCACCAATCATCAGCGAAGACTCGATGTTTAAAACACTCGGCATGAAGAGCATTGACCTCAGCGTTCTCGAAGACTCCACGCCACTCGGTGATGTACTCGGAAGATCCAGACACTTGCGGTGATGTTAGCTTCATGCGCGCGGTTAGATCGGAGACTTCGTTCCGCGTCAAGGTCCGCTTCTTAACGTGGCGCCGCCACAAGCCGCCCGAGCACAAACCACCCGTTCGTGCCTCTCACGCCTCGGCGATCGCAGACATAAAGCGGAGATTGATTTCCGGAAGCATCGGGGCCGGAAGTTGACGGTCCGCTTTCGGGGGCCGCTCAGTACAAAGCGGTCGTTCTGGAACGGACCCGTGATAAAATGGTACGGTTGGGTGGATTCGAACCACCGACCTCAGGAGCCACAATCCTGCGCTCTAACCAACTGAGCTACAACCGCATGGCGTCGTGCGACTGCCGCGTCATTACGAGCAAACGGAGGCTTTTTCAAGAGCCATGCGCGCGTAGGCCGCGAAGGGGGTGCAAAAAAGAAAAGACCGGGGGGAGGACCCGGTCTTTTCAGGAAAAGGCTGGCGGGAGGAGGAGGAGATGCCAGCCCGGTGTTCTTGCGAATGCGCCGGATATAGGCCCGCCCGCCAAAATTTTCAGCGCGACCGTTCGCCTCAGGCGGCGGTCTGCTTCAGAGCCTTCTCGAAGGCATCCTTGACCGGCTTGGAGACCTCGGTGGCCGCCTTCTGGGAGATCGCCTGGAACTCTTTGGCCTGGTTAGCGGCGAGTTCCATCTGCTTGCGCAGGAAAGAGCTCTGCAGCTCGATCACCTCGGAGAAGGAGGAAGCACCGACCAGCGCCTCGAACTGGGCGAAATTGGCCTCGGCGCCAACGCGCATGGCGGCGATGGACTTCAGAACCAGCTCGTCGCCTACGGACTTGGCGTTCTCGAAGGAAGCCTCGAATGCCTTGCGGGCATCCTCAGCGCCGGACTTCATCTTCTCGTAGTTCTCGCGGGTCTGCTCGGCGCTCTTCTCAGCAAAGCTGCGAAACTGCTCCGTTGCCTTGGAGGCGTCGAAAGTGGGGAATTCGGTGGCTTCCGGCTTGTTGCTGGTCTTGCTCATGTGTCGATCCTCTTGTCTACTGCGGGCGGCTTTCAAAAAACGGCCCCGAACTGAACTTGGACCTAATATAGCATACATTTTGTGCATTGCAACATTTTTGTTGCGGCGCAGCAAACGGAGAGCATAGGCGGGGATTAACCAACGGGCAAATTGAAGCTGTCGACAAATGCAGGGTTTGTGGACGTGCGCTTACCGTGCTCTTATTACTAACGACTGGTTAATCTTGGGGCTCACCAGCGGAAATGGTTCGATCTGAATGGCGTCGGCGTACTCGTTCCTCGACATAGCGGTCCTCGACGAGGTGCGTGAGCGCTTCGCCGCCGGCGACGCGCTGGCGGTGCTGTCGGTCGACCTGGCGGAGATCGTCTGGGCCAACGGTGCCGGTGCGGCATGGCTCGGCTATCCCGATATAGAGGCAGCGATCGGCAACGCACCACGGCTTCCGGCCGTGGCACTGCGGCAGGTTGCGGCCGCGCCGGGCTTTCCCGATATCGGCCGCGACCGGCCGCTTGCCCTCAGGCTAGCCGGCGGGCTGAAGAGCCGGATCGTCTCCTTGCAGGCAACTGCGATCGCTTTGCCGCGCGGGGAGAAGGCGCTGCTTCTAGCCCTTCCCTCACCGGTAACGAAAGACGCCATGGAGAAGGAACAGGCGGAGCGAATCGTCGCCGGTTTCGACGAACCCGGCCACTTCGCCGCCCTCCTGGACGCGGAAGGCAATGTGGCGGCGGCATCCGAGGGATTCGAGGCTCTGGGTATCACAGCGGACACGCTGAGGGCGCTGGTCGAGGAGGTGCACGGAGAAGAAGACCGGCTGGTCAAGAAGCCGATCGCCGGCGCGCACCCGTTTCCCGCCGGCATCGCCCGCCTTACCGACGCACCTGCCACCCATTTGCTGGTCGTGGTCGACGAGGGCCCCACCGCTGTCGGATTGGCGGTGGAAGACGAAGACGTCGCCGAGAGCACACCGGAAGCGTTGCAAGCGGAGGAGCCCGAGCCGGTCGCGGCAGAGCCGGAAGAGCCGGTCGCCGCACCCGTTGCCGAGGAGCCCCGTGCTGCTGCGGAGCACAGCAGCACGGAAAGCCGCCCCGAGAGCGAAACGCACGCCGCACGGACGGTCCGTTTCGCCTGGCGCACCGACGAGGAAGGGCGCTTCTCGGCCATTTCGGAGGGCTTCGCTGAAGCCATGGGCGCCCCCGCCGCCGATATAATCGGCCGCAGCTTCCGTGAGGTCTCCAATGCCTTCGGGTTGGACCCGACTGGTTCCATCGCCCGCCTTCTGGAGCGGCGCGACACGTGGTCGGGCCGCACGGTCATGTGGCCGCTCTCGGGTACCGAACTGAAGGTGCCTGTCGATCTCGCCGCCCTGCCCGTCTACGGACGTGGGCACACCTTCGAAGGTTTCCGCGGCTTCGGCATCGCCCGGCTGAGCGAGGCGGAGGTCGACCCGGAAAAGATCGGCTTGGCGCTCACGTCTTCCGCCCCGGAAGAGAAACCTGAGGATCTGCCGCCCTCAGCGGAACACGGCGAGCCACGGGATTTGGCGACGGAGGAAGCGCCTGCTGAGGCCACGACCGACCCTTTCCTGGGCGAGACGCCGGCCATCAGCATCTCCGACGGTCCGGAGCGGCCCACCACGGACAAGGTCATTCGCCTCGCCGAGCACCGTGAGGATACGCGGGATACGCGCCTTTCGGCCTCCGAACGCACCGCCTTTCGCGAGATCGGTGAACGGCTGCGGCGAGCCAGTGAGGCGGCCGCCGCGCGGGCTGCGGAAGTGAGCGACGCGGAGGAACCGAAAGCGGCGGAGGAAGCTCCCGCTCCGGAGGCGATTACCGCGGCGCGGGAGACGAGGCTAGCGCCCGAGGCAACCGCGGACGCCGCGACGGAGGAGGTGCAGAAGCAGGCGGCCGAGCCTGACGAAGAGCAGAAGACGCCACCGCCCGATTTCATCCCCTCGGCTTTTGCCCACCCTGCCCCCGAGCGCCGGGAGAAAGCCACAGATACTGGCCTTCTGACGCATCTGCCGCTGCCCATCCTCATCCATTCGGGCGACCGGCTGCACTATGCAAACCGGGAGTTTTTCACCTTCACCGGGTACGAGGATCTTGCCGCACTCGAGGCCGCCGGTGGCATCGGTGCGCTGTTCGAGGAGCCGCAGGACGGCGCCGAGGAGGCGCCGAGCCGCGCCCTTCGGCTGACCACTGCACAAGGCACGGACGTGCCCGTGGAGGCGCATCTGCAGTCGATGCCCTGGGAGAATGGAAAGGCGCTGATGCTGGCGCTGCGCCCGGCGCGGGAGGGCGTCGCGTCCCGAGCCGAGGATGCCGACGAGGTCGAAGCACGCCTCATGGAGATGCGTGCCATCGTCGACACGGCAACGGACGGCATTGCAGTCATCGCCGACGACGGCACCATTCGCTCCATAAACCGGCCGGCGGAGGCATTGTTCGGCTTCGATGCCGAGCATGTGACGGGCAAGCCTTTCAGCTCGCTTTTCGCCATCGAGAGCCAACGCACGGTGCAGGACTATCTCACCGCCCTTGCAGATAACGGCGTGGCGAGCGTCTTGAATGACGGCCGGCAGGTGATCGGACGGGAGGCGCAGGGTCGCTTCATCCCGCTCTTCATCACCATCGGCCGCCTGCCGAACCAAAGCGGCTACTGCGCCGTCTTGCGCGACATCACCCATTGGAAGCGCGCCGAGGAGGAGCTGACCCAGGCGCGCGCGCAGGCCGAACGCGCCTCTTCGCAGAAGAGCGAGTTTCTCGCCCGCGTCAGCCACGAAATACGCACGCCGCTCAACGCGATCATCGGCTTTTCCGAGCTGATGATCGACGAGAAATTCGGCCCCATCGGCAATGAGCGCTACCGCGACTACCTGCGCGACATCAACCGTTCGGGCAACCACGTACTCGACCTCGTCAACGACCTACTGGATATCTCCAAGATAGAGGCCGGACAGCAGGAGATGCAGTACGAGGCGGTGCCGCTCAACGAGACGCTGGGCGAGGTGGTCGCCATGATGCAGCCGCAGGCCAACAGCGAGCGCGTCATCATCCGCTCCAGCTTCGCCTCGCGGCTGCCCGACGTCGTCGCCGACTTGAGAAGCGTGCGTCAGATCGCGCTCAATATTCTGTCGAACGCCGTGCGCTACACGCCGGCGGGCGGCCAGGTGATCGTTTCCACCGCCTACGACACGGACGGTTCTGTTGTCATGCGGGTGCGCGATACGGGCGTGGGCATGAGCTCCGCCGAGATCGATGAGGCGCTGAAACCCTTCAAGCAGATCAACACCTTGCGCCGCAAGCGCGGCGACGGCACTGGGCTTGGCCTGCCGCTGACGAGAGCCATGGTCGAAGCCAACAGGGCACAGTTCACCATTACCTCGAGGCCCGGCGAAGGCACGCTGGTGGAGATCACCTTCCCGCCCACGCGGGTGCTAGCGGATTGACGTCGGCAGTCGATAACCTGACAATCGCAGTTTAGAATTATTCTAAACTACTGATTTTGTTGCCTTTCCCTTGACCCAAAAACGGGTTTCCCTCATTAGATGAGCTGCGGAGCGGTAGTCCCTCCGCACGGTTTGAAACCTCTTGCCGGGACCTTGTCTCCCGGTGTTCAGGAGAACGATGATGTTTGACACTTCCTCCAAGCTGAAAGCGGGTCTGGCGGCCCTCTCCGTCGCCGCTGGCGCTTCGCTGCTTCCGCTTACGGCACAGGCCGAAGGGACGGTGAATATCTATTCACAGCGTCAGCCCTTCCTGATCCAGCCGTTGCTGGATGCCTTCACGGAAGAAACCGGAATTGAGGCCGAGGTGCTTCACCTCGACGAGGGTCTGCCCGAGCGTATCGCCGCCGAGGGCGAGAACTCCCCCGCCGACGTCATCCTGACCGTCGATATCGGCCGGCTCGCCGCCGTGGTCGATGCGGGCGTCACCCAGCCGGTCGAGAACGACGTCATCAACGAAGCCATTCCCGCCCAGTACCGGGACCCGGAGGGTCACTGGTTCGGCGTGACGACGCGCGGGCGCGTGATCTACGCTTCCAAGGATCGCGTCGAGCAGGACACGATCACCTATGAGGAGCTGGCTGATCCCAAGTGGAAGGGCAAGATCTGCATGCGCAGCGGCCAGCACCAGTACAACATTGCCCTGTTCGCCTCCATGATCGCCCATCACGGCGAGGCTGAAGCCGAAGAGTGGATGAAGGGCCTGAAGGAGAACCTGGCGCGCAAGCCCGGCGGCAACGACCGCGGCCAGGCGCAGGCCATCTATGCCGGTGAGTGCGATCTCGGCCTCGGCAACACCTACTATGTCGGCCTGATGATGAACAACGACGAGGAGCCGGAGCAGAAGGAGTGGGCGGAAGCCATCAAGGTGCTGTTCCCCAACTCCCAGGATCGCGGCACCCACGTGAACATCTCCGGCATGGCGCTGGCCAAGAACGCGCCGAACAAGGATAACGCCATCAAGCTGATGGAATTCCTGACGAGCCCCGAGGCTCAGGCCATCTACGCCGAGAAGAACTATGAGTACCCGGTTCTGCCGGACGCGGAGGTCTCCGAGACTGTGCAGTCATTCGGCGAGATCAAGCCAGACACGCTGCCGCTTGCAGACGTCGCCAAGCACCGCAAGGCAGCCTCCGAGATGGTCGACCGTGTCGGCCTTGACGACGGCCCGGCCAGCTGAGGCGGCGGCTGACTGCCAAAACAGAGAGCCGGACCGGGACGACCGGTCCGGCTCTCGCATTTAGACCACTCGGCATCCGATGAGCAGCTTCATCCTCAAGGCGCCGCTTTCCCCGCCCACCGCAGGCAAGGGCAAAACACGCCGGCAGCGCCATCCCGCGGCGCTTGTCGTGACCGCCCTTGTCGCCGCCGCCGTTCTCCTGCCGATCGTCGCCGTCATCGTCATGGCTTTCTCCGGCACCGGTGCTGACTGGCCGCATCTGGCGCGCTACGTGCTACCGCAATCGGTGAGGACGACGTTCGTTCTACTCGCTCTGGTGGCGTTCGGCAGCAGTATCGTGGGCGTGGGCTGCGCATGGCTCGTGGTGGCCTACGAGTTTCCCTTTCGCCGCACCTTCGCATGGGCGCTGGTGCTGCCGCTCGCCGTGCCGCCCTATCTTGCCGCCTACGCTTTCGGCGAGTTCTTCCACTATGTGGGGCCGGTGCAGACGGCGATTAGGTCCCTATTCGGTTTCACTAGGCCCGGCGACTACTGGTTTCCCGATATCCGCACCACGGCGGGCGCGGCCATTGTCATGACCTCCGTCACCTTCCCCTACGTCTATCTGACGGCGCGGGTCGTCTTCGTCATGCAGGGGCGTAACATCGCCGATGTAGCGCGCACACTGGGGGCTGGGCCCGCTCGTGTCTTCTGGCGGGTGCTCTTGCCCGTCGCGCGGCCGGCTATCGTCGCCGGCGTTGCGTTGGTGCTGATGGAGACGGTCAACGATTTCGGCGCCGTGCAGTATCTGGGTGTGCGCACGCTGACGCTGGCGATCTATTCCACCTGGCTCAACCGGGGCAGCCTTGAGGGAGCGGCGCAAATCGCGGTCGTCATGCTGTTCCTCGTCTTCCTTCTGCTGACGGCCGAGCAGATGGCGCGCCGCAAGCAACGCTTTCATTCGGCACGCGGAACGCAGATGAAGGTACGACCGCCGCGTATCGCGCTTTCCGGATGGCGGGCGAGTGGCGCCTTCGCTGTTGCGCTCGTTCCCATCCTCGCCGGATTCGGTATCCCACTCGCAGTCTTCGGGCGCTACGCGCTGAACCGGCTGCACCGGCTCGCTGAGCCAGCCCTGGCGGAAGCGCTGATAACCAGCATCGGCACGGCACTCGCGACAGCTATCCTGGCCATCGCCGTCGCCCTCCTCCTGCTTTATGCGGCGCGGCTGGTGCGCACGCGCCGAATGATGCTCCTGGTGCGCTTCGCCACCATCGGCTACGCAATGCCTGGCACCATCCTGGCGCTCGGCTTGCTCATATCGCTGGCACGGTTCGATAATTTCATCGACGGGTTGGCGCGCGAATATCTGGGATTGTCCACCGGCCTGCTCCTTACAGGCTCGGCCGCGGCAGTGGTGCTTGCCTGCGCCATCCGCTTCCTGGCGCTTGCCGAAGGCGCCGTGCAGGCGGGGCTGGAGAAGCTTCCGCCGAATCTCGACGAGGCAGCACGCAGCCTCGGCCGCTCGGCGCTGGCCAGCGCGGCCACGATCCTGCTGCCGCTCTTGAAACCGGCCATCTTCACCGCCGGCATCCTCGTCTTTGTTGACACGGTGAAGGAGCTTTCGGCGACCATCCTCTTACGCCCCTTCGGGTTCAACACGCTGGCGACTTACGTCTACGAAAATGCCTCGCGCGGCGCGGTGGAAGAAGGCGCCATGGCCGCTCTGCTTATCATCGCCACGGCCATAGTGCCGGTCATCCTGCTTTCCGGCCCCTTGATGCGCGACCGGGATGCGTGAACATGAAGGCCATAAAAGAAGCGCCCCAAAAGGGGCGCTGTAGAGTTGAATTGGGTGCTGTCAAAACAGGGCTTGGCAAACTCTCGGGCCGCACTGACACGGCTGGTCCGACAAGTTGCCCACGACTATTGGTATCATTCATTAACAAGACCTTACTGGTGCGCACGAAATTTTAACCGAGTGTACCAACCCTGAAATCTCGGTAAATTTCGTCGCAAGCATTCGTTAACCCTTGAGCGCCGGCAGATCGCGGAAAAGCTCCAGCGCTTCAGGGTTGGCCAACGCCTCCTTGTTCTTCACCTGGCGGCCATGCACCACATCGCGCACCGCGAGCTCAGTGATCTTGCCCGACTTGGTGCGCGGGATGTCCTTCACGGCGACGATCCTCGCCGGCACGTGGCGTGGACTGGCGCCGGTCCTGATCTTGTCGCGGATTGTCTTCTCGAGCGCCGCGTCGAGTGTCACCCCCTCGGCAAGCCGCACGAATAGCACCACCCGCACGTCGTCTTCCCACTCCTGACCGATGCAGAGCGCCTCCAGGATCTCCGGCAGCTGCTCGACCTGATTGTAGATCTCCGCTGTGCCGATGCGCACACCGCCGGGATTGAGCGTGGCGTCCGAGCGGCCGTGGATGACGATGCCCCCATGACCCGTCCACTCGGCGAAATCGCCATGGCACCACACATTGTCGAAGCGGTCGAAATAGGCGCTGCGGTACTTCTCGCCATCCGGATCGTTCCAGAAGCCGATTGGCATGGAGGGAAACGCCTTAGTACACACGAGCTCACCCTTGCCGCTTTTGAGCGGGCGCCCTGCGTCATCCCACACGTCGACGGCCATGCCGAGGCCGGCCCCCTGAATCTCGCCCACCCAAACCGGCAGCAAGGGTACACCAAGCACGAAGCAGGAGACGATGTCGGTGCCGCCGGAAATGGACGCCAGATGCACGTCCTCCTTAATTCCGCGGTAGACGAACTCGAAGTTCTCCGGCGCCAGGGGCGAGCCGGTCGACGAGAGGACGCGGACGCTTTCGAGGTCGTGCGACGTAGCCGGCTCCAGCCCCGCCTTGCGCACGGCGTCGATGAACTTCGCCGACGTGCCGAAATAGGTCATCTTCTCGGCCTCGGCGAAGTCGAACAACGTATTGCCGTCGGGATAGAACGGCGAGCCGTCGTAGAGGAGGAGTGTGGCGCCGGAGGCGAGCCCCGAGACTAGCCAGTTCCACATCATCCAGCCGCAGGTCGTGAAGTAAAAGAAGCGGTCGCCGTCCTCAAGGCCCGCATGCAGGCGCTGCTCCTTCAGGTGCTGGATCAGCGTGCCGCCGGCCGAATGGACGATACATTTCGGGACACCGGTCGTGCCGGAGGAAAATAGGATGTAGAGCGGATGCGCAAAGGGCAGCCGCTCGTAGGCGATCTCCGCCGGCTCATAGAGCGTAAGCGCGTCCCCCAGCACTTCAGCGTTCTCGATGCTCGCGGCCGCTTCACGCGCCTTGCCCAGATAGTCGACGATGAGCGCCTTCCTCACGCTGGGAAGTGCTGCGAGGATCTCTTTCGTCTTCTCCGCCACCTCCAAACGCTTGCCGCCGTACCAGTAGCCATCCGGCGCGATGAAGAACACCGGCTCGATCTGGCCGAAGCGGTCGAGCACACCGCGGGCCCCGAAATCGGGCGAGCAGGACGACCAGATAGCGCCCAGCGAGGCGGCGGCCAGCATCGCAGCGACCGTCTCCGGCATGTTCGGCATCATGGCGGCGATGCGGTCGCCGGGTTTCACGCCCTCCGCCCTGAAAAGCTGCTGCAGGCGCGAGACGAGGGCGCGCAACTCGTCCCAGGAAAGGCGCCGCTCCACCTTGTCCTCTCCACGAAAGACAATGGCATCTCCCGCGCCGGTTCTCTTCATAAGGTTCTCGGCGAAATTGAGCTTCGCGTTGGGGAAGAAGGAGGCGCCCGGCATCTTTTCACCGTCGACCAGCACCCGCTCCCCTCGTTCGCCGACGATGCCGCAGAAGTCCCAAACCAGCGGCCAGAATGCCTCCCGCTCCTCCACGGACCAGCGGTGGAGCGAATCGAAATCAGCGATCGGTCGGCCCGACGCTCTCGCCGCCGCCTCCATGAAGATCGACATCGGCGCGCGCCGAAGCCGCTCGGCAGACGGTATCCACAACGGCTTTTCTTGCTGCATGGCGATCCTCCTCGTTGTGCCGGTTATGCCCCTGGCTCACGGAAGGGGCAAGCACGTGACAGTTAAACCCAGTTACAAAGGCTTGAAATAAAAGGCCCGTCGTTTAAACCCTCCTTGGGAAGCGGGGGCGGGACCGTTTCGGCTCACCTGACGAGGAAATATGCCGGTACCGTTGGCGAGAAAAGGCGTTTGGGCCGCCGGCGTTGTTGTGGTCCTGGTCACCCTCTTCGTGATCGGGCTGCCGCTTGTTGCCTCAACGCAGATCGTCCGCGACGGCATCGCCTATCAGATGAGCGCGTGGAGTGGCTACCGCGTGCAGCTGGGCGACACGCCGGACATCCGCGTCTGGCCCTTCCGCGCCGTGCTCCATGAAGTGTCCCTTTCCGACTGGAGCGAAGCCAACCCGCAGCCGGTGCTCGAGGCAGAGCAGGTTCAGGTCGACCTGTCGGCGCTGGCAGCGCTCAGGGGCGAAATCGTCTTCACGAAAATGCGGCTCATCCAACCCGTCCTGCGCCTGCGCGGACGGGAGGGCGCGTTGCGCCTGACGCCGCCGCAGAGCTGGGGCAGGCTCTCGCGTTCCGTGACTGCGGCGCGGGGGGTAGTCTCCGCTGCACCCACTGAGCCCGACACCAGCGCCCTGCCGTCCGACACCTTCGGCGAGGTGGAGTTCGTCGACGCACGGATCACCACGCGCGTTGGCGGGCGCAGCCGGGACATCGTCACCAGCCTGGCGGGTGTATTCAACTGGCCGGCGCTGAACCGGCAAGCCTCGCTCTCAGCGAAGGGCATCTGGCGCGGCGAGAACGTCACACTGGAAGCGGCAAGCAGTCAACCGCTGGTACTCCTCGGCGGCGGCAGCGCGCCGGTCAACTTCTCACTGACGTCCACGCCGGCAACGGCCTCCTTCTCGGGCATTGCCAACTTTTCCGGAAAGAATTTCGTCGACGGTCAGCTTGATTTCTCCGCACCTTCGCTCAACCGTTTGGTGGAGTGGACGCATTCCGTCTCTCTGCCAGGAACCCGCGTCGGCCCAGTCACCGTCGCCGCCCGCGTGACGGGCGATATGAGCCGACTGAAGTTCGAGGATGCGACCCTTGGTCTCGATAACAGTACGGGCAAGGGTCTGCTGGACGTGAGCCTAGGGCCGGGGCGGCCGAGCGTTGTCGGTACGCTTGCCTTCGACACGCTTAACCTTCACGCGCTCTATGATACCTTCAGTCCGTTTTCCCCCGACACGCCGCCAGTGGGAGGGGCGCCGCCGTCAATGAACCCGAGGGGTTACGACTTCGACCTCCGCTTCTCCGCGGCAAACGCTCGTTTCAACGCTGCCAATCTCGCCGATGTCGCCGCCGCAGTGAAGGTAAAGGACGGTCTGTCAACTTTCGACATTTCAGACGCGACGGCCTTTGGCGGCACAATCCAGCTCGGTGTGCGAGCCGACCGGACCGGCGGGAGCGAAGTGGTCGAAATCCGCATGCGTGGCGAAGAGGTCGACGTGGCCCAGCTTGCCCAGACGTTCGAGGTCAAGCAACTCGTTCCGCAGGCGCGTGGCACGCTCTCGGTGGTGCTGAAGGGCACCGGGAACAACCTCGACACCGTTTTGGAGACGGCGGAGGGGAGCGTTTCGGCGACTTTCGGCGCCGGCAGCGTCCCAGGCCTCAGCCTGGAAACTTTCCTCCAGCGCAGTGAGGAGGGCGATTTCTTCCCACTCGGGGCAATGGGCGAAGGTGCCCTGCCGATCAGCCGCGCCGAGATCAAGGCGACCCTTTCCAAGGGCGTTGCAAGGATCGACCAGGCGGAAGCATTTTCGGGGCAACACCGGATCGCGCTCGACGGCTTGGTACCCTTCGCCAGCCGCGGCCTGGCCCTCTACGGCACGCTCTCATCGCTCGATGGTGCAGATCCGCGGTTTGAGTCGCCACTGACGTTCTTCGTCGGCGGCTCCTGGAGCACGCCCTTCATTGCTTCGTTCCTTTCGCCCGCTAGGGAGGGGAGATGAGCAGGCAGTAAGGCAATGGGGGTCGGTCACATCGTCTTCCTGCTGTGCCCTACCCTATCTCTGCCTCCCTCTGCCGCAGCACCTCCTGCCGCTTGTTCACCAGCGAAGCCACAATGACGCCCACCGTTACGACGCCGATGAGAACGGTGCTGACGGCGTTGATTTCCGGTGTCACGCCCAGTCGCACCTGGCTGTAGATTTTCATCGGCAGTGTCGTGGCACCCGGCCCCGAAGTGAAGCTGGCGATCACCAGGTCGTCGAGCGACAGCGTGAAAGCCAGCATCCAACCGGCGATGACGGCCGGCAGGATGACCGGCAGCGTGACCTGAAAGAACGCCTTGACCGGCGTTGCACCTAAATCCAGCGCTGCCTCTTCCAGTGACTTGTCGAAGGTGATGAGCCGCGATTGCACAACGACGGCGACGAAGCACATGGAGAAGGTGATGTGGGCAATGGTGACAGTGGCAAAGCCGCGGTCGAAGTTGATAGCCACAAAAAGGAGCAACAAGGATAGCCCGGTGATGACCTCCGGCATGACGAGAGGCGCAAAGACTATTCCGGAAAAGAGCAGCCGCCCGCGAAAGCGGGTGTAGCGGGTGAGTGCCACTGCTGCCATCGTGCCGAAGACGGTGGCGATGGTGGCCGAGAGGAAGGCGACGCGCGCCGTCACCCAGGCCGCGTCCATCAAACCGCGGTTGTTGAGCATGGCGACGTACCACTTGGTCGAGAAGCCAGCCCAGACGGTGACCAACCGCGACTCGTTGAAGGAGTAAATTACGAGGAGGACGATGGGCAGATAGAGAAAGGCGAAGCCAAGAGCGAGGGCTACAACGTTGAAACGTCCCCAGGTGCCGGCCATGTCAGCTCTCCTGTTCCCGGGCGCGGGCCTGGGCGCGCTGGAAATACGCGATAGGCACGACGAGGATGAGGAGCAGGACCACGGCCACCGCGGAAGAGACCGGCCAGTCGCGATTGAAGAAGAACTCGTCCCACAGGGTCTTGCCGATCATCAGCGTGCGCGAGCCGCCAAGGAGATCGGGGATCACGAACTCACCGACGGCAGGGATGAAGACCAGCATGCAACCTGCGATGACACCGGGAGCCGAAAGCGGGAAGGTTATCTTCCAGAAAGCTGCCAGCGGCGGACAGCCGAGATCCTGCGCCGCCTCGATCAGGGAATAGTCCATCTTCTCGAGGGCCGCATAAAGAGGCAGAACCATGAAGGGGAGGTAGGAATAGACAATGCCGATATAGACCGCGCTCGTCGTGTTGAGGATGATAAGCGGCTCGTCGATGACGCCAAGGGCGAAGAGAAACTGGTTGAGCAGCCCTTCCGGCTTCAGGATGCCGATCCACGCATAAACGCGGATCAGGAAACTCGTCCAGAAAGGCAGGATGATCAACATCAGAAGCAGCGGGCGGAGGGTGGCCGGTGCGCGCGCCATGCCGTAGGCGATCGGGTAGCCAACCAAAAGTGTAAGCAGTGTCGAGACGGCTGCGATGACGAGGCTCGACAGATAGGCGTTCACGTAGAGCGCGTCTTGAAAAAGCCACAGGTAGTTTTCGAAGGACAGGTCACGCAGGTTGCGGATGAAGCCGGAGATCCCCTCCTCCAAGCCAAATACCGGCAGATAAGGCGGCATGGCGATCGTCGTCTGCGACAGCGATATCTTGAAGACGATAAAGAAGGGAACGAGGAAGAAGACCAGAAGCCATAGATAGGGCACGGCGATGACGAGCCGGCTGCCGATCATGGAGAAAAGCCGGACCATTGCCTTTTCCTACCGCGTCAAGACGACACCAGCATCGGCAGAGAAGGAGACCCAGGCGCGATCATGCCAGGTCAGCGCGTCCTCCAGCCGGCGGATGCTGTTGATAGTGCTTGCCTTGACGATGCGGCCGTCGTCCAGCTTGACGTTGTAGACGGTCATGTCGCCAAGATAGGCGATATCCCATATCTCGCCGTCGAGCGCATTTGCCGCGTCCGCCGGCCGCTCACGCGAAATACTGAGCTTTTCTGGCCGCACAGCGAGCCACACCGTGTCGCCGGCGGCAGCCTCGCCGGCATCCGCCACGCGAAACTCCGTCCCGCTCCTGTCCCTGATGCGTGCGGCGCTGCCGGTCTTCGTCACCGAGCCCTCGAAGGTGTTGATCGAGCCAACGAAGTCGGCGACGAAGCGGCAGGATGGTGCCTCGTAGACTTCTGCCGGCGTCGCCACTTGCAGTACCTTGCCCTTGTCCATGATGGCGATGCGGTCGGCCATGGTCATCGCCTCCTCCTGGTCATGGGTGACGACGATGAAGGTGAGGCCAAGCTCGTACTGCAGGTCCACCAGCTCGAACTGCGTTTCCTCACGCAGCTTCTTGTCGAGGGCAGCCAACGGCTCGTCGAGCAGCAGCACCTTGGGCCGCTTGGCCAGCGAACGGGCGAGCGCCACGCGCTGGCGCTGTCCGCCGGAAAGCTGCTGCGGCTTGCGCTTGGCGAACTGCTCGAGCTTGACCAGCTTTAACATCTGGCCGACGCGCTCGGCGATCTGCGGCTTCGGCATGCCGTCCTGCTTCAGACCGAAGGCGATGTTTGCTTCCACGGTCATGTGCGGGAAGAGAGCGTAGGATTGGAACATCATGTTGACGGGCCGGCGGTAGGGCGGGATACCCTTCATGTCCTGCCCGTCGAGGAAGATGCGGCCGGAGGTCGGCTGCTCAAAGCCGCCCAGCATGCGCAGAAGCGTGGTCTTACCGCAGCCGGAGGCGCCGAGGAGGGCAAAGAACTCGCGCTCGTAGATCGTCAGCGACAGATCGTCGACGGCGGTGAAGTCGCCGAAGCGCTTAGTTACGTTCTCGAAACGGATATAGGGCTTCGCCGCCGGATCAGCCCACGGAGCGAACGTCCTTCGCGTGCTGCCAAGCGATGCCATCCCGCTTCCGCCTTCTGCCCGTCGAAAAAGCTGCGGCCGGCCCGGCATGTAGCGCCGGACCGGTGCTCGCCGAGGCTACTGTCCTGTGACAACCCTGGTCCACAGCCGCGTAACGAGGCGCTGTGTTCGCGGATCGTAGGGCAATGTCGTATAGAGCTTTTCGAGAACCGCTTCGTCCGGGTAGACGGCCGGATCGTCGATCACCTCTTCATCGAGCAGTTCCTGAGAGGCCTTGTTGCCGTTGGCGTAGAAGACATAGTTCGACGCTTTGGCGATGACTTCGGGGCGCAGGATATAGTTTATGAACTCGTGCGCCTCCTCGAGGTGCTGCGCATCGGCGGGAATGGCCATCTGATCGAACCACATCTGCGCCCCCTCCTTCGGGATGGCGTAGGCGATCTCGACGCCTTGGCCGGCCTCGGCCGCGCGATCGCGCGCCTGGAAGACGTCGCCTGACCAGCCGACAGCAAGGCAGATGTCACCGTTGGCGAGGGCATTGATATATTCGGAGGAATGGAATTTACGCACATACGGCCGCACGGCAAGCAGTAGTTCCTCCGCCTTCTCTAGATCGGCCGGATCGCGGCTATCGGGGTCGAGGCCGAGGTGATTCAATGCCGCACGCACCATCTCCGCTGGCGCGTTGAGCATATGGATGCCGCAATCCGCCAGCTTGGAGATCATGTCAGGATTGAAGACTACCTCCCATGAATCGATCCTGTCGGTGCCGAGCGCTTCCTCAACCTTGGCCACGTTGTAGCCGATGCCGGTTGTGCCCCACATGTAATTGACCGAATAGGCATTTTCGGGATCGTACTTCTCCGTGCGCTCGGCAATCATGTCCCAGACATTGTCGATGTTGGTGAGCTTGGATTTATCCAGTTTCTGAAATACGCCCGCTTGGATCTGCCGGCCAAGGAATTCGCCCGAGGGTACCACCACATCGTAGCCCGTGCCGCCGGCGAGCAGCTTTGTTTCCAGGATCTCGTTGGAATCGAAGACGTCATAGACGACCTCGATACCGGTCTCAGCGGTGAAGTCCTCGAGGATCGATTCGTCGATATAGTCGGACCAATTGTAGACGTTTACCACGCGGTCCTGCGCCGCGGCACTTGTCGCAAGCGCCGCCGCGGCGATGGTCACGGCGGAAAGCAGAGCGGCTTTGCGTATCATGAACAAGACTCCCATTTTCGGCTTCTTTCGGCCTGTCTTCCCGCCCGGGCCGACCGGCTTTTGTAACAAGCCTATTTTCGTTTTCGCAGTGCGACAAGCGTGAAAATTTCTCGACATGCCTCGGGGGAGCCGGCACTTAAAGCGGGTAACGATCCCTCCACCACCGCTGTCGATCCGCCGGCTCAGGCCTGTTCATCCCGCGCCAGTCTGCTACAAATTTCCGCGGCGGAGGAAATACACCATGAAAGCAGCCTGGTATGAGAAGAACGGGCCGGCGCGCGCGGTGCTGGATGTGGGCGAGATGGCAACGCCCGAACCCGGCGCGGGCGAAGTGCGCGTGCGGCTCTATGCCTCCGGCGTCAACCCCTCGGACGTCAAGAGCCGCCGCGGCCGCGCGCTGATCGCCCCGCGCATCATTCCGCACAGCGACGGCGCCGGCGAGATCGATGCGGTCGGCCAAGGCGTGGCGCACGCACGGATCGGCGAGCGCGTGTGGGTGTGGAACGGGCAGTGGAAGCGCCCGTTTGGCACGGCGGCCGAGTTCATCTGTCTGCCCTCCGAGCAAGCCGTGCCTCTGCCGGAAGGCGTCGACTATGCCACCGGCGCCTGTTTCGGCATTCCGGCGCTGACGGCTGTCCAAGCCGTGCGGCTGCACGGGAACATCGGCGGCAGGACGCTGCTCATCACCGGTGCCGGCTCCTCCGTCGCCTATTATGCGGTGCAGATGGCGAAGGCGGCCGGCGCGCGCGTGCTGGGTACGGCCTCGGCCGAGCGCGCCGCCCTTGCACGCGAGGCCGGGGCGGACTTCGTCATCGACTATAAGGCGAAGGACGTCGCCAAGGTGGCGAAGGACCTGACCGGCGGCAAGGGTGTTGACGGCGTGATCGACATGGATCTCTCGTCTACCGTAGCGCTCGTCGCCGATGGTCTCGTGGCGCCGCATGGAAAGATTGTCTGCTATGGCTCGAACGTCGCCGGTGACATTCCGCTGTCCTTCCCGACCATGCTGTGGAGCAGCCTCACGTTGCAGTTCTTCCTGGTCTACGAGCTCTTGCCCGAGGAGCGCGCCGAGGCCATCGCGCAACTTACTGGGATGCTGCGGCAGGGTGCGCTTCGGCACATGACCGGCGCGCGCTTCCGGCTCGACCAGATTGCCGATGCCCACGAGGCCGTGGAAAGCGGCGATGTCGTTGGCAATGTCGTCATCGATGTCGTCTGATGAACCTGCCGAGACGCCGCGCGCCCTGCATCACCCGACTTGGCCTGTACTGGACGATATAGTCGTCATAGGACCGCCTCTCCAGCTGCTGCATCGCCCAAACGTGGTGGCTAAGAACCCATCCGCTCACATAATCCATGGTGTTTTCTCCTGCTGTTTTTCATGAGCGGAGAATAAAGATGCCATTTCCCTTTATCAGGCTTCGATTCCGCACTATCTTTTTCAACCATGAAAAGCCTGAGTTGGGACGACCTGCGCATTTTCATCGGCGTGGCGCGTGGCGGCGGATTGTCGCCTGCGGCCGCTGAGGCGGGTTTGAGCCCGGCCACGGTAGGTCGACGCATGCTGGCGCTGGAGGAGGCGGCGGGAAGGCCGCTCTTCGTGCGCCGGCAGACGGGCTATGCGCTGACACCCGATGGGGAAGCGCTTTTTCAGCGTGCCCAGGCGATGGAAGCGAGTGCCCGGCCGATCGGCGAATGGCTCGCCGCCGAGGGCGCCCGGCCCGTCGTGCGTATCTCCGCCGGCACGTGGACAGCCAATTTCTTCGCCGCCAATTTCTCACGCCTGTGGACGCCGGACGACAATTTTCGCATTGCCTTCAAGACGACCGAAGCGAAGCTCGACATCGGCCACCGCGAGGTCGAGATCGGCATCAGGAACCATGCTCCCGAGAGCGCCAATCTGGCCGCGCGCAGAACGGGAGAGGTGGCGCAGGCGCCTTTCCGGGCGCGCAACCATCCGCGGCCGGGACGCGAAGACTGGGTGGCGATCGCGCCGGAGGACATCTCAACACGCTCGGCGCGGTGGGTTGCGGAGCAGAAGGGACTTTCAGTCGTCGCCTGGGCGAACACGCCGCGCACACTCTATGACCTGATCCGCTCCGGCGTCGGCAAGGGCGTGCTTCCTTGCTTCGCAGGCGACCGTGACCCACTTCTGGAACGGGCGGGCGAGGAGATCGCCGACCTGCGCGAGGGCCAATGGGTCGTCATGCACAACGACGACCGGCACCGCCGCGAGGTACGCATCGTCATCGACCGCATCGTCGACCTTCTCACCAGCCATGCTCCGCTGTTTGCGGGAGAGCGGCCCTTGGGGACCGAGTGAGGGATTCTATCCCTTAGTCACCGCCTTCTTACTGAAAATCAAACGCGCTCAGCCCCGTCACCATCTCGTCCAGTCCCAGCGGCCTTGTCACCGGCGGTTCGGCCCGGGCGAGGCAGCCAGGGCGCTCACATAGCCTGCAGGCTGGGCCGACGGAGACCGGCGCCTCAACGGCGGAGGCCGGGAGGGATGCGCCGTAGACCAGTCGATCCCTGTAAGCAAGATCACAGGCAAGGAGGAGCGCGGTGCGGCGCGGGCGCTCGTTGAAGGCCGCCTGCGGCCCCTCCAGCGTGCGCGCCAGCGTCAGAAACATCTCGCCGTCTGGCATTGCCACCGCTTCCACCAGCACCTGCCCAGGCTGGGCGAAGGCCGCGTGATGGCCGAGCTTCGGGCATCCGCCACCGAACCGGCTTACGGGAAAGCCGCCCGCCCCGGCGCGGCGCAGGCGGTTGCCGGCATTATCCACCTCCAGCATGAAGAAAGGCACACCCGCCGCGCCGTCCCGCGCAAGCGTGGTGAGCCGGCTGGCCGCCTGTTCAAACGACACATGGAAGCGGGCTGCCAGCACCTCGATGTCATAGCGTGTCCGCTCGGCGGCGGCGAGGAAAGCCTGGTAGGGCATCATCAGCGCATGCGCGGCATAGCGGCCGAGCTCAAAACGCGCCAGCCGCCGTGCCTCGTTGGAGCCAAGCTTGAACGCCTCGATCTCGGCTGCGATCGCCACCTGCATGCGGATGAGACAGGCCTCCACAGCGATCTCGTGCAACTGGTCGGCCGCGGACAGCCGCTCGGAGACAAAAAGCCGCTGCGAATGCCGGTCATAGCGCCGACGCCAGTTAGGCATGGTGTCAGCCGGCAGCACGCGCACGGCGATACCATGCTCGCTTCTGAGCCAGGCTTTCAAGGTACCCGCCAAATCGCCGCCAGCCTCCAGCACGCGGTGAAAAGCCCCTGCCTCCTCCTCCAGTGTCGGGAAATAATTGGCTCGGCGCTCGAGGGTCTCGCGCACCTCGTCGACCGGTAACCGGGTGGCGGAGATTGCCGTGGCCCGTCCCTCCCGCGCTAGCATTTCCGAAAGATCCGACAGCCTCGCGGCCTGTTCGCGGTAAGCGCGGTAGAGCTTGGCCAGCGCGGCGGCCGCGTTGGGTGCAGCCTCCACCACCTCAACCAGTTCGTGCTCGCCCGGCAGTTCGCCGGCAAGCAGCGGATCGGAGAATACTTCCTTCAACGCCGCCAGCGATGCTCCGCTTTCCCCTTGCAACTCTTCCGGGTCGACTTTGTAGACGGAGGCAAGTTTGAGGATGAGCTGCACGGTCAATGGCCGCTGGTTGCGCTCGATAAGGTTCAGATAAGACGGCGAGATTCCAAGCCCCTCAGCCATCGCCGTCTGGGTCAATCCCTTGGCGTTGCGGATGCGCCTGATGCGGGCGCCGGCGAAGATCTTCTGCGAGGCCATAGCTTTCCACGCCGTCTTTACAGCTCTTTACACAACAGGTGCAAAGACACCCCACAAGAGCCTTACTTCTTTTACAAATTTACCGAATCCGCCTGTGAAAGGCAACACAGCTCCACCTGATTCCGCGGCTCTTGGGAGGAAAATCCCGTGCCTTTCTGTGCAGTGCAGCGTAAATCTTGTCACAGGAGTTGGCGTCAGCCACCCAGGAACGGCACAACGGAGACACCAGATGACGGATTTTTACAACCTCGTTCCCTCCGCACCCGAAGGCCGCTTCGACGGCATCGAACGACCCTATGGGGCCGAAGAGGTGCGCCGGCTGCGCGGCTCAGTGACCATCCGTCACACATTGGCGGAAGAGACCGCCAACCGGCTGTGGCAGCTCATCCGTGAAGAGGACTTCGTCAATGCGCTGGGCGCGGTTACCGGCAACCAGGCTATGCAGATGGTGCGCGCGGGGCTGAAGGCCATCTACCTCTCCGGCTGGCAGGTGGCGGCGGATGCCAACACGGCATCATCCATGTATCCGGACCAGTCACTCTACCCCGCCAACGCGGGGCCGGAGCTTGCCCGACGCATCAATCGCGCGCTGCAGCGTGCCGATCAGATCGAGACAGCGGAAGGCAAGGGCCTTTCCGTCGATACCTGGTTTGCACCGATTGTTGCAGACGCGGAAGCGGGCTTCGGCGGTCCGCTCAATGCGTTCGAGCTCATGAAAGCCTACATCGAAGCGGGCGTGGCGGGCGTGCATTTCGAAGATCAGTTGGCTTCGGAAAAGAAGTGCGGCCATCTGGGCGGCAAGGTGCTCATCCCCACCGCTCAGCATATCCGCAACCTCACCGCCGCAAGGCTTGCCGCTGACGTGATGGGGGTGCCCACGCTCGTCATCTGCCGTACGGACGCGGAGGCCGCCAAGCTCGTTACCTCCGATATTGACGAGCGCGACCGGCCGTTCGTCGACTACGATGCCGGCCGCACCGTGGAAGGTTTCTACCGCGTGAAGAATGGGCTGGAGCCCTGCATCGCGCGCGCCATTGCCTACGCACCCTATTCCGATCTCATCTGGTGCGAGACATCGAAGCCGGACCTCGATCAGGCAAAGCAGTTTGCCGAGAGTGTGCACAGGCATCATCCGGGTAAACCGCTCGTCTACAACTGCTCGCCTTCCTTCAATTGGAAGAAGAATCTGGACGAGGCCACCATTGCCAAATTCCAGCGCGAGCTGGGCGCCATGGGCTACAAGTTTCAGTTCATAACGCTGGCCGGCTTCCATCAGCTCAACTACGGCATGTTCGAGCTGGCCCGCGGCTACAAGGAACGGCAGATGGCGGCCTACAGTGAGTTACAGCAGGCCGAGTTTACGGCTGAGGCGAACGGCTATACCGCCACTAAACACCAGCGTGAGGTTGGCACCGGCTACTTCGACGCCGTGTCCATGGCGATTTCCGGCGGCCAGTCCTCCACCACGGCCATGAGCGAATCCACCGAGCAGGACCAATTCCGCCCGGCGGCGGAATAATAACCAGTCGAGGAGAAACGACATGACACCGAACACCCGCGTCAAGGAACGCGCAGACGAGCAAGCCAGCGCCATGAACGGCGACCAGCAGGCGATCGTGCGTATGATTGCCAATGACCTGCACCGCCTCAACCAGTCGGTTATGACGGCGGTCGAAGCCGGCATCTCCGTGGAGCTGGTGCGTTCGGCACGCCACCACGGCGGCGAAGGCAACTGGGGCGACCTGCTCGTGCCGGTTATCGTCACCAATCGCCTTGCGCGCGGCTAGAGAAGCGATTGCTCGATATTCCTCCGCCCCTGCCCCGCATGGTTCGCCGTGCGGGGCGAACGCCGTCCGTAGGAGCGATAAACCTATCTTGAAGTGCACATATCCGAACCGTTATACGGGTTGACAAGGCAGCAGAGATGGCGAGTATGCCGCCCGCACACTCAACCGGGCATTGAACCCGGCTCCTAACGGTCGTATATCATGAACAATCGGAATGCCGGACGAGGCAGCGCCGGAGGCTTTGGCCGCAGCCCTTCGAACGACGATCACGGTCCGGACACGAATCGGGTTCTCATCGTCTCCGACTCGCCGATAAACCGTATCGTCATCGCCCGCACCCTTGAGCGCATCTACCTGAAGCCTCAGGCCGTGGCCTCAAGCGCCGCTCTGAAGACACTGAACGACAGTCGTCCCATGATGGTCATCATAGACGGCCCGGCGCAGGGCGTAGCATTCGACCCGCTGCTGGCCGAACTGGCCAAGAAGCGGGGCTCCTCCCAGCGCAACCTTCCCCGCACCGTCCTGATCAACGGACCCGCGCAACAGAGCGATGTGCCGCCCGCAGAGCTCTTCGATGCCGTGGCTATCAAACCCATCACCCCGGATGTGCTGCAGCCCATCGTCGAGCGCCTTGTGAAGGATATCCGCAGCGCTTAGCGCGCCTCCGCCTCCAGATGATCGAGTGGCAGCGGCGCCCGGTCCTTGACCGTCTGGATGGCGAAATTGGAGCGAATGTCGCTGACGGCCGGCAGCTTCAGGAGCGTGCCGAGCAACAACTGCTCATAAGCGGTCAGATCCGGCACCACGACCTGAAGCAGGAAATCCGCCTCACCGGAAACGAGATGGCACGAGACCACCTCCGGCAGTGCCTGCACCGCCTCACGGAAGGCGGTGGCCTCCTCTTCGTGATGGCGCTCCACCTTAACGCCGACGAAGATGGTCAGCCCGAGCCCCACCCCCGCGCGATCGAGCGCGGCGTGATAGCCGGTGATCATACCTGCCTCCTCCAGAAGGCGCACCCGGCGCAGGCAGGGTGACGGCGACAACCCTACCTCGTCGGCGAGTTCAACGTTGGAAAGCCGCCCGTTGCGCTGCAGCGCAGCCAGAATCTTTCGATCTATCACGTCCAGGCTAATCTTTGGCATATCCCATCTCATATACAGCACCTGTCGGCATATCATGCCATAAGCGAGCCTTATTGAAAGCATATTTCGCAAGGACATGCGCTGCCGCGCATCGCTAGAATCGGCCCTCGACGATCAACCGACGGAGGCTCCGATGCCCGAACTCACCCTCTTCGTCAGTGCATTGGCGATCGCCTATCTGATACCCGGGCCGGACATGATCCTGCTCCTGCAGACCGGGGCGCTCGGCGGTCGCCGCCAGGCGCTTGCCACGACCGTGGGGCTTGCGGCGGCCAGGGCTGCACACGTAGCGCTCGCCGCTCTTGGGCTTGCGGCGCTCTTGAGGACTTCGCCGCTCGTCTTCGAAGCCGTGCGGCTTATCGGTGCGGCCTACCTCGCCTGGCTGGGCTACGGCATACTGCGCGCGCATTCGCTAGTGCCTGCGGGGAAAGCGGAAGCCGCACCCACCCCGGCAGACGGTATACGCCTGGCCGCTGTTCGCGGCTTCCTCACTAACCTCCTTAACCCCAAGGCGCTTATCTTCTGCTCGGTCCTCCTGCCACAGTTCCTGCGCCCCGACGGAGGACCGCTTTCGGCCCAGTTCCTCCTGCTCGGTACGGTGCTGGTGGCGACAGGCATCGCGTTCGACATCCAGTACGCGCTCGCCGGCGACCGCGTAGGCGCCTTTCTCGCCCGACGGCCGCTATGGCAGCGTTTGCAGCGCTGGCTTTTCGGATCGCTCCTGATCGGCTTCGGGGTCAGGCTGGCGCTGGCGGAGCGGCCGGTGTGAGTGGTGCAGCCTCCGAGTCTTCCCGCAACGCCCAAGGCCGCCCCCTTCCCTTCCCGATTGGCCGCCGTCTATACTCTCGCATCCGAAGCGACCGCTGGTGATTTATGCTGGACAACAAGAAGGCAGGCCGCAGCGTCGGGCGAAGCGGACGGGTTCGCACGCCGGCGTTCTTGAAAAATCTGCGTGGGGTGAAGGGCTGGAAGGAAGCGACGGCCTGGCTGGAATGGCGCGGCATCGAAGATATCGAGTGCATCACGCCGGACCAGGCAGGCGTGGCGCGCGGCAAAATGATGCCGTCGAAGAAGTTCACCTCCAACACGTCGCTGGCGCTGCCGTCGGCCGTCTTCATGGCGACGATTTCCGGAGAGTATCCGCAAAGCGGCAACGGCTTCATCTATCCGGAGGATGACGGCGACCTGAAGCTCGTGCCCGACCTTTCCACGCTTTCTGTAGTGCCGTGGGAGAGCGACCCGACGGCACAGGTGATCTGTGATTTGGTGCACCAGGACGGGCGCGTGGTCGAGTTCAGCCCGCGCAACGTGTTGAAGCGGGTGATGGCGAAATACGCCGAGCACGGGCTGAAGCCGATCGTGGCTCCCGAGATCGAGTTCTACCTCGTGCACAAGAACCCGGACCCTGACTACCCGCTCACCCCGCCTGTCGGCCGTTCGGGAAGGCCCATCGGTGGTGGCCAGGGCTATTCGATCGCCGGTGTCAACGAGTTCGACGAGCTGATCGATGACATCTACCACTTCTCCGAGTCGCAAGGCCTGGAAATCGACACGCTGATCCACGAGGAAGGCGCGGGGCAGCTTGAGATCAATCTGCGCCACGGCGACCCGGTGGAACTCGCGGACCAGGTGTTTCTGTTCAAACGCACCATCCGCGAGGCCGCTCTCAAGCACGATACCTACGCCACTTTCATGGCCAAGCCGATCCAGGACCAACCGGGCTCGGCCATGCACATCCACCAGTCGGTGGTGAAGGCGAAGGGTGGCCGCAACGTCTTTTCCGACGAAAAGGGCGAGGAAACCGATACCTTCCATCACTTCATCGGCGGGCTGCAGCACCACATCCCCAATGCACTCATCATGCTCGCTCCCTACGTGAATTCCTACCGGCGGCTGACCCAAGGCAGCGCCGTGCCCGTCAACACGCGCTGGGGCTACGACAACCGCACGACTGCCTTCCGCATACCGCGCTCGGACCCGGCAGCCAGGCGTGTGGAAAATCGCATCCCCTCCTCCGATGCCAACCCCTACCTGGCGCTCGCCGCCTCGCTCGCCTGCGGGCTCGTCGGTATTCTGGAGAAGACGTCTTCCGACGCACCGGCTGGCTCGGCGGTAAACCAGGACGAGATTGAACTGCCGCGCGGGCTTTTGGAGGCAGTGGCGCTGTTCGAGGGCGATACTGCGCTGCGCGACATCCTGGGCGAACCGTTCACCACCACCTACGCTGCGATCAAACGGGCCGAGTTCGAGACCTTCATGAAGGTCATCAGCCCTTGGGAGCGGGAGTATCTGCTTTTGAATGTCTGAGTTCTCGTTTCCTTCCGACCTTCAGTCCGGCGTCTATCAGTCTCCCATCTCTCCCGGATATTCCTGGTACGAGGCGACAGTGGGCGAGCGGCCGGAATATGGGCCGTTCGAAGGCGACATCGGTGCCGACGTTGTCATCGTCGGCGGCGGCTTCACGGGATTGTCCGCGGCAGCACACCTTGCCAAAGCAGGCGTGAACGTCGTGCTCATCGAGGCGCACCGGTTCGGCGATGGCGCCTCGGGCCGTAACGGCGGCCAACTCGGCACCGGTCAGCGCGCCTGGGCGGAGGATATGGAGGCCGATCTCGGCTTCACACGCGCCAAGGCGCTGTTTGATATGGCGGAGGAGGCCAAGGCGCACCTTCTTGATTTCGCAGCGGCAAACGGCATCGAGATCGACTACGTGCCGGGCCAGATGTCGGTCGCTCACAAGGAGCGCTATCTCGACGAATATCGGGCGCATGCGGAGGTCATGGGCGAACGCTTCGGCTATCCGCATATCACCTTCATGGGCCGTGAGGAGACGGCAGCGCGACTGGGCTCAGCGCGCTACTTCGGCGGCACGCGCGATACCGGCACCGGCCATATCCACCCCCTCAAGCTGTTGGTCGGCACGGCGCGAGTGGCGGCTTCGGTGGGCGCGAAGCTTTTCGAGCGAACGAAGGCAGAGGGCATAACGGCCGAGGCCGGAAAAGTACGTGTAGCCACACCACGCGGCACGATCACCGCTGAAAAATGCCTGGTGGCGACCAACGCCTATGGCGGCGACCTCGATCCGGCGACGGCAGCGCATCTCATGCCCATCGGCTCCTTCATCGGAGCGACCGTTCCGCTCGGATCCGACAGTCCGGTGCTGCCCGGCGGCGAGAGCGTCGACGACTCACGCTTCGTGGTGCGCTACTTCCGCAAGACGAAGGACGGGCGGCTTCTGTTCGGTGGCCGCGAGATCTATTCCAGGGGCGATCCGAAGGATATCCCCTTGCAAATCCGCCGCCAGATCGCCGAAGTCTATCCGTCCCTTGAGGATATCGAGATCACCCACGCCTGGGGCGGCTACGTGGGCATCACCATGCCGCGCCGGCCCTTCGTGCGCGAGGTGATGTCGGGCGTAATCTCGGTCGGCGGCTATTCCGGCCACGGCGTTATGCTGGCCAATTTCATGGGCAGACTTTACGCCGAGACGGTTGCGGGAAACCGTGACCAGCTGAAGCTTTTCGAGGAGTTGAACGTCCCGCCCTTCCCCGGCGGCCAGCGCCTGCGCCCGGCGCTCCTCTTCCTGGCGCTCAACTGGTATGCGCTGCGGGACAGGATCTAGAGCGGCCAGAAGAACAGAATCGCCGGCACGCCGATGGCGATGATGATGATCTCCAGCGGCAGGCCCATGCGCCAATAGTCGCCGAAGCGGTAGCCGCCGGGGCCCATGATGATGGTGTTGTTCTTGTGACCGATGGGAGTGAGGAAGGCGCAGGAAGCGGCAACCGCCACCCCCATCAGGAATGGGTCGGGCGAGACCTCAAGCGCTCGGGCGACGGACAAGCCGACCGGGGCGGCGATCAGCGCGGTCGCCACATTGTTCAAGAAATCGGACAGTGTCATGGTGACGATCATGAGGATGGCGAGGATTGCCCAGGCGGGGAGCGCACCGGCCTGCGCGACGATCGCCTCCGCAATGAGGCGAGTGCCGCCGGACTCCTCCAATGCCAGGCCGAGAGGGATAAGCGAGCCGAGGAGGATGATCACCGGCCATTCGACCGCTTCGTAGACCTCGCGTCCGCCGATGATGTTGAACAGTGCATAGATGGTGACTGCACCGGCAAGGCCCACAGACAGCGGGACGTATCCCATGACTGCAGCGGTAACGGCCAAGGCGAATACGGCAATGGTGAACACTGCCTTGCTGCGCTGGGTAACAGTGTGGCTCTTCTCTGCCAGCGGCAGCACACCCAGCCACTCCGCAGCGTCGGTGACACGGCTTTCGGGCCCCAGAAGAAGCACCACATCACCGGGTTTGATAGCAAGGTCGCGCACGCGATCGCGGAAGCGCTTTCCTTGGCGCGAGACACCCAGCAGCGTCACACCGCGGCGGTATAGCAGTTTCAGATCGAGCGCCGTACGACCGACCATGCGCGCGTTGTCGGGCACGATGGCCTCCACCAGCGTCAGCGACTTACCGGTCAGGCCGCCATGCTTATCGGCGCCGGCCGGTGTGAGATCCGCGCCACCGATGAACGACTCGATGGATTTCGGATCGCCTTCGAGAACCAGATGATCGTTCTTGCGGATTTCCTCGCCTGCCGCGAAGCCGGGCAGCCGCTTACCTCGGCGCACCAGCCCGAGAATGGACACGTCGCATTCATCGGCAAGGGGGTAAAGGGCGGATGGCGACTGCCCTATGGCTTTTGAATCTTCCTTCGCACTGGCCTCGGCGACGAACAGTCCGGTGTCACGGCCCTCACCCACCGCGGCGCGCTGGCCCGTATCCGGGATGAGGCGCCAGCCGACGGTGGTGACGAAGGCAATTCCCACCAGTGCACAGACCAGGCCGACAGGAGAGAAGTCGAACATGGAAAACGGCGCGCCCAGCGCCCGGTCGCGGAACTGGGCAACGACGATGTTTGGCGGCGTGCCGATCTGCGTGATCATGCCGCCAAGGATGGTGGCGAAGGAAAGCGGCATGAGCGATTGCGCAACCGGCCGCTTCGCCTTCTCCGCCGCTTCCATGTCGAGCGTCATCAGCATGACAAGGGCGGCGACATTGTTGATGACGGCCGAAAGAGCCGCACCCACGACCGACATGATGCCGATATGGGTGGACAGCGAACGCCCCGCCGACAACACGAAGCGGGCGACAACCTCGACGGCGCCGGCATTCACCATGGCACGCGAGACGATGAGAACGAGCGCGATGATGATGACTGCCTCATGACCAAAGCCCGCAAATGCCCGCTCCGCGGGCACCACCCCGCCGATGACCGCGACGACGAGGGCGGCGAAAGCCACGAGGTCATAGCGCACGCGCCCCCAGACCAGAAAAGCGAAGACGAGGCCGAGCAGGCTGAAAAGAAAAATCTGGTCGTAGGTCATGGAGAGCGGAGACTTGGGATGATGGGAGGTGGGGATGCCCTGCCTATCAGATGCATCGCCCGCCATCCACCTCCAGCGCCACACCGGTGATGAAGGCGGCCTCATCGGAGGCAAGCCACAGCGCAGCGTTGGCGATGTCTAGCGGTGTCGACAGGCGTCCGAGTGGGACGGTCGAGCGGAACAGGGCGCGTTTTTCCGGTGTGTCCTCACCCATGAACTGGGCAAGCATGCCTGTCTCGCCCGCCACGGGACACAGGCAGTTGACGCGGATATTCTTCGGCGCCAGCTCTACCGCCATCGATTTCGTGGCGGCGATCGCCCAACCCTTGGAGGCGTTATACCATGTGAGTCCGGGCCGGGGGCGGAGACCGGCGGTGGAGGCGGTGGTGATGATAGAACCGACGCCCTGGCTTTCCATGATCGGCACTACGGCGAGTGCGGCGTAGTAGATCGCCTTCATGTTGACGGCAGTGATGAGATCGAAGGACTGTTCGTCCACCTGCAGCAAGTCGCCGTTCTTGTGCGTGAATCCGGCATTGTTGACCATGATATCGATGCGGTCATGGGCATCCATCGCCGCCCTCACCATCGCCTCGATATCGGACTTGATCGAAACGTCGGCGGCGACGGGCATGGCGGCCCCGCCAATCTCGCCGGCGACGCGCTCCGCGCCCTTGCCGTTGAGATCTGCGACGACGACCTTCGCGCCCTCCTCGGCAAAGCGCTTGGCCATACCCTCGCCGAAGCCGGAAGCCGCGCCGGTTATGATCGCTACCTTATCTTTCAGTCGCACTTAAACTTTCCTTCTATTCGGGTGGCGCGAAGGGCGTCCACATCCAGCTATCCGTGGTTAAACACGATCGTCTTGGTCGCCGACATATCGTACAGCGCTTCAAAGCCCTTCTCGCGGCCGTGGCCGGATTTCTTGAAGCCACCGAACGGCAATTCGATACCGCCGCCAGCGCCGTAACCGTTGACATAGACCTGTCCCGCCCGCACCCGCTTCGCCACCCGGTGCTGGCGAGCGCCGTCATGCGTCCACACCCCGGCCACCAGGCCGAATTCGGTGCTGTTGGCAAGGCGCACCGCGTCGGCTTCGTCTTCGAATGGGAAGAGCGAAAGGACTGGTCCGAACACCTCCTCCTGTGCCAAGGCCGAGGCAGGATCCACCGCGCCGAACAGAACGGGCGGGAAATAGAAACCTTCTTGCGGCGCCCCTTCGTGAATGCGCCCGCGCGCCAGAACCTGCGTACCCGCCTCCTCCGCCGCGCGCACGAAACCCTCCACCCGTGCTTTCTGTGCTGGGTTGATGAGCGCGCCGATGTCGAGGTCGGCGTCGTGAGGGCCGGCGACGAGGGCGGAGAAACGTTCGGCAAGGGCGGCGGCGACCTCTTGGTAGATGGATTTCTCTATTAGGATGCGACTGCCGGCGGAGCAGGTCTGGCCGCCGTTCTGGATGATGGCGTTGACGAGCACGGGCAAAGCCGCCTCGACGTCAGCATCAGCGAATACAATCTGCGGCGACTTGCCACCGAGCTCCATGGTCACACCACGGTTGTTCAAGGCCGCAGCCTGCTGGATGGCAGTGCCGGTCGCAGGCGAACCGGTGAAGGTGACGTAATCGATTTGGCTGTGGGCGGAAAGCGCCGCCCCTGCCTCGTGCCCATAGCCCGTGACGACGTTGAAGACGCCTACGGGAATGCCCGCCTCCAGCGCCAACTCGGCGATGCGGATGGCCGTCAGCGAGGCGTCCTCGGCGGGCTTGGCCACCAGCGTATTGCCCATCGCAAGCGCGGCACCGACTACGCGGGCGAGGATCTGCAGCGGATAGTTCCACGGGACGATGCCGGCAACGACGCCGTGCGGCTCGCGCAGAGTGAGTGCCGTGTAGCCTTCGAGGAAGGGGATGGTGTCGCCGTGGATCTTGTCGGCGGCGGCGCCGTAGAATTCGTAATAACGAGCGGCGGCGGTCACATCGGCTTTGCCCTGGCGGAGCGGCTTTCCGGTGTCGCGCGATTCGAGCGCGGCCAATTCTTCCGCATTCTCCGCCACCAATTGCCCGAGCCGCGTCAGGCAGCGCCCGCGCTCCACAGCGGGCATGCGGCCCCACGGCCCCTCGTCGAAGGCGCGGCGGGCAGCCTGGACGGCCTTGTCCACGTCCGCTTCACCCGAGGCGGGAATGGAGGCGAAGACTTTTCCATCGGAGGGGCAGACGACGTCAATACGCCGGCCCGAGAGCGCATCGGCGGACCCGCCGTCGATCACCTGCATGAACGCGTGCGCTTCCGCGGCCGTTTTCGTTATGTGGCTGCCCATCCGTGTTTCTCCAGCTTGTATTGTGGCTATGGGGGCCTATCCTGCCTAACGCAAGTCCGCCTGGAAAGCCTGCCGCCTCAATGTCCTTAGTTAAGGCACAGGGCAAGGATGCAAGTGCGGGCTGGCATTCTTAAATCGATTAGACTATGAGCCCTTCTCGACAGCGATCAAGCGCAGGCGGAACAGCAATGACGAGCCAGACGATACCAGTCGAGCCTTTCGATCTCGTGGTCTTCGGCGCCACCGGTGACCTGTCGGAGCGCAAACTCCTGCCGGCGCTCTATCAGCGCCAGCGCGCCGGACAGTTCTCTGGGCCGACGAGAATTATCGGTTCCTCGCGCTCCGAGCTCAGCGACGACCAGTTTCGCGCTTTCGCCAAGGAAGCGATCGACACGCATGTGGCGAAGGAGCATATCGACGAGGACGACCTCGCCCATTTTCTGGAGCGGCTTTTCTATGTGCCGTCCGACGCCAAGTCGGGCAAGGGCTATGACAACCTCAAGAGGAAGATCGGCGATGGGGCAGAGGTGCGTGCCTTCTATCTCGCGGTGGCGCCGGGCATCTTCGGCGACATCGTCGACAAGATCGACCGGCACGGCCTCGCCACGCCGACCTCACGCATCATCGTGGAGAAGCCGATCGGCCGCAGCCTTGAGACGGCGCGAGAGGTGAACGAGACGATCGGCCGCGTCTTCGACGAGACGCGGGTGTTCCGCATCGACCACTATCTGGGCAAGGAGACGGTGCAGAACCTGATGGCGCTGCGCTTCGCCAACGCACTCTACGAGCCGTTGTGGAATTCCGCCCATATCGACCACGTGCAGATCACCGTGGCTGAATCGGTGGGGCTGGAGGGCCGTGCGGAGTATTACGACAAGGCCGGTGCGCTGCGTGACATGGTGCAGAACCACATCCTGCAGCTCCTTTGCCTGATGGCGATGGAAGCGCCTGCTTCCATGGATGCGGATGCCGTGCGTGACGAGAAGCTGAAGGTGTTGAGGGCGCTCAAGCCGATCCATCCGTTCAACGCCGAGAAGCTGACCGTGCGCGGGCAGTATCGCTCCGGCGCCTCCGCGGGCGGGGCGGTGAAGGGGTATACGGACGAGCTGGCGAGCGGGGTGAGCAATACGGAGACGTTTGTCGCCGTCAAGGCCGAGATCGAGAACTGGCGCTGGGCGGGCGTTCCCTTCTATCTGCGTACGGGCAAGCGGCTGGCGGCGCGGGTCTCCGAGATCGTTATCGAGTTCAAGCCGATCCCGCACTCGATCTTCGGTGAGCAGGCTGGCCGCGTCTTTGCCAACCAGCTCGTCATCCGTCTGCAGCCGGACGAAGGCGTGAAGCAGTGGCTCATGATCAAGGATCCGGGGCCCGGCGGCATGCGGCTTAGGCATGTGCCGCTCGACATGAGTTTTGCCCAGGCCTTCGACGTGCGCAACCCGGATGCATATGAGCGGCTGATCATGGACGTGATCCGCGGCAACCAGACGCTGTTCATGCGCCGCGACGAGGTGGAGGAGGCGTGGCGCTGGATCGATCCGATCGTGGCGGCCTGGGAGGAGCGCAGCCAGAACGTCCAGGGGTATACCGCGGGAACGTGGGGACCGTCGGCGGCGATTGCGCTGATCGAGCGGGATGGCCGGACCTGGCACGAGAGCGTGTGAGCCATGAAGGCTGAATGGCAGGAGTTCGCTTCCGGGCAGAAGCTGGCCGACGCGCTGGCCGACACCGTGGCGGAACGTCTCGAAGGGGCGATCGCCGCGCGCGGCACGGCGGTGATCGCCGTTTCGGGCGGCAGCACGCCGCCGCCTTTCTTCAAGGCTCTGTCGCGCAGGAAGCTCAACTGGGCCAGGGTGACGGTGACGCTGGCGGACGAACGGTTCGTGCCGTCACAATCCGGCCGCTCCAACGCGCGGCTGGTCACCCAGAACCTGTTGCAGAACGACGCGGCGCGGGCTGGCTTCATCGGCCTGTACCACAACCGCGAGGATGTCGAGGCGGCGGCCGAGATGGCCGACCGGGCGGTGGGAGCGCTTCCGCTGCCACTCGATGTCGCCGTGCTCGGCATGGGAACGGACGGGCACACCGCCTCCTTCTTTCCCGATGCGGAGAACCTCGACGAGCTGCTCGACCCTGCGGGCGACCGCCATGTGCTGCCGGTGCACGCGCCGAGCGCGGTGGAGCCGCGGCTGACGCTTTCCATGCCGCTCATCTGCAATGCGCGGCTGGTGGCACTACATATCGAGGGTGCAGACAAGAGGAAGGTGCTGGAGGCAGCGCTTGCCCAGGATGAGGGGCCGATGCCGCCAATCCGCACCGTGCTGGAGAACGCCGTTTCGCCCGCGCACATCTACTGGGCCCCCAAAAAGGACGCCAAGCCATGACCGCAAGACGAGAGATCGAAGCCGTCACAGCGCGCATCCGCGAGCGCTCGCGCGAGACCCGAGAGGCCTATCTCGCGCGGGTGGACGAGGCGGCGGCGAAGGGGCCGCACCGCACGGTGCTTTCCTGCGGGAACCTGGCGCATGGCTTTGCCGCCTGCGGACCGCAGGACAAGGCCGCCCTTGCCGGCGACGTGGTGCCCAATCTCGGCATCATCACCGCCTATAACGACATGCTGTCGGCGCATCAGCCCTATGAGCCCTATCCGCGGCTCATCAAGGAGGCCGCGCACGAGGCGGGCGGCGTGGCGCAGGTGGCCGGCGGCGTACCGGCCATGTGCGACGGGGTCACCCAGGGGCAGCCGGGCATGGAGCTTTCGCTGTTCTCGCGCGATGTGATCGCGCTGGCGGCGGCCGTCGGCCTGTCGCACAACATGTTCGACGCCGCCGTCTTCCTCGGCATCTGCGACAAGATCGTGCCGGGGCTGGTGACGGCCGCGCTCAGCTTCGGGCACCTGCCGGCGGTCTTCATTCCCGCCGGGCCGATGACCACCGGCCTGCCCAACGACGAGAAATCGAAGGTGCGGCAGCTCTTCGCTGAGGGTAAGGTGGGGCGCGAGGCGCTGCTGGAGGCGGAGGCCAAGTCCTATCACGGGCCGGGCACCTGCACCTTCTACGGCACGGCTAACTCCAACCAGATGCTGATGGAGATCATGGGCCTGCACACGCCTGGCTCCTCCTTCGTCAACCCGAACACGCCGTTGCGCGATGCGCTGACGAAGGAAGCGGCGCAGCGGGCGCTGGCGATAACCGCGCTCGGCAACGAGTTCACGCCCGCCGGCCGCATGATCGACGAGCGCTCCATCGTCAACGGCGTGGTGGGGCTCAATGCCACGGGCGGCTCCACCAACCACACGATCCACCTCATCGCCATCGCGGCGGCCGCCGGCATCAAGCTCACCTGGGCCGACATCGCCGAGATCTCGGCCAATGTGCCGCTTCTGGCTCGCGTCTATCCGAACGGGCTTGCCGATGTGAACCACTTCCACGCCGCCGGCGGCATGGGCTTCCTGGTGCGCGAGCTGCTCGATGCGGGGCTCCTCCACGAGGACGTGCAGACGATCTGGGGGCCGGGGCTGCGGCCCTATGCCGTCGAGGCGAAGCTTGGCGAGGACGGCACGGTGGCGCGCGAGCCGGCGCCGGCCAGAAGCGGCAACGAGAAGGTGCTGGCGCCGGTCGCCAAGGCCTTCCAGCCGACGGGCGGCATCCGCGTTCTCACAGGCAATCTCGGCCAGGCCATCATCAAGACCTCCGCCGTCAAGCCCGAGCACCGGGTGGTGGAGGCGCCGGCGATCGTGTTCACCGCGCAGGAGGAGCTGCAGGCGGCCTTCAAGGCGGGCGAGCTCGACGACCGCGACTTCATCGCCGTCATCCGCTACCAGGGGCCGAAGGCGAACGGCATGCCGGAACTGCACAAACTGACGCCTCTGCTCGGCGTGCTGCAGGACCGGGGCCGCCGCGTGGCACTGGTGACCGACGGGCGCATGTCTGGCGCCTCCGGCAAGGTGCCGGCGGCCATCCACGTGACGCCCGAGGCGCTCGACGGCGGGGCGATCGGCAAGGTGCGCGACGGCGACATGGTGCGGCTTGACGCCGAGGCGGGCACGCTGGAGATCCTGGTGGAGGCGGAGGAGCTTGCAGGGCGGGAGATCGAGCCGGTGGACCTTACCCACCGTCATTACGGCATGGGCCGCGAGCTCTTCGCCGGCTTTCGCGCGCTTGCCTCGCGGGCCGACCAGGGGGCGGCGGTTTTTTAAAGAACCGCGTCGCCGCCGGCGGGACAGTGAGCTGAGCCCACGCGTCTTCGTTGCCGCGCTTCCTTTTCGAAGCCGGGCTATGTCAAAGAACGTGGGAAGCGGGGCGCGTTGTCCGAGCCACTCAGTTTATTTTTTAAGGCGCGTCCAACGCGCCCCGCCGGAGTCTGTCCCGACGGTCGGCCGGTCACTCGGCCTCCCCGCCCTTCCCGGCTGCACCCAATTGGGGGCTTAGCCGGGCCGGACGAGAAGCCCTGGCGGCTTCTCCGCAATGCCAGCAACGCTGTCACCCAGCGCTCCCGGCACCGCCGGCCTGTCGCGGGCCCTCAGGCCTCCGGGTACCGAGCCCGAAGGGGGAGGTTTCCGCCGCTCTCCCTGATCCCCGGTCCGGACCCGGTTCCCGCGAGAGCGATGGGGAGGATTGTAAGGGGCGTTCGGGCAGGGGGGAGTATTTTCCTGCGAGAAAAGTTGGAGAAATTATTCGGAAGCCAGGGAAAACAATGGGTTGGTGGGGAAGAAAGATTTTTTGTCGCCACATTTTATCCCCGCGCAGGCGAGGCATCGCCGGCTGAGGTGAAGGGCGCCCGCCGCCTTTCCAACGCGCGTCATCCCACCCGCGCGCGGTGGGGTGGGGGATGACGCCCTGAGGGGGCGCCACGACCCGTCCACTGAAACCGAAGGGCGAGGGTGGAGCGAGGTGGGTTGGCGGATTCTGACCGTCGGATTTATCCCCCGTTTGGAGATTGGCGCCGGTTCTCCCTCACCGACCCCGCTGCGCGGCCCACCTCTCCCCCATCGAAGATAGGGGAGCGGAGTGGCGCTCGGCATCGCGGCCGGCGAGTCCTCGCCCCCACAAGGTGGGGGAGAGGTGGGCCGCGAAGCGGGTCGGTGAAGGGATAGTGGCGCTGGCCGTGAGGACGGGCGCTGCGCCTGTGCGGGCGTATGGGGTTAGTTGGCGCCGCGTTGGACGATCAGGCCTGCCGTGTTCTGGCCGAAGCGCTTGACATGCGGCGCGCGGGGCGCAAGAAATTATACATGGGGATCGCGATCTCCCCACGAGGCGCCAGCCCAAGAATCGCGTCCACGAACCCGTTAAACGGAAGGACGCGTCATGCCCTCTCCTACCACTATCTCCATCGACAAACTTTCCCGCCTGATCGGCACGCCCAACTGCCCTGCCCTGATCGATGTCCGCAACGAGGAAGACTTTTCCGGCGACCCGCGGCTGATACCCGGCTCGGTCCGCCGGCCGCATGAGGAGGCGCGCGACTGGGGCCCTGCGGTCGAAGGGCGCTCCGCGGTCGTCATCTGCCACAGCGGCAAGAAGCTCAGCGAGGGGGCGGCCGCCTGGCTTCGCCATCAGGGGATCGCCGCCGAATCGCTGGAGGGCGGCTTCGAGGCCTGGCTGGATGCAGGGTTGCCGGCTGTGCCGGCGGAGCGACTGCCAGGGGAGTTCGCCGGGGGCGGAACGGTCTGGGTCACCCGGGCGCGGCCCAAGATCGACCGCATCGCCTGTCCCTGGCTTATCCGGCGCTTCGTCGACCCTCAAGCCGTCTTCCTGTTCGTCGCCCCGCAGGAGGTGATTGCCGTGGGCGAGCGGTTCGATGCCGTTCCCTTCGATGTCGAGGACGTTTTCTGGAGCCACCGCGGGGAGCTTTGCACCTTCGACGTCATGGTCGAGGAGTTCGGCCTGACGACGGAACCGCTACTGAGGCTCGCGGCGATTATCCGCGGCGCCGACACAGCACGGCTCGACCTCGCCCCGGAAGCCCCCGGTCTGCTCGCCGCCTCACTTGGGCTGTCGCGCATGTTCGCCGACGATCTGCAACAGCTCGAAGCCGGCATGGTGCTCTACGATGCCTTTTACCGCTGGTGCCGCGATGCCACGGACGAAACCCACAACTGGCCCTCGGCCAAACCCAGGCAAACGAGATGAACGAACAGCTTTCCGATGTCCCCGCATATCGGAACATGCCGGCAGACGGGCACGGCATCCCGTTTGCAGAAGGATTGAAAGTCTGGCTGCGAGTGGCGGCTCTAAGCTTCGGCGGGCCTGCTGGGCAGATCGCGGTCATGCACCGGATCATCGTCGAGGAGAAACGCTGGATCGGCGAGAACCGCTTTCTCCACGCGCTCAACTACTGCATGCTGCTTCCTGGGCCAGAGGCGCAGCAGCTCGCCATCTATATCGGCTGGCTGCTACACCGGACGGCAGGTGGCGTCATCGCCGGCACGCTCTTCGTGCTCCCGGGTTTCCTGTCCATCCTAGCGCTCAGTTACATCTACGCAGCCTTCGGCAATATTCGTATCGTTGAGGGCCTGTTCTTCGGGCTCAAGGCAGCGGTGCTCGCCATCGTACTCCACGCCGTGGTGCGTATCGGCAGGCGGGCGCTGAAGAACCGAGCAATGATCGCTATTGCGGTCGCCGCCTTCATTGCCATCTTTTTCTTCGATGTGCCGTTTCCGCTCATTATCCTGTCCGCCGCGCTGATCGGCTTTTTTGGGGGGCGGATGGGCTCGCCACGGTTCCAGATCGGCGGCGGCCACGGTAAGACATCAAAAGATGTCCTATCCGATGCGGATTCTGCGCTGGGCAAGGGGGTGCCAGCCCACGCGCGACCCAATGTCGCCTGGTCGCTCCAGGTCTCGGCTATCCTCCTTGCCCTGTGGCTGGTGCCGGTGACGACCATCATCGCCGTGCTCGGCATGGGCAACGTGTTCAGCCAGATTGCTCTTTTCTTCAGTCAGATGGCCGTGGTGACTTTCGGCGGCGCCTATGCGGTGCTCGCTTATGTGGCGCAGGAGGCTGTGCAGCACTATGGCTGGCTTCAGCCCGGCGAGATGCTGGATGGCCTTGGCATGGCGGAAACGACGCCGGGGCCGCTCATCCAGGTCGTCCAGTTCGTCGGCTTCATTGGTGCCTATCGCGACCCCGGCGCGCTCAACCCCATGATGGCGGCCACCCTTGCAGCGGTTCTCACGACCTGGGTGACCTTCGTGCCGTGTTTTCTGTGGATCTTTCTCGGCGCGCCCTTCATCGAGACGCTGCGCGACAATCGGGCCATGACGGGTGCCATGTCGGCCATCACGGCCGCCGTCGTGGGCGTCGTCATGAACCTTGCCGTCTGGTTCGCACTCCATGCGATCTTTCGCGACGTGTCGCCCTGGAGCGGCTACGGGCTGGTGGTGGAGGTGCCGGTCTGGTCGAGCGTGAGCCTTCCCGCGCTGGTGCTCACGACGGCCGCCGTTTTTGCCATCTTCCGGCTCGGCGTTCCCTTGATCGCGGTGCTGCTCCTGTCGGCGCTCGCCGGACTTGTCTGGACGGCTATGGCGTGAGGGCGCCTCAATACGTCGTCCGTCTCTCGTCGCTCGGGGGCCTGCCGAATTGCAGGCGGTAGCTTTGGGCGAAGTAGGAGTGGGAGGTGAAGCCGGTGGCGATGGCGACGTCTAGGATGGACATGTTGGTCTGACGCAGGAGCTCGCGGGCGCGCTCCAGGCGCAGGCGCATGTAGTAGCGGCCGGGGGTCTGGCCCAGGTGGCGCAGGAAGAGGCGCTCGACCTGGCGGACGGAGAGGCCGGCGGACTGGGCGAGCTCCACGGCCGAATAGGGCTCGTCGAGGCTCTCGGCCATCAGGGCGACGATCTTCTGCAGCTTTTCGGACTTGCCGGCGAGGTCGCGCTCGGGGCCGATACGCTGGCGGTCGATGGGGGAGCGGATGCGCTCGTGCTGGAACTGGTTGGCGACCTCGTTGACGACGCCGTTGCCGAAATCGGCGCGGACGATCTCCAGCATCAGGTCTATGGAGGTGGTGACGCCGGCGCAGGTGTAGCGCTTGCGGTCGATCTCGTAGACGTTGCCGGTGCACTCGATCTCGGGGAAGCGCTCCTTGAAGCCGGCGCGATTTTCCCAGTGGATGGTGCAGCGGTGGCCTTCGAGCTGGCCGGCCTCGGCGAGGAGAAGCGAGCCGGCAGCGATGGCGCCCAGTGCCCGGCCCTGGCGGCCCCAGGCGCGCAGTGCCGCCAGAACCTTGCTCTTGCCGGGAAACTCGGTGGCGAGGCCAACGCAGACGAAGAGGATGTCGGCTTTCGGCAGGTCGGCAATGGCGTAGTCGACCTTGATGGGCAGGCCGTTGGAGGCCATGACTGCATCGCCGTCGGCCGAGACGGTGATCCAGCGATAGAAATCGCGGTCGAGCAGGCGATTGGCCGAGCGGAAGGTATCGATCGCCGCGGCGAGCGAAAACATGGAGAACCTGTCGACCAGCAGGAATGCGAACTGCCGGCCCTCCGCCGTGCCCTCGGTCATGGCCGGGCTTTCTACAGGATATGACGGAGTGCGGAAAGCCATGCCGGGGGATGGGCGGTCAGAAGACGGGCGGCTTGTGCCCGGCTGCGCGGCAGGCGGAGACGAGCGTATTGGCCATCAGCATGGCGATGGTCATGGGGCCGACGCCGCCAGGGACCGGGGTGATGGCGCCGGCCACCTTTTCCGCCTCCTCGAAGGCGACGTCGCCGACGAGGCGCGTCTTGCCCTCGCCGCGCTCCGGGGCGGGGATGCGGTTGATGCCGACGTCGATGACGGTGGCGCCGGGCTTGACCCAGTCGCCCTTGACCATCCCGGGCCGGCCGACGGCGGCGACGAGGATGTCTGCCGTGCGGGCGAGCGCGGGGAGGTCTTTCGTGCGGCTGTGGGCGATGGTGACGGTGGCGTTGGCGGCCAGAAGCAGGTTGGCCATCGGCTTGCCGACGATGTTTGAGCGGCCGACGACGACGGCGGAAAGGCCGGACAGGTCCTTGCCGCGCAGGCGCTCGAGGAGGAGCATGGAGCCGGCGGGGGTGCAGGGGACGAAGGCGGTGGCGAGTTCGCCGGTGCCGAGCTTGCCGACGTTTATGAAGTGGAAGCCGTCGACGTCCTTTTCGGGGGCGATGGTCTGGATGATGCGGCCGGCGTCGACGTGGTCCGGCAGGGGGAGCTGGACCAGGATGCCGTGGATTGAGGGATCGTTGTTGAGCGCCTCGACGAGGGCGACTAGATCTTGCGGTGGCGTGTCGGCGGGGAGCGTGTGCTGGACGGAATGGAAGCCGCACTCCTTGGCCTTCTTCGACTTGGAGGCGACATAGACCTGGCTTGCCGGATCCTCGCCGACGATGACGACGGCGAGGCCCGGCGTCGTGCCGGCGGCGATGAGTTCGGCCGCCTCTGCCGTCACCTTCTCCACCACCTCGGCGGCCACCGCCTTGCCGTCGATTATCTCTGCCATGAAACACCCTCCCGGTTCCGGTTTTGCCGATCTCCCGCATATGCGGCAATGGCGGCGCGCGCAATCCCGCACATGCGCCGCCTTTTGACGCAATCGCGAATGCTGGCGGGCTGACGGCGGTTGCGCCCAACGGCTGCGAGCGCGTATTGCTGGAGCGAGAATAGGAGGCGTTCATGGGCAGGAAGGTTGTTCTCGTCGGCTGCGGCAATATGGGCTACGCCATGCTGAAAGGGTGGCTGTCGGCCGGCAAGCTGGCGGCGGGCGATGTCACGGTGGTGGAGCCGAATGAGGGGCTGCGGGCGCGGGCGGCCGCGCATGGCGTGGTGGTGACGGCGGATGCGGGGGAGCTTGCGGCGGCCGATCTCGTGGTCTTCGCGGTGAAGCCGCAGGTGATCCGCGACGTGGTGCCGGCGTATCGGAGGCTCGAGGACGCGACCTATCTGAGCGTTGCCGCAGGGACGGGCGTGGCCACTTTCGAGGAACTGCTTGGCCGCGAGGCGGCGGTCATGCGCTGCATGCCCAACACGCCGGCGGCCATCGGCAAGGGCATGATGGTGGTCTTCGCCAACCGCAATGTGGGCGCTGAGACGAAGGCGTTCGTGGAGGGGCTTTTGGCGGCCAGCGGCGCCGTCGCGACGATTGACGACGAGGCGCTGATGGACGCGGTGACGGCGGTCTCGGGCTCGGGGCCGGCCTATGTGTTCCACTTCATCGAATGCCTGGCGGCGGCGGGCGAGAAGGCAGGGCTGCCGGCCGAAACCGCCAAGCTGCTTGCCATGCAGACGGTCTACGGGGCGGCGTGCCTTGCCAAGGAAAGCGGCGAGGAGCCGGGGACGCTGCGCGAGCAGGTGACGAGCCCGGGCGGGACGACGGCGGCAGCACTCGGCGTGCTGATGGGGGAGGAGCGGCTGGCGGAGCTGGTGGGGGAAGCGGTGGAGGCGGCGAAGCGGCGGTCGGTAGAATTGGGGGAGTGAAGCGTCTCGGCTGGTGCTGGAGTGTTGCTCCGCGTGGAGGTCAGGGCCGGTGCCCTTTCACGCCCCCCTCTGTCCTGCCGAACATCTCCCCCACAAGGGGGGATTGCGCGCTGGCCGCTTGATCCGGCGCTTTTCCTGCGATGTGCAAGACTGGCGAAAATCATCGTGGCGGCCAATCTCCCCCGTGTGGGGGGTGTCCGACCCTTCGACAAGCTCAGGGCCAGAGGGGGCGTGAAGGAGTGCCGGCGTTTTCAAACCGATTCCCTACCCCTCGCCGGTCACCATCTCGTCCTGCAATCGCCGCAGCTCCATCAGCTTTGTGCCCGGTATGGGCGCGGCGTTGTCGTGGGTGATGAGCGCGCCCTTCTTCACCGGGGCGGTGACCGTGCCGCCTTCGAGCAGGCCGCAGGGGACGGCGCCGGCGGCGCGGGCGTCCTCGGCCGTCATGATCCACGAGCGGTAGGTGTATTCGCCGATGGCGTCGAGCTTTTCGCCGGGGGCGAGGTCGCGCTTGGCGACCGCGCAGACCTCGGCCACCGGCTTGTCGAGCGGCACCATGTCGGCCTTGCCGTAAAGGACGGCGCGGGCGCAGGTGAGCGGCACTTCGAGGCTTGTCAGGTGGTGCGGGCGGTAGAAGGTGAAGTAAGGCCCCTCCCCCAGCTTCAGGTCGGCCATGCGCTCGTGCAGGCGCGGGTGGGCCATGTCGGCGACGACGAAGACACCGGGGGCGACGCCCTTGCCGATCGTGAAATCCACGCACCCCTTCTTAGACAGTACGCCGCCGTCGGCCGCAGGGCAGAGCACGCGCGGCAGGTCTTCGAGGGTGGCGGCGGGGCCGTGCATGCCGGGCTTGTCCGGGACGAGGCCGGTGGCGTTGGCAATCGCGGCCATCTCCACCATCGTCTTGGAGCCGTCGACGAACTCGACCAGCATGCGCGGGTTCATGTTGCGGCGCTCGGCCTCTTCGCGATAGTCGTCCGGCGTGGCGTCGTGGTTGAGCGGGTTATTCTTGCCCTTGCCGGCGGCGACCACGTCGTGCCCCATGGCGGTGACGAACTCGATCAGCTCCATGCAGGAAGACGGCTCGTCGCCCGCACCCAGCGAATAGACGACGCCGCGCCTGTCGGCCTGGCGCCGCAGATAGGCGCCGATGGTGACGTCGGCCTCGACATTCATCATGACGAGATGCTTGCCCGCCTCGATTGCGGCGAGGCCGTATTCAGCGCCGGCGGTAGGCTTGCCCGTTGCATCGACGATGACGTCGACATGTTCGCTCTCCATGAGATGCATGGCATCGCCGACGATGGCCGTGCGGCCCGAGCGGATGGCATCGGCCATGGCGCCGACGGACGCGGCGCGTATAGCACTTTCACGCGGCCGGCCGGCGATGCGGACGGCGGCCTCGGCATTCACGTAGCGCCGGTCGGCAATCGCCGCGACCTCGATGCCACGCATGAGGGCGACCTGGGTGACGATGTCGGTGCCCATCTCGCCGCAGCCGATGACGCCGATGCGCACGGGCCGCCCCTCCTCGGCGCGGCGAGCGAGATCGCGGGCAAGGCCAGTCAGGGCGACATTGGTCATCGGTGGTTTCCCAGCGTGAGAGATGGCCGGAGATAGAGGGCCGGCGCGGCGCTTTGTCAACCGGGGCCGGCCGGCGGGCCGAGAAACCGGCTTTTTCCCTTGCCCGTGCGGGAGCGCTGTGCGAGGAGCCGGGGCATATAGATCAGAACGTGACCAAGGGAGGAGCTTATGTTCACGGTTACACGCAGGTCGTTCGTGGTGGCGACGCTTGCCGGGGCGGTTGGCCTTGCGGCCACCGGCGCCCAGGCCGCCGATAAGATCAATGTCGGCATCATCCCCTCGCTCACCTCGCATTCGCCGAGCATCATCGCCGAGGCCAGGGGCTATTTCGCCGATGAGGACCTCGAGGTGGAGTTCGTCAGCTTTCAGTCGGCGCAGCCGATGGCGGTGGCGATCGCCTCGGGCGACGTCGATTTCGGCATGACGGCGATCTCCGGCGGGCTCATCAGCCTGGCTGACAAGGGCGTGATCAAGGTGATCGGCGGGGCGCTGCAGGAGGACCCGGAGATCGAGGGACAGAAGATCCTCGTCTCCAAGGCCGCCCACGATGCCGGCGTGAGAAGCCCGGCGGACCTGAAGGGACACAGCTTCGGCATCACCACCACCGGCTCCTCCTTCCATTACATGGCGCACAAGATCGCCGACGGGGAAGGCTTCCCGCGCTCGGAGATCAGCCTCAGGCCGTTGCAGAAGGTGCCTGCCGTGATCGCCGCGCTGAAGAGCGGGCAGATCGACGCCTGGTCCATCGTGCCCAATATCGCCGGCAGCCTGACGGCGAGTGGCGACGTGGTCGAGATCGGCAAGGTCTCGGACTATATCGAAAACTATCAGGTGACCACCGTCTTCACCTCGACGGCCAATACGGAAGAAAAGCCGGACCTCGTGAAGCGCTTCCTGGCGGCCCTTTCCAAGGGAATGGACGACTACAACGCCGCCCTGGTGGACAAGACGATGGGCGAAGAGGAGACGGTGGAGATCGTCGAGGCGATCCACGAATACATCTACGCCGACCAGCCGCTCGACAAGGCCGCCCCGCGCATCCGCGCCGGCGCCATGCGCATGAGCCCCGATGCGGCGATGAACCTCGCCAGCATCGAAGACCAACTCGAATGGTTCAAGTCGGAGGGGCTGGTGCCGGAGGGCGTGAGCATGGAGAAGCTGGTCGACGCGAGCTTCGTGGAGACCTATTGAGGCGCGAGCCGCCCCGCCTGCGGGGCGGCTGCCCGAGCAGAAGCGCGACCGGCCTATGCAGCTCATCCTTCAAGGCATCAGCCACCGCTACGGCGGCACGAACGTTCTGGAGGACATCTCGTTTGCCGTCGGCGACGGTGAGATCGTCTGTATCGTCGGGCCCTCGGGCTGCGGTAAGTCGACGCTGCTTCGGATCGCCGGCGGGCTGGAGCGGCCGGGCGAGGGCGAGGCGCTGATCGCCGGCAAGGCGCCGGAGGGCTCCCTCAACCCGCTCACTTATATCTTCCAGGACTTTGCGCTTCTGCCCTGGCGCACGGTGGCGGGTAATGTCAGCCTGGTTCTTGAGGACCATGGCATCGAGACAAAAAGGCGGCGTGCCATCATCGACGACGTGCTTTCGCGCACCAATCTCTCCGACTTCGCGCATGCCCTGCCACGCCAGCTCTCCGGCGGCATGAAGCAGCGCGTGGCGATCGCCCGGGCGCTGGCCGTCAAGCCGGCGATCATGCTGATGGACGAGCCCCTGTCGGCACTCGACAGTCAGACGCGTGAATTGCTCATGGACGACCTCGTGGCGCTATGGCAGCGCGAGCGCTTCTCCGCCTGCTATGTCACGCACAATCTGGCTGAAGCCGTGCGGCTCGGCCGGCGCATCGTCGTGCTCTCGCGGCGGCCGGGGCGCATCCGCGAGGTGGTGGATATCGACATGCCGCTTGCCGAGCGGCCGGAGCGGCTGGTCGAACTGGAAAAGCTGCAGCGGCGGGTGTGGGAGATCATGCGCGAGGAAGCGCGCGAAGCCGACAGGGAGATTTCCGATGTCGCATGAAGCGGCGTCGACCCAGGGCGCGGGGCGCGAAGAGGACACCGCGGCGCCCGAGGCAGCACGTCCGGTGCCCTTCCGCGGCGGCGGCTTCACGCACCGGCGGCTGGGGCCGGTGGCGCCGATTGTCTTTCTTGCCATCATCGCCCTGTGGGAGGCCGGCTCGCGCGCGGGCATCATCAGCCCCATCGCCCTGCCCGCCCCATCGGAAGCGCTTGGCGCGCTGGGCGACCTCGTTACCACCGGCATGCTATGGAAGCACCTGGGCGCAAGCATCTACCGGCTTGGGCTCGGCTGGGTGCTGGGCAGCCTTGTGGGCATTTCTGTCGGCCTCATGGTCGGCCTCTTCTCGCTCGCCCGCGCCGGACTCCTGCCACTGGTCTCGGCCCTCTTTCCCATCCCGAAGATTGCGCTTCTGCCGCTCTTCATCATCTGGTTCGGCATCGGCGAGGGCTCAAAGGTGGCGACCATCCTTTTCGGCACCTTCTTTCCCACGGTGATCGCCACCTATGGCGGCGTCGACAATGTCGACCGGAACCTCATCCGCATGGGTCAGTCCTTCGGCCTTTCGTGGCTGTCGATCGTGCGCAAGATCATCATCCCCGGCGCCATGCCGGCGATCCTGTCGGGCTTCCGCATCTCCGCCTCCATCGCCATCGTGCTTCTGGTGGCGGCGGAGATGATCGGCGCGGAAACGGGCATCGGCGCCTATATCCTGATGGCTGGCGCGCTTTTCGCGCTCGACCAACTGATCGCCGGCGTGGCGCTTTTATCGATGCTCGGCCTTGCCATCGCTTGGCTGATCGGCCGCGCCGAACGGGCGCTTCTTTCCTGGCGAGCATGAGCCAACACCGCACCGCGCTCGACGACCGGCCGCCGCTTCGGGCGACTGGAAAAAACTCTCGCCAATTCCCTACCCAGGGCGCTGGACAGGGCAAAATCTCATGCTATAACCCACGCGCCTTCGGCGGAGCACCAACCCCGCCGGCCGGACGAGAGCGGGCTCACGCCCAACGGCAAAACGGCGCGCCCAGGTAGCTCAGTTGGTAGAGCAGCGGACTGAAAATCCGCGTGTCGGTGGTTCGATTCCGCCCCTGGGCACCAGCAACCCCAGGTTGCAGGACTGAAATCATAACTTACTGATTTTATTTCCTTTATTTCTTTATACAACCGGAAATTCTGGTGCAAGGATGCTAATTTGACGGTATTTTTGACGGTCTCGTCCGCTTGGGTGACGGTATCGACCAATTCGGTTGAATTTAGCTAAAGCCCTAATTGTGTTGAGTTTTTTTTTGCAATTTCAAGGGGTTCGGGTTCCCTACTTCGATTCCGGCGTGCGGAATCGAACCGCCGCCAGGCGGGAAAGCGCGTGCTAGAATCGACCATGCTCTGATATGTATTTGACTGTGCTGAACCGCGCCGGGATTTCCCGGAGGCTGCTACTTCCACAAGAGTTGGAGCCTCCGGCAAATCCCGGCGCGGTTCAATGACGGACGTTGCCGCAGTTGAGCTGTTAATTCTCTTCAAGATACCCCGGTCCGTACGACTCCTTCCAACTGCCGGTCGTTGCGAGGCTCATTACGTTGCTCACTGCCTCTTGGAGACGAGCGTTGACATGCTTCTTGCGCGCGACGAGCAGTTCGTTGGCATATTGCTGTGCGATAGTCTGGGTGCCTTCAACGCCGAAGAACTTCAGCATGACTGAGATGTGTCCCTCGGCTAGCGTCACGATGGGATATGTGTCTGTTGCATCGGCGACACGGTTTAGTGCGCGGAGCGCCTCTATCGCTTCATTGAGTAGCGGCTGCGCGTCGTCCCAGCTCAGAGACATCGAGGCGATGATCATCAGCTGCTGGGCATAGGCGTGTTCGATTTGCGGGGAAGTGTAAGCTTCGCGTGCGGTCTTTAACTTTTCGAGCGCTTCCGTTTGCTTGTTGAAGTCGCGCAGCGCAAGGCCATATTGGAGCCAGTAAAGTCCATCGATATGAAATTTTGTCTCAAATGCCTCATAAATAGATCGGACTTTGTCCTCATCATTACGCATCATCTCCTTGATGAAACGATGATTTATGATTGACTTGAAAACGACACTGTCAGCCTTTCCGACATGCTTGATTACCGGGGCCTCATAGTCAGAGAACGCTTCTAAAACAGCGATAAGGCAATCCCTGATAATCGTCGTCGGCACAATTTTTTCAAAAAGTTCGCGGACATAAACTGGGTGTCGCGCAGAATACTTCTTACCGTCGGTCACGATAATGCCCTCGGTCTCACGCGATAAGATGTTGACGTCTTCTGCGATGCCTAGGTTTGAAAGAGCCGCCCCCACAATGTGGGAACTTAGCGTCGATCTATGAATGCTCGCAAGTCCGACAATAGTAAGAAACTTTTTGTGTTGGTCATCACCTGCATTTTTGAAGTCGTTGTCGATGATTTGCGTGAATCCGAAGCCGGTCGTCGCTTCCATCAAGCCTATGAGCAATTGCCGATCTGCTCTGCTGTATATTTCAGCGACGCGCTGCTCCTGCCTCATCTGTTGCAAGCGCGTCCAAGGCCCGAACTTCTCCAGCTTTTCTAGTATTCTTCCGGGATCGGCCTTGCGAATCTTCTCGACCTTAAACACCTTGGAAATGACAGGTTCTACGGCCGCTTTCACACGTCTGTTCCAGATGTTGAGCCTCTCCGAAGCGACAATGCAAACATGCCTTGTCTGCGGGCCCTCCAGCAGTTCTGCCACCTCGTTATGCATCGCCTCCATCTTGTCGATGAACAAGTAGAACCTCGAAGAGTTGATCTGCTCCAGCGCAACGACGACCTCCTTAAGCTCGCTGACTGCCTCCCTCAGAAAATAGATGGGTGTGTTCGAGACCTTGCTAAGGTGCAGTGCGGTGATCATCAGCGCAGTACTTTTGCCAGAGCCCGCAGGCCCCACCAGGGCTATACACTTTCTACCTTCGTACCCTTCCTCAACGAGTTTTGAGAAATCCTTGATGAAAGCAAGGTCAGCTGGAACGCCGTCGAGTATGTCAACCCAGCGCGGCTTATATCCCTTGTAAAACTCCCGAATTGCTCCAAGGGTGTGGTCCGAGCCGGAGTGCGGAAGGATATCTGCGCTTACGAGCGTGACACTGTTTAGTGCGCGCTTTTGTGGTTCGGTGAGCGCTCGATTGATGTTACGCAACTCTGGACGTCGTGCGGTAGCAAGATCCCATCCAGTTGGACGTTGTGGCATTTCGCGGCTGAGCCACTCCGCGAAATCTTTCAGTGTGCCGGGCACGTGAACAAGGTTGAGGCTACTGAGATGATGTTTGTCGATCTCACTTGCGGATGGAGTTATTACGTATCCTTGAAGCGGCGCTCTTTTCACGATCGAACGCATCTCTGCCATGGCATGTTGAAAGAGCGGCTCGTTCAGCTTGCTGCCAACGAAAACAAAGGCGTAGTTGCTGTGGTTCTGGCCCAATTCACGGTACCAGATGGGAAGGCGATTTGAGCCCTCACCATACTCTTGAGGCGAAAATATAAAGCCGTCTTCCGGTCGATCAGCTGAGCCATTCAACTTAACGAGCTGCACATATTTGAATATCGGATCGATTTCTTCGAGCGGTGAATTTCGCGCAGAGATCTGAACATTCTGCGTTCTCGCCTTCCGTAGCGCTGTTTCGGTGCAGTCATCGATGTTCAGGGTGAAGATACGCAACCACGGAAAGGACGCGAGTGTTTGAAGTTCCGGCGATGGCCTTGTGTTGGTTAATCGCCTTCTTAGGAACGAGTGGAGTCGCGCAGAGTCGGTTGCGTCGATTGCGGAGTAGACGGTACTGAGCGCCTCGCCTTGATAGGACCACCCCATCAGTGCAGCGAGTTCTTTGGCAAGGTCGTCGCCCATGGGTATGTCAAGATTTTCAGAGTCGCGCGATCCAGAGGAGGCGCCGGCGCCGAGGAGAAGCATCAGCCGGCCACTCAGATAGGCGTTCTTTATTTCAGGCAACATTGGATGCTCCACGTCGTTGCGCCGCGACAGAGGTATTTCAATTTTCGCCAGAATAGTTCCCTCAAGCGCAGCCTATCGGAAATCGCGCATTGTGCGAAGGAATTGATGTGCGGGATCGGATATGATGGCGAGCCGCACAAGCTAATGAATGATTGTCCTAAGGGTGGCGAAGTTCAGTTTTCTAGTGAGTGGTAGTGTCGGTACTTTTGACGGTATCGGCGCTCGCCTCTATCAAAAAGGTATTTTTAAACAATAAGTTAGAACTCATGTGGGGTGCCGCCCCTGGGCACCATCCCCTCTTCTCCCGACATCCTCTTTCGCCGAAGCTTCTACGCAGAAATCTCAGCAAGTATCTGAACTTACTTGCCTTTCATGTTCAGGCAGTTCAGCATAAGGAAGTGCTTGAGTCTTCCGCTCTGCGCCACAATCTGCGGTCCGGAAAACAAGACTTTGATGAACGAGCGGATAAGGGCGGAATTGCTCGCCTTCGAGAAGGTCCGCTAATGGCTCCGGGATTCAGAGGTGCTAACGTCCGAGATGGCGACTTCCGCCATTGCTGCCTCACTGCACCAACGTCAGCTTATCCGTTTTCTCGGCCAAAACCGGACAGGCAGCTTTCGGCCCTCAGTGGTCGTTGAGCTTTTTCATCTCAAGGATCTACACCGCAAATTCTATGGGGGGTATAAAAACGCCTATGGTGCTAGGTGGTAGTGCCGGGCTATCTAGCCGAGGTCGGTCTGGATCCAACGCGGCGAATGGTGGACGTCTATCGTCTGTAAGCGCCCTGGTCCCAGATTTTCGAACCGGTGCGGGATGCCGGCCGGGCCAAACACAACCTGACCGGCAGTCGCGTCGAGAACTGTGTCTCCAACGAAAAAGCGGGCCCGACCCTCGGTCACGACAAACACCTCGTCATAGGGATGCACGTGAAGACGTGGGCCTTCGCCAGTGCGGTCGGTGCCGTAAGCGAGCACGGTCACCGGTGCTCCGAGCGCTTCACCCGGCAAAGAGCCACGCCAGGGACCTTCAGCACCTGGATCGAAAAGCGTTGCCTGAGCAGGCGCGCTTCCGCTTGGCTTGACCGAATTGACGTCGAAATCATTGCGCGTCATGTCATCTCTCGCGAATGGTCCATCTCTCTATTTCGCAGTTCAGTATGAAGCCCGCCGGCGTATCCAGGGCCGCGACCCGAATTGCCCTGCATCGCAGTTCCAATCTCTGGATATCTGGCGCGGCAAAGTGCGCTGTCTGGTCGTCCCTTCCTTGCGTCGGCGAAACGCTCATGCGCTGTTCAGATGGAGGATGTTGCCGTCAGGGTCCTTGAACCAGACCATCTTGAACCCGTTCGCGTCGTGGACCCCGTCCTTGTATGACACGCCCTCCATCTCATAGCGCTCGAACGTCACACCCTTGGCACCCAGGTCGGCAACGATGGCGTCGATATCTGGTCCGCAGTCCCACACCACGGCATTGGCCTCGTTGGTGCCGGCGAATTCCGAAGGGTAGACGACCAGATACGTCGCACCCGTCTTGTAGACCAGCGCGCCTTCCATGCCTTCGTCGTTGAGTTCCAGCCCCAGTATATCGCTGTAGAAACGCCTCGCCCGATCGATGTCGCTCACCGCGACAATGGCCGAGGAAGACTTGTCGTTGAGTGCATTCATGGAATGTCTCCTTGATTGACATTCAAAGGACGAATGAGCTGCTTCGGTTCCGACACCCAAGAGGGAGGTCTCGGCAAATATGCAGAAAGTGACACAAACAAACGAGGCTGCATCGGAGATGCCAAATGTCCGCTATTCGCCTCCCGGCCCCGAAAGCTGACGGTCAACTTACGGTCCCCAAAAAGCATCCGTCAGAGCCGTCCGTTTCGCGCCTCAATGTCGGCCGTTGAGGCAAACCTTTGCCTCCGCCCGCAAGCGACCATGCTGGAGTTCGTGGTTGTGCCAAGAACAGCCATTCAAACGCCGCTGCAGCAGTGACTGTTATGAAGGGACGGCAGCCTTCCTCAACCCGGTAGAGTAAAGGTCGAGCTCGCCAGAGTCCCCACGGACGGGCCGGACTTAGTGGCTCACCTATGCGAGGCGCGTCGCTCGCGGACTTTCCTCCATGTTGCGGATCATCTCGTGTACAAGGCGATCCGTGAGTTCAGCGCGGATGTGCCGATGCGCCTTATCATCCCATAGGTTCCGCGTCTCGCCCGGGTCGGCCTTGCGATCGTAGAGTTCGCCCCAGTCTTCGTCCTTAAACACCGTCATGCGCCAGCGGTCGGTGAGAAGGCAGCGCGCACGGGCTGGCTTGTCGAATCCCATGCGTGGGCCGCCGTCATGGTGTTCGATAAGCATAGCGTCGCGAACGGGGCGGCCGTCCTGGATGTTTGGAAGCAGGCTCTTCCCCTGCATGCCCCAATAGGGAGCAACGCCCGCGCGGTCGAGGATTGTCGCCGATATGTCGATCGTCGAAGCGAGTGTACGCGAGGTGCACGCCCTCCGGTCGGAGGGATCCGCCCAGATGAAAGGCGTGCGTGTGATGGCGCGCGTCGGCAGCGGTCCCTTCAGCAGCAGGTTGTAGTCGCCGAGATAGTCACCATGGTCCGAGGTAAAGATGACGATCGTATCCTCAGCCTGCCCGGATTCCTCCAGCGCGGTCAGCACCTGGCCGATTCTGTCGTCGATCATGGTGATCATGCCGGCGGTGAGCGCCATCGCCTCGCGCAAGGCTTGATCATCCGCATAGAACGCCGCCTGGGATATGGCTTCGCGTTCGCCCTGCTCCCAGCGTTTGCGCAGATATCGCAGCGGTGGCGGCGGGTTTTCATGTGCCGAATACGGCAAGCCGATCTCGAACTGCTCGGGCTGGTACATTGACCAGTACTTGCCGGGCGGGTTGAAGGGATGGTGCGGGTCGGGAAACGATACAAAGGCGAAGAACGGGGCGTCGCTACCCGCCTGCTCGCGGATCCAGGCGGCCGCGCGGTCGGCGATCCAGGCGGTGGGATAGGACTCCTCGGGAACGGGTGTCCGATAGGCCTGAGGACAGCTGTAATTGTGCGGCAACTCGTTGGCGGGGTCATACAGTTCCCGCCAGTTCGGATGCGTCCGGCGGAACCACTGCCCGTAATGGCCGCCGCATTTGTCGCCGTGATCCGTGACCATCTCGACGTGCTGGTAGCCGTAGTAAGGCGTGCGGACCGTATAGACCTCCTCGCCGGCATAGCTGCCGGGTTGCTCCTCCTCATAGGGCACGACATCGGGCTTCCAGGCCTCGGCGATCGGCCCGGTCTCAGGGACTGGCCCGCCCTTCGGTCTGTTCGACGAAAACGGCTGCAAGTGGCTCTTGCCGATCGTGGCAGTCCGATATCCATCGGCGGCAAGCACCTCGACAAAGGTGTTGGTGCGCTCCGATAGCACACAGCCGTTGTGACGCAGTCCGTGCACAGAAGGATAGCGTCCGGTCAGTAGCGACGCCCTGTTGGGCATACAAACGGGCAGGGCTACGTGAAAATCGTCGAAGCGTGTGCCGCGTGCCGCCAGCGAATCGATATTCGGGGTTCGCACAACCGTGTGACCGTAGCAGCCGAGCCAATCTGCCCGATGCTGATCCGTGATGAACAGCAGGAAGTTCGGTTTGCGCATCTGCCCCCCAAATCAGCTCGCTTCATCCGTGCGCTGATTGGCTGCGTTTTTGTTGATGTTGGTGAAGAGTTGGTCCGCCCTCTGTAGGGGCAATAGTCCATGTTCGCGCATAAGAAACTCGGCACGCGTTCCTTCGCCTTTTCGAATGGCGTCCACGAGCCGGATGTGGTCGCGCTGGGCGTCGATCAGGGCGGCGCGTCCTTCCTCATCGGGCAGGAAATGCAAAAGCGGCGCGGAGCGAAACGGATTGCGCACCATCAGCCGTTGCAGCGCGGTATTGCCAGCAAATGCCGCGATCGAGGTGTGAAAGCGGTCATTGATCCGGGCAAATTCACGAAACGTCTCGGGGTCATGGCGCTTTGACGCGATAAGCTCCGCAATCCCATTGAGGCATTCCTGCAACGTAGCATTCTGATCGGGTTCGAGACCCTTTTCCGCAAGCAGGCGTGCCGCCATTCCTTCGAGCACGGCGCGCACCTCCATGATCTCGCGCATGTCCTCGATGGAGAAACGCCGAACGCGAAAGCCGCGATTTGGCGCCCCTTCCACGAGGTCTTCCCTTTCCAGCGTGGCCAGCGCCAACCGGACCGGCGTTCGCGAAACAGCCAACCGTGCTGCCAATCCGGTCTCCGTCAGCCGCTCACCCTGAACAAGCGTTCCGTTCATAATGAGCTCACGCAGCTTGCTGGTCACCTCCTCGGTGCTGTTGATCCCGCCCCTGAGTTCAGAATGCATGCAATTTATCCACTCGCTGTTTTTGAACTTCCCTAATTCTCCCTTATGTCGATAAAATGCAACCCCTCTCTTGTTGAATTGCATGCAATCTTGTGTAATCGTTTCGCCAGAGGATGTGCTGGCGGAAGCCGCGCCGTCCCAAAATGGGAGGAAACCTATGAGACACACTACGCGTAAAGTGGCGGGTGCTATTGCCGCTGTTAGCCTGTCGCTCTGCGCCACCGCCGCTGGGGCGGAGACCGTCAGGATCGAGACAGGCACGTCGGCCGGCCTGACGACGCTGATCCCACAGCTCCTGGCCAAGTCGCTTTCCAACGAAGGCGTGGATTTCCGCATCAATGCGGATCAGACGTTGACCCGATCGGCCCTCAGTCTCGGCGTCGGCCGCATCGACGCGGCCATCGTCCCGCCGCCGGCCTTCAACGCAATGTCGCGCGGCGTCGGTCCCTACAAGGATAGCGCGGATCAGGCCAAGGCGACCGCGGCGGAGCTGCGTAGCCTGTTCCCCTTCGCGGGAGGCGTCTTCCATCCCATCGTCTGGGCCGATTCCGGCATCGAAACCTGGGAAGACATGAGGGGCAAGCGCATCTTCATTGGCCCGCCGGCCGGCGCGGCCAATCAGCAGATTACGACCCTCATCAGGTTGGCGAGCGGGGGCTTCGAGCCAGACAAGGACTATACGCCCGTGCGGCTCGGCTGGGGCGCGGCCATACCTTCCTTCCAGGATGGTCAGTTTGATGTGCTCGTTATGTCGTCGCCGGCCGGCGGCGCCGCAATCGAACAGATCGGCCTGCAGCGCAAAATTCGGCTGATCGGTGTTCCCGCCGAGGTCCTCAAGACCGAGGAGTGGGCCGAGCAGTTGGAGGTCACGGGCGAGACGAATGCAGTCATCGCGCCGGGAACATATTCGGGTCAGGATAACAGCGATGAGGAGATCGCCGTTCCTGCCTATGCCATGGTCTTCGCTGTGAACAGGAAGATGGACGACGATCTCGCCTACATCATCACGAAGACCTACTGGGAGAACATCGACGAATACAAGAAATCGGTCGCGGAACTGGCGCAACTCCCTACAAGCGAGCCCTTGGCCGGCAACAACATTCCATTACATCCGGGCGCCGTACGCTACTATGAGGAGGAGGGGATGGCCATTCCCGACCGGCTGATGGCGAACCAGTAGTCCCGAACCCGGTACCGGCACCATCCGCTGAAGAGCCATTCATATGGAAGACGTCAAACCCGGGACGCCTCGCTTCGACGTCCGCATGCGGGTCGTCCTCACCTTGTCGTTCCTGATGGCGCTCATACCGCTGGCGCACAAGATGCCCTCGTTCGGCCCCCTTCCCAGTCTCGGGCCGTTCGAGGCGGAACCGTTCCGAAGCAGCGTCATGGCGTTTTGCCTGCTGATCTGCGTCGTACTCCATCCGTTCGGAATCAATCGCGAGGGAAAACCGCGGCCGCTCGGCCTCCTCGTTGATGCAACACTGCTCGCCGTTGGCCTCTGGGCGTGCTGGCGCTTCTATGTCGACGTGACGGCGATGCACACCAGTATCGTCTTCTTCGAGGAGTGGCAGGCGTGGACGGCGCTGGGCGTGTGCGTCGTGCTGATCATCATGACATGGCGCATCTGGGGAGCGGCGCTCGCAATCGTCTCATCGGTCGCGCTCGCCTGGTTCCTGTGGAGCTTCCGTGACGACTGGGTGCAGGCAGCCACGGAAAACCTGTGGCTCGTGCTCGACGACGGCGTGCTTGGCAATGTCACCGACGTCGTCCTCAGCACGGTCTTTCCGTTCATCGTCCTGGGCGCGATGTTGGAGGGCACGGGCGCCGGCGGGTCGATGATCCGCATTTCCTACCACCTCATGCGTCGGTTCAGGGGCGGACCGGCGCATGCCGCCATTCTGGCGTCCGCCTTCTTTGGGGCGATCTCCGGCTCGGCAGTCGCCAATGTAGTCGGAACCGGAGTGATCACCATCCCCTTGATCAAGCGAAGGAAGTTTTCTCCCGAGTTCGCCGGCGGTGTGGAAGCAGCCGCCTCCACCGGAGGACAGGTGATGCCGCCGATCATGGGTGCCGCCGCGCTCGTGATGGCGGACCTGGTGGGGCTCAATTACCTCCTGATCATTACCGCCGCGCTGATCCCGGCGCTCGCCTATTACGGAGCGCTTTTTGCCTCTGTCGTCTTCGAATGCCGGCGCCTCAACGTCGAGGTGGCGGAGACTGTCGAAGCTGATTTGGCCGTCACCCCGCAGGATTGGCTCAATCTCATCCTCGTCGCCGCTCCGCTGCTGGCCATTGTCACCTGCCTGATCATCGGACTGTCGCCGACAGGTGCGGCGCTGACTGCGCTTGCCCTTCTGATACCCTTGAGCTTTCTCAACCCGGCGGTGCGCCGGCGGCCCTTCGCTCTCGTCGAAGCGTTCGCGCATGGCGGGCTGAGCTTTGCAAGGCTGATGATGGCGGTCGGCGCGATCGGGATCGTGATCGCGTCAATGTCGTCGACCGGGCTGCCGACCATGTTCGCGCTCCAACTCGACGCGTTCTCGGCCCACAGCCTCCTGATCACGCTAATCGTCGCCGCCATCGGCTGCATCATGCTGGGCATGGGCATGCCGACGCTGCCCGCCTATCTGACGATCATCATCATTAGCGGCAGTTCGATGATGGCGCTCGGCCTCGCACCGTTGACCGCTCACTTCTTTGTCTTTTACTTCGGTGTCGCGTCCGCAATCACGCCGCCGGTGGCCATCGCAGCATATGCGGCGGCCGCAATATCCGGCGGCAATCCCATCCGCACCGGCGTGGCAGCGGTCCGAATCGGCGGAGCGATCTTTGCCATCCCGTTCATGTTCGTCTTCAATCCCGAGATGCTCGTCGTCAGCCAGGCTGCCGCCGACGCCGGGCCGGCGTCCGTGCTCCTTGTCATCCTCCGCACCGGCCTGATGGTTTGGATGATGACGTCGGCAGCTAACCGGTACGATGCGAGACGGCTGCATCCGTGGGAGATCGTTTTGCGCCTGACGCTGGCTGCCGCTCTGATCGTTCCGGCCCCGCCGATTCATTGGGCTGCGATTGCTGTGGCGCTTGGCTCAGTCGTCTGGCATCGCTACTCGCCAAAAGTTGCCTCCGCTCGCGAAACGTCTTCCTGAAGTAACCGCGTGACCGGACAAGGCCGCATCGTCTGGACCAAGGTCTAAGAAAAGTACCGGCGTGTCGTGCTCGGATCCGGCATGAGGGTCGCATCCAGCGCGAAGGCGATGTGGTGCACATCGTGGCGCACGAACTCACCGATCTCTCTGCCGAGCTGACCAGCGCTATCGCTGAACTGGGTCGAATATCCCGACTCTCGTCCGTTCCTTACGCCGGCACTAACCGGACCAAGTTCGAAGGATCGGACCGAACTCCTCTCAGCGTATACGAACGCGCCGCGGAACGCGCGCGAGTCAGCGCCGCCCGCAAAGCTCTTCAAGCCGGACAAGCTCTTTGCCCGGACCGCCCATTCCGGGGCGGGTAAAAAGGCTGGCGCAGCCGACGCGCACAATGCTATTTGCGAGCTCAAAAGGTTGGAGATGATTTCAGATGCTGACACGGCGCCAGCTGATGCTTGGACTGACCAGCGTCGGGGCCAGCGCATGCGTGCCGGATAAGATGGCTCTGGAGAACGTGATCTCACCGGATCGTACACCGTCATCTCCTTCCCTCAAGGTTCTGGGAGCTAGGCGAGGCCTGGAAATCGGCTCTGCATTCAATGGCAATGGCGATCCCAAATATCGACGGCTGCTCGCAAAACACTGCGGACTGATCGTCCCCGAATGGCAGCTCAAGCCGCGTTTCCTGAGACCCAACCACTCATCGTCCTATCGCTTCGGTCCCTGCGACAAGATCGCGGCTTTTGCCGCCTCCAACCGAATGGATTTTCACGGGCATACGCTCTTCTGGCATGAAGAGCCGATCCGCTGGGTAGAGAGCAACGACTTCGCGGAGGTCAAGAGGGGCTATGGCGGCTTCATCCGCGACGTCGTCGCCCATTACCCGCGCGCCGTCTCGTGGGACGTATTCAACGAGATCATCGGCGACCGGCATAAGTATCGCAACGAGTTTCTGATCCGCAAGTTCGGCCCGAAATTCATCGACTTCGCCCTGAGAACCACGCATGAGGTGGCACCCCGAGCACGGCTGTCCATCAATGAATACAACCTGGAATGCGGTGCCAGTTGGTGCCGATCGAAGCAGGACAGCATGCTGGCGCTGTTGAAGGAACTCAAACGCCAGAAGACGCCCATCCATGCCGTTGGCATCCAGGGCCATCTTTCCTCTATTCATCCGGCTTCCCCGTCGGCCACCCTCTCTTTCATCGATCGGGTGGCCGATCTCGGCTTGGATGTCTACATCTCGGAACTGGACGTGAACGATTCCACCATGCCGAAGGATATCGCGACGCGAGACCGGATGGTGGCCGACTATTATGAGGAGTTCCTCACTGCGGTGCTACGCCGACCGGCCGTGAAACGGCTCGTATTCTGGGGCATCTCCGACTTCGACAACTGGATTGTCAGACGATACACCCAGGAGAAACGGCCATTGGGCGCAGGCGACGCAAGACCCGCCCTCTTCGACAGCAACAACGAGCCGAAGCCGGCCTTCGACGCCGTCGTCCGCGCTCTCGGCGGCACCTCGTCGCGGACGGCTTAGGCCGCCCGCGCAGCGCTATGCCTTGATCACCCGCCCGCAGACGATCCCCTTGCGCTGCATGACATTGCGTGTATCGACAATCAGCCTCGCGTGATTGGCCACCAGACCGTAATCAACCTGGTCGTGGTCGGTGATGATTACAACGGCGTCATAAGCAGCAATCGAATCCCGGTTCAACCGAATGTAGTCCTTGCCGGCAAGCGTCGGGTGCTTTCGCGTCTTGGGTATCTTTGCCACATGCGGATCGTGATAGGCGATATCAGCCACTTTGCTCGCCAAAAGCTCGATCAGCTTCAACGCCGGGCTCTCACGCACATCGGACACGTTCTTCTTGTACGCAACGCCGAGGATCAGCACGGAGGCCTGACTAAGCGGCAGGCCGAGATTCTTGTCCAGCGCGTCGATCAGTTTCTCCATAACATAGTACGGCATCATCAGGTTGATCTCGCCGGCGAGTTCGATGAAGCGGGTGGGAACGTCGAACTCCCGCGACTTCCAGGTGAGGTAGAACGGATCGATGGGAATGCAGTGCCCGCCCAGCCCGGGCCCCGGATAGAAGGGCATATAGCCGAAGGGCTTGGTCTTGGCCGCCTCGATCACCTCCCAGACGTCGATCCCCATCGCCGCGTAGATCACCTTCAGTTCGTTTACCAGGGCGATGTTGACGGCACGGAAGATATTCTCCGTGAGTTTGACGACCTCGGCCACCTTGATGCTGGAAACCGGAACGATTTCCTGCACGAACGCGCCATAAAACTTGGCAACCAAATTGGCTGCGGCGGGGCCGTCGCCAGCCACCACTTTGGGGATCGTCGCCGTTTCGAAGCCGGCGCTGCCCGGATCCTCGCGCTCGGGAGAGTATCCGAGGAAGAAGTCGCGGCCGGAGCGGAGCCCGCTCTGCTCCAAGATCGGCTTCATGAGCTCATCGGTCGTGCCGGGATAGGTCGTGGACTCAAGCACGATGAGCTGGTCCCGCCGCAGGTGCCGCGCAATCTCCCGCGTCGTCTGCTCAACAAATGAAAGGTCTGGCTCCCGTTGCTTCGTAAGCGGCGTGGGAATGCATATGGAGATGACATCGCATTCGGCGAGCAGCCTTCCATCGGTGGTGGCGCTGAAGCGCCCAGCGTCGATCTGCGCCTGCAGGTCCTTGTCGGCCACGGCATCTATGTAGGACCGACCTGCCAAGAGCTTGTCGATCTTGGATGGGTCGACATCGAAACCGATGACCTTGAAACCCGCCTTTGCAGCTGCAGCCGCGAGCGGCAGGCCGACATATCCAAGTCCGACCACGCCGACTGTAGCGGCTCGCGTTTCGAGGTTGAAGAGAAGAGTGGCACCTCTGGCCGGGGCGATGATGTTCATGCGGTACTCCTGACACAGACCTGAAGGCACACCTTCAGGTGCAAAAAACCATCTGGGCCGCGAGAAAACTTCTGGATTGTCTATTTTCAGGACGGAAGTTTTTCCGTGGGCGCACCAAGAGCTCCGCAAATATTGTGCCAAGGAATATTTGAGGGGCCATCGCTACTGGCAAGTGCATGAAATGGAAGGGAATCAAGGCCGGCGCGGAGTGCCAAGAGTCAATCTGTCAAGATGGAGCGCCTGTATTATTATGATATACACTCGTGCCAAAATGATACATAGTCAAATTTCTTCATAAATCACAGTATCTTGTCTTGATTTTCCAATTAACTATTCAGTAATATTGCGATTGCTTTTCCTGTGGATATCGAGTTTTTGATACGGGGAAGCGTCGCCGTGGATATTTCACGGCCAGTTGTTCGGGGAGCGATCGATGCGTAAGCCAACCCAAAACGACAGATGCCTTGTAGCAGGCGGTGCCGGATTTATCGGAAGTAATCTTTGTCGTCATCTTCTGAAGGACGGAATTTCTGTCGATGTAGTCGATGACCTTTCGACCGGCCGGATGGAGAATATTGCCGAGCTTCGTCAAAATCCTTCTTTCCGTTTCATCAAGGGCGATGTTGCCGATGAGAATATCTGTCAGCGTCTTCCACATCGACGTTACTCACAGGTCTATCATCTGGCCTGCCCCACGGGCGTACCGAACATCGAACTGCTTGGCGAGAAGATGCTCCTGGCCTCCTCGGCCGGCACACTGAACCTTCTGAAAGTTGCGCAACGTTCGCGCGCGAAGTTCCTCTTTGCCAGCACTGCCGAAGCCTATGGCGATCCGCAGGTATTTCCCCAGCCGGAAACCTATGCCGGCAATGTCGACCCCATCGGTCCGCGAAGCCCCTATGAAGAGGGCAAGCGCTTTGGTGAGGCACTGACACGGTATTTCGGGCAAAAGCACGGAATCGACACTTACATCGTGCGCATCTTCAACACCTACGGCCCAGGCATGTCGCCGACCGACCAGCGCGTCATCCCTCAGATGCTTGCGCGGCTGATCCAGAAAAAGCCCGTCGTCATCTATGGCGACGGCTCGCAGACGCGGACCTTCCTGTACGTCGACGATCTTCTGGCGGGTTTCCGCCTCGTGATCGAGCGCGGGGAGCCCGGCGCCGCCTACAACATCGGCGGATCGGATCCGGTGACGATTCGCGATCTCCTCGAAACGGTCAAAAAGGCGTCCGGCCTTACCGGGCGCGGCGTCCATAAACAGCACTTCATCGAGGACCATCGCGGTCGCTGGCCGGATACGGCAAAGGTCCGGGCGCTGGGCTGGCGGCCGAAGGTCTCCCTGGAACAGGGAATCCGGCGCATCCACCAGGACTTTTGCGAAGAGGTGGGACTGCACACGTCCACATCGCGCAGCAAGACGGAGGCACCTTTCATGTCCACGTCGGAGCTGCCGCGCGCCACCTTCTCCGCGCAAGAGCGCCGGAGCCTCTATGACCAATTTCACCGCGTCTGATCTGGCATTGATGATGCTCAGCGCATCGCTGGGCATCAACATCGCGTTCTGGAGCGTCATGGGGGCCTTGCGCTTTGCCGGCACGCTCGTGCCCGGGCGGCCGAAACGCGGGGTGCCAGCCCTGAGTGTGGCCGATGTGGCGGTGGTCATTCCGGCACATAATGAGGAGATCGGCCTGCCGAAGTGTCTTCGCGCACTTACCGCCATCGTCCCGCCAAAGCAGATTTTCGTGGCCAGCGACGGCTCGCGCGACGCCACAGTCGCCATTGCCAGGGCGGCGGGCTGTCGCGCACTTGACATCCAACCGAACGGCGGCAAGGCGAAGGCTCTGGCGCGCGCCATCCGGCATTACCGGCTTTGCGACCGCTTCAAGGCTGTGCTGATTCAGGATGCGGACTCGGAGATGGATCCGCACTACCTCGAACACGCGTTGCCACTTTTCGACGATCCCGAAGTGGTCGCGGTAGCCGGTCACGTATTGTCCCGCTGGCGACCGCATGTGTGGCCGCGTGCCGACATGGTCTATGCCGCCTATCGCACGCGGCTTTACCGGCTCCTGCAGATGACTTTTCAATACGGCCAGTCCTGGAGGTGGGCCAATGTAAGCTACATCGCACCGGGCTTTGCCAGCATGTATCGCACCCGGGCACTGCGCGAGATCGATATCACGGCACCCGGCCTGGTGATCGAGGACTTCAACATGACCTTCGAGGTGCAGCGCAAGCGTCTCGGTCGTATCGCCTACACGCCGATGGCCCGTTGTTCGTCCGAGGACCCTTTCACCCTCAAGGACTACCGCAAGCAGGTGCAACGCTGGTATCTCGGCTTTTGGCAGACGGTGCGGCGCCACGGCATCTGGCCGAGCAGGTTCTGGATTGCGCTCGGCATGCTGCTTTTCGAACTCATCCTCATTTCGCTCTTCGTGCTCGCCCTGCCCTTCCTCGCCCTCGGTGCGTTGCTCGCCGGAGGGCTGCAGGTTCCGGCCCTGTCCTTGTTCGACCCCGGCCTTCACTCCGTCTCAGTGCTCGATCTGATCGTCCTGTTCCTGGCGGTCGACTATGCGATCACCGTGATCGCCGCCGTCATCGACCGCCGGCCGGCCCTGCTCCTTTACGGCGTTCTGTTCCCCCTCATCAGGCTTCTGGATGCCGCGCTTTTCCTGCGCGCGCTGGGCCAGTCCTTCACTGCGCAGTCGGACGGCCGCTGGGCCAGTCCCGAAAGGTTCGCCACACCGGCCTTGGCTCTTAGCAAACGGAACTTTCACGCGGAGGTAACAACATGAGTATAACCCGTCGTGGATTTCTCCTCGCAGGAGCGGCAGCTCCCATTATGCTGGCGGCAGGCCGCAACACATCGTTCGCTGCATCATCCGCCACACTACCTAACCCGCTCATCCTCTCGGTGAGCGGCGTCGACGGAGCGTCCGATCCCGCCAGGCTGGCGCGGCTCATCGATCCGATCATCGCGAGCGGCATTCCGCTTCTGCTCACCGTTTCTCCCTTCGATACGGAAGGTCATCCGCTCGACTACAATTCGGCGATGGCAGCGTGGCTGCGCCGGCGCATCGACGACAGTTTCGATGCGTTGGAGATCGGCCTCCACGTCGAAACCATCGAGGCCGACGCCCCCTACTTCCAGCTTCGCCTTGCCAGCCAGGCGCAGGCGGTGTTCGCCAAGGCACTCAACGACTACACGCGCTATCGCACCAAAGCCCTTGTCGAAGCACGGACGCTCACCACCACGTCTCCCGCGCGCGCCTGGCAGGACTGCGCCGCCATGCGCGCGGCCGGCATCCATTCCGTCATCCACCTGCCCAGTGGTCGACCCGATAAGGCGGGACTCCAGCCGGTTGATGGCGGTTACTGGATGGCGGAGACCGGGCTCATGAACATCTTCGCCGCGCCCCAGAGCTCGATCCGCCCGTCGGGCCGCAGCCAAGCCCCGCTCGGCATGCCCGACCTCGTGAACGGCGTAAAGTCGCTCTCAAAGGGTAACGAGCCCATCGTCATCGACATTCCGCTTCAAAGCTTAGCGGGGATGAGCGCGGCCGACCTTGAAGACTATGGTAAAGCGCTGGCGCAGATTGCGCACAGGCTGAACGCCACAGGTGTGGTCCGCCAAATCCTGCCCCGCACGCTTTATCGGCAAAGCCACCACACACACCGCTTCGTGATCATACGCATCGACGACCTGCGTCTCACACAGGCCGGGGACATGGAGCACATGGCCTTTACCCGCAGTCTTCTCGAGGCCGGCTATCCTGTCACGGAGGCAATCATACCGTCGCCGCCGCACGGGCCGGTCTCGAAGGACGAAGCCTCGCGGGCCTACATCGAAGCGATGTTCGCCAAGAAGGGCTATGATGTCGCCACCCATGGCTGGCAGCACACATTTCAGGAGATGCTCGGAAAATCGCCGGAGGCAAACCTGAAGCTCGTGCGGGATGGCGCTTCGGAACTCTTCAAGACCACCGGCCGGGTTCCGACATGCTATGTCCCGCCAAACAATGCCTTTGACGAAAACACGCTCGATGCTCTGGCACGCACCGGCGCCTCGACCATGGCGGCCGACAAGAGCGAGGACCTAGCCTGGTTCCGGGGCATGGACAGGAGAGGGCTGCTGCATGTCTCCGAAACGGTTATGTTCGAGCAGGAATGGAGCGGAGACATTCCCTATCGCGAGACCGACGAGGTCCTGGATCGCCTTGGCGAGGACAATGATGCCGTCTTCAGCATCCACCCGTTGACGGCAAACACGCCAGAAAAGAAGCGACAGATCATGGAGGTGCTCGAGACCCTGACGAAGCAAAGCGGCACCAGGCTCGCGAACTTCTCGGAGTATTACGAAGCCGTGGTACCGCTCATGCCGACGGTCGAGCGCATTCGCCAGGCCCGCGCCGACGTGATGATCCGCGACTGGCGCCCCGACGCCATCTCTGCTGCGACGGACGCCGCGCTGAAAGAGGACGCGGCTTTCGCCTGGCGCTATTTCGAATGGGGTGCCAAGAACTTCGGCGGCATGGTTCCAGCTACCGCCTGGCCGGAGGGCCGCACCCGACAAGGCTATCCCTACGCCACCATGTGGGACGTAGGAAGCTATATCATGGCCGCCATATCGGCGCACCGCATTGACCTGGTCGATGACACGACCTTCGAGACAACCGCCAGCCGAATCCTGTCCTTCCTCGCCGAGGAATCTTACCTCTACAAGGGCAGCAAACTGCCGCCCACCGAAAGGTCTTTAGAAAACGGCGGCAAGGAACGGAAAGGCTTCGATTCAGCCGACACCGGACGCCTGCTCATCGCATTGAAGATCCTCGACCGCTACACCAACGGGGAACTGCCGGTCGCGCGGCTTGTGGCGGGCTGGGATTTCGACAACGTCCTGCGCGGTGGCAAGATGCACATCGTCAAGAATGGCCGGCTCGTCCCCGTCCATGACAATAGCTACGCCAATTATGTCAGCCGCGGCTACAGGCTCTGGAACCACCCGCTGAACCCGGTCTTCGATGTCGAACGTCCCGACACCGATATGGACGATGCCGTCCGCGCCTTTTCCGAGATCGCGCGGCGCGGCCGGCTCGCCACCGAACCGCACCTGACTGAAGAGATCGAGCTAGGCGGCTCGCCGCATGGGCGGCTCATGTCCGATATCCTCTATTCGGCGCAGATGAAACGCTATTCGGAGACAGGAGTTCTCACCTGCGTTTCCGAGGGCCCCGTCAGAGGGCGGCCCTTCTTCGTCTATCAGGGCTACCAGATCAACGAGGACGGCGGAGGGACTTTCGTTGTCGACGCGCCGAAGGATTCCGATATCGCCTATACCGCGCGCAAAGAAGAAGCGTTGCGGGCGGTCAGCACCAAGGGATCCTATCTCTGGCACGCAGCCCGCCCCGGCGCTTATTCGAGCAAGCTCATGGAGTTCGTCCGCAAAGAAGCCCGAATTCCCGGGATAGGCTTTGCGACGGCCATCAGCGAAGCCACGGGAAAGCGCTTCGAGGTCTGCGACGTCAACACCAACGGCATCATCCTCGAAGCAGCGGCCCACGTTCTCGGCGGCCGCAAGCCCTTCCTGCAGGAGCCGTCAGGAACCGCGAGAGGTTTCTGACGGTGGCTCGAACAGGCGCTTAAGGTAGGTGTGGGCCAGCAAGAATCTGCGGTGGCGTTGAGGCGAAAACCAGGAAGCTGGGACGTATCGCCGATCACAGCGTGGGAGCTGTTGATCGCCGCGCGAAAGAGATCCACCCAACCTGGGCGACAGCTCGCCTGCGCGCTCGTTCTCCGCCGCGGTTGCGGCCACGGCGGCAAAGATTATCCCGATCAAACAAGGGATCGCCATACCGGCGCGGCGATGCGTGGGCGAAGTCAATCTCGAATATGAGGATGTACGCCGCTTCTTCGAGATGAGAGCGGCGACGAACTGCTGGTGCGCGAGGATGCGGGGGCGCTGGTCCATAACTTGCGGGCCATGCCGTCGCTGCCAGCCGACGCAGCATGGGCCAACTTCATCCACAATCACGACGAGTGGTCGCTCGACAAGCTCGGAGAGGCAGGCCGACCTGCGCCGCGCCGGGCGCATCCGGTATCTCATTGCGACGAGCGGCGGGCATCCATGAGGCCGGCCTTCTCGTAGTGGCGCAGCATGCGCCCCGTGATCCCAAGCCTTTCGGCCGCTTCCTTGATCTGCATTTCGACCCTTTTTCCACGCTGCCCCCAACACCCTGACATTAGTGTCAGGCTCGAGCCCGGCGTGCAAGAAAGTGACCCCGAATGGGCGGTGTCTAGGCCCGCAACGACCACCCGCCATCCACTGTGAGAACCTGGCCAGTGAGCCATTCATTGGCGGAACTGCCGAGCCGCAATATCCAGGTACGAGATCAGCCGTTGCCCCGCGTCGTCCCAAGGGGACTTGTACCGTCTCGGTCTCCTCGACGGATTGCGCGACCTCACGGGACAGCCCCATCATGCCGGTCAAAGCGCCGCTCTTGACAGGACCCGGAGCTATTGCATTCACCCGGATTCCGTCGCCTGCAAGCTCTACTGCCCAGGAGCGTGTCAAATGTTCAAGCGCCGCCTTGGTGGCAGCATAATGCGCCAACCCCGGTGCGGCATTTTGAGAAACGGCTGTTCCGATATTGACGATCGCGCCTTTCGTTTCCCGCAGAGCCGCCCGTGCCTCCTTTACGAGAAGCGACGGCGCGACGATGTTCACTGCACAGATTTCGGAGATTGCATGAGCATCATAGGAGTCGATGGCCAGCGGTTTGCCTGCTCCGGCATTGTTGACAATCAAATCCAGTCGCTTCCATCGATCCAACGCCGCCTCGACAACGCGCCTGGTGCTGACTGGGTCGGCGCTGTCGGCTTGAACGGCCTCGATCGCCGAACTCTCGGCAGCAACGCTTGAGAGCTTCGTCCTATCGCGGCCCGTGATGACCACATTCGCTCCGCGCTCTGCCAGCGTCCGCGCGGTTGCTTCCCCAATGCCGGAACTGCCACCGGTGATAATGGCAACCCTGCCCTGCCAGATTTTCTCTTCAAACATCTCGGTCTGCTTCCCTGATCTTGAATGTGCGGTGCATGCACGTCGATGTCGGCACTAGCGGATTGACATTAGTGTCAAGGTCAAGCCCGAATTCCGACAAACCGCTCTGGCTGAGACTGGATCCAATACGTCGCGGCCTTTGCCGGCAGAGACCAAAGTTTGCAGGAAAGCAGAATCAAGGTCCGAGGTCGTTCCTCCAACCCAACAGCCAGCGGAGCGAACCGCGCCGCCCAGGAGGTCGGGATCACGCTGGGCTCGATGCCTTGCCACCAATGGAACAAGCGGAAAATTGTGGCCGTACTCGATCAGCGGAACTTGCCACTCGAATACAACCGCTCACCGAACTTGTGCGGCATCGCCGGCAAATCGTTGTCGGCTCGCACCGGCAGGCTGCAGGTGGGGCCGTTGGCCGGACTGGCGGCCACCACCGCGATGGCGCGCCAATATGCCGACGATCTCAAAAAGCTCGGCGCCGGAATCCTCCTCTACGATACCTTCTATCGCTGGTGCTGAGATGCGACCGGTGAAACGGATAAATAAACTGGCCGCACAAGAGGCCTGTGGGCGCGCGACATGGATCAGATTGCCTTCTCAGCCCCTCTATCAAGTCAAGACGAACGACCGCTTACGGCACGCAGGATCAAACGCGCGCACGATCGATATCAGGCGCGTTGCCGCCGAAGCTCGTTGGTGACGGCGGAATGGCTGAAGAACGATCTGCCGCCTGTAGCTCTGTTGGCTATTCAGGCACACGACCACAGAACAGGCATTGTTTCGGAGACCAATCTGGCGGACGCTCTCAAGCTTGCAGATGCAATAGCCATCGGCGAAATCACTGCTGGTCGCCAAGCGATGGTCTCAGCCCTGGCTAAGCCGGACAACGGTGCCGCCATGAGGTCAGCCCTCACAGAGAGGCCTTATCTGCCACGCATCATCCTGAATCTCTCGCAGAACCACGGAATATCTCTCGCCGCGATGGCTGATGTCTGTAGCGCCGCTCCGCCGCAATGACCCCTTCTTGCCTCTGCAATTGCAGGCAACGAGCAACACGTACGCCTCGATTGAGCCCGTCTTGGACCTTCGGCACGAGAGCTTCTATGGTGATCTGAGGTCTGATCAGGAAGGCAGGATGACCGAAATTCACGGCAGCAGGGATTGCGGGAACTCTCCCAAGAACAAGTTCGTGCAGGATATTGCGATCGCGTTGGAAACTGGCGAAGCCACGCCGCAAGACTTCAGCGAGGATGTCGTCTGGGAAGGTGCCTCGGAGGAGCCGATCAACGGAAGAAGCGCGTTGTTTCAGGAACTCGCCGATCGGACGACACCAATTGCCATTACCGTCGAGCACGCGATTTCTCACGGGAAAGTAGGCTCAGCCAGCGGAGAAGCAACGCTTGGAAATGGTCGTAGTCGGCGTTTCAGCCACATATTCGAATTCACCAATGCAAAGGCAAACCGTGTTGCGGTGATCAAGTCTTACGCCTGAAAGATCGAACGTCCTCTCTGTTCCGCTTCCTGCCCGTTCAGATCGAGGGGTATCAACGCGAACTCTCCACCTCTCCTACGCTGGAGCACGCTAGAGCAACATCATCGCCCGGCCGAGTGATCCAAACTCGACTTCCGCAGACGGATCCGCGGATGGCCGCTTCGCGCCGCAATGTCGGACGTAGGGGCAAAACTTTGCCTTGGGCCGGGAGCGGACATTCCGGCTCCCGAACGGGGTCGTTCATGCGCGCTCTAAAAACCGATTGCAATATAAAATCAGTTGAACTAGCTTAAACTGATTGCATAATGCAATCAGAGCTGCGAATGCGCCGCGTGAGGAAAGGAAGTGGCATGGCCAAGTTCGTGTTCGGAATGAACCAGGCCCTGGACGGCTATGTCGCTCATATGGCGTTTGCGCCAAGCCCCGCGATCTTCCGCCACCTCATCGCAGACATGCGCGGTCTGGCCGGCAGCGTGAAAAAACGTTGACGGAGATGAAAAGATGAACGCCTACACCTCAGTCACCATAACGCCAATCCTCGTTGCCGACCTGTTCGTCGAGGGTGAGCGGATGCCAGTCTACGTGCATGTCATCGACCATCCCGATGCGCGCATACTGGTCGACACCGGCATGACGGAACTGCACCCGGCGGTGGCCGAACTCAATCCCCGCCTCTATCCACTGAACAAGCAGGACTTCGACCTCACCGGCATCGACATCGTCGTCAACACACACCTGCACGCCGACCATTGCGGCGGCAACCACCTTTTTGCAGGCAAGCCCATCTACGTCCAGCGTCGGGAGCTCGACGATGCGCACAGCGACGAGGACGAATACCCTATTCGCGACTGGGTCGATGCGCCCGGCGTGCGGTATGTGCCGGTCGACGGCGAACTCGATCTGCTTTCCGGGCTCCGGCTCGTTCCGGCACCGGGCCACACGGCCGGCATGCAGGTCGTCGTCATCGAGACCAGCGGGCGCCCGGTCGTCGTTGGCGGCGACGTGGCGGTTTGGTTTGGCGAGCTTGACGAGCCGCAAACCGAAGGCCAGCTGCGGGTGCGCGCGCTCGACCCCGAGCTGGTCTGGCTCGCGCACGAGCACGAGCCGTGGCGACCCCGCACCACATAGGAATCACGCCGGCGCTCTCTGGGCGGGCGGGGCAAGCACATATCAAGTCTGACTGCGCCCTAGCGCAGACCATATAGCATTGCGCCTCGGTCGCGCGGCACTTGAGAGGAGAACGAGAATATGGCCAAGCTCGTGTTCGGAATGAACCAGTCCCTGGACGGCTACGTCGACCATATGGCGTTTGCGCCAAGCCCCACGCTGTTCCGCCACTTCATCGAGGAGGCTCAGGGGCAGGCGGGCAGTGTGTACGGTCGCCAAATGTATGAGATCATGCGTTACTGGGACGACGATCATCCTGAATGGGATGCAGAGCAGCACGCCTTCGCGGCGGCGTGGCGGAACCAGCCGAAATGGGTCGTCTCTCGCTCGTTAAAGTCGGTCGGCCCCAACGCCACGCTTGTTGAGGATGATCTTGAGGGCGCGATCCGCGAGCTGAAGGCCGAGCGCGACGGGGAGATCGAAGTTGCTGGTCCGAACTTGGCGGGAAGCCTGACGGAACTTTGCCTGATCGATGAGTATCGAATCTACCTGCACCCCGTCGTGCTTGGTCACGGCAAGCCATATTTCGCCGGACCCCGGCCGCCGCTCCGCCTTATGACTCATGATCGGATTGGCGAGGATGTGATCAGGTTGACCTACGTTCCTGCTTGATGTCGCGACTCGGCGGATGGAAATCGCCGCTGAAGTCTGTCTTGGTTGGGCCCAAAGCGACGGGAACGGCCCGCTTTGGTGGTGAACCCCGACGACAAGCCGCGTGCATGAAGGGCAGCTATCCCCCAACCCCCTCTGGAACCTGCCGGTCCGCTGTCGCCGCCGAACTACACAACTATGAACAGCCTGGGCTGGTGGGAAGCAGAAAGGCGACTTAGAGGAATAGGACGAGGTTGACTGCCTGTTAGCCGAGCGTCCGGACCATGCGGGGCTGCAAAGCAGCTAAGGGGTTGAGGCTTCGAACCCTGCGAGAATATCGCTCAGAAGCCTACGGCTTTGGGCAAGCTTCCTGCTCTGATCGTCGATCAAGCCGATCTGTCGGCGAAGCTTCGATTTTAGTTCGTCGCACGGCTCGAACTCGTGGCGCTGGTCCAGGGAACAGGGCAAAAATTCGCGAATGGTCGATAGGGTCATACCGGCGCTTCCCAGCAAACGGATGCGCTGGACAGTATCTTCGTCTGCTCGCCCGTAATCGCGGTATCCTCCTTCAGATCGTTGGGGCGCCAGCAAGCCCTCGGCTTCGTAGTAACGAAGCATCCTGATGCTAACCCCGGTCCTTCGAGACAGCTCGCCGATCTTCATTTTGCCCTTGACCCTGACAGCGCTGTTAGACGGTAAAGGGTTTGCTCGATGGTGTGAAGTCGCACAGGAGCGAGCAAGATGACTTACGATTCCAGCTTCAAGACCCAGATCGATGGTCGTTCGGCAACGGCCGATGATCTCTCACCGCTTGCCTTCTCGGGCTTTGCACATTTCACTGCCATGCAGGTTCGCGACGGTGGGGTGAAAGGTTTGGATCTTCACCTAACTCGGTTACGCCTGCAGTCGATAGAGTTCTTCGGGAGAGCACTGCCTGACGAGCAGGTACGTCACTATCTTAGGACCGCGATCGACAATGGGCCGGTTGCCATGTCTCTAACGGTCACGATGTTCTCTCGCAACGGGGAGTTCACCCCCTCGGGCACCGAAGATGATCCAGCCGTCTTTGTTCGCACGGGACCAGCTTCCAGTGGCCCGAGTGGACCTTTGAGGTTGGCTGCGGTTGAACATCAGCGCCCGCTGCCGGTAATCAAGCATGTCGGCGAGGCGACCAAAACGCATTACCTGCGGCAAGCGGTGAAGGATGGCTACGATGATGCAGCCTTCATCAACGCACGGGGACATCTCAGCGAGGCCACAATCTGGAACCTTGCTTTCTGGGACGGTGAAGCGATCATCTGGCCGAAGGCGGCGGTCCTGCCAGGCGTCACGATGGGAATCGTCCGTCGTCAGCTTGCAGGGTTGAACGTTCCCCAAAGGGTGGAGGTCATCAGCATCGATGGTTTGGGGAGTCTAGGTGGGGCTGCGGTCATGAATTCGTGGACTCCCGGCATCGGAGTCAAAAGTATCGCATCGGTGCCGCTTCCCCTTTCGCCAACGTTCATGGAAATTCTCCACAGCGCCTATGCGCGAGAACCGGCTGAAAAGGTGTAGGAGTAAGGGAAAAGCTACGTCCACTTTCAAGACGCGCTGCATGTAAGAGGCTGAGAGGAGGTCGTCAGCGGATTGGCCGCTTTCCGATAGTTACGTGCTGATTGCAGACGGTCTGCCGACGGCCCCTGAACTCGCAGCTGCATGGTGTATAATGGCATCGCCAGCGGCAGAGTCGAGCATGAAGAAGGTACTGAACAGCGCCGCAGCTCGGTTGCGTTGGCCGACGCGGTCGAACGGATTGTGCGGAGAATGGGAGAGGATGCTGGCAGTCTGGCTGCGTGAGGCTGCGAACTTTCGTCCTGGGGGGTTCACTTACATTAGCACTCCCAAAACCCACAAAGTGCTCATAGCGGAGGCCGACGAAACACGTGGCTGCTGGACGCAACCGGCATGGAGCGTGCGGAACAATGCCGTTCCGGCAGCCCGTGTCACGCCGCCTTCGCATCGGGTCGGCGCGGGGAGCGCTCAGCTCCCCGTCAATTGCAAGGGCGGCTCAGAAAGGCCAGCTACGGGCTGTGTCCAGATCAGATCGGCGCAGCGGCTCGTCACTGGTACGTCCGCTTCTTGCTAACTTTACCTGGTAACCGACGGGCGGCTTCCGGCCAGTCCACTTATTGCCACCACTCCCAAATAGCCAAGTACACCACAACCATGCAACGGCGGCCGTGGCTCTGCCGATCGATTTTCCAGCACGATCACTAGAACTAATCGTATAGGCACGAATACGCTATGGTAGCTCACGCCAAGACGGGAATGATCGGCGATAGTGTGGACCGCCAAAAGGCGTCAGAAAACCTTTCCTTCCTCCGCTAGGAAATCGAGCAGCGCCCGGACGCGAGAGGGGAGCGGGCCGCCCTGGCCGACATAGACGGCGTGGAAGGCTTCCTTCTCGCCCGTGTCAAGATGGCCGAGGACCGGCACCAGCCGTCCAGCGACGATGTCGTCGCGCACGGTGAAGGCGGCGAGGCGAGCGAGGCCCACGCCGGCGAGCGCCAGATGCCGTAGGCCCTCGCCGTCGCTTGCCTGCACGCGGCCCGTGGCGGGAACCACGACGGTTGCGCCGTTTTCCCGCAGCGGCCAACCATCGACGGCGCGGGCATAGCCGAAGCCGAGGCGATTGTGCTGCTCAAGATCGGCGATGGTGCGCGGCTCGCCGTATCGGTCAAGATAGGATGGGGCGGCTACGATCATCAGCGCGGTCTCGCCGAGCTTGCGTGCGACGAGGCTTGAGCTTTTCAGCGGTCCAGCCCGGATCGCGACATCGGTGCGCTCCGCCAGAAGATCGACCACCGCGTCGGTCTGCACCATGTCGAGCGTGACGCCGGGATGGCGCAACAGAAACTCCGGCAGAACCGGCGTGAGAATGTGGTTGGCATAGGAGGCGCTGGTGTTGATACACACGCGCCCGACCGGCTGCTCGCCCACGCCTGCTGCGCGCTCGGCGTCCTCCAGATCGGCGAGGATGCGCGTCGCCCGTTCGTAGAAGGCGCAGCCCTCCGCCGTGAGCTGGAGCTGGCGTGTCGAACGGTTGAGCAGCCTTGCGCCAAGCCGGGTTTCCAGCCGGGCGATGAGCTTGCTGACCGCCGAGGGCGTCATGCGCGCGGCCCGAGCAGCTGGCGAGAAACCGCCGAGTTCGACCACTCGGACGAACACTTCCATTTCGCCAGATCGGTTGGCTTCAAGCCGTGCCATGATGAGTTCATCTCACAAGTGATGTTCCTTTCGGCACTCTACCTCATTCGATCTCGCCGATCTATCTTTGCCGCATCGCACAATCGGAGAAGATTGGACTGCATCATGCCGCTGGCGCTCTATGCCCTGACGGCCGGAGCCTTCGGCATCGGCGTCACCGAATTTGTGATCATGGGCCTCCTGCTGGAGGTCAGCCGTGAGTTGGACGTGACCATTGCCGCCGCCGGCCTGTTGATATCCGGCTACGCGCTGGGCGTGACAATTGGTGCTCCTGTCCTCACCGCACTCACCGCCCGCTGGCCACGCAAGCGCGTGCTGGTAGGCCTTATGGTCATCTTCATCATCGGCAATGCCGCCTGCGCGCTCGCGCCGACCTATGGCTGGTTGATGGCAGCGCGCGGGTTGACGTCGTTGACGCACGGCACATTCTTCGGCGTCGGAGCCGTAGTGGCGACCGGCCTTGTCGCCGAAGACAAGCGGGCCTCGGCCATCGCCATCATGTTCACGGGCGTCACGGTCGCGACCGTGCTCGGCGTGCCCTTCGGCACGTGGCTCGGCCAGCATTACGGCTGGCGCGCGAGCTTCTGGGCGGTGACGCTCGTTGGGCTGATCGCCCTGATCGTCCTTACGCTGTTGGTGCCGCAGGACAGGACGCAGCCCGAAGCCTCCGACTGGCGGGCTGATCTGCGCGCCATCTGCCGCCGCCCGGTCCTGCTCGGGCTGCTGACGACGGTGCTCGGCTATGCCGGCGTCTTTGCGGTCTTCACCTATATCGCGCCGCTGCTGACCGAGATCAGCGGTTTTGCCGAAAGCGCGGTTTCGCCGATCCTGCTGGTCTTTGGCGGCGGTCTGGTAGCGGGCAACCTGCTGGGCGGCAGGCTCGCCGACCGCGATCTGGTCCGCGCCATATTCGGCACGCTGACAGTGCTCGCCCTCGTACTCGCGCTCATGACCTTCGCCCTCCACGGCCAGGTTGCGGCCGTGCTCTTCACAGGACTACTCGGCGCGGCAGGCTTCGCCACCGTCGCGCCCTTGCAGATGTGGGTGCTCTCCAAGGCCGAAGGCGCGGGGCAGAGCCTCGCATCCAGCTTCAACATCGGGGCCTTCAATCTCGGCAACGCTATCGGCGCATGGGCGGGCGGCGTGGTCATCGACCACGGGCCGGGCCTTGCCTTCACGCCGATGACGGCGGCGCTGTTCCCGCTATCCGCAATCGCCACTGCGCTGATCGCCGTCCGCGCTAGCCGGCGCACGGCGCTGGCCCCCTCCTGCAGCAGTCCCGTTCTATAAGGAGCATTCCCATGGACTATCGACCGCTTGGCAAATCCGGCCTCAAAGTGCCCATCCTCAGCTTCGGCGCTGGCACATTCGGCGGCACCGGCCCACTCTTCAGCAATTGGGGCAATTCCGACGCCAGGGAGGCCCGCCGCCTCATCGACATATGCCTGGAGACCGGCGTCAACTTGTTCGACACGGCCGATGTCTATTCCGATGGCGCTTCGGAGAAAGTGCTTGGCGAGGCGATCAAAGGCCGGCGCGACGCGGTGCTGATCTCGACCAAGATCAGCCTGCCGATGGGTGACGGACCCAACGATGCCGGTTCCTCGCGCTTTCGGCTGATCCGGGCTGTCGAAGACGCGCTGCGCCGCCTCCAGACCGACTATATCGATCTGCTCCAACTTCATGCCTACGATGCGGGCACGCCGGTCGAGGAAGTGCTTTCGACGCTCGACACGCTCGTGCGCGCCGGCAAGGTCCGCTATGTCGGCGTCTCCAATTTTTCCGGTTGGCAGATCATGAAATCGCTGGCGGTCGCCGACCGCTACGGCTGGCCGCGTTACGTCGCCAGTCAGGTCTATTACTCGCTGGTCGGCCGCGATTACGAATGGGACCTGATGCCGTTGGGCGAGGACCAGGGCCTTGGGGCGCTGGTCTGGAGCCCGCTTGGCTGGGGTCGTCTGACGGGGAAAATCCGGCGTGGAACGCCGCTGCCCGATGGCAGCCGTCTGCACGAAACCGCCAGCTTTGGCCCGCCGGTGGTGGACGAATACCTTTACCGCGTTGTCGATGCGCTCGACGCGATCGCTAAAGAGACTGGCAAGACCGTTCCGCAGATCGCGCTCAATTGGCTCCTGCAACGCCCGACCGTATCATCGGTCATTATTGGTGCCCGCAACGAGGATCAGCTTCGCCAGAATCTCGGCGCGGTCGGCTGGAGCCTGACGCCCGAGCAGGTGGCAATGCTGGACGAGGCCAGCGCCGTCACCGCGCCGTATCCCTATTTCCCTTATCGCCGGCAGGACGGCTTTGCACGGCTCAATCCACCAATGGTTTAGCGGAATTCGGGTGGGTCACGACGAAGCCGAACTTCTCACTTGGGTCGTCAACGGAACGGCTACTTCGCGCCGCCAAAATCGGCCTTACGAATTCCAAGCACCAGCCTTTTATCAATCTCTGGGATATGAGGTATTCGGTCACCTGCCAGAGCATCCCAGAGGTTCGCGTCGATATTTTCTGCGGAAAGTGCTAGCTGGCGACTAAGGTCACCAATGGGGTCGGAACGTCGCAAAAAAGTCCGCAACCTGCTCGTTCCGATCGGCGAGACAGAGGGCCGTGAACCACCCTTTCGCGACCTTCCCACCGTGCCTCCACTGCACTTCTCTTCTGAGCGCTGCAGTTCACTTTCGAATTTGACAAGTATGGCGCGACGCAGAGCGCGCGGGCAACGCCGTGCGCCAGCGCAGGCGTGCAGTGCCGCGCAATCGGAAATGCGTTACGCGACGAGCGTCGCGGACCGTTCCACGACCCACCAGGCCGATACGACGGCGATGCCGGCGAGCGTGGCCGCGCGCAGGACCGGCGTGAGTGAAGCCGAAAGCCGCGTGGCGAAGGCCACCGCCAGCAAAGTTGCCGCAATGATCATCAACTGGCCGATTTCGATACCGATATTGAAAGCCGCCAGCGCGGGCACAAGGTTGGGCGCGTCACGGCCAAGAAGGTCGCCGAGAACGAAGGAAAAGCCGAGACCGTGCAGCAGGCCGACGCCTGCAATCAGCAGGATCGAATCCATCCTGCCCATCAGGGCGGCGACCGCCGCATAAAGCACCGTCGCCGCGATGGCGGCTTCGACCGCCGGGATGAACCATGGCCAGGAAGGCGTCGCGCCCAGGAAGGTGGCGACCAGCGTCACCGAATGGCCAAGCGTGAATGCCGTCACAATCCACAACAGCCGGCCGCGCGCGCCGATGCCAAGCGCCAGGCAGATAACCAGGAAGACATGGTCCAGGCCCTCGACAATGTGCAGCACGCCCTGCCAGACGAATTCGCCGACGGTGCGCCAGAGCGAGGTGTCGATCACCGCGGGCTGCTCCAATTGTCCCGGTCGCGTGTAGGAAACCGGCACGTCGCCGCGCGAGTCGATGATGTGGTTGTCGATGGTCACGCCGTCGGGGATCGGCAGCGGCGGATAGGCCGAGCGCACCGCCACCGGCCCGGCGGCGTCGGGTGGCGACAGGCTGACCGCGAAATCCACATAGGCCTCGCCAAATACCGGATCGATGCCGCTGCTTGCGCCCGCGATCGCGGCTTCCGCCGCCTCCCGGCTGTCGAAAGAATCTGCCGGCATACGCGGGTGAACACGCATGGCAACGATGCGGGCAGCGATTTCCCGGCCGTTCTGCGACCACGACAGAGCGCGTTCCAGCCGCTCCCGAAACGCGGACTCGTCGGCCGCTATAGCCTCCATCGAGAGCCTGTAGCGACCTCCCGCCCCGGTCTCTTCGAAGTAGAGGAACGGCGTGTCCAGCGCTTGGCTGCTTGCCTGTGCGCTCGTGACCACGTCTGAGAAGACGAGTGGTAGCGGCGCGCGCACGTAGGCGGTCAATGATTCCTCGTGCGGCGCGATCAGGATGGTCCGTAGTTTCGTGCCTTGCGCAAAATGCGCTCGCGCGATGCCTGCATGACCAAAGAGCACGGTCAGGATCAGGACGACGTTGATGATGATACGCACATTGACCCCTCGTGTGGTTTTTGCCCGGGCGATGCACGCCCGGGCAGGAGGTTCCGTTTTTCCGGATGCGTTCGGATCGAGGCGCCGTTTGCTGCCGCCCCGGACTGAACGGCAACAGACCTTAGTTGAACAAACCCTCGTTCCAGTCAGGATTGGGAAGTTCGTTCACCACCTCGAAGGTAAGCTTATGGGTGAAGGTTCGGCCGTAACGGTCGGTCGCCTTCACCTCCAGCACATGAACGCCCTCGGCCAGAGTTTCCGGCAGGTCGGCGCGCCACAGATGGCTGGAATTGTCGGTCAGAAGTCCGCGCGACAGCGGCCCCGGCACCCCTGCCGCGCGGCTGCCGCGCCCGGTGGTGAAGCCGGCCGTGCCGTCACCGCCACGGGCGGAACGGAACGCCACGCGACCGACGGTCGCCTGCGTGACCAGCGCCAACGGATCGGCATATTCCGGCCCCTTCAGCTTCGCCTCGCCCTCACCCGGCTGGGTGCGTTTGGCCGCGATCGCCGCCCCGCCGTCGATGGAGATCGACACCGTGTCCCCCTTGGCGCCGCTCCACACATTGGCCGCCACCCAGGTGCCTTCTTTCAAGTCGTCAAGCGTGATCATGTTTATGTCGCCGAGGTCGTTGACGGTGACCGGCGGCAGGATGCCGTTTGGCGTCTCGTAGAGATCGGCGAAGGCCAGCAGATCGGCCGCCCATTCACGGAAGCGTGGCGTGTTGAAGGAGGCGTGCATCTGCTCGTCCTTCGTGCCGCCGAAGCGGACGAAGGTCTCGACGTAATCAGATCCATCGAACTCGAAGACGAAGTAGCCGCGCGGATTGCCCAGGCGCTGGGTGGAGCGCGGAACGCCCCGGTCGTCCAGGTCGCCGGACCACCAGGAGCCCGACACCGCGCCGGTGACGATCTGATGGAATTTCGCCGGACCGGTGTTGGTGGCTTCCGCCCAGCCCTCGAAATGCTCGCCCGGCATGATCTGCTCGGTGGTGTGCGTGTGGCCGGAAAGCCCGAGTGCGGGGCGGTCGCCGATGATCTCGTAGAGAACGTCGAGATTGTCGGTCTGGTGTTTCTGTGCGGTGTTGTCGGTGAAGGTGACGAAAGGAATGTGGGCGTTGAGGACGATCAGCTTGTCCTGCGGCACATGCGCCAGGTCGTTGCGCAGCCACTCGAGCTGGCGGTCGTGAATGACACCGTTGTAGGTGGGGTTTTCGGCAGGATCGCAGAAGGGATGGTCGTCGACCCCGTTGCAGGGATAGCGCACATTGTCGAGCACCACGAAATGCACATTGCCGATGTCGAAGGAGTAGTATTCCGGGCCCCATTCGCGGCGGAACGTGTCGTAGGAGTCGGCATCGCTCTCGGCGTCGAAATCAAGGTCGTGATTGCCGGGGACGAAATATTGCGGCACCCGACCGGTCGCCACGATTTTCTTGAAACGGGGATAGAGCGACAGGTCGTCGCCGATCACGTCGCCTTCGAAGATGAGGCATTCGGTGTTCGTGTTATCGCGGTTGGCGAGCATGGTGCCGACCGTCTCGCGCACATAGCCGACTTCGCGGTTGTTGTAGGGCTGGGGATCGCCGAAGACCAGGCAGGAGAAACGGTCGCCGATGTCGTCCTCTACCAGCGGGAAGTTGATCGCCTCGGGCAGCGCGCCGGTGGGCTCGATGCCGCCGAAGCGCAGGTCGGGCGAGCCCGCGGTCTTGTGAACGTAATGGAATTGCGGAACCATGTCCTCGCTGACCGGCACGGCATAGCCGGCTGGCTTGGTGATGAAGAGGTTCATGTCGTCATAGGCAGGAAGCTCGTAATCGCCGGTGGCGTCGGTCTTCACGACCTCGCGCCCGTTGGAGACCAGCACGCCTTCCACGCCGCCTTCGCCCTCGTCCAGCCTGGCGTTGCGGTTGGCGTCGAGAAAGACCTTGCCGCGCGCCATATCGGCCGTTTTGCCGGAAACCGTGTGAACCGAACCGATATAGGACGTATCCTTTGCGGCCGCCGGCGCGGCGAGCGCCGTGGAAGCCGCGAGGAGAAGAAATGTGGACAGTCGCGTCATTGTCGGAACTCCCTCCTGAGGAATGCATCACATCCAGACAGGGAGCATCGCCGCGGCACATGAAATGCGCTTGACCGCCGCGTTAAACTTCCGTGACTGTTTCCACAGCCCCGCTTCTACATTTTATCTACTGATCGTTCCGGCAAGGGAGGAACTCTCTAGCCCGGCGGCAGGATGCGCTGTACGACGAACGCCTGCTCCGGATCGACGGGAACGGTCTCGCCGAGCGCCTCGACCCGGTAGCCCGGCGGCACGTCGCGGCCATAGACCGTCACCGCCCCGCCCTTGAGCGGAATGTTGCGGAACGCCGTGCGGTCCTCGCCCCGGCCCGGCGCCACCGCCTCGTCGCGATGGCGCTCCAAAGCGCGCTCGGAGCGGTGAAGCGGCAGCGGCACCGTCTCGTCATAGCGCCCGCCCCGGCCACAGACGCGCAGCACATAGGCGAAGTCGTCATTCCCCGCCGCCGGCATCGGCCAGTCCGCCGTGCCGTTGATCGCCACCGGCACGACCGCCACCGGCCGCCCCGCGTCCACCGCGTCGGCTTCAAAGATGCGGATCTCCGCCTTGTCGACGGAGGCCGGATAGTTGCTGGTCGCCAGGAAGGTGACCGGCTCGCCGGCGCGATAGGTGCGCTCCACCGGCGGGGTGGACACGTTGAGCTGCGGCTCCACCTCCAGCCCGTCGAACTTCACCTGGATGTCGACCGCCGGCAGCCCGACATCCGTCTGCCGCTGCGGGTCCACCGGGCGCTCCTGAGCCTGTCGAAGGGGCGGCGCCGCTTCGCCCGGCGCCAGATCGGCATCGCCGGCCACGGCGCTCTCGTCCACCGTCTCCCCGTCGACGCTGATGCGAAAGGGAATGGACGGTTCGTCTCCCGAACGCGCCCGTTCGGTCTTCGCGCCAACGGGCGTGGTGCCGGTGGCGCCGTCGTTGACCGCCTTGCCGGTGATGGCCAGCGGGCAGACACCCTCCGTACAGGCCTCCTCCGCCCCCGCGGCGGGCGTCAGCAGCGCCAGAGCCGACGCGCTAGCGCACGGTGACTGAACCGCACCGCAAGGCTCCCCTTCTCATCGCCCTCATTGCCCCGCCTCCACGCGCGTCTCGATCTCCAGGCGGTAGCCGCCGCCGCGCCGCCGCCATCGCTCGGCGATCAGGTTCCTCAGGTCCCCGATACGCCGCTTCACGAGTTTCGCGTCCGCATCGCCGGAGTGGAAATAGCTCAGCCTGAGCACCGAGCGCTCCTCGGCCAGCACGCCGATGAGCTGGTCGATGCCGGCCGCCCATTCGGGCCTGAGTTCCGTATCGCCCGGCTGGAACGCTGCATCCTCGAGGTCCAGCCGCACCACCCGGCCGATCGAGGCGCCGAAGTTCAGCTTGGTCATCTTGCCCGCCGTCAGCCGCACCACGCGCGGGTTCTCCGTCGTCAGGCGGTAGCCCGTGGGCAGCGTGCGCTCATCCAGCTTCATGATGAAGTTCGAGCCGATGCGGCTCTCCGGCAGGTCGGCACAGGCGACGTGGAAGCGGCCATGGGCGTCCGTGGTGATCAACCAGCCCTTGACGGTGGCCACCCGCACGCCCGGCAGCCCCGGCTCGCCCGCATCCTGGTGGCCGTTGCCGTTCTGATCGTCGAACACCTTGCCGATGATGTCGCCACAGTCGAACACCGGCTCGGCCAGGATCTCCACCACGGCCGTCGCTTCCGTCCCCAGTCGGCGCCCGGTCACATCCTGCGCGCTCGCCCGGTTCGTGTGCTCGCCCGGCCCGGCCGTGCTCAACGCCTGCAGCCGCAGCCGGATGTCACGTTCGCCGTTGCCTTCCAGAGACAGACCCTCGAAACGGACCTGACGTCCGGCGACCACGGGCTCCACCGCCTCGTCATCGATCGTCGCCGAGCCCTCCACATAGCGGAAGCCCGGCGGCATGGTGTCGATCACCGTCAGCCCATCGGCGAACGAGCCGGCATTGTTGGTCACCCGGATGGTGAACGGGACCTGCTCGCCACGCCGGATCGCCCGAAGACCGGCAATCTTGATCACCGAGATGTCGCTTGCCGCAAGCGGCAGCGACAGCAGCGACACGCTCTCGTCCGACTCCACCATCGTGCCGGTCACCTGCGTGCCGTTGACGTAGCCGATCGCCGTCGCCGTGTTCTCCACGCCGTTTTCGATACCGGCTCCATTGTCGATATCCGTCTGTCCCAGAGAGTAGGTGGCGGTGAAGGTGCCTTCTTCGCCCGGGGCCAGGGTCACGTTCTCCGGATCGAAGTCCGAAAGGTCGTTCTCGCCCGGTTCGCCGCCGAAGAGCGGACCCTCGTCCTGCGGCACGACATCGGCAATCGGCACGTTGCCCGTGTTCGTCACGGTGAAGGTGTAGCGGATCAGATCGCCGGGGCTGGAGGCGCCCTCGCCGTCCACGTCCTCGTACTCGCCGGCCTTGGTCGTGCCGAGTGAGGGCTCCTGCGGATCGATTACGACACACTGCCCGGGGTTGTCGCTGCAATCGGGCTCCGGCGTTCCCGCCTCGTAGGCGACGTTTCTGATTTCGGTGACATCGTCGGGGATCGGGTCGGCCACGGTGACCTGATAGACCACCTCCAGCGTGCCGCTCGCCGGGACGACGAGATCGTTCCACACCAGCGGATCGCCCACAGCGTCCGGTTCCTGGCTGTTACCGCCCACCGTCGCGGAACCGGCGACATACGCGGTGTTGTCGTCGATGTTGTCGGCCAGATCGTAAAGTGCGCCGGAATCGGTCTCGTTCGTCAACGTAACCGTGAAGGTGAGGGTCTCGCCCGGCTCGGCGACGTCGTCTTCCAGGCCGTCCTCGTCCGTCAGTTCCTTCGAGGGCGCGGCCACGCCCGGCGTTCGCGTGCTGACGCAGGCGTCCGGAAAGGCATCGCAATCGTCGGTCGCCGCGTTGCGGATCTCTTTCACATCGTCGGGAAGCGGGTCGGCCACCGTGACCGAATAGACCACTTCCAGCGTGCCGTTTGCCGGGACGACGAGATCGATCCATTCCAGCGGATCGCCGGCCTGATCCGGCTCCCGCGGGCTTCCGCCCACCGTCGCCGAGCCCGCCACGTAGGTCGTGTTGTCGTCGATGTTGTCGATGAGGTCGTGAAGCGCGCCGGAACTGCCCGAATTGGTGAGCGTGACCGTGTAAGTCAGCGTCTCGCCCGGCTCTGCCGCGTTGTCGACCAGCCCATCCTCGCCCGTCAGTGCCTTGGACGGAACGGCTGTTCCCGGCGTTGGCGTGGTAACGCAAGCATCGGGATTGGCGCCACAATCGTCGGTCGCCGCGTTGCGGATCTCCGTCACGCCGTCGGGGAGCGGGTTGGCCACCGTGACCGAATAGACCACCTGCAGCGTGCCGTTCGCCGGAACGACGAGATCGATCCACTCCAGCGGATCGCCTGCGGTGTCCGGCTCCTGTGCCGTGCCGCCCACCGTCGCCGAACCCGGCACATAGGTGGTGTTGTCGTCGATGTTGTCGATGAGGTCATGAAGAGTGCCGGAATCGCTCGGATTGGTGAGCGTGACCGTGTAGGTCAGCGTCTCGCCCGGCTCTGCCGTGTTGTCGACCAGCCCGTCCTCGCTCGTCAGTGCCTTGGAGGGAATGGCCCTCGCAGGCGTTGGCGTGGTGACGCAAGCATCGGGATTGGCGCCGCAGTCGTCGGTCGCCGCGTTGCGGATCTCCGTCACGCCGTCGGGGAGCGGATCGGCCACCAGAACGTCGTAGATAACCTCCAGCGTGCCGCCGGCGGGAACGACGAGATCGTTCCACTGCAGAGGATCGCCGGTCTCATCCGGCTCCTGCGGGTTGCCGCCAACCGTCGACGAGCCCGCCACGTAGGTCGTGTTGTCGTCGATGTTGTCGGGGAGGTCATGAAGCGCGTCGACCGTACCTGGATTGGTGAGCGTGACCGTGTAGGTCAGCGTCTCGCCCGGCTCGGCCACGTCGTCGACCAGCCCGTCCTCGCCCGTCAGTTCCTTGGACGGAACGGCCGTTCCCGGCGTCGGTGTGGTCGTGCAGGCATCCGGGAAACCGGCGCAATCGCTTGTCGCCGCGTTGTGGATCTCCGTCACGCCGTCGGGAAGCGGGTCGTCCACCAGGACGCTGTATTCGACCAGGACGGTCGTTCCCGCCGGAACATCCACGTCGATCCAGTCCAGCGGATCGCCAACGGTATCCGGCTCCTGCGGCGTGCCGTCCACCCTCGACGAGCCCGGCACATAGGTGGTGTTGTCGTCTATGTTGTCGGTGAGGTCGAACACGACATCGAATGTTTCCGCGTTCTCGAGCGCCACCGTATAGGTCAGCGTCTCGCCCGGCTCGGCGACATCGTCGATCAGGCCGTCTTCGTCCGTCAGCGACTTCGTGCGGTGGATGAGAGGGAAGATATCTCCGTCTGTCGCCGAGTTGTTGGAGAGATCGGAATCCGGCGTTTCCGGCGGGTTCGTGACCGTGGCGGTGTTGACGAGTTCCCCCTCTGTGCCCGGGGGAATATCGACCGTGAACGTGAACGTGACAAAGCCACCATCAACGAGGTCCACCGGCACGTCCGTTATCGCGCCGGTGCCGCTGGCCGCTCCGCAGACGCCGCTCACGCCGTCGCCGGTACACGTCCAGCTCGCACCCGAGGCGGGGCCGGGAACGGCATCGTTGACGAGCGCACCGGTCACGTCGATGGGGCCGTTGTTGGTGACGACGATGGTGTAGATCGTCTGCCCGCCCGGATTGTACGTTTCGCTGCCGTTGGTCTTCGTAATCGCCAGGTCGGTCGGCTCGTTATCGTCGTTGGTGACGGTGCATACCGCGTCGTCGCCGACCGCCATGTCGATGGTATTGCCGGAGACCGGCGCACCGCCATTGACGACGCAGCTATAGTCGGAACCGGTATAGTCCGGCAGCGTCGTCTCGCTTAGGATATAGGTCCCTACCTCGACGGGCACGTCGGTGACGGCCGGCTCGCCGCTGACGCCGGAGAACGACGTCGGGCCCGACGCTTCGAGCGTGAAATCGTCCGTGGTCGCGGTGCCCACGTCGTCGTTGACGACGTTCTTGGCGAGCGTGAGCGTTGGCAGGGTATCGTCGTTCGTGATGGTACAGACGGCGACCTGCTCGTTTTCGAGCGCGATCGAGTTGCCGACAACGGGCGAACCGCCATCGACCACGCAGCTGTATTCGCTCGCGTCGTAGCCCGGCTGATTGGTCTCGCTCAGCGTATAGGTGCCCGCAGGCACCGCCGCATCCGTCACGTCGGCGCTGCCGCTGACGCCGGAGATGGTCACGGGGCCATCGGCGCTCAGCGTGAAATCCGCGGTGCTCAACGTCCCGCCATTGTCGTTGACCACCTGCTTCTCGAGCGTGAGAAGGGGGGCGGCGATGTCGGTGTCGGAATTCGTGTTGTTGCTCGGGGTCGGGTCGGAGAAGCCCTCGGGATTCGTCACCGTCGCGGTGTTGGTGAGTTCACCGGTGAAGCTTAGCGGCACCTGCATGGTCAGTGTAAAGGTGACCGAAGACTCGGCGGGCAGGTTGACCGGCGCATCGACAATATCGTCGGTGCCGTTGGCCACGCCGCATGTAGCGCCGTTCGTCGGGCTGCCGCAGGTCCACGTCGCGCTGGTGATGCCATCGGGGAGCGCGTCGTTGACGAGCGCATTTTGGACGCCAAAGGGGCCGTTATTGCTGACGAGGATGGTGTACTCTACCTCGCCGCCACGATTGTAGGTCTCGGAGCTGTCGTCCTTGTCGATCTCGAGGTCGGCGTCGAGCAGCACCGCCGTGGTGGGGCACTTGGCGCCGTCGCCGGCGCCCGACGGCGCATTGGAGATGAGCGTCGCCTCGCCCGTCGCGGGATCGAACTGGTAGAAGGCCCCGGAATTGAGACGGCCGAAAATGCCGTTGGTGGCGCTGATCATCGACCCGAAGGCGCTGGTGATGCCCGTTTGGCCGATCTGGTTCACGTCTCCCGTAACGGGATCGATCGAATAAAGAAAGCCGTCGCTGTGGTTGTGCGCGTAAAGCAGCCCGTTGTGCCAGGCGAGATCCCCGTGGTCGATGCCCCGGTCAAGGTCTATGGCCGTCGCCGTCGGCGAATTCAGATTCGACACGTCGACGCGCCACATCCTGTCCGTGAGCCCACCGTTGTGCTTGAGGTAGAGGAAGCCGTCCGGCCCGATCACGCCAGAAGCGATCCACCGCTGATAATTAGTACTGGCGGTGCCGTAATTCTGGTTGATGCCCCCACCGATGATGTCGCCGAATTCCCGCAGGACACCATTGCTGTCGATACGCTGAAGAACGTGCCTGCTCCGATCCGAGTCCCAACGCGCCGCGTAGATGAAGTTGTCGGTGGGATGGTAGCCCATGCCGTTGTAGGCGGGGGCCGGATCGCCGATGGTCGGAAAGTCGAACGGGTTGGTGCTTGTGTCGACGCTGTGGAGTTGCACCTCACCACCGCCGACGGCTATCCCGAGATACATGGTCGACGTACAGGCGGCGAACGGGGTCTGTGCCTGCGCCCGGGAGGCCGAAGTCCCCCCCAACAGAAACGCGGTGGCGGCAAGGAACATCAGCGCCGCGAAACTGGCCAGCCTGGCTGGATTTCGCACTGCGGAAAGCAGAACCGATCGATGCATGTACGCCCCCTCGTATACATATCATCCGATGAGGCCACTTTGTTTCCACGCCGCCGGAGCACCGCTCTGCATTCGTTGGAATGCATCGCGCTGCATCGGTGCTCGGCGGTGTGACCGGAAGCACCGGATGATTCGAGGGTAAGGGGGCATATTGCCGCCGCTGCTGTATTTCAGGAAACGCATGATTTTTCAAAAAATAACGATATCGATGAATTAAATAGGAACTATGAAGAACAACGTGTCTGATTTGCCACAACTTCTGGTTTGTCTTCTTCGAACGTGAAAGAGTCAATTATACCTAAACTAATGTGTCTTGCGTCCGCTCTGTTCCCCTGAACGAGACATGCTTGGCCCTGTCACGAAACACAGGGGCGATGGGACACATCCATGCCGTTATGGCACATCCTGGATTTAGCGAATGAGAGAGCCCGGGGACTGGGAAGCATAGTCGGTCGCACTATGGTGCAGTAGAAGATGGCCTAAAGACCTGCCGATCCATCGGCGTGCGTCGATCGCTATTGTCTCGCCCAGGTCGGGCATCCGCGTCCAGAGCGGCCACCAATTCCTCCGGGTCGACTTCCATCCCTCATGCCAGCCGCCTTGGGGCCGACTGTTGACTGTCGGCTTACGGGACGATGTCACCGAAGCGGACATTCACGCGGATCAGGTGCGTGGTAGGGTTTGCGGCTACAGCTGTCATTAGCGATTAGGTGGCTGCTGCGCCGCAGCAGCATTCAGTTGTCGGCGCTCTTTCTCAGATGCGATAGCCAGAGAGATTTGCAAATTCCGTAATCTAGCTCGATGACTGCTGCTGAGCTTCAGGCGACCTATGTCTCCTCCATGACCGATGGCAGCTTCGCGCCCATATCGGACAAACGGCGTGACACCATAAAACTCCAGAAGCAGACATTCACCCGCCGAAGATTGCGATATTGCCTCGATGGCCTCCGCTACACGGCGGTCGAGCTCCTCGTGGTCGTGCTCCGTCGAGTCCCGGCACTTGAACAACCTGTGCAAACCGGCGGGCGGGCGTCTAGTGTATACCGGAGGACGGCAGGCCGGATGCCAACATTTTCTGGCGGAACCGAGTACTATGGCAATACTGGAATCGCGGCTAGGGATTTCTGATGAGCGGGGCGGACGAGACCACCTTTGTTTGCGGGTGCAAGACGGGCCATGTGTATGTCCACGACTTCAAGGACGTCCGTGGGAGGCTAACCGGCAGTTACCCTCCCGAGTTGGTGCCGGAGATGACAACTCCGACATCCAAGTTGTTGCACCTGCAGATCGTTTAATAGCTGGCGGAGAAGTCGTCGGAGGCATTATAGCCTCGATATACCCGGTCCGCATTGTCACGCGATGCACGAGCAGGATAACCGGTCGTCACCTTCGCGGTGCCGGAGGTGATAAACGCGGCATCGGAGCCGTTAACATACCCTTCCATGCGCAGCGGCAGGTCATTCTGTTCGCTTGGACCGAAGTCGTCCGCGGCATTGTACCTAGTGGAACTCTGCGCATTGGCGCCACCGAGCCCGAATCCGAGCACAGCGAGCGTGGAGGTGAAGATAATGAACTTGCGCATTGCATTTTTCCTTTCACATTGAGCTTAGGGTGTCCGAGCTCCCGTCGAGCGTACCTCCGGGATCTCGCGGTGGGTTTTCTCCTCATGTGCTTTGGCGGATCACGCCGAAGCACATCTGCTACTCAGTGAGAACTGAGCATCTCGACCGCTTGATCGAAGCGGCCTAGACGGAGCCATGCTAGGCGGGAGCTGTCGTAGAACTTTGTCTCGATGACCGGCAGTTCATCGCAAGCTGTCGCAGGGACAACGAGGCGATACATCTCGTTACACTTCTCACGGTTTCTTGAAGCCGTGCGAGATTGCGCCTTCGCCGGAAGGGGGACATCCCTGTAGAACAGATATGCCGACGCCAGCCATCCTTCTGCGGCGGCTTTCGAGCATTGCGTGAAAGCGGTGCATCACATCGCGCTCGTCGGCGACCCTGGGGACTTTCGCGATCTCGTTGGGAAGTACCTCACCCGGCAGGGTTACCGAGTCAGCCTCGCTGACAGCGGTGGCGCTGAAGCGGCTGCTCGACCGCAGCCTGTCCGACCTCGTCGTTCTCGACATCATGATGCTGGCCGAGGATGGGTTCGCCTGCCTGTCGGCAGGTTCGCAGCACCGTCGACATTCGATCATCTTTCTCACCGCCATGACTGACGACATAGACCGGATCGTAAGCCTGGAGGTCGGTGCCGCCGACTATCAGACGAAACCGCTCAATCCGCGCGAACTGCCAGCGCGCTTCAAGGCGGTGCTCAGGCGCGTGAACAGCCGGCCGCTGCAACGGCGGAAAGAATTTAGGAAACCATTGCCCCCTCCTGCCCTCGGCAGGCTACCCTTCAGAACTACCTTTTCTAAGTCTGATCAGAATCTGGGTTCTGTTTCACGCTACGAAGACTGCAACTAGGAAGAGAAGGCCGGCCGGCCCAGGCTTTCTCGATGAAGACTTTCTATCAGCGCATTGTTCCAACTGCTTAGCGCTCTATCTCGTCATATCTGCAGACCTGAGCTGGTCCGTCCGTCGCCGTGCATTGGCGGGCCGGCGTTGGCGCAAGCGGGACCGAGAAGATCCCGTCGTTGTTCTCGCCGCGCCCGTTCGTCAGGAACCATAGCTTGTAGTCGCTTCCCTCAAGCACATGGCGAATACGACCGTACTCGCCGACATAGTGCGCCGAAGCTACGGGATTGCCTGCGGTATCGATTGTCACCGACCACAGCCGCTGTCCGGTCAGCCCGGCAACGAAGAAGGTGCCGTCAACGTAAGCAAGCCCGCTCGGCCCCATTTCCTCCGTACGCCACTGCATAACCGGGTCTATGTAAGCTGCGTTGCCTCCCCGGCCTTCCATGACCGGCCAGCCGTAGTTTCCGCCCGGCTCAATTCGGTTGAGCTCATCCCATGCATCATCCCCGAATTCGGTCGCCCACAGCTGGCCATTTTCATCCCACGCCAACCCCTGGGGATTGCGGTGTCCAAGGGAGTAGACGAGGGACCCATCGATTGGGTTGTCGTTCGGGATGCCGCCAGCCGGCGTCATGCGCAGGATCTTGCCAGCAAGCGAATTCGGATCCTGCGAGAGGTCGGGATTTCGTGTTTCGCCGACCGTGGCATAGAGCATCCCGTCCGGTCCAAATGCGATCCGCCCACCGTTGTGACTGCGCCCTCCGGGCAATCCATCAAGAACGATCTGCACATCGCCGAGCACACCTTCGCTATACGCCATCCGCACGATGCGATTGCCCGAGGCCGTGCTGTGGTAAGCATACACCCAGACTTCAGCGCCTTCTGTGAGCACAGCGAGTCCAAGCATCCCGCCATCACCTCGGGCGACTACGTCGGGCACGGTGCCGACTGATCGCAGCGTCTCGCCCAGCCGAAAAGCGACGATCTCCCCAGTGCCACGCTGGCTGACGAGTACGTCGCGGCCCACAGTCACGGCGGACCAGGGTATATCGAGCCCTGAGACAATCTCGACGGGAGTGCCCTCGGGCACTAAGCCCGATGTCGCAGTCCCGTTTAAACTCGACGACTGCGCATGAGCGCCGGAGGAAACCACAGCTGGTGTGGCATCGATCATGATGAACGCAAGAGCGATCATCGCGAACTGAACCACTGCGGTTGCTCCACTGCCTGCGCCTGTTCGGCGCACCTCATGCCGTAGGTGGCCAGTACCGACACAATTGTCGAAATCTCGGTTCTTCATAGTCAACTCTCCCACTTCGGCGCGAAGCGGTCGCAATTACTACAACTCTGTCTTAGAAATGTGCCGCACTGGCATCAGATTGTCGCAGCGCTATGGTGTTAAGTGACGGTCATCTTGGGTCAATCAACACGGTTTTCCGGCGAACGAACACTCGCGCAGACCGATGCGAGATGTTTGAAATCTCAATTCGTCTTGAGGTGGCAATAGGATCCGCCGACGAGCCGCCTCGATCTCTCGGCCACTCACGGTGCTACACAAATCTAGACTACACGATTCATCGGCGCCCGTCGTTGACGTGCGCCTCCTGCAACCCCGCGACAGACCTTACAGTTTGCTTGCAGGTTCCGCGACCGGTGAAGACACTTCGTTACAATTTGGTACCAGTGCGGCACACTCATACGACAAATCAATCGTATTGATCATGCTCCACCCCACTGTCCACCGCGCAGTTATGGAGGCGATGATCAGGCGTGTGACAACGGATTTGTGCCGCTCGCGGCGCGCGCTTACAGGCGCCCGACGTGCACTTCTTGATTGGAGAATGCACCACCCCGCGCTACCCATTTTTGACGCATTTTACCGATGGAGAAGACCCTAACTCCTCTGTAAAGTCTCTGAGAGGTTGGGCCGATGCAAAACGCCACGCATGTCGTAGTCGTTGATGATCACACCGATATTCGGGATCTCGTTCGACAATATCTGGAGCAGCAAGGTTACAAGGTCAGCGTGGCCGAAAGCGGTTCGAGCCTGAGACGAATCCTCGAACGGCAGACTGTCGACCTGATCATCCTCGATATCATGATGCCTGGTGAGGATGGCATTTCCCTGTGCAGGCGGATTCGAGCCTCGGAAGACATTCCCATCATTTTTCTGACAGCGATGGCCGAGGAGACGGATCGGATCGTCGGTCTCGAGCTGGGAGCCGACGATTATCTCGTAAAGCCGTTCAATCCGCGCGAGCTACTTGCCCGGATCAGAGCAGTGCTTCGGCGAGCAACGGCTCCTGCGGCGTTGCGAGCGATGCATGAGCGGAGGACCGTTCGGATCGGCCATTGGCGGGTCAATCTGGGTCGCCAGGAAATCTGCGGCGAGGACGGCGTCGGCATTCCGCTCAGCACGGCTGAGTTTCGCCTTCTGAAGGTTTTCATTGAGCGGCCGGGCCTGGTCCTAAGCAGGGAACAGCTTCTGGATCTGACCGTGGGCAGGACGGCTGATATCTTCGACCGCAGCATCGATAACCAGGTCAGCCGTCTTCGGAAGAAGATCGAAGAGAACCCAAAAAATCCCTCGATCATCAAGACGCATTGGGGTGGCGGCTACAGCCTATGCGCCGAGGTCGCGTTCGAATGACCCGTTTCTGGCAGCAAAGTCTGGCGACACAGTTCATCGGGCTGATGCTCGCGGCTTTGATCATCTCGCAGGCGCTCACCTTCCTCATCTCATGGGATGAGTACACCAAGAAATTCGACGCTGCGGTGAAAGCCGAGTTTATCAGCCGAGCGTCATCGGTGACCCGCTTGATGGGAACGCTATCGCCTCAGGTGAGGGAGCAAGCGCTTCGCGCGAGTGAAGGAAGCTATTTGAGATACTGGTTGACAGACAGCGAGCCCACGGATGCGAATGCGTTCAGGTTGCAGGCCCTCGATCAGCTTTCGCGGCCTCTGGAAAGTTCCGCCGATCCGAGTGGAACATTCGGATGGGCCGGGGCGCCGCATCCGCAATTGCCAGACGCCGAAGACGTGGCCACCGCAAACGCGGATGACCCGTGGCGAACTCCAACGCCTTATTTGTGGATGCTGTCGCAGCCGGCGGAGGTCCTCCGTTTTTCGGGAAGTCTGGGGTATGGGTTCAAGACGCAACTCGACGATGGACGTTGGTTGAACGCTGCCTTTTATCAGCACGACAAGGGAAGTCTGTGGACTTCCCAGTCCTTGATATCCCTTGGTCTTACGGCGTCGATTCTTGCTTTGATTGGCGTCTTCATCGCCCGGCGCATCGCCCGCCCATTAAGGCACCTGGCAACATCCGCTGAAGCTCTCGGGCGAGGCGAAAACCTGCCGCCGCTGTCGGAGGACGGGCCGGAAGAGATCAGGCGGACGGCTCAGTCCTTCAATACCATGCAAAGGCGCCTGCACCGCTTCGTCGAGGACCGGACGAAGATGCTGGCGGCGATCGGCCATGATCTACGCACGCCACTTACCTCCCTTCGGCTACGAGCGGAGTTCGTCAACGACGAAGATGTCCAGCGCAAGATGCTAACCACCATCGACGAGCTCCAGTCGATGACGGAAGCCGCGATTTCGTTCGCGCGTGGAGAATCGATCAGAGAGGAAACACGGGCGATAGACCTGCAAGCGCTCGTAGCCAGCATCTGTGATGATCAATCCGATCTCGGGCACCCGGTCACGCATATCGAAGGCGCGAAGATGAAGTACCGTTGTCGGCCCGACGGTCTCCGCCGCGCAATCAGAAATCTCGTCGAGAACGCGGTGCGGTATGGCGGGGAGGCGAAGGTGTTCATCCGGCAGACCGCATCGACCGTTGATATCGTGGTGGAAGACCGGGGCCCCGGAATTCCGGACGACATGACAGAGAAGGTTTTCGCGCCCTATGTCCGGCTGGAAGCTTCACGAAACAGGCAGACCGGTGGCATCGGCCTCGGTCTCTCTATAGCGCGGGCGGTCGCCAGGCAGCATGGGGGAGACATTTCGTTCTCCAAAGGCGACGCCGGTATGCAAGCCATCATCTCGCTTCCGAGAGAAGGCCGTGTCGATGGCGCGCCAGCGAGGAAAGCGCGCATCTGGAGTTTCGAAAAAACAGTACGCGCCTCGCAAAGCGCTCCGTTGCCGGAATAGCTCGCGCCACCTCCCTCACGATCCACCAGACGACGGTCTTGGCGCAGATTATAAGGATCGCAGTTTGGCGTCCCGCGCTCAGATAGAGGAAATGACCGTAGTGCGGATCGAGCTTCGAGGGAGCGGGCGTCCCGGCTTGCGTGGCCTGGCCCTTACGATCCTTGCGCGCACGCCGGACCGTAAGGGATGTCTCGGAACTGGATCAAGAGCGCTTGTCGCGCCCGCGTCCTTCAAAGGACGTCTTCGATGCGGATGGGCAGCTTCCGGATGCGTTTGCCTGTCGCATGGTAGATCGCGTTTGCGATCGCTGGCGCCGTGCCGAGCATGACGAGTTCGCCCATGCCCTTGACGCCGGCCGAGTTGACCATCGTATCGGGCTTATCGATCAGGCCGACGTCTACCTCTCCGATGTCGGCGTTTACCGCCATGACGTAATCGGCGAGGTCGTCATTCAGGTAACCGGCGAAACGCGGATCGACCTCGGACTGTTCCCGAAGCGCGGTACTGAACCCCCAGACAACGCCGCCATGCATCTGCCCTCTTGCGGTCCTTGGGCTGACGACCCGGCCGATATCGGCAATGCTGACCGCGCGCGGCATGCGGATTCTCCGCGTGCCCGGCTCGATATGGATTTCCACGAACTGCGCGATGTAGCTCATGGAGGTGAAGCCGGGATACTCGGATCCCGCCCCCGCGCGGCGGCCGGTCCGGAAGGCTTCGAGGGCGGATGCATCCTGCCCGGGTGCGAGTTCCGATGCGGTCACCTCGATATAGGGCCGTTTCAGGCGCGCCAACTGCTGGTGAAGGTTGCCGGCCGGTGGGTTGGGTCCCGCAAGTTCCTCAAATCGGGCACGCAGGGCCTGCACGGCTTTTACCGTTGCCGGGATGATACTTGCCGTACCGCGTTCTCCGACCGTGGCCATCTGCGGACCTACGGACGTATCGCCCAGCAGGATTTCGATCCTGTCGGGATTGACGTCCAGTCCCTGGACGATCGCGTTCGCGACGGCGGTCCGGATGCCCTGTCCCATTTCATGGCCCGAGCTGATGATCCGCGTCGTGCCGTCCGCCCGGACCCTGAGCGTTGTCTCCGCGGCGGATCCCGACGCCCCGAAGATGCCGCAGGCAACGCCGAGGCCGACCAGAGTGCCGTCTTCCAGGGTCATCGAGCCGGGTTCGGGGGTGCGGCGGCTCCAGTCGAAACGGCGGGCACCCTCTCTGAGGCAGTCATTCAGGAAATGCGGCGCGAGCGGCTGCCCGACGATGATGTCGGTGGTGGCCTCATGATCGAGGCGCAGTTGCACAGGATCCACGCCCAGCCGGTAAGCCATTTCGTCGATCGCGCTTTCCAGGGCGAAGCCGGCCGGAAACGGATGCGTTCCCCGCGTATGGCGCGGCATGTTGCGGTCTATATAGATGTCACCTGCTGTCGCGCGGAGATTTCCGATGGCGTATAGTCGCGCGACGTCCTCATGATAGCCGTTCGAACGAAACCCGCCGTCCGGCCAATTCTCCTGCACGACGTCGTAGTCGATTGCGGTGAGGCGCCCTTCGCTATTGGCGGTCAGCCGAATGTTGTGGATGCTGCGTGGCCGGTAGTTGGCGATGTGAAAAAGTTGTCCGCGCGGCGTGACCAGCTTGACCGGGCGCTGCGTCAGCCTTGCGGCTTCAGCCACCAGCGCGGTCTGCAATTTGGGAGGGGACTTCTGCCCGAAGCCACCGCCGACATAGTCGGATTTGACTGTGACAAGCTCGGGGGAAATCCCCATTGCCTCCGCAAGCGCGTTTCTGGCCGAGTCCGAATTCTGGCATCCCTCGTAAACCGTCAGCCGCCCGCCGGACCAATGCGCGACGGTGCCGAACAGCTCCATAGCGTTGTGATGCTGGGCCGGCGTTTCGAAAGTGCCCTCGACGATCTCGGCGGCATTCTGGAACTCGGTGTCGACATCGCCCGTATCGAAACCCTCGGATGGAACGACCGTAGCGCCCGGGCTGTCCATCAGCGGGATGAACGGCGCGGTCTCATAGGTCGCCGTTATCGCCTCGGCGCCCTCGATCGCGGCCTCGAGCGTCTCGGCGACGACCATCGCAATGGGGTAGCCCAGATAATTTATTTCGGGCGAAAGGGTTGGAAAATCTCCCAAGGAGAGGACCCGTACCACGCCACTGGTTTCGGTCGCGGGTGTGATATCGATGTTGCTTACCGCACCTTTGGCGACGGTGGCCGGGACCAGCATCGCATAGAGCATGCCCGGCAAATGCATGTCAGCGCCGTATTGCGTCTGGCCGAGAACTTTGCCCCTGGCATCGACGCGCGCGATATCGGAAAACACTTCTGCAGGCATCACACTCTCCTTTGCGCGGCGATGATCAGGGCATCGGCGATGACCCTGGCACCGAGTTCCACTTTGAATGCGTTATGCTGGCCCGGGCGGGCCTCGGTGAACGCAGCATGTCCGGCTTCGAGGGCCAGTTCGGGTGTCAGGGATGATCCGACAACAACCCTTTCGGCGGCGCTGGCCCGCCATGGTGTGGTGGCGACACCACCCAGCGCAATTCGGGCGGTGCGGACGGCATCCCCATCCATTTCGACGGCGACAGCGGCGGACGCCAGCGCAAAGGCATAGCTCTCCCGGTCGCGGATCTTGTGATAGGTTGATGTGCGTCCCGCCGGTGTTTTCCGGACGGTGATGGCCGTTACCAGTTCGCCCGGATTGATGTTGAATTCCCTATGCGGCGTGTCCCCTGGCAGCAGATAGAAGTCCGCGATCGGGATGTTGCGCGTCCCCTCGGGCCCGAAAACCTCGATCGTGGCGTCCATCGCGGCCAGTGCCACCGGCCAGTCGCCGGGCGCCACCGCGGTGCACGCCTCGCTGGTGCCGAGAACGGCTTGCGTACGGTCGAGCCCGCCGAGAGCCGCACAGCCGGATCCGGGTTCGCGCTTGTTGCAGAGATAGACGCCCACCGTGGTCGACGACCCCGCGCCGTTGCGGAAATACATGCAGCGGGTGCGCTGCAGCAGATTGCCGCCCACCGTGGCCATGTTGCGCAATTGCTGCGAGGCGGCCTTGAGCAGGCTTTCAGCCAGAACCGGATACTCATCGCGCACGACCGGTGCGCGCGCCACATCCGCCATCAAGGCACGGCCGCCGAAACGCAGAACATCGCCATCCGTCTCGATCGCATCCAGCCCCTCGATGCGGCTGACATCGATCAGGTGAGCCGGGCGCTCGATCCCCAGCTTCATGAGATCGTAGATATTGGTGCCGCCCGCGATATAGCGGGCCGACCCGCCAGCCTCGGCAAATTGCGTGACTGCCGCGTCCGCCGTTTCTGCGAAAGTGTAATTCAATCCCCGCATGTTTTAGCCCTCCATGGTTTCGGCGGCCTGGGCGATGGCGGCGAGAATGCCGACATAGGCGCCGCAGCGGCAGATGTTCCCGCTCATGAACTCCCGGATGGCACCGGGATCGGTTGCCTGCCCCTGAGTGACGCATGCGACAGCCGACATGATCTGCCCAGGGGTGCAGTACCCGCATTGAAGCGCATCGTTGTCGATGAAAGCCTGCTGCATGGGGTGCAGCTCATCGCCCCTTGCAAGCCCTTCGATCGTGGTGACCTGCCGCCCATCAACCTTGGCCGCCATCGTTAGACAGGAGGAGACGGGGCGGCCGTCCAAATGCACGGTGCAGGCACCGCATTGGCCGTGATCGCAGCCCTTTTTTGTTCCAGTCAGCGCCAAGCGTTCGCGCAGAAGATCCAGCAGTGAAGCGCGCCCATCGACATCGATGGTGACCCGTTCACCATTTACCTGGAACGAAATGTGGGTCGTGGGACCGTTTTCCGGACCTGGGACGGGAACTTGCTCTTGAGCATCGAGGCGGAGAGGAACCAGGCTGGCAGCAGTCACGCCAGCGCTGACGCCGAGCACCGTGCGGCGGGTGACGCCGGACGATGTCTCGTTGTTGCAACCATGATCTGTCATTGTCACCTCTCCTCTTTAAGCCCTGCGTGCCGTATCAAGCGCAGAGCCTGAGCACTGCGCTTGCGCGTGATGGTCCTGTCATCAGGATAGGCCAGAGGCTTCGCAGGGATATGCCGTCGGTTTGCCGATTTGTCGCGAAATGTCTCAGCTTGTAATCAGTCGATTACAGCTTTGGCCTGATGCCCCGCTCTCGTGTGATGGAGCGAACGGGTAGGGACTGGAGGATGACGGTTTCACCGAAGCAACGAAGTAAGCCGGCTAAGCCCCTTCGCAGGCTAATGACAAGCTCGCTGCAAAATCATCGGCTCCGTCTCACCACAGCCTGGCATCATCACGCGCGGTTCGTGTGCCGGTGATACATTTTCGTACAATTTCGCACACTGTCGGCACATTCGCGCGATGAGCCTCCTGTAATGATCCGACTTATCACACCCGAAGTGGGACAAGAATTATCAGCGGCGTGCCTTACGCCGTCGAAACCGGAGGATAGACGAGTGGAAATGAGATTTATTCAACGCTGGGCACCGGAACTCTTAAGTATACTGCGTATCGTGTCAGCGGGATCGTTTTTCACGCACGGAACGATGAAGTTGTTCGCATGGCCTGCGCCATTCGAGTATCCGATGAACGCGATGCTATATGTGGCCGGCATTTTGGAAGTAATTGGCGGAGTTTTGCTGCTGGCCGGCCTGTTTACGCGTCCGATCGCGTTCTTGTTGTCTGGCTTGATGGCTTTCGCCTATTTTATTGCTCACGCCTCTCAGGGATTTTTCCCGGTCCTCAACCATGGCGAGGCGGCGATGCTATATTGCTTTGTCTTTCTATATATCGCAGCCGCTGGCCCCGGTTCGCTTAGTATTGACGCGTTGGCCGGGAAAGCCCAGCAGCCGATGGGGGCAGGATCGTCCTGACATTCCCACGCTGATGCTGGCTTGCGGCGAGGGACGTCAACCGCGCCGACGAGCTTGCGCACGCGCACACACGTCAGTTCCGCGAAAACTTCATGGACTTCATGCAGGAGAATTGCACGACCGACGTTACGCTGGGTCCATTGAAAGCGGCGGAGTGAACCACCGATGCGAATCGGATTTGTCAGAACTGGATCGATCACTGAGGAAAGACCGCTAAGGCGCTCACCGTGCTTGTGCTCGGCTTGGAAAAGCCTTTCGCGTCTCGCAGATCGTTCGATGATTGGCGTTCGCCCATGCTATCAGGCTTTTCATCGGGACGAGAAAGGACTGCCCGAGTTCCGTTAGCTCATATTCCACGCGCAGTGGCACTTCCGCGTATAGGGTCCTGCGGACGAAGCCGTCTTGCTCCAGCCGCTTCAAGGTTTTGGACAGCATCTGCTTGGAAACGTCGCCGATCTCGCGCGAGAGCGCGTTGAAGCGTTTGGCGCCCTTTTCCAAGGCCGTGAGGATCAGCAGGCTCCATTGGTCACCGATGCGGTCGAGAACATCGCGGATGGGACAGGGCTGATCGAACACGAAATCTTCCGCAGCACGATTTGTCTCAACCATTGTTGTTCCTTTTCTGATCCGTTGCCGCGGTCACTCCACGATGACCTGATCACATCCCGATGACTTCTTGCGGTCCGCAGTCAGATAGCATAGCTGTGAGCATATGGTCTAGATTATAGACCTGATCAGAATATTGTACCATCAAGGAGCTTGATATGGCACGCATCGCCCTCATCGGCGCGTCCGGCAATGTCGGACAGCGCCTCCTCAAGGAATTGTCCGATCGAGGCCATCAGGTCACGGCCATTGCACGCAATCCTGACAAGATAGCCGCGCTACCGGGCGTTGCCGCAACTAAGGGCGATGTCAAAGACGGTGCCGGCCTCGCAGCGCTTCTCAAAGGGCACGATGCGGTCATCAGTTCGCTGCGTTTCCTGGACACCGATTTCAACGCGCTGCTCGATGCCGTCCGCGCCTCGGGCGTCAAGCGTTATCTGATCGTCGGCGGCGCAGCCAGCTTGGAAGTCGCTCCCGGCGTCAGGCTGCTCGACAGCCCCGATTTTCCTGATGCTTATCGCGCCGAAGCCACGGCCGGCGCCGAATATCTGAAGCGACTGCGCGAGGTAACTGTTCTCGACTGGACCTTCCTCTCGCCTTCGGCGCTGTTCGTCCCCGGCGAGCGCACAGGCCAGTTCCGCCTCGACAAGGATCAGCTTTTGACGAGTGACAGCGGCAGCAGCATTTCCTTCGAGGACTACGCCATCGCCATGGTGGATGAGATCGAGAAGCCCCACCACATCCGCCAGAGATTCACCGTCGGATACTGATATGAGGGAAATCCACCTCTCCTATCTCTTCGATCCGCTTTGTGGCTGGTGCTATGGCGCCGCGCCGGTAATTGGCGGCCTGATGCAACGAAGCGGCTTTGCCGTCGAGTTGATTCCGACTGGCCTTTTCGCCGGTGAGGGCGCATTCCCGATCAGTGACGGCTTTGCCGCCCATGCCTGGGACGCCGATCAGCGGATTGCCCGGCTTTCGGGCCAACCGTTCAGCGAAGCCTATCGCCGCAATGTTCTGGGGAACCGCCGGTCACGCGTCAATTCGGGGCCGGCGACCCTGGCGCTGACCGCAGTGCGCTTGACCGCGCCCGAGCGGGAGTTCGACACGCTGCACGCCATTCAGCGCGCCCGCTACGAAGGCGGGCGCGACAATGGAGACGCCGCCGTTGTTGCTGATGTCCTGGACGCATTTGCACTCGGCGACGCGGCCCGGCGGTTTTCATCGCCAGACGATGAACTTCTGTCAGCCAACCGTGCCCGCATCGCGGAGGGTCGCGCCGCAATGCAGCGCTTTGGCGCGCGCGGCGTGCCTGCGCTGGTAGCGGCAGAGCAGGACGATCCCCGTCTGGTCGATTCCAGCCTGCTCTATAGCGGTGTCGACGCGCTTGCCGGCGCCCTCAATGGATCTTGACACCGTCGATCACCAGCCGGGCTGCGGCTGCCTTCCGGCCGCTCCCTATCTCCGCAAGTCCCCCGGCAGCCTTCCAGGCTCTTCACGGTAGATGCTCTCGGGCGGATTTGCGATCGGCGGTCTCAGCGAAATATTCGACAAGAATATCGATCAAAACGCGCACTTTGCGCGAAGGAAATGCGCCATTGGCAGAGACAGGTTCCTGAAAGACATAAAGCCGCCGGTAGCTGAAAGAGGCAGGCACTATCACCACCGGCGCTTACTAACGTGCTGACCTGCCGACGGCTTTACGGAAGAGCTCGTTCTGAAGACCGAGGCGTGGGATCGTTCCTCGACCAGGAGCCGGTGGGCGGCTCTGGAACCGGAGGAGACGCGGACACTATGGGCGAAGCAGCGATCGCCATGACATTTGCCGGTTTCGGTGTAAGAAGAAAAGACCAGCGTCAGCTTCAAAGAAAAGGCCGGCAGAGCCGGCCAATTGTGGGGACCCTCCAGCGATTTCAGACCGTCTCGGGAATCGGTAGCTTGCTGTTCATCAGGCCGACATGCAGCGCACCGCCAAGGACCGCGCCGATCACCCAGCCGTAGCCAGACAGCTGCGATAGGGCTGGGACCCAGACCGTAGCCACCGAGAAGATGGCGGGAATGGCGAAGGCGATGATGGCCTTGTGGTTCCAGCCATTGCCGTAGAAGTACGGTCCGGACGGGTCGGACGAGAACATGTCGTCCACTGAAACCTTTTTGCGACGAACGATGTAATAGTCAGCAACGAGAATGCCGTAGAGCGGCGCAAGGAAGGCTCCCAGCGTATCGACGAAGCCAGTGATGCCGATATTGGAAATTAGCGGAACCCAGAGCGCCCCAATGAAGAAGGCAACGACCGCAGTGATGACGCCACCCATCTTCGCGGAGATCTTTTCCGGATTGAGGTTGGCGATGTCGTAGGCCGGAGGAATGAAGTTGGCGACGAGGTTGATGCCGACGGTCGCCGCGAAGAAAGTGAGTGCCGCGACCAGCGTGAGCAGAACGTTGTCGACCCGGTCGACAATATCGGCGGGATTGACGAGCTTCTCGCCGAACAGCACCACGGTCCCGGCCGTTACGAAGAGCGCAATAAAGGAGAACAACGCCATGGAGACCGGCAGGCCCCAGAAATTGCCCACCTTCATGGCCGACTCGGTTTTGACGAAACGCGAGAAGTCGCCGAAGTTGATCACCACCGCGGCGAAGTAGGCGATCATCGTTCCCACGATCGCGAAGAACGCTGCGACCGCCCCACGCGGATCGGTCGCCTCACTGCCCTCGAAGATGGTGCCCAGCGCAGCGAAGATGCCGTTTCCGGCCTTCCACCAGATGACGATGCAAAGCGCGATCATGACGACATAGACCAAGGGGCCGGCCCAGTTCAGGAATTTCCCCACCCAGTCGATACCACGCATGAAGAGAACCACCTGGAACACGCAGACGACCAAGTACGAGAGCCAGCCGACGGCCGTCATACCGAGGAATTCCGTCCCGCCCTGAATGCCGAAGGTGGTGTTCAACAGCAGTGCCACCGCGGTCGAGGCAAAGTAGGTCTGCACCCCATACCAGAAAATTGCCACGATGCCGCGGACCAGGGCCGGGAAGCGCGCGCCATAGACTCCCATGCTCACTCTGGCCATGACAGGATAGGGGACCCCGTACTTGACCGATGGTTTACCGGTGAGGTTGACCAGGAACATTACGAAGAAACCGGCGACAATGATCGCCCCGAATACCGCCCAGCCATTGAGCCCATAAGTGATGAAGAGCGAGGCGGCCAACGAATACCCGAACAGGCTCTGAATGTCGTTGTTCCACACGTTAAATATCTCGAAGGCGCCCCATTTGCGTTTCTCCGGCGGTAGCGGGGCCAAGTCGGCATTGTAGAGTGCACCGTCGTGGAGGTGCTCGTGGGGTGAATTCGCCATATCTCTCTCCCATTATTGAATCTTAGGTGCCGCCAAAGGCTCTAAGATGCAAAACAACCGCTGGCATTTCTTGTGACATTTTTTCTAAAAGGTTACATAGCATCTTTCACCAGCAGTACGTGTGAATCAGATGAAACACCTTCCTGAAAAACGCGAAAATGGCAGCCGTCTTGAAAATACAGGGAAACGCAAAAAGGCGTCGCCGGATCGACTGACCCAAGGGGCCTACAACGCGCTTGTCGACAGGCTGCGCGACGGAGAGCTTTCCAGCGGTGCATTCGTCACGGTTCCCGGCCTTGTCGAGATGCTGGGCTTCCCACTTGCAGCGGTACGCGAGGCCGTGAAGCGTGCCGACGCGTTTGGACTCCTGACCGTCATCCCCAAGCGCGGTGTTATAGTCATGGATGCAGGACCGGAAACCACCCGTGCCTGCCTGAGCCTGCGTGCGTTATTCGATGTCGAAGGCGCAAGGCGGCTTATCAAGAAAGGGGCAGACCTGCCGCTCAAGGCCCTGCGCGCGGATCATGAAGAAATGCTGGAAAGAGCACAGCGGGAGATGACGCCTGAGCTGCCACGCCAGGCGATCCAGACCGATCTGTCGTTGCATGATGCACTGTCGGTTGGTCTCGACACCTGGCTCGAAGCGCGGCTTTATGATGAGAACCGCAACCGCATCGCCATCATCCAGAACACCAGGGCGTTCGTGCCCAACCGCATCGTCTCAGCGATGGAAGAGCACTTGGCCATCATAGCCGCATTGGAAGCCCGGGATGGGGAGGCTGTCGCTGAAGCCATCCGCTTTCACCTCCAAAGTACGCTCCAGTGGTGGGGTGTTCCCGAGCAAGGAACTGGGGCGTCGGGCGTTCGCGAAGATACAGTTCAGTAGTTGCTCCTAACAACCAAGCGTCCAGCCAAAGCACCCGCAGCAAATAGCTATAGAGGATGCGGAGGAGGAGCCACGCGCCGGCAGCGTAAAGCACGGCAATCCATATGGGATAGGACCGCAACATCTTCGCTGTTGAATGCCCGCGGAGCTACGTCCCACCATGCATTTCGCGCCGACGCCCCGATCTATGCGGCGAGACCGACATTTCATGCAGCAGATTGATCACACGACATGAGGTGCGGCGGGTGTGCCGTTCAGGGCCAGGCCGCGAAAGAGTGGCTGCTATGTGAACGCAGCGCCGAAAGCTGGCGGTGTTTGTTGGGCGAGCGGCCGGTCTGGCGCTTGAAGAAGCGGCTGAAATAGGCTGGGTCGTGAAATCCCAGCGTCGCGGCAATCTCGGCAATAGGAAGGCTGCTGCCGTCGAGCAGACTGACCGCCTCCTGGGTCAACCGCGCATGTATGATCGCCAGTGGTGAGCAGCCCGCCACGCGCCTAACCATCGCGTTGAGGCGCTCCGTGGTAACGCCAATCTCCTGTGCGAAGCGCGCGATCGTCCAGTGGTCGCGCAGATGCAGTTCCAGCGCGTGGAGGAAGCGGTGCATGATCGTACGCGGCAGAGGCTGCACCTCGCGCATAACCGGACCTGAAAGCCGCCAGGCGCCGATCAGCAACAGCGCCAGCCGATGCCGCACGGCGTCCTCCATCCCGGGACAATCCTGCATGCGCTCATCCAGAACAGCCTCCGCGTCGTCCGCAAGGCGCCGCGCCTGTTGCGGCTCGAGCTTCGCAAAAAGGAGCGGCCGCGACAGCGCCTCGCGGATTGCACGCGCGTTCGGGCCCATGCCGACTGCCCGTGCGAAGCTGATCTCGGACATGGACAAGGAGACCCCGCGGGAGCCCGCATTCGCCTGCAGGCTGCTGCCACGCCTGGCTTGGAGCCAGATCAGGCACGGCGCGGCGAAAGGCACCTCCCCATCGGCGCTGCGCACGGACCCGCCGCCTGAGAGGAAAATGAAGCAGCGATAGCCGGACTCGGAAAAGATCCACTCGCCGTTCGTGAGCTCGCCCCTGAGAAGCTGGACCTCCGGATCGGGTGGTGGCCTCTGCCACTGGTTCACCATCGTTCCCCTCCCCTTTCAAACCCAATCATGAAATGTGCAAAAAAACGCCGATAATGTCTATTTTTACTCTCAGGCCGCTGTCTTAGCCTCGCGCTGAACTGGTATGCACTGAGAAAGATCGCATGTCGGATAGCAGGTGACCACCAGGATCACCGGAGGGGAGATGCGCAACCAGACCGCGCTCGTACGCAAGGCAAGGCTTCCGAGACTACGAGCTGTGTATTCCCGAGCAGGCGGCGGAGATCGCCGGCTGGGCACACCGGCATAGCACGGCCTTGCGCTTCTGGATGTGAGAGTCCGACCGCAAAAGGAGGAAAGCCCGATGCCCGAAGCCCCTGCGAGCGAATTCTGGCGCGACCTAAAGCCGATCGAGCAGGTGTTCCAGCGCGACGCAAAGCCTGAGGTCTATCTTGCCGACGCGCCGACGGAAGACGAGCGCTACTACGTACCCTTCACCGAAACGGTGTCCTCGCGCCCGCTCTGGATCTCGCCCGCGCAGAACAGGTGGTGCGATATCCTGATGGCAAAGAAGGCCGGGTTGGTGAACCGCCACTACCACCCGCACGAGGTATTCGCCTATACGATCTCCGGCAAGTGGGGCTATCTCGAGCATGACTGGACGGCGACGGCCGGCGATTTCGTGTACGAGACGCCGGGCGAAGGCCACACGCTGGTGGCCTATGACCATCCCGAGCCGATGAAGGTGTTCTTTCAGGTGAAAGGACCGCTCATCTGGCTGGACGAGAATGGCGAGCCGGACGGCTATTTCGACGTCCACCATTACATCGAGATGTGTCGCAGCCACTATGAGAAGGTGGGGATCGGCGCGGACTACGTGGAGGCGCTGTTCCGGTAGCCGCGGCCTCACACACTCATGCTGCCGTCCACCATTAGCGTGGCGCCGGTGGTGAAGCTCGACTCCTCCGAGGCGAGATAGAGCACGGAGCGGGCGATCTCGTCGGGCCTGCCGTGGCGGCCGAGTGGGATGAGGCGGTTGAAGAACTCCGTCCCGTCCACGCCCAGCGCCTCGCCCAGCCCTTCCTCCACGGCGGACTGGAAGCCATTGTCGACCGGTCCCGGATGGATGGTGTTGACGCGGATGCGGCGCGGCGCGAGCTCCTTGGCAAGGCAGCGCATCAGCCCCACCTGCGCGTGCTTGGGGGTGATGTAGGCGTAGACGCCGGCGTCTCCCCTTACCCCGGCCACGCTCGAGGTGATAACGATGGCGCCGCCGTCTCGCATGTGCGGAACCGTATGTTTGGCGGCAAGGTACGCACCGTGCACATGCACCGCCATCACCGCTTCGAACACATCGTCGGGATAAACGACAATCGGGCGGACTGTCCCGAAATTGCCGGCGTTCGAGAAGAGGACGTCGATGGGACCGAAAGCCTCGACCGCCTTGCCGACATAGGCCGCGGTGCTGGCCGCGGCCTATACGTCGGCCGCCACCCAGGCCAACCGCTCGGCCTCTTCAAGCTCGCCCGACACGCGCTCGAGCGCCTCTGCATCCCGATCTACCAGAAGCACCCGCGCGCCCTCTTCAAGGAAGAGACGCGCAGTCGCGCTGCCGATGCTTCCGGCACCTCCGGTGACGATGCAGGTTTTGTCCTGAAGCCGCCCATCTCGGCCTCAGAACGGATAGTGCATCGGACCGTCCTGGATCGTCATCCAGCGCAGTTCGGTGAACTCGTGAATTCCGGCGCTGCCGCCGAAGCGACCCCAGCCAGAGGCCTTCACGCCGCCGAAGGGCATCTGCGCCTCGTCGTGCACCGTCGGTCCGTTGATATGGCAGATGCCGGACTGGATGCGGCGCGCGACAGACATGGCACGGTTCGTGTCGCGGCCGAAGACGGCGGCGGACAGGCCGTAATCGGTGTCGTTCGCCACCCGCACGGCCTCCTCCACGCTGCCGACGCGGATGACCGCCACCACCGGACCGAAGGTCTCCTCCGAATAGACGCGCATGGATGGCGTCACCTTGTCGAGGACGGTGGCCTGGATGATCGTCCCGTCCACGCCGCCGCCGGCCGCCAGAATTGCGCCCTTAGAGACGGCATCGTTGATGAGCTGGGCGATCCGTTCGGCCGCTGCCGGCTCCACGACACCGCCGAGCGGTGCGTTGCCCTGACGCGGGTCGGCGGCCTTCAGCGTTTTCGCCTTCGCCGCGAGCGCCCCCACGAACTCGTCGGCGATCGTCTCGTCAACGACGATGCGATCCGTCGACATGCAGATCTGGCCCTGATTCATGAAGGAGCCGAAGGCAGCGGCGGCCACGGCCGCCTCGAGGTCGGCGTCTTCGAGGACGACGAGCGGCGCCTTGCCACCAAGCTCCATCAGGGCTGGCTTCAGATGCCGCCCGGCCAGCTCCGCAATGATGCGGCCCACGCGAGTTGAGCCGGTGAAGTTGACGCGACGGACGGCGGGCTGCGCGATCAGCGTCTCGACGACTTCGGCGGCATCCTCCGGCGCATTGGAAACGGCGTTAAGCACACCCCTGGGTAATCCCGCCTCGTTGAGCGCCTGCACGATGAGGGCGTGCGTGCGCGGGCACATCTCCGATGTCTTCATCACCACCGTGTTGCCGCAGGCGAGCGGCGTGGCAAGTGAGCGTACGCCGAGGATGATTGGCGCGTTCCACGGGGCGATCGACAGCACCACACCAGCGGGCTGGCGGATCGCCATGGCAAGCGATCCCGGCCGGTTGGAGGGGATGATCTCGCCCCTGATCTGCGTGGTGATCGCCGCCGCCTCGCGCAGCATGTCCGCAGCAAGACCGACATTAAACAGCGCCCACCCGGCAGTGGCGCCGATTTCCGCGACCATCGCCGCCACGAAATCGTCCGCCTTCGCCTGTAGCCGGTCTGCCGCCTCTATAAGGATAGCACGGCGCTCGCCGGGGGAGCTCTGCGACCAGGCCGGGAATACGGCTGCCGCCGCGTCCACTGCCGCTACGGCATCGTCCACGCTCGCCGCCGCTGCACGCGTGGCGACGTCGCCCGTCACAGGGTTGTGGCGCTCGAAAATGCGGCCGTCGGAGGCAGAGCGTTCTTCGCTGTCGATCGTCAATCCAAGCACTTCCATCGTTATCTCCATGTTCAGGCGTCCGCAGCTATTCCGAGGAAGGCGTGCTGGACAACGGGATCATCCTTAAGAGCGGCGGCATCGCCCTTGCCTCGATCACGTAGCCGCGGTCGGCGAGGCTCCGGCTCTTACGCACATTCTGTTCGACGATCAGCAGCGACACGCCGGCGTGCCGGATCCGCGCGAGCGCCGAAAACAGCTCCCCGACCATTACGGGGGCGAGCCCGAGGCTCGGCTCGTCAAGCATCAGGCTAGCACGCTCACTTCCCAGCGGAATGGAAGCTTTCGTTGAAGAATTGTACTTTTCACGGGGAAAAGGGGGTCAAGTCAAGCGAACCAGCCACTTGGGTTCCCAGGCAGCCTCGTGAGATCTCGGTAGGTGAACACTCTCGCCCGGATTGCCACCGCGTCTCGCCGAGATGTTCAATCAGAACCCTCACCTTGCGGGAGGGTAACGCACCCCGGCGGACGCACGACGTGCCGTAACGGGGCCCAGTTACGTCAGTCCGAACGAACATAGGCCGTCTTTACTATTGGTGAAGAACTCGGCGGCGTAGCGGCCCTGCTCGCGCGGGCCGTAGCTGGAAGCCTTGCGGCCACCGAAAGGCACGTGAAAATCGACGCCCGCCGTCGGCAGGTAGACCATTGCCATCCCGGCTTACGAATTGCGTTTGAAATGGACTGCGTCTGGCAGGCGCGAACCGTCTCGGCGATGCCTTCGGCAATTGTCTTGCCCTCTTGGCGAGAGAGGAGGCGGCCGAGTTCATCTTGCACGCCATGATCTCGTCGGCCGCGCGGCGCAGGATGTCGTGGCGCTCCAGCAAACCGAAAACGCGACCACGCCGGGAAGACGTACTTCGCCGCCGCGACCGCCGCCTGCGCGTCGGTCTCCGTGCCGCGGGCATAGTGACCAATCATGTCGGTATTGGAAGGATTCACGTTGGAACCGGCTCCCCGCCGGTCCACTCGCCATCGATCAGATTGCGGTGCAGCTCGCGCATGGACATATCTCCCATTTGGGGACCACCGCCTTCCCCATAGGGAGAGAACCCAACCTAGGGCTTGTTGGGATTCATCTGGAGTTGAAGAGGGCCGAGCAGAGATAGATCAAGCTCTCGAAGCTTTTGTCTGTTTTGCAGGCTCTCATGGCGATGCGTTTAAACGCTTTGAGTTTGCAGAAGACGTTGTCGATGAGGTGGCGCCACTTGTAGACTTCGGCGTCTATGGCGAGTGGCTTCAGTCTCTGTGGGCGCTGAGAGTTGACGATGCCAGCGCCCCGCTCGTTCAAGTCAGCGATGATCCAGTTGGAATCGAATGCCTTGTCGGCGATCAGGGTGCCGAACTCGATGCCTTCGCGGCGCCCGCATCGTGATCGTCACCTACAGCGCAGGGGTATCGGACAGCGAAGAATTGCTTAATATTGCCAGGGCCGCCGCGGGCCAATGAACAAGAACACCCCCGGACGCTGTCGGGGGCCAGGCGCTAACTCTCGGTTTGTCGGAGGTGGTGGCGGTTAAAGTCGGTTGGAACGCATCGTCCGGAGCGTGGCGGGAAATGCAGCAACCTCAGAGAATCGTGATCGTGGGCGCCGGATTTGCCGGACTGGAGGTCGCTAAGGCCCTGGGCAAGGCCGGCATCGACGTCACCATCATCGACCGCCACAACCACCATCTCTTCCAGCCACTTCTCTACCAAGTGGCAACAGCAGCTCTTTCAGCACCTGATATCGCGGAGCCCATCCGCAGGATCGTGCGACGCTATCCTTCCACAAAGGTCCTGTTCGGCGAAGTCGCAGGAATCGACAGGGACGGGCGGCGCGTCCTGCTCTCCGACGGCGAGGCGATCCGCTACGACGTCCTCATTCTCGCGACCGGCTCAGTGCCAGGCTATTTCGGCCGTGATGACTGGGCGGCGGTCTCCCCGGGGCTCAAGACGATCGAGGACGCGCGCAAGATCCGCTCCGAGTTGCTCCTTGCCTTCGAAATCGCTGAGCGGGCGACCGATCCCGTCACGCAGGAGCGCCTGATGACGATCGCCATCATCGGCGGCGGTCCGACAGGCGTGGAGCTTGCGGGTTCGATCGCCGAACTCAGCCGATATACGTTGGCCCGCGACTTTCGCAATATCCGTCCGGAGAGCGCGCGGATCATCCTGGTGGAAGCGGGCCCGCGGCTGCTGCCGGCCTTCTCCGAGAAGCTTTCCGAATATGCGGCGGAACGTCTACAGCGCCTCGGCGTGAAGATCCTCACGAACAAGGCGGTGGATCACCTTTCCGATGGAGAGCTTGGCATCGCCGGCGAGCGGATCGGTGTCGGGCTTGTTCTGTGGGCGGCGGGAGTGGCAGCCTCACCCCTTGCGCGCGAGGTCGGAGTGGAGACCGACTGGCTCGGACGGCTTATCGTCGACGATACGCTGCGGGTGCGCGGCGAGGAGAATATCTTTGCGCTGGGCGATGTAGCTCATTTTGCCGATGCGGATGGCCGGCCGCTTCCGGGCCTTGCCCAAGTCGCAAAGCAGCAGGGCATGCATCTCGGTCATTCGCTGGCCCGGCATCTGACACACGGCGATGCCCTGGTTCCCTTCACCTATCGAAGCCGCGGCAACACGGCCATCATCGGCCGTCATGCCGCCGTCTTCGAGCAGGGGCGCTTCAAGGTGAAGGGTTGGATCGCGTGGCTCGCATGGGCGATCATCCACATCTACCTTCTAATCGGCTTTCAGAGCCGCGTCCTGGTTTCGGTGCAATGGCTCTGGCGCTACGCCACCTATGATCGCGGCGCACGGCTGATCGCGCGAGAGACAACGCCAAAGGCCAGGCCCGGGCCGAAAGCGGCTAGCCGCAAGCGGAAACGCCACGAAAAGACGTGAGCGCGGCCCTAGCCGCTTCTCAGCCTGTCCATGTCGCGGAAGTGGCACGATGTCCCGGCAGCAGAAAGAAGGGTTCAATACGAACATGCACGTCCTCGACAGATCGGCCCGGCGCCCATGTTGCTGATAGTGCATCCGGCATCAATCGTGTGGTTAAATGCTCATCTTGTTTGTCGCACGGCATCCGTGTTGCCTATATCGGCGCGCGTTGAACCTGAAAGTTCTCGCAGCCAAGCAATAACCCTGGCCTCGACTTCGTCTCTGATGCGCCGACGAAGGCTGGCGCTTCAAAAAAGGCTGCTCGCCCTTGAGCAGGCTCGCGCGACATGGCGCGGCGCCGCCAGCGCTGGCTCATAGCAGGCTGGTCTCGATTCAAACCAGCAAGACCTTGTGCAAGATGCGCGAGGTAGGGGGAGTCAGGTCGATGATTGATCCGAAAGGGAACCTTCTTTGGGAGCGCCGTTCCTGATTTGAGGGCCGTATTCGCTTTCGAGGGTTCCCCATTCACCCAAGGGTTGGCGGCACTGCGAGCAAGCAACTTGCTCGGTTGCCGACATTGAGCCTTTAACCGTGAGATCATTCGATGCGCCGCAATGCCGGCACCGTACTGCTATGTTGGACATGGGTGTGCTCCTGTTGCCTTGCGGCGGGAGCGCTGAGAAGCCCCGATGGGCGGGAAGTCACACACTCTCTGTCATCGGCCGCCAGTGCGTTTTGCCGACGATGCAAAATCCTACCACGACAATGTGGCGATGATGTATCGAGCTCACGCAGCATGGCGGATACGAAGGGCAATCTTTCGCGGGGGACGGTCACAGCCGTCACGCATCGGCTCGCCTAAGGCCACATCTCACGAAGCTTTCCGAAGATAGTCGGCACGGACAATACCAGAGCCCAGGCGAACGGCCGTGACGTTCATTGTTCCTTACTTGATCGCACGGAGGAACGGTTGGCAGTGGTGCGTTTACCCGCGGCCCCTGATCTCCGAGACGCCGAATTCGCTGCCTTGGCGGCTCTGTTCAACTCCTCGCTGAAAATGCGCTCTGCTTCCTCGAACAGGCGATCTGAACTCTCACCAATGGTGCTGTCCTCTGCAGATGTCCGCGGGAGAGCCGCACCAATGACGGCGCCAAGGGCCACCGCCAGAGCACCCGAGACAATTGGCTGCTCGAGGTAGAAATCTTTTATGGCCTTGCTCCCGCGGCCCGCGGTCTGCTCCAAGTCGCGTTGGGCGCGGTACGCCGCTTCCCGGGCCTCGACCACGCGTTTTTTCGCCGTGTCCGAGAGCTGTTCGGTGCCTTCGTACAGCCGATTGCGCAAATCCTCGGCGGATTCCCTCGTCCGTTGACCGAACCAGCTGGCGTCTGAGTGCAACCGGTCCCATCGCTTCGGCGTCGTTCCAACGCCCGGCGAAGTGGCCATGGCATCATTCTTCGCGCTCGATGCGTGTTTTTCTCCCTGGTCCCTACGAGTATCGCTGAACATCATCCAGGCAAGACCGAGGCCCGTCAGCGCCAGCGCCATAGGATTACTCTTGGCGGAACGGAGGGCAGAATTGCCAAACTCTCCGCCGTGCCGGGTGACTTGCTCAGCCAGTTGCCGCGCCACACCCTCGATCGAGAAGCGCTCCTGCAGGGCTTCGACAGCCGAGACCAGCTGATCACGCTCTTGTTCGAGATCACGTTCGATGTCTGCCGGAGTCCGAGCATCAGTGTTCATGGCGGCTCTCCCTTGCGATTGCGGCATCCCGGCGCAAGCTTCTGGCGGTGCGCCGAGGCGCAAAGCTGGCAGGCCTGAGGTCGTTCATTCCCTTGTAGCAAAGGCCGAGAGCGATGACGGTAAGAGCCACACCCACGATGAGAGCCGCCCAGCCACCGGGGATTCCCGCTTCGGCCAGGGCGACGACGAGCGCCGCCGCAAGCACGTTCAGTGCAGTAAGTGCAATGACGACACCGCCGATGATCAATCCGATAGCGGCTATGGCCTTCTCAATGCTCTCTGTAACCTCGGCGCGAGCCAACTCGATTTCGCCGCGAATCAGGTTACTCAAATGCGTCAACACGTCGGCCACGATCGCGCGAGTGCTTGTCTTGGTTGAGTGGTCGGTCATGGTGCGGCCTCTGAACTATCTTGCACCTCTGTTCGATCTTTTGCAGCTTCACCGGACGCTCTGGCAAATCGACTGCCCATGAATCCGAGCAAAGCTGCTGTACCGAGGAACGCTGCTGGATTTCGACGAGCAAAGCCATTCAGGTCAGAGACCATTTCGCTAAGGTTCTTCTGACGGATTGCTTCCGATGCTCCCGAAAGCGCTTCGGCAAGCTGGTTGAAAGTCTTCGACTCTGTGGATTCGTCACTGAATTCGCCCGAGGCGACCTTAAGCGCAGAGGCCACGCTGGCTATCTCCTCTGAAAGCGAGAACTTGGCGCCCTCGGCCCTTCTGGTCGCCTCTGCCTTCGCCGACTGTGCAAATTCTGCAGCTTTCTCTTGGACGTTTTCCGCGGCACTCGCCGCAGTGTCGGTTTTTGATTTCACCATCCCTTCCTCCCACTCAGCCCAGCAGGCTGAGTACGAAAAGCACTACGACCACGACCCCGATCACATAGAAAATGTTGTACATCGTCGTCTCCGAAGAGGTTTGGCTTCAAACAGGGTGGGAACCAAATTGTTCCGAAGCCACCAACTATTCCTTCCGATGCAGCCCGTAGCGGGGATCTCTCCTTCAGTGTTTGGTTTCGATCGGGCCTGATAGTGGTGCGTGCCACTGCTGACCGCTCCACCGGCGGAAAGCTCCCCCATCGGCATGACTCGGAGACGGAGCAGCCCGGCAGGCGACGGCGGGGCGGATCAATTGGCAGGTTCGTAGGTTGATGAATGATGGACCGCGCCCGGAACCTGATCGCACTGCTGAGAACCCAACTCTGGCCCATTCCTGCCGTCATAACGCTGCTGGCTGCTGCTCTCGCCTATCTTCTGCTCACCCACGGTGCCGCTCTCGGTCCGCGGAACGCCGGCGAACATTGGTGGCTCTACAGCGGCGAGGCGAGGACGGCGCGCCAGCTTCTCTCAAGCCTGCTTTCGGGATTGATGACGATGACGTCGCTCGTCGTATCGGTGACCTTCGTGATCCTGACGCTCGCCGCCAACCAGCTCGGGCCCCGCCTTATCTCGATCTTCATGGCGGACCGGCAGATCCAGACGGTGCTCGGCGTCTTCATCGGAACGATCCTCTACGTGATCCTGATCATGCGGGTGCTGGACGATGAACTCGGATCAGACGGCGTGCCACATCTGGCCGTTACGGCGGCGAGCGTGCTGACTATCCTCTGCCTGCTCGCGCTCCTGTTCTACATCCACAAGATCGCGCGATTGATCATCGCCGACAACGTCGTCGAAGCCGTCGCCAAAGAATTCCGCCACACGCTGCACAGTCTTCTGCCCGACGGCCCGGTGCAACCGGAGAGCAAGGCGGAAGCGTCACCCGGCTCCACCGCGTACCCCCTCCATTTAAACAGCGTCGGCTATCTTCAGGTGGTGGACTATGAGCGACTGGTGGAACTTGCCCGCAAGCGCAGTGTCGTTATCGAGGTGAATGTGCGGGCCGGTCACTTTATTCTGCGGGATGGCGAACATGTGCGCGTGTTCTCACGGCGGCCGCTCGACGAGAGCCTGAGGGAAGACATCCGGTCCACCTTCACCATCGGCTCGTCGCGGACCCCTGCCCAGGATCCGGAACATGGCGTAGGGCAGCTGGTGGAGATCGCGACTAGGGCTCTGTCGCCCGGAATGAACGATCCGTTCACGGCGAGGGCGGTCATCGACAGGCTTGGCGCAGCCTTCGAGGTGATTCTCACTCGCCACCTCCAGCCACGCCTGTTGCGGGATGGCGGCGGCGCGGTCCGCGTCATGGCGGACCGCACCGACATAGACGGGCTTCTCGATGCCGCCTTCCATCCTATCCGCCAGGCGGGTGCGGACCATCCCGCGATCCTCATCCGGATCGCGGACATCGTTCGGGACCTCGCGGCAGGCGCCACGGCAGCGGAACAGAAACATGCCCTAATCGTTCAGCTGCTCCGTCTCGCTCAGTCTGCTCGCCTCGGACGGCTGACGGTTGGTGACCGGAAGGACGTCGCCCGGCGGATCAAAGTCGCCCGCCGGGCAGTAAGGAACATTCCGCCGGCAGGCGCTGCCAGCTGACATAGAGCCGGACATCGCCCCGTCCGCTCATCCAGAAGGATGCAACATATGCTCGACTTCGGGTTCGATCTCCAACTCCTGGCGAGGGACTGCGTCTTCGTGCTCGCCGCCTTTCTGCTCGCCCTGCCTATCGGCTGGGAGCGGGGCCGCGGCCCCCACAGCGTCGGCTTCCGCACGCTTCCGATCGTCTCGATGGCCTCCTGCGGCTTCGCCCTGATCATCAGCGAAACCGCCTCGGCCGACAACGAAGCACAGGCGCGCGTGCTTCAGGGCGTCATCACGGGCATCGGCTTCATCGGTGGCGGCGCCATCATTAAGCAGGGGCGCGACGTAAAAGGTCTGGTCACTGCCGCCAGCATCTGGAACGCCGGCGCGATCGGCGTAGCCGTCGGGCTGGGCCGCCTGAACATTGCAATCCTGCTCAGCTTCATAAATCTCATCGGCCTCTGGCTGCTCGCCTATCTAGATGTCGATGACGATGAGAAGGAGAACCAATCCCGATGAATGAGCCGTTCCTGTTCGACAGCTGGGAGAGCCTGCTGCGGATCGTGATCGTAGGAGTTGCGGCCTACGCAGCACTGGTGCTGATGTTGCGTGTGTCCGGCAAACGGACGTTGAGCAAGATGAACGCGTTCGATCTCGTTGTTACCGTGGCGCTGGGGTCGACGCTCGCCACCGTGCTTCTGGACAGGGATATTCCCCTAGCCGACGGAGTGCTTGCCCTGGGGCTGCTGGTTGGCCTCCAATTCATCATCACCTGGGGCTCCGTCCGATCGCACCGGATCCGGGAACTCGTCAAAAGCCAGCCGACCGCGCTGCTTGTGGCGGGTATCTTTCGTGACGACGCCATGCGGCGGCAGCGAGTGACGCGGGAAGAAGTTGAAGCCGCCATCCGCCAGCATGGCCATTCGGGTCTTCGGTCGGTCGATCGTGTCGTGCTTGAAACCGATGGCTCTCTCAGCGTCATTGCAAATCACGGCCGCGAATGAGGCCCGCAGTCGAGCGGCGGCAAAGGGGTCTGCTCCTCATGACGCCGTATGTTCTGCCGGGCGGTGCCCGCGCTTCCAGCCAGCGGATCGTCGATGAGGATGCGGTGGCGTAGCGACGCAGCAAATTGTCGGCCCGCCCCGATTTGACCACCGAGGCCGCCAGCGCGCCGCCGCTGCCTTCCACTTCATTCCGGCCCTTCGGGTGCGGCCCCTCTTGCCCCGTGGCATCGGACTGACGAATACAAGCGTATCCTGGAGAGCGGCCCCCTGAGCGTGCCGGAGATATTGCGTCGTTGGGAGGAACTTCGCATGTGTGGCCGCGTGTTCGTCAGAAGCCGGTGATCATCGCGCCTGACGATTATCCGCGCTGGCTCGCGTTCCATGAGGAAGACCCGCGCGATCTGTTGAAGTCATTCCCGACCGAAAAGATGAAGATATGGCCCATTGGCCGAAAGGTGGGGAATACATGGAACAACACATCGGATATCCTAGATCCAATTGAAGAAGAAGAGCCACCGCTCATTAGCCGCGGGACTATCATGACCGCTTTGCACGAAACGAATGCCTGTGACGTGGAAGCGACGGCGCGCCTGTTCTATGAATTCGCTACCGGCAAGCGGTGGAGAAACGCAAGATCGGCCATTCGGGACACTTGGCTTGAGGCAGCACGGCAGCTCCATGACATCCTTGGGGAGCCGATCTCGCCAATTGGATCGCCAAAGCCTACACCCCACTGATCGCCCGGCAAACAAAAAGCCCCGCTGGCCGGAGCCAACGGGGCAGTGACTGAAGGATGCTTGGTGTATTGCGAATCTTAATACCGGCGTGGAGATTCACCAGTCGCCAAAATGGCGTAGTGCCGTAGACGCAAGATGCCTCACCAGCGGGAACCTTTCCAGTGTGGCCATCGTTCGTCGTGCGTGGCTTTTCCTCCCGCCACAGGCAGGCCGGCCAACCCTCCCGAAGTTCCCCCCAACCGCTACGGCCGGCCTGCCGCTCTCGAGGAGACATCGAAAGCCTCGACTCCCTCCCGCGCCCATGGCACGATGTCGATGGGAAATTGGAGAAGGTTATGAAACCGTCACTTACTGTGCAGGGCGCCGGAGGCGCAAAGACGTTGCAGGGTGTCGGCGACGTGGAACTCGCGGCGCGGCTATTCTACGAATTCGAGACACGCAAGCAGTGGGCAGACGCAAAGCCGGCCGTCAAGGAGACGTGGCTGAAGGCTGCCCGACAGTTCCACGACGTGAGGCACCGCAGCTAGTCGCGATGTGGCACACGTTGACCCACAATGAGCGATAAGATGACCGATCTCGAAAAGAACCCCATGTGCCGACGGGCGTTCAGATCGGCGAGGTAACAGACGAAAACGGTACAACACTCGGCATTCTGATCTTTCACACGGCTGACGGTGTGACCAGTTTCTACATCAATGAGCAGGCAGCCGGCGTTTTACGGGGCGCGGTCGAGAGCCTGCAACTACTAGCGAGCAAGGGAGGAACAGCTTAGCCGAACTCAACGGCCGGTTCCCCGTTTTCCTTCGTGAGATCGCATTGCCGACAACGTATGCCGCCTGATTTCGAGACGGATGAGCAATAAGAAGGCGCGCCTGCCGGAGCCAACGGGGCGGTGACCGAAGGATGCTTGGTGCACAGGGCAGATTAGCCATGGTGTGGTGCTTCACCGGTCGCAAAACGGGCGTAGTCCTGTTGACGCAAAAGCCGCACCGGTCGCGGACTCGCTAGGTTACCTCCGTTTCGACATGTGTGCTTGTTTCGGCACCCAACGAACTATTCGGCAGCGGAGCGCAGGGGCGACCGGTGCCGCTCGTCGGCACGTGCACCCAGCTGTTCGCGCATGAAACGCTCGAGCTGCCTACGCTCGGATGCAGAGCGTATCTGCTGCGTCGTCACCGTTTCAGAGTATAGAATACGCGTCCCCGCCTCCTCGGCGACGTCATAGACTCGCGTAGCCGCCACCGGCGTATCCTCGGGGCCGTAGGTGGCCACGACCGTGAGTGAAACGCCAACTATTGACGAGATACTGCCGTCGCCTTGCTCCAGCGCATGCTCAATGATCTTGCTGTAGGAGCCGAGCTCTACAGACCGGCCGCTGTTGAGCGGTCCCTCGTACCCGTCCTGCTCCGCAGTGCGCTCGGGTTCCACCCTGCCGCCGTGGTCGGTCAGCGAACAGGTAATGTTATCGTCGCCGTTCTCGCCCCTGAGTTCGGTCACCACGCCTTCAATATAGATCGCTTCCGCGCTCATATTTGTGACGACGCATTGAGTTTCGAGCACATGACCGTTGGCCCGGTTGATGAGGATCTTGGGGCGCCGTTCCCGCCGATAGCCGTTCAGGAGAAGCTGGAAATAGAGCCCCCAGACGACGAGCATTAGACCGCTCAAGGCGACATTAAGGACGTCACTGTTTCCCGATATCCAGTTCAACATACCGCTCTCCATGATCGCCGACAGTGTCTCCCGTGAACAGAGAAGCGCGCACATGGTTTCACCGGCGGAACTCGCGTCCGGATCGATCACGCCTCTTTGGGTTCAGTGGCGGCTTATTGCCTGTGAAAGCCGGGCCAGGTCAGCGATGTTCGCCGTGTCGCTCCATCGCCTGAGATTGGCCGCGGCTGTCTTGCTGGCTCGTTACCTTGCCGACGCGACTCTCTCTCCCTCGAACGGTGCCAAACATACGCTTGAGAATGCGCGCCTGAAGAAGCTTCTGGCGGGTCGGTGGCCTTTTCGCCTTCATCAGCGTCGCAGACAGTTGAGAGCAGTCGTGACTTGGCGGCTATGCTGGCAGGACATCTCTCAACTGCTTCGCGCATCTGACGGGCAAGCAAGACGAAAGGACCGTTGGCTACCGTCACCTTGCTGTTATTCTCCCAAACACTTGGGAGGGATAGATGCTCAAAGCGCGAGGCGCGGATGTGCGAATACGATCCCGCGCTGCAATCTACAGCAAACTCTTGCTGATACCGGCGGCTGCTGCCGGGATCGTATCGGCCGAGGTCAGTGATGCTGCCGAGCCATTGCCCCTGGCAATCTCCAATTTCGATTTCAGGGATACGTCGGGCGAAGTCAGGGACCAGACCGCTGAGCATGAAAGGCGATTGAGGGCATTGGATGTTGCCTTGCAGAAGGGCCTTTCTGACAGCGAGGGGATCAAGTCGATCCTGTTGACCTGCCAGACTGGCAAGTGCTCGGCGAGAGCGGCGGGACTGGAAGCGCTTTCAACGCAGGCGAGAAATGCCGGGGCAAGATATTTGCTGATTGGGGAGGTGCACAAGATGAGCACCCTGGTCGGCTGGGTGAAGTTCGCAGTGATGGATTTGAACAGCAATAAACCTGCCTGCGATAGGTTTCTGAGCTACCGGGGTGATACGGACGAGGCATGGCAGCACGCAGCAGAATTCGTTGTGCGTGACATCGAAAAGCACTGCATGCCGAGGTAGCCGCCGGAAATTCGACGCTCGGAGAGGGTTATGCTATCCCGTTCCTGAAGATCTCAGGTGGGTCGATCTTTCTGATTCCTGTCCGCCGCAGATGTGTGGGTGGAAAGCAGAAATTCAAAATAAACTGAGTCATAAGAAGCAACCATGATTCATCCGTATTGGGAATGAACGGGCGGCGGAGGGCGACTGTTGATAGATAGAACATTTGCTGAAGTGGTGTCGGCGTGCGGCGCATCGCCGAAGCCGAAGTTGGCGAACCCAGCGTTCGGGGGCCAGCCGGAGGATCGGCTGCGCAGACCGCTTGAAGCACCGGTCGCGGAATTGGCCGAAATCGGCGGCCTGGCAGCCGGCGCCGTTCATCTGGTCGGCGAGACGAGCCTCGCCGATATTAGAACGCGCCCGGACTTCGCCATCACCGTGAAACAGACGCTCGTTGGTTTCATCGAGGTCAAGGGGCCCGGCAAGGGCGCCGATCCGCGCCATTTCACCGTCCAGCACGACAAGGACCAGTGGAACAAGCTGAAATCGCTGCCGAACCTGCTTTACACGGACGGCAGCGCCTTCAGCCTGTGGTGCGACGGAGCCATGGTCGGCAGGATCGCCACCTTTGATGGCGACCTCGAAACCGCGGGCGCGAAGCTCACCGCGCCTAACGGGCTGCTGCCGCTTAGCTGCGGCGGAGGGCATTGCTCTGGAGAGGCTTTGGGATGAAGGCACGAATCTTAGCCACTATAGCGGTGCTCGCCATCGCCGGGTGCACAACGGCGCCAGCCGAATATGCAGCCGCACTCTCACCTCAAGACCCCAAATGGCCCTCGCCGGAATGCGAACAAATCCGCGCGGCGGCGTTGAACTACGAGGCTGGACAAAGGAAGCCATTGAACATGGGCGCCGCACTGTTGCTTGGCCCGTATGGACTTGGGATCGCGATGGCAGGCAGAGAGCATCAGGAAAAGCAACGAAAGCTGTTTACTCGCGACATGCATACGCGATGCTCAAGTCTGCCCCTTCCTAAGAACCTACAAATCCGAGACACAGATGCACCAGCATAAGACTGCCGATCGCCCCTACCGCTTCAACCGCTGGAGCAAACAGGCGTTTGGGAGGATCTCTTCTATGCCCTGAGTGGCTCCAGCGGCGTGATTTCGACCACGGCCGTCGATTCCACCCACATCAAGGCGCACCGCTCGGCGGCCGGGGCAAAAAGGGGGGACTTCGAGCATGCCATCGGCCCAAAGTTCACGCCCAGACAGATGCCTCGGGCCGGCCCATCGCTTTCACTTTGACGGCCGGACAGGCCCTTGGCTTGGTCCGGGTTGGCGTACTGCTGGCACGCGTCCCCACGCCCCCGCCGGCTCATAGCCGACCGCGCCGACGACGCAAGAAAGCTCAGAGACTGGCTGGCCGTGCGCGACTGCCAAGCCGTCATCTCACCAAAGCCGACCCGCAAGCATCCGCATGCCTGGGACCGGGCCGCCTACAAAAGCCGCAATCTCATCGAGCGCACGTTCTGCCGCCTCAAGGACATCCGGCGCGTCGCAACACGCTAGAGGGCCGACACCTTCCTCTCTGCCGTCTTCCTCGCTGCAACAATCACATGGTGGCTCAAATTGACTTCTGATCCTAGTCGGATGGGGCTGAGAGGGTCGCACCGCGAGTCGAGCAAGATTTCTTTCTCGCGCCCGAGTTTGGCCCAACTGCAAGCCCAGCGCCTGCTGACGGTTGCTCCGGGTCTGCCGCCTCCCGTTGTGCGAACGGACTGAGGAGCAACCACGAGCAGAATGTCTGGCACAAGCTGCGCGGGCCCGAGAGTTCCAAAGTGCCGATATCGATCGCAGCCGAAAGCTGCAGTTTACCAACCCAAATCCGGGCCATCGTCGGCAGATCGGTGATCACGTAAAGGTCTACCTCGAAACCGGGGTCCTTGGGGCACAGATCGACATTCGTACCTTGGTTAACCAGCCACCAGCAGCGTTTCGCCTGTGGCTGATCGGTGAACTCGAACTGAACGGTGACCCGGCGCTTTCCAAATGCCGACGGATCGACGCGCCGCCGGAGTGCCCACATCAGCGCGGTGACGTCCGGTTTGCGCGTATCGATATGGCCCAAAACCCAGCGCTCGCCCCATTGGCTGAGCAGGTGCACGATGGGTGCGAGTTCCTGGCCGGCTTCAGTCAGGTGATAGAGATGACCGGAGCCGGATGGCTCTCGCCTGACCAATCCCTCGCGTTCCAGCCGCTGCAGCCGTTGCGACAAGAGCGATGGCGATATGAGCGGAATGCCGCGGCGGATCTCGTTGAAGCGGGCCGAGCCGGAGAGCAGCTCCCGGATCACCAGGAACGTCCAGCGTTCAGCAAGTATCTCCGCGGCCTTGGCCAAGGGGCAGAGCTGACCGTATTCCATGGCGGTCTCCATGTTGGTTCGATCATAGCGAAAATCCGGCCGCCGACCGATTCAATTTCTGGACTGGAGGACATTTTCCTTCCGGCGCATGCTTGCCGACATCAGCCCGAAAAGGAGGATCTCATGACGGGGCAAGCAATACCGAATGAAGTTCGGATGACCGATTCCAGGGAGGAGAGCATGTCAGATATAGCCAAGCGTGAAGATAAGTGGAGCGCAGGCGATGCTTATGAGCCGTATGTTGGGCGATGGAGCAGGCTTGTCGCAGCCGAATTCGTGGACTGGCTCGACGCCGCGAAAGGGGCCCGCTGGCTGGAAGTCGGTTGCGGAACCGGCGCGCTCACCGAAACGATCCTTGATCGCGCCGCTCCGCAGCGGGTAGTCGGCGTCGACCCGTCGGAGGCGTTCCTCGACTTTGCAAGGAGCCGCCTTGATGATCGGCGCATAGAGCTGCGGAGCGGTGATGCCCGCGCCCTCCCCGTCGAAAACGGTGCGTTTGATATTGCCGTGGCCGGGCTCGTGCTCAACTTTGTCCCCGAGCCGGCAAAGGCGGTCTTCGAGATGAAGCGCGCACTGCGCCCGGGAGGGATCGTTGCCGTCTATGTCTGGGACTATGCCGGCGAGATGCAGCTGATGCGGCGTTTCTGGGAGGCGGCCGCCGCGCTGGACGACGCCGCGCGTGAACTCGACGAGGGCCGTCGTTTTCCGATCTGCAAGCCCGAAGCATTGCGCGCACTGTTTGCCGAGGCTGGCGTCGACGACATCGACGGTCGTGCGATCGACGTGCCGACAGTGTTCAGCGACTTCGACGACTATTGGTCGCCATTCCTCGGTGGTCAGGGGCCGGCGCCCGGCTACTGCGTGTCGCTGTCGGAATCCAAACGCGAGGCCCTCCGGGAAAAGCTCCGTGCCGAGTTGCCGACATCGCCCGATGGCAGCATCCACCTCAAGGCGCGGGCATTTGCCATTCGTGGAGTGCAACCCGCTTGAGTTGGGCAACTGACCTGTCCGCTGCATCAAAGTGCGTTGCCCAAGGAAAAAAGCGCACAAGCAGCCGTCCGGCCCCAGGGCAGCCCGTTTTGTCTTGCAGGACTTGGCGCGCAAGCGGGACGAGCTGCGCATTCTCATTGCTTGGTCCCACAGCCTACACAAAAGCGTTACATGCCGCGTCTAGTGAAGCGCCGGAACAACATCCGGTTCAAGGCGCGGCATGGCTGGCGGAATCTCTATCGCAAATATCGAAAAGGCGTTTGGCGCCACGCGTGTCCTATCCGGCGTGTCGCTCGACGTGCGCGAGGGTGAGTTTCTTTCCCTGGTCGGTCCGTCAGGCTGCGGCAAATCCACACTTCTGCGTATAATTGCCGGGCTCGAGCGGCAGGATGCGGGCAACATCGCCATAGCGGGCAAACCGATGGATCACCTGTTGCCGCGCGAGCGCAACGTTGCGATGGTCTTTCAGAACTACGCGCTCTATCCGCACATGACAGCGGGCGAGAACATCGCCACGCCACTGGTGATGAGCCGTCTTTCCCTGTTCGAACGCCTGCCGCTCCTAGGGCATCTGTCGCCGCGTCGGAACGCGATCGCCGCGGGCGTTGCCAAAGATGTGCGTCGCGTGGCCCAGCAGCTCCATATCGAGGCTCTGCTCGACCGCAGGCCTGGCCAGCTCTCCGGCGGTCAGCGGCAGCGCGTGGCGCTCGCACGGGCCATGGTGCGTGAGCCCGCGGCATTCCTGATGGATGAGCCGCTTTCCAACCTCGATGCCAAGCTGCGCGTCCACATGCGCGACGAGCTTTCGGAGCTACACCGGCGGCTGGGCGCCACCTTCGTCTACGTCACTCATGACCAGGTGGAGGCTATGACCATGTCGAACCGGGTGGCGCTGATGGACGGCGGCGAGGTGCTCCAGCTCGGCACGCCGACGGAACTCTACGCGCGGCCGCGCTCCCTGAAGGTGGCGGAGTTCATCGGCTCCCCCACCATCAACACGCTGCCTGTTACCTGCGACGCCGGGGGCGGCGTGCACTTGGCCGGCATGCGGCTGCCGATCGACATGCCGCTTGGGCTGCGTGTGACCAAACTGGCGCTCAGACCGGAAGCGATCAAGCTTTCCGCCGGCCGCTCTGCTCCTGGCCAAATCCGGCTTTCGGGAAGACTGAGGCGCATCGAGCACCATGGCGCCGAACGCATCGGGCATCTGACCCTGGAAATCCCGGAGGCTTCGTCCATCCAGTTCCGCCTTCAAGCTGAGGAGGTAGGCGGACTCGAAGAGGGGCAGGCGGTGGATGTGCGGTTTCACCCCAAGGATGTGCATCTTTTCGATGCCGCAGGCATGCGGGTGGAGGCGGAACCACACCGCCAAGCGCATCGGGAGTACGCCTGATGCCCACCGCCCTGCCGTCGGCGCGACGCGAGCTCTTCTCAGGCCTTCTCTTCAGCGCGCCGGCATTCATTCTCCTATCTCTCATCCACATCGTCCCGCTGCTCACACTTATTGCGCTGAGCTTCACCGACTACGAGCTCGGTGCGCTGGACGTCAGGTGGCTGGGGCTCGATAACTTCGCGCGCGCTTTTTCCGATCCCGTCTTCCAGCGCGCGCTCAGGAATACGCTTCTCTATGTGGCGATCGTCATTCCAGGCAGCGTCCTTCTGGGACTCCTGATCGCGCTTCTCGTCCATGCGCGCAAGCGCACCCGCTCCATCTACGAGGTGATCTATTTCCTGCCGGTCACCTCGACGCTGGTTGCCATGGCGACTGTCTGGCAGTTCCTGCTGCACCCGCGGCTGGGTCCGGTGAACGGCTTCCTGAAAAGTCTCGGCTTTCCCGAGATTGCCTTCCTCTCCGAACCCTCGCTCGTCATCCCCACGCTCGCCGTCATCGGTCTCTGGCAGATGGTGGGCTTCAATATGATCCTCTTTCTGGCGGGACTGTCCACTATCCCGCGCGATCTCTATGACGCGGCGGAGGTGGACGGCGCCGGTGGGGCAGTGGATCGCTTCCTGCGCATCACCTGGCCGATGCTCGGTCCCACCACGATGTTCGTGACCGTCACCACCTGCATCACGGCCTTCAAGGTGTTCGATACGGTCGCCGTGCTGACCCATGGCCGCGGTGGCTCGGAAGTGCTGCTCTACGCGATCTATCTGGAAGGTTTCCACTACTTCAAGATGGGCTACGCAGCAGCCCTCACCCTCGTCTTCCTCGCCTTCATCCTCGTCTTCTCCATCCTCCAGGCACGGCGGATGGACCGCAAGGTGCACTACGCATGACCACCGCGAGTGAAAGCCTGACGCCGGCTATCTCCTCGGCCCGGCCGATCCAATTCCGCAAGGTGCTGAGTGGGCTCTTGAGCCATAGCGTGCTGATCCTGGGCGCAGCCTTCATCCTCCTGCCTTTCATCTGGATGCTGCTCACCTCCGTGCGCTCGCCGGACGAGATTTTCGAAGGCTCGCTCTGGCCCTGGCCGCGCAATTTCTACGGAGCAGAGCACTACGCCGCCGCACTCCAGCAGGTGCCGATGCTGGGCTTCATGCTCAACGGCGTCATCGTCTGCGCGGGCATTCTGATTATGCAGCTCCTCGTGGCCATTCCGGCAGCCTATGCGCTGGCCAAGCTGCGCTTTCCCGGGCGCGGGCTTCTCTTCGCGCTGGTGGTGGCCGGGCTTGCCATCCCGATCCAGGTGCCGGCACTGCCGCTCTATATGGGCCTCGCCTTCACAGGGCTGCTCAACACCTATTTCGCGATGATGTTCCCGTTCTTCCTGTCGGTCTTCGCGATCTTCCTGCTGCGCCAGTCCTTCAAGACCTTCCCGGACGAAATCATCGAGGCGGCGAGGCTCGACGGCATGAGTGAAATGGAAATCGTCTGGCGCGTGGTCGTCCCCTCGGCGCGGCCGGCGATTGCGGCCTTCTCGATCTTCTCCATCGTCGCCCACTGGAACGACCTCTACTGGCCGCTGATCGTCATCAACGATACCGCGCTCGCACCACCGCCACTCGGCATGATGTTCTTCGCCGACGCGGAGGTAGGCACCAATTACGGAGCGCTGATGGCCGGCGCCACCATCGTCACCGCACCGCTCGTGCTTACCTTCCTCGCCCTGCGGCGCCGCTTCATCCAGGGCATCACCATGACCGGAATCAAGTGATGCCGAAGCTTTCACATCCCAACCCACGGAGAACATTGATGTCGATGCTAAAACGAACGCTGATTGCCGCGGGCGCGCTTGCCGCCTTTGCCGTGCCGGCCCTGGCGGCCGAGGTGAAGCTGGAGGGCTTTCATGCCAACCCGGCCTTCGCCCGCTTCCACGGCCCTATCGCCGAGGCTTTCATGAAGAAGCATCCGGAGATCGAGGTGACCTACCGCGCCACGTCTCCCAGCTACAACGAGGCGCATCAGCAGATTCTGCGCAGTGCGGTTACCAACGAACTACCTGATTTCTATTTCTCCGGTTATCACCTGCTGCCGGAGCTGGTGGAGACTCTGGAGAAGCGCGATCAGATCGTCGATCTCGGCAGCTTCCTAACCGAAGAAGGCGAGGACTTCGTGACGGAAAACTACGCCCCGCGTATGCTGGCCCTGGGCCAGATCGAGGGCAAGCAATGGGGCCTGGCCTTCAACGCCTCTTCTCCCCTCATGTATTACAATGCCGATCTGGTGAAACAGGCGGGTGGCGATCCCGAGAACATGCCGTCCGACTGGGAATCCGTGATGGCGCTCGCCGCGAAGATCAACACGCTGGGTGACGACATCACCGGCATTTCCTACGATGTGGGCACCTGGCCCGACGACTGGCTGTGGCAAGCCGCGCTTTACCAGCAGGGCGCACGGCTGTTCGATGGTGAAGGCGATGTGGCTTTCGGTAATGAGGCCGGGCTGAAGAGCCTGGAGCTGTTCCGTACCTTCGTCACCGACGGCGGAATGCAGATCCTCGACTGGAACCAGTCGCGCCAGCAGTTCGGCGCAGGCAAGACCGGCATCTTCTTCACCACCCCGGCGCACTTGACGGTGATCACCGACATGGTGGGGGACAAATTTGCGCTGCGCACCGCCCCCTTCCCTCTGGATGACAAGGGAGAGATGAGCGGCGTGCCCACCGGCGGCAATGCCGTCGTGATGCTGACCAAGGACGAGGCCAAGCAGAAGGCTGCCTGGGAATACATCAAATTCGCCACCGGCCCGGAAGCGCAGAAGATCGTCGTGGAAATGACCGGCTACCTGCCCACCAACCTGCGGACGGTGGAGACGGACTATCTCGGTGCCTTCTATGATGCCAATCCCAACTATCGCACCGCCATCGACCAGATCGACCGTTCGCTCCCCTGGGTCGGCTATCCGGGCGGCCAGTCGGTGCGGGTCTGGAACACCCAGCGTGAGATCATCGCCGCTGTCATGCGCGGCGAGAAGACGCCGGAGGAAGGGCTTGAGGAAATGGTGCAAGCCACCAGCCAGATGATGAACTAACCTCACAACCCGGACTTTCTTGAAGGGAGGAGCGTTGCCCCTCCCTTTCTCTCGTCCAGAGCCATGGACGTGATTTCGGAATCACCTCCATGGCTCTAACTCTTTGTTTATCGCGGCGTTTGTGCCAAAAAACCGGCGTCCACTTTTCGGCACGCCGCTCTAGATGGAAAGCGCAAAGATGCTCGTCGCCCAGATTTCGGACCTTCATATCAAGCCCCGTGGCCGGCTGGCCTATGGGCATGCGGACACCGCCGCGGCCCTTAAGCGCTGCGTTGCGGAGATCGGCCGCCTGCCCCAGAAGCCGGACCTCGTCCTCATGTCGGGCGACCTGACCGATGAGGGGACCGTGGAGGAATATGCGCATCTCCTCGATCTGCTCGCGCCGCTCAAGCAGACCATTCTTGCAATCCCCGGCAATCACGACGAGCGCGAGGCCATGCGAGCGGCCTTTGCTCGAAGAGGATTTCTGCCAGAGAACGGCTACCTACACTTTGCCTATGACGATCCGGCTTTCCCGATTCGCATCATTGGGCTCGACACCATCGTGCCTGGCCGAAGCGGCGGCCTTCTCTGCCAGGAGCGCCTGTCATGGCTGGAGGCGCGGCTGGCCGAACAGCCGGAGCGGCCGACGCTGATCGCCATGCACCACCCGCCTTTCTCCACCGGCATCGCGCACATGGACGCCATCGGGCTAGAGGGCAAGGAGGGCTTCGCCGAGATCGTGCGGCAGCATCCCTCGGTCGAGCTTGTCACCTGCGGTCATGTACATCGGCTGGTCCGTGCAAGCGTGGGCGGCCGACCGACGCTGATCTGCCCCGGCCCGGCACATATCGTCCATCTCGATCTCGACGAGGCGGCACCGGCTACCTTCCGCATGGAGCCGCCGGGATTCCTCCTGCATTGGTGGAATGCGCACACGCTGATCACCCATCTGGTCCCGGTCGGGGATTTCGACGGGCCTTACCCCTTTTTCGACGAAACGGGCCAGCTTCTGGCGTGAGGGATTGCCCGGGTCCAATTTATCACCTGAGGACGAACCGCAAGAAGTTTTCCCGAGCGGTGTCTGTTCTCGGTCCGCTCTCCGTTCCCCGTCCTCTCGTGACCGTGGCGGGCGTGGCGCATTCCGTCGCCCGGATACTTGCTATCCAGTGCCAGCGAATGCATTCGGCGCGCGGCTTGAGTGCCTCACGTGCCGATGGCGAATCACACCGGCACCGGAGTTCCGCTTCAGATCTATCAGCCGCGCGAGCGCTCTTCGATCTTTAGGTTCGCGCCATCGGATCGAATCTCGATGGAAAGCGGGCGGCCCGTGGCGATGCGACCGTCAAACTCGAAGTAGATCTCATCCCTCGGGCGCAGGCTTCGCTCCGTCCGATCAACCCGGAAACGGCCGACCACTTCCCTGACGGCTCTGCGGACGTTGTCGGGAACGACTTCGAGCGGGATTGTTTCCTCGATCTCCTGGATATTGCCGGAGGCTGCCACGTCGACTTCGACGCGCCGTCCGCTCTCTCGCTCGGTTCCCGCAAACTCGAAGACGCGCTGCCCATCGTCAAAGCCATAGGCATAGGTCTCGAAATCCACAGTGGGCAGCGCCCTCTCAGCCCTCTGCAACATCCGCTGCACAGCCTCGCGGTCCGCCGTCTCACGTTCCCTTCGGCTTTCCGGGGGCTGGCCGTCCTGGCGCTCGGTTGCGCGGCTCTCGCGTCCATTCGTTTCCCCACGGCCCCGAAGCTCGTCCGGAATTCTCTGCGCCCCATTCTCCTCGGCCGGAGCAGCGCGGCTTTCGCGCCGCTCCGCTTCGCGTGCGCTTCTCGCCCGCTCAGCCCAGTTTTCCAAGCTCTCATCATCAGGCGGCGGAAGAGGCTCCCAGCGTTCCTCCGGTATGCTTGCCTCGGAAGCGCCATTCCCGTCGAGCCGTTCGTCTGTCGAGGTATCCTCTGCCACTTGGTCCGGCCGGTCTGGATGAAGTTCACCGCGGTCGAATCTGCGGCTGGCGGCGCGTCCGTCCCAGCCGAAAGACGGCCCCTCCTCGAAGGAAAGCCGGTTTGCGGCAGCCTGGCGGTCGCTCACTTCTCCCGGGGTCGGAGCCGGACTGACAGGTGGGTCGCTCATCGCATCGCGCGCCGGGCCATCGGTCGTTGTCGACGCAGTTTCCTCCGAGCGCTCCAGCATCGCCTCTGCCGCTTCCACCATCGTATCGCAACGGCGGGAATCATGGGCCACGATGCGAGCAGCGTCGAGCGCGGCCAGGGCAGCCTGCAACTGCTCTTCACTGAGACCCATTTCCGCCGCGGCGCCGGGGATGTTGCGCAGATCGGGAATCCGATCGGCGATCCTGTCGACTTTCTGGCGGCAATCGGAACGCGTCTCGCCTTCCTGTGCGGGTGCAAGAGCAGTCGAAAGCGCCAGCACCCCCAAGCCCGCTACAACAGCATGTTTCATGATCGGTCTCCTTTTGGCGACGGGCGCTCCCGTCGCGAACTAACCGAAGGATTTCGGACGGCGAACCGGACCTCTCGTCGCTGGTCAGGCAGCGGCAATCTGCAAGCGCCGCTTTGCCGACCTGACCTGCTTCGTTGCAGGCCGTCCTGGGGCCCTCCGCCGTCCATACGACTGCCAACCGCGCCGGGCGTGCGTTGTTCCCAACGCCGCCGCGTGATGGAACTGGCATTGAGCAGACGCTCGAGATGCCGCACCGCAGCCGGATCGAGGCGGTCGGCGGAATGCTGGCGACGTGCTCGATGATGAACTCATGCGTAAGACTGGAGAAGGACGCAGGCTTTGGCCAGCAGCCGTCAAAACCGTGAGTCCATATCCGGCGGCGGTGAAGTAGTTTCGGCATTTGGTTGGCGAGAAGAGATTGCAGATATCTCCGATGGCGTTCCAGAGGGCATCGATGAACGCCGACCGGCAACAGAGAAGATCGTTCTCTCCAACCGCGAAGGAGGCCCGGAGCGTGTCATCGACATGGTCGAGGCGCGTGCACCGGGGACGGTCAGAGCTCGGCATGCATCTCGCGGAACAGGCGCGGGGCGATCCCAAATCGGCGCTCGAACGCTTCGGAAAGGCGTGCTGCCGGAAACAGCCCGACTTGCGCGGCGACGGATTTCAGAGAAAGCCTGCGCAAAAGGAGCATGCGGGCGGCATCCAGCCGCACCGTCTCGACGAAGCGCGCTGGCGTTTCGCCGGTTGCCGCGACGAACTTGCGATGGAAGGTTCGCTCGGTCAGGCCGGCACGGGCCGCCAGCGCCGGCACGTCCAGCGGTGCGTCGAGATTGGCCTGTATCCATCCGATCAGATCGGCGAACGGACTGTCTGCCTTTGCTTGTGCCTTCAACAACGGGCTGAACTGGGATTGATAGCCAGGACGCCGTGAATAGAGCACGAGCCGCTTGGCCACCTCACCAGCGATTGCTGCTTCAAGGTCATGGGCGACAATGGCCAAAGCCATATCGATGCCGGTGGTCACCCCGGCCGAGGTCCAGAGCCGCCCGTCCACGACATAAAGCGCATCGGGATCGACGGTGACGGAGGGAAAGGCCTGGGCGAACGGCGCACAGGCATCCCAATGGGTTGCGACGCGATGGCCGTTGAGCAGCCCCAGGCTCGCAAGGATGAAACCGCCGGAACAGACCGAGCCGAACCTTTGCGCCCCGCGCGTCAATTGCGGGAGACATTCTCGCAATCCGGGGTCGGCTATTGCCGGCAACAGGCGCTCCCGTTCGGCGCCCGCAATCAGGAGCGTACCGATCGCCTTGCGCGCTAGCTCATCCGGACTTCGCGTATCGACAACAATTCCGCTGCTACTCGTCACCGCCCCGCCTCCAGCCGAAACCAGATCGAGGCCGTAGAAGGGCAGCTTGCCGTGCTGATCCAAGGCGCGATTTGCGCTGTTGAAGACTGAGGCGGGCCCCGATGTGTCGAGAAGCTCGAAGCCAGGATAGACGATAAACACAACGTGATGCATTGGCAGAAAATACAATGTTTCTGTCATTTCTGCCAGAGGCAAGTATTGATAGCTTTGGCGGCTGGCAGGGGCCCATAGTTGGAGAACCACTGATCATGTCCGCACGGTATTTCATCTGGGGTGGGTTGGCGCTGATCGCGCTTTCGATGACAGGCTTCGGCGTCTGGATCTTCAGCTTGCCGCCGGCACAGGCGGCCGCCGAGGCGCCGCCGGTGGCGCAAAGCGAAATGGATGCCATGCTGGCCTCCTTGGGGCCCCCAAAGCGAGAGCGGCCGCTGGTTGCAATCATCGGCATCAACGACGCGACCGAGACCACTGACTATCTGATGCCCTACGGCATTCTGCGGCGCGCCGACGTTGCCGACGTCGTGATGGTGGCGACGGAGCCCGGACCGGTGACGCTCTATCCGGCGCTCAGGGTCGAACCGGACGCGACTATCGCGGAGTTCGATACGCAGCATCCGGAAGGGGCCGACTATGTCATCGTACCGGCGATGAGCCGCGACGACGACCCCGCCGCGCTCGCATGGCTCAGGAGCCAGGCGGACAAGGGCGCGACGATCGTCGGCATCTGCGCCGGAGCCAAGGTCGTCGGTGCTGCCGGGCTGCTCGACGGAAAGCAGGCGACGACCCACTGGTACTATCTCAAGGAGATGCTCGCGAGGAGCCCGACGATCACATATGTGGCGGACCGGCGCATCGTGGTCGACGGGAGTCGTGCGACGACGACCGGGATAACCGCTTCCATGCCGATGATGCTGACCTTGATCGAGGCTATCGCCGGCCGGGAGAAGGCGGAAGCTGTCGCTCGCGATCTCGGCCTCCCTCAATGGGATGCCCGTCACGACAGTGGAGCATTCAAGCTCACCCGCCCCTTCGCGACAACGGTACTCGCCAACCGGATGGCCTTCTGGAACCACGAGGACGTAGGAATCCGACTCGAGCCGGGTATGGATGAGGTGTCGCTCGCACTGGTGGCCGATGCCTGGTCTCGGACCTACCGGTCCAGTGTCTTCACATTTGCGGCTTCGACGTCCGCGGTCGTGGCGGCGAACGGCGTTCGCGTCCTGCCGGACCGGGACACGGCGGACCTGCCGGATGATCGCCACGTATCGACCTTCCCCGACCTGCGGCCGGCTAACGCGCTGGAAGCCACGCTCCGCGCGATTGCCAAGCGCTACGGCGAGCGCACGACGCGTATCGTTGCGATGCAGCTCGAATATCCGCAGTCCGGTGAGGTCCGATGACGAGTCCGCGGTCAAAAAGAAACGAGGTCTGTTGTCGGGAGACGCGCCACTTGTTCGTCCCAGAGATACGAAGCCGCACACACAAGGAAAAAGGTCCATGAGAAGATCAGGATCATCGCAAACATCTCGCTCGACGATGTGACCCAAGCGCCCGGCGGGCCGGACGAAGACAGAAACGGCAACTTCAAGCATGGAGATCAGGTATGACCAAACTCGTGACCTGCCTGTGGTTCGACCACGGCGAAGCACTCAAAGCGGCGGAGTTCTACGCCGCCACCTTTCCCGATAGCCATGTGGATCGGGTGAATGCGGCCGCATCCGACTATCCCGGCGGCCAGGAAGGCAATGAACTGACCGTCGAGTTCACAGTGCTCGGCCAGCCGTTCCTGGGCCTGAACGGCGGCCCGAATTTCAAGGCGAACGAATCCGTCAGCTTCATGGTGCTGACCGAAGATCAGGAAGAGACCGACCGCTACTGGAACGCCATCGTCGGGAACGGCGGCGCGGAGAGCGCCTGCGGCTGGTGTCGCGACCGCTGGGGTTTCTCGTGGCAGATCACGCCGAAGCGGCTGATGGAGCTGACGACCAGTCCCGACCGCACCAAGGCAAAGCGCGCGATGGAGGCGATGATGACGATGAAGAAGATCGACATCGCGGCGCTCGAGGCTGCGGTGGCCACCACTCACGAAGAAAGGAAATGATCATGCCCAGCACCGTCAAGCTGCACCGCGTTCTTGCCGCCCGACCGGAGAAGGTCTTCCGGGCCTTCGTCGAATCCGACGCGGTTGCGAGCTGGCTCCCGCCCAACGGGTTCACGTGCACCGTGCACGAGCTCGACGCCAGCATCGGCGGCAAGCACCGGATGTCGTTCCGCAACTTTACGACCGGTGGCAGCCACTCCTTCGGCGGCATCTACGAGGAGCTCGTTCCGGGCGAGCGGCTCGTCTACACAGACAGTTTCGATGACCCCAACCTGCCGGGTGAGATGACCACCACCGTGACGCTCAAGGCCGTTTCGGTCGGCACGGAAGTAAGCATCGAGCAGCAGGGCATTCCGGACGTGATCCCACCCGAAGCCTGCTATCTCGGCTGGCAGGAATCCCTGCGGAAACTCGCGAAACTCGTCGAGCCCGAAATCAGCCAGTAGCGTCGACAGTTTTCGCCGTGCTCGCCCCCACTCGTGTCGCGATCGCGACGCCCACGTCAGGATGCTGCGAGCCTGCCGTCATAACCCACGTGGAAGCTGGCGCCGCTCCTCGGCGAGAATCTCGGCGAGGCGCGTCAGACTTGTCTCCCAGCCTGCGCGCGTCGCCTCGCATATTTCTTCGACCACCAAGCCCGCATGGTCCACTGTCAGACGCACGCTGTCGCCCTCCGGCTCCACCCGGTAGGTGACGGTCGAGGGATCTCCCGCTTCGCCAACCATCTTCCACGTATGCGCCAGCCGAACGGGAGGCTCGACTTCGAGATATTCGCCCTTCAGCCGATAGGGCTGTCCCCCGCCGATGCCAGCCGATTCCCAGCGCCCGCCAACACGCAGATCACCATTCCATTCCCTGGTGTCGAACACGCCGGGATGCACCCACCATTGGCAGATTTCCGCCGAGGTCATCGCTCGAAAGACGCGATCGGGCATGGCGGGTAGCAGAGCCGAGGCCGAAACTTCGCCCCGCGTGAAATCGGCATGCGCCGTTACGGATGCTTCTATTGTGGGGCTGTCGGACGTCGTCATCGTCTCCTCCATTTTCGATGGATGGAGGATAGTTGTCATAGTACGATTTCGTAAATACGGACAAAAAGGATAGTATGGAGAAAATCGTGCAGGAAGGATCGGTAAGTTTCTCAGGCCCGACCGCCTCGCTGCTGACCGGGCTCGACATGAGCCATATCCGGCTTTGCCCGGCCATTGCGTTCAACCAGATCGTCGGCGGCCGCTACAAGCTTCACATTCTTTGCGTTCTCAACCGCGGACCTCATCGCTACGGCGAGATCGGACGCTCGCTCCTCAAGGGCGGTCTGGGCAAGCCAATCACACCGCGCATCCTGAGCCGCGAGCTGAAGGAACTCGAACAGCGGGGCCTTGTCGATCGCAAGGCCTATCCGGTCGTGCCGCGCAAGGTGGAATACAGCCTCACGGATAGAGGACGGGCGCTCCTGCCGATCCTGGGAGAAATCATTCGCTGGGGAGCAACCGGCGCCCACGAGCAAATACTGGGGATCACCTGAATGCATGCCCAGGTCAGGGATGGCCATGACCATTGGCCGGGCGCTCACTTGAACTTCCTCGGGGACGGAGTGAGGACCTTTCTGAGCGCCCTGGGCCACCTGCACCGGGTCCGAAACCACAGAGGTTGACGCGACTGTGATGAGGGCTGCGCGGATACGGAGGTCGGGCGCACTCCGCGACGCCGAGAGCTGCCTGCTCCTAATCATGGCGCTCGCCGTCGAAGCGCACGAGAGTTCGGCCCGCGCTAAGGTGCCGTGATCTTGAACAGCGCGCGCGCATTGTCCTCGAAAAACTGCTTCATGGCCGTCTCGCCGATCGGCATGGCCTCGAGCTCGCCCACCTCGGAGGGCACGAACTGCCACGGATAGTCCATGGCATACATCATTCGGTCGGCGCCGATCACCTCGCGCACGAACATGACCGGCGGTGCCCAGCCGACGCCGCTGGAGGTGTAGTGGAAATTTTCGCGCAGATAGTCGCTCGCCTTGCGCTTGAGCGGGCGGACGTTCGGATAGCGGCGCGAGACCGAGATGTGCCCGTGCATATAGTCGATGCGCGACAGCCAGTAAGGCAGTGCCTCGCCGCAATGGCCGAGGGCGATCTGCAGGCGGGGAAACCGGTCGAACAGCCCGGCAACCAGGAGGCGCAGCGCGTGCAGGCCGGTCTCGCAGGCGAAGCCGTAGACGGCGGCATCCAGCCCGCGCTCCAGGAAGGGCTCGATCATGTTGGCCGGTGGCGTCTGCGGGTGCAGGTAGATCGGCACGTCCAGCGCCTCGGCCGCTTCGAAGATTTCCCAGTAGCGCTCGTCGTCGAGATAGGTGCCCAGCGTGTGCGAGTTGAGGATGCCGCCGCGCAGGCCGAGCTTCTTCACACTCCGCTCCAGCTCCTTCGCCGCGTTTGCCGGGTCGAGCGGCGAGAAGGCGGCAAGGCCGACGAAACGGTCGGGATGGCGCGCGATCCCTTCGGCCAGTTCGTCGTTGAAGCGCTCGGCAAGTGAGGTAGCGGTTGCCGGATCGAAGATCTGTACACCGGGCGAGGTCAGCGACACGACCTGGATGTCGATGCCTGAATCGTCCATGTCGCGGATGCGTTCCTCACCCAGGTCCTGGATGCGCCGGTTGTGCGCCTGCGCCTTTTCCGAAGCGCCGGAGAAGAAGCCCCACAGGCTGTGGAAGCCCGGATCGGCAACCGCCTTTTCCTCGATCTCCTTGCGGTAGAGCCTGATAAGCTCCGCCGGCGCCCAGGCCTCCTCGGCAGCGATGCGCTTATAGGGCGGGTTGGGGTGCCTCTCGGTCATATCTGCTCCATTCGGTTGGGAGGGTCGTTCGGGGTTGCGGGCCGCTGTGGGGGCCGCGCACCGGCGACGAAACGGCGGGTGACGAGGACGACCGCTACGCCTGCAAATGCCGTGGCGGCAGCGGCCGGCGAAGCGGCTCCGAAGGCGGCACTGCTGGCGCCGACGAAGAGCGCGACGGTCCCCATGGCGAGGCGGCGCCACCCGCCGCCATAAGCACCCCTCCAGGCCAGCACCTCGGCAAGCATCATGCCGGCCGCCCCGACACTGACGCAGGAGATCGTGATTTCGAGCCACGTGCCGTCGAGCAGCAGCGCCGGGTTGAAGGCGAAGGCGAAGGGGATGAGATAGGCGACCACCGCCAGCCGCATGCCCGTCACGCCAGTGCGCCACATGTCGCTCTCGGCCAGTGAGGCCGCGGCATAGGAGGCGATCGCCACCGGCGGGGTCAGCATCGAAAGCAGGCCGAAATAGAAGATGAACAGATGCGCCGACATCTGCCCGATGCCGGCCTTCACCAGCGCCGGCGCCAGCAGCACCGAGACCACCACGTAAACGCCCGTGGTCGGCATGCCGACGCCGAGGATGATGGCGATCAGCGCGGTGACGGCGAGAAGCGCCAGCACGCCACCGAGCTCGGCGATCCTGCCCAGTGCCAAGGTCAGCGCAAAGCCGAGCCCGGTGATGTTGATCGTGCCGATGATGATGCCGGCGATGGCGCAGACCAGGAGCACCGGGATCAGGATGACGCCGGCATTCTGCGCAATCACGCCGAGCAGCGAAAGGCGCGGCGCGGCGCGCGGGGCGGTGACGAGATAGAGCCCATAGGAGACGAAGGCGGCATAGAGCGCCGCCTTGCCGGGCGCGTAGCCGAGGCCGAACAGGAACCAGATCAGCACGCCGAGCGGCATAAGCAGCGGCCACGCCTTGGCGAAACTCGCCCCCAGCGGCGGCAGCTCGGCGCGCGGCGTGCCTTCCAGGCCGTGCACGGCAGCGTAGCGGTCGACCTGCAGATAGAGCATCAGATAGTAGGCGACCGCCGGCAGCAGCGCCGCCAGCACCACGGTCGCATAGGAAACCTGCAGGAACTCGGCGATGACGAAGGCGGTCGCGCCCATGACCGGAGGCGCGATCTGGCCGCCGTTCGAGGCGACGGCCTCGATCGCCGCGGCGTAGCGGGCGGGAAAGCCCGAGCGCTTCATCATGGGAATTGTGACGACGCCGGTGCTCATCACATTGGCGACCGTCGAGCCCGACAGCGTGCCGAACAGGCTCGATGCCAGGATGGCGACCTTGGCCGGCCCGCCCCGGCGATGGCCCATGGCGGCCATGGCCAGGTCCGTCAGCACGCGGCTGCCGCCGACCGCGTTCAGCACCGCGCCGAAGACGATGAAGCCGAGGATCTGAGTGGCGCCGACGCCGAGCACCAGGCCGGGAATGCCGTTGGTGTCCGAATAAAGGTAGAGAATGAAGCGTTCCGGCGCGAGTTCCGCGGCCTCGAAGATGCCCGGTGCGTATGCACCGAAAAGCCCGTAGGCGATGAAGGCCACCGCCAGTGCCCCCAGCACCATGCCGCAGTGGCGCCGCGTAGCCTCTATCACGCCGGCGATCGCCACCACCGCCGGCACCCATTTCTCAGGGCCGCGGTTGACCGGATCGAGCAGCCAGACCTCGTAATTCCACGCAAGCCAGCACCATGCGGCGAGGCAGGCGAGGCCAAAAAGCCAGTCGACAACATGCAGGCGTCCCTTCAGCGGCGCGACCACCAGCCCCGCCAGGACCGCCAGGCCAATCATCAGCGCGAGATACTGCTCGGTGATGACGAGCAGGCCCAGGCGGCGCGGGAGATCGAGCAGCCACAGGATGCCGATGACGGTGATCGGCACCGTCAGATGGGACGCCTTCATGGCACCTGTCCCTTGCCGCTACTGCGTCAGGGCCTGCTGGCGGGCCTCGTTCTTCTCGCTCCACATATCCTTGGACTTGAAGAACGCCACGGCCGCCTCGTGATAGGGCACCGTGTTGGTGGGCATGGACATCTTGTCCTGCGCCGCACCGCCGAGCGGCGGATAGTCCTTCTTGAGCTGGGGCAGGCTCTCATAGAAAGCCTCCAAGATGGCCGTCGCGTCCTCCTCGGGCATATCGGTGCTCACCGTCAGGAACACGTCGAAGCCGGCGACCGTCACCGGCTCGGTGACCTCGGGCAGGCGCCCGCTCGGCTCCACATCGGTGAGATAGAGGCCCGAATAGAGCTCGTCGGCTTTCTCCGACGTGGCGTTCTCGCCGTCGATGTCGAGATAGCGGATGCCGCCGGGGATCGAGGCATGCGCCTGCTGGGTCAGCGGTATGCCGACGGCGATCAGCGTCGCGTCGAGATTGTTCTCCGTAAGCTGCTCCATGCCGGGGCCGAGACCCGCGACGGATACCGCCTCGACGTCGTCGACGCTGAGCCCGGACAGTTCGAGGATGGTCTTCGACAGCGTGCTCATGGCCTTGAGCGCGCTCAGTTCCGTCACCACGCGCTTGCCTTCAAGCTCCGAGATTTTGGTGATGCCGAGATCGTTGCGGGCGACGAGCGCCACAGTCAGCGGCCAGACACGGGCCAGCACCCGCAGATCCTTCATCGGCTCGCCGAACTCGCCGGCGCGCGCGCCGCCGAGATCGAGGCTCGAATTCAGCCCCATGGACACTTCGCCGGCCGCGATCAGCGGCAGGTAGACCGACGAGCCGGTGTAGGGCTGGACGGTGACCTGCTTGCCCAGCTTCTCCTGAAGGGCGGCGGCGATGCCGCCGCCAATCGTGTAGTAGATCGTGCCCTGCGGGTTGGTGCCGAGCGTATAGCGATCGGCCGCCGTGGCCGCAGAGGCCAAAAGGCTCAAGGCACCAGCCGCGGCCAGCGCAATCAAGCGACGCCAGTTCATGGCAACTCCTCCCTTGTGGTGCTGCCGGGCCGCCGGGCGCGACGGCTCGCGGCAACGCGCGAGGGTATTGAAGACCATTCCTATTCTAAATAAAATCGAAAAATTAAGGAGCATTCATAAAGCGACTTTAAGTGTGGACATCGAGAACCAGCTCACTCTGAAACAGCTTCGCGCCTTTGCGGCCGTCTACCGCAGAGGCAGGCTTGCCTCCGCCGCCGAGGAGCTGGGGGTAACGCAATCCGCTGTCAGCGTTCTCATCCGGCAAGTCGAGGAGACGTTGAACACGCGGCTGTTCGACCGCACGACGCGTTCACTTGTGCCGACCAGGGCGGCGGATGAGGCCTACGGCATCGCCGAGCGCATCCTGCAGGACGTTGCGACACTGGGCAGTAACTTTCGCGACCTGTCGGAGGGAAACCGCGGCAGCGTGCACCTGGCCGCCACGCCGGCGACGGCGATGACGCTCCTGCCGAAGACGGCGCAACGGTTCTCCCGCCGCTACGCCAATATAAAGCTGGTGCTCGACGACTGCGCGCCCAACCAGTTCCTGCCGAACATCCTGTCCGAGCGGGTCGAGTTCGGCATCGGAATTCCGCTCTCGGTGGGGTCGGAGTTCAACGCGGAACCGATCCTGGAAGACAGCATGCAGATAGTGTGTGCCCACGATCATCCGTTTGCGGCGGCCAAGGAGGTGCGCTGGGCCGAACTTCGGGGCGTGCCGCTGATCGTCTTCCGGCCCGGCTACGGCGTGCGCCAGATGCTGGATTCGACGCTGGCCAAGGTCGGGATCGAGCCGCACATCGCCCATGAGGTCGGCTTTCTCGACACGGCCGCCTGGATGGCGGCCGGCGGGCTGGGGGTCACCATTCTGCCGAATGAGATGGCGCGGCTGCGCGCGCATGAAGGGCTGGCGATACGGCCGCTGGTCGAGCCGGTGGTTACACGAACGGTCGCGATCGTCACCAAAAGGAGCCGATCGCTCTCACCGCCTTGCCGGCTGTTCCTCGACATGCTGAGAGAAGATATCGGCGAGGCCGCACCGCCGCATTGGCGATCAGGTGCGTGAAAGCTACCGCGCCGGCGCCGGCGCAAGAGCCGAATCCGCAGTCGTCAGAATGCTGGCCTTGGTCCGCGTTGTGGTGAGACTTGGTTCGGGGGAACCGGCATGTGCAAATGTGCCGGCCGAACGCCGCCGTCCGCTTCCTACCAACTGCCGCCGATGTTCAAACAGAAGACCGGTCAGATCAGGTTATCAATTCCAACTACCACCCCCACCGTCGCTTTGAGAAGGGAGTCTGATCAAAGGTGACGGAGGTGCCGGTGTGGTAGCCTGCGCCGGCGTTGGCTGTGGGTTTCTTGGAGCGGCCGTCCGCGCTGCCGCTTGGGGCTGCTGCGTGGCGGGTGCCTGCGCCGCGGGAGGTGGCGGTGGTGGGTTGGCGGCCTGCGTAAATGGCCAGGGCGTCGTCTCGCAGCCGCTCAATATCATCGCCGTCCCGGCAATCAACATCATATATCCACGCATCCCAATCTCCTGTTCCCGCCCTTCACAGCATGTCGAGGCGCGGCCTTGACGAAATCCATTCCTGCGCGACCAGTTCGGAAAGAAGCTCATGGGGCGCCTGCGGAGCGGGACGGCCGAGGATAGCCTCCGCCGCCTGTCGTGTTCTCGGCCCGAGCACGCCGTCGACCTGAACGTCCCTGCTTCCCATACGCAGCAGCGTCCTTTGAATCTCGCTGTTCACAAGCCTTCCGGACATTGCCGTCAGCGCATCCCTCGCGCTTTCGGATGCGGCCCCGGCGTTGCGGCTCAGCGCAAAGGCCAGCAGCCAGATATCCTCCCCCTCTTCAGCCATAAGGCTGCGATCCCGCTGCATCATGTCGGCAGCATAAAGGGCGCCCGTCGCATCGCCCCGATCCGCACTCTCGCGGAACAGCTGAAAAAGGGATCGTTGGTCGGTGCTTCCCTCGTCCACCAACATCAGTGCCAGCAAGCGCCCGGCATAAGGATGCATCCCTTCGTGCGCCTGTGTCAGGAGTTCCTTTGCCCGGTCAGTGTCCTTCTCGACACCCTCTCCGTCGCGATAGAGCAGCGCGAGGTTCATCGCGCCCCAGACATCGCCCCGTTCATAGGACTCCCGGAAATAGCGATGCGCCCGCTCGGCGTCTTTTTCCACCCGGTTGCCGTAGAGATACTCCGCGCCGAGCTGGTTCATTGCGAAGGTGTGCCCGGCTTCTGCGGCGCGCGTGAGGAGTTCGATGCCGCGGCGATCGTCCTCCGGCACACCGTTGCCTTCGAGATAGGCCTTCCCGAGCGAGTGCTGCGCATACGCATCGCCCCGGTCGGCGGCGGTCTGGAAGAGGGGGATCGCCTTTTCGGGATCCTTCTCGACACCCGCGCCGAGCTGGTAAAAGCGGCCGAGGAGCTGACCGGAGCGGACGTGGCCGGCCGCGTGCGCCGTCTCGAACTCGGCGATCGCCGCTTCATAGTCCCCGCTCGCATAAAGCGCCCGGCCGAGCTGGTGATGGAAGCGGGCGACACCGGGCGAGGCCGCCACCGCCTCGCGGCAGGCGGCCAGCGCCTCCTCGACGCGGATATCGTTCGGGTAGACGCCATCCACCACGCCCTGAATGTCGAGTGCGTCGCCCGCCAGCTCGTCGCAGCGGTTGACCGAGGCGTTGACGTTGATGACGACCGGGGCCTCGGCGGCCGACCGGCCGACGGGCTCCAGCACCACCCTGGCATCGGTGTCGACGATCCTGAGCGAGGGGCGGATGGCAAGCTGGGCGACTTCCTCCGACTTCACGAGGTCACCCTCCGAAAGCATCCTGGAGCCGAGCGCGACCTGTGCGGAGGGCGAGCGTTCGTTGATCCGATACCAGCCCTGGGACAGCTTTTCCGTCCGCGGCATAGCGTCGGAGATCGTCAGGAAGCCGGTGCCGACATTGGTGGCAAGCGCAAGCTGCACCGGCGCCTCGGCCTCAGGCGCTTTCTCCGGCTCCTGCGCAGCCACCGGAACCCCGCTGGCTTCTCCCGGCGGCGGCAGCTCGGGATCGAAAACGATCGCCACGGCGCCGCTGACCTTGTGGCCGTCGGCGGAGGCGACGGTGTAGGGGATAAGCTCGACGGAAGGCTCTTCCGATTCCGCGATGTAGACCACGTCGTGGAGCCGCTCCATGTCGATCGGCGCGCCGGGTTCGATCTTGCGGTCGTCCAGCATCAGCGTGCCGGACTTCGGCGCCTGGTCGAAACTTGCGGTCAGCACCATGCCCCCGCTGGCGACCGGCGGCGGAATGTCGAGCTCCACGCGCCTTGCCTGCGGCGAGACGCGCACCTCCGTCAGGCTCTCGCCCATGACGAGGAGATTCTGCTTGGTCACAAAGTAGAATTGCGAGGTGAGGCTCGACACGTCCCAGGGCACCTGCCGGCCGTTGGTGCGGGCGATGACATCGGAGCGGATGTCCGTCAGCACCTGCCGCACCTCCTTGTTGGGCGTCAGGATGTGGTCAGTGAGCGACTCGGTGAAGGGGCTCAGCTCGCCCGCCCCGTCATAGGCGACCTGGTCGGGCGCGGTGGAATAGACGATGAGCGAGCCTTGGCGCGGGGTGAGCGAGGCGAGCCCCTTGTTGCCCTTGACGTCCACCTTCTTGTCGCCGGTGTAGTAGTACTCGCTCCTGAACGGGTTGTCGCGGCAGGCGTCGAGGATCAGGATCTGCAGCGACGAGGTCTGCCGCATGTAGTCGAGCAGGTTGGAGATGTTGTAGGACTCCACCTCCAGGTCGTAGGAGGAGGACAGGCTGGCATCGACCGGCAGGACGAAGTTTTCGCCCGCCACCTGCACGGCGTGCCCGCTGTAATAGAACAGCGCCACGTCGCCGTCGTCGAGCGAGCGCAGGAAATCGCGTATCGTCCGTTCGAGCCCGGCCTTGTCCAGGTCATTGCCAATGGTGACCTCGAAATTCGCCCTGGCGAGCACGTCGCTGACCCTGTGCGCATCCTTGACCGCATTGGGCAGCGGCGTGAGCGCGCTGTAGGCCGAATTGCCGATGACGAGTGCTGCACGCCGCCCCTCCACGCGTTCGGCATGGGCCGGCATCATGCCGGCGGCAAGCGCACAAAGGGCGAATGTCAGGAAGACGAAGAGGGCGGCACTGCGTGGCTGGAAGCGCTGCTTTGCGCGAGGCGCTGTCGTACCGTCTGCCTCGCACGTGTCGAGGCCGATACGGCCGCCACAGCTTACCTCAACCCGTTCCAACTCCCACCCCTCTCGTGACAGGCGGCAGGTTTCGTGGATAAAGACGAAGGATATACCCATGCCGGAGGCAAGACAAGGAGGCGGCCGGAATGCCGGCACTAGCGCATCGGCCCGAAAACCCGAATCGGTTTCGGAAAGCACGATGCGTAGATTCAAGGTGCTAGAGCGTCCTTGTGTAGCGTCCGAATGGACGCACGGCGCTCTAGGCAGGCCGCGTCAGAAATCTGTTTGTGTCAGTGGCGGCGGAGGCTACACTTGGGCCGGACCGGACCAGGGTCGCTTGGAGCAGAACCGATGTCCTGGGCAAGAACGTCTGCCGCGGCAGTCCTCATATGCCTTCTGGCGGGCCCGAGCGGGGCCTCGTCAGAAGAGAAGAGCTTCTCGATCGAGCTGAACGATGCGGTCGATGTCGGCTCCGGCTGCCGTCTCGTCTACGTCGCCTACAATGGCACGGGGGTGCCGCTGGAGGAGACTTCCTACGACGTCTTCACCTTCGACGGGAACGGCAAGGTGGCGCAGTCGCTGGTTTTCCAGTTCGGCGGCTTCCCGGCCGGAAAGACCAAGGTGATGCAGTTCGATCTGCCCGAGCAGCCATGTTCGGACATCTCACGGCTGCTCATCAACGAGGTCACCAGGTGCCGCGTGGATGGTGCCGATTCCCCTATATGCCTTGATGCGCTCGAGACCTCGACCAGAACCCCAATCGCATTTGGCTGGTAGCACCCGCCGGGGAGGCCCGCATGATTGACGTCCTGACCGATCAGCTCACCACCGCCGGTGGTCCCATCCTGGCCGCGCTGCTTGTCATCTCGGTCATCGCCACCACGGTGACGATCTTCAAGGTGGTCCAGTTCGCGCGTATCGGCGTCGGCCGCACGCGCGGCGCACGCAGCGCCGTGGCCGCCTGGGCCGCCGGCGACAGGGCGCAGGCACTGGACGAGGCGCGCTCGGAGAACTCGCCAGCCGCTGCCGCCGTGGCGGCAGCGATGGCCTCCTTCCTCGACGCCCCGGCCGACCGGGAGCGGGCGCGAGAGCTTTCCACCCAGACTGCACTCGACCAACTCGCGACGATGTCTCGGCACCTGCGCGTGCTCGAGGCGGTCGCCCAGGCAGCCCCCATGATCGGCTTGCTCGGCACCGTGGTCGGCATGATCTCGGCCTTCGGCGAATTGTCGGCGAGCGGCGGAGCGGTCGACCCTTCAGCGCTTGCAACAGGCATCTGGACCGCGCTGCTCACCACCGCGGCCGGGCTGACGGTAGCGATTCCCTTTTATTTCGTTTCGGTTTGGCTGGAGGCGCGCGTCGACGCGGAGCGCGCGACGATGGAAGCGGCGATCGGCGCTGTGCTCTACAGCGGGGCAGGCGGCATTGCAGGCCAGCCGGCGCCCGAGGGTCCGGCGGCGCCGGTGGGCATGCCGCCCCAGCCCTCCTTCGGCTGATTCCGGGTGGCGGAGCGGACGGGTCTTGCGATGCTTTTGCCGAAGGAGCCCCATCGACGCCCCCTTCTGGCGCTGACGCCGCTGATCGACGTTCTGTTCCTGCTGCTCATCTTTTTCATGCTGTCCTCGCAAGTGGCGCCCTATTCGCTGATCCCCCTCGGCGGCGTGTTTCACGGTGGCGGGGCGGAAAGCCGGCCGCAGGAGGCGATCCCGGTGGCGGCACCGGTCGTGCTGCGCGTCTCCCACGGCTACGTGACGCTTGGCCGCGAGCGGACGGCCATCACCGATCTGAAGGAGGCGGTGGAGGAACTCCGCCAGCAGGACATCGACCGATACCTGGTCATCCCGACCGCGACGGCGAACGTGCAGGACATGGTCTCGGTGCTCGAGGTGCTCAAGATGGGGGCGGCTGCCGAGGTCACGCTGATCAATTCGGGGGGCGGGCGCCAATGAGCCACATTCCCGCACCTCGCAGGCGGCCGAAGCCGGACTTCTCGCTCACAATGGTGAACGTGGTCTTCCTGCTCCTTCTGTTCTACCTGGCCGCCGGTACGCTGGTGAGCCAGAGCGAGTTCGAGGCCGAGGCGCCGGTGACGGCCGACCTGCCGCTGGAGCGGCTGCCGCGACCTCTACTGCTGGTCACCGAAGGCGGCGCGTTCCTCGATGGCGCACGTGTCGACGGCGAGGCGCTGGTAGACAGAATCCGCGAAGCAGCGGCGGACGCTGCCTTCCTCAACGTGCTGGCCGACAGGGACATGCCGGCGGCGCAATTCCTCGGCGTGGTCGCCGAGGCCGGCAAGGCTGGCGCCCCCATCAGGATCGTGACGGTGCGCCAGCCGCAAGAGGAGGCGGAGCGGCCATGAGACCGTTGCCGGACCTGGCCATCTGGGGACTTGCGGCAGCCGCCTCGCTCGCCATCCATGGCTCTCTGGCTGCATGGCTGGTCCTGCTGCCGGCCCCGAACCGGGCCGCGGAGGGAGAGACGATGATCGCCGTGCATGCCATGCCTTCCAGCCTACCGCAAAGCGTGAACAGCGGCATGGCGCTCCGACCGGTGGAGGCGGCCGGAACGGTGGCCGCCGAGGGCGGCACGCTCAAGTCAATCGCAAAGGCACGCACGGGCGGTGAGGAAGCCGATCTCCTGCGGCCGGCCACCACCGCCTCGGCCGCGCTGTCGCCGACTGCCGCCGGCCGGGAGATCGGCGGAACCGAGGCGGATCCGGTTCCAGCCGCTGCCATATCTGAACGTCGCGTGGCGCGGGAAAGTGCTGCAGCACCTCGCGCTGCGCAGCCGCCGCCTGGTGAGGCCTCGCCGGTCCTCAAACCCAGCGCCACCGGCGGGTCGGTGCGGGCCTCGACCGCGGCATCGGCGGCTGCACCCCGGGCGGACCGAGAGGCGGCGGTCCTGGATGCCCGAACCGCCGGGGGGGCTGAGATCGCGCAAAGTCCGGCCCCCGGGGTGATAGCCTCGGTCCCGCTTGCCGAGCAGCCCAACCGCACCGCGCCGGTCGCCACCAGTGCCGCGGGCGCGCAACCACCGCACGCCTCGGCCGAGAAGAAGGTTGCCGCGCGGGCTCTCCCGCCGGCTGGGGCGGATGCCGTGCGCCATCGAGGCGGCGCTCCGGCCATCGCCGCGGAAGAAAGGGTCACGGTGGTTGCGCCCGCCGAGCGGGAGGTACCATCAGCCCAAAGCGCCAGCCCGAGCAGCGGGACCACCGAGGCGGTGGCCGTTGTCGTACCGCCGAAGCCGCTTCCTCCTGCGCGAGTGCAGGAGGTCGATCCGTACACCCAGGTCCTGGAGTATCTGGCCGGCTACGACGCGGACAATTGCTTCCTCGCGCTGCCCTCCCGCGGGAAAGGAGGTCGGGTGACGATCGATGGCTTCGCGCTGAAACCCGCCGAAGTATCGCGCTTTACGGCAGAGCTGGCGTCTCTCACCGGCGTGGATGTCGAGCCGAGCGGGCATTCCGTCTCGCCCGATCAATGTCGCGCCCTCTCCTTTGCGCGCGGACTTGCCGCCTACCCCACTCCCGGCCTTTCAATCCGCCTCGAAGCGCAGAGTATCAGGAGCGGCACCTATCTCTCCGGCCAAGTCGGCAACCTGCGCCGCGGGATGCTCTACCTGATCGTCATCGACGACGAGGGAAAGGTCCAGGAAATCGATCAGTTGTTCCAAGGGGCGGCGGGCGAGATCGGCTTCGAGGCGCCGATGACGCTGACGCGCGGGCCGGTTGAGACGGTGCAGCTTCTTCTTGCCGTCGCCAGCGACGTTCCGCTGACAACCTTCGCATCCCACGAGGGCGAAACGGCGGAGACCTACTTTGCCGCGCTGGCGGAGGAAATCGGGCGCACGGAGACGGCTGTCGATTTCGGCTTCACCTTCTTCTTCGTCAACTGACCGCCCGCATTCACCCTCCGAGGCGGAAATACTTGGCCACCGCGGTTCCGTTCGACTGCCGTGCGCGGACCTCCGTCAGGATGCGCGGGAACAGATCGGCAGCCGGCGTCGGCGCCGTGAACTCCGCGGCCTCAATCCCGTCCGGACTGGCGAGGGTGACGATCAGTTGAGGTGCCGGCTTCCCTCGCGCTAAGTCGGCCGCGGTCAATCCGATATTGATGCTGAACGTCGCTGCGTCGCCCCCAGCCTTCAGCCTGTTGTTCAAGCTGTAGGCCATCCCCCGGTGGTCGACCAGGATGACGTCGGCCTTGCGCCCGCCGAGGCCCTGCAACTGCCCGCGTATCTCCGCGCCGTTCGGAAGCGCCATCTGCCGCAGCGCCAATTCCGGCGCCCGTGCCGGCAAACTGGCCATTTCGCGCAGGAGGTCGGTGACGATGCATTGCTCGGGTTCGATCAAGCGTACGCCGACCTCGGGTTCGATGCCGAAAGTGCTCTCGTATGCCGCTTGCAATTCGACGAACGGCTCCACATTCCTGCCGAAGCCCTCCAGCTCCGTCGCCGAGGCCGAGGTCGCCGTTACATAGAAGCAGTCGCCGCCGGAATAACTTCTGAGCCAGGAAAGCCGGTTCTCCGCCTGGTCGACCGTGCCCGGATTTTCGTCAGGCGTCGGCTGCGTCGGCGGTGGCTGAGCGGGCTCGTCCGCCTCCCCCGCGGCCGGGCCGCTGGGGGGCGTGTCGGGCCCCTCCGGTACCGCCGGAGGTGGATCAGGCAGGACTGCCGGCTCCCCAGTCGCCTCCTGCTGATACGAAGGCTCGAACAGCCCTCCGAAATATGCTCCGGCAAAGACCACCGCTGCGGCTAAGAGCGCCAGAAGAGCCAGCGCACCACCGCGCCGGCGTCGGGATGGGGGCGCCGGTGCTGGGCCATTCCGTGCAAAGGGCGGCATTACCGGCGCAGCGGGATGGGCGCGGTCGGCACTCGGCTGCCAATCGGCGACCTCCTGCATGCTCGGCGGACGATCTCGCGGGTCCGGCTGCAGCATCGTCTCGAGCAGGGGCCGGAAATCGGAATCGATGCTGCTCAGGTCGGGAATGTCCCGGCGCTTTTCGATTATCTCGAGCTGTGAGCCGGACATATCCATCGGCTTGCCGCGTAGGGCGGCGGCGAGAACGAGGCCGAGGCTGTAGATATCGGACCGCTCTGTGATCTCGCCGCCGAAAAGACCAAGCTGTTCGGGCGAGATATAGTTGTATTTGCCGGCGAATTTCCCGCCAAGAAGCGTCCCGCCGCCCACCACCGCCGAGCGTGCGATGCCGAAGTCGATGATCTTGGCCTTCTCCACGCTTCCGCCGGGAAGGATGATGTTGTCGGGCGAAAGATCGCGGTGGATGACGCCCGCCTCATGGGCTGCGGCCAGACCTGCGGCAACGCGTCGGCGCAATCTCCAAACCCTTTCGGGCGGCATAGCTCCCTGGCGCAGGACCTCCGCGAGCGGCTTTCCGTTGACGAATTCCATCGCCAGATAGGGGCGACCGATGCCCTGGTCGATCGTGAAGACGTGGTAGCGGACGATGGCCTCGTGCGACAGATGGTTGAGGATGGAGGCTTCCTTCCTGAAGAGCGCGAGGATGGCGGGGTCGCGCGCGAATTCGGGCAGCACGATCTTGATGGCGACCGGGTCCCCGGTCTGAATATTGTGCCCGCGGAAGACCTCGCCCATGCCACCGGAGCCTAGTCGCTCGTCGAGCTCGTAGATGCCGCTCAACTGGGTGCCCAGCGTAACGCTCGCCATCGCGGGCATGATGCGGGTTTTCTCGTCAGATGACATCGCGCAGGAACCGCTCCCGGAACTTAGAACGGGCCATTGGTGCCTCTCCTCGTCGTCTCCGCCTCGTGCACCTTGACGATGACAACTGTCACATTGTCTGTCGCGCCGCGCGACAGCACCAGTTCGAGAAGGTGCTCGCAGGACTGCTGGGCGCTATGTCCCGTCACTGCTTCCCGGATTTCCTCGTCGCTCACATGGGCTGTCAGCCCGTCCGTATTCAGCACGAAGACGTCGCCGGGCAGCGTCTCGCTCTGCATGGCGTCGATCTCGACATCCTCAGTAACCCCGATCGCCCGCGTGATGACATTGCGGCGCGGCCAGGATTGGGCTTCCGCCGGATCGATCATGCCCCTGTCGAGAAGCTCTTGCACCTCGCTGTGGTCGCGCGAGACCTGCGTGATCGCACCGTCACGGACAAGGTAGATGCGGCTGTCGCCGGACCACAAACATGCATAACGGCCGTCGAAGGCGAGGAGAGCCGCGACCGTGGAGCCGATCGTAACACCGCCCCTTGCCGTCGACAGTCGACGGATTTTGGAGTGAGCGCGCGCGATCCGATCCTCGAACTGGGCCAGAAGTTCCGGCGCAGAGTGTACGGCGGTCAAACCGCTCATCTGCTCGACGATGCTGGCCGAAGCCACTTCGCCCGCGTCGTGGCCGCCCATACCATCGGCGACCAGCCAGACGCCGCTGGCCGGATCCATGAGGAAACCGTCCTCGTTGATCTGGCGGACACGGCCCCTATGGCTCAGGCCAAAGCTTTCGAAGGTCAACGACACGGTATTTGCAAAGCCCGCCTTCGACATGTGCATTCCACCCCACCCGCCGCCGTCTATCTCCCGGACGGCATGCGTTCACTGCCATTTTTTCGGGTGCTCGCGCGCGGCTGTGCGATCGCACCCTTCCGCCTGCGCCGCAACATTGCGCGTGATACGGCGGTCGGCACCGGTCGTCTCAATCGAACGCATAGGTGAAGCCGCCATCGGAAGCACCGACCGTCACTTGGGTGATGGACTGCCCGTCGAGCATGCGGTTCAGGACCCCACGGCTCAGCTCGGGCAGCAGCGTGTTCGTTAGGATTGCGTCGATCATGCGTCCGCCGGACTCGATCTCGGTGCAGCGCGCTTTGACGAGATCCATCACGCCGTCACCGATGATAAGCTCCGCCCCGGAGGTCTCGCGCAGACGCCGGGCGACCTTTGTGAAGTGGTGCCTGGTGATGGCCTCGATCATCGCATCCGACAACGGGTAATAGGGTATCGTCACCACCCGGCCGAGAAAGGCCGCCGGGAAAACCTTCAGCAGCGGCGAACGCAAAGCCTTGTCGAGATCCTCCATCTTCGCCCGCTTCTGCCCGTTGCCCGTGCGATCCATGATCACCTCGGAGCCGACATTGGACGTGAGCAGGATAAGCGTGTTCTTGAAATCGATGCGCCGGCCTTCGCTGTCATCCATCATTCCCTTATCGAAGACCTGGAAGAAGATCTCGTGTACGTCGGGATGTGCCTTCTCGACCTCATCGAGCAGGATGACCGAATAGGGCCGGCGGCGTACCGCCTCCGTCAGGATGCCACCCTTGCCGTACCCAACATAGCCCGGAGGCGCGCCCTTGAGGGTGGAGACCGTGTGCGCTTCCTGGAACTCCGACATGTTGATGGAGATGAGGTTCTGCTCGCCGCCGTAAAGCGTCTCGGCGAGCGCCAGCGCTGTCTCGGTCTTGCCGACGCCCGATGGGCCGCAGAGGAGGAAGACGCCGACCGGTTTTTCCGGCGCGCCGAGCCCCGCCCTGCTCGTCTGCACGCGTCTGGCGATCATCTCCATGGCATGATCCTGGCCGACAACGCGTTCCGAAAGTATGGCGGCGAGGCGCAGCGCTTTTTCCGTCTGGCTCGTGAGCATGCGGCCGGTCGGGATGCCGGTCCAGTCCTGCACCACCGCGGCAACCGCGTTGCGGTCGACCGAAGGCAGGATCAGCGGTGTCTCGCCCTGGGCCTCGGCAAGCTCGGTCATGAGCTCGCGCAAGCGCGCAAGATCGGCCGCAGGGTCGGCAGCCGCCTGCGCAGAGGCCGGCTCCGCCGGTGGCAACTCGGTCGCTGGGTCTCCAGGCTCTTCCGCCTCCGGGGCCTCGCTCTCGGCCTCTGCCTCGTCGAGCGCCACGCCCTCGCCGCGAAGCCGCGCGCGAAGTGTAAGGATTTCCTCCACCAGCGCTTTTTCACGCTCCCAGCGTTCCTGCGCGGCGGCAAGGGACGTCTCGATTTCGGCAAGCCCGGCCTCGACCCGCGCCTGCCGGTCGGCAACTTCGATGCCGATCGCCGCCTCGCGCCCGATGATACCGCCCTCCACCTCCAGCGCCTGCTTGCGACGCAGAAGGTCCTCCACTTCCGCCGGCGTGGCGTGCTGCGAGACGGCAACGCGTGCGCAGGCGGTGTCCAGCAGGCTCACCGCCTTGTCCGGCAGCTGCCGTGCCGGGATGTAGCGGTGCGAAAGGGCGACCGCCGCCTCGATGGCCTCGTCGAGGATCTGCACCTGGTGATGTTTTTCCAGGATACCCGCCACGCCACGCAGCATGAGCACGGCCGCCGCCTCCGACGGCTCCTCAATCTTCACAACCTGGAAGCGGCGGGTGAGCGCGGGGTCTTTCTCGATGTGCTGCTTGTATTCCGCCCAGGTGGTGGCGGCGATGGTACGCAGCTCGCCGCGCGCAAGCGCCGGTTTCAGAAGATTGGCGGCATCGCCCGTGCCAGCAGCACCGCCGGCGCCGATCAGCGTGTGCGCCTCGTCGATGAAGAGGATGATGGACGTTTCGGACGACTGCACCTCGTCTATCACCGCCTTGAGCCGCTTTTCGAACTCGCCCTTCACGCTGGCTCCAGCCTGCATCAGCCCGACGTCGAGCATTCTGAGGCTGATATCCTTGAGCATTGGCGGAACGTCACCTGCGGCGATCCGCAGGGCGAAGCCCTCGACGACGGCCGTTTTCCCCACGCCGGCCTCGCCGGTCAGGATCGGGTTGTTCTGGCGGCGCCGCATCAGGATATCGATGATCTGCCGGATCTCGGGGTCGCGACCGACGACCGGGTCGATCTTGCCGCTCTTCGCCCGCTCCGTCAGGTCTGTGGCATATTTCGCCAGCGCCGACTCGCCGCCCGCAGGCCGCCGCTTCGGCATTTGCTCCGGAGCGGCGTCGCCGGCAGTTCCTTCCAGTGAACCTTCCACCACCTCGGCGAAGCGGGTGATGACGGTGTCTGCGTCGATCTTGTCGAACTCACCGCTGATCTTCGACAACAGGCCTTCCAGGACGGGCGTCCTCAGGCAGGCAAGCAGGATATGGCCGCTGCGTACCTCGCCGGCCGCAAACTCGAGCGTGGCCAGGCTCCAGGCCTCCTGTATGGCGTGGAAGATATGGTCGGAGAATTCCTCGATCGACGTGGCGCCGTAGGGCAGCTTGTCCACCGCGCGGGTGAGGTCGGCGGCGAGCCTACCTGCATCGATCCCGGTGTCTGCCAGGATGAACTGGACGTCCGAGCGGTCCGACAGCGTGAGCTGCTCGACGAAGTGCACGAGTTCGACATAGGGATTGCCGCGCAGCTTGGCTGTCTCGGCCGCCGCCTTGAAGGCGCGCAGACAGGTGGGATTGAGCTTGCCGACCAGTTCCTTGCGCTTGACGCTCTGCGATGACCTGCGCGTGCCACTGGCCTCCATCGGACCTGCTCCTGATCGGACTGGCTGGGCAATAACTTGCCATACAAACCGGACTTTACAAAGCGAGATCGGGAGAGTTACGGGAGTTCGCCGGATGATGAAGAGATTTTTCTATGGATTCTCCGCATGTTGTATGTGGATTCCTCATAAATCCACTCACTTGCGAAACTTTACATGCAGATCATAAAACTTAGCCTTTCTTGTAAATTATTACATCCAAAAGATATGTGTGCGGCGCAGCAATCGTTCAAAAAGATACATTCATGAACTCAATTGCGTAATCTTGTTCCTTTTCGGATTCTGCTGAATTGTTACAACGGAAAATCATGTGCTAAAGTAGCGCATGCCCGGCCTCGAACCTGGGCGCAGGGGGTTGGCGTGATTGATCTTGCTCTCTGGCTGAGTCCTTTGGACGGTGAGAATCCGTCGGGAGAAGACTTGCGCAACGATCCGCGCTTCCACGAGCTGGAACGCCTCGCGGAGCCGCAGGTCGAGGTAGTTCACGACGAGCGCAACAAGCCCTCCTCCCAGATGACGATCCCCGTCGACTGGGCGGCCGTGCTGGAAAAAACGGAGGAGTTGCGGGCGCATGGCCGGGACCTCCGCCTGCTCGTCCTCCTCACGCAGGCCCTCGCTAACGAAGAAGGGTTTGCCGGCCTCACGCAGGGCCTGACGCTTATTGCCAAGACAATTGAAACCCATTGGGACACGGTGCACCCGGCGCTGCGGTCCAATGCGCCGCCGCGCGAGGCTGCGCTGCGCCGTACAAACGCACTTCTGGAACTGCAGAACAGCCAAACCGGGCTGCTGGCGAACCTCAGGCAAAGAACGTTCTTCGCCCCGCGCGGCATCGGACCGATCAGCGGACGCGACCTGGAGCAGGGTTCACTCGACGAGCGCACGGTGCTGCAGGAAGCGGCATCGGGCCTCAACAGCGCGGAGCAGGCCGAACTTGCCAGCGCGCACGAGCAGCTTCTGTCGCGCGTGCGCGGTGGGTGCGCTGCACAGGCCGATCAGGCAGGCGAGGAGATGACCTCGCTTGTCGCCGACATCCGCGACACGCTCACCGCCCTGGATGCAATCGGGGCCGCACTCAAGTCGCGGCTTGAAGCCGAGGTCGCCGTCGCTCCGGAGTTGCGCAAGTTCATGGAACGCGTGCTCACGACGCTTGAGCGCACCGCCGCATCCCGCAATTCGGAAACCGCCGATCTCCCGGCCACTCCGGAAGTGATGCGGCCCAACGGACAGGACCAAACGGCCGCGGCGGCCAATACAGGGGGAAGCGCGCCGCTCCCGTCGCGGATCAACTCGCGGGAAGACGTCGTCAAATGCCTCGACCTCGTCATCGCCTTTTATGACCGCACGGAGCCATCGAGCCCGATCCCGCATCTGGCCCGGCGCATCCGGCGGATGGTGCCGATGGATTTCCTCGAGCTGATGGAAGACCTCGCGCCGTCGGGGCTGAAGGAATTCCGTCTTCTCGCCGGCACCCCCGACAACAGAAAGACGGCTCAGAAAGACGAAAGGTAGCAGACCATGAGTGAAACCAAGGCCAAGGTCATAGAGAGAAACCGCGCGCCGCGGGTGCAGATCGCCTATGAGGTGGAGCACTATGGCAGCCCGACCACGATCGAACTGCCCTTCGTTATGGGCGTGATCGCCGATCTCGCGGGCGCATCGGAGACACGCGAAGCACAGAAATCGGTACAGGACCGCGGTTTCGTTGAGACCGACGCGGGGCGTTTCCCGAAATTCATGGAGGCGCTGGGGCCGCGCGTGAAGGCGCGCGTGAAGAACGTGCTCCCGCAGCCCGAGGGAGAGGAGCGCGAGGAAGAGCTTGCGGTCGACCTGACATTCTCCAACATGGGCGACTTTGCACCCGACCGCATCGCCGAACAGGTGCCGCAGCTTGCCGAGATCCTGAAGATGCGCCGGCAGCTCGTCGAACTCCTCGGCTTTATGGACGGCCGGGTCGATGCGGAAAAGCGCATCGCACAGTTGCTGAACAACGAACCGCTTCTGGGCCAGATCGCCAGCCAGGCGCTGGAAGACCAAAGCAAGGTTGAGGAATAAGCCATGGCCGAGCAGCAGAAAACAGCAGCCGTCGCCGAAGCCGAAACCGAGGCCGTGGACCTCGGAGAATTCAGCGAGCTTCTCGAGAAGGACTTCCGCGTCAAGAAGGACGATAGCGAGAAGCTGCAGCAGCTCGTCCGCAACCTTGCCCTTGCGGCGCGCTCGCGCTCCGAGACAGCGACGATCTCCTCGAATGCCATCAAGTCGATCAAGTCTCTGATCGCCGGCATTGACCAGATGCTGTCGGCGCAGATGAACGAGATCCTACATGCGCCAGAGGTGCGGGAGATGGAAGGCACCTGGCGGGGCCTCTGGTATCTCGTCAACAACACCGAAACGGATCAGAAGCTGAAGATCCGGGTGATGAACATCACCAAGGGGGAGCTGGCCGACACGCTGGAAGACTATGAAGGCCAGATGTGGGACCAGAGCCCGGTCTTCAAGAAGATCTATACGGACGAGTACTCGATGTTCGGCGGCGAGCCGTTCGGCTGCCTGATCGGCGCCTACGAGTTCTCCAACCATCCGCGTGATGTGAGCCTTCTGCGCAACATGTCGGGCGTCTGCGCCTCGGCGCATACGCCCTTCATCGCCGCAGCCTCGCCCACCCTCTTCCGCATGGAGACCTGGCAGGAACTGCCCAACCCGCAGGACCTGCAGCAGATCGTCTCCTCGCCGGCCTACGCCTCCTGGCAATCGCTGCGCGAGAGCGAAGACGCGCGCTACATCGGTCTGACTATGCCGCGCGTGCTCGCCCGTCTTCCCTATGGCGCCGACACCGTTCCGGTGAAGGGTTTTTCCTTCGAGGAAGAGGTGCACGGGGACCACAACAAGTATGTCTGGATGAATGCCGCCTTCCCCATGGGCGTCAACATCAACCGCAGCCACAAGCTGTTCGGCTGGGGCACCCAGATCCGCGGCGTGGAGAACGGCGGTACGGTGATGAACCTGCCCGTTCATGCCTTCCCGACAGATGACGGCTCGGTAGCCATGAAGTGCCCGACGGAGGTCGCCATCGACGACCGGCGCGAGGCGGAGCTCGCCAAGCTGGGTCTGATGCCCATCCTGCACCGCAAGAACACGGACCTCGCCGCCTTCATTGGCGCCCACTCGCTGCAGGACGACGACAAGCGGGCCGGTCGTCTGGTGGATACGGACGCCCAGGCAAACGAACGGTTGAGTGCAAACCTGCCCTATCTCTTCCCCGTCTGCCGCTTCGCCCACTATCTGAAGGCGATTGCGCGCGACAAGATCGGCTCGTTCAAGGAACGCTCCGATATGGAGATCTGGCTGACGGAGTGGATCAACCGCTACGTCCTCGCCAACCCCGCCTTCGCCGACGACAAGGCCCGCGCCAAGCGCCCGCTTGCGGCGGCCGAGGTCCAGGTCGACAGTGTCGAGGGACGGCCCGGCTACTACAACGCCCGTTTCTATCTGCGCCCGCACTACCAGCTCGAGGGGATCAATGCGTCGCTTCGGCTCGTATCGGAGCTGCCTTCCGTCAAGTCGTGAATGAGTTGAGTACAGTGGAGAGCGGAAATGAAGATCGATGGTTTTTTGAAGGTTCCGGACATTACGGGCCCGAGCGTTCGCGACGGCCACGAAGACGAGATCGAGATCCACGGGGTGGAGTTCGACATGAAGGCGCCGCACGATCCCAACTCGCTTTCGCGACGGGGTCGGGTGGCATTGGGCATGATCAAGTTCGTCAAGCACTATGACAAGTCCTCGCCCTATCTGAAGCAGGCGCTCTTCCAGAACAAGAAGCTGGACGAGGTGAAGTTCTCCGCCCGCCGGACAATCGAAGAGGCGACCAGCGACTATCTCGTCATCACCCTCACCGACGCCTCGGTGGTCGACTACGAGATGCGGCCGAGCGAGGACGAGCCGGACCTGATCGAGGAGCGCATCGGCTTCGCCTATAAGGTCATCAACTTCACCTATGACGACTCCGACGAGGTTGAGATGGACGTGCATGTCGGCGTCTAGGGGACAAGCGGTATCCGGATGATGAAGACGACGAGCAGCCCCCGAGCAGCACGCGAGGCGGTCCAGCCCTCACTTTGGGACCGCCTCGTGAACGATCTGCCTGGGCTGTCCTCGGAAATCGAGGCGATGCGCAGGACGCTCGGCGAGGAGTTGGGCGAGGCGCGGCTCGACGCGCTCTCGTCCGGCAGTCTGCGCGCGATCGAAGCGGATCCGGAGCTTACGGCCGAGCAGAAACGGCGCCTGCAGCGGCTCGCATTCCTGGAGCGCAGCCGTGCCGAGCTTGAAAGCCGCGGCATCGTGGTCTCGGCGAGCGTGCTGAGGGAGGCGGTGCGGCGTGACATCGAAGCGCTGTTCAATACCGAGCGCTTTCAGTCGGTTCCGCTTCTGTCCGCCCAGGAGGCCGCACAGGCGGATGAGGACCTGCTGACGCTAGAGGGCTTCCCGGAGGTTCGGCGCAGCGTCATCAACTACGGCATGCCCTCCTTCTCCGGGCGTTCCTCGCGCGATTTCGACCGCGAGGCGCTGGCGCGCGAGATCCGCGACATTCTCACCACCTTCGAGCCGCGTCTGAAGGAGGGGTCGACGAAGGTCACCGTCGGCTTCGGCGACAAGAGCATAGGCCTGAAGATCGAGATCGATGCGGTGCTGATCATGACGCCGGCGCCGGAGCGTCTGAACCTGCGCACCACCATCGATCTCGACAATGGCGTGGCGCAAACCGACTTCAAGGATGCCTGAAAATGGATCGGGTCTTCCTGGAATATTACGAGGAGGAACTGACCCACATCCGCACGCTCGCGGCAGAGTTTGCGCAGATGCACCCGGCGGTGGCGCGCAACCTGTCGCTGGATACCACACCTTGCCCCGACCCCTATGTCGAGCGCCTGCTCGACGGCGTGGCATACCTTGCCGCACGCACGCGCCTCAAGGTGGACGCGGAGCGCTCGCGGTTTTCCCGCAGTATCCTGGAGGTTCTTTATCCGGACCTTGTCACGCCAGCGCCCGCAACGGCAATGGCGGTGCTGAAGCCAGGCCAGCAGGTGCAGACGATGGATGCCGGCCATGTCGTCGCCCGCAACACGCGGCTGGTCTCCAGCCTGCGCCCGGGCCTGTCCACACGTTGCATCTTCACCACCGCGCAGGACGTTACGCTCTGGCCGTTGAAGGTCGCATCCGTCACCTATTTCCAGGACCGCAGCGCGATTTCGGCGGGCGGCATAAATCCCCCGGCGGGGAAAAGCGGCGAAGCCGCCCTTCGCCTGACCCTTGCCCGCGTCGGCAAGGGCAAGCTCTGCGATCTCGCTCTGGATAGCCTCAGTCTACACCTCGCCGGCCGCACCAGCGCACCGCTTCTGTTCGACGCCATCTTCGGCATCTGCTCCAGCGTAGGCGCGCGCGCCGAGGGCAAGGACAGTCCGACGACTGCTTTACCCCCACCTGAGATGATCGGCATAAGCGATGCCGAAGCGCTGATGCCGCGTACGCGAGCCACCTTCGAGGGCTATCGCCTGCTGCGCGAATACTTCATCATGCCCGAACGCTTCCATTTCGTGCGCGTTGCCGGGCTTCATCCGGTCGTTAAGACCTGCGCTGCGGGGCTGGAGATAATCTTCTTCTTCAGGAGGCCGGCGCCGGATCTGGCTGATCTCAAGCCTGCCGACTTCGAGCTCTTCGCCACCCCGATCGTCAATCTCTTCGAGCGCGAGTGTAATGCCATCGAGCTTGACGCCAGACGCACGCGGCAGGTGCTGCATGCCGACCGCACGCGGCCGCTCGATTTCGAGATATTCCGGGTCACTCATGTCGAGGACGCCGACATGGAGGGCCCCGAGGCCGAGATACCGGCGCTGTTCAGCCTGGGCCAGAACCGCGGCAGCGGCTGGGTCTATTCGGTCGAGCGCAGACCCCGCCGCGCGACGGAGGACGAGCGGCGGGAGGGCATTACGCGGACGTCCTATACGGGCGACGACGTCTTCATCGCGATCTCCCGTCCGGCCGGGCGGCAGGCGAGCCGACCTCTCAGGCGCATCGAGGTCTCAGCGCTCTGCACCAACCGCGACCTGCCGATCCTTGACGACACACCGACCCTGACGTTGGAAAGCGGCGATCCGGTGGAGGCCGTCCGGCTTTTGGGGGCGCTGCGCGCGCCGCAACCGGCGATCCCCGCCACGCTGCCCTCCGGCGCGGGCGGTGAATCGCGGGCCGACGATCTCGCCTGGCGGCTCGTGGCACAGCTCTCGCTGAGTTTCCTGAGCCTCGCCGAGGAGGGACGCGGCGCGGATCCTCTGCACGTACTGCTCGATCTCTATGCCGACCGGGGGGATCCCGAGCTTGCCCGCCATGCGCGCTCTATCGTGCGTATCGCCTCCCGTCCCGTCGTCGAAAGGCTGCCGATCGACGGCCCGATGTGCTTCGGCAGGGGCACGGAGGTCACGCTCCATGTCGATCAGTCGGTCCTTGCAGGGCAGAGCGCATTACTGCTTTCAGCCCTGCTTGCCCGGCTCTTCGCCCGCCACGCGGGCATAAACGGCTTCGTGCGCACGCGTACGAGGCTTCTTCAGAAGCAGGAGGACGTGTCATGGCCGATGACGCCCGGCAACCGCTTCCTGATCTAGAGAAGAGCGATCTGCCGCACACGGCGTTCGACTTCTTCGAGCTTTTGCGCCGGCTTGAAAACGGCGGCGGTATCTTCGGCCATGCCGGCCGTCCCGACCGAGAGCCCGCCCGGCTTGGCCAGCACGTGCGGCTCGGCTTTGCAACGCAGGACGTGGTCGAATTCCGCCCGGCGTCGGGCGACGCGCCGGCCAGAATCACAGTCGCCAATCTCGGACTTCTGGGGCCGGAAGGTCCCATGCCGCTGCATCTGACGCGGTGGGTGCTGGACCGCTTGTCTCAACGCTGGTTCGCGGGCGCCGAGGCGCGGCAGACCAGCGACACGACCTTCCTCGACTTCATAAACATTCTTCAGCACCGCATGATCGCCCTTTTCTATCGCGCCTGGGCGGATGCCACGCCGGCGGTACAGGTAGAGCGCTCCGAGGGGGATCGGGTCCGCGCCATGCTGAAGGCCATGGCCGGCATAGGACTGCCGGGAACCGAGAACAGCGAAAATCCTGAAATCGACACGGTGAAGCTCGGCCAGGCTGCCTCGCTTGTCAGCCAGATCGAGGGGCCCGAGCGGCTCACACTGTTTCTCTCGGAAGCCTTCAGCGTGCCGGTGCGGCTGCAGGAGTTCGTCGCTACCTGGCTTACCATACCGAAGGCGCTGCAGACGCGGCTCGGGAGGGATCACGCCACCCTTGGCCGAGGTGCCACGATCGGACCGCGTATATTCAGCCGCCAGAGCCGTATAGAACTGCGTATCGGACCGCTGAGCAGGGACGAGTTCGAGGCGTTCCTTCCTGGAGGCGCACGGCTCGTGGTGCTGAAGCGGGCCGTGCGCGACCTGGTCGACCAGCAGTTCGATGTGGATGTCAGGCTGGTGCTCGCCTCAAGCCAGGTGCCGCGCGCGAAGCTCGGTGCAGCACAGCTTGGGCGCACGGCATGGCTTGCGCGGCCGCAAGGCTGGGGCGATGCCGAAGATATGCGCATGCGGGCGGCCGTCGGATGGCGGCCGGAAGCGGCGGAGGTGGCAGCATGAGCCTGCGTCTCACGCTCGAGCAAGGACCGCACGCCCAGGCTGTGCGGCAGACGCGGCTGGACCAGGGTGAACTGGTGATCGGCCGTAGTCCCGAGGCGGACTGGCAGATTGAAGACCCCGACATGTTCGTGTCGCGCACCCACTGCCGCATCACCGCCGGCGAGAGCGGCTATTCCGTCACCGATCTTTCCTCCAGCGGCCTCTTCATCGACGAAGCAGCCAGCCCGTTGGGCTCCGGCAACACGGTGCCGCTCAGGAACGGAATGCGGCTCAGACTGGGTGACTACGTTGTCTGTGTGGAGCTTGATATTCCGACAGGTGAGCAGCCGGCGGACCATGACAGCCTTCCCCGGCGGGCACCCTCGGGAACGCCCGTCAGCCTCGGCAGCGACGACTTCTTCTCGGTAAGGAGCGAAGAGGAGCCGCAGCGCCCGCGACCGGCGGACCTGCCGAACCCGTTCGAACAGCCGGAACCGGGCGCCTTCCGTGCCTTCGAGCGCAGGGCGGATCGCTCTCTCTCGCCGGCCTTTGATGATCCCTTCAGCCTCGATCCGGTGGCAACGCCGAGGTCCGAAAGCGACGAAGCGCCCGAAGCAGCCCCCTGGGCAGAAACTCCCGCGAAGGTAAGGCATGAGTCACCGCGGCAAAGGTCCCGCGAAGAAGGCAACGACTTCGCCTTCGGCACAGATGCCTTTTCAAGCAGCGAAGCGACCGGAGGGCGGCGAGGAAGCGTCACCGAAGAGCATTCCTCGCGGGTCCCGTGGGACCCGCCTGCCGATCTTCCTCGCAAGCGCCCTGCCCCGCATCTTACGGCACCTCGCCAAGCAGCCGTACACGCACCTGTCAGAGGCGCGGCAGAACCGGCGCTCCGCGCAGCTTTCCTGCGCGGACTTGGCGTTGACGAGGCCGATTATCCATCCGCCGATCCGGTTGCCGAAATGGAAAGGTTCGGACGCCAATACCGCATCATGATGGAAGGGATGATGCAGCTCCTGCGCAAGCGTGCGGAGGAGAAGGGCAGTGCCCGTGTCGCACAGACTGTGGTGGGCGCCTCCGAGGTCAATCCGCTCAAGTTCCTTCCCACGGTCGATGACGCGCTGGCGACGATGCTCGCTGAGCGCAGCCCCGGGTTCCTTCCGGCAGAAGCCGCGATCGCCGACGCCGTGCACGATCTCGCCCAGCATCACATACGCGCATGGCGCGGCCTGCAGGGGGCGCTGCGGCGCATGATCGACCGCTTCGACCCGGCGGCGATCGAGGCGGAGCTGAAATCGAGCTCGGCCATCGAGACCATTCTCGCCGGCGGGCGCGGCGCCAAGCTCTGGGAGCTTTACCAGAAGCGCCACCGTGAGATCGCCACGAGCGCGGAGCAGCGCTTCATGGGTGAGATCGGCGCCGATTTTCGAGATGCGTATGAAGAGGAGTGACTGCATGATCGACCGGCGCAATTTCCTTCTCGCCCTTGGTGCGACGAGCTTCCTTTCCGCCTGCCAGAGCGGCCCGCCGAAGCCGTCCGCGGTGACGGTGAACCTGATCGGCCAGGCCGGGATGAACCCGGGGCCGGACGGTGGCGGCAGGCCCGTGACGGTGCTCGTCATGCGGCTCAAGAGCACCGGCATATTCAACTCGGCGGACTATTTTGCTCTTCAGAGCGATCCCGCGGGAACGCTCGGCGGCGATCTTCTCGGCACGGATCAGATCCCTGTCGGGCCCGGTGGCAGCGCCTCCAAGACCATCACGGTGGAACCGGAAGCGACGGCGCTGGGCTTCGTGGCGCTGCTTCGCGAGCCGGGCGGGCGCACGTGGCGGTCCACGGTTCCCGTCTCGCCGGGCTCACAGTTCAGCGTCAACGTCACGATCGGCGGCAGCGGGATGTCCGTAGCACGCGCATGAGCCAGAGAGTGCCAGTATGAGCGACGCAAACAGAGTGCTCTGGTCTGAAGGTCTCTTCCTGAGGACACAGCACTTTCAGCAGCAGGATCGCTTTATCGAAACGATGGTGCGCGGGACGTTGCAGGCCGGTCGGCTGCAGACGTTCGGCTTCCGCGCACTATCGCTTGATCCGGCATTGCTGGAGGCCGGCCAGATCGCTGTGCAATCGGCGCGCGGCATCTTCCCCGACGGCACACCCTTCGCCATCCCGGAGACGATGGATGCGCCGCGCCCGCTCGCGGTTACCGCGGAGACGGGCGCCGGCCCGGTGCTGATCGCGCTGCCGCTCGAGCCGCCGGGCGGCGTCGGCTTCGACCCTGCCCATGCCGAGCCATCCGGCGCGCGCTATCGCGGGCAGATCGTGACGGTGCGGGATGCCGTGCAGGGCGGCGCCGATTCCGAAGAGATCGAAGTGGCGCGGCCGCAGGCCTTGCTGCTTTCCCCCGGCAAGTCGGTCGGCGGCTACACGGCACTTCCGGTGACCGAGATAAAGGGCCTCAAAGCCGATGGCGGCGTCGCTCTGGAAGAGCGTTTCCTGCCGCCCGCCCTGGTGACGGGTGCGGTGTCTTGGTACGCCCAGCTACTGCAGGAGGTCCTCACCGGCCTCGACCAGATCGCCGAGGCGCATGGCAAGATGGTGCTGGGCGGGCCAGGGCGCAGTGTCGAGGACCTCCTGATGCTTGAGCTCGCCAATACGGCGCGCCCGCGGCTGGCACACATGCTGACACAGGATGTCTTTCATCCGGCGGAGCTTTTTCTCGAACTATCGGGTCTCGCCGGTTCCATGGCGACTTATGGCTCGAGCGCGCGGCGGCTGGGTGAGCTACCGCCCTACGACCACGTGGCGCCGGGGCCGGCCTATGCCGCGCTTGCCGATACGCTGCGCTCGCTCATCCTCAGCCTGCGCTACGTGGAGCCGAAGTCGCGGGCATTGCCAGTGATGAAGCACGCGACCAATGTCTGGAAGGTGCGCATCGATAATCCCAAGCTATTGACGGCCAGCCGGATTGTCATCCGTGTCGGCTCCGAACTTTCCGAGGATGCGCTGCGCAAGATCTTCGTCAATCAGGCGACAGTGGGCGCGGCCGGCGAATTCGAGGCACTGTGGAAGTCGCGCCTGCCCGGCATCCCACTGAAACCATTGCACTCGCAGCCGCGGGAAATTCCCTACGACGGCGACCGGTTGTGCCTAGAGCTCGACCAGCGCAGCGAACACTGGGCCTCGTTGCTCGAGGCGCCTGGCTTCGTCATCGGGGTCTCTGGCGTCCTGCCGAGCGAGCCGCAGATCGACTGCTATTCGGTGAACAGGTGACACCATGAGCCGGGACGATCCCTTCGGACTGTCTGAGGATCGTGAGCGTACCCGTATACGCCTGGTCGGCACGCCGCCGACCCCGCGCCCTTCTGCCCCCCCGCCCGCAGGCGCTGCACTCAAGCGGCTGCGCTCGCACCCGAATGGGCTCATCAATGCTTTCGCCCCCCTGCTTGAGTTCGCGCCGGAGCTCGAGAGCCCTTTGGCGCCAGAGAACCCCGAAGCCTTACGCACGCGGCTCCTCGATGAGATCGTGCGCGCGCGCGATGCCGCCGTCTCGGCCGGCTCCTCGCTCGACAGGGCCGACCGCGCGGCCTGGCTCGTGGCTGCGCTCCTCGACGATCTGGCGCTCAACACGCCGTGGGGCGGCGCCAGCGCATGGCCGCGCCAGCCACTCGTGGTCATGCTGCATGGCGACGTCGATGCGGGGGCGCAGTTCTTTGCCAGGCTGGAAGAGCTCGAGCGCCATCCCAACCGCGATCGAGAACTGCTGGAGCTGCAGTATTACTGCCTGGCGCTCGGCTTCCGCGGCAAATACCGGGTGCCCGGCCGTGCCGGCGACCGGTCGCTCAATGCCGTGCGCGTGGCCGCTGCCCGCTTCCTGCGTGACCCTGACGCGGAAGGCTCTCCACTCTCGCCCAACTGGAAGGGCGTCGTGGCGGCTGACGAGCCTGCGCGCTTCACCGTGCCCATCTGGGTCATGGCGGCCTTGGCTGCGGTTGCCGCGACGGCAATCTATGTCGGGCTCTCCATGGGGCTGAGCAGCCGGGCGGTGGAGCTGTCCGCTCTCGTCCGCGCCCTGCCGCCGCCCGGACGCGTGGAGATCGTCCGCGCCGCGCCCACTGTCGAGGCGCCGCCGCCTGAAACGGTGGAGATAGCGCTCCTACCGGAATTCGAGGCGGCCGCCCCGAGCGATCTGCGCCGCGCGCTCAAGGGCACCGAAAGCATTTCACTGGCCAAGCTGGTCGTCCAGGCCTCGGACCCGGAAGTCTTCCAGTCTTCCCGCGCCGAACTGACCGGAAGTTTCGAGCCCCTCATCGTCTCCATCGCCGCGGTGATCCGCGAGAACCAGGAACTCATAGGCAACATAACGGTCGTGGGCCACACCGACAGTGTCCCGCTGCAGCGCAGCAACCCGCTTTTGACGAACCAGCGCCTATCCGAGGCTCGCGCCGAGACGATCGCCGGAATTCTGGTGAGGAATGGCGTGCCGCAGGAGCGCGTGAGCGCGGAGGGACGGGCCGCGACCGACCCTGTGGCCGATAACGGCACGCGCGAAGGCCGAGCCTTGAACCGGCGTGTCGAGATCCTGGTCGAAAAGAGGCTGTAGGATGTTCATTCTGCGCTTTCTATGGTCGGTTCTTACCTCCCGCTGGCTGTGGACACTGATCGGCCTCGCGCTCATTTCCCTGATCATCTGGGTGTTCGCTCCCATCGTCAGGATCGGCGAGAGTGCGCCCTTTGCATCGGAGACGGTGCGCATCGTCCTGATCGCACTTCTCGTCATCTTCTGGCTTGTCTGGCTGATCGCCGCGCAGCGGCGGGCAATCCGCGCCAACCGCATGTTCGTCGCCGAGATCGCACCTCAGGCGCCGGAGAAGCCGCCGAGCGCCGGCGATGAGAGTGTGGCCGCCGTCGGCGCCAAATTCGACGAGGTGATGGCCGAGCTGAAGCGACGCAAGCTGGGCGGTCGGAAGTTTCTGCGCGAGATGCCGTGGTATGTGATTGTCGGCCCGCCCGCTACCGGCAAGACGACTGCATTGCGCCAATCCGGGCTCAACTTTCCCATCGACCTCACCGATGACCTTCAGGGCATCGGCGGCACGCGCAACTGCGACTGGTTCTTCACCGAGAACGCAGTTCTGATCGATACCGCCGGCCGCTACGTACAGCAGGAAAGCCAGCCCGAGGTCGACGCGGTCGAGTGGCAGGGTTTCCTCGACCTCCTGAAGAAGCATCGTGGCCACCGCGCGCTCAATGGCGTGATCGTTGCACTTTCCATCGACACGTTGTCGGAGGGCGGAGAAGCGATCAGAATGCACGGTCGCAAGATCAGGAGGCGGCTTGCCGAGCTCAATGAGCGGCTGGAAATCCGCCTGCCCGTCTACCTGATGCTCACCAAAGCCGACCTCATCAAGGGGTTCGAAGCCTTCTTCGACGGCCTCTCCACGACAGAGCGCGAACAGGTTTGGGGGGCCACCTTCGCGCTCGACTCGCGCGTTGACGGCAACATGGTCGCGCACGAAATCTCCACTCTTGCAAGCGAACTCGAACGCCGGCTCGTGCCGCGCCTGGAAAACGAGGACCAGCTTTCGATGCGTGCGGAAATCTTCAGGTTCCCCGCCCAGCTCGAAAGCCTGTCAGAACAGATCCAACTTCTGGTCGACACCATATTCGGTGAAAGCCGCTACGAGGAAAGCCCATGGCTGCGCGGAGTCTATCTCACCTCCGCCACACAGGAAGGCGCGCCCATCGACCGGCTGACGGCCGCGCTCTCCTCCTCCTTCGGCCTGCCGCCGCCCCGGACAATGCCCGCACCGCGCATCGAGAAACGCAGCTTCTTTCTCAAGAACCTGCTCACCGAGGTCATCTTCAGAGAGGCGGGACTCGGCACGTTCGATCCGGCCGCCGAGCGCCGCCGCCTCTGGGTCTGGCGAGGTGCTGCGGCAGGTTCGGCCGCTGCGGCGGCCCTCGCCGGCCTCGTCTTCGCCTTCGCCTTTTACGACAATCGCGGCGCGATCGATTCGCAGGCCGCCCAGTTCGAAGCGCTACAAACACCACTGACGGCGGCCGCCGCGACACCCGTGTCGGCCGAAGCGCCCGACCTCGACGTCGCACTCGCCGCCATGGACGAGGTGACGGGCGCGCGGACCGCACCGCCCGGCGGCGTGCAGGATTTCATCGGCCCGTCCGCGTCCGCAGAACTTCTGCGGGCCCAGGACGATGCCTATGATCATGCCCTGCGCAATATCCTCGAGCCGCGCATGGTGGCCGTGCTGGAAACCACGATGTGGCGGCAGCTTCGGGATCCCGATTTCATGCTTGGTGCGCTCAAGACCTACCGCATGATGACGGGCCTGTCGCAGATGGACCCGGAGTTCGCGCAGTACTGGTGGGTAAATGTGCTGCCGGAATACGCACCCGTTGCCCTCTTCCCCACACCGGATGCGGAAGAACACCAGCTCGTCGCGATCGACCGCATGGCCATCGACGAAAGCTACACAGCGCCCGACCAGGCGCTCGTCGCCGAGGCGCTGAAGAGCGTGTGCACGATCTCGCTGCCGGTGCGCGCCTACAACGCCCTCCTGGCCGACCAGGCCGTTGCGGAGCTTCCCGAATGGATCCCTGCAAATTTCGCGGGGCCCAACGGTGCGAAGGTTCTGGCGAGGCGCTCCGGCAAGACGCTGCGAACCGGCATCCCCGGCGCCTTCACCTATGACGGCTTCCATGGCGCCATCCTCGACCGGCTCGAAGACGTCGCTGCACAGGCGGCACTCGACCGTGCCGTTTTCGCCGGCGGTTGCTCGGAAAACGCTGAGATCTCGGTCTCCGCCCTGTCGGAGGATATCCTCAAGCTTTATTATGAGGACTTCATCGCGCAGTGGGACAGCTTCCTGCGCGACGTGCGGCTAGCGCCGCTCACCGACCTCAATACCGCCAGCGAAAACCTGAAGGACCTGTCGAGCGCCGATTCGGCACTGAAGCGCCTCGTCACCGCTGTCGTGCGAGAGACCGAGCTCACCCGCTCTGACGAGGAAGAACCCGCCTCGGACAACAAGGCCGCCTCCAAGGGGGCGTCCAAGGTGCTGGGAAAGCTTGGCAAGATCGGCAAGCTGGCAAAGAAGGGCGTCAAGCTCCTCCCGCGCGCGGGCTCCGCCGAGGAGGTGGATCTCACCGGCGCTCTTGTTGCCGAGCACTTCAAGCCCATAAAGAGCGTGGTCGCCGAGGTGGACGGCCAGCCTCCGGCACTCGACGGGGCCGTCGTCGCGCTCACCGCGCTTTCCAACGTGCTGCAGACCGTCACCGCCAGCCCCGACCCCCAGGACGCCATCAAGAAGCAGGGCGGGCTTGCCGAACTGACCGGCGCCGTGGCGAGGCAGGCGCAGATCCTGCCCGACCCCATTGACGATTGGCTCAGCGGGCTCGCCGGCGACACCAGCGGACTGACGGAAAAAGCCGTCACTTCCGAGCTCAACGCCATATGGCGCGCCGAGATCCTGCCCTTCTGCGAGGCTGCGCTGAGCAATCGCTATCCCTTCACGCCGGACAGCGCGATCGACGTCAATGTGCGGGATTTCCAGCGCCTGTTCGGGCCGGGCGGCCTGATTGACGGCTTCATCAACGACCATCTCATCACTTATGTCGACACGACCAGCAAGCCGTGGAAATGGCGGGCGGACTTCGGTCTCGACTCCTCTGCACTCGCCGCCTTCGAACAAGCGCGGCAGATTCGCGACGATCTGTTTCCCGGCGGCCAGGGCCCGGTGATGAGCTTTACGCTCGAGCCCAAGGACCTGTCGCCGAGCGTGACCCGCGTGACCCTCAATCTGGACGGGCAGAGCCTCGTCTACTTCAACAACGCCACGCGCCCGCAGCCGATGACCTGGCCGGGCACTGACGGCACCGGCGTCATCACGCTGGCCTTCCAGCCGATCGACGGCTCGCCCGAGGTCGTGCTGACGGAGACGGGAAGCTGGGCGTGGCTGCGGCTCCTGCGGAGCGGCCAGTTCACCAGCACGCCGCTGCCCGAGGTCTACAAGCTTAGGCTCGGCACCAAGGGCTTCTACGCAGATTTCGAGCTCCGCGCGGCAAGTGTCGAAAACCCCTACAACCTTGAGATGTTCAAGAGGTTCACGTGCCCGCCCCAGATCTGATCGCGCCGGGGTTCTACGGCAAGCTTCCGACAGCGGGCGACTTTGTGAGCCGGCGTCTTCCGCCCGATTTCGTCCGCAACTGGGATCGATGGGTGGCGCTCCACCTCATGCCGCTGCTCGCTTCCGGCGTCTGGCCGGAGGGTACGGCAGTTTGTTTCATGCTAGGCGCCCGCTTCCACGGACCCGCGGCCGGGGTTGTGGTGCCGAGCGCCGACCGGGCGCGTCGCCGGTTTCCGCTTACGCTGGCTCAGCCGCTCATTCTGGCAACACCATGTCTGGCCGAAACAGGCGCGCATTGGTTCTCCAAACTCGCCGCGACAGCACAGGCGGCCCGGAAGGGCGAATTCGACGCCGATACGCTCGAAGCAGAACTTGCCGACATGCCCTTCCCGGCATTCGCCGTCGAAGGAGAGCCTTTGGAGGGAACGGTATTCTGGAACGACCCTTCAGCCCTCTTCGCCGTCGCACCGGAAGCGCCCCGCGCCGCTCTGCAAGCGCTGTTGGCACCGAGTTGGGAGCCGTGCTGATGCAGGTGTGGAACCAGACGAGCTTTCCGCACGAATTCACCATGGGCATGGATAAGGCCGCCCACGAGTATATCGTGGTCGTCATCAAGGGTACATTCGACTTTCCAGAAACGCCAGGCGGACTGGTCAAGAAGTCCGCTGACCAGGTGCCGCTCGTCATGGCCGACATGCATACGGGCGAGCCCGGCTTTTCAGCCACGCTTTGGGAGAGCGACTTCGCCTTCCGCAAGCCGCGTTGCGACGTGATCGCCAATGGATGCGCCTACTCGCCAGGTGGGCGGCCCGCCGAACGGGTGACGGTCGGCATCAAAGTCGGCGGGTGGTCGAAAGTGTTCGAAGTGCTGGGCACGCGCGAATGGCGCGCGGTGGGGCCGGTCTTCACAGCTACCGCGCCGCAGCCATTCCTGCGCCAGCCTTTCTCCTATGACACCGCCTGGGGCGGCACCGACCGCCTTGACCCGCAGGACACGCTGCCCGCCAGCTACGCGGCAAATCCGGTCGGAACCGGCTGGGCACGCACGCGCAACCAGCGCTTCATTCCCGGCCTGCGACTGCCAAACACCCAGGCCGTGGGCGAGGAGGTGCGCTCGCCATTTGGCGATTACAGGCCAATGAGCTTTGGCCCGTGCGGGCGCGGGTGGCCCGGCCGGATCGAATATGGCGGCACCTACGACCAGACATGGATCGACAACGTCTTTCCGTTCCTGCCGCCCGACTTCGACGAGCGCTATTTCCAGATGGCGCCAATCGACCAGCAGATCGACCACCCACGCGGCGGCGAAGAGGTGGTGCTCCTCAGCCTCACGCCGGAAGGACGCGTCAGCTTCAGGCTGCCCGACACGAAGCTGCCGATCACGCTTTTCAAGGGCACGGCAGAGGCGTTCAAAGGTGAGCTGCTGCCCGACACCTTGCTCTTCGAGCCCGAGAACCGGCGCTTCTCGCTCGTATGGCGGGTGCAGCAGCGCATCCAGCGCACCATCCTCGACTTTTCCGAATGCTGGATCGGCCATCCCACACGGGGGATGCTTAGGGCACGGGCGGCTGGCAAGCGCTACGTTCGAGGTTTCGACCTCCCGCCGCCGCCCGATGACGAGGAGGCCGAGGCCGCATGAAGCCCAGCCTCGACATCGTGTCAGTGGGCATGGTGACGGCCGTAGGGCTCGACGCGCCGTCGGCGTGCGCGGCGATGCGGGCCAGGCTCGACGGCTTCCAGGAAACGCGGTTCGTCGGTTCGGGCGGAGAGTGGCTCAACGGCGCACCGGTGCCCCTGCCGCGCAACTGGATCGGCGAGAAGCGCATGGCCCACATGGCCGCCGCCGCGATCTGCGAGGCCTTTGATGCCGTGCCGGAAGCGCGCGGCCAGACGCCGATCCTTCTTTGTCTTGCTGAAGAAGACCGGCCGGGCCGGCCCTATGCCGACGGAGGCGCTCTGCTTCGCCAGATCGCGGGGATTGTCGAGATCGAGGTTCACCCGGCCTCACGCATCGTCGCGCACGGCCGCCCATCGGGCCACGCTGCATTCGACAGCGCCCGCAGGGCGCTTGCCGCCGGCGACGCGCCCTTCGTCATGGTCGCGGGCGTCGACAGCTACCTGACCAGCGCTTCGGTCTCGCACTATCTCAGCAGTCAACGACTATTGACACCTGTCAACCCGAACGGCTTCATCCCCGGGGAGGCGGCCGCCGCGGTGCTGTGCGCTCGCACCGGCACGGGCAGCTTGCGGCTCCACGGCCTGGGCCTCGCCCGCGAGGCCGCCCACATCTACAATACCCACGACCTGCCCTTGCGCGGCGACGGCATGACCACCGCCTATCGCACGGCGCTCGACGAAACCGGCATCGAGATGAACAGGCTCGGCTACCGGATATCCGATCTCGTCGGCGAGCAATACTGGTTCAAGCAGACCGCGCTGGCGAGCCTCCGGCTGCTGCGTGGGCGACACGAATTCCAGGATCTGTGGTCGCCCGCCGAGTCGCTCGGCAACATCGGCGCGGCCTGCGTTCCGCTGATGGCCGGCATGGCCTGGATGGCTGCTAGGAAAGGCTATGCCGCCGGCAACCCCGTGCTCATAGAAGCTTCCAACGACTCCGGCGCATGCGGCGCCGCCGTGCTCGCGGCAAGGGCGGCGTGATGTCCAACGTCTTCGCCAACGGCCTTGGAGTCTCTGGCAAGGCAACGGACGGGAAAACGATCGCCGCCTTCCCCGATACCTGCTTCACGCCGCCCGAGAACCCCGCCACGCCGCCTGGCGTCCCGGTCCCCTACCCGAGCTTCGGAATGGCGGGCGACACCGAAAGCGGCACCGGCACCGTCTTCATCGGCGGCAAGATTGTCAACATCAAGAACAAGTCCGACCTCTCGAAAACTTCCGGAACCGAGGCGGGCTGCGCCGCCAAGAAGGGCGCCGTAACCTCCAAGAACACTGGCAAGGAGTACTTCAACTCCTGGTCCAACAATGTGAAATTCGACGGCGAACCAGTGATCCGCATGTCGGATCTTGCCACTAACAACCATGCCTCGCCCGTCGGTAACACACCACCCTGGGCACATGTTCTGGGCATGAACATCGGCAATACGACCTGTGCACAGGTGCTGATCGACTGTGGCCTTCAACTCCACAAACACCAGGACAGCCCCTGCAAGTCTCCCGACCAGTCCGAGCACATGGTCCAGAACGCGTTTTTTCAAAACAAGCGCGGCGGCGCCTCCCATTCAATTCCCGACTTTGCCAACTACTCCAAAAACACTGCTCCATGCATCTGCATGGAGGGACCGGGCCACGCCGGCGCCGATACACCGCACGGCCGCAAGACCTCAGCGCAACTCAAGTTCGCGCAAAGCTGCGGCACGACCCGTCCGACGGTCAAGCAGGCGGTAGACAACGAAATGCAGAACGTCAGAGAAAACCACCCCGCCATCAAGAATGACGAGAAGAGCGAATGGGCGATGGAATGCCTGGAGGCCGTGGTCTATGCCTACCTTGAAGAGGCATCCGGCAAGAAGGGAGATGACCTCAAGCAGACTAGGTGCCGAGTGCCGGGCGGCGAGAAGATCAGCGACGCCACGCCCGTCCCGGCTAGCCCGCTATAGGAGATTGATCGGTGGCGAACGGCATTAGCAGGGAATGCGTTTCGGTGGGTCAGTCCGACGACGGACAGGCCAGTGTCCTCGTGGTGTCCACGGACGAGGATCGCGAAAGCTTCAAAAGCAACATTTTCGAATACACGACACTAGAATCCAATCCCGCGCTCATCTTCAGCGAAGACATCTGGATCTCCAACATGTGGAAGTCACAGTCCGGCGCCCATTTCCTCTGCGAGATCCTCGGTCGCTGTTTCCACGATCTGCCTGGGACCTTCGTCGAGCAGCGTGTGACGAGCGAGCGTCTCTTTAAAATTTGGGGACTACACGACCGCGCCGTCTATGTCGTCGGCGAAGCGGGGACGTGTTTCCGCTTCAATGGGGTCTCCTGGATTGACATGAGCGACGGTCTTTCCGGATACGTGCACGCGATCGGCGGCGTGGCGGAGGATTCTCTTATCTGTGCCGGCGACGGCGGCTTCATCGCGCGCTGGACCGGCGGCCCCTGGCAGCGCATCGACATCCCCACCAACCCGGACCTTAGGGGCGCCTTCGCCAAGAGCCGCGACGTCGCCTATTTCTGCGGCCTCAGCGGTGCGTGCCTCATGATCGATGGCGATAGCTACCAGATGATCGATGCGCCGCCGGAAAGTTTCTACAGCATTGCGGAATACGCCGGCGACATCTACTTCGGTTCGCTTTCCGGCGGGATTTTCAAGCTTGTGGGCAACACCCTCATCCCGTTCAAGCCGCAGGCGCGCGGCTATGCGATGCGAGGGACGAAACGCTACCTCTGGACCTGCGGCGGAGATCAGCTCGCCCGCTTTAACGGTACCGGCTGGACCGCAGCGTCCTTCACGTAGAGACGTCCCGGCGCACGCCGCCCACCGTTCGCTGCCCGTTGCGCGAGATGTTGGCGCGTCGCTATACCTACGGGCACCATCGAAAAGCTACAGCGGCTTTGGTGCCCCGGCGCCGTGCGTTAATGCAGCGCGGCGGCGAGGTACTCCCTCACCTTTTCAAGATTGAGTTGCGCAACGCTTGTAGGCGCCCCGTCCATCAACATCCGCACGACGAACAGCTCACCTGCCTCTGGAAATTCCTCATAACGCTCCTGCGCGATCCGCCGCCCCTCTTCGCCGGCGACGCGCAAGCCGTCGAGATGCGCTTCCAGCCGCTCGACCAGCCGGGCGAGGCGCTCCTCGTCCATCTCCGGGTTCTCGTCCGGGTTGAGCAGGTGGTGGTCGTAGACGGTCCACAGGAAGGCCGCCATTTCGGCGTGCTGACGGACAATCTCCGGAAGCACCGGCGCGCGCGGCATCAGTTGAGGTTCACCGAGCCGCCTCGGATGCGGTTGGCGGCGCTGGCGTGGCTGGTGACATAGGTGCCGCGAATTGTGATGCGGCCGTCCTTTTCCAGGATGATCCTGGCCTTTCCGCAGCGCAGCTCGACGCGCTCCTGACCTGTGATCGTCACGCGCTCGCCGTCGCGGATCACCTCCGGCGTGATGCCCGGCGCCTTGCGGGCCGGTGCTACGATGCGCCCGACGATCAGCGGCTTTGCGGGGTTCCCTCCTTCGAAGAGGAGCGCCACCTCGGCACCCAGCGCCTCCGGCGAAAGCTCGACCAGGCTGCGCGCCGGCAGCGCGGTCTCCTTCGGATTACCCGCAAAGACGACCAGCGGCTTGGCTCCGTCGAAGCCCATCAGCACGCCGATCACCACGCCCTCGATCCGCTCGCGCACCTTCGCCATCGCCGTGCCCTCAGTTCTGGTTGATCTTCGAGCCCTTCATTGTGATGTCGCTCGAAGCCTTCACGTTGATCTTGCCCGATCCCTTGATCGTAATGTCCTTGCCTTCGATCGAGATGGTGCCGTCCTTCTTCATCGCGATCGCCGCCGAGCCGCATTTGATGACGATGGAATCGCCGGCTTCGATCAGGAGGTCCTTGCCGACCTTGATCGCACCGTCCTCGCCGACCTCCACCAGGCTTCCCTTGCCGATCTTGAGCGCGCGAGCCCCGCCGACCTCCGTCGCATCGTCTTCGGCGACCTTGGCGCTACGGCCCTTGCCGATCTCGCTCGTCTGGCCGCCACCAACCTTGAAGCTCTGGTCCCCGCCGATCTCCACACTCTGGTTCGAGCCGATCCGCCAGCTGTCGGATGAGCCGATGCTGTGGCTCTGGTTGATGCCCACCGTCATCGACCGGTCGGCACCGATCGTGTTCGTCTGTGCTGCCGCGACGTTGCGGGTTTCGGCCGCCCCAACCGCATCCACGCGGGCCGCGCCAACCTTGATCGTCTGGACAGCACCCACGGTCTGTGTGTGGTTGGAGCCGATGGTCTCGGTCGAGTTCGCGCCGATGCCGATGGTCTCATCCGCGCCCACCGTCAGCGAGCGGTTGATGCCCACCGTCTCGGTATCGTTCGAGCCGATCTCGACGGTGCGATCCACGCCCACCTTCGTGGTCTTGTTGTTGCCAACGTCCTCGTCGAGATTGACGCCCACGGAGTGCTTGGCATTGTTGTCGATGCGGTCCGACTGGTCGTGCTGGACGAGCTTGCTGCGATCGTTCTTGATCAGAAGGTTGTGGTCTTTCTGGGCCTGGAAATAGACCTCCTCGGAGCCCGCCTTGTCCTCAAATCGCAGCTCATTCCAGCCTCCGCCACCGAGCGAGGAATTGGTTTTCAGCCCCGACTGCGTTGCATTTCCCGGCAGCTCGTAGGGTGGCATCTGGGCGGCGTTATAGACCCGGCCGGTGATGATCGGCCGGTCCGGATCGCCCTCGATGAAGTCGATAATCACCTCCTGGCCGATGCGGGGGATCTGTATGAAACCCCAGCCGCTGCCGGCCCAGGTCTGCGATACGCGCACGAAGCAGGAGCTATTCTGGTCCTTCCTGCCTTCGCGATCCCAGTGGAACTGCACCTTCACACGGGCGTATTCGTCGGTGAATATCTCTTCGCCCGAGGGGCCGACGACGGTCGCTGTCTGCGGCCCGCGCATGACGGGACGCGAGGTGATGCGCGGCGGGCGATACGGCACGGAGGTCGGCGCCAGCTCCAGCACTACGCCGAAATTCTCATCTTCCGGTTCGGCGCCGCTGCGGTACTCGGGGTCGAACAGCTTGTACTCGGCGCTGATGACCAGGTACTCCTGGTTCTGGTCCTTGCGCGGGAAGTCCTCGAGCTCGAAGGTGCATCCGGGAAAGAGCCCACGCACCGTGCCGGCGGCCGCGATGCGCTGATGTGCGGCCTGGAGTTCCTCGCGCCGGATTGATGCGATTGTATCACCGCGGCCGATTTCCAGATGCGCGCCGGGCTGCCGGTAATTCTCACCCTCTGCCAACTCGTGGCTGAAGGGCTGGGCGGACTTGGTCATCAGGTCCGTGCGCGGCTTCTTGAAGTCGTAGTCGGTGTGGGCGTAAGCGCCCGGCCTGACGGAACTGCCGGGAATCCACTCCGTGATGTATTCCACGTCGCGCCGCATCGCCTGGCCTTCGAAATGGTACGGCACCGTCTCGCAGCCCGGCGCCGGCTTTAGCTTGCTCATGGCGTCGGCGAGGATCATTTTGTGCTCCCCGTCGCCATGCTCGAAGAAATACATGATGCCCTCATGCTCGAGCAGGCGCTGCACGAAATCGAGGTCGGTTTCGTCGTACTGCACGCAGTATTCGTGCGGGTCGTAGGAAGCCTGCAGCCGCTTCTCGAATTTCGCCGAGCCGTATTTCGAGAAGATCTTCTCGACGATCTCGACCGTGCTCATGTTCTGGAAAATGCGGCAGTCCGTCGTCGTGCCGAGGAACCACAGCCACGGCCGGACGACCGCCTCGTAATGGGCCAGACGATCCTCGATCCTGGTCAGCCGGAATTCCGACACCAGTCCGCTGAACCAGCGCTTGGGCTCGCCCGCTTCCGCCTCGACCGATACCGCCCCGCCGAGCATATCCAGCGGATCAATCTCCTGGTCCTTGCTGACGAAGCCGACCGTATAGGCGAAACAGCGGCTGATCTCGTCGCGCCCGAGGAGATGCGTGAAGGTCAGCGCGTCCGGGCCGAGCGGCGTCTGGACGGCTGTGACACGATCGTTGGACATGGCGTCGTGCCCCCTCCAAGAACGCGGCCGATCTTAGTTTCGAGCTTAGCACATGTCTTCGAACCCACAAAGAAGAGCCGCCTGGGCCGCCGCAAGCGTGCGAAGCATATTCCCGCGCATCCTGCTGGCTTTTCGAACTGTGCTAGAATAAGGCGGAAACGGCGGCAGGAAACGAACGTGGCGGGCGATTTCTGATGCATATCAGTCTGAGGATCGACAATGTCGACCGGCTGCCCGGCGGCGGTCCGCTCAGCTTTCAGGCGCAGGAGCGCAGTTTCGAGATCGGCCGCGAGAGCCGCGACTGGCGCTTACCTGATCCGAACAGGTTCATCTCCGGCCGGCACTGCGAAGTCCGCTTCGAAAACAGTGCATTCTGGCTTCATGATGTCTCCCGCAACGGAACCTTCATCAACGGATCCAGCCGGCGTCTGGAGACCCCGCATCGCCTCGCCGACGGAGATCGGGTGAGGATCGGCCCCTACATCATCTCTGTGTCCCTCTCCGAAGGCCGGCGCGAGCGTGTACTGGCACCCGGCGAGGGGGCCCGATGGTCCCAATCCGGGAGTCCCGCACGCCCGTCGGACCCCTTCTTCGGCGGTCAGGCAAGCCAGCGAAGGTTTCCGGGCAACAGCCGGCCGACGACACATCCGCCACCCGAGGAAAGCGGCATTGAAGGGGCGGCCCCGTTGACGCCGAACGCCTCCGGCCACCACGACACTGCCGATGTCTTCCTGCACATTGCCGTAGCAGCGGGCGTGCGGCCCGAGATATTCACAATGCGCGATCAGCGCGAAGTTGCCGCCGAGATCGGGGCGATCCTGCGCAACACGATCGATGAGCTCGCTGTGATGCTGAAGGCGCGTGCCTCCGCGAAGGTGCTCACGAGGAGCGGCCACCAGACAATGGTGGGGCCGGCCGACAACAATCCCCTGAAATCCGTTCCGGGATCCGAAGACATCCTGGAGATCATGTTCACACGCAACAGAACCGGATATCTCGACGCCAAGCGTAGCGTAGAGGAGGCGTTCAACGACCTGGAGACGCATGAATATGCCACCTATGCCGCTATGCAGCAGGCGCTGTTCCGGCTCCTCGAAGACCTTTCGCCAGAGGCCATAGAACGGAAAGTGCCCGCCGCCGTCTTCGCATCGCGAAAGGCTCGCGCTTGGGATGCCTTCGTCGCGACCTGGAAAGCCCGGGAGGACGCCCACGAAAACGGCATGCTTGACGTCTTCCTCGCCTATTTCGCAGAAGCCTACGCCAAGGCCGTCAAGCAGAAATAGCCTTGCCCATTCTGCCGCCGAGCATGGCGGAGGGTCAGAAAGCCATCTTGAGACCGATCTTGCCGCCCAGGGTGGAGGAGTCTGCCGAGAACTTGCCGCGGACCTCGCTGCTGACGGTCGTCCGCTGCGAGACCCGCAGGTTGAAGCCGGCCGACAGCGCGGCCGAAAAGTCCGCATCGTCGAAGGCGATCTCGCGGCCATCCAGAACGGAGGTGTTGCGATAGCCGAACCTTTGCTGTAGGTTCGCACGCGCATAGGGGCTGATTACCATGCCGTTTTTGAGCTTATAGTCGGCGTAGATGCCGGGCTCGAACTTAACCGCCCCGAACGATATCCGGCTTTCTCCAAAACGGTTGCCGCCGCTGTCAATATAGTCATCTCCCCTGAAGGTGACGCCCAGAAGTCCGCCCCGCAGGTCGAAGCGCACGCGCTCGCTCAGGGTGAAAATGCGGCCGACAGACCCCGTCACCGCGAAACCTTTGGTATCGTAACTGCCCGTGGTGTTCAGGACACCGTTCGTTATATCCGTCTCCCCCAAAAAGGCGGTAGCCGACACGAGCGCATAATTGAAACCCTGGCGGAAGAGCCCGTAGCCGCCGAACATGACGCTTCCATTGTCGGCGTCGCCAATGCGGTCGAACCCCTGGAAGGCACCCAAGCCGACATCGGTCGACGCATAGCCGCCGAACAGTCCGAGATTGAGCCCATAGCGGTCGTCGAAGCCGAAATGCTTTGCCGCGTTGAAGTCGAGGCTGATTGCGGCGGAGAAGTCGCTGGCATCGAAGCTTGGGCCCGGACCCGTCAGGCTGTTGTGGCTGATCGTGAAGCCATCATGCTCGACATGCGCCCACTGGCCGGAGGCGAAGACACCGAATGTGGGGGCGATCGCCACCATTTCCGCAGGCCCGAGGCCAAGAAGCGCGGCAATCGCGTCGTTGTTGATGCCGTAGAGGGTGCTCAAAACATTATCGACGGTGCTGACGTCGATGGCGTTCTGCGGGGCGGCGGCGACGCCAAAGAGCGCCGGGGTAACGCGGATGAATAATCCGTCGAGACCGGCGATCACCTCATAGGTGAAGAGCGAAGCTGTCGTGCCTGGCACGCCTGAAATGAGAAACGTGCCGTCGACCGGCCCGCCGGCAAGGATGATGGGGATGTCCGTCGGGCCGGTGAATGCCGGCGTGCCCAGTAGATTGACGAGGATGGTGTTCGTACCGGTCGCCGTCAACGTGTCGGCGACGAGTCGGTCCACCAGCGAGGTCTGCTGGTTCAGGTCGATGCCAATCTGACTGTCGCTGATCGCCAGCCCGCCGAGCGTCAGAACATCGCCCGCCACCCCGTCGATCATGTCGAGGGTCGAATTGGACAGCGTCAGATCTCCAAGGAGTCCGGTGTCGCCGTTGACGAAGAGGGTCGAACCGTTGCTCAGGCTCAGATTGCCGATACCGATCGTTCCCGTGCCGAAGCCGAGCGTGGAATTGTCTAGCGCCAGGCTGTCGAAGCCGGTGAAGACCTGTGTTTTTGTTCCGCCTCCGGCAAGATCCGTGTCTGTTATGCTGCCGACTGAATTCGTGCCACTGAAAAGGACATCATTGCGCAGGTCGAGCGGGTTCGGGACGACGGCATCGTCGATGATCAGTGTGTCGCCCGAGATGCCGACGATGTCACCGCCAATGGTGCCGCCGTAGAGGCGAACTGTTTCGGCTTCCACATCGCCTGCGATCGCGCCGCCCGAGACCGTGACCTCGTCTTCGCCCTCGTTTCCGCGTACATCCCCCTCGATTTGGCCGCCGGAGACGGCGATCCGGTCCGAACCCTCGTTGCCGGCAACATAGGAACTGATCGCGCCGCCCGAGATCGTGAGCGTGTCGTCGCCGCCGCCGCCGCTCACCGCTCCTCCCAGTGTGCCGGCGGTCATCTCGAAAACGTCGTCGCCATCCTCAAGGCCAACGGCATCGGGCCCCGTCTCGGCGTTGCCGTGGATATTTGCGGTTCCGGAGATCGTCACTATGTCGTTCTGGCTTCCGGCAAATATGGACCCCTCTATCGTGCCCCCGCTGACAGTAAACGTGTTGCCGCCGCCGAGGCCGTACAACGATCCGGTGACCGTGCCTCCGCTCATGATGAAGGTGTCGGCGCCCGGCGCATCCTCCGCGTCCTCACCATAGACACTGCCGTACACGGCGCCGCCATGCATCTCGAACCGGTCGGCGCCGGCGCCGAGATCGATATGGATTAGGTCCACCGAATTACCGACCGTGCCGCCGGAGATGACAACGGTGTCGTCACCGCCGAGCATCAGGATGAAGCCGGGGCTGGACAACAGGTTGTTGTCACCATCGACGGCTGGAGTTTCCGCGCCGTCCTCGCTGATGCTGCCACCCGTCATGGTCAGCGTATCGCTCGCATTGCCGTCGTAAAACTCAAGGTCTCCAAAAAAATACTGAGTGGCAAACGGCGCCGCCGCTGGATCGCCAGGCTCGCAGACGATGTCCACCCCGCCCGCAGTGTTCTCACTCGCCTCGCAGGCTTCGGCCCCTGATGAATAAAAAGATGATGCAGCGGCAACCGCCAGCCCGGACGCACCATACAGCCGAAGTGTCCAAGACCTGCCGATCATCGCTGTCCCCTTCCCGCCAGAGGCCTGCGCGCCAACCTTTCGTCACCTCTTCGGGTGTGGCCGCGCTTCAAAATACCACCAGCTGCAATCAGGCGCCACATTTCGCTCAGGTGAACAGAAAGGTGGGGTGCATATAGTGTTCGTTGGGATACACTTTCGCGGATCCCGCAAATGCTTTCCGCGCCCAAGTTAGCTCGCCCTATGCCGCGCTTCCATCTTGGTGTAGAATTTGTCCCGATCTTCGGCGCTACGGAGGTGGGTCTCCCCAGAGGGCGACACTGCTTCGCCGAAGAAATCGATGGCCTCAGGATTGCCGCGCGGGACGAGCAAGCTGCCATGCCCCATCTGTTCCTTCTTCATGTTTCGGCGTTGCTGCTCTTTTTCATGCTCGGCTCGTCTGGCGCTCGTGCGGCGGTCGAGGAAGAAGACGCCGCGCAGCCGCGAACGCGCATCGCAATCGTCATCGGCAACTCCGACTATCAGAGCGCAAGACTTGAGCATCTGCCAAACGCGACCAACGATGCGACGAAGCTGGCCGAGAGCCTGGAACGGCTGAATTTCGACGTTATGACGGGTACCAACCTTTCGGTCGAGGAATTCAATGCGCTTTTCGACGAGGCGGAGAGCAAGCTTCCCGGTGCCAGTGCTGTTCTGATTTTCTACGCCGGCCACGGCATTCAGTCTGAGGGCGAGAACTATCTGCTCCCCGTCGATACGCCCGATCCCGAAAGTCTGGAAAAACTGAAGGCCGGTGCCATCAGGCTCAACGAGCTGATTGCGCGCTTTGCGAACCGCGCTCGCCAGACGTTTATCTTCCTCGACGCCTGCCGCAACAATCCGCTCGGCAGCGGCGCGGGCGCGAGCGACGGTCTGGCGCAAGTCGAGGTAGGCGAGAATACCTTCATCGCCTTTGCCACACAGCCGGGCAATGTGACGGTAGACGGTGCCGGCGAGAACAGCCCCTTCACCGCTGCGCTCCTCAAGAACATCGAGATTCCGGGCTTGAGCATCTCCGACATGATGATCCGTGTGCGCAACGGAACGGAAGCGCTGACGCTCGGCCGACAGGTCCCGTGGGACCAGTCGAACCTGCGTGAGCAATTCTATTTCACCGAGCAGCAGGTGCTTGATCCGGTGCAGCTCAGCGCCAGCCTTTCGCGCATCCTGTCAGACCCCATCGCCAAGGAAAAGCTGCAGGTCGAGCTTGCCTCCAATGACCTGCAGACCGCGGTCCTTATCGTCGGGCAGACGCTTCGATCGGTGGAAATTCCCGAGGATGCGCCATCCGGCCTAGCCGGCACCCAGATCGCCAGCCTTTCGCACGAGACACTCGAAGGTGCCCGCCAAAGCGTGGTGTCCGGCATTGAGACCCTCATCGTTGGCAGGACCGCCACCGAGGATGACAGCAAGAAAGAAAGAATAGAGCTTGCCCGCAGCGTGCAGACGGAGTTGAGGCGCCTTGGCTGCTATCGTATGGGCGTGGACGGCATCTGGGGCAAGGGTTCGGTTCGCGCGGTAACGGACTTCTACAGGAACACCGGCCAGTCCGTTTCGAGCACCGAGCCGACTGTCGAACTCCTTGGCGACCTGTTTCTGCGCTCCGGCCGCATCTGCAAGGAACCCGTCATCGTCAGGAAGGCCGCGCCCGAGAAGGTTGCCTCGGGTGCCGGCGAGACGCGTAACAGCCGGCCCGGCGGCCGGAGCACCGGAGGGCATTCCGAACCCGTCCGCCCACCTGCGCCCCCTCCTCCCGACATCAGCGGCGGGATAGGTATCGGCGGTGTGTTCTAGGCAGTGCGGACCATGTGATGCGGGGCGCCCGGAAGCAAGATGAAGGGGGTATGACCACCGTACACCCATCGCGGGACGGTGCCTGTGGTAGATGCCGCGGACTGCCGGAAGATCGCCCATGACCTCGAATGACGATCCACAGGGCGAAGACGGCAAAACCATTATTCGCCCGAGCCGCCGGAACCAACCGGATCGCGCAAGCCGGACGCCTGACGACGGTACCCTTTCGCAGCACGGAGGCTCCGGAGCGACGGTATTCGATCCTGGCCTCGCGCAGCGCCCTCCGGCAGGCTGGCAGACGGGTACTGTGATCTTTCAAGGCCCGCCTTCCGCTGACAGCCTCTCATCTCCGGCGCCCGATGCGGTGCTCGCCGTTCCCGACGGCTTTGCATACACCTCCGCCAATCCGTTCATCGCCGCCGCCGCACCCGTCTTGGTAATCCTTGGCCGTCTGCAGCTTGCGTCGTCGACCAATGCCGACCAGGCGGCACTGGCAGAACGCATTGCACGTGCCATTCAGGATTTCGAACATCGGATCTCCGACGCGGGTCTTTCTGATGAAGACATACGGATGGCGAAGTTCGCGCTGTGCGAGACGGCTGACGATGTCATCGCGCATCTGCCGGACACGGATCCGAAGGGCTGGAAAGAACACGCGATGCTGCCGCGGTTCTTCCACTTGACAGCATTCGGCACCGGTTTTTTCCAGGCGTTGAACAAGGTGCTAGCGGACCCGGACCGGCACTGTGATCTCATCCAGTTCATGCACGCCTGCATGTCGCTCGGCTTCGAAGGTCAGTATCGGGGGAGCGTGCGGAAAGACCATGGCATCGATCGCGTACGCCGCGACGTCTATGAGACGCTGCGCTATTTCAGACCGCGGACCGAGGAGGATATCTCGCCGCGCTGGAAAGGTTTGGCGGAGGAAGCACCAGACACCGCGTCGCGCACACCCCTGTGGTCGGTCGCAGCCGGCCTGGCCGTGCTGCTAGTCGGCGGCTACGTCGTCCTGCGTGTGCTCATTGCCGGCGACGGCGAGGCCGTCGTGCAGAAACTGCTGGCGCTCAACCCGGACACGCCTGTCACCATCGAGCGCGCAAGCGTCTCGAGGCAGCCATGATGAGTTGGCCTCTGCGGATGGCAGCAGCAGCGGCACTGACAGCTCTCATCGCCGCACTCTGGCTGGCCGGGCCGATGATTGGTTTTGGCGATGTCCGACCGCTCGAGCCTGCCTGGGTGCGCGCTGTATCAACCGGCGTTCTCCTTGTCGGCTTCGGTACCTACTGGATCTTTCGTTTCCTGCAGATACGGCACTCGCACGAGGCGCTGATCCCGTCCGCCCGCAGCGGCGCTAATGGCGGTGATGCGCCTGAACTGCAGACGCGCATGGCGGAAGCGGTGGCCAGGCATCGACGGGCGCGGGGAAAGCGCGGCTTGCGGGAAATCCCATGGTATCTCGTCATCGGTCCGCCGGGCAGCGGCAAGACGACGGCACTGGCCAACTCGGGCCTGAAGTTCCCCTTCGCTGGCCCGGAAGCGGGCGACAGAACGCAAATATGCGACTGGTGGTTCGCCGAGGATGCCGTGCTCGTCGACACGCCGGGGCGCTATACCACCCAGGGCGGCGATCCGCGCAGCGACAACCAAAGCTGGCTCGCCCTCCTATCGCTTCTGAAAAGACATCGCGGCCAGTGGCCCATAGACGGTGTCATACTCACCTGCAGCCTCGAGGATCTGATGATCCTCGACGACCAGGGGCTAGGCGCGCACGTGGTCGCCATCGGCAACAGACTGCAGGAAATCGAAGAGCATCTGCAGAGCGGATTTCCGGTCTATGTGCTTTTCACGAAGGCTGATCTGGTCGCCGGCTTTGTGGAGTATTTCGGCAGCTTCGATCAAGACCGCCGACACAAGGTATGGGGCACAACATTTGACGCGGGGGAAAACCTAAAAACCTTGCTCAAGCAAATCCCGGCGGAGTTCGAAGCTCTCGCGGGACGCCTGGCTGAAGAGGCCACCGACCGGCTCCAAGAGGAGCGGGATTCCGCCGCCCGCATTGCGCTCTTCGCCTTCCCGGCACGGTTCGGCCTTCTGAGGGAGCGCGTCACCGGCTTTCTCCGCTCCATCTTCGAACGGGGCAAGCACGGCGAAGACGTGAAGCTGCGCGGCTTCTACTTTTCTTCCGCCACCCAAAAAAGCCCGGCAATCGACCAGGTGCTACAGGATGCCGCCGGCGGCTTCGCCCGCGTCAACGTTCCCGCTCACGCCTCGAAGGACGGCGAGGGCTTCTTCCTCAACGATCTCCTGAGCAAGGTCATCTTCGCCGAGGCTGGCCGGATACTCCAGGACCGCTTTGCAGCACGACGCGCAGCGACATTGCGCTATGGCGGCCTAGCGGCGATAGCGCTGGTTGCTGCCGGCGCGCTCGGCATGTTGGGATGGAGCTATTCAGCCAACAGCTCCCTCATCGCACTCACCGACGAATCCGTCGAGGACCTGCGGCACGGATCGGAACAGCTGCTTGCCAGCACGACGGTCGCCGACGCGGACCTCGAAAACGTCATCACCGTCTTGCAGACACTGCGTTACCTGCCCGCCGGCTTCGAGACCCGGGACCTGCGGGCACCGATGCATGAAACTTTCGGCCTCAGCCAGCGCGAGCGCCTCCGTTCGGCGTCGATCACCGCATACCGGCAGGCGCTGGAGCGTATGTTCCGCTCGCGCCTCCTCCTTCAACTCGAACGGACCATCGGCGAAAGGATGGTCGATCCCATCGAACTCTACGAGCCGCTGAAGGTCTACCTCATGCTTGGTGGGCAGGCGCCGAAGGTGGACGACGTACTTATCGTCGCCTGGATGCGCAGGGATTGGGAGGAAAACCGCTACCCGGGATCGAGCAACCGCGAAGGCAGGCTGGAACTCGAAAAACACCTGCGCGCCATGCTCGAACTCGATGACGGCAGAGAACCGTCCTTCGCGCTCAACCGCTCGCTGGTCGAGGCCGCGCAGCGCTCGCTCGGGCGGTTGACGCTGGCAGAACGTGCCCGCGCCCTGATACGCTCCGCGATCTATTCGGCAGGTCTTGAGGATTTTTCGCTGGCCGCAGGCGGGGGGCCGGAAGCCGGCCTCGTGTTCGAAACGGTCGATGGCAACGATGTGGCGACCCTCACCGTGCCCGGCCTTTACACCTATGAAGGATTCAACAGCTTCTACCTGCCGCAGCTGGCCGGTGTCGCGCAAAAGCTGACCGATGATCACTGGGTGATCGGCGACGGCGGCGAGCAGGGTATGGAGCGGGAGTTGCCGCGGCTCGGACCCGAACTCCTGGCCCGCTATGGCAGGGATTTCGGTGATGCGTGGAATGCCGTTCTCAACCGACTGAAATTCAAATCCCTGTCAGCCGACGGGCCGCAGTATCTCGCGCTCTCGGCCGCCGCCGCGTCGGACTCGCCCCTCAAGCGCCTTTTCGAAGCAGTCGCCAGCGAGACGGCTCTGGCGCGGGCGCCGAGCGTGGCAGCGAACGGAGAGGCTGCGCAAGAGACGGCCGAGCGCGCAAAGGGTCTCGCCCGCATCGGCATCCAGCTCCCCACGAGCAAATCCCAAAATCGCGCGGGCGCGGCCTTCTCGGGCGCGAACCAGCTTCCCGGGGCAAGCGTCGAAGCCCAGTTCAGGCCCTATCACGCGGTGGTCAGCGGCCCTCCCGGTCAGCGCCCGATCGATGTCCTGGTCCACAACCTGCACGACATCCACCAGAGTCTTCAGCTCGCCGCCGCCGTCCCGGGTCAGGCTGAACGCGCGAACGCGAACCTGCAGCTGCAGATCTCCAGCCTGCGCACCAATGCCTCCCGACTTCCCAAGGCGATGTCCAGGATGGTCCATGAGGCAGCTGACGAATTCGAGGGCGATGCCGCGGAAACGTCCATCGCCAAGCTCAACCAGATGCTGCAGGAGACGGTTACCGATCCCTGCCAGGCAACAATCGACAACCGGTATCCCTTCGCCAAGGGTAGCACGGAGGACGTGCCGTTGGCGGACTTCGTCAGGATGTTCGCGCCCAACGGTGTGATGGACCGGTTCTTCGCGCAGCATGTCGCCCCGCTCACCGATCTCAGCAGCCAGACCTGGCAATGGAAGCAGGGCACGCGCCTGGGCCGCGAGCTTTCGGTCTCGGCGCTGAAGGCGTTCCAGCTCGCTGCCGAGATTCGCGACGCATTCTTCCCGCCCGGCGCCTCTGCTCCGGCGGTCGACATCACCTTCACGCCGGTTTCGCTGAACAGCGACGCCGAGATGGCGCTTCTGGATGTCGACGGCCAGTTGCTCCAGAGCTACCAGTCCGGCAGCGTTCCAGGCACAGTGACATGGCCGGGCAGCGGCATGTCCTCCGGCAGCGCGAACCTGAGCCTGACGCCTGAACTGCCCGGCAGGGAATCGGCAGTTCGTTTCCAGGGCCCATGGGCACTGAAGCGGCTCTTCGATACGGCCTCCATCACCCGCAAGGAGGACGCGGTGGAGGCACAGTTCGTGATCGGCGGCCGCGACATCGCCTATTCGATCACGACGCGCTCTTCAGACAATCCGTTCCTCCTGCCCGCGCTCTCCAATTTCCGGTGCCCAGCGGAGTTCTGACGGCGCACCGCCAAGCCGCGAATTTCTATACTCTTGCGCGCCCCTGTGGCAGACTGCGGGACGCAGGCAGGGTGGCGACGAAGCGTGAGGAAACGCCGGGAAGACCTTCCCGTTCTTTCCGCCGCCGTCGCATCGCCGGCAGCCGCTTGGCGGAGGGCGGGTTTGATGAACTCCGATGACAGAACCCGGGTCTTGCCGGGGATGACGAGCGCGACCGTGGGCACTCAGCTCAGCGGCATCTATGAGCTTGACGAACGCATTGCCTCCGGCGGCATGGGCGAGGTCTACCGCGGCCACAACATCCAGACCGGTGACGACGTCGCCATAAAGATCGTTCTGCCGGAATTCGCCCGCGACCAGACGATGCTGTCTTTGTTCCGCAAGGAAGCCTCCATACTCAATCATCTCTCGCATGATGCTGTCGTGCGCTACCACGTCTTCACGGTCGATCCAGGCATCGGCCGGCCATATCTCGCCATGGAGTTCGTGCGCGGCCAGTCGCTGTTCGACGTCATGCGGCGTGGGGCGCTTCCGGCCGAACAGGTGCGCAGGTTGTGCCACCGTCTCGCCTCGGGCCTCGCCGCCGTTCACGAAGCGGGAGCGGTGCATCGCGACCTTTCACCGGACAACATCATCCTGCCGGAGGGCCGGGTGGAGAGGGCCAAGATCATCGACTTCGGCATCGCGCGCTCGGCGACTGTCGGCGGCGAAACGCTGATCGGCGGCAAGTTCGCCGGCAAGTACAACTACGTCTCTCCCGAGCAACTCGGCCTTTACGGCGGCGAGGTGACGGAACGCTCCGATATCTACAGTCTCGGCCTCGTGTTGGTGGCTGCGCTCATTGGCGAACCCCTTGACATGGGAGGATCGCAACTCGAGGTGGTGGAAAAACGCAGGATCGTGCCCGACCTTTCCTGCATCGCGGGCGAACTTCGGACGATCATCGAGGCGATGCTGCAGCCCGATCCCGGCGATCGGCCGGCGAGCATGGCGGAGATCGCCTGGATGACGCGTGACGACACCGTCACCGGGGCTCCGGGCAATCCGGCCCCGCCCTTCGCAGCGGTGGACCCGGGTCGGGAGCCATCGCCGGCGGGAAGCGAGGAGTCGGGCTTCGTCCCCCATATATCGCCCCGTTTGCCCCGCCCACCAGCAGCTCCCGCACATGCCCCGCCCCCGCCCGCCACGACCGGGCAATCATCGGGCAGGAGAGACATAGCGCTTGCCGCCGTGGCCGCGGTCATCATCATTTCCGGCGCAGGCGCCTATCTCGCACTCCGACAGCAGGCGCCTGCCCCGCAGGTGGAATCGTCATTCGAAGCCGCTCCCGAAGTCGCCGAGCTGGCCGTGGCCACCGATCAACCGCCCCCACCTTCCCCTACGGCGCAAACGGAAGCGCAGGATTCTCCGGCATCTCCGGTCGAGGAGGCCGGAATCGCGCCGTTAGAATCTCCGGCACCCGCCGCTCCTGATACGGCGCTCGTTGAGCCGGAAACGGCGAAACCGCGGAACGACAGCGGGACGGCGACGGCAATGAACATTCCCAAGATTGCGGTTCCTCCGCCGGAAGCCATCGACGACGCCGCCGAGCGCATATCCTGGCTGCGTGACTACCAGGGTGGTGCATGCTTCTACGCGACGGCGACGACGGTCACCGACAAGACTGTAGAGATCGAGGGTTTCGGAACCACCGTCGAACCTTTCAAGGCGCTTCTCGAGGCCTTCCAGGCCGAGTTCGACATCGAGCCGGATATCAGCGTCAGGCTTATAGAGCCGGCGCAGTGTGCCGTGACCGACTTCCTGCACGCTCTCGGCGGCACCAAGGCCGAGAAGCCGGAGTTCGTTCTAGACCGCACGTCGGTGCCGAGCGGCCTGCCGATCAGCGGCAGACTGGAAACACGCACCGGGCTGCAGTCAAGCCTGCTTCTGATCGACAACGAGGGCATGGTATACAACCTGGACAAACGCCTCTCCCCCGGGGCGGGCGAAGCAACCTTCAGTATCCCGATCAGCCTTGATGGCGAGGGCCGCGCAGCCGGAGCTGGTGTGCCCCAGATCATGTTGGTGATCACCGGCGCCGGCACGGTTCAGGCCGCTGCCTTCTCGGAACCCAGCCCGGCGGGTACCACGCTTCCGGCGATCCTGGCGGAGATCCGGGATAAGGGGATGAACATGTCCGCGACGGCCAAATATTTCCGGCTCGGCGGATAGCATCAGGACAGATGGAACATCGCCACCCTCCCCGCTTCTGTCGATCCACGGAGTCCCGCTCCGCCACCCTCGCCCGCTTGGCGCCCGTCGCGCTCGCCGTTGCCCTACTGGCCGTCCTCTGGCCGGAGCGCGCCCGCGCCGAATTCACTGTCTGCAACCAGACGCTCGACGTCGTGAACCTCGCCGTCGGCCAGGAGGTCGACAGCGCTTTTCAGACCAACGGCTGGTGGACCGTGGGGGCCAACCAGTGCGTAAACGTCATCCGGGAGGAGCTGGCGAACCGTTACATCTACATCTATGCGACGGATGTCTTCGGACAGCCGATCCTGAACGGCTCCACCGAAATGTGCGTGGAGCGTCGGCGCTTCACCATCCGCGGCATCGAGGACTGTTGGCAGCGCGGGCACATTGCAACACGCTACTATGAGGTGGACACGCTTGAGCAGGTGCGCTGGACGCTCTTCCTGACAGAGAGCGGCCCATGATGCACGGGATCGACTCCAGTTTCCGATTGCGGAAAGAGGCGCTCTCCGCGCGGCGCTCGCGGATGAGGCGTCACAAGATCGTCGCCGGCCTCTTGGGGCTGCTTTCGTTTGCTGCCGCTGTCTACATGATGGCCGAGTACTGGCTGCCTGGCGACGAAGATGAGGAATTCAATGTCGCCGAGGGCATGGGCGAGCTACCAGCTGACGCGCCGGTCTATGTTCCCGCTATTGTTGACCTTCCGGGCGACCCCATGTGGATAAACTTCGAAAAGGGCACAGAGAAGAAAGGTCGGTCGATCGCTCGGCCGGCGGAGCTTGCGGATCCGGGCATATCGCCCCGCGTCGAGATTCTGGCGGATGCCATGCTGAGCTCCAGCGAACGCTTCATGACGACGATACCTTCAACGCAGGAGGACTTCGCGTTCTTCCAGGCGCAGCGAGCTGTGGTGGCAGGGGCTCCCGACGTCGGCTCCGATTTTCAGCCTTCAGGAGGCGTTGTTTCCGGTGAAACGGCGGAAGCCATCGCCGATTCCGGGGCCGGCTGGAGTGAAACCATCGACAAAGGCGAGGTCAAACTCCCTGCTTTTCAAAAAACTGAGATCGAGAACAACACAAGCGTGGCGATGACCGTCGACGAATCGGAACGAAGCGTAACGACCGACGACATCTTCGTCAGGGTTCTCAGCAAGCGAAGCCTGGAGAGCGTCGTTCTGGACGAAGATTTCGATGCCGGGGAAGCGGAACGCGCCGAGCAAGCCATGATCGCCCTCTTCGGCCTCGAGAGCCTTGAGCCCGGCTACGTCGTCGCCCTGCGCGGATATCGTCCCTCCCGGCAGACGCGTCCGCCGCTGCTGATGCAGGTCTCTATCTACACCAGGGACGCCTTCGTCGGCACGCTCGCACGCAACAGCTCCGGCGATTTCGTGTTGGGGGCCGATCCATGGGTGCGCAACGATCTATTCAACTATTCCGGCGTTCCGCAGGACGACACTCACAAGCGCCAGTACCGCTTGCTCGATGCGATCTACTCCGCGGCCGCCCGCAACAACGTCCCGACCGGCGTGATAGGCGAAGCGATTATGTATCTCTCGCGCGGCGAGGATCTCAACGCCTTCGCCACAGAGAGCGACCGGCTGGCCCTCGTCTATTCCCAGACCGCGCGCGGCGACGACGGCGTATCGGGCCGGGTGCTTTATGTGGGCGTCCACGGCGCGCAGAGGAGCTTGGAATGCTTCGTCTTCCGGCAGGACGACGGCAACTACGCCTGCATTACGCGGGAAGACCAGATCCATTCGCTGACCGTCACCAACGGCATGGTCACGCCCGTGAACGGGGTTTTGACGTCAACATTCGGGCCGCGGAAGCACCCCATCCTGAAAACAGTCCGCATTCACAAGGGAGTGGACTGGATGGCGCCCGTCGGCACCCCGGTCTTCGCCGCTTTCGATGGCAAGATCACCTTCCAAGGCAACGGCGGCGGCTATGGCAATCTGGTCAGGATCGCCCATCCCGACGGTCGCGAGACGCGCTATGCGCATCTGCAGCGCTTCAATTTGAAGAACAGCGTCGGCACCGCCGTCAAGGCTGGCGAGGTCATCGGATATGTGGGAACGACCGGTCTTTCGACGGGCCCGCATCTTCACTTCGAGCTCTATCAGGCGGGCTCGGCCGTCGACCCGCTCGGCACGGGGACGGCGGTCGCGTCGGACGATTCCGCCGTGGAAGCGCTGACGGCACGCATTATCCAGGTGGAAAGTGGCGGCGACATACGGGCCAAGAACCCCAAGTCGTCGGCGACAGGCCTCGGCCAGTTCATCGAACGCACGTGGGTCCGGATGATGAATACCTATCGCCCGGATCTTGCACGCTCGCTCTCGCGCGAGGAGCTTCTGGCCCTGCGTTTCGAACCGACCATCTCGCGCGAGATGGTGCGCAATCTCGCGCGTGAGGGCGAGGCCTACCTGAGGGTGCGCGGTCACCAAATCACGGCCGGCCGTCTCTATCTCAGCCACTTTCTGGGAATGGAGGGGGCCCACAAGGTGCTTTCGGCACCCGGCTCAATGCCGCTCGTCGCCGTCGTTGGGCAACAGGTGATAGCAGCCAACTCGTTCCTCACCGGCAAGAACGTCGCCTACGTCGTCGACTGGGCGGAGCGGAAGATGCGCGGCCATGCGGCGCCAACCGCGCCGCAACCCGCTTCGTCCACTAGGGAGATTAGGGTGTCATCGCCCGAATTCGAGAAGTACAAGCAGGCGATCGTCCAAATCCTGGACGCCACGATGAGCGCCCTTTGAGGCCAAAGAGCGTTTCACGATCTCTCGGCCGCGCACGGCCCCGAGCGGTCTCTACTGGAGATTAATCTTCATCTCGACCCGTCTGTTCACCGGGTCGTATGGGTCATCCGCCCGAGGATGCGTTTCGCCCATGCCGACGGGCTTGAGCCGCGAAATCTCCACGCCGGCGGAAAGCAGATATGCCGTCACCGACCGCGCCCGCTTCTGCGAGAGCTCATCATTGTAGCTGTCTGCGCCGGATGCGTCGGTGTGGCCTTCGACGATAAAGGAATGAGCCTGCAGTCTGTTGTCCTTCAGCGCCTTGGCAAATTCGTCGAGCGTTGTTTGCGCATTCGATGTCAGATCGGCAGAGTCCAGATCGAAATTGATGAGCATGTCGAGCCCTGTCTGGGCCGGCGCATCGTTCCCGTTATTGCACTCGTCTTCCGTGCCCACGCAAATCCCGCGCGATACGCCGAGATCAGCCGCGTTTGCGAAAAACTCAACGATGTCCTCTGAAGTCTGCAAAGGTTCGGCCGACGCATTCGGTGTGACAAGCGCCGCCGCCAACAAAAAGACTGAAGCACTTCCCCGCACTGCGGTGCCTCCAGCTTGCGAAGTCCGATCTTTGCAGCAGATCGAAAGGAAAGTATTTTAGTTCCGGGCCTGCAGCCTGTCAACGCAACGAGTCGTGGTCCGTTCAGTGTGAATGCGTGTGCCATTCCGGACCATCAAGGACGCCACTGTCAGGCGCTTCCACTATGAGAGTTACGAATCGATAATTCGCTATCGATGCATCGCGGGCAGCTCGAAAAGCCGAAATATCCCGGTAGATTTGAACGGTGTCGTCCTGCTCCAAGAGGACTGCGCCTTACCCCAGGCGGCTCGTTGCTGCGAGCGCGCCTGGAGGCAGCCGTCCTTTCATTCGCTCCGCGAGTAGCATCGCTCACATTCAGGAGCCTATTTCAGCGCAGTCGCCGTCGTCATGCCCACTTGAAGCGACATCGAACCGTCGACCACAAATTCCTGCCACTGCGCACAGACATCGCGCTCCAGCGCCATGCGCTTGGCCTCATCTGCCTGAGCCGCCGCTTCGGCAATCGGCGTGCTGTTGATGTATTGCCACAGGAAATCGGCGGGTGCCGGGAGACGAAGGATCTTGGGCTTCGCCTGAACATCGACGTCCCGGAAGCCGGCGCTGCGCATGAGTTCCGCAAGTTCATCGACATCGTGCATCGAGAAGACAAGATCACCGAACGATGCGGCTTCCGAGCTGAAGTTGCGGGCCAATGCATCCGTCATGACCGCGAAGATGGGCGGCTTGGGCCCGGGCACGGTGACAAAGGCACGTCCACCCGTATCCAGCACCCGCCGCATTTCGCGCAACGCTGCCAGCTTGTCCGGGATGAACTGAAGTCCCATTTGGCAGAGGACCACATCGAACGCCGCATCCGGAAGCGGCATCGACTCGGCACTTGCCTCGTGCCAGTCGATCGAAATATCCGGTGGGGTCCGCGAACGGGCCACCGCCAACATGCCGGGATTCACATCCAGGCCGGCAACCGCGCCCGTGGCGCCGACGCACTCCGCCGCGAGCCGCGTCACGACCCCGGTTCCACACGCGACATCGAGCACGCGCTCGCCCGGTTGGAGCCTCGCGGCGGCGATGAGATCATCGGCCACCGGTGCACCGATGGAAGGGACGAAAAAGCGCTGATAGTTCTCTGCTGGGCTTCCTCCAAAGGACTTGCCATACACTTGCTGAGTCATCGTCAGTTCCTCCATTTCCTGGGACTTCCCAAGCCTCGAGCGTTGGCCGCGCAAACGCGGAATTCCCCAACACATCGGAGATCGACCTTTACGGGCGGGCATTGATCTAGGCACCGGAGGGTGCATCGCGCCGGTTGGCGGCATGGTGCGTTTCCGCCCTGACGAGGCCGGTTCCGAGCCAGAGGAGCCAAAGACACATCAGGATCGAGGAGGCGACCCAGATCGGTCCACCAAAGCCGATCCCCGCCCAAGCGTTGAGCACCCAGCCGATGAAGGATCCGCAGGCGGCGACAGCCGCAACACCTGCCGCCCAGACCGGCGTTGCCTTTTCAGCAGTGCGTGTCTCTTCTCCCGCGATTACCGCAACTGCCAGTGCGAGGGCGGCAAATCCGTTGGCGCGTCCTTCCGAGAACGCCCACCAGGCGGCAAATGCCGCCTCGTCACCCGCGACCGCAACATGCGTGACAGCGGTTGCCTCGGCGACGGCCGTCGATGACGTCCAGAGTGCGCCGATGGCGAACATCCCCCAGGCAAAGACCGTGAAGGGGCTTTCCGCCAAGCGCGTGCGGGCGCCCAGCAGGATGATGCCCGCCATCGCGAAGAGCGATAGCCCCACGGCTGCGAACCAGTGCGCGAGTTGCCAGCGCAGTGATTCCGCTGCAATGACCGCCATCATGTCTGAGAGACGAGGTTCAGGCGCACCGTGAATGACGAAAGTGATGATTAGCATGACCGCCCCGAGGGCGAGTGCCGCGCCGGCCGCCTGTACTGCTGCAGACTTCTGAGTCATTGTCACATTCATCCGGCCGGCCGCTGTCGAAGGGCGGACCGGATGCTCCCTGTTGGATGTCTTTGGGGAGTCTAGATCGCGGAAGGCCCACCTAACTTCGGCAGAATTACCCAAAAGCAGCCAAGCGGTCGGTGGGTAGAATCACCCACAGGCGACTTCACATGAGATTGTGCCGATAGGCGTAGGCCGTCGCGGCTGCACGCGAGGGAAGGTCGAGCTTAGTGAAGACGTTCTCCAGATGCCGGTCGACCGTACGCACGCTGACACGGAGTTCCTCCGCGATCGCCTTGTTGGTCTTTCCCTCTGCGACCAGCCTCACGACCTGAAGCTCCCGCGGGCTGAGCCCGTGCGCAGGCGCTTTTGCCGGCTTGCTCAGAAGCGCCTCGACCCGCGCCAGATCCGGCGCAGCACCAAGCCGGTGGAAGGTGGAGCATGCCGTGTCCAGCTCCATGAAGGCGCCGTCATTATCGTCAAGCGAACGGCAGGCAAGGCCCATGAGCACCCGCGCCCGCGCGGCCTCATAGGGCTCCTCGACCTGCAGCCAGACCGCTAGAGCCCGGCGGGCGAAGCCCAGTGCTGACCGCGCGTCGCCGTCGGCGAGCGCGACGGCAGCGCCCGCCTGCGCGGCGATCGCCTTGAGTACGGGCGCGTCGATGGTGTTTGCAAACTCCTGCAATTCGTCGGCAGCGCGGTGCGCTTCCGCCATCTCGCCCGCCTCCAATGCGATCTCCACCCATGCCGGCAGAAGCCGCGAACGGCGCAGGGGCTCGCCGACAGCGTCGAGAACGCGGCGCATGGCAGCGACCGCGTCGGCCGTACGCCCCTGCACGAGGCGTAGGAGGGAAAGGCCCGGTTGGGGCTCGAAACCGTGCCGGTTGGCCTCACGGTAGTCCTCTTCCGCCGCGGGAAACTCGCCGCGCAGGCGGTGGATCTCGGCCCGTTCGTAAAAGGCTTCGCCGGGAGGCTGCAGTTCGGTGCCTTCGCAGATCGTCATGCAGACGCGACCGGTCTCCGCGATCGCGTCGTCCCATGCGCCGCCATGGCGCATGATCTGGGCACGATGGACGAGGCAGGCCCTGGTGAAGGCGACAAGCTGCGGCTGCTCAGCGCACCAGCTTGTGAGAGCCGAGGTCCATGCACCGGCGCGGTCGAGCGCATAGACCTGCCGGCAGGCCTCGATGACGCTGCAATAGACGAGGCCCGTCATGATAGGCGACAATTCGCCGGTGGTGACCGCCGCCATCGCCTCGTCGAGAAGTGCCAGCCCTTCCTCAATGCGCTGCTGGCGGATAAGGGCCTTGCCCTGCAGATGGCGGGCGCACGCGCCGAGATCGGCGTCCCCGAACCGTTCGCCTATCTCGACGGCGTGCGCTGCCGTGGCAAGGGCCTTCTCGGCGTCGCCCGCATGAAGATGCTGCTCTACCAGCGGCAGGAGGAGATAGCCCTCCTCCACGCAGGCGCTCTTCTGGTGCTTCAAGAGCCGCTGCGCGCGGCCGAACCATCCGCCTGCCGGTCCCATCTCGCCGCGAAAGGCGAGCTCCAGGCCGAGCCAGAAGGCACAGCGGATTGCACGCGCCGCGTCGCCCGCCTCGGCATGGGCTTTATGCGCGCGGTTGAGAGCGCCGAGATACTCGTCGTCGCGGCCGATGAGATAGGCGGAGGCGGCAAGGCGCTCGAGATCCTCCGCGTCGAGCGGGGCGTGCTCGACGGCATGCCGGAAATAGCCGTGGGCGTCGGCCCAGGCACGTCGCGCGTACGCTTTGCGCCCGCGATCGAGAATCCGGGTCGTTTCGGTGTCGTCGGAGCGCGTTTGGCGTGGATCGGGGCTGGCCATCTTCCTCCGTCCATTCACGGTTAGCATAGCAGAAAAGGAGAAAACGCGCGAACTTGAGCCTTCCGTGCCATAAGCAGATGTCGCGCCGGGATGGCGACAATGAACGCCCGCCTCCGCGGCTAGCTGGAGGCGACCGCCGCCGCCTATCTGCCCGCGCGGGCCTGTCGACCAAATCGTCCTGCAATCCGAAGAATCCAACGCTGCCAATGCGAAAACACAAAACTCCGCCGAGGATCCTCGACGCTTTTTGCTTTCTGCGGCAGCGCGCGTCGGAACGCGCGTCAGCTGGATTGCCTTTCAGGCACTCCCGAGTTTACGGTTCGGCTTGGCAGTGCGGACAGATGTAAGCGGTGCGGCCAGAGACTTTGAGCGACCGCACCTGGCCGCTGCAGCGCGGGCAACGGGCGCCGTCTTTGCGGTGTGGCAGTAGATAGTCCTGGGGTATGCGCTTCTCCACGTCCTGCGTGCCGGCGCCATTATCGATCGCCACACGGAGCACTCGTCGCGTTGCCTCAAACAAAGACGACAGCTGCTCCCTTTTCAGATTCTGCACTTGTGCCTTGGGATGCAGGCGCGCATGGAACAGGATCTCGTTCGAGTAAATGTTCCCGATGCCCGCCAGCAGGCTTTGATCCATGAGGGCCGATTTGACCTGCCCCTTGCGGCGGCACAAGCGCTCCGCAAAGGCTCTTCGATCGAGGGACGGATCGAGCGCATCGGGGCCGAGTTTATGGGAGGCGATGAACACGTCGGGATCTTTGAGGAGACGAATGCGGCCCAGCATCCGTTGATCATCATATGCAAGGTGGTAGCCGTTGTTGAAGTCAAGCCGCAGCCGGTCGTGCTTGGGATCGTCTTTCAGGCGCTTGAAGTACTTTAGGCGGCCCGTCATGCCGAAATGCAGGCCAAGCCATCCCTTCCTGTCGAGCGCGACGAAGAGATGCTTGCCATGGCGGCGGGTGGTTTCCAAGCGCCGCCCGCGCAGCGCGCTGGCGGCTTCTTTGCCGGAGACGCCGCTGAGGACCTTGGTGCTGCCGACATTGGCTGCGCTAATGGACTTGTGAAGCGCCCTTCTGCGCAGATAGCGGCCATAGTTCTCTACATCCGGAAGCTCGGGCATCTGATGCTCCGTGTCTTGACCGACAAACGGATGCCAGCCGAGCCGGTTCCGCACGGCGCAATTCCATCTGGCGGATCGTCAACTGGATCATAAGGAAAACCTATCGAAGGAAACAGAAAACGCAATTGGCGATTATCATCTGGCTTCTTTACTCTAGAATAATTCTAGGCAGCGAGCGGCCGATTGGAGGAAAACATGGAAGTGAAGACTGACGAAAATGCGGGTAAGTGCCCATTCACCGGCGGCGCCCGCGGCCCCAGGAACCGTGACTGGTGGCCGGAGCAGTTGGACCTCGACGTCCTCCATCGGAATTCGGATCTGTCCGATCCGATGGGTGAGGGCTTCGACTACGCCGAGGAGTTCAAAAACCTGAACCTTGACGCCGTGATTGCGGACCTGCATGCCCTGATGAGGGGTTCGCAGGATTGGTGGCCGGCCGACTTCGGCCACTACGGCGGGCTGATGATCCGCATGGCTTGGCATAGCGCGGGCACCTACCGCATCACCGACGGTCGCGGCGGCGCCGGCGCTGGCCAGCAGCGGTTTGCCCCCCTCAACTCCTGGCCGGACAACGCGAACCTCGACAAGGCGCGCCGGCTGCTCTGGCCGATCAAGCAGAAATATGGCCGGAAGATCTCCTGGGCCGACCTAATGATCCTGGCCGGCAACGTCGCGCTGGAATCGATGGGCTTCAAGACTTTCGGCTTCGCCGGCGGACGCAAAGACGTGTGGGAGCCGGAAGAGCTCTACTGGGGACCCGAGGGTACGTGGCTGGGCGACGAACGCTACAGCGGTGAGCGCCAGCTCTCCGAGTCGCTGGCCGCCGTGCAGATGGGGCTGATCTACGTCAATCCGGAAGGGCCGAACGGCAAGCCCGACCCGGTCGCGGCCGCCCACGACATCCGCGAAACCTTCTACCGCATGGCCATGAACGACGAAGAGACCGTCGCGCTGATCGCCGGCGGCCACACCTTCGGCAAGACCCACGGTGCGGGCGATCCATCGATGGTCGGCCCGGATCCGGAGGGTGCGGCCATCGAGGATCAGGGCCTCGGCTGGAAAAGCGGGCATGGCACGGGCTTCGGGCCCGATACCATCACCGGCGGCCCGGAGGTCACTTGGTCGCAGACGCCGACCAAGTGGAGCAACCACTTCTTCGACAACCTGTTCAAATACGAGTGGGAGCTGACGAAGAGCCCGGCAGGCGCCTGGCAGTGGAAGGCGAAGGATGCCGAACCGTCGGTCCCGGACGCCCACGATCCGTCGAGGAAGCATGTGCCGACCATGCTGACCACGGACCTGTCGCTGCGGTTCGACCCGGAATACGAGAAGATCTCGCGGCGCTTCTACGAAAACCCGGATCAGTTCGCCGATGCCTTTGCCCGCGCATGGTTCAAACTGACGCACCGCGACATGGGTCCGAAGGTGCGTTACCTCGGCCCGCTCGTGCCGAAGGAGACGCTGATCTGGCAGGACCCGATTCCGGAGATCGACCATGAACTGGTGAGCCACGAGGACATCGCCGACCTGAAAGCAAAGATCCTCGCCTCAGGACTGTCCGTGTCGGAACTGGTTTCAACGGCATGGGCCTCAGCCTCGACCTTCCGCCGCTCCGACAAACGCGGCGGCGCCAATGGCGCGCGCATCCGGCTCGCGCCTCAGAAGGACTGGGAGGTCAACGATCCGGCTCAACTGGCAAGGGTGCTCGAGACGCTGGAGGGCGTACAGAAGGATTTCAATGGCGCACAGACCGGCGAGAAGAAGGTATCGCTCGCGGATCTGATTGTTCTCGGTGGTTCGGCAGCGGTCGAGAAGGCTGCGAAGGACGCCGGCATCGACGTGACGGTGTCCTTCACGCCGGGGCGGATGGACGCAAGCCAAGAGCAGACGGACATCGATTCCTTCCGTGCGCTCGAACCGCGGATCGACGGCTTCCGCAATTATCTCAGCGGCAAGCAGTTCATGCTGCCTGAGGAGGCGCTGGTCGACCGGGCGCAATTGCTGAGGCTGACGGGGCCGGAGATGACGGCTCTCCTCGGCGGTCTGCGTGTCCTCGGTGCGAATGCCGGCGGCGCCGAGCACGGTGTCTTCACCCGTGAGGTGGGGAAGCTGACGAACGACTTCTTCGTCAACCTGCTGACCATGGACACGCAGTGGCAGCCCGTCGCCGACGGCACATATGAGGGCCGCGACCGCAAGACGAACGAACTGAAATGGCGGGCCACGCGTGTCGATCTGATCTTCGGTTCGCACTCGCAGTTGCGTGCGTTTGCGGAGGTCTATGCTTGCGCGGACGGCCAAGAGAAGATCGTGAAGGATTTCGTGAAGGCCTGGACCAAGGTGATGAACGCGGACCGATTCGACCTCGCCTGAACTGAGCGGGACGCAGAATAGGACATTCTCCCACGCGACTGGCACGGGCGCGGCGCGATCCGCGCCCGCCTCCCAACGGCACGATTGCCGAGATCATCGGCACGAGGGTAAGGAACTTTCTCTATTGTGAACTATGCCGGACTATACCGCCACGCTGTGGAGGTATGATCCCCGGCAATGTCGCCTGACGCCCACCGACCGTCTATCTCGACATGAGAATCGCGTAGCTGCATGTCGCCGTAGAGCTTTTCGGCCTTAGCAAGAGTTTCCTCGGCCGTGCCGAGTTTGGCCCGACGCTGTGCGAGACCAAGGGTACGGAGCGATCGTGCAAGCTCGGGCTGCAACGCGTGCTGCTTCGCAAGCGCACAAGCTTCTTCCAGCCATGCCAAACTGGACCGCGAAGGCTTGAGTTCCGCGAACCCGCGCAGCACCATGATCTCGCTCCATGGATCCCTACGCTGCCGGGCAAACTCGAGCACATGCCCGAGATTTGCCGCAGCTTCCGGTTCGCCCAGCCGCGCACGCACGCAGGCCAGCACCGCCCTGGCGTGGCATTCGAACTGCGGCAGGTCCATCCGTTCGGCTTCGGTGATCGCCTTCTCGAGCGTGGTGTGTGCGGACTCCAACTCACCGATCATGAACTCCGCGTGGCCTAGGATCGTGAGCAGCCAGCGCTGCACCAGGAGCGGGCTGCAAGGGTCGGATTCTGAAGCGCTTTCACGCAGGCTCGCCATGAGTGTAGCGTCGGGGCCGCGCAAAACCCCGACAACACCGGCGAAGTAGACGGCGGCGCAACTATCGACAGGCCGTTCCACCTCGCTGACCACTCGCCGGAGCTCCGCAAGCGTTCGATCCGCTTGCTCAAAAAGTCCGAGGCGCGCTTCTGCCTGCGCGCGGTGCCCGAGATACCAGACCGAGCGTAGGCCGATCTGACCAAAACGCTCATGGCGCCATCTTCTGATGAAGCATTCCTCGTGTGGGACGAGCCGTTGAAGCACTTGCCGCGCCTCGCTGCGTAGAACAAGTGCCTGCGAAGCGGCCAGATCGGCTTCGCAGATGCAGCGCTCTACTCCAGCCTTAAGCGCTTGGCGCTTCAGCGTTTCGGCTGGTTCGAGCGCCGCCTCGTATCGGCCGTGGGAGCTGTTCAGATAGCTCAGATGCAGGAGGACGTCTGAAACGCGCTGCGAATCCCCCAGTTCCATCGCCAGTTCTCGTGCTTCCAGCAAAGGCAGAAGCGCCTCCTGATAGGCTCCGAGGGCGCCGTAGGCGGGCCGCATCCGCACGCGCAGGTCGATCGCTTGGGCAAGTGTCTCCTGCGTTCGCGGCAGTGCGGCCACCGCTGTTCGCGCTTTTTCGAGAAACTGCGCGGCTGCGGCGTAGGCGGAGCGTTCCTCCGCTCTGCCCGCGGCAAGCAGAAGATAGCGCGTGGCAGCTTCCCACTGCTCGGCCCGTAGCGCATGCTCTGCCACCTGCTCGATGTAGTGGTTGAGCGAGCCGGCATAGAGGTTTTCCATGGCCACCAGCACGCTTTGGTGCAGCTTTCTGCGATCCTCCGTCAGCAACGAATCATAAGCGACATTCAGTGTCAGTGCGTGCTTGAACGTGTATTCCACATGTGGAAAGCTTTGCACCTCGAAGAGGAACTCGAGATCCTGCAGCTTGACCAGAGCCGAATCCAGCTCGGTTTCCGGCGACAAGAGCCGCAACAGAGGATACGGCACATTCCGTCCAATCACGGCCGCAATCTGCAGGACTTGCCGCTCAACCTCTCCGAGCTGCTGAATGCGCGCGGCAATCACCGACTGGACCGTTGACGGGACGACCACATCCCTTACGGCGCTCCTCGCCTGGAAATGCCCCGGCGGACCGGTGAGAGCGCCGCTGGCAACCAGCGCCCGCACCATCTCTTCCAGGAAAAGCGGCGTTCCCTCCGCGCGTTCGGCAAGGAGGGCGCGCAACTCCCGCAGGCTGGGATCGGAACCCAGCAGTTCGCTGAGTAGCTGCTCCATCTCTTCGCGAACGAACCGCTCCAGCCGGATCTGCTGGAAATAGCCGCGACGGCTCCAGTTGTGCCGATAATGGGGCCGGTAGGTGGCGATCAGCATGATACGGTTGGCGCCGATCGTGTCGACGAGCCGGTTCAGGACAGCCTCGCTCTCATTGTCTATCCAGTGGAGGTCTTCCACCAGCAGGGCCACCGGTGATTGCCTGCTCATCGCAACCAGGAACGCGCTCATTGCCTCGCAGACCCGCGCAGTCCGCTCCCGTGCATCGATCTGCTGCCAAACCCCGTCTTCGAGAGGCAGATCGGCCAGGAAGGAAAGCGGCGGGATGTGATGGGAATCAAGCCTGAGTTCCGCATGCTTGCGCAGGAACCGATCGCGCGCTTCCGATAATGTGTCCTCGCTGCGGATGCCGCAGGCCGAAAGCAGCAGTTTTTTGGCGACGCCGAGGGAGACAGTCGAATCGAACTCGAGCCCACCGCTCTCCAGAACGGCAAAGCCCGCCACTTCATCGATAGCCAGGAATTCATGCGCGAGGCGGGATTTACCGAGGCCGGGGTCGGCGACGATGCCGACCACCTGTCCGTACCCCTCACGAACGCGGCGCCACACCGCAATCAGGCTCTTGAGCTCGGCGTCGCGCGCAACGAGCCCTGTCAGTCCGCGGTTGGCCCTGAGATGCCAGCGGGAGAGGGCATGGTTTTCGCTGATGAGTTCGTACGTGCGCTCGTCCCTTCCAAGCTGCGGGTGCTCCGAATGCCGCATGCGCTGCATCTGGACATAGCCGCCGGCCGCCGCGCGCGCTCGGGCGGTCGCCGCGACAATTTCCCTGTGCAGCGCCCGCATTAGCCGGTTGGCAGCTCGCGGGGCCGCCCCGTTCAATTCCACCCGGCTGCCTTCGGCGCCCCGGTGCTGCCGAACGATAACCTCTCCACTGTCGATCCCCGCCCTCAGGCGCGCACGGCCCTGCGACAACTCCTCCACGGAAAGCTTCGCCGCAAGGGCGGCGCGGCAAGCGAGGAAGGCATGGTCTTCCGTCGCTCGCGCCAGCCCAAAAGCCGCCGTGACGGAGCCCTCTATACTTGCCGTCACAACGCCGCCATGGTCCTCGATCACTTGGACCAGCCGGTCGTAGACGGGCTGAAGCTCGCCGACCACCGTTTCCGGATCGGCCGTCTCGAAGATGTACTGAGGGCTGACAACTTCCGCTGCCAGTATGGTGACGTGCTGGCGGGACCGATCGACACCCAGCCGGGCCTGCGGCATCGCCAGCTTCTGTGTTTCTTCGGGATCAGCCAGGAAGCGGCGGGTCTCCTCTAGGAAGACGGCGAAGGCAGGCTCCTGCGCGAGCAAGACATGATTCGCGCTGTCCAGGGCAAGGAAGCGCGCGCCGGGGATCTTGGCCGCCATCGCTTTCCCGTGCTCGAAAGGAATGACGACATCGCGGTTCGCATGCATGACAAGCGCCGGCGCGCGGATCCGCGGCAGCAGGTCGCTTACGTCAATGTCGGCAGTCTCCTGGAACATCCGGTATGCCGCTTCGGGAGAAACCGTGACGCGCTGCAGCTCGTTGTACCAGTCCTTCTGCTCCGTCGTGGCCTCGGGAATGAACATGGACGTAAACATTTGGCGAAAGACGGGATCGTCCTGTCCCCATCCCTCGCGGATCAGCGCACCCATTGCTTCGCGACGCGCAATCTCGCGCGGGTCGCCGCGTTTGCGCCATCCCTGCATATAGCCGCCATAGAGTACCATTCCGGCCACCCGCTCGGGATGGCGCGCGGTATATGCGACGGATAGAGCACAGCCCTGGGAGATGCCGAGCAGGAAGAAACGGCGTAGCCCGGCGGCATCTATGATGCTTTCGAGGTCGGCGATCATCGCCTCGAACGATAGATCGGCTGGATCACGATCCGACAGCCCGTTTCCACGCTGATCATAGCGCACGAAGCGGAAATGCGCCGAGAAACCCTCCATCCAATGCTTCCACACCGGGCTGTCCCAGTCGCGTTCCAGGTGCGACATCCAATGTGAAGCCCTCACCAAAGGCGGGCCTTCACCGCTCAACGCATAGGCAAGCTGAACTCCATCGGGCGTCGCACATCTGCGGATTTCCTGCGCCAGTGGCGCCCGTACCAGCGTTCCCTGCCGCTTTGGCTCCTCTACCTTTGCCGCGTCGCCCCGAACCGATTCTGCATCAATCTCCCCCCGCCGGCTCTGGACCACCGCCAGATGCCGAGCCGCTTCGCCTAGCCTGCGAATCTCGTCGCGAAGGCCATCGTCTTCGGATTGAAGCGCCTGCAGATCATGCGCATGCGGCAGTGCCCGCACCGGCTCCTCGGCGAGGCGATCGATGAGCACGCGCAAGATGCGAAGCCGGGTCACGTCGAGTTCGTCGCCGATCGCCGTCCTCCAGGCTTCGAACTCCGGGCAGCGCGGCAGTGACAGGTTGTCGAGGAACCGCCCACGAAAAGCGCCAGCCAACGTCTCCAGTACATTGGTGTCGAGCGCCTCGATGTCACCGCTCGCAAATCCTCTGAGCGGCGCGATGTCGAGCAGGAATCCGTCCTTGTTCAAGTGCACGACATTGCGGTCGGCTTCTAGAATGCCACTGTCGCCGGTGTCCACAATGTGCCTGATCTTCGACAAGCTCCAGCGTAGTGCACCGCGCGGATCGTCCGGGATCTCCCAGAACATCTCGCACAGCCGTTCGCGCCGCTGCGGCCGGTCTGTCAGCGCCAGATAGGCAAGAAGTGCGCGCGTTTTCTTGGACGGCGGCAGCGGGCAAGCTTCGTCGTTGCGAAGGACGGTCAGGTCTCCGAGGACGCGAATTTCAAGCGACACGGCAACCCCCAATCAGTCTTCAAATGTACCAATTTGAACCGACTGCCGGAAGTCATCATTTCTTCCCAACAGGAACAGTTTTGGAAGTGAGCGGCAAACAGTTCTAGCCCGGTTCAGCACTTCCGGAAGCTAGTACTTTAGCAGCCCGCCCCCTCGAAATTGATGACTGACTTGAGCGACCAAAAGAGGTTGGTGGCCGCCATTTTTGGTAGCTTTTGCGCGTGTTGGGACTGGCGGCGGCGCCCGCCGCCTTGCGAGAGAAACACCCTAACAGCAGATTCAACGCACGATTACACGCTTCCATCCACGTTGGTTCCTACGCCCGGCCCCTATCAGTGAAATCCTCACTGAACCAACCAACATCAGAGGCTACCATGTACAAGACCATCATTCTTTCCTCCATCTTTGCAGTGCTTAGCGTCGGTAATGCGGCTGCCTTCGACGCCGCTTGGGGCTTCGGGCCGAGCGACGAAAATGATCAGCCGATCCCACGCTTCCAGGTCGGGGAGTCCGTTGACCGGTCCGCCGTAACCTCCGGAGTCACAAACACCCGCGAGTCCTACGGCTATGCCACCGGTGCGGCAATGAATCTGTCGGAGGGAACCGGGCGCACGGTTAAGTTCTCCGCCGCCCAGGGCTTCGGCCCCAGCGACGAGGACGATCTGCCTGCTCCGCGCTTCCAGATCGCCCGCTGACCGGCGGCAGCGGATTCCGGAAGCAAGCAGCCCCGGCACCTCCGGGGCTGCTGAGGGCGCAGCTGTAAAGTCGGTTTCGATCGCGACACGGTCATACGCCCAGCTACCACCCATCATCTAATGGCGCACCGCACGCAACCGCTCCGCGTCCGCTGACGCGGAGCGTCGTGATGAATTGCCTTTGGGAGCGCCGGAGAACCTCGGAGACATGCATGTACAAAGCAACCGTATTGAGGCCCCCTGTGGCCTTCTCCCGTGGTGTGAGCTTCCTCGCATCCAGCTTCCGCCATATACGGCGTCAATTGCGCCTGCGCAGGACCATCCGGGATCTGGAATCGTTACCGGACCATATCCTGCACGACATCGGCCTTACGCAGTCGGAAATCGCGTCGGTATTGCGGCTCGGGCCAGACGACACGACCCGGCGCCAGCGCGGCTGATGCGAGGGATGAGCGATGAACGTCCTTCAGTTTTCCGCCTACTATCAAGCGGTCATCTCAGACCGGCGCGTGCTTGCGCTCCACTGCTCCGGCAGCGTGGGTGGACAATGGCAGGCGCTGCGCCAACGCTTGGGAGCCGGCTTCACCTTCAGCGCTCCCGATATGATTGGCACGAGAAGCGTCGGTCATTGGGCGGCGGGTGCGCCTTTCGCCCTCTTGCATGAGGCTGCATCGCTTATCGGCATGAGGGGCCTATCCACCTGGTGGGCCATTCCTATGGAGGCGGCGTGGCGCTGCATCCCGCCACAAGGCGCCCCGAGCGGATTGCCAGCCTGACGCTCTACGAGCCCTCGGCCTTCCATCTCTTGAACGAGATCGGGGTCGAGGGACGCGAAGCCTATGCCGAGATTATGGATGTGGCCGGTAGGATTCGCAAAGCGCTCGATGACGCCGTGCCCGAAGCCGGTGCCCGATGTTTCATCGACTATTGGAACGGGCTTGGAAGCTGGCGCGCCATGAAGGCGGCGATCCGCGCCGAAATCCTTGCCTACCTGCCAAAAGCGCCACTCGAATTTGCGGCGCTGGCCGAGGAAAATATACTGAGCACCGTCTATGCAGACTTCCCATTCCCCGTAATGATCATGCGCGGAGGCCGATCGCCTCGCTCCGTACAGCTCATAGCCGACTACCTCGCCCGTCGCATTCCCGCGGCCGTCCGGATCGACTTGCCGGAGGCCGGCCATATGGGGCCGATCACCCATGCGGAGATGGTGGCGGAGCGCTTTGCCCCACACATCGAGAACGCCTGCGTCTTTTTCAATGGCCATTCTCAGGCTGCCGGACATCTGGCATAGGGTAGGCGGTCGAGATCACGCGACCGCGATGCCGGAGATGTGGCGGCCGAGGCGGACACACTCGCGGACGAGGAGCCTGAGATCACCGCCTCGGGTGCGATGGTTGTTGATGGCGACCCTCAGGCAATGTTCACCGCGCACCGTCGTGTCAGAGAGCGCTGCCGTACCCTGTTCCTGCAGGCGCAACATGATCTCCAGATTGAGCGCCTTCAGCTCGCCGCTACCCATCCCCTCGGAGCGAAAGCGAAAGCACACGATGTTGATGTTGGTCGGCGCGACGAGCTCTAGGAGAGGCTCGTTCTCAATCAAATCACTGAGAAAGGCGGCTTGGGCGATGTTCTGGTCGATCAGTCGGCCGAACGTCTCCACCCCGTGCTCTTTGAGCGCCATCCATACCTTCAGCGCCCGGAAGCCGCGCGTAGTCTGCAGGCCAAATTCGTGCAGCCAGAGGCCTGAGGCCAGGCCGCGCGGCGTCGATTCCAGGAACTCGGGCGTGACTGCAAAGGCGCCCCTATGCGCGGAGGCGTCTCGCAGCAATACGCAGCCGACCTCGAAAGGCGCGTGCAGCCATTTGTGGGGATCAAGTGCGACGGAATCTGCGAGTTCAATGCCGGCAACGCGATGCGCATTCTTCGGCGCGATAGCGATAAGTGCACCAATGCAGCCGTCGACATGGAACCAGAGATTCTCCTCCGCCACCAGCCGTGCCAGCGCTGGAAGATCGTCGATGGCGCCCGTGTTTACCGTCCCGGCCGTCGCGATCACGCACGCCGGCCGAAATCCGGCAGCGCGATCCTCGGCGATCGCCGCACGGAGCGCCGGAATCTCGATCCGTAGGTCGCGGTCCGTCGGGATGCGCCGCAAGGCCCGATTTCCCAGCCCGAGTGCCTCCATGGCCTTGCGATGGCAGCTGTGTATCTGGTCCGAGCCATAGAAGCGCAGCGGCTTGTCGATGGCGGCGACACCGGCTTCCCGCACGTCGACGCCAGCCTTGACGTTCCGTGCCACCGTCAGCCCTATGAGGTTGGCTATAGAGCCGCCGCTGACAAGAGTGCCGCTGGCCGAAGCCGGCAAGCCCATCATCTGCTTGCACCAGTTCACCACCTGGCCGTCCAGGAGAGCCGCGGCATGGTTGCCGCCGCCCAGATTGGACCCCTGTATAGCCGCCAGGAAATCCGCCAGCGCCCCGGTGAAGTTGCCTGAACCCATGTACCAGGACCAGAAGCGCGGATGGATGTTGCCCATTGGATAGGGCATCACCTTCTCCGCAACCTCACCGTAGACTTCAGCCAGCGGCGCAGGCGATCTGGGGAGGGGAGCCTCGAAGAAGTTCCTCACTTCCTGAGGCATCTCCTGCCATACGGGACGTCTCCCGACATCGCGCAGATAAGCGATGGAATCGTCGATGATGCGATGTGAGAGTGCCTGGATATTGCTCCAATCGCTCGGATCAAGCGATTCCTCCGCCACCTTCGGGGCGTTCTCTACGTCGTTCACCGCAGCCTCCTCTCGCCGTCAGGCGGCGAATTGAAAGCCCGGCGTGGAGCGGGATAGAGCAAGTTCCTCTTCGTCCATTTCCGCTTCGATCGTCTCGAAGAGGGGCGTGGTCAGATAGCGCTCCCCGGTGTCCGGCAATATGCACAAAATGACAGAGCCCGCAGGAGCCTGCTCTGCAATCTGCCTTGCCGCGGCAAAGGTGGAACCGCCGGAGATACCGGTGAAGATACCTTCCTTCTGGGCCAGCGCCTTGGCCCACTTGATGCCCTCGGCGCCTGCGATCGGTATCACTTCATCATAAAAGCGCGAGTCGATCGCCTCCTGGAGCACGTAGGGGATGAAATCCGGGGTCCATCCCTGGATCGGGTGCGGTTCGAAGGCAGGATGGCTGACAGCTGGTGCGCCGTCCGGCCCCCGCTCCTGGGCATGGCCGCTGCCGATGAGCTGAGCGTTGGCCGGTTCGCTAAGTACGATCTTTGTTTCAGGCCGCTCCCGGCGCAGCACGCGTCCGACGCCGGCGACGGTGCCGCCCGTGCCGTAGCCGGTCACGAACCAGTCGAGCCGGGACCCGGCAAAGTCGTTGATGATCTCGCGCGCCGTGGTCGCCTCGTGGATGTCGGCATTCGCCTCCGTCTCGAACTGGCGGGCGAGGAACCAGCCATTGGCCTCCGCCAGTTCAACGGCCTTCCTGTACATGCCGAAGCCCTTTTCGGCGCGCGGCGTCAACACGACCTTGGCCCCCAGCATGCGCATGAGCTTGCGGCGCTCGACGGAGAAGCTATCGGCCATGGTGACGACGAGCGGGTAGCCCTTCTGCGCGCAGACCATGGCAAGGCCTATGCCGGTATTGCCGCTGGTTGCCTCGACGACAGTCTGCCCCGGCTTCAAAGCGCCGGTGCGCTCGGCCTCCTCAATGATGTTGAGTGCCAGCCGGTCCTTCACGGACGAGGCCGGATTGAAGAATTCAGCCTTCACATAGATGGTCGCATGGTCCACGCCGAGTTTATTGATCCGGATCGTGGGCGTGTCGCCTACGGTATCGAGAATGCTGTCGAAGAGGCGGCCGCGGCCGGCCGTCGTTCGTGTTGTTGCTTGAAGTGACACGAGCTACTCCTTGTCGGTTGAGAAACCCATTGCGCTGGTGAACCGGGCATCGCCATGAGGTCGCCAGTGATGGCGGCCTCATGTAAGCTTTGCATAATAGACCTAGTTCGTGCGGGGGTCGTCCTCGGGGTTCACATATTCCACCCCGAACGGGCCGATGCTATTGAGCTGGACAACCGTCTCACGATCCGTCCAAGCGAAATGCGCCATGCCGACGGGGATGCGAACGAAACTGCCCGGTTCGAGCAGCGATGCCGATTCCTGGTCAAACTCCTTTCCGGTCCCCATGCCGAAGGCGCCGGAAATCACCGTCACATGCTCCTCTTTCGGATGCATGTGCGGCGGTATCTTGTAGTTTGCCGGGAACTTCAGCCGCAGCACGAACTGGCCTTCTTCCGCGGGATTACCGTGCAGCACCGCAAATTCGGCGCCTGCCGGCAAGGTGGGTGGGCCGGATTTCCACTCCACCTGGTCTGCAGATACCGTCATGTGGTGCCCTTCGTCGGCCGATGATGGCAGTGCCGACAGGGTGAGAGCCGCGCCCAGTGTCGCAGCGCCGCAAAGCGCCGGCAGACAGACGCGGTATGCGTAACGCGGATTCATCTCCATTCCTCCTGATCCTGTCTTCTGTTCGCCCCACGGGGCGCAAAGGCGGCGGGCCGGCACCTGGTCCAATCGGGATGCTGCCCGTCGAATTTCATGATAGAGTGCTGGTGAAGAGCCCGCCGTGGGAGGAGACGTGGAAACGCGCGTGGAATCCGCCGAGTTGGGCGCGGGCGGCCTTCGAATCCGGATGCTCGGCCCGCTGAGGGTCGACCGGGCCGACGCCGCGTTGGACCTTCCGGCATCGCGGAAGGTGCGCGCGCTCCTTGCCTACCTGGCGCTTGCCTCGCGCAAGGTCAGCCGTACCCGACTCTGTGAGCTTTTCTGGGACGTCCCGAACGACCCGCGGGGTGAGCTGCGCTGGTGTCTAAGTAAGCTGCGACACGTCCTCGACGAGCCTGAGCGGCACCGGGTCTTGACGTCGAACGACATGGTCTCCCTCGATCTCCGCGATTGCTTCGTGGACGTCATCGAGATCGCGGCCGCAGCCAGCCTGGGCATAGAGAAGCTTGATGAAGAAGGGCTGCGCACTCTTTCCGATCTTTTTTCCGGCGACTTCATGGAGGGGCTGGAGATCGACCGGAGCCCACAATTCGACACCTGGCTCGCCACGCAAAGGCGCCGCTTCAGGGCCTGCCATATGGCGGTGCTTGAACACCTGATCGAACGTCTCCCGGTCGGCAGCGAGGAGATCTTCCCACTCCTGGACACGTGGATCGAGCTTGCCCCGTTTGACGCGCGCGCTCATCTAACGCTGCTGCGCGCGCTGTCCGAACGCGGCAAGCTCGGCGATTGCGAGGAGCACCTTACCGCCACGGCAAAGCTCTACGAGGCGGAAGAACTGGATTTCGGACCGATCCGGGAGGCATGGCGAACCCTTCGCGACCGGCGAGTGGGTGCTTCATGCTCCATCGAAGCTGCCCCTGCGGGCCCCGTATCCACGCTGGTGATCGGTGCGTCTCCGCGCGCCTCGCTCGCCGTGATGCCCTTCATTGACCAGGCGAAAGAGGATGACGTTCGCGGCGGACCGGCCGAAGGCCTCACCCAGGACATCATCACGCGCCTGGCCAAGCTCAGAAGCCTGTTCGTGATCGCACGAGGCTCCGTCTTTGCCCTGGCGGAACGGAATATCGGTCCGGAGGAAGCCGCCCGGATGCTCAATGTCGACTACTTCGCCAGCGGAACCGTGCGGCGGCAGTCGGGCCGGCTGATCGTCACCGTCGAGCTGGTCGAGGCGCGTACGGTCAGGATCGTCTGGGCGGAGACCTTCGACTATAAGGCGGATGATGCTTTCCTCATCCTCGACGAGGTCGGCAACAGGATTGTTTCCTCGATCGCCAACGAGATCGAAGTGGCCGAAAGGAACCGCGCCATCCTGAAGCCGCCCAGTTCGCTAAATGCGTGGGAGGCTTATCACCGCGGCCTCTGGCATATGTACCGCTTCACCAAAACGGACAATGAGCAGGCTGCGCACTTCTTTGAAACAGCCGTGCGGCTGGATCCGACCTTTGCCCGCGCCCATGCCGGCGTCTCCTTCACCCATTGGCAAAATGCATTTCAGCACTGGGCGGATCGTCAGCGCGAGACCGACCTTGCCTTCGAAGCCGCCGGCCGTAGCCTGATTGTCGATGAACACGACCCGGCTGCGCATTGGGCGATGGGGCGGGCACTTTGGCTATGTGGCCGGCAAGACGAGTCGCTCGGCGAGTTGGAGCAGGCCGTCGATCTCAGCCCGAATTTCGCGCTCGGGCACTACGCGCTCTCCTTTGTCCAGTCACAGTCGGGCGATGCGCGCGCGGCCATTGGAGCATCCGACCACTCGCGCAGCCTGAGTCCGTTCGATCCATTGCTGTTCGGTATGCTCGGCGCGCGCGCTATGGCCCATGTACGTCTGGGCGAATTCGAACAGGCGGCCGAGTGGGCCTTGAGAGCGGCAGCACGCCCGAACGCCCATGTTATCATCCGGGCGATCGCCGCACACTGCCTCGCATTGGCCGGACGGGTGGAAGAGGGGCAGGCCTACGCACAGGCCATCCATGAGACGCTTCCGACCTATGGCATTGAAGATTTCCTGTCCACCTTCAGGTTCTCACCAGATGCCGAAGCCCTCTTCCGGAGAGGGGCCAAGCGGGTCGGCTTGGGATAGCTCTCTCTCCGACCTGAAATGCCGAAGCGCTCGTCCCAGACCAAGCTCCAGCTGTGGGCGGGGAACCGCACCAGCGGCTGGCGGTTTCCCAACCTGAGATGTTCTGGCTTCGCCTTGTTCGATGACGCTTCTGATCCAGCCACGGCTCGTGAATGAGCCTTACTCCGATCCGGGCCTGCTGCTCGACTTCAAGTTCGGCGCTCGGGCGATCCTGTTCGACCTCGGCAACCTGTCGGCGCTCGCGCCACGAGAGATCCTGCGAACGACGCACATCTTCGTGTCGCATATGCATGTAGACCACTTTATCGGCTTCGACCACCTCCTTCGGCTCTGTCTCTATCGGGACAAGCGGCTGAACATCATCGGCCCTCCGGGCATCGGGGACGCGGTAGGGGCCAAGCTGCGGGGCTACACATGGAACCTTCTCGACGAACAAGCACGCGATTTCTCGATCGTCGCTTCCGACTGGACGGATGACGGATTTGTTGCCTCGAGCATCTACCGGGCACGCGATGCGTTCGTCCGGCAACCGCAGGCCCCCGAGCGCGCAAACCTGCCCCTCGACGAGGCGGAGTTTTGCATCGAGGCAGCGACGCTCGACCATGGCATTCCGAGCCTGGCCTTTGCATTCCAGGAGAAGGTGCGGATCAATGTCCATAAGGCGCGACTTGACGAGCTTGGACTCCCCGTCGGCCCATGGCTCAGCGAGGCAAAGCACGCTGCAAGGGCCGACGCCGAAGCGGAGACCGAATTCATGCCCGCCAGCGGCAGAAGCATCTCGCTACGCGAACTGCTGGATGCCGGCGCCCTCAGACATGCAAGAGGCCAGCGGATCGTCTACGCTACGGACCTTGCTCATCATGCCGAAAACATCACCCGTCTTCACCGCCTCGCGCAGGGTGCGGATCAGCTGTTTATCGAGGGCGGTTTCCTGGAAGAGGACCGGCAGCTTGCTGCAAGCAAGAAACATCTGACCGCCCGGCAGGCGGGCGAGATCGCGCGGGTGGCCAACGTCCGCGAAGCCCATCAAATGCATCTGTCTCCCCGCTATCTCGGGCGCAAAGCCGAACTGCGCGAGGAATTCGAGCGAGGCTTCAGATCCACCGAATAGCGCCCCCGCAATATGACTATGGGTGGCTCAGGTGTTCGAACCAGCGAGACGCACCATGAAAGGCTGACATGCAGGCGATGGCCGGTCTACCGATTGAGCAACCAGAAGATAAGGCTGAGAAGCACGCTGATGAGGAGCGATGTCATGAGCGGGATATAAAGCCGAAAACCGTCCCGCTCGATGATAATGTCGCCGGGCAAGCGCCCGAGGCCCAGTTTCTGTAACCATGGCCAGAGAAGACCGGCGACAAGAAGCACAATGCCAAGGGTAATCAGCAGACGGTTCATCGCATCCTTCTCAAGATCATCTCGTTGGCCTCCCGACACAGAGGAACCAAAAGCATCACTTCTCTTGCAACCGCTCCAGATAGGGCAGGCTTTCGGCTTGGAACTCGCGCCTGATGACATCCACACGCGCCAGCGCCCGTCCGGCTGATACCTTCAAGTGATGCTCCAGCGCGCTGGCGGCCTTATCCACATCACCGCTCTCCAGATGCCGCAGGACTTCCAAATGTTCCGGCAGGAAGGGTTCGGTGTTGAAGAGGCGTGGCGTCCAGCGATAGAGGAAGCGGTGTGCGATCAGGAGCGATTGGGGGAGCGTGATCGCCTGCATCAGGGTGCGGTTGCCGCAATATTGAAGCAAAGCGACGTGCATTTCCTCCTCCAGCCGGTCGAGGGTCGGTCCCTCGATGGCGTCGGCGTGGGCGATGGCTTCCTCCAGGTGCTTTCTCATGTCGAGCAGGAAGTCGCGCGGTAGACTTGGTGCGGCCTTAGTAAGCGCGACGGGCTCCAGAATGCTTCTGAGTTCGTAGAGCTCGCCCACATGCTCCGGCGTGAGCGCGGGCGCATACCAGCGCGAGCGTTCGTCCTTGCGGATGACGCCGCGCTGCTGCAAGCGGCCCACCACGTCGCGCGCCACGGTGCGGCTGACATGGTAGCACCGCGCCAGCTCCGCCTCGTTGACGCGCCAGCTTGCAAACGAGATGCGGCCGATGATCTCGTCCTCCACCTCCGCATAGATGCGCTCCCAGCTCGAGCGTGAGGTGAGGCGGATGTCCTCCCTCGGAGTTGCGACACCGCTTGAGCCGGCCCCCTTCGCAGGCGCGCGCACCGCATAGCCGCGGCCCGTCGTCTTGACGAGAAGACCGCTTCTCTCAAGCTCGGCCAGCGCGCGCCGGGCGGGCGCGCGGCTGATGCCGAACTGATCGGCAACCGCCGTTTCGATGAGCCGCGCTCCAGGCGCCAGTACGCCGTCCTCGATCTGGGCGGCCAGAATGTCGAAGGCGCGCTGATAGAGCCGGGGAGCAGGACCGGCCCCCTCCCGACCGGCCCGCGGCTGTTCGCTCTCACCTCGGCGGCTTCGGGCGGGCGATATGCTCATCTGCTCTCCTTCTTGCCTTTTCCCTCACGGCCACATTGCCTGCCTCGGCGGAAACGACTTGTCCAGCGCCCATGTTTCGTATAGTGTACACATTAGACGTTTTGCGCGACAGTGCAAAATCATCCTCTAGGGAGGAGACAGCAAGCGATGGTGGGTCGGCTTGCCGGCAAACACGCATTCGTGACCGGTGCGGGTCAGGGCATCGGGCATGCCATCGCGCTCGCTTTCGCCGAAGAAGATGCGGAGGTGGTTGCGGCCAGCCGGACGGCCGAGAAGATGCAGGACTTGCCCGAGCGTTCGTCTTTGATCACGCCGGTGGGCCTTGATGTTACGGATGGTCCGGCGGTCGCCCGTGCCATTGCGGATGCGGGACGCATCGATATCCTCGTCAACTGCGCCGGCTGGGTGCACAACGGCACGCTGCTCGACTGTTCCGAGGAGGACTGGTCGAGAAGCTTCGACCAGAACGTAACCTCCTGCTTTCACACCATCCGTGCCGCCCTCCCGGGCATGATCGAGCGCGGCTCGGGCTCGATCATCAACGTCGCCTCCGTCGCCTCGTCGATCACCGGGGTGCCGAACCGCGCCGCCTATGGCGCCAGCAAGGCGGCGGTGATCGGGCTCACCAAGGCAGTGGCGCGTGACGTGATCCGCACCGGCGTGCGCGTCAATGCGCTGTGTCCGGGAACGACACACTCGCCCTCGCTGGAGGCCCGGATCGCTGCAACGGACGATCCCGAGGCGACCCGCCGCACCTTTACCGAGCGGCAGCCCATGGGCCGGCTCGGCACGGTGGAGGAGATGGCGGCAGCGGCGCTTTATCTCGCCGGTGACGAGTCCGCCTTCACGACGGGCGCCGTCATGGTCGTCGACGGAGGACAGACGCTGTGATGGCGCACACGGGAACAAAGACGGATGGCACGCAATCCCGCGTGACGGCAGATGCGCTGGAACGTTTCTGCCGCGATGTGTTCGCGGCCGCCGGTGCCGACACGCCGACGGCGGATGCCGCCACCTGCGCCATGATGCACGGCTCCCGCCTCGGTATAGACAGCCACGGCGTGCGCTTGCTCGAACACTACGTGAAGGCGCTTACCCATGGGCGAGTGAACCCTAAGCCGAAGCTCAACCTGACCCAGAAAGGCGATGCCGCAGCCACGCTGGACGCCGACGACGCCCATGGTGCGCTCGCCGCCTATACTGCGATGGAGGAGGCTGTGAAGCTGGCGCAGAGTGCGGGACTGGGGGCCGTCGCCATCCGCGACAGCTCTCATTTCGGTCCGGCCGGCGCTTATGCCCATGCCGCGGCGGAGGCCGGCGTGATTGGAATCGCTATGTGCAATTCCGACAGTTTCGTAAGGCTGCATGAGGGTGCGCAACGCTTTCATGGCACCAACCCCATCGCCTGCGCGGTGCCCGTACCCGGTGAGCGTCCTTGGCTGCTCGACATGGCGACCAGCGCCATCCCTTTCAACCGCATCCAGCTTTACAAGAGCCTTGGCCAGAAGCTGCCTCCTGGCACAGCATCACGCACCGACGGCGGGGACACGGATAACCCCGCCGAAGCCGAAATGCTCGCCCCGCTGGGTGGCAAATTCGGCTTCAAGGGCGCAGGGCTCGCGGGCCTTGTCGAGATATTCAGTGCGGTTCTTACCGGCACGCGGCTCTCCTTCGAGATCGCGCCGATGTTCGGATCAGATTTTTCCACGCCGCGCGGCCTAGGCGCCTTCGTCCTGGCGCTGAAGCCCGGCGCCTTCGTGGACGAGAAGGCATTTGCCGACGGTATGACGCGCTATCTGGCTGCACTGCGCGGCTCGACGGCGCGCGCCGGCGGCACAGTCCTAGCTCCCGGTGATCGCGAATGGGCAGAGGCGGACCGGCGGGCGGTCGAGGGCATCCCTCTCGACCCCGCCACGCTCGAAGCCTTTCGGCGTCTTGCCGATCGGTTCGGAATTGAGATGCCGCGAGGGGCCGATGCATGAGCCACCGGCGCCGGGATACGCCGACGGGCTATGCATCCGGCATCGGAAACATTTGCCGGTGGAGGGAGTGACGTACCCGCGTAAGGAGGAGAAGACATGAGCAAACTGATGAAACGGCTTTCAGTCGCCAGCGCCGCAGTAGCCCTTGCCGCGGGCCTCCACGGCGCAGTGCAAGCGCAGGAGACCTACACATTGCGCTTCAACCACGTGCTAGGGCCCAACGAGCCCTTCCACCAAGGCTTCCTCGACTGGGCCGAGCGCGTGGAGCAGCGCACCGATGGCGGGCTCACCATCGAAGTCTTCCACAGTGCCCAACTCGGCGTGGAGGAGGACATTATCGAGCAGATCCGCCAGGGTGCCAATATCGGCCAGAACACGGACGCCGCCCGCCTTGGCAACTATGTGCCCGGTATCGCGGTGGTGAACGGTCCCTATTTCGTGGAGTCGCTGGAAGAGGCCTATCAACTGGCTGATTCTCCCACCATGCAGGAATGGCAACAGGAGCTGGCGGACGAGCACGGGCTGAAGGTGGTGTGCTTCGACTGGGTCCAGGGTTTCCGCAACTTCTTCACCAACAAGCCGATCCGCACGCCGGAGGATCTGGCCGGCCAGCGCATCCGCACGCCGCCCGCACCCATCTGGCAGGAATCGATCCGCGCGTTGGGTGCGGAGCCCGTGGCACTCAATTTCACCGACATCTATCCGGGCCTGCAGCAGCAGGCGGTCGACGGGGCGGAGCTGGTCTACCCCAACATCACCGCCGCCAATCTCTACGAGGTCCTGAGCCACGGCAGCGAGACCAAGCACATCCTGCTCGTCAATTTCCAAGTGGTCAGTTCCCAATGGTTCAACGGCCTGCCGGAGGATTACCAGACCGCACTGGTGGAGGAGTGCCGCACCGCTGGCCAGGAGACCTCCGCTACCATCGAAGAGGCCGTCGCTGAAGCCAAGGCGGAGGTGATGGAGCAGGGCATGACCGTTGTCGAGGACGTGGACCTGGAAGCCTTCCGCGAGGCCGGCGAGAAAGCCTATGAGGAGCTCGGTCTCGTCGAGGCGAAGAACAAGGTGCAGGAGGAAATCGGGAAGTAGCGCGAAAGGGAACGGCTCCGGCGAGGAACGCTGATGGGCACGATCTATGCTCTCCTGAAAAGACTCGAGGCGGTCCTTGCCGGGACCTTTCTGCTTCTCATGGTGGTCCTGATCTTCACGGGTGGGGTGGCGCGCATGCTGGGCCACCCGCTCAACTGGACCATCGATCTTTCCACTGCCTCCTTCGCCTGGGGCGCCTTCCTGTGCGCCGATGTTGCCTGGCGCAACAACGCCCTTATGTCGATCGACGTCCTGACGGCGCGACTGCCGGCAAGGGCGGCGCGAGCGCTCACCTACGCGAACTACCTGATCATCGCGGGCTTCCTCGTCTACGTTATTTATGCTGGCACGTGGCTTTCCTGGACCAGCCGGGCACGCGCCTTCCAGGGCATTCCGAGCGTCAGCTATTCATGGGTGACTGCCAGCATCGTGGTGGGTGGGCTGCTTCTGCTTCTCACTACGCTCATCAAGGTACACGCCGCGCTCAAGGAAGACGGCCTCTTCCGCTCCTCTTCCACGGTTGCGCGGTAAAGGCTCATGCTGATCGTTGCTATCGCCTTTATCGTGCTTCTTCTGATGGGCATGCCCGTTGCCTTCGCCATCGCCATTTCGGGCACACTGTTCTTCATCCAGCACCCGGAGCTGCCGTTTACGATTCCCGTCCAGGTGACGGTCTCGCAGACGCAGAACTTCGCCCTGCTTGCTGTGCCTCTCTTCATCATGGCCGGCAATTTGATGAACCGTTCGGGCATCACCGAACGCCTGCTGGAGCTCGCTTCCGTGCTGACAGGCAGGCTCACCGGTGGCTTGGCACAGGTCTCGATCGCCCTTTCGGCACTGATGGGTGGCGTCTCCGGTTCGGCCATAGCAGACGCGGCCATGCAGTCGCGGATCCTCGGTGACGAGATGGTGAAGCGGGGTTTCCCGCTTGGCTTCGCGGCGTCCGTGCTCTCCTACGGCGCCGTGCTAACGCCGATCATCCCGCCCGGTATCGGCATGATCCTCTACGGCACGATCGGCCAGGTCTCGATCGGCCGCCTCTTCGCCGCAGGTTTCGTGCCGGCCTTCCTCTTGTGGCTTAGCCTCTCCGTCGCCGTCTGGCTGACCGCCAAGCGGCGCGGCTATATGCCCGAGAGAGAGCAATGGCCGACCGGACGGGAGGCGATCCGCGCCTTTACCGGCGGCATCTGGGCTATACTGTTTCCCGTCTTCCTGCTGCTCGGCCTGCGCATGGGTGTCTTCACCCCCTCCGAGATTGGTGCCTTCGCGGTGGTCTATGCCATCTTCATCGGCGTGCTGATCTACCGCAAGATGAAGGTTCGAGGCTTCCTGGAGGCGATGGAAGGCAGCTTAGGTGACGTCGGCTCGGTGATGTTCCTGATCGCCCTATCGGCGATCTTCAGCTATGGCATTGTGCTCGATCGCGTGCCCGAGGTGGTCTCGGGCTGGATCCTCGGCGTCACCGGCAATCTGCAAGGTGCCATGATCCTAGTCGCGCTCTTCGTGCTCGTCATCGGCTTCTTCATCGACGCCACCGTGCTCATCATCATGCTGACGCCGATCTTCCTGCCGCTCATACGCCAGCTCGGAGGCGATCCCGTGCATTTCGGCATCGTCTTCATCCTGGCTGCCACCATCGGCAATTTCACGCCGCCGGTCGGAGCGGCCATGTATGCAGTGTGCTCGATCATGAAATGCCCCATCGGGGCCTATACACGCGAGTCCGTACCGCTGTTCGCAGCGGTCGCGCTGGTGACGCTGTTTTTGATTTTCGTGCCTGGCGCGGTGCTCCTCTTGCCCAACCTGATCTTCGGGTGAGCGGGCGACAAATTCGCCGCATGGTGCTGATAGCCCGAGAAGCTGTTCCTTACCGTCCACGACAAAGCGATCAAGCTGAGGGCCGTTGTATCAGACCAAGTTCCGCGGCACGGTCTTCTGCCAGGTACGGCAGAAAACCCTGCGCTCGTTCTCATATGCGTCTATGTCTCCTTCCACATAGAACGCACCGCCCGAACAAGTGAGGCGCGTACGCGTCTTCGTGCGGATCCGCCAGTCGTCGCCGCGTGCGAGAGTACGCTCCCACATGGTCTCCCCCGCGACCGAACCGAAGTCGTTGCTACAGGCGCTATAACGCTCGACGGCCTTGGCGCCGACCTCCAGCCCCGCAGCCTCCTGCAGGTAGGTTCCACGATCGTCGATGACCTCAAGCACCGATTCGTCACTCGCCAGATTGCGCCGTACCAGCCACTCGTGCTCCTCGGGCAGGATCAGGCGCCGGCGGCTCGGACGCGCGCCCTGAGGCTCGCCGAGTTCTCTCAGTTCGGAGTCTTCCGCGCGCGGCTCGCGCACCGGGACATGAAGCATGCTATCGCGATAGTGCACGGTCATCATCACCGGTTCCGGCGGCGGCCACGCCAGCGGCCAGTATGAGGTCGACAGCGACAGGCGCAGCTTATGTCCTGCTGGCAATTGCTGCGCGATGTGGTTGAGACGTACCGTCACCCGAGCCGTCTCGCCGGGTTGCATCGGCGAAGGATGCTCCCGGCTGTCGCGGTGCGTAAGGTTGAACAAGCCGTAGGTGAAGCGCGTCGCGGAGCCGTCGGGCCAGACATCGGAGAGACGCGCCGCGATCATGGCAATCGGCCGGTCGACGCTCACCGTCAGGTCGATGACTGCCTGACCCAGAATTTCGATGGTCTCTGTCAGGGGCTCGGTCTCGAAGATGAGGGCGCCGCCATCCTCCTGGCGCTGATCGTGCGCCAAATCAGGCCCAGAAGCATAGGAGCACCATTTTCCAGCGAACAATCCCACGGAAAGGGGTGATTGCAGCGTTTCTACCGGGGGAACGGGGTCGGTCGCTTCCGCGTGGTCGGCAAGCGACCGTTGACGCAGGACAAAGGAACGGTCGCGGATCCTCGCCGATGGCCAAGTGTCCTCGCCGACCCAGCGCCCCGGCCGAGCCTCATATTGCGTTGTGGGTCGCTCGCTGTTCTGCATCCATGCTCGCAGCATCGGCTCGTCCATGACGCCGTTCGCCTCACTCTTAAGCCAATGATCCCACCAGCGCTTGATCTCGGTGAGAAAATCGATGGCCGGTCCGGGCCTGCCGAAATGTGGATAGGTGTGAGCCCAGGGCCCGACGAGCCCCTTTCTCGGCGTTTGCAGGCTCTCGAGCATGCGGAAAACGGCATTGGTGTATCCATCGGCCCAGCCGCTGACCAGCAGGACCGGGCAATCCACGGCCGCGTAGTCCTCACGGATCGAGCCGTGGCGCCAATAGGCATCGCGGCGCTGGTGGGACAGCCATGTCGGCAACCAGAAACCGCCGGCCTCCAGGCGTTCGAACCACATATCCCGCCACTTGTCGCCGACGAGGAGCGGGTCGGGCGGCATACTGTTGTAGGCGAACATAACCGAGGCCCAGGAAAGATTATCGCCCAGAAGGCAGCCGCCCATGTGGTGCACGTCGTCGGAATAGCGGTCGTCGGTGGAGGAGGCGCTGACGACAGCCTTCAGCGCCGGCGGCCCGAGCGCGGCGATCTGAAGCGCGTTGAAGCCACCCCAGGAAATCCCCATCATGCCGACGGCGCCGTTGCACCAGGGCTGGCGGGCAATCCACTCAATCACGCTGAGGCCGTCTTCGAGCTCCAGGGGGAGATATTCGTCCGCCAGCACGCCCTCCGATTCGCCGCTTCCGCGCAGGTCGACGCGGACGCAGGCATAGCCATGGCCGGACAGAAAGCCGTGCGTGATTTCGTCGCGATGGGCCGTGCCGAAACGCTTGCGATAGGGTATGTATTCGAGAATGGTGGGAACGGGCACCCTGCGCGCCTCCGTCGGCAGCCAGATGCGCGCCGACAGACGCACGCCGTCCGCCATGGGTATCTCCACATGGTCATCGATCTCGACGGAGTAAGGAAATTTGTCAACGTACTTCATCGGATTGCGGTGCCGTCAGTCCTATCTCGAAAGGCAGAAGTTCCATGATGTCCGCATGTTTGGCCATCAGTTCCTTATCGCTTCGTCCACCGACAAATATGTCAGCGATCTCGAAGCTGTAGCTGTCCTGAAAGGCCAGATGTGACAAACGCTGACCCTCCTTGACCAGGATCTGGATTAGGGCTTCCGGGTAGCGCGACTGCATGTGGTGAATTTCCGGCGCGGAAGGGATCCTGATGATCTCTCCGTCCTGAAACAGCCTCACCATGAACTTCGCCGCCTTGGGCCATCTGCCCTTGCGCTGGGGAAAGACTGGTTCGCGCCCGAGCGCCAGATCGAGGATGACCTTTTGGTGACTGGCGCCATCGACGTCCTGGAATAGTGGGCAATGGGATTTCGAGATGCGCGTATTCACCTCCAGAAGGCTGATACGGTCGCTCGGTTCGTCCCAGAAGAACTCCGCATTGAAGGGTGCGTTGTCGTAGCCGACGTGGTTCAGGACCCGCGCAATCACGTTTTCCATCCGCTCGAGAACCTGGCGCGGCAATCGGGACGGGTATTCATAGCGCGAGAAGGAGGATCGCGACTGCCCTTCCCGCAGCGAATCGACGTGACCGTAGACGGTAACGTCGCCGTTGAAGACATAACCTTCCAGCGTCACCTGCGCATCGGCCGAGATGATCTCCTCTGCTATACAGAAACAGCCGCCGACCTCGGCCACCGCAGCGGGCCGCCCGACGATGTCGAGGAATTCGTCGAAGGGATTTCCGAAGGTTCCGATGTGCTGGCGCATGGCTGCGATCGCAGTTTGCAGTTCGTCGGCATCGTCGATACGGAACCCGAGATAAGAAGAATGAGAGACGACAGGCTTGAGCCAGAAGGGAAAGTCCAGGTCGATGCTCTCGCTGGGATTTTCGGCGAAGGGATCGACGGCGCAGACATTCGGCGTGACATCGGGCACGCAGGCGTTCATCTCCCGGCGCGCCCAGTATTTATGCTCCAACATGGCGACCGTTTCCAGCCTCGGTGCAGGCAAGCCCTGCCTCTGGCAAAGCACTGGTGCCAGACACGCCCCTGGGAAATCCCAGTAATTCAGGATGGCGTCGGCTCGCTCGCCATCCCGCAGCCTCCTTTCCGCCAACTCCAACGTCTCGTTGAAGCTGAAGCCTGGCTCGACCTCGACTGACTCGTGTGGATTGAGCAATTCGCGAAAATGCATTTCGTCGGCTTGCGGCACGGCCTCCAGCAGCGCCAGGTTGAAGGGTTCCAGGCCGGCAACGTATACGGTTGGCATATCTTCCGCTTTCTCCGGGGATAGACTTCGCGGCTAGGCACTACCTAGGAACCGTTATGGCCAATCTAGGTTCCGACGAGGCGGGCAAAGGCGTCGTCATACGGTGCCTGCTTCTGCCGCTCGCAGCACGCTAGGGCCCGCTTCGGGCCTTGGTCGAGCCTCGCCACAAACTTCCGTCTTAGCCGACATGGTCTGAGGTCCGAATCGTCGGCCGTAGAAGTCCGATGCCCGGAACAGCGCCCAAAAGATCCTGTTGTAGGCGCCGATTCATCGGCGATTGGCCTGCCGGAGAGACGGTAGCATTGACCGATGAATCGCCTACGGAAAAGGAGAAACCGATGAAACGAGTACTAGCACTCTCGACCGCTGCCTTGATGGCAACCTCCATCCTGGCTTTTCCTGCCCTGGCCGACGATGACGACGGGGGCGGCAGCTCGACAGAGGCGTCCAGCAGCAGTTCATCCACATCCGACGCCTCTAGTAGCGCATCCTCCGACGGGGCCGGCGGCTCGGTTGAAGCATCCAGCAGCGGTTCATCCACATCCGATGCCTCCAGTAGCGTCTCTGTCGATGATGGGACAAACAGCGTCTCTGGTGCGGCGGATGCTTCCACTAGTGCCAGCGGGTCGGCTGACGTCTCCGGATCGCTGGACGGCTCCGGCAATCTGTCGGGCAGCGCCAGCACGTCCACCGAAGCCGATGCCGAAGCTGAGGCTTCGGGAAGCCTGAGCGGAACGGAAGACGAAGGAGCGATGGCGTCCACATCTCCAGAAGCTGAGACAGATGCAGAAGCCGCAGCTTCGGGCGCCGGCACGACTGAGGCCGCTGCAACTGCCGATGCTCCGGAAGGAACCGACGCTGTGAGCGCAACCGCGATCGCTTCGTCCGAAGAGGTTGTGCAAGCCGTTTCGGCGATAGAGTCGAGCAACACGTTCGTCACGCAGATCAGTGACGTTGGCGAAGGGGCGACGGTAAGCGTCGTGAATATCGGGTCGATCACCAACACCGAGAACAACATCACGATCGAGAACGCTATAAATATCCATGCCGATTACATCGCCAATCTGCAAAATGCGATTGCATCGAATGGGACACTCAGCGCGACCCTCGAAGCCAACAATGTGAACGTGTCCTCGATCGTTGGAGCGAGAGCCCAAGGAAACCAGCTGATCCTTTACGGGCGCGACTGCGACAGATCGCATCCCCTGGCGCGCTGTGGCTGACGGCTGACGTCGCAACTATAGCAAGGCCTGTGGTCAGCCTGCCGGAACCGGCGGGCTGACCATCTGACCATCGCTTTGCTGGGACGGCACCGATCTGAGCTGCTTCCAGTTACGAGGTCTCCACGATTGTTGCCGACAGCCAGCAGTATTCGTATCTTATCGAAAGGATAGAGAGAGCCAAGCGGCTGAAGAGGAATAGAGCCATGCTCTTGGCCAGAAAGCTCACATCCACACTCCTCGGTGTGTCCCTCACGGCTGCACTCGTCGCGGCCCCCTATCGCTTCACCTATACCGGTCCCTCGAAAGGGCTTCTCCCGCAGATGGCGGTCGCTCAGGACGAATCCGAGGGCAGCGATTCCGGCTCGGGCGGTGGGTCACAGAGCAGTGACGAGTCCGAGGACGAAGGAACCATCAGCCCAAGCGGTGCCAGAGAGGCCGATGAGCAAAGCGGTAGCGTCCCCACGGATGCGGGCGAGGCCGGCCAAGCAAGTCCCGCCGAGGAAGTCGAGCACGACATCAGCACGGAGCCTGCGGATAACAACAACGTTGACCAAGTCGAGCCTGACCAAGCCGAACCTGACCAGGTAGGGCCTGACCAGGTAGAGCCTGACCAGCAGGAACCGGCCGATGAGGCAACTGTCGATGTGCCGACTGAAGCCGAGGAGCCGATTGAAGAGGCAAACGTCGAAGTGCAGTACTCAAACGGCATGCGGGAGGAGATACGGGGCGGTCGCTACGAGATGACCGATGCACAGGGCCGCGTCATAATCAATCGCCCCGCAACGGAGTCCGATCACACACGGCTGCTCCGCGCCATGGGTAGGTGATAGCGAAACTGATTCTCTGGAGCGCCGTGGATGTCTTCGCGAATTTTCGCGAGCGGATGTCACGCGGGCGGATAGCCGTTTTCCACCGCATCACGCAGCACCATGGCGGCTTGGGTACGGTTACTCACGTCAAGCTTGGCGAGAATGCGCGTCATGTGATGCTTGACCGTCTTTTCCTGAAGATCAAGTCGCCGCGCGACGTGCTTATTGCTCAATCCGCCTGCTACCAGCGTCAGGATTTCCCTTTCCCGCTCGGTGAGGGCGGCAAGCGGATTGGTCACGGGCGGCAAGCCGGATCGCGTGGAGAGGTCCGAGAGCAACCGCGCCGACAAACTGGGTGAAACATAGCTTTCGCCTGCAGCAACTGTGCGCAGGATTTCGGCAAGCGCCCGCGAGCCGACGCCTTTTAGCACATAGCCCTTCGCACCACTGTTTAGAGCCTTTGCGACATCCTCTGTCCTTTCTGAAACGGTCAGCAGGAGGATCTTCTGGGTGGGGTGGCGGGCGAGGATCGGCTCGATTGCGTTCAAGCCTCCGCCAGGCATCGATATGTCCAGCAAGACGATATCCGGACGCTTCGCTTCAGTTATTTGCAGCGCGTCTTCCTTCGTGGCTCCTTCGCCAACAATTTCGAAGCCGCCGTTTTCCGATAGGCTGCGTGCCACTCCCTCCCTGAACAGTGGGTGGTCATCAATCACCGCAATCCGGATTCCTGCCATCACACCGGCTCCACTTCCTCAATGTCGAGAGACATCCGAACCTTCGTACCCCTTTTGGATGAGATCACTTCAAACCGGCCGCCCAGGCTCTCCACCCGCTCGTGGAGCCCAGCAAGTCCGAGCCCCTCGGAATGCACGTTCGCTGGATCGAAACCGTGGCCATTGTCCGAGACCTCAACAGTGATGTGACCAGCATCCGCTGTTTGCATCACCGCTTGCCCAATACCCCCGCCGTGACGATAGCTGTTATTCAGCGCCTCCTGCACAAATCGATAGATACAAATTTTCTCCGAAGGCGAGAGGGAATGTGATATCTGCGACATTGACAGTGCGGCTGTCGTTCCAGTGCGCCGCTCATGCGTGCGGACGGCCAATTGGAGGATCTCCGGCAACTCGGCTGCTTCGACGTGCGGCAGAACGAGACCGTGGCAGATGCTTCTGATTTCACGCAAGGCTTCTTCCAGGGCAGATTTGATGGCAAGCACCTCGCGCTCGCGCGCCTCGCTTGCCGCGGACGCGTCGGTCAGGGCGGTGCTGTCCAGCTTGAGCGCTGCAAGCGCCAGAAGCTGCGAGGGCCCGTCGTGCAGGTCAGCGCCGATCCGTCTCAGGTAGCGCTCGTTGAGTGCAGTCGTGCGCTGGGACGCGCGCTGGACGCGCAAGCGCAATGCCTTGTTCTGTGCGACCAGGTCCAACAGCTCGGCAACGCGTTCCCTGAGGGCCTGGCTCTGGCGGTCGATCAGACGGCTGCCTCGAAAGACAATCGCTGAAAGCGTGAGGAAGAAACCCGATATGACGGTAGCTACAGCAAGCCAGCTCCAGGCACGCGCCCGTAGCAGGTCGCGTTCGAAATCGGTGGCAATCTCCTGGAATTCGGAAACCGCGACGACATCGCCGGACCACGGTTGCAGCACCGGGTTGTAGATTTCCAACAGCGGACTGCCGCCAACGACTCCCACCTCGCCCGTGCGGTCGGCGGACCGATGGAAATCCGCGACCAGTCTGCCCTTGAAGGCTGCCTGGAGATCGTCGCTGAGTTCGAAGCGCTTGCCGATGAGGGTTTTGTCCTTGGAATAAAGGATCGTTCCGTCGCGGCTCCACAGATTGAACGATGCGAGACGATTGCCGAGCGCCCCCTGCCCGAGTGTCTCATCGAGCGCACGCTTGACCGGGTCAGCAAGCACCTTGCTCCTCTGCATATCCGGCAAGAGTGGAGCAATAACACTGTCCACGTAACGCGCCGTTGTCGCTGCAGAATTGCGGGTAACGCTGTCCTGGATCAGGTTCGTTACCAGAACGCCAATGATGACCATGGCGGCAACCGAAACAAGCCCGCCCGCAACCAGGAACTGAGCGGCCAGGGACCGCGCGTTCCAAAAATCGCGAAGCCGGTGCAATTGCAGCACCGCGCCACGTTCCCTTTCACGGCCCAGCCGTTGTTCCGATTCGACACCGTCGGGATCAACGGCGGGAGCTCGTGTCATAAGCTTCCCGGTCGGCATAGCGGCTCGCGGTTCATTGCCGGCGCTAACGGTAATCGAGCACCAGCGCGTTCTCCTCGGTCTACGAGGCCGGGGTATCAGCAGAAGGAAACGCGCACATCCTGGATTTTTTATGGAATCTAGGCGGCTTGCTGCTGGCCAGAATCTCATCGAGAGCAAGTGCGACGATCGTGCACTGATAATTAGAAACATGAAAAGCATGTTGAGCCGCTTGTTGGCTTCAGGTTCTGTGTCGCGTGCTATGCTGACGAACAAGGAGCGATCCACATGCTGACGCTCAGGCAGATTGAGGTGGTTCGAGCGGTGATGGTTGCCGGCACGATTGCTGGTGCAGCTAGGCTGCTCAACGTGGCGCAGCCCGGCATCAGCCGCACAATGAAGCACATGGAAGCTTCGCTCGGCATAAAGCTTTTCATACGCAAAGGTGGTCGCTACGTACCCTCGCCCGAAGCAGTCAACGTCTTCGGGCAATTGCAGGAGGTGCACAAAAAGATCGAGGATCTGCAGTTCACGATCGGCCAGCTCGAACGAGGACGCGGTGTTGAACTCTCCTTCGGCTCGGTGCCCAGCATTGCCAACGTAATGGTGCCGCGCGCCATCGCCGCCACGAAGCACCGCTACCCCGACATCCGCATCGACATCGATATCCTCAAGATCGAGGACGCGATCGACTATCTGATGCTGGGCCGCGGCGAGTTCGCCGCGATGAGCTATCGCTTCGACCACCCCTCCATCCTCTTCGAGCCGCTGGCCAAGGGCCATCTCGTCTGCATCGCCGGGCCGGACCACCCTTTCGCGTCACGACCGGTGGTCGCAGCGGCGGAAATCGCCGGCTGTCCGTTGATCGGCATAGACCCCAACGACCCCTATGGCGGCATCATGGCAGGCATCTTCGCGCGCGAGAATCTCGACTATGAGATCACTATACGCGCCCGCTTCGGCACCACGGTGCTGGCTCTGATCAAGCAGGGTCTAGGCGTGGCGGTCATAGATGCGTTCACCGTCGCCGATATGAACCGCTCCGAAATCGCCGTCGTTCCGATTGCCGAGCCTACGGAGTTCCAGACTTATATCGCCCGACGCGGCGACGTGGCGCTCTCCAGCTTTGCCGAGAGTCTCATCAGAGACCTGCGTCAGATCATGAACGAGACAACGGCGCAACAGGCCATGGCATAACATCATGTTATCCATCCATGAATGATTAGTAATTGCGTTATCGTGAGGGCAGGGTCATGATTCCGGGCGTTCACGGGAGGAGCCGTGGCCAGTGCCCGCAAGGACGGGCGGGGCGAGGTTTCTCGTAACTTCGTGCCGGTATGAGCGGCAAAACGCTGCCGCCAAGGGAGGAAAACATGATCCGCAAATTGATCGGGGCGGCCTCCGCCCTGTTGATGATGACCGCAGTTTCCGCGGCTCAAGACTTTCCAGAGCGCGAGCTTCTCGGCGTCGTCATGTGGGGTGCGGGCGGTGCGACCGACACGGTAGCGCGTGCCATCAACCCTGCGGCAGAGGAGGCGCTTGGCAAGCCGATCGTCGTACTCAACAAGTCCGGCGGTGCCGGGGCGATCTCGACGGCCTATGTGAATGCCGCGCCCTCGGACGGCTATACCTTTCTCTATGGGGCGGAAAACCCGCAGCTTCACCCCGTGATGGGCGTGTCACAGCTCGACTACGCGCACTTCTATCCGGTCAACATACTGGGCCGCGGCGTGGCAGTTATCGTCGTTCCTGCGGATTCGAAATATCAGTCGATGCAGGACTTGCTGGAAGATATAAAGGCCAATCCGGGGGCAGTGAAGATGGGCTCCACGGGGCCCGGCGGCCTGCCGAGCACCATCGGCGCGCTAATCAAGAATTCGACGGATTTCGAGGTAACTGCCATACCTTTCGACGGCGAGGGTCCCGGCCTTACCGCCATGCTCGGCGGCGAGGTCGACTTCATGCCGGCCGGCATTTCAGCAGCGGCCGAACAGATCAAAGCCGGCAAGATGCGTGCGCTGACAGTCGTCAATGCAGAGCCAGTGGACACTCTTGCCGACGTGCCGCCGATCACGGACGCGCTTCCTGAGATGGCAAAATTCCTGCCCTGGGGACCGTTCTACGGCGTGTGGGTCAAGAGGGACGTGCCCGAAGATGTGAAGGCGAAGCTCGTCGAAGCTTTCCACACCGCTGCGGAAAGCGAGGAGTTCAAGACGCTGATGGCAAATAAGGGCAACATCATCATGGATATTTCCGGTGATGAGGCCGACGAATTCCTCACCAAATGGCAGCAGGTGACGGCCTGGGCTCTTCAGGACACTGGCGCTGCCAAGGTCAGCCCCGAGGAACTTGGAATTCCGCGGCCATAATCCTGCCGAGCTGCCGGCCCGCATGAGGCACTCGTCCGGCAGCACGGCCACCGCATGGGAGATGAAGCCATGTCGTCCAAGCCCGCCCGCAGGCCGGGGGAACTCGTCTTCGCGCTGCTCGTCCTCATCTTTGGCCTTGCCGCTTTCTGGCAGGCTTACGAGATCTCCGGATTCAGCGGCCTGACTACACCCGGCATCTTTCCCATGCTGGCAGCCGGGATGATGGTCATCGCAAGCCTTTTCATACTGGCAGACACAGCCCAGCGGAATGCGCCGGATGTGAGCAGAGGATCGGTCCCGGCAAGTTTTCTGCGCGAGATCATGCCGCTGCGGCATGCCATCGTGATCGGCCTCATCCTCCTTTATCTGATTGCGCTTCCCCTGCTCGGGTTCGTCGTCAGCTCCGGGCTCTTCCTGCTCGCCGCTTTTCAGTATCTGTGGCGGAAGAACCCGCTGGTCACCGCCGTGCTGGCTGCCGGCTCGTTGGGGGCGATCTATCTCGTCTTCCGTGTCGTCTTCCAGGTTGTCCTGCCCCGAGGCACGTGGCTCGGAGGCTTGATCTGAAATGCTGGAAGCGCTCGGCAATTTCTCGATCGTCTGGCTTGATCCCTGGCTCCTGTTCCTGACGGCGGCGGGCACGCTTGCGGGCATATATATAGGCGCGATACCGGGCCTTTCGGTTACGATGGCGACATCGATCCTCATCTCCTTCACCTTCAAGTGGCAGGTGAACGAGGCGCTGGCGCTTATCGCCGGCGTCTTCATGGGCGGGGTCTATGGCGGTTCCCGCACGGCGATTCTGCTCAACATCCCCGGCGCTCCAAGCGCCATCGCCACCGCGCTGGAAGGCTATCCGCTGGCCAAGCGCGGTGAGGCGGGTGAAGCGATTGGCCTCACTACGGTGATGTCGGTCCTCGGCGGCTTCGTGGGGATCCTCGCGCTGGCGCTGTTCGCACCGGTCATCTCTGAGTTCGCGCTTCTATTCAACTCACGCGACTACCTGCTGCTCGGGCTGATCGGCATTCTTCTGGTGGGAACGCTGTCGGGCGAGAGCTTTGCAAAGGGCGCCTTTGCCGGCGCGCTCGGTGTGCTGATCGGCATGGTTGGCCTCGATCCTATGACAGCCGAGGGACGCTTCACCTTTGGCACCATCACGCTTATGGGCGGCATTCCTTACGTGGCTGCGATGATCGGCTTCTTCGGCGTCGCCGAGGCGCTTGTCCAGCTTCACACGCTCGACCTGGCCGCGGTCAAGCAGAGGATCGACCGCATCGTTCCGCGCCTTTCCGACATCAAGCGGTATTTCGGGCTGGCGATGCGCGCCTCCGGCATCGGCACCATCATCGGCGCCCTGCCCGGCACGGGCGGCGACATCGCTGCGCTTCTCGCCTACGATCACGCCAAGCGCTCCACCAAGAATCCCGAGCGCCCCTTCGGCGAGGGCTGCAAGGAGGGCCTTGTGGCGCCAGAGGCGGCAAACAATGCGGCGGTGGGCGGCGCCTTCATACCGATGCTGACGCTCGGCATTCCCGGCGACGCGGTGACAGCAGTCATCATCGGCGCGTTGTTCATCCACGGTCTGAAGCCCGGACCGCTGCTTCTAACCGAGACACCGCACCTGTTCTGGTTCACGGTTGGCAGCCTGACACTCGCCAACATCTGTCTGCTGATCTTCGGGCTGACGGGCATCAAGGTCTTCACCAGAATCGTCGAGTGCCCCAAAGCGATCCTCATTCCACTGATCATCGTTCTGTCCGCCGTCGGTACCTATGCGATCCAGAACAATCCAGTCGACATATATTGGATGCTTCTCTTCGGCGTCGTCGGCTATTTCATGAAGACCTACGGCTTTCAGGTGGGACCTGTGATTCTCGGTGTGATCCTCGGGCCGATGATGGATGCCAACTATCGAAGGGCGATGATCGGCGCGCGCGGCGACATAGGCACCTTCCTGTGGGATTTCGTCTCGCATCCGATTTCACTGATCCTAACCATCGGCTTTCTCACGATGCTGCTCTCCCAGACGCCCATTTGGAGCTTCACCCGAGCCCGCTTGAGGAAGCAAGATGCCTGAGGGTGGTGTCGCCATCGTCACGGGAGCAGCCCGGGGTATCGGCCGAGCTATCGCAATGCGCCTCGCTGCCGCCGGATATGATCTCGTGTTGAACGACCTGAAAAGCGACGATCTCGAAAGCGCCGCCTCGGAGATCGAGAACCTTGGTCGTTGTGCCGTCCTCGCTCCGATAGACATATCGGCGCCAGACGCGCCGGAGGCTGTCATATCGGCAGCGCTGGACCGTTTTGGCAGGGTCGACGGGTTGGTCAACAATGCCGGCGTATCGGTCGCTTCCGTCGGAGACATTCTCGACGTTACGCCTCAATCCTACGACCGATGCGCCAACGTGAACGCTAAGGCGGTATTTTTCATGACGCAGTGCATCGGCCGGTATTTTGTTAAAAACACCACTCTTGGCGGCCCTGGTCGCTTCATCATTTCGATCACCTCGTCGAATGCCTCGGCCATATCAGTCGACCGTTCAGAATATTGCGTCTCCAAGGCGGCGGCCTCGATGGTCACCCAATGCTTTGCCGCGCGCCTCGCAAACCACGGTGTGGGTGTCTATGAAATCCGCCCCGGTGTCATAGAGACCGACATGACCAAGCCGCGGCTGGAGCGTTTTCGCAAACGTATCGATGAGGAAGACCTGACGGCGATCAAAAGGCTCGGCTCACCGGACGATGTTGCGGAAACGGTCATCACGCTCGCGCGCGCGGGCCTCCCCTATTGCGTGGGGCAGATCCTCGCCATCGACGGCGGGCTCGCCATGCGCCGCTATTAGGTAACCCGATGCACAGCATCACCGGCACGACACGCTGCTATCCGCTCCTCGGTTATCCGATTGCGCAGGTGCGCACGCCACCGGCAATCAACGCCTATTTCGCCACGAGGCGGATCGATGCAGTGATGTTCCCCATGGAAATCGCGCCTGACGCGATCGACCGGTTCTTGTCCGGCCTGCGCGGTTGGTCCAATTGCGGCGGTGCCTCAGTGACGGTCCCCTACAAGCAGGCGGCGTTTAGCGCGATGGACCGTGTGACCGATCGGGCATGCCGAGCGCGTGCGGTCAATATCATCCGCCGCGAGCCCGACGGCACACTGTTCGGCGATATGACCGACGGTCTCGCCTTCGCAGAAGCTCTGCGGCGCAACGGCGTTTTGCTTACAGGCCGCGTCGTGCTGGTCGTCGGCGCGGCCGGCGGCGCGGGAAGCGCCATCGCATGGACGCTGTGCGAAGCCGGCCCTTCCGTCCTGTGCCTGGTCGATCCGAATGCACAGAAGCTGTCAGCGCTTTCTTGCCGGCTGCAGGCTGCGTTCCCTGAATGCACCGTTGTTACCGATTGGCCCGAAAGTGTTGCAGTCGACATCGCCATCAACGCCTCCCCTTTGGGCATGGGCTCCGGCGATCCTCTGCCGATCGACCTCGACCGCCTGCCGGCAGGTGCGGTTGTCTGCGACGTCGTCACCAAGCCGAATATGACGCCTCTGCTCCTCGCGGCCAGGCGGGGAGGCCACCCAATCCAGACTGGCAACGATATGGCCGATGCTCAGTTGGACTTCCAGATGCATCATCTCGAGCTCTGGCAGGAAGCTGATGAAGCCGCCGCGCACGGACGGATGTCATGAAAACCTCGATCGCCACCGTTTCGATAAGTGGAGACCTGCGGGAGAAGCTGGCGGCGATCGCGGCAGCGGGCTTCGACGGGGTTGAGATATTCGAGAATGATTTTCTTGCCTTTGACGGCGGCCCGCGCGATGTCGGCAGGATGGTGCGTGATCACGGCCTGGAGATCACGCTGTTCCAACCCTTCCGCGACTTCGAGGGCATGCCCGAGCCACAGAGGAGCCGCGCCTTCGACCGCGCCGAGCGCAAGTTCGATGTGATGCAGGAGCTGGGCACTGACCTGATGCTCGTGTGCTCGAACGTATCGCCGGTCTCGCTCGGTGGCATCGACCGGACCGCCGACGATTTCAATGAACTCGGCGAATGTGCGGCCAAACGGGGCTTGCGGGTCGGCTATGAGGCATTGGCCTGGGGACGGCATGTCAGCGACCACCGCGATGCGTGGGAAATCGTGCGGCGCACCGATCGTCCCAATATCGGGCTGATTCTCGATTCCTTCCACACGCTCGCCCGCAAGATTGATGTGAATTCGATCCGCGCAATCCCCGGCGACCGCATCTTCATCGTTCAGCTTGCCGACGCACCGCTGATCGAGATGGACCTTCTTTACTGGAGCCGGCACTTCCGCAACATGCCGGGTGAAGGCGATCTGCCGGTCGTCGACTTCATGCGCGCTGTCGCCGCCACCGGCTATGACGGGCCGCTGTCACTGGAGATTTTCAACGATCAGTTCCGCGGCGGCTCGCCTAAGTCAATCTCGGTCGATGGGCGTCGCTCGCTCCTCTATCTGATGGACAAGGTGCGCCGGCTCGAACCGGATATCGCCATTGATGTGCCCTCTATGCCGGACCGTATCGAGGCGAGCGGAATCGAGTTCGTTGAATTCGCCGCCGATGAGGCGGAGGCCCAGGAGCTGGCCGGCATGTTCCGCACGCTGGGATTTGCACCGGCCGGTCGACACATATCCAAGGATGTGACGGTCTGGCGCCAAGGCGGCATCAACCTCGTTATAAACACCGAGCGGGAGGGCTTTGCCCACTCCTCTTATCTGGTTCACGGAACATCAGTCTGTGACATCGGCCTGAAGGTGGAGAACGCGAGCGCCACGGTGGAACGGGCGCGCGCGCTGGTCGCCGAGCCGTTTCAGCAAACGGTCGGCCGCGGAGAGTTGAAGATCCCCGCCATCCGCAGCGTCGGCGGCGGCGTCATGCATTTCATCGACGAGAAAACAGAGCTTGCGCGGGTCTGGGATATCGAGTTCACCCCGCTTGCAGGGGATGAGTATCCCGCCGCGGCGGGGCTGAGGCGTATCGACCACATTGCCCAGACTATGAACTATGAGGAGATGTTGACCTGGGTTCTCTTCTACACCTCGATCTTCGCCACAGACCGCACGCCCATGGTTGACGTTGTCGATCCCGGCGGGCTCATCCGTAGCCAGGCTATCGAAAGCGCCGACGGCGACCTCAGGATCACGCTGAACGGAGCGGAGAGCCGCCGCACGCTGGCCGGCCATTTTATCGCCGAGAGCTTCGGCTCGGCAGTCCAGCACGTCGCCTTTCTGACAGAGGATATCTTCGCCACGGCCAAGGCGCTGAAGGAGAACGGCTTCCGTTCCTTGAAGATTTCACGCAACTACTATGACGACCTCGAAGCTCGCTTCGGACTGGAGGCTGGTTTTGCCGGCCGGCTGCGGGAGGAGAACATCCTTTATGATCGCGAGGGCGAGGGCGAGTATTTTCAGCTCTACAGCCCCAATTACGGTGAAGGGTTCTTCTTCGAAATCGTTGAGCGGCGCGGCGGCTATACCGGCTATGGTGCCGCTAATGCCCAGTTTCGCATCGCCGCACAAAAACGTGCCCTTCGCCCAAAGGGGATGCCGAGACAGTAAGGCCTCCAATTGTGGATCTTGGCCTCGCCCGTCCCTCCTTTCAGGTGACTGACGTTCCGCCGAAGGCCCCGTGAACGGCGCCTACGAGTTGAGCGGGGGCGGTCCGAGCCGATCGGGATGCGCCTTGTCGAAGGCGGCGATCTCCGAGCAGTTCCGGTCGATCCTCTGCATCCGTTCAAGCCCGGAGAGATCCACCTCCCAGCGCCGCGCATTGTAGAGCTGCGGCACGAGGCAGAACTCTGCCATGCCGGGCCTGTCGCCATGGCAGAAATCGCCGGTGCCGCCGCCGTCGTCCAGCATGGCCTCGAAGGCACGTAGGCCGTCGGCGATGAATTTCTGCATCCAGGCCTTGCGCGCCACGTCCCCGTTGCCGGTGAGCTCCACTATATGGGCAGCAACACGCGTGTTGCACACAGGGTGGATTTCCATGGCAATGGCATATGCCAGCGCGCGCACGCGAGCGCGCCCGGCCGCATCCTCAGGCAGGAAGCCGGCCGAGCGCGTCTCCTCGAGATATTCTATGATCGCCAGCGACTGGGTGAGCATGCGCCCATCGATATGGAGCGCCGGCACCAGCCCCTGCGGGTTGCGCGCCAGATGCTCCGCGCTCATGTGCGTTTTAGCCAGGAGGTCGACGGGCACGATCTCGTATTCCTCGCCTAGCATGTTCAAGGCGATGCGCACGCGGTAGCTCGCGGAGGATCGCCAGTAGTCGTAAAGCACTGTAGCCATTATTCCTTGCTCCCGCGTGCGGCGGTGAGCGCCGCGCTCAATGTTTCGAGATCGCCGATTCGGTTGGCGAGGATCAGTACTAGCCGCGCATTGAGCGCGGCACTCTTCTCGAAACTCAGCCCTTTGTGCGCTTCAAGCAGCGCCTCGTAGAAATCGTCGCCCGCCGTTCCAAGACGGTCGTCTGCAAAATCGCCCATCACTGCCTCACCTGCCCAGTTCCTTGTCGACCACCGCCCGGACATATTCCTCCGTCGGCTTGCGGAAGACGGCGCAGATATGCTGGTCCGGCCGGAAGAGATAGGAGAGGCGGGTGCCGTAGCGGTCAAGCGCGAACCCCCTTCGATCAATGAGATCACCGTGATCGGCGCCGACGCTCATGTGTCTGACGCCGGCGATGGCCGGTCCTGCTCCGCCACCGAAGGAGACGAGCGTGAACCCGGCGTCAAGTTCACTAAGGAGCCAAGTATCCTCGCCGTTCTTTTCTAGCGGCGCGTCAACCGCCACGCGGCCGGGCGGGAGCGGTGCCGCTGAGAGGTGTCTGTTGTAGAACCGCTCCAGCGAGCACGGCACCGAAAGCCGTCCGGAATTGATGAGCCGGCGCGCAAACGGCATCTCGGCGGCAAGGTCGAGCACCGCGCGGCGCATCATCTTTTCCATGTCCGACTTCGGTGTCATGAAATTTGTGGTGCGCGCGGAATTCTTGATGTTTTCATCGGCGCCGTGCACGCGCTCGGCATTGTAGCGCTCGAAAATGCCTTCCGATGCCTCGCCCTTCACCACCGCCGCCAGGCGCCACCCCAGTGCGTCGACATCCTGAATGCCGCCATTGCCGCCGCGCGCACCGAAGGGCGAGACGACATGCGCGCTGTCGCCGGCGAAGATCACCCGGCCGTGAACGAAGCGTTCCAGCCGGCTGCACTGAAAGGTGTAGACGGACACCCAGTCGATCTCGAAAGGCCGTTCGCCGACAATGGCCTTGATGCGCGGGATGACTTTTTCCGGCTTCTTCTCTTCCTCAGGATCCGCATCCCAGCCGAGCTGCAGGTCTATGCGGTAGATATCGTCGGGCTGCTTGTGCAGGAGTGCGGACTCACCTTCATGGAAGGTCGGTTCGAACCAGAAACGCCGGTCGGCCGGGAAGTCCGCCTGCATCTCTATATCGGCGATGAGGAAACGCTCCTCGAAAAGCTGGCCGCGGAACTCGAGCCCCAGCATGGAGCGGATCGGCGACCTCGCGCCGTCGCAGGCCACAACGTAGTCGGCCGCGAGATTATAGGTCCCGTCCGGCGTCTCTAGCTTGATCGTAGCGCCGCTGTTGCTGTTTTCGATCCCAATCACATTGTTCTTGAAGCGCAGGTCGACCAGCTCGGGGAAGTCGCGCGCGCGGTCGACCAGGTACTGTTCGACATAATACTGCTGCAGGTTGATGAAGGCGGGCATTTTGTGGCCTGCCTCCGGCAGGAGATCAAAGGCGTAAAGCTCGCGGTCGCGGTGGTAGACGCGGCCGACCTTCCAGGTGATCCCCTTTTCCACCATGCGCTCGCCGACACCCAGCCGGTCGAAGATTTCTAGCGTCCGCTTGGCCCAGCAGATGGCCCTTGAGCCGATCGAGACCACGTCGTTATCGTCGAGCACCACCGAGGCCACGCCCTTGAGCGCCAGGTCGATGGCGAGAGCTAGGCCGATCGGCCCCGCCCCCACGATCGCGACTTTATAGTCGCGCGGGCGCCCGCCGGAAAGCTCCGGCGGGGTCGTGTATCCGAAGCGCCTGTACTCGTAGCGCGGCATACATCCTCCCCGAAGTCCGCCTTGCCGTCGTATATCAGCCCTGCAGCGCCTCCCACATTTCCTTGTCGCGTGCCGCGGTCCAGATGCGGGGCGTGTCGATTCCTTGTGCCTCGTCATATGCGCGCGCGACATTGAAGGGCAGGCAGTGCTCGTAGATTGCGTAGCTGGAGAACTTCGGATCGCAGACGGCCCGGCAGGCGTCCCACGCCTCCCTGAGCGTGCCGCCACGCACGGCCACCTTCGCCACCGGCTCATAGGTGGAACGGATGAAGTCCGCGGTTAGGTCGAGAGCGGAGTTGGCCATCTCGCGGCCGACCAGCGCATCGCCGCGGCCCGGAGCGATGGCGTCTAGGTCGAACGAACGGATCGCCTCCAGCGTCGCTGGCCAGTCGTTGAAATGGCCGTCGCCGCAGTAGCAGGCCGAGTGATACTCGACGATGTCACCGGTGAACATCACATTCTCATCCGGCACGTGGGCGACGATGTCGCCAGCCGTGTGTGCCCGCCCCACGAACATGAGGTCGACCCGCCGCTTGCCGAGATAGACACTCATGCGGTCCCCGAAGGTTGTCGTCGGCCAGGTCAGCCCTGGGATGCTCTCGTGCCCCTGGAAGAGGCGCGGGAAACGCCCGAACTCCGACTCCCAGTCCTCCTTGCCGCGCTCGGCCACCATGGCACGCGCCTTCTCACTCATGACGATGTTTGGCGCATTGAAGGCGGAAGCACCGAGAACGCGTACAGCATGGTAGTGGGAAAGGACCAGATGGGTGATCGGCTTGTCGGTCACCGTGCGGATTTTTTCGATTACCTTGCCGGCGAGCCTGGGGGTCGCCTGCGCCTCGATGACCATCACGGCATCCTCGCCGATGATCACGCCGGAATTGGGATCGCCTTCCGCGGTGAAAGCCCATAGGTCGCGGCCGATCTCCGTGAACGAGATCGTCTTTTCGGTCATATCCCCCTGGGACGCGAATTCTTTCGCCATCATTCCTTCCCGGTTCTGAGTTTTACCAGTTGCGCTTGGGCGGCGGCGGCAAGATGCCTCCATGAACTCGTTCATGACGTTGCGAGGCACCAGGGGCCGGAAGGTGTTTTGCGCCACCAGCCGGCGCGGCGGGAAGATGACGAAATCCGCATTCGCCGTGCCCTCGCCGCTGCTCGATCGGGTGGCCCAGCATGACTTGCGCCTCCTCCGCAAACTCGATATGCGAGTTCGTTACGGACGTAACGGTTGATTTTGTAACTATCAAGGCATGAAAAGGGTCCACATGGGTGGCGATTTCGATCTCGAAGCCTTTCTCCCCTATCGGCTCAACCGGGCGGCGGAACTGGTCAGTCTCCGCTTTGCGGTTCAATATAAGGCAAAGTACCAGATAACGCGGCCGGAGTGGCGCGCCCTTGCGGCGCTCGGCTTCCATGGCCGCATGACCGCAACGGAGATCGGCGCGCATTCGACCATGCACAAAACCAAGGTGAGCCGGGCGGTGAAGGCTCTGGAGGCCAAGCGCTGGCTACGCAGGATCGAGGACAGTAACGACCGTCGTACCGAGCATCTGGAACTGACCGTGCTCGGCCAACGCAGCTACCGCGAGATGGCGCAGATGGCCCAGGACTACGAGCGGGAACTGGCACTTCTTTTCGGCGAAGGTGGGCTGAACCAACTCGAACGCGGCCTGACGGCTCTCGAAAACGCTATGCTGAGCGGGATGGGAAAGCGGCGGCCACGCGCGGGCACGAAACAAGGGTGATGCCAAGGCGCGCGCGCCACCCTTGAGGCCCTGGCCGATGCGTCGGCAAAAAAGGGTTCATGTCCGTATTGTGTGAGAAGATACGCAGGCCCGGATGGCGGCCGAACATGCCGCTGGACACGAGCCGTGCCATCGTAGCGCTGGAATCGGTCATCCAAGGCACCACCAGATGCGCTTAAGAAGAACTACAGCGTGCGCTTCAGCCTTCCACACAATCGGCAAACGTCACTCGCGCCGGATGAGTGCTTCACGCGGTACCTTTAGAGTGACATGGTCGTTGGCCACCGAGGAAATCTGATCGGGCATTACATACCGGTCGGCAGCGAACAGGCTTTTGGCATCGATACGTACGAACCCCTCCCTTAGAAGGCGGCTCTGAAGCGGCTCTGGGACCTCATCGGTCCTGAACGCATTCCATATGAGATCGGTCAGCGTACCATTGCGGGAAACGTTTGTGTCCCCCGTTACCGTCTCCGCCTCCGGTGTCGTGGGGTCTTCGTCCGACATTCTGACCCAGTCGACCGTGCCGATCTCCTCACCCTGGGAGTCGTAGACTCTCATTCCCTTGCGAATCTGTTGCAGAACATTCTCCATCACCTGCTCCTTTCGATGGTGGTTTTTCACAAACGGCGATGGGAAGGCGTGGTTCCTGAGACGAGGGCGGGGCAGCTCCGACGTGGAGCAGCGGCGGGCCGAATTCGGCGAGAACAAGCTTCCGGAGAGCAGGCACGAGACACTTTTTCAGATTTTCCTGCACCAATCCCAAGATCCGCTGATCTATATCCTCCTGATCGTCGGCACGGAGAGATCAGCATGATGAACACTACCCGCGCCATCTTTGCAGGCACGGCCGCGAGCCTGCTCGTCCTGGCGGGTCCGGCCGGGGCGCAGCAGCAAGGGCAGAACCTGACGGAAGACCAGGTCAGAAGTTTCTTCGATAGCATGGAGCAGGAGACCATGCAGGCGGTGCAAGCCGGCGACTTCCAACGTCTGATCGGCTGGACCCAGAACAACATCGCCGATGAGGCCACCTTCTCCGTGACGAACGAGATCTATCGCGGCGACGACAGAAAGGGCTTCTCGGCCATGACGCTCGGTAAGGGAGATGTGCTGGGCATTAGCCGGGCGGCTGTCGGCATGATGTCGGGGATGAACAACGGCCAGCCGGTGCAGGATTATTCGCTTCAGGTCGAGGTCACGGATTTCAAACCCGCCGGTCCCGATGCTGCGACGGTCACCACGGAGATCACAGAGAGCGGCACGCTCTCCATGCCGCCCGCCCACACGGCTGCGGCATCTCAACCCGATGACGAAACCTTGCAGACCGGCTCGACGCAGGCCGACACACAGCAGCAAGGGTCTGGCCAGACAAGTGCCCAGGGTGAGGCGCAGTCGCTGCAGTTCGAGGCCACGGCGCAATGCAGTCATCTCATTCACCGCGGTGAGACCGGAGATCAGCTGGTCATGGGTCTTTCCACCTGCCAAGCCCGGACAAACCTTTAGCGCAATCCACGCAACCCCGCCGGCCACGGCTGGCCGGCGGGTCTATTGGCTAATAGTAGAGGCGGATGCCGAGGACCTTCAGTCTACCATGGGCGCCAATCAGGAGCTGGTAGTCATGTTCAGGTCCCGGAAACCCGACTTCGGAACTGCTCTCGATATTGCGGGCTGTGTAAAACCACTACGCTGCACTCACCGAAGGCCGCGCCTATGAAGGGCCGACGCTGAAGCCTGATCGGACTGTCATCTCCAGTAATATGGATATCCGTAATAGTCGTGGTAGCGCTCCTCAAAGGCGCGCTCTACCGTCTGCTTTGGATCGTATTCCGGACCGTTTCGCACTTGGTCGCGTGTCAACTCGACGCGAACGGTTTCCGATCCCCAGTTCACATCCGTGAAGGCGACCGGCGGAACCAGGACTTTTTTGCCGGGCCACCAGTTCTTCGTATCAACGACCACGTAACGGATCGCCCACCCGTCGGAATCGAGCAGGAAATCCTCCACGTGGCCGATATCGCCGTCTTCGGCGTCCACATAGTAGCCGGTCACCGCATTCATCGAGCGCAGATGTGGATCTCGCTCCGTTCGATCTTGCAGGCTGGCGGCGCGATCCGGCTCTGCCCGTGGCGGCACGACGGGCGCCGCGACGCCGGTGGCTGGAGCATAGAAGTAAGGGCCCCAGTAGGGCGCCCAACCGTAATGTTCATAGAGACTGCTCTCCTGTTGGCGTGAGACAGGCGCGTCCGTGTCGATTTCAGGACTGTCCTTGACTTGCTGTCGCGTCACCGAGACCGAGAGTGTCCGTTGCTGGGGGTCGGCCGATTGAACCGCCGACGGCGGAAGAAGAACGCGACGTCCGGCGAACAGCGTGCCCGTATCCACAACAAGCCATCGCGTCGTCCAGGACTCATCGTCAAAGAGAAAATCGTCCACCGAGCCGATGGAGCCATCGGTAGCTTCGATTCGACAGTCCATAACATTCGATGCATTCCACAACACGGATGCTCTCCTGTGTTTTATCGCTCCTATGCAAGAACTGATGATGCCTTCAACTGTTCCAAGTTAGGCCGCTTTGCGCGCTTGCGGGCCTTTGCACGGTGCCGGAGCGGGCGCGAATGGAACTTTGGGTGGCGCCAGGCGATTTGGACACGGATCCGGGAAAAAGACGTGCCTGATCGGAAGAACGCCAATAATCTCGAAAAGGTCTTGGATGAGGCCGCAGCAGCCGGGGACGGCACGGAGGACGTGACCGTATCACAGATTATGGAAGCAGTGGGGCGAAAGTCCTTCGGTCCAATCCTCCTGGTCATTTCTATCGTCGCATTCACGCCGCTGGGAGGAATTCCTGGTATTCCCACAGTCCTGGCAAGTGCGGTGATTCTGATAGCTTGCCAACTTCTGATTGGGATGCAGCACTTCTGGCTTCCCTCCGCCATCCTCGAACGCAGTTTGAACAGGGCTAGGTTCCGCAAGACGCTCGGCTATATCAAGCCCGTGGCGCGCGCAACCGATCGGGTGCTTAGATCGCGGCTACAGTGGCTGTTCCAGCCGGCATTCGTCCGAGTGGCAGCTTTCATATGCATCCTTGTTGCCCTCACCATACCGCCCCTTGAAGTTGTGCCTTTCGCAGGCACGGTTTCATGGGGTGCGATCATTGTCTTCGCCCTGGCCCTGATCACCCATGACGGAATCTTGGCGCTGCTTGCATTCGCGTTCGCATTCGGTGCTGGCTATGCAGTGTTCTTCACACTGTTGTAGGGACCGTTTTCGGCCAGGAGCGGCGGCAATGGATATTGCGCGAGGCGGTGGTAGGGAAGGGCTGGATAGAGTAGCCGCCCTCGCGGTCGAGCCCGTGATACATCGCCCGACAGAACGCCTTTCTCGGACCCTTGTACCGATGCCGGTTTCCTCGTCGGGCGTGATGTTGGTTCCGTAAATGGCTCCACGTGGCGCGGGGATGGCCCGTCCGCCAGCGAAGGCCCCACCCCTGCGCCATATGGCAGTCGATGCAGTTGCCGATCATCGCCGGATGCTCACCCCATGCCACCGTCTCCCGACTTGCGTGCGCAAAAAGAAAATCAGCCGACCTTCGGGTGGAACATTCTGACCAGCTAAGTGTCTGGTGGAAAAGCAGTGGCCGACGTCTTGCCGGCGATGTTTGCGGCGTGCGGCAGATCAGCATCGCCGGTAGGACAGAGGCCACCCAGACTCTATGAAGACGGAGGCGCAGGATCGATGGAAATCAGCAGCCCCTCCTTTTCCGAAGGCACCGCCCTTCCGATCAGATACGCCAAGGACGGTGAGAATATCTCCCCGCCCCTTGAGTGGGCCGGGGTACCGGAAGAGACACACGAACTGGCGCTTCTATTCGAGCAGGTCACGCCGCAAACACGGAAGCCCTTCGTCCAGTGGCTCGTCTATGGCCTGCCGCCTCAGTCCGGCGGCTTGCCGGAGGGCTATCAGCACAAGCGGGACCCCGAGCCGGAGGAGATGCACCAAGGCGTCAACGATATCGGCAATGTCGGCTATGACGGCCCGCTCGGCACGGCCGGACGGACCCTCCACTGCCGCTTCCGCCTGCTTGCGCTCGACCAGCCGCTCCACCTGCCGCCGGGGGCAGATCGCGAGACGGTGCTGTCGAAAGCGGCGGAACACATCCTTGCGGAGGCTGAACTGAATGCCAGATACGAGAGACCCCGCTGAGCAGTGCCGCAAATCCCGGACCTGCCCGACGCGAAGACAGCGCACTCCCAACACGAGCCGTTAAGTTCCGGACGTGGTCCAACATCCCCAGGGAGCGCTGCCTCGTGGAATATCATGACCTCACAAAAATCTGCTTGCGGTTGAACCATGGCAACGAGCGGCTTATCATCCGCAGCTATGCAGCTCTCATCACATGGATAATGGTGGAATTCAAAATATTCCAGCCATTATTTCTTTGTATTCCCGCGAGGTACGAAAATGTTCTTCGTAGCGTGACTTCCACGCGTTTCGCTTGACAGATAGAGGACCGATGCAAGCCAAGTTAAATGTCAGGGACGTCTACAAAATCTTCGGAGAACCCACGCACGACGCTCTGGAGCGGCTTAAGCGCGGAGAAACCAAAGAGCAGATTCTGGAGGAGACAGGTCAGGTCGTCGGCGTCCAGGACGCCAGCTTCGATGTCGAGGAGGCGCGTATCTTCGTTGTGATGGGCCTTTCGGGCTCCGGCAAGTCGACGCTGGTACGCATGCTCAACGGCCTGATCAAGCCGACGGCTGGCCATATCCTGATCGAGGGTGACGACGTTGCCACCTGTTCGGCTGAAAAGCTCCGCGCAATCCGCCGCAACAAGATCGCCATGGTCTTCCAGCACTTCGCGCTGTTCCCCCACAAGACCATCGCTGAGAATGTCGCCTACGGGCTCAAAATCAAGGGAATGGGTGCGGCCGAGCGGCGCAAACAAGCTCTGGCGGCGCTCGACCAGGTGGGCCTTGCATCCTGGGCCGACAGCTATCCCTCCGAATTGTCGGGCGGCATGCAACAGCGTGTAGGATTGGCGCGTGCGCTGGCGACGGACCCGCAGATCCTGCTGATGGACGAGCCCTTCAGCGCGCTCGACCCGCTGATCCGCCGCGAGATGCAGGAAGAGCTTTTGAACCTGCAAAAGACGCTGAAGAAGACGATCATCTTCATCACCCACGACCTGAACGAAGCGCTGATCCTGGGGGATCGCATCGCCATCATGAAGGACGGGCGCTTCGTTCAGGTCGGCACCGCGCAGGAGATTGTTGCCCATCCGGCGGACGAGTATGTGAGCGCGTTCGTCGCCGACATCGACCGCGGGCGGGTCTTTACCGCGAGTCATGTCGCCAACGAGCCGGCGGCAGTACAGCTTTCGGCGAGTGCGGAAGAGGCGCTCCGGGCCATGGAGGAACTCAATCGCAATGCCCTCTATGTGCTGGATGGCGAGAAGATCGCCGGCGTCGTGACCTATCAGGACCTGTCGGCGGCGGTACGCGAAAACGGCAAGGGCGGCGGACTCGCCATGGTGCTCCTCACCGAATATCCGACGGCGGCGGAGGGCGCGCACCTTCAGGATCTATACGGGCTGGCGAGCACCGGCTTGCCCATCGCCGTTATCGACAGGGAAGGCCGGCTTACCGGCATCGTCGAGCCTGAGGCGGTATTCGCCCAGCTTTCAGGCGAGGACCGGCCACAGGCCAACGGTGAGAGAGACGCGGAAGCCGCCACAAGCGACACCAGAGAGACGGGAGGCGCGCATGCTCAGCCCCTCTGATATCCTGCTCATTCCCTTCGACGATTGGGTGAACACCCTTGTACGCGACATCCTGGTGCCTAACTTCCGTCCGTTCTTCCGGGCGCTTCAGGTTCCCGTTACTAGCGTGCTCAATGCGTTGGACGCGTTCCTCCAGTTTGTTCCCATGCTTGTCACCACGGCCGTCCTTGCATTGATTGCCTGGCGGACGGTCGGGCGCAGCATGGCCCTCTTCACGCTGATCGCACTCGTCTTCATCGACATGATCGGACTCTGGCCCGAGACGATGACGACGCTGTCGATGATCCTGACCTCGGTGCTATTCTGCACCATCATCGGCATACCGCTCGGCATCCTGGCGGCTGGCAGCAACAAGCTGTGGGCCGTCACGCGGCCCATCCTCGACATCATGCAGACGATCCCCTCTTTCGTCTACTTGGTGCCGATCGTCATGCTGTTCGGGGTCGGCATGGTGCCGGGTATCATCGCCACCATCATCTTCGCCCTGCCACCGATCATCAGGCTCACCAATTTGGGCATCCGCAACGTGCGCGGCGATCTGATCGAGGCGGCCGAGGCCTTCGGCTCGACGCGCTGGCAGATCCTGTGGGAGGTGCAGTTCCCGCTGGCGCTCAGGACCATCATGGCGGGGCTGAACCAGACGCTGATGCTATCGCTGTCGATGGTCGTGATCGCCGCCCTTATCGGCGCCGGCGGCTTGGGGCTGGTCGTCTATACGGGCCTGGGCCGGCTTGACGTCGGCGGCGCGACCGCCGGCGGCGTCGGCATCGTGCTCCTGGCGATCATCCTCGACCGCATTACCCAGGCCCTCGGCGAGCAGAGCGGGGTGCGAACACCCTCGCTTCGCCAGACGCTGGTCTCGCTGTTCCGCGCACGTCGGGCGCCGACCGGTGAGACCAGGGAGACGGGCTCCTGAAGTCCGCACGGGCGGGGCACCCCGCCCTTTCGCAGCGCCGGGCACGTGCCCGCGCCAAACCTCGAAAACGAACGAAGGAGAGGCATCATGCTCAATCTGAAGAAAATCATGCCCACCCTTGCCGCAGCCGCTCTCTTAAGTACCGGCTCTCTGGCGCCCGCCTCGGCGCAGGAGATGCCCGGGGAAGGCACGACGGTCCAGATGGCCCGCGCCACCTGGGACACCGGCTGGTTCCACGCCGAAATTTACAAGCAGCTGCTGGAAGAACTTGGCTATACGGTTGAAGGCCCGACGACGCTCGACAACCCGCCCTTCTACCAGGCGGTCTCTCAGGGCGACGTTGACCTATGGGTCAATGGATGGTTCCCGCTGCACAACACGTATCGCAGCACATTCGAGAGCGGTGCGGAGGTCGTCGGCGCAGTGGCCGAGGGCGGCGCGCTTGAAGGCTATCTGGTCGATAAGGCATCGGTCGAAGAGTTCGATATCCAGACGCTCGACGACTTCAAGCGCGATGAGGTGAAGGAGGCCTTCGACCGTAACGGCGACGGCAAGGCCGATCTGGTTGCCTGCCCTCCAGGCTGGGGCTGCGAGGTCAACATCGAGCATCACCTGGACGCTTACGAGCTGCGCGACCACGTAAACCCGATTAAGGCCGGCTACTCGGCCTCTATGGCCGACGCGATCGCGGCCTATGAGAACGGTGAATCCATCTTCTTCTACACCTGGACACCGAACTGGACCGTGAACGAGCTCGCGCCGGGCGAGGACGTGATGTGGATCGAGGTGCCACGGGTGGACCTGCCGGAGGAGATGGCCGATCTCGAGGACGCAGCCACACTTGATGGCGTAGAGGGCTGCGTCGACGACCCCTGCACGCTCGGCTTTCCGGCCAACGACATCGTTCCAGTGGTAAACTCCGCCTTCCTGGACGAGAACCCAGCCGTGCGGGCCCTGCTTGAGGCAGCGTCTATCCCCCTCCCCGACATCTACTCTCAAAACGCAGCGATGCAGGAGGGCGACGACAATATCGAGCAGCAGGCGGCAAACTGGATCGAGGAGAACCGCGATACCGTCGACGGGTGGCTGGACAAGGCACGCGAAGCGGCAAGCTAGGCCGAGAATTCTCCAGCCACGGGAATGGCCAGATCGCAGATCTGGTCATTCCCGCATTCAGACCGAAGTCATGGCGAGTGCGACGAGGTTAATACCGTCGAACAATTCGTTGCGCCCGAGGATGAAGCGCGGCTAGCCGGTGTCCACGTCGGTGCCGACGCATCCCAGCATCAGCCCTACCACCACCATGGCGATGCCCTTGACGGGCGCGCCCTGTGTCACGGCAGCCGCGGCGATGAGACCGAGCACCATCAGGGCGAAATATTCCGCCGGTCCGAAGCTGAGCGCGATGCTGCCAAGAAGCGGCGCAAAGCCGATCAGCACAAGGATGCCGAAGGTGCCGCCGGAGAAGGAGGCGATGCTCGTCGTGAACAGCGCAACGCCGGCCCGCCCTTGCCGAGCCATGGGATTGCCGTCGAGGCAGGTGACGGCGGAGGACGGTGTGCCGGGCTGCTTGAAGCCGTCGAGCCGCCTTATTCGGCGCCGTAGTAGACGCCCGCGAGCATAACGAGCGCCGTGGTCGGATCGAGGTAGAAGGAGACGGGCAACAGCATGGAAATTGCGGCGGGAGAACCTATGCCCGGCAGTACGCCGATAAATGTGCCAAGGAACACGCCCAGGAAGCAGTAGAGCAGGTTGGTGGGCGTAAACGCGGTGTCGAAGCCAAGCGCGAGGTTTCCGAGAAGCTCCAGAACGGCATCCTGACGACGGGCATGGGTAGGCCGAGCCCCTTGGAGAAGACGAGCCACGCCCCAAGCGACAGGGCAGCAGCAAGCACGAGCGTGCCAAGCGGGCGCGAGTTGCGGTCAGCAAGGGCGGAGGATACACACCGTAAGCACGATGGCCGGCATTAGGCCCAGGAGGCGGATGGTGAGGAAGAAGGCGACAATCGCGCCCAGCACAGCGCCCGGTGGCCGCCATGCGACCGGGGGAGCCTGTCCCCGCCGCTCATGCCGGATAAGAAGATGACGAGCGAAAGCCCGATGGCCACGATACCCAGCAGAACCGGATAGTAGCCTGGGCCCATGCGGGTCGCTGTGCCGAGCGGATGGTTGGCAATCCTCGTCATCAGCTCAACTCCATGGCCGCGATGATGTTGTCCCGCGTGATCGGCAGATGGCGCACGCGCACACCGAGCGCATCGAAGACGGCGTTGGCGATGGCGCCGGCCACCGGGCCTTGCGCCGCCTCGCCGGCGCCCACGGGAGGCGCTTCGGGGCGCGGGACAATTTCGACCTCGACAGCCGGTACCTCGGAAAACTTCAGGATGGGATAGTTTTCCCAATTGTCGCTGGTGATCCGCGTACGGTCGAACCGCACCGCCTCCTTGAGCGTCCAGCTCGTCGCCTGAATGGCACCGCCCTCGATCTGGTTCTTCACTCCGTCGGGATTGATGACTTCGCCGACATCGACGGCTAGCACCAGCCGCCGCACGTGAATATCTTCCTCGCCCTCCACCTCCGCCGCGACTGCGCAATAGGCGCCCATGTTCTTGTAGCGAGCGAGCGCCACGCCATAGCCCGTGCCCTCGTCCCTCCGCCGAGAGTCGCGGCCCGCCCGCGCCGCTGCCGCCTCCAGCACGGCGCGCGCTCGCGGGTCGCGCAGGTGACGCAGGCGGAAGGCGACCGGGTCCTCCCCACGCTCAGCCGCCAGCTCGTCCATGAAGGACTCGATGGCAAACACGTTGGCAAAGGCACCAAGCGAGCGCAGCGCGGAGACACGGACGGGCATGACGAGCAGCCGGTGGCTGACGATGTCCTGAGCCGGGAAATCGTAGATCGGGATTGCATTGCGATGGGAGCCGCCAGCGGGCAGCGGAGGATCGGTGGAGACGACGCGCGGGAAAGGCTCGGCAAGCTCGCTCGCGGCAAGCAGCGCCGGCGTCGACCCGCGCCCAGGCCGCGCCGTGTGCCCATTGCTCCACAACTCGTGCCGCCAGCGCAAGACTTCGCCTTCCTCGTCAAGCTCGGCCTCGATCTCCACCGCCATGGCCGCACCGAAGGGAGCGCGCGCCAGCTCGTCCTCGCGCGTCCACTGCACGCGCACCGGGCGGCCGTCGGCGGCGCGGGCAAGAAGCGCCGCATCGAGCGCCACGTCATCTGCCCCGTTGTGGCCGTAACAGCCGGCGCCCTCCGCATGCTCAACGACGACCTCTTCCGGCGGCAGCTTGAACACGGTCGCAAGGTCGGTCCTCAGATTGTAGATGCCCTGGCTGTGCGTCCATACATGGACGCCGCCATTCGCCCATTGGGCGAGCGCACAGGACGGGGCGATGGAGCCGTGGGCGAGGAACGGGCGGCTGTATCGACGGTTTACTCGACTGGCGGGCGATCCGGCCGAGGGTGCTCTCCGGCTGTCGACGGTCTTCGACTCCACAGGTTGGCTCTTCAGCCAGTCCGTCAACGTCGCCTCGTCGGGAAGCTCCTCTCCACCCCGCCATTCCGCTCGGCTTCTCAGCAGCGCAAGGCAGCGCTCGACCGCCTCCTCCGTCTCCGCCAGGACGCCGACGAAATTGCCGTCGCGCACGATGGCGGCGAAGCCGGGAGACGCCCGCGCAGCCTCTTCGTCCAGAGCGACAAGACTGGCGGCCCGCGCCTGCGGTCTCAGCACACGACCGTGCAGCATCTGCGGCAGCTTCAGATCGTGAATGTAGCGGGGCCGGCCGAACACCTTGTCGGGGATATCGACGCGGGCGAGCGAGTTGCCGGTATGCCTGCGGGTTGAAGTCGGCTTCGGCATGACCTCGCCTGTCGCCGGTACATCAAGCGACACCTGGTCGGTCAGTTCCCAATAGCTCGTGCGGGCGTTATCCGGCCCGACGATGATGCCGTCCTCTATCGTCAGCGCGTCGGCGGCGACCCCGAGCTTATCGGCGGCGGCGGTGAGAAAGAGCGCCCGCGCCTCCGCACAGGCATGGCGTAGCGCGATGCCGCAGTGCTGTACGGAAAGGCTGCCGGAGGTTACACCTTCGTTCGGGCTTGCGGCGGTGCTCGCCGCTTTCAGCCTCACACGCGCCGGCGCGACGTCGAGTTCGTCAACCACAATCTGCGTGAGTACCGTAAGGATGCCTTGGCCGATCTCGACCTTACCAGGCGAGACCTCGACGGCGCCTCCCGGCTCGAAACGCAGCCATTGCGCTAGGAGCGGATTTGCTGCCAGGCTGCCGGGTAGCGTCACGGCTTTCGTCGTCGCGCTCATGCCGGCCTCGTCTCCCGCGCCGCCCTGAGCACGGCGCGCACCATGCGGTTGTGCGACCCGCAGCGGCACAGGTTGCGGTCGAGCGCTTCACGTACGTCTGCCTCACTCGGATCGGCATTGTGCTCTAGCAGCGCCGCCGCGCTGATCAGGATGCCCGACACGCAATATCCACACTGCATCGCCTGCTCATCTATAAACGCCTGCTGAAGGGGATGCGGATTCTCCGGCGTGCCAAGCCCCTCGACAGTCGTCACCTCCTTGCCAACCGCCGCCCAAAGCGGCGTGTCGCAGGAGGGCACCGGGTGGCCGTCGAGGAGTACGAAGCACGCTCCGCACAGACCCGCGCCGCAGCCGAAGCGTGAACCGGTGAGCCCCAGCGTCTCGCGCAGAACGCCGAGCAGCGGGGAGGCTGGGTCAGCCTCCACCGCCTGCTCCGTGCCGTTGATCCGCAGTTCGAAGCGTTCCGCCATCGACCTACTGCACCCTCGCGCCCGAAATCTCGACAACCTCCGCCCATTTGGCGATGTCGTCGTTGAGATACCGCTCGAATTCGGCACGGTTCATGATCAGCGGCTGGGCGCCCTGTTCGGCCCAGGCCTCGCGCACGTCGTCTCGCTCGAGCAGCTTGTTGATCTCGGTATTGACCGGGGCCACTGGAACGAGATCCTCCATCAGAGCGATAGCCGCTTCACATGGCCGTTGGCTGATCTTGCACGCCAGCCTGCTGCCCTGTTCTCGACCATCGTTAGAAGGGCGCAGCCCGCCTCAGGCCCCCTCACAGACGACCACCTCCTCGCCGTCGACAATGCCCGCGCCGAACGATCCATTGCAGCGAAACGTTGCAAACCTCATGCGCCCACCGCATCGATTGAATGATTTTTATCGATAGAACTAGAATGCAGATATAAAATGCTGTCAACGAGAAACCCGCACAGCATGTAGGAGACGGACAGAAACGTGAATTGAGAAGGCCTATGACCGATTACGGCGCCGAGGTGACGACGGATCTCGTATCCTCCTCCGAGCCGGCCCTGGAGCAGACGCTCACCGAAACCTGCTACCGCAGGCTGAAGCAAGACATCATCTCCGGCGCCCGCCCGCCCGGCGAGCGGATGCGGATCGAGAAGCTGAAGGCGATCTACGGCATCGGGCCGACGTCGCTGCGCGAGGCCTTACAGCGGCTTTCCGCCGACGGCCTTGTGCGGGCAGTGGAGCGCCGCGGCTTCCAGGTCGCACCGCTGGATGCGGCCGAGTTCCTCGACCTCAACACGGCGCGTATCGAAATCGACCTCTCCGCCCTACGGCTTTCCATACGTGCGGGCGACGGCGGCTGGGAAGGCGGCGTTGTGGCGGCTGCCTACCGGCTGGAGAAGGCGGACGGTCTCGTGCAGTCCGGAGCCCAGGAGTCGCTCGACGACTGGGAGCGGCTCAACAAGCTGTTCCACCGCTCGCTGGTCGCCTGCCCCTCGCGCTGGCTCCTGCGCATGCGCGAGATGCTGGGCGAGCAGGTGGAGCGCTACCGCCGAGCCTCCGTTTATCGGGAGCGCACCGAGCGCAACCTGATCGAAGAGCACAGGCAGATCGCTGAGGCCGTGTTGGCGCGGGATGAGGAACGCGCCTGCCGTCTGCTTGCGGAGCACTACACCCGCACCGCCGACGGCCTTTTAACACTGCTCAGATCGCGTGCCTGAAGTCGGACGCAACGGAACCTTGTTGCATGCGTTCGTGTTTTAAGAAGGAATGGAGCGACAGCCATGCCCTCAGATCGGGAAGAGCGGATCCGGCGCCGCGCCTACGAACTCTGGGAGATCGAAGGCCGCCCGGAAGGTCAACATCACGAACATTGGGAACGTGCGGCACGGGAAATCGAGGCGGAGGAAGGCGGAAACGCCGAAAACGCCGAGATTCCGGAAATGCCGGAAGATTTTCCGGAAACAAGCGGCAGCTCGGGGCCATCCAGCAAGCCGCAGCCTGGCAGCACCAAACGCGGCGCACGCTCTGCCTCGATCAAGAGCAATACCGGCAAGGGCGCGGACAACACAAAGCGCCGCGGTACGGGCACGGCAAAGCAGCCTAAGAGATCGCCCTGACCGGGTGGATCGACAGCCAGAATGGTGATTGCCGGCTCAGCCAGTACCAGCCTAAGCTGATTCCAGAATGGCAACGGGCAGCCCGGCCCAAAGAGTGGAGAGGGGAACAGCGCCCTCGCCGACTGTTTCTCCCGTCAATGTCCTGTAGCCTCCGGCACTCTTGGCAAGGAGGAGCCGCGTCCGCATGAAGGCGCTGCCGATCCAGGATGGCAGGCTAGGCTCGCAATGCCCGAGCACCAATCGCGGCACTGCAACGACGACACGTTTCCCCTTGAATACGCGCGCATAGGCGACGGCGTGCTCGTTCTCCTCGCCGGCGATCTCCACGGGCTCGTACCGGCCGTGGTTGAAGACAGCGGCTCGGCGGCTGCGAAGGCGCAGGAGTCTTTCGAGGAGCCACAGCTTCGGCAAACCCTCGCGCCAACGCTCCATCGCAGCGTCGGCGTCCATATCGCGCACCTCCTGCAAAAGCCTTTGCCGGAGCGCAAAATCGACCGGCCGGCGATTGTCGGGGTCGACCATGCTGAAGTCCATAAGATCACATCCCTGATAGACATCCGGCACGCCCGGCAGGGTGAGTTTGAGCGCAAGCTGCGTGAGGCTGTTGACGAACCCGGCCGGCTCGAGTGCGTCGATAGTGGCGCGAACATCTTCCAGCAGGGTCCGGCGCTCGGGCGCGAACAGGTTTCCCACATAAGTCTCCACCGCCGCTTCGAAGGGGTCGTTGGGAGCGGTCCAACTTGTGCGCTGCTTCGCCTCGCGAAGCGCCTTGGTCATGAATGCGGTGAGCCGCTCGCACAGCGCCTGCAGCCCCTCTTCGTCCTTCACGGAAAGATCGGCGGGCCAAGCACCGACCAGCGCCTGATAGAGGAGCCATTCCGTGCCTCGATCCGGAGCGGGCCCGTCCGGTAACACTTGGTGGAGCCCGGCCGCGGCGTTGTGCCAACGTGTGACAGATGCCGCCCAGTCGTTCGGCATCTCGCTCAAGACGGCAAGGCGTGCGCGCGCATCCTCACCCCGCTTGGTGTCATGTGTTGCGGTGGCAGACAGGGCACGCGGCGCGTCGGCCGCCCGGGTTTGCATGGCCGCGTGGAAGGCCTCCGGCTCGATTCCAAACTCGTCCGGATCCGCACCCACCTCGTTCAGGGCGATCAGCCGGTTGTAGCGATAGAAGATTGTATCCTCCATGGCCTTGGCCATGAGCGGGCCAGTCACCTGCTGAAAACGCGTAATGAATGTGGCGCGGGCGTCCGAACCCGCCGCCGTTTCAAGCAGCAGCGAAGCAATGAAGGCGACGGCGCGATCATCCTCTACCTCGCGGCCGCGCTCCACCTGCTCGACGGCCCGCTCGATTAAGGCGCGGTCCTGATCCGAGGCGCCGTCGTGGTCGATGTAAGTGCGATACACGGGCAAAGCTGCTGCAAGCTCAATAATGGCCATCGTCAGCGTGTCCCGTCCGAAGTCGCGCGTGGTGAGATCTCGCGCCGCTATCGTCTCGGCAAGTCGCGCGAGTGCAGCAAGTTCTCCGGCGAGGTTGACGGTAAGTGTGCGCCGCTTGGCTGCGAGTGCGCGTCGGGCGAGTTCCGGCTCGTCGCCGGTGAAACCGGCCCAGCCGTTCGTCATCTCCTCGCGACCGTACGGATCGACTTGAAGCGCGGTGACCAGGCGTGCGAATTCGTAGCCGGTCGTGCCGACACACGCCCAATCGGCGCGCAGCGCCTCCCCCGGCCCGAGAATCTTCTCGACCAGCACATAATCAAGCCCCGAGACCCGCTTGAGATGGGCCAGATATCCCTTAGGATCGGCCAAACCGTCTATGTGGTCGATACGCAATCCATTCACGACGCCATCCTGTACCAGCCGGAGCGGAAGCTGATGGACATCGGCGAAGACCGACGCATCCTCCACCCGCAGGCCGACAAGATCGGCAATCTCGAAGAAGCGGCGGTAAGTCAGCGCCTCGCGCGCCAGCCGCCAGTAGGCTAATCGCCAAATCTGGGCCTCGTGCAGGCGATGCAATCGCTGCTTATCCGCATTGACCCCAGCGACCGCTTTCTCCAAATCTCCTTCGCCCTCGTTGAGTAAAGAAAGGGAGTTGGGCGCAAGCGGCAGCGATAGTTGATGATAGCCGAAGACAGGCTCTCCCGTTTCCTCGTCTATCCGGACCTCGAGCTTGCTCTTGTCCAGGGCCTCACCGTACGGCTCGCCGAGCACCGGCAGAAGCAGCTTCGGTGCCCGCCAATCGATGTCGAAATGCTGTGCGTAGGCGCTGTCCCGGCCGAGCTTCAGCACATCACGCCACCAGAAATTGGCAGTGGACACGGCCATGTGGTTGGGCACGATATCTAGTATGAGTCCGAGCCCGTTTTCCTTCAGTGCCTCTGCCAGTCGGGCAAAGCCTTCTTCACCGCCGAGCACGGGGTCCAGGGTTTGGAAATCGATCACGTCATAGCCGTGGGTGGAGCCACCCGCCGCGGTGAAGATCGGAGAGGCGTAGAGATGGCTGATGCCGAGATCGGCCAGATACGGAACAATCTCAGCCGCCCGCTCGAAGGTCATGCCATCGCGGAACTGCAAGCGATAGGTCGCGTGGGGGATGCTCATGGGGTGCGCGGTCTTTCTTTGAAAACGGCACGAAACACGGCTTGAGGAACGGGCGCTTCGTCTATCTCTTCCAGAAGGACTGGAATCCGGCGTCGCCAGTTCGGACTTTCGTCGACGGTGCCGGGGATATTCGGCTGTTCGGCAAGACCCACGAGATCCTCCATCTGGACAGCGACCAGTCGGGCGGGGGTACTTGCGACGAGCCGATGGAAGCCAGCCGCCACCGTCTCGTCGAAAGCCTCTGGAGCCTCGCAGCCCCTGGTTCGGAGCAAGGCCTTGGCCTGGCTTTTCTCCAGACGTCGTTTCTCACGCTCCTTTTTCGCGGCTATTTCATCGAACAGTCCGATCTCCTCGCGCGTATCGATATCGCTACCTCTCCACCAGCCGGCGAGTGTCGGCGTATCGTGGCTCCCCACGCATGCGAGAGCAGAACGTGGCCATTTCTCCGGCGGGACGAAATCGCCCGCATCGCGCTCGAAATAGAAGACGCGATAGCCAAGCAGGTTTGCGCGGTTCATCGCTGCGCGAAACCCCTTCGGCACGACACCCAGATCCTCACCAATGACGGTGGCGCCGGCTTGTCTCGTGACTTCCGCCAAGATGCGCACGATGCCTTCCATCGGATAAAGGACATAGGCCCCCTCGCCCGCGGGAAAGCCTTCCGGAATCCAAAAAAGCCGGTAAAGGCCCATGGCGTGATCGATGCGAAGTGCACCGGCATGGCGCAGAACGTTTTCATAGGAGCGCCGCAGGGGGGCGAAATCGCGATCAGCGATTTCCGACGGCGAAAGCGGCGCTAAGCCCCAGTTCTGGCCTTCCGGGTTGAACATGTCGGGCGGCGCCCCGATCTCGGCACCCACGATCGTCAGCGTGCGGTCGCTCCAGGTCGCCGCGCCATCGGGGGCGGTGCCGACCGCGAGGTCGAGATAAAGCCCGATGCGCATGCCCGCCTTGCGCACCCGTGATGCGGTATCACCAAGCTGCCAGTCAGCGATCCACTGCAGCCAGATCATGAATTCGATGTCGTCCGCATGCTCGCGGGCGAAGTGCTCGACAGACTTGCTGCCGGGTTCCTGATAGGCTTCCGGCCAGGAACGCCAGCCGGCCGAAAAGCCGTGCTCCACCATCTTACGGCTGATCGCCTCGAAAAGTGCGAAGCGCCGGAGTTCTTCTCCACCTTCTTCTCGAAAGGCGGCGAAGCGTCGATTATCGACGGCGCCTGTGCGCCGGTAGATTCGGCGAAGCGCGGCGAGCTTCAGCTGCGCCACGGCGCGGTAGTCGATGAGATCGCATTTCTCAAGGGCCGAGAGCGCCGCTTCGTCTGTATCCTGCCGAGGATCAAATCCATCGACCCGGTCGACGGCTATGTAGAGGGGATTCAGAAAATTGCGATCGCTCGGCGAAAAAGGGCTTGCCCTTTCCGGTTCTGCTAGGAAAAGCGCATGCAGCGGATTGACGCCCAGAAAGTCCGCTCCCTTTCGTGCAGCCATCTCCCCGAGCCAGGCGAGATCCTCTAGATCACCAATGCCCCAGCTGCGGCGCGAACGGATGCTGTAGAGCTGGCAGGTGATACCCCATGCCCTACCCCTTTTCAGGAAATCCGGAACAAAGCAGTTCACGTCCTTCGGCGTTTTCGGCGGGGGCGGCCATGGCGGCGGTGGTGGAGGGTTCTTCTCCTCGTTACCGTCCAGAATCCTCAGGAGCGCCTTGATTGCTTCCTCGGACGCGTGCGCCGTCGTGCCGTCGATTGCGCGGTAGGTATGCACAATGCCGTGGGCGGCAGCCAACCTATGGAGGGCATCGGTCATGGACCGGCTCCTGACGTGAAGACGGCGACGCTTCGCGGCGGAAGCCGCCCGTCTTGGAGCGCGGCAAGAAGATCGCTGCGGCTTTCGTAGATCATTTCCAGACCGTCCAGATTCTCGGCGAAAGCCGCGTCGTCCGTGCCGAAATTCGCGGTTAGCAGAAGCTGCCTGCGACCCGTCGGCCAGCGCACCAGGAACGAGCCCCTGCTCAGGCGTTGCGTGCGGCCCCGCATGGACCTCATGTCCGGCAAAAGCGGCACGATGTATCTACGGCGTATTTCAAGAAGCCGGCGGAAGAGAGCAAGCCGGCGCTTGCCTGCCTCGGTCCCGGCACGGTCCCAATCGAGAGCGGACGCCTCGAAGGTGGACGACGCGTTGGGGTCGGGAATATGCTCGGCAGTCTTCTCGCCGAAATGGCGGAAGGAAGCGAACTCGCGGCGCCTCCCCTCCCGCACGGCTTTGGCAAGGTCGCCGTGGAAATCGGTAAAGAAGAGGAAGGGATTTGTCTCTCCATATTCCTCCCCCATGAAGACGAGCGGAATCTGCGGGTTGAGCAGGAGGACGGCGGTCAAAAGCTCGACGGTTTCCTCGTCCGCAAGGGTGGTCAGCCTTTCGCCGAAGGCACGGTTGCCGATCTGGTCGTGGTTCTGCAGGAAATCAACGAAGGCGACCGGGGACTGGCCCGTGCTGGGCTCGCCGCGCGGCCGGCCTCCATGCGGTGCATAGGGTTCCCCCTGATAGCAAAAACCCTCTGCCAGCGCCCGCGCCAGATGCCCGACCGCATCTTCCGCAAAGCCCGCGTAATAACCGGCGTCTTCGCCCGTGGCGATGCAGTGAGCGGCATGGTGGAAATCGTCGTTCCACTCTGCTGTGAAAAGGATCGGCCGGTTTTTCTCATCATATGGGTGAAGCCCGACGATATTACGCTCGTCCTCCGTCATCAGGTGGGTTTCTCGATCGGTGAAGCGTTCGCGGATGTGCCGAGCCATTTCCTCGAGGATCGGCGTCTCGCTTTGATCCCCGATCTGGTCGATGGCGTCGAAACGCAGGCCGTCCAGGCGGAATTCCTCCAGCCAATAGATCGGGTTGTCGAGGAAGAAATCGCGTACCGCCGGCTCTTCAAAGCGGATGGCCGGCCCCCAGGGCGTCTGGCGTTCGGGGTCGAAAAACTCCGGCGCGTAGGTGCCGAGATAATTCCCGTCCGGTCCGAAATGGTTGTAGACCACGTCGAGGATCACCATCAGCCCGCGTTCATGGGCGGCGTCGACCAAGCGCTTCAACCCAGTTACGCCGCCATAGGCCGAATGCGGGCAATAAGGCAGAACGCCGTCATATCCCCATCCGCGCGTGCCGGAGAATTCAGCGACAGGCATGATCTCGATCGCAGTGAAGCCAATTTCGACCAGATGGTCGAGCTTTCGCTGGATACCCGCGAACCCGCCCGGCGGCGCGAAGGTGCCGGGGTGGAGTTCGTAGACCACCGCCTCTTCCCACGGCCTTCCCTTCCAATCCGGCACCTTCCAGTCATAGCCTGAGCTGGTCAGCAGGCTCGGGCCATGCACGCCGGCAGCCTGCGCGCGGGAAGCGGGATCCGGCACCGCCATACCATCGGGCAGGACGAACTGATATTGAGCTGCCTCTCCAAGTCCATCGACTGTAAGATCGAACCAGCCATCAGTGCGGCGGTTCATCCGACGCTCCTCCCTCTGACCGACCTTCAACAGGAGTCGGTCGAGCGCCGGCGCCCAGAGGCGGAAAACTGCGGAGCCGTTGTGGAGCTGAGCACCCCAACGATATTCGTACTGCTTCTGCGTCACCGTCTGCGCCCTTCCAGAATGGCCATGGAGCGGTCGGCCAGCTGGATTTCGCCCGGGGTGCGGATGGCGTCCCAAACGGGCCACTGGCCGTTTTCGGTCCGCATGATGACCTGCCACCCCGGTACGCCTAGCTCTCGTGGGAGACGGAATTCCACCGGATCCGAAGACGCGTTCAAAAGAATGAGCAGGGAGGACCTGTGCTCGTTGCTATGCATCAGGCCGAAGCTCTTCAGGCCTGGATCCTGCCAGTCCTCGTCGCTCATCTGTTCGCCGGACGGGCGCAGCCATGTAACGTCGAGAAAGCCGCCATCGACCGGTCGACCGTGCAGGAAATTCCGGCGGCGCAGGTGCGGGCTCGACCGCCGATACGCGATCATCCGCCGGACGAACTGTATGAGGGCCCCGTCTTCCGGTGCATGCCCCTCCCAGGGCAGCCAGTTCATCTCGTTGTCCTGACAATAGGCGTTGTTGTTGCCATGCTGCGTGCGCCCCACCTCATCCCCCATCAGGATCATTGGCGTGCCTTGGGATAGAAGAAGCGTGGCAATCGCATTGCGGCGCATTTTCGCCCTGAGGGCGCGGATATCGGGATCATCGGTCAGGCCTTCTTCGCCGCAATTCCAGCTGCGGTTGTCGCCGTGGCCGTCTCGATTGTCCTCACGGTTCTCCTCGTTATGACGTTCATTGTAGGCGTAGAGGTCGGCGAGCGTGAAGCCGTCATGGGCGGTAACGAAATTGATGCTTGCCCAGGGGCGGCGCCCACGCCGGTCGAACATAGCGGCCGAGCCTAAAAGCCCGCTTGCCAGATCGGGCGCAATATGCTCGTCGCCGCGCCAGAAGGAACGGATCCAATCACGGCAGGCACCGTTCCACTCCGCCCAGCCGGGCGGGAAATTGCCGAGCTGGTATCCGTCCGGGCCGAGATCCCACGGCTCCGCGATGAGCTTGGCCCGCGAAAGTACCGGATCCTGCCGTACCGTATCGAAAAAGACCGATGATGGCTCAAAGCTGTCCCGTTCGCGGCCGAGGGCCGTAGCCAGGTCGAAGCGAAAGCCGTCGACATGGCATTCCTCGACCCAGTATCGCAGCGAATCCATCACCATCTGGAGCACACGCGGATGCTTCAGGTTCAGCGTGTTTCCGCAGCCGGTCGTGTCGAAATAGTACCGTCGATCGTCACCCAGTATGTAATAGCTGGCGTTGTCGAGGCCGCGGAACGATAAGGTCGGCCCCAGTTCGTTGCCCTCCGCCGTATGATTGTACACGACGTCGAGGATCACCTCGATGCCCGCCTCGTGCAGCTTGCGCACCATGCGCTTGAATTCATGCACGCCACCGCCCGGCGAGATGTAGCGAGAGGCCGTGGAAAAAAAGCCGATGGTGTTATAGCCCCAGTAGTTCGATAGACGCTTCTCCACCAGATAGCGGTCGTCGAAAAAGGTCTGAACGGGCATGAACTCGATGGCGGTAATGCCAAGCTTGACCAGATAGTCGATGACGCGCGAATCGGCGAGGCCGCCGAAAGTGCCGCGGAGCTGTTCCGGCACTTGCGGGTGCAGCGCCGTCATGCCCTTCACATGGGCCTCGTAGATGATCGTGTCGCCCCAGAGCCTCTGCGGGCGAACGTCGTCGCCCCATGTGGTGGCCGTGTCGGTGACGACGCATTTTGGCATGACGAAAGCGGAGTCGCGCCTGTCCATCGAAAGGTCCTGGCGTGGCGAGCCGACGCGGTATCCGAAGCAGGCATCGTGCCAGCGCAAGTCTCCCAGGAGCAGCTTCGCGTACGGGTCGATCAACAGTTTGTTGGGGTTGAAGCGGTGGCCCCTGCTGGGTTCGTAAGGGCCGTGTGCGCGCAGCCCGTAGACCTGTCCCGGCCGCATATCGGGGAAATAGCCGTGCCAGACCTCATGCGTGTATTCCGGCAAGGCAATACGCTCGAGCTCCCGCTTCCCATTGGTGTCGAAAAGGCATAGCTCAATCTTTTCCGCATTGGCAGAAAAGACGGAAACATTCACGCCGGAACCATCCCAGGTGGCGCCGAGGGGATATGGAAGTCCATTGCGGACACGCACGCCGTCTTCCTTTTCGGCCTATTGATCCCAGCTCAGCACCGTGGCCCCTAGTGGCGGCAGCCTGATAGAGGCCGAGGCGGGGCGGCCGTGCCACGGCTCCTCCACGGCGTCCACTATGCCGTTCGTGACGCCCGAGCCGCCATATCGTGGGTCGTCGCTGTTGAGTATCTCACGCCAGCGGCCCTTCCGTGGAAGGCCGATGCGATAGTCCTCCCGCACGATAGGCGTGAAGTTGCAAGCAACGAGGACAGGCGCAGAGTCGCCAGAACCCTTTCGCAGATAGACGAAGACGCTCAAATCCGGATTGGAGGCATCGATCCATTCGAACCCGTCGGCTTCGCAGTCCAACTCATGCAGCGCCTTTTGGTCCGCGTAGGTCGCATTGAGGTCGCGCAGGAGGTCACGCACGCCGCTATGGAGCGGGTCGTCGAGATGGTGCCAATCGAGCTGCCAATCGTGGTTCCACTCGCGCTCCTGCGCAAACTCGCCGCCCATGAACAGAAGCTTCTTGCCCGGATGCGTCCACATGAAGGTGAGGTAGGCGCGCAGGTTGGCGAATTTCTGCCAACGGTCGCCGGGCATGCGACCGATCAGCGACCCTTTTCCGTAGACCACCTCGTCATGGCTCAATGGCAGGATGAAGTTTTCCGAAAAGGCATAGTGCAAGCCGAAGGTTATTTGGTCATGATGATGGCGCCGGTGGATCGGGTCGTGGCCGATATAATCCAGCGTGTCGTGCATCCAGCCCATGTTCCACTTGAAGCCAAAACCCAGCCCGCCCGCATATACGGGCCGTGAGACGCCGGGAAATGCCGTCGACTCTTCGGCCGCCGACGTTGCCCCCGCGTAATTGGCGAAGAGTGCCGTATTCGTCTCGCGCAGGAAGGCGATCGCCTCTAGGTTTTCGTTGCCGCCATGAATATTGGGCTCCCAGTCACCCGGTTGGCGGCTGTAATCGAGGTAGAGCATCGAGGCGACGGCATCCACGCGCAAGGCATCGATGTGATACTGATCAAGCCAGAACATCGCATTGGCCGTTAGAAAGTTGGCGACCTCACGGCGGCCGAAATTGTAGATCAGCGTGTTCCAGTCGCGATGAAAGCCTTTGCGGGGGTCCGCATGCTCATAGAGTGCAGTGCCGTCGAAATTGGCCAGACCATGCGCATCCGAGGGGAAATGGGCGGGAACCCAGTCGATTATGACGCCCAGCCCCTCCTTGTGGCAGCGGTTCACGAACCGGGCGAAGCCGTCCGGATCACCGAAGCGGCTGGTCGGCGCATAAAGGCCGATCGGCTGATAGCCCCACGAGCCGGAGAACGGGTGCTCGCTGACCGGCATACATTCGATGTGGGTGAAACCGAGATCCTTTACGTAGGGGACGAGTTGGTCCGCCAGTTCATCATAAGTGAGATAGGCGCCGTCGTCGCGGCGACGCCATGAGCCGAGGTGAACCTCGTAGATGGAAATGGGTGCGCTGCGGTCGTTTCGGGCGGAGCGCTCCTTCATCCAGCTCTCATCCTCCCACGCGCGGGCGGGCAAACCGTCGACGACGGAAGCAGTCGCCGGTGGTACTTCGCTCTTGAAGGCGACGGGGTCGGCCTTCGGCGGAAGGACTTGGCCTTGAGCGCCGATAATTTCGTATTTGTAGATTTCGCCCGGGCCGACCCCCGGCACAAAAATCTCCCACACGCCAATGCCGGGGTGGGGGCGCATGGTATGGCGGCGACCTTCCCAGAAGTTGAAGTTGCCAATGACGCTGACGCGGCTGGCATTGGGCGCCCATACGGCGAAGCGGGTTCCCGCCACACCGTCGCACTTCATCGGGTGCGCGCCCAGTTTCTCGTAGAGGCGTAGATGCCGGCCCTCCCCCAGAAGGTGCCGGTCGAGGTCGCCGAAGGTGCTCGAGAAGCGGTAGGCGTCCTCCTCCTCCCAGACGTCATCGCCACGGGAAAAGCGCAGCCGATAACGCGGTGGAGACTCGCCTTTCGACAGCAGCCCCTCAAAGAAGCCACGCGCGTGGCGCCGCAACAGCTTTGCCAGTGGCCTGCCGCTTTGGGAATCGATCGCCTCGGCCGTCTCGGCGTCGGGGCGCAGTACACGCAACACTGTACCGGCAGGGCTTGCGTGCGGCCCAAGAACGGAGAATGGATCGCCATGCCGCCCCGCTACCAGCGCCGCAATGGCATGCGGATCATCAAGGCGCCAGGATTCCACCGTTTCGGCAGGGGATGTCATGCCACGCCTCCATCGATCAGGTCGAGAATGCCCTGGATCGGGATACTCACCCAGTCTGGACGGTTGGAAAGCTCGTAGTTGATCTCGTAGAAGCCTTTCTGCAGCAGGAACAGTTCCAGTAGCGCTTGCCGTGTTTGGGTGTCCTCCGGCAGGTTCTGCGCGTCCACCGCCGCCGACAAATAGCCCTCCAAGAACTCGCCCACCATGCGGTCGCGCCAGTGCCTGGCAATGGCCGCGCTGTCGCGCGCCTGGTTGGGCAGCCGCGAGGCGACCTGCCTCACCGCCGCCCAGGCTGCGTAGTCGAACGAACGCAGCATCCCCGCCACATCGCGAAGCGGCGAGCTTTTGCCGCGCCGCTCGGCCAAGGTGCGCCGCGGCTCACCCTCGAAATCAATGATGAAAAGGTCCTGCTCGGAGACGAGCACCTGACCCAGATGATAATCCCCATGGATGCGGGACTTCTTACCCGACGGTGCTATCTTCGCCAGCGCTTCCAACCGACGATCGATCTCGGGATCGAGTGCGCTCAACCGCTCCGCCATCTCTTTCGCTATGGGCGGAAGGTTTGCCATCGCGCGCCGAATCCCCGCACGTGCCTCCGCCACCTCCACACGCGCGTCCTCCAGCCATTCCTCAATGTCGGCGCGGTCGATCGGTTCGCAACGGAACGCCTCCCGATCCGTATCGACAGCAAACGCCGAATGCATCTCGCCGGTACACTCACCGAGCCGCCGGAGGAGATCGAGTGGATAAACGAGGGAGTCCGAGACAACGCCGGGCGGTGCACCTGGTATCGCTGCCGGCACACCGGACGGCGGGGCAAGGAACTCGTCCTCTATGCTCCGTTCAAGCGCATGGACGAACACGCTCCAAGCATCCCCCTGGTTTTCGACAAAGGCAGAAACGCTGCCAAGCACTGTCCGCTCGCCGTCCTCCTCGTCGTATTCGATCATTCCGAGAAAAGCTGGCGTATTGGCGAAGCCAGCCTCTTCCGTCAGGAACCGTGCCACCTCGACCTCGGGCTGATCGCCAGAGCGGAGCCTACGGAATATTTTCAAAAGTGCCTGCCGGCCAAAGGCAATCGATACGTTGCTTTGCTCACCCATCAGAGAGACTGGCGGTTCAGGGAACGTCATGGCTTGCAGTCGCTCATTTCCGTAAAAGCGCAAAACTCCTCCGGCGGCCGAATGTTCGCGATTTTCCTGCATGGCTCGCATGACCTCGGTGGCGAAGCGATCGTCATAGGAGCCGTCGATAAGCGCACCGAGCTGCGGGCCGCGCCGCACGCGCGCGAGCGTGGCCGAGAGCTTGGGCGCCCCGAACTGCACGTTCTCTTCACCCCAAAGCACGGTGAGCGGCAGCAAGTAGCGTTGGCTGCCGTCCGGCAGATCGATGTCCACCGTGCTAAGAAGTCCCGCTTCGTCCCCCAGCCGCGCAAGCTCGTTCACCTCGACCGAACGTACCTTTTCACCCTTGGCACCGAACCAGCGTTGGCGCTGCAGAAACTGTGGCAGCACGTCCCGCGCCAGCTGTTGCCCCTCCCGGCCGACGAGCGCACGCTCAATGCGCCCGCCGATCAGTGTCAGCGTGACGAATTCGGGAAGCGGTTCGGGAACGTTGCTGTGCCAATCGGGCGCCTGCGCCTCGCTTGCCAGCAGGAACCAGAAGGCACCATAACTCGACAGCGTGAGCATATAGGGAAGTTCGCCGATGGGCGGAAAAGGCGACTGGCTAATAAGTTCGACGGGAACGCAGCCGCGATACTCGGAAAGATCGAGCTCCACCGCCTGGGCAGAGCGGGACAGGTTCACCACACACAGGATGGTCTCCTCGCCCTCGCTGCGCGTATAGGCGAGGATGCGTCTGTTTGCCGGGTAGAGCATGGTGAAATCGCCGTGCCCGAAGGCGCGATGCTGCTTGCGTACGGCAACCATGCGGCGGACCCAGTTGAGGAGCGAGGATGAATCCGCCTCCTGGGCCTCGACATTGATGGTCTGGTATCCGTAGACCGGGTCCATGATCGGGGGCAGGTAGAGCATTTGGGGGTTGGCGCGCGAAAAGCCGCCATTGCGGTCCATCGACCACTGCATGGGCGTGCGGACACCGTCGCGGTCACCGAGATAGATGTTGTCGCCCATACCGAGCTCGTCACCATAATAGATGATCGGCGTACCGGGCATGGACAGAAGCAGCGCATTCATCAGCTCCATCTTGCGCCGGTCGTTCTGCATCAGTGGTGCAAGCCGCCGGCGGATGCCGAGATTGATGCGCGCGCGCACGTCCTCCGCATAGGTGCGCCAGAGATAGTCCCGCTCGCGGTCTGTCACCATCTCCAGCGTCAGCTCGTCATGATTGCGCAGGAAAATGGCCCACTGGCAGGGTTCCGGGATTTCCGGTGTCTGCCGCATGATGTCGGAAATCGGATGCCGGTCCTCCTGCGCCAGCGCCATGTAGATGCGCGGCATCAGGGGAAAGTGAAAGGCCATGTGGCATTCATCGCCTTCGCCGAAATAGGGCCTCGTATCCTCCGGCCACTGATTGGCTTCGGCAAGCAGCAGCCGGTCAGGATAGGCGTCGTCCAGCGCCTTGCGGATCTTCTTCAGGATCTCGTGGGTCTCGGGCAGGTTCTCATTGTTGGTACCGTCGCGCTCGATCAGGTAAGGGATGGCATCGAGCCGCAGCCCGTCGACGCCGGTGTGGAGCCAGAAGCACATTACTTTGATGACCTCTTCCAGCACCCGCGGGTTATCGAAGTTGAGGTCGGGCTGGTGGGAATAGAAGCGGTGCCAGAAGAATTGGCCGGCTACGGGATCCCAAGTCCAGTTGGACGTCTCGGTGTCGAGAAAGATGATGCGGGTGTCGGGATAGCGCTCGTCGTCATCGTTCCACACATAGAAATTGCGGGTTGCCGTACCCTTCTTGGCTCGTCGCGCGCGCTGGAACCAGGGGTGCTGATCGGAGGTGTGGTTGATGACGAGTTCTGTAATCACGCTGATTCCGCGCCGGTGCGCCTCGGCGACGAAACGGCGGAAATCGCGCATCGTGCCGTATGAGGGATTGATGGAGCGGTAGTCGGCAATGTCATAGCCGTCGTCGCGCAGCGGCGAGGGATAGAAGGGCAAAAGCCAGATCGCATTCACGCCCAACCGTTCGACATAATCGAGCCGCTGCAGGAGACCGTTGAAGTCGCCTATGCCGTCACCGTTGGAATCGTGAAACGCCTTGATATGAAGCTGATAGATGATCGCGTCCTTGTACCAATCGGGCGGACGTGAGCCTGCAGAGCGCGTGCCGGCCCGCGCCGTCGGCGCCAGCATCCTGTCGAAATTGTTCATCGGCTTGCTCCCGGTGCGATCAGCCGCCAGGCCATAAATGGACGCTGATGCGGATCGAGAAACATGTGCTGGATTTTGCCAGTCCAGGAGAAAGGCTGGCCCGTGACGAGATCGTCGGCCTCTACGGTAGCATCATCGGGAAGCCCGAATTCCCACAGCGGCACCTCGAAAGGTGCCTCCTGCGGGTGGTGCGGGTCGAGGGTCACAGCGAATAGGAGAAAATTCGACAGGTCGTCCGTGAACTTACCATAGTAGAGGATGGCATCGTTCCAGGCATTGTAGAAGTTCAGGTTGGTGAACTGGCGCAGCGCAGCATTCTCGCGCCGCAACCGGTTGATAAAGGCGATATCTGCCTTGATGTTGCCCGGCTGGTCCCAGTCCCAAGCACGGATTTCGTATTTCTCGGAGTTGAGATACTCCTCCCGTCCCGGCAGCGCCTCGGCGTCGCAAAGCTCGAAACCATTGTAAATTCCATAGTTGGCGCCGAGTGTGGCGGCGAGGAACAGCCGCACCTGAAAGCCTGGCCTGCCGCTCGTCTGCAGATAGTAGGGATTGATGTCCGGCGTGTTCGCGAAGAAGTTCGGCCGCATGTAGTGGCGGCAGTCCTCGCGCGTGAGCTCAGTGAGATATTCGGTCAGCTCCTGCTTGGTATTGCGCCAAGTGAAGTAGGAATAGGACTGGTTGAAGCCGACCTTTGCGAGCCGCTTCATCATCTTGGGTCGCGTGAATGCTTCGGCAAGGAAGATGGCGCCGGGATCCACCCGCCGCACGTCCTCTATCATCCACTCCCAGAAAGGCAGGGGCTTGGTGTGAGGATTGTCGACCCGGAAGATGCGTACGCCCTTGTCCAACCAGAAAAGAACGATGTCGCGTAGCGCGTACCACAGGCCGGGGATCGCATCGCGATAGAAGTGAACGTTGACGATGTCCTCGTACTTCTTGGGCGGGTTCTCGGCGAACTTGATGGTGCCGTCCGGCCGCCAGTCGAACCATTCGGGGTGCTCCTTGATCCATGGATGGTCCGGGGAGCACTGGATGGCGAAATCGAGCGCAACCTCCAACCCGTGGTCGGCAGCTGCCTTTACGAGCCTCTCGAAATCCTCAAAACTGCCGAGTGCGGGGTGTATGGCGTCATGCCCGCCCTCCTCCGACCCGATGGCATAGGGGCTGCCCGGATCCTCGGGCGCGGGCGTGAGGCTGTTGTTCCGACCCTTCCGGTTGGTACGGCCTATTGGGTGGATGGGCGGGAAATACAGCACATCGAAACCCAAGTCGCGCACATAAGGGAGCCTATCGATGACATCATCGAAGGTGCCATGCACATCCGCGCTACCCGACTGCGAACGCGGCATCAGTTCGTACCAGGCGGAAAAGCCCGCACGCTCGCGATCCACGAACACCGGGAAGCTCGTATCGCCGTGCGTCACGTTCGCCCGTGGGCCGAGCTGCCGCATCAGGACCGACATGTCGTCGCTGATCAGAACCGCGAGCACATCGCCCTCAGAGGGCGAGGATCCGATTTCGTCCCACAGCGCCTCAAGCGCAGCGCGGTCCTTCGGCGATCCGGCGGCCTCTGCAAGCGCCTTCTCCACAAGAAGCCGCCCCTCCCGCAGGTCAAGCGAGATATCCTGGGCTGCATCGTGCTTCTTGGTCACCTCCGCCCGCCATGTGGCGAAGAGATCACGCCAGGAGCGGATGCTGAATTCGTAGTGCCCGACCTTGTCGAAAGTGATCGTCGCGCGCCAGCGGTCGTTGACCGTTAGACGCATGGGCGTCTCGTGCCAGGACGCCTCGCCCCGACGGCGGTGCAGCAGCACCGCCGCGATCACCTCGTGTCCATCGCAGAAGATGTCAGCCTCGACCCGGAACCGCTCGCCGACGATTGCCTTTGCAGCGAAGCGTCCTCCGTTGATTACCGGCTCCACCGCCTCTATTGCGATACGGCTTGCAGCTAGCTCCTGAAGAAGCTCTTGCCCCGGACGGTCCATTCTCAAAATCTCTCAACGAGAAAATCCTATGCCCGTCCAACGCGAATATACGCTGCCGGTTCCCCCTTTCCCGGCGAACCATTCTCTCTATGTCTGCATGACACCTGAACCTAACCCCAAGGACCGAACAACTCGTGCCGCGTTTCGCGCAGGATTCGCTTGTCGCCCTTGGTGTAGATCGGATCCGTCGCGGGGTTGAATTGAGGATCGAGCGCCCGGACGCGATCATGAAGCGGCGGATGGGTGGAAAAAAGCCCGGCGAAGGAGCCTGTCGCCTGGGCGAAGAACATGTGCCGTGCTTCTTCGGCATGAGAGTTGTCGACATGGCTGCCTGCCGTCGTGGCGCCGATCTTCTTCAACGCGTTGGCAAGCCCCGTCGGATTGCGTGTGAATTGTACACCCGTGGCATCGGCCAGATACTCCCGCCGCCGGGACACCGCGCTCTGCAGGATACGCCCGCCGAGCACGCCGAGCAGGCCGAGCACGATCAGGCCGAGGCCGATGGCAAGAATGGGAACGGTGCCACGATTGCCTCTGCCGCGGCGCATGAAGATCGAGCTGCGCAGGAGGGCATGGCCGCTCGTGTAGAGGATGACCAGCCCGAACACCATGCCCATGAGACGCATGTTGAGGCGCGTGTCGTGATTGGCAATATGCGCCATTTCGTGCGCCACCACGCCCGTAAGCTCCTGCCTGTTGAGCTTGGCGAGTGCACCGTGCGTGACGCTGATCGCCGCCTTTTCAGGCGAGCCGCCGGCGGCGAAGGCGTTGATACCCTGCTCGTGCTTGACGACGAAGGCCCGCGGGCGCGGCAGGCCGGCGGCGATCGCCATTTCCTCGACCACATTGAGATAGCGCTTCTTGAACGGGTTCTGCGTGTCCTCCGTCACCTCCTCGGCACCCAGCGACGTCGCCACCCGTGCTCCGTCGCCGCCGAAACTCACGATCTTGAAGAGAGCCACGCCGACGATCACCGCCATAATGCCAAGCGCGATCGCGATAGCCGGGGCCGGCTCCAGCCTGATCTCCCGCGCAGTGGGATCGCCGCCGAGGAAGGCCGCGATCAGCGCGCCCAGGAGAAGGCTGATGATCGCGACCATAACGATGAAGGCCAAGACGAGGACGACGCTCAGGTGTCGGGCGCGTTCCTGCTGAGCCCTGAAATCGAAGGCTGCCATTGGTGGAGCCACAAAGCCTCAGTCAAAGGAAACGCGCGGCGCCTGTTGGATCACCTCGCGATCCTCGAACTCCAGCATGCCGATCTCACGAAAGCCAAAGGTGTTCGCAATGAAGTTCGACGGCACGCTCTGGACAGCGTTGTTATAGGCCATGCCGGCGTCGTTATAGGCCTGCCTGGCATATGCGACGCGGTTCTCCGTGGAGGTCAGTTCCTCCTGGAACTGGCGGAAGTTCTCACTCGCCTTTAGGTCGGGATAGGCTTCCGAAAGCGCGAAGAGCCGCCCGAGCAGCCCACCCAGAGCGCCCTCGGCTTGGCCCAGCTGCGACATGGCTTGCGGATCACCGACCGCGTTGCCGATGGCCTCGCGGATCTGCTCGGCTTGGTTCCGCGCCTGGATGACGGCCTCGAGCGTCTCGCGCTCGTGCTTCATGTAGCCCTTCACCGTTTCCACGAGTTGCGGGATCAGATCATGACGGCGCTTCAACTGAACGTCGATCTGGGCGAAGGCGTTGATATAGGCATTCCTCAACCCGACCAGCCGATTGTAGAGAACGGCGACGAAGCCGACGAGCGCCACGATTACGAGAAGGATGATGAGGAGTTCCAAGCTAGCCTCCATGCTCCGGCGGAACCGCCGACGTGTTCTATCCTACGACTGGCAACTTTGAAATCGCCACGGATGCGCATGAACCGGAGCAGCCTTATACGACACGAGGACGCTCGGACAGGACCAGAAAAAGTGCGGCTCAGTTGGGCAAGATCCTGCCAAACCGCGCGGCATCCGCCGCGGCATAAGCAGCCACCTGTCGCTCGGTCTCGGCGTTGGCGCGTAGCGCCGCCACCACCTCCCCGAGCCGCGCCGCCGGAATTGCACAGGACAGGTCGTTGTTACTCATGCCCGTACGCACCCGGCTCAGCATGCAGCCGACGCTGATGGCGATCTCGCCGCCGTCCTTGGCAATCGCCATGATGTGGCACTGCGGCTTGCCCTCGAACCTAACCCCACCGAGCGCGTCGTCAAGCACCATCGCCTGCTTGGCATTGAGGCGAAGATAGACGATGTCGGGCTCCACAGGCATCCGCTCGAGCGGGCCGTATACGATCGATGCCGGGCGATCCTTGACCGCAGGCACATGCGGGAAGTCCTCCATGCCGACCCAGCCGGAGCCGACAAGTGCTGCTACGTCGTTCTTGTCCGCCACCTCGCCAAGGCTCTTGAAGCCGTGAGTGTAGCTTCCGACGCTGCAATTGCCGTGATCTTCGGCAACCGTGGAGAACACCTGATCGACGGCTTTCGTCCAGAACACGCAAGATGCCGGGACGGCCCCGGTGCGCCCGTCCTCCGTCGGCGCGGGACGCTCGCCGCCGATGGGGGCTGCGTCCGGCGTTGCGGCTTGGTCGCGGAAGGCGATGCCGATCGGCGGGACGGACAGATGCAGGACGCTCGAAAGTTCCTGCGAAAGCGCGGCGAACGATGTGGCTGCCATCAAAATCCTCCCTCGATGTGGTTCAGGCGTAGCGCCAGTGCAGCAGCCGGCGTTCGACGCGGCCGGCAAGCCCGAACAGGATGAGCACAAAACCCATGATGATGACGATCAGCGCGATGGTGAGCGCGGCGTTGTAGGTGCTCTGGGCGAAGGATAGGAGATAGCCGAGGCCGCGGCTGGAGGCCACGAACTCGCCCACCACCGCGCCCGTGAAGGCGAAGCCAACGGCGACCTTGAGGTTGCCAAGGATCCAAGCGGTCACCGAAGGAACGTAGACCTCGCGCAAGAGCGTCATCCGTCCGCCGCCGAGCGTCCGCACCCGTTCCACGAGGCGGGCGTCGACCTCGCGAATCCCGCTGTAGACGGCAAAGAAGATGAGCACCGCCACCAGCACGAGGCTGACGGCGACCTTGGAGCCTAGCCCGATGCCGAACCAGATGATGAAAAGCGGCGCCAGGATGACCCGCGGGATGGCGTTGAGCAGGATCATCACCGGCTCGATGATGTCCGCGACCGGGCGCACCATCGCCGCGCCGAAACCCAGCACCGCCCCGAGCAGGAGGCCGAAGGCAAGGCCGGCCAGGGCGGCCGATAGGGTGGCGATCAGGTGCTGCCAGATGCTGCCGTCGGCGAACAGCTCATAGAGGGCCAGTGCGATGGCGCTTGGCGGCGGCGCGTAAAACGGGCTGATCAGCCCCGCGCGGCCAAGGACTTCCCATGATATGAGGAGGACTGCCAAGGCAAATGCCTGACGGGCCCATGTCTTGTCGAACAGCGCGCTCATCAGTCCGCGGCCTCCTCGACCTCGATCGACAGGTCCTTCCAGATGCGCTGCAGAAGCGGCGCGAAGGTGGGATGGCCGCGTACGCCGATCAGATCGCGCGGGCGCGGGATCTCGACCGGGTAGCGGTGGCTGATGCGGGCGCGCGGGCCGCGGGAGAGAAGGTTGACCACGTCGGAGAGCGCCTGCGCCTCCTCCAGATCGTGGGTGACGAGCAGCACGGCGATCCCCTCGCGCTCGACCCAGTCGAGCAGGTCCTGTGTGACGCGGTGGCGCACGATGGCGTCGAGTGAGGCGAAGGGCTCGTCCATCAGCAGGAGGCGGGGTTTGAGCGCCAGCACCTGGGCGAGCGCCACGCGCTTGCGCTGGCCGCCGGAGAGCTGGCGCGGGTAGCGCAGTTCGAGACCCTTCAGCCCGAGCCGTGCCATCCAGTCGGCCGCCTCCTCGCGCGCCGCGCCGACGGCCTTGCCGCGCAGGCGCAGGCCCAGCGCCACGTTGTCGCGCGCCGTCCGCCAGGGGAGCAGCGCATCGTCCTGGAACAGAAAGCCCATCTCGGTGGCCGGAATGCCCAGTTCGACGTTGCCGGAAAGCGGTGCATGCAGCCCGCTGATGGCCCTCAGGATCGTGCTCTTGCCTGAGCCGGATGGCCCGACGAGGCTGACGACCTCGCCTTCCCGCACTTCGAGCGAAACGCCCTCGATGACCGGCTCGGCCTTGCCATAGCGCATGGCGAGATCGCGCACGGAGACGACCGTCCGCGCGTTCTTGCTGCCTGCTCGCGCACGCAGCTCCCGCCCGTCGTCGAAGGCCTCGTGGGCGACGGCGAGATTACCCTTCATCATATTGTTCACGCCGGAACGACCTCCTGGTCGAGAAGCTGGTCGAGGTCGATATCCTGTTCGAGAATGCCGGCCATGCGCTGCGCGTCCACCACGCGCTGGCACGCCGCGCGATCGATGGCGACCTGTGTGGGATAGAGCGAGTCTTTGTAACGGGACACGATCTCATCGAAACGCTCGCCGTCGCCGCCAACGAGAAGCTCCGACGGCAGCGACTCGCGCAGGCGCTCGATCGGCGCTTCGCTCTGGTAGCGCAGGCCGGCCTCGAGCGCGCGCGCCACCGCCCGCATCTGCTCCAGCCGGTCCTCGCGCTCGTCCGCGCGATAGGCCACGCCCATGAACTCGTAGGGGCCGCCGAGATGCTCTTGGGCGTCGTCGATGTCCATAGCGTTGAACAGCACCCGTCCGCCCTCCTCGACAAGCAGCGAGAGCGCCGGCTCCTGCACCATCCCCGCGGCGACCTGGCCGCGCCGCAATCCCTCGTAAAGGTTCGGGCCAAGGACAGCGAAATTGATGGTGCTGGAATCGACGCCGGCCTGCGCCAGCAGGAAGAGCATCAGCGTGTGATCGGCGTTGCCGAGCGCGGAAACGCCTACCGTCCGGCCTTCGAGATCGGCAAGCGACGTGATCGCGTCGACCTCGCCCGGCGCGACTGCAAGCGCGAAGAGCGGCAGGCGGCCGGTGGTGGCGAAGCGGCGAATGCCGCCGCCGTTGGCGAAGGCCTGCACCGCCACGTCGAAGGAGGTGGCGGCGTAATCGACCGCCCCGCCGACGAGCGCCTGCATGGCTGCATTGCCGCCGCGGGTGTAGACCAGTTCGACCTCGAGGCCTTCATTCTCGAAGAAGCCGTGGAAGCGGGTGACCTCATAGGGCGTGACGCAGAGAAGCTGGCTGCAAAAGGCGAGCGTCACCTTTTGCTGGGCCTTGGCGATGTGCGGCCGCGTAACCGCTGCGGCGCCGGCAAGGCTGCCCGCCGCTTTCAGCAGCGTACGGCGATTGGGCTTGGGGTCCGGCTTGGGCCAGATGACGTCCAGCTTAGTATCGTTGCAGCAAGTCATGATCGCTGGCTCCGAAGCATGAGGAATTAGCAGGGCCGGCAGGGATGGATACGTGTGCCTGGCTGCCTTGGCCTCGCACGTTTGGAAGCGATTATGCCATGGGGCGCCGGAAAATGCGCGCATGCGCGTCCTCGAAACGGCAGTTTGAATGGAATACGATTTCGCTGCAAGCTCGCTGGGCAGCACTGCGGCCTCTCAAACGATGCAGACAGAGTTTTCAAGGGGTGGCCCCAAGGCGTTCACGATGTCGGAAAATCGTGCTTGTGGGCGATGGACCAGATTGTCTTGTTTATCGCGACGAGCGAGGAGATGCTGTTCTTTATCTTCTCGACCTCCAGCTCATCGAGACTCTCGACCTTACCGTATTTGATGTCGTCCTTGCTTTCGAAAATGCGCATCAGTTGCGTGATACCGCGCCCGCTTTCGGGATCGAAGGAATAGATACAGTGGTTGAACTTGTTGCGAAGGCTGGCTTCTTTCGATAGTTGCCGAGTGACTTCAAGGATTTCCGACCTACACCCCGGTGGCGTCTTCCGCATCTTCGCGAGACGCTCGACGAGATCGATCCTGGCGCGCGGCGTGTTCAGTGTCAGGAAAATGATGATCGCCGTTTCCTTGTCCACTCCGGCAAGTCCCGCGATAAGGTAAATCAGCAGGCTTTCCGTGTTGGTCCAAGTGTAATTCAGTTGCCCTACAAGAAGCAGGATATCCTGGAGTTTGGGCATCGATGCCAGCTTTCGATCTTCGGGGCTTCAGTCACGGCAGGATAGAATGTACGCCGAGCATTTTACAGCCGGAATAGACCGAACGGACTAGCCTTACGCCAGACCTAGAGCTTTATGGACAACCGCCTTCCAGATTAGGGGATCATCGATTGGATTAGATAAGGCTACCTGATGGCCGACATCTACTTCACTTGCGGGCTCCCCACCCTCCAGCCTAGGCCGAACTGGTGTCTTCTGTCGGTTCACCACCAGCCACACACTGCCTCTCGTAGGCCGGGAAGCGGAAGCGGAAGCGGTCCGCCATCTCCCGGCGATAGGAACGGGAGGAACTGAACTGCACAATCGAAACTGAACGAAGGAGGTGGCGTCCGTCCGCGTCGATGCGCGTCCGGCCGCCAAACACAGCTTGTGAGATTAACGCCCGCGCAGCAAAGGCCCTAAGGAGATGAATAGCGGTTAAGCTGTCGCGGCCTCGAAAGAGAGGACACGATCATGGGTACGTGGAACAACCTTTTTGGTTGGTATGATCAGGAGCAGGAGCAGGAGCAGGAACAGGAACAGGAACAGGAACAAGAACAAGAACAAGAACAAGAACAAGAACAAGAAAGCAAGCAGGAGCAGGAACAGGAGAGCAAATCCCTGAACCTCAATGGCAACGGCAATCTAAACGGTAATCTGAATGGGAACGCCAATGCCAACCTGAACAAGAGCGTCAATATCAATAAGAACGAAACCGAGGTTGATGTGGACGTTGATGTCGACGTCGATCTGGAAGGCTACATGCCCTCTGATGACGACTTCGCCGACATCGATATGAATGGCACCAACACCATTGAGGGCATGTTCAATACCAAATTTGAGGATGTTCTCAATGAATCCCTCAATGGCGCCGGTAACGACGTTGGTAACGTCATCAACCAAATCGCCAACATCTCCGATGACGACACGCTGAACAACGCCGAGGTCAAGAACGAAGACCAATTCTGGCAAGAGATCGATTCCCACGGCGGCTTCGCCAAGGCGGATGATGGGATCAATGCCGGCGGCGGTGGCGGCGGCGGCGGCGGAGATGCCGATGCCGATGGCGGCGAAGGCGGCGATGGCGGCCTGGCCTTCGGCGGCAACGGCGACGGCGGTGACGGCAACGGCGGTACTGCCACGAGCGCCGCGCTAGGCGGAATCGGCGTGGGCGGTCTGGCCGCCGGCGGTAATGCCGGAGCCACCGGCGGCACCAGCGGCTCCGCCAGCGGCGGCCAAGGTACTGGCGGGACGGGCGGCGCCGGCGGCGCAGGCACCGGTCTCGGTCTTGGGCTCGGATTGGGCCTGGGCATCGGCGCGGCGCTTGGAGGCAATAGCGGCAACAGCGACGGCGGCACCGGTGGTGCTGGCGGCGCCGGGGGCGCGAGCGGTGATGCTGACGGCGGCGATACCGAAGACGATGCGGGCGATGGCGGGAACGCTATCGGCGGAGACGGCTTCAACGCACTGTTTGCCGGCATACCGATCCTCAATGACGGTGGCGATGCGGGGAACGCCGGGAACGGTGGAAGCAACGTAGGCGGTCCCGGCGGCACCACGACCGGTGGCGCGGGCGGCAACGGCGGTAACGCAAATGGCGGCACCACCGGCGAGGGCGGCGACGCGCTCGGTGCCGGCCTGGGCGGCGGGTTCGGCGCGGGCGTGGGCGCTGGCTTCGGCGGTGACGGTGGGAACGGCACCGGTGGTGTCGGCGGAGCGGCCACGAGCGGCGATGCGTATGGCGGCTATGCCGATGCCGGCGATGCCGCAGCTGGCGGCGGCCAGGGCGGTCAAGCGCTTAGCGGCGCCTGGGCTGACGCTGATGGCGGCGACGGCTTCGGCGGCTGGGCGCAGGCCGGCGGCGGCGGCGCTGGAGGAAACGGCGGCATCGCCACGACCGGCTTTGGCGGCAATGGCGGTGCCGGTGGAATGTGGGGCTCCAACAATGGCGATGACGGCTACGTCAGCGGCCATAGCACCGCAACAGCGGACTCCATCGTCAACACCAGCGCCTTCAACCAGGAGATCGTGATGGGTGCAAACCTGCAGCAGAACGCGATCGACATGACCGTGGTTGGCGGCAACCTCACCAGCAACGTTGCAGGCGAGGATTTCGACGACGCCGCTGCCTAAAGGCGCTCCGGTTCGCCCCTGGGCGAACCTAACAACCAGGACTGCGCGGTTCTCCGCGCAGTCCACCTGGATCGGATCACCGTTATCCGATCCAACCTTTTGCCTGGTTGCAATTCCGGACGGAGAACCAGTTCCTACTTTTCCTGGAATTGCTCCAGCCGAGTATGACCGGCCACGCAGCCAGCCGACCTCGTCAGGAGCTATGTGTCATGCACATGGACAGGATTACGGAAGCCATTGCACACTTTATCGGCCTGTTCGAGATTACGGTCGAAGAAGCGCGGCTTCGCGATGCATATGACGAGTTTCGAGCCAAGGAGACAGGCGATCCCGATCTTGCCGACCTGAACGCGACCGCGATACCGTTCGCCGCTCCCTTTCGGTTCGCCGGTTTTGAGCCCGATCTCGCCTATCGCGCTCCTCCGCCCGAGTGGGTCGTCGTTCACCCGTGGAGCTATCTCAGCTTTGTTCCCCCGGATATCACGCTGCCGGGAGCATACGAGATAGCCACTCCGATCCCCTTCTCCCTGCCGGTAATAAACTACACCTCCCACAAGACCATCTTACCGGCGGTGGAGACGCTGGGATCCTTCGCGAACTACATCAAGCAGGACATCGGCCTGTCGGACAATGACTACTTCGGCGTCGGTGGGCACGGCCTGTACTTCAATCCGGCCCCTGCCAGCAATATCCATGTCATGGCGCTGACCGGTGCGGCCACCACCCTAATGCCTATTCTCGAACTTGAAATGCCTGGCTCTTCCGCGGAAGCCGCGGGATTTATGACGACTGCTTCGGAGCTTTTGGATGAATTTCCCGAGGATCCTGAGGGCAACGCGTTTGTGAAAAAGTCCGAAACCATCGAGGGGACGTTCGAAAACGGCGTAGAAGTCGACGAGGCCTCCAAGCTTGAAGACTACTACACGTTCGATGAAGAGCCGGAAGGGGCTCCTTCGGGGAATGTCCAGCTTACGGAGAACGGGCCCGTCATCGAGCAGTCGGTCGAGGTAGAAACCGGTGGCAACACCCTGCTCAACAATGCCGTTCTGCAGAATTACTGGACCTCGTCACCGGTGATGGCCGTCGTTGGCGATCACATCGAGATCAACGCGATCTTCCAGATCAACGCGTGGTGCGACAATGACTATATTTCCTCCACGGTGGGCGGATGGATACATGACACCAGCCCGACGCAGGCGTTCAATATCGCAAAATTTGAGCGCTTCGACTCCTTTGGCGATGATACGTCGAACGGGGCGATGAGTTTCCCTAAACATTGGGTTATCAAGGAAATCGACGGCGATCTCATGATGATGAACTGGCTCGAGCAGTTTATCTTCATGATGGACAACGACGTCGGTATTCTCTCCTCTTCAGGTGTCACCACACGCGTCTATTCCGGTGACAACAAAGCCTTCAACGACATTTCGATCGAGGAGATCGGCTTCGGCTATGATCTCATCATAGTCGGCGGAAACGTCTTCGACGCGAACATCATTCATCAGCTGAACGTTCTCAGTGACAACGACATTGTCGGTACCGTCGGTGGTTTCCAGACGACGGGTGACGGCTCTATTTCAACGTCGGGAAATCTGCTCTGGAATCAGGCCCACATCTACAATGTGGGCGGAGCAGACCGGTTTGAAACAATGCCGGCCCATTATCTTGATGCCGCGAAGAATCTTGCAGCCGGCAACAACCACCTGAACGGTGAAGTGCTGTCGGATTCCGCCTTTGCCGGATACGGCGCACTGCGCGTGCTTCACATCAAGGGCGATCTCGTCAATCTTCAGTACATCAAGCAGACGAATATTCTGGGCGACAGCGACCAACTTGCCTTGGCGATGCATGCGAAGGATGCATACCCGGATGCCGCATGGTCGGTCTCCACCGGCGGCAACGCGCTGCTGAACAACGCTGCTATCCAAGATCTGGATTCGGTCGGGAAAACCTATGTCGGCGGCGGCCACTACTCGAACGAGGTCCTCGTACAAGCGGACATCATATCCACCGAACCGGATTTCGGCGGTCAGGACCCGAACGTGCTGGTCAACGAAGCTGTCGCGTTTCTCGATGACGACATGATGGACAACCGCGATCAGCCGCAGGGCGACCACGGCCAGTACGATGCGGATTATCTGCAGTCGGATGGCCTGAGCACGATGATCGGATAACGGATTTTCTGGGCGGCATCGGTGGAATACGAACGCGGCACATCACCAGGCTCGCCCGGCAAAATGCCAGGGTGCGCCGCCCCTCAACCAGAGGCTGCTATGCGGCAATTGACGGCAAGTGAGGCAAAGATCGACCAAGGGATGTCAGAGATCGATCGTTTGGTGCAGGAAATATTCGAGGAGGCGGCGTTGAAACGAGCCAGCGATCTGGCGAAACGCGAAGCCGCACGACCAATATCTGCTTCGAAGCAGCACGCGGCTGACGGCTCGAGGGACACGAGGCAGAATCTCGCCGAGCCATATCAGCATGCCTACATCCCAGAACGTGACGAGCCTCGACCCCAGGAGATTCGGCAAGAGGCCCCGCGGCGGGAGCCAGCCGAAGGGCGAGAAGGGGCAGAAGAACGCCGCCCCAGGGATAATGGCTCAGCCTCCACAAAGACACCGCATATACAGGAAATACCGAAGCCGGCTATGAAGCATGACGACCGCCCCGAAGGCATCGTCACCATCGAAGGAGACCGCAACCCGATCAAGGCGCGCGAGCGCGCGGCCGACCAAGCGGGCGATTCCGGCCGTGGCAAAGGACCGAGCGGCAAGGGACCCGGCGGCGGTGATGGCGTTTTTCACAAGCGGCTCGGGCCTGTGGATTTTGCCGCCAGTCTCAAGGCTGGTTTGACAGCGGTCCGGCAGAATCTCTTGGTCGTCATGGTCTTCACGGTGGCGAGCAACGCCCTGGTGCTGGCGATTCCGATCTATCTTTTCCAGATTTCGGACCGCATCCTGACGAGCCGATCGATCGACACCCTGGTGATGCTGACGGTTGTCATCGTCGGCGCAGTCATTCTGCAGGCGGTATTCGACGCGATCCGGCGCTTCATTCTCATGCGGACGGCCGTCGAGTTTGCCGCACAATTGGGTTCGCCTATCCTCAGTGCCGCAGCGCGGGCTTCTTTGCATGGAAGCGGTCGCGAGTATCAGACGCTCGGTGATCTGCAACAGGTCCGTTCATTCCTTGTCTCGCGCACGCTGCTTTCCTTCCTCGATGCGCCGATCGCCCCACTGTTCGTGCTCGCGGTATTCTTGATCCATCCGCATCTCGGGTCGATCGTCGTGGTGACGGCGCTTTTGCTGCTTGTTTTTACACTCATCAACCAGCGCGCCACGGCAGGGCCGTTCGGAGAAGCGAACACTGCGCAGGTCAAGGCCAACCTCCACCTGGAGTCCATGTCCCGCAATTCGCAGATCATCAATGCTCTGGCGATGATACCGGAGGCCGTGCAAATCTGGGGCAAGGATACGGCTGGTTCCTTGAAATCGCAGGTCGTTGCACAGGACCGCAACATCGTCTTTGCTGCCCTGTCTAAAGGCTCGCGGCTCCTCACGCAGGTCGCAATGCTCGGCTGGGGCGCCTATTTGGCGATCGAAGGCGAGATCACCGGCGGCATGGTGATTGCTGCATCCATCATCGCAGGCCGCGCACTGGCGCCAATCGAGGGCGCCATCGAGGGGTGGAACCAATACAGTCAGTCCCGCTCGGCTTTCGAACGCATATCGACGCTGCTGAAGACATCCCCGCTCAATTTCGAGCGCCTGAACCTACCGCGGCCGGAGGGGCGCCTGGATGTGGAAAGGCTGCTTTATGTGCCTCAGGGAACGAAGAGGGTCGTTCTCAACGGTATATCCTTCGCATTGACGCCGGGGGACTCTCTGGCCGTCATCGGAAATTCCGGCGCCGGCAAGACGACGCTCGGCAAGATGCTTGTCGGGTCCATCCTTCCAACTTCAGGTAGCGTCAGGCTCGATCTCATGGATTTGCGCAACTGGGACCAGCGGCAGTTCGGCGAGAATATCGGCTACCTTCCGCAGGATGTTCAGCTCTTTCCCGGCACGATCAAGGCCAATATCGCACGCATGCGCGAGGATGCGACGGACGCGCAGATCTACCAGGCGGCGAAGCTTGCGGACGTCCATGAGATGATCGCGACGTTGCCGCACGGCTATGAGACGGTCGTTGCCGGGGACGGGACGCCGCTTTCCGGTGGCCAAAAGCAGCGCATCGCGCTTGCCAGGGCCTTCTTCGGCAATCCGCGTTTGGTTGTACTCGATGAGCCTAACTCCAATCTGGACAGCGCTGGGGAAGAAGCGCTGGTGCGCGCGCTCGAGCACGCCAGGGAAAACAAGATCACCGTGATCACGATTACGCAGCGGCCGGCATTGCTCAACAATGTCGACAAGATCCTGCTTCTGGTGAACGGCACCGTTGCTCTGTTCGGTGTGCGCAAAGACGTTCTGCAAGCGCTTTCGACGCGCGGGGTGAGCATAGAGAACGGTTCCTTCGGGCACCAGATAAGCTGAGGGCGATCGCGAAATGTCCGACATTGCGAAAGTTCACGACATCGAATGGTACTCCGACGTCCCACGCTCGATCCGGAAGCAGACGACGGTGGGTCTCGTGCTCCTTGCCCTCACATTCGGGGGGTTCGGAGGTTGGGCCGTTACAGCTCCGCTTGCGGCGGCAGTTATCTCGCAGGGAAGTTTCGTTGCCACTGGACAAAACAAGGTTGTCCAACATTTCGAGGGAGGGATTATCAAGGAAATCCTGGTGAACGAAGGTGATCGGGTCGAGGTCGGCCAGCCACTGGTACGCCTCGACGAGACGGCAGCGCTGGCCAGGGAACGCGAGTTGTTCTTGCGGCGCATCAGGCTTGAGGCCATTGCCGCACGGCTCACTTCCCAGTTCGCCGGATCCGATGAGCTGGTGTTTCCAGCTCTCGTGGCAGACAATGAGGGCGATGTCGATATTGCACCGATGCTGGAAGGGCAGCGGCTCAATTTCGAAGCCTGGAAATCCAAACGTGACAGCGAGATAGCTTTACTCGAACGAAATATCGAGGCGTTGCGGTACCGCGCTGAAGGGTATGAGAAGCAGCGCGATGCGACGGCGCTTCAGTTGAAGCTTTTGCGGGAAGAGGCGGAAGGGAAGGATATCCTTTTGAAGCAGGGCCTGATCCGCAAGACGGAGATAAAGGCCATCCAGAGGGCGATCGCTGAGGCGACCGGCCAGATCGGTCGTTTGACGGCGGAGGTTTCCGAGACCTACTCGCAGATCGGCAAACAGGAGCAGGAAATCGTCCAGGCCGAGAATGCTTATCGGCAGGCCGCGCTAGATGAACTGGAAGGTATCCAGGGGGAACTCGATTCCGTTCGGGAGCAATCTCGGGCAGCGGAAAACATCCTACAGCGAGCGACGATAAATGCGCCAGTTGCCGGAACCGTGGTGCGCTTGAACTATCACACCCCAGGCGGTGTGATCGAGAGCGGTAAAGGCATACTGGAAATCCTGCCAGCCGGAGCACCACTCATCATCGAAGCGCAGATACCGAGAACCGAGATCGATAGCGTAAGACGCGGGCAGAAGGCGACTGTGCGACTGACAGCGCTCAACCAGCGCACAACGCCTGTCCTGAATGGCGACGTCTTTTACGTTTCCGCTGACGCACTGCCTGGGCAGAAGGCTGAGCAGGATCAGGAAGTTTACCTCGCGCGCGTCCGCCTACCGCCAAGCGAACTGGCAAAGGTTAGAGGTTTTCGCCCGACTCCAGGAATGCCGGCGGAAATCCTTATTCAAACAGCCGAGCGTACATTCTTCAGCTATATCACCAGGCCGATCGCGGATAGCATGTCGCGTGCGTTCTCCGAGCGCTGACGTCGGACCGGTTGCGCAGCCTTGCATTTACCAGCTTTCCGGAGGACCGCGGGGGCAACCGTTTCGAACGGTGCTGCTTGGCTGTCCGACAGCCTATGTACCGGTCGCACCGCAGGCCATTTCGAGGCGGTCAGCGAGGCCGGTTGAGCGGGAATGGCGCACGCCCGTCCCATGTAAAGACGCTTGTGCGGCTACCTTCAAGAATAGCAATGCAAGTTCAGCTTGTTGCCGTCCAGATCCGCGAAAATAGGCACCGTAGAAGCTCTTGCCGCGCGGCCCTGGTGCGCCCTCATCGGATGCGCCTAGTCGTAATGCCAGCGCGTGCAACCTGTCGACCACGGCAGTATCGTCCACGCTCAAGGCTACTATGGTGCCATTGCCGGCCGTCGCAGCCGCACGGTCGTAGGGCATGCTCAAAACGAACAACGGCCCGTTCTCGAAGCGCCAGGCCACCAGACTGCCGGTGCGATATGCGCGTTCAGCGCCCATTTCGAAAAGTAGCTTGTCATAGAAGGTGGCGGAACGTTCAAGTTCATTCGTACCCAGGGTGACGTAGCCGATCATTTCGATACCTCTTCGTGCTGAGCCGGTTGATGCGCAATTCCATGGTAGCCAGACGACAATGATCGATTTGGCGCATATGGCGCTGCTGCCGTCACACAATTCGTTGTCCTTGCACGATGCAGAGCCGGAATCGAGGCCGTGAAGCGCCATCGGGTCAGGAAAGTGGCTTTCGCGCACAGACGGCATAGCGGCACTGCATCGCCCGCTCGAACGCCTTGAGAAAGGCCATACGCCGCGCCTGCGCGCGGTGGATCGCGCCAAGCCGCGGATCGATCACCGGTGCCTCGAAACCCGCTTCGGTGAGAAGTCGGCTTATATCTTCCGCTCTGACGCCCTGGGAGAAGTAGACGCGGGAAAGGATGCTGCGGTGTCTGGCCTGCAACTCGGAATCGATTTCGGGCCCAGGCTTTGCCTTTCCAGCACGGAGGCTTTCAATCGCCTTGCGGAGGCGGCTCGCCCAGGTCTCCGTGACGAAGTCGCCGTCGACGATCAGCAGGCGCCCACCGGGCTTCAGGAGCGAGAACCATTCGGTGAAGGCCGCCCGCGGATTGACCAGGGTCCAGACCAAATGGCGGGTGACGATGACGTCATAGCTCTCCTTTTCTTCCAGTGTCCGTTCCGCATCGCCTAGCAAAAAGCGGATGCCGCTTTCCTTTTCCATCGCCTTCGCGCGCGCTTTGGCGAGCATCGGCTCCGACCAATCGAGCCCGGTGACGGCGAAGCCCAGATCGTGCATGAGGTGTGAGATGACACCCGTGCCGCAGGCAAGATCAAGCGCCCGCTTCCCCTCCCCCGGTCCCAGATGCTTCAGGATCAGCCTGTGCCAGGCGGCGCGCTCCTCTTCCGAGAAGATCTCGTGCCCCACCGAAAGATCGAATGTCTCGGCGCGCGCCGACCAGTAGTCTCGTATCTCCTCGCGCAACGAATAGTTGGCGTGTTCCGTCATTCCGGCTCCCGCTGTTTCATCACTTTGGAATCGCTATAAAAGATATTTCTTGAGAAAAGAAGTCGTATTTTATAAGCCCACCTGCACAATCAACTTTTTAAGCGAGAGTGCCATGGATTTCCGCAAGGTCGCAGCAGGTACAGCGGCAGCCGTGTTCGTCGTCTTATCGACCATGTTTGATGCGAGCGCCGAGACGGTCACGGTGACCGACGTCACCGGCCGCGAGGTCGAAGTCAACGTGCCCGTCGAAAGGGTGATCCTGGGCGAAGGCCGGCAGATATATCTCGTGGCGGCGCTCGACACGGAGGAACCATTCAAACGGATCGTGGGCTGGCGCGACGACTTCAAGAGCGCCGATCCAGACAATTATGCGCTCTATCTCGAGAAGTTCCTCGAGATGGCAAAGCTGCCAACCTTCGGCGGCTTCAAGGACGGCACCTTCGATGTCGAGCAGGCCGTTTCGCTGAACCCAGACGTCATCTTGATGAACATCGAGTCCAAGCAGGCGACCGAGGACGCGAAATATATCGAGAAGCTCGCCGCTGCCGGCATCCCGCTTGTCTATGTCGATTTCCGCGAGCACCCCTTCATCAACACCGAGCCAAGCATGCGCCTGTTCGGCAAGCTCTTCGGCAAAGAGGAACGCGCCGAGGAGTTCATTGCCTGGCGCCATGCTGAGATCGAGCGCGTGACCGACGTCATCGAGAGGGAGAATCCCGAGCGCCCCAAGGTGTTCATCGAGCGCGCCGGCGGCTACTCGGAAGACTGCTGCATGAGCTTCGGCAAGGACAATTTCGGCAAGTATGTCGAGTTGGCGGGCGGCGAGAATATCGCCAAGGATATCATTCCCGGCACCTTCGGCACGGTCAACCCGGAGCAGATCATCGCCTCCGACCCCGATCAGTTCATCACGACCGGCGGGTGGTGGGAGGCCTATGTGCCGGGCGGCGCCTGGGTCGGCGTCGGCCCCGGCCGCGACGAGGCGGAGGCCCTGCGCAAGCTCAAGGGGCTTACCGAGCGCCCGGCCTTCACCGGCGTCAAGGCGGTAGAGAACGGGCAGGTGCATGCCATCTGGCACCAGTTCTACAACAGCCCCTATCAGTTCGTGGCCATCCAGCAGATGGCGAAGTGGTTGCATCCCGAGCTCTTCGCCGATCTCGATCCGGAAGCGACCTTCAAGGAACTGCACGTGCGGTTCCTGCCCGTCGCCTACGAGCCTGGCCACTGGGTTTCGCTTTCCGATGGCGAGTGATCGGGCAGCCGTCGCTGCACATGATACCGGCGGAGGGCGCGGGCACTACCGCGCCCTCGTCTGGCGACGGCAGCTAATTCTCGCAGGGTTGGGGGCTGCCCTACTCGTCAGCCTCTGTGTCGACCTGGCGCTCGGCCCCGCCCGCTATGGTCTCGGCGAGGTGGTCCAGGGGCTGTTCGCTCCCGATACCGTTTCGCAGCAGGTGCGCGTGGTTCTGTGGGATATCCGCATGCCCGTGGCGCTGATGGCCGTCGTGGTCGGCGCGGCCTTGAGCGTGGCGGGCGCGCAGATGCAGACCATCCTCAACAACCCCCTCGCAAGCCCCTTCACGCTCGGCATTTCCGCCGCTGCCAGCTTCGGCGCCGCCCTCGCGCTCGCCTTCGGCGTGGTGCTCATCCCCGCAGCTATCGAATATGTGGTGCCGGTCAACGCCTTCGTGATGGCGATGCTCGCCGCCCTTCTCATTCACATGCTCAGCGTCAAGCGCGGTGTGACGGTGGAGACCATCGTGCTGCTGGGCATCGCGCTGGTCTTCACCTTCAATGCACTCCTGTCGCTCGTCCAGTTCCTCTCCTCTGCCGAAGCGCTCGCGGCCGTCGTCTTCTGGACCATGGGCAGCCTGACCAAGGCCACCTGGCCGAAGCTCGGCCTCACCACGCTCGTGCTTCTGGCCGTCCTGCCGATTTTCGCCCGACGCGCCTGGGCGCTGACGGCACTGCGGCTGGGCGAGGACAAGGCCGCAAGCTTCGGCATCAAGGTCGCGCGCCTCAGGCTCGAGACGCTGATGATGGTCAGCCTGCTCGCTGCCATTCCCGTCGCCTTTGTCGGCACGATCGGTTTCATCGGGCTGGTTGGTCCCCACATCGCCCGCATGATCATCGGTGAGGACCAGCGCTTCTTCCTGCCTGCTTCCGCGCTTTCGGGTGCGTTAATCCTCTCGGCCAGCTCCGTGGTCAGCAAGCTGCTCATTCCCGGCACGATCTTCCCGATCGGCATCGTCACATCACTGATCGGAATCCCGTTCTTCATTTCCCTCATCCTGTCCAGTGCGAGGCGCTCATGGTGACGATCAGGCTCGAAACGCTCGGCGCGCACTACGGCAGAAAGCTTCTGCTCGAAGACGTGACGACGCCGGCGTTCAAGAGCGGCGACATGGTGGCCGTGATCGGCCCGAACGCCGCCGGCAAATCTACGCTCTTTAAGCGCGTCGCAGGCCTCTTAAAGGGGCCGGGCGAGGTGCAGGTGGAGGGCGCGCGCCGGGGGCGGAACAGCATCTGCTACATGCCGCAGGACACTTCGGCCAATGCTGTGCTCACGGTTTACGAATCCGTGCTGCTCGCCCGCAAGCAGGGTGCGGGTTGGTCCGTCGGCGACGATGATCTCGCCCGCATCGACGAGATCATGAAAGCGCTCGGTATCGCTGACACCGCTTTCAGGAATATCGGCGAGCTTTCCGGCGGTCAGCGGCAGCTCGCGAGCCTTGCGCAGACGCTGGTGCGCGAGCCGGAAATCCTGCTGATGGACGAGCCGACCTCCGCGCTCGACCTTTCCCGGCAGGTGGAGGTGCTTGGCCTCATGCAGGACCTTGCCCGCGCGCGCGGCATGATCGTTCTCATCGCCTTGCATGACCTCAACCACGCCCTGCGCTTCTGCGACCAAGCGATGGTCGTCGCCGGCGGGCAGCTCGTCGCCTGCGGCCCCTCCTCCGAAATCATCACGCCGGCGCTTCTCAGCGAGGTCTACCACGTCGAGGCGCGCATCGAGCCCTGCTCGCGCGGGATTGGGCATGTCATCGTAGACGGAGTGGCGGCCCAGCGCCGGACATTCGCCTCGCCGGCCACCGAAACCAGTATCCGCAATGTAGATCGGGAGAACAGGAAATGTGGAGCAATGGCCGCACAGGCATCGTGAAGACAGCCGCAGCGGTTCTGGTCGCAGCGGCAAACCTCGCCCTCTATACCGCCGAAGCCCTGGCCGAGACCGTCACCGTGACCGATGTGGCCGGTCGAGAGGTTGAGGTTGAGGTGCCCGTCGAGCGCGTCATCCTCGGCGAGGGGCGGCAGCTCTACATCGTGGCAGCGCTCGATCGGGAAGACCCAACCAGGCGCATCGCCGGCTGGCGCAACGACCTCATCCAGGCCGACCCGAAGACCTACGAAGCCTATCTTACCAAGTTCCCCAAGCTGGCCGAAATCCCCAGTTTCGCCGGCTACGAGGAAAGCCTGATCGACATCGAGACCACGATCGCACAGAAGCCCGATGTCGTCTTCCTGAACCTCGAAACCATGCAGGCGACGGCGGACGCGCAATATATCGAGAAGCTGGGCGCGCTCGGAACCCCGGTCGTCTATATCGATTTCCGCCACCAGCCGATGGAAAACACCGAGCCGACCATCCGGCTCTTCGGCAAGCTCTTCGGGCAGGAAGAGCGCGCGGAGGCGCTGATCGCCTTCCGCGATAGGCAGATCAGGCGCGTCACGGACGTGATCGCCGCCGAGAACCCGGAACGCCCCGCCGTCTTCATCGACCGGGCCGGCGGCTACTATGAGGATTGCTGCCATACCTTCGGAAACGAGAATTTCGGCCGTTTCGTCGAGCTTGCCGGCGGTAGCAATATCGCAAAGACCCTCGTCCCCGGCACCTTCGGTCAGCTCAATGCCGAGCAGGTCATCGCCGCCGATCCCGCCCACATCCTCGTCACCACCGCCGACTGGGAAGCTTATGTCCAAGACGGCAGCTGGGTGCCGGTAGGCCCGGGCGCGAATCCGGAAGAGGTGGAGCGCAAGCTCGCATTCTACCCCACCCGCCCCGCCTATACGGGCATCAAAGCCCAGAAGACGAAGGCGTTTCACGCTATGTGGCACCAGTTCTACAACAGCCCCTACCAGTTCGTGGCGGTCCAGCAGCTCGCCAAATGGTTTCACCCGGAGCTGTTTGCCAACCTCGACCCGGACGAGACCTTCCGGCAGTTGCACGACGAGTTCCTGCCGATCGGCTACCAGCCCGGCTATTGGGGATCACTGGCGGAGATCGAATAGGGTCGCCGCCGAGCGGCAAGACACCGGCTTGGCGCCTCCAATGGACGCCCGGAACTGATGCGATCGGATGCCGTTGTCCATGAAAGGCACGCGCATCGGGAGAGACTCATGAACGCGCAAACGTTCCGCCAATGGCTGACGGAGAGAGGCTGCACGTTCGAAGAAACCGAGCGCAAGCGCGGTGAAGGCTTCGTTTCCGTTGTCGTAAGGCGCAAAGGGCGCCGCAGCGAGATGCCGTACGCATCATCCAGGATGGATCTTCAGGAAGAGGATGTGCGACGGATTATGCGTGAACTCGATCTGCCCTTTGACGAATTGCCCGGCCCTCAGAGCAGAATGTAGCGGACCTTTCGAGGGGGCAGCTACCACTCTGTCGGGCAGGCGCAACACCCAAGAGGAACCCCAGTACCAGATTGCGCGTTTCTTTTATTCTGTCCGGAGTATGAGAAATGGCGCCACGCCCCTACTGGAAAGGTTATCTCAAGCTCTCCCTCGTCACTTGTCCCGTCTCGCTGACGCCGGCTACCTCCGAGCGTGAGAAGGTGCGCTTTCACACGATCAACAGCGAAACGGGGCAGAGGGTTCGCAGCCGATATGTCGATGCGGAAACCGGCAAGCCAGTGGCCGAAGAAGACGAAGTTAAGGGCTATGAGACCGAAGAGGGCCGTCACGTCATCATTGAGGATGAAGAATTCCAGGCGGTTGGATTGGAAAGCACCCGCACAATCGACATCAACCAGTTCGTTCCCGCCGACTCCATCGAGTGGTTTTGGTACGACAAGCCCTATTATCTGATGCCCGACGACGAGGTGGCCCAGGAAGCGTTCGCGGTCATCCGCGAAGCGATGGCAGCGACTGGCACGGTCGGCATTTCACGGCTTGTGCTGTCACGCCGGGAGCGGGCTGTGATGCTGGAGCCGCGCGGCAAGGGCATTGTTCTGTGGACTTTGCGCTATGGCGACGAGGTGCGTGATCCGAAAGAGATTTTCGGCGACGTGGAAGAGAAGAAGGCTGAGCCAAGGCTTGTCTCGCTCGTCGAAACTCTCATAGACGACCTGACGAAGCCATGGGATCCCTCCATGGCCACCGACCCGGTGCAGGAGCGCCTGAAGGAGATCATCGCAAGCAAGCAGAAGAAGAAGGCCAAGAAGCCGGCCAAAGCCAAAAAGGGAGAAGAGCCGGAGCCTCCGAGCAATGTCGTCAACATCATGGACGCACTGAAGAAATCAATCTCGCAGGAAAAGAAGAAGAGTGGCTGATCAGGCTGCTTTCTTCAGCCGGCCGTCAAGCGGGACAGCGGCTTTTCGGAAATCCTCCCACGGATCCGCCCGGAGCGCGGCCAACCGCGTCCGGGCATTCTCCACCGTGAAATAGTCCGGTCCGATCGCCGCGCTAAGCTCGTCCCAATCAAGCGGCATCGAGACGGCAGCCCGTTGCCTTGCCCGTGTCGAATAAGGGGCGATGGCCGTGGCACCCCGACCGTTGCGGAGATAGTCTACGAGGATCTTGCCCTTCCGTTTGGATTTGGTGACGGTTGCGACGAAGCGCTCAGGGCTGTCTGATGCCATTGCCTCGGCGACACTCTTTGCGAAAGTCTTTACCGCATCCCACTCCGCCCGTGGCACGAGTGGTGCCACCACATGCAGGCCCTTACCCCCGGAGGTTTTGACGAAGCTTTCAAGGCCAGCATCCGCCAGCCGCTGCCGCACCTCGAGCGCCGCGTCAATCACCTCGCTCCACTCCACACCTGGACCCGGATCGAGGTCCATGTTGATGAGATCGGGTCTTTCGAGGTCGTTGAGTTGCGATCCCCACGGGTGGATCTCCAGGGTGCCCCCCTGGACGAGCCCGAGCAGACCGGGCAGACCGTCAATCGCAATGACCGGTTCGTCGTCCTTCGGGTCGTATCCCTGCAGGATCTCCTTGGACTGGCCGCGCCAGACATGCTTCTGGAAAAAGCATTGGCCTCCGACGCCGTCAGGACAACGCACCAGGGCCAACGGCCGGTTGGCGATGAACGGCCCGATCCGCGGCCAGACTTCTGAATAGTAGTCGGCAAGCCCCTGCTTGGTCACGCCGGCATCTTGCCAGTAGAGCCGATCGGGATGGGTGAGGCGTACCGGAGGGGGAGTCTTCTCGACAGGCGCCTTTGCCTTCGATTCCCGGATGACATCTTCCGGCTTCTTGTCCTCGCGCAGACCTCGAAACGAGGCGTGCCTTATGACGCCGTCAGCGGTCCACGTCCCGAATTCGACCTCCGCCACCAGTTCCGGGCGCACGAACTTGGCCTCACGTGCTTCCTCGGCAGAAAGCTTATGCGCGAACGGACTCTTCTGCTGCTTCAGACGGTCCAGCCGCTTGAAGAGGTCCTCGGCGACTTTCCGGCTAAACCCGGTGCCGACGCGACCGGCATACGCAAGCTTTCCGTCGTCGAAATAGCCGAGCGCGAGTGAGCCGATAGCCCTTTGAGATGTGGTCGAAGGCACGAAACCGCCGATGACGAACTCCTGGCGCTCGGAGCACTTGGATTTGATCCAGCCCTTTCCCCTTCCCGAATGGTACGGCGCATCACTATCCTTCGACACGATACCTTCCAGGCTGAGGCGACATGCATGGCGCAGTATCATCTCGCCGTTCTCTTCGAAATGATCGCTGTAGCTCAGAACCGGCGCTGCGCCTTGCATCAAGACACCCAGGGCTGCCTTTCGCTCTATCAAGGGAGCGGGCCGAAGATCGTGGCCGTCGAGGTAGAGCAGGTCGAACAGGTAGAAGACGAGCCGATCCGTTCTGCCGGCTGCGAGATCGGCTTGGAGCGCGGAGAAATCGGAAGCGCCGCCAGCACCCTCGACGATGACTTCGCCGTCTAGGATCGCACCCCTGGTCGGCAGAGCCGAGAGCGCTGCAATGATATCCTTGCCGAAGCGGTCAGTCCAATCGAGCCCGCTGCGCGTAAACAGCTTCGCCTTGCCGCCATGAATGTGCGCCTGCAGGCGGTAGCCGTCGAATTTGATCTCGTGCAGCCACTTTTTCGCCGTGGGCGGCGCGCTCTTCAGCGTGGCGAGTGCCGGCTCGATGAAACCAGGATAGCCTGATTTCTTCGCCCGCTTCGGCAGTTCACGCTTCTGCTTTTTCGGCCTCTCGATCTTGCCTGTCTTAGATGACCAGCCCGGCGCCTCGCCTTCGAGTTCCTCGACCACCCTGCCGGTCTTCACGGATTCGGGCCTTTCATCGAGAATGTCCGGATCACCTTCGCTGCGTGCAAAGTCGTCGTTGCCCTTGATCAGCAGCCAGTTTTCCTTCTTCTCTCTGGGTTTGTGGGCCATCCGCACCAAGTGCCAGCGGCCACCAAGCTTCTCACCCTCGATCTCGAAATCGAGGTGCCCCTTGGCGTAGCTCTTCCTTGCGTCGCCGATTGGTGCCCAGCGTCCTCGGTCCCACACGATGACCGAGCCCCCGCCATACTCCCCCTTCGGAATGGTGCCTTCAAAGTCGGCGTATTCGAGCGGGTGGTCCTCGACGTGGACGGCGAGACGCTTCTCGCCCGGTACCAGGCTCGGCCCCTTGGTTATCGCCCAACTCTTCAGCACGCCGTCCATCTCCAGGCGCAGATCGTAGTGAAGACGGCGCGCGGCGTGCTTCTGGATGAGATAGCCGTCGCCAGCCGCCGCTTTCGCGCCCCTACCGCGTGGCTCCGGCGTGGCCTTGAAATCTCGCTTTTTGCGGTAGCTGCTCAGAGCCATTTAACCAGCCTTGCGGCGCTGGGCCGGCTCGGCTTTCTTTCGCCTGGCGGTACTGGGCTTCTTCTGCTCCGTCTTGGCCGCCTTGGCGCTCTCACGCAGCGCATCCATGAGGTTGACGACCTTTGTCTCTTTCGGCCGCTTCGGCGCCTTGATCTCGCGGCCCTCCATCTTTGCCTTGACCAGCTCGGCGAGAGCTTGGTCATAGCGGTCGTCGAACGTGCGCGGATCGAAGTCACCGGCTTTGGTTTCGATGATGTGTTTCGCAAGGTCGAGCATCTCGCCCTCGATCTTCATGTCGGGCAGATCTTCGAACACCTCCTCTGCTGATCGGATTTCGTAATCGAAGTTAAGGGTGTTGGCCACCAGTCCCGGCCCCTGGGAACGCAGAAGGACGGTGCGGACGCGCCGGAACAAGACAGCGCGAGCGAGCGCTGCAACTTTCTTGCGCCGCATGCCCTCTCTTATGACCGCAAAGGATTCGCCCAGAATGCCGTCCGGTGGCGCCAGAAAGTAGGGCCTGTCGAAGTAGACCGTGTCGACATCCGGACATGGAATGAAAGCCTCGATCCGCAGCGTTTTGTCGCTCTCCGGAACCGCTTCGGCAATCTCATCCGGCTGAAGGATCACATACTGGTCATCGTCGGTCTCATAGCCCTTGACCTGCCGGTCGCGCTCGACCGGTTCTTCCGTCTCCTCGTCGAAGTACTGACGGTGGACGCGATGGCCCGTCTTCCGGTTCAGCACATGAAAGGAGATGCGCTTTGAAGTTGTTGCACCGGCATAGAGCGAAACCGGAAAAGCCAACTCCGCTAGCTTCACATACCCTTTCCATGTTGCCCTGGGCGCCATGGCGTCAACTCCACTCAATACACGCAAAGTCAACGCTGGTCGGCTAGAGATGTTCCGCCGACATCGCTCCAATGCCAGGCCGGTTTAGGGCGGGATCCAATGAGAGGCCGGCGCCTGGTCTACTCGCTGAACAGAGCAATCACTTCTGTCTCGCCGAGACCACGCGTACCTTGGTGGCCAGTGGACCGGTGTCGCCCACTTCCTCTACATAATGGACCTCGTCGCCCACCCGGAGCTCGTCAAAGTTGCCCTGCAGCACGGCATTGCGGTGGAAGTAGAGGCTGCCGCCCTCCTTCGTCAGCAGGAAGCCGTGGTCCTCGTTAGGGTAGAGCTGCGCCACTTGGCCGAGGAACTGGTTCTGGGCGTCGTGTGGCGGACTTTTCTCGCGATCCTCACGCGCCTCCTTCAGCCGAGCGAGCCGGCGCTCGGCGAGTTCGAAGGCATCGTTGATCGCGTTGCCGAGTTCTGGCGTCTGGAACTTCTGCTGGAGGCGATCCGGCTCGTAGGCGACAACGAGCGGGGCCGTGCCGGGCAGGCTTATTTCGATGCGCACCACCGGTGGTACCGTGCCCTCAACGTTGCGTGCTCGCTGGTCCACCGTCACACGGCAGCCGATGATGCGGTCATAGAAGGACTGTAGCTTGTCGACGCGGGCGCGTATCTCCGCCTCAGCCCAGTCGGATTTCTCGGCTCTGTGGAAGGCGATCTGCAGGGGGATTTCCATTCTGTCCTCATGCGTCCTCGCCGCCTCCAACGCGCGCCGGCGGGACTTGTTCCCACGACGGCACTGGAGGGAACACGCTGTGGCGGGGTGCGTTAGAATAGAAGACGCAAGGGAGAATGGCCGTGAACGACAAGCCCAAAGCGACAGTGGAGCCGTTCGGTGGAACGGTAACGGTGAGCTTCTCAGACGCCATCGTCGCTTCCACGAGGGAGGCGCTTCTGCTGCGGGAGGTAGGGCACGAACCTGTATTCTACATCCCCTTCCGCGATATCTACTTCGACTTTCTTTTTGAATCGCCCACGGAATATCGCTGTCCGATCAAGGGCAAGGCGCGCTACTGGAATGTCGAGGCGGTAGGCGAGGCGGAGGAGGATGTCATGTGGTCCTACGATCTGCCGAAACCCGAGGTGAGTGCCATCCGCCAGCACGGCGCATTCGACCCCGAGAAGGTCCGCATCGATGTGGTGCCGCAGGAGGACCTGCTGCATACCCCACACGCACCGTGAGCCGAGGACCACCGCATGAAAGCACGCAAGGCGAACCGTCGCTCCGGGGATCCGCCGACCGTGGAGCGCTTGCGCGCAGACATCGACAGCGGCAGAACGCGGGAAAAGGTGCGCTATCCCGATCCAGCCGCCGCCGCCCTTGGCGCCGATGACGAAGCGGCGGGCAAACCGCCGACGGCCGACGAGCGGCGCAAAGCTTTCGAGGACAAGGAGCGCCGACCACCGCCGCCGCGGCGGGAGCCGGGCGTTCTTTTCCTCTACGTGCTACTGGTGGGCGGCGTGGCGCTCGTCATCCTCGGTGCGCTCCTGCTCCTGACGACGTGATGATGACGTGGAGAGCGCGATGTCCACACCCCCGCGCCCAATGCCTGAACGCGACCCTCCCCCACCGCCGATGCCGCCTCCTGCTCCCGAGCCCCAGCCGGTGCGCGAGCCCGATCCGGATGGCCAGCCGGATGAAACACCGCTGCCCAACCCCGACGAGATCGACGAGCCGCCGCAGACATGCACCGCTGCCGGGCATTGAGGAGATCATCGATCAGGTTGCTCACTGCGCCTTCGACCGCTGCGGATCGCCCAAGCAATGCTGAGGCTATTCGGCTGCTTCATGAAGCGGGATAAGGCGGCGGCCGACCTGTTGCAGATGCAGGCGCATGGCCGCGGCGGCGCCGGCAAGGTCGCGCTCGGCTATGGCATCGACGATCCGCTCATGGTCTGTGAAGCTGTGATGGTCTGCCGGCGGGCGGGTGCCGTCGGAGCGCAGGCGGCCCCACACCACCGTGCGACGCACCGCGTTGAGCACGTCGAAAAGGCCGAGTAAGACGTTGTTCCGGCTCGCTTGCGCGATCTGCCGGTGAAGCAAGTTGTCGATATTCTCGTATTGCCGCCAGGTCTCCGCGACTCGCGTCTGCGCCATCGACTGGCGCATGGCGACGATATCGTCGAGGGTGGCGTGCAACGCTGCCTCGCGTGAGATCTCAGGCTCGATGATCAGCCGAGCCCGCATCACGTCGGCAGGGCTGGTGCGGCCGGCGATCTCGGAAATGCCGATCGTCTCCTCGATCGGGCCGCTGCCGACGAAGGTTCCCTTGCCGACATGGCGCCAGATGCGGCCGTCCCTTTCGAGTATCGCCAGCGCCTTGCGCAGGTCGCCACGCGACACGCCCAGGCTCTCGCAGAGCTCCCGCTCGGGCGGGAGGCGCGTCTCGCCGGAAAGATCCATCTGCGCGAGATAAGCTTGAAGCTGCACCAATGCGGCGTGACCGCCGTTTGCCAGATTCTCCATTGGTTTAACCAATTCGCCGTTGATTCCTGGCTGTTGCTGTTAAAGCGATTGCAGCCGCCCGTCAATCGACCAATACGTCCGTTGGACCACCTCGGTTGGCCTCCAATTCGCTTGACCAATCTGGCTTCTTTCTTTAACCATTATGATTATTGGTTACAAGACCAAGGGAGGAGACGACAAATGTCCACGAGACGCGCAATGTTTGCTGCCGTCCTGGCTGCGGCGATCGGGAGCGCCTTGCCACTAGGCGCCGCGGAGGCCGGCGACATGAGGATTGCCTTCGGTGATCTGCCCGGCATCGAGTCGATCCAGACGCTCGCCGCCATCGAGCGCACCAAGGAGCGCGGAGTGAATGTCGAGCTGATCATCCTCAACGATGAAGACCTTGCGGCGCAGGCGATTGTCGGTGGTCAAGCAGATGTGGGCATCGGCGCACCCTATACGCTGATCCAAAAGGTGGGCGTGCCGATCCGCATCTTCGCACAAATCTCGACATTGCGGTTCTTTCCCGTCGTCAACAGCGAGTTCTACAAGGGCTGGGAGGATCTCGACGGACAGGAGATCGCCGTTCATGCTCGCGGCTCGGGCACCGAAGCCGTCATGCTCCTGATGGCCAAGAACCACGGCATCACCTATGGCAATATCAGCTACGTTCCCGGCTCGGAAGTGCGGCGTGGCGCGCTTCTCCAGGGCACGGTGAAGGCCTCGATCGTCGACGCAGCCAACCGGCGTGCGCTCGAAGCCGAGGCGCCCGGGAAATTTGTCGTTCTGCCAGTGGAGGATCTCGGGGCCACTGACGAGGCCGTATTCGCTACCGTCGATTACCTGGAGAACAACGCGGCCGATGTGGACATTCTGGTCGAGGAACTGCTCAAGACCGGGCGTGAGATTACGGAGAATCCGGCCGTCGCAGTGGAATTCCGCAACACCTATAAGCTGCTGCCGGATCTGGGCGCAGAGGCGGATACGGAGATCGAGGAATACTACAGAGAGACCGCCGAGGCCGGCGCGCTGGCAGTCAATGGCGGGGGTGCCGAGGCGGCCGCCGACGATTTCGAGTTCTTCGCGCTCGCCGGACAGATCGAGGGCGATCCGGCATCGCTGGAGGTCGAGGACTTCTGGGACCTCCGGCCGCTCGATCGCGCCCTTGCAAAGCTCGGCACGAACTAGGTTGCCCGAGCCGATGGCGACAAATATCAGAGCGGAGAGCGAGGCAACCCACCTTGCTCTCCCTGTCAGCAGCGACACGGCGGGAAGGCTGAGGGATCGGCCGATCATCCTCCGCCTCGTATCGATCGCTCTCTTCGCGGGGATCTGGGAGATTGCCGGACGGATTCCCGTCAGCTTCGCCTTCCCCACCTTTTCCGATACGATCGCCGCGTTCTTTGGGCTGATCGCGGATGGAAGTATGCCGACAGCCTATCTTTCGACGCTGCAGCCACTGGTGCTGGGGATCCTGTTGTCGGCCTTTCTCGGCGTCGGCATCGGGATCGTCTGCGGCCTGTCGCGCACCGGAGAATGGCTCTTGATCCCCGTCTTCATCGTGCTTCAGGCTGCCCCTGTTGCCGCTTTCATTCCGCTTGTCACCTTCGTCTACGGCATCGGCATGACCGCGAAGACCATCGCGGTGATGATCCTGGCCCTGCCGGTGATCGTGCTTAACACGTACAAGGCGGTGCGAAACGTCAACGAGTCGCTTCTCGTAATGTGCCGTTCCTTCCTCGGCACGCGCTGGCAGACCATCACCAGAATCGTTCTTCCCGACGCAAGCCCCGTTATCTTCGCTGGTCTTCGCCTCGGCGTCGCTGCCGGCTTTGTCGGCGTCGTGCTGGCCGAGCTTCTGATTACGCCGACGGGGATCGGTGATCTCATCACTTTCCACCGGTCACGTGCGGACTATGCTGAGATGTACGCAACCATAGCCTCCATCATCGCCCTCTCGACCCTCACGCTCGTCTTCCTGCAGTGGATCGAAGTGCGCGTCTTCCGGCCAGAGAAAAGGGGAACCTGAGATGGCCGTCACAGCAGTGCGAGAAAAACCATCCGCGATCCACACCTCGTTGGAGGCGATCGTCGAGGTGAAGGGAATCTGCAAGTCCTACGGAAATGTCGAGGCGCTGCGCGACATCAACCTCGACTTTCCGCGCGGCAAGCTGACAAGTCTTCTGGGGCCGAGCGGCTGCGGCAAGACCACGCTCCTGAAGATCATCGCGGGCCTGATAGGCGCCAGCGCAGGCTCCGTCACGGTCGACGGAAAACGTGTCAGTGGCCCGGGGCCGGAGCGCGCCTTCGTGTTCCAGGATTTTGCCCTGATGCCCTGGGCGACGGTGTTGCGCAACGTGGCCTTCGGCCTGGAGCTGCGCGGAACGGGCAAGGCCGAGCGCGACGAGATCGCACGTCGCTACATCGCTCAGGTCGGACTTTCAGGCTTCGAGGACAAATATCCGCACGAACTTTCCGGCGGCATGCGCCAGCGCGTGGGGCTTGCCCGGGCGTTGTCCGTGGATGCCGAGGTCCTGCTTCTCGACGAACCTTTTTCTGCCGTCGATGAACAGAACCGGCGGAAATTCCAGGAGGACCTGATCCGATTGCGGAGTGCGCAGAATAAAACCTTCATCTTCGTCACGCACTCCATTGAGGAGGCTGTCTATATCTCCGACCGCATCGTGCTCCTGTCGCCGCGGCCCGGCCGGGTGTCCCAGGTTATCGAGCCGGACATCGACCGTTCGGGCGACCCGGACCGCATCCACCGCGACAAGCATTATCTCGATACCGTCGAGGAGATATGGCAAGGGCTGAAGCAATATGTGGAGTGATCGCTCGTGACACTGTTCGGCTACCGCATTCCGATGATGGCGTCGCTTCTCGTCTGGTGCGTTGCGTGGGAGATCGTCGGCCGGTTAGACCTCGTCTTCCTGCTCCCGCCCTTCAGTGATGTCCTCGCTGCCGCCTTCCAGCTCGTGCAATCCCCCTCTTGGCAGGATGCCACGGTGACGACGCTACGCGCCTTCACCATCGGCATTGCCCTAGCGATCGCACTCGGTATTCCGCTGGGAATTCTCATGGGGCGGATAAAGATCGCCGATGATCTTCTGGGCATGTGGGTCAACATCTTCGCCAGCGCGCCGCTCTCGGCGCTCGTTCCGGTGCTGATGATCCTGTTCGGGTTCGGGGAGAGAACGATCATTGCGGCGGTGTTTCTTTTCGCCGTCTGGATCATCGTTCTGGACACCCGCGCCGGCGTGCGCCACGTCTCGCCCTCGCTCATCGAGATGGCGCGGTCTTATGGGGCGACGAAGCCCGCGCTTTACGCCAAAATCATCCTTTGGGCCGCCCTCCCCGAAATCCTCGCCGGCATCCGGCTCGGTCTCATCCGCGGCGTCAAGGGCGTCGTCATCGGCCAATTGCTCGTCGCCATCGTCGGCTATGGCGCCCTCTTCGAGACCTTCTCGCGCAACTTCCGCATGGCGGAATTCTGGGCCCTTACCATCATCCTTTTCGCCTTTGCGATGCTGATTGCGGAGCTTATCGAGCGGATCGAAGGCAAAGTCGAATATTACGCAGGAGCAAGACAATGAATATTCAGGGTGCGGCAACCTTCGTCATCGAGCCCACGGCCATCCCGGCTATTCCCGTGGCGGGTTCCGAGAAGCTCTTCCCGGTGCACCGCGTCTATTGCGTCGGACGCAACTATGCCGCGCACGCAGTGGAAATGGGTCACGACCCCGACAAGGAGCCGCCCTTCTTCTTTCAGAAGAACCCCGACAACCTCGATACGAGCGGAGCCTTTCCTTATCCTCCGGCATCGAACGACGTTCATTACGAAATCGAAATGATGGTGGCCCTGAAGAACGGCGGCAGGGATATTCCCGTCGAAAGGGCGCTGGACTGCGTTTACGGCTATGGCGTCGCACTCGACATGACGCGGCGTGATCTGCAGGGAAAAGCGAAAGACATGGGCCGCCCGTGGGAGGTCGGAAAGGCCTTCGAGTCCTCGGCTCCGTGCACCGCTCTGGTGCCGGCTGCCACGGCCGGCCACCCCAGCGAGGGGGCTATCTGGCTCGACCTCAACGGTGATCGCAGGCAAACGGGCGACCTTAACCAGATGATCTGGAAGGTGCCTGAGATGATCAGCTATCTGTCCGGCCTATTCACACTCGCTCCGGGCGACATCATCCTTTCCGGAACGCCCGCGGGTGTTGGCGCGGTCGAGCGCGGCGACGTACTGAAGGGCCATATTGAAGGTATCGGTGATCTTGAGGTGCGGGTCGTCTGAGGGCGGCGTCGGCCCATCGCACGAATTGGGGATTGGCAGGGCGCGATTGCCTATTTCCTTACCGATTTGAGCTTTGCGGGACGCTGCGGCGCCGGCTGCGGGATGCGCGCCGATCCGGCTGGCTTGCCCGCCACGGGACGAATAGTGCGCCGGGCGGAAGCCTGCGGCTCCGCCCGGGCGTTGTCCTCCTGCAGCGCGTCGAACAGCCAATCGATGAACACGTTGACAATGGGCGCAGCCCTGAGATCTTTCCGACAGGCGACATAGAAGGCATCGACCGCCGGCACTGCCAGGTTGAAAGGGGCGACGAGCTGTCCCTTCGCCAGCAGATTCGCCGCCGTCATCGTGTCCCCAAGCGCGACCCCGTGACCGTGCACTGCCGCCTCGATCCCCAGGCGGGCGTCGGACAGGAAAAGCTGCTGACTGGGCTTGAGGTCCAGCGCATCGGCGGCGGCGAGCCAGGTATGCCACTCCCGCCCGTCATCGGCGTGCAGCATGACATGATTGCTCATGTCGCGGATGGTGCGGATCGGGCGGTTGTTGATCAGCGTCGGGCTGACGACGGGGAAGAGGTCGAGCGAGGTCCACAGTTTCACCCAGCAATCGGTCCAGCTTCCGTTGCCATAGACGATGGCGACATCGACGTCGGGTGAAAAGATGTTGGCTGGATCGTTCGAAGCATCGAGCGTCAGTCGGATATCCGGATATCGAGCTATGAAGCTGCCGATGCGCGGTATGAGCCAGAACGACAGCAGTGCCGGGACGCAAGTGAGCGATAGCGTGCCGGCAGTGGTCGGCCGCGTCATACGCGCCGTCGCGGCCGCTATTTCCTCGAAGGCAGAGGAAACCGCCGGTAGCAGTTCCGCCCCGTGCGCCGTCAGCTTCAGGCGCTGCCCCGCCCGCTCGAACAATTTGACGTCAAGCGAGACTTCCAGCGCCCGGATCTGATGGCTCACTGCACCGTGTGTCACGTGCAACTCGCCTGCCGCCTTCGTCAGCGAGCCGTGCCGCGCCGCCGCCTCGAAAGCGCGCAGGGGATTGAGCGGAGGCAGGCGTCTGGTCATCGATTCGTACTGTTGTTAGTTTTTCTCACATAAAAGCCTATAACATTATCAATTGCATTTTCAATTCTGCTGTATCAGCATTCAATGATCTTGAAGGATTCCTGACCGAACGCGTGAGCCCTGCCCTGGGCGGCGCTCACCTGCCGGTCAAGGCAGCAAGGAGCGGGCTGATGGCCTGGCATCACGAGAAGCTCGAAGCGCTCAGGAAGAAATATGGCGAAGGCCATGGCGGAGAACTGTTCGATCCACGCTTCCGCCGCGTCGCCGATAAGATCTTCTCTGAGACAGGCACCCGCCTCGCACCCTATGCCGGCGTCCCCACTTTCCTGACGGCGCCTTACCGTCAGGTCGACACCACCAATCCCGATTTCGGCGATCTTCAGGTTGCTCTCCTCGGTATTCCCATGGATCTCGGCGTGACCAATCGGCCGGGCTCCCGCTTCGGACCTCGCGCAATGCGCACGATCGAGCGCATCGGGCCCTACAACCACGTGCTCGACTGTGCTCCCGTTTTCGACCTGCGCGTGGCGGATATCGGCGACGTGCCTTTCGCCAGCCGCTACCGGCTGGAGCAATGCCATGACGATATCGAGCGCTACGTGAGCAGGATGATCGATGCGGGCGTCGTGCCGCTCTCGGTCGGCGGGGATCATTCGATCACCCACCCGATCTTGAAGGCGGTCGGCGGCAAGCGACCGGTCGGGATGATCCATATTGATGCGCACTGCGACACCGGCGGCGCCTTCGACCAGACCAAGTTCCATCACGGAGGGCCGTTCCGCAATGCCGTGCTCGACGGCGTGCTCGATCCGACCCGCACGATCCAGATCGGCATCCGCGGTGCGGCCGAATATCTGTGGGAGTTCTCCTATGAATCGGGCATGACGGTAATTCATGCCGAGGAGATCTCGTCGATGGGGATTCCGGCGATTATCGAGAAGACAAAGGAGATAGTCGGCGATGGCCCAACCTATCTCTCCTTCGATATCGACAGCCTCGATCCGGCCTTCGCGCCGGGTACCGGTACACCGGAAGTGGGTGGGCTTACCACGCGCGAGGTGCTGGAACTCATGCGCGGCCTTAAGGGCGTAAATTTGGTCGGCGGCGACGTCGTCGAGGTCGCGCCGCAATACGATTCAACAGCCAATACCGCCCACGCCGGCGCGCAAGTTCTGTTCGAGATTCTCAGCCTGATGGTGTTCAGCCCCGCCATAGCCGGCAAGTCAGGCTGAGGCTGATAGGTGCTATAATAAAAGTCAGGGAACCAGGCCGAAAAGGCCTCTACAGGAGAACGAAGATGAAGGAACTTCACAAGACAGCGATCAGCCGACGTAAGATATTGGCCGCGGGCGCGGCTGGCGCGGGCATGCTTGCAATGCCCTCCATTCTGCGCGCACAGGACCGGTCGCTGAAGGTCGGCGTCTACGGGGGTTATTTCAAGGATTCCTTCGACGAAAACATCTTCCCGGAGTTCACAAAGGCGTCAGGCATTGAGGTGGAGTCGGTCGCTGAACCGACCGGCGAGGCCTGGCTGGTGCAGCTCGAGCAGGCGGCCCGCGCCGGGCAGGCGCCGGCCGATCTTTCGATGATGTCCCAGACATCGACGCTGAAGGGCCAGGAAACCGAGCTGTGGACCCCACTCGACCCCACCAAGATCGGGAACTACGACGACCTGCTTGAGCACTTTATCGCGAAATATCCAGATGGCCGCGTCGCCGGCATTGGCGCCGTTGCCTGGTATATCACGCTGGTCACCAACACCGATGTCTATCCCGAGGCGCCGGACTCTTGGGCAGTTCTCTGGGATCCTGCGAACGAGGACAAGCTCGGCCTTTTGGCGCTGGTGTCCAACTCCTTCCTGCTTGAGGTGACCGCCAAGACATTCATGGGCGGAACAGATGCGCTCGATACCGAAGAGGGCCAGCTCGAAGCATTCGAAAAGCTTGCCGAGGTCAAGCCGAACGTGCGGCTATGGTATCGCGACGAAGCGCAGTTCGAGCAGGCGCTGAAGTCGGGTGAGATCCCGATGGGTCAGTACTATCATGACGTCACAGGTCTTGCCGCTGCCGATGGCTTCCCGGTGCGCTCCACGTTCCCGAAAGAAGGCGGCATCCAGGATTCCGGCAACTGGGTGTTGTCGCGGGCGTCCGACAAGGTCGAGGAGGCACATGTTTTCATCGACTACATGAGCCAGCCCGAGATCCAGAGCCTCATGTCGCGCAAGGTCGGCACGGCTCCCACGCTGGAGCGCGACAAGCTCGACCTCACCGACGAGGAATTCGCGGCTGTATCGTCGGATATCGACCCGATCATCCCGCGCTACGACCTCTACACCAGCAAATCCGACTGGCTGAACCAGAAGTGGACGGAGATGATCGTCGGGTGACTCGATCGGCCATTTTTCGGGAGGGCCGATGACCGACGGATTCAGTAGGAGTTGATGCGAACGGGCCGGGCGCATGTGCTTCCGTCCGGAATAATACCTCCTGGCTGGCGCCGCGCTAATTTGGAAGCGGCAGCGGAACGGCCATCACGGTGGGACTTGCTTATGTCGGGATTGCATTTGAAGGACCTGTCGAAGCGCTTCGGCAATTTCACCGCGGTCGACGATGTCGAACTCACCGTGCCGCACGGCACCTTCGTCTGCATGCTCGGCCCTTCGGGCTGTGGCAAGACCACGCTCCTGCGCATGATCGCCGGACTGGAGGAGCCATCGGCCGGCTCTGTTGTGCTGGACGACGAGGACTTGACGCCGGTACCCACGCACAAGCGCAATTTCGGCATGGTGTTCCAGTCGCTGGCGCTCTTTCCGCACCTGACAGTGGGAGAGAACATCGCCTATCCGCTGCGCATCCGCGGCATCGACAAGGACAAGCGGAGAAAGCGCGTCGAAGAGCTTCTTGCCCTCGTCCATCTGCCAGACTATGCCGCCCGCCCCGTGTCCAAGCTTTCCGGCGGACAGCGCCAGCGCGTGGCGATTGCCCGTGCACTTGCCCTCTCGCCGCGTCTCTTCCTGCTCGACGAGCCGCTCTCCGCCCTCGACGCCAAGCTGCGCGAAGCGATGCAGGTGGAGCTGCGCCAGCTCCAGCAAAAGCTCGGCATCACCACAATCGTGGTGACACATGACCAGCGCGAGGCCATGACCATGGCCGACCTCGTGGTGGTGATGGGCGAAGGGCGCATCAGGCAAGCGGCGTCTCCAATGGAGATCTACCGCAAACCGGCAGATGCTTTCGTTGCCGACTTCATCGGCTCGACCAACCTGCTTGAGGTGGAAGCGGACAGCGTCGGTCGTGCCGTTTTCCTGGGGCAGCCCATCGCTGGCCTCTCCCTGCCCGAAGGGATGGCCAAGGGCCTTGTCTCCATCCGCCCCGAGAACGTGCATCTGACGGAAAACACAAACGGCGCCATTCGTGGCAGGGTCACCTTCATTCGCGATCTCGGCGGCACCATCGAAACCTTCGTGGAGGCGGGCGGTACGATAATCGTCGCCGTGACAACGCCTCGCGAGCGCAGCAATGTGGAGGCAGGTGCCGAGGTAGGAGTAACGCTGCCAGCGGAAAGCTGCGTGGTGCTCCAGCAATGAGACGCGAACCGCCCCGAACGATTGCCGACTACGCGCCGCTGGCCTTCCCAGCCATCATGCTGATCGTCTTCTTCGTGGTCCCGTTCTCCACCATGATCGCTGTCAGTTTCTTTCGGCGGCAGCAAGGCGGCTTCTACACGCCCGATTTCGTAATCGACAACTACGGGCGTTTCCTGAGCGCCTTCTTCGGCGGAGTACTCGGCTTTTCGCTGGCGCTCGCTATCATGGTCGCCGTCATTTGCGTGGGGATTGCCTTCCCGTTCACCTATCTTCTGACCAAGACCTCACGGCGCGTGCAAATTGTGTGGCTCGTCTGCCTGCTGTCGGTCCTCTCGCTCTCCGAAGTCATCATCGGCTTTGCCTGGTCGACGCTCCTTTCGCGCACGGCCGGCATCACCAATCTGCTCGTGGCCGCAGGGCTGATGTCGGAGCCGCAGGCCCTGCTGCCTGGCTTTGGAGCGGTACTGACTGGCATGGTCTACCAGGCGCTGCCGTACACCATCCTAATGCTCTACCCGGCCCTCGTCCGGCTCGACACGACGCTTCTGGAGGCTGCGCGTACGCTGGGCGCCTCCCCCCTGCGCGGCTTTATCAATATCATCGTGCCGACGCTCAGGAACACGATCATCGCCACGCTGATCATGGTCTTCGTCTTCGCTCTCGGCTCCTACTTGCTGCCGCAGATCCTCGGGCGGCCGCAGCACTGGACGCTGTCGGTGCTCATCACCGACCAGGCGATCTACCAGTCCAACATGCCCTTTGCTGCGGCAATGGCTGTGTTCCTGGTTCTGATCTCGCTGGCGCTGGTGGGGCTGACACTGCTTGCGGGCGGGCGTAGGGAGGCTACCGCATGATCGATGCATTCATGCGCAGAATCGGCTTTGCTGTCGTCGCGCTCTTTCTGGCGGGGCCGCTAATCGTCGTTGCTGGCGTCTCGATCAACGAGAAGCAGTCACTGACCTTCCCGCCCGAAGGCTTTTCCATGGCCTGGTATGGGCAGATCTTCACCGATTCAGGCTGGCGTGCCGCGCTCGTCGCGTCCATCCTGCTTGCCGCGCTCTCGGCCGCGCTTGCGGTTTTGATCGCGCTGCCGCTCGTCTGGTTCCTATGGCGGCGCATAGCGCCATGGGCAAATGCGTTCCGCCTGCTCGGTGTCGCGCCATTCATCTTGCCGCCGGTCATCACCGCACTCGGCCTGCTCACCTTCTGGGCGACGGTCGGCTTCTATGGCCAGTCGTGGACGGCGGTGATCAGCCACGCGATCTTCTTCGTGACGCTGCCCCTGGTCACGCTTTCGCTCGGTTTCTCCTCGATCGACCGCTCATTGGTCGAGGCTGCCGCGACCATGGGTGCAGATGATCGCCTCGTGCTGCGCACCGTAGTCCTGCCGCTGATCCTGCCCTATCTCGTCTCCGGCTATGCCTTCGCCTTCGTGCTGTCACTCAACGAGTATATCGTCGCCTACATGACCGTCGGCTTCACCATGGAGACGCTGCCGATAAAGATCTTCAACGCGCTGCGCTACGGCTACACTCCGACGATGGCCTCGGTCTCGGTGTTCTTCGTGGTGATCGCGGCCGTCGTTTTCGCGCTGATCGCCCGCTTCGGCGACCTGCCACGGCTGCTCGGGGCCATGGCTTCGGACCAGAGCTGATGCGTATCGCCGCGTTCCAGATGAAGGCAGCCGGGGGCGATCAGGCGGCAAATCTCGCCCGCATCGAGAAAGCTGCCCGTGAAGCCTCAGCGGATGGTGCGGAACTGCTGGTTGCGCCTGAGCTCGCAGTGCCGGGTTACGGCGCCGGAGACGAGATGCGCAACCTGGCTGAGCCACCGGGCGGCGAGGTCGTCGCAAGGCTTGCTCTGATCTCGCTTGAGGCGGGGGTCGCCATCCTCGCAGGCTTTGCCGAGGCGGCGGAAGGCTCAACCTATAACAGTGCAGTTTTCGCCGATGGGCGGAAGGAGCCGGTCATCTACCGAAAGTCGCACCTCTACGGCGATTACGAGCGCAACCTGTTCGCCGCCGAACGGCCCTCGGCCTGCATCGTGGAGCATGGTGGCCTCAGGATCGGCATCCTGATCTGCTACGATGTCGAGTTTCCGGAGAATGTCCGCCGGCTGGCGCAGGCCGGCGCAGAGCTCATCGCGGTGCCGACTGCGTTGCCTGCAAGCGATCACGCCGAACTGATTGCCCGAAAGATGATCCCGGTACGTGCCTTCGAGAACCAGGTCTTCGTCGCCTACGTCAACCATTGCGGCACCGATGAACTGTTCTCCTATGCCGGCCTTTCCGCGATTGCAGCACCCAATGGAAACCTCCTTGCGGAGGCTGACGAGAAGTCCGATACACTCCTCTTCGCCGATATCCGGCCGGAGGATTTCGCCGCCTCGGCGGCGGCAAATCCTTACCTGCGTGACCTGCAGTTTTAGGTTTAACCCCTCCTACGGCGGGCGTTTTCGAAGCAGCCTGACCATGGCGCGGCAGAGTTCCGGCAGGACCAAAGTACTAACTTCCCATCCTTGACCCTGCTCAGTTCTGCGCCTCTAATATCGGCCGAGTTTCATGAAAACTCGTAGGCGAGGTACATTCAGGAGGAGACTTCATGACGTGGTCCACACCGACGATCCGGGAATATGAATGCGGCATGGAAATCTGCCGCTATGCCCCCGCCGATGACGGCGATCCGCAGTTCTAAGCGGCAGACACACGACAATTAAAAAGAGAACGTTACCAATGCGCGCTGTCGTGCTGGGCGCGGCAGCGGGCGGTGGTTTTCCGCAATGGAATTGCGGTTGCCGCAATTGCAGGGCCGTCCGGGAAGACGCCGAAGGTTTTCTGCCGCGAACTCAGTCTTCCCTCGCGGTGTCGGCGGACGGCAAACGGTGGGCTGTGTTGAACGCCTCTCCGGATATTCGTGAGCAGATCAATCTGACGCCGGCACTGCATCCGACCGGTTTGCGTGCGTCGCCGATTGCCAGCGTCCTCATTACGAATGGCGACCTCGATCATATCGCAGGCCTGCTGACCCTGCGTGAGAAGCAGCCATTCAAGCTCTTCGTTACGCGCGAAATTGCCGACATTCTCGCAGCCAACCCTGTCTTCCGCGCGCTCGATGCGGATTGCGTCGAGCAGATATGCATCGGGCTGGAAGAGGAATTCGAACTCCTTCCCAATGTAAAGGCGCGGCTATTTGCCGTGCCGGGGAAAGTGCCGCTCTATGCTGAAACCGGCGAAGTAAAGACGGATATCGAGGGCGAGCAGACGGTCGGTGTGGAAATCGACGGCGATGCGAAAGCCTATTACATCCCCGGCTGCGCCAGGATGACCCGGCAGTTGGCCGAGCGGCTCGCCGGCGCGCCGCTGGTCTTCTTCGACGGCACCGTCTGGCGTGACGATGAAATGCAGCGTGCCGGCGTCGGCGACAAGACGGGAGCCCGGATGGGGCATATGGCTATGAGCGGACCGCTGGGTTCGATCGAGGCCTTTGCCAGGCTCGGGGCGGGACGGAAGGTCTTCATCCACATCAACAACACCAATCCCGTGCTCGACCCCGCTTCAGCCGAGCGCAAGGCGGCCGAGGAAGCCGGCTGGGAAATCGGCTACGATCAGATGGAGTTGAGCTGGTGACACAGCAGCCTGTCAGACTGTCGCGCGAGGACTTCGAGGCGCGCCTGCGCCGCATCGGTGAGGAGCGCTATCATGATAAGCACCCCTTCCATCACCGGCTTCATTCCGGGCAGTGCACGCCCGACCAGGTGCGCGCGTGGGTGATCAACCGCTACATGTATCAGAGCCGCATTCCGATGAAGGATGCAGCACTTCTGTCGCGCTGCGAGGATCCGACGCTGCGGCGTATCTGGCGCTCACGCATTGAAGACCATGATGGCAGTGCTGAACGCCCCGGCGGGATTGAGCGTTGGCTGAAGCTTGCCGCCGCTGTCGGTCTCGACCGGGACTATGTCGCCTCTGCCGGCGGCGTGCTCCCGGCGACGCGCTTTGCCGTCGAGTCCTATGTCCGCTTCGTCCGCGAGCGGAGCCTGCTCGAAGCTATCGCCTCTTCGCTGACGGAGCTTTTCGCGCCCAAGATCCACACCAAGCGTATCGCCGGACTGCTTGAGCATTACGACTTCGCCAACGAGGACAGCATCAGCTATTTCCGCAACAGGCTCGATGAGGCGCCGAAGGATGTCGCCTTCGGGCTCACTTACGTGCTCGATCATGCCAACACCGCAGAGAAGCAGGAGGCGGCCGCTGCGGCGCTGACATTCAAGACCGATGTGCTTTGGGCCATGCTGGACGCGCTTTATTCGGCCTATGTGGAGCCAGGACACATCCCACCCGGCGCCTGGCGCCCCGGAAAGGGATTGCGCGCATGACCACAGAGTTTCCGGAAACGGCTCGGCCACGTCTTTTGAAAGGAGTGCGCAGCCGCTTCGACCAAGCGCGCGACACATGGTTGCTGCTTGCGCCAGAACGCACACTTGAGCTCGACGCGGTGGCGGCTGCGATCCTCGCCGAGGTCGATGGCGAACGCAGCTTCAGCGAAATCGTCGATATTCTGGCTGCCAAATACAATGCGCCGAAGGAGAGGATTTCGGCGGATGTCAGAACGTTCCTGTCGTCGCTGGTGGAGCGCCGGATGTTGGAGGTCGATGTTCCATGACGCAGGTTTCCACCACGCAGGCAGGCCCGCGCATCAAGGTGCCGATGGCAATGCTTGCCGAACTGACGCATCGCTGTCCCCTCGCCTGCCCTTACTGCTCGAATCCGGTCGATATGGTAGGCCGCTCCGGTGAGCTTTCCACGCAGGAATGGACGAACGTATTCCGGCAAGCCGCCGATCTGGGCGTGCTGCATCTGCATCTTTCCGGCGGCGAGCCGGCGGCACGGCCTGATCTGGAGGAACTGGTTGCCGCTTCGACGGAGGCCGAACTCTACTCCAACCTGATCACCTCCGGCGTTGGCCTCACTGCGGCGCGACTGGAAAAACTTGCCGCAAACGGCCTCGACCACCTGCAGCTTTCGTTGCAGGGCATCGATCACGAAACAGCCGACCTCTATGGCGGCTACAGGGGCGGCTTCGACAAGAAGATCGCGGTTGCCGGATGGACCGTGGCGCTTGGCCTTCCGCTGACCATCAACGCCGTCATGCACCGGCACAACCTGCCGACGCTGGACCGGATGATCGATCTTGCTGTCGAACTCGGTGCCCGCCGGCTGGAGGTGGCGACGGTTCAGTTTCACGGCTGGGCGGAAAAGAACAAAGCAGCGCTGATGCCAACGCGCGAGCAGGTCCAAAAGGCCGGAGAGACGGTTCATGCGGCGCGGCTGCGGCTGAAGGGCGTGCTCGTCATCGACTATGTTCCCGCCGACTATTACGCCACTTATCCGAAAGCTTGTATGGGCGGGTGGGCAAGCACCAGCTTGAACGTAGCCCCGGACGGGCAGGTTCTGCCCTGCCATGCGGCGCCGACCATCCCGTGGCTAACATTCGACAATGTGCGCGAGCGTCCGCTGAAGGAGATCTGGACGCACAGCGAGGCCTTCAACTCCTTCCGCGGGGATGAATGGATGCAGGAACCCTGCCGGTCTTGTGCGCGCAAGGCGGTCGATTTCGGCGGATGCCGGTGCCAAGCCATGGCGCTCGCGGGCGATGCCGCCGCCACCGACCCTGCCTGCTCGAAATCACCACTCCACGCGGACCTTTTGGCTGCCGCAGAGGTGGCGTCCGGCACGCGGGACGCCGATCTGATCTACCGCCGGATGGCTACGCCGAAGCAGCTTGCGCGCACCCAAAACGCCTAAGCGCTACTGCGGCATCCCGGCGTTGCCGAGACCGGAGGGGGCGGGGTTACACGAACTTCCGGAACAGCCGCGTCCTGTCGAAGAGCTCTTCCAATTCATTCATGCGCGCCCGCGTCGTCTCCCAGGTGCGCGTCTCGATAGCCGCTATCAGCGCCTCGGCGATGAACAGAATGACGGCGGTGGAATCCCACGCCGAGGGCACTTCGATGCGCGCGTGGAAGCGGTGGGCGGCGTGGCGCGCGGCGGGCGAGCCCCACTGGTCAGTGAAGAGTACGATGGTCACGTCGCGCGCCCGCGCCATCTCGGTTAGGCGCAGGATATCGTGCTCGTAGCGGCGGATGTCGAAGGCGACGAGAATGTCGCCCGGCCGCATATTGAGCACGTAGTGCGGCCAGCTGTTGGAGTTGGAGGCGATCTGCGTGACGCCGGGGCGGATGACCTGCATGTGAGTGAAAAAGTGGTCGGCCATGGAGCGGGTGATGCGCCCGCCCACCACATGTACGTTGCGGGACTGATCGGAAAGAAGTTCCGCCACTGCGTCAAAGGTGCGCTTGTCGATCTGGTTCAGCGTCTGGCGGATATTCTCCGTCACAGCGTCGGCGAAGCGGCTCAGGAGGTGGCCTTCCAGTGCGCTTTCGGCCCATTGGTCATGCTTTGTGATGGGATTGGAGATAGTTGCCTGCAACTCCGCCCGAAGGGTCGCCTGCATCTCGGGAAAGCCGCCGAAGCCCAGCTTCTTGGCCATGCGCACCACCGTCGGCGTCGACACACCCGCCGACTCGGCCACCGTTGTGATGCTCTCCAGCCCGAGCATCGGGTAGTTGTCGATGAGCGCGTTGGCAAGCTGTCTTTCGGCACGCGTCAGCGCGTCAAACGCGCCGCGCAGGCGCTCGACCACCGTCTTCGGTCCGTCCATCCCCTGCAATCCCTCCGCCTTCCGCTGCCGGTCAAAGTGGCAATTGCGCAAAATCTAGACATTCAGGAATAGCTTGTAACAAAAATTTCAGAATTAATCTTGACCGCATGGATAGATATGAAAAGATATTTTCTGTTTCGGCAAGAGGGGCCGCGCTGGTGGGCAGGCAAGTGGGACGAGAAGGTGCCGGTGAAACGGGGGTCGTTGAGACGATCAACGCCGAAGGTGCGGGGCCGGTGGTGCTGGCCTGCGAGCATGCCTCCAACGTCATTCCGGCAGAGTTTACCGATCTCGGCTTGGGCGCGGAAGCACTGGAAAGCCACATTGCTTGGGATCCCGGTGCCCGCGCCGTGGCGCTTCGCTTGTCCGCGCTTCTCGATGCGCCCCTCGTCGCTCAGCATGTCTCGCGTCTCGTCTATGACTGCAACCGTCCGCCGCACGCTGCGGATGCCACGCCGGCACAGAGTGAGACCTACACAATCCCCGGCAATGCAGGTCTGACCGCGGAAGAGCGCACACGTCGCGCCAAGTTCTACTACGAGCCGTTTCGCACCGCGCTTGCCGCCTGCCTGGATGCACGCCTCGCAGGGACGGGCGCACCGGCGCTCGTGACCATCCACTCTTTCACACCTGTCTATTTCGGCATGCCGCGCGATGTCGGCCTCGGCATATTGCACGACCGCGACCGCCGCCTAGCCGACGCGCTCCTGGCTTCGCTTGCGGGCGAGAGCGGCTGGATCGTCCGCCGCAACGAGCCCTACGGACCCGAGGACGGTGTGACGCACACGCTGGCCGACCAGGCGCTGCCGCGCGGCATCGACAATGTAATGATCGAAATCCGCAACGACTTGATCGCCGACACCGCGGGACAGGAGAAGGTCGCCCGTTTGTTGGGACGGCACCTGCAGAAGGCACTTGCCGCGCCGGCTGGCGAGATGGTGGCGAAATGAATGGTACGATGAACAGAGCGGACGGCTTCACCGGAAACCAATGGACGGCACGCCATGCCTGATATCGTGCGGCGCTACGTCAGTCTCATCGACCGCGTGAACCGCGTCGTCGGCCTTTTCGCCATGTATCTGATCGTGGCGATGATCGGCATCCTGCTCTACTCTTCGGTCATGAAGGCGGTCGCTATACCGCCGCTGTGGACCCTGGAGATGGCGCAGTTCGTCATGGCCGCCTACTACATGCTCGGCGGCGGCTGGTCGCTGCAGAATGATTCCCACGTGCGTATGGACCTCATCTATTCGACCTGGTCGCCGCGCCGGCGCGCGATGGTCGACACCCTCACCATCCTGTTCCTCATCTTCTATCTCGGCGTCATGCTCTATGGCGGCTTCTCCTCGACCGCCTATGCAATCCGCTACGGCGAGACGAGCTATTCGTCATGGGCGCCGTACATGGCGCCGATCAAGATCATCATGTGCATCGGCATCGCGCTGATGCTTCTTCAGGCTTTCGCCCAGTTCTTCCGCGACCTGGCGCTGGCGCGCGGGGAGGAACTGTCGTGAGCTACGAGATGACCGCCATCCTCATGTTCTCGGGCATGATGGGCCTGCTGCTCACCGGCCAGCGCGTCTTCGGCGCCATCGGCTTCATCGCCGTCGCTTTCGCGCTTCTATTATGGGGAACCGGCGGCTCGGAGATCGCCTTCTCCTCGGCCATGAAGCTGATGAAGTGGTACGCGCTGCTGACCCTGCCGCTCTTCATCTATATGGGCTACATGCTGTCTGAATCGGGCATCGCCGACGATCTCTACAAGATGTTCCATGTCTGGTTCGGTCCCGTGCGCGGCGGGCTGGCTATCGGGACGATCGCCCTCATGGTCGTTATCTCCGCCATGAACGGGCTCTCGGTCGCGGGCATGGCTATCGGCGCCACGATTGCGCTGCCGGAACTCCTGCGCCGCGGCTACGACAAGGTGATGGTGACGGGCGTCATCCAGGCTGGCTCCTCCCTGGGCATTCTGGTGCCCCCCAGCGTGGTGCTTGTGCTCTATGCCATGATCGCGCGCCAGCCCGTCGGGCAATTGTGGCTCGCCGGCGTCTTTCCTGGCCTGATGATGGCTGGCCTGTTCATCCTCTACATCGCCGTGCGCTGTTGGCTTCAGCCCAATCTCGGCCCCGTGCTTTCCGCCGAAGAGCGCCGCATTCCGTGGAGTGTTAAGCTCAGCCTACTGTCGGCCGGCATCCTGCCCTTCTTCATCTTCATGGCCATGACGGGCCTTTTCGTCATGGGCTATACCAGCCTGGTGGAAAGCTCGGCCATCGGCGCCGTCTCAGCCACGCTCGCAGCCGCCATCCGCGGCAGGCTCACCCGTGCCGTCTTCCACACAACGGTGAGGAAGACGCTCGCCATCTCCTGCATGTTCATGTGGATCATCGTCGCGGCGCTGTGCTTCGGCGCCGTCTTCGACGGGCTTGGCGCGGTCAGGGCCATCGAGAACTTTTTTCTGGAGCAGCTCGGCCTGTCGCCATGGGAAGTGCTGATCCTGATGCAGCTTTCCTACCTCATCATGGGCATGTTCCTGGACGACACGGCGATGCTGGTCATCGTGGCGCCGCTTTACATACCGCTGGTGAAGGCGCTGGGCTTCGACCTGATTTGGTACGGCGTTCTCTACACCATCACCTGCCAGATCGCCTACATGACGCCGCCCTTCGGCTACAACCTCTTCCTCATGCGCGCCATGGCTCCCCCGGAGGTGAGCCTGGGGGATATCTACCGATCGATCATACCCTTTGTGGCGGTGATGGTCCTTGCGCTCGTCATGGTCATGGCATTCCCGCAGATCGCACTGTGGCTGCCCCAGCACTACTATATCCGCTGACGGAGGCGACGGAACGGAGGAGGCAAGAAAAGCGGCACGAAACCGAAAAGCAACCAGAGGAGAACGAGACATGCAAAACCGAAGGCAATTCCTGAAGAAGGCGGGGATCACGACCGCCGCCGCCGGCTCCGCCACGCTGGCAGCCCCTTACGTGAGGGCGCAATCGCCCATCCGCTGGCGGCTGCAGACTTACGCAGGTCCGGCGCTCGCCGAGCACGTCATCAAGCCCGCAATCGACGCCTTCAACAAGGCGGCGAACGGCGAGATGGAGATCGAGCTCTACTTTGCCGACCAGCTTGTGCCCACGGGCGAGCTTTTCCGGGCCATGCAGAACGGGACGATCGACGCCGTGCAGTCGGACGACGATTCCATGGCAGCCCCTGTCGACGTCTCCGTCTTCGGCGGCTACTTCCCCTTCGCTACGCGCTATTCGCTCGACGTGCCGGCGCTCTTCTACAAGCACGGGCTCGCGGAGATCTGGCAGGAGGCCTATGGTGAGGTGGAGAACGTCACCTGGCTTTCGGCCGGTGCCTGGGACCCCTGCCACTTCAACACCAAGGACCCGATCAACAGCTTGGCAGACCTTGAGGGCAAGCGCGTCTTCACCTTCCCGACCGCCGGCCGGTTCCTGTCGCGCTTCGGCGTCGTGCCGGTGACGCTGCCGTGGGAGGATGTCGAAGTGGCCGTGCAGACGGGCGAACTCGACGGCATCGCATGGTCGGGCATCACTGAAGACTACACGGTGGGCTGGGCCGACGTGACGCCCTACTTCCTCACCAACAACATCTGCGGCGCCTGGATCGGCCACTTCTTCGCCAACACAGAACGCTGGAACGAGGTGCCCGAGCATCTGCAAGAGCTTTTCCGCCTGGCGACGGATTCCTCACACTATTACCGCCAGCACTGGTACTGGGCCGGCGAGGCGGATCTGCGCGTCAACGGCGAGAAGATGCAACTCACCACCATTCCCGACGAAGAGTGGGAGACGGTGGAAGCCGAGGCCGAGAAGTTCTGGGACGAGATCGCCGCCGAGGGCGGACGGCGCGAGAGCGTGGTGAAGATCCTGCGCGACTATCGCGAGCTGATGCGCAAAGCGGGCCCACCCTACCGCTACGGCTGAAGCCGCAATGGCTGATGGCGCGGACCCGGGATATTTGTCCCGGGTCTGAAGCCAGGCCGACAACCACACGACAGGACGAGTTGAATGGCGGGAAAACTGACGCTGGAAGATCTGAAGTCGGCAGCGGCCTCAGGCGAGATCGACACGGTACTTGTTGCGCTTGTCGACATGCAGGGCCGCCTCATGGGCAAGCGCTTCCATATCGACTTCTTCCTCGAAAGCGCGTTTGAGGAGACGCATAGCTGCAACTATTTGCTCGCCACGGACCTGGAGATGTTCACGGTCGAGGGCTACCGCGCGACGAGCTGGGCCGCCGGCTACGGCGACTACACCATGAAGCCCGACCTTTCGACGCTGCGCCGCATTCCCTGGCTCGAAGGCACCGCACTGGTGATCTGCGACGTGCTCGACCATCACACCCACGCCGAGGTCGCACACTCCCCGCGCGCCGTCCTGAAGAAGCAGGTCGCGCGGCTCGAAGCCATGGGCATGAAGGCCATGATGGCCTCGGAGCTGGAGTTCTTCCTGTTCCGCGACAGTTTTGAGGAAGTGCACGCGAAGGGCTACCGTGGCCTGGAGCGCATCAGCACTTACAACGAGGACTACCACATCTTCCAGACCACCAAGGAAGAGGCGGTCATGCGGGCGATCCGCAACGGGCTCAACGGCGCCGACGTTCCAGTGGAAAATTCCAAGGGCGAAGCCGATGCCGGCCAGGAGGAGATCAACGTCCGTTATACCGACGCACTGACCATGGCCGACCGGCACGCCATCGTGAAGAACGGCTGTAAGGAGATCGCCTGGCAGAACGGCCGCGCCATCAGCTTCATGGCGAAGTGGGACAACAACGCCGCCGGCAATTCCTCTCACATCCACCAGTCGCTCTGGTCGCTGGAGGGAAAGCCGCTTTTTTATGATCCCGATGCCGAACATGGCATGTCGGAGACGATGCGGCGCTATCTCGCCGGCCTCCTCGCCCATGCGGGTGAGATCACCTATTTCCTGGCGCCGTACATCAACTCCTACAAGCGCTTCGCCGCCGGAACCTTCGCGCCGACAAAGGCGATCTGGTCCATGGACAACCGCACGGCCGGCTACCGCGTATGCGGCGCTGACACCAAGGCGGTGCGGGCGGAATGCCGCGTCGGCGGCGCCGACCTGAACCCGCACCTGGCCTTTGCCGCACTGATCGCCGCTGGGCTGGACGGCATCGAGAACAAGCTCCCGCTGGAGCCAGCCTTCGTCGGCGACGCCTACCATGGGCACAACATCCGCGAAATCCCGTCGACTTTGCGCGACGCGACGGCAGCCCTGGACGGTTCGAAAATGCTGCGCGAAGCGCTCAGCGACGAGGTGATAGACCACTACGTCCACGCAGCCCGCTGGGAACAGACTGAATTCGACCGCCGCGTGACCGACTGGGAAGTCAGGCGCGGCTTTGAAAGAGCATGACATGACACAGACACTGAAGTGCATCTCCCCCATAGACGGGTCCGTCTATGCCGAGCGCCCGGTAATGCCCGCGGACGAGGCGGCGGGCCTCGTCGCCAAGGCGCGCCAGGCGCAGAAGGCCTGGGCGCGCCGGCCGCTCGAGGAGCGGATCGCGCTCGTCAAGGCGGGTGTGGCGCGGCTCAACGAAATGGCGGATGAGGTGGTGCCGGAGCTTGCCTGGCAGATGGGCCGGCCGGTGCGCTATGGTGGAGAGTTCGGCGGCGTCAACGAGCGCGCTGATTACATGGCCTCCATTGCCGCGCGCGCGCTCGCCCCTATCGGGATCGAGAATTCGGATCTTTTCAGCCGTACTATCAGGCGTGAGCCGCACGGCGTGGTCCTCGTCATCGCGCCGTGGAACTATCCCTATATGACGGCCATCAACACCGTCGTGCCGGCGCTGATCGCCGGTAATGCGGTGGCCCTCAAGCACGCGACGCAGACCCTGCTCGTCGGAGAGCGCATCGTGCGCGCCTTCCATGAGGCGGGCGTGCCCGAGGATGTCTTCGTCAACCTGTTCCTGGACCACGCCGGCACCGAGGCGCTGATCGCGGCGAGACACTTCGGCTTCGTCAATTTCACCGGTTCCGTCGGCGGCGGTCAGGCCATCGAACGCGCGGCGGCCGGTAGATTCACGGGGCTCGGGCTCGAACTCGGGGGCAAGGACCCGGCCTACGTGATGGAGGATGCCGACGTCGACTGGGCCGTCGACGTGCTGATGGACGGCGCCATGTACAATGCCGGCCAGTGCTGCTGCGGCATCGAGAGGCTCTACGTCGCCGCTCCACTCTTCAACACCTTCGTGGAAAAGTCGGTCGCTTGGGTGGAGAAGCTGAAGCTTGGCAACCCGCTTGACCGGGAGATCACCATCGGCCCGATGGCCAACCGGCGCTTCGCCGATGAGGTGCGCGGCCAGACGCGGGACGCCGTGGCGCAGGGCGCCCGTGCGCTGATCGACGCAAAGCTCTTCCCCGAGGATGATGGCGGCACCTACCTCATGCCGCAGATCCTTGTCGACGTTAACCACCAGATGCGCGTGATGCGCGACGAAAGCTTCGGTCCGGTCGTCGGCATCATGCCGGTGAAGGACGACGCGGAAGCGCTGATGCTTATGAATGACAGCCCCTATGGGCTGACCGCCTCATTGTGGACGGCCGATCCCGAGCGCGCTGAACATCTCGGCGTGGAGCTCGAGACGGGAACCGTGTTCATGAATCGAGCCGACTATCTGGATCCGGCACTCTGCTGGACCGGCTGCAAAAACACCGGCCGTGGTGGTGCACTGTCGGAGATCGGCTACCACAACCTCACCCGCCCCAAATCCTACCACCTGAGGAAGCGTCAAGCATGAGTGTCTCCGTCAACTGGTCCTACCCGACATCCATCCGCTTCGGTGCGGGCCGTATCAGCGAGTTGGCGGATGCCTGCAAGGCGGCCGGCATGAGGCGCCCTCTCCTCGTCACGGACCGGGGGCTGGCGCCCTTGCCGATCACGGGGAAGGCGCTCGACATTCTGGAGGACGCCGGCCTCGGCCGAGCGATCTTCTGCGAGGTGGACCCGAACCCCAACGACAACAACCTTGCCGCCGGCATCGCTGCTTTCAAGGCCGGCGGGCATGACGGTGTGGTCGCCTTCGGCGGAGGCTCCGGCCTCGATCTAGGCAAGCTCATCGCCTTCATGGCCGGCCAGACGCGGCCCGTGTGGGACTTCGAGGATATTGGCGACTGGTGGACCCGGGCCGACAGCACGAAGATCGCGCCCATCGTGGCCGTGCCGACCACTGCCGGCACCGGATCCGAGGTCGGCCGTGCCGGTGTTTTGACCAACTCCGAAAGCCATGTGAAGAAGGTCATTTTCCATCCCAAGATGCTGCCCGCAGTCACCATCTGCGACCCGGAACTCACCGTCGGGATGCCGAAAGTCATCACGGTCGGCACCGGCATGGACGCTTTCGCCCATTGCCTTGAGGCCTATTCCTCGTCCTTCTACCATCCCATGAGCCAAGGCATTGCGCTCGAAGGCATGCGGCTCGTCAAGGAGAACCTGCCCAGGGTCGTGGCCGAGCCGAACGACCTGGAAGCGCGCGGCCACATGATGAGTGCCGCCGCCATGGGCGCAGTGGCTTTCCAAAAGGGCCTTGGCGCCGTTCACGCGCTCTCCCACCCCGTCGGCGCCCTCTATAACACCCACCATGGCATGACCAATGCCGTTGTCATGCCGCCAGTGCTTCGTCTCAACCGCTCGGCCATCGAGGCGCGTATTGCCAAGGCGGCCGCCTATATGGACATTTCCGGCGGCTTCGACGGTTTCTACGAGTTCGTGCTCAGCCTGCGCTCCGAGCTCGGTGTGCCGGACAAGCTCTCCGCACTCGGGGTGGGGCGCGATCGCATCGACGAGATGGTGGGGATGGCGCTGGTCGACCCAACGGCGGGCGGCAATCCCGTGCCGATGACCAAGACGAACACTAGAGCCCTCTATGAGGAGTCTATCTGAGGCCCTATAGCGCTGTGTATTGGTGTCACGTCACCCGGCTGCTCCTTACTCGCCGCGTGGGAAGCGTTTGGCCTCTTCCAGCACGTTCAGATCCATGTGGTTGCGCATGTAGCGTTCCGAGGCGCGCTGCAGAGGCTCGTAATCCCAAGGGTAGTAGGCACCGTGACGTAGCGCTTCGTAGACCACACGGCGGCGCGCCTGGCTTGCCCGCACCTCGGCATCGAAACGGCCAAGGTCCCAACGTTCGCTTGCTGCTTTCGTCATAGCGGCAAGCACGGCGGCATAAGCCGGGTCAGCAGCAAGGTTGGTACGCTCATGCGGGTCTTCGTTAAGATCGAAGAGTTGCGGCGGATCGAACTCGCAGAGCGCGAGCTTATAGCGGCCGTCACGCAGGGCCACCAACGGCGCATAGGATCCCTCCCCTGCATATTCCATCGGCACAGCCGCGCGACGGCGCGTGCCTGATGCCACTCCCACAAGGCTTTCGCCGTCCGTCCAAGGTCGCACCTCATCGAGATCGACCCCGGCGAGCTCGGCGAGCGTCGGCACCACATCGAGCGTGGAGGCGGGCGCATCCATGCGTCCGGCGCTGAGCCCCGGCGCCGCTATCATCAGCGGCACACGGGCCGAGCCTTCCAGAAAGCTCATCTTGAACCATAAGCCGCGCTCGCCCAGCATATCGCCATGGTCGGACAGGAAGAGGATGATGGTGTTGTCTTCCTGGCGCGTGCGCGCAAGGACGTCGAGGATTTCGCCAAACTTTCCGTCGAGATAGGAAATGTTGGCGAAATAGGCCCTCCGGGAACGGCGTACATCCTCCGGGGTGATGTTGTAGGCCGTGTAGTCGCTTGCCAGCATCAGCCGCTGCGAATGCGGGTCCTGCTCTGAAAACGGGATCGGCGGAACGAGCGGGTCGAGAGCCGAGCAGTCGGCATAGAGGTCCCAAAAGCGGCGCCGCGCCACGTAAGGGTCGTGCGGGTGTGTGAAGCTGACGGTCAGGCACCACGGGCGCCCGTCGTGCCCGCGCGCCAGGTCGTAGAGCTTTCGTGTGGCGTGATAGGCGACCTCGTCATCGTATTCGAGCTGGTTGGTAATCTCGGCGACGCCGGCGCCGGTCACCGAACCGAGATTGTGATACCACCAGTCGATGCGTTCGCCAGGGCGCGTATAGTCCGGTGTCCATCCAAAGTCCGCCGGGTAGATGTCCGTCGTCAGCCTTTCCTCAAAGCCGTGGAGTTGGTCCGGCCCGACGAAGTGCATCTTGCCCGAGAGACAAGTGTGATAGCCGGCACGACGCAGATGGTGAGCATAGGTGGGGATGTCGGAGGTGAACTCGGCGGCGTTGTCATAGACCCGCGTGCGCGAGGGAAGCTGACCGGACATGAACGAGGCGCGCCCCGGTGCACAAAGGGGGCTTGCCGTGTAAGTGTTGACGAAACGCGCCGACCGGGCGGCAAGGGCGGAGAGATTGGGCGTGTGCAGGAAGGCTGCCGGACCGTCCGGGAACAGTGTCCCGTTCAGCTGATCAACCATCAGGACGAGGATATTCGGGCGCTGCATAACCGGCTGGACTCTTGATATACGACAAGGAAGAGTTGTGTGATGAAGCAGGCGGCCGTGATTGCATCACGGCCGCCCGAGCCACGCACGGGCACGGTCAGAGACCGAGCGCGGCCTTGACTGCCGGCAGACCGGGTTCGCCGTCGAGCGTGGTGATGCCATCGAGCCAGGGGCCGAGAACCTCGGGCTGTTCCTTCAGCCAGTCAGCCGCTGCTGCCTGCGGCTCCTGCCCATCATCGAGGATCTTGCCCATCATCTCGTTTTCCATGTCGATGGTGAATTGCAGGTTACGGAAGAACTGTGCTGCATTCGGGCATTCGTCAGACCAGCCGGTGCGCGCAAGCGTGAAGACCTCGGCACCACCGTAGTTCGGGCCGAAGTATTCGTCGCCGCCGGAGAGATAGGTAATATCGAATTTCGTATTCATCGGATGCGGCGCCCAGGCGAGGAAGACGATCGCCTCCTGCGCTCTTTCCGCCCGCGCCACCTGAGCCAGCATTCCTGCTTCGCTCGATTCCACGATGCTCCAGTCGCCAAGTCCGAAGTCGTCGGCCTCGATGATCTTCCGGATATTCTCGTTGGCCGGCGCCCCGGGCTCGATGCCGTAGATTTCCTTGCCGAACGCCTCGGCGTTGGCAGCAAGGTCCTTGAAGTCGGTGACGCCCTCTTCGGCCACGTAGCTCGGCACGGCCAGGGTAAACTTGGCACCACTGAGATTTTGGGTCAGCACCTCGACGGCATTCTCGGCGTTGAGATCATCGACGAAATTCTGCTGCGCCGGCATCCAGTTGCCGAGGAAGACGTCAATGTCCTTGTTCTTCAACGACTGGTAGCCAACCAGCACCGACAGCGTCTTCACATCAGGCGCATAGCCGAGGCTTTCGAGGAGGACGGACGCGATGGCGTTGGTGGCGTTGATGTCCGTCCAGCCGGGGTCGGAAAGGCGAATGCTTCTGCAGTTTTCCGGATCGTCTGCCAGAGCCGGGGTGCTCAGAAGAAGGAAGGCGGCAGCTGCGAGGCTGAAGCAACGGTTTCTCATGCTAAGTTCCCCTTTGTTTGTATTTTAGGCGTGTGCCGAGCCGGCTTCCATTAAATCCTCATATGGGGCTATCTTTGAAGCCGTAGATTTTGGATCGCAGCTATAGAGACTGTTTATGCCTTACCGGAACCTCGACGTCGGCTGGCTGCGTATTTTCGATGCGGTCGGTCGGCTCGGCAGCCTGACGCGGGCAGCTGACGAACTGGGCTTGTCGCAACCGGCCGTCAGCTATCAGATAAGACGCATAGAGGAGCAGCTGGGCGTATCGCTGTTTCGCCGCCAGCATCGCGGCAGCACGCTTTCGGAAGCGGGAGAGACGCTTTACCGAGCTGTTCATTCCGGAGTTGAACGGATCGACGAGGCGGCGCGCGAAATCCGGCAAAAGGCGCGAACGCCGGTCATCCGCATCTTCACCGACTATGGCTTCGCCGCCTTCTGGCTAATGCCGCGCGTTGCTGACTTCCGCCGTCTGCACCCGCAGGTGGAGGTGCACGTCGTCGCCTCTCAGGGGATCGAAGAAGGGGTGGAGGAAATTGCCGACGCCGCCATTCTCTTCGGCAAGAGAGAGGACTTTCGGGAGGAAGTCCATCTCCTCATACCCGAGCGCGTGGTGCCGGTTTGCAGCCCGGGCTTCCTTGCCCGCTTCGGCCCATTTACGGATGCCGCAGCGCTCGCCAAGGCTCCGCTTCTCCATCTCGATACAGTCGGCAAGCCGCGCTGGCTCACGTGGACTTCCTGGCTCGCTGCGTACGGTTTGGCGCGTGAAGCGGCGCAAGGAGATCTTGGCCTCAACACATACGGCTTTGTCATTCAGGCCGCACTGGCCGAACAGGGGATTGCACTCGGCTGGCTCGGCCTGATCGATGCTCATTTGGCAAGCGGCACTCTGGTCGCCGTCGGTCCCGAGATCGCGCGCGAGGATTGCGGCTACTGGCTGATCTCCAATCCTTCAGCGAGCGGCGCGATACAGGCGCTGACGGACTGGCTGCTCGCGCAGCGTCGAGAAAATCGCCATACTGGCCCACCGGGCGGATAATACGCTACCTTGAAGTGAAAATCTTCACATTATCAATGCCTTCTCTGGCATAGCTCTTTGGCACTATTTTCAAAGCTTAGTGCCTTCGGTACGATTCGTTGCGGGAAGAGGTACCACTCGCTCGGCTGTTGTCAGGGTGAGACGTTGGAGGAGAAAATGCGCTCACGGTCAATGTTTACGGCCACCGTGATGATGCTGGCCGCCCTTTGGAGCCTTTCGGCGCACGCCGAAAGCACAATCCGTATTGGCGTTCTCGAATTCGGCACCGTCAACTGGGAGCTTGATGTGATCAAGCGGCACGGCCTCGATGAGAAACAGGGAATCCAGCTCGAACAGGTGAACCTCGCCAGCAACCAGGCCACGACGGTCGCACTGCAGGCGGGAGAGGTCGATATGATCGTCTCCGACTGGCTTTGGGTATCGCGTCAGCGGGCGAACGGCAGAACATACACCTTCGTTCCCTTCTCATCCTCCGTCGGAGCGCTGATGGTGCCGCCCGACTCGGACATTCGCAGCTTGGCAGACCTGAAAGGCAAGAAAATCGCCATTGCCGGCGGGCCTCTCGACAAAGGTTGGCTGCTTCTCCGCGGTCTTGCCGAACGCGACCACGGCCTGGACCTGGAAGCGGAGAGCGAGCAGGTATTCGGTGCCCCTCCGCTTCTGGCAAAAAAGGCGATGCAGGGTGAGGTGGACGCGGTCTTGAACTACTGGCACTACAGCGCCCGCCTGGAAGCTAAGGGCTTTCGGCAGGTGATCGGCGCCAACGAGGCAGCCATGGAACTTGGCGCGGATGGGCCAATCTCCGCCGTCGGCTATGTTTTTGATGAAGAGTGGGCCGCGCAGAATATCGAGGCGGTCAAAGCCTTCTTCGACGCCTCGCGCGAAGCCAAGACCCTGCTCAGGACTTCGGACGAGGAATGGGAGACCCTGCGCGAGAAGACCGGCGCCGAGGACGATGAGACACTGCGGGCGCTTCGTGACCGCTTCCGCGAAGGAATTCCTTCGCGACCCCTAAGCGAAGAACGAGACGATACGGCGAGGGTCTATGAGGTCCTGGCGGAGATAGGCGGAGAAAAACTGGTCGGCAAGGCGAAGAGGATGGCGCCGGGCACATTCTGGCCCATCCTGGTGGATGGCTCCTGACAGGTGAAGCGCGCTCCGCTGAAACTTCTGTCCGTCCTGGGTTTCTTCCTGCTGTGGGCGATTATCGCCGCGGCGGCCAATTCTCCCGACGTCCCGGGGCCCGCGGAAGTCGGTGTGTTCGTGGCGCGCGAAGCTTCGTCGGGCGAGCTGTTTTATAATCTGGCAGTCACCTTGAGCCGGGTTGCCGCAGCCTTTCTGATTTCACTGCTCGTAGGTTCGGCAATCGGCATCGTCATGGGACAAAACCGCACCGTCGACCGGATTCTCGATCCGTGGATCATCATTTTCGTCAATCTGCCGGCCTTGGTGATCATCGTTCTGTGCTACATCTGGATGGGGCTCACCGAAGTCGCTGCAGTCACCGCCGTGGCACTCAATAAAATTCCCAATGTCGTCATCACCATGCGCGAAGGCGCCAGGTCGCTCGATCCGAAGCTCTCGGAGATGGCGCATGTCTTCCGCTTTTCCCGCATGCGCACGATTCGGCACGTGGTGCTGCCGCAACTGCAGCCTTTCATCGCGGCCGCCAGTCGCTCGGGATTGGCGCTCATCTGGAAGATCGTGCTCGTCGTCGAACTGCTGGGGCGGTCCAACGGGGTCGGCTTCCAGATTCACCTCTATTTCCAACTCTTCGATGTGGCGGCGATCCTCGGCTATACTCTGGCCTTCGTGGCCGTCATGCTCGCCATCGAATTCAGTGTGGTCCAGCCCCTTGAACAGCATCTCACCCGTTGGCGGCCGAAGCCCGCTTGACGTTTGCATAGCCCGCAAGGCGTTCGTGTCCGTCGATGGCGAGGAAAGCGAAATCCTGCGCGATCTCGCTTTCACGCTACAGGCGGGAACCTTCACCTGCCTCATCGGACCATCGGGGTGCGGAAAGACGACGACGCTACGCATTCTGCTCGGACTCGATCATGACTTTTCCGGCACGGTGACCATGCCGGCGGGTGATGTCCGCACAGTGGCGGTGTTTCAAGAACCACGCCTGTTGCCCTGGCGCACGGTGGAGCAGAACGTTCGCCTGGCCCTACCGCCTGGCGCAACACCGGATATCCAACCTCTTTTTACGACTCTCGGCCTGCAGGCGATGCTCGATCGGTACCCCAGTGAGCTCTCGCTCGGGCTCGAGCGGCGCGTGGCGCTCGCACGGGCTTTTGCGGTCATGCCGGATGTCCTTCTTCTGGATGAGCCCTTCGTGTCGCTGGATGAACATACTGCCGAGCGCCTGCGCGAACTGCTTGTCGAATTGTGGCAGAGGCATGCTGTTACGGTCCTGATGGTCACGCACAATGTCCGCGAGGCCGTACAACTCGCCGACCGTCTGCTCCTCATGAACGGCCGGCCGGCCAAGATCGTCGGCGATGTCGCCGTTCCAATGGAACGCTCGAAACGCTCGGGGGTCCGCTTGCAACAGTTCCTCGACGAGTTGACCCGAAACCATGCGCAAACGGTTCGCGCTTAGGCAGCTTCTTCGTCGGCGACGGCAAAAGTCGACATAAGTACCGGGGCCGAGACCAGAATAGGTAAAAGGCGTTTTTGACAGATCTCTACGCAGATGCGCAATAATTTGTGCAGCGCAGTATTTGGGAGAGAAAGTTTTTCGTACGCGGCACCCACTCCCTTCTCTGAAGTCAGTACTATGGTTCTATCGACATTAAACAGGGGCCGATTCACACTCTCGAAGTAACTTGCACCATGGCTCGAATCCCTGCTTTGCGTTGTTTTGCAACAGGAGCGGACGCTGGTGCGAACTGCAGACCAATAACCACTTATCAGGGGATGGAAATGCACGGATTCAAACTCTTGGCGGCCAGCTCGTTGGTTGCAGTCATCGGCCTCGCCCCATCACACGGGTTTGCAAACGACGAGTTGGTCGAAATGCAGAAAAACCCGAAGAACTGGGTCATGCCACTCGGCAACTATGCGGGTACCCGCTACAGCGAACTGGACCAGATCAACAAGGACAATGTTGGTGATCTGCAGGTCGCATGGACCTTCTCGACCGGCGTCCTGCGTGGCCACGAAGGTGGTCCACTGGTCATCGACGGTGTGATGTACGTCCACGCCCCGTTCCCGAACACAGTGTTCGCACTCGACCTCAATGAAAACGGTCGGATGATATGGAAGTATGAGCCGAAGCAGGATCCGAACGTCATCCCGGTCATGTGCTGCGACACGGTTAACCGCGGCGTCGCCTATGCTGACGGAACGATCTTCCTGCATCAGGCTGACACTACGGTGGTCGCCCTCGATGCCAAGACCGGCGAAGTGAAATGGTCCGTCGAGAATGGCGACCCGTCCAAAGGTGAAACCGGAACGGCCGCGCCTTTGGTGGCAGGCGACAAGGTGCTGATCGGAAATTCCGGCGGCGAGTTTGGCGTCCAGGGCCATCTTACCGCATACAACATCGCTGACGGGTCGATCGCCTGGCGCGCCTATTCGACCGGGCCGGACGACATGACCCTCCTCGAGCCTGAGAACACGACCCATCTCGGCGAACCTGTGGGGGCGGACTCCGGTACGGCCACCTGGGAAGGCGATCAGTGGAAGCTCGGCGGCGGCACCACCTGGGGCTGGACGACCTATGATCCCGAACTGAACTTGGTTTATTACGGTTCGGGCAACCCCGGGACGTGGAATCCGGTGCAGCGGCCTGGAGACAATCGCTGGTCGATGACCATCTTCGCCCGCGATCTCGACACCGGCGTTGCCAAATGGGTCTATCAGATGACCCCGCATGACGAGTGGGACTTTGACGGCGTCAACGAGATGATACTCGTCGATCAGGAGATCGACGGCGAAATGCGCAAGACGCTCGTCCACCCCGACCGCAACGGCTTCGCCTATACGCTTGATCGCGAAACCGGAGAACTGCTCGTCGCCAAGAAGTACGACCCGACCGTGAACTGGGCGACCGAAGTCGACATGGAAACCGGACGTCCGCAGGTCGTGGCCGACTACTCCACCGGACAGCAGGGTGAAGATGTCAATACGCAGGGGATCTGTCCGGCGGCGCTCGGCACGAAGGATCAGCAGCCTTCGACCTACTCACCGAAAACCGGGCTGTTCTATATCCCGACGAACCACGTCTGCATGGACTATGAGCCCTTCCAGGTCTCCTACACGGCCGGCCAGCCCTATGTGGGTGCCACACTCTCCATGTATCCGGCACCCGACAGCCATGGCGGTCTGGGCAACTTCATCGCCTGGGATGCCACGAAAGGCGAGATCGTCTGGTCCAAGCCGGAACCGTTCTCGGTGTGGTCCGGAGCCCTGGCCACGGCAGGCGACGTCGTCTTCTACGGCACGCTGGAAGGCTATCTGAAGGCGGTTGATCCGGAAACCGGCGACGAACTGTTCAAGTTCAAGACGCCGTCCGGCATCATCGGCAACGTCAACACCTATGAGCATGACGGGAAGCAGTACGTTGCCATCCTGTCGGGTATCGGCGGTTGGGCAGGCATCGGCTTGGCGGCCGGTCTGACGGAAAGCACTGCCGGTCTCGGTGCTGTCGGCGCCTATGAGTCGCTGGCCAACTATACCAACCTTGGTGGCCAACTTACGGTGTTCGCCCTCCCAAGCAGCTGAGGATCGACCGCGTTGGTCCGACGTTTCGAACACCAGCGGCCCGGTGATATCACCGGGCCGCATGCGACTTGCCGCAGGCCTTCTGCTTCAACTGCCGGCCCGCGATCCTTCATCAGATAGAAGCCAACCCGCGAGGAGATCACCGTATGCGTTTGTGGACGATGGCCGTAGTCGGTCTGGGGCTATCCCTTTCAGCTCTCACCACGGCAAATGCCCAAGAATCGGACTGGGAAGAAAAACCCTACATCATCGAGGATGGAAAGGTCGATTACGGGACCTACAACGGCTATCGTCGCTACCATAACACCTGCCATGTGTGCCACGGACCGGATGCCCTTGGGAGCTCCTTCGCCCCGTCACTGACAGAATCCCTAAAGACGATGAGCTACACCGACTTTCTGGAAGTGGTGACGAACGGCCGCCAGGCAAAGGGGGCGGCCAACCAGGACTCGGTCATGCCGAGCTTTGCCGAGAACAGCGATGTTATGCTCTACATCGACCACATCTACGCCTATCTCAAGGCACGTGCGGACGATGCAGTTGGCCGCGGTCGCCCGGAGCGCCTGCCCCCCGAGGAGGACCAGGTCTTCCAGGAATGGAAGGATAGCCAGTAATGTCAGCGCAGTTTCGCTGGTGGGGGAGAAATGGTCTTGGTGCTCTGGTCTTTACAGCAGCGGCCGTGCTTCCGTTCGCGGCACAGGGGCAAGCCGTCACCGGCGAGATCGTCGACCGGACAAGGCTGAGAGTTTGCGCTGACCCCAACAACCTGCCTTATTCCAACGACAAGGGCGAAGGGTTCGAAAACAAGATCGCCGAGCTTGTCGGAGAGGAGTTGGGGGTTCCCATCGAATACACCTGGTTTCCGCAGACGATTGGTTTCGTGCGCATGACATTGGCCGCCAATCGGTGTGACCTCATCGTCGGTGTCGCAACGACCAACGAGTTGATGCAGAACACCAATCCGTACTACCGGTCGAGCTACGTCATGATCCATCGTCCGGACGTGGCCTTGACGACGGCGCGACTTGACGACCCCATCTTTCAGACATTGAAAATCGGCATCCAGCCCAGGACACCTGTTGCGACGATGGCGGCGCGCCACGGCCTTCTAAAGCAGGCCACGACCTATAAAATGGTCGTCGATACACGCTTAGAGAAACCGGCCCGCGCCATGGTCGAGGACGTAGCCGAGGGTGCGATCGACGTGGCGCTGACGTGGGGGCCGCTCGGTGGCTACTGGGCCAGGCAGATCGACCCTTCGCTGGTCGTCCGGCCTCTTGTTGCGGGTCGCGGCATCGAACGCACCGACTATCGGATATCCATGGGCATCCGTCATGGAGAACCGGACTGGAAGCACGAGCTCAACGGAATCTTGAAAAAACGCCAAGCCGATATCGAAACGGTCTTGCTCGACTACGGCATCCCGCTTCTCGATGGCAAAGGCGAGCTGATACAGCCGGTAAAGGTGGAAGCCGCGGCGGATGTTCCCGAACCCGAGGGCTATAGAACGAGCGACTATCGCGCTGCCGTGCCAAAGGGGCTGAAGGATACGCAAACGGTCGATTTGGCGGAATTGCAGGCTTTGGCCCAAAGGGACGATGTTGTCCTGATCGACGTGATGCCCGCGCCGAGAGAGCCGGAAGAGCGGCCGGAAGGAGCAATCTGGCACGAGCCGGAGCGCGACACGATCAAGGATGCCGTCTGGCTTGCCAATATGGGTTACGGCCATTTGAGCGAAGGCGACGAGGCCGCATTCGAAGCGGAACTTTCACGGCTTGCCGGCCCAGACGGAGAGAAGACACTCGTCTTCTTTTGCGAGCCGAACTGCTGGATGTCGTGGAATGCGGCAAAACGGGCGGTTTCGTACGGTTTCAAGAACGTCGTGTGGTTTCCGGGAGGGGCGCAGGCGTGGGTCGATGCCGGACTGGAACAGGAATCCGTCACGCCGTGGCGGCCGTAAGCATAAGATTTTGCAGCTTTCGCCGGGCGCAGGAGAAGGTCAGGGAACGATGTATGAAGTGTTCATAGTCGCCTGCCTGATTGCTCGTCCGGCGGAGTGTCAGACGTTCGAGATGTGGCCACAACGATATGTGGGCCTCCAGCACTGTTCTCAGACAGCACCACTTGCCGTGACCCAATGGGGCATACGCAGAACGAACTGGCAGATCAAAGAATGGAAATGCGCGAAAAAGGCCGAGGTGATCTGAAGGAGGCGCCTTCCTTTCACCCGATCGCTTCCTCGCCCGTACAGATCCCGCGGCGCGCATTCCTGTGCACCGCTGCTGTGTTTGCCGCGACCGCATTTACAAAAACCGCTGGATCTATAGCCGCAGAAGCACATCTGCCCTTTATCGAGATCGCGGATGGTGTGTTTGTCCGGTATGGCGTCCAGGAGGAAATGTCGGCGGCCAACTGTGGCGCGATCGCCAATATCGGATTCATCGTCGGAGATGAGAGTGTGGCCGTCATCGACACCGGGACGACCCTTCAGCAAGGTGCGGCGTTGCGTGAAGCCGTTGCATCTGTGACAAGCAGGCCCGTCAGCCACCTGATTGCCACGCACGTCCATCCCGACCATTGTTTCGGGCACGCCGCCTTCTCAGACCTCCCCGTACATAGTATCGGGCACCGTAACCTGCCTCGAGCGCTTGCCGAACGCGGCCCTTTTTACCTGAAACGTCTGGCTGAGATCTCGCCTGATTTCTCCGACACGGCCTACGTCGCACCTGAGGAAACCGTCTCAGACACGATGCGGATCGATCTGGGTAACCGACCCCTGCTCCTGAAAGCCTGGCCGCCAGCCCACACCGACAACGATCTGACTGTTTTCGACGAACGCACTGGGCTTCTGTGGGCTGCGGATCTCCTGTTCGCCGGCCGCCTGCCGACGCTCGACGGCAGCCTCACCGGCTGGCTTGCCGCGCTCGACGTTCTGCTGTCGCCGGATGTCCGCCAGGTCGTGCCTGGCCACGGACAGGTAAGCGACGGGGTTGAGACGCTGCAGGAGGAGCTGGCATATCTGACGCGGTTGCGTGACGGAGTCCGCGCCGCGATCGACGAAGGTCTCGACATGTCGGCAACGCTCGCCCGATTGGAGGACGACAATCAACTGGACTGGCTTTTGTACGACACCAACCACGGCCGCAATGTCGTTGCCGCCTATACGGAACTGGAGTGGGAATGATGCCTCAACAGCGGAAGGCCGAGACCTATTGTCTTCATGGGATCACAATCGCCATTCTTGCTGCGATTCTGATCATAGCCAAGGCGCCGATCGCCGTCGCCAATGATGAAACATGGCAGGACATCCGCGCTTCCTTGTACGGTAGCGACCGAGTGATCCACGATGGCGAAGGCGTCATCAAGCTTGACGCGCCAGACCGTGCGCTGGATGCCGCGACGGTTCCGATCTCGGTGACGGCCGAAATGGAGCAGACTGAGGAGCATTATATCCGCGCGGTGACTTTGGTGATCGACGAGAACCCTGCGCCGGTCGTCGGGACCTTCCATCTCTTTCCCGGAAACGGAATAGCGAACATTTCAACCAGAGTCCGCGTCAACGCCTACACAAACATCCGCGCCATCGCCGAAACCAGTGACGGCGAACTCTACATGGCACAGAAATTCGTCAAGGCATCGGGCGGATGCTCCGCACCGGCGAGCAAGGATCACGACCTGGCGATGGCCCGCCTCGGCAAGATGCGCCTGAAGCAGATAGGCGCCTGGCGTAAAGGTGAACCGGCTGAGGGCCAATTCATGATCAGCCATCCCAACTACAGCGGCATGCAGATCGATCAGGTGACGCAGCTCTGGATTCCCGCCCGCTATGTGCGCAGCATTGAGCTGACCCTAGGAGATAAGCCCATCCTGCGTTTCGAAGGAGACATTTCGATGAGCGAAAATCCCATGGTCCGCTTTTTCGTCCGACCTGATGCAGAGGCGGAGCTGCATGCCAAGGTGGTTGATTCCGATGAGAAAACCTTCGAGCAGAGCTGGCCGATCGAACTCGATCCGGCTTCCTAGAGCGGAGGTAGGCGGATGCCGTCGATCACGCTATTGAAGGAAAGTGACGAGTTGGCGGCAACACATCGGACGGCGCATGGAGGCTAAGAGCGGACGTGAAGACACGGCGCCCGGGCCTACAGCCTACGATCGTGCGCAGCAGCCGTTGGTGGTCGAGGACCTCTCCTACGCCTATGGCAAACGTCAGGCGCTCAGCGAAAATTCCTTCTCCCTCACTCCCGGCAGGGTCACTGCGCTTCTCGGACCGAACGGAGCGGGGAAAACGACCCTGTTCTCGCTTATCACGGGCCTCTTCGACAGCCGCCGGGGAGAAATCGAAATCGCCGGACACAAGCTGCGAAGCAACCGCTCGAAAGCACTCTCGCAGCTCGGCATTGTGTTCCAGGCACAAACCCTCGACCTTGATCTCACCGTCGACCAGAACCTCCGCTATTTCGCCGCCCTCCGCGGACTTTCGCGTACCGCAGCGCGGGAAAGAATCGCAGTACTGCTCAACCAGATCGATCTTGCCGGACACGCAAGGACAAAAGTTCGCAATTTGAGCGGCGGGGAGCGCCGCCGCGTGGAAGTCGCCCGTGCACTTATCGACCAACCGGCAGTGCTTCTGCTCGATGAGCCCAGCACCGGGCTTGATATTGCCACACGACGCTGGCTGATCGAGCATCTCCACTACCTCGCCAAGGAAGAGGGGATCTGCGTTTTCCTAGCCACCCATCTAGTCGATGAGGTGGCACCCGAAGACGACCTCATCGTCCTCAACAAGGGGATCATCGTCGCCCGCGGGAAGGTCGACGACGTGGTACGTAGTGCCGGCGCCGCGACACTCGACGAGGCATTTACAAGGCTGACGATCGCGCCAGAGGAGCAGTCGCCATGACCATGAGCCACGCTTCCCGCGCCCTGCTGGCGATCCTTGCGCGCGAGTTGCTCCGTTTCGTTCAGCAAAGAGGGCGGTTTTTGGCCGCCCTTGTCCGCCCGTTGATCTGGCTTCTGGTCTTTGCCGCCGGTTTCCGCGCGTCGCTCGGTCTTTCGATCATACCGCCCTACGAGACCTACATCACCTACGACGTCTACGTCGTGCCCGGCCTTATTGGCATGATCCAGCTCTTCAGCGGCATGCAGAACTCCCTGTCCATGGTCTATGATCGCGAGATGGGATCGATGCGGGTTCTGCTCTCAACGCCGCTTCCGCGCGGCTTTCTGCTGATCGCACGGATGTTTTCGGGCACCGTCGTGTCAATCATACAGGTCTACGCCTTCATCCTCATCGCCGCATTCTTCGGCACGCCCCTGCCGTCGTCGGGCCTTCTGCCGTTGCTGCCGGTACTGGTCCTGACGGGGATGGCACTGAGTGCGCTCGGCATGTTCCTTTCGTCGCGCGTGAGACAGCTTGAGAATTTCGCCGGGGTGATGAACTTTCTGATCTTCCCAATGTTCTTCCTGTCTACCGCGCTCTATCCGCTGTGGCGCATCCGTGAAGGCAGCGTCACGCTCTATCACCTATGCCAGTACAACCCGTTCACCTATGTCGTGGAACTGATCCGCTTCACGATCTACGGGCAGCCCAACCTGCCGGCGCTCGGCGTCGTCACAGCAACGCTCGTCATCTTCGGCGCCGCCGCCCTTATCGGCTACACCCCTGCACGCGGCGGGCCGACGGCCGGACGCGCTGCAGCGTGAGGGGGAGCCACAAGAGCTATCCGTTGAGCATGCGCGCGTGATGGCGCAGATGGTCATCGATGAACGTAGCTATAAAGAAATAGGAATGGTCGTAGCCCGGCTGCATGCGCACCTTGGCTGACTGTCGGTTTTCCTTCAGTGTGTCGATAAAGCGCTGCGTCTGCAACTGCTCCTCCAAGAACGGGTCTGCGGTGCCCTGATCGACGAGAATTTGTCCGGGAAAACCGCGCTCACGGGCGAGGTAGCAGGCGTCATGCTCTTTCCATGCAGCCTCGTCGGCTCCCAGGTAGGCGGTGAAAGCCTTGCGCCCCCACGGTACGGCAGATGGGGCGACGATCGGCGAGAGGGCGGATACCGACTTGAAGATATCCGGGTGACGCATGGCAATAGTCAACGCCCCATGCCCGCCCATGGAGTGACCGAATATACCCGCCGCGCCCCGACGGACCGGAAACTGCTCCTCGATGAGCCCAGGTAGCTCCTGGGTTACATAAGAGTACATCTTGAAATGCGTCGACCAGGGGGCTTGCACTGCGTCGACGTAGAAACCCGCACCCTGCCCCAGATCGTAATCGGGCGAATCCGGCACTCCCTCTCCGCGCGGGCTGGTGTCGGGCGCCACGACGATCAGTCCCAGTTCGGACGCCATGCGTTGGGCACCGGCCTTCACGGTGAAATTTTCCTCGGTGCAGGTCAGGCCGGACAGATAGTACACGACGGGCACACGCCCATCCTTGGCTGCCGGTGGCAGGAAGACGCTCAACCGCATTGTCGTGCCTGTCGCCTTGCTGCCATGGGCAAGCGTCAGCTGCTTTCCGCCAAAGCTTAAGGCGCTCGATATTTCCTCGAACTGGCTCATCGACTACTCCAGGTTCCGTTCGAAGCGCTCCGGCCACAAAAACCGCAAAACCGCTCCTTTGACGCCCGCACACCAGCGGCGCCCAGCTTTGTGGAACTGTGTTCCGGGAACGGCACTCAATGTCAGTAGATCACTACGCTTCGAATGGACTTGCCCTCGTGCATAAGATCAAAGGCGGTGTTAATTTCTTCAAGCGGCATCGTGTGGGTGATCAAGTCATCGATATTGATCTTTCCGTCCATGTACCAGTCGACGATCTTCGGCACGTCGGTGCGGCCGCGCGCGCCACCGAAGGCAGTCCCTTTCCATACGCGGCCGGTGACCAGTTGGAACGGACGCGTGGAGATTTCCGCGCCGGCGGGCGCCACGCCGATGACAACGGACTCGCCCCACCCGCGATGGCAACACTCCAGTGCCTGGCGCATGGTGTTTACGTTGCCGATGCACTCGAAGGAGAAATCTGCACCACCATCGGTGAGATCGACAATGGCTTCCACCACCTTGTCTCGGCCAACCTCATCGGGATTGACGAAATCCGTCATGCCGAACTTGCGCGCCATCTCGGCCTTCTCGGGATTGAGATCGACGCCGATGATCTTATCGGCGCCAACCATGCGTGCGCCCTGAATGACGTTGAGGCCGATGCCGCCGAGACCGAAGACGACGACATTCGCCCCCGGCCACACCTTTGCCGTGTATACCACCGCACCGATGCCCGTCGTCACACCGCAGCCGATGTAACAGATCTTGTCGAAAGGAGCGTCCTCACGAACCTTTGCAAGGGCGATCTCGGGGAGCACGGTGAAGTTCGAGAAGGTCGAACAGCCCATATAGTGGAAGACTTCACCGCTGTCGCAGGAGAAGCGGCTGGTGCCATCCGGCATCAGCCCCTGCCCCTGCGTCGAGCGGATCGAGGTGCATAGATTGGAGCGCTGCGACAGGCAGGTTTTGCACTGGCGGCATTCCGGCGTGTAAAGTGGGATAACATGATCGCCGACTTTCACCGAAGTGACACCGGCGCCGACCTCACGTACGATTCCTGCGCCTTCATGGCCGAGGATAGCCGGAAATTTGCCTTCAGAATCAAGGCCCGACAGTGTGTAGGCATCGGTATGGCAGATGCCGGTCGCCATGATCTCAACCAGAACTTCGCCTGCCTTCGGTCCTCCGATCTCGACCGTCTCAATAGAGAGAGGCTCCTTCGCTGCCCAAGCAACCGCTGCGCGTGATTTCATATCGGACATTCCTCCAAATAATCGTGTGCCTTACCGGGCAGCCAAATGATGCATAAAATCATTTTACGGGATGGCCTCCATTTTGCTCCATAGTCCGAAAGTACCTCTTTTGGGCTTTCCTTGGAGCAAAGCTCAGATTTCCATCTCTCCCGTCCGGCTCCTGAGAGGGCAGAACTTTTGACCTATATCGGGCCGGATGAAGATTTGTAATTAGTCGAATGGGGAGGTGCCCGGCGTATCTGAGCGGGGCGTCATAGCGATAGAGAACCGCAGGGAGGAAGCGTGTTCAAAGCCATGATTGCCGTTGCCTGCTGCGGGCTGGCCGGCACTGCGGCCGCACAGGAGCAGGCAATGGACATTCCCATCGTCTTTCTGTCGCGCACCGAGGAACCAAGGCTACCACTTTCCTTCGTGGACCCGGTTGTTCAAGACCCGGGCGTGTGGGGTGCGCGCCTCGCGATTGAGGACAACAAGACGACGGGCAAGTTCCTCGGGCATGAATACGAGCTCATCGAAGCCATCGTGCCGGCGGATGGAGACGTCACGGTTGCGTTCCAGGAGCAGGTGGAGGCTGGGCACCGCCTCTTCATTTCCGACCTGCCGCGGGAGGACCTCCTGAAGATCGCCGAGCACCCGGATGCTGCAGATACGCTGATTTTCAACGGCCGCGTCGAAGATGACGACCTGCGCACCGACACCTGCCATGCGCAGGTTTTTCATACGGCCCTCAGCCGTTCCATGCGCACGGATGCGCTCGTCCAGTTCTTAGTGTGGAAGCGCTGGCCCCGCATTTTCTTGCTTTCCGGAACCCAGGACCACGATGTCGCCTACGCCGACGCAATCCGGCGCTCGGCGAAGAAATTCGGTACCGAGATCGTTTCCGAAGATACGTATGCCTATTCGCCCGTAGCACGGCGGACCGACAGCGGTCATATCCAGATCCAGCAGCAAATGCCGCTCGCAACCCAGGAGGGCGGCGAATACGATGTCCTTGTTGTCGCCGATGAAAGTGGAATCTTCGGCGAATACCTGCCTTTCAATACCTTCTCCCCCCGTCCAGTAGCGGGAACCCACGGGCTCGTGGCGACATCCTGGCATCGCGTTCAGGAGCAATGGGGCTCGACACAGTTCCAGCGTCGCTTCACTGAGATTGCAGGACGCTGGATGGAAGAGCGCGACTATGGGGCATGGCTGGGCATCCGGGCGATCGGCGAAGCGGTAACCCGGGTCGGGTCGGCCGATGTCGACGCTTTGCGCTCTTACCTGCGCGGCGAGGATTTCGCACTTGGCGGCTTCAAAGGCGTCGGGCTCTCGTTCCGACCGTGGAGCCAACAGATGCGCCAGCCGGTGCTTCTGGTCAACAAACGCATCCTCGTCTCAGCATCACCGCAACCCGGCTTTCTGCACGAGCGCACCCCGCTCGACAGCCTCGGGTACGACATGCCTGAAACCCGATGTGCACTGCAATAGGCTGGAAAGGGAAACGAACGATGCCGCATTCGCCCTCCTCCATAGGCGCCCTGGTATTTGTCGCCGGCGGGCTGCTAGCCGCCCCGGCCGGGGCCGTGACCGTCTACGTGTCCAACGAAAAGGGAAACTCCATTTCCATCATCGACGGCGACAGCCTCGAAGTGATGGACACGGTCGAGGTCGGGAACCGGCCGCGCGGCATAGCATTGGGCGGCGACAATCGCTTCTTGTACATCTGCGCCAGCGACGACGATCACATCGAGATCCTGGATACGGAAAGCCTGAAGATCGTCGGCACGCTGCCGTCAGGTCCAGACCCTGAACTAATGGTGATCTCTCCCGACGGCAAACACCTCTACGTCGCCAATGAAGACGACAACCTGGTCACGGTGATCGATCTCGAGAACGGTGAGGCAAGTGCCGAGATTCCGGTCGGCGTGGAGCCGGAGGGCATGGGTGTCAGCCCGGACGGGAAAACCGTGGTCAACACCTCCGAGACTACCAACATGGCCCATTTCATCGATGTTTCGACATTCGAGATCTCGGACAACGTACTGGTCGACCAGCGGCCGCGCATCGCGGAATTCACCGCCGACGGCGAGGAAGTCTGGGTCAGCTCCGAGATTGGCGGCACCGTCAGCGTCATCGACGCAGCTACGCGCGAGATCAAGCACAAGATCACATTCGAGGTAGCAGGGCTGCAACCAGAGGCACTCCAGCCGGTGGGCGTGCGCATTCTGAAAGACAGAAGCAAGGCTTTCGTCGCATTGGGTCCGGCCAACCGCATCGCGGTCATCGACGGCAAAACCTACGAAGTGACCGACTACATCCTTGTCGGTCAAAGAGTCTGGCAGCTCGCGCTGACCCCGGATGAAACGCAGCTCTATTCCACGAACGGGGTGAGCAATGACGTAACGGTGATCGATGTTGCAAACGACAAGGCCCTGAAGTCGATCCCTGTCGGCAGCTTTCCATGGGGCGTTGCCATCAAACCCTGAAGTGCGGAGCTTCGCAAAAAAAGGCACGATGCCATCAGCAAAGCGAAGAAAGAACCAATGCGAACACCGACATGCACATTCCCGATCGCGGCGCTGGCGCTGTTTCTTCCGCTGTCTGGGCCCGCCGCGGCGCAGGAGGATTCCGATTGGCCGTGCATTCAACGCCTGGTTCCGCGCATTTCGCCGGCGCAGGTTTGGGGCGGACCTGCCCCCAATCCTGAGGAATGGCAGGGCGATGCAGAAATCAGCCGGTTGGCCTCGCAGATTGCGGCACGGCGCCTATCCGTGGGAGAAGCCGAGGAGCTGATAGATGCGTTCGCTACGGCCCAGGATCGAAGCAAGCGAGACGACAGGCTGACGGCGCTGTTCGGCCGCACATTGGAAATCATCAATGCGGACCGCGCTTCGATCATCGCCGGCATCAAGCGCTTTACCGAGCGGCAGCGGCAAATGGCCGAAAGGATCCGGGAAAACCGCGTCGCCCTGGATGAGACGGAGGCCGACGAGCGGGAAGACCTATCCGAAACGCTGCAGTGGGATATCCGCATTTTCAATGAGCGCGAACAGGCCTTGAACTACCTGTGTGAGCAGCCGGTGCTTCTGGAGCAGCGGGCTTTCTCGCTCGGCAGCACCATCACCAGCCGCCTCGGAGAGAGTGACTGACCATGCTCTCCCGGCGCCATTTCCTTACATCGCTCGCACTGGCCGCAATGATGGCCTCTTCACCCGTCTTCCCTTTCACTGCGGCCGCCGACGGTGAGCCGGAGGGTCTTCTGCCGGGATCAGCGGCCTCGGCTATCTACGGTTTCAACCAGCTCGCGGCGCTGGATGGCGATACGACACTGGTCTTTGACTATCGCCTTGACGGCGACGCCATCGCCCCCCCCTTCACCGACAGGATTGTCCTCAATTTCTCCAGGCAAGGTGTGGGAAAGGAGGATGGCGGTGCCACCTTTAGCGTCGACGGAACGATGTTCGCGCGAACACGCAAGCAGACGATCCCTTCCATATCGGCATCGCGCGTCAATCCAATCCTGCTGATCTTCTTGCAGCATGACGTCGCGCAGATGAACGGGAACACGGGCGGCAGCGGCGGCTACTTTAGAAACGCCATCCGCCGGGCGCTTGGAGCGCCAGGCGAAGGAAAGACCGAGGTGGCGACAGTCACGTTTGGCGGCCGCTCCATTCCGGCCAAACTGATCACGCTGCGGCCGTTCGAGAATGAGGCAAACGAGCAGCGCATGCCTTCCTTAGCCAGGAAGATCTACCGCATCATGGTCTCCGAGGAGGTCCCTGGAGGCATCTACGAGATCCAGACGGAAGTACCCGGCGAAAATGGCCAGGCGGTACTGCTTCGGGAAACCTATCGCTTCAAGGAAGCCCTGCAATGAGACATATGTTTCTCGCTCTAATATCGGCAGCGGGTCTTCTCCTCCCCGTCGAAGGCCGAGCGAATGACTATCCCACCGACGCGGTTGCTGACTATGTGCTTGGCTGTATGGCGGCGAACGGTCAGACGGCGACGGCCTTGCGTCAGTGCTCCTGCAGCATCGACGTCATCGCCTCCTTGTTGAGCTTCGAGGACTACACGACGGCCGAGACGATCCTGCGAATGCGCCAGGTTCAGGGCGGCGGCGAAAGAATGGCGATCTTTCGTGAAACTCCCTTTGCCAAGGATGCCATCGCCAAACTGCGCCGCGCCCAGACCGAAGCTGAAGTGCGGTGTTTTCTCTAAAAACCCAAAGTTCAATCCTGGAGGAAGATTAAATGAAAAAGGGCTTTGCCATGCTTGTGGTCGCGGGGTTGGGCAGTCTGGCCCTGACCGGAAATGCCTCGGCGGACGCAGAACGCGGGAAGCAGGTATTCCGCAAATGTCAGGCGTGCCATTCGCTCGAGCCCGGCGACAACAAGGTTGGACCGAGCCTTCATGGCATTATGGGACAGCCCGCGGGACACGTTGAGGGCTACACCTATTCCAGTGCCCTGGAGAAGTCGGAACTTGTCTGGGATGACGAAACCATGGGTAACTGGCTTAGAAGTCCGAGGAAGCTAGTCAAGGGAACAAAGATGGCCTTCCCCGGGCTCAGAAAAGACGGGGAGATCGAGGATGTTATCGAATATATTCGGGCATCGTCGGAGTGAGCTGAATCGCCGTCCGGCTAAAAAACATCGCAATTTTTGCGCGGAAAGCGCTTATACTTGGCTCAAGCCATTCGAGGAGGGTCGAAGCAACCAGGTCGAGCATGGACAGAATGCGCAATCCACCGCCTGACGGGGTGGTCTGTCGCAAGAGGGGTTGTTTATCGTCGAATGGCACAGTGAATATTGAAGTGAGGTCGGCCGCCCCATGGAACAGGCTGAGGTAAAACACCCTTCATCGAGTCGACGGCCCATTATTGCCCGCGCTTGGTCCGGATCGCGGAACCCAACACAGATCATAGACGACCTGACCTCGGGCATCGCCGGCTGCGACCCTACACTCATTGCGACCTTCATCTCCTCAAGCACGCCCTACGAAGAGGTTGTCGGGCCGCTGTCGAAGGCCTTCCCGGAGGCCACGCTGGTCGGCTGCACCACGGCGGGAAGCCTGACACAGGATTGCTATGAGGCGGGCGGTGCGATTGCCGTCGCATTCGACCGAGCATCCTTCAGCTTCGAAACCTGCCTCCTGCCTGATCTGCGCAATTATTCGATGGAGCGCGGCTGCGAGGCGATAGAAACAGCTTATTATCACCTGTTGCGCGAGCTGGAGCCGGACCGCGCCAATCTCTTCGCCATGCTTTTGGTGGACGGCCTGTCGCGGCGCGAAGAGGAGATCGCCGCGAGTGCTTATGCGGCTCTCGATGAAGTGCCGGTGTTCGGTGCGTCGGCCGGCGATAACCTGCATTTCGACACCACGCAAATCTTTCATAACGGGCATGTGCTCGAAGACACCGCCCTGGTCGTTATCGGTGCGTCCAGCAGGCCTGTGGAGGTTTTCAAGTTCGAGCATTTCCGGCCGACCGATGAGAAGCTGGTCATCACCAGCGCCGATCCAGAGAAGCGGGTCGTCTGGAAGATAAATGCCGAACCGGCGGCGGAGGAATACGCCCGGTTCATCGGCGTGGCTCCGGAGGCGCTGACACCGGAGGTCTTCGCGGCCAACCCGCTGCTCGTTCGGATCCGTGGGGAATATCATGTGCGCGCCATTCAGAAGGCCGACGCCGAGGGCGCGCTGCATTTCTTCTGTGCCATCGACGAAGGCATCGTCCTTACCCGTGCGCATCCCGAGGACATGCGCGACAACCTCGTGCAGAACATGGAGCAGATCACCGAGCGGATCGGCAGGCTGGAGATCGCCCTATGCTTCGACTGCATCCTGCGCCGGCTAGAAGCCGAAAGGCTGGGCATCAAGAAGGACCTGCTGCCGATCTTCAACCGCTATAACATGATCGGATTCAACACCTATGGTGAACAGTACCGGTCACTACATCTGAGCCAAACGCTAACCGGGCTTGCCATCGGGAGCGCGCCATGAGCGCGACAGCGCCCGCAAAGCTCTCCCATCGTGAGCTCGAGTCCGAAGTGGAGCGCCTGAGGCATGAGAACGACAAGCTGCGGACGATCCGCGACGCCCTTATTCGACAGGTGGACCGCAACCATGACCTGACAGGCAATTCCTATAAGCTCTTTCAATCGGTCGCTCAGATCGAAAGCAGTGTCGAGAAGCGCATCCAGCGCCTTGCCCGTGCCATGAGCGAGGCCAAGATCGCGCGCCGTCAGCTGCAGCACGCGATCGATTCCATTGGCGAGGGCTTCATCCTCTACGACAAGGACGACCGGATCGTCCTGTGCAATCGCAAGTATCGCAAGATATTTCCGGAGCTCGAAGATCTCCTGAAACCGGGAACGCACTTCAACGATGTCATTCAACGGGCAGCAGAAACCGGTGTCATCGCCGAGGCCGTCACCGATCCGCAGTCCTGGATTGCGGCGCGCATCGCCTACCACCGCACACGCCGCTGCCAATTCCAGCAACTGCTCAGCGACGGCCGCTGGATTCAGATAAGCGAACGGGCGACGGATGAAGGCGGCAAGGTCACGGTTGTCAGCGACATCACGCAGTTCAGGCGACTGGAGGACACCCGCCGCCTCAGCAATCTGGCGCAACAGTCGGACATCCTTGCGACCACGGTCGCCAGCATCGCCCAGGGCGTCATGGTCTTCGATGCCGATCTCAACCTGGCCGCGTGGAACTCCCAGGCGTCCATGCTCCTGAACGTTCCCTACATGGACATGCACGCCGGCACCAACGTGCGCAAGCTCCTGCGGCTTGTCTGGCGTCATGGAGCTACCGTGGGACGCGAGCGGCGGGACGCGGTGCGAGAATGGATCCGCGATGTCAAGAAACGCCATCCCTTACGCATCGAGGTCTCACATTCGGGTGGTCGAGTCATCGCCACCAACTTCCGCAGCATGCCTGACGACGGCCTCGTCGTTACGATGACGGACGTCTCACCTCAGATCAACGCTGCAAAGCTCCTGGAGCGGAGCAACGAGGAGCTGGAGAAGCGGGTCCAGGAGCGGACCAGGGAACTGACACGCCTCAACGAGATATTGCAGGACGAGGTTCTCAGACACGAAAAGACGATGGCGGATCTGGAACGCACGCGGAAGGCGGCCGAGGCGGCCAATTTGAGCAAGACACGCTTTCTGGCTGCCGCGAGTCACGATCTTCTGCAGCCGCTCAACGCAGCACGGCTTTACCTTTCTGCCTTGGAGACATCTCATTTCGTCGGTCAGGAAGGGCACGAGCTGCTCGACAAGCTCGGCAACGCATTTCAGTCCACCGAGGCTCTCCTCGGCACTATCCTCGACATCTCGAAGATGGACGCGGGAGGCTATCAGCCCAAGCTCGCCGCCATCGACGTGGGTGCGTTGCTGGAAACCCTCAAGGCGGAATTCGATGCACTTGCCCACCAGAAGGGGCTGCAGCTGCGGCTGGTCGGCTCTTCGGCAGTCGTTTGGTCAGACGCGCAGCTTTTGCGGCGCATCATCCAGAATCTTCTTTCAAACGCGATCAAATACACCGAGACGGGCTCAATCCTGCTCGGCGCCAGACGCAAGGGCCGAGCGCTTTCTATCGAAATCCACGACACCGGTTCCGGCATTCCGCAACAGGATCGTGAAGCAATCTTCGAGGAGTTCAGACGTGCGGTGTCCCCCACATCTCAGATGAGCGGGCTGGGCCTCGGCCTGGCGATCGTCAGACGGGCGGCCGATCTGCTCGGACATGAAGTCAAGCTGCATTCGGAAGTCGGGCGAGGTTCCTGTTTCTCGGTTGTTGTGCCGCTCAAGACGACGGGTCCTCAACTGCGAGCGCAACAGGAACAGGATGGCGCGGGCACCGACGGTCGGCGGCACGACAGCAGGCCGAGAACGGAGGGCCATCTCTTCGTGCTGGAGAACGACGAAAGCGTTGCCCATGCCATGACGACGCTTTTCAGCCATTGGCAGATGGAGAGCGTCACCGCCCCCTCATACCTGGGGCTGCTCGACCTCGTGCAACACAAGGCGCTGACGCCGCTGGCCGTCGTCGCCGACCTTCATCTGGATGGCGATATCGACGGCATCGACGCGATCATTCTTCTGCGCGAGCATTTCGGGCACGATCTGCCGGGCATCCTAGTGACAGCCGACCACTCGCGCGCCATCAAGGAACGCGCGCGTGCCAAACGCATCGAATATTTTTCCAAGCCGGTGAAGCCTGCGCAGCTACGCGCCTACCTGTTTCATCTTTCAACCGAGGCCGGCGCCGACCTGGTGCCTGCGGCCGACCCCATGCCCGGCGCCTGATCGAAGACGCCCCCCTGAGCCAGAAGAACCGCCTGCATACGCGACGGCACTTCGAATTTGCGCAGAATGGCCGAGACGTGCCCCTTCACCGTGGATTCGCTGATCGAGAGCTCATAGGCAATCTGCTTGTTGAGCAACCCTTCGCCCAGCATGCGCAAAACCGTTCTCTGTTGCGGCGTGAGACGGTGAAGGGCACGTGCAACATGGTCGGCGTCTTCGATGTTGCCGTGAGCGCAGGATGCAGCTGCCGCCGGAAAAGCCTTCTCACCTCGAAGAACCCTGCGCACGGTACCAACAATCTCCTCGGCATCGGCTTTCTTATTGAGGAAACCAAATGCCCCGTAGCTTTCCACCAATTCAGCGAGACGCGCATCATCTAATCCCGAAAGCACCAGGATCGGCAGCCGGGGCGCTTCCTGGCGCAGCTGAGAAAGCCCTTGGAAGCCATCTACGTCGGGTAATTTCAAATCAAGAAGAACCAGGTCTATGTCTAGGTTCTCCCGGATCTTTTCCAGAGCCTCCGCTGCTGAATGCGCCTGCAGGACCTCACAGGATTGGAGTCCGTTTTTCAACGTGACTTCAAGCGCCGAACAGACCAACGGATGGTCGTCGACTATCAGGATGAACATCGTCACCCTCCTCCTCCCAATTGCGGTGTCGTTGATACGACACCTCTGTGAGGCGCAGGATAAATGGCGCAGCCGGCCCCGGCAACATGTGTGTCGGCGTCGACGTACAAAATTGCTAAACAGGTTTGTTACTTATGCCGTCAGCGGCTGATAACGTCGATCTCTCATAGCGTTCAAAACTCCGTCGGCGGCGCAACGAACTGCTTCGATATTCGCGGCAGAGGCGGCCTTCATGGCACCTTTAAAGATCGTGGTATCATCGCGCCTGCTTCTCTGCGTTTTTGACCGCGATGGAAAAAACGCGGCTCGCGCTAATGTCCTCGGCGGAAATCGTCGACAGCGTTTCGGCATCGAGTGGACCAAGAGCGTTTTCGAACAACCGGTTCGCCTGGCGTAGCCGGGCGCGGTCGAGCGCGTTGCGGATGGAGCGCGCGTTGGCGAAATGCGGCTGCGTCCGGCGGGCCCGCACATAGTCTGCCATCATGCCTTCGGCCTCCGCGTCGAGATGATAGTTCTGCTCTTCCAGCATTTTTTCTGAGATCCGCAGAAGCTCCTCATCCGTGTAGTCGGGAAAATCGATGTGGTGGGCGATGCGCGAGCGGAAGCCGGGATTGCTTGAGAAGAAGCGGTCCATGCGATCGGCATAGCCGGCAAGGATGACGACGAGATCGTCGCGCTGGTTCTCCATCACCTGCAACAGGATTTCGATCGCCTCCTGGCCGTAGTCGCGCTCGTTCTCCTGCCGATAGAGATAATAGGCCTCGTCGATGAACAGCACACCGCCCATCGCCTTCTTGAGTATCTCCTTCGTCTTGGGAGCAGTGTGGCCGATGTATTGCCCCACGAGATCGTCGCGTGTGACGGAGACGAGATGGCCCTTTCGGATATAGCCGAGACGGTGCAGGAGATCGGCCATCCGCAGTGCCACCGTCGTCTTGCCGGTGCCGGGATTGCCGGTGAAGCTCATGTGGAGCGTCGGCGTTTCATTGGCAAGGCCCATGCGTCTGCGGGCGCGTTCCACCATAAGGAGCGCAGCCGTCTCGCGAATACGTTTTTTAACCGGCGCGAGCCCGATCAGTTCGCGGTCGAGATCGGCGAGCACATCCTTGACGCCCGACTCCTCGAATTCCGCATTAAGATCGACATGCGTCGGGATATCCTCCCGTTCATCCAGGTTCTGCTCAAGAGCTGGTTCCGTCACACCAACCTCCATTCGATTTCAAAGGGGTGGGCCGGCGTAGGGAGAGGCGCCGGCCCGGGGCAGTCAGGCGTAGCGATTGCCTGCCGGCCTGTCCGCCGCGTAGGGCTTCGTCGTGTAGCGAATCGAGCGGCCGTTCACCTCCTGGCGCTCCAGTCGGTATCCTGGCTCATCGGCGGGCCGGTTGACCAGGAACGACAGTTTCACCGACTCCCAGCCATGGGTCGCGTCGAAGGCGACGAAGCGGATATAGCGGTCGCCGTAGACCTTGCGGCACTCATTGAGCTCCATCATCAGCGCCGCCGCGTCCGGATTGTCGAACATCGGATGCCCCCACATGTCCCAGTAGGTGTTGCGCGGGTGCGGGTCGTCCGTGAACTCAAGGCTGACGGCCCAGCCATTGTCGATGCAGTACTGCACCTGCGCCCTGATCTGATCGTCCGTCAGGTCCGGCAGGAAGGAAAAGGCTCCTTGGGTAATACGCATGGTCAATCTCCTTATTCGGCCGCTGTCGCGGTCGGAACGAAGTCCGGCGCGTCGGTTGATGCGTAGTTGAATGTGACGTCCTTCCAGGTATCGAGCGCCTGCTGCAGCGGCTGGCAGTGCTTCGCCGCCGCATGAAGGATATCCGGCCCTTCGTGAACGATGTCCCTGCCCTCGTTGCGGGCGAGCACCATGGCCTCGAGCGCCACGCGGTTCGCCATGGCGCCGGCGGCGATACCCATCGGATGGCCGATCGTTCCGCCGCCGAACTGCAACACGACATCCTCGCCGAGAAGGTCGAGAAGCTGGTGCATCTGCCCGGCATGGATGCCGCCGGAGGCGACAGGCATCATCTTGTTGAGGGATGCCCAGTCCTGATCGAAGAAGAGGCCGTTTTCGAGCCGCATGGGATTGAACTCCTCACGGCAGATATCGTAGTAGCCCTTCGTCGTCGCCGGATCGCCCTCCAACTTGCCGACGACAGTGCCGGCATGGATGTGGTCGACACCTGCAAGGCGCATCCATTTGGCGATGACGCGGAACGAGACGCCGTGGTTCTTCTGCCGCGTGTAGGTGGAGTGGCCGGCGCGGTGCAAGTGCAGGATCATGTCGTTCTTGCGTGCCCACTTCGCCATTGACTGGATCGCCGTGTAGCCGATGACCAGATCGATCATCACGATGCAGGAGCCCAACTCCTTGGCAAGCTCCGCGCGTTCATACATGTCCTCCATGGTCGCGGCGGTGACGTTGAGATAGGTGCCCTTCACCTCGCCGGTTTCGGCCTGCGCCTTGTTGACGGCCTCCATGCAGTAGAGGAAGCGGTCCCTCCAGTGCATGAAGGGCTGGGAGTTGATGTTCTCGTCGTCCTTGGTGAAGTCGAGACCGCCCTTCAGCGCCTCGTAGACGACGCGCCCGTAGTTGCGCCCGGAAAGCCCGAGCTTGGGTTTCACCGTGGCGCCGAGCAGCGGCCGGCCGAACTTGTCTAGCCGCTCGCGCTCCACCACGATGCCCGTCGCCGGCCCCTGGAATGTCTTCACGTAGGCGACCGGAAAGCGCATGTCCTCGAGCCTGAGCCCCTTGAGCGGCTTGAAGCCGAAGACATTGCCGATGATCGAAGCCGTCAGATTGGCGATGGACCCAGGCTCGAAAAGGTCGAGATCGTAGGCGATGTACGCGAAGTACTGGCCTTCCGCGTTGGGAACCGGATCGACGCGATAGGCCTTCGCTCGGTACTTCTCGCAGGCCGTCAGACGGTCGGTCCACACCACCGTCCAGGTGGCCGTCGAGCTTTCGCCGGCCACGGCTGCCGCCGCCTCGATCGGATCTACGCCATCCTGCGGCGTGATACGGAAGAGCGCGATGACATCTGTGTCCTTCGGCTCGTAGTCGGGCTCCCAATAGCCCATCTTGCGGTATTGCATGACGCCGGCCTTGTAGCGGTCCTTGCCGGTCACTGTTTCCGATTGCTGTGTCATGACGAGCTCCTTTCGTCCTTCCGTTTGAACCGCTCTCACGCGGCCCTGGCTGTGCGAATGTGAGGATCGAGCGACCCCGCGGCGTAGCGCTTGGCCATTTCGTCGACGGCGATAACCCTGATCTTCCCGGCCTGACCCGCCGTGCCGAAGCGCTCGCAACGGTCGCGGCAGAGCGCGGTGAGCGCTTCCATGGCAGGTTTGAGGAACTTGCGCGGGTCGAACTCTGCGGGGTTCTGTGCGGCGATGCGGCGGAACTGTCCGGTCATCGCCATGCGGCAGTCCGTGTCGATATTGACCTTGCGCACCCCATGGCGGATGCCGCGCTCGATCTCCTCGGCCGGTACACCCCACGTCTGCGGCATCTCCCCGCCGAACTCGTTTATGATGTCCTGCAGGTCCTGCGGCACCGAAGACGATCCGTGCATGACGAGATGCGTGTTCGGCAGCTTGGTATGAATCTCCTCGATCACGCGCATCGCCAGGATGTCGCCGTCCGGCTTGCGCGTGAACTTGTAGGCGCCGTGCGATGTGCCGCAAGCGATCGCCAGGGCATCGACCCCGGTCCTCGTGACGAAATCGACCGCCTGATCCGGATCGGTGAGCATCTGATCGTGGGAGAGCTTGCCGGCCGCGCCATGGCCATCCTCGGCCTCCGCTTCACCGGTTTCCAGCGAACCGAGGACGCCGAGCTCGCCTTCCACCGAAACGCCAGCCCAATGCGCGATCCGAGCGACACGCGCGGTGATGTCGACATTGTATTCGTAGCTCGCCGGCGTCTTGGCATCGGCTTCCAGCGAACCGTCCATCATCACCGAGGTAAAGCCATGGCGGATGGCGGTTACGCAGGTGGCTTCGCTGTTGCCATGATCCAGATGCAGGCAGACGGGGAGCTCGGGATACATCTCGACCAAGGCATCGATCATTCGTGCCAGCATGACGTCGCCGGCATAGGAGCGCGCTCCCCGCGAAGCCTGCAGGATGACGGGAGCCTCGCACGCCTTCGCCGCCTCCATAATCGCCAGGCCCTGTTCCATGTTGTTGATGTTGAAGGCCGGGACGCCGTAGCCATGTTCGGCAGCGTGGTCGAGCAACTGTCGCAAGGTAATACGGGCCATCTCAGACCTCCTTCTGTGGCTGACGGGAAACGGGCACACCAGCTAGGCCGGGCATGAGCGACGGCAGCACTGAGACTGATGCCGACACGTCGTCGAGCATGTCTTCGGTTGCGTCGAGATAGATGTCGCCGAGCACGGACAGGCGTATCGCAAAGGTTCGGTCGCCGCTCGTTTCACCCTTGTGGAACGCTAGGTTTTCAAGCAGCACCAGATCGCCGAAGGGCGCCATGCCGACACCGATCTCGGCGACCGCTCCAACGCAATCGGGGACGAAGTGGACCGACTTGCCCGTCGCCTGAGCAAGCGGCGAGACGAAACGCTTAAGGCTCAGCGTCGGGTTGAACTCGCCGCCCGGCGCGCCGATGGCGGACATCACCACGACACGGGCGTTGCAGTCCGCCAGACCGCTGAGCAGTCCGGCCAGTCCGTCCTTGTTCGAGCAGTCGAGGACAGCGCGAACAAGGACGGTTAGGCCTGCAATGTCGGCGGGAGCGGGCTGAGCATGCTTCATCACGCACCCTCTTCCAGCAGCGCGAGCGCCGCATCGGTCACGGCATCCGGTGTGATGCCGAAATATCTGTAGAGTTCGGCAGCAGGCGCACTGGCCCCGAAACCGTTCATGCCGACAAAGCGGCCGTTTTCGCCAATCCAGCGGTCCCAGCCCATGCGTGCCGCCGCCTCGACGGCGATGCGCGGACCTGACCCTAAAACGGTGTCCCGGTAAGCGTCGTCCTGTTCCTCAAAAAGTTCCCAGCACGGCATGGAGACGAGTGCCGCACGAACGCTGTGGCGCTCGAGGAGCATGTCGGCGGCATCCCTGGCGATCTCCACCTCCGAACCAGTGGCGATCAACGTAACGTCGCGCGGACCATTCGTCTCGCGCAGCACATATGCACCGCGCGCCGAGTGGTTCTCCTCACCGTGCGCCTCGCGCACCATCGGCAACGCCTGGCGCGAAAGTGCGAGCACGCTCGGCCGGTCGGTTGCCTTCAAGGCCAGCTCCCAGCATTCGGCCGTTTCGATGATATCGGCAGGGCGGAAGACGTTGATATTGGGCGTCGCCCGCAACATGGCGAGATGCTCGACCGGCTGATGCGTCGGCCCATCCTCGCCAAGGCCAATGGAATCATGCGTCATCACATAGATGACACGCTGTCCCATGAGCGCGGAAAGCCGCATAGCGCCGCGTGCGTAGTCCGAGAAGACCAGAAACGTGCCGCCATAAGGAACCGCTCCACCATGCAGCGCGATGCCGTTCATCGCCGCCGCCATGCCGTGCTCGCGTATGCCGAAATGAATGTAGCGGCCACTGTAGTCACCAGCCGAGACCGGTCTCAAGGTCTTGGTGATCGTCAGATTGGAGTGGGTAAGATCGGCCGAGCCGCCGACGGTAATGTCCGTCGCAGCATTGATGACTTCCAGCGCCATCTCGGATGCCTTGCGCGTGGCGACCTTCGTCGCCTGCTCGCCATGCGTCATCCGGAAATCCGCCAGTGCCTCGAAAACCGTTTCTGGCAGCGAGCCGGCCATCGCCTCTTCAAAGGCGGCACGGCGGGGATAGGCCTCAAGCCGCGCCTGCCACTCACGCCGGGCTCGCGCGCCCCGCGCCGCCACTTCCTCCCAACTGGACTTCACCGTCTGAGGGACGGTGAAGGGTGGAAATACCCAGCCGATATTGGCACGCGTGGCGGCGATCTCATCCTCTCCGAGCGGAGCGCCATGCGTCTTTTCGGAACCTTCGAGATTGGGCGCACCCTTGCCAATCTTGGTTCTGCAGGCAATGAAAGAGGGCCTTTTCGACTGCTGGGCCCGCAGGATGGCGGCGGCAACCATTTCGAGGTCGTGGCCATCGATGCTGCACGTCTCCCAGCCGGCCGCCTCGAAACGCTCGAGCTGATCCATCGAGGTTGACAGCGACGTCGGCCCGTCGATCGAGATCGCGTTGTCGTCCCACAGCACGATCAGGCGCGATAGCTTCAGATGGCCGGCAAGGTCCACCGCCTCATGGCTGATGCCTTCCTGCAGGCAGCCGTCGCCAGCGATAACATAGGTGAAATGATCGACCAGTTCGGCGCCGAAACGGGCGGCCATCATGCGCTCGGCGAGCGCCATGCCCACCGCCGTCGCGATGCCCTGCCCTAAGGGCCCGGTCGTCGTTTCGATGCCGGACGCATGTCCGTATTCAGGGTGCCCCGCCGTCCGGCTGCCCAACCGCCGGAACCGCTTCAATTCTTCAATCGGCATGTCTTCGTAGCCAAGGAGATGATGCAGCGCATATTGCAGCATCGAGCCGTGCCCGGCTGACAGCACGAAGCGGTCGCGGTCCGGCCAGTTCGGCATCGACGGATCGAGCTTGATGAAGCGGTTGAACAGAACGGTCGCCGCGTCGGCCATGCCCATCGGCATGCCGGGGTGGCCCGACTTGGCCTTCTGGACGGCGTCCATAGCCAGCGCACGGATGGCATTCGCCATTTGCCGTTCAGACGCAACGTCCTCACGCGTCATTGGTCTCACAGACTCTTGAATATTCATGGCATCCTCCTCATGACATGCGGCGCTTGCGCTCGATCAGCTGAAGGATCAGCGGCGTGAGAATGAGTTGCATCGCGAGATCGAGCTTGTTGCCCGGCACGACGATGGAATTCGCCCGCGACATGAAGGAGTTGTGGATCATCGATAAGAGGTACGGAAAATCGATGCCGCGCGGGTTGGCAAAGCGGATGACGAGCATCGATTCATCCGAGGTCGGGATCCACCGGGCGATAAACGGGTTCGACGTGTCGACGATCGGCACGCGCTGAAAGTTGATGTTGGTCTGCGAGAATTGCGGGATGATGTAGCGGACATAGTCCGGCATCCTGCGCAGGATGACGTCCATGATGGCTTCGGTCGTATAGCCACGGGTGGAACGGTCACGATGGATCTTCTGGATCCATTCAAGATTGATGACGGGGACCACGCCGATTTTCAGGTCCGCATGCTGCGCGAGGTTCACCTTTTCGGTGACGGCGCAACCATGCAGCCCCTCGTAAAAGAGGAGATCACTTTCGGGAAACGTCTCCCATTCGGTGAAAGTGCCGGGAGAGGCGCCGTACTGTTCGGCCTCCTCCTCGTCGTGCACATAGTGCCGAGTCCGCCCGGTGCCCTTGCGGCCATACTCTTCGAAGACAGATTCCAGTATTTCCAGTTCGTTTGCCTCGGCATGGAAATGCGTGAAGTTCGGGTTCCCCTTTTCCTTCTCCTCGGCGACCTTGATCTTCATCGCTGCACGATCGTAGCGGTGAAAGGCATCGCCCTCGATGAAGGCCGCCCGGACCTTTTCCCGGCGGAAGATCTGCTCAAAGATGCGTTTGACGGACGTCGTGCCCGCCCCTGAAGAACCGGTGATGGAAATGATCGGGTGTCTGGCGGACATGAAGTGTCTCCGTCCTAAACGCGAAACAGGCTGCGATGACCGAAGAGCGGCGCACGCTCGCCGATCATGCTCGGCTCGGTGTGATAGCGACCGATTTGCTCGACCTCCTTTGCCGCACCGAAGACCAGCGGCACGCGTTGATGCAGGTCGATGGGGGTGAGATCGAGGATGCGGCCGACGGTGTCGGTCGCCGCGCCGCCTGCCTGCTCAATGAGCATCGCGATGGGGTTGGCCTCGTAGACCAGGCGCAACCGGCCACGGGCATAGCCTCTGCGCGCATCGGCGGGGTAGAGGAACACGCCGCCGCGGATCAGTATGCGGTAGGCCTCGGCCACCAGCGAGGCGATCCAGCGCATGTTGAATTCCTTGCCGCGCGGCCCTTCCGAGCCCTTCAGGCAATCGTCGATGTAGAGGCGAACTGCTTCGTCCCAATGCCGGTAATTCGAGGCATTGATGGCGAACTCCTGCGTCTTTTGGGGAATGCTCCGGCTCTCGTGAGCCTGAACGAAGGTTCCGAGCCGTGTGGAGTACACGAAGACGTGGGTGCCGCTGCCACGGGTAAAAACGAAGGCAAGTTGCGGTCCGTAAATGAAGAAGCCTGCCGCAAGTTGCGCGCTCCCCGGTTGAAGAAACGTAACCTCCGGCGTTCGGGCGGCGTCGCCGACGACCGGCAGAATCGAGAAAATGGTGCCGATCGAGACATTGGTGTCGATGTTGGACGAGCCGTCCAGCGGATCGATGGCAAGGGCGAGCGCGGCTCCGCCGTCAAGGAGAACAGGGCTGTGGCTCTCTTCCGACCCGTAAAGGGCCACCGGTGCATGGCGCACGGCCTCCAGGAACACCTCGTTGGTATGAACGTCGAGATTGCGCTGGTAGTCACCGTCGGCGTTGCTTCTGCCGTTCAGTCCCGCGAACGAAACGCCGAGGGTTCCGTAGTTGATTGTGGAATGGATTGTTCTCGCCGCAAGCGCCAATTGCCGGACGGTTTCACGAACCGCTGTGTGCAGGTCGTCTCTTTCACCTACGTGGGATGCCAGAAATGCCTCGAGCGTCGGAGCAGTCATCGTTTCCTCCCGCCGGCAAGCCGGCCTTCCCTCCTGGAAGCCCAGGCGGCAGGGGTATAGTGACCGCCTGGGCGATTTAGTAAATTTTATTGTATTTACATACTTGCTAAGAATTTTTAATGTCTACCCATGCTCAACGTCACTTTAAGACAGCTCCGCGCGCTTCAGGCGATCTACTCGTCGGGGAAAATATCCAGCGCTGCCAAGGAATTAGGGCTGACGGCGCCGGCTGTCACACTGCAGCTCAAGCAGATGGAGGAAGAGGCCGGAACGGTGCTCTTCGACCGGACTGCCGATGGCATGCGTCCGACTGACGCAGGACTGGCCTTCATCGATGCGGCACAGGCCATTAGCGAGCGGCTGCGCCTTCTCCAGGACGAGGTCGACGCGATAAAGGGTATTCGGAAGGGAACCCTCAGGCTCGGCGTCGTATCGACGGCGAAATACTTCGCGCCCCAGTTGATGGCCGGCTTCATGAAGGAATTTCCCGATATCGAGATGACTTTGGCGACGGGCAACCGGCAGGAGACCATTGCCAACCTGAAGAACCACGCGGTCGATATCGCGCTCATGGGCCGCCCGCCGAAGGATGTGCCGGTCCGCGCCATGGTCTTCGGCGACCACCCTCTCGTCATCGTCGCGCGGCCGGACCATCCGCTGGCTGGTCTCCGCGACATTTCCAAGAAACGGATTGCCCAGGAGCATTTCCTCATCCGCGAACGCGGGTCGGGGACGCGTGTATCGTTGGAGATCTTTCTAGGCGAGATACCAGGCCGTCTCGACAATCTTGGCACGGAGATGGGCTCGAACGAGACCATAAAGCAGGCCGTGATGGCGGGTCTGGGCATTGCTTTCATTTCCGCACATACGGTCGCTTCCGAACTGGAAACCGGGCGGCTTGTCATCCTGGACGTCGTTGGTATGCCGATCAGGCGGCAGTGGTTCTCGATCAGCCGCTCGGATCGAGTGAAGTCTCCCGCCATGTCCGTCTTCGAGAGTTTTCTTCTCGATAAGGGCGCGATGTACCTGCCCCTCTTGAGCACGCTTTACCCCGATGCCGCTTATGAGAAAGACGGCACAACCCGGTAGACCTCGCGGCCTGCCGGGCTGCGTCGTACGCGCCTGGAGGAGAAGCAGCAGATGTCATTCTGCCTGGACAGGCTCTCCACTGGCCGCCCAGCCCGGATGCCGCGGCAGCCCGTCCTCGGGGATTGTCAGCATGGGATGCTTGGAGTTGACGAAGACCCAACGGTCCGGCTCCGCTCCAACCTCCGCATCGCGATCCAGCGTCGGGACGTGGATAAGGAGGTGATCTGGGAAGGCGTCCACATAAAGAAACATGTGGCAGCCGCAATCTTTGCAGAAACGGCGGTGACAGGTTGGTTTCGTGTCGTAATTGCGGACTTTCTCCTCGCCTGCCGTTATCCTGAACGCGCTGCGTTCCACCACCGCGATCAAGGCAAGCGCACCTCCGCAAGTATCGGTACAGTCGGTACAAAGGCAGTAGTGAACTTCGGCGGGCGTGGCATTGTATTCATAACGCACCGGATTGACATCACACCGGCAGCCACCTTTCGCTAGAATAGCCATGTTTCCTCCCTACACTCGATAGCGTGAACGATTTTCAGAGCCAAAGAGCGGCCTCCCCCCGCATTGGCAAATCTTTCTCGCCCGGGCGTGAATTTGAATCCGAGCAATTTGATTTATGCCAATACACAGCCCTCATCACGACAGCGCCGTGAATCTAGAAGCTTTTTCTCTTATTAAATCTGATCGATGTTAGGAGAATGCTATTCTCCCTGATTTTCTTCAGCAATAGTACTTAGGTGCCTCGCTAGGCATGAAGGCCGCGGCTTTCGTGAGCCGCATCTGGCTGTCTTCTCCAGTCCATTGCATCAGGGGCGCGGGCTGCTCGAGGTCGAAGTAGGGCCGGCCTATGAGAGCGTTGACGATGACCGCGCTGCGCCAGGCCATCAGGCTCAGTTGCGGCTCGGGTCAAGCCCGAGGATGACGAATAGCTGACAAGTGGCGGCAAGACGCCAACGTTGGTGATTAGCGCAGCCATCTCCCCCTTCGTCATCCTCGGGCTTGACCCGAGGAGCCATGCCGTGACTCGTCCACATTCCGGAATGGGTCCCGGACAACCGCAGCTCACGCTCCGGCTTCCGGGATGACGCGCGCGTTTGAGGGGGACGCTCGGCCTCCTCTGCTAGGAGGGGCATGCGAAGGCGCTGGTGTCTTCGCCCCCTACAGATTGCGGATGAAATCCGCCACTTCCGCCTCAAGCTCCCTCGCCCTGGCTTCCGCTTCACGCCGGCGGTCCGTCAGATCGGCGATCTGGTTCTCCTCCTCTTCGAGCATGGAGACGTAGCGCTGGCCGAGGGTGCTGTCGGCGGGGACGGCGGCGAGGTTGTCGCGGATGCGGGCCTGGCTGTCGGCAGCGCGTTTGAGGTCGCGCTGGATGTCGTCCACCTCGCGCGCGGCCTGGGCAGCCTGTTGTCTCAGTTCGGCGAGATCGGCGAGTTTCGATGCCGTGTCCGGGTCGGCGGCGGCGCCCGACCAGCCGAACAGCGCATCGGCATCGGCATCGAGGAGGGCAAAGATTTCCGTGTCGCTTCGCTCGGCGGTGGCGACGACCTCGGCCTTGCCTCCGGCGGCGATTTCCACTCGCAGCCGGTGATGGGTCGGGGTGGCGCTTTCCAGGGCCTCGGAGGAGAAGCGCCAGCCGTTGCGGCGGGGGTGCTCGATGATCAAGGTGCGTGGCGCGTCGGCAGCGCCCTTAACGGAATAGGTGGTGACCAGGCGGGAAAGGCGGGTGGCGCGCACGGTTCCGTCGACGAGAGAGATCCGGCTGACGGTCTCTTGCGGCCGCGACTGGGTGGTTACTTCCACCTTGCGGTCGGCGGCGAAGCTCGCCATACGGCTTTCGCCGGCGGGCAGGCCGGTGAGCTGAGCGTCGCCGATATAGCCGTCCCGGTCGTCATAGACGGTCAGGAGGCCGGGCGGCAGGCTAGCGGCGGTGGCATTTTCCAGAAACAGGGCAGCGACGGGATGGCTTTCTTCTCGCTCGGGCTGGAAGACAGAAACCCGCTCGGCCGGCACCTCTTCGTCGACGAAAGGCACGGAGAGGGTCTGACCGGCGGGAAGATCGACGAGAGAAGGCAGGCGATAAGTTGCCGTCGTTTCGCCTTCCTGCGCCACGGCGCGGCCTCTTGGGGCGGATGCTGGCATCTGGGGCGCCATGGCGGCTTCGGGCGCGGCCAATGCGTGCTGCCGCATGTCGAAGCCTGCGGCCCCGTCTTCTTCGGCCATGGGTATGGCCTTGGCGGTGTCCGGCCGCGGCGGCGTGGCGCTTCCCGCCGCGACAGGAACCTCCGGCCTCTGGTGCCAATAGCGCTGGTGCAGGCGCTGAGCGAGCGTGACCGGGGCGCCAGAAGAGAGGGTGAGTGCGACGTCCTGCCAGTCCTCGCCGGTGGCGTTCTCCACCACCGCCCAGGCCTGCAGGCGGGCGGTGCCGTCCCCGCCGGTCACCAAACGGTAGGCGGTCTTCCACACGGGCGCGGGCACGACATAGGAGAGGCCGACGGCGCGATCGCCCTCGCCCGACAACTCGATCGCGATCGAACGGATGTCGTCGGTGCGGCCGCGGCCGCTGACGCTTGCAGCCTCGCGCACCTTCTCGCGCATCGCCTCGTCGAGGATGTCGAGCACGGAGTCGGTGCCCAGGTTCAGGACTTCGATGTCGCCGGAATCGGTCATGACGGACAGGATGCGCTCGGTGCGGAACGAGTCGCCCTCCCCGGCCTGCCGGGTGCCGACGCCGAGAACGACGCCTTCAACCGTGCGACCGCCCGAGGATGCGCGGACGTGAACGCCTTGCAGGGACGCCGCAAGATCGGGAAGCGACCCCATCTCCTCCGGCGTGAAGGGCAGGCGCCGGAACGTCTCCTCGACCGGCGACAGGCCATCCAGCGTCACCGCGCCGATGGTACCGGCCGGATCGCGGACAACGAGGCTTTTCAGGATGTCGTCGACCTGCTCGAGGGGGACGTCTATGCGCAAGGTGTCCGAGCCGTCGACGGGCGCGCTGCGGTGGATTTCAGCCAGGCCGCCGGAGGAGAGTGTGATGGCCTCGATCCGGCTGGCGGATGCCTCGGCTGCCATTAGGGGCGGGGTGAGCGCCAGTAAAATGGCGGTGGCGCCCACCATGAGCGGCCGTGCCGCCGGCGTAAATGGGCTTTCCAGCTTTCTCATCGTCTCCTCCTTGGCTGATGCCGGGTTTATTTAGTTGACTTGCATCGATTAGGCACTCTCCCCCCGCGAATGCCGTCTGCCTGTTCCCACAGATGATATTGGTGGGGATTTTTTGAGACAGGCGGCGAGACAGAGGAGGGGTGAAAGCGTCAGTAGGTGGTGCGGCCGCCGGAGAGGTCGAAAACGGAGGCGGTGGTGAAGCTGTTTTCCTTGGAGACCAGCCAGGCGACCATGGCGGCGGCCTCGTCCACTTCCAGAAAGCGGCCGCGCGGAATACGCACCAGCATGTATTTGATGAATTCCTTGGTGAGCGTGTCGAGGATGCGGGTGTTGGCGGTGGCCGGTGTGATGGCGTTGACGGCGATGTCGTGTTTCGCAAGTTCCTTGCCGAGCGACTTGGTGAGGCCGATGACGCCGGCCTTGGCGGCCGAGTAGGCGGAAAGATTGGGATTGCCTTCCTTGCCGGCGACGGAGGAGATGTTGACGATGCGCCCGTAGTTGCGCGCCTTCATGGAGGGGATCACCACCTTGTTGACGTAGAAGGTGCCGTTCAGGTTGATCTCGACCACGCGGCGCCATTCATCCGGGTCGTAGTCCTCCAGCGGTGCGTTGCCGCCGGCGATGCCTGCGGAATTGACCAGGATGGAGACCGGGCCGGCCTCTCTCTCCACCTCGGCGTGGACACGCTCCAGGGCCGGAAGGTCTGTGATGTCGACCCTCTTACTTGATGCTGAGGGACCCAGTGCCTTCGTCGCCTCTTCGAGCAGATCGGCGTTCAGGTCCCATAAGCTCACGCGGGCGCCGGAATCGATCAGCCTTTTGGCGATGGCGAAGCCGATCCCTTGCGCGCCGCCCGTTACCACGGCCACCTGGCCTTCGAGGTCTATTCTGTTCATGTCTTTTCCGTTCGATGGGTACTGAATTCAGGCGAAGTGAGGTCGCTTCCTATTCCAGATGAAACATTTTCCGGAGGGGCACCTGAACCGGCTCGTTGTCGGGCAGGGTCTCCATGATGTCGGCCATGTGGTCCCACCAGCGGCGCACGATCTCGTTCGTGGGCAGGGTGTCCATGGTGTGACCGTCGGTGCGCGTCAGGATGGCGAAGAGGTGGTGGGTCTCTTCATCGAGCCAGATGGAATAGTCCGAGACGCCGGCCTCGCGCAGGAGGGCGGCCAGCTCCGGCCAGATCTCGTCATGGCGGCGTTTGTATTCAGCGGCCTGGCCGGGGTTCAGGTTCATGCGAAAGGCGAATTTCTCGGGCATCCGCTTCCTCCCTGTTGCAGATATCGATGAGCGGCGCGGCACCGGACAGGCCGAGACCCTGGAGCCTTTCATGCCACCGGTTTGCCAGCTTGGCAAACGCGTTGGCCTTCGTGCGCGTGCCCGTCGGGATGACGCATCGACGCTGTGCACTGTGGCCTTGTGGGCATAGTGCATCCATCAGGAAGGCGTTATGGTGCGCGGCGATGGCGGAGAGCCACTGTGTGGGGCAGAAGAACGTCATACCGCCAGAGAAGGACCGGAAATGAACCAAAACTACGATGCATATGCCGTTGCCATCATCATTGCTTTCGGCGCGCTCATCATCGGCGGGCTAATGGCCGCGGCGATGGCCTACGGGCAGCGCGACGCCTTCTTCTTCGCGCTCGGCGCGGCCGCGGCGGCATGGATATCGGGTTATGCGGTGTTTCTGGACCGGCCGCGCACCTTCATGACGCTGGTGGGGCTGTCGGTGGTGATGGCGATTGCTTCGACGCTGGTGTTGGCCTTCTGACAAACCGCGTAAGATCGGATCATCGTTTCGCGGAATCGATGACCCGATCCGACCCTTTGCTTTGTAGCAATTCCGAACGGAAAGCCGGTTCCCACTTTTCTGGAATTGCTCTAGCGCGGGGAGATGACCGGCTGCACGAGGTTGGCCATGAGGCGGAAGGCGCCGGGGACGAGCTTGTCGAGCTGGTGGTGTAGGGCGAGGCTCGTGTGGGTGTGCTGGCCGTCGTCGACGCGGGCGGTCAGCAGCGAACCCTTCAGCGGCGCCTCGCCGGCGTCGTGCATGGCCAGGAGCGGCGTGTAGGCGCCGTCCCATTCGGAGGCGAAATAGAGGCCGCGCTCCTTGTCCCAGCCTGCAAAATCTTCCGCATCGATGGTGTTGGGGCCTTGCAACAGGCTGTGATCCGGGGCGAGGAACGCGACGGGCGAAGCCGGCTGGGTGACGCGCCAGCGTAGCGACGGCGTGCCGATGACGAGGCGGCGCGGCGGGGTTCTGTCGGGCAGCCAGCCGTCGCGGGGGCGGTGATAGAGGGTGACGAGATGGCCGCCCCCTTCCACCCATTCGTGGAGCCGCCGCGTGGCGGCTGCGAGGTCGGGGCGCAGTCCGAAGGCGAAGATACCGACGACGATGGTGGTGAAGCGGCCGAGATCGCCGCGGAGGGCCGCCTCGTCCAGATCGGTCACGTCGAGCCCCATGCGCTTCAGCCAGAGGCCGACGCGGTCGGCGCCGCCGCCCACGTAGCCGATCCGGGCGCCTTCCGGCAGCCGCAGGTCGAGCGCCAGGACATCGAGGTTCTGCGGAGCGATGAAGCGGGTGCGGCCGATGTGAGGATAGGTGATGGGGGTCTGGCGCCAGGCCTGGGCGCCGTTGACGGTCGCCGGGAGGGTGTAGCGGCCGGGGCCAAGGTTTGGGGCGATGTCGATCTCCAAGCCGTCGGCGGTCGGCGTCGCTGCGATGCCGGGGAGGCTTGCCAGATCGAGCCAGGCTTCGACGCCTTCGACGCGGGCGCGAATGGTGGCCCGCTCCGGCGCGGCGTGGGTGGAGACGACCAGCGCATCGGGCGACAGGACCAGCGAGTGGGCGGGCACGATATCGAGCGGCTGCTCCGGATCCATGAAGATTTTTATGTTGCGGCCGCCAATTTCGGCGGTGAGCGCGACGCGGGCCGTGCCGCCTCCCAGAAGGCTGGAGAAGGCGGGCGGATAGGCATTGGCGACCGGAGCGTCCGGCGAAACCTTCAGCGGGAAGCAGGTGACGGGACCCTGGCGCGCCGGAGTGCCGCTTGAGATGTGGTCCGGCAGGACGGGGGTGATGTCGACGGCGCTGGGCACTTCGGTAGGCGTGAGATGCACGTGGAGGGTGCCGCAGCCGCCGGGGGTGAGCGCAGCGGGTTCCGCCCATACGGTGGCCGTTATGCCGGCCGCGACAGCGAGTGCGGCGTCGATCTCGGCAAGCTTGCGGGCCAGGCGGTGGCCGATGCGCTCCTTCTCCTCTTCCGAAAGGCGAGCCTGGGCAGTCTCGATGTGGCGTGCGGCGGCGGCGAGGGCCGGGATGATCCCAGCCTGGCGCGGGAAGGCTTCAAGCGCTTCGTCGATGCGGGCCCGGGCGGCGCGAAGCTCGGCTCCGGTTTCCCTGCCGAGGCCGGCGGCGAGGTCGGTGAGCGTTGCCGGCAGATGGTCGCGGATGTCGGTCTCGGTGCCCTTACCGCCGCGCTTCAGGTGCAGGGACCACGTGCTCTGCGGCTCGGGGCGCCACTCGCCCATGCCCTGGGAGGCGTGGCAGGCGCGTGACCATTCGCCGATCTCGTCATAGGCGGCACCCGTTGCCATATCGACGCCAGGGGCGCTGACGGTGACGGTTGCACCCGGCGGCGGGACCTCGTCATCGTAGGTGCCGCCGCCGCCGGACCAGGCAGGGAGGTAATATTTGCCGACTTGCCAGGGGGTGAGGCCTTCGGCCAGATGCTCCGGATAAGCATTCGGGTCGGCGGCGCGTTTGACGGCTTCTTCCGCGGCTTCGGTCATGGCGCGGTGGTGGCCATGCTGGCCGGGCACGTCGAGGAAAGTGGGGATGACGATGTCGGGCCGTTCGGCGCGGTAGGCGCGCACCAGGCGCTCGACGATGCGCTCGCGCCCCCAGCGCGAAAGCGTATCCTTGCCGTTCTTGGAAAAGCCGAAGTCGTGCACCGGGTCGTCCGGGCCGTGGCCGAGCCACACGATGTCGCCGTCCAGCGTGCGTGCTGCCTCCTCCATCTCGCGGGTACGCAGGACGCCCAGCGCGCCCGCGCGCTCCAGCCCAAGTCTATTCTGACCGCCCTCGCCGCGCGTCGAGCAGGCGACGATGACGCGCATGCCGAAGGCGAAGCGAAATGCCGCCAGCATGCCGCTTTCCTCGTCGTCGGGATGGGCGCCGGTATTCATGACGGTGAGCGTTGAGGTTAGCCGGCTCAAGGCGCGGTGCAGCTCGACCAGGGCAGGACGCTCTTTCCGTCGTTGCAGGCGCTCGCGGGCGGTCAGCATGGGGGCGTGTCCTCGTGTTGCGGGTGTTGAGCGACGCTCAGATGCGGTGAGACGGTGTCGAGCAGCGGCAGGGCGGCGGCACCGAGGGCGGCCGTCAGCTGCCCGGTCTGACCGCGGATGACGCGCGGCAGCGCGCGCGCGCTGCGCGTGGCGACGGAGACCGGCAGCGGCTCCAGCGCTTCGATCACCGCGTCGAGCACGGCATCGGGAAGGCCGCCGCCGAAGATGATGGTCTCGGGGTCGAAGATGTTTTCCAGCATTGCCACGGTGGGTGCGAGATAGTCTGCGGCCTCGGCAATCCAGTCCATCATGACCGGGTTGCGGGTGTCATAAAGGTCTTGCAGCGCATCGATGGTTGCCGCCTCGTGGCCGGCCGCGGCCAGGCGCTCGCGCAGGGCGAAGACGGAAGCGAAGCGCTCCAGCGCGCTGTCGGGGCCGTAGGTGCCGTGGCGGTTGCGCGGGGCGATGCCGATGTGGCCGATCTCGCCGGCATTGCCGAAAGCGCCGCGCAGCGGCCGGCCATCCTGGATAACGCCGAGGCCGAGACCGACGCCGAAATAGAGGTAGCAGAAATTGGTGATCTGGCGTCCGGCACCGTAAAGCCGCTCGCCGACGGCGGCGGCGGTGGCATCGTTGTCGAAGGACACCTGCTCACCGGTCGCCTGAGCGATCAGCGGAAGGGGGTCGACGCCGGTCCAGCCGGGTAGCGTGGCCGGACCGACGGAACTCATGCCTTCGATCTCAAAGGGACCGGGCATCACCACGCCGATGCCCAGCAGGCGCTGGGTCGCCCTTCCCAGCGTGCCGCGCAGGCTCTCGATCTCCCGCGCGACCCGGCCGGGGACATGCCCCGGATCGGTGTGCTCCAGCGGGCTGATGGACTGGGCCTTGAGGCCGCCCGACAGGTCTAGCAGGACGGTGACGATATGATCGGCGGCGACCTCGACCCCGGCGGTCAGCGGGCCGTCCGGGTTGACGGCGAACTGAATGGGCGGCTGTCCGCGCCCGGTGCGCAGGCGGCCCAGCTCGATCAGCAGGCCTTCCTCGGTGAGTTCCTGGACGATATTGGCCACCGCCTGCGGCGTGAGGTGCGCGTGGCGGGCGATCTCGGCGCGGCCGAGGTGGCCGTTGGTGCGGATCACTTCCAGCACCACGCGCCGGTTATGCGCACGGTTGCGCTCGGGATTGCTGCCGATCGCCCCGCGCCGGCGATGGATGCCCTTTCGCCGAATGTCCATGCGACGCTCTCCGAGGCTTCAACTCCACCGGCAGGCTATTTTCCCCGATAGAATAACTCAAGTAGATTATTTTATTGACAAGCACGGCTTGCTGCGATGACCTTGAGGCTTGGAACGGCCGGACTGCCGTTTCGAAGGGGAATAATCCGCCGCGGCCGATGGGAGTCGACGGCGAGCACAAGGAGGATTGTAATGCGCAGCAGGACAAGGCTCGCCGGGCTCGTTGCCGGCATCAGCTTGCTGGCCATGGGTTCGGCACAGGCGGTCGAGATCGAATATTGGCAATACGTCTTCGACAGCCGGGTGAAAGCGATGGACCAGCTCATCGCCAATTTCCAGGAAGCCAACCCGGATATCACCGTTAAGCACGTCACCTTTCCTTATGCCGACTACCAGACGCGTGTCGTGGCGGCGAAGGTTGCCGGGCAAGGCCCGGACGTGGTGCAGCTCTTCTATGGCTGGCTCGATAACTTCGTCGCCGGCGAGCTGATCCAGCCGCTCGACCCGGAAGTCTTCCCGCACGAAGAAATCGAGAGCGAGTTCTTTCCTATCGTCTCGGCGATGAAGCGCGACGGCGACTATTACGGCCTGCCGACGGCCGTGCGCTCGCTGGCTCTGTTTTACAACAAGGCGCTGTTCGAGGAAGCTGGGCTCGACCCGAACAAGCCGCCGCAGACGCTCGATGAGCTTGTCGAGGCGGCTAAGGCCACCGTCAAGCACGACGGCAGCGGCAACATCACCTCCGAGGGCATCACCGTCGAGATGGGCGGGCAAGACCACCATTGGTGGCGTGAGGTGCTGGTCCGTCAGTTCGGCGGTGAGCCCTATTCGGAGGACGGCACGAAGGTCGCCTATGACGACGAGGCAGGCCTTGAGGCGCTGAAGTTCCACAGCGGTCTGCAGACCGAGCTCAATGTCGGCCAAAACGGCTTCATGGACGAAGGCCAGGCCGCCTTCCGCGCCGGGCTCGCGGCCATGACCATCGACGGCACTTTCCGTCTCGGCTCGTTTGCCGAAAACCCTTTCGAATGGGGCGTGGCCGAACTGCCCGCCAATGCCGACGGCATGCGCTCCAACTATTCGAGTTATTTCGCCAATGCTATCGGCGCTCTTGCCGAGGGTGAGGAGCTGGAGGCCGCGCAGAAATTCCTCGCTTACATCTCCTCGCCGGAGGCGATGGAAATCTGGCTGGAGACCGTGGGCGAGCTACCGGCGCGCAAGGAGGTGGCGCTGACGGAGGAGAATCTTTCCGATCCCACCTACGGGCCGTTCCTGCAGGGACTGGAATACGCCCACACGACGCGTTTCGTCGATGAAGCCGCGCAGCGCCAGGCGATGATCGACATGGAAAACCGCATCTTCCTCGAAGGGCAGGATCCGGCGGAGGCGCTGGCGCAGGCCGCGAAGGAAGAGCAGGCCATCCTCGACAAGTTCTACAACAAGTAGAGCCACAGAGGCCGTGGCCATGACATCGGTCGCCACACAGCCAGGCCCGGCGCCTGACGCCGGGCTTTGGGACCGCCTATCGATCCGTACCAAGCGGGTGCTGTGGGCCTGGGCCTTCCTCACTGTGCCGATCATCTTTTATGCCGGCATCCGGTTCTACCCCACATTCCAGGCCTTCTGGCTGTCGCTGACGGACTGGGACCTGTTGAGGCCGGCGAGCTTCATCGGCCTTGACAATTACAAGACGCTTTTCTCCGACCCGCTGTTCTGGCGGGTCTTCCGCAACACCTTCGCCTACCTCATCATCGGCACGCCGGCGAGCCTGGTGATCGCCTTCGTGGTCGCCTACTATCTCGACCGAGTGCGCTTCATGCACGGCTTCATCCGGGCGCTCTATTTCCTGCCGTTCCTGACCACCGCTGCAGCGATGGCCTGGGTGTGGCGGTGGTTCTACCAGCCGGTGCCGATCGGCGTGATCAACGGATTTCTGCAGACGGTGGGCCTCCCCGCGCAGCCATTCCTGCGCTCGGTCGACCAGGCGCTGCCGGCCATCATGGTGACGGCCATCTGGGCGGGGCTCGGCTTTCAGATCATCATCTTCATGGCTGGCCTGCGCGCCATTCCCACGACCTACTACGAGGCAGCGCGCATCGACGGTCTAGGGGAATGGGCGATCCTGCGCAAGATCACGCTGCCGCTCCTCAAGCCCACAACGGTGTTTCTCGTCGTCTTCTCCTCGATCGGCTTCCTGCGCATCTTCGATCAGGTCTATAACATGACGACCAACGACCCCGGCGGGCCGTTGAACTCGACCAAGCCGCTGGTGCTGATGATCTACCAGACGGCGTTCTCGTCCTACGACATGGGCTATGCAGCCGCGCAGACGGTGGTGCTGTTCACCATCCTGCTCGTCGTCTCGCTCATGCAGCTCTGGGTGCTGAGGAACCGCGCATGAGCACGATGGCCGTCCCCACTACCGAGCTTGCCGCCAACCGGCGCGACATTCGCCCCGGCCGCATCATCACCTGGACGCTGCTTCTGATTGGCGGCGTCCTTATGGTCACGCCGCTCCTCTACATGTTTTCGACTTCGCTGAAGTCGGCGGGGCAGGTCTACGACCTGCGCCTCATCCCAGCGCAGCCGACGCTCGACAACTATATCGAGGTGCTCTCCGACGGCCGCTTCCTGCGCTGGTTCGTGAACTCGACGCTGGTGGCGGCGGCGGTCACGCTCTCCAACGTCTTCTTCGATAGCCTGGTGGGCTATACGCTGGCGAAGTTTAAGTTCCGCGGCCGCTACTTCATCTTTCTCGCCATCCTTTCGACGCTGATGATCCCGACCGAGATGCTCGTCATCCCGTGGTATCTCATGTCGAGCCAGCTCGGATGGCTCGACACCTACTGGGGTATCATGTTCCCCGGCATGATGACGGCCTTCGGCACCTTTCTGATGAAGCAGTTCTTCGAGACGGTGCCGGACGACTTTCTGGAAGCGGCGCGCGTCGACGGGCTCAACGAGTTCACCATCTGGTGGAAGATCGCCATGCCGATGGTGACGCCGGCGATCTCGGCGCTTGCCATTTTCACGTTCCTGGGCAACTGGACCGCCTTCTTCTGGCCGCTGATCGTCACCACCAGCCGCGAGCTCTACACGCTGCCGGTGGGGCTTTCGAGCTTTGCGGTCGAGCAGTCGATCCAGTGGGAGATGATCATGACGGGGGCCGCACTTGCCACCATTCCCACGCTCATCGTGTTCCTGGTGCTGCAGCGGTATATCGTGCGCGGTGTCATGCTGGCGGGGCTGAAGGGCTGAGATGAGCGACGACCCGCGCAAGACCGACAAAAGCAGCTTCCCCGATCCGGTCTACAAGGAGACGGTGCTCAAGCCTCTCTTTGACGGCGCCAAGGCGCATCATGTCGAAGGCTTCCGCGCCATCGACCGGGCGCATCTCGTGATGCTGTCGGAGACGGGGATCCTGAGCGACGAGCAGGCGGCGGCGATCGCCAAGGCACTGATTGAGATTGACCGCGATGTCGACGTCTCGAAACTCGCCTACACTGGCGAGGTGGAGGATTTCTTCTTCCTGATCGAGAAAGAGTTGAAGGCGCGGCTGGGACCGGATTTAGCCGGCCGGCTGCATACGGCGCGCTCGCGCAACGACATCGACCACACGCTCCTCAAGCTGGCGCTGAAGGAGCGGATCGATGTGCTGCTGGACAAGGCGCAGGCGCTGCTGGAGGCACTGATGGAGGCGGCCGAGCGCGAGAAGGAAACGCTGATCGTTGCCTATACCCATGGGCAGCCGGCGCAGCCAACGACCTTTGGCCACTATCTCTCGGCCGTCATCGAGGTGCTGACGCGCGATATAGAGCGCGTGCACGAGGCGCGGAAGATCGTCGATCTGTCGCCGATGGGGGCGGCGGCCATCACCACGTCGGGCTTTCCCATTAACCGGGCGCGCGTGGCGGAATTGCTGGGCTTTTCCGCGCCGCTGGAGAATTCCTATGGCTGCATCGCGGCGGTGGACTATGCAACCGCCACCTATGGAGCGCTGGAGCTGATGTTCCTGCATCTCGGCCGGCCGATCCAGGACTTGCAGTTCTGGACGAGCTTCGAGGTGGGGCAGGTCTATGTGCCGAATGCGCTGGTACAGATCTCCTCCATCATGCCGCAGAAGCGCAACCCGGTGCCCATCGAGCACCTCAGGCACCTGGCGAGCCAGACGTTCGGGCGGGCGCGGGCAATGCTCGACGTGATGCACAATACACCGTTCACCGACATGAACGATTCGGAGGGCGAGACGCAGGCGATGGGGTACCAAGCCTTCAAGAGCGGGTATCGGGTGCTCGACCTTCTCGCCGCCGTCGTTTCGCAGATCAGGATCGATCCCGCGCGGGTTGAGACAAATATCCGCCGCTCCTGCATCACCGTCACCGAGCTTGCCGACAGTCTGGTGCGCCGGGAGGGATTGTCCTTCCGCGAGGGGCATGAGATCGCGGCGGCGGCGGCGCGCGCGGTGGTGGCCGTGGATAGGGATTTGGCGGCGGACGGTTATGCGGCTTTTGCCGAAGCCTTCGCCAACGCGACGGGGCGGGCGACGGCGATTGATGAAGTGATGTTTGCCGAGCTGGTCTCGCCCGATTATTTCGTCGCCGTTCGCACCCGCTTTGGCGGGCCGGCGGCCGAGCCGCTTGGTAGCGCGTTGGCTGGATACCGGGAGAAGGCGCGGGGCTTTGCCACGCGGGCGCGGGAGAACGCCGAGCGGCAGGCGGAGGCGGCGCGGCGGTTGCAGGAAGAGTTCACCGCATTGACGGAGCGAAGCTGATGGCGCGGATCGAGCTTAACGGTCTCACCAAGAAATACGGTCAGGTGCTCGCCGTGCAGAGTATCGATCTTGCCATCGACGATGGCGAGTTCGTCGTCTTCGTCGGCCCGTCGGGCTGCGGAAAGTCGACGACGCTGAGGATGATCGCCGGGCTGGAGGATATTTCCAACGGCGTGTTGAGGATCGCTGGCGAGACGGTGAACCAGCGCGAGCCCAAGCAGCGCAATGTGGCGATGGTGTTTCAGAACTACGCCATCTATCCGCATATGACGGTCGGCCGGAACATCGGCTTCGGGCTCTATACCTCGAAGCTTTCGAAGGCAGAGAAGCAGGAGCGCATCCTGGAGACCGCGCGCATCCTGGGGCTCGAGGACCTGCTCGACCGGCGGCCGGCCGCGCTTTCCGGCGGTCAGCGCCAGCGCGTGGCCATCGGGCGGGCGATGGTGCGCGATCCGGTGGCGTTTCTGTTCGACGAGCCCTTGTCCAACCTCGACGCGCAGCTGCGCTCGGCGATGCGTATCGAGATCAAACGGCTGCACCAGCGGCTCGGCACCACGGTCGTCTATGTAACGCACGACCAGGTGGAGGCCATGACCATGGCCGACCGGATCGTCGTGATGCGCGACGGGCGCATTTTGCAGGTGGGCACGCCGGTGGAGCTCTACGAGAACCCGGTCGACGTGTTCACGGCGCGCTTCATCGGCAGCCCGGCGATGAACCTGGTTCCCGGCCGGATCGAGGATGGGGTGCTGGCGCTTCCGGGAGCGAAGCTTTCCGGCATCGATGCAAGCGAGATGTCCGGTGGGGACGTGCTGGTGGGTGTGCGCCCGCACGATCTGGTGATCAGCGACGGGGGTGGCGATGGCCTTGCCGTCTCCGGCCTCGTCACGGCCGCCGAACCCTTGGGTTCAGAAACGCTCGTGCATCTCGATATCGCCGGTACGGAGGCCATCGCGACCGCGCCGGGGAGGGTCATTCCGGCGGTCGGCAGTACGGTGAAGGCGGTCGCCGCGCCCAGTTCGCTCTACCTCTTCGACGCCAAGACGGAGCGGGCGTTGGGCCGGCTATGATGTTGCAGAAAACAGACCGCGAGGCCATCGTCAGCCTCGGCCGCATCTATTGCGATTTCGTCTTTACCGGCCTTGACGGCATGCCGCGGCTCGGCCGCGAGCTTTTCGCGGAGGAGATGACGCTGGCCGCCGGCGGGGGCGCCTTCATCACCGCCGCGCATGGCGCCGCTCTCGGGCGGCCCACGGCGCTGGTGGCGCGGCTTGGGACGGACGCGCTCTCGCAGGCGATCGAGCCGCAGCTGGCGCTGCCGGGCATCGATCTGCAGTTTCTCGATCGGCATCCTTCCGCCGGGCCGCAGGTGACCGTGGTGATGGTCGAAGGCAAGGATCGGGCGTTCCTTTCCCGGCGTGCCGGGCCGGCGGAGCCGGCTACTCTTGCCGCAGCGCTTTCCTGGCCAATGGCGCGGCACCTGCATATCGCCGAATATGCGACCCTTGCCGAGATGCACGACGTTGTGCGCCAGGCGAAGGAGCGCGGCCTTTCCGTCTCGCTCGATCCGAGCTGGGACGACACGCTTATCCGCGATCCGTCCTTCCTCGATCGCTGCGCCGGGGTCGATGTGTTTCTGCCCAATCTGGAGGAGGCACGGGTGCTGACGGGGAGAGAGCCGCCGGAAGAGGCGCTTCAGGCGCTGTCGGCCCGGTTCCCGCTCGTGGCGCTGAAGCTCGGGGCCGAGGGCGGGATGCTGAGCGTGGGCGGCGAGGTTTGCGTGCTTCCTGCCCGGAAGGTTCGCGTTGTCGATACGACCGGTGCGGGGGATGCGTTCAATGCCGGGCTGTTGGATGCTTGGCTTGACGGCAGGAGCCTCGAGGCCTGCCTTTCGGCGGCAATCGCCGCGGGCACGCGCTCCGTGCAGGCCGCCGGCGGGGCTGCTGCGGTGTCGTCCTCGGTCAGGGCGAGCTGAGGCGAGCGAGCGCTTGCTGGGGTGGAGTCTTTCTTCGGCTTTGCCGGACCCCGAACTCGCATCATTTTCCCCCCTTCGACGAGCTCAGGGGGGATGGAAAGGTGCTACACCAGCATCCCAAACGGGTTCTCCACCAGCCGCTTGAAGGCGGAAAGCAGTTCGGCGCCGAGCGCCCCGTCGACGGCGCGGTGGTCGGTCGACAGCGTCACCGACATGATGGTGGCGGGCTTGATCTCGCCGTCCTTCACCACCGCCCGCTCTTCGCCCGCGCCGACCGCCAGAATGGTGGCGTGCGGCGGGTTGATGACGGCGGCAAAGTCCTTGATGCCGTACATGCCGAGATTGGAGACCGCCGTCGTGCCGCCCTGATACTCCTCCGGCTTCAGCTTGCGGTTCCTGGCGCGGGTCGCGAGATCCTTCATCTCGTTGGAGATCGCCGACAGGGTCTTTGCCTCGGCCCGGCGCACGATCGGCGTGATCAGCCCGCCGGGAATGGCCACAGCCACCCCGACATCGGCATGCTTGTGTTTGACCATGGCGCTCTCGGTCCACGAGGCGTTGGCGTCAGGCACGGCCATCAGCGCCAGGGCCATGGCCTTGATGATGAAATCGTTGACCGACAGCTTGTAGGCCGGCTTCTCGCCGTCCTCGGTCTTGACCATGGGGGCGGCGGCATTGAGCTGCTTGCGGAGCGCCAGCAGCGCGTCGATCTCGCAGTCCAGCGTCAGGTAGAAGTGCGGGATGGTGGACTTCGCCTCGACCAGGCGGCGGGCGATGGTCTTGCGCATGCCGTCGTGGGGCACGAGCTCGTAGGAGCCTTCCTCGAAGAGCCTCAAGACCTGCTCGTCCGACATGGGCTTGGGCGCCGGGGCCTCGGGCGCCCGGGCGGCGGGCGCTTTCGCTGCGCCGCCGGAAATCGCCGCCTCGACATCGGCCTTCACCACGCGGCCGCGCGGGCCGGAGCCGGAGACGGCGGCAAGGTCGATGCCGGCTTCCTTGGCAATGCGGCGGGCGAGTGGAGAGGCACGGACGCCCTTTCCTTCCCCCTTGCGGGGAGGGTGGACAGCCGCCGTAGGCGGTTGGACGGGTGGGGGTGGTGAAGGTCGCGCGCCTTCCTCGGAAGTCGGCACGCGATCGCCACCACCCCCCTCCGCCCGCTTCGCGGGCACCTCCCCCGCAAGGGGGGAGGAAGGTGTGGCTTCGCCTTCCGCGTAAATCCACGCTACCGCCTGGCCGACGGGGATATCCACGCCCTCCTTGCCGGAGATATCGCCGACGATCCCGCCTGCCGGGGCGTCGATCTCCATGGCTGCCTTGTCGGTCTCGATCTCGAACAGGAGGTCGCCCTTTTCGACGGCCGCGCCTTCCTCGACGTGCCAGCGCGAGATCCGCCCTGTCGCCATGTCCATGTCGACTTTCGGCAGGATGACCTCCACGGGCATTGCTAGCGCGCCCCTCTCACGAGATCGCGGGCGGCGGCCACGATGTCGGGCACCTGGGGCACGGTGGCCCTTTCGAGTTCCGGGTTGTAGGGGATTGGCGTTTCGGCACCGCCCAGGCGGACGATGGGTGCGTCCAGAAAGTCGAAGGCGTCGCTCTCGGCGATCATGGCGCTGACCTCGGCGCCGATGCCCAGTGTCTTGACGCCCTCGTAGACGGTGAGCAGCCGGCTTGTCTTCTTGACGCTGTCGATGACGGTCTCGCGGTCCATCGGGCGGACGGTGCGAAGGTCGACGACCTCGACATCGATCCCCTCCCCTTCCAGCGCTTTCGCCGCCTCCAGCGCCTTGTGCACCATGATTGAGGTGGCGACGACGGTGAGATAGCGACCCTCGCGGCGAATCTCGGCCTTGCCGATGGGCACGGTGTAGTGCCCCTCCGGCACAGAACCCTTCATCTTGTAGAGAAGCTTGTGCTCGAAGATCATCACCGGGTCGGGATCCTCGATCGCGGCGAGAAGCATGCCCTTGGCATCGTGCGGTGTCGCCGGCTGGATGACCTTGAGGCCGGGCACGTGGCCGAGCCAGGCTTCAAGGCTCTGGCTGTGCTGGGCCGCCGCGCCCGTGCCGGAGCCTGCCGGAAAGCGCATGACGACGGGCACCGAGACGGCGCCTCCCAGCATGAAGCGCATCTTGGCCGCCTGGTTGACGATCTGCTCCATGGCGAGCGTGGCGAAGTCGGAGAACTGGAATTCGAAGATTGGCCGCATGCCGGTGACGGCAGCACCCACGGCGACGCCGGCGCCGCCGAGCTCGGAAATGGGCGTATCCATCACCCGCTCTTCGCCGAAGCGGTTGACGAGATCGCCCGTGACCTGGAAGGCGCCGCCATAGACGCCGATATCCTCGCCCATCAGGAAGACGCGCTCGTCCGCCTCCATGGCGAGCGCCATGGCCTCCTGGATCGCCTGTGCGTAGCTCAGTTCACGCAGCCGAGCGACCATTACGCGGGCTCCGTGTAGACGTATTGCTCGAGGTCGGTGGTCTCGGGAGACGGGCTTTCCTTGGCAAATTCGATGCCTGCCGCGATCTCCTTCGCCGCTGCCGCGCGCACGACGTCGATCTCGTCCTGGCCGAAAATGCCCAGCGCCTTCAATTCGGCCTCGTAGAGGGCGATGGGATCGCGGTTGGTCATCCAGTCCTCGATCTCGTCCTTTGTGCGGTAGCGGTTGCGGTCACTCTTGGAGTGGCCGCGATAGCGGTAGGTTTTCGATTCGATCAGCGTCGGCCCCTCGCCCGCCCGCGCGCGCTGGACGGCCTGGTGGGAGGCCTCCGCCACATCCGACAGCACGTTGCCGTTGACGATCACGCCCGGCATCGAATAGGCGGCCGCGCGCTCTGCGATGTCCTTTACGGCGGTGGAGCGCTCGGCGGAGGTGGACATGCCGTACTGGTTGTTCTCGCACACGAAGACGACCGGCAGCTTCCAGATGGCGGCCATGTTGAGCGCCTCGTGGAAGGCGCCCTCGTTGTTGGCGCCGTCGCCGAAGAAGCAGACGACGACCTTGCAGTTCTTGAGCTGCTTGGCCGAGAGCGCGGCGCCGACGGCGATGGGGATGCCGCCGCCGACGATGCCGTTGGCGCCGAGATTGCCCTTCGACACGTCGGCGATGTGCATGGAGCCGCCGCGGCCGCGGCAATAGCCCGTGGTCTTGCCGAAGAATTCGGCGAACATCCTCGCTACGTCGGCGCCCTTGGCGATGGAGTGGCCATGGCCGCGGTGGGTCGAGGTGATCTGGTCGTCGTCGGTGAGCGGCAGGCAGATGCCGACTGCACTAGCCTCCTGGCCGATGGACAGATGCATCGTGCCGTGGATGAGGCCGCGCATGTAGGACTCTTCCGCCCCCTCCTCGAAGAGGCGGATGAGATGCATCTTGTAGAGGGCCTCTTTCAGGGCGTCCTTGTCATGGTGACGGTAGAGGAAGGGCAGGTTGGCGCCGGCCTCGGCCGCTCCGGCGCTTGCGCGCGTCGCCATGGTCAGCCTCCCGTGGTTTCGATAACGAGCTCGTCCTGCCTTGCGCGCAGTTCGGCTATCTTCGAGCCGGGCGCGAGAGCGGCATTCGCGTGGGTGATGAGCTCGCCCTTGGCGATGGGCGCCGTGACGGAGCCGCCCTGGAGGAGGCCGCAGGGAACGGCGTTGGCGCCGCGCGCCTCCTCGGCCGTCATGATCCAGGCGCGGTAGCAGTATTCGCCGATGGCATCGAGCGTGTCGCCGGGCTTCAGGTCCTTCTTGGCCACGGCACAGACTTCCGCCACGGGGCGCGACAGCGGCACCATGTCGGCCTTGCCATAGAGGACGACCCGGGCGCAGGTGAGCGGCACTTCCAGCGAGGTGAGATGGTAGGGGCGGTGGAAGGTGAAATAGGGACCCTTGCCCATCTTCAGGTCTTCCATGCGCTCCGATATGCGCGGATGCGACATGTCGGCGACCACGAAGACGCCGGGGGCGACGCCCTTGCCGATGGAATAGTCGACGACGCCGATGCGAGAGAGTACGCCGCCATCCTTCTGAGGGATCAGTGTCGAGGAGAGCTCGCCCAGCGTGGCGGCTGGACCGTGCATACCGGGCTTGTCCGGGACGAGGCCGGTGGCGTTGGCAATCGCGGCCATCTCCACCATCGTCTTGGAGCCGTCGACGAACTCGACCAGCATGCGCGGGTTCATGTTGCGGCGCTCGGCCTCTTCCCGGTAGGCATCGGGCGTGGCGTCGATGTTGAGCGGGTTATTCTTGCCCTTGCCGGCGGCGACGATGGGGTGGCCCATGGCGGAGACGAATTCGATCAACTCCATGCAGGAGGACGGCTCGTCGCCGGCGCCGAGCGAATAGGTGACGCCCAGGCGGTCGGCCTCGCTTTTCAGGTAAGCGCCGATGGTGACGTCGGCCTCGACGTTCATCATGACCAGATGCTTGCCGTGCTCCATGGCGCGGAGGCCGATCTCGGCACCGACGGAAGGCACGCCGGTGGCGTCGACCACCACGTCGATGAGATCGTTGCCGATGACGAGATCGGCGTCCGCCGTCGCCGCAACCTTGCCCGCCTCCATGGCCTCGCTCATCGCGGAAGCGCTGGAGACCTCGAGCGCATGGCCCGCTTCCCGATAGGCGATGTCGACGGCCCTGGTTGCGGCCGGCAGGTTCAGTTCGGCGATGGCGCCGATCTCGATGCCCGCCATGTGGGCGACGCGGGTGACGATGTCGGTGCCCATCTCGCCGGAGCCGACGAGGCCGATGCGGATCGGCCGGCCGGCCTTCTCCCGCTCCGCGAGATCGCGCGCAAGCCCGATCAGGGCAACGTTCGTGGCCATTCTGTCAGTCCTCCCGGAAACTGCGTGGTTCCCTCCTGACTATGGAACATATGTTTCAATGTCAATACGATTGTCCATATTGTAGGTAGATGCACGCTGGCGTCGCTGCGCCCGAAACGGCGGTGGGAGAAGTCGATGCTAGAGGGGGATCCATGGAGATGGATCAGCCGTCCCTTAGGATTGGCGGCGTCCTTCACACCCCTCTGCCCTGCCGGGCATCTCCCCCACGAGGGGGAGATTGGCCGTGGCGGCGACCTTCGCCAATCATCAGCGTTGCAGAAGAAGCGCCCAAGCGAGCGGTCAGCGCAATCTCCCCTTGTGGGGGAGATGTCCGGCGGGACAGAGGGGGGCGCGAAGGGGGCGCCTGCATATCCGTCCGCCTGATCGGCGGCGTCAGTTGAGCGAAACCCGCTCGCCCGGCAGATCGAGGGAGAAGGCCGGGATATCTACGTCGAAGGTCGCCCCACGCGCGTTCTGCATCGTATAGCGCCCCGCCATGATGCCGGAAGACGTCGTCAGCGGGCAGGCGGAGGTATATTGATAGCTGTCGCCGGGCTCGAGCTCGGGTTGCTCGCCTATAACACCTTCGCCCTGCACCTCCTGCACGCGTCCGAGCCCGTCGGTGATGTGCCAGTAGCGCAGAATCAGCTTAACCTTTTCGCGGGAAAAATTGGCGATCGTGATCTGATAGGCCCAGACATAGCGGCATTCCTCCGGGTCCGATCGCTCGGGAAGGAAGAAGGGCTCGACACACACTTCTATATCGTGGGTTATCGCTCGGTACATGGTTCCGCCCTGCCGCTCGCTGCCTCGCAAGGCTCTGACGACATTGTGACAGGTGATATGTATCCGGCAAGGCTATAGGTCAATTTGGGTAAAGACCGGGCAGGAGAGAAGGGTGATAGACGGTTGGGCTAGACGCAGGCTGGAGCCAGTTCTTGCCATGCTGGCGGTAAGGTTGGCGGCAGTAGGCGTTTCGGCCAACGCCGTGACGGTATCGAGCTTATTTGCCGGCCTCGGCGCCGCAGCGGCCATCGCCAGCGGCCATTTCTGGACTGCGCTTGCGCTCATCGTCCTGAGCCGGCTGGGCGACGGGCTGGACGGCGCGGTGGCGCGCATAAGGGGCAGCACGGATTTCGGCGGCTATATCGATATCGTCTTCGATTTCGCCTATTACGGCGTCATTCCTCTCGGCTTCGTCCTCTACGATCCCGGCGCCAACGGCATGGCCGGTGCGTTCCTGCTCTTTGCCTTTTACGTCAACGGCGCGAGCTTCCTCGCCTATGCGGTGCTGGCGGAAAAGCGCCGCATGAAGACGCTGGAGCGGGGCGAGAAGTCCTTCTTCTTCACGACCGGGCTGGCGGAAGCCGGCGAGACGCTGATCGCCTTTGCGCTTGCCTGTTTGTATCCCGGCTGGTTTCCCCTCATCGCCTATGTCTTCGCGGCGGTCACGCTCTATACGGCGGCGGCGCGTGTGGTGCTGGCGGGGAAGGTGTTTCGGTAAAGCGTCCTACTTCTCGGCTATCGGCTTGAGGATGCGGCGGCGGCGCTCGGCGGTGCGGCCCTGGACGATGCGGACGCGCTTGACGCGGCGCGGATCGGCATCGAGCACGTGGAACTCGAAGCCGGGGATCGCCTGCACCACCTCGCCGCGCGCCGGCACGCGGCCAAGCGTGTTGAAGATCATGCCGCCGATCGTGTCCACGTCCTCGGCGTGCTCGCCGGCGCCGAAGCCGTCGCCGATGGCCTTGGTCACGTCATCGATCTCGGCGCGCGCGTCGACGACGAAGATGCCGTCGCCCGTCTGCTCGATCATCGGCTCGTCTTCGTCGTGTTCGTCCTCGATGTCGCCGATGACCATCTCGACGATGTCCTCCAGCGAGACGAGACCGTCGGTGCCGCCATATTCGTCGATGACGAGCGCCATCTGCGTGCGGCTGGCCTGCATGCGCGCCATAAGGTCGGAGGCGAGCATGGACGGCGGCACGAAAAGCAGCGGCCGCATGATGCTGAGCTCCTCGATGGTGCGGCCGAGATCGACATTGGCGAGGTCGAGCGGCTGGGCCGCGCTCTTGCGGCCGCCGCGCCCCTTCTTCTGGCGGGAGGTGCGGATGAGATGGGCCACCACGTCGCGGATATGCACCATGCCGCGTGGGTCATCGAGCGATTCGGCGTAGACCGGCATGCGCGAATGGGCTCCGCGCTCGAAAATGTTCAAAAGCTCGCCCAGGGTCGTGGAGAGATCGACCGCCTCGATGTCGGCGCGCGGCACCATGACATCCTCCACGCGCAACTCGCGCAGGCGCAGGATGTTCTGCAGCATCGCCCGCTCCCCCGCAGAGAAGGGAGCCGTGTCGGCTGTGTGTTCGTGGAGCACTTCGGCAAGATCGTCGTGCAGGGACGAGCCGTTGCGCACTCCCAGGAAACCCGCGAGCCGTCGAAGAAACGTTGGTCGGGTCTGGGCGCGTCGAGGCGGTCTACTCGACCCCTCTTCTCCCTCCGCGGGAGTACCGCTTTCGCCGTCCGGCGCGCGCTCGGCGGCGATCATTGATGTATCCGTCATCGTCTTTCAGTCGTTTCACCTACACAGTTATGCATAGGGATCGCCAATGGCAAGGCCCTTCAGGATGCGCCTTTCCAGGCTTTCCATCTCCTCCGCCTCCTGTCCTGTCTCGTGATCATAGCCCGCGAGATGAAGAAAACCGTGAATGACAAGATGGGTCAAATGATGGTCGAAAGCCTTTCCTTCCGCGTTGGCCTCGCGGACGATCGTCTCGCGGGCGAGCGCGATATCCCCCATATGCGGTGGCGTGCTAGGCGGCGCCATGCCGGGCGGAGCGGGGAATGACAGCACGTTGGTCGGCTTGTCCTTGCCACGGAAGCGAGCGTTCAGGGTGCGGATGTTTTCATCGTCCGTGAAAAGGATGCCGAGCGTCTGGCCGCTGCCGGCACCCGTTGCGGCGGCGGCGGCTACCACCGCTTCCTTGGCCAGTCGCTGCAACGCCTCCTCCGCCGGCCAGCCATCAGCCTCCACCGCGATGTCGATGGCGATATCGGGGGGCGGCGACGGCTGTCGGTCAGGCATCTTTCCTGGGCGACGGTGAGCCGCCGGGCATCTTGCTGTCGTAGGCTTCGACGATAGCGGCTACCAGCGGATGGCGCACCACGTCCTTCTCGTTGAAGCGGACGGTGACGATGCCCTGCACATCCTTCAGCACCTGCAACGCCTCCACGAGGCCCGACTTGGTGTTCGGCGGCAGGTCGATCTGGCTGGGGTCGCCGGTCACGATCATGCGGCCGTTCTCGCCCAGTCGCGTCAGGAACATCTTCATCTGCATGGGCGTGGTGTTCTGCGCCTCGTCGAGGATCACCACGGCGTTGTTGAGCGTGCGCCCGCGCATGAAGGCGAGCGGGGCAATCTCGATCACGTCGGCGGCGAGCGCGCGCTCCACCTTGTCGGCTGGCATCATGTCGTAGAGCGCGTCGTAGAGTGGGCGCAGATAGGGGTCGACCTTCTCGCGCATGTCGCCGGGCAGGAAGCCGAGCCGCTCGCCCGCCTCGACCGCCGGCCGCGACAGGACGATGCGGTCGACCATGCCGCGCTCGAGCAGCATGGCGGCGTAGGCGACGGCCAAAAAAGTCTTTCCGGTGCCCGCGGGCCCGATGCCGAAGACGAGCTCGGAGCGCTCCAATGCGCGCATGTAGGCGTCCTGGTTGGGCGAACGGGCGTAGACCGTACGCTTGCGCGTGGTGATTTGGGCTGCCGCGAGCTTTCCCTTGCCTTCCATGGTGGGGAGGCTCAACTGATCATCGGCCGCCTGCGCCAGGCGCACCGCGCCGTCCACCTCGGAAGCCGAAAGCTCCGTGCCGCCCTGCACGAGGTCATACAGATAATCGAGCGCCCGGCGCGCCTGCTCGGCGGCGATCGGCTCGCCCTTGACGGCAAGCTGGTTACCCTTGGAATGGATGTCGACGCCCAGCTTCTGCTCGATGCGCGCCAGGTTCTCATCGAACGGGCCGTACAGGACGCCAGCAAGCTTGTTATTGTCGAAGGTCAGCACGATGTGCGCCATGTCGGACGCCCCGGAGGGCGTATTCTTCAACTGCGTGCCAGCCGTCAAACGTGTTCCTCCTTCGAGGTGGCCACTCGGGCCTTGCCTAAATCGATAGACCGCACCGGATCGGCAAACAAGCTGTTGGGGCCCGCCTGCCTTATTCGCACTTCCACAATATCGCCGATTTCGCCGGCCCCGTCATCGACAATCACCGGCTGCAGCCAAGGCGAGCGGCCGACAAGCTGGCCCGCCTCGCGGCCGGGCTTCTCCAACAGAAGATCGATGGTCGTACCGACGAGGCTTTGAGCAAACGAGCGCTGCTGCTCGGTGAGCAGGGCTTGAAGCCGCTGCAGGCGCTCGTTCTTCACGGCCTCGGCCACCTGGTCCTTCATGTCCGCGCCGGGCGTTCCCGGCCGCGGCGAATACTTGAAGGAAAAGGCCTGTGCATAGCCGACCTCGCGCACGATGCGCATCGTGCCCTCGAAATCCGCATCCGTCTCGCCGGGAAAGCCGACGATGAAATCGCCCGACATGGCGATGTCGGGGCGGGCGGCGCGGATCCGATCGATCAGGCGTAGATAGTCCTTGGCCGTATGGCGGCGGTTCATGGCCTTGAGGATTCGGTCCGAGCCGGCCTGCACTGGTAGGTGCAGATAGGGCATCAGCTTCGGCAGATCGCGGTGAGCGGCGATCAGCGCATCGTCCATGTCGCGCGGATGGCTGGTCGTGTAGCGCAGCCGCTCGATGCCGGGAACCTCCGCCAGGCGGAAGAGAAGCTCCCCCAGGCCCCATTCGCGCCCGTCGGCGCCCTCGCCATGCCAGGCGTTGACGTTCTGGCCGAGCAGTGTGACCTCGCGCACGCCGGCCTCGGCCAGCCGCTCGGCCTCGGCGACGATCTGACTGACCGGCCGCGAGACTTCCGAACCCCGCGTATAGGGCACCACGCAGAAGGTGCAGAACTTGTCGCAGCCCTCCTGCACAGTAAGGAAGGCGGTGACGCCGCGGCTCCGGACGGCCTTGCGCTCGGGCGCCGGCAGATGCTCGAACTTATCCTCTATGGCGTAATCGGTCTCGACGATCTTCTCGCCGCCCCTCGCCCGGCTGACGACGGATGGCAGGCGGTGGTAGGTCTGCGGACCGATGACGAGGTCGACCGCCGGCGCACGGCGCAGGATCTCGCGCCCTTCCGCCTGCGCGACGCAGCCGGCCACGCCGATCACCGTCTCGCGGCCGTTCCTGGCGCGCTCTTCCTTGAGCCGGCGGATGCGGCCCAGCTCGGAATAGACCTTTTCCGCCGCCTTCTCGCGGATATGGCAAGTGTTCAGGAGCACGAGGTCGGCGTCCTCGATCGCTTCCGTCGGACGATAGCCATCGGCCGCCAGCGCATCAGCCATGCGCTGGGAATCGTAAACGTTCATCTGGCAGCCATAGGTCTTGACGAAGACCTTCTTGGGCGCAGCACGCGCCGCGCCCGTCTCGGGCGCTTCCTCGTGGCTGATAATCTCCGGCGTCGCATTCTGTTCCATGCCGGTTACCTAGCGTCTTTGGAGGTCAAAAAACAGACGGTTTTTGTAGGCCGCCGCGTTCACTTTACGCCTCGCGCCGGCGCAGCGCCGCCACGAACATCCGCCGCACTTCGTTTTCGGCGGCGCGGGCCACCGACTTGCGGTCCGATTCCGCGCAAAACGGGATCGGCTCGCCGAAGCGCACCTCGACATCGATCACGCCTGCGCCGAGCATGGTCCTTAGATGCGGGATGAGCGCAGTATCGCCGATCCAGGCGATGTCTCCCCGCTCGCGCTGGTCGAGAGGCAGGCCATTTTTGCGCATATAGGCGATGGCTGCCGGCTGCACCAAGACGCGCTCTGCCTTGAGCGCACCGAGCGCGAGCTGCGCGGCGCCGAAGAGCGTGGACTTGAAGGGCAGAACGCGGCTTCCGCCCCCGGTCGTGCCCTCGGCGAACAGCACCATCGGGTCGCCGTCCGCTAGACGCGCGGCGATCTCGCGCATCTGCCCGGACGAGGCGCGCCTGCGCTCGCGCTCGACGAAGACGGTGCGCTGCAGCCGCGCCAGTGGACCCATCACCGGCCAGGACCGAACGTCCGACTTGGCAATGAAATTCATGCCGCCGATCGAGCCCAGCACCATGATATCGGTCCACGAGATGTGGTTTGCCGCGATCAGCAGCGGCCGCTCCGCCGCCACGGCGCCCTTGATATGCACGCGAATGCCCAGCACCTTGAGGATCAGCCGATGCCAGAGCTGCGGCGCCATCCCATCGCTCCACCAGCCGGTGCGCAGCGCCAGCGCCTGCGCGAGCGCCAGTGGCACGGTGCCGGCCGCCACAAGCAACAGCGCGCCGGCGAGGCGGATTGTTGGGAGGGCAGATTTGTTGCGCACGACGCCTTACCGTAAATCCCGCCGCATAACGAGGGCGTCGGTGCGGGCTGCGGCGTTGTTCTCGTAGTAGTGGGGGCGGCGTCCGACTTCGCGGAAGCCGAGGCGGCGATAGAGGGCGATGGCCGGCTGGTTGTTCTCGTCCACTTCCAGGAAGAGCGCCTCCGCGCGTTCGGCATGCAGGGTGCGCAGCACGGCGTCCAGCAGCATGCGGCCGAGGCCGCGGCCGCGAAGATGGCGGGAGACGGCGATGGTGAGGATCTCCGCCTCGCCCGCTGCCAGCCTGGCCAGAACGAAGCCGGACGGCTTTGCCCAGGCGGCACCCACCTCCATGGCGACGAAGCCAAAGACGGTGTCCTGGGCGATCAGCGCGGCGAATTCGTCGCCCGTCCATGGACGCGTGAAGTCCTCCGCATGCAAAGCGGCGATCGCCTCGCTGTCCTCGCTTTCTAGCGGGCGCACAATGAAGTCTCTCCGCCGGAAGGGGGTGAAGGAGAGCGCCATTACCGGTCTTTCAGGGGAAGGGCGAAGGCAGCCTGCGGCTTGGCGTCCGGGGCGCGCAGATAGAGCGGTTTCGGTTTTTCGCCGGCGGGGCGCCCGGCAGCAATGCGGGCGTAGAAAAGGATATCCGCCGTCGCCCTTTGCGGCCCCATGTCGAAAGCGCCGCCCGCTGCCTCGGCGACCAAGCCCGCCGCATCGCCGGCGAGGACGGGGCGCTCGGCGCGCGCGATCTCGGCGACTGCCTCGACGGTGGCCAAAGCCGGCCCCTCGACACAGGCGCCGGCTGCATCGAAACGGGCTGTGGCGAGACTTTCCGCTCTGTTACCGGTGACGGCGAGTATTGCGCGATGAGGGAAGGATTCGCGCGCTTCGGCTGCCAGCGCTTCGAGCGTGGTGACGCCGATGGCCGGGACCTTCAACGCAAGCGCCAACCCCCGCGCGGCGGCCACGCCAACGCGGACCCCGGTGAACGAGCCGGGGCCGACGGAGACGGCGACGGCATCGAGTGCGTCATAGGGGACGCCGGCGTTTTGCAGCGCACTGCCGATGACGCTCATGACATGCTCGGCGTGGCCCTTGCCAAGGTCGAGTATCGCCCTGCCCTTTTCCCTATCGGCGATGGAATCGTAGACGCAGGCTGCGCAGAGGGCGGCCGCGGTGTCGATGGCGAGGATGTTCATTGCTGTTTTCTGCAGGTGGCTCGGGCCTCTTCAGCCTAATTCCAGCGGTAGCCGGAGGCGCGGCAGAAGCCGGCCCGCTATGGAGCCCGAAGGCGACTGTCCCATCACGGCTGCCCCCATCCTTTCGTAGAAAGCCGCCGCGCCAGGGTCCGAATCGATCACGATCTCGCACGCACCATGGCTCTTCGCCTCCGCCTTCGCCCATTCAAAGAGCCTCCGTCCGAGGCCCCTTCCGTGACACTCCGGCTCAACAAACAGCTTTTCCAACTCCGCACGTTCCCCGGCGATGACGACTTCGGCCAGCCCGACTGGTATTGCACCGTCTTCGGCAACGACCAAGCCGGAGCTGGTGGGATCGACCGTCAACTCGTTGCGGCAGGCCTCTATGAAAGCCTCATCATAACCGTGCACCGCCTTCGCGCGCAGGCAGAGCGACGTCAAAGCGGAGCCTTCATCAGGCCGTGGAGGTCTTAGCTGCATCCCCGTGCCCATCCCGTGCCTTCTTTTCCAGCCGGTGCGCATGCAGAATCGGCTCCGTATAGCCATTCGGCTGCTCGCGCCCCTTGAAGACGAGGTCGCAGGCGGCCTGGAAGGCGATGGAGGCATCGAAGTCCGGCGCCATGGGCTCGTAGTTCGGGTCGCCCTCGTTTTGCCGGTCAACCACCTCGGCCATGCGCTTCATGGTCTCCATCACTTGTTCGCGGGACACCACGCCGTGATGCAGCCAGTTGGCGATGTGCTGGGAGGAGATGCGGAGTGTGGCACGGTCCTCCATCAAGCCGATGTCATTGATATCCGGCACCTTGGAGCAGCCGACGCCCTGGTCCACCCAGCGCACCACGTATCCCAGGATCCCTTGCGCGTTGTTATCCAGTTCACGCTGGATTTCCTCGGGCGTCCAGTTGGGTCTGACCGCCACGGGTACGGAGAGGATATCGGAGAGCTTGGCGCGCGGGCGGTTCTTCAGGCTTTCCTGGACCACCTTCACGTCGACCTTGTGGTAGTGCGTGGCATGCAGGGCGGCGGCGGTGGGCGAAGGCACCCAGGCGGTGTTGGCGCCGGCTTTCGGGTGGCCGATCTTCTGCTCCAGCATGGCGGCCATCAGGTCGGGCATGGCCCACATACCCTTGCCGATCTGCGCATGGCCGGAAAGGCCACATTGAAGGCCGATGTCGACGTTCCAGTCCTCATAGGCCTTGATCCAGGGCGCGCCCTTCATGTCACCCTTGCGGATCATTGGGCCGGCTTCCATGGAGGTGTGGATCTCATCGCCGGTGCGGTCGAGGAAGCCGGTGTTGATGAAGACAACGCGCTCGGAGGCTGCGCGGATGCATTCCTTCAGGTTGATAGTGGTGCGCCGCTCTTCGTCCATGATGCCCATTTTCATGGTGTTGGCGCGCATGCCGAGCGCATCCTCGACGCGGCCGAAGAGATCGACTGCGAAAGCCACCTCCTCCGGTCCGTGCATCTTCGGCTTCACCACATACATGGAGCCGGCACGGCTGTTCATATGGCGGCCGTTGGGGCCGATGTCGTGGAGGGCGATCATGGCGGTGAACATGGCGTCCATGACACCTTCGGGCACCTCGTTGCCCTCGCGGTCGAGGATCGCGGGGTTGGTCATCAGGTGGCCGACATTGCGAACCAGCATCAAGGAGCGGCATTTGACGGGGAAAGGCGAGCCGTCGGGCGCGGTGTAAGTGAAATCGCCATAGAGCTTGCGCGTAATCGTCTCGCCGCCTTTCTCGAAGGTTTCGGTCAGGTCACCCTTCATCAACCCGAGCCAATTGCGGTAGACGAGGACCTTGTCCTCGGCATCGACGGCTGCCACAGAGTCCTCGCAGTCCATGATCGTCGTCAGCGCCGCTTCGAGGTTGATGCCGGCAATGCCAGCGGGGTCGGTCTTTCCTGGGCCGTAGTCGCGGTTGAGAAGGATTTCGATACCGAGACCGTCGTTGACAAGAAGGATGTGCCGCCAACCGCCCTCGCCTTCGGCATGGCCTGCATATTGCCCTGATTGTTTCAGGGAAACGGTGCTCCCTGCGGTCGAGAGCCGCAGGTCCTTGCCGGCCTCAATCCCGGTCACCTCTGCCCACTTCGCACCATCGAGCGGCGCCACCTCGTCAAGGAAAGCCTTCGCCCAGGCGATGACCTTCTCGCCGCGTTTCGGGTTGTACGCCTTGCCGCGCTCCGCGCCGCTCTCCTCTGGGATAGCGTCGGTGCCGTAAAGGGCGTCGTAGAGCGAGCCCCAGCGGGCATTGGCGGCGTTTAGCGCATAGCGCGCGTTCATCACCGGCACGACGAGCTGCGGGCCGGCGACTTGAGCGACCTCGGGATCGACATCCGAAGTCGTCACCTGGAAATCCGGCCCCTCCGGCAGCAAATAGCCGACCTCGCGCAGGAATGCCTCGTAGACGGCCGGATCGCCCGGTGCGCCGTTTTCGCGGTACCAGGTGTCGATCCTCGCCTGCATCTCATCTCGCGCGGCAAGCAGCGCCCGGTTCTTCGGCGAGAGCGCATGCACGATGTCGGACAGCGCATACCAGAAGGTTTCCGCGTCGACGCCGGTGCCGGGAAGCGCTTCCTCCACCGTAAAATCATGCAGTGCACGGGCGATCTTCAGCCCGTTGATCTCGACGCGATCGCTCATCCGCAACATCTCCGTAGTGCTCGCCTGCCCGCGGTTTGACCACGGCGGAGGCGAGGGGTCAATTGGTCATCCAGCTATGCGCGGGAAGCGTCTGCCATGTAGCGTGGGAAACCGAAATTGAGAAGGCCGCTCCGGAACTCTGCCGAAGCGGCCTTCCTGCACTCAGCCCTGCGAGGAGAGAGCTTTTCCACGTTAGTTCTCCACCCCTACGAGCGACGTAACACCGCAATGACATCAATAGTACCGCGGCGCCGGGTCCGCGACGTCGGGAACTGGATCGTCGCCCTGGTCGCTCGGCTGAACGGCCTGTGCCACCGAAACATCCGGGTCTGCCGGAAGCGGCGGCCTCACGATCGTCGGCCCGGTTATGGCGCCGGTGGTGATGCCTTCATCGCCTAGTCCTTCATCCTGAGCGATGTCCGGTGTAGGCGAATCGTTGGCATCGCTGGGCTTAAAGCCGTCCGCCGCGTCTATTCCGGTATCGAGGAACGGCACCAGCGGTGTGGGCTCAACGGCGCCTGTTGTAAGGCCGGTATCGACGTCCGGCGCCTCAACCGCGGCAGTCGTGCCCATATCCAAGCGCTGATCCATGGCGCTGGCAGTTATACCCGTGTCGCCCAATTCGTCATCCTGAACGATGTTCGGGGTAGGAGAATCGTTGACATCGCTGGGCTCAAAGCCGTCCGCCGCGTCTATTCCAGTGTCGAAAAACGGCTCGAAACCCTGGGCATAACTGGCACCCGCGGTTAGCAGGGCCCACGCCGAGGTAGCGGCGATGATCTTATGGATACGCATTTGTCTCCCTTTCCTTTTCGTTCATTGCGCCTTGCATACGGTTAACGAAAGGCCCGGATTCCGAGTTCCGCACGCGTTTTCACGTCTAAGTGAGGCAAGGCGTCGCGCTGTCACCGTGGCGGGCACCGCTTTCGGCGTTGATGCGCAGGGCGTGTTCAGCTATGTAGGCGCGGCGCGCTTCCGGGCTTTTGGCCCGATCAAGCCCTGCACCCGTAGCTCAGCTGGATAGAGCGCTGCCCTCCGAAGGCTGATGTCAAGGGGCCAGCGGAATTTGAGGAGACGAAAAGAGGTAGTAGGAACAAGGATTTGCGAGGTCTTCGTTCTTGCCTTTCAACTCGCGAAAAGCTCACGTAAGCACTGCGTAAGCAGTTGCGACACGGTAAGCACCCATAGCTCAGCTGGATAGAGCGTCGCCCTCCGAAGGCGAAGGTCTCAGGTTCGAATCCTGATGGGTGCGCCATTTTCCATTGAAACTCAATAACTTAAGCTGCCGCTGGTTGCCGCATCAGCGTGCGGCGCCGGAAAACATCACGGCATTAGTCGGGATTGTGATTGGCGCGAATTGGCGGCCTACCTCGGCATGTTTCTCGGCCCCTCGCACGACCTTGCGTTCCAGAGAACGCAACGTCGATCGACCGCTGGCCGACAGGATTGGATGGCGCGTTGCAACTGCAGGCAGATTCAAATCAGGAGGGCGCGCCCATCATAACTTGTCGCCGGACGGCCGACCCTTGAAGCCGCATTGCGATGGGCGCAAGTTGAATGCACGGTGTCATCAACAGGCCCCGTTTGGCGACTTACCCTCGGCATCTAACCAATCGATCGGGCAGAGGCCGTGACCTAGCGGGTGCCGTGGCCAGCCTCATCAACATGCAAGCCCTCGAGCAAAGCCCGGAAGCTCGAGGGGCGGCGCCTCCAGAACATTGTGGCCTGACAGATCCTCTGTATCGAGATCGGAGATGAGATGAAATCCGAACCGTTACGGCACCTCAAATACGCCCTATAGCCATCGGCGGCGGCCACCTTGCCGCAAAGGGAAATCTTCGATCCCGGATTTCGGTTTGCGCATATTAGTTCTCTTCATTATTTGGCGCTGGTTCTTTCCATGCAGAATTTGTGTACGGATCGTCTTGCGGTTTAGACCGGTTCGAGGTGATAGGCCACGCAGGGCTGGTCCAGTCGCATTCCGCCCTTCACCGGCTTACCTAGAGCCTTGAAACGGCGCTCCATTTCAGGGCGCATTGCCGAAACCTGAACATTCTGTGACGGATTCATGCGCAGGAGGTCGTCGACAATCGTCTGAAAGTCAGGAACGACACGGCCGATTACGTACTCCTCGCGGGACAGCAGCTTCCATCCCTTCCCATCCAGACTTTGAAGCAGTTGGTGGGCATGCCGTCGTGTCGCTCGCTCGTCCTCAACCGGCAGGACCACTTCACTCATCGGACCATCAGGCAAGGGATCGACAATGTGGAGCCGACCGTCCGGCAGAAGGCTACGCTTCGCCTCGTCGATTGCCTGGATCCGGAAATCCTCCGGCACATGGTGGAAGCTGAACAGAAAAGTGATGAGGGCCGCGCCGGATGCGCTTGCGGGCAGTAATTCGCCTCGCCCTTCCGAAAAGGAGACGCCGGCGGCCTCCTGCCCTGCGCTGCGGGCGCGTTCGACGAGTTGGAAAGTGACCTCCAGCCCGAGTGCGCGCCAGCCTCGAGAAGACAAAGCGCGCGTCGAAGAACCATCGCCGCAGCCGACATCGACGGCCAACGCACCGGAAATCGGCGCGACGAGCCGATGAAGATGCAAAAGATGCGCTTCGATATCTGAATGCATATCCCTCTCACCGTCGTTAGGCGGAGCCTGGCTTGATCAGCCAGGCTCCGCCGCGCCGCTCGCGCCTAAATTGCCCTGCACCGCATCAGTCGAAATCGATGCTGATCAAGAAATCGTCCGGAAAGGGCGTGCCCTTGCCGCTTTCGAGCTGTGCCTTGAGGCTGAACAGGAAGCTCGCCCATTTGGTGCTGCAATGGTTCATGAAGTCCACCGGTTCCCGCCAGCCCTGATGCTTGAAGCGAAGGGTCGTTCCCTCGCCTTCCGGCGACAGGTCCCAGATAACCTTGGTGCCGATCCACTCCTTCGGCCCATCCGCCACTTCCCATACGACACGTTTCGCCGGCTCAAGTTCGAGCACCTTCATGTCGAAGAAGCCGCGTTCGCCGAAGCGGAACTTGATCACGCTGCCGATCTCGGAGCGCCCCGTGGTGTCGCTCGTCCACCAATTGGAAAGTTTGTCGATGGACGTGAGCGCGCCATAGACGCTGGACGGCGGTGCGTTGTGGATGCCAACGCGATGTAGAATGTCGAACATTGTAAGTCTCCTTCATGGATTGGCGCCGCGTTTGGGTCGGTGGTGTCCACTGGAGCCATGAGCAGCGGGGTTTCAGCCCGTACTTGTGACGTTCCACCCGTCGGACCGGCCGGGTGGACGCGGATTGTCAATGACCTTTCGGCTTGGCGAAGACGTCGAGACCGCTCCCGGTTTCCAGGTAGGATTTCAGGCTGGAAAGGACGTGTGGCTAACCTTTGCTGATGCCGATCGCCATGCTGCTTCCGGCCACGAGTTCGTCATGGGTGACCGTCAGCCGCGCCATATCCTCGTATTCTTCAATCTCGTAGGTCACCCGGCTGTAAGCCGCCGGATCGTCAGCCCGCGAAGCACCCGCCCAACTGGTGACGAGACGGATCGGCGGTGAGCCCTCGATGACCTCACCGACTATTTCGACGCTGCGTTCATCATTGGCGCGGATGTGTTGCCAGTTCGATCCCGGTTTCCAATCGGAAACATTCTCGTGGCCCCAATAGCGCCTAGCGAAATCCGGTTTCGTAATGGCCTCGAACACCTTCTCCGGTGTCGTTCGGACATAGGTCACGTGGACAAAGCTGGTTGTCTCGTTGGTCATTTTTCTCTCCTTCAAATTCATTTTTCAGACCCCGCCGGCCTTGCCTCAGGCAACGCCCAGCCTGAGCGGCGGGTCGATCTCCGTTGATCAGCGGTCGGTACTCGTCGACGAGATCGGCGGCGATTAGCGTCTGCAGCCTGCTGGCTCTCGATCCAGGTGCCTGACCCGTTCCAATCACGCTCGAAGCCCATGTCGGCCAGAAGGAGATCGGGGTACCGGGCAAATGCCTGGAGTTTGCGACGGCGTTGGACGTCGGCAAAACGAGAACCGACTGCCGTTGCCAGCGCGCGTAGCGAAATTGCGAAGGTTCGCGTGCGTAGTGGCGCAGTGCCGACGTCCCCATAGGCGTCGGAAAATGCATGATTGATGCTCACAGTGTATTCCTTCCTGATCCCTTGTCGGGTGACTGTCGGAAACCCGTTTCCATAGCAGTACCCTGCCAATCGACCGGCTGGACAACAAACGAATATTCGTCGACAATGCGTGAGCAAAACTAACAGGCGAGCTATGGCCCGAGTACTTCCACCGCTCACTGCATTGCCCGGATTCGATGCGGCGGCACGTCATCTCAGCTTCACCAAAGCGGCCGCTGAGTTGAACCTGACGCACGGCGCCATCAGCCGCGCCATCCGCAACATCGAGGAGAGGCTTGGCATAAAGCTTTTCGAACGAGGCACGCGATCCGTAAGCCTGACGCCAGCGGGCGCCGCCTACGCGGCCGAGATCGGCGCAGCTCTCGATCGGATGAGCGCCGCAACGATTGTCGCCACGGCCCCACGTTCGGCAGGCGTTCTCAATATAAGCACCTCGGACGCCTTTGCCGGTCGCTGGCTGGTGCCGAGGTTCCACCGCTTCCACCGCGCTCATCGGGACATCGACGTGCGCATTTCAACCTCGGGGCACCTGGCCGATTTCGTCAGAGACGGCATCGACATCGCCATCCGCTACGGCGGCGGGGAATATGAAGGGGTGGTCTCGGAGTTTCTGAGTGAGGTCGAGGTGTTCCCGGTCTGCAGCCCGGAACTCTTAAAAGGCGATCACCCGCTCAAGCAGCCAAGTGACCTGAAATACCATACGCTCATCCACGACGGCTTCCCGATCGACTGGGCACTCTGGCTTCAGCGCGCCGGGGTGACCGACGTCAATCCCAGCAAGGGAGTGAGCTTCGAGTCCGGCTCCCATGCCAGTGAAGCCGCCGTGCATGGGGAAGGCGTACTTCTGGGCCGCAGCGCCCTCATCTCCGACGATCTCGCTTCAGGCAAGCTTGTGCGCCCCTTTCACCACAAGATGCTGGCGACCTCGAAATATTACATCGTCTACCTGCCCGGCGCGCTGCGCCAGCGAAAGGTCCGGGCATTCCGCGACTGGCTGGTGGAGGAAATGGCGGCCGACCGCAAGCGCGAGGAGGAATGACCCTAGCCCAGCGCTCCAAACCGCCGGCTAGCCACGCGCGTTCTCGGAGGGCAGTTTTGTTGAGTGCCTTCATCCCAACCCCAATCAGAGCGGCCGCGCCATGTGCTTGGCCAACCGCCACAACGCTTCCGTGATGGCCGGTGCCGCGGCGGCGATCATGACCCGCTAACCGGAAGAGGACACATGGAACGCGCGGATATCGCCACGTTGGCTGGGCCCGACTGGGACGCACTCGACGCGACCATCACCGGTCGAGTTGTCCGTCCCGGATCGCCTGACTACGACCTCACGTGCAAATCGCAGATCGCCCGCTTCGATGCGGTGCGGCCGCAGGCCGTCGTTTTCTGCAACTCGCTTGAAGACGTCGCCGCCGCCATCGCCTTCGCAAGGCGTCACGCCATTCCAATGGCTCCGCGCAGCGGCGGGCATTGCTTTGCCGGGCATTCCTCAAGCGAGGGTATGGTGATCGACGTCACGCTCATGTCCGCCGTCACAGTATCGGACGGACTCGCGACCATCGGCGCCGGCGCACGCCTCGACAACGTCTACGATAGATTACTCGAACACGGTCTCACCATTCCGGCCGGGTCCTGCCCAACAGTGGGCATTGCCGGGCTGACGCTCGGTGGCGGGCTTGGTATTCTCGGCCGCACTTATGGGCTGACCTGCGATAGTCTGGTGGCGGCGCAGGTGGTCCTAGCCGATGGGCGCATCGTGACCTGCGATGAACGGCGCGAGCCGGATTTGTTCTGGGCGCTCCGCGGGGCCGGCGCTCGCAATTTCGGCATCGTCACCGAGTTGGTCTTCCGCCCGATGGCGCCCCCTTCCGCCACCGGCTTTCAAACCTTTTGGCCGCTGTCGCGCGTAGCCGATCTCGTCTTCGCTTGGCAGCAATGGTCGCTGAACGCACCAGACGCGCTCGCTGCCAGCCTGGTGCTGACGGCAGGCGGCGACCCCGCAGGGCCGCCGGTGCTCAAGGTCTTCGGCGCCATGCTCGGTACCGAGGCGGAAACGCTGGACCTTCTGGACGAACTGGCGAACAACGTCGGGGTCAAGCCGACATCGACGTTTGCCCGATCCATGACCTATCGCGAGGCCAAGCGTTACCTCGCCTCGCTGGGCGAATCCGAGTTCGCGAAGGAGCCAACGGGGGCTGGGCATGCCTACAACAAGTCAGAATTCTTCCGCACGACAATACCGAAAGACGCCGTCGCGGCCTTGGTGGAGCACCTGACGACGGACCGCATCGAGGGCCAGTCCCGAGAGCTGGATTTCAACCCCTGGGGCGGCGCCTACAACCGGGTCGATGAGACGGCGACGGCATTTGTCCACCGCAACGAGATTTTCCTCCTGAAGCATACGGCGGCTGTCGCAGCCGAGGCGAGCGCGGACGAGCGGAAGACAACGCAGCAATGGCTGGATCGCTCATGGGAGCTTGCGCGCCCCTGGGGTACGGGTCGCGCCTACCAGAACTTCCCCGACCCTGACCTCGCGGACTTCGAGACGGCCTATTATGGCAGCAACCGCGAGCGACTGGTTGACGTTAAGCGCAAATACGACCCCGAAAACTTCTTTCGCTTCAACCAGTCCATCGGAAGAGGCTGAGGCGCCTTCCGACAGCGCGACGGGAAGAGCGCACTCCCGTGATTACGAGACCTCAATCAAAACTTCGCTCTTGGGTTTTCGCCGCCGAGCAACTGGCCCATGAATCACATCGGGTCGGACTGGTTGATAGCCGCGGTAGACGTGACGGGAGGAGCGGGGACCGATGCTCACGAACGAGCCGAAGCATGCTCTCACCCGCCACCTGACGGTCCATGGCTGGCACGGCAACCTCGAAACGGTCACTGAAACGATCGGTCCGGGAGAACCAAAGCGTACCGCTCTCCAGCAGCTGCATGAACCGCTCAAAGTTTTGATATCGCCATAGTGACGCGCCATCCGGTGGCGCACTCAAGTTAGGATCATCTACGTGAATCATCGTTTCCCAAGGTCGCCAAAGATAATCGATACGGCCCTACCTCCAAAAAAGATCACGCATCTAGTGAGGGACATCGTAGGAACGAAGGCGTATGCCAGCGACATTGCAACGACGGCTCTTAGCGCGTAGCTGACCTTCATTGGCGGCTGCTTGTGGCCCGAGGGGGATATTGATCGCCTCCAAAAGCGCGATACCTTTTGACCTGAGCCCCTAGATCTCCGCCAGATTTGGTAGAGTCCGACGTCGCAATTGGTGTGCTCCCCATTGCGCCCTCATCAGGCGCTAGAGTTTTCCGGCCTTGATCAGCAACACGGGCTGGCTGCGTGTGCCGATTTCATGAGGGCGGAAGAGTTCGGGGCGGCTATTCAAGCTGCCGAGCAACGAGACAGGTAGTATCTGAAAATCCAACGAACATCACATTCAGGCAGTTGGCGGACAATATGCAAACATGTACCTTCCGGCCCGCACATATGGGTGGGACTCAGCTGAAACATATGAAGAAAACAGCTTCGACCTACCCCGTCGTACCAAGGTCGCTGTCTTCACGGACAAGGATCTCTGCAAGCTCACCCCCTTGGATGAGCGGATCGTCGGAATGGACAATCACACGGCTGTGCGCCAATAGGCGCGGCTTGCCGGATATGCACGATCCGACACCGGCGCCCCCACCGACGGTAACGGCCTCCGTGAGCGTGCCGGTGAATTCGTTATCGAAGGGCGAGATCGTGCGGATTGTTGAGCCGAACGCAATCTCACCCCGGCGCTCCAGCCATGCGAGAAGCGCCGTTGTCCCCGTGCCTGTGGGACCCTGACAGATGACGCCTGGATCCATATAGACTGCGACACGTACGCTCTGCCCATTCGAGGCATCTCGGTTTGTCTTGCCGGCTAGCAACGCAAGTTTAAGCGGCGGCATGGCGCCGTGCACCGGGTGGTGGAGCTCCTGGCGCGCAGCAACCGGAAGGAAGGCGTTGAAGAACCGTGTCAGTTCCGGGACGGGAGTTCCCACCGGATCGAGGCCCACATCCGCACCGGCAACAACGGCATAGAAGACGCCTCCATAGACAAGACTGTAGCGGACCGAACCCCAACCCTCGACATCGGCAAGATTCTCCTCGACGGCAACAAAGCCAGGCAGCGCATCATAGGCAACAGATTCCAGTTCTCCCGAACGACGAGTTACATTCAGTCTGGTAATCCCTCCCGGTGTCTCCAGCGCAAAGGTCCGTTCTTCATCTTCGAACGTCAGTCGCCCGGTCTCGGCCAGGGCTGCGATTGTGCACATGGCATTGGAGCCGGAGAAATCCGGATAGCCCATAGTGCCCATGATGATCAGCCCGGCATTCGCTTCAGAATCGGAAGAAGGAACGACCAGATTGATGCATTGAGAGGGATTGCCATAGGGCGGGTTGATAAGAAGGCGGCGCAGCCCATCGGCGCGGTGTCGAAGGAAGCGCGCGCGGTCAGCTACGCTGCCTTCTGGCAGATTGCCCACGCCCCCGATCACGACGCGGCCGACATCGCCACCGGCATGGGCATCAATGACATCGAGAATTTGGCGTCCTGCGGATTCATCCATGCTTGTACTCGTTCCGTAATCATTGCGGCAATCCAGTGCGAGAACACCGACTGGCATCTCTCGGGTTTGAACGCCGGGTGGCCAAATGCCGCGTCAGCGGCTTCGTTCAATTCTGAATGTAGATTGGACCTAGTCGGAGAAAGACCGTGTCAAACCGGGGATGATTGGCCAAGGCGTCGGCCAATCATCATCGCGGTAGGTTCGGGCTCTGTTATTGTTAGTCTGCATCCGCCAAACACAAAACGTCGCGATAGGCGCAGAGGTCTTTGACCAGGTCTGTTTCCCTGTTGAGGATGTCTGCCTTTTCATCCACGCCGACCATGTGGATAAAATAGCTTTGCTCATCGATTCCCTGTCGCTCGATGAACGGGTTCTGGAGGCTTGCCGGGTCAGCCAGGTCCGGATGCGCGCCGATGTCCTGATTTGACACACCGGGAGCGTAAGGCATGAAATGGGGCAGCGATAACGTAATCACTTCAAGGTCCGGCGGCCCGATCGTGCGCTGAACAGGGGCAACCATATAGGACATGCCTGCACGCTCCGGCACCTGATATGTTCCATCTTCCCATCGCCGCGCAATGGTCGATTTCAGCTCTTGCGGCCCCATGCCTTCAGCGCGAATCCTCGCCGCTTCCATGATGACGTGCAGGTAGGTAGATGTCCCGGCCGCGTCGTAGCAAAGCGGGATGTAGATATCGTCCCGGAAATCGGCCATCTCCCAAACCGTTCTCTGAACGATGCAGGTCACGCCGCTTGTTCCTTCGATGGCCAGTTCATACCCTTTCTCCGGGTCGAGGAGGTAGATCGTCGCCTCTTCCCTCAGTTGGGGCGGAAGTGCGCTGAGCGCGAAGCGTTTCTCGAGTTCAGCGGGCATTTGCTCCAGTGTCGTGGGTTGCTCCTGAGCGATCGCGGAGGCCGCCCAGGCCGTCAGCATGATCGTGCCGATAGTGGCAAGATGCTGGGCCAGGCCTCTGCGGGCGCGTTTCGAGCGATGAGATGAACGGATTGATGTCTTGGTCATGTGATTATCCTTGAATGAGGGTACCGGACCACCGGCGGCAATGCGATGAGTAGGCCGGGTAGAGATTGCAATCTGTGGGGGATTGGTTCTGGCCCGCTTGATCAGGCCGGTGGCCCTTTCTCCAGGACGGTCAGTTCCGGATCGTGCCGGTCCCAGCCAAGGCCCCGGCTGCCATAGGTCATGAGGGTTGGGTGAAACCGCGTCGGATCGTCAAGACCGCCGGGGTGGATTGCCGTGATTTCCGGATTCGCAGCAAATGTGACATGGGTTGGTGTGCCGCAGGTCTGGCAAAAGGCGTGGATCTTCTCGTTGCCACTGTCACCGGCAATGCGCCAACTCCGCGGCTCGCCAGTCACGGTGACCGCACCAGCTCCGGCGAAGACGACGTAGGATGAATGGCCTGTGCCGCTACGCATCTGGCAATGCCGGCACTGGCAGTGAAGTTCGGCAACCGGCTCGCCAGTTGCCTCGTAACGGATGGCGCCGCACGCGCAGCCGCCTGTATAGGTCCTCTGGTTCATTGGGTAGCTCCTTTTTTTCTGGATGATTGGCACTTGGCTCAGAGATCCATGCCCTGGCCGGTTTCGAGAAAGGACTTCATGCTCGACAGCACGAGCGGCCAGCCCTTGCCGATGCCCTTTTCCATGCCGCTGCCGGGCTGAAGCTGGTCGTGCGTCACAACCAATTTGACCATCCCGCCGTCAGTTTCTTCGATCTCGAAGGTGACGCGACTCTCTTCGTTGGGATCGCCGGCCTTGGATGCTGCCGGACCCGACCAACTGAACGATTTATGGACAAAATCGCCCAATTGGCTGTAGCGACAGGAGGATCAATCAATCTCGATACACACCTTGCCGAAGTGCTTTCCTGATCCGTAATGCGCAAGCGCGGCGCCGATGTCCTCCAGCGGAAAACAGCGATCGATGACAGGCTTCAATTCGTTTGCAGCGATTGCACGGATCATGTCCTCCTGCTCCGAGCGGTTCCCGACCTGGATTCCGCTGACGCGAATTTGGTTCGCGAACAGGGCGGGGATGGAAACCTCGCCGGCGAAACCGGTAAGGACACCAATCAGGGCGATATGACCGCCCATGCGGCAGGCCTCGATCGACTGCATTATCGTCGCCGGTCCACCGACCTCGACCACGTGATCAACCCCGCGCCCGTCCGTGAGCTCTTTTACCTTCCCACCCCAGTCGGGAATTGTCTTGTAGTTGATGACGTCGTCAGCACCGAGTTGACGGAGTTTCGCCAGCTTTTCTTCCGACGACGAGGTGGCAATCACCCGTGCCCCGGCCATTTTTGCGAATTGCAGCGCGAATATGGAGACGCCGCCCGTACCGAGAACCAGAACTGAATCGCCGGGTTTCACCTGGCCATGGGTCACCAAGCCCGACCAGGCGGTAACCGCTGCGCAAGGAAGCGTCGCTGCTTCCACGTAGGTGCAGCCGGCCGGTGCCTTCGTAAAGCAGCGGGCAGGCCTGCAAACAATTTCGCTGGCGTACCCATCAATGGTTTCGCCCGGAATATCCAGTTTGACAGCCGGTGTGGGTTCGCCTCCCGACCAGAGCGGAAAGAAGGTACTGACGACGGCATCGCCGACATTGAAGGCGTCGACGCCTTCTCCAATCGCAATCACTTCGCCAGCGCCGTCGTTCAGCGGAATGCGTCCATCAGCGGATGGTATGACGCCACGCATCACCATGGCGTCATGAAAGTTTAACGAGCAAGCCCGTACTCTGACCAGCACCTCGCCCGGCCCTGGTTCTGGATGATCTTCCTCAACCAGTTTGAGGTTTTCGGGCGCCGCCGGTGCCTTGAGCCTGACAAGTCTCATGTTCGTGTCCTTTGTAATGGCCGAGTGGCATCAAAGAGGTGGCCGACCATCGGCACTGTTTCAGTATTTGTTGCCATGCTGCGGCGCGTAGCCTGTTTTTCTGGATGATCGGCATTTGGCTCAGAGATCCATGCCTTGGCCGGTTTCGAGGAAGGACTTCATGCTCGACAGCACGAGCGGCCAGCCCTTGCCGATGCCCTTTTCCATGCCGCTGCCGGGCTGAAGCTGGTCGTGCGTCACAACCAATTTGACCATCCCGCCGTCAGTTTCTTCGATTTCGAAGGTGACGCGACTCTCTTCGTCGGGATCGCCGGCCTTGGATGCTGCAGACCAGGTGATAACCAACCGCCGCGGCGGATCGGTTTCGATGACCTCGCCAACGATCTCGACAGGCCGTTCCTCGTTCGCACGAATGTGTTCCCACTTCGCGCCCGGTGTCCACTCGGAGACGTTCTCGTGGCCCCAATAACGACGGGCAATCTCGGGAGACGTGATTGCCTCGTAGACCTTTTCCGGCGTCGTGCGGATATAGGTGACGTATACAAAACTTGCTGATTTATCTGTCATGTTGTCGGTCCTTTCGAGTTCCTGTTTCAAGTCGTGCAAGAGGGTGAGGCGCTCCTGTTCGAACTTGCGGACCCACCGCTCGTAGACGTCATGCAGCGGGACGGGGTTGATAAAATGAAGCTTCTCACGTCCGCGCCGTGTCGTGCTGATGAGGTTCGCCTCCTCGAGAAGCCCCAGATGCTGGGTCACCGACTGACGCTTCATGTCCATGACGTCGCAGAGTTCACCAAGCGTCTGCCCGTTCCTTTGGTAAAGACGGTCGAGCAGTCTCCTGCGGCCTGGGTCGGCCAACGCCTTGAATACCTTGTCATCGTCCATCGGATTTTCCGTCATGACGCAACAATATGCAGGTATTCGACTGCATGTCAAGAGCAGGCAAACACCTGCCTATTGGAATGAAAACCCATTTGGCTCCTTTAATATTCAGAAGCCCCAACGCTCTTAGGGTGTTTTTTCAGACCCTTCCGGAACTGGCCCAGGGTGGCTCGCCTGCAAGCGACTCCATTGAGAGATGGGCCGGCCGTTGCGACGAAACGGATGATTGGTTTCGCCCCAGTGCTGTGGCCAGCCGGTGGGTGAGTCTTCAAAGTCCTCCTGCCGCCCATAGACGGTCAGGTCGAGCAGACGATAGCTGTTGTCCATCGCCTCGACGCCGCGACGGGTCGTCCAATAGGTCTCGAACACGTCGGAGCCGCGCCTCAAGTAGCAGACGAGGTGCATCATCCCGATGCGGCGGCCGACCAGCAGCGTGTCAAGCGACTCCTTGGCCGAGTACCAGGGCATCTTCCAGCCCATGAAGTCGCGGTATCGGACGCTCTCTTCGTATGGGCCCTGGCAGAAGGTGGCGTAGGTAACGTCACGCGAATGGAAATGGGAAAGCTCGCGAACCTGAGTGGTGAAGAAGGTACAGCCTTCACATTGCTCCGGCGCGGGCCGGCCTTCGTGCCACATGTAGTAATAGGCAATGAGCATCTGGCGCCCTTCGAAGGCGTCCAGCAGCGTCAGCGTCCCGTGTTCCCCGACTAGCGGCGTGGATCCGTCCACTGCAACCATGGGAAGCCGTCGGCGAGAGGCCGCAATGGCGTCACCTTCTCTCGTGTGGGACTTCTCTCGCACTCGCAATGCGTCCAATTCTGCTTGGAACGTGGCGCGATCAACGACTTCAGGGGTCGCAAAATCTGCCTTGTTGTTGGGCATGGTCGTCTCCTTTCGAGTTTCTGAATGAAAGTGGAAAGGGGCGGCTTTGGCGATCGTCGCACCCACATACACACTTAGCGGGGGTGAATGCCGAGAGGTCGCCGCGCTTGCGGCGCTTGAGGATAAGAAGACCGGCAACCACGATCAGTGTCGCTCCGACGATTGTCGCGCCATATGGGACATCGCCGAATACGAAATAGCCGACCGCTGCCGAGCCGATCAGTTCGACGTAGACGAGCGGGGAGAGGGTCGAGGCATCGGCGAAACGAAACGCCGCAATCGACAGGAAATGGCTGATCGCCGAGAGTACCCCGAGCGCCGCAAAAAAGACGAGGGCATCCCACCCCGGCGTGGACCAGGTCAGGACGGCTTGTGGTGTCAGGAGAACTGTTCCGACGACGCACTGAAACGCCAGCGTCTTGACCGGATCGCTTGCCTTCGAGGCCTGCCGGGTGGCGATGAGATAGAGTGCGAAGAACAGTCCGGCGCCGAGCGCCAGAAGGATGCCCGGCTCGATGGCGCCTCCTGGGCGCAAAATGATGATAGCCCCCGCGAAGCCAAGTACCAGGCTCGCGATCTTTGCCGGTGTCACGCGTTCCTTCAGCACGACGGCAGCAAGCGCGACCGCGATGATGGGCCCGACGAAATAGGCGCTGACGGCAGTGGCCAGCGAAATGGTGGCAATTGACAGAAAGAAGAGTGTCATCGCGGTGACGAGGAAGACCGTCCGCAGGGCATGTGAGGTGTGTCGTTCAGCCGGGAAGATGTGTCGCCCGCGCATAGTCGCGGCAACCGGCAGGACGATCGCGCTTGCGACGGCGTATCGCGCCCAGGCAATGAAGAGTGGTGAGTAGCCGGCACTCAGATATTTTGCGATCCCGTCCACCAACGGGATGGTGAGCATAGCGGTCGCCATAAGCGCGATGCCGAGCGTGGGGCGAGTTTGATCTGTGGTGGCGACCGATGCCATTCGCGCCGCGCCTAGCGATAACCGGTCGTGTCCGCCGGCTTGCCGGGGTCCTGAATCTCGACAAGATAGCGCCAGGCATCGGGTTGCGAGCCGTCGAGATCGGTGAATCCATAGACTTGCGCCAGGCCACCGCTCGACAGTGACTGTCCGTTCCATCGGGCCCGCTCCGGATCGGCCGCGAGGGCTGCAACGGCGCGGCCGACGAAGCGCGGCGTCTCGGAAATCGCGAAGTGCGGAATCTTTTCGGTCGCGTCGCGCCAGTTCTCCTCACTGACGCCGAAAGCCTCCAGCATCATCTCGGAGCGCAGCCAGCCCGGCGTCAGCGAAACGGAGGTGGCACCGTGCTTTTCAAGATCCCTTGCATGCGCCCAGGCCATCCGGTTCACCGAAACCTTGGCGAGGTCGTAGAAGGGGTTGTTGCGATAATTCTGCGCGTTGTACGCGGCCGTCCCGTCGGTGACCTCGACCAGCAGTCCTCCCGGCTGTTCGATCATGAGCGGCAACGCATGATGCGCGGTAATCAGATGCGTGCGCACCCCGAGATCGAGCAGGCGCAACCCGTTGTCGAGATCGTGCTCCCAGACCGGTTTGTTCCACTCGAACAGTTTCTCGCCACCCCAGACATCGTTGACGAGGATATCGAGACGGCCATGATCGCGCCGGATCCGGACAATCAGATCTTCGACGTGTTCGGACACGAGATGGTCGACCTGAACGGCAATGCCGTCGCCCCCGGCGGTGGTCACCAGTTCCGCGGTTTCCTCGATGCTTTCCGGGCGGGCATACTCCGATGGCTGCGACCGCGTCGTTCGCCCGGTCACATAAACGGTCGCACCCGCCGCGCCGAGTTCGATTGCGATGCCACGGCCGGCGCCGCGAGGGACCGGCACTCCGACCCTTGCTTTTGAATCGAAAAGACGGTGAGCGATCGGCGATTGGCGCCGCTCAGGCGGTCGCGGCCTCGCGATCGATCAGAGCCCGCTTGCGCTCGACACCCCAGCGATAGCCGGAGAGCGCGCCGTCGCTCTTCACCACCCGGTGACAGGGGATCGCGACCGCCAGCGCATTCGCCGCGCAGGCTCCAGCGACAGCGCGCACCGACTTGGGCGCGCCGATCCTTTTCGCAATGTCAGCATAAGTTGCAGTCGTGCCCGCCGGGATCTCGCGCAAGGCCGCCCAGACGCGCTGCTGGAACGCGGTGCCGCGGACGTCGAGCGGAAGATCGAGGCCGAGCCCTGGGGCCTCGACGAGACCGACCACGCGTGCCACCAGATTCTCGAACTCGGCGTTGCCACCCGTCAGGCGTGCCCGCGGAAAACGGTCCTGCAGATCGCGAACGAGCATGTCCGGATCGTCGCCCAACAGGATTGCGCAGACGCCTTTCTGGCTCTTCGCCACCAGGATCGAGCCCAGCGAGCATTCGCCGACCGCGAAGCGGATCTCGGCATTGGCGCCGCCGGCGCGATAGTCGGTCGGGGTCATGCCGAGCATCTCGCCCGACTTCTCGTAGAAGCGACCGCTGGAATTGAACCCGGCGTCGTAGATCGCGGCGGTCACCGTCTCGCTCCGCTCGAGCTCTTCGCGAACCTTGCCGGCGCGATGGGCTACAGCATAGTCCTTGGGCGTGACGCCCGTGATCGACTTGAACACGCGGTGGAAATAGCCGGGGCTAAGGCGGGCCGCCTTGGCAAGTTCATTGAGCGGTGGAATCTCTTCGGCCTGCTCGATCAACCGGCAGACGCGCGCGACGATCTCGGCGTTCTGAACCTCGGCCGAAGGCTGGTCGGGCTTGCAGCGCTTGCAGGCTCTGAAGCCTGCAGCCTCAGCATCGGCGATGCTATCGTGGAAGCGGACGTTCTTCGGGTTGGCGGTCCGCGACGGACACGAGGGGCGGCAATAGATTCCAGTGGTGGCGACGGAATAGTAGAACTGACCGTCCATCGACCGATCGCGCGCGAGAACACGCGCCCACCGCGGGTTCCGTTCGGTGGCAGCTGCCACCGAATTCGATCTTTCTGTCGCGAGCGTGTTCATGGTCGAACCTTCCCGACTTCTTTGTCTAAGGCCCAAGTTAATGCTCCCTGGCACTACCCGCACTCCGGCTCTTGCTTTCGAATCGAAATAGGGTCGGCGAAGACGGAATACGAGCGCAATGCCGATCAGCGTAGTCGCGTCACGCCGGAGTCGTTGGCAGCGATGCCCCAGAAGCCGTCGAACCATCGGCCGACGATGGCTTTGTTGTCCTATTCCTTCGACATGATGAATTCCTTATATGCTGCCGTTGTTTCGGGGGAAGGCCCTTCGGGTGCTACATGTCCGCTGGTCCTGGGCGAGGCTACGCCTCGCAGAAGCTGAAAAACTCCGTTTGCTGCTCTAGAACCGAAATGACGGTGGATCGGTCACCCGGCATTCGCTACGTCCGGCGGGACCGTTCCTCGTGTCTAGGTCCGGTTAATCGACACGCCGCCGTCGACCAGCAGCGCAACGCCCGTGATGAAGCTCGATGCGTCGGATGCCAGGTGGAGCGCCGATCGCGCAATCTCCTCGGGCTGCGCCAAACGCTTGAGCGCGTGGAGCCCCTCGATGAAGGCTCGCGTGCCCTCGGGAGCGCCTGGCAGGTTGGCGTGATTGGCCGGCGTATCGGTGCCGCCTGGAAGGATCGCGTTCGCCCGGATCCCCTTGACGCCGAACTCGGCAGCCAGCACCTGCGTCAAGCCGACGATCCCTGCCTTGGCGGCGGCATATGCGCCCGTGCCTGGAAAGCCGACGGTGTTGCCGACGAAACTCGAGGTGAACACAATGGAACCACCACCGCGCTCGATCATCGCCGGCACCTGGTACTTCGCACCAAGAAAGGCGCTGGTGAGGTTGGTGTCTATTGTGTCGCGCCATCCGGCTAGCGACAACTCAGGCACCGGCCCCATCTCGCCGCTCGAACCGGCATTGTTGAAAGCGATGTCGAGGCCGCCGAACTGGCTGACCGCCGTATCGACCAGAGCCTTCGCGTGGGCCTCGTCTTTCACGTCACCCGCAACGGCGATCGCTTTTCCACCGGCCTTTTCGATTTCGCCGACCAGCGCGTCGAGCTCGGCCTTGCGGCGTCCCGCCACAACGACCTTGGCGCCCTCCTGTGCGAACAACTTCGCAGCCGCATAGCCGATACCTGAACTTGCTCCGGTAACAATGGCGACTTTGTCTTTAAGTACGTTCATAATTTAACCCCTGGTCAACTGTTCTGTCCCCAGAGTGATGCCACTTTGGATTTCCAGCGACACTCCGCTTGTTGCTTTCCAATCAAATGACATTGTCGCAGCCATCAGTGTCTTCGTTGTGCAATGCGCACTTGGCGAAGCGCTGGTTGCCGCGCGGAACCGCAGCCGGAAGGTGGGGAAGCCGAACGCATCGAGCAGGAAAAGCTGGCCCAAAGCAGATGCAAAAGGCTGCCCCTCGGATCGACAAGCGGGCTATCGCCTACTTGGCGGACTCTCAATATTCCCCGGTCTCCACGTCGAGGATGAACCGGCTCACGAGGGCTGCGCATTCTTCGTGATGGGTTTCCAAAAGCTGGTGTCCGCTGTCGAAGACGTGCATCTCCACGGTATCGAGCGTGCGATGGTAGGCCATGATCTCGTTGATATCGAAGAAGGGGTCGTGTCTTCCCCAAAGCACGAGGCACGGCGGCTGGTGTTCGCGGTGGTACGCGTGAATGGCCGGAAAGCGGGCAATGTGCGACCCGTAGTCGGAGAAGATCTTGAACTGGATGTCCATGTTCCCGGGCCTTGACAGCCAATCCCAGTCGAGATGCCAGCCATCCGGAGGGTAGAGACGCGCAATGCGCGCCGGTTGCTCTCCGACGTACTGGTAGCGCGTTGTCTCGAAATTCATCCAGTCGGGCAGCTTGGCCCTGTTCGCCTCGCTGGGATCGGCAAAGAACGCCTTCGGCGCGTCCCAGGCCGGCCCCAGCCCCTCCTCATGGCTGTTACCGTTCTGGACGACGAGGCCAAGGATGCGCTCCGGCCGGCGCGTCGCGAGATGGTAGCCGACGGGGGTGCCGAAATCGTGGACATAAAGGAAGAACCTATCGAGGCCCAGCGCCGCAAGGAACGCCTCGATCGTGTCGGCAATGTTCTCGAACGTGTAGTCGTAGGCATCGGCGGACGGCACGGAGGAATAGCCGAAACTGGGCAGATCCGGCGCCACGACGTAGGCGGTTTCCGCCAGTGGCTCGATGATGTTGCGATACATGTAGGATGAGGTCGGATAGCCGTGCAGCAAGAGGATTGCTGGCCTTTCCGGGTCTCCAGCATGGCGATAGAAGATGTCCAGGCCCTCGACACTGACCGTCTCGTGGCGGGTCTTGTGGCGATAATTCCGCATCTTGATTCTCCTTCCTGCGTGATGGGAGCAGCGTCTGGCTGAGAAACCGGATAGCGTGTTAATATCGGTTAGTTCCACAGTAACTGGATAACAGCTTAATAGGGGTTAGGTTCCGTGGCGAATGCAGAGACGGAATGGGTGCCCGAGCACTTCATCGGCGGGCATCCCGCCCTTGACCTTTCGAATGCGGTATTCGACCGCCGGGTGCCCGCGCCCGATAACGAGCTGCTTAAATCCGCCCGTGACATCGGAAACTGGTTCGAGGCATCGGGGCTAGCCGGTGTTCGCGAGGCCGCGGCGATCGCCAGCATAAAGGGCGAGCCGTTCGTCGAGGCTATCCACGCGGTGCGGGAAGCATCGGCCCAGATCTTCGGGTCGATCGCCACGAAGGAGCCGCCAGCGGCGGAGGCACTGGGCTTCCTTTTCGAGTGCGCCGCAAGCGGGCTTGCCGGTGGCGCAGTCGATCTCATCGACACGACACCCGACCTCGCGCCAGCCCGGTGGCGGGATCCGGACGCTGTGACCGCCGTCCTCGCCATTCTCGCGATCGAAGGATTTTTCACCCTGCCGCGCGAAAGACTACGGTCCTGCCCACGCTGCGGCTGGCTGTTTCTCGACACGTCGCGCGGCGGCAAGCGTCGCTGGTGCAACATGCGGGTCTGCGGCAACCGCGAGAAGGTTTCGCGCCATAGGGAACATACCTAAGTGGAACTCCGAAGGTAGAGGTCTCAGCTTCGGTGATCGAGGCCAATGTCGCACGGCTAACGGCGCGCTAAGCCATCCTGAAGCGTGCCGAAGCAGTGTCGCCTATTCCACGATTGCGATCGATTGGCCGACCACGATCTCGTTGGTCGTCGAGGCACAGGTCTGCATGGTCGAGTTACCCGTGAAGTTCACGCGGTCGGCGATAATCTGCGTGCAACCGCCTGCAACGGTCGAGTTGCCGGTGAAGTCGATCGTGCCTGTCGGCGTGTATAGCGCCCCTTCAAGCCTCGACTCTGAGTTGCCGGTCACCTGATGGTTCAAACCCGTCGAATCGCGACTGCCGAACAGGAGCACGCCGGCATAAGGGCCGGTGGTCGGAGCGGAAAGATCGATGTCGCCGTTGCCGGTGAGCTTTGCCGTGGCAGAGCCGGTGAGGAGAAAGGTGACCCCGGTCCCCGTAAGAAACGCCCCCGCAGACACGGTGAACTCTCCTCCGTCGATGATATAGAGGCCGGGCTTGAGATCGATGGTGCCCTTGATGTCCAGCCCGCCGCAAAAACGGATCGCCTCCTGACCGGAGGGCAGATGGTCGAAGGTGTAGGTCGTGTCGGAGATGTAGGAGAGGTCGCGGCAGGGCAGTTGGTCGATCTCCATCCTGCCCGGCTCCGCGATGCCTGCAAGGGGATCGGGGGTGGGCGGCGCGTATTCCACAGCCCCGCTGCACCCCGTCAGCGTCAAACCAGTCGTCGTGACCGCGCCGCCCACCGTATAGACGCACTCGGTCGACATGAGTGCGCTGCCGTTCTTCATCAGGAACGCGTCCGATGCGCTGGAGTTGGAGACGACGCTGCATCCCGAAAGCTCGACGTCCGTGGACCCGGTCACGGTCACGGCACCCGAGGCGGACTTCGAAAGAGCAAGAACGCAGGCCTTCGAGCCGCCCTTGATCTCGGCAACCGCGCGCGCGGCGAGGAGCATCGGCTTGCCTGAAAAGATCGACGAAAACAGCCGCGCATGCGTTTCCGTGAGGTCTACGGATATCTTGCCATTTGCAGGGGTGGAGCCGGATAGCGGCCCAACTGAAATCGTGCCGATGTCCGGTTCGTAGCCCGTCCCGCTGGCGGTCCTGAGCGCGGCTGCTTCCACGGCCGTCTGATCGTCGCTGGCGCGATAGCGGACAGCGGCGGCGTAGACGGCGACGTCCGCGGCATGCTGCAGCTTGCGCTGTTCGAGATACCAGTAGCCTGATTCCGCACCAAGGCCGATCGCGCCAACAACGACGGGGAAGACGACCGCGGCAATGACGGCCACGGCACCCCGTTCGTCTTTTGTCACGGTGCGGAGAGTGCGGGAGAAACTCCCGCGGCCGATCCAGGAATGCCCGATCATCGGAATGTCCCATGCTCATGTGGTGCGGCGGATATAAAGGTTTTCACGCCGGTCCTCGATTCGGCCACTTAGCCTAGTCCCGGCGGCGGTTCTCTTGGGCACAGCTAGACCATCAGGCTGAATGGCAGTTTTTCGCGCCAGGCATCACATTGCGTACCGATAGCAGCGGCCGGGGATGTCCCGGAGACGCGGACAGAGCCTTCGAGCTCAAGCCCTGCCGGGAGCCGATATGATCTCGACCTTCGCAGCCTGGATGGCACTCCTTCTGTTTGCCGGAAGCATGATCTTTGCCGGCCTGAAGGACGTGACGACGATGACGATCCGCAATCGCCTCGTGCTTGGCCTTGCCGGGGTCTACCTTCTCCTTGCACCGGCTGCCGGCTTCGGCGTGGAGGCGATGCTTTTCAGCGGGGCGGTCGCGGCAGCAGTATTTGCCTGCACATTCGTGCTCTTCGCTTTCGGATGGATTGGAGGCGGGGACGCCAAGCTGAGTGCGGTGGCGGTGCTCTGGCTCGGCCCAGAGCTGGCGATACCCTACGTCATCTATGCGTCCGTCTTCGGCGCATTCCTCACCCTGGCGCTTCTCCAGTACCGCAGACTGCCGCTGCCGGCCCTCCTGCAGCAAATGGGCTGGCCGGGCCGGCTGCATTCGACGAGTACGGGCGTTCCGTACGGCGTTGCGCTGGCTTTGGCCACCCTTCTCCTGCTGCCGGAAAGCGGCTGGATAGCCGGCATCGTGTGAGGCGGCCATATCCGCCAGAAATGGGGTAGACCATGTTTCGTATTCTCATCCTCGTATTCGCGCTCGCCTCGGGCGGGTTTGCCGCCTGGCTTGCGCTGGGGAGTGCCGAGCAGTCAGCGGCTGAACCGGTTGCGGTGACGGAGCCGAAGGAGCCTGCCCAGGAAGTGCTCGTCGCCAGCACCGATATCGGGCACGGCGCCGTGCTCGAAGAGAGCCAACTGCGCTGGCAGCCATGGACTGGCGGCGAAGTTCCGGCCGTCTTCATCAGCCGGAGTTCCCGTCCGCAGGCGCCCCAGACCCTGAAAGGCTCGCATGTGCGCGGCGGATTTGTTGCCGGTGAGCCGGTCAGAGAGGACAAGCTGGCGCAATCAGGCGCCGGCTTGTTGTCGGGACAGCTTCCTTCGGGCAAGCGGGCGATAGCCGTTCGTGTAACCGCCGAGAGCACGGCAGGCGGCTTTGTCATGCCGAATGACCGGGTGGACCTCGTCCACACCAAGGTGCGGCCCGGTCAGTCCGGCGATGAAGGGCAGGTGGTCAGCCGCACGATTGTCTCGAACGTGCGTGTGCTTGCCGTTGACCAGACCGCATCGGAAGACGCGAACGGGGCGCCCGTCGTCGGCAAGACCGCGACGCTTGAGGTAGACCCGGAACAGATTCCCGTCATCGCCGCGGCCGAGGCATCGGGCTCGGTCTCCCTTGCGCTGCGTGCGGCGGCCGATGCCAGAGGCGCATCAGCCGTCGTCGACGAAAAGACGCCTGCCGGCGTCGTCCGCTTCTTCGGCGGCAGCCGCTCCACGCTTCTCGAGGTTCCGTCTTCGCGCCTCGGAGACAGCTAGAACTCGATTCCTTGAAGGTTTGCTTCAGATGACACAGAGCACTGCCGAAAAAATGCCGGCAAGCATGCCGGGTATCATGCATGCGGTTCCAAAGGTGGATATCACCGCGTTCTGCACCTCGCCCGCCGTTGCCGAGGCCATCCGCATGGGCGCGCTCGACCGCCGCATGGGGCGTGCCAGCGTGACCGTCAGGGAAGGCGGGATGGCGGAAGCGGCAGCGTTTTACCGGGGGACGCCTTCTCCCAATCTCATCGTGGTTGAAGGCCATGAGGATCGTGCACGCCTCATGGACGATCTCGACGCACTTGCGCTCGAATGCATCACCGGCACGAAAATGATCGTGGTCGGCCATTCCAACGACGTGGATCTCTACCGAGACCTGCTGCAAGCGGGCGTGAGCGACTATCTTCTCGCCCCGCTTGAGCCGATGGCTTTCGTCGCGGCCGTCTCGCGCTGCTTCCAGGATTCGGTGGAAGCGAAGCTCGGACGCATCATAGCCTTCATCGGCGCCAAGGGCGGCACCGGCTCGTCAACGATCGCCCATAATGTGGCGGCGGCCATGGTGGATCGGTCGGACGCCGACGTCATCGTCGCGGATCTGGACCTGCAGTTCGGCACCCTCGGCCTTGATTTCGATGTCGAGCCTCCCCAAGGCATGGCTGATGTGCTGGAGGGGGCGGAGCGCGTGGATGAGGTTCTGCTGAAGCGGATCGCCGTCCAGCACTCCGAACGACTGCACCTCCTCCCGGCTGCCGCCGCGTTCGACCGCTCCTTCGATCTCAAGGAAAGCGAAGTCGACCGGCTGCTGGACGTCGCCCGTTCGAGCTCCTGGCATCTCGTTCTCGATGTTCCGCATCTTTGGACGCACTGGACCAAGAAGATGCTCCTGAGCGCGGACGAGATCGTCATTACGGCGACGCCGGATCTGGCGAGCATGCGCAACGCCAAGAACATGATCGAGATCCTGAAGAAGGCGCGGCCCAACGATCCGCCGCCGCGGCTTGTTCTCAACAAGGTGGGCACGCCCAAGCTCCCGGAGATCAGCCCCAAGGACTTCATTGCGGCCGTGGGGCTGGAGCAGAGCGTCACGGTGCCGTTCGACCCGCAGACTTTCGGCAAGGCGGCGAATGACGGCCGCATGGTCACGGAGCTGGCGCGCAACTCCAAAGCCGCGCGCGCCATGAGCGAGCTTGCCTGGCGCGTAAGCGGCCAGCGGGACAAGAGAAGCGGCAAGAAGGTCAGTTGGCAGTCGCTTCTCGGACCGTTCAGGCGTCGCCGGTGGAAGGACCGCACGCCTCTCCTGAAACCGAAGGCGCGAGAACTGGTGGAATGCGAAGCCGGCGTTTCGGCGGTGGAGTTCGCGCTCGTTGCGCCAATCTTGGCACTCGCCCTGGTCGCCATGGCGGACATGGGGCTGGCACTCTACGAGCGGATGACAATCGACCACGTGCTTCGTGCGGGTGCACAGGCCGCAATGTCCGATCCGGGCGAAACGCAGGTGCTGAAGGTGATGCAGTCGACGCTCGATCAAAGTGCGTCGCCATCGGGTGTCGCCTTCGACATAGTCAAGCGCTATTGCGCCTGTCCCGAGAATGCGGATGTGCCGCCCGAGACCGCGCCCGACTGCACCACCACCTGCCAGGATTCGGCACCGCCATACGTCTTCTACCGCATGGAGGCGTCGAAGATGTACGAAGCCATGTCCGTCCCGGAGGTGCTGCCCGATTTCAAATTGAGCTCATCGGTTCAGGTCCAGGTGCGATGATCCCGGCCTTTCGCCGGCTGCTGCGGTGTCGGTCGGGCGCTACGGCCGTCGAGTTCGCGATTATTTGCCTGCCGCTTCTTCTTCTTTCGCTTGGAATCGTTGAATTTGGGCGGGCCTTTTTCGTGCGAAGCGACCTCTCCTATGCGGCCGATGTCGCCGCAAGGAAGGTGCTGATCGGGCAGATCTCCCCCGATTCGTCCGATAGCGAGGTGCTTGCAAAGATGGAAAGCGCCGTGCGCGAAGCCTTCGATGGCGGCGACCCCGATCTGCTCGAGGTCTCGGTTGCGAAGGAGACGGTGGACGGCATGGAGTTCCGGGTGCTTTCGCTCCGCTACCCCTTTACCTTCCTTGTGCCTGGGTTGAGCGACAGTCCGATAGCGCTCGGCCTGACGCGCAGCATCCCAATCGGCTGACCTGCTATCAGGCTTTCATTGCCCGACAGCGCCGCTGTCGGCAAAGCCCTGGCGCGTACTGATCTGGCCCGCGGTGGTGCTGAAGGCCTCTGCATCGTCGCCGACGGAAAGAACCGGATCGCAACCCCGAGCGCAGCTATATGTCTGCCGCTGCATGCCCTGATGGACGGTGACGAGATGCGCGCCCCCGGCGACCACCTCCAGCACGAGGTTTGCGATCTCCTCGCCTTCGGCATCGAGCACGATCAGGTTGGTCGAACCTGCCATTCTGCCGGTCAGGATCAACGTCCTGTCGTCGCTCAGATTGGCAGTGGCGATGGCGGTGTTGCCAAGAATGACCGTACCTGCCGGCCGCCCCAACTCCACCAATCTTGCGAAATCGACCGTGAGCCTGACAGCATGGGCGGATTCCGCATGGGTGATGCCTTGTCTTGCCGGATCAGGCAGAAACGGATCGCTCTCCGCCCAGCCAGGTCCGGCAGTAGCGGTGGACATCGTCAGTGTGACGACGGCCAGTGTAATGGCGTTGTTCATGGTGAAAACTCCTGTTGCCGCCTGCCCCATTGAACGGGGACGAAAGCCGAGCGTTCCTGAAGGGGGTTAAATGCCATGCAGTCCTTCAAAATGCACGCAAGCAAGCGAACTAGGCCAGGTGGCCGAGGTTACAGCAAACCGGCATCGGCCATCAGGCTGAATGGAAGGCGGTGGTTAACATCCGCTATATGAGGGCCACACAGAACAAGGGCCCCGCGGCGGACGCCAAGCCCCTCCTGTGATGCCGACCTCCTGTCGAGGCGGCGTAACTGGTAGCCAAAAAAGGACCGAACCCGTGGAACTTATCAAGCGTTTTGCAAGGAACGAGTCCGGCGCGACCGCCATCGAGTATGGCCTGATCGCCGGTCTGATCGCCGTTGTCATCATCACCGCCGTTACGACGGTCGGAACCGACCTTACATCGATTTTCGAGACGATCTCGACCAAGCTGAACCCCGGCACCACCACCTAAGCACCCTCCCTCACAAGAGTGCACTGCAACCGACTGCGGAGGGGCTGTCCCCTCCGCTTCTTTTTTGTCCGGCCTGGTGCCGGCTGGTAGATGAGGTCAAGTCGATGTTCGGCAGGAAACCTGCATTTGAGAACACGCCGCGCGAGGATCCCATCCCGCAGCCGGTGACGAGCACACCTCAAGTTTCCGAGGACCTGCCCGGCCCGGCTCAAAACGCAACCACCGCCACACCCACGCCTTTGAAGGCGGGAAAGCCTCAGCGCTATTTCGACCTGAAGAAGGAAGTCTTCAACGCGCTGATCGCAACCATCGACGTGGCCGCCTTGTCGGCCATGGACGGCGAGCAGTCCCGCAAGGAGATCGGCGAGATCGTCGATGACATCGTCGCCGCCAAGAAGGCTGGAATATCCCGCTCCGAGCAGCAGGATCTGCTCGACGACATCTGCAATGACATCCTGGGGTATGGCCCGCTGGAGCCGCTGCTTGCGCGCGACGACATCGCCGACATCATGGTCAACGGCGCCAACCAGGTCTTTATAGAAGTGAGTGGACAGGTCCAGGAGACCGGAATCCGCTTCCGCGATAACGAGCAGTTGCTCAACATCTGCCAGCGCATCGTCAGCCAGGTCGGCCGCCGCGTAGACGAGTCGAGCCCCCTCTGCGATGCCCGTCTGCCAGACGGCTCGCGCGTCAACGTCATCGTCCCGCCGCTCGCCATTGACGGCCCAAGCCTGACGATCCGCAAGTTCAAAAAGGACAAGCTAACCCTCGACCAGCTGGTCAAGTTCGGTTCCATCACGCCGGAAGGCGCCGAGTTGCTGAAGATCATCGGCCGGATCCGCTGCAACGTGCTGATCTCGGGCGGCACCGGTTCGGGCAAGACAACGCTTTTGAACTGCCTTACCGGCTGCATCGACGACGGTGAACGCATCATCACCTGCGAGGACGCCGCGGAGCTTCAGCTACAGCAGCCGCACGTGGTCCGCCTGGAGACCCGCCCGCCCAACATCGAGGGGCAGGGTGAAATCACCATGCGCGGCCTCGTGAAAAACTGTCTGCGCATGCGCCCGGAGCGCATCATCGTCGGCGAGGTGCGTGGACCGGAGGCCTTCGACCTCCTGCAGGCAATGAACACCGGCCATGACGGCTCCATGGGAACGCTGCACGCAAACTCGCCGCGTGAAGCGATCTCGCGTATCGAGTCGATGATCACCATGGGCGGCTTTACGCTGCCCTCGAAGTCGATCCGCGAGATGCTGGTCTCTTCCGTCGACGTGATCGTGCAGGCGGCTCGTCTGCGCGACGGCTCGCGCCGGATCACGCACGTTACCGAAGTACTGGGAATGGAAGGCGACGTGGTCACCACGCAGGACCTGTTCGTCTACGACATCCTCGGCGAGGACGCGAACGGCAAGATCATCGGACGGCACCGCTCCACTGGCATCGGCCGCCCGGCCTTCTGGGACCGCGCCCGCTACTACGGTGAGGAAAACCGGCTTGCCGCCGCTCTGGACGCGGCAGAGCTGAAGACGGCGGCCTGAACCGCCTGCGCAACCGGCAAAGGAGCAAACCTGAATGCTGGCGCCGTCCTTATTCGTGATAATGGTCTTCGCACTTGCCTCGCTCAGCGTCGGCGGCGTGGCGATGGCTCTCTTCTACCCGCAAATCGCCAAGGCAAGCCCCTTCAGGCGGAGGTTCGACGGCATCGCGGCTTTCAGCGCCAGAGAACGGCAAGCCTCTTCCGATGAAGACGGCCGCGACCGCCGTCGGTCGGTGGAAAAGACGCTGCGCGAACTGGAAGAGAAGCAGAAGGCCAAAACGCGGAAGACCAGCAGACCGACGCTGGCCGGTCGGATCCGGCAAGCGGGCCTGACCTGGACGACCAAGTCCTACTATCTCGTCTGCGCGGGATCGGGTCTTGCTTCGTATTCAATCGCTTTTCTTCTCGGGCCCAGCACGATCGCGGCCGTGGGCTTCGGGATGGCCGGCGGGCTGCTGCTGCCGCATGTTTATGTCGGCGCCAAACGCAAGGCGCGCTTCAAGCGCTTCACTGCGGAATTTCCGAATGCGGTGGATGTCATCGTGCGCGGCCTGAAGGCCGGCCTGCCGATGGCCGATTGTCTTCGGATCATCGCCGCCGAAGCACAGGATCCAGTCAGGAGCGAGTTCGTCACGATCGTGCAGGACCAGACACTGGGCATCCCCATCGACGAGGCGGTGCAGCGTCTGTGGGAACGGGTGCCGCTCTCGGAAGCGAACTTCTTCGCCATCGTGATCGGCATCCAGAGCAAGACGGGCGGCAGCCTGGCGGAGGCGCTCGGCAACCTGTCCAAGGTGCTGCGCGAACGCAAGAAAATGCAAGGGAAGATCAAGGCGATGAGCTCGGAGGCGAAATCGTCGGCCGGCATCATCGGCGCGCTGCCCTTCCTCGTCGGCGGGGCCGTCTATCTGACCAGCCCCGACTATATGTCTCTCCTTTTTCATACGCTGACCGGCAAGCTCGTGCTTGTCGGCTGCGCCCTTTGGATGGGCATGGGAATCCTTGTCATGCGCAAGATGATCAATTTCGATTTCTGAGGAGGCGGCCATGAATATCGGATCACTGATCCTGGAACCGGAGAAGCTGTCGGCCCTCATGGCGGCCGTCGCGGCATTCTCGGCGGTTATCGTCGTTTCCTGGCCCTATCTCTTCCGCAACAGCCTTGCCGAACGCATGCGCAAGGTCGAGGACGAGCGGGAGCGCATCCGCAAGCGCGAGCGCGAACGGCTGAACGCGGAAAAGCGTCCGGTATCCCTTCGCAGCGAGCCGAAGAAGCTGTTCAAGGCAATCGTCGATCGCTTCGACCTCGCAAAGCAGGCAGAGGACGGCGAGATCGTCGGCATGCTGCGGATGGCCGGCTATCGCGGTCATGCGGCGGTGATCGCATTTCTTGCCGTGCGGCTCATCGCGCCGGTCGCTATCTTCCTCGTCAGCTTCCTCTACATTTTTCTTGTCCTCAAGCCGCCTGTGCCGGTCCTGGTCGTACTGTGCATCGCCGCCGGGATGGGCGCTTTCGGCTATCTCGCACCTGCGATTTACGTCAGGAACAGGATCACGAAGCGCCAGAAGGCGGTCCGCAGGGCGTGGCCGGAGGCGCTCGACCTGCTTCTGATCACGGTCGAATCCGGCATGAGCATCGAGAGCGCTTTCCGCAAGGTCGCCGAGGAGATCGGCGCGCAATCGGCGGAAGTCGCGGAGGAAATGGCTCTGACCACCGCCGAGCTCTCATACCTCCAGGACAGACGTCAGGCCTATGAGAATCTTGGACGCCGCACGGGTGTCGAAGGCGTCCGCGCCGTGGTGACCAGCCTCATACAGGCTGAAAAGTACGGCACGCCGCTTGGCCAGGCGCTCCGCGTGATGGCGCAGGAAAACCGGGATATGCGGATGAGCGAAGCGGAAAAGAAGGCCGCGGCCCTTCCGCCCAAGCTCACGGTGCCGATGATCCTGTTCTTCCTGCCCGTTCTCTTCGCCGTGATCGTTACGCCCGCGGCCATACAGATTGCGGGCATTCAGTAGCTTTGTTGCGAAGCGGGGGCGCCCGCTTCGCCGCCGGCCAATCTTCTGATTTCGGGGGCGATTTTCCCCAGCGGCAATACAAGGTCGACATGCCCGGAATCGATCGCCGCCTTCGGCATTCCAAAGACAACGGAGCTTGCCTCGTCCTGGGCGATTGCCATTCCACGTGCATTGCGGATGGTGCGCAGGCCCTCGATCCCGTCAGATCCCATTCCGGTAAGGATCACCGCAAGGGATTCGCTGCCGAATACGTGCGCGATTGAATCCAAGAGATAGGTACCGGAGGGTCGAAAGCCGTTTACCGGAGGGGCTTCTTTCACTCCCACCCTGGATCGGCTGGCGGGGCCCAGCTGACGGTTGTCGGGGGCGAAATAGACGGTCCCCGGCCTCAGCAGCTCGCCGTCCTCCGCCACCTTTACCTTCAGCGGAACAATGGCGTCGAGCGAAGCGGCAACCCCATCGATGAAACCTTCGGAAATATGCTGAACGACAAGGATCGGCGCCGGGAATCCGGTCGGTATGCTCTTGAGGATGGATTGCAGGGCAGCCGGTCCGCCCGTGGAGGCGATAATGCCGACGATCCGGGCGCTCGCTGGGTTGGGGATCGCAGGCACCTCGCGTCTTCGGTTTGACCTGTCGCGCCAGCGCCTGACGACCTTCACCTGCGACATCGCCTTGAGAGTGGCCAGGAACTTCCTGGTCGATGCCTCGTCCAGAGGGTCGTCCGTTTCCAGAGGTGCGGGAATGACAGCGAGCGCCCCCGCCGACAATGCGTCGACCGAGAGGCTTCCCAGCTCAGGCCCCGCGTCGTGGGCGACCATCACGATCGGCGCCGGAGCCTCGATCATGACCTCCTTGACGACTGTGGCAGCATGCGGGTTTTCCAGCCGAAGGCCCATGGCGATGACATCGGGCCGCAACTCCTTGGCCATCCTGACGGCCTCCGCCCCGCTCCTGGCAAAGCCTGCAAGCTGCGCCTCACCGTCGGACTGTATCGCCTTTTGCACGAGCGCCTGAAGGTTAGCGCTTCTTGCAGCGACGAGAATCCGGACCATCGCTCACACCACCTGGCGAATCGTTTCGATGAACTGCTGTTGGTCGAACCCGGCTTTTGCGACATAAGCGTTGGCACCCATGTCGAGACCTCGGGCCACGTCTTCGGGCGTCTCTCGTCCGGTGACCAGGATGACAGGCAGATCTTTGAAGCTTGCGGACTCCCGAATTGTCTGCGTCAGCCTGAACCCATCCATCGCCGGCATATCCACGTCCGCCACGACGATATCCACATCGTGTGTCTGCAGATAGTCCCATGCCTCGGTGCCGTCGGCAGCCATGACCACGTCATAGCCGGCGGCCTCCAGGATGAGCTTCTCCAGCGTGCGGATCGCGGGCGAGTCGTCGACCACGAGCACCTTGCGTCTCGGAGGCGTCGGGGTCCGGAGGACGGTTGCTATGCTCGCAGCCGTCTCCGTGGCGGCAGCTTCGGCCAGCGCGGCGGCATTTAAGAGCAGCGCAACTCGTCCATCCGGCAGCACCGTACCGCCGCTGTAGAAGCCGATATTCGAAAGCCGCGCACCAAGGGAACGGGCAAGCAGCTCCTGCTCGCCCGCAACCCCATCCACCAGCACGGCTACTTCGCCGCCGGCCGGGCCGATGACGACCACCGGGAGGATATCCGTCCCTGCATAGCTTCGCGAGGGAAGGCCGAGCCAGCCTGCGAGATCGATCACGCACATCGATTGGCCGTCGACCGGAAGGATGTTCGGCTCGCCCGCCGCTGGCAGATCCTTCGCCGAAACCCGTAAAACACGCCGGATGGATGCGGTGTCGACGGCGAAGACCTGCCCCCCTGCCGTAACTTCGAGCGCGTGCAGGGTGGCGAGGGTCAGCGGCAGCGTCAAGACGAAGGCCGCGCCCCCGCCCGGGGCATGCGAGACGTCAACCGTTCCGCGCATTCGCTCGACTGCGTTTTTGACAATGTCGAGGCCGATGCCGCGACCAGACAGCTCGGTAACCTGCGCTGACGTGGACACTCCGGGCTCGAAGGCCTGGCGCAGGCCCTGCCTTTCATCCTGCGGCTCGGGAAGTCCCGCCATGCCTGCTGCCTTTCGAATGGATTCGATATCGAAGCCCCGGCCATCGTCTTCGACCCTCACCTGCAGGCTTTCGCCGACAAGAACCGCCGAGACGGTGATCCGACCAATAGCCGGCTTACCGGCCGCACGCCGCTCCTCAGGTGTTTCGATGCCGTGGCCAATGGCATTGCGCACGAGATGCCGCAGCGAATCCTGCAAGCCGGCCAGGATGGACCTGTCTATCTCGATCTCCCCGCCGGATATGCGCAGTTCGGCCGCCTTTCCGGATGCCAGGACCATATCCCTGACCATGCGCGGAAGACCCTGGCAGGTTTCGGAGAACAGCTGCATACGCGCCCGCCGGACCTCGTGGTCGAGCGCAGCAACCGAGCCACGAAAGAGGTTGGCGTCTTCGGTGAGACCGGCTGCAAGGGCGCGTAAACCGGTTTCGATGTTGGCCGCCTCTTCGACGTTGATCTGTTTCATTGAGCGCAATCGCCTTGCCTGGTCCTTCAACATCAAGGCCTGTTCCGCGCGAAGACGGATTCTGGACCTTGAGGCGACGAGGTCTCCACTTTGGTAGAGCAAGGTGTCGAGCTGGTCGGCCGACATCCTCACTGATCCGTCCAAGTCGCTCGCACGGATTGGGGGAAGGGGCGGATGCCCTTTCACCGCAGCTGCTGGAGGCTCGACCTTGCGCGCTTTGCCTGCCTCAAGCCGCCGTAGCACATCCTGGAAAGACGCCTCGGCGAGGGGTTCTCCCCTATCAAGCGCTCGCGCGGCATCGGCGATAGCATCCGTCGCGGCGAGCAGGAGATCCAGCTCCGCGCGTGCAAGGGTGCGGCTTTCATGGGCCGCAGATGAAAGCAGGTCCTCCATTCTGTGGCAGACCGCTTCCACCGGTCGAACCTCCACGAGACCCGCGGCGCCCTTGAGGCTGTGTATAATCCGCAGTAGCCGCTCCTGGAGCTTATGCTTTTCCGGCGCTTCGGCTTTCTCGATGGTGAGAAGGTTGTTTTCGATCTCGGAGGAGCGCTCTTTGACCTCCTGCACGAACAGCTCCAAAAGCTGGCGGTCGAGTCCCGTTGCCTTCATTGTTTTGCGTTCCCGTCCAGCATTCTCTTGAGCCTCGTTCCGAGCTCATTGAGGTCTTTTGCGGCCTGCTCGGCCTGCCGCACCGCGGCGAGGTTCTGGCTGCTCGTATGCTCGATATGATGCATTGCATCGTGTATCTGCTTCATCCCCGCGCGCTGTTGCCCGGCCGATGCGGCGATCTGGGCGGCGGAGCGGGCGGAATCGGAGATTATCGTCTCCAACTTGCGGATCGTCTCCCCGGCCTCGTTTACTCTCTCGAGCGCACGGTTGACGCCCTTGGCACCCTCCTCCATGCCGACAACGGCTGTGTTGGTAGCCTTTTGGATGTCGACGAGAATGCGACGGACTTTCGCGGTGGCCGTCTTCGATTGGTCCGCAAGGGTCCTGATTTCAGCCGCCACGGCGCTGAAGCCGTGGCCATGCTCCCCCGCCCGGGAGGCCTCGATTGCGGCATTGAGAGCCAGGAGATTCGTCTGGTCCGCAATGTCGGTGACCGCCGCCGCGATCTCTCCTATCTCCTGGCTGCTTTCGGCAAGGGAGAGGATGTCGTTGGCGATCGCCTCCGTCCGCTCGCTGACGGCGTTCATGACGGAAACTGTCTCGTCCACAGCCGTCCTACCCGCGGTGCTGACCTCGACCGCCCTTTCGGAGGAAGCCGCCACCGCCTCGGCACGCTGGGCCGCCTGCTCGGCCGTGTGCAGCACTTCGTCGACGCTCGTGACCGTTTCAGCGACGGCCGAGGATTGCTCGCGCACGCCTTCCACCTGCTGCGAGGTGCCGGCCAGGATTTCCGCTGCCAATGATGAAAGGTGCTGCGCGGTCTCGGAGATCGTGACGAGGAGTTCCTCCAGCCGCGTCCGCCCGCTTCTCTCGCTTTCCAGCATCGCTGCCAGTTTCGCAGTCATGGTGTTGAAGGAAGTGCCGAGAGCCGCCAGCTCGTCGCTGCCATCGGCGGGTGCCCTCCGCTCCAGATCACCGGCGCTTATCTGTTCCGCTGTCTCAGCAAGCGTGCGTGTGCGACGGGCAATCTGGCGGACGATCCACAGCACCAGCAGAAAGATGAGCAACGCCGCCACCGAAAAACCCAGTTGCAGGAATTCGGACTGTGCCAGCCTGGCGGCCGCACTGTGCTCGATCAGATCGATCTGCCTGTCCAGGCGGACTGCGTAGGCGCGGATCAACCGGTCGAGATTGTCCATTTGGCTGCGCGTCAGCGGCGCCTGGTCAACGGCATTCTCAAGAGCGGGACGGATGGTCGTTGCCCAGTACTGTCGACTTTCCTCGAGCTGAGCCAGGATGTGGGGATCGTCCACCGCCGCCAAGTTCCGCCTGAAATCGCCTTCGATAAGCGTCTCCAGCATTCTCTCGTTGCGGTCGATCGCGCTGCGAAGACTGGAAGCAGCGGCTTCTGCGCCTGGCGCCCCCGGGGCGGGCAAACGCGCCGCCAGATAGAGCAGGTGATAGTAGGCTCGCTCCTTGCCGAGATAGGAGGTTGCGGCCACATCAGAGCGGACCCTCTCCAGGGTAGTGAAGCTCAGCCCGACGAGAAGCGCTGCCATGGCGGCAAACAGCAACACCGCAAGGCTGAGCCGCCCATAGAGGCTTTTGGTGTATGGAATATTCATGACCTCCCGCCCCTTCCCTCCGCCTGGGTATCCTGTCGGTCATCGATGAAGAACCGGCGGTCATTCAGAATGGCCGCGCCGTCGAGCAGTGTCGTTCCGTCGGCGGCGAGGCCGCGAACCCATGCCTCATCGCCCTCGGGATCCGCGAGAGCGCCAGCAGTCAGATCCGCGACCTCCGACACCGCGTCTGTCAGGAACAGGAACTCCGGCTGCGCCTCGCCGCAGGCGATCGCCATACCAACGGGGGATGCGGCATCCGTGGGCAGACCAAGCGGAATGCGCAGGTCGAACACGGGAAGCAACTGGCCTCGCAAGTCGTAAACACCCACGACATAGCTAGGTGTCCGCGGGAGCGGTGTGACGTTTTCCAGCGAAACGACGCCGCACACATAGCGCGTCTCGATCGCGTAGCGTTTGTCCGACAAAGTAAACGAGACGGTACCTGTCACCGGTCCCGCAGGGGCTTCCACATTCCGGGCAGCAAGGGCTGCGGCGTGCGCTTCAAGTATCTGCTGCCGTTTCTCCGGAGACGGATTGAGGAGCGCCTCCGTCGCTTCTCTTGCTGCCGCCAGTCGCTGTCGAGCGGCCGCCCAGTCGATCGGACTGTGGGAGGATTTCCGAGCTGCCATCAGAAGCCTCCTCCTGCGGCGCGGGCAAGCGCATTCTCCTGCCCGTCGCGTCGCGCTTCACGCTGACAGATCACGCCGGCGGGTGTGATGACGGTTTCAAACGGCGCGTACTTCCACAGCGGCGGATCGGACGGACCGAACAGCAGCCATCCGCCTTCGCTGAGGCAATCGTACAGTTGGCGGGCAACACGCCTTGCCGCACCCGTCTCCAGATAGATGAGCACGTTGCGACACAGGATCAGATCGAATGCGGCAATCCCTGTCTTGGGAGAGGGAACGTCGTCTACTCCGAGGCTGTGCCGGTGAAAGCTCACCCGTCGCGCCAGCCGCCTTTCCAGCCGGAAATCGTCGCCACGACGGGCGAAATACCGCTTCAGGAACGGCATGCCGCCATTGCGGAGCGACCATTCACCATACTCCGCCTCGCGTGCTTTTTTCAGCGCCCGCCTCGAAACGTCGGTCGCAATGATCGAGATGCGATCTGCCAGCCCTTCCTCCTCCGCGAGGATTGCCAGCGAGTAAGGTTCTTCCCCTGTCGAGCACCCAGCGCTCCAGACCCTGATCGGGGCGTTTTCAGGCCGTTCACACAGCAGCGAAGGAAGCACAAAGTTCCGGATCACTTCGAACTGGCTGGGATCGCGGAAGAAATAGGTCTCGCCGACTGTGGCCTCCGCGACGATCTCATCAGTCAGGTCCTGGTCCCGCCCAATCTGGTCCATGAAGCGGGTTCCGTCCTCGATCCCGCGCTTTTCCATCGCGCACCGAATGGCCGAGACGACGGCTTTTTCGCGCGATGCAGGCACGCTGAGCCCCACCTTCCGTCCGAACTGCGGGACGAGTGAGTAGATGCTGTGAAGATCGTAGCGGGCTGCCGTCATCGGTCATGCGTCCAGTCGCCGGCTCGACCAGAGGCGGGGCATGCGCGCCTGTCGCCGAGCACCCCTACCGGCGCGCCAAGACCGCCCATCTTGAAGGTGAGGAGGTCTGGGGCCCGCCTGTTCACCGTCGCTTTCCGCATCTCTTTTTCCGCACCAGTCGTTTGCTCCACCCTTCTGCTTGTTTTAGTAAATTTATGCTATTCGTCCGGATGGGCTAGGCGAGGCGCGAGGCGGACTAGAACCATCAATCCTCTTCTTTCTTGAGATCCGGCAACAGCCTTGCACCGGCTGCGGCGGCGGATTGCCGGTTCCTCACTCCGAGGCCGCGAAAGAGCGCGGCCATATGGATTTTCACCGTTCCCTCGCCGAGGCGGAGTTTGCGCGCAATCTCCTTGTTCGAGAGGCCCTCGACCAGGAGTATGAGCACCTCGCGCTGTCGAGGAGTGAGAAAGTCGATCGCCTTGCTGTCGGGTTCGCCCGGCGGCTCGTTTCCTGAGGACACCACCTTGATGTCCGTTGCGGACGGCGCCCGCCCCGCGATGGCCGGCGGCACGTAGATCGCCCCGCCCAGAACATGCCGAATGGCCGTGGCGAGCTCCGTCGCACCCAAACCTTTGGGAACGTAGCCGTGTACGCCCGCCGCGAGCGCGGTCAGTATATCCGTCCTGTTCGTCGAGGCAGAGACCACTGCAACCCGCATATCTTCATGAACGTCCCGCACCGCTTCAAGACTCGCTGCGCTTTCCATGCCGGGCATGGCAAGATCGAACAGGGCAAGCGCGACGTCATCGCGGTCGGAGAGCTGTTCGATCGCTTCATCGAGCGATCCCGTCTCGATCACTTCGGCAAAGTCCAACTCGTTTTTCAGAATGGTCTTGAGTGCAATTCTGAAGAACTCGTCGTCGTCCGCGATTAAGGCAATGGGGGGCGCCGCTTCCATTATCCCACTCTCCGCAAAGGATACTGGCTGTGGGCGTGCGCATGCCCGTTCCGCCTCCCGGCCGGACAAGGAAGACTGCCGCCTCTTGGTGGAAAACCGTGGTAGTTCCTGCTCACGACCGTGCCCTCGCCCTATGTCATGAATGTAATATAGGCCTACCGGTCAACTTCCTGACAGTCATACATGGGATACTATTAACATTACCCAAATGTTTATATGCGGATTCTTATCTTATCTATTGAAAGTGTGTAGCGGTCGCCCTGCTAGGCGAGCCGGCTCACGGCTGGGAACAGTGTCGGACTCTCTTGAGGTATACGGCCGGGCACCCTTGAGGTACCCGGCCGCCGGTTCAGGCCCGCAATGCGGTCTCTTCCTGCGAAAACTGCACGAACTGATGTGCTTTCAGGGGACGCGAGAAGAGGTAGCCCTGCATCGTCCCGCAGCCCATTGCGCTCAACATATCTCGCTGGTCGACGGTCTCCACGCCCTCGGCGACGACATTGAGCTTCAGCGCGCGGGCCATTTCCACCATGGCGCCGACGATTGCACGTCCTTCCTCGTTGTCTGAGAGCGCCTGAATGAAGGAGCGATCAATCTTTAGGCTGTCGACAGGATAGTTCTGCAGGTAGCTCATCGAGGAGTAGCCCGTGCCGAAATCGTCGATGGCGACGCGTACACCACTTGCGCGCAGCTTCTTGAACGTCGCGACGGCCAGATCGCGATTTTCGATAAGTACTGTCTCCGTGACCTCAATCTGGATGCGCTCCGGCGCAACCTGCATCTCGTTTATGATAGCGAGGCAGCGGTCGGCGAAATGCTCGTCGCGAAGCTGCATGGCCGAAACATTCACCGAGATCCACAGCAGGTTGAGATTGGCCGTCATACGACAGGCCTCTCGCAGGATCCAGTCGCCCAGCTGCATGATCATCCCCGCTTCTTCGGCAATCGCGATCAGGAACACCGGCGACATGCCGCCGTGAACCGGATGGTTCCAGCGCAGCAACGCCTCGGCCCCCGTCATCACGCCACTGTTGGTGTAGATCGGCTGATAGAACAGCTGCAGCTCGTCGCCTTTCTCCAACGCCTTGCGGAGGTCCGCTTCCACGACCCGGCGTTGCCTGAGGATGTCGCCCATGGCCTCGGAGAAAACTTCATAGCAGCCGCGGCCCTTCTTCTTGGCCTCGTAAAGGGCGATGTCGGCCTTTCGCAGCAACTCCTCGCGCTCAGCACCGGCTTCCGGCGCAATCGCGATGCCGATGCTGATGCCAACGTGAACGCTGTCCTCGTCTATACGGAACGGCCTCTCGATCTCGGCGAGCACGTCCTGCGACAATTGCAGCGCCGCCTCACGTGCTTCCGGTGACGAAACGACGATGGCGAACTCGTCGCCTCCGATCCGCGCTACCATGCCTTGCGTTCCAACAACCGCCCTCAATCTCTTGGCCGTCTGGCGCACCAGCTCGTCGCCGGCCCTGTGGCCCAGCGTATCGTTGACATATTTGAAGCGGTCGAGATCGAGAAAGAGAAGCGCAGTCTCGCTGGCGTCGCCCCGCGCCGGTTGAAGCGCAGCCTCAAAGCTCGTCTCGAACAATGCCCGGTTCGGCAGCCGGGTGAGCGTGTCGTGCGTGGCAAGATGCCTGGCATGGCGCTCGCTGGCGGAAAGCCTCTGCGAAGCCTGGCGCAACCGGCGACCGAGATAGATGCCGATGCCGCCCGCGACAGCGACGGCAAACAGCGCAGCCGGCAGGATCCCTTTGATCAGCGCTATGCCGGGCCTGTCGGCTTTCCAACTGAGGTGGCCGATCGTTTTCCCATCGGAATCGGTCACCTGCACTGCTGCACCACGGGAAGCGGCCGGATATGCACGCTCAAACCGCACGCCTTCGAGAAGAAAATGCTCGGATATTTCCTCGATTGCCTCGGTGTCGAGATATTTCAGGGAGACGTAGATATATTCCTCGCCCGCGGGGACGGAGAGGCGGGTCGTGAAAGGAACGATCGGCCTTGCGCTGATGACAACCGGTCGCCCTGACAAGGCAATGATCTTGACGGCAGCCACCTCCGAAAGCTCCGTTGCCTCGCCGGCATTTCCAGCGCCTCGCGCGACCAACATTTTGCGGAGATCCGCGGCGAGCTTCGCATAGATCGCATGATCGTCCATAAAACCGGCAGGTTCTATGGTCTTGCCATCGCGCATGACGTAGATGGGGCGATTGCCCTCGTCGAGCACATATGCGCGCTCATGGCCGAAGTAGGAATGCATCCATTCGCCGACGTTTTCGGCCAACCATTGCTGGTCGCGTGCGCGAGCGAAGGTGACGTGGTCATCCCAGATCGTGATGCTTTCCTGCTCACGCGGCAACGCGTCGATAATTTCCTGGATTCCATGCTCCACATATTGTGCCTGCCTGGCGACCGCCGCCTGGTCTATGCGATTGGCAGCGAGCATTGCGATACAGGTGACCACGGCTATGGTCAGCAAGGCAATGAGGATCAGAGTGATCCGGATTTGTGATGTGAAGCTTTCTTCGGTGCGGTTCATGGCAGCTTGCCTTTGGCCAACGGTCGCATTGAACCGGCAAATTCTGCCAGCCCGCTGCGCTGCGCCTTATGATCCTTTTGAAAGCAACGCGCTATTCGACCTGATGGACTAGACCATGAACTCGACGGTCAGCGTGCCGCGACCCCACTTAGAGTTCCGGTACGTTCCTAAATTTCAGGTGCCAGCCAGCCGGTATAGTGCACAATCACGCCGACGAGCGGCAACGTGATCGGAACGTCAAACCAAAAGCGCCCGTCCTCCTGCCATTCACGCGCGCGGCTTTGCGGGGCGAGCGTAAGCGGCAGCGGAACGCTCAGGCAGCTCCATCCGCGCATCTGCATCTCCAGACCCTCGTGATCCGAGACAAGGTCGAAACGGAACCGGAGCGGGCCGAACCGTTCCACGATCTGGCCCTTGTGCTCGCTCAGGCAGCTTGTGAAGCGGTGGCACCCGAATTCACGCGTCCAGGTTTCCACGCCGCCACTCTCGGTGAAGGCGACGTGAAGCGGGCGCTTTCCGGCGGGCGGAAAGCGCATGGTCCAGGCGATGAAGCGGGCGGCGATGTTTCTTCCCCGCTTGACGATTGCCTCGCCGGAAGCCCCGCCGTCCGCGCAGATGCGGTGGAGATCGCTGACCGCGGGAGGAAGAGACGCATAGCGCGATGCCAGGACGCGCTCGTATAGCGGTGGCGGAAGGGCGATTTCCACCGTCTGATGCCGAACCGACAATGAAGCGAACAGGGGTTCGAACTGCTGGAGGTCAAGCAACCGGCCGGCGTCGCGGGCACCGGGTGGCAACTTACCGTCGAGGATGGCCTCGGCGAGTAGTGCGGTGGCGAGTGTCGGGATCTCCGGTCCGTCGCCGTCTTCGGCCAGCAAAGTCCATCGCCGCTCGAGGCCGCGTCCATGTTTCAAACCTCTCAGCGTCACACGCATCGCTGAGCGGTCGCTGCCGAGGGGACGGGTCAACCGCTGCAATGGCGGGATCAGAAAAGCTAGTCGCCCGAGCGGTGGTATCTTCAGCCAACGCACCGGCCAGCTGAGCAACCACAGGCCGAGCGTCTGCAACGCGATGTCGGTGCCGGCACGGAACGTGACGGCTGGGCGACCGGCGAGCATGTCGGGCATCAGGTCGTGGTCGGGCACGTCGGCCAACGCTAGCCATCGGCCATCGAGCACGGGCTTCCCGTCCACTGCAAACGTCCCGCGCCTCAGCTCCTGCCAGCCCCAACCTTTTGTCCAGCGCCGGCCGCGCCAGAGCGACAACGGCCGGCCTACATAGCTCAGGATCGCCGCGGCGACCGACGCCCCGCTCGTGGCGCGGTTCGATGCGCTGATCGAAATCTCCACCGCGCGCACCGCGTCCAGCCCGTCCGCGAGATGGCGCGCCACCGCGCCTGAAAGTGCTGGCACGCTCGACGCGCCGGCAATGACCGCCACTCCGCCTTCGCGGGCGGCATCATCGATGGACGCGATTCCGGCCACGAAGGCACGCGCATCGGCAAGATCGAGATAGGGCACGGAGGCGCGTGCGCAGGCGAGCGGTACGTGATAGCCGCTGCCCTGAAACGGGCCGGCAGCGTCGATCAGCAGGTCGGGGTGATATTCGGCAAGCACGCGGCCGATATCGTCGTTGCGATCGGCGACAACCGGCGTGGTGCCGGCAAGGCCTGCGCAGAATGCCGCCGCCTTTTCCGCGCTGCGGCCAGCCACGAGGACGGGATGACCGCTTCCGACGAGGCGACGCGTCAGCCGCGCGCCGAATCCGCCATAACCACCAAGGACGAGAACGAGGCTCAGAGGATCCGCTCCGCCTGGTCAGCGCGGGGGACCCAGCAGCTCTCGTGGCGCCCGAACAGACGGTAGCGGTTGCGTGCCACAAGGCGATAGACGGCATCGCGCACGGGGCGAGGCACCAGCCGGAACACGCCCATGGCACGCCAGGGCCAGCCAAGCCTGGAATAGGTGGCGAGCACCGCGTCGCTGTTTCGCAGGACGCTGTCGCCCTCGACCAGCAGCAAGGTCTCGGGATCGCCCGGATCGATGCCGACGTTACGATACAATGCCGACCCGACTTCTCCTTGCATCGAGGCCAAGCGGAAATGTCCGCGCGTATCGTGCCTCAGCACGAATTGCGCGTTCGCCGAACACAGAACGCATTGTGCGTCGAAAACGATGATCGGATGCTTGGCTGACGTCATTCGATCGTCTCTGGCGATGCCTCGGTTAGCTTATTCGCTCAGGAACTGGCTTCCGGAGCAGGCAAGCTTGTACTCTCCTTGCTACAGATAGGCACGTCAAAGAATTCTTATTCCAATCGGAGAGATTCATTTCACACTCCGGCAAGTGCTAGCGGACGCCAGCGGACGGAGCTTGACGAGAGGTAGCCTTTATGACATCGATGTCATGACATCGATGTCTTCGCACATTCGATGGCAGGGAGGAGCATGGCAACGATCTATGATGTGGCGAAAACCGCCGGGGTTTCACCCAAAACCGTCTCCCGCGTACTGAACGGGGATGCGCCGGTCGGCCAGGGCACGCGCAAAGCGGTCGAGGCAGCGATCCGGGAGCTCGGCTATGTCCCCTCCAAGGCGGCGCGGATGATGCGGTCGAACAAGTCCGGGCTCATCGGACTGATCACCGGTGCCATCTCCAACAGCCCTGAACCCGCCGAACCCAGAGGCTTGCCGGACCTGCTCATTGTTCAGGGAATCCAGAAGGTCATCGCCGACAGCGGCAAGACGCTGATGATCGCTGATACCGGTGGGCTGCCGGACCGCGTCTCGCACCTGGTGCAGACCTTTCTCGAGCACAGGGCGGAGGGCCTCATCTATGTCGCCGATTACCACCAGCAGGTCACGCTACCGCCGCTTCCCGGCGGTTGCCCGCTCGTGCTGGCCAACTGTTTCGACAGTACAGGCCACCCGGCAATCGTGCCCGATGATCGCGCCGGCCAGCGCGATATTGTCCGCAAGCTGATCGAAAGCGGCCATAGGCGCATTGGTTTTCTCACCCTCGATCGCACCATGGTGGCGACTGGCTTGCGCTATCAGGGCTATCGCGACGCTCTGGCGGAATGTGGCATCCTCTACGACGACCAGTTGGTCGCTATGGCCGTGGAGATCGGCAGTGAGTCGGACAACACTCTCCTCAATGCTTCTCTGAACCGCCTGCTCGACCTTGCTGACCGCCCGACCGTCATTTGCTGCGGCAACGACGAAATGGCCATGCGCGTCTATGGGCTGTTGAGCTCGCGTGGAATCCGCGTGCCCGAGGACATTTCGGTAGCCGGCTACGACAACTACCGCATCATCGCAGAGACCCTGTCTCCCGCACTGACAACGGTCGAGCTTCCCTATTTCGCCATGGGACAGGCGGCCGCGCAGACACTGCTGAACCTCATCAAGGGTCGCAGCGACCGTGCCGAAACCAAGACGCTGATTTCCGGCCCGGTGTCCTGGCGGTCCTCCGTGACCGCCAGGAACTCAGTCAGCGTCCTTAAGCAAAAAGGGAGGAACAACGCATGAAACTGATGAAACATCTCGCCGGCGTGATGATCGCGTCAACCTGCCTGTGTGCGCCGGCGCTGGCGCAGACGGAGCTGACCATGTGGTACCACGGCGCTGGCAACGAGGTGGAGTCGCGGATCATCAACCAGATCATCTCCGACTTCAACGCCAGCCAGTCCGACTGGCAGGTAAGCCTCGAGAGCTTCCCGCAGGGTAGCTACAACGATTCAATTGTCGCCGCGGCGCTTGCAGGCAACCTGCCCGATATCGTGGATGTGGACGGACCCATCATGCCGAATTGGGCCTGGGCCGGCTATCTGCAGCCGCTGCCGATCGACGAGAGCGAGTTCGCCGACTTCCTGCCCGGCACCAAGGGCGTGTGGGAGGGCAAGCTCTATTCGATCGGCTTATGGGACGCGGCGGTGGCGCTCTATGCGCGCCAGTCGACGCTAGACGATCTGGGCCTGCGTACTCCGACCCTCGACAATCCCTGGTCGGGTGAGGAGTTCATAGCCGCGCTCGACGCCGCCAAGGCCTCCGGCAAATTTGAATATGCGCTCGACCTCGGCATGAACGATCAGGGCGAATGGTATCCCTATGCCTTCTCGCCGTTCCTGCAGAGCTTCGGGGGGGACATTGTCGACCGGTCGACCTACCAGACCGCGGAAGGCGCGTTGAACGGCGACGCGGCGTTGGCCTTTGGTGAGTGGTGGCAATCGCTGTTCACCGGAGGCTACGCGCCGGGCACCAGCGAGGATCCCGCCGATCAGGAGACCGGCTTCATCGACGGCAGGTTCGCCTTCCAGTGGAACGGCAACTGGCGCGCAGTGGCGACCATGGAAGCCGTGGATGACGTCGTCTTTCTGCCGGCACCCGATTTCGGCGCGGGCAACAAGATCGGCGCGGGCTCCTGGCAATTCGGTGTCTCAGCATCGTCCGATCATCCCGAAGGCGCTGCCGAATTCATCAAGTTCGCCACGCAGGATAAATACCTGGCCGCCTTCTCCGACGCCATCGGCCTGATCCCGTCCACGCCTTCGGCGGCAGAGATGACGGAGAACTACAAGGACGGTGGCCCGCTCGCGGTGTTCTACGATCTCTCCGAAGCACAAGCGCTGGTGCGTCCGGTCACCCCGGGCTACGTGGTCCAATCCAAGATCTTCACCAAGGCCATGGCCGACATCGCCAACGGTGCCGACGTGGCCGACACGCTTGATGCAGCGGTCGACGAGATCGATGCCGACATTCAGAGCAATGACGGCTACGGCCACTAGCCGGGCGGATCAGGGTCCGCGCCAGCCGCGGACCCTACGTTTCCTGATCTGATAGGCGGACACCATGGCTTCGAAACTGACCCTGTCGAACCGGACGGGCTGGGCATTCGCATTGCCGGGCTTCGCGCTGATCCTCGGCTTCATCGTCCTGCCGTTCTTCTTCGCGATCGGGCTGTCGCTGACCAACCAGCGGCTGATCTCGCCGAATCCCACTCAGTTCGTCGGCTTTCAAAACTATCAGCAGCTCCTGGGCCTTGCGGTGGTGACCCTCGAGCCCGAGCGTGACGATGCCGGCGAGGCGATCCGCAACGAGGCCGGCGATATCCAGTATCCGCGCTTGCGCGAGATCACCCGCAGCGACCCCCAGTACCGGGGCATGCGGGAATGGTTCCGCTGGACCTCCGGCGAAAATGCCAGGATCGTCATTGCCAGCGACGTGGTGTTCATGAAGGCGCTGGTGAACACTTTTCTGTTTGTCCTGGTGGTGGCGCCCGTACAGGGCGGCCTGGCACTAGTACTGGCGCTCCTCATCAATCAGAAGCTCAGGGGCATCAACGTATTCCGGACCATCTACTTCATGCCGGTGGTCGTCTCCATTGTCGTGGTCTCGCTCCTCTGGCGCTTCATCTACGACGGCCAGAACGGCCTTTTGAACAGCATCCTCCAGGGCCTTACCTTTGGTCTTTTCCAGCCGGTGGACTGGTTGGGCAATCCGTCGACGGCGCTGCCGGCGATCATGGCCATGTCCATCTGGCAGGCTGTCGGCTTCTTTATGGTCATCTGGCTGGCCGGGTTGCAGACGATCAGCCCCACCCTCTACGAGGCCGCCGCCATCGAGGGCGCCTCGAAGTCGCAGACCTTCCGCTATGTCACCTGGCCGGGCCTGCGCAACACGGCGGTGCTGGTCCTAATCGTGATCACCATGCAGGCCTTCGCGCTTTTTGCCCAGATCGATGTGATGACCAATGGCGGCCCGCTCGACAGCACGCAGACGCTCGTCTTCCAATCCGTCGAGCGCGGCTATGGAAAGCAGGATATTTCCGGGGGCTCGACCATCTCGGTCATCCTGTTCGTGATCGTGCTCACGATCTCGCTCATCCAGCGCTGGCTCACGCGGGAGCGCTACTAAGATGGCTGCGATCACCCCGGACAATCACGGCCTGAGGCTATTCGTACGCTATCTCGTGCTGAGCCTGATTGCGCTGATTTTTGTCTTTCCGCTCGTCTTCATGGCGGTGTCGAGCTTCAAGCCCACAGCACAGCTGCTATCGGACACCTCCAGCCTGCGCGCCTTCCTGCCTGTCGGCGACCTCAGCTTCAACAACTATGCCGATGCCTTTCGACGTGCGCCGGTGGGTCTTTTCGTCTTCAATTCGGTGCTGATCACCGGGACGACAGTCCTGCTCTCTCTGCTGATCTGCTCGCTGGCGGGTTTCTCCTTCGCCTTCCTGCGTTGGAAGGGGCGGGATGTGGTTCTCTCCATCATCATCGCCACATTGATCATCCCCTTCGAGACCATCGCGATCCCGCTTCTTCTCCAGGTCTCGAAACTCCCCTGGATCGGACTTCAAGGGCTGGAATGGGGCTGGCTCAACACCTACCGGGTGCAGATCATCCCCTGGATTGCCGACGGGCTGACGATCTTTCTCTTCGTCCAGTATTTCAAAGGGCTACCGGGCGAGCTGATCGAAGCCAGCCGGGTGGAGGGCGCGAGTTGGTGGCAGATCTACTATCGAGTCGTCATGCCGCTTTCGGGGCCGGTCGTGGCGACCGCGGCCATCCTGAAGTTCCTCATCATGTACAACCAGTATCTCTGGCCGCTGATCGTGGTCCAGCAGGAGAGCTACCGCCCGGTCATGGTCGGGCTCGGCTACTTCTTTCAGCTCAACGTCGTCTGGGGCGAGGTCATGGCCTATCTCACGCTGATCACCGTGCCCGTGCTCGCCTTCTACCTCTTCCTGCAGCGCGCCTTCATCGCATCGATCGCCTCGACCGGTGTGAAGGGCTGACACACTAGAAAGACAAGAATGGTTCTCGCACTCAAAGACCAGTGGATCTGGGACAGTTGGTACGCCCATGACGGCGAGCGGTGGCACGGCTATTTCCTCAAGGCCGATAAGGCAATCGGCGACCCGGATCTGCGGCACATGAATGTCTCGCAGGGCCATGCCGTCAGCGACGACCTGATCAATTGGCAGCATCTGGGTACCTGCCTTGCGCCGTCGGCAGGTCCGGCTTGGGACGATAAGACGACCTGGACGGGATCGGTCGTGGAGGGGTCGGACGGGCTTTGGCATCTATTCTACACCGGCGGCAGCACGGCCGAAGGTGCACTCTACCAGCGGATCGGCCACGCCACCTCGACCAATATGCACAATTGGCAGCGGGCCGGGGATGGGCTGTGCCTGGATCTCATCGGGCCGAATGCACGCTTCTACGAGGCCGAGCACGCGGTGGGGCACTGGCATGACCGAGCCATGCGCGACCCCTGGGTCATGCGCGACCCGGAGGGAGACGGCTGGCTGATGTACTTCACCGCGCGCGCGCCGGGAATTGCCGAACCCAATGCCGGCGGCGCCATCGGCTTCGCCACCTCGCCCGACCTCTTCAATTGGACACTACAGCCGCCGGTGTTCGTCGGCGACTATGGCCAGCTCGAGGTTCCACAGGTCTTCTCGCTGAACGGTCGATGGTACTGCCTGTTCTGCACATCCGCCCAACACTGGTCGAAAGCCCGCAAGGCCAAGGCGGGCGTCCCGCCTGTCACGGGGAACCACTACCTAATCGCCGACAATCCCCGCGGTCCTTGGGCGGTCGCGCCGGGTTTCTTCGACGGCGGCCTTCCCTGCCGCCGCTATGCCGGACGCATCCTCAAGACAGAGAACGGTCTCGTCATTCTGGGTTTCGACGACAACGGCCGTGACAGCTTCGTGGGCCACATTCGCGACCCCGAGCCGGTCACAGTGGACGGGCAAGGCTTTCTGCATATCGAGAACCAGGAAACGGGAGCCGTCGCTTATGGCTGAGGTCTCGCTTAAAGGTGTCAAGAAATCCTATGGTCGCGTCGACGTCATCAAAGGAGTCGACATCCACATCAACGACGGCGAGTTCGTCGTCTTCGTTGGGCCGTCGGGCTGCGGCAAGTCCACGCTTCTCAGGATGATCGCCGGGCTCGAGGACATCACCGACGGCACGCTCGAGATCGGCGGGCGGGTGGTCAACGAACTCCAGCCGAAGGAACGCGGCGTGGCCATGGTATTCCAGAGCTATGCCATCTTTCCGCACATGACCGTGCGCGAGAACATGGCGTTCGGTCTCACGATCGCGGGCGCTTCCAAGCAGGAAAAGGAGGAGAAGGTGGCGGAGGCCGCGCGCATCCTGCAGATGGAGCATCTGCTCGACCGCCGCCCGAGCCAGCTTTCCGGCGGCCAGCGGCAGCGCGTCGCCATCGGGCGCGCAATCACGCGCAAACCGGCCGTGTTCCTGTTCGATGAGCCGCTCTCCAACCTTGATGCCGCGCTGCGCATGGACATGCGCATGGAAATCGGCCGACTGCACAAGCAACTGGGCACAACGATGATCTATGTCACCCATGACCAGGTCGAGGCGATGACGCTGGCCGATAAGATCGTCGTCCTGAAGGACGGTGAAGTCATGCAGACCGGAGCGCCGATGGAACTCTATCACGAGCCGGCCAACAGGTTCGTGGCCGGCTTTCTGGGAGCTCCGTCCATGAATTTCCTGGGCGTCGACGTCCTCGACCTCGATGGCGAAGCGGCAACGGTGGGCAATCCGTCCTTGGAGCCGATCAGGATCGCGACCAGAGGACGCCAGTTCCGGAAGGACGGTAAGGCCATCCTGGGCGTCCGTCCGCAGCACCTCCGGGCGGCGCAGCCCGCAAAAGGTATGCTGCACGGCACTGTGGTGCTCGCCGAGCGGTTGGGCAGCGAGACAGTCGTGGACCTGGTACTACGCGACGATCGCAAGCTCATTGCGACCTTCGATGAGGACAAGATCTTTGAACCAGGGGACGCTCTGGAACTCTCGTTCGACACGGCCTTGGCTCATCTCTTCCCCGACGAGGGTTGAAGTTCTCCGATAGCACCTTGTCCGGGAGTGATCTGAGGCCAGGAAATTGATAGCCGGGTTTCGTTTCAGAAGCTCCGGAAAGTATCAAAGCGGCAGGCTGCGCTGATCGCCGATGGCCTCCATCATGATGTAGGAGGTCACGGTGTCGAGCTCGACCTTTTCAATGATCGTCCGATAGATGCGGTCGAAAGCGTCATGTCTTCGGTCATCACCCTGAGCATGTAATCGTAATCGCCCGCGGTCTGGTAAAAGTCGATCACGTTGAGAATGGCCGTGACGGTGCGGCGGAACATCTCCAGCGCGATCGCCCTGCCGGAGCATTCGGCAAAGCCAGCGAGTGATGGGCGTGCCGTATCCAGCACGCCCGATTAGAGCCTTAGCCGTCCTCAGCCCAGAAGGGCGTTTTCGTCACGCTTGATCGCGATAATCGATGAGCGTGGTAGTTTGCCTTCACCATCCGGGAAGGGCGCGTCCGGATGCTGGATCCCGACGAACATCGTGCGGCGGTCAGCCGACCAGCAGAGCCCCGTCACCTCGCTGCCATAGGGGCCAGTGAGGAAACGCTGGATTTCGCCGGTTACCGGGTCGCCCACGAGCATCTGGTTGTTGCCCTGGCCGGCAAAATCGCCCTCGTTGCTGTCGTCACCGTCCGTCTGGATCCAGAGCAAGCCGGTCGAGTCCATGACCATGCCGTCCGGCGAATTGAACATGTTGCCGGTATTGACATTGGCACTTCCGGCATTGAGCCCCTCGGTGTGGACGGAGGGATTACCCGCCATGACGTAGAGGTCCCACTCGAAGATCGACGAAGCATGGTTTTCGCCGGCCGGGCGCCAGCGAACGATCTGTCCATATCTGTTGGTCTCGCGCGGGTTCACCGCGTTGACCGTCATTGCGTCTCCACCCGCATTGGTGCGGATCGAGCCATCATCGTTCATCGTTCCACGGCGGCTGTTGTTGGTGAGGCAGCAATAGGCTTCGATCGCCGTGGGGTTCACGGCCACCCATTCAGGACGGTCCATCGTGGTCGCGCCCACTTTCGATGCCGCCGTTCGGGTGAAAATTGCGATCTCGGCCGCCGACATGCCGGTCGCCTCGGGCGTGAGGGCAAGCCAGGTGCCGGTCTGGTCCTCGTTGAACTTCGCAACGTAGAGTGTGCCTTCGTCAAGCAGCGTCGAGGTGTCGCCGCCCGGCACATAAACGTCACGCGATACCCATTTGTAGAGGAATTCTCCCCGCTCGTCGTCGCCCATGTAGACGACTGCGCGACCGTCGGGTGCGAGCACGCAGGCGGCATTCTCGTGCTTGAAACGGCCGAGTGCGGTGCGCTTTACCGGCGTCGAGGAGGCATCGGACGGATCGGTCTCGACAATCCAGCCGGCGCGGTGCGGTTCGTTCGGGCTTTGGCTGACATCGAAGCGTGCATCGAACTTTTCATAGCCGTAGCGCCCCTCGGCGCCGATGCCGTAGCGCTGGTAGCCGGCGGCGACCTTTTCATCGGCCGGCATGTCACCCGTGGCGCCGAAGTAGCCATTGAAGTTCTCCTCGCAAGTCAAATAGGTGCCCCACGGCGTCTTGCCCGCGCCGCAGTTGTTGAAGGTGCCAAGGCTTTCGGTCCCCGTCGGGTCAGCCACAGTTTTCATCAGATCATGCCCGGCCGCCGGGCCGGCAATGCGCATTGGCGTGTTATGGGTGATGCGGCGGTTGAAGGGGCCGTCCTTGACCACTTCCCAGCCGTTCTCAGTCTCGCGGACCTCCATCACGGCCACGCCTTGGAGGTTCTGAAGCTTGCGAACATCGTCAGCGCTGGCCGGCATGCCATCCGCCGTCTGTGGCAGGTTGATCTTGTTGTTGGTGTATTCGTGGTTGACGGCGATTACCTGGCGGCCACCAATCACGAACAGTTCCATCCCGTCGGTGTTCTCGCCGAAAACCTTGTCCGACATGGCGACGCTGCCGCCGGTCTCATGCGTGAAATCACCCTCCGCCTCGGCGAAGAGAGGATCGCCCCAGCGTATGAGGACGTCCCAGGAATAGCCCTCGGGCACGTGTACGGTATTGTCGGTGGCAATCGGAATGGGTTTGAAGGCAAAGCGGTTTGCCTGTTGAGCCCGCGCGGACGTGGAATTCAGCAAGCCTGTTCCCATCACTGCCGCACCGGACCCGAACGCGAGCATGCCGCCCAGGAAGCCGCGGCGCGAGATTGCGCGCTCGACGACACGGTCGAACTCTTGTTCCGTGGGTCGCGGGAAGTTCAATTCATCCCACTCGTCGGCGGATACCGTGGTCGGGTCGATGTCTTTCATCGTCTTCTCCTGGCTGGGTCGCTGGGTTTCGTCTGGCACATATCGAGCCGCTTTCCCTTGCTAGCCGCATGCTTTGAAGGTTTGGTGACAGCGGTTCGCTGACGCCGTGGAGAAGTGGGATTTGGAGTAGGAATCCTGCAATCGTGACCAGGCTGCCTCGCTCAATAGACGTTCCGGCAACTCACGCAGAGATAGCGCTTACTCCAAGATGACGCGTACGCTGGCGCTGCGGCCGGCGGCGTCGATCACCGTGAGGGTGGAGGAGCCGCGCCCGTCGGGCGTCCACGAGGCGGTGCGGCGGCGGTGGGTTTCGGGCAACGGCTTACCGTTGGCGAGCCATCGGAAGGGTGCCCGCCCGCCATTGATCTTGAGCGCCAGCGGCATCGGGCGAGTGCCTCGCGAAAGGCCGAGATCGACACGTGCGCCCTCTGGCGGAAAGACGATTTCCGGTGCCGGCTCGGTCGGTGCACCTGCAACCGCCGGCCGCCCGGAGGAGGCAAAACGGCGCAGCGAGAAGGGCAGGTCTTGGACTGCGAGACGCACCGCGCCCGCCGGCGCACGCGGCAGCGGCGTCAGCCCGACGCCGGAGCGGAAGAAGCCTTCGAACAGGATGGGCGCGGCGGCGAGATAGCCGGTCAGGCCGGGCACCGAACCGCCGTCGGGCCGCCCTACCCACACGCCGAGCACATGGCGGCCGTCATAGCCGATGGCCCAGGCATCGCGGTAGCCGTAGGAGGTGCCGGTCTTGTAGGCGATGCCGAGGCGCGGCGCGCCCTCCGGCGGGATGACGCCGGCAAGCATGTCGGCGACCTGCCAGGCCGCTTGCGGCGTCAGCACCGTTGCCGGGTCGGAAAGAATCTCGGAGCCAGCGACATAGCGCAGCGGCCGCACCTTGCCGCGGTTGGCGAGCCCGGCATAAAGCTGCACCAGCCCTTCAAGCGTCAGCCCGGCACCGCCGAGGCCGATCGCCAGCCCCGGCGCCTCGCCCGGCGGCAGAACAGGGCTGACGCCGGCGCGCCTCATCCGCGCCACGAGCCGGGCCGGGCCGACGGCGTCGAGCAGGCGGATCGCCGGCACGTTGAGCGACATCTGCAACGCCTCGCGCACCGTGACGTCGCCCTGATACTCCATGTCGAAATTCTTCGGCCGATAGCCGGAAAAATTGCCCGGGCGGTCCTCGATCATCGTCTCCTGCATGACCAGCCCTTCCTCGAAGGCGAGGCCGTAGATGAAGGGCTTCAGCGTCGAGCCGGGCGAGCGCTGGACGACGCTCATGTCGATCCAGCCGGCGCGGGCGGCGTTGAAGTAGCCGGCCGATCCGACCCGCGCCAGAACCTCGCCAGTCCGGGCATCGGCCAGGATCATGGCGACGGAGACGCGGGCGCCCTGGCGCCGCGCCGCTTGGCGCGCCACCGCTTCCAGCCTGGCTTGAACGCCGCGATCAAGCACGAGCTGATGTCGGTGTTTTTCGGGGCCGGCCCGCCTGACAGCATCGGCCACGTGCGCGGCATAAGCTGGCATCGGCAGGCGTTTGGCCGTGATTGCCGCCTGCGCGGCGCGCGCCACCTCGCCTTCGGCGATCACGCCAGCTTTGGCCACGCGGGCAAGCACCCGGTCGCGCGCGGCTTTCGCGGCTTCGGGATGGCGGTCGGGGCGCCGTGCCTCCGGCGATTGCGGCAGGGCGACGAGCAGGGCTGCCTGGGAGAGGCTGAGTTTGTGCGGTTCCCTGCCGAACCAGGCAAGGCTTGCTGCACGCACGCCTTCTAGATTGCCGCCATAGGGCGCAAGCGTCAGATAGCGCTCGAGGATCTCGCGTTTGGAAAGGCGACGCTCGATCTGCAGGGCACGGGCGATCTGGCGGAATTTGGCGGCGAAACTGCGCTCCGTCCGCGGCTCAACCAGGCGGGCAAGCTGCATTGAAATGGTCGAGCCGCCGGAGACGATGCGGCCGTTGGCGGCAAGCTGCCAGGCGGCGCGCAGAAGCGCCAGGGGGTCGACGCCGGAGTGCGACCAGAAGCGTCGGTCCTCATAGGCAACCAGCATTTCGAGGAACTGCGGATCGAGCATGTCGATGTCGGCTTCAAGGCGCCAGTATCCGTCCGCCGCCGCATAGACGCGCAGAAGCGCACCGTCGCGGTCGACCACCTCCGGCGAAAGCGCTACCTCTTCGGCGAGTGGCGGCGGATAGGCCTCGTCGAGACGATCGAGAGCGAGGGTCCCGATTGCGGCGAGCACCGCCCCGGCGACGACGCCCACGGCGGCCCGCTTCATCCAGGCAAGCCATTTGTGCTTCCGGTCCACGGTCAGTTGCCCGCGATCTCCATGAGGCCGGTCGCCGTGCGCGCGGAAAGCTGCGGCCGGTACATGTCTTCGACGCTGGCCGCAGGATGGGTGTAGGTGCCCGGCGTCACCGCACGCACGACATAGGCGAGCCTGAAGTCGCGGTCGTCGCCGGCGGTGCGGTCGAAAGCGGCGATGAAGCGGTCGCCGCGGAACTCGGTGTGCACGGCGGTGGTCTCGCCCAGCCACTCGAAATTGTCGAGCTGGGCACTGTCGACGAGCCGCGGATTGTCGATCTCGAAGCCGGCCGGCAACAGGTCCGACACCAGCACGCGCGAGGGCCAGGCATTGGCCTCGGTGACCTCCAGCACGACGACGTAGCGCTCGTTATGGCGGGTTTGCGAGACGTTCACCGCCGTGCCGTTAAGGCGATAATAGGTGCGCTCGATGGTGAAGCCTTCGCCGCCCGCCGGCAGGGGCTGCCGGGGTGCGGCCACTGTGGTCAGCACCGCTTCGACCGGCTCGGAGCCCGTGTTGGCGATGGTGAAGGGTTCCTTGGCCACCTCATCACCGGAAAGCTGGCGTGCGAAGGCGCCCGCGTGCGGCGTGCCGTCGACGGTCAGCGCGATGTCCTCGCTCGTCTTGCTCAAGGCCCGGGCGGCCATCAGCATCCACGCCTCGTCCTGGGTGCTCATATAGCGGGTGCGGCCGCGCATGTCGGAGACGAGGCTGACCATCTGCGGCACCAGCGTCGGCTCGGGGCGGCTTTCGGCGGCGAGCGCCAGCATCCCCGCGCGGTCACGCAGGCGCGAGCCGTAGTCGGAGCGCGCCATGTTGCCGTCCGTCGTCGACTGCGCCAGGCTGAAGGCGGAGTGGAAGGCGCTCTCGGCGCGCTGCGCATCGCCATAGAGTGCCAGTGCCGCGGCGATCTGGGCGCGCGCCAAGGGGCTGGCGAACTCGTCCAGGCGCGTGTCGGCGTAGTAGCGCAAATCGCCGGCAGAGGCTTGGCGGTTGCGCGCCAGCACGTAGAGCGCGTAGGCGATCTTGTCGCCGTTGGACTTGACGTCCGTGTCATAGGCGAGCGCGTTCTGCAGGTTCTGCAGCGCCTGCGTCATCGCCTGCTCCGGCACGGCAAAGCCCTGCTCGCCAGCCCGCGTCAGGAAATCGGTGACGTAGGAGTCGAGCCACAGGTCGCCGGAGCCGGGGCTCCACAGGCCGAAGCTGCCTGCGGAGGACTGATAGGAGAGCACGCGTGCGATGGCTTTCTCGATGCGATCCTTGACCGCCGGATCGTCATCGAGACCGGCCGCCTTCGACAGTTCGCCCACATAAAGCAGCGGCAGCGCCCGGCTGGTGATCTGCTCGGCGCAGCCATAGGGGTAGCGGTCGAGCGACATCAGAAGCGCGGGGATGTCGAAGGCCTCGGCGCGCGAGACGTTGACGGTGACGGAGGCGCCGTCGGCAAAGCTGTCGGCGAGAAGCCCGCCGTCGATCTTCAAACTGCCGCCATTGGCGGCGAGCGTCACCGTGCGCCGCGTGGCCACCGGCATGACACCGGGCCTGACCGGCAGGCTGACGGATTTTTCCACCGCCAGGCCGGAATCGTGGACAAGCGAGACGGCGATGCTGCCTGTGCCCGCCTCCTGTGCGGAAAGCGGCAGCGAAAGGCTCGTCTTGCCGCCGGCTGCAAGGTTCAGGCTTGCCGGCGCCGAGGCCGTGTCGACGGCGACCGCGCCGTCGGCTGTGACCGAAAGCGTATAATCGCCCGCAGGCCCATCCGTGTTGGCGATCTCGACGAGCATTCGCGCCTCGTCACCGGGTGCGAGGAAGCGCGGCTGGCTCGTCGTCACGACGACGGGATTGCGGATGACGACGTCCTTCGACGCGCCGCCGACTGCACTCTTCGACCAGGCGACGGCCATGACGCGCACCGTGCCGTTGAACTGCGGAATGTCGAAACCGATCTCGGCCTTGCCGTCGTCATCCAGCCGGACGATGCCGGAGAAGAAGGCGACCAGTTCCTCCGTCGGCGGGCTGCCGGTCGACGTCATGCCGCCGGCGTCGCCGCCGGTGCGCAGCCGGCCGGTCGCACCCAGCGAGCCGTCGATCAGCCGGCCGAAGATGTCCCGCATCTCGAGCCCTAGCATGCGCTGGCCGAAATACCAGCCGGCAGGATCCGGTGCCTCGTAGCGCGTAAGATTAAGGATGCCGACGTCGACCGCGGCGACGGTGACATACGCCTCCTCGCCCGCAGCAAGCCCACCGAGGGAAACGGGAATGGAGAGCCTGCTGTCGGGCTGCATCTTGTCGGGAACGTCGAGATCGACGGCGAGCGAGCGGGCGTCCGGGTCGACCTTCAGCCAGCGGACGCCGATGGCGCGCATGGGCAGGCGGTTTTCCGTGGTCTCGCCAGGCCGGAACAGGGTCGCCGTGACATAGGTGCCGGCGCCGAGATCGTCGGTCACCGGGATATCGACGGTCGTGCCTTCCTCGGGAACGCTGACGGTGAAGGTGCGCTGCAGGCTCTCCGCGCCCAGCGTGATTAAAGCCTCACCGGCAAAGCGCGGCGAGATTTTTAGCCGTGCTGTATCGCCGGGCGCATAGCTCTCGCGGTCAAGCGCGATCTCCAGGCCGTCGGGCGTTTCCGTCGAGCTTGCCGCGACATACCAGCCGGCATCGAACTCCACGCTGGAGATGGGACCGCCGGGCTCCGCGCTCTCGACCTCGAGCCGATAGCGGCCCCAGTCGGTGGAAACGCTGATCTGCGGTTCGGAGTCGGGCGCGGCGTCGACGGTGCCTTCCTGCACGAGGCTCGTGGTGTCGATCGGCTCGTAGCTCCAGGAGCCGCCGTTGCGGTACCACTGGTAGTGCCGTTCGACCCGCAGCAGCGACCATTTCAGCCCCGGCATGACGATGCGCTGGCCTGACGGATCGGCGGCGATGACGCGGACATTCGCCGTGCCGCCTTCCGGCACCCGGCCGCCGGGGAACTCCGGCTTCAGGCCGATGACATCGGTTTCCGGCTCGATGCCGATGTCGAGCGAACGCTCGATGGCGCGGCCGCCGGCCTCGCGCATCCGCATGGTGACCTTGGCCGTCAGAAGCTGCGTGGTGGAAGGCGCGCTGTCGATGGAAATATCGAAGACGGCCTTGCCGTCGGCGTCTGTGTCCGGGAGCCCGGCGAGCGGTAGGCGCGTGGCCTCCACGTTCTCCTCGTCCTCAAGACCGAAGACATAGCCGGGGAAGCGCTGCCATTCGCGCGTCGGGCCGACCGTCAACTGGCCTTCGAGCGTCAGACCCGCGGCAGGGGCGCCGTAGAGATAGCGGCCTTCGAGGGTGACCTCGGTTGAGGAGCCGATGGCAATCGTGTCGGCGGCGCTCGAAAGTTCGAACTCCGTCCGGTCCGGCACGAAGTCTTCCACCAGGAACATCTTTTCGGCGATCGGCGCCTGCTTAGGATCAGCGTGAACGCGCAGGGACCACGTGCCGCGCATGGCATTTTCGGGCAGCGCCAGGTCTACGGCGTGGCCGCCAAGCTCGGCGCCCTGCGAGACGATGCGGCGGTCCTCAACGCCGTCGGGGCGCTGGAAGATGAAGATCAGTGGGAGGTTGTCGACCGCCTCGGCGGAAGGGTCTCGCGCAAGGGCCGCCGCGTGCACCGTCTCGCCGGCACGATAGATGCCACGCTCGGTCCAGGCGAAGACGTCGAGCGGGCCGGGCGCCGGGCGCCCCTCAACGCCGCGGTCCGACAGGTCGAAGCCGGCGCGCGTCATGTCGACGAAGACGAAATCCTCTTCGCCGCCCTCGGCGAGGAGGGCGGCTGGCGCAAGCCCGGCGTCACCGCGCACCGTGCCCGGCGCGAAGCGGGCGTGGCCGTCGCCGTCCGTTGTCGCCTCGCCGAGCACCTCGTTGTTGCGCGCAAGCAGCGTCAACTTAATGCCGGCAATCGGCTTGGCCGTAGCGAGCGAGCGGGCGAAGACGGACAGCCCGTCCTCGCCGGCGAAGGTGGACAGACCGATGTCCGATATCAGGAACCACTGGGTAGCACGGCTGTCCCAGCGCTCACTCAGGTCGCCTTCGGGGACGGCGGTGAGCATGTAGATGCCGGGCTTGCGTTCCGGCATCGCCTCGTCGATGGGGATGCTGGTGACAACGTCCTTGTTCAATCCGGAGGCGATGTCGATCGTGCCATGCCAGACTGGCTCGCCCATGTCTCCGGCGACCTCGTCTATCTCGTAATCACTGAGCTGCTGGAGGAACTTCGATTCCGTCATCAGCCGTGCCAGGGCGCGGTCGCCTACACGGTAGAGCGAAAGCTCGGCGCTCGAGGCATTGACCGAGACCAGGGGGATGCCGCGCCGGGCGCTCGACGGCAGCACGAAATTGTCGCCGGTGAAGCGCAGGGCGGGAGCGCGGTCGCGAATATAGATTTCCAGCGGCACCGGCTCGGAGATCACCTCGCCGATCGCCGCCGGCAGGCCCTGGCGGATGACGACGCGGTGTTGCTCGCCATGCTTTAGGCCGGTGACGCAGAGTTCCTTGTCGCTCTGGTTGATGGCTGCGGCGGGTGTGTTGTCGACGGTCACGTATTGCGCGTAGTCAACGCCGCTCTTGACCAGGTCCTCGGAGAACTGGACGCAGACGCGCGGTGTGGCGCTGTCGGCATCGACCGAGTGATCGACGACGCGGAAGCCCTTGCGGCGCTTGAGATCGGCATAGAGCGCCTGCACGCTTGCCGAGGAGTGAAGGGCGAGGCTCGCCTCGTAGGCGCTGATGGCCGGCCGGAAGAGGCTGCGCAACTCCAGCGCCCCGGCGAGCGCGGCCAGCGCATCGGCGCGTGCCATCGCGGTACGTGACAGGCGATAGGCGGTCACGGCCGCACCCGTGGCGGCACGCTGCAGCCTATAGGGGGTCTGCTGGTCGGCGGGCGTGGCCTGCGTCGCGGCGCGGGCAAGGCCGGTCCATAAGGAGGCATTCTCCGGCTCAACGGCAATGGCGGCGGTGTAGTCGCGTATCGCGGTGTGTGCATCACCACCGGAAAGCGCCTGGTCGGCGGCGGAGGTGAGGGCGACGAAACCGGCGTCGCCCGCGCTGGCGTTGCGCAGCACCTCGCTTCGATATTGCTCGGCTTCCTGCAGGACATGGCCCGGCACGAAACGCAGCTCGGGCGGCGCGCCGATGTCCGGCTCGGCGCGGGCAGTCACCACCTTACCGGCGACCGCGCCGCTAAAAGGGTTCAGGACGTTGAAGTCCGACTTCAGGAAGCACCAGCGGGCGCGCGTATTGTAGGTGAAGGCCCGGCATTGCCGGTTGCCGAGACAGGCGCTTTCGCACTGATCCAACGAGGCGTCCTGCTCGGTACGCAGATCGAAGCCGAAATAGTCGCTGTCCTCGGTGGTGACGATGCGCCTGGCATCCTGCGCGGCGGCGGGAACCGTCAGCGCAAGGACAAACATGAGTAAAAGGAGCCCACGCAACGTGCACATCGCATTCCTCCAGGCGCTGCCGCTATCGTCCCCATGATATTCGCCCAGTTTCGTGAAGGCCTGTCAACAGCGGGCGCGGAAGGTCGGTCAGGACAACCTTACTCCTCTATAACTTTCAGTTGCGCCAAGTTCGGACTTTCCGGCTGCGCAGCCGGCGAAGAGACAAATGCGGCATAGAAAGAGAAGCACATGGGAGACACGATCCGCCGGCTGCTGGCCGGTGCAGCATGCGCGGTCATTGCCGGCTGCGGAGGGGGTGGCGGCAGCAGCGACCCGGGGCTGGGGACACCGCCACCCCAGGAACCCGGTCCCTCTCCGAGCCCAGATCCGGAGCCGGATCAGCTGACGCTGGATGCGGCGGCCGCCGCTAAATACGCTATGGGAAGAGAGTTCGGCAACCTCGATCCCAGCCACAATGGGGAGGATAATCATCGCAAGAGATACGGCTACCCGAATGGCTGCACGGCGGAGGCCCTGCGCGGTGCCAATTGTGCCAGCGCCGGCAACTACCTCCTGCAGAACATTCATTTCGCGCATACCGCGAAACTACCCGACGGAACCAAGCTGCGCGGACAGGGCACGCGCATTGCGGTGCTGGATTCCGGTTTCGACGTCGACCATCAGGAGCTGGAGGATAAGGACATCGTCGCCTATGGGGACCTACCGGTTCACAGACATGGAACCGCGGCGGCTGCGGTAGCCGCAGGCAAGAAAGACGGCAAAGGGATCATGGGCGTGGCGCCGGAGGCGGGCCTGCATCTGGCCGCGCTTCCGAAGGATAACTGGGTGCGGCCGGTGATGGAGGCTACGAAAGACGCAGCGGAGCATGGCGCCGTCGTACAGAATAATTCCTGGGGCCTAGCGGAAGAATACGACACCGCTGCCAACGACCAGTTGGCGGACTTCAACGCCGCCGGCGCCAATTTCGCAGACTACGCCGATTTCCTTTCCTTGCGCCTCGGAGCCCCGGCGGGAGACCTGCGGGATCTTTTCGAATCCTACAGAGACTTTCAGAAGACGGGCGTTATCGTTTTCGCGAACTCCAACGATAACGAACTCGGCGCAGCGGTTTATCCGGATAAGAACAAGGCCGATGTCGAGGCATGGGCCGCGCTGCCGGTATTCCCCGGCTATGAGGATCTTCGCGAGGCTTGGCTCGTCGTCAGCAACGCTTTCTTCACGGTCGATGAGAAAGACGGCAGCATTCTCGACGCCGAGCTCCTATCGGCGCCCTGCGGCTCGGCCGCCCGGTTCTGCCTGACAAGCGACGGAACGGCGCACGCTCCGAACCCGGATTGGGGCGACGACGGATATGGCGTGTCAAGCGGCTCCTCCCTTGCCGCGCCGCAAGTGTCCGGCATGATCGCCCTTCTGGCCCAGGCTTTCCCGGACCTGTCGCCTGCTGAATGGACGGCCCGTCTCCTGGCAACGGCGCGGACGGACTGGAAGAGCTTTCAGCAGTCGATAATCGGTGAGCAGACCTTTGCATCCGGCATCACCCATGCCTATTCCAGCCTATACGGTCATGGACTGCCGGATATGAAGGCGGCGCTTGCGCCTGTAGGGAAACTGTCCGTCGCCAGCGGCGACAACGTCTTCTCCGGAAAGCGCACCAGCCTTGCCGCCGGCATCGCCACGGCCGCTCCGGTGATCGGCAACGGTGTCGCCAAGGCGATCGCCGGGCGCGAGGTCATGGTGATCGACGCGTTGGGAACGGATTTCTATGTGCCCGGCAAGGCGCTCGGCGGCAAAGCCGCCGCCACCCAGCCGGCCGGCACCGCCGATGCGCGCGACATGGTCGGCAATGTCGAACAGGTGGCAGGCACCTTCGCCTTCATGGAGCGAGGAGGCGGCGCGCCCGTTCCTCTGCACGACGTCACCGTGCCGAAGCTCTTCTTCTCCCAGTCTCTCGGCCATCTCGGGGGCAAGACAGCCTTCTCGCGCCTCTTCCCCCTCAACGGGAAAGGCAGGTTTCTGCAACTTGCCGGCCATATCGGCCAGGAGGGCGATGGCAGCGACGCTGCTTTCTCCCTATCGCGCCTGGCGGCCAGCGACAAATTCGCCACGGAACTTTCCTTCTCCTTCGGTCATAGCGCCGGCGGCTTCTTCGGAGCGGAGACGCGTGGTCCCTTCGTTGCTGCGAACAACACAGGAAGCGCGGCCGCCGGTCTAAGCTTCAGCGCCGCGTTGCCCGACGGCTGGTCCGTCGGCGTCTATGCGGAGCTCGGCAGCAGTTTCGTCAGGGCCGACCCGACGGCGCTGGTGGATTACGGTGCGTCCGCCTATGCCAGCGGCGGCCTGACCGCCCGCCGTCGCGGCGTCATCACCGGCCGGGACACCGTCGACCTCTATGCCGGCGTGCAACCGCGCCCTGTCGCCGGCAAGGCCGACGTCCACCTACCGGTGGGGCGCAAGGACGACGGCACCATTCTATATGACAAGCTGACCGTGGATTTGGCTGAAGCGGACATGCCGCTGCGCCTTGGCCTCGTCTATCGCAACCGTACGAATAACGACTTCGACATGCTTTTCGGCCTCAACACCGACTTCACGGCCAGTAGGGAACCCGACCCTGCGCTATCACTCTCGCTCGGGTTGAAGAAGACGTTCTGAATGTGCGTGACTGGCGCTTGGCAAACCGCGGACCCTCCAATAGCTTCTCCCTATATTAATAGTTATGATTCGTCTGGTATGGGCGAGTGTAGAGTAGGGGTCTATGGGCTGCTTCGTGAAAGCAGCGAGCCGGGGAGCCATGAGGGATTTTACACTGCGGCTGATCGCCGGTGCGACGTTTCTGCTCGTTGCAGGCTGCGGGGGCGGCGGCAGTAACAGCGACAGCAATGGCGGCAGTTCACCACCGGACGATGAGCCGCCAGCCAGCTCTTCCGACTATCCGGTGATGAACGAGACGGCTGCTGCCAGCTATGCCGCGACTTCCGAGTTCAAAGGGGTCGATCCCTCCTGCAGCGGCAGTAGGAATCCCGGCTGCAGCGGCACCACCAACTACGCCCTGCAGAACATCCACTACGCACATACGGCCACGCTCGACGATGGAACCAGGCTGCGCGGCAAAGGCACGCTGATTGCTGTCGTCGACGATGGTTTCCGCCGTAGCCATCGAGAATTCTCCGGCAAAACGATCCACACTTTCTTCGGCGGTCAATCGTTTGCGACGGAAGATCACGGCACGGGTGTCGCCGGCGTCGCTGCCGGCAACGCGGACGGCAATGAGATGATGGGTGTGGCGCCGGAGGCGGACCTGCATCTGACGTCCTGGGAGTCCGTAAGCAATACCAGCGGGCTTCTGGACCATCTGGCCGCAGCCACCGACGACGCGGCATCGCGGGGCGCCGTGGTGCAGAATAACTCGTGGGGATTTGCCGAGCAGACCGCCGCTGACGAGGAGATGGCAGCCTTCGAGGCTTCCGACGCGGAGAGCTATGCGGAATATCTCGCCGGAGGGAACACCAGCCTGGCGGCGGACTGGCAGAACCTGTTCGAGGCTTACGACAATTTCCAGGAGACGGGAGTCGTCGTCTTCGCCAACTCCAATAACCAAAATCTCGGCGCGGCGGACGACGGAGAGAGCGATGCCTCCTCCTGGGCAGCACTCCCCCTGTTCGTGCCGGAGCTTTCCGAGGCCTGGCTCGCCGTCAGCAATGCGCGTTTCACGGTCGATGAAAGCGATGGCAGCATCCTTGATGCCGAGCTTCAGTCGGCACCCTGCGGCTCCGCCGCCAGGTTCTGCCTGACCAGCGAAGGCTACACCTACGCGCCGACCGCATCGAGCAATACGTCCTACGGCGTCGCAACCGGCACGTCCTTCGCCGCGCCGCAAGTCTCGGGGCAGATCGCCCTCCTCGCCCAGGCTTTTCCAAATCTGTCGCCGGCAGAGTGGACCGTGCGTCTGTTGGCGACGGCGCGGACGGGATGGGATGGCTTCCAGAACTCGAAGGCCGGCGAGCAGACGTTTGCACCCGGCGTCAAACACGCCTATTCCAGCCTCTACGGCCACGGCGTGCCGGACATCAAGGCAGCGCTTTCGCCGGTCGGCGGACTGGCCATCGCCAGCGGCGACAATGTCTTTTCCGGGCCGCGCACAAGCCTCGACGAAGGCATCGCCACCGCCGGCCCGGTTGTCGGCAATGCTATCGCCAAGACGCTGGCCAAACGCGACATCATGGCGGTCGATGCGCTGGGAACGGATTTTTACCTGCCGGGCAGGGCGCTCGGCGCCGAGGGCGCCAATGGCGGCTTTTCCTCGGGTCAGGCGAATGCGGGCCAGCTTGCCCGCAATGTCGAAGGGGTGGCAACGAGCTTCTCGTTCCTGGAGGCCGGCTCCATCGCCGTTCCTGCCCTGGAAGACGCGGCGGTGCCGAAGCTGTTCTTCTCCCAGACGCTCGCCAATCTTGGCGGCGATACCGCCTTCTCGCACGTCTTCCCGCTTGGAGAGGGGCGGTTTTTGCAGTTCGCCGGGCACATGGAACAAGTGAAGGAAGGTAGCAGCGCGGCCTTCTCCCTGTCGCGTCTGACGGCACGCGAGAACTTCGCCACGGAGCTTTCCTTCTCTTTCGGTCACAGCGCCAATCGCTTTTTCGGCAATGCCGCGAACGGCCCTTTCCTACCGGCGGAAGACACGGGCAACGTAGCCGCGGGCTTCAGCATCAGCACCGCGCTCTCGTCCGCCTGGTCTGTCGGCGCCTATGCCGAGTTCGGCAGCGGTTTCGTGGGGGACGATCCCTCGGCGCTCGTCGACTACGGCGCCTTCGCCTATGCCAGCGGCGGCCTCTCGGCCCGCCGCCGCGGCGTTATCACCGGGCGCGACACGCTCGACCTTTATGCCGGCTTGCGGCCCAAGACGGTCGCAGGCAAAGCCGACCTCAGCTTGCCGGTCGGCCGCGATACGGATGGCACCATCCATTATGAAGAGATCGGCATCGACCTAGCCAAGGCCGACTTGCCGCTGCGCCTCGGCTTTGTCTACCGCAACCGCACAGCGAGTGATTTCGACGTGCTGTTCGGCCTCAACACGGACTTCGTGGCGGGCAGCGATCCCGATCCGGTGCTTTCGGTCTCGCTGGGATTGAAGAAGAAGTTCTAGCCCGCCGGTTACCGGCAGGACCTCGCGCGCCACATAGCCGAACCCCGCAATTCCAGCTTGCCGGTCATGGCTCGACTTCTGCCGTTTTCGCACCGGTGCGTGTTGTTGCATGTCGTCCGCCACCATGCTTTTCTCGATCACACGCGCGGTCGCGCCGAAGGGAAACGTTGCAGTGCTTGTCCTCATAAGTGTCTTCGCCATCTTCATCCCGGCGCTCGTGCTGCCGGGGCCGGATTTCGTGGCCGTGGTCCGCTCGTCGATGACCGGCGGCACACTGGCGGGGTTGAAGACGACGGTCGGTGTTTCTGTCTGCCTCGGCCTCTATGCGACGCTGAGCCTGCTGGGGCTTTCGGCAATCCTGATGGAGTTTCAGTGGCTCGCCTGGGCGATCCGCGTTCTCGGCGGCTGCTATCTCATCTATCTCGGCATCCGGCTGGTGTTCGCAAAGCCGCAGGAACTGGCGGTGGACCAGGCGCAGAGCGGCGCCGGCCGCAGTCCGCTCATCTTCGGGTTCCTCGTCACGCTGACGAACCCCAAGGCGATCGTTCTGTTCGCCAGCGTTTTCGCGACCTCGATCACCGCCCAGACGCCGGTGTGGGTACTTATCGCCATGGTGGTTCTCGTCGTCTTGAGCGCGCTTGCCTGGTACTCGCTCGTCAGCCTCTTCATGTCGTCGCGGCTCATCCTCAGTCGATTTTCCGATGCGCGGCATTGGGTGGAGCGGGCGGCAGGCGTGTGCTTCGTGGGGATCGGCGGCCGCATCCTCGCCGACAGCCGCAACCCTGTGACCGTTTGACCCTTCCGCCGCCAGCGCTTGGTATTTCCGCGAAACATGACTATCTGGCAGGCGAACACGAAGGAAAGCGAGCCGCAATGAGCGCCGTCACCCGTCAAGCCGTCATCGATAAGCTCAGCACCATCAAGGGACCGGACCGTGAAGGCGATATCGTTTCGCGCGGCCTGGTGTCGGAGATTTTTATCGCCGACGGCAAGGTCTTTTTCTCCATCACTGTTCCCGCCGACCGTGCGCAGGAGCTGGAGCCCATGCGCCAGGCTGCCGAGGATGCAGTGAAATCTATTCCCGGTGTCGCAGGTGCCATGGTGGCGCTGACGGCGGAAAAGCAGGGCGGCGGCATGGGTGCGACACCGCAGCCTCAAGCCGCGCCGCGGCCGCAGCAAAGGAGCCCGGCGGCTTCCCAAGGGCAGCAGCCGGCGAAGGCCGGTGTGCCGGGGATAGAGGCAATCATCGCCGTGGCAAGCGGCAAGGGCGGCGTCGGCAAGTCCACCACCGCCGTCAATCTGGCGCTGGGTCTCAGTGCCCTCGGGCTGAAGGTGGGCATTCTGGATGCCGACATCTACGGCCCCTCCATGCCGCGCCTCCTGGGGCTCAAGGGCAAGCCGGAGATGGTGGACAGCAAGACGCTCAAGCCGATGCAGGCGTACGGGCTCGAGGTCATGTCCATCGGCTTCCTCGTCGAAGAGGAAACGCCGATGATCTGGCGCGGGCCGATGGTCATGTCAGCGCTGCGCCAGATGCTGCGCGACGTTGCATGGGGGCCGCTCGACGTGCTGGTGGTCGACATGCCGCCCGGCACGGGTGATGCCCAGCTCACCATGGCCCAGCAGGTGCCGCTGGCCGGTGCCGTCATCGTATCGACGCCGCAGGACCTTGCTCTCATCGACGCTCGCAAAGGGCTCAACATGTTCCGCCGCGTCGACGTGCCGGTGCTCGGCATCGTCGAAAACATGAGTTATTTCATCGCCCCCGACACCGGCAAGCGCTACGACATCTTCGGCCATGGCGGCGCGAGGAACGAGGCCGAGCGGCTGGGTGTGCCCTTCCTGGGCGAGGTGCCGCTGACCATGGATGTGCGCGAGACATCGGACGCCGGCACGCCGGTGGTCGTCTCGAACCCCGAAGGGGCGCAGGCGAAGGTTTACCGCGCTGTGGCGGAAAAGGTGCTGGAACGGATGAGAGCCGAGAGCGAGGCGGCCGGAGAGGCCCCGGCGATCGTTTTCGAGTAACGAGGCCCGATCTGCTGGCGCCAAGCGCCACCCCTCACGCGCTCTGCGCTTGCTCCTCTGCGCCACTCACGCGGGCGTTGAAGTCGGAGAAGAACTGGCCGGCCAGTTTCTTCGAGGTCGACTGGATCAGCCGGCTGCCGAGCTGCGCCATCTTGCCGCCGACATCAGCCTTGGCCTCGTAGGTGAGGATGGTGGCGCCCGGTCCGTCCTCCTTGAGCGATACGTCAGCGGCGCCCTTGGCGAAACCGGCCACGCCACCCTTGCCCTCACCAGAGATGGTATAGGAATGGGGCGGGTTGAGGTTTGTGAGTTCCACCGCACCGTTGAAGCGCGCCTTGATCGGGCCGATCTTGAGCGAGACAGTGGCGGCGAACTCGGTGTCCGACTTCTTCTCCAGCTCCTGGCAGCCGGGGATGCAGTCCTTCAGAACGTCAGGATCGTTCAGCGCCCGCCATACGGTCTCCACCGGCGCCTCGATCCGCTCTTCGCCTTCGATGATCATGGCCATGGCTGCTCCCTCCGGTTGGGTGTCATCCTTGGCTAACGCAGCCGAGGTCCCTTGTCCATCCGCCACCCTTGCCGCCCGACGTGGGATGCAATATCCGTGAGCCCGGCAACCCGCAGAGGCTTCGATCATGACCCAAGGCAGCCGCAAGACTCGGCTTCGTTCACAACAATGGTTCGACAATCCGGACAATCCGGGCATGACCGCGCTCTACATCGAGCGCTACCTGAATTATGGCCTGACGCGCGAAGAGCTGCAGTCGGGCAAACCGCTGATCGGCATCGCCCAGACCGGCTCCGACCTTTCGCCCTGCAACCGGCACCATATCGAGCTTGCCAAGCGCCTGCGGGCCGGCATCGAGGCGGCCGGCGGCATCCCCTTCGAGTTTCCCTGTCACCCCATCCAGGAGACGGGCAAGCGGCCGACCGCCTCGCTCGACCGCAACCTCGCCTATCTGTCGCTGGTGGAGGCGCTTTACGGCTATCCGCTCGACGGCGTCGTTCTGACCATCGGCTGTGACAAGACCACGCCAGCGCTGCTCATGGCGGCGGCCACCGTGAACATCCCGGCCGTCGCCTTCTCCGTCGGCCCAATGCTCAACGGCTGGCACCGAGGCAAACGCACCGGCTCCGGCACCATCGTGTGGGAGGCGCGGGAAAAGCTGGCTGCAGGCGAGATCAACTACGACGAGTTCATGGATCTGGCGGCATCTTCCGCCCCGTCGGTCGGCTTCTGCAACACCATGGGCACGGCCTCCACCATGAATTCGCTGGCAGAGGCGCTCGGTATGCAGCTTCCCGGCTCCGCTGCGATCCCCGCGCCCTACCGCGAGCGCGGCCAGATGGCCTACGCAACCGGGCGGCGCATCGTCGAGATGGTGCACGAGGACTTGAAGCCTTCAGACATCATGACGCGTGAGGCCTTCGAGAATGCCATCGTCGTCAACTCGGCGCTCGGCGGCTCCACCAATGCGCCGATCCATCTCAACGCCGTCGCCCGGCATTTGGGCGTGCCGCTCGACAACGACGCCTGGCAGAGGATCGGCCATCACATTCCGCTTCTCGTCAACATGCAGCCGGCGGGCGAATATCTGGGTGAGGATTTTCATCACGCCGGCGGCGTGCCGGCTGTCGTGGCGGAGCTGATGAAGGCGGGGCTGCTGCCGCATCCGGACGCCAAGACGGTGAACGGCCGCACATTTGGCGAGAACTGCCGTAATGCGGAAAATCTCGACGGCAACGTCATTCGCCCGGTGTCGGACCCGCTCAAGTCCGATGCAGGTTTCATCAACCTGAAGGGCAATCTCTTCGACAGTGCCATCATGAAGACCAGCGTGATCTCGGAAGAATTCCACTCGCGGTATCTGGCGAACCCGGACGATCCTCTTGCCTTCGAGGGCAAGGCCGTCGTCTTTGATGGACCGGAGGACTACCACGACCGCATCGATGATCCTGCGCTCGCCATCGACCAGCATTCGATCCTCGTCATGCGCGGCGCCGGGCCTGTCGGCTATCCGGGCGCGGCGGAAGTGGTCAACATGCGCCCGCCGGATTACCTCATCAAGAAGGACATCCACGCGCTCCCCTGCATCGGCGACGGACGCCAGTCCGGCACCTCGGCCTCCCCCTCCATCCTCAACGCCTCTCCGGAGGCGGCGGTCGGCGGCGGGCTGGCACTGTTGAAGACGGGCGACCGCATCCGCATCGACCTCAACAAGGGCAGCGCCGACATGCTGGTGAGCGAGAAGGAGCTGGATGCCCGGCGTTCCGCTCTGGCAGTGGCCGGCGGCTATGCCTTCCCGGACCACCAGACGCCCTGGCAGGAGATCCAGCGGGCCATGGTGGGCCAGTTGGCCGAAGGCATGGTGCTCAAGCCGGCGACTGCTTATCGCCGCATCGCACAGGAAAAGGGCATCCCGCGCGACAATCACTAGCGCGCCCGCGGTTCTCCCCTGCGGTGTTTACCCCACCGCCGAAATCCGCTCCTTCAGCGCCCGGACGAGCGCCGCATCCGTGCGACGGCGCTTTGCCGGCGAAAAGCCGAGCGACACGAGCCTGGCGTCCGATACCGGTTCGGCCGTCGAACATGAGGCATGGACTTCACTGACCGGCAGTCTCGGCAACAGCAGGCCGACGGTCTCGACGTTGATCCCCGCGCCGGGCATGATTGATATTCGCCCGGCCGCCACGGCGATCGCCTCTTCCAGAGCCTCCACGCCTTCCGCCGCCGTCGATGCCCCGCCGGACGTCAAAATACGCTCGAAACCAAGCTCGACCGCCATCTCGACAGCCTCCGCCCGGTCCGGAACCAGATCGAAGGCCCGGTGCAGCGTGACGCCCAGCCCGTCTGCGCGTTCAGCCAGCCTTTTCAACGCATGGTAGTCGAGGCTTCCGTCCCTCTTAACGGCACCGAAGACGACTCCGGCAAACCCAGCCTGCCGCGCCGCCTCGATATCCCGCGCCATGACATCCAGCTCCGCCTCCGCATAGACGAAATCCCCTGCCCGCGGCCTGATCATCGCATAGACGGGAACTTGCGAGGCGGCGGCCGCCATCAAACCTGCCGGCGGCGTCAGGCCGCCGAGGTCCAGCGCGCTGCACAACTCGACGCGATCCGCCCCGCCGTCAATGGCCGCTGCCAGACCGGCGGGATCGTCGACGCAGACTTCAAGCAGAATGCCGCTCACGCTCCACCTTCTTGAATCCCAAGAGCGCCGCGCCCATCAGGCCCGGCTCGACACGGCAGGCGCCGCGGACCACCAGTGGACGGTCGAAGCGGCGCAGGATGCGTTTGCGCACCGCTTGGTCGATCTCGGCAAGCAGCACTTGCGCATTGGAAAGCCCGCCGCCGACGGGCACGATGGTGGCGCCGGTGACATTGACCACCATGGCGAGAGGCCCGCTGAGGAGATCAACGAAGACGTCGACTGTCCGCGCCGCCTGCGCGTCGCCCTGCTCCCATGCCGCGACGATATTCTCCGAGGCCAAGTCCTGGTCGTGCAGCAGCTTGTGCAGGCGCTCCATGCCGCGCGCGCCGCCCACCGTGTCGATGCAGCCTTCCAGCCCGCAGCCGCACTTGAAGGCCGGAATGGCGATTGGCGGATTGCCGGCAAAGGCGGCGGCCACCGGCCCGTGCCCCCACTCGCCGGCAAACCCGCCTTCGGTGTTGACGAGTTGGCCGCCCGCCACGAGCCCGCCGCCGACGCCGGTGCCCAGAATGGCGCCGAAGACGATGTTGTGCCCCTGCCCCGCGCCGACGGCCGCCTCGGCCATGGCGAAGCAATCGGCATCGTTGGCGACGATCACGGGCAGGCCCAACTCCCGCCGCAGATCGGCCTCCAGCCGGCGCCCGTGGATGCAGGGGATGTTGGCGCAGATGGCGGCGTGGGTTTCCGGGTCGATGACACCAGCGATGGAGATCGCCACGCAATCGGGCCTCCCATCGGCTGCCGCGATCACGCTCTTCAGGCTGGCGACGAAAGCCTCGAAATCCCGTGTTGGCGTCGGCATCCGCCGCACCGGCTCGACGGTTTCGAGGGAATGCACCACCGCCCCCTTGATTGTCGTCCCGCCGATATCGAAGGCGATGAGCATTTCAGATCTTCCGTATTGCTTTTCGACGATGCACGGCGAATCGCGCCGCCAGCGGTGTTTCAATAGCGGCTGCGGGACGCCGCCGAAACATAATACCGGGCCGGCGCTGCTCAGTACCCCGCTTTGCGATCCACCAGGTTTTCAAGTTTCTCCCCCCGCTCGAAGGCGGCCATCTGGGCGAGCATCGGCTGCACCAGATGTGCCGGATCGGAGGTGGCGGCGGCGTGCGGCGTCACAAAGACGCGAGGATGCACCCAGAGCGGGCTCGTTCGCGCCAGCGGCTCGCGCTCGAATACGTCCAGGCTCGCCTCCTTCAGCGTTCCGTCGTCGAGCGCGCGCAAGATATCCGTCTCTCGCTGCAGCTGGCCGCGACCGGCATTGACGAGGCACGGCCCACCGAGCGGCCCGTCGCTTCTCAGCCGCTCAAGCACCGAATAGTCGATGATGCCCTCGGTCGCCGGCGTCAACGGCAACAGCACCACGAGAATATCCGTGGCGTTCAGAAACGGCGTCAGGCCCGTCTCGCCGGAAAAGCTCCTCACCCCCTCCATCCGGTGCTCCCGCCGGCTCCAGCCGTTGATGGAAAAGCCGATTGCCTTGAGTGTCTTCGCCGCCGCCTGCCCGAGCGCGCCCAGCCCCATGATCCCTACCGATACAGATTCGGCCGCCGGCTGCAGCGGCTCGTACCAGATCTTATCCCGCTGCTGCGCACGATAGAGCATGCCCTGACGGTGATGGTCGAGCACGCGCCAGGCAACATATTCGACCATGTGCTGCGTGAGGTTTTGCGCCACCACGCGCACGATGGGCACGTCCGGCAGTTCCGGATCGGCCAGTATATGATCGACGCCGGCACCGATGGAGAAGATGACCTTCAGGTTCGGCAGCCGCTTCAAGAGCCCGGGCGGCTGCTTCCAAACGACCGCATAGTCTATTCCCGGATCGTCCGGCCCCTCCGGCTCCAGCACAACATCGCGCTCCTTCGACAGAAGCTCGTACCAGCGCTGCGGGTGCATGCCCGTCATGGAAAGGAGAACGCGTCTCCCGGCCTTCTTACTGCTCACGACATCCTCTCGGCTATTCGCTCACCACACCACCGGGCACGGCCGCAATTTCGAAGGCTGCCGCAATCAGCGCCTTCGTATAGTCCGTCTTCGGTGCGTGGAATATCTGGTCGGCCGTGCCCGCCTCCACCACCTTGCCGGCGCGCATCACGATCACCTCGTTGGCGAGCGCCCGCACCACTTTGAGGTCGTGGCTGATGAACAGATAGGCCAGGCCATGCCGCTTCTGCAGGTCGCGCAAGAGGTCGACCACCTGCGCCTGCACGCTCATGTCGAGCGCCGAGGTCGGCTCGTCCAGCATCACGAAACTCGGTCTAAGCACCATCGCCCGGGCAATCGCGATCCTCTGCCGCTGTCCGCCGGAGAATTCGTGCGGGTAGCGGAACCGCGCCGTGGGGTCGAGCCCCACCTCCTGGAGCACCTCCACCACCATCCGGTCGCGCTCCTCCGCCGAAAGTTGCCGCTCGTGGATCCGCAGACCCTCCTGAATGATCTCGGCAACCGACATACGCGGGCTCAGGGAACCGAACGGATCCTGAAAGACAATCTGCATCTTGTGCCTGAGGGGCCGCATCTGGCGAAAAGATCTTTCGTCGATGCGCGCGCCTGAGAAGCGGATTTCTCCATCCGAGGCAATCATGCGCGAGAGCGCCAGTCCCAGCGTGGTCTTGCCCGACCCGGACTCCCCAACAACGCCCAGCGTCTGCCCGGCCCGCACGGTCACGTCGACCCCGTCGACGCCCTTCACATAGTCGACCGTCCGCCTGAGGAGACCCTTCTTGATCGGGAACCAGACCTTGATGCCGTCGCCCTGGATCACCTTTTCCGCCCCAAGATCTGCTTGGGGAGGCTCCCCCTTTGGCTCGGCAGCCAGAAGATGGCGCGTATAGGCGTGCTGCGGGTTGGAGAATATCTCCTCCGTCGGCCCGCTCTCGACGATCTTGCCGCCGGTCATGACGCACACGCGGTCCGCCACCTTGCGCACGATGCCGAGGTCGTGGGTGATGAACAGCATCGACATGTCGTTGTCGCGCCGGAGCCTCGCCAGGAGCTCCAGAATCTGCGCCTGGACAGTGACGTCGAGCGCTGTCGTCGGCTCGTCGGCGATCAGGAGGTCCGGCTCGTTGGCGAGCGCCATGGCGATCATCACGCGCTGGCGCTGTCCGCCGGAAAGCTGGTGCGGGAAGGCATCGAGCCGCTTCTCCGGCTCCTGGATGCCGACCTGGTGAAGCAGCTCCAACGTACGCTCCGCCGCCTGCTTGTCGCCCATGCCGCGATGCAGCTTGAGGATCTCTCCGATCTGCTTCTCGATCGTGTGCAGCGGGTTGAGCGAGGTCATCGGCTCCTGAAAGATCATGGTGATCTCGTTGCCGCGCACGCGGCGCAGCTCCGCCTCGTCACCCGCCAGAAGGTCGCGCCCGCCATAGAGGATCTGCCCCGAGGGGTGGCTGGCCGCCGGATAGGGCAGGAGCTTCAGCACCGAAAGGGCGGTGACCGATTTCCCTGATCCCGATTCCCCGACCAGCGCCACCGTCTCGCCGCGCCCGATGTCGAAGGACACCCGGTCGACGGCGAGCATCTCTTCTTCGCCTTGGGCGAAGGCGACGGAGAGATCGCGGATGGAGAGAAGGGGGTCACTCATTTGAACGTCTTCCGCGGGTCGAAGGCGTCGCGCACGGCTTCGCCTATGAAGATCAGAAGCGACAGCATGATGGAGAGGCTGAAGAAGCCGGTAATGCCCAGCCAGGGCGAATCGAGGTTGCGCTGCCCCTGGCGCAGGAGTTCTCCGAGCGACGGCGAGCCGGGCGGCAGGCCGAAGCCGAGGAAATCGAGCGAGGTGAGCGTGGTGATCGAGCCGTTGAGGATGAAGGGCAGGAAGGTGAGCGTGGCCACCATGGCGTTGGGGAGCAGGTGGCGGAACATGATCGTGCGGTTGGGCACGCCGAGTGCGCGGGCGGCACTCACATACTCGAAATTGCGCGCGCGCAGGAACTCGGCCCGCACCACGCCGACGAAAGCCACCCAGGAGAACAAGAGCATGATGCCGAGCAGGATCCAGAAACCGGGCGGCAGCACGGCGGCGATGATGAGGATGAGGTAGAGAACGGGAATGGACGACCAGATCTCGATGAAGCGCTGGAAGAGAAGGTCGATCCAGCCACCGAAATAGCCCTGCATGGCGCCGGAAGATACGCCGATCACGGCGGAAGCGGCGGTCAGGATCAGGCCGAAGAGGACGGAGATGCGAAAGCCGTAGATGACGCGCGCGAGCACGTCCCGCGCCTGGTCGTCGGTGCCCAGCCAGTTCCAGTTGCCGATGGTGCAGCGCGGATCGTCGACACCGAGATCGTAGCGCTGGCAGCGCACTTCCTCGGTATAGAGCCAGGATGGCTTCGCCGGAGCGGCTTCGGGGATTTCGCTGTTCACCGTGCGGTAGGAATAGCGGACGGGGGGCCACAGCATCCAGCCGTTGGCCTTGATCTCCTCCTGGATGAAGGGGTCGCGGTAGTCGGTGACGGCAAGGAAGCCGCCGAACATCTCCTCCGGATAGTCGACCAGCACCGGAACCAGGATCTCGCCCTTATAGGAGGCGAGGATCGGCTTGTCGTTGGCGATGAACTCCGCAAACAGCGACAGGACGAAGAGCACGAGGAATATCCATAGCGACCAGTAGCCGCGCCTGTTGGCCTTGAAGTTCTGCCAGCGCCGCTGGTTGATGGGCGAGAGCCACGGACGCGCGACGCGCCGGCGCACGCGCTCCACCTGTGTCTTCGACTGCACGTCCGACATCTACACGTCCCTCCGCTCGAAATCGATGCGCGGATCGATGAGCGTGTAGGTGATGTCGGAAATCAGGCTGATGACGAGGCCCATGAGCGAGAAGATGTAGAGCGTGGCGAATACCACCGGATAGTCCCGGTCGATGACCGAGCGGAAGCCCAGAAGCCCCAGCCCGTCGAGAGAGAAGATGCTCTCGATCAAGAGCGCTCCGGTGAAGAAGGAGGAAATGAAGGCGCCGGGAAAGCCGGCGACGATGATGAGCATGGCATTGCGGAAGACGTGGCCGTAGAGCACCTGCCGCTCGCCGAGCCCCTTTGCCCGCGCGGTGATCACGTACTGCTTGCGGATCTCATCGAGGAAGGAGTTCTTGGTGAGAAGCGTGGTGGTGGCGAAGGCCGACAGCACGAGCGCCGTCAGCGGCAGGGTAAGGTGCCAGAAATAGTCGAGGATCCGCGCCGGCCAGGAAAGCTGCTCCCAGTTGTCCGATGTCAGTCCGCGCAGCGGGAACCAGTCGAAGAACGAGCCGCCGGCGAACAGCACCATCAGCATGATGGCGAAGAGGAAGCTGGGGATGGCGTAGGCGACGATCACGACGCCGCTGGTCCACATGTCGAAGGTGGAGCCGTCCTTCACCGCCTTGCGGATGCCGAGCGGGATTGAGATGCCGTAGGAAATGAGGGTGATCCAGATGCCGAGCGAGATGGAGACCGGCATCTTTTCGATGATGAGGTCGACCACCGATATGTCGCGGAAATAGCTCTCGCCGAAATCGAAGCGGATATAGTTCCACAGCATGAGGAAGAAGCGCTCGTGCGCCGGCTTATCGAAGCCGAACTGCCGCTCCAGTTGGGCGATGAACTCCGGATCAAGCCCTTGGGCGCCGCGATAGCGGGAGGTCGTCTCACCGCCGGAGGCCTCGAAGTCCCGCCCACCGAGATCGGAGCCGCCGCCCGCGCCCAGTCGCGCGTCGGCGCCGCCGCCCTGGCCGGTGACCTGGGCGATAATCTGCTCGATCGGCCCGCCCGGCGCGAATTGCACGACGATAAAGGAGATGGCCATGATGCCGAACAGCGTCGGGATCATGAGCAGCAGGCGGCGAATGATATAGGCGCCCATCAGGCGATTGCCCCGCGTGAAATGGATTTAGAGATGGTCGTCGTCACGCTTCGGTCATGCCTTACCAATCGCCTTCGCCTTTTCCTCGTCGTACCACCACAGGGCCTCCACCGGGAAGAAGTAATCGGGCTTCGGTTCCTTGAAGCCGAACATGTCCCAGTAGGCGGTTCTGTGAGATGGCGAATACCAATTGGGGATCCAGTCGCGCCTGGCGCGAAGAACCCGGTCGAGCGCCCGTACGGCAGTGATCAACTCGTCGCGACTTGCCGCACGCCCTGCAAGCTCCACAAGGCGGTCGACGGCGGGATCGGCGGTTCCCGGTAGATTGCGGGAGCCCTCGACCTTCGCCGTTTTTGAGTGGAAGACAAGCTCCAGCCCGTCTCTAGTGGGGGTAGCCCCGAGCGTCATACGAAAGCCCACCAAATCGAAGTCGAACGTGGCCAGCCGCGCCTGATACTGGGCGGCATCGAGCATACGAATCGAGGCATCGATCCCGATGGCGCGCAGATTTTCGATGAACGGCGTCGTCACCTGCACGAACACCTGGTCCCTGACCATGTACTCGACCGTGAGCCGCTCACCGTCCTCGTTTTGCAGGAACTGCCCCCGCGGGCGCCAGCCCGCTTCCGTGAGAAGGCGGCGCGCCTCGGACAACAGCTTGCGGTCCCGGCCCGAACCGTCGGAAACAGGCGGTATCACAGCTTCGCCGAGCGCGGCTTCGGGAATCTGGCCGCGAAACTGTTCGAGCAGAGCGAGCTCTTCGGGCGACGATGCGCCAGTGGCCTTGAAATCCGTGTTCTCGAAGGGCGATACGCTGCGCTCATAGAGGCCGTAAAAGAAGTTGCGGTTCGTCCATTCGAAATCGAAACACAGGCCGATGGCCTCTCGCACGCGCGCATCGTGAAAGCGCGCGCGCCGCTGGTTGAGTGCCCAGGCCTGCATATCGGCGACACGCTCTTCCGGAAACTCCTGCTTAACCACCTTTCCGCTGCGCAGGGCGGGAAAGTCGTAGCCGGTGGCCCAGAGGCGTGAGGTGAACTCCTCACGCCAGAACACTTCGCCTTTCTTGAAGGCCTCGAAAGCCGCGTTGCGGTCGCGGAAGAAGTCGATGCGGATGCGATCGAAAAGATAGAGGCCGCGGCGCACCGGCAGGTCCCGCGCCCAATAGTCCTCGACGCGATCGTATTCGATGTAGCGGTCGGCGGAGAAGCGGCCCATCTGGTAGGGGCCGGAGCCGAGCAGCGGCTCAATCCTGCTGCTGTCGAAAGCCTTGCCTTCAAGGGAAGCCTTGGAAAAGACGGGGTATTCCACAACGTCGAGGATCGTCCGTTCGGACTGCTCGCCCGAGAAGACGAGACGGAACACGTGCTCGCCCGACGCTTCCGCCGACACCATCTCGGCAAGCGGCAGAGCGAGCTGCGGGTGTCCCTTCTCCTTCAGCAGGTTATAGCTGAAGGCCACATCCTCCGCCGTCAGCGGCGAACCATCGTGGAAGCGCGCCTCGGGCCTGAGCTTGAAGGTGAAGCTGTTGCGGTCTTCCGAGATCGTGACGCTTTCGGCAAGGAGTCCATAGAGGGCGTCCGGCTCGTCCCAGGCGTCCTCCATCAGCGTATCAAAGCACATCTCCATGCGCGGCGGGGCGTCGCCGGTACGCACGAAGCTGTTCAGCGTGTTGAAGGTGAGAACGTTCTGATTGTAATACCAATAGCTCGGCTGGAAGTTGAAGGTGCCGCCCGTAGGAGCCTCGGGGCTCGCATAGTCGAAATGCGTGAAGTCCGGCGGATATTTCAGATCACCGAACGCCGACAAGCCGTGGAGCGGTGTCTCCGTAGGCGTCTCCGCAAATACCGGGCGGCCAAGGAGCGGCACGGCGACCGCCGCACCGGTAAGCTTCAGGAATTGGCGACGCGAAGGCCAAGGAAGTTGCATATGCGTCAGTTCTGGCTCCTGTATTTGGCCGCCAATGCGGCCTCGCGCTCAGGGTCGATCCACCAGGAATCGATATCCACGCCCGTATATTCCGGCTGCTCCTCCGGAATGCCGAACTTGTTCCACATGGCGATCCAGGTCACCGGCCGGTGCCATTGCGGCACCATGTAGTAGTTCCACAGGAGCACCCTGTCGAGCGCCCGCGTGGCGGCGACGAGATCCTCGCGATCCTTGGCGAAGATCACCTTGTTCACCAATGCGTCGACGACCGGGTTCTCGATGCCGGCCAGGTTGCGGGATCCGGGCGCATCCGCTGCAGCGGAACTCCAAAAATCACGCTGCTCGTTGCCAGGCGAGAGTGTCTGGGCGAACGTTCCCGTCACCGCGTCGAACTCGAACTCGTTGATGCGGCTGATATACTGGGACGTGTCGACGATGCGCAGCGATGCGTCGATGCCGATCTTGCGCAGCGAGGGAATGAAGCCTCCCATGATCACTTCGTCCGTCTGTCCACGGCCGAGGAATTCGATGCGGAACTGCTCCCCCGTCTCCTCGTTCACCATGCGGCCATCGCGGATGACCCAGCCTGCTTCGCGGAACAGCCGCACGGTCTCGCGCAGATATTCGCGCTCCGCCTGGGGATCGTCGTAGACGGGCAGTGTGAACTCCTCGTTGAAGACCTCGGGGGGAAGATCGTCGCGGAACTCCTCCAGGATTTCCAGCTCCCGCCCCTCCGGCAGCCCCGTAGCGGCGAGCTCGGTTCCCTCGAAATAGCTCGACGTGCGCTTGTTCTGGCCGAAGAACTGGGTGCGGTTCATGGTTTGGAAGTCGAAGGCCAACGTCAGCGCTCGGCGCACTCGCCGATCCTGGAAGCGCGGCAGACGCATGTTGAATACGTAGGCCTGCATCGGCTGCGCGCCGCCGTCCGGAAACTCCCGCTTGATCACGTCGCCTTCCTCGACGGCGGGGAAGTTATAGGCCGTCATCCAGCGCCGCGAACTGTTTTCGGCGCGTATGTCGGCCAGCCCCCCCTTGGTGAAGGCAAGCCAGGCGGCATTCTCGTCCTGGATATAGGTGAAGCGCCGGCGGTCGAAATTGTTGCGGCCGATATTGACCGGCAGATCCGCGCCCCAATAGTCCTCGACCCGCTCCCACACAATTTCCGAACCCGGATTGAAGCGGGCGATGCGGTAAGGACCGCTTCCCAGCGGCGGCTCCAGTGTCGGCTGTGTCACGTCGCGCTGGCGACCGTCGGGACTGGTGCCCTCCCACCAGTGCTTGGGCAGCACCGGCAGGTCGCCCATGATGTGCGGAAGCTCGCGATTGCCTGTCTCGTTGAAGCGGAACTCCACCTCGCGCTCCGACAGCGCCACCGCCTCCTCGACGTTGGCGAAGTAGCGGTTGTGCAGGGGGCTAATCTCCTTCAGCACATCGAGCGACCACACCACGTCTTCGGCGGTGATCGGCGTGCCGTCGTGCCAGCGCGCGTCGGGATCGAGGCGGTAGGTCGCAGAGGAGTAGTCGTCGGGATATTTGAAGGCTTCGGCGATGAGCGGATGGCTGGTGCTGGGCTCGTCGGGCGACTGCTGCATCAGCGTCTCCCACAGGAAGCCGCCGAAATTGGTAAGGCCCGCGGCCGACGTGCCGCGTACGATGAAGGGGTTGAAGCTGTCGAACGTGCCGGTGGTGACGGAATTCAGCGTCCCGCCCTTCGGTGCGTCAGGGTTCACGTAGTCGTAGCGCTCGAAAGGCTCCCTCTCGACGTCGGAGTCGATAAGCGAGCTGGTCGTGCGCCACTCCTGCGCGCCGGCGGAAACGCTTGCGATCAGAAGCGCGGCCGCCACGCCGGCCAGCAGACCGGCCGCTTTCCCGACGCCCCCTGTCGATCCATGCAACGCCTGCATCCTCGCTCGCCTCCTGGCTGCCTTTTTTCTCGAAACTAGTTCATCCGGCGCCGAAGGCAAATGGGACCGGGCCGAATGGGCGCGGAAACAAAAAGCCGGCACGAAGCCGGCTTTTTCATGGTTGGGAACCGCAGCGACGCTCACTGCTCGGTTGCGGCCGGCTGTTCCTCTTCGGCGGGTGCCGCGGCCTCGCCGCCATCGGCGCCTTCTTCCGTCTCGGCCTCCTGCTGCTCCGCTGGAGCCTCTTCGGCGCTATCCTCCATGGGGGCCGCCTGCGCGCCACCCTCGGCGGGGGCCGCCTCCTGCCCGTCGCCGGTCGCCTGGCTGTCGTCTTCGGCCTCTCCTTCGCCTTCGGCCGGCGCTTCCGGCAGGGGCGCCGGATCGTTGGAAAGCGTGCGCAAATAGGCGATGACGTTGGCGCGGTCCTCCACGTTCTTCAGACCAGCGAAGGCCATCGCCGTCCCCGACACCTCGGCCTTTGGGCTGGCCAGGAAGTGGTCCAGATTCTCATAGTCCCAGACAACCTCGCCGCCCTGCGCGTACTCCTGCATTCCTGCGGAATAGCTGAAGCCCTCGTGGCTTGCGACCGGACGATTGACGACGCCCCAAAGGTTCGGCCCCACCTTGTTGGGTCCGCCCTCTTCCACAGTATGGCAGGCCTGGCAACGCTTGAACACGGCCTCGCCGGCAGACGGATCGGCATCCGCGAGAAGCGGCAGCACCGATTCGGGCGCCTGCTCACCGTCGCCCTCGGCCGGCCCCTCGCCCTCGGGCACTACGATGGCATAGCCGGGCGTTTCCGGTGCGGGAGAGTGAAAGAAGGTCTCGGAAAGCAGGCTAACGGAGAAGATGACGAAAACAACGCCGAGAAGCGCACCGATGATCTTGTTGAGTTCGAAAGAGTCCATACGCCCTGGGGCTCCCTTTGTCCGGACGCCCGCGGCAGGCCGGCGTCGTCTACACCGCTCCCGTGTCCCCCGCGTTCGGCCGCTGCCGGTAAAATCGCGCGGAAACTAGGTCTTTTGCTTCGGCGTTGCAACACATATAAGGCTCTCGCGAGTGAGACCTTTTGCCACTTTCCTTCAAGCCCGCGAGACCGGCCCATCCTTCCATGACAGTGATCGTTCTTATCCCCGCCCGCATGGCATCGACGCGGCTGCCCGGAAAGCCGCTGGCCGATATCGCCGGAAAGCCGATGATCGCCCAGGTGGCGGCAAGGGCGCTGGAAAGCGGCGTCGGACGCGTGGTCGTGGCGACGGATACGCCGGAGATCGTTGCTGCCCTTGAGGCCGAGGGCATGGAGGCGGTGCTGACGCACGGCGATCATCAGTCGGGCTCCGACCGCATTTTCGAAGCGCTTGGTGTCATTGATCCCGGCCATGAGGCGGAGATCGTCGTGAATCTCCAAGGCGACCTGCCAACCATCCCCCCCGCCGATATCCACGCCGTCCTGCGCCCGTTGGAGAACGGCGCCGTCGACATCGCCACTTTGGGCGTGGAGATCGTCGATGAAGAGGAAAAGACGGCTCCGAGCGTGGTGAAGATCGTCGGCACGCCGCTCGATGCCGCCGCCGCCCGGCTGCGCGCCCTTTATTTCACGCGCACAACCGCTCCGTGGGGCGAGGGCCCGCTTTACCATCACGTCGGCATCTATGCTTATCGCCGCGCAGCACTCGAGCGTTTCGTGGCGCTCGGGCCATCGACGCTGGAGATGCGCGAGCGGCTGGAGCAGCTGCGCGCGCTGGAGGCTGGCATGCGCATCGATGCCGAGATCGTGCGCTCGGTACCGCTCGGTGTGGATACGCCGGCGGACCTGGAGCGCGCCAGAAAGATTTTGACAGGCAAGACGGGTATGTGAGATGGGGCCGAACAAGACCAACAAGATCGCTTTCCAGGGGGAGCCAGGGGCCAACTCCGACACGGCGTGCCGTAACATGTTCCCCGACATGGAGCCGCTGCCCTGCGCCACCTTCGAGGATGCGTTCAACGCGGTGGAGACCGGCAAGGCCGATCTCGCCATGATCCCCATAGAGAACACCATCGCCGGCCGCGTGGCCGACATCCACCACCTCCTGCCTCAATCCAAGCTCTTCATCGTCGGCGAGTATTTCCTGCCCATCCGCTTCCAGCTCATGGTGCTGCCGGGCGTGGCGCAATCGGAGATCAAAGCCGTCTACAGCCATATCCACGCGCTCGGCCAATGCCGCAAGATCATCCGCAAGCATCGCTGGAAGCCGATGGTTGCAGGCGACACCGCGGGTGCCGCGCGTTTCGTGGCGGAGGAGAAGGTGCGGGCCAACGCCGCCATCGCCCCGCGCTTGGCAGCCGAGCTCTACGGCCTCGAAATCCTCGCCGAAAATATCGACGACACGGACAGCAACGTGACCCGCTTCGTAGTTTTGTCGAAAGAGCGACAATGGGCGAAGCGCGCGACACCGGACCAGCCGATGATCACGACCTTCATCTTCCGCGTGCGCAACGTACCGGCCGCGCTCTACAAGGCCATGGGCGGCTTCGCCACCAACGGCGTCAACATGACCAAACTGGAAAGCTACCAGCTCGGCGGCAAGTTCTTCTCCACGCTGTTCTATGCCGACATCGAAGGCCACCCGGAAGACCGAGGCGTGGCGCTGGCCCTGGAAGAGCTCGGCTTCTTCTCCCGCGAGGTGCGCATCCTCGGCGTCTACGCCGCCCACCCCTTCCGCGCCACGCAGAGCGAGGATGAGGATTAGCAGGAGAGACGAAGGTGGGTGCCTTCACCCTCGTGGTTCGACAGGTTCACCATGAGGGTGAGGGCAAGGCAGCGCCGGCGTAAGCCGCAACGTTTGGGGAAGGGCGCAACACAGCCCTCATGGTGAGCCTGTCGAACCACGAGGGAGGGATGCCTTGCGCCTTTAGCCTTCTCTACTTCCCTCTACCCAGCCGGCGATCAGGTGCCGTGCGATAGCGCCTTTCGGCGGAGTCATCAGCCCCGCCTCGTGCGTGCCGGCAAGCATGCGGCGCACTTCCTCGCGGGGGAACCAGCGGCAGTCCTCCAGCTCGCTCAGGTCCGGATCCACTGTCTCACTGACGGCTTCGGCGATGCAGCCGATCATCAGCGAATAGGGGAACGGCCAGGGCTGGCTTGCCTGGTAGGTTACGGGGCCGACACGGATACCCGATTCCTCGAACGTCTCCCGCCGCACCGCGTTCTCGATGGTCTCGCCCGGCTCGATGAAGCCGGCGAGGCAGGAATACATGCCGGGCGCGAAATGCGGGCTGCGGCCGAGCAGGCACTGGTCCCCCCTTACCGCCAGCATGATGGCGACGGGGTCGGTACGCGGGAAGTGCTCGCGCTCGCATGCCGAGCAGAAACGCCGGTAACCGCCGGCGCGCATCACCGTCTCGCCGCCGCAGCGCCCGCAAAAGCGATGGTTCTCGTGCCAGGAAAGAAGGGCCGCGCCCTGCGCCAGCGCCCCAAGGTCTTCTGAGGCGAGAATGCCCTGCATGTAGATCGAGCGGAAGTCGATGGATTTGAGATCGTCGGGCAACGCCTCCTTGTCGCGGTCGTAGGGCGCCGCCAGGATCGGGCCCCGGGCCGAGCGGCCAAGCAGCACGGCCTCGCCAAGGCGCCCTTCCAAGGCGTCCGCTTCAGCCAGTGAGAAATAGGGATCGAACCCGCCGTCCCTCACCTTCAGGCATAGACGTCCCTCCCGTACCAGCATCAGCCGTGCGACGGGATCCTTCAGGGCTGTCCCTGCAGCGTCGTCGGTGCGGTATTCGGACTGCGGGTCGATGAGGTTGCCGGTGAAGGCGATTTGCGTTTCGGCCTCGGACCGCGCCTCCGGCGGAGCGAAATTCATGCATTCCTCATTATTGTTCAGTATCTCCGCCGAGCCGGCTGCGTATTTTCTCGGCAAACTGATGCAGGTCTTCCCGGCGATAGGGCACCCTCACCCCGTGCCCCCAGACGGGGCCGGGCCAACCGGCGTCACCCTCGCTGCGGGCGATCACATGCACGTGCAGTTGGCGCACGATGTTGCCGAGCGCGGCGCAATTGATCTTCGTGCAGCCCGTCAGCTCCTTCAGCGTCTTTGACACCAGATTGGTCTCGAAGCTCAGCATCGCCTGGTCGAGCGGGGTCAGGTCGTGAATCTCCTCGACATTCGGGCGCTGCGGGATGAGCAGGAGCCATGGCCAGCGCCTGTCGTCGCGGATGCGCAACTCGCAAAGGCCCAGCCACACGACTGGCAGGCTCTCCTCCTCCAGCCGCGCATCCAGCGTGAATCCTCGCTCCTTACCCGGAAGCAATGGCTTCTCCCTTTTCCTCAAAAGAAGGCTAGAATGCGCATCGTGCTGCTGCAAGCCTTTCCTTTGTCCCCGATTGCCCTTGCATTTGCCGGCGCGATTGACGATATGGGGCGCGGGAGGTTGGTGGTGGACGCGCCACTCGCCAACCGGGTCAGGTCCGGAAGGAAGCAGCCCTAACGAGCTTCGGCACGGGTCACCGTGCCAGCCTCCCACCTTTTTCCACGTTGCACCATTGACGCGGCAACGCCTCGAAGGGGACACTCGCGGCAACTGGGCGCCGGAGATTGCTTTTTGGCAACGCCGACCACGGGAGCGCGACGAGCATATGAACGACGCCGGGCAGATGGATAAGGCCAAGGCCGGCGCCTACCGCGTCCTGGCGCGCAAATACCGCCCGCGTGACTTTTCCGCCCTCATCGGCCAGGAGCCGATGGTGCGCACGCTCACCAACGCCTTCTCCGCCGGCCGCATCGCCCAAGCCTGGATGCTGACCGGTGTGCGCGGGGTGGGCAAGACGACGACCGCGCGCATCCTTGCGCGTGCGCTGAATTACAAGACCGAGACCGTCAACGAACCTTCCATCAATCTCGAGACGCCCGGCGAGCACTGCGAGGCCATCCTTGAAGGCCGCCATGTCGACGTGATCGAGATGGACGCCGCCTCCCACACGGGCATCGACGACATTCGCGATATCATAGATCAGGTGCGCTATGCCCCGGTCTCGGCGCGTTACAAGATCTACATCATCGACGAGGTCCACATGCTCTCCAACCAGGCCTTCAACGGCCTGTTGAAGACGCTTGAGGAGCCACCGCCGCACGTGAAGTTCATCTTTGCCACCACGGAGATCCGCAAGGTCCCGATCACCATCCTGTCGCGCTGTCAGCGCTTTGATCTGCGGCGCATCGATGCGGCGGTGATCAAGGAGGACCTCGCCCGCATCGGCAAGCTGGAAGGCGTGGAGGCGGAGGACGAGGCGCTGGCGATGATCGCCCGTGCCGCGGAAGGTTCGATGCGCGACGCGCAGTCGATCTTTGATCAGGCGATCGCGCATTCCTCCGGCAAGGTGACGGCCGAGACCGTGCGCGACATGCTGGGCCTTGCCGACCGCGCCCGCGTCATCGACCTGTTCGAGCATGTGATGAAGGGCGACGTCGCCGCGGCCTTGGCCGAGTTTCGCGCCCAGTACGACACCGGCGCCGACCCGGCGACGGTGCTGACGGACCTGGCCGAGTTCAACCATCTCGTCACGCGGCTGCGCTTCGTGCCGGAGGCGGCAGGCGACGCCGCGCTCTCGGAGGCGGAGCGTGAGCGCGGGCTGGCGTTCTCCAAGACGCTCTCCGTGCGCGTTCTCTCGCGTGCCTGGCAGATGCTGCTCAAGGGCATCCAGGAAGTGCAGTCGTCCAACGCGCCGGTGGCAGCCGGCGAGATGGTGATGATACGCATCGCGCACGCCGCCGACCTGCCCACCCTCGACGAAGCGCTGAAGACGGTGGAGAGTATGTCCGCCGGGACAGCGGTCACAAGTGCGCCGTCGGGCCAGGCCGCCGCAGCCCCGGCAGCCGCACCGGCAGGCAACGGCGGTGCGCAGGCGATCGCCTCCGCGCGCATGCCGGCAAGCGGCGGCGGGCAGACCATGCGGCTGGTACGCGAGGTGCCGCGGGAAGAGCAGGCGCCTGCGCCCGCAGCGGCTCCGGAAGCCGAGCCGGAGACGGTTCCGCTAACTTCGCTGGCCGACATCGCGGAGTTGGCCGAGGCCCACCGCGACATGGCCTTCAAGGTGCAGTTCAAGCGCTGCGTCCGTCTCGTGCGCATCGAGCCGGGAAGGCTCGCCGTCAACCTGACGGAGGATGCGCCGAAAACGCTTCTGAACGACCTGACGAACCGCCTGCAGAAATGGACCGGCCGCCGCTGGATTGTCTCGCTGTCGCACGAGGCGGGCGGCAAGACGCTGGCCGAGGAGGAAAGCGGCCGCAGGGAATCCGCGCTCGCCGACGCGCGCGCCGATCCGGCCGTGGCCGCCATCCTGCAGAGCTTTCCCGGCGCGCGCATCCTCGATGTGCGCATTCCCGACGCGGTGGCGGAAGACACGGCTAGCGATGTCGTGCCGCCCGAGCCGGACACCGAAGACGACGATATCTAAGCGCGATTGGAGACGAACATGCGCGACCTGATGGGCATGATGAGCAAGGCCAAGGAAATGCAGGCCAAATTCCAGGCCATGCAGGAGGAGATCGCCACGATGGAGGCCGAGGGCCAGTCCGGCGGCGGCGTCGTCAAGGTGACGCTTTCCGGCCGATTCGAGATGAAGAAGCTTCATGTCGACCCCTCGCTCTTCAAGGAAGATGACGTGGAGATCCTCGAGGATCTGATCCTCGCCGCCCACAACGACGCCAAGGTGAAGGTCGAGGCGGAGATGCAGAAGAAGACCGAGGAGATGACGGCAGGCCTGCCGATCCCGCCCGGGATGAAGCTGCCCTTTTGATGCTACGGGACGTCCCGTTCCATCTCCACCGCAGAGAGGCGGACGCCCGGAACGAACTCGATCTCGGCGATGCCGATGCGGCGGAATCCAGCCGAGGCGTAGAATTTTTCCGCCTGAAGGGTGGAGCGGCTTTTCATCGTATGGGCGCCGGCCGCGGCCGCCTCGGAGAGGCAGCGGTCGAGAAGCTGCCGCGCAATGCCCTTGCGCAGATGAGCCGGATGGGTCGCGAAATGGCGGATATGCGCGATCCCCTCGTCGATTTCGCCCGTGCCCGGCGTCTCGAACGTCCATCCGCCGCAGCCGGCAGGTTCGCCGTTCGCCTCGGCGACGAAATAGGTGCCGCTCGCAAGCAGCTTCGGGTTCGCGCGCGACATGACGGGGAGAGCCTTAGCAAGCTTCTCCGGCTCGTAGGAGCCGTCGGCGAGCATGGCGTAGGAAGCAGCGATGAGGTCCGACAGCACATGGAGGTCGTCGGGCGTGGCGACGCGGATGGCGATATCGGCCATGGCGGGCATCTCCTCCTCGAAAGTCGCCCAGCAGCATAGCTGGCTGCGATGCTGACGCTACCCAATTCCTTCGTTCCCGGTTAAACCCTCCTCATGTCCAAGCGAATCGCCGGTCCCGAGATCGAACGCCTGATACAGCTCCTGGCCAAGGTGCCGGGGCTGGGGCCACGCTCGGCCCGGCGGGCGGCGCTGCATCTCATCAAGAAGAAGGAACAGCTCTTCGAGCCGCTTTCGGCGGCGATGAACGAGGCGCTGGAGAAGGTGCGGGTGTGCTCGGTCTGCGGCAATGTCGACACCGCCGACCCCTGCTCCATCTGCACCGACCCGCGGCGCGATGCGGGGACGCTGATCGTGGTGGAGGACGTGGCGGATCTGTGGGCGCTGGAGCGTGCGGCGGCGATGAATGTGCGCTACCACGTGCTGGGCGGCACGCTGTCGCCGCTCGATGGCGTGGGGCCGGAGGATCTCAACATCGCCGGGCTTATAAACCGCGTGGCCGAGGGCGGCGTTGGCGAGATCATTATCGCCGTCAATGCCACCGTGGAGGGGCAGACGACGGCGCATTACATTACCGACCAGATGGCCGATATGGGGGTGAAGGTGACGCGGCTGGCGCATGGCGTGCCGGTGGGCGGGGAGCTCGACTATCTCGACGAGGGCACGCTTGCCGCGGCGCTGAAATCGCGTACGGTGTTTTGACGCTGAAGATGCGGGAGGAGGGAATGAGAAGTCTCACGCCAATCCTGGCTGCCATCCTGCTCATATTTTCATCCCTCATCGCCCCCTCCCCTGCCATCGCACAGAACGTCTCCAACCTCTTCGCCCAATGGCTTCAAGCTGATCTGTGGCCGGAGGCGCGGGCGCGTGGGATTTCGCCGGCCACCTTCAATGCCGCCTTTGCCGGTGTAACGCCGAACCTGAAGCTGCCGGACCTGGTGATGCCTGGCGAGAGCGCGCCGCGGGGGACCGGGCAGCACCAGGCCGAGTTTCGTGCACCCTCGGCCTATTTCGACCATATCGGCGGCGTGGTTTCGGGGGGCCGAAGGCTGGCCGCGCAGCATGCGGCGACGCTTTCCGCGATCGAGAAGCGCTACGGTGTGCCGCGCGGCATCGTGCTGGCGATCTGGGGGCGCGAGTCCGGCTTCGGTAGCGCCAAGATTCCCTACAACGCCTTCGAGGTGTTGGGGACCAAGGCTTTTCTGGCCACGCGTAAGGAGATGTTCCGCGAGGAGGTGCTGGCGGCGCTGGAGATGGTGGAGAAGCGGGGTGTGGGGCCTGAGACCATGCGCTCCTCCTGGGCGGGCGCCATGGGGCAGCCGCAGTTTCTGCCCACCTCGTACCTGAAATACGCCGACGACGGCGACGGCGACGGGCGGGCCGACATCTGGAATTCGGTGCCCGACACGCTCGCCTCCATCGCCAATTACCTGGCAAGCCACGGCTGGGTGCGCGGGCGCGACTGGGGGTTCGAGGTGACGGTGCCGGCAAATGTCTCCTGCGCCGAGGAGGGGCCGGACCGGGGGCGGCGCATCGCCGAGTGGGCGGCGATGGGGATTGCGCGGGTGGGCGGCAAGGCCTTTCCCGCGCACGAGATGCAAGGCGAGGGCTATCTGATGATGCCAGCGGGGCGGCTCGGGCCGGCCTTTATCGTCACGCCGAATTTTTACCGGCTGAAGGATTACAACGAGAGCGATCTCTATGCGCTCTTCGTCGGTCATGCGGGCGACCGCATCATGTATGGGGATATCTCCTTTGCCGCCGGGTGGAGCCGCGTCGACGGGCTCAGCCGGGCCGATATCGCGGCCATGCAGCGGGCGCTGGAGGCCCGGGGCCACGATGTCGGCGGTGCCGACGGGCTTGCCGGCTTCAAGACGCGGCGCTCCATCGGCCGGTGGCAGGAGAAGGCGGGGCGGGTGGCCACCTGCTTTCCCGATAGAGACCTGGCGCGGCAACTGAGGTAAGCTGCCGGCCGCCGGGTGGGGCGCCGCGTGCGGTTGGGGTTTTTCATGCAGTATCCAGAAGGAGGGTGTTCCGTGACTTACTTCAAACCGCTCGCAGGCCTTGGCGTCATCGCCTTTGCCGGTCTCATCCTGTCCGCCTGTACCGTCGTCGTCGAAGAGGAGCGCCCGCGCCCGCCGCGCCCGCAGATCTGCACCCAGGAATACGCCCCCGTCTGTGCCCGGCGCGGAGAGCGGCTGCGCACCTTCTCCAACGCCTGCTTCGCGGAGGCCGAGGGCTTCCGGCCGGTGCACCGGGGCGAATGCCGGCCCCAGTCGAGCCGTCCTGACCGGCCGCAGTTCTGCACAAGGGAATATGCGCCCGTCTGTGCCCGGCGCGGCAACCGCATTCGCACCTTCGGCAACGCCTGCGAGGCCGAGGCCGCCGACTACCGCATCCTGCGGCGCGGCGAATGCTGAGGTGAACCCGGCGGGGCGGGTCATCGATCCTCCCCGTCGCCCTCCTCCGGGCGGTTTTCCGCCGCGCCGCCCTTAACCGCGTGCCTGAGCTCATCGCGCAGCGGCTCGATGACCTCCGCGTCGAGCGGCACGCAGGGCGGGATCAGGGGTTTTAAGGGGAAGGTCCAGTCGTCCTCCGGGCGGCGGCCGCAGCATCTGCCGCTGCGGCGGCACTTGCCGATGCGGCAGGTGCGGTGGAAACCGTGGTGCGTGCAGAGCGCCTGGAAGAGGAGCAGATAGATGCCGAGCATTTCGCAATACTCGGCGCGGCCGCGATCGAAGATCGCCTGCTGCTCCTCGGTGCGCCAGGTGACAGGCTCCATCGGCGGCACCTTGAAGCGGGGATACCAGCTCTTGGCGTCTTCGCCCGGGTTTTTGCTGTCGGGGTTTTCGGGTTCGTCCATCGCGGGTTCCTTTCCTTGCCGGGTTTTCGGGAGATGCGGGCACGCGCTTTTCCTTCCCGCCGGTGGGCCGGCGGGTGCGCTTCAGTTCGGGGAGACGGGCGGCCTTTGTGTCGCTCGTCTAGTTTAGTCGCGACCCGCAGGCCGCCCGTCCGGCGATTTCCGTCTCCGCCCGTTCCGCTTCCAGGGAGTGGATTGTGGAAGGCATTGCCTTCCGCGACGGGGGTGGCCCTTCGACCCGCTCGGGGCTGCCACGTTGCCCGTCATTCCTCCGCTCCCCTTTAAAGTGCACCGTCCGGCACGCGCCGCCCGTAGTGGCGGCAGGGGAATCCTTGGGCGGAGCCTCCCCGGGCCGGCCGCCACGTTAGCGACCCGCCGGAGGCGCCGACCCATCCTCGCGAGATCACCGTCGCGACCTGCGTCCCCGCGGGATGGGCGGGCTTAGGATAGTGCTGGATTAGAGAGGGGGGATAAAATTGGGGCGAAAAAGTTTGGAAGTGGTGGAGGATCAACGGGTTGGGGAGAAGTGGGGGTGGATTTTATCCACGTGGTTTTCCAAGCGATCGGAGGGACAGACGGTGAAGTCTCTTGAGCAGAGGCCCACGACTCACCTTAGCTTCAGATCAGAATTACTTGTCGCGCTAAGGAGCTAGTCTCCACGCGCGAAGCAGGTTTTCAACAGAAACTAGGCAGATAAGGATTCTTATATCGCTCTCGATAAGTCTTTGAATTATATTTTTTTATTCTCCTTATATGTGCCTCCAAGGTTATCACTCTGGAGGAAAGAGGAAAGCGACAGATTCTCCGCTCTTGAAAACTGAGCGCCATAATTCCATATTTTCTGCCATGTCTGGCGGAGGGATACTATGGATAATGGCGAGGTTTATTTGCGCGCGATGATGTCACTTGTTGCAAGGCAGACGTTCACCCCTGAACGCCTTGCTGAGGTTGTGGCCCCGCAATCAAATCTGAAGTCATTAGAGGCTTTCAATTTGTGCGATGGTACTAACACACAAAAGGAGATTGCCACCAAGCTCGGCATCGATGCCGGCCAATTTAGTCGAATGATAAAACGATGGATTGAGGAAGGTATTTTGATTCGGGTTACACAAGAAGGTAATGTGAAGCCCGTGCATGTATACCCGATCCCAGATCGCCTCCTCCAAAATGCAAGGAAAAAAGGTAGCGATTAAGATGGATGAGGAGACGCTTGCACAGAAGATTGACACGCTAATCCGCATTCAAGCCCATTTAGCCGTGGCGGGGTTTGAATCGCAGAAGGACAAAATTCTGTTTCTGGGACGTGTCGGGCTGTCGTCTAAGGATATAGCGGAGATTCTCGGCACAACGCCTAACACTGTCAGTGTAGCGCTCTCTAACGCTAGGAAGACCGGGAACTTAAAGCCTTCGCTGGGAAGGACGCCCAAGAAGAAAACGGAAGGCGATGACAAAGAATGATCTAGCAAGCGCCGAGTCAGATGCAGTTAGGAGACTGCTGTTCCTTGGTCTCATCATCGATGGTCCCACCCAAGATCGAGAACGAGCCACTCTACGGATGCGCCAAACCAGCCTTAGTAGAATGTTTCCCAAGGGCCTCTTAGCGGGGATGATCCGCTTCGGAAATCGTTTGGAGGCGAGTGAGAGCGATGGAGAATAAACTTCTCAAGGAACTCGTGGACGAAACACGAGCTGTAAAAAAGCTCTTGATCCTACAGCTTCTCCGCAACGATGTTCCGCAGCGGCAGATAGCATCCATGCTGGAGATCAGCGAAGCTACTATGAGCCGGATGATTCCAAGGGGAACGATGGTGAGAAAACCTCGATCCGCGACCAGCAAGATCGTCGGTAGGGAAGAGGGACACGAACATGAATGAGGACAAAGACATACTCAAGATTGCAGCAGAGCTTGACGGCCTGAAGAAGCTAATGATCCTCCACTTGATCAGTAAAGGCTTTCGCCAAAGCCAAATTGCTGCCACTTTGGGAATCGCTGAATCGACACTTAGTGTGATGTTCCCAAAAGGTCTGTTGAAAGAAGCCAAGAAGCTAAATTAGATGCATAAGCCTGTTTCAGTTATCGACGATCACGCGAACGTAGAAGAAACACTTCAAAGTATGGCTCGCGTACTCGGAACTGATAAAGTTCGCCGAGCTGTCTTTAATGCTGTTTATGGAAGGCATCGAAAGCCTGCGCATATAGGCAGGATTATGGAAATCGCAGGCATTGATGGCAATCAGAAGCAGCAAGTCCGAAACGCGCTTAGCGTGCTTAGTTCGAATAAGGTGATAGTAAAATCCCCGCCCGACTCCAAGCGGGACAGCAAACTAAATCACTATGAAAAGTCAGAATGGGTGAACGCGCGAAAGAAGAAAATTTTGGATCTTGCAGATAACAAAGAGAAAAGAGAGACGCTTCCAACCAAGAGGAAGAGGAATTCGTCACCTGAGGCCGATATGGTAACCAAGATTACCTACGTAGGTGCTCGCATTAGGGTGTCAGAAATTACAATTGATGATATTGATTCATTCAAGAGCGTCAACCGGATCGAGCCAAGATCATCCTCCTTAAAAGGTATAAGTGAAGATGAATTTAAAAAGGGGATCCAGTCGATTATAGGGGAAGAAGCTATTTTCAAGGATTGGGGTGGAGAGAAAAGTGACCTTCTATCCACACGGGTTCGTTTGAATGGTAAGCGCATCGGAGCTGCCTTCGCATTTAAAGGCCCAGGGCAGGCCGGTGCTTTAACTCCTGCTCGGATGGGTAAGAATGGAGATCAGGCACTCAGGCTTTTTGAAGAAATAGCAAACCTGTATGTCATACAGCACTGGCGGGAAATAGCTCAGAGTGTACGCGTACTGATTCACAGTCTCGCCGTAACTCATTCAGTTATGAGAAACACAGAAATTCATTTTTGCCTTATTGACGGCCAGGATTCCCTACGCATAGTAGACGCCTACAGATCACACTTTGGATTTCCTGCTACGGCCTAGCTGGAATCTGTAGGTTTTTTCTTCATGTGGCATCTTCCGTGCGATGCGTCGGCGGACAATGCTTGTGTTCGCCAAGAGAGGTATGACGGCAACTCTTCGGACTTCGGAGCTTGCAATAGACTCACCGAACTGGTTTTCTCGACGCCTTCACGCCAAAAGCCCCTCAATCCCCCATCTTCAACGCCTGAATAAACGCCTCCTGCGGGATCTCCACCTTGCCGAACTGGCGCATGCGCTTCTTGCCTTCCTTCTGCTTCTCCAGAAGCTTGCGCTTTCGTGTCACGTCGCCGCCGTAGCACTTGGCCGTCACGTCCTTCCTCAGGGCCGAAATGGTCTCGCGGGCGATGATCCTGCCGCCGATGGCGGCCTGGATCGGGATCTTGAACATGTGCTGTGGAATGAGCTCCTTCAGCTTCTCGCACATGGTGCGGCCGCGCCGCTCCGCCTGGGAGCGGTGGACGAGCATGGATAGCGCGTCGACCGGCTCGTCATTGACGAGGATCGACATCTTGACGAGGTCGCCCTCGCGGTAGTCGGTCAGGTGATAATCGAAGGAGGCGTAGCCACGGCTGATGGATTTCAGCCTGTCGTAGAAGTCGAACACCACCTCGTTGAGCGGCAGGTCGTAGACCAGCATGGCGCGGGAGCCGGCGTAGGAGAGGTCGGCCTGGACGCCGCGGCGCTCCTGGCAGAGCTTGAGGATGGCGCCCAGGTGCTCGTCGGGGGTGAGGATGGTGGCGCGGATCCACGGTTCTTCAATGGAGGTGATCTTCATCACGTCCGGCATGTCGGCGGGGTTGTGGAGCTCGATGGTCGTGCCGTCGATGAGGTTCATGCGGTAGACGACGCTGGGCGCGGTGGCGATGAGATCCAGGTCGAACTCGCGGGACAGGCGCTCCTGGATGATTTCGAGGTGGAGGAGGCCGAGGAAGCCGCAGCGGAAGCCGAAGCCGAGGGCGGCCGAGGTTTCCATCTCGTAGGAGAAGGAGGCGTCGTTGAGGCGCAGCCTGCCGACGGCGGCGCGCAGGCCCTCGAAATCGGCGGCGTCTACGGGGAAGAGGCCGCAGAAGACGACGGGCTGTGCGGGCTTGAAGCCGGGGAGCGCCTTTTCGGTGGGGCGCTTGTCCTCGGTGATGGTGTCGCCGACGCGGGTGTCGGCCACTTCCTTGATGGAAGCGGTGATGAAGCCGATCTCGCCGGGGCCGAGACCCTCGACCATGACCATCTTGGGCGTGATGGCGCCGACGCGGTCGATCTGGTACTTGGCGCCCGTGCCCATCATGCGCACGGTCTGGCCCTTCTTCATGACGCCGTCGATGATGCGTACGAGCACGATGACGCCGAGATAGGCGTCGTACCACGAGTCGACGAGGAGGGCCTTCAAGGGGGCTGTGGCGTCGCCTTCCTTCGGCGGCGGGAGGCGGGTGACGATGGCTTCGAGCACCTCGTCGACGCCGAGGCCGGTCTTGGCGGAGATCATCAGGGCGTCGGAGGCGTCGAGGCCGATGACGTCCTCTATCTGCTCCTTGATGCGCTCGGGCTCGGCGGCGGGAAGGTCCACCTTGTTGAGGACGGGGACGATCTCGTGGTCGTTGTCGAGCGCCTGGTAGACGTTGGCCAGCGTCTGGGCCTCGACGCCCTGGGAGGCGTCGACGACGAGGAGGGAGCCTTCGCAGGCGGCGAGCGAGCGGGAGACCTCGTAGGCGAAGTCGACGTGGCCGGGGGTGTCGATGAGGTTAAGAACGTAGTGCTGGCCGTCCTTCGCGTCGTATTCGAGGCGGACGGTGTTGGCCTTGATGGTGATGCCGCGCTCGCGCTCGATGTCCATGGCGTCGAGCACCTGCTCCTTCATCTCGCGCTCTTCGAGCGAGCCGGTCATCTGGATGAGCCGGTCGGCGAGCGTCGACTTGCCATGGTCGATGTGGGCGACGATGGAGAAGTTGCGGATACGGGAAATGGGCGTGTTCGTCATGAAGGCGCGTATAGAGCATATGCGGCGGCGAAGGGAAGGTATGATTTGCACCCGCGGTGGCGGGTGAAAGGTGCAACCGCTCTCAACCCAGCATAGGCGCTTAACCGAAACTTCACGTAATGCGCACATTTTCCGGCCGGCGGCCCGTGCCAGGGGGACGGCGTCGGGTCGCGCATTGGGGGTTATCGATGCTCGATCTATTCGGCCTCAGTGCCGGCGGTGGCGTGCAGCTGAACTCGGCCGAGAGCCTCGTCTATATGGCGATGGCGGCGGGTGCGCTGGCGATATTGTGTCTGCTGGCGGTGGAGATCCGGCGCCTCAGGCGGCATGGGCCGGCGGCCGAGGACGGCGATCCCTCGCAAACGATCGACAAGGCGGTGCGCGGCCTGCGCCTGCGCTATTTCATCGTGATGGGGACGCTGATCGTCCCGGCGGTGGCCTTCATCGTGTCGGCGCACTACGTCAATGCGCGGTTTTCCAACGCCACCGCGATGGCGGTGCTGGTGGCCGAAGCTTCCGAGACGGCGGAACGGGCCTCGCGCACGGCCATCGCCATGGCCGGCGAGCGCGGCGACGACGTCGCGTGGGCGGAGAAGGCGCTCGAGGTGAGCGCCGACCAGATCGACCGCGTGATCGGCCGGATGACGGTGCTGTGGGGGGATCTCGACGGCAGGCTCAAGGCCAAGCTCATGGCGCCGACGCCATACGGCGACATGGAGCCGGTCGCGCTGCTGCGGCAATTCCACGACCAGCTTACCGCCGCCGCCTCGGGCGGGGCGGCGGAGCGCGCCTCGGCGGGCAAGCTTCTGGACGGGACGATCGGATACCTGGTGCAGCCGGCGCTGGGAGAGGTGGCTGAGAGGCTGCGCGCGTTCAACCGCCGGCTGGCCGACCAGGTGAAGGTGACCATCAATGCGATCGCGGTGGCGCTGGCGGCATTTGCCGCGGCGATCCTCGTTTTCATCTTCCTGCCGATGGACCGCTCCATCCGCCACGCACTGGCGCGGCTGAAGACGGCGATCGAGGGGGCGAAGGCGGCGGACAAGGCGAAATCGGAATTTTTGGCCAATATGAGCCATGAAATCAGGACGCCGATGAACGGCGTGCTCGGCATGGCGGAACTGATGGCGGCGACCGAGCTCGACGCGCGGCAGCGCACCTATAACGACGTGATCATGAAGTCGGGAGACCAGCTCCTGACCATCATCAACGACATCCTGGACTATTCCAAGATCGAGGCGGGCCACGCCAAGATCGAGGCAGCACCCTTCGATCTGGCCGAGGCGGTGGAGGATGTGGCCACGCTGGTGGCCGCGCGTGCCTCGGAGAAGAAGCTGGAGCTGATCGTGCGCATCGACCCCGAGCTGCCGGGCCGGGTGGTGGGGGATGTCGGACGCATCCGCCAGGTGCTGACCAATCTTGCCGGCAACGCGGTGAAGTTCACCGAGCGGGGACATGTGCTGGTCGAAGTGTCACGCGAGGGCGGGGAAGTGCTGTTTTCGGTGAGCGATACGGGGATCGGCATTCCTCAGGACAAGATCGCCAGCATGTTCGAAAAATTCAGCCAGGCCGACACCTCCTCGACCCGGCGCCACGAGGGCACGGGACTGGGGCTTGCCATCGCCGCCAGGCTGGTGGAGCTGATGGGCGGGACGATCGGCGTGGAAAGCCGGATGGGGGAGGGTTCGAGATTTCATTTCCGCGTTGCCCTTCCAGCGTATGAGGGGCCGCGCGAAGAGGTGGAGCCGGAGACGGCGGCCGCCGAGGGCGGGCGCATCCTCATCGTCGATGATAACGGGATCAACCGGCGCATACTGACCGAGCAGACGCGCAACTGGGGCTTCGATTCCTGCGCGGTGGAGAGCGGTGAGATGGCGCTTGCCTTCCTGGCCGAGGCGGAGCGGATGGGAGCGGCGGTCGACCTCGTCATCCTCGACTATCAGATGCCGGGGATGAACGGAGCGGAGATGCTGCAGCGGCTGCGGCGGACGGGAACGCGCACGGGCGTTATCCTGCTGACCTCGGTGGACGACATGCTGGCGCTGCGCGAACTGAAGGCCGCAGGTGCACAGGCGATCCTGACGAAGCCCGCGCGTTCGGCCCTGTTGCGCGAGACGATATCTGAAGTGCTTGCCAAGGCGCGGCGAACGGCGCGGGCGGAACAGCCGGTGCCGGAGGTCGAGAGTGCAGTACCGGCGGTGCAGACAGAGGCCGTGCCGAGCGGGGAGATCGATATTCTGGTGGCCGAGGACAACGAAGTGAACCAGCTCGTCCTGCGCCAGATCCTGGACGGCACGGGGCGGCGCTATGTGGTCGCGGAGGATGGGCGCGAGGCACTGGCGCTGTGGCGCAGCCGCCGTCCGGCGCTGATCCTCATGGACGTTTCCATGCCGGAGATGAACGGGCTCGAGGTGACGGAAGCGATCCGCCGGGCGGAAGCGGAACAAGGGTTGCAACGCACGCCTATCGTCGGGCTGACGGCACACGCGCTGGAGGGCGACCGGGAGCGCTGCCTGGAGGCGGGCATGGACGACTATATGACGAAGCCGGTCTCGCCGGCGCGGCTGGAGGCCAAGGTGGACGAGTGGCTGCCGGCGACGGATGTGGCCTGGCGAGCGGGATAAAGGCGCACCCTCCCCTGGGGCTTAGGGTTATTGCATACGGACGGAGTCTTCGTTTGGCTTCGCCCGCCCCCCACCCTCAACCCTCCCCTCCGGCCTTATGTAGCAAAAGCACCAAGTCTCAGTGGAGGCGCTGAGATGGTGACTCCACGAAGCATGCTGGCGCGGGCATTCTCCGGCTATGACGGTGATCAAACGCTTTTGGGACGCGCTCGCATTCGGCGGACTCTTGATAGGGCTGATCTACATCCCAGCCGATCTCTATGGTCTTCCGGATGCCTACCCCTGGCTTCGAACGGTCGCGACCATGGTTGACCGTAGCGATCTCATTCTGGCCTTCGCTATCCTAGCGGTAGCGTACATCATCTGGATGGACGCTCGGCCCTTTCTTTCTCGGTTCAAAGAAAACAGGACAAGGAAGCGCCTAAGCACGCTGGGGCAGGAGTGCATCAACCTGAGCCGCGAAATTCTCAGCGCGGATAAGCGGCAAAACAAATACGAGCACCACCGTGCGCTCTTGCAGCCGATTTTTTGGGAGCTGCACAAATCCGGCATCAGGTTCCCAACATACGATGATTCTCTAACTGATGCGGCGAACGCTAACGCAGCCGCAAAGTTCTTGGCATCGACGGGACAGTTTCTAAAGAATGGTCGCCTCGAAGAGGCGCGGGAGTTCGCGCAAGAGCGGGCTATAGCCGAAGTTCGGAAGCGCCGATTGCCGAAAGGCACTGGAGAAGAAGGGCCGCACTCTCTCTTTCGTCCCCCTCCCCTTGAGGGGAGGGTTAGGGGTGGGGGTCAACAGGCCGTATGAAAACCATGGGCGATAGCCCTGCCCTGAGTGCCGGGCAGGGGCCGCCCCTGCCCATTGCTGTCACGCCGGCCTTACTTGTCGTGCTGCCAGGCCGTGGGATCGATATCCAGATCCGGGAACTTCTCGGGCGCCAGCACCGGCCGCTCGATGCCGGCTTTCAACTGCGCGCGGAAATCGCGCAGGATGCGCAAGGCGACGGGGAAGAGCATCATGATCGCCACAAGGTTCACCAGCGCCAGGATGCCCATCAACGGGTCCGAGAAGAAGAACACCGCGGTTGCCCCCGGCGCCGTCGCCCCGAGGAATACGATTCCCATGACCGCTATACGCAGCACGTGCACCGATATCGGGCTACCGGTCATCACGGCGATGGCGTTTTCGCCCAGATAATAGTTGTACATGATCGAGCTGAAGGCGAAGAGCAGGAGCGCGAAGGTCAGGAAATACTGCGACCATTCCCCCATGTGCGAGACGAGCGACTGCTGTGTCAGCACCACACCGTCGATATCGCTAACTCCCGGCTGGTAGACGTCGCTGAGCAGGATGATGAATGCGGTGCACGAGCAGATGAGGATCGTGTCGATAAAGACCGAGAAGGACTGGGTGATGCCCTGGCTGATTGGGTGGCGCACATGCGCGGTCGCCGCCACGTTGGGTGCCGAGCCCAGCCCTGCCTCGTTCGAGAAGAGGCCGCGCCGCAGGCCCTGGGCGATCGCCGCCCCCATGCCGCCGCCGACGACCTCTTCGAACCCGAAAGCGTTGGTGATGATCGTCCACAAGACGCCGGGGATCGCGGTGATGTTGAGCACGATGATGATGAGGGCCATCGCGATGTAGCCGAGCGCCATGATCGGGACGATGACATCGGCCGCTTTAGCAATGCGCCGGATACCGCCATAGACAATAAAGCCGGTAATCGCGGTGAGTAGTATTGCGGTCCAGATCCGGTCGATCCCGAGGCTATCCTGGGCTGCGCCGGCGAAGGTGTTGCCCTGGAAAGCGTTGAAACCCAACGCGAAAGCGGCGATCAGACAGATCGCGTAAAGCACGGCAAGCCAGCGGTACTCCTTGCCCAGCCCGAACAATATGTAGCTTGCCGGGCCGCCGCGATAAGTCCCGTCCCCTACCGAACGCTTGAAAAGCTGCGCCAGCGAGGATTCGACAAGGCTGGTGGCCATGCCCACGAGGGCAATCGCCCACATCCAAAACACAGCGCCGGGCCCGCCCAAAGTAATCGCTACCGCCACGCCGGCGATATTGCCTCCGCCAACGCGTCCCCCGACCGACACAAGCAGCGCAGCGCGGGCGCTGATCGCGTTGGGATCGGCGCTCTGGTTCTTCCCCGACAGAACCCGGAACATCCGTCCGAAATATTCAAACTGGACGAAGCCGGTCATCAACGTGATGAACACGCCGAAGACCACCAGAATGGGAACAAGCGCCCAGCCCCACGTCAAACTGTCGATCAGACCGAAGAAGGCTCTGATAATGTCCATTCGTTAGTCCCTCCTATAATGCTGTAATGCTTCAATAAATTCAGTATCTCACTATTTCCCGCAGCGCACCAACGACGTTGCGGCGGTTGAGCCGGCCCCCGTCGGCGAAGCACGGGCCGCGCGCAGTGAACAGCGGTGGACGGAAAGGACAAACGCTTCCCAGGCGGCGGCCGAAGAAGGCATGGAAGGCGAACCGTGACGGTGAGAGCGTGCGTCGCGTGGTCCTCCGTTCAGCCGGCTTCCTCTCCGGCGTGAAGCCTGGCCTCGGCTTCCTTCTCGGCCCATTGCAGCGACTTGTAGTCGAAGCCGAAGACAAGCGTCGGCTTGACGATCTGGAAATAGGGCGAGAGGTCGAAATCGCGCGGCGTGAAGAGCGAATGGTGGCGGATTTGCAGGATTTCCTGCCTCGAATAGGTGGATTCGGCGGACGCCTGGCCCGGCACATGGGCGACCTTGGGCAGGATGGGATAGGCGACGGACTGGAACGCCTGGGCGATCAGCGAGGAGCAGATGGCGCGGGTGGGGTCGCCCGAGCCGAGCGCAATCAGCCGGCGGCGCCAGCGCACGGGAACCGGCGGCGTGGGCAGGAAATAGCGCATCAGATCGAGGATGTTGCGCATGTCGTATTTCAGGCCCAGCCGCTCCATCATGAAGGTGATGATGGCGTTGCGATCATCCGGTGTCAGCCCGCTGGGGCGGCAGATGCGGGTGTTGTAGGTCCGGTATTTGGACAAGGGCACGGCCACGCAGCCCTCACCCAGATTGACCTCGATGAGGCGCGGGCGCTCACCCCCGTCGGCAGGCTCCGGCAGGGCATCGCCGACGAAGAGCGCGGAATGACTCCAGGTGGACTGGGTGAGGTATTTGATTGCCGCGGAGACACGCCGGTCTCCCTCGACCAGCAGGATGTCGCCAGGCTGCAGGGTGCGGTGGAGGATTTCCGGGTCGGAGGGTGTGTAGGGCTGGTAGCCGGACGACTCCCGCTGCAGGCGCCTTGCCAGAAAATGCCCGAGACGGTCGAGGGCGCTGTTGGTGATGTCGCTCATGCGCTGGCCAGTCGCTGTGCCGTACTGCGGGAATCACGTTGCCGCCGCAGCTTTCCGCACCGTCGGCGGTCTGGCAAGCCCTGGGGGTGGATTCGATGGCTGGGGGTGGATGCGCCCCGTCGCGCCCTCCTCTGTCCTGCCGGACATCTCCCAAAAAGGGGGAGATCAGGCATCCATGTCTGCTTTCGCCAAACGGCAATACTGGAAAGTGAGGTGTCGACGTCTCTGCCAGCCAATCCCCCCCTTCGCGGGGGAGACGTCCGGCAGGACAGAGGGGCACGCGCCCAAGCGCCTGCCTCCCGACCCTAATCCTGATCTTCGGCGGAGCCGGCGTTGAGCTGGCCGTATTTGGCCTCGCCGATGGCTTCGAGAAGCTGAAGCTGGGTTTCGAGGAAATCGATGTGGCCTTCCTCATCAGCCAGAAGCTCCTCGAAGAGCTTCATGGAGATGTAGTCGCCCTGCTTGTTGCAGATCTCGCGCGACTCCTTGTAGGCCTTGCGGGCGTCGTATTCGCCGGCGAGGTCGGCCTCCAGAACTTCCTTGACGTTCTGGCCGATGCGCAGAGGCGCTATCGTCTGCAGGTTGGGGTGGCCTTCGAGGAAGATGATGCGCTCGATCAATTTATCGGCGTGGTGCATTTCCTCGATGGATTCGGCGCGCTCCTTCTGGGCAAGCTTGGTGTAGCCCCAATCCTCCAGGAGGCGGTAATGAACCCAGTATTGGTTAACGGCGCCGAGTTCGAGGAACAGGGCCTCGTTAAGCCGCTCGATGACCTTTTTGTCGCCTTTCACTGAATTTGCTCCCGAATTTCTCGCGCAAGGCGCGCACACGATCTAGATGTGTCACAATCTCCGCGTCACCACCATCGGCGTTGCGGTGATAATCCTCGGTTACCCGAATGATCGTTTCCACCACATTTGGAAAGCAGCCGCAACAGCGGCCGCGCTGCGCCATCGCGTGATAGACCTTGGCGGGAACGATGAGCTGCCACGGATCCTCATCGAGCATCGAGACGATGGTCGCCTCGATTTCCTTCTGGGTGATGAGGTTGCAGTGACAGACGAGCATGGCTTCCGCGACTGGTCCTTCAGGAGCAAGCTCCGAAGCGCACGCCTTCGACCGGCCTTGAAATCTTTTGGGGAAAAGCCCGCGGCAGGCGCCATATCAGGGCGGGAGCGGGCCCTTTTCGGCGTCCGACCGGCATGGCGTTCTCCAATGAGACGGGTTCAAGGCCCGGACATCAAAGGAACGCATCCTTCGGATGGTGCACATAAAAACGCGACTGCCGGGATGCTGTCAATATAAACCTGACAAGGAGTGTCATGCTTGAGGAGAAGGTGCGAAAATGTCGCAGGGCCGCGGGAGACTGCCTCACGGCGAAGTGAGTGGGGCGCGAGCGCGCCGGCATTGATTTGCCGGTGCGGGCGGTGCTCAATCGCGCCAACGCTTTGTTTTGTCGCAATTCCGGACGGAAAACCGGTTTCCACTTTTCCTGGAATTGCTCTAATCGGGAAAGGAACCGCTTTGCTGACGCGGATCGTTGCAGCCACGCTTTTCGCCCTCGCGGCCATTTCGGCGCACGCGGAGGATGTCCATCCCTCGGATTGGCAGGAGGTGCTTGAGGAGGCACGCGGCCAGACGGTCTATTTCAACGCCTGGGGCGGGGCGGAGAACATCAACGCCTATATCGAATGGGCGGCGGGCGAGCTTGAGAAGCGCTATGGCGTGCGGCTCGTGCATGTGAAGCTGGAGGATACGGCCAATGCCGTGGCCACCGTGGTGGCCGAGAAGGCGGCGAGCCGCGACACCGGCGGGTCGGTGGACCTTGTGTGGATCAACGGCGAAAACTTTGCCGCAATGAAGCAGCGCGAGCTTCTGTTCTCGCCCGGCTGGGCGGATGCGCTGCCCAACTGGCGCTACGTGGACCACGAGAACAAGCCGACGATCCTGACCGACTTCACCATTCCTGTGGAAGGGATGGCGAGCCCCTGGGGGATGGCGAAGCTGGTGTTTTTCCACGATTCGGCGCGTATGGACGAGAACGCGTTGCCGCGGGACGCCGATGGACTGCTTGAATGGGCAAAGGCGCATCCGGGCCGGTTTTCCTATCCCCAGCCGCCGGACTTCATCGGCTCATCGTTCCTGAAGCAGGTGCTTCTGGAGAAGGTGGAGGACCCTTCCGTGCTGCAGGAGCCGGTGGTGGAGGAGACGTTCGAAGACGTGGTGGAGCCGCTGTTCGCCTACCTTGATGCGCTGCACCCGGTGGCCTGGCGGAGCGGCCGCATCTTCCCGCAGAATTATCCTGCCATGAAGCAGCTTCTGGCCGATGGCGAACTCGATATCATCTTCGCCTTCAACCCGTCGGAGGCTTCGAGTGCGATTGCCAACGGGGAGCTGCCGGGCACCGTGCGTTCCTTCACGTTTCCCGGCGGGACGCTGGCCAACACGCATTTCGTCGCCATTCCCTACAATGCCTCGGCCAAGGCGGGGGCGCTGGTGACGGCGAACTTCCTCATCTCTCCGGAAGCGCAGGCGAAGAAGCAGGACCCGGCGGTGTGGGGAGACCCGACGGTGCTGGCGCTGAACAAGCTGGACGAGGAGGCGCGGGCGCGCTTCGAAGCGATCGAACTGGGCGTGGCGACGCTGGCTCCGGACGAGCTCGGCCCGGCGCTGCCCGAGCCGCATCCGAGCTGGATGGAGCGGCTCGAGGAGGAATGGAAACGGCGCTACACGGCGGAGAATTGAAGGAGGTGCGGGCGGCCCTCTCCCCCCCTTGCGGGAGGGCTATCGCCTATGAGCCTTTTTTGCCGGCTTTGCCGGAGCCCCCACCCCTTACCCCTCCCCTAGGAGAGGGGGATTCCGAGGCGTCGGCGCCCCCCTCCCCCTTGAGCGAAGGGGTAAGGAGTGGGGGTACAATCAAGGACTCAGAACCCATATGCGATAGCCCTCCCCGCAAGGGGGAGGGCAAGGCGCGGCACCTATGCTGACGCGACTCGGGCCGCTTGTCACAATTCTTCTGTTGACGGGCCCTATCGCCTTCGGGCTCGCGGGGACGGTTTTGCCGGCTTTCGGCTTCCTGCCGGTGCTGGGCGGGATGGAGCTTACGCTTCAGCATGTGCATGCGCTTCTCTCGCAGCCGGCTATCCTGACCTCGGCCGCGATCAGCCTGGCGGCGGGGCTGGTGACGGCGCTTTTTTCGCTCGGCGTCGTCGTTCTGTTCGTGGCCGGCTGGGCGGGGACGCAGCTTTTCGGCCGGGTGCAGCATCTCGTTTCACCGCTTCTGTCGCTGCCGCACGCGGCGGCGGCTTTTGCGCTGGCTTTCCTGATTGCGCCGTCGGGGATGGCGGCGCGGCTCATCTCACCGGCACTGACGGGATGGGAGCGGCCGCCGGACCTGCTTGTCGTGCACGACCCGATGGGGCTTTCCATGATGGCGGGGCTCATTGTGAAGGAGATCCCGTTCCTGCTTCTGATGACGCTCGCCGCCCTGCCGCAGGTGCGGCTGAAGGAGACGCGGACGCTGGCCGCTTCCATGGGCTACGGACGGGTGGCGGGTTTCCTGCTCGGTGTGTGGCCGGCGGTTTATCGGCAGATCCGGCTGCCGGTCTTCGCCGTCATCGCCTTTGCCACGTCGGTGGTCGACGTGGCGGTTATCCTGGGACCGACGCGGCCGGCACCGCTGGCCGTGCGGCTGGTGGAATGGATGAACGATCCGGACCTTTCCATGCGCTATCTCGCCTCCGCAGGGGCGCTCTTGCAGCTTACCGTGACGGCGGTCGCGCTCGGTCTGTGGATGGGGCTGGAGCGGATCGGGCGCTTCTTGTGTATCGTCGGGGTAGAGAAGGGCGTGAGGCTGCGGCGCGATGCATTGCTGCGCGGTGCTGCCCTTCTGGCCATGGGGCTTGCGGCGGGCGCTGTGTTCGCGGGGCTTGCCACGCTGGCACTTTGGTCGTTCGCCGGGCTGTGGCAGTTTCCCGACGCGCTGCCGGCGTCCTTCACGCTGAAGAGCTGGATGCGGGCGATGCCGCGCATTGCCTCACCGCTCTATACCACGCTACTGGCGGGCTTGCTTGCCACGCTCATAGCCGGGCTGCTCGCCATATTGTGCCTGATGCGGGAGGAGGAGACGGGGCGCAGGCCGCGGCGGGCCTTGATGCTGCTCTATCTGCCGCTTCTGGTGCCGCAGGTGGCCTTCGTCTTCGGGCTGCAGCTCTTCCTTATCTACGCGGACCTGCTTGCCACGCTGCCGGCGCTGGTGCTGGCGCATCTCGTCTTCGTCATGCCTTACGCCTATCTGTCGCTCAAGGACCCGTGGCACGCCTTCGACCGGCGCTATAACCAGGTGGCAGCCGGGTTCGGCAAGGGGCGGTGGCGGCGCCTGGCGCTGGTGCGTCTGCCGATGATGACACGGGCGGTGCTGACCATGGGGGCGATCGGTTTTGCGGTGTCGGTGGGGCTCTATCTGCCGACGGTGCTGGTAGGCGCGGGAAGGCTGACCACCATCACATCGGAGGCGGTGGCGCTGGCCTCGGGCGGCGACCGGCGCATCATCGGCGTCTATGCCTTCTGGCAGATGCTTTTGCCGATGCTCGGCTTTGGCGTTGCCACCCTCCTGCCGGCGCTGATATTCCGGCGCTTCCGCGGCATGCAGGTTTGAGAGGCGTATTGACGAAAGAAGGGCTTTTTCTCGACGGCGTGACGATTGCGCTTGAAGGCCGCGTGCTCGTCTCGCTCACCTGCCGCGTCGCGCCGGGGGAGGTGCTGACGGTTATGGGACCTTCGGGAGCCGGCAAATCGAGTCTGCTTGCCTATCTCGGCGGCTTTCTCGAACCGGCGTTTACGGCGCGGGGGCGTGCTCTGGTGGACGGGGTGGAGATCACTGCGCTGCCGGCGGAAGAGCGGCATGTGGGAATCCTGTTTCAGGATCCCCTGCTCTTCCCGCACATGAGTGTGGCCGGCAACCTGATGTTTGCCCTGCCCGAGAGCGTGAAGGGGCGTGCGGAGCGCATGCGGCACGCCGAGGCCGCACTTGCGGGGGTGGAGATGGCCGGCATGGGAGACCGCGACCCGGCGACGCTTTCGGGAGGGCAGAAGGCGCGGGTGGCGCTGGCGCGGGTGCTGGTCTCTGAGCCGCGCATGCTTTTGCTCGACGAGCCGTTCTCCAAGCTCGACATGGAGCTTCGGCAGCAGATGCGCATGCTGGTGTTTTCCAAGGCGCGCGAAAGCGGTCTGCCGGTGCTGCTCGTGACCCATGACGAGGCGGACGCGAAAGCGGCGGGCGGCGAGATCGTGCGGATCGGCGAATGAGTGCGCAGAGCCTGCCCGACCTGCCCGTCACCGAGGTGCTGCCGAGGTTGCGGGAGGCGCTCGAGACACAGGGCAAGGCTGTGCTGGTGGCCCCGCCGGGGGCGGGCAAGACGACGCTGGTGCCGCTGGCGCTTCTCGACGAGGCGTGGAGCAAGGGCGGACGCATCGTGCTTCTGGAGCCGAGACGGCTTGCGGCGCGGGCGGCGGCGCGGCGCATGGCATCGCTTCTCGGCGAGGAGCCGGGCGGCGCGGTGGGCTATGCCATGCGTATGGAGCGCAAGGTCTCGGCGCGGACACGTATCCTGGTCGTCACCGAGGGGGTGATGGCGCGGATGATCATTGACGATCCGGGGCTCGAAGGTGTCTCGGCGGTGATCTTCGACGAGGCTCACGAGCGCTCGCTGGATGGGGATTTCGCGCTGGCGCTGGCGCTCGACGTGAAGGGGGCGCTGCGGCCGGATTTGCGGCTTCTCGTCATGTCGGCGACGCTGGACGGGGCGCGGGTGGCCGAGCTTTTGGACGGAGCGCCGGTTCTGGAGAGCGCGGGGCGCAGCTTTCCCGTCGAAATACGCTATGCGGAGCGGGCGCCGGACAGGGCGATAGAAGACGCCGTGGCGGGCGCGGTGCGGCAGCTCGTGGCGGATGGCGCCAGCGGTGTGCTTGCCTTCCTGCCGGGCCAGCGCGAGATCGCGCGCACGCAGGAAGCGCTGGCCGGGCGCCTGCCCGTCGATGTCGATCTTGCGCCGCTGCATGGCGGCCTCGACGGCAAGGCGCAGGACGCGGCCATTCGGCCGGCGCCCGAGGGGCGGCGCAAGGTCGTGCTGGCGACGGCAATCGCCGAGACCTCTGTGACCATCGACGGTGTGACGGCGGTGGTGGATAGCGGGCTTTCGCGGCTGCCGAGATACGAGCCGGACACGGGGCTGACGCGGCTTGAGACGGTGCGCGTCTCCCGCGCTTCGGCCGACCAGCGGGCGGGCCGCGCGGGACGTACCGCGCCCGGCCTGGCGCTGCGGCTGTGGCGCAAGGAGCAGACGGCGGCGCTGCCTGCCTTCACGCCGCCCGAGATATTGGAGGCTGATCTTTCCGGGCTGGTGCTGGACTGCGCCGCCTTCGGCGTTACCGAACCGCAGAGCCTCGCCTTTCTCGATCCGCCGCCACAGGCCGCGCTTAACGAGGCGCGCGTGCTTCTGCGCACGCTGGGGGCGCTGGATGCGGCGGGAAGACTGACGGAGGACGGGGCGGCGATGCGGCGGCTCGCCCTGCCGGTGCGGCTGGCGCATATGGTGACGGTGGCTGCGCGGCAAGGTCGGGCGCTGGCGGCGGCGCGGCTGGCCGTCATCCTTTCCGAGCGCGGGCTGGGCGGCAACAGCGTCGACCTCGACGAGCGGCTCTCGCGCTTTGCGGCCGAGCGTGGCCAGCGGGCGCAGGCGGCACGGGGGCTGGCCGAGCGGCTGGCGCAGGCGGCCGGCGGCGGACGGCAGGATGCGGAGAGTGCGGCGGGCCCTCTGCTTCTTCACGCCTGGCCGGACCGGGTGGCCAAAGCGCGCGGTGAATACGGGCGTTTCGTGCTGGCCAATGGGCGCGGGGGCCAGCTCGACCCAGCCGAGCGGCTGGCGCGCGAGCCCTTCCTCGTGGTGGCCGACCTGCAGGGCCGGGCGCGCAACGCCCGCATCGCCGCGGCGGCGGCGGTGAGTGAGGAGGATATCGTCGCTGGCATCGGGCATCGCATCGAGAACCAGGTGGAGATGCTGTTCGACCGTGAGAAAGGCGTGGTGAGAGAGCGCGAGATGCGGCGGATCGGCGCCATCATACTTGGCGAACGGGCCTTGCCCGCGCCGAGGGGAGAGGCGGCGGATCGGGCCATTCTCGAAGCGGTACGGGCGCATGGGCTTGGCATCCTTCCCTGGGACAGGGAGGCGGAGGCGCTCAGGGCGCGACTTGCCTTCCTGAGTGCCACGAAGGGGCCGCCTTGGCCGGACGTGGAGGATGAGGCCCTGATGGCGCGGCTGGAGGAATGGCTTTTGCCTTTTCTGAAGGGCGAGGCTGCGCTTTCGGCCATTTCTGGAAGGGTGCCCTGTGAGGGGCTGATGGCGCTCACGCCCTACGACTTGCAGCGGCGGGTGGACGCCGAGGCGCCGAGCCACTTCACCGCGCCGACCGGGAGCCGGCTTCCCATCCGCTACGAGGGCGGAGAGGCCGTGCTGGCCGTGCGGGTGCAGGAGCTTTTCGGGCTGACCGAGCATCCAACAGCGGGCGGCGTTCCGCTGACGCTGGAGCTTCTGTCGCCGGCGCATCGGCCGATCCAGAAGACGCGGGATCTTCCAGGGTTCTGGCGCGGCTCGTGGGCGGATGTGCGGGCGGAGATGCGCGGGCGATATCCGAAGCATGTGTGGCCGGAGGACCCTGCGGCGGCAGCGCCCACGAAGCGGGCGAAGCCGCGCGGGAGGTAGGAGGAGCGTAGCGTATCCGGCTCCCCTCCCCCTCGCGAGGAGGGGAGTCGGATACGCCGCGCCCCAAATAAAACTTGGCCAACCGCGCTGCACCGCTCATAAAGACGCCGATGCTGGAAGAACTTAGAACACCCCACACCCGCTATGGCCGCAGCCTCAGGCTCGCCACGCTTATACGGCTAAGATGGCTTGCCATCGTCGGTCAGAGTGCTGCCGTGCTGGTGGTGGCCTTCTGGCTGGAGTTCCCTCTGCCGGTGGGGCCGTGCTTCGTGCTGATCGCGGCTTCGGCCTGGCTTAACCTCTATCTCACCTTCCGTTTTCCTGCTTCGCACCTTCTGCCGCCGATATCGGCGCTTGCCATCCTCACCTTCGACGCCTTGCAGCTTGTCGGGCTCCTGTTCCTCACGGGCGGGCTCACCAACCCGTTCTCGCTCCTGATGACGGTGCCGGTGGTGATCTCGGCGACTTCGCTGCCGCTCCTGTGGACCAGCTTCCTTGGGCTTCTCGTCATCGGGCTGGCGAGCCTGCTTGCCTTCTTCCACATGCCGCTGCCCTGGTACCCCGGCACCGAACTTGCCATGCCCTTCCTCTACGTTTCCGGCATGTGGATCGCCGTTACCTCGGCCATCGCTTTCACCGGCATCTACGCCTATCGCGTGGCGGAGGAGGCGCGGCTGCTGGCCAACGCGCTGGCGGCGACGGAGCTGGTACTGCAGCGCGAGCAGCATATCTCAGCGCTCGACGGGCTGGCGGCGGCCGCCGCGCACGAACTGGGAACGCCGCTCGCGACCATTGCGCTGGTGGCGCGCGAGATGGAAAAGGCGCTGGGCCGGGATCCGCGCTACCAGGAGGACGTGACGCTGCTGCGCTCGCAGAGCGAGCGCTGCCGCGAGATCCTGAGGCAGCTCACCAGCCTCTCGTCAGAGGGCGAGGCGCACATGGCGCGGTTGCCGCTGACCTCGCTGATCGAGGAAACAGCGGCGCCGCACCGCGACTTCGGCATCGGGATACGGCTGGAGCCCGGCGAGACGGAGGGGCCGGAACCCGTTGGCCGACGCAACCCCGGCGTCCTCTACGGGCTCGGCAACCTGATGGAGAATGCGGTCGACTTCGCGCGCGAGGTGGTGACCGTCAAATGGTCATGGGACGCCGAGACGGTGAGCATCTCCATTACCGATGACGGGCCGGGGTTTCCCGCCGACATCATCGACCGGATCGGCGAGCCGTACATGTCGCGGCGGCAGGCGACCAGCTCCAGCGGCGGATTGGGGTTGGGACTGTTCATTGCCAAGACGCTTCTGGAACGTTCGGGCGCGACGATCGAATTTGCCAACGCCGGCGGCAAGGGCAAGGGGGCGACGGTGGACGTGCGCTGGCCGCGCGAACGGTTCCTGACTGGCGACGGTTCTTTTTCGTGGGGCTGAAAAGCTGGAAAAAACCGGCTCGCAGGGCTACATCTAGCCTCAAAAAGAGCGAGTGAACGATGAACGAAGCAGCAACAGAACAGGCCGACACCATTTCGGGCGAAGAGCGCTCCCTACTCATCGTCGACGACGACCGCCCTTTCCTGGTGCGGTTGGCGCGGGCGATGGAGGGCCGTGGCTTTGACGTGGAGACGGCGGAGTCGGTGTCCGAGGCGCTCGCCAAAGTGAAAATCGCAGCACCCGCATTCGCCGTGGTCGACATGCGGCTGGGGGACGGCAACGGGCTCGACGTCGTCTCGGCCATCCGCGAGAAGCGTGAGGATGCGCGCGCCATCATTCTGACGGGCTACGGCAACATCGCCACCGCCGTGACAGCGGTGAAGCTGGGGGCGGTGGATTACCTTTCCAAACCGGCGGACGCGGACGACATCTATGCAGCGCTCACCCGCCAGCTGGACGAGAAGGCCGAGCCGCCTGAAAACCCGATGTCGGCCGACCGCGTGCGCTGGGAGCATATCCAGCGCGTGTACGAAATGTGCGACCGTAACGTGTCGGAGACGGCGCGGCGGCTGAACATGCATCGGCGGACGCTGCAGCGGATCCTGGCGAAAAGGGCGCCGCGCTAAGCCGGCAGCACGCGGCATTCCGCCCTCGTGGTTCGACAAACTCACCATGGGGCGCTATGTTTGCGCACATCCCGCCAACGCCGAAGCTTGCGGCGAGGGCGCCTTGCTCTCACCCTCATGGTGAGCCTGTCGAACCAAGAGGGTGAAGGCACTCGCCTTCATCCTTTCAAGCCCCCTCCCCGTCCAGCATCGGTATCGGCACGCCGGCGAGTTCGGCCGCCGTCAGGCGTGCTGCGCACGTACGGGCGAAGCGGAGCAGCAGGGCCTTGCGGGTGGCCGGCGCCAGGCGGTGCTCCGGCGCCTCGCGCAGGATTTCCGCGCCGTAGCCGTCGGACAGGATGAAGCCGCAGTCGTCGGGGAAGATCTCCGTCGGCACCGCCGGATGGGAGGCGAAGAAGAAGCGGTCGGAGTGCAGGCGATAATCCGGCCATTTGCGGTCGACCCTGAAATCCTCGATCGATGATTTGATCTCGATGACCCAGATGTCGCCCTTGGCCGTCAGCGCCACGAGATCGGCGCGGCGGCCGGTGGCGAGCGACAGTTCCGGCAGAACGACAGAGCCCATCTCGGCGAGCAGGCGCTGCACGCCGCGGCGGATGACCAGCGCGCGCTCGGACTGACGGCCATCGGCCAGCGGGTTGACGGGAACGGGTGAGACAATGGGCATGGGCGTGAGAATGCCAGTTATCAGCGGCGCGGAAAAGATCAGGCGTGGTCGGCCGTGTCGGCGATCATGCGGAGAGGTGTTGCCAAATTGCCATAACACACAGGCAAGCGCTCACGGTATTGCGGGCGGATCAAATGCCATCTTGGCAAACTGTAAACGCCCACTTTAAGAATGGCCGCGAAAAATGGGTGTTTGTTTTGACGCCCATGATGTGGGGGTTGGATTCTTTCATGAAATTGAAGCCGTTTTTCGCCGCGGCCGTTCTCGGCCTTTCGGCGGCGCTAGCAGGTTGCGCGGGTGGACCGGCACAGATATTCACGTCCAACTATGGCACGGTCACCGATGCCGGCTACCAGCTGCCGAGCGTGCCGATCACCAAGATACCGCGGCAGTATCACCGCCAGATCATCTCTTATGAGACGGACGAGAAGCCGGGCACCATCATCGTCGATACGCGGGAGAAGTTCCTCTATCTCGTGATGGAGAACGGCAAGGCTATGCGCTACGGCATCGGCGTCGGGCGCGAGGGCTTTGAATGGTCGGGGACGGCGCGCGTGGCCATGAAACGCGAATGGCCGACCTGGACGCCGCCGGCGCCGATGATCAAGCGTCAGCCAGAACTGGCCAAGTGGCGCGGCGGCATGCCGCCCGGCCTGAGCAACCCGCTTGGCGCACGCGCGCTCTACCTTTTCAACAAGGGCGGCGACACGGGCTATCGCCTGCACGGCACGCCGGAATGGCATTCCATCGGCAAAGCCATGTCCTCGGGCTGCATCCGGCTTCTGAATCAGGACATCATTGATCTTTACAACCGGACACAAATCGGTGCAAAAGTTGTCGTGAAGGGATGACGGAACCGTCTCGGCAATAGACGGGCCACACGATGGCTACCGGGAAAACCGGGTCTTCGGACCCGGTTTTTCTTTTGGGTCAGCCGATTTCCACCTGCTCGACGTGCTGCACCTCGGGGATGAAGTGATGCAGCAGGTTCTGGATGCCGTGTTTCAGCGTCGCCGTGGAGGACGGGCAGCCGGCGCAGGCGCCGCGCATGTTGAGGAAAACGGTGCCCTTCTCGTAGCCGCGGAAGGTGATGTCGCCGCCATCCTGGGCGACGGCCGGGCGCACGCGGGTTTCCAGGAGCTCCTTGATGGTGGCGACGATTTCCTCGTCGGCCGTATCGTAGAACTCGTCGCCCTCAGGCGCCGGCATCCCGGTCTCGTTGGCGGCCATAACCGGCTGGCCGGCCATGAAGTGCTCCATGATGGTGCCGAGGATGGCGGGCTTCAGATGCTGCCAGTCCGCACCATCCTTGGAGACGGTGACGAAATCGTAGCCGAAGAAGACGCCGGTCACCCCCGGTACGTCGAAAAGACGACCGGCGAGCGGCGAAGCGGAGCGTGCCGCCTCGGCATCGCGGAAATCCGCCGTGCCTTCTTCGAGTACCACCCGGCCCGGCAGGAACTTGAGCGTTGCGGGATTGGGGGTCGCTTCCGTCTGGATGAACATCGGCGGGGTCTCTCCGTGCGGCCGTTGTTTGGAATAGTTCTAAAATAGGCCGAATGCCGGCCAAATTCAAGCCACATATGGTGTGCGGCGGCCGCTCATGCCAGGCTTTCGATTTCCTCGTCCGAGAGGCTGTGGGGGACGACGGTGACGGGGATAGGAAAGGCGGCGCCCTTGCCGGCGATGGAGGAGACCAGCGGTCCCGGCCCCTCCTTGGCGTTGCTGGCGGCAAGCACCAGGATGGCGATGTCCTGGTCTTCTTCGATGAGTTTGTGGATCTCGTCGGAAGGGTTTCCTTCGCGGATGACCAGCTCCGGCTCGATGCCGATCGATTCGCGGATTTTCGTGGCGTGGGTGTCGAGCGCGGCGTTGGCGGTTGCCATGGCTTCCTCGCGCATGATCTGCTCCACGCCGAGCCAGTGCTGGAAGTCGCCCGGCTCGATGATGAAGAGAAGGACTACGGAGCCATTGGTGGAACGAGAGCGGCGGGCGGCATAGGCCACGGCGCGCTCGCACTCCGGCGTGTCGTCGACGACGGCAAGGAACTTGCGTTTGTGGCCAGCTTCCCGGCTCAGGCGTTTGGAGACCATGAATGCCCCTTTTTCAAACGGGCGGAGCCTGCCCACCCAGGGCGCAATCTGCCACTGGCGGGGGCGGGCGGCAAGCCGCGTGTGGTTTTGCTTTGCTAGTCGGCCAGGAGCCCGATGATCTCGTGCACCTGCTTCATAGTTGCCTCGGCGCGGGCGCCGGCGCGCTCTCCGCCATCGCGCAGGACACCGTCGACGTAGGCCGGATCGGCCGAAATGCGGCGCATCTCCGCGTTGATCGGCGCCAGCTTCTCGACCGCAAGGTCAGCAAGCGCCGGCTTGAAATCGGAGAACTGGCGGCCGCCGTACTCCGAAATCACCTGGTCACGCGGAACGCCGGCAAGAGCGGCGTAGATGCCGACGAGATTCTCGGCCTCGGGGCGCCCGGCGAGCCCTTCGACATCGCCCGGCAGGGGGTTGGGGTCGGTCTTGGCCTTCCTGATCTTGCGGGAGATGGCGTCGGCATCATCGGACAGGTTGATGCGCGAGAGGTCCGAGGGGTCGGACTTCGACATCTTCTTGGTGCCGTCGCGCAAGCTCATGACGCGGGTGGCCGGGCCCTCGATGAGCGGCTCGGTGAGCGGGAAGAAGCCGCTGACGCGCTCCTCGCCCACCTCCATCTCCACGCCGTACCCCAGCGCAGAGATGCGCTTGGAGAAGTCGTTGTTGAATTTTTGGGCGATGTCGCGGGTCAGCTCGAGATGCTGCTTCTGATCCTCGCCCACCGGCACATGGGTGGCGCGGTAGAGCAGGATGTCGGAAGCCATGAGGCTCGGATAGGCGAGCAGGCCTAGCGAGGCGTTCTCGCGGTCCTTGCCGGCCTTGTCCTTGAACTGGGTCATCCGGTTCATCCAGCCGATGCGGGCGACGCAGTTGAAGATCCAGGCAAGCTCGGCGTGCTGCGGCACGCGGGCCTGGTTGAAGATGATGTTCTTCTTCGGGTCGAGGCCGCTTGCAAGGTAGGCGGCGGCGATGCCGCGCGTCTGGTCGGCCAGGTCGTCGTGGACCAGAGTGGCGGTCAGGGAATGGAGGTCGACGACGCAATAGATGCATTCGTAGGTGTCCTGCAAGGCGACGAACTTCTGCAGGGCGCCGAGATAATTGCCGAGGTGGAGGTTGCCCGTGGGCTGCACTCCGGAAAAGACGAGTTGCTTGAACTCACTCATGGGGAAATTCCTGAAGATCTGAACAGCGCTTTTGCGCGTGGGGCTTATGGACGAGGCGGCGGGTGCAATCAAGCCCTGCGGCGCCTCATCACCGCCCTTAGCTCGGTGCGGTCGACGGCGCCGGTGAGGACGGCGAGGGCGAGATAGACGACCGCCGCCGCGGCAACCACCACCAGCACCGCCGCCGCGCGCAGAGGCAGGGCGGCGCCTTCGAGCGGGGCGACAAGCACCGCATCGAGGCCATAGGCGACGCCGCCCATGAGAGCGCTGGAGACGAGGATCATGACGATGCGGCGGCTGGTGACGGCCGAGGGGCGGAAATGGTTGCGCCACCACAAGGTGCCGGCGAGCAGGACGACGTTGACCCAGGACGAAAGGGAGGTGGCGAGCGCTATGGCGACGTGGCCGTAGAGCGGGAAGAGAGCGAGGCTGATAGCGATGTTGACGATGACGGTGACGAGCGAGAACCACATCGGGGTGCGCATGTCCTCGCGGGCGAAGAAGGCGGGCTGGAAGACCTTGGTCAGCACATAAGCCGGCAGGCCGGAGGCGAAGGCGGCAAGGGCCATGGCGGTCATCCGCGTGTCGAGGGCGGTGAACTCGCCGCGCTCGTAGAGGAGGCCGACGATTGGGGCCGGGATCACCATGAGGCCGACGGCGGCCGGCACGGTGAGGCCAAGGGCGAATTCCAGCGAGCGGTTCTGCAGGTGCTGGGCGTCGGCGAGGTTGCCGGCTTTCAGCGAGCGCGACAGCTCCGGCAGGAGGACGACGCCGACGGCGATGCCGATGACGCCCAGGGGGAGCTGGTTGATGCGGTCGGCAAAGTTCAGGAGCGCGATCGCCTTGTCCTGGACGGAAGCGATGATCTGACCGACGAGCAGGTTGATCTGCATGATGCCGCCGGTGATGAGCGCCGGCGCCATCAGGATGAGCAGGCGGCGCACGGCGGGGGTGAGGCGCGGCATGCGCAGGCGCATCGTAAAGCCGGCGCGGCGCACGGCGATGACGAGGATGAGAAACTGGCCGATGCCGGAGGCGAAGACGCCCCAGGCAAGCCACAGGCCGGTGGTGCGCGCCGGCAGGTCCACCGCGAGTGCGGCGGCGAGCACGGCGATGAGGATGGCGTTGAGCAGCACCGGTGCGAGGGCGGCGAGGAAGAACTTGCGCATGGCGTTCATGACGCCCGACAGCATGGCCACCAGCGACATGAAGAGAAGATAGGGGAACATGACGCGCGTCATGACGACCGTGAGGTCGAATTTTTCCGGCGTGTCGGCAAAGCCCGGCGCCACGATGGTGCCGACCAGGAAGGGCATGAAGATCATGGCGAGCGCCGAGAACGCCAGAAGGACCGTCAGCAGGACCGTCAGCACGTCCTCGCCGAACTTCCTGGCCGCCTCCATGCCGCCGCCCTCCAACTCCTTGGAGAAGAGCGGGATGAAGGCGGTGTTGAAGGCGCCCTCGGCAAAGAGCCGACGGAAGAGATTGGGGAAGCGGAATGCGGCGTAGAATGCATCGGTGACGGGACCGGCACCAAGTGCGGAGGCCACCAGTGCCTCACGGGCGAAGCCGAGGATGCGGCTTGCCATGGTGGCGCTGCCGACACTGGCGAACTTGGCGACGAGGCTCATGGGCGGGGGGCCTTGGATGGGGGGATGGGCGGGTGAGTTCCTCGGAATGGAGATGTTGGCTTCCCCTCGCGCGCCCCTCTGCCCTGCCGGGCGTCTCCGTGCATGCACGCTTCCATTTAGTCTGTTCCCACTCCCATTCGCCCAACCCGCATCAAGCGACCGCCGTCTTCGTCCGCGCCCGACCGTCACGCTTGGCGGGGCCCTTCTCCAGCACCTCCAGAAGCTCCTGGCGGATGGCGGTGAGGCGGTCGGGATTTTCGATCTTCGCGCCTGTCAGGTCGGTGACGTAGAAGGTATCGATGACCTTTTCGCCGAAGGTGGTGATGTGGGCGGAGGCGATGTCAAGCGACAGGTCGGAGATGGCGCCGGTGACTTCGGAGAGGAGACCCGGGCGATCGAGGCATTCCACCTCGACGACGGAGAAGCGGTTCGACAGCGTGTTGCGGACCTCGGCGCGCGGCTCGATACGGAAGGTCTTGGCGCCTCGCCTCGGCTTGGTTCGCTTTTCCAGAACGTTGGGCAGATATTCCTTGCCCGACAGCACATCCTCGATGAGACGGCCGACGCGCTGGGCGCGGCGACGCTCGTCGTCGTCATAGTCGAATTCGCGACTGATCAGGATAGTGTCGAGTGCGCGGCCATCGGTGGTGGTAAAGACCTGCGCGTCGACGATGTTGGCGCCGGCCGCAGCACACGCGCCGGCGATGACGGAGAGAAGGCGCGGGTGGTCGGGCGCCAGCACGGTGATCTCGGTGACCGCCTCGAAAGTATGCGGCTTGACCATGGTGGAAAGCGCCCTGCCCTGCCGGTCGGCGGTGCGGATGAACTCGGTGTGGCGCACCTGGTCCTCCTGGTCCACTGCCAAGAGATAGTTTTCATAGTGAAGGGCAATGTAGCGGCGGGCGTCCGCCTCCTCCCAACCAGCCTTGTGCAACGCCTCGGCAAGCGCGGCACGCGCCGCCTCGGCTCTGGCAGCGCGGGAGGCTTCCGAGAAGCCGCCGGTGAGAAGAAGCTCGGTCTCATAATAGAGGGTTCGCAGGAGCTGGCCCTTCCAGCCGTTCCACACACCGGGGCCGACGCCGCGGATGTCGCAGACCGTGACGACGAGCAAGAGCTTCAGCCTTTCAACCGATTGCACGATATCGGCGAAATCCTGGATGGTCTTGCGGTCGTTGAGGTCCCGCATCTGTGCTGTCATGGACATGGCGAGATGCTGCTCGATGAGCCAGGCGATCATCTCCGTCTCGGCCTTGTCGAAGCCCATATGCGGGCACAGCCGGCGGGCGAGGCGCGCGCCAGCGACGGAGTGGTCCTCCGGCCGGCCCTTGGCGATGTCGTGGAAGAGCATCGTCGTATAGAGCACCGCGCGCCAGGACTTGAGCCCCGGCATGAGCGAGTGGACGAGCGGGTGGACCTTCTCGTCCTCGCCACGCTCGATCTCGGCCAAGACGCCGATGCAGCGGATCAGATGCTCGTCGACCGTGTAGTGGTGATACATGGAGAACTGCATCATCGCCACGATCTTGTTGAAATCAGGGATGAGCTTGCCGAGCACGCCGGCTTCGTTCATCCGGCGTATGTTGAGCTCGGGGTCACGGTCGGAGGTGAGCACGTCCATGAAGAGGCGGTTCGCCTCTTCGTTGCGGCGGAGGTTGCGGTCGATCAGGTTGAGCGAGCGGGTGAGCAGCTTCAGCGCGTCGGGATGATACTCCAGCCCGTGGCGGTCGGCGAACCAGAAGAGGCGCAGCATGTTGACCCGATCGCGCTCGAAGACCCCCTCGTCTGCAATGTTGATGCGGTGGTTGTCGACGATGAAGTCGCTGGTGCCGGCGAGCTTGCGCTTGCGGCGCGAGAAGGTGAGGAAGATGCGGTTGAAGCCCGGCACGTGCTTGGCCTGCTCTTCCTCGAGCGCGGCGCAAAAGATGCGCGTGAGATCACCCACCGACTTGGCGATGAGGAAGTAGTGCTTCATGAAGCGCTCGACGGGGGAGAGGCCGGGGTGGCTCGTATAGCCGAGCCTTTCGGCTATATCGCGCTGGATATCGAAGTGCAGCCGCTCCTCCGCCTTGCCGGTGAGGAAGTGCATGTGGCAGCGCACGGCCCATAGGAAATCCTCCGCCTTGCGGAACTGGAGGTATTCGCGGCGGGTGAAGACGCCCTTTTCCACCAGCTCCTCGGCCTCGCGGACGCGATAATAGTATTTGCCGATCCAGAAGAGAGTGTGGAGGTCGCGCAGGCCGCCCTTGCCGTCCTTGACGTTGGGCTCGACCAGATAACGGCTTTCGCCGACCTTGGCATGGCGCTGATCGCGCTCGGCAAGCTTGGCCTGGATATATTCCGCGCCCGTGTCCTTGACGATCTCATGGTCGAAGCGGGCGACGAGATCGTCGTAGAGGGCCTGGTCGCCGCAGATGAAGCGCGCCTCCAGAACGGCGGTGCGGATGGTGATGTCGGTGCGGGCGTGGCGGATGCATTCGTCGATGTTGCGGGTGGCGTGCCCGACCTTCAGGCCCATGTCCCACAGCATGTAGAGAATATATTCGGCCACCTGCTCGCCCCAGGGCGTCTGCTTGTAGGGAAGCAGGATCAGGAGGTCGACATCGGAGCCCGGCGCCAGCGTACCACGGCCATAGCCGCCGACGGCGACGATGGCCATGCGCTCGGCGGCAGAGCGGTTCTCGGAGGGATAGACGTGGGTGGCGGCGAAGTCGTGAACGGCGTGGACGATCTCGTCCATCAGGTGAGAGAGGCGGATGGCGCAGGCTGTGCCGCCGCCATCCTCGGCAAGCATGGTCTCGGCGGTCTTTCGGCCCTCGGCCAAGCGGGACTTGAGGAGCTTCATGACGCGGGTGCGCGCCTCGGGAGAGCCCGGCTCGGCCTTCGCGGCGATGGCATCGAGCTCCTCGCGCAGGCAGGGGGTGTCGATGATCTGGTCGAGTTTCAGGGGGATCTTTGCCATCCGGTTCCTGTGTCACGGCTGAAGTGGTGTGCCGAGGTGGCGGCAACGCCCCTTCCCTTCCGCTTGTCGGGAGGGAAAGGCGCATTTTTCGCTCGCGTCTATAGCGTGATTGCCGTGCCAGTGAAATGGGGCGCCTTAATCACCGGAACCAAAAGCCTTCAGCCGGTACAGTGCTTCGAGCGCCTCCTTCGGCGTAATCTCGTCCGGATTGAGGGCATCGAGCGCTTGCCTGAGGCGGTCGGCCTCTTTCGGCTTGGCCGGCTCGTGGCGGACGGCGGCGGTGAAGAGGGGCAGGTCGTCGGCCAGCCGGTCGGCCTTGCCGCCAGTTTCGCCCTCCTCCAGCCTGTGCAGGACCTCCTTTGCGCGCTCCACCACCGCGGCGGGCAGACCCGCCAAACGGGCGACCTGGACGCCGTAGGAACGGTCGGCGGCGCCGCGGGCAACTTCGTGCAGGAAGATCACCTCGCCCTCGAACTCCTTCACCCGCATGGTGACGTTGGCGAGGCGGGGGAGCTTTTCGGTGAGCGCCGTCATCTCATGGAAATGAGTGGCGAAAAGGGCACGGCAGCGATTCTGCTCGTGCAGATACTCCACCGCCGCCCAGGCGATGGAGAGGCCGTCGAAGGTGGCCGTGCCGCGGCCGATCTCGTCAAGGATGACGAGCGAGCGTTCGCCGGCCTGGTTGAGGATAGCGGCGGTCTCGACCATCTCGACCATGAAGGTGGAGCGGCCTCGGGCGAGGTCGTCGGACGCGCCGACGCGGGAGAAGAGGCGGTCGACGACGCCGATGCGGGCAAGGCGGGCGGGCACGAAGGAGCCCATCTGGGCCATGACGGCGATCAGCGCGTTCTGGCGCAGGAAGGTGGACTTGCCGCCCATGTTGGGGCCGGTGAGCAGCCAGATGGCGCCCGCCTTTTCGCCATCCGACGGCGACAGATCGCAGTCGTTGGCGACGAAGGGCTCGCCAAGCTGGCGGCGGAGCGCCTGCTCCACAACCGGGTGGCGGCCGCCCTCGACGTGGAAATCGAGACTGTCGTCGACGGCCGGGCGGCGATAGGCTTCGCTCTCGGCAAGGGTGGCGAGGGCGGCGGAAACGTCGAGCACGGCGAGCGCCTGGGCGCCGGCGCGGATGGCTTCGGAGGCGGCGACGACCTCCGATACCAGACGGTCGAAGACGGAAAGCTCGATCGTCAGCGCACGGTCGGCGGCGTTGGCGATCTTGGTCTCCATCTCGGCAAGCTCGGTGGTGGTGAAGCGCATGGCGTTGGCCATGGTCTGGCGGTGGATGAAGCGGGCCTTGGCTTCGTCGGTGCCGGTCATCACCTGGCTGTTGTTGGCCGTCACCTCGATGTAGTAGCCGAGCACGTTGTTGTGGCGGATCTTGAGGGAGCGGATGCCCGTCTCCTCGACCAGATCGCGCTCCATGCCGGCGATGACACGTCGCGACTGGTCGCGCAGTGCGCGCATCTCGTCGAGTTCCGCGTCATAATCGGCACGCACAAAGCCGCCGTCGCGCTTCATGAGCGGCAACTCGTCGGCGAGCGCCTTTTCCAGGTGGGCGGCGAGATCGGCGGGGAGCGCGGTCAGCTGCGAAAGAGCGCTGATCAGCTCGGCCGGCAGCTCCTTGTCGCGCAGGAGGGCGGCGATCGCGGCGGCGGCTTCCAGCCCGTTGGCGAGCCCACCGAGGTCGCGCGGACCGCCGCGGTTGAGGGCGAGGCGGGAGAGGGCGCGGCTGATATCGGGCACGCCCTTCAGAAGCTCGCGCAGGCCGTCACGCAGGGGCGCTTCCTCAAGGAAGAAGGAGACGGAATCGAGGCGCTCGCCGATGGCCTTGGGGTCGGTGAGCGGGGACGTCAGGCGTTCGGCCAGAAGACGGCCGCCGGCGCCGGTTGCCGTGCGGTCGATGGCCTTGAGCAAGCTGCCGTCGCGCTGGCCGGAAAGGGTGCGCGTGAGCTCCAGGTTGGCGCGGGTGGAGGGATCGATGAAGAGGCTGGCGCCCTCCTCGTCGCGCTCGGGGCGGCCGAGCGGCGGGCGTTCCGCCTTCTGCGTCTTCTCCACATAGGCGACGACGCCGAAGATGGCGGAAAGCTCCGCACGCGAGAAGCGGCCGAAGCCATCAAGGGTGGCGACGCCGTAGAAGCGGGAAAGGCGGGCGGACGCGCTGGAGGAATCGAAGAAGCTCGGCGGCTGCGGATTGGCGACGCGGCCAAGCACATCGAAGACAGGGCGCAGGGCTTCATCGTGGTAGACGGGTTCGGCGACGATCAGCTCGCGCGGGTCGACGCGCAGGATGTCGGCGAGAAGCCGCTCGGGCGTGGTGGCGGCGACGCGGAAGGTGCCGGTGGAGATGTCGATCCAGGCGAGCGCAAGCTGCTCCTCGGTGCCCTTCACGCGGCCGAGCGCCATCAGGTAGTTGGCCTCGGAAGGGTCGAGGAGCTTTTCCTCGGTAATGGTGCCGGGGGTGACGAGGCGGATGACATCGCGACGCACCACGGACTTGTAGCCGCGCTTCTTTGCTTCCGCCGGGTCCTCCATCTGCTCGCAGACGGCGACGCGGTGGCCGAGCCCGATGAGCTTCTGCAGGTAATCATCGGCCGCATGCACGGGAACGCCGCACATGGGGATGTCCTCGCCTTGGTGCTTGCCACGCTTGGTAAGCGTGATGCCGAGGGCGCGGCTTGCCACCTCCGCATCCTCGAAGAACAGCTCGTAGAAATCGCCCATGCGGTAGAAGAGCAGCGAATCGGCGTTGGCCGCCTTGATCTCGATATATTGCTGCATCATCGGCGTCGCGCCGGCGGCGGGCGCGCGCACGGCGGTGGCCTCACGCTGATGGATCGGCGTTTCGTCGTTCAAGAAGCGCCCCTTCAAAAAACGCGGATTTAGCTCTGCTTGGCCATTTACCTACCGCAAATGTAGCCTTATGCACCCGTGTTCGGCAAAACTCCACAAGAAGCCGACATGGGAGGGAGCGGAGGAGCATGGCGGGAATGGACAAGACGGAGAGACAGGGCCCCTCGGTGAGCCCGCAGGAGGCGCTGGATTTCCACGCCTCGGGCCGACCGGGCAAACTGGAGATCAACCCGACCAAGCCGATGGCCACGCAGCGGGACCTCTCGCTTGCCTATTCGCCGGGCGTTGCCGTGCCCGTGAAGGCGATCGCAGAGGACCCGAGCCGGGCTTTCGACTATACGACGCGCGGCAACCTGGTGGCGGTGATTTCCAACGGGACGGCGATCCTCGGGCTCGGCAATCTCGGGGCGCTGGCGTCGAAGCCGGTGATGGAGGGCAAGGCGGTGCTGTTCAAGCGCTTCGCCGATGTCGATTCCATCGATCTGGAGGTGGAGACGGAGGATGCGGAGGAGTTCGTCAACTGCGTGAAGCTGCTCGGCCCCTCTTTTGGTGGCATCAACCTGGAAGACATCAAGGCGCCGGAGTGCTTCATCATCGAAAGCCGCCTGCGCGAACTGATGGACATCCCCGTCTTCCATGACGACCAGCATGGCACGGCCATCATCGCTATGGCCGGGCTCATCAACGCGCTCGACCTGACGGGGCGCGACCTTAAGACGACGAAGCTCGTCTGCAACGGGGCGGGTTCGGCCGGCATCGCCTGCATCGAACTGGCCAAGGCGATGGGTTTTGCGCCGGAGAACGTGCTTTTGTGCGACACGAAAGGCGTCGTCTACAAGGGCCGCCAAGAGGGCATGAACCAGTGGAAGTCGGCCCACGCGGTGGAGACCGACAAGCGCACGCTGGCAGAGGCGCTTGATGGCGCGGATGTGGTTTTCGGCCTTTCGGTCAAGGGCGCGCTGACGCCGGCCATGGTGCAGTCCATGGCGAAGAACCCGATCATCTTTGCGATGGCCAACCCGGACCCGGAGATCACACCGGAAGAGGTGGCGGAGATCCGCACCGATGCCATCATGGCGACCGGGCGCTCGGACTACCCGAACCAGGTCAACAACGTGCTGGGCTTTCCCTATATCTTCCGCGGCGCGCTGGACGTCAGGGCGACAACCATCAACGAGGAGATGAAGGTGGCGGCGGCGGAAGCCCTGGCGGCACTGGCGCGTCAGGACGTGCCGGACGACGTGGCGGCGGCCTATCAAGGCAACCGGCCGAAATATGGGCCGAACTACATCATCCCCGTGCCCTTCGATCCGCGGCTGATCTCGGCCGTGCCGGTGGCTGTCGCCAAGGCGGCGATGGATACGGGCGTAGCGCGGCGGCCGATCCTCGACATGGAGAAATACGCCAACGAGCTTTCCGCCCGGCGCGACCCCATCGCCTCGACGCTTCAGCGCATCCACGACCGCGTGCGCCGCCAGCCAAAGCGCGTGGTCTTCGCCGAGGGCGAGGAGGAGCAGGTGATGCGGGCGGCCGTCTCCTACGTGAACCAGAAGCTCGGGACGGCCATCCTTCTCGGCCGCGAGGAGCAGATGCAGGAGACGGCGCGCAACGCCGGCGTCGACCTTTCGAGGCCCGGCATTGAGCTCATCAACGCCCGGCTGTCGCGGCGCAACGGCATCTACGCCCACCATCTCTACGAGCGGATGCAGCGCAAGGGGTATCTCTTCCGTGACTGCCAGCGGCTCATCAACAACGACCGCAACCATTTCGCCGCCTGCATGCTGGCGCTAGGGGATGCCGATGCGGTTGTGACGGGCGTGACGCGCAACTATTCCACCGCGCTCGACGACATCCGCCGCATCATCGATGCGAGGCCCGGCCACCGGGTCATCGGCGTGTCGATTGCACTGTGCCGCGGGCGCACGGTGCTGGTGGCCGATACGGCGGTCCACGACATGCCGACCTCGGAGGAACTGGCGGACATCGCCGAGGAGGCAGCTGGCATGGCGCGGCGCATGGGATACGAGCCGCGCGTGGCCATGCTCGCCTATTCCACCTTCGGCCACCCGCCGGGCGAGCGCTCGGCCAAGGTGCAGGAGGCGGTGCGCATCCTCGACAAGCGGCGCGTCGACTTCGAGTATGACGGCGAGATGGCGGCGGACGTGGCGCTCAATCCGCAACTGATGCAGCAGTATCCCTTCTGCCGCCTGTCGGGACCGGCGAACGTCCTGGTGATGCCGGCGTTCCACTCGGCCTCGATCTCCACCAAGATGCTGCAGGAGCTGGGCGGCTCGACGGTGATTGGGCCACTTCTGGTGGGCCTCAACAAGCCGGTGCAGATCGTGTCGCTGAACGCCAAGGATTCCGACATCGTCAACATGGCGGCGATCGCGGCCTACAGCGCCGGGCAGTAGGGATCAGCTGCCGGAAGTGCTTTCCCGTTCGCGATCCAGGGCGGCGACGAGGCGCTTCGGCGCCTGCATGCGCCAGGCGCGCTCCAGCCGGTGGCGAAGCTCGTCGGGCGCTATGTGGTGGATGCGTATGAGGATGGCTGGCCAGCCCCTATAGTGGTCGGTCTCGTAGAAGATTTCGGGCGCTGCGGAAAGGAGCATCTCCTTTTCCTCCAGCGGACACATGAGGACGACCGTCTCGGCATCCTTCACCCGGACGAGGGATTTCTTGCGCACCTTCAACGAAGGTGTGCCGAACCACGTGCTTTCTTCTACCTCGGGCAGGCCGGCGGCTGCAGCTCGCAGCCGCTCAAAGGCCTTGCCCCAGGCGCCCTCACTCAACCGTTCGCCGCCTGCACGGCGCGCTTGGCCATGACCGCGACGAGATTGGCGCGGTATTCGGCGGAGGCGTGGATGTCCGTCATCAGGCTATCAGCCGGGATGGTGATGCCGTCGAGGGCGGAGGCATCGAAGGAGGAGGCCAGCGCCTGCTCGATCGGGTCGGCGCGGAAGACGCCGTTCTCGCCGGCACCCGTGACGGCGGCGCGCACGCCGTCCGCACGCTTGGCCACGAAGACGCCGGTCAGCGCATAGCGCGACGCGGGGTTGGGGAACTTGGCGTAGCCCGCCTTCTCCGGAAGCGTGAAGGAGACGGCGGTGATGATCTCGTCATCCTCGAGCGCGGTCTCGAACAGATCGACGAAGAAATCGTCGGCGGAAATCTCACGCTTGTTGGTGTGCACGGTGGCATTGAGTGCCAGAAGGGCGGCCGGATAGTCCGCCGCGGGATCGTTGTTGGCGATGGAGCCGCCGATGGTTCCCATGTGGCGCACATGCGGGTCACCGATATGGGTGGCAAGGTGCGAGATCGCCGGGCAGGCCTTGGCGAGTGCTTTGTCCTCGGCCACCTCCGCATGGGTGGCGGCGGCACCGATCTTCACCTTGTCGCCGGAGATTTCGATGCCCTTGAGATCGGCGATGTGACGCAGGTCAACAAGATCGGACGGGGCGGCGAGGCGCTGCTTCATGGTGGGGATGAGCGTCTGCCCGCCGGCGACATATTTGCCGTCGTCGGCATCGTTCAACAGCTTCACCGCCTCGGAAAGGGAGGAGGCGCGGTGGTAGGTGGTCTGGTGCATTGGGTTCTCCTCTTCGGGGTGAGTGAGTAGTGAGTAGTGAGGTAGTGAATAGCGGGGGCATAAGCCGAACGTCAGGTGCTTGACGGAGCGAAGGCTATTCCAGCTTTCGCGGCGATAGGCGCCGGCCCACTACTCACTATTCACTACTCACTATTTCACTGACTTGCCTTCATCGCCGCCCACACCTTCTGCGGTGTTGCGGGCATGCTCAGATCGTTGTTGCCGATCGCGTCCGTGATCGCGTTGATGATCGCCGGCGGCGAGCCGATGGCGCCGGCCTCGCCGCACCCCTTGACGCCGAGCGGGTTGCCGGGGCACGGGGTGTTGGTGGTCGACACCTGGAAGGACGGCAGGTCGCCAGCGCGCGGCATGGTGTAGTCCATGTAGGATGCGGTGACGAGCTGGCCCGAGGTCGGATCGTAATGGCAGCCTTCCAGAAGCGCCTGGCCGATACCCTGCGCCAGCCCGCCATGCACCTGCCCTTCGACGATCAGCGGGTTGATGATGTTGCCGAAATCATCGGCGGCCACGAATTGCACGATCTCGGTGTGCCCGGTCTCCGGGTCCACCTCGACTTCGGCGATGTAGCAGCCGGCGGGGAAGGTGAAGTTGGTCGGGTCGTAGAAGGCACCTTCCTTCAGGCCAGGCTCCATGCCCTCCGGCAGATTGTGTGCCGTGTAGGCGGCGAGCGCTACCTGGAACCAAGGCAGGGTGCGGTCGGTGCCGGCGACCTTTGCCTCGCCGTTTTCGATGACGATGTCGCTCTCATCAGCCTCCAGAAGGTGGGCGGCAATCTTCTTCGCCTTGGCCTCGACCTTGTCGAGCGCCTTGACGATGGCGCTGGCGCCGACTGCGCCCGAACGCGAGCCGTAGGTGCCCATGCCCATCTGCACCTTGTCCGTGTCGCCATGGACGATGGAGACCTGCTCGAGCGGCACGCCGAAGCGGGAGGCCACCACCTGGGCGAAGGTGGTCTCGTGGCCCTGGCCGTGGCTGTGCGAGCCTGTCAGCACCTCGATGGTGCCGGCGGCGTTTACCCGCACTTCGGCCGACTCCCAGAGCCCCACGCCGGCGCCGAGGCTGCCGACCGCCTGGGACGGCGCGATGCCGCAGGCTTCGATGTAGCAGCTCATGCCGATGCCGCGCAGCTTGCCCCTTTTCTTCGCCTCGTCGCGGCGGGTGGGAAAGCCGGCATAGTTTGCCTCGCGCATGGCCGCATCCAGCGAGGCCTCGTAGTCGCCCGCGTCGTAGTTCATGATGACGGGGGTCTGGTAGGGAAATTCGCGGATGAAGTTCTTGCGGCGCAGCTCGGCCGGCGACACGCCCAGCTCGCGCGCCGCCGTCTCCACGACGCGCTCAAGCACATAGGTCGCCTCCGGCCGGCCGGCGCCGCGATAGGCGTCGACGGGGGTGGTGTTGGTGTAGACGGCGCGCACATTGCAGTGGATCTTCGGGATGACGTACTGGCCCGAAAGCAGCGTCGCATAGAGGTAGGTCGGCACGGCCGATGAGAACAGCGACATGTAGCCGCCGAAATTGGCGATGGTGTCGACCTTCAGCCCGACGATGCGGTTGTCCCGGTCGAAACCGAGCGAGACCTCCGTGACATGGTCGCGGCCGTGGGCGTCGGTGAGGAAGCTCTCGGTGCGGTCGGCGACCCACTTTACCGGCACGCCCGTCCGCTTTGACGCCCAGAGGCAGATAATCTCTTCCGGGTAGACATAGATCTTCGAGCCGAAGCCGCCGCCGACATCGGGTGCGATGACACGCAGCTTGTTTTCCGGCGCCACGTTGTAGAACGCGCTCATGACGAGGCGGGCCACATGCGGGTTCTGGCTGGTGGTCCACAGGGTGAAGTGATCCTCGGCCTTGTCGTAGTGGCCGAGGGCGGCGCGCGGCTCCATGGCATTGGGCACGAGACGATTGTTGACGAGCTTCATGCGCGTCACATGAGCCGCGCCATCGAGCGCCTGGTCGACGGCAGAGGCCTCGCCGATCTCCCAGTCGTAGATGAGGTTGTTCTCAGCCTCGGGGTGGAGCTGCGGCGCACCCTTCTCCAATGCCTTGACCGCGTCAGTGACGGCTGGCATCTCCTCGTAGGCAATCTCGACCGCCTCGGCGGCATCGCGCGCCTGGCCCCTGGTTTCAGCCACCACGACGGCAACCGCCTCGCCCACGTAGCGCACGCGATCGGTCGCCAGCGCCGACCAGGCGCCCATCTTCATCGGCGTGCCGTCCTTAGAATTGATCATCCAACCGCAGATCAGGTTGCCGATGCCGTCATCCTTCAGCTGGGCGCCCGTCAAGACGCCGATGACGCCGGGCATGGCCATGGCTGCCTCGGTGTCGATCTTCTTGATCGCCGCGTGCGCATACGGGCTGCGCACGAAGATGGCGTGTTTCATGCCGGGCACCACCATGTCGTCCACATAGCGGCCGAGGCCGGTGATAAACCGCTTGTCTTCCTTGCGTACGACCCGCGCTCCGATGCCTTCGATACCCATCGCTTCCTCCTCCGTCGGAATGAGTGAGTAGGGAAGTAGTGAATGGTGAGTAGTGAACGGTCCGGAGGGAAAGCCTACGCTCTCACGAATTTTCGATATGCCGATGTGTGCCGCTGTCCCTACTCACTACTCTCTATTTCACTACTTTCTATTCGCTCCGCACACTCTCCTCACGCCGCCTTCGCTTTGCCGCTCATCGCCTCGGAGGCGGCCAGCACCGCCTTGACAATGTTATGGTAGCCGGTGCAGCGGCAGATATTGCCCTCCAGCTCCGCGCGCACGGTCTTTTCGTCGAGGCCTTGCGGATGGCGGCGGATCATGTCGGCCGCGGCCATGATCATGCCGGGCGTGCAGAAGCCGCACTGCAGGCCGTGATGCTCCTTAAAGGCGGCCTGCACGGGGTGCAATTCGCCGCCCTCGGCGAGACCCTCGATGGTCAGCACATCCGAACCCGAAGCCTGGGCGGCCAGCATGGAGCAGGACTTGACCGCCTTGCCGTCGAGGTGGACGACGCAGGCGCCGCACTGCGAGGTGTCGCAGCCGACATGGGTGCCGGTCAGGCCCTGGTTCTCACGCAGGAAATGGACCAGCAACGTGCGGTCCTCCACCGTGCCTGTCACCTTGCGGCCGTTCACCGTCATCGAAATTTCCGCCATGGGTCCCTCCTCAGGTCGGTCGTTGCCGTGATGCATCTGCCCACCCGGGATGGTGGGTCATGCCGACAGCTTAACGCAGGTTGCGGGAGAGTCCATGGCCATTCGGAGGGCCAGGGAGCCATCTTGCAAAGCGGCGCAAGATCACTTGATCTTCGCCGGCGATGCGAGTATCAGGCGTCACGCATGGGATGCCGGCGCCAGCCGGCCTTAGCCGCTTTAGCTCAGTTGGTAGAGCATCGCATTCGTAATGCGGAGGTCGTCAGTTCGAGTCTGACAAGCGGCACCATCCTGCGCCTTCGGCCTCGGGCGGCGAGCTACGCCAACGCCCGACAGCCCTCTCCTCCCCCTCGAATCTGTCGTCTCCGCCGCATGGACCTTGCGGCTTTCCAGGCGCAACTTTACTCGGCGTCATCATCGGGAACGGCAATTTTATTGCCCGCGCCGGCTCAGCGTGGTGCGCTTGTTGCTGCTTTCCGTTTACACAGGAATCTGTTTGACGTGCGCGTCATTTCGATGCCTAATCGGGCCTCCAACCAGGGTCGTTACGCGCGTTGCCTTCGGCAATATCCAGCCATGCTGTGTCGAACCGAAAGGGGGGAAGGAAGAACGTTCGATCTGTATTTTCGACTGACGGGCGTCACGCAAATTTCTCTTCCAGATGGGCTGCGCTCGCGACCGAGCCAAATCAATAAACAATCGCAAAATGCGAAAAGATGGGAGTATTGAGTATGTTGAAACTTGCAGTCATCCGGCCGCTCCTGGCCGGCGCGTTGGCGGCTGCGGGCGTGGCCGCCGGGGCAAACATGGCGCTGGCCGAGACGACCTATGTGCGCGGCAACGACGGCGATCCAGAGACGCTGGACCAGCACAAGACCTCGACCGTGGTCGAGGCGCATCTGTTGCGCGACCTCTATGAGGGGCTGGTGGTTTACGACAACAAGGCCAATGTCATTCCCGGCGTAGCCGAGAGCTGGGACGTCTCCGACGACGGCCTGACCTACACCTTCAAGCTGCGCGAAGACGCCAACTGGTCGAACGGCGAGCCGGTGACGGCGGAGGACTTCATCTTCTCCCTGCAGCGCATCATGACCCCGGAGACAGCCGCCAAATACGCCAACATTCTCTATCCCATCAAGAACGCGGAGAAGATCAACAAGGGCGAAGCCGAGCCTGAGACGCTGGGCGCGCGAGCCGTTGACGACAAGACGCTGGAGATCACGCTCGAGCAACAGACGCCCTATTTCATCGAACTGCTCACCCACCAGACCGGGCTGCCGGTCAACAAGGCGGCCGTCGAGGAACACGGCACCGATTTCGTAAAGCCCGAGAACATCGTCACGAACGGCGCCTACACGCTCGTCTCGTTTACGCCTGGCGATAAGATCGTCATGGAGAAGAATGCGGAGTTCCACGATGCGGAGAACGTCTCCATCGACCGCATTGAATGGCTGCCCATCGAGGACCGCGCGTCCTGCGTGCGCCGCTTCGAGGCCGGCGAGGTGCATAGCTGCTCGGACCTGCCCACCGAGCAGCTCGCCTCGCTCAAGGAGCGGCTCGGAGAGCAGGTGCGGATCGCGCCCTATCTCGGCACCTACTATTTCGCCTTCAACACGGAGAAAGAGCCGCTCGACGACGTGCGCGTGCGCCAGGCGCTTTCCATGGTGGTCGATCGCGAGTTCCTGGCCGACGAGATCTGGGCCGGCGCCATGCTGCCCGCCTATTCTCTTGTACCGCCCGGCATCGGCAACTACGAGGGCGGCGGCGCAACGGTGGATTGGGCGGACATGTCGCCGCTCGACCGTGAGGACCGTGCCATCGAGCTGATGAAGGAGGCCGGCGTCGGTCCCGACAACCCGATCACGCTGGAGATTTCCTACAACAGCTCGGAAAACCACAAGAACACCTCGACGGCCATCGCCGACATGTGGAAGCCGCTTGGTGTCAACGTCACTTACCGGGTGCAGGACCTGTCGGCGCACTACGCGATGCTGCGCGACACCAGCGACTACCAAGTGGCGCGCGCCGGCTGGATCGGCGACTTTTCCGATCCGCAGAACTTCCTGTTCCTGGTCGAGAGCGACAACACCGGGTTCAACTACGCCAAATACAAGAACCCCGAATATGATGCGCTGATGGAGCAGGCGGCGGCCGAGGGCGACCTTGAGAAGCGCGCCGAGATCCTGCGCCAGGCGGAGGCGATGTTCCTGGAGGATCAGCCCTTCATGCCGCTGCTCTTCTATTCGTCTCTCTCTCTGGTCTCGCCCAAGCTCGAAGGCTGGGAAGACAATATCCAGAACGTGCACGGCACGCGCTGGATGAGCCTTTCCGAGTAACAGTGTGCGTCCGGGGCCGCATCCCGGCCCCGGACGTCCAGCCAGAGAGTGACGAGCCATGCTTGGCTATGTCGTGCGCCGCCTTCTGGGGGCGATCCCGACCTTATTCATCATCATCACGCTTGCCTTCTTCCTCATGCGGATCGCCCCCGGCGGGCCTTTCGACCAGGAACGCGCGCTCGAGGCGAAGGTGCTGGAGAACCTGAACCGGGTCTTCCACCTCGACCGACCTGTGTGGGAACAGTATCTCTACTATCTCGGCAACCTGGCGCGCGGCGATCTGGGCCCGAGCTTCATCTACCGCGATTTTTCCGTGCAGCAACTGCTTGCCAACGGGCTGCCGGTGTCGATCCAGCTCGGCGGCATGGCGCTGCTCGTGGCTCTGCTGGCGGGATCCGTGCTCGGCACGATCGCCGCACTCAGGCAGAACTCGTGGATAGACTACAGCGTAACGGCCGTGGCGACATTCGGCATCACGGTGCCCAACTTCGTGGTGGCGCCGCTCTTGTCGCTGATCTTCGGCGTTTGGCTCAGCATGCTGCCGGCCGGCGGCTGGGGTGGCGGCAGCCCGCAGAACATGGTGCTGCCCGTGATCACCCTGGCGCTGCCGCAAGTGGCGATCGTCGCCCGCCTCATCCGCGGCTCGATGATCGAGGCGCTGCGCTCCGACCACGTGCGCACGGCGCGCGCCTATGGCCTCCCGGCGCGCATGATCGTCGGCGTGCACGCGCTGCGCGCTGCCTGCCTGCCCGCGGTCTCCTATCTGGGGCCGGCGGCGGCGGCACTTCTGACCGGCTCCGTGGTGGTGGAGACGATCTTCGGCCTTCCGGGTATCGGCCGCTACTTCGTGCAAGGGGCGCTCAACCGCGACTACACGCTTGTGATGGGCACCGTCATCATCATCGCCGTCTTCGTGGTGATCTTCAATCTGATCGTCGACCTGCTTTACGCGGCGCTCGACCCAAGGGTGCGCTATGACTGATGTTGCCACCAACACACCCGAGGCCGTTGTCGGCGAAGGCGTCAAAGGCCGCTCGCTCTGGGCCACCGCCTTCATGCGGCTGCGCCGCAACAAGGCGGCGATGGCGAGCCTCCTGATCCTCATCGTCTTCATCTTCGCCGGCCTGTTCGGGCCGATGCTGGCGCCGCATCACTACGCCAACGTCTATCCGAACTTCGTCAAGGTGCCGGCGAGCCTGGAGGCCTATCCGCGCGAGGACGAGATCCTGCCGGCGGCCGAAAGCGTGGTGGCGCGTATGCGGCTCGATATCGATGCGCTGGAAATCGCCGGCGGGACGCTGCGCGTGGAGGCATCCTCAAGCCGTGAGATTGACCCGCGCGTGACGCGCTATCTCGACCGCTCGGACCTGTTCTCCAACGCCCGCGTCGTCGAGCAGAGTGCGGACGGGCGGCACATGATCATGGAAGCTGACGTGCACCGGCTGCGCTTCATTTTCGGCACGGACGCCAACGGGCGCGATCTCTTCGCGCGCGTGCTCATCTCGATCCGCATCTCGCTGATGATCGGTGCGCTGGCGACGGGCGTGGCGCTCGTCATCGGCGTCGCCTGGGGGGCAACGGCAGGCTTCCTCGGTGGGCGCATAGACAACATGATGATGCGGGTGGTCGACATCCTCTACGCGCTGCCCTTCACCTTCTTCGCCATCCTGCTGGTGGTCTTCTTCGGCCGCAATATCGTGCTGATGTTCATCGCCGTGGGCGCGGTGGAATGGCTCGACATGGCGCGTATCGTGCGTGGGCAGACAATATCGCTCAGACGGCGCGAGTTCGTGCAGGCGGCCGAGGCGCTGGGGGTGAGTTCCGGCGGCATCCTGCGCCGCCACATCATCCCCAATACGCTGGGGCCGGTGATCATCTACATGACGCTGCTCGTGCCCAAGGTGATCCTTCTGGAAAGCTTCCTTTCCTTCCTCGGGCTCGGCGTGCAGGAACCGCTGACGAGCCTGGGCGTGCTGATCGCCGAAGGCGCGCGGAACATGCGCGGTGCGGCCTACATGCTGCTTTATCCCTCGCTGGCGCTGACGCTGCTTCTCTTCGCTCTCAACTTCCTGGGCGACGGGCTGCGCGACGCGCTCGACCCGAAGGACCGCTGAGATGGAAAAGATGGCGGAAACGATCTTCGATATACGCGGCATACGCGTCACCTTCGACACGCCGGACGGTGCGGTCGAGGCGGTGCGCGGGGTCGATATGCACGTGAAGGCCGGTGAGACGGTGGCCGTGGTGGGCGAATCGGGCTCGGGAAAGAGCCAGATCATGATGGCGGCGATGGGGCTTCTGGCCTCCAACGGCCGGGCTGAAGGCTCTGTCACCTATCGCGGGCAGGAACTGGTGGGCCTGCCGCGGGAGAAGCTCAACCGCATCCGCGGCGCCAAGATCACCATGATCTTTCAGGAGCCGATGACCTCGCTCGACCCGCTCTACACCATCGAACGGCAGATATCGGAACCTCTGCGCGTACACGGCGGACTGTCGGCCGCCGCAGCGCGAAAGCGGGCGCTGGAGCTTTTGAAGCTCGTCCACATTCCCGACCCGGAGCGGCGGCTAAAATCCTATCCGCACGAATTGTCGGGAGGGCAGCGTCAGCGCGTGATGATCGCCATGGCGCTCGCCAACGATCCGGACCTGCTGATCGCCGACGAGCCGACGACAGCGCTCGATGTGACGATCCAGGCCGAAATCCTGGGGCTCCTGGCCGAATTGCAGCGCAAGCTCGGCATGGCGATCCTCTTCATCACCCATGACCTGACCATCGTCGAGGCATTCGCCGATAGGGTTTATGTGATGCAGCACGGCAAGGTGGTGGAGGAAGGGGCGACGGAGCAGATCTTCAACCGCCCGGCCCAAGACTACACGAAAATGCTCCTGGCGGCGGAGCCGGAGGGACACAAGCCGCCGGTGCCAAAGAGCGCGCCCATCCTGCTCGATGCCCACAAGGTATCGGTCACCTTCTCCGCCAGGGGCGGACTGTTCTCCGCCGGCTTTGCGCTGAAGGCAGTGCAGGACGTTACGCTGAGCCTCAGGGCCGGCCAGACGGTGGGGATCGTCGGCGAGTCGGGTTCGGGAAAATCGACGCTAGGCCGGGCGCTGCTGCAACTCCTGCCGTCGGAGGGCCGTGTCGTCTATCAGGGCGTGCCCATCCAGGGCTTCAGCCGCGCGGCCATGCGGCCGTACCGGCGGAATCTACAGATGGTGTTCCAGGACCCCTACGGATCTTTGAGCCCGCGCATGACAGTGGGCGAGATCATCACGGAAGGGCTTCTGGTGCACGAACCCGGGCTTTCGGCGGGCCAGCGCGTGGAGCAGGCGATGGAGGCACTCAAGGAGGTGGGGCTGGACCCGGCCATGCGCAACCGCTTCCCGCATGAGTTCTCCGGCGGACAGCGCCAGCGCATCGCGATCGCCCGCGCCGTGGTGCTGAAACCGACGGTGATCGTTCTGGACGAACCGACCTCTGCGCTCGACCGGTCGGTACAGAAGCAGATCATCACGCTCCTGCGGCGCATCCAGCAAAGCCACAACCTGTCCTTCATCTTCATCAGCCACGACCTTGCTGTCGTGAAGGCGCTGGCCGACTACACCATCGTCATGAAGTCCGGGCAGGTGGTGGAAGAGGGCCTGACAGACGAGGTCTTCGAGCGTCCCCGGAGCGATTACACGCGTGATCTCATGGAAGCGGCCTTTGACCTGAAGAGCGTTCTGAACCGGCAGGCGGAGGCGCGTGTCTAGGCGATGTGCCGCCCACTAAAAGCCGGCTAATCGATCAGAAAAGCTTCTATCGCAAAATTAACGGTTTGACTCAAAGTCATGTCCGTTTAACGTTTAGGCAGAAGTTTGGGGGAACAAGGAGGGGCGCTTGGTGGCACCCCAGAGCCATTACCGCAGCCATCTGTCCGCGACCACAGCGCGCGACGGGGCCTTTTCGCTGGCCCGGCTTGCGGCGGCTTCTCCGCTTCTTCCGCTTCGTCCCTGTCGATCGGTCGACAACTCCCCCCAGTGCAATGCCGGGCGGGAAAGGGCACGGATGACGGTCCGCACGCCAGGTTTTGCGACTGTGCCGGGCTGGCTGCCCGCCAGCTGAAACTCTGCCGGCGATTGCGGAAGACGGCGGCGCAATGCCGCCCGCTTCCAATTTGAACAAACAATAGGAACCACAGAGGAGAACGTCATGACCTCATTCAAGAACCGTTTCCTGACCGGCATTGCGGCCGCGGCGATGCTGGCCGCCGGCGCCGGTAGCGCCGCCGCAGAGACCTGGCGCTACGCCTTCGAAGAGGCAATGACCGACGTGCAGGGTGTCTATGCCCAGAAATTCAAGGAGGAGGTCGAGGCCAACACGGATCATGAGATCCAGCTCTTCCCCTTCGGCACGCTCGGCGAATCCGCCGACATCATGGAGCAGGCACAGGCGGGCATCCTGCAGTTCGTCGATCAGTCGCCGGGCTTCACTGGCGCGCTGATCCCGGAAGCGCAGGTGTTCTTCGTGCCCTACCTCCTGCCGCAGGACCATGAGACTCTTGTGGACTTCTTCCGCACCTCGGTGGCCATCAACGAGATGTTCCCCGAGCTATATGCGCAGCAGGGGCTCGAGCTTCTGAAGATGTTCCCGGAGGGCGAAGTCTGCATGACGACGCAGGAGCCCGTGCACAGCCCGGCCGACCTCAATGAGGTGAAGGTCCGTGTCATGACCAACCCGCTTCTGGTCGAAAGCTACCGCGCCTTCGGCGCCACGCCGACGCCGCTTCCCTGGGGCGAGGTCTATGGCGCTCTGCAGACGGGCATCATCCAGGGTCAGGAGAATCCGACCTTCTGGATCGAATCGACCAAGATGTACGAGGTCAGCCCCGTCATCACCTGCATCGGCCACAACAACTTCACCACCGCGACGATGGCCAACAAGGACTTCTTCGACGGTCTTTCGGAGGAGGATCAGCAGGCGATCCAGAATGCGGCCGACGCGGCGTTCGACCATATTGTTGAATACCAGAAGGGTCTGCACGAGGAATCGCTCGAGAAAATCCGTGAAGCCGGCGGTGAAGACGTGCAGATCAACATTCTGTCCGAGGAGGAGCGCCAACCCTTCATGGAGGCAGCCACGGATGTCGAGGAAGAGTTCATCGGCATGACCGGCGAGAGCGGCCAGCAGATCCTGGACCAGATGAAGGAAGATCTGGCTCAGGCCCAAGGCGGCTAGCCACCGATATTGCCGACCGGGCGCGGGGGCGCCCGGCCGGCACTTCGGCAGAAGAGCGGGGACCAGAAAGTGTCGCAACATCATGACGAGTCGCAGCTGCAGTCGCAGACGGATACGACGGCGGTCGACGACATTACCACCGGCACGTACAAGTCCGACCTGCCGGGCTTTCTCGGTACGATCGACACGGCCATCAGCCGCGTAGAATCAGTACTCCTGGCAGCCGGCGTACTGCTTCTGGCGGCCAACACCATCGCCAATGTCGTCGGCCGCTTCGTCTTTCAGCAAAGCATCTTCTTCTCCGAAGAACTCAATCGCATCCTCATCATCCTGATTACCTTTGCCGGAATCAGTTATGCCGCCCGTCACGGCCGGCACATCCGCATGTCCGCCCTTTATGACGCGCTGCCGTCGGCGCTGCGCAAACCGCTGATGATCGTCATCGCGCTCATCACTGCGGTCTTCATGCTGGGCCTCGCCTGGTATTCGGCGCAATACATCATGACGCTGTACGGCCGCGGGCGCGTGCTGCCTTCGCTGCAGATCCCTGTCTGGATCATCTATCTCTGGGCCCCGGTCGGCTTCTTCATGACCGGGCTCCAGTACATTCTGACGGCGATCAAGAACATGTTGGAAAAGGACATCTACCTCTCGACCAACGTGCTCGAGGGCTACGATGATGAAGAGATCGAGATCTGAGGGCGGGTCATGGCTATCACCATTTTCTCCATCATGATCGTCCTCCTGCTGCTGGGATTCCCGATGATGATCCCGCTCATCATCGGCGCCTTCGTCGGCTTCTATTCGCTGTTCGGCGGAATGGGGCAGTTGGAGACGATGGTGCAGCAGATGATGGCCGGCATCCGCCCGGCCTCGCTGATTGCCGTGCCCATGTTCATATTCGCAGCCGACATCATGACGCGCGGCCAGTCAGCCGGGCGCCTGATCAATCTGGTCATGTCCTTTGTTGGCCACATGCGCGGCGGCCTGGCCGTGTCCACCGCAGCCGCCTGCACCATGTTCGGCGCCGTCTCCGGCTCGACGCAGGCAACTGTCGTCGCGATCGGTTCGCCGCTGCGCCCGCGCATGCTCAAGGCCGGCTACAATGACAGCTTCATCCTCGCCCTGATCGTCAACGCCTCCGACATTGCCTTTCTGATCCCGCCGTCCATCGGCATGATTATCTATGGCGTGATATCGAACACCTCGATCGCCGAGCTTTTCATCGCCGGCGTCGGGCCGGGCATTCTGATCCTCATCCTGTTCTCGATCTATTCCTGGATCTATGCGGTGCGCAATCGCGTGCCGACGGAGGAGAAGGCAAGCTGGGGCGAGCGTCTGTCGGCAATGCAGAAGGCGCTGTGGCCTCTGGGCTTTCCGGTCATCATCATCGGCGGCATCTATGGCGGCGTCTTCAGCCCGACCGAGGCGGCCGCCGCCTGTGTTCTCTATGCGATCTTCCTCGAGATGGTCGTGTTCCGTGAGCTCGACATGAAGGGGCTTTACGACACGGCCAAATCCACGGGCCTCATCACGGCGGTAGTCTTCATCCTCGTCGCTGCCGGGGCGGCCTTCTCCTGGGTCATCTCCTTCGCCCAGATCCCGCAGCAGATCCTCGCCGGCATCGGCATCGACCAGATGGGTCAGATCGGCGTCCTCGTCGTCATCTCCATCGCCTTCTTCATCGGCTGCATGTTCGTGGATCCGATCGTGGTGATCCTCGTGCTGGTGCCGATCTTCGCCCCGGTTGTGAACGCCGTCGGTCTCGATCCGGTGCTGGTTGGAACGATCATCACGCTGCAGGTGGCCATCGGCTCGGCCACGCCCCCATTCGGGTGCGATATCTTCACGGCGATCGCGGTGTTCAAGCGGCCCTACATGGATGTGGTGCGCGGCACGCCGCCCTTCATCCTGATCCTGCTGTGTGTTTCCGCCGCGCTCATCTTTTTCCCGCAGATCGCGCTGTTCCTGCGCGACCTGGCGTTCAGATAGTTCTGGAGAAGAGCCTTGTTCAAACGGATCCTCGTTCCGATGGATGGCTCCAACGGCGCCATGAAGGCGCTAGACATGGCCATTCAAATGCAGAAGAACACCGGCGGCGAGTTGCTGATGGTCACGGTCTTTCGCCATCACAGTCTGCTGGAAGCATCCACATCGATGGTGCGGCCGGCGGACCCGGGGAGCATCGACCAGGCGCTCCGCGAGCACGCGAAAGAAGTGGCCGACGCAGCCAAGAAGCATGCGGTGGAAAAGGGCGCCAGTGCCCCCCGCGCCTTCGTGAAGAACGGCCCGCCGGCGCGCACGATCGTCAAGTTTGCCAAGGAACACGATGCCGACCTCATCGTGCTCGGTAGCCGCGGCCTGGGCGACCGTGAGGGCTACCTTCTGGGTAGCGTCTCACACAAGGTTACGAGCCTTGCGAGCTGCCCGGTGATGGTGGTGTAGAACGAAGTTGGCTTGCACTCGGTCGTGCCTTCGCCTCCCCCGGCACTGCTCTAGCGCTTGAGCGGTGCTGTGTTGGTGGGCCGGCTTCCTCGCCATATTCCCCCTATGCGCCTCATGAGCAAGCCGAGGGCGCGCTGCAAGGCCGCCGAGCGCGCCTTGTCGGCCTGCCGGGCGTAGCGCTGCAAGTCCCGTGTGGCACCCATACCAACCGTGTAGTGCGACATGACAGGCTCCTTCAAAAGACTGCGGCACGAGCCATCCCGCGGCCCGAACATTGTCCGGCCGGGCGGTCGCCCGCACTGCGATTTCTGTATGACCTGAAGGTAGGATCGGCGTAACACGCACGCAAGTGAGAATTAGTTATCTTGTAGTGTGCGTTTATGTTACATGACTCCCATGACCCAACGTCTGCCGAACCTCAACGCGGTCAGAGCCTTCGACGCCGCGGCCCGGCACCAGAGCTTCACGCGGGCTGCCGATGAGCTGGGTGTCACCCATGCTTCGATCAGCCGCTACGTGAAGAACCTGGAAGCGCAGCTCGGGGTGACGCTGTTCGAGCGCCGGCACCGGCAGGTGGTGCTCACACCCGCAGGCGCGCGCTATGCAGACGTCGTCTCCGACGCACTCGCCCTGATTTCCATCGAGACGGGGACGCGCGCGACGCGAAACGTCAAAGGCAAGGTCGTCGTCGAGATCGATTCGGACCTTGCGGTCCTGTGGCTCATGCCGCTTCTGGACAACGAAGTGCTGGACGGGCTCGGTATAGAATTGGAGCTACGCTCCTATCCCGAGCCGCCCCGGACGATCGCGCCTGACACGGACCTGGCGATCACTTGGGGGCCGATGAACGTGCCGGGCTTCTCCCGGGAGCTGTTCCTGAGCTTCACCATGTTTCCCGTCTGCGCACCGCAGCGGGAGGAGCATGTGCGCATGCATGGACTGGCGGCGAACAAGCTCATCTACGATCGCGGGGTGAGCACCTGGGATCAGTTTCTGAAGCGCGCCGGCACCGGTCTTGACGCCGCCGAGGGACACCTGATCTTCCACCGCACGCATCTGTGCATGGAAGCGGCCGCCCGTGGCCTAGGGGTGGCTGTCGGCGACGACGTCACCGCTGCCGCGATGCTGCGCGAGGGGCGGCTGGTTCGCCCCTTCGGCCCATCCATGCCGGGGCGGCAGTCCTACCATCTTTCCACCGCTTCGCGCGGACCGGTCCGCCCGCCGGTCGCGGCGCTGCGCAGCTGGCTGCTCGAGCAGGCCGCCGATCACGTTCGGTGGGCGCGCGAAGCAGGCTTATCGCCGCCGCTGGAAAAATAGCGGCATGGCCGCTGCACCGAGGAAGGTTCTCTTCACGCAGCCTTCTTCGCCAGCCGCGCCCTGATGCTTTCCACATCGGCGCGCGGCGTGGCGGCGAAGAGGGTCTTGGTGTAGTCGTGCTTGGGGTCAGAGAAGACCTCGTCGCGCGTGCCGTACTCCACCGCCTCACCGAAATACATCACCATCACCTCATCGGCGATGTAGCGTACCACCGAGAGGTCATGGCTGATGAAGACGAAGGTGAGGCCGAACTCGTCCTGCAGGTCGGCCAAGAGGTTCAAGACCTGTGCCTGCACCGACAGGTCGAGCGCGGAGACCGGCTCGTCGAGCACGAGAAGCCGCGGATTGAGCATGAGGGCGCGGGCAATAGCTATGCGCTGGCGCTGGCCGCCCGAAAACATGTGCGGATAGCGGTTGAAGTGCTCGGGAGCGAGGCCGACCTTCTTGAGCATCTGCATGGCGCGCTCGCGCCGCTCGCTCACGGGAATGTTGGAATTGATGATGAGCGGCTCCATCAAAACGTCGCCGATCTTCTGGCGCGGGTTGAGCGAGCCGTAGGGATTCTGGAAGACGATCTGCACCTTGCGGCGCAGTTCCGACGTCAGCCCCTTTTTTGCGATGTCGACCTTTTCGCCGTCGATGAGAAGTTCGCCCGAGGTGGGCGCGTCGATCATGGTGATCATGCGCGCCAGCGTCGACTTTCCGCAGCCCGATTCGCCGACGATGGCGAGCGTCTTGCCCTTCTCCAGCTTCAAGCTGACGCCCTTCACCGCATGGATGGTCCGCCCCTGGCGGAAGAGCCCGCCGCCGATGTGGTAGTCGCGGACGATCTCGCGGGTCTCCAGCACGATCTCGCTCATGTGCGCGCTCCCGTGTATGGCGTGTCGTCGAATGCGAAGTCGGAAACTGTGGGCAGACGGTCGCCGACCGCATTCTCCGGCAGAGCGGAAAGAAGCGCCCGCGTGTACGCGCTCTTCGGTTTTTCGAAGAGGGAGAGCACATCCGCCTCCTCCATCTTGCGTCCCATATACTGGACGACGACACGGTCCGCCGTTTCGGCCACCACGCCCATATCGTGGGTGATCAGGATCAGACCCATGCCGGTCTTGGCCTGCAGGTCCATGAGGAGGTCGAGGATCTGCTTTTGGATGGTCACGTCGAGCGCAGTGGTCGGCTCGTCGGCGATCAGCAGCTTTGGGCCGCAGGCAAGCGCGATGGCAATCATAACGCGCTGGCACTGACCGCCCGACATCTGGTGCGGAAAGGCGCCCAGGCGGTCTTCCGGCTCTGGAACGCCGACGGATTGCAGAAGTTCGACGGCGCGGCGGCGGCGGGCTGCCCGGTCGAGATCGGTGTGCTCACGCAGGGTCTCCTCGATCTGGAAGCCAACGGTGAAGCACGGGTTGAGGCTGGCGACTGGCTCCTGAAAGATCATGGCGATGTCGTTGCCGGCGATGCGGCGCCGCTCAGCGGGCGACAGGTTGAGGATGTCGCGGCCCTGGAAGGTCATACGATCCGCCGTCACCGTTGCGGTCCAGGGCAACAGCCCCATGACGGCCAGCATGGAGACGGACTTGCCGGAGCCCGATTCGCCGACGATGGCCAGCACCTCGCCTTCCTCCACGGACAACGAAATGCCGTCGACGGCGCGCAGCTTGCCGGCTGCGGTGTCGAACTCGACGGTGAGGTTTTCGATCTCGAGCAGGGACATCGTCACGACCTCTTCAGTTTCGGATCGAGCGCGTCGCGCAGGCCGTCGCCCATCAGGTTGATGGCAAGCACGGTGACGAGGATGGCGATGCCGGGGAAGGTGACCACCCACCAAGCGCGCAGGATGAACTCACGCGCCTCTGCAAGCATTGTGCCCCATTCCGGAGTCGGCGGCTGCGCACCCATGCCGAGGAAGCCGAGCGCGGCCGCATCGAGAATGGCGGTGGAGAAGGAGAGTGCGGCCTGGACGATGAGCGGTGCCGTGCAGTTGGGCAGGATGGTCTTGAACATCAGCCTGAGATTGCCGGCGCCGGCGACGCGGGCCGCGGTCACATAGTCCCTGCCCTTCTCCGCCATGACGGCGGCGCGCGTGAGACGCACATAGTGCGGCTGTTGCACCAGGGCGATGGCGATCATCGCGTTCACGAGCCCCGGCCCCAGGATAGCGACGAGAACCAGCGCCAGGAGCAACGACGGGAAGGCCAGGATGATGTCCATCATGCGCATGACGACGGTATCGACGGCGCCGCGGAAATAGCCGGCCAACAGGCCGACGAAGATGCCTACGGTGACGGCGAGTGAGACGACGACGACACCGATGAAAAGCGAGAAGCGGGCGCCGTAGATGAGGCGCGAGAGGATGTCGCGTCCCACCGCATCCGTGCCGAGAACGAACTCCCACCGCCCACCGTCCTCCCAGACCGGCGGCAGGAGAAAGGCGCCGCGGTTCTGCATGCTGGGGCTATGCGGGGCGATGACGGGCGCCAGGACGGCGATGGCGACGATGACGACGAAGACCGCCAAGCCGATGACCGCACCCCTGTTCTGGCGGAAGTAGTACCAGAACTCGGCAAGGCGCGCGCGGCGCGTGACGGCGATCGGAGCGCCGCCTTCGAGGCCAATGGCTGCATCGGTGCTTTTGGTGTTTGTGGCCATGGCTTCAGTGCCTGATCCTGGGGTTCACCAGACCGTAGAGCACGTCGACGATCAGGTTGACGATCATGATGATGCCGGCGATCAGCAAGAGCCCGCCCTGCACCACCGCGTAATCGCGCTTGAACACGCTGTCGACCATCCACTTGCCGATGCCCGGCCAAGAGAAGATGGTCTCGGTCAGGATGGCACCGGCGAGCAACACGCCGACCTGCAGCCCGATGGTGGTGATGACCGGGATGAGCGCGTTGCGCAGCGCGTGCAGACCGATCACCCGGCGCGGCGGCAGCCCCTTGGCGCGGGCGGTGCGCACATAATCCTCGCCCAGCACCTCGAGCATGGCCGAGCGCGTCTGCCGCGCGATCACGGCAAGCGGAATGGTGGCGAGCACGACCGTCGGCAGGATGAGATGCGAGGCGGCGGACTTGAAGGCGCCGTCCTGGCCCGACAGCAGGCTGTCGATGAGCATGAAGCCGGTCACCGGCGGGAAATAGTAAAGGAGCGAGATGCGGCCCGAGACCGGCGTCCAGCCGAGCACGCCTGAGAAAAGGATGATGAGCAGCAGGCCCCACCAGAAGATTGGCATGGAATAGCCGACCAGAGCCGAACCCATGATCGTCTGATCCAGCCACGAGCCGCGTCTTACGGCGGCAAGCATACCCACCGGCACGCCGATGACGACGGCGAGCACGATAGCGCAGAACGAGAGCTCCAGCGTCGCCGGGAAGAGGGTGAAGAACTCCTGCAGCACCGGACGCTTGGTGACGATGGAGGTGCCGAAGTCACCCTGCAGCAGGTCGAGCAGGTAGTTGAAATACTGCACGACGAGAGGCCTGTCGAAGCCCATGGTGGATTGGAGCTGCTGATAACGCTCCTCGGTCATGCCGCGCTCGCCTGCGAGCAGCATGATGGGGTCGCCGGGCAGCAGGCGAATGAAGGAGAAGGCGACGATGGAGACCCCGATGAAAGTGGGGATCAGCAGCGCCAGCCGCGAAAACAGAAAGCGGAACATGAAACAACAAAGGCCGGCGGTAGCTTGCGCTACCGCCGGTTCCCGATCACGGTTGAGCCTATTTATTCGGCGATGTCGACACCCTCGAAGGAATGGCCGCCGAGCGGATCCATCTTGTAGCCGGTAACTTCCTTGAGCATGGGCATGAAGACGACCGAGTGGGCGATGGTGGCCCAGGGTGCCTCGCGCTTGAAGACGACCTGAGCCTGCTCATAGAGATCGGCGCGCTCTTCCTGCGAGGAGAGCGTCTTGGCCTCCTGGACGAGGTTGTTGAATTCCTCGTTGCACCACTGGGCGCGGTTGGCGCCGCCGACCGCATCGCAGCCGAGCAGAACGGCGAGGAAGTTGTCCGGATCGCCATTGTCACCCGTCCAGCCGAGCAGCACCGCGCCGTCGCGGTCGACTGCCTTGGAGCGCTCAAGATACTCGCCCCACTCGTAGGAGACGATCTCCACGTCGACACCGATCTGGGAGAAGTCCTCCTGGATGAGCTCGGCCATGCGGCGGGCATTCGGGTTGTAAGGCCGCTGCACAGGCATCGCCCAGACCTTCATGGAAAGGTCGGTGACGCCAGCCTCCTCCAGCATCTGCTTGGCCGCCTCGGGATCGTAGGGGTCGTCCTCGATCTCCTCGTTGTAGGACCACATGGTCGGCGGGATCGGGTTCTTGGCGATCTGGCCGGCACCCTGGAACACGGCGTCGAGAATGGCCTCCTTGTTGATGGCCATATTCAGCGCCTTGCGCACCTCGACCTTATCGAACGGCTCCTGCTGGGTGTTGTAGGCGAGGTAGCCGACATTGAGGCCTTCCTGCTGCATCACAGTGAGCTGGTCGTTGGACTTGAGACTCTCGATGTCCGCCGGGTTCGGATACGGCATGACGTGGCACTCGCCGGCGAGCAGTTTCTGCTGGCGCACCGAGGCGTCTGTCGTGATGGCGAAGACGAGGTCGTCGATCGGCTCTTTGCCGTCCCAGTAGTCTGGGTGCGCCTGGTAGCGGATCACCGCGTCAGGCTGGTAAGCGACGAACTGGAAGGGACCCGTGCCGACAGGCTTCTGGTTGAGGTCGGACTCGCTGCCGCTCTCGGAAAGCTGGTCGGCATACTCCTTGGAGAGGATGGAAGCGAAATCCATGGCCATGTTGGCGATGAAAGGCGCCTCCGGCCGGGTCAGCACGAACTTGACCGTCATGTCGTCCACCTTCTCGATGGACTTGAGGAGGTCCGGCATGGACATGGCGTTGAAGTATTCCCAGCTCGCGCCCTCGACATAGGCGTTATAGGGATGGTCCTCGCTCAGCTGACGCTCGAAGGAGAACAGCACGTCATCGGCATTGAACGTGCGCGTCGGCGTGTAGAAGTCCGTCGTGTGGAAGTTGACGTCCTCGCGCAGGTGGAAAGTGTATTCCAGACCGTCGTCGGAGACTTCCCAGCTCTCAGCAAGGCCGGGGACGACATTGGTGGTACCGGGTTCGAACTGGACAAGACGGTTGTAGACGGGCTTTGACGAGGCGTCGAAGGTCGTGCCGGCAGTGTAAAGCGCCGGATCAAAGCCCTCAGGGCTGCCCTCTGAGCAATAGACGAGCGTCTTGGCACTCGCCGCGCCGCTCAGCATTGTGGCGGCAAGCAGCGCGGCCGCGAATGTCAGCTTCGTGTTCATGGGATTCTCCCTGTTGTTATATCGAGCCCTTCCCACAGGCTCGTGGAAGCCGCATATAAGCAAAGTTCTTTTGGGGAGGGAACTCCTCCCGGTGTAATAAAATTTCGCATTTCGTGAATTTTGTTTCACAAGTCTTTTTCGGCGGTGGACTGGCTGCGCAGCCACCGGCACATTGCAAGAGCGGGGTACGAAGCCTCGGAAAAGTGGCGGCAAGCCGAAGCGAGGAGGTGTCCATGGCCGGCGACTGGATCGACAGAGTTCTCTCCTTCTGGTTCGAGGAGATCGAACGGGAGGGCTGGTTCAAAAGCAATGGCGAACTGGACGAGACGATCCGCCAGCGCTTCGGCAAGCTGCACGAGCGGCTGAGTACCGAGGCACCGAAGGAGGCGGCCGAGGATCCCCGCGCGGCGCTCGCCGCCGTCATCTTGTTCGACCAGTTTCCGCGCAACATGTTTCGCGGCACCGCCAGGGCTTTCTCGACAGATGACCTTGCCATCCGGATTGCGCGTGAGGCGGTGGAGAAGCGGCTGGACGAAGGGCTGTCTGATGAGCAGCGGCAGTTTTTATACATGCCGTTCCAGCACTCGGAGGTTCTGGCAGACCAGGAGCATGCGGTGATGCTGTTTAAGGCGCTGGGCGACGAGGAGGCGCTGCGCTATGCCGTGGAACATCGGGACATCATCGAACGTTTCGGCCGCTTTCCACACCGCAACCGGGCGCTGGGCCGCGTCAGCACGCGCGACGAGGCGGCCTTTCTGGAAGGGCACAAGGGCTTCGGGCAGTAGGCGCAGCGCAAGGCTTGCCGGTGGGGGACACGCCGCAATAAGGTGGCAGCATCGGGAGCAGCGCCAACCGGAATGCGCAAGGCCAGTGGCGGAAAATGTGACGACCGGATATTAACGTGGACGTGAAGGTAAACGGGAGTTTCCAAAGGGAGGGAAATTTGGCCAAGACCACCACCAAGGGCAAGACGGGCGGCGAGAAGAAGAAAACAAGCGCCCGCGCCGGAAAACCGCAGACTGCCGCGAGCGACGACACGCAGCCCAAGGCGGCACCCAAGCGCTCGTCCACTCGCGCCGCAGCGGAGAAGAAGCCTGCTGCCAAGACCGCGGCAAAAGCCGCCGACACCGGTAAGAAGAGCGCGAAAGCAGCCACGCCAAAGACAGCGGGCGTCAAGACCGCAGCGGCCAAACCTGCCTCCACCCGCTCCGCAACGTCGAAGGCGACTGCCTCGAAAGCCGCAGGCACAAAAGCCTCAGGCACAAAGGCGGCGCCTGCGAAGACCGCCAGCGCCAGGACAACAGCCAGCAAACCCGCGCGTGCCGCCAAGGCTGCGCAGAAGCCGTGGCTGAAGAGCTATCCCAAGGAGATTCCGGCCGAAATCGGGGCGTTCGAGCACAGTTCCCTCGGCGATATGCTGCTGGCCTCATGCCGCGCCTTCGCCGAGCGGCCGGCGTTCACCTGCATGGACAAGACGCTCACCTTCGCGGAACTGGAGAAGGCGTCGCGCGACTTCGCCGCCTACCTGCAGTCGAAAGGGCTGAAGAAGGGTGCGCGCGTGGCCATCATGATGCCCAACGTGCTGCAATATCCGGTGGTGATGCTGGCGGCGCTGAGGGCGGGATTTGTAGTCGTCAACGTCAATCCTCTCTACACACCGCGCGAGCTCGAACACCAGCTCAAGGATGCGGGGGCGGAAGCCATCGTCATTCTGGAGAACTTCGCCAAGACGCTGCAGACGGCGATCGGCAAGACCGATGTGAAGCACGTGGTGGTGGCCACAATGGGCGACATGATGGGGCTGAAGGGCCATATCGTGAACTTCGTCGTGCGCCGCGTGAAGAAGCTAGTGCCGGCGTGGGAGCTGCCCGACCACGTGCCCTTCAAGAGTGCCATGAAGAAAGGCGCGGGGCTGCGTTTCGAGCCCACCGATGTTGGCATCGATGATATCGCTTTCCTGCAATATACGGGCGGCACGACGGGCGTTGCAAAGGGGGCGATGCTGCTCCACCGCAACGTGCTCGCCAATGTAATGCAGAACGAGATATGGCAGGAGACGGCCTATCTGAAGCGGCCCCGGCCCGAGCGCTCGGTCTATATCTGCGCACTGCCGCTCTACCACATCTACGCGCTGACGGTGAACGCGATGATGGGCATGAAGCTCGGGGCGCAGAACATCCTCATTCCCAATCCGCGCGACATTCCCGCCCTCGTCAAGGAGCTTGGCAAGTACGACTTCAGCGTCTTTCCCGGCCTCAACACGCTGTTCAACGCGCTGTTGAACAACGAGGATTTCCGCAAGCTCGACTTCAAGAACCTTGCCCTCACATTCGGCGGCGGGATGGCCGTGCAGCGCTCCGTGGCCAAGCGCTGGAAGGAGGTCACCGGCTGCCCTGTCGCCCAGGGCTACGGGCTTTCCGAGACCTCGCCGGTCGCCACCGTCAACCGTTTCGACAACGAAGAATTCAACGGCACGATCGGCCTGCCCATCCCCTCCACCGACGTAGCAATCCGCGACGACAACGGCCGCGACGTGAAGACGGGCGAGGTGGGGGAAATCTGCATCCGCGGGCCGCAGGTGATGGGCGGCTACTGGAACCGGCCGGACGAGACCAAGAAAAGCATGACGAAGGATGGCTTCTTCAAGTCCGGCGATATGGGCGTGATGGACGCCGACGGTCGCGTCAAGATCGTTGACCGCAAGAAGGACATGATCAACGTCTCCGGCTTCAACGTCTATCCGAACGAGCTTGAGGATGTGGTGGCGCAGCATCCCGGTGTGAGCGAAGTGGCGGCAATCGGCGTGCCGGACGAACATTCGGGCGAGGTGCCGAAGCTGTTCGTGGTGAAGAAGGACGATTCGCTCACCGAAGAAGACATCATCGCGTTCTGCCGCAAGGAGCTGACCGGCTATAAGCGGCCGAAGCACGTCGAATTCCGCAGCGAGTTGCCGAAGTCCAATGTGGGCAAGATCCTGCGTAGGGAGCTGCGCTGAAACGGCCTCCTCCCCCTTGTGGCAGGGCTGTCGCATGTGGATGGAGTCACTGTTCGGCTTCGCCGGACCCCTACCCTCAATCCCTCCCCTCAAGGGGGAGGGAAGCCGGCCGAGCTCGCCATCGTCCCCCTCCCCCTTGAAGGGAGGGATTGAGGGTAGGGGTGGGGGCTAAAATCAGGGCGAAAACCATATCCGACGGCCCTCCCTTGCGAGGAGGGAAGTCGCTTCACCGCCGCGTTATCCCTGCCGCAAAGCCCTTATGTGCGCGACCAGGCCCGAGGTGGAGGCATCGCGGGCCGAGGCGTCCTTTTTGCCCTCCACCACCGGCAAGAGCTCCGTCGCCAGCTCCTTGCCGAGCTCGACGCCCCACTGGTCGAAGGCGTTGATGCGGAAGAGTGCGGCCTCGACGAAGACCCGGTGCTCGTAGAGCGCGATCAGACGGCCGAGGGCGAAGGGGTCGAGCTTATCGTAGACAATGGTGAGCGAGGGGCGGTTGCCGGGGAAGACGCGGTGGGGGGCGAGCGCCCTCGCCTCCGCTTCTCCCATGCCCTTGGCCCGGAGCTGGGCCGTGGCCTCCTCCAGCGTGCGGCCTTTCATCAGGGCTTCCGATTGGGCGAGGCAGTTGGCGACCAGCAGGTCGTGATGATGCTTCAGCGCCGGCTCATGGCCGTTGGCGGCCAGAATGAACTCGACGGGGATGACGTCCGTGCCCTGGTGCAGAAGCTGGAAGAAGGCGTGTTGGCCATTGGTGCCCGGCTCACCCCAGACGAGCGGCCCGGTAGGGATGGCGACGGGATCGCCGTCGAGGGTGACACGTTTGCCGTTCGATTCCATATCGAGCTGTTGCAGATAGGCGGGCAGGCGGGAAAGCCGCTGGTCATAGGGGATGACGGCACGGGCGGGATAGGCGCAGACGGCGCGGTGCCAGAAGCCGACGAGGCCGAGGAGCACCGGCATGTTTTCACGCGCCGGCGCCTCGCGGAAATGCCGGTCCATGGCCTCCGCGCCGGCGAGGAAGCGGCGGAAATTCTCAGAGCCGACGGCGATCATGATGGGCAGGCCGATCGCCGACCAGAGCGAGTAGCGTCCGCCGACCCAATCCCAGAAGCCGAAAACGCGGGTCTCATCGATGCCGAAGGCGGCGACCTTGTCGAGAGCGGTGGAGACGGCGGCGAAATGGGCGCCGACGGCGCCGGAGCCGAGTTTCTCCGCCATCCAGGTGCGGGCCGTACCAGCGTTGGTCATGGTCTCGACGGTGGTGAAGGTTTTCGAGGCGACGATGAAAAGCGTCGTCTCGGGATCGAGCTCCTTCAGCGTATCGGCAATGTGGGCGCCGTCGACGTTGGAGACATAGTGGAGGCGCGGACCGTCGTGATAGGGAGCCAGCGCCAGCGTTGCCATGGCCGGGCCGAGATCGGAGCCGCCGATGCCGATGTTGACGACGTCGGTGAAGCGCTTGCCAGTGGCGCCCGTAAGATCGCCCGCGCGCACGGCCTCGGCGAATGCGCTCATCGCCGAAAGCACGGCTTCGACATCCGGCATGACGTCCTGGCCGTCGAGCATGACCGGTGTGCTGGAGTTGCGCAGGGCGGTGTGCAGGACAGCGCGATCTTCCGTGGTGTTGATGCGCTCGCCGGAGAACATCGCCTCGCGGCGTTCAGCAAGGCCGGCGGCGTCGGCAAAATCGGTGAGAAGCCGCAACGTCTCGTCGCCGACGGCGCATTTCGAATAGTCGAGAAGCATGTCGTCGGAAGCGACCGAATAGCGCGAGAAGCGCTCCGGATCGGCGGCGAAGGCGGCGCGCAGGTCGAAATCGCGATTCTCTTCCCGGTGCCGCCGCAGTGCGGCCAGGGTGTCCTCGTAAGCGCTCATGTGGTGCTTCTCCTTCCTCGGCGGCCGGACCTTAGGTTGCTGACAGACAAATGTGAAGCGGTGAAGAAGGCACAGCTGTGGCGCAACGGCTTAGTCCAGGGTTGCGGCACAATGCCCATGGGGGTAGGCTCCGCCGCCGGAGAGGAAGCCATGCCGACCAGAAACGACGCGGCCCTGTGGGCGGGCCTGTTCAAGATATCGCCCGATTCGAGCCAGACATTGCAGGCGCAGATCCGCCAGGCGATCGTCTCGGCGATCCTCGACCGGCAGATCGCGCCGTCCATGCCGCTGCCGTCCTGCCGCATCCTGGCGGAGAAGCTGGGCGTGGCGCGCGGCACGGTGGTGCTGGCCTTCCAGCAGCTCGTCGACCAGGGCTTTCTGATCGCCCGCGAACGGCGCGGGCATTTCGTCAATCCGGAGGTGCTGGCCGCGCCTCCGCGCCCGCCGCGCAAGACGGCGCGCGGAACGGCGAAGATCGACTGGAAGGCGCGCCGCCAACTGGTGGCGAGCGACATGCCGGAGGCGCCGAAGAACGAAGACTGGATGCAGTCCGCCTACCCCTTCGTCTACGGGCAGTTCGACCCGACGCTCTTTCCCACCGCCGAGTGGCGCGAATGCAACCGCATGGCGCTGGCGGTGCTCGAAATCCGCAACTGGGCGGCCGACATGGTCGACAAGGACGACTCGCTCCTGATCGAGCAGATCCAGGCGCGGCTCCTGCCGAGGCGCGGCATCTTCGCCAATCCGGACGAGATCATCATTACGCTGGGGGCGCAGCACGCGCTTTATATGCTCTCCACACTGCTCATGCAGCGCGGGGCGCGGGTGGCGATGGAGAACCCTGGTTTTGCCGACGCGCGCTCCATCTTCCGGCTTGCCGGAGCGGAGACGCTGCCCGTACCGGTGGACGGCGACGGGATGAAGGTGAACGCGATTCCGCCCGAGGCGGATTTCGTCTTCGCCACGCCCAGCCACCACTGCCCGACAATGGTGCCGCTCAGCCGTGCGCGGCGCGAGGCGCTGCTGGCGCAGGCGGAGGAGAATGACTGGATCGTCATCGAGGACGACTACGACAGCCAGCTTGCCGAGGAGACGCCGCAGGAGGCGCTTAAAGGCCTCGACCATACCGGGCGCGTCATCTATGTCGGCTCCATGTCGAAGACGCTCGCGCCGGGTTTGCGGATAGGCTACATCGTCGCGCCGGCGGAACTGGTGGCGGAACTGAGGGCGCTGCGCCGCTTCATGCTGCGCCACCCGCCGGCCAACAACCAGCGCGCGGTGGCGCTGTTCCTGTCGCTCGGCCACCACGATGCGCTGGTGCGCCGGCTTTCCGCCGCTTTCGAGGAGCGGCGCAAGGAATTGCTGACGGCGCTGCGCCTGCACATGCCCGACTGGCAGGCGGCCGACGTGCCGGGGGGAATATCCATCTGGCTCAAGGGGCCGCCCGGCACCGACACGACGGCGCTGGCCCGCGCAGCGAAGGCGCGGGGCGTGCTCATCGAGCCGGGGGCGCGCTTCTTCGACGGGCCGGAGCGGCCATCACCCTATATGCGGCTCGGCATCTCCTCCATCGCGCTGCAGCACATCGAACCCGGCATCCGCGAACTGGCCGGGGTGGTGGCGAGGCGCTCCGAGGCGGCGTAGGGGTGTACCCTTCTCCTCCCTTGCGGACGATCAGGCCCAGCGCCTGGACAGGTGAGCTTTTGGGGTGAACGCGAAGCCATCCTGGAAAGGATAGCAGGGCGTGGACCGGCGGTGATTGGCGAGCGCAGGGATGTCCTGGTTGACCGCGCCGTCGGTGAGCGCCATCAGGTTGGGATTGGCGAGGGGCGCGAGTTCCGGCGAGAGGTAGCCGGACTTGACGACGAGCAGGCGGGCGGTGCGCGGGTCGAGGCTCAGTCGCGCGAAATCCGCGAGCCGGTGATATGGGCGGCGGCGGGCCGCCAGCACCACGTCTATGGCGCCGATGCGCACCACCGACTGACGCTCGGCGGGCTCTCCGGGATCGTCGAGGCGAAGGACGACGGCATCGGCGGTCAGGTGCGGGCTTACAGGGTCGAGGCTGCCGCCGATCCGCAATGAAAGCGCTGTGCCCTCCCCGGCTTCGAAGCAGCGCTCGACGGCCGGCCGATCGGCGATGCCGGCGACGAGCGCGCCCTGCCAGTCGCGCTCAACGAGGGCGGTCAGAACATCCACCCTGTCGCCGACGCCCCCGCCGGTGGGATTGTCGCCGGAATCGGCAAGGATGACCGGCGCCGTGCGGGCGGCGGCGGCGATCTCCAGCATTTCATCGAGCGTGCCGGTGATGGCGCCGAAGCGGAAATTTTCGCGCTCCCGCCAATAGGCTTCCGCCAGCTTTTCCGCCTCCTTCAAGGCAGTGTTCCGGTCGGTCGCAGTGACCACCGCGGCGGCCGTGGCGCGCGGTTCGTCGGCCCAGACATAGCCAACCATCAGATTGGCGTTCCAGATGCGGGGAACGGCATCGACCTGTGGAAGGGCGGCGTAGAGCGAGCGGGCGGGATCGTCCTCCGTCGAGGTACGCTCGCCCGGCAGGAGGACGGGGATCGGCGCCCAGGCGATGCCTGGCCTTTCTCCGCTTTTCAGGGCCTTCACCAGCATGGCGAAAGCGCAGGCCATGGTTTCCTGCACATCGATGTGCGGTGCGGTGCGGTAGGCGGCGAAGATGTCGAGCTGGTCGACGATGGTCTGGCTGATATTGCCGTGCAGGTCGTAGCTGGCGGCGACGACGCAGTTCTGGCCGACGATGGCGCGGGCGGACAAGACCCAGTCCGCCTCGGCGTCGTCCATGCCTTCAACATTCATGGCGCCGTGCATGGCGAGATGCAGGCCGTCGAGCGGGAGGGCCTTCTTCAACCGGTCCAGGAACTCCGCCTTGAACTGCTCGTAGGCCGTGCGGGAGACAGGACCGCCTGGCACGGCGCGGGCGTGGAGGAGCGGCAGGCATTCCACGTCCTCTATCGTTTGGAGGAAGGCGAAATGGTCGGAGGAGAAGAGCGCCTCGCCGCGCAGGACGTGGAAGTCCTCCGCGTTCATCAGCACCGGAGAATAAGTGCTGCACTCGGTGTGTATACCGCCGATGGCGATCCGCATCGCGCCGCTCCGCCAGAGAGTTTTACCTATAGCCAGACTGAAGTGCCAGCGCCCCTTCGCGCCTGCATTTCCAAACTCATTAAACTCGCATCAAAGCTGCGGCGAGAGGCGGGCGATGGCTGAGAAGCGCTGCCAGTCCTTGGCCTCGCGGGGGGTCCAGGCGGCTTCGGCGACTGCGACCAAGCGGGGGAAGACCAGGTGGTTGAAATAGGCCCTGGAGATGAAGTTCTCCGTCCAGATGCAGGCCTGAATGCCCTTCATTTTGCCCCGCAGCCTTTCGGGAAAGTCGCCTTCGGTTTCGTATTCGTAGGTGTGCTTTGGCGGCACGGTGCCGGCCCAGCTTGCGCCTGGCTCCTGCCAGGACTCCGCCTGCACCATATCGAGGTAGTAGGCCTGACCCGGCGTCATGACGACGTCGTAGCCTTCCTCGGCCAGATCGATGCCCACCTTGGGGCTCTGCCATGCCATCAGAAGCGTTTCGTCCGGATCGACGCCGCCGCCGTGGGAGACCTCATTCCAGCCGGCCAGCCGGCGGCCGCGCTCGGCGAGCATGGCTTTGATCTTGCGCATGAAGTAGGACTGCAGGCCGAAAGTGACCTCGATCCCCTCCTTCTCCATCAGCGCACGGGCTAATGGCGAGTGGAGCCAGGCGCCGTCGGCCACCTCATCACCGCCGATGTGGATATATTGCGAGGGGAACAGGTCCACCAGCTCGTCGAACACTTTGCTCAGCACTTCGTAGGTGAAGGGAATAGCGGGGTTGAGCGCGTTGTTGGGATAGCCCTGGACGGAGTTGTAGCTTTCCGGCGCTTCCTGGCCGTCGACCAGATCAGGCAGTGAGACGAGCATGGCTTCCGAATGGCCGGGAATGTCGACCTCCGGGACGACCTCCACATGAAGTGCTGCCGCATGCGCGACGAGAGCGCGGATGTCGTCTTGTGTGTAGAAGGCTTCGCGGGCCTCGGCGCCGTCGCCGAGCTGCGGGAGCAGCGGGCCATCCGGCCCGCGGCGGCTGCCGATGGCCGTCAGCTCCGGGTATGCCTTGATCTCGAGGCGCCAGGCCTCGTCGTCCGTCAGGTGCCAGTGAAAGATGTTGAGCTTGTGCCAGGCAAGGATGTCGATGAAGCGGCGCACGTCTTCCGTTGGGAAGAACTGGCGCGAGACGTCGAGGTGGGATCCGCGCCAGGAATAGCGGGGTGTATCGGTGATGGTGCCGGAGGCAGGGAACTTGAAGGTGGCGGGGTCAGTGCGGGCGCCGTGCAGAAGCTGCGCAAGGCTGACGAGGCCGTAGAAGCGGCCGGCGGCATCGCCATAGGTGAGCTCGATGCGATCCAGCGTGAAGCGAAGCGCGTAGGCCTCCCGCCCGAGGACGGCGCTCTCCTCGATAACGACCGGCCTGCCGCCCGGCACTTCCGCCAGGCTGAAGGGGACGTGGGCGGCAGGGAAAAGCCGCTGGAACAGCGCGAGCGTCGTGGCGACGGCGTGGAGATTTTCGCCGCCGGTGCCGGCGTGCGGATAAAGGGCGGCCGGGACGGCATCCTCGGCTGCGAGATTGCAGGAGGCCGGCCAGGGGAGGAGGGAGAAGGGCTCCGAGACCGAGCCCTGTGGAAGCAGCTCGGGCGGCAGTGCGCTTTCCCCTGCCTCCAACATGAGGTCACCGAAGGAGACGGGGAGGTGGCGGCCGTCGCTCGTGGTGAGGTAGGCCGATTTCACGCCATCGGAGCAGTGCACCGCCGGGCGCGTCAGGCCTTCGACCGTGAAGGTCCAGGTCCCGCCGGGTGCAAGGGCGAAGCTTGATGGTGGGGCGTATTGGTGGAAATTGGCATGGCGGCGCAGGAGGGTTGCGTTTTGGCAATGGTGCTCGGCCGCGGTACGGGTGAGCGAGGTGTAGGCGAACTTGAAATCCCGCACCATCTCTTCCGACAGGTTGAACAGCGTGAACTTGAAGCGGCCGGCGGAGTTCTCGATCGGCAGCCAGGAGCATTCCACTCGGAAAGGCGCAGTGACCATGGGAAACCTTCAATACATGGAGGATTGGGAAAAGGTGCGGGCGAGTTCGGCCTGGCCGGCGGTCAGGCCGCAATCGACGGGTAGGCAGGTGCCGGTGATGGCGGCGGCAAGGGGGCTTGACAGGAATTTCACGGCATTGGCCACGTCGTCGGGTGAGGCTATACGCTGTAAGGGATACCAGCGGCGAGCCTCCTCGAAGACTTTGGGATTGGCGGCGGCGCGGGTATCCCATGCCTGGGTTCTGACTGTGCCGGGGGCGACGGCGTTGGCACGGATGCCGAACTTGCCGTATTCGACTGCGATCAGTTTCGTCAGGTGGATCAAGCCGGCCTTGGCGGCGGAGTAGGCGGGATGGCCGAAGACCTGCAGGCCGTTGACGGAGGCGATGTTGACGACGGCGCCTTGCGATCTCTTGAGCGCTTCCTCGAAGGTTTTGAAGCAGAGGAAGGCGGCTTCGAGGTTGAGCGAGATGTCCTTCTGCCAGTTCTCGGTCGCCGTCTCCTGAAGCGAGGCGTCGCGGGCGGCACCTGCGTTGTTGACCAAGGTCCTGACCTGTCCGTGACGTGCGGTCTCGGCGGCCAGCTCCTTCACCGCATCGCGGTCTGTGACATCGCATTGCACGGCGATGAAGCGGGCCGCGCCGGCAAGGCCGGCGGCCGCCTTTTCAGCCGCTGTGCCGTCAAGATCAGCCAGGATGACCACGTCATGGTCTTCCGCCAGGCGAGCGGCGATGGCGCATCCGATGTCGCCCGCCGCTCCGGTCACCACCGCCGCAGATTGCGTCATGATGATCTTTCTCCGGACGTCAATCGCCCAGCAATTGGCGATCGTCTTCGTCCCTGTGGGTTACCAGTTCCTTCTTGATGCGCCTCAGCGTCACCGCCGCCTCGTCGCGGATGCGGTAGGCGACGATATTGGCGAGGATGTCGACGAGGGCGAGATAGGCGAAGCGCGTCGATGTCGGCCGGTAGATGTTTGTTCCCTCCGGCAGATCGACGGGGATGGCCAGATCGGCCGCCTTGGCGATGGGGCTTTCACTCTGGGCGAAGGCGATCGTGAAGACGCCGCCGTCCTGGGCAAGCCGGAAAGCGCGCACCAGCTCCGCATTGCGCCCCGAGAAGGACGAGCCCACCAGCACGTCTTCGGGCTGGGCGGCGGCAGCCAGCATGAGCTGCATGCCGTGGTCGGTGCTGGCCGTGATCCTGAGCCCAAGGCGGAAGAGGCGGTTTTGGATTTCGTTGGCGATCATAGAGGAGTTGCCGCCCGAGCCGAAGGCGTAGATCATCGGCGCATTGGCCAGCCGCTCCGCCGCCTCCTCGACGCGTGCCATGTCGAGCGAACGGTGGAAAGAAAAGAGCGCGGACTGCGCCTTGGTAACGATGTCCTCAGCGACCTCGACGGAAGAGGCCGCCCTGGCCTCGGGATTGAGATAGCGCGCGCCCACGTAGGCCGTCTTGGCCAGCCGCACCTTGAAATCTGAAAAACTCTGGCAGCCGAGCCTGCGGCAGAAGCGGGTGACCGTGGGCGGGGAGACCTCCACCCTTTTGGCGAGCTCGATGATCGAGGCGTTGACAGCGAAATCGAAGTCGCTGAACAGGATATCGGCAATGCGCTGCTCGGCCTGGGACAATTGCCCCTTCCTGTCCTGCAGCATCATCAGAAGATCCATGGGCGCACTCCCCGCTAAAACCTATCGATCGCGCGGCTTGTAGGCGACGCAGTCGATCTCCACCTTGCAGTCGACCATCATCCGCGATTGCACGCAGGCGCGTGCCGGCGGGTGTTCGCCGAAATACTCCTTGTAGACGCCGTTGAAGGTCCAGAAATCGCGTGGGTCGTCGAGCCATACGCCGACACGCACCACGTGCTCGAGCCCGTAGCCGGCCTCCTTGAGGATGGCGATCACGTTCTCGATGGTCTTGCGCGTCTCAGCCACGATGTTGCCGTCGATGATCTCGCCGTTCTCCATCGCCACCTGGCCCGAGACGTAAAGCCAACCGTCGGCCTCCACCGCGCGGGCGAAGGGCAGCGACTGGCCGCCGGCACCGGCCTTCTCGGCTCCGTAACGCTTGATCGCCATTCTGGACCTTCCATGCAAATTATTTTCCCGTTCAATTGACAATTCACCATATCAAGGCGATTTTGGCTAGGCAGAAGAGGAAAACATGAAAAGAATTTAGATGCGCGATCCTTTCGTCAATCCTTTTCCCCCATCCGACACCGCCCGCCACGCCATCTGGACCATGCTGGTCCAACGCGACATCGACGCCTTTCTGGCGGCCGACTGGGGCATGGTCGCGGGCGACTTCATCGAGGAAGGCTTTATCGGCATCGATGCCGGCAGGAAGAGCGACCCCGACGCCTGGCGCCTGAGCTTCCCGACCCTTGCCGCATATCGCGACGAGTGGCTGCGGCAGGCGGAGGATTTTTCCCGCCAAACCTATGGCGAGGACCCACGTGAGGCAATCTTTGCGACCACCACGCTGGAGGACATCGAGGTGGGCGGCGAGACGGCGCTTGTCCGGAAGAAGTTCGACGGCAGCATCCTGCTCGACGACGGTACGCGCAATATCATGAAATGGCAGACGCTCTATTATTGCCGCCTGCACGAGGGGAGATGGAAGATCTCCGGCTTTACCGGCTATCTGCCCAATCCCATGGGCGCGGTGGACTAGCACCGGACAAGAGGAAAGGCCTTTTCGAGTGCGTCTGTTTACCGCTGCGCTGGCAACCGAGACGAACACGTTTTCGCCCATCTGCATCGACCGCCGGGCCTTCGAGGCCTCGCTTTACGCGCCGCCGGGAAAACACCCGCCGACGCCGACGCTGTGCACGGCGCCGATCACTGTCGGGCGCAAGGTGGCGGCCGCGAAGGGATGGGAGCTAATCGAGGGGACGGCTGCCTGGGCGGATCCTGCCGGGCTCATCAACCGAGAGACTTATGAGGAGCTGCGGGACGAAATCTTGGCGCAGCTCAAGGCGGCGATGCCGGTGGACGGCGTGGTGATGGGATTGCACGGCGCCATGGTCGCAAACGGCTACGATGATCCGGAGGGGGACCTTCTGGCGCGCGTCCGCGAGATCATCGGGCCGGACGTGCTTTTGTGCGCCGAGCTCGACCCGCACAGTCATCTGACGGCGAAGCGCGTGGGGCTTGCAGACTTCTTCGTCGCCTTCAAGGAATTTCCGCACACGGATTTTGTCGAGCGGGCGGAGGACCTGTGGCGGATTGCTGTCGACGCCCTGGAGGGGCGGGTGAAGCCGGCCATGTCTGTCTTCGACTGCCGCATGATCGACGTCTTCCCCACCTCGCGTGAGCCGATGCGCTCCTTCGTCGACAAGCTGAGGGCGATCGAGGCGTCGGATCCCGACGTGCTGTCGCTGTCGGTCATCCACGGCTTCATGGCCGGTGATGTGCCGGAGATGGGCACCAAGATCATCTGCGTTACCGATGACAAGGCTCAGAAGGGCGAGCGGCTGGCGCGGGAGCTGGGCATGGAACTCTTTGCCAAGCGGGGCTCGTTCCTGATGCCGCAGGTGGACGAGAAGCAGGCGGTAGACGAGGCACTTCGAGCGGCGGACGGTCCGGTCGTCGTTGCCGACATGTGGGACAATCCCGGCGGCGGCACGGCGGGGGATGCGACGATTATCCTGGCGGAATTGCTTCGCCGCGGTGTGACGAATGCCGCCGTCGGCACCATATGGGATCCGATTGCCGTGCAGATCTGCATGGCGGCGGGCGAAGGAGCGGAGATCCCGCTGCGCTTCGGGGCGAAATCGGCGCTCGGCACAGGCAATCCCGTCGACGGGCATGTGGAGATCGTGCGGCTGGTGCGGGACGCCGAGATGCGCTTCGGGGAGAGCTTCGCGCCGTTCGGCGATGCGGCGCATATCCGGATCGACGGTGTTGACGTGATTCTGAACACGACGCGGGCGCAGAGCTTCGATCCGAGCCTGTTCGAAGTGATGGGGATCGACCCGAAGCAGCAGAAAATCCTGGTGATCAAGTCGACCAACCATTTCTACAGCTCGTTTTCCAAGATCGCCTCGAAAATCATCTATTGCGCCGCCGGCACGCCCTACCCTAACAATCCCGCCAAGACGGCTTATCGCAGGGCACGGCGGGACATCTGGCCGATGATCCAGGACCCGCATGGGCAGGAGACGGTATCGGCATGAATCCATCAAGGCCGGGAGGCGGCGATCCGGTGTCGGCGCTTTCGACACCGGTGCCGGTGATTGACGAAGATGTCGTTGCCGGCAACATCGCGCGCGTGCAGGCCTATATGGACGAGCACGGCATCGCATTTCGCCCGCACATCAAGACGCACAAGATCGTCGCCATGGCGGAGACGCAGCGGGCGGCGGGGGCGAAGGGCATCAACTGCCAGAAGGTCACCGAGGCGGAGGTGTTCGCCGCGGCCGGCTTCGGCGATATCCTGATTACCTACAACATCCTGGGTGCGGAGAAACTCCACCGGCTCAGGGCGCTCAACGGCCGTCTCGAGGCGTTGAAGGTGACGGCCGACAGCGCAGTTACGGTCGACGGGCTGGCGCAGGCTTTTGCCGCGGACCGGCCGCTGACGGTGCTGGTCGAGTGCGACACGGGCGGCGGGCGCTGCGGCGTGCAGGCGCCGGAGGAGGCTGTTGTCCTTGCAAGACGGATCACCGGCAGTGCGGGGCTTCGCTTCGGCGGTCTGATGACCTATCCCAAGCCAGGCAGCGCGGCGGCGGTGGAGGCGTGGCTCTCGCAGGCGTTGGAGCTGCTGGAAAAGGAGGGCATCCCCTGCCCGACGGTCAGCAACGGCGGAACGCCGAGCCTGTTCGAGGCGCACATGGTGCCCTCGGCCACCGAGCATCGGGCAGGCACTTATGTCTACAACGACCGGGCGATGGTGCGGGCCGGGCACTGCACCTTCGACGAATGCGCCATGCACATCCTCGCCACCGTGATCTCGAGGCCAACGGAGGACCGGGCGGTGATCGACGCGGGGTCGAAGGCACTGACCTCCGATCTCCTTGGCTTCTCCGATTTCGGGCATATCGTGGACTATCCGGAGGCCGTCATTTCCGGGCTTTCGGAGGAGCATGGCGTCGTGGATCTTTCGCGGTGTGCCGGCCGGCGGCCGGAGATCGGGGAAAAGATCCGCATCGTGCCGAACCATACCTGCGTGGTCTCCAACCTCTTTGACGAGATGGTCTTCCACCGGGGCGGGCGCGTGACACGTGTGGAGGCGGTCGCGGCGCGCGGGATGGTCTGGTAGGCGGCGCGTTTGCTCCACGCCTATCCGTTGCCGCGCGGGGTTCCCGCCGGGCTATGTCAAAGAACGTGGGAAGCGGGGCGCGTTGTCCGTGCCACTCAATTTATTTTTAAGGCGCGTCCAACGCGCCCCGCCGGAGTCTGTCCCGACAGTCGGCCGATCACTCGGGCTTCCCGTTCTTCCCGGCTGCACCCGATTGGGGGGCTTTGCCGGGCCGGACGAGAAACCTGTAGCGGCTTCTCCGCAATGCCGGCAACGCAGGCTGTCGCCCAGCGCTCCCGGCACCGCCGGCCTGTCGCGGGCCCTCAGGCCTCCGGGTACCGAGCCCGAAGGGGGAGGTCTCCGCCGCTCTCCCGAACACCCGGTGCGCATCCGGTTCCCGTAAGAGCGATGGGGAGGATTTTAAGGGCAGGCTGAGGAGGGGGGCGTATTTTCCTGCGAAAAAAGCTGGAGAAATCTTTCCGCAGCGAGGGAAAACAATGGGTTGGCGAGACAGGAAAGGTCATTTGGCCATGGATTTATCCCCGCGCGCGCGTCATCCCGGAAGTCGGAGCGAAGCGGAGACTGTCCGGGACCCATTCCGAAAGGTGGGCGAGTCACGGAATGGGTCCCGGACAAGCCTTCGGCTTTCCGGGATGACGCACGCGCGTGGGGGTGGGTAACGCGCGCGCGTGGGGGGCACGCAATACGCGCATGTCGTCGCTCGGCCGGGATGACGCGCGCGGGTGGGGTTGGCGCCGATCACCCGGTCGCCACCAGCAGTTCCGGGTCGACCTCCGTCATTTCCACCTGGCGCTCGAATGCAACACCGCCCTCGTCGAACAGGTGGCAGTCCTTGGCGAAAACGCCGGTCTCCAGGGTCTCTTCGGCGCGTACCGGGGCGGAGCCGGCGATGAGGGCGCAGTAATTTTCGGTGTCGCTGCCGGGCAGTGCGGCGTAGACCACCGTGTTGGCGCCGAGACGCTCGATGACGGACGGGGCGACGGGGATGTCGAGTTCGCCCTTGCCGATCTGAATGTCTTCCGGGCGGATGCCCAGCGTGAGCCGGCGGCCTTCCATGCCCTGGCGCGGGGCGACGGGGACTGTGATGGTGCGGCCGTCATACTCGACCTTCACGCCGTCAGGGCCCGCTCCCTTGCAGGTGACGGGCAGGAAATTCATCTTTGGATTGCCGATGAAGCCGGCAACGAACAGGTTCTCCGGCTTGTGATAGAGCTCCAACGGTGCCCCGTTCTGGGCGATTTCGCCGCCATTCAGGACGACGATGCGGTCAGCCATGGTCATGGCCTCGACCTGGTCGTGGGTGACGTAGATCATCGTCGCCTTAAGCCGCTTGTGCAGCTTGGTGAGCTCGATGCGCATTTCGGCGCGCAGCGCGGCATCGAGGTTCGACAGCGGCTCGTCGAAGAGGAAGATCTTCGGCTCGCGCACGATGGCGCGGCCGATGGCGACGCGCTGGCGTTGGCCGCCGGAAAGCTGGCCGGGCTTCTGCTCGAGGCGCTGGTCGAGCTGCAGGATGCGGGCGGCGGCTTCGACCTTCTTCCTGAGCTCTTCCTCCTTCGTCCTTTCTACCCGTAGGGGGAAGGCGATGTTTTCGAACACCGTCATGTGCGGGTAGAGCGCGTAGGACTGGAAGACCATGGCGATGCCGCGCTTGACGGGCGGCAGCTCGTTGACCTTGACGCCGTCGATGACGATGTCGCCCTGGGTGACCTCTTCCAGGCCGGCCAGCATGCGCAGAAGCGTGGACTTGCCGCAGCCGGAAGGACCGACGAAGACGACGAACTCGCCCTCCTCGACTTCCAGGTCGATGCCCTTGATGATCTCGGCAGCGCCGAAGCGCTTGTGGATGTTGGAAAAATTCAGCTGACCCAAGGCGCCTCACTTATCACCGGCGAGAAGCCGCGGCCCTGGGGCGCGACAGCGACGGTGTTGTCTCGATTGCGCGACTTTCGCTTTCATACTTGCCCATCCCGCTCCGAAGTCCAAGGGCGGGAAAGTCTAAGGAGCGGGGAAGCCGCGAACGGCTTCCCCTTCCCGGAGGGGACCGCCTATTTGTAGGCGTCGATTTCCTCGGCGGTGTCCTTCAGCGCGTCTTCCGGCGACTTGTTGCCCGTGACGACGGCCTGGACCATGTCGATCATGGCGTTCTGGAAGGCCTTATAGTCGGTGAAGAGCGGCTCGGGTCCACCATGGGAGATGCCATCGAGGAAGGGGCCCCAGGTCGGATCCTCCGCGACCATCTCCTCGACGCCGGCGACCGGGCGCAGCGGCGTCAGGCCATGGGTCTTCTCATAGAAAAACTGGTGCTCCGGATTGGTAAGCCATTTGGCGAGGTCGATGGCCTGCTCCTCATAGCCGGTGCCTTTGAAGACAGCGAGGCTGTCGGTGATGAGAAGCGTACCAGGGCCTTCGGCCTGCGGGCCGAGCGGCAGGGGAGCGACATCCCAGTTGAGGCCTTCATCGAGGCGCACGCGCACCCACGGGCCCTGCTGGATCATGGCCACCTTGGAATCGTTGAAGAGCGCAGTGAGGTCGTCCTGCTCATAGGCCGTCGGTCCCTCCTGGGCTACGTCGACCATCTTGCCGTACCAGGTGAGCGCCTCCAGGTTCTGCGGGCTGTCGAGGACGATCTCGTCGTTCTCGTCGGTCACCTTGCCGTTGTTGGTGTACACCCAGTGCAGGTACTGGTGCATGGTGTTGTCGAAGGTCTTGGCGGACAGACCGTAGCCGGCCGCGGCCGTCTTCTCAGTGATCGTCGCGGCCATGTCATAGAGTTCCTGCCAGGTCTTCGGCGGGGTCTCGGGATCGAGGCCGGCTTCTTCGAACAGGTCTTTGTTCCAGTAGAGTGCCTTGGTGGAGAAGGCGACGGGAACGCCCCACTGGGTACCGTCATAGGTGACGGTGGAGACGATGTTGGGGTAGTAGGAGGCCTTTTCCTCCTCGCTCATCGGGACCGGCACGATGAGGTCGTTCTCGGCGAACTGCTTGAGCGTGCGCGAGCCGACATAGGCAAGGCCCACCGGCGTGCCGGCGGCGGCAAGCGTGGTGATCTTCTCCTGGCACTGCGACCAGCCGATGATTTCCACATCGACCTTGTATCCTGGATTGTTCTCCTCCCATTCCTTGATGAAGCCGTCATAGCCCTCGGCGAGCGCGTCGCCGCACTGGATCATGGTGACGGTGGTCTCGTCCTGCGCCATCGCCATGGGCGCCATCGTCGTCGTCGCCAAAAGGGCGAGCGTGGCCGTGCCGAGAAGTGTTGTCCTGGTCATGTCTGTTCCCTTTCTTGTTTTACCCAAGTGCTGGAGGCTTTCGGCGGTTTTCCATCTCCTCTCCCGCGTTCGGCCCGTCTGCCGCGCGGGCCCTTCCCGCGCGGCCGATTCTCACGTTTTCAAGGCGCCGGCGGTCATTCCGGCCACCAGGTAGCGCTGCAGGTAGATGAAGACGACGAACACCGGCAGGACGCCGAGGAAGCTCGCCGCCATCAGCTCGTTCCAGATGACATCCTGGCGGCCGAAGAAGGCATAGAGGCCGACCGGCAGCGGCATGTACTCCGTCTTCGAGTTGAAGGTGAGCGCATAAATGAACTGCTGCGCATAGATGGTCAGGAAGGCATAGATCGCCACAACGGAAATGCCCGGCATGGCGAGCGGCAGGATGACGCGGCGGAATGTGTAGAAGCGGCTGGCGCCGTCGGCGAGCGCGGCCTCCTCCAGTTCCTGCGGGATGCGCAGCATGTAGGTGCGCAAGAGCCAGATGCCGGTGGGGATGACGAAGGCCACGCCAGGCACGATCATGGCGAAATAGGTGTTGAGCAGGCCGAAGCTGCGCATCAGGCGGTAGAGCGGGATGAGAAGCACGGCGCCGGAGAACATGTTGACCGCCAGGAAGGCGCCGAGCAGCGGGCCGCGGCCGCGGAAATCGAAACGGGCGAAGGCGTAGGCTGCGGGCGTGATGAGGATGACGCCGATGATTGTGCCGACCGTGGAGATGAGGATCGAGTTGAAGATGTAGCGGCCAAGCAGCGGCACGCGCTCCCACATGGTGAAATAGGCGTCGAAGGAAGCGTTCTGCGGCCAGAATTTGTAGGGCGAGGAGAACAGGTAGGTGAGCGGCTTCAGGGATACGAGGAAGCCCTCGACGAAGGGAGCGAGCACGAAAGTGAGGAAAAGCAAAACACCGGCATAGATGCCGATCACCTCGTACCAGCGGTAACGGTCGATCATGGCGTTCGATTTCATCGCATGGTCGCTCCCGAATAACGGCTGATGAGCCGGAAATAGGCGTAGCAGAAGACCGACAGGAAGATGCAGATCAGCACCGCACGGGCGGCTCCCTCGCCGAATTTGTAGGAGCCGATGGCCGTGCGGTAGGTGTCGATAATCATCGTCGTCGTCTGGCCGCTCGGCCCGCCCTGGGTGAGGATCCAGATGATGTCGAAGGAATTGAAGGTCGAGATCAGCGAGATGATCGACATCGTGATCAGCGCCGGCACGATGAGTGGCAGGGTGATGCGGCGGAAGCGGTAGAAGCGCCCTGCCCCGTCGGCCCAGGCGGCCTCGTAGAGGTCCCTTGGGATCGACTGGATGGCGGCGAGCAGATAGATCGTGACCATCGGCACGCCGATCCACACGTCGGTGATGATGGTGGCCCAGAAGGCGGTGGTGCCGTAGGCGAGGAAAGGCATCGGACCGTCGATCACGCCGAAGCGCTGCAGGAGGCCGGAGATCATGCCGAACTGGCCGTTGTACATCCAGCCCCACATGAAGATGCCGATGGCCATGGGCACGATCCAGGGCGGCATGGTGAGCACGCGGAACATGGTGCGGCCGGGCACGGCGGCGTTGAGCATGACGGCGCCGAAGGTGCCGATCACCATCTTCAGACCGACGGAGAAGAACGTCCACACGAGGGTGCGGACGATAACGTCCGAAAAGCCGCGCTTGAAAATGTTGCGGTAGTTGTCGAAGCCGATCCAGTCGTAGGTCTGCCTGAGCGAGGCGTTGGTGAAGGAGAGATTGATCGTGTCGGCAAGAGGGTAGGCGACGATCACAAGCACATAGAGAAGCGCCGGCACGAGCAGGAGCCAGGCGAAGACTACGGCGCTTTGTCTGATCGTCATTACCGCACCCTCACGCTGCCCGCGGCGGCCTGAGCGCCTCGTCGAAACGATCCCAGAAGGGGCGCAGGTCGATAACGGACTTCGTGCGCCGGGCCTCGTCCATGGCAAGGGCGAGGATGCCCGCCTCCATCGCATCGAGGGCGGAAACGGGCAAGGAAGCGCCCGTCTTCACATGGGCGATGATGTCGGCCGCCATCTGCTCGTCGGCGCCGTAGTGCTGGGAGAGCGCGGTTCGCGCGGCGTATTTCTCGGCCACCAGCTTCTCGCCGGTGCGGGCGTCGTGGATGTCGAGGAAGCCGCGGATGAAGTCGCCCTCGGCCATGCCCCTCGAGCCGATGATGCAGAAGCGGCGGAACTGGTCCGGCACGTTCAGATTGGTGTGGAAGGCCATGGAGGCGCCGTTCGCATATTCGACGATGGCCGTCTGGAAGTCGATGATAGTGGCGTCGCTGTCGAAGACCTTGTCGCTACCGAGCCAGCCGCTCGGCTTGCGGTGGTAGAGGGAGAGATCGTTGACGCCTTCGTTGGCGGGGGAGTTTTTCGGTATGAAGCTCTTGCGGCCGCCGAAGCTTGCCACGCGCTCCGGCCGGGCGCCGACGACGGCGTTGTAGAGGTCGAGGTCGTGGCAGCACTTCTCCAGCATGAAGCTGCCGGCATATTGCTCATAGCGACGCCAGTCGCGCATGAAGAAAGCGCCGTGCTCGGGCTCTATATGTTCGGATGCCTCGATGGAGACGATCTCGCCGAGGACGCCTTGGTCGCGGGCGGCGATGACGCGCCGGAAATGAGGCGAGTAGCGCAGGACGAGCCCGACCATCAGCCGCTCGTGCCCGTAGCGGGCAAGCAGGCCTGCGAGCTCGTAGGTCTGCTCGATGGTGGCGACGACGGGCTTTTCGCAGAACAGCTTGAGGCCGGTGCCGAGCCCGAAGCGGATGTGCTCCAGATGCATATGGTTGGGCGAGCCGATCATCAGGAGATCGAGCTTTTCGGCCGCTACCAACTCCTCGGGCGTGGCGTAGGCCTTGCCGGCGGAGATGCCGTTTTCCTTCAGGGTGGCGAGGCCGGCAGGGGCGGGATCGACATAGCCTGCTATCTCGAAATCGTCGTCGAGGGCGCTGAAGACATGCCCCAGATAGCCGAGACGAAACCCTAACCCGACAATTCCAACTCTCATATTTGGCAGGCCCCTGGAAGCGGAGGACGGCGTAATTTATTTTCTTACGTTGTGATATATTTTTGGGCCCGTCAACGTTTCCCAGCATTTTTTTGGGCGCATGTGAAATTCATTTTCAACTGGCCTGCAATGGCGGGTTGCTGCGGTCGGACCGTGCAGAGATAGCATATGCCCCAGACAGAGCGAAGGCCCGCACCGTTGGTGTCGGTCGGGGCCTTCGTAGCGTCTAGTTGTAGATGGCGGCGGTCAGCCAGTGACGGCGGGGCGGGGTGCTTCCTCGCCGGTCCAGGCGGCGTCTAGGTCGGCGATTGCTTCGCCGCTCTCCTTCCATCCCTGGATTTCCTCCTCGGTGGCTTTCGGCGAGAAGAGCCCGGTGAAGGCATAGATGATGCCGAGCACGGGTGACAGCCAGCAGGCGAACGACAGCGGGATATAGAGCAGGTTCTCCATATTGCCGCTCGCCACGCCGAGCGCCAATGCGCTGATGACGAAGGCGCCGCCGGCGTTCCACGGGATGAGCGGCGAGATGAGGGTGCCGCCTTCCTCGATAGCGCGCGACAGGTTGAGGGTGGAATAGCCCATGCCGCGATAGACCGGCGCATACATGCGGCCCGGCAGCGCGATCGACAGATAGGGATCCCCGGCCACCAGGTTGGTCGCCATGGAGGTGCCGATGGCCGCCGTCTGGATGCCGGCGAAGCTGCGGATCTTGGTCATAATGACTTGGATGATGGTCTCCAGGCAGCCGGTCCGCTCCAGCGCACCGCCGAAGCCGAGCGCGATCAAGACCAGGGAGATCGTCCACATCATCGACTGGATGCCGCCGCGGTTGAGGAGATTGTCCATCGCATCGACGCCGGTATCGATGGAATAGCCGCTGTTGGCGTAGGTGAAGATTGCGTGCAGGCCTTCGCCCTGAGCCAGCATAGCGGTGATGCCGCCGGCCACCACACCGGCGAAGAGCGACGGGATGGGCGGCATTCTCTTGACGGCCAGAACGATCACCAGAAGTGCGGGCAGCAGCAGCCAAGGCGATATGACGAAGTGCTCCTGAAGCGAGGTGGTGATGGCGTTGATCCGGGCAAAGGAAACGTCGCCACCCTCGATGACGGCGAAGCCAGCGAAGAGGTAGATCGCGAAGGCGATCAGCATGGCCGGTACCGTCGTCGGCATCATGTTCCTGATGTGGGAAAACAGGTTGGTGCCGGTGACGGCGGGCGCAAGGTTGGTGGTGTCGGAGAGGGGCGAGATCTTGTCGCCGAAGAAGGCGCCCGAAACCACCGCGCCGGCCGTCCAGTACATCGGGATGTCGAAGCCGGCGCCAATGCCCATCAAGGCAAGGCCCACGGTGCCCACCGTGCCCCAGGAGGTGCCGAGCGAAACGGAGACGATGGCGCACAGGATCATCGCCGCCGCCAGGAAGATCTGCGGCGAAAGGATCGTCAGGCCATAGTAGATCAGCGTCGGCACTGTGCCGCTGGCGATCCACACGCCTATGATCATGCCGACGGTGATCAGCACCGATACCGACGGCAGCGACACGTGGATGACGTGGAACACGCCTTTCTCGATATCGTGCCAGTTGAAGCCGAGCTTGAGGCCGACGAGGCCGGTGATCGCCAGACCGATGGCAAGCGGCACGTGCGGCGTGAAATCGCCGAAATAGAAGAGCTGCAAACCCAGCACCAGGAGAGTCAAAAGCACGGGCGTGAGCGCCAGTGGCAAGCTGGGCAGGGCCCTGTCCGTCAAGGTCATAGGATATCTCCCATTTTGATGGCAGTGCAAAAGATCAACGTCTTGCGGCGTTTTGTCTTTCTCCTGGAGAATAGCAGGAACAAAGTAGGTTAAGGCTCCAAATTCGGCCCTATATCAGGTAATATTCCTACGAATTTTCGCTGTAGTAGGAAAATGTTATGGCAACGAGTAGCTTGGATATGACGGATCTCCGTATCCTGGAGGAGATTCAGAAAGATGGGAGAATATCGGTGGTGGAGCTATCCCGGCGGATCCACCTGACAAAGACACCGTGCGCGGAGCGGCTGAGACGGCTGGAGAACTCCGGCGTCATAACCGGCTATTTCGCAAAGCTGAACCCTGCCGTGGTGAATGCCGGCCACATCGTCATGGTGCAGGTGCAGCTCAAAGGCACCACGGCGGACGAGCTGGAGGCCTTCAATGCGGCGGTGGCGCGGGTGCCGGAAATCCAGTCGTGCCACATGGTGGCCGGCGGGTACGATTACCTCCTGAAGGTGAGGACGCGCGACATCGACGCCTACCGCAAGGTGCTCGGCGCCGCCATCTCCAAGCTGCCGGGCGTGCTGCAGACGCATACATATGTGGTGATGGAGACGGTGAAGGATGACGTGACGCTGCCTGTTCCGAAGCCTTAGCGCTGCAGTTGCGGGAAATGTCTTCGCCCCTCTGCCCTGCCGGGCATCTCCCTCAACAAGGGCAGGGCTATCGCATGTGACTTTTTTCTATCTGTTTAACCCCCACCCTCAATTCCTCCCCTCAAGGGGGAGCGGGACGATGCAGTGCTCAGCCGGACTTCCCTCCCCCCTTGAGGGAGGAATTGAGGGTGGGGTCCGGCGAAGCCGAACAAGGACTCCGTGCGATAACCCCCTTGTGGGGTGGGGGGACGAACAAGCAGCACGAAAGGATGGCTATCTCGGCTCGGGCAGCTTGCGCGGGCGGGTGGGTTGTTCGGCCGCTTCGGTGGGCTGTTCGGTGAACCCCTCGATATCGGAGACCTCCTCCACGTCGCGCTCGATCTCCAGTGCGCTCATGACGTAAGCCGTCGTGAGTTCGGCCACCGAGCGCAGGGCGTGGACGTGGATGCGCTCGTAGCCGTGCGAGGCATCGATGCCAAAGGCAATAAGAGCGGTGCGCACGTCGTGCCCGGCCTCCAGCGCGGAGGCTGAGTCGGAGCGGTAGTAGCGGAAGATGTCCTTCTGGAAGCGGATGTCCTCTTCGCGGCACAGGTCCACCAGCTTCTTCGTCAGGTGATAGTCGAAGGGGCCGGACTGGTCGGCCATGGCGATGGTGACGCCGAACTCCGACGAGTTCTGCCCCGGCGCGGTGGTGCCGTTGTCGATCGTGACCATGGAGGCGATCTCCGGCGTAACGATGGCCGCGGCGCCCACGCCCACCTCCTCGGAGATGGTGAAAAGCCAGTGGGTGTCGACCGGTGGTGTCTGCGCCTTCTCGCGCCGCATCGCCTCCAGCGAGGCGAGCGCGATGGCCACGCCCGCCTTATCGTCGAGATGGCGCGAGACGATGAAGCCGTTCTCCAGAAATTCCGGCTGCGGGTCGATGGCGACATAGTCGCCGACATCGATACCGAGCGACAGGGTGTCGTCACGGCTCCAGGCGAGCGCATCAACGCGCAGCTCGATATGCTCCCAGCCGATGGGCAGGTTGTCGACGCCCTCGTTGAAAGTATGGCCGGAGGCCATCAGGGGCAGGATGGAGCCGCGGAAGCTTCCCTTCTCCGTATAGATGGTGGCGCGGGCGCCTTCCGCGAAGCGGGCCGACCAGTGGCCGATCGGCACCAGCTCCATACGGCCCGTCTCTTTGATGAGCTTGACCTGGGCGCCCAGCGTATCGACGTGCGTGATGATGGCGCGCGCGCCGCGCCGGCGGTCGCCACGCCAGATAGCGCGGATGCCGCCGCGCCGCGTCAGCTCCGGCTCCAGGCCCAGCCGCTCCAACTCCTCCGTGACGTGACGGACGATTGTGTCGGTGTATCCGGTGGGGCTGTCGATCGCCAGAAGGGCTTTCAGTTGCGCGGTAAGGTAGTCGACGTCTATCTTCAGACGCGTCACGGATCACTCCTTGGAACCGAGCGCCTGCTTCGCTGACTTGAGGCCCGTGCGCGGAAACAGAAGATCGACGAAGCGTTCGGCAGTGGGTTGCGGTTCGTGATTGGCCAAACCAGGCCGCTCATTCGCTTCGATAAAAACATATTCGGGCAGATTTGGCGACCTTACCATGAAGTCTATGCCCACCACCGGGATCTCAATGGCACGCGCAGCCTTGCAGGCAGCATTCACCAACACGGGATGGACGTGTTCCGTTACATCGTGGATGGAGCCGCCGGTGTGCAGGTTGGCCGTCTTGCGCACCACCACCTCCTGGCCTTCCGGCGGCACCGAATCGAGTGTATAGCCGGCACCGGCAAGGCAGCGCCGCGTTTCGCCATCGACTGGAATAGTGCTCTCGCCGCCGGTGGCGGCGGCACGACGGCGCGACTGGTGGCGGATCAGCTTTTCTATCGTGCTCACACCATCGCCCACCACGCAGGGCGGGCGGCGCACGGCGGCGGCGACCAGCCGGTAGTCGATGACGACGAGACGCAGGTCCTCGCCCTCGAAGCAGGACTCCACCAGCACGCTATCGCTGATCTCACCTGCGACCGCGATCGCCTCCTCCACCTCCTCCAGGGTTTCCAGCCCGACGGCCACGCCACGGCCCTGCTCGCCGCGCGCCGGCTTGACCACCAGGCGCCCGTGCTTCTTCAGAAATTCCTCGATGGCTTTGCTGCCGCTCGCAGCGTCAAGCTGCTCCGGCACGATCAGGCCCGCTTTTTCCACCGTGCGCCGCGTGACCGCCTTGTCGTCGCAGATCGACATGGCGACAGCGGAGGTGAGCTCGGAAAGGCTTTCGCGGCAGTGGATGGAGCGGCCGCCGAAGGACAGGCGGAAGAAGCCGCCATCCGGATCCGTTATCTCGACGGCGACACCGCGGCGCTGCGCCTCGTCGACGATGATGCGGGCATAGGGGTTGAGCTGGTCGTAAGCGGCCGGCGGATGGGTGAACAGCTTTTCGTTGATGGGGTTCTTGCGCTTCACCGCGAAGATGGGGACACGGTGGAAGCCGAGCTTTTCGTAGAGCGCGATGGCCTGTTCGTTGTCGTGCATGACTGACAGGTCCATGAAGCTGGCGCCGCGGGCCTGGAAATGTTCGGCCAGGCGGCGCACGAGCATCTCGCCGACGCCGGGATGGCGGCTTTGCGGGTCGACAGCCAGGCACCACAGCGACGAGCCGTTTTCCTGATCGTGGAAAACGCGGCGATGGTCGACGCCCGTCACCGTGCCGACGATGTCGCCGGTCAACTCGTCCTCGGCGACGAGGTAGGTGATGGCGCGGCTGTCGCGCTTGCTCCAGAAGAAGTCCGGCCTGACCGTCACCATGCCGCGGCTCTGGTAGATGGCGTTGACGGCATCGGCGTCGGCCTCGGAGGAGAGCCTGCGGATGAAGAAGCCGCGCGGCTGGCGCTGGCTCGGCCGGTAGGTGGCCAGGTTCAGCCGGTAGGTGTGGGACGGGTCGAGGAATAGCTCTTGCGGCGCAAGCGCCAGAAGCACGTGCGGATCGCGGATATAAAAGGCGATGTCACGGCGGGCCGGGCCTTCTTGGTGCAGTGCCTCGACGATCTCGGCGTTGGTGGGATAAGTCTGGGCGAAGAGCAGCCTGCCCCAACCCATCTCGAGCGCCACCGATTTCGCCTGCTTGTCCTCCTCGCCCTCACCATGGCCGCTTGCCGGCTTCATGGTCTCGCTGCGAAGCCGCTTCAGGCGATGGCCGAGCGCCTTGTCGGTGCGTCCCCGGTGGGCGCGCCCAGCCTGCTCGTCGTGCTTTGCCATTTGCTCAGATCCCGTGGGTCTGCAGCCACAATTCCAGTAGGCCGACCTGCCACAGCGCAGAGCCACGCAGCGGCGTGATGTGGTCGGCGGGCGCGGCGTAGAGCGTATCCAGATACTCCTGGCGGAACAGCCCGCGCTCGCGCGCTGCTTTAGAGCTTAACGCATCACGCACCATATCCAGATAGGGGCCGGCGACATATTTTAGCTGCGGCACGGGGAAATAGCCCTTGGTGCGGTCGATCACCTCGCTCGGGATCACCTGGCGGGCGGCATCCTTCAGGACGCCTTTGCCGCCGCCCTTCAGCTTCTCCTCCGGCGGGATGCGGGCGGCGAGCTCCACGAGCTCGTGGTCAAGGAAGGGAACGCGTGCTTCGAGCCCCCAGGCCATGGTCATGTTGTCGACGCGCTTGACCGGGTCGTCGACCAGCATCACCGAAGAATCGAGGCGAAGTGCGGCATCGACCGGCGTATCGGCGCCCGGCCGCGTCAGGTGACGCGCCACGAGGGCACGGCTGACGTCTTCCTCCGTATGCCACTCAGGCGCCAGCTGCTCCTTCAGTCTTGCGTGCGAGCGGTCGAAGAAGACGTCGGCGTAGTCGCCGACCACGTCGTTGGAGTGCATCAACGGCGGATACCAGTGATAGCCGCCGAACACCTCGTCCGCGCCTTGTCCGGACTGCACGACCTTGATGTGCTTCGAGACCTCCTTCGACAGGAGGTAGAAGCCGACATTGTCGTAGGAGACCATCGGCTCGGACATCGCCTGGAAGGTGCCGGGCAGCGCGTCCATGAGGTCGCTGGAGGGGACGAAAATCTGGTGGTGATTGGTGCCGAAACGCTCGGCGATCATGTCGGAATAGACGAACTCGTCGCCCTTTTCGCCATGAGCCTCCTCAAAGCCGACGGAGAAGGTCATCAGACCGGTCTGCCCGGCCTCGGCCAGAAGGCCGACGATGAGGCTGGAATCGACGCCGCCGGATAAAAGCACGCCCACCGGCACGTCGGCCACCATGCGGCGCTTGACGGCGAGGCGGAGCGCCTCCAGCACGCGGTCGCGCCATTCCTCCGAGGTGAGCGAGGTGAGCGCAGGATCGCGCTCATAGGGCGGGTCCCAGTAGACGCGGTCGCGCTTCGTGCCGTCGGGCTCGATGACACGGATGGTGGCGGGCGGCAGTTTCTTGACGCCGTTGAGGATCGTGCGCGGGGGCGGCACGATGGCGTGAAAGGTCATGTAATGGTGGAGCGCTATGCGGTCGACGGACGTGTCGACCCCGCCGCCGGCCACCAATGCCGGGAGGGACGAGGAGAAGCGCAAGGTGCTCGGCGTCTCGGAGAGATAGAGCGGCTTGATGCCGAAACGGTCGCGCGCCATGACGATGCGGCCGGTGTCGCGCTCGTGCAGCACGAAGGCGAACATGCCATGGAAGCGCTCGACGCATTTCTCGCCCCAGGCATGCCAGGCCTTGAGGATCACCTCGGTGTCGCCGGTGGAGAAGAAGCGGTAGCCCTTCTCCTCGAGCTCGACGCGCAGTTCCGGATAATTGTAGATACAGCCGTTGAAGCAGATGGTGAGACCCAGCTCGGGGTCCTCCATGGGCTGTCTGGCCTTCTCCGACAGGTCTATGATCTTCAGCCGGCAATGGCCGAAGGCCGTGTTGTCGTGCAGCACCACACCGGTGCCGTCCGGCCCGCGCGGGGCAAGGCTTTCCATCATTTTAGAAAGGGCGACGGGTGACGGCTGGCCGCCGTCGAATCTCAATTCTCCGCAAATACCGCACATGAGAAGCGGGGGGTCCCTCTTTAGTCGTTGCACCGGGCGACGTGTTAGTTATAGTTCTGATGATTTGATGTCAAATGAATGGCGTCGCTTATGAACCAACTTTCCGAGAACGCACAGGCTGCCGGCGGGTTCCCGCTGGAGGAGCTGCGCGTCGTCGAGAAGGCCATCCGCCGCATCCTGCGGGCCAGTGACCTGCAGTCGCGGGCGCTCATAAAGGCGATCGGCCTGACGGCGCCGCAGCTCGTCATCCTGAAAGCCATCGCCGCGCTTGGGGAGGTGACGACGACGGTGCTTTCCGCGCATGCCGATCTGAGCCCGGCAACGGTCATCACCATCCTCGACAAGCTGGAGGAGCGCGCGATCATCGAGCGCTACCGCTCGTTGCTCGACCGGCGCATCGTGCACACGCGGCTGACGGATAAGGGAATGGCTCTCGTCGCCAATGCGCCGGAGCCCCTGGGCGAAAATTTCGCCACGCGCTTTGCTGCGCTGGAAGAAGGCAGGCGACGGGAAATCGTGGATGCATTGCAGGCGGTTGCCGATATGATGAGCGCCGAGGACGGGAAGAGCGCGCAGGATGCCGGATCCGACTTGTGGGGATGAGGGCACGCTGCTAGGAGAAGACGCATATGCACCATTCACGTTCGGTTGCCGCCTTTGCCTTTCTCGCCCTTGCCGCAACATCGTACGCCGAGGCTGACGACGCCGAGCCGCTTCCGCCGGGGGTCGAGGCGGCCATCGACGGCTATGCTCAGGAATGCACGGCGCTGGGCGGCACAATGGAGAACGGCGCCGACCGACCGCGCATCCTGACCGCCGATCTGGATGGCGACGGGCGGGAGGACTATGTGCTCGATCCCTCGCCGATGGTGTGTGGCGGGGCGGCAACGGCCTTCTGCGGCAATGGCGGCTGCAACATCGATGTCGCACTCTCAAGCGAAGACTACCAGAACCCGACGCGGATCCTCGGCGGTGTGCCGACGTTCGAGCAGGACGGCACAGTTCTGGAGGTGGAGGTGGACAGCACGAACTGCGACACGACGCCGGACAAGGGCACCTGCATCGCCCGCTATGTCTACCGTTCGGGCGCGCTTCAGGCGACGTATGAACTCGGGGAGACCTAGACCGGATCATCGTTTCAAGGTACCGATGATCCGATCTGCTCCTTTGGTTTGTCGCAATTCCGGACGGAAAACCGGTTGCCACTTTTCCTGCTCTAGCCTGGCGGCAGCATTCCTTCCAGCGTCTCAATGCGGTCGGCCTCGTGGGTGGGCTTGTCCCAGCGGAGCCGGGAGATGCGGGGGAAGCGCATGGCGATGCCGGATTTGTGGCGCGTCGAGCGGTTGAGGCCTTCGAAGGCGACTTCCAGCACCAAGCCGTGGCTCTTGTCGGCGCGCACCGCACGCACCGGGCCGAAACGCTCCACCGTGTTGTCGCGCACATATTTGTCGATCTGCCGGAGTTCCTCGTCGGTGAAGCCGAAATAGGCCTTGCCGACGGGGACGAGCACCGGGTCTTCCGTGGGCCCCGACCAGACGCCGAAGGTGTAGTCGGAATAGAAGCTCGAGCGTTTTCCGTGGCCGCGCTGGGCGTACATCAGCACCGCATCCACGGTGAAGGGATCGCGCTTCCATTTGAACCATGGGCCCTTGGGGCGACCGGGGAGGTAGGGCGAATCCTTGCGCTTCAGCATCACACCCTCGATGACGGGATGCGGCGGGTGGCAGCGCTTGTCGTCGAGCTCCTGCCAGCTTGCGAAGGAGATTTCCGGCGACAGGTCGAAACGGTCGCCGGGGAGGTCCGCCACGAAGGCGGCGAGCTGCGAGCGGCGCTCGGCATAGGGGAGCGTGCGGGCGTCGCGGTCGCCCAGAAGCAGGAGGTCGTAGCAGCGCATGAAGACGGGGTAGTTCGTCAGCATGGTGCGCGAGACCGTCTTGCGGTTGAGCCGCTGCTGGAGGTCGGAGAAGGTACCGGTTTTCTCTCGCGGGTCGCCGACGAGGAGTTCGCCGTCGAGCGCGGCGTCGAAATCCATCGCCTCGATGAGATCGGGGAAGGCGCCGGAGATGTCGTCGCCGGTGCGAGAGTAGAGGCGGCGGACGCCGCCTTCCGCCACCGCCTGCACGCGGATGCCGTCCCATTTCCATTCGGCGGCATAGGCTTCGGGGTCGAGGGTGGAGAAGTCGGCCTCGGCCGCCGGGTGCGCCAGCATGACGGGGCGGAAAGGCGCCTTGGCCGCGTTCTCGGGCTTCGGCCTTTTGCCTTCGAGCCAGGCGAAGAGCTCCGTGTAGGGAGCCGCCAGGCCGTGCCACAACTCCTCGATCTCCTGGACCTCCACGTTGCCGAAGGCGGCCAGCGCCTGCTTGGTGAGACGTGCCGAGACGCCGACGCGCAAGCCCCCGGTGGCGAGCTTTATTGCTGCGAAGCGGCCTGAGGGGGAGAGCTGATCGAGGAGCCGGGCCATCACTGCCGGCGCGTCGGAGCGACTGGCGTGGGAAAGGCGCTCGACGACTTCCGAAAGGGCGGGCGCTTCCATTCCACCGTCTGCTGGCCAGATGAGGGAGACTGTCTCGGCGAGGTCGCCGACATAGTCATAGGAATAGGCGAAAAGCACCGGGTCCACGCGCTCGGTCGTCAGCGTGCGCAGCATCGCCGGCTTGACCGCCGGGAAGTCGAGGCCGCCGGTGAGGGCGGCAAGCCCATAGCCGCGGTCGGGATCCGGCACGGTGGTGAAATAGTCGGTGAGGAGCCTCAGCTTGCCGTTGCGCGCGGGCGTGAGCACCAGCCGGTCGAGGAGTTCGGCGAAGCGTTCCACTATTCCGCCTCGTCCTCGTAGCCGGCGAGGTGCAGCGGCTTGGCCATGATGCCGTTCAGTTCGCACCAGCGCACGAGCGCTTCCTCGCGGCCGTGGGTGACCCACACTTCGCCGGCACCCGTCTCTCGGATGGTATCCGTCAACTCATTCCAGTCCGCATGGTCGGAGATGATGAGCGGCAGTTCGACCCCGCGCTGGCGCGCCCGCTGGCGGATGCGCATCCAGCCCGAGGCAAAGCAGGCAAGTGGATCGGCGAAGCGGCGCGACCAGCGGTCGTCGATGGCCGCGGGCGGGGCGACCACGACGGTGCCGGCGGGCGGGGCTTCGCCTTCCTCCTCCACGGTCGCGGCCTGCAGGGGGCCGAGCGGCACACCGGTGCTCTCGTAATAGGCGCAGAGCTTGGCCAGAGCCCCATGGATGTAGATGGTCTCGCCGTAGCCCGCCTCGCGCAGGAGCGCGATCACGCGCTGGGCCTTGCCGAGCGTATAGGCGCCGACGATGTGCGTGCGTTCGGGAAACTGCTTCAGCGACGTCAGCAACTGCCCGACCTCATGGGTGGGGTCCGGATGGGTGAAGACCGGCAGGGCGAAGGTGGCCTCGGTGATGAAGACGTCGCAGGGGATCGGCTCGAAGGGCGCGCAGGTGGGGTCGCGGCTGCGCTTGTAGTCGCCGGAGGCGACAATGCGGGCGCCGTTCGCCTCAACCGCGATCTGCGCCGAACCGAGGACGTGGCCTGCGGGATGAAAGGTGATGCGCATGCCGTTGATGGAGATCGCCTCGTCGGGCCGGGCCTCCTGCACCGTGCCGGCGAAGCCTTCGCCATAGCGCAGGCGCATGATGTCGAGCGTCTCTTTTGTGGCGAGTACTGCGCCATGGCCGGCGCGCGCGTGGTCGGCGTGGCCATGGGTGATCAGCGCCCGTTCGACCGGGCGCACGGGGTCGATGAAGAACTGGCCTTCCGGACAGCACAGCCCCTCGGGCCGGGAGCGGAGCAGGTCGCGCGCGCTTGTCATGCGGTGAAGATAGGCGTTTTTTGCGCAAGCGAAAGGCGCTTGCAAATTGCTTGCTTCTCCATCATAAGCCGCGCTCGCTTCGCCTGGATTTTCCCCACCTGCATGAACCCGCTCTTCTTCGCCTCCGGCAATCTCCTTGCCGACCGCCGCGCCGGCTACGCTCAGATGCTCTTTTCCGCTGGAGATTTCCGGGCGGCTGCGGAGCTGATGGGCGAGGCGCTGTCACTGGCACCGGAATGGGCGGCCGGTCACTTCCGACATGGCGAGATATTGGCGGAAGCCGGCGACCTCACTGCAGCGACAGAGGCATGGCGCACGGCGCTGCGTCTCGACCATACGGACCGGCTGGGCGCGGCGCTGAAGCTCGAACTTCATGGTGCCCTGCCTGGGCTCGAGGCCGCACCCAGTGCCTTCGTGGAAACGCTGTTCGACCAGTACGCCGGCACCTTCGACGAAGCGCTGGTGGAACGGCTCGCCTACCGTGTGCCGGAGCTCATCTGGGAAGCGCTGAAGAGGCTTGGCCGCGAGCGCTTTGCCCATGCGATCGACCTCGGCTGCGGCACCGGGCTGATGGGCGAGCGGCTGAGAGTCCTCGCGAGCTTTCTGGAAGGGATGGATATTTCGGCAGAGATGCTGAAGCGCGCCGAAGACAAACGCATCTATGACCGGCTCGCACGTAGGGATCTCCTGACGCTCTCTGCCCTCCCCACGGGAGCCGATCTGGTTACCGCGGCGGATGTCTTCATGTATGTGGGGGCGCTCCAGCGCATTTTCGAAACGGTGGCGGGGAACCTGCAGCCGGGCGGTGTCTTCGCCTTTTCGGTCGAAAGCCATGCGGGAGCGGAGGAGATGGTGCTGCGGCCTTCCCGCCGCTATGCCCATGCGCCGGCGCATGTTCGCGCACTGCTGGCCGGCGCCGGCTTCGACATCGCCTCCTTTGAGATCGCCACAATCCGCATAGACCGCGACGAGCCCGTGGAAGGGCTGATCGTGGTGGCTGTGCGAAGGGACGCTGCCGCGGAGGTGGGCGAGATCGTGGCAGCGGTGGAAGCTCCCGAGCGCCCGCCGGCGCATTGAACCGCTTGGCGAGACGTCTGTTCTGCATTAGTTCTAGTCTTCTTGGAACAGATGACCCCCATCGACGGCGATAGCGCCGCTCTTTTGCCCGCGCCGTTCCGGGAGTGGTTTTCCGCGCGCGGATGGACGCCGCGTTCGCATCAGCTCGAACTCCTCAGGCGCACCGGCGAGGGCCGGTCCGCCCTCCTCATCGCCCCCACCGGCGCGGGCAAGACGCTGGCCGGCTTTCTGCCCTCGCTCACCGATCTGGCAGGTAGGCTGAAGCCGAAGCCGGGTGAGCCGCGCCGAGGCGTCCACACGCTCTACATCTCGCCGCTCAAGGCGCTGGCCGTCGACATCCAGCGCAACCTCACGCAGCCGGTGGACGAAATGGGGCTCGACATCCGCATGGAGACGCGCACGGGCGATACGCCGGCGCACAAGCGACAGCGCCAGAAGCACGTTCCGCCGGACATTCTCCTGACGACGCCGGAGCAGCTTGCACTGCTGATCGCGTCTGCCGATGCGGAGCGTTTTTTTGCCGGCTTGAAGTACGTGGTGCTGGATGAGCTGCATTCGCTTGTCACGTCGAAACGCGGGCACCTGCTCTCGCTGGGATTGGCCCGGCTCAGGCGGCTTGCTCCCGGGCTTGTCGGCATCGGCCTTTCGGCCACGGTGGCCGAGCCCGACGCGCTGCGCCGCTGGCTGGTCGATCAGACGCAGACGGCTGCCATGGCCGACATCGTCACCGTTGCCGGCGGCGCCAAGCCTGAGATCACCATCCTGGAGACGGAGGAGCGCGTGCCGTGGTCCGGCCATTCGGCGCGCTATGCCATTCCTGCCGTCTACGAGGCGATCAGGCGGCACAAGACGACGCTGCTCTTCGTCAACACGCGCAGCCAGGCCGAGCTTCTCTTCCGCGAGCTGTGGCACATCAACGAAGACAACCTGCCGATCGCGCTGCACCACGGCTCGCTCGACGTCGCGCAGCGGCGGCGTGTGGAAAAGGCGATGGAGACGAACAGCCTGCGGGCCATCGTCGCCACCTCCACACTGGACCTCGGCATTGATTGGGGCGATGTGGACCTGGTGGTGCATGTCGGGGCGCCGAAAGGGGCGAGCCGGCTTGCCCAGCGCATCGGCCGCTCCAACCACCGTATGGACGAGCCGAGCCGGGCGATCCTCGTGCCGGCCAACCGTTTCGAGGTGATGGAGTGTAGAGCCGCGCTCGAGGCGAACTATCTGGGCGCGCAGGACACGCCGCCGCTGGGCGACGGTGCGCTCGATGTTCTGGCGCAGCACGTTTTGGGGCGGGCCTGCGCCGGGCCGTTCGATGAGGCGGAATTCTTCGACGAGGTGCGAAGTGCGGCAGCATATTCCGGGCTCGACGCGGCCACCTTTTCCCGCGTCGTCGAGTTCGTCGCCACGGGCGGCTATGCGCTGAAGACCTACGAGCGCTATGCCCGCATTCGCCGCATGAAGGACGGGCGCTGGCGCATTTCCCATCCGCGGATTGCGCAGCAGTACCGGCTCAATGTCGGCACCATCGTCGAGGCGCCGATGCTGAACGTGCGGCTGACGCGGCAGCGCGGCGGGGCGATGCGTGGCGGCATGGTGCTTGGCAAGGTGGAGGAATATTTCCTGGAGACGCTGGCGCCTGGCGACACCTTCATGTTCTCTGGGCGCACTCTGCGCTTCGAGGGCATCCGCGAGAACGAATGCTTTGTCACGTCCGCCGCCGGGCAGGACGCCATGGTGCCATCCTATGCCGGCGGCAAGTTTCCGCTCTCCACCTATCTCGCCGGCGAAGTGCGTGCGATGCTGGGCGATCCTGAGCGCTGGCGGGCGCTGCCCGAGCAGGTGGCTGACTGGCTGCGCATCCAGAAGGAGAAATCGGTGCTGCCGCGCCGGCAGGACCTGCTTGTCGAGACATTCCCGCGTGCCAGCCGCCACTACATGGTGGCCTACCCCTTCGAAGGCAGGCTGGCGCATCAGACGCTGGGCATGCTCTTGACGCGCCGGCTGGAGCGGGCGGGCGCACGGCCGCTTGGCTTCGTGGCGACGGATTATTCGCTGGCGATCTGGGGGCTGGAGGATATGGGCGGCATGATCCGCCGGGGGGTGCTATCGCTGGCGCAGCTCTTCGACGAGGACATGCTGGGGGACGATCTGGAAGCGTGGCTGGCCGACAGCTGGCTTTTGAAGCGTACCTTCCGCAATTGCGCGGTCATCTCCGGACTGGTGGAGAAGCGCCATCCGGGGCAGGAGAAGACGGGGCGCCAGGTGACTGTTTCCGCCGACCTTATTTATGACGTCTTGCGCGCCCATGAACCCGACCACATCCTGCTTCAGGCAACATGGCGGGATGCGGCCACGGGTTTGCTCGACATAGCGCGCCTCGGCGAGATGCTGTCGCGCACCCGTGGCCGAATCATGCATAAAGATCTGGAGAGGATTTCGCCGCTGGCCGTTCCCGCGATGCTGGAGATCGGCAGGGAGCCCGTGCCGGGCGGCGCCAGTGAGTCGCTTCTGGGTGAGGCGGCGGACAGCCTGATCGAGGAGGCCATGGGCGGCGCATGACGATTGTGGAGGGGATGGGAGGGGTGCTGCCGGCGGTCGAGATCGCAGTCGCCGGCGAGGGTGCCGTCTGCGATCCCTCGGGGGCGCTTTACCTGCCAGCCGATCGCCTGCTCGTCGTCTCCGACCTGCATCTGGAGAAGGGTTCGTCCTATGCGCGGCGTGGCAGCATGCTGCCGCCCTATGACACAGCGGCAACGCTGAAGCGGTTGGCCGCCGTGATCGACCGGCATCGCCCCGCGGCGGTCGTCAGCCTCGGCGACAGTTTCCACGATGCGGGCGGCGCCGGTCGGATGCCCGAGGCCTTCCGCGAGCGGCTGCTGGCGCTGATGGCGGGGCGCCAGTGGTACTGGATCTCCGGCAATCACGATCCCCTGCCCCCGGAGGGCCTGCCTGGCCACTGGGTGGAGGAACTGGCGGTGGGGAGCCTCATATTCCGGCATGAGCCGTCGCAGGGAGAGGCTGAGGGCGAGATCGCCGGTCATCTGCATCCGGGCGCGCGTATCGTGCGGCGGGGCCGCTCCGTGCGGCGGGCCTGCTTCGCCTCTGACGGCGCCCGCCTCGTCATGCCCGCCTTCGGCAGCCTGACGGGCACGCTCAACGTTCTTGATCGCGCCTTTGCCGGACTGTTCCGCCGCGAGGCGCTGACGGCCTATATGCTGGGGGCCGAGCGGGTCTATCCGATCACCGGGGCCATGCTGCGGCCGGCGTAGCTCGGATCATCGCTTCACGGAATCGTTGATCCGATCCGACTCGTTGTTTTGACGCAATTCCGGTCGGAAAACCGGAATCAATCGTCCCTACGAGGTCTTCGACAACGATTCCTACGTTGTCCATCCGCTTGAGCGCCATGTCCCAGGTGTCGCCTAGTCTAATAACGGACGCTTGAGGTGCCCCCAACACCGGCGGCCATCCGGGCCGGTTCGCTGCTGTCCACATCAGAAGCTCGAATCACGGACCGGCTCAAACCGCCACCCTGTTTTCAAACAGTCTCTTAGCTACTCCTTCCGGAAGATCAGCCGCCCGAGCCAGCCGGTCACGATCGCCAACAGGACGGCGGCGAGGCCGTAGAGAAAGCTCCGTTGGTGCGCGTATTCGAAGATGCGCTGCTCCAGCCCCGCCTTGCGGATGGTCAGCAGGGCCGATGTTTCCTCGACGAAAACGCCGTTGCGGAACAGGAAGGCGCGCGCCCGGTGTGTGCCGACGGGCACGTTGGGCGCCAGGCGCAGCGTGGCGCGAAACAGGTTGCGCGACAGAAACTGCACGCCGCCCGCGTATTCCACATAGAGCCCCCTCGCCTCCTTGCGGGCGCGCAGCGCATTCCTGAACTCCTTAAGGGTGCTCACGTTCTCTTCCGGGTCGAGCGGCTGCAGATGAACGTTCTCCGGGCGCAGCGCCAGCCGCCGGTAGTTGGCGGGGGCGGTGATGTCCTGCGGCTGCCGGGTCATGGCGACGGAGTAGGAGGCCGGCACGTCGCGGAAGATTACCGACTGGGTGTTGATCCACATGCCAAGCACCCGCGTCTTCTTGCGCACCACTACCGTGCGCGGCGGCCCTTCCAGCACCACGACGACATCGTAGCGGCCTTGCCGGCTGATGAGTGGATCGACGTTCTCCAGCGCACCAAATATGGTGAGATTGGCGCCGGAGAAGTCGGCGGTGATGGAGACGCGGTCGGTCGAAAGGCCGATCTGGATGCCTTCGCTTACAGGCTCCTGGGCGTGCGCCTTGCCGGCCAGGGCGGTGACAAAGAGAAGCAGGAGGGCGCGCGGGAGAAGCATCGATCAGCTAGCCCCCGTCGCCAGCGAATAAATGCTTGCCGGGCGCACGAACAGATCGAACGCCAGCCGCAGCGCAACGGCCAGCACCAGCACCGCCAGCAGAGCGCGCAACTGCTCGCCGCGCAGCCTCTGGCCGACCCGCGCCCCATACTGGGCGCCTGCCACTCCGCCCACCATGAGCAGGAAGGCGAGCACGACATCCACCGTCTGGTTGGCCGTCGAATGCACCACCGTGGTGAAGGCGGCGACGAAGATGATCTGGAACAGGGACGTGCCGATGACGACGTTGGTGGGTACCTTGAGCAGGTAGATGAGCGCCGGCACCATGATGAAACCGCCGCCGACACCCATGATCGAGGCGAGGAAGCCGATGATGGCGCCAAGCCCCAGCACCGGAATGATGCTGACGAAGATCTTTGAGGCGCGGAAGCGCATCTTGAGCGGCAGGCGGTGGATCCAATTGTGCTGGCCGGGGCGGCGGAGCGAGGCGACCTGGCCGCCCCTGGCGCGACGGATGGCACGCACGCTTTCGACGAGCATCAGGCCGCCGACGGAACCCAGAAAGGCCACGTATAGCAGCGAGACGATGAGGTCGAGCTGGCCCAGTCTGCGCAGGTAGGCGAAGACGTAGATGCCGATGGACGACCCGACGACACCGCCGGCGAGAAGCACGCCGCCCAGCTTCATGTCGAGGGAGCCGCGCTTGAAATGGGCGAGCGCGCCGGAAAAGGAGGAGGCGATCACCTGATTGGCGCCGGTCGCCACCGCGATGGCGGGCGGGATGTTGTAGAAGATCAGGAGTGGTGTGATGAGGAAGCCGCCGCCGACGCCGAACATGCCGGAGAGGAAGCCGACCGCGCCGCCCATGGCGAGCAGGACCACCATGTTGACGGACATTTCCGCGATCGGGAGATAGATGCCCACCCGCGACACCTGGGATTGTTATGCACAAAATGCGCGACGGGTCTGTTGCGCACGCTCAAATGTTGCTCTCGTTCTTGCGCCCACAAGACGGCGAAGTCAAACGCGCGCGGGGGGAAAACTTTGAAAACTTGCGGGAAATGGCTCTGCGACGGATTTATGCCGTGGCCACACCGCTCACTGTGCCTCCTTGTTGCGCGCCAGCAGCGCGCGCACCAGCGCATCGTCTACGACGCCCGTCTCGGCCAAGCCGTTCTCCTTCTGAAAGGCCTTGATGGCGGCGCGTGTCCTGTCGCCCATGACGCCGTCCGCGGGGCCGGCGTCGAAGCCGTTCTTGTTGAGGATGACCTGGATGTTGCCGATGGCCTTCTTCATATCGACGGCTTTCACGTCGACGCTGCCGGTGGCCATCTCGTCCGTGCGCCACTCGCGGGGAATGTCGACGGTGTTGGTCTGCGGATCGGCTTGCCGGGCCTTCCAGAGCTTTGCCTTACCCTGGGCCTTGACGAGGTCTGCCGGCGCCATCACCTTGGCGATCTCGTCGCGCTTGGCGGCGGCATCCGCGTCGCCTGTTCTGGCAACGACGTCGAACCATTTGTAGGCCTCGCTCAGGTCGCGCTTTACGCCGATGCCCTTGGTGGCCAGGATGCCGAGGTTGAACTGGCTGTCGACGACACCGAGATCGGCGGCTTCCTGAAACCAGCGCGCGGCAGACTCGTTGTCCGTCGTGCCGTCGGCGCCCATGGCGTAGAGCACGCCGAGATTGTGCATGGCGCTGGCATTGCCCTGTTCGGCGGCGCGCTGATACCACGTCTTCGCCTTGGCGATGTCACGCTCGACGCCGTTGCCTTTCTCGTAAAGATTGCCGATGCGGTATTGCGCCGGAGCGACGCCCCGTTCGGCCGCCTCTTCATACCAGCGGGCAGCCTCCGCCATGTCGGCCTCCACATCAACTCCATCCGCATAGCGGTTGGCGATCTCGTAGAGAGCGGCGGCGTTGCCTTCCGCTGCCGCCTGACGCAGTGAGGCCGGCTCGATCTCTTCGGGGACTTTCGGCAGATCACGCGCGGTCGGCTCGACGCCTGCCTCTTCGGGGGCAGCTTCCTGCGGCGGAGTGGCCATCGGCAGGCTCGACGGGAGAACGGTGTCGGCGCTTGCCATTCGCGTTTCGCTCTCCGCGACCGGCGTGAGATCATGCGGAGAGTCGATGGCGGCCGTTGAGATCTCTTCGTTTCTATCCGCCTCGTCGCGCGCGTCGACCACGCGCACCGGCCCGGCCGGCTGCTCTTCCGTTTCAGGCTTGGCCAGCTCCGGCTTCACCGCAGCCTCCTGAGGCTCCTCGGTCGGCTCGACCACCTGCGCCATGCGCACGGGTTCGCCGTCCTGCCAGAGCGTCCTGGCGTATTGCAGACCGCCGGCGAGCACGATGGCCGTGCCAAGTGCGAGAAGCAGGTGCTTCTTGCGGCGACCGAGAACCTTGCCGATACCGAGCTTTCCGCCCTTGCTGGCGGTCTCGGCGCGGCTGTCCTTCAAGATTTCCGCCTCCGCGGCCGCGGCCTGGGCGGCGCGACGTGCGGCGGCGATGAAATCAGCCTTCGCCGTATCCGACGAGGCGGCGTCGCGGGTGCCGTGCTCGTCGCGCACGCGGCGCATGATGGAGTTGAGGTCGGGAGCGCCGGAACCTGGCTCCAGCGGCTCGTTGATCCGCTGCTCGTCGAGGGACGGCTCGAGCGCACCCTCCTCGGGATCGTCGGCGAGGACGGGTTCCTCGCGGACGTTCTCTTCCGCGGCGCGACCGCGCCTGCCGGTGATGGCACGTGAAAGCCCCCCCAGCATCGAGCGCTTCTCCTGCCCTCGCGGAGTGCTCGCCCCCTCATCGTACAGCGCGGCCTCGGCCGCCGCCACGGCGGCTTCGGCCGGCGTGCGCCCCGGCTCGGGATGGCGCGGCATGCCGGCATCCTCGTAGCCTTCCGAGGGGTCGATGGACGGCGCGTGGGCGAGGGCGAGCTTGCCTGCCTCGATCGAGCCCAGGTGCTCGACGATCTTGAGCAGCGTGTCGTGGATCGCCTCGAAGGTCTTGGTATTGCGCTCGTCGGACTTGCGCGTCAGCGCTTCCAGCGTCTTCAGGTCCTCGGTCAGGCGGGCGTCCACCGGCTCAGTGCGAGCGACACCCAGTGTCTGGACCGCCTGCTCGGCCGCCTGGCGGGCGGCTTCGATCATGGCGGCACGGCTCTCGCCGATCGACTGCTCGATCTTCTCCAGCCTCGGCGCCAGGTCCTCGAATTCAGGAACCTCGCGGCCAGGACGCTCCAGGTGGGCAGAGAGGCTCGCCACCTGCGCCTCCAGATTGCGGATCACCTCGCGGTCGAGCCCCATGCCGGCGGAGGCGGAATTCTGCAGCCGGCGGGAGACATCCTCCAGCCGCGCCTCCAGCGCGCGCAGGGTGCTGCCGTCGCCGGACTCCTCTCGCGCCTCATCGATACGGGCTGCGAGATCCGCGAAGCGGCTGTCCATGGCCGCCATGATGCCGGCATCGTCCGAACGGTAAACGGTGTCGAGCTTCTCCGAAATCCGGGTGATGGTATCGGCCAGCTGCTCTACCGTCTGTTCCGGCACATCGATACGCCGGGCGACCTCGTCGATGCGGTCGGAAAGCGCATTGAGCCGCTCGACGACGAGGCCGTCCGAGCGATCCTCGGCCAGCTCGTTGATCTGGTTCGCCAGCGAGGAGATGCGGGCCTCGATGCGCTCAAGCAGCTTTTCATCGAAGTTCGACGAATGGGCGAGCGCCGCCGAAGCCGTGATGGCACGCGAGATCTCGTCGAGGCGTTCCTCGATCATGGCGTAAAGGTCGTGCTGGCCGCGGGCGGGCTGCCCGGCGAACTGGTCGAGGGAGCTTGCCAGGGTGCGCAGACACTCTTCCAGCGTGTGCAATGAAAGCGATCCGGGCAGGCCCTCGACCGCTGCGCCGATTTCCTCCAGCCGCGCGCCAAGCCTTTCTATCGCCGGATCGGCGCCCGTCGCGAGCTGGCTTTCGATGGTGTCCCAGCGTTTGTCGAGGGAACGTACGGTTTCCTCCCGCGCGAGACTGTCGAGCGAAGCCTTGACCTGCTCCAGTTCCAGCCGCAGCATCTTCGTGCTCTTGTCGTCGCTGCGCTCGGCCAGAAGAGTAGTCGCCCGGGAAAGCCGCTCGAACTCCGCGTTCAGTTCGGCGGTCATGGGCGATTGCGGTGCGGCGGCCATGATGCCCGCCAATTCCTCCCGGAGCGCGTTGAATTCACGCCGCAGGCCGGAACCGACCATGGCACGCATGTCTTCACGCAGCGCCTTCAGCTCCTCCGCTATGCTGCCGATGGAAGTGAGCTGGTCTTCCTGATGGCGGGAACTTTCAATCTGGCGCGCGATACGCTGCAGCTGATCGCAATCTTCGCCCGCGCTATAGGTGCGAGGGTTTTCGGGATGGGGCTCGGCGGCAGCTTCCGAAAGGCGCTGCATGCGCTGCGCGATATCGCTTTCCCTTTCGGGCCCGCGCTGGCGGGTCTCCAGGGTCCGCCCTAGGCGGCTTTCCAGTTGGTCGAGGGTGCGGCTGATATCCTCAAGGGTGGTGTCGGACCTGCGCTGCCGCCCCGCATTCAGGTTATCCAGGTAGGACCGCTTGGTGTTCATCGAAACGCCCGCCTCTCCGCGGCTGATCGGCTCGCCGCACGTGGAACACGATATTGCGGGGATTTCAGTGGGCCGCCGTGCGCTTGTGGCGATGGCGGGTTCCCCAGAGAGCATCCCCTCGGTCGGAACCCAATATGTGTGCGAAGCACAGCATGATGGCGTTCCGATGCCAGAACATTCACCAATCGTGGTAAACAAGCAGTTAATCTTTATTACCGAATTACCCATCGTGCGGCGTGGGCTGAATGTTGTTTGACGTTTACGCGCACGTCAAACTTTGATATGAGGCCCTTCGGTGCCGGCTGGTGGACCTTGCCGCCGGGGTTGAGATGCGTGCTGGAGGAACTTCATGCCGACCTACAGGGCTCCCGTGCAGGACACGGTCTTCGTCGTTCGCGATGTTCTTGGCTACCAACGCCATGACAACCTGCCGGGCTTCGCCGATGCCTCGCCCGACCTGCTGGAAGCGATCCTCAACGAGGGTGCGAAACTGGCCGAGAACGTCATGCAGCCCTTGAACCGGGTCGGCGACATGGAAGGCTGCATCCGCCATGAGGACGCCACGGTGACGACGCCGAAAGGCTTCATCGAGGCATACCGCAAATATTGCGAGGGCGGCTGGATGGGCCTCTCGGTCCCAACCGAATTTGGCGGGCAGGGATTGCCCTATCTGGTGCATTCGGCCGTCGGCGAATACCTCGTTTCCGCCAACATGGCGCTGATGATGTATCCCGGTCTCACCCAAGGAGCGATTGCCGCCATCCTCGCCCACGGGACGGAAGAGCAGAAGCGGAAGTGGCTGCCGAACATGGTCGAGGGCACCTGGACCGGCACCATGAACCTGACCGAGCCGCACTGCGGCACGGACCTTGGGCTTCTGCGTACCAAGGCCGTGCCCAACGGCGACGGCAGCTACAAGATCTCCGGGCAGAAGATATTCATTTCCGCCGGTGAGCACGACATGGCGGAGAACATCGTCCACCTGGTGCTCGCCCGCATCGAGGGGGCGCCGGAGGGGGTGAAGGGTATTTCGCTCTTCATCGTGCCGAAGCGGAAGGTTGACGATGCCGGCGATCCTGGTGAGGGCAATGGAGTTTCCTGCGGCTCCATCGAGGAGAAGATGGGCATCCATGGCAATGCCACCTGTGTCATGAACTACGACGAGGCGGAGGGCTTTCTGCTGGGCGCGGAGAACGGTGGGCTCAAGGCCATGTTCACGATGATGAACGAGGCGCGGCTGGGCGTCGGGCTGCAGGGCCACGCGCTCGGCGAAGTGGCCTACCAGAACGCCACCGATTACGCCCACGAGCGCCTGCAGGGCCTCTCTCTCACCGGCGCCAAGGCGAGGGATAAGAAGGCCGACCCGATCATCGTCCACCCCGACATCCGCAGGAAGCTGATGACCATGCGCGCCTTCAACGAGGCGGGCCGCGCGCTCATCCTGTGGACCGCGCTGCAGTCCGACATCGCCCACCGCAGCGAGGACGAGAAGGACCGCCAGGAGGCGGAAGACCACCTCGCCCTGATGACCCCCGTCATCAAGGGCGTGCTTACAGACAAGGGTTTCGAGCACGCGGTGATGGCGCAGCAGGTGTTCGGCGGCCATGGCTATATCGAAGAGCACGGCATGAGCCAGTTCGTGCGCGATGCCCGCATCGCCATGATCTACGAGGGCGCCAACGGCATCCAGGCGCTCGACCTCGTCGGCCGCAAGCTGGCGCAGAACGGCGGCCGCGCGGTGCAGGCCTTCTTCAAGACGGTGGGCGATTTCTGCGAGGAGAACCGTACCGACGAAAAGATGGCGCCCTACACCAAGGCGCTGAAGAAGGGGCTGAACGACCTCCAGGCCGCCACCATGTGGCTCATGCAGAACGCCATGCAGAAGCCGGATAACGCTGGTGCGGCCTCCTATGATTACATGCACCTCTTCGGCCTCGTCGCTCTCGGCTACATGTGGGGGCGCATGGTAAAGGTGGCGCAGAACGGCATTGCTGCCGGCGCTGACGGCAGCGCGGACTTCCTTGAGCCGAAGCTGGTGGTGGGACGCTACTTCATGGAGCGCGTCATGCCGGAGACGGCCGCCCACCTCGCCCGCATCTCGTCCGGTGCCGACACGATGATGGCGCTGCCGGCGGAGGCGTTTTGAGTTGGCATTGCGGCGGCTTTCCTGTTCTGTTGGGTCCCGTGCCGAAATAGCCGTGTAGGAGGAGGAACGACATGGCGACCGACCCCGCAGCCGTGCTCGCAATTCCCAAGCCTGCCTGGGCGGGCGAGGATGTCGCCATGCTCTACGACATGGCGCGGCGGTTTCTCGCCGAGGAAATCGAGCCGCGCTACGAGGAATTCGAGAAGGCGGAGTGCTTCGACCGCGAGAGCTGGCGGAAGGCCGGTGAACATGGCCTCCTCTGCGCTTCGATGCCGGAGGAATATGGCGGCGCGGGCGGTACCTATGCTCACGAAAGCGCCATCATCGAGGCGATCAGCCATGTCGGCGTCGATGGCTTCGGCATCGCCCTGCACAACTCCATCGTCGCCCCCTACATCCTCCATTACGGCTCCGAAGAGCAGAAGAGGCGGTGGCTGCCGAGGATGGCGACCGGCGAACTGATCGGCGCCATCGCCATGACCGAGCCGGGCGCGGGCTCGGACCTGCAGGGCGTGAAGACGCGCGCGGAAAGAGATGGCAACCGCTACCGCATCAACGGCTCCAAGACCTTCATCACCAACGGCCAGCTTGCCAATCTCATCGTCGTGGTGACGAAGACCGATCCGGAGAAAGGTGCCAAGGGCACCTCGCTCATCGTCGTCGAAACGGATGAGGTGGAGGACTTCGAGCGCGGGCGCAACCTCGACAAGATCGGACTGAAATCCAACGATACGTCGGAACTGTTCTTCAACGACGTGCGGGTGCCGACGGCGAACCTTCTGGGCTCCGAGGAGGGGCAGGGTTTCGTCCAGCTCATGCAGCAGCTTCCGCAGGAACGGTTGCAGATCGGCGCGACGGCGATCGCCATGGCCGAGCGCGCACTGTCGCTCACCATCGACTATGTGAAGGAACGCAAGGCATTTGGGCAGAAGATCATCGACTTCCAGAACACGCAGTTCAAGCTGGCCGAACTGAAGACTGAGGCGACGGTCGGCCGTGTCTTCTACAACGATTGCGTGGCGCGCCACCTCGACGGCGGCTTGGACCCCGTCACCGCCTCCATGGCCAAATGCTGGTTGTCGGAGCTTCAGGGCCGTGTGGTCGACGAGTGCCTTCAGCTCTTCGGCGGCTACGGCTACATGAACGAATACCCCATCGCCCGCATGTATCGCGATGCCCGCGTGCAGCGCATCTATGGCGGGACCAACGAGGTTATGAAGCTGCTGATTGCTAGGAGCCTTTAGATATGGCTGCGCGACGCTATCCGCTTCCCAAACGTTTTCAAGCGGCCTTGTCGGAGGAGGCCTACGCAAGGCTGCGCGAACTCAACACCCGCTACGGGCTCGGCAACAACTATCTTCTCACGATCATGCTTGAGCGGCTTGATGACTTCGCCGATCCGGAGAAGCTCGATACGGCTTTCAAAGAGTTCATCACTCAATACGGCGCCCCGGCGTCAGGCATGTCCCGCAACGCTTAGACAAGGAAACGTCCCAATGGCTGATGCATATGTGTACGATGCCGTGCGCACGCCGCGCGGCCGCGGCAAGAAGGACGGCGCGCTCCACGAAGTGCCTGCCGTCCGCCTGGCGGCGAAGACGCTGGAGGCGGTGCGCGACCGCAACAACCTCGACACGAAGCTCGTCGACGATATCATCTTCGGCTGTGTCGATCCCGTTGGCGAAGCGGGATCGGTGATCCCGCGCTCCGCCGCCTTCGAGGCCGGCTACGACAACCGCGCCCCCGGCATGCAGATCTCGCGATTCTGTGCCTCGGGTCTGGACTCCATCAACCTGGGTGCGGCGAAGATCGCCGGCGGCTCCGACGAGATCGTGATCGCCGGCGGCGTCGAATCCATGTCGCGGGTCGGCATGGGTATGTCGGGCGGCGCCTGGTTCATGGATCCTTCGGTGGGCCTGCCGTCCTATTTCATGCCGCAGGGGGTCTCGGCCGATCTCATCGCCACCAAATACGGCTTTACGCGCGACGACGTGGATGCCTATGCGGTGGAGAGCCAGAAGCGCGCTGCCAACGCCTGGGAGAAGGGCTATTTCAAGAACTCGGTCATCCCCATCAAGGACCAGAACGGGATGACGATCCTCGACCATGACGAGCACATGCGCCCGACGACGGACATGCAGTCGCTCGCTTCGCTCAACCCCTCCTTCGTGATGCCCGGCGAGATGGGCGGTTTCGACGCGGTGGCCGTGCAGCGCTACCCGGAGATCGAGGGCGTGAACCACGTGCACCACGCTGGCAACTCCTCCGGCATAGTCGACGGGGCGGCGGCAGTTCTGCTCGGATCGAAGAAAGCCGGCAAGACGCTTGGCCTGGAGCCGCGGGCGAAGATCCATACCTTCACCAATATCGGCTCGGAACCCGCAATCATGCTGACGGGGCCGGTGGATGTGACGGAGAAGCTCCTGAAGAAGGCGAAGATGGAGCTTTCCGACATCGACCTGTTCGAACTCAACGAAGCCTTCGCGTCTGTCGTGCTGCGCTACCGCCAGGCCTTCGACATCGACCCGGACAAGCTCAACGTGAATGGCGGGGCTATCGCCATGGGCCATCCGCTCGGCGCCACCGGGGCGATGATCTTCGGTACGGTGCTGGACGAACTGGAGCGGCGGGATCTGAGCACGGCGCTCGTCTCGCTGTGCATTGGCGCCGGCATGGGAACGGCAACCATCATCGAACGGGTTTAGTCATGAAGAAGCTGCTTTTCGTCCTTTCCGCCGCCCTCCTTCCCATCTCTGCAAGCATCGCGTCGAACGGCGAGCAGCCCTATGCGGGGCTCGAGACACGCCAGATCAAGGCGCTGTCGCCGGAGCGCATCGACGGGCTCCTGAAGGGGCAAGGCCTCTCCTACGCCCTGTCGGCGGAGCTCAACGGCCTGCCCGGCCCGCGGCACGTGCTCGACATGGCGGAAAAGATCGCCCTCGATGCAGAGCAGAAGGCGGAGATCGAAGCGATCTTCGCACGCATGAACGCCGCCGCCCGCGACCTCGGCCAGGAGTTGGTGGAGGCTGAAGCGGAGCTTGAAGCGGCCTTTGCCTCCGGCAATGCAAGCGCGGAAGACGTTGCCGAACTGACGGCGCGTATCGGCGACATCGAGGGGCGCCTGCGTGCCGTGCATCTGACGGCGCATCTGGAGACGGACCCGCTTCTGAGCAGGCATCAAAAGCGCCTTTACGCCGTCGAGCGCGGCTACGCGGGCGATGCGGCTCACGATGGCGGACACGGCGGTCACGATCGCTGACAGCGGAGATATTTTTAATGGCTGACTACAAGAATTTCACCGTCGAGACCGACGCCGACGGCATCGCGCTCATCACTTGGAACATGCCCGACCGCTCGATGAACGTCTTTACCGAACAGGTGATGGACGAGCTGGAGGCGATCATCGACCGGGTGGCCGGCGACGAGGCGATCAAGGGGGCGGTGATCACCTCCGGCAAGGAGACCTTCTCCGGCGGCGCCGACCTCACCATGCTGCAGAAGATCCTGGGGCAGTTCCACGCCGAGAAGGATCGGGACCGCGACAAGGCGATCAAACAGCTTTTCGACAATGCCGGCCGCATGAGCTGGCTGTGGCGCAAGCTGGAGACGTCGGGCAAGCCCTGGGTCTCGGCCATCAACGGCACCTGCATGGGCGGCGCGTTCGAGCTGTCGCTCGCCTGCCACGGGCGCGTGGCGGCCGATACGGACAAGGTGAAGATGGCTTTGCCCGAGGTGAAGGTCGGCATCTTCCCGGGAGCCGGCGGCACCCAGCGCGTGCCGCGGCTGGCAAACCCGCAGGAAGCCCTGCAGATGCTGACCACCGGCCAGACGCTCGGCCCGAAGAAGGCGAAGGCGATGGGTCTGGTGCACCAGATCGTAGCGCCGCGGAAGCTGGTGGACGCGGCGAAGAAGATGATCAAGGACGGGCTGAAGCCGGTCCAGCAGTGGGACGAGAAGGGCTTCAAGCTGCCGGGCGGGCCGGTCTATTCCGCCGCGGGCGCCAATCTCTGGCCGCCGGCCATCGCCATCCTGCGCCGCGAGACCTACGGCAACTATCCCGCCGCCACTGCCATCCTGAAATGTGTCTACGAGGGGCTGCTGGTGCCCTTCGACACCGCGCTCACAATCGAACAGCGCTATTTCACCGAGATCATGCAGAGCCGCGAGGCGGCGGCGATGATCCGCTCGCTCTTCGTCTCCCTGCAGGAGCTCAATAAAGGCGCGCGGCGGCCGAAAGATGTGCCGGCTAAGAAGCTGAAAAAGGTAGGCGTTCTCGGCGCCGGCTTCATGGGCGCGGGCATCGCCTATGTGACGGCAAAGGCAGGCATCCCGGTGGTGCTGATCGACCGTGACCAAGCCTCTGCCGACAAGGGTAAGGCGCATTCGGCCGCTCTGATGGACAAACTGATCAAGAAGGGCCGCGCGACCGAGGCGGAAAAGGAGAAGCTTCTCTCGCTGATCACCGCTACGCCGGACTATGCCCTGCTCGAAGGCGCCAATCTGGTGATTGAGGCGGTGTTCGAGGATTCAGCCATCAAGAAAGAGGCGACAGAGAAGGCGGAAGCGGTGCTGAAATCCTCCGCCATCTTCGCCTCCAACACCTCGACCATCCCGATCACGAGTCTTGCGAAAAGCTCGAAGCGGCCGAGGAACTTCATCGGTATCCACTTCTTCTCGCCGGTTGACCGCATGATGCTGGTCGAGATCATCATGGGAAAAAAGACTGGCGACAAGGCGCTGGCCCTCGCGATGGACTACGTGCGCGCCATCAGGAAGACGCCGATCGTCGTCAACGATACGCGCGGCTTCTACGTCAACCGCTGCGTGCTGCGCTACATGCAGGAAGCCTATTCAATGCTGATCGAGGGCGTGCCGGCGCCGATGATCGAGAACGCGGCGAAGATGGCGGGCATGCCGGTCGGCCCCTTGGCGCTTACCGACGAGACGGCCATCGATCTCGCCCAGAAGATCATGAAGCAGACGATCCGCGATCTCGGCGAAAAGGCGGTCGACCCGCGCCACATGGCGCTGATCGATGCCATGGTCGGCAAGCATGGACGCCATGGCCGCAAGAACGGCAAGGGCTTCTACGACTATCCGGAAAAGCCGGCTAAGAAGCATCTGTGGCCGGGGCTGAACGACCTCTACCCGCAGCAGGCGCCGGAGAAGATCGATGTCGAGGAACTGAAGTCCCGCTTCCTTGCCACCATCGCGCTCGAAGCCGCCCGCGTCATGGAGGAGGGCATCGTCACCGACCCACGCGAGGCCGATGTCGGCTCCATCCTCGCCTTCGGCTTCGCGCCGTATACGGGCGGCACGCTGTCATACATCGACGGCATGGGGGCGGAAGCGTTCGTCGATCTCGCCAAGGGCCTGCAGAAGAAGTACGGCAAGCAGTTCAAGCCGCCGAGGCTTCTTCTGGAGATGGTGGAGAAGGGCGAGACCTTCTACACCCGCTTTGCGCCCGACGGCGCGGGAGAGATGAAGAAGGCTGCCTGATCCGCGATGTATGTCTGGATGCGGCTTCTGCGGGTCGCGGCGACCTACAAGCGCCGCGGCCGCGTCACGGTGGGCGAGGAAGGCCGGCTGGCCTTCCGCTGCCTGCCGACCGACCTCGATATGAACTTCCACCTCAACAACGCCCGCTACATGATGCTGGCGGATATGGGGCGCATCGACATCTTCCTGCGCGGTGGCCTCGTGGCGGCGGCAAGGAAACGCGGCTGGGGTCCGCTTCTGGGCGGGCTGCAGGTGGCTTATGTACGCGAAATCCGCCTGTGGCAGCGCTTCGAGCTGGTCTCCAGCATCGAGACCTGGGAGGACACGCAGATCATCGGACGCCATCGCTTCCTCCTGCAGGATGGCCGTACCGCAGCGATCATCCTCACCACCGGCGGCATCTACGACTTCAAGGGCCGCCGCTTCGTGGAGGCCGGGGCGGTCATGGCCGCGATCGGCAACGACGCACCCCCGCGCCCGCCTCATGAAGCGGAACAGACATTCATGGCTTCGCATCGGGGGCTGAGAACGGTAGCGACGAATGGCTCTTGAACCGGCAGTTTTTGCTTACGGACGCGTGGAGATCCTGCGTATCTTGCATTCCTCACGCTATGTTGTTCTGTCGGCGCTATTCAACGCATGAGCGAGCGAATAGGACCGGTTTCGGAGGCTTCCATGTCAAAGACCATCGACTACTACATGACGGCGCTGTCGCCGTTCTCCTATCTCGGGCACCAGGCCCTGCGTGCGGTGGCGCAGAAGCATGGCGTGTCGCTCAAGGTGAAGCCGGTGAGCCTGATGGGGCTTTTCGAGAATTCCGGCGCCGTGCCGCCGGCCAAGCGCCCACCGGTGCGCCAGCGCTACCGCTTCCTCGAGCTGCAGCGCGTTGCCGACTATCGCGGCATGCCCATCAATCCGAAGCCGCGATACTGGCCGGTGAACCCCGCCTTGGCCGACCAGACGATCATCGCCCTGGTGGAGGCCGGCCACGACCCGCTGGGCTACGTGGCGCAGGTTTTCGCTGCCCTGTGGGTGAATGAGGAGGATATCGCCGACCGCGCGGTGCTTGCCGCTCATCTGCGCGCAGAAGGGTTCGATTCGGAGGTCATCCTGCCGGCGGCCAACAAGCCGGAGACCGCCGCCATCCGCGCCCGCAACACGGAAGAAGCCATCGCCGCCGATGCCGTGGGCGTGCCTGCCTATGTGCTTAACGGCGAGGTCTTTTGGGGGCAGGACCGGATCGAGTATCTGGACCATGCACTGGCCAGCGGGCGGCCGGCATTTTCCGCAGCTCCGTTTATGGACAAGTAATCCCCGACGGGTTAGAAAGGCTGGACAGGTATTTTTTCCTGTTTCGGCTGTTTCGGGAGGAATGGGGCGTGCTTTCGCACGAAAAGGTGTGGTCTGCCATTGACGCGCTCGCCGCGCGCTACGCGCTGTCCGCATCCGGGCTTGCCCGCAAGGCTGGGCTCGATTCCACCGCCTTCAACCGCTCCAAGCGCTATTCCGCCGATGGCCGTCCGCGCTGGCCTTCAACAGAATCGCTAGCCAAGGTGATGGAAGCCACCGGCGCCTCGCTCAACGAGTTCATGGCGCTGGTTGATGACAACGGCGCGCGAGGGTTGGCACGCTCCAGCGTGCCGCTGATCGGCTTCGCCCAGGCCGGCGCCGGCGGTTTCTTCACCGATGCGGGCTTTCCCGTCGGCGAGGGGTGGGAGCATGTCGACCTGCCGGGCAAGATGAGCGAAGGAGCCTATGCGCTGGAGGTGCAGGGCGATTCCATGCTGCCGCTCTATCGTGACGGCGACGTTCTCGTGGTCGAACCGACTGCCCGGTTGCGCCGCGGCGACCGGGTAGTCGTCAAGACTGTCGAGGGCGAGGTGATGGCCAAGGTGCTGGAGCGCCAGACGGCGCGCCAGATCGAGCTCCTGTCGCTCAACACCGACCATCCCAACCGCTTGCTGCAGAGGAACGAAGTGGAGTGGATTGCCCGTATTGTCTGGGCTAGCCAATAGGGATGGAGGGCGGCATCCCGCTCTCGTGGTTCGCCCTTCGGCAAGCTCAGGGGCTCACCAAGAGGTGGCGTTTGTGCCTGCCCTTCGACGTCAACGCCTGCAGAGCGCTGCCTTGCCTTTTACCCTCATGGTGAGCCTCCTGAGCTTGCCGAGGGTAAAGGCACGCACGAACTTTCCACCGCGTGTTTGATAACGCCTGGAAGCGTAGCACCGATTCTGCTGCTGTCTCCCTTATGCGGCTAATTCCCCGGCCAGCGCCTTTTCGATCAGCGCGCGGGTCTCCGCGATGCCGTAGAGGGCCGCGAAGGAGCCGAAGCGGGGGCCGCGTTCTTGGCCGAGAAGCACCTGATAGAGCATCTGGAAGAAGGCGACGGAGACGCCGGGGCCGCCGGTCGGGCTCGTGCGCTTGTGGTCCTGGTAGCGCTCGATCCCGCGTGCCACGTCGAGCGCCGCATTCTGGATGTCCTCGCCGCTGGCGTCCGGCGGTAGAGTTAAAAGCTTCTCCGCGAGTTCGGCGAGGGCCTGCCGCTCGACCTCGTCGGGCGCCCGGAATTCCTTTGTCGGCTTCACGAAATCATCAAAGTACCGGATGGCATAATCGGTCAGCCGGTCGAGCGCGGGATGCGTTTCGGCGGTCACGCCTGACGCGTAGCGCGAGATGAAGCCCCAGAGCACCTCCTTCTCGTGCGCATTCGAGGCGCTGACGAGATTGAGGAGCAGCGCGAACGGTACCGGCAGGTCGATATCCGGCGGATTGCCGTCGTGGATGTGCCAGACGGGGTTGCCGAGCCGGTTTCGCCAGTCCTGCCTCGGATAGGCGGACAGGAAGGAATAATATTCGTCCACCGCCTTCGGGATGACGTCGAAATAGAGCTTTTTGGCCGCTTTCGGCTTCTGAAACATGTAGAGCGACAGGCTCTCCGTCGGCGCGTAGGCGAGCCACTCGTCGATGGTGATGCCGTTGCCTTTGGACTTGGAGATCTTCTGTCCCTTCTCGTCCAGGAACAATTCGTAATTGAAACCCTCGGGGGGGCGGGCGTCGAGTGCGCTGCAAATCTGCGCCGCCAGCTTCACGCTGTCGATCAGGTCCTTCCCCGACATCTCGTAGTCGACGCCAAGCGCCGCCCAGCGCATGGCCCAGTCCGGCTTCCACTGCAGCTTGGCCTCACCGCCGGTTACCGGAGTCTCGAAGCGCTCGCCGGTTTCGGGGTCGCGCCAGACGATAGTGCCAGCGTCAAGCTTGCGTTCGTCGATGGGCACCTGCATGACCACGCCGGTCTTCGGATGGATGGGCAGGAAAGGCGAATAGCTCTGCGCCCGCTCCTCGCGCAGCGAAGGCAGCATGATTGCCATCACCTCATCGAAGCGTTCCAGGACCTTCAGCAGCGTCGCGTCGAAGCGGCCGGAGGTGTAGTAGTCGGTGGAGGACGCGAACTCGTAATCGAAGCCGAACTGGTCGAGGAACGCCCTGAGCCGCGCGTTGTTGGCGGCGCCGAAGGAAGGATACTCGTTGGAGAACGGATCCGGCACGCGCGTCAGCGGCTTGCCGAGATGCGCGGAGAGCATTTCGCGGTTGGGTACGTTGCCCGGCACCTTGCGCAGGCCGTCCATGTCGTCCGAGAAGCACAGGATCTTGGTCTTCACCCGATCCTCGGTGAGGATGCGGAAAGCGTGGCGCACCATGGAGGTGCGCGCCACCTCGCCGAAGGTGCCGATATGTGGCAAGCCGGACGGTCCGTAGCCGGTCTCGAACAGCACCGTCTCCGGGAAACCAGCCCCCTCATAGCGTTTGACGATCCGCCGCGCCTCCTCGAAGGGCCAGGCCTTGCTCTCGGCGGCCGCCTCGAGCACCTCAGGCGTGAGTTCGAGCGCTTTTCTCGTGGTGGTCGTCATGTTCGTTGTCCAGTGGCAAGGCTGTTTCCGTCGCTGGTCTAAGGCTGGCCTCGCGGTGCGTCAATCGAGACCGCGATTTTTCGTTGCGGTGACCGGCGGCGGTGCATAGGCTCGGCGGACTTGGAGAAGGAAAGGGACGCCGAATGAGCCTGCAGCCGTCAGCCCATGAAGCGCTGATCTATCTGATGGTCGTGATGTCGGCGGCCGACCGAGACATGACCGATGCCGAACTGGGCAGCATCGGCAGCGTCATCCATCGGTTGCCCGTCTTCAAGGATTTCGACGAGAACCGCATCATCGAGGTCGCCCGCCAATGCCAGCAGATCCTGCAGGAGGATAACGGGCTGGAGCGTATCCTCGCTGCGGTGCGCGACGTCGTGCCGACCAGGCTGCACGATACGGCCTATGCGCTGGCCGTGGAGGTGGCCGCGGCGGATCTGCACGTGGAACCGGAGGAAAAGCGCATGCTGCAGATCGTGCGCAGCCGCCTCCATATCGAGCCGCTGGTTGCCGCGGCGATCGAGCGCGCCGCGCGTGCCCGCCACCGGCCCCTGGTCTGACACGCCCGCTCAAGCGCATGTGACTGGCTTCTGGGCCACAGGCGCGGAATAAGAGGGCATGGAAAATCTAATGCTTTCCGAGGCCGCGATCCGGCTCCTCGCCTTTGCCGTCATCTTCGCGGCCATGGCAGCCTACGAGCTGTGGTCGCCACGGCTGGAGCGCGATGAGATGGCCGGCGCGTGGAAGACACGGCGTTGGGTGACAAATCTGTCGCTGGTTCTCATTTCCTCTGCGATCCTACGCGTCGTTTTCCCGGCCGCTGCCGTGGGCGCGGGGCTGTGGGCGGAGGCCGAGGGATGGGGTCTTTTCCGCTATTTCGGCCTGAATGCAGTGCTTGCCGGAGCGCTTTCTTTCGTGCTGCTCGATTTCGCCGTCTGGCTGGAGCATGTGGCGAGCCATAAGATCCCGCTCCTATGGCGCATTCACCGCATGCACCATGCCGACAACGGCTTCGACGTGACCACTGGGCTGCGCTTCCATCCCTTCGAGATCCTGATCTCCATGCTGTGGAAGGCGGCGGTGGTGGTGGCGCTGGGGGCGCCGGTGCTGGCGGTGCTTGTCTTCGAGATCGTGCTCAACGGCACGTCGATGTTCAACCATTCCAACATCAACATTCCGCGGCCCGTCGACCGCTTCCTGCGGCTTATTCTCGTCACGCCGGACATGCACCGCGTGCACCATTCGAGCATCCGCGGCGAGACCGATTCGAACTACGGCTTCAATTTTCCGTTCTGGGACCGCCTGTTCCGAACCTATGTGGGCCAGCCGCGGCGCGGCCATCGGGACATGGAGATTGGGCTCAGGCAGTATCGCGGCGCCGGCACGACCAAGCTTCTATGGGCGCTGGTGCTGCCGTTCCTTGCCAACCGGCGCGATCAATAGAAACCGACCGGGAAGTAGCGCAGATAGAGCTCGGCGAAGGTGCCGCGCTCTTCGATCTTCTGCAATGCGTAGTCGAGTGCCCCAGCCAGCGCCGGCTGGTCCTTCCGCACAGCGATCGCCAGCCCGTGACCGAGATATTCCGGCGCCAGGTATGGCCCGCCGGCAAAGACGCAGCAGCCTTCTGCATCCGGGCCGACGAGCCAGAAGCCAAGCCGCATGCCGTCGCCGAAAACGGCATCGAGCTTGCCCGCTTTCAGGTCGCCGAGGAGCCATTCCCGTCGCGAATAGGTTACCACACGCGCCTCGGCGAACAGGTCGCGCAGCATCTGTTCGTGTGCCGTGCCGGCCCTGACGCCGACACGTTTGCCGGCGACCTTCTCATGAAGGGGCTCGGCAAAAACGGCATCCTTGGGTGTGACGAAGCGGGCGGGAAACTGCAGATAGGAGCGCGAGAAGAGATATTTTTCACGCGCCTCCCGTGTGATCGCCAGGCCGGCGATCAACGCCTCACCCTGGCCATCATCCAGCGCAGCTTCCAGTTCGTCGAAAGGCAGAGCCTGGATTTGGCAGCGGTCCTCCAACTCGAGCGCTTCGCAGATGGCGCGTGCCAGATCGACGTGGAAGCCAGCGAGACGGCCATCGGAATCGAGGAAGTTGAAAGGGAAGAAATCTGTCGTCGTCAGGAAACGCAGCCGCTGAAGGGGCAGGACCTCCGGCTTCGGCAGGCGTTGCTTCGCGTCCCATATCTGTGGGATCCGTGTCTCCGCAGCGCCGGGCGATGCGCTGCCCAGCACCATGACGATGGCCAGAAACACGGCGGCGAACATGCGCAAGATATCGATCCTCCATCCCGCTTTGGGCAAGCTATAGCCTAAACGGCTGACCAGTGAAACGCTGGCTGCGGCTACAACCACCACCTGTATTGCCCTCATATGTACGGTGTTGACCGCTGCGTCGGAATGACACAGTATGAAAAGCGTTGGGGACATCAGTTGGAGCAATATCGGCTCCAGTCTGAAATCAGGGGCGCAAAATGCAAACGGTACCTTCAAGGGGCCGGCGCTGGTGCTGCCGCATCACTGCCGGAAGGGGAATATTGTGTGCTAAATCCAGCACGTCCGCGTTGCATCCGAATTTGAGATACTTTTTCCGGCGAAGTCCAAGCCAGCGACGCTCCGCCTGCTGAGGTGCGGTCACGAGTTCCCGCGCTTCGGCGCACATGTCGTTGGTGATGCATGTTTGTACCGGATAGAGTTGAGGCGGCCGGCCGCAGAGGACCGGTGTCGCAAGGCGATACAAGAGCGCCGTCGGGACTGGCGGAGTGGTGGCCGATCCTAGAGAAGCTTGGCCTTCCCTATAGTGAACTTCGCGGCGTTGAGGGCCGCGCCAGCCTGGCCGGCGTTCCGTTTCAGGCGGAGCTTATAGCTTCCGGGCTGGTGAACGAGGCCAAGCTGTTTCGCGCTCTCGCGCAGCATCTTGGGCTCGGCTTCGTCGCCGATGTCCGGCCCGAAAGCCTGCTCATGCGCCAGCATCATTGTCTGAGCGCCCTGCGCCGCGTCGGCGGCGTGCGCACCGCAGCTGCTCTGGACGCCGCGGGCCAGCCAATGCTTCTGATCGCTCCGGACGGCCTGAATATCGCGGCAATGCTGCGCTACCTGGAGCGCTATCCGCGTATCGCACGGGCAATGCGCGTCGTGGCGCCCTCCGTCCTGAGGCGGGCTGTCTTGGGCCGGGCAAGGGAGAGCCTTACACGCATAGCGATCAACGGGCTTTTCGAGGCGTTGCCGAAGTTTTCCGCGCGTTTCGTCGTCAATGCGTGGCAGGGTGCCACCCTCGGTGCGCTTGCGGTGGCCTTGCCGGCGGGCTTGCTTCTATGGCCGAGCCAGGTGCTGCTGGTGCTGCATGTCGTGCTGTCGCTTTCCTTTCTGTCCTGTGTCGCCCTGCGGCTGGCGGTCGCCAGCAGCGTGCGCCAGGCGCCGCCCATGACGGTTCTCAAGGCCGTCAAGACGGAGGAGATGCCGGTCTATACGGTTCTCATTGCGCTCTACAAGGAAGCGGAGATCGTTCCGGATCTCCTGCTTGCGCTGGGGCGCCTCGTCTGGCCACGCAGCAAGCTGGAGATCAAGCTCGTCTGCGAGAGCGACGACAGCGAGACGCTGGAGGCCCTTCGCGCGCAGGAATTGCGCTCCTATATCGAGGTGGTCGAGGTGCCCCCGGAAGGACCGCGCACGAAGCCGAAAGCGCTGTCGTACGCCCTACCGATGACCACCGGCGAGCTTCTCGTTCTCTACGATGCGGAGGACCGGCCGCACCCTTTTCAACTCGTCGAAGCCTGGCAACGCTTCCGCGAGAGCGGCGAGGAACTGGCGTGCCTGCAGGCGCCGCTTGTCATCTCGAACCGTCGCGAAAGCTGGATCTCGGCGATGTTCGCCTTCGAATATTCGGCGCTGTTTCACGGCGTTCTGCCGTGGCTCGCGCGCCATGGCCTCGTGTTGCCGCTGGGCGGCACCTCGAACCATTTCCGCCGTGCGGTTCTGGAGCGCGTCGGCGGATGGGACCCATGCAACGTCACCGAAGACGCCGATCTCGGCCTGCGCCTGCGGCGGCTCGGCTATGAAACGGACACCATCACCTTCCCCACCTATGAGGATGCGCCAACCGGCTTCCGCGTCTGGCTACCGCAGCGAACACGCTGGCTCAAAGGCTGGGCGCAGACATGGCTGGTGCATATGCGCGACGTCCGGGAGATGGTGCGGGATCTGGGGCCGCATTCGTTCGCCGTGACACAAGTCCTGTTTCCAGGCATGTTTCTTTCGGCGTTGGGCAACTCCATCTTCCTGCTAACGATCCTGGTGCTGTCGGCGTACTTCGCCTTCCATGGCGAGATACCCACTCAGTATAGCACGATACTCCTGCTCGATCTTTTCAATGTCGTGTTCGGTTACGGCGCCTTTCTGGCACTCGGGTGGTGGACGCTGCCTACGCCCGAACGCCGCGACCTTTGGAAACACGTGCTGCGGACGCCCGCCTACTGGACGCTTCTGTCACTCGCGGCCTGGCGCGCGCTCTGGCAACTCTACCGCCGCCCGCATCACTGGGAGAAGACGCCGCACCGGCCGAGCCGGCCAGCAGGCACCAGAGGTCAGCGCAGGAGTGCAGGGCCGGCGCGAACCACTTTATTGTCTTCCTCGCCGATCGCCTCGACATCGCGGCCAGGATAGGACAACGCAGCGAGCATGTGGCGGATTACACCCAGACGAGCCCGGCGCTTGTCGTTTGCAAGCACGACCGTCCACGGCGCATCATGGGTATGGGTGCGCTCGATCATAAGGTCGCGCATACGTGTGAAATCGTCCCATTTCTCCATGGCGGCCAGATCGATCGAGGAGAACTTCCAGTATTTCAGCCGGCTGTGCCGGCGGGCGTGGAACCGCTTAAGCTGCGTCTCCCGGCCGATGTTCAGCCAGAACTTGAAAAGGTGGATGCCGTCATTGACGATCATGCGCTCGAACTTCGGCGCCTCGTCGAGGAATTTTTCGTGCTCTTGCGGCGTGCAGAAGCCCATGACGGGCTCAATGACGCCCCTGTTGTACCAGGAGCGGTCGAAGGTGACGAACTCGCCGGCAGTCGGTAGCTGCGCCGCATAGCGCTGGAAATACCACTGCCCGCGCTCGGTCTCCGTCGGCTTCACCAGTGCCACGTTGCGTGCGGTGCGTGGGTTCAGATATTCGCGCACGCGCTTGATGCTGCCGCCCTTGCCGGCCGCATCACGGCCCTCGAACACCGCCACCACGCGCTCACCGCTTTCCCGTAGCCAATCCTGCAGCTTGACCAGCTCTACCTGCAACGCCTCGAGCTGCTTTTCGTAGGTTTTCTTCTTCAGCTTGTCGTCATAGGGATAGCCGCCCCCCGTGAGCGCATGATCCTCGACCCACCCTGGAAGCTTGGGATCGTTGATGTCGAACTGGCGCTTGACGCCGTCGACGTACAGTGTCAGCGACTTGCCGACTTCGGAAGTGTCGTTATCCAGAGCCTTGTTCATAAAAGTCGATCCCTCGCAGCGATAGTAGGTTGATGCTATTGGCGGTGCTCGGCAAGGTCTAGGGTCTGTCGACAGGGAGGCATGCATGGAAGGTGATGAAAACGGTTCGTCTCCCGAATGGCTGAAGGCGGCGAAGAGGCGCCTGGGCCGCAACTGGCCTGTACTCGCTGCCGCTTCAGCGGCGTTTCTTGCCCTCGATCTCCACCTGGGCGGCGGTGGGCTAGCTGCTGCTGGTGCCGTCGCCTTCGTGCTTGCCGTGGCGATGCTGTTTCCCGGCGGGGGCGGTGAGCGTGTTGCCATGCAGAGAAGCGAAGGTCTCGCCCCCAATATAGACACGCTTCCGGCCATACACCTCGCCGAGGCCGTCCAGGATCCGCTCTATATCTTCAACCGTGGCGGCGAGGTCGTCTATGCCAACGCGGCAGCTGCGGTAGCCTTCGGTCCCATCGCCCCGGGCGCTTCGTTGCAGCTCAAATTCCGCGCGCCGGAGATGCACGATTTTATCGCCCGCGTGCTTGCCGACGGTGAGCCGTCAGCAACCGACTATGCCGAGCGTGTGCCAATCGAGCGCGTCTACCGCGTTTCAGCCATGCCTATTGGAGAGGGAACAGGGCTTTTCGTGCTTTTGTTCAAGGACCAGAGCGAGGCGCGCCGCATCGACCGCATGCGCGCCGACTTCATCGCCAACGCCAGCCATGAGCTGCGCACACCGCTCGCTTCCGTCGCCGGCTTCATCGAGACGTTGCGCGGGCCAGCCCGCGACGACCCGAAGGCGCGCGAGAATTTCCTGCAGATCATGCAGAACCAAACCGCCCGCATGGCGCGGCTGATCGACGACCTCCTATCCCTCTCCCGCCTGGAAATACGACCTTACGTGACGCCGAGCGACAAGGTCGATTTGCGCCTGCTGCTCGAAGGCGTCGGGGATTCGCTGGCTCATCTTGCAAGTGAATCCGGTGTTGCCATTGAATTTGAGCTGCCGGAGACACCGCTGGAAGTAGCGGGCGACCGCGACGAACTGGTGCAGGTGTTCGAGAACCTGGTGGAGAACGCCTGCAAATATGGAAGCTCCGGCGGCCGCGTGGTCGTTTCGGCTGAATATGCCGGGCCCGGGGGTGAGAAGACCGTCACCGTAACGGATTTTGGCCCGGGGATCGCCGAGGAGCACATCCCGCGCATCACCGAGCGCTTCTACCGCGTCGACGTGGAGACGAGCCGTGCACAGAAGGGCACGGGCCTCGGCCTGTCGATCGTCAAGCACATCCTCACCCGCCACGGCGCGCGCCTGTCGATCAGGTCACGGGTAGGCGAAGGCTCGTCCTTCACGGTCCATTTCCCGCCGCGACCTTAAAGCGCTGCCCGTCCGTTCGGACGGCACTGGCAATCCTCATGCACAGGCCTATCTTTTTCCCGTCATCTGCGTAGCCTACGAAAGACTATAGGTGATTTGCGTCAGCGGAACGGTAACACCATGCAAAGCCAGCACATCATGCGTTCGTTCGATGAGGAACTGCGCCTCCTGACCAACCAGATCGGCGGGATGGGCGGCTATGCCGAACGCATGGTGGAGCAGGCGGTCGCGGCGCTGGTGAGCGGCGACGCCGCACTTGCCAAGAAGGTGATCGAGGACGACGCCTTCCTGGACGAGAAGGAGCGCGAGATTGGCGAGAAGGCTGTCATCATCATCGCCAAGCGCCAGCCGATGGCGGGGGACCTGCGCGAGATCGTCGGCGCCATACGCATTTCCGGCGACCTGGAGCGTATCGGCGATTTGGGCAAGAACATCGCCAAGCGCGTCGCCGCGGTGACGGAGGCTCGCCAGCCGACACGGCTCTTCCGTGGCTTGTCGGCTTTATCCGACCTGGCGCTTACCCAGCTCAAGGAGGTGCTCGACGCCTACGCTTCCCACTCGGCCGACAAGATCAGCTTCGTGCGCGACCGCGATGAAGAGATCGACGCCATGTACACCTCGCTCTTCCGCGAGCTTTTGACGTACATGATGGAAGACCCGCGGAACATCACCGCCTGCACCCACCTCGTTTTTTGCGCCAAGAACATCGAGCGTATCGGCGACCACGCCACGAACATCGCCGAGACTGTCTATCACATCGTCACCGGCACCGTGCTGCCGCCCGAGCGGCCGAAGGAAGACAAGAGCCATAAGATAGTAGCGCCGACGCAGCAGGAAGATTGACGGGCGACGGCGCTTGTCCGCGATACACCGAGGCGGGACCGCCTATCTGACGGCAGGCTCGAGATCCTGCCGGCCGGCGGGAAGGCTCATTGGAAGCGCGCTGTCTTTCCGCTGCTCTTCTTGCGACGTCGCCGGTCCGGCCTCCCTGGAAGAAGATGTGTCGGGCGCGAGCAGTTTTCCAAGTGCAGCCCAGCTTCTGTCCATGGCGTAAGTTGGCGAAAGATAGGGAATCCCCACATGACCATAGAAGACGGAAAGCTGCTTTCCGGCCCTCACCCGGCTGATGCCTGCCACGGCGAACATATAGAGGGCGGAGATCAGGCCGCTGCGGTCCGCCCCGGCTTTGCAGTGGATCAGGATCGGCTTTTCCGCCTCCTTCAGTAAGTTGATCAGCTTGGCCGCCCGCTCAAAGGTGAGTTCCCTGTCGGCCGACATGGGAAAGTCGCGGTGGGCGATGCCAAGCTTCCTTGCCGTGGCGACCTCGCTCACGAACCAGGGTTCGTCATCATCGTGGCCGCGCAGGTTCACGATCGTCTTGATGCCATGGAGATCATGATAGCGCTCCAGCCGCTCCGGCGTCGGCGTGGCCGAACGATAGAGTTCACCCGGTATGACGGTATGGAAATTCCCGTAGAGGTGCAGAGCAAGAAGATATGTCCCGGCAACAGCAGCGCAAGCAAGTATTGCGAGGCCGATGCGCCGCACAAAAAGCATTGATAACATCAAATAGTTCCATAAAATGTTTTGTTATTTCGCAATATGATCCAGGTTATTCGATATACGATGGGTAAATTTTCTACAATAATCGTAATCTATGCTTAAGTAAGGAGGCAAAAATAAGGTGGACATGCGCCTGTGAACCGCATGTCCTTCTCTGGATAAGGATAGTTGTCTTCCGATGGACAGGTACACAGAGTGGGGCGCTCATCGCGGGAATGCCGTCAGACGGTGGCCGGTAAAAACGGCGAGCAAAAAAAGAGGCGGCTTGTGCCGCCTCAGAATATCCCCACCTCGCGGTCTTCCCGCCCTATCTGTTGCGGCGGCGCTCCGAGGCCGGCTGGTAGGCGAGCTTGGAGTGATAGGTGCAGTAGGGGCTGCTTTCCCCTGCGTTATTGCCGCAGAAGCTGAAATCCTCCGAGAGCGGATCGCCATTCGGCCACTTGCAGGTGTGCTCGGTAAGCTGCACCAGCTTCAGGTTGCGGGAGATCGGCACTACGACATTCTCGACCGGGCGCAGCCGCTGGTAAGCGACCGCGTCCTCCTCGAACTGCACCTTGAGCGCGGTGGCGCCCACGGAAGCGGTGATCGGGCGGGAGCTGCGTTGCCGCCGCGCACCTCCACTACCGCCTGAGGCCGTGCTCTTCTTCTGCCGCGCCGGAGATGCGGCGGCGCGGCCGCGGCTGGAAAGCTTCAGCCGATGCACCTTGCCGATGACAGCGTTGCGGCTGACGCCGCCCAGCTGCGCGGCGATCTGGCTCGCGCTCAGGCCCTCGGCCCAAAGCTTCTTCAGCATCTCGACGCGCTCGTCTGTCCAGTTCATCAGGACACGCTCCTGTGCAAGCGTGCGGAATCCGGGTGGGCTTCCATCCAGCACAAAGCCGGAGGGACACCACATCTACTCGGGTATGATGATCGCCGCACGAAATGTAGTCGTTACAGGGGCAAACTACATTATCGGTTGACTCCGTGGCAAGAGTCCGGCAGGCGCCGCGAATCTGTTTTTGCGGTTTTCCCCAACTTGGACGAATCCCGCGCCTGAGGCAGTGCCTGCGCTCATGTCGGGAATTGCCGCCCCGCGTTGACTTCGCGCCGGAAAACCCTGATAAAAGCCCGCGTGCCGCCCCTCGGGCGGCATTTTGGTTTCATCGGCTTGCCGGCGGCATTTTCCCGTGCCGCGCACCACAGGCCCTCCGGAGAAAGTATTCATGAGCGGTTCGGCGCTTTACGATACGTATGCTCGCCTTCCCCTCGCCTTCGAGCGCGGTGAAGGCTCGTGGCTGATGACCGCCGACGGCACGCGCTATCTCGACTTCGCCGCCGGCATCGCCGTCAATTCGCTGGGGCATGCGCACCCGCATCTGGTGGCAGCGCTCGTCGGCCAGGCGGGCCGTCTCTGGCACATCTCCAATCTCTACGAAGTCCCCGGCCAGCGCCGGCTCGGCGAACGGCTGGCGGAAGCCAGCTTCGCCGACAAGGTGTTCTTCACCAATTCCGGTGCAGAGGCGCTGGAATGCGCCATCAAAACGGCCAGACGCTACCATTTCGTCAACGGCGAGGAAAACCGCGTCCGCATCATCACCTTCGAGGGCGCCTTCCACGGACGCACGCTCGCCACCATCGCCGCCGGCGGACAGAAGAAGTACCTGGAAGGGTTCGGCCCGCCGGTCGAGGGCTTCGACCAGGTGCCCTTTGGCGACATGGAGGCGGTGGAGAAGGCGATCAGACCGGAGACCGCCGCTATTCTCGTTGAGCCGGTGCAGGGCGAGGGCGGCATCCGCCGGCTTTCCCTGGCCGCCATGCGCAAGCTGCGCGAGCTATGCGACAAGCACGGGCTGCTTCTCGTCCTCGACGAGGTGCAGAGCGGCGTCGGCCGCACCGGAAGATTCCTGGCGCACGAATGGTCGGGCGTGAAACCGGATATCGCAGCCGTCGCCAAGGGCATCGGTGGCGGTTTTCCCATGGGCGCCTGTCTGGCCACAGAGGAAGCAGCCAAGGGGATGACGCCCGGAGTTCACGGCACCACCTTCGGCGGCAATCCGCTCGCCATGGCGGTTGGCAATGCGGTGCTCGACATCGTGCTGGAGGAAGGGTTCCTGGAGGACGTGGCGCGCAAGGGCCTGCTCCTGAAGCAGGGCCTCGCCGCCATCGCCGACGCGTTCCCCGAGATCGTCGAGGAAATCCGCGGCGAGGGCCTGATGCTGGGCATACGCTGCAAGGTTCCCAATGCTGTCGTCCAGAAGGCGATGCGGGAGGAGAAGCTTCTATGCGCGCCCGCAGGCGAGAACGTGCTGCGCCTGCTTCCCCCGCTCAACGTCAGCGACGAGGAAATACAGAATGCACTGGAGCGCATCCGCGCCGCCATGGAGGCGGTGACGGCCGCCGCGCCTGCTGACGGCTGAGTGAAGGAAGGCCCATGACGAGCCCACGCCATTTCATCGACATTTCCGCCGTCTCCGCCGGCGATCTGCGCTTCATGCTCGACGACGCGCGCTCGCGCAAGGAGAGGCTGAAGGCGGGCGAGCGCGAGAAGCCTTTCGCCGGCAAGGTGCTGGCAATGATCTTTGACAAGCCATCGACGCGCACGCGCGTTTCCTTCGATGTTGGGATGCGCCAGCTTGGCGGCGAGACCATCATGCTGACGGGCGCGGAGATGCAGCTTGGCCGCAGCGAGACGATCGCCGATACAGCCAAGGTGCTGTCTCGCTATGTCGACGCAATCATGATCCGCACCACCAGCCACGACCGGCTTCTGGAGCTGGCGGAGAATGCCGCGGTGCCGGTCATCAACGGGCTCACCGACGACACGCACCCCTGCCAGATCATGGCTGATATCATGACTTTCGAGGAGCATCGCGGCAGCGTGAAGGACCGGCTCTTCGCCTGGACCGGCGACGGCAACAACGTGCTGCACTCCATGCTCGAAGCCTCCGCCCGTTTCGGATTCCGGCTAAATGTCGCCGTCCCTGCGGGCAGCGAGCCGGAACCGCACTATATAGAGTGGGCCAAGGCCAACGGCGGCCGCGTCGCGATCATCCATTCGGCCGAGGAGGCGGTGCGGGATGCCGACTGCGTGGTCACCGACACCTGGGTCTCGATGGGCCAGGAGCATCGCGCCCGCGGCCACAACGTGTTTCAACCCTATCAGGTGAACGAAGAACTGATGCGTCACGCCAAAGACAATGCCCTGTTCATGCACTGCCTGCCGGCGCACCGCGGCGAGGAGGTGACGGATGCCGTCATCGACGGACCGCACTCGGTGGTCTTCGACGAGGCGGAAAACCGCCTTCATGCGCAGAAAGCGGTTCTCGCCTGGTGCCTCAATCCGTGAGCGAACAGACGATCAGGCTGGGAGAGTTCGGCTTCGCCGGCGACGACTACGTCGTGCCTTTCGACGTGGAGGCGCTGGACGTACGCGGCCGCGCCGTCCAGGTCGGCCCCATGCTCGACCAGATCCTCGCGCGGCATGACTATCCCGAGCCGGTAGCGCGTCTGCTCGCCGAGGTGATCGTACTCACCGTGCTCCTCGGCAGTTCGCTCAAGTTCGACGGCAAGTTCATCGTCCAGACACGAACGGACGGGCCGGTCGACATGCTGGTGGCCGATTTTACCACCCCCGGCTCCGTACGCGCCTATGCGCGCTTCGATCAGGAGCGCCTGGACGAGGCCGTCGCCCAGGGGGAGGCTTCGCCCGAAGCGCTGCTTGGCGTCGGCGTGCTGGCGCTCACCATTGACCAGGGCGAGCATACCCAGCGCTATCAGGGCGTCGTCGAGCTCAACGGCTCTACGCTGGAGGACGTCGCGCGGACCTATTTCCGCCAGTCGGAGCAGATCCCCACCGAGGTGCGGCTCGGCGTCGCCCGCATCGTGGTGCCGGGCGACAGCGGCGGGGAGCGCTGGCGCGCCGGCGGCCTGCTCCTGCAGTTTCTGCCCGCCGCGCCCGAGCGCAGCCGCATGGCCGACCTGCCGGGCGGCGACGGCGATGAGGACGACAACAGCAACGGCCATCCGGAAGACAACGCCTGGCAGGAAGCGCTCGCGCTTGTTGAGACAGTGGAGCCGGACGAACTGCTCGACCCCTCCGTCGGTACTGAGCGCCTGCTTTACCGCCTGTTCCATGAGCAGGGCGTGCGCGTCTACGAGGGCGTAGGCGTGAAGGAGGAATGTTCGTGCTCGCGCGACAAGATCAAAGCGATCCTCGACGGATTCACCGCCGAGGAGATCGAGGAGAGCACGGAAGACGGCATCATCCGCGTCAGCTGCGAGTTCTGCTCTAAGGAATATACCTTCGATCCGGAGGACTTCGGGTAAGGCGAGGCCCGTTCTAGCCCTCAGCCTCAAGCAGCCGGCGGGCTGAGAACTCGTCGGTGATCAGGACATGCGGCTCGATCACCGCCAGAGCGCCGAACAGCGCCTCGGTCTTATCGGCACCGCCCGAGGTGAGAATCCGCCGCTTGCCGTGGCGAATCTCGTCAAGGCCGACAGACATGACGAGATCGTTGAGCGGATGGTCGACGATCCGGCCTTTGCGGTCGATGAAGTGAAAGAGGATGTCGCCCACTGCGCCGGCGGCCTTCAGCGAATCAAGTTGTTCCTCACTCAGGAAGCCCACCTGATGCGTCGTTGTGGTGGCGGCGGCCAGGCCACCGACGCTCAAGACCACCATGTCCAGTGCGCTGGACATCTCGAAGATATCCTTCAGGCCGCAGCGCTCGATCAGAGCCTGCCGCGTCTCAGCGCTGTCGACAAGCGCCGGCGCCGGGATGAGATAGGCATTGCCGCGAAAGGCCTGGGCGAACTGCCAGGCAAACTCGGCCGGATTGAACCGACGTGCATGGATGATGCCGCCCAGAAGCGAGATAACCTGCAGGTCATCGAGCTGGCGCCCGGTGAGGAAGGGGAGGCAGTTCAGGAGTGTGCGGCCCCAGCCGACGCCGACCCTCAGGCCGGACTCGACGGCCTCGGAGAGATACCGGCCCGTGGCCGCGCCGATGGCGGGGGTGACGTCGGCCTCGGGTCCGGAGGCCGGCGCGACGATGGCGCGCTCCAGGCCGAAGTGCTTTTCCAGGCGGCGCTCAAGCGCGACGATCTCGACCAGCTCGCCCTCGATGGCGATCTTCACCTCGTTGCGCAGCCTGGCCTCGGCAAGCATGCGCACGACCGTGACACGGCCGACGCCGAGCACATCGGCGATGTCGCTCTGGGTCATCTGTTCGATGTAGTACATCCAAGCGGCGCGCAGGCGGGCGCGGTCGGAGCGTGACGGTGCGGCAAGTCGGTCGCCCGTCATCTCGGCGGCCGCTGATTTCCTGGCCTTGCCGCCGCCTCTGCTCTGCCGTCCTGCCAACGAAATCTCCCTTGACGTGTCGCCGGCGGCCGGTTCCTTCTTCGCAACGGCACCGATCCCCGCTAAATTGTTTTGCGAAGTCTGTTTTCGGTATGCCCTTCGATGGATAGCAACAAGAGCCATGGTTGAGAACCCCGACGAAAAAGGGAGCGCACCCCTCGGTGGCCTGAGCGAGGAACTGGCAAGCGCGGTCAGGGACCGCGTGCGCGACGCGCGCCATGTGGTGCGCCGGCTTGCCTCCGGTAGCGCGAGAGATGTTGCCGTCAGCCGTCAGTCCTTGACGGCCGGCCCGCGGGAGTTGCTGCGCGAGGTGGCGCGAATCTCCGATACTGCCCTTACCCAGGCTGAGACGATCGCCGTCTCCTTTGCGCCGCCGCCCTTGCGGCCGCACCGGGAGGAAAGCGGCCTGCTCGACCCGCGGCTTCATTTCGCGCCCGGCGGTCTGCGCGGCGCCGCACTGTTCAAGCGGGATATGTACCGGCTTACTAAAGGCATTCTAGCTGCTCTCGGCCTTGCCGACCCGCTGATACATGAATCGCGCCTGGGCGACGCGCGTCATGCGCTGGAACGCGGCAGCGCCAGGCTTGTGGCGGCGGCGCGCAACGGCGACGAGCAGGCCGCCTGCCAACTTGCCGCGCGCCTGGCCCTGGAACTGGCGCGGCGCGAGCCCGTCATCCTTGCGCTCACCGGCGGCCCGAGCCGCCGTAAGGCCGAGATCGTCGATTTCAGCTATGCGATCATTGGCCTGGCGGTCGCCGTGGCGTGGACGAATGCGGGGGCGAGCGCGCAGGCAGAACTGATCGACGGCACCGTCACGGCAGCGTTAGCGCGGCAGGAGGAGCTGGAAAGCGCGATGGCCGCCGAGGATGCGGAGGAGCGGTTGGCGGCTGTTTACGCGAAGCTTGCGCCGCATCTGCCGTAGTAGGGCTATTGCTTGTGAATTGAGCTATGTTCGGCTTTGCCGGACCCCCACCATCAATCCCTCCCCTCAAGGGGGAGGGAAGCTCGGTCAAGCCCGCCATCGTCCCCTCCCCCTTGAGGGGAGGGGTTAGGTGGGGGGTCAGTCGCAAACCACATGCGATTGCCCTGCCCGCCGTAAGACTTGCAGCGCATCAGGATCATCAGCCCCGCCTCACCCCTTGGCGGCGTACTCTGCTACCGCCTTCTTGGCCGCTAGCACCGAAGCGGGGCTCATGCTGAGTTCGCTGATCCCCATCTTCAGAAACCGCGGGATGAGCACGGTATCCGCCGCCGCCTCACCGCAGATGCCCACCATGATACCCGCCTCGACGCCCGCCTTGGTGGTCAACTCGATTGCCCGCATCACCGCCGGGTTCGATACGTTTCCGAGCCCGGCCACCGACATGTTGAGCCGATCGGCGGCCATGATGTACTGGGTGAGGTCATTGGTGCCGATGGAGAAGAAGGCGGATTCTGCAGCCAGCTCGGGGGCGATCAACACGGCGGCCGGCGTCTCGATCATCACGCCGAGGGCGAAGCGGCGGAAGGCCTTGCCCTCTCGCTCGAGTTCGGCTTCGCAGGCTTCGATGAGGGTGCGCGTGCGGCGTAACTCGTCAAGGGTCGACACCATGGGCAGCATCACCTTGAGGTTGCCTTCGCGGTTGGCCCTCAGGAGCGCGCGTAGCTGCGGCTTGAAGATCGCCGGGCGGTCTAGGCACATGCGGATGCCGCGCCAGCCGAGGAACGGGTTTTCCTCGTCAGGGAAATCGATGCCGGTCACCGGTTTGTCGCCGCCGATGTCGAGCGTGCGCACGATCACGTCTTCCGGCGCGAATGCGGTGGCAAGCGCTGCGTAGGTTTCGTACTGCTCCTCCTCGGAGGGGAGCATGGGGTGGGCCATGAACATGAGTTCGGTGCGGAAGAGCCCTACGCCCATGGCGCCGGCGGCGCGGGCGTTGTCAATCTCGGAGAGAGCGCCGAGATTGGCGGCGATGGTGATCGCCCGGCCATCGGCCAAAACCAGCTTGTGATCGACATAGGCGGTAAGCGCTTTTCTCTCCTCCTCCTGGCGGGCGATGCGGGCGGTGAGGTCGCGTTCGAGTGTCTCGTCGGGGTCGGCAAAGGCGAGGCCGTGGCCGCCGTCGAGGGCGGCCCACCCTGCGGTGCGGAAGACCTCGATGGTGGAACCGAGCCCCATGACGGCAGGAATGCCGTGATTGCGGGCGATGATGGCGACATGGGAAGTGGCGCCGCCGTGCCCACACAGGATGCCGGCGATGCGGCTGAGCGGCGCGCGCGCTAACTCGAAGGCACCGATGTCCTCGGCCACCAGGATCGCCCCGTCCGGCACTCCGGAAAGATCCACGTCCTCCTTCTCCGTCAGCGCTAGGCAGATCTGGCGCGTCACCGCGTGGAGGTCCTCGGCGCGGGCCTTCATGTAGGGATCGTCCAGACCCTCGAACTCCACTGCGAGAGCCTCTCCCGCCGCAAGCGTGGCCGAGACGGCGTCTAGCCCGCGGCCGATGGTCTCCTCGGCGCGGGCGATCAGATCCTCGTCGTTGGCGAGCTCGATCAGCGCCTTGACGATCTCGGCATCGGCCGATCCGGGAGCAGCAGCGGCAATTATGGTTTCCATGCGTCCGGTGACAGCGGCGACGGCCTTCCGGAGCCGGGCCTTCTCGGCCTCCCGCTCGGCAGGCGGAATGTCTGTGTCGGCCGGTTCGAGCGTCGGCGGGAAATAGGGGAAGACGGGGCCGAGTGCCACGCCTGCGCTGGCGGCGGCGCCCTTATATCCGCCCGGCTGATGCGACGCCTCTCCGGCCACTGCAGTGCCTTCGGTGGACGGCTGTTGTTGTTCGGGCTCGTCGCCCAGCCCGGCCTGCGGGTTTTCGAGATAAGCCAAGAGCATGCCCATTGCCTCGTTCTCGTCGGGACCGCAGACCTTGAGCGTCACCTCGTCGCCTTCCTTGACCGTCAGGAGCATCAGCTTGACCGAGCTCTTGGCGCTAACGGTCTTGCCGCCCTTGGCGATCTCGACATCCGACTGAAAGGCCTTGGCGAGCTTCACGAAGCGGGCTGCCGGGCGGGCGTGCAGCCCTTCCTTCACTCTGACGATTGCCGAGCGCTCCATGATCCGTTTCCTACAGGCGGTCGGCCGGCTTCAGCCGGCGCTTTCTATGATGATGTCGGTGCCCGATTTGAGCTGCGCGGCGAGATCCGCACCGTCGATCGGGTCGGCGCAGATCTCGCCCGGGCGGTCGGCCTGGGAGGCGCCGTTGAAGCTGAATACGACGTGGCCCATGTCGGTCACCTTGGCCCAGGCCGTCTCACCGACGGCCGTCACGCTGGCGGCAAGGTCACCGATGCGGATGGTCGAGCCGACGGCGGGCGGGGGACCGGCCGGCCCCTCCGCAGCGTGGAGAACCGATACTTCGGCAAGCTCGGGCGGCGCGCCATCGGCGAACAGGATGAGGACGCCGCCCTCGGCGAGGTCCGCCACTTCGGGCCCGATACTTGTCAACCGGGTCTTGTAATGGATCGTCATGAAGGACCTCTTCTTCCTCACACCTACAGAACGAACAGGCTGACCACCCAGGCGATGAGCACCGAGACCGGGCCCATGAACTGGCGGCTGACCAGCACCGCCGGCACGCCGATCTCGATGGTCTTCGGCTTGGCCTCGCCGAGCGCCAGCCCCACCGGCACGAAGTCGCAGCCGACCTGCGTGTTGTAGGCGAAGAGCGCCGGCAGTGCCATGGCCGGGGCGATGGTGCCGTTGGCGATCTGCGGGCCGATGATGGCGACGCCGATCACCTGGGCGATGACCGCGCCCGGACCCAGTATGGGCGACAGGAACGGCAGGCCGCAGATGGCCGAGATAATCAGGAGGCCGACGATGTTGTTGGCAAGCGGCCCCATGGGCTGAGCGAGCAGATCGCCGATGCCCGTGTAGAGGATGAGGCCGATCAGCATGGTCACGAAGGCCATGAAGGGCAGAACGTTGCGCACCACCTGGTCGATGGTCCTGCGGCCGGCATTAAAGAAGATGCCGACGACGCGGCCCATCACGCGGCCAATCGAGCTGATAAGGCCGATGAGGCCGCCCCCTCCCTCTTCGGCCACTTCGGGTGCTGCCGAGGGGGTGGAGAAGTTAGCCGCGGACTTGGCCGCCGTGCCGCCGGTGGCACCCGTGGTGACTGCCTCGGCCGCATCCGCCGGCGCCATGTCGCCGGGCGTGACGCCGGAGACATAGATATCCTCGGTGATGAACTGGGCGAGCGGGCCAGCCTGGCCGACCGGCATCACGTTGATGGTGGGAATGCGCTTGCGCGGATAGACGCCACAGCGCGCCGTGCCCCCGCAGTCGACAATCACCGCTGCGAGCTCGCCCTCGACGGGCGGCGTACGGAAGCCGTCGACTACCTCGGCACCGGTCAGCTCGGCGAGACGATGGGCGACGGGATGGATCTTGCCGCCGGTGATCGAGACGATCTTGCTGCGCTCGATGGTCGGCTTGATGACCAGCGGTCCGCCCCAGCCACCGGCGCCCTTGGAGACTTTTACGGCCGTGAATTCCTTGACTGTAACCATTGTTTCCTCCCCACCCCTAGAGCTCAACGCCCTGCCGGCGCGCCATGATCGCCGTGATGCGCTCCGTCAGGATGCCCTTGAGCAGGATGACGAGGAGACCGACGATGGCATACCAGATGGCGACCGTGATGTGATAGCCGGTGGGCACGGCGCCGTTGCGCTCCAGTTCCAGAAGCGCAACGAGGATGCCGCCCCAGACGAAGTATTCGCCCGGATTAACGTGCGGGAACAGGCCGAGCGGCGGGTGCACATAGGAGACGGCCGCATCGTAGAAGGCCGGCTTGTGCTTCTCCTCCAGGAACGTGCCGAAGGTGTAGGCCATCGGGTTGGTGAGGAAGAAGACGGCGATCACCGGTAGCACCGTGTAGCGCGTCAGCGCCACGCGGCCGGCCCACTGGGCGGCGCCGTGCACGCGCTTCTCGCCGATCAGCTCGGTGAGTGCATAGAAGGCAGTCATCAGCACCACCAGGGTGGGGATGATACCGGTTACGAAGCCGGCGAATACTTCGCCGCCTTTCTGGAAGATGCCGATGAAGTAGCGTCCGGCGGCGGATAGCCAGCCGACCTGTTCCTCCTGCTCGACTTCCTGCAGCCGCTCGCGGAATTCTTCGACCGAAATGCCGTTGTCCGCCTGAGCCAGAACGATCAGGTCGCTGCCGCCGTGATCGACGGCCTGTCTGCCGTGCATGACGGCTTCCGATACGAGGCCGCCGGCATGCGACAGGCTTGCAGTGGCCAGGTCGGCATGTTGCGACAACATAGATAGAATGGACATGTCACCTCCCATTTTCTCGCGGCACATCCGCCCGCGACGCTTGCTAAGCCCGTTTTTCCGCTGTTCTCAGCACAGCCGTCGTGGCCTCCTCGCCCGCTCCCCGTGCCCTGTCTATCTGCTCAATAGCGCGTGCCGTTGCCACGGCGACGCCGGTCTCGGCCCGGCCGAGCGGACCAGAGGCATCCCGCAGCGCGTCGAGCGGGAGCCCTTCATACTCCGGCACCCGCGCGAACTTCGCGAAGACGGACCGGCCGCTCATCTGCAGGAACCGCTCGACGCGCAGTGCCTCGTCCACCACGACGAGCACGATGACGCCCTTGCCGAGCCGGCCCTTGGCATTGCCGGCGCCGATATAGCCCTCCGAATACTTGTTGGAGATGCCTTTCATCACGTCGGTGTAATGGCGCATCTGCAGCCACACGCCGAAGGACTGCAGGGCCCAGACCGCCGCCAGGGCAAGAATTGCCCACTGCCATATTGCCATAGAGAACCTCCCCAGGCTGCACGCCGCGCGGGCGCCTTCCTCCGTTTGCTACAAGAACATCTGTTTTCTGAGTTGTCAATATGTATAAAAGCGGCCAGAATTTGGTCCGCAAAGAGTGTGCCTGCGCTGGCGCCGGCGATGCAAGGAGGGCATAATGGACATCATGTTTCACGACGCGTTGGCTTCACTTCCCGATTTGCGCCATCGGCTGCGGCAATGGCGGTGGTTCCGCGTCGCCTTCCGCAAGAACGCCGAGCAGGTGCGTTCCGCCTTCGGCATCCGCTACGAGATCGACGACGTCAAGCTGGCGCGCGCCTTCTTCAATTGGCTGGAAGCGTTGGAGCGCGCGCGGCCGTATGCCGGGGTCGCCCGCTCCGATGTGATCGTTTTCGGCGCCGGTGCCGTCCTTTGCGAGCTTCTGCGCGAGCACCCCGCCCAGTACATCGCCGACAGCGGGCGCAAGGACGTGCCCGAGGAGCTGAGGGAGACGGCCGAGATCGCGCATTTCTGGCCCGTGGGATTTCTCTATACGAGCTTCTGCATCTCCGGCATCATGACCATCCATGAGCAGGAGTTCGGGAAGGCGAAGCCTCTGGCGGCTTGCGTCGACGAAATCCGCTTCTGGTGGTCGTTCAAGGAGAACGTCGCCGACATGCCGGCCATGGCCATCCCGTTCCTCGACCGTATTGTCGGGCAGGAGCCGAACTGGATGATGCCGGCGGCGGTAGCCGACCGCCTCGCCATCCGCGGTGCGTTGCAGAGTGGCGGCGGGGGCAGCGGTGCTATCGCCGGAACCCATTGATCGTCCACCGCATTCACTGAAGCACGGGCGGCCGCTTCACGCTGCAAGGAGCCGGATATGCATGCCATGAGAAACGGGAAGGCGCGATGAGCGGCACGCTTGTGATCGCGCATCTTGCCGGCGCGGTGGCGCTGCTCCTGTGGGCAACACGGATGGTGCGCACCGGCGTTACCCGCGCCTATGGCGACGTTCTGCGGCAGAAGCTGCGGCGCGCACTGAAGAACCCGCTGATCGCCGTCCTGGCCGGCACGAGCATGGCCGTTGCCTTGCAAAGCTCGACTGCCGTCAGCCTTCTCGTCGGCTCGTTCGTCGGCTCCGGCATCGTCGGCGGGACGGCTGGCCTTTCGGCCGTGCTCGGCGCCGATCTCGGCTCAGCCTTCGTCGTGCGGATCCTGAGCTTCGATCTCGGTCTCCTGATCCCGGTCTGCCTGTTCGCAGGCACCACCATTTTTCTCGCCACCGAGCGGCGGACGTGGCGCCAGTTCGGGCGCATCCTCGTGGGGCTGGGGCTTCTCCTCCTGTCTCTGCAGATGATCGGCGAGGCATCGGAGCCGCTGCGCGAAAGCACGATCCTGCCGGTCATCACCGGCTATCTCGCCCAAGATCCCGGCATAGCCTTCCTCATCGCAGCGATCGTTACCTGGCTCTTCCATTCGAGCGTCGCCGCGGTGCTGCTGATCGCGGCACTTGCCGCGCGGGGCGTTATACCCGCCGAACTGGCGATCGTTCTAGTGCTCGGTGCCAATCTCGGGGCCGGAATGATCGCCATGGCGCTTTCGAAGACGATGCCGGCGGCCGCGCGCGCCGTGCCGGCGGGCAATTTGATGCTGCGCGGCCTGTTTGCCCTCGGTGCCGTACTTGCCTTCGTCACGCTGGCCCCCTCACCCGCGCTCCTTGGCGCCGATCCGGCCGCGCAGGCGATCCACGCCCATATCGCATTCAACCTGATGGTGGTCGTTCTCGGCCTCCCCTTGGCACCCCTTGTCCATCGCGCTGCCGAAGCGATCCTCCTGCGGAGCGGAGCTCCTGCACATGGCACCGCGGAAGTCCCCTTTGAGACCGAGGTCAGCGCCTTGGACCCCGACGCGCTGCAAAGGCCGGCGGAGGCGCTCGCTAACGCGACGCGGGCGGTGGTGCGGCTGTGCGAGACGGTGGAGGTGATGCTGGTGCGCATCATCGACCTTTACGAGAACTACAGCCAAGAGGGCGCGGAGGCGCTGGCCGCACTCGACGACCAGATCGACCGGCGCCATGCGGCCATCAAGCTGTATCTGGCGGAGATGGCAGCGAGCACCTTGAGCGACAAAGAGGCCCGGCGCGTGCAGGAACTGCTCGGCGCCTCCATAAAGCTCGAACAGGCCGGCGACATCATCGTGCGCAACATGCTCGTCCACGTGCGCAAAAAGCACGACCGGGAACTGGCGTTCACGCCCGAGGGCTGGCGCGAGGTCTCGGACTTCCACGCCGCCGTTCTGGCTAATGCTCGGCTGGCCTTCAACGTGCTGGTATCGCGGGACAAGCAGACGGCGCGCCAACTTGTGCTGGAGAAGGACCGGCTGCGCGAGCGCGAAAAGGAAACGAACGAGCACCATTTCGAGCGGCTGCGCCAACGGCAGATCGATAGCATCGAGAGCAGCGCCTTGCATCTCGACACGATCCGCGACCTCAAGCAGATCAACTCGCTCCTCACCTCGAGCGCCTATCCGGTGCTGGAGGAAAAAGGCATGCTGCGCGCCTCGCGCCTGGACGCGGCTTGAAAGTGGCGAGTGCGGGGCCGGGGCGACCAGATAATCCGAGATAGGCGAAGAATGACAAAAACAATCAACCCGGACGTGGAATGCGTCGGCGAGGCGAAAGCCGTGCTTGGCGAAAGTGCATGCTGGTCGGCGGAGGACGAGGCGCTTCTGTGGGTGGATATCCTCGGCCGTAAGGTGCTGCGCACCGATACCGGCAGTGGGCGCACGGACGAATGGGCGTTTCCCGAGCAGACGGGTTTCGTGCAGCCGGCGGATGACGGCACATGGCTGGTCGGCCAGGAGAACGGCATGCTGCGCCTCGATCCGGAGACGGGTGCGCGAGTGAATTTCCTCGCACTCGAGGCGGACAATCCGGCCACGCGGACGAACGATGCCGGCTGCGACCGCCAAGGCCGGCTTCTGGTCGGCACCATGCATCTGCCGGAGATCAGTTTCGAACCGGTCGGCACGCTCTACCGCATCGCCGGGCGGGGAGCGGCGGAAATGATCGATACCGGCCTCTATGTGCCCAACGGCATCGCCGTCAGCCCGGATGGCGGCACGGTCTACTGGGCCGACACCTATCGCACACGGCGGCAGGTGTGGCGGGCACACTATGATGTCGCCAGCGGCGCAGTGGGCGAAAAGCAGCCCTTCGTGCAGCTCGACGAGACACTCGGCCGGCCCGATGGGGCGGCGGTGGATGCCGCCGGCTGCTACTGGGTGGCCGCCGCGTCAGGATGGCAGCTCCTGCGCTACACGCCTTCGGGCGAACTCGACCTGATCGTCCGCCTCCCCGTGCAGCGGCCGTCGAAGCCTGCCTTCGGCGGGGCGAATTTCAGCACGATCTTCATCACGACGATCAGCGAGGGGCTGGGCGAGGACGCGCCGCGAACGCAGCCGCTGGCGGGGCGCTTGCTGGCGATTGATGTTGGCATCCAGGGGCTGCCGCCGGTGCGCTTCCGACTGGCTGGCGGCGAATAGCGGCGGGCCGCGCGGTAGTTAACCCGCCAGGTGGGTGATGGCCCACTGCATCAGCGGCGTTTCTCCATAGGTCAGAAGCCCGCCAACGCCGAGCGCGACGCCGTAGGGGATGCCGGCCTTCTCGTCGGCGAAATGGCGCAGAAGCACGTTGTTGCCGGCCAGCACGGAGAGGCTGGACTTGCGGAAGATCAGGAGGGCGATGGTGAGGACGCCGCCGGCGAGGGCGGAGATCACTAGATAGTCCACCAGCCCGAGGCTGAAGCCGAACCACACGGCGGTGGCGGCCAGAAGCTTGGCATCGCCCCCGCCCATGCCGCCGATGGCGAAAAGCGCGAAGGTGACGGCCAGCACCGCTGCGCCTGCGGCGAAATGCATGCCGATCTCGGGCCATGCCATGCCGGTGAACGGCGCCAGCGCGGCAAAGGCAGCGATGAGCAGGATGGAGACGCGGTTGGCGATGGTCATCGACACCATGTCGGACACCGCGGCGAAAGCCATGCAGAACGGGAAGATGACGAAAATCGCTGCTACAAGCATTAGACAACACGCCGTATTGAACCAGGGCAGCGTAAAAGGGGTGGTCTTAATTATTGGTGAAGTGTTCGAAAGTTCATAAGGTTGCAGTTTTCAACGAGTCTTCGGTAAAAACAGAAACGTCGCCCGCAGATGATGCAGGCGACGCCCCTAAATTTGAGCGGTTAATTATTCCGCCGGATTCTGCGCCTTCTCCATCTCATCGCTGACCTTTCCAAAGGTCTCGCTGATTTCGGTACCCAACGTGCCGGCGGCGGCGATAATGCCGATGGCGATGAGCGCCGCGATCAGGCCATACTCGATGGCGGTTGCGCCGGACTCGTCCTTCAGGAAACGTGCGAATAGCTTGGACATGAGAACTCCTTAAGCTCCAGGTTAACAGCACTTCCGCCGGCGTTTTTCCCCCGCCGATCAGAATGCTGGGAACTTAGTCGGCAGCCCTTTCGATGCCTTTAATAAACAGTCTTACCGAAACCTTTCAGATGCTGCGTTCTTCCCCTGGTTAATCACGACTTAAATAACATAGAGTTTTTTACTTAGCATTTTCGTCGAAAAGCTTTTCGCCATCGAGGCAATTCTTTTTAACCGTTAGTTCACCAATACCATTCATATTTCAGGGTGGATGGCGATACGGGGTAAAGGGCAGATGACGGGGACGAGACTCTTAGGATTGAAAGCAGCATTTGTCACAACGCTTCTGGCGGGGGCGTTCGTGCTGCCTGCGGCAGCGCTTGCCGAGGCGGGCATCAACGTGGTGATGAACCAGGCCAAGGTGGTCAAGCTGACGCGCGCGGCCGACACCATCGTCATCGGCAACCCGGAGATCGCCGATGCCGCCGTGCAGGATTCCAAGACCATCGTGCTTACCGGCAGAGGATTCGGCGTGACCAACCTGGTGATCTTCGACGCCGACGGCCAGCCGATCGTCGACGAACAGATCGTCGTGTCGCGGCAGGCGGCGAATTCCGTGCGCATCTACCGCCGTGCCGAGGTGCAGACGCTTTCCTGCACGCCCTACTGCGAGGGTGCTTACAAGACCGACGCCGAGAGCGCCTCGGAAAGGGAAATGAGCCAATAGGCTCAAGGGCTGGCGGAGTTTGACATCCGGTTAATACCGGACTGCCAATTTTAACGTGCCGGAAAACGGGAATGCAACTGCCTTGAGCTATGTTCCCGGCATTCGCTCTCCAGTGGGTGGGGTTCGGGCATGGAAGGTCTGAAGGCGACAACTAAAACGGGCGGGCGGGTGACACCAGCCAAGCTGCTGCGTCGATTCTGCAAGGACAGAAGAGGCTCCACCGCCATCGAGTTCGCCATTCTGGCGCTCCCGTTCTTCGTTGTTCTTTTCGCCATTCTGGAAATGTGCGTCAGCTTTGCCGCGCAGCAGGTTATCACCAACGCGACAGACGAGATCGGGCGCAAGTATCGCACCGGCGAGCTCAAGCCCGCCGACATCAATCAGCAAGAGCTTCGAGCAATGCTGTGCGAGCGCATTAGCGTTATCGTGTCCAACGACTGTCCCGGCTTAAATTTCGATCTGCAATCGTTCGAAACATTCCAGTCTATTTCTGATGAACTTAAACGCAATCCAATCCCCAGTACCTACAAATACCTTCCTGGAGAAGCGCTTACGAAGAACATGCTGCGCGTTTTTTATGAATGGCCGGTGATGACTAATATCATGGCTGCCCGCGCTGGCGACACAGCTTTGCTTTTCGCGACAACCACATGGCAGAACGAGCCGTTCAATTAAAAGAGGGCATCGCGGGGGCGATCATGAATATTCACGCCAGACAAGGAACGCTCTGCACCGCGTGGCGCACCTTCCAGCGCTTCATCGCCGCAAAGCGAGGCGCTGCCGCGCTAGAGTTCGCGCTTATAGCGCCCCTCATGTTCGCCTTCTACTTCCTAACGATGGAATTTTCCCAAGGCATCGACGCCAACAGGAAGCTGGGCCGCGTGGCCATTGTCGTCGGCGATCTCGTCAGCCAGTCATCCACTGTGGCAAAAGATGAGCTGGGCGCAATCATGGATATCGGAGAGGCAGTCCTCCAGCCCTATGCCCGCAGCGAGCCGAACATATCCGTTGTCGCGATCCAGATTTCCGACGATGAGACGCCGAAGGTTGAGGTGGTATGGTCGTGGCGCTTGAAAAATGGTAGTTATGGCCGCGTCTATCCGCCGGGCACCGAAATCAAGGACGTTCCGAAGGATCTGATAAGTGCTGACGCCTTTCTCATCCGTGCGGGCGCGGAGCTGAGCTATAAGCCGGTCATCACCTGGACCGATACGGCAAAGAAGACACTTGGCTTGATGGCTGCGTTCGACAGCATCGAGATGGGTGAAAGCTATTATCTGCGGCCGCGCGTGACGCGAAAGATTTCTTGCAGCGATTGCTGACGCGGAAAGCGCTGCGCGTCATTCACAGGTTCCGATTGCCACGGCACACCGGCCCTCTTATGTCTGGACTCCAATCCGGAGTCCGCCATGGCACGTGCTTTCCTCTTCGTTCTCGATTCCTTTGGCATCGGCCATGCAACGGATGCGGAACGATTCGGCGACGCGGGCGCCGACACCTACGGCCATATCGAAGCTGCCGCCGCCAGGAGCGAGGCGGACCGCGCGGGCCTCAGGCAGGGGCCACTCAGCCTGCCCAACATGCGCGGCCTCGGGCTGGACCATGCGGCGGCCCTCGCCGCCGGCCGCGACCGGGCGCCCGGGCATGTTCCTACCGGCTTTTTCGGCGCGGCGGACGAAAAGTCCAGCGGCAAAGATACGCCGTCGGGTCATTGGGAGATGGCCGGCGTGCCGGTGCCCTTCGAGTGGGGGTATTTCCCTGAAACCGTCCCCACCTTCCCGGCTGAACTGACGGACCGCCTGATCGCCGAGGCGGATACTCCCGGCATTCTCGGCAACTGCCATGCCTCGGGCACCGAGATCATCGCCCGGCTGGGTGAGGAGCATATCCGGACTGGGAGACCGATCTGCTACACCTCGGCCGACTCTGTCTTCCAGATCGCCGCCCATGAGAGCCATTTCGGGCTGTCCCGCCTCTATGCCCTGTGCGAGACGGCACGCCGTCTTGTCGACGAATACAATATCGGCCGCGTCATCGCCCGGCCGTTCGTGGGCGAGAATGCCGGCACCTTCGAGCGCACGGCAAACCGGCGCGACTACGCCGTGCCGCCACCCGAGCCCACACTGCTCGACCGGGTGATCGCCGGCGGGGGGCATGTGCTGGCTGTCGGCAAGATCGGCGACATCTTCGCCCACCAGGGCGTCTCGGAGGTGCGCAAGGCGGCGGGCAACATGGCGCTGTTCGACGCCACACTGGATGCCATGGAAGAAGCGGAGGAGGGCGATCTCGTCTTCACCAACTTCGTCGATTTTGACACGCTCTATGGCCACCGGCGCGACGTGGCAGGCTATGCCGCCGCGCTGGAAGCCTTCGATCGCCGTCTGCCGGAGGCGCTGGCGCGGCTCAGGCAGGGAGACGTGCTCATTCTCACAGCCGACCACGGCTGCGACCCCACCTGGACAGGCACGGACCACACGCGCGAGCGCATTCCGATTATCGGCACTGGGCCGGGCCTCGACACGGGGTCCATCGGTCTCAGAAGCACCTATGCCGATATCGGCGAGACGATCGCCGCGCATCTGGGGCTGGCGCCCGGCCGCCACGGCAAGGCGCTCCTACCGGCGCAGAGCGCCGATGCCTGAACTGCCCGAGGTCGAGACCGTCCGTCGCGGCCTGCAGCCGGCGATGGAGGGCGCGCGTGTTTTGACCGTCGAGCAGCGGCGGCCAGATCTGCGCTTTCCCTTTCCAGCCGGTTTCGCCGGGCGGTTGAAAGACCGCACCGTGACCGCGCTCGGCCGGCGCGCGAAGTATCTCCTGATGCACCTGGAGGACGACAGTGTTCTCATCTGCCATCTCGGCATGTCCGGCTCCTTCCGCGTCGAGGCAGGGGAGGACGAGGCGCTGCCCGGCGCCTTCCACCACACACGTTCGAAAGACGGAAAGCACGACCATGTGATCTTCCATCTGAGCGGGGAAACGGGCCCGCCCCTCCGTGTCATCTACAATGATCCCCGCCGCTTCGGGTTTATGCTGCTTACCAAGGCTGAAGATCTCGATGCCCATCCCCTGCTTGCCGGGCTCGGTGTGGAGCCGACGGGGAACGCGCTGGACGGCAGGCTGCTCGCCCGGCTTCTCGCCGGCAGGCGAGCGCCGCTCAAGGCCGCGCTCATGGACCAGCGCGTCGTCGCCGGCCTCGGCAACATCTATGCCTGCGAGGCGCTGTGGCGGGCGAAGCTTTCGCCGCGCCGTACGGCCGCCACTCTGGCGGCGCGCGACGGCGGCGAAACGGCGCGCAGCGCACGCCTTGCCGAGGCGATCCGCACGGTCATTGCGGACGCCATCGCCGCCGGCGGCTCCTCGCTGCGCGACTATATGCAGACCGACGGTACGCTCGGGTACTTCCAGCACACGTTCAGCGTCTACGACCGCGAGGGAGTGCCTTGCCGCACGGCCGGATGCGAGGGTACGGTGCAGCGCATCGTGCAGGGTGGACGCTCCACTTTCTATTGCCCGGCCTGCCAGCGGTAGGCTATCTGCAACGCCGGATCGGATCGTCGTTTCACAGAACCGATGGCCCGATCCAACCCTTTGCCTGTAGCAACTTCGGACGGAAAGCGGGCTTCCACTTTTCCTGGAATTGCTCTGAAACAATGCGAGAGGACGATCTTCATGGCTTATGAGACCATCCTGGTAGAGACGCGGGGGCGCGTGGGCCTGATCACGCTCAATCGGCCCAAGGCGCTGAACGCGCTCAATTCGCAGGTACTGGAGGAAGTAGTCGCTGCGGCCGAAGCCTTCGACGCGAACGCCAGGATCGGCGCCATCGTCCTTACCGGCTCGCAGAAGGCTTTCGCTGCCGGCGCCGACATCAAGGAAATGCAGGCCAAGTCCTATGTCGAGGCCTATATGGAGGACTTTTTCTCCGGCTGGGAGCACTTCACGCGCGTGCGCAAGCCGGTGATCGCGGCGGTGGCCGGCTATGCGCTGGGCGGCGGCTGCGAACTGGCCATGATGTGCGACTTCATCATCGCTGCCGACAATGCCAAGTTCGGGCAACCTGAGATCACACTGGGCGTCATGCCCGGCATGGGCGGCTCGCAACGGCTGACGCGCTTCGTCGGCAAGTCCAAGGCCATGGAGATGTGTCTGACCGGGCGCATGATGGAGGCCGAAGAAGCGGAGCGCTGCGGCCTTGTCTCGCGAGTGGTGCCTGCGGGCGAACTGATCGAGGAGGCGCTGGAGGTGGCCGGCAAGATCGCCGAGTTCTCCCTGCCCGCCGTGATGATGACCAAGGAAGCGGTCAACCGCGCCTACGAGACGACGCTCGCCGAGGGGCTGCGCTTCGAAAGACGGGTATTCCATTCCATGTTCGCCCTCGACGATCAGAAGGAAGGCATGGCCGCCTTTACCGAAAAGCGCTCGGCGCAGTTCAGGAACCGCTGAGAAGGCACCCACAGGCCGTTGACGCATCCGGCAAGCTGCACTATAAGCCGCCCAACTGAGGCGGCCCGTCGGCTGCCCTTTTAGTTTGTGCGCCTCAAGAGCCTGCCAGACAGGTGGCCTTGCGGCAGCGACAGTTGAAACGAGAGAGGACAGATGGCCAACACCACTTCGGCCAAGAAGGCGGTGCGCAAGATCGCCCGCCGCACCGCCGTAAACAAGAGCCGCCGCTCGCGCGTCCGGGGTTTCATCCGCAAGGTTGAAGAGGCGCTGGCCGCCGGCGACAAGGAAGCCGCGCAGAATGCGCTCAAAGCGGCCCAGCCGGAGTTGATGCGCGCCGCCTCCAAGGGGGTGGTACACAAGAACACCGCGTCACGGAAAGTTTCACGGCTATCCCAACGCGTGAAAACACTGGGCGCCTGAAGCCCCCTCCAGCGTCTTTGAGAACCCGGTCTTTGACCGGGTTTTTCTTTGCCGACCAATGGGTTGGCTGGCCGTGCGAGAAGTGCTCGCCGGGGGTTCGATTTTTTGTTTGCCGGCGCTGTTTCTTGAGGGCTAGGAAAACTGTCATACGGGGCCCGCGTGCCGATTGGTTTTCAGCGAAAATATCGCTGTATAAACAGCAACTTATAGCCCTTTATCCACAGCCTAAACTTGTCATTGTACGCAGGTACATCATCCACGAATGTCAAGCAGATTTTTTGGTTTTTTTTTTGCTCGCAGCCATGCCCTACGGGCTCCGGAAAAGCTTCTGGAATCAAAATGGCTTAACGATTTTGACTCGGTGACCGAAGACATTTTGGGGTTGTCGACAAGGCCTGATTCGTAAAAAAAGCGTTAGAGGCGCACTTGCCCTTTCCACAAGGATTTCGGTAATGTCAGTCCATCGCAAGGGCAGGCGCAGAGCCTGAAAGATCAAGCCAAAAAGGCGGCATTTGCTGCGTGGAATTTTCCGCGCGCCGGCCTGCTTTTGCCCGCGCAAATTTTGAGGGATCCGGCGGGTTCGTCACCGTTGCAGCGCAGGAGTGCCGGTCTGGCATAAAGCCGGAACGCTATCGCTGTGGCTGCGCGTGACCTCGGGGGAGGCCAAGGGGTCCATTTGGAACAATTTTTGGGAAAGGAGGTGCGGCGAGAGTCGGTGCGGAATGATGAAAGATGACACGGACGGGCGGGGCCGGATCGTGCCAGGTGAGATCATGTCGGCGTGCGATAGACACGCTCGTTTAAAAACAAACAATTTTACAGGGAATCGAGGATGCAAAGCGGCGTTGAGAGGGAAGTTGAGGGAGCTTTGTCTTTTCACAGTTCCGCAACTGAGGGGGAAGAGATGACCGGTGCCGGATCGACCGCTGTGTTCGATCGGGTCAGGGCGCATTTGAAGGCGCGGCTGGGCACCGAGGTCTACTCGAGCTGGTTCGGCCGAATGAAGCTGGCGGAGACTTCCAAGGGTGTTGTCCGCATTTCCGTACCCACGGCTTTTCTGCGTGCCTGGATCAACGGCCATTATCTCGACCTCATCACGGAGCTCTGGCAGGCTGAGGATGCTTCCGTGTTGAAGGTGGAGTTCGTCGTGCGCACGGCGACGCGGGGTACCATCACCCGGACCGAGGCCAAGGCGGTGGCGACACGCAAAGTCTCCCCTCAACCTCAGGGCGCGCCGTCGCCCGGCGCAATCAATGGCAAGCGCCTCGGCGGCGTGAGCACAGGGCGGGCCGAACCTGCCGGACGGCCGAGCATCTTCGGCTCGCCACTCGATGGCCGCTACACCTTCGATTCCTTCATTGAGGGAAAGTCCAACCGCGTCGCCTGCGCAGCCGCTCGCACAGTGGCCGAATCCTCTTCCAGCGCGGTGCGCTTCAACCCGCTTTTCCTACATGCCTCGGTGGGGCTCGGCAAAACCCACCTTCTGCAGGCAATAGCCGCCGCTTCGTTGAAACACCGGCCGCAGTCGCGCGTCGTCTACCTGACGGCAGAATACTTCATGTGGCGCTTTGCCACCGCCATCCGCGACAACAACGCTTTGACGCTAAAGGAACAGCTGCGCGACATCGACCTGCTCATCATCGACGACATGCAGTTCCTGCAGGGCAAGTCGATCCAGAACGAGTTCTGCCATCTTCTGAACATGCTGCTCGACAGCGCCCGCCAAGTGGTGGTTGCCGCCGATAGGCCGGCCGCCGAGCTGGAGTCGCTGGAACCGCGCGTGAAATCGCGCCTCAACGGCGGCGTCTCGCTGGAAATCTCCCCGCCTGATTACGACCTCCGGCTAGCCATGCTCCAGCAGCGGCTCACCGCCGCCAAAGCGGAGGACCATTCGCTCGACATCCCGCAGGAGGTGCTGGAGCATGTGGCGCGCGCCGTCACCGGCAGCGGCCGCGAACTGGAAGGCGCCTTCAATCAGCTCGTCTTCCGCCACTCCTTCGAACCGCAGATCACGATGGAGCGCATCGACGAGATTCTTGGCCCCGTCTGCCGCGTCGGCGAGCCGCGGCGTGTGCGCATCGAGGACATCCAGCGCATCGTCGCCCGCCATTACAACGTGTCGAAGACGGAACTTCTGTCCAACCGGCGCACGCGCACCATCGTCAAGCCGCGCCAGGTGGCCATGTACCTGGCCAAGGTGATGACGCCACGCTCGCTTCCCGAGATCGGCCGTCGCTTCGGTGGACGCGACCACACCACGGTGCTGCACGCGGTGCGCAAGATAGAGGGCCTGTCGGGCAACGACGGTCAGCTGGCGCAGGAGATCGAGCTTCTGAAACGGCTCATCAGCGATCAAGCCTGACGCCCAGAAGTGGGCCAAGTGCCTGCAAAACAGGCGTTATCCCCAAAAAGCCTGCGGAAAACGGTCTCGGCCTTTCCGCGGGCTTGCCTTTCTTGACGATTTCCTGTCAGTTTGCAGCGAATCCGGCTCAACGCCGTGACGGGCATGGTCCATGCCGCTCCGCTCTTCATCCAGGCGAGATACACCGGTCATGCGTGTAATTCTTGAACGTTCAAACCTTCTGAAGTCCCTAGGCCACGTGCACCGGGTGGTCGAACGACGCAATACCATCCCCATCCTCTCCAATGTGCTCTTGTCGGCCGATGGCGCCAGCCTGGAGATGAAGGCAACCGACCTCGATCTCGAGGTAACGGAGGCAGCCGCCGCCAATGTCGAGCAAGCGGGCGCCACCACCGTGCCCGCACACCTGCTCTACGACATCGTGCGCAAGCTGCCCGAGGGGGCCGAGGTGATGCTGAAGATGGACGAGAGTGGCAACGCCGTGTCCGTTACCTCCGGCCGCTCCACCTTCCGCCTGCAGTGCCTGCCGCAGGCGGATTTCCCGGAGCTTTCCGCCGGTCAATTCTCGCACATCTTCCGCCTGGAATCGGAAGCTCTGCGCAATCTCATCGAGAAGACCCAGTTCGCCATCTCGACCGAGGAGACCCGCTACTATCTCAACGGCATCTACCTCCATACGCTGGAGGCGGACAGCAAGCTCATGCTGCGCGCCGTGGCGACGGACGGCCACCGGCTGGCGCGGGCGGAGATCGAGGCGCCGGCGGGCTCGGAAGGCATGCCGGGCATCATCATCCCGCGCAAGACCGTGGGCGAGCTTCAGAAGCTCGTGGACGACCCGGACGTGGCGGTGACGGTGGAACTGTCGGAGACCAAGATCCGCTTCACCATCGGTAGCGTCGTCCTCACCTCAAAGCTGATCGACGGCACCTTCCCGGATTATCAGCGCGTGATTCCCACCGGCAACGATAAGGAACTGATAATCGACCGGCAGAGCTTCTCGGCCGCCGTCGACCGCGTGTCGACGGTCTCGTCCGAGCGCGGCCGCGCCGTGAAGCTTTCGATCGCCGACGGGCAGGTGACGCTCACCGTCAACAACCCCGACTCCGGCAGTGCGACGGAAGAGATTCCCGCCGGCTACGACGCGGAAGCCATCGAGATCGGTTTCAACGCCCGCTACCTTCTCGATGTCGCTGCGCAGCTTACGGGCGGCGAGGCGAAATTCCTTCTGGCCGATGCCGGCTCTCCCACCATCGTCCAGGACACGTCCGACCAACGGGCGCTCTATGTCCTGATGCCGATGCGGGTGTGACGACGGCACCGTCAACGCTGGCCGGTGAGAGGCGCCCGGCACAGGTCCATATTGAAAAGCTGCGGCTGGTTAACTTCCGCAACTACGGCTCGTTGTCGCTGGCGCTCGAGCCGGGTGCGGTGGTGCTGACAGGCGAGAACGGCGCCGGCAAGACCAATCTTCTGGAGGCGATCTCCTTCCTCTCGCCCGGCCGCGGCCTGCGGCGCGCAACGCTGGACGAGGTGGCGTTGATCGGCAGCGAGGATGGCTTCGCCGTGCATGCTGAAATCGAGGGACCGTTCGGCACTTGCGGCATCGGCACCGGCACGGCGGGGACGGTCGTCGAGGGTGCGGAGACAACTCGCCGCGTACGCATCAACGGTGAACCTGCCCGCAGCGTCGATGCTCTCCTGGAATGGCTGCGCCTCATCTGGGTCACCCCTGCAATGGACACGTTGTTCACGGGGCCGGCCGCGGACCGGCGCCGCTTCCTCGACCGCCTCGTACTGGCGATCGACCCGGCCCATGGCCGCCGCGCGCTCGACTATGAGAAGGCCATGCGGGCGCGCAACCGGCTGTTTGCCGACGAGGTGCGCGACGACGCCTGGTTCGACGCCATCGAGACGCAGATGGCCGAGACAGGCGTGGCGATCGCCGCCGCGCGCGCCGAGATGGTGCGCCTCTTGTCGGCGATGATCGAGCGGTTGCCCGCCGACACGCCCTTCCCGAAGACGCTCATCGCCCTGGAGGGTACGGTCGATGAGGAGATGGGCGTCAAGCCGGCGGTCGACGTCGAGGAAGCGTTCCGCACTCGCCTGCGCGAGGGGCGTTACCGCGACCGGGCGGCGCGCCGCGCGCTCGAAGGCCCGCACAGGAGCGAGCTTCTGGTGCGGCACGCGCCCAAGGACATGCCGGCCGAAAGCTGCTCGACAGGCGAGCAGAAGGCACTGCTGCTGGGCCTCGTGCTTGCCCATGCTCGGCTGACGGCGGAGCTTTCGGGAACGGCACCAATCCTGCTCCTCGACGAGATCTCCGCCCATTTCGACACCGGAAGGCGCGCCGCCCTGTTCACGATCCTGGAGGAACTGAACTGCCAGGCCTTCATGACCGGAACGGAGGCCTCGCTCTTTTCCAGCCTCCAAGGCCGAGCCCAGTTCCTCACCGTCGCTGCCGGCAGCGTCCGCCCCACCGCCTGACAACCCGGCGTTTGCGCAGTATGGTCCGCCCATGAACGAGCACCCCGTCCTGTCCACCCAAGAGCTGGAGCGCTATGCCCGTCACGTCGTGCTGCCGGAGATCGGCGGTGCCGGTCAGCAGAAGCTGAAGCGCGCTCGCGTGCTGGTGCTGGGTGCCGGCGGTCTTGGAGCGCCGGTCCTGCAATATCTGGCGGCGGCCGGCGTGGGCACGTTGGGCATCGTCGACGACGATGAGGTTTCGCTGTCGAACCTGCAACGCCAGATCATCCACGATACGGGAGCCGTCGGTTCCTCGAAGGTCGACAGCGCCAAGGCTGCGATCACTCGGCTGAACCCGCATGTGGCAGTGGAGACGCACATGCTGCGCCTCGACGAAGAAAATGCACGGGCGCTTGTGGCACGCTACGACATCGCCGTGGATGGCTCAGACAATTTCGAAGCGCGCTATGCGCTGGCCGACGCCTGTGCGGCTGAGCGCCGCCCCCTGGTGACTGCGGCGGTCGGCCGCTTCGATGGTTCGCTTACCGTCCTGAAGCCTTTCGAGACGGATGCCGACGGCGTTCCCCTGCCCGGCTACCGCGATCTCTTCCCCAAGGCGCCGCCACCGGGCGTCGTTCCCTCCTGCGCGGAAGCCGGCATCATCGGTGCATTGACCGGTGTCATGGGTTCGCTGCAGGCGATGGAGGTGATCAAACTCGTCACCGGCATCGGCGAGCCGCTGGTGGGGCGGCTATTGCTCTACGATGCGTTGGCGGTGCGTTTCGAGACGGTGCGCTATCGGGCGAAGCGGAGTTAGGCAACTCCGCCCCCTGCCCTGGCCATCCTTCACCGCAGCTTCCACCTTCGCCCTGAAGACTCCGGCGCGTTGCCTCTCACACCCTGCGCGGCAGAACGCGGTCGGGCGGGCGGTGGCCGTCGAAGAGGGTGCGGATGTTGATGATGACCTTCTCGCCCATATCGATGCGCCCCTCGATGGTGGCCGAACCCATATGCGGCAGGATCACCACCTTGCCTTGGGAGGCGAGCCTGACAAGCTTCGGGTTTACCGCCGGTTCGTGCTCGAAGACATCCAGCCCGGCGCCGGCCAACTTGCCGCTCTCGAGCATGCCGATTAGGGCGTCCTCGTCGACGACGTCGCCGCGCGCGGTGTTGACGATGTAGGCGGATGGTTGCAGCAACGCCAGCCGCCGCGCCGATAGCAGGTGGAAGGTCCCCGGCGTCGACGGGCAATTGATCGAGATGATGTCCATGCGGGCCAGCATCTGGTCGAGGCTGTCCCAATAGGTGGCTTCCAGATCGTCCTCGATCATCGGCGCCACGCGGTGGCGGTTGTGATAGTGGATCGACAGGCCGAACGCCTTGGCGCGGCGCGCCACGGCCGTGCCGATGCGCCCCATGCCGACGATACCGAGCCGCTTGCCCCAGATGCGGTGTCCCAGCATCCAGGTCGGCGACCATCCGGCCCACTTTCCGTTGTCGGCCAGCACTGCCGCACCCTCCGTCAACCGCCGCGGCACCGCCAGCATCAACGCCATGGTCATATCGGCTGTGTCCTCGTTGAGGACGTTCGGCGTGTTGGTGATGGTGATGCCCTTTTCCGCCGCCGCCGAGACGTCGATGTTGTCGACGCCATTGCCGTAATTGGCTATCAGCCGCAGCTGCTCGCCTGCCTGCGCGATGAGCGCGGCGTCGATTCGGTCGGTGATGGTAGGCACCAGAACGTCTGCTTCCTTGACGGCAGCCACCAGCTCAGGCTGGCTCATCGGCCGGTCGTCCACGTTCAGCCGTGCGTCGAACAACTCACGCATGCGCGTTTCGACCTGGTCCGGCAACTTACGGGTGATGACGACGAGTGGCTTTTTTCTGCCGACCATGGCTACCTCAATCCCTCCCCGTTGAGACCTCTTTAACCAAGACCAGCGACACTTCAAGGCCAAGCCGTTCCCGGACGTCGGCCACGGGTCTCGATGTCTAGCAAGCAGGGGCGGCGAAGACAAAGAAAAAGGCGAAAGCCTGTGTTGCGTGAGGCCGTGGCGGGAACCTCCGGGGTGCCGGCGCGGCCCATGCCTGCCGGGAGAATGGAATGCCGCGTTTGGCGCTGTGTCGTGGGTTGCCGATCCTTGTTCTCGCCCTCATGGCGACCGTGGCGTCGCCCTCGATATTCCCATCGGAAGCAATTGCCCAGAGCCTCGAACGCGGGCCCAGCGGCCTGCCGCTGCCGCGCTTCGTCAGTCTCAAATCCGGAAGGGTCAACATGCGCGTCGGCCCCGGAACCGACTATGCGGTGGAGTGGCTCTATCTAAAGCCGGGGCTGCCCATGGAGATCATTCAGGAATATGACAACTGGCGCCGCGTGCGCGACGCCGACGGCGCCGAAGGCTGGATCAACCAAGCCCTGCTCTCGGGCCGGCGTACCGGCGCCGCCGCACCCTGGTTCAAGGGCAAGCAGGCGACGATCCCACTGCGCGCTCAGGCTGAGGAAGACGCGCGCCACGTTGCGGAAGTGGAGCCAGGCGCCATCGGCGAGGTGCGGGTCTGTAACGGCGAGTGGTGCCGCATGAGCTTTTCCGGCCATGAGGGCTGGATGAAACAGACGCTGGTCTGGGGGGTGTATCCGGGCGAGACGATCGAGGACTAGAGCGCGGTGCGTTCGCACAAAGGAAGTTCTAAATTCTTGAACCCGCTATTTTCTAGCCGATGCATCTGGCTGGCTGATGGAAACGATCGGTATCGCCTGCCGTAAGGCGAATGAAGCGAGCCGGCCGTAGATCGGTCGGCCCGCGATGTGGGAATCCCGAACCTATATCCCTTTCAGCAGATTGCCCGCCGCCAGCACGACAAAGCCGACGAGCAATAACCAGTATTGGTAGGCACCAAGGCCGCCGAGTGCAATGCCGATCGCCGGCAGCAGTGATAAGATTGCCAGAACAATGGCAATGATGAAGACAATCTTGGTGGGTGCACTTAAGCTCATATCCCTCTCCATCTCAAATAGCTCGAAAAGCGAGCGCTGGATCCTAGGCATGGAGAGAGATTCGTGGAAACAGAAAATAAAGCTACATCCAAATTCTTCCGATCTTTTCCGGAAAATTTCAAATTCCTCAGGTCTTTTGAAGCTCCGGGCATCGGCTTCCAGGTGTTGGGCAACAGCCGCTCGGCACGAATTTGACGCCAAGTCGGTTAAGCTCTGTGTCTTAGGGAATTCGGGAGAAGACTATTGGAAGCCTTGAGCGCCGCGACGCAGAGGAACCTTCAATATTTTCCGCAGAATCACTGCCGCCGAGGGCGCAGCCGTACCAGGATATCGACGTGGGCGATTTCCATGCCGTCGGGCGGGACCGGCAGGTTTTCGACCTTCACCGGGCCTTCGGGGATGTCGACGAGGCGGCTCTCGCCTTCCAGGAAAAAGTGGTGATGGTCGGACGTATTGGTATCGAAATAGGTCTTCGAGCCCTCCACCGGCAGGATGCGCAGCATGCCGGCCTCGGTGAACTGGTGCAGGGTGTTGTAGACCGTGGCGAGCGAGACACGCACGCCGGCATCCAGTGCCTCCTCGTGCAGTTCCTCCGCCGAGACGTGGCGATCGCCGGTGGCGAACAACAACTCCGCCAACGCCACGCGCTGCCGTGTCGGGCGCAAACCCGCTTCACGCACGCGCCTTTCCAGCGCGGGACCGTTGAACTGGAAGTCTAAAGCGGTCAAGAAAACCTTTCCTGCCTTTGCCGTTCGCCTCTTTGCGACGGGCATGGTGATGCCCTTATTCCGCCATTCACATATATTCCGGGACGGATAGGCGATCAATAGCGGCACGATGTCCGAAATGCGCAGAATCCCGGATCGGATAATGCCTTCAGGCTGTTTCCTACCAGAAAGAAGCTGTGATAGGGAGATTGTACAATCAGCCCGTAAAAGCGGGTGGCGAACGAAATGGGATTTCATGGCGCAGACAAAATCCAGCTACGACTACGAAGACCTTCTGGCCTGTGCCCGCGGCGAATTGTTCGGCCCGGGCAATGCGCAGCTTCCGGCTCCACCCATGCTGATGTTCGATCGCATCACGGAAGTGAGTGAAGAGGGGGGCGAATTCGGCAAGGGGTTCATCCGCGCCGAACTGGAGATCAAGCCGGATCTCTGGTTCTTTCCCTGCCATTTCATCGGCAACCCGGTGATGCCCGGCTGCCTCGGCCTCGACGCTATGTGGCAGCTGACCGGCTTTTTCCTCGGCTGGCTGGGCTTGCCCGGCAAGGGCATGGCGCTGTCGACGGGCGAGGTCAAGTTCAAGGGCATGGTCACGCCGAAGAACAAGAAGGTCGAATACGGCGTCGATTTCAAGCGCGTGATGCGCGGCCGGCTGGTGCTCGGCATCGCCGACGGCTGGCTGAAGGCCGATGGTGAGCCTATCTACAAGGCCACCGACCTCAGGGTTGGCCTTGCCCAGCAGGAAGCCTAGTTTCAACAGTTTGCGGACGGCCGCGAAAACGGCCCAGGGAGAACGACATGAGACGCGTGGTAGTCACCGGCCTCGGCATCGTATCGTCCATCGGCAACAACGCCGATGAGGTTGCGGCCTCGCTGCGCGATGCCAAATCGGGCATCAGCTTCTCGCAGGACTTCGCCGATCACGGCTTCCGCTGCCAAGTATGGGGTGCGCCGACGCTCGATCCTGCGGAAGTGGTGGACCGGCGGGCCCTGCGTTTTCTCTCCAAGGGAGGCGCCTGGAACCATGTGGCCATGGAGCAGGCGATCGCCGATGCCGGGCTTCAGACGGACGAGATCACCAGCGATCGTATCGGCATCATCATGGGCTCCGGCGGGCCGTCGACGCGCACGATCGTCGAGGCCGCCGATACGACGCGCGAGAAGGGCTCCCCCAAACGCATCGGCCCCTTCGCCGTGCCCAAGGCCATGTCATCCACGGCTTCGGCCACGCTTGCCACCTGGTTCAAGATCCATGGCGTGAACTACACGATCACCTCGGCCTGTTCCACGTCGGCCCATTGCATCGGCAACGCCTATGAGCTGATTCAGTGGGGCAAGCAGGATATGATCTTCGCCGGCGGGCACGAGGATCTCGACTGGACCATGTCGAACCTGTTCGACGCCATGGGCGCCATGTCCTCCAAGTTCAACGAAATCCCGGCGACCGCCTCTCGCGCCTATGACGTCAGCCGCGATGGTTTCGTGATCGCCGGCGGCGCCGGCGTGCTTGTGCTGGAGGAGCTGGAGCATGCCAAGGCGCGTGGCGCCAAGATCTACGGCGAGGTCGTCGGCTACGGCGCCAACTCCGATGGCTTCGATATGGTGGCGCCTTCGGGTGAGGGCGCTGTGCGCTGCATGAAGCAGGCGCTTTCCACCGTGGACGGCAAGGTCGACTACATCAACACGCATGGCACGGCGACGGAGGTGGGCGATTCGCGCGAGATCGGCGGCATCCGCGAGGTCTTCGGCGATGACATGCCCCACATCGCCTCCACCAAGTCGCTCACGGGTCACTCGCTGGGGGCTGCGGGCGTGCAGGAATCGATCTATTCGCTGCTGATGATGAAGGAAGGCTTCATCGGCAAGAGCGCCCATATCGAGGAGCTCGATCCCGAATTCGAGGGGGTGCCCATCGTGCGCGAGCGCATCGATGATGCCAGGATAGACACCGTGCTGTCGAACTCTTTCGGCTTTGGAGGCACCAACGCGTCGCTCGTTTTCCAGCGTTACGCAGGCTAAGGGGCGGGCGATGGACAATTTGATGAAGGGCAAGCGCGGCCTGATCATGGGGGTCGCCAACGATCACTCGATTGCCTGGGGGATCGCCAAGCGGCTTGCCGGACAGGGCGCGGAGCTTGCCTTCACCTATCAGGGGGAAGCCTTTGGCCGCCGTGTGAAGCCGCTGGCCGAGCAGGCGGGATCGAAGCTGCTTTTGCCCTGCGACGTGGAGGATAGCACCTCGATCGATAGCGTTTTCGACACGCTGAAGCGAGAGTGGGGCTCGCTCGATTTCGTGGTGCACGCGATCGGCTTCTCCGACCGCAGCGAGCTGAAAGGGCTCTATGCCGACACGACCCGCGAAAATTTCATCCGCACCATGGTCATCTCCTGCTACTCCTTCACGGAAGTGACACGCAAGGCGGCGGCGTTGATGGAAAACGGCGGCAGCGCGCTGACGCTCACCTATGCCGGCTCCGTCCGCGTCATGCCCAACTACAACGTAATGGGCGTTGCCAAGGCGGGGCTGGAGGCGAGTGTGCGGTACCTCGCCAACGATTACGGGCCGCGGAATATCCGCGTGAACGCCATTTCCGCCGGCCCCGTGCGTACGCTGGCCGGCGCGGGCATTTCCGACGCGCGGCACATGTTCACCTACCAGCAGCGCAACTCCCCTCTCAGGCGCACCGTCACCATAGACGAGATCGGCGGTTCGGCACTCTATCTGCTCTCCGACCTTTCTTCAGGCGTGACCGGCGAAATCCACTATGTCGATTCGGGCTACAGCATCGTTTCGATGCCCGTTCTGGAGGAGCTGAAGCGCTCCGGCGAGGCTGCCGAGAAGATCGAGGCGGGGAAGTAGGCCGAACTATTTCCGGCCCCAAAGGACCTTGTATGTCGCGTCGCGGCAGATTTCGCCGTGATGCTTGAACGAGGACGCAATAGCTGTTTCGTAGGGCAAGGGGCGGTTGGCGACGAGGAACAGGCGCCCGCCGGGCGCGAGCGTATTTGCCGCCACCCCAATCAACGCGCGCCCGATGTCGGGTTCCGCGGCGCGGCTGCGATGAAACGGCGGGTTCATGACGATCGCCTCGTAGCGACGGGCCACCGGTTCACTCATAAGATCATGCCAGAAGAAGTCGCAGGCGGTCTCGGGGGCATGGGTAGCGAGATTGCGCTTTGCCGCCTCCAACGAAGCGTGGTGAGCCTCGTAGAGGTCGATTGCAGCGATGGAAGGCTGCTTCGCCAGCCACAGCGACAGATACCCCCAACCGGCTGCGAAATCGGCCACGCTTCCCGAAATGTCTGAAGGCAGATTGTCGGCTAGCAGCTGAGAACCGGGATCAGCGCCATCATCGGAAAATCCACCGACAGCTGTCTCGTATCCTTCCGGTGTAACGCGCGCTGGACCGGAGAAGATCGCTTCGTCGGGCCTTGCGGGGCGGCGTAGCCAGAAGACTATGCCGTGGTGCTTTGACAGGCGATCCTCGAGCGGAACGAGTTCGGACAGACGCTTGGTAAAGCCCGGCGCGCCGTCCCTCTTGGTGCCGGCGGCGAGGATGAGGCCATGCGGCCGCACCCGGCGGAGCGCTTCGGCCAGCCGTTGTTCGTTCTCCCGCCGGTGGCGGCCGAGGAGAAGAAGGGCGGCATCGTAACCTTCGCCCTCGGCCTGCGGCGCGACGGAAAAGCCGGCGCGCTCTAGCCCCAGGTAGTCCGGCCGGAAGCCTTGCACGACCTGAATATCCGCCGCGAAGTCCGGAGGCAGTTGCAGGCCAGCCGACGCGCCGAAGAAAATGACGCGCTCGCCGGCGCGGGGTGTTTCGAGAAGACTGCGCTCGAAAGGGAAGAGGAGCGTTGGCAGGGCGTCGTTCATGGGCGGTCGTGGGTGTGAGGCGGAAACGAAAACGGGCGCAGCCGTGGCCGCGCCCGTTCTAACGCGTGAGCGGGAAGAAATCAGCCCTCGGCTTCTTCCTTCTCTTCCTTCTTCTCACGGGCGATTTCCTTGCCCGTCTCCTGGTCGACGACCTTCATGGAGAGCCGTACCTTGCCGCGCTCGTCAAAGCCCATCAGCTTGACGAAGACCTTGTCGCCTTCCTTGACGACGTCGGTGGTCTTCTGCACGCGCTCCGGCGCGAGCTGTGAGATGTGCACCAAGCCGTCCTTGGGGCCGAAGAAATTCACGAAGGCGCCGAAGTCGGCGGTCTTGACGACCGTACCCTCGTAGATCTCACCAACCTCGGGCTCTGCCGTGATGGAGTGGATCCACTTCTTCGCTGCCTCGATCTCCTTGGCGTTGGAGGAGGCGATCTTCACCGTGCCGTCGTCGTCGATGTTGATCTTGGCGCCAGTCTTCTCGACGATCTCGCGGATCACCTTGCCACCCGTGCCGATCACATCGCGGATCTTGTCGGTCGGGATGTTCATCACCTCGATGCGCGGCGCGAACTCGCCGAGCTCGGAACGGCCTTCGGAGATCGCCTTGGCCATCTCGCCGAGGATGTGCAGGCGCCCACCTTTGGCCTGATCGAGGGCGACCTTCATGATCTCCTCGGTAATGCCGGTGATCTTGATGTCCATCTGCAGCGAGGTGATGCCCTCGTCGGTGCCGGCGACCTTGAAGTCCATATCGCCGAGATGGTCCTCGTCGCCGAGGATGTCGGAAAGGACGGCGAAGCGCTCATCTTCCTTGATGAGACCCATGGCGATACCCGCCACCGGCTTGGCCAGCGGCACACCGGCATCCATCAGCGCCAGCGAGGTGCCGCAGACGGTGGCCATGGAGGAAGAGCCATTCGATTCGGTGATCTCGGAGACCACGCGCAGCGTGTAGGGGAACTGCTCCGGCGTGGGCAGGAGCGGATGCACCGCCCGCCAGGCAAGCTTGCCATGGCCGATCTCGCGCCGGCCGGGGGAGCCTATGCGCCCGGTCTCGCCCACCGAATAGGGCGGGAAGTTGTAGTGCAGGAGGAAGGACTCCTTGTAGGTGCCGGTGAGCGCGTCGATGAACTGCTCGTCCTCGCCCGTGCCCAGCGTGGCGACCACCAGGGCCTGCGTCTCGCCGCGGGTGAAGACGGCTGAGCCGTGCGTACGCGGCAGCACGCCGACTTCCGCCACGATCGGACGAACGGTCTCGAGGTCACGGCCGTCGATGCGGGTGCTCGTGTCGAGGATGTTCCAGCGCACGATCTTGGCCTGCAGGGCCTTGAAGACGGTAGAGACCTGCTCGGGCGCCCACTTCGGCTCCTCCTCGCCTTCGGGCAGGAAAGCCTCCTTCACTTTGCTCTTGGCCGCGTCGACGGCGCCGTAGCGAGCCTGCTTGTCGGTGATCTTGTAGGCCTCGCGCAGGTCCGTCTCCACCACCTTCAGCATCTCGCCTTCGAGCGCGGAAAGATCCTCGGGGAGGAACTCGCGTGGCTCCTTGGCGGCCACTTCGGCGAGCTTGATGACGGCGTCGATAACCGGCTGGAAGTGCTTGTGGCCGAACATCACGGCGCCGAGCATGACGTCCTCCGGAAGCTGCTGGGCCTCCGATTCCACCATCAGGACCGCATCCTGCGTGCCGGCGACGACGAGGTCGAGCTTGGTCTCTTCCATCTCGTCGAGATGTGGGTTGAGCACATACTCGCCGCCGATATAGCCGACGCGCGCCGCACCGATCGGCCCCATGAAGGGCACGCCCGAGAGTGTCAGCGCCGCCGAGGCGCCGACCATGGCAACGATGTCCGGATCATTCTCCAGGTCGTGCTGCAGCACGGTCAAGATGACCTGGGTGTCGTTCTTGTAGCCGTCGACGAAGAGCGGGCGGATCGGCCGGTCGATGAGGCGGGACGTCAGCGTCTCCTTCTCGCTCGGGCGGCCTTCACGTTTGAAAAAGCCGCCAGGGATCTTGCCGGCGGCGAAGGTCTTTTCCTGGTAGTTGACGGTCAGCGGAAAGAAGTCGAGACCAGGCTTCGGCTCTTTGGCCGAAACGACGGTGGCGAGCACGACCGTCTCTCCATAGGTTGCGAGCACGGCGCCGTCGGCCTGGCGGGCGACCTTGCCCGTCTCCAGGGTGAGCGTGCGCCCGCCCCACTCGATTTCCACTTTGTGATGATTGAACATGACTTGTCCTTGTTTACGGAAGGCCGCGCGCCTTTCGGCACGCGGGCTTCTTTCTCTCTTCTTGTTCGGGACGAGTCATGGGCAAGACAACGGGAAGCTTGGTTCCGCGCCGGCACTCCGGCTTTCAAGCGTCCTGCAATCCTGCCCCATGACCTGTCCGTCGGCAGCTCCCCGGTTTCCTTCCTCGGGAGCCATTACCGGCGTTTCGACGCCGGGATGTCGGCGGCGGACCCGCAAGACGGGCCCGCCGGCCGAAACTAACGACGCAGCCCGAGCCGCTCAATCAGCGTCTTGTAGCGGCCCTCGTCCTTCCTCTTCACGTAGTCAAGGAGGCGGCGGCGCTGCGAGACGAGCTTGAGCAGACCACGGCGGGAATGGTTATCCTTCTTGTGGTCCTTGAAGTGCTCGGTCAGGTTGATGATGCGCTCGGTCAGGATGGCGACCTGGACTTCCGGCGAACCGGTGTCGCCATTGGCGGTCGCGAATTCCTTCAAAAGCTCCTGCTTGCGCTCGGCAGTGATCGACATCGTAAGTCCTTTCTGATGATCGAGGAGACGTGTCGCCCATAGCCGGGATGTCGTCCAGCCAGGGCCGTTAGACCGCGCAATCGCGCGATATCGCCGCGCATATAGTGCATAACGGCAAAGATTGCTAGCTAAAACCACCGCTGCTCACCTGAGCGATTCCTGGGATGACAGGTGCGCGTGGTCCGGCAGAAGCCGCTTGACCGGAATCTGGAAGATGTATTCCAGCCCGTCGCGATGGAACGTGCGGGAGATCTCCGCGTCAAGCGTTCCGCCCACCATGCGCTCAATGATCTCGGTGCCGAAGCCGCGCTTGGCCAGGCGACGCCCACCGTCTTTCACCACATGCTCGCGCCAGACGATCGTCAGGATATCGTCCTCGACCCGCCAGGAAATGACAAGCCGGCCCGTCCTGGTGGCGAAAGCGCCATATTTGGCGGCGTTGGTGGCAAGCTCGTGGAATGCCACGCCGAGGGTCTGAGCGGCCTGGTTGCTGAGTCGGAACAGCGGGCCGGAGAGCTCCAGCCGCTTAGCGGTCTCGGGCTTGAAAGGGTCCACCTGAGCGAGGATCAGCGCACGCAACTCGACGCCCCAGGCACCTCCGGCGATAAGCAGGTCCGTCGACCGCGCGAGCCCGTAGAGCCGTTTCTGAAAGGAGTCCAGGAAGGTCGACAGCGAACCGGCATGGCGCGCCGTCTGCTTGGCCATAGCGGAAACGACGGTGAGCTGGTTCTTGGCCCGATGCGCCACCTCGCGCATCAACAGGCGAATTTCGCCTTCCGCCTTCTTTCTATCGCCGGCTGCCTCGGCAAGTGCCACCGAGACGGTGGTAATCTCGGCGACCGGATAGACGCTGGCTTCGATCTGTTCGCCTGCACCCAGCCGCCGCGCATCGTCCGCCAGTCGCCGCACCGGCTTGGCAATCTGCCGTCCCAGGGCCCAGGCCGCCCCGGCACCGATCGTGATGATGATGATGGTGCCACCGAAGAGCTGTCGCAGCGAACGGCGCATTGGCTCCTCCACCGCGGCCGTGGGCGCCCATGCGACGACTTTCCAACCGCCGTGGCTCGCCTCTTCGACGATGGCGAGATAGGATTCGGCACCGTCGCCGACAGCCCGCACCGTCTGCGGCGAAAAGCCCGATGGGATGTCGAGGAAGAAAGGCTTGCCCACGTCCGATGACATGAAGGAAGAGGCGATCACGCGGTCGTAGCGATCAAGAAGAGCGGCGTTCCAGCCGCCTCGCAGCATCTGCTGCGACAGCGCGTCAGCCATGGTTTCGGCATTTCGCCGCGTCACGAGCAGGCGCGGCGGCCGGTTTTGCTGAATGTAGGGCAGCGTAGCATTGAACATCCATTCGCCCGACGTCTCCTCGCGGAAAACGCCGGAAATGGCAGGGGCGCGTTCAGCGAGCGCCCTTTGCAAGGTTGCCGGATCCGATGCCGGGCCGAGCGGCGCGCCGTATGGTTCCCGCGTGTTCATGAGTTGCCGGAGATTCTCGTCGAATAGGACCAGATGCGAGCCCGAGCTGGCAAGCGCCAATCTCGCTCGCTCATAGAAGTCCTCGACGTTGCCTGCGGCCAGCGAGGGCGTGGTCGACAGCACGCGCAGTGTCATTATCATGCCTCGAAGCTCACCGTCGACCGCCTCGGCAATCGAGCTGGCCATAGCCTCGGCCAAAGTGTTCACCACCTCCCGCTGAGCGTCGTTGTTGCGCTGCAGGAGCACTGTGGAGATGGCGAGGGCGGGGATGATGGTGACCGCGATCAAAAGGAAGAGAAAGAAGCCTATCGGCTTCGGACCGGACAATCGCGTGCGCAGACGCTCGCCGAGGCCGGCCACCGGCCCGGCGTCTATGTCGCCTGTCTCCGCGTCACTCTTTGCCATCGTGCCTATCCAACCGCATCATCTCCTCAAATGCCGAACTCAGGCAAGTGTTGCATGGCGGTCCCTTGGTCGGCCAGGGCTGTAGGCGCGGGTTAGCCATTGCCGGTGCTCCTTTGCGTCGCCGTTCGGTCCTTCGACAAGCTCAGGATGAGGACGGATGTGCGCCATCGCTGCCACGCCCGGCTGCACCGTCTGGCTGTTGATTGGTTGGGAAGCGGGGCGCGTTGTACGAGCCACTCTATTAATTTTAAGGCGCGCGCAACGCGCCCCGCCGGCCGCTGTCCCGACATTCGACCGGTCTAAGGGCTCTTTCTGGCTCCGGACGGACACACGCAGTGAAGCG
>NZ_JAOCZP010000018.1 GCF_025336525.1 Chelativorans salis
TCCGCAATCTCCCACGTCATCCAAACACGGGAGAGTGACATTCCTACTTTGCAGAATCAGGACATTTTAACTTTGCGCCTACAACCTCGGATCACATAACATACATTATGGAACCCGCTATTTCCTGCCTGAAGACGTGGTTAGGTTTTTCTCGTTGAGTTTGTCCAAAATGACGCCTTTTTGGCCAGAATTAGTCCCTGATTTGCTTTGCCCCCCCGGTTCAGTCGAAACGCTGTTGGTGAGCGCTGGCGACGCCGGCTATGAAGTCCAAAGTTCGATCGTGCCGCTCGATCAAGCGCCGCGTGCGCTGGCGGCGCGAGATTCCAGGGCCTGATCAAGCTTTCACAGATGCTTCGGCGACGACACGAGTCGCACGACGATATACATTCGAAAAGGGCCGCTGCAACCATTCCGCGCCAGCATAGTTGCCTTGCAGTTGTTGAGCGCGGTAGGGTTATTTTTTCGTAGCAAGTCTAGGTGACCAAAGTGGTTCGGTTTCTGTGATATGTGAGGAGCGTCATGGCAGGTCAGGAAATTCCGAATGAAGCATCTCTGCAGCGGACGCTTGTCACACACGAACTGAAAACCCGGTTTCGTGCGGTTGATCACGCCAATGAGAACTTTGCACTTCTGCGGCTTGGGGATGCGTTGGTCGCGGAGCCCGATATAGTCCTTCAGCAACTATCAGAGACGATTCTTGATACATGCCGCGCACAATCAGCTGGGCTCAGCATCCTGGAGCGCGCGGACGGCCAGGAACTGTTCCGTTGGACAGCTGTGGTTGGGGCCTTCGCGCAGAATTCCGGCGGAACGATGCCGCGCAACGAGAGCCCGTGCAGCATCGTCATCGACACGGAGGAAGTTCAACTGTTTAGGCGACCTGAGCTTTCTTTTGCGCCCCTTAAGCTTATAGAGCCTCCCATCCAAGAAGCTCTCCTCGCGCCGTTTTACGCGGATGGACGACCTGCCGGGACGATATGGGCAATCACGCATGATATGCGGCATCAGTTCGACTCCGAGGATGCACGACTTCTGGGTAATCTGACCCGCTTTGCCTCGGCCTACTTTCGATTGGTTGCTGCTCGCGAGGTGCAGAAATCCGCCCGTCGTGATGCCGAGGAGCGTCTTTCCGAGGTCGAAGCGCTGAGGAAACGGCAGCAAGTGTTGCTGAGGGAGTTAAACCATCGCGTGGGTAACCTCCTCACGGTCGTCTCCTCCATCGCCAACAAGACGGTGGGGCGTGGTCGTCCCGTTGCCGATTTTCAGCAGCGTATCACAGCTCTGTCACGTGCGCAGAACCTAATCACCAAGCCAGAAGCCAGGGCTTCTTTGGCGGAAGTGGTTGACGCCGAATTGAACCCCTACATGGGCACTCACAGTGCTCAGGTTAAGATTGAGGGACCGCACGCTGTGGTAGACGAGGCACACGTTCAAGCACTCAGTCTTGCTGTCCATGAACTCGCCACCAATGCGATCAAGTACGGCGCTTTGAAAGCCTCCACTGGTCGCCTGGAGATCAAGTGGGAGCTCAGAAGAGAAGGTGCAGCCACGAAGGCCGTTCTAGAATGGTGCGAAAGCGGAGTGGATGTCTCTCAGGACGCCATGGATCGCCAAGGATTTGGGCGGGAACTGATCGAGCGTTCACTCGGGCGCGCTCTTGATGCGGATGTGAATTACCAGCTGCACCGGAACGGTGTCGTCTGCACGATAGTGCTCCCGGTAGAAGTCGACCAATAATTGGTTACGGCGGCCAAGAGTTGCGGCGTGGGTACGGCGAGCGGGTCGCCATGGTCGGAGACGGCATCAACGACGCGCCCCCGTGGTGCTGGCTTTCCTCTTTTCCACGCTTGTTGGCCTCGTATTCGGCCTCTATCCTGCAGCGGTCGAGAATGTCGGCAAGCTCAGCTACATAGCGGCCCTGCCTGACCTGCACGCCCGGAGAACAGCCGAAAGATCAGAAGTTCATTATACAACGAGAATCCTTATGGTCCCGCTGACGGCGAAGGTGGCGAAAAACGCCGCCGCTATGGCGAAATCGGCAGCCAGAATAACCGAAACCGAAGCCAATCTTTCTGCAACGGCGGCCGAAATCGCAGCTTTTGAGTAGTGCGATGGGTTGAGCCCCGCCTAAGGGACGCCGACTTCTGCGCGGTTCACGGCCGCTGTGCACCGGTCGCGCTGACGTAGAGTGAATAGAGCGACGTTGTCGCCGTGATGAAAAGGCGGTTGCGGCGGGGGCCGCCGAAGGTGAGGTTGGCAACGGTCTGAGGGATCAGGATCTTGCCAAGGAGCCGGCCGTCTGCGGCGAAGCAGTGGATGCCGTCGGCAGCACTAGACCAGACGTTGCCCTCGGTGTCGACACGCATGCCATCGGGAATACCATTGTCGATGAGGGCGAAGACGCGGCCGTTTTCAAGCCTCTTTCCGTCGACCACGTCAAAGGCGCGAATGTGGCGCGGCGCGGTGTCGTCGTGGCTGGCGGCGGAATCGGCGATGTAGAGGGTCTTTTCGTCCGGCGAGAAAGCAAGGCCGTTGGGCTGGCGGAAATCGCCTATGACGGCTGAAAGGTCGCCCGTTTCCGGATCGAGGCGGTAGACGTTCTGGGCACCCTGCTCCGGCTCTGCCCTATAGCCCTCGTAATCGGAAAGGATGCCGTAGGTGGGATCGGTGAACCAGACTGAACCGTCGAAGCCCACGACCACGTCGTTGGGCGAGTTGAGCCGTTTGCCCTCGAAAGAATCCGCGAGCACGGTGATCGTGCCGTCGGGTTCTGTGCGGGTGACGCGGCGGGTGCCGTGCTCGCAGGTGACGAGCCGGCCCTGGCGGTCTCGGGTGTTGCCGTTGGCGAAGTTGGAGGGTTGACGGAAAACCGAGACACCGCCGTCGGGCTCCCAACGCAGCATGCGCTGGTTGGGGATGTCGCTGAAAAGAAGCTGGTTGGCGTCGCCGAACCACACCGGGCCCTCGGCCCAGCGGCAACCGCTATAGAGTTCCTCGAGCCGCGCGTTCTTGATGATCAGCGAGCGGAAGCGGGTGTCGTGGATTTCATAGAGAGTATCGTTGCTCATGTTTCGTTCTGTTTCAGGGTTGCCGCGCCCGGCGGCCACTGGCCACGACGATGACGCTGATGATGATGAGGCCGGTCATGATCAGGCGGACGCCGGCGCCCAGCCCGTAGGTGTTGAGCATCGAGACGACCAGGAACATGAACAGCGAAGCGCCCCACACGCCCGGCACGTTGGAATCGCCGCCGGCGACCGACGTGCCGCCGATGACAACGACGGCGATCGACATCAGGAGATATTCCGCCCCCATGTTCAGCGCCGCACCGCCCGAGAAGCAGGCGAGCAGATAGCCGCAAAGGGCGGCGAGCACGGCGCACAGCACGTAGGTGATGAAGCGCGTGCCGTCGACCGGGATGCCGGCCATGCGGGCGGCCGCCATGCTCTGGCCTATGGCGGTGATCCAGCGGCCGTAGAGGGATTTTTCCAGAAGGACCCAGGCGATGACGGCGACAGCAAGTGCCACGATGGCCATGTTGGGGATGCCGAGCGTGCTCGACGTGGTGAACTCCGCGAGCAGGCTCGGCGGCTTGATCCGCAAGCCGCGGTTGGTCCAGATCGCCGCCGACTGCACGATGAAGCTCATGGCCAGCGTGGCGATGATCGGCGGGATGCGCAGGAGCTTGATGAGCCCGTAATTGCACACGCCGACCCCGACGCCGATGGCGAGTGCTGACAGCAGCCCCGGCACGATCATGCCGTTGTCGACGCCCATCAGCTTGAGCGCCACCGTGCCGGCGAGCGTCATGGTGGCCGGCACCGAAAGGTCGATATTGCCCGGCCCGAGCGTGATGACGAACATCTGACCGATGCCGACGATCACCGAGAAGGCGGCGAATGTGAGCGCGGCCTTGGAAAGGCCCACGGCGCTCGCCCCGCCCGTCACCATTATCGTGGCGAACCAGACGACGGCGACGGCGAGATAGGACCAGATCCAGGGTTTTCGCATAAGGCCGTGGAAGAGGGTCATCGGCGCCTCTCCCTGCTTTCGATGCGGTTGAGGAAAAGCCTCAGCGCCAGGACGATGATGAGGATGGCGCCCTGCGCGCCGATCTGCCAGTCCGGCGAGATGCGCAGGAAGGACAGGAAGGAGCCGGCGAGCGTCAGCGTCAGCGCGCCGATGACGGCGCCGATGGGCGAGACGCGGCCGCCGACGAACTCGCCGCCGCCGAGGATGACGCCGGCAATCGAAAGCAGCGTATAGCGCAGTGCGATGTTGGCGTCGGCTGAGGTGGTGAGCCCGACAAGCGCGATGCCGGCGGCGACCGCAAAGGCGCCGGCGAGCCCATAAGCCCCTGCCCTCGCCACCAGCGCCGACCAGCCGGCGCGCTCCACCGAACGCTCGTTGCCGCCCACGCCGCGCACGAGCACGCCGAAGGACGAGCGCATGACGATGAAGTGGGCAAGAAGGGCGATAACGATGCTGGCGACGATGGCCATCGGCATGAGCGGCGGCTTGGCGGTCATCAGCCAACGCGCCCACTCCGGCGCATGCCCACCGGGAGCCGGCAGGAGAAGCACCGCAAGGCCCGTCCATACAAAGCTCATGCCAAGCGTGACGACGATGGATGGAAGGTCGCGCAGGTGGATGATGACGCCGAGGAGCGCATAAACGGCGATGGCGGCGAGCAGGATCAGCACGCCGAGCGGAGGATTATCGTGCAGGAAGGTCGCCGCCACGCAGGCTGCGAAACTGACGAAGGCGCCCATCGACAGGTCGAGATTGTTGACCGCCATGATAAGCATCTGGGCAATGGTCGCCAGCGCGATGGGGACGGCGAGGTTGAAGAGCAGGTTGAGGCCCACATAGCTCATTGCCCGCGGCTGCAGCCAGAAGACGGCAGCGAGCAGGCTCGCCAGCGACAGGGCGGGAACAATCAGCCGGATGGTGTCGGAGGAAGGCCTGAGATTCACGCCGCCGCTCCCTGGAAGGAGGCGGCGAGGATATTGGCCTCGTTGACGTCGTCGCCCGAAAGCTCGGCGACGATCACGCCTTCACGGAAAACGTAGACGCGGTCGCACAGGCACACCTCTTCCATCTCCGTCGAGTACCAGACGAAGGTGCGGCCGGCGTCCGCCTCGTCGCGGACGATACGGTAGACTTCTTGCTTGGTGCCGACATCGACGCCGCGCATCGGGTCGTCCATCAACACCACCGGCGCGCGGGTGGAAAGAGCGCGGGCGAACAGTACCTTCTGCTGGTTGCCGCCGGAAAGGGAAAGAATGGGATTCTCAATGTTCTGCGTGCGGATCTCGATCCTCTTCCTCCAGTCCTCTCCCCTGCCCTCTTCGACCTCGCCAGCGACGAAGCCGCGGCGCGACATATCGCCGAGCGAGGCGATGGAGAGGTTCCTCAGGATGCTCCACAGATCGAAGATGCCGTTGAGCCGGCGGTCGCCGGCTACGAAGGCAACCGCAGGGTTGTGCCGTGGCCACCAGTTGCCGCTTCTTTGCGCGTGAAGCCACATCAGCATCTCCGTCTGGCCGTGACCGCTTAAGCCCGCGAGGCCGACGATCTCGCCACGGCGTGCCGTGAACGACAATCCGCTTCCGGTCTGCTCCAGCACGACCGGTGCTGCTGCCAGGTCGCGGCTTTCGCGTCGCGCGGCCTCGCCCTTGGCCACGGTACCCATGGCCTCAAACAGGCTTTGCGCGGTGAACCCGCCCGCCGGGCGCTCGGCGACGATGCGGCCGTCCTTCATGACGATGATGCGATCGGCGGTGCCGAGGATCTCGTGCAGGATGTGAGAGATGAAGATGACGGCGCCGCCGTCAGCCACGAAGCGGCGCACATGGGCGAGCATCTGCTTGGCGAGGCTGGCATCGAGCGAGGACGTCGGCTCGTCGAGGATGACGAGGCGCGGCGCCGTGCCGGCGTTGGAGAACGCCATGGCGATCTCCACCATCTGGCGCTCGGCGATGGATAGGGCGCCGACCGTCTCGCCGCTGTCGATGCCGTGGCCGGGGAAGATCGCGCCGAGGCTTTCTTCGATGATCCGGCGCGCCCTCCCCCGCCAGCCGACACCGCCGAGGTCGTGATGCACGATGCGGACGTTCTCGACCACCGTCAGGTTGGGGCAGAGAGACAGTTCCTGGAACACGCAGCGCACGCCGTGGGCGCGGGCGACGTTGATGCCGTAGGCATGGACCGCGTTGCCGTCGGTCGACACGCTGCCCTGGTCGGGCGTAAGGCCGCCGTTGATAACGTTGACGATGGTCGACTTGCCGGCGCCATTGTGGCCGACCAGGCCGACGCACTCGCCCGGCATGATCTTGAGCGTCACGCCGTCGAGCGCCTTGACGGCGCCGAAGCTGATCCTCGCGCCTTCAACCTCGATTATGGGGTGCTGGGGCTGTTCGGCGGCTATTGTCATGGCTTTCGTGGGGCAGGTTGCCGCGCGGCGTCAGAAGGCACCGCGCGACAGAAGGAAGGCTACATCGCCGCGTTGATGACTTCCAACGCGTCCTCCTGCGAATACTCCACATTCGCGACGCCGCCGGCCTCGGTATTCTCCAGGTTCTCCTCGAGATTGTCCTGGTCGATGCGCAGGAACGGCACCGTCAGGTCCTTCGGCACGTCCTTGCCGTCGAGGATCTGCTGCGCGACCCAGAATGCGAGGGTGGAGACGCCGGGAGCGATGGAAACGGACATGGTCTCATAGCCGTTGGCGTCCTTCTGCTCCTTCCACCACGTCAACTCGTCGTGGCGGTTGCCCATGATGATGATCGGCATCTCCCGGTCCGTCGCAGCAAAAGCCTGCGCTGCGCCATAGCCGTCACCGCCTTGGGTGACCACGGCGTCGATCTCCGGCAGGCTCGGCAGGATGCCCGCCACTGCCTTCTGCGCCACGTCCTGCGCCCAGTCGCCATGCACCGAACCGACGATCTTGAACTGCGGATACGCCTCCACGCCGTCATGGATGCCGGCGGAGATCTCGTCGTCGACGAAGACGCCGGCAAGGCCGCGGATCTCCAGGAGGTTACCGCCATCGGGCAGGCGGCCGGCGAGATATTCGATCTGGCTACGGCCCATTTCGTGGAAGTCGACCGCGATGCGCCATGCGCACGGCTCGGTGACGATGCCGTCGAACGAGACGACGGTGATGCCCGCGTCGCAGGCTTCCTTGACGGCGCCGTTCAGCCCCTCGGGCGAGGCAGCGTTGAGCACGATGGCATCATATCCCTGCAGGATAAGGTTCTGGATCTGGGCAGCCTGCTCCGTCACCTGGTTCTCAGCGGTGGTGAAGGCGTCCGCCGCAGCCACGGTGCCGGCTTCCACGGCTTCGCCGGTCACCTTGTCCCAGCTCGTCAGCATGGCCTGGCGCCAGGAATTGCCGGCATAGTTGTTGGAAAGCGCGATGCGCTTGTCCGACGTGTCGGCGCTCGCCGAAAAGGGCATCGCCGCGCACAGGATAGCGGCCGAGGCCAGAAGCGTGTTGCGAATTCTCATCTCTCTCTCCCTTTGAATGCCGCCCGCCAGCAGGAACATTCCCTCCGCCATTCAGGCGGCAGACAACGGACGGTCCTATCGTGCTGAGTCTCCTCCCTCAGTTGGCGCAGGATGAAATAGATTGCGGATCGTGTATAGGATCATTGAGGCAAGCCGTTTGCGGGTCTTACCGCAAATGATGCGGGTTTATGCAGGACGAAGCCGCCCGCTCGGGCGCTTACTCGCGTGAGCGGCCGGAACTTGCCGGCCGCGGGAGGAAACCTCGACATGCTTCAGATGGCGCCGGCAGCGCTCGTCGATCACTATCTTGGAATCTCGCGCCTGCTCGCGGGGCAGCTCGATTTCCGCTCGGCCATCCGTGCGGTGGCCGCCGAGGTCGCCCACATCCTGCCGCACGACCATATGGACGTCTGCATACTGATGGTCGACGGCAAATACCACACCGCCTACGAGACGGGCATGGACACGGCCTGGAGCGAGCTCAAATCAGCACCGGTCGCCAACAGTCCGATCCGCACGCTCCTGTGGGGTGAGGTCGACTATCTCCTCACCGACGACGCCTGCGCCGACCCGCGCTTCCATTTCGACGGCGCGTTCAAGGGCCCGATCGTCGAGCAGGGGCTCAGAAGCCGAGTGCACGTGCCCATGAAGGTACAGGGCGAGATCATCGGTGCCTTGTCCTGTTCCTCGCAGACGGCGCGCCTCTATACCATGGAGGACATCGGCCATGCACGCGCCATCGCCGACCTGCTCTCCCCCTATTTCTTCGCCCTTCGGGCCGCCGAGCAGGCGCAGCGCTCGGCCATCGTGGAGGCGGAGGCGCGGGCCCGCGAGGAAGGCCTGCGGCTCGGCGCGCTGAAGCTCACGGAAGCGCTGGAGCAGGAGCGCCAGCGCATCGGCATGGACCTGCACGACCAGACGCTGGCCGACCTCACACGGCTGGCGCGGCGCATCGAACAGTTGTCGCACACTGGCGACATCACGCCGGAAGCGCTGGAGCCCTTGTCGCGCGGCCTGCAGCACTGCATGCAGGATCTGCGCCACATCATCGAGCAGGCAAAGCCTTCCGTACTGCAGCTTTTCGGGCTGGCGCAGGCGGTGGAGAACCATCTCGAACGCTCGGTGCGCGACAGCGGTACGGCCATCGAATGGGAGCTCATCGACGAGACGCAGGGCGCCTGCGACGGGCTGGAGCCGACGGTCAGCGTGGCGCTCTTCCGCATTGCCCAGGAAGCGATCAACAATGCCGTCCGCCACGCCCGCCCCTCGATGATCAGAGTACGGCTTTCCTGCCGCGAGGAGGAGATCGCCATCGTCATTGCCGACGACGGCGAAGGCGTCCAGCGCCCGCGCGGGCGCGCCGGCGGCGGCATCGACAACATGAAGACGCGCGCCCGGCTGATCTCGGCGAGATTCTCCATCGGCCCGCCGCGCACGGGCAAGGGCACGGTGGTGAAGGTGGTGCTGCCCATCCCCTCCCCCGCCCAGGCAGCGGATACACACGAGGAGATGCGATGAAAGTCCTGATCGTCGAGGACGACCCGCTGCACCGGTCCTATCTCAACGAGGCGGTGCGCGCGGCGCTGCCCGAATGCGACACGGTGATCGAGGCCGACAACGGCACGGAAGGCGAGCACCTCGCCCGTCATCACGAATCCGCGCACATCGTGATGGACCTGCAGATGAATATCAGAAACGGCATCGAAGCCGCCCGCACCATTTGGAAGGAGCGGCCGGAGACCCGCATCCTCTTCTGGTCCAACTATTCCGACGAAGCCTATGTGCGCGGCGTCTCGCGCATTGTGCCGGACGGGGCGGCCTACGGCTATGTGCTGAAGTCGGCCTCCGACGAGCGGTTGAAGCTGGCGCTGCGCTCGATTTTCGTCGAGAGCCAATGCGTGATCGACCGCGAGGTGCGCGGCCTGCAGCAGAAGAGCCTCGGCCAGGTGAGCGGTTTCACCGATACCGAATACGAGATCCTTGTCGATATCGCGCTGGGCCTCACCGACCGCGCCATCGCCAAGCGCCGCAATCTCTCGCTCAGAAGCGTACAGAACCGCCTGCAGCAGCTCTACGACAAGCTCGAGGTCTACCAGACGACCGGCGAGGACGACGACGGCCGCTTCAACCTGCGTACCCGCGCGGTGGCCGTGGCCTTCCTGCGCAAGCTCCTGAACTACAGCGCCCTGGAACGTGCCGAGACTGAGCTCAAGGAGTGGCTCGAGGGTAGGTAAGCGCAACAACCCGATTGGTCGGAACTGACGAAACATAGGCGAAGACAGTCCGCTCCTCCTCGAAGTCCGGGGAAACGGCCAATCCCAGCGGTCCGCCTTCGGCACTGAAATCCATGTCGGGAACCACGCCGCGCTCCTGGACTTCGCCCCCATCGGGAAGGATGCGTAGGATGCGCGCTGACTGGCGCTCGGAGACCGGGGCCGTGCCGTCCGGCAGAAAGGCGAGCCCCATGGCATGTCCAGGCCGGAGACGACCTCCGTTACTTCTCCCGGATAGAGTTCTCCATGCTGCGCACTACCGGAACCCCCGCCGCAGATAGCCATGACCACCGCCGCAAGGGTTGGTGCTATGTCTTTCCGGGTAGTAAGCGCTCGGATCTCCCTTGGTGTCTCGACGTCTATTGGGTTACCCGTTCAGACGGGCAAATGACTCGGCGTAGCGGCCTTCACGTTCGGCGAAGCGCTGGAAGTGCACGCGCTCGACGAGGACTTCTTCGGCACCAGGTTGCTCTTCGATCAGCGCTACGGTTTCGGAGATGTAGTCCGCAAGAGGCATTGCATTGGGGTCGCTGCCCTGCACCGGCGTGCCGCGCAACTGCACGCGCAGCGTCTGGCTGTACGAATGAATGGCCGCTTTGGTCGCGCAATGTCAGAAGCCGCCAGCCGATACCGCCGCGCATGACGTAGAAGATCGCGTTCATGATCTCGCGCAGCGACCAACGGCGCAAGGAAGCTGCTGACTAAATGGCCCGAACCTGGGCCAGCCGCTTGACGGCATATTCGTCCTTCCAGCAGACGGCGGCCTGCCAGGCGGCCGATGCCTGTTCGGCAATGTCCCATGCATCAGCGTCGAGATCGGCAGCATTGTGGGGCAGTTCAAGGTCGAGATCAGGAACGTCGACATGTGACTCGTCCCAGTCGATGAGCGCGACCCGGTTGGCGGTCATGAGGATGTTGCGTGGATTAGCGTCACCGTGGACGACGCAGGTCTGACGGCCTACGAGCCGCGCCCAGGCCGCCCGGCATCGAGCAACGCCCTCGGGCGGCATTGCGGTGAGATCGATGCGCGTCCCCCGATCAACTTGCAGCAGGTCGGTAGAGGATTGCCAGCCCGGACGCTGCGGCCAATCTTGCGTCAGCCGGTGCAGTTGACGCAGCGCGTCGGCCACGCGACGCCAGTCACCCTTGGTCTCGGGCGGTCCGCCCTCCAAGTATTGCATCACCACCAGACCATCGACGAACAGCCGGCCATCCATCGCCGGGATAGGTACCGGTACCGTCATCCCGTTTCGGTCGAGGTGCAGGAGGAGTCCGGTCTCCCAAGCCAGATCAGCGTCGCTCCGCGTGCCAAGTCGGGCGACTGCAAGCTGCCCACCGACTTGCACACTCCAAACATCATTGGGGCTTTCGCTAGTGAACCGTTCCAGGCGGCGAGCGTCTTTTCCCCAATATTCGAGTGCGTTCCATCCCATTCACAACACTTTCAAGGCTTCAGCTCAGTTGAGCAAGGATATCGTCGACGACGCTCGCGACAGTACCGGCCGTGTCGATATTGATCCCGGCGGGAAGGTATTCGCGGGTCCCGTGGTAGCGGAGTACCAACGCACGCTCGTCTGACTCGAAGCCCGGCTCATTTGGCCGTCCTTCCAATCGTCGGTTCAACGTCTGGACATCTATATCGAGCACGAAAACCTTGTCGAAAAGGTCCAGGAATTTATGGTGATTGCGGGAGCCACCACAGAAGAAGGTGACAGGGTGGGTGGCGTCGGCAGTAATGGCCCGGACCTTGTCTAAAGGCCAGATCCAGTGCGCGTAAACCCAGGCGATGCGGTCCGCGCCCTTGGGTGGTCCTGCGAGTGCCTGACCTCTCTCTGGGTCGCCGACATAGGCCAACACCCGGTCACCATGGATGACATGGTAGCCCCGCCGCTCCAGTTCGGTTGCGACAGACGTTTTTCCAGTGCCGGAACCGCCTTCGATCAGATAGTTCTTGATGCCCATGCGCGCCGTTTACCACAGCTTTCAATTCGTTGAGACTACATGTGCTGACGCTTCACCAACGAATTTCACCCAATCAACGGCGGCTTTCGGGACTTTGCGGATTAGCGGTGAAGGTCCGAAATGAGGTCGAACCTTTCCGATCAGGCAGCAGCGAGATGCCTACCGTGAATCTGTGTCCCAATAATACATAGGGGCCTCTAAGGACGTGGCGGTGGACCCGGTCGCGGCGGGACGTCTGGCGGTTGGTCCGGTGGAATTGGCCGCGGCGGCTCCGGCTCCGGTCCTGGTGGTTGTGGTGGCGGTTTCGGCGGGACGGCCATTATTAGTCTCCTCGCCGATTGAACTGTTATCCGCCGGGATCAGTTCCGATTTCGTCAAAGCTCCCGAGCAAGGGGTGCCCGCCACTGTGAGGCAGCAGGCACGTTTTGTCACTCACCCTGCAGCTTGTGCAGCCTCTTCAGGATCTGACCGAACGACCACAGTCTTAGCTATTGCCTCAACCTCATCTCCGGGCATGCCAACGCGCCTAGCGTGCTCGCGGATAGAATCAATATCTCTGGCCTGGTAAATGCAGATCGTGCCCAGGCGACCATCCGGTTCAGCCACCACGTAGGACCTGATCCAGCGCACTCGATCTGGCATCTCTTCATTGCCTACTTTGGCCGAGACGCCGGCTGCCTTCTCCAATTCTTCAGCGTTCGCCCATGCACTGCGACGCCGTATTGCGTATAGTTCCATTGCTTCCTCCCATCGAAAGCTCCCCGAAAATGGGAACACGGCAGGATACCAGAAACTGGGAGACCTCGCGATCATAGTCGCGTCATTTGGAGAAGCGCCCGCCGCCGCGGGGGACCGGCTCCTACGACGACGCCCGGCCACCGAGAGTCAGCCCGGGTTGTAGCGCTTATTTTGGTGTTTTGCAGGGCGCAGTCGAAAAGCTGCAACTACCGCTCACTGAGGACGGCACAGCCTAGTGCGACTGCTGCACCGGTGCGCGCTGCCCGGTATGCAATGAGGTCGAACCGCCGCAGCTGCCGCCCGAATTCGGGGAAAAGGTGGCGACACGAGCGCCATTGGCGTTCGGGGCGTAGACTTTCAGTCCGTCCGGCTTTTCAGCGGACGAAGACCGAAGAGCCGCATGTCCTTATTGCACGCGATGTTGAAGCGCGCAACGGTGTTCCCCGAGCCTGGCGGCTCGCGGTGGATGGATAGGATTTGCAGTGTGAAGTTCGCGGTGGGTTTCTAGCGCGCTGCCCGCGCTTCTTCGTGCTTGGCGCCTCACGGCGCAGGATGCGGCGGAACCCAGACGCACAACGGCGATGCATCCCGCCGCCTGGCGCTCATTGTTCAATGACGTAGACGATCTCCCGGGTCTGCGGTTCGACGAGGACCGTGCGTCCTTCAAGAATCACATAGTGATACGTAACGTCGGGGACTTCGAGTGGTCGAAGCTGGATCGTATCCGGCAGTGCGGTGCCAACCTCAATCGAGACTCCGGGCGGCGGCTGCACCGGTTCCACGGGGTTGGCGATCACATACTCACGGATCACCGTCTCCTGCTCCGGCGAAATTACGATGTCCTGCGCGGCCGCCGTGCCGGCAAGCAACATCAAGGATGCCACGGTAGCGGATAGTTTGGCTTTCATCTTCCTGGCTCCAACGATTGCGATGGCCGAAGAACCCGCAGAAACGAAACTCGTTCCAAATCATTGCGCTTCTCGGTGGTTTGCCGCCTTGCGGCGGGTGGAAGCAACTAGGAGGCGTGAAACTCGGCTACAGCACCAGCCCAGCTTTCACGCCAAGTTCCGAACTCAATGAGTTTAATGCGTTGCGTTCGGCTACAGTGGCCAGAACGGTCCTACCAATCGAACCCCCGATAATTGCTCAGATCAAGGCTCCTGAGCTGCCAGGAAAGCCCCAGAAAACTGTAATTTCGCGTTCGATGGGGCTTCGCCATCTTGGGACAGAACTACAAAACGCCGCTGCGCGCTATGTCGCCGGGATTGTAGGCATGGTGCTTGGTGTCGACCCGCTCGATCTCCGACGCGGCGATGCTCCTAGTGCGATAAGCGTTCCTCAAATCGCGATTTAGAGCTTCTCACAAAGCAGCACAGTTCCCGTTCCGGCAAGGACGATCTCATTAGTTTGTTCGTAACCTGGCCTTCAGCTGCGTCAGGACGCCGGCCAGGGAGACCTTCAGCTCCAGCCCTGTTACTTCCCACATCATCGTCAAATCATCTAGGCGTGATAGCCGACTCCTCCCTAAGGCGTTGCCTCGAAACGAGGATAGATATCTTTGGGATGTCTACGCGGCAGAGTTCGCTGCCCCTAGAGCGGATTTTCCGGCCGAAGCCGCGGGCCGATCAAGCGTTTCCTCGGTCGTCGAACCGGTTTCGCTCAGGCGCTGTGTCTCGGCGACATAGCGGGCCGTTTCGGCCGCAAGATGGTCGGAAAGCGTGACTCATCTATCGGCTCCCTCCCGCTCCGGCTCGCTCGCACGCTGCTGCCTTGCCCGAGTCTCATCCGGCACCTTCGCCACAGGTCTGCCGTGCAGCCCGTCATTGACAAGACCTCCCACGAAGCTCGCAAACGGGGTGATGTTCTGATGGACGCTCGCCTGCTCCAGGGCAACCGTATAGTCTTCGCGCCGCTCGACGGGGACCACGGTCCAGGGATAGCCGCCGGATGCCAACATCACATTCATCAGGAAGCGGCCCATACGGCCGTTACCGTCCATGTACGGGTGGATATAGACGAAGATGAAATGCCCGAGCACGACGCGCACGGCGGCATCCTCTTCGGCCGCGAGAAGTTCGAAGAACACCGGCATCGCATCGCGCACCGCGTGGGGGGGGAGTGGTACGTGCTTTGAATTGCGGATGAATACGCGGTCGCTGCGGTAGCCGGCAAGATCTGCGGGTCTGGCAAGGCCGGCGGTCACGCTCGGGGCGAAGAGCTCGCGATACCATTCGCCGTGATCACGATCAGCGACCGTGCCGGGATTTTCACTGCCGAGGACAGCGCGCACGCTCGTCTTCACGGCCTGAAAAGCAAGGTGGTAGCCGCGCGCGGCCAGCGCGTCTTGATGCTCGCGGTCCTGCTCGTTCTGGTCCGGGTTCCAGCTCCCGGAACGCACGCGCTCAATCAGCGTCGGGCTGACGCGGTAGCCCGCGATCGAGAGCGAGTGATAGGCATCCGTCACGTAGATGTCTTCGACGCGTTTCAGATAGGCTTCGATATCGTTGGGACGGCCGGGCGCGGGCGGGAAGTTATCCGCGATATCTGCGCGCATCGCCTGCCATATCAGGCGGATGCGTCCGGCATAAGCGGAGCGCTCGCGAGTAGGCAGGTCGACGTGCAGCCTGCGTTCGAACGGGTCGGTTTCGCGGACGGTGTAGCCTGCGGCCTCCATGTTCTTGATGATGTCATTAGCGATGCGTCCGCGGCCAATATTGCGAAACGCGCCTGCCAGCCGTCCGGCGACGACGCTGTGTCCGCCTTCGAGCAGGTGCGCAAGGATCTCCGATGCGTCTGCAAAATGCGCGAGCGTCGTGCGAGCATCGGTCGGGCTTTGCGCGAAAAAACCGGCCGAGGCTTCCACCAGCGCGGCGGCGGGCTTGTAAAGGCGCACGTTGTTTTCTTCGATGGTGTCTTTTGCCGGCGGAAGCGCGGCCCTGACGTCGAAAATCGAGGTGCCATGCATCAGCTTGGTCGGCTTGTTGCCGCCTTTTTCAGCACGCACCCATAGCTGCGCGGGTACGGTGCGGTTGCCGGCATGCAGCTTGAGGGATTGTTCCGGGGCGATGCACCAAGTCGTGCCGAAACGCTCCCGCAGATACGCGGCGCAGAAGTCCCAAAAGGACGCATACCAAGGCGTCGTATCGCCGTCCCGGTCGTTCGGGCTTGACGGGATGTACCAGCCCTTCATCACCTCCTGCAGGAATCCATTTTTGAGCAGCCGTTCGCGGTGAGTGCGCGTCAGGCTGTCCGAGCGGATCGCAACTGCGCCATTCTCCTGCAGCGCTTTGAGCGCTTCCAGTGATTCAGCCAGTTTCTCGGAGGGAGTCGCCATCAGACCTGTGCCGCCGTTCGGTTATCGCGTCGCGCGGCTCATAGGTTTTGGTGCCGGACGACTCTTAGGTTATCCGGTTCTGCCATTATTAGGTTTTCGTGTCGATCTAATATTATTCTGTAGAAGTTCGGGGCGGGGGACCGGCTCCTACGACGACGCCCGGCCACCGGGGGTCAGCGCGGGTGTAACGCTTGTTGCAGTGGTCTGGTTGAATGCCGGGACCGCAGACCCCGCTCAGGATCCGCCTGGGCTCAGGACTCGTTGATCACAGGCAGAAGATGATTGTTGCGGCGAACATCCCCTTCTTAAGAAGGCTTGCCGCGGTGCATAGACGATGCCACTCGCAACGCGCCGGTCGTCAACGCGCGGAACTCCATGGGAGAGCGGAAAATACGGCGATATCCGCGCCATCTGGCGCTCGCTCAGCAGAAACAAGTCACTCATCAGGGACTCCTTCAATGGAGGCCTTGAATCAAACCGGAAACTGATCCGCAAGAAAATTAACGGGTCCTGAACCTAGTCTTCCTATCCGCTCCGCCAGCCAGTAAACGAACAAGCTCGGCCTGCCGGCGCACGCCGACCTTGTCGAATATGCGATGCAGATGCGTGCGAGCGGTGGAGACGGCGATACCGCATCTGGCGGCAGCCGCCTCGCGCCCGTCACCCTTGAGGATTTCGAGGGTGAAGGTGGCCTCGGCCGGCGTCAGGCCGAATTTCTCCTGCAGCTCTTTTCTCCGTTCCGCAAGCTCCCGCTCGGCGTCGACGATTGTGAGGATCGCTACGGGCCGCAGCAGACCAAAAACGCCGATGTCGCGCCGTGCCGCGGTCATCCCGGTCGGCAGGACCTCGATCGTGACGGGTGGGCGTGCGTGCCCCCGTGTCAGAATGATCGACCCGCCCGGGCCGCCAGGTTCAAGTTTCAAGTCGGCGCAGGACGCAATCAGCCGGTCGAGCGCGGCCGCAACATCCGGCTGCGCCGGGGAAAGCCGGCCTTGCTCGAGGCCAAGCTCAGGGATCGACTTGAATAGCGCCTCCGCTTCGTCATCCGCAAAGACGATGTTTGCATCTCTGTCGAGACAGATAGTGCCCTTTCCCGGCCTCGAAGAATTGACGCCGATGTCCTCCCTGGCCGCCAGATGCGCAATCTCGCTCTGAAGGGAAAATGCCCGCGCCAGATGGGGAGCGATTGCCTTGAACAAGGCGATCTCCTCGTCAGAGAAATCCTCGTTCGGCCGTTTGTGCAGACCACACATTTGCCATGCGCGGTCGCTGGTGGTGAGATTGACGACCAGCGCCGCCTGGCCGAGCCTCTGCCTCTGCCACCATTCATTGTAAAGCGCCGTCCGGCTGAACTCAGCCGTCGGATACAGCTCCCTGAAGTCAAGCACGCGGCCGGCGGGGGCGGCGAGCAGCCTCTCGGCCATCCGAGCGAAGCCGTCGTGGAAACCGACTTTCATCCAGTGATCGCGGAAATTCTGCTTGTAGTCGGGATCGCGCCGCGGCGCGATCATGGCGAAGGAATGGGATTTGGGCGAATACGCCTGCAGGCACTCCTGCACACCGCCCACCGCATCGCTCACCCGGACCAAAAGCTGCGGCCATAGTTCCGGCTCGAATGCCGCGTCGTAGATGCTGCCTACCAGATCCAGCGCCGCCTCGTAGCGCATCGGCCAAGCCCCGCTTTCCGTGATGAGCCCCTCAACCCGCAGAGCGTCTCATCGGTACACAACCCCCAGCTGTACTGCGAAACTCTAACGAATTCACGCCGCATTGACCATGCCCGCAGGCTGTAAGTAGCGCAAAGGCAACAATAGCGTCTTTGACAGCCGGCGTAGAACGTTCGTCGGACGCGCAATTTTCCCAAATCGGACAAAAGGCATGAAGCACGCCGGCAAGTCCGGCCATCAGCCATGGCCATTTGGGGAAATGCATGAAATCGCTGAAGACGCGGGACCATACAACCGGAAAAGTCCGCGAGCGCGCCCTGTGGCGGGCGCTGGCGGGCACGACGGTTCTGACTGGCGTTCGGATCACAGGACTCGCGCTGGCAACCGCCGCTGTCGGCGTAGCCGCAGTGACCGGCCCGGCGAGGGCCGATCTGTGGACAGGGGCGGTTTCGGACGATTGGTTTGTGGACGGCAATTGGCTGGATGGCTCAGCGCCGACCGCAGGCGATTTCGTGTATCTCAACTCTGCCAGTTTCAATCCGGTGATACTATCGGGCGGTTCGGTGGGTGGTATCACCCAATTCCGTATCGGCCTGACGAGCGATGGCACTGGCGACTTGACCATCGAAAGTGGCGGTGCGCTTAGCGGTGATTATGGCGTCATCGGCTCCAGGGAAGGCTCGATCGGTGTGGTGACGGTGACCGGCCCCACCTCCGCCTGGACCAATACTGGCGACGTCACCGTCGGTTTTGCCGGCAACGGAACGTTGACTATTGAAGACCAGGGAACAGTAGCCAACACCAACGGTTTGATTGGCTATTTTGATACTGCCGGCGGAAACGTCACCGTTTCGGGCGCGGGCTCGATCTGGACGAATTCCGGCGACCTCTTCGTTGGGCGCGAGGGCCACGGAACGCTGACCATTGAAAACCAGGGTACGGTGACCGACACCAACGGCTTCATCGGCCGTTTAAATGGTTCGACCGGCAACGTGACCGTTTCGGGCGCGGGCTCGACATGGACGAATTCTACCGCACTCGTTGTCGGCGACGCCGGGACAGGCACGCTGACGGTTTTAGATGGCGGCACGGTCAGTAGTAACAGTTCTGGTTTTATCGGCTTTTACGCAGGCTCCAGCGGCGCGGCGACGGTAACCGGTTTGGGCTCGACTTGGACAAATTCCACCGCTCTCGGTGTCGGCGTCTTTGGAGAAGGATTGCTGATGATCGAGAACGGAGGCGCTGTTAGCAACAGTAACGGCGCTATCGGACTGGAAGCAGACTCCTTCGGCACAGTAACGGTGACGGGCGCGGGCTCGACTTGGACGAATTCCGGTGCTCTCTTTGTCGGTGACGGGGGGGCCGGCATGCTGACGGTTTCCGATGGCGGTACAGTCAGTGACAGCTCTGGCTATATCGGCGTTTCCGCAGGCTCCAGCGGCACGGCGACGGTAACCGGACCCGGCTCCACCTGGACGAACGGCGGGAACCTCGAAATCGGCGGCGAAGGCGACGGCACCCTGACTATTGCGGACGGCGGCACCGTCAGCAACGCCGAAGCCTATATCGGCCACGAAATAGGCTCCATCGGTGAAGTGACCGTCACCGGCCGCGGCTCCAGTTGGAATCCCCGCGACCTCATTGTCGGTTCCAGGGGCAATGGCGCGTTGACGGTCGAGGATGGCGGTGGGGTCAACACCGCCCACGGCGTTATCGGCGATTTCAATAGCGGCACGGGAACGGCGGTTGTGACAGGCTCGGGTTCGACATTGACGAGCAGCGCACTGTTTTTCGTTGGCGGAGTTGGTGAGGGAACATTGACGGTGGAAGCTGGCGGTGCGGTCGACGGTGATGGCAGCGTTATCGGATACGCCGCGTCTTCCCTCGGCATGGCGACTGTAACCGGCCCCGGCTCGACCTGGGCGAACACCGGGGGATTCTATGTCGGCTATTTGGGCGAGGGCATGCTGACCATCGCGGATGGCGGTGTCATGGATAACGTCAACGGCTACATCGGCTACCTTGAAGGTTCGAGCGGAAACGTAACCGTCTCGGACGCAAACTCGAGCTGGATCAATTCCGGCAGCCTTACCATCGGCCGCGAAGGCAGCGGCACTTTGACCATCGCGGATGGCGGCACGGTGAATAATGCCAATCAGGCGAGCATCGGTGATCAAGTAGGCTCCAGCGGCACGGCGACGGTGACCGGTCCCGCCTCCACCTGGACGAGTTCCGACAGTCTCTTTGTCGGCGGTGGCGGCGATGGCACGCTGACTGTAGAGAACGGCGGTGCCGTCACAAGCAACGGCGGCATCATCGGGCTTGAGGCAGGCTCTACCGGCTCGGCGAGCGTGGCGGGCTCGGATTCAACCTGGACCAATACCGGCTTCTTTTATGTCGGCTATTTGGGCGATGGCGGGTTCACTATCGAAGACGGAGGGACTGTCAGCAACCGCGGCAGCGCCATCGGCCTTTTCGCCGGAAGTTCCGGCACCGCGACAGTATCCGGATCGGGTTCCACCTGGACGGTCGACGGTAATCTCCACGTGGGCTTGCAAGATGCCACGGGCACGCTGCTCATCGAGGAAGGGGGCACCGTCAGCAGCGATGCCGGCACCATCGGCAACAATAGCGCGGGCGCGGCCGGCATGGTCACCGTCACAGGTGCGGGCTCGACCTGGAGGAATTCCGGCTCTCTGACTGTTGGCGGACTGGGCAAAGGGACGCTGACGATCGCCGAGGGCGCAACACTATCGAGCATCGGCGGTTCCGTCGGCTCCAGTGCGAGCGGCCAAGGCAACGTAACCCTGACTGGCAACGGGACGCGATGGGAAAGCACAGCAGGTCTCACGATCGGTGATTTCGGCGCCGGAGAGTTGACAATCGCAGACCAGGCGGTCGTCAATTCAACAAGTGCAATGTTCCTCGCCCGTGAGGCGGGCTCGCGGGGCGTTTTCAATATCGGCGCGGCTGAGGGCGATCCGGCGGCGGCGCCCGGCACACTGAATACCACGCCGCTAACATTCGGCGACGGCGATGGCCGCATAGTCTTCAATCATACGGCTGACGACTACACCTTCGTCCCCGGGCTGATCGGCACCGGTCGGATCGACCTCCTAGCCGGGAATACCGAGATAAACAATGCTTTCGCCTTTTCCGGCGCTACCACCGTGCACGACTCGGCGACCTTCGTCGCCAACGGCACACTGGGCGGGATATTAGACGTGCTTGCCGGCGGAAGACTACGGGGCGCCGGCGCGGTCGGCACGACAACCATGGCCGGCTCCGTCGCGCCCGGCAATTCCATAGGCACGCTGACGGTGTCGGGCGATTACACGCAAGCCGCGGGCTCCACCTATGAGGTGGAAGTTGACGGCGCCGGGAATTCCGACCTGCTCGACGTCAGCGGCACGGCCACCCTTGAGGGCGGCACGGTGGAGGTTGTTCCACTGCCTGACTTCACGATCGACACCTCCTATACGGTTCTGAGCGCGGCCGGAGGGGTCACGGGAACGTTTGACGACCTCGCCCTCACCTCGGGATCCTTCCTCTTTCTGTCGCCTGAGCTCACTTATGATGGCAGCAATGCCTATCTGACCTTCCATCAGGCGGCGGATTTCGCCAGTGTCGCAGAGACGTCGAACCATGCGGCCGCGGCTCAAGGCGTGCAGTCGCTGGGCGGCGGGAATGCGCTCTTCAGCGCCGTCGCTCTTCTGGATTCCGCCGAAGAGGCGCGCGCCGCCTTCGACGCACTATCAGGCGAGGTGCATGCCAGCGCAAAGAGCGCGCTGATCAAAGATAGCCGTTTCGTGCGCGAGGCGGCGGCGGGGCGCGTGCGCGCGGCTTTCGGCGGTGTCGCGGCCGATGCTGTCCCCGTCCTGGCCTACGGGCCAGAGGGCCGCGGGATCGCGCCCGCCGACACGGAGCGGTTCGCCGCCTGGGGGCAGGCTTTCGGTTCCTGGGGGCGCTGGGACGGCGACGGCAATGCAGCCGCGCTCGACCGCGACATCGGCGGCTTTTTCCTAGGCGCGGACATGGCGGTTGCCGACACATGGAGGCTCGGCGTTCTCACCGGCCACAGCCGCTCGACCCTCGAAATCGACGAGCGTACCTCCTCGGCCAGCAGCGACAACTTTCATCTCGGCCTTTATGGTGGAACGCAATCAGGTGCCATCGGTCTGCGCGGCGGCCTCGCCTACACATGGCATGATATCGAGATTAACCGGCACGTCGCATTCGACGGCTTCGTCGACGGGCTCGAAGCTAATTATGACGCCGGCACGCTCCAAGCTTTCGGCGAGGCCGGCTACCGCATCGATACGGCAGCGGTCTCCTTCGAACCTTTTGCCAATCTTGCCTACGTTCGGGTGAAATCGGACGGGTTTTCCGAAACCGGCGGGGCGGCGGCGCTGACCGAGCAAAGCGCGACTACAGAAACCGCATTCACCACCCTCGGTCTGCGCGCTTCCGGAGAATTCGACCTTGCCGGCGATAGCCTCACGGCGCAGGGCATGATCGGCTGGCGGCACGCATTCGGCGACACGGAACCGGTTTCGAGGCTCGCCCTTGCCGGCGGCGATGCGTTCACCATCACCGGCGTACCGATCACCAAAGATGCCGCAGTGGTTGAATTTGGACTGGATTATGAACTCGCAACTGCCGCCACGCTGGGCATTTCCTACCAGGGACAGCTCGCATCGGGCGCGTATGACCACGGCCTCCGTGCAAGGCTGAGCGCACGGTTTTAGGCTTGTAAACCTGTGACCGGGCGATGGCGCTGCGAGAAGGCGAAGGACGGATGAAGACTTGGGTCAGGTGCCGCTCGGCTTGTTGGGGTGATCGGGCTCGCCGTCGCCGAAGCCTTATTTCACCTCCATAGGCTCTCCTGCCTGTCGATCCATCTCGGCCGCACCAAGACCAGTGCGGCCGACACAGAGGCGTTTGTCGATGACCCAGCGCCGCCAGGCATGGCCTGAGCCAAATCCGCACCAGATCTTGTCATCGCTCGTGCTCCTGCTTGCCGCCTTTGTCGCCTCTGCAACAGCTGCGAGAGCCAATTGCTCAACCGCGGATCACCGCCAAGACAGTTGGTCTTTTGGCAATCGACCGCTCGGGTCGATCACCGTCACCTTATGAGGACGATGCGGACCCCAGTTCCAACACACGAGATTGCGATCGTTCTGCTCGGCGCCCGGCGCGAAGCTCGGAACAAGGATCCCAGCGACACCTTCTGGCCGCAGCCGGTCATGCATGGCCCAGGAGGCGGGTCGCTGTCCGTCACTGAGTGCTGCCGCCCAGGCGCAAGCCATGTCCTCAAGCGCGACCGACACTTCGCGCCTCCCCTGCTCTGACGTCAAATCCACGATGTCTTCGCAATCAACCTCGTAGGAGCAGAGCACGCAGGGGTCGATGCGATGGGCAAAGCCCTGGTTAGCCTCTTTGACCGCCGTCATGACGGTGAGCGCCAGATAGAGAGCCGGCACACCTTTGGGATTGAAACGAGCACCCCTGATTGCCGCGCCGTCGCCAGAGGTCGGCTTGAATGCCCAACGAGGATCATGGGCCCTGTAGCAGGTTCCA
>NZ_JAOCZP010000019.1 GCF_025336525.1 Chelativorans salis
GATCATTGGAAAGAGGTGCTGTCATCAGATGCTGGCCTCCTCTCCAGCCAGCATCTTGAATCACAAAACAACAGCCACGGGAATTCCAAAACGATTCAGCCAACCAGTGAACCGCTCTAGCGCCCGTGCCAGTCCAACACCGGCTTCAACGGTCGGAAAATCCGGTGGGAAGCCGTGCCGGACTGCGATCCCGTGGAAAGCTCGTAGATGATGCGGCCGCATGCCTCCGCGTCGGAAGGCACGGCGGGGCGAATGCGTACGGTCATGATCGTTTCTCCATGAAGCTGGATCGGTCTTATTGGTATCGGCGAGCCGAGGATCACGGCAGCGAGCGCTGCGGATCGCTTTGCCCGCCGAGTTCCCGTGGCGCCCGCCGCAACCGGGCGGACGCAAAGCATGAAGCCCGTATGGACAACCGGGACTTACTTAGCGGAGGCCTGGTGCTGATGCTCGGCGCCGTTGCGGTGGTGCTCGCAGGTGACCGCGGGATTGAACGGAGCGAAGGCGCCGTTCGGGTTGTCACGGTAGATCCAGACATGCCGGTCGTAGTGTGGCTCGAAGAAGTGCGCCTCATCCACCGGCGTGGCGGGATTGTCCGCCATGGTGTCATACGGCACGCCGTGGAACGTGGGCAGAGCGTCGTGCCCGGCCTCCTTCCACGCGCGTGCGAAGACCAGGTTCTCCACCGCCACGAGTTCGAGCGAGCCGTCGGCCTGCGGTTCGTAGATCAGGATCGACGGTTTCAGAAAGTCGGTGTGCATGCCGTCCCCGTCCACGCGGGGATTGGGCAGGGCCGAGATCCCGAGCAGGTCGGGATGGGCAAAGTGAATGCCCATGGCCCCGAGCTTGGCGGGATAGCCCATCATCTCGGCCGTGTCGCACAGGTTCAGCGGGTCTCGGGCGTAGCCTTCTGCGAGCGCTACGTTCACGTCCCTGAACCGTTCCGTTTCCGCCCGGACCTCGGCGAGGGTTGGTTCACCGGGTCCAGGCGACGATGCGGCGGCTCCGCCGGCGATCTCTTCCCCACTTGCAGCGGTCGTGGTCGAAATGGCCGCCGCCGCGATTGCAACGATCAAGCGCGCAGCAGTGCGCGCGCCACGAATGTGACCTCAGTACATTGTCTCGTCCTCTGGTGTGGTTGCCCCGCGGGCACTGCGCCCGGGGTGGTTGTCGATCGCAGCAGGGGCGGGCAGATCCCGCCTTCCGAGTTCAGATCGCTGCTCTCGATGACACGTACGTATACGGATCGACCGAGGCGCAATCCATCAGCGAGTTTGGCGCGTTGGTCGGCAAAAATGCATAATCGCAGCCTTATCGGCTCCGACGTCCGCCTTCAGGACGCCGGGCCGGCTTGAGCGCGGCTGGTTTGAGTCGCAAGCGCCATTCCAGCCAATGTCGGCTTCTCTAATCGGGCATCGAGATCAAGCTCCTATTAGTGTAAAGCGGCGTGTGGTCCCGACGCCGATCGGTGGCCTGCATCCGCTTACGTCTTGGGCCCGTGCAGCTTTAGGTCGTACGAGAAGGAGCGGCCGCTTATCGTAGGTTCCTTGTCAACAGCCGATAGTCCGGTACCGGCCCCAAAGGTTTTCGTCGATCGTTCGTTTTCCTTCCGGCCCATGGAGGCCGAAGGAGAAATGCGATGGGAACTTCACAATATGATCCTGTGGTGCAGGAACGACGGGCCTGGAATGCAGGCAAGAAAGTGGGCGCGAAGCGTGCCCTGAAGCCTCGGGAGATCTGGGCAATCCGGTTCTTTCTGGATCGAGAGCGCCGCTTGCGTGATCGAGCGCTGTTCGATCTTGCCATCAATAGCAAGCTATGAGGATGCGACCTCGTGAAGATCAAGATCGGCAGCCTGGTCGTCGGTCCGGAGATTCGGACGCGTTCGATTGTCGTGCAGCAGAAGACGGGTCGGCCGGTTCAGTTTGAGCTGATGGCTGACGCGCGGTCGAGCTTACTTGCGTGGCTCGAGCGGCGTGGCGGGACTGTCGACGACTATGCCTTTCCGAGTAGGATCGATCGTTCGGCCCACATGAGCACAAGGCAGTATGCCCGCTTGGTCGATGAATGGGTTGGAGCGATCGGTCTTCGCGTCGAAGACTACGGAACACATTCGCTTCGTCGGACGAAGGCCTCGACATCTACAGGGCAACGGGCAACCTTCGAGCAGTGCAGATCCTGCTCGGCCACACCAAGATCGAAAACACGGTCCGATATCTCGGCGTGGACATCGAAGACGCGCTGGCTCTTGCAGAGGGGACTGAGATCTGACCCAAGCCGCGGCCCCTCGGTTCAGCCTAGGGCCGCGACGTTGGGAAAGCGGTGGGTTACAGTGCCGCTTTCTACCCGATGCGGAGAATCGATTTCCGCAGGTCCTGGAATGGTGGAAAGCCGTCGCCCACCGAGCCAACTTGCTAATGCAGCCATGCGTCAGATCCGGCCATTCCGGCGTCGCAACGTTTGACCATGCGTCGCCCGTCATTGTTGATATCCCGCAGGTCGCTTATCCAGTTCTGTGACAAAGCCAGCATTGCAGTTCCCAGTATTCCGTGGGATGCTGGGAACTGCACAAAAGAAGTGCGGACAATAAAGCGCCCCGGCGAATTCGCGGGCATTTGCGTCAAAGTTGCGCCCTTGAACGTCGGTTGAGCTGCAACCCGCCGAGGGAGGACGACAATGACTGTACGTCCAGACCCGACTTTTTACGCGACTGCAAAGCTCGCAATGCAGGCGCCGGTCGAAAACTTTGCCTACACTTTGATGTTGAGTCCGGACTTTTCCAAGCCTGACGGACTTGCCGTTGTCGACGTGAACCCGGAGTCACAGGATTATGGCAAGATCGTTCACAGCGTCATCATGCCAAACAAAGGCGACGAGTTTCACCATTTCGGCTGGAATGCGTGCTCTTCGGCCCTCTCGCCGCTGAATGGCCACCCGTTTCTCCAACGCCGCTTTCTGATCATTCCAGGTATGCGGTCTTCGCGCATCTACGTGATCGACACCGAGGGCGGACCGACCAATGCCAAGATCCACAAAATCATCGAACCGAAAGAAGTATTTGCCAAGACGGGCTATTCCAGACCGCACACCATTCATTGCGGTCCAGAGGGTATTTATGTCTCCACCCTGGGAGGCGGTGGCGCCGACGGCACCGACGGACCTCCAGGCATCTTTATTATGGATTGCGAGACATTCGATGTCATCGGGCGCTACGAGATTGATCGTGGGCCGCAGGACAAGCAATATGATTTCTGGTGGAACCTGCCGCGTGACTACATGGTGTCGAGCGAATGGGCACTTCCGCCCCAGTTCGAGAATGGCATCGTTCCGGAAGACCTACTGTCGAACAAATACGGACACCGGATTCATTTCTGGAATCTTCGCGAACGAAGGAACGCCCAAACCATCGATCTGGGAGCCAATCACCAGATGGCGTTGGAAGTCCGCCCCGCCCATGATCCCGTAAAGGAGTATGGCTTCGTCGGGGTGGTCGTGGACACGACAAACCTCGAGGGGTCGATCTGGACATGGTGGCGCGATGACGGGAAATTCCACTGCAAGAAGACGGCAACCATCCCCCCGGAGGGAGCGACGAAGGACGACCTGCCCCCGCTGCTGCAAGGCTTCGAGGCGGTCCCGCCGCTGGTAACTGACATAGACCTGTCGCTCGATGATCGCTTTCTCTACGTTTCGTGCTGGGGCACCGGCGAGATGCGCCAATATGATGTGACCGACCCGATGAAACCCAAGCTGTCAGGGTCAGTCCATATCGGCGGCATCACGCGCAAGACCAAACATTCGAGCGGCGGCGACTACAGGGGCGGACCGCAGATGGTCGAGATCAGCCGCGACGGCAAGCGCGTCTATTGGACCAATTCGCTCTATTCGACCTGGGACGAGCAGTTCTATCCCGGCGGCATACCAGCAGCCATGGTCAAGGCCGATGTCGGCGAGAACGGTGGGATCACGCTGGACAAGGACTTCTATGTCGAGTTCCCCGAGGGCTATCGCGCACACCAGATTCGGCTGGAGGGCGGCGACTGCTCGACGGATTCATTTTGTTATCCGTCCGTATAATCCACGGTTTGGGTCAATGACGAGATGAGTGAGTGGACGACGGCCGGTCTCTGGCTGGCCGTGGTCGCCAGCGGCCTCTATCACGGCGTCAATCCCGGTATGGGCTGGCCGCTGGCCGTTTCGGCGGGCCTCTTGGACAAGCGAATAGGCGAGTTGTTCCGGGCGCTCGGCCTTCTGGCAGTGGGTCACTTCACCGCGATGATCGGTATCCTGCTGCCGTTCGGCGCAATGCTGACGCTCATTGTATGGGAACGGCAGATCCGCATCGCCGCCGGGTTGATCGTCATCGCCGCCGGGATCTATCTGCTGATCAACCGACGCCACCCGCGCGCGCTTGTACGAATTCCGCCGGCGCAGCTGGGCCTATGGTCCTTCGCGGCTGCCACGGCGCACGGAGCCGGGCTGATGCTGGTTCCGATCTATCTAGGCCTGTGCCGGGCCGGCGAACTGGATACCGGCCACGGCGCGGCTATCGAGCTGATGTCTGGAAACCTCTTTACAGCCGTCTCCGTGTCGGTGGTCCACACGTCCGCCATGATCGTGAGCGGCGGAGTCATTGCCATTGCCGTCTACCGGTGGCTCGGCCCCAAGTTCATCTCACAAAGCTGGTTCAATCTCGACATCGTATGGGCGGTGAGCCTGATCCTTGTAGGGGGAATTGGCATTGCGAGTGTCGGAATTGCAGCTTGACATGCACCAGTTTGGTAGGAGGAATTCTCGCATTCTGCCAATTTCTGGAAAGGTTTAGGTTACGCACTAGCCCGGGTGAATCTGGAATACCGCTTTGGGCCCTGGCTGTGTAGAAACGCCGACGTCACGGTTAATCGTGGCTACCCGCGCAGCTCAAGCGGGATGATAGGCGATTTTTGCTTTCGAGCTCGATCCAGG
>NZ_JAOCZP010000002.1 GCF_025336525.1 Chelativorans salis
ATCGCCCCGCACATCCCGGTCATCGACCATTCCGGACGCAAGGATGGGATCTTTGAGCGGGCCGACTTCACCTATGACACTGAGAACGACGCTTATATTGCCCCGGAGGCAAAGAACTCAAACAATACCGGCGTGCGTTTACGAAACCACGATCGGGTGCAAACAAGGACGGCACATTGCGCTACCGCGCCCGCAAGGCCGATTGCGATGCCTGCGCACTGAAGCATAAGTGCTGCCCGAAAGACCCGCAGCGCAAGGTTGCAAGGTCGATGTACGAACCTTCGCGCGACGTGGCGCGCGCCATCGCACAGACCCCACAATACGCAATCTCCTGCAAGCTGCGCAAAAAGGTGGAGATGCTGTTTGCCCACCTCAAACGAATTCTGAAACTCGACCGGCTCCGACTGCGCGGACCAACCGGTGCCCGCGATGAATTCCACCTCGCCGCAACCGCTCAGAACCTGCGGAAACTCGCAACGCTCATCCCGGCCCCACAGATCATCCGGGCAGCATGAAAAGGAGTTCGGGCATCCGATCTCCGACACATCTTCAGAGCAGAGGAAACTTCGAGTTTTTCAACGGAATAGGCTCAATTGAGCCATTCGTGTTTGACGTGGACGACCGCAGAGGGTCGTCAGCTGAACGGCCGCTTTCTGCTATCTTCGGCCCGAGAGCGGACGGTCGGCTAACGGCTACGGTTGCGGTCGTTCTATCACTCCCGCCGGTTCCTGGCGCAACTTGGCCCTTGGTCTTTGAGATCAGAATGCCCACGTGGTATTGCGGATAGCACGCGCGTATTCTTTTTTATGGCGTTCGCTGGGTCGGCAAGGCAGGGAACCGAAATGAGACAAGACGGGCTCCCGAACGAACCTTCGAGCGCAAACCTGGACTACATTGGCCCATCATGCCGCCGCCTGGAAAAGGCCCTGCTGATATCGACGGTTGCGTGCCCCCTGTACCTTTTCATGTCGACGCGCCGGTGTGAGTTGTAGACTGGCGCGCCCGGGCCTTCCCGTCGGGAGCAACCCAAAGCCCCCTGTGCCGTGAGCACCTGTCGCGGACTGGTGCCCCGGCGGGACGGCCGCGACAGATGTCCGGTGGGAGGTTGCGCCGTCATCGGATGATGCCGCTTCGGTCCGGCCGCCGCGACCGCCATCAGTGACTGCATGGCCTGCACCGCTTCCGACATGGGGCAAAGCTATCCCGTGTTCGCAAGGCCGTCAGCATCTCATACTTCGGCCAATGCCGAAACATCTGCCGCCACGCCGGCGGTAGACGAATTCAGCGGTTCGATTTTGAACGTGGGCAGGACATGGCAACGGACAAGCTGAATCTGACGAAAGAACTAGCGCTGCTACTGGCGCTTTCTACGCTGTGGGGTGCCTCCTACAGCTTCATCAAGATCGGGGTCGAAACCATCCCGCCCGTTTCGCTGATCGCGGCCCGAACCTTCATCGCCGGACTGATCCTGGTCGCTGTCATTCGCTGGCGGGGCCTGAGCTTGCCGAAGGACGCAGCCACCTGGCGGCGGTTTCTGTTTCAGGCGTGCCTCAACAGTGTCATCCCCTTCACGTTTATTGCATGGGCGCAACAGACCACCGACGCCGCGTTGGCGACAATACTAAACTCCACGTCGCCTATATTCGCCTTCCTGCTGACGGTGCTTGTAACACGCCACGAAGCCGTGACGGGCGGTAAGCTGTTCGGGGTAGGGGTTGGCATTGTCGGCATTTGCCTGATCGTCGGCGTTCAGGCTCTTAGCGGCCTGGGGCGAGAGCTGTGGGCGCAGCTTGCCATCGTCGGAGCCACGATCTGCTATGCCGGCGCCGCGATCTTCGGCAAGAACTTCAAGGGGCTCAATCCCATCATGCCGGCGGCTGGGTCAATGATCTGCGGGGCGGCCGTCCTCATTCCCGCCGGCCTGATCACTGAACGTCCTTGGACCTTGGCTCCGTCTTCGGAATCGATCATGGCCTTGCTGACGCTTTCGGTCTTCTCCACCGCGCTCGCCTTCGTGATCTATTTCCAACTTGTCCAGACACTCGGCTCGGTCGGCACGACAGCACAAGCCTATCTGCGTATGCCTATCGGAGTAGCGATCGGTATCTTCTTCCTCGGGGAAAGCCTGTCCTCGACAGGGTTGATCGGGCTGGTGTGCGTCATTGCTGGCGTGGCTGCAATGACCGTCCCCGCCCGTAAGCCTGCCCCCGCGGGTTGACCATGTGGGCGCGCATTGCCCGGTTTGTGCATCTGGGCCTGTGCGTGTGGCCGGAACAACGCCGGCAGCGCGCCCAATAGCGAGAACTGGAACCGGACAAGCTGCTCGACATAGGTATCAGGCCAACCGACGCCATGCGCGAAAGCCGAAAACCCTTCTGGCGTCGAAAGCCAAAAAACTCTCCCGCAACCGGCGTCACCTGTTGCGATGCACTCAGGTTTACCCCTCCAAGTTCGCAGGCTGCATCGAGATCAGATCACTGAGCGGTGTAACCTCCGTCCAACGGATAGAAAGCACCCGTGCAGAACTGCGCCCTGTCTGAGAGCAGGAATGCCGTCAGATCGGCCACTTCCGCAGGTTCCGCCAGCCGTCCCAGCGGATGTTGCTCTGCCAGTCCGGCCAGCGCTTCCTCGCCCATTTCCTTCATGCGCGGCGTCGCCACATACCCGGGGCCGATGGCATTTACGCCTGAGCGGTGCGGATGTGCGCCGACCATTTCCGGAAGATCATGCCTTTGTCTCCTGTCGGATCGCCGCCCGGCGCCGTACGCCGGCTCAGCCGTTCCACTTCATCCCCATGTTGAGACGGCGCCCGCTAGGCGCTCTCCTCGTTCGTCAGTCATCGGAACCGCGTGATAGAAATGCCTTCAGCCGCTCCAGAACGAGACGCGGTGCTTCGAGCTGAGGCAGGTGACCGACGCCGGGCAGCGTTTCGAAGGATGCCTGTGGGATCAGCGCGTGGAGCGCCTTGCCTCGCTCCAGCGGAATCCATGGATCATTCTCGCCCCAGATGATCTCTACCGGGCACCGGATCTTCCCGAACATCGGCTCGACTTCGGCGGTGTACTTCTCGTCGGCTTGCGCGAATTGCCGATAGAAACTTGCTTGTCCCTCCTCGGAAAGCCACGGCTCGACGAGCCTTTCGAATTCCGCGGGGTCGATGTCGTTTACGATCGCCCCCTGGATATATGCCTCCACGACCGCTCTGTGGATATGCGGCGGCAGGCCCAGAAAGGCATCCACATGGCGACCGACGTGATCGAAGAACTCCGATCCCCAGGGCCGCATTGCGACGACGTTTATCAGGACATAGCGGTCGAAGTCGCAGCGATGCAACAAATGCGCCCGCAGCGTCGTCGCTCCACCCATGTCATGGGCAACGACCAACGGCCGCTCGAGGTCCCAATGCGCAAGCATCTCCGCGAAAACCTTTCCCTGCACGTCGAGCGACGTGCGCTGCTCGGCGCCTTTGTCGGATTGCCCGTATCCGGGCATATCGTACCAATGGACCCGATACCGGCTCGCAAGGTCGGGAATGACACGGTGCCATGAGAACGAAGACCACGGCCAGCCGTGAGCCAGCACGAGTGCATGCCCGTTACCGACTCGACCCGCTGCCACCATGCCAGCAGACGTTTGCACGTTCTCATCGAGTTTCCACGACAACCAATATCCTCCATCGACTTTCGAACAGAGCGCAGCACATATGGCTTGTTTCGCAACCCTATGGTTCAGAGACCTCAAATTTCCAACGCCACCGCCCTCAGGCGGAATACAGCTCAGTGCACCATCCCTCTCGTGCATCCGCCAGATTTAATCGCCATATCAGTCATATCGATCAGCTACCGCCGTGATGCGCTTCGTCAGTTAGAGCGGCAGGTGGTCCGTGATGTGGCCCACAGCAACGGGATTGCCGCTCTGACGGCTCGACGGCAAAGACGCCGATGACGTGGAATGATTGGATGAGATTTCGCCGTCAGTTCATTGGGTGATTTCGGGCTCGACGAGTTTAGCAAGCTTGCGCAGCGACTCCTGCCAACCGAGATAACATGCTTCGACGGGGATCAGATCGGGCACGTTCTCCTGAACCACAGTCATCTCCGTTCCGACTGAAACGGTCCTCAGCGTGACGGTCACTTTCATCTCGCCTGGAAGGTTAGGATCATCGAACACATCGCTGTAGACGAGCATCTCGCCGGGCACGAGTTTCAGATAAGTGCCGCCGAAGGAATGGCTTTGCCCGGTCGTGAAGTTCCGGAAGGACATTCTGTGCTTGCCGCCCTCCTTCGCCTCAAGTTCATGGACCGTACAGGTGAAGCCGAAGGGCGGGAGCCAGCTCGCAACCGCGTCAGGTTCCAGGAATGCGCGGTAGACCTTTTCGGGCTTGGCGGCGAAAACTCGGTGCAACTTAACGGTGTTGGACATGACCATCTCCATTCATTGATCTAACCACGACATCGTTGCCTTGGGCGTTTAGCCTGCTGCTGCGGCTTCCAGCGCCGCGATGTCGATTTTCTTCATCGTCATCATCGCCTCCATCGCGCGCTTTGCCTTGGTGCGGTCGGGACTGGTCGTCAGCTCCATCAGCCGCTTCGGCGTGATCTGCCACGAGAAACCCCAGCGGTCCCGACACCAGCCGCAGGCGCTCTCCGCGCCGCCGTTTTCGACGATCGCGTTCCAGTAGCGGTCGGTCTCTTCCTGATCTTCGGTCAGCACCATGAAGCTGACGGATTCGTTCGCCTTGAAATTCGGGCCGCCGTTCAGGCCCAGGAACGGCTGGCCGAGCACGGTGAACTCGACCGTCAGCTCGTTGCCTTCCCGACCGCCGGGATAGTCGGATGCGGCCGCATTCACCCGGTCCATATGGCTATCGGGAAAGGTGGCGGCGTAGAATGCGGCCGCCTTGCTTGCTTCGCCGTGGTCGAACCACAGGCAGGTCACGAGTTTGGTCATGTCTCATCTCCTCGGTTCTTGTATTTGTTCGTGCCGGCGCTTGCGGGACCTTAGTCAAATCAGTGCTGCGCGCCTCGCCGGCCAGGAAGCGACCGGTGAATCGATCATCAGATCGGCTTGCCAATGCCGACCATTGCGTGCTCGAGCGTCGACCCGTCTGCGTCGCCGGGCGACTGAATCACACCGACGAATGAGATATTTGCGATGCCCCTTTCTCATGGCTCTTTCACCGGTATTCATTGGCTCAGCATCTCGAGGACGAACGAGCGGCGCGTCTCCCGACAACCGACCGACATTTTTTGCCGTGTGATTTCGTGATCCGAACCCATCATCCGTCTCGCCGGACCGCGGATATTGGAGCTGCATCGCAACGACGTGGGTCGTGCGCTCGCATGGAATGGAACTGTTCTGAGCATTCGACCTTCCGGCAACCTTCCGCCGCTCGCGAAAGTATGGGCGCCATAGGACTGGTTGAAGAGCCAATGCTCAAATACTGTGATAGACCAATTTCCCAAGCGCGACGGATTTGACGGTGTTCCACGTCAGCCTTATCGGCCGGAGGGCAATTCTCGACGGGCGCAACGAACACCCTGGCAGACGGCGTGGCCGACGCGTTCGGTAACCACCGCGCGATCTTTCCGACTATGCGCGGAGCACCGCCGCCGGTCTTGGAACGGAGAAGGGTATGGGCAAAGTCATGTCCGCAGCAATTCTGGTCGCGACCCTCGGCTCGGGCTTACTCGGCGGATACATCAACGCCTTCCCGACGTAGCGAGCGGTCTGGAACGGGTTCCGGACGCGATGGGGATCACCACCATGCAGGCGATGATTGATGTCGTGTTGAAGAACGCCCTTTTCTTCCCCGTATTTTTTGGGAATGCCGATTCTGTCTCTGATCCTCGCTATCGTCGCGTTGAGAGAGATCGGCCGGCCGGGCTCGTGAGCAATCCTCATTGGTAGCGTGCTGATCGTGGTCGGGGTAATCGGCGTCACCGTCGGCATTCACGTGCCGCTCAATGATGCGCTGGTCGGGATGAATCCGGCGAGCGCAGCAGCGGCCGACGTCTGGCGGACGTTTCTGGATCGCTGGTTGCTCTGGAATCACGTGCGCGCGATCTCGGGCATTGCCGCGGCCGCGGCGTTCCTGTTGGCGCTTATCGCGCGGGTCGCGGCCAGCTCGTCATCGACGTAGCCACCATTTGAAGCGCCTATGGCAGGATTCGCGGCCGCCGCACTAGCCCGTCGGTGTTGTCGCCGGAGGTGGTGAACGCCAGACGGTGTTAGTAACGCCGTCCCGTCCTGACTTCGGCCCTGTTCAATGATTGAAACAGGCCCGCAGCCGCCGCAACCCTTCGCCGATATCTGAAGCGGGGATGGCGCCGTATCCGAGCACGATCCCTGGCCGCGCCGTTTCACCCACAGCGAAAGCCGCTAATCGATGGACGGTGACGCCAGCATCGGCGGCGCGTTCCCATACACCGGTAATCTGCTCAACCGTTGCATTTCGGGCTATAGCCGTGAGGTGTAGACCCAAGGTCGATGGAATGAGTTCGAGGTGGTCGGCGAAATCCCGTCTGATCGCATCGGCGATCATCTCGCGCCGCTCGCGGTAGATTCCGCCCACCCTGCGGACATGACGTGCAAAGCCCCCGTCATCGATGAAACGCGCGAGAGCCGCTTGTTCAAGTGTCGAGGTATGCCAATCGCTGACGTACTTCGCCTTCTGCACCGCCATCCGAAGCGAAGGCGGTGTCACCAGAAAGCCCAACCGGAGCGTCGGCAGCATCGTCTTTGAAAAGGAGCCGACATAGATAACCCGACCGGTGGTGTCGAGCGTCTGCAATGGCTCAAGAGGACGCCCCTCGAAGCGGAATTCGCCGTCGTAGTCGTCTTCGATGACGGCGGCGCCGTTCCGATCGGCCCAAGCGAGCAGCGCCTGCCGGCGTGCCAGCGTCATCGTCACCGCAAGCGGGTACTGGTGGGAGGGGGTCACATAGACCACCCGAACGCCACGCGGCAGGGCATCGACGACCAGCCCGTCGCGATCCACCGGCACACCGACCACTCGGATACCCAGCGATTCGAATGATCGTCTCGGTGGTTCGTAGCATGGATCTTCGACCGCAATCCGGTCACCCGGTTCCAGCAGGACACGTGCTAGGATGTCGAGCGCCTGCTGCGTGCCGTTTGTGACGATGATGTCATCCATCGACGCCTCGACGCCGCGGGAATTGCCGATGTGGCGCGCGATCGCCGCCCTGAGATCGCCATGCCCGGCGGGGTGCTCGTATGTGATTTTTGATGCCAGTTCGTTCGAACGCAGCACCCGAGCGACCAGCCGCCGCCACGTCCTGTGGGGGAAGAGCGTAGCGTCGGGAAGTCCCGTACGAAAATCGAACTGGGCCGGCCTCTCGAATGCGGTGGGAAGTGGGATGGACTGCCAGACCGGGCGGGGTTGAATCGCGCCATCGGAGCGTTGGTGTGCCGCCTCGCGCCCCTGTCGTGCAGCCCACTCGCTGACGAATGTCCCTGCTCCTTGCAGGGAAACGACGAAGCCCTCTCCAGCGAGCCGCTCGTAGGCCACGGTCACAGTGGCCCGCGACACGGCCAGCGTCCGGGCAAGTTCACGGCTAGGAGGCAGGCGATCTTCGGGCCGAAGCCGCCCGTCGAGAATCGCCTTCCGGATCTGGCGGTAGATTTCTCCACTGAGATCCTTCCGGCCGACAAGACTGACGTGGAACACCGTTAAATCCGTTGCGTTCGAAAAATTGGTCTATCATAGTATTTAAGAATTGGCTCTTCAACCAGTCCTATGGTGCCCATAACTTTCGCGAGCGGCGGAGGGTTGCCGGGAGGTCGAATGCTCAAAGTGTTCCATTCCATTCTCATCGACGTTTTTGCCGTCGAGCCGTCAGACCAGCCATTGCCTTTGCGCGGGACCGGGTTACCCGGAGGCCGGGAAGGGATGAGCGCGGTTGGCGCCTGTCTCGCCGAGCAAGAGACCTGAGATCCGGCGCTCGATAGGAGGAGAACGAATGTCACGCAAACTGGTTGTGAGCGTCTACAGCTCTCTCGACGGCGTCGTTCAGGACCCAGTCGGAATGGAGAATTCCGGCCTGGGTAACTGGGTTGGTCCCTTCAGCCGTGGCCCCGAGGGTGACGACATCATGCATGAGGAGCTCTGGGCGGCCGACATCGTGTTGCTCGGCCGGACCACATACGAGGGTTTCGCCCCGGTTTGGCCGACCATCGACGATCCGGCGGGTTTCGCGCGAAAGCTGAACGCGATGCGCAAATACGTCGCTTCGAACACGCTCAAGGAAGCGACCTGGACGAATACCTCTATTCTCTCCGGTGATGTGGCCGCAGCCGTACGTGAACTCAAGGCCGAGGGCGGCGGCGACATCGTCGTCTATGGCAGCGCCGGACTCGTTCACTCGCTGCTGCCGCACGGCCTCGTCGACAAGGTGCATATGCTGATCTACCCGACCGTTCTCGGACGGGGCACCCGCCTCTTCCCGGCGAACTACGCTGCGACCTTCGATTTGGGTGGCCTCAAGCAACTCGGCTCTGGAATCGTCCATGCGGAATATCTCCTGCGCGCCTAAGAGCCGAGATTGGATGCCTGACACCGCATGGCCATCGCGTCAGCTCCGCCGGTTCGGATTGCCGATTTCGCAGGAAGGGCGCATCGAACGGCGGGCGGTTGCTTCGATGCAAGTCAATGATCAAAGCAGGCCCGGAGCTGCGGTAAGTCTTCGCCAACGTCACCGGCCGGACGCTATCTGTCCGTTCCGCGGCTCGCTCCGGACATTCCGGCCGTCGGCTTTGGCGATCTTTTGAAGGCGATTGCCGTGTCGTGTCGCTCGGTCGATCATCCTGTCGGTACCAATAGGATGCGATCAATGACCAGGATTTACGGGTCTGCTGAGATGCAACGAGCAGAAAAGCTGTTCGATATTGAAGAGCGGGCCGCCGATTCACCTTTCGTCGACAAGATCTGGCGTGCACGCAGCGTCCCCTCCCCGGCGTTCATCTCGGTGGCTGCAAGTCACTGGGAGATCGTGATCTGGCGGCAGGCGGGGAACACGCATGTCACGATGCGAGGTCCGGAGACAAGGGCGACGGAAATGCCGATCCCCGCGGACGCGGAGTTCTTCGGGGTCCAGTTCAAGTTGGCTGCGTTCATGCCCGGTCTGCTTGTTTCGAGACTCGTCGATCGCGACTTGACGTTGCCTTCATCTGCTGGAGACACCTTCCGCCTCGGCGGCTTGGCCTGGGAGATCCCCGGCTACGAAAACGTCGAGATTTTTCTGGGAAGGCTCGCGCGGGAGGGTTTGCTTGCCTTCGATCCCATCGTCGAGGAGATCGTGGAGGACAGGGCGACGGACCTGTCCCAGCGCTCGAAGGAACGCCGGGTTCGAAGGGCAACGGGTCTGACACTTGGCACGATCAGGCAAATCGATCGGGCGTACAAAGCCACGGCGTTGCTGGATGCGGGGGTAGCCATTTCGGACGTCGTCATCGAGGCCGGCTACGCCGACCAGGCACACCTCACGCGATCCCTGAAACGCTTCATGGGGCAAATGCCGGGCCGGATCTGGCGGAGTGCTCCCTAAGCTGTTGTCGCTTTTGTTCAATACAACAAACATGGCGGCGATTATTTTTCTGGGTCTGATCTACAGCCCCCATTATCTTGAGATCCTGGGAGATCGCGAACGGGAGTGAGTTGGATTGACCAGATCAGTTGCCAACAAGATGGGCATCAGGGCAGGAACTAGGAGCCTGCTTGTCGATGCGCCGCAAGAAGCGGTTGATGCAATGCAGCTTCCGCAAATCGATCTGAAAAAGTCGCGGCATGGCACGTTCGGCTACATCCACATGTTCGTGACGAAGCAGGCCGATATGGAACGCCGTTTCCTCGAGTTGGCCCGTCACTTGGATAAAGGCGGCATGCTTTGGGTGTCGTGGCCGAAGGGCCGGGCCATGGGCGCAGACCTGACGCTACGTGACGTGATCCGCATCGGCTACGAAAACGGCCTGGTTGAGAGCACCACGGTAGGGATCGACGATACGTGGTCGGCAATCAGGTTCACCCACCCCAAGCCGGGGAAAGATTACCGGAACAGCTATGGCAAGTTACCTCACCGATCCGGTGCCGGATAGAAATCGGGCAGCGTTCGGTTCTTGGTCCTGCAGGAGTATTCGCTCCACTTCGAGGAGGATGACAATGAACGATGAGTTGAAAAGGCCGAGGATCGCCCGCATCTGGCGAGGCCGGACGAGGCGGGAGAGGGCCGACGAATATGAAGCGTACAGCTACGAAGCTGGTATCAAGCCTCTCATAGACAATGCGATCGGCGTGCAGGTTCTCCGGGAGGATAAAGGAGAGGAAACTGAGTTTGTTGTGATCTCATATTGGGAAAGCATTGAGGCGATGTCCCGTTTCGCTGGCGACGACCCGACCGGTATCCGCCACTTAGAGCGCGATCCCGAGTTCCTAATCGATCTGCCACAACATGTGCAGACCTTGAGGATCATCGTTTCGCATGGCGATACAGGTGGCGGTGATGGCATGCTCGATCGATGCTTCCAATCTGTCACCTCAGGTTGAGTTTGGCCGCCTCGTATAGGTGGGTTCGCGTCGGCTCCCCATCGCGATTCGAAAATGCGACCTTCGAGCGGCCTCAAGCCACTCCGTTCCGGAATCCTCCACGCGGGATCCCTCCTACAGGCGGCCCGCGAGTCGACGACACCGCACGGCCATCCGCTGCCTCCAGTATTTTGATCTGAGTTCGGCGGAGATGGTCCGGATGTCAGCCCCGCGTCGAGCCGCCTGCGTCCCAACGAAAGGAGTTCACGAATGTTGGGCCTCAAGTCGAAGCGCATTCTCGTGACCGGAGCTGGCCAGGGTATAGGATTGGCGGTCGCAGACCGCTTCCTTTCCGAAGGCAGTTCAGTGGCACTGGTCGATCGCATGCCGTCCGCCGAACTGGAGGCCGTCGCTCGCGAACTCACAACGAAGCACGCCTCTAGCGCTGAGCGGCTCATATGGCTGCACGCCGACATGTCGGATGAGGCAGCAATCGAGGATACCATCGCCCGCGTCGCACACCACTTCAGTGGCCTCGACGTGCTCATCAATAACGCCGCCATCAATCATGCCTGCGCTTCCCACGAATTTCCGTCGGCGGCGCTGGACGCGGTGCTCGGCGTCAACCTCCGAGGCGTCTTCCTGTGCAGTCGTGCCGCGCTCAAAATCTTCCTCGCGCAGCCAGACGGAGGATTGATCATCAACACCTCGAGCAATCACGAAGAGATGCCAAAGCCAGGATACATCGCCTATGGCATCAGCAAGGCTGGCCTCCGGGGGCTTACCCGCACGCTTGCTCTGGAATATGCAGGCCGCAACATCCGGGTGAACGCGGTCGCGCCGGGAGCCGTCGTCACACCGCTCAACGCGGCCTGGGCGGGTGATCCCGTCAAGACTGCCAATATCTCCAAGCATATTCCCCTGATGCGGCCCGCCGTCCCCGAGGAGATTGCTGGCGCCTTCGCGTTTCTCGCATCCGACGACGCCCGCTACATTACCGGGGCAACGCTCTACGTCGACGGCGGTCTCACGCTCTACCCGGAGCTGCGCGAGGACTGGTCCATTTGAGCCGCATGGCGCTGGCCAGCGCATCCCCAATCCCTATGAACATGAGAGGAGAAAACCGATGTTCCGCGCTATCGTCATGGCTACGGCCTTGCTTATCGGCACCCACGCCTTCGCCCAATCCGAGCCAACGGGTGCTCGCGTCGAGGTCAACGGCATGCAGATGTACTACGAAGTCTCCGGCAAGGGCGATCCGCTCATCGTGCTGCACGCCGCCCACACGAACATTCTTTCCATGGGAGAGATCATCCCGAAGCTTGCCGAGATGCACAAGGTTTATGCCTTGGAATTCCAGGGTCATGGTCGCACGACCGACATCAATCGCCCCATTACCTACCAGAACCTAGCAGATGACGTGGCCGCGTTCATGGACGCCGTAGGCCTCGAGAAGGCCGACGTGTTCGGCTATTCGATGGGTGGTGTTGCCGGACTGCAACTTGCTATCCGGCACCCCGAGAAGGTGAACAAGCTTGCCGCCGCTTCCATTGCTTACGACTCCGAGGCTTGGCAGCCTGTGTTCCAAGATCTCAAGCAGCAGATGACGGTAGAGATGTTCACAGCCATGCCGTTTGCCGACGACTACAGGAAGCTCGCCCCCAATCCCGATGGCTTCCCCGCATTGGTCGAGAAGTTGATCGCGCTCGAGCATGAGCCGATGGCCTGGGAAGAGGACGTCAAGGCGCTCGAAACTCCGGTGCTTATCATCACCGGCGATGCCGACATCGCCACGCTGGAGCACTCGGTCTCGCTATTCCGTCACCTTGGCGGCGGCGTCATGGGTGACATGGGGCAGCCGCTGCCGGCCTCGCGCCTTGCCGTTCTTCCAGCGACTTCGCACACAGCAGTAATATCACAAGTGGATCTCCTGCACGGCGTCATCGAGCCCTTCCTGAAAGGTGAAACGCCGAAGAGTGCGTTTTTCGAGTGATGCGTCCTTTCGAGGGGGCTTGGAGATGCCGCCGCGGACAGTGCTGGATGGAAATGAGTGCTACCGCCGGAAGGCCTTTGGCTGCCATCAGTTGGCAAGACGCGCGCGGTTCTACGCCGCGCATTGGCATTCTGGAGAGTTGGAACAGTGGACGCATGCAAAAAGCGTCTCCACCAATCTTACGGCGGCCTCTCGCTCAAGGTGTATTCCACAACGCGGGCGTCAACAAATCGAAGGTGCAGTTATGGTCAGCATACTGACGGTCAATCTGGTGCTCAGCACTTTTCTTTTTTGGCTGATCGCCCGGATCTACCTGATGCCGAGATTATCTCCTATCACAGCAAAGGCGATCGTCGTTCCGATACTCCTTTTACACATGTCTCGGCACCTCGGCCTTATGTTTCTTTCGCCCGGCGCCACCTATCCGGGTCTGTCTCAACAGTTCACCTACCCGGCAGCTCTTGGCGATTTCATCGCTGCCGTTCTGGCCGCAATCTCGTTGCTCCTGATCCTCAAGCGCTTGCCGGGGCAACGCGGCATGGTCTGGATTTTCAGTTTGTGGGGAGCTGCCGATCTAGCCGTCGCGATCACACTCGCCACTGCTTACAATGCGGAGCCCTTCATGGGCGCAGCCTATTGGATTCCGGCGTTCTGGGTGCCCGCATTACTTGTCACCCATTACATCGCTTTCGTCATCCTCGTGAAACATTGGAGGCCCGAGCAAGGCGCTATAGTTTGAAGCGAACGCCGGGTGTGGGCGGCTGAAGGCCACCCATCCTGCCGCAACGCCGACAATCTGCCGAATGCAGCACTTCGCCTAATCGTTGGCAGCGTGGGTTCGGGAACGCTCTGATCTCGCGCCCACGGCAAACGACTAAAATGCCTTGTATTGCTGACGTCTCCGGTCGACAAGTGGAATGTCTCAGTAGGGTCGGCTTGAGCCGTTCATTCCGCGCCGGTTCAATGACCGGCAACTGGCGCTACTTTGACGCCTGCTCCCTCTCTTGGAATACTCGTCATGTCGAGCCTATAGTCTTTTCATGTCTTCACAACAGCTCGGCGACACTGGCACCGGAGAGGACTGGGCGCGCGCCTTGGAATGAGCAATCTAGAGCAAACTTGGACTATGTTGGCCCATCATGCTTAATCCAAATTGGCAAGCGGTTATCCAAGATAGGCCATTTCACCCGTCATTCGCATCATCGAAATTCAGTGGCTTAGCTTGCAGGTTCAAATCACCTCGCAACCAATATTAACGCGGGTGACCTTCGTGGGGATGACTGTTTTTTTACCTGCCGATCAGGGCCAAGCCGGCTCACGCGCCCGCGCAGGTATTGTCTCGGTTGCAACTTGATCCGGTCATTTCATCTGCGACGGATGGAACTAGAGAGAGCGCACCACAGCCGGGTTGAGTTCCCCGCTTGTGGGACCAGAGGGGCAGACGCCACCGTCCATGTTCGGCGGTGTCTGCGTGAGAAGTGTTGTTATCTACATGATAAACGGTAATACCAGCAAAATCCCGGCACGCGGGTGCAGCATTGCTTCGATCGGGCGTAGGATTGACCATTGCTGTCGCGGATTTCTGCGCTTTCTTGCCCGTCGCTGAATGCAAAGCCGAGCGCCTCACTTGCCCGGGGGGTGCCGGTCTTACGATAAACGACTTTGACCTACAGAAATCACGCCGATATTCGTCCATATGCGCTTTCGATTGCAGCGAGTGCCGGGACTCGGCTAAGCAAATTTGCGCGCCTCCGCGAAGGAGATCAGGCGGCGGTTCTCCTCGTCCCAAAGTACGAGCCGCACGGCCTTGAGGCTTTGAAGCAGGGTGAGGCGGCCGACACTCCGAAGCTCGGGACGGTCCCGCAGCGCCTCCGGCAGGCGATAGTACGGAATCCGGCTCGACAGATGATGCACGTGATGCACCCCGATATTGGCGGTGAACCAGCGCAGAACGTCCGGCGGATCATAGTGCGAACTGCCGTGCAACGCCGCCTCGTGGAAGCTCCAGCCCTCTTCGTGCTCCCAGAACGTATCCTCGAACTGATGCTGGACATAAAACAGCCAGACACCGATCGAAGCAGCGAGAAGCGTGATCGGCATCTGCACGAGCAGGAACGGACCTACGCCGACCAGCCAGATGATCGCGGCGACCAGGATCGCGATTGCCGCGTTCGTCGCCATCGCACTTGCCCAGGGGCCCCAACCGTTGCGCATCAGCCCCATCGGCAACCGGTGGCGCAGGATGAACAGATAGGCCGGCCCCAGGCCAAACATTACGGTCGGGTGCCGGTACAGGCGGTAAAGGAGCTGGCGCCATGGCGTCCGCGCCCGAAACTCATCAACGGTAAGCGTGTCGATATCGCCGATGCCGCGACGGTCGAGATTGCCCGAGCTCGCATGGTGGAGTGCGTGGGCTCGCCGCCAATAGTCGTAAGGCGTCAGCGTCACAACGCCGATAGCGCGCCCGACCCAATCATTCGTGAAACGATGACGGAAGAATGAACCGTGGCCGCAATCATGCTGGATCAGGAAGAGACGAACGAGAAAACCTGCCGCCGGAACGGCGAAAGCCAAACCGATCCAGTAACCAGCGTCCAATGCAGCCCAGATCAAAACCCACAGCAGCACGAACGGCACGGCCGTGATTACCAGCTCGAACACGCTGCGCGCGCTGCTCGGCTCCCGGTATGGGGCAAGATCTCGTATCAATGCGCGAGAATCGGGGGTGATGTTGGCGTTCGAATGTCGTTCAGGCATGCGCAACCTCTCGATCAGGCTCGGCACGCAGATCATGGTTCGGGCCAAAACGGGACCGTATGCCGAGGCCGTGGAGTGTGATGTTGCAACCGTTCCGTCGAAGCGGGGCTCGACTGGAACATCCTCCAACGTCACCTGAATGCTGGCGGTGAACGCCGGAAGGTCGATGGTAACGAACAGGCGAAATCGCGGCTGCCCGGAATTTCGAATACTAGACACGATCGCGGGCAGCGTCTGAGCAATTTTGAACATTCTTGCGAACCAGGTGCGGGTTAGGGAATGCGGCGCACGCCCCGTTGTTGTCCGCATTCTCCGGGTCCGTCTGCACAGTCCATTATGCTATGCTACCGGCCAGGTCCACCTCTATGTTAGGGCTGTCGAGAGACCTGGTACAGGAAGGGGCGCCATGACCACGAAACGCCAGCCGACATTCGATCCCAAAACCTTTCTCGCCCGTGTCGGCAAGGGCAGGAGCATCGGCAACTACGACAAAGGCCAGATCGTCTTCTCGCAGGGCGACCCGGCAGATGCGGTCTTCTATCTCCAGAAAGGCAAGGTAAAGGTCACGGTCGTTTCAGAGCAAGGCAAGGAAGCCGTCGTCGCCATGTTGGGGAGGAACGAATTCTTCGGCGAGGGATGCCTGGCTGGACAGGTAAAACGCTTTTCGACGGTCGAGGCCATCTCCGATGCCGTCATCTCGCGACTGGACAAGACGGCAATCCTCCGCGTGATCCACGAGGAGCCGGCATTTTCCGAACTGTTCATCGCCCATCTTCTGAGCCGGGCCGTTCGCGTCGAAGCGGACCTCGTCGATCAGTTGTTCAATTCGAGCGAGAAGCGCCTTGCCCGGCTGCTCCTGCTGCTGGCGAATTTCGGCAAGGACGAACAGCCGGAGCCCATGATCGCGAAGATCAGCCAGGAGACGCTTGCGCAGATGATCGGAACGACGCGGGCGCGCGTGAGCTTCTTCATGAACAAGTTCCGTAAGCTGGGCTTTATCTCCTACAATGGTGGGATCGAAGTCCACAGCTCGCTGCTCAACGCCGTCCTGCACGATCAGCCGCACATCGAACCCTGAACCCCATATCCTCGCGATGTGGTCAATTCTGCACAGCCATCACCCCGGCATGAGCGTAATATTGCAGCTATGGAGAGTTCCTCCTTCGGAATGTCCGTTTGCGGCCGAGGCCGCCCGGATATTCATCCCCTGCGCGCCCGATGGGGTACGAATTTGAGCGCCTGTTGCAGGAGAACTGACATGAAAACGCAATTCCAGCCTGTGCCTCCATTTCGGGCACACAAATTGGTGGCGCCCGCCAATCGGTATTTCCCGAAGTTGGATGAAGCGCGCGCCCTGGCTGAGGCAATCGTGGAAACGATCCGCGAACCCCTGCTGGTTCTTGACGAAGAACTGCGCGTCATCACCGCCAATCGCTCCTTCCGCCGCATGTTCAAAGTCGACCGGCGCGAGGTTCAGGGTCGTCCTTTCTACGCGTTGGGCGGTGGCCGGTGGAACATCCCCGAACTGAGATTCCTGCTGGCGAATGTCCTGCCGATGGACGTTTGCGAGGTCGAGGCAGACGTTCCTGGGAACGGGCGGCGCACGATGCAGCTGAATGCGCGCGAGCTGTTCCACGAGTGCAACGACCGCGCGCTGGTGCTTCTGACGATCGAGGACATCAGCGAGCGCCGCGCCGACGAACGGCAGATAGCGGAACTGCTGCATCAGAAGGAGACCCTTCTTGAGGAGATGCGGCACCGTATCGCCAACAGCCTTCAGATCATCGCGAGCATCCTTCTCATGAAGGCGCGTGCGGTGCAGTCGGAGGAGGCGCGGTCGCATCTCAAGGATACCCATCAGCGGATCATGTCGGTTGCGGCCGTGCAACAGCAACTCGGCATCGCGCGGCATGGAGAACAGATCGAACTCGCCCCTTATTTGTCGCGGCTTTGCGAGACGCTGGCTGCCTCGTTGATCGGCGTCAGCCGCCCGCTTTCGATCAGGGCCCAGGCGGACGAGGCCAAAGTACCGTCCGCGGCGGCAGTCAGCATCGGTCTCATTGTGACGGAGTTGGTGATCAACGCCCTCAAACATGCGTTTGTGGCAGATGCGGCGGCGGGCCTGATCGTCGTCACTCATGAGGTCGCCGAATCGGGCTGGCGGCTTACGGTTTCCGACGATGGGATCGGGAAATCAGAGGATCACATGGACGAGGCAAGTCCCGGACTGGGGACAGGCATTGTCGAGGCGCTCGCCAAACAGCTTGAAGGTCGCGTGAAGATCTCGAAGGGGTCGGGCGGCACGTCGGTGTCGATCACCCACGGAATGATGAGTTTCCGGCTGCCCCACGCGGCCTAGTACCAGCGTCCACGACCGTACCATCCGCCTCCGCCCAGAAGCAAAACGATAAGAACAATAATGAGAAGTGTGGTGAGATCCATGTCAGACTCCTGGGAGTGCTCTCCACCGTCTGCGCCACTCTTGACCAGGGCAGCTTATAATCGCGATGGCACTCCAACTTTGATCAACGTTCCGTATCGCCGGGTTGTTCCAACAGGACGATCTGGAGGCGGTGTACGCCCGTATCAAAAGTTCTCGGATGATGGCTACCGCCGTCGTTGCCGTCGGCGAAGCGCGACGGCGGTTATTCGGAACTTTCTCTCCAGCGATGGCGTTACATGAAGCAGAATCAGCTTTACCTGATTATCGGAGCGCTTGCGATCGTCGCCGTCGGCCTCGCGATCTATATTTTTCGAGAAGAGTCCAAACCATCGGGCGTCGAACTCCGCATCGACGAAACCGGTATCTCCGTTCAGGAAAACTGAATGTGGAACTCGGCGAGCTGGACGCTGAACGCGCTCGCATTATCAGGGAGACACCCTATGGCAGATAGCCCCAACGTGGAAGACGTCCGCAAGGACCTCGAGAAGCAGGTCGCGGATCTGAAGAAGGAAGTGACGAAGATCGGGAAGTCGCTGTCGGCGCGTGGCGATGAGCTTTACGATGACCTCCGCGAGGAGACCGAGGGTGCCTACGACAGGGTAACCCGCCGCGCTCGCGGGGCGGGCAAGCAGGCTCGCCAGCAGGCTCATGAAGTCTCGGAAGCAATCAAGGAGAACCCGGGCACGGCGGCGACCGTGCTGTCCACGGTTGGCGTTGTCGGCTTCCTGATCGGCCTCTTCGTCGGCCATGCGCTCTCCGGCAATTCCCGTCGCTGGTATTGACCGGATTCTGTTCCGGCCGATCATGCCGGTCTTCCCTTCCAGCATGGCCGCAGGCGGTGCGCAGGGCGCGACAACGAATTCCGGCGCCGGCAGTGCATCCCGTCCTGAACCGGACGAAGACTGCTATGCAAAGCCCGCCGCCGGAATGCGGCGGGCTTCTTTACTCGCTTGATGCTCGCGACTCCCAGCGCGCAGGCTTCCCGTGCCCGAGTCCGCCCTGCCTGGCCAGTCGCCAAGATCCGGCCTACTGGTCTTTCCATGAACCTGCGAACAGATGCCCTTGGCTGACCTTCTCCCGAAGCCGATGACGAGCTTCTCGATCTGGTCCAGAGGCAGACGTTTCGCTTCTTCCGGGAAGGCGTGCATCCGGTAAGCGGCCTCGCGCGATATGACGGCATGTTCCCGCATTTCATCGACGGGCGGACCGGAGCGACCCTCCCATCAGCCGGAAGGACGATGGTGGCGACGTCGTGGAAAGCGCGCTCCTGTTCCTGGGGCTTTTAAGCGCTCGCCAAGTTGGGTTTCTCAACCCCGCATCTGTCACTGGGTCGCGGTGCAATGGTTATGCTTCCGGCGTGACGCTCACAGCGACATCCATGGCGAGGAAATCTTCCGGCGTGCCGACATAGCTGCCGACGATCGGCATGATCTGGCGATTGCTGCGGGCGACGGCGACCGGAATGAGACTGGCTCCGCCGAGCCGGCGGTGCGTCGGGTCGAAGGCGATCCATCCCGCGCCGGGAAGATAGATCTCTGCCCAGGCATGGGTCGACCCGGGATCGTCGGCAGGCGCTTGCGCATCGAACAGATAGCCCGAGACCGCGCGGGCGCCGAAGCCGAGATGGCGGACCGCCTCGATGAACAGCGCGGAGATATCGCGGCACGAGCCGCTCCCCAGTGCCAGCGTCTCCAGCGGTGTCTGCGTCCCTTCCTCGTCACGGACGCGATACGCAACGGAGTCGAGGATACCGGCGTTGAGGTCTTTCAAAAGCGAGAGCGTGTCGGTTGGCGCGCCACGGACGAAGGCGCGCGCCCATGCCTCCAGCCGTCCCTCCGGATCGCCATGCTCGGGAATGCGAAACGCGCCGAGATCGGCCAGATCGTCGTGGGAATATTCGAACGGAAAGGAATGCGCCTCGGGCGCGATCCGGAAGACCGGCCACGCCATCGCCGACTGCTCGACCGTGAGTTCGCTTGTGACGACCAATTCGGCGGTTGGCTCCGAGAAGATGCCCATGGCGATCAAGTTACCGAAGACGTCCTGCGTCCAGTCGAGTTGCGCATCAGGCGAACAGACAAGCGAATTCGCCACCACGACAACGTCATGGCTGCCGCGCGAGCATAGCATCATTCGATGCGGCTGCAGCGCGACAGGACGTGCGTAGCGATAGGTTGTCCTGTGGTGGACTTTCAACTTCATCTATACCGTCGAAAGGTTGTCGGCTGCTCGATCGTCCTGGATGGAACTCTCATGCGAAGCCTCCGGTACAGGGCAGAAATGGCCGCCGACGTGATGGAGAACGCACCTGTCGCACGATCGTTGCTGCGCCGTACAGTTGACATGCGGTCCGGAGATGCCCAGCTGTGCGGATGATGTTGCCCTTATCTTCCTGCCGTTGCGACATATAGGAGCTAGGAAGACTGAGGCAAAAGCGGCTTGCCGGTGGCGGAGTCGCGATGGAGCTTACCAGCCTGATCCTCGCTCGGGTTCAGCGAATAGCCCCGCCTTCATTGTCCCATCGTTCGAGCGATTTCCGCTTCTGCGTGTTTGAGGCGTTGCCTGCGTCTACATCGAAGCCTGCCGCGGACGCCTCGCTGGTGATTGCATCCATGAGATCGGCATCAGAGATATCCAGATCGGGAAAGACGCGACGCACCGCGCCAAGGGCTTCCACGGTCGCAAAAGGCGTCCCCTCTTCTTGGCATGCGTTCAGGAATGCCCGGATTGCGGCCCGCACGTCGGTTGGAATGTGATGGGTGGCGTCCATGCTGTTCACGACGACGTCCTCACGATTCAACGGCTTGATATAACTCAACGAAGTCGGCCCGCTAACGTTCCTTCCTTCGTCGAAGGACGTTGCTCAGTACCAGCGGGCGACCATACCAGCCGCTCCCAAGCAGGCGACGGCCCCTTCGTTTCAGTCAAATCAACAATTGCTGCGTGTTGAATTTGCCTAGTCTAGCAGTCGCCGTGGACTGACCATCCGGGGCTGGTCACCCTCGCGAAAGTCGTCGCCGGGCTGTTGGTCTGCCCCCTGAAAGGTGGTCTTCCCCGAGGCATGGCTTTTACTTAACGCCATTTGAACTGCCTGATAGCTGTGCTCGATGTCGGCGATGTCGGAGGCTTCCGATGCCCCGCGGCGACCGGCTTCGGCGATGATCGCGGCGTGATCGAGCAGAGCGTCGCGTTGGCTGGACAGGCGGACCTTGACCGCGAGCCGCGCAATGATGCTGAGCATCTGGATGATGACCGCGGGGTGGGTGGCTCCGGCTTGCCGGATCTGGCGGAAAGCGACGTCCACAAGACCATGGAAGCTCGACGCTCGGCCGACCACGCGCACCACGCCGGCCTCATCGCAAAACACCTCAGGCTGGAGTTCCCGCCGCATCAGGTCGCCGAGCGCAGCGCCCAAGCGATCGATAACGGCAATGACGGTGAAGGGATCGTTGATTCCCGACGAAAGCGCGCGCACGGCGATTTCGACCAAGTGGCGGATCGAGAACTCCAGATCCTGGACCGCCGTGCGGTCTTCGCCGACCAGGATCGCGCCTTCGATCTCGGTCGCTAAATCCGGCCCGAGCAGGCGACCTGGATAGATATCGGCCTTGTGCGATCCGCGAATGACGAAATGACCGGCACGGAAGTCTAGGCGGACCACCGCCTTGTGCCGGCAGGCGATTTCCACGAGCCGCTCATACTCGACCGCCTGCACATAGCCTTCGCCGGACAGCCACAAAGAGGCCGCACGTTCATCGAAGTCGGCCGGCAGCACGTCATCGGCCGTCGGCTGTTCGACCGGCGGTTGGCCGTCGTCCTCCGCCGGCAGTAGCCGTGAGATCGTATTGCGGAGATCCCTGTCGACACGCCGGACCACTGTATCGGAAACGATCGACCGAGCCAAATTGTGGATAAAAAACAGCAGCGCGAACAGGTTGATGAGGGCGAGCGCGGTCCCGAGCGTGACCGCAATGTGAGGCACCCCGGAAATGTCGAGCTCGCTGTTGAGGGTGCGAAGCACGAGCAGGCAATAAATGATAGTCATCAGGAACATGCCGAACACGAGCTGTGTGCGCAGATCGCCCATGAAGTTTCGGACCAGCCGTGGTCCGAGCTGGCTGGCGGCCAGCGTCAGCACAACCATGGTGATCGATATGACCAGCGTCGCCATCGTGACCATTGAGGAAAAGACGGTCGATAGCAGATTGCGGGCGTCCTCCGGGCCGCCGCTGTGGAGCCAAAACTGCTGGGCCCTCTCCTCCGGCAGGCCGGCATCGAGGTTGAGGGCGATAGTAGCCAGCCCGACCGCGCCGACCGCCATGAGAGTCGGCACAAACCAGAGGCCGGTCCGCAGGGTTGCCCAGAGAGTGTAGAGACGGCTCAGCATGGTCGTCCTCGCAGGATGGAATACAATCCGCCTTTCAGTTCTGGCGGGCGAACACCATCTGGCGAACGTCGATCGTGCCGGACCGGAAGCCGGCCTCGCAATAGGCGAGATAGTATTCCCAGAGCCGCCGGAAGCGCTCGTCGAAGCCCATCTGTTCAATTGACGGCCAGGCGGAGCGGAAACGGGTGCGCCAGTCGCCGAGCGTGCGGACATAATCCTGGCCGAAGATTCTCTCGCCGGCCAGCGCGAGGCCGTGCCGGCGGCCCAGGTCGACCAGCATCTGCGGCGCCGGCAGCATGCCGCCGGGGAAGACATAGCCGCGAATGAAGTCGACGCTGCGCCGGTACTCCGCGAACAGCCGATCCTGGATGGTGATGGCCTGGATGCCAACCCGCCCATCGGGGCCGAGGCGGTCGCGGAGCTGGGCGAAATAGCGCGGCCAGTGGGCTTCGCCGACAGCCTCGATCATCTCGATGGAGGCGATGCGGTCATACATCCCCGCCGCCTCGCGATAGTCCTGGAACTTGATCTCGACGCGTTCCGAAAGTCCGGCCTCGAAGATCCGGCGGCTGGCATAGTCGTGCTGCTCACGGCTGATGGTCAAGGCCGTGACGTGCACACCATAGCTTCGGGCGATGAATTCGGCAAAGCCTCCCCAGCCACAGCCGACTTCCAGCACACGCTGGTCTGGCGCCAGGCCGATGCCTTCGGCAAGGGTGCGGTACTTCCGCTCCTGGGCGGCCTTCAGATCGTCGGCCTCGGGACCATAGATCGCCGAGGAATAGGTCATCGAGGGATCGAGCCAGGCGGCGTAGAAGCGATTGCCGAGGTCGTAATGGGCGTGGATGTTGCGCCGTGCCTGGCGCAGCGTATTGCGCCGCCGCCAATGACCGAAGCGCTGCCACATGCGCACGAGGCGGTTGCTGCTCAAAAGCTCGTTGGCGGGTTCGTTGTTGCGGGCAAACAGATACAACAACCGGGACAGGTCCGGGGTGTCCCATTCACCGCGCAAATAGCCCTCCGCGGCACCCAGGTCGCCGCCGGCCAGCATCCGCCAGGCACAGTGCGGATCACGGATCTCGATGGCCGCCAAAGGCCCCTCCTGCCGGCCGAAAACGGCGCAGCGCCGGCCGTCGGGAAGACCAATCTCCAGGCGGCCGTACTCGAACCGGGCAATGAAACGCAACGCCAGCCGCAGCGGCAGCGGCAGCCCGCGCGAAATGACGTCGACATTGTCGCGATTGACGATCACGATATCAGACATAGGCAAAATCCGGTGAGGCCCCTGTTATCCAACCTTTGCCAGTCTCAGGCACGATGATTGTGAAATAAGCTTCGCAGCATATAAACTGACATTCCCCAGATGGTTCCCAATATCTGCACCGATGATAGCCGAACAGGCCGTATCGGAGAATCATGAACCGTTCTCGAGCCCGAACAGCGCCGGATAAGGCGGTCCGGCTGCGTGCGGCGGCCGGTTCGGGTCGATCTTACCTCATCTTATTCCAGAATCTTGCCGGCGCGTCGCCTAATCAATGGCTTCTCTAGGGAATAGGGGTTGATATGGGTTGTGAGCAAAATGACCGCTTGTCGTACCCTTTGAGCCAATTTCGGACAGACAGCATTCGGCCCCAAGGCCGCCGGTCGGCAATGCGCCGCATGTTGGCCGTAGAGGGCTCTTTGCCACCGCCCAAAGCAGACATCGCCGAAGCCGAAGCTGTAGGTCGATGTTGCACCATTATCGGTCATTCGCGGCCGCTCGTCATAGCGCACCTTCAGATGGCTGGATTCGAGCCCGAGCAGAGTTTGTTTGCCCGAGCGTGAATTCACGACGATATCCCCAGTACCGACTTCCCAGGCCGTTTCCCCTCCCAAAACCGGAGATCAAGCGCTGCCAGCGCGGTTGACCCGCCGAATCTCCTGCCCGCGAGCGGATATCGTCGCAATCAGTGTCATGGCGTTGTCCAGCTTATGTCCGTGTGGCAAGAGAGCTCTCTTCTTTCATATGAATCGGCCGCCCGAATTGCTGACGTTCTGCTGAGAGATTATCGATCGAAGGGCTTGCTGGCACGCTCGGAATGTCTTTCTGACGAGAAGATTGTTCCTGGCACTCCTGTTAATCGACTGCCAATGAGCCTATATGAGGGGTGTGGCCCCCTACACCCGGCCGCAGAAAGACCCCTCCATGAAATTCCGGCCCCTCCACGACCGCGTCGTCATTCGACGCGGCGAAAGCAATGATAAATCCAAGGGTGGGATCATCATTCCCGACAATGCGAAGGAAAAGCCGCAGGAAGGCGACGTGGTCTCCGTCGGTCCGGGTCTTCGCGATGAAAGCGGCAAGCTGGTTCCGCTCGATTTGAAGGCAGGCGACGCCGTTCTCTTCGGCAAATGGTCCGGCACCGAAATCAAGATCGACGATGAGGATCTCCTGATCATGAAGGAGACCGACGTCATGGGCATCGTCGAAAAGCCCGCCTGAGCGAGCGATTTCCGCGCAGCCAATTTCAAGAACGAACGGATAAAAATCATGTCTTCCAAGGAAATCAAATTCGGTACCGACGCGCGCGACCGGATGCTGCGCGGCGTCGAACTGCTGAACAACGCCGTCAAGGTGACGCTCGGCCCCAAGGGCCGCAATGTCATCATCGACAGGGCATATGGCGCGCCGCGCATCACCAAGGACGGTGTCACCGTCGCCAAGGAAATCGAGCTCGACGACAAATTCGAGAATATGGGCGCGCAGATGGTGCGCGCGGTGGCCTCCAAAACCAACGACCTCGCCGGTGACGGCACCACCACGGCGACCGTGCTTGCCGCTTCCATCCTGCGCGAGGGCGCAAAGCTTGTTGCGGCCGGCATGAACCCGATGGATCTGAAGCGCGGTATCGACCTTGCGGTCGCAGCCGTCGTCAAGGACATCGAGGCCCGTTCCAAGAAGGTGAAGTCCTCCGGTGAGATCGCCCAGGTCGGCACGATCGCGGCGAATGGCGATGCGTCGGTGGGCGAGATGATCGCCAAGGCGATGGAGAAGGTCGGCAACGAAGGCGTCATCACGGTCGAAGAGGCGAAAACCGCCGAGACCGAACTCGACGTCGTCGAAGGCATGCAGTTCGACCGCGGCTATCTCTCTCCCTATTTCGTCACCAATGCCGAGAAGATGCGGGCGGAGCTCGAGGATCCTTACATCCTCATCCACGAGAAGAAGCTCGGCAATCTGCAGGCGATGCTGCCGATCCTCGAAGCCGTCGTGCAGACTGGCAAGCCGCTCCTCATCATCTCCGAGGACGTGGAGGGCGAAGCGCTCGCCACGCTGGTCGTCAACAAGCTGCGTGGCGGCCTCAAGGTCGCCGCCGTCAAGGCGCCGGGCTTCGGCGACCGCCGCAAGGCGATGCTGGAGGATATCGCAGTGCTGACAGCCGGTCAGATGATCTCCGAGGATCTCGGCATCAAGCTCGAGAATGTCACGCTCGAGATGCTCGGCCGCGCCAAGCGCGTGCTCATCGAGAAGGACACGACAACGGTTGTCGACGGTGCCGGGGAGAAGGCCGATATTTCCGCGCGCATCCAGCAGATCAAGGGGCAGATCGAGGAGACCACCTCGGACTACGACAAGGAGAAGCTGCAGGAGCGGCTGGCCAAGCTTGCCGGCGGCGTTGCGGTCATCCGCGTAGGCGGGGCGACCGAGACCGAAGTCAAGGAAAAGAAGGACCGCATCGACGATGCACTGAACGCCACCCGCGCGGCGGTCGAGGAGGGCATCGTTCCGGGCGGCGGCGTGGCGCTTCTGCGCGCCAAGGCGGCGCTGGCCGGCCTTACAGGGATAAACGCGGACGTGACGGCGGGCATCTCCGTCGTGCTGCGGGCACTCGAAGCGCCGATCCGGCAGATTGCCGACAATTCCGGCGTCGAAGGTTCGATCGTCGTCGGCCGGCTGATGGACGCGAAGGATCCCAATACGGGCTTCAACGCACAGACCGAACTCTACGTCGACATGATCGAGGCCGGCATCGTCGATCCGGCCAAAGTCGTTCGCACGGCCCTGCAGGATGCAGGCTCCATCGCAGCACTTCTGGTCACGACCGAGGCGATGGTCGCCGATATTCCGCAGAAGGATGCGCCAGCCATGGCCGGCGCAAACGGCATGGGCGGGATGGGTTACTGAGCAGTGCCTGAACAGCCTTGTCGGAAACGGCCGGGCATATAGCTGGAGCAAGCAATCGAAAAGGAGGGGTTCCATGGCAACGCAGAACAACGGCAAGACATCCATCGCCCAGCGCTGGAACAACTATGAGCCATCGAAATCGACGCTCGTTTGGGCATGCGCCATGACGGCCGTTGCCACGATGGTCGTCGGATTCAGTTGGGGCGGTTGGGTCACGGGCGGCACGTCGCGCACGCTCGCATCGACCGCCGGAGATGTCTCACGTGGAGAACTGGCCGCGCTCATATGCGTGGAGAGGTTCAACGGGGCACCCGATTCGAGGGCTCGCCTCATCGAGCTCAAGGCGCTTGACGGCACCTACAGGCAGCGACAGTTCATCGAGGCCGGCGGTTGGGCGACGATGCCCGGCGACACGTCCGCCAGCCGTCGTGCGGCCGAGGGCTGCGCTGTCGCGCTCGCGGCCTAAGCGGTTTTCCGCGCATTGCGCGAGACTACCGAAGGCGCTTCGAAAATGGAGGCGTCATCCGGCTCTCAAGTCAAGCAGGCGAGCAACAGCAACATACCGCGTGGCAAGGCAATAAACTGAATAATGTAAGCACGGCTTGATTCTGCGGAGAGTCGCAGGGCCGCGAATCGAGAGTACTCAGTTCTATCCAATGAGGTATATGATCATGACGCTCACTTTCCCCAATAGAAGCCGCAGCTTTGACGAAGCTGGGCAGCGCGTTCGCTTCATCGGCCATGATGGCATGTTCGAGGTGCCCTTCTCCGTCGAGTCCGATGCGCTCTCTACGGCAGCCGCCGGAGAAGCGCATTATCTGGCCGCGTTCGATGCAGCGCGCGCCACGATCCACGATGTCGCGCGCGAAATCTACGGGAACGCTCGCAGGGCGGTCTATGTGTTGACGGCAGCGGATTTCCGGTAGCCGGAGGTTCTGCGGCCAAAGAAAGGCTGGATGCTGCCTCAGGCAGCCGTTCATGCTGAGCGCCCTTGGCGTCCGGCAGCCTGCGGGACTTATCGTCTGGTGGTCGACGAGGAGGAGATCTTCGGTCTTTCCTTCCTCGCCTACCGGCGCACGGCCACAATGTTGCACATTCCAGGGATTTCCGTCCGAAGCGACCGACATCAGGTGGTTGAAGTCGACCCGGAGGAACTGGCCGCAGCTCTGGACGCGGATGCGCTCGCCTAGCTGGAATCCCAAAAAGGAAAATCGCACATGCAGTATCTTGGTGGAATTTGCGGGGCCGGTGTCATGAAATGCAAGGATGAAACACACTTGCACGAGCGGACTATGATTTTGACGGCTTCCTGAGGAGACCCGGGGAGGTGACCGGCAGCGGCGAAATCCGCATGCCTCCAGATGCTTTACGGCAGGTATTCGGTCGCGAGGATCTTGATCTTCTGACTGATGACGGGAGGCTTCTCAGCCTTCGCTTTTCTGAAAAGCAATTGCCTGTAGCCAGCGACTCTGCCCATGTTGATGTCACCGGCGACCTGCCGCCGCAATCCGAGTGGCGGCACTGAATGCCCTGTAATCGGCGGCGCGGGATCATCGATCCGCGTGCCATCCGATCCTGGCCCTGCGGGAAGGGTCCTCAGAAAATCCGCCGATTCCGGCGCAGTCGCATCGGCTGGAATGGCACTCATTGAACTCGATCCACCGCCTCCTCGGGCTTCGCTCTTCGTCACCGCCATGGAACGATGGGGCGCCGGTGAGGGAGGAGCTCTTCAGCGTGGAGCGGCTGGAGCAGCACGCGGAAAGCCTTGCTGCCGCACAGCCGGTAACCGACAGGCCTCCCGCCGTCCTGCCCCTGCACACGAGGCTCAACGACAATGCCGCCGTTTTGCTTGCCGCCTATCGGGCGAGTGCCGCGGAATTGGAAAGCGGCAGGGGCGTGGTCCCCGCCGCGGAATGGCTGCTGGACAATTATCACCTGGTCGAGGAGCAGATCCGCGAGATCAGGGACGATCTGCCTCCCCTGGGAGCCGACGTCGCGCTTTACGCGGCCGCACCCCGACTTGACTCAATTGGTCGACGGTCTCTTTCGTTCCAGCCAAATCAACAATTGCTGCGTGCTGGATTTTGCTTCGCAGGACATTTGACTTTTCGCCGCACGCGATCGCGCTAAAATTCGCGATCAATCTGGAGGATCGCCACATGCTGTTTCCCGTCATCCTCAAATCTACCATCCGCACTGGCAGCCTGCGGTTGATCGATGGTGCGGGAAGAACTCACGTGTATGGCGATGGCTCCCCGCCCCACTGTACCGTTCGGCTGCACGCTCGCCATCTTGACTACACGCTTGCCCTGAATCCGGAGCTCTCGATCGGCGAAGCCTACATGAACGGCCTGCTGACCGTCGAGGACGGAACGCTCTACGATCTCCTTGAGATTGCTGCACGAAACCTCCAAAATTTCGAAAAGATGCCGTGGTTCTCGTTGCTGTCGCGTATGATGCGACGGCTCAAGCAGTACAATCCGATCGATCGGGCGCAACGCAACGTCGCCCATCATTATGATCTATCGGGCCAACTCTACGATCTCTTCCTCGACAGCGACCGTCAGTATTCCTGCGCCTATTTCATCAATGCCGGCGACAGCCTGGAGACGGCACAGGAGAACAAGAAACGCCATATCGCGGCAAAGCTGCTGCTCGATCGGCCGGGCCTCAACATACTGGATATCGGCTCAGGTTGGGGAGGGCTGGGCCTGTATCTGGCCGAAGAAACGGGCGCTGACGTTACTGGTGTCACACTGAGCGTCGAGCAGCACAAAGTGTCCGAGACGCGGGCGGCGACAGCCGGCCTTGCGGATCGAGCCCGCTTTCAACTGCGCGACTATCGCCAAGTGGCCGGCGAGTATGACCGCATCGTCTCGGTCGGCATGTTCGAGCACGTGGGCAAGAAGAACTATGACGAGTTCTTTGCCAAACTCAACGGCCTGCTCAGGGAAGATGGTGTTGCGCTCTTGCATGCAATCGGGTTTTCGGATGCGCCGGCCCCAATAAACCCGTTCATCCGCAAATACATCTTTCCGGGTGCCGACCTGGCATCCTTGTCCGAAGTCTGCTCAGCCGCTGAGCGCTCGGGCCTGATCGTCACCGACGTCGAGATCCTCCGTCTTCACTACGCGGAAACTCTCCGCCACTGGCGCAGGCGCTTTATGGCCAATCGGCAGCGCGTCGCGGCGCTCTACGACGAACGGTTCTGCCGCATGTGGGAGTTCTATCTCGTCTTGTGCGAGATCGGATTTCGCTTTCGTTCCATGATGGTTTTCCAGGTACAGCTTGCCAAGCAATCTCACATTGTTCCGCTAACGCGTGATTACATGGTGGATTGGGAGCGAGAGCACATGCCGGCGACGCGTCGATATACGCGGGCGGCCGAGTAAAGCAGCGGAGAATGCCACGACGTGCGGTGCAACCAGCACTTGCCATCGCCAGGATGATTCAGCGCGCAGTGTCAGCGATGTCGATTCTGGAGAAAGTTCGCTTTCAGCGGCCACGTTTCTTTCTTGGCCAATGGTGGCCGAAGGAGAAACACTATGGGATACTCCCGGTATGATCCTGCGGGGCAGGGGAGACCTGCCTGGAATGCAGGCAAGAAAGTCGGCGCGAAGCGAGCACTGAAGCCCAAGCAGATTTGGGCGATTCGCTTCTTCTTGGATCGAGAGGGGCGCCGGCGAGCTCCTGCTCATGGGCGTCGTCTCCTTGTTGTCGGGTTGCTGATGGATATCGTCGCAGCCGCGCTGATGCTCATTCCCGTTCTGCTCCCGGCGGCCACTGCCGCAGGAATCGACCCGCTCCATTTCATCGTCTTCATGACAGCGAGCCTTGCAGTCGGGCTTGCGACGCCGCCGGTCGGCACCTGCCTGTTCGCGACCGCCTACGTCTCGAGATTGCCTATGGAAAGGATCGCGCTCGCCGCATTGCCTTTCTACGCGATCAACATCACCATGCTGGCAGTGATTGCCGCTTTCCCCGAAATCGTTCTTTGGCCGGCTGAATGGCTGAACTAGCACCGGTCCTGATTGTCATGAGGTCTCCGAGACGCAAGTGAGGATGTTTCAAACGGGAATCCACGGATATGGTGCGGGATGACTATCCCGTCCTATGCAAGGCACCATGCGCGACATCAATATCAAGGCGACTGAGTATTTCGAGGCCGTTGCGCGCCTAGGCTCGGTCACGAAGGCGGCTGGAGAGCTTGGAGTCTCGCCATCGGCGGTTTCACAGCAGATCCGGCTGCTTGAAAAGCAGTTCGGCGTGAAGCTTTTCCGGCGGGAGAAGCGCAAGCTCATCCTGACGCTTGACGGCGATCGCTTGTTTCAGACGACGACGCAGGCCTTCAGCGCCATTCGAAATGCGCGCAACGCGATTTCCCGTCAGCGCGAGGGCCGCAGCCTGACGATTCGCGTCAGCCCGAGTTTTGGCGTGCGCTGGCTTGGTCCGCGCATTTACGGGTTTCTGTCAGAGAATCCGGACTGGAACATCCGCATCGATGCCACACCCGACTTCACGTCATTCGAGATGGAGGTGGTCGATTTCGATCTGCGATACGGGCTAGGTGGCTGGGCCGGGCTGACCGAGCTATGCGTCATGCACGACCTGGTGCTACCTTTGTGCAGTCCCGACTATCTCAAGCATCTGCGATCCATATCAGCCGACCCGGCTGAACAACTGCAGCATGCTCGGCTGATCGACAGCGTCAAAACACTGTTTCGGTGGGATTTGTGGCTCGCTTCCAACAAGATCCAGATCCCCAACCTGAGCTATCCGCTCCGTTTCGATCGCTCCTCAATGTCGATCGAGCTCGCAAAACAGGGCGGAGGCCTGGCGCTCGATAGCGTAAATCTCTGTCTTCCCGAGCTGAGGCGCGGTGAGCTCGTACCCTTTTGCCCGGAGATCCCGGTCATCGACTTTCCCGCCTACTGGCTCGTCTGTCCGCCGCGGCACTTCAGCCGCCGGATTGTCAATCGTTTCGCGGAGTGGCTTGGGAACGAAAGCGATGAGCATGAACGTGTTGCCAGAAACACGCTTAAAGACCTGGGATGCAGCTTCAGGCCCGAGACGGGATCGGGGCTGATCCAGGTCAGTCCCTCGGCACTCTAGTAGATCGTGAGTGACGGGACGTACGAGATCAGCAGCAATACCGTCAGGGCGATGAAATAGAACGGAAGCAGCGCCCGGACAGTCTCGCCTATGCCGACCCGCGCGATGGCAGACGAGATGAATAGTGTTGTCCCCACCGGTGGTGTGTAGAGCCCGATCGACAGGTTGACCACCATCATCAGGCCGAGCTGCACGGGGTCGAGGCCGATCGCCTGACCGATGATGACGAATAGGGGGCCAAGGAGGAGCACGGCGGCCGGCAGATCGAGAAAGGCGCCGATAACAAGCATCACGATATTCATCGCCAGGATGATCATCCATGGATCGGAGAAGGATGACGTGACCCACGCGGCAAGCTCTTGCGGCACGCGCCCGACGGTGAGCAGCCACTGGATCGTCGACGACGCCATGATGATGAACATGACGGCGCCCGTCATCATTGCCGTTTCCACCGCAGCCGACCACATCACACGCCAGCTCAGGTCGCGATAGATCAGGCCGCTGACCAGAAGCGCATAGGCAACGGCCATGACGCTGACCTCCGTCGGCGTCGCTACGCCGAAGCGCAGCGTGCCGATGACGAAGACAGGCATGAGCAAGGCGGGAACGGCGGCGAGCACCTGGCTCCTGAAGGCGCGAAAACCGCCTTCCAGCGGGGCGCGCGGCAGGTTCTTGCGACGCGCGACCCACCAGACGGCGGCGAACATCCCGATGCCCAGCATGATGCCCGGCAGAATGCCGGCCACGAACAGGTCGACGATGGAGACGTTTGAAACGAGACCGTAGAGAATGAGCGGGATCGACGGCGGAATGAGAACCGAGACTGTCGACGAGGCCGAGTTGATGGCCGCGGCGAAGCCCTTCGGGTAATTCTCCTTCAACTGCACCGGGATCAGCGCGTTTCCCAGCGCGGTTGCATCGGCAACAGCCGACCCGGAAACGCCTCCGAACATCACGGAACCGATAATCGACACCTGGCCCAGCCCGCCCTTGAAACTGCCGACGAGTAGGCGGGCGATATTGACGAGGTAGACGCCGAAGCGACCGGACATCATCAGGCTTCCCGCCAGGATGAAGAACGGGATCGCCAGCATCGGGAAGCTCTGTGTCGGCGTATAGAGACGCTGGAGGATCACCGCGAGCGGCTTGCCATCTGCGAGGAGTACGATCGCCACCCCGCCCAACATCGCATGCGCCACCGGCACCGCGAGCACCATCAGCAACAAGAAGACCCAGACCATGACCGCCGTCATTGCAGGCTCCCGCTAGCTCAAGCTTGACCGGGCCGGGTCGTGGCTCATCGCGTCGACACCGGCCAGATACCGAAGCGCGTCAAATAGGGCGATGAGCGCCATGGCGGCGAAGGCATAGACAAGACCGGTATAGCCCCAGATCTGCTTGATGCCGAGCGTCGAAAGTGTCTGGAATTGCGCCGCACGCAGGATCGGCTGGCCCGACCACAATACGCCGACCGAAATCGCAAAGATGACGATCTGGATGACGAGACAAAGAAGAATTCGCGCCCGCCCCTGCAACATTTCCGCCAGGAGCGTGACGGCGATGTTCCGCCCGCGGGCCGCCGCAATGACGATGCCGCCCGCGACGAGCCATGGCAAAAGCAGGGCGTGAATCTCGTAGGCCCACGCTATCCCCGACCCGAATGCGTAGCGTAGGACAACGTTGGCGAAGAGCGCCACGAACATGAACGCGAGGCACAGGACGGCGACGATCTTGCCGCTGGCTTCGAGAAGATCGATCAGTCGGCCAAGGAGGCGAAGGAAGGGGATACGCCCCTTCCTCCCTTTGCCGGCACTTTCATGTCCGGCACTGGTCATCATTGACCCGCGGCCTTCTTGAGTGCGGTGACCAGTTCCGGATACTGCTGGGCATATTTCTCGTACACCGACGCGGTCGCTTCCTGATAGGCTTTCTTGTCAGCCTCGGCGAAGGTCACGCCCTCCGCTTCCATCTTCGGGCGGAGCGTCTGGTCCCCTTCGAGCGAAGCCTGCCGCTGTAGCTCTCCCGCCTCCGCAGTTGCCTGGAGCGCGCAGCCTTGCGTCTTTTCATCCAGAGAAGACCACCACGCAAGCCCCGCCACCACGGGCGTCGATTCATATTTGTGACCCGTGAGCGTAATAAATGGCGTTATCTCGTGGATCTTTGACGAGTAAATGTTCGTCAGCGGGTTCTCCTGGCCGTCGAACACGCCTGATTGAAGCGCGGTTGGCAGTTCGGAGAACGCGAGCGGGGCTGGGGCCGCGCCGAGCGCCTCGAAGATGTCGACCGTCATCTGGTCCGGCGGGGTGCGGATCTTCATGCCTTTGATGTCGACCGGCTCGGGAACAGTCTTCGACACGTGGCTCACATTGCGGATGCCGTTGTCCCAGAAGCCGAGGATCTTCAATCCGGCCTGCTGCGCGCGTTCATCGAGCATGCCGCCGACCTCGCCGTCGAGAACCTCCCACGCCGAAGGCAGGTCCTCGAACAGGAAAGGCAAGCCGAGCAGACCGATCTCCGGAACGATCTGGGACATGGCGCCCTGGCTGTTCGCGGTGACGTTGATCACGCCTGCGGTAGCGGAAGTCAGCATCTCGACATCGTCGCCCATGGTCGCGGACGGAGCGACGTTGACGGTGTCGGCGCCGCCGGTGCATTCGGTGAAGAGTTTTGCCCATTCCTCGGCAGCGACATAGCGCGGATTTCCGGGGTTCGCGCCGTGAGCGAAGATGACCTCGGCAGCGTTTGTGCCCGACGCCATCATTGTCGTGGCCAGCAGGGCCATAGCCAATCGTTTCATCGTTATTCTCCTCCGTTGGTTTCTGATGATGACATTGTTGCAGGCCCATCATCCCCTCCTCGGCCCGCGTTCAGTGAGTGGGCGTTCTCTTCTCAGTGGATCAGAGCGCCGCCGTTGACGTCGACCTCGGTGCCCGTGCAGTAGGCCGCGAGATTGGACGCCAGGAACAGCGCGCAGCCGGCGACATCGGAGGCTTCGCCCGCGCGTCCCATCGGGATGTCGGCGACGATCGTTTCAAGCATCTCAGGCGTGAGCCTCCCGCCCGTGATGTCGGTTGCGATGAAGCCGGGGCAGATCGCATTGACCCGCACATTGTCGGGTGCGAGCTCGCGCGCCATGGCCTTGGTCAGGCCGAGGACGCCGGCCTTGGCCGCCGAATAGTGCGGCCCTCCGAAGATGCCGCCGCCACGCTGCGCGGAAACCGACGACAGATTGACGATGCTGCCGGACTTGCGCGCACGCATGCCTGGAATGACGGCCTGGCTCATATAGAGCGTCCCGCGCAAATTCACGTCGAGCACCGCGTCATAATTGCCGGGCTCGATCTCCATGATCTTGAGCGGCTGGGTGATGCCGGCATTGTTCACGAGCACGTCGATACGCCCCCAGCGGCCCTCCAGCTCTGCAACGGCTGTGTTGCACGCTGCCTTGTCGGTCACGTTACAGGCGAGCCCGACGTGATCAGGGCCGAGATCTGCGGCGCCATCGACGGCGGCCTCGGCATCAAGGTCGAGAATCGCTACCGTTGCGCCATGCTCGGCGAAAAGTCTTGCCGTCGCCTTGCCCAGACCGCGTGCGGAGGCCGCGCCGGTAACGACCGCATATCTGTTCGTCAGAAGGCCCATTGGCCGCATTCCTCCCATTGCTGAGTGCCTGTCTTCCCTCGCAGGGCGAGTGGCATCAAAGCCACCCCTTGATGCGTTCGGCGACCTTGTCGACGGAAATCTCATACATGTCGTGCAGCGTCGGCAGCGCGCCCGCCTCGAGAAATTCGTCAGGCAGGGCGATCATCCGAAACGAAGGCGCGACACCATTCGTCAGCAATGTACGCGCCACCGCCTCGCCCAGGCCGCCCACCTCTGTGTGGTTTTCCGCCGTCACCACGAGCCGCCCGCCCTTGCCCGCCTCGGCAAGGATCGTCTCCGTGTCAAGCGGCTTGATCGTGGGGACATGCAGGACGGCGACATCCACATTGTCAGCGGCCAGTCTCTCGGCGGCATCGAGCGCCCGCATGGTCATGAAGCCGGAGGAAATGATGAGGACGTCCTTTCCTTCCCGGATCATCTGGGCTTTGCCGAGCTGGAATTTGTAGTCGGGCTTGTGGCGGGTCAGCACCGAGGGGACCTTGCCGCGCAGGAGCCGCGAATAGACCGGACCGTCGTGCGTTGCGATCTGCGGCACCATGCCGGCGATGTCGTCGGCATCGCAGGGGTCGATAATGGTCATGTTCGGCAGGCCGCGGAAGATCGCAAGATCCTCGGTCGCCTGATGGCTCGGACCGTAGCCGGTGGTGAGGCCGGGCAAGGCGCAGATGATCTTTACCGGCAGGTTTTCCTCAGCGATGGCCATGGCGATGAAATCGTAGGCACGGCGCGAGGCGAAGACGGCGTATGTCGTCGCGAAGGGAATAAAGCCCTCTCGCGCTAGTCCGGCGGCCGTCGAGACGAGGACCTGCTCGGCCATGCCCATCTGGTAAAACCGGTCGGGCATCACGTTCGCGAAGACATGCAGGTCCGTGTATTTCGACAGATCGGCCGTCAGTCCGACGATCCGGTCGTCTTTCTTCGCCAGGTCGACCAGCGCGTGGCCGAAAGGAGCGTTGACGGTGTCGTATCCTTCCGCCGCCAGAGAGGCGATCATGGCGGAGGTGGCCATCCGCTCGCCGTCCGTGATGCGCGGAACCCGGCGCTGCTCGTATTTGCGGGCCATCGAAGCGAGCGTCATTGCGGCTTTCCTTCTTCCAGAACGGCCAGCGCCTTGCTCCATTCGTCGGCTTCGACACGGACGAAATGGGTGATCTCGCGGCTCTCGAGGAAAGGCACGCCCTTGCACATCCTGGTGTCGAAGATGATGACGCGCGGCTTTGGCTCGCTGACGGCACGCGCTTTATCGAACGCCGCGACGACGGCGTTGAGGTCGTTTCCATCCACGCGCTGGCAATGCCAGCCGAAGGCCTCCCACTTCGCTTCCAAGGGCTCCGAGCACAGCATCTCGGTCGACTTTCCGTCGGCCTGCTGGTTGTTGAAGTCGACGAGGCAAATCAGGTTGTTGAGTTTATGGTGCGCGCCCGACATCGCGGCTTCCCAGGTCGAGCCTTCGCCAAGCTCGCCATCCGACATCAGATTGTAGACCAGGGCGGGGTTCTTCTTGCGCTTCAAACCGAGTGCCATCCCGACGGCAATTCCCAGGCCGTGGCCGAGCGAGCCGCCTGTGATTTCCATGCCCGGCGTGTAGGAGGCCATGCCCGACATGGGCATGCGGCTGTCATCCATCCCATAGGTCTCAAGTTCCTCCTCGGGCAGGATGCCGGCTTCCATGAGGACGGCGTAGAGTGCGATTGCATAGTGCCCGATTGACAGGAGGAAGCGGTCGCGACCCTCCCATTCGGGGTCTTCCGCGCGGTATTCGAGAGCGTGGAAATAGGAGGCGGCAAGCACGTCGGCAATGCCGAGAGCCTGGCCTATATAACCCTGCCCCTGCACCTCGCCCATCAGCAGCGCTTTGCGGCGAATGTTCCATGCGCGCTGCGCCAACGTCATGTTCGACCCGCGGACAGTGCGGACAGCGCCTTCCATAAATTCCTCCCGGCTTGGCTTTATGCCTTCGAACTGTGGGAGAATGGCTACACCGGGAACGCGCCAGTCGTCCTTTATGAAAAATTACAGACTAGTGTAGCTGTTCTTCAGAATTTGGCCGCGCTACTCCTTGACTGTCTGCTGCCGAGAAGCAGTGCGAGGCATTGAGGTAATGTGAAATGGTCCTGCGCTTTGCCGACGAAGCAGACCAGGCGCCCTGATCCAGGACGGTCTGCTCAACTTGCGCCACTGCGATAGTGAACCAGCGCGATCGCGGCGCCGCGTTGCCCCAGGTCGGGTGGAGTGTTCGATCACCTCGGCCATCTGACCGCTGGCGTTGCTGAACCGGCTGTCACTTCAAAACACGCCCTTAGGTGAAATCGCGCACGAAAAATGGCTCGATTGGGCCGAAATAGGCCGCTCCGGGCCAGTTTTCCCTCCCGAAAAGGAACGTTGAGCTGCGGAAATGCCGGCAAGCGACGGCCGGCAGGCGCCCGTGGACTGGCGGCCGGCTTTTAGTCCCTGAGAACGCTCAGCCGGTCCGCGTCCCAGTCGATCCATAGCTGCTCGGGCGGCAGGCTATCGGCCTCGCGCGCGTCCAGATACGCCTTGATAACGGCGTCGTCGCGTTCGCCGACGCGGATGTCGAGCGCGGTGCGGCTGCCCTTGAAGAGCTTATTGACGATACGGCCCTCAATGGCATTGCCCGCTTGCGGCCTGGTGGAATAGCAGTTGACGTTTTCCAGCCGTAGCGCCGCCATGACGGCGTCGCCCGTCGCCGGCTTGGCGCCATGGGCGGAGCCGCGTACCTCGATGCCGTTCCAGTCGATAACAATGGCATCCCCGTCGCTGCCGCGCACCGTGCCTTCCAAAAGGTTGGTCTCGCCGATGAACTCGGCAACGAACCGGCTTTGCGGGCGGAAATAGAGCTCCTCGGGCGTGCCGTCCTGCTCCACCCGTCCAGCGTTCATCACCACGATACGGTCGGACATGGTCAGCGCCTCGTCCTGGTCGTGCGTGACGAAGAAGAAGGTCTTGCCGGTGCGTTTCTGGATGTCCTTCAGTTCCACCTGCACCTGCGCGCGCAGCTTTGCGTCCAGCGCGCCCAGCGGCTCGTCGAGAAGCAGGAGTTTGGGATCGGGGGCGAGTGCGCGCGCCAGCGCCACGCGCTGGCGCTGGCCGCCGGAAAGCTGGTCCGGCGTGCGGTCGCGGAACCCTCCGAGCTGCAGGAACTCTAGAAGCTCCTCGGTGCGCCTGTCGATCTCGCTGCGCGTCTTGCCCTTCAATTCCAGTCCGAAGGCCACGTTCTTGCCCACCGTCATATGGGGGAACAGCGCATAGTCTTGGAACACCATGTTGACGTCGCGCCGATTGGGCGGCAGGCGCGTCACATCGGCCCCACCGAGAGTGATGCGCCCCTCGTTCGGGGTTTCGAAGCCGCCAAGCATGCGCAGTGTCGTCGACTTGCCGCAGCCCGAGGGGCCGAGGAAGGTGACGAACTCGCCGGCCATGATTTCCATGTCCAGTTTGTCGACGGCGACGGTGGAACCGAAGCGCTTGGTGATCTTGTCGAGATGGACGATGACATCGCGTTGATCGGTCATGTCAGGCACCCTTGTTCATGCGCCGCATGGAACGTTCGGCCCAAAGGCCCAGCACGGCGGTCAGTATGAGGACTACGGTCGAGATGGCATTGATCTCCGGCGACATACCCGTACGCAGCATCGCGAAGATGAGCACGGGAAGCGTCGGCTGGTAACCGCCGAGGAAGAAGGCGCGCACGAAGTCGTCGAAGGACAGAAGCATGCAGAAGATGCCCGCGCCGATCAGCGCCGGCAGGAGGTAGGGCAGGGTGATGCGGAAGAAGGCGACCATCTTGTCGGCGCCCAGATCCTGCGCCGCCTCGATATGGCTTTTCGGCAGCGTCGCCAGCCGCGCCATCACCACCAGCGCCACGAAGGGCACATTGTGCACCGTGTGGCCGAGGATGATGGCGAACATGCCCGGCTCGATGGATAGGAACCGGGCAAAGATGCGCAGCGAAATAGCCGAGATGATGCCGGGGATGACTGCCGGCAGGCAGGTCAGCGCAAACACGATCAGCTTGCCGCGAAACTTGTTGGGGCCGAGGAAGGTCGCCACCCACACACCGATTACGAGCGACAGCAGAGTAGAGGACACGGCGATGGTCATGGAGTAGGCGAAGACCCCCAGAACCTCCGAGTCCTGAAAGACGCCCGCATACCACTCCGTGGTCCAGCCGCGGATGGGAAAGCCGATGAACTTCGAGTCCTTGAAGCCCATCATCACCATGAGAGCGAGCGGCACGAAGAGATAGACGACGAAGGCCGAATAGATGACCGACATCAGGATGCGGGTGTGCCGGGTCATTGCATCATTCCTTTCCCGTCGCGGCCCATGAGCTTGAGGAAAATACCCGTCAGCGTCAGCGTGGCTATGAGCATGATGGAGGAGAAGGCCGCACCCGTTGGCCACTGGTCGCCCGCGACGTGGAAGAAGCCGGCGATCGTTTCGGCAAAGACGGTGGTGCTGGGCCCGCCCAGAAGCACCGGCGTGGCGTAATAGCCGGTCGATATCAGGAAGACGAGCGTGCAGCCGGAGGCGATACCTTCCTTCGAAAGGGGCAGCGTGATGCGCAGAAACCGCGTCCAGGCGCCCGCGCCCAGATCGGCGCCGGCCTCCAGATAGTTGCGTGGGATCTTCTCGAGCGCCGAGTAGAGCGGCAGGAGCATGTAGAGAGCGGTCAGATAGATGATACCCATGCCCAGCGAGAAGCTCGTGTACATGAAGGGGATCGGCCGCTCGATCAGGCCCAGCCATTTCAGCGCCAGATTCACGGCGCCGTTGTTGCCCAGGAGAATCATGATCGCGTAGGTGCGCACGATCTCGCCCACCCAGAAGGGGACGAGCAGAAGCAGGAGTAGCAGAAGCTGGTTCTTGCGAGTGACATGCTTGGCCAGGAAGTAGGCCACGGGATAGGTGATGACGAGCGTCGACGCCGTCAGCACGAAGGCGAAGGCCAGCGTACGGAAGAACGGGATGATGAAGAACCGCTCTTCGAAAAAGCGTTGCCAGTTGGCCAACGTCACTTGCGGTTCCTGGCCGGCGGTTGGCGGATAGGAATCGAGGAAGCTGATCCAGAACATCTGGATAATCGGCCCGAGATGGGCGACCAGCACCCACAACAACGGAAAGCTGCCCAGCAGGACGAACTGCCGGCGCTGCGTCTTGAACAGCATTCCCGTGACCGACTGATAAAGGCCGTTGTTCATCAGCGCACCCCAGACGCTGCGCCGTCCGGCGCCGTCTGTGGGCGTGCCGACGCCGGCTTGCCGTTTTACATCTGCATGGGCCATGTCTTGCTGGCTACCCATTCATCGCTTCGCGCACTTGATTGACTGAAACTTTTCTCCGCGACCTGTCATCGGCCGCGAAGATGCGGGATGCCGCCTGCATTGAGCGGGGGCGAAGCTGTGCTCCGCCCCCGACGGCAGACTTGTCAGGACGCCTTGATTTCCTCCACGGCCGGATCGACGAGGCTGTATTTCAGGTCGTTCGCCTCGGCGCGGAAGAACTGCAGGCCCTGCAATTCTTCCTCGGTGAAGGACGCCGCCTTCTGCTCCAGCTCGGTCAGGTGCTGGTCGACACCCTTGAACGTGGAGATGAAGCCGGATGTCTTGGTCATCTGCGCGCCGACTTCCGGCCGGGACAGAAGCGCGTCCAGCAGCGCATAGGCATTATCCTGGTTGGGGCCGTTATTGGTCACGTTGAGCGTGTAGACGAAGCCGTAGGAGCCCTCCTTCGGGATCGTCATGTCGACGGGGAAGCCGTCCATGATGAGCTTCGAGATCGGGCCGCTCCAGGCGTGCGCCAGGACGATGTCCTGATTGATGAACATCTGCTGCACTTCGGCGCCGGAATCGTAGAACTTGCGCACCATCGGCTTGTGCTCGATGAGGAAGTCGCGCGCTTCCTTGACGATTTCGGCGGCTTTCTCCGGGTCGTCCTTATAGGCGATCATGTTGCCGTCGTAGCCAAGATACAGCATGACGACCGACATCATGTCCTGAATGATGTAGGCGGTCTGACCCTCGTATTTCGGGTCGAACATGACATCCCAGCTCTTGACCTCATCCTCGCCCACGACCTCGGAGTTGTAGGCCATAACTTCTGCGCCGGACAGGATGGGGGCGCCCCACTTGTTGCCGTTGATGGTCGCCCAGTCGCTCTCCGAATAGACCGGGTTGATGTTGCCCCAGTTGCTGAGCCGGTCCGTATCGAGCGGTGCCAGAAGGTCGGAGTCGATGAACTGCAGGAAACGATGGCCGGCCACGGTGACGAGGTCGACGCTCGGCTCCGGCGCTTCGGCCGCCAGCAGGTTGAACTGCTTGCCCTGGTCGTCGACCAGCCGGACGCGCACCTCGATGCCCGTTTCCTTCTCGAACTCGGCTTTGAAGTCGTCGGGGATGAAGTTGGCGTAAGTCCAGACATTGACGACGCCCGAGGCCCGCGCGGCTGTGGAGCGCAGATAGGCCGGCGCTGCCAGAACGGCGGCACCCGCTGCACCCGACTTGATGAAACCTCTGCGGCTGGTGATGAATTTACCCATGAGTCCATTCCCTCTTCTGGTTGGCATGTGTTGCGGCGCTTGGCGCCTTTGTTCGGCGGGGCTCTTGGCGCCCCCTTGCCATCGCATCCTGATCTCGCCTGTCACCCGGGCTGGGTTGCCCTTTCATAACCTTCCTGTGATAGGATCTTTAGTTCGTCGAGTGTCAATCTATTCAGTGCCAGCGCATCCAGGAGCTGGTTTTCGGTGAAAAAGTTGCGGCCGTAGAGGGCCGAGAAAATCTCGACGCCCGAGCGGTGAAGTTTTGCCTCACGGCCCGTAAGCTCGCCCAGTTTTACGGTCATCAGGAGGCCGTAGGGTACGTCCTCCGTGACATAGCGGCTGTCGGCCGTCGCCGGCCCTGTGCCGCCGCGGCCCTGGCGGTGCATCTCCTGGTTCATGTTGGACACTGTGTCCTGCGGCACATGGAAGGACAGGTGGAAGTGCTCGAAGATCGTGCGCACCGATAGGTCCAGCGCCTCGGCGATCGCCAAACGCTCGCGGTCGAGTGCCTCCAGCAACCGGCCAACATTGGGCGTGACGTTGTAGCCCTGGCTCCAGGTCTCGCTATGCTCCATTCGCGTCATGTTGCAGAGCGCAATGCCCATGTGGTTCTGCGGGTTGAGGTTGCTGAGCGAGATCGCAAGGAGCCCGTCGCGCTCCACGAAACGGTCGCCGAAGAGCCGCTGGCAGAGCGCCACGCCCTCGGTCGCGCGCGCGTTCGGCACGGTACACAAGTCGATCTTGCTGCGCACCGTGTTGACGCTGGCTTCCACATAGCTCGGCTGGCGGCCGGTGGTGGCCGTCGTGCCCCAGGCGACGATGGGCACGCTGAGCCCACGCTGCGCCAGAAGCCGCGAGAGATAGAGTGCGCCGAAGGAGGCGTGGGAGGAGATGATAACGGCCTGGTCGGGCCGGACATGTGGGGCGATGGCGTCGAAAACGGTTTTGTGGCCATAGCCGGGCAGGGCGATCAGGATGAGGTCGGCACCCTCCACCAGCGCCGCGGCATCGGAGGCCACGCCGGGATGGAACGTGCCTTCGACAGCGCCCGTTGCCGTCAGCGGCTCACCCGCGGCGAGCCGCTCGGTGCGCGTGCCCGAGGGCGACCACAGCACGGGCCGGTGCCCGGCCTGCTCCAGAAACGCCGCCGCGCCGAAGGCGATGGCCCCGGCCCCGGCGATCCCCACGGTCAGCCGATCCTTCTGCGTGTTCATTGGCTCAGCCCCCCGGTTTCGGTCCGTTTGTCGTTCTTGTCCTGTGCGGGATATCGCACCGGCGTCGACCACTCGTCGGCGCTGTGCATCTCCCAGTAGAGACTGCTCAGCCGCTTCGTCACCGGGCCGACGCGGCCGTCGGCAACCGGCGCCCTGTCGATGCGCGTCACCGGCATGATGCCGCCGGCCGTCGAGGTGACGAACACCTCGTCGGCGCCGCGCAATGCCCTTTCCGTCAGCGGAGCGGCCTCGGCCTTCAAGGAGAGGCGGGCGCATAGATCGAACACGGTTCGGCGGGTGATGCCCGGCAGAACCCCGCGCTCCGGCGTGGTCAATGCTCCGTCCTTGACAGCGAAGACGTTGAAGCCCGGACCTTCGGCGATATTGCCCGCTTGGTCGCGCAGCAGCACTGTGTCTCCCCCACGATCAAACGCTTGATAAACCCCTTCGACAAGATCAAGCCAGTGATAATTCTTGATGGTTGGATCAACGGAGGCGGGCGGTATGCGCTGCACGTCCGAGATGATTACATGCAGGCCATCGGCCATCTGCGCTTCATTGGCGACCGAGCCGAAGGGGACGGCAAAGGCGAGGAACCGGTTTTCCGCATCCCGCGGATCCCGGCTGAAAGTGGGCGACACGCCGCGCGTGCAGATCATCTCGACATAGGCGTTGCGCAGCCCCGACAACGCCACGCAGTTGCTCAAAACGGCGGCGATCTCTTCGCGGCTTTGCGAAAGCCGCATGCGCAGCCGCGAGACGCTGGAAAAAAACCGGTCCAGATGCAGGTCGAGGCGGAAAAACCGCCCGTCCCAGACGTGCACCGTGTCGTAGGTGGCGTCGGAGTGCAGAAACCCCCAATCGAGAATGGAGATCTTCGCCTCGGATATGGGCAGGTACTGGCCCTCCGTATAGGCGATGCCCCGCGGGTAGCGGGCCCGGTCGTCGTAGCGCTCGCTCACCCGTGGAAACAGCGTATCGGGCTGTTGCTGTGGTGCTGTCATGCTTGAACCTCTCCTTGAAGGCCGTGGTGGACGGCGTAAAGGAGACAGGGTTCAGACCGATATTTGTCGCCAAAAGACATAGCTCGGTGCAACAATCGCACCGATAATGCGCGGGAACCTGAAACACACGTTTCAATCGACCGGTTTGGAGACATTGCGCGATGCCGAAGGAACTGGACGAGCTGGACCGCCGCATATTGAGCGTGCTCCAGCAGGAAAACCGCCTTTCCTACGCAGAACTGGCGGATCGCGTGAACTCCTCGTCCGCCTCTTGCATGCGCCGCGTCAGGCGGCTGCGCGAGGAGGGCGTCATCGTGGGCGATCTCGCCCTGGTGGACCCGAAGGCGGTCGGCAAGTCGCTGACCGTGATTGTCCTGGTCGAACTGGAGCGGGAGCGGCTCGACCTTCTCGACGACTTCAAGCGTGAGATGCAGGCCGCCGACGAGGTCAGCCAATGCTACATGGTCACGGGAGAGGCCGATTTCGTGCTGGTGGTCACGGTTGAGGACATCGCGACCTTCGACCACTTCGTCAAGTCTAAGCTCTACGCCAACAGAAACCTGCGCAAGTTCCGCAGCATGATCACGCTGGACAGGCTCAAGTTCGAGCCGCGCGTCCACGTGTGAAGGGCTCTTGCAAGGGCGAGCGGCGACCGCCGGGGCGCTGACCGCAGCGGCCTTGCGCCAGGCAGGCGGTTTCCGTTTCCGTGTCGCCGTCCCCTCCAAGTCGTGTCGCTCCTAGCCTTCGTGCGCGACCGGATCGCCCAGCACATGCATCAACCGGTTCGCCCAGCCGAAGAGCGAGGCCGACAGGATGAGGTCGAGGATTTCCGCATCGTCCAGCCCCGCGTCGCGCAGCGCCTGGACGTCGGCCTCATCCGCTTCGCTCGGCGCCTTGGAAAGCCGGGTGGCGAAGCGGAAGATCGCGGCCTGCCTGTCGTCCAGCTCCGCCTCTTCGCCGTCGCGGAAGATGCGCTCCATCACGCTTTCGTCCTTGGCGAGCTGGTTATAGCGGCTGGAATGGACGGCCGCGCAATAGATGCAATGGTTGACCACGGAGGCCGCCGTCGCGCCGATCTCGCGCTCGGCCCTGCCCAGGCCGCCGCGATTGTACATGATGGCGTTGAAGAGCGGCGTGCGCACCTTCAGCGTCTCGACGTCGTTGGCCAGCACCAGCACGTAGTCCGACACCTTGGTGTTGGAAGGCGTGACCTTCAGCGCGTCGAGTTGTTCCGGTGTCGCCGCGGCGAGATCGATCGGCTTCACGCGGGGCCGCCAGTGTGGAATCTTGGTGGTGAACTCGCGGATGACCGTGCTCATGCCGTCGCCCTCATCAGTTTCAGCCCGGCGATCACGCGTACCTGGTAGGCCAGGAAGGCGTTGAGCTCGGCCAGGCGCACGATGTCCGCATCGCTGATGCCCACCTTCCGCAGCGCCTCGATATCCGCTGCGGTCGTCTCGCGCGTCCGCATCGTCACCAGGTCGGTGAAGGCAATTGCCGCCGCGAGCCGCCCGCCGCCCTTGAAGTCGGGGTCGGCCGCCGCGGCTTCGTCCGCGCTTGCACCGGCGTTTTCCAGCAGGCGTGCGTAATGTGCGGCCAGCGCCTCATCTTCGTTGAGCCGCGCGATGCGCACGGCGAGTGCGGCGCGCAGACCGTGCGACAGGCCGCCGGGATCGGCCGGCATCAGCGCGGCGTCATGCGTGGCCTGCGTCATCTCCATCACGTCGGCGCGGCCGGACAGCGCCGCGCGCACCGATGCGGCGTCCGCCGCGCTGGAAAGGCGGGTCACCACATCGTCGGCCAGGGTTTCGCTCATACCTGTTAGCTCCCGTTGGTGAATGCCGGTGCGGGCGTTGCCTCGGCGGCGTCCTCGATGTCGGTTTCGGTCCACTCGTCGCCCAGAAGCTCCGGCTTGGAATAGTCGACCATACCCTGCCAGTGCGTCTCCACATCCTCACGGTAGAGCGTGGCGGCGATCGAGCGCGTCAGCCATGCCGCGCCGTCGCTGATGCCGGGGATATCACCCGATACCTTGCCCAGGCTCGCCGACGCACCGTAGTTGAAGCAATAGACCTTCGACAGCCAGGGCGCCTTGCCGGGCGTGCGCTCGCGGAAGGTGAAATCCTTGTCGAGGTAGGGGAAGTTGGAAAGCTCGTTGCTTTCCTCTCCCGCCGGCGGCGTGTAGCGGTCGCGCCACAGCATGATCTCGCCCGCGGCCGCGCCAAGCTCCGTGCGCGCCAGCGGATCGACGGTGAAGCCGGTGCCGAGGATGACGAAATCCGTCGCAAGCCGCTTGCCCATCGTCGTCTCGATGACGACCTCGCTATTCTCGTAGTTCATCCGCCGGATGCCCTGACCGAAATGGAAATAGGCGTTCTTGTGCCGACTCACCCGAAGCGTGGAGCCGCGCGGGGCGGGGGTCTGGGTAACGAAGGAATACTGCATGAAGCGCCAGCGCCACTCGTCCGGCAGCGCGGCATAGCCCGCCGTGAAGCCGGGCGAGCCGATGCCCATCATCTTGTTGATGGTCGGCATGTGCTTGCGGCGGATGAGGTGGCGCACTTCTTTCGCGCCGGCTTCCAGCGCCTCGGCCGAATTGTCCACCGCCGAGGCGCCGACACCGATGACGACCACGCGCTTGTTCTTCAGCGCCGGGAAATCGATATCGTCGGCCGAATGCGCCCAAGAATGGTCGGGCAGGCCGTTGACGAAGTCGGGGATATTGGGCTGTCCCGTGCCGTCCCGCCCCGTGGCCATGATGAATTTGCGCGTCAGGATGGATTTTTCCTTGGCGCCACGTCCGGCAAGCTCGAGGCGCAGATACTCGCCCTCGGGGCGTACACGCTTCACCTCGACCTCGTTCTCGACCGGAATGTCCAGCACCCTGCGGTACCAGACGAGGTACTCCATCCACATGGGCCGTGGGATCTTGTCGAGCGCCTCCCACGCCTCCTCTCCGTAAAGCGCGGTGAACCAGGCGCGGAAGGTGAGCGAGGCGTGGCCGTAGGCCGGGCCGGTGAGCTGCTTGGGCGAGCGCAGCGTCTCCATGCGCGCGTAGTTGAGCCACGGCCCTTCCAGCCCCGCCGGGTTGCGGTCGAGGATGCGCGTGTTGCGTATGCCGCTGCTCCAGAGCGCGAAATACGCAAGAAGCCCCACCATGCCGCCGCCGATGATGACAACGTCGTGCACCCGCTCGCCGTCTTTTTCACGCGACGGCACCCAATTGGCCGGCGGCAGACACAGATAGGCGAGATCCTGTCGAACCCGATCTTCGAGCCGTGCCAGGCGCTCGGCACCGATTGCCGGGTTTATGTCTGCGGAGTGCTGCATCTTTGCCAGTCTCAGCCTTCTCAAGCGCCCTGGAAAGGAATGTCTTTCCCTTCTGCCACGGCTCGTTCCAATCTCTTTTTACATATTCCAGACCGGGTGGTGGTCGTCGATCACGAACGCATGGCGGTGGCGAAGGGGTGCGTGCCGGTGCGGGTGCGCGTGCGGCTCCGGTCCCTCCCATCCTTCGTGCTCGTGGTCGTGATGCTCGTCATGAACATGCATGTGGTCGTGGTGGAGCGCCGCGTGCGTGTGCTCACGCTCCGTCGGGTCGTGCGCGGGCCAGATTGTGAGCGCGACAAGGCCGGAGGCGAGCGCCCCGCACGCCATGGCTGCGAAGGAGAGTTCCATCCCCAGATGCGCGCCGAGATAACCCGCCAGCGGATAGGTCGCAAGCCAGCCGGCGTGGGAGAGCGAGAATTGCGTGGCGAACAGCGCTGGCCGGTCCTCGCTATGGCTGGAGCGGGCGATCAGCAGTCCGCCGGGCGTCAGCACCAGTGCGGCGGAGGCGCCAAGGATGAGCCACAGGGCCAGAACGCCGGCGAAAGGCAGGCCGATGAGAATGGTCCAGGGCGCAAGGCCGAGAATGAGCGCGCCGGCGCCCATGGAGAGACGCGGCGGCGCCCGCTTCAAGAGCGCCCGCATCGAAATGGCTGCCAGCATCGAGCCGGCACCGTAGCAGGCGAGCATGGTGGTGTAGGTCTGCTGCGTACCGCCCAGGGTCTCGCGGGCGAAGACGACGGAATTGACGATCACCCACGCACCAGTGAAGGAGACGGCCATGCCCAGCGCGAACAGCGCGCGCAGGCGCGGCGTCCGAGCATAGATGCGAAAGCCGCGCGAAAGACGCTCGACGAAGGGCCGCGCGGACTTGGCCGTCCCGCGTTCCGGCAGCTTGGCGGACAGAACGAAAGCAGCCGAGGCGAGAAAACCGAGCGCCGTACCGACGAAGAGCAGCCGCGCGTCCATGATCCCCAGGAGCAGGCCGGCAACAAGCGGGCTTAGAAGCGTTTCCATGTCATAGGCCAGGCGTGACAGCGAGAGGGCGGAGGTATACCCCTCCTCGTCGGGCAGAACGTCGGGAATGACGCTCTGGAACGTTGGCGTGAAGGCGGCCGAGCAAAGCTGGAAGATGAAGACGATCAGATAGATCTGCCACACGGCCGTGACGAAGGGCAAGAACGCCACAAAGGAAAACCGCAGCACGTCGAGGCCAACCAGAAGTGGCTTGAATGGGGCGCGGGCGGCCAGCGCGCTGGCGATGGGGGCAAAGCCCACATAGGCTACCATCTTGATGGCCAGCACCGTGCCCATGACGATGCCGGCGTCCTCGCCCGTCAGCTCGTAGGCGACAAGCGCCAGCCCCACGGTCATCAGCCCCGTGCCGAGCAGCGACAGGACCTGCGCCGAATAGAGCCGACGAAACTGCTGATTCTTCAGAACCGATAGCATGTGCCCCTCTTGCCGCCGCGGCGGCATTGTTGTCATTCGCGCGCGGCACCCGCTTGCGCCGCCTCAACCCGCGAGCCTTCGCTCCTCCTTTGCGTCCGTGCTGTGTTTAAACCGTGCGGTGGCCGCATCAAAGCCGTAGTCGCCGACGTAACGCCCGGCATGGCGCGCAAGTTCGTCCACAGCGTATACGATCTTATCGGCCTTATCATCGCTGAGAAGATAGCTCAGGTTGAGTCGCACCCAGCCCGGCTTCTCGATCTCATGGCCGGCGCGTATCGCCGCCAGAAGGGCCGTAGAGCGCCCCTCGTCGATGCCGAGCAGGCGGTGCGCGTAGGGCCCTGCGCAAGCGCAGCCGCCGCGCGCCTGGATGCCGCAAAGATCGCTAAGCATGCGCGTGAAAAGCTGGTGATGCACATAGGTTCTGTTCTCGCCGCGCACGCGAAAGGAAAAGATCGGCAATGCCGGCGCCTCCCGCTTGCCGAGAAGCTCGAGATACGGATTGTCCCCCCACACGGCCAGGGTGCGCTCTCGCAGTTCGCGGTCGCGCCGGTTGATGAAATCCTGCCCCAGCGCCTCCTTGACCATAAGCACGAGCGCAGCACGGATATCGCCCACCACATTCGGCGTGCCGGCTTCCTCGCGCGCCGAGACTGAGCTGGAATAGTCGTGCGTCCAAGGCGAGACAAAGGTCACGGAACCGCCGCCCGGCATACTGGGCCGAACAGAGCGCACGATGCCGTCGCGCAGGACGAGAACGCCTGACGCGCCGGGGCCGCCGGGAAATTTGTGCGGTGAGAAGACAATGGCGTCCTTGGCGCAATCCGTGCCAGCGCGCATGTCCATGGCGAGATAGGGCGCGCCGCCTGCGTAGTCCCAGATCGCCAGGGCGCCGTGGGCCTTCAGGACCCGCGTGACACGATCGGTATCCGTGAGGATGCCGGTGACGTTGGAGGCGGCGGAGAAGACACCGATCTTGAGCGGCGCATCGGCGTGCCGCTCCAGCGCGTGCGCCAGCATGTCGAGGTCCGGGCCGCCATCGGGCGTCTCGTCGATCTCAACCGTCTCGGCCCCGCTTTCGCGCCAGGGCAGGATGTTCGAGTGGTGCTCGTACGGGCCCATGAAAACGACCGGCCGACGCCCTGCTGCTGCCATTTCGGGCAATTGCAGGAGGCGGACGAGCTTGTTGACGCCGGTGGTGGCGCCGGAGCCGGCAAAGACGACGCTCGTCTCCTCGTCCGCGCCCACCGCGCGCTTGACCACCGAACGCGCCTCCTCACGCAGCCGCGTGCAGAAGGACCCGCAGAAGGAGGCTTCGGTGTGGCTATTGGCGTAGTAGGGCAGCACGCGGTCGCGCACGAAATCCTCGACCTGGGCGAGCGCCCGGCCGGACGCGACGTAATCGGCGTAGATCAGGGGCTTAGTCCCATAGGGACCGCCGATCGAGGCGCTCTCGCCGATCAGCCCCCCGTGCAGGCGCGCCGGCAGGTCGTCGCCTTTCAGGCTTTCGGAAAATTCCGTTAGGACGCTTGCGCGCATTCTGGTCCTCGCGAATGATCGTGCACTCGGCTCGACTAAAAGCTTCGCACAATCCGGTGCGATGATTTTCACAAAAAGCGTTGTGAAAATGCCATGTTCTCGTTCATATGAACGAATGGAACGGGAAAAAATAGATCAATTTGATGTGCGCATCCTGCGCGAGCTTCAAAAGGATGCCTCGTTGTCCCAGCGCGAACTGGCCGACAAGGTGGGCCTGTCCCAGAACGCCTGCTGGCGCCGGCTTCGGGCGCTGGAGGATCGCGGCATTATCCGCGGCCGCACGCTCCGGCTCGACCGTGCAAAGCTGGGCCTCGGCCTGGTGGTGTTCGTGATGGTGAAGACGCGCCACCATTCCGCCGCCTGGCTGCAGACGTTCCGCCAGCACGTCTCGGGTATTCCCGAGGTGGTGGATTTCTTCCGCATCGGCGGCGACTACGATTACATGCTGCGCATCGTCACCACCGACATGGCGAGCTTCGATTCCGTCTATCAGCGCCTCATCCAGAAGGTGGAGCTGGAATCCGTGACATCCTATTTCGCCATGGAGGCGATCGAGGAGCGCCGGCCGCTGCCGATCTGAGATCCGGCGCGCGCGGCCGCCGCTGCGCACTCCCGGTACTTCAGCCCCGAGCGTTTTGGCAATCTGTACGGCATAGGTGCCGGTTCCGCTCTAGAGCCGGAAAAGGTTATGCTCCACGTCCGCCGCCTCGAACAGATAATCGCGGGAGGCTTCCAACTCGCGCCGCAGTTTCCCCGCGTCCACATCCAGAGGTTCGCCCCTCCACTTGCGGATCCTGCCGGCCACCATGACGGTATCGACGTTGCTGCGCTCCATCAGCGTGACCACCGCGCCAGGCACGTGGTTGAGAGGTGCAACATTGAGAGCGGTCGCATCCAGCAGAATGATGTCGGCCTCCTTGCCGGGCGTAAGCGATCCCGTCCTGGCGTCGAGCTTCAGGCCCTTTGCCCCTTCGACCGTCGCGAAGCGGATCACGTCGCGTGAGGTCAGGAGCGGCGGCAGGTCCGTTTCGCCGCCCAGCGCCATCTCGTTCACGAAAGCGCGCTGCAGCGTCAGCGCACAGCGCATCTGTGTGAACGGATCGGCGGTCATGGTGCATTCCACGTCGCTGGAAAGCGACGGCTGCATGCCGAGGTCGAGCGCCTTTTGGATCGGCGGCATGCCGTGGCGCATCGTCATCTCGATGGGAACGGCGAGTGAGACATGCGAGCCCGCCTCGGCCGCCACCTGCCAGGCGAAATCGCTCATGCCGGTCATGTGGATAAAGATGTTGTCCGGGCCGAACTGGCCGGCCTTGGCAAGCTCGTCGAAAGTGGACGCCATGCCGAAGGTGCCCACCACGTGAAGCGCCACCGGCACGGCGATCTCCCGGCCGATCTGCCATGCCGTCTCGTAGCCCGGCAGGTAGATCTCGCCGCCCATCACCATCGTCAGCAACTGGTCGTCCGAAGCGAAATGATGCGTCTTGATGCGCTGGGCATCGAGCGGATACTTCGACTTCTCTCCCCACCCTTCGAAGTAGCCGAGAACGGCGCGCCGTCCGGCATCCTTCAGCGCGGCGACCGCGGCGTCCGTATGCTCGGGCGAGTGATGGATCTGCGACACGTCCATCACCGTCGTTACGCCGGCGTCGAGCTGGGCGATCGAGCCGAAGAGCTCGTTGATGTAGACATCCTCGGGTCGGTAGACCATCGAGAACTTTTGCAGGATGTGCTCATAGTAATTGACGAGGCTATGCGGTGCGCCGTCATTGATGAGAATGCCGTCGGCGAGAAAGCCGCGCAGGGCGGTCTCGAACTGATGATGATGGGTGTCGATGAAGCCCGGCATGACGATCATGCCCTTGGCGTCGATGACGGCGGCGTCTGAGGCTGTTAGATCGGGCCCTACCGCCACAATCCTGCTGCCTTCGATGAGCACGTCGGTCTCCACGAAGTCGCCGACCGCCGGATCCATGCTGAGCACAGCGCCGCCCCGGATCAGAACTCTGCGGCCCGGCATGCCGCTTTCGGAGGGGACCGGCACGGGGTTTCTGCCCGTCCGGGGCTGCTCCTGCGGCGCCGATCCGCCTGCCGCTGAAAGGGGACCTGCAGCCGCCAGATGCGGAAATATGTTGCTATGCGAATGCTCGTGACCGCAGATCGCGCACATGTGAGTCTCCTCCCTGTTCTGCCAGCACGCCAGCCCACACGGGGCTTTCCCATTCCCTTGCTGGGAGCATATACCAGAACCAATCGTGCATCTATACTGAACAATACGTCGCTAGTTGAAGCACAAGAAGGCGCGCTCCCGTAAGGGAAGCTGCGCCATAATGGCGTCGCTGTGAAGCTTGCTTGTTAATGCAAATGAAACGTGTATATCTCAGCTGAACGTGTGTAGCTGAGGTTTGAGCGGCAGCAATGACGGGCCGAGCCACGTGCGCATATCCTGGTATGTTGCCGGTGGGTGCGGTGTGCGAGGCAATGGGAGGCCGGCGTGGGTTCCCGGCTGCCTTTAAACTTGATGCCGGTGATTGGAGGTGCCTTCATGCGTGAGAGGATGGATGCCTTCGCTTATACCGCACTTCCCGGCCGCGTCGTCTTCGGTACAGGCACCTTGGCGCAGCTTTCCGAGGAGATGGAGCGGCTGGAGTGCCGTCGTGCTTTCGTCCTTTCCACGCCGCAACAAGCCGACAAGGCGCGCGAGCTCCTCTCAGATCTGGGCGAGCATGGCGCAGGGCTTTTCGACGGCGCTACGATGCATACCCCGGTCGAGGTGACGGAGCGTGCCCTTGCAATAGCGCGGGAACTCGAAGCCGACTGCACGGTCGCCTTCGGCGGCGGCTCCACCATTGGGCTGGGAAAGGCGATCGCACTCAGAGCTGACCTGCCGCAGATCTGCATCCCAACCACCTATGCCGGCTCGGAAATGACGCCGATCATTGGCCAGACCGAGAACGGTGTGAAGACGACGCAGCGCACCGAGAAGGTGCTGCCGGAGGTCACCATCTACGATGTCGATCTGACGCTCACGCTACCTGCATTGCTGTCGGCGACCTCAGGCTTGAACGCGATGGCGCATGCGGTGGAAGCACTCTACGCCAAAGACCGCAATCCGGTGATCGCGCTTCTCGCGGAAGAGGCGGTCAGCGCGCTCGCCTCAGCCCTGCCGAAGGTCGTAGCCGATGGCGTGGACAGGCGCGCGCGCACGGACGCGCTCTACGGCGCCTGGCTGTGCGGCATGTGCCTCGGTTCGGTGGGGATGGCGCTGCATCATAAGCTCTGCCATGTGCTGGGCGGCGCGTTCGACCTGCCGCATGCCGAAACCCACGCCATCGTGCTGCCGCATGCGCTCGCCTACAATGCGGCGGCGGCGCAGAGCGCGGCCGCGGCCCTGTCGCGGGCGCTCGGTACGCAAGATCCGGCGCAGGCCCTCTTCGATCTGGCAGGGAAGCTCGGCGCCCCGCGGGCGCTCAGGCAGATCGGAATGCCGGAGGATGGCATTGCCCCTGCCGCAGAGCTGGCGCTGGAGAATCCCTACTGGAATCCGCGCCCGATCGGGCGGGACGCCATAGAAACGCTGATCGCAAGAGCCTGGGCGGGCGAGCCGCCGTCCGCCTTGCGCTAGTGTGGAGGGCGGCAAAGGAAGAACGCGCGAGCGAGGAGGAGGGAATGACGGAAAAGCCAGCAATCGGCTGGATCGGTCTGGGAAAGCTCGGCCTGCCCATCGCCGGGAGAATTGCCGAAGCCGGCTATTCCGTGACCGGCTATGACCCGGCATCGGACCGCCTGGCGCTTGCCGCCGGGCGCGGCATCGAGGGGACGGCTGCGATGGAAAGTGCCGCCCGGGCGGACGTGGTCTTCTCCTGCCTGCCCGACGACCGGGCGCTGCGCGCCGCCACGCTCGGCGAGCAGGGGCTGCTGGCGCTCATGCGCAAGGGCGCGGTCTTCGTCGAGATCAGCACCGTCAGCCCGGAGGCTTCCGCCGAGGTCGCGAAAGCCGCCGAGGCGGCCGGTGTCCACTATCTGCGCGTGCCGATCTCTGGCAACGCTTCCATAGCGCATACAGGCAATCTCTCCTGCTTCGCCTCGGGGCCGAAAGAGGTCTTCGAAGAGATCCTGCCGATGCTCGCCACCTTCACGCGCGCACAGGTCCATCTCGGCCCGGGCGAGGAGGCGCGCTACGCCAAGCTGGCGATCAATCTCATGATGGCGGCGACCGCCGTGATGCTGGGCGAGAGCTTGGCGCTCGCACGCCGGGGCAAACTCGACTGGCAGGACATGCTCGACGTGCTCGCCGACAGTGCCGCCGCCTCGCCCATGGTCAAGTACAAGGTCGGCCCGCTCGCAGAGCGCGACTTCACCTCCACCTTTTCGTGCAAGCAGATGATCAAGGATCTCGACCTGATCATCGGGGCGGGCCGGGCCGGCAGCGTGCCCATGCCGCTCACCGCGCTGGTGCGCGAGACCTATGCCGCCATCGTCGCCCGCGGTGAAGGCGCGCTCGACTTCATCGCCCCCGTCAAACACACCGAGTGGCTCGCCGGGCTCGGCGAGCCCGAACGCAGGACATCGAGGGATGCTGATGGGTAACTTCAACGAATTCACAATCACCGATGCAGTGGTGGAGCGCGTGCACGAGGCCGAAGACCCGCGCATCCGCGAAATCAGCGAGGCGGTGGTCCGGCATCTGCATGCGCTTGTGCGGGAGGTTCGCCCCTCCCAGGAGGAATGGAAATTTGTCATCGACTTCCTCACCCGCACGGGCCAGATATCCGACGACAAGCGGCAGGAGTTCATCCTGCTTTCCGACACGCTGGGCATTTCCATGCTCATCGACGCCATCAACCATCCCGCGGGCGGCGGCGCGACGGAAACGACAGTGCTCGGCCCCTTCTATGTGGAGTCCCCGCCGGAGAAGACGCTGGGCGAAGACATTTCCGCCGGCATGGAGGGCCAGCCGCTCTACGTCTCGGGAAGTGTGAGCGGCGGCGACGGAAAGCCCCTTGCCGGAGCGATCGTCGATGTCTGGCATTCTGACGATGACGGCCACTACGACGTTCAGCAGCTCGACGCCATCGGCGGGCTTGCCATGCGCGCCCGCTTCCGCGCCGACGAGGCTGGCCGCTTCCACTTCTGGACAATCAAGCCCGCCGCCTATCCCATCCCGCATGACGGGCCGGTGGGTGACATGCTGAAGGCGCAGGGCCGTCACCCATGGCGTCCCGCCCATGTCCACTTCATGATCGACGCGCCCGAACACGAGCGGCTGGTGACCCACGTCTTCGTCGCGGGCGATCCCTATCTCGACTCCGATGCCGTGTTCGGCGTGAAGGATTCGCTGATCCGCGAGTTTCCGGAGCACCTGGCGGGCACAGCGCCCGACGGCCGGCGGATGGATCAGCCCTATTCCCACCTGCACTACGATTTCCAGCTCGAATCGAAGCCCGCCGCCAAGGGCTGAGATTGCGGCAGTTCACGAAGAGGAGGCCCCATGCTTTTCGCCATTCACGCCCTGGACAAGGACGGCGCGCTACCCACGCGGCTCAAGCATTATGACGCGCACAAGGCGTTTTTGAGCGATACCAGCGCGTTCGGCGTGAACATCGTGATGTCGGGGCCGCTCACCGCCGATGAAGGGGAGACCATGATCGGCAGCCTTTTCCTGGTCGAGGCGGAGGACCGCGCCGCCGTGGAGCGCTTCAACCAGGCTGACCCGTTCCACGAGGCGGGCATCTGGGAGAGGGTTGCGATCACCGGCTTCATCCGCCGCCAGGGCTGAACCCAAGGTGCGATCAGCCGGTCACACCGCGCCCATCATCGCACTGCGGATCTCTTCCTGCCCGGCAGGGTCGAGCTTCTGGTCGAAGACGCGGATGATGCGGCCGTGCGAGAGGATGTAGGCGCGAGAGGCCACCTCGATCGCCTGGAAGAAGCTCTGCTCGGCCATCAGTATGGTGAGTCCCGTCTGCTCCTGCAGCCGGCGGATGGTGGCGATGACCTGCTCCACCATGATCGGCGCCAGGCCCACGGAAGGCTCATCCACGACGATCAGCTTCGGCGCGGTCATGAGCGCACGGGCGATCGCCAGCATCTGCTGCTGGCCGCCGCTCAAGGTGGAGGCGGGCTGCCTGCGCCGTTCCTTCAGGATTGAAAAGGTCTCGTAGCAAAGTTCCAGATTGGCTTTCCTGCCGGCTTTGGCTCGGTTCGAGCTGCCGGCCAGAAGAAGGTTCTCCTCCACCGTGAGATTGGGGGCGAGCCGCCGTCCTTCCGGCACATAGCCGATGCCGAGACCCACGATCTCGTGCGGAGCACGGCCGGCCAGCTCGATCGTCTCACCGTCCCATTCTAGGATGACGCGGCCTGCGCCCGGCCGCACGAAACCGAGAATGCTGTTTAAGAGCGTGCTCTTGCCGTTGCCGTTCATGCCGAGAAGCGCTACCAGCTCCCCTTGGCGCACCTCGATTGCCACGTCGCGCAGAACCGTTACGGCGCCGTAGCCGGCGAAAAGGCCTTCAACGTGCAGTCTGTTCACCGAAATACACCTTCTGCACGACGGGGCTGCTGGTAATCTTCTCGGGGCTGCCCTCGGCGATCACCTGCCCGGTTTCCAGACATATGACGCGCTCGGAATAGCGCATCACCGCATGCATGATGTGCTCGATCATGATGACCGTCACGCCCGCGCGGTTGAGTTCGAAGAGCACCGAGAGGATATCGTCGATCTCGGCCTCTGAGAGGCCAGCCATGGCCTCGTCGGCGATCAAGATGGCGGGACGCGCGGCAAGCGCGCGCGCCAGCTCTAGCTTGCGCAGTTCGAGTTGCGAGAGCTGCTCGGCGGGATGGTCCCGCCGCTCGGCGAGGCCGACCGAGCGCAGGATTTCCTCCGCGTTCTCCAGCTCTTTCCGCGCCGACGTGGCGCCGTAATCCATCGGCACTAGCAGGTTCTCGATCACCGTCATGCCGGTGAAGGGATGCGGAATCTGAAAGCTGCGCGAGAGGCCCAGACGCGCCCTGCGGTAGGCGGGCAACCGGGTGATGTCCTGGCCTTTGTAGCTGATCGTGCCGGTATCCGGCCGGAAGAAGCCGGTGATGCAGTTGATCAGCGTCGTCTTGCCCGAGCCGTTGGGCCCGATGATGCCCAGCCGCTCGCCCTCGGCAACGTCGAGGCCGACCGGGCCCAGCGCCTTGATCGCGCCGAAGCTCTTGCTGACGTCGCGCACCGACAGTAGTGGCTCGCTCATGGCTTTGCCCCTGAAAGTCTGAGCTTCGGCCTGGCCCATGCGGATTTCAGCCCCAGCAATCCCTCGGGGGCGAGCACGACGAAGGCGATCAAGACGACGCCGACGGCGAGGATGTTGAACTCCGAGGAGATGGTGACGGTGGCGATCTGCTGGACACTGGCCAAAAGCAGCGCGCCGATCACCGGTCCCTTCCAGTTGCGCGTGCCGCCGATGAGCGGCATGGCCAGCGCATTGAGGCCGATCAGCAGGCTGAAGGCGCTCACCGGGTCGAGATAGGAGGTGTAGGTGGGGTAGGGCGCGCCGGCCGCGGCCATCACGCCGCCGCTCAGCGCGCAGGCCAGCAGCTTCAGCCTGAGCGTCGGCACCCCGCAGCTTTCGGCCGCGGGCTCGCTGGCACGGATGGCGCGCAGGCCGCGCCCGATCCAGGAAAGCTCCAGCCAGCGGGCGAGCACCACTGCGCAGGCGGCGATTACCAGCATGACCCAGAACACGAACTGGGTCTGCCCGCCGAACCAGGCGGGCGGGGGAGGAGCGATATGGGTCATGCCGGAGGCGCCGCCGAGATATTCGGTGTTGTGAACGAGCGTTTCCAGCACGATCACCAGCGCCACGGTGGCGATGGCGAAATAGACCCCCTGGATGCGCAGCGTGAGGTAGCCGGTCGCCACGCCGAGGAACATGCCGACGGCGGCGGCACCCAGGATCTGGAAAATAAGCGGCAGGCCGAATGCCTTGAAGAGGAACGCGGCGGCGTAGGCGCCTGCGCCGAAGAAGGCGGATGCGCCGAAATTCGTGTAGCCCGCGTACCCGCCCAGTATGTTCCAGCCGGTGGCGATGACGACATATTGCAGGACCACATAGCCGGCGTAGAAATAATAGGGATTGGGGATCACCATCGGCAGGAACAGGCCGGCGACCACCAACAGGGCCGCGACCAGGGCGAAGCGCGGGAGCGTCATCGGACACCTCCGAACAGTCCCGTGGGCCGAAGGGCGAGGGTGGCCAAGAGGATGGCGAAGGCCACTCCCGGGGCCCAAGAGGGGCTGGCGAAGCTCATGACGAGGGATTCGGCGACGCCGATGATGATCGCGGCGGCGAGCGTGCCGGGGATGGTGCCCATGCCAGCCAGCACGACGATGGCGAAGACGCGGCCGATATGGATGCGGCCCGCGAAGGGGTCCACCGGGCCGGTGATGACGAGCGCCGCACCCGCGATGACGGCCAAAGCCGTAGCGATCCCGAAGGCATGGCGCTTGATGGCGGTCGGGTTGACGCCGGCAACGCTGACCGCTCGCTCGTCATGGGCCACGGCGCGGATGGCCAGGCCGGTGTTGGTCTTGCTGAGGTAGAGCCAGAGCAGGAAAACGACGACCGGCGTGATCAGGGCAGGTACGAGGAAGCGGTAGGGAATGGCGACGGTCCCGAGCCGCAGGCTCTCGCCGACATAGCCGACGCGGACCGAGCGTAGGTCCGTGCCGTAGGCAACCACGAGCGCGATTTCGATGACGAGCGAAATGCCGAAGAAGAGGGTGAGGCTTTGCAGCGTATTGCCGCCGCCCCGCGATTCGAAGGACCGAGCGTAGAATTCGTAGAAGGCAAGCCCGATGAAATAGAAGGGAATGCTCCACAGTAGGCCCGCCAGGATGGGGTCGAGGCCGAAGCGGTTCAACACCACGACCGCGTAGGCGCCGGCGATCACAATGGCCGGATGCGCGACGTTGGGGATGTGCAGTATGCCGAAGGTGATCGCCAGCCCGAGCGCCAGAAGCGCATAAATGCTGCCGAGCACGATGCCTGTGGCAACGGCGTTCAGAGCTAGGTCGAGAACGATCATCGGGCTTTCGCGCTGTGGGGGACGGGGAGGACGGCCCGCGGCTTGCGGGCAGGCCGTCCCGTGCGTGTCAGGTCTTGCGGGCGTCCATCAAGGGAACGAGCTCGCCGCTCTTGTAGTCGGGAGGATCGATGATGACCTCCTTGCCGGCCTGCCGGAACTGGTCGATCCCGCTGCCGTCGACGTTCTGGAACTGGATCATCAGAACGCGGCGCTCCGTCCAGTTGCCGATCTCGTCGAAGTTGATCTGCCCCACGACCGTGTCCACCGGGTTCTCGTGCAGCCAGTTCGACACCTCCGTCTGGTCGAGCGATCCGGTGGCGTTGACGGCGGTGGAGATGAACTGCCCCGCCGCATAGCAGAAGGGTGGGATGTAGAAGCCGAGCGGATCGACCTGCCGGTCTTCGGCGATCGGCCGGTAGCGGTCGAGGAAGCTCTCGATGCCCTCGAATTTCATGGTCGGCTCGGGCACGTAAAGGTGGAAGTTGACGATGCCGTTGAGCGAGGGCCCGAGGCTCTCCATGAGCGAGGCATATTGCGGGCCAACCATGCCGCCGCCGAACAGGCGCGCGGAATCGCCAAGGCCGATCTCCTGAATTCCGTGCACGATGGCCGTCGAATCCGCAGGATAGGAGCATACGAAGACGGCTTCGGGCTCAGTCGCGCGGATGTTGCGGATGATTGCGGAGAAATCGCGGTTGGTCGGCGGGTACATCTGGAAGTCGACCACATCCATGCCGAACTCTTCCGACACCCGCCTGCCGCCTTCGGCGGCCGTCTTGGAGAACTCGGTGTCGGCGGCCAAGATCGCCATCTTCTTCACGCCTGTACTGTTGGCGATGTCGAAGAAGCCGCGTGCCCAGTTGGTCGCGCCGTCCGGCCCCCACGGGGCAGCTTGAAAGAACTTGTCGTGCTTGAGCTGATCGTTGCTCGCCAGCGTCAGGATACCGACGATGAAGCGGTCCCGCTGCTTGGCGAAGGGCATGATGGTGGCTGTCAGGTTCGCGCCATAGGGCGTGAACAGGAAGTCCACCTGGTCGACGTCCACCAGCTTGGAGTAGATGGCGGGGACGTTGGACGGAGCGCTCTGGTCGTCATAGACGATGAGCTCCACCTCGCGCCCCAGAAGCCCGCCGGCGGCGTTGACGTCATCGCGCCATAGCTCGTAGCCGATCACCATATTCTTTGTGCCCGACAGGGGCCCGGTGAGCGAAGCGCTGCAGCCGACGCGGACCGGCCGGTTCTGGGCACGGCCCTTGGTCCAGATCGCGGGTGCCGCCAGGCCGACCGAGGCAGCAGCACTCAGCTTTGTGAACTGTCTCCTCGAAATCCTCATCCTCTCCTCCCGTTTCGTTGCTGCTCAGGTCAGCAGCCAACCATTGTCGATGTTCAGGTTCACTCCGTTGATCGATTGGTTATCGAGCAGGAACAGCGCGGTGCCCGCCACGTCCTGCATGGTGGCAAGGCGTTTCGTCGGCGTTCGTGCGATCACGTTGTCGAGGTTCTTGTCCTTCCAGGCGGGGCTGTCGCCGATGATGCCGGGGTGGATCGCGTTCACCCTCACGGGCGCAAGCTCGACGGCCAGCGTGTGCACCAAGGTCGACACGCCGCCGTTCACTGTCGTGACGGTGGTCGAGCCAGGGTAGGGGCGTTCCTTGGCTAGCCCGCCAAAGAGCACGATGGAGGCATCGGCCTCGAGGCTGGGCAGAAGGGCGTGGATCGCCTCCGTGTAGCCGACGAGCTTTAGCGTGACGAGGCTGATCGCCCTTGCCACGTCATATTCGCGGACCGAGTTAGCATCGCGCAGGATCGCCGTGATCACCACGTGCCGCACGCCGGGAATCCCGGCGAGTGCGGCCGCAATGGTGTGCGGCTCCGAGAGGTCGAGGCCAAGCCCGCTTGCACCCGATCCGAGTTCAGCCGCCACAGCCTCCGCGCGCGCCCGGTCACGGCCGGTGATGATGACCTCATCCCCGCGCGCAAGCAGCTTGCGTGCGATCTCCAGCCCGATTCCCTGGGTCCCGCCGACGATGATCGCCCGCTCGGCCATGGCTCAACCCTCCCTGATCTTGTTTTCGAGATACTCCCAGTCCCGGTTGAAGCGGTAGGAGTGCTGCGCCGGCGGCTGCGGCGACTGTGTCTCCAGCCAGCGCACTGTCCCCTCGCTCCTGTTGGCGAAGGAGTGGATGCAGCCAACCCCCGTCCACAGCACGTCGCCCTGCTTCAGAAGATATTTCTCGCCGTCGGCCGTCGCCTCCACTTCGCCGTCGAGGAACACGTACGCCTCCTCCAGCGGGTGGTCGTGCTGGTGCGCGACGCCGCCGGGCTGGTACTCCACCATGAACATTGTTCCGAGTGCCGCAGAAAGCCGCTGGTCGACGAGCATCTTTACCGCGATGCCGCTATAGGCAAGCAGTGCGGTCGCCATGCTGGCCGAGACGGTGGGGGCATCCACCCGCGCGCCGACCTTGAGCTTGTCGAGCGTGATGTCGTCGTCCCGCATGCGGAAGAAGTGCCGCGTGCGCGGGTCGCGGATATCGAGGGGCTCAACCGGTACGTCCTTTATCGCGCCGAGAAAGAAGACGTCGGCCGGCCCCTCCTCGCGTGGGATCGGCGTCATGAAGTCGATCCATTTTGCAGTGCCTGTCTCCGGCCCGATCCAGGCGTGCGGCGTTCCCACCGGGATCACGCCGCAGGCGCCCGGCACCAGCGGATAGCCGCGATCCTCCAAAACGAGTGTCGGATTGCCCTCGGTGATGTAGAACTGTTCCTCGAAGGACTGGACGTGCCGCTCAATGTGTCCGTCAGCGTCTAGCTCGCACAGACCGAGGCCGGTATGGGTTGCGCCGACGCTGCGGTCGATCACGGAACAGCGCCTGAAATTCCGGGCGTGCTCGCGAAGGGCGGGAGTGAGCTTGATATCGGACGCGCGGGCGACGTAATGAACCATAGAGCACCTTGCCGGGGCACTGTTCAGTATCAATGAACTTGTTTCATGAACATTAACGGGCTAGGTGTCAAGAGCCGCGCTCCCGAAGAGGCATATCACAAGAAAATGACGAACGACGCTACAACAGGACAGAGCCGCCGCACCGCTTCGCCGGACGAGGAACGCGCGGGCGGTGAAGCGAACCAGCTTGACCTTCTAGCCATCGGCAACCGGTTGCGGGTGGAGCGCGAACGCAGGAATGTCAGCGTGCGGGAGCTGGCGCGCAGGATCAACGTCTCGCCGAGCCTGATCTCGCAGGTCGAGCGCGGACTGGTGATGCCGTCGGTGAGCACCCTGTGGTCGGTTGCCTCGGAACTCGACCTGACCATCGACGAACTGTTCAGCGTATCTGAACGTTCGAAACGGAAGGCCGGCCCGGAGGAACAAGGAGGCCCGGTGCAGCGCAGCCACAGCCGCAAGCGCATCCGCCTTTCGGGTGGCGTGGTCTGGGAGCGGCTTACGGCGCACGCGGACGACGAGGTCGAGTTCCTCTACGTGGTCTACGAACCCGGAGCCGAATCCTGTCCGCCCGATTCCCTATTCCGCCACGGCGGCAAGGAATACGCCTATGTGATGTCAGGGCGACTCGGGCTGCAGATCGGGTTTGAGAAACACGAGCTCGAAGCTGGCGACTCGGTCTCCTTCAACGCGCAGACGCCGCATCGCCTCTGGGCCATTGGCGACGAGCCAGCAGTCGCCATCTGGGCGGTCATCAACCGGACAAACGACGGCCGGGTCTCCTTCGGGGGGTGAGCGTGCGGCCGCGGGTCATCCCGCCCGGCTCAGGGCAGGGTGGACAGCAGCCCACGGCGAATTCCCGGATCACATCCAGCAGCGATCGCCAGTCTCCGATCCGGAGCCGGTGGTCGTCGCGATGAGCCAGAACCCCGTCCTTCTTGCCAACTCATTTTGTCCCCCTGGTGCTGACGCCGGACAGTGTCGGCAGGGTGATCACGAACTCCGCTCCGCGCTTGCTGTCGGCCAGCGTAAGCTTTCCGCCGAGCCGCTCCATGATCTGCCGACTGATGGCGAGCCCCAGCCCGGCGCCCACCTGGCGCGGCATCGGGCCGCGGGCGAAGCGCTGGAAAATTCGCTCGCGCTCCGATGCCGGTATGCCGGGACCATTGTCGCATACGCGGGCCTCGTAGACCCCTTTGTGCACCGAGCTCGACACCGTCACCACCGGGTTGGCATTGGTGTTGTACTTGATGGCGTTGGAGATCAGGTTGATGAACACTTGCGCCAGCTTGTCCCGGTTACCGCTGACGCTGCAGCGTCGCACGCGGCCCTTGCGCACCAGCTTCACGCCCGCCGCGCTCGCCAATGTCTCGCAACTGGCCATCGCCTGATCGAGTGCGGTGTTTGGATCGAAAGGCTCCACCGTCCAGTTCACATCCCCGTTTTCGAGCTGGCTGAGGTCGAGAATTCCGTCGAGCAACGTCGTCAGGCGGATGCTTTCAGCCTGGATGATGTGCAGGAAGCGCTCTCTGCGCTCCGGATCGAGAGAGGAATCGGACAGCAGTATGTCGCTGAACGAGCGGATCGAGGCCATCGGTGTGCGCACTTCGTGGCTTACCTGACTCAAGAATGCGTCCTTCTGCACGTCGATTTCGCGCAATTGCTCGTTGGCTTGCGCAAGCTCGACGGCCGTGGCCTCCACCTGCCACGATTTGCGTTCCAGCTCGGCCGAATAGGCGCGGATCTGCTCGGTCTCGTCGGCGAGCCGCTTGAGCTCTTCCACGCTGATTGTCTCGCTGGTGACGACGCTGGAAACGAGCGTGCGGGCTGTGGCCGCGCCGACGCTTCCGGCCAGCCGCTGCTCCACCTGGGAAATCAAAACGTCGCTGGCGATCGCCGAACGCCCCGGCGCCCCCTTTTGCGCAAAAAGGCCGAGCGCCTCCTTGGCGCCCAGCACACGGTTGGCGATGTGCTTTAGATCAGCGACGCGCGCCGTGCGCCGCATGACGGAGAGCTCGGAATCGGTCTGGCGCCGGAACACGTCGACAAAGAGCCGCGACTGGTAGCGCGCCAGGGGCGTCGGCTCCGAAAACACCGAAACACACACGAACAGCATTGCGTTGGTGAAAAGGCTCCAGAAGGTCGCGTGAACGAGAGGGTCCATGTTCTCGATCCCGAACAGCGCCTGTGGTTTTAGCCAATCGATACCCCAGGGGCCGTGAAGGATAACACTCTCTGACATCAGGAACGCGCCGCCGAAGCTGGGCAGGAACAGCGTGTAGCCCCACAGCGCGAATCCGGCGACAAGCCCGGCTAGCGCGCCGCCATGCGTGGCATTGCGCCAGAACAGCCCGCCGACCAGGCTCGGCAGGAACTGAGCGACGCCGCAAAACGAGATCAGGCCAATCGCCGCCAGCGCGTCGGACGCACCGCTGAGAAAGAAATAGAGGAAGCCCAGGAACACGATGAAGACAATGCTGGCCCGCCGAGCGCCGAGGATGAAGCTTTGCATTGCCCGCGGGCTTGCCGCCGGTGCTATCGAAAGGCGCAGGGCGAGCGGCATGATCAGGTGATTGGAGATCATCGTCGACAGCGCGATGGAGGAGACGATCACCATGGACGTTGCCGAGGAAAAACCGCCCAGGAAGGCGAGCATCGCCATTGCATCCTGGTTGGCGCTGAGCGGTAGGGTGAGCACAAACAGGTCCGGGTTCGACCCGGTGGGAAGCCGGTTGAGGCCCGTCACCGCGATCGGGATAATGAAAAGACAGATCAGGAAAAGGTAGAGGGGAAACAGCCAGGACGCGGTCCTGATCTGGCTCTCACTGGAATTCTCCACCACCGTGACCTGGAACTGGCGCGGCAGGCAGATCGCAGCCGCCCCTGCCAGGAAGCACAGTGTGATCCAACGAATGCCGAAGGCATCCTGTGGATTGGTCAGACTGACCGGCGCGTCGTTGAACACTGCGGCTGGCGAGCCCTGGATCGCGAAGATGATCCAGACGCCGACTACCAGCAGCGCGATGAGCTTGACGACCGCCTCCACGGCGATTGCCGCGATCACGCCGTGATGGCGCTCGTTGACGTCTATGTTGCGCACCCCGAAGATTATGGAAAAGGCGCAAAGCCCGGCCGCCAGCCAAAACGCGGTGGTGAAGTTCGGCTCGAGATTGGTGTTGGCGGCGGTCACGGCGCCGGCGGGGAAGGTGATGACCTGAAAGCTCGATGTGAGCGCTTGTAGCTGCAGCGCGATATATGGGGCCGTCACCACCATCGCCATGATGGTGACCAGCGCCCCTAGCATCGGATCCTTGCCGAAACGCGCCGATATCAGGTCGGCGATGGAGGTCGTGTGGTAGATGCGACCGACCGTCACCAGCTTGCGCAAAAACACCCACCAGCCGACAAAGACGATCGTCGGCCCCAGATAGATCGTCAGGAATTCGAAGCCGTTGCGCGCCGCCGAGCCAACGGCGCCGAAGAAGGTCCACGACGTGCAGTAGATCGAGATCGACAGGGTGTACACCAGCGGTGAGGACAGCCAGCCGGAGGGATCGCGCCTTGCGCGGCGGTCGCCCGCGAAGGCGACGGCGAAAAGGATCGCCACATAGCTCACGCAGACGAGGATGACGAGATCGGTGGGCAGCATCAGCCGACTCCGCCATCCCGTGGCGGCCTTTGGCCGGGCTTGCCGAGCCGCAGGGAGAACAGGAAGGCGGCCGCGATCACGCACGCCCAGACGGCAAAAAGGTAGACAACGATCACCGGGATGCCGAGCAGCGTCGCTGGCTTTGCGAAGATCAGGACGACAGGCGGAACGAACAGCACGATCGCGAAAAAGGGCAGCATCGATGCTGCGTCCCTGATGCCACGGGACCCGGCCTCGAAGCGTTCCATTTCACCGTCCTGCAAATTCCCCGACCCGCTTGACGACTTCGGCATTGGAATAGGGCTTGGTGATGAAGGAGTTGGCGCCGACCTTCGCCGCAGCCCGCCGATCCTGCGCTTGCCCCTTCGCGGTCAGTACAATCACTGGCAGATGTGCGAGCTTGTCGTCCTGGCGCACGGCGCGCAGCACATCGAGCCCGTTCATGCCGGGAAGCATGATGTCCAGAACGACCACGGAGTAAGGTTGCTCGCGCAGCCGTTCAAGCGCCGCGCGACCGTCCGAGATCGAATGCACGTCGTAGTCGGCCCGCTCCAGAATGAAGCGGAGCGATTCGACGATGTTCGGCTCGTCTTCCACAATCAGAATACGATCGGACAACCCTCACTCCCCACCTTTGAACCTTCCTACACGGGTCAAATGTCGGTGGCCATACGCCTTTTGTCCGAGATGTCCGAACCGGCAATTAGCGGCTCCTCCTGACGATATACGCACTCCTCTCGCGGGCAAAGGCGACACACGGTGCCGATCGGTACGACGGCGCTCCCCCGGTCCAGCCCATCGCCATAGACGACGCGGCCGGCCTCGCTTGCCGGACAGGCCATCATCACCGACAGAAGCTTGCGCGGATAGCCGACGCGCGGCGGAGTCTTGTCTACGGCACGGGCGAAAAACAGGAATTGGTCTCCCGAGGGCAGTTCGCCATATAGGCGCACCGTGATCTCCGGCGTCTGGAAGGCGCCGTAGATGACCCACAGCGGACAGGCCGTGGTGTATCGCGGCAGCGCCAGCCCGGGCAGCGGCAGCCGTTTGGTGACGTGGCCCGAAACGTCCGAGCGCATGAAGGCAAATGGCACGCCTTCCGCGCCGGGCCTGCGCAGCGTCACCAGCCGGTGCGCAGCCTGTTCATAGGAAACGCCGAATTGCCGGCACAGCGCATTAATGTCGTAACGGTGCCGCTCGGCTGCTTCGAGAAAGCGCTCATAGGGCATCAGCATCGCCCCCGCCAGATAGCTGTGGAGCGCCGCCCTGGCGAGGTCGCGCGACTCCTCCGACGGCAATGCTAAATGGCCGCTCACGATCTCCGCCACCGCTTCGCGCCCGATCCGGTGGGCCGTCTGTTTCATCAGCGCGAAGCGCCTGGTTTCTGGCGCTGCAACTGCATGGCCGCTTTCACTGAAACCCTCCCTAAGGGGCGCTGCATCTTCGAACCCGCCATGCGGAAACGATCCCGGAAAGCTCTCGGCAAGCGCCTCGAGTGCGGGGAAATGATTGTTCTCCTGAAGAATGAAGGAGTCGACGTGCTCACTCGGTGTCGCCGAGCGGATGCGCATTTCCGTATTGTCGAAAAAGCCGAGAAGCGCCCGCGCGGTCTTCGAAAGCCTGGCACCGTCCGCCTGGACGATCGCATCGAACCGCCGCCGCTCCTCCTCGGACAGATTGCCGCCAGCCAGGATTTCAGCCGCCGAACTCAGCGAGGCCGCGCTGGTCAGCATCTGGTGGACGTTCTCCCCCAGAAACGGGTCGCGGTTCAGACGGTCGGCGAGCGCCAGCACCGCCTGTCGCTGATCTTCATAAGCCCGGAACAGTCGCAGGATGAAATCGCTCCAGTCCGGATGTCGGCCGACCAGCTCCTCGGCATTGGCGGGCCTCCCGCGGGCGTCACCGATTCGCGGATCCGCCGCCAGTTCCTCGAGCGCCTGCACGAGACGTCGCTCCGCTCCGCCGTCGAGCTGCGCGATGCCCACATCGAGCTCGGCGCAGATCCTCTTCAGCAGCGCATCGCCCACCGGCCGGCGATTCCCTTCGATGAGGTTGAGATAGGGCGCGGAAATGCCAACGCGCTGCGCCAGATCGGCCTGGGTCAGGCCCCGTTCCTTGCGATAGGCGCGGATCTTTAGCCCTGTCAGCTTCTGCGTCATACCGCCCTCAATCCCTTTTTTTGATAATTTATTACAAAAATACAGCATGTACCATAAAATAATTTACAAAAAAGATATGTTAAACCAAAGGCTTATTGTAAAATTTACGCAAAGCCGGCTATCTGCGGGGAGGCCGCGTGCGGTCAGTCCGGCATCTCGCCGGCAAGCATTCCATGGGAGGAACGTGATGAAAATTCTATACCCGAACCGCCGAAAGATACTGCAGCTCGGCGCCGCCGCCGGCGCGGCGACGTTGGCGACGCCTCATTTCTTTTCCAGGGGCGCATTCGCGCAGAGCATGGATTACCGCAATGCGCCGACAGGCGACACGGTGACGCTCGGCTTCAACGTGCCCCAGACGGGCGCCTATGCCGACGAGGGGGCGGACGAACTGCGCGCCTACCAGCTCGCGGTCGAACATCTGAACGGCGAAGGCGACGGCGGGATGCTCAACACCTTCTCGTCCAAGGCGCTCGAGGGCAACGGCATCAACGGCAAGAAAGTGGCATTCGTCACCGGTGACACCCAGACCAAGTCGGATGCCGCCCGCGCATCGGCCAAGCGCATGATCGAGAATGACGACGCCGTCATGATCACCGGCGGTTCATCCTCGGGCGTGGCCATCGCCGTTCAGGGCCTGTGCCAGGAGGCCGGCGTCATTTTCATGGCCGGTCTGACCCACTCCAACGACACGACCGGCAAGGACAAGCGCGCCAACGGCTTCCGCCACTTCTTCAACACCGAAATGACGGGCGCGGCCCTGGCACCGGTGCTGAAGAACGCCTACGGCACCGACCGCAAAGCCTACCACCTGACGGCCGACTATACCTGGGGCTGGTCGCAGGAAGAGTCGATCAAGAAATATACCGAGGGCCTCGGCTGGGAGACCGTTTCCGCCGTGCGCACGCCGCTCGGCGCCGGCGACTTCTCGCAATATCTGACGCCGGTTCTCAATTCGGGCGCCGACGTGCTCGTCCTCAACCACTATGGCAAGGACATGGTGAACTCCCTGACCCAGGCCGTGCAGTTCGGCCTGCGCGACAAGCAGGTCAACGGCAAGGACTTCGTCATCGTCGTCCCGCTGTATTCGCGTCTCATGGCTCAGGGCGCCGGCGAAAACGTCAAGGGCATCTTCGGTTCCACCAACTGGCACTGGTCGCTGCAGGATGAGGGCTCGAAAGCCTTCGTGAAGTCCTTCGGCGAGAAATATGGCTTCCCGCCGTCCCAGGCCGCCCACACCTGCTACTCACAGGCGCTGCTTTATGCGGATGCCTGTCAGCGCGCCGGCACCTTCCAGCCTTCGGAAGTCGGCAAGGCACTCGAAGGCTTCGAGTTCGACGGCCTCGGCAACGGCCCCGTCCTCTACCGCGCCGCCGATCACCAGTGCTTCAAGGACGTGCTGGTGGTGAAGGGCAAGGAGAACCCGTCCTCCGAATTCGACCTCCTCGAGGTCGTCGAGGTCACGCCGCGTGCCCAGGTCGAATACGATCCTGAGCTGCTCGGCGGCGAGCTCGGCCCGTACAACGACGGCGTCTAGCCCGTCCCACTGGCGTCCCGCTCCCGGCCACCGCCCGGCGGCCGGGAGCGGGACATCGCCTTGCAGCGGGTGGCGGAACCCGCGGAATTCCTCGGTTGTCGAACATGGATGCGATTTTTCTCCAGATACTCAACGGACTGGACAAGGGCGGCGCCTACGCGCTTATCGCCCTCGGTCTCACGCTGGTCTTTGGCACGCTGGGCGTGGTCAACTTCGCGCACGGCGCGCTGTTCATGCTTGGCGCGTTTTGCGCGGTGACGCTGAACCGCCTCCTCAACATCTCTTTCGAGAGGGTGAGCGAGACGGAGAAGGACTTTCTCGGCAATCCGCGCGTCGAGAAGGTGCCCTATATCGAGCAATGGTTCGGGCCGGACTTAGCCGGATTCCTGCTCGACTGGTCCGTGCCGATTTCGATCCTGCTCACAATCGTCGTGATGGCGGTCATCGGTGTGGCGATGGAGCGGGGCCTGATCAAGCATTTCTACAAGCGCCCGCATGCCGACCAGATTCTCGTGACGTTCGGCCTAGCCATCGTTCTCCAGGAGATCGTGCGCCACTATTTCGGCGCCAACCCCATCCCGCAACCGGCACCGGATATCGTCGCCGGTGCGGCCAATGTCGGAAGCTGGCTCGGGCTCGGGGACAATGTCATCTATCCGTGGTGGCGACTCGTCTATTTCCTGTTCTCGGCCCTCGTCATATTCGCCGTCTTCGCCTTCTTGCAGTTCACCACCTTCGGCATGGTGGTGCGTGCCGGCATGCAGGACCGGGAAACCGTCGGCCTTCTCGGCATCAACATCCAGCGCCGCTTCACCGTCGTGTTCGGGCTGGCGGCGGTTGTCGCCGGGGTCGCGGGAGCCATGTACACGCCCATCCTGCCACCCGACTACCACATGGGCATGGACTTCCTGGTCTTGTCTTTCGTCGTGGTTGTCGTCGGTGGCATGGGCTCGCTTGGCGGAGCGGTGCTGGCGGGCTTCGTGCTCGGGATTCTGCAGAGTTTCGCATCGATGAACGAGATCAAGTCGATCCTGCCCGGCATCGACCAGATCATCGTCTATCTCGTGGCAGTGATCGTATTGCTGACCCGGCCGCGCGGCCTGATGGGCCGCCGGGGCGTGGCAGAGGAGTAAGTGATGCTGGGAACCTTTTCGCGCTCCGACTGGTTGCTGCTGGTCATATTCAGTGCGGTCGTGCTGACCCTTCCATGGACCTTGGAGCCGATCGGCGCGGCCTATCCCGACCTGCTGCAGAAATTTGCGATCTACGGGATCTTCGCGGTCGGCTTCAACATTCTGTTCGGGCTGACGGGATATCTGTCGTTCGGCCATGCCGCCTTCCTCGGCGTCGGCTCCTATGCGGCCGTATGGTCCTTCAAGCTGCTGACGATGAACGTACTGCCGGCCCTGGCCCTGTCGATCGCGATTGCCGGCGTGTTCGCCCTCCTCATCGGCTATATCTCGCTACGCCGCGCGGGCATCTACTTTTCGATCCTGACGCTCGCCTTCGCGCAGATGAGTTACAATTTGGCCTACTCGGTACTCACGCCGATCACGAACGGCGAAACCGGCCTTCAGGTGCGTGCCATCCGTAAAAGCGCGGAAGTCTCGCTGCGCGACGGCGACGTGCGCATCATCGACCAGGCCCTGGGCATTCCGGAAGTCGGCGTCCCCATCACCAACCTGTTCGGCATGAAGATGAGCGGCTATCCCGGCTTCTACTTCTGTGCCGTCCTGCTGATCGTCTGCTTCTTCATCGCCATGTGCATCTCGCGATCCAATTTCGGCATGATGCTGAAGGCGATCAAATCCAACCAGAACCGGTTGAACTACACAGGCATCCATACCCGCCCCTATCTGATCGCCGCTTTCGTAATCTCGGGCATGTATGCCGGGCTGGCCGGCTCGCTCCTGTCCATCACCGATCCTATCGCGGGTGCAGAGCGCATGCAGTGGACGGCCTCCGGCGAGGTGGTCCTGATGACGATCCTCGGCGGTGCGGGCACGCTCGTCGGGCCGGTGCTCGGCGCCGGCCTCATCAAATATGCCGAGCAGAAGGTCTCGTCCTGGAACGAGGGCATCCTGCACGGTGCATTCTCCTTCCTTCCGGAGCCGGTGCAGGATTTTGTCGTCGAATTCTTCTCCTTCTTCGTCGGCGAAGGGTGGCACCTGACGCTCGGTCTGATGTTCATGATCATCGTGATCTTTCTGCCCGGCGGCGTCATGGAGGGCTTCCGGCGACTGCGCCGGGCCTTCGCGAACGGCGCATCGCCGCCACCCCGGCCGGTGGCAACCACGACACCCATAGCAGAACGGGACTAGAACGATGTCAGTGGCTGAAACGATAAGGGACGACGTCGCCGGTGAGCGGGGCTTCCAGAGCGACATTCCCGACAGGGTGCTGCATATCGATGACGTGCACAAAAGTTTTGCCGGTCTCCACGCGCTCTCCAACGTCGATCTCGACGTGCGCCAGGGCGAGACCCATGCGATCATCGGCCCGAACGGCGCCGGCAAGTCGACGCTTCTCAATGTCTGCGTCGGCCGGATCGAGCCGGACCGCGGCGCCGTTGTCTTCGACGGCGACGCGCTGACGGGAAAATCGCCGCACGAGATCAACCAGCTCGGCGTGGCGCGGGTCTTTCAGACACCGGAGGTGTTCCTCGATCTTTCGGTTCTGGAAAACGTCATGGTGCCGGCGCTGTCGCGGCGCGACGGCCATTTCAAGCTCAATCCTTTTACCGCATTCTCCGGCGAAACCGAAATCCGCGACGAGGCGGAGGCGGTCATCGCCGATGTCGGCCTGAAGAACCGCATTCATATGACCGCCTCCAGCCTCTCGCGCGGCGACAAGCGCAGGCTGGAACTCGCCATGGGGCTGATCCAGCACCCCAAGCTGCTGCTGCTCGACGAACCCACCGCCGGCATGGCGCGCCATGACACCAATGCGACCATCGATCTGCTCCGGAAGATCAAGGAACGCGGGATGACGAAGGTCATCATCGAACATGACATGCACGTGGTGTTTTCGCTTGCCGACCGCATATCCGTGCTGGCCGGCGGACGCATTATTGCGCAGGGCTCGCCTGAGGAAATCAAGAACAACCCGAAGGTCAAGGAAGCCTATCTCGGAGAGGAACAGGTATGAACATGGCCATGCAGGAGCCGAAACAGGCCGCCAGCCTCAACGTCGATCCCAGGTCGCACTATTTCGCAGTGCGCGGCTTGCAGGCCTACTATGGTGACAGCTACATCGTTCAGGACATTTCCTTCGACATCAATGAAGGGGAGATCCTTGCGCTGCTCGGCCGCAACGGCGCCGGCAAGACATCGACGCTGCGCACGATCGCCCGCACCGATTCGCCGATGCTGCGTGAGGGCGAGATCTGGCTGAGGGGAGAGCCGGTCCACAAGATGCAATCCTTTGAAGCGGCGCGTCACGGCATCCAACTCGTTCCTGAAGACCGGCGCATCATTCCGGGCATGACCGTAGAGGAAAACCTCGATCTCGCCTGCATTTCCGGCGAGACCGGCTGGTCCTATGAGCGCATCTACACGCTTTTCCCGCGTCTCAAGGAGCGGCGCAGGCAGGAAGGCAACACGCTTTCGGGCGGCGAGCAGCAGATGCTTGCCATCGGCCGCGCGCTCGCCCGCGACCTCAAGCTGCTTCTCCTGGACGAACCTTACGAGGGCCTCGCGCCGGTGGTCCGCCACGACATCGAGAAGGCTCTGATCGAAGTGCGCAACGCGGGCATTACCACGATCATCGTGGAACAGAACGCGGTCGCTGCGCTCAGGATCGCCGATCGGGCGATCATCCTCGACACCGGCGAACTGGTTTTTGACGGCTCGGCCAAGGAAGTCCTCGAAAAGGAAAGCCTGCGCCATGAATATCTCGCCATCTGAGCCGCGCGCATCCTGAGGTGCGCGGCGTTCAGGGCCTGTTGATACGACGGGATGAGGTGAGCGAGGGTGAGATGTAGGAACCATGAACATGAGATCGACCGACAGCCGATCTTCGCCGCCTCGGTACAGAGGCTGCCGCCGGCGGCCCGGCGATCTGGATCAGGGCGGTCTTGCTACTCATGCGTTCAGTTTGAGGCTTTCCATGCGCCCATAGGCGGCCCGCGAGCCCTTGCGAATCGCTGATAATATACCGCTCAGCGTTTGTCCCGTTTGGGACATGCGTCGCCCGCCGAGACATGAGAAGGCCAGATTGAATTGCCCGAAACCTGCTCTATCTCGCCCCACGAGATGACGTTCCCGGAGGCGGCTTGTTCCACAGAGGAGGCTTTCATGACACGCTTTGTGTCTCTGTTCGCGATAACAGCGGTCCTATGCGGTCCTGCCCTTGCCCAGACAAGCGGTGAGGGAACTGCCAGGGGTGAGACGGCTGAGACTTCTCTACCCAAGGCGCCTGACCAGGAGCCGGTGTTCGAAAACCAGACGCGAACGCCACTTCCTGCCGAGAAGACCGCCGTCGAAACCGAAACGATTGCTGAAGATCTGTCGAATCTGTGGTCGATGGAGTTCCTGTCCGATGGGGCTATGCTCGTGACCGCCAAGGAAGGCGACATGATGATCGTTTCCTCCGAGGGCGAGGTGGGGGCGCCGATCGAGGGCGTTCCCGAGGTGATGTCCCAGGGCCAGGGCGGGCTTCTGGACGTCGCGCTCGCTCCCGATTTCGACGAAACCGGTATGATCTATTTCTCCTTCTCCGAGCCACGCGAGGACGGCGGCAACGGGACGAGCGTCGCCCGCGCCCGTTTGGAAACGGACGGGTCAGGCACCGGAACGCTGCAGGATTTGGAAATCATCTTTCGGCAGACCCCGGCCTATGACGGGGACATGCATTTTGGCTCGCGCCTCGTTTTCGGGCCGGATGACCATCTCTTTGTCACGGTCGGCGAGCGCTCCGATACACCCATCCGGGACCAGGCCCAGGATCTGACATCCGGGCTCGGCAAGATCTTCCGGATCAATCCGGACGGATCTGCGCCCGAAGGCAACCCGTTCGCGCGGCACGCCGCGATCCAGCCTGAAATCTGGTCCTACGGCCACCGCAATATCCAGGCGGCCACATTGGATCCGGAAGGTCGCCTCTGGACGGTCGAGCACGGGCCGATGGGCGGCGACGAACTCAACCGGCCGGAAGCGGGCCTGAACTACGGCTGGCCGGCCATCACATACGGCCTTGATTATGGCGGCGCGCCCATCGGCCTCGGCCTCACCGCGATGGAAGGCATGGAGCAGCCGGTCTATTACTGGGATCCGGTCATCGCCCCGTCCGGGATGGCCTTCTACCAAGGCGAAGAATTTCCCGCCTGGGACGGCGCCGTCCTCATTGGCGGCCTGGTCAGCGAAAGCCTTGTCGTCCTTCATTTGGAGGAGGGGCGGGTGACGAGCGAGGAGCGTATCCCGCTCGGAGCGCGCGTCCAGGACGTCAAGGTCGGGCCGGATGGTGCGGTCTACGCTATCACCGAAGCCGACAACAACAGCTCCAGCGCTATCATGCGCGTCACCAGCCAGGCAGGCGGCTGACGAAACCCGCCTGAAAGGGCGACGCTCCTGGGAGCGCGCCGCCGGTACTCTACAGCGTAGAGCCTCAAGCGCGGAGCTAATAACGAGGTAGTGCTATCGTGCACCGCCAGTGATCATAGGGGCGAATGAAAGCTCCTTGCAAAAAGCAGTGAGCCGCTCGACAGCTTCTGATCTTGGCTGCACCACCGCCGGATCTGTTCCAATCAGGGTTATTACGGCCTGTGCTTCCCTCTGCCAGTCGAGGATCGGAGCGGCGATGGCGACAAGGCCCGGAATGAACTTGCCTTCCACCGATGCATAGCCCTGGGTGCGGATGGTCTGGACCATCTTGTCGATGTCCTCCTCCGTCGGTAGCAGATCGGGGGCAACCGCCGGGTTCTGGCGCGCATGGCGCAATTCGGCCTCCCGAAACGCTTGAAGGGGTGCAGGCGGAGCCCAGGCGAGGAAGGCGCGGCCAGTGGCGGAGTTGAGCAGCGGTAATGTAGTGCCGAGACCCATCGAGGTGACCATGGGGGAAGCCGCCCGCTCCCAACGGATGACGGTCGCACCTTGAGTTCCCCAGACGGAGAGGAGGGCAGTCAGGCCGGATTCGTCGCGTAAATCAGGCAGGGCGTCGGACGCGCGGTTGACGAAATCGTGGCGGGCAAGTGCTGAGAGGCCGAGTGTCACCGCCCCCGGACCCAAGTCATATTTGCCAGAGCGGCCGGCCTGTTCCACAAGGCCCGCATGATGGAACGACGCCAGGTAGCGGTGCACCTTACTTGGCGGCATTCCGCACTCGCGCGCCAACTCCGACAGGGACGCCGGAGCGCGGCGCTCGATCATGGCGTTCAGCAGTCGCAGTGCCGCGTCGAGCGATTGAATGCCGCCCGTATGCTCGTTGCCATTATCATCTTTGGCCATTGGCTTCCACTATCCCGCGCAGCGCCTCGATTTCCGCGGCGACCATACCCGTATCGCCAAGCTTGAACAGCCCTCGCACTTCTGTCCCCACAACAGCGAGCTGGCCGCCGACGCGGCCCTCATAGGCGAGTTGCAAGGTTTTGCGGCCCCATTCTTCGACGGAAAGAGTGAGGGACAGCAGATCGCCATTCCGCATCGGCCGGCGGAACTGAGCACTCGCTTCCATCAGCCCCAGACCGAGAGCCTCAAGCCTTTGGCAGAGGGCCTCATGGCCCCCGAATTGCCAGAGCCACTCATGGAAAGTGCGGTCGAACCAGGCGTAGACGTTCGGATAGAAGACGATGCCCGCAGGGTCGCAATCGCCAAAACTGACTGAATAATCAAGGCTATGCGTGATCTCCATTTTTCCGCTCCATGAAATATATTGCATAATGTGAAAACCACTCTATCCTTTAGGTCAAGAAGTGTCGATCGACCTTTGGGAGGAGGCATGGCGAACCTGTCCAGCATAGAGATTTTGGGAGGCGGTCCGGCGGGCCTTTATGCGGCGATCCTGCTGCGGCGGACGATGCCGGAAGTGCGGGTGCGGGTGACGGAACAGAATCCGCGAGGCGCTACCTTCGGCTTTGGCGTCGTCTTCTCGGATCAGGCACTGGACTTCCTCAGGGCCGACGATCCTGAGACGCATGATCTCGTAACGCCCTGTATGGAGCGCTGGCGGAACATGACGCTCAACCTGCCCGCCGGGCAGGTTATCCTCGACGGTGTCGGATTTTCCGCTATCGGCCGGCTGGAGCTGATCGAAATTCTGCGCAAGCGTGCTGAGGCGCTTGGCGTGGAGATGCGCTTCTCCTGCCAGGTGACGGCGCTTGATGAGCTGCAGGCCGATCTGATCGTCGGGGCGGACGGGCTGAATTCCTTGGTGCGCCGTTCGCTCGAGGCGGAATTCGCGCCGATGCTCGACCATTTCAGCAATCACTTCGCCTGGTTCGGTACGGAGCGACCCTTCGAGACGCTGACCCAGAGCTTCGTGACTACCGACAAGGGCGCGCTCAACGCGCATCACTATCGCTTCGCCCCGAACCGCAGCACCTTCATCGTCGAATGTGATGCGGCGACCTTTGGCGCGTATGGCTTCGCGGACATGGATGAGGCGCAGAGCGCGCGGCTGTGCGAAACAATTTTTTCCGATGTCCTGGAAGGTGCGCCGCTGATCACCAACAAGTCGATGTGGCGGCAGTTTCCACGGCTGTGGTGCCGGAACTGGGCTGCCGGGCGGTACGTGCTTCTGGGTGATGCAGCCCACACCGCGCATTTCTCCATCGGTTCGGGCACGCGGCTGGCGATGGAGGATGCTATTGCGCTCGTCCGCTCGCTTGCTGCGCATAACGATCTGGACGAGGCGCTGGCCGCCTACCAGGCCGAGCGCCAGCCTATCGGGAAGAAGATCGTCGACGCCGCCAACACATCCGCCATCTGGTACGAGAGCTTTGCCGAGAAGATGGCGCTGGCTCCGGTCGATTTCGCCTTCGACTACATCACCCGCTCCGGCCGCGTGGACATGGATCGTCTGCGCAAGATGGCGCCCGGCTTCATGGCCCGCTACGACGCCGAGAAGGCGGCAGAGGGGCGCGGCGCGCTGGCCGATCCGGTTGCGGACAACGTGCCCGGCGCGGTCGAGATCGGCTTCGACAAGGCGGCGCACCCGAACTGCTCCGCCATCCTGTGGGACAATCTCGAGCGCAACCCGGACAAGCCGGCGCTCATAGGGCCAGCCGGCACGATGACCTATGCGGAACTTGTGGCCGAGGCGGCGCGCTGGGGCAATGCCTTCATCGCTGCCGGGCTGAAGCGCGGCGAGCGTATCCCATTCTTCCTCGATGATACGCCGGTCTATCCGGCCACCTTCTTCGGAGCTGTGCGGGCGGGCTTCGTGCCCGTGCTGTTGAACACGCAAACGACGCCGGACACCCTGAACTTCTTCCTTAGGGATACTGGCGCACGGATTGCCCTCTGCGAGGCTTTGCTGGTGGATCGGTTCGGAGCGGAGACGCTGGAAGGCACCGCGCTCGAGCGGGTTGTAATCGCGAACGGGGAGGCCGAAGGGGCAGGTCGCATCGCAGCTGCGGATTTCCTTGCCGGGCGGCCACACGAACTTGCCTGCGCAGACACCGGGCCGGACGACATGGCTTTCTGGATGTATTCCTCGGGCTCGACTGGACGGCCCAAAGGCATCGTCCATCTGCACCACGACATAGCCTATACGCAAGCGTCCTTCGGCGAGCATGTGCTGAAGCTGCGGCCCGACGACATCTGCTTTTCGGTGCCGAAGATCTTTTTCGCCTACGGCTTCGGAAATGCGATCACCTTTCCCTTCTCAATCGGCGCGACCACGCTTTTGATGCCGGGACAGCCGCGCCCCAACGCGGTACTGGATACGATCGAGCGTTTTCGCCCCACCGTACTTTTCGGCCTGCCGACGCTCTATACCGCGCTGGCCCGAGCCGAGGGTGCTGAGAAGCGGGACCTGAGTTCGCTGCGCCAGTCCATGTCGGCGGCGGAAATCTTGTCGCAGGATATCTATGATGCGTGGAAGGCGCTGACCGGGCATGGCCCTACCGAGGGGCTGGGCTCGACGGAGATGCTGCACATCTATCTGTCGAACAGCCTTGACGACCATAGGATCGGCTCGGCCGGCGCGCGCGTGCCCGGCTATGAGGTGCGCCTAGAGACGCCCGAGGGCAGGCCGGCGGCGCCCGGCGAGGAGGGCGTGATGTTCGTGCGCGGCCATTCCTCTGCGCCCTGCTACTGGAACCGGCCGGACAAGACCGGCGATACGATGCGTGGAGACTGGCTCTACACCGGCGACCGCTTCATCGAGAAGGACGGGTACTTTTACTTCCAAGGCCGCGCCGACGAGCTGATCAAAGTGTCGGGCCAGTGGGTCTGGCCGCTCGAGGTGGAGCGCTGCCTGAACGAGCATCCGGACGTGCACGAATGCGTCGTCCTGGCTCACGAGATGGCCGACCGCCGGATGACGCTCCGGGCCGTCGTGCGGCTGCGTGAGGGCAAGGCAGGCAGTGAGGAGCGGAGCGACGCACTGCGCGCCTACGTCAAGTCACGCCTGCAGCCCTACAAATATCCGCGCATCGTCGAGTATGTCGCCGATCTGCCCAAGACCGGCACCGGCAAGATCGACCGGCAGGCATTGCTGCGGGCGAAAGAGAAAAGCGTGTGACGCGGAACGGCCTTAAGGCTCGGGGCGCCTGACACTTGAACTGGAATAGGTGAGCCGGGATTGCGCGGTGCGTCCGGCAGGTTTCGTCAAGGGAGGAATAAAATGAAAATCACCAGCTATTTGTTGGCGGCAGGCTTGGCCCTGGGGCTCGCGGCGCCTGCAGCCGGGCAGGTCAGCTCCATCTCCACACCGCCGCAGGGATCGGTGTGGAACACCATGGCGTCGGTCATGGCCGGTCAGGCACGCGAAAGCAGCAATATGCGCATGGTGGTGCAGCCCTACGGCGGCAACGCCCAGATGATGCAGGCGTTGAATGAAGGCATTGCGGAGTTCTCGCTGAACGATGTGAACGACGTCATTTCCGCGTTTGAGGGTAGCGGCGAATATAGTGCCCCGATGCCCAATCTTCGCGCAGTTGCGCGGATCAACCCGTTCCCGGTCGGGCTCTATGTGAAGGAGAATTCCGGGATGACATCCGTCTCCGATCTCGCGGGCAAGAGCGTGCCTGCCGGTTGGGACGCCTTCACCATTGCGCGGTCGCACATCACCGCCATCCTCGCGGCCGGTGGGCTGACCTGGGATGATGTCAAGCAGGTACCCGTGCCTGAGCTGATCCGCGGCTCGGACGACATGGCCTCCGGCCGCGTCGACAGCGCCTTCTTCGCCGTCGGTGGGCCCAAGGTGGCCGAGGTCGACGCCTCGGTCGGCGGCGTCCGCTTCCTCACTGTGGAAGCCAATGACGAGACGCTTGCCAAGATCCAAGCAGTGCGGCCTGCCTTCTACTTTTCCGAGGTCGCTCCGGCGCCGGTGCGAGTTGGTGTCAAGGAGCCAATGATGTTCGTCACCTGGGACAACACCCTCGTCGCCGGGGCGCATGTGCCGGACGAGCAGGTCGAGGCCTTTCTGTCCGTCATCTTCGACAACGCCGAAGCCATCGGCAACGCCTACCCGCCGCTCAAGGCGCTCAATCTCGAGACTGCCTACAAGAGCTATCCGGGACTGGAGTATCACCCCGGCGCCGTCGCCTTCTTCGAAGAGCGCGGCGTCAAGCAATCGGTCTCTGAGTAGCCTGAGGCCTCATGCGGGGCGGTGCGGAGCCGCCCCTGCCAACCCAAACGGGAAGGGCACCGAGTGACCGACAAGATCATGCAAAACGCTGCCGGCTCCGCAATTGTTGAAGATGTGGGCGGTCCGGCATGGGTCCGGCACCTGATCCATGCGCTTGCCGGCACACTCACGCTGGTAGCCGTGGCACAGGCCGCCGATCTGCCGTCCCGGCTCGGCTACTCCTATTACACAGAGCAGTTCCTGGCGGTGATCCTGGGATTGAGCCTTGGGCTCGTGTTCCTGACCCGCCGGGCAAGGAGCACCGACAAGGCCGTTGCGCCTCCAATCGCAGACCTGGTTCTCGCCGCGCTCGGCCTCGGCCTCTCTTTCTATGTTGCCTGGGCGTATCCAAGCCTGCTGGCCAATGCCATGCTGTTGCCGTGGAATGCGCTCGTCGCCGGCGGTCTTCTGTTCCTCCTGGTGCTCGAGGGGCTGCGCCGGACGGTTGGAATGACGCTCGTTATCGTCGTGCTGGCGATCGTGCTCTACGGGCTCGTCGGCCATCTCGTGCCGGGGGTACTGCAAACCCGCGAGGTCCAGCTTCCGCGCCTGGCCGTCTATCTCGCTTTCGATCCGAACGGCCTTTTCGGGGTAACGCTCAACGTCGCGGCCACAGTTGTCGTCGCCTTTGTTCTGTTCGGGCAACTCCTGCTGCGCTCAGGCGGTGCCGATTTCTTCAACGACATCGCGCTCGCCACCATGGGCCACAGGCGCGGTGGCTCGGCGAAGATCTCTATCGTCGCCTCGGCTCTTTTCGGCTCGATATCCGGCGTGGTGGTGTCGAATATCGTTGCGACCGGCGTGGTCACGATCCGGCTGATGATCAATTCCGGTTTCCGCCGCGCCACGGCGGCGGCAATCGAAGCGGTCGCCTCGACCGGCGGGCAGATCGCGCCGCCGGTCATGGGCGCTGTGGCCTTCCTGATGGCTGATATCCTGCAGAAGCCATACTCGGAGATTGTCGTGGCGGCGATCGTGCCGGCGCTGCTCTATTATGTCGCGCTTTATGTGCAGGCTGACCTGCAGGCGGCAAAGCATGGCATAAAGCCGGTGGAGGGGGAGGATATCCCTCCGGTGGGCCGCGTCGTGACCCGCGGGTGGGTTTTCGCCTTGCCCTTCGCGGCGATCGTCGCGGCGCTGTTCTGGTTCAACCAGCGGGCGGAGACCGCGGCGCTTTGGGGCGGCGGTGCGGCCCTCCTGATCGGGCTTTTCATGGGCTACGGTAAGAGCCGCATGTCTCTGCGCGATCTCTGGAACGCAGCCGTTGAGAGCGGCCGGTCGATTATCGACATCATCATGATCGCTGCCGCAGCCGGTTTCATCATCGGCGTGCTGAATGTGACGGGCCTTGGGTTCGCCGTGACATTCGCCCTGGTCGATCTGGGGCAGGGCAGTCTGCTGCTTCTCCTGCTGATCTCGGCGGCGGTTTGCCTCGTGCTCGGCATGGGCATGCCGACGGTGGGCGTCTACCTGCTGCTTGCAGTGCTCGTCGCGCCCTCGCTGATCGAAACCGGCGTGGAGCCGATCGCCGCGCACCTCTTCATCTTCTATCTCGGAATGATGTCCATGGTGACGCCGCCCATCGGCATCGGCGCCTTCTTCGCGGCGTCCATCGCCAAGGCGCCGCCGATGGCTACCGCGTTCGAGGCGATGCGCTTCGGGTGGACTGCCTATATCATTCCCTTCCTCTTCGTCTTCTCGCCCTCTCTTCTTTTGATCGGCGAGCCGGTCGACATCGTCCTGGCAGTTGTGACGGCGATCCTGGGGGTCTACGCGATCTCCAGCGCCTTTATCGGCTGGCTTCATGGCCCGGCCGGTCCGGTGCGGCGCGTGCTGACGGGGCTCGCGGGTGCGGCGCTGCTCCTGCCGCCCGGAATCATCGGGGCCGCAACCCTCTGGTTCAATGCGGCGGGCATGGCAGCTCTGATCGTGCTCTGGCTGCTGGGGCGTGAGCGGACCGAAGCAGAATCACTCTCTGTGGGGGCGGAGAACACAACCCGGATATGAAGCATCTTGTGCACGGCGCATTCGATATGGGCCATGCAAGCTGAACCAAGGAACAAGGAAACAATAATGTCCTACGTCTTTTCTCCCGTACCGACCGCGAGTGTGGCTGTCGCCGGAAGCCCGGACAGATTTCCGGTGCGGCGCATCTTCTGCGTCGGGAGGAACTATGCGGCCCATGCTCGCGAGATGGGCAAGGATCCGGACCGCGAAGCGCCGTTCTTCTTCAGCAAACCGGCGGATGCCGTCGTGGATTCTGGCGAAACCGTCGCCTACCCACCGCAGACGGAAAATTTTCACTACGAGGCGGAACTGATCGTCGCGATCGGCACGGGCGGGCGCAATATCTCCGAAGCGGCGGCTTTGAGCCACGTCTGGGGTTACGCTATCGGCAACGATCTCACCCGGCGGGATCTGCAGCTTCAGGCGCGGGACAAGGGGCGCCCTTGGGATTTCGGCAAGGCGTTCGACCGCTCCGCTGTGATCGGCCCGGTTCATCCCGTGGCGGCGGTCGGGCACCCGGACAAGGGCTCGATCCGGCTCACCGTGAATGGGGAGACGAAGCAGAACGGGGATCTCGCCGAGCTTATCTGGTCGGTGCCCGAGATCATATCGATCCTTTCGCATTCCATCACGCTCGCGCCGGGCGACCTGATCATGACCGGCACGCCGGCAGGCGTCGGACCGCTGCTGCCGGGCGATACTTGCGTCGTCAGCATCGAAGGGTTGGGCGAAATCAGCACTCGGATCGGCCCCAGGGAAGAATAATAATGAGCCTGACGCTGCATAATTTCTTCCGGTCCTCTACCTCTACGCGGCTGCGCGCGGCGCTGAACCTCAAGGGCCTGGACTACACATACATGCCCTATGTCCTGCGGCGGGGGGACACGCGCAAGCCGGAGTACCTGGCGATGAATCCGGCCGGCCTCGTGCCCGCGCTCGAGCGCGCCGACGGTACCGTCATGACGCAGTCGCTGGCGATTATCGAGTGGCTGGAGGAAACCCATCCCGAGCCTGCGCTGTTGCCGTCCGATCCCGATGGTCGGGCGCGGGTGAGGGCGCTCGCGATGATGATCGCCTGCGAAGTCCATCCGCTCAACAATCTCCGGGTGCTCGGCTATCTCGCCAATCGTTTTGGCGCAGACGAGGCAGCGCAGAAGGAATGGTTCACCCACTGGGTGCAGACCACCTTCGACGCCTTGGAGACGACGCTGTCGTTGGACGTGCGGACCGGAACATTCTGCCACGGCGACCAGTCCGGGCTCGCGGACCTTTGCCTTTACGCGCAGGTCTGGAACAACCGCCGGTTCGATATCGACACCTCGGCATGGCCGACGATCGGCCGCATTTTCGAGCGGCTGGACGCAATTCCCGCTTTCAAGAATGCGGCGCCGCCTAACCAGCCGGACGCGGCCTGAGGATTCACCTCGTCACCAGGAGGACATACTATGTTCGACGAGAAAGAAGACGCTCCCGCCCATGCCATGCAGCCGGAAGACACCCCGGAGCTGCGCGCGCTCTACAAGGGCTTCGAGGAACAGCATCTCCTGCCGCTGTGGACTCAACTGGGTGACCTGATGCCCGTTCATCCGAAGCCGCGGGCGGTGCCGTATGTCTGGAAATGGGCTGAATTGCTACCGCTTGCGCAACGCTCCGGCGAACTCGTCCCGGTCGGGCGGGGCGGCGAGCGGCGAGCCCTCGGGCTTGCCAATCCAGGGCTTGGCGGGCATGCCTATGTCAGTCCTACGCTGTGGGCGGCGATCCAGTATCTGGGCCCCAAGGAGACTGCGCCCGAACATCGCCATTCGCAGAACGCCTTCCGCTTTGTGGTCGAGGGGGAGGGGGTCTGGACCGTGGTCAACGGCGATCCGGTGCGTATGAGCCGTGGCGATCTGCTGCTGACTCCCGGCTGGCATTTCCACGGCCATCACAACGACACCGACAAGCCCATGGCCTGGATTGACGGGCTCGACATCCCCTTCGCACAGCAGAACGATGTCGGTTTCTTCGAGTTCGGATCGGACCGCGTGACCGACTATGCGACGCCTCGCTTTTCACGCGGCGAGCGGCTCTGGTGCCATCCGGGGCTGCGCCCACTGTCGGGGCTTCGGGATACGGTCAGTTCCCCCATCGGCGCCTATCGGTGGGAGCATACAGACCGGGCGCTGACCGAACAGCTCCTGCTGGAAGAAGAGGGGCAGCCCGCGACGGTCGAGCAGGGCCACGCCGCCATTCGATACGTCAATCCCACAACGGGCGGCGACGTGATGCCGACGATCCGCTGCGAGTTCCATCGCCTGCGCGCGGGTACCGAAACGCCGACGCGGCGGGAGGTGGGCTCGACTGTCTTCCAGGTTTTCGAGGGTCGTGGCGGAGTTGTTATTGACGGCGTGACACACAAGCTCGACATCGGCGATATGTTCGTGATCCCGTCCTGGGTGCCGTGGTCCCTGCAGGCGGAGACGCAGTTCGATCTCTTCCGCTTCTCCGATGCACCGATCATAGAACGCCTGAACTTCGCCCGCACCCATGTCGACAGAGGGGAGCCGTGAGCACGGCGCAAGAGGCGGCACGCGCCGCCTTGCGCCAGCGCCAGGGCCCGGGCGCTCGTTATGACGCGCCCGCTGCGCCCGCTCGTTCTCTCGACTGGGCGCGGCGTGGCACGGCCTATTTCGCGCGCCTGCTCAATGACCTGTCGGATGCCGACCTCGATGCGCCCTCGGCGCTGCCCGGATTGTCGCGGCGTCACATCATCGCTCACATCGGCTATCAAGCGCGCACCTTGAGCGAGATCGTCGCCTGGGCGCGGACGGGGCAGGCCGGACCATTTCCACGGGTGGTGCAGGTGGCGGAAAGCGATATCGCGCTCGGCGTCACACTGCCCACACGCGCCCTGCGCTATCTGTTCGATCATTCGGAAGTGCACCTCAATGTCGAATGGCGCGATCTGACCGATGCCGACTGGGACGCTTGCGTTGTGGAGGACGCAGAGGGCCGGCGGATCGCGCTGCGCGAAACGCCGGAAACCCGTGCCCGTGCGCTCTGGCTCCATGCGGTGGACCTGAATGCGACCGGGCGCTTTACCGATATGCCACCGGCATTCATTGATGCGCTGATCCGGCATTATGCAACGGCATATTCCGGCAAGGTCGATCTCGTTCTATCTCCGTCAGACCGGCAGCAGGAGGTTGTGATCGGCAATGCGACCGACATCACGGTGACAGGACGAGCGGCGGATATCGGCCGGTGGCTCTCAGGCCGGGGTGCCCGCGGCTTGCAGGTCCGTGGAGGACCGCTACCCGAAGGAATATCACCGGTCCCCGGCCTCATCGGCCTTTGAGACGCGCGCATCAAGGTTAAAGCTCGCCTGCCGCTTCGCTGCTGGGGATCGATCCCGTTACCCCCGCGCTTAGAGGATACGGCGCACCTCATCGGTCAGAATCCGGCTGATGCGTAGCTCGGGCTGGCTTTTCCGAACTTGTGAAGCCCGGATGGGCAGGACTGGAGCATCAATCCGACACTCCAGCATTCTATCGTTGCGTGCAAGAAATTTCATTCCATGAAAAAGTATGCAGGTCCGTTGACATGCTGCCAGATCTGCCATACGAACCTGGTACGCAATGAAATTCACTAACTGAAATTTCTTGCAAAGGCGATGGAGCGCTGTCAGCCTCCATCGCGAGGAACGGTTCGAAGCGGAGGAGACAATGAGAAAGATTGGACTTGCCGGGGCCTTGGCCGCGGCGACAATGGCGGTCGCGCCTGCATCGGCAGGCGAGAGCAAGTTTCAGTGCGAGCCAGGCGAGACGTATATCATGAACGTGATGGTCTCGGCTCATCCCTACTGGGTTCCGGTGTATCAGGGCTTCAAGCAGGCCGCCGAGGCGATGGGCTGCGAGACGGTCTTCTCCGGCACGCCCGACTACGACATCACCAAGCAGATCGCTTCGTTCGAGCAGGATCTGGTGAAGCAGCCGGCGGGCATCCTGCTCCATCCCATGCAGTCGGACCCGTTCATCGAGCCGATCGACCGCGCCATCGAGAGCGGCGTCGAGGTCGTCACCTTTGCGGCGGATTCGCCCAATTCCAAGCGCACGGGCTACATCACCTCGGACAACCTTGCCGAGGCCAAGTTCGCGGCTGAGGAGATCGTGAAGCAGATCGGCGACAGCGGCGAGTATGCCGTGCTGGAGAATCCCGGTCAGAGCAACCACGATCTGCGTGTCACGGCGCTGATCTCCTACATGGAGGAGAACTACCCGAATATGAAGCTGGTCGGACGGCAGGCGACCAACCAGGACAGCAACGCAGCCTACCGCGCGACCGCTTCCATCCTCCAGGCCAACCCCAATCTGGGCGCGCTATGGATTCCGGAAGCCGGCTCGGCGGAGGGCGCTGTCGCGGCCGTGCTGGAAGCTGAGGCGGATGTGCTGATCATGCATGCGGATATCACGCCGACGACGCTCGAGCACATCAAGGCCGGCAACATCCACATGGCGCTCAACCCCAACCAGGGCATGCAGGGCTTCATGGGTTTCGTCGCCACCTTCATGGCGGCGCATCCAGACATGTTCGATCCGTTCAACGACTACAAGGTCTCGGGCTACAACCCGATGCAGATCCCTTTCGTCGACAACGGCTTCGCGGTCATCACAAAGGAGAACGCCGCCTCCTTCGACCTGAACACGTACATGGAAGGGCGGGACCCGAGCTAGGGCCCGGGAGCAACGCTCTAGAAGAGTTGTTGCCCGCGCCGCGCCGAGCGGGGCGGCGCGGGCAGCCCGAAGCCGGCACGTTCCATCCCGACGCCAACCAAGCGGCAGTTAGCTATGGAAGATGACCTGATCCTCAGGATCGCCAATCTGAGCAAGTCGTTCGGCCCCATCCGCGCGCTTCGCGGTGTCGACTTCGAACTGCGCAAGGGCGAGATCCATGCGATCGCCGGCGAGAACGGCGCCGGTAAGTCGACGCTGATGAATGTCATCGACGGCATCCTGCAGCCCGACAGCGGCGAGATCTTCATCGACGGCCGCCCGGTCACAATCGCGTCTCCGGCCGTGGCGCAGAACCTCGGGATCGGCTTCGTCCACCAGGAAATCGCGCTTTGTCCCGATGTCACCATCGCCGAGAACATTTTCATGGCGGCGACGAACACCAGCCGCTCTATGCTGATGGACTATGCGGGCCTGGAGCGCAAAGCCGGAGAGGTTCTCCGGCGGCTGGGCGACATCGACCCGTCCGCGCTCGTGCGCACGCTTTCGATTTCCCAGCAGCAGCTTGTCGAGATCGCCAAGGCGCTGACCCTGGATTGCCGGGTTCTCATCTTGGATGAGCCGACGGCGGCACTGACCGAAAGAGAAGCGCAGATTCTCTTCGATATCATGCACAAGCTCGCGCAGCAGGGTATATCGATCATCTATATCTCGCATCGCATGGCGGAGATCTTCGATCACTGTGATCGCGTCTCCGTCTTCCGCGACGGCCAGTACATCACCACCCGGAACGTCGCGGAAACGACGCCGGGCGAGATCGTCAATGCGATGGTCGGTCGGGTGATCGACAACCTCTACCCGGACAAGCAGAGCGACGAGGAGAAGTCCGAGGAAATCATACTTGACGTCCGAAGCCTCACCGAGCGTGGCCGCTTCACGGACATCTCCTTCCAGCTTCGCAAGGGAGAGATACTGGGTCTCGCTGGACTTATCGGCGCTGGGCGAAGCGAAATCGTCAAGGGTATCTGCAGGCTAGGGGGTGAGGTGACGGGCGAAGTCTCGCTCAGGGGGCGACAGCTCGAACTCACACATTACAAGGACAGTATCGCCGAGGGCATCGTCTACCTCTCCGAGGATCGGAAGGGAGACGGCCTTTTCCTCGACATGTCCATTGCGTCGAATGTCTCCGCGCTTTCGGTGCGGCAGGTCGCGTCTTTCCTGGGCATCATTGATGACCGCAAGGAGGTCGCGCTGGCGGAGCGGCTGGGCAGCAAATTGAATCTGAAGTGCGGCCATGTCGGCCAGCCCGCATCTGCGTTGTCCGGCGGCAACCAACAGAAAGTGGCGATTGCTAAGATGCTGTCGGTCAATCCCCGCGTGATTTTCCTCGACGAGCCGACGCGCGGGGTGGACGTGGGCGCGAAGGCCGAGATTCATCGCATCCTGCGCGACCTTGCGCGCAGTGGGGTTGGCATCATCGTCATCTCGTCTGAACTGCCGGAGCTGATCGGCGTCTGCGACCGCGTCCTGGTGGTGCGCGAGGGCCGCATCAGCGGCGAGGTGGCTGGAGAGGATATGACCGAGGAGAAGATCATGTATCTGGCCTCGGTCACGGAAGAACGGCCGCAGGCGGTATGAGTGTGGAGGAGAAAATGGCGATGACAATCACGCCGGCGGAAGGGAAGCGGCAGCCTGCGGGAGGCCTGGTCGATCTGCTGAAGCGGCTGCTTCGCATGCGCGAGACGGGTCTGATCCTGATCATTCTGACCCTGTTCGTCCTCATGTCCTTTGCTTCGCCGTACTTCCTGACATGGGTCAACATGCGGGCGATGGCGATGGCATTCGCCGTGGAAGGCATCGTCGTCGTCGGTATGACCATCCTGCTGATTTCGGGCGGAATAGACCTGTCGGTCGGCTCGGTGACGGCGCTCGCCATGGTGATTGCCGGCCTGCTATTCCTGAGCGGCGTCGATCCGTGGACCGCATCGGCCATTTCCATAGCCGCCTGCACGGGTATCGGTGCCATGATGGGCTTCTTCGTCACCCGCGTCGGTCTGCATCACTTCATCGTATCGCTGGCCGTCATGGTGATCGCGCGCGGCGCCTGCCTGCTGGGCACCGGTGGCCGGCCGCTCGGGCTCTTCACGCTGCCGCCCGAGTTCAAGTTCATAGGACAGGGCTCGATCGGCGTGATCCCGGTCGTCATCCTGATCTTCCTGACCGTCGTCGTCTCCTTCGACTTCATGCTTCGGCGCACCACCATGTTCCGGAAGGTCTTCTACACCGGCAGCAACGAGAAGGCCGCCGCCTATTCCGGCATCCGCACCAAGAAGGTCGTGTTCCTGACCACGACCCTCTGCTCGGCGCTCTGTGGTGTCGCGGGCATCATCTACATGGCGCGCTTCGGTTCCGCTCAGCCGACATTCGGCATCGGCATGGAGCTGAACGTCATCGCGGCGGCTGTGATCGGAGGGGCAAGCCTGTCGGGCGGATCGGGCACGATCTTCGGCGCTATCCTCGGTACGATCCTGCTTTCAGTTGTCTCCAGTTCGCTCGCGCTTCTCGATGTCTCCGTCTACTGGCAGGACATCATTCGCGGCTCGATCCTGCTCGCGGCGGTCTCGATCGACCACTACCTCAACAAGCGGCGCGGGTAACTGCTCGACCACATCCAATCGGTGAACGCCATGGCAGAAAAAGAAGATTTCGAAGCGATCCGGCAGATCTACACGGTGCTCGTCCTTCACTTCATCGACGGCATGAAGCAGTCCGACATCGGCACCGCGCTCAACCTCTCGCCGTCGAAGGTGAGCCGGCTGATCACGCAGGGCCGCAAGCTCGGGATGGTCAAGATCGCCGTCGAGAGCCCCTTCCAGCATCTGGTCGATCTCGAGAGGGATCTGGTGGAGGCGACGGGGCTGGGCAGCGCGGTCGTGACGCCGAGCGTCACCGGCAGCCCCGACACGACGCTGCAGCAGGTGGGCCGCGCGGCGGCCAACCAGTTGCTGGAGACCCTGCGGGACGGGGATGTGATCGCGATCACCGGCGGCAAGGCGGTCAGCGCCGTGGTGGAGAACCTGGAGCCAGAGCGCTCATTCGACGTGACGGTGGTGCCGCTGACCGGCGGCGTGCAGGGCAAGTACTACACGGACGTCAATCATCTCGCCACGCGCCTTGCCGAACAGCTCGGCGGATCCACGATGCTCGTTCACGCGCCGCTCTTTGCCGAAAGTCGGGAACAGCGTGACATGCTGATGGAGATGGGATCGATCAAGGAGGTCTTCGATCTCGCCCGCAAGGCGGCCGTTGCGCTGGTTGGCGTCGGCTCCATCCTGACGCCGGGCTCCAGCTATTACGATCTCCATCCGGGTACCAACCCGGATCGCGACCTGCTCGTCAGGAGCGGCGTGGTCGGCGAATTCCTGGCACATCTGATCCGGGAAGACGGTGCGATTGCAGACTACCCGCTCAATTCGCGCCTCGTCGCGCTGGAGCCGCGTGAGCTCGCGCAGTGCCGGCGCACGATCGGCGTTGCGGCCGGGGCCGAAAAGGTCCTGCCCATCCGGGCGGTGCTCAACGGGCGCCTCCTGGATTCACTGGTCATCGATGAACAGACCGCTTCAGCGGTCTTGGAAACCAAAGGAAATGCACAGCATGTCGCATGAGATTCTGACACGCAACATAGGCTCCTCCGGCATCCAGGCTTCCGCCGTCGGCCTCGGCACGTGGGCCATCGGCGGCTGGATGTGGGGCGGCACCGACGAGAACCAGTCGGTCGCGGCCATCCAGGCATCCATCGACGAGGGCATCAGCCTGATCGACACCGCGCCCGCCTATGGTCAGGGCCTGTCGGAGGAGATCGTCGGCAAGGCGATCAAGGGCCGTCGCGACCGCGTGGTCCTGGCCACGAAGTGCGGCCTCGTCTGGCACACCGCCAAGGGCAATCACTTCTTCGACTACGAGGGAAGACCCGTCCACCGCTATCTCGGCCGGGATTCGATCGTCTACGAGGTCGAGCAGAGCCTGAAGCGCCTCGGCACCGACTATATCGACCACTACATCACCCATTGGCAGGACCCGACCACGCCCATCGAAGAGACGAAGGAGGCGCTCGAGAAGCTGAAGGCACAGGGGAAGATCAGGTCGATCGGGGCCAGCAACGTCTCGCCGCAGGACCTCAAAGCCTATGTCGTCCCCGGCGGGCTCGATGCCGTGCAGGAAGAGTACAGCATGGTCAAGCGTGACATCGAGACGACGCTGTTGCCCATCTGCGCCCGGCACGATGTGTCGACGCTCAGCTACTCGTCCCTGGCGCTGGGCCTGCTGTCAGGCAAGATAGGGGCCGACCGCGTCTTCGAGGGCGACGACCAGCGCAAGGACAGTCCCCGGTTCTCGATCGCCAACCGCGAAAAGGTCGCACGCCTGATGCGCGAGATCGCGCCCATCGCCGATGTCCATGGCGCCAGCAATGCGCAGATCGTCATCGCCTGGACGATCCAGCAACCCGGCATCACCTTCGCACTTTGCGGCGCCCGCAGTCCGGACCAGGCGAGGGAGAACGCCAAGGCCGGGCGCATTCGTCTCTCGCCGGAAGAGATTAAGACCATCAGCAAGGCAGCCACGAAACATCTGACCGCCCTCGACGCCTGACTTTCCGACCCGGAACCAATTTCGCGACACCGTCCTCCGTGGGCGGTGAACGGTGGACCTATGCCTGAACAACGTGACGACAATCTTGACCAAATTCGCCGTAACGGCGCGTTCGACGTCGTCGTCGTCGGCGGCGGTATCAATGGCATCGGGGTCTTTCGCGAGCTGACGCTGCAGGGGCTCAGGGTTCTCCTCGTCGAGCGGCGCGATTTCTGTTCGGGCTGCAGTGCCGCCCCCTCGCGCATGATCCATGGCGGGCTGCGCTATCTTGAAAACGGTGAGTTCGACCTCGTCCGTGAGTCACTGCGCGAACGCGATGCGCTGCTCGTCAACGCGCCGCACATGGTGCGGCCGCTGGCGACGACGATCCCGATTGCCTCCGTCTTTTCCGGGCTGCTGAACAGTGCGGCGGGGTTTCTGGGTTTCACCAGCAGGCCGGCAAGCCGCGGCGCATTGCCGATCAAGGTCGGGCTCTCCCTCTATGATTGGACCACGCGCAGACGCCGCCTGCTGCCGCGGCATCGCTTCCGCGGAGCGCGCGAGACCATGAGGCGCTGGCCCCGGCTGACGCGCCGTCTGCGCTACTCCGCCACCTACTATGATGCATGGATCAGCTATCCCGAGCGGCTCGGCGTGGAGCTGCTGCTCGACACCGCGCATCTTGCCTCAAGCAGCATTGCCCTGAACTACGCGGAAATCTCGGCGGACGGTGCGGGATACACCGTCAGGGACGGCGCAACGGGCGAGTGTCTTCCCGTGAGTGCCAGCGCCGTCGTGAACGCAACCGGCGCGTGGCTCGACGAGGCCGTGACGCAACTCGCCGCGCCGGAGTTGAAGACGGAGCCCTTCGTTTCGGGAACCAAGGGCTCGCATCTCATCCTCGACTGCGCGGCGCTCCATGAGGCGTTGGGCGGCCACATGCTGTTCTTCGAGAACGCGGACGGGCGTGTGTGCATCGTGTTTCCCTATCTCGGCAAGGTCCTGGCCGGATCCACTGACATCCGGGTTGAGGCGGCTGGTCGGGTGCACTGCGAGCCGGAGGAGCGGGACTACATCCTCGACGCCCTGCGGCTGGTCTTTCCGGATATCGCCATTTCAGCCGAGCAGATCGTGTTCAGCTACAGCGGCATCCGCCCGCTGCCCAAGAGCGACCACGAGTTCACCGGCCGCATCTCGCGGGGGCACTTTGCTCACCGGCTCGACGGCCCGGTCCCTCAATTCTGCATGGTCGGCGGCAAATGGACGACCTTCCGCGCCTTCGCGGAGCAGACGGCCGATGCGGTGCTTGCCGAACTGGGCCGCCAACGGGTGCGGGACACGCTGGAGCTTGCTATTGGCGGTGGGGTCGGCTTTCCGGACGATGCTCGCGACCTTGAGCGTGACCTGTCCGCAGGCCACGGGATCAGCCGCGAACGCGCCGCCCACCTCGTAGATGCCTACGGCACGCGCGCCAAGGAGGTTCTGAACTTCTGTCTGGGCCGGGACGACGACAAGCCGCTCGACCAAGCCTGTCTGGTCACGGCAGCAGAGATCGTGTTTCTCATCAGGCATGAATTCGTCGCCGGACTGGGTGACATATTGCTGCGGCGCACGTCCCTGGCGATCCGGGGCGAGGTCTCGACGTCCCTGATCCGGCGCGTCGCCGAAATCGCCGCGGCTGAGCTCGGCTGGAGCGAAGCCCGCGCCAGGCGCGAAGCCGAAGCCTTCATCGACGAACTCGGCCAATATCACGGCGTCTCGAAGGAAATGCTCGAACAACGCACCAGGAACAGGAGACTTGCATGCGCATAAGCACGAAAGCCCGCATGAACAGGATGTTCACCAATGGCGGCTGCCTCGACGTGGCGATCGATCATGGCGTCTGCAACGAGCCGAGCTTCATGGTCGGCCTCGAAGACATGACCGGCGTGGTCGACACGCTCATTGGCGCCAAGCCGGACGCCATCCAGATGGCCTACGGACAGGCCGACCTCCTGCAAAGCCGCCCCGAGAAGGACAAGCCGGCGCTCGTGATGCGCATCGACATGGGCAATCCCTACAATGCGCAGCGACATCGCGTGATGTGGTCTATGCTGCAGAACCATGAGGAGCCCATCATCGGCGCGCTGGAAATGGATGCGGCCTGCGTCGTCGTCAATCTGTTCATGCTTCCGGACGAGCCGGAGCTGTTCCGCCAGTGCGTGGAGAACATTGCCCGCGTGCGCGCCGCCTGCCACAAATACGGAATGCCCCTGATGATCGAACCGCTGGTGATGCTGCCCAACGAAATGCGCGGCGGCTATCAGGTGGACGGCAACGCCGAGAGGATCGTCACTCTGGTGCGGCTCGCCTCCGAGATGGGCGCCGACATCATCAAGGCCGACCCGACGGAGAATGCCGAGGATTTCCACCGCGTGGTGGAAGCCGCCCGTGTGCCGGTGCTGGTGCGTGGCGGCGGCAAGGAAGACCTGAAGACGGTCCTGATTAAATCGGCCGCGCTCATGAAGCAGGGGGCGAACGGCATGGTCTACGGCCGCAACATCTACCAGCACGAAAACCCCAAGGCGGTCGTGAACGCGCTGATGGCAATGATCCATCAGGGCGCGGACGGCGAAGAAGCGTGGGAGATCTATAACCGTGGTTGAAGACAAGCGATATCTCCTGGGCCTCGACGCCGGCAACACGGTCATCAAGGCGGTTCTATTCGACCTCGAAGGCCGCCAACTGGCCATGTACGCGCTCGACGGCCAGTCCAGTACGCCGCATCCGGGCCACGTCGAGCGCGACCTCGATGAACTCTGGGCCAATGCCCGGGAAGCGATCGGCGCTTGCATCGAAAGGGCCGGGATCGATCCGCGCCACATTGCGGGGATCGGCTGCGCCGGACATGGCAACGGTCTCTATCTGCTGGACAAAGCGGATCGGCCGTTGGCTGGCATCCAGTCACTCGACACCCGCGCTGCACCGCTGGCAGCCTCTCTTGCCGCCGCGAACGGTGACGCCCTTCATGCGATCTGCCTGCAGAAACCGTGGCCCTCGCAGACGCCAACGCTGCTCGCCTGGGTGAAGGCGAACGCACACGACATCTATGCCCGTGCCGGCAGCCTCATGCTGTGCAAGGATTTCATCACCTTCCGCCTCACCGGCGAGCGCGTCAGCGAGATATCGGACATGTCGGGTTGCGGCCTCCTGCGCATGCCGGAGTGCGTCTACGACGACGATCTCCTGTCGCTCTACGGGCTGGAGGACGCCAAGTCTCTCCTGCCGCGCCTGATCGATCCGGCGGAAGTTGCCGGCACGGTCTCGGCCAAAGCTGCCGCCGAAACAGGTCTGGCCGAGGGCACGCCGGTCATCGGTGGCTATTTCGACGTGGTGGCGAGCGCAATGGGCGCGGGGGCCGTCTCCAGCGGCGAAGCCTCCATCATCGCCGGAACCTGGTCGATCAACCAGGTGTTCTCGGACAAGCCGGTGGTCGACCCGAACGTCTTCATGGTTGCAGGCTTCAGCCCCGGCCGCTTCGTCAACGTCGAGTCGAGCGCCACGTCCGCCGCCAATCTCGAATGGTATGTGCGCGAATTCGTCGAGCGCGGCGGGCATCACGACGACCCCTTCGGCCAATGCAACGCGCTGGTCGGCTCGGTCACTTCGGCGGCCGACGATCCGCTCTTTCATCCCTTTCTCTACGGGTCAGGCCAAGGCGCGGATTTCCGGGCCGGCTTCTACGGCGTTGCCGGCTGGCACGGCGAGGGGCATCTGCTGCGCGCGCTCTTCGAAGGCGTCATGTTCGAGCATCGCCGCCACATCGAGGTTCTCGCCAGCGCCGGCGTGGCGTTCGACAGGGCGGTGATGTCGGGCGGCGGTTCGCGCAGTCCGTACTGGCCGCAAATCTTCGCCGACGGTCTGGGCGTGCCGATCACGGTTGCCGAGGCGCGCGAGACGGGCGCATTGGGCGCGGCGATCGGGGCAGGCGTCGGTGCGGGGCTCTTCGCAGACTATGAAACCGGCATAGCGGCGATGGCGAGGCCCGGTGCAGAATTTGCGCCCGACCTCGCCATGAGGCACCACTACGACCGCCGCTACCGCATCTACAGTGGTCTCGCGGAGACCCTAAAGGAGTTCTGGGCCACACTCCCAAACGACACGATGGAGGAGCAGTGAACACATGAGTCACAAATCCTCAATCGGCTCCGGAGTCTGAATGTCATGTTACTACAGCCTCGTCGTCTCGATGGACGATACGACTACATCATCATCGGAGCGGGCACGGCGGGCTGCGTCCTTGCCAATCGCCTGACCGAGGATCCGGGTACGAACGTCCTTCTGCTCGAGGCCGGCGGCAGCGACAACTATCGCTGGGTTCACATCCCGGTCGGCTATCTCTACTGCATCGGCAACCCCAGAACCGACTGGATGATGAAGACTGCGGCCGAGCCGGGACTGAACAGCCGTTCGCTCGTCTATCCGCGCGGCAAGGTGCTGGGCGGATGCAGCTCGATCAACGGCATGATCTACATGCGTGGCCAGGCATCCGACTACGACCGTTGGCGGCAGATGGGGAACGCCGGCTGGGGTTGGGACGACGTCTTGCCTTACTTCCTGAAATCGGAAGACCATCATGCCGGGGCGGGCCCGATGCACGGCGCCCGCGGTGAATGGAAAGTCTCGAAACAACGGCTGTCGTGGGACATCCTGCATGCCGTCCAGGAAGGCGCCAGGGAGTTCGGCATCCTGCCGCGTGCCGATTTCAACGACGGCGACAATGAAGGCTCCGGCTTCTTCGAGGTCAACCAGAAGGCGGGCGTGCGCTGGAACACCGCCAAGGGCTTCCTGCGCCCGGCAATGAAGCGGCCCAATCTGCGTGTCGTCACCCATGCCCAGACCGACGGCTTCATCATCGAGGGCAGGACGGTGACCGGCGTGCGCTTCCGCTGGAAAGGCAGGCTCCACGAGGCGAAGGCCGACGCGGAGGTGTTGCTTGCGGCGGGCAGCATCAACTCGCCCAAGATCCTAGAGCATTCGGGGATCGGCCGGCCGGACCTGCTGCGCAACCTGGGGATCGAAATGGTCCATGAGAGCCCGGGCGTGGGAGAAAATCTGCAGGACCATCTGCAGATCCGCACGGTGTTTCGCGTCTCGGGCGCAAAAACCCTCAACACCATGCTGGGCAGCCCGTTGGGCAAGGCGCGCGTCGCCCTGCAATATGCGCTGAGCAGAACGGGGCCGATGTCGATGGCGCCCAGCCAGTTCGGCATGTTCACCAAGTCGGACCCGGCCATGGCGACGCCCGATCTGGAATATCACGTTCAGCCGCTGTCCACCGACAGGCTGGGCGATCCGCTGCATCCCTTCCCGGCGATCACCGTTTCGGTCTGCAATCTGCGACCAGAGAGCGTTGGCAGTGTGCATGTGCGCGACACCGACCCAGACAAGCAGCCGGATATCCGGCTGAACTACCTTTCAGCCGAAAGCGACAAGCGTGTGGCCGTGCAGTCGGTCCGGCAGGCAAGGCGGATCATGACTGCACGAGCACTTGCGTCCTACAGGCCGCAGGAAATCCTGCCGGGGCCAGCGAACGAGTCGGACGAGGACCTGCTTGCTAGGGTTGGCGACATCGCGACGACGATTTTCCATCCGGTGGGCACCTGCAAGATGGGGCAGGACAGCTCCGCCGTCGTCGGCGCCGACCTTCGCGTCCACGGCGTCGACCGCCTGCGTGTGATCGACGCGTCGATCATGCCCGTGATCGTCTCCGGCAATACGGCTTCGCCCGTGGTGATGATCGCCGAGAAGGCCGCTGACATGATCCGACGACCACCGATAGCGTCCCGGACGGCAGGCCCCGCCTCATAGATGCGTCGAGCTTTCTGGCATTGCCGCTTTCGCACTGAAGAACGCTTTCCGCAAGCGCCCAACATCACCTCTCTTTTGCGGGTGATGTTCGTCGGCTGGCTTCAGGGGCGGCTCGAGCGGGCGCGGACGTTCGCCGGTCCGGCTATGGTCGACAGTCTCGTGCAGGCTTCGCCCGTGCCCGCCTTCGCCCTGGGCGAGGACAAGCGGATCATCGTCTACAACCAGCCCTTCCTGAACTTCATGTGCGCACGCCTTCCCATTGGCACGGAAGGGACCACGGCGCGCAATCTTCGTCTTTCACTCGACGTGCAGATCGGCGAGCTGACAAGGCTCTCACAGAGAACAAGAATCGGCCGGTTGCTACAGGTTTCTTGCTTGCCGTCGACGACCGGCGCATCCGCGGCCGGCTCAATCTCGTATTGGCGCCGAACATGGAGCAGACGGTCGTGATCGGCTATGTGCTGCTGTGAAGATCAGCGGCATACTGCGCCCTCTTCTCTTCGCTCCACTCTTCGGAAACGCGGTGCTGACCGCGGAACCATCGCATCGCTATTTCACCGCCGCAAGGATCGACCGCCCGCCTTGTGAACCTCGAGGTGCGGTGCTGGGGGAGTTAGGCGGCGCCTTGCCTCAAGAGATGCAACTCATGCTTTTGATGAGTGGCTGCGATGCCAGTCTGGCTCGTGTACTGCTCAAATTCGGCGATCGGAGCTGGATGAGCGAGAAAATAACCTTGCATGGCGTCGCAGCCCTCCTGCCGTAAGAAGCTCAGTTCACCTTCCGTTTCTACACCTTCCGCCAGCACCGGCAGCCGCAGGCCACGCGCAAGCCCGAAAACCGCACGCATTATGGCTGCTGCTTCCTCGTTGGTATGCACGGACCGAATGAAGGATCGGTCCACCTTGATCTTATCGAAGGGGAAGGCGCGCAGGTTGGTGAGCGACGAATAGCCGGTCCCGAAGTCATCCATCGCTATACGCACGCCGAGAGCTTTCAGCTTGCCCAATGCCTCTAGCGCACGCCCGACATCCTTGATGAGTGTCGACTCTGTGATCTCCAACTCAAGTCGAGATGGCTCAAGGCCGGTTTCTCGCAATATCTCATCGACCAGTTCCGGCAGATTGCCGCTGTGAAGCTGCATGACAGAGACGTTGACGGCGATCGCCAGCGGCCTTTCCCAGCGCACAGCTTCGGCGCAGGCGGTACGCAATACCCATTCGCCGATCTGTAGAATCGCACCGCATTCCTCCGCCATCGGAATGAATTCCGCTGGGGGAATATGACCCCTGGTGGCGTGATTCCAGCGAAGCAGCGCCTCGAATCCGAATACCTGACTTGACTGCAGATCCGCCTGTGGCTGATAGGCCACGCTGAGTTCATCGCGCATGATCGCATGGCGAATGTCATGCTCGAGCTGACGACGGTTGCGCAGGCAGGCGCCCATGGACGGTTCGAAGAAGCGAAACACACCTCGGCCGTCCGACTTGGCTTCGTAAAGGGCGGCATCCGCATAGTTGAGGAGCGTTTTGCCGTCCGCGGCGTCGTTCGGAAAAACCGCAATGCCGATACTGGTCGCGACCGTGGCGCCTGACGGCAGGCCCTCGCCATCACCATCGAACGCGTCCAGAATAGCTTCGGCGGTAAGCGCCGCGTACTCGGGGCTTGGGAGCCCGGGAGCAATCAAGGCGAACTCGTCGCCGCCCAGACGCGCAACCATCTGGCCGGGCCGGAGGACACCTTTGATTTTTCCGGCCACGAATTGGAGCACGGCATCGCCGGTCAGGTGACCGAAGAGATCGTTGATTTCCTTGAAGCGGTCGAGATCGAGAAGCAGCACCGCTACGCATTTGCCGGTGCCGCGATTGGACGCAAGTTCGTCCTCCAGCTTCTTGTTGAAACTGGTGCGGTTCGGCAAGGCCGTTAGAGGATCATGGTGAGCAAGGAAATAAATTTCCTCCTCGGCCCTTTTCCGCTCGCGAATGTCTCGAACCGCGAGGACCTGATGCGGCTTCCCGGAATAGATGATGTCGTGCCGAATGAGTTCCACCGGGATCGAATTGCCGTCCGTGACACGAAGCGGCGCCTCCAGAGGTGCGTGTATCGTGCTGGACAGTTTATCGAGGGTGAAGGTGGGAAAGAAGGCCTCGAGCGACTTTCCGACCGTCTCCGAGCCATCGGGGCAGGCGAGCGACGTGAAGCTGTGGTTGGCCTCCACGATTTGCATGTTGTCGCAGACGACGAGCCCCTCGACGGCGGCGTTAGCAAGCTCGCGCATGCGCGCCGCTTCGCCGGAGCTGCGGCGGTCCCGCAGGTCCAGCGCAAGGCCGGCGGCCGTCATGACGATGATGCCGATCGACACGATTGCGATCCCGACCGCCATCCAGCCTGCCGGCAGCGCCAGTTTCGAGACAGCGACGCTCGGGTCGGGGACGATAGCGGCCGCGGCCATGGCGGTGAAATGATGGCTGCAGATGGCGACCGTCAGCAAAGCCGCGCCGATCACCTTCCATTTGATCGTGCTGGCGCGAAGGGCCAGTGCGAGGGCGAGGGCGCCGAAGCCGCCTCCCAGCGCGATAGAGGCGGCAACCAGCGGCGCATCCCAGATGATTCGTCCCGCAATCTCGAAGGCGGCCATACCGGAATAATGCATGACGGCGATGCCGCCGCCGACGACCGCGCCCCCGATCCAGCGTCCATGCCGCAGGCGAGGTGAAATGGCCAAGGATAGTCCAACCCCCGTCAGCACGACTGCCGCAATGAGGGAGAGAACGGTGAGAATGACATTGTAGCCGCTTGGCACGGCGGGCTGGAAAGCCAGCATCGCGATGAAGTGCGTCGCCCAAATGCCGAAGCCAGTGGCAATTGCCGCGACCGCTAGCCAGATTCGACGCATCGTCGACGAGCTGTTGCCGGCGTGGTGCAGGAGATTGATGGCCGTGAACGATGCCAGAAGGCAAACAAACGCGGCCAGCAGAACCAGACGCAGATCGTGCTGCGTCGCGATGCAGCTGTAGACCTTCAGCATAGACTATCCATTGATAACTGCCGCCCCCATATAATCCCTAGAGAACGTTCGATTCGAAGCCATAAGGAAACGTTACATGGAACCGATGCAGACATTGCTCTGCTCCAGGAGCGCGACCCTTGGCTTCCGCCGCACTCACGGATCTGGACACGCGTGAAGAGGCGGGCTCTTTTACCTGGCCCTTCATACTGGAAGCAGTTGTGCCGTGCCATTAAGCTTGGTGGACTAGGTCAACCGGAAATGTGGCCGGGAGAGTTCTCCTGGTACGGCGGTCATACGCACCGCTGACCTCTTGGCGATTGCGGTATTTACCATACCTCGCGAGTGGCCGAGCCGAACATGTCTGTGCGGCTGGCTTTCATGAGGACGATAGGGTGACGCCGGCTGTACGACGCTTGTGCGGATTGCTTGTGGCGGTGCTCACATGCATGGTCGCTGCGGGCTGCCAATCCTCCACGGATGCGCTTGGCGTCGGCAGCGGGGAGGCCGCGCGGGGCCCATCGGTGGAGACCGTCGGCGACGGCTCCGCGGTGATCGCCTTGTTGCTGCCGCGCTCGGCAAAGGATGCCGCCGACTATCGCGACGGGGCGGCGCTGGCGGTGGAGGATCTTGGCGGGGAGCGGATCAGCCTGACCATCTATGACACGGGCCGTGCCGGAGAGGCAGCGGCTGCCCGTGCGGCGGAGGCCGCCTCGCAAGGGGCACGGCTCGTCATCGGGCCGGTCTCCGCTACGGAGGCCGAGGCGGTGGCCGCGATTTCTCCGGACAAACGGCCTCCGGTGCTGTCGCTGGCGACGAATGCTGTGCCGGCCGCGCCGGATCTCTTCACCTTCGCCTCGGACGAAGTGGACAGTGCGCTGGATGTGGCCGCCTATGCGGCGGCCACGGGAGAAAAGAACATCCTCGCGGTCGTGCCGCCGCGTCCGCCTGCACGGTCTCTGGAGCGGCTGAGGAAGGGCATCGGTCAGCGGGGCGGCGCGCTTGTCGATGTGGTGGAGTATGCCGGCGGCAGGATTGAGGTTTCAAAGTCCGATATCGGAAAGGCCGATGCGGTGCTCATCCTCGCCGACGCTGCGCCGGCGGCTGCCGTTGCCGCCCTGCGCGCCACGGGCGGGCTTGCGCTGGATGCCCTGACCCTGGGCACCTCCGCCTGGACCAGGGAAGACCATGCCGCACCCGTGCTGGACGAGGCGCTGCTTGCCCTTCCGGACCAAGCGAGCCTGAAGCTCGTCGCCGACCGTTTCCGGGAGGCCCATCGGCGGCCGCTGTCGATGCAGGCGGCCTATGCCTACGACGCAACGGCGATCGCTGCCGGCATCGTGCGCGCGAAGGGCGCGGAGGCGCTTTCGGCGGCCACTCTGCGGGCCGATCCCGGGTTCCGAGGTGCAACCGGCACCTTCCGCTTCAATGCGGATGGATCCGTGGAGAGACTTTTTTCGATCTACCGCCTCTCCGGCGGCAAGCCGATACTGCAGGATCCCGCGCCCGAAAGCTTCTGAGGATCCTTTCCTGTGATAGCAATCGAGGCTGGGAGGGCAGGGCGTCTTGCGGTGAAGGGCATCTCCCGCAGCAGAAGTGTTCCGGACATATCCGGCCGTCTGTCCGCGCCGGCGTCAATCCGTGCGCACCGCTGACACACGCTCGAGGCATGGCTCGGGGATGGCGGGCCAGATGGCTTCCTCGCATGCGCGCCTCTGCTCGGTCTCGGCGCGGATCACCGGAGCGGCCTCGATCCTCTGCTGCAGTGCGCCGATTTCCCTTGCCAGGAGAGAGGCTTGCATCGCAAGCACGATGAGAACCGGAATCTGCAGGCCGAGGAAGATGTTCTTCATGATTTCCTCTTGCGCGCGGAGGCTTCACATTATTGCTTATCGGTAACACTCGTTTCAGGATTTTCGGGGATTATCAGAAAACCCCTTGGCTTCGATAATGATACGCCTGTATTGTGCCTGAATTGGGGGAACTAAAAAAGTGAGTGCCAGTTGCGCCATCTTTGCCGGAGTCTAGCTGTCCTTCTTCTAGGTAGCGCGTTTTTGGCTGCGTGCCAGTCCACCGATCTAGCGGATATGTCCTCGTTCGGCGACAGTGCCGCATCCATAAAGGACCTTCCGGACGTCTCCTACTATAAGAATGATGAACTGCTTGCCCAGGGCAATGTGCAGTTCAAGGAGAAGAACTACGGCAAGGCCTACGCACTGTACAAGCGCGCGGTGGAAGTCTTCCCGAACGACCCGGCGGCGTGGTTGGGTTTTGCTGCCTCGGCAGACCAGCTCGGCCGGTTCGACACGGCGGACACGGCCTACCGCAAGCTTGCCCCGATGATCGGGAACCGGCCGGAATACTACAACAATGTCGGCTACTCCTATCTTCTGCGCGGCAATCTTTTGCAGGCGCGGCGTAATTTCCTGAAGGCCTACGAGCTGGACCCCACAAACATCACGACGGCGAACAATCTCGAGCTTCTGTCGAATAGCGCGTCCCTCGCCCAGCGGGGCTGATGGCGCCGCATGCTTCCGGCCGAAGGCGCCGTGTGCTAATTTGACGTCTCCGGCACCGCGCCGGAGACATGCGCAAGGAGCCATCGGTGCGTGCCTTCCTTGATAGCAGGCTCTCCCCCCCGGACGAGGCGGGCCGGCCGCACGCCGGCGGGGAAGCGCAGCGTGCCGCCGCGCGCGGCGGCATCGTCTTCAGCCTGATATCGCTGGCGCTGGCCGTGCTCATGGCGGTGACCCTCTACTACATCCTGCAGTCGGTGCGCGAGCTTTCGGCGCTTGAATCCCGGCTCTCCGAGCTCAACCAGTTCGAGAGACGGCTGTCGGGGAAGATCGACAAGGTCAATGAAGGCGTGCAGGCACAGATCGACCGCCTTGCTTCCAATGTGTCGGGGCTTTCGGGGGAGGTCGGCCGGCTGCAGGTGGAGGTACAGGAGGTGCGGCGCAAGCTGCAGGCCCTGACCGAGGAGCTCGAAAACGGTGCGGCCTTCTCGTCTGTCGTGCTGCCCGAGGCAGAGGACGAGCCCTCGCGCAGTACGACTATCTCCGCCCCGCCGCCTCCACGCGCCGAGGACCGCTCAGCCGCCTCCTCCCGACCGGGCGGCTCTTGGCGCTTCGAGCGCATCGAAACACCTGACGGCAAGGTTACGTATTCGAGGGTGCGGTAGGGCTGTAGGGAACCTCCTGGCTCGGCGCCGACCACTTTCTTGCAAACTCTCCTTTGGAAATCGCATGAGAGGGGCAGGGGCCAGCTCCCGCGCACTCTTACCCATTCTTTACCCCTCACGGCGGATGATCCTTCTGCGAACGGGGATCGAATCATGATCGGGCGGGTGGTGAAGTTTCTTGAGGTGGCGCCGGTGGCTGTGTTTGCGCTGGCGGCGGCGTTTGTGGCGAGCAGCATGGCGCTCGCCCTCCGGCCGGCGGAGCCTGCCGCCTGGCAAGCCTTCATGACGCTGCTGCCCGTCATGCGCGAACCGGTCTATCTCATCACCGGGCTTGCCGGCGCGAGCCATGGCGGCGCGCTCCTGCTCTTTGCCGCGGTGGCACTCGCCGGATGCCTGCTCCTGATGTCCGCGGCGAGGCTGACGCATCTTCGCTTCTTCTATTCCCACGGAGCTTTTCTGGCGCTTCTCTACGCCATGGGGCAGGCCAGGGTCTTCCAGGCGGGTTCGGAGGCTGTGGCTTATGGCGAGGCCTCGCTTCTCGACTGGTCGCTCGACCTTTCCAGGTTCCCCGCCTACGGTGTGGTGCTGTTCGGACTGACGGCAGCGCTGTGCCTCGCGTGGCACGCGGCCATGTTGCACGACATGGCGCGCGCCCGTGCCGTCGCACGCGATACGCGGGCACGGGTGGCGGAGGCGCTGCGGCAGGTGAAGGGATAGGCTGCTGGCCTGCGATTTCAGGTGCCCGCGTCGAGCTCACCCCCCGACATACGTCCCGTACATCACCACCAGCGCGGCCCCCACGATGACCACACCGTAGGGCACCTTTCCCGTCTTACGGATCTCGTCGAGGCGCAGGACGCCGGGGACGAACTGGAGGCGCAGCGGGATGGGCAGCTTCAGGAGGAGGTAGGCCAGCACGCCGAAGACGGTCAAAAGCACGGCGAAGGGCAGAAGCAGGGTCCAGCCGACGAAGAGGCCGACGGGAAAGAGCAGCTTGGCGTCGCCCGCCCCCATCATCCCGATCATCCACAGTGCAAAGCCGATCAGGAAGAGGAGCAGCCCGGCGGCGAGGTCGCCGTAAAGGCTGGGGCGCATGCCGTCGAGCTCTGCCAGCACATCCCCCTCCTGCGGCGTCATCCAGCGCACGAGCGCCAGCGCCGCATAGGCCGCGACAAGCGCCAGAACGACGGCGTTGGGGATCTTCCAGCGCGTGAAATCCTCATAGGCCGCATAGATCATCAGCCCGGCGGCGATGATGGCGATGGGAAGCTCGGCGCTCATAAACGGACCCCCTGCAGTGCACCTGAGAAACCTGAAACGACGGCACGGACCGCCGCCCGATTCGTCTCACGCAATGCCCTCAATCTCATCTTCCACCTCATAAATTAATCACAATAAAACTCGAACACCATTTCACTATCAGACGGACAATAATTCGTCTTCCGAAGAAAATGAAACAGATTTTTACATGCGGGCCAGTATAGCATGTTATGCGGCGCGAGCCGGCGTGAAAGATGCCGAAGCTACCCCTCCAGATGCTGGGAGCAGCGGAATTCCCCGAAAAAGGCGCCTTTCGCCGCTGGCTATGCGCTTGATTATTCAGGGGATTCTGTCATAGAACTGTCATAAAGCTGTCAGTTTTAGTCAAGATAAGTCTTTTTGTTTATTTACCATATACTATTTTGAACAGTCGATTTGATTGACCGGTTTACAGTTAAAGGGGTATTAATGAAGCCTGTCGGCGGAGGGGTCTCTCGCAGGCGGATTGTAAAAAACACATGTCATGTAGGGGTAAGAGTCATGACCAAAATCACCAACATCATCGGCGCATTCGCCCGCGAAGAAGACGGCATCGCGCTTTCTGAATATCTGGTGCTGCTCGGCCTTCTAGTAGGTGGCGTAATTGCAGCAGTGACCGCGGTCGGTGGTAATCTTTCGTCTGCCTGGACTAGCTGGGGCACTTGGTTCGGCACTGAACTCAGCGCGCCGGCTGGCACCTGATTCTGGCATCGTAGTGGATATAGAGGAGGCGCGCTTTCTGGCGCGCCTCCAATAACAAAAAATCTCGACACGCTTCTGCGTGGCGTGGGGCGCCTTGGGGGTGATCCGATGCGTGGTTCAACCTTAATCAGTCTCGTCGTGTCCGCACTTTTTGCCGCGGTCGCCGTTTTCGGCGTGCGTACCTATCTCGCGGATCAGCGCAATGCGCTCCTGGGCCAGGGCGCGGCAGAGGCCGCACCGCAGCACACGATTATCGTCGCGGCCAGGGAACTGCGCTTTGGCCATCCAGTCCGTGATGAAGACCTGAAGCTGCTCCCTTGGCCCAGCAAGAATCTCCCCGAGGGTGGCTTTGCCACCAAGGAAGACCTTTTGGGCACCGGCAAGGACGCAGAAACGCGCTACGTCATGTCGGCGATCGAGAGGGACGAGCCTGTCCTGGCCGGCAAGATCACCGGTGCCGGCGGGCGCGCCACGCTTTCGGCCGCGCTTTCGGAGGGCATGAAGGCCGTCTCCATCCGCGTCAACGACGTCTTGGGCGTGGCCGGCTTCGTGCTGCCGGGCGACCGCGTCGACGTGCTTCTCACGCGGAATATGCGCCAGAACGACAGCGAGCAGACCTATGTGGACGTGCTCCTGCAGGGCGTGAAGGTGCTCGCTATCGACCAGGTGGCCGACGACCGCAAGGACCAGCCCTCCGTCTCCAAGACCGTCACCTTCGAGGTGACGACGGGCGAGGCGCAGATGCTAACGCTCGCCGCCAATGTCGGCACGCTGTCGCTGACGCTGCGCAACGTGGCGTCCGCCGGCGTCGAGCAGACGCGGCCCATTACGCTTGCCGATCTCGGCGGCGGCCCGATGTCGCAGACACTGAAGAATGAGATGTCGCAAGAAGAAAAGGACCGCCTCGGCACGCTAGAGCGCATGGTGACCGAGATGCTCAACAGGAAACCCGAGCAGGTGGTCGTGGAAAAGGAAGTTGTTGTGGAAAAACAGGTCCCCGTTCTGCCGCCGGCCCCCGATTTCGTGGTTGTGGGGGTGACAAGGAACGATGGACGGAAAGAATACAGATTCGAAACGCAATAAATCAGCAACTTCTTTGCGCGACCATGAAGCTTTCGAGGGGCGGTTCAAGTGTCTTTGTGTCGAGATAAACTGGGAAGAGGCAGCACTTCTTTCCGCAAATCGAGAATAAGGGCGGCAGCCGCCCTTCTCATGACGGGTCTTGCCGCGTTTGCCGTGGCGCTGCCGGCGGGCCCGCTTCACGCACAGGAAATGCGGGTCAACCTCGGCGGCGGGACGGTAACGCAGGTCACCGTTGCGCCGGGCTCCACCAGGACGCTGAGGACCAGCCAGAGCTTTGCCGATATCGTGGTGGGCGACTCCGACGTCGCCGACGTGGTGCCGCTGACGGACCGCTCGCTTTATGTGCAGGGCCGGCGTTCCGGCGCCACCAACATCTCGCTCTACAGCGAGGGCAAGAATCTGCTCGGCGTGATCGACGTGCGCGTGCGGCTCGACTACATCGAGCTTGCTGCGCAGATCCAAAGTGCGGTGCCGAGTGCTGAGATCAGTGTCTCCAACGTAAACGACCGCATCCGGCTTTCCGGCACGGTGAAGGACGGGCGGGACCTGGCGCGGGTGCTCGAGATCGCCCAGCAATATTCGCCCGAGCCCGTCATCAACCAGCTTCGCGTCCTCGACGCTCAGCAGGTGATGCTGGAGGTGCGCGTCATCGAGGCCTCGCGGCAGGCCGGGCGCGACCTCGGCATCGGCTTCACCGGTGCGCATGCCGCCAACGGGCTGTTCACCCTTCACCCACGGCTTGGCCTCGGCGTCGATGACGATGGCGTGCTTCAGCGCGAGATCAGCGGCGTATCGACCGCCAACGGCACACCCTTCGGCCAGCTCATCGCCAAGGTTCTGGAGATCTCCGGCTGGCGCATCGACATCGTCATCAACGCGCTGGAGGCCAAGGGGCTGGTGCGGCGGCTGGCGCAGCCGAACCTGATGTCCATGAGCGGCGAGACGGCGAGCTTCCACGCCGGCGGCGAGGTGCCGATCTCGCGCGTGGTGCAGGGCACGACCGGAGCCACGGCGACGGAGACCGACTACCGGCCCTTCGGCGTACGGCTGGAGTTTACGCCCATCGTGCTCGACAACGGGCTGATCAACCTGCACATCGTGCCGGAGGTTTCCGATATCGACCGCTCGATCTCCGTCAACGGCAATCCGGGCTTCCGCTCGCGCCGGGCTGAGGCGACGATCGAATTGCGCGACGGGCAGAGCTTCGCCATGGCAGGCCTGCTGGAATCGGTCAACGCCAGCGACGTGCAGCAACTCCCGTGGCTGGGGCAGGTGCCGGTGCTCGGCGCCCTGTTCCGCTCGACGAGCTTCCAGAAGCGCGAATCCGACCTCGTGATCGTGGTGACCCCGCGCCTCGTGCAGCCGGCCTCGCCTGACAAAAAGCTCTATTCGCCACTCGACCAGACGCGGCCGGGCAACGACGTGGAGATGTTCCTGCTCGGCATGCTGGAGGTGGACAAGGACATGATCCGCCGCTTCCGCAACGGCGAAGGCGTGATCGGGCCCTACGGGCACATCATCGATCTGGAATTCGGAGGCGCCCATGCGGTCGGCAAGAAGTAAGGCCGCGCTGGCGCTGGTGAGCGCGCTGCCGCTCGCAGGCTGCGCCGACTATCTCAACAATCGCGATACCGTGACGCTCGGCGCCGGCAACGCGATGGAGGCCAATGTCGGCATCCACACGATCGACCCGTTCCCGCCGCATGCGGACCGGGTCTACATCCCCGGCGATGGGCCGGCCGTGGCGCGCGCACAGCGCATCTACCGGCGCAGTCAGGTACCGGCGCAAACCGCGCAGGGAGCGCAGACGGAAGGCAACTGAACGGGGGAAATAGGGGCACAAGGGCTGCGGCGGCCCTCAAGGCCAGTGTTTTGGGTACGGCGCAAGGCGCGCCGGGGGCTGGGATGAAACGCATTGCCCTATCATTCGCCGCGGAGGCACGCGGCTACGTTGCAGCACTCTCGCTGATCGCTATGCCGCTGCTGCTCGGTTTTTCCCTGCTTGTCATCGACATGGGGAGGGGGAACAACCTGCACACGGACCTGCAGAACGCCGTGGACGCGCTGGCGCTTGCCGGGGCGCGGGAGCTGGATGGCGGAGAAGAATCGATCTCTCGAGCCGACACGGCGATTGCGGACCTTCTCAACAATCAGGCGCGCTTCTCTGACGGAGGTGGAGTCATCATCGACGAGACTGAAGTAACAGTCGTCTACCTGAGGGCCATCCCCGCAAGCGACGATGATCCGATCGACGCGGACTGGATCGCGGCCAATCAGACGACCGACGGAACGGAGGCCGAATATGTCCTCGTCCGATCCAATCCGCGGCAGATGACCTCGCTCTTCCCGCTACCGGTGGGGCTGACCAACGACACGATCACGATGCAAGCCGAGGCGGTGGCGACCTACGACGCCGCAGCTTGCGAAGTCACACCGCTCTTCATCTGCAATCCGTGGGAAGACGAGGTTCCGACTTTGCGTGAGCGTTTCGTCGAGGGTGACCTTTACGCGCGCCAGATCACGATGACCGGCGATGGGAGCACCTCCGCTGGCCCGGGCAACTTCGGCTTCCTGCGCGTTGGCGGCCAGGGTGCAAGTGTCCTTGGCGAGGCGCTTGCCACCAACCAGCCCAACGCCTGCTACTCGACGGACAACATTCAGACGGAGCCGGGCGGCAACTGGGGCCAGGTCGACGGCCTCAACACTCGGTTCGACGTCTACCAAGGCAACTTCGGCACCAAGAAGAACGACTACAACTATCGGCCTGCAAAGAACATCCGAAAGGGCGCGCGCAACCCTGACAGTAACCAAGCCTGCAACGGCTACACGGCGGAGACGGATCTGGAAAAGGCCCGGGCCCTTCCCGACGGCAATCCCGAACTTGAATTCCAAGGCAATGGCACGCTGTACTCGGCCGACTGGTTTCCCGAACTCCAAGACTATTGGCGCATCAATCATCCGGCGCATGTGCCTAGCGGCACCGTTCAGGTCCCGGATATCCCGAAAACAAGCTATCCGGGTGAGGGAACACCTTCCACGCCTTCGCGATACGACATCTACAACTATGAGATCGAGCAGACGTTGGACGAGGTGAGCGGGGAGAACCTGCTTGGCCACCCGAACTATGCCAATCCGACAGGGCATCGGGCGCCCAACGGCGAGCGCGGCAGTCCGCAATGCTACACAGGTACGCCCGACAACGGCGAGCTCGACCGCCGCGTGATCTTCGCCGCCGTCGTGAACTGCGGTGCCGCCGACCTGTCCGGCCAGTCAACCATCGCGCCGGCCCATATCGAGGGCTTCCTGACGATGTTCCTGACGAAGCCGGTCACCGGAGGCTCGGTCAAGAAGCTCTCGATGGAGGTGGTCGACTTCTCCGGCTACGACGGCAACAACACGCTGGATCTGTCCCTGCGCGAAGAATCGTTTCTCGTGAGGTGATGATCATGCCGCGGCTCATGCAGATATTCGCACAGTTTCGCCGGGAGGAGCGAGGTGCGGTGCTTGCCGAGGCGATCATCGTCATACCGTTCGTGACGATATTTACCGCAGGCATCCTCGAATTCGGCAACATGTTCTGGCAGAAGGAACAGATCGAGACGGGGCTGCGCGATGCGGCGCGCTATCTGGCACGATGCCAGACGAACCCGTCCTTTGCCGCGAACTGCAACCAAACAGTCGCGCTGAACATCGCCTATTACGGCACCGCTTTGCCGGGCGACGGCACGCCACTGCGGGTCCCCGGCTGGGGACCCGATGCAAGCGAGATCACGATCAGCGAGCCTGTTGCGGGCGTCATCCGTCTGGCGACCGGCCATGATTACGAATCCTCGCCGCTGTTCGGTTGGCTCGGAATCAGCGCGATCACCATCGAGGCCTATCACGACCAGAGGTACATCGGATGGTGAGAGCGGGGTTCAGATCATTTCTGAAGGAGCAGTCCGGCATCAGCCTGGCCGAAGGGATGATCGTGCTCCCGCTCGTCGTCCTTGTCTTCGCGGCGTTCGTCGAGTTCGGCTACGCCATGTTCCAGTGGAACCAGACAGTGAAGGCGCTGCAATACGGGGTGCGGCTTGCGGCGGTTTCCAATTCACTTGCAACGGACTTCGACCCGAGTGCCGCTATCAGCACGGCCGACACCACCCTCGTAGGCGAGTCGGTTCCGGTCGGAGTGCTCGGACCATGGACATGCGGGCCAAACCGCACGGGCTGCGACAATGCCGCGCTCAACCGCATCGTCTACGGAGGCAGTGGCACCACTTCCTGCCAGCCCGTCGGAGCCGGCGGGACAAGGCCAGCCCTGTGCCAGCTCAACCCGCGCATCGAGGCAGAGAACATCGTCGCTACTTACGAACTTTCCGGCCTGGGCTACTACGCCCGCCCGAACGGCGCGGTGGTCACCATCCGAATGGAAGTCCAGGGCGTCACCTTCGACCTGCCGATCCTCGGCGCGCTGCTCGGCCTCAATACGATCACCATCCCCGCCATGCCCGTCACCGTGACGAGCGAGGATCTCAACACCAACTCGGGAGCATGAGGATGTTCCCAAGGACCCACAGCCGATGACCACACACATGAATTTCACGCGAAGGGTCCGTATCCTGATCGTCTCGAACGACGGGGCGGTCTCGGAGTTCATGCAGAACTCGCTCTCCGCGCTGTCCCACTACGACACCGAGCTTGTCCCGCTGGAGGCGGCGTCCGGGGCGCGTAGCGGGATCAAGCCTGAGAACTACGACCTCCTGGTCGTCGATGTGGGCGACGGGGCAGTGCTGGAAGGCGGGGCAGTCACCGAACTGCGCCGGCGCTTTGCAGAAACGCCGCTGATCCTGGTCTCGGAACTGCTCTCCGACCAGCGCATGCGGCTGCTCTTCCGCCTCAACGGCAACGATTGGCTGAAGAAGCCGCTCGAGCGGAAAGCTTTCTTGGAATCCATCTCCAGCCACATACAGCTCGCGTTTTCCGGCGACAACCGCGTGCATGCGGTGGTCGCGGCGGTCGGTGGAGCGGGCGCGACCTCGATCGCCATCAGCCTTGCCGACGGCCTGACGCGCGCCAAGCGCCGGCAGGAGCGGACCGTGGCGCTGTTCGACCTCGATTTCTCCACCGGCGCCTGCGGGCACTATCTCAACACGCTCAACGACTACGACCTAAAACCAGTCATCGCCAATCCGTCGCGCGTGGACCTCGAATTCATCGATATCATAAAGAAGAAGCACGAGAGCGGCTTCTCGCTGCTTTCCTTTAGGCAGCCGGGCGTCATCCTGTCGTCGACGGGCAGCGAACTGGTGCTTCGGATGCTCGACGTCGTTTCCTTCCAGAACAACCACACCGTGCTTGACGTGCCGTATTACGAGACAAGTTGGAAGAGCGACCTCCTGCGCGCCGTCAACTCGATTTCGCTGGTGACGGAGCTGACCATTCCGGCGCTGCGCCAGGCGAAGGACCTTTATGCTAGAATCCGGGAACTGAGGAATGACGATCCGCCGATCCAGATCATCGTCAACAAGCACCGCAGGCGCCTCTTCAGCTTCGGCATCGGCAAGAAGGATACCAAGCGCGTCTTCAAGCAGACTGCGACCTTCCTGATCGAGGACGACTGGAGCACGCTCTCAGAGGCCGCCAATCGTGGTGTGCTGCCGGTGGAGGTGAATGCGCGATCGAAGTTCGTGAAGCGGATCGAGAAGCTGGCGGAGGGCGTGAAGTGAGCGCGTCGAGCGCCGTATTCCGGCTAGTTCGAGGGGCGAGGAGCCTTGCCGGTTGGGCAGCCCCGAAGGGGGTGCGAACGGCCTCCGGCTTCTCTCTTCTGACACTGCTGCTTTCCGCGCCGATTCCCGGCGAGGCCTATGCCGACAGCGTCCCGCGCACCCATGGGCCGGTGACGAAGCGGATCGTCGAGCGCCAGACTGGGGAAGCGCCGGGCACCATCCTGATCTCGCACGCGGCCCGCGCTCTCGACTTCGTCCTCGGCCCGCAGAAGGTTGCGCGTTATTCGATCGGAGTGGCGCGGGACGGGTTTGTATGGTCGGGCACCGTGCGCGTGGGCGCCAAGGCGGAATGGCCCGATTGGCGGCCACCGGCGGAGATGCGCCGGCGCGACCCGAGTCTGCCCGAGATGGTGCCGGCGGGGCCGTACAATCCGTTGGGCGCGCGGGCGATCTATCTCTTCAAGAACGGCAAGGACACGCTCTATCGCATCCACGGCACAAACGACGCGCCCTCGGTCGGCGGCTTCGTCTCTTCCGGCTGCTTCCGGATGACGAATGCCGACGTGATGGAGCTTTACCGGAATGTGCCGATCGGGGCCAAGGTCGTTGTCGAGTAGCAGTGTGTAGGGGGCTGGCATGACGAACGGTATCATCGGCAGGTTCTACAAGACACGGGGCGACGGCGTGGCCGCAGTTCTGGAGGAGCGTCCGGCAGCGGCCGATGAGGCACGCGGCGAGCCGCAGGCAGTGCCGGCCCAGGAAGCTGCCAAACCTGCGGCAGCTGTGGCCGCCGCGACCGGTCCCGACATGGTGGCCGAGCGGGTCAATCTGCATCGCCACCTGCTCGACAAGATCAATCTCTCCTTCCTCGACACTATGGAAAACGAGGAGCTTGCAAACGAAATCCGTCCGCTCGTGCGCGATTATGTGCGGGCTAGGAACTTCCCGCTGAACGCGCGCGAGCTCGATGCCCTCATCAGCGACATAACAGATGAGATGCTGGGGCTCGGGCCGATCGAGCCGCTGCTGAAGGACGACATGATCTCCGACATTCTCATCAACGGCCATGGGCGGGTCTTTATCGAGCGGTTCGGCCAGCTCGAAAACACGCCCATCCGGTTTAAGGACGAGGATCATCTCTTACGCGTGATCAACAAGATCGTCACGGCGGTGGGCCGCCGCGTGGACGAGGCCACGCCGCTGGTCGACGCACGCCTGGCGGACGGTTCCCGCGTCAACGTGGCGATCAGGCCCGTGGCCGTGGACGGTCCGCTGGTGTCGATCCGCAAGTTTTCGCGCCGGCCCTATACACTGGAGCGCCTCGTCGAGAGCCACTCGATGGCCAAGGCTATGCAGATCCTGCTGTCGGCGGCGGTCAAGGGGCGCATTTCCATCATCGTCTCGGGCGGCACCGGCTCCGGCAAGACGACAATGATGAACGCGCTTTCCTCGCAGATATCCCACAAGGAACGATTGATCACGATCGAGGATGCGGCGGAGCTGCAGCTTCAGCAGCCGCATGTGGGTAGGCTGGAGACCCGCCCGCCGACGCTGGACGGGCGCAACGAGATAAGGCAACGCGAGCTACTCAAGAATGCGCTGCGCATGCGGCCGGACCGCATCATTGTCGGCGAGGTGCGCGGCGAGGAGGCCTTCGACATGCTGCAGGCCATGAACACCGGCCATGAAGGCTCCATGACGACCATCCACGCAAACAACCCGCGCGATGCGATTTCGAGACTGGAGCAGATGGTCGGCATGGCCGGCATGCCGATGTCGCAGCTCAGCATCCGCGGCCAGATCGCCTCGGCCATCAACCTGATCGTTCAGGTGGAGCGCCTGCATGACGGCAGCCGCAGGCTGGTATCCATCTCCGAACTCACCGGCATGGAAGGCGAAGTGGTGCAGATGCAGGAGATCATGCGCTTCCAGAAGCTCGGTGTCGATGAGCAGAACCGGGTCAAGGGTGTGTTTCGGGCAACCGGCATCCGGCCCCGCTTCCTGGAGCGGATCGCGGAACTGGGCTTCGAGATCCCGAGCGAGATCTTCGACCCGTCGCGGCCTCTTGCATAGGTGCCATCATGGAAATCATTCTCATCTATGCCGCTGTCTTCGTTGCCGGGCTGATCCTGTTCGACCGGCTCTTGCGGACGCTCTTCAGGACGACGAGCCGCAGCAAGGCGCTTAATCGCCGGCTGAAGCTGCTGGATACGGAGGAGGACCACTTGGCCGTGTATCAGAGCATGGTCAAGGAGCGTGCGCTCGACTACAACCGCCATTCGACTCGGCTCGTCCTGTGGCTGCGGCGCCTCTTTGCTCAGTCGGGCCTGAGAGTGAACCTTCTGCGCATCGCGCTCTACGGGATCGGCGGTGCCGCCGTTCTTTGGCTGGGACTCGGGCTTCTCACGAGCTCGACGATGATCAAGCTCGTGCTGATCGCCGCCACACTGGCGGGCCTGCCCATCTTCATCATGTATCGCGCGCGCTCGAAGCGCATCGGCAAATTCACCGTACAGCTTCCCGGCGCCCTCGACGTGGTCAACCGAAGTCTGGCCTCGGGCCATCCGCTGCCGTCGGCAATCGCACTGGTCTCGCGTGAGCTGCCGGATCCGGTGGGTACGGAGTTTGGTATGCTGAGCGACGAACTCACCTACGGCACGGATCTCGACGATGCCATGCTGAACATGATCGAGCGCGTGGGGGCTGAAGACCTTAAATTGCTCGCCATCTCCATGAGCGTGCAGCGAGGCACGGGCGGCAATTTCGTGGAGATACTGGAGAACCTCGCCAATGTCATCCGTGACAGGGCGATGCTTCGGGCGAAGGTGAGAGCGCTTTCGGCGGAGGGGAGGATAACCGCGATTGTCATGTCCGCCTTCCCGCTCCTGCTATACTTCATGATTAACGCGCTTTCGCCCACCTATTTCAACCCGGTCTGGGAGAGCGGATACGCGCATGTGGTCTTGTCGGTCGGTGTCGTTGTGATGCTGATCGGCAACTTCATCCTCTACAAACTCGTCCACTTCGATTTCTAGCAGGTGGCGGCGATGAACGAATCTCTCATACTGCTGGCCACCTTCGTCGGGGTCCTTCTGCTTTCGACCGTCGTCCTCCGCGGTATCACGAGCCGGCGCGAGGTTACGAGCCGCCTTGCAGAGGTGACGCAAGAGGAGGCTGCGGGCACCTCGCTGTTCTCCGAAGAGGACCTTTCAGACGTCTTGGAAAAGGACAGCCGTCTGATCAAGCACTATTTCGATGTGATCCGCACGGACACGAATCCTGACTCGCTTTCGAACCGACTGATCCGCGCGGGGTTCTTCTCCCCCCAGGCGCTTCCAATTTTCCACCTCGTGCGGGCATCGGTCGGACTTTTGACATTCCTGGCCGCGTTCTTCCTCGTCGACGCCTATGTGATCTCGGCCTCCAGAACGGTTGCCATCATTGTCTCAATGTTCGCTGGCGCCTTCGCCTTCTTCATCACCAATGTCGTGCTGGAGCGGATGGGCGTGGCCAAGGAGCGGGATTACCGGCGGCTGTTTCCGGACTTCATGGACATGCTGATCGTCTGTGTGGATGCGGGCCTCAGCATAGAGGCAGCGGCGGATCGGGTGGCACGCGAATTCATGTCGACACGCCCCGACTTCGGCATCCATCTTTCGATCATGATGCTCGAGGTGCGCGGCGGACGGCGGCTGCGCGATGCGCTGTCCAATCTGGCCGACAGGCTGCGTATCGACGAAGCCAAGTCGCTCGCGGTCCTGTTCCGGCAGTCAGAGGAGCTCGGTTCAAGTGTGACCAAGAGCCTGCGCGTCTACAGCAAGGAGATGCGCCAGATGCGGATTGTCCGGGCGGAGGAGAAGGCGAACGCGCTTCCAATCAAGATGCTGTTCCCGCTCGCTGCCTTCTTGTTCCCGATGAGTCTGATTATCGTGCTGGTACCCATCGTGATGCGCGTCGTCTCGCTGCTGGTCGGCTTGTCGCCAGCTCTGTGAGGTAGTGGGGCGAGGGGAGGCGGGCGGAGACGAACCACGTTGTCTCGGTCCACAAGGCGACGCGTTGAGTCCGACTGCAGCCGCTGGCGGGCCTGAGGTAACAATGCGTCCCCAATGGGAGGAATCTGCACCTAGAGCCGTCCGAAACTAAAAATCAGGACCCTCTGATTGATAGAGGCGCGGTTCATTGCCTCGGGAGAAAAGAACGCAGGGTCCACTTGATCCGCGTGGGTCGTAGCCGAAGCCCTTGGACGCCAGCGCTTGCGTGATATCGCGGATGCCGGCGAGTCCGTAAAGGTGGTCGTGCAATTCTAGGAAGATTCGCTCGACACCGGGTAGCTCCGCCTCGATCAGGAGATCCCGTTCCGCCCCCTCGATATCCATGACGATGACGTCGATCTCGTGTTGAGAAATGAATTGATCAATGTTGACCGAGGGTATCGTCAGAATCTCGTCATAGGGACCTTGGTGCTCCACAATCGATGACATCCACAGATCCTTGCGCGCATAGAATATGAAGTCTCGTGGTGGTCCGGCGGCTAGAATGCCTTGGGTAAGGGTTACATTTTCGAGATTGTTCGCTTCGATGACGCGTCGTGCGAGGCGAACGGACGAAGGGTTTGCTTCGAAGCTCCAAACGTGAACGCCCTCGATGCCAGCGATCAGCGCGGTAAGGATGCCGATACCGCTGCCCAGCTCGAGCACGCGATCATGCGGGCGCACTGATTTGAAAACCCACCGCGCTTCTTTGGCCTCGTACGTGCCGTTTGACAACGCCTGCCAGATTTCAGGAGAAAGCTCCGTTGGATCAAGCGGCACTTTGACCCCGTGCACGGTCAGTGTCATGGTTGCAGATCCTTTTGTTGTATAAATGGCCCTGCCTGAACAGTTTCGCCGTTGGCTCGCCTTCCGTATTCCTTCATATGCAGCGGAGTCGATACTGAACGGTTTGCCCGCTTGCCTGCAAATCTTTCATAGTTCGTTCCAGGCTGTCGCGGGCGTGAATTGTTCAGGTTTTCTACTCATGTACAGGCAGCCTCAGATAGTGAAATTTGGCTATGAAAGATTTTGGTGCACCGCTGACCTAGTTCAGACATGGTATGGGTGCGTCAGAAGTCGTTGAGAAATGATATTGTGAAGAATGGGAGCCAAGTTGTATATCATTTCCGTAGTCCGTTTATCGCCATGAGAATTGATCGCGTGTAAGTGTGAGGTCCATTCAAGGCGATTGGATTATTTCTTAGAATAAGAAAATTGCTGGCGATTGAATGCGACATGATCACAACCCATAGGTAGTATATAAAACCTTTCCAAGTTGATCTATTACTGATGGTGGAATGAGAGCGATCTGAGAGACGCTCATATCCGATTGCAAAAACCCTATCGCAGTGCCAATACTTTTTTGATGTGGATCTAGGATCCACACGGGAAAGCATCGGCTTAGGAAGGAATCTCGCTATGCTCCGGCTCCAGTTTTCGTTCCTCCAACCCGCACTTCTGTGTCTGGCGATTCTATCGACCTCTTTCGCCTCTGCAAGATCGGAGGGTGGTGAGCTTGCCCCACCGACGGAGCAGCCGATCCTTACGATTGAAGGAAATATCGGAGTGACAAACGCGGAAGGCAAGGCGCTTTTCGACCGCCCCATGCTTGAAGCGATGGGTATGGCCACCATTGAAACCACGACGCCTTGGTTCGACGGTCCGGTCAAATTTGAAGGCGTGCCGGCGGACCGGATCATGGAGGTGGTTGCCGCCGATGGGACAGAAGTCGTTGCAGTCGCGCTGAATGACTACCGCACAACAATCCCGCTGGCCGATTTCGAGGAACATGGGGTGATCCTGGCGCTCAAGCGCGGTGGTGAATACATGCAAGTGAGCGACAAAGGGCCACTGTTCATTGTCTATCCGTACGACAGCGATCCGCAACTCCACAGCCAGCAATTCTATGCGCGTTCGGTTTGGCAACTGGCACGACTAATCGTGCGCTAAACCTGTTTGGTCGTGTCAATGCCCCCCCCTTCACGTCTGCGCCAAGGGATTGCCTTCAGGATGCTGGAGGCAATTCTCATCGCCACGATCATCATCTTCGCGCTCGCCGCCGGCTACATGTCTTTTCTGATTTTCGAGCGGCAGGAATCCTTGAGCAAGGCTTCCCGCTACGATGTCTCCTGGAGTGCCAGTCAAGGCGTCAACGAGTTCGTACGGCTGCTTCAGCGCGTTACCGCGCTGGCTGAGGAGCCCACCACACCGCGCCAGGAGGAGGTGCAGCTGCGCTTCGATATCCTGAAGGGGCGTCTGAATCTCTTCAGGAGCGGTGATTTCGAGAGGTTCGTCAACCAAACGGAGGAGCGGCAGGCGATCGTGGGGCGGTTGAACGACCTCGTTGAGCAGTTGGACGAAATGATCGGTCGTGTCGATGATCCGGAGACGGCGCAGCGCATCCTGCGTTTGATGGCACCGTTGGAAGCCGATCTAGTCGGCCTGGCCTCCGAAGCCGCCTATTTCAGCAGTGTTGAAATCACTCAATTTGAGAATGAGCTCCTGCAACTCCACCGGAATTTTTCTCTAGTAGCGTTGGGCTTCTTTCTGTGCGGCCTGGCTTTTATTGCGCTACTTGGCTGGCACAATCGCCTGCTGACAAGAACGCATCTGAGGCTCAGAGCAGCCAATCGGGATCTTCGACGCGCCTCCGATGATCTGACCCGCATGGCGCACTACGATCTGTTGACTGGGCTGCCTAACCGTCTGCTGCTGCGCAAGCATTTGGAGGAGATGTACACCAGTGCCGGCGGTAGGATCGCCCGAGGCAGCAGAGCGCTCATGTGCCTCGACTTGGATAACTTCAAGAACGTTAACGACACCCTCGGCCATCCGGCCGGAGATGCGCTGTTACGCGAGGTTGCCACACGCATTACCAACCTCGTCAGCCAAAACGGCATGGTCGCTCGCCTTGGTGGCGACGAGTTCGTCATCATTCTATCGAATATCGGAGTTGAGGACGCCGCTGCGCTTGCAGGGAGCTTGGTTGAAGCGATAGGGAAACCATACGAACTTGAAGATCATCAGGTCGTTGTCGGAACGAGCATTGGAATAGCATTTGCACCCGACGCAGCCGGGGATCCGGACAGCCTGTTGAAGGACGCCGATCTGGCGCTCTACCGCGCTAAGGACGATGGTCGCGGAACCTATCGTTTTTTTGAACCCGAGATGGATGCACAACTGCAGCGCAGGCGCATGCTCGAGCTTCAGCTTCGCTCGGCGAACTTCGACACGGACTTCGAGCTGCTCTTCCAGCCGCTCGTTGATCTGCAAACGAAGAAGGTCACCACAATCGAGGCGCTATTGCGGTGGACCAGCACGTTTCACGGGACTGTCGCTCCAGACGAATTCATCCCTATCGCTGAAGATAGCGGCTTGATTGTCCCCCTTGGCGCATGGGTGTTGGAAAAGGCCTGTACACTGGCATCGGATCTTCCCCCATACATCAACGTCGCCGTCAACCTTTCAGCCACACAGATACGTCGTTCCAACGTCGTCGACACCATCTCCACAATTCTCTCGGAGACCGGCTTGTCACCCGATCGACTTGAGGTCGAAATCACTGAAACTCTCCTGCTTGACGACAACAGGGAGGTCAATTCGGCGCTTCGCCAGTTGCGCGCGCTCGGCGTACGCATTTCACTCGACGACTTCGGCACCGGATATTCCTCGCTTGCCTATCTGAGAAGGTTTACAGTCGATAAGGTAAAGATCGACCGATCTTTCGTGGCTGATATTGTGGGCGACCCCGATCACCTTGCGATCGTGCAGGCAATTGTCGGGCTCACTCATGCACTGGGGATGACTTCGGTCGCTGAGGGGCTGGAAACCGAGGAACAACTGTTGCTCATCCGCGCCAGCGGTTGCGACGAGGCTCAGGGATATCTCTTCAGCCCGCCAGTTCCAGAAGACGAGATCAAGGAATTCCTCGCCCGCCGAGGCTGGAAGCTGAGGGTCGCTTAGCCAGCGCGGGTCGATCGCTGAGCGGTTTTCGCGCGTGCGCATCCCTCGGCGGTACCCTATTCGGAGGCGGCGGCATGGGAGATCGACCTGGCGATGTTGAAGTAGGTCGAGGAGGCCTTCCAGCACACCGAGAGGATCCTCACCGAGTGCCGTGCCGATCTTGAGCATGACGGCAGAACTGCTGCTCGAAGAGGAAACGATCGCCGCTGCCGACTTCCTACCGACACCGTCAAGGCAAAGCCGGCTGAAACTCCACGGAGTCCGGACCTGAAAGTCGTCATCGCAAGCGGTTAGACTGAGAAATGTCGGTCGCAGACGTCCGGCGGGGGAGGAGGGGCCTATGGCACCAGGGGCGGCGAAGGTCAGCAGACACAAGCAGCCAGGCTCATGCGCTATGCCCAATTTGGACACGGCAGGGGAACGTAGGGAACAAAAAATCGACCCTGCATGTCACACTTGTAGATTCTGTCTCGTCATGGTGTCGAAACTAACGGAGGATCCAATCATGACTGCCAAACTCGATCCCTTTACCGCGGCCCCGTCGCTCATGAAGAGCTGGACTGGCACTTCGGTTGCCATCGCTTCCAGCCTAGAGCCGAGCCTCATCGAACTCGTCAAGATCCGCGCCTCGCAGATCAATGGCTGCGCCAATTGCATCAATATGCATACAGTGGAAGCGCGCGCGAAGGGGGAGACCGAACAGCGCATCCACCTCTTGTCGGCCTGGCGTGAGGCACCTTGCTATACCGATCGGGAACGGGCTGCGCTCGGCTGGACCGAGGCGCTGACACGGCTCTCAGAGGGGCACAACCAAGAAAGCGCATATGAACCTTTGGAGGCTCTGTTCACGGAAGAGGAGCAGGTCAATCTCACATTGATGATCAATGTCATCAACGGGTGGAACCGCCTCGCAGTCGGCTTCGGCCTGTGGGTCGATCCAGCGGTTGCAAAGGCCAATGCTCAGGCGGCTGCCTGATGGCGGAGGTCGCGAACGAGGACGCAGCGGCGGGTTTCGACCCGCTGCGCCCAAAACTCATGCGCGTTGCCTATCGCATGCTCGGCTCTGTTGCCGATGCCGAGGATATTGTCCAGGAGGCCTTTATCCGCTGGATGAGGACTGACCGCGGCGAGGTGCGAGAGCCCGAGGCATTCTTGCGCCGCACGGTCACGCGGCTCTGCCTTGATCAGCTCAAATCGGCGCGACGCAAGCGCGAAATATATATCGGTCCCTGGCTTCCCGATCCCGTTGTGGAAGATGAGGAAGAGGAAGACGTTACCTTGCCGCTGATGCTTGCGTTGGAACGCCTTTCCCCGCTCGAGCGGGCCGCCTTCTTGCTGCACGACGTGTTCGGGATGGGTTTCGAGGAAGTAGCGGCCACGGTCCAGCGCGACCCAGCTGCCTGCCGTCAGCTGGCCAGCCGCGCGCGCAGCCATGTCCGAGAGGCGAGGCCGCGGTTTCAGGTCGACACACAACGAGGCATCGAGCTTGCGAAGGCATTCTTCACCGCCTCCCGCAGCGGCGACATGAAGACGCTTGGTACGATGTTGGCGGCCGATGTCAGCGTCCATGCTGATGGTGGAGGCAAGCGTCCAGCAGCTACGGAGCCGATCGTCGGTTTCCACGCCGTGATGAAAGTGCACGAAAAGCTGGCGGCTCTGTTCAGAACGAATGGTTCGAAGCTTATTCGCGCTGGATTCGTAAACGGGCTGCCGGGCTTTGTCACGCTAGAGGCTGACGGTGAAATCCAGACGACTGCCCTTGAAATCGAGGACGGAAAGGTCACCGCGATCTATGTGGTGCGGAACCCGGACAAGCTGAGGCATTTGCACTAGGTTCCACTGTTAGGCTCTCCGGGCGCGCGCGTTGTGCTGAAGTTTATTCCTTTGCCGCCGCCAATGCGCGTTCCAGCACGTCGAATACTCGAAGGTCGCTCATCTGGGAGACGTTGAAGCGCATGAAGCTGGAGGCGGTTTGCGAGACGCTGAAGACGTCGCCGGGCGCAAGTACGAGATCTTCGGTAAGGGCAGCACGGGCGATCGTCGCAGCATCCCGGCCATCCGGCAGGCTGCACCAGAGATAGAAGCCGCCGCGCGGCATCAGCCAGGGCGAGATGTGGAGGTTCTCCAGCCTTGCTGCCGTATCGCGCCGGGCGCGGGCAAGCCGTCGGCGCACAGCCTCCAAATGCTTGCGATAGCTCCCATCGCTGAGGGCCGCGAAGACCACCTCCGCGGCAGCCGGACTGACGCCCCCAAAGTTCGTTGCGACCTGGAGGTCGATTAGTGCCTCGATCCACCCCGCACGCGCGGCGATGTAGCCGCAGCGGATCGAGGCTGACAGCGTCTTTGAATAGCTGCCGATGCGTATGACACGCGAAAGCCCGTCGAGCGCTGCCAAGCGCGGCGACGGTTCGGGCTCAAAATCGGCAAAAATCTCATCCTCGACGATCGTCACGTCATGCGCGGCCGCGACGTTCAGCAACCGATGGGCAACCTGTGGCGAGAGCGTTGCGCCGGTAGGGTTATGGAGGGCAGAGTTGGTGATGTAGAGGCGCGGACGGTATGTCGCTACCACCTCGCCGAAGCGGTCCATGTCCGGTCCGGTGAGCGTGTAGGGAACTCCGACCATCGTTGCCTGGTGAGCGCGCAGAAGTGCCTGAAAGTTGAAGTAGCACGGATCGTCGACCACCACAGTGTCGCCAGGTCTGATAAGGAGGCGGCAGATGAGGTCGATCGACTGGGTGCCTGATCCCGTGAGGAGGATCTGGTCGGGGCTCGCCTCCAGCCCTTCACCGGCAAACTGACGTGCGAGCAGGCGGCGCAGTGTGAGGTGGCCGCGCGTGGCGCCATAGTCAGAGAGTACCCCGTCGTTAGCTCTGGCAAGTTTGCGAACGGCGCGGCGGATCGCGGAGTTCGGCATCCAGTCGGCTGGCAGCCAGCCGCAGCCGGGCTTCGCCACGATCGCGTCCGCATCGAGCGACTGGCGCGATACCCATAGCGGATCGATCGCCCGGTCGAGCTTCGGCCCGATTTCGGCGAGAGTCGGTGGGGGCGCGGCGCTCGCGACATAGAAGCCCGAGCCCCGCCGGGCGCGGATCATCCCTTCGGCGGCGAGACGGTCATAGGCTTCGACCACGGTGGATGGGGAGACGCCCATGGTCGCCGCGAAGCTGCGGATGGAGGGCAGCCGGTCACCGGTTGTCAGCGCACGGCTTGCTATCCTTCCACGGATCGCCTCCATCACCTCGACCGTGCGCGTTCCTGGACGTCTTTGCAGCAAACGCCGTCTCCCCTTATCCGTATGGTCACCTTGATCCATACAGTTTGGGAGAATTGTACTGGATTGTTTCTATCTCTGCCAGCCACCGGCGGCTACGAGCTATCCGAGATCGGAGGCTTCATGAAAGCGGCTACAGCAGGTTGGGGGAGCGGGTTCCTCGGCGTGATGATATTCAGCGGTTCGCTCCCGGCGACACGGGTGGCCGTCGGCGGCTTTTCGCCGATGTTCCTGACTTCGGCGCGCGCGGTGATCGCCGCGCTGCTCGGGCTGGTGTTGCTCTGGATGCTGCGGCAGAAGCGGCCTGCGCGGGGCGACATCGGCTCGCTCACCGTCGTTGCTCTGGGCGTCGTGGTTGGCTTCCCGCTCCTGACGGCGCTTGCGCTGCAGCATATCACTTCGGCGCATTCAATTGTCTTTATAGGCCTGCTGCCGCTTTGCACCGCGATTTTCGGTGTGCTGCGCGGCGGGGAGCGGCCGAAGCTGGCCTTCTGGCTGTTCTCGATCGCCGGCAGTCTTCTGGTTGCTGGCTTCGCGCTGGCCGAGAGCGGTTCAGCGTCGCTGACGGGCGATCTTCTGATGATTGCGGCGATTCTGCTCTGCGGGCTTGGTTATGCCGAAGGCGCCACGCTCTCGCGCCGTCTCGGCGGCTGGCAGGTGATCTCGTGGGCGTTGGTGCTGGCGCTGCCGGTTATGGCCATCCTCGCGCTGGTGACAATTCCCGTGAACTGGAGCGGGGTCGGAACACCTGCCTGGATTTCGCTCGCCTATGTCTCAGTGTTCAGCATGCTGATCGGTTTCGTTTTCTGGTATCGCGGGCTTGCGCTCGGCGGCATCGCCGGGGTTGGACAATTGCAACTCCTCCAACCCTTTTTCGGACTTGCGCTAGCCGGGTTGCTTCTTGGTGAGCCGGTCGCCTGGACGATGATCGCCGTCACGGGGCTAGTCGTACTTTGCGTCGCCGGTGCCAAACGCTTCGCGTGAGTCAACATTGGTGACGAACGCCTGCTTCCGAGCTGCGATCGGTGGTGATGTCATCCTGCACTAATGGCCAATCGATCTCCTTCGCGTGAAATGCCGACGCTGAACGTTGCCAGCCGCCGCTTTTTTGCCGAAGCAGCGCCCAAGCCACCTTGGCTAAAGCATGTGTCCTATGTCGGATGCGCCCGTTGGATAGGCGAAGATCGTCTGCTTAAGGGCTGAAGCCGTTAGATTGTTTCGAATCGCGAGGGCGAACAGGTTTATGACCTCATCCACATGCGGGCCAACAAGATGGGCGCCGAGAATGCGTCCGCTACCTTCCTCCACGATCATTTTGAAGCCGTAAACGGATTCGGCTGTCTGCCGGGCGGTGAACCAATCCGAGGCTTTTCCTATATTTTTTCGAAATTTTAGCCCCTTACGACTGGCTTCCTCCTCGCTCAGCCCCACCGCGGCTATTGGCGGAATGGTGAAGGCGACACTGGGCACGCCGCGATAGTCGGGCTTGTGCCGGTTACCGTCGAGCAGGTTTCTTGCGACCACCTCGGCGTCATGGCTGGAGACGGGAGTAAGCGGCGGGCCAAGCTGCGCGGCATCCCCTGCCGCGTAGACGGCAGGATTCGATACGCTTTGGAGGTAATCGTTGAGCTGCAGGCGTCCATCCTTGACCGAGGTACCGGCGCGGTCGAGATCGAGGCTCCCCAAGTTTGGTACGCGTCCGGCGGCATGCACTACGAGGTCGGCTTCGATTGTCACCTCACCTGCCGCTGATGCGGCCGTAACGCGGTATCCGGTGCTGGTCTTATCAACGGCCTCGACACTCGTCTTGGTCTGTGTGTCGATCCCCAGCGCCCGAAACTTCTCCATTAGCCAATCAACGAGCTCCGGCTCGAAATGCTTCAGCAGGCGTTCGCCCCGCTGCAGGATCGTAACCTGCGCACCAGCCAGTGCTGCAATGTGGGAAAATTCGGCGGCGATATAGCCGCCGCCGACCATAACAATGCGTTCAGGTAGGCTTTTAAGGGCAAGGAACTGTTCGCTCGTAATGAGATGTTCCTCTCCGGGGATACCAAGCCGCACCGGCTCTGCGCCGGCTGCGATCAGCGCACGCCGTGCCTCTAGGCTGTTTCCTTCCACATTCAAACTGTTCGGGCCGGTGAAACGGGCATGCCCGTGAAAAGCGTGAATGCCCTTCTCGGCGTAGCTCTTCTCCTGCTTCGCCGGCACGGGGTCGGTAAAGCTGCGCTTGAAGGCATTTAGTTCCGGCCAGTTGAGATGGGCCACACCGGCAACGCCGTGGTCCTGCATCCGCCTTGTATGATCGATCGCGGAAGCCGCACCGACCAGTATTTTCTTCGGGTCGCAGCCGCGCAGGGCACAGGTACCGCCAAAGGGGCGATAATCTACTATGGCCACCGACCACCCCGCCGCACGTATGCGCGTGGCAGCCACGCGCGCCGCCGTTCCGGTGCCAATGACAATTAGATCGAACTGGTTACTCATAGCTCACCAACCACGTATTCTTGTACAATTCGGAACGCGCTGTTCCTTGGACACGATCTGCTAGTCACTTGCTCAATCGGCTCGCAACTTCCACCAAGGTTGCGCCCCTCTCCTTGCCAGGACAATGGCGCACATTCGGTGGGGCAACTTCATTCAAAATCGGCGTGATCGGGGAACGGTTCCATGAAGCGGACCTTTAGATGGAGAGGCGCGATGAAGCGTGGGCGGCAGGTTCAGCCCACTTTCGCAGCGTGTGCGGCCGGTGATCGCACAAGTTATCTTGCGCCGAAGACCGGGGCTGCGCCTGTAAGGGCAGGGTGTCGTCCTCATGATGCCCGGCAGATGTTAGCCGCGATCCTGCACCAGCATATGTCCGGATGGGAGAAAATGGCGAAATGATAAGCGACCTGGCCATAATCGGCGACAGGCGTACAGCTGCTTTGGTCGACCGGAAAGGCGATATCCTCTGGTACTGCCCTGGCCGGTTCGACTGTCCGAGCCTCTTCGCCGCGCTTCTCGACCCAAAGCTTGGCGCGTGGCGCCTTGACATGCCCGATGTTCGTCCCGTTCACCGCAGCTATCTCGATGACAGCGGCGTGCTCCGCACCGTGCTGGCTGCACCGCAAGGCGAATGGACCATCACCGATTTCATGCCTATCGGCCCGAACGCACCCGAAGGGCTCGTCTGCAGGCTCTTTTCCGCGCCACCCACAGATGTCCGGGTCTTCCTGCGCCCACGGCCGAACTACGGTCGCGACCGAGTGGTGCTTAAAACTGCCGGCAATGCCGTCGTCATAAACGGGCGATACAACGTCCACGCCTCCTGTCCGCTGGAGGTCGCAGACGGAGAGGTCGCATTTACATTGCCGGCGGGCCGGCAAGGATGGGCCGTGCTGGCTGAACGTGAAACTGATCCGCCAAATAGCGGGGAGATTGAGCGCTGGCTTACGGCCACGCTCGCGCATTGGCGCAGGACATTTGAGGGCGCATCCTATTCGGGTCCGTATGTGCGCGAGGTGGCGGCCTCCCTCCGAGCATTGAGGCTTCTCACTCACGAGCAGACGGGCGGCATCGTCGCCGCAGCCACCACGTCGCTTCCCGAGATCCCTGGCGGGGTGGCGAACTGGGACTACCGCTACGTCTGGCTGCGCGATGCCGGCATGATCGTCAGCGCGCTTACCCGGTTGGACGGCGACCTCGCTGAAGGCGAACGCTATCTGGAGTTCATCTGCTCGTCGCGCGGCAGTTCCCCGCGTTACCCGGTGCCCGTCTTCTCCACGCTTGATTATGAGCGGGCGCCCGAGGAAGAGACGCTCGACTGGGCGGGCTATGTTGGCAGCCGCCCCGTACGGATCGGCAATGGCGCGCGCGACCAGATGCAGCTCGACGCTTTCGCCAATGTCTTGCTCGCCGCCAAGCTTATCTATCAACGGTCCGAGCGCCGGCCGCACTGGGAGACGGTGTCGGCCATCGCGGATTTTCTGGCAGAACACTGGCGCGAGCCGGATCACGGCATCTGGGAAGAGCCTGTTACACGCCAGTACACCGCCGGTAAGGTGATCGTCGCCTGCGGCCTTGGCTCTATCGCCGAGTTCTCGTCAGATCCGGGGCAGGCTGAGCGCTGGCGCACCGCCGTGGGCGAGATTCGCGACTTCGTGTCGAAAGAATGCATGACCTCGACAGGCGCTTACGCCGTCTATGCAGGCAGCGAGGAGGTGGACGTCTCGGCGGCGCTTTTCCCGGTGTGGGCTTATACGGCGCCCGACACGCCGGAGATGCTAGCGACAATGGCGGCACTGGAACGCGATTGGTCCCGGAAAGGTCTGCTCTACTGGCGGCGGCTCGAATGCTCCGATTCCCGCAAGGAGGGCGCTTTCCTTGCAGGCACATTCTGGGTCGCCCAATACTGGATCATGCGCGGCGATCTCGAGCGGGCACGGCGCATCTTCGATGCGGGCCTCGCCTGCGCCAACGATCTGGGACTGTTTGCCGAGGAAGGCGACCCTCAAACCGGGCGCATGCTTGGCAACTTCCCTCAAGCCTTCGCGCATGCCGCTTTCATCGGTGCGGTGATCGACCTGAAGGCGGCGCTTGAAGGCGAAGCTGGGGGAGAAAAAGCATAATGGACAAGCTCAACGACAGGATCACCAACCGACCCGTGTCTACATCGACGCGGCTTTGCCGTTTGCAGGAAATGCAGAATTAAAATGTTGAAGTAGCTTTCTTTCCAAAGATAAATGCAAGAAAAGTCAAAAACTTAATAATTTCAATTTGTCTGATGAGGTTCCAGGCGAGATTTCACAAAATCATTATAATTCCAAAGCCACGGCAACGGCCGCCTCAGGCAGCGCCACAAGCTGAACTTCGCTATTGCCGGGTTTATCCGCTTACGTCTGCGGTCGTTCGCCCCGCCCGACGATGATCTCATCCGTGTTCGCCAGTAGCTTGCTAACGGCGGCGCGCGCCCTTTCAGGCTTTTGCAGCCTGATTTGTCGCTCGATCTCTTCGTGAAGCTGCTGTGCGTGCCGAAGGTCGTTCACCTCCCGCGTGACATAGACGAAGAGAGATTCCAGGCCGGACTCGATAAGCACCCCGAGGGGAATCAGGAGGTCGTTGCCGGCGGCCCGCAAGATCGCCATATGGAAGCGAGTGTCCGCCGCGGTACGGGCTCTCAGGGTAGTAGCGGTTCCCATCTCATGGCAGGCCCCGCTGATTTCGGCCATCTGCTCGTCCGTCCTGCGGGCGGCCGCAAGTGCCGCAGCTTCAGGCTCTACGATATGCCGGAACTCCTGAACCGTCGCTAGGAACTTCTCACGGTCGGGTGACATCGCGTACCAGGACAGCACATCCCGATCGAGCAGGTTCCAGTGCTCGCGCGGCTCCACCCGGCTACCTACCTTGGGCCGAGAGCTGAGCAGGCTCTTGGCCATCAGCATCTTGATCGCCTCGCGTACGGCCGAGCGACTTACATTGAAGGTTTCGGACCATTTCGCCTCATTCGGCAGGACAGTGCCAGGCGGATAATCGCCGCGCACGATCCGCAGCCCGATCTCGTTCGCAATGGCTGCGTGTACGCTGGCCCCCGCAAATCTCGGCAACTGAGATGGAGGCTCCGTCCGCGATACGGTTCCTGTCGGTGCCCGGTTCTTTTCTTTGTTGAGCGTCATTTTTGCCTGTTCAATCGATTTCACTATCCGGCGGTGCCCGTTCACCTCGACTCGTCGCGCAAAGCCCGCAGGCGGTCGAACGCCACCGCCAGTATAATGAAGCTGCCCACGAATGCCCCCTGCCAGAATGTGCTGATGCCCAGCAGAATCAGGCTATTGCGTATCACCTCGATGAGCGCTGCGCCAACGACCGAGCCGAACACCGTACCGGCACCCCCCATCAGATTGGCACCGCCGATCACCGAGGCAGCGATGACGCTGAGCTCCATTGACTGGCCGAGATTCGTTGTGACGCCGCCGAGCCATCCCGCCTCGAGAACGCCTGCCACGCCTGCAAAGAAGGCCGAACACATGTAGACGCTTACCTTCAGGCCGAGCACGTTGATGCCGGTGAGACCTGCTGCCCTCTCGTTACTGCCAATCGCGAACACGTGAGTACCCCAGCGGGTCCATTTCAGCATGAAGCCCGTCAGTAGCGCGAGCAGTACAAGCGCGATGACAGGATGGGCGATCCCGAAGCTCGATCCTCCGCCGAGCCAGAACAGGAGCTTTTCGTCGGGGCCGAACTGGAAAACCATCTTGTTGTTCGACAGCACCATGGCCGCACTTCGGGCAAGCGACAGCATGCCAAGCGTGACCACGAAGGGTGGGATGCGCAGATAGGCGATCAATAACCCATTGACCAGTCCAACCAGGAGCGCGGCGGCGATCGCCGCCAGCGCCGACAACCATAGCGGATTGCCGGCGTTCATGAGGATAGCGAGCACCATGGCGGAAAGGCATAGCGTTGACCCTACGGAAAGGTCGATGCCGCCGGAAATGATAACGACCGTCATTCCGAGCGCGACGATCGCAACGAAGGCGAAGTTGCGTGTGACGTTGAAGAGATTCTGCTGCGTGGCGAACGTGTCGGTCACGCTTGCAAGGACGGCGCAGGCGATCACTGCGGCAACAAACACCCAAAACGACTGCTTGTTGAAAATGCGCGAGAGATGTGAATGCGTCTGCCAGTCGATCGCCTCGTCAAGGCTGGCGAATTCTTTCGGTTTGTCCTCGGTCGTCATTGGGTCCTCATGCCGCCTGTATTGCGCCTGTGATCAGACCGGTAATCTCTTCCGGCGTCGTCTCCGAGACCGGCTTGTCTGCCACCTTCCGCCCGCGTCTCAACACAGTGATGCGATCGGCGACCGCGAAGACGTCCGGCATGCGGTGGCTGATCAGGATCACGGCGATCTGCTGGCGTTTCAGTTCCCGTATGAGATTAAGAACCTCGGCCACCTGGCGCACGGAGATCGCGGCCGTCGGCTCGTCCATCAGCACGATCTTGGCCGATGCGAGGCGCGTGCGGGCGATCGCCACGGCCTGTCGCTGGCCGCCGGACATGTCTTTTACGAAATCCTTCGGCCGCGTCTCCGATTTAAGCTCCTTGAACAGTTTCGCTGCTACAGCGTTCATGGAGGCGTAATCCATGATCCGAAACGGGCCGAAGGAGCGGGTCAACTCGCGGCCGAGGAAGACGTTCGTCGCGGCCGTCAGGTTGTCGCAGAGCGCAAGGTCTTGATAGACGATCTCGATTCCGCTCTCGCGCGCCTCGATCGGGTGATGGAAATCTTTCTGCGCGCCGCCGATGTAGATGCGGCCACCCGAGGGCCGGTAATTGCCGGCTATGATCTTCACCAGCGTCGACTTGCCGGCACCATTGTCCCCCATAAGGCCAAGCACCTCGCCGGCGTCGAGCGACAACGAAACCTCTTCCAGCGCCTGGATGGCCCCGAAGCGCTTGGAAATCCACTCCAACCTCAGAACAGTCATTTTTCCCTCCCGGCCTGACCGCAATGTGCGGCCGGATTGCGCCTTCGGTCAATAGTATGAAAAGACAAATTTGTAGGTTTTATCAGACAATATATTGACGGAGACCAAATGCTCTGTCTATCTTCGGCCTGGGAGGAGATAGTCGGCATGCACGTTCTGGTTACCGGGGCGACAGGCAAGGTCGGACAGGTGAGCGCCGCTGCAGCTTTGCCTCGCCTGAACCGCCACATGTCGGCCCTATCTCAGAAACCGGATGGGCAACAGAAGCGCCAAAGCGGAGCGCCGATTGGCGCGCGCCACTATTTCGAAAAACCGATCGAACTCGCCTGGGGCGTACCAAAGCTCGGTGGGAGGGGCCGACAAAAACCCTGTACCCGGCTGAGGAAGGCGGCTGCAAGTGCAAGCGCGGCCGTGAACACGCGCATAAAGCGCAATTATGAAAGGGAGGAAGTGGTGAAAAGAATCAAGATCGGCCTTCTGGCCGCAGCACTTGTGGGTTTTCTCGACGGAACGGCGCTAGCGCAGGAAAAGACGCTCGCGATTGTGGTGAAGGGACTCGACAATCCCTTCTTCGAGCAGATCAATCTCGGCTGCCAGAAGTGGAACAACGAGAACGCGAACTCCGGATATAAATGCTTCTACACAGGTCCCGCCTCCAGCGCCGACGAGACCGGCGAGGTGCAGATCGTGGATGATTTGCTGACACGCCCCGATGTGGCGGCGATCGCGATCTCACCGTCGAACGCTCCACTAATGGCCAAGCTGTTGCGGGAGAAAGCGCCGAAAATACCTGTCATGACCATCGACGCCGACCTGTCGCAGGACGACGCAGATCTGCGCAAGACTTATCTCGGTACTGACAACTACCTGATGGGCGTGAAATTCGCCGAGTACCTGCAAGAGCTGAAGCCTGACGGTGGAAGCATCTGCCTGCAGCTCGGAAATGTCGCGGCAGATAACATCAACGCGCGCGCGGCCGGCACCCGCGATACGCTGGCCGGCGAAAAGGGAATCGAGCGGCTCACTGGCCAGAATGGCTGGACGGAAATCGAGGGCTGCCCGGTCTTCACCAACGACCAAGTGGATCTCGCCAACCAGCAGATGGCCGATACCTTCACCGCCAATCCCGACCTCGATGCCTTCGTGCTCGAGGGCGGCTGGGCGCAGTTCGCACCGCAGGCTTATGCCCAGGTCACGGGTCAGGTGATGGACAAGCTCGATGCCAAGGAGCTGATCATCGTGGCCGGCGACACGCTGCCGCCGCAGATCGAGGCGCTCAAGGCCGGCAGGAGCCATGTCCAAGTCGGCCAGCGCCCGTTCGAGATGGGTTATCGCGCGCCTTCAGTCATGGTCGACCTGATCGAGGGCAAGGCAGTCAAGCCCGTCATCTATACAGGACTCGACGAGTGCACGCAGGAGAACGTCGACACCTGCATTGCGCAATAGGAAGGTCGCCCCCGCACCGACATACGGCCGCGTAAGGCACGGTCGTGACGAACCGCAACGCCGTCGTCGCATCGCGCCGGTGAAGGGCCGCTGCATTGCAACGAAAAGAGACGAACACCTGGAGGAAACGATCATGAAATTGAGAGTAGTCGCTTCAGCACTCCTTCTTGCTTCCGCATTCGCGTCCACCGGCGCGGTCGCACAGGACAAGAAGGCACTTGCCTTTGTCGTAAATGGCGCATCCGACTTCTGGAAGCTCGCCGAGGCCGGGGTCAAGAAGGCACAGGAGGAACTCCCGAACTACAGTCTACAGTTCAAATATCCCGAGCAGGCCGCCGCGGCCGTCCAGCAACGCCTCATGGAAGATCTGGTTGCCGCCGGCATCTCCGCCATTATGGTGAGCGCGGTCGACCCTAAAACCTCGACCGACGCGCTCAACCGTATAGGCAGCGAAGTCCCGCTCTTCACCACAGACAGCGATGCGCCGGATACCAACCGCGTCGCCTATATCGGATCGTCCAACACCGATGCGGGCCGGCAGGCTGGCGAGATTGCTCTGAAGGCGCTGCCGGAAGGTGGCAAATGCATCGGCTTCGTCGGGCTTCCGGGCGCCGACAATGCGCGCGAGCGTATCGAGGGCATGAAGGAAGTGATCACCGGCTCGAAGGTCGAACTGATCGATGTGCGCGGTGACGATATCGACATGACGCGCGCCAAACGCAACGTCGAGGATGCGCTCGCCGCGAACCCCGGCATCGACTGCATGGTCGGCTTTTACTCCTACAACCCGCCGCGGATCTACGAGGTGCTGAAGGAGGCGGGTAAGCTGGGGGAGGTCACCGTCGTCGCCTTTGACGAAGACCCAATCACGCTGGGGGGCGTGCGCGAAGGGACGATTGCGGGAACGGTTGTTCAGCAGCCTTATGAATGGGGATATCAGGGCATGAAGCTGATGGCTGCCTTTCTCCAGGGCGATAAGACGATGATTCCGCAGGACAAGCTGGTGATCGTTCCGACCAAAATCATCGACAAGTCGAACGTCGATGCCTTCGAGGCTGAGCTGAAAGCACGGATTGGCGGCTGAGGCCTCGTTGGAGCGGGCCGGCGAGACCTCCCCGCCGGCCCTGCCTGCTCTCTCCACCGGATATGCAAGCGATGATGCAATGGCGACCGCAAAACCCTTCCATAGCTGAAACGCTCTTCTCGCTCAGCCGGGTGACCAAGCACTACCCCGGCGTAACCGCACTTCGGGATGTCGACCTTTCCGTCTCGGCGGGCGAGGTGGTGGGCCTTATCGGCGAGAACGGGGCGGGCAAGTCCACGCTCATGAATATACTGGGCGGGGTGACCGTGCCGAGTTCGGGCACGATCCACCTCAATGGCGAAGAAAGGCCGAATCTTACGGTTCCGGACGCGATCAAGGGCGGCATCGCGTTCGTCCATCAGGAATTGAACCTGTTCGAGAACCTGTCGGTGGCGGCCAACATCATGATCGGCCGCGAACCGCTGGTGGGAGGTCCGTTGCGTTTGGTGGATCGCAAGCGCCTTCGGGAGCTTGCCGAGCCGCTCCTTGTCCAGCTTGGTGCCGATTTTGGGACCGACACGCTGGTCGCCGAACTGACGCTGGCGCAAAGGCAGTTGGTCGAAATCGCCAAGGCGCTCTCGCTCAACGCACGTATCCTTATCCTGGACGAGCCGACCTCCAGCCTTACCGTCACCGAGACTGACCGTCTGCTCCGCGTCGTCGCCCGGCTGAAGGCAAATGGTGTCGGCGTCATTTTCATTTCGCACCGCCTGGGCGAGGTGAAGCGCTGCGCAGACCGCGTGATCGTGCTGCGGGATGGTCGCGTCGTCGCCGAGTTGGGTCACGAAATGATCGAGCAGGAAATAATGATCCGCCACATGATCGGGCGCGAGCTGAAAATGCTCTATCGTCCGCCCGCGGAGCCTGTCGGCGACAAGATGCTGGAATTGGTTGGGCTGCGCACCGCCTACCGGCCCGACCGCAGCATTTCGCTGGATGTCCGGCAGGGAGAGATTCTGGGCTTGGCGGGCCTCGTCGGTTCGGGCCGTACCGAGCTTGCTCGCACGGTGTTCGGTATCGAACCGCCGCTCGCCGGCGAAATCCGTGTCGGCGGCGAGACCGTTGCGATAAACAAGCCAGCCGCAGCCATTGCCCTCGGACTTTACCTGGTTCCAGAGGATCGTAAACGCTCCGGCCTTTTGCTCGACTTCTCAGTCGCAAAGAATGTGAGCCTTGCCAATCTGTCTGCTGTCGTCTCTCGCGGTCTATTCGATGCTGCTGCGGAAACGAGGCTTGCCTGGAAATGGAAGGACCGCCTGGCGATCAGGTGTTCCGACACGAAAGTGCCGGCCGCTTCTCTGTCGGGCGGCAACCAGCAGAAAGTGGTGCTGGCAAAATGGCTGTCGATGACGCCGCGCGTGCTCATTTTCGACGAGCCGACGCGCGGCATCGATGTCGGGGCCAAGCATGAGATCTACACGCTGATGCGATCGCTTGCCGATAGCGGTACGGCCATATTGATGATCTCCAGCGACATGGAGGAGGTGATCGGCGTCAGCGACTGTATCGCGGTCATGCATGAAGGGGCGATATCCGGCACTTTGACCCGCGACTGTTTCAGCGAGGAGAACATTCTCTCATTGGCAGTCGGGCGGGTGTTGAATTGAGATTCGGGGGCTTTGCAGTGAATCGTAAGGATCTGGGGCTCCTTGTCCTCATTCTCGTCATTGGCATCGTGGTGGCGTTGATCAATCCGCGCTTTCTGTCGCCGGTCAACCTGTCGAACACGGCGAACCTGATCGGGCTCTTCGGCATCTTCGCCCTCGGCCAGGCCTTCGTCATCATCTCGGGCGGCATTGAGCTTTCGGTCGGATCGATCATTGCTCTGCTTGGCGTTGTCTTCCTCGATCTCGTCGCTGGCAACACCATGCCCTGGGGCGCGGCGATGATCGTCGTCATTGCGCTCGGCTGCCTGATGGGTCTCGTCCACGGCTTCCTCGTCACGCGAATGGGACTGCAGCCCTTCGTGGTTACCCTTTGCGGTCTGCTCGTCTATCGCGGCATCGCCCGTTACTATACCAACGACGCCACCGCGGGTTTTCCCTTCGGCGCAAGTTTTCCTTGGCTCGAATGGCTGACTGCCGGCCGCTTCTACGGCATCCCGCACAGCCTCGTCATGTTCGTCATCCTCGCGGGGATAATGGCTGTCGTGCTGCACCGCTCGGTCTTCGGGCGCCGTCTCTTCGCTGTCGGGAAGAACGAGGAAGCGGCGCGCTACAGCGGCATCGACACGGTACGCACTACCGTGACCGCCTATGTGATCTGCTGCGGACTGACGGCAGTCGCCGCTATCTTCATCGCCATGTACACCCGCTCGATTTCACCTTCCTCGCACGGCAATTTTTACGAGCTGTATGCCATTGCGGCTGCGGTCCTCGGCGGCTGCTCCCTGCGAGGCGGAGAGGGTTCCATCTTAGGAGTCGTGCTCGGTACCGTTTTGCTTCAGGTTCTGCAGAACCTCGTCAACCTGCTGGGGATCCCGAGCTCGCTCAATTTCGCTGTGATGGGCTCCGTGATCCTGATCGGCGTGCTCGTCGACCAGCAATTTGCGCAGAGGCGACAGCGTATCGTCCGCGCTCGATCAGTCGCATGAGGTGACCCCCGGGCTCAATCCGTCATTTAACGTCTTGAGATCTCGACCCGGTAATCGCAGAGGGCGACGATCTCCGGACGGTGGGTGGCAAGCACCATGGTCAAGCCGTCGTGGCGCAGATTTTCCATGATGCGGGCGCTCTGTTCGGCGGAAAGATGGGTGAATGCCTCGTCGAAGAAGCGCACTTCGTTGGAGTGATAAAGAGCCTGCGCAAGCAGGAGACGCTGGATTTCGCCGCGATTCAAGCCTTGGTTCTCTAAGCGCTCGCGGCCATCGGAATCCACGAAGAAGCCGAGCCGTCCCGATAACTCGGCGCGGTTGAGTGCCCGGACCAGGCGTTCCCTGTCCACCTCTTCTTCGCCGGCGATGAAGCTTGCAAGCGAGCCTCCACGAATTCGTCGTCGGCGAAGACGAAGCCGGCAGGGGCCGGCCCCATCAACCTCTTGCCCTTGTAATAGACAGCGCCGTCTATCGGCTGCCGTTGGCCGGAAAGAAGCTCGAGGAGGGTGGTCTTGCCGGAGCCGCTCGCCCCGCAGATCGCCACCAGGTGGCCTGCTGCGATGCGCAAGCTGAAGTTCTTGAAGAGGTTGGCATCAACGCCGTTGAAGCCGAAATCGACGGTGCACGCCTCAATGACCGCGTCACTGGCCGGAAGCTCTAAGCGGCTAGGCTGGAGGGACGCCATTGCTTCCTCCGGGCCATCGGCCGCGGCCGACATGGTTATAAATTTCAGCCGCGCGATGTTGGTCGTGATCCGGCAGAGGATGCCGGACGCCGCGGCACGCGCGGTCTCCAGCCCCCTGTGCTGGCGGTGCCGTTGAAGCTGAAGGACGACCTGCGGCAGCGCGCCGAGAATGGCGATGGCGATGGTGACGACGAAGAGGAATGTCGGCAAGCGGATGTACATGAGGACGAGCATGGGCAGGATGGAAAGCGAGCCTGCTGCAAAGAGCAGCGCCTCGGCAGCCGCCTTTCCGGAGCGGGCAAGGACAGCGCAAAGCTGATGCGCCGCAACCGGCCCGTGAGCCGCGACGAACTGCGGCCTGAGCGACCACATGAGCGAGAGCCTCAGGATCTCCTCGCGCTCCTGGGCAAGTGAATCGAGATAGAGCTGCGCCCGCTGAACGAGGAGCTGAGTGAGAAAGACGGTGACTGCAACGCCTGCGATGAGCCAGGATGCGGCCCAGAAGGCACCGATGGACTGGCTCGGGACCGCAAAAGCCAGAACGTTGAAATTGGTGATGAAGAGCAGCGAGCTCGCAAGCGAAAGCATGAGTTGGAACAAGAGCGCCTGCCGCATCAGACTGCGGATGGGATGGAAGATATATTTTCCGATCGCGCCGGCGGTGGGGCCTTCACTAGGCTCATAAGGTTCAAAAAGAATGCGCGTCTCGTCCACCTGATGCCAGTCGAGGTTGGTCCCGGCCAGGATCTCCCCTTCCTTTAGCAGGAGGCGAAGTCAAAGCTCTTGTCGTGGAAAAGAGAATCTCGAGGTCAAGGTCCACTTACTGTAAACGAGTCTGTTGTACTGTCAGACGCAACGATCTGCGGCGAAGAGGCCCTAGCCGGACTGCAACTCAGCATGATTAGAGGCCTGGCTTCTGCTGCCAAGCAGCGTGCAGCCGCGTAGTTTGATGATGGGGACGGAAGCAGATGCGAACGAGGGAATTGGCTGTCGGCCCGCGTGGAGGAGCGGCGAGGCCCACTTCCGATCCCAGACCTTCCGCGGGGAATGCGGGACTCCAAATCGCAATTCGGGCGGCATGGCTCATACTTCCAACGGTAATGCTGTTCCTTGCGCCTGTTGCCTTTGCGTCAGAGTGCCTGTCCCTGAAGCCCAATGAAGCTCATCAGTTTCAGGCGCCGGGCGCCGGAAGTGCGGATGTCGTTTGGACCGTGGAAGGAGTTCCCGGCGGGGCACCGACGATCGGGATCATCAACGATAAGGGACGTTACACCGCGCCGGCAAATGTGCACGGAGCCGTGGACGTCACGGTCACGGCAGCTTCGGCAAACGGCTCTGGAGAGTCCAAAAGCTGGGCCGTCTGCAATGAACTTTTTGTCCGGCCCGGCGATACCCACCACGTGGCGACCATCGGATTCGATTCTGCCCAGGGGACGTCCGACGCCCCATGGCGCACCATCCAGCACGCGGTCGACCAGGCTAAGCCGGGAGACAAGGTCCTGGTTCACGGGGGCGTCTATAACGAGACGGTGATGATAACGCGCTCGGGCTCGGCCGAAGGCGGCTACATCACGCTTGCGGAGGCACCGGGAGAGAGAGCGATCATCGACGGTGCCGGACTGGTCCGGCAGCCCTTCGGAATGAGCGGTCTGATCACCCTTGCCGACGTCAGCTATGTCCGCGTGAAAGATTTCGAGATTCGCAACTACAAATCGGACAGCGAATTCATCGTGGTCGGCGTTCTCGTACAGGGAGCAGGCGAGCGCATCGAGATACGAAACAACGTGATCCATCAGATCGAAGCCAACAACATCCCATTGAGGGGAAATGCCGATGGCCTGGGCATCGCCGTCTACGGGCAAACCGAGCTTCCTCTTCGCAATGTCATAGTCGACGGCAATGAGCTTTTTGACCTCAAGACCGGCAGAAGCGAGGCGCTGACCATCGGCGGCAATGTCGAGGGCTGGCAGGTCACGAACAATGTCGTGCGCGATAACAATTTCATCGGCATCGACGCGACCGGCTATTATGTCAACGGTACCGAATCCGATCGCGCACGCCGGGGCTGGATCGCCGGGAACGCCGTCTACAATCTCTCAAGCGCGGAAAATCAGGCTCTGACCTTCGTTGCCGCTGCGGTCGGCATTTATGTCGATGGCGGCCACGACATCACCATCGAGCGCAACAGGGTCGAGGCTAACGACGGCGGTATCTGGCTCTTGAGCGAGCATCCTGGGAAGGATACCAGCAATGTGATCGTCCGCAACAACCTCGTGCGCTTCAATCGCGACGCCGGCATCCTGGTCGGCGGTTATGACGAAGTCCATTCCGGCGGCGCTGACAACTGCACGATCGTGCACAACACGCTTTTCAGGAACAACAGCCGCGACGTGTCCGGCATCCATTCGGGCGAGCTTCAGATCGGCCACCATGCGAGCGATGTCCGCTTCGAGGACAACATCCTTCTTGCCGGCCCTAAAGGCTACGTGATCACCAGGTTCTCTCCGGCCAAGTCGAGTTCCGTGACGATCAGGCATAACCACTACTCTGCCTCTCCCGGCAGCGATCGCACGCGCTGGTTCTGGGTCGACCGGAATTTCTACAACGACGGCAGGTCCGGAGGCGATTTCGATGCGTTCAAGGCCGCCAGCGGCGACGAGGGAAGTGTCGTCGAGGAGCCTGATGTCCTGAATGTCGACTGGTCGGAGTGGCGGTGGACCGCAGACTAGCCGGGGACTGCCCGGGTGGGCCTCGCACTGCTTTAGCACCAACCCGGGAGATCCTGTGGGAGGAAAGTCCGCGCTTTTTGATCCAGCGCCACTATCTCAGTTGTTTTCAGGATCCGTTTCAGCCTCGAAAGCCATCATCGTGGACTTGATGATGCCGTAGAGGCCTGGAATGCCGATCAGAGTTCCCAGAAGGATCGTGGGGAACGTACCAAGATGTAGAACGCCGGAAATCGACCAGACCGCCGCGGCCACGCCTGCGGTGATCTCGGTAGCTACGAAGACCGAGACGGAGATGAAGCCCAGTAGGCTCCAGAAATTGACGACGCGTTTCATGGAAAATCCTGCCCGTCCACTCGGACGTGACGAGAGCGCCGGCCATGTTGTGGCCGACAATGGAGGCACACGAAGCGTTCCGTGCGCGTTGGAAAGATTCCGACCGATGCCGGGATCGTCAGCTGGGCAGCGGCGGAGCTCTCGCCTGATGCGAGGAAGTAACGCCGGAGAGATGCCTATCAGAGGAGGTGGGCAGGCGTGCCCATTGCGAAAATTCTACCGGCAGGAGAATGGATTCGACAGGATGCACCGCCGCGTTTCCCGAGCCCGTACCGCCCTCCGCGGGCGTGTGCCGGGACAGCGCTTTGACGTGCGCGATGATCTCCTGAAGAACTGCCGAAACTTCATGCTGTTCGGCGCGGGTAAGGCGGGGCTCGTCGAGGGGAGCGATATCCGGTGGCGAAAGCCGCGCATTCAGGCCCAGACAGCAGATCGCCAGGAACAGCACACAAGCACGGCGCAATGGGACCGGAATCATCGGAAGATCGTCCGCAGGAAATCGTACGCTATTTATCGCATGCTGGAGCTCTTGGCGATACGGAATCGACGGGTGCGGCACTGCTGCCTCACGCTGCCACAATTCGGCCGAAATTCGGGAGCGTTAGCGCAATTCGGCTTGCGCGGCAGAAGGCGACTCGCAAGCACCCCTCGCCGCCGGGGGATTTTGGCCTTCTGGCTCGAGGTAGGCAGCCGAAAATGGCCCTGATACTGCGCTTAGCCTGCGTCTCCGATGTAGAACAGCTCGACGCGATCGAACAGAGCGCCTTCGCGCATGACCGCCTTTCCCGCCGCTCCTTGCGAGGCTCCATCCGGCGGGAGACGGCGCAGATGATCGTCGCCGATCGCGACGGCACGCTCGTCGGGTATTGTCTTGTCCTTTTCCGCAAGAGCAGCCGCATCGCGCGGCTCTATTCCTTAGCCGTCGCGCCATCTCATGCCGGTTCCGGCCTCGGTCGGATCCTGCTTGCCGCCGCCGAGGAGGCCGCGCGCAGGCAGGGACGCCTTTCACTCCGTCTCGAGGTCCGCGAGGACAATCTTCGCGCCATCGGGCTCTACGAACGGAGCGGCTATCGTCGCCTAGGCAGCAAGCCCGGCTATTACGAAGATGGCGTGGCCGCTATCAAAATGGAAAAGTGCCTTGAACACGCAACATCGGAGGAGATAGAGGCTGCACTATGAGCTGGGTCATCCTCACCGGCAGACAGAGCGACCTCGATCAGGTCGCTACCCCTCACAAGATCATTACCAACCGGGACTATCTGTCCCATCCCACCCTTTTTCGGAACCAGCGGCCGAAGATCATCAACCTGTCCAACAGCTATGCCTATCAGAGCCGCGGCTACTATGCTTCACTGCTGGCGAGCTCGCGCGGCCACCGCGTGATCCCCACCGTGGAGACGATGATCGACTTGTCAGAGCGAAAGCTCTACGAGGCGGCGCTGCCGGAGCTCGAACAGGCGCTCAACAAATGCCGCAAAGAGCTGGGCGGCACGCTGCCGAGAACGGTGACGGTCTTCTTCGGCATCGGCCCGTCCAAGGCCTGGGACCGCTTCGCGCGGCTCCTCTTCGACTGGTTTCGGGCGCCGGCCCTCGAGGTGATCATCAATGACGATCAGCAGAACTCCATCAAGAAGATCGGCTTTCTACCGCTCGGCCGCATGGATGCCGACCAAAAGGCGCGCTTCATCACCTGTCTGGGCCGATATACAGCCCGCGAATGGCGCGACAGCAAGGCGCGCACGCCGGCACGCTATACTTTCGCCACTCTGATCGATCCGCAGGAGGAGTTGCCTCCCTCCTCGGTTGCCTCGCTGAAGTACTGGTCGCGGATTGCAGAGAAGATGGGTGTCGAGGTCGAGCCGATTTCAAGGAAAGACCTGGCAAGGTTAGCCAATTACGATGCGCTCTTCATCCGCGAGACCACATCGATCTCCAACCATACCTATCGCTTCGCGCGCCGTGCGCAGCAGGAAGGCATGCCGGTGATTGACGATCCCTTGTCGATGATCCGCTGCACCAACAAGGTCTATCTCAACGAGTTGATGACGGCCACCAAGGTGCCGGTGCCGCCGACGGTGATGATCGCCGGGCCGGGCGATCTGCAAGCTGCGGCCCAGACGCTTGGCTTTCCCCTGGTTCTGAAGATTCCCGACGGCTCGTTCTCCCGTGGCGTGAAGAAGGCGTCGAACCTAGCCGAGCTGACCGAGCTCGCGACACGATGGCTCGAGAAGTCCGATCTGCTGATCGCTCAGAAGTTCGTCCCCACCGATTTCGACTGGCGTATCGGCGTGCTCGGTGGCCGGCCACTCTTCGCCGTCCACTACCTGATGGCTAAGAAGCACTGGCAGATCGTCAATCACGATCGTCGCGGGCGGCCCGACCAGGGCGGCATCCGTACCGTCAGCCTGCGAGATGCACCAGCAATCGTCGTCGACACCGCTGTCAAGGCGGCAAGCTGCATCGGCGACGGCCTTTATGGTGTCGACCTGAAGGAGACGGATGACGGCGTCTACGTCATAGAGGTAAACGATAACCCGAATCTCGACCATGGCTGCGAGGATACCGGCGAGAAGGATGAGGTCTGGATCCGCCTTACGCAGTGGTTCATCGACCGGCTGGAGCGGGTGGGACGGTAGTGGCGGTAGAATGCGGGCTAGCGCCCCGGCCGTGACTGTTCGATCCCAGGGATGCCTCCGATCTGCTCGGTGAGGAAGTCAACCAGCAGCCGGACCCGCGCAATCCCCGCGCGCTCCGGGACGATCAGCATACTCAGGGCGACGGGCGGCGGTGAATGGTCCGGCAGGATGGCCATGAGCCGGCCGGTCGCCAAGAGATCGTCGACAAGCCATTGATGGGCAGGTGCAATGCCGCGCCCAGCGATAAGCGCCTCGCGCACGGCAAGTCCGTGGTTGACACGAAACCGTCCTCCGAAGGGCACCGCATGGTGCTCGCCGCCTGGTCCCTGCAGTGCGAGGGTGTCGCTTCCCGCTATGTTCGACATCCGGATGCCTTCATGACCTGACAGCTCCTGCGGGACAGCCGGCGTACCCCGCGCCGAAAGATAATCTGGTGCCGCCACGAGCAGTCGCCGGGACTGGCCGAGAGACCGCAGCTTCAGCGAACTGTCGATGAGCGGACCCAGGCGAAGCGCGACATCGACACCTTCTCGGACAAGATCGATCCGCTCGTCGGTGAGGCTGAGGTCCACCTGGATGTCGGGATAGCGGTCCTGAAACGCGAAGATCAGCCGGGTGACATGCAAGATACCGAAAGCCGCCGTGCAGGATATCCGGATCGTGCCGGCCGGCGCTCCGCGCGTGCCCCGTGCTTCATCACCGGCCTGCTCCACGAGACGGAGGATCTGGACGCTGTTGGCATAGTAGCGGCTGCCTTCATCGGTCATCGTGACACGCCGGGTGGTCCTGCTGAGCAGGGGCACGCCGACGGCTTCCTCGAGTTCTTGCAGATGCCGCGTGACCGTCGACTGTCCAACGCCCAGCTCCCGCGCCACTGCCGAAAGGCTGCCACGCTCCGCCACACGAACGAAGGTGCGCATGCGTTCGAGCGATACGTCCAATCTATCCACTATTCGGCATAATCATATGCATTACCAGTCTCTAGCGGATCGATTTTGCATTGTCTACCTGTGGGTCCGTTTCCCACTATCGGAGCCGACCCTATGAAAGTTCTGCTTGTTTTCGCTCATCCCGAACCGCGCTCGCTTAATGGGGCGCTGCGCGACGTTGCTATCAAGGAGCTTGAGGCCCAAGGCCAACAGGTGAAGGTGTCGGATCTGTATGCCGACCGCTGGAAATCCGAGGTCGACCGCGCCGACTTTCCGCCGCTGGCGCCGGACGCACGGCTCAAGCCGGCCGCGGCTTCCGGAGAGGCCTTCGCCGCTGATGCGCTGACCGACGACGTTAGAGCCGAGCAGGCGAAACTCCGGTGGGCCGACGTTCTGATCCTTCAGTTTCCTCTCTGGTGGTTCTCCATGCCGGCGATCCTCAAGGGCTGGGTCGATCGCGTGTATGCCTACGGGTTCGCCTATGGCGTCGGCGAGCACAGCGATAAGCGTTGGGGTGATCGTTACGGCGAGGGGACCTTAGCTGGGAAGCGCGCGATGCTGATCGTGACCGCCGGCGGCTGGGCGGAGCACTACGCCGAGCGTGGGATCAACGGATCAATCGACGACCTGTTGTTCCCCATCAATCATGGCATCCTCTATTATCCGGGCTACGATGTCCTTCCGCCGTTTGTGGCCTACAGGGTCGATAGTCTCGATGAGACCGGCTTCGAACCCGTGGCTGAGCGCCTGCGCGAGAGAATGCGTACGCTGGCGACCATCCCGCCCATTCCCTATCGGCGGCAGAACGGCGGCGATTATCTGATCCCGAGCATGCAGCTCCGCCCCGACCTGGGCAAACCGGGTGTGACCGGCTTAGCCCTTCACGTGGACGCGTAGGAACAATCGACCTGGCCTCGCCAACGAAGCGTGACAGGGTGATCTGTGGTCTATGCCTCTCGTGCGCCTAACCAGCGCAGCACGAGCGATTCCTCCTCGTCGAGACCCTTCAGGAGGCGCCTGTTGCTGCGGCGGATCTCGGCGAGTTCGGGGGCGAGACGTCCCTCGGTCCACGCCTCGATCACAGCGGGGTGGATGTAGCAGCGGCGACATGTGGCGCGCGTATTGCGCAGCCGGCGTGCCACGCGGTCGATCACCGCGTTGAGCTCGCGCGCCGCAAGCCGCTTTGTTGGGGGCAGTTCCACGGAGGCCAGCATCATGGCAGCCGCACGCGTAGCACCCCAGGTGCGGAAGTGCTTTGAGGTGAAGGTTTCGCCTGCATGGTCATGGATATAAGCATTGACATCGTGCGAGTGCACGGGCCGGCGCTCGCCCTGCTCATCGATATATTGAAACAACTGCTGTCCTGGCAGTTCCTGGATGGAACGGATGATGCGCCCCAATCGGCGGTCATGGAGCTTCAGTTTCCATTCCTTCCCGGATTTTCCGACGAAGGAGAAACGCAGCCGGGTTCCTTCCACCTTCACATGGTGGTTTTCCAGCGTGGTGAGGCCAAAGCTCATGTTCTGGCGCCGGTACGTGTCGTTGCCGATCCGGATCATCGTGCGGTCGAGAAGCATTACAATTGAGGCGATGGCGCGCTCGCGCGGGATGCCGTGTCTTGCGAGGTCCTTTTCCACCTGCGCCCTCAGCTTGGGTAGGCCTTGGCCGAAGGCGACAAGGCTCGTGAACTTGGCTTCGTCCCGGAGGGTATGCCAGTCGAGATGGTAGCGATACTGCTTGCGCCCCCGCTGGTCGCGCCCGGTTGCCTGGATATGCCCCTCGGGATCGGGAGAAATCCACACATCCGTCCATGCTGGCGGAATGGCGAGCGTGCGGATGCGTGCTCGCGTTTCCGCGTCTTCCACCCTGGTGCCGTCAGCGGCGATATAGGTGAAACCCTTGCCGGCGCGCCGGCGGCGGATGCCCGGTTCGGTATCACTCACATAGGTGAGCTTCGCCCGTTGCGCGTCTGCAATCGGACCCTCCGGGGCCCGAGTGGGGACATCCATTTTGTTCAGGTTCGTACTCCTCGTCCGGCACAACGGCGTGCGGTCACTAATGAGCGGCAGGCGTGGATTGTTCCGCCTTTTCGGCCAGGAGAACCTCCTTTTGGCCACCGGAATGCGATGGAGAGAATTGCCGCAGGCTGCCTTCAACAAAACGCGCCACATCTCTTACGGGTCTAGGCTCTTCTATAGGAGCGAACCTTGCCATTGCGTCTCCCACAATAGCGCGATCCCCTTCGCGCCCATTCGACGGATGTGTAGTGGCGCGGTCAAGGTGATGTATCCGCCACCCCTCCATCGGCCTAGTCCCTTCCCGACCGGCTGCCGATCTCCCCAGGGTTAAGTTGACATCAAATATCATCTTTTATAACGGTCCCTGCCAGGCAGCCGCCGTAGGCGAAGCAACCCAGAGAAAAAGAATCAGTTGCTTTGATCGCAGGGGGCGTGCTGTGCCTGTCCATTCGTTCTTCCGTCCTTTCAACCTTGCTCTGCTCGCGGCCAGTTCGCCGTCCTGGCCCGTGTTGCAGGCAGTCGCGCAGGAGGCGCCGACGCAGCTTGAACGTCTGGAGGTGGAGGCCGAGAGCGACGACATCCTGGTCCAGGACGGCTATGTCGCAAAGCAGGACCGCATCGGCACCAAGGTGGATACGCCGATCGCTGAGATCCCGCAGGCGATCTCGGTGGTGACGCAGGACCAGATCGAGGACCAGAAACCGCGCACGCTCAACGAGACCCTCGGCTACACGGCAAGCGCCAATCCGAACAGCTACGGCTTCGACAGCCGCTATGACGCTTTCTATCTCCGCGGTTTCCCGGCCCATTACAATGGACTGTTCCGCGACGGCCTGCGCCAGTACAACGGCCCCTCCGCCTGGTTCAAGACGGAACCCCACGGCATCGAGGGCCTCACGGTGCTCAAGGGGCCAGCCTCTTCCCTTTACGGCGTCAGTGGCCCGGGCGGCATTGTGAACCTGGTGACGAAGCGGCCGAAGGACGAACGGTTCCGCGAAATCGAGCTGCTTGGCGGCACGCATGAACGCTCCCAAGTGGCATTCGACTTCTCCGGGCCCGTTAACAATGAAGGCACGCTCCTTTACCGCCTGACCGGTCTCGGGCGACTATCCGAGACTGAGCTCCCCGGCTATCCCGACGATAAGCTGTATCTGGCTCCCGCCATGACTTGGAAGCCGGACGAGGACACGAAGCTGACAGTGCTTGGCGAAATCTCCCGCGCGGTCACTGGAGGCACTGCATTCTTCTACAACCCCGCTTACGGTGAAGTTTCGAATATCTATAGCGGCGATCCGGCATGGAACGACTTCACGGGAAAGCAGGGCCGCATCGGCTACGAGTTCGAGCACCGCTTCAACGATGTGCTCACGGTTCGCCAGAACCTGCGTTTCAGCGGCGTCGATGCCGATTTGGAGTATAGCGGCCACTACGCAGCCGACCCGGACGAGCCCGACGTGCTTGCCCGCTATTGGGGCCATTACAAGGAGGACATGAGGAACTTCGTCGTGGACAACATGGCGCAGTTCGAATTCGACACTGGTCCGGTCAGTCACGTGGCCGTTGCCGGCGCCGACTACGGTTGGTCGGACTACGAAGCCTACAACGGGACGTCCTACTCCTCCGTTGATGACGTCGCCACGATGCCGCTGTCCTTCTCGGGCAGTCAGACGATGCATCAGGTCGGCGTCTACCTGCACGACCAGATGCAGTGGAACGACTTTACCCTCTTCACCAGCGGGCGCTACGACTGGGTGGATACCCAAAGCGTCGATCACCAGTTCACGGAGATCGACCAGACCGACAAGGCATTTTCCGGCCGCGTCGGCCTTTCTTACCGGACGGAGTGGGGCATCGTTCCCTACGCAAACTACTCGACCTCGTTCTCACCCAATCTCGGCTTCGTCTATGACGGCGTGACCAATGAGAGACGGGTCGCGCGGCCGACCAAGGGCGAGCAGGTGGAGATTGGCGTCAAATACGAAATCCCGGACTCCAACGCCGTTCTCAGCGCAGCCGTTTTCAACATCGACCAGAAGGACGGCGTCGTCTACGATGGCACCTTCGACGATGCCGGCAACCAGCGGCAGCGCCAGCTCGACCTGAACTCGCGCGGCCTGGAACTTGAGGCCGCAGCATCCTTCGACAACGGCTTGGAGCTCATTGCCTCCTACACTTACATGCGCATGAAGATCGAGAAGGGCGCCCCGGGCACGGAAGGCAACGAGCTGTCCTCCACACCCAACCATATCTTCTCGCTCTGGGGCAACTACAAATTCCAAAGCGATGAACTGGCGGGCCTCGGTCTGGGCGCCGGCATCCGCTATGTCGGTGAGAGCTATGGCGATGATCTCAATTCGTTCGAGAACGACGATCGCATCTTCGTCGATGCGGCGCTGTCCTACGATTTCGGCGCGAGAAATCCGAAGCTCGAAGGACTGATGCTGCAGGTCAACGCCAAGAACCTGTTCGACGAGCGCAAGCCGATCTGCACGGCCGGCAACTGCTACTGGGACGAAGGCCGCTCGGTCTTCGGCAGCCTGCGCTACAGGTTCTGAGCGGATGGCCGCAAACTCCTCCACTTCGCCGTCGCCTGCCGCCGTCGTCCTGGCGGTGGGCGGCCTCTATGTCGCGCAGAGCGTCATCGGCGGCATCACCTGGGCCGGCTTGCCGGCAGTGCTGCGCGACAGCGGGTTGCCTCTCGACAGCGTCGGATTGCTTTCGCTCATCGCGCTGCCATGGGCACTGAAGTTCCTGTGGGCACCGATGGTGGAACGGTTCAGACTGCCCTCCACCGGTCGCAACCGGTCTGCTGTGATCGTGATGATAGGCGGCGGCATCTGCATCGCGGGGCTGGCCGCTATAGGCCTGATGGGCCCCAGTACGATTGGCCCCGTCCTCGCTTGTCTTACATTGGTTGCCCTGGCTGCCGCGACCGTCGACATCGCCTGTGACGGTTACGCCGTGGAAAGCCTTGCCCGAAAGCACCATGGGTGGGGCAATGCAGCCCAGGTAGGTGGCGCCTATCTGGGGTCCGCCATTGGCGGGGGATTATTTCTCGTCCTTGTCGCCACCTATGGGTGGGGCCTCGCCACTTGGAGCATGGCCGCGCTTCTCGTGCTTCTCGGACTGCCTTTCCTGCTGCGCTCGCGCGGTCTTGCCGCGACGGAGACCCGCTCGCATGTCCCCTCGCTCGCATCGGCTTTGCGCCGGTCCGAGATCCGCCGTGGGCTGCTGGCCGCGGCTCTCTACGTGCTTGCGCAGAAGACGGCCATGGTGATGCTCGGTCCGTTCCTTATCGACGCGGGGTTGGACCTTGCGACGCTAGGCATCCTCAACGGCGTCGGTAGCATGTTCATCGGACTCGCGGCGGCGCTTGCAGGAGGTGCGTTGGTAAGAAGGCTCGGCGCGCGCACCATGCTTGTGATTGCTCTGGTGCTGCAGGCGGGCGCGCTCTTCTTCTTCGCAACCCACGATCTCTTCCCGGATACCCCGGCTTCGGTGCTCGTTGTCGTGGCGGTGGCAAGCTCCTCCGGCATCATGGCACTCGGGTTCGTCGCACTTTATGCCCAGTTCATGCACTGGTCGGACCCGCGCCAGGGCGGCATCGATTTCACTCTGTTCCAGTCAATGGATGCGCTGGTCTCAATGGCCGGCGGCGTGGTGGCCGGTTATGCCGCGCAGCATCTCGGCTACAGCATCTTCTTTGCCGCTGCCGGCTTAATCGCCGTCGCTATCGTGCCGGCGATCATGATCGTCACCGGACGGTCCACGACAACTGAAGGCGCCACGCCGGAAACCGCTCGTCCCGCTACGTTCATGCCGGTTGGGGAGAACAAATGAGCAGAAGCCTCCCGCTCCACGCCGAAACCACCATTGCATCGGCTTCACCGCTGGACGTCATGGCGAAGCTGCGCGACCATTTTATCGAGCATGGCACCGTTTCCGGCTCCGACGATCGGTGGAGCGTCGAGTTCGACATCGGGACGGTTGATGCGGTCGCGGATGACGGTGCAATGCAGTTTCGAGTCTCCGCTGCCGATGCAACCTCGCTGGCCTATCTGCAATGGGGCGTGGTCGAGCATGTCTGCGAGTTCACGCCCGGCAAGGCGCCTGAGATCGACTGGCAGGGCGGCATCGCACCGGGTGCGCCGTTGCCCTATTTTCGCGAGATGCGCGTTCTGCGTGCCGCGCAGCTGACTCCGCGCATGCGACGTCTGACCCTTGTTGGCGACGATCTGCAGCGCTTCAGCCACGACGGCATGCATGTGCGGCTGCTGCTTGCGCCGGAAGAGGGCGTGAGGCCGGTCTGGCCAGTGATGGGTGCCGACGGCCGCCAGGCTTGGCCGGAGGGACCTCGGCCGGTTGCTCGCGTCTACACGATCCGACGCATCGACGTGGCTGCGGGCGAGATCGACATCGATTTCGTGCTTCACGAAGGCGTCGAAACGCCCGGCGCGAGCTTCGCGCTTGAAGCCAGATGTGGCGACGTAGTCGGCATGACCGGCCCAGGTGGGGGTGAGTTGGGCGAGGCCGACTGGTATCTCCTTGCCGGGGACGAGACCGCGCTGCCGGCGATCGGCCGCATGCTGGAGGAAATGCCTGCCGGCAAGCAAGTCGTCGCCTTGATTGAAGTTGCCGACGACGCCGAGCGTCAGGAACTTCCGACGAAAGCGGATCTCGACCTGCGCTGGCTCTCGCGCGAGGGCAGGCCGGCCGGCACGACGACGCTGCTTGCCGATGCGGTCAGGGCGCTTCCTTTCCTTGGCGACAACACTTTGGTCTTCGTCTGGACGGGCTGCGAGCACGCCGCCGCCCGCGAGATCCGCGCTTATTTGCGCAAGGAGCGGGGCCTGCCGCGCCGGGATTGCCTCGTGGCTGCGTACTGGCGGCGGGGAATCTCCGGCGAGGTCGAAGGCAGTGATTGAAGTCGCTGCGACTAACGAACAGACCGAGCCGCGGCGATAGCCATGCCGGCATACCCGCGGCGCTTCATCGGCGCTGACCGCCGGCGCCTGTCGACTCGCGCTTGCTGAGGTTCGAGACCAGATCGCTGAAGCGGTCGCCCTGCACGGCGACATGGTCGCGCAGGCGGGACCGCGCCGCCTCGGCGTCGCCGGCAAGGATCGCTTCGACGATGGCCGCATGCTCGCTGAAGGAGACCTTCATGCGGTTGCGCACCCGTAGTTGCAGGCGCCGGTAGGGGCGCAGGCGTCGGTGCATGGCTACACACTGCTCGGCGAGGAAGCCGCTGTGACTGGCCTCGTAGATTGCGTAGTGGAATACCTCGTTGTTGTAGTAATAGGAATCGGTGTCCTCGCTAGCCGCCGAGCGTTCGCAGCGCGCGTGGCTCTCCAGGATGGCGGTCTTATCCTCTTCGGTATGGCGGCGCGCTGCAAATGCCCCCGCCATGCTTTCGAGTTCGGCCATCACCTCGAACATTTCAAATATGCGGTTCGGCCCGGGATCGACGACGACCGCGCCACGCCTCGGCCGGATCTCGACCAGCCCGATGGCGCTAAGCTGCATCAGCGCTTCTCGAATCGGCGTGCGTGACACGCCGAAACGGGCGGCAAGCTGTGCCTCATCGAGGCGTTCTCCAGGTTCGAAAATCCCGGTGACGATGCCGTTTTCGATCTCGTCGCGCAGCTTGTGGAATGTGCTTTCAGCCATGCTGTTCCTCGAATGCGAGAGCCAGATCAAATACAAAATAATCGCTCTTGTATACAAAGAATTTGACTCTGAGCACAAGATCGGCAAGCTGCAATGCTCATGCGGCGGGAGGGCCGCAATACCAGGGAGGACAAAATGCAGAAACTCTTAAGCATGCTGAAATTGGCGACCTGTGTCGCTGTTGGCTGTATTGCCGCCAGTGCCGCCGGAGCGCAAACAGTTTTGAAGGCGTCGCACCAGTTTCCGGGTGGAAAGGGCGACATACGGGACGAGATGGTGCAGCTGATCGCGCGCGAGGTTGCAGCCGCCGATGTGGGTATCGAGATACAGGTCTTTCCCGGCGCGTCCCTCTATAAGCCGAATGACCAGTGGAACGCCGTCACCCGCGGACTGCTCGACCTGACCTCCTTTCCGCTCGACTACGCATCGGGCCGTCACCCGGAGTTTTCTGCGACGCTGATGCCTGGCCTTGTCGGCAATTTCGACCGCGCCATGCGCCTGAATGATTCCGAGTTCATGCAGGACATTAAGCAGGTCATTGAGGATGCGGGCGCCATGGTGATTTCGGATGCGTGGCTGTCGGGCGCTTTCGCATCCAAAAAGAATTGCATCACTTCACCGGACACCGTGAAGGGGCAGGTGATCCGTGCGGCGGGCCCGGCGTTCGAGGAAATGCTTGCGGCTGCCGGTGCGTCGATCACCTCGATGCCGTCGTCGGAAATCTACACAGGCATGCAGACGAACGTCCTCGACGCCACCAACACGTCTTCGGCGAGTTTCGTCTCCTACCGGTTGTTCGAGCAGGTGAAGTGCCTGACGGCGCCCGGCGAGAACGCCTTGTGGTTCATGTACGAGCCGGTGCTGATGTCCAAGAGCGTGTTCGACAAGCTGACGCCGGAGCAGCAGCAGGCTATCCTGGATGCCGGCGAGAAGGCCGAGGCTTTTTTCAACGAAGAGATCAGAAGCGGTGATGAGTTGATGGTCGAGACCTACGAGAATGCCGGTGTCGAAGTGGTCGAAATGTCGAAGGCGGATTACGACGCCTGGCTCGAGGTAGCCAAGGATTCCGCCTACAAGAACTTCGCCGAAAAAGTGCCGGGTGGTGACAAGCTGATCGAGAAGGCCTTGGCAGTGGAATAGGGTCGGTAGAGGTCGGCGGCATGCGGGAGGTGCGCCGCCGACCGGCTTCTTCCCACGACAAGGTATTCGAGAATGGTGCAGGTCTATATCCGGGTCGTCGGCCAGATGTCGCGCGCATTTGCAGTGCTGGCGACAGGGCTGATGATCTCGGCCATGGTGGTCGTCTGCCAGATGATCCTGATGCGGTACGTCTTTCGGCTGCCGACGATCTGGCAAAACGACTTCGTTGTCTTCGCGGCGACCGGAGCGATGTTTCTCGGCGCGCCATACGTGCTGCTTAGAGGCGGTCATGTCGGCGTCGACGTTGTCGAACTGATGGTCAGCGAGGGCGTTCGCCGGCGGCTGCGTCTTGTTGCGAGCCTGCTCGGCCTTTCCTTCTGCGCCGTCATGCTGGCGGCGACCTGGATACAGTTCCACGACGCCTGGGCCGGCAATTGGCGTCATTCGAGTGTCTGGGGGCCGCCGCTCTGGATACCGCTATCGGCCTTGCCGCTGAGCTTTGCCATGCTCTGCCTGCAATATGTCGCGGAAATTGCAGCGCAACTTTCCGGTCTTGTGGAGGAGCCTATCACCCCCGCGGGAATAGATCCGGAAACTCCTGCAAGCACAGACCTGCCATGAGAGGGGACGTCCGATGAGCCCGACTTTCGCTGGCCTGACCATCATCGCCGCCCTGTTCGTGCTTCTGGGCACTGGCATGCCGATTGCCTTCGCGCTTGGGCTTGCCGCCTTCCTCGCCCTGTTTCTGGAGAGCGGTGTCGGTATCTTTTACGTCCTTGGCGATACGATGTTTTCAGGCATCGCCAATCTAGCCTATGTGGCGATCCCGATGTTCGTCCTCATGGGCGCTGCGGTTGCATCCTCGCCGGCAGGCGCAGACCTCTACACATCGCTCGACCGCTGGCTGAACCGCGTGCCTGGCGGGCTGGTCCTTTCCAATATCGGCGCCTGCGGCATCTTCTCGGGCATGACAGGTTCGTCGCCTGCCACCTGCGCGGCAATCGGCAAGATGGGCATCCCCGAGATGCTGCGGCGTGGCTATCCGACCTCGGTCGCAACAGGCTCCATCGCCGCAGGCGGCACGCTCGGCATCCTCATCCCGCCTTCGGTGACGCTGATCGTCTACGGCATCGCCACAGAGACTTCGATCGGACGACTGTTCATGGCCGGCGTGTTTCCGGGGATCATGCTGACCTTCATGTTCATGATCTGGGCGATCGTCGACTGCAAGCGGAAGGGATATGAGTTCAATACCCGCGCCTTGCGTTTCACGATGCGCGAAAGGCTGGCCGGGCTGCCGCGTGTCCTGCCATTCCTGCTGATCATCGCCGGCACGCTCTATGTGCTCTATGGCGGGATCGCGACGCCGTCCGAGGCGGCGGGCGTGGGGGCAATGCTGACGCTTCTCGTCGTCGTCATCGCTTACCGGCTGTTCCGCTTCCGCCCCATCGCCGGCATTTTCGGTTCCGCCATGCGAGAGAGCGTCATGATCATGATGATCATGGCGGCGGCGGAGCTGTTTGCCTTCGCCCTGTCCTCGCTCTTCATCACCCAAACGGTTGCGGCGGCCATCGCCGACATGGAGGTCAATCGTTGGGTTCTGATGGGGATCATCAATCTCTTCCTTCTGGTGGCAGGGATGTTTCTGCCGCCGGTGGCCGTCATCGTCATGACGGCGCCTATGCTGTTTCCGATCATCACCCAGGCGGGCTTCGACCCCTACTGGTTCGCGATCGTGCTGACGATCAATATGGAAGTAGGGCTGATCACCCCGCCCATCGGCCTCAACCTGTTTGTCATCAACGCGATCGCACCCGACGTGCCCACCAGGGATATCCTGTGGGGTGCGCTTCCCTATGTGTTGGTCATGTTCCTGGCCATCATCATCCTGTGCATCTTTCCTAGTATCGCCACCTGGCTGCCCAACCAGATGATGGGTGTTATCCAATGAACGGTGCGACCTTTTTCAGCGATATGCTCCAGGCCATCACCGATCGCGGGCGCCGGGTGCTGTCCCTTAGTCCGCGCGATGGCGCTGCACGCACAGGCATGGGAGCCGTGGAAGCGGCCTGCGAGACGCTGCTTTCAAGCCGGGGCGAGGCGTCCGGCATGGCGCTCGCAAAGGATATTCTGGATCGCTGGGAACATTTCGACCAGGCACAACGGCGCGATTTCATGATGATGCTGCTTCTGCGCTTCGGGCCGGATGCGGAGCGGCTGGAGGGAGCAATCGACGCCTACCGCGCCGACCCGACGCCGAGGGCACTCTTGGGGTTGCACACGGCGGCGGAGCCGCGCCGGCAGGAGCTGATCCGCCGCCTCAATCTGGCGCCGAAGGGCATTTCCATCCTGGTGCGCATGCGTGAGACGCTTTTGAACCTCAAGGCAGAGGAGCCGGAGCTTGCGGCCGTCGATGCCGATTTCGCGCATCTTTTCACATCCTGGTTCAATCGCGGCTTCCTGATGCTGCTGCCGATAAGCTGGTCGACGCCGGCCGATATCCTGGAAAAGGTGATCCGCTACGAGGCGGTGCATCACATCGACGGCTGGGACGAATTGCGCCGGCGGCTCAAGCCGGAGGACCGGCGCTGCTTTGCCTTCTTTCACCCGCAGCTCGTCGATGAACCGCTGATCTTTGTGGAGGTCGCGCTGACGAGGGAGGTGCCGGCAAACATCGCCGACGTTCTGCAGGAGGACCGGGCGCCACTGCCCGCTCAAGACGCGACGACAGCCGTCTTCTATTCCATCTCCAATTGTCAGGCGGGACTGCGCGGGGTCTCGTTCGGAAACTTCCTGATCAAGCAGGTGGTCGAGGATTTGCGCCGCGAGCTGCCGAAATTGAACACCTTCGTCACTCTTTCCCCCGTGCCGGGCTTCGCCGATTGGCTGTCGCGCGAGCGCCGGGCGGAAGCTTCCGGCATACTGAATGCCGAGGAGCGCGAGCGGTTGGAGGCGCTGGATGATCCCGAATGGGCCGACAAGCAGGATGTCGCCGCGCATCTGAGGCCGGTCATGACGGCGCTTGCCGCCCGCTATTTCCTGCGGGCGCGAACAGCCAAGGGCAAGGTCGTCGATCCGGTTGCCCGCTTTCATCTCGGCAACGGCGCACGGCTCGAGAAGATCAACTTTCTCGCCGACCGCTCCCCGCGAGCCATGCGCCAGGCGCACGGTCTGATGGTCAACTATCTTTATAAGCTCGAGGACATCGAAGCCAACCACGAGGCCTTCGCTGCGCGCGGCGAGGTGGTGGCGGCGCAGCCGATCCGCCGGCTGGCGCCGGCAGGCCGCACCCTGCGAAGCTCTGTGCCGGTAACCGGCGTACCGGAGGGTGAAGGCCCGGTAGGCGAACCTATAAGAACAAAAGACAGCAAGGAGCTTTCTTGATGAGCAACCATATGTTCGACGCCATCGGTGAGGCTGCAAGGCCGGGCGCCACCTTCATCGAGACGCTCGATGGGCGGGTGTGGACATATGACGAGATGCTCGCGACTTCCAGCCGGCTCGCAGCCACGCTGGAAAGATTGTCGGTAAAACCGGGCGACCGTGTCGCCGTGCAGGTGGAAAAGAGCCCTGAGGCCCTGATGCTCTATCTCGCCTGCCTGCGCGCAGGCGCCGTCTACCTGCCGCTCAACACCGCCTACACGATAGCCGAGCTTGATTATTTCATCGGGGACGCCGAACCGCGGCTGGTTGTGTCGACGCCCGATGCGGCCGAAGGCGTTCGCGCAATCGCAGCGAAACATGGGGCACACGTCGAAACGCTCGACGACAGGGGCGGTGGCAGCCTGCCGCAGCTTGCGCGGGAGATGGAGCCCGATTTCAAGAATGCAGTGCGCGGGCCGGAGGATTTGGCCGCCATCCTCTACACCTCCGGCACGACCGGCCGTTCGAAGGGAGCGATGCTGACACATGACAATCTGCTCTCCAACGCCCTGGCGCTGCGGGACTACTGGCATTTCACCGCAGCCGACCGGCTGATCCATGCCCTGCCGATCTTCCACACACACGGACTGTTCGTCGCTTCCAACGTGGTCCTTTTGTCCGGCGCGTCGATGTACTTCCTGCCGAAATTCGACGCTGACGAGGTGTTGCGGCTGATGCCGAAGGCGACCGCGATGATGGGGGTGCCGACCTTCTATGTGCGGCTCGTGCAGCACGAGGGTCTCAACCACGAGGTGGCCGCTGGCATGCGCCTCTTCGTTTCCGGTTCGGCACCGCTGCTTGCCGAGACGTATACGCGCTTCCGTGAGATGACTGGCCATGCGATCCTCGAGCGCTACGGCATGACCGAAACCAACATGAACACGTCCAACCCCTATGACGGCGAGCGCATTGCCGGCACTGTTGGCTTTCCTCTGCCTGGCGTTTCATTGCGCATCACAGACCCTGAAACGGGCGGCCCGCTCGGTATCGATGAGACGGGCATGATCGAGGTGAGGGGCCCCAACGTCTTCAAGGGCTATTGGCAGATGCCGGAAAAGACGGAGGCCGAATTCCGCCCCGACGGGTTCTTCATCACAGGTGACCTCGGGAAGATCGATGCGAAGGGGTATGTCCACATCGTCGGGCGCGGCAAGGACCTCGTGATTTCCGGCGGGTACAACATCTATCCCAAGGAGGTCGAAACGGAGATCGACCAGCTTCCAGGCGTCGTCGAAAGTGCGGTCATCGGCGTGCCGCATCCGGATTTCGGCGAGGGCGTCACGGCGATCGTCGTGCGCAAGCCGGATGCTGAGGTCAACGAGGACACGGTGCTTAAGGGCCTCAAGGAGCGGCTCGCGCGCTACAAGCAGCCCAAGCGCGTGATCTTCATCGATGATCTGCCGCGCAACACGATGGGCAAGGTGCAAAAAAACGTGCTGCGCGAAAGCTACAAGTCGCTCTACTCCGGCGGCTGAAGCCCGCCTCCATGGCCGCCTACCTCGCCCCGCCCTTGGGCTCGAGTATTTTGGGCCAGGCGATCAGCGTATGCGGCGATGTGTTGCGGATGACGGGGTCCTCCGGGCTATGATGGATGCATTGTGACGATAGAGGCGAATCTCATGAAAGCACGCATCAAATGGGTCGAGGACAGGACCTTCATCGGCGAGTCGGGGAGCGGGCACAAAGTCGTGCTTGGGACGGCTTTTGGGCCGGAGGGGCGAACCCCGGGGCCGAGCCCGATGGAGATGGTACTGATCGGGACGGGAGGCTGCTCGGCCTTCGATGTCGTGCACATCCTCGAAAAGGGCCGCGAGGCGGTCGAGGACTGCGTCGTGGAGATGGATGCAGAGCGTGCAGAACAGGACCCGAAGGTGTTTACCAGCATTCATATGCATTTCGTGGTCAAAGGCCGTGGCCTGGCGACGAACAAGGTTGAACGTGCCATTGGGCTGTCGGTCGAAAAATATTGTTCGGCGTCTGCGATGCTTGCAAAGACGGCGACGATCACCCACGATTTTGAGATCGTCGACACTACCGCGACCTAATTTCCGCACGCCTGTCACCGGGTGGCGCGCTTGGAATACCGGCTTGGGCCGCAGATGGCCTGAGCAGTGATCCCCAGAAGCTCAATGGGTGGAACTCCTCGAGGTGTAGGACCGTTCGAGGAACGAGTCGGACGACGGTTCATGCCCGCAAAAAATGAGTGATGCCGATGGCGGTCGATTTCAATCATACCATCGTCTGGTCGAGGGATCGCTCCGCATCCGCGGCCTTTCTTGCCGAGATGCTGGGGCTTCCCGCGCCAAGCAAGTTCGGACCGTTCGATGTCGTTAAGACCAACAACGGCGTCAATGTGGACTTTGCGGAGAAGGCGGGAGAAATTTCCGCGCAGCACTATGCGTTCCTCGTCAATGAAGTGGAGTTCGACGAGATTCTCAGCCGCATTCGCGCAAAGGGCTTGCCGTATTGGGCCGATCCTGCCCAACAAAAGGATGGAGAAATCAACACCCACGACGGCGGGCGGGGGCTGTATTTCGAGGACCTGAACGGCCATCTCCTGGAAATCATTACGCGCCCCTATGGCAGCGGCGGCTGGCAGCCGTAACGAAACGGATCACGCTCGGGAAAGGATTTGAAATCCAAAAGACCGCGCCTCATCGAAACTGCATAACTAATGCCAAGCGCTGATGAGTTGTTGCGAGAGATCGGCGTGACAAGCTCGCGCCTTCCGCACTACGGTAAGCCGGACCGGCGAGGGGGCACTGGCAATGAGCGCCTATACGGAGTTCACCGGCACCGTCCACCACGTGGACGGCATCCGTTACACGCTTACCGACCCGCTTATCTGGCATATCGGCGTGGAGGACGGGCCAGCCTATACTGTGCCGGCGGGCTATATCTTCGACGTATCGGTGCCGGCACCGCTCCGCTGGCTTACCGACCCGCATGATAAGCGGTATTTCAAGGCGGCCGCCCTGCACGATCACATGCTGGAAGCTGACTGGTCACGGATCACCGCGGCTGCCGAGTTCCACAACGCCCTGATGGCTGACGGCGTGCCGGCACTGCGCCGCCTGATAATGTTTCTGTCCGTCGCGCTTTGGAAGTACCGGTAGGGTCATGTGGTATTCTGTCGAACCGGCATACGCCAAGGAAAGCGAACAAGGATGAAGAAAGCAGGTCCGCCGGAGGCCAGACCAGCAGGGCGCCGCCGACTCCCGGAGGAAGAACGCCGCGCCGAGATATTGCGGCAAGCCGCAGACTATTTCGCCCAACACGGATTTTCCGCTTCGACGCGGAATCTGGCGTCAAGCCTCGGCGTCACGCAAGCGCTGCTCTACAAGTATTTCAAGTCGAAGAACGATCTAATCGAGAAGACGCTCGAAGCCGCTTTTGGCGGATCAATGGACCAATCGCCCTGGCTTGACGCGGGCGTGCCGCTCGAGCAGTCACTCCATCGGTTCTACAAACGATTTGTTGCCGGCTCGAGCGAACCGCGAATGCGCCTGTTCATTCGCGCCGGCCTGGACGGGCATTCGTGGCCGACCAGGCGGGGAAACACTCTCACCGGGCGGCTGTTTCTTCCTGCAATTGCTGCCTTGCGGAAAGCCGCTTCGCTACCAGGCCTCGAAGAGCAGCCGGCGATGCGCGGCGAGCGTGAACTGGTCATGATGCTTCACGCTTCAATGGTTTTTCTCGGTATTCGCCGTCATATCTACGGAATGCCGATGCCGAGCAATCTGGATGACGTTGTCAGCCTCTATGTAAGGACCTTTGTCGAAGGTGCCCTGCCGGCGATCCGTCGCTTGCACGAAGCCGGGGAAGAGAGCCTCAAGGTCACGCTCCTTGCGCCGCTGCCGGAAGAACCCGCCGAAGCTATCTCTTCCGATCGGAGACGAACTTCCAATAGGTGAAGGTAAAGTCGCGGTCCGCGCGATTCGCGTGGCAGGAAAAGCATCCGTCGAAGCTTGCATCCGGCCTGGGGCTTCCGTCCGGCAGGTACCACGCGTAGTCCCAATGGCCATTTGCAGTTGTCCAAGCCGCATTCTTTTCCATCACAAAGATATTGGTAATGGCGTCAAGCGCGATCAGGCGGCCATCATCACCCCAAACAAGATTTCCGTCCGCATCCGTTGTCGCGTCGTGATCTTCCATGATCAGGAGCGTGCCGTCGGGAAGGTCTTCACCCGCCACGGCGGCGGCATGCGCTTCCCGGTTCACGTACATTTTGCGCACCCGCTTTCGATCGAGATGGTCGACATCCAGATAGTTCAGAAATTCGTCCTGGTAATTCTCGGGCAAGGAAACCTCGTCCGGACCGGAGGAGGATTTGTCGGCGGCAAGAACAAGCGCCGATGCGGTGATCAGTCCAAAAACAAAGCCGCGCATCACTCCACCTCCACGACCGTCAGCATATGGGAATGGAACACGCATTCCACTTCGAATGCACCGGCCTTGCGAAGGGTAAGAACGATCTCTTCGCCCGGCTCCTGAGCACCCAGATCGAGCGCGTATCCGGCCGTTGGCACGAACACGTCGTGCGTGGCGGTGTCGTCGTTGACGAAGCGGATCGTGTCGCCAACCGCCGCGTTGATCCTGGCGGGCTCATAAGTACTTCCCGCCATCGTGACCGTATGCTCCGCAGCCAGGGCGTGGGGAGCTACAAGAAAAACAACTGCTGCTAAGCTGAGGGGGCTTTTGTGCATCCATCCCTCCCGATCGGCCAGTTCTAAGTACATCCTCCGCAAGCGCTGAGTGTGCCGGACACGATATAAGTTGTCAATTGACAACTTATATCGGAGGACCCCCTCGCGGGCGACCGTCCGCAACCGTCGGATGTTCCAGTGGACGCCATATGTCTTAGGTACGGAACTTTGTCGTGTATGGTCGCGAGCGCTATTGCACCGCACAAGTGAAAAAAGGGGGTTTCCCCTTGGCCGCCCATCTCAATGCTGTCACGTGTGAATGCCGGGCGCCGTCCGGGAAGGAGGGAAGGGCGGACAATGCATACCGGAAAATTGGCAGGAGGCACCGTTGACCACTACCATCTACCACAATCCTGACTGCGGCACCTCGCGTAATACTCTGGCGATGATCCGTCAGTCCGGCGAGGAGCCCGAGGTGATCGAATACCTGAAGAACCCGCCATCGCGGGAGAGACTCCGGGAGTTGATCGCGGCGATAGGCATCACGCCGCGCGAACTTTTGCGCAAGAAGGGCACGCCCTATGATGAACTCGGGCTCGACGATCCGAAATGGACCGACGAGGAACTGATCGATTTCATGATGGCGCATCCGATCCTGATCAACCGGCCGGTCGTCGTCACGCCCCTTGGTGCAAAGTTGTGCCGCCCCTCGGAGACCGTCTTGGATATTCTGCCCAATCCCGACATCGGTCCCTTCACGAAGGATGATGGCGAGGTCGTCATCGATACGGAAGGCCGTCGCGTCCGCTAAATTTCGGTTTTGTTAGAAATATCCTTGACCGCACCTTTCTGAGCTACTATCCATATTTCGGATAAAATCGAAATATGAGTAGTGGCGCGTGGGGTTCCGCGCTCAGGAGAACAGAATGACCGATTCCGCCCGCCCGATGGACACCTTTCCCAACATCCTCGAAGAGCAGTTCCATCAGGTCGATCCCACAGCATTGTTCGGTGCCCCACGTTCCGCCCATCCTCCCCGAATTCTCATGCTCTACGGTTCTCTGCGCGAACGCTCCTATTCGCGGCTTGCGACAGAGGAGGCGGCGCGGATTCTTCGCCGACTGGGGGCGGAAGTGCGCATCTTTAATCCTTCCGGTCTGCCGCTACCCGACTCCACATCGGCCGATCATCCGAAGGTGAAGGAATTGCGTGAGCTTTCACTCTGGTCGGAAGGGCATGTCTGGTGCTCACCAGAGCGCCACGGGTCCATGACTGGTATCATGAAGGCGCAGATAGACTGGCTACCGCTGTCCATGGGCGGCATCCGGCCCACTCAAGGGCGCACGCTCGCCGTCATGCAGGTCTGTGGCGGCTCGCAGAGCTTCAACGCCGTCAACCAGCTTCGCGTCCTCGGCCGCTGGATGCGCATGTTCACCATTCCCAACCAGTCATCCGTTGCAAAGGCCTTTGCGGAGTTCGATGAAGGTGGGCGAATGAAGCCGTCTTCCTACTACAACCGTATCGTCGACGTGATGGAGGAGTTGATGAAATTCACGCTGCTCCTGCGCGACCGCGCCGCTTATCTGACGGATCGCTACTCCGAGCGGGTAGAGAGTGCGGAGGAGGTGGCGAAGCGGGTGAATCAGCGCTCGCAGTGAGCGGCGACCAGTCCAATGGAGTAATTCGATGCCCGTCGAAGTTCGATTGACCAGTCTGACACGCTCACATAGGTTTGTTCCATGAAACACGAACAAGCTGCGGCACAGCTCGAAGCGTTGGGTAACCCGACCCGGCTGAAGATCTACCGCATCCTGGTGCGCGCCGGTGCGGAGGGAATGTCCGTGGGAGGGGTGCAGGAACAGCTTAGGATCCCGGCGTCAACGCTGTCGCACCATTGCAAGCGCCTGTGTGAGACTGGCCTGGTGACCCAGGAGCGGCACGCGACGACGTTGATCTGCCGTGCCAATTATCCCAGCATGCAGGCACTCATCGGCTACCTGGCGAACGAGTGCTGCGCCGATGGAAGCTGCCCTCCAACGATAAGAGAAACAGCATCCTGATCGACTTTCATTAGCCAACATGTGGGCAGGCCAACTGCTGCCGGAGCGCCCAGTGACGACGAATGTCATCGAAGACGAACCCGAAAGACGCCATGCAGGGACCGGCTGGCTGATAACAGCCCTGGGTGTTGCCCAGATATGCTCCTGGGGTTCGCTCTATTACAGCTTTCCGTTGATAGCCGAAGCCATGCGCTTCGACCTCGGCTGGTCAAAGCCGCAGATCTACGGCGCAGCGACACTCGGCATGGCGCTCGCAGGTATGGCGGCCTATCCGGTAGGGGCGGCGATCGACCGCGGGCGAGGGCGTTATGTGATGAGCCTCGCCGCAGTTGCCGCCGGCTTCCTGCTTTTCGCCTGGTCGCAGGTCTCCAGCATTGTGGCCTTCTACTTCATCCTGGCAGGGATCGGCTGCCTTCAGGCCGCGACGCTATATGAACCCGCCTTTGCCGTCATCACGCGGCGCGTCGGGGCAGGCCTGGCCAGGCGGGGTATAACCGCCCTGACGCTGTGGGGCGGTTTCGCCTCCACGGTCTTCATCCCTCTCGTTCAGTTTCTGATCGACGCCTATGGTTGGCGCGGTGCGTTGATGGCGCTCGGCGCCATCAACATCGTCATCTGTGGTGGCCTCTACTTTCTTGCGATCGATCCGGCCAAGGATCATTCACTTCCTCCCCGCCAACCGCACGAGGCGCTGCCGCTCGCCAGGCGCAAGGCGGTGGTGTGGGCCATCCGCCGTCCGGTGTTCTGGGCGCTGATGTTGTCTTTCGTCTCCTACGCCGCAGCGTTTTCGACCCTAACATTCCACCTCTACCCACTGCTTCTTGAACGCGGCCTCGATGCTACCGGCGTGGTCGCCGTCATGGCCGTGATCGGGCCGGCACAGGTGGCGGGCCGCATCCTTATCTGGGTCTTCGCGCCCCATGCGCCAGTCCGATCGATCGGCTCTATGATCGTCATTATCTTTCCGCTCGCCGTTGTCGGTTTTGCCTGGGCGCCGCCGCAGGTGATTGTCATCGCGGCGATTGCTGCATTCTACGGTGCGGCGAACGGCATGATCACGATCGTGCGCGGCTTGGCGGTGCCGGAGATGGTGAGCAGAGAAGCCTACGGTTCGATCAATGGCGTTCTGGTTGCGCCGATGAACCTCATGCAGGCGGTCGCGCCCCTGGCAGCCGCTTTGCTATGGTCGCTCAGCGGTGGGTATGACACCGTGCTGATTGCGGTGGGTATTGGCGCGATGATCCTCTGCATCGGCTTCTGGACCGCGACGCTTCTGGCGCGGGTACGATGACGTCATGTAGCGGAAGGGCGCTACCACCAGTCCTGCGCTCCGACCAAATTCGTTTGCCGACGCGCGTTCATGTTGATCACGAGCAACTTCGAGGTTTGAATCATGCCGCCGCGGCAACTTTTTGTTAAAGCGTCACAATCCGCTGCGCCGGCGGGGAGCGCCGGCGCAATCTTCCCTACAGAACCAGCCTTGGCGACAGCGCTTTTGGGTCGATCTGGAGCTCCAGGATAGCTGGTCGCCCGGACGCCTTGGCGCGAGAGAAGGCGGCGGGAAAGTCCTCGTCGCGCGATACCGTTTCGCCGTAGGCGCCATAGGATTGTGCGAGTGCCGCAAAGTCTGGGTTGACAATTGTCGTCCCCGAAACGCGCCCAGGATAGTGCCGCTCCTGATGCATCCTGATCGTACCATACATGCCGTTGTTGGAGACCAGAACGATAATGTCGGCGCCGTACTGGCAGGCGGTGCCGAACTCCTGCATCGACATCTGGAAGCAGCCATCACCGGCGAGACAGACGACGTCCCGCTCGGGGTGGGTGAGCTTGGCGGCGACGGCCGCCGGTAGGCCGTAACCCATCGAGCCCGAGGTCGGGGCAAGCTGGGTCCGCCACCTCTTGTAGGAGAAATAGCGATGCAGCCAGGCTGAATAATTGCCGGCGCCGTTGGTGAGGATGGCATCGTCCGGCAGGGTCTCGGAAAGATACCGGATCACGTTTTCCATCTTCAGGGCACCAGGTGTTTCGGCCGTCTTGTGCCATGCTTCGTAGTCAGCGCGGGCTTCGCGGCGCCATCTGGCCCAGGCGGGAGGAGCGGAGAAGGTTGCGGCGGCAAGCTTCCTCAAAAGCGCGGGCGGCCGGGCGGCGATGCCGAGGCTCGGGTGGTAGACGCGGCCGAGCTCGTCAGGGTCGGGATAGACATGGATAAGACCCTGCGCAGGCTGCGGGATGTCCACCAGCGAATAGCCGCTCGTCGTCATCTCGCCGAGCCGTGCGCCCAGCACCAGCAGCAGATCCGCCTCCCGCACCCTCTGGGCCAGCTTCGGATTGATGCCGATGCCGATGTCTCCGACATAGCAAGGACGTCGGTTGTCCAAATAGTCCTGGCAGCGGAAGGAGGCGCCGACGGGCAGGTCATAGGCTTCGGCGAAGCAGGCAAGATCGTGCGCAGCTTCAGCCGACCAGCCGCCGCCACCGACAATAGCGAGCGGGCGCGATGCATTCTTCAGGGCGACGAGAATCTCGTCGATCGCTTCCGGAGAGACCTCCATGCGGGGAACTGCGGCCTTCGGCGCATCAGCTACCTCGGCGTGCGCCGACAGCATGTCCTCTGGCAGAGCAAGCACCACGGGCCCCGGCCGACCGGACATCGCCACATGAAAGGCGTGGCTGATATATTCGGGGATGCGCTCGGTGAGTTCGATCTCCGCCACCCACTTGGCGAGCGGCCCGAACATCTGCCGGTAGTCCACTTCCTGAAAGGCCTCGCGGTCACGCTGGTGGCGCGCCACCTGGCCGATGAAGAGGATCATCGGCGTCGAATCCTGATAGGCGACGTGGACGCCGGCCGATGCATTGGTGGCACCGGGACCGCGCGTCACGAAGGCGATGCCCGGCTGTCCGGTCAGCTTGCCGTGGGCCTCGGCCATCATTGCAGCGCCGCCTTCCTGCCGGCAGACGATGGTGTCTATGTCACTCTCGTAGAGGCCGTCGAGCGCGGCCAGGAAACTTTCGCCAGGAACGGAATAGACACGCTCCACGCCCTGTATCTTCAACTGATCGACTAAAATTTTGCCGCCGTGACGCAGGCCGTGGCGGGCCTCAGTCTGTTTCAGCATGGTCTCACACGTCTGCAATATCGGCGCGGTCGGCAAGCCGTTGCGCCGCGCGTTCGAAATGGTCACGGGTGGTTTTCCTGGCGGCTTCGGTATCGCGGATTCGGATAGCCTCGAAGACGGCTTGATGCTCGGCCAGCACAGCCGTTCCCCACTCCGTCGCCCTGGCGTTCTTGACCGCCACGGAACGCAGATTCTCGAAAATCTTTGCCTCGATCATGCCGATGAACTCGACATAGTAGTCGTTGCCGGAAGCCTCGGTGATGGCGCGGTAGAAGGCGAATTCAGCGTCGACACGCCGCTCGACGGCGTCGTCGCCCTGGGTGATGGCCGAAACCATCTCCTGCAGAAAGCTCTGGATGCCGGTGAGCTGGGCGGCGGTGCGTGCCGTGGCGGCAAGGGCGGAGGCGTCCGCTTGCACACCTGTCCGCAGTTGCAGCAACTGCACGAGCTGCTTGCGCTTTTCGAAGCAGGCGGGGCTGATGCGAAAGGCGCTGCGCTGCCGGGCCTCGGTGACGAAGGCACCGACGCCCTGGCGGGCCTGAATGACGCCGTCATATTTCAAAAGCGAGATCGCCTCCCGCACCACCGTACGTGCGACGCCGAATTGGTCCGAGAGGGATTGCTCGGTCGGCAGCCTGTCCCCCGGCTTCAATTGGCCCGCCTCGATCGCTGAGGAGATGTTCTTGGCGATCTCGTCAGGCAGTCGGCGCGGGCGGTCGATCTTCGGAAATAGCTCTGGATGCTGCACGGGACCTCTTTCTGCCTGGTTCGCGTCCGGCTCTTTGTGCTGTCCTGGTACCCGGTCTCCGGCCACCGGACAATCACTCGTCCTAGGGGATAGCGATAAAACAGTTGTCTGACAATCTGTTTTATGTTTTTCTGGCCGCGAAATCGCATTGCAAGCCATAGGGAGGAACGATGCCGGAGCCTGCTTCGCCGCATGTGGGGTTTGTCGGTCTTGGGGGAATGGGCCGCGGTCTCGTCAAGAATCTGCTCAAGCACGGCATAGCCGTTACGGTGCATGATCTCGACGCAAGCGTCGTCGCGCGCGCCGTCGAGCAGGGTGCGCGAGCCGGCGATGATCCGGTGGCGATGGCCAGCGAGGCGGATGTCTTCGCCGTCTGCATCACCACGGCGGAAGCCGTGCGCGACATGGCGCTGAGGCCCGGCGGCGTTCTCGACGCGATGCGCAAGGGGGCGATCTTCCTGGATCACACCACGGTGTCGCCGCAGCATGTGGACCTGATGCGCAGCGAATGCGCAGCACGCGGGCTCGCCTATGCCGAGGCGCCGATGACACGCACGCCGGCCCATGCCGATCGCGGCGAGGTCAATGTCCTGTTCGGCGGCGAGGCCGAGCTTCTGGAGCGGCTACGGCCGGTCTTCGACTGCTACGCCGAAAACATCTTCCATGTCGGTCCGGCCGGCCACGCCATCCGCCTCAAGCTGATCCACAACTACATCGCCTTCGCCAACGTCGCCTCCTGGTGCGAAGGGTTTGCGCTCGCCGCGCGGGAGGGGCTCGACATGAGCAAGGTGATTTCGATCATCTCCGCCGCCGGCGGCAAGTCGGGCATGATGGATCTCTACGGCGAGATGACACTCAGGCGCGATTTCACGCCCCACATGTCACTCGCCAACGCCCAGAAGGACATCCGCTACTACGCGCATTGGCTGGAGGAGGCGGGGCTGCCCGGTTTCATGGCGGAATCGGTCCATCAGACCTACGCGCTCGCCTCGATCATGGGACACGCCGGCGAAAGCTGCACGGCGGTGATCAAGGCCTATGAGCAACTGACGGGGGTCGAGGCGAAACTGCCCGATCCAAGAACCTGACCCGACAAGCATAACAGGGAGGAAAACCATGCTTGGAAGACGGACTGCCGTGGCTGCGATTGCCGCCATATCTATGATGTCACCGCTGGCGGCGCATGCCGCCGACGTGACGCTCAAGCTGGCGCACTTCGCGGCCGAGACCCATCCGGGCCACATTGCCGCGAAACAGTTTGCCGAACGCGTCGCCGAGCGCACGGATGGCGCGGTCGAGGTCGAGCTCTACCCCGCCAATGAGCTTGGCTCGCCGCCCGAACAGCTCGAACAGACCGTTCTGGGCGTCGTTGATATGAACCTGCCGACCCATGGCGGGCTCGACAAATACGAAAAGGCCTTCGCAACCGTGATGACGCCATTCGCGTTTCGCGACTATGAGCACGCCCATCAGGTGCTCGATGGCCCGTTTACGGAATGGGCAGCGCCCAGGCTGGAGGAGGACGGGCTCGTCATGCTCAGCCACTGGGAATACGGTTTCCGCAACATCACCAACGGCGTCCGCCCCATCAATACGCCCGACGACGTGAAGGGGCTGAAACTGCGCACGCCGCCGGAGTTGCAGATCGTCGCTGCCGTTGAGGGACTCGGCGCGAGCACGGCGCAGATCGCCTTTCCCGAGCTGCCCAACGCGCTCAACCAAGGCGTGGTCGACGGCCAGGAAAATCCGATCGGCGTGATCTATCACTTCAAGCTCAACAAACTCCAGGATCACCTGGCGCTAACCCGCCATGTCTACAACAGCATGGTGCATGTGATTTCCAAGTCGTCATGGGACAGGTTGACCCCGGAACAACAAGCCATCATCCGCGAGGAAAGCACTACCGCCGGCGCGCTGATGCGCAAGCTGGTGCAAGAGCAGGAAGAGGAGGAGATCGCTGCGCTCGAGGCGTCGGGTATGAAGGTGACGCGGCCTGATCTTTCAGCATTTGCGGCACTTATGGGCCCCGCGCATGAGCGTGTGGCCGAATATGCGGGCGAGGAGAACATGAAAACCTTCCTCGGTTTCCTCCAGAAATAACAACGGGCCGGGAGGAAGGACGCCTTCCTCCCGGCAAACGGGACCCGCTTCATGCTCGCCCTCGTCATCCTCCTTTGTCTGCTCGCGCTCATCTTCCTCGGCGTGCCGGTCGCGGTCGCCCTCGGCGTGGTGGCCGCGGGATTCTACATCGTCTCTGGCGACTTCGCCGTTCTGTCGATGCTGCCACAGCGCATGTTTTCGGCCACCACCGCCTTCACGCTGCTTGCCATTCCCTTCTTCATCCTGGCCGGGAACCTGATGAACACGGGCGGCATCACCCGCCGCATCTTCCGCTTCGCCAATGCCTGCGTCGGGCATATCCGCGGCGGTCTCGGCCAAGTGAACGTGCTGGCAAGCCTGATTTTTTCTGGCATGTCGGGGGCCGCGGTGGCCGATGCTGCCGGCCTTGGTCAGGTTGAGTTCAAGGCTATGACCGATCGCGGCTACGATCCGGAGTTTTCCGCTGCCATCACCGCCGCCTCCTCGACCATAGGCCCCGTCTTCCCGCCGTCCATTCCTTTCGTGCTCTATTCATCGATCACAGGTGTCTCCGTCACGAAGCTCTTTCTGGCCGGCGTCGTTCCTGGGCTGCTGATGGCCGGCGCCCTGATGGTGTCGGTCTATCTGGTCTCTGTTCTCACGCGCATGCCGCGCGAGCCGCGCGCCTCGCTGCGCGAAATCGCTGTCAGCTTTGCCGATTCCGCGCTGTCGCTGTTCACGCCGGTCATTATCATCGGCGGCATTTTCGGCGGTATCTTCACGCCGACGGAAGCCGGTGTGGTCGCCTCCGCCTACGCGCTGGCGATCTCCATGTTCGTCTATCGCGAGATCACCTGGGCACACCTGCCCGCCGTGCTCTGGGATACGCTCGTGCACACGGTGCGGGTAATGTTCGTTATCGCCGCCGCCGGCTTCTTTGGCTGGCTATTGATCCACCAGCGCATCCCAAACCAGCTTATTTCGGCGATGCTCGGTTTGTCGGACAGCCCCGCCGTCATCATGGGTATCGTCGTCTTGATCCTGCTGGTGCTGGGCATGTTCCTCGAGGGCATCGCCGTCATTGTGCTGTGCGTGCCGCTGTTTCTGCCGGTCGTGCAGCAATATGGCATCGACCCGGTCCAATTCGGCGTTGTCATGATCATGTGTTCCATGTTCGGTCTACTGACGCCGCCGGTCGGCATGGTGCTGTTCGCTGTTTCCAGTATCAGCGGTCTGACAGTTGGGCGGCTGAGCCGCGCGCTGCTGCCCTATTTCATCGGTCTCGTCGCGGTCCTCGTCATCGTCGCCTGGCTGCCGGCGGCCTCCGTCTGGCTGCCGACATTGTTGATGGGGCCGTGAGATGAGAAGCGCTTTAACAGCGATCGATCATGGGGTCGGCCTGGCCCTGCGCGCCGTTGCGAGCTTTTGCCTGGCAGCCCTTTTCGCCGTGCTTTTCGTCAACGTTGTCTCGCGGACGTTCGTCCTATGGTCGCTTCCCTGGTTCGATGAAGTCGTTGAGGTGTTGTTCGCCTGGATGGTCTTCATAGGTGCCGCCGCACTCTGGCGCGAAAAGGAACATTTCCGTGTCGATTGGCTGGAAACAGCTTTGGGGGAGGGGACGCGGCGCGACGTTCTGCGGGTGCTGCTCGGCCTTCTGTCGCTCGCCTTTTTCGGGTTGATGGTCTGGACCGGGCTCGATCTGACGCTGCGCAGCCGCGCCGTCACGCCGATCCTGAACATTCCCGTGGCATTTCTCTACGCATCCATACCGCTCGCGAGCTTCATAATGTTCATCTACAGCGCGGCGCATCTTTGCCGCAACTTTTGCATCTTCTTCACGTCATCCCATCCATCAACTCAAGAGACCGAAGCATGATACTTGACCACCGTATCTACACCTGCCGCCCCGGAACGATCAGGAAGCACCTGGCGCTCTACGAGGCCAATGGCTGGGAAATCCAGTCAAAGCATCTGGGCAGGCCGATTGTCTATGCCGCGGTCGAGACCGGCGATGTCAACAGTTATGTCCATATATGGGTCTATGAGAACGCCGCTGATCGCGATGCAAAGCGTGCCGCCCTTCAGGCCGACCCGGCCTGGAAGCGCTATCTCGAGCTGAGCGCGGAGGCCGGCTATCTCGTCAAGCAGGAAAACCGAATCCTGAAACCGGTGCCATTTTTCGGGACTTAAAGAAGCATGCAAGGTTCTGACTTATCATATAACTGATCGGTGCCATCGTATCACTTGGCCCCGCTGGCGTGACTGGAAATCCGACAGGGGGTTTGGCCGGCCTCGAGGCCGCAAGGATTTGCTCGCATGTGGGCGAGGAGCGTGTACGCCAAGGAAGAGACTTGGATCGCGAAGAGCGTGAAGAGATTTTCTTGCAGCGCGGGGGATCCGTCTACCTCTCGGCGCGCTCAGGCGCAATCAGATGTCGATCCAGCGTCTGAAAACATCCTTCGGCAACGAGTCATCTTGACGGCCTTCATAAGTCATCATATGACTTGTCATCTTATCATATCGGACGGCCCGTTTGCCGGGCACCGTCGCATGCCGCCGAAGCGTTCGGCTCCAGGCGGAGAGGAGGGGAGTGGTCTGCGCATCCACTGCGGGCCGCCGACCTGAAAGGCGCGTTCGCGTGGCTGCGGCGCGTGTACTTGTTGCGAGCTGCAATTCAGGGAGAGAGAGATGTACAGGAAGTTTCTGACACTGCTGACCGCCGGCGCCATGGGCGTTTTTGTTTCCTCGGCGGCGCTGGCCGATTATCCGGAAAAGGATATCCGCGTCATCGTGCCATGGGGCGCGGGCGGCGGCACCGACGGCATCGTGCGCAAGCTGACCTCGATCGCAGAGAAGAACATCGGCGCTTCAATGTATGTCGAGAACATAGAGGGCGGCATCAGTGCCACCGGTATTTCCCAAGTCATGAATGCACGTCCCGACGGCTATACGATCGGCGCGCTTACCTATGACAGCGTGGTGACCGTGCCGTGGCAGGGCCTGCTGCCCAGCTATGACATGGACAAGCTCAAGCTAATCGCCCGCGTGACAAGTGAGCCGGACGCCATCATCGTCGGCTCCGATACGCCTTACGAAACCATTGATGATCTCATCGCCGATGCGAAGAAAAATCCCGGCAAGGTGAAGATCGGTATCCAGAACATCGGTTCGCGCCTGCATCTGGCGATCCTGCAGTTGCAGGACGAAACCGGTACCGAGTTCAAGATCGTCGCCTATCCCGGCGGCGCCGCGCCGCAGAAGGAGGCGATCCTCAACGACGAGGTTGACGTGGTGGCGACCAGCCTTGGCGATTTTGCACCGCTTCTGGAAAGCGGCGACGTGCGCGGCATCCTTGAATTTTCCGAGACCACAAACCCGACCTTCAACACAGTACCCACCGCCAAGGAAGCGGGCCTTGACCTGCGCATCGGTAGCTTCATCGTGCTGGCGGCGCCGGCCGGTACGCCCGACGAGGCGATCAGCGCCATCGAACAGGCCTACAAGGAGGCGCTTGAAAGCGACGAGTTCCAGACCTGGGTTGCCAGCGTCGGTGTCACTCCCGACTGGCTCGGCACTGACGAGGTCACGCAGTGGGCCGAAGAGACGAGCCAGACGCTGTTCGACCAGATGGACATGCTGGTCGAGCAGGGCGTCATCAAGAAATAGACCGGATGCGGCCGCCAGCGGGACGAGACCCGCCGGCGGCCGTGCCCGAGCATGTCAGGAGGCCGCCAATGGCAATGCGAGAAATGCGCTGGAGGAAGCGGCTGCTCTTTCCGCTGTTCCTGCTTGTTCTGACGACGATTTATGTCGGGGCGACGTTTCAGATCACGCCGCAATTCAGTGAGGGGGTGGTGGGGCCGCGCTTCCTACCGCTGCTGGCGGCGTTGCTCATGTATGCGGCGCTTGTTCATGTCATCCGGCGCGAGCTGGTTTCGGATGACGAAAGCGGGAAGGGCGCCTTCTGGCAACCTGTAGCGGTCGTGCTGGCGACCGCCGCTTATATCGCCCTCTTCAAGCCGTTCGGCTACAGCCTTGCGACGCTCCTCTATGTCTATGCACTGTTTCACATCTTCCATTATCAGCAGGGCCGGCCGCTGCGCAGGCTGCTCTACGCGATCGCGGTGACGGCCGTCTTCTACGGCCTGTTCACGCTCGTGTTCGGGATCAGGCTGCCAACCCTTCTGGATGTCATCTGATGGATTTTTTTCTCGAGCTCTCGCAGGGCTTCGCCACGCTCGCCCGCCCGGACGTCCTGGCCTATATGGTGCTCGGCTTCGTCATCGGCACCTTCTTCGGCGCAGTCCCCGGCTTGACCTCTGTCTTGGCCATCGCCCTGCTTCTGCCGATCACGTACTCCATGGATGTGGTGCCGGCGCTAGTCATGTGCGCGGCCATCTTCATGTCGGGCATGTATGCCGGCAGCATCACCGCCACGACCATCAATATTCCCGGAGCGCCATCCTCGATGATGACGGCAATCGAGGGCCACGCCCTGATGAAGAAGGGAGAGGGCGCCAATGCGCTCGGCCATGCCGCCCTCGGCTCGATGATCGGTGGCAGTTTGGGAGCGCTTCTGCTCATGGCCCTGATGCCGCTTGCCGCCAAGGCGTCGCTGCTTATCCAGACCCCCGGCAAATTCTCGCTGGTCCTATTCGCCCTCGTGGTGATCGTCATCGTCCAGCGCGACGCTATCGCCAAGGGGCTGATCGCTACCATGCTCGGCGTCATGATCGCGACGATCGGCATCGATGTGATGCAGCCCATCCCGCGTTTCAATTTCGGCACCGAGATGCTCGTGGAAGGTATCGATATGATGCCCATCATCATCGGTACCTTCGCCATCAGCGAAGTGCTCTACCAGGCGCACCAGAACCAAGGAGATCTGCGGATTTCCCTTTCGCAGGCGGCATCGTCAATCATCCGCCGGCGTGACTTCCTGCCCTCCTTTGCGCAGATCCGAGAGATCGGCATCGTAACCTATCTGAAAAGTGCGCTGCTGGGATACGGTATCGGCATCCTGCCAGGCGTCGGCGGCTCCATGGCGGCCTTTGTAGCCTATGCCGACGCCAAGCGCCGGTCGAGACGCCCCGACGATTATGGCAAAGGCAGTCGTGAAGGCATTGCAGCGGCCGAGGCCGCCAACAACTCCATGTGTGGCGGCGCCTTTGTGCCGATGCTCATGTTCGGTATTCCTGGTGATCCGACGACGGCCATCGTTCTAGGCGTGCTCGTCATCAACGGCCTGCAACCGGGGCCGCGCCTGCTGGAAACGCAGACGGATCTCATCGCACCCATGTTCGCCTCGCTCCTCGTCAGCGCACTGGTGCTCATACCCCTGACGCTGTTCCTGCTCGGCCCGTGGTTCGTGCGGATCGTGTCGATCCCCAAGGGGTTATTATACGCCTCCATCGCCGTGGTTGCGCTGGTCGGCAGCTACGTGGCGACCTTCTCTATCTTCCAGATGGCGCTGGCACTGCTCTTCGGCGTCTTCGCCTTCTTCCTGCGCCAGCAGAACTACCCGACCGTATCGCTTCTGCTGGGCTTCATTCTGGGGCCGGATCTCGAACAATATCTGCGCCGCTCCCTGTCGTTGAGCGATGGCGATCCGACGGTATTCCTAACCAGTCCCGACAGCTTGTTCTTCCTCGCCCTGCTGGCCGTGTTCGTCTACTTCATGGTCATTAGAAAATCGAAGCAAGCCGGAATTGAAGGGAAAACGACAGTAGAGAGCGACCCCTGAAGAGCTGAGATCGTGTCACAACTGGACGAGCGCTTGCCGGCGGCAGGCTTCGTCCAAAGCGTGGGCCGCGTTTCAGGGACGATATCGTCCTGTCAAGATCTGCACCATGCTCGCTGGAGATGGCATCACCTGAGGGTCACTTCCGTCGCTCTTCCGGCTGCGTCGCGGGCGATGTCGACCATGGGAGAGAAGGTCCATCGTACGCCGTCCGCACGGGCTTCGACGGCGGCGACACGTGCCGCCCTTTCGACGAGGCCCGGATCCCAGGTTGCCGACAGCCCGAGCGGCGTAGGAAAGACAGTGCGGTATCCGTGGATGACGTCGAGGCCGAAGAGAAGCGGGATTTTCAGCCGGGACCGCTCGACCGCAATCTTCTGGTAGCGATTGGCCTCCTCGCCGGTTACGTTGAGGAAGGAGCCCACATGCACACCAGCGATCATCTCGTCATAGCTGTCGCGATTTGTGCCGGGACCGGTCGGCGCCCCGCCGGAATACTGGTTCAGCTGGCCAGCTTTTCCTGAAGCGTCATCTGCGCAAGCAGCGCCTCTACGCGCGCCTCGATGCCCGCATCACCGATCCATTCTTGCGCGCCGGGTTCATTCAGATGTAGCTCGCGTCTTCGCGATCGCCATTCGCGCATTGCAATAGAAGCCGCCGCGGATGAGTGGTGATAATTCAGCGACCATTGCCACAGAAGGGCAGTTGTAGCGACATTAGAGCAAGGTTCAGGGAGAACACTTGGCCGATCCGCCTGTATGGCTCCTGCACACTGCCCGCCTGCGGCTCGGGGATCAGCCCGAGGGGCCAGAACAGGGTGCGCGTGATGAGGCCCGCCGACAGGCCGTTTCCCATGGAACCGATGATCGTGGTATGTGAGATTTTTATCTCTCCAAAATGCTAAATTATGAGATCACAGTCGCTTCCTCAATTTGCAGCTTGGAAAGGCAGCTCTGTTTGGCTAAGAAATCGGGTATTGTGATGAGCGCGTCGAAGACGACGAAAGTTGTTGGTGAAAAACTAACTCGGAGGGGGCTTCTGGCCAGTGGCCTTGCGTTCCTTGCGAGCGGGTGTGTCTCGGTGCCTCGGAGAGTCGCTGCTCCCGCCGCCAGCCCACCGGCCGATCCCTATGCCCGGATGGCTCAATTCGAGGTGGATCCGGTCTATCGTCGGCAACGCGTACCGTATGACGGGGCCGAGGGATCCGGAACGATCGTGGTGGACCGCGGCAACCGCTTCCTCTATTTCGTTGAGGATGACAGCTGGGCCACGCGCTACGGTGTCGGTATTGGAAAGGAAGGACGTACGCTCTCGGGCAGGCTAAAGGTAGGGCGCAAGGCGGAGTGGCCTTCCTGGACTCCCACTGCCAACATGATGAAGCGAGAGCCGCGCTACCTGCAGTTTGCGGGCGGTGTCCCCGGCGGTATCCACAATCCGCTCGGCGCGCGGGCTCTCTATCTTTATCGAGGCGGTCGCGACACGATGTATCGGATACACGGCACCAACGAGCCGTGGTCGATCGGTCAGGCGGTATCGAGCGGGTGCATCCGTCTGACGAACGACGACATCATCCACCTTCACGATCGAACACCAGTCGGAGCGACGGTGGTCATCATCTAGGGTCGCAAAGGCAGGGGCGCCCATCCCTGGCAAAATAATAATCAACAAAGGAGGTGCGGCCGGAGGCATCCCTCAGCTCGGCTCGATTCGCATCCTTCAGCAGACGGGTACGCGAACCCCGGCGTATCGGTCGGGATTCGCCGCTTGTGCTCGAGGAGCTTTCCAATCCGGCAAGGAATATTATCTTTTCCTGTTAACGGAGTGTCGCTGTGTCTTTCCTGCACTAGGCTCTGTGGCTTTTTGCCGCTAATTATCTGGATGTACCTTCGACAATACGTGAGGGGAAGGATTGCCTTATGAACAAGATTCTCATCGTTGTAGGGACTGCAATTGCAGTTGCTGGCCTTTCCGGCTGCATCGGCAAAGGCAAGGGAAAGGCGCCGCCGCCGGTCGCTGTGAGTGAGCCAGCGCCTGCGCCCGCACCGGTCTATAAGTAACGTTGACCTAGGCGATATGGATAAGGGCCATCGGGCCCTTATCCATTTAAATTGGTTTTCCTGGGCCGGCTTCCGCTTTGCAGTACATGCTGTCGTAGGCGGAGGAGAGGGAAGATTTTGCGTGGGCTCGCTATGGAGCGCGCATGCTTGAAATTGGCTCTATGATCGGCCGCTGGGTCCTCATCGGTTTCTTCGCCCTTTCCGTAGCTTCCTGCCAGACGAGCGGAGAGACGGGCGCGGTAGAGACTGTCCAAAACAGCTCCCTGCAGGACACTTCTCAGATTGTCATGCAGTCGGAACCGCCGGCGCATGGCGATGACTTGGCGACCGCGTCACCTCAGGGCGAAGGACAGTACTTCATTGAATTCCGCTCCCGTTACGCGCTGAGCTACGGTCATTCCTTCGTTATTTTCGGACGCCTGGATCAGGCAGGGAATATGATAAATCCCGAGGTTGCCGGCCTTCATCCGGCGTCCGACAGCGCTGTCCCATACATGCTCGGCCATCTGGTGCCGGTGCCTGCAGAGACCGGGTGGAGCGATGGTGACCTGGAAGACGAGTACATGTCGGCGAATTGGCGCGTGATGCTGAGCAAGCCAGAGTACGATAAGGTGGTCGCCTATATCCGCGATTTGCAGCGCGACTCGCCGATGTGGCATGCAGCTTTGTATAACTGCAATGCTTTTGTGGGGGAGATCGCGAGCTTCATGGGATACAGAACTCCCTTCATCTGGCTCAAGCCGCAGGAGTTCATCACTAAGCTACGCCAGATGAACGGCGGCGCGAATGCGATTGGCACCACCCGGCAGGCGGCCTGAACGTCCACGTGAAACCAAGCTGCGCTCCAGGGATGACCACTCGTCAAGTAGCGAAGGGGCTCAGCATTATACACCGCGCTGCGCCGGCTCTGCCGTGCGCGGCAACCTCTCGGTGAGGCAGGAATGAACATCACCCTGGACACGGCCGGCGAAGCTCTCTGGGTCGTGGGCGTGGTCGCCTGGTACATCATCCGCTATCCCTTCGAGCGCCGGGCCAGACGCGTACGGGTCGTAAGGAATGACCGCTCCCTTCCGGACACGGTTGGTTTGGCACTGGCTCTTTTCGGTCTTGCTATCTTCCCGGCACTCTACGTCTTCACGGGTTTCCCAGCAGCCGGCGATTATCCGGCCGGTCTGTCGACAATCGCTCTCGGGACCGCCTTCTTCTCCTGTGCTCTTTGGCTTTTTCGTAGTTCCCACAAAGCCCTTGGACGGAACTGGTCGATCAGCCTGGAAATACGTGAAAAGCACAAGCTTGTCTGCATCGGGCCATATGCCGTGGTCCGCCACCCGATGTATACGTCCTTTCTATTGATGGCGGTCGGCCAGGCCCTTCTGCTGTCGAACTGGGTTGTCGCTCTGGCAGGATTGGCGGGTTTCGCATTTCTCTTTTTTCTGCGGATCGGCAAGGAAGAACATATAATGCTGGAGAGCTTTGGTCCGCAGTACCGTGCTTACATGGAGAGAACCAAGAGGATCATTCCCTATCTCTATTAGTGAAAGAGTGGCGTGATGCGCGGTCGATCCGTAAAGCTTTCGGCGCCCAGGCGCCTCGTCGGCGACCTGATGAGATTTTCCATTGGAATTCCGAGGGTTACCGTCCAGCGGCGGATGCATCTTGGTCCACTGCTGGAGGCGAGAAAAGTACTGCATCCAAGGCCCTCGTGGACCGCGATTTTCCTGAAGGGCTATGCACTTCTGGCCTGTGAGACGCCGGGGCTGCGTCGTGCCTATGTTAAGTTGCCCTGGCCGCAGCTCTATGAATACCCCACAAGCGTCGCATCGATTGCCCATGAGCGGGACTATGAAGGCGAACGTGCCGTCCTTCTGAGCCTTATCAAAGGCCCGGAGAGGTATTCCATCCCGGATCTGAACACCCGCTTGCTAGCGGCGCGCTCCCGCCCAGTCCTGAAGATCAGGGAGTTCCGGCGTGCGTTGAAGTTTGCCCGCGCGCCGGCGCCGGTGCGACGGCTCCTTATGTGGTTGGGGCTCAACCTCGGACGGCAGCGGGCGAACTTTTTCGGCACTTTCCAGTTCTCCGTCTATTCCGCACTTGGAGCGGAGTCCTTGAACCCGCTGACACCGTTGACGACACTTCTCAACTACGGCCCTATCGGAGAGGATGGTTCCGTCGACGTCCGCATTCATTACGACCACCGGGTCATGGATGGCGCCGACGTCGCCCGCGCGCTGGAGAGGTTTGAAAACATTCTGAACGAAGCCGTCGCTAGGGAGTTGAATGAGCTTGCCAGCGATGTGGCCAGCCCCATAATTCAAAGCGAGCCGTGCAGGTAGGCCATGTGGTGGCGATTCGTGCGGAGGAGAAGGGCTTACCGGATGAGGACGATGCTAGCGCTGGAGCTGTGCCATGAGCGCGCGGGGTGACTTGCGTCCCGCCGTGGTCGTCACCGGAGCCTCTGCGGGGATTGGGCGGGCGATCGCTCGGATTGCTGCGCGGGAAGGTAGCGCAATTGTCCTAATTGCACGCTCGTCAGACGGTCTTCAGGCCGTGGCGGAGGAGGTGCGTGAGGCGGGTGCCGAGAGCTTCACGCTCGAGCTGAACCTTCTGGCTGAGCATGCTCCCGCGCGCATCGAACGCTTTCTGTCAGAGCAAGGCCTCTTTTGCGATGTCCTCGTCAACTGCGCTGGCTATGGTCTGCGCGGTGCGGCGAACACCCTTCCCGTGGACGAGCAGATGGACATCATCAACCTCAATATACGAGCCTTGAGCGATGTCACGCTACGGTTCCTGCCGGGTATGGCGGTGCGCCGGCGGGGCGGGATTATAAACTTCAGCTCTGTGGCCGGCTTCACCCCCGGGCCCTACATGGCTGTCTACTACGCCAGCAAGGCATTCGTGCGCTCCTTCTCGCAGGCGCTACATGAGGAGGTTCGCCACGCAGGCGTGACGGTCACATGCGTGGCGCCAGGACCGGTGCGGACGGAATTCTTGGGGGTCTCAGGGGCAAGACAGACAATCCTTTTCCGGTTCCTGCCGGCGCTTCCTCCTGAAGTGGTGGCCGAGAAAGCCTGGCGGAGCTTTAGATCCCGCCGCCGCTTCGTTGCCCCAGGTCTTTCGTCAAAGCTGGCAATTCTGACGGCCAGGCTGTTTCCTTCCTCAATGATGTTGCCACTTATCGCAAAGCTCCAGCGCCGTGGGAATGACCCATGCCCCTGCGGATCGGGCAAGAAGTTCAAGAAGTGCCATGGTGCGAAGCGGACCTCCCTTCAGCGGGGAACAACATTGAAAGCGCTATCTACAGGAAGTTCGAGGGATGGAAGCTCTTCTGTTTGATTGACTTTCGAGGTATGAGCATCTGAAGTGAAGGAGCAGCCCTTATCTCCCGGGCCGCGCCTTCCCCTGTCGGTTAGATCGGCGCGCCACGGGACAAATATGTCTCGATCAGCTCTTCCATGTGCGCGTCCCGCGCCTTGGCGGTCTCCCCACCCATTACGATCGCGACAACCCGCCGTCCGCCGCGGCCGGCGGAGGTAGCGAGATTGTAACCGGAAGCGCGGATATAGCCCGTCTTGAGCCCATCGACGCCGTCTACGCGGCCAAGAAGATCGTTGTGTCCTTCGATCGTTTTGCCCGCGTAGGAGAAGCTGCGGTTGGAGAAATAGTGGTAATGGTGGGGAAAGCGCTTGTGCAGCGCCATCGCCAATAACGCCATATCGTGCGCTGTCGTAATCTGCTCGGGATCGGGTAGTCCAGATGCATTGCGGAATATGGTGGAGCGCATGTCGAGTTGGCGCGCCTTCGCCGTCATCATCTTTGCGAACTGCTCCTCCGAACCGGCCAGATATTCCGCGACCGCCGTGGCCACATCGTTTGCGGATTTGACGCAAAGTGAGAGAATGGCCGTGTTGATATCGATGCTCTGGCCCGCCCTCAGGCCGATCTTTGACGGCGGGCGAGACGCAGCGTAGGCGGAAACCGGTATCTGGCTCAAAGGGTTGAGGCGGCCGGAATCCAGGGCCTCGAAGAGAAGGTAGAGCGTCATCATCTTAGTGAGCGAGGCGGGATGACGCGGCACATTCGAGGCCTCTTCGTAGAGAACCTGTTCCGTATTGGCGTCGATCACGATCGCGGCATATTTTTCCGACACCAGCGGCTTCACCGCGGGTGCGACAACTGCAGTGGTCGTGCAGCCGGCGAGGGCGAGGAGAACCGCCAGCATGGCTATGAGGCGGCCTGCGGAATTGACGATCTCGCGAAGAGCGATGTGCAAAGGTTTCCCGCTCGTGTAGGACAGTGGGAGGAGCAAAATGCCGGCTGATGATGCCCGAGCCGTTCACGCGCCGCAATCCCGAGGCGAAGTGACTTCTGGGGTTATCGAAACGAATTTGTCCCGCTGAAGCCATAGAGGTGCTGCTCGGCATTATGGTCAAAGGGAGGATCTCGCAGTGAGCGGGCCCGACCATCTTCATCAGCATGACGCCATCGCCGCCGCGCCTGCGCCTGGAAACGACGGTCGAGGTGCTCGTGAACCTCCTCGACGAAATGGACGGCGACGAGGACTTGGAGGAGGGGCGGAGACTTGGAGCCGTCTATAGGACCTGGAGGGAGGTTGTGGCCTACTACGACCATTCCGGCCAGTTATGGAGCTCCCAAGGCGTTTGATCGGGTATTCATGCCAATAATGTAGTCCGGCTGCTGCGGTGGCCGGGTTTTTCCATTGGTTCGGGCGCTTTTGGCGGCACTGGAACCGATGTCGGTGGACGACAGTTCCCTCAGCGAGGAGACAACCAATGGCTTTCCCGCCGAAACCGCCACCACAACCTCCGGGACCGAAGCCGGAGCCGCCGCGGCCAATTCCACCGGACGAACCGCCAGATGTCCCGCCCCGGCCGGGCCCACGGCCACGCCCTAGGTGCCGCGGGCCGGGCGCCGAATCTGCTTGGATGCCAAAGGGCGGCGACCGTTTTGTCATCGCGACTGCCTTTGTAGGATGGGTGAGGCAGGTGTTGCTCGCCCTCAGTCCAACCGCGGTATTCCACCTCTACCACCACCTCCGGCCGAGCCCAGACGACGCCCTTCTCTTTCAGTCCTGTAATCGGTGACCTCTCAGTTCGGATGGTGTCCAGGCGCTTCTTCAACGTAGGTTCGGACTCTGTGTTGAAACCAGTCCCGATGCCGTCAGCATAGGCAGGGCCTACCGTCCCTAATTGTGGCAGCAGCACCTTGCCGATCCCGCCGAAGCCTTTGCCCGGCACATAGCCGATGGCGATGAACTCGTCGCCAAGCACGATTTGGTCTTCACCCATCCTGTGCAACGGCCGGAGCGGTACGCGGTAGCCGGGCATACTTTCAGCAGGCCGCGACCTCAGGGAGGATATAGCACCTAGCTACCATGGCTGAGCTTCCTACCCACAATGGGCGGATTGCCGGGAAGTCGCGAAGGTGGCTAAATGCTTGCTTGCACGAAGGGGCACTGTGGGCCGCTAGGGCCTTTCAGCTCGCAAGCGGCATCTGTGGTAGGGGGAAGTGCATTGGCCCCGGTAAGGCTCGACGTAGATGATACGAGCCGCCGGGGTCTTCCCTCTAGAGGACGCATTTTCCCAGCCACAGAGTGCCGCTTTCCCCGCCCCCTGAACGGCACTCGCGGTGGGGCGTCGGGCAAACACGAACCCCGGCGCCCCACCTTGATCCCAGTATTGCGCTTGTTACCGGAACGTCGTGGCGGTGCAGCCTGGCGTGCCTCCCCTGAAATGTCCTCGCTTTGCGGTTAGTCTGGATATCGGACAGGTGAACGAATACTGCCTTCAAGTTGTCTTTCCCCCCTGGCAGAGCCAATCTAGCTCTATTTTTCCCCACAAGCCCGAACATAGTGGGTCGAAGCGGCTGATGCCAGCGGGTATGACTAAATGAATGCCTCCTCTTTCAACGATCTCGTCCGAAAAGTCTGTCGAACTTGCTTGAGCGTCGCTGCGCGTCAGATGACCGCCCAACAGATGGTGACATTGTTCTTGTAGGAAAGGTGACGTCCCAATCTGCAGAATAGCAAGCCTGCATCTACGGCAGCTTATGGGAAACTATAGGGGCGCGTAGGAAGGCTACAAATGAGGCGCGAAGCAGTCATTTCCCGCGGGTATGGCCAAGGTCTCCTTCCGGTCTGAGTCGCCTATTCCGCTCAGATGATCACTCACCGTCGATCGGTCGCGCCAGCCGAACGCCAGGACCGCCGCCATTCTGTGAAATGAACTCAATCCCGACCGCTTCGAGCGAGAGCACCAGAGCCTGGACGATTGATGCAGACGGCGGTTTTGAACCACGCTCGATCTGCACGATCGTTCGCAAACTAACCTTCGATAAATCCGCCAACTCCTGCTGAGAAATATCGAGAAGCCCGCGGGCCGCACGGATTTGAGATGGGGTCACTTCCATTGTTCTCTGATATCCGTTGCACAAAAAGTGCAAATATGCATATAATGTGATGCGGCTGCTGAAGGTGCCGAAATCACCGTCAGCAGCCTGACCAAAAGCCAAGCTACTGAGGAGCTCGGATCATGGCTGATTCGGACGATACCACGACTTTGCCTTCCGTCACCCGCAGGCATTTGCTGTTAGGCACGATGGCGACAACGGCCGCGTGGCCGTTGCAGGATGAGGCGGCGGTTGCCGGTGCGCTAGCTGATAACCCTTCCTTCGATCCCGCGCTTTTACTCTGGCATCAATGGAAGGACGCATTTCGCAGCACGGCAGCCCTGTGCCGCAAGCAACAGCGCCTGGAAACGAAGCTGATCGGCTGCGTCGGCTTCCCTCAAGCGGAGGTTTATCTGCCGGACGAAGACGTGACCGTCACCGTCTCCTGGCTCGAGGACATTGAGGAACTTTTCGGCGACGATCCCGCGGTGGCCGACATCCGTGTCAACGCCGAAGCCGATCTCGCCGCCCATCAGGCGCGCTGGAACGAAGCCGATGCTCAGATCGGCTATTCATCTGCCAAACGGGCCGAGCAGGAGGCGTCCGACCGCGAGCAGGACGTGTTCGATACCCTGACCCACACCCCGGCCACGTCGCTGGCCGGTGTGGCCGGCAAGCTCGATGCCATCTTGCGCGAAGGCGAGAGCTGGGAGGACTGCTCCGACTTTCCATGGCCGCAGGTGCGCTCGGTGCTGGTCGATGTCGTGCGCATCGGGCAGATGCTGCGCCCAAACGCCTTCATGCCGGGCAGCGAGCGCAAGGGACCGTATCAGCGCCGCCACCGGGACGGCTGCTGCTTTCGGGTCTGGAAAGCTCCGGAGGGGAGTTGAAGGCAATGACCAGCCATAAGTCCAATGCCCTCGATGCCGAGTTCACGTTCTGGGACCTTGCCGATCCTGAAGAGGCAGCCGTGGCGGCGCGTGATCTTTACGGGCCGGCCGCAGCCACAGCCGCCGCATCGGCCGCCTTCACGGCCCGCTATGGCGGACGGGAGGCAGACTTCCGCTTCTGGTTCCAGGTGTTCGTGAAGCTGTCTGCCGATGATGAACGGGCCTGGTAGCCTCAGTTCACTCTATCGGGCTCTTATGCTGGCGGCATGCCTTGGAGCCTTCCGGGGAGGTTGCCGGCCCGCGCCGGTTGGTCAAGCCCACGCCCTCCCGCGCGCCCCTTCCGGGCTGCCGGGCTTGACCAACCGGCTTCATGGTCCGGCGCCTCGCAGGGCAGCCTGGAAGGTGTACTCCGAGCGGAGCGCTCTGCCTTCGAGCGAGGTCATTCGCATGGGCGGTTGCCGGGGAGACATGTGCGGCGTTCGGCGTTCGCACGCCCGAATGCGCCGAAGGATGACGAACGGTGTCACGAGACAGCCCGAGGCGCCTCGTAGTACACCCCAACACGATGTCGTGCGCTCTCGCTGCGAAGATCTTCCTTTTTGCGCGACGGGCTATGACGCAAGCAAGATGCACCCTTTTCCCGACGCACGTCCTGGACAATGCTGCTGCGATTTGGGCAGGATTGGAGCCGAGGCATGCAGGACAGGCGCGATTGGAAGAGACAGTATTTCGCCCCAGCCAACGACAAGGTGCGGCCGGGAGTGGAGAATGCCGAGGATGCTGACATTGCGCCTTGGCAGCGAATTGACAAGGCGGTGTTGTCCTTGGCACGGCTGATCGGGAGGCGCATGGCACGCGAGCAGCACGAGGCGTTGCAGAAGGCTCAGGCCAATGACAACGCACCGCCGGCCGGAAAGGCAAAGGAACACGTGCCGGAGGGCGGGAAAAAGGAATAGAAGCAGAGAGGAGCAGCAGATGATCCGCGTCGCGCTTTACGCCCGCTACTCGTCCGACAATCAGCGCGAAGCCTCTATCGTAGACCAGTTCCGGCTGTGCGAGGAGTATGCGGCGCGCGAGGGATGGACGATAGTCGAGCGCTACTCGGACGCGGCAATCTCCGGCTCCAGTATGATCCTGCGGCCGGAAATCCAGGAGTTGATTACAAGCGCCCAGAGAGGTCAGTTCGACATTGTGTTGGCGGAGGCACTGGACCGCCTGTCGCGCGATCAAGAGGACATAGCCGGGCTTTTCAAGCGTCTGCGCTTTGCAGGCGTAAAGATCGTGACCTTGTCCGAGGGCACGGTGGATGAACTCCACGTCGGCTTGAAGGGCACCATGAACGCGCTGTTCCTGCGTGATCTGGCCGCCAAAATCAGACGTGGTCAAAGCGGTCGTGTCCTGAATGGCTATGCCGCTGGCGGCCTGTCCTATGGCTATCGTGTGGTCAAGAAGCTTGATGAGCGTGGTGAGCCGATCCGTGGCCTTCGGGAAGTCGATGAGGATCAAGCCCAGATCGTTCAGAGGATTTTCCGAGAGTTTGCGTCCGGGATGTCTTCGCGGGCGATTGTTGCGGGGCTGAATCGAGACGGCATACCTTCGCCCTTTGGCGGGGAGTGGAACGCGTCGACCATCAATGGCAATCTCAAGCGGCGCAACGGCTTTCTCTACAACGAGGCCTATATCGGCCTCCTCGTCTTCAACCGTGTCAAGATGTTCAAGGACCCCGAGACCGGCAGGCGCATCTCGCGGCCAAACCCACCAGAAAAGTGGCAGGTCGTCGAGGCATCGCATTTGCGTATCGTCGATGACGAGCTGTGGAACGCAGTGCACGCGCGCAAGAAGCTCTACGGTGGAGCAAAGCTCCATCATCGCCGACGGCCGAAGCACTTATTCTCCGGCCTTGTCCGGTGCGGCTGCTGCGGCGCGCCCTACACGGTTAAGAGCAAGGATCAGCTCTCTTGCTCGGCCCGCCGCCAAAAGGGGACCTGCGACAACGGCAGAACAATTCGTGTTGCAGAGGTTGAGCGACGTGTCCTTGAGGGCATCAAGAAGCGCATGCTGGGTCCCGATGCCATCGCCGACTTCCTTGCCGAATATCATGCTGAACAGAAACGCCTGAACGCCGTGAATCGGCAGCGCCGTCGGCACGCTGAAAAGCGGATTGCCACTATAGAAAGGCAAATCCGCAATATTATCGATGCTATCGCCGACGGCATTGCGACGTCCGGCATGAAGTCGAGGTTGTTTGAACTGGAGCGCGAGAAGGAGAACTTGACTGAGGAGCTCAAGGTCATGGCGTCCGCGGAGAACATAGTGGAATTCCACCCGGCCTCGGTCGAAGCCTATCGACGGCGGATTTCGGAGCTTCAGGGCGCGTTGCGCTCCGACGATAGCGACCGCCGTGAGGCGGCGAACATCATCCGCTCGCTGGTCACCGGAATTGAGATAATGCCAAAGGAAGGCAGGGGACAGGTGGAGTTAAGAGTGCATGGCGCGCTCGCGGAGCTAATCAACCTACCAAATCGCAAATCGGGTGAGGCGCCCAGGACTGTATTGATGGTAGCGGAGGAGGGACTCGAACCCCCGACACAAGGATTATGATTCCTCTGCTCTAACCAACTGAGCTACTCCGCCGCAGGAGGTGCATGGGGCATCGCCGGTGGGTGATGGGGCCAGGCACCTTCGAGGACGGGCGGATATAAGGTTGTGCGCGTGGCGGTGTCAAGCGGCTCGGCTATTTGCAAAGAAGCATTTCGTCGGGGCGGCTGCGACCCTTCGTCGTGGCTCTCATCGGGGTCTGCGGGCTTGAGTTGCGGGGCCGGCGCCGATATGTGTCGGCAACGCCAAATCTTGTGACGATTATATGAAGCCGCGAATCGCAGTCCTTGGGTGCGGGTATTGGGGATCGAACCATATCCGCACGCTTAAGTCGCTCGACGTTCTCAGCGCCGTGTCGGATGCCAATCGGCCGCGAGCCGAGGGCTTCGCCAGCGAGCAGGACTGCCGCGTCGTCGATCCCGAAGACCTGTTCGACGACAAGGAAATCGATGCCGTGGTGATGGCATTGCCGCCGCAGTTTCATGCCGACTACGCGATACAGGCTATCGCTGCCGGCAAGGACCTGCTGGTCGAAAAGCCGATCGCGCTCACCGTCGAGGATGCCGAAAGGGCAGTGCAGGCCGCGCGCAAGGCGAAACGTGTCTACATGGTCGGCCACGTGCTGCGCTTTCACCCTGCCTTCGAGACGCTGAAATCACTTATCGATGCCGGTGAACTCGGCGAGGTGCGCTACATTCACTCGCACCGCCTGGGGCTTGGGAAATTCCACACTGAGAATGATGCGCTGTGGGATCTGGCGCCGCACGATCTCTCCATGATCCTGGCGATCACCGGTGCCGCGCCGATCGAGGTGCGGGGTGAGGGGGCGGCGCTGCTCGATCATTTGAGCGACTTTGCGCATCTGCACATGCTTTTTGAAAACGGGCTGAGGAGCCACCTCTTCGCCTCGCGCCTCAACCCCTATCGCGAGCGGCGGTTGACGGTGGTCGGTACCAAGGCGATGGCCGTGTTCGACGATGTCGAGCCGTGGGGGCGCAAGCTCGCCGTCTATCGCCACGCCGTGTGGCAGGACAGCGGCCAGTGGGCCTTCACCACCAACGAGCCGACTTATGTGCCGGTCGAGGAGGGCATGCCGCTGACGCGTGAGCTCGAGCATTTCATCGACTGCATCGAGACGCGCAGCGAGCCACGCACCACTGGCGAGGAAGCAATCGAGGTGTTGCGCATCCTCACCGCCGGCACTGTGTCGCACTACTGAAGGCACTTCCACCGGCCGCTGAAGTGTCAGCCATTCTCGGATGAAGACACGGCGGGGCCCCGCGCGCGAGAGGCTGGGCGGGCAAGAGACGCTGAACCCGGACGGACCTCAGGCCGGCAGGTCTACCAGGCGCGCCAACTGTGCCTCCGCTTCGGCGCGCCGCTCCGAGCGCTCGATGAAGCCACCGCCGAAGACACGCGCTTCCTCTCCGTCATCGGAATAGAGCACACAGGCCTGGCCTGGCGCCACGCCGGCCTCGCCCTCATGCAACTCTACAAATGCGGTGCCGTCCCGGTGATGCAGCGTGGCGGGCGCCGGCGGGCGGGTGGAGCGCACCTTCGCGTAGAGATCCATGCCGTTCTCGGGGATGGCCTCCAGCGGCCGGTCGCCCAGCCAGTTCACCTGGCGCAGGGTGAGCCTACGCGTCTCCAGCGCCTCGCGCGGGCCGACCACGACGCGCGCTCGCTCGGCATCGAGATGCACGACGTAGAGCGGCTCGCCGGCGGCAATGCCGATGCCGCGGCGCTGGCCGATCGTGTAGCGCAGGATGCCCTCGTGCCGGCCGAGGACGCGGCCGTCGATGTGGACGATCTCACCGGGGCTGGCGGCCTCCGGCTTCAGCCGCGAAATGATGTCGGAATACTTGCCGCGCGGGACGAAGCAAATGTCCTGGCTGTCCTGCTTGGCGGCAACCGACAAACCCAATCCCTTGGCTATTCTGCGCACCTCGGGCTTCGGAAGGCCGCCAAGGGGGAAGCGCAGGTAGTCGATCTGCTCCTGCGTGGTCGCGAAGAGGAAATAGCTCTGGTCGCGGTCGGCGTCGACCGGCCGGTAGAGCGCCCTGTGCGCGCCGTTGGCATTCGAGCGGATATAATGGCCGGTGGCGAGCGCGTCGGCGCCGAGCTCGCGGGCGGTCTCCAGAAGGTCGGAGAACTTCACCGTCTGATTGCAGGAAACGCAAGGGATGGGCGTCTCGCCGGATACATAGCTCTCGGCAAAAGGGTCGATGACGGCCTTGCGGAAGCGCTCCTCATAGTTGAGCACGTAGTGGGCGATGCCCAGCGTCTCGGCGACACGGCGCGCGTCGTCGATATCCTGGCCGGCGCAGCAGGAGCCAGGTCGGTGGGCGGCCGCCCCGTGGTCGTAGAGCTGCAGCGTGATGCCGACCACCTCATAACCTTCCCTGGCCAGGATGCCGGCCACGACGGAAGAATCGACGCCGCCCGACATGGCGACGACGACGCGCGTGTCCTTGGGCACTCCCGGCAGGTCGAGGCTGTTCATCGCTCTCAATTCCGTTCCTGATCGCAAGCTACATGGCTCAGCTACATGGCAATGCGGCGCGGCCGGGTCAAGATGGCCGCCATGCCGCATCGATGCATCGTCGGCATTCGAATCAAAACCCGAGCAAATCCCTAACGTCGGATTCACTTGTATTACGCTACTCTTACCACGCGTTTAGGCAATTCTTAAAGCTGCGGCGATATCGTCGCAATGATTGGGTCTTGGTTCAGTGTAGAGAGTACGATGACCGATCTGGTGCGACCGCGCGTGAAATATGTGATTGGGCCTGACGGCAGCCCGCTAACGATAGCCGACCTGCCGCCGTCCAACACGCGCCGCTGGGTCATCCGCCGCAAGGCGGAGGTGGTGGCTGCTGTGCGCGGCGGACTGTTGAGCCTGGAAGAGGCTTGCCAGCGCTACCGTCTGACGGTGGAGGAGTTCCTGTCCTGGCAGGCCTCCATCGACGAATACGGCCTGCAGGGCCTGCGCACGACCCGCATCCAGCAGTACCGCCACTGACCGGGTGGTGAAAACACAGGGCGGCGGTAGGCAATCCAGCCTCGCCACAAAACGGATGTCCAATGAAGCCTCGCCCACCGGGCCGGCAGTCGGCCGCTCAATGGTGTGAGCGCAGATTGATCTTGGGATCCTTTCCTCTGCTTCTCCTGTAAGGCGGCGCTCCGTTTCAGGTTGAAACGGCGTACAAGGCCGTTGTTCCCTTGTTGGAGGGGAGCGGTGTCGGCGATCTTCAGCTTGAAGACGGTTTGGATGCCGCGTTTTTGCGTATCGGCGTGTGCTTTGCATTGATCGGCTGCCGCTAGGGCAGGGCGGCTTTCTATTGTATTGGCAGAATCGGCGAAAGCCTGCCGCTAGCCGACGCGGCCCTGACCGCCGGTGACTACCTCAACCTGTCAGCGCGTGCGCGCCCTCGTCGCCGCGCTGTTTGCCGTCGCGCGATTCCAGCGCCTCGGCTTTTCTGAGCTCGACTTCGGCCTCGACCAGCTCATCCTCGGCCTGCTCCTTCTGCTGAGCGAGATCGGCCTGGGACGTGCGCAGGTTGTCGCGGCGCAACCGTGCCGCTTTGGCGAAAGTGGGGTAGGCGAAGTGGTTCTGATCGGTGATGCCAGCCTTGGCCTCCTCGGCGGCAACCTGTGCCTCCAGTTCATCGGCCATGCGGTTGAACTCGGCGATCATTGTGTCGAGCTGGGCGATACGGCGGCGTTTTTCGTTCACCTGAAACTGCTTCAGCCGGACGAGGTTTGTGCGTGACTTCATCTCCAGACTCCCAGAAAACGCGGCCCCATACTGCAAATCCGTCACCGGCCAACGTCGTGTTGTTTGTGCCCTTCAGCCTCGATCCCGCCAATCTTGGAAAACAAAACCCTAAGAATCGTGGCCGACGGTAACCATTCGTTTACGGGCATTGTTAATCATAAGGGACAGGACTTAAGGCGCGGTAAAGACGCGCACGGGATTGGAGGTTCATCGCCCCGCTTTCCGGGCTCCGCATTCGATATGAGAGGGCTGCTGGAGCAAGGAAAAGGGCGGGCGCGATTCCGTATGTGGATTCAATAGCGTGACTGGGAAAGCTGAAAGGCGATCTTAGCGCTTGCAAGGACGAATCAGATTTTGTTAACCATTAACTGGCAGCTTCCGATTCAGGGCATCATTGCTGCGGTGTCCGGATGCCTGCCAGACCCGGTTCGGCGGCGGAAAGGGGACAGGAAATGCGCGTTCTGCTGATTGAAGACGATAGTGCGACAGCACAAAGCATCGAATTGATGCTGAAATCGGAAAGCTTTAACGTTTATACGACCGACCTTGGCGAGGAGGGGGTCGATCTCGGTAAGCTTTACGACTACGACATTATCCTTCTTGATCTCAATCTCCCGGACATGTCGGGCTACGAAGTGCTCAGGACGCTGCGCCTTTCCAAGGTCAAGACGCCGATCCTCATCCTGTCGGGCATGGCCGGCATCGAGGACAAGGTGAGGGGGCTCGGCTTCGGTGCCGACGATTACATGACCAAGCCCTTCCACAAGGACGAGCTGGTTGCCCGCATCCACGCCATCGTGCGCCGCTCCAAGGGGCATGCCCAATCGATCATCACCACCGGAGACCTGGTGGTGAACCTGGACGCCAAGACCGTCGAGGTGGCCGGCCAGCGCGTGCATCTGACGGGCAAGGAATACCAGATGCTGGAGCTGCTTTCCCTGCGGAAGGGCACCACGCTGACCAAGGAAATGTTCCTCAACCATCTCTATGGCGGCATGGACGAGCCGGAACTGAAGATCATCGACGTCTTCATCTGCAAGCTGCGCAAGAAGCTGGATACCGCGTCCGGCGGCCAGAACTACATCGAGACAGTGTGGGGCCGCGGCTATGTGCTGCGCGAGCCCGAGGAAATCCGCGAAAGTGCCTGAATGGCGACGCGCAGCCCCGAAAAGACCCGGCCTAGGCCGGGTTTTTTGTTGCCGGGTTTTCAGAAACCAGCTGAACTCACGCCGCAACGTCGAATTCGCGGAAGCTCTCCAGAAGCTGCTCGCGGGTGAAAGGTTTTAGGATAAAACCTCTGGCGCCCGCCCGCTTGGCGCGCATGATGCGGCCGACGTCGAACTGGCAGATGCACAAAACGATATGCGGCTTGGCCTCGGGATCGATTGCCACAAGCCGCCGGATGAGATCGGCCGAATCCATGTCGGGCAGAAGGCCGTCGACAATCACAATTTCCGGCATCTCATGCCGGCAGATGTCGATCGCCTCGTTGGCGGTAGAAGCTTCCCCGACCAGCATGTCGGGACCGGCAAGAATGCGCTTGGCGACCTTGCGGATTACGCTCGAGTCGTCGACGATCAAACAGCGCTTCATGCTTCCGCTCCCTTCACAACCGGCTGCCGCCGCAATTGCCGGAGCGTATGGTAACGAAGTCTGGTAAATTCACCGCAAACGGGCTTGGTAAATTGTTCGCTAATTTGCGGTCAGCACAATCTCTTCGGCGGACGCGTGGATGGAGACGGTCATGCCGGTCTCGCGGGCGAGCAGCAGCGTATAATAGTACTGCACACTATGCGCATCGATTGGTTCCTCGGGCGGCTGGTTCGAGTGCAGTTCGAGGAATTTTGGCGGCACACGCATCATGGGTCCGTGTGCGGCGACGGTGAATTTCGGCGCCGTCTCGATATCCACGAGCCGCACCGTCAGCTTACCACCACGCGGAATGGCCGTGTTCGCCACCAGGATCAGGTTCAGGAGCAGCTTGACCTTGTTCTTGGGTAAAAGCGCCCGGCCGCCGATCCACTCCAGCTCCGGCTTTTCATTGTGGATGAAAGCCGTGGCGACGGTCTGTGCATCGCCGGTGTCGATCTGCATGCCCGCCGAACCCGCCGCGCCGAAGGCGATGCGGGCGAACTGCAGCCGTGCAGAGGCATTGCGGGCGCTGGCGCGGATGAGTTGCATCGCATCCTCGTCCGCACCCCCCTCGTCGAGAAGCTCCAGGCCGTTGCTGATCGCCCCCACCGGCGAGATGATGTCGTGGCACACGCGGCTGCACAGTAGCGCAGCCAGGTCGATTGCACTCAGCGAGAGAATATCATTCATCTTTGAACCGTCCCCAGTCAAAATCCTCAATCCTCTAGCGGGCGAAACCGGCCGCATGCCTGCGAATCGCCATATCGATAAGCGCGACTGTCGTTACACATCGCGGGCTGGCCGGCAACAAACCGCGGCCATATTCGGCGCGGCGCGGCTCCTGAAAAGGTATCATGACGGCGCCGTTTGGCGCAGGCTTAATGGTTGAAAAAGGATTACGGATTACCTTTCAATTTTCGTAAGAGGCAGCCGAGCCACAACGCGGCTCACGCTGCCGCCGCTTTGCAATGGAGATGAAACCAATGCTGACCAGCCTCTTTAGCCGCGCCAAGGCGCGCCTTGCCATCGTGGCGCTGGCGATGCTGGGCGCGGCGATCCTCTTGCCCGCGCCCTCCGCTCACGCCCAGAACGGCTATACGATGGACGAGATCGTCGATGCGGGAAGCAACTTCTTCGGCACCACCACCGGCGGCCTGGCGTCGGTGGTGGAAAAGATCTTTTCCACCTACGGGCTGCCCAACGGCTACGTGCTGGGCGAGGAAGGATCCGGCGCCCTCATCGGCGGCCTCACCTATGGCGAGGGAACGCTCTACACCAAAAATGCCGGCGACCATCCAACCTATTGGCAAGGGCCGTCCATCGGTTGGGACTTCGGTGGCCAGGGCTCGCGCGTTATGGTCCTGGTCTACAATCTCAACGATGTGGGCGAACTCTACCGGCGCTATGCGGGCGTTGCCGGCTCCGCCTATCTCGTCGCCGGCCTAGGCTTCAACGTACTCAAGAACGGACCCGTGCTCATCGTGCCGATCCGCACCGGCGTCGGCGCCCGGTTGGGCGTCAATCTCGGTTATTTGAAAATGACCCAGCGGCCGACCTGGAACCCGTTCTAAGGCGGAATAGCAGGCAAGTCGGCAAATCCGTCGGGGCACTGGATTTGCCGATGTCCCCCATGGCACAGTAGCAGCCGACAATCGCCGACGGACATGCCCCTGTGATACAGACCGTTCTGACATTCATCCTCGGCTTCCTCGCCGCCGCCGCGCTGGCTCTTGCGGTGGCGCCGGCGCTGTGGCGGCGTGCCGGTGTCCTCACGCGCAAGCGTATCGAGGCATCGATGCCGCTCTCGAGCGAGGAGCTGCAGGCCGAGATCGACGCTGTCAGGGCTAAGTATGCCATGACCACGCGGCGCCTGGAGATGAAGGCGGAAGCCATCAAGAAAAAGGCCGCCCAGGATCTGGTGGAGATCAATGTCCAGCGTGAGGAGGTGAGGCGGCTCGGTGAGGAGTGCACCGCGCGCGACGAGGCGCTGGCTACCCTGCAGGCGCGGTACGATGATATCGCCAAGCAGCTTTCCGAACGTGATGCGGAGATGAAGGCATCGTCGGCGAAACTGCCGACGGTCGAGAAGAGCCTGGCCGAGCGGACAGCGGAAGTCGAGGAGCTTTCGCGCCTCTACGAGGAGTCGAGCCTGATAGCCAGTAGCCATCAGGTCGAGCTGGTGGCGCGCGAAGCCGATATCGAACGTCTCAACGACACGATCACGCGCTTGCGCAACGAGGCCAAAGAGGCCGACCGGGCAAGGCGTGCCGCGGCCTCCGAGAAGACCAAGGTGGAGGAGGCCCTGAAGGCTGCGCGCAAGCGTTCCGACGAACTGGAGCGAAGGATCGAGGGTATGATGACCGACCTGTCGACGCGCGACGAGCGGTTGGAGCGGCAGGAAAAGGAGATCGCGCGCTTGAAACGGAAGATCAGGGAGAACGCCGGCGACAACGGCGTGTCGCGCCAGCTCATCGATGCGGAAGAGGCGAAGGCGCGGCTGGAGATGCAGGTGGCTGATCTTTCACTGCAAGTCTCGACCCTGCTGGCCCAGGATGGTGGGGAAGGAGGTGCTATGTCCACAGCCAGGAAGTCGGAGGTGGAACGGCTGCGGTCGCGGCTTGCCACCTTGATGCGTGAGAACAAGAAGCTGCGTGAGGCGATCGCCGCAGCGGAGGAAGGGCCGGGCGACGACGACCTGCGTGAGCAAATCTCCAACTTGGCAGCGGAAGTGGTGAACATGGCCGCCGTCCTCGAAGGCCCCGGCTCGCCCGTCGAAAAGGCGCTATCAGAGCGGCCATCGGTACCGCCCGAAGGCGAGGTCCGCCCGCCAAGCCTGGCCGAGCGCGTCCGCACCCTCCGCGAGGGCTCGGCGCCGGCGGAATAGACGCTACACCTCTCCCCGCCAAAGCCGATGCAGTGCGATGGCCGAAGCGGCGGCCACGTTCAGGCTGTCGAAGTCCTCGAGCATGCCGATGCGCACCGAGGGCAGGCGGTCGAGCAGCGTTGCCGGCAGGCCCGGCCCCTCCGCGCCGAGAAGGAGGGCCGTCCGCGGCGCCCGCGTCACGGCATCGATCTCCCGCGCCCCTTGCGGGCTCAAAGCGAGAATCTCGAAACCGCTCTCGGAGAGAGCTTCGACAAGCGCTTCCGCGCTGTCGCCCCGCGCAAAGGGCACCTTGAGCGCCGCGCCCACCGAAACGCGGATCGCCTTGCGGTAAAGCGGATCGCAGCAGCCGGCGTCCATCAGCACTGCATCGGCGCCGAAGGCCGCTGCATTGCGGAAGATGGCGCCCATGTTGTCGTGGTTGGCGATGCCCGAAAGCGCCACTACCAGAGCCCGTTCCGGTAGACGCGCGATGAGCGCTTCCGCACCCTCTTCCTCCCTACGCATGCCGATGGCCAGCACGCCGCGATGCATGGGAAAGCCGGCGATGGCATCCATCACCGCGCCGCCCGCCACATAGACCGGCACATCCTGTGGCACGCGGTCGATAAGTTCTCCCATCCCCGCCACCCGGTTCTCGCGCAGAAGCACGGACTCGGCGGCGAAGCGGGCGGTGGAGAAGAGCACGTTCAGCACCACCTTGCCCTCCGCCACGAAGCGACGCTCGCGTCCGACAAGGTCGCGTTCGCGGATGTCGCGATAGGCGGCGATCCGCGGGTCTCCCGGGTCGTCGATGCGGATGAGCTCGCGAGGCATCGCTTCAGCCGCCACGCGCCTTCTTTGCCATGGCGACGAGCACCGGGCGCATCTCGGAGGCATCCTTCAGCGGCTCGTCGAAGAAGGTGCGCCGCACTTCGTCACCCTTGGCGATGTCGATACCCTCGGGGTCGATGCCCGTCAGTATCCAGCCCCCCGCCTCGGCACCGGCGAACGCGGTCGCATAGTTCTCCACAGCGTCCGCATGGTCCTCGTTCATGTGTTCGACGGCGCGCTGCTCCATCTCCAGAAGCGCCGCCGAGACGGCACTCTCTGCCAAAAGCTCCTCGCGCTTTAGCTTGTAGGCGCGGGCGAAGCCGCCATTCAGCAGCCCGCCCTCCGGTTCCAGCCGGAAGAAGGAGAAATCGGCAAAGCCGGCGTAAAGCTTCGCCTTCGGATGCCGGTTCAGGTAGCGCCGCACGGCATGCGTTCCGTCGGCGGTGCCGCGTTCCAGCTTCTTTGCCCGCATTTTCAGCGTCAGGCGCGGGTGGGCGAGCGGATCTCCCTTGCCGGGCTCGCCGACCAGCAGCGAGCAGCGCCGGTCCGCGTCGAGTGCTGCCGTGTGCGCCGACAGCGCGGAAACCAGGATCAGCGGCGTCCCATCCATATCGGTTGCAACCGCCACCCGCGTTGCCAGCGGCGCGCCGTCGGCGTCGAGCGTGGCGAGCGCACCGAAGCGGGCGGTGCGCATGAGCGTCTTCGCCAGCCGGATCGCTTGCGCATCGGTTTCAAGAAATGGATCGGCCTTCGCCATAGCCCGCGCTCCTTCTATACGGAGCCTTCGCCGATAACGCCCGCCTCTTCAAGGGCTTTCCGCTCGTCGTCGGAAACGCCGAAACGCTTGAGCGAGGTGACGGGCTCCGCAGGCCCCGCCCGGTGCGGGGGCGTGCGCGCAAAGCGTGGCGCTGCGGCCGGGCGGGTGAAGCCGTCCCGCGTTTCGTGCACCGCACGGGCGCGGTTGTGCGGATGATCCGCCGCCTCCTTCAGCGAAAGCACCGGCGCCACGCAAGCGTCCGTGGTCTCGAACAGCGCTGTCCATTCATCGCGGCTCTTCTCGCGAAAGCGTGCGGCGATCGCCGCCCGCATCTCCGGCCACAGCGCACGGTCGTATTGTCCTTCGACAAACCGCTCCTCCAGCGGCAGGAGCCTGGCGAATTCGGCGAAGAACTGCGGCTCCAGGCAGGCGACGGCGACATGGCCGCCATCCCCCGCCTCATAGGTGTCGTAGAACGGCGCGCCGCTGTCGAGCAGGTTCTCCCCGCGCCCCTCGCGCCAGAACCCCGCCGCCATGAAGCCGAAGAAGGGTGCTGCAAGCATCGACGCGCCGTCGACCATCGCCACATCCACCACCTGCCCCTTACCCGAGCGCTCCCGCTCGAAAAGGGCAGCCAGCACGCCGGCTATAAGGAACATAGTCCCGCCGCCATAGTCGCCGACGAGATTAAGCGGCGGCAAGGGTTTACCTCCCTTCGGCCCGATCATGGAAAGGATACCCGACCAGGCGAGATAGGTAAGGTCGTGCCCTGCGCGGGCGCTGAGCGGTCCATCCTGGCCGAAGCCGGTCATGCGGCCGTAGACGAGCCGCGGGTTGCGCTTCAGCGCTTCCTCCGGCCCGGCCCCCAGCCGCTCCATCACGCCCGGGCGGAAGCCTTCCAGAAGGACGTCAGCGCCTTCCATGAGCCGCAGCAGCAATACGCGGCCCTCCGGGCTTTTGAGATCGAGCTTCAGGATTTCCCGGCCGTGCCGTTCGAGATCGTATTCGGGCGGTGCATTGAGGAAGGCGCGGCCGGCGTTCTTGCGCTCGATGCGCAGTACGTCCGCGCCCATCTCCGCCAGCATCAGGCCGGCCAGCGGCACCGGCCCTATCCCCGCCATCTCGATGATGGTCAGGCCGGAAAGAGGGCCGCTTCTTGCGGCGCCTCCCATCTTATCGCGGCGCCATCCGGATGGCGCCATCGAGCCTGATCGTCTCGCCGTTCAACATCTGGTTCTCCACGATATGGCAGGCGAGGGCGGCATATTCGGAAGGCTCTCCCAGCCGCGGCGGGAAGGGCACCTGCTGCCCAAGTGATGCCTGCGCGTCTTCCGGCAGGCCGGCCAGCATCGGCGTCTTGAAGATGCCGGGTGCGATGGTGCACACGCGGATGCCGGCGCGGGCGAGGTCGCGCGCGATGGGCAGCGTCATGCCGACGATGCCGCCCTTGGAGGCCGAATAGGCGGCCTGGCCGATCTGCCCGTCGAAGGCGGCGACGGAGGCCGTATTGACGATGACGCCGCGCTCGTCGCCCGCAAGCGGCTTCAGCTCCTGTGCCTGGGCGGCGAAGAGGCGGATCATGTTGAAGGAGCCGAGAAGATTGACCTCGATCACCTTGCGATAGAGATCGAGCGGATGCGGCCCTTCCTTGCCCACGGTCTTCATGGCGACGGCAATGCCCGCGCAGTTTACGAGAATGCGCGGCGGTCCGAGCTTCTCCGTCACCGCAGCAATCGCCGCCTCGCCGTCCTCGGCGCTGGTCACGTCGCATCTGATCGCCAGACCGCCGATCTCGCCGGCCACCTTCTCCGCCTGCTCCATGCCGACATCGGCGAGTGCCACCTTGGCGCCCTTTTCCGCCAGTGCCCGCGCCGTGGCCTCGCCAAGGCCCGAACCGCCGCCCGTCACGAGTGCGGTGATGCCGGATGGATTCATGGAATGTCTCCTTCGGGTTAAAACAGCCCCTCGATATAGCCCTCTTCGTTAAGGAATATCTTCTCCGCAGACGGTGCGCTGGGCAAGCCCGGCATGGTCATGATCTCCCCGCAGATGGCGACGACGAAACCAGCGCCCGCCGAAAGCCGCACCTCGCGCACCGGAACCACGTGGCCCGTCGGCGCGCCGCGCAGGTTCGGATCCGTGGAGAAGGAATATTGCGTCTTCGCCATGCACACGGGAAGCTTGCCGTAGCCCTGGTCCTCCCATTGCTTGAGCTGGGCGCGGACGGATTTGTCGGCGATCGCCTCCAAGCCGCGATAGATGCGTGTGACGATTGTATCGATCTTCTCGAAGAGCGGCATGTCATCGCGGTAAAGCGGGGCGAACTGCGAAGTGCCGCTCTCGGCCAGCGCCACCACTTTGTGCGCCAGTTCCTCTATGCCGGCCGAGCCTTCCGCCCAGTGCCGGCACAGCACCGCCTCCTCGCCCATGGAGGCTACATATGCCTTCACCGCCTCGATCTCGGCCGCCGTGTCGGTGTGAAAGTGGTTGATGGCAACGATCGCCGGCACGCCGAACTGCTTCACGTTTTCGATGTGGCGGCCGAGATTGGCGCAGCCCTTCTTCACGGCCTCGACGTCCTCGGCGCCAAGATCCTCCTTCTTCACACCGCCGTTCATCTTCAGCGCCCGTATGGTCGCCACGATGACCGCGGCCGAGGGCTTGAGACCGGCCTTGCGGCACTTGATGTCGAAGAATTTCTCCGCACCGAGATCCGCGCCGAAGCCGGCTTCCGTCACCACATAGTCGGCGAGCTTCAAGGCCGTCGTGGTGGCCATGACGGAGTTGCAGCCATGCGCGATGTTGGCGAACGGTCCACCGTGGACGAAGGCGGGGTTGTTCTCCAGCGTCTGCACGAGGTTGGGCTGCAGCGCATCCTTCAAGAGCACGGCCATGGCGCCGTCGGCTTTGATGTCGCGCGCAAAGACCGGGCTCTTGTCGCGGCGGTAGCCGACGATGATATCGCCGAGGCGCCTTTCCAGGTCTCTGAGATCGGTGGCAAGGCACAGGATGGCCATCACCTCGGAGGCGACGGTGATGTCGAAACCGGCCTCGCGTGGAAAACCGTTGGCCACACCGCCCAGCGAGACGACGATCTGGCGCAGTGCGCGGTCATTCATGTCCATGACGCGGCGCCAGGCGACGCGGCGGATGTCGATATTCTCCGAATTGCCCCAGTAGATGTGGTTGTCGATGAGGGCGGATAGAAGGTTATGCGCCGAGGTGATGGCGTGGAAGTCGCCGGTGAAGTGGAGGTTCATGTCCTCCATCGGCACGACCTGCGCATAGCCGCCGCCGGCAGCTCCGCCTTTCATGCCGAAGCAGGGGCCGAGAGAGGCTTCGCGGATGCACACGGCGGTCTTCTTGCCGATGCGGTTGAGGCCGTCGCCCAATCCCACCGTCGTCGTCGTCTTGCCTTCGCCTGCGGGCGTCGGGTTGATGGCCGTTACCAGGATGAGCTTGCCGTCGCCGTTCTTGCGCGCCTCGGCGATGAATTCGGCCGAGATCTTCGCCTTGTCGTGGCCGTAGGGAAGCAGGTGCTCGGACGGGATGCCAAGCCGTTCGCCGATCTCCTGGATCGGCTTCTTCTTCGCCGCGCGTGCGATTTCGATATCGGATTTCACCTCGGCCATGCGCCTCCTCCTCGATTGCCTCGGCCAAGGTGTGCCTGCCACACCCGCCGGTTTCAGGCAATAAGGACGCGTGCCGCCTCCCGGTGCCATCCTGAAAAAGGCGGAAAATGCATGAAATGCGACAGGGGGTGAAAGAGTGCAGTGAATAGCGGGTAGGGAGCGCAGTGCTGCTGCCCTGTCTTGCCGGACGCAGGCGCAGGACCACCAGTCACTATTCCCTCTTTCACCGATCCAACACCTGCCGCAACTCCACCAGGTTCGACCGCACCCGCAGGATATAGAAGCCCATGGTCGCCAGATGCGTTGGCATGATCCAGCCGGCCTCGCGGCCGTTGGAGATGATGAAAGGTGTGATGTTGAGGGCGGCGCGAAGTTGGTTCTCCGTTGTGTCCCATAGCGAGCCCAACGAGCGTTGCGCCACGACATCCTCGAAGTCCGCGCGTGCCGCGTGAAGGAGGCCGTAATAGCCGTAGAGCTGGCCGTAGGCGAACCAGAAGCGGTCGTCGGCGCGCGTGTCGAACCAGCCGCTGTTATAGTTCTCCGAGCGCTCGCGCAGGATCGCCGAGGTGGAGCCGATGTCGTTGGCGATGCGGTCGAGGAACTGGATAAGGTTGTCGGCGCGCGCGTCGAAGACGGCGTCGCAACTTTCCAGCCGATCATTGAAGGCGCGTAGCGATGCGGTCGCCGTGCGGTAGAAACTCGGCGTCGGCGTCTTGGGGCCGAACGGGGAAAGCCCGAAATACCACGCGTCCTCTGAGAATTGAATGCTCTCGCGCGCCTTCTGCAGGTCGCTGTCGATTTGCGAGGTGCCGCGCACGCGACCGAGCGCGTCGACCAGCTCCACCGAGGTGCGCCGCACCGCCTGGTTCACGCCGCGCTGGAAGGAGGCCTTGTTGTCAAAGAAGGGCGTATCGTCCCAGTCGAGCCCGAAGAAGCCGAGCTTGTAGAGAAGCATGGAGGAGATCCACGCGTTCTCGTTGACGTTAAAGTCAGTCAGGTCGGCGGCGACGTCGGCCACGGCCGAGCGGCCGCAGGTGCGCGGTCCCTCGTCGCCGGTCGCCGCCACCGGCTCTCCGGCCGACACGCTGCGGTTCGTCAGGTCGTAGGCCTGAACGTAATCCGGGTTAAAGCCGGTCCACACCTGGGTCTGCCAGAAGAAATAGGCGTAAAGCCCGACGAAGAGGAGAAGGACGGCGCCAACCACGGCACGCACGATCCACCCCCGGTGCTTGTACCAGCGACCGAGCGCCACGAACGGCCAGGCAAGCCACGCCAGGAGGCGGCCGATGCCGCGGCCCAGCGCAGCGAATATGCGGGTGAAGAAATCGACGATTGAACCGGACAACAAGCGCCTCCCTCAGGCGAAACCGTAGAGACGCCTCGCGAGCGCCGAGTGCGTTGAGATAAGCACTTTTCGGTACTTCCACAACCTGGGGCATTCCGCGGCTATTCAGCCCCGGCAAAGCCGATAAGGTCCTCCGCCCGCCAGCGGCCCATCTCCTCCTCCCAATGCCTGCGGCACAACGACACGTATACGTCCTTGCCGATGGCCACCTGCTCGCCCTCCTTGGCAACCTTGCCTTCGGGGCCCAGCCGCACGACCATGTTCGCCTTGCGGCCGCAGCGGCAGATGGTGCGCACCTCGCGCAGTTCGTCGGCGATCGACAGGAGTGCCTGCGAGCCGGTGAAGAGCTTGCCTTGGAAATCGGTGCGCAGGCCGTAGCACATGACCGGGATGTCGAGCCGGTCGGCGATGCGCGCAAGCTGCCAAACCTGTTCTTCGACTAGGAACTGCGCCTCGTCGACGAAGACACAGTGGGTGGTGGTGTGCCGGTGATGCTCGGCGACGCGCGCGAAGAGGTCGTCGCCATCGCGAAACATCTCGGCGTCGGCCTCGAGCCCGATGCGCGAGGCGATGTAGCCGGCCCCGTCCTTGCGATAGTGGCCGGCGACGAACAGCATGGTCGACATGCCGCGCTCGCGGTAGTTGTAGGAGGCCTGCAGGAGCATGGTACTCTTGCCGGCATTCATCGTCGCGTAGTGGAAGTAGAGCTTGGCCATCGTCTTCGCCGTTCCCGTCCATTGCCTGATAGCAGCATCAGGGGCGCATGAAACGCCGCGGCGGCGGTCTTCCACCGGAATGGCGCAACCCGGAGGCTATCCTTTCCGCTTGCCGCCGGCCTCAAATGGTGCTTGCGTTTGAACAAAATGCCGAAGCCGGTTAAACGGCGCTGGCGCAAAAATTATGTTGAACAACTTCCCAGGGGAGAACACGACATGTCCTACCTTAGATGCACCGCAGCCGGCCTAGCGGTAGCGGTCGGCCTCTTCGCCGGTGCCGCCCTTGCCGCCGAGCCGGAGGAATGCCGCTCCGTCACCTTCTCCGACGTTGGCTGGACCGATATCACCGCCACCACGGCGACCGCTTCCGTGGTTCTGGAAGGGCTTGGCTACCAGCCGGAAACGCAAGTGCTCTCCGTGCCGGTAACCTACGCTTCGCTCAAGAACGGCGACGTCGACGTCTTCCTCGGCAACTGGATGCCCACCATGGAGGCCGACATTGCGCCCTATCGCACGGACGGCTCGGTGGAGACCGTCGTCACCAATCTGGAAGGTGCCAAATACACGCTCGCCGTGCCGCAATACACCTACGATGCGGGGCTCAAGAGCTTCGCCGATATCGCCGAATTCCGCGACGAACTGGACGGCAAGATCTACGGTATCGAGCCCGGCAACGACGGCAATCGGCTGATCCTCGACATGATCGAGAACGACACGTTCGGCCTGTCCGGTTTCGAACTCGTGGAAAGCTCGGAGGCCGGCATGCTCTCGCAGGTGCGCCGCGCCGTGCAGCGCGAGCAGCACGTGGTGTTCCTCGGCTGGGAGCCGCACCCGATGAACGCCAATATCGATATGGCCTATCTCGAAGGCGGCGATGAGGTGTTCGGCCCCAACTACGGCGGCGCCACGGTGCATACGAACACGCGCGCGGGGCTGACCGAGGAGTGCCCCAATCTCGGGCAGCTTTTGAAGAACATGGTCTTCTCTCTGCAGATGGAAAACGAGATCATGGGCGCCATCCTTGACGAGGGCGAGGCCCCGGAGGCCGCAGCCGCCGCGTGGCTGAAGGAGAACCCGGACGTGCTGGGCCCCTGGCTCGAAGGTGTGACCACCTTCGACGGCGGCGATGCGATGGAAGCCGTCAAGGCGCATCTGGGGATGTGAGTTGAGCGGCGGGCGCCTTCCGACGCCCGCCCCCCTACATTGATTCCTCCCCAATAACAGGAGAGCACCGACCCAATGGATCCCCTGACACAATGGATTGCGGCCTGGAAAATTCCCATCGGCAGATGGGGGCGTGAATTTTTCGACTTTCTGACAACCAATTTCGCCTGGCTTTTCGACAATCTAGCCAGCGGGCTCGCATCCGTCCTTGACGGCATGGCCGGCTTCCTTCTGTGGCTGCCGCCGAGCGTGGTCGTGGTGGGGGTCGCCATCATCGCCTTTCTGCTGCAGCGCTCGTGGAAGCTGGCGCTGGGCGTCGCCGTCGGGCTCTTCTTCATCATCAATCAGGGCTTGTGGAAGGAGACGGTAGAGACGCTGGTTCTCGTCGTCGCCGCGGCCGCCGCCTCCATGGCGATCGGCGTTCCCGTCGGCATCTGGGCAGCACATAACGAGCGGGTCTACCAGGTCCTGCGTCCCGTCCTGGACCTTATGCAGACCCTGCCGACCTTCGTCTATCTCATTCCGGTGCTTATCCTTTTCGGCCTTGGTGCCGCGCCAGGCCTCATCGTTACCGTCATCTTCGCCTCCCCGGCGCCCATCCGGCTCACCTATCTCGGCATCACATCGGTGCCCAAGCCGATGCTGGAAGCAGGCCACGCCTTCGGGGCGACGCGCAACCAGCTTCTGTGGAAGGTGGAGCTGCCGGCGGCACTTCCCTCCATCATGGCGGGGCTCACTCAGTGCATCATGCTGTCGTTGTCGATGGTGGTCATCGCCGCCCTCATCGGCGCCAACGGCCTCGGCAAGCCCGTGGTGCGGGCCTTGAACTCGGTCAATATCCCGCTGGGGCTTGAAGCGGGGCTGGCCATCGTCGTCCTGGCCATCATCCTCGACCGCATGGCCCGCATCGGCAGGGAGGGCGAGCGATGACGCGGGCTGTTGATTTCCGCGCCGTCGATATCATCTTCGGCACTGACAGGGAGCGCGCTGCGGCACTGCCCCTGGTGGACGCCGGCGCAAGCCGCGAAGATATTTTGGAGGAGACCGGTGCGGTGCTCGGCTGCGCCGGTTGCGACCTGACGGTCGAGCGTGGTGAGATATCCGTTCTGATGGGGCTTTCCGGGTCCGGCAAGTCGACCCTGCTGCGCGCCGTCAACCGGCTCAACAAGGTAGCGCGCGGTGAAGTGATCGTGCACGACGGCGACTGGTCGGCCAGCGTGGTCAACTGCTCTGAGAGCGAGTTGCGAAAGATCCGCCGCGAGTGCGTGGCCATGGTGTTCCAGCAGTTCGCGCTTCTGCCGTGGCGCACGGTGGCGGAGAATGTGGGCTTCGGACTGGAGCTTTCGGGCGTGCCTGCGAAGGTGCGCCAGGAGCGCGTGATGGCGCAGCTCGAGTTGGTGCACCTGGAGGACTGGGCGGGCAAATACGCGCATGAACTTTCCGGCGGCATGCAGCAGCGCGTGGGCCTCGCCCGCGCCTTCGCCACTGAGGCGCCCATCCTCCTGATGGATGAGCCTTTCTCGGCGCTCGACCCGCTGATACGCACCAAGCTGCAGGACGAGCTGATCGAACTCCAGGAGCGGCTGAAGAAGACCATCCTCTTCGTCAGCCACGATCTCGAAGAGGCGCTGAAGATCGGCAACCGCATCTCCATCATGGAGGGCGGACGCATCGTCCAGACCGGCGCTCCGGAGGACATCGTGCTCAGGCCCCAGAACGACTATGTGCGCGACTTCATCGCCAATGTGAACCCGCTCTCGGTCTTGACGGCATGGAACGTGATGCGGGACGCGCGCGATCTCGAAGGCGCCGGCGAGGGCTGGCTGTGGCTAGACCGCCGGCAGACAACGCGCTTCAGGTTCGACGAGAACATGCTGGTGGTGGATGCCGAGCGCGATGGCCAGCCGGCGATCTGGCTTTCCTGCGACAGCGTTGAAGAGTTGCCGGAAAACAAGCCGAAGGTCTACTGGGCACATGCCGGAACGCCACTGAAGACGGTGATGCGCGCCATGCATCAGTCAAACACGGCGCCCGTGGCCGTCTTCGACGAAGCCTCCCGCTTCCTCGGTTCCATTGGCGTGCGCGACGTTCTGAAGGCGATAGTCAGGGGCAGCCCGGGGGAGGACTGACGACCGCGAGGTGCGTCCACGGTAATGGAAACCGGACGGGCGACGCGGCTCCGCCTTTTCATCCGGCCGGACCCACTCCTACGGGTTTCCTAGCTCGCCTTCTTCACCGGCTGGCGAACGTCGGTGACCGTAAGCCGGTGGGTGCGTCCGTTGCGTGCGGTCCAGTCGATAGACTGGCCGGCCGATAGCCCGACGAGCACAGCGCCGACGGGCGTCGTCACGGAGATCTTGCCCTCGGTGATATCCGCCTCCACGGGGAAGACGAGTGTCACGGTGGTGGGCGGGGCTTCATCGGCAGTGTAGGTGAGGGTGGACCCCATGCGCACCACCGTTTCGGGAAGCGCCGAATCCTCGACCACCCGCGCGCGTTCCAGTTCGGCGATCATGGTTTCCGCAAACACGGGATCGTGCTCCTCCATCGCGGTAGCGAGACCGAGCAGGCGGTCGTGATCGGTTCTGGAAACGATGATCTTGGGCTTGCGTCCGACCTTTTTCTGCATAGTTCTGATCCAAGGGCTGCCGCCATTTGCGGCCTTTGTTCTATTGTGGTTGCGCCTGGGAGTGCTCTTGTCCGCCGCGCCCATTAGGGGCTGCGGCTTTGGCGCCCCGCGATCCGGAGGCGCATGGCACCGGATCCCGGGGTCAGCGTCCCGCGATGGGACACATCCGAAGGAGGTAGAGGGGAGAATAGTTCCGTGCCATAAAGAAAAAGTGGGTCAGGGCAGGGCCTGTGTCAAGGACGGCGGGGCATCGGCGGCGGTCTTCTCAAGCGGTTGAAGCGGAAACCTTCCGGCATCGCAGCCCGCACCATCATCATCTCGCCGATGGTCTCGTGGGTGAGCAGCCCGACCAGACGGCCGTCGCTGTCGACCACGGCGACGGCAGGCTTGTTCTTCTCCTGCATCAGGCGAAACCCCTCGGTCAGGTTCTGGCGCCGGTGGACGGAGGGAAGGTCGGTGCGCATTGCCCCGACCACTGGCGCCTCGGGCCCCGTCTCTTTCAATGCAGCGATCATGTCGTTGCGCGTCAGAAGCCCTTCCATGCGGCCGTGTGCGTCGAGGATCGGAAACTCGTTCTGCGTGGTGGCGAGCAGCCGCTCGATGGCCTCGCCGATATTGGCGGAGCGGTCGAGGGCGGCGAACTCCGTCACCATCACGTCGCCCGTCAGGACGCTGTTGGCGATGTCGCGGATCTGTGCGTTCTGTGCCTCGGCCGCCGCTGCCAGATAGACGAAGATGGCGATGAAGATGAGCAGCGGATTGTAGAGCAATCCTAAAAAGCCGAACAGGAAAGCGAGCCCCTGGCCGATATTGGCGGCGATCTGCGTGGCCCGCGCCCAGGTCATCCTTGTCGCGAGAATGGCGCGCAGCACGCGCCCGCCGTCCATGGGGAAGGCGGGGATCATGTTGAACAGCACCAGGAAAATGTTGACGCCGGCGAGCCGCACCAGGAAGTTGGCGCGCGGGTCTTCCACCTGCAGCATCTGCTCGGTGCCGACCCAGCCGCCGAGCGCGATGAGGATGATCGCTGCTATGACGACATTCACCACCGGCCCGGCCACGGCGATGAAGAATTCCTGACCGGGCTCCTCGGGCATGCGCTCCAGCCGCGCCAGGCCGCCGATTGGCAGAAGCGTGATGTCTGGCGTCCTGATCCCGTAGCGGCGTGCGGCAAGGGCATGGCCGAATTCGTGCAGCAAGACGCAGGCGAAGATGGCGAGAATGAAGGCCACGCCCTCCCAGGCCGCCGCCGCCCCGCCGATCCGGTAGTGCATGAACCAGATCCAGACGAGCAGGAGCAGGAAGGTGACGTGGATGCGCACCGTCGTGCCGAGGACCTTGCCGATGTTGAAAGACCATACCATCGTGCGCCATGCTCCCACGGGACCGATATTCTTAACATAAGTGACATTTGTAGCCGCGACACCATTTTCAAGCGCGGCGTTCTTGATGGAGGTTCAGGCGTTTGGCGCAGAACGGGATTGTCACATCACTGGCCGGCCTCGTGCGCGGCATGAAGCGGCGGCGGGAGGCTATGGGACCGGTGGTCGTGCTGGCGGTGCTCGCCTTCGGCGCATACGCCTTCCTCGCGATCGCCGACGAGGTGGCCGAGGGCGAGATCCGCGCCCTTGACCGGCAGCTTTTCGTTGCCCTGCGTGACCCCGCCAACCCCTCCGAACCGTTAGGGCCGCCCTGGCTGGAGGAAGTGGCGCTGGAGATCACCGCCCTCGGCGGCTACACGCTCATCGTCCTCGCGCTCGCTGTTATCGTTGGCCTGCTGGTCGTCACGCGGCGCTACGGCCCGGCGCTCTATGCAGTTCTTTCAGTCGGCTCGGGCGCTCTCATAAGTCATTTTCTGAAGCAGTATTACGAGCGCCCGCGGCCCGATCTGGCCGACCATCTCGACGTCGTCCACACGCTCAGCTTTCCAAGTGGGCACGCGTTGGTGGCCACCGTCGCCTACCTCACGATGGCGGCGCTGGTCGTGCGCTTTTTCGACGACCTGCGGGTGAGGCTCTATGTGCTCTTCGTGGCGGTTGCCGTGTCGGTCGCCGTCGGCATCACCCGTGTCTATCTCGGTGTCCATTGGCCGAGCGACGTGGCGGCCGGCTGGGCGCTCGGGGCGGCTTGGGCAAGTCTCACTTGGCTCGTCGTCTCGTTGCTCCAGTACCGCCGCCGCGGCAATTCGGCGAAAAGGGGCGGGGACCACGGCGCGTGACCAAAGCGGTTGCGCGCGCGCCCTTTCACGGCTATGGAGAGCGCATGAAAACGGTTGCGAACGTAAAGCTTTGGTGGCGGGCCCGCTGATTGCGGCCGGCGCAAGTGATTGCGTGCAACTTCGACGATTGGCCGCAGGTGAAAACCGGGCGGCCATTTTCATTATGAGGCTTCCCGGCGGCGCTTGAAAGGGAGCGGAGAATGAGCGTGGAAGTCTTGGAGAATGGCGGCGAGCGGTTCGTTACGGCCGGCGATATAAGCGTCGTCCGCACGCGCAGCGAGACGCCTTATAGCGGCGCCATCGACACCTATATCGATGCGCTGGACGCGCGTCGCGGCGCCGTCTTCTCCTCCAACTATGAATATCCGGGCCGCTATACACGCTGGGATACCGCCATCATCGACCCGCCGCTCGTGATCTCGGCGCACGGACGGGCCATGAAGATCGAGGCGCTGAACGGGCGCGGCGAGGTCATGCTGCCGGCGCTCCGGGCGGCGGTCGAGGGCCTGCCGGACGTTGCCGTGACGGAGCGAAGCCCGCGTCTGCTTGATGTTACCGTTGCCGAGCCGGGAGAAATCGTATCGGAGGAGGAGCGCTCGCGTGTCCCTTCGGTCTTCACCGTGCTCAGGGCCGTCACGAGCCTCTTTCACACGGATAACGACGACAATCTCGGGCTTTACGGCGCCTTCGGCTACGATCTCGCCTTCCAGTTCGATCCCGTGGAGCTGAAGCTAGATCGGCCGCAAAGTCAGCGCGATCTCGTCCTCTACCTGCCGGATGAAATCCTCGTCGTTGACCACCACGCAGCCAAGGCCTGGCACGACCGCTACGACTATTCGGGCGACGGCTTTTCCACTGCGGGCTTGCCGCGCGAGGGCCGCAAAGAGCCGTTCCAGCCGGGAACCCGCGTGCCGCCGCGCGCCGATCACGAGCCCGGCGAATACGCGCAGCTGGTGGAAAAGGCCAAGCAAAGCTTCCGCCGCGGCGATCTCTTCGAGGTTGTCCCGGGGCAGATGTTCCTTGAGCGCTGCGAAAACCGTCCCTCGCAAATCTCCCGCCGTCTGAAACAGATCAACCCCTCGCCCTATTCCTTCTTCATCAATCTGGGCGAGCGCGAGTATCTCATCGGCGCTTCTCCGGAGATGTTCGTGCGCGTGTCGGGCCGGCGCGTGGAGACCTGCCCCATCTCCGGCACCATCAAGCGCGGCGACGATGCCATCTCCGATTCCGAACAGATCCTGAAGCTGCTGAATTCCAAGAAGGACGAGTCGGAGCTGACCATGTGCTCCGACGTCGACCGCAACGACAAGTCCCGTGTTTGCGAGCCGGGCTCGGTGCGCGTCATCGGACGTCGGCAGATCGAGATGTATTCGCGCCTCATCCACACGGTCGACCACATCGAGGGTCGCCTGCGCGAGGGCATGGACGCTTTCGACGCCTTCCTCTCCCACGCCTGGGCGGTCACCGTCACCGGCGCGCCGAAGCTGTGGGCCATGCGCTTCATCGAAGACAATGAGAAGAGCCCGCGCGCCTGGTATGGTGGCGCCGTCGGCATGGTCCATTTCAACGGCGACATGAACACGGGGCTGACGCTCAGAACCATCCGCATCAAGGACGGCATCGCCGAGGTGCGGGCGGGGGCAACGCTCCTTTTCGATTCCGACGGAGCGGAGGAAGAGGCGGAGACGGAACTGAAGGCCTCCGCCATGCTTTCGGCCATCTGCGAAGCAGGGAAAACCAACATGGCAAACGAGGCGAGAGAGGCGGCGAAGGTCGGCGAGGGCGTAAAAATCCTGCTTGTCGACCACGAGGATTCCTTCGTCCACACCCTGGCCAACTATTTCCGCCAGACGGGAGCGGCCGTCACCACCGTGCGCACGCCGGTGGCCGAGGCCGTCTTCGACCGCGTCGACCCAGACATCGTGGTGCTTTCGCCAGGGCCGGGTACACCGCAGGATTTCGACTGCGCGGCGACGATCGCCAAGGCGCGGACGCGCAACCTGCCGATCTTCGGCGTGTGCCTGGGGCTGCAGGCGCTGGTGGAGGCCTATGGCGGCCAATTGCGCCACCTACGCGAGCCCATGCACGGCAAGCCCTCGCGTATCCGCGCCGGCGGCAACAGCCTCGTCTTTTCCGGCCTGCCGCACGAGGTGACGGTGGGACGCTATCACTCCATCTTCGCCGATCCTTCGCGTATGCCCGAAGCATTCATCGTCACGGCGGAGACCGAGGATGGCGTGGTGATGGCCATCGAGCACGAGAGCGAGCCGGTGGCGGCCGTGCAGTTCCACCCCGAATCCATTATGACGCTGGGCCAAAACGCCGGCATGCGCATGATCGAGAACGTCGTCGCCCATCTGCCGGGCAAGGCGAAGGTGAAGGCGGCGTGAGCGATGTAGGCCGCGCGTGACGGCGAGCTTGCGAGGGTGCGGCAAACCATGACCCCCATGAAGACAGTCAGGCGCCTGTCCTTCTGGTCCATCGTCGTCGGCATGGTGATTTTTGCCCTGAAGCTCTGCGCCTGGTGGCTGACGGGTTCCGTCGCGCTGTTCTCCGACGCAATGGAATCCATCGTCAATGTCGTGGCGTCGGGCGCGGCCTGGTTCGCCATTCGCGTGGCTTACACCCCGGCCGATGAAAACCATCCCTTCGGGCACCACAAGGCGGAGTACCTATCCGCGGTGCTGGAAGGCGTCCTGATCGTCGTCGCCGCACTCCTCATCTTGCGCGAGGCCGCGCTCGCCTTCTACCTGCCGCACGCGTTGGAGGCGCCGGGGATCGGCCTCTCGATCACCGCTGTTGCAGCAGTCGGCAACGGCATCTGGGCCATCGTCCTCATGCGCACTGGCCGCTCAGCCCGCTCGCCGGCGCTGGTGGCCGACGGCCGCCATCTATGGACTGACGTCATCACGTCGGCCGGCGTCATCGCCGGCCTTCTCCTGGCGCTCGCCACTGGCTGGCTGTGGCTCGACCCGCTGATGGCCATCATCGTCGCGGCCAATATTCTGTGGCACGGCTGGCACATGGTCAGCGCCTCCGTCCAGGGGTTGATGGACGTTGCGGTTGACCCGGCGGAAGTGGCCGAGATCGAGCGCATCGTGCGGGCCAACAGTGATGAGGCGCTGGAATTTCATGACCTGAAGACGCGCGAAGCGGGCCGCGCCCGCTTCATCGAGTTCCACCTCGTGGTGCCGTCCGACATGACGGTCGAGCGCTCCCACGCCATCTGCGACCGCATCGAGGATGCGCTGGAAGACGAGATCCCCGGTGCCCGCGTGGTCATCCACGTCGAGCCAGCGCACAAGGCCAAGAACGGCGATAACAGGGGCTGAGGCAATGCCTCAGCCCTTCTCTCCCAACGGCACGTCCGGATATTTGTTGACGACCGCTTTCACCTCTTCCGTGTAATCCTCCATCTCCTGGATCCGGCGGATCTCGATTGTCTCGTTGGGCTGGCCCGGGCAGCGCTTGGCCCATTCGATCGCGTCCTGCAGCGTCGGCACGTCGATGATCCAGTAGCCGCCGACCACCTCCTTTGCCTCCGCGTACGGCCCGTCGGTAACAACCGGCTCGCCGGTGGCGAAGGAGACGCGGGCGCCGGCGGACGGCGGATGCAGGCCATTGAGTTCGCGCAGGATGCCGGCTGCACGCAAATCCTCGTTGTATTTCATCATCTTGTCGACGGCATCGGGCGGCAGGTCCAGTTCAGGTCCGGCGCTTTCGTAACCCTTGGGGATCATCAGCATCATGTAGCGCATGGTCGTCATCCTCCAGTTTCGGTCTTCAGATACAGCGCTCCGCCCGCCCAAGCGCAGGGCAGCGAAATCAGCACCAGCGCGATCGGATACCAATGGTCGCCCAGGTGCCACATGGCAACGGCTCCGGCGGTGCTCAGCACCACGCCGATGATACCGAGGATCAGTGCATGCAGCATGGGGCGGCTGGGCGCGAAACGTGCAGTGACGTAGGAGCCCAGCACGGCGTAGACGATACGGTAGATGAGCGCCAGGATGTATTGCCCCGTGCTCATGGGCTCACCCCAGGGTGGGTAGACGCCGAGCGCGTGAAAGAGCTGGTCTGTGCCGAGCGACAGTACGAAGATCACCACCAGGCCCAGAAGCACCGCACCCACACTGCGCAACGGGCGCCGCTGAGCTCGTGTGTTCGCCGCTTCAACGTTCATCGTTCCCTCCTCCTTTTCAGGCACTTCGGCAGCCTCATCGTATCAAGGACGAAGAAAAAGGGCGCTGTCCGACAGCGCCCTTAAACTTTGCTTCTTTGATGACAGCACTTTTCTATCGGATGGCCTCATAGGCATGATTCCAGAAATCGACGTAAGTCTTTGGCGGCTCTGGAGAATCCATCATCCTCTGGCTGAAGAAGATGCCGATCAGCCCTGTTTCCGGGTCCGCATAGGCCGAGGTGCCCGACCCACCGTCCCAGCCGAAGCGGCCGGGCGTCAGCCACGGCATGGTCTTCTCAATCGCCACCGACATGCCGAGGCCCCAGCCGGCGCCGCCTTCCATCATGAAGATTTCGGCGTCGGAATGGCGCCGCTGCTCTTCAGTGAGCTGGTTCCTCGTCATCTCCGCCACTGTGTCCGCCTGCAGGACACGGGTGCCGTCAAGCTCGCCGCCGTTCAGCATCATGCGGGCGAAGGCGAGATAATCGTCGACGGTGTAGACCAGACCTCCGGAGCCGGCCTGGAGCGGCGGCTGCTCGGTGAAATCGATGCCATCCTCAGGACCGTATTCCTTGAGCGTGCCGTCGCCGGCGGCGAAGTCCGGGCCGTATTGCGGCGGCATGCGGTCCTGCTTTTCCGGAGGCACGAAGAAGCCGGTGTCCTTCATCCCGAGCGGCTCGAAAATCCACTCTGCCATGACCTCGCCAAGCCGCTTGCCCGTCGCCCGCTCGACCAGTATTCCGGCGACATCGAGCCCGTTGTTGTAGAGGAAGCGCTCGCCTGGCTGATAAGCGAGCGGTAGGGCGCCGAGCCGTTCCATATACTCGTTGGGCGTCAGCTTGGGCAGCACCCAGCTCGGCGCGATGCCGGCCTCGCGCATGGTCATCTGGATCGGGTATTTCTCGGGAAAGACCGTAATGGCGCCGAGGCCGAAGGTTTGGGTGAGAAGGTGGCGAAGCGTCACCGGCCGCTCGGCCGGCACAGTATCGTCGATGTCGGCGTCGACGCTTTTCAGCACGCGGGGCTCGGCAAGCTCCGGCAGGAAGCGGCCCACTGGATCGTCGAGCCCGATCACGCCATCCTCCACCAGCTTCATGCAAGCGACCGCCGTTACCGGCTTGCCGATGGAGTAGCCGCGGAAGATCGTGTCGCGGGCCATAGGCCGGCCTCCACCGCCGAGCTCGAAAGTGCCGGCCGTCCCGACATGGGTCTCGCCGTGGCGGTGAAGCAGCCAGACGGCGCCGGGGATGTAGCCGTCGGCCACATGACCTTCCATCGCCGCCTGCAGTCTTTGGAGAGCTTCTGCCGAAAATGCTGTGCCGGCCATTTCCGATCTTTTCTGCGTCCCGTCGCCGGCGGCGCGGGCGAGGCCCGCGACGCCGAGTGCCAGGCAAGCCGTGGCGCCCATCAGCAGCGAACGCCGGTGAATGCTACGGTGCATGTCCATAGGTGCATGATCCTTTGTCAGTCGTCGAAGAAAGGCACGTTTTCGCGGGCGCTTTCCACCCGCCCTTTCGGCTCTTCCCACTCCTCCTGACGGCCGAGCGCGGTCAGGTCGAGCCAGTAGTAGGAACCGCCGACCATCTCCGCGCCCCTGCCGAATATCGAATAGGTGTGGAAGATGCTGTCGCCGACACGCAGGAAAAAGCTGCTACCCGGCGCCTCGGCCGGTGGCTCGCCGTCGAAATAATATCCGGTGCCGGCTTTCTCATGCTCATCCTTGGTGCGGTAGTTGTAGATGGCATACCCGCGGCTTTCGTCCAGCGTCACGCCGAAATCGTAGTTGAAGTCGCTGCCGTAAGAGGAATACCAGGGGAAGCGCCAGCCTTTCTCCGCCTTGTAGCGCTCGATCTTGTCGATCGGCGCCCGCGAGACACAGGCATAGGAGGTGTCACGGTGGGCAAGGTGACGTAAAAGCCCGTCCGAGATCTCATCGGCCCCAGCCGTGCAGCCCGGGCAGCCCTTCTCCCAGCGCGGATCGAACATGAAATGGCCGATGATGAGCTGGCGCCGGCCCTCGAAAAGGTCGATCAGCCGCTTCTTGCCCTCCGGCCCATCAAAGACGTAGTCCTTCTCGATCTTCACCATCGGCAGGTGGCGGCGCTCTGCGCTCAATGCGTCGCGCGCCCGCGTCATTTCCTTTTCTTTCGCCAGCAGCGTCTTGCGGGCTTCCAGCCATTCCTCTCGCGAAACAACTTTTGGCAAGCTCATCTTCGGTTCCTCCGTGGTTCCAGGTTACGCGCCGGCTCCCTCACGAGGGCTGAAAAACCCCGTCGACATAGGCCGCGCCGAAATAGACATTGACGGCGCGGATGCGGTCGCCAGTGAAATCAAGCGTCTCGACGTTGCGGAATTCCTTCCCTTCCCGAGTGCGGCACTTGTACAAGACGAATACACGGTCGCCGTTCTCGACAATTTGCTCTGGAGAAATTTCCGCCATGCGCTGGCCAGCCGGCCAGCAGCGCTCGAAGAAGGCCTCCTGGTCGATAGCGTCGTCATAAGGGCTGGTGAAGGTGAAATCCTCCGTCAGCATATCCTCGACAAACTTGCGGTCCTTCGTCCTGTGGGCGCCGAAATAGGCGCGGGCGATCTCAGGTCTGCTTTGTGTGGGCATGTTGAAATCTCCACTTCGTTTCTCATGCGAAGGTTAGGCCCGCCTCGACAGGACGACGTGGGTCGCCTTTTCGGACGAAACACATAGGGCTATCCGCCCACCGCATAGGTCAGCACCACGCCGCTCGTCTTGAGCTGGCGCGTGCTTTCAAGACGCATCTTGACCTGCTGATCCTGCGGCTTGAACAGCGGGTTTCCCCCGCCCAGCACCACCGGCGCTATACAGATCCGGTATTCGTCGACGAGCCCGGCCTTGAAGAGGGAGCCGAGCAGGTCGGCACTGCCGAACACAAAGATGTCCTTGCCTTCCTCCGCCTTCAGCGCTCTGATCGCCTCCGCGGCCTCGCCCTTCAGGAGCCGGGTATTGTTCCACGTCGCTTCGTCGAGCGTGCGGCTCGCCACCGCCTTCTCGATCGAATTCATCATGTCGGCAGTCGCCCCGGTTTCCTTGCTCCAGTGGCTGGCCATGCCTTCATAGGTGCGCCGCCCGAAAAGCAGCGTGCCGATCTCCTCCCCCTGCTCGAGCGAGAACGCCTCCAGCTCGTCCCCCCAGACGGTCTCGTGGAAGCCGAGGTCCCAAGGGCTCCTGCCTTCGAAATAGCCGTCGAGCGTCATCACGTTCCAAACCGCCAACCGTCTCATCGTTTTTCTCCTTTGTCGGATATGACTTACTCTCTTTCTTTCTTTCTGGTCAGGCGGGATCGCCCGTATGTTCGACGATCGCGGCGACGATCCGATCCCAATGGCCCGGGTGCAGCTCGTGGCCACCGCTTTCGATCTGGACCAGCTTGGCGCCGTTGACCTCGGCGGCCAGCGTCGCGCCATGCTCGAACGGGAAAACCGGATCGGCCGTGCCGTGAATGACGAGAAGGGGCGGCTTCATCTCGCGCAGGCGGCCCTTCCATGTCTCGCCGACGTTGAAGAGGACGCTGTGATTGGTGGCGCTGAGATAGCCTCCGGCGCGGTCGAAATCCCGTTCGATGAAGGCTCTGGTCCCGGCTTCGTTGAACGGATGTGCCGTGCCTGCAGTCAGGCGCGCATCCTCGACCAGGTATGAGACCGCGTCTGCCCGGTCCGACCAGTCCGCCTCCACGCTCATATGTTCCATCCAGGCCTCGCCGCTCGGAGGGAGGTGAGATGTGTCTACCCCGACCGGCGTGCTGCTCATCGTCGTCAGCGAAAGCACGCGCTCCGGGCGCTTCAGCGCGGCGGCCTGGCCGACCATGCCGCCGAGAGAGAAGCCGACAATATGGGCGGCGGAAATTCCGTAACCGTCGAGCACGCGGAAGACGTCGTTGACCGCATCGTCGAAAGCGTATCCCGGCTGACCGGGCGGATATTTCGTCGAGAGACCGGTATCGCGCTGATCGTAGCGGATGACGAAGCGGCCGTGCGCGGCAAGGTGCTGGCAGAACGCCTCGGGCCACCATAGCATGGAGGCCATTCCGCCCATGATCAGAAGCACCGGTGGGTGCCCAGGATCGCCGAAAGCCTGGGTGGCGATCTCGACATCGTCGGATCTGACAACGCGCATGCTCATTTCAGGCACTCCCTTTTGCGAGGCGAAAACGCATGTTGGTGATCTGTCCCGCCTCCGAAACCTCGGTCCTCTCCAGCCTGACCGGCTCCAGGCCCGTCCGGCTGAACAGGCGCACACCGTCGCCAAGCAGGATGGGCGCGACGTGGATAAGCACTTCGTCCACGAGCCCGGCCTCGACACATTGGCGCACCACCGACGCGCCGATGAGGAGCAGGTTCTTGCCTTCGGTCGCCGCCAGCCCGCGCGACACCGCCGCGCCGATGTCTTCCGAGACAAAGGTGAACTCCGGATCGTGCGATGGGTCCGGCGGATTGTGCGTGATGATGAATTGCGGACCGCTCCAGCGGCCGCCATAGACCTTGCCGCCCTTGCTGATGCCCACGTCGTAAGTGCGTCGGCCGGCGAGCACGGCACCGGTGGTGCGGATCGCCTCGTCGGCCGCCGGGTTCGGCGCCTTGTACTCGAACACCCAGTCCACACGATCCTCCGGGTCGGCGATGAAGCCGTCCAGCGACATTGTCGCGTGCCAGAAAACCTTTCCTCGCGCTCCCACGGCAGTCTCTCCTTGACTTCATCTAATTCCAATTGCATTTTGCAACTGGTTGCAGGTTATCAAACTGATCCTATATTGCAACCGGTTTTTTTGGAGACCGTGAAATTGGCCGCTGAGAAGGAAGAAACCGCCCACCGCTCGGGCTGTCCCATCAACCTCACGCTGGAGGTTCTGGGGGACAAATGGTCGTTGATCATCGTGCGCGACATGATGTTCGGGAACCGCCGCCATTTCCGTGAGCTATTGGCGCAGAACGAGGAGGGAATCGCCTCCAACATCCTGGCCGACCGGCTGCGGCGGCTCTTGGCCGAAGGCGTCATCTCCAAGGAGGATGATCCGAGCCATAAACAGAAGGCAATCTACAGCCTGACGGAGAAGGGCATCGAGCTTCTGCCGGTCTTTGCCATGATCGGCGCCTGGGGGCGCAAGTGGCTCCCCGTCACCGAGGAATTGTCGATCCGTGCGCAATTATTGGAAGAGGGCGGCCCGGCGCTCTGGGAAGGGTTCATGGAGGAACTGCGCGAGGAGCATCTGGGCACCCCGCCTGCACGGCCAAGAGTCGGCCCCAGTGTGCGCGAGAGGCTATATGCGGCTTATATGGAGGTCATGGCGCGAGGCGCACCTCTCCCTCCCCCTTGAGGGGAGGGTGGGCGGCCGCCGCAGACGACGGGACGGGTGGGGTCATCGCGTCCGTACTCAACGGCTCGTCTGCGCCTCGTCTCCCCTTCAAGGAGGCCGGCCTCTTCACAAGTACCCCGTGACCTCCGGCGCCCTGTCCCAGGCGTCATGCCGCCCGTCCTCGTAGATGATCGGCGCATTGGCCAGTTCCCCGGCGCTTGCGTCGTCGAGGCAGACGAGGTTGACGGCATAAAATGCCCCGCCCATCACATCGAAGTCGGCGCTGCCGAAAGGATGGACGCCGCAGTGCCTGCAGAAAACGTGCCTGATCATCCGCTCGCCGAAGCGGTATTCCATCAACGCGTCCTCGCCCTCGAGCAACTTGAAGTCCTCCGGCACGACGAACGCCTTCCAGAATCGCGTCTTAAAGCAAGACGAGCAGTTGCAGCGGAAGGTCGATGTCCACCAGACGCCCTCCCGCGCCGGCTCCGAGCGCTGGCCTTCCGGCGCCAGATCAAGCCGGCATTCGAAGCGCACGGCCCTGCAGTGGCAGCTTCCGTGATAGGTCTTCCTCATCCCATCTCCTCCTTTTGCGCAGTGACATAGGCGCCAAGCCGGTCCATGCATTCCTCCCAGCCCTCCATATGGCTGTCGCGGCTTTCGGGGGTGGGGAAGGGTGTCTGGTGGAAGGTGAGCCGTGTCTTCTCTCCCATCTCTTCCAGCGTCACGGTAACCACCGTTTCCATGGCGTTCTCCTCCTCCCAGGTGAAGGTGAAGACGATGCGGTGAGGTTCGCTGATCTCGCGGTAAACCCCGTTCGCCCAGTAATCCTGTCCCTCGGGCGAGCGGATGCAGGTGCGCCACGCGCCGCCCTCGCGGAAGTCGGTCTTGACCGACGGCACGGAAAAATCCTTCGGCCCCCACCAGCGGGCAAGATGCTCCGGCGTGCTCCACACCCTGAAGACGAGGCTACACGGCGCCTCGAAGACGCGGGTGATGGAAAGTGCGAGGTCTTGTGTGGCGGTGGTCGTCCGATTCATTGTCCTTCTCCCCGTCGGATGGAGCTGTGGGCGAAAGGTCGAGTCATTCCGCGCGGTTGGCCGCGCTGGCTGACAATCCGATTCAGCAAAGCCTCAAGTGCCGCTTTAACCGGCGGCCATGGTCGGCAGATACGCGGCCAGATTGTCGAGCGTTTCGTTCCAGCCGCCCTCGTGGCCGTCGCGCGAGGCCTTGGAGGCGAAGAAGGCCTGGTGCAGCGTCAGCCGCGTCTTGCCACCTTCCTCCTTGAGCGTCACCGTCACCACCGTTTCGTGGCCCGGCTGGCCGTTCTCGTCATGCCAGGCGTGGGTGAAGACGAGACGCTCAGGCGCTATCTCGCGATAGGTGCCGCTCAGCCAGTGATCCTCGCCTTGCGGTGAGCGCATGCAGGTCTTGAACCAGCCGCCCGTGCGGATATCACCTTCGGAGTGGGGGACGGTGAAGCCGGTGGGGCAGCTCCAGCGGTTGAGGTGCTCCGCCTTCGTCCATGCCTCGAACACGAGCGCTGGCGGAGCATCGAAGAGGCGCGAGATGTAAAGTTCCGCATCGGACTGCCGGGCGGCGGCGAGTTCAGGCGTCATCGGATTTCTCCTTGTGCTGGATTTCCTTCAGGTAGCTGTCCAGGCGGTCGAGGCTTTCGTCCCAGAAGCGGCGGTAGCGCTCCACCCAGTCCGCCACGTCCTTGAGCGGCCCCGGTTCGAGCCGGCAGGGGCGGAACTGCGCGGCGCGTCCGCGCGAGATCAACCCCGCACCTTCCAGAACCTTGAGATGCTTCGAGATGGCCGGAAGCGACAGGTCGAAGGGCGCTGCAATCTCGTTCACCGTCGCCTCGCCCTCGCACAGCCGGGTGAGCATGGCGCGCCGCGTCGGGTCGGCCAGGGCGGCGAAAGCGGCGCTGAGGGGATCTGACTTCATTTACTTTACCGTCAAGTTAATTAGCTTGTTGGTGAAATACAGAAAGGTACTCGCCCTGTCAAGCTGCCTCTTGCGTGGTTCCACCGCCTCGGCTATCAAAAACCCATGTTCAATATCGAGCGCACAAGCTATTTCTGCCGGTTCGCGTTCCGCGGCGCGGCCACGTATGCGCTCGTTTCCAGCCTGCTGCTTCTCGGCCTTATCGGCGATCGCCGGGTCCGCTGAAGGGGCGCCCGGCGATCGGTGTCGCCGGATGCGCTGGCCCGCTCCTTCCTGCTAAACCTTTTCAATGAAGCCTTGACAGGTGGCGCTTTGCATTGGAGCAAGCCTGCGGCCGCCGGAGTGAACGATATGGACGCGAAGAATGAAATCGCCAATCGGAACGTAGGGCACAAGGGCATGCCCGACGCTCCGCGAAAGTACCAGCCCTATCCGCAAGTCGGCCTTGCCGATCGCACTTGGCCCTCCAAACGCATCGACAAGGCGCCCATCTGGTGCTCGGTCGACCTGCGCGACGGCAACCAGGCGCTCATCGATCCTATGGGCCACGAGCGCAAGGCACGCATGTTCGCTCTCCTGCTCGACATGGGCTTCAAGGAAATCGAGGTGGGTTTTCCGTCCGCCTCGCAGACAGATTTCGACTTCGCGCGCTGGACGATCGAAGAGGGCAATGTGCCCGACGACGTCTCGCTTCAGGTGTTGGTGCAGTGCCGGCCGGAACTGATCGCGCGCACGTTCGAATCCCTCGAGGGTGCGAAGCACCCGATCGTCCATTTCTACAATTCGACCAGCGAGTTGCAGCGCCGCGTGGTCTTCGGCAAGGACGTGGCCGGCGTGAAACAGATCGCCACAGACGCCGCCAAGATGATTAGCGACATGGCGGCCAAGGCTGGCGGCGGTTACCGCTTCCAGTATTCGCCCGAGAGCTTCACCGGCACCGAGCTGGAGGTGGCGCTGGAGATCTGCAACGCCGTCACCGAGATCATTGATCCGACACCTGAAAACAAGCTCATCCTCAACCTGCCGGCGACGGTGGAGATGTCCACCCCGAATATCCACGCCGACCAGATCGAATGGATGAGCCGCAATCTCGACCGGCGCGATTCCATCATCCTGTCGCTCCACCCGCACAACGACCGCGGCACCGGCATTGCCGCCACCGAGCTCGGCCTGATGGCGGGCGCCGACCGGGTAGAAGGTACGCTCTTCGGCAATGGCGAGCGCACCGGCAACGTCGATATCGTGACCTTGGCGCTCAACATGTACACGCAGGGCGTCGACCCGATGCTCGACTGCTCGGACATCAACCGCATCAAGGACGTCTTCGAGCACTGTAACCAGCTGCGCATCCCGGAGCGACACCCTTACGTGGGCGAGCTCGTCTACACCGCGTTCTCCGGCTCCCACCAGGACGCCATCAACAAGGGTATGAAGGCGTTTCGGCAGGCCAACAAGGAGTTGTGGGAGGTCCCGTATCTCCCCATCGATCCGCAGGACGTCGGCCGCACCTACGAGGCGATCATCCGCATCAATTCGCAGTCCGGCAAGGGCGGCATCGCTTATATTCTGCAGGCCGACTACGGTCTCAACCTGCCGCGCAACCTGCAGGTCGAGTTCCGCGAGGATATCCAGGCGATCACCGACACCGAGGGCAAGGAGCTGCCGTCGAAGCGCATCCACGAGCGCTTCCTGGAGCGGTACGTGGAGCAGCCCGGCGGACGGCTCAAATTCCTCGATCACCAGACTTTCCCGCATCCGGAAGCTAAGGGCCGGCGCATCGTCGAGGCGACTATCCTCGATAACGGCCGTGAGACGGTTATCAAGGGTGCCGGCACCGGCCCCATCGATGGTTTCGTCGACGCGCTGTCGGCCCATGTGGGCGTGGAGATGACCGTGCTGGACTATTCCGAGCACTCGCTGCAGCGCGGGGCGGATGCCTCGGCCGTCAGCTATGTCGAGATGGAGCACCCCGGCGGCAAGCTCTTCGGCGTCGGTATCAACACCAACATCGTCACGGCGTCCCTGGAGGCGGTGACGTCAGCGGCAAACCGTATCGTCGGGTGAACGAGACGCTTTACGTCAGCCGGACGGGCGAGGGCGCGCCGCCCCTCGTCCTCCTGCACGGCTTCGCCGGTACGCACCGCGTGTGGGACGGCGTGCGCGCCGCACTCGGCGGCAGTCCGGGCGTGCTCGCCTACGACCTTCCGGGCCATGGCGGCTCGCTCGGCTTCCCCGAGGCCGGCCGGGCAGGCCCCGCCGCCAAGGCCATTCTTGCCGACCTGGAAGATCGTGGCATCGACCGCTTCCACCTCGCCGGCCACTCCTTCGGCGGCGCGATTGCCGCCCTCACGGCCATTGGCGAGCCGAAGCGCGTTCTTTCGCTCACACTTTTCGCCCCCGGCGGCTTCGGCCCCGAGATCAACACGCCGCTGCTCTGGCGCCTCGCGGAAGCCGGGAATGCCGCCGATATCCGCGACTGCCTCACCGCCATGTCCGGGCGCCGACCCCTGGTGGCGGAAGGTGTCGTACGCGAAGCCGAGGCCATGCGCACCGCGCCGGGTCAGCTCGCCATGCTCAGGAACGTCTGCGGCCTGATCGCCCGCGACGGCCGCCAGGGCGTCATCTCCCACGAAAAGCTGGCCGCGCTCACCATGCCCGTGCATGTTGTCTGGGGGGCGCTCGATACGGTTCTGCCCGCCCGGCAGGCGCATGATCTGCCGCCGCATTTCGTCCTCCACACCTTCCCGCATCTCGGCCACATGCTACCGGAGGAAGCGCCGCAAGAGATGGCGCATATCCTCGCCCGTGCCCTCGGCTGAAGCCGGTTTTCAACAGGCACGAAAGCAGAACGAATCAGGATGAATTTCCTTCCTGCCCGTGTTAACTGTGGATTAACTATAGTTTCTGGTCTGGAGGACCATCATGAGCGAGGCTACCCAGAACGTCGCTCCCATCGCCAATATGCGCAAGCTCTCCGATGCCGTCCGCGAGATGAAGAACGCCGCCGCCGACCGCGAGGACGTGGTCGTCGAGATGCGGGAGGCCAGCCGCACGCGGCTCGAACTCCTGGCGCAGGAGCTGGAGCCCGTCTTCGCCGAGGTGCCTGACGAGGATCCTGCCTTCGACTTCGTCATCTCGTCCGGCGAGCAGCCACGCTTGTGGATCGACGCCGTCGCGCACGTCACCATGGGCCGCGACCGGCGCACCTACCGCTTCCTGCGCGACACGCGGCTGGGCCGGGTAGTACTGGCGGAATCGACGGACATGACGTCGGTGACCGACCAGGTCACCCGTTATATCGCCGAGCGCATGGTGGAGCGCCAGCGGTTCGTCGAGGGCGAGGTGGAGGCGCTGCCGCGTGCCGGCAATGAAACGCCGACGGCGCCAGGCGCCCTATCGCGCAACCCTTGGAAGGCCTTCTTCGGCGGGTTGCTCCTGGTGCTTGCGGGCGGCGTGGTGGGTGTCGCCAGCGTGCTCTCCCTCCTGTCCGACCGCTTCCCGGAGTTGCAGCAATTCCTGCAGCAGCTTCTATCGCGGTAGTGGGTTGCTCCGCGGCATGCGGACCCGACGTGAAGCCCAGCATTCTGCTCAAATGAAATCCTGGGGCCGCGCCAATAGATCTTCGATGATGAGGCTGCTTGTGCTGTTATAGCCTCCCTCATCATAGTGGACTTCGCTGCTGGTGATCGTACGCTCGTTGCCACCGTCGTCCGGGCGCGTTTCCTCTACAGGGTGATAGACGATCTGGCCCTCCACCATGACCTTGTCGACGTAACGTTCGAAATCCATGATCCTGTCATGGCTTCCGTTGTACTCGAAGACGAAGATATCGGCGCCGGGACCACCATAGAGGATATCGTCGCCCTCGCCGCCGCGGATCGTGTCATTGCCGCTGCCACCGATGATGGTGTCATCACCGTTGCTGCCCGTGAGATCTTTATCCTGGTCGTCGCCGCTGATCATGCTCTCGTCGTTGGCGATGTTACTGCCGTGGTCTTTGTTCTCCTCGGCAAACGTGAAATCGGCCTCGTCGAACACCCATGCAGGCAGGTCGACAATGCGGATGACCTGACCCTCGAACTCCAGGATGGTGTCCTGTGAATGCCTGGTGCTGAGATCGCTCTTCGTTTCGACGATCTCGGTGTGAAGCGAGAGTTGATGGAAGTCCGTGAGACCGGGGATGCCGGAGAGGTCGATCTTGTCCTTGCCCAGCTCGAAGTCGCGCACCTCGCCGTGCTCATCTGCCTCGAAGGCGAAAGTGTCGGCAACGCCTGCTTGGCCCTCCAGGGAAAGGGGGACCGGTTCCTGGGCCATGGCATCCCCTTCGCCAGCCGTCGCGGCTTCGCTTTCATTCTCATTCCCGCCGTCGGTCTCATCCCCTTCTATTGCCTGATCCTCGGTGCTGGAGGTGGTGCTGGTGTCGAGCCCCGCCACACCTTCGTCGACTACAGGCTGGTCATCGTCTGACGCCGGCTCCGGAGGCGTCGGGGTATCGTTGTCTTCGGGGAAGATGAAATCGTCTGCCGTAAGATCCCACCAATGAACCCCGGCCAGGACAATCCGGTTGCCATCGAACTCTACGATGACGCCCACCTTGGCGTGGGAATTGCCGGTCTCGTCTATCCCCGTCGAAGTGATCTCGAGTTGGTCGAAGCCCTTCAGACCGGGGACCCCCGACAAGTCGATCTTGTCGCCGCGCTGGAAGTCGGTCACATAAGTGTCGCCCCAGCTGCCGGTAAGGACAAAGCGATTGGCACCCTCGCCCCCGGAAAGGACGCTGCCGTTTCCGCCGCCAATGGCATCATCGCCCGGGCCGCCCTGGACGACTTCACCATCGCCGCCAAGGAGAGTGTCATCGCCGTCGGTCCCCGGTTTGGTAACTTTGTCATAGACGAAGCTCGGAACCGTGGAGCCGAGGCCCACATAGACATTGGTGGACATGGCGTTACCCCTTACAAGGTCGGCAACGTCTTATGACGCATCGCTCGGATGTCCGCGCGTTGCCGATCGCCAGCCCCCGCTAGATTTCGGCCATATATACCTTAGGTTGTGGGGCCTCAAGTAAACTGTTATTAATAGTATATATATCGGGCGTTATACCCGGCGGCCCTCGCGGCGTGGCAAGAGGACCCAAGCCACCGCCATGCCGACCACCGGCACCGCACCGTCCGACCCGGTTGATGGAGTGCATAGCGGACAGAAGCGCGTGCCGTGCAGAACCAGCTCCGCGTCGCGCCGCCGCACCACCTTCTGAAAGTGTGAGCCCCCAAGAAGCCGCTGCAACTCCGGGAATCGATGGGAGACGAAGAAGAACGCCGAAAAGAAACAAGTTTTGGCCGGATTCGCATGCCAGGCGGTGCATTATTTGATGAAGATGTATTCTTGGAGATGGTTATGGCTGAATCTTTTCAGCGCTTTCTGGCTTTTTCCTCTTGGGCGTCTCTCGTCCTCACCGTTCTTGGAATTGGACTTTTTGTTGCTCTCAGCCCGTTCGCTTCCATTGACGAGCAGGGAGCGGTGCACGAAGACTTTCGCCTCTTTGCCTTCGTGTGTCTCGTGTTCTTCGCGGGCGTGTTGGGTATGGTCATAAGCAAAATCCTGTCGGCACTTCTGGCCTACTTCCGCCGTCGTCGCGAGACTGCTCACGCCGGCGTGCGCTCGCCGGACACCAGCACCTGAGAAGAGATTTCGCCGATCTCCGCTTGCCCCTCGACCGCCCCCCGCCGCGCCAGCCGCACCTGCCACGCCCCCGGGACGCCGACGATCTCGAAGAGATTGTAGTGCCCCGCGGGCTTCGCCCCGCCATGCAACTGGCCGGCCGCCGCCACGCCGACCACCGGCACCGTGCCGTCCGGCCCGTCGATGCGGTGAACCGTGGGCAGGTGTGTGTGCCCGTGCAGCACTAGCTCCGCGCCGTGCCGCCGCACCATCTTCTGGAAGCGTGAGATGCCGAGAAGCCGCTTGTGCGGACCCGTAGCGCCACGCACTGGCGGATGGTGGATCAGGACGATGCGGAAGAGACCCCGTGCGCCGGCCTCGTCCAGAAGTTCGGCCGTCTTCCCCGCCTGGTTTTCGGTAAAATAGCCGCTGGCCAGAAACGGCGCGGTCGCCCGCGCCGACGACACCCCGACGATCGCCACCGGCCCGCGCACCCGCAGATAGGGAAAGCCGTAGCGGCCGGTCGGCGGCATGCTTCCGTCGCCCTTCATGTAAGGGCCCCAAGCTTGGCAAGCCCTGGCGAGCGCCCGTGGCACGTAGGCGTCGTGGTTGCCGGGCACCACTGAAATCTCCTCCGGTGCCCCGAGCCCCTCCAGCCACAGCCGTGCCATCTCGATCTCCTTGTCGAGGGCGAGGTTCACCAGATCGCCGGTCAGGGCGATGTGGTCGGGCTTCGCGGCCAGCATGTCGTCGGTGATGCGGTCGATGATGCCGTGGTCGAGGTGGACCCGCCGGCGGCGCTGCCAGTGGAGGTAGCCTGTAATGCGTTTGGAGACGAGTTCGCGATAGGTTATGTCGGGCAGCGGCCCCAGATGGATGTCGGAAAAATGTGCAAGGCGAAACATGCAACGTGTGTAGTGCAGCCCCGCCTGCCTTTCCAGCCCCCGCGGAGTTTCGCATGAGCGCACGTCGTCTGGAACCACGCCCTGCCGAGAAGACGCGCCTCATCGTGCGCCTCTTCCATCTCTGGTTCCTCTTCCGCCGCCCCATGACACTCGGCGTGCGTGGCGTCGTGTATGACACGCAGGCCCGCACCGTTCTCCTCGTGCGCCACACCTATGTGGCCGGATGGCAGTTGCCCGGCGGCGGCGTCGAGCCGGGCGAGACCATGGAAGCTGGCCTGGCGCGCGAACTGGAAGAGGAGGGCAACATCGCCCTAGCTGGCGCTCCGGAGCTGAAGTCGGTTCATTTCAACCGCCAGGCCAGCCGCCGCGACCACGTCGCCGTCTATCTCGTCGCAAATTTCCGCCAGACCCGCCCGCACACCCCGGACGGGGAAATCGCCGAGGCACGGTTCTTTTCCCTCGACGCGCTGCCGGAGGAGACGACGGAGGCCACCCGGCGGCGCCTGGCGGAAATCTTCGAAGGGGTGCCGGTGTCGGCGGAGTGGTAGGCGCTACGCCGCCTTGGCGAGCCTCCCCCGGTCATGGGGTGCCGAATAGTCCACCTCCGGCCCCACCGGAACGATGCGCGTCGGGTTGATGGAGGCATGGCTGCCGTAATAATGCGCCTTGATGTGGCGCATATTCACCGTCTCGGCGACGCCCGGCACCTGGTAGAGTTCGCGCAGATAGTTCGACAGGTTCGGATAGTCGCTGATGCGGCGCAGGTTGCACTTGAAGTGGCCGACATAGACCGGATCGAAGCGCGCCAGCGTCGTAAAAAGCCGCCAATCGGCTTCCGTCAGCCGCTCGCCAGCGAGATAGCGCTGGCGCGACAGGCGCTCTTCCACCGTGTCGAGGGCGGCGAATAACTGGCCGAAGGCCTCCTCATAGGCTTCCTGTGTCGTGGCGAAGCCGGCGCGGTACACACCGTTGTTGATGTTCTCGTAGACCAACTCATTGACGGCGTCGATCTCGGCGCGCAGTGGTGCAGGGTAGAGATCCACCGAGGCATCGCCCCATTCGTCGAAGGCTGAGTTCAGCATACGGATGATCTCGGCCGATTCGTTGGAGACGATGGTCTCCGTCTTCCTGTCCCACAGGACCGGCACCGTCACCCGGCCTGAATAATGCGGGTCGGCCTTGGTGTAGATCTGGTGCAGGAAATCGAGACCGTAGAGCTGGTCGCCGGTCGCCCCGTCCCCTGTCTTAAACGTCCAGCCGTTCTCGCCCATGAAATGATGCACGACGGAGAAGGAGATCACATCCTCCAGCTTCTTTAGCTTGCGGAAGATCAGCGTGCGGTGCGCCCAGGGGCATGCGTAGGATATGTAGAGATGGTAGCGGCCGGGCTCTGCCTTGAAGCCGCGCTCGCGCCCCTCAGCCGGTTGCCCGTCCTTGGTCACGAAATCACGAAACTGCGATTTCGACCGCTCGAAGCGGCCGCCGGTTTTCGAGGTGTCGTACCATTGGTCGCGCCAAACGCCGTCGACAAGCAGGCCCATCGTCATTCTCCTTCTGTCTGCCACCCGCATCTAGGACCTAAAGGAGCACTTCCCAACCCCGGCAGGCATGAACGCATCGTCAACAATTCAGGACGTTCCGCAAGGAAGGCGCATCATTCCAGTGGACGAGACGGGCGTTTGGTGCTAGCGGAACCGCTCCCTGGAGATGGATGTAATGGTTCTCTTTCCGGTGCAGCGACGACGATAGGACTGACGCGCCCTTCGTGGGTGCGGCTTGCGCGGTACGCTGACGCCGCATGACCCTGTCCCATCACCGGAAATCTCTCCATGTCCCTTGCCGACATTACCTTTCTGCCGGAAGACCCGGCGCACGACGCCGAAATCGAGCACATCAACGCCGAGGCCTTCGGCCCCGGCCGCTTCACGCGCGCCGCCTACAAGATCCGCGAAGGCGGGCCGCACGAACGCGCGCTGTCCTTCGTCGCGCTCAACGCGGGCCATGTCGTCGCCTCGGTGCGCTTGACGCGCATCGCCGCGGGCGAGGGCAGGGCGCTTCTGCTCGGGCCGCTTGCCGTGCGTCCCGTCTACAAGAACAAGGGCATCGGCAAGAAGCTGGTGAAGATCGCCGTGGAGGCCGCGCGCGAGGTTGGCGCCGGCGCGGTGGTCCTCGTCGGCGACGAACCCTATTACGGACCGCTTGGCTTCAAACGCATCCCGCCCGGCCAACTGCGCATGCCGCGCCCGGTCGATCCCAACCGCCTCCTGGCGGTGGAGTTGAAGGAGGGCGCGCTGGCGGCACTCTCGGGCAAGGTGACGCACGCGGCATTGGTGGCCGAGGGTGGGGGGAGCTAGGCGAAGCCCGACTCATGAACCGCAAGACCGCACGCCTCCTCGCCCTGCCGCTGTTGCTGGCAGCCGCGTCCCCCGCATTGGCCGGGGTAGCCGACAAGGAGCCCACGGTAGTGGAAATCTGGGCACGGGTCGCCACCCTCAGCGCCTTGTCCTACGGCCTTAGCCGCCTGTGCCCGCTGCTCGCCCTTCTCGTGCTGCCCGTCTCGCTTCTGTGGCATCGAGCATGTTCGGGGAAGTCAACGACCCGCATGCTGGCCCAGCCATCCTGCGTGAACTTGGTGCTGCCTACATTGCCCAGACCTATCTCGCCTCCGCCCTGATGGTGCTCGGGCCGCTCGTTGTCGCGTTTCTGTGCGGCCGGCGGATGCGGCGATCCTCTTGAGGCTACCTCGAAACGGCGTTGCTGAAGAGCGGGGAATTCCCGGCAATAGCGCAGGCTTCATACTTCGAAAAGCCACGTTGCGAGAGAGGCGCAACCAGCACAAGATTTGGATACCAGCATCATCACAAGGGGGGCGGTTTGTGCGGCCTTTTTCTGATTGCCAGGCAGGTCGCAGTTTCCGCGAATGGAGATAATGGACTACACACTTATCATCCTGGCCTGCCTGGCGACGGCGCCGGAGGCTTGCCAGTCGCAGCAGCTATACGTCACCGATTTGGCCACCCATCCCAGCGTTGCCTTCATTCAGGTGCAGCCCATCGTAGCTCGCTGGACCGAGACACATCCTGGATATTTCGTACGGAGTTGGCGTCTCTTATCTGATCGAGGGGTGTGAGGTCCGTGACGGAGACCGCTCGCGGAAAACAACAAAGACAATTCCTCAACACATTTCCATGCCGCAGCAAGGCCCGGCGGTCCGAATAGCACCGTCAGCCCTTCAGCCATGGCGATTGCGAACTCCAGAAGATCACGTCAACCCCCAGATAATCGGTGGCGAAGCGGACGAACTCCTCTTTCGTGAAGGGTTTGCGGGTCTTCGGGTTCGTATAGGTCAGGGTCGGCTCCTGCACCGCCATTGCCACGAGGCCGAGCTTTCCCTTGTATCGGTTGAAAAAAGGATAGGCGTTCTTCATCTGCACCTTGCGGTAGGGGACGATGTCGGGGCCGCCAAGGCCGATATCGTGATCGGCGGCGTATTCGAACAGCCGCCCCATGTAGTCGTGGTCGTTTGCCCACTCGCAGGGCCAGAAGTTCACGTACTGCACGACGTGCGATTTCGTGAAGGCCGCCCAGGCGGCGGCCAGATTATCCATCTCCGCCTCGAAATAGGCGTCACAGGTAAAACCGGTGCGGTCGCCCTTCATGTCGATATCGACGGCGGTCTCGGGCAGGTTTATGCCGAATACCCTCCCGTCGAACGTATCGGCCAAGGCTTCTATGAGAGCCTGAAAGCGGCCGCGCACCGCATCGTTCCACTGCATGGCCACCCAGCCGTGACCGACCGGCTGTCTCTCACCGGCGTTGTCGACCTGAGCCACCAGGCCGCCGCCATATTGCAGGCCGGTCGTCAGATACGCAGGCACGTTCCTCGCCTCGATCGAGAAGAAGCGGTCCTGCACTTGGATGAAAAGCTTCTTGCCTAGCTTGTCGGCAACCGCCAGATCCCCCTCGATCGCCGAGAAGTCGTATTGCCCCATGCCGGGTTCCAGCGACTTCCAGTTGTAGACGATCTGAACGCCGTCGATGTCAGGCCGCTCAAGAACAGGCCGTAACTCTTCAAGGCTTCCGGAACTCGTATAGAGAAAGTTCGCCGGCGCATCCCCACCTCCCGCAGAAGCAGAGCCACAGAGCGCCGCCAATACGGCGGCGATGGCTCCAATAGATGTCGAAATCCGCATCTTGTCCTCTCGAATAATTATTTAAATCAATGGTATAGCTGATAAAATATACTTGGAGCGCCGTGCGTCCGTTCGGGCGCATAATCTACCCATCGTGCTTCCTGAGAATCGATTTTCGATCCTATACTGTAGTGACGGAGCGGTTGAAATGTGGCGTTGCGAAGCAAGAAGGCCGCGGCCACTGATGTGGGGAGCCGGATCGCGCCTTAGCGCCCCTCACGGTACCACATGGCGCCGAGCGCCAGGAGCAGCAGCCCGAGACCCAGGAAGCCGGCGAACAGCGGCACCCGCCTGATCGACTGCAAGACGCTATCGTTGGTGCTCCTTAGCCCGATCCAGTCGCGCCCTGCCGCCGTGGTGGCGTTGGCGCGCACCGGCACGATGTTGGGGAGGTTCAGTCCGCCCACGCCACCCTCCAGCCGGCGCACGCTTCCCCCGCTCGCCTCGGCCACCGGCGCCAGCACCTCTTCCGTCGACACCGTGTTCACGAATTCCGGCGCATTGACCGGGCCGACATGGGCAAGCGCCGTCAGATCACCGTTCTCGACCTGGTAGAGGCCGATTTCGTCGGCCTCCAGCGTGCCGCGGAAGAGGCCGGGCTCGCCGGCCGTCAGCGGCACGTCGCGTGTTTCGCCCGAAGGGGCGGTCACCGTGGCCGTGCCGACCTCGTCCTCCATGGACTGGCGCGTGATCTCAAGCCGCATGCCGCGGCCGGCCGCCGTCAGCCGCTCTTCCTCCAGGTCCGGCTCCTTCATCAGCCAATGGGCGATGCGGCGATAGAGCGAGACGTAGGGGCCGCCGCCCTCGAAGCCGCGCGCCCACAGCCAGCCCTGGTCGGACAGGAACATGCCGACCCGGCCTTCGCCGCGGCGCGCCAGCAAGAGAAGCGGCTGCTCGTCCGGCCCCTGCATCACCACCTGGCCGTCCGTCCGGCCGATGCCGACGGCGCGGAACCAGCGGCTCCAGCCGGGCGGCTCGGAGGCCGAACCGTCGAGCCCGCGGGTGACGGGGTGGCGGGCGCCCGTATCCGTCAGGCGGGGATAGAAGCCGGCTTCCGTCACCTCTCCGCTGGGCAGCGCCGGCAGCGCCGAGATCAGCGGCGTATGGGCGATGGACTGGTCACCGGCGAACTCGGGCCCAGCGGCGATCAGAAGTGCTCCGCCATTCTCCACATACTCGGCGATGTAGTCGTAATAGAGGATCGGCAGCACGTCGCGGTGCTGGTAGCGGTCGAAGATGATGAGGTCGAAGTCGTCGATCCTTTCGACGAAGAGCTCGCGCGTCGGGAAGGCAATCAGCGACAATTCGTTGATCGGCGTGCCGTCCTGCTTCTCCGGCGGGCGCAGGATGGTGAAGTGGACGAGGTCGACGGAAGCGTCGGACTTGAGCAGGTTGCGCCAGGTCCGCTCGCCCGAATGCGGTTCACCGGAAACGAGCAGCACGCGCAGGTTCTCGCGGATGCCGTCGATCAGGGCGACGGCGCGGTTGTTGGTCTCCGTAATCTCGCCCTCTTCCACCGGGATCCTGAGTTCCACTATGTTGCGTCCGGCGGTGGGGACGGTGACTTCCAGCGGCATTTCCTGGCCGATCGTCGCCTGCTCGACCAGCGCCAGTTCACCATTGACGAGAACCTCGACCTCCACCTGCCCGGTCTCGCCCTCGGTATCGATGACGCGGTAGCTCATTTCCAGAGGCTGCCCGACGATGCCGAAGCGTGGCGCACGCTCAAAGCGGATTCGCCGGTCGCGCTCGCCCTCCCGGCCGGTGATCAGCGCATGCAGCGGTCCGGCGAGGCCCGAGACGTTTGGCGGTGTGTCGTGCACTTGGCCGTCGGTGATCATGATGGAGCCGGCCACGCGCGAGGATGGCACGTCGCGTAACGTGCTCTCCAGCGCTTCGAAGAGACGGGTCTCGGTGTTCTCGTCGACGGCTTCGCCTCGGCCGGCCTCGACCGTACGCACCTCGAACTGATTGAAGCGCTCCAGCCGCTCCGCCAGCGCTTGCGCCGCCTGTTGTGTCTCCTCGCTCCTGTCGCCGATGTCCTGGCTCTGGCTTTCGTCGATCACCACGGCGACGACGCTTTTGAGCGGATCCCGCTCTTCTTCTAGGAGCACCGGATTAAGGAGCGCCAGCGCCAGAGCGATAAGTGCTCCCAGGCGAAGCAGCGCGCCGCGCCGGCCAGCGAACAGGCTGAGCGCCATCAGGCAGGCGAGCGGGATCGTAAGAAGCGCCAGTACACCCCAGGAAAACAGCGGATCGAAGCTCAAGGACCAGTTCATCATTGGCCGAGCCGCTCCAGCAGGACAGGCACATGAACCTGGTCCGACTTATAGTTTCCGGTCAGCATGTACATCATGATGTTCACGCCCGCCCGCAGTGCATATGTGCGCTGCATCGGGTCCGACGGCACGGTGGGCAGCAGCGGCTCGCCGTTCGAACCCACGGCCCATGCGCCGGCAAGATCGTTGGCGGTGATCATGATGGGGGACACACCGTCGCCCGTGCGCACGGGCCGGTCAGCGCGGCTCTCCGCCTCCGCGGAGGCTTCCACCCACAAGTCGCTGCCGCGGTAACGGCCGGGAAACTCCGAGAGGATGTAGAACGCCTTGGTAAGCACGTGGTCATCCGGCACCGGTTCCAGTGGCGGCACGTTCAGGCCGGAAAGGATGTCGCGCAGCCGCTGCGTCTCAGGGCTCACCGAGCCGGACGAGCCAAAGCCGGAGGAGTACTGGTCGCGCGTGTCGAAAAGCACTGTGCCTCCCTGCTGCATATAGGCGTCGATGCGCGCGATGGCCTCCTCGGAGGGCATCTCGGCATTGGGGTCGATGGGCCAGTAGATGAGGGGATAGAAAGAAAGCTCATCCGTGGCGATGTCGAGAGCCGCTGGCGCGCCGGGCTCCAGCGCCGTCTTCTCGGCCAGGAAGCGCGACAGGCCCTGTACGCCAGCGCGGCTGATGGCATCGACCGAGGAAATGCCGGTCCTGACATATGCGATACGGGTGGCCGCAATCGCCTCGATCGCCTCCATGTCGCCCGGCTGCGGGTTGTCCTGCGCCAACGCATTGTCCGGCACCAGCAGCGAGAATGCGAGGGCGGTGGCAAGCAGCACAGAAGCAGTGGAGGCGGCGCGGCGCGTCGGGCGCCGCTGCAACAGCCCGCCCAGCCACAGCACAGCCAGCGTGTCGAGCGCCAGAAGTGCCAGCGCCGCGGCCATCAGCGGTCCTTTGAGCGGCTGCGACTGGTCGAAGGCATAGCGTGCTTCGCTCATGGTCACCGGCGCCGTGGGGCGGGAGAGGGCGGTAAGTTGCGCATCCGGCGCCAGAAGGTTGTGCGCCACCACGCCTTCCTCCGAGCCGTAGAGCCCCGGCGGATTGGCAAGCGTGACCGGCGCATCGCCGGCAAGCTGCAGCGGTTCGGCCTCCGGCCCGGGCGGCACCAGCGTGCCGGTGGCCGAGATCATGCGGTAGGGCGGCAGCCGTCCGCTCTGTTCCTCCTGGTCAGCCGCAAGGCTCCCCTGGTTACGCGAAAGCTGCACGATGCGCCGCAGCATCTCGACGAAGCTTCCGGAGATCGGCAGGCTCGACCAGGTGGCTTCCGGTGTGACGTGGAACAGGATGACGCGGCCGTCGCCGCGTGCGGCGCCCGTCACCAGCGGCGTGCCGTCGGCGAGATTGGCCCAGGTGCGCTCGACGATGTCGGCCGATGGCTCGGCCAGCACCTGGCGGCTCACCGTCACGTCGCGCGGCGGTGTCAGGTCAGAGAAGGGGCCGCCTGCTGGAAAGTCGTCCACCGACTGCGGCTCCGACCACGATAACGCGCCGCCCAACGAGCGCTCGCCTTCGCGCAGCCGCACGGGCAGCAACTCTTCATCATGATCCGCCGCCGCCAGCCGCGGCCCGGCGAAGCGGATCAGCGTGCCACCCGCGCGCATCCATTCGACCAGCGCCTCTCGTGCCGAATCCGGAAGGGTGCCGACATCGGCCATGACAATCGCCGCCGGCTTCTGTTCCAGAAGCTGCGGGATGGCCTCGGTCAGCTCGGGGTCTGAGGGCCGGATGAGGTCGGCATAGGGACCGAGCGCGCGCTGGATATAGTAGAGGGGCGATAGCAGCGGCTGCGCCTGGTCCGCCTCATGCTGCGACAGCAGCCCGACGCGCCGGCGGCGCGCGTTCTCGTCGAGCATGCGCAGCGCGCCGGCATGGTCCTCACCGGTAATGCCGATGGAGGCGAAGTCGTTGCGCAGTTCGAAGGGAACGCGCATTTCACCGCGGGCCCGTGCCTCGCCGGGACCGAAGGTGATGGTCGTCTCGGCGATCCGGCGCCCGCGCTCGTCGGAAGCGTGGGCGATAACCTGGCGCGGCCCCATCTCGTCCTCGCGCCGCACCGCTGTCACCACAAAGCGCTCCGGCTCGTTGGCGCTGTCGGAGAGCGCAACGACCGGCAGCCGGTCCGGCGCAACCCACAGGACGTCGGAAAGCTCGGCGGAAAACAGCGTCTCGAACGCCGCCTCGTCGTCGGGCCCCGCAAGTCCGTCCGCCAACACGGCCAGGGTCGCGCCGGGCATATCGGCAAGCGCATCGGCAACGCGGGCGTAGGTTGCCGGTCGATCTGTCGGCACGGGCCGGGGCTCGGCCGCGTTCAGCCGCTCGATAGCGGTGTCGGCGTCAAAGGGCCCGATGTCCTGCGCCGGCTTTTCCGCCGTCAGTGCCACGATCACCGGCACGCTGCTCTCCTTGGCGTCATTGATCAGCCGCGTCGCCGTGGCCACACGCCGCTCCCAGTCAGGAGCGCTCGACCAGCCGTTATCCATCACGATGGCCAGCGCCTCACCGCCCACGGCTATCTTTTCGCGCGGGTTGAAGACTGGAGCAGCCAACGCCAGGATGACGAGTGCTGCCAGCGCCAACCTCAGAAGCGTCAGCCACCAAGGGCTTTGGTGCGGCGTTTCCTCCTTCTTCACGATACGCGCCAGGATGGCGAGCGGCGGGAAGGTCTCCTGCTGCGGCCGGGGCGGGGTGAGCCGCAAGAGCCACCAAATGACGGGCAGGGCGAGCAGGCCCCATAAGACCATCGGTGCACCGAAGGAGAGGGGGAGGAAATTCATCGGCCGACATCCATTTCGGACGTCATTGCCGTGTGCACGCCGATGAGCGCTTCGGAAGCCAGTCGGTCCGTATGGTTTACAGTGTAGCTCCAGCCAAGCTTCTTGCACCACCTGGAAAGCGTCTCGCGCCGGGCGAGATAGAGCCGGCGGTAGTCTTCGCCCAGCGTCTCGGCGCGGCCCGCGGTTAGCCGTTCACCCGTCTCTGGATCATGAAACTCGGTGCGGCCGGAATAGGGGAAGGTCTCTTCCGCCGGGTCGGCCACCTCAATCAGATGCGCTCTGGCGCCGACGCGTGCCAGCGGGTCGAGCCAGCGCATGGTCTCTTCCGGTGAATCCAGAAAGTCACCCGCGACGACCATATCGGAGAAGCGACGGACGACCGTCAGGTCGGGGCGCGCGGTGGTGGGCTCCGCATGGGCGATCTGCTGGGCCAGCCTCTCCGCCCCGTTGCGCGCGGCGAAGGGATCGGAAAGCCCCGGCCAGGCAATGCGCTCGCCGCTGCGCGACAGGAGCTCGGCCAAGGCCAGGATCAGCACCAGCGCCCGCGATTCCTTGGAAACGTCCGCCTGGCTGGAGCGGAACAGCATGGACGGCGAGCGGTCGGCCCACAGCCAAACCGTGTGGGCGGCCTCCCATTCGCGGTCGCGCACATAGATGTGGTCTTCCTCGCGGGCGGAGCGGCGCCAGTCGATGCGGGCCACCGCCTCGCCGTCCACATAGGGCCGGAACTGCCAGAAATTCTCGCCGATGCCGCGCCGTCGCCGGCCGTGCCAGCCGGCGATCACATTGTTGACGACGCGCCGCGCCTCCACCAGCAGATCTGGCACCAGTGCGGCCCGTGTGCGTGCTCGCGCAAGCGCATCCCGCGTCTCAACCTGGGTGGTGACTTCACCGATCCGCGCCATCAACGTTCCGCCGTTGCATCAGCCCAGCCCCTTGACCAGCCGGGCGATGACGTCGCGCACGCTCATGCCCTCCGCCCGGGCGGCGAAAGTGAGCGCCATGCGGTGCTGCAGCACCGGCTCGGCCAGCGCGCGCACGTCGTCGACCGAAGGGGCAAGTCGCCCTTCATAGAGAGCCCGGGCGCGGGCGCATAGCGTCAGCGCCTGGCTGGCGCGCGGGCCCGGACCCCAGGCAACATGCCGGTCCGTCTCGGGATGGCCGAGGCCGGGGCGAGCCGAGCGAACCAGCGCCAGAATAGCCTCCACCACGCTTTCAGGCACCGGCATGCGGCGGACGAGCGTCTGCACTTCCTTCAGCCTCTCCGGTGTGAGCACGTTCGCCGGCCGGGCTTCCTCAACGCCTGTCGTCTCCAGGAGAATGCGCTTCTCTGCCTCCAGTTCCGGGTACAGGATGTCGACCTGCATCAGGAAGCGGTCGAGCTGGGCTTCGGGCAGCGGGTAGGTGCCTTCCTGTTCCAGCGGGTTCTGGGTGGCCAGCACGTGGAAGGGGGAGGGCAGGTCGTGGCGATGGCCGGCCACCGTCACGTGGTATTCCTGCATCGACTGCAGAAGTGCGGATTGGGTCCGCGGGCTGGCGCGATTGATCTCGTCGGCCATCAGGAGCTGGGCGAAAATCGGCCCCGGCAGGAAGCGGAAGCCGCGGCGGCCGTTCTCGTCCTGCTCCATCACCTCGGAGCCGAGAATGTCCGACGGCATCAGGTCCGGCGTGAACTGGATGCGCCTGGTGTCGAGGCCCAAAACGATGCCGAGGGTCTCCACAAGCTTGGTCTTGGCGAGGCCCGGCACGCCCACCAGAAGCGCGTGCCCGCCGGCGAGCAATGCCACGAGCGCCCGCTCGACCACCGCCTCCTGACCGTAGATCACTCGGCCCACGCCCTCGCGCACACGGGCGATGTCGGCAAGGGCGGTTTCGGCCTCCGCCACCATTTCCTTCTCACCGGTCCTGACCGCGCCGGCCTGGCTCTCCCTGGCGATGATGCTCATGCGGCTTTTCCTCGCTTTGCCGAACTGGCCCCGTCTGCGATACATGGTTCAGGAGTCGCAGCCTGCCACCCTACGGAGCTTAAATCAGATCGTAAGGCTGACAAGCCGAAGAACAGTGACTATTTCGTGACCATGACCCCTGCAAATCGCCATAGTTCCGCCGAGGAAGGCATTTTCGCCAAGGCTGCCGATGCCGGAGCGCTATCGGCGCTGATCGCGCGTGCGGCGCGTGCAGGCAAGGGCGCGGCCCCCGTGGAGCGCTGGAATCCAACCTTCTGCGGCGACCTCGACATGGAAATAAAGGCCGATGGCACCTGGTTCTATCTCGGCACGCCCATAGGCCGGATGCCTCTCGTGCAGCTTTTTTCCTCCGTCCTGCGCAAGGACGAGGACGGCAAGACCTACCTCGTAACGCCGGTGGAAAAAGTCGGCATCCGCGTCGAGGACGCGCCGTTCGTTGCTGTCGAGATGGTTGCCACGGGCAAGGGCGAGAATCAGCGTCTGACCTTCCGCACCAATGTGGGCGACGTGGTGGAGGCGGGCTCGGACCATCCCATCCGCTTCGTCGACGAGGATGGCACCGGCGGCATGAAGCCCTACGTCCTCGTGCGCGGACGGCTGGAGGCGCTGGTGGCGCGCCCCGTCATGTACGAGCTTGCCGCCTTGGGCGAGGAGGTGGAGATCGACGGCCGGGTGATGTTCGCTGTCCGCTCCGGCGGCATGGTCTTTCCCATCATGCCCGCCGAAAAGCTCAAGGCGCTCTCCGAATGACCCTTTCGACCGACACGAAAAATCCCTTCTCCGCCGAGGAATTCCGCCGCCGCGCCGCCGCACAGGATCCCGCGCACGATCCCGACGCCTACGGCGATCATCGCCTCAACCCGGACCTCAAGCACCTCATCGTGCGTGATCGCCTGCATGACGCCGCCGTCCTCGTTCCGGTGGTCGATCACGATGACGAGACGACCGTCATCCTCACCCAGCGCACCGCCAATCTGCGCAGCCATTCGGGCCAGATCGCCCTGCCAGGAGGGCGCATCGACGCAAGCGACGCCTCGCCCGAGCACGCTGCCCTGCGCGAGGCCCGGGAGGAAATCGGCCTCGACCCCGCGCGCATCGAAATCGTCGGCCGCATGCCCGACTATGCGACCGGCAGCGGCTATCGTATTCGGCCGATCCTGTCGGTCGTGAAACCGGGTTTTTCGCTGGCGCTCAATCCGGACGAAGTGGATGCGGCGTTCGAGGTGCCGCTGTCCTTCCTCATGGACCCGGCCAACCACAGGCGCGAAAGCCGAATTTGGCAGGAACGGGAACGTTTTTATTATACAATGCCTTACGGCAGCCGCTTCATATGGGGAGTCACCGCCGGTATCCTGCACATGCTCTATGAAAGGCTCTACGCGCAATGACCTCTGCCACCATCGCCGGTGCCGACTGGCTGCGGGAACCGGGCCTGCAGGCGCTGCTTGGCGTTCTCAATGCGGACGGCGAAGAGGCGCGAATTGCCGGCGGGGCGGTGCGCAACGCGCTTCTTGGCCAGACGGTGACCGATATCGATATCGCCACCACCACCCCGCCCGACGAGACGACACGGCGGGCAAAGGCGGCCGGCTTCAAGGTCGTGCCCACGGGCTACGAGCACGGCACGGTGACGGTCGTGGCCAAGGGAAAGCCTTATGAAGTCACAACGCTGCGCGCCGACGTGGAGACCGACGGTCGGCGCGCGCGCGTCGTCTTCGGCCGCGACTGGAGAAGCGACGCCGAGCGCCGCGACTTCACCATCAACGCGCTCTATGCGGAGGCCGACGGGCGGGTGGTCGACCTCGTCGGCGGCCTCGACGATCTCGACACGCACACCCTGCGCTTCATCGGCAATGCCGAAACGCGTATCCGGGAGGATTATCTGCGCATCCTGCGTTTCTTTCGCTTCTTCGCCTGGTACGGCTCCGGCCGTCCGGACGCCGAAGGTCTGAAGGCCTGCGCCCGGCTCAAGGAGGGCCTTTCAAGGCTTTCGGCCGAGCGCGTCTGGGGCGAACTGAGAAAGCTGCTTTCGGCGCCCGATCCTTCACGAGCGCTTTTGTGGATGCGCACGACCAATGCGCTCACCATGGTGCTGCCGGAAAGCGAGAAATGGGGCATCGATACCATCCACCCCCTGATGGCAGCGGAGCAGGGGCTTTCATGGCCGCCAGACCCGATGCTCAGGCTGGCCGCCATCCTCCCGCCCGACGTCACGCGCCTGGAGGCGCTTGCCGCGCGGCTGCGGTTGTCGAAGGCCGAGGCGGCCTCGATCGTCGCCTGGGCGCAGGCGCCGCTTCCCGACCGCGCGCTCTCCGAGGCCGATTTCGTGAAGCTGCTCTACCGCAATAGCCCCGAAGGCATCGACAAGCGTCTGCGTCTGGCACTCGCCACCGCCCGCGCCCGTGCGCCGGAGGACGATAAGGCGCTTGCCGAAGCCGCCGGCTTCCAGCGGCTGCTCGACATCCTCGAGCGCTGGAAACGACCGGTCCTGCCAATCAAGGGAAAAGACCTCGTCGCCTCCGGCCATGCACCCGGCGAAGAGCTCGGCGCGCTGCTCGCCGAGCTGGAGCAGGCCTGGATCGACTCCGGCTTCAAGATGACGCGCGAGGAGCTGTTGAAGAAAGCCGAGCGCTCATTCCCTCCCTCTCGAGGGGAGGGTGGACCGGCGCGATAGCGACGGGACCGTTGGGGCCGCTTCGGCCGTACTCGACGTCGAGGGATTTCACGCCTGAATCATCATGAAAAGCCAGAGCGCGGCTGGAGCGAGCTCACCCGTCCATCCGCCTCCGGTGGCTGTCCACCCTCCCCATTCCAAGCTTATCGCAGGGGGAGGGGTACGGCGCTACGCCGCGTCCCTCTCTTGGGTAATGCGCGAGCGGATCGCCTCGATCATGCTTTCGCGGATGATCGTCTCGCCATGGGCCTCGCGCATATGCTCAACGGCGCGACGGATGACCTCCGCCTCTTCCTCATGCCTTGTGTGCCAGTCGCAACCGGGGACGAGTGATCCGCAATGAAATTCTTTCATCGTTCGAACCTCCTTTGTTTCGCGTTGGCAGAAGCCGTCAATATAGCATGATATGGGGCGGCTGGCCGAGAGCGGACAGGGCGAGGCGATCACGATTTAGAGGCGATCATGTTTTATAGGCGGAAGCCGTGGCGGCTATCTCTTGGCGAAGCCACGTCTTGAAGTCTTTGACCTTTCTCGGCTCCGGGCGCGATTTCGACGTCACCAGCCAATAGCCGAACTTCGTCTCGGCCACCTCCTCGAAAGGGCGCACCAGCAAATTTGCGGCCAGTGCGTCGTGGGCCAGCGTCTGCCATGCGAGCATCGCCCCCTGGCCGGCGATCGCCGCATCCAGCGCCAGCGAAGCGTCGGTAAAGGCGCTGCCCTCGCCGAGGTCCTTTTCGCTCAGGCCGTGCGGGGCAAGCCATACGTCCCAGCTTATGTTGGAGTTGGCGTCGCGCACGATGGGCGCGGAAACAAGGTCACGCGGCGTCTTCAGCCCCTCCGCCAGCGCCGGCGCGCACACGGGAAAGACTTCCTGCGCCAGCACGAACTCCGCGTTCACCCCCGGCCAACCGCCTTCGCCGACGCGGATCGCCAGGTCGATATCGGAAGCGTCGAGATTGACCAGCGCCACCGAGGCGTCGAGCCTGAGCCGCATCTGCGGATGCTGCCGCGAAAAGCCCGCAAGCCGCTGCACCAGCCATTTCGATGCGAAGACCGGCGCGACCGAGATGGTCAGCACGTTGTCGGCGTGCCGCCGCGCGGCAGCCACGGCCTCGTCAAGGTTGCCGAACCCTTCGTTCAGTCGCCCGGCGATCTGCTGCCCAAAGGCCGTCGGCACTAGCCCGCGCTTCGTCCGGTCGAAGACGTTCCGGCCAAGCTGGCGCTCACAGCGGATGACATGTTGGCTTACCGCACCGATGGAAACACCAATCTCGTTCGCAGCCGCCGCCAGCGAGCCGAGCCGCAGCACCGCCTCGACGGCACGCAGCGCGTTGAGATGGACGCGGTTCAGATTCTTCATATAGCCTTTCTAAAGCATCGTGCAGGCAATCTCCATTGAAATCATGGTATCTTGGCTAGATCCTCTGGGAATGAAACTTGGAGGATAAACCCATGGTCCAGCTTTTCTTGAGCATCGCCGCCCACTTTCGCCGCCGCATGGAGCAGTTCCGGGCGATCAAGGATTATGCGGACGACCAGAGCGGATGGCGCCGCGATCCGCTATCCCACCCCGACCTCGCGACCATGAACGAGCGCGAACTGGCAGATTTGCCTTTCGAGCCGACGCGTGTTTGCCGGTGCTGATAGAAGAAGCAACGGAAAGGCCTGGCGCCTATTCCGCCGCCAGCCTCTCGCCGAGGAATCCGCCCGACTGGCGCTTCCACAACTGCGCATAAAGTCCGCCACGCGTGATCAGTTCCGCGTGCGAGCCTTCCTCGACGACGCGGCCCCCGTCGAGCACGATCACGCGGTCGAGCGCAGCGATGGTGGAGAGGCGGTGCGCCACGGCGACCACGGTCTTGCCCTCCATCAGCTGCCCCAGGTTCTCCTGGATCACCGCCTCGATCTCGGAATCGAGCGCCGAGGTCGCCTCATCGAGGATGAGGATCGGCGCATTCTTCAGCATCATGCGGGCAATGGCGATGCGCTGGCGCTGACCACCGGACAGCTTCACTCCGCGCTCGCCCACATGGGCGTCGTAGCCGGTGCGGCCCTTGAGGTCGCCAACCTCGAGAATGAAGTCATGCGCCGAGGCTCGCTTGGCGGCTGCCACGATCTCCGCTTCACTGGCGCCCGGCTTGCCGTATGCGATGTTGTCGCGGATCGAGCGATGCATCAGCATCGGCTCCTGGCTGACGACGCCGAACTGAGCGCGCAGCGAAGCTTGCGTGATATCGCGGATGTCCTTGCCATCGAGCAGGATGCGGCCGCCCTCGATGTCGAAAAGCCGCAGCATCAGGTTGACGATGGTCGTTTTGCCTGCCCCCGAGGGGCCGACAAGGGCAACGCGCTCGCCGGGGCGGATGTGAAGGTTCAGCCCCTCGATCACGCCGCGGTCCCTGCCGTAGTTGAAGGTGACGTCCTCGAAGCGGATGTCGCCCGTCGCATGCGCGATCGCCCGCGCATCGGGCGCGTCCTGGATGGCCGGGCGGCGCGAGATCACTCCTGTGGCGTCCTGCACCGTGGCATAGGAGCGAATGAGCCCGTTGACGGAGAACATCATGTAGCCGGACATCTGGTTGAGCCGGAAAACGAGACCCATGGCGGCGGCGATCTCGCCGGTCGAGGCGTTTCCGTTCATCCAGCTCATTACCGCAAGCGTGCCGACAGCCGCCATCATGATGCCGTTCAGGATGAAGACGGCGGCGCGCACGCGGGTGATGGCACGTGTCAGGGTCCGTACGGCTTTGAGCAGGCGGGCCATGCCGTCGCGCACATAGGCGTGCTCCCGCCGTCCGCTGTCGTAAAGCTTGACGGCCATGATATTGGTGAAGGCATCGACCATGCGGCCGTTGAGGATCGAGCGCTCGTCGGCGCGCCGCCTGCCGGCCTCGCGCAGCGGCGGCAGCAGGTAGCGCGCAGCAATCACGAAAGCCAAGAACCACAGCCCGAGCACCAGCCCCAACAGGGGATCCAGTGCAGTCAAGATGGTGCCGGCAAGCAGCAGGAAGGTGAGGAAGCTCCACATGGTCTGCAGAGCCGAGACGATGAAGTCGCCCGTCGCCTCGCCGCCCTGCATGATCTTGGTCGCGATGCGGCCGGCGAAGTCGTTCTGGTAGAACTCGTAGGGCTGGTCCATCACCCGGCGAAAGGACTGCCAGCGCACCCGCTGATAGAAGGAGGGCGCGATCACCTGCTCCTCGATCACCGTGTTGACGAGCATGACGGCGGCACGCGCGAAAAGCACCAGGAAGGCGAGCCCCAGGAGCGTCGACCAATGGTCGGCGATCAGCGTCGCCGGCGTCGAGGCGTCGAGCAGGTCGATCAGCTTGCCCAGCCCCCAATAGAGCCCGGCGTCCACCGCGCCCGCCAGACCGCCGATGATGAGGAGAAGGACGAACGGCCATTTGGCCTGGGTGGCGAAGAAGAGGATGAACCTGAACGCGTCCACGGGCAGCACCTCGCGCTCGGTGTCGCCGAAGGGGTCGATCACCCCTTCGGCACGCCGCCACAAGCGCTCGTTCAGGCCTGGCCTTTCTTCGTCTGCGTCCATTATCACTCCGCAGCCTCTGCCGCTTGCTCGATGTCGAGGAACCCGCCCGACTGGCGCTGCCAGAGCTGGGCGTAGATGCCGCCGCTGGCGATCAGCTCGTCGTGAGTACCCTCCTCGACGATACGGCCCTCGTCCATGATCACCAGCCGGTCCATCGCCGCGATGGTCGACAGGCGGTGGGCGATGGCGATCACCGTCTTGCCCTGCATCAGCGCCGCCAGGTTCTCCTGGATCGCCGCCTCGGCCTCCGAATCGAGCGCTGACGTCGCCTCGTCCAGGATCAGGATCGGCGCATCCTTCAGCATGACGCGGGCGATGGCGATGCGCTGGCGCTGACCGCCCGACAGCTTCACGCCGCGCTCGCCGACATGGGCGTCGAGCCCTTTCCGCCCCTTTATGTCGGACAGGCCTTCGATGAAGTCCAGTGCCTCGGCACGCCTTGCCGCCTCCAGCACCATCGCCTCGTGGGCATCGGGCCGGCCATAAAGGATGTTATCGCGCACGGAACGGTGCAGCAGCGAGGTGTCCTGGGTGACCATGCCGATCTGCGCGCGCAACGAATCCTGCGTCGCGTTGGCGATGTCCGTGCCGTCGATCAGGATGCGCCCGCCTTCGAGGTCGTAGAAGCGCAGGAGCAGGTTGACCAGCGTCGACTTGCCGGCGCCGGAGCGGCCGACGAGGCCGACCTTCTCGCCTGGCCGGATGGTCAGCGACAGGTCCTCGATCACACCGCCTTCCTTGCCGTAGTGGAAGCGGATGCGGTCGAAGACGATCTCTCCTTTCTCGACCTGCAGTTCCTTGGCACCGGGCCGGTCGTCAACCACGCGCGGCAGCGAAATCGAGGCGATGCCGTCCTGCACGGTGCCGATGTTCTCGAACAGCATGGTCATTTCCCACATGATCCACTGCGACATACCCCACAGCCTCAGGACCAGACCGAGCACCACGGCGACGGCGCCGATCGACACCACTTCGCCCAGCCACAGCCATATGGACAAGGCGCCGACGGAGAACAGACACAGCGAGTTGAGCACGTAGAGCAGCCCGTACAGTCCCGTCACCAGCCGCATTTGCCTATAGACTGTCGTCAGGAAGCCGGACATGCCCTCCCGCGCATAGGTCGCCTCGCGGCGCGCATGGGAGAACAGCTTCACCGTCTGGATGTTGGTGTAGCTGTCGACCACGCGGCCGGTCATGACGGAGCGCGCGTCGGCCTGTTCCTTGGCCACACGACCCAGCCGCGGCACGAAGTTGCGCAGCAGCAGAATGTAGCCGATGAGCCAAACGGCGAGCGGTGCTGCAAGACGCAGATCGGCGGATGCCACGATGACCAGCATGCCGGCGAAATACACCGTGACATAGTTCAGCACGTCGATCAGCTTGATGACGCATTCGCGCACGGCAAGCGCCGTCTGCATCAGCTTCGTGGCGATGCGGCCGGCAAACTCGTCCTGATAGAAGGTCATCGACTGCTTCAGCAGATAGCGGTGCACCTGCCAGCGGATGCGCATGGGGAAATTGCCCAGCAGCACCTGATGGTTGGTAAGCGAGTGGAGGACCACCGTCAGGGGCAGGAACACCAGGACGATGAATGCCATGCCTGCCAGTTTCCAGCCCTCCTCCTGCAGGAATGTCTCCCGGTCTCGGTCCGCCAGCCAGTCGACGATGTTGCCGAGGAAGGAGAACATCCAGACCTCGGTAATCGCGATCGTCGCCGTCAGGATTGCCAGGAGCGTCAGATATCCCCATGCGCCCTTGATGAAATGCAGGCAGAAGGCGATCAGCGTCTTCGGCGGCTCTTCCGGCTCATCGGCGGGGAAGGGCGGCAGGCGTCTTTCGAACCAGCTCAGCATCGTTTCATCCTTGATAGCGTCGACAGGCATTCAGCGGTGCCCCTTGCGCGGTACGGTAGGTGCGCCGGGCTTTGAATTTTTGATCGGTTGAGCGCCCGCCTTGCCGGGGAGCTGTCTCGGGCCGGCGCCTTTCTCCCGCGGCGTCTTTGATCCCGAATGCGGTATTTGCGCCTTTGCGCCAAGGGCGGCGGAAAAGGCTCCTGACAGGGTCTTGGCAGGAACCTTGCCTGCACCGTCCGGCGGCAGCGCGGTCGCAGCGGGGGTGATGGGTGTTGGAGGCGCTTTGCGCCCTTTGGGAAATTTTGAAGACATGGAGCGAATCCTTGCGGAATTCCGGAAAAGGTTCCGGCGGATTCGCTCGTGCGTGTTCTACAGGGGAGAAGTAAGCGTCGGAACGAAAACCGCCGTCAGGCCGTGAGTCGGGCCCCAGTCCAGGGGCGTCCACGGACGATGGAAACGAACATCCGGTTATCCATGTCTGTCTCCAACAGTTTACGTCGGTTGCGCCGGCCTTATATCCGAGAGTGTTAAGGATGGCCAGAGGCTTCGTCGGTGTATAGTCACCTTCATCGGCCACTGTGGCCCGAAGGCTACAATTGGTTGTGTCATGAACGGAAATGATATCCACATCGCCCTTTTCCATCCGGACATCCCCGGCAACACCGGCGCCATCCTGCGCATCGCCGCCTGCCTGGGCCTGACGGTGGACCTGATCGAGCCGGCTGGCTTCGACCTGTCGGACCGGGCGCTGAAACGGGCGGGAATGGACTATCTCGAGATCGCCTCCCTCAACCGCCATACCTCCTGGGAAGCCTTCGAGCGCTGGCGGTGCGACGAGGGGCGCCGGCTCATCCTGTTCACCACCACCGCCGCCGTGCGCTACACGGCCTTCTGCTTTCGCGACGGCGACATCCTGCTCTTCGGGTGCGAATCGTCGGGCGCGCCGGAGGCGGTGCATAAGGCGGCTGATCACCGCCTCGTCATCCCCATGCGCGAGAAGGCGCGCAGCCTCAACGTCGCGGTCGCCGCGGCCATGGCCTGCGGCGAGGCGCTCAGGCAGATGGGATAGGATGGCTCTGCCGTTGTTCTGCATGCGCGTTTTCTCCTTCGTGGCAATCGAAGGAGGGCGGCTACACCCTCAACTTAGGTTGAGGTCAAGCGGGAAAGGTGGGTGTTAGTCGGCGCTCGGCAGGCGGCGCATAGTGAACTCGATCACATCGCCGGGGCGCTCGCACCAGCTTTCGATCTCGGTCCAGTAAGCTTGCTTGGGCCAGCGCTCCAGCCATTCGCGAGCCTTGGCCCGGGCCTCGGCGCGCGGCAGCGAAAAGGTCTCGCGCAGGAAGCCATCGCGCGGCAGGCGATGGCCGTTGGCACGCTTCTTGTCGAGGGCCTGTTTCAGGCCATCGAGCCGAGGCTTGGCGGGCACACGCACGAAAGAACTCCTTGACCCGTTGGACAAGGAGATTAGGGATCGCGAGAGGAAAATGCGAGTCCTTTGTCCGCCATGTGCGGCGCCGGACGCGGGAGGAAAGATCATGGACAGACCCGATATACCGGCCGGACTGCCCGAGGATATCGAGGATAAGAAGGCTGCGGCGAAGGTTTGGTTCGAAAACCTGCGCAATCGTCTCTGCGCCGCCTTCGAGGAGCTCGAGGACGCGCTGACCGGCCCGCTCTCCACCCGCGCTCCCGGCCGCTTCGAGCGCACCCCTTGGCAGCGTGAGGAAGGCGTGGGTGGCGGCGGCGTGATGTCGCTCATGCATGGCCGCGTGTTCGAGAAGGTGGGGGTGCACACCTCCACCGTCCACGGCGAATTCTCGTCCGAGTTCCGCCAGCAGATCCCCGGTGCCGAGGAAGACCCGCGCTTCTGGGCCTCCGGCATCTCGCTCATCGCCCACCCGCAGAATCCCAACGTGCCGGCCGTGCACATGAACACGCGCATGGTGGTGACGACGCGCCAATGGTTTGGCGGCGGCGCCGACCTCACCCCGGTGCTCGAGCGCCGCCGCACCCAGGAGGACCCCGACACGGTGGCCTTCCACAAGGCCATGCGCTTCGTCTGCGGCCGGCACACCCAGATCGCCGACTATGACCGCTTCAAACGCTGGTGCGATGAATATTTTTATCTGCCGCACCGCAACGAGCCCCGCGGCATCGGCGGCATCTTCTACGACTGGCTGAAGAGCCCCGAGGAGAAGGGCGGCTGGGATGCGGACTTTGCCTTCACCCAAGACCTAGGCCGCGCTTTCCTCGTCATCTACCCATATCTGGTGCGCCAGAACTTCGATACCAACTGGACGGAAGCCGACCGCGAGGAACAACTCGTCCGCCGCGGCCGCTACGTCGAATTCAATCTCCTCTACGACCGCGGCACCATCTTCGGCTTGAAGACCGGCGGCAACGTTGACTCGATCCTGTCCAGCATGCCGCCGGTGGCGAAGTGGCCGTGAGAGACCTGTCGCGGTACGCTGGAAGCATATATCTGCTGCCGGATGGATTTCGCCCATTTGTGGAGCGGAAGCGTTCAGGCATGGATCCTCGAGGATGACGAAGTGGCGGTGCCCCCGCGATTTCTGCGACGTCCGAGATTTGCCGAAATGCCCCTCCCGTCGTCATCCTCGGGCTTGACCCGAGGATCCATGCCTGAACGGGGCCGCGTCATAAGGGCGATGCTGATGATGAATCAGTCTGGCTTCGCCGCCCTTCTCGGTATCCCGCTCGCTGCGCTGCGCAACTGGGAGCAACGGCGCACCGAGCCGGACGCAACGGCGAAGACGCTGATCGACCTCATCTTCGCCGACCCCAAGGGCATGCGTGAACGGCTGGAGCGCCGTAACGCGGTCTAGGGCCTCAACGTCGCCAACTTCAGCCCGAAAGCGACGAACACCGCCCCCGTCACCGCCTTCAGCCACCGTTGCACGCTGGGCCGGCCACCGAGCCCCTTCAGCGTTGAGAAAAGCAGCACCAAAACAGAGAACCAGACGATGTTGATCAGCGCGTGGATCGCCACCAGCAGGAAGGCCCACTTCACGCCGTCGGCGCTGGCGGGGATGAACTGCGGGAAGGCGGCGAGGTAGAACATCGACACCTTCGGGTTTAGCGCATTGGTGAGGAACCCTTCGGCAACGGCGCGCGCCAAGGTGCGCCTGCGCCTGGCCGGCGGCACATGGGCCGGCGCGGTCACGCCTTTCCAGGCCTGCCACAGCGCCTTGATGCCGATGAAGCACAGATAGGCCGCGCCCAGCATCTTGACGATGAAGAAGGCCTGAGCCGACTGCACGAGGATGATGGAAATGCCGAGGATGGACAGCGCGCCGTGCAGATAGAAGGCAGCAAAAAAGCCGGCGATGTTGGCAAAGCCCGCCGCCTTGCCCGAGGTCGGCACGGTCTTGGCGATCAGCACGCCGTTGGGGCCGGGCGAGACCACCAGAAGGGCGGCGACGAGGCTGAAGGCCGAAAGTTCCAGAAGCGTCATCAAGGAATTCCTATCAACTGAACCCGCGGCCGCCCTCACTCCAGCCATTCGGTGACGAATCGCTCGCTGGCATGGATGTCGGTGGTCTCCAGGGGCCCTGGACCAAGGTTTTCAAACTTGTGCGGCGCTCCCGCCGGCACCACCAGGATCTGCCCCGCCTCCGCGTCTATCGCTTTCCCCTCCACCGTGAAGCGGGCATGGCCCCGGCGCACGATGAAGGTCTCGGGATATGGGTGGGTGTGAAGCCGCGGTCCGGCGCCGATCTCTTCGCTGGAGAAGAAGATAACGGAGATGCCAGCCTGGAACGACCCACCCTCCCATTCGCCGTGCCAGCCCTCGGGCCGGTCGGCCCAACTCTCGCGCTTGATGACATGTGCCATGGCAGGCACAATATGTCCGCTTTCCAGCCGCTGTCGAGGTGAAACAGGCGGCAAGCATCAGGAGCGTCTCATGCTGCGATCCCCATCCTCATCAAGCCCCTCCCGCGCGCCCAACACCGGCATCGGCGCGCTCGACTACGAGTTGGCCGAGGAGATGGCGGCCGTCCTTGGCCGCGCCGGCCGGCGCGCCGAGGAGAGCCTGGACAGGCTCGCCGCGCACGATGGCGAGGGTGCGGAACGTGCCAACTTGCTGCGCGAGGCGGCGGATGCCGTCTATGCCTATTTCATCCAGCGTGAGCTATGCGGGATGAAGCGGCACGATGAGGTGGTGCGCCACTTGGCAATCCCGCGCGCCGTCCTGGTGCGGCTCGGTGCGCGATAGCGGCCGACAGCATTATCCCCGCGACAATCTGCCCTGCTGCCTTCCGCCGTCTGGACAAGTCTGACCGTCGCGCATAGAAACCATCGCCAATTGCCGGGGGAACGGCCGGCCCGTCGTGGCGAATCCGAGGGGCGGGCACGGTATCGACATAAGCTTCTTCCCGGCAGGCATTAGGTGAAAGGACCGCAGCCCCGTGAGCGCTACCCATTCGACCGAACACACCCGTCGCGACTTTCTCTACGTGGCAACCGGCGTGGCCGGCGCCGTGGGTGCGGCCGGCGCCATTTGGCCGTTCATCGACCAGATGCGCCCCGACGCCTCCACCAGGGCGCTGGCCTCCATCCAGGTCGACGTCTCGGCCGTCGAGCCCGGCATGTCCCTGACGGTGAAGTGGCGCGGCCAGCCGGTCTTCATCCGCAACCGCACCGAGCAGGAGATCGAGGCAGCCCGCCAGGTGGCCCTCGAAGACCTCAAGGATCCCATCGCCCGCAACGACAACCTGCCGGCCGACGCGCCGGCGACGGACATCGATCGCTCGGCTGGTGAGGGCAGGGAAAACTGGCTGGTCATGATCGGCATCTGCACGCATCTGGGCTGCGTGCCGCTGGGCCAGGCCGGTGATTTCGGCGGCTGGTTCTGCCCATGTCACGGCTCGCATTACGACACGGCTGGGCGCGTCCGCAAAGGACCCGCGCCGGAAAACATGGCCGTTCCGACATTCGAATTCATCTCCGACACGGTCGTTCAGATCGGGTAGGCAAGGGAGCGTATTTTAAGATGAGCGGTGGACATTCTACCTACACCCCCAAGACGGGCTTCGGGCGCTGGATGGATGCGCGCCTTCCGCTGCCGCGCCTTGTCTACGATTCCTTCGTCGCCTATCCGGTGCCGCGCAACCTGAACTATGCCTACACCTTCGGCGGCATCCTGTCGCTCATGCTGACGGTGCAGATCCTCACCGGCATCGTGCTGGCCATGCACTATGCCTCGAACACGGAGATCGCCTTCAGCTCGGTCGAAAAGATCATGCGCGACGTCAACTCCGGCTGGCTTCTGCGCTATCTGCACGCCAACGGCGCCTCGTTCTTCTTCATCGCCGTCTATGTGCACATCTTCCGCGGCCTCTTTTACGGGTCCTACAAGGCGCCGCGCGAGCTTCTGTGGATCCTGGGCTGCATCATCTATCTCCTCATGATGGCCACCGCCTTCATGGGCTACGTGCTTCCCTGGGGCCAGATGAGCTTCTGGGGCGCCACCGTGATCACCGGCTTCTTCACGGCGATCCCGCTCGTCGGCGACTGGATCCAGCAGCTGCTGCTCGGCGGTTTCGCGGTCGATAATCCCACCCTCAACCGCTTCTTCTCGCTGCACTATCTGCTGCCCTTCATGATCGCCGGCGTCGTCGTGCTCCACATCTGGGCGCTGCACGTGACGGGGCAGACCAACCCGACCGGCATCGAGGTGAAGCAGAAGACGGATACTGTGGCCTTCACGCCCTACGCGACCATCAAGGACGGCTTCGCCATGGTCGTGTTCCTCCTGGTGTTCCTCTATTTCGTCTTCTACATCCCCAACTATCTCGGCCACCCCGACAACTACATCGAGGCCAACCCGCTGCAGACGCCGGCGCACATCGTCCCGGAGTGGTACTTCCTGCCCTTCTACGCGATCCTGCGCGCCATCACCTTCAACATCGGCCCGATCGATTCCAAGCTCGGCGGCGTGCTCGCCATGTTCGGCGCCATCGCGGTCCTGTTCGTGGTGCCTTGGCTTGACACGTCGAAGGTGCGCTCGGCGGTCTACCGGCCTTGGTACCAGCTGTTCTTCTGGCTTTTCGTGGCCGACGCCATCTTCCTCGGTTGGCTCGGCTCGCGGCCGGCGGAGGGTGCCTACGTCGCAATGGCGCAGGCCGCGACACTCTATTATTTCGCATTCTTCATCGTCGTAATGCCGGTCCTCGGCCTGATCGAGACGCCGCGCCGGATGCCGAACTCGATCACCGAGGCGGTGCTGGAGAAGAATAAGCCCGGCACCCCGGCTGCCCAGACCGCCGGCGAGGCATGAGCGAGCGTATGCGCAAAAGGATCTTGGAAATGAAGACGTTTCTCCACGGGCTGGCTGCGCTCGGCCTCGGCATTGCCATGGCCACCTCCGCGGAGGCGGCGGAATACCCGCTGAAGAAGCCGCCGCAGGTCGAATGGAGCTTCGACGGCCCCTTCGGCACCTACGACAAGGCACAGTTGCAGCGCGGCTTCAAGGTCTACCGTGAGGTCTGCTCCTCCTGCCATTCGCTCGACATGGTCGCCTTCCGCAATCTGGAGGACCTCGGCTACACGGATGAGCAGGTTCGCGCCATCGCCGCCGAATACGAGGTCGAGGACGGTCCGGACGAGAATGGCGACATGTTCACGCGCCCCGCCACGCCGTCCGACTATTTCCCCGCGCCCTTCGCCAATCCGGAGCAGGCAGCGGCGTCCAACAATGGCGCCGCGCCGCCGGACTTCTCGCTTCTGGCCAAGGCACGTGCGGTGGAACGCGGATTTCCCACCTTCCTCTTCGACATCTTCACCCAATATGCCGAAGGCGGCGTGGACTATATCCACGCGCTTCTGACCGGCTATGAGGAAGAGGCGGAAGGCCATGAGGTGCCCGAGGGCACCTACTACAATCCCTATTTCCTGAGCTCCGCCTCGCTCGCAATGGCACCGCCACTTTCGGACGGCATGGTGACCTATGACGACGGCAGCCCGGAAACGGTCGACCAGTATTCCCGCGATGTTGCCGCCTTCATGATGTGGGCCGCCGAGCCGCACCTGGAGGCACGCAAGGCAACCGGCTTCACGGTGATGATCTTCCTGGTCCTCTTCGGCGGCCTCGTCTACCTCACCAAGCGCAAGGTGTGGGCCGAAGCGCACTGACGGTCCCCGCGAAAGTGCAAGGGCGCCGCATGGCGCCCTTTTCTTTTGACCCGCAAGAGGGCAAAAAGAACTGCAACGGGCCGGGGCTGCCGATGAAACCTTCCCTCGAAGACACGCTTCTTTCCGCCATCCGCACCATTCCCGACTATCCGAAGCCGGGGATCCTCTTCCGCGACATCACCACGCTCCTGGGCAACGCGCGCGCCTTCCGCCGCGCCGTGGACGAACTCGTCCATCCCTATGCCGGCTCGAAGATCGACAAGATCGCCGGCATCGAGGCGCGCGGCTTCATCCTCGGCGGTGCCATCGCCCACCAGCTCTCCTCCGGCTTCATCCCCATCCGCAAGAAGGGAAAACTGCCGCACGAGACGGTGCGCGTCGCCTACAGCCTGGAATACGGGCTCGACGAGATGGAGATGCACGCCGACGCGGTGGAGCCGGGTGAAAAGGTGATCCTCGTTGACGACCTCATTGCCACTGGCGGCACGGCCGAGGCCGCCGTCCGCCTTCTGCGCCAGATGGGTGCCGACATCGTTGCCGCCTGCTTCGTCATAGACCTGCCCGACCTCGGCGGCCGCGCCAGGCTCGAAGGGCTCGGCGTCGACGTGCACACGCTGATCGCGTTCGAGGGGGATTGAGGCAGTCTTTCCGGGGCAAGGAGGGGTGGTACCCGCATCCGGATGTGTCAGCGCCACCTCTGCCCTGCCGGGCAGAGGTGGCGCGCGAAAGGGTGCTGGAATTCCCGAACTTTGCCTACCCAACCCTCACAAGCACCGAATTGTCGAACGCCAGCACCATCTCCCCACCGCCGTTGAAAGCTCCCGCCTTCAGCGAAAGAAGCCGCCACCCCGGCCGCGAGGCGAGCGCGCGGTGTGAGACCGCGCTGCGCGTAAAGGTGATCGTGTCCCCCGCATAGACCGGCTTCGGCCATTTCAGGTTGGAAAAGCCGGGCGAGGGGCCGAACTCCGGCCGCGGGCCCGGTTCCTGCCAAGCGTCGTCATCGGTCCGCGCCTTTTGCAGATTGTACCTCATCCACATGGCGCAGGTGTGCCAGCCCGACGCGCAAAGTCGGCCGAATACACTCTCCTCCGCCGCCCTCTCGTCCAGGTGAAAGGGCTGCGGATCGTATTTTTCAGCGAAGCGCTTGATCTCGTCGGCCGTAAAGGTGTGGCTGCCGAGCCGGACCGTCTCGCCGAGCCGCAGATAGGCGTCGAGGCTCATGCCGCACCTTCCTCGCGCAGGCGGAACAGAATCGGGTTCTCGCACACGATCACCGTCTCGCCGCGCTGGTTCCTCACCTCGTGCCGGAAGGTGACGAGGCCGAGGCCCGGCCGCGACTTCAGGTGCCGCCTGGAAAGCACGGTCGAGGCGCCAGACAACGTGTCGCCCGCCAGCACCGGGCGCTGCCAGCGCATGTCGGTGATGCCGGGCGAGCCTTGCGAGGTGGAATCGAGCAGGAATGCCTCGCACATCATGCGCATGAACATCGAGCAGGTATGCCAGCCGGAAGCCGAAAGCCCGCCGAGCAGGCTCGCCTTGCCCGCTTCCTCATCGAGATGCATGGGCTGAGCGTCGAACTCGGAGGCGAATTCGACGATCTCCTCCTTGCCGACGCGCTTCTCGGGAAGGGCGATGACGCAGCCCTCGACAAAATCCTCGTAGGCCCAGCGCTTCCCGCTCATCGCCTCTCCCTTCAGGAGCAAATCACACGTTGAACTTGAACAGCATCACATCGCCATCCGCGACCACATAGTCCTTGCCCTCATCGCGCGCCTTGCCGGCCTCGCGCGCCGCCGTCTCGCCGCCGAGGCGCACGAAGTCATCATAGGCGATCGTCTGTGCACGGATGAAGCCGCGCTCGAAGTCCGTGTGGATCTCGCCTGCCGCCTGCGGCGCCTTGGCGCCCTTTTTGACGGTCCAGGCACGCGCCTCCTTGGGCCCGGCAGTGAAGAAGGTGATCAGGTCAAGCAGCTCGTAGCCGGCGCGGATCAGCCGGTCGAGGCCCGGTTCCTCGAGCCCCATGGCCTCCAGATACTCGGCCGCCTCGTCCTCGGGAAGCTGCGCCACCTCCGCCTCGATGGCTGCAGAGATCACCACGGATTTTGCGCCCTGCGCGCCGGCCATCTTTTCCACCGCCGCGCTGTATGCATTGCCACCCGCCGCGTCGCCCTCGGCAACGTTGCAGACGTAAAGCACCGGCTTCGACGTCAAAAGGTTGAGCGAGCGCAGGATATGCAGGTCCTCGGCCGCAAGATCGGCCAAGAGCAGGCGCACCGGCTTGCCGTCCTGCAAGAGCGCCAGTGCCTTCTCCATCATCGGCAGGACAGTGATCGCCTCCTTGTCCTTGCCTGTGGCGCGCTTGCGCGTCTGCACGATGCGCCGCTCCAGGCTTTCCAGATCAGCGAGCATCAGCTCCGTCTCCACCGTCTCGGCGTCGGCCGCCGGGTCGATGCGGCCCTCGACGTGGGCGATGTCCTCGTCCTCGAAGCAGCGCAGGACATGCACAATGGCGTCGACCTCGCGGATGTTGGCCAGGAACTGGTTTCCCAGCCCTTCGCCCTTGGAAGCGCCGCGCACCAGCCCGGCGATATCCACGAAGGAAATACGCGTCGGCACGACCTCCTTGGATTGCGCAATCCCGGCGATCTTCTTCAACCGCGGATCAGGCACCGCCACCTCACCCGTATTCGGCTCGATGGTGCAGAATGGATAGTTCGCCGCCTGTGCGGCGGCCGTCTTCGTCAGCGCATTGAAAAGCGTCGACTTGCCGACATTTGGCAGGCCGACGATGCCGCATTTGAAACCCATCTTGTGCTTTGTCCTGTAAGGTGAAGGCTGTTCAAAGAATGTTGGCAGGGCTATGGGCGAAGGGAGCGGCCATCGTCAAGCCCTGGGAGCATCGCCCGCGGCCAGACGCCGAACCCGCGCTACTTCTTCTCCCCGAAGAGCTTCTTCAGCATGGCGGCCATCGGCCCGCTCTCGGGCACCGGTGCGGCAGGCTTCTGCGGCCGCGCCTGCCGGATATGGCTCTGCCCCTTGGCGGCAGGCTTTCGCTCGTTTCCGGCCGGCTCCGCCTTGCCTTTGACGGCCAGGCTTACCTTGTTCATGAAGCCGGAATCGTCGCCCTTCACCAGCATCTCGGCGTTGTCGGCGATCGCCTCCAGAAGCGGCTCCAGCCACGCCTGATCGGCCTTGGCGAAATCGCCCAGCACATGGCCGGTGACGCGCGCCTTATCGCCGGGATGGCCGATGCCGATCCTCACGCGGCGATAGTCCTTGCCGCAATGGGCGTCGATGGATTTGATGCCGTTGTGGCCGCCGGCGCCGCCGCCGACCTTCACGCGCACCTTGGCCGGCGCCAGGTCCAGTTCGTCGTAGAGGACGATGAGATCGGCGGGAGTAAGCTTGTAAAAGCGCATCGCCTCGCCGACCGCCTGGCCGGAGAGGTTCATATAGGTCTGCGGCTTGATCAGCAGCACCTTCTCACCGCCCAGCCGGCCTTCGGAAACCAGCGCGCTGAACTTCTTCGACCAGGGCGAAAAGGAATGGCGGCGAAAAATGGCATCCGCCGCCATGAAACCGACATTGTGCCGGTAGTTCTCATATTGCCGGCCGGGATTGCCGAGCCCTGCAATGAGGAGCATGGGGAACTACCCTCGATGGAGGGGAAAGGGCTATTCCTCGCCCTTGTCCTCGCCTTCCGCCTCTTCCTCGGCCTCTTCGGCCTCGGCTTCAGCCGCTTCCTCTTCCTCCGACTTCAGGCCGGCGGGGGCAGCGACCGTGGCGATGGTGAAGTCGCGGTCGGTGATCGTCGGCGCCACGCCCTCTGGCAGTTTCACCGCCGAGATATGCACGGAATCGCCGATGTCGAGGCCCGTCAGGTCGATCTCGATGAAATCGGGAATGGCGGTCGCCGGGCAGGTGAACTCCACCTCGTGGCGCACCACGTTCAGGACGCCGCCGCGCTTGATACCGGGCGCCAGCTCATCGTTCGTGAAGTGCACCGGCACGTTGACGGTGACGATGGTGTTGCGGCCGATACGCAGGAAGTCGATGTGTTCAGCGAAGCCGCGAACGGGATCGAGCTGATAATCCTTCGGCAGGACCTGGATCTTCTCGCCGTCCACGTCGATCGTGGCAATGGTGGTCAGGAACCCGCCGCCATGGATGCGCTGGAACGCTTCCTTGTAGGGCAGGGCGATCGTCATGGGGGGCTTCTTTTCGCCGTAGATAACGGCGGGAATCTTACCGCTGCGCCGAATTGCCCGGGCGGACCCCTTACCGACCCGTTCGCGCGCCTCGGCCTTCAGTTCATAGGACTGACGGCTCATTGGCTTTTCCTTTCAAGTTTCGGAGCGTTTCCGGACGCACACATGCCCGAAAAACGAGAAAGCCGCCTGACGCTTGTTGCGCAAGGCCGGCCTCCATCCGCGCTGCCTCCAAGGGTGTCTGCGCGGACGGCGGGTCTATAGCGGATGGCGGGGAGGGGCGCAAGGGCATGCGCGAGGATTGCGGCGACCGTACCGGAGCGCCATCAGAGTGTGCTATCGTTGCCCTGCGACACAAGTGGAGCTTCACCCATGGCATTGCGGATCGTTCGACTTGGCACACCCCGCCTGCCGGGGGAGGGGATACGGATCGGCACGGTGCGGCGCCCGCCGCGAGGCGTGCGCAAGGAGCGGTATGCGGCCGACGACTGGTTTGACGTCTGGTATCCGGAGCTTTCGCCCAGTCCCGAACTCGTCTCCAAGGCCCAGGCCGCGAAGACGGAGCGCGAGTGGACCGCCTTCGTCAAGGCGTTCCGCGCGGAGATGGACGCTCCCGCGCCCCGGCATACCCTCGACCTTCTGTCGGCGCTTTCACGCAACGCGGACTTCTCGATCGGCTGCTATTGCGAGGACGAAGCACGCTGCCACCGCGCGGTGTTGCGCGAGCTACTCGCGGAACGGAGTGCCGTGATCGGCTGAGCGAGCTGCCCTCAGTCGAACAGGCTCGACACAGACTCTTCCGTAGCGGTGCGCGAGATTGCCTCGCCGATCAGGTCGGCGATGGTGACGACGCGGACATTCTTCGAAGCCTCGACCGCCGAGGTGGGCTGGATGGAGTCGGTGATGACCAGCTCCTTAAGCTTTGAGCCGGAGATACGCGCAACGGCACCGCCTGAAAGCACGCCGTGGGTGATATAGGCCGTCACGCTGGTGGCGCCGCCGTTCAAAAGCGCCTCGGCCGCGTTGCACAGCGTGCCGCCGGAATCGACGATATCGTCGATCAGCAGGCAGTCGCGGCCGCGCACGTCGCCGATGACGTTCATCACCTCCGATTCCCCCGGCCGGTCGCGGCGCTTGTCGACGATGGCGAGCGGTGCATCGATGCGCTTGGCAAGCGCGCGGGCGCGCACCACACCACCGACGTCCGGCGAGACCACCATCACGTTTTCCAGCTTGTAATGCGCTTTGATGTCGCGCGCCATCACCGGCACGGCGAAGAGGTTGTCGGTCGGGATGTCGAAGAAGCCCTGTATCTGGCCGGCGTGCAAATCCAGCGTTAAAACACGGTCGGCGCCGGCGCGGGTGATCAGGTTGGCCACCAGCTTGGCCGAGATCGGCGTGCGGCCGGAGGTGCGGCGGTCCTGTCTTGCATAGCCGAAGTAGGGAAGTACCGCCGTGATCCGCCGCGCCGAAGAGCGGCGGAAGGCGTCGATCATGATCAGGAGTTCCATCAGGTGATCGTTGGCGGGGTAGGAGGTGGACTGCAGGACGAAGACGTCCTCGCCGCGCACATTCTCCTGCACCTCGACGAAAATCTCCTGGTCGGCGAAGCGCCGCACTGTGGCTTTTCCAAGGGAGATATTGAGATAGCGGGCAACGGCCTCCGCCAGAACCCGGTTGGAATTGCCCGCAAAGAGCTTCATGGAATGTTCCCGGCCAACGCCTCGACTTCTGTCCGGCTTTTAGCGGGGTGGCCGGCTATTGCAAGCATCGGCGGAAAAAATCCTCCGCCGAATGAATGCTTCCTTGGCAACAGCCTCGATAGCTCCGCTCCCGATGTGCCGCTGGTAGTCAAGAGTTGTCTCTCCGCCAATTTGTACGTGTTTGACATATTCTGTTTTATAGTGATACATGATTGAATAACTCAATGTTTACCACTGGTGGGGCAGGTAGCATGAGAAGTAGTGGCGTATGCGTTGCAGAAGACCATGCTGACTTTCCAAGTCTTGGCGAATTAACTGAGGAGTATTTACTTAATAAAAACCCAAATTACTCATTCCTGAACGAGACTTTGTTATCTAATATAAGGCGTCGGAGCCGCTCTGACATTTCTTTTTTTTCTCCACGAAGCTGGAGAACGCCCATAAAACGACTACAGGTTGCAGCAAATGCGCAACCTTAAAAGTGCTCCGGATGAAACGACTCTGCGCGGGATCGCACGAGAAATCGCAGCCTGCGCGTCCACAATCACGAACGGCAAGCCATATGACTGTATTTGTGGTGTGCCAGGCGGAAGTTCCTCCAAGAAAGAGAATTTCGGCTCATTGGTCGCGCGCTTCGTCGCCGATGATCTGAACATCGGATATTGCGCGCCTCTCGTCACTCGTGTGGCGGGAGGTCGCTCACCCAGTCATCCGAAACAGAGTATGCACTTCAGGTCGCGTTTTGTGGGGCACGCCCTCGAAGGCACCTTCGGGTTGCTGATAGACGACGTTGCCACAAGCGGCGCGCATTTCGCGGACTGTGTCACCCAGCTCAGACGCCACGGAATCTCGGTGGTCTGCGTCTCCTGGATCAGTTAATGGCTGGGTGAGCGCGGGGCATGGGCTTTATCGATGTTCCGGAGCGTGCCGTTAGGATGCGTCCCGCGTAAGCCACGCCGCCAGGTCGTCGACGGTCCGGTCGGCGATCGTCTCCATGGTCTGGCCGGTGACCGAGGACCAGCCGTCGCCCTCGCCGCCGGGCACCTTCTGCTGGCCCTGGATCCTGTGCAGGCGGTTGCCCGAAGGGTCGAGCACGTCCCAGACATAGATGACGGTCGTCTCGTTGCCATCGGCGATGGCGGAGAAGTAGCCTTTGACGACATGCGTGGCGCCGGCGCCTTGCGTAATGGGGATGCCGCGCTGGCGGGCACGCGCGGAAAGCCGGCTGGAAAGCGGGGGCAGGGCCTCCTCGGTGGCGCCGATCACCGGCGCGAACTGCACGCGTGCATCAGTGCTGACGGCAGCGACCGTCTGGCCTTCCTGAGCCATTGGCGCAGCCGCCTGGCTTGCGGAGGAGCCTGCGACGCCGCCATCGCCTCTCTGCGCCTCTACAGACGCAATCCCGCGGCCGGGCTGCGGGTTGAGGCCGCTCACATCCGTTCCCGCGCAGGCGCTGAAGAGCGGCGCCAGCAGCATCAGGCCGATAATAGTTGCAAACCGCCTCATCCGTTTCTCTTCCCCGCTTCAAGCCCCATTCGCGCTATCGCAAAATTCTTACTTTACGATCAATTCGAGCCCGTGACGAGAAAGCGGCGCCGGCTCGGCTTGTGTGGTGAGGTAGGTGCGGCCGAGACACATGGCGCAGCCCGATTCGGAATCCATGATAATCATATGCGCGAAGAGCGACATGTTGGGCGCGATCTGTTCCGGACTCCCATTGTAGAACATCGGCGGATCCATCCAGGAGGGTGCAAAGCGCGCGCCGAGTGAATAGCCGCAGGCGTTCAGCCGATGCTTGGTCAGCCCGTGCGCCTCCATCTCGCGGGCATGGGCGTCGAAGACGTCGCCGAAGGTGTTCCCCGGCGCCATCGCCTTTTCGCAGGCGACAAGCGCGTCGCGGGCGGCCTCGAACAATTCCTGATGCCGCTTGGAGACCTTGCCCGTCAGCACCGTCTGCATCATGGCGGCGTGGTAGTGGTGGTAGGCGCCTGCCCATTCGAGCGTAAGTTGGTCGTTTTTTGTCAGCTTCCTGCGCCCCGCCTTGTAGCGGCACAAAAGCGCATCCTGGCCCGAGCCGATAACGAACTCGTTGGCCGGATAGTCGCCGCCGCCGGCGAACACCGCCCCCTGCATGGCAGCGAGGATAGCCGCCTCGTCGCCACCCTGCTTGATCAGCGGAAGGGCGGCATCGAAAGCGTCGTCGGCGAGCTTTGCCGCGCGCTTGACCTTCTCCGTCTCGGCCGGACTTTTCATGAGCCTGAGGCGGGGCACTAGGTCGGAGGTATCCTCGATCTTGGCGAAGGTCTGGAACTGCTCGTCGAGCATTCGGCCGTTTTTCGCCGTCAGCCCGTGCGTGTCGTACTCGACGCCGATGCGGCATCCCAGGAGATCGAGGTCGTTCAGGAGATCGCGCAACTCGGTGGCCGGATTGGCGCCGTGACGGTCGTTCCACACCACGATATTGTCGATAATGGAAGTATGGCGCGCCTGCCTGAGATCGGCCGAGCGGGTCAACAGCACCATCTCGCCGTCAGCCTTCACCACCAGGCACTGGAAGAAGCAGAAGCCGAAGGTGTCGAAGCCGGTCAGCCAGTACATGCTCTCCTGGGCGAAGAGGAGCAGCGCGTCCAGCTTGCGCTCGGACATTTCGATGACCAGCCGGTCACGGCGGGCGTCGAATTCGGCACGGTCGAAGTGAAGCGCCATCAGACCTCCTCCAGGCATATCGCCGAAATCTGGCGTCCGTAGTCGGGCTCGCCGCGATGGGTGGCGCGGCGATAGGAATAGAAACGTTCCTCGTCCGCATAGGTGCAGTGGCCCAGCATCCCGGCCGTCACGCCTGTGTCAGAGAGCCGATCGAGCGTATAGCGGTTCAGGTCGAAGAATGCATGGCCGGGCTGTGCGGAGGCGCGGAAATAGCGCGCGTTCTCAGGATCGGCATCCGTAAAGCGCGCCTGGTATTCCGGCCCCACCTCATAGTTGACTTGGCTGATCGCCGGCCCCAGCACGGCGACGATCCGCTCGCGCTCGGCGCCCAGGCGCTCCATGGCGGCGATGGTGTTTTCCATGATGCCGGTCAGAGCGCCCTTCCAGCCGGCATGCGCCGCGCCAATGACGTGCGCCTCGGCATCGGCGAAAAGTACCGGCCCGCAATCGGCCGCCAGAACGCCGATCGCCAGCCCCGGTTGCCGCGTCACCATGGCATCGGCACTCGGCCGCGTGCCGCCAAGCGATGCCTCGACCACCACCACAACGGCCGAATGGCACTGGTGCAGTGTGCACAGGTTTTCCACCGGTACGCCCATCCAGGTCGCCACCCGGTGCCGGTTTTCCAGCACCGCCTCGCGCGAATCGTTCGAGCCAAGGCCGATGTTGAGGCCGCGATAGATACCCTCCGACACGCCGCCGGCGCGGGTGAAGAAACCGTGCTTCACGCCTTTTGCGCGTGCGCCGTCGAGGAGGGGCGACCGGATGGGCTCCGGCCTCGTCATATCCAGCATGCGCCGCCTTGCAATCCTGCTTCATTCGGCGGCGGATCGTGGGGCAGGGGAGGGGGCAAGTCAATCCGCGTAAGGGGGAAGGCGATGCAATCGCCTGGGGGCAACGGTCTTCACCGCCGCGTTTCAGCCGCTCCCACTTTGGAACCGGCCCGAACACCCAGCACTTGCGCAAAGGTCGGTAGTAAACTAAGTTTATAAAACTAAGTCTGTGGATGAAGCCGATGCGAACTGTGAATATTCACGAAGCGAAGACGCATCTGTCGCGCCTCGTCGAGCGTGCGGCGGGCGGCGAACCCTTTATCATCGCCAAAGCCGGGAAGCCCCTGGTGAAGGTTGCCGGGCTGGATGCCCCCACAGCCGGCGAGGCCCGCCGGCTGGGATTCCTCTCCGGCCGAATCAAGGTGCCGGACGATTTCGATCACATAGGCGAGAAGGAAATCGAAGAACTTTTCGGTGAGGGGTTTTGAAGCTGCTCCTGGATACGCAGCTTCTTCTCTGGGCCGCAGGCCAGCCCGAGCGTCTTTCCGCGACCGCCCGGGAATTGCTGGAGCAGAGCTCGAACGAGCTTGTCTTCAGTGCGGCCAGCCTGTGGGAGATCACGATCAAAAGCGGGCTGGGCCGTCCCGACTTCCAGGTGGATGCCTGGGTGCTGCGCCGTGGGCTGATCGACAACTTCTATCTGGAGCTGCCGATCACCAGCGAACACACGGTCGCCGTGGGCAGCCTACCGCCGATCCACAGGAATCCGTTCGACCGGATTCTGGTGGCGCAGGCGACGATAGAGGGGATCACGCTGCTGACCGCCGATTCGCGCCTGGCGCAGTATCCGGGGCCGGTGCAGCGCGTGTGACCCCAGCAAGCTTCAGGAAACGGCATCAAACGGAGGAACGGCAACCTCACGCGGCACCGCAAGCACCTTGAACAGCGTCCCCATGCCTTCCGGCCCGGCCAGCCGCTCGACCTCGCCGCGGATGCGCTCCTGCTCCTCCGCGCTCTTGCCCGCGCCCAGCCGTCCGGCGCGATCCAGCAGCCCCAACCCCAGAAGAAACTCCCCCTGAGGCATCAGCCGCGCTCCCAGCCCCTGCGCGCCAGCAATCCTTGCAAGGGCCGCAAAATCCACATGCGCCGTCAAATCCGCTTCGCCGGGATGAGCCAGCACGTCGTCATAGGCATGGCGGCGCACCGCCTGCAGCGTATCGCCCAGCGCCGGCCCCTCGTAGCCGTAGTCGATAAAAAGCCCTGCGCCGCCCTGGGCTGCAAGCCGCCCGGCAATCGTCTCCATCAGCGCCTCGCGCGCCGGGGCGGCCTCGAAGACGGCGCCCTCAGGCGCAGCGTCGGCTCCCGACGGAAGCGATGTCGGGTCCGGCGCTCCGGCACCCGCCATAAAGATAAGCGCCCCGTCCTCGCCAAGCCCCACCACCCGCTCGCGCCAGCCGGCGGTCGTGTTCACGTATTGGCGGACGGGCAGGGCGTCGAACAACTCGTTGCCGACGATGAAAAGCGGGCCATCCGGCAGATCCTCAACGCGCCCGTACCATGCCGGCCGTTCAGGCGCCCCTGAAAGCGTCTCCTTCTGCACCGCCACAAGCCGTTCACTCGCCTCCACCATGGCAAATCGTCGACCGGCGAAGCCCCCGTCAAGCCGGACAAGAGTGCGCAGCATGTCCTTCATCAGCGTGCCGCGGCCCGGACCGATCTCGGCGATCACCGCGTCCTCGGGCGCTCCGCCGGCTTGCCACGCCGCATAAAGCCACACGGCGATGAGCTCGCCGAACATCTGGCTCACCTCAGGCGCGGTGGTGAAGTCGCCGCCGCGGCCGAAGGGCTCGCGGGTCGTGTAATAACCGTGCTCGGGGTCGAACAGGCAGAGCGCGATATAGTCGCTGACGCTCATCGGCCCTGTCGCCTCGATCAGGCGTGCGATCTTTTCCTTCAGCGCCGTCATGGCTCCTGGCGCGCTGCGGCGGGCGTGCGCGCTGTCATCATGGCCCAGAGGCCGGCCAGCACCATCGGCATCGACAGCACCATGCCCATGGTCATCCAACCGCCCGCCAGATAGCCGATATGCGCGTCCGGCTCGCGGAAGAACTCGACGAAGATGCGCGACAATCCATAGCCGCAGATGAAGGCGCCGCCGACGAAGCGCGGCGTCTTCAGCCTCAGCGCCTTGTGGGTCAGCACGCGCAGCACGAGGAACAGTACCAGCCCCTCCAGCACCGCCTCGTAAAGCTGGCTCGGGTGGCGCGGCAGCGGGCCGCCGTCGGGGAAGACGACGCCCCAGGGCATGTCCGTCGGCCGGCCCCAAAGCTCGGAATTGATGAAATTCGCCAGCCTCACCAGGCCGAGGCCCACGGGCGCGGTGGCGGCGATGGTGTCGAGCATGCTCCAGGCGTTAATGCCGCGCGAGCGGGCAAACAGCACCATGGCGAGGATCGTGCCCAGCATGCCGCCGTGAAACGACATGCCGCCCTGCCACACGGCGAAGATATCGAGCGGGTTCGCCAGGTAGCGCGGCAGATCGTAGAACAAGACGTAGCCGAGCCGCCCGCCCAGCACCACCCCGACCGCCGCCCAGACGACGAAATCGTCGAGGTCCGTCGGCTTCATGGGCGGCGTGCTGTGCGCCCACAGGCGTTCCGTCGTCACCAGCCGCTTGGCATACCACCAGGCGAACAGGATGCCGGCGATGTAGCCGAGCCCGTACCAGTGCACGGCAAAGGGCCCGATTTCGAAGATCACCGGATCGATCTGCGGGAAAGGCAGCGCGGCCAGCGGCAGGAGAAGGTAGTCGCTCAATCGTGCCTCCTGTTTCGCGCCGCCGGCGGTTGGTCGGCGAGGCAGGTATGCGCAAGCCCTGATGTGCGGTCAAGGGTATGCGGTCAAGCCTGGGGACGCGGGGTCTCTCCGCTTGCATTCGCCGCCGCCCGGCCCTACCTCAAATCATGGGATTAGGAGAGGCTATGACATGACCAACGGCACGAACCGCATCCTCGATGAATTCGCCAAGATGATGACCGACGCGGCCGGCGCCGCGCAAGGCGTCCGCCGCGAGTTCGAGACGCTCTTCCGCACCCAGGCCGAGCGCATGCTTCACTCCATGGACCTCGTCCAGCGCGAGGACTTCGAGGTGGTGCGCGAGATGGCGATCAAGGCGCGCGAGGAGAACGCCGCCCTCCAGTCACGAATCGAGGCGCTGGAAGCGCAGCTCGCCGCCGGCGAGGGAGGCAAGAAACCGGCCTCCGGCGCACGATCCAAAAAATAATTTGTTGCCGCTTCCAGCCTGTGTGCAATTGCAAAAAATGCAGGCGCGAGAGTCGCTTAGAAGCCGTGGGCAATTGCGCTGCGGAACGAACTATCCACACCGTCGATTGTCTATTCGAAAAAAGGACTGGCCACGGCTTCTCTCATCAATAGACTGAATTTGCTGCATGATTCGAAACAAGTCATGCGCCGGGCTGGGGCGGGCCCGTTCTCAAGTCTCTCGTTTCTCTCCTCGCTCCGCTCAGTATCGAATTGCGTTGGTCGCGTGCTTCAAAACCGCATGTGCCACATGGCGGGGCGCGGCAGTGCCTCCAAAAACGGGAAAGCAGATTTATGAGCCTTCTTGAACTCGACATGGCGCGTGACGCCCATCCGGTTGATGTCATCGAGCATGTCGCCCACACGAACGACTGGAGCTTCGAGCGCAACGGTGACGACGAGATTGCCATCTCGGTCGCCGGCACGTGGACGGACTACCAGGTCTCCTTCTCCTGGATGGAGGAGTTCGAGGCGCTGCACGTTGCCTGCGCTTTCGACCTCAAGGTGCCGGAAAACCGTGCGCTCGAGGTGATGCGGCTCCTCTCGCTCATCAACGAGCAGATGCTTTTCGGCCATTTCGACCTGTGGGAGCGCGAGGGCGTCGTCATGTTCCGCCAGTCGCTGGTACTCGCCGGCGGCGTGGAGCCGACGGGGCTGCAGGTGGAGGTGATGCTCAACAGTGCGCTGGAAGCCTGCGAGTGCTACTACCAAGCGTTCCAATACGTCATCTGGTCCGGCACCTCGGCGCAGGAAGCGCTCCACAGCGTGCTGTTCGAGACCTTCGGCACGGCTTGAGGCAATGAACAGCGGAAAGGCACCGGAAATCGGCTTCGATGATTTCCTCAAGGTCGACATCCGCGCCGGCACCGTCGTCGAGGCCGAGCCTTACCCGGAAGCGCGCAAGCCCGCTTTCAAGCTGAAGATCGATTTCGGCCCTGAGATCGGCGTGAAGAGATCCTCCGCCCAGATCACGGTGCACTATACGCCGGAAGAGCTCGTCGGCCGCAAGGTGATGGCTGTCGTCAACTTCCCGCCACGCCAGATCGGCAAGTTCATGTCCGAGGTCCTCACCTTGGGTTTCTCAGACGAAGCCGGAGCGGTGGTGCTTGCCGCGGTGGACAAAAAGGTGCCCGACGGCAGCCGGCTGCATTGAGTCTTTCCCATTGACCTCCACCCTCAATCCCTCTCCTCAAGGGGGAGGGAGGCACGTCGAGAACCGCTTCGTCCTCCTCCCCTCGAGGGGAGGGGTTAGGGGGGTTCTATCAAGGACTCAGAACCCACATGCGATAGTCCTGCCCCGCAATGAGGGGGCACCCTTCAGTCCAAATACCGGAAGCTTTCAGCACCATCGAAGTGCCGCACCCTGATGCCGGCGATCTTCGCCGGGTCCATCAGCCGCGCGTTGACCGCCATACGCTCCGCCCCCTCCTTTCGCACCGGCTCCCAATGCGTCGTGCAGCCGCAGGTCGGGCAGTGATGGAACTCCAGCCCGCGGTCGCCCCATAGATAAGCGACAGTCTTGCCCGCGCCCTCGAGGAAGGTGACCTCACTCGGATGGTAGTAGGTCCAGAGCGTTCCCAGCCGCCGGCAAACCGAGCAATTGCATTCGTTCAGCCAGGCAGGCTCTGCCGAAGCTTGGATTTTCACAGCGCCGCAATGGCAGGTCGCTTCAAACATTGTTCCAGCCCTCCATTCCTTCTCCCGGTTGCGACCCGAGCCGCAGGCCCTAAGCCGGCACGCGGATCACCACCCGCAAGCCCCCCAGCGGACTGTCTTCGAGCATGATATCGCCGCCATGGCCGCGGGCGATGTCGCGGGCGATCGACAGGCCGAGCCCGGTGCCGCTCTCATCCTGGTTGCGCGCTGCGTCCAGTCGCACGAAGGGTTTGAAAACGTCCTCGCGTTTCTCGGGCGGGATGCCGGGGCCGTCGTCGTCGACGGTAATGACCAGGCTCCCCCTGCCGTGCACGGCGTCGACGGAAACTGTGGAGGCATAGCGGAAGCCATTGCTGATCACGTTGGTCAGGAGCCGCGAAAACGCATTGGGGCGCACCAGCACCTCGCGCTTGCCCGACAACGAAGCCTCGAACTCGCAGCCCATCAGCCGCGCCTCCTCCCTCATCTTGTCGAAGAAGGAAGCAAGGTCGAACGCGCCGTGGTCCTCGGCGGCGTCGCCGCGGGCGAAGGAGAGATAGCCTTCGAGCATCGAGCGCATGTCCTCGATGTCCTGGTCCAGCGCCTTTATGTCCGCCTTGGACCTCGCCAGCGCCAGTTGCAGCTTGAAGCGGGTGAGGATGGTGCGCAGGTCGTGGCTCACCCCGGTCAGCATGGCGGTGCGCTGCTCTATCTGGCGCTCGATGCGCTCGCGCATCAACACGAAGGCGGAGCCGGCACGGCGGATCTCCTCAGCGCCGCGCGGTTTGAAATTGCTTGGCGTCGGACGTCCCTTGCCGAAGCTGTCGGCCGCCTCCGCCAATTGCAGGATGGGGCGGATCTGGTTGCGCAGGAAGGCAACGGCGATGGCCAGAAGCACCAGCGAGGTGCCCACCATCCACAACAGGAAGATATGCGTGTTCGACGCATAGGCCTGGCTGCGCCGGGCGAAGATGCGCAGCACCTTGCCATCGAGCTGGATGCGGATTTCGATGATGTTCGAGTTGCCTACCGTATCGAGCCAGAAGGGTCTGCCGATCTGCCGCGTGATCTCCTCGGAGAGCGTCCTGTCGAGAATGGAGAAGAAGGGCTTCGGTCCGGGCGGGGGCAGGGGGTCGGGTGGCTCGATGCTGATCTGCAGCGCCAGCCGCTCCTGGGCGATGCGGATGATCTCGGAATAGTCCTCTTCGCCGTCCTCCGTGGTCTCCTCGTAGGTTTCGATGACATCGATGACGGCGGCGATATCGCGGGTGACGGCCTGGGAGAGGCGCTGGGTGACGGTCTGCCAGTGGCGCTCCATGAAGACGAAGGCGATCACCGACTGGAGCAGGATCATCGGCGCGATCACGATGATAAGCGAACGTGCGTAAAGCCGCTTCGGCAGGGCGCGCGACACACCCCGCGCCAGACGGCGCCACAGTCGACGCACGGTATGGAGCCCGCGCACTACGCGCGCCAGCAGGTCGTCTCTCTCGCCCCAGGATAGGTCGTATCTTGCCATTCACTCTTCCGCGTGCTGCGGATGCCACGGCTTCCACGAGAAACCGGCAATGCTCGCACTGGCGCATTACCCCGCCGCGGGCGCCCGCGTAAAGCGGGACTTCGCCTGCGTCCGGCAGTCTAGCCGTCTTTTCCCGCAGCGTCACCGATGTGAGGCACCGATGCGTTCGTTCCGGGAATGCCGATCATCGTCGCACAAGCCCGAGAAAAAAATGTCGGATCGGCAACCGACCCGTCGTCCTCCGGCCGCAAGTGACGCTGCAGGCATACCGCTAAGTGGTGTCGGAACGATGATTGTGAAGACCGAGGGGAAATCGGATATGTCTATTCCTTATCGTTGGGTAATCGTCGGCGCAGGCGCGCTGATGACCTGTGTCGCCATTGGAGCGATGTTCTCGCTGGCGGTTTTCCTGGACCCGATGTCGACCGAGACCGGCTGGTCGCGCGCCGCGATTTCGAGCGCCATGACCCTTAATTTCCTGGTGATGGCCCTCGGCAATTTCGGCTGGGGCGTGGCGAGCGACCGTTTCGGCACGCGCATCGTCGTTTTTGCCGGCGCAGCCCTTCTCGGCCTCGCCCTGGTGCTGGCAAGCCGGACGCAATCCCCGCTCGAATTCCAGTTGACCTACGGCATTCTCGTCGGCCTCGCCGCCAGCGCCTTCTTCGCGCCGATGATCGCCGCCGCCACCGCGTGGTTCGACAAGAACCGCAGTCTTGCCGTCTCGCTCGTCTCGGCGGGCATGGGCGTGGCGCCGCTGACCATCTCGCCCTTCGCGCGCTGGCTGATCACCGCCTATGACTGGCGCACCGCCATGCTGGTCATCGGCGTGGTCGCCTGGGCGCTCCTGATACCCGCTGCCTTCCTGGTCCGCCGTCCGCCGGTCACGACGAGCGCCGACGCTGATTCCGGCGCCGCCGCAGCCGGCGCCAGGGTATCGGCCGCACAGGCGCTGCGCTCGCCGCGGTTCCTGGTACTCGGCTTCACCTTCATGGCGTGCTGCGCGGCGCATTCGGGGCCGATCTTCCACATGGTCAGCTACGCCCTCGTCTGCGGCATCGCGCCGATGGCCGCGGTCAGCATCTACAGCGTCGAGGGGCTGGCGGGCCTAGGCGGCCGCGTCCTCTTCGGCGTGCTCGGCGACCGTATCGGCGCCAAACCGGTGCTGATCGGGGGCCTGATCGTACAGGCGCTGGCGATCGGGGCCTATGTCTTTGTCAGCCGGCTCGGCGAGTTCTATGCGCTGGCCGTGATTTTCGGCGCGGCCTATGGCGGCGTGATGCCGCTCTATGCGGTGCTGGCGCGCGAATATTTCGGCCAGGCGGTCATGGGAACCGTGTTCGGGGCCGCAACCATGCTGTCGAGCCTCGGCATGGCGCTCGGCCCGCTCGCCGGCGGCTGGGTGTTCGACACCTTCGGCGGCTATGCTTGGCTCTTCATCGGCTCGTTCGCTGTCGGGCTCGGCGCGGTGGCGGTGGCGCTCGCCTTCCCATCACAGCCGCGTATGCGGCTCCAGCCTGCATAGGCCCTCTGCCAAGCCGTTTCCGCCCATAGCGGAAACGGCGCCCGCATTCTTGAAACTTGCACTCTTCACACCCAAATTTCTTTTATCGGTCGCCGAGAATGGGACCGATACCGTCAAGGGGCGCCAGCTCTTTGGCGTCCCTCGTACCATGTTGCTCTAAGGAGGATGTGGCTATGAGAACATTCGACCTTTCTCCCCTCTACCGGTCGAGCATCGGCTTTGACCGGATACTCGGTCTGCTGGAAAATCCGGCGCGCTTGCAGACCGTCGACAACTGGCCTCCATACGACATCGCCAAAACCGGTGAAGACGCCTATCGCATCAGCATGGCCGTCGCCGGCTTCGCGCAGGACGAGCTCGAGATAATCCAGGAGCCGAACCTGCTCGTCGTCTCCGGCGTCAAGGCGGAGGACGACAAGGCGGAGTATCTCCACCGCGGCATTGCCGGGCGTTCCTTCACGCGCCGGTTCGAGCTTGCCGACCACGTCAAGGTCGTCGGCGCGAAGCTCGAGAACGGCATGCTGACCATCGATCTCGAGCGCGACATCCCGGAAGAGATGAAGCCGCGCCGGATCGACGTGGTCACGGGCAAGACACCGGCGGCCTCCAAGCAGATCGAAGGCAAAAAGCAGGCCGCCTGACTTTCGTGAGCGGTCCGCGCCGCCGGCGTTCGGGGCGCGGACCGCTCCCAGCCAAGCGATGCGAGGGAGATAGCCATGAACATGCGTAATCTCATCCCCTGGAACCGCGGTGGTGGCCGCACGCCGGCCGTCTACCGCGAAGACAACAGTCCGTTTCTGGCCTTGCACCGGGAAATGAACCGGCTTTTCGACGACGTGTTCCGGAATTTCGACGCCCCGGCACCGTTCAGTCGGATGTCGGGCTGGTCGTCCTGGCCCGATGTCGAGGTCAGTGAAACCGACGGCGAGATCCGCGTGACCGCAGAGGTCCCCGGACTCGAGGAAAAGGACATGGAGGTCCTCCTCAAGGACGGCGTTCTGACACTTCGAGGTGAGAAGAAGTCGGAGGCGGAGGACAAGGACCGTCAATTCAGCGAGCGCTTCTACGGCCGTTTCGAGCGGCATATCGGACTTGGCCCCGAGGTCGATGAGGACCGGGTTGCGGCCGATTTCAGGAACGGCGTGCTGACGGTGACCCTGCCGAAGACCGAGCAGGCGAAAAGCAGCGCGAAGCGCATCGCCATCAACGGCGGGCGCTGATGCCACGCCCGTCGGAGTCGGCAGCCGCAACGCCGGCTTCCCGAAGGAAAGCCCGTTGCCTGCCATACTGACTGAAAGGAGCAGTCGTCATGGCAAAAGATGTCATACGAAATACCCAGGAAACTGCCCTCGACGTGGTTAACCTCGTTGTCGGCATTGCCTTGTTGCTCACGCCTTGGGCGCTGGGCTTCATGGCCGAAACGACGGCCGCCTGGAACGCCTGGGTGGTTGGTGCCCTTATCGCACTGGTCGCCATTGGAGCCTTGGTCTCCTTCGCCGAGTGGGAGGAATGGGTAAACCTCGTCCTCGGCATCTGGGCGATCATCTCACCTTGGGTTCTGGGATTCGCCGCGATCGCGGCCGCCCTCTGGGCGCATGTGATCGCCGGGCTGATCGTCGCTGTGCTCGCTGGCTTGGAACTGTATTTCGCGCGCCAGCGGATGTCAGCCGCCTGACCGGCCCTACGTCCCGCTACAGCGGGCCCCGACCGCTCCGGCGGTCGGGGTGTACTTTTTGCGGCCGGAGAAGGGTTCGCCGGCCGATTGTTACATATATTTGATCACCAAATGTTATAGCTTGAAATCTCGTGTTACCGTATGATGCCCGACAAAAGCATTCATGGGGTGCGGCGCGTGCCGCTCTAGGGGCTGAAGTCTTTGTCGATGGAAGGGGTTATCCGCGTGGGTGGGGGCTGGCGCCGCCGGTTCTCTCTCCTGCGTCGTGCCGTCGTCGTCTTCGCGGCCCTCTTCCTGGCAGCCGGCGTTGTAGCGGTGCAGACCGTGCCGGAGTTCGTCCTTTTCCGCGAAAGGCTGGTTCTGAACCTCCTGGAGATCGAAAGCAGCGTCGAACTGCAGCCTGTCGACATGAGCACCCATGACGGGCTGTTGCTGCGCTCCTGGTATTACGCGCCGGCGCCGGGTAAGCCCGTCATCGTCTATTTCCCGGGGCGGCTCGGCGATCTCATCCGCAGACCGAAGCATCTCTTCACGCTGGCCGAGGAGGGATATGGGCTGATGTTGGCGGGATATCGCGGCTATGGCGGAAATCCGGGACAGCCGAGCGAGAGCATGCTCTACCGCGACGCGGCGACGCTTCTCGCCAAGCTGTCCGATGAGAAACTGGCTCCCGACGGCATTGTCCTCTACGGCTATTCGATGGGAACGGGCGTCGCCAGCTATGTGGCGACCAGGGCTCGGCCCCGCGCGGTCATTCTCGAGGCGCCTTTCACCTCGTTTCCCGCCGCCGTCAGCCGGCAGACCTCGGTCCCCCTCTGGCTGGTGCGCACCCGCTTCGACAACGGTTCGCGCATCGGCGCCATCGATGCACCGATCCTGCTCCTGGCCGGCCAGAATGACCCCATAACGCCGCCCGATTTCGCCGAGGCACTCGCCGCACTCAGCGAAGGGAGGTCCGTCCTGCACGTCTTGCCAGGCGCAAACCACATCAACATGCCCCGACACGGTGGCATGGAAACCATCGCCGGATTTCTGTTCGGGCTGGAGTAGGGGCTTTCCCTACTCCACGCTCAGCCGATATCCCACCCCACGCACGGTCTGCAGCCACACAGGGTTGGAGGGGTCGCGCTCGATCTTACGGCGCAGGCGGTTGATCTGCACGTCGATGGTGCGCTCGCCCACCTCCGATTCCTCTCCGACGAGCTCGTGGCGCGGGATGGTCTCGCCGGCGCGCTCGGCGAAGATGGCCATGATCTCGCGCTCGCGGTCGGTGAGCTTCAGCGGCTCGCCGGCGCGCTTCAATTCGCGCCGGGGGATCTGGAACGTGTAGGGGCCGAACACCACCTGCTCCAGCTTGGGCGGCATCTGCTGGCCACTGCGGCGCAGGATGCTGTTGACCCGAAGCACCAGCTCGCGCGGGTCGAAAGGTTTCGGCAGATAGTCGTCGGCACCCGCTTCCAGCCCGGTGACGCGGCTCTCCGTCTCCGAGAGCGCCGTCAGCATGAGGATGGGCATCGTCTTTTGCGTCCTGAGGCTCTGCGTCAGCGCCACGCCGTCCTCGCCCGGCATCATGATGTCGAGGATGATGAGGTCGAAATCCAGCCCTTCGAGCTTGCGGCGCGCCTCCGTCGCATCGCCGGCGATCGTCACTCGAAATCCGTTTTCGCGCAGAAAGCGGTGAAGAAGCGTGCGGATGCGTTTGTCATCGTCGACGACAAGCAGATGCGGGGCGTCGTCGGGCAGCGGGCCGTTCGGCAGCGCGCCTGCGCCATTTTCGACAACGGTGCCTTCGATCATTCCATCTTCCCTCTCTCGCTCGTACGATCGCCGCCGGAAGGCGGCCTGTCGACCTGCGCCCTGAGTTCCGGATCCACCATCGCCTTCAGGAAGCGCTCGAGGGCGGCACGGTCCTCAATCCCCGCCTCCTCAAGTGCCGCATTGATGCGGCGGGACTGTGGCAGGGCCAGCGCCAGGGCGAGCGAGTGGCCTTTCTTGGTGACGTAGAGCTCGCGCTGGCGCCGGTCCCGCGGTCCCTGCACCTGCACCACATAGCCGGTATCGATGAGTTGCTTGAGCACGCGCGCGAGGGACTGCTTGGTAATTCTCAGCACCTCAAGAAGTTCCGCCACCGTCAGTCCCGGCCGTCGGTTGACGAAGTGCAGCACCCGGTGATGCGCCCGCCCGAAGTCATAGCGCGCCAGGATCGCGTCGGGGTCGGAGGTGAAGTCCCGGTAGGCGAAGAACAGGAGTTCGATGAGGGCGAAGTCCACGTCCTCGTCTTCCCGTGTCGCCTCATGCGGGGTCGGCTTCGTAGGACTTTTCATCGTTGTTTTTCCCGGTGAACTAAAATTATGTCAGCCATATTGACATAATTAAGGCCGCTTGATAATTTTTGCCAAGCTTTTCGGCTCATGGCGAACAAAAAGGTGCGTCGAGGCGGGTTTTCCGGAACTTCCTGTAAATGCGTTTGCTTCGGCGCGCGGTCTTCCGGCATAATCGGTTTTTCGCCAGTTTCGTATTGGGCATTGTTCAGGGCGTGGCCCGCAGGAGAGGTTACGATGGCATCGGTTCCTTTCGACCAGCTTGACGGCTTTATCTGGTTCAATGGCGAGTTCGTCAGATGGGCGGATGCAAAGGTGCACGTACTCACCCACGGGCTGCACTATGCAAGCGCGGTGTTCGAGGGTGAGCGCGCCTATGGCGGCGAGATCTTCAAGCTCACCGAACATACCGAGCGCCTGCACGAATCCGCCCGCATCCTCGGCTTCCGTATCCCCTGGACGGTGGAGGAGATCGACGAGGCCTGCCGCCAGCTCCTCGTCAAGCAGGAGCTTCAGGACGCCTATGTGCGCCCCATCGCCTGGCGCGGCAGCGAGATGATGGGTGTCTCGGCGCAGAACAACCGCATCAATCTCGCCATCGCTATCTGGGAGTGGCCGAGCTATTTCGATCCGGAGCAGCGGCTGAAGGGTATCCGCCTCGACATGGCCGAGTACCGCCGCCCCGACCCGAAGACCGCGCCCTCCAAGTCCAAAGCCGCCGGCCTCTACATGATCTGCACGCTGTCCAAGCACGCGGCCGAGGCCAAGGGCTATACCGACGCGCTGATGCTCGACTGGCGTGGCCGCGTGGCCGAGGCCACCGGCGCCAACGTCTTCTTCGTCAAGGACGGGGTGCTGCACACGCCGGTGCCGGACTGCTTCCTCGATGGAATCACCCGCCGCACGGTCATCGGTCTCGCCCGCCGCAGGGGCATAGAAGTGGTCGAACGGGCGATCATGCCCGAGGAGATGGAAAGCTTCGAGCAGTGCTTCCTGTGCGGCACTGCGGCGGAGGTGACGCCGGTTTCCGAAATCGGGCCTTACACCTTCCAAGTCGGTGAAATCGCTCGTCTTTTGATGAACGACTATGCCAACGAGGTGCGCCCCGGCCAGCGCATGGCGGCGGAATAGGGGCCCGTTCCCTCTGGCCGCCGCTGGCTGAGCCAGTCCTCCCGTATTTGACTTTAGTCTAATTCGGCGTTTCATCGTGGCGCCGGCACGCGATGCCGGCGCTACTGGAGGGATAGTTATGGAAGCACTTCTTCCGATCATCGTGCAGGCGATCGCCGGCATCATCGGCGGTGAGGCCGTCGGTGCGGCGTTCAAGAACGCGGCGATGGGACACGCTGCCAAGATCATCAGCGGCGCCGTTGGCGGCGTGGGCGGCGGCGTTCTGCTTTCCTCTCTCGGCGGTGATGCCGGCGCACTGAGCGGCCTGCTTGGGGACGCGGTAGGCGGCGTCGTCGGCGGCGGCGTCTTGAGCGGGATCGTCGGCGCAGTCATGGGAAGCATGAAGAAAAGCTGAGCTTTCTTCGGGAAGAGTGCGAACGGGCGGCGCCAGCCGCCCGTTCTGTTATAGATAGAGAGAGGGGTAGAGCCACCCCATCCGACAGCCGACTCTCAACAGACCCCCGGGAGAGAACCTCGTCATGACCACTCTCAAAGCCGCCATCGTCACCGTCACTCCGTTCCAGCAGAACTGCGCCATCCTCTTCGATGAGGATGAGAAGCGGGGCGTGGTGGTCGATCCGGGCGGCGAGGTGGAGCGCATCCGTGCCGCCATCGACCAGACAGGAGTGACGATCGAGGCCATCTGGCTCACCCACGGCCATATCGACCATGCCGGCGGGGCAATGGATCTGAAGGACGAGCTCGATGTCGAGATCCTCGGCCCGCACGAAGCAGACCGTGAGATGCTGCTCAATCTGGCCGAGCAGGGCCGCATGTTCGGGCTGACGGACCCGGTGCGTAACGTCACGCCCGACCGCTTTCTCGAGGAAGGCGACGTCGTCTCCTTCGTCGGACACGGCTTTCAGGTGCTGCACTGCCCGGGCCACGCGCCGGGGCACGTCGTCTTCTATAATGCGGATGCCAGGTTCGCCCATGTGGGCGACGTCCTGTTCAACGGCTCCATCGGCCGCACGGACCTTCCGGGCGGCAACCATGCCGCCCTGATCCGTTCAATCAAGGACAAGCTTCTGCCACTCGGCGACGAGATCGGTTTCCTGTGCGGCCATGGGCCGGGCGGCCGGTTCGGCGACGAGCGGCGAAGCAATCCGTTCCTGATAGGAGAATAGGTCGGTAGGGCATCGGGTCCGTCACCTGCTGCCCTACCGTCTTTTTCTTTTACCTGATCACGCAGAAGTGGCGCTGGCCGTCATAGCCCATAAAGGTGCCCGACTGTGGATCGAAGCTGCGATAGCGGGCGTCGCAGGCGCGATACCACTCGCGGCTCCAGGGCTCCGGCGAATAGCTCGCGGTGCTGCGGTAGGTGGGGGCAGTGCGATAGTAATTGCGCTCGTAGCGGTAGGTGGGCTGCGGCGCCGGCGGGTCGATATAGACCCTTGAGGGCTGGCGCGGCTGCGTCAGGACGCCGGCGGCAATCGCGCCGACCGCAAGGCCCAGCACACCGGCGGCCACCAGGTCGCCGTCGCTCCCCTTCTTTTTCCGCACATAGTGCCGCTCATGCCAGCCATGGCGCTCGTAGCGGGAATAGTCGCCGTAACCGCCGTGGCGCCAATGGTCGGCGTTGGCGGGAACGGTCGCCAGCGCGGTGGCGGCGACGGCCAGGGTCAGGACACTGGTCTTGAGAATGCGTTTCATGGCACTCACCTCATCTTCAACACGCCGCCGGGGGGACCATCTGCGGCTTCGGATGAGGCTTTAGCGCTCCCTTGCTGAACGGTACCTGAACGATGACGCAACTGTGCGAAACAGTCTGCCCGGCGTTTCAACGTGGAAAACTCCAGTCTACGCGTTCCAGGTATTGAGTCCTCAAGTACTGCCGGCCGCCATTCGCTTCTGATGAAAAAACAAACGCCGGCCTCGAGGCCGGCGCAAGCTGTCATGCCGCCGTCCTCGGCGGCCACGGCTGTTCAGCCGACGGAAAGATTGACGGCCTTCGGTCCCTTGCCGCGCTTGTCCGGCTCGGTGTCGAAGGTCACTTTCTGGCCGTCTTCCAGGCCCGGCAGGCCGGAAGCCTGAACGGCGGAGATGTGCACGAACACGTCCTTCTCCCCGTCGTCCGGCGTAATGAAGCCGAACCCTTTGGCATGATTGAAAAATTTTACGATACCACTCTGCGGCATGGGAAGAGATCCTTTCTCCCGTCACTCATCGTCTTTCGGACCAAGTCTCTTCGCGAGGGCCATGGTCCAGGTTGTCTCGGTCCTTTACTGGGGGAGAAGAAACAGACAGCCTCGCGTGGGGATCCTGCCGGACTTCTTGTGACACGCGACGTCCCGGGTGCCTTTTTCAGGGTCGTATGCCGGGGCATGCTATTCCAGTCTCCGGGCCGGCAAATGCCCGAACGGGCAAAATCTTCCCTCATTTTGGAATGACGGGCAAGGGAAAGTTTTGTGTCAAAGGCAGCCGCGCTGCCCACCCCGCGAACGCCCATCAAGCAAAAAGGCGCGACGGATGATCCGCCGCGCCTTTCGCAAATTCGCTATCGCTGTGCCGCGCGAGCGGCCTGCAGCTTATGCCTCGGAGAGGTTGACCGCCTTCGGTCCCTTGCCCATGCGATCGGGCTCGACGTCGAAGGAAACCTTCTGCCCGTCAACGAGCGAGCGCATGCCGGAAGCCTCGACTGCGGAGATATGAACGAAAACGTCCTTCGCGCCGTCGTCAGGCGTGATGAAGCCGAAGCCTTTGGTGGCGTTGAAGAACTTTACGGTGCCGGTCTGGGCCATGGGAAACTCCTTTTCCCGTTGGTGAGTATGTGCCTGCGCACTGTGCGCAGTTTCACTTTCGTCGAGAGCTTACGATGTCGGGGAAAGGGGCCGTCCAATCAAAACGCGTCCAGTCTCCGGGTCTGCAACCACCCGAGCGCCGCATATAAATGGCACGGAAACGCGCCGGAAGCAAGATAGCGTTTTCAGCCCGATTCCGCCCAGTCTGCGAAGCCCGGCAAGCTCGCGTGCCGGAAGGTTACCGCAGCAGCGAGCGGGCGGTCGGGGAAAGCCGGTACCGCATCGCCGGCCCGGCCGTGCAGCCGTCGAAGCCGCTCTCCAGCGCAGCCCGCCATCCCCTTGTCTCGGCAAGATGTGTCGTGAAGGCCGCGTGCGCCTCTGCGCTGTCGAAACGTGCGATCCACACGAAAACCCGCTCATTTTCACGGACAGGCAGGCGCGGGAAGGTGTTGGTGCTCTGTTCGGTCACGAAGCACGCGCCCGCCGGCGCACCGGCCTCGGTTAGAGCCGGCATCAGGCTTTGCGAAAAATAGGCGGGAAAGGAGTGGACCCGGTGGAGCGCCAGCGGAAAGACGTAGACGGCATAGACGGCGGGAAAGCCTTCACTGCTGCCCGGCCGTGGTCGTTTCACACCTGCCAGATCGAACCCTGCGCCATGGTCTGCAGGTTTGAGGAGAAGAACATTGTCGGAATCGATCATCGTCGCGTTGGCGGCGTTGCGATGCTCGGCCCAGACCGGGCCGTCGTAAAAGGCGGTCAGTGCCGCGCGGCGCGTCTCCATGTCGGCAAAGCCACGCAGCCAGACGAACTCGTCCGGCCGGTCGAGGTCGCGGAACTGGCCGAGAACAGACATGCCGCAAGCCTCCTGGCTCTCAACGAACTCACGGTCAAAGAGGGCGATGAGTGTGTCGCGCTGCCCGGTGTGCAGGCGGTAGCTGCGTAGCTCGACCACCGCCTGCCGGGGGTCTTGCTCCTCGAAGGGTGGCGTTGCGGGGTTGTCGGTCGGCAATGCGGTCATGGGGCGGGTCCGGTTTGGCGGAAGGTTGCCGACCATAGCGGGGGCTTACTGACAGCATTCGTTCAGGAGGAGGGAGCTTGTGCCTGACTGTTGCACCATATGCGCCGGACCTCTTCCACTGCCTAATTTATAGGCAGTGCTGGCCAATTGCGTAAGCTAGCTCTCGCAGGCGACCATATTCGACCGCTCGATCTCACCCTTCGCGCCCGTCGAAATGCGGGCTTTCCTCCAGAGTGCCGGCGGCTGGCACGCCAGTTGCAGAGGGCAAGCGGATAGCCGGAACAAACAAGCCTGGAACAAGCAAACAAGGAGAGATCGATATGAACCGTCGGACATTAATCGGGATGGCCGGTGCGGCGATTCTGGCGGCCGCGGCCACCGTGGCGCCAAAGCTCGCCATGGCGGATGCGCTTGAGGACGTGATGGCGCGCGGCGCCCTGCGCGTCGCCGTGCCGCAGGATTTTCCGCCCTTCGGCAGCGTCGGGACGGACATGGCGCCGGTCGGCTACGACATCGACATGGCCAACCTCATCGCCGAGAAGCTCGGCGTGGAAGCCGAGCTCGTGCCGGTGACGAGCGCCAACCGCATCGCCTACCTGCAGACGGGCAAGGTCGACCTCGTCATCTCCAGCCTCGGCAAGAACGCCGAGCGCGAGGCCGTGATCGACTTCACCGACGCCTACGCCCCCTTCTTCAACGGCGTCTTCGCGCCCGACGATGTCACTGTATCGGATGCGGAAGACCTCTCCGGTAAGACAATCGGCGTCACCCGCGGTGCCATCGAGGACCTGGAACTGACCGAGATCGCCCCGTCCGACGCCGTCATCAAGCGCTACGAGGACAACAACGGCACCATCTCGGCCTTCCTGTCCGGCCAGGTGGACGTCGTGGCGACCGGCAACGTAGTCGCCGCCGCCATCCTCGAGAGGAACCCGCCGAAGCGCCCGGAGATGAAGTTCCTGATCAAGAACTCGCCCTGTTACATCGGCCTTAATAAGAACGAGCCAGCGCTGATGGAGAAGGTGAATGCCGTCATCGCCGAGGCGAAAGCCGAAGGCTCGCTCGACGCCATCTCGCAGAAATGGCTCGGGGCGGGCCTGCCGGAAGGGCTGTGAACGCTGCGCGCATGAGCGGTTTCTTCCGCTTCTCTCCGGCCCAACAGCGCAGGGGTTATCGCACATGGTGATGTCGCTCCCCCTCACCGACCCGCTTCGCGGCCCACCTCTCCGCCGCAAACAGGGGAGGGGAGTCGCCGGCCGTGGTGAAGGCGTCTACGCCTTGCTCCCACGACGTGGGGGAGAGGTGGATCGGCTGAAGGCCGAGACGGTGAGGGGGCGGCGCCGTCGGCTGCCATGTGGGGAGCGGCGATGCGGAGAGGCACCACCGAAGCTCGTCCCCTTCGGGCATGCGCAAATCCCAGTCAAATTCACGTCGCAAAGAGGCCGCCTCCCGTGACCTACGCCTTCAGCTTCTCATGGCTGGCCGAATACTATCCGGTCCTCCTCAAGGGAATCCTCATCACCATCGAGCTGATCGTCGTCGGCGGCCTCTTCGGCGTCGCGCTCGGCACGGCCTGTGCCTGGGCGCGCGCCCTCGGGCCCGCCTGGCTGAAGCCGCTCGTCTCGGCCTATGTCGAGCTCATCCGCAACACACCCTTCCTCATCCAGCTCTTCTTCATCTTCTTCGGCCTGCCGTCGCTCGGAGTGAGGCTCACCGAGCTCGAGGCGGCCAATCTCGCCATGGTCGTCAATCTCGGCGCCTATAGCTGTGAAATTGTCCGCGCCGGCCTCCAGGCCACCCCGCGCGGCCAGTTCGAAGCCGGCGCCAGCCTCGCCATGTCGCCCATCCAGACCTTCCGCTACATCGTGCTCGTGCCGGCGTTTCAGCGCATCTGGCCGGCGCTCTCCTCGCAGGTGGTCATCGTCATGCTCGGCTCGGCGGTCGTCTCGCAGATTGCCGCCGAGGACCTCACCTTCGCCGCCAACTTCATCCAGTCGCGCTCCTTCCGCGCCTTCGAGGCCTATTTCGTCACCACCGCCATCTACCTGGCCCTGGCTATCCTTCTGCGCCAGGTGCTGGCCGGCATCGGCGCCATGATTTTCCCGAGGAGGCCGGCACGATGATCGAGTTCACGATCTGGGACATCCTGCGCAACCTGCTCCTCGCTGCGCGCTGGACCGTCGTCCTCTCCCTCGTCTCCTTCCTCGGCGGCGGCATCGTCGGCGCGCTCCTCCTCTTCCTGCGCATCGGCGGAAACCGTCTGTCGACAGCCTTCACGAAATACTATGTCGAGTTCTTCCAGGGCACGCCGCTCCTGATGCAGCTCTTCCTCGCTTTCTTCGGCCTCGGCCTCTTCGGCATAAACGTGCCGGCGTGGCTCGCCGCCGGAATCGCCCTCATCCTGTGGACGGCCGCCTTCCTCACCGAGATCTGGCGCGGCTCAGTCGAATCCGTCGTCCGCGGGCAGTGGGAGGCGTCGGCCAGTCTCGGCATGGGATACGTGCAGCAGATGCGCTACGTCATCCTGCCGCAGGCGCTCACGGTCGCCATCCCGCCCACCGTCGGCTTTTCTGTCCAGGTGGTGAAGGGCACCGCACTTACCTCCATCATCGGCTTCGTCGAATTGTCCAAGGCCGGCACCGTGGTCACCAACGCCACCTTCCAGCCCTTCACCGTCTACGGCCTCGTCGCCCTCATCTATTTCGCGCTCTGCTGGCCGCTGTCGAAGTCGAGCCAGATCCTGGAGAGGAAGCTCAATGTCGCTCATCGAAATCACTGACGTCCGCAAGAGCTTCGGCCAGACCGAGGTGCTGAAGGGCATCGACCTCGACGTGAAGCCGGGCGAGGTGATCGCCGTCATCGGCAAGAGCGGCTCCGGCAAGTCGACGCTTCTGCGCTGCATCAACGGCCTGGAGACCATCGACGGCGGCTCGATTTCCGTCGCCGGCGCGCAGCTCCTGCCCGACGAGGCGCACCTCAAGGCCCTGCGCCTCAAGGTCGGCATGATCTTCCAGCAGTTCAACCTCTTCCCGCACCTGACGGCCGGCGGCAACGTCATCTTGTCGCAGACGGTGGTGAAGAAGACGCCGAAGCGCGAAGCCGAGGCCATGGCGCGAAAGATGCTGGAGCGCGTCGGCCTCGCCGAAAAATTCGACGCCTATCCGGACGAGCTCTCCGGCGGCCAGCAGCAGCGCGTCGCCATCGCCCGCGCGCTTGCCATGCAGCCCATCGCGCTTCTGTGCGACGAGGTCACCTCCGCCCTCGATCCGGAGCTGGTGGCGGAAGTGCTCGCAGTCGTCCGCGAGCTCGCCGCCGAAGGCATGACCCTCCTCATGGTCACGCACGAGATGAAGTTCGCTCGCGATGTGTGCTCCCGCGTGGTCTTCATGCACCAGGGCCGCGTCCACGAGATCGGCCGGCCCGAAGAGGTTTTCGCCAGGCCGAAGACGCCGGAGCTGAGGCAGTTCCTCGGGGTGCAGTGAGAAGCCTCACCCTGTCCCCGGTGGCCTGTGGATCGCGATGCCGGCCATCACCAGCGCCACGCCGAAGACATCCCGAACCGTCGGCACCTGCGCCAGCACGACCGCCGCGATCACCGTCGCCGTCGCCGGCAGCAGCGCCAGGAACAGCGCGAACGTCGCCCGCGGCAGGCGTGACATGGCGAGCTGGTCGGAGATATACGGGATCACGGACGAGCAAACGCCCACGCCGATGCCCGCCAGCACCAGTTCCACCGTACCGAAGGCGCGTGCGGCCTCGGCGAAGCCGATCGGCATAAGGATCAAGAAGGCGACGGCCATTGCCGCGCCCAGCCGCTCCACCCCGGCGCCGGCACCGCTCCTGGCGGCCGCATGGCCGAGCACGATATAGCCGACGAACAGCGCCCCGTTCAAAGCCGCCCAGAAAAGTCCCAGCGGATCGTTCGCCCACGTCACGTCGATCAGGACGAAGACACCCGTCAGCGCCAGAGCCAGCGCTGCCAGGTTGCGCCGGGTGCGTAGCCCGTAGAGCGCGACGCCGAGCGTGCCGACGAACTCCATCGCCGCCACCAGGCTCATCGGCAGCCGGTCGAGCGCCAGGTAAAAGGCCGTGTTCATCACCGCCAGACAAGCGCCCAGCCCGACAAGCAGCAACCGCGTCCTTGCGTCCACCTCGCGAAAAGTCCGCCACGGCCTCGTGAAGGGCGCGAAGATCAGCGCCGCCGAGGCGATGCGGAACCAGGCAACGCCGAGAACCCCCACCGCCGGAAACAAGAGCACCGCAAACGACGGTCCCAGATAGTGAAAGACGGCGCTGACGCCGAACCAGGCATGCGGCGGAACGGTCTCGGCTGCCCTGTTCAGCGCGCCCGTCGAAGATGGCATCGGGTCAACTCCCTTTGCCATCACTATGAAAGGGCGATGTCCTGGAATGAATATGTTTTGAAAGGGAGGAAGCGGTCTTCCTATCTGGATTACGAGGCCCTAAGGACAAAGCACCTTCGATACGAAGACTGCGTACCCGGCGCCACGGACAAGAAGCCTGCGACGGCACGCGCCACCCGCATGCGCATCAGTGGTGTCGCATCTACCAGTCCATGCCGTGGAAATACTCATCGTCGTCTGGCAGCGGACGGTTGAGCTTTTCCAGCACCCCCTCCAGCAAGGGCAGCGGCACGGAGACCGTCGGAACCCCGGAGGGCGGGTTTGGTTCGCCCATGACCCTCAACAAGGCCACATAGGATAGGTCATAGAGCACGTCGACCGGATCCGCCCCTGCCTGCAAGCGTTCCATTATTTGTAGTGGCGACGGTTCGTTATCGAAGAAGTCCACGCCCAAATTCCATTTTGCTTAGGCCCCCAACCTGAACTAAGCATACGTTCGGTTAAAGGCAAGTAATCGTTTGTGCGGGGCCTTTCCCCGCGCCACCGCGTCACGCGTACCGGACCGGATTGCGGCGAGATGATGGTCGTTCTCCCAGGGCCAGCCCCGCCATTGCCCAAAACGCAAGGACCGACGCCCGCTGGCGCGCCACTTTCTTTGCCATCGATATGTAAGGTCGGTATTCTTGTGCGAATATTATCGAAAGAAGATATCTGTCTTTCTCCCACGAATGTAAGGCTTCTGACATGAAACGCCTTCGATACGAAAATGGCCCGCTCGACAGTACCGACATGAAGCTTCTCGCCGCGCTCGCCGACGACGCGCGAATCAGCACCGCCGCGCTCGCCCGGCAGGTGGGCCTGTCGGCGCCGAGCGTGGCCGAGCGCATCCGCCGGCTGGAGGAGGCCGGCGTGATCACCGGCTATACGGTGGAGATCGATCCCGCCGCCCTCGGCCTGCCTATTGCGGCCTGGCTGCGCATCCGCCCTGTCCCCGGCCAGCTTCCCAAGGTGGCCGAGGTCCTAGCGAGCCTGCCGGAGATCGTAGCGTGCGACCGCGTCACCGGCGAGGACTGCTTCATCGCCCGTGCCACGGTCGCCTCGATGGAGGATCTGGAGCGCCTGATCGACAAGGTGATGCCGTTCGCCATGACCAACTCCTCCATCATCCAGTCCTCCCCCGTCCCCCGCCGTCTGCCGCCGCTGCACCTTCTGGAGGGGCCGCGGTAGGAGGCAAGGCCGCGCCGCTAGGCGAAGGCCGCATCGCCCTTGACGGGTATAGGACGCTCGTCCTAATCTCTAGGTCAAACGTCCTAAACCCATTTCGTCCAACCGGCGGAGCCCAATATGAACGCCGAGACAACCCGCGAGCAGATAATCGAGGCGGCCGACGAACTGTTCTACCGGCAAGGCTACGAGCACACCTCGTTTACGGACATCGCCGAGACGGTGCAGATCTCGCGCGGGAATTTCTACTATCATTTCAAGACCAAGGACGACATCCTTAATGCCGTGATCACTCTGCGTCTGTCCAACACCCGGGAAATGCTTGACCGCTGGGACGCCGAGGGCGCACACCCCGCAGACCGCATCCGCAGCTTCATCCATGTCCTCGTGGCCAACCGCGCGAAGATCATGGCCTATGGCTGCCCCGTCGGCACACTCTGCGCCGAACTGGCCAAGCTCGACCACATCGCGCAAACCGAGGCCAACAAGATCTTCACTCTGTTCCGGGACTGGCTGCGCCGCCAGTTCGCCTTGCTCGGCCTGGAGGCGGAGGCCGACGCCCTGGCGATGCACATCCTCGCCCGCAGCCAGGGCGTGGCCACACTCGCCAACGCCTTTCACGACGAAAGCTTCATCCGCAGCGAGGTCGACCAGATGTGCGCTTGGCTGGAGGCACACACGCAAAAGACCGCCTCACCGTAACCCCGGAAATCCACCCGCAAAACTCAAGGAACCCCCTATGTTCGTCGTCCTGCTCAGATTTTCCAAAAACAAAGCCCAGGCGCCGCAATTCATGGAGGGCCACAAGGCATGGATCCAACGCGGCATCGAAGACGGCGTCTTCCTGGTGGTCGGCAGCCTGCAGCCCAACGCCGGCGGGGCCATCCTCGCCCACGCCACCTCCCTCCCGGAGCTTCAGGCGCGGGTGAACGAGGATCCGTTCGTCGCCGAAAACGTGGTCGGTACGGAGATCCTCGAAATCACCCCCAACCGCACCGACGAGCGGCTGAGCTTTCTCCTGGACTGAGTGCAGCGATATCAGAGGCAGGGCCGGTTCCACGGCGATCAGTCCGCGGCGGCGCAAGGGTGGAAGGCTTCCCTTCCTCTCGTGCACCGGAGCGAGCGAGCAGCGCCATACATTGACAACCAGCCACCGAGGTGTGACAAACTCATGAAGGTTTTATGACACGTCCCTAACAGGGGAACCCGGTGACCCTATGAGTGCCCCGGTTCATAAACTCTCACATAGAGACCTTCCGTTCACCGTCGACATGCTCGCGAAGTGGAAGGAGATATTCGCGATATCTTGCCTTGTTGCCGCACTGCTTGTCGGTGCAAGCTTTGCACAAGACTTGATCCTGAATTACAGAGCAAACGCGGGTTCTTCCGATAAGATATGGCTGCTGGATGTTGATTCCGAGCAGAGCGCGTTCACGTGGCTTTCGATAGTGGCGACATTCGCTGCAGCTTGGCTGCTCTTTCAGGCAGCGGGCGATGCGGCGATGCGCGGTAGCCGCTTCAAGTGGCACTGGTACTTCCTTGCGGCTCTTTTCCTGCTGCTATCGTTCGATGAATTCGCAAGCATTCATGAGAAGATTTCTGCCATTCTGTCATCGAGGGTACAAAACACCGGCCTGATGTATTTCGCCTGGGCAGCGCCGGCCGGCGTCGTCAGTCTGATCGGGCTTGCGGCCTTTATTCCGTTCATCCGATCGTTTCCTCCACGTCTCGCGGTCCTCTTGATACTCTCCGCCGCGGCGTTTCTTTGCGGCGCTGTCGGGCTCGAGATGATCGGCGGCAGTGTCGCGGAAATCGAAGGCATAGAGTCGTTTCGTTTTCGAATGTTGACGAACATGGAGGAGGGCCTCGAGATAGCCGGGGTGCTTATTTTCATCTACGTTTTGCTCGCGTACCTGGAAGGTGCGGAAGCGACACCTCACAGGCGATAAAGGGAATACCTTCATAGCGGCTGCTGCACGATTGGCGCCTTCGTAGAAAACGGGGACAGCGCAGCGATCCTCGAAATCATCCCCGCCGCGTGCACGCGGCTGACCACGAAACACCGGCCCTGGCCGCTTTTCGCGCCTGATGCTCCCGCCTATATTCCCGCGAATCATTTCGAGGGGTGGGCATGGACAGCATCCTGGCGCTGGCGGCGGCCAATCTGGTCTCGCCGATCATTCTCAGCTTCGTGCTCGGGCTGGTGGCAGGCCTTGCCCGATCCGATCTGAGCTTTCCCGAAGCCATTGCAAAGGGGCTTTCCCTCTATCTTCTGTTCGCTATCGGCTTCAAGGGCGGAGCGGGCGTGGCGGCCCATGGCGTCGATGCGCGGCTGGTCGCCGCACTGCTTTCGGGCGTGGCGCTCTCGCTCTTCCTTCCCTTTATCGCCTTCGCCCTGCTGCGCTTCCTCACGCGCGTTTCGGTCACCGATGCGGCGGCGGTCGCCGGTCATTACGGATCGATTTCCATCGTGACGTTCGTTGCCGCAAGCACCCTTCTCACCGGGCGCGGCATCCCAGCCGAGAGCTACATGGTCGCGGTGGCCGCTGCGATGGAGGCGCCCGCCATCCTGTCGGCGCTGTGGCTTGCCGCCAAGCGCGGCGGCGGCACCGAGCAGGTGGGGGCGGAGCTGTGGCGCGAGATCCTGCTCAACGGCTCCATAGTGCTGTTGCTCGGCGCCTTCGTCATCGGCTGGGTCACCGGAGAGGAGGGGCTGGCGGAGATCCAGAGCTTCATCGTCGAGCCCTTCAAGGGCGTCCTGTGCCTCTTCCTGCTCGACATGGGGATAGTGGCGGGCCGGGGCTTGCGCGGCAGCCGCGGTGTCCTGTCGGCGGGGACGGTCGCCTTCGGCATCCTGATGCCGCTCGTCGGCGCCGCGCTCGGCCTTGCAGCCGGCTTGGCGCTGGGGCTGTCGCTCGGCGGCGTGGTGCTCCTCATGGTGCTGGGGGCGTCGGCCTCCTATATCGCCGTGCCGGCGGCCATGCGGGTAGCGCTGCCCGAAGCCAACCCCGCCCTGTCGTTGACGCTGGCGCTGGGGGTCACCTTTCCGTTCAACCTGACGCTCGGCATTCCATTCTATATGATGGCCGCCGCCGCCGTGACGGGGAGCTGAAAGCAATGGAAATGCATAATGCAAAACGCGTGGAGATCATCATCGAAGCCGTTATGGAGCGGCAGCTCACCAACGCGCTGAACGAAGCCGGCGTGACCGGCTACACAATCCTGCCCGTCAGCGGCGGGTCGGGACGCTCGGGCCAGTGGAGCCGCGAAGGGCAGGTGAGCCGGGCCGGCGGCATGGTCGCGGTCATCTGCCTTATCCGCCCCGAACGGCTGGACCCACTGCTCGAAGCCGCCTTCGCCGTCGTCGAGCGGCACATCGGTGTCGTCAGCGTCACCGACACGCAGGTGCTGCGGGCGGAACGGTTCTGACGGACAGGCCGCACCTAATGCAAGATTTCAAGCCGGTTTGATCCGACGGCGTCATTCCGGAAGCCGAAGCGAAACGAAGGCTGTTCGGGACCCATTCCGGAACGTTGAAAAGTCACGCAATGGATCCCGGCCCTCGCTCCGCTCGGCCGGGATGACGCGCCGGGATTGACCTGACCAAATTCATCCCGCTCTAGCGCTCGAAAATCAAAGCACCGCCATGACTATCGCCCAAAGCACGACCGCCACTTCCGCCGTCCGCGCCCAGAGCGGCGGGCCGGCATACCGGGCGGCACTGCGGTAGACGCCCACCACCGCCGCCAGGAGATAGGGCAGGGGAAGAAAGTGGACGGCCAGTGCTGCGGCCGCCGGCATACCGGCAGCCAAAAGTGCCAGCGCGCCTCCCGTGGCAAGCATGCTGGCCAGCGTGCCGTAGAGGAGCGCGTATTTCCAGAACGCCTCACCCAGCGGCAGCCGGCCGGCCCACAGCGCGCGCATCTGCTACTCCGTATCCGCCGGCTTCTCGACGGGCTTCTCCGCCGGGCTGCCCGGCACCCAGCCGGTAGGCAGTGCCTGCGGCTCGGCCGGCGGCGCGCCGCGGGTGCGGATGAGCGAAAGCAGGATCGAGCCGCCGATCAGCACCACGGTAATGAGCAGCGCAAGCTCCGTCGGAACGAACTTGCCGCCGTAGAAGTAGTTGGCGATCATCTTGAAGCCGATCACCACCAGCACAAGCGACAGCGCGTATTTCAGGTAGATGAAGCGCGGCACGATGCCGGCCAGCGCGAAATAGAGCGCCCGCAGCCCCAGGATCGCGAACACGTTGGAGGTGTAGACGATGAAGGGGTCTGTGGTGATGGCGATGATCGCCGGAATGGAATCGACGGCGAAGACGAGATCGGTAAACTCGATCATCACCAGCACGAGGAAAAGCGGTGTGGCGTAGAGCAGTCCGTTCTGGCGCACGAAGAAGTGCTTGCCCTGAAAGGTCTCCGTCAGGCGGAACCGCCCCCGCACCGCCTTCAGCACGACGTTGTTTTCGAGATCCGGCTTCTGGTCGGCCACGATCAGCATCTTGATGCCGGTGACGATGAGGAAGCCGCCGAAGATAAGCGCCATCCAGGCGAACTGGTGGATGAGCTGCACGCCGGCGAAAATCAGTACGCCGCGCATGAAGAGCGCGCCCAGAATGCCCCAGAAGAGTACCCGGTGCTGATACTGCGCGGGCACGGAGAAATAGGTGAAGATCAGGACGATGACGAAGATGTTGTCGACGCTGAGCGACTTCTCGATGAAATAGCCGGTCAGGAAATCGACGCCGTCCTGGCTGCCCCGCAGCCAGAAGAGCCCGGCGCCGAACAAGAGCGCAAGCGCGATGTAGAAGAGGCTCAGCCACAGGGCTTCGCCGACCTTGATCTCGCGTTCCTTACGGTGGAGGACGCCGAGGTCGAAGGCCAGCAGCGCCAGCACGAACAGATTGAACCCGACCCAGAGCCAGATGCTCGATTCCATGATGTTGTTTCCGGTCGATTATCCCGCGCGGGGAAGAAGAAACTGAAGACGGCAAGAAAAAGCCGGCCCTTGGCGGGCCGGCCATCGTCACGTGGTGACGTCAGAAATCGAAGAGTTCGCCGAGCAGCGACTTGCGCTTCTTGTGGCGCGGCTCGTAACCGGATTCGCGGTATTGCGGCCGCGCCTCCTCCTGTCGCGTGGGGCGCTCGGCCGGGCCGGAGCGTTCGATCAGCTTGTCGAGCTCCCCGCGGTCGAGCCACACGCCGCGGCATTTCGGGCAGTAATCGATCTCGATCCCCTGCCGCTCCGTCATCATCAGCTCCGTCTGGTCGATCGGGCACTTCATTTCGTCTCTCCATGCTCTGGCCGTACCGCGGCCATCGGGCTGCGGCTTGAGACCATACTTGGAGGACGACTGTGCTTAGTGAAGGGTCGGCCAACCAGTCAGGTGCACTCATCGCAGCTAACTCGAAGTCCGACATCACAGTGCCTGAGGCACTGCCAGAGGGGCCCGGACCGCTAAAAATTTGGGAGCGCGTCGGGCGCTTTTCAAGCGCGTCAGTGCAGAATTACCGAGGAGCACCTGGGGCGAACTCGCCGCAGATCGATCGTGATCGCCATGGGCCGGTTTTGGACTTGCACAATGCCTCATCGCGGGCTTCGATGCGCAACGGTTTTGATGAGCTTCGGCGATGCGTCAACATTCGAAGAAGCATTCGGAGCGCAGCCGGGTGGGGGCCGTCCGGTCGGCGATGTGACGGCGGAAGCGGTCATCGTCGCCAGCGTAGAGGGCCCGTGACGCCTCCTCGTAGCCGGCAGATCGCCGGCCATCGCCTCCAATCGCGGTGTGATAACCCTGTGCACCCAGCGCCGGTACGCCCCGCGCACAGCGGCCGTCTTCTTTTTCGGTTATGAGGCAAACGCCGGCCCCGCCAGCCGCTCCGCATACCCCCGCACATCATCTGGCCAGTCGGCAATGTGGCGGCGGAAGCGGTCGCTGTCGCTGGCGTAGAGGGCGCGTGACGCTTCCTCGTATCCCGGCAGGTCGCCAGCCATCGCCATCATGAAGCGGTCGGCGGCCGCTTGCGCCTTGCGGGCACCCTCGCGCCCGCTGTCGCTGCCGCGCGCTGCGTCGACCAGCCTGCGCAGCGCCGCCGAGGCGCCGCCGGGCTGCCCGCCGAGCCACTCCCAGTGGCGCGGCAGCAGCGTGACCTCGCGCGCCACCACGCCGAGCTTCGGCCGGCCCGGCGTGCGGGCGGCGGCCGGTGCGTCTTGCCCACCGCCGAGGCGGGCGGCCACCGCCTCCAGGCTGCCCGACAGGTCGAAATCCACCTGCCGCCCAGTCTCGTCGTCGAAGATCAGGACGTTTTCGGCTCGCCCGTCGCGTTTCAGCGCCAGGGCGACTTCCAGCCGCGTCCCCGCCACCACCCGCCGCTCACCTTCGAAAGCCGTATACATGTTTTTGTCCTTTTCCATGGAGCCCCCGCCATCATTTATACCCGGATAAAACAAGCGTCAATATAACCCGGATAGAAAGCTCCGCTGGCGGCCGTGGCCGTTTCGTGCTAGCGCGCTTGCCGGCGGGGGTTGCAACGGCAAGAGGTCTGAATGCGCGAACTCCTTCTTCTGCGCCACGCCAAGTCGGGTTGGGACAATCCGACGCTCGACGATTTCGACCGTCCGCTGGCGGCGCGCGGTGAGGCGGCGGCGGCACTGATGGGCCGCGAAGTGGCCGTACGCGGCTGGGTGCCGGACACCGCGCTCGTGTCGGCGGCGCTGCGCACGCGCCAAACCTGGCGGCTGGCGGCGGTGGAGATGGGCGAGGGGGCGCCGAGCGCGACCCGCGACAAGGCGCTCTACATGGCCTCGGCCGACCGGCTCCTGGCCTTGATCCGCCAAGCGCCGGAAGACTGCCGCCGGCTTCTCCTCCTCGGCCACAATCCCGGTATGGAGGACCTGGCGGTGGGCCTTGCCGGGCCGGGCTCGGACGCGCAGGCGCTTGCCCGCATGCGTGCCAAGTTTCCCACCGCCGCGCTTGCCCGCTTCACCGTGGAGGGGCCGTGGGCGGGCCTCGGCTTCGCCGGTGCGCAGCTCACGCATTTCCTGTGCCCGAGGGATTTCGCCTCCTGACAGCCTTCTGTCAGCAACCCCGCGCCAGGACCGCGCAGCCGCCCGCCACCCCCTTTCCATTTGCGCCGCGAGATTCCATATTCGCCCTCATGGCCAATTCCCCGAATAAGAACCGTGGCGGCTTCGCTGAAAAGCCCCAGCCGCCGCTTTCCGGCGCGCCGCTGTCAGGCTCCGTCGCCGACTGGGCCGAGGAGATCGAGCGAGAGGCGGATCAGCCGATGAAGCCGAAGAAGAAGATCCCCGAGCGCTCCGCCGCGCCCGGCAAGACGGCGCGCGGCACCTCCATGGGTGGCGCGGCGTCGGCCAAGGAGCGCGCCGCCGCCGGCCTCAATCCCGTCGCCGGCCTCGACGTCAGCCTCGAGGAGGCGGAGGGCCTGTCGTCGGCAGGCGTCACCGCCACCGTCGCCGCACTCTCGAAGCTTATCGAGGGCGGCGACCCGAACCTGAGGAGTGCCTGGACCCCGCACCGCCCGCCGCGCCCGGACAAGTCTGAGGGCGGCATCTCGCTGAAGATGGCGACAGAGTTCTCGCCCTCCGGCGACCAACCGACGGCCATCCGCGACCTCGTCGAAGGTGCCAACCAAAACGACCGCACTCAGGTCCTCCTCGGCGTCACGGGCTCCGGTAAGACCTTCACCATGGCCAAAGTCATCGAGGAGACGCAGCGCCCGGCGCTTATCCTCGCCCCCAACAAGACGCTCGCCGCCCAGCTCTATGGCGAGTTCAAGTCCTTCTTCCCCGACAACGCGGTCGAGTACTTCGTCTCCTATTACGACTACTACCAGCCGGAGGCCTACGTCCCACGCTCGGACACCTACATCGAGAAGGAATCCTCCATCAACGAGCAGATCGACCGCATGCGCCACTCGGCCACGCGCTCGCTGCTCGAGCGCGACGACGTCATCATCGTCGCTTCCGTCTCCTGCATCTACGGTATCGGCTCCGTCGAGACCTATACCGCCATGACCTTCCAGATGCAGATCGGCGACCGTCTCGACCAGCGCCAGCTCCTCGCCGACCTCGTCGCCCAGCAGTACAAGCGCCAGGACCTCAACTTCGTGCGCGGCTCCTTCCGCGTGCGCGGCGACACGATCGAGATATTCCCCGCCCACCTCGAGGACCGCGCCTGGCGCATCTCGCTCTTCGGCGACGAGATCGAGTCCATCACCGAGTTCGACCCGCTTACGGGCAAGAAGACCGACGACCTCAAATCGGTCAAGATCTACGCCAACTCGCACTACGTCACCCCGCGCCCGACCCTCAACCAGGCCATCAAGGGCATCAAGGCGGAGATGAAGCAGCGCCTTGTTGAGCTCGAAAAGGCCGGCCGCCTGCTCGAGGCGCAGCGCCTCGAACAGCGCACCCGCTTCGACCTCGAGATGCTGGAGGCCACCGGCTCCTGCGCCGGCATCGAGAACTATTCGCGCTATCTCACCGGCCGCGCCCCCGGCGAGCCGCCGCCCACCCTCTTCGAATACGTGCCGGACAACGCGCTGGTCTTCGTCGACGAGTCCCACGTCACCATCCCGCAGATCGGCGGCATGTACCGGGGCGACTTCCGCCGCAAGGCAACGCTCGCCGAATACGGCTTCCGCCTGCCGTCCTGCATGGACAACCGCCCCCTGCGCTTCGAGGAGTGGGACGCCATGCGCCCGCCCACGGTCTGCGTCTCCGCCACCCCCGGCGGCTGGGAGATGGAGCAGGCGGGCGGCGTCTTCGCCGAGCAGGTGATCCGCCCCACCGGCCTCATCGACCCGCCCGTCGAGGTGCGTCCGGCCACGACCCAGGTCGACGACGTCGTCGGCGAGATCCGCGCCACCACGGCCGCCGGCTACCGCACCCTCGTCACCGTGCTCACCAAGCGCATGGCCGAGGACCTGACGGAATATCTGCACGAGCAGGGCATCCGCGTGCGCTACATGCATTCCGACATCGACACGCTGGAGCGCATCGAGATCATCCGCGACCTGCGGCTGGGCACCTTCGACGTCCTGGTCGGCATCAACCTCCTGCGCGAGGGCCTCGACATCCCCGAATGCGGCATGGTCGCCATCCTCGACGCCGACAAGGAAGGGTTCCTGCGCTCCGAGACCTCGCTGATCCAGACCATCGGCCGCGCCGCGCGCAACGTCGACGGCCGCGTCATCCTCTACGCCGACAATGTCACCGGCTCCATGGACCGCGCCATGGCCGAAACCGGCCGCCGCCGCGAAAAGCAGCTCGAATACAACACCGCCCACGGCATCACGCCTGAATCCATCAAGAAGAACATCGGCGACATCCTCGGCTCCGTCTACGAGCGCGACCATGTGCGCGCCGACATCGCCGGCGCCAAGGGCGAGGACTTGAACAACCTCGTCGGCAACAACCTGGCCGCCCACCTCGAGCACCTCGAAAAATCCATGCGCGACGCGGCCGCCGACCTCGACTTCGAGGAAGCCGCCCGCCTGCGCGACGAGATCAAGCGCCTCAAGGAAACCGAACTCGCCATCCTCGACGACCCGCTTTCGCGCGACATCGGCGTGGAGAACACCCAAAAGAGCAGACGCGACGCCGCGCGCAAGGGAAGGGCGGCGAGACAATCACAGAGCGCGGCTCCCTCCCCCTCGAGGGGAGGGCAGTCCCGCGAAGCCGGGCAGGATGGGGACCCCGCGGCCGCGCGCGAGGCCAACAAACCCCTCTTCGCCAAGCCCGACCTGGACGACATGGGCCGCTCTGGCGCCTACGCGGTCCCGGCCGGCAAGGACAAGTCGCTCTTCCGCAAGAACACCCTCGACGAAATGACCGTCGGCCGCACCGAAAAGCCCGTCGGCGGCAAGACCCCGCGCGCCAAGCCCGGCACCAATGCCCCTCATGGTGAGCTTGACGAACCACGCAACAAGCCCGGCGCCGGCTCCTACGAGGATCCTGCCGACGAGCGCGAACGCCGCCGCCGGCCGAAGAAGACGGGCCGGCCGGGGCGCTGACTTCGTGCGGTATTGCTAGGTGGATATCATCCTTCTGCCGCCGTCGCCGCCGGCGTGTCGATTGGTCTGTCGGGACGCTCCTTTGTGAACCGGCAAAGAAGAGGAGTAAGCGAACCGCTAACCTCCGCCGTCATCCCGGAAGCCGGAACAATGCGGAGGCTGTTCGCGACCCATTCCGTGACTTGGCCACGTTCCGGAATGGATCCCGGCTCTCGCTCCGCTCGGCCGGGATGACGCTTAAAAGACAGGCCCACCGCCAGCCCGGTGCCCCGCCTTCAGGTCAGGTTCCTGCGCCGCTCCAGCTCCGCCTCCGTCGGCTCCACGAGTGCGAACGACCCGGTGGCGACCTCGCCGTCGCGCACATACCGGTTGACCGTCACCCCGGAACCGGAGGTCTTCGAGCTCACCAGCTTCCACGTTGCCGGCATGGAATCCTCGCCGAACAGCCGCTTCCCCCTGCCGAGCACGACGGGGAAGACCGACATGTTGATCTCGTCCACCAGCCCGTTCTCGAACAGCGCCTTTATAAGAACCGTCGAGCCCTGGGTCAGAAGGTCCGGCCCGTCCTCCTCCTTCAGCTTCTTCACGGCGGCCACCGCATCCGGCCCCAGCCTATGGCTGTTCTGCCACTCAAGCTTCCGCTCCGGATCGCGCGTCGCCACATATTTGTTGACGCGGTCGAACAGCGGCCCGATCGAATTGTCCGGCTCCACATAGGGCCAGTACGCCGCGAAGATGTCATAGGTCTTGCGCCCCAGGAGCAGGTCGAAGGGCCTGGAGAACATCTCGTCCAACGCCTCGCCCAGCGTCTCGTCGAACAGCGGCCAGACCCACCCGCCATATTCGAACCCGCTGACCGGATCCTCATCCGGCCCGCCCGGCGCCTGCATCACCCCGTCCAGGCTCACCATCGCACCGACGATAACCTTCCTCATCACGCTTCTCCTGTGGTTGTTGGAATGGTGTTATGGGTGGAAGACGTTTGGGGCTGGAGGTAGCCGACAGGGGGTGATGGCAAGGGACGGCAATGGCACCAGCTATTGTATCGGCGCCATCGGAGAAGACAGGAAGGCTGCGTCACAAACCCTTCGCGGCCGTCATCCCGGAAGCCGGAGCAAAGCGCAGGCTGTCCGGAACCCATTCCGTGACTTGGTGACGTTCCGGAATGGATCCCGGCCCTCGCTCCGCTCGGCAGGGATGACACCGGCAAGGCGGGCTCCGCCGCAAAAGCCACGCCCCTTCGACCCTCATTCCATGCTATATGCACTCCCATGAGCAAGCTCGACCAGATCGAAAAATCCGTCGCCTCCCTCTCGGACGAGGAACTGAAGTCCTTCGCCGAGTGGTTCGACGAACTGCGCTGGCAGCGCTGGGACCGCCAGCTTGAGGCGGATGTTAGAGCCGGCAAGCTCGACCAGTTGATTGAGGACGCGCGTTTGGGGAGCGCGGCAGGATAGGGGCTCACGAGAAAGCTTCAGCTAAATCTTTCTCCAATTCGGAAATCTCGCGCTTAACGAGCCTCCGAAATAAGTTTTCAACCGTCTGTTCGTCGCGGCTTCGGATGTCTTCTTCCGTTGTCCCATATAATTCTGAAATCATTTTCACTTTCTGATCGAAACTATATTTGTCATATTTTGGGACGTATTTCGTATCATGAATATTATATCTTATTTCGTGAAAAGTCTTAATGTACGTCTTTAACATGTTTACATTTTCAGGGCTAAATTTACTTACATGCTTGGCGATAAAAGCGTCCAATCGCGCAAGTTGACTCATATCTCTCGTTTGTGAGAAAAAGAACATCCATCCGTATCGCTTATTTTCTATTATGCATCCTGTTATCTTGAGGTTTATACGTAAAATAAGCCTCTTATGATTTTTCTTATATTTAAATTCTGTAATTACCTTAATAATGTTGTCAATCATTCTTTTGAATGACGATGACCTAACTGAAATCATATTCTTTGAAATTTTATATCCAAGATAGTCAACGCTCTCACTTGTGCTGGCGATTTTTGATTTCGAGCCTGGCTTTATAGAATGGCATTCTAAACCTGCAGCCTTTAGTCTTCCTTCGGTAGAGCGAAAGAGGCGACTGGCCTCACTGTCGGGGCAAATAATGAGTATATCATCAACGTATCGGAAGTACGTAGTCGCCTCTTTCATTTTACCATCAATTGCATTCATATATATAGATGAAAGAATGTTTGATATGCTTAAACCTTGAGGAATCCCTTTTTCTCTACTATTTAGCGCCCGGGCTAGTCCTGTTGGTGTTTTAAGCGCTTCTTCTATCAACTTTAACATTGGAGGGTATCGTACTTTGGCTCGAACCCTTCTGAGCATTAGGTCGTGCCTTATGCTCGGGTAGAAATCCTTGATGTCAATTTGAACAAATGAGAATCCGTCGTCCGCCCGGTCTAGAAGCTCGCTTATTTCCCGTACATACGCCTGCGGAGCAGGTAAAAGTGTTTCAGGAAAAATTTGCATTAACACATTGCAAAGCGCGCGCAAGACTAGGCGATCTCGGACGGTGGCGACAGATATTTCGCGGGGATACTTCGTAGCTCCCTTCGATATCAATCGCTGTTTGTAGCCGGTGAAGCGGTAGGATTTGTCGAAGATCTTGCGCCGTATGACCTCTACTTCTCTGTCCAGGCCCGCTTTGAACGCCTCCACGTTAATGCCATCTTTTCCGAGGGCCTTGGAACCAACTTCAATGCGCTCATTAAAAAGGGTTACAAGACGATCGGTGGAAAATTCCGCAGCAAAGACTTCCTTAGACCCCATTGAGAAACTCCAGGTGCGCTATTCCAAATAGTACAACTGGAATTAGAAATACCGCGGCGACAGATATAACAAGTAACGCTTTCCATACAAAGAAACTGACTATGTTGTATTTGCTAAGCAAAATTGGTCCGGTCGAGTTTGCAAGGTTTTTTTTGAAAAATAATATCTCCCTGACTATCATGTTGTTGTAATCTTGTGTTCCATGATTTGGATATCCGTACAGTATCTGGCTGTAACGACTGTCTTTCTCTTGTCCAGTTAGTGGAGATGAAAAAAGTTCTTGTAGTTTAAGATAGCAATCTCGATGAGAGGCTGCTGTTTTCTCAAAACGAAATCCGTGTGATATAAGCGATCCGCATAATATTATTACAGATAGAGCAATGTTTATCTCGTAATAATATGTATACCTTTCTTCAAAGAAGTTTGAGAAAACATTAAATATGATGAGTATTATCGAGTAATAAGAAATTACCAAGTGAGAAATTTTTCCATACAAAAGTAGTCGCCGTTCGGCTTCCATCCGAGTGCGGGAGGTTAACCAAATGTTCGAATGCTCTGCGCCCAATGTGCCTACCCCAAAAAAAGCGGTGCGGGCGCACGAACTCAAGGACAACTACACCCTTCAAGAAGGGTAGCCGAAGCTGAGAGATTTACCCTCAATGTATAACGGAGACCCAGGACAAACTGAATCAGTGGAAACTTCGTTCCACTCCACCCGCACCGCCTTCCGCATAGCATTCACCACCGAAAATTGCAATTCGCTTCCGCAATGAGCAGCCCTTTACTATGTTACGCCGCAAGAGAGGCCCCAACGCCTCTCGCGCGGGGATAAATCTGCACTCGCAAAATTTTTCTCCCCCGCCAACCCATTGTCCCCACTTACCATTCGCATTTTCTTCACTCCCTCGTCCCACTTTTTTATCCCCCCTCCCCAAGCCACCCCTACAATCCTCCCCATCGCTCTCGCGGGAACCCGGTCCGGACCGGGGACACGGGGAGGGCGGCGGAGACCTCCCCCTTCGGGCTGCCGGTGCCCGGAGGCCTGAGGGCCCGCGACAGGCCGGCGGTGCCGGAGGCGCTACAGACAGCGTCGCCGGCATTGCGGAGAAGCCGCCAGGCTTCCCGTCCGGCCCGGTAAAGCCCCCATTCGGGTGCAGCCGGGAAGGGCGGGGGGCCGGGTGACCGGCCGACCGTCGGGACAGACTCCGGCGGGGCGCGTTGGACGCGCCTTAAAAATAAATAGAGTGGCTCGGACAACGCGCCCCGCTTCCCACCCTGAGCTTGTCGAAGGGTCAATGGCCAGACGGTGAAAACCGGGCGTGGCGAGGATGAAGCGCGCCCGTGGCCGGCCGCATCCGACCGAAACCCCGAAAAGGAGAAGACGATGGACGACGACGAACAGTTCATGCAGGAAATGATGCAATCGATCGGCGAGGCGATGAAGACCATCCCGGCTTCCATGCGCGTGGAGACCGGGCCGGACGAGCCGCCGCCCTTCCCGCGCGAGCAGATGACGGTCATGTACCGCTTCCTCGCCAACGACGCGGGCCTGCCGAAACGCTGTCCGCGGCGGATTTGCGGGCGCACGGGGTGCTGCCACGGCGGCCTCGGGCCGGGGGACAGCGATGCCTGCGGCAAGCTGTGGGACGACGCCGGCTCGCACTGCATGATGACCGCCTTCCTCGCCCTCGAGCTGGGCTGGGTCTACGAAAGGCAGCGCAAGCGCGCCCTGGTGAACTGGATGCGGGGCCTGCCCATGGCGGACGGCGAAGAGCCGGAGGAGGCCGATCTGCCGTGGCGCAGGTGAATCGTCGGAGAGCCCCGCGCCCTTCGCGCCCCCCGCCAGTGAACCCCACCTGAACGACGGGTTCAGCAACGGTTCCGCAAGCCTCCCGTAAAACGGCAATCGTTGACAACCCGCGGGGGACACCCGCACCCATCAGGAGGAGTACCGAAATGACCCGCAAGTTCATCATCGCCACCGCCGCCGCCGCGCTTCTCGGCATCGCCGCCGTGCCCGCCTCGGCCAACGGCATCTATATCGAGCAGTATGGCTGGGCCAACGCCGCCGGCGGCGAGCAGAAGGGCAAGAAGAACCAGATCGGCGTCTACCAGAGCGGTTCCTGGAACACGGGCATCGTTAAGCAGAAGGGCAAGAAGAACACCGCGGCTGTCGGCCAGCAGGGCCACAACAACTACGCCGACATCTGGCAGAAGGGCAAGCACAACGCCGCCGGCGTCGGTCAGTTCGGCGCCAACCACAACGCCATCATGACCCAGGACGGCAACGGCAACGTGGCGGCCGGCGTTCAGGTCGGCAACGGCTGCGATGCCGAGGTCAGCCAGAACGGCGGCGGCAATGTCGCGGCCTTCGTGCAGACCTGCCCGTAAGGCAACAGCCGTTGCAGGCGCGAGCGGCCGAGGGGGATAATCTCCGCCCTCGGCCTTCCGCCGTACCGGCAACCAAGGAGGTTTCCATGTTGCAGAACCGCACGCATGCCGCCACCGCCGCCGCCTTGGCGCTGGCGATTTCGGGCACGGCCCTGATGGCCGGCTCCGGCAAGGCCGGCTTTCTTACGGCCGGCTCCGAGGATACGCGCTGCGAGATCCTCGCCAGCACAGAGGGCGGCATGATCGCCCTTCAGGGCGTGGTCCACGCCAAGGTCGCGATGTCGGGCTCCTATTCGTTCCGCGTCGAGACCGTCGGCGGATCGGGCAGCTCGAACATAAAGCAGGGCGGCTCCTTCTCCGCCGCGCCCGGCAAGCCGGCAGAGCTCGGCCGCGTCATGCTCGGCGGCTCCGGCGCCGTCTACGAGGCAACGCTGGAGGTGGAGGCGCCCGACGGCCGCTTCACCTGCAGCAAGCGCGCCGGCCACCTATGACCCCGGCCTGCCGCAGCACACGGACAGACGGGCTCCGGGCAACCGGGGCCCGTTTCCGTTGCCGGCTGGCATTGTCCATGAACGACCGGTTAACACCCCGTTCCGCACCCGTTCAAGCCGGCTTTGGCATGCTCCTCCCGTCGCCTGGCAATGAAGCCCGCGTCAACTGAACCAGGAGAGGAGAGTTTCATGTTCCGCACCATCCGCGCCATCGCCGCCGCCGCAACCATCGCCGCCGGCCTCGCCACCGCCCCGGCCTTCGCCGGCGGCTCGGTCTCGCTCAGCTACATCCCCAGCGATCCCGGTCAGGCCCAGGCCCTGCAGACCGGCCTCGGCCTCTACGCCCTCGCCAAGGGCATCAAGAGCGGCTCGATCAAGCAGAAGGGGTTCGGCAATGCCGCCGGCCTTCTCCAGAACGGCCAGGGCAATCTCGGCATCATCCACCAGAAAGGCAACGGCCACACCGGCACCGTCCAGCAGAACGGAAACGGCAACACCTACGGCCTCTTCCAGTTCGGCAAGAACACGCAAGCCCACGCCGTCCAGAACGGCCACGGCCAGGCCGGCGCCATCGTGCAGCTCGGATGGTAGGGATGCCCGCTTTCCATGCAAACGGCGCGGCCCCGGGCCGCGCCGTTCTCACTCCTCCGGCTCGGTCGTGAAGAGCAGTGGAAATCCTTGCCGCCGCCCGGCGTCCGTCGCCCGCGTCGCCTTGGTCTCCGCCACGTCCTTCGGAAACACCGCCACCACGCACACCCCGCGCTGATGCGCGGTGATCATTACCCGGTATGCCTGGTCCTCCGAAAGCCGGAACTCCGCCTTCAGCACCGTCACGACAAACTCGCGCGGCGTAAAATCGTCATTGACGAGGATGACCTTGTGCAGCTTGGGCCGCGCCGTCTTCGGCTTGGTCCTGGTACGGGGCTTGAGGGTAATGTCGCTCATCGGAAAGGACCCTCTCCGGAACGGTGTCCTGTCTCCTCCCGTCCAACGGGCAGCAATCGTAGATGTCCCCACCGCGAGAACGGGGGGCCTCGGTGATCAGGCGGCGTCGAGCCCGGCGTTCACGAGGCCGAGCGGCGTGCGGCGGCCGAGCACCCAGGAGCGCATCATGCGGCTCGCCACCTCTTCGCGGCCCTTCGTGTCGTCACGGCCGATGCCCAGCTCCGCGCATACGGCCTCTACCGCCGTGCGGATCTCCGCCAGCTCCTCCGCATCGAATATACCTATCTCGGCCTTCCCGGACGTGGCCATGCCCGGTCTCCTTCACAAAGCCTGCGCACCCGCATATGGGACGATCACCAGCCTATTATGATGCACGAATATGGCTGATAGATGAAGTGATTTGATTCGTTTGGCCGGTTGTCAAGGTAAAAAACACATTTTCCGCCGCTTCCTTTTCCGCTTCTGCCCGGCATACAATTGCTGTCACAAATGCCGGATAAGCATTTCTCGCGGTTTCAAAACGAGGGATTCGATTCAATGAAGATTGCTGTTCTGGGAGGCGACGGCTTCGTCGGCTGGCCGACTTCGCTGCACCTGTCCGCCAGGGACCACGAGGTCCACATCCTCGACAACCTCTCGCGCCGGTGGATCGATACGGAACTCGGCGTGCAGTCGCTCACGCCGATGGACTCCATCCAGGAGCGCACGCGCATCTGGCATCAGGAAACGGGGCGGCGCATCCGTTTCCACCTGATCGACCTGGCCCGCGATTATGAGGTGCTGAAGGCCTGGCTGGCGGAGCACCGGCCGGACGCCATCGTCCATTTCGCCGAACAGCGCGCCGCGCCCTATTCCATGAAGAGCGACCGGCACAAGAACTACACGGTCAACAACAACGTTAGCGCCACTCACAACCTCCTCAACGCGATGGTCGAGATCGATCTCGACGCGCATCTGGTGCATCTGGGTACCATGGGCGTCTACGGCTATTCCTCGGTGGGGGCGGCGATCCCGGAGGGTTACCTGCCGGTCGGCGTGGAGACGCTCTCAGGCGAAACGGCACGTCAAGAGATCCTCTACCCGGCCAATCCCGGCTCCATCTACCACATGACGAAGTGCCTGGATCAGCTTCTCTTCCAGTTCTACGCCAAGAACGACGGCCTGCGCATCACCGACCTGCACCAGGGCATCGTCTGGGGCACGCACACGGACGAGACGAAGCTGCACCAGCAGCTCATCAACCGCTTCGACTATGACGGCGATTACGGCACGGTCCTCAACCGTTTTCTCATCCAGGCGGCGATCGGCTACCCGCTCACCGTGCACGGCACGGGCGGGCAGACGAGGGCGTTCATCCATATCCAGGACTCTGTGCGCTGTATTGAACTGGCGCTAAAGAGCCCGCCCAAACGCGGCGACCGGGCGGATATCTTCAACCAGATGACCGAGACGCATCGGGTGCGTGACCTCGCCGAGCTGGTTGCGCGCATGACCGGTGCGAAGGTCGCCTATCTGCCGAATCCGCGCAAGGAAGCCGCGGAGAACGATCTGGTGGTGAAGAACGAGAAATTCCTGGAACTTGGCCTCAATCCGACAACGCTGGAGGAGGGGCTTCTGGCTGAAGTGGTCGACGTGGCGAAGAAATACGCCTATCGCGTCGACCGCAGCCGCATCCCGTCCGTCTCAGCCTGGACCAAGGACATCGCCCCTACGATCGAGCGCGATCCGGAAGGCAAGAGGCTGAAGAGCGTGGGCTGAGACTTTGCGCCATGCCTATGTGACACTCGTCACCAATGCGGACTACGCCATGGGCGCGGAAGCGCTGGTGCGCTCGCTGAAGCTGAGCGGCACCAAAGCGGATATCGTGGTGCTCCACACGGGCGGGGTGACGACAGAGACGCTCCGGCCGTTGGCCGGACTCGGCGCCAGGCTCGTGGAAGCCGAACTTCTGCCGACGTCGGCGGCCTTCAACGAACGTCACCAGCGGGCGAAGCTGCATGCCGATGCCCCTTTCACAAAAGGCAACAAGCCGGCCTTCCATACACCGCTCGACAATTTCGCCAAGCTGCGCCTGTGGCTGCTTACCGACTACGAGCGGGTTATCTTCATCGACGCCGATGCGCTGGTTCTGCGCAATATCGACCGGCTGTTTTCCTATCCGGAGTTCTCCGCCGCCCCAAACGTCTACGAAAGCCTCGCCGATTTTCACCGGCTGAATTCCGGCGTCTTCGTCGCCCGGCCCAGTGAGAAGACATATGGAGACATGTTGGCCATGCTCGACCGGCCCGGCGCCTTATGGCGGCGCACGGACCAGACGTTCCTGCAGGCCTTCTTCCCCGACTGGCATGGCCTGCCGGTCTTCTTCAATATGCTGCAATATGTCTGGTTCAATCTACCGGAACTGTGGGACTGGAAGTCGGTATCCGTGGTCCACTACCAGTATGAGAAGCCCTGGGAGAAGGATCACCCGAAGGCAGAGAAGCTGCGGCCGCTGATCGACCTCTGGCATGCCTACCATGTGGGCGAGGGCATCCCTAATATCGACTGGTTGGAAAACCCGGCCCGGGCAGCATGAGCATGCCGCACACCGTGGTCTCAGGCGGTACGGGCTACGTTGGCCGTTTCATCGTCGAGGCGCTTCTTGCGGCCGGCCATACGGTTGCAGTCCTGGGGCGGTCAGCGCCGGCGGAGGGCTTCTTTTCGGCACCGGTGGAATTCCGGCCCCTTTCGCTGGAGCCGGCGACCATTTCGCCCGCGCTACTCAGGAGTGCGGATTACTTTGTGCACGCGGCCTTCGACCATGTGCCGGGAAGATATCGTGGTGGGGAGGGAGAGGACCCGGAGGTTTTCCGACGCCGCAATCTTGAAGGTACCGCGGCGCTCTTCGCGGCGGCGACGGATGCCGGCGTGCGGCGTGCGGTGTTCCTGTCGAGCCGCGCCGTTTATGGTCCGCGCCCGCCGGGGACGTGGCTGGAAGAGGCAGATGAAGCGCGGCCCGACACGCTCTACGGAGAGGTTAAACTTACGGCAGAACGGGCGCTGGAAGGGCTGTCCGATGTTCGCTTTCGCGGCATCAGCCTGCGCGTCACCGGTGTCTACGGTCCGGCAGCGCCGGGGCGAGCGCATAAGTGGGCGGGCCTTTTTGCCGATTACGTGGCCGGCAGGGCGATCGATCCTCGCGCCGGAACGGAGGTGCATGGGCGTGACGTGGCGGCGGCGGTGCGGCTGGTTTTGGGAGCGGACGGGCCTGTGGGGCCAGTCCTGAATGTCTCGGATATTCTGGTGGATCGGCGCGACATTCTTGCGATCGTGAAGCGGGAGACCGGCGTGCCGCACCCACTGCCGGAGGCGGCAGACAAGGCCGTCAACGCTATGCGCTGCGAAAGGCTTTCCGCCCTTGGCTGGCGGCCGGGCGGCATGGCGTTGCTGGAGAAAACGGTCGCGCGGCTGGTGAAGGATGGTTGAACGTCGAGCACAAGATTGTCGCCGAGAACCGCTTTGCCGGCTTCACAAAATGATTCAAGTCGTTGAGAGTTTGCCTGAGTTTGCTTGCAGTCCGATTCCGGTTGTGCCTGCAACACCCTGAAAACGAATCCGAAATGTGAATCATCGGAGACAACGCCCATGCCAGAGAACCATACGGAACCCCAAGGCGATCTCACCCTTCGCACTCCGGCCATGCCGCGCGACGCCAACGCGGCCGGCGACATCTTCGGCGGCTGGGTGATGGCGCAGATGGATTCGGCGAGCGGCATCCGTGCGACAGAGCGGGCACGGGGACGGGTGGTCACTGCGGCAGTCAAGGAGATGGCCTTCGCCATGCCGGTGAAGATCGGCGATACACTGTGCGTCTACACGCGGGTGGAGCGGGTCGGCCGCACCTCGATGGTGCTCAAGGTGGAGGCATGGGCGCAGCGCTATCTCTCCGACGTGATGGAGATGGTGACCAGCGCCGACTTCGTCATGGTGGCGCTGGACGCAACAGGGAAGCCGACGCCGGTGCCGCCGGAGATGTAACTCTGTTTCACGCCTGCTGCTCGTCGAAGCGTACCCGCGCTTCATCGATGCGCTCCCGATTGGTGTCCACCCATTTGGCGAGCGCCGTCACGGGCACGAGAAGCTCGCGCCCGAGTTCAGTCAGCGCGTAGTCGACGCGTGGTGGGATGGTGGGATAGATCGTGCGCGTGACGAAGCCGTTGCGCTCGAGATTGCGGAGTGTTGACGTCAGCATCTTCTGCGAGATGCCGTCTATGGCACGGCGAAGCTCGTTGAAGCGCATGGTTCCCTCCCCGAGAAGGCGCACGACCAGGACCGACCATTTGTCGCCGACAAGGTTGAGGATCTCGTGGATCGGCCGGCACGCCTCATCGGGATAGACGCCCGCGTGAGCGCCGCTTTGATCGCGGGTGGTCGACTGAAGGTGACCGGGTTTCAAAAAAGTGCCTCCTTGTGCAGTGTTTTTCAGTATCCAATATAGCGTCGGTTTCCAATCGATACCATACGAGACCGAAAGGACCGATCAATGGCAAAACTGAAGACGGGCATCATCATAGGCTCGACACGCGAGGGCCGTTTCGCGGCGAAGGCCGCGGACTGGATCTACGGCCTTGCGAAGGTGCGCGAGGAGCTGGACGTGGAACTGGTGGACTTGGCGGACTACCCGCTGCCTTTCTTCACCGACGCAGTCCCGCCTGCCTATGGGCCGTCGGAGAACGCGCATGTGCAGGCGTGGCAGAAGAAGATCGCCGGACTCGACGGCTACATCCTGACGGCGGCCGAATATAATCGCGGGCCCACGGGCGTTCTGAAGAACGCACTCGACTACGCCTATAGGGAGTGGAACAACAAACCCGTGGCCTTTGTCGGCTATGGCGGCGTGGGCGGTGCGCGGGCGGTGGAGCAGCTCAGGCTGCACGCGGTCGAACTGCAGATGGCGCCGATCCGCACGGCCGTCCACGTCCTGCTGCCTGATTTCATGGCGGTCAGGAGCGGAGAAAAATCGCTTTCCGGGATCGAGCACCTGAACCAGGGCGGCGGCGACATGCTCGACCAGTTCGTCTGGTGGGCGAAGGCGCTCAAGGCGGCGCGGGATGAAGACGCGGCCGTGTCGCAGGCCGCCTGACGGCCTCCGGATCGGATCATCGCTTCAGGGAGCCGATGATCCGATCCGACCTTTGCTTTGCCGCTATTCTGAAAATTGCTTAGACCTTCCCGGCCGGCGCGTCGGCCTTGCTGGCAAGGACGCGGTCGATGCGCCGGCCGTCGAGGTCGACGATCTCGAAACGCCAGCCCATCGTGTCCACCATGTTCCCGGTCTTCGGCAGCTCCTGCGTGTGGGACAGGAGGAAGCCGGCAAGCGTCGTGTAGTTGCGGTCTTCCGGCAGGCGAATACCCAGATGGTCTGCCATCTCGTCGGCCGGCATCAGGCCGGGCAGCAGCCACGACCCGTCCTCGCGCTGGACGATGTCGAGCTCACCTTTCTCCACATCGGCGCGGAACACGCCGGCAATCGCCTCCAATATGTCGGCTGGCGTTACTATACCCTCGAAACTCCCGTACTCGTCATGCACCAGCGCCATCGGCACCTCGGCCTCGCGCAGCATGGCGAGCACGTCGAGCGCATCGGCAAAATCGTGCACGACCGGCGCGACGCGGACATGCGCCCGCATGTCCAGCGGCTTTTTGGAAAGCTGGGCGGCCAGAAGCTCGCGGACCTTCAGGACGCCCCGAAGCTTGTCGGTGGAGCCGTCGCCGGCGGGTAACAGCGAATGATCCGTCTCGCGCAGCGTCTTTGCCAGTGCTTCGCGGCCTTGTGATAGGTCCACCCAGTCCACTTCGCCACGCGGCGTCATGATGGCGCGGGCTTTGCGGTCGGCAAGCCGCATAACGCCGGAAATCATGCGCCGCTCGTCAGTTTCGATGGTGCCGGTATGCTCGGCCTCGGCGATGAGGGTGCGGATTTCCTCGTCGGTGACGCGGCGGGATCGTTCGGCGCTCTGGCCGAGGAGGGCGAGGACTGCGTGGCCGGACGTATCGAGCAGCCAGACGAGCGGCAGGGTGACGCGGGCCATCGCCATCATGAAGGGGGCGACGCGGATGGCGATGCTCTCGGCATGCTTCAGGGCAAGCTGCTTCGGCACCAGCTCTCCGAAGATCAGGGAGACATAGGTGACGAGGGCGACGACGAGGCCGACGCCAGCCGAATTGGCAATGCCTGGGGAGACGCCGAGCGTTTCCAGCCAGCCGGCAAGGCGGACGCCGAGCGTGGCGCCGGAGAAGGCGCCGGAAAGCACGCCCACCAGCGTAATGCCGATCTGTACGGTGGAGAGGAAGCGGCCGGGATCGGCCGAAAGCTTGAGCGCGCCGCCGGCGCCGCGCTCGCGCTGGCGCGCTTTCAGCCGGGCAGGGCGGGCGGAAACGACCGCCAACTCCGACATGGCCATGAAGCCATTGAAGAGGATGAGCACTAGGAGGATCGTGATCTCGACGGCGAGCATGAAGGGTTCTCTATCAGCGAAACGCGCGCGGTGCGAGCCGGTGCCACATCGCGCACATAGAGCGGGGAAGGCGGGAGGCTACCGGCAGGCGCGGTAGCCGTTGTTCCGGTCCTTTATGTCGAAGTGGAAATGGTCCTTGTGATCGGCGTCATAACCCGGCCCGAGCACCGTGGTGAAATAGCCGCAACCCTTGGCGCGCACCTTGTTGAGCAGGCTCTTTTGGCGGAAGGCGAAGAAGCCGGGACGGCGCACGTCGATGTCCTTGCCGTTTTTGAGCATGATGCTCATGATGTCGAGGGCATTGCCCTTCGAGTGTTCCGAGGCGACGGAGGTGCCGCGGATGCGCCGGCAGGAGTAGCTGGAGCCCTGGCGGATGGTGCCGATGCCGGAGAGGTAGCGCCAGCGCGCGGCGGGGGCGAGCTCGTTCTTGGTCCAGCGGGCAACGGTGGCTGCCATCTGGCAATTGAGTGTGGCGGCGGGCTTCATCTCTATGCCGCCGGAGAGCCCGCTCACCTCCACGGGGTAGTCGATGCGGCAGGCGCCGCCGTCGTCGATGGGTTCCAGGTCGCGATAGGTGACGCCCAGGCGCTTCAACTCGCGGCGGCAGGCCACCTCGTCGGCGGGCATGACGGAAGAGGGAGCGCGCGGCAGGGTGAAGCGCGGATAGCTCGTCATCATGGGGTTGGACGGCACGAGGTTCTGCAGACCACTGCCGGAGACGGCCGCCGTCGTTGTGCCGACATCCACTTCCGGGCGCAGCACCGTGTCCACCGTGCAGGCGGAGACTGCCGTCAGCGCAAGGAGCGCCAGGCTCGTCCACGCCGCGCGGGGGCGCCGCCGCGGCCACTCGAATACACGCACTCTGTTCACTATCGGCCCACCACCGGCCAGCAGCCGGCTCCCTGTCACGGAGGCGAGCCTAGCGCCGAAGGGTAAAGGAATGCTCAGTGCGTCGATTCAGATCTGTGGCCAAAATGCGGCTGTTAACGGCAGTAGGGCTTGCGGCGCTTCTTCAGGTCGAAGTGGAAGTGATTGGAATGGTCGGCATTCGTGCCGGGGCCGAGTACGGTGGTGAAGGGGCCGCAGGCGGCGGTGCGGATGTCGGCCAAGAACTTTCCTTCCGCACCCTTGGCCTTCCCGCTGACCTCCACCCGCCGCCCGTCGGACAGTTCGACGGCGGAAATGTCGAGCGCGTTGCCATAGGCATGCTCGGAGAGCTTCGCCATGCCGTTGATCGGGCGGCAGACATAGGCGGAGCCGTGGACCACAGTCGCTATGCGGGCCTCGAAATGCTTCTTCGCAGCCGCAGCACCCTTGTTCTGGAACAGGATGGCGGCGGCGCGGGCGGTGCGGCAGTTAAGAACAGCCGCCGGCTGCAAGCGGATTTTTGCAGAAAGCGCGGTTACTTTCAGCGGGTAGGGCAGCCTGCAGCCGCCTTTCGCCTTCATAGCGGATATGGCGGTGAAGGCGATACCGAGGGTGCGGAGCTCTTTTCGGCAGGCGCTTTCGGCCGCCGGCGTGGCAGGTGAAGCCGGTTTTTCCACAGCAGGTGCTTCTTGCCGCAGCGCATCTGCGCGCCGTTGCGGGATCGGGGCGTGATCGGGAAGTTCGATGGCGCCGACCATGGAGGCTCCCGCGGCGAGGCAGAGCGTGGTTATGGATGCAAGGCTGGCGCGAAAGTGTCGGCGGGACATTGAACTGCAATATCTAGTGAAAGTCGTATATTCAATGAAACAGTACAACTTGTGATGCACGCTTAGGCACCGATGGCGGCCAGCCCATCTTCCAGCCAATCGCCCAGCATGGGCATGCTGAGAAGATAGCCGGCCAGGCGGCTGTTCACCCGTTGGCGTGCGTCTGCCACGGCGTCCGGCCATTCCTGCGCATCGTAGTCGCCACGGCCGATCCAGGCGATGGCCAAAAGCTCGGACGCCTCGTCGACGTTGAGGTCGGCGATCAGCTCGCGGAACTCCTCTTCCGTGAGGTTCTCCTCCTTTTCCTCGGCAAGCCCATCATGGTTGTGACGGTCGGAAGCATCGCCGCTGAACTCCACCTCGTGCTCCTTGCCGTCGTCATAATCGTCGTTGACCGCAGCCGAGATGGCGCGGGCCTTCTCGGCCAGCAGGCGCACCGTGTCCGGCCCCAGCGACAGTTCCCATTCTTTTTCGACCGGCTTCTTCACGTACCGCTCCATCGACACATGAGCCCCGCCGCCAATCATAGCGCATCTTGCAGCAGATTTATGCAGGCCTGTGGCGTCAGGACGTTGCGCGGCGGGCGCGCAGCGCCGGCACGACCTCGACAAGGAGGATGGCCGAGAAGATCAGGCCGCAGCCGGCAAGGCCTGATGCCGGCAGTCGCTCGCCCAGGAAGAGGGCGCCGAAAAGGGCGGCGAATACGGCCTCGGTAGACAGGAAAATAGCTGCCTGCGGCGCCGTGGTGTAGCGCTGACCGACGACCTGGAGCGTGAATGCGATGCCGCCGGAGAAGATGCCGGCATAGAGAATTTCGGGAAGGGCAGCGCGAATGGCAGGAAGTTCGATCGGCTCGATCATAACTGCGATTGCCAGCGCCACGACGGCGGTTACAGCGAACTGGGTGACGGCGAGCGTGACGGGCCGCCCGGTAATGCTGGCGCCGCGGGCGATATAGATGACCTGGAGCGCCCAGAAGGCGGCGCACAGGATCGTCAGCCAATCGCCTATGACGAGCGCGACCGCGCCGCCGCCCGAAAGCAGCCAGATGCCGGCGAGCGCGAAAAGGGCCGCCGGCCATACCACCCGGTGCGGCCATTGCCGGAACAACAACACGCCGAAAAAGGGCACCATCACGACGTAAAGGCCGGTAAGGAAGCCGGCGTTGGTGACCGTGGTTGTCATCAGCCCCACCTGCTGCGCGGCCATGCCCCCGAAAAGCAGGAGACCGATCAACGTGAAGGCGCGCCAGTGCTCTGGCGCGAGCGGCGTGTGCGCCTGCCTGCTTTCGCGCAGCGCAAACGGCAGCATGGAAAGGCAGGCGATGGCAAAACGCAGGCCGATGAAGAGAAACGGTCCCACCGCCTCCATTGCCGTCGACTGGGCGACAACGCCCATGCCCCACATGGCACCGGCGGCAAGCAGAAGCGTGTTGGCTCGGAAACGGGTCATCGGCGGGGTGTGTGGGAGCGATTTGGGATCCGGCGGTCTTAGCAGCGGCATTGCAGGGTGCAAAGCTTTTTGCTTCTCCCCGATCCGATTTCTTGCTTCTCAAGAAACGGGACGCCCGCTCCTCATTCCGCGCGGGAGATGCGGATGATTTTTCCGTTGGACTCGTCCGTCAGCAGCCAGACGGAGCCGTCCGGCGCCACCTCCACGTCGCGCAGGCGCCCCAAGGTACCTTCGAACAAACGCTCCTCGCCGGTGATTTCACCGCTGCCGTCACGCTCGAGCCGCGCCAGGAGCTGGAAGCTGAGCGCCGCGACAAGGAAATCGCCCTCCCATTCGTGAAACATCGGGCCGTCATAAACCGCCATGCCGGAGGGCGCGATGGAGGGGTCCCAGTAATATCTCGGCTGCTCGTAGCCGGGCGCCTCGGCGCCGCGCTCGATCGATCGGCCGGAATAATGGCGACCGTAGGAGATGACGGGCCAGCCGTAGTTCTTGCCGGCTTCCGGTCGGTTGACCTCGTCGCCGCCGCGCGGGCCGTGCTCGACCGTCCACAGCGCGTCCGTCACCGGATCGAACACCGCTCCTTGCGGGTTGCGGTGGCCGATGGACCAGATCTCGGGCGCGGCCTCCTCGGTGCCGACGAAGGGGTTGTCCTCTGGTACGCTGCCGTCGGGATTGATGCGCATCACAGAGCCGGCGTGGTCGAAGGGATCCTGAGCGCGGTTCATGTCGCCGCGGTCGCCGATGGTGAAGAACAGGGTGCCGTCCGGGGCCGCTACGATGCGCGAGCCGAAGTGCCGGCTTTCGCCGGTCTTGCGGTCCATGGAGAAGATGACCGCGACATCCTCCAGCCGCGCCGAGCCTTCTTCCTGCACCAGGCGGGCACGGGCGACCGCCGTGCCGGCGCCGCCTGGGCCGGGCTCGGCATAAGAAAGAAAGAGCGTGCGCGATGCCTCGAAGTCGGCGGCGAGCGCGACGTCCAGGAGCCCGCCTTGGCCCATCACGGCCACTTCGGGAACGCCGGAGACCGACTCAGAGAGCCTGCCGTCGGCAAAAATGCGCACGGTACCGGTGCGCTCGGTGACGATTGCGCCGCCGTCGGGAAGAAAATCGATGCCCCAGGGATGTTCCAGCCCGTCGGTCAGTATTTCGGCACGCAGTGCCACGTCACCGGCCTGGAAGACCTGCGCACCGGCGCTGGCGGGAAGGAGCGCCGCAACGAGCGCGGCCAGAACGATTTTCGGCATTTGCTTCGACCCCTTGCTCAACCCTCGATCCGGTTGAAATAGTGTAAGGCAAACGGCAGGCCAAGGCCGGATCTGTGCATCGTTGGGGCGTTCCTCCCTTTGGAACGATCATATCCGTTTGCCAGCCAACCATTGGGTTTCCGGCGCGGGGCGAAGATTCCGCGTGAAAAAGTCACAAAGATTGCTATATTTCGTAGAAATCGAACGAAGCGGTTCCGTTGGCCAAGGCTGCCGGACCGTTTTCTTTTTGTGTCCGCAGGCGCCGGGCCAGTGCCCGGAGAACAGCCCGGATGACGTCAGGAAGGTAGTGCAGATGAACAAGGTCCCGATGACCCTGGCCGGATACGATTCGCTGAAGGAGGAGCTGCGCTGGCGCCAGCAGGAAGAGCGGCCGCGCATCATCGAGGCGATCGCTGAGGCTCGCGCCCATGGTGACCTTTCCGAAAACGCCGAATATCACGCGGCCAAAGAGTCCCAGAGCATGAACGAGGGCCGCATCAGCGAGCTTGAGGATTTCATCGCCCGTGCCGAGGTGATCGACGTCAAGAAGCTTTCCGGCGATACGGTTAAGTTCGGTGCCACTGTGGTGCTGGTGGACGAGGACACGGACGAGGAGAAGACCTACCAGATCGTCGGCGATCAGGAGGCGGACGTGAAGTCCGGCCGCATCTCCATCTCCTCGCCAATCGCGCGGGCGCTGATCGGCAAGGGCGCGGGCGATTCCATTGAGGTCAACGCGCCGGGTGGCGCGCGCGGCTACGAGGTGCTCCGGGTCCAGTACGGCTGAGTATGGAGGCCGAAGCCGTGACGGCGGGTGCCGAGGCGAGCGCTGCCGCCGCTCCGCCCGACATGCGCCGCGTCGAGGTGGTGGCGCCCAACTTCAAGCGCCGCCTCTCCGGCGTCACCAGCACTATCGTGCAGTTGATCCCGCTGCAGGCGCGGGCGACTGGGGTTGCCGCGCTGGGGCCCGGCCTGCCCGAGGATCTGCCGAAGATGCGGTGGTGGCAGGTGCCGGCGCTTTTGACCAAGCCGGCGGAAAGGCCGTTCCGCATCTGGCATGCGCGGCGCAATACGGAGATGCTGGCGGGGATCATCGCCAAGCACGTCTTCCGCGCGCCGCTAAGGCTTGTCTTCACCTCTGCGGCCCAGCGCGACCACCGTGCCTACACCAAATGGCTCATCCGCCGCATGGATGCGGTGGTGGCCACCAGTGCGCGCTCCGGCTCCTTTCTCAAGGTGCCTCATAAAGTCGTCATGCATGGCATCGACGTTGAGCGGTTCCATCCGCCGCGCGGGATCGGGGACGATTGGGCGGCCACCGGGCTGCCGGGGCGCTACGGTATCGGCTGTTTCGGGCGCATCCGCCACCAGAAGGGGACGGATCTCTTCATTGCCGCCATGGTCGAATTGCTGCCACGCTACCCGGACTGGACGGCGCTGGTGTTCGGCCGTGTGACGACGGAGCATGGTGCTTTCGCGGATGCGCTTCGAGACCGCGTGCGGGAGGCGGGGCTCGGCGACCGGATCCGTTTCATGGGCGAGGTTCCGGATGTGGCACCGTGGTACCGTTGCGTTACACTGTGCGTGGCTCCTTCACGCAACGAGGGCTTCGGGCTCACACCGCTCGAAGCCATGGCGACGGGCACAGCGACGGTGGCGAGCGATGCCGGCGCCTATGCGGAGATGATCGTGCCGGGGGAAACCGGCGCCGTGGTGCCGGCCGGCGAGGGCAGGGCACTCACCGGCGCCATCGAGGCCTATATGGCCGATCCTGCGATGGCGAAGCAGCAAGGCGAAGCCGCACGCGCCCATGTGACCGCCCGGTTCGCCTTGGCACGCGAGGCGGATGCGCTCGCGGAGGTTTATGAAGGGCTCTGGAAGGGGGAGGCATGAAAGCCGAAGCCTTCATCATCCACCTTGCCCGCGCGCATGGCCGGGCACGCCAAGTGGAGCGCCTGCGGCAAAGCCTGCCGCTACCCGTTACCGTCATCGATGCGGTGGACGGGCAGACGTTGCCCGAGGAGAAGGTCGCCGAGGTCTACAAGCCGCGGCTCCACAGGCCGCGCTACCCCTTTCCTCTGCGCATTTCAGAAATCGCCTGCTTCCTGTCGCACCGCAAGGCCTGGGCGGCGATCGTCGACCGCAAGCTCGACGCCGGGCTGGTGGTCGAGGACGACGTGGAGATCGACACTGCGCGCTTCGCCGAGGTTTTCGACTTGGCACTTGCCCATATGCAAGGCAACGACCTCGTGCGCTTTCCCAAGAAGGCGCGAGGCGAAAAGGGTCGCGTGGCGGCACATTCCGGTGTGGCGCGACTCATCGCTCCGCGCCACCCGCGCCTCGGCATGCAGGCGCAGCTCGTCAGCCGCGATGCGGCCAAAGCGCTGCTCACCTTCACGCATGTGTTCGACAGGCCTGTCGATACGACGGTGCAGATGCAGTGGCTGCACGGCGTGCGCGTGCTGAGCGCCATGCCGGTCGCCATCCGCGAAGTGGCTGGGGAGTTGGGCGGGACGACGGTGCAGGGGAAGGGAAAGCCGTTTGTGGAAGTTCTGGCGCGGGAGGTGCAACGGACGATCTATCGGGCGTCGGTAAGGGCCCGCAACGTTCTGGACCTGCGAATGTTGGCACGGTAGGCGCGGCGGACGAACGAGAGGCATGGTCGATATGGTCAGAAAGAGAGCATTCATTGTGGGCAACGGCTCTTTGCCTTTCGACATGTCAGAGCGTGTCGACGCCAGCGATCATGTCGTTCGCTTCAACGAGCCGAAGAAGTCCATCGGCATGAGCGGCACAAAGACCAAATGGCTGTTTGTCGCCAATTCGGGAAAGCCGATGCAGCGGCGGCTGAACGACCCAAACTATCCCACTTCGCCGATCGTGCGGGCCGCAGACATGGTCTTCTTTCTCTATCACCCGACAATTATACGCAACTACTTCATTCAGCCCAATTTCCTGTCGCGTCTCAAAGGGCGACGCGGAGACTGGACCCAGGATGCGCTCGCAATGTTCGGCGAGGCGGGCAAGACGGTGGCGATCCTGCCCCCGACCTATTACGAAGAGGGGTGCGCGGAGTTGGGCCTGACATCTGCGATGCTGACCAGCGTGTTCCCAAGCTCCGGATACTTTGGTATCCGGTACGCGCTTGAGCGTCTTCCCGCTGAGGAATGGGACGTGGAGATTGCCGGTTTCAGTTGGCAAGGCTGGAAACGCCACGCTTGGGGTGATGAGCAGGCCTGGGTGAAGCAGAAGGTGGGGGAGCGCAGTATCCGCATATGGTCGGTCGAGAAAGACCGGGCGGACTCGAACGAAAAGGACAAGGAAATTGGATAGAAAGCTTAATATTTATATCGGTTGGGATTCCCGTGAGCCAATCGCCTATGACGTTGCAAAAAAGACATTGATGGAACGGACAAGCATTCCCGTCGAGGTGCATCCGATCAAGCTTGCCGACCTGGTCGAGAAGGGCGCCTATACGCGCGAGGTCGACCCGCTTGCCTCCACGGAATTCACCTATTCGCGCTTCTTCACGCCGTGGCTCGCCGACTACAAGGGCTGGGCGCTCTTCTGCGACTGCGACTTCCTCTTCCTCGATGATGTGGCCAAGCTGCTCGACTACCGCGATCCAACCAAGGCGGTGCTGTGTGTCAAGCACGACTACACCCCGAAGGCGACGGTGAAGATGGACGGTAAGGCGCAGACCAACTATCCGCGCAAGAACTGGTCGTCCTTCATGCTTTTCAACTGCGAGCATCCTTCTACAAAGACGCTCACGCCGGAGGTGATCAACCGGGAGACCGGCGCCTACCTGCACCGCATGCAGTGGGCGAAGGACGAGGAAATCGGCGGAATCCCTGAAACCTGGAACTGGCTGGAAGGCTGGAGCGAGAAGCCGGCGGCTGGCACGCCGAGTGCAATCCATTTCACCAATGGCGGTCCATGGTTCAAGGACTGGCAGAATGTGGATTACGGCGATCTCTGGCGCGCGGAAGCGGATAAAGTTGATCCGAACTGGAAGCCGATCTGAGGGGCCGGCGGCGGGCGGACCGGTTTCCAGCGCCCGCCGGGCCAAGGCCAACCTTCGAACAGGAGAGACCGCATCTTTTTAAGAGCCTGAAATCACGCCATTCTTTTCGATTCAGGCTCTAAGATGTTCCCACGCATAGCCATTTTTCAGTTCCGAAAGCGAGTACTGGTTGTTTGCTAGATGTGCAAACCAAGCTTGCCGGTCGGGCTCGATGCGCAGCATCTGCGGACCGGCAAGCGCCTCCCAAGGGAAGCGAATGGGATAGGCCGCGCAATGCTCTTCGCAAAGCACCGGGATACCCTGCCGAATAGCCTCAACCGCCACATTGCTGTTGAAGCAAACGACAGCCGCCGCACGATCAAGATCGTCTTGCAGGCTGCCGCTGCTTACCACCAGATTTGCATCGGCGGGAGGGGAGGGCTCTGAAAGCGTCCCGTCCGGACTTCCCCGTTCATCAACGTTTTTTGCGCCAGGTTTCTCACGCCAGATGATAGGCATGTCGGAGAAGTGCCGTATGCGACGGATAGTCTCCTCGCACCAGTCGTTGCAGCCGAAGAACCAGCGGATGGCCGGTGTGGGCGGTAGGACAAGGATGGCATCGCCCTTTCCTCCGCGCCAAGGCAAGAGAGGATAGTGCTTGGCAAAATAGCGACGAAAGCGTTCTTTACCCCGCCCGTCATCCAGTTTGTGGCGTGGCCATTCTTGGTGACACGGAACCATCGATGTGAGCGACCGAGCCGTTCAAGCCAATGCGTACTTCGAGTGAAATAGCCGTGATCGATGTAGTAGAAGTCGATCTTCCGTTTTTGAGAGTATCTGTAGAGCAGCCCCGTACCACGGAGTATGCCGTACATCGCCACCGCTGTTGTGTCCGCGGGAAGCCCGTCCTCGAGGATCGTTGAGACGTGTCGCAGAGGGGCCTTTGCGCCGCGGCAGAATGCCCCCGTTACGGTGGGGCTCAGACCAACCCCGGTGTGGAAGCCGTAGAGAGTCACGATTTCTAGACGTCGCCTACCAGCCCAAGTTTACGGAGAATCTTGCGCGGTAGCGGTTCCATCCCCCGAGAGCGCAAGCTTGACCTACCAAGCTGTTTGGCGTGATCACCTTTCAAGTGGTCCATGTAGGTTCCGAGAGCCGAGTGGACGAATGGATGGCGTGAAACCTCGTAACTGGAAATTGTCTCGGCATCGATTGTGCCCACTGCGCATAGGACGCTGCGAACCACGTCGAAAACGAAGGAATCGTGCCACTCATTCAGTGTATAGATCTCGCCCGACACATACATTGCCTGCATCGTCCTGAAGAACTCCAGTGCGTTAGGGTGGCCCATGTCGAAGCGCAGGAAGCCGCATTCGCTATGGGTGTAGCGGCGGCCGAGATAGAGGAGAAAGGCATCGCCTAGCGAGGAGATAAGGTCTTCTGGAATAGGCTTTGTCGTCACTGTATCGGCATCAAGCCACACAAGGTAACGGGAACTTGTGCGCGATGCCTGGGTGCAATACGCAAAGACTTTGTTTGAAAACTTCACCGCGTCATACTTGAAATTGTACTTATACGTCAGCTTTGTGCGTGCCTCTTTTGCTGCGCTCGATTCCGGCAACCCGTTCTGCCAAGGTTCTTTGTTGGCTTCCTTGAAGGCTACCAGAGCTGGGCATGCCTGGTGCAGATCCACGACTTCAAGGCGCTTGGACTGTTCCTGCAACTCAAAATTTTCGGCATAGACCGTGAGCCGTACATTTTCCGGCCAATATTCGAGGAAAGTCTGCACCATCGTCTGACCATATTTCTCATAGCCGCCGCGGTGCATGGTTGTGACGAGGTTGACATCGTGCGTATCTGTCATGTGTAGTTTTGTCCTTGGAAAATACAAAGCGGTCTAGGTATGACCAGTGCTGAAACCTGATAGACGAAAAGGAACCTGATAGACGAAAGCATCGTGGGAGTGAAGGGATATCTTCCGTAGGCAATTTCGCAAGACATGGAATAATATGTCACACCAGCAAGCGCTTGCCACAGAGGCTTTTTTTAACTCGCTTACCTTAAGGTCACTGATCAGTGTGGCACGTAGCCTACTCAATCGCCACCAGCCCCTCGTCCTTCACCTGCCGGATCGTCAGCGCCGTGCGCACGGTGTCGACATTCGGTGCCGAGGTCAGCTCCTCGATGACGAAGGTTTGGAAGGTGCCCAGGTCCGTCGCCACGCAGTGCAGGAGAAAGTCCGAATCGCCCGAGACCATCCAGGCGCGGCGGACGATGGGCCACTTGCGGGTGCGCTCGGCGAAGGTCTTCAGCTCTACTTCCGACTGGTGGTGCAGGCCGATAAGGCAGAAGGCGACGACGTCGTAGCCGAGTGCGGGGCTGTTGAGGAGGCCGCGGTAGCCCTTGATGATGCCGCTCTCCTCCAGCCGCTTCACACGGCGCAGGCAGGGCGGGGCGGAAATGCCGACGCGTCGCGATAGTTCGACATTGGTGATGCGCCCGTCGTCCTGCAGTTCGCGGAGAATCTTCCAGTCGATGGCGTCGAGGTCAGCCTTCAACGGCATGCGGTTCCTATCCTGCGACGATGCGCACGAATCTGTCGTATTTGCGAAATAAAACTTATGGCATACGCTGGCTGTAGCCAAGTAAGTTGCCTTGCACGATCCGCATTTTAAAGCGCGCGCCTTCGACAGGACAGGCACTGCGCGACAACCGGTAGCTGTTGGAAAACCGTTCTTCGCCTTGCGCGAAGGGGTGTGGAATAATTAGATCGACTGCGGCTCGCGGCGCTGCCGTGCGGCCCGTTGGTATTGAGAAGGACTTGGAGCCATGACCAGCCGCCACGCGCCCGTTCTCATTGTCGGATCGGGACCGGCAGGATACACCGCGGCAATCTATGCCGCCCGCGCCATGCTGAAGCCGATGCTCGTCGCCGGACTGGAGCAGGGCGGCCAGCTCATGATCACCACGGATGTGGAGAACTATCCTGGCTTTGCCGAGCCGATCCAGGGGCCGTGGCTGATGGAGCAGATGCGCGCGCAGGCGGAGAATGTCGGTACGGACATCGTCAACGATCTCATCGTCTCGGCCGATTTGAAGCAGCGGCCCTTCCGGCTCATCGGCGATTCGGGCGCGGTCTATACCTGCGATGCGCTCATCATCGCCACCGGAGCCAAGGCCAAGTGGCTGGGCCTTCCTTCGGAGCAGACCTTCATGGGCTTCGGCGTGTCGGCCTGCGCCACCTGCGACGGCTTCTTCTATCGCGGTAAGGATGTGGTGGTGATCGGCGGCGGCAACACGGCGGTCGAGGAGGCGCTTTATCTGTCCAACCTCGCCAGGAAGGTGACGGTCATCCACCGGCGCGACGAGTTTCGTGCCGAGCGCATCCTGCAGGAGCGGCTTTTCCAGAAGGACAATGTCGAGGTGATGTGGGATACGGTGCTGGAGGAAATCACTGGCGAGACGCCCAAGCCGCCGCTGCCGCCGTCTGCTACCGGCATCCGTGTGCGGAACGCGAAGACGGGCGAGACGAAGGAGTTGCCCATCGATGGCGTGTTCGTGGCCATCGGTCACGCGCCGGCGGTGGAGCTTTTCGAGGGCCAGTTGAAGCAGAAGCCGAACGGCTACCTATGGACCGAGCCGAACTCCACGCGCACCGACATGCCCGGCGTCTTCGCCGCAGGTGACGTGACCGACGACATCTACCGTCAGGCGGTGACGGCTGCAGGTCTCGGCTGCATGGCGGCGTTGGAAGCGGAAAAGTATCTGGCGGAGATGGAGACGCACCGCGAGGCGGCTGAATAAAAAGACGGCGAACGCCTAAAAAATAAAAGGGGAATCCGGCGTTGGACTGGGACAAGCTAAGGGTATTCCACGCTGCTGCCGCGGCGGGATCCTTCACGCATGCGGCGGAGACGCTGCATCTTTCGCAATCGGCGATCTCGCGTCAGGTGAGCGCGCTCGAGCAGGAGGTGGGCGTGCCGCTCTTCCATCGGCACGCGCGCGGCCTCGTGCTGACGGAGCAGGGCGATATGCTCTACCGCACCGCCCACGAGGTCCTGATGAAGCTCGAAAGCGCGAAGGTGCGCCTTTCGGAGACGAAGGACCGGCCTTCGGGCCTTCTCAAGGTGTCGACGACCGTCGGGCTCGGCACCGGCTGGCTGACGGAGCGGCTGCCGGAGTTCGGTGAGCTTTATCCCGACATCCAGCTCCAGCTCATCCTCGACAACGAGGAGCTGGATCTTACCATGCGCCAGGCCGACTGTGCGATCCGCATGCGCCAGCCGCAGCAGCCGGACCTCATCCAGCGCAAGCTGTTCACCGTGCATTTCCACCTCTATGCCTCGCCGGCCTACGTCAACCGGCACGGCAAGCCGGCTTCGATCGACGATCTCGACCGGCACCGCATCGTCACCTTCGGAGAGACGGTGCCGGCGCATCTGAGCGACATGAACTGGCTGGAGACGGCGGGGCGGCCGGAGGGCACGAAACGCAATGTCGGACTGCAGATCAACAACATCCTGTCGATCAAGCTCGCCGTGCAGCGCGGCGCCGGTATCGCCATGCTGCCTGATTATGTTGTGGGTAACGAGAGCGGGTTGGTGCAGCTCCTGCCGGAGACTGCGGTGCCCTCCTTCGACACCTACTTCTGCTATCCGGACACCATGAAAAACCAGGCAAAGCTGCAGGTTTTCAGGGATTTCCTCATCTCGAAATCGCGCACCTGGTCGTTCTGACGCAAAATTTGCGGAGGTTCCATGCAAAAATGCATGGCTGAAATGCAAAAACCCGTGGTTGTTAATTGAGCATCCAATGCTCATATCTTGGTCACTCCCGGGGGTGTTCTCCTCCCATTTGCCCCCGCGAGTGTTCCCCTCTGGAGGTTTCGCCTTAAATGGCACTTCCAACGACTGGGCCGGATCTTCGCGATCCGGCTCTTTTTTTATCCTTCCTTTGGGGGAAGGGCGGTTCAGGCCGCTTTGCCTCTCCCATTCAGCACCTCGTCAGCCAGCCGGCCGGTGAGCTCAGCCATATGGTCGAAGGTGGCCCGATAGGTGGCTGCGCCCGCCGTCGCCGAGCGCAATTCGATGATCAGGTTGCCGATCTCCGCTTCGGGGAGCATTGCTTCCACCATGTCCCAGCCGGGCCAGTCCGTGCGCGTATCGAAGCCGAGGATCTGCCCGCGCCTTTGCGACAGGATCGCCGTCACGCGCGCCGTGGCCTCCGACGGCGTGTCCACCTGCACCTTCAGCACTGGCTCCAGCAGCACCGGGCTTGCCGCCGCCAGGGCTTCGCGCATGGCCAGACGGGCGGCGAGCTGGAAGGCCATGTCGGAGGAATCGACCGAATGGTAGGAGCCATCGGAGAGGTTCACCGCGATGTCGACCACGGGAAAACCAAGCGGCCCGCCCTTCAGCGCATCGCGCACGCCGGTTTCCACCGAGGGGATGTATTGCTTCGGCACCACGCCTCCGGTGATGGTCTCCGTGAACTCGAAGCCGCTGCCGCGCGGCAGTGGGCGGATTTCCAGCACCACGTCGCCGAACTGTCCATGGCCGCCCGACTGTTTCTTATGGCGGCCGCGTTGGGTGACGGCTTTGCGGATGGTTTCGCGGTAGGGGATCATGGGTGGCCGGGTCTCGACGGCAATCTGGTACTTGTCCTCCAGCCGCTCCCTGGCCACCCGCAGATGCATCTCGCCCTGGCCGGAGAGCACGGTTTCGCCCGTGTCCTGGTTCTGTTCCATGATGAGCGAGGGATCTTCCTGAATGAGCTTCTGCAGGGCAGTTGAAAGCTTGACCTCGTCCTTGCGGTCGCGCGGGTTTAGCGCCATGGCGAAGACCGGCTGGGGAGGTTCCAGCCGGACAAGCTGTGCTGCTGCGGTTTTGCCAGCCGACAGTGTATCGCCGGTGTTGGCGCCGTCCAGCTTGCCGAGCGCAATCGTCTCGCCTTCGCCGGCGGAGGGAAGCTTGGTCTGCTCGCGGCCCATCAGCCGATAGAGGCCGGAAACACGGCCGGCGCTTGGAAGCTCCATCCCGTCTGCGACGTTGCCGCAAAGCACGCGGGCGACGGAGATCTTGCCGCCATGGCCGGTATGAATGGTCTTCGTCACTTGAAGCATCAGGTCGCCGCCTTCGACGCCCAGCCTTCGGCGCGTGGCGGTGACGTCCGGCGCGTCATGCCGGATCGCTTTCAGGAGCCTGAGAACGCCGTTGCCCTTTTCCGCCGCGCCGATCAGGACCGGGGTCACCGCGCCCTCGCGCAGGTCGGCCGTCAGATCGTCGAAGACGGCGTCGCGTGGTGGCTCGATCTCCTCAAGAAGCTGCTCCATCAGGTTGTCGTCGTGGTCGGCTAGCGTTTCCAGCATGGAGAAACGGGCCTCGATCTCACGCGCTTTCTCGTCGTCGGGGATGGCGGCGATCTCGCTCTCCGCATGCTCGCGGTAGATGTAAGCGCGCTCCAGCGCCAGGTCGATCGAGCCGACGACGATGCCGTCCTTACGCAGCGGGATTTGGCGCAGGAGCAGCGGATTGCCGCTCGCCGGCTGTAACAGCTTCAGCGTGTCGCGCACGCTGGCCGCGCTCTTGTCGATCTTGTTGAGGAAGAGCATGCGCGGCATGCCCAGTTCGTCGAGCCGTCGCAGGATGAGTTGGAGGGCCGGCAGCTTCTTGTCGTCGGCCTCGGTCACCACCACCGCCACGTCGGCGGCGGCCAGCACCGGCTCGGCTTCCTGCGCGAATTCTACGGAGCCCGGGCAGTCGACGAAAGTCATGCTCTCGCCCATGAAGCTGGTGGTGGCGAAGGTTGCCTCCACGCTCATGGCGTGCTCGCGCGCTTCCCCGTGATTGCCGGCTTGGGTGCCGGCGCCGGTGCGCGCCAATAGGGCTTCGAAAAGTGTTGTCTTGCCGCTTTCAAGGGGGCCAAGAATGGCGATGCATTTTGGCCCCGTGTGTCTCTCTCCCGCGCGGTTTCCCATGATTGCCGACCTCCTCTCACGCGTTCTCCCATGAGCGGCGGCCGGCCTCGGTCGGCCGTCGCGCGGGCGGATACCGTTAGCCAGTATTCCGCCGTCAAGGCATCGTCACACGAGAGGGGAAAGAGAGCAAGTGGAAGAAGAGTTGAGGCGGCGAGGCGCCGATCACAAATCGAAGGTCCATGTCTGGCCCACAAGGTCCTTGCCGAAGGAATGGTGAGGCTCCTCCTTCTCCAGCCGGAAGCCGGCCGCCTGGTAGATGCGGCGCGCGGAAACGAGGATGTCGTTGGTCCACAGCGTCAGGCGCTTGTAATCCTTGGCACGGGCAAAACCGATGCACTCGTCCACCAGTCTGCGGCCGATGCCAAGGCCGCGCGCGGCGGGCTCGACGTAAAGCAGCCTGAGCTTGGCCGTCTCCTCGGAGGCCCTGACGACGAAGACAGAGCCGACGATCTCGCCGTCGCACTCGGCGATCCAGGAGGCTTCGAAGCGGGGATCGCAATTGGTCACGAATGCGCTCAGGATTTCCGCAACGAGCGCTTCGTAGCTTTCGTCCCAGCCGTACTCCTGATGGTAAAGCAGCCCCTGGCGGTGGATGATCCAGCCGATATCACCGACCCGCAGCGGGCGGAGGGCGTATGGGGCCTCGCGTTCCGGTGCCGGGCCCAGAAGGCGCTCGACCGTTCTCATCGCCGCCGTCAGGGTCTCCCGGTCAGCCGCGGGAAGGGGAGCGAGCAGTGCCTCCACCAAGTCGCGGGCAGCGCGGTCGAGCGGCTCGAAGGCCCGGCGCCCCTCCTCGGTGAGCGTCAGGTGGGACTGCCGGCCGTCCTCAGTGGAAGGCTGCCGTTTCAGGAGACCGTGCCGCTCGAACTTCTTCAGCATGCGGCTCAGATAGCCCGCGTCGAGACCGAGATCGTTACCGAGGACACTGGCTGTCAGGCGGTCCCTGTGCGCCAGCTCGAAGAGAACGCGGGCCTCCGTCAGTGAGAACTCGCTTTTGTACATGCCCTCTTCGAGCACGCCGATCTGGCGCGTGTAGAAGCGGTTGAAGCGTCTCATGTCGGCGATTTGTCTTTCCGAGGGCGCTTGGACAGGCTGCATGGCACGACCTCCTTGCAGCGAGTGTCGGGCAATTAGTTGACTGAGTCAAATATACGCCTGAAACCCTTCGCCGTGGATCCTGGGTCAACAGGACTTGCGGCACACAAGGCCCAAAGCGGATCGTCGAGCTGCTGCGAGCCCTACCGCAGCTCCGCCGTAAAGCGCTGGATGCGGCTGCAGGCTTCCTCCAGCAGCGCCTCCGAGGTGGCGTAGGAGATGCGGAAGTTGGGGCCGAGGCCGAAGGCCGAGCCGTGCACGACCGCAACGCCCTCGGCCTCCAGAAGCTCTGAGACGAAGTCGGCGTCGTTCTCGATCACCTTGCCGGAGGGCGCCTTCCTGCCGATGGTACCGGCGCAGGAGGGATAGACGTAGAACGCGCCTTCGGGGACCGGGCAATCGATGCCGCTTGCCTGGTTGAGCATAGAGACCACGAGGTCGCGCCGGCCCTGGAAGATTTCCTTGTTGCGCGGAATGAAGTCCTGCGGCCCCGTCAGCGCCTCGACGGCCGCCCACTGGCACATTGTGGCCGCCCCCGAGGTCTGCTGGCCCTGGATCATGTCCATGGCCTTGACGAGCTCGATGGGGCCGGCCGCGTAGCCGATGCGCCAGCCGGTCATGGCGTAGGCCTTGGAGACGCCGTTCATGGTCAGCGTGCGCTCATAGAGCCGCGGCTCCACCTCGGCGATGGTGCGAAAGGCGAAGTCCCCGTAGGTCAGGTGCTCGTACATGTCGTCCGTCAGCACCCAGACGTTGGGATGCTTCAGAAGCACGTCGGCGAGCGCCTTCAGTTCCTCGCCCGTATAGGCCGCGCCCGAGGGGTTCGACGGCGAGTTCATGATAAGCCATTTGGTCTTCGGCGTGATGGCCTCCTCCAGCGCCTCCGGCTTAAGCTTGAATCCGTCCTCCAGCCGGGTCTCGGCGAACGTCACCGTGCCGCCGCAGATCGCCACCATCTCGGGGTAGCTCACCCAGTAAGGCGCCGGGATCACCACCTCGTCGCCTGGGTTCAGCGTCGCCATCATGGCGTTGAACAGGATCTGCTTGCCGCCGGTGCCGACGATGGTCTGCTTCCAGTCGTAGTCTAGGTTGTTCTCGCGCTTGAACTTCGCAGCGATCGCCTCGCGCAGCGGTTGGATGCCGGAGACCGGCGCGTACTTTGTCTCGCCGCGCTTGATGGCGTCCATGGCCGCCCGCTTGATGTTGTCCGGCGTGTCGAAATCGGGCTCGCCGGCACCCAGCCCGATGACGTCGCGGCCCTGCGCCTTCAGCTCGCGCGCTTTCTGGGTCACGGCGATGGTGGCGGAGGGCTTCACGCGTGAAAGGGCATCGGCAAGGAAAGCCATGATCGGTTTTCTCCACTGGGATTTTTCAGCCGTCTCCGCCGGGCTTGGGCGGGATAGGTCTTAATGTCTCATCACGCGGCAGATCGCAAGGGCAGGCGTGCGTCGCGGCCTGTCTCCCCCGTGTGATCGACTGGCCGGCGCGGACGGCTTTTTCAGCTTGAATCGGGCGGACGCGAAAAATGCGGACGACTTTTTTAACCGGGATTCAATCGTTCGATGCAAGGTTCGCCGCAGATAAAAAAAGAGGCGGGCGGTGGCGTACAGAACAGGTTTGGCAAGGGTCGTTCGATTGGCTGTCGGTTCCTGCATTTCGGCATCGGACACTTTACGGCAGGCGCGGCCGATGGGCCGCAGTTCGGCCTCCTGTCGGCTTGGGAAGGGCTGACATCATGGCGGATGTGGACAGTCTTTCTGCCCGCATCGATCAGGCGATCCTGGTCGACGAGGTAGGGATCGAGACGGGCCGTTACGGGCCCTACTTTCTGAAGACCCTGTACCAGCCGGTCTTCCACAACTCCGGCAAGGACTTGATGCCCATTGGCTTGGAAGGCCTGGCGGGACCGCATAAGGATGGTGAGCTGGTCGCCGCGCGGGAGTTCTTCCGCGAGGTCACCGCAGCGGACGACACGTTCTTCATCGAAAACCTCTGTCAGACGCTACACCTGCATAACTACCCAAATATCGGCGTCGACGGGCTGACGCTGTTCGTCAAGCTCTACTCCAGCGCCGATTTCGGGCTGAAGAAGGCGATAGGCCAGGTCGAGCACGTGGTTCGCTTCCTCGAAGAGATTTCCGTCGATCCGGCGCTTCTGGTGTGCGAGATCGCCGAGACCACGGACGATGGGCTGATGACGGAGCTTGCGGCCGAACTGCGCCGCCACGGCATCCGGATCGCCGTCGACGATTTCGGCATCGGGCGCTCGACACTGTCCCGCGTCAGGCTGCTCAACCCGGAGGTGGTCAAGGTGGATGGCGGGTGGTTCCGCCGCATCGCGGAAGTGATCATGGCCGCCAAGCTTCTGCGTTCGCTCGTCGATGCGCTTCAGCGCGAGGGCCGGGAGGTGCTGATCCAGGGCATCGAAACACCCTCGCAGTTGCGGGTCGCGCTCGGAACGGGCACCGACTTCCTCCAGGGATATCTGCTCGGCCGGCCGAGACTTGCCGGCGCCATCTTCGATACGAAGCCGCTGAACACGGAACGCCTGCTTGCACCCGGCGACGGGGTGATCTCGCTGTTCGCCGACCGCAACGGGGCGCGCTGAGCCGCTTGCTATCAATCCTGCTGATCGTTTCACCACAACTTTTCATTCGCGGGCGTGCGCACGCCGCGTTAGGCATCGGACCTGATGCGGGATGCGCGCGAACCGACGGGAACACGTGATGAAACTCTACGGAATGACCGACAGCGGCAACTGCTACAAGCCGCGGCTGCTTCTGGCGAAGCTCGACATCCCTTACACCCATGTTGAGACCAGTTCGCGTGACGGCACAACCCGCAGACCCGACTATCTGGCCAAGAATCCCAACGGCAAGGTGCCGCTTCTGGAGCTCGACGGCGGGCGTCATCTGTCGGAATCGAACGCCATCCTGCTCTACCTCGCAGAAGGTACGCGCTTCCTGCCGGCCGATGCTTATGAGCGCGCGCTGGTCCATCAATGGCTGTTCTTCGAGCAATACAGCCACGAGCCCAACATCGCTGTCCGCCGGTCGTTAATCCGGTATCCTGAAAGAGCGGCCGTGGCGACGCCGGAGAAAATGGCGGCAACGCTGGAGGGCGGCAACCAGGCGCTCGGCGTCATGGAACGGCAATTGTCGCAGACGCCGTTCCTCATCGGCGATGCTCTGACGGTGGCCGACATCGCGCTCTACGCCTATACGCACGACGCTGAGGAGGGAGGCTACGACCTTGCCGCCTTTCCAGCCGTCTCCGCCTGGCTGAAGAGGGTCGAGGCCGATCCCGGCCATGTGCCAATGGAGCATACGGGATAGGCGAGGAGAAGCGCTGAACCCTCCCTTCCCAACCTTCACAGCTTAACTCAGACCTGTCATGCAAGCGTTATAGAACGTCGTCAAAAGGGTCTCATCAACGGATGACAAATGAGGGAGACCCTAATGACTCGCACGTTTCTTCTGGCGGCGACCGCCATGATCGCCTTGCCCTTGAGTGCACAGGCGCAAACCAAGGTCGAATGGTGGCATGCAATGGGCGGCGAGCTCGGTACGAAGCTCGAGGAGATCGTCGCCGGCTACAATGCGTCGCAGGACCAGTACGAAGTGGTGCCGGTCTTCAAGGGCACCTATCCGGAGACCATGACCGGGGCAATCGCCGCTTTCCGCGCCGGGCAGCAGCCGCATATCGTCCAGGTGTACGAGGTAGGCACCGGCACGATGATGGCCGCCGAAGGCGCCATCTATCCGGTCTACCAGCTCATGCAAGACGCTGGCGCGACGTTCAATCCGGCGGATTATCTGCCGGCGGTCGTCGGCTACTACGCCGATACCGACGGCAACATGCTGTCGATGCCGTTCAATTCCTCGACGCCGATCCTCTACTACAACAAGGACGTGTTCGAGAAAGCTGGCCTCAATCCGGAAAAGGCGCCTGAGACCTGGGCGGAGGTCGAGGAATTCTCCAAAAAGATCATCGATTCGGGCGCGGCAAACTGCGGTTTCACGAGCGGCTGGATCTCCTGGGTGCAACTGGAGAACTTCTCGGCCTGGCATAACCAGCAGATCGGCACTCTTGAAAACGGCTTCGGCGGTATCGATTCGGAGCTGACCGTCAACGGCCCGGCGCAGGTCAAGCACTGGGAGAATATGAAGCGGTGGCAGGACGAGAGCATCTTCCAGTATGGCGGCCCGGTCGGCGGCAACGACGCACCGCCGAAGTTCTATGCCCAGGAATGCGCGATGTACATGAACTCCTCGGCCTCGCGCGCAGGCGTGGTGGCGAATGCCAAGGACTTCGAAGTGGGCTACGGCATGCTGCCCTACTATGACGATGTGGAGGGCGCGCCGCAGAACTCCATCATCGGTGGCGCCACCCTGTGGGTCCTCGCCGGCCATGAGGACGAGGAGTATAAGGGCGTCGCCGACTTCTTCAGCTACCTGTCCTCGGCTGAGGTGCAGGCCGACTGGCACCAGTTCAGCGGCTACCTGCCGATCACGACGGCTGCCTACGAACTCGGCAAGAGCCAGGGTTACTACGCTAAGACCCCCGGCACCGACGTCGCCATCAGGCAAATCACGCTCAACAAGCCCACGCCGAATTCCAAGGGTCTGCGGTTCGGCAACTACGTCCAGGTCCGCGCTATTATCGATGAGGAGTTCGAGCACCTTCTTTCGGGCGGCAAGTCCGCGCAGGAAGCGCTCGATGCGGTGGTGGAGCGTGGCAACGCGCTGATCCGCGACTTCCAGGACTCCAACAGCTAGGCCGCCGATCGTCACCCTCCGTGAAGCCCGCGCCACGGCGCGGGCTTCCACCTCATTCGCAGTCTTCACATGCAGACCAAGCGCACGATCTTCGGCAATCGCGTGTTGCCTTATGCGCTGCTTTTACCGCAGCTCGCCATCACATGCGTTTTCTTCCTGTGGCCGGCCGGACAGGCGTTTCGCCAGTCCTTCCTGCGCGAGGACGCCTTTGGGTTCAAGACCCGGTTCGTCTGGTTCGAGAATTACGAGAAGCTGTTCGCCGACCCGCTGTATCACAACTCCCTTTGGGTGACGGTGATCTTTTCGCTCGGCGTTGCCTTTCTGTCGCTCGCCACGGCCCTCATCCTGGCCCTGGCGGTGGACCGTACGCTGCGCGCTGCGCGGACGTACACGACGCTTCTGGTTTGGCCCTACGCCGTCGCGCCGGCGGTTGCCGGCATCATGTGGTGGTTCCTGTTCAATCCGACGATCGGCATCCTGCCCTACGTGCTGGAGATGCTCGGGTATGACTGGAACCATCGCAGTTCCTCGGTCGACGCGATGATCCTGGTCATCGTCGCCGCGAGCTGGAAGCAGATCTCCTACAATTTCCTTTTCTTCGTGGCGGGGCTGGCGGCCATCCCCCACTCGCTGGTGGAGGCGGCGGCGATCGACGGAGCCGGACCCATGAAGCGCTTCTTCACGATCATCTTCCCGCTCCTTTCGCCGACGACTTTCTTTCTGCTCGTCGTCAACGTCGTCTACGCCATGTTCGACACCTTTGCCGTGATCCATGCCACCACCGAAGGCGGGCCGGCGCAATCGACCAACATCCTCGTCTACAAGGTGTTCGAGGATGGGTTCATCGGCCTCAACCTCGGTTCCTCCGCCGCCCAGTCGGTGGTGCTCATGGCCATAGTTATCGTCCTGACGGTCATCCAGTTCCGCTGGATCGAACGCCGGGTCCAATATTGAGAGCCGAAGAATGGTTGAGAACAGGCCCCTCCTGAACCTGCTTTCGCATCTGGTGCTGATCGCCGGCGTGGTTGTCGTCGCTTTCCCGGTCTATGTAGCGATCATCGCCTCCACGCGCGGGCCCACCGACTTCATGTCGGGCCTCATCCCGCTGCTTCCCGGCCCGCACACGCTGGATAACTATCGCCGGATCATGTTCTCCGGGGTATCTACCTCCGGCGCGCCGCCCATCGCGCTGATGATGACGAACAGTCTGGTGATGGCGCTCGCCATCGCCATCGGTAAAATCGCCATCTCCCTCATCTCGGCCTTCGCCATTGTCTATTTCCGCTTCCCATTCCGGCAACTCGCCTTCTGGACGATCTTCATCACCTTGATGCTGCCGGTCGAAGTGCGCATCGTGCCGACTTTCAAGGTGGTGGCCGACCTCGGTATGCTCAATTCCTATGCCGGGCTGTCGATCCCGCTCATCGCCTCGGCGACGGCAACGTTTCTCTTCCGGCAGTTTTTCCTGACCGTCCCCGACGAGTTGACGGAGGCGGCACGCGTGGACGGTGCAGGGCCGCTGAAGTTCTTCCGCGATATCCTTTTGCCCTTGTCGCGGACCAACATCGCCGCACTGTTCGTCATCCTCTTCATCTACGGTTGGAACCAGTATCTGTGGCCGCTGCTGGTAACCACCGATCCCGGCTATTACACCGTCGTGATGGGCATCAAGCGCATGGCGGAGGTGGCCGACGCTATCCCGCAATGGAACCTGGTCATGGCGACCGTCGTGCTCGCCATGCTGCCGCCGGTGGTCGTGGTGGTGGTGATGCAGCGGTTCTTCGTCAAGGGCCTGGTTGAAAGCGAGAAATAGATCATGAGCGCAATAGCCATCCGCGACGTCAGGAAGAGCTACGGCAAGACCGAAGTGATCCACGGAGTGAACATCGACATCGCCGACGGCGAGTTCATCGTCATCGTCGGCCCCTCGGGTTGCGGTAAGTCTACGTTGCTTCGCATGGTGGCGGGGTTGGAGACGATCACCGAAGGCACCATCGAAATCGGCGGCCGGGTGGTCAACCGGCTGGAGCCGGGCGAGCGCGACATCGCAATGGTGTTTCAGAACTATGCGCTCTATCCGCATATGAGCGTGTTCGACAACATGGCGTACGGGCTGAAGATCGCCGGCCTTTCCAAGGACGATATCCGCGCCCGCGTCGACAAGGCGGCGACCATGCTGCAGCTTCAGCCCTTCCTCGACCGCAAGCCGCGCCAGCTTTCCGGTGGACAGCGGCAGCGGGTGGCAATGGGCCGCGCCCTGGTACGCGATCCAGCCGCATTCCTTCTCGACGAGCCGCTGTCCAATCTCGACGCCAAGCTGCGCGTGCAGATGCGGCTTGAGATCAAGCAATTGCAGCAGTCCGTCGGCACCACCGCGCTTTACGTGACCCACGACCAGGTGGAGGCGATGACGCTGGCAGACCGGCTGGTGGTCATGCACGACGGGGTGGCCGAGCAGATCGATACGCCGATGGCCGTCTATGCGCGGCCGGCCACCACCTTCGTCGCCGGCTTCATCGGCTCGCCGGCCATGAACATGCTGCCGGTGGAAGCGGCGGGCAACCGCGGCCTCATGCTTGCCAATGGCAGGACGGTAAAACCGCGCGACATTCGCCTGCCGGAAAAGGGGCGCAAGGCGATCCTGGGTGTCAGGCCGGAACACATGGCGCCGGTCTCCGGTCCCAATGCCGATCTGGAGCTCGACGTGGCGGCGGTGGAGACGCTGGGCGCGGACACGCTGGCGCACGGGCGGCTTGCGGGGGTCGAGAACGGCAGCGGCGAGTTGGTGGTACGCTTGCCGGGGAGTACGCAGGTACGGCCGGGCGACCGGCTGGCGCTCGCCATCGAGCTGGGGATGGCGCATCTGTTTGATGCGGAGAGCGGTGCGAGGCTGAAAGAGCTCGATCTGCCGGCCGTGCCGGCACGAGCGGACAAGCGGCTTGCAGAGGCAGTTAACGCCTGACGCGCGTCAGGCGACGGCGCGCAGCGCTTGCTGGCGCGGTCTCTCTTCCGGCGCCATACGCATCGCGTCCAGGACGGCGTTGAGTTCGTCCATGTCTACGTAGAAGGCACGGGCGAGATGAATTGGGATCAGCTCTTCCGGTATGCCCCGCTCCATCATCTTGCCGACCGCCAGCATGAGCTGTGCGCGGTCGGTCAAACGGGATTTGATGCTGTCTTCCCTTAGGTGGCGCATGGTTCTTCCCCTGGCTGAGTGGCACGGATCCAACATGTGCCGTCAAGCCTGATACGCGGCTGCACGAAACGGAAAATACGCGGCCGCCGAAGCGCGGCGGGGAGGGCGAATCAGCCCAGAGCCATTATGCCCGGCACGAATCGGCGCGCAAGAGTCGGGCGGCTAAAAGGCGAAGGAGGCCTGCGCGGGCTCCGCGCCGGGCGGGACGGCGCGCTCCAGCGCCAGCATCTTGAGTTTGGTCGTCGTGCCGCCGGGCGCGGAGAAACCGCCGAGCTTGCCGCCCGCCGCCAGGATGCGGTGACAGGGGACGATGAGCGGCACGGGATTGCGGCCGAGCGCGGTGCCAGTCTCGCGCGCGGCCTCGGGAAAGCCTGCCTCCTCGGCGAGCGCGCCATAGGTGGTGGTCTCGCCGTAGCCGAGCCGACGCGCTGCCGCATAGATGGCGCGGCGGAAGGGATCGACGCCGTCGAGATCGAGCGCGATGGCGGAAAAATCCTCGCGCTCGCCGGCGAAATAGCGCGTGGCGGCGGCGACGACCTCGGCCGTTGTACCGGTAGGGGCGGCCTCGCGGGAGCCAGGCGTGCGTTTTACCAGCGTTTCGGCGACCGACTCGGGAGTGGCCATGGGGAGCATGAAGCGGGCGATGCCGTGTTCGGTCCATCCGATGCCGCAAAAGCCGAAGGCGGTCTCGAAGACGTGATGGAAGGAGACGTGTTGGGAGGTCATGGGGCACTCCACGGCAATTCCGCTCGGCGGCCATGATAACGCCGGGCGGGTACAAAGCAAGAACGATTGTGACGGTATCCTTTGAAGATTGAACGACCGGCGCTGCCGTTGTATGCAAAGGCAACTGGGGCAGCGGTCTATACGGAAAGCGAGAGGGGTCTTGCCTCCAATCTCCCGAATTTTGAGCTTCGGCGTGCTTCTTGGTGCACCGTTTCTTGTCGGCTGCAGCACGACGGGTGGCGGAACGACGGCCAGTGCTGAAGCGGACGATAAGGTGGTCGCCAGCAGCCTGGCGGCGGAGCAGGATGCCGAGCTTGCCGGTGTCGCGGAGATCGCGCCCAACGCCTATGCCGGGGGTGCGCCGTCGCCGGCGCTGACCGCCTTCGAGGAGAGCGGGGCGGTGCGCGCGGTAGAAGCGCAGAGCGCCGAGCTCGACGGGTTGATCGCCAAATACGCCGCGCTTTACGGGGTGCCGGTGGGGCTGGTGCGGCGCGTGGTCGAGCGGGAGAGCAACTTCAATCCGGCGGCACAGAACCGCATCTACTGGGGCCTGATGCAGATCCGCCACGACACCGCGCGGACCATGGGCTATCGCGGGCCGGCGAGCGGGCTACTCGATGCCGAGACCAACCTCAAATATGCCGTCAAATATCTGCGCGGGGCCTATATCACCGCCGGCGGCAACGAGGACCGGGCGGTGGGTTTTTACGCGAGCGGCTATTATTACGACGCCAAGCGCAAGGGGCTGCTCGAGGAAACCGGGCTGCGCAGCTGAAGCGTCGTCTGCCGGCCGGCCGCTCTTTGCGCGCGGGGGCGATGGCAAGAGGTGTCCGCTGCCTCTTGCGACTGTCTTTAAAAGTACAGCCAAACGGGTGTATGTAGCCGCGCTGTCGGTTTGGGCGGGGCCGCTTCGTCTTCGATAGAAGATTTGCCGAGAGAGGGCTGTCATGAACGATACAGTGCTGGCGAACCGTCCCGCGGCCGCCGAGAGGGCCTTGCCGCTCGCCATTTCCGTGCGTGGGCTGGTCAAGCATTTCGGTGATGTGAAGGCCCTCGACGGGATCGATCTCGATGTGCCGCGCGGCATGATCTTCGCCATCCTCGGGCCGAACGGTGCGGGCAAGACGACGCTGATCCGCGTGCTTGCCACGCTTCTTTCGCCTGACGCGGGCTCGGCCACGGTGATGGGGCACGACCTCGTTTCCGAGCCGCGGGCCGTGCGCGGGGCCATCGCCATGACGGGGCAGTTCGCCTCGCTCGACGAGGACCTGACGGGGCGCGAGAATCTTCTGATGCTGGCGCGCCTGTGGGGCTTTGCCGGGCGGGCGGCGAAGCAGCGGGCGGATGAGCTTCTGGCCGCCTTCGACCTTTCGGATGCGGCGAAGAAGCAGGTGAAGTCGTATTCCGGCGGCATGCGCCGCAGGCTCGACATCGCCGCCTCGCTCATCGTCACGCCGGGCATCCTTTTCCTGGACGAGCCGACCACCGGCCTCGACCCGAAGGCGCGGCAGGGCGTGTGGCGGATGATCCGGCAGCTGGCGCAGTCGGGCGTGACCGTGCTTTTGACGACGCAGTATCTGGAGGAGGCCGACCAGCTGGCCGCGCGCATCGCCGTCATCGACCACGGGAAGAAGATCGCCGAGGGGACGAGCCGCGAACTGAAGGCGGAGATCGGCTCCGGTTTCCTGCATGTGGCGCTGGCCGACCAGGGGCGGCTCGACGAGGCGGAGGGCATCCTGGAAGCCCGCCTCGGCAACACCGTGCAGCGGAATGCCGAAGGGGCGCAGCTTTCCGTCGTCGCCGAGACGCCGAAGGCGGCGAACGAGGCGCTTGCCGCGCTGATCGCCGCCGGCATCGAGCTTGCGGATTTCTCAATGGGGTCGCCGAGCCTCGACGAGGTGTTCTTCGCGCTCACGGGGCAGGGGCTGGAAGACGAGAAGAAGGAAGAAGAAGAATGAGCGAGATCACGCCCGCCATGCTCAAGGACGTGCCGCGCCCGGCGGCACCTTCGGCCTTTTCCAATGCGCTCGTTTTCGGATGGCGGGCGATCCTGAAGTTCAAGCACGTGCCTGAGCAGCTCTTCGATCTGATCATGACGCCGCTCATGTTCACGCTGCTCTTCACCTTCGTCTTCGGCGGCGCGCTGGCGGGCTCGCCGGGCGAATATCTGCAGTTCTTCCTGCCGGGCATCCTGGTGCAGACGGTGGTGTTCAACTCGGTCTATTCCGGCATGGGGCTTTCGACGGACCTTTCCAAGGGGCTGTTCGAGCGCTTCCGGTCGCTGCCCATCTGGTCGCTGTCGCCGTTCGCCGGGCTGATGGTGGGCGACGTCCTGCGCCACGTGATCGCCGGCGGCATCATCCTCGGCATCGGGCTTGCGCTGGGCTATCGGCCGGAGGCGGGGATTTCGGGTGTCTTCTTCTCCTTCCTGCTCCTGATCGCCATCGGCTTCGGCACGGGGTGGATCTTCCTCGTGCTGGGGCTTTTGATCCGCACGCCGATGACGGTGATGACGATCGGCTTCACGTTCATCTTCCCGCTGGTCTTCGCCTCCAACATCATGGTGCGGCCGGAGACCATGCCCCGCTTGCTCGAGGCCTTCGTGGTGCGCAACCCGGTCTCGCACCAGACGACGGCGCTGCGCGGGCTGATGGCGGGGAGTGCGACGACGGGGGAGGTGCTTTTGGCGCTGGCGGCGCCGGTGGTGCTGACCATCGTGCTGGCGCCGGTGGTGCTGTGGCTTTATCGGCGGAATTGAGGGCTCCCTTTCCCTCCCCGCAAGGGGGAGGGGATTTTGCGACGCATCGCCCTTCCCGCAAGGGCGATGGCGCGCGGCATCATTGCCACGCCCGCTGCTCGCGTCTGGCCATTTCAAAGAACCCACCCTTCGGGAAGGCTCCCTTGAGGTGGTGGGAAGACGGGCGGCCGAAGTGTCGCCAGTCTAAATTTTTTAAGCGACCTCTCGGCCGCCCGTCCGGCGATTTCCGTCTCCGCCCGTTCCGCTTCCAGGGAGTGGATTGTGGAAGGTTTTGCCTTCCGCGACGGGGGTGGCCCTTCGACCCGCTCGGGGCTGCCACGTTGCCCGTCATTCCTCCACTCCCCTTTAAAGTGCACCGTCCGGCACGCGCCGCCCGTAGTGGCGGCAGGGGAACCCTTGGGCGGAGCCTCCCCGGGCCGGCCGCCACGTTAGCGGCCCGCCGGAGGCGCCGGCCCCTCCCCACGAGACCGCCGTCGCGATCTGCGTTCCCGCAGGAGGGACGGGGAGCATGATAGGGGCGGCTCGGGCAGCGGGGATAAAATGCGCGGTTGGCGGAGCAAAGAAATTATAAGCGATTGTTTTGGAACGAATGTTTTTTTGAGGGGGTGGGAATTTATCCCCGCTGGCGCCGCCCTCCGCTATGGCTCCCGTGGGGCTAAGCCGCGTCGGCCATGTTCGGGGCGGGGGCTATTGCCGCGACGACGGCGTCGGCGGGTTCGCGCAGGAAATCGGGGTCGCGGCGCAGGTCGTCGAGGGAGCGCGGCTCAGGGCGCTCGCCCGGCCAGTCCTCGAAGGCGAAGCCGAGGGCGGCGGAAGCCTCCCGCAAGGTCTCGTCCAGCGTATCCGCGACGGCGATCACGCCCGCCACGTCGGGGAAGGACACACCGTAGCCGCTGTCCGGCTCCTTGTGGATGAGCGCGATGTAGCGGGTCATGCCTGTCAGTCCTTCGGCCAGCGCGCCTGGGCTAATGCAGAAATGCCGCCATCGACTCCAGCTTCCCGGTTAAGTCGGCGGGGATATCCGCAGGTTCCATTTCATCAATAATTTGATTGATCGTGATACTACTTCCAAAATCCCGCTGTAATTCAGTAGACAGAACAGCAATGAATTCCTTGCCCGGCACGATAGAAAGCCGCGATTCTAGATCGCGCCAGTACGCCTCAAAACGCTGATTCGCTCTCTCCAAATGCGTTGGTTCCGCAGTGCGTCTATCTACTTCCCTGTGAAATGAGAGATAGTTCGCTGAATACTGCGCTTGGCAAGCGCCTCGAAACCTTTCCGTCAACTCCAACAAGTGCGCTTCAATTTGCTGATCCGTTTGCTGAGCACCCCGAGCGCGCAATCGTTTATGAATAGCAGCTAATAAGGGTCTGCCAACCAATGAGTAGTTCTCGATCTCCTTACGAGAAAGGACGTCTATCCACAGAGCTTGATTATTAAGTGTCTTCTTAAATTTTTCAATTTCCTCATCGCACCTGTAGTCTCTATCAAATAGCGCTGCAATTCTTACGTCCAGACCAAATATATTATGCAACGCCCAATCAACTTCCCTTACTCTAATCCACTGCGAGAATCCCCCTGCCTGTAGATAAGCAGTTTTTGGACTTTGAAATATCTTGTCGACTCGGGCTTTGGTTGCAAATTTTCGTATTAGGTTCTTTTCTCTGCCTTCAAAGAAAATTATCCTGTCAGCTCGTGCAATCCGAGCGAACTCGGCGTTTTCTGAGGAGCCGAGATAAGAATATACCTTTTTGTATCCTTCATCTGTCGTGACGCGTACTCCGGTGCGTTTGCTCGGGAGAATAGATACAATATCGCCTGGATCCGCTTCGTTCATGATTTCGGTTGAATGCGTTGCGACGAACGTTTGGGCGAAGCGTTCCTTAGCCATTTTGAGGATACGTTTCTGTAGCTCCGGGTGAAGGTAGATGTCGGGCTCATCTAGTATCAAAATTGACTCTTGTTTTGCGCGCAAGAACTGCGCCATCATCTGCATCCAAACCTGAAAGCCAAATCCAGACCAATATACCTCTCTTGGAATTCTATTTTCTATGTACATCATTGTTAAGTATGATGGATCTCCCCTTACAATCTCTGGTCTCTCAATATCAATTTCCTCCCATCCCTCCTTGCATAGCTCAATGAATCCTTGAAATTCTCTTTCCGACTTTAAATGCAATATGTTTCGAAAATTTCGACTTCCAAGGCGGGTATTCTCATTTCGCGCTACTGTCTCTGGTCTAACAGAGATTTCCCTTTCTTCGAGGGCTGATAGTGTTGGAACTATAACTAAATCTACTGGAAGTAATTTCCTAAAATCTAATGCTGTTCGTGGAAGTGCCTTATCCGTCTGAATGAACGCGTTTACGGGCTCTTCAGGATGAAGCCAAATGTGGACTTGAACGTCATTGTTCAGTCTAATGTTAATTTTTGCGGGCTCGTCACCATAGTCGCGTACGACGTTTTCAATAGGAATGCCAATGAGGGTTTGTGGCATTCGATATGATGCGCAAACTCCTATTCCCTCGTGATCCCTAAGCTGAGGGTTGTTTCTACTGGCATACCGATAAACATCCCGAAAAACCCTGAGTGCATCTAAGGTTGTAGACTTGCCAGCATTGTTTGGGCCGACAAAAACGTTTGTCTCTTTGCAGACTATTGAAAAGCGCTCGAATTTTTTGAACTCGGAGAAACCGATAGAGTGAATTGTCGCCATGGCCCGCCCTCCCAAATGAAGCGGACCGCATTCTTAATTATTTATGTCTGCTAACCAAGAGGCACAGCGGCTGGTATCAAAAATACCCCTGCAGCGGCCTGACCTCCAAGCTCCCCGCCTTCAACGCCGCAATCGCCTCCACCACCGCCTGCGCCCCCGACATCGTCGTATAGTACGGCACCTTCTGCATCAGCGTCGCGCGCCGCAGCGACTTGGAATCCGACACCGCCTTCTGCCCGTCCGTCGTGTTGAAAACGAGCTGCACCTGGCGGTTGCGGATGGCGTCTTCGATGTGGGGGCGGCCTTCGAGGACCTTGTTGATCTTTTCGGCGGGGACGTCGTTTTCGCGTAGGTAACGGGCGGTGCCGCCGGTGGCGAGGATCTTGAAGCCGAGGTCGGAGAGGCGTTTGACGGCGGGAAGCACGCGCGGCTTGTCGTCGTCGCGGACGGAGACGAAGAGGGTGCCGGAGCGGGGGAGATCGACGCCGGCGCCCAATTGGGCCTTGGCGAAGGCCAGCGCATAGTCGTGGTCGAGGCCCATGACTTCGCCGGTGGACTTCATCTCCGGGCCCAACAGGGTGTCGACGCCGGGGAAGCGGGCGAAGGGGAAGACGGCTTCCTTGACGGCGATGTGGCCGGGGTTGCGCACGTCGGGCATGGCGCCGTAGTGGGCGAAGGCGTCTTCGAGGGCCTCGCCGGCCATGATGCGGGCGGCGATCTTGGCGATGGGCTTGCCGATGGTCTTGGCGACGAAGGGCACCGTGCGGGAGGCGCGGGGGTTGACTTCGAGCACGTAGACTTCGCCGTCCTTCACCGCGTATTGCACGTTCATGAGGCCGCCGACGTTGAGCGCGCGGGCAAGGGCTGCGGTCTGGCGCTCCAGTTCGCCTACGAGGTCGGGGGTGAGGGAGTGGACGGGCAGCGAGCAGGCACTGTCGCCGGAGTGGATGCCGGCCTCCTCGATATGCTCCATGATGCCGGAGACGAAGACGTTTTTGCCATCGGAGAGGCAGTCGACGTCGACCTCGATGGCCTCCGTCAGGTAGGTGTCGAAGAGGAGGGGGTTTTTCGACAGCAGCGTGTTGATCTGGCCGGTCTTGTCGGCTGGGTATTTCTGGCGGATCTCCTCCGGCACGAGGCCCGGCACCGTGTCGAGGAGGTAGGACTGCAGGCGGGTCTCGTCGTGGATGATCTGCATGGCGCGGCCGCCGAGCACGTAAGAGGGGCGCACGACGAGGGGGAAGCCGAGCTCGGAGGCGACGACGCGGGCCTGCTCCACGGAGAAGGCGATGCCGTTCCTGGGCTGCTTGAGGCCGAGCTTGACGAGGAGCTTCTGGAAGCGGTCGCGGTCTTCGGCAAGGTCGATCATGTCCGGCGCGGTGCCGAGGATGGGGATGCCGGCTTTTTCCAGCGCGTCGGCGAGCTTGAGCGGGGTCTGGCCGCCGAACTGGACGATGACGCCGACGAGCTCGCCTTTGGCCTGCTCGGCGCGGAGGATTTCCAGCACGTCCTCCGGCGTGAGGGGCTCGAAATAGAGGCGGTCGGAGGTGTCGTAGTCGGTCGAGACGGTCTCGGGGTTGCAGTTGACCATGATCGACTCGTAGCCGGCGTCGGCGAGCGCGAAGGCGGCGTGGCAGCAGCAATAGTCGAACTCGATGCCCTGGCCGATGCGGTTGGGGCCGCCGCCGAGGATGACGACCTTCTTACGGTCGGAGACGCGGGCTTCGTCGGCGGGGCGGCCTGCGAAGGGGGTCTCGTAGGTGGAGTACATGTAGGCGGTGGGGGCGGCGAACTCGGCCGCGCAGGTGTCGATGCGCTTGAAGACGGGGTGGACGTCAAGGGATTCGCGAATCTTCAGAATCTCTTCCGTCTCTTTCCTCACAAGCGACGCGAGGCGGGAATCGGAGAAGCCCATTGACTTGAGCATGCGGAAATTGGCGGCGTCCTCGGGCAGGCCGTGCTCGCGGACGCGCTCTTCCATGGCGACGATGGCGGCGATCTGCTCCAGGAACCAGGGGTCGATGTGGCACATGGCGTGCACGTCGGCGATGGAGGTGCCCATGCGGATGGCCTGGGCGACCATGCGCAGGCGGTCGGGCGTGGGGGTGCCGAGGGCGGCGCGGATGGCGTTCTTGTCGTCGGGGCCGTTTTCGCCGAGGCCGGGGATCTCGATCTCGTCGAGGCCGGTGAGGCCGGTCTCCAGGCCGCGCAGCGCCTTCTGGAGGGATTCGGCGAAGGTGCGGCCGATGGCCATGACCTCACCGACGGATTTCATGGCGGTGGTGAGCACCGGATCGGAGCCGGGGAACTTTTCGAAGGCGAAGCGGGGGATTTTTGTGACGACGTAGTCGATGGAGGGTTCGAAGCTTGCCGGGGTGGCGCCGCCGGTGATGTCGTTTTCGAGCTCGTCGAGCGTGTAGCCGACGGCGAGCTTTGCCGCGACCTTGGCGATGGGGAAGCCGGTGGCCTTCGACGCCAGCGCGGAGGAACGGGAGACGCGCGGGTTCATCTCGATGACGACGAGGCGGCCGGTCTCAGGGTTGACGGCGAACTGGACGTTGGAGCCGCCGGTCTCGACGCCGATCTCGCGCAGGACCGCGATCGATGCGTTGCGCATGATCTGGTATTCTTTGTCGGTGAGGGTCAAGGCCGGGGCGACGGTGATGGAATCGCCCGTGTGCACGCCCATCGGATCGATGTTCTCGATGGAGCAGATGATGATGCAGTTGTCCGCCCTGTCGCGGACGACCTCCATCTCGTACTCCTTCCAGCCGAGCACGGATTCCTCGATGAGGACCTCGGTGGTGGGGGAGGCGTCGAGGCCGCGCTCGACGATCTCGAAGAACTCCGAGCGGTTGTAGGCGATGCCGCCGCCGGTGCCGCCCAGCGTGAAGGAGGGGCGGATGATGGCGGGTAAGCCGACCTCGTCGAGCGCGGTGGCGGCGACGGCCATGGCGTGGGTCATGTAGCGCTGCTTGCGGTCGCCTTCGCCGAGCTGCCATTCGGTCTCCAGCGCGTCGAGCGCGGCGTCGAGCTCTTCGTCCGTGTATCTGGCGCGCAGTTCGGCGCGGCGGGCCTCGTGGGTCTTGCGGTCCTCCTCCTTCACGTCGGTCGCGTTGGCGAGCTTGGATATGGGCGTTTCAAGGCCGATGCGGGCCATCGCCTCGCGGAACAGCTTGCGGTCCTCGGCCATGTCGATGGCCTCGGCATTGGCACCGATCATCTCGACATTGTAACGATCAAGCACGCCCATGCGGCGCAAGGAGAGAGCGGTGTTGAGCGCGGTCTGGCCGCCCATGGTGGGGAGCAGGGCATCGGGGCGCTCGCGGGCGATGATCTTGGCGACCACCTCGGGGGTGATGGGCTCGATGTAGGTAGCGTCGGCCAGCTCCGGGTCGGTCATGATGGTGGCCGGGTTGGAGTTGACCAGGATGACGCGGTAGCCTTCCTCCCTCAGCGCCTTGACGGCCTGGGTGCCGGAATAGTCGAACTCGCAGGCCTGGCCGATGACGATGGGGCCGGCCCCGATGATCAGGATCGACTTGATGTCGGTGCGTTTTGGCATGGAGGGTCCGTCCGTGGCTCGGGCCTGCGCGGGCGTTGCGCCCCCGCGGCAGAGGAAGTCAAAACTGTCAGGCTAGGCGGGCCTTATAGGCAATGGCGGGCGGCGACGGAACCCCGAAAATGCGCCCGTGGCGGGTTGTTGCCCGGTTGGGGATCGGCGGTGCATGCTGCCGCCATGACAGAAGATGAAGCCACCTATCCGCCACTCAACACGCTGAAGCCGGTCTGCGATAGTGTCTGGATCGTCGACGGCCCGACGATCCGCTTCGGCATGCCGTGGCCGAAGATGCCCTTTCCGACGCGCATGACGGTGATCCGGCTCAAGGATGGCGGCCTCTTCATTCACTCGCCGACGCCGCTCACCGAGGGGCTCAGACAGGAGATCGCGACGATCGGCGAGGTGCGCTTCATCATCGGGCCGAACCGCATCCACTACTGGTGGATTCCGGAGTGGCGCGAGGCTTATGGCCAAGCGCAGGTCTGGCTCGCCCCGCGCATCCGCGAGCAGGCGGGCGGGCGCATCGACTTTGCGGCGCGGGAGCTTGAGCGCGAGAGCGGCTATCCGTGGGACAGGGAGATCGACACGCTGCCGGTTACCGGCAGCTTCATGACGGAGGTCGAGTTCTTCCACCATGCCAGCCGGACGCTGGTACTGACGGATTTCATCGAGAACTTCGAGCCGGACAAGCTCGGCCGGCCGATGCGCTTGCTCGCCCATCTGGGCGGTGTCCTGGATCCCGACGGCCAGATGCCGCGCGACATGCGGCTGACCTTCGCCAAGGAAAAGCCGGCGCTCAAGGCGGCGGTGGAGAGGATGATCGCCTGGAACCCGAAACGCATCATCATCGCCCACGGCCGCTGGTACGAGAAGGATGGTGCGGCGGAACTGAAGCGGGCCTTTCACTGGGTGCTGTAGGTGCGGCTGCGGGATGGTGCAAGACGCTCTAGCCCGCCGATCGCCTGTTCCGAGCGCAAGAAGATGAGAGGCCAGCGCTCGGCTGCGGCGATTCGCGCATCTGCTGCGCCGCCAATACCGTTGACCAAGGCGGTGAAAGCTTCAACTTGCGCGAAGACATCAATCCAAGATTAAATAATTCCGCCGCACGGTGCTGTGCGATTCCCCGGGGGTACAGCTAATGCGGCTTTCCGCGCTCTTTGGTCACTTCACTGCAAAAATTGTCATTCCAGTCTTTGCGATCGCTGCCGTGGTAGGCGTGGGGGTCGCGGGGCTTCTTATGTGGTCGAGCCAGCAGACAGACCATGTCGCGATCGAGCGGCAGGAAAGGCTGGTGCAGCTGGTCGTGTCGCAATTGCAGACGTCGATCGCACACAACCAGGAGAGCGTTACCGTCTGGGACGACGCGGTGAGGGCCGTCAGGGACGGCGCCGATCGGGAATGGCTGGACTATAATCTTGGCGAGTGGATGCACACCTATTTCGGCCATGACGGGGCCTTCATCCTCGATCCGGCCGGCAAGCTCGTTTATGCCTTTTCGACGGAGATCGAGAAGGGGGAGGAAGCCTTCGCAGAAGTCGCCGGCCCGGCGGCGCCTCTCCTGAAGGTGGTTCGCACGAAGATGCTGACCGGGGACATGGAGGGAGTGAGCGACCGCATGCTCTCTCCGGGTGCCTCGGACCTCGTTGTGGTGCACGGCCATCCAGCCGTCGTCAGCGTCAAGCCGATCGTCTCCGATACGGGCGATATCGAGCAGACCCCGGGGGAGGAGTATCTGCATGTCGCCATCAGATATCTGGACGGCGATTTCGTGACGGAGCTGGAGGGGGACTATCTCTTCGAGGGGATGCGCTTTGCCTGGACGGACGAGAGGGCGGAGGGCGAGGAGGCGATGCCTTTACAGGCTGTCTCCGGGCAGGTGATCGGCTACTTCATCTGGCAACCCTACAAGCCGGGAGAGGCGGTGCTTTACCGAATGGCTCCGGTGCTCCTCGTGATCCTGGGGCTGGTGCTCGTGACCATCGCCACGCTCCTGCTTGTCATCAACCAACGGTCCAAGAAGCTGAAGGCGAGCGAGGCCAGGATGCAGTTTCTCGCCCTGCACGATCCGCTCACAGGCCTGCCGAACCGGGCCCTGTTCGACCAAAGGCTGGATGATGCGTTGCGGGCGGTCCGGGAAGCGGGCGCCAGAGTGGCGGTGCTCTATCTCGACCTCGACCGGTTCAAGCACGTCAACGATACGCTCGGCCATCCCGTGGGGGACATGGTGATCCGGGAATTTGCCGAGAGGCTGAAGGCGCTGACGGGCAGGGGCGACACGGTCGCACGCATCGGCGGTGACGAATTCATCGTGATCATGCCGAAGCTGAGGCAGGCCAGGGAGGTCGAGACCCTGTGCCAGCGGATCGTCGAGACATTGGAGCGGCCGTTCGAGGTCGACGGCCATCAGGTCTTTTCAGGCGTGAGCATCGGCGTGGCGTTCGCCCCGGCGCATGGCGCGGAGCGGACGGAGCTCACCCGGAAGGCGGATATCGCGCTTTACCACGCCAAGAGCGCCGGCCGCAGCCGCTATGCCATTTTCGGCAATGCCATGGATGCGGTGCTGCAGACGCGCCGGGACATCGAGCGCGACTTGCGGCTGGCCATGGGCCGGAAAGACGAGATCAGCATCCACTATCAGCCCCGCTACGCCGCCGAAGATATGCGGATCACGGGCGTCGAGGCGCTGCTGCGCTGGAACCACCCGACGAAGGGGTGGATCTCCCCCTCGGTCTTCGTTTCGGTGGCCGAGGAGACGGGGCTTGTCGAGGCGCTCGGCGAGTTGGTGATGCGGGAGGCCTGCAAGGCGGCCGTCCTGTGGTCGGAGGTGACGGTCTCGGTCAACACCTCGGTGATCGAACTGCGCAATCCCGGCTTCGCTGCCAAGGTGGGCGAGACGCTGCGCGCGTGCGGTCTTCACCCGCGACGGCTGGAGATCGAGGTGACGGAAGGTGCCATCTCGGACAATGTCGGCCATTGCGAGCAGAACATCAGGGCGTTGCGGGAGATGGGCGTGCAGATCGCGCTCGATGATTTCGGAACAGGGTTTTCCTCGCTCGGCAGGCTGAAGCAGCTCCAGGTGGACCGGATCAAGATCGATCGCAGCTTCGTCCACGGCTTCGGGCGGCTGAGCGGCGACGAGGCGATCGTGCAGGCGATGATCCATCTCGCCCGTGCCCGAGGGCTTCGCACGACAGCCGAAGGCGTCGAGACGCGGGAGCAGAGCGACTATCTCAAGCAGGTCGGCTGCGACGAACTGCAGGGCTTCCTGTTCTCGTCCCCGGTCACGCTCAGTCAGATCGACGCGCTTCTGGGCGTCAAGAGAAGGACGCTGACTGTGGTGTCGAGCGTTGCGTGAGGCGGCAGGTAATGCGCGTGCGACGACCCTCTCTCTTGCAAATTCCACGGACTTAGCTTCGGCTAAGCCCAAGAATTTGCTTTCTCCCCGCCAGGGGGAGATATCGCCAGCCTCGCCCTTGCGGCCAATCGCAAAGGTTGGCGATTTGCAGCGGCGCTGGTGCAGCGCCTATCTCTCCCCTTGCGAGTGAGGGGGCCTCCAGCTCGAATGTCTACAGGCCTTAGCGCGACAGAATATCTTGTAGGGATAGTGACCGACGAACAGTGCCCTCGGTGGCGAACTCGCCCTGGTCAGCTTCCTTCAGCGCCGTGGTCAACGTTTCGCGCTCGGCTTCGCTCACACGGTATGTGCCGGTTCGACGCGCCTCGATCACACGAGCATGGTCGGCCAAATCTTGCCGACCCTCCTCCGCCCAATGCTTCGCTTGTTCAAGGACTGCTTCCAACGTTGTGCACCATATCACGCGTATGAAACAGGAACCGATGCCGATTGTGAAAAGCGGGCAAAGCCTTCTTTTGTCGTCGTGGCGGGCTGGCTTCTCATGTATAGACGGTAGACAAACCTAACGGTCGACCATGCGCTTTTCCACCAGTTTCCTGGACGAAATCCGAGACCGCGTGCCCATTTCACAGGTGGTGGGGCAGCGCGTGACGTTCGACAAGCGCAAGACCAATGCGGCGCGCGGGGATTACTGGGCGTGCTGCCCCTTTCACGGGGAGAAATCGCCGAGCTTTCACTGCGAGGACCGGAAGGGGCGGTACCACTGCTTCGGCTGCGGGGTATCGGGGGACCATTTCCGGTTTCTGACGGAGCTCGACGGGATGAGCTTTCCCGAAGCCGTGGAGCGGGTGGCGGAGATGGCGGGCGTGCCTATGCCGGCGCGCGACCCGGAAGCCGAGCGCAAGGAGAAGGAGCGGGCGAGCCTCACCGACGTGATGGAGATGGCGACCGGCTTCTTTCAGGACAACCTGCAGGGGCATGGAGGGGCGGAGGCGCGGGCATATCTGCGCGGGCGGGGGATCTCGTCGGCGACGCAGCAGGCCTTCCGGCTCGGCTTTGCGCCGGACAGCCGCAACGGGTTGAAGGAGTTCCTGGCCGGCAAAGGAGTGGGGAAAGGCCAGATCGAGGCATGTGGGCTGGTGCGGCACGGGCCGGATATCCCCGTCTCCTACGACTGGTTCCGCGGGCGCATCATGTTTCCCATCGAGGATGTGCGCGGGCGTGTGATCGCCTTCGGCGGGCGGGCGCTCTCCTCCGACGTGCCGGCCAAATACATGAACTCACCGGATACGGAGCTCTTTCACAAGGGGCGTGTGCTCTACAACCATGCGCGGGCGCGCAAGGCGGCGCGGGGCGGGCCCGTGGTGGCGGTGGAAGGCTATATGGACGTCATCGCGCTCGCCCAGGTGGGGGTGGAGAATGCGGTGGCGCCGCTCGGCACGGCGCTGACGGAACATCAACTGGAACTCTTGTGGCGCATGACGGGGGAGCCGGTCCTGTGCTTCGACGGCGACGAGGCGGGCCTGCGCGCGGCTTGGCGGGCCGCCGAGATGGCGCTGCCCATGGTGCAGGCGGGCCGCACGCTGCGCTTCGCGCTTTTACCGCAGGGCAAGGACCCGGACGACCTTGTGCGAGAGGCGGGCCGCGAGGCTTTCGACGCGCTCGTGGCAGAGGCACGGCCTCTGGCGGACATCCTGTGGATGCGCGAGACATCGGGGCGGGTGTTCGACACGCCGGAGCGGCGGGCCGAGCTCGAGCAGAACCTCAGGGCGCTGTCCGGCCGGATCCGCGACGAGAGCGTGCGGCGCCACTACGCGCAGGAGCTGCGCGAGAGGGTGCAGACCTTCTTCGGAGCCGCGCAGCAAAGGAGGCGCGGCGGTGAGCGCGGCTTCGGCGGCAAGCAGCAGGGCAGGCCGGGGGCGGCGGCGGGCAGGCTGGCCGTCTCGGAAAGCCTGGCGCGTTCGGGCCTGGTGCGCTCGGCGGGCGGGCATATGTCGCTGCGCGAAGCGGCCATCATGGTGGCGCTGGTCAACCATCCGGCCCTTATCGACGAGCATTTCGACGCGGTGGAGATGATGGCGCTGGCAAGCGCCGAGCTCGTCCGCCTGCGCTCGGCCCTGCTCGACGCGCTCGCCCACGGGGTGGCGCACGAGCGGGAGGCGCTGAGGGAGGCGCTGGACGCCGCTGGCGCCGGTGGGGCCCTGGAGCAGGCGGAGATGCTGGTGCGGCGGGCCAACCAGTGGCCGGCACTGCCGGATGCGGCGCTGGAGGACGCGCGCGAGGCGTTTCTTCAAACCTTGCACTTGCACCGCAGCGCCGGCTTTCTACATAAGGAGCTCAAAGTGGCCGAGCAGGCGCTCGCCAACGAACCGACCGAAGAGAACTATCGGCATCTGGTGGAGATTCAGGCCGAGTTGCGCAATGTGCAAGCGACAGAAGCGCTGATCGAGGGGTTTGGACTCCTCTCCGGGCGCGCTGGACGGTCATGATGTGGCCCGTAGAGCGGATCGCCGGCAAAGGGCGGGTGATTCGCTTTTTTCATGCGAATCATGGCACAGCAGCTTGACCTCGGCGCCGATTGAAGGAATCAGGATCGATTCGACAGGGCGTAAAACGAACGAAAACGGCGCCCGGCATGGAAGACCGTAAGGTCCGCTATAGATGTTAAGGTTAGCCGCGCGTTAACGCTGCAGCGGCTAGAGCCAGGTGAATGCGCGAATCATGCGGCGCGGTGACGCATGAAGCGCGAACCGGTTGGAGAAAGCAAGGCATGGCGACAACCAAGGAAAAAGAAGAAGTCGAAACGGAACGCGAGAGCGCCGACGGCCCTCTGCTCGACCTTTCGGACGACGCTGTCAAGAAGATGATCAAGGCCGCCAAGAAGCGCGGCTACGTGACCATGGACGAGCTGAACGCCGTTCTCCCCTCGGGCGAGGTTTCGTCCGAGCAGATCGAGGACACGATGGCGATGCTCTCCGACATGGGCATCAACGTCGTCGAGGACGATGAGGCGGGCGAAGACGGCGATACTTCCGACAGCGAGGAAAGCACCGAACTGACGGAGCAGACCGGCACCGCGGTCGCGCCCACCGCCACGAAGAAAGAGCCGACGGACCGCACCGACGACCCCGTGCGCATGTATCTGCGCGAGATGGGCTCGGTGGAGCTTCTGTCGCGCGAGGGCGAGATTGCCATCGCCAAGCGCATCGAGGCCGGCCGGGAGACCATGATCGCCGGGCTGTGCGAGAGCCCGCTGACCTTCCAGGCGCTCATCATCTGGCGTGACGAGCTCAACGACGGCAAGATCCTTCTGCGCGAGATCATCGATCTGGAAGCGACCTATGCAGGCCCTGAGGCCAAGCAGGCGCCGGTGGTGACGCGGCCGGACGAGGACGCCAAGCCGGCCGAAGAGAAGCCGAAGCGGGCGCGCGAGGACGACATCACCGATGTCGGCGGCGAAAGCAGCGCCGAGGAAGAGGACGACGAGGAAGACGAGGCCAACCTGTCGCTGGCCGCCATGGAAGCGGAGCTGAAGCCCGCCGTCATGGAGACGCTCGACTTCATCGCCGACACCTACGCCAAGCTGCGCAAGCTGCAGGACCAGAAGGTGGAAAGCCGGCTCTCCGACGGCGATAACCTTTCGGCCGGTCAGGAGCGCCGCTACAAGCAGCTCAAGGGTGAGCTGATCACGTCCGTGAAGTCGCTGTCGCTGAACAACCAGCGCATCGAGACGCTGGTCGAGCAGCTTTACGACATTAACAAGCGCCTGGTGCAGAACGAGGGGCGGCTTCTCCGCCTCGCCGAAAGCTACGGTGTGAGGCGCGAGGACTTTCTTCAGGCCTATCAAGGTTCCGAACTGGACCCGAACTGGACCGGCAACGTGGCCGAGCTGACCAGCCGCGGCTGGAAGGAGTTCACGAAGAACGAGGCCGACACGATCGAGGCGCTGCGGACGGAAATCCAGAACCTCGCCCAGGAGACGGCGATCTCCATCGGCGAATTCCGCCGCATCGTCAACCAGGTGCAGAAGGGCGAGCGCGAGGCGGCCATCGCCAAGAAGGAGATGGTGGAGGCCAACCTGCGCCTCGTCATCTCGATTGCCAAGAAGTACACGAACCGCGGCCTGCAGTTCCTGGATCTGATCCAGGAGGGCAATATCGGCCTGATGAAGGCGGTCGACAAGTTCGAGTACCGCCGCGGCTACAAGTTCTCCACCTATGCGACGTGGTGGATCAGGCAGGCGATCACCCGTTCGATCGCCGACCAGGCGCGCACGATCCGCATTCCGGTGCACATGATCGAGACGATCAACAAGATCGTCCGCACCTCGCGCCAGATGCTGCACGAGATCGGCCGCGAGCCGACGCCGGAGGAACTGGCCGAGAAGCTCGCCATGCCGCTCGAAAAGGTGCGCAAGGTCCTGAAGATCGCCAAGGAGCCGATCAGCCTCGAAACGCCGGTGGGCGACGAGGAGGATTCACATCTCGGCGACTTCATCGAGGACAAGATGGCGGTGCTGCCGATCGATGCGGCGATCCAGGCGAACCTGCGCGAGACGACGACGCGGGTGCTCGCTTCGCTGACGCCGCGCGAGGAGCGCGTGCTTCGCATGCGCTTCGGCATCGGCATGAACACCGACCATACGCTCGAGGAAGTCGGCCAGCAGTTCTCGGTGACGCGCGAGCGTATCCGCCAGATCGAGGCGAAGGCGCTGAGGAAGCTGAAGCATCCGAGCCGCTCGAGGAAGCTCAGGAGCTTCCTCGACAGCTAGAAAGCCATAGCCGACCACTCTTTAAGCCGGGCCTCGCGCCCGGCTTTTTCTTTTCGCGGGTGCGAAGATTTGTCGCCCTGCAGTGTGCGGCGGCTGCGCCTGTTCGCCGCGATTTCGTCATCATCAAGAAGGATCAAAAGGGGCGTATTTGCGCGTCGCCTTAGTTTGGCGAGACATAGTTTATTGATTTTATTAATGAAAAAGAGGAAAGTCTTATGGAACGGCGTAATTTCATCAAGGGGTTTATCGCGCTTGGTGCCTGCCCGATCTGCGCTGAAGCCGCTGGTGCGGCAGGCGCTCACTGGAGCTATTCCGGACGGGAAGGGCCGCAGCATTGGGCCGAGTTGGACAGGAATAATTTCGTCTGCTCGGACGGCTCGCAGCAGTCGCCGGTGGATGTTTCAGGCGCTATCGAGGCGGATCTGCCGCCCATCTCCATCGGCTGGCACAGGGGCGGCGGCGTGATGGTCAACAACAGCCATACCATCCAGGTCGACATGCCCGCCGGCAGCACGCTCGGGCGTGGGGACAAGAGATACGACCTGCTGCAGTTCCATTTCCACGCGCCGAGCGAACATCATGTGGAAGGCAGGACCTACCCCATGGAAGCGCATTTCGTGCACAAGGACCGCGACACGGGCGCCCTCGGCGTGCTTGCCGTGTTCCTGACGCCGGGTGCCGCCAACGCGACCTTCGCAGGTCTTGCCGCGGCTTTTCCGCCGCGGGAAGGCGCCGAGGTGTCCGTCGATGCCGTCGACCCCAACGGCCTTCTGCCGAACTCCCTGCGCTACTTTACCTATGAAGGCTCGCTGACGACGCCGCCATGCAGCGAGAACGTCGACTGGATGGTGGCCAGGGAGCCGGTGGAAGTGGCCGCCGCCGACATCGAGCGGTTCACTGCGCTCTATCCGGCCAATGCCCGGCCGATCGTCTCCCCGAACCGCCGTTTCATTCTGAGCTCGCACTGACGCCGTGTCCTGGGCGCGGTCGGCCAGTCCGCTGGGCCGGCCCTTCTTCTTCCAGGGGCGAGGGCTCTCGCCTATGGATGGAGTCTTGTTCGGCTGCGCCGGACCCCCACCCTCAATCCCTCCCCTTAAAGGGGGAGGGACCGCACATCTTGCAGCACGGGCGCGGCGGGCGCATAGTTGGCGGTGGCGATGGGGCGCGAAAGGTCCGGCGCCGGCGGGCTTTCCCGAGCGTGGCACGGCGCCGGGGGAGGTGTGTCGTGACTACCTACATCATGCTTGTGAACTGGACTGAGCAGGGCGTGAAGAACGTGCGCGAATCGCCCGGCCGGCTCGACGCCGCCAAGGAGGCGCTCTCGGAGATGGGCGGCGCTTTCAAGGCGTTCTATCTCACCATGGGCGAGTACGACATGGTGGCGATCGCCGAGGCGCCTGACGACGCGGTGGCGGCGCGCTTCGCGCTGGAGCTCGGCATGGCAGGTAATGTGCGCACCCGCACGCTGAAGGCTTTTCCAGAGGAGGCCTATCGGGAGATCGTCAAGTCGCTCGACTAGAACGCCGTGCGTCCGCAAAAAGGACGCTCCAAGTCTTGGATGTACGCATCGTGCCTTCCGAAAATCGATGTCGATTTTCGGGCTGGTGCTTCAAGCGGCGTTCTTGACAGGTAAGGCGTGCGGATGCACCACCGGGGTATGCGACAGACGGTTCTTACGGTCTCCACGTCCGGTCCCGGTCTCTACGAGTTCACCGGAGAGGCGGTCCGGTTCGTCCGCGAGGCGGGCGTCGAGGCGGGGCTGCTGACGGTGTTTGTGCGGCATACGTCCTGCTCGCTCATCATTCAGGAGAACGCCGACCCGGATGTGAAGCGCGACCTTGCTGCCTTCTTCCACCGGCTGGTGCCGCCGTCGGACGACAAGTCGATGAGCTGGATCACACACCGGATCGAGGGACCCGACGATATGCCGGCGCATATCAAGGCCGCGCTGACGCAGACCTCCATCGGCATTCCGGTGATGGAGGGCAGGATGGTGCTCGGCACGTGGCAGGGGCTGTACCTGTTCGAGCACCGCGAGCGGCCGCATCGGCGCGAGGTGGTCTTGCATCTGGGGTAGGTGTGCGGCAGGCCAAAAGGCAGCCTTCGGAGGAAGACTGCCTTTCGGTGGGGCCGGGAGGAGCGTTCGGCGAGAACTCAATTGTCGCTGGCGCCGAAGCCGTTGGCGGCATTGTAGCCGGTGTACACCTTGTGCGTGCCGGTGCTGGAGGTGACGATCTCCTGATCTACGGCCTTTGCCTGCTGCGCCGTCCGATCCTTCGGAGTGGCGTTGGAGCGGCTCGGGCCGAAGTCGTCCGCTGCATTGTAGCCGATCTGGACCGGGGAGGCGCCGGCGGTTTCGCCCGTGTAGATCGCCACGGGGCCGAGATCGCCCGGCGCGGCATCGGGGTTGCTGACCTTGAAGCCCTGGGCGGAGGCGCTGCCAGCAGCAAGGACCGACAGAGCGGAAGCGACGACGAGGAATTTACGCATGATATTTCTCCTTCAGGTTCGGGTTGAGAGGGCGTCTTGGGCTTGGTTTCGTTCCCGCGCTCTCTATGGCCGCCAATATGAACCGAGAGAGAGAATACGATAATTCCGAATTGTCCGAATGGACTATATTGTTTTCCCGAATAATGAGGTAGAACGACCGGGTGGGAATCGCGCCAGATTTGCCGAGGGAAGGGGTCGCGCCGTGCATGCACCGGGGCTTGCGGAAACGAGCGCCTTTGTCGCGGTGCTCGAGCAGAAGAGTTTCACCAAGGCAGCGAAACAGCTGGGGCTTTCGCTGCCGCGCGTCAGCGAACTGGTGCGCAATCTCGAGGAGCGCCTGGGCGTGCGCCTCGTCGAGCGCACCACGCGCTCGGTCAGCCCGACAGCGGCAGGCGAGCGACTTCTGGAGCGGCTCCGGCCCGTACTCGACGACTATCAGGCAGCGCTCGAATCCACCAACGAATTCCGCGAAAAACCCGCGGGCCGGCTGCGCCTGACGGTGGCGCCGCCGGCGGCGGATTCGGTCCTGGAGCCGGTGGTCGCGGACTTCCTCGCGCTCTATCCGGAGATCAGCCTCGACGTTTCCGTGGACGGCGGGTTTGTCGACATCGTTGCCGGCCGTTTCGATGCGGGCATCCGGGCGGGGCAGCAGCTCGAGCGCGACATGATCGCGGTGCGTGTCAGCAACGAACTCCCGGTCGTGGTCGCGGCGTCACCGCGCTATCTTGCCGAGCACGGGGAGCCCAAGACGCCGCAGGAGCTTTCGAGGCACAATTGCCTCGGCGTTCTTCTGCCGAGCGGGGCGACGATACCCTGGCGCTTCACCATGAAGGGCCGCAGGGTCGAAGCGCATTTGGAGGGGCGCCTGAACGCCAATACGACGATGCTGCTCAGGGCCGCGGTGGAGGGCACGGGCCTAGTCCAGGGGCTGCGCGATATCGTGGAGCCCGAACTTGCCGCGGGACGGCTTGTGACGGTTCTTGACGACTGGGCGCCGCCTCCGGTCGAAGGCTGGTTTCTCTACTATCCGAGCCGCCGTCACGTGCGGCCTGCCCTGAAGGCGCTTGTCGATTTTCTTCGTGAGCGCCGGCGATAAACGGCGAGCGGGTGTGAGCGAGGCGCCGTGGGGCTCGGTATGAGTTTCGAGCCGAAGCGAAAATTCCTGACGCTATTTAGTCGGCTTGGGCGGATTTTGATCTGAGACTGAAGGAACCGGACGACTTCTTCTAGGTCGTGGACTCATAAACGCTCAGCAGAGCCGTATGGCCGCGAGCTTGACGAAAGCGAGGTAGTTGGCAGCGCGCTTGTCGTAGCGCGTGGCAATGCGCCGACAATGCTTGATCCGGTTGAAAAACCGCTCGACCAGGTTTCTTTGTCGGTAGAGGTATGGGCTGAAGCAAATCGGATCACACCGGTTCCGACGGGGTGGGATATTCGCCTCCACGTGAACGCGCGAACGCTCGTATATCGGTCGCGTCGTAAGCCTTGTCGGCGAGCACCATGCCGCCGCTCGGCAAGTCCCGCCACGGCGCTCCGGACTTCAAGTCCCAGAATATCCCATTCAGGACCCGCCTATCGTTTACCCGGGGGACGCCTCGCGGCTTGCGGGGCAATATCGGTTCGATCAGACGCCACTCGACGTCGGTGAGGGCATAGCGCATTCGGACGGTTCCTTTTCGGAGCTTGAACCACGCCGGCAGGCCCTCGTTCAATGTCTGGTTCGCCTCCGTGACCAGACTTCGTGCGCCGCAGCTTGATCGTCTCAAAAGAGCCCGTTTCTACCGGCCAGCGACGTGCTAAGCTTGTTAAATGACGGCGGCCAACCAATACAGTTTTCGCAAAGCGACGTTGGATGATCTCCCGTTGCTTACAGCATGGCAATCGAACCCGCATGTCCGCGCATGGTGGGACTCAGATGACCCGTACGATGCAGCAGACTTGGCTGATCCTCGGGTAGCGCGTTGGATTGTTTCAACCGCCGAACGCCCCTTTGCGTTCATGCAGGACTATACCGTCCACGGCTGGGAAGATCACCATTTTGCCAAGCTTCCCAGGGGATCGCGGGGAATCGATCAATACATAGGAGACCCCGAAATGATCGGTGTTGGGCACGGATCAGCATTTATCGGGGCGAGAATGCGGGCTCTCTTCGATGTGGGTGTACCCGTTATCGCGACCGATCCTCACCCGGCCAATGAACGGGCGATTGCCGTCTACAAGAAACTGGGTTTCGAACCGTTCGGATCACCTCAAGAGACGCGGTGGGGCTTGATTTTGCCAATGCTTGCGAGGCGGTAAGCGGCACCCATTCATTTGCAGCTTCGTCCGCATCTGAGACATGGCCGGCCGCGCAGTACCTATCCGCCCGGTGGCTGAAAGCAAGCGTAACCGTTTATGAGTACGCAGCCTAGTACTCACAATTATATTTGATTCGCCCCTCTGTCCAAAAGCGCTCCGTGTGTCGTTACTTGCTGGTGGAACAAGTGGAAATGGGCTTTAATAGTTTCTCTACTCGACCAGGATAAGTTGTCGGCATGCCGCCGGAGATTGTTGCGCTAGTCGAGAAACCTTATCTGTTGGTCGCCGTTCTGCTGGTCGGCGCCTTGGCAGGCTATATTGCTGGCATGACCGTCGAACATGTTTTGTCCGACATGCAACGGCGGGCGTGGCGGGAGAAGAACCGTTGGCGCTGGGAGCGGAAGCGCAACTTCGGCAACATTTACAGAATGCCATCGCCGAAGCCTGATCAGGTCTTGCCAAGGCAACCCGATGCTGCTGATCAATTACGGATTGTTTTAGGGGCTAACTTCACGATTCAACCGCTCCTCAACAAGAGCGAAGCGCGCGTATTCAAGGAACTCGACCGCTTCGTAATTAGCTGCAATCCCGGATGGCAGGTGATGGCGCAGGTGTCGCTGGGCGAGATTCTGCGGTGCAAGGACGCCGATGCCTATCGCTGCGTGAACTCGAAACGGGTCGACCTCCTGCTGGTGGACGAGGATTGCCGGCCTCGGCATGCGATCGAATATCAAGGTGCTGCGCACCATCAGAGTGCTGCCGCAGCGCGTGATGCGGTCAAGAAGGAGGCGTTGCGGCGGGCAGGCATCGGCTATCACGAGGTCCTGGCCGGCCACACAACTCCATCCGAACTCAGGCGGCTGGTCGAGAAACTCGTGGACAAGCCGAAAGCGGCTCATTAGCGACTTTCGCGGCGGCCGATCGGGAGATCGCCTTATCATCGATATGTGCAGCGTAAGCTAGCCTACAGCGCATCAAGCAAGGGCTGCGAATGCGCTGCCGGTCGCGATGTAGGTCCGGTTGTAGCTCATGCAGCCACTGTGCATGTCCGCTTCAAGTTTCCGCGCCCACCCTCAGCCGAAATTCAAGCTGAGGCTCGCCAGGGTGGCAGGCGGCGTGCATCCGCGCTAGAAAAGAGGGCAAGTCAAGGGAGTATTCCGATGTCATTTCTGAAACGGCTTTTCGGCGGTGCGGGGCAGGGTGGCGGCACGGCGGAGGTCGTGGGCACGCCGGCCGAGCACAAGGGCTTCACCATCCGCGCCACGCCATTCCCGCAGGACGGGCAGTACCAGACCTGCGGCATCATCTCCAAGGAGATCGACGGAGCGGTGAAGGAGCACAAGTTCATCCGGGCCGACCGTTTCCCGAGCGCGGATCTGGCCGCCGATCAGGCCCTGCGCAAGGGCAAGCAGATTATCGACGAGCAGGGCGAGACGATCTTCGGATAGACAGGCTCGAGATCTGACCACGCAATGACCACGGCGATCTGTTGCTGGCACTGAACGTCGCTACGCCTATCCTGCTGGAGTTGCAGGAGGAGGAATTCGCCCCGCGCCTGCCACGGACCAGGGGCTCCCTTGGAAGGCATCGGCCACTCTCAGAGCGGCAATCCCAATTGTGTTGGATGCGTCGTCTTGCGGGTGGACTGAGCGGCCAAGCCCTTGATGAGGGCGGCGAGGACCTCGCGGTGGGCCGCAAGGTCACCGCCAGCCGCGATGGCTAGAGCGGCGCGGTCGAAGGCGGCGCCGAGCTGTGAGGTCAGTGGATCGAGCGGAAGGCGGCGGATTGCGCCTGTCCTCATTGCTGCCGCCAAACCCTCCCGCAGGGTCCGGTTGCCATGCCGGCCGTCGATCTCGTCCATGGCCGCGCGCCCCAGGACCGCGGGCCCGTCAAGCAGCAGAAGCCGCGTGCGGCCCGGGACGGCCATAGCCGCCAGATAGGCATCTCCGCCAAGGATCAGGGCATCGATCGGGGAGCGCGCAGCGCCCGCTTCTGTCTCAATCTCCTGCGCCACCCGCGCCGCCTCCCGCTCTGCCACCGCCTGGAAGAGGGCCTGCTTGTCGGCGAAGTGGTGATAGAGGGCGCCGCGTGTCAGCCCGGCGGCGGCGACGATCTCCGGGGTGCCGGTCTCGGCATAGGATTTTTCGACGAACAGACGCCGCGCCGCCTCGATCAGCTTCTCGCGGGTCTCTTGCGTGCGCTCACGGTTGGAGCGGCGGTCGTTTCGATCTTGCATACATGCAGCCTGTATGTTAGTTCAATTTACATGCACACTGTATGTCAATGTCGATAAGGAAGGAAGGCGCGGGCGATGAAGACGACCAGCTATTATCCCGTCATCATGACGGGCGATGTGACCGGGACGGCGGCGTTCTATCGGACGCATTTCCGGTTCGAGGCGCTGTTCGAAAGCGACTGGTATGTGCATCTTCAGTCGCGCGAGGACCGGCGGGTGAATCTCGCTATCCTCGACGGCGATCACGCCACCATCCCGGAGGCCGGGCGGGGGCGGGTGTCGGGGCTGATCCTCAATTTCGAGGTCGCCGACCCGGATGGTGAATACGCACGGGCGAGGGCTGCGGGGCTGCCGATCCTGCAGGAGCTGCGCGACGAGGAATTCGGGCAGCGGCATTTCATTACCGCCGACCCGAACGGTGTATTGATCGACGTGATTAAGCCCATCCCGCCGTCGGCAGAGTTCGCGGCGCAGTATGACGTGGAGGCGTTGCCGGAGTAGGGGTGCGTCAGCCTGTCAGGGGGAAGAGCCTTGTTGGCGCTTTGCGCCGACCCCCACCCTCAACCCCTCCCCTCAAGGGGGAGGGAAGCCCGGCGAGCCATACCTTCTCCTCCCCCTGAGGTTAGGGGTGGGGGCCGGCGAAGCCGAACAAAGACGCTGTCCATATACGATGGCCCCCTTCGAGAAGCTGAGGAGGGAAGGGGCGGCCGTGTGGGCGCCGTTCCTTAGAGCGCCGTGCGTCCGTTCGGACGCTCCACAAGGACGCTCTAAGACTTTGAATCTACGCATCGTGCTTTCCAAAAACCGATTCCGGTTTTCGGCCGATGCCGTAGCCCCTCCGAAAAGGTCGGGAGGGGAGCGGCGGTGCGTGCCGGTGCGGTCAGCCGAAGGCCGGGCCGGGCTCCGTGCCGACGATCTCCACCAGTTCGACGTCGAAGACGAGGTCGTGGCCGGCAAGCGGGTGGTTGGCGTCGACGGTCACCTGCATGTCGTCGACCTCCACCACGGTGAGCGGGATCTGCCGTCCGTCCTGGGTGGTGGCCTGCAGGCTGGCGCCGATCCTGAGATCGAGATCGGCGGGAAGAGCGTCGCGCGGCACGGTCTGCACCTGGCGCTCGTCGCGCGGACCGTAGGCTTCCTCGGCGGGGACGGTGACGGTCGACTTCTCGCCGACCTCCATGCCTTCCACCTGCTTTTCCAAGCCGGGGATGATCTGACCGCCGCCAACCTGGAACTGCAACGGCTCACGGCCTTCGGAGGAATCGAACTTGGTACCGTCCTCCAGCTTGCCGGTGTAATGGACGCGCACGACGTCGCCGGTTTTCGCCTGGCTCATGGGTGGGCTCTCTGTCTTTCGCTGTGATCAATCCTGGCGCGGGAAATCCTTGGTCCTAGCCAGAACCTTCCGCACCGGCGAAAAGGCCGCGTCAAAACGACTGCCGCAGCCTTACTCCCCAAGGGTAGGACATGAGCGCGGGATGTAAACCCTTGTGGCGAAGATATTTTCGCCGAGGAAGACTGCACCGGCGGCGGCCGATCAATCGGTTTTCCCGTCCGGGATCGCGGCATCGAGGAAGGGCACGATCATGGACAGGAGCAGATCCGTCTTGAACATCAGCGTGATATGGGTGGCGCCCGGAACGATGGCCAGCTGCGAGGCTGGCGGGGCGGTAAGATCCGCCGGCACGCCGCCGCGCAGGAGGCGGAACATCTCAACCGCGTGTTCGGGGCGGACTATATCGCCGTCGCCGATGATGATCAGAACCGGAGCCTCAATGCCGCGTATCTCGCTCTCCGGCCAATCCTGAATTTTCTTGTCGAGCGCCTTGAGCTTCTCGACGAGGACGGGCCAGTCCTCCGGGTTGGGAGCCAGTGCCAGATAGTCCTCTTCGAAGGGTGTGCCGGCGAAGGTCTCCGGCGTGATGGTCTGGATCATTTGGTAGACCTCCGGATACATGCCCTCGGTCTTGAAGGTCGCCGCCGCGGCGACCAGCCGGCGCACCAGGTCCGGGCGGTCGATCGCCAAGCGGATAGCGACGCCGCCACCCATGGAATAGCCGAAGATGTCGGCCTCGCCGATTTCCAGCACATCCATGAGCGCCGCCACGTCGGCTGCCATTGCCTCATAGGTGATGGGGCGGTCGATATCGGCGGTGCGGCCGTGACCCTGAAGCTCTACGCCGATGACCTGGCGGTGCTCGGCCAGTGCGGGAATGAAGGCACCGAAATTGTTGCCGATGGTGCCGTAGGCGCCGTGCAGGAGGAGCAGCGGCTCGCCTTCGCCGTAGATCTCGTAATACATCTCAAGACCGTGGACGGAGGCATAGCCTGCGCGGTCCGGCTCAGGTGTTTGTGGATGCTGCTTTACCTGATTCTTGGGGGGCGCGGGCTCCTGTGCAAGGAGAAGCGGGGGTGCGGCGAACAGGAGCAAGCCTGCGAGTGCCGAAATGGCCAGATATTGCATCGGAGCCTCCCTGAAAAATCGAAGATGTGGAAAATCGGACGTGGCCGGTGGTCCGCGCCCGGCGCTCGGCATGCAGCGCACCGGGCGCCACGCCTTATTTGCCGACCACCGCCCATGAGACGCCGAAGGGGTCGCGTATCTGGCCGTAGCGGTCGCCCCAAAACATCTTTTCCAGCGGCATGACCACTTCGACACCCTCGGCGGCGATGGCGCGGTTCCACCAGGAATCGACGTCGTCGACGCAGAGCGTGAGCGTGACGGCGGCCGGTTTCTCGGCTGAATGGCCGTATTCGGGGTAGGGATCGCTGAGCATCAGCGAACCGCCATTGATGTAGAGATGGAGGTGCATCGTGCGCCCCTTCTCGTCGACCGGGTGGCGCGCCACTTCTTTGGCGCCGAAGGCCTTTTCGTAAAGGGCGGCGGCCTTGGTCGTGCCGTCGAGCATCAGATAGGCGATGACGCCGCCGCGCGGTTCGCCGGTTTCTCCGGGGGCCAGTTCGATTGCCGACATTTTTCTCTCCATGGTTTGTCACGAGTTCTCTTGTGGAACTCGAACAAAGGACGGGCAGGGGAGCAGAAATCCGACAGGGCGGGGTTCAGGAAAAAAAGGCGGCCGCACCAAAAGATGGGGGAACGGTGCGGCCGCAAGCGGGCTCAGGAGGCAGTCGCGGGCAGGGGTTTTTCGGCCTCCTCGGCCGGGCCGGATGTGCCTTCACGGCGCAGGATGCCGAGGATGAGGAGCGTGGTCAGGATGGCGATGGCCGCGCTTATGAGGGACGCGAGCACCAGACCTTCCGTGAAGGCCGCGCGGGCGGTGGCCAGCAGCGGTGCGCCGAGGGCGTCCGGCAGTTCACTTGCGACGGCGCGCGCGCCGCCCAGCGTGTCGCGCGCGGTCTCGACCATGGAGGCGGGGATTTCGGCGAGGCCGTCGGCCCGCATGGTGCCGCGATAGACGGCGGTCACGATACTGCCCAGCACGGCGATGCCGAGCGCTCCGCCAAGCTCGGCACCCGTCTCGGAGATGGCGGACGCCGCGCCCGCGCGCTCCGGCGGTGCGGTGCCGATGATGAGGTCCGTCGTCAGTGTAAAGACGGGGGCGAGGCCGAGCGAGAAGACGGTGAAGGCGGCGATCACGGCGACCAGGTTTTCCGCGCGCGCGGCCCAGGCGATCGCCGCGAAGCCGATTGCCGCGAGCAGCAGCCCGCCGGCCATGACGAAGGCGGGGCGGGCGAGCGCGGTGAGCTTTCCCGTCATCATCGAGCCGACGATGAAGGCAAGGCTGGAGGGCAGCGACCACAGGCCGGCCTGAAGCGGCGTGAGATCGAGGACGAGCTGCAGGTATTGGGCGATGAAGAGGAACGCGCCAAAGGCGACGAACAGGCTCAAAAGGTTTGTGAGGAGGGCGGCGCTGAAGGCTGGCCTGCGGAACAGGCCGATATCGATCAGCGGATCGTCGAGGCCCTTCTGACGGCGCACGAAGACGTAGCCGAGCGCCAGACCGGCGGCGATGGTGAGGATGGCGGGAACGCCGAAGCCCCATTCGGCCACCCATTTGATGCCGTAGATGACGGCGAGGACGGCGGTGAGCGACAGGATCGCGCTCGGGATGTCGAGCCTGCCGGCATTGGAATCGCGGAATTCCGGCAGGAGGAACGGAGCGACGACCAGAAGCAAGAGCATGACCGGGACGGCGATCAGAAACACCGAGCCCCACCAGAAATAGGCGAGCAGAACGCCGCCCACCACGGGACCGATGGCGGCGCCGGCGGAATAGCTGGAGATCCACACGCCGATGGCGAAGGTGCGCTCCTTCGGGTCATGGAACATGTTGCGCAGGAGCGACAGCGTCGAGGGGGCGAGCGTGGCGGCGGCGACGCCCAGGATGGCGCGGGCGGCGATCAGCATCTCGGCGCTGGTGGCGAAGGCGGCGAAGACGGAGGCGAGGCCGAAGGCCGTGGCGCCGATCAAAAGCAGCTTGCGCCGGCCGATGCGGTCGCCCAGCGTGCCCATGGTGATGAGGGCGCCGGCAACGAGAAAGCCGTAGATATCGACGATCCACAGGAGCTGTGCGCTCGACGGCTTCAGGTCTGCGCTGAGCGCCGGGACGGCGAGATTGAGCACCGTCATGTCCATGGAATAGAGGATGCAGGGGAGGGCGAGGACGGCGAGGCCGATCCATTCGCGCCGGCCCGCGCGGGGCATCTCCGGGGCCTTGTTCATGGCAAAGTCCTTTCAACCTATGGCCAGGGCCGGCTGTCCCGCCGCGGCATGGATGGGTCGCAATCTTGGGAGGGCCGCCGGGAGACGCCGTGGCGTGGCCCGGCAGCCTGGTTTTTCGTGTTATCGCACAGGGCTCCTGTCAGCCTTGTGTCAGGATGCCTTGCGCTGCTCTTCCGGATACTCGTCGTGGCGGTGGATCCAGTCGAGCGGGGTCTTCTCGTTGCGGCCGATGGGGGTCAGGTCGAGATACATCAGCGCACCGAGCACCTCTTCGCCGCCGCGGCCGAAGGTCGAATAGGTGTGGTAGACCGTGCCGTCGGCATCCTTATAGAAGACGCTCATGCCGGGGAGGTCCTCGACGCCGGGGTCTTCCTTGAGGGGCGTGTAGTTGTAGGTGGCGGTGCCCTTTTCCAGGTCTTCCTTGCGGAAGGAGACGTTGAAGTCGTAGTTGAAGTCACTGTCGCCGGATGAGACCCAGGGGAAGCTCCAGCCCATGCGCTTGCGGTAAGCCTCGATCTTCTCGACGGGTGCGCGCGAGATGGCGACGTAGGTAACGCCCTTGTGCAGGAAGTGCTGGCGGGCGCCGTCGACATGGTCGGCCTCGAAGGAGCAGCCGGGGCAGCCGGCCTCCCAGCTCGGTGTGAACATGAAGTGCTGGACGACGAGCTGGCTGCGGCCATCGAAGAGATCGGCAAGCGTCTTGCGGCCTTGCGGCGTGTCGAAGACGTAGTCCTTGTCGATCTTCACCCAGGGCAGCGCCCGGCGCGCCTCGTTGATCTCGTCGCGCAGGCGCGAGGCCTGCTTTTCCCTTTCCAGGAGCGCCTTGCGGGCGGCGAGCCACTCTTCGCGAGAAACGACTTGATGTTGCATTGTCCTTCTCCTCTCTCTCAGGGATCGCGGGGGCGATCCTTCACACAGGACGAAAGCGGGAGCCCGTCTCCGACATTTTTTTTCGGAGGCGGCGCCGGATTCAGGACGGCATTTTTCCGCAGGTTCCCACGGCGCGGAGTTCGATCGTGTATCCCTCCTGCATGGGCAGCTTGGCGACGAGGGAAAGGGCTTCGTCGCGGTCCTTCGCTTCGATCAGGATAAAGCCCAGCAACTGCTCCTTGGTCTCGGCGAAGGGGCCGTCGGTGGCAACGAGCCTGCCGCCCCTGGTGCGCAGCGAGGTGGCTTGAGACGTCCATTCCAGGGGGTGGCCGACTATCAGATGCCCGGACTCCCCCAAGATCTCGTCGGTGACGGCGCCCTGGCGGTCGAGTTCGCGCAATTCCTCCTCCGACAGCGCTTTCAGGGCTGCCTCCTCGCCGTAAACCAGCAGCACGTAGCGCATGGTCCTCTCCTTCTCCTTCAGTCCCCGCACAGCCGCAGGACGAACGAGAGGGGGCTGTTCCGACACTTTCGAGCCGTGAGGAGGGGAAATTTCGGGTAGTGCCTCAGAAGAGCGTCACCCGCGCCGTGCTGCCTCGATCGCGGCGACGTCGATTTTCTTCATGGTCATCATGGCCTCAAACGCGCGCTTTGCTTCCTCGCCGCCAGCCGCCAGCGCGTCAGTCATTACACGAGGAGTTATTTGCCAGGAGATCCCCCACTTGTCTTTGCACCAGCCGCACATGCTCTCCTGGCCGCCGTTATTAACGATGGCGTTCCAGTAGCGGTCGGTCTCCTCCTGATCGTCGGTGGCGATCTGAAACGAGAAGGCTTCGCTATGCTTGAACGCGGGCCCTCCGTTGAGGCCGAGACAAGGAATGCCCGCAACCGTGAACTCGACAGTCAACACATCGCCCTTTTTGCCGGAGGGGTAGTCACTCGGTGCGCGGTGCACGGCACTCACCACGCTGTCGGGGAAGGTCTCGGAGTAAAAGCGGGCAGCAGCCTCGGCATCCTTGTCGTACCAGACGCAAATCGTATTCTTTGCCATCGTGTGTTCCTTTCGCTTTGAAGCCAGGGTTTCTCCACCCGGATTCGTCGGTCTCGCCCGGGCGATCACAAAGTGCAGCTAACCTTACGTCGCGGTCCGCTCTGGGGTCGAGAGCGGCTACTCCCCTTCCAGCGTCATCACCTCCCGTACCTCCACGGGACCATGCCGCAGCATCGGGATGGTCGAGGCGAGTTCGACGGCTTCGTTCCGGTCCTTCGCCTCGATCAGGAGGAAGCCGAGCAGGTGCTCCTTTGATTCGGCGTAGGGCCCGTCGGTGGCGACGATCTTGCCGCCCTTGGTGCGCAGGCAGGTTGCTGCGGCGAGGGGCTCCAGCGCGTGGGCGACGATCAGGTGCCCGCTTTCGGCCAGGGCCTCGTCGTTGTTCATGTTATCGCGCTGGAGCTGGCGCAGCTCATCCTCGGGCAGGGCTCCGATGGCCGTTCCGTCGCCGTAGACGAGACACACGTATCGCATGATCTTCCTCTTTCCTGTTCAGAATCGTGCGGCCGTAGGACGGGGCGGCGAGCGGGGTATCCGACATTTTTTGCATCCTCGACGGCTACTCTCCTTCCAGGCGGCGCACGGCGCGCACCTCGATCGGCCCGTGCTGCAGCATGGGCACTCTGGAGGCGAGGGCGATTGCTTCTTCCCGGTCCTTCGCCTCGATCAGGAGAAAGCCCAGTAGTTGCTCCTTGGTCTCGGAGTAGGGGCCGTCGGTGGCGACGACCTTGCCGCCCTTGGTGCGCAGGCAGGTAGCAGCCGAGGGCGATTCCAGGGCGTGGGCGACGATCAGGTGGCCGGCTTTATCAAGACTGCTGTCATAGTCGATGGAATCGCGTGTGAGCTTGCGGGCGTTCTCTTCCGGCAAGGCCATCAGGTTCGCCTCGTTGCCGTGGACCAGGCAGACGTAGCGCATGTTCCTTCTCCTTTTGCTGCGGGTTGTGCGGTCGCAGGACGATTGGCTAGGGGCGGAGCCGACATTTTTCTTCCCCCTCATCGGAGGGAAAGCCTAGCTCGCACGCTTCTTGCTGTCAGCGAGAAGCCGGTCGATGTGCTGGCGGATATGGGCGGCTTCGGCGGGGGTGCGGGCGAGGGAGATGGCCTTGTCGAAGGCGGTGCGGGCTTCGGCGCTGCGGCCGAGCTCCATCAGGAGGGCGCCGCGCACGCCGTGGAAATAGAAGTAGCCTGACAGGCGCTCGGCGAGCGGGTCGATAAGGAGCAGCGCGGCTTCCGGGCCCTGCGCCTTGAAGACGGCAACCGCGCGGTTGAGGCGGACGATGGGGGAGGGCTGGTAGCGCTCCAGCATCTGGTAGAGGAGGTTGATCTCCTGCCAGTCCGTATCCTCGGGCTTTGCCGCGCGGGCGTGGAGCGCGGCGATGGCAGCCTGGAGCTGGTAGGGGCCGGGCTTGCGGTGGCGCATGGCCTTGTCGACCAGCGCCAGGCCCTCGGCGATCTTCTCGCGGTTCCACAAACTGCGGTCCTGATCTTCCAGAAGCACGATGTCGCCGTTGGCGTCGAGACGGGTGGGGGTGCGGGCGTGCTGGAGAACCATCAGGGCGAGCAAGCCCATGATCTCGGGCTCGGCGGGGAAGAGGCGCAAGAGCAGGCGGGCAAGCCGGATCGCCTCCTCGCACAGCTGCTCGCGCACATGCTTCTCGCCGCCGCTTGCAGAATAGCCCTCGTTGAAGATCAGGTAGATCATGGCGGCCACGGCGGCGAGGCGCTCGGAGCGCTCGACCGCGTCCGGCGCGGCGAAGGGCACGTCGGCGCCGGTGACGCGGCGCTTGGCGCGGGTGATGCGCTGCTCCATCGCCTTTTCGTTGACGAGGAAGGCGCTGGCGATCTCCGGCACGGTGAGACCGCAGACGATGCGCAGGGCCAGCGCGATCTGCTGGGTGGCCGGCAGGTCCGGGTGGCAGCAGATGAACATGAGGCGCAGGATATCGTCGCGGTAGTGCGCATCGTCGAGACGCTCGGCCATGTCGGCTTCCGCGTCCTCGATGTCGGAGATGGCCGCGTCTTCGGGAAGCTCCGTGTTGCGGCTGTCGCGGCGCACGGCATCCAGCGCCGCGTTGCGGCCGACGAAGATGAGCCAGGCGGCGGGGTCGCGCGGCGGCCCCTTGATCGGCCAGGTCTTCACGGCGCGCAGGCATGCCTCCTGAAACGCCTCTTCCGCCCGGTCGAGATCGCGGAAATAACGCAGAAGCGCGCCCATGGCCTGCGGGCGGGCTCCTGTCAGTGCGGTCTCGATCCAGGCGAGGTCGTTCATGATGCTACTTTTACCTTTTCGGGCAGAACACCTTCCTTGAAGATGCTCAGAGGACGGATTTCGAAGGTGCAGGCCTCGCCTTCCTTCAGGCGCTTGCTGAACTCGACGACCTCGTCGAGGCTGTCGCAATCGACGATGTAGAAGCCGAGGAGCTGTTCCTTGGTTTCGGCGAAGGGACCGTCGAGGACGAGCTGCTCATTGCCCGACACGCGCAGGGTAGTGGCGGCGGAGGTGGGCATGAGGCGGATCGCCGGGCCCATCTTGCCCTTTTCCACAAACTCCTGCTGCACGCGTTCGCGCTTGGCCAGCACGGCGTCGTCCTCGGCTTTGGACCAGGAACTGACGACGTCTTCATCGTGGTAGCACAGGATGGCGTAGAGCATTCGGTTCACCTCGTTCGGTTGGAAGACGCTGGAGCATGCCTCAATCCGACAGGGGCGGTCGAGGATTTTTGTGGGGCGGGGCGAGGGCTGTTTCCCCTTGCGTGGGGGCAGAATCCGGGTATCTAGTCGGCGCCGACATGAAGACGCTCACCATAAGACAGCCCGACGACTGGCACCTTCACCTGCGTGACGGAGCGGTGCTCGAGGCCGTGGCGCCCTATACGGCGGCGCATTTCGCGCGGGCCATCGTCATGCCGAACCTGGTGCCGCCGGTGGTGACGACAGCCGACGCGGCGGCCTACCGGGAGCGTATTCTGGCGGCACTGCCGGAAGGGAGCGGCTTTACGCCGCTGATGACGCTTTACCTTACCGAAGCGACGCAAGCCGCTGATGTAGAATCGGGTTTCCGCGACGGGCTGGTGACGGCGGTGAAGCTTTATCCGGCCGGGGCCACCACCAATTCCGAGAGCGGGGTGCGCAATATCGAGGCGGTCTATCCCGTGCTCGAACGGATGGCGGCGATCGGCATGCCGCTTTGCGTGCACGGCGAGGTGACGGACCCGGCGGTGGATATCTTCGACCGCGAGGCGGTGTTCATCGAGCGGGTGCTCACGCCGCTGCGGCGGCGGCTGCCCGAGCTTCGGATCGCCATGGAGCATGTGACGACGAAGGACGGCGTGGCGTTCGTGCGGGCACAGGACGACAATGTTGGCGCCACCATCACCACGCATCACCTCATCATCAACCGCAATGCGATTCTGGCCGGCGGCATCCGGCCGCACTATTACTGCCTGCCGGTGGCCAAGCGCGAGACGCACCGGCTGGCGCTGCGTGAAGCGGCGACTTCGGGGGAGGGGCAGTTCTTCCTGGGCACGGATTCAGCGCCGCATGTGGACCCGTTGAAGGAGAGCGCGTGCGGCTGCGCCGGCGTCTTCAACGCGCCGAACACGATGGCCTGCCTGGCGCAGGTGTTCGAGGAGGAAGGTGCGCTCGAGAAGCTGGAGGCGTTTGCCTCGCTCAACGGGCCGGCGTTCTATCGTCTGCCGCCCAACGAGAGGCGCATCAGGCTTACGCGCCATAGCGAGCCGATCGAGACGGTGCGCAAGGTGACGGCCGGGGCGGAGACGATCACCGTGTTCGACCCGATGTCTCCCATCCACTGGAAAGTCGAGGACGACGCTTCCTAGCCGGGTGCTACCCTGCTAGCGAGAGAGCATCATAGCGGGAGCCTGCCCATGTTCGCCAACACCTTTCCCGACAAGGCGCTGATCGCCGAGACGGTCGCCAGAATGCTTCTGGAGATCGAGGCCGTCCATATCCGCGCCGACAAGCCCTTCACCTTCACCTCCGGCATCGCCAGTCCCGTCTATATCGACTGCCGCAAGCTCATCTCCTATCCGCGCATCCGCTCGGCGGTGACCGATTTCGGCGCCTCCGTGGTCCTGCGCGAGGCGGGGTTCGAGCAGTTCGATGCGGTGGCAGGCGGCGAGACAGCGGGTATTCCGTTTGCGGCCTGGCTTGCCGACCGGCTGGGACTGCCGATGCTCTATGTGCGCAAGAAGCCGAAGGGGTTCGGGCGCAATGCACAGATCGAGGGCGATCTGGCGGAGGGGGCGCGGGTGCTCCTGGTCGAAGACCTGACGACGGATGGCGGCAGCAAGGTCAAGTTTGCCGAGGTGATCCGCAATGCCGGGGCCGAGGTGACGGACACCTTCGCCGTGTTCTACTACGGCATCTTCCCGGACACGCCGGACCGGCTGAAGGCCGCGGGCATGCGGCTGCACTACCTGACGACGTGGTGGGATGTGCTCGATGTTTGCCGCAAGGAGGAGCGTTTCGGGGCCGATGCGCTGGACGAGGCGGAGCGTTTCCTGAACCAGCCGCTGGCATGGTCGGCTGCCCATGGCGGGATTGCGGAGTTGCCGAAGGCGTCTGGTTGACGTTGACGTAAAAGTCCGCATAAGGTTTCGCCTGGTGCGGGACAAGATGGATGTAGGCCGGCTCGAACCTCACCGCGTCGTCCCGAAAGCCGGCCTGAGCTGAGCGAAGGGCCTCCGCTGTCGCTCCGACTTCCGGGATGACGTGTGGTGCTGGCCAGGAGGAACGGACATGTCGCTTGCGGGCAAGACGCTTTTCATTTCCGGCGGCAGCCGGGGGATCGGGCTGACGATCGCGCTGAGGGCGGCGCGGGACGGAGCGAATGTCGCCATTGCCGCCAAGACGGCGGAGCCGCATCCGAAATTGCCGGGGACGATTCATACGGCCGCGGGCGATATCGAGGCGGCGGGCGGCAAGGCGCTGCCGATCCTGTGTGACATCCGCTCCGAGGAGCAGGTGGAGGAGGCGGTGGCGGCGACGGTGGAAGCCTTCGGTGGCATCGACATCTGCATCAACAACGCCAGCGCCATACAGCTTACCGGCACGCTGCAGACGGACATGAAGCGCTACGACCTGATGCACCAGGTGAACGCGCGCGGCACGTTCCTCGTCTCCAAGACCTGCATTCCGCATCTTAAGAAGGCGGAGAACCCGCACATCCTCAGCCTGGCGCCGCCGCTCGACATGAAGGCGAAATGGTTCAAGAACCACGTCGCCTATTCGATGGCCAAGTTCGGCATGTCCATGTGCACGCTGGGCATGAGTGCGGAATTCGCCGCCGACGGCATTGCCGTCAACGCGCTGTGGCCGCTGACGGCGATCGACACGGCGGCGGTGCGCAACGTGCTCGGCGGCGAGGCGATGGCCAAGGTGTGCCGGACGCCGGAGATCGTAGCCGATGCAGCGCACGCGATCTTCAGCCGGCCGGCGCGCGAATGCACCGGCAATTTCTTCATCGACGAGATGGTGCTGCGCGAGGAGGGGGTGATGGATTTCGCCAAGTACGCCCCCGGAGTGACCGGCCCGCTCGCCGGCGACTTCTTCGTGCCGGACGAGGTGCTCGAGGAGACGGACACCGAAGTGCGGATGATTGTGTAAGGTCAAGGGTCGCCGCAATTTTGGCGTTATCGCTTGATCCACCTCAAGGACGCTCCGGGGTGAGCGGTCGAGGGTGAAGTTTTGGAAGCCGGCGGAAGAAGGGCGATGCGCATCCTGCGGGCCAAGGGAAGGGAAGGGCGTCTCGTGCGTCTCCGGCACGCGCTCGCGGCGCCGCAGCGGATGGTGCTTGCGTTGCTGCTCGTTGCGTCAATGACCCTCGTCGGCGGTCTGCATGCCCATGAAGGAACGGTGCATGCGGCGCTGCCGCATGGCCATACTGCGGAAGCGCATGTTCCGCAGGAGCCATGCGAGGACCGCGCCGCGGGCATCCCTGCCGACGGCGAGTGCTGTGTGCCGGCTGCCGGATGCGGGCTTTTTCTTGCTCACGAGGCGCATCCGCTGTCGTTCCGCGCCTTTGCAAGCGAGCAGGATGAACTGCCGCTTCGTTCGCTCGATTCTATCTCGCCCGTTCCCGAATTCCCACCGCCCCGGCCCGCCCGCTCCTGAGCGCGCGTGCCTCTCCTGCCCGTGCGCTGTCCGACGGCCGGCCGGATCTTCCGGCCATGCGCAACGAGCATGAGAGAATGCCACTATGCACATGATTTCACGACGCCAGTTCCTGGCTTCCACCGCCGCCTGCGCGGCCGGCGCGATGCTGCCCCTTTCCACGTCGGTCCGCGCCTTCGCCGGCTCACCCACGATCATCCGCGCCGAGAAGCGGGTGATCGAGGTGGCGGGGAAGGCGGCCGATGTCTTTGGGCTGGTGCAGCCGGACGGGACGCACGGCCTCTTCCTGCAAGCCGGGGAGGATTTCGACGTTCGGCTGGAGAACCATCTGGACGAGCCGACGCTGCTGCACTGGCACGGGCTGACACCGCCCTTCGGGCAGGACGGCGTGCCCGACATGCCGCAGCCTCTGTTGGAGGCGGGAGCGAGCTACGATTATCGCTTCCCGGTCGACCGTGGGGGCACCCATTTCATGCACGCGCACACCCTGCAAGAACAGCGGCTTCTTGCCGCTCCGCTGATCGTGAGGGACGTGCAGGAAGCCTCGGCGGACGAGCAGGATGTCGTGGTTCTGCTGCACGACTTCAGCTTCAGGAGCCCGGAGGAACTGCTTTCGGGCCTTACGGGAATGTCCGGCGGGATGGCCGGGCATGGCGGCGGCCATGGGGGGCACGGCGGGGGGCATGGCGGCATGGCTCCAGACCTCAACGATATCGAATACGACGCTTATCTCGCCAACGATCGCACACTTGATGATCCGCAGAGCTTCCAGGTGGAGCGCGGGGGTACGGTTAGGCTGAGACTCATCAACGGCGCTTCCGCGACGGCCTTCTGGATCGACCTGGGGGCGCTGCAAGGCGAGGCGATCGCCGTCGACGGCAATCCGGTCACGCCGGTTGCCGGCAAGCGCTTTCCGCTCGGCATGGGCCAGCGTATCGATATCCGCCTGCGGCTGCCGCGGCAGGAGGGCGCCTGGCCGATCCTCGCGCTGCGCGAGGGGGCGCGGGAGCGGACGGGCTTCTATCTCGCCACGGCCGGTGGCGCGGTCAAACGCATCGCTTCCTTGGGCGAAGAGGCGCCGGGGGCGCTCGATCTGGCCATCGAGGAATCCCTGCAGGGCGAGAACCCGCTTGAGGAGGTGGCTGCCGCGCGGTCGGAGCAGGTTCCGCTCGGCGGTTCGATGGACGGTTACACCTGGACGCTGGGCGGCGCGGCGTGGGGGACGCACCGGGTGCTGGAGGTGGGCGAGGGCGAGCGGGTGGAATTCGTCATGCGCAACGAGAGCGTGATGGGACATCCGATGCATCTGCACGGACACCGCTTCCAGGTTGTCGCCATCGACGGCCGCCGCTTCAGCGGGGCGTTGCGCGATACAGTCTGGGTGCCGCCGGAACGGGAAGTCACCATCGCCTTCGACGCCGACAATCCCGGCGAGTGGGCGTTCCACTGCCACCATCTCTACCACATGGCGGCCGGCATGATGACCATCGTCCGTTATTCCTGAAAGGGCTTGAACTTCCAGTTACTAGAACCTTTATTGGCCGGAATGCGAAGCGAGACCGTGGAGACCAGTTCATGAACATCGGAGCAGCGGCGGAGCACTCGGGCCTTCCCGCAAAGACCATCCGCTATTACGAGGATATCGGCCTGTTGCGGGCGTCCAGGGCCACGAACGGCTACCGTGACTATTCGACCGACGACCTGCACAGGCTGAAGTTCCTTCAGCGGGCCCGCAGCCTCGGTTTCACGGTCGAGGAGTGCCGGCAGCTCCTCTCGCTTTATGCGGACAAGGACCGCGACAGCGCGGACGTGAAGGCGATTGCCAGCAACAAGCTCGACGAGATCGACAAGAAGATCGCTCAGCTCCAGAGCCTGCGCGCGGTCCTGTCGCATCTCGTCGCCAACTGCCATGGAAACGACCGTCCGGATTGTCCCATCATCGACGACCTGGCGGGAGAGGCCCATTGAGGCAGGCCATACCGGCCTTGTCCGCCCCTTTCCCGGCCATTTCCCAGAACCGCAGCTTCGCCGGAGGACCGTGCCGCCAGGCGGCGGCGGGCCTGCCGCCGCCTCCAGTGCGACTGAGCCGATGAACGAAGGAAGGAAGGGCATGGGGATAAGGACGCGGAACCGTTGATCGCCGCGTCCTTTTCTCTTTTTTTCGCCTCGTTTCTGTCGGCGACGCTCCTGCCGGGGGCGTCGGAACTGCTGCTGATCGCGCTGTTGACGCAGTCGCCGGAGGCGGCCGGCATCCTCGTTGCCGTGGCGGCTGCCGGCAACACGGCGGGATCCGCCGTCAATTATGCGCTGGGTTACTGGATCGGGCGGCCGGTGGCCGAGCGTCTTCCCTTCATTCTCACCAAGAAGCGGTTGGAACAGGCGGAAGGCTGGTTCGGCCGCTACGGCCGATGGAGCCTGCTCTTTTCCTGGCTACCCATTGTCGGAGACCCGTTGACGGCCATCGCAGGGGTGCTGAAAACCGGCTTCGGCCCGTTTCTCGTTCTCGTGGCGCTCGGCAAGACCGCGCGCTACATGGCCGTGGCAGCAGGGGTGCAGGCGGTTGCGCTGTGGTAGGGGGGTGCCTCCTCGTGGAGGGGCGAGACGGCGAGCGAATGCCGACGTGCCGGGGCAGCTGACCAACCTCACAAAAACCCTTGAAAATAAAGGCTTTGGTGGGCCCGGAGGGACTCGAACCCCCAACCAAGCGGTTATGAGCCGCCGGCTCTAACCAATTGAGCTACAGGCCCGGTGTCGCTGAATTAGTGGCTTTCGCGGCTGCGCACAAGACAGGGACGCCGCAATCGATCCATAATCGGCGCTTATCCAATGCCGGCTTCAAGACTCAGGCTTCAAAAATCCAAAAGGAGATTGCCGATGACCCGTTGCTTCATTCCGCTGGCGTTCGCGGTGGCCGTTCTGGCTGTCGCACCGGCCGCCGCCCAGGAAGCCGACGTCGGACCGAAGATCATGGTGACCGGTGAGGGCGAGGCAAATGTCAGCCCGGATATGGCGGTCATTACATTCGCCGTGTTGCGCGAGGCGGAGACGGCGCGCGCGGCGATGGACGAGAACAATGCGGCCATGGCCGCGGTCATCGCAGCGCTGAAGGAAGAGGGCGTGGAGGCGCGGGACCTGCAGACCGGCGGGCTGGCGATCAATCCGCAATATGTCTACCCCAATGAGCGTAACGAGGAGGAGAGACCGCGGATCACCGGCTATCAGGTGACCAATACGCTGACTGTGCGGGTGCGCGACATCGAGAAGGTGGGAGAGGTGCTCGACCGCTCCGTCTCGCTCGGCGTCAACCAGGGCGGCGACATCACCTTCACCAACGACGATCCGGCGGAGGCGCTGAAGGAGGCGCGCACGCGCGCCGTCGAGGACGCGTTCGCGAAGGCGCGCACGCTGGCGGAGGCGGCAAGCGTCTCCCTGGGCGACGTGCAGGAAATCTCCGAGCAGATGAGCGCACCCCCACCCCAGCCCATGGCCAGGGCGATGCGGATGGAGGCGGCGGCCGATTCGTCGGTGCCGATCGAGGCGGGCGAGAACAGCTACAAAGTTCGGGTGAACGTTACTTTCGCGCTGGAGCAGGACTGACCAGCGCCTGAATCCGGCAATGAAAGACGCCGCCGGGGCAATCCCGGCGGCGTTTTCGTTTCGGCCCTGCCTGAGGTTAAAGCGCACGGATGACGGGGCAGTGGGGCGCGCGGGCGAAGACGATGCTGGCGCGGCGGTGATGCCGGACACCGGAGACGCGGATCGCCCGACGACCGACATCCGCCACGCGGGCGTGACGAAGGCCCATGCGATAGGCCTTGTGGATGGCACTGCGGGGCGTGCAGGCGGCAGCATGCCGCGGGCGGTGATGGCGGTAGTAGCGGCTATGGCCGCGGGGCGTGCCGTAGTGGGGGTTTTTATGACCGAAGCTGAAATAGAAGCCGTCGGCCTGGGCGACCGCCGGTATGGCCGCCAGCGTGCCGAGACCTAGAAAGGCCGAAAGGGCGACGATCCCGATTTGGCGAAACATGGCGCTTTCCTCCTGGTTTCGATGCCTGTTCGTCGAAGCGATTGGGGCAACGCTGCCAGAGGGCGCCTGAACTGGGCGCGAACCGGACGTTCATAATACGTTCAGCCGGGCTTCAGCCTTTTTCGAGCTGTGCCTTCAAGGCTGCGCGGTTGAAGCAGTCGGTGAGGCGTGTGACGAGATCGTCGTCGACGTCGAAGAAGATGCCGGCCTGGAGGCGGTAGCTCTGGTCGCGCGCCTCCGGCTGGCCTTCGGCGGTGGCGAGATAGGTGCCGCGCACGGTGAATTCGGCCGCCGCGCGCACGCCGCCGGGGGCGGTCATGATGATGATGTCGGCAAGCTCCTCGCGGAAGTGGCGGGCGTTTTCGGCAAGCCACCAACGGAACTTTTCCTTGCCGATCTGGCGCTCACCTTCGCGGGTGTCGTGGACGACATCCTCGGAAAGGCAGGCAAGCATGGCCTCGTGGTCGCTGGCGTTGAAGGCAGTCAGATAGCGCTCGACCAGCGCCCGCGTGTCAGCCTCGTTCATGGCTCTTCCTCCAAAACATAGGGAAAATAGTCTTCGGGCGCGTCGAGCTCGTCTTCAAGGGCCCTGACGCGGCCGCGCATGGAGATGCCGGCCTCGTGCACGGTCTCGGGATCGCCGGAGATGAGGGGGTGCCACCAGGCGAGATCCTTGCCTTCGGCCACCAGGCGGTAGGCGCAGGTGGCGGGGAGCCAGGTGAGCTTGCGCACGTTCTCAGGTGTCAGGCGCACGCAATCGGGCACGCGCTTCAGCCGCCCGGCATAGTCGTTGCAGCGGCAGGTCCCGGCGTCGAAGAGGCGGCAGGCGACGCTGGTCCAGTGGATGTCACCGGTGTCCTCGTCCTCGAGCTTGGCCAGGCAGCACTTGCCGCAGCCATCGCACAGCGATTCCCATTCGGCCTGGCTCATGGCCTCGAGCGGCTTGGTTTTCCAGAAGGGGTCCATGGCGACGATGTGGCGCGTGGCGGCGCAGAGGTCAAGCAAGGGGCGGAAAACACTGCCCTAAAAGGTGCCTTTGCCGTGTTCTCAAGAGGGGAGGAGCCATTTCCGTCGCCGGGCGAAGGGAACCAAAAGGAGGGTTCGCCGATTACATGCGCCGAAGGGATGCTCCTGTTCAAGGAGACAGAATAGATGAAAAACACAAATCAATTCCTCGCCGGATCGGCGCTCTACCTCATGATGATGGCGCCGATTGGCGCTCAGGCGGACGGTGGTCTGGCGCCGGCAAATGGCGGTGAAGCACCGCTGATGCTGGCACAGGAGGAGGCTCCGGCCGAGCCTGAAGCCGGCGAGGCGCCGGCGGGTGCAGCCGAATGCCCCCCAGGCACCGCGCCCGTAGACGGCGAATGCGCGGCGGTGGAGGAAGAGGCTCCCGCCGAAGAGGAGGCGCCGGTTGAGGAAGCGCCGGTTGAGGAAGCGCCCGTCGAGGAGGCTCCGGTAGAGGAAGCTCCGGCGGAGGAGGCGCCTGCCGAAGAGGCTCCTGCCGAAGAGGCTCCGGTAGAGGAAGCACCTGTCCAAGAAGCGCCTGTCGAAGAGGCTCCGGTCGAGGAAGCGCCTGCTGAGGAGGCTCCCGCCGAAGAAGCTCCGGTTGAAGAGGAGCCGCCAGCGGAGATGCAACCGGCCGAGCCCGAGGCTGCGCCATCTGCAGAACCTGAGGCGGAGATGCCGGCCGAGGAGGCGCCCGAGGCGGAAGAGCCTGCGGCTGAAGAACCCGTAGAGGAAGAGCCGGCCGCCGAAGAGCCTGCTGCCGAGGAACCTGCCGACGGCGGCGAGGCCCCTGAGGAGGCGCCAGTGGAGGCAGCACCCGAGGATGAGGCGCCTGCCATGGAGGAAGCGCCGGCCGATGCTGGTGAAGCGGAAGAGCCCGAGGCCACCGAAGAAGCGCCTGCCGAGGAGGCGCCCGAGGCCGGTGAATGCCCGCCCAACGCCGAAATGACGGAAGCCGGCGGGTGCGTCGTCATAGACGAGGACGTTCCGCTGGAAGAGCAGCCTGCCGAGGAAGCACCTGCCGAGGAAGCGCCGGCGGAAGAGGCCGCACCGGCTGAGCCGGAAGAGGCACCCGTCGACGAGGAAGCGGAGGCGGGTGAGGAAGAGGTGTCGCCCGAGGACGCCGCCCCGGTGCTCGACAGCCAGAAGGAGACGACCGGCGAGGGTGAGGAACAGCCCGTCGAGGGCGAGGAGCCTGCCGAACAGGCCGAAGAACCAGTCGACGACGCCGAGGAACCTGCCGAACAGGCCGAGGAACCGGCCGACGAGGCGCCCGAGCAGCAGGCGGAAGAGGCGCCGGTGCCGGAGTCTGACGAACAGGCCCAGGAGGAACTTGTCGATCCGCAGCAGGTGCAGGAGGCAATCCGCGCGCTTGTCGAGGAGGAAGGGCAGCCGATCGAACTTGGCGATACGCCCGAGGACATCCGGGTGCAGCGTGCCGAACTCTATCAGCGGCGCGAAGAGGTGCGCGTGGTCGAGGAATACAACGACAACCGCACAATCGTGGAGATCAACAACAACATCTACGTGCAAAGCCCGGACTACGACCGCATCGCGCTCCAGGATGACCAGGTTTACTACGAGGAACTGCGCGGCGAGCGCGTGCGCGAGGTGATCGAGCGGGCCGACGGCACGCGCGTCATCACCGTGCGCAACCGCTATGGCGACGTGATCCGCCGCGTGCGGGTGCTGCCGGATGGAAGAGAGTACGTGCTCGTTTACGTGCCGGAAGAGCGCTACGACGAGGTGCTCTCCTTCGAGGACCCGACGTACGGCCTGCCGCCCTTGCGGCTCACCATCCCCGCCAGCGAGTACGTCCTGGAGGCCGACCAGGTCGAGGATCCGGACCGCTACTACACATTCCTGCAGCAGCCGCCGGTGGAGCCGGTGCGCCGCCTCTATTCGCTCGAGGAGGTGAAATATTCGGCCCGCGTGCGCGACACGGTGCGGCGGATCGACCTCGACACCATCGAGTTCGAGTTCGGCTCGGCGCGTATCGAGGAGAGCGAGATCGCCGATCTCGAGGCGGTGGCCGAGGCGATGCTGAGGATGCTGGAGGAGAATCCGGCGGAGACCTTCCTGATCGAGGGTCACACGGACGCGGTCGGCTCGGAAACGGCCAATCTGGCGCTTTCGGACCGCCGCGCGGAGGCCGTCGCTGTCGGGCTGACGAACGTCTTCGGGGTGCCGCCGGAAAACCTCGTCACCCAGGGCTATGGCGAGCAGTACCTGAAGGTTGCGACGCAAGAGCCTGAACGGGAAAACCGCCGCGTCGCCATTCGCCGCATCACGCCGTTGGTGACCCCGGTGGCGAGACAACAGTAAGGGGTTTCCCGGCCCCGTTCCCCGAGCCTTGGGGACGTACGGGAAGGAGCCCGGCCGGCCATCCCTCCGCCGGCCGGGCTTGTTTTGGTGGGGGGCGGGCAGCCCTTCCGATTTCCGACGGTTGGCTTTCGACTAACACTACAGTTGCGTTTGCGTCGCGCCCCCTCTGGCAGGCCAGAGGGGGCGAAGGGCGGAGATATTTCCTGTGACGATAATGCCAGGGTGTTGAAACCGCGCGTGACGGGCCCCAACAGCCCCTACGGCAGCGGGATCTTCGGGTCGATCTGCCGCGGCGGTCGCCTGACCTCCGGCAGGGTTACTTGCGGCGGCGTGCCGCGCAAGGGGCGGCAGGTGGGATAGATGCCGGTGCTGCCTGGCGGGCAGGCGCCGCGCACTGTGGGCCGGCAGCTCGGGAAGACGCCGAAGGTGCCGGGTGGGCAGCGTGAGCTGACGACCGGGCGGCAATTGGGATAGATGCCGAGGGTGGCGGGCGGGCATTCTGCGGGCGGTGCCGGACTGCAGTGTCTGCCGATGGTAGTGGTGCCGGGCGGGCAGCGCTCGGTGGCAGACCGTTGGGCGTGGGAGGGGGAGGAAAGCGCCGCGGCGGCCAGGAGCGCCAGAGCCGCAGCGTAGAAAGCAAGGTGCTTTCGCCGCCGCGCAGGCGCCGTGCTCGCGGTATTGCCGTGCATGGCAGTGCGGCTCCTGGCCACAGCGTTTCTCCCGATGACCGGATTGAAGGTGTGGGCGCCGGCTTCTCCGGTCAAGGGTTTCCGGGCTTTCCCTACTGTTTGAAGCGGAGGGTGACGGAGAAGGTGATGGTGCGGTCGCCGACGCCCTCGGGCGGGCGCGGATAGGGGGCGGCGCGGCGGGCGACCGCCAGCGCCTCCTGGTCGAGGATCGCGTGGCCGGAGCTGCGGGCAAGCTGCGCGCCTGAAAACCGGCCCCGCCGGTCTATGGTGATCGACAGGGCGGCGGCTCCCGCCGCGCCCTGCCGGGCGGCCCCGGAGGGATAGCGCTTGTGGCGCTCGACGTGGCTCAGGAGCCGGCGTGCGTAGGCGGCCTTCTCGCCGGCCGTTGCGCCGCCCTTGCGGCCGGCGTTGGCAGCGGGCGCTTGCGTGCTGGCCTGGACGGGTGCCTTTTTCGCGGTGGGTTTTGCCGGGGCCGCGGCCTGGCTGCGGGGCGGTTTTCCCGGCGCCTTGCGGGCGGGCTTGGTGGGTGCTTCCGCCTTCACCTGCGGCTCGGGCCTCGGTGTGGGGACGGGGATATTCTCGCGCGATAGGGCGAGGGCGGTTGCGGTCTCCGGCGCGGGCTCTGCGACGAGCTGCGATGGGGTTTCAGCCGGCTCCGGTAAGGCCACTTCGGGAGCTTGGTTCTCTTGTGCTTCGGTGGGCCGGATATCTTCCGTCGCCTGCTGCGGCTCTATGGTATCGGCCGGCTCGCCTTCCCCGGTTGAAGCGGTTTCGGCTGTCGTAGGGGCTGTCTCCTCGGCGGGTAGGGGAGAGTGCGCGATGTCGGCCTCCACCGCCTCTACCGGTTGCGACGTAGGGTTTGCAGCCGGTTTCTGTGCGGCCTCCGGCTCCGGCGTCTCCACCGCCTCGCCTTCCACTGGCCTGGCCGGCGGCGCGGGGGGTGCTTCCAGGATGATCTCGACACTGATGGCGTCGTCGGCCGCTTCCAGGCCCTCCCGGGCCATGCCCTCGCCGAGATAGGCGAGCACGGCGGCGTGCACCGCCGCCGACAAGCTGAGCGCCACGATAAGGCCGAGGGAAAGGGCGCGGGCCCTCTTCGCCGAAAGGTAAAGCGGCGGTGCGGCGGCCGGGAGAGCGGGGGCGGCCTCCTGTGGCGGCGATCCGTGGGGTTCGAGGGGCGGAGAGGGGGCGGCATCGGTCCGCGGTGCGGAGGGCGGGGGGGCTTCCACCGGCTCGGCGTCGGCGATCTCGCGTGTGCGGGCGGTATCGGGCCAAGCGATCATGGCGCACCTCCGTCCGTCAATCCGATGGGGGCCAGGATGAGGCCGCCCTCGTCGCGCGTGATATGGGCGGCGACGCCGTAGATGGCGGCGAGGTTTTCGGCGGTCATGACGGCCTCGGGAGCGCCTTCGGCGGCAAGGCGGCCGTCCTTCAGCATCACCACGCGGTCGCACCAGCGGGCGGCGAGCGTGAGGTCGTGCAGGGAGACGAGGATGGCGCGGCCCTCGCCGGCGAGCCGGGCGAGCGCGCGCATCATGGTGATCTGGTGTGCGGGGTCGAGGCCGGAGGCGGGCTCGTCGGCGATGAGGACCGGCGTGTCCTGGGCGACGGCGCGGGCGGCGAGCACCCGCGCCTGCTCGCCGCCGGAAAGCTCCGTCGCCGGGCGGTGGGCGAGGTGAGCGACGTCCATCAGGTCGAGCGCGCGAGCGACGATCTCCGCGTCGTGCGGTCTCAGCCGGGCGCCGAAGCCGCGCCAGGGCAGGCGGCCGAGGCCGACGAGATCTCCGACCATGAGGCGCCAGCCGATGATGCGCGACTGCGGGAGATAGGCGAGGAGCCGCGCACGGGCGGCGGATGGGAGGGCGGCAAGGTCGTCTGCGCCGAGGCGCATCGTGCCTGAGGCGGCGATCTGGCCGGCGAGTGCGCGCATGAGGGTGGATTTGCCGGCGCCGTTGGGGCCGAGGAGGCCGACGACCTCGCCCGGTTCAACCGTCAACCCGACCCCGTGCAGGACGGGACGGCCGGAGAGTGAGACGTCGAGGTTTTCCACCGCAAGGCGCATCAGAACACCTCCCGGCGCGCGCGCACGACCAGCCACAGGAAGAAGGGGGCGCCGATGAGGGCGGTGAGCACGCCGACATTGAGTTCACCAGCCGGCAGGACGAGGCGCACGGCGACATCCGCCGCGAGCAGCAGGGCAGCGCCGCCGAGGCCCGCCGGCAGGAGGAGGCGGCTCGGCATGCGGGTGGTCAGCGGGCGGATGAGATGCGGCACGACGAGGCCGACGAAGCCGATGGTGCCGGCGACCGCCGTTGCCGCGCCGACCCCCAGCGCCACGCCGGCGACGATGAGGAAGCGCGTGCGCGCCATGTGGATGCCGAGGCTGGCGGCCGCCTCCTCGCCGAGCGACAGGGCGTCTATGGCGCGGGCCGACAGCGCGATGAGCAGCCAACCCGCAGCCATCAGCGGGAGCGCGAGCCAGACATGCGCGATCGACCGGTCCTTGAGGGAGCCGAGCAGCCAGAAGATGATCTCGTAGCTGGCGAAGGGGTTGGGCGAGAGGTTGAGCACCAGGGCTGTGAGGGCGCCGGCGAGGCTGGAAAGTGCCACGCCGGCGAGGATGAGGGTGAGTGTGGAGCCGTTGCGGGCGGCGAGCGCCATCAGGAGGAGGACGGCGGCAAGGGCGCCGGTGAGGGCGCCGGCCGGAAGCGCGTAGAGCGCGCTGCCGGCAAGGCCGGAATAAAAGACGGCGACGGCGCCGAAGGCGGCCATGGCCGAGACGCCGATGATGCCGGGTTCGGCCAGGGGGTTCCGCAGGAAGCCCTGCAGTACGGCGCCGGCCATACCGAGCGTGAAGCCGATGCTCAAGCCCAGCAGGGCGCGGGGCAGGCGGATTTCGCGCATGATGATCGCCGCCGCCTCGCCACCGCCGGCGAAGAGGCCGCGCACGCTTTCCGAAACGCCGAGTTCGGCGGGGCCGACGGCGAGCGAGGCGAGGAAGAGGGCGAGCGCCAGGAGGGCGAGCGCCAGGTTGAGGGCGAGGGGCTTCATGGCGATGCCTCGCAGGATGCGATCTCCTGGCGCAGCGCGTTAAGCGCCTTTACCGCCTCCAGCACCGCCGGGCCGCCGCAGGACCAGCTGCCGCGCGGCACGAAGGCGCCGATGCGGGTGGCTGGCAGCGCACGAAGCGCCGGATGGCGCGGCACGAAGGCGCCGAGGGAGGGGGCGTCGCCCTTACTGCCGGGCACGATGACGATGTCGGGCTTTTTCTCCACCACCAGTTCCAGCGGGAAGGGGGCCATGCCCTCGACGCCCTCCTCAGTGGCCAGATTCTTGAAGCCGGCGGCGGTGAGCACAGAGTCCGCCAGCGTGCCCTTGCCCAGCGCCACGCCGTTCTGCTCGTAGGCGAGGGCCGTCGGGCGCGGCCCGCACTGGCTGGCCTCCACCTCGGCAAGGCCTGCCTCGAACTCGGCGGCCATCGCCTCGGCCTCTTCTTCGCGGCCCAGCAGCTTGCCCATGCGGCGGATGTCGCGGGGAATGGTGTCGAGGGTCTGCACGAAGCTGAATTCCTCGACGCGGAAGCCTAGCCGCTTCAGGAGCTGCGTGGTGTTGTGAAGCGTGTAGGTGCCGGTGACGACGAGGTCGGGCCGCGCCAGGAACACATCCTCCGCCATGCCGCGGTTGACGGGATAACGCTCGGCCTCGCGGTGGAGCGGCGAAAGGTCCGGCTCACGCGCCAGGAAGGAGACGGAAACGAGCTGGCCGGGGGCGGCGAGCGCCATGGCGAGCTGGTCCGTACACACGTTGAGCGACATGACGCGGGCGGGGGGCTGGGCGCCGGCAGGGGCTGTCAGCGTTGCAAGCGTGAGGAGGGCGGCCGGGAGGACCGAGGCGCGGTCTCCCCCCTTGAGGGGGAGATGGCTGCGCAGCAGCCAGAGGGAGGCGCCCGATCGAAGTGTGCGGCGCAGGCGGGGAAGGTAAGCGTTGAGTACGGCCGAGAGGACCCCACCCGTCCGGCCGCCTTTGGCGGCCGTCCACCCTCCCCTCAAGGGGGAGGGGAAGCGCGAGGGGGCGGCCTTTTCACTCATGGCCCAAACTTAGCCTTGAAGCCGGCGAAGACGGAGAAGTCCGGTGTGCCGAAGCCGCGGGCGGTCTGGTACTCCTGATCGAGGATGTTTTCGGCACGCACGTAAAGCTCCGTGTCTTCCGTGGGTTTATAGGCGATCTTGGCGTTGAGGAGGACGTAGTCATCGAGAGATGCGCCATCGGTATCCACCGTGTCGACGGCGATCTTGCCGGCGGCGGAGACGGTCCATTTCTCGGCCGGTTTGTAGGCGGCGGTGAGGCCGACGGCGTGGCGCGGGATGCGCGGCAGGCGCGTGCCATTCTGGTCCTCGGCGTGGGTATAGGTGTAGGAGCCGCCGAGTGAAAGCTGACTATTGATCCGGTAGGCGAGCGAGGTTTCGACGCCGCGGGATTTCGAGGTGCCTTCGATGCGCTGATATTGGCAGGGCCAAGCGCCAACCGGATAGCAGTCGATCATGTCATCGACCGTCAAATGGAAATAGGTTACGTCGGCGATTAAGTTGCCGCCCAAAAGTGTCTGCTCCACACCCAGGTCAAAGCTAAAACTAGTCTCCGGTTCCAAGTTTGGATTGCTGACCGTATCTCCAAACATTTCGTAGAGGCTCGGTGCCCGAAAGCCCGTTCCGACCGATGAGTGGATTCTCGTCCTGCTGTCTGCAAAGAGGTAGGAACCAGTGGCGCGATAAGTGGTATAACCTCCAAACTCTGAATGCTGATCATGACGGATGCCGGCTGTGACCGTGAAGTTTTCGATTGGTGCGGCTGTTAGCTGTCCCCAAATGCCGGTTATGGAAAAGTCTTCTGTTACGTCCGGAGAAAATTCCGGGGAACCAGGAAAAAATGCTTCCTGACTCTCGTAGTCAGCTCCGGCTTGGACCGTAAGCTGTTCATTGACGTCGAAGGCGCCTTGGTAGTCAGCCTTATAGCGTTTTCCCTCGAATACTGTGTCGCCGAATTCCGTGCTGATGGTCCGCTCCAGATCGAAAGCTTGTACTGAAAAGGTATTGCGAAAGCGCCCGTCCATGAGATCGAGATTGAAACCAGCGCGGCCAGCTAGCTGGCGAGATAGATTCTTGTTGAAGAGATCATCGACTGGAGGTGTAACAAAGCCATTATCGAACTCCGCCTCCGCGTCGATGAAAAGCGCCGACCCAAACACCGAGAACATATCCGAAAATTCGTGCTCTCCGGCGACATCCAGCGTGACGTTCTCATAGCCGTCGCGTTCTGCGCCGGCGTCCGCCGCCGAGATACCGTCGGTGTGGAAGCCGGTGGCGTTGAAGGAGAGGCGGGAGCCGCCGGCGGCGGCGCGCAGGCCGTAGGAGGCGCGGGCGGTGCCGTGGGAGCCGCCTTCGCCGGCGAGGAGGTGGGTTACGCCCGGATCGATGTCGCCCAGGGTCGACATGCTTATGACGCCGGCAATCGCGTCGGAGCCGTAGAGCGTGCTTTGCGAGCCGCGCAGGACCTCGATCGAGTCGATGCCGCTTGAAAGGAGATACTGATAGGAGGTTTGGACCTGCGTGTTGGTGGGGTCGGAGATGTCGATGCCGTTATAGAGCGTCTTGACGTAGCGGCGCGGGGCGCCGCGGATGGCGAGGCTGGTTTCCGAACCGGGGCCGGGCGAGGTGATGGAGACGCCCGGCACCTGGTTGAGGTAGTCGGTCACCAGCGGCTGCGCCTGCTCCTCGATCTCTTCACGGTCGATGCGTGTGACAGACGATCCGGTCGTCGACAGTTCCATCGGCGTCCGGTTCGGTGTGATGACGATCTCGCCCAGTTCGAGATCCTGGGCGGCGGCCGGTTGGCCGGCGGCGAATGCCAGCGAGATGGCTGAAACGGTGATGAGGAAGAAGGATTTGTTCAAAGATGCGATCATGATGCCCCTCCGCAGTATCCCGATTGATGCTGGAGGGAACGGACGCCTTTGTCGGCCGCAGTTTCCGCCAGCGATGACACGTCGTCCGCCACCACTGCGAAAACCACAGCCCCGGAAGCTGCCCGCATCCGGACGGTGACGACCCGAGGCAGGTTTCCTGGCTCGCGCTTCTCCGGCTTTCCCGCCTTCCCAGGCCGCTTCAAGCCCAGTGGCATGTGTGGAAGCCTCGGCGCTCACAGTTGCGGGAGCAGCTACGGTTGGGGCGGAATTGGCCCTCCCGTATTCCCTTTTAACCCCGGCGGCAGGCCGCCCGGGCACCTCTGGCACGAGGGCAGGATTATCAATCGCCCCCGATGCCGTCAATCAGTCGGGCGGGCGCTGCGCAGCAGTGTCGGGGGCGGCGATTTTCCGGCTTGGCGGGAACAGACATGTTCGTGCCGCAGAATCGTTGGAGGCTATCGCTTTTGCGTCATTTCTGTCGTATTTCCGGCGTTCCGGAGCGTGTTCAGGAAGCACACTGCGGGAGCAATTTGTGGGGGACGGTTTCACAGCAAGTTATTTTGACAAGCCGGTGCGGATGCGGAATGCTAGCGCACGGTCAGACCCGTGGGTGATTGGGAAGAACACGCAAACGAACAAATGGGAGTGCGTCGATGAAATTCTTCAAGAGCAATGGCGGCCGTGTCCCGGAGCGAATAGCGGCGCTGGCGGAGAAGGCGAGAACGGACGGGATGGACCGGCGCGAGTTCCTCGCGCTGGCGAGCATCTTTGGCGCCACAACGGCGGGTGCCTATGCCATGGCGGGGCTGGCGGCGCCGGTCCGGGCGCTGGCGCAGGAGCCGAAGAAGGGCGGCGTCCTGAACGTTGCGATGTGGATCAAGGAAAACAAGGATCCGATGACGGCCGACTGGTCGGAGATCGCCAACGCCATGCGCCAGACACTGGAGCCGCTGGTCAAGTATACGCGCGACTTCACCTTCGAGGGCCGGCTGCTGGAAGGCTGGGAGGTGAATGAGGACGCGACGGAATACATCCTCAACGTGCGCCAGGGCGTGACCTGGAACAATGGCGACGACTTCACCGCCGACGACGTGATCTACAACATCACCCGCTGGTGCGACCAGAGCGTCGAGGGCAATTCGATGGCCGCGCGCATGTCCTCGCTCATTGATCCGGAGACCAAGAAGGCGCGCGAGGGTGCCATCCAGAAGGTGGACGACCACGCGGTGAAGCTCGTGCTGCCGGAGCCGGACATCTCCATCATCGCCGGCTTCGCCGACTATCCGGGCCTTATCGTGCATCCGAGCTTCGAGGATACCGGCCGCGACTTCGTGGCGAACCCGATCGGCACCGGGCCGTTCGAGCTGGTCTCCTATGAGGTCGGCAACCGGGTCGTCTTGAAGCGGCGCGAGAACGGGACGTGGTGGGGCGGCGAACCCTATCTCGACGGCATCGAGTTCATCGACTACGGCACCGATCCCTCCGCCATGGTCTCCGCCTTCGAGGCGGGAGAGATACACACCAACTACGAGACCAGTGCCGACTTCGTCGACATCCTCGACTCTCTCGATCTCGTGAAGTCGGAGGTGGTGACGGCGGCAACCATCGTCGCCCGCACCAATGTCAACAACGCGCCTTATGAAGACCAGAAGGTGCGCAAGGCGCTGCAGCTTGCGGTCGACCCCGCCACGGTGCTGGCGCTCGGCTACGGCAATGCCGGTGAACCGGCGGAAAACCACCATGTCTGCCCGATCCATCCCGAATATGCCGAGCTTGCGCCCTTCGCGCGTGACGTCGAGCAGGCCAAGGCGCTGATGGAAGAGGCCGGCCAGACAAACTACGAGCACGTGCTCATCACGGTCGACGAGGACTGGCACAAGAACACGGGCGATGCGATTGCCGCGCAGATCCGCGAGGCCGGCTTCAAGGTGAAGCGCGAGGTATTGCCGGGTTCCACCTTCTGGAACGACTGGACGAAATATCCCTGGTCGATGACCAACTGGAACATGCGTCCGCTCGGCATCCAGGTGGTGGCACTGGCCTACCGCACCGGTGAGGCATGGAACGAGTCGGCCTATTCAAACCAAGAGCTTGACGCCATGATCGACAAGGCGTTGACCATGCCGGACCCGGACGAGCGCCGCACGGTGATGAAGGATATCGAGCAGCATATCCAGGATGCGGGCATCATCATCCAGCCCTACTGGCGCAAGCTCTACAACCATTCCGTTCCGGCGGTGAAGAACCACGGTATGCACCAGACCTTCGAGATCGACCTGCACGAAGTGTGGCTCGACGAGGCCTGAGGCTTGTGACGAAAAGCGCGAGGGGCCGGCGACGGCCCCTCTTGTAATGACCAAGAATAAAACAACAACCCCCGAATGGGGGAAGGGGAAACAGTGCTGAGCTTCATCATTCGCCGCCTCGGCGTCATGGCGCTGACGATGCTGTGCCTCTCGCTGGTGGTGTTCTTCCTCATCAATCTGGAGCCCAACTTGAAGAAGCTGGCCATCAGCCAGCTCGACATGCGCTCCTCGGCGGAAGACCTTGAAAGCTGGCTGCAGAGGAACGGCTACCGGCAGAACTTCTTCGTGCGCTACGGCCAGTGGCTCGGCGTGATGCCGAAACAACCCAGCATCGACCCGGAAACGGGGGTGGCGAGTCCGCGCTTCGCCTATTGCCGCGAGCCGGCGGAGGCACGCTATTCCGGCGTTCTGCAGGGCGATTTCGGCTGCTCGACCAAGTTCAAGGTGCCGGTGGCGCAGAAGCTCGTACCGGCGCTCGGGGCGACCGGGATATTGATGTTCTGGGTGATGGCGGTGATGGTGCCGGTGTCGCTTCTGATCGGCGTGCTTGCCGGCATGCGCGAGGGCAGCCGTACGGACCGAAGTCTCTCGGTCGCCTCGATCACCACCACGGCGACGCCGGAATATATCTCGGGTGTCATCTTCACCGTCGTTTTTGCCTCATGGCTCGGCTGGCTCAACGGTTCGGCCGCCTCGGCCACCAACCAGGGCGTGACCTTCTACAATTTCACGCTGCCGGTGATGACCATGGCCATCTACGGCATCGGCTACATCGCCCGCATGACGCGGGCCTCGATGGTCGAGGTGATGACGCAGCAATATATCCGCACCGCCCGGCTCAAGGGGCTGAGCTTCAACGCGGTGGTGCTGAAACATGCGCTGCGCAACGCGCTGATCGCGCCGTTCACCGTCATCATGCTGCAGTTTCCATGGCTTTTGACCGGTGTGGTCATCGTCGAGGTGATGTTCCGCTATCAGGGTTTTGGGTTCACGCTGGTGGAGGCGGCGGCCAACAACGACATCGACCTGCTTCTCGCATGCTCGCTGGTGTCGGTGCTCGTGGTGCTTTCGACGCAGCTCATTTCCGACATTGGCTATGCGCTGCTCAATCCGCGCATCCGCGTGCAGTAGGAGGGCCGGGGAATGGAATTCGAGACCATCGGTGTTCTCGGCATCGTCACCGGCGTGATCGCCCGCTTCTGGCCGGTGTGGCTGGCGCTGGGGATCATCCTTTTCCTCAGCCTGCGCTTCAAGAAGGTGCTCGGGCTCTACGGACACCTGTTCGACACGGGTGTGGGGATTGCTGGGCTGATGATCTGCCTGTTCTGGCTGTTCACGGCGATCTTCGCCGACGTGATCGCCCCCTTCGACCCGCTCCAGCAGATTCCCATCATGAAGGACGCGATGCCCGGCACGATCGACCCCGGTACGGGCCAGGTGTTCCTGCTCGGTGGCGACAGGCTCGCGCGCGACGTGTTCAGCCGCATGGTCTTCGGCAGCCAGATCGTGCTCGTCATCGCGCCGGCGGCCACGCTCTTTGCGCTGATGGTGGGGACGACACTGGGCCTGCCGGCCGGGTATTACGGTGGGCGGATCGACAACTTCCTGTCCTTCCTCGCCAATCTGGTGCTGGCCTTCCCGGTGATCCTGCTCTTCTACCTGCTGGTCACGCCCGGCATCCGCGAGACGGCCATTCCGCAATGGCTTGCGGGGGTCTTCTTCATCTTTCCCGTCATCTTCTTCGGGACGCTGTTCTATACGCGGTTCAAAGGCCGGCCGGGACTGCTTGCCGTGCAGCTTGCGATCACGGTGCTCATCGGCGGCTGGGTCTATGTCGGGCTCGTCTTCAACGCCGATCCGCTCGGCATCATCTCCATCAGCCCCAATGAGCTCAATATTTTCGTGGCGGTGGTCTTCGCCTCCTCGCCCGGCGTCTTCCGCATCGTGCGCGGGCTCGTCATGGACATCAAGACGCGCGACTATGTGGCGGCGGCGCAAACACGCGGCGAGAACCCGTGGTACATCATGCTGTGGGAGGTGCTGCCGAACGCACGCGGGCCGCTCATCGTCGATGCGTGCCTGAGGATCGGCTATACCACCATCCTCTTGGGCACGCTCGGCTATTTCGGGCTGGGGCTGGCGCCGGAAAGCCCGGATTGGGGCACCGGTATCAAGGAATCGAGCCGGCTCCTGCGCGCTTATATCCACCCCGCCCTGCCACCGGTTTTCGCGCTGATGTCGTTCGTCCTGGGGCTGAACCTGCTCGCCGACGCGCTGCGCGAGCAATCGCTGAAGGATTAGAAGCAGAGCCATGACGAGCCCCTTCGCGCCCATTGCGGTTTCCGATCCGTAACAAGGCCGTTCCCTGAGGATACAGACTGAAAGCTACGCCATGAACGAAGCCATCAGCATCAACCGCACGCAGACGGCGGGCCAGCCGATCCTCGAGATCGAGAACCTCTCCATCTCCTTCTTCACCCGCGCCGGCGAGATTCCGGCGGTGATGGACTTTTCGTGCGAGGTGATGCCGGGGGAGGCGATGGGGATCGTGGGCGAGTCGGGCTGTGGCAAGTCCACCGTGGCGCTCGGCATCATGCGCGACCTTTCCAATGTCGGCAAAATCGTCGGCGGCCGCATCAAGTTCAAGGGCCGGGACATGGCGGAGATGAGCGAGGAGGAACTGCGCCATATCCGCGGCAACGAGATCGCCATGATCTACCAGGAGCCGATGGCGAGCCTGAACCCGGCCATGAAGATCGGCCGGCAGCTCATGGAGGTGCCGCTGATCCACGAAAAGGTGTCGAAGGAGGAGGCGTGGAACCGGGCGCTGGAGATGGTGCGTGCGGTGCGCCTGCCGGACCCCGAGCGCATCATGCGCGCCTACCCTCACCAGCTTTCCGGCGGCCAGCAGCAGCGCATCGTCATCGCCATGGCGCTTCTGTCGAAGCCCTCGCTGCTGCTCCTCGACGAGCCCACCACCGCGCTCGACGTGACGGTGGAGGCGGGCATCGTCGAACTGGTGAAGGGGCTCGGCAAGGAGTTCGGCACGTCGATGATCTTCGTGTCGCACAATCTGGGGCTGATCCTGGAGACCTGCGACCGCATCACGGTGATGTATTCAGGCGAGGCGGTGGAGACGGGCCGCGTCAGGGATGTCTTCGACCGGATGCGCCACCCTTATACGCAGGGGCTGTTCCGCTCGATCCCCTTGCCAGGCGCGGACAAGAACGCGCGGCCGCTGATCGCTATTCCAGGCCAGTTGCCGCTGCCCCATGAGCGGCCGAGGGGGTGCAATTTCGGGCCGCGCTGCCTGCACTTCGTGGAAGGCGTGTGCGACGCCGCGGAAATCCCCATGATTGCCGTCAAGGGGCATGAAAGCCACCATTCTCGCTGCGTGCGCTTCGACGAGATCGACTGGACGAAGCTGCCGGAAGGGGCGAAGACGGAACGCGAGCCGGTGAAGCCCGGCGCGCCCATGCTGAAGATCGACGATCTGAAGAAATATTACCACGTGGCCGCCAACGCCATCTTCGGCGGCTCGGAGACGCGCACGGTGAAGGCCAACGAGGCGATCAGCTTTGAGGCGCGCGAATCCGAGACGGTGGCGATCGTCGGTGAATCGGGCTGCGGAAAGTCGACGCTCGCCAAGGTGCTCCTCGGCCTGGAGACGGCGACGGAGGGGACCGTCACGCTTGGCAATACGGAAATCCAGGCAACGCCGGTGGAGGAGCGCAATACGGAGACCGTGGCCGGCATTCAGATGGTGTTCCAGAACCCCTTCGACACGCTGAACCCGAGCCACTCGGTGGGTGCGCAGATCATGCGCACGCTGGAAAAGTTCAAGGTGGGCAAGACGGTTGCGGAACGCAAGAACCGCATGCTCGAACTTCTGGATCTGGTAAAGCTTCCGCGCGCTTTCGCCAACCGCATGCCGCGCCAGCTCTCCGGCGGGCAGAAGCAGCGCATCGGCGTGGCGCGCGCCTTTGCCGGCAATGCCAAGGTGGTGGTGGCGGACGAGCCGGTCTCCGCACTCGACGTCTCGGTGCAGGCGGCCGTCACCGAGCTCTTGATGGACATCCAGCGCAAGAACAAGACGACGATGCTGTTCATCAGCCACGACCTTTCGGTGGTGCGCTATCTCGCCGACAGGGTGGTGGTAATGTATCTCGGCCATATCGTCGAGCAGGGGACGACGGACCAGATCTTCGCGCCGCCTTATCACCCCTATACGGAGGCGCTGCTGTCTGCGATCCCCATTGCCGATACCTCGGTGGTGAAGAAGCACATCGTGCTCGAGGGCGACATCCCGTCGGCCATGAACCCGCCAACCGGCTGCCCCTTCCAGACGCGCTGCCGCTACAAGCACCTAGTGCCGGACAACAAGTGCGAGCGGGAACTGCCGCCGTTCGCCGATCTCGGTGACGGCCATCGCAGCCTGTGCTGGCTGGGTGACGAGGTGCTCAGGACGATGGAGCCGGTGATCCGCTTCGATGAGAAGCGCGGGGAGGGGGCGGCAAAGCCTGCAGGGCAGACGAAGGCCGGTGCGCGGTCCGCCCGCGCCAAGGGCGGGGCCAAGCGCACGGCGAAACCGGCCAAGGGCATCGAGAAGGCCTCCGCGGTTCCCGGAGAATCCTCTCCCAAGAAGGTGCAGACGGAGGTCGGCGGCGGACGCCAGGCGGCCTCAGCACGCGTGAAGCCCGGCACGAGTGGAGGCGACGTCAGGTCCGGCGGTAAGGGCGCCGCCGCACGTCGGCGTGCCGAGGAGCGCCCCGTAAAAGCTGCCTCCTCGCCGGCGGCGGCGCGCAAGGCGATCGGTGCTGCGCCGGCGACAGCGGCGGACAAGAACCGCCCGCCGAAGATGCGCAAACCCCGTAAGCCGGACGATCTGAAGCTGATATCGGGCGTCGGGCCGAAGCTCGAAGCGCTGCTCAACGACCTCGGCATCTACACCTACGCGCAGATCGCTGCATGGAAGAAGGCGGAGCGTGATTGGGTGGACGAGCGGCTGAAGTTCAAGGGCCGCATCGAGCGTGAGGACTGGGTGAAGCAGGCGAAGGCGCTCATGAAGAAGAAGGGGTGAAGGCGGCTGCGTTCTATCTCTTCCCTTGCGGGAGAGATAGGCGCTCGCGATATCCTCCTCGGCAAATCCCCAGCGTTGGCGATTGATAGCAACGCTCAGCCAGCGGTCAAGAATCAAGACCGCTGGCATCGGTTCTTCCTGAACTGATTCTGATCCTTCGCCTAACTTATTGATGTCATACCATTTTCGACCCGGATGCGTCGCCCGGCGCGACCAGGGCGAAGGCGGCGCCTTGCGGGTCGAGGCACTGCACGATCCAGCTTCCGCCCGGCACCTGCATCGGCCCCATGAGCACTTGGCCGCCGTTCTCCTTCACACGCTCGGTGGCGGCGTCGATCGCGGGAACGTTGAAATAGAACTGCCAGAAGGGGACGGGGATCTGCTCCGGCTTGTCCATCATGCCGCCGATCGGCTCGTCGCCGGCCGCGAAGAGCTGGTAGATGCCCATCTCACCCATGTCCATTGCGTCGGCCTTGGTCCAGCCGAACTGGCTCGAATAGAAGTCGAAAGCCTTTTGCCAGCCCGTGGTGTAGAGTTCGTGCCAGCCGACATGGCCGGGTGTGCCGGCGGGCACGGGCGGCTGGTCCGGTCCATCCGGTTGCAGCAACATGAAGGTCACTCCCTGCGGATCGGCTACCACGGAGAAGCGGCCGACGCCTGGGATGTCGGTCGGTGGTCGATGGATGGCGCCGCCGGCCTTCTCCACGCCGGCGGTCGCCGCATCGGCATCGCTGGCGTAGATGTAACCGAGCCACGCTGGCTGGCCGCCCGATTGGCGCACTTCATCGGGGATGTCCATGATGCCGCCGACCCCGCGCTCGCCGGCGTTCATGACTGTGTAGGACGGCGTGCCCGACCCGCCCCAGGTTTCGGGGCGCCAGCCGACGACGGCGGTGTAGAATGCCTCGGCCGCTTTCATGTCAGTGGTCATCAACTCGTACCAGAAGAAGGATGTCGGGGAGGCGGACATGGCTTTATCTCCTTGTGCTCCGTCGTCTGTCGCGTGAAGTCCGATGACCTCCGGAGCCGAAGAAAGGGCCGGATCGGCTGGCGGTACAGCCGTGCGCAGACTGCAGGGTCAACAATGCCACCATAGGACGATTGGGCAGAGCAAAACCAGACACGCAATCTAACGCAATAAAACATGAGATTTTTGTTCATCTTTTATATGGAAACGGCCATTCGATGCGAAATTTGACCGATTGATAAAAAAACGAAACTGCGTTAGCCTTTCCCCAATAAGAAGACCAAGGGGAACGGTAATGGCTGATCGCCAGCATGAGGACGGAATTATTGCCGGCCGCCTCTCGCCGGATGCATATGCGCAGAACTTCGCAGACCTGCATCCGCCGCTCGACGAGCACGAGGCGCGGGTGGAGGCGGACCGGTGCTATTTCTGCTACGACGCGCCGTGCATGCACGCCTGCCCGACCTCCATCGACATCCCGCTGTTCATCCGCCAGATCGCCACGGGCAATCCGCTCGGCTCGGCAAAAACCATCTTCGATCAGAACATCCTCGGCGGCATGTGCGCACGCGTGTGCCCAACGGAGACGCTCTGCGAGGAGGCATGCGTGCGCGAGCATGCGGAGGGCAAGCCGGTGCAGATCGGCAGGCTGCAGCGCTATGCCACCGACGCGGCGATGGGCGAGGGGAAACAGTTTTACTCGCGGGCGGCGCCCACCGGCAGACGGATCGCCGTCGTTGGCGCCGGGCCGGCGGGGCTCGCCTGCGCGCATCGGCTCGCCATGCATGGGCACGACGTGACGGTCTACGAGGCGCGGCCGAAGGCGGGCGGGCTCAACGAGTACGGGATCGCCGCCTACAAGACGCCGGAGAATTTCGCGCAAGCCGAGGTTGATTACGTGACGGCCATCGGCGGCATTGCCGTCGAACACGATAAGGCGCTCGGTCGCGACCTCTCACTTTCCGGTCTTGCGGCGGAGTTCGATGCCGTTTTCCTGGCCATGGGCCTTGGCGGCGTCAACGCACTTCAAGCCGAGGGCGAGGAGGCCGAGGGCGTGGAGAACGCCGTCGACTATATCGCCACCCTTCGCCAGGCGCAGGACATGGCGCAACTTTCGATCGGCCGGCGCGTCGTCGTCATCGGCGGCGGCATGACGGCCATCGACGCGGCCGTGCAGGCGCGGCTCTTGGGGGCGGAGGAGGTGACGATCTGCTACCGCCGCGGGCGCGAGCACATGAACGCCTCCGAATGGGAGCAGGATCTTGCAGCCTCCAAGGGGGTGATCATCCGCCACTGGCTGCAGCCGAAGCGGGTGATCGCCGAGGGCGGCAAAGTGAGAGCGATCGAAGTGGAATATACCGCGCTTTCCGACGGCCGCCTGACCGGCACCGGCGAGACGCTGACGCTCAAGGCGGATCAGGTCTTCAAGGCGATTGGCCAGACCTTCGAGCCGGCAGCGCTGAACGGCAGCGGCGAGGGGCTGGCGCTCGATCGCGGGCGCATCAAGGTGGATGCCGAGGGCCGCACCTCCCTGCCCAAGGTGTGGGCGGGCGGCGACTGCATTGCCGGCGGCGACGATCTTACAGTCTCGGCGGTGGCGCAGGGGCGCGACGCGGCGGAGAGCATTCACCGGGCGCTGGAGGAGTGAACGGCCATGTTCGTCAAATTCGCCGAACTGCCCGTCTTCGACCAGGATCGCGCCATCGCCTTCTACACCGGGAACCTGGGCTGGACGGTCGCGCGCGATGCGCCCTACGGGGACAACGGGTGGCGCTGGGTGGAGCTTGAACTCCCTGAGCAGAGTACACGCCTCCTGCTTACCCGGCGCAAGGACGACGCACCCTCGAACAAGCCGGCCCTGGTGCTCGTCGAAGAGGACGTGCGCGCTCTGATCGGGCGGCTTCAAGAGGCGCAAGTGGAGATCATTTCCGAGCCGCAGGAAGCGCCCTGGGAGCCGGGCAACGTCTTCGCGGAGTTTCGCGACAGCGAGGGCAACCGCATCGTTGTCAGTTCGTCTTGAGCGCTGAGGGAGAACCCATGGCTGACATCCGCTCGAATTTCGTCGGCATCAAATCGCCGAACCCGTTCTGGCTGGCCTCCGCGCCGCCCACCGACAAAGCCTACAATGTCGAGCGCGCCTTCAAAGAGGGCTGGGGTGGTGTGGTGTGGAAGACGCTGGGCGAGGAGGGACCGCCGATCGTCAACGTCAACGGGCCGCGCTACGGTGCCATCTGGGGTGCCGACCGCAGGCTGCTCGGGCTCAACAATATCGAGCTTATCACCGACCGGGATCTCTATCTGAACCTCAGAGAAATCAAGCAGGTGAAGAAGAACTGGCCGGACCGGGCGCTGGTGGTCTCTCTGATGGTGCCGTGCGAGGAGGACGCCTGGAAGGCTATCCTGCCGCTGGTCGAGGAGACGGAGGCTGACGGCATCGAACTGAATTTCGGCTGCCCGCACGGCATGAGCGAGCGTGGCATGGGTTCGGCGGTGGGCCAGGTGCCCGAATATGTCGAGATGGTGGTGCGCTGGTGCAAGCAGTATACGCGCATGCCGGTCATCACCAAGCTGACGCCGAACATCACCGACGTGCGCAAGCCCGCGCGGGCGGCGCACGCCGGTGGAACCGATGCGGTGTCACTGATCAATACGATCAATTCCATCACCGCAGTCGACCTGGACAATTTCGCGCCGGAGCCGACCATCGACGGCAAGGGCTCGCACGGCGGCTATTGCGGGCCGGCGGTCAAGCCCATCGCGCTCAACATGGTGGCCGAGATCGCCCGCGATCCGGAGACGCGGGGCCTGCCGATCTCCGGCATCGGCGGCGTGACGACATGGCGCGACGCGGCGGAATTCCTGGCACTGGGGGCGGGCAACGTGCAGGTGTGTACGGCGGCCATGACCTATGGCTTCAAGATCGTTCAGGAGATGATCGAGGGCTTGAAGAACTGGATGGACGCCAAGGGGCACGCCTCGCTCGACGACATCATCGGGCGGGCGACGCCGAATGTGACGGACTGGCAGTACCTCAACCTCAACTACGTCACCAAGGCGAAGATCGACCAGGATCTGTGCATCAAATGCGGGCGCTGCCATATTGCCTGCGAGGATACTTCGCACCAGGCGATCACGGCAGTGGTGGACGGCGCGCGGCGCTTCGAGGTGATCGAAGAAGAGTGCGTGGGCTGCAATCTGTGCGTCAATGTCTGCCCGGTGGAAGGCTGCATCGACATGGTGCCGCTTTCGGCGGGAGCGGTGGACCGGCGCACGGGCAAGGTGGTGGAGGCCGAATACGCCAACTGGACCATGCACCCGAACAACCCGATGAAGGTGGCGGCCGAGTAGGTAGGGCTGACTGCCTACTGCCCCGCACCATAGGCGGCAAGAAAGATACGCACGCTTTCTTCGGCATGGCGGCGCAGCGCCGCTGCCGGGGGAATTGCTTCGTCGCCTAGAAACATGGCCCTGTTGACGGGTTCGCCCATCACCAGCCAATTGAAGAAGGACGCGGCGGCCTGCGGGTCGTCCGCCTTGATCCAGCCGTTCCTGTTGTAATGTGCAAAAGCCTCGGCAAGCCGGTCGATCGAGCGTTGCGGCCCGCGCGCATAGAGTGCCTTGCCAAGCTCGGGGAAACGCTCCGCTTCCGCGATCACCAGACGGCGCAACTGTAGGAGGCGCGGCGTCATGACGATGGCCAGTTGCTGCTCGGCGAAATCCATAAGGAATGCCTCGATGGGCCGGTCGTCCACGGGGTCGGAAACGCGTTGCCGCAGTGCATCTGCGGCGCTTCCGGTCATGCCTTCGATGATTTCGAGAAACAGGGTCTCCTTGGTGCCGAAATGCGCGTAAACGGTCTGCTTTGAAACATTGGCGCGCTTTGCGATCTCGTCCATGTTCGTGCCGAGGAAGCCGTGCTTGAGAAAGAGCTCGGTTGCCGCGCTCAATATCGTGTTGCGCGTCTTCCTTAGGCGTTTTTCTGCGCCCTCTGCCATCTCCGGTCCGGACCTTTCGTCATCGTGAGCCGTATTCACCCTGCAAGCTAACCTGATTGCCTTGACGTATCAAACTGGACGGTCCAGTCTAGTAACGTGAAGGAGGTAAGCCATGGCTGGTGAGCAGGTTCAGGGGCTTGTTGCCCGGTGCAGGTGCGGGCAGGTGGCGATCGAGACGGTGGGTAAGCCTATTGTCACCGCAGCCTGCTACTGCGCGAGCTGCCAAGAGGCAGGCCGGCAATTCGCTGATCTGCCGGGTGCTTCACCTGTCCTGAACGACGATGGCGGAACGGGCTATGTTCTGTTCCGCAAGGATAGGGTTCATCCCTTGAAGGGGGCGGGGCTTCTTCGGGAATATCGGCTGAACCCCCGAACGAAGACGCGCCGGTTTGGAGCGACATGCTGCAGCACGCCGATGTTCGTCGAATTTACGGCCGGTCATTGGCTGACCTTCTATAAGGCGCGCTTCCCGCCGGAGAGCCGGCCGCCCCTGGAAATGCGCGTTATGACCAAGGACCGCAGCGCGGGTGTTGAACTCGATGATAGCGTGCCGAACTACGCTAAGCATTCCGGCAGGTTCATGCTGAAGTTGCTGGGCGCTTGGGTGGCGATGGGGTTTCGAACGCCGAAAATCGACTTCGCGGGAAAGTGATGGAGAGAACCATGAAGGCGGAGAAAATCGAGGTCGAGAATTTCACCTCGCCCGGCAGAGTGACGCGCGTCGACAAGGCCAAATACGAGGCCATGAAGAAGGCGTTGCTCAAGGTCTTGCCTAAAGCGGCCCCTGGGCTGACGGTGGCCGAGGCAAAGGAAAAGCTTCTGCAGTTCCTGGATCAGGAGCTGTTCCCCGGCGGTGAGAAGGCCGGTTGGTGGCTGAAGGCCGTTCAGCTCGACCTCGAGGCGAAGGGCATCGTGAAGCGGGGAAATTCCAAGCCGCTGCGCCTGCATCAAAGCTGAGGGGCCGGCGGGCGGCCTCAGGGTTAAGGCCGCCCTGTATGCTTGCCCGTTGTCAGGCCGCTACGGGCAGCTTGACGATGAGGCCGTCCTTCTTCTCCAGGAAACGGCGCAGGCGGTCGTTGTAGTCGGGCGCGACCGCCTCGCGGACCGAGGGACGTTCCGCCAGCACCTTGCGCCACTCCTGCACCTTCGGCAGGCCGTCGAAGACGCCGAGGTCGGTGATGGTGTCGAGGAGGTCGAAATAGCGGAAGGCGGGGGCGAAGACGGCGTCGACGATGGTGAAGGCTTCGCCGGCAAAGTAGGGGCCGTCGCCGAGCTCGGCCTCGATGCGCGCGAGTTTTTCCTTCAGCGCCTTGACGGCGGTGTCGAAGGCGGCCTGGTCGCCGGTCGTCTCGATGGTCCAGATATCGCCGAGCGCGGCGGAGCCGAACTCCATCCAGGCGCGATGGCGGGCGCGGGCGACCGCGTCTTGCGGGTGCAGGCGTGGGGTGTAGGTCTCATCCAGATATTCGACGATGGCCGCGCTCTCGAACAGTACCTCCTCGCCCACCTTCAAGACCGGCACCTTGCCGCGCGGCGAGATCTTCAGGAACCAGTCGGGCTTGTTTGCCAGATCGATGTCGATACGGTCGAAGGCGACGCCCTTTTCCTTGAGCACGATCGCCGCGCGCTGCACATAGGGGCACAGGTCGAAGGAGACGAGGGTGGGATTCTGTGGCATTGGTTGCTCCTGAGAGGTGTGGTCTGCGTGGAAAGTCCATGCAGTTGCATTTATATTGGCGACATGGATCCGGATGTCAATCTCGATGCAATTGCATGAAATCAACTGTTGGTGAGCCATGATCGGGAAACCTGACGAAGCCACGGTCGCCGCATGGGTCGCGCTGGCGCGGGCGGCACGGTTGACCACGACGAGGATTGAGGAGCGGCTGAAGGCGGCGGAGCTGCCGCCGCTTGCCTGGTACGATGCGCTGTGGGAGCTGGAGAAGGCGGGAGACTGCGGCCTGCGCCCCTTCGAATTGGAAAAGGCGCTTCTGTTCGAGCAGTACAATCTCTCACGGCTTGCCGACCGGCTGGCGACGGCGGGGCTCATCGAGCGCGGCGCCTGCCCGGAGGACAAACGCGGCCTGAAGCTCAGGATCAGCGCGCAGGGAAGGGCGCTGAGGCGCGACATGTGGGAGGTCTATGCGGTCGCCATCCGGGAGACGGTGGGCGACAGGTTGAGCGAAGAGGAAGCGCAGACGCTGGCGCGGCTCCTCCGAAAACTGGAATAGCGGCGGGCGGGGACTGCTCCGGGAACGGTGGCGATTTCCTATTGTGGACGAGATTTATCCATGATATTTCTTATCCACGAATAGGAGGCGGCCATGAAGCTGAGCGACGGTGTTGAAGCGGCCATCCATTGCGCGGCCGTGCTGGCGGGGCTGGAAGAGGGGCGGGTTCTTCCGGCCAGTGCACTGGCAGAGCTTCACGGGCTTTCCCCGAGCTACCTCTTGAAGCACCTGCAGGCGCTGGCAGCGGCGAAGATGTTTGAATCGGTGCCGGGTCCGCATGGTGGGTACCGGCTGGCGCGCGCGCCCGAGCGCATCAGCCTGCTCGATATCGTGCTCGCTGTGGAGGGGCGGGAGCCAGCCTTCCGCTGTGCCGAGATCCGCCAGCGCGGGCCGGGGGCGCTGGAGCCGTCGGCCTATGTCAAGCCGTGCGGCATCAAGGTCGCCATGCTGAAGGCAGAACAGGCCTGGCGGGCCGTTCTCGCCGGGACAATGCTCTCCGAGATCGTCGCCGGCTATCAGGCCGAGGGCGATCCGCGGGCGGTCGCTTTCAACTGCGCTTTCGTGGCCCGCCATCAGCGGCCCCAAAGCGAATCCTCCCCCAAAGAGCCGAAGTAGGAAGGAAGTAGCATGCAACCGCGTCTCAATTTTTATCAGGCTTCACCGGAGATCGTGCAGGCCGTTCGGGCACTCCATATGGCAGTCGAGGAGTCCGGTCTTGACAGGAAGATGCTGCATCTCGTGAAGCTCAGGGCCTCGCAAATCAACGGCTGCTCGTATTGCGTCGACATGCACAGCCGCGAAGCGCGAGAGGACGGCGAGAGTGAGCAGCGCCTGCATCTCGTCGCGGCCTGGCGCGAATCGCCGCTTTTCTCCGAGCGGGAGCGCGCCGCCTTCGCCTGGACGGAAAAGTTGACGCGGCTTGCCGGTACCCCTGTTGAGGATGAGGATTTCAAGGATGTGCGCGAGCACTTCGGCGAGGACGAACTGGTGAAGCTTTCCGTCGCGATCGGTTTGATAAACGTGTGGAACCGCCTCTGCGTGCCCTTCCGGAGCATCCATCCGGTGGCCGGGGAAGGGCAGGCGGCGGCCTGAGGCGGCTACAGCATCGGCCCGAAAATCGGAATGGATTTCGGAAAGTACCAGACCATCGGCGCTTTCCAAATCCTGTCATCTCACTCCCGTCAGCAAGTACCTGACCAGCCAAGGAGAATTCCATGCCTGCGGAAACCCTGATCCTGGCATTTGCCCTCAGCCATCTGCTTCTTGGTGGAGCTTTTGTCTACGCGGGCGTCCGCAATCTGCGGAACATTCCCGTACTCACGCAGCTAATCGCCGCGCGCGGCGTGCCCCAGGCGCGGTTCATACTGCTTTCGGGAATAGGCTTGCAGATTGCCTGCGGCACACTTGTCGCTGCTGGCCTGTGGGCTTCCACGGCGGCCGCAGCGCTTGTCGTTTTCCTCGTCACCGCCACGCTCCTGTTCCACAATTTCTGGGACTATGAAGGGCTGGACCGCGCCAACCGAATCAATGGCGTCGTCAGCAACACTGCGCTGGTCGGGGCGTTCCTGCTGGTAATTGCGGCGGCCCAATAGAATACCCGCGCGACGGCTATCCCGGCTTGCCTCCCGTGAAGGAGATGCCGCCCGCAAGCCCGATGCCGAGCTTGAGCGCTGCCCCCGTTGCCACCGTCATCTGCGGCAGGAGCATCCATTCCAGTGTCCAGGCAGCGCCCGAGCGCTCGTTCTCATGCACCAGCGCGTGGTGCATGCCGGTGAGAAGCGTGGCGTTGAAGCGGGCGAGCGTGACAAGGGCCTCGGCTTTCACCGGGTTCTGCTTGTGCGGCATGGCGGAGGAGCCGCCGCTCGTCGCAAGCTTCACCTCGCCCACCTCGCTCTGCGCCATCAGCGCTACATCCTGGCCCATCTTGCCGATGCTTCCCGTCGTAAGCGACAGGAAGGAGGCGAGGTCGGCGAACCCGTCGCGCTCGGAATGGCGGGCGTGGGCGACGAGGTTGAGGCCGAGCGTCTTTGCCAGTTGCGCCGCCACGGCGGGGCCCCTGTCGCCGAGCTTGTCGAGCGTGCCGGCCGCGCCGCCGAAGGCGAGGATGGCGGCGGATTTGGCGACGCTACCCAGGCGCGCGCGGTGGCGCATCAAGGGTTCGCGCCAGGAGCGGATCTTGCGTGCCGCGGTGACGGGAATGGCCGCCTGCATACGTGTGTGCGCCATCACGGGCGTGGCGCCGTCGCGCTTTTCGAGTGCATCGAGGGCTTCCACCAGCCGGTCGAGGCGTGATGCCAGAAGCTTCAGCGCTGCCGAGAGCCGGATGGCCAGGCCCGTATCGATGGCGTCCTGACTGGTGGCGCCGAAATGGAGGTGAGGCGCGTGCTCCGGTGGGAGCTTTTCACGCAGCTGGGCGAGCAGGGCCGGCACCACCACACCGTCCCTGGCGACACCGTCCCTCAGGGCGGAAACGTCCGGGCTGAAGCCGTCGAGTGCCTCGGTGATGGCTCGCGCGGCTTCCTTGGGGATGACGTGTTCTTGAGCCTGCGCCTCGGCAAGCGCCGCCTCGAAGCGCAGCAAAGCGTCGATCTCCGCCCTTGCGGAGAAGAGCTCGGCTAGCTTCTCGTCGCCGAGGAGGCCGGAGAGGATCGGGTGGTCGAAGACGGAGATGGTCATCGGGTTGGCCCTGCTATTCGGAGATGCTCGTGCTGTTCCCCTCACTTGCGGTTTCTAAAGGCTTGGCTTCGCTAAACCCATCGCTTTCTCTCCCGCAAGGGGAGAGATAAACGCCGGCTTCATCCGTCCCGCAAATCGCCGGCGCAGGAGATTGGCGGATGCGGCATTGCAGGCCCCTATCTCCCCCTTGGCGGGGGAGAAAGCAAATTCTTGGGCTTGGGCAAAGCCCAAGTCCTTAGAGAGGGGGCCCGCGCCGCCGCTCTCAAACATCGAAAAACACCGTCTCCTTCTCGCCCTGCAGGTGAATGTCGAACGTATAGGTATCGCCCTCACGCTGGGCGATCAGGGTGGGGCCCCGGTGCTGGTGTTCCAGGCGGGAAAGCACCGGGTCTTCCGCGTTCGCCTTTTCTTCGTCGCCGAAATACATGCGCGTCTGCAGGCCGAGATTGATGCCGCGGGCGACGATCCACAGCGAGATGTGGGGCGCCTGCGGGCGGTCGTCGAGGAAGGGGACGCGGCCGGGCTTGATGGTCTCGAAGGTGAAGACGCCGGTTTCTGCATCGGAGGCCTGCCGCCCCCAGCCGGTGAAATTCGGGTCCGCCTTCCCGCGCGGCTCCGAGGGCGAATTGTGGAGCCCGTCGGCATCGGCCTGCCAGATCTCGATCAGCGCGTCCCTGATGACGGCGCCGGTGCCGTCGAAGATGCGCATCTTCACGGTGATGCGCTCGCCCCTGGTCTTGTCGTTGACCATGCGGGTGCCGAGGTCTTCCTCATAGATGCCGTGGATCTCGCAGATGTTCGGCGTCAGCCCGATATGGACGTAGGGGCCGGCCGTCTGGGACGGGGTTTCCTTTAGCCTGTCTAGCTGCTGCGCCATGGTCAATTGCCCTCCAGCTTGTTCTCGAACATGGTCGAGCGGCGTCCGCGCAGGACGATGTCGAACTTGTAGGCCCGCGCGTCCATGGGCACCGTGGCCTCCATGTCGAGGGCGGCGACGAGCGTCTCGATGGCGCGCTTGTCTGGGATGGTGCGGACGATCGGACACTGCCAGATCATCGGGTCGCCCTCGAAATACATCTGCGTGATCAACCGCTGCACGAAGCCGTGGCCGAAGATCGAGAAGTGGATGTGGGCGGGGCGCCAGTCATTGATGCCATTGGGCCAGGGATAGGCACCGGGCTGGATGGTGAGGAAGGAATAATTGCCGTCCTCGTCGGTGATCGTGCGGCCGCAGCCGCCGAAATTGGGGTCGAGCGGGGCGAGGTAGCCGTCCTTCTTGTGGCGGTAGCGGCCGCCTGCATTGGCCTGCCAGAACTCGACCAAGACGTTGGGCACCGGGCGGGCGCGCTCGTCGAGCACCTGGCCGTAGACGATGATGCGCGGGCCGATGGCGCTTTCACCGGGCTTGGCGTAGTTGAGCGTCAGGTCGTTGTCGAGCGGGCCCAGTATTTCGCGGCCGAAGACGGGGCCTGTGATCTCCGACAGCGTGTTTCCGAAGGAGATGGGGGCCCTTTGCGGGGAACGCACCACCGTGCTCTTGTAACCCGGCGCGAAGGCCGGCGGGTGCCAGGACCGGACGCGCTGGAAAAAGCCGCCCGTCTCGGGTTTCACGTTCCTCATGTCTCTCCTCCGCCTTCCATCTCGGAAAGTGTCTGTTTGATGATCTTGATCGCGTGGTTGGCCGCCGGCACGCCGGCGTAGATCGCCACGTGCAGCATGGCCTCGCGCAGGTCGTCGGCGGTCGCCCCCGTGTTGGCGGTGGCGCGCACGTGCATGGCGAGCTCCTCGTGATGGCCGAGGGCGGCGAGCAGCGCGATGGTGACCATTGACCGCTCGCGCTTCGTCCAGTCCGGGCGCGACCAGACGTGGCCCCAGGCCGCTTCGGTGATCAGCTCCTGGAACGGGGCGTCGAAATCCGTTTTGTTTGCCTCCGCGCGGTCCACCCAATCATCGCCCAGCACGGCGCGGCGCGTCGCCATGCCTTCCTCGTAGCGTTTGGATTTGCCGCTCATTCGTTCCTCCGTGGCGGGTTCAGTAGGGCAGGCCGACATAGTTCTCCGCCAGCATGGTCAAGGCGGCGCGCGATTGGAAGAGATAGTCGAGTTCGGCGTGCTGGATCTTCTGGCCGAAGGGGCCCTGGTCGGGGAAGCGGTGCATGGTGCTCGTCATCCACCACGAGAAGCGCTCCGCCTTCCACACGCGGGCGAGCGCCTTTTCGGAATAGGCATCGAGGCCGGCGCTCGATTTCTCGGCGTAATATTCGTGAAGCGCGTCAAAGAGATAGCGCACGTCGCTCGCAGCCAGATTCAAGCCCTTGGCGCCAGTGGGTGGCACGATATGGCCGGCGTCGCCGGCGAGAAACAGGCGGCGGAAGCGCAGGGGTTCGGCGACGAAGGAGCGGATGGCGGCGACGGATTTTTCCACCGAAGGGCCGGTGGTCATGGCTTCGGCCGTCTTTTCCGGCAGTCGGCTGCGGATTTCGTCCCAGAAGCGCTCGTCCGACCAGTCTTCCACCTTCTCGTCCGCCGGCACCTGCACATAGTAGCGGCTGCGCGTCGTCGAGCGCATGGAGCAGAGCGCGAAGCCGCGGGGATGGTTGGCGTAGATGAGTTCGTGGCTCACCGGCGGCACGTCGGCGATGATGCCGAGCCACCCGAAGGGATAGCCGCGCTCGAAGATCTCGATGGCCGCTTCCGGCACGGATTTGCGCGAGATGCCGTGATAGCCGTCACAGCCGGCGATGAAATCGCAGTCGATGCGGTGTTCCCTGCCGTCCTTCTCGTAGGTGACGTGGGGCCGGTCAGTATCGAAATCGTGCGGGCGGACGTTGGCGGCCTCATAGACGGAGAGGCCGCCGGTTTCTTCCCGCTTGTCCATCAGATCGTGCGTGACCTCGGTCTGGCCGTAGACCATGACGCGCTTGCCGTCGGTCAGGCCGTAAAGGTCGACGCGGTGGCGGCGGCCGTCGAAGGCGAGGTCGAAGCCGTCATGGGGCAGGCCCTCGGCGCGCATGCGGGCGCCGGCACCCGCCTCGTCCAGCATACCGGCCATGCCTTCCTCCAGCACGCCGGCGCGGATGCGCGACAGCACGTGCTCCTTGGTGGTGCGCTCGAGGATGACGTTGTCGATGCCGGCATTGGTCAAGAGCTGGCCGAGCAGAAGCCCCGCCGGGCCTGAGCCGATGATGGCGACCTGTGTGCGCAATGCCTTCAATCCTCCCGACGGGGAAGATTGGAGTGCCGCGTGAAACCGCGCAATGGACTTTTGCGGCGTATCATTGCACTTTCCAATCATAAGATGGAGGTGACATGAGCGCCAGGCAGGTTCCAAACTACCGGCTTTATCGAGAGAAAACAGGGGAATCGGAGGATTTCTGGCTGCACAGCGAGACGCTGCCGGTGCGCAGCCGGCTGCACAATTGGGAGATTTCGCTCCATCGCCACGAGGCGCTGTTCCAGATGTTCGTGCTGGAGGCGGGGGAGGGCGAACTTCTGAGCGGGGCGAAGCGGACGCCCTTCGCGGCACCGTCCGCCATCTATGTGCCGCCGGGCGCCGCCCACGGCTTCCGCTTCTCCCGCGATGCAGACGGGCTTGTGCTGACGGTGCTTGCCGATCGCCTACCGTCGATCCGCGCGTCGGACGCCGCTGTCGACGCCTATCTGTCGGGTACGCAGGTGACCCCGCTGGATGGCGACGGCGCGGACGGCGTGCTGGTGGCAGCCCTTGCCGCGCGTATCCATGGCGAGCTTCACGGCGCGGGCCCCGGCAGCGACATCCTGCTCGACGCCATGGTCACCGAGATCGTGCTGAGGCTCGCGCGCACGGGCGCACGGGCCGAGGATGCGGACGAGCCCGCCGCCGCTGGACGGCGCGACCGGCAGCGGATGCATGCACTCACCGCACTGCTTGCCGCGCACTGCCGCGAGCATCAGCCTGTCGGTTTCTATGCGGGGAGGCTCGGCCTGTCGCCGGTGCATCTCAACCGCATCGCGCGGCGCGAAGCGGGCGCAAGCGTCCAGGAACTCGCCCAGCGCCACCTCCTGCGGGCCGCACGCCGCGACCTCGTCTTCACGCCGTCGCCTGTGCAGGCGATCGCCTATTCGTTAGGGTTCCAGGATCCAGCCTATTTCAACCGCTTCTTCAAGCGCCAGACCGGCATGACGCCGGGGGCTTTCCGCGAGGAAGAGCGGCGTAAGCTGGTGAAGGCGCCGGCGGCACGCACCGGATAGGTCAACTCTCGCCCTGGATATCCTGCTTCAGGCGCTCTCCCTCATAGAGGCTGTCGAGCGGCACGTCCCGCGCGATGACGCCGACCGCGCGGGCGAAGCTGGAGAAGATCCTTCGAGCTTCCTCGGTTGACGTGGGGTCGGCGCTTGCCGCGAGGCAGGCGGCAAGGGTGCGTTCGAAGAGGCCTCCCTCCTGTACCGGCCATGACATCAGGAAATCGAGCGCCTCTTCGGCGCTGTAGATCTCGACCACGGGTTCGTGCGGATGAGGCACAAGCCGGATCGGCAGTTTGAACTGGGCGGCATCCATCTCAGGGGCTCCTTCCCTTCCCGCAACCAGTTCCCGAAGAATACTCGATGCCCGGCGAATAAGAAAGCTTCACCGGCCCTGTTCTGCGCTGCCGGCAAAGCCCCTGTGGGCATGCTCAATGCGAGCGGGAGGGCGATCCCGCGCCGGATGGGCCGCGCCGCCGATATCGGCGCCTCTTGGCAGCGCTAACTGCGAACGCAGCCAGATCGACGGAGCCGATCGTGTATTGGCGCGAAACCTCTGGTGGGACGAGAACCTTGGCTGTGCGTGCTGCCGCAACGAAGCTTCGGCGCGCGAGATGCGGCGCCTTCCTGCCCTTGGCCGCCTCGCGGCAAGCCGCCACCGCCTTGCGATAGTTCTCGCTTTCCTTGTCCGGCCATCTGCCGGTAAGGATCTCAAGCGCCTGGACCGGTCCCAGCACGATCCGAAAGCGGCCCAGCACGCCGGGCTCGACGACGACGGGTGTCTTGAAAAGGTGCATGGCTCCCCCCATTCCCGACGCCGCTAAACGCGCGAAGCCCGAAAAGGTTGCAGCTTTTATTCAATTGCCGGGAAAATTTTATGAGCAATTATGAACGCGATATGGGCAGCGCGCTCAAGCGCCATCTCAAAGATCAAGGGGCGGTCGCCCGCCCCTTGAGAATGCACGGGTGATGCCGTCCTTACAGCGCTTTGTCGGTGATCTCGTGCGTGTAGGCTCCCTCGGGAGCCTCGGTGATCACGGGGTCGGAGCCGCCAGCCAGAAGCGAGTCCACCGTGCGCTGGTAGTCCTCCACGTCAAGCGTGCCGTCGGAGCCGGCCGTCAGCTTGGCGATCTCGCCCATCATGCGCTTCTGGTGCTTTTCGGTCTGGGCGCCGGTGGCGTCGTTGTCCAGCACGATCATGGCGGCCTCGTCGGGGTTCTCCTCGGCCCACTTCCAGCCCTTCATGGAAGCGCGCACGAAGCGGACCATTTTGTCGACGAATTCAGGGTCCTCGAGCCGGTCCTCAAGCACGTAGAGGCCATCCTCGAGGGTCGCCACGCCCTGGTCCTCGTATTTGAAGGTGATGAGGTCTTCCTCTGGGATGCCGGCGTCGATCACCTGCCAGTACTCATTGTAGGTCATGGTGGAGATGCAGTCGGCCTGCTTCTGGAGCAGCGGATCGACGTTGAAGCCCTGCTTCAGGACCTCCACACCATCTTCGCCGCCATCGGTCGGGATGCCCAGATGGCTCATCCACGACAGGAAGGGATACTCGTTGCCGAAGAACCAGACGCCGAGCGTGCGGCCCCGGAAATCCTCCGGCGTCTCGATGCCACTCTCCTTGAGGCAGGTGAGCATCATGCCGGATGACTTGAAAGGCTGGGCGATGTTGACCAGCGGCACGCCGCGCTCGCGCGCGGCAAGTGCTGCCGGCATCCATTCGACGATGACGTCGGCGCCGCCGCCGGCCAGCACCTGCGGGGGCGCAATGTCCGGCCCGCCGGGCTTGATCTCGACGTTCAGATCCTCTTCCTCATAGAAGCCCTGGTCCTTGGCCACGTAGTAGCCGGCGAACTGGGCCTGGGTCACCCATTTGAGCTGCAGGGTGACATCGTCGGCGGCAAGTGCGTTGTGCGCGGCGAGCGACATGGCGCCGGCGAGCATGGTTGTCATCAGTCTTTTCATTTTTTCGCTTCCCTCTGAGGTTGAGCCGTGCTCCCCACGGCCGGTTGGTCTTCCTTATTCTACGCAATTCCGGACGGAAAACCGGTTCCCCATCTTTCCTGGAATTGCTCTATCCACCGCGGATGGACGGATGCCAGAACGTGACGGCCCGCTCGATCTGGGCGACAAGGCCGTAGAAGAGCGAACCGGCCAGGGCGGCGACGGCGATCTCCGCCCACACCATGTCGATGTTCATCCGTCCCACCTCGGTGGAGATCCTGAAGCCCATGCCGACGATGGGCGTGCCGAAGAACTCGGCTACGATGGCGCCGATCAGCGCCAGGGTGGAGTTGATCTTCAAGGCATTGAAGATAAAGGGCGCAGCCGCCGGCAGGCGCAGCTTGAAGAGCGTCTGCCAGTAGGAGGCCGCATAGGTGCGCATCAGGTCGCGATCGATGGCCGAGGAGGCCGAGAGGCCGGCAACCGTGTTCACCAGCATGGGAAAGAAGGTCATGACGACGACGACGGCGGCCTTCGACGGCCAGTCAAAGCCGAACCACATGACCATGATGGGGGCGATGCCGATGATGGGGAGTGCGGAGACGAAATTGCCGAGCGGCAGGAGCCCGCGCTTCAGGAAGGGCGAGCGGTCGATGGCGATCGCCGCCAGGAAGCCCGACCCGCAGCCGAGCGCATAGCCGATAAGCACCGCCTTCAGGAAGGTCTGGCGGAAGTCGGCCCACAGGGTGGGGACGGAGCCGACGATGCGATCCCAGATCATGGAGGGAGGGGGGAGGAGCACCGTCGGCACGTTGAGCCCGCGCACGAGGCCCTCCCAGACGACCAGCAGCGTTATCCCGAAGATGGCCGGGACGAGAAGGGAGAGGGCGCGGCGGGCAAGTGGTGCGCGCGGATTGTGCCGCACCAGCCACTCGTTGAGCGCCCAGGCGCCCGCCCAGAAGACAAGGGCACCGGCGACCGCCGCATTCATGGCCGTGCTCCCATGCGCGCCATGACGAGGCGCTGGCCGAGACCGACCAGGGCGACGAGGCTTGCCGCGAGGGCCGCCGCCATGAAGAGGGCGGCCCAGATCTGGATCGTCTGGCCGTAGTAGGAGCCGGCGAGCAGGCGTGCGCCGAGGCCGGCGACGGCACCCGTCGGCAATTCGCCGACGATGGCTCCCACGAGGCTGATGGCGACGGCCACCTTCATGGAGGTGAAGAGAAAGGGAAGCGCCGACGGCCAGCGCAGCTTGAAGAAGGTCTGCGTGCGGCTCGAATTGTAGGTGCGCATCAGGTCGAGCTGGATCGCTTCGGGGCTCCTGAAACCTTTCACCATGCCGACGACCACGGGGAAGAAGGAGAGATAAGTGGAGATCAGCGCCTTCGGCAGGAGGCCCGAGAGGCCGATGGCGTTGAGCACGACGATGATCATCGGCGCGACGGCGAGGATGGGGATCGTCTGGCTGGCGATCACCCAGGGCATCACCGACTTGTCCATGGCGCGGTTGTGGACGATGCCGACAGCGAGCAGGACGCCGAGCGTGGTGCCGATGGCGAAGCCGAGCAGGGTGGAGGAGAGGGTGATCCAGGCGTGGTTGAGAAGGCTGCGGTTGGAGGTGGGGCGCACCTCCACGGTGGTCTTCCACATCTCGGCCAGCACCTGGTGCGGCGCCGGCAGCACCGGCCTCTCCTGAGCCATGGTGTCGCGCACGAGATCGGCCGCCGTCCATTCGGTGTCTGCGCGCTGGTACAGGCCAATCTGCCAGGGGGCGTTGAGGTAGACGGTGAAGCCGTACCAGATGAGGACGATGGCGGCGACGACGATGGCGATGGGCAGCGCCTTGCCGTCTGCCAGGCGCCGAAAGACGGTGCCCGTGGCGGCGGATGCGGAGCCGGGAGCGGCGATGGGAGTGGAGGCGGTCATGAATACGTCCTCCGGGGCTGCGTCATGGCAGTAGCGGTTCTCCCCCCTTGAGGGGGAGATGGCCGGCAGGCCAGAGGGGGCTGCCCGGTCGAAGAGCGGGACGCTGATGAGCGCCGAGTACGGCCGGGGTGACCCCACCCGTCCAGCCGCCTGACGGCGGCTGTCCACCCTACCCTCGAGGGGGAGGGGAGGCGCCGGCGCTCTATGCCGCGCTCACTCATCGCTCATCCCCGCCCTCAGGCCCTCGCGTACGCGGTGGGCGATCTCAAGAAACTCCGGCGTCTCGCGAATGTCGAGCGGGCGCTCTTTCGGCAGTGTCGATTCGATGACGTCCGTCACCCGGCCGGGGCGCGGCGACATGACGACGATGCGGGTGGAGAGATAGACCGCCTCCGGGATCGAGTGCGTGACGAAGCAGATGGTCTTGTTCGTGCGCGCCCAGAGCTCCAGCAACTGCTCGTTCAGATGGTCGCGCACGATTTCGTCCAATGCGCCGAAGGGTTCGTCCATCAAGAGAAGATCGGCGTCGAAGGCGAGTGCGCGGGCAATCGAGGCGCGCTGCTGCATGCCGCCGGAAAGCTGCCATGGGTATTTGCGCTCAAAGCCGGTGAGGTTGACGAGATCCAGCGTGCGGGCGACGCGTTCTCGCCGCTCTCGGGCCGAATAGCCCATGATCTCCAGCGGCAGGGCGACGTTCTTCTCAATGGTGCGCCAGGGGAAAAGGCCGGCGGCCTGGAAGACGTAGCCATAGGCGCGGGCCCGGCGGGCGGCCTCGGCAGTGAGCCCGTTGACGCGGATGTCGCCCGCCGTCGGCTGCTCCAGGTCGGCGATGACGCGCAAGAAGGTGGTCTTGCCGCAGCCCGACGGGCCGATGAAGGAGACGAACTCGCCGCGTCCGACAGAAAGATCGACATCAGAGAGCGCCCGGACGGGGCCGTCGGCGGTCTCGAAGGTGAGGCTCAAGGCCTTCGCCTCGACGACAGGGGAGGTGGTGGCCGCGGCTGGCTGGAGCTTGCTTGCGGGGGCGTTCATGGCGTTACTCGCACGTCCGGACGGCAGGGCGCGGCATTCTCATACACCGCTCGCCGGGATGCCGGCTCGCTCCACCTTGCGTGGCGCGGTGACCTCCTTCCACTTCGACAGTGCGCGGTTGACAGGCGCGTTGGGCTCGCGCGCCACGAATTCGCCGTGGCCGGGTTTCGGCTTGACCACGCCATCCTCGACGACGATCTCGCCGCGTGACAGCACGGTGCGCGGCAGGCCCTTGACCTTAATGCCCTCGAAGACGTTGTAATCGATTGCCGACTGCTGGTTCTCGGCGGAGATGGTCTTTTCCGCGTTCGGGTCCCACACCACGATATCGGCATCCGCCCCGTCCACGATGGCGCCCTTCTTGGGATACATGTTGAGGATCTTGGCGATGTTGGTCGAGGTGACGGCAACGAACTCGTTCATGGTCAGCCGGCCGGTGTTGACCCCGAAGGTCCACAGGACAGGCATGCGGTCCTCGAGACCGCCGGTGCCGTTCGGGATCTTGGTGAAGTCGCCGACGCCGAAGCGCTTCTGCTCGGTGGTGAAAGCGCAATGGTCTGTTGCCACCACCTGCAGGGAGCCCGCCTGCAGGCCTGCCCAGAGCGAATCCTGATGCAGCTTGTTGCGGAAGGGGGGCGACATGACGCGGCGGGCGGCGTGGTCCCAATCGGGGTTTGCATACTCGCTCTCGTCGAGCACCAGATGCTGGATGAGAGGCTCGCCATAGACGCGCATGCCCTTCTGGCGGGCGCGGCGGATGGCCTCGTGCGCCTGCTCGCAGGAGGTATGGACGATGTAGAGCGGTGCACCCGCCATGTCGGCGATCATGATGGCGCGGTTGGCAGCCTCGCCCTCTACCTCCGGCGGGCGAGAATAGGCGTGTGCCTCGGGTCCGTTGTTGCCCTCGGCCATGAGCTTGGCCTGGAGCTGGGCCACCACGTCGCCATTCTCGGCGTGGACGAGGGGGAGCGCGCCGAGCGCGGCGCAGCGCTGGAAGGACGAATACATCTCGTCGTCGTCCACCATCAGCGCGCCCTTATAGGCCATGAAGTGCTTGAAGGAGGTGATGCCGCGGTCGACCACCTCGGCCATCTCGTTGAAAACCTGCTCGCTCCACCAGGTGATCGCCATGTGGAAGGAGTAGTCGCACGTTGCCTTGGTCGACTTGTTGTCCCACATCTGGATGGCTTCCAGGAGCGACTGGCCGGGCGAGGGGAGGCAGAAATCGACCACCATCGCGGTGCCGCCGGAGACGGCCGCGCGCGTGCCGCTTTCGAAATCGTCGGAGGAGTAGGTGCCCATGAAGGGCATCTCCAGATGCGTATGCGGATCGATGCCGCCCGGCATGACGTAGCAGCCCGTGGCGTCAATCTCGTGGTCGGCGTGAAGGTCGGGGCCGATGCCGACGATCTTGTCGTGCTTGATCAGCACATCCGCCTTCCATGTGCGGTCGGCGGTGACGATGGTGCCGTTCTTGATGACCTTGGACATTGGGGTTCCCCTTTTTATCGTTTGTCCGTGATTACATTGCGTCGATGGCGCGGGCTAGCCCCTTAAGCCTCCCCATAAGTGTCCTCCAGAGGAGGGGAAGGGTGGTACCGGCAACCACTTCCTCACTCAACAATCTCCGCCGTCTCCACCACCGCGTGGAACAGCACGTCGGCGCCCGCCTGCGCCCACTCCTTCGAAATCTCCTCGGCCTCGTTATGCGACAGCCCGTCCACGCAGGGGCACATCACCATCGCCGTCGGTGCCACCCGGTTGATCCAGCAGGCATCATGGCCGGCGCCGGAGACGATGTTGCGGTGGGTGTAGCCGAGGCGCTCGGCGGCGTTGCGGACCGCCTTTACGCAGTCCTCATCGAAGGTAACGGGGTCGAAATGGCCCACCTGCTCCACCTCGTGGGAGATGTCCATCGCCTCGCAGATCGCGGCGATGCCCTCGCGGATGCGGGCATCCATCGTGTCCAGCGTCTCCTTGTTCGGCGAGCGGATATCGATGGTGAAGACCGTGCGGCCGGGAATGATGTTGCGTGAGTTCGGGTAGACCTCGACATGGCCGATGGCGCCTACGGCGTTCGGCTGATAGTCCATCGCCACCTCGTGCACCAGCTCCGTCACCCGTGCCATGCCGAGGCCGGCGTTGCGGCGCTTGGGCATGGGGGTGGAACCGGTGTGGCTCTCCTTGCCGGTGATCGTGACCTGCAGCCACTTCAGCCCCTGGCCGTGGGTGACGACGCCGATGTCGATTCCCTCATCCTCCAGGATCGGGCCCTGCTCGATGTGCAGCTCGAAAAACGCCTTCATCTTGCGCTGGCCGACCGGCTCCTCACCCTTCCAGCCGATGCGCTCCAGCTCGTCGCCGAAGCGTTTTCCCGCGGCATCCTTGCGGTCATAGGCCCAATCGAGCTCGTGAACGCCGGCGAAGACGCCGGAGGCGAGCATCGCCGGGGCGTAGCGCGTGCCTTCCTCGTTGGTCCAGTTGGTGACGATGATGGGGTGCTTCGTCTTGATGCCGAGATCGTTCAGGGAGCGCACGATCTCCAGGCCGCCGAGCACGCCCAGGACACCGTCATAGCGGCCGCCGGTCGGCTGCGTGTCGAGGTGGGAGCCGACATAGACGGGGAGTGCATCGGGATCGGTGCCCTCGCGGCGGGCGAACATGGTGCCCATCTCGTCGACGGCCACGCTCATGCCCGCTTCCTCGCACCACCGCTTGAAGAGGTGGCGGCCTTCGCCATCCTCGTCGGTGAGCGTCTGGCGGTTGTTGCCGCCGGCAACGCCCGGGCCGATCTCCGCCATTTCGTGGATCGCATCCCACAAGCGGTCGGCGTTGATCCTCAGGTTCTCGCCCGGTGCGGCCATGTTCATAGTCCCCTTTTATTTCAGTTCGACTTCCACGAAAGCCATGGGCTGGTCGCCGGCATTGACCACATTGTGCTCGACGCCCTCGTTACGCCGGTAGCAGACCCCGGCGGCCATGTCGGCGCGTCTGGAACTGCCGCCCTGCTCCTCCAGCAAGAAGGAGCAGGGGGTGAGGGTGGTGATGACATAGTCCATGCCATGACGGTGCCAGCCGGTCTGCGCGCCGGGCACGAAATCCCAGCGCGTGACCCGCACCCGATCGTCGTCGATCAGCACTTCGTGGGTTGCCTGCGGGCGGGATCCATTCATGTCAATCCACCATTCTCAGCACCTCGCGCAGACAGTCGACGATCTCGTCGATCTGGCCCTTCTCGATGATGAGCGGCGGCGAGAGCGCGATGATGTCGCCGGTGGTGCGGATCAGGACGCCCTTCTCGAAGGCCTTCAGGAAAGCGGAGAAGGCGCGCTTGGTCGGCTGGCCGGCGATCGGCTCCAGCTCGATGGCGCCGACGAGGCCGATGTTGCGGATATCGATGACGTACGGCGCTTCTTTCAGCGAATGGAGGGCGTCTTCCCAGTAGGGGCCGAGCTCGGCGCCGCGCGTGAGCAGGCCTTCCTCCTTATAGGTCTCCAGCGTGGCGATGCCGGCGGCCGAGGCGATCGGGTTTCCGGAATAGGTGTAGCCGTGGAAGAACTCGATCAGGTGCTCCGGTCCGTTCATGAAGGCGTCGTGGATTTCCTTCTTCACGAACACCGCGCCCATGGGGATGACGCCATTGGTTACACCCTTGGCCGTCGTCATGATGTCGGGCACGACGTCGAAATAGTCGGCCGCAAAGGGGGTACCGAGGCGACCGAAGCCGGTGATGACCTCGTCGAAGATCAAGAGGATGCCGTGCTTGTCGCAGATGTCGCGCAGGCGCTTGAGGTACCCCTTGGGCGGGATGAGCACGCCGGTGGAGCCGGCAACCGGCTCGACGATGACTGCGGCTATCGTTGAGGCGTCGTGCAACGTGACGATGCGCTCCAACTCGTCCGCCAGGTCGCCACCATGCTCCGGCTCGCCGCGGATAAAGGCGTTCTTGCCCGGCAGGTGGGTGTGCGCCAGGTGGTCGACGCCGGTCAGAAGCGTGCCGAACATCTTGCGGTTGGCGACGATGCCGCCCACTGAAATGCCGCCGAAATTCACCCCGTGATAGCCGCGCTCGCGGCCGATCAGGCGGAAGCGCGCGCCGTCGCCCTTCGCCCGGTGATAGGCGAGTGCGATCTTCAGCGCCGTATCGACCGACTCCGAGCCGGAATTGGTGAAGAAGACGTGGTCCATACCCTCCGGCGCCATATCGACCAGCCGGTTGGCAAACTCGAAGACGATCGGGTGGCCCATCTGGAAGGCCGGCGCATAGTCAAGCTCAGCCGCCTGGTTCTGGATCGCCTCGGTGATCTTCGGCCGGCAGTGGCCGGCATTCACGCACCACAGCCCCGCCGTGCCGTCGAGGACCCTGCGGCCGTCATCGGCCGTGTAATGCATATCCTTCGCCGCCACCAGCATGCGCGGCGCCTGCTTGAACTGCCGGTTCGCCGTGAACGGCATCCAGAATGCACTGAGATCGTTCGGCTTTACATTGAGCCGGTTGGACATGACCAAGCCTCCGTTATGGTTCCCCTTGTCCCGGTCAAGCTTGGTATTCTTAGCGAAGGTGTGATACGCAATTTTTGACCGTTTGGACAAACGTTAACACCGCCATTCGGGCGGTCAAGACCATTCTAGGGTTTTCAGCCCATGGCTTGGCGCACCAGCCCCGGGCGATGCGCTGGGCCAGGGGCGGGGCGAGGAGAGCGCGGATGCGGCGGGGTCGAGACGATGGATAAGCCAACGAATCCGAGGCGCACGCGCATCCAGCGCGAGAAGCGCGAGCTTATCCTGGAGGCGGCACTGGAGGTCTTCGCGCAGCACGGCTTCCGCGGCGCGACCATCGACCAGATCGCCGAGGCCGCCGGCATGTCGAAGCCCAACCTGCTTTACTACTTCAAGAGCAAGGAAGCGATCTTCGTCACCCTCATCGACCGGCTGATGGAGGCTTGGCTCGCCCCCTTGCGCGAGATGGACGCCGAGGGCGACCCGGTCACCGAAGTCCGCTCCTATATCCGCCGCAAAATCGAGATGGCCCGCGACTTCCCGCGCGAAAGCCGCCTCTTCGCCAACGAGATCCTGCAAGGCGCCCCGCGCACCCTGCCGCTCTTGGAGGGCGAGTTGAAGGAACTCGTCGACGAGAAGGCGAAGATCATCCGCGACTGGATGCGCCAGGGGAAGCTGAGACAAGCCGACCCCCACCACTTCATCTTCGCCATCTGGGCGACGACGCAGCATTATGCCGATTTCGACGTGCAGGTGCGCGCGGTGCTGGGGCCGGACAAGGGCGGGGAGGGAAGGTTCGAGGACGCAGCGCGGTTTCTGGAGGGGTTGTTTTTGGGGTGAGATGTCCTGCACCGGCCTCACGACTCCAGACGCCCAACCCATTCCCAAGGCCTCACACCTAAGCTCCGGTGAGGAACAAATTCGGTCCCGCAGCGCTTGGAAGTGCACCTGCAGAGAGGTTGACATGGACAAGCGCGAGCTGAGGAAGGGTAGCCTTCTCGTGATCGCGGGCGTGGCAGGCGTCCTCGTCGTGCTCGCCGTGATCGGGTTGGTCGTCGTCTATACCGGCGGCTACAACGTCGCGGCGACGGAGCAGCATACGTCCTTCACCCGGTGGGCGTTCGACACCACGCTGCGCAATTCCGTCCGCAACCGCGCCTCCGGCACGACTGCCCCCGAAGGCGCAACACCCGAGATGATCGCCGCCGGCGGCACGGAATACAAGGCGACATGCCAGCACTGCCATGCCGGCCCGGGCGTCGAGCGGGCCGAATGGGCGAGCGGCATGCGGCCGAGGCCGCCTCACCTGGCGGAGGTGGCCGACGAGTGGAAGCTGGAGGAGGTGCATTGGATCGCCAAGCACGGGATAAGGCTGACAGGCATGCCGGCCTTCGGGCCGTCCCACGACGACCGGACGCTCTGGAACATCGCTCTCTTCGTCAAGCGTCTGCCGGCGATGACGCCCGAGGAATATGCCGCCACCGGTGAGCCTGCCAGCGAGGGCAGTTCGCACGGAGAAAACGCGCACTGACGACGGAGGACGAGCCGATGCAGATGTCATACTGGCGCTTCGCCGGAATGATCGTGACAGCCACCGTGGTCATGTATGGGCTGATGTATCTGAATACCTATGCCTACGAGCACGTGTTCTGGAGTGAGACGCGCGCCTGGATGGCGCTTGTCATGGGTTCGACGATGGCCGTGATCATGCTCGGTTTCATGCTGGGCATGTATAAGCGGATGTCTATCAACCTGGCCATTTTCGGCGGATCGGTGGCCCTGTTCGCGCTTTCCCTGTGGCTCGTGCGCAGCCAGGCCACGGTGGATGACATCGAATACATGAAGGCGATGATCCCGCACCATTCGATCGCCATCATGACCAGCGCGCGATCCCAGGTTTCCGACCCGCGCGTGCGAAAGCTCGCCGACGAGATCATCGAGGCGCAGGAGCGGGAGATCGCCGAGATGAAATACCTTATACGCGATCTCGAGGCACGGGACTGATGCGATCGCCTTCGCCACGGCTCAACTGGGCGTACACCGCGGTTCTCCTCGCGCCCGCCTTGCTTGTCGGATGCAGCGAGAGCGAAGCGCCGGACGACGAGCTCAACCCCGTGCGAGCCCATGAGCCCCCCCGGATAGCGCCGGCGGGGGAAGCGCTTTCTGGCGCGCATATCCCGACCCTCGACCCGGCGACGATGAGCGATGCGGAGATCTGGAAGGCCATTGGGCGGGGGGCGCATTGCATCTTCCGCTACACCAGCTCCGGCAAGCCGGTGCTTGCCGTGAAGGCGTTGCCGGGCGGCGGCGCCGAGGGCGTGGTGAAACTCAATGGCTCCCTCGTGCTGCTGCGCTCGGCTTCATCAAGCAGCGAGCTTGTGCTCGCCGCAGACGAGGTTCGCATGTCGCTTGCTACGGAGGGGGGAGGCGCGACCGCCGACCAGAGCCAGGAAGAGGCGACGTCGGTTTTTGAGGTGGGCGACAGGCTGAAGGTGGGCTATCGCGGTTATTATCGGTGCGTCGACTGAGGTCGATTTTTCCGAGCTTGCCGCCGTCTGTTCAGTCGCTACAGTGGTGCACATGAAAGATCGGTCCTCATCCATGGCCTGGGGCATTGCGATCGGCGTGGGCGTAGGTGCAGCCCTTGGCGCTGCCATGGACAATGTCGCGATGTGGATCGCCATCGGCATCGCCGTAGGCGCCGGCATAGGCGCGGCTAACCGTGCCAAGAGGGGCGGTTAGGCGGGCGAGCAAGTTTTCCGGTGCGATCAGCTGCGGAAAGGGACAAGTGCCTCGGTGTTGACCGGAGCCGAACTACCGCCCCTCCCTGATCTCCGTCAGCGTCCGCGTCGGCGTGATCGCCTCCGGGTCGAGCTTCACCTCGATGATCGCCGGCTTGCCGCTTTCCCGCGCCCGCTCGAAGGCGCCGGCGAACTCCTCCGTCTTCTCCACCGTCTCGCCATGCCCGCCATAGGCGCGGGCCAGCGCGGCGAAGTCGGGGTTTTGCAGGTCCGTGGCGGAGACGCGGCCGGGGTAGTGGCGTTCCTGGTGCATGCGGATGGTCCCAAAGGTGCCGTTGTTGACGACGACGACGATGATGCGCAGGCCGTATTGCACGGCGGTGGCGAATTCCTGGCCGTTCATGAGGAAGCAGCCGTCGCCGGCGAAGGCGATCACCTCACGGTCGGGGAACAGGTCCTTGGCGGCCACCGCCGCAGGCGTGCCGTAGCCCATGGAGCCGGAGGTGGGAGCGCCCTGGGTGGCGAAGCGGCGGAAGCGGTGGAAGCGGTGGAGCCAGGTGGCGTAGTTGCCGGCGCCGTTGGTCAGGATGGCATCGTCGGGCAGGTTTTCTTCAAGCCACGCCATGATGGGGCCCATCTTCACCGGGCCGGGGCCGGTTTCGGGCGGGGTGGACCAGGCAAGGTAGGCGCCGTGCAGGCGTTCGGTCTCCTCCGCCCAGTCCGGCAGGGCTTCCGGTTTCATCTCGGCAAAGGCGGCGACGAAGGCTGAAGGCGTGGCGTTGATGGCGAGCGCGGGGCGGTAGACGCGGCCGAGCTCGTTCGCATCCGCATGCACGTGGACGAGCGTCTGGTCGGGGTAGGGGCTTTTCAGCAGCGTGTAGTCGGAGGATGGCATCTCGCCCAGCCGGCTGCCGAGGAGGAGGACGAGGTCAGCATTCTTGATGGCATCGGCGAGCTGCGGGTTGGGCCCGATGCCGACATCGCCCGCGTAGCAGGGGTGCAGATGGTCGAAGAGCATCTGCCGGCGAAAGGAGCACCCGACGGGCAGCGCCCAGCGCTCGGCCGATTTCTGGAAGGAGGAGATTGCCGCCTCGTCCCAGCGCGTGCCGCCGAGGATGACGAAGGGGCGCTTCGCATTGATGAGAAGCTCGGCGAGCTTTTCCATCTCATGATGGCCGGGGCGGGTCTCGACCGGGGTGCAGGGCAGAGCTGCGGAGGCCTCCACCTCGCTCGTCAGCATGTCCTCCGGCAGCGACACCACCACCGGACCGGGGCGGCCGGAGGTGGCGACCGCAAAGGCGCGGGTGAGAAGCTCGGGGATGCGGGCGGCATCGTCGATCTCGACCACCCATTTGGCGATCCCGCCGTAGAAGGCCTTGTAGTCCACTTCCTGAAAGGCCTCGCGCTCCTTGATGCCGCGCGCCACCTGGCCGATGAAGAGGATCATCGGCACCGAATCCTGCATGGCGATGTGAACGCCGGCAGACGCGTTGGTGGCGCCGGGGCCGCGGGTGACGAAGCAGATGCCGGGTCGGCCGGTAAGCCGGCCGTGGCAATCGGCCATCATGGCCGCGCCGCCCTCCTGGCGGCAGACGATGGTGCGGATAGTCGATTCGTAAAGCGCGTCGAGGACCGCGAGGTAGCTTTCGCCCGGCACGCAATAAAGCCGGTCAACACCGTTTGCCTCAAGCGCCTCGACGATAAGCTCACCGCCCGTCTTCATGATTTTCTCTCTTCCAGTTCGCGCAGGATCTCTTGCGTGTGCTCGCCCAGCCGGGGGGAAGGCCGCGTATAGGACAGCGGCGTTGCCGACAGGCGCATTGGCGCGCGCACCGAGGGCAAAGTATTGCCGTGGCCGTCGTCAAGCTCGATGCGCATGCCGCGGGCGACGGTCTGCGGGTCGGCGAACATCTCCTCGATCGTATTGATCGGGCTTGCGGGCACGCCGGCCGCATCGAGTTTCTCCAACAGCGCGTCGCGGGGGAAGGTCTTCAGCTTCGGCGTTATCTCGCCGCGCAGGCGTTCACGGTTGGCGACGCGCGCGGCGTTGGTCGAAAAATCCGCATCGCCAGCCAGATGTTCCGCGCCGATGACCCTGCAGAAGCGAGCGAATTGGGCGTCGTTGCCGACGGCCAGGACAAAATGGCCGTCCGCCACCTCGAAGACTTCATAGGGGCAGATGTTCGGGTGGGCGTTGCCCATGCGGGTCGGTGCATTGCCGGAGACAAGGTAGTTCAGGTTCTGGTTGGCGAGCACGGAGATCTGTGCGTCGAAGAGCGCCATGTCGATGAACTGGCCTTCGCCCGTGCTCTCGGCGTGGCGCAGCGCTGCCTGGATGGCGATGACGGCATAGAGGCCGGTGAAGATGTCGGAGACGGCTACTCCCACTTTCTGCGGTTCCCCGCCGGCCGGGCCGGTGATCGACATCAGCCCGGACATGCCCTGGATGATGAAGTCGTAGCCGGCGCGTGGCGCATAGGGCCCGTCCTGGCCGAAGCCGGTGATGGAGCAGTAGACGAGGCGCGGGTTGAGCGCCTTCAGGCTCTCGTAGTCGAGGCCGTATTTCTTCAGCCCGCCGAGCTTGAAATTCTCGATGAGCACATCGGCCGAGGCGATGAGCTCCAGAAGCGCGGTGCGGTCGCCCTCTTGTGCGAAATCGAGCGCGATGGAGCGCTTTCCCCGGTTGGTGGCGTGGTAGTAGGCGGCCGAAAGGTTTGTCCCGTCCTCGGCCGTCACGAAAGGCGGCCCCCAGCGGCGCGTGTCGTCTCCGCCGTCGGGGTTTTCCACCTTGATAACGTCGGCGCCGAGATCGGCGAGCAGTTGCCCGGCCCAGGGGCCGGCAAGGATACGCGCCAGTTCGACGACGCGGATGCCTTTGAGCGGGGGGGCGGCCATGAAAGGTGGATGCTCCTGTGACGACGATCGGTGCCTAGCAGAACTTGCCACGCCCTGTCACTGCCTGTCGCAAAGTGCCTCTTTTCCGGTAGCATTTTGCAATCTTGATGGCGGACCGGGGAAACATGACGCCTCCAAGTGCGTTCGATAGGGGAAGGCAACGTTTACCCTGGAGGAAGCCATGCAGGTGCAGGAGTTCATGAGCACGTCCGTCGACATCATCGATCCGAATGCCACCATTCGCGAGGCGGCGCGCAAGATGCGGGCGGATAATGTCGGGGCGCTGCCGGTCGGCGAGAACGACCGGCTGATCGGCATGGTGACGGACCGCGACATCACCGTTCGCGCCGTGGCCGAGGAGCGGCCGGCCGGTAACACGACCGTGCGCGAGGTGATGTCGGACAAGGTCGCCTATTGCTACGAGGATGACGGCACCGAGCGCGCGGCCGACATTATGGCCAAGCATCAGGTGCGGCGGTTGCCGGTGATCAACCGGGACAAGCGGCTTGTTGGCATGGTGGCGCTGGCCGATCTAGCTCGTGGTGACGTCGAGGCCGCCGAGCACGCGCTCGAAGACGTGTCGGAGCCGAGCGATGATCCGCGGCGTATGTAGGGTCGCCTCCACGGTGGATTGATGCGGGGCGCGTTCGGGCGCCGTCTCAGGCGCCCGCGAGCGCGCCCGTGGCCCATTGTGCGAAATCACCCATGATGACCTCTCGATTCAACTCGTTCAGGGATTCGTGCCGGATTTCCGGGTAAATTATTGTTTCCAGATTCGAAAAGCCCTCCCGGCGAAGACGCGCCTCGAGCCGACGCACGGTTTCACCGCCCTTGGTCGAAGGGTCGGCGCCGCCGCCGACGAGTTGGACGGGTAAACCCTTTGGCACTGCGGAGAAGTCGCCGCCGGCGATCATGAGATTGAAGTCGAAGACGGCGCGCCACATGGCAACGGTGGGGAGCCAGCCGCAGAGGGGGTCGGCAATGCATTTTTCCACCTCTTCGGCGTCCCGCGACAGCCAGTCGAAGGGCGTGCGGGCATCGGGGATTGCCGTTATCCACGCCTGGAAAGTGAGGCGCGGAATCAGCTGCGAAGGAACGTCGGAACCGAGGCGGAAGCGCTCCCAGGCGAGCACCGCCTTGGCCGCACGCGCCTCTAGCCGGTTTGCCAGCGGCGCGTTCCACAGTGCTGCGGCACGGACGCGGGAGGCGTGGCGCATCAGGAAGGCGAGGGCGATCATGGCCCCCATGGAGTGGCCGAAGAGGATGACCGGCAGACCCGGATGATCGGTGGCGATTCGCTCGTGCACGGCCAGCACGTCGGCAATCACATTCTCCGCAGCCGGTTCTTGGCCGAAGGTGCCGAGCGGCGCGTCCGGCGCCTTGGTATGGCCGTGGCCGCGGTGGTCATGCGCGTAGATGTGAAAGCCGTGCGCTGCCAGGAAATCAGCGAAGCGCGCATAGCGGGCGGCATGCTCGGCCAGACCGTGATTGATCTGCACGACACCCTTAGCCGGCGGGTTGCAGTGCCTGATATAAAGGTTGAGCACGGCGCCGGACGGTGCGGCAAGCTCGCGTTGATCATCGAACGGCATAGCCCCTCCCGCCGCAAGGCCGGCTCAAATCTTCGTTGAAAATAGGCGCGTATCCGTTTTTCGTTCAAGCCGGAGGAGTTCAGAGCGCCGGCCCGGCGCGCCGTTAGAATGTTTCGACCCAGGGCCTGACCTCGATCTCCCACGACCACGCGCTGCGATCCTGTTCCAGAAGCTGCATGTATGTCTCGGCGATCGCGTCGGGGTCGAGCATCGAGTCCGGCCGGTCGGGCGGCTCCGTCCGGCCGGGATTGCGGATCGCCCCGTCGACCACGACGTGACCTATGTGCACACCTTTCGGATGCAGTTCGCGGGCGAGCGACTGTGCGAGACCGCGCAGCGCGAACTTTCCCATGGCAAAGGAGGCCGATTGGGGGAAACCCTTCACGCCGGCCGAGGCGCCCGTGAAGAAGATCGCGCCGTGCCCGCGCGGCAGCATGCGCCTTGCCGCCTGCTGCGCGACAAGAAATGCACCGAAGGCGGTGACTTGAAGTCCCGTTTGCACCGCGTCGGGGTCGATCTCGATGAACGGACCGCGGGCGCGCGCGGACGGGTTGTAGATGGCGATCTCCAGCGCTTCGCCCATTTCGTCCACCTGCTCAAAGAGGGCAGCGACGTCGTCTTTTTGGGAGGCGTCGCAGGCAACCGTGACGGCTTTGGTCTCGGCAGCCAGCCCGCCCAGCTTCGCGATGTTGCGCGCCGCAAACACGAGGCGATAGCCGCGCGCTGCGAGTTTTCTGGCGAGCGAGGCCGAGAGGCCGTCTCCCACGCCGACGATCAGAGCGACTGACATGGACAATTCCTCCTTTGCAAAGCTTTAGCGAGACGGGGCGCGGCTGGTCTGAAGCGAGCACCGGCGTTTCGCGCAGACAATCAGGGCATTGCGGGGCGAAGCCCTTTGGCCTACATACGCCACGGCTTTCCCCGATCCTGCAAACGGAGTGCGACGCGCCCCATGGCACGCCAATTCATCTACCACATGGCCGGCCTCAACAAGGCCTTTGGAGCCAAGAAGGTTCTCGAAAACATCCACCTTTCCTTCTACCCCGATGCCAAGATCGGCATTCTGGGGCCGAACGGCGCCGGCAAGTCGACCGTGCTGAGGATCATGGCCGGCCTCGACAAGGAGTTTACCGGTGAGGCGTGGCTGGCCGAGGGGGCGACCTCGGGCTACCTGCCGCAGGAGCCGCAGCTCGACCCGGCGCTCGACGTGATGGGCAACGTCATGGAAGGCGTGGCGGCCAAAAAGGCCATCCTCGACCGCTACAACGAACTGATGATGAACTACTCCGATGAGACGGCGGACGAGGCGGCGGAGCTCCAAGATAAGATCGACAGCCAGAACCTGTGGGACCTGGATTCCCAGGTCGAGATGGCGATGGAAGCGCTGCGCTGCCCGCCGGGCGATGCGGAGGTGACGAAGCTTTCGGGCGGCGAGAAGCGGCGCGTGGCGCTGTGCCAGCTTCTCTTGCGCCAGCCGGACCTGCTTCTCCTCGACGAGCCGACCAACCACCTGGACGCCGAGACGACGGCGTGGCTCGAAAAGCATCTTCGGGAATATCCGGGTGCCGTCCTCATCATCACCCACGATCGTTACTTCCTCGACAATGTGACGGGCTGGATCCTCGAGCTCGACCGCGGGCGTGGCATTCCCTACGAGGGCAACTACACCGCCTATCTGGAAGCCAAGGCCAAGCGCATGCAGCAGGAGGGCCGCGAGGAGGCCACCCGCCTCAAGGCGCTGTCGCGCGAGCGCGAGTGGATAGCCGCCAGCCCCAAGGCGCGGCAGGCCAAGTCGAAGGCGCGCATCAGGGCCTATGACGAACTGGTGCAGGCGGCCTCCGAGCGGCGGCCGGGCGATGCGCAGATCATCATCCCGGCCGGTGAGCGGCTGGGCAATCAGGTGATCGAGGCCGAGGGGCTTTCCAAGGCGTATGGCGATCGTCTTCTGATCGACGATCTCTCATTCAAGCTGCCGCCCGGCGGCATCGTCGGGGTGATCGGCCCCAACGGCGCCGGCAAGACGACGCTGTTCCGCATGCTGACGGGCCAGGAGGGGCCCGACGGCGGCGAAATCCGCATCGGCGATACGGTCAAGCTCGGCTATGTCGACCAGAGCCGCGACACGCTCAATCCTGAAAAGACCGTCTGGGAGGAAATCTCCGGCGGCAACGACATCATCAAGCTGGGCCGGCACGAGGTGAACAGCAGAGCCTACTGCTCCTCGTTCAACTTCAAGGGCGGCGACCAGCAGCAGAAGGTGGGCACGCTTTCCGGCGGCCAGAGGAACCGCGTGCACATGGCGAAGCTGCTCAAAGAGGGCGGCAACGTCATCCTGCTCGACGAACCCACCAATGATCTCGACACCGAGACGCTGGCGGCTCTCGAGGATGCGCTCGAAAACTTCGCCGGCTGCGCCGTCATCATCTCGCACGACCGCATGTTCCTCGACCGTCTGGCAACCCACATCCTGGCCTTCGAGGGAGACAGCCACGTGGAATGGTTCGAGGGCAATTTTGAGGACTACGAAGCCGACAAGGTGCGCCGGCTGGGGCCGGAGAGCGTCAATCCAAGAAGGGTGACGTATAAGCCGCTGACGCGGTGAGGACGACGGGGGCGGACAGGCATCCGCCCCCTTTCAACGGTATACGGTCAGAAATACGCCGCATTCGCATTCCCTTAGTTATTTGATCATAGTATCGGTTGTCCTGGGAGGGAGCGGGGACTGCCGCCTTGTCGGCGCGCGCGCGTGAAGGCACAACGCAAGAAGGCAGGCCGAACCTATGCTACGGCGGACGAGCGAGCGCGAGGCGACGGAATTCGCGGTGATGGCGGCACGCAAGGCATTCAGCCGCGTGGCGATCGGCGGCATCGGCGTTGAAATCCCTCCAGCCTCCATCTCCAACGAAGAGCTTGTCCACACCTACAACATCTGGGTGGAGATGGAGAACGCCAAGCGGGCGAGGCGCGGCGAGGCGCCGCTGCCGCCCTCGGATGCCGACTTCATCGTCCAGGCCTCGGGCATCCGCCGCCGCCACGTTTACGAGCGCGAGGGCATTCTTGATCCAAATCGCATGGCGCCGCACATTGCCGCACGCGGCGACGACGAATTGTCGGTGATGGCGGAGTTCGGCCTGGCGGCGGCGAAAAAGGCGCTCGCCCACGCCCAGGTGGCGCCGCGCGACGTCGATCTCGTCATCTGTTCGGCCGCGCACCATCAGCGGCCCTATCCGGCGGTCGCCATCGAGATCCAGCAGGCGCTGGGGACGCAAGGCGCGGCCTTCGACATGGGGCTCGGCTGCTCTTCGGCGCTGGCCGGGCTGCATGTGGCGACGAACCTGGTGCGCACCGGCGCGCACAGACGGGTGCTGGTCGTCACGCCGGAGCTGATCACCGGGCTTTTGAACTTCCGGGACCGGCAGACCCACTTCATCTTCGGCGACGCCTCCGTGGCCGTACTTGTCGAGGGCATGGAGGAGGGCGAGGACCGGCCGGGACGCTTCGAGATTGTCGATACGCGCAGCTGGACCCAGTTCTCCAACAACATCCGCACCAATTTCGGCTTCCTTGCCCGTCTCTCGCAGGGCAACCCTTCCGTGCTCGACATGGAAGGCAACATGATCAAGCAGGTGGGCAACAAGGTCTTCAAGGAAGTGACGGTGGCCGGCCACCAGTTCATCGTCGACTTCCTGGCTGAGCACGGCCACACCCCGCGCACGATCCGTCGCTTCTGGCTGCACCAGGCCAACGCCCGCATGAACGCCATGATCCTGAAACTCGCCTTCGGAAAGGAGGTGGGGCAGGACGTGGCTCCAACCGTGCTCGAACGTCTCGGCAATACGGCCGCCGCCGGCGCCATCGTGGCGCTCAAGGAGAACCACGAGGACATGCACCCCGGAGACTTCGGCCTGCTCTGCGCCTTCGGGGCGGGCTATTCCATCGGCGGGGCGCTTCTTAGGATGATGTGAACCGCCTTAGGCAACAGCGCGCAAGTCGAAATCCGCGTGGATGACCTCGTAGGGCACTTCCACCTCGCTCGTTGTCATAACAGACGATGCGTTTTCCGTTGGCTGTACTTATAGCGGTGTTGGCTTCCGAGACCTGGAATAGGAACTTCCCATATAACCATCTCAACGATCGAGCCATCGGATAGGTATCCTTCGACTCATGCACCAACCTCGCCCTCATGTTGGCCTATGTGCCATCATTTGGCTTCGTTGTCATTCATGCCAACGGCTTCACTCTCACCCTCCTCCGCATCGAGCAGCCGTGTCGCCCGCCAGCCCGTCAGCATGTCGTTGATCTGGTCGACCACGAAGAAGCGCGCCGCGTCGCGGTCGTAGCCCTCGGCCAGAAGGTCGTCGTAGTCGCTGTGCTCGTGGCGCACATGGGTGACCGTTGCCAGCCATACGGCGATCGAAGGCGGCAGGGTGCGCAGCTTTCGGTCGTTGGCGAGCGCGCGGATTTTCTCCGTGTCGGAATAGGGCGCCAGGGGCAGGAGCGCCGTGAGCGCCTTGTTTACCGCGCGCTGGCGGGCGGTCGAGACCTTCATTGCGCTGCTTCCTTGCTGCCGAACGGTTTGCGCTCTCTGCTTTAGGTGCGGCTTGGCCAGCGGGAAAGGCCGGCGCCCCCTTTGCGCTGTTTTTCCTGTTGCCAAGCCCGCGCGCAACGATGTCCCCGGAACCACATGGGCTTGCCAAGCCATCATATTTCATATAAACATATCTTTATGTCTTTGTTGGAGAGGCGCATGCTGACACGCCCGACGATACGGCTGGACGTGATGGTGGATATCCTGAAGGCGGCGGCCGAGCCAAGCCGGCTGCGCATTCTTGTCCTCCTGTCGCACGCGGATTTGACCGTTTCCGACCTGACCGAAATCCTCAACCAGTCGCAGCCGCGCGTCTCGCGCCACCTGAAGCTTCTGCTCGATGCCGATCTCATCGCCCGCTACCAGGAGGGCTCGTGGGCCTTCTTTCGCCTGTCGGAGGCGGATGCGGCGCGCGAGTTCGTCGATGGCGTGGTGGCCCGCATCGACCGCACGGACCCGGTGACGGATCGCGATCTGGAGCGGCTCGAAGCGATCAAGCGGCGCCGGCAGGAGCGGGCGGCGGAGTATTTTGCCAAGAACGCCGCAAGCTGGGACCAGATCCGCTCCCTGCACGTGCCGGATGCTGCCGTCGAGACGGGGCTGAAGGCGCTTGTGGGAGAGCGGTCGTTCCAGTCCATGGTAGACCTCGGAACCGGCACTGGGCGGCTTTTAGAGCTCTTCGCGCCGCTTTACCGGCGCGGCGTCGGCGTCGACCTGTCGCGCGAGATGCTGGCCGTGGCGCGCGCCAATCTGGAGCGGGCCGGCGTGACACAAGCGCAAGTGCGGCTTGGAGATATCTATGCGCCGCCCGTGGAGCGCGACGCGCACGACCTCGTCACCATCCATCAGGTGCTGCATTACCTGGAGGACCCGGCACTGGCGATCCGCGAGGCCGCCCGGCTCCTGCGCCCCGGCGGGCGGCTGGTGATCCTCGATTTCGCGCCGCACGGGCACGAGTTCCTACGTGAGGAGCATGCGCATCTGCGCCTCGGCTTCGCCGACCGGCAGATTGCCGAATGGCTCGGCGAGGCTGAGCTCGACCTCGAGGAGACGTGCGCCTTCGCACCTGAAGGCGAGGCGGCCGAGGGGTTGACGGTGAAGCTGTGGCTGGCGCGCGACCGGCGCATCCTGATGGCCGACAGCGAGACAGAAATGCAGGCGCGCGAGGAGATTGCCTGATGACCAGATACCGTTTTTCCCGCCGCACGGATAAGGGCGAGAAAGTCCGCGTCTCCTTCGAATTCTTTCCGCCCAAGACGGACGAGATGGAACGCAAGTTGTGGGAGACGGTAAAGCGGCTCGAGCCGCTCGATCCCGATTTCGTTTCCGTCACCTACGGCGCCGGCGGCTCGACGCGCGAGCGCACGGCGCGCACGGTTCGGCGTATCCTGGAGGAGACGGTGCTGACGCCGGCTGCGCACCTGACCTGCGTGGATGCCGATCGCGATGCGGTCGATACCGTCATCCGCGAGTTCGCGGGTATGGGCGTGAAGCGCTTCGTGGCGCTGCGCGGCGATCCGGCGGAAGGCGTGGGTGCGGCCTACCGGCCGCATCCTAACGGCTATACCAACGGGGCGGAGCTGGTGGGCGCGCTCTCGCGCCACGGTGATTTCGACATCTCCGTCTCCGCCTATCCGGAAAAGCACCCCGAAAGCCCGGATTTCGCCACCGACATCGAGATGCTGAAGCGCAAGGTGGACAACGGCGCCACGCGCGCCATCACCCAGTTCTTCTTCGACAACGACGTCTATGAGCGCTATGTCGAGCGGGCGCGGCGCGCCGGCATCTATATCCCCATCGTGCCAGGCATCCTGCCGGTGCACAATTTCACGCAGATGACGCGCTTTGCCGGCCAGTGCGGAGCGCATGTGCCGGCGTGGCTGGCCGAGCGCTTCCAGGGGCTTCACGACGACCCGCCCACCCACCAGCTTGTCGCCGCGGCGGTGGCGGCCGAACAGGTGCTCGACCTGGTCGAGCGGGGCGTGGAGGATTTTCACTTCTACACGATGAACCGCGCCGATCTCGCCTTCGCCATCTGCCATATGATCGGCATACGGCCGGCGGCGGAGAGGATCGGCGCGCAGCCGGCGGCGGCGTAGCTCGAAGGGCCGGCACCTTTACCGAACAGAAAAGGCCGGGTTCTGCCCGGCCTTTTCCTTAACTTTCCAGCTTTTCCCGTCTTTTCTTATTGTACTGCTTACGGAAGGACCCCCATGATGACTGCGCCGATAAATGCAAAGGCTGCACATATCACGAGCGCGTTTAGTGGCCGTGTCAGTCCCATAAGCGATAGCCTCCTCTGCAGACTGAAGCCCGATTCTATTGGTTCTCACGCGGCATTGCCAAGCGCTTTCTATGCTGCGGCGCAGCAGCTTTGTGAAAAACGCTTCCTACGATCTTGTATTGCCGCTTGAATTCGCTGCCTAAACGGCCTCCGTCACGTTGTGTTAAGTTGTGTTAACAAGTTCACAGACTCACGCCTCAGCGCACCCTGAGAAGACGGCCGTCGATGGTGATCAGCCCGAGCCCGATCAAAAGCATGCCGGCGATTTCGAAGAGTTCCAGCCTTTCACCGAGAAACAGCGCGCCGAGCAGGATCGCGCTGACGGGTACGATCAGCGTGACCAGCGAAGCGTTGGTGGCGCCGGCGGACGCGATGATGCGGAAATAGAGGATATAGGCGAAGGAGGTGGCGAGCACGGCGAGCGCGAGGACTGCCGCCCAGACGTGCGCACTCGCCGAGAACAGGCCTTCCGGCCCGTGTACAAGCATCACCAGCGGGATCATGACGACGGTCGAGGCGGTGAGCTGCCCCGTCGCCACCACGGGCGGCGGGATAGCGCGGAAGCGACGGGCGAAGATGAAGGCGAAGCCGTAGGAGACGGCAGCCCCCACCAGCGCGAACTTGGCCCAGATCGGCCCGCCGAGGCCGGCTACGAGGCCGGGGCCGATCATCACCGCCGTGCCGGCGATGCCGAAGCCGATGCCGGCAAGCTTGTTCAAGGAGAGTTTCTCGTCCTGCGTCAGCATATTGGCGAGGATCGCCGTCCAGAACGGGGTGGTGGCGTTGAGCACGGAGGCGAGCCCCGCGCCGAGCTCCGTCTGTCCGAGGAAGATGAGGGAGAAGGGGATGATGTTGTTGAGCGTCGCCATAACGAAGAAGCTGCCGGTCATGGAAAAGGCAAGGCGGAAGCTCGGGCCGCGCAGGGCGAGCCAAAGTTGCAGCACCAGGGCGGCGATCGACACGCGGAACATGACGAGCGCCAGCGGCGTGATCTCGGCCACCGCGATGCGGGCAAAGAAGAAGGACCCACCCCAGATGGCACCGAGCAGGATCAGCAGCGCCCAGTCCTGTAGCGACATGTGACGTGCGGTCGCGGCACGGGTCTCGGCTGCCATGGAATTCTCCCGGTGAAAGGACAACCCTTAACACCCGCGCCGTGCGTCACCACCCGTTTTTGGCGCTGGCACAATGGCGATTGCCGCGGTGGCACGAGGCTTGAGGGAGGGGCAACGCCATTCCCTACAAACTGGAAAAAAGCGTTGCCGTTGGCCACCCGTCCGCCGGCAGGCCGAGGCGCAGCTGCTCCTGGCGCACGGCTTCGCGGGTGTTGAAGCCGAGAATGCCGTCGATTCCGCCGACGTTGTAGCCCCGGTCGGCGAGCTTCTGCTGGAGCTGCTTCATGACCTCCGGCGCCAGGCCCGGCTCCGGGGTGCGCGGGTCGAAGGGAGGCGCGCCGTCGAAGCGCGCGGCCAAGTGCGCGGCGGTCAGCGTGTAGACGAGCGACTGGTTCCATTCGAGATAGATGTCGAAATTGTCGTAGGCGAGGAAGGCGGGGCCTTTGTGACCCATGGGCAGGATGAGGCGGGCGGGGAGGGCATCGGGCGGCAGCGGACTGCCATCGCGACGGGTGACGCCGAGAGCGGCCCACTCGCTGCGCGGCAGCTTGTTCGTCAGCCCGGCCTCTCCCCAGGACATGTCGGCCGGCACGCGCACCTCGTCGAGCCACGGCTCGCCGGGCCTCCAGCCAAGCGCGCCGATTGCGTGCGCGGCCGTGAGGATGGCGTCCGGCGCGCTGCCCTTAAGGTCGACGCGGCCGTCGCCGTCGCCATCCACGCCCTTTTCCAGATAATCGCTCGGCAGCATCTGCAATTGCCCGATCTCGCCGGCCCAGGCACCGGTGATGTCGGCGGACACCGCACCCTGGTCGATGAGCTTCAGAAGCGCGATCAGCTCGGGGCGGAAGATCTCCGGCCGCCGGCAGTCGTGGGCCAGCGAGGCGAGCGCGTTCAAGGTGGAGAAATCGCCTTGCACGGCACCGAAATCCGTCTCCAGCGCCCAGAAGGAGGCGATGACCGGGCCCGGAACGCCGAATTCCCGTTCGGCCCGGGCAAAGGTGTCGGCGTATTTTTCCAGGTTCCGCCGGCCGTGGGTGAGGCGGTAGTCGTTTATCATGCGGCTGGCGAACTCGCGGAAGGTCTGCGTGAAGACGCCCTGCGCCCGGTCGGCATTGACCACCCGCTGGTCGAAGGAGGCGCGGTTGAGCGCTGAAAGCCCGGTGGCGCCGACACCCTGGCTTGCAGCCTCGGCCTCGATGCCGGCGCGCCAGGCGGCGAAATCACCGCCGCACTGCTGCGCGAAGGCCGCCGCCGGCATGGAAAGGGCGGCCAGGGCCGTGAACAAGGGGCCGCGTAGATGAGCCAAGAGGCCTCGCAAATGCATGCCTTTTTCCCTCCATATGACCACGGGCACCGTCAGCTGGTATAGGCCTTCAGCCATTCACGCCAGGCTTTGGCGCTGCCGTGGAAGACGTTGATATCGGCGTTTCCCTCGATACCGGGCAAGACGCCCGTTCCCGTATATTGCCAGAACACCCAAGGATGATTGCTATATTTGTCATCCGGATGGCCGGCCACCGAGCGCAGCCAGAAAGGATAACCCTTGAAGCGTCCCAGGCCATTGTCGTCAAAGAAGTCGACGGATGTGTAGATTATAGGGCGCTTGCCGTAATGCCGCTCGACCGCGTCGAGGAAAACCTGCATTTCCTTGCGCACCACCTCCGGGCGCGGGCGTAGCTTGCAGGAGGGGGAGAGGTGGTTCCACTCCATGTCGAGCACCGGCGGCAGGGCTGAAGCATCACGCGGCACGTGGCGGATGAACCAGCGCGCCTGCTCGATCGCCGGGCGGCAGAAATAGAAGAAGTGATAGGCGCCGCGGGCAATGCCGGCGGCTTTTGCGCCCTGCCAGTTGCTGTTGAAGGTCTCATCGAAGCGGTCGCCGCCCTCCGTCGCCTTGATGAAGGCGAAGGCAATGCCGTTGCGCGCCAGGCGCGGCCAGTCGACCGCGCCCTGGTATTTGGAAACGTCGGTGCCGTGAACGGGATAGCTCCAGGGCGGGCGGTCTTCCCATTCATGGGGTTTGTTGTCGGCAAAGCGCAGACCGCCACCGGTGAGTTCGGGCGCCTGGGCTGCGGGCGTCGGCACGAGGTCCGCGAGGTCGTAGCCCCCCCGCGAACAGGCCGTCACCGACATGAGCAGCAGCAAAACCGTCAACAGGCGCATTTTTGGCAGAGCCTCCCCGGCGGCGAATCGCTATCGTGCATATGTTTTCGGGGATAAGCCATGCGGATCGTTCTTTCCATCGTCAAATGGCTCGCGGGCCTTCTGCTCGTTGCGCTTCTGGCCCTGGTCGTTTGGCTGTGGCTGGCGCCGCCGGAGCTTATTCGCGTCGGCGCGAGCTATACCGCCAAGATCGTCTGCTCCAATGTCTTTCTGGCCGGACGCGAGGCTGACGACGTGCTGAGAGAGGACGTGCAGGCGCCGGGACATCCGCTTTTGAGGCTGATGTGGGTGCGTATGGACGCGGAAGAGGGGATCGTGCGGACGGGACTGTTCGGCGTCTTCGGCAACGGGCTCGCCGTCTTTCGCGATGGCACGGGTTGCGCTGTAGTGCCGGATGGCGATCTGGCGGCGGTGCGTGAGGTGGCCATCGAGGCGCCGGCTGCGACCTCGCATGACGAGACGGCGCTGTGGCCGGAGGGGGAGGGGGCTGACACCTCCCGCCACCCCGATATCGCCGCCTTGCTCGAAGATCCGGCAATCGTCGGGCCAGGCCTGCGCGCCGCGGTGGTTGTCCACGACGGGCGCATCGTCGGCGAGCGCTACGGCGCTGGTGACGCCGTTCCTGGCCGGCCGCTTCTCGGCTGGTCCATGACCAAGACCGTCAATGCGGCCATCGCCGGCACGGTGGTGGGATCGGGAAGGCTGTCTGTCGAGGAGGAGGGGCTTCTGCAGGAATGGGCCGGCGACCAGCGCGGCGAGATCACCCTCGCCCACCTCCTGGGCCTCGAAAGCGGCCTTGCCTTCAACGAGGACTACAACGGCGTGAGCGACGTCACGCGCATGCTTTACATGGAGCCGGATATGGCGGGTTTCGCCGCCAATATGCCTCTGCTTTACCGGCCCGGCGAGCATTTCTCCTATTCCAGCGGGACGAGCGTTATTCTGTCGCGTGTCTGGCAGAACGCATTCGCTGACGAGGAGGAAGCGCTGGCATGGCCGCGGCGGGCGCTGTTCGATCCCGCGGGCATGGAGACGGCGGTTTTCGAGACCGACGCGCGCGGCACCTTCGTCGGCTCATCCTACCTCTATGCCTCCGCACGTGACTGGGCGCGCTTCGGCCAGCTTCTCCTGCAGGAGGGCATCTGGGAGGGGCGGCAGGTCCTGCCGGAAGGCTGGGTGGAATGGATGCGCACGCCGACACAGACCTCCGACGGCGAATACGGTCGTGGGCTGTGGATGCAGGGCCCGCGCGTGATGACGCCACGGGACAGGCATCAGGACGACGGCTTCGACCTGCCGGACGACGCCTACTGGATGCTGGGCCATGACGGGCAGACCATCACCATTATCCCGTCGCGCCGACTGGTGGTGGTGCGCATGGGGCTGACGCCGACCGTGCTTGCCTACAAGCCGCAGATCCTGGTTGAGGCGGTGGTGAAGGCGCTCGACCGGGGAGAGGAGTAGATTCTGCCCGCACATCTCAACGCGGCAGTGTCACCACCGCGTATACCGCATAACCGTGAAAACGTGAATCGAAGGAAAGGCTTGCTCCGCGCTTCTCGCACTCTGATTCAAGCACCTCGCGCAATGAATCACGCGGCCTGACGTGAAAGGCGGCGAGCCAGCGCCTGAGGCCTGCGCGGAACCAGCCGGGAAGCCGCTCCTGGCGGCCGAAATCGACGATATGGAGCGACCCGCCGGGTGCCACGCAGTCGAGTGCTGCGGCGACAGTACGCTGCCAGGGCGGGATCATGGAGAGCGCATAGGAGAGGAAGACGCGGTCGAAGTGCCGGCGGCCGAAGAGCCTTTCGGCATCGAAGACGGAGGCGTCGGCCTCGGCCAGATGCACCTTGCCGGCCCCACGGCGCATGCGCTTTTCGGCGGTCCCGAGCATGACGCGGGAGATGTCTAGGCCGAAGAGGCGGGCTTGCGGATACCGCTCGGCGGCGAGCGCCAGGTTGCGCCCGGTGCCGCAGCCGAGTTCCAGCACGCTGCCACCGGGCGGCACGGCGAGGCCGGCAATAAGGCCGTCGCGGCCCAGAAGATAGAATTTGCGGGTGAGGTCGTAGATGTGGCGCTGTCGACGGTAGACGCCGTCCATCAGCCGCGCATGGCCGGGGCCGTCGGTGACGGCCATCAGGCGTCCTTCCTCACATAGAGGTGGAAGCCGCCATAGATGGCCGAGCGATCGCGCGCCGAGTAGTTGCGCGAGCGGGCGAATTCGTAGTGCCACTGGTCGAGCAATTCCTGCCGGACCCGGCCGGGCAGGAGGGTCGGCTGTGCGGCGGTGCGGAAGATGACGCGGGCGCCGGGGGCGGCAGTGCGGGTGATCTCGCTCCACAACGCGTTCAGCTGCCGGTCGCTCATCCAGTCCTGGGCGTCGAGCAGCACAAAGCGGTCGATGCTTGCCGCCGGCTTGATGGCGAGCAGTTCGGTGAAATTGGCATGGTGGACGGCAACGCGGCCGGCATTGGCGCGGATGGTCCGGAAATTTTCGCGCTGGAGGTAGGTAGGAAGCGTGGCTTCCCCCTCCTTCGGATAGCGGCGGGCGAAGGCGGCCCAGGCGAAGTAGTTGTCGCTCAGCGGAAAATGGCAGGCAAGCTTTTCCAGCCGTGCGGAAAGCACCTCGGCCATGGAGCCGCCGGAGCCCAGCAGCGCGTCATACTGCGCCGGCGGGATGCCGAGGCCGAAGAGCGAGGCCTTGCGCGAAGTGGCCCAGCGCACGAGTGGCTTGTCGAACAGGGGCTTGAGCCGTTCTTCGAAGAAGCGGCGCTGCTCGCGGATGTTTTTGGCGTGCATGATCTCGGATGGGTCGACGCCATGCAGGCGGGCGACGCGGTGGCCCGTGGCGATGAAAAAGCCGAGCAGGCCGGTGCGGTAGAAATCGCGGTCGAAGGCGCCGATGCGCCGCCGGCCCAAGAGGTCGCGCGTCTCCCAGTAGCGGCGGCTCGTCGCGTCGAGCCTCAGTGCGATGAAGCGGTCGTAGGCTTCCTCGTTGGCCGTCTCTCCCGGCTGGCCGAAGAACCGCAGGAGGTCACCGTGGGCGGGGAGCGCGGTGAAGGCGGCGAGCTTCAGCCGGTTGAGGGCCACATGGGCGGCGTTGAGGTCGACCACGTCGATGCGGGCGGGCGCGCGGGTGAGGTAGGCCAGCATGTTGCAGCCGCCCGAGGCGATGGTGACGACGCGGTGGCCTTCATCGAGCGCCATCGCCTCCATGTCGACTTCCGGGTCCTCCCAGATCTGCGGATAGACGAGACCGGAGAAGAGGAGCGCGAACAGGCGCTCCGAAAGCCCCGCCTTCGTCAGGGCGGCGTTCTGATAGACGGCGCTGCCGATACGGCGGCGGGAGGAGAGGCCAATATCGGCGGAAAGGTCAGTCATGGGAGAATCCCCTTGGACGCTACCCAAAGGGCTAGCGGAGATGCGTGACAGGGGGGTGAAGGCGGTATGACGGTATGTGACGGGGCTGTGGAGGAGGGGCGGCTGCCCGCCTAACCAGCGGCGGAGATCCGCCCGCAGCTTGGAACATGTCGCTGGAGCTTGGGTTAGAGCCGCAGGCCCGAAGACTAGGAGATGGCAATGGATCCGAAAACCGCGCTGCCGCTCAATACCAGTCGCAACATGCCGATACTCGGCCTCGGCACCTGGCAACTGAAGGACGATACGGCGGGCACGATCGCCGCCGCCCTAGAGCTCGGCTATCGCCTGATAGACACGGCCGTGGATTACGGAACGCAGCCAGGCATCGGCGAAGGCATCCGTCGCAGTGGCGTCGAACGTTCCGATTTCTATCTCGTCACCAAGGTGGAAGAGACGGACGACGCCTATGAGGCGACCCGCGCATATCTGGGCGAACTCGGCCTCGACTACGCAGATCTCATGCTCATACACCGCCCGCCGTCATCCGGCCCCGGCGAGGACCTGTGGCGCGGGCTGATCAAGGCGAAAGAGGACGGCCTTACGAGGGACATCGGCGTCAGCAATTATTCCACCGACCGTATCGACCGCCTGATCGATGCCACTGGCGAGGTGCCGGCGGTCAACCAGATCGAGTGGAGCCCGTTCGGCTACAGCGACGACATGCTGCGCTACGGGCGGGAGAAGAACATGGTCATCCAGGCCTATAGCCCGCTGACGCGCGGCAAGCGGCTCGACGATACCACACTCGGCGAGATCGCCGGCAAGCACGGCAAGTCGCCGGCCCAGGTGCTGATCCGCTGGAACCTGCAACGCGGCACGGCAGCCGTACCGAAGGCCAATCAGCGTGCCCACCTGGAGGAGAACATCGACGTCTTTGATTTCGAGCTGAGCGAAGATGACATGGCGCGGCTCGACGGTTTGAACGAGCGCTTTTCGTCGCTTGGGAGGCTTCCGTATGCCTAGACATTAGGCCGGCGCTGGTTCTCCCACCATCTGAGCACGCGCATTGCCCTGAGAGTCACCCACCGGGAGGGCTTGTCCGGCCCGTCGTCGACCTCGAACCAGACCCGCCCCTTCGGGCGCCAGTCGAGAGGCCACGTGCCGTCCTCCAGCCGCCGGGAGCGAATGTGGTCGATCGCCTCGCCGAGCCGCGGATCCGGATCGGCGCCGCTCGGCATCGCGGCGGAGCGGAAATAATCGAGCGCGCGCAGGATGTCGTAGCGCCAGCGGTTCGGATGCAGGAAGGACAGAAACCGCTCGTCCGCCGGCTCACCCGTCGTGAGACGGCGGAAGAGCTTGCGCCTCAGCAGATACTCCTCGCCCGACCTGCGCGCTTTCCGGGAGGCAGGCGTGCCGCCGGTGGCTCTTTCGTATTCCAGGAGCCCTTCCAGCACGTTGATCGTGCTGTCGAATGACGAGCGGACCGAGCCGTTGCACCTCTCGCAGTTCCAGCCGCCATCGTCCTGACGCTCGCCCACGAGCCTGCCGACAATGGGCGAGACGTCGACCCCGAAATAGGCGCCGTCGGCAACGGTCCGGCCGTTGATGCACTCCTCGACCTCGCCCTCCCAATAGGGCTGGCCACCCTCGTCCCAACGTGAGTTGGCGCCGATCAGCTCGACGGTCCGTCTGGCCCGGCTTGACGCGGGATCGAGACCGAATTCGCGCAGCTGTGTCAGCGAAAAGCACGTCGCCGTCCACGGCTGACCGACCTCCCGCCACTCGCGCGGATCGAAATCGGTCGGGACAAAGGCACCGCCCGCCCATTGCCCGTCCTCGTCCTGGAAGGAGAGGAGCCTGGCTCCCCAGCCCTCGGTCTCCACCTTGGCCCGCTCCGCCGCCCACTCTGGATCCGGGGCATCGAGCAGGTCGCGCATCACCTGCCACCGGATCGATGGGTCGGAGTCGAGAAGCCAGTCGATCACCGATCCGGGGTTAGTCATCAGAGCGAACCTATCAGCAGGTCGGGGCCGGTAGATTATTTCTAATCGCTTCTACCGACCCGTGCCAAGCCGATGCGTTCGTGGGAAATCCGGGCTAGCCCCGCCCGAACCCGCCAGCAGTCGGCGTGGTGACGATGACGGCTTCGCCGGCCTCCACCACCGTCTGGTCGCATCCCTTCAGCGTCTCGATGCGGCCGTCCTTGCGGCGTACCTCGGTCTTGCCGAGCTGGCCGTCGTCGCCGCCGTCGACGCCGCGCGGGGGCACCGTGCGGTGGGAAGAGAGGATGGCGCATTCCATGGTTTGAAGAAAGCGCAGGGTGCGCCGCGTGCCGTTGCCGGCGTTCCACTTGCCCTTGCCGCCGGAGCCTTCGCGGATGTGGAAATCTTCCAGAAGCACGGGGAAGCGCAACTCCAGGATTTCGGGGTCGGTAAGGCGGGAGTTGGTCATGTGGGTGTGGACGCCGCTCGTGCCGTTGAAGCCGCGGCCGTCGTTCATGCGGCCGGCGGGAGAGCCGGAACAGATCGTCTCATAGTACTGGTAGGTCTCATTGCCGAAGGTCAGGTTGTTCATCGTCCCTTGCGCGTTGGCAAGTGCCCCCATGGCGGCGAACAGCGCGTTGGTGACGTGCTGGGAAGTCTCCACGTTGCCGGCAACGACGGCGGCCGGATAGGAGGGGCGCAGCATGCAGCCCTCGGGAATGACGATCCTGATCGGCCTCAGGCAGCCGGCATTCATGGGGATGGAGCCCTCCACCATGACGCGGAAGGCGTAGAGGACGGCGGCGCGGGCGACAGGCTCGGGCGCGTTGAAGTTGTTCTTCATCACCGGCGAGGTGCCGGTGAAGTCGACCGTCGCCTCGCGCTTTTCCCGGTCCACGGTGATCTTCACCTTGATCGCCTGGCCGGTGTCGGTCGGGTATTCATATTCGGAGACGTCGGGCAGGCGCTCCAGCACGCGGCGTACGCTTTCGGCGGCGTTGTCCTGGACGTGGCCCATATAGGCCTCCACCACGTCGAGGCCGAAGTCGGTGACCATCTTCCTCAATTCCGCCACGCCCTTCTCGTTGGCGGCGATCTGTGCCTTCAGGTCGGCGATGTTCTGGTGCGGGTTGCGGGCCGGGTAGGGATGGTTTGTGAGGAGGTCGTGCAATTCCTTCTCGCGGAAGCGGCCGCGTTCGACGAGGCGGAAATTGTCGAACAGCACGCCTTCCTCGTCCACATTCGTGGCGAGCGGCGTCATGGAGCCGGGTGCGGTGCCGCCGACATCGGCATGGTGGCCGCGCGAGGCTGTGTAGAACAGGATGTTTTTTCCCTGCTCGTCGAAGACAGGCGTCACCACCGTGATGTCGGGCAGGTGCGTGCCGCCGTTATAGGGGGCGTTAAGGGCGAAGACGTCGCCGGGGTGGATGTCGCCCTCGTTCAAGCGGATGATGGTCTCCACCGAGCGGTCCATGGAGCCCAGATGCACCGGCATGTGAGGTGCATTGGCCACAAGCGCGCCGTTGCGGTCGAAGACGGCGCAGGAAAAGTCGAGCCGCTCCTTGATGTTCACCGAATAGGCGGTGTTCTGGAGTGTGACACCCATCTGCTCGGCGATCGACATAAAGAGGTTGTTGAAGACCTCGAGCATCACCGGGTCGGCCTCGGTGCCGAGTGCGGCCTGGCGCGGCTTCTTCTCGACGCGCCGCATCAGCACGTGGTTGCGTTCGGTGATCTCGGCCTGCCAGCCGGGCTCGACGACGATGGTCTGGTTGTCCTCGATGACGAGGGCCGGGCCCTTGATCCGGTTGCCGGGGGCAAGATCGGCGCGGCGGAAGACGCCGGCCTCGCGCCATGTGCCCTCGCAGAAGATGCGGCGGGTGACGTGCGGCGCGGGATCGTTGTCGTTGACGGCAAGCTCCGGCTCCCCCGGCCCCGCCGCGCGGGCGTCCACGCCCTCGACATTCACTGCCTCGACGACCATCGGCTTGTCGTCGTAGACGAAGCCGAACTGCGCCTTGTGGGCCGCCTCGAAGGCGGTCTTGGCGGCGCCGATGGAGCGCTCGTCGAATGGGACGGAAAGCGTGGTGTCGGTGCCGTCATAGCGCACTTCGAGGCGCAGGCGCCACTCGGTCGCCTGCGCCTCCACGCCTTGGTCCGTCAGCTCCTTCAGCACCTCCTCGCGCAACTCAGAAATCAGCGCCTCGATCTCGGGCAGGGCGGCCTGGGACAGCGGCTTGATCAGCGCCTTCTGGCGCGAGGCCGAGACGGTGGCAAGGCCGATGCCGTATGCCGACAGAAGGCCCGAAAGCGGATGGATGAGGACCGATTCCATGCCCAGCGCGTCTGCCACCAGGCAGGCATGCTGGCCGCCGGCGCCGCCGAAGCAGTTGAGCAGATAACGGGTGACGTCATAGCCGCGCTGGACGGAGATCTTCTTGATGGCGTTCGCCATGTTTTCAACGGCGATGGTGACGAAGCCCTCCGCCACCGCCTCCGGGCTGCGGCCGTCGCCGACCTTTTCGGCAAGCGCCGTGAAGCGCTGGCGCACCGTCTCGCCATCGAGCGGCTGGTCCTGGCCGGGGCCGAAGATCGCCGGGAAGAAGTCGGGCTGCAGCTTGCCCAGCATCAGGTTGGCGTCGGTGACGGCGAGCGGGCCGCCGCGGCGGTAGCAGGCGGGACCGGGATTGGCGCCCGCCGAATCCGGGCCGACCTTCAGACGCGCGTCCGCGTAGTGCAGGACGGAGCCGCCGCCGGCGGCCACCGTGTGGATGCGCATCATCGGCGCGCGGATGCGCACGCCGGCGATCTCGGTGTCGAAGGCGCGCTCATACTCGCCCTCGTAATGGGCGACGTCGGTGGAGGTGCCGCCCATGTCGAAGCCGATCACCTTCTCAAAGCCGGCGATCCTCGCCGTCTCCACCATGCCCACCGCACCGCCGGCAGGGCCGGACAGGATGGCGTCCTTGCCCTGGAATTTGTCGGCTGCGGTGAGCCCACCGGAGGACATCATGAATTTGAGTCGGGGGAAGGTCGGCGCTGAGGAGGCAGGAGAGCGAATCCCCAGTTCCCCCGCCACCAATTGCACATAGCGGGCGAGGATGGGGGAGAGATAGGCGTCGACCACTGCGGTGTCGCCGCGGCCGACGAGCTTTATCAGCGGCGAGGTGTCGTGGCTCGCCGAGACCTGCGTGAAGCCGAGGGCGCGGGCGAGCTCCGCCGCCTTTTTCTCATGCTCCGGAAATTTCCACGAATGCATGAAGATGACCGCCACGGCATCGATGCCGTCCTTTCTTGCCGCCTCCATCTCGCCGCGCACCGCCTCGAGATCGAGTGCCGCCTCCACCGTGCCGTCGACGCGCACGCGTTCAGGCACCTCGACGACGCGCTCATAGAGCTGCTCGGGCAGCACGATCTCCTTGGCGAAGATGTCGGGGCGGGCCTGGTAGGCGATCTTCAGCGCGTCGCGGAAGCCTTTCGTAATCAGCAGGAGCACGCGGTCGCCCTTGCGCTCCAGAAGCGCGTTGGTGGCCACGGTGGTGCCCATCTTCACCTCGCCCACGAGGTGCGAGGGCATGGGCTCTCCCGCCTTCACGCCCAAAAGGTCGCGGATCCCTTGGATGCCGGCGTCGCGATAGGCTTCGGGATTTTCCGATAAGAGCTTGCGCGCATGCAGCGCGCCGTCGGGGTCGCGGCCGATGACGTCGGTGAAGGTGCCGCCACGGTCGATCCAGAAGTCCCATCTGCCGGCAGTCATGTGCTCGCTCCTCTTGCATCGGCCATCGCCGCAGCAAAACCACGTCTCGAATAAAACGTCAATAATTTATTGACAAAATCTCACAACGTGCGACCCTCGCGCCTGGCATTGTTTTCGAGGTAGCCATGACGCAGCAGAACGAGGGAATAGGGCCGATTGTTGCGGCCGCGCATCTTGCGGCCGGCCGCATGCCGGCGCTGTCGGAAATCGAGTACGCCATGACCCTGATGCACCACTCGTTCGAGCGATGGATGGTGCGCTGCATGGCGGCGGCAGGCGTATCGGGGCTGCAGCCGGTCGCCGTGCACCTTTTGCACGCCGTCGCCCACCGCGGGCGCGAGAAGACGCTGTCGGAACTGTGCATGATGTTCAACATCGAGGACACCCACGTCGTCACCTACGCGATCAACAAGCTGGCAGCGCTCGACCTGGTGAAGAGCGGCCGGCGCGGTAAGGAGAAGACGGTCAAGGCGACGGAAAAGGGCGTCGAGGCCTGCCGGCGCTATCACGAGGTGCGCGAGGCGCTGCTGGTGGACAGCATGAAGCGGCTCAACCTCGATGAAAAGGCGCTGTCGGGCATCGCCGCCACCATGCGCAGCATCTCCGGCCAGTACGATCAGGCTGCCCGCAGCGCCACCATCCTGTGAGTGGCGGTGACGCGATGTCGATCATTCGACTGTAACCGCTCTTCAAGAAATGTGACGAAACTCCGGAATAACAGCGCGCATTCCTGCCCCGGCTGCCCAGCGTGGGACTTGTGCCCGCCATAAGGCTTGCCTGAAAAGGAGAGATGGCATGAACAAAGTTTTCATCGGGCTTATGTCCGCGGCGGCCCTTGTGGGGCTTGCCGCATGCGACGAGGGCGGTGATGCGCCTGCGCCGGAGCAGACGGCACCGCTGGAAGAGCCGGCAGAGGGGACCGACGACACAACGACACAGGGCCTTGAGCCCGATGCCGGCGGGACGGGCGAGGATACCCAGCAGTAGACGCTTTCCCCGAGCAGTTCGAGGTCCGCACCGAAATCTCCCTGAGATGGCGTATGTCCCCAGGTCGCCACGGGGGAAAGGTTTAAGGCTGGGTCTCGTCCACGAGAAAGGCCGGTTCGCCGGCCTTTCTTTTTGCGTGCGCGGGCGGTTGGAGACGGGCATTCCCGTCACGGTCGGGCGCGACGAAAATCCAGCCTCGAATTCGTCGGCAAATCGTTTTAAAAGTGCCGGCGATGAGCATCCTTGTCCGCATCTCCGACCTCCTGACCCGCGCATCCGGCAGCGTTTCGACGCTGGTGGAGGCGGTGCGCATGGCCTTCAAGGGTGACCCGGAGCTGCGGCGACGGGTGGCCTTCTCGATCGCGCTGATCGCGTTGTCGGCCAAGATGGCCAAGGCCGACGGTATCGTGACGCCCGACGAGGTGCGCGCCTTCCACGAGATTTTCTCCGTACCGCGCGAGGAAATGCGCAATGTCGCCCGCCTCTACGACCTCGCCAAGAAGGACGTGGCCGGCTTCGAGGTCTATGCGCGACAGATGGCTGGGCTGTGCGGCTCGGGCAAGCCCAACTGCGCCATGCTGGAGGACATTCTCGACGGGCTGTTCCACATTGCCAAGGCCGACGGCGTGCTGCACGACGGGGAGCAGGAATTTCTCGCCCGCGTGGCGGAGATCTTCGGCATCAACGAGGCACACTACGCGCAAATCCGCGCCAGGCACGTGACGGAGGGTGAGGGCGATCCATACATCCTGCTCGGCGTAGGGCGCGATGCTCCCTTTCAGGAGATCCGGCGCCGCTACCGGGAGCTGGTGGCCGAAAGCCATCCCGACCGCCTGATCGCACGCGGCGTGCCGGAGGAGTTCATCGCCATCGCCAACAGCCGCGTCGCCGCGCTAAACGCGGCCTATGAGCAGCTCGAGAAAACCCGGCGGACGGTATGATCGGCTTTGCCGCCGAATACGCGCCGGCGCAAGTGCGCGTCTCCCCGAATTTTGGCGAGCGGCGTGGCGGGATGCGGCCGGACACGCTGATCCTGCACTATACCGGCATGGAGAGCGGCGAGGCGGCGGAGCGCCGGCTGTGCGATCCCGAAAGCGAGGTTTCGGCGCATTATCTCGTGCACGAGGACGGGCGTGTCGTGCAGATGGTGCGTGAGGGCGCGCGCGCGTGGCACGCAGGCAGGGGGTCCTGGCAGGGGATGAGCGACGTCAACTCCTTCTCCATCGGCATTGAGATCGTTAATCCCGGCCACGAGCTCGGCTACCCGGATTTTCCCGCCCAGCAGATCGCCGCGGTGATCGCCTTGTGCCGCGATTTATGCCGGCGGCACCCGATTGTGCCGCAAAGGGTGCTTGCCCATTCGGACGTGGCACCTGGTCGCAAGGTCGATCCGGGCGAAAAGTTCCCCTGGGATCTCCTGGCGCGCGAGGGGATCGGACATCATGTCGTGCCGGCGCCGCTGACGGACGGTCCGGTGCTCGCCGAGGGAGACCGGGGCGAGGCGGTGGAGGCGCTGCAGACGATGCTGGCTCTTTATGGCTATGGCGTTGAGATAACTGGCTTTTTCGATGCCGCCACAACGACCGTTGTGAGCGCCTTCCAGCGCCATTTCCGCCCGGTGCGGGTAGATGGCATCGCTGATCCCTCGACCCGCGACACGCTTTCGCGGCTCTTGTCCGGACTGCCCAAAGACGATCTCGGCTGAGTAGTAACTATTTCACAGCGTCACATCTTTTGAGTGCGCAAGCCCTTTTTGGCGCATTTTTGCCTGCCACAGGCGCCGCTGGGTCGGCGGCGGGAATTTCCACGCCGTTCAATCAACAAAACGCGCTGCATCCGCGGCGACAAAATAAAACGGATTACAATGCACATCAAAATTCTTGTTGCGGCAACGCTCGTTGTCGGCATGACGACGGGCGGCTCCGAGGCCGCAAGTGACGCTCCCGAGACGCCTGCCGTCGTGACGGCCAATGCAAACGGCACCAACAAGGGCTCACTTGCCCCCTTGCTCAAGCAGTTCATACGGGGCGGAAAAGCTGCTCCCACTGCCGAACGCGAGGAAAAGGTGGCGCGACTGGAAGAGTTCGCCAGCGGCACCAGCCGCAATGCCAAGCGGGTGAACGAAGCCAAATCGCCCAAGGCCAGGCAATCCTACCACACGATCATTTCGCGCTATGCCGCCGAATACGGCGTGCCGGTGGCGCTCGCGCATGCCGTTATTTCGGTGGAGAGCAATTACCGCGCCTCGGCGCGTGGCAGGGCGGGCGAAATCGGCCTGATGCAGATCAAGCCGTCCACCGCTCGCGGCCTGGGCTACCGCGGATCCGCCGGCGCGCTCTTCGACCCCGAAACGAACATCAAGTACGGCATGAAATACCTCGCCGGCGCATACCGGCTGGGAGGCGGCAATACCTGCGGCGCTATCCTGCGGTACAATGCCGGCCATGGCGCCAAGCGCATGAACCCGGTCTCCTCTGCTTACTGCACCAAGGTGAAGCGCATCTTGGCTGGCGGGTAGCGCATTGGCCCGAAAGCCGGAACTCGACTAAGGCGTTTATCATTCATCTGAAGCGTGCGGCAGAACGCAGGCAGCAGGTCGAAAGGCTGGCTGCCTGTCCCGGCGGAAATCAATTGCGCGAATGGGCGGCGCTTGGCAATGAAGTGGGCCGCACACGCTCGACCACATCCATCTGCCGGAGCAGCCGCCGGATGAGGCGATGCGCCAGATTGTCCGCTCGCGCAGCCTCCTTGAGGATATTTTCGGTGAGAAAGTGCTTTCCTTCAGTTATCCGTACGGACAGGAGGGAGAGATATACCGCCGGATGGTTCAGGAGGCGGGATAGCTTTATGCCGTGACAACCTGTCGTGGCCGCGCACGCCTTCTGACGCCCTGTCTGGCTCCCTCGCGCTACGATCCGGCGCAATGACACATCGCTCCATTTTTTGAAGAAGTGCCTGACAGGATAGCCGTCCACTCCCGGCATTTGCGATGTCCGCGGCCAACCAACTATCTCTGGGACGACGAATTATCCCGCCGAATAAATGTCTTAAGCTTTAGCCGGAAGGCATTGCTTTTTAGTGCTCGAATCCCTTTATACGATGCACCAGCCGGTCGGACGGCCGCACGCGCAAGCGCTTGAAAAGGCCGCGCGTGAGGAAAGTCCGGGCTCCACGGAAACACGGTGCCGGGTAATGCCCGGCGGGGGCGACCCCAGGGAAAGTGCCACAGAAAGCAAACCGCCCGGCGAAGCCCGAAGGGCCAAGCCGGGTAAGGGTGAAAGGGTGGGGTAAAAGCCCACCGCGCGCCTGGCGACAGGGGCGGCACGGCAAACCCCACCGGGAGCAAGACCGAATAGGAACGGCATGAAGGGCAACCTTCAAGGGCGGTTTCCGGCCCGGCCGTTCGGGTAGGTTGCTTGAGGCCGGCGGCAACACCGGTCCCAGAGGAATGGTCGTCACGTCGCACAGCCCACGGGCGGTGCGGCCATACAGAACCCGGCTTACAGACCGGCTGGTTTTTTCATTCTTCCTTAGTAAGAGCGGCCTGGCCCTCGTCTCCGGGAGGGATGCGTTGAGGTGGGATAAATCCCCCCGCGCGTCATCCCGGTCAAAACGAAGTGAGGGCCGGGATCCATTCCGTGACACCGCCGTTCCGGAACGGGCCCCGGACAGCCGCAGCTATCGCTCCGGCTTCCGGGATGACGGCGTGGATTTGATCCGGCCTAAGGGCATCCCACTCTAATATGCCCTGCGGAGGGAGATGAACCCGCCGGTCTGGTGATAGTCATAGATGTCGACATTGCTGTCGCGCCCCTCGTGAAAGATCGTGAATTCCGGCTTGATCCCCTTCCATTCCAGCCGGTCGTGGGAGACGGAGAAGGAGGGACGCACCGTTACATCTTTCCGGTTCAGCCTCCAAAACGGATCGTATTCGGTGAACCTCGTCCAACTCGCTGACAGGTTGGGCGACACGTTCCAGCCACCGAATTTCACGTCAAGCCCGACGGTCGTGCTTGGCTTGTCGTAAGAGTAGTAATCGTTGAGGGCGTTCTGGTGCTCCAGAGAGGCATTCCAGAAGAAGGTCGCGTTCGGGCGGAACGTCCAGTCGCCAAAGAGATAGGGCCTGTAGAACTGGCCCGATCTGTCGTGGTCCTCCGAAAACGTATAGCCGATGTCGCCGCCCACGCCGATCCGGCTCGTCGAGGACAGGGTGAAGCGCCGCCAGGCGCCGAGCGTGGGGCGCATAAAGGGGCTGTCCTCGTTCAGTTCCGCATCCAGGCTCGCCTCGACAAACAGCTTCGACGGCAGCATGCGGCCGACGGAAAACCGGCCGCGCAGCACGTTGAGCTCGTCGTGCTCAAAAAGCCGCGCGCTGCCGTTGAACTTGGTCAGCAGGCCGTTGTCCCAAAGCTTTTCGACGGAAATCCAAGGCTCGAAGCCGTGCGCGAACTCCCGTGGCGAGGAGGGTTCGTATTCGAGCGGAATTCCGTTGAAGAAGATCGTCCCGCCCGAGGGAGCGCGGGCGGGATTGCTGTCGCTTACGATTCTGGCGCCGAAGCGGACGCGCAGAATATGCAGCTCCGCCTCTTCGATGAAGGGCAGGATGTTGCGCTTGACCGTCTTGGGTGTGCCGGGCGCATCGTAAACCTCCCGGAAAAGCGCCAGCGCCTGCTTGAATTTGCCGACGCTGAAATAGGACCGGGCAAGCTCCAGCTTTATTCGCGCGGTCGGGACTGCCCTCAGCAAGTGGCGATAGTTGCGGATAGCGATATCGTGCCGCCCGGCCTGGGCGGCAGACAGGCTTTCCATGAAAATGGCGTCGGCTTCTTCGGGGGCCAGTCTCTCTGCGTTCGCTACCGTACTGAAGACAAGACAAATGGCGAATGCAGCCAGTATCTTCATATTACTGCTTCTTGGCCCCGTAGCCTCCGTAGTATCGCTCGACGCCGTCGCCTTTCAAGGAGAACGTGCCGCCGACTTCCTGGGCGCCCGGGCCATAGAAACGACCGTCGACCTCACCGGACATGCCGTTGGCGGTGGTGACCGTTCCCGACATCTCGTTGCTTCCGCCCGAGTAGGACATGGTGCCGTTCAGGTCGAGCTCGTCCCTCGGCGTACCTGCCCAGTTTGTCGTGTTGGTGGTTTGAAACTCTACGGAGCGCCCTGCGAAATCTGCGTTCAACGTCGCCTCGGATGTTATCGTGTGCCATTCGGGAGCGTTGTCTGCGGGGTCGAGATCGACATATTCTCCCAGCGCCGTCCCCCTGAATGTCGCATTTCCAGACGAAGGAATGCTGGCCACCCGCGTTTTGGCGCCCACGCTTGTTGCCCCAACATTGCCTGTTGACGGGGACTGGAGCTCCATCCAAGTGCCGAAGGTCTGATACTCAAATCCATTTTCCTCAGGATTTGCATATCGCATGCTGGTCTTGTTGTCGTGTGAATTGATATATTGGAATTTTCCACCTTGGAAAGGATATGATTTTTCCGGCGGCAAACCTTCTGTATTTATGACTTTATTTGAAGCTGGTGTGTTCAGTGAAATCGACGTTGGTTCTCCGTCGGAATTTATTTCTACATTCGCGGACGTATTTACTCTTGAGGGCTCTGTAAGCCTATACCCAGCATTCGTAAGTTCGATGGTGGATTCGCGCCCCTTTCCCTCCATCGTCGTAGGCTCGCTGACCTCCATTTCGGCGAAGCTCGTGAAGCTCGGGCCGTTGGGGCCACCAGGACCGCCCGATCCCCCGCCGCATCCTGCGACCGCGAGTGGGAGGATGAGAAAAGACAGCTTTTTCACGATTTCTAACCCCCAATCTTACCTAAAATTATGCTTGATCGGCTACTTTCTAGTGCATAACCAGCCGGGGTGAACCTAACTGGTTGTAGCTGCACTTCAACAGTCTAGGCGCCTTCTTCCACGTTTTTATGAAACTTGGCTGCCTGCGGTCGTGCGTCACGCATGCCGACGGTCGCACATGCGGCGGGCAGGGCCGGTGACCGTAAGGCCACTGTAAGCGCAACCCTTCGTTAGGCTTAACACGGGATAAATATCCGATGGCCGCAAGCCGCCGGAATCCGGGGCGGATTTGCTATCTATGTCTATCAATCCCGTTGACGCCCATAGTAGCCCATGTTATCCCATCAAATCAGTCAGATTATTGTTTCAGTGAGGAGTTTGAAGGCCGCGCCGCCGCGTTTTCGGCGGGGTGCAGGGCATTGTGCCTGGAGCGGGGAACGGATCGAGGAGCCGCGGGTTTGCGCGGTCGAAGCAATGCAGAGGGGCATGACGCCAACAGCGGCCGTCGCAGATCATGGATCGGTTCTTATCCAGTGCGATCAACAGGATCGACGCGAAGGGGCGGGTCTCCGTGCCGGCTCACTTCCGCTCCGTGGTGCAGAGGCGCGGCTTCACCGACCTCTACGCGCTGAGGGCGCTGGATGTGCCGGCGATGGATGTGGGCGGCCCGGACCTGCTCGACCGCTACGAGGAGCGGATCGCGGTGGAGGACCCGTTCCTGCAGACGGCGGACGACATGTCCTTCTTCGTTCATGGCGACGGCAGCTTCCTGAAATTGGATCAGGACGGGCGCATTACCGTAACGGACTTCGTTCGCGAGCATACGGGGATTACATCGCAGGTCGCCTTCGTGGGGCGCGGCCTCTTCTTTCAGATATGGGAGCCGGAGCGGCTCAGTGCCCATGGCGCGGATGTTCGCGCACGGCTCTTGAAATTGCGGCAACAGGCCTCGCAGGCCCGTGCCGCGAATACGGAATGATGGCGGGCCCCGGCGGCGAAAGCTCGGCCGGTGGCGGACTGGCCCGCCACATTCCGGTCCTTCTCGACGCGGTGATCGCCGCCCTCGACCCGGCGCCCGGCAAGACGATCGTCGACGGCACGTTCGGTGCGGGCGGCTATACGGCTGCGCTCCTGGAGCGGGGTGCGGGGGTGGTGGCGATCGACCGCGACCCTGACGCTATCGCCGGCGGTCAGGCGTTGGCTGAGCGCTTCGGTGACCGGCTGCGGCTGGAGCTCGGCCGTTTTTCGGAAATGGAGGACATCGCAGGCGGCGCCGTGGATGGCGTGGTGCTCGATGTCGGCGTGTCGTCCATGCAGCTCGACGAGGCGGAGCGCGGGTTCTCCTTCCGCAAGGAAGGCCCGCTCGACATGCGCATGGGCCGCGAGGGCCCGAGTGCTGCCGATGTCGTCAACCGCCTGAAGGCCGGGGATCTGGCGCGCATCTTCGGGCTGCTGGGAGAGGAGCGCCACGCCGGCCGCATCGGCCGCGCCATCGAGCGGCGACGTGCGGAAAAGCCGTTCGAGACCACCGGCGACCTGGCTGGTCTCATCGAGCGGACGATCGGCCGCAAGCCGAGCGACAAGATCCATCCCGCCACGCGCGTCTTTCAGGCCCTGCGCATCTTCGTCAACGACGAGCTCGGCGAACTGGCGCGTGCGCTGTTCGCGGCCGAGCGCATTTTGAAGCCGGGCGGCGTTATCGCCGTGGTCACCTTCCATTCGCTGGAGGACCGCATCGTCAAGCGGTTCCTCACCTCGCGCACGGGCGCAGCGGGCGGCTCCCGGCATCTGCCGGAGGCGGCCGCGCCGCAACCCATCTTCGAAAAGCCGCAAAAGCCGGTGGCGCCCGACGAGGCGGAGACGGCGCAAAACCCGCGCGCCCGCTCGGCGCGGCTCAGGGCGGCGCGGCGCACGGATGCGCCGGCGGGGAGCGAGGATTTCGACAGTCTGGGCGTGCCGGCGCTTTTCGTCACGGCACAGCTTGGCGAGAAGGCGAGGTAGGCAGTTGTTCCGGACCAGTGACATCATCCTGATTGCGGTCATGCTTTCGGCGGCGGCATTCACCTACAAGACCAAGCACGAGGCTGAGGCGATGATGGGCCGCGTCCGTGACCTGGAGACGCGGATCCAGCTCGAAAAGGACGCCATCGACGTTTTGAAGGCGGACCGGAGCCTACTCACCCAGCCAGGGCGCTTGGAGAAGCTGGCGGAAATTTACAAGGACGAGCTCGGCCTCGGCCTCATGGACGCCAAGCAGATCGCTACGCAGGCATCGCTGCGTGAGATTCCCTTCCGCTCGGAGAGGCTGATGGTCGAGGGCGCGGACGGCGCGGATGAACCGGTGGTGACGGGAGGCGTGCGGCCATGAAGATGCCGAGGCTGTGGAAGAACCGGCGGCCGGCAAAGGCGGAAGGCGAGGGCGCCATCGTGGTCGAAGGCGCGCGCAAGGCCATCGGCGGGCGGTCGCGCAACCGCGTGGTGATGGCGATGGCCGTGCTCTTCGGCATCTATGCGGCCATCGGCGCGCGGCTCGTGCATCTCGGCATGGTCGAAGAGGAGGTGGTCAATCTGCCGCAGAGCCGGGCGACGGCCTCGCGGCCCGACCTCGTCGACCGCAACGGAGAGGTGCTGGCGACGGACATCAAAACCGCATCGCTCTTCGCCGAGCCGCGGCGCATCGCCTATATCGACGAGACCATCGAGAAGCTGCAGACGGTGCTGCCTGATCTTGATTATGAGCAGGCGTACCGGCGGCTCGACAGCGACGCCGGCTTCGTCTGGCTGCGCCGCCAGCTTTCGCCGCGCCAGCAGAGCGAGATCCTGGCGCTCGGCATTCCGGGACTGGGTTTTCGCACGGAGAAACGCCGCTTCTACCCCGGCGGCCCCACCGCCTCGCACATCCTCGGCCTCGTGAACATCGATAACCAGGGCATCGCCGGCATGGAGAAATATGTCGACGAGCAGGGCCTGGCCGACCTGCAGGCGCTGGGCCTTGCCGGGCCGGACACACTCAATCCGGTGGGCCTTTCCATCGATCTGAGGGTGCAGCACGTGCTGCACGACGAGCTGGTGCAGGCCATGGAGCGCCACCAGGCGATCGCCGCCGGCGGCGTCGTCCTCAATGCGCGCACGGGCGAGGTGATGGCCATGGCCTCGCTGCCCGACTACGATCCGAACAATCCCTATAACGCGCTCGAGAAGGACCGGCTCAACCGCATGACGGCCGGCGTCTTCGAGATGGGCTCGACCTTCAAGCTCTTTACGACGTCGATGGCGCTCGATTCCGGTCTCGTGAGCATGAACGACAAGTTCGATGCGACGCGCCCGCTGCGCATCGGCGGGCACACCATCAGGGATTTCCACGGCAAGGGGCGCGTTCTAAGCGTGCCGGAAATCTTCATCTATTCCTCCAACATCGGCACCGCCAAGATGGCCGACGTGGTGGGGATCGAAGGGCACCGGGAGTTCCTGGATCGGATCGGCATCCTCGACCGCGTCAAGACGGAACTGCCCGAAGTCGCACGCCCCACCGAGCCGGCGAAGTGGAAGAAGATCAACTCGGTCACCATCTCCTTCGGCCACGGCGTCGCTACGACGCCGCTGCAGACGGCGACCGCCGCGGCGGCGATGCTGAATGGCGGAAAGTTCATTCCCCCGACCTTCCTGCCGCGCACCGAGGAAGAGGCGAACGCGATCGCCGAGCAGGTGATTTCTGAGCAAACTAGTGCTGCGGTCCGCTACCTGTTCCGCTATAATACCGAGAAGGGCTCGGGACGGCGCGCCGAAGTGCCCGGCTACTATGTCGGCACCAAGACGGGGACGGCGGAGAAGGTGGTCAACGGCCGCTACTCCAACAACACACGGTTCAACACGTTCATCGCCAGCTTTCCGGCCAATGATCCGGACTATGTCGTGTTCGTGGTTCTCGATGAGCCGAAGCCGGAAAAACCCGGCCTGTCCGCAACCTCCGGCATAACCAACGCGCCGCTCGCCGGAAACATCATCCGCCGCGCAGCCCCGCTACTTGGCGTGCAGCCAGATTTCGGCCATGAAAGTGAGGCTTTGCTGGTTTCGTATCAGTGATTCCGGTAAGCCGAGTGTCGTACGGTTGGCCGTAAAAGAATTCTGGGATGTGATGAATCTGGGTGAACTTGCCGATATCTTGCCGCATGGCGGGGCACTATCCGACGATATGCAAATCTCCGGTCTTTCATCGGATACGCGGCAGCTTTCCGACGGCGACCTGTTTTTCGCGCTAGCCGGCGCCAAGGCGGATGGAGCCGCCTTCGCGGCGGAGGCCGCGCGCCAGGGGGCAGCGGCGATCGTGGCACGGCCGGGTGCCGTTGACACGGATATCGGTGTTCCTGTCGTCGAGGTGGAAGACCCGCGCCGCGCACTGGCGCTGACGGCCGCCCGCCTTTACGCCGGCCAGCCGGCGACGATGGCGGCGGTGACGGGCACCAGCGGCAAGACCTCGGTCGCCTCCTTCACACGGCAGATATGGCAAACGGCCGGACTTGCCGCCGCCGCGATCGGCACCACCGGCGTGGTGGCACCGGGACGCGAGGAGTACGGCGAGTTGACCACGCCGGACCCCATTTCGCTGCACCGCCTCCTGAAGGAACTGGCGGAGGCCGGCGTCACCCACGGCGCCATGGAAGCTTCGAGCCATGGGCTCGACCAACGCCGGCTCGACGGCGTCAGGCTCGCCGCCGGCGGCTTCACCAATCTCGGCCGCGACCATATGGACTATCACCCGACGGTAGAGCACTACCATCGCGCCAAGATGCGCCTGTTCGACACGCTCCTGCCGAAGGGTGCGCCGGCGGTCGTTTTCGCCGACGACGCATGGTCGGAAGCGACGGAGAAGGCGGTCCGTGACGCCGGCCTCAACCTTTTCACCGTCGGGCGCAAGGGCACGTTCCTGACGCTGAAACGCGTCGAGCACGAGCGCCATCGCCAGCGCGCCGAGGTGGAGCACGAAGGCGTGATCCACGAGATCGACCTGCCGCTGGCGGGTGATTTCCAGGTGTCCAACGCGCTGGTGGCGGCGGGGCTCGCCATCGCCACCGGGCTTGCGGCCGACAAGGCCCTGGCGGCGCTGGAGCATCTTAAGGGTGCCTCGGGCCGGCTGGAGCTCGTCGGCACGGCCGAAAACGGCGCGCAGTGCTATGTCGACTATTCGCACAAGCCCGAGGCGCTGGAGAACGTGCTTCTGGCAGTCCGGCCGTTCACCACCGGCCGCGTCATCGTCGTCTTCGGCTGCGGCGGCGACCGCGACCGGCTGAAGCGGCCGATCATGGGCGAGATCGCCGGGCGGCTCGCCGACGTCGTCATCGTCACCGACGACAACCCGCGCTCGGAAGACCCCGCCGCCATCCGCGCCGCCATCATGGAGGCGGTGCCTACGGCCACAGAGATCGGCGACCGGCGCGAGGCGATCCGCGCCGCGATTGCCATGTTGGAGACGGGGGATACGCTGGTGGTCGCCGGCAAGGGCCATGAAGTCGGGCAGGAGATCGCCGGCAGGAAGCATCACTTTTCAGATCACGAGGAGGTGCGGCAGGCACTTAAGGAGAAGGGCGCGTGAGGCTTCTTTGGGACAGCCATGCATTTGTTAAGGCCACCGGAGGCCGCCCGTTCGGCAACCTGCCCGAGGGGGTGACGGGCATCTCCATCGACACCCGCACGCTGGAGCGCGGCGACGCCTTCTTCGCCATCAAGGGTGACAAGTTCGACGGTCACCAGTTCGCCACCTCAGCCATGGCGGCCGGTGCCGGGCTCCTGGTGGTCTCCGAAGAGAAGCTGCCAGCACTCGGCCGCCTGGGCGTGCCCAAGGTGGTCGTTCCGGATGTTCTCAAGGCGCTCGAAGGGCTGGCGGCGGCGGCGCGCGAGCGCACGCGCGCCAAGGTGATCGCCGTCACCGGCTCGGCCGGCAAGACGACCACGAAGGAGATGCTGCGCCACGCGCTCGCCAGCGCCGGCAGCGTGCATGCGGCAGACCGCTCCTTCAACAACCACTGGGGCGTGCCGCTGACGCTCGCCCGCCTGCCGGCCGACTGCGACTACGCCGTCTTCGAGATCGGCATGAACCACGCCGGCGAGATCGAGCCGCTGACGCGGCTGGTGAAGCCGCACATCGCTCTCGTCACTATGGTGGCGGCGGCCCATCTCGGCCATTTCAAGAGCCTCGACGAGATCGCCCAGGCCAAGGGCGAGATCTTCTCCGGCGTCGTGCGCGGCGGCCACGCCGTCATCAACCGCGATGACCAGCGCTGGAAGATCCTGTCGAAGATGGCGACCGATGCCGGCATCAAGAACATCTGGGGCTTCGGCGAGAACGCTCGGGCGCAGTTCAAGCTCGTCAAGTGGGAGCCCCAGGGAGAGGGCTCGGCCGTGACGGTGAAGATCGCCGGACAGGAACTGGTGGCACGGGTCGGCGCGCCGGGGCGGCACATGGTGCAGAACGCCCTCGCGGCGATCGGTGCCGGCTATCTGGCCGGCGCGGATGTCGCCAAGCTCCTCCTGGCGCTGGGCGATTTTTCCGCCGGAGCGGGGCGCGGCGAGCGCCACCGGCTGCGCCTTGACGACGGCACCTTCACGCTGATCGACGAGAGCTACAACGCAAATCCCGCCTCCATGCGGGCGGCGATGCAGCTTCTGGCCAGCACGCCGGTCGCCGGTGAGGGCCGGCGCATCGCCGTTTTGGGCGATATGCTGGAGCTTGGACCGCACTCGGCGAAGCTGCATGCCGCACTCGCGGACCTGATCGCAGCCTCCAACGTCGACTTGCTTTTCCTGGGCGGGACGGAGATGAAGGCGCTGGCCGACAGCCCGCCGGCCGGCCTCACCGTCGAATATCGCGAGGATGCGGAACGGCTGACGCCGCTCCTTATCGAGGCGGTAAGGCCGGGGGACGCGCTCATGATCAAGTCATCCAAGGGCATCGGCTTTTCAAAGCTGGTCGAGGCCCTTCTCAAGCAATTTCCGGCGGCAACGCCGGCGCAGATTTAGGAGGCGGGACACCCGCCTGAGGGACTTTCATTATGCTTACGCTGCTCGTGGAATTTGCCGATGAATTTACGGCCTTCAATGTTTTCCGCTACATCACCTTCCGCACCGGCGGGGCGCTGATCACGGCGGCCTTCATCGTCTTCCTGTTCGGTCCGGCCATCATCAATTCGCTGCGCGTGCGCCAGGGACGGGGCCAGCCGATCCGCGCCGACGGGCCGCAGACCCATTTCAAGAAGGCCGGCACGCCCACCATGGGCGGGCTGATGATCTTGAGCGGCATCCTCGGCTCCGCCCTCCTGTGGGCGAACCTTTCCAGCGTCTATGTTTGGATCGTGCTGATGGTGACGGTGGTCTTCGGCGCCATCGGCTTTTACGATGACTTTCTGAAGGTTACGAAGCAGTCGCATATGGGCTTTTCGGGCAAGATACGGCTGGCGCTGGAGTTTATCATTGCCGGCCTCGCCGCCTGGATGATCATGCGCGCTGGACAGGAGCCATTCTCCTCCTCGCTCACCTTCCCCTTCTTCAAGGAGCTCTTGCTCAACCTCGGCATCTTCTTCATTCCCTTCGCAGCCTTCGTCATCGTCGGCGCGGGCAACGCGGTGAACCTCACCGACGGGCTTGACGGGCTGGCCACCGTGCCGGTCATGGTGGCGGCCGCCTCCTTCGGGGTGATCGCCTATCTTTCGGGCAATGCCATCTTCGCAGACTATCTGCAGATCCACTTCGTGCCGGGCACGGGCGAGCTCGCCGTCATCCTTGGCGCGGTGATCGGCGCCGGCCTCGGCTTTCTGTGGTTCAACGCGCCGCCGGCGGCCATCTTCATGGGCGACACGGGATCGCTGGCGCTCGGCGGTCTCATCGGCACCATCGCGGTGGCCACCAAGCACGAGATCGTGCTGGCCATTATCGGCGGCCTGTTCGTGATCGAGATCCTGTCCGTGATCATCCAGGTCGCCGTCTTCAAGATGACGGGCAAGCGTGTGTTCCTGATGGCGCCCATCCACCATCATTTCGAGAAGCTGGGATGGACGGAGAGCCAGGTGGTCATCCGCTTCTGGATCATCGCCGTGGTCCTGGCGCTGATCGGGCTTTCGACGTTGAAGCTGAGGTAGAAGGCCGGATTGCTATGCCGAGCCCCGTCACGCCCCCCTCTGTCCTGCCGGACATCTCCCCCACGAGGGGGGAGATCGGCCGTCGCGGATACTTTCGCCAATCACTGACGTTGCGGGAAAGGCGCCTGGGCAAGCGGGCGGCCAATCTCCCCCCATGTGGGGGAGATGTCCGGCAGGACAGAGGGGGGCAAAGTCGAGCACAGATGGCCGCGACTTTCATCTTGCAGTGGCAGGGAACCACCTCATGATCCCCGTCTCCACCTTCGCCGGCAAGACCGTCGCCGTCTTCGGCCTCGGCGGCTCGGGCATCGCCACGGCGCGGGCGCTTATTGCGGGCGGGGCGTCGGTGCTGGCCTGGGACGACAATCCCGAAAGCGTCGCCCGCGCGGGGGAGGAAGGCGTCGAGACCCAGGATCTGCGTGCGGCGAACTGGAAGGATTTCGACGCCTTGGTGCTGGCGCCGGGCGTGCCGCTTACCCATCCCCGCCCGCATTGGAGCGTGGAGCTGGCGCGGGCGGCCGGTGTGGAAATCATCGGCGACATCGAGCTTTTCGCGCGCGAACGGCGGGCGAGAGCGCCCGAGGCGCCCTTCATCGCCGTCACCGGCACCAACGGCAAGTCGACGACGACGGCGCTGATCGCCCACGTGCTGAAGGCGGCCGGGCGCGATGTGCAGATGGGCGGCAATATCGGCCGTGCCGTGATGACGCTGGAGCCGCCGGCGGCGGGGCGCCACTATGTGGTGGAGTGCTCCTCCTACCAGATCGACCTGGCGCCGACGCTCGATCCTTCCGCCGGCATCCTGCTCAACCTTTCGCCCGACCATCTCGACCGGCATGGCACGATAGATGACTATGCGGCGATCAAGGAGAGGCTGGTCGCCGGCAGCGACACAGCTATCGTCGGCATGGACGACGCCTATTGTCGCGCCGTCGCCGCGCGGCTTGATGAGGCCGGGCGCAAGGTGATGCGGATCTCCGTGACGCAGACGCTTGAAGAGGGTTTTTTCGCCCGCGATGCAGAGGTGATGCGCGCCGAGGGCGGCGGCAGGACCGAAAGGCTGTTCATGCTGCAAGGCGTCGGCTCTCTGCGCGGGCGGCACAATGCCCAGAACGCGCTCGCCGCCCTTGCCGCCTGCCTTTCCTGCGGGCTTACAATCGAGGAGATCCGCGCCGGCTTCGAAAGCTTTCCCGGCCTTGCCCACCGCATGGAGCAGGTGGGGCGGTTCAAGCACGTTCTCTTCATCAATGATTCGAAGGCCACCAACGCGGATGCGGCGGCCCGCGCGCTTTCGAGCTTCCCGCGCATCTACTGGATTGCCGGCGGCCTGCCGAAGGAGAGCGGCATCGGCAGCCTGAGGCCCTTCTTCGGCCGCATCGCCAAGGCCTATCTCGTGGGCGAGGCGGCCCCCGCCTTCGCCGCCACGCTTGGGGAGGCGACGGAGTACGAGATTTCGGGTACTATTGCAGCCGCAGTCGAGCATGCCGCGCGGGATGCGGCGGGCGATCCCGCGGGTGAAGTTGTGGTCCTGTTGTCGCCGGCTTGTGCGAGTTTCGACCAGTTCAGGAATTTCGAAGTGAGGGGCGAGGCGTTCCGCCAGGCGGTGCTTTCGCTTTCCGGCGTCGAGCCACTCGGGGAGACCAGGGAATGATCAGCCGTACCGATCGCAGTCTTGTGGCCAATTGGTGGTGGACCGTCGACCGCTGGTTCCTCGCCGCCTTTCTCTTGCTCATGGGGCTTGGCGTGGTGCTTTCCTTCGCAGCAAGCCCAGCCGTGGCCGAGCGCATCGGCCTCGAAAGCTTTCACTTCGTCACAAGGCAAGTCATCTTCATGATCCCGGCGCTGGTGGTGCTCATCGGCGTCTCGTTCCTGGAGCCGCGCCATGTGCGCCGGCTGGCGCTTGTCATGCTGGTCGCGTCGCTGGTGCTGATGGTGGCCACACTGTTCATCGGCATGGAGGTGAAGGGCTCGCGGCGCTGGATTTACCTGTTCGGCATCTCCATCCAGCCTTCGGAGTATCTGAAGCCGGCCTTCGTCGTCATCTGCGCATGGCTCTTCGCCGAGCATGCGCGGCAGCCGGAAATCCCCGGCAACCTCTTCGCCATGATCCTGCTCGGTCTCGTGGTGGCTCTGCTGGTCGCTCAGCCCGACCTCGGCCAGACCATGCTGGTGCTCGGCACCTGGGGAGGGATGTTCTTCATCGCCGGTATGCCGTGGCTGTGGATCCTCGTGCTCGGCGCCCTGGGGGCGGCGGGCGCGGCGGCTGCCTATTCCCTCTTCCCGCACGTTGCTGACCGTATCGACCGCTTCATCACCGGCGAGGGCGACACCTATCAGGTGGACATGAGCCTGGAGGCCATGACGCGCGGCGGCTGGCTGGGGCAGGGGCCGGGCGAGGGCTCGGTCAAGCGCATCCTGCCTGATAGCCACACAGACTTCGTCTTCGCCGTCGCCGGCGAGGAGTTCGGCATCGTGATGTGCCTGGTCATCCTGGCGCTGTTCGCCTTCATCGTCTTGCGCGGGCTGGCGCTGGCCAAGCGCGAGAGCGACGACTTCACGCGCTATGCACTTTCTGGCCTCGTCATTCTGTTTGGCCTGCAGTCGATCATCAACATGGCCGTCAACGTGCGGATGATGCCGGCCAAGGGCATGACGCTGCCGTTCATCTCCTATGGCGGCTCGTCGCTTGTCGCCATGGCGATCTCGATGGGCATCGTCCTGGCGCTTGCCCGGCGGCGGCCGGAGAAGCGGCGGCCCATGAGCTTCTCCAGCGTCTCCGGACGGGCGGCGACGGCCGGCTGACGATGGAGGGCAGGACCGTCCTTCTTAGCGCCGGCGGCACCGGCGGGCACCTGTTTCCGGCGGAGGCGCTGGCCCACGTGCTGCGCAAGCGCGGCTGGTCCGTGCACCTGGCGACCGACGCCCGCGCCGCGCGCTTCGCCGAGAACTTTCCGGCGGAAGCGGTGCACGCCATCGACGCGGCCACCTTCGGCTCGCGCAACCCGCTCACCCTTCTGCGCAGCGGGTTCGCCATCTGGCGCGGCGTGCGCCAGTCTTCGGCACTCATCGCGCGGCTCAAGCCGAAGGCCGTGGTCGGCTTCGGCGGCTATCCGACGCTGCCGCCCCTCTTCGCCGCCACGCGGCGCGGCGTGCCGACAATCATTCACGAGCAGAATGCGGTGATGGGGCGTGCCAACAAGGCGCTGGCCGACCGCGTGACGGCGATCGCCGGCGGCTTCCTGAAAGCGCAGGGCCCTTACGCGGAAAAGATCGTCGAGACCGGCAATCCGGTCCGCCGGGCGGTTCTCGACGTCGCCAACACGCCCTATGCCGCACCATCGCAAGGAGATGCGTTGCGTCTCCTCGTCTTCGGCGGCAGCCAGGGCGCGCGGTTCTTCTCCGACACGGTCCCCGAAGCGGTCGCACAGTTGCCGGAAACCCTGCGCTCGCGCCTCGTCGTCACCCACCAGGCACGGCCGGAAGATGAGGCGCGTGTCAAAGAGCGCTATCGCGAACTCGGCGTTGAGGCGGAGGTTTCGCCGTTCTTCGCCGATCTGCCGGCGCGCATGGCGGCAAGCCACCTTGCCATCGCCCGTTCCGGCGCCTCGACCGTGCTCGAACTCTCCGTCATAGGGCGGCCGGCGATCCTGGTGCCGCTGCCGCACGCGCTTGACGACGATCAAGGCCACAACGCCCAGCTTCTGGTGGATGTGGGCGGGGCGGTCATGAGGCGGCAGCCGGAAATCACCGCCGAGAGCCTGGCCGGCGATCTTGCGGCGCTGCTCGGCGATGGCGGGCAGCGTGCGACGATGGCCGTGGCAGCGCGCGGCATCGGTCTGCCGGATGCCGCCGCATTGCTTGCAGACCTCACAGAGGCTATTGCGTCGGGAAAATCGGCAGCCAGTATGAAAGAGGGAGCGGGCGCATGAAGATGCCGCAGACAATCGGGGTCGTGCATTTCATCGGCATCGGCGGCATCGGCATGAGCGGCATCGCCGAGACGCTGCACACGCTCGGCTATCAGGTGCAAGGCTCCGACCAGGCGGAAAACGCGAATGTGATGCGCCTGCGCGAGAAGGGCATCGAGGTCTTCGTCGGCCATAAGGCGGAAAACCTCGGCCAGGCCGAGGTGGTGGTGATCTCCACCGCCATCAAGCGCGACAACCCGGAGTACAGGGCTGCCCGCGAGCGGCTCCTGCCCATCGTGCGGCGCGCCGAAATGCTGGCCGAGCTCATGCGCTTCCGCCAGGCGGTCGCCATCGGCGGCACGCACGGCAAGACGACGACCACCTCCATGGTCGCCGCCCTTCTCGATGCCGGCGGGCTCGACCCGACGGTCATCAACGGCGGCATCATCAATGCCTACGGCACCAATGCACGCATGGGCGAGGGCGACTGGATGGTGGTCGAGGCCGACGAGAGCGATGGCACCTTCCTCAAGCTGCCGGCCGAGATCGCCGTCGTCACCAACATCGATCCCGAGCATCTCGACCATTACGGCTCCTTCGACAAGGTGCGCGAAGCGTTCCGTCAGTTCGTGGAGAACGTGCCGTTCTACGGCTTCGGCGTCATGTGCATCGACCATCCGGAAGTGCAGGCGCTGGTGCGTCGCATCGAGGACCGCCGTGTCGTCACCTATGGCGAGAACCCGCAGGCCGACGTGCGCTTCGCCAACCACCGCATGGACGGGGCGGTGTCCGTCTTCGACGTGATCATCCGCGGGCGCAAGGCCGAGACAGTCGAGACCATCGAGGGCCTGCGTCTGCCCATGCCCGGCCGGCACAACGTGACGAACGCGGTGGCGGCCGTCGCGGTCGCCCATGAGATGGGCATTTCGGCCGAGGACATCCGCAAGGGGCTGTCCGCCTTCGGCGGCGTCAAGCGGCGCTTTACGCAGACGGGCACCTGGAATGGCGTGCAGATATTCGACGATTACGGTCACCATCCGGTGGAGATCCGCGCCGTCCTGCAGGCCGCGCGCGAGGCGACAAGCGGGCGCATCATCGCCATCGCCCAGCCGCACCGCTACACGCGCTTGCATGACCTTTTCGACGACTTCTCCTCCTGTTTCAACGATGCCGACACGGTGCTGGTGGCGCCGGTTTACGCGGCGGGCGAGACGCCGATCGACGGCATTTCCTCCGAAACGCTGGTGGCGAGCCTGCGCGCGGCCGGCCATCGCGACGCACGCCTCCTAGAGGGGCCGGAGGCGGTCGCGCCCCTGGTGCGCGAGATAGCAAAGGACGGTGATTTCGTCGTCTTCCTGGGTGCCGGCAACATCACCCAATGGGCCTATGCGCTGCCCGAGGAACTTTCGTCATGAACGGAGCGGAGCTCATCAAGAAGCTCGGCGCCCGGCTCGAGGGCCTGCGCGGCAGGCTGACTCCCGACGCGGGCATGGACAAGATCACCTGGTTCCGCGCCGGCGGCGAGGCGGAAGTCCTGTTCCAGCCGCAGGACGAGGAGGACCTGGCCCAATTCCTGCGCGCGGTGCCAGAGGAGATCCCCGTCACCGTCGTCGGCATCGGCTCCAACCTCCTGGTGCGCGACGGCGGTCTGAAAGGTTTCGTTGTGCGGCTGTCGGCCAAGGGGTTCGGCCAGGCCGAGGTGATCTCGCCGACGCGGATCAAGGCCGGGGCGGCGATCCCCGACAAGCGGCTTGCGGCGGCTGCGCTCGAAGCGGGAATCGGCGGCTTCCATTTCTATCACGGCATCCCCGGAGGGCTGGGTGGCGCGCTGCGCATGAACGCCGGCGCCAACGGCGTCGAGACGCACGAGCGCGTCGTCGAGGTGCGCGCGCTCGACCGCAAGGGCGATCTCAACGTGCTGACGAACGAGGATATGGGCTACGACTACCGTAAATCCTCCGCGCCCGCCGACCTCATCTTCACCTCGGCGGTGATGGAGGGGTACGCGGAAGACAAAAAGGCCATCCGCGCGGCGATGGATGCCGTGCAGCACCATCGCGAGACGGTGCAGCCCATCCGCGAGAAGACCGGCGGCTCGACCTTCAAGAACCCGGAAGGCACGTCCGCCTGGAAAGAGATCGATAAAGCCGGCGGTCGCGGCCTGATGATCGGCGGCGCGCAGATGTCGCCCATGCACTGCAACTTCATGATCAACACGGGGACCGCGACCGGTTACGACCTGGAGTTCCTGGGCGAAACCGTGCGCGCACGGGTGCTGGAGAACTCCGGCATCCATCTCCAATGGGAAATCCGGCGCATCGGCGCCTTCAAGCCGGGCCACGCGATCGACCCGTTCCTGGGGCAGCTGCTTTAGCTTTCCCTCTCCGCAAGGGGGAGGGAAAGGCACCTTACGCGATCAATTTTCGCAAATTTACCGAAAATTTGAATCCAGCGGAATCTCAAGGCCTTGCCACGGAATCAACTCTCTGATTCTTTGGGCATAAGCTTTCCTGTTTGAGTCGGCGGTGTTTGCGCCAAAGCAATTCCAGGAAAAGTGAAAACCGGTTTTCCGTTCGGAATTGCGACAGCAAAGAGTTGGATCGGATTATCGATTCCGTGAAGCGATGATCCGATCTGGGGGGCTTCTCTGGAGCGAGGGGAATGGATTCGTGAAGACGCCGAGCCGGGAACGGCCTGAAGGGGGCACCGGTAGATGAAGAAGAAGCATGTGGCCGTGTTGATGGGCGGGTTCTCGTCCGAGCGGCCGGTCAGTCTTTCTTCCGGTACCGCGTGCGCCGACGCCCTAGAGGCGGAGGGCTACCGCGTCACACGCGTCGACGTGGATCGTGACATCGCTCGCGTGCTCGGCGAGTTGAAGCCGGACGTCGCCTTCAATGCCCTGCACGGCCCTTACGGCGAGGACGGGACCATTCAAGGCGTGCTGGAGTTCCAGGCCATTCCTTATACGCATTCGGGCGTGCTCGCCTCGGCGCTCGCCATGGACAAGGATCTGGCGAAGATCCTCGCGCGGGCGGTTGGCATTCCCGTTGCGCCGTCGCGCATCGTCAACCGCTTCGAGATTGGCGATGTCCATCCGATGGATCCGCCCTATGTCGTCAAGCCGGTCAACGAGGGGTCCAGCTTCGGCGTGGTCATCGTGCATGAAGGCCAATCGCATCCTCCGCAGATACTGGGCTCGGCCGAGTGGGGGTACGGCGAGCGGGTGATGGTGGAGCGCTACGTGCACGGGCGCGAGTTCACCTGTGCGGTGATGGGCGAGCGGGCGCTCGGCGTGAGCGAGATCATGCCGGTGGGGCATTCCTTCTACGATTACGATTCGAAATACGCTCCGGGCGGATCAAAGCACGAATGCCCGGCAAAAATTTCACCGAATATTTACCAAAAAATAGAGACAATCTCCGTTACCGCGCACAGGGCGCTCGGCTGCCGGGGTGTCACTCGCTCCGACTTCCGCTACGACGACCGTTTTTCGGAAGAAGGGGAGCTGATCTGGCTCGAGATCAATACGCAGCCGGGCATGACGCCGACGTCCTTGGTGCCGGAGATTGCCGCTGCGGCCGGAATTGGTTTTGGTGAATTGTTGAGTTGGATGGTGGAGGATGCGTCGTGTTCGCGCTGAGGTCGGATAGGGGCAGGCGCCCGGATGAGGCCGGCCTGGTGCTGCCGCGGTGGCTGCGTCGCCCTGCGCGCATGCTCCAGCGTGTCGATATCGACCGCATTGAGCCGCCGCGTTTCGCCGCGACGATGGCGATCTGCGCCCTCTTTGCGCTCACGGGCCTTTATGGCGGGTTCAAGGGCGGGCATATGGACGAGGTGGTGCGGGCCACCACGTCGCGCGTCGGCTTCGCCATCGAGGACGTCGACGTGCGCGGCAACCATTACGCGTCGGAGATCGACGTCCTGCAGCAGATCGGCCTGGACGGCTGGACGTCGATGGTCGGCTTCGACGTGCGGGCGGCGCGCGAGCGCATCGCCGAGCTTCCCTGGGTCGAGCGTGCCGAGGTGAGGAAGGTCTATCCGGCAACGGTGGCCGTGAATATCGTCGAGCGCGAGCCCTTTGCCCTGTGGCAACAGGGAAGCCAGCTTTCGGTGATCGAAGAGGACGGCGACACCATCGCTCCGTTCTACGGCGGGCGTCTTGCAGGGCTGCCGCTGCTTATCGGAGCGGGCGCCAGCGAGGCCGGGCCCGGCTTCATCGAAAAGGTATCGCGGGTTCGCGGGCTTGACGGGCGCGTGCGCGCCTATATCCGCGTTGCCGACCGGCGCTGGGATTTGCGGCTCGACAACGGCATCACCATCAAGCTGCCGGAAAACGGCTTTGAGGCGGCGCTGGCGGAGGCCTCAAGGCTCGATGCCGAGTATGCGCTTTTCGCGCGCGATATCGAGGCCATCGACCTGCGTCTGCCCGACCGCGTGACCGTGGCGCTGACGCCGGAGGCTGCGGAAAAGCGCAATGCGGCGTTCGAGGAGCTGATGGACCAGCGCAAGAAGGGAGCCAGGATATGAACTGGCTTCTTGGCGATCGCAATGCCGCACAGCGGCGTTCGGGCATCATCACGGTCCTCGACGTGGGGTCGAGCAAGGTCTGCTGCATCATTGCGCGCCTGCTGCCAAACGAGGGTGGCAGGGCGCTGGCGCACCGCACCCACCGCATCAAGGTGATCGGCATCGGCCATCAGAAGTCCGACGGCGTGAAGTCGGGCGTCATCGTCGACCTCGAGCGTGCCGAGCAGGCGGTTCGCCTGGCCGTCGACGCGGCGGAGCGGATGGCGGGGCTGACGGTCGAATCTCTGATCGTCAACGTTTCGGCCGGGCGGCTGAAGAGCGAGACGGCTTCGGCCACCATCAATCTGGGCGGACACGAGGCGACGAAGTCCGACGTCAACCGGGTGCTTTCGGCTGGCGCGCGCCAGGCGCTGCGCGCCGAGCGCGAGGTCGTGCACTCGCTGGCCGTTGGTTTCTCGCTCGATTCGGAGCGCGGCATCCGCGATCCCCGCGGCATGGTGGGCGATGTGCTGGGCGTCGACATGCATGTGGTGACGGCCGATAGCGTGCCCTTGCGCAATCTGGAGCTTTGCATCAACCGCTCGCATCTTTCGGTCGAGCGCATGGTGGCCACGCCCTATGCCAGCGGCCTTGCGGCGCTGGTGGACGACGAGGCCGAGATGGGGGCCGCCTGCATCGACATGGGCGGCGGCTGCACGACGATCTCCGTCTTCGTCGATGGCAAGTTCGTGCATGCCGACGCGATGCCGGTCGGCGGTCATCACGTGACCATGGACTTGGCACGGGGGCTTTCGACGCGCCTCGAGGATGCCGAGCGGCTGAAGGTCATGCATGGCTCGGCGCTGCCGGCCAGCGCCGACGACCGCGACGTCATCGCCATCCAGCCCATCGGCGACGAGAGCGAAGAGGCCCTCCAGGTGCCACGTGCCGTCATGACGCGCATCGTACGGGCGCGCATCGAGGAGACGCTGGAGATGGTGCGTGATCGGCTCAACCGCTCCGGCTATGGCCAGGTGGTGGGGCGCCGCGTAGTGCTGACGGGGGGCGCGAGCCAGCTTGCCGGCCTGCCGGAAGCGGCGCGGCGGCTTCTCGGCCGCAACGTGCGTCTCGGCCGGCCGCTCGGCGTGAAGGGCTTGCCGGAAGCGGCCAAGGGAGCGGCGTTCGCAGCTCCCATCGGGCTCCTGATTTATCCGCAGGTGGCGGATTTCGAAAGCCGCATCTCCAAGGGCGGCATCTTTACACGCGCGACGGGGACCGGGGGACGGTTGCAGCGCGTCAGTCAGTGGTTGCGTGAGAGTTTTTGACGGGGGATGGGCCCCATTAACTGTGGCCGCGGCGGCGAGGCGGCGGACAAGGCGGAAAGGACGAGGAAATGACCATTAACCTGCAGAAGCCGGACATCACCGAGCTGAAGCCGAGGATTACCGTGTTCGGTGTCGGCGGTGGCGGCGGAAATGCGGTCAACAATATGATCACGGCGGGCCTCGACGGTGTCGAATTCGTGGTGGCCAACACGGACGCCCAGGCGCTCACTACCTCCAAGGCTGAACGGATCATCCAGCTCGGCGCGGCAGTAACCGAGGGGCTCGGCGCCGGCTCGCAGCCGGAGGTCGGCCAGGCGGCCGCCGAAGAGTGCATCGACGAGATCATGGATCACCTGTCGTCGACCCATATGTGCTTCGTCACCGCCGGTATGGGCGGCGGCACGGGCACCGGGGCGGCTCCCGTCGTGGCGCGTGCGGCGCGCGAGAAAGGCATCCTGACGGTCGGCGTGGTCACCAAGCCGTTCCACTTCGAGGGTCAGCGGCGCATGAAGATCGCCGATGCCGGCATCGAGGAACTGCAGAAGTGCGTCGATACCCTCATCGTCATTCCGAACCAGAACCTCTTCCGCATCGCCAATGACAAGACCACCTTCGCCGACGCCTTCGCGATGGCCGACCAGGTGCTCTATTCCGGCGTCGCCTGCATCACCGACCTGATGGTCAAGGAAGGCCTCATCAATCTGGACTTTGCCGACGTTCGCTCGGTGATGCGCGAGATGGGCAAGGCCATGATGGGCACGGGCGAGGCTTCCGGGGAGGGCCGCGCCATGGCGGCGGCGGAAGCGGCGATCGCCAACCCGCTGCTCGACGAGACCTCCATGAAGGGCGCCAGGGGCTTGCTCATCTCGATCACCGGCGGCCGCGACCTCACCCTGTTCGAGGTGGACGAGGCAGCCACCCGCATTCGCGAGGAGGTCGATCAGGAGGCCAACATCATCCTCGGCGCCACCTTCGACGAGGAACTGGAGGGCGTTATCCGCGTCTCCGTGGTTGCCACGGGCATCGACAAGTCGGCGGCCGAGATCTCCTCGCCGCCCACCGCCGTCCGCCAGCCGCAGCGGCCCACTCAGCCGCAGCACAGGCCGGAGATGCGCTCGGAGACACCGCAGCCGCAGGCGGCGCGCGAGGTGCCGGCGACTGGAGTGGACGAGGATCCGGTTGCCGAGGCGATTCGCACCGCGGAGCAGAATGCGGCGCAGCCGCAGGGTGGTTTCCGGCCGCAGAGCAAGCTCTTCAAGCCAGCCGTACAGCCGGAGCCGGCTGCCCGGCCGGCGGCACCTGCGCAGGCGGTCGCTCAGCCGCAGCCTCAGCCTCAGCCGGCCCAGCCGCGCATGCCGCGCGTGGAGGATTTCCCGCCGGTGGTGCAGGCCGAGCTCGAGGCCGGTCGCCAGGCGGCTCCCGAGGAGCACGAGGAGCGCGGGCCGGTAGGCCTGCTGCGGCGCCTGACCCATGGCCTTTCCCGCCGCGAGGAGGAAGAGCCTGCAGCCCAGCCGCCGGAGCCGCGGCTGCGTCAGCCGGAGCCGCGCCGCGTGGCCGGCAGCGAGAGCCAGCTCTACGCGCCGCGTCGCGGACAGCTCGACGAGCACGGCCGTGTCGCCCAGCAGCAGCCTCGCGCAGCACAGGAAGACGACCAACTGGAGATCCCCGCCTTCCTCAGAAGGCAGGCGAACTGAGTCGGTCACAGGTGTTAACAAACGGTAACCGGCGGGCGCTGCGGCGCCCGCTCGTGTTTGGAAAAAAGTGATTTAAAAACAGAGGATTACGGTTCGCATACTACACTACTATACCGTAACATCGGGTAAGAAAGCGTGATTTGGCGTTGTCTTACCGTAACATTATCTTCCGCCGCGAACGGTTGCGGAGCGAAGGGCATATCTGGGGCTAGTCCTGCTTCGTCGAACGGATCGCCCGCGTGGAAAGAGGATGCGTGCGATCGGGGGCGGGACAATGGGGATTGAGTTGCTCGAATACCAAACCACGCTTAAGTCGCGTTTTAGTCTATCCGGAATCGGCGTCCATAGCGGAAAAGCTGTATCCATCCACTTCAGCCCGGCAGAGCCCGACACCGGCATCGTTTTCCAGCGCGTCGACGAGGAAGCCTCGGGCCGCGTGATTCGTGCGCTGGCGGCCGAGGTTGGAGAAACGGACCTTTGCACCGGCCTCGGTGACCCGGCAGGCGACCACGTGGCGACCGTCGAGCACCTGATGGCCGCGCTGTCGGCCATGGGCATCGACAATGTCGCCATCGAGATCGACGGTGGCGAGGTGCCGATCATGGACGGTAGCGCCACCAGCTTTGTCGAGGCGTTTCAGCAGGCCGGCATCGAGACGCAGGCCAAGAAAAGGCGCTATATCCGCATTGTCAAGCCGGTGCGCATCGACATCGGCAATTCCTGGGCCGAGTTCCGGCCCCATGACGGCACCCGTTTCGAGATCGAGATCGACTTCGATAGCCCGGCCATCGGCCGCCAGTCGCTGGCCGTCGACCTCAATGCCGAGGTTTTCGCGCGCGAGGTCGCCCGCGCCCGCACCTTCGGGTTCATCAAGGATGTCGAGCGGCTGTGGGCGGCTGGCTTCGCACTCGGCTCCTCGTTGGAGAATTCGGTGGTCATCGGCGAGGACCATCGGGTCATCAATATGGAAGGCCTGCGCTATAAGGACGAGTTTGTCCGCCACAAGACACTGGACGCCATCGGCGATCTGGCGTTGGCCGGCGCGCGTTTCATCGGCTGCTTCCGCTCCTACCGCGGCGGCCACCGCCTCAACGCGACTGCGCTACGGCATCTGTTGACCGACCGCTCGGCCTTCGAAATCGTCGAGACGGCGCGGCGCGAGCGCGGCCGCGGCGCCGAGATGATCGCCGTCAACGCGCCGGTCTACGCGCCCTGGGTGCTCTGATCCTGTCATTGCCGGTTGTCCCTCGCGTCCGTTGAGCGGACCGGCGCATCTGGCCGGGATGATTGGGGACAAAGGCCTTTCTGCCCCCCTTGCCACAAAAAAGTGCCATTGCACCTCGATAGCGTTGCCGCGCGCGCCGTTTTTGCATTATGAGTGCGTGCATTATTTCTGTCAGAAACGCCGGAGGGGCGACCCGCGAATGTTGTTTAGACGCGCTGCCAGCACCGATCGCCGCCCTCGGTTCTCATCACTGGTGATCGCCGCAGCCGCCGCACCGCTTCTTTTAGCCGGCTGCAATGCGGAGAAGGACCTCGATCTGTCGACCTATGTCGAGCAGACGGAGCCGGCCGACGCGCTCTATAACCAGGGCCTCGCCAATCTGAACGCCGGGCGCATGAAGGAGGCGATCGCCAAGTTCGAGGCGGTTGACCGGCAACATCCCTATTCCGAGTTCGCCCGTAAGGCGCTTTTGATGAACACCTTCGCCAATTACAGGCAGGGGCAGTATCAGGAGGCCATCAACAACGGCAAGCGCTACGTCACCCTCTATCCCACGAGCGAGGACGCGGCCTATGCGCAATATCTGATCGGGCTCAGCCACTTCCGGCAGATCCGCGAAGTGACGCAGGACCAGCGGGACGCGCGGCTGACGATCGAGGCCATGCAGCAGGTGGTGGATCGCTGGCCCGATTCGGAATATGTGCCGGACGCCCAGGAGAAGATCCGCTTCGCGCGCGACCAGCTCGCCGGCAAGGAGATGCAGATCGGCCGCTATTATCTGGAGCGGCGCGAATACATCGCCGCCATCCGGCGTTTCCGCGGCGTGGTGGAAAATCATTCCGATACGCGTCACGTGGAGGAGGCTCTGGCGCGTCTCGTCGAGGCCTACTACGCGATGGGCGTGGCGTCCGAAGCACAGACCGCGGCGGCGGTCCTGGGCCACAACTATCCCGAGAGCCAGTGGTACAAGGACTCCTACGCGCTGCTGCAATCGGGCGGCCTGGAGCCGCGCGAGAACACCGGTTCCTGGATCTCCAGGGCCGCATCCCTCATCACGGGAAGCTGATCGCGCGAAACGATGCTGTCGCACCTTTCGATCCGCGATATCGTCCTGATCGAACGGCTCGACATCGATTTTTCTGCCGGGCTGTCGGTGTTGACCGGCGAGACGGGCGCCGGCAAGTCTATCCTGCTCGACGCACTGTCCCTGGCGCTCGGCGCCAGGGGTGACGCCTCGCTGGTGCGCCATGGTGCGGCCCAGGGGCAGGTGACGGCGGTCTTCGACCTGCCGGCCGCGCACCCGGCGCGCGAATTGCTGCGCGAGAACGCGGTCGAGGAGGAGGGGGATCTCGTCCTGCGCCGCGTGCAGACGGCCGATGGGCGCACCCGCGTCTTCATCAACGATCAGCCCACCAGCGTCGCCCTGATGCGCCGTCTCGGCCATGCGCTGGTCGAAATCCACGGTCAGCACGACGAGCGCGCGCTGGTCGACACGGCCGCCCACCGCGACCTGCTCGACGCCTTCGGCGGGCTCACCCCGCGCGCCGAGGCCGTACGCACCGCATGGCGTGCCTGGCGCGACGCCGAACAGGCGTTCTCGCGGCACCGGGCGAAGGTGGAGGCTGCCGCCCGCGAGGCCGATTTCCTGCGCGCTTCCGTGGAGGAGCTTGCAAAGCTCGACCCCCAGCCCGACGAGGAGACGGCATTGGCCGACGAGCGCGCGCAGATGATGCGCGCGGAGAAGATCGCCTCCGACATCGCCGATGCGCAGGAAGTGCTTTCGGGCAACGCCTCGCCGCTGCCCGCGCTAGCCAGCCTCCTGCGGCGGCTGCAGCGCAAGGCCCAGGAAGCGCCGGGGCTTCTGGAAGAGATCATCACGCCGCTCGACGAGGCGCTTCTATCGCTCGATGCCGCGCAAAGCGCCGTAGACGATGCCCTGCGGGCCACCGAGTTCGACCCCCAGCGCCTGGAGCAGGCGGAGGAGCGCCTTTTCGCCCTCCGTGCGGCAGCCCGCAAGCACAACGTCACCGTCGATGACCTCGCCGCCCTGCGCGACCGCATGGACGCCGACCTTGCCGATCTCGACGCCGGCGAGGAGCGGTTGGGGCTCCTGGAGAAGGAAGCACGCGCCCGCCGCGACGCCTATGACGGCGAGGCGAAGCTTTTGTCGGAAGCCCGCCACCACACGGCCGGGGCGCTGGTGGAAGCCGTGATGGCCGAACTGCCGGCGCTGAAGCTCGAGCGAGCGCGCTTCATCGTCAACCTCGACAGCGAGCCCGACGACCGCATGGAGGAGGGCATCGATCGGGTGGAGTTCTGGGTCGAGACCAATCCCGGCACGCGGCCCGGCCCGATCATGAAGGTGGCTTCAGGCGGCGAGCTGTCGCGCTTCCTCCTGGCGCTCAAAGTGGCGCTCGCCGACCGCGGCTCGGCGCCCACACTCGTCTTCGACGAGATCGACACCGGCGTCGGCGGTGCGGTGGCCGATGCCATCGGCCAGCGCCTTGCCCGCCTTGCCGAACGCATCCAGGTGCTATCCGTCACCCACGCCCCCCAAGTCGCCGCCCGCGCCCACACCCATTACCTGATCGCCAAATCCGGCGGCCACGACCGCGTGACCACCGGCATCGCGGTCATGGACACCGCATCCCGCCAGGAAGAGATCGCCCGGATGCTGGCCGGCGCCACGGTGACAGACGAGGCGCGCGCGGCGGCAGAGCGGCTTTTGCGGGAGAACGCGGCGGCGGCGGAGTAGGCGAGGAGGGGGCCGAGGGCTCCGCGTACCGTCGGCAAGGAAAGAAGCCGCCCGCCCGTCCATTGTCCTCCGAACAGAGGACAGACAGCCTTCCACCGTGGAGCTAGCCTCTCCTCATCGCAGGAGGGTTCGGCCATGCGGACTATCGAGTGGCAACCGCTACCGCACCAATTAGGCACGATCGGGTCGGAATCATCGACACCCGTCTCCCAGGCGGTTCGCACCCCGGCAGCGGCGGCGGAAACTGAGGAGAGTCCCGGTTCGGCTGCGAAGGCCGATCGCCTCATCCGCCACCCGTTCATCCTGTTTCTCGCTATGATGCTCCAGCCTGCCGGTGCTATGATGTTGAGCCTTGGGGATCGGCAGGGCGGCGGATCGATCTCTACAGGGGATCGTGAGCATGACTGAGACGGAGGAGAGCGAGGCCGATACTGCCGCGATCATGCGTCTCGTCGCGGAAGGTGTGGACGCGCTGACCCGCCGGGATCTCGAAGCCTATTCAAACGTTTGGCTGCACGCGCCCCATGTCCGCCGAGTTGCAAACTGGTCGCATGGCCGGGACGACTGGTCGGAGGGCGGGGTCTGCGTTCACGAGGGGTGGGATGCCATCCGCTCGATGTGGCGGCACATATTCGAGGAGACGAGCCTCACGGTCTTTCCCTACGGCACGCACCGGGAGGACTGGAACGTGCGCGTGGGGCGCGACATTGCCTGGGCCACCTACAAGCAGTATCCGCTTGACGGAAACAGCAGGCCTGCGCCGGACATAACCGGGTTCTCACACGAAACGCGGATATTCGAAAAGCATTCGGGCGAATGGAAGACGGTCTACATGGGCTTTTCCTTCCAGCTGCCGCGACACCCCGACGAGGCTCTGGTGAGGGTCGATGAACGTGCGACGATCATCGCGATGAGCCGGAGGGCCGCCGAGCGGATCGGCAAAAGCGCGACATTGCGCGTGCGCAACGGCCGGCTGCACGCGGTGAACCGGGATGCCGATACGCGGCTTCACGCGATGATCCGGGATGCGGCTTGCGGGGCCCCGTGGACCGGAGTCGTCCGGGTCCCGTTCATCCTCAAGGGCGAGCAGGGCTCGGTCGACTGCGTCTGCTGGATTGCATCGTCCCTGGACATGAACGGCAACGCCGTGATCGCCATCGGCGATCAGAGGGCGTCCAGCCGCTGCCTGCAGGATGCCGCGCTGGTCTATCGTCTCTCACCGGCGCAGGCGCGTCTGGCGAAGCTGATCGTCGAAGGACATGATCTCGTCGCCGCCGCCGAGCGCCTCGGCGTCACCGTCAACACCGCCCGCACCCAGCTTCATCGCATGTTCGAGAAGACCGGCGTGCGAAGCCAGCCGGCGCTCGTCACCGCACTGCTTTCGGTCGCCACACCGCTGGCATGAACTTGGGCTTGTGGAGAATTATGATTGCGGCGGCGGAAGAGGCGGGGAGGGCGGCTGAGGGCTGGCGGCGGTGCGGTTCTCGCATCCGGTTCAGGGCGCGGACGCGCGGCCTCTCCCTTTCGGCGGCGCGCTAGACCGCCATCTCATCGTGCGTATCGTTGCCCCCGTCGGCGGGTCCGTCATAAGGGGGCTTGGACCTGCGCCGGCGTTTCGGTACCGCCGTCTCCGGAGCATCCTCGGATTTCCTGCGCTTGGTGGGCGCTGCGGTCGGCTTCGTCTCGGCGTTCTGCTTGCTATCGGGCAAGTGAAGCGTGACGTGCGGGAACGGTATGTTGATGCCGCGCTCGTCGAAGACTTCCTTGATGAGCTCGTTATAAGCGCGGCCAAGCGCGAATTGCGTGCCGACAACGGTCTTGATGCGCGCGCGCACGATGATGGCGGAGTCGGCGAATTCGGTCACGCCGTGCATCTCCAGTTCGCCGATGATGTTCTCACCGAGCTCCGTCTGCTGCAGCCTCTCGAAAGCCTCCTGCATCGCCTGTTTCACTTCGCCGATGTTTTCCCGGTAGTCGACCCCGATGGACGCGAGGTGATAGCTGAAGTTCCTCATGAAGTTCGACACCGAATCGACGGATGAGAACGGGATGAGGTGGTAGACGCCGTCGATCGAGCGCAGCGAAACGGATCGGATCGTCAATCGCTCGACCGTCCCCGTAATTCCTCCCACGGTCACCACATCGCCTTCATTCATCGCATTTTCGAATTGGATAAAGGCGCCGTTGATGACGTCCTGCACCAGCTTTTGCGAGCCGAAGCCGACTGCCAGGCCGATGATGCCCGCGCCGGCCAAAAGCGGCCCGATATTGACGCCGAGCTCGGCCAGGACCAGCAGGAAGATGACGACGCTCAGCACGATTGTGAACGCATTGCGGAACAGCGCCAGCAGCGTGCGTTCGCGAGGGCTCGGTATGCGGCCGTAGGATGGGTTGAGCCGGTATTCCACCCATGACTGCACGGCAAGATGGATGAGAGCGCCGACGAAGAGCACGAAAACGGCGGCCAGCACCGAGGTCACGACCCGCTGGCCGAATTCGCTCGACAGCCAGCCGATGAAGTCGGCCACCCGCCAGATCTGGGCGATCGCCAGGACGACGGTGACCATGACGATGCCGCGGATGACCCGCAGGACATTGGGCACGAATGCATTGAGGCGCGCTTCGAGCAGCGGCAGCCGCGCCTTGACGTCGTCCGGCAGACGCATGCCGCCGGCGGCGAGCCGGACAATCGCAATGGTCAGCGCGATACCGACCGCTACCGCGACAAGCGACTGGACGGTCGCCAGAAGAACGAAGGGGAGCGCTGCCTCGCGATTGGCGAGCCATAGCACGAAGATGAGGGAAAGATAGCCGATCGCCACAATGTGCCAGAACCTGGCGACGCTGGATAGAACGCGGACGAGAGGCTCCGCCTGCCCGTGTTCGGTATAGCGGACCAGCCGTGCGCGCACCGTGTCCCGGTTCTGAAGGATGATGACCCACGCCATGGCGAGCGCGCAAAAGAGCACGAAAATGCGAAGCGCTTCGGCCGTGCTGCTTGAGATATTCGCCGCAAGAAGCGGGGCGACGAAGAGAAACGTGTAGCCGATCACGCTGACGAGGCGGCTCACCCAGAAGTACCAATAGGCCGCCGTGGTATCGTCGATGCGCCCCAGGCGCAGTGCCGGCCACCTCGGGGCAAGCAGAACGCGCGCGACAACCTTCGCAAGCTCTATGAAGAGGAAGGCGTTGAGAAAGAGGGTTCGGCTGTTGCCCGTCTGCCCGGTCAACCCGACAAGGAGCGCCGGCAGATAGCCGACGGCCCAGGCGCCAAGCACCGTAACGGCGTCCGCCCCCGCCAACGAGGCGACGATCCCGATACGTTTGACAACGCTGCTGCGCTCCGCAGCACCCGCGAGAACGCGCTGAACACGCCGGAAGGCGAGCCGCAGCAGGAAATAGGCGGCAAATGTGACGGCAACAACGAGAAGAACGTCACGCACCGAATTCCACAGGCGCCGGAAATCGATCGTGCCAGCACCCGAGATGACGTCGACCGCCTGATCACCGAGGCGCATGGCAGTGTCGATCAGTTCGGCACCGCCTTCCACGGCACCGCGCGCGTAAGCTGAGATGCCGTGCACGACGGTCATCTCAGGTGTGGCGGAAGACGGTTCATCCGCGGCCCGCAGCTTCTCAAGCAACTGCCTGCGCGCTTCGTCGTTTTCGAGGATCCGGATAAACGTCTCGACGTCGCCGCTCTGCCCACTGGTGGCCGTCTGGGATATGGCCGGCGTGGCGGCAACCACCAGCAACAGGAAGAGGACGACCAGCCGCATGTTTCACCCCCGGCACGATGCGTTCAGAGTAAGGGCAGTGGCTTTAAGCGAAGGCTCTTGATCCAGGTTAATTGCGCGACGAAGTATTTTTATTTTCTTAATAGACAATATTATCTTGTAGCAATCAGTATCATTCGTGCTGCGGCGCTGGATCCCGATGCTCGTCCTCGCCGCGCTGCCCCTTCCGCTGGGCGAATGCATGGGCTCAGCGGCACTGCATTTTCGTGCGTGCAACGGCGGTATATGTCTCAGAAGGGTGGAAAGTTCGCGTTGACGCCGCTGAACTTGAATGGGCAGACAAACAGGACATTCAGTTCGTGGCCCTAGCCTGCATCAGTGCGCACCCCATGTATCCGCAAGTCGGTAACCTTCGGGCCAAGGATCAGAAGGATCAAGCATGTGCTGATGGATGCCGGTGATCCAGCTTCGACCCGAGATTTCCGGATGGATGGCCGGGCGGTCACCTACGGTTGTCTCACCCAAAATTTGGCCCAAGAAGGTCGAACCGATCAGTGAGCGGGCGGTGAGGCGGCCCCCCGTCTTCATCTGCCCGCGCGCATGCAGCACCGCCATGCGCGCCGAGAGCGCCGTGCCGGTCGGAGAGCGATCGACCTTGCCCGGCTGGATCACGACCGCCGCGCCAGCCTCAAGCCCATGCTGCCCCTCGATCAACGGCCCGGCGAAGAGGCAGAATGAGATATGTCGCCAATCCGGATTCTCGGGATGCTCGAAGCCCAGTTGCGCATTGGCGGCATCGGTGATCTTTACGCCCAGCGTCGCGATGTCATGCGCCTCGCCCTCGTTCAGCGAAAAGCCCAGCTTCGCGGCGTCCGCGATCACGAAACTGTCGCCGCCATAAGCGGTGTCGACCGTCAGCGTGCCAACTCCCTCGACCTCAAGCGATGCATCGAGGCGGGCGGCGAAAGAGGGCAGGTTCTGGACAAAGATACGTTCCGCCTTGCCGTCACGGCACTCCGCCCGCACGCGGACAAGACCGCCCGGTGCCTCCAGAACCAGGTGCGTCTCGGGTTCCGTCATCGGGACGATCCCGGTATCGAGCAGCACGGTAGACACGCAAATCGAGTTGGACCCCGACATCGGCGGCGTGTCCTCCGGTTCCATGATGATCCATGCGGCCTGCGCCTCCGGATGCTTGGGCGGCACCAGCAGGTTCACATGCCGAAAGACCCCGCCTCGCGGCTCGTTCAGCACGAAATTGCGCAAGGTCTGGTCTTGCGCAATCCAGCGGCTTTGCTCCCAAATCGTGTCGCCCGGAGGTGGCGAGACGCCACCGACGATCACATCGCCGACTTCCCCTTCGGCATGGCAGGAGATGACATGGATGGTTTTCGTGCTGCGCATGCCCATTCCTTACTATGTGGTTGGCAAGGAGCCGGAGTATGCCCGGATCAAAGAACATTCACTAGCAGCAAGGTCTGAAAAGGGCTCGATCGAGGCGCTTCTCGATCGGCGATCTCGCAGACATTGCGGCCATCCGGAGTTATCTTCAACCACGATGATTACGAGAAATCGAGTAAAGCAATGACAGCAGATGAGTACAGAACTGCGCTTCAAAGCATCTTGCAGGCTCATGCGCAGCCAGCCTTGGATCGGCTCCACGCCATAAAGCGATCCCTCCCGGAACAAGCCCGGCAGCTCATGGTCGGGATTCATCCAGGCCAAAGCGAAGAAGGTTTCTTCGCCGTTATGGTCCATTTGGATGGTCCGGATCTTTACGTGCTTAACAAGGCAATAGCGCCGCACCGCTCGCTGTTTGAAGTTCGGTGTATGGATGGCCAGATGCAGCCGAATGTTCCCGTGTTCGATCCACATGAGCCGGCGTTTTCTGTGAACGATGTCATCGTAGACACCTGCATGGAGTGGGTTGAAAGTCTTTGGCAACGGCTCGGCGGCGTCGGCCTGCCGGCCGTCGTTTTCGGAGAGGAAGACTACGGAACTATAGAGAGCAAATCTTTGCTTCCTTGAAAGCACGAATGACCGCTCAGCGTCGGACCTTCCGGTTCCTTTTTGTCGCGGTAGGGTGGAGAACAGTCATCCACGACGAGCGTGGTGGATGGCTTATACGCGGACTTTCAGGGCATTCGTCAGGCGTCTCCATCGCTGAGGTTGATACAATTCGTCGAATTCACCCTGGAGTCATTGACGGAGGGGCATTAAACGCGCCCCAGTTCCTCCGCCAGTATCTCGTAGACGAGCCGGATGCGCCGGCTGGTGCGGAGCTCGCGGTGGGTGACGAGCCAGACGGGAAATCGTGGCGGTTCGAGGTCGGGGAAGAGCTCGACCACGCCTTCGGTGCGCAGCGCGATCTCGCGGCTCATGAGGCCAACGCCCAGTCCGCGTTTGACCATTTCCCACACGACGGCCGAGCTTTCGGAGACGAGGCGGAAACCGTCCACCGTCGCACGCGTGCCGATGCCGCGCATAAGTTCGGCGAAGCGCTCGCTCTGCTCGTAGCCGATGAAGTCGTGCGGCGCGACATCCGCCGGCGATTTCGGATGTCCGTTGCGAGCGAGCCAAGATGAAGCAGCATAAAAATGCGCAGTGCTCTCGCGCACCAGTCTGCCGATGAGGTTGTCGCCCTCGGGCCGCACATGGCGGATAGCGATGTCCGCCTCGCGCCGCTGCAGGTCGCTGAGCGAGTTGGAAGCGATGATGACGAGCGTGACCTGCGGCGCTTCCCTGCGGATGCGCGCTACGATCTCCGGCAGGACGTAGGCTGCGTTGCCGTCGGTGGCGGAGATGGTGACGCGACCCTCGATCGCCTCGGCACGGCCGCTCGCCGCGAAGCTCATGGCGAGGGCGGCTTCGCCCATGGCGCGCGCATGCTGCAAAAGGCTGTCGCCCGCCTCGGTGAGCACGAGCTTCTTGCCGATTCGCTCGAACAGAAGAACCGCAAGCTCGGCCTCAAGGGCGGCGACCTGCCGGGACAAGGTGGGCTGAGTGAGCCCGAGCTTGCGCGCAGCGGCCGAGAGCGACCCGGCCTCGGCGGTGGCGAGGAAGGCGCGAGCGCGGTTCCAGTCGATTTCAGTCATACAAAAAAGTATATCGCTTGTGCGTTGGTCCGCAATTCCAAATTCCTGCGCATATGCTAGAGCACGATGCACAAGGAGGCCACCAGTGTTCCAAACGCACAACGACGCACGTTTCTGGGACCGCATCGCGCGCAAATACGCCGCCGATCCGATCGCCGACATGGCGGGCTACGAGCGGACGCTGGCGCGTACGCGCGACTATCTCGATGGCGGCGAGACGGCGTTCGAGTTCGGGTGCGGTACGGGTACGACAGCGCTGCGGCTGGCACCGTTTGTCGCGCGCATCGTGGCAACCGACATATCGGGCGAGATGATCGCGATCGCGCGCGAGAAGGCCGTGGCGCAAGACTGCGCCAACGTCGAGTTCGCGGCAGCGACGCCAGATGCCGCACCCTGGCCGGACGGTTCGTTCGACGTGGCGTTCGGTTTCAACGTGCTGCATCTGGTGGCCGAGCGGGAAGCGGCCCTGCGGGGGTTACATCGGCTCCTGAAACCGGGCGGGCTCTTCATCTCCAAGACGCCGTGCCTGAAAGAGATGAACCCCGCCGTGCGGGTTGCGATACCGGTCATGCAGTTCGTCGGCAAGGCGCCCTATGTGTCGGTCTTTTCCGGGCCGGAGCTGGAGCGGGAGATCGAAGCCGCCGGCTTCGAGATCGTCGAGAGCGACCGCCACGGCACGCGCGGCAGGGATGCCCGGCCGTTCCTCGTTACAAAAAAGCAGTGAAGATGCCCTCTGAATGCGCCGGATCTCATGTCTGGCCGTCAACAAGGCCGCCGGCATGCGCCAAGGAGTGTGGCTGCCACACGATCTCGCCTTCCGGTCGGAGAGTAGGGCTTCCGAGCCGCAAGAACGGCAACGAAGGTCCCGAAAGGGCTCAAACAACCGTTCGCCGTGCTTGTCGTGGATGACCGCAGAGGGTCGAACCTTCGCGTTTCTCTGAGGTCATGAGAGGGTGGATTTCCGCCGTACCTTCCCTCGAATCGGGAACGAGCAGGAAGAGTGGACGCGCAAACACAGCCGCATCAGCACAAAAATATGACGGGATAGGCGAGCATTCGGCTCCTACGCGGTGGTATCCGCCATCGCCATGTCCTGTTCCTGACCAAGGCCATCGGTTGTCTCCCACCAATCACCCAAAGCATCGATGAGAGGCACCAGCTTTTGTCCTGCGGAGGTTAACTCGTACTCGACTCGAAGCGGATAGCCCTCGAATTCGGTACGCTGAACGATGCCAGCATCTTCGAGCTTGCGTAGCTCGAGCGTTAGCATTTTGTGCGAGATCGTTGGATTGTCCCGGCGCAGGTCGCTGAAGCGCTTGGTACCTTCTTGCAGATAGTAGATGAGCAGAGTCGGCCAGCGGCCGCTGAGCACTTGCATCACTTCTTCGATCGGACAGCGGGAGACGAGATTTTTCATCGGAACCTCGTGGTTACAAAAAGGTGCGTAATTTACTTGGCCCGGCGAGCCGCTAGGTTCCAGTTTCGCTGCGCAGCGTGATCACCAGAAATCACGGAGAACGATATCATGGAACCGATCCTACTTTATGGCTTCCCGTCCGGAAGCTCGATGGGGCTTGTCGCTGCCCTCGAATGGCTGGGCAAGCCTTACAGGCTGTGCCGCGTTGATATGTTCGGCGAGATGCGCGACCCTTCGTACAGACGTATCAATCCGCGTGTAGAAACGCCCGCCTTCATTACCGAAAAGGGCGAGGTGTTGACGGAAACCATGGCGATTGCCGCCTGGCTCGAGGCGCGAGATACGGAACGACGTATCAGCTTCGATCCGTTGTCACGAGAGGCAGCCCGGATGCACCAGATGATAGCGTTCATCAATACTGGCTTTACTGGCTCGTTCAGTCCGCTTTGGGCCGCTATGGAAATGGAGCCGCCCAACCCCGCAATGCAGTCTGCGCTGCGCAACTGGGGCCGTGAAGGCGTGATCGAACGTCACGACAGGCTGGAAGAGATGATCGGTGACAGCAGGTTCCTGATCACCGATCGGCCCACCCTTGCCGACGGCCTCCTGATCGGTGTAGCGCGCTGGCTCGACTTCCATGAGGTGGCGAACAAAAGCCGTTGGCCGAAGCTTGCCGCGGTTCGGGAGCGTATCGAAGCGGAGCCGGCGGTCATTTATGCCACGGCATTGGAAAACGGTGAAATCCAGCCGGGAAGTGGTGCATGCTTCGGTCATGTCGAGCTCGTGGAAGTTATAAGACAATTCGGCAGTTAGTGACCATTGGGCGCGGACTCAGACAATGGTTTCTGGCCCGCGCGCCATTAATTGCGCGACGAAGTATTCCGTGCAACGGCGGTATGTCTCAGAAGGGTGGAAAGTTCGCGTTGCTGCCCTTGAATTGAACGCGCAGGAAGCGCCAGGAGCGGACGTTAATCTGCCGAAAGTCCCGAGTAGGATGCACGATCAGTCGGCAGAATTGGCAGGGTTCGGGCCTGCATTCCTGCCCGCCCAGTAGTGGACGGATATTTTTCGACCGTTATCGAGGATACGGGCGGCGATTTCAGGATCCCCACCCTCGCACGTTTCAGGATCGGCTCCGCATAACAGCAAGAACAGGTTTTGGTGTACGACGGCGGCAAAATACTCGTATGCCGGTGGCCTTTCCTGAGATCCGATTGATTGCAGCTCTTCGGCGGCTTGATTCTCGGCATCCTCAAGAGCTTTGTAAACCGTAGCCAACATAGCTTGTTCGGCTCGTTTCAGTATGTCGTTGACTTGCCTTTCAGCGGGAGTGAGGACAGGGCAGCTCTGACTCATCGGGGGCATCTCCTGTATGTGTGACTCAATCAGTTGAACGCATACCCCATGCCACGAGTTTGCGTCCGCTTTGGGTCATGGGCGTGAATTCGGTCAGGTCTAACAAGCGTTCGGAAGGGGTCGAACTTTCCCGTTGCCATACGCAGAAACAGCAGAGCGCTCTGGCCCAATCAATCGATCCAGAGCGGGGAAAAATCGCCAGCATAGGTCTCCGTAACTCCCTGATATTTCGCAGCTTCCTAATTTTCTCACCCCAATTTTATCCCCCCTCACCAACCCAGCACTATCCTGTCCCCGCCCATCCCGCGGGGACGCAGGTCGCGACGGTGATCTCGCGAGGATGGGTCGGCGCCTCCGGCGGGCCGCTAACGTGGCGGCCGGCCCGGGGAGGCTCCGCCCAAGGGTTCCCCTGCCGCCACTACGGGCGGCGCGTGCCGGACGGTGCACTTTAAAGGGGAGCGGAGGAATGACGGGCAACGTGGCAGCCCCGAGCGGGTCGAAGGGCCACCCCCGTCGCGGAAGGCGAAAACCTTCCACAATCCACTCCCTGGAAGCGGAACGGGCGGAGACTGAAATCGCCGGACGGGCGGCCTGCGGGTCGCGACTAAACTAGACGAGCGACACAAGGGCCGCCCGTCTCCCCGAACTGAAGCGCACCCGCCGGCCCACCGGCGGGAAGGAATAGGCATGGCCGTCAGGATGAGGCAGGTGCGGAGATCGAGCGACTTGAGACAAACGTCCGAAAAGCAATATGTTGGCGGCCCGACCGAATCCGGATCATCGCCCATGACCATAGCCAATATCCCCGTCGAGGACATGACGGAGGAGCAAGCCAGGGAAGAACTAGCCCGCCTCGCGCGCGAGATCGCCGAGCACGACCGGCTCTATCACGCAGAGGACCGGCCGGCGATCTCGGATGCCGAGTACGACACGCTCAGGCGGCGCAACCTCGCCGTCGAGCAGGCCTTTCCGCATCTCATCCGCGAGGATTCGCCTTCGCGCCGGGTAGGCGCGCCGGTGTCGGAGAAATTCGAGAAGGTGCGGCACAAGGTGCCGATGCTTTCCCTCGACAACGCGTTTTCCGACGAGGACGTGATCGAGTTCGTGGCGCGCATCCGGCGCTATCTGAAGCTCGCTCCCGACGCCCCCATCGACATGACGGCGGAGCCGAAGATCGACGGCTTGTCCCTGTCGCTGCGCTACGAGGCGGGGCGGCTCGTTTCAGCGGCCACACGCGGCGACGGGCAGGTGGGCGAGAATGTGACGGCCAATGCACGCGCGGTCGCCGACATTCCCAATGTGCTTGCCGGCGCCCCTCCCGAGATCATCGAGGTGCGCGGCGAGGTCTACATGACGCACCGCGACTTCCTGGCCCTTAACGCGCGCCAGGAGGCGGAGGGCAAGCAGACTTACGTGAACCCGCGCAATACGGCCGCCGGCTCGCTGCGCCAGCTCGACCCGGCCATGACCGCCGCGCGGCCTTTGAAATTCTTCGCCTATGCCTGGGGCGAGGTGAGCGAGATGCCCGCGCAAACGCAGATGGGAATGGTGGAGGCGCTGAAAAGCTACGGCTTCCGCACCAACGAATTGATGCGCCACTGCGAGACGGCCAGGGAGCTTCTGGCGCATTACAAGGCGATCGAGGAGCAGCGCGCCACCCTGAGCTATGATATCGACGGCGTGGTCTACAAGGTGGACGACCTTGCGCTGCAGCAGCGGCTCGGCTTCGTCTCGCGCAGCCCGCGCTGGGCGATCGCCCACAAGTTCCCGGCGGAAAAGGCCTCCACCATTCTGCGCGGCATCGACATTCAGGTGGGCCGCACCGGCGCGCTGACGCCGGTGGCGCGGCTCGAGCCGGTGACGGTGGGCGGCGTGGTGGTGACGAACGCCACCCTGCACAATGCCGAGGAGATCGAGCGGCTGGGCATCAAGATCGGCGATACGGTGACCGTGCAGCGGGCGGGCGACGTCATTCCGCAGATCCTCGGCTATGTGCCGGAGCGGCGGCCGAAGGACGCGCAGGAGTTCACCTTCCCGACCGTCTGCCCCTGCGAGTTGAAAACGCCGGTGGTGCGCGAGGGCACGGCCGGCGGCGGGGAGGGCGTGGTGCGCCGCTGCTCGGGCGAGTTCGCCTGCCCCTTCCAGCGCATCGAGCACCTGCGCCACTTCGTCTCGCGCCGCGCCTTCGAGATCGAGGGGCTGGGCGAAAAGCAGATCGAGTTCTTCTTCCACGACCCGGACCTGCCCGTCAAAAGCCCGGCCGACATCTTCACGCTCGCAAGGCGCGACGGGGAGAACCTGAAGAAACTCAAGGACAAGGACGGTTGGGGCGACGTCTCGGCGGCCAACCTCTTCGCGGCCATCGAGGCGCGGCGCACCATCCCGCTCGACCGCATGATCTACGGGCTGGGCATCCGCCATGTGGGCGACCGAACGGCCATGACGCTGGCGCGCGCCTACGGTTCCTGGCAGGATTTTCACGACGCCGCGCTTGCCGTGGCGGCGGGGGATTCCGCCGCGCGCGAGGAGATGGACGCGCTGGAGGATATCGGCGATGCGGTGATCGATGCCGTGGCCAACTATTTCGCCGAGGCGCACAATCGGGGGCTGGTGGAGAAGCTTGCGGCGCAGGTGAATGTGGAGGACGCCGAGCGGCCGGTGATGGATTCGCCTGTCGCCGGAAAAACCATCGTCTTCACCGGTGCGCTGGAGCGCATGTCGCGCGACGAGGCCAAGGACATGGCCGAACGGCTGGGCGCCAAGGTGGCCGGCTCGGTATCGAAAAAGACGGACCTCGTGGTTGCCGGGCCGGGCGCGGGATCGAAATTGAAGAAGGCGGCGGAGCTCGGCGTCGAGGTGATCGACGAGGACGCCTGGTTTGCGCGGGTGGGCGGACAGGATTAGAATCATACATGAAGGGGCACAAAAGTGCATGAAACGGTCGAAATGACCGAGGAGGCCGAGATGAAAAAGCAAATCGCAACGCTCTGCGCGGCGGTCATGGCGCTCTCCGTTGCAGGTGTCCCCACCGCGCCGGCCATATCCGCGCCGGTGTATCCGGCGCCCTTGGCAACACCCGCCAGTGGCAAGCTGATCGAGGAGGTGAACCATCGCCACAGGTACTACGCGCGCGACTATCATCGCTACAGGAAGCACCGCCACCGCTCCAGGCGCGGCAATGCCGGCGCGTTTCTCGGCGGTCTTGCGGCGGGTGCGATCCTTGGCGGACTGCTATCCCAGTCGTCGCGGGCGGCACCCGTCTACCGTTACCGCACCAGCGACCCGCATGTGCAGTGGTGCTTGCGGCGCTATCGTTCCTACGACGTGCGCACGGACACCTTCCAGCCCTACAGCGGTCCGCGCAAATATTGTAACTCGCCATACCGCTGAGCCGAGGCTCCAGGCGAAACCGGCCGCCGCGCGGGCGGCGGCCGGCTCTCCGGCCAACCGATCATCCGCCTTCATCGTTGGCTCAATGAAATTGATATGACTGGTCAGCCTTCCTGACCTATGCTTACCGGCAGGAGGTTCCCCATGACCGCTGACAGCTATGCCGCGCCGCGCCCGTGGAGCGAATTCATGCTTGGCGCGCGTAGGAGCCTGCCGGTCCTCGTGGCCGCCGCTCCCTTCGGCCTTTTGTTCGGCATGCTGGCGGTAGAGAACGGTTTTTCCACCTTCGAGGCGGTCTTCATGAGCGCCGCCATCTACGCCGGCGCCAGCCAGATGGTGGGCCTCGACCTGTTCGGTGCAAAAATCGCACCGTGGCTGGTCGTCCTTTCGATCTTCGCCGTCAATTTCCGCCACGTGCTCTATTCAGCCACCATCGGCCGCCAGCTCTCCCACTGGACGCCTTTGCAGCGTGTCATCGGCTTTTTCTTCCTGGTCGACCCGCAATTCGCTGAAGCCGAGCAGCGGGTGGAGAGCGGCCGTGCGGTCAGCTTCACGTGGTACATGGGGCTTGCCCTGCCGATCTATGCCTGCTGGGTCGTCGAGGCGTGGCTCGGAGCCCTGTTCGGCCGCCTCATCCCCGATCCGCATGCGCTGGGGCTCGACTTCCTTTTACCGATTTACTTCCTCGGCCTCGTCATGAGCTTCCGCAAACGTGCCCTGTGGCTGCCGGTCGTGGGTGTGAGCGCGGTGGCGTCCATCATCGCCTACAAGACCGTAGGCTCTCCCTGGCACGTGTCGATCGGCGCGCTGGCCGGCGTCTTCCTCGGTGCATTGCTGCCGCCGGGCAAAGCTGCGCGGGAGGAGGCGCAATGAGCACTATTTTCTGGATCATCGTCGCCGGGGCGGTGCTGACCTACCTGACGCGCGCCGGCGGGCATCTGGTGCTCTCGCGCTTCGAGCGCATCCATCCGCGCGTGGAGGCAGGGCTGAACGCCGTGCCCGCGGCAGTTCTGACGACCCTGGTGGCGCCCGCCGCGATGGAGGGCGGGCCGGCCGAGATTGCGGCCCTGGCAGTAGGGGCGATGATCTCGCTGGCCGGTGGCGGCATGATGCCGATGTTTCTGTCGGCAACGGCGCTGCTCATCCTTCTGCGCCATTTGCTGGGGTAGGGCGGGTCTTTACAGCGGCGCCGTCGCCCCACGCAGCCATGCAGCCGTCTCTCCATCGACCAGCGGCCCGACCTCCTCGAACACCCGCTTGTGATAGGCATCCAGCCACGCCCGCTCCTCCACACTCAGGAGCGAAGGTTCGATAAGCCGGCGGTCGATAGGCGCCAGCGTTAGCGTCTCAAAGCCGTGCATCTCCACCTCGCCACCCGGCACCGCCTTGGGCGGCGTGACGACGATGAGGTTCTCGATGCGGATGCCGTAGTGTCCGGCGCGGTAGTAGCCGGGCTCGTTGGAGAGGATCATGCCGGTGCGCAGCTTTTCCGTGCCGGTCTTGGCGATGCGCTGCGGGCCCTCGTGCACGGAGAGATAGGAGCCGACGCCATGGCCTGTGCCATGGCCGTAGTCGAGACCGGCGTTCCAAAGCGCAAGCCGGGCGAAGGCGTCGATGTCCATGCCGCGGGTGCCCTCGGGAAAGCGCAGCATCGAGATGGCGATCATGCCCTTCAGCACCAAGGTGAAGCGGTTTCGCATCTCGTCCGTCGGCCGGCCGAGGGCGACGGTGCGTGTGACGTCGGTCGTTCCGTCCTCGTACTGACCGCCTGAATCGACTAGCAGAAGCTCGCCCGATGCAAGCTTGCGGTTGGTCTTCTCCGTGACCCGATAGTGGATGATGGCGCCGTTGGGCCCGGCGCCGGAGATGGTGTCGAAGGAGATGTCGCGCAGCGGCATCTGTGCTTCCTCGCCGGTGCGGCGGCATTCCTCCAGATGCTTGACGACAGCAATCTCGTCCAGGCTTTCCGGTTCCTGCGCGTCGAGCCAGGCAAGGAAGGGGGCAAGGGCCGCGCCGTCGCGGAGGTGGGCCGCACGGGCGCCCCTCAGCTCTGGCTCGTTCTTCATTGCCCGGGGAAGGGCGGTGGGGTCGGCGAAGGAGACGGTCGTGCCGCCGCTCTCCTCCACCAGGAGGCGCAGCTTCTCGGCGGCGCGGGCGTTATCGAGGCCGATCTTCGCGCCGTCTCGCGCCAGCTCCGCGAGCACGGTTTCCAGCTCCGAGGGCGCATGGAGCTCCGCCAGTTCGCGCAGGTAGGCCTCCGTTTCGTTCGAGAGCTTTTTCGGGTCCATGAAGAGGCGCGGTCGGTCTTTAGCCGAGAGAATGGCGAAACCGAGCGCCAGCGGCGTGTGCGGCACGTCGCTGCCACGGATGTTGAATGCCCAGGCGAGCGATGAGGGGTCGGTGAGCACCGTGTGGTCAATGCCGTCCTCGGCCAGCTTGCCGGCCAGGCGGGAGAGCTTGTCGGCGGCGGCTTCCCCGGCATAGCTGAGGGGATGGATGCGCACCGGCTCGGCGGGCGGTGCGGGCTGGTCCTCCCAGATGGCGTCAACGAGATTGCGTTCGAGCGGCACGGCCTCCGCGCCTACCTTCTCCAGGGCCTTGCGCAGGCCGCGTATGTCGCCGATCGTGTGCAGCCAAGGATCGAAGCCGATGCGCGCACCCTTCGACAGGTGCGCCTTCATCCACTCCCGCGGCGGGTTGTCGACCAGGCTCTCGATGTCGAAGAGCGTGGGATCCGTCTGCTCGCCGGCCTGCAGCGTGTAGCGGCCGTCGACGAAGAGGATCGCCTTTCCGCGAAGGATAAGGGCCGCGCCCGCCGAGCCGGTGAAGCCGGTCAGCCATGCCAGCCGCTCCGCCCCCGGCGGCAGATATTCGCCCTGATGTTCGTCGCTGTGCGGTACCAGCAGGCCCTCGAGGTTTTCCTCTATCATCAACGCACGCAAGCGCTCCAGGCGCGGACCTGCCTGTGAGGGATCGGCGGTGCTGTCGAACGACTGGAACATGGAGATACTCCGGAGGGGCTTCGAGGCCGCGAACCCTATCCGCCAGTGCGGGCGCGAGCAATGCAGCGGAGAGGGATTTCAATCTTATTGATGCTGCGATGCAGCATCTCCTTCGCGCATGCAAAAACCGAATGGCTGGCATGCACAATGAGCGCTGGTTGATCAGGTCAGCAGTGCTTACCTTTCAAAGCGTGGAGGACGAACTTTCGATTGTGAGAAGGAAACTTCACATGGCACATGGTGCAAAGCGTGGATTTTTTCGTAACGCGGTAGATGCGTTGGTTGCTGCCCGCGAACGGCAGGTGAGCCGCTATGTCAATGGTGCGCTCCTGATGCTCGACGACGAGACGTTGAAGACGCACGGCTACAGCCGTGAAGAGCTGCGCCGCAGGGGCACGGCCTATATGTACTGAGTTTTCCGCTCGGGGCTTGGAAAGAGGCGGCTGCAGCCACTGCGGCCGCCTTTTCTTTTCAGCGCTTCATGTGAAGCGTGGCCCAGCCCTCGCGGTGTATCGTGGCGACGTGGCGGAAGCCTTGGCCGACATAGGAGGCGATGACGGCGCGGCGCTGGCGGTCCAGAATGCCCGACAGGATGAGCGACCCGCCCGGTGCCAGATGATGTGCCATATCGGGCGCCAGCCGCATCAGCGGGCGAGCGAGGATGTTGGCGACAATCAGGTCGAAAGGCCGCCTTTCGGCAAATAGGCGGTGATGGAAGCCGGGCGCGGTGACGGCCTGTACCCAGGCGATCGCTTCGTTCAGCCGCACATTGGCGCGGGCCACACGCGTTGCCGTGGCGTCGATGTCGGTGGCCAGCACCGGAATGCGCCTGAGCTTGGCGATGGCGATGGCCAGGACGGCACTGCCGGTGCCGAGGTCGAGAGCATTCATGGGGCGCTCGCGGTTCACAACGCTACCGATCATCTCCAGGCAGCCTGCCGTCGTGCCGTGGTGGCCGGTGCCGAAGGCGAGGCCAGCTTCGATCTCGATGGCGATCTCGCCCGGCCGCGCGCCGCTGCGTTGGTGGGCGCCGTGGATGAAGAAACGGCCGGCCCGCACGGCATGCAGGCCCTCCAGCGCGTGGGCCACCCAGTCGGTTTCCGGAAGCTCCTCCGTAGCGATCTCAGGAATGGCGGGCAGGGCACAGAGGACCGTTCGCATGCGCGCTTTCACGCCGTCGACGTCCTCCATCGCATAGACGGAGACTTCGTGCAGGTCCCGCGCCTCGTCGATCTCCATGATGGCGAGTGCCAACCCGTCATCCTCGAATGCACGGTCGAAGAGATCGTAGATGCGGGTTGCAAGCGCCTGCGGCGCCTGAAGGTAGAGACGGGTCTGAGGCATTGGTCTCAAGGCGGGGGGTTATAGGAGGAGGGGCCAGTCAGCCCTCCTTTATCAGCCGGCGCAGCTTGGCGATAGCTGTCTCCGGGTTCTCCTGGTAGGAAATGGTGCCGAAAAAGTCGCCGTCGCGGTCAAGCAGCATGACCGACGCGGTGTGGTCCATTGTGTAGTCGCCGTCTTCCAGTTCCACCTTGCTGGCATAGATGCGGAAGGACTTGACCATCTCCATCACCTTCTCAGGCTCGCCGGTGATACCGGCTATGCGGCTGGAGAAGTTTTCCAGGTAGGTCTTCATGACCTCCGGTGTGTCGCGCTCGGGATCGACAGTGACGAAAAAGGTGCCCAGGGCTTCGCCGTCTTCGCCCAGTTCATCGAGCCAGCCTTCCATCTCGAAAAGCGTCGTGGGGCAGACGTCGGGGCAATGGGTGAAGCCGAAAAAGATCGCTGTTGGACTGCCTTCGAATGCCGCCTCGGTGATCGGTTCGCCGTTCTGGTCGACAAGCTCGAAAGGCGCGCCGAAGGCGATTGCCGCATTCCTGTCGCGGTACCATTGAAAGGTGAGCAGCCCGACTGCAAGAATCATGAGGGCGAGAATGCCGACAAGAATGTAGCGCATCATGGAAATTCACCGCTGAAGGAGATCACAGACACCAGGCAAGGCCGGCCTGGGCCATGGAAATAAAAATCGCCGCGCCGTTCTCTACCCACATCGCAAGCCCGAGACCAGCCAGCGCCGCTAAAAGCATGGCGACGGCGCCGAGCTTGAGGAAAGCTGGAAGATTGGCTGGTGCCGTCTTCATGGGTGAAGAATAGTCCTGATACCGAGGGGAAGGAAGATGCAAACTGTCGCAAGCGGCAATCGCTCGCCAAGCCGCCATAGATATTAAGCCGCTGCACTCGGCGTCGTCATGTGCATGCGCCGTGTTTGCCGATACGGCCTTTACCTTGTTTTAGGCTGTTGTGGCAGAATTAGCTTGGCGTGCATTCAAAACGATTTACCTACGCGGCCCGAGGAAGCTTATGTGCAACCCCATCTAGAAATATACTCGCGCAGTGCGTGTATTGACTTTCATCCTACTTATATAGCCAAATGACAAGGGCTTTTCTGCGTCTTGGCGGCGCGGTGTCGAGCAGGGGCGATTAAAATGAATAAGAACTTCCACGAACTAAAGCGACAGCTTGCCGAACTCTCTGAAACCATCAACAAATTTGAGTCGGAAGCAGTCCAGCTCCGCATCGTGGAGCTTTTATTCAATCAGGCTGGCGGCGAGCGGTTCCTGGAAGCGCCTGGCAGTTCCTACGCCGTGGGGCCGGGCCGGGCTGGTGGACGCGAGGCTGGCCCGTCGGCTTCACGGGCACGCACAACCGCGCCCAGCGCCAGCGGTGCTGTCGCCGCGCTGTCGGGGTTGATTTCCAGCGATTTCTTCAATCAAAAACGCACCATCGGCGACATCGTGAAGAAATGCCAAGAAGAAGTCGGCACCCGCTATAAATCCAATGCCTTCTCCGGGCCGCTGTCGCGCTACGCCAATAGCGGCGTGCTGAAGCGCGAGAAAAACGCCGAAGGCAAGTACGTATACTTCAAATAAGATATATTGCCGTTACGAGAGGCAGCGCAGGTTACGCGCGCTCGACGAAGCCGTCCAGGACGCGCTTCTGGCCCGCCTTGTCGAAATCAATGGTGAGCTTGTTGCCGTCTATTGCCGCAACGTTGCCATTGCCGAACTTCAAGTGGAAGACGCGGTCGCCCACCTTGAAGGCCGAGGGGCTGTCGGCGACTGACTTGGCCACCAGCTCGCCCTCGATGGTGCGGCCCTTGACCGAGCCTCGCCCGGCGCCATAGCCCGAATCCGTCTCGCCGTAGCCGATGCGCTCAACCTGATGTCCGGAGCGGGTTCCCCAGTTGCGCGCCGTGGCGTCGGTGCGGTTTTTCTGGGCGCGCTGCCAACCGGGTGTGGCGTAGGTGCTGGAGAAGACCTCCGCCGCCTCGTCGAAGCGCGAGGGGCCGTAGGGATTGGGCCGGCCGGGCTGCCTGTCGCCCAGGGGCCGTCCGTAACCGCCATAGGCGCCGCCGTCCTCGGCCACCTCGACGTGCGCCTCCGGCAACTCGTCAAGGAAGCGTGAGGGGATGGTGGACTGCCATAGGCCGTGGATGCGGCGGTTGGAGGTGAACCAGACGTGCAGGTTCTTCTTGGCGCGCGTGAGGCCGACATAGGCAAGCCGCCGCTCCTCCTCCAGGCCCGAGCGCCCGCCCTCGTCGAGCGCACGCTGGTGGGGGAAGAGACCTTCCTCCCAGCCGGGCAGGAAGACGGTGTCGAATTCCAATCCTTTGGCCGAGTGCAGCGTCATGAGGCTGACGGCGTCAAGCTCCTCGTCGCGCTCGGCATCCATGACCAGCGCCACGTGCTCCAGAAAGCCGCGCAGGCTCTCGTATTCTTCCATGGAGCGGATGAGCTCTTTCAAGTTTTCCAGACGCCCCGGCGCTTCGGCCGAACGGTCGTTCTTCCACATATCGGTGTAGCCAGACTCCTCCAGGATCAGCTCGGCAAGCTCCGTGTGCGGCGTACGCTCGAGCATGCCCTGCCAGCGCTCGAAGCTTTCCACCAGGTTGCGCAGGGCCGCGCGCGGTTTGGGCTTCATCTCCTCGGTGCCGACGAGGTCGCGCGCGGCCTGCAGGAGCGGCGCGCCGCGCATGCGCGCGACATCGTGGATCTGGCGCACGGCGGCTTCGCCCAGCCCGCGCTTCGGCACGTTGACGATACGTTCGAAGGCGAGGTCATCGGCCCCTTGGGCGACGACGCGGAAATAGGCGAGCGCGTCGCGGATCTCCATGCGCTCGTAGAAGCGCGGGCCGCCGATGACGCGGTAGTTGAGGCCGAGGGTGACGAAGCGGTCCTCGAACTCGCGCATCTGGAAGGAAGCGCGCACGAGGATGGCCATGTCGTTGAGGGCGTGCTCCTTGGCCTGGAGAGCCTCGATCTCCTCGCCGAGGGCGCGCGCTTCCTCCTCCGAATCCCAGGCAGCGTGCACCTTCACCTTGGGGTCGTCTGGGTCGGCGGCGTCGGTGAAAAGCGTCTTGCCGAGCCGGCCTTCGTTGTGGGCGATGAGATGGGAGGCAGCGCCCAGGATATGGGCGGTGGAGCGGTAGTTGCGCTCAAGGCGGATGACGGTGGCGCCCGGAAAATCCTTCTCGAAGCGCAGGATGTTGTCCACCTCGGCGCCGCGCCAGCCATAGATCGACTGATCGTCGTCGCCCACGCAGCAGATATTTATCTGCTGCTGTTTGTTTTCGCTCACGGGCCGCTCCGCCGCCTGCGGCGGCTGGTCCTCCGCGGGGGCGGGCGAAACGTCGCCCGGCGCGCGGTCGCGCGCTCGGCCTTCGGCAGGAAGTCCGCTTTTGATCTGCGGCCTTTGCGCAAGGAGGCGCAGCCAGAGATACTGCGCCGTGTTGGTGTCCTGGTACTCGTCGACCAGTATATACTTGAACTTGCGGTGGTACTCTGCGAGCACATCCGGGTTTTCACGGAAGATGCGGATGGGGTGGAGCAACAGGTCGCCGAAGTCCACAGCGTTCAGCGTCTTCAGTCGCTCCTGATAGGCGGTGTAGAGTTCGCGGCCCTTGCCGTTGGCGAAAGCGCGGGCGTCGCCCTCGGGGATGTCCTTCGGGACCAGCCCCTTGTTCTTCCAGCCGTCGATCATCTGCGCGAACTGGCGCGCCGGCCAGCGCTTGTCGTCCAGGCCCTCGGCCTGGATGAGCTGCTTCAGGAGCCTGATCTGGTCGTCGGTGTCGAGGATGGTGAAGGAGGATTTGAGGCCGGCGAGCTCGGCATGGCGGCGTAAGAGCTTCACGCCGATCGAGTGGAACGTGCCGAGCCACGGCATGCCCTCGATCGCCTGGCCGACCAACACGCCGATACGCGCCTTCATCTCGCGCGCCGCCTTGTTGGTGAAAGTCACGGCGAGGATCTGCGAAGGGTAGGCGCGGCCGGTTGCCAGGATGTGGGCGATGCGTGTCGTCAGCACCCGCGTCTTGCCGGTACCGGCACCGGCCAGCACGAGCACTGGACCTTCGGTGGTCTCGACGGCCAGGCGCTGCTCGGGATTCAGCCCTTCGAGATAGGGCGCGGCCGCGCCCTGACGGGCGGCCATGGCGCGCGCGGCAATGCCCCCCGCGCGCGGCGCGGCGGAGGGGGGACGCGGGGTTTCATCGTCGCCGAAGAACGGCAGATCGTCCGGAGAACCTGACATTGAGCACTGCATATGGTGATTCGGGCCCGGGAGGCCAAGCGTTTTCCTTTTGTACCGGTTCGTCACGGCAAGGCCAAGGTCTGTCCCGGCACTTCACGCAGCCTTGAGTGGACCGCCCCCTCAACTGCTTCTTATTCTAGCTCAGGGTGTGACGACCCAAGGGGGGGTACGTAATCATTCCCAGGAGCATAGCCATGTCCACACCGAAGATCACCCAGGCGATGATCGAAGCCTACGACGAGTACACCCACCTTACACTCGACCGCCGCGGCTTCATGGAAAAGCTGACGAAGCTCGCCGGTTCGAGCGCGGCCGCCGCGGCGATTGCGCCGATGCTGGCAGCCAGCTCCGCCCGCGCGGCCATGGTTGCCGAAGACGATGAGCGGCTGGCGATCGAGGAGATCACCTATCCGGGCGGGGCAGGCGAGATGCGGGGCTATCTGGTGCGCCCGGCCGAGCAGGAAGGGCCGCTGCCGGCAGTCATCGTCATCCACGAGAACCGCGGCCTCAATGCGCATATCCAGGATGTGGCGCGGCGTGTGGCGTTGGAGGGTTTCGTGGCGCTGGCACCAGACTTCCTGTCGCCCCTCGGCGGCACGCCGGAAGACGAGGATGAGGCGCGGTCGATGTTCGGCCAGCTCGACCGACAGCAGACGGTCGCCAACGGCGTGGCGACGATCACATACTTGGAAGAGCACGAGGAGACGAACGGCAATGTGGGCGCCGTCGGCTTCTGCTGGGGCGGCGGTGTTGTGAACATTCTCGCTGTCAACGCGCCTTCGCTTGACGCGGCGGTTGCCTATTACGGGGCGCAGCCCGACCCGGAGGACGTTGAGAACATCGACACACCGCTGCTCCTTCACTACGCCGGCCTCGACGAGCGCATCAACGCCGGCATCGAGGAGTATCGCGAGGCGCTAGAGGCGGGCGGCGCGGAATACACCATCCACATGTACGAGGGGGTGAACCACGCCTTCAACAACGACACATCCGAGGCCCGCTACGACAAGGAAGCGGCGGACTTGGCGTGGCGGCGCACCATAGACTTCTTCAACGAGAAGCTTGCCTAAGCCAGCAAGGGGCTAGATCAGACCGTCGTTTCACCGGATCGGTGGTCCGATCTCTTTGTCGCAATTCCGGACGGAAAACCGGTTTCCACTTCTCCCGGAACTGCTATGGGCAGCCCCGCGCTTCCTGCGCCCGGCGCAGGATCGCACGCGCGAAGACGAGGTCTATGGGGATGGGGTCGCGTTGCGACTCGATCTGGTAAAGCTCCTCGTCCAGCGCTTTCAGGGCGCGCCAGACCTCGTAGTCGCTTACGCTCGCGTCACGGGCGAGCCTTTCGGACATCCGCTTCACATCGACCTTCAAGACCATCTCCCTCGTGCCGCCGGGGCGGCGGGCGAATCAATTTGAGCTTGGGAGAATTCTGAAATGCCTACCGGGCGCTTCAAGGAAGGGCGGGGCGGTAAGCTGTGCAAAGGGCGTCATGGTTAAGCGCCGGTTAACGCATCGGCCCGAGAACCTCAGCGATGCTCTTCCTCGCTGAGCTGTACCAGGGCCCTGTTGAATGAGCGTAATGCACGGATGTGGGTGGCGAAGGCGATGATGCGAGTCTCGTCCTTGGGATCGACCACTGGTAGCCGGGTGTGGCCGCTCTGGTCGAAGGCGCGCAAGGCCGCTTCCAGCGTGTCGCTGGGCTTGAGCGCGGGCGGACCTTCCTTCGGATCGTGGCGCTCCGGTTGGGCGTCGTCGGTGAGCGGCTCCATGAAGTCCATCACGCGGGTGGTCTGTCCGAGCGCGCGATGCGGGCCTTCCTGGATGAACAGGCCACGCATTTCCAGCTGCCAGTGGAACCAGGAATGGCCATGGATCGCCTGCGTGATGCCGTGGGCGACGGCGACGGTGAGTAGAAGGGCGATGGAAAGCGTGTAGCCGCCCGTCAGCTCAAAGACGATGACCGTCGTCGAGATGGGTGCGCCGAGGACGGCGCCGGCGACCGCGCCCATGCCGAGGATGGCGTAGAGCCCGCCGCTCGAGGCCAGGTCGGGGAAGACAGATGCGGCGATGATGCCGAAGGAGCCGCCTGTGAGGGCGCCGAGATAGAGCGCGGGTGAAAAGATGCCGCCGCCGAAGCGGGCGCCGAGCGTGATCGCCGTGGCGACCGTCTTCGCCACGATCAGCAGCAGCATCGTGATGAGAGGCAGCCGTTGCCATAGCGCCATGTCCGTCACCTCATAGCCGACGCCGAGCACCTGCGGGAAGACGAGAGCGATGGCGCCGACCAGGACGCCGCCGGCCATCGGCTGCAGCCACAGCGGGACGGGTGTGCTGCGTGCCGTGAAGTCGGCGATGAACAGCGCCAGCTGGAACAGAATGGCAACCACCGCCGCCGTCACGCCGAGCAGCACGAAGGCGGGGAATTCCCAAAAGGACGTGATCGCATAGTGCGGTATGAGGAACGCTGCCGCATCGCCGAACCAAAGCCGGGAGGCTACACCGCCCGCGGTCGACGCAATGACGATGGGCACGAAGGAGCGCATGGCGTAGTGACCGAGGATCACCTCATGGGCGAACAGGACACCGGCGATCGGCGCGTTGAAGGAGGCGGCGATGGCGCTCGCCACGCCGGCACCCAGGAGCGTGCGGCGGCACCATCCGGGCAGTTCGGCGCGCCAGGCGACGGCGGTAGCCAGTACCGCGCCCAGATGCACCACCGGCCCCTCGCGCCCGGCACTGGCACCGGACCCCAGAGAGAGCGCGGTAATGAAGGCGGAAAGCAGCCCATCGCGCAGCGAAAGTTTGCGGCCGGAGAGCGCCCGTGCCTCTATGACGTCGGCCACGGCACCCGTGCGCCGCGCATTGAGCCGGGTGAGAAGCAGCCCGACGAGAAGCCCGCCGACGACGGGGCCGGCCATGATCCAGTACCAGGGAAGCGTGACGGCATTTGAATAGACGCGTTCGGAGCGGGTGCCGAGCCAGGGAAGCTGAAAGATGCCGATCAGCTCGCGGAAGATGATGGCGGCAATGGCCACGCCGATGCCGACAATCAACGCGATCAGCCAGACGAGGGGCTGGCGCGTCTCCGTGAAGGCGCGCAGGTTCGGCTCGACCCAGGAGACGACGATGCGTGGAAGCCGGGTGACAAGGCGCGGAGCCATGGGTCCGTCAGGCCCGCCGGCGGATGGCGATAGCGCGGCCGGCACGCTCGGGCGTGGGCAGGCCGGCATGGGCCGTGGCGAGCCTATCCACCTTCTCCATCACGTCGGGCGGGAACTGTGCTACTTTGGGGCCGTTCATGTCCACATGCAGTGTAAGGCCCTCGCAGGTGGCGGCAAGCCAGCCATCGGCGTGGCGGATCTCCTGAAAGGCGTGCAGCCGCTTTTCGTCGTGGTTGAGAAGCTGCCAGGAAACGGTGACGCGGTCGCCCAGGTGCAGTTCGCGCACATAGCAGATGTGGACCTCGGCCGAGTAGGTGGTCAGCCGCCGCGTCTTTGCATAGTCCGGCCCCATGCCGAGCGCGATGGAGACCTCATCGAACGCGCGGTCGAAGAGTACCGCGTAGTAGGCCATGTTCATGTGGCCGTTGTAGTCGATCCAGCCTTCCTCAACCTTGAAGACACTGGAAATGTGCGGTCCACCCACCCGTCTCGTTCCTTTCCCTTGCAATGCCGATCGCCACTGGACAATGCGACGATTTGCTGGAGACTCGGGATAGAAACGGAAAGCCTTTTGCTCCACAAGGGCGGGAGGCGGATTCAGGGAGAAAAAACATGGCCGTGGCGGCGGTGGCGAAGACAGAGCGCAACGAAAGCGGGATTGCGCGGGTTCTGGAACAGCTCGGCGAGCGCTTCGGTGACCGGCTGCAGACCGGGCAGTCCCTGCGCGAGCAGCACGGCCACACCACCACCTATATCCCGAACCAGGCGCCGGACGGCGTGTTCTTCCCCGAAAGTGTCGAGGAGGTGCAGGAGGCGGTGCGGGTCTGTGCGGAGCACCGCGTGCCGGTGATCCCCTTTGGTGTCGGTTCCTCGCTGGAAGGGCACGTCAACGCGCCTGCCGGCGGCATATGCCTCGACATGTCGCGCATGAACCGCGTGCTCGCCGTCAACCAGGAGGATCTCGACTGTACGGTGGAGCCCGGTATCACGCGCGAGGAACTGAACCACTATTTGCGCGACACCGGCCTTTTCTTTCCCATCGATCCCGGCGCCAATGCCAGCCTTGGCGGCATGGCCGCGACGCGGGCATCCGGCACGAATGCAGTGCGCTATGGCACAATGCGGGAGAACGTGTTGTCGGTTACGGCGGTAATGCCGGACGGCAGGGCGGTGACGACGGCGCGGCGAGCGCGCAAGTCCTCGGCCGGCTATGACCTGACGCGGCTTCTCGTCGGCTCGGAAGGCACGCTCGGCGTCATAAGCGCGCTGACGCTCAGGCTCTACGGCATCCCACAGGCGATCTCCGGCGGCGTGTGCCCTTTTCCGAGCGTCGAGGCTGCCTGTCAGGCGGTCATCACCACCATTCAGATGGGTATTCCCGTTGCCCGCATGGAGCTTGTCAACGCGCTCGGCATGCAGGCCATCAACCGCTATTCCAAGCTCGATTATCCGGAGAGCCCGTGCCTGTTCCTCGAATTCCACGGCACGGATGCCGGTGTCGCCGAGCAGGCGGAGCTGTTCGGCGAGATCGCGGGCGAGTTCTCGGGTGGCCCCTTCAACTGGGCGCGCGAGGCGGAGGAGCGCCAGAAGCTGTGGAAGGCCCGGCACGACTTCTACTGGGCGGGGTTTACGCTGAGGCCCGGCACGAAGGCGCTGGCAACGGATGTGTGCGTGCCAATCTCGCGGCTTGCGGAGTGCATCGTCGAGACGGAGGCCGATATCGCCGAGACAGGGCTGATCGCGCCCATCGTCGGCCATGTCGGGGACGGCAATTTCCATGTCACCGTGCTGATGGACATGGAGGATAAAGAGGAGATCACCCGCGCGGAAGGCTTCGTCTCGCGTCTCAACAGGCGGGCGCTTGCCATGGAAGGCACGTGCACCGGCGAGCACGGCATCGGCCAGGGCAAGATGCGCTATCTGGAGGAGGAGCACGGAGCGGAGGGCGTGGACGTCATGCGCGCCATCAAAAAGGCGCTCGATCCGCTCAACATCATGAATCCGGGAAAGATCATCGGAATTGAGGGCGAGTAGTCGGACTGGTGGCCATTTTATGGGCATTGAGGTCGGATAACTTAGCGGAAAATGCTTTTGCCCCTTCGCGCCCTCCGGCCGGCAGGCCAGAGGGGAGCGACATAGAGCGGGGAATGGCAATGGAAGCCCCCACGCGGAAACGGAGGTAAAAGCTGGCACGGCTCTTCGTCATTATTGGCGGTCTTGTGGTGCTGGCGCTGACGGCGGCGCTGGTGGCGCCTTATTTCATCGACTGGACGAACTACCGCGACGAATTCGAGCGCGAGGCTGGCCGTGTCCTCGGCCGCGACGTGCGGGTTGAAGGTACTGCGCGGGCGCGGCTTCTGCCTTTTCCCTCCGTGACCTTCACCGATGTCGTGGTTGACGGGGAATCAGGCGAGGCGGCCATGACGGTCGACGAGTTCTCTATGGACGCGGAACTGGCGCCGTTCCTCTCCGGCGAACTTCTGATCTTCGACATGCGGCTGGTGCGGCCGAGCGCCAGCCTCGAGGTCGGCCCGTCGGGGCGCATCGACTGGGCCATGCGCCCGTCCTCACCCTTCGATCCGCGTCAGGTGACGCTGGAGAAGGTGACAATCAGCGACGGCACCATCGCCATCCACCAGCAGGCCAGCGGGCGCACCATTCAGCTCAGCAACATCGACGCCGAGCTTTCGGCACGCACGCTGGCGGGGCCCTGGCGGGTGAACGGGGCGCTTGCCGTGGACGGCATGCCGGTGGCGCTTTCCGCCTCTACCGGCACGGTGGGCGAGGAGGGCGCCATGCGGGTGCGGGTTTCCGCCGAGCCGCGGGATTATCCGCTGTCGCTGGAGGCGGACGGTCAGGCGCAATTCGTGGAAGGCGAGGGGCGCTATGCCGGAACCTTCCGTTTGCGCACGGTGCGGACTGAAGCAGGAGATGCGGCCGACGACCGGGCGCAGGCCGATAATCCGGGCAATCGGGTCACCGGCCGCTTCGCACTCGACCATGAGCGGCTTAACGTGGAGGAGTTCCGCTTTGAGACGGGGCCTGAGATCGATCCCTATACGGCCGAAGGCGAGGCGGTGGTGGAACTGGGAGCAGAGCCCTCCTTCTCCATCACGGCCGACGGCGCGCAGATCCGCTTTGGCGGACCGGCGGAGGAGGGCGGTGCGATGCCGGGCCTTTCGGCCGACGAGCGTTTCGCTGCGCTCACCAAGTTCGTCACCGACCTTCCCAAGCCCGCCATTCCCGGCGTGATCGCCGTCAATCTGCCCGCCATCGTGGCAGGCGACACGACCATCCGCAACATCCGCCTTCGCGCCGAGCCGGAGGAAAACGGCTGGAAGATCGGTTCGCTTGCCGCAACGCTGCCCGGCCGCACGCGCTTCGAGGGGGAGGGCCTGCTAGCCACCGCCGATGACCTCGCCTTTACCGGCAACATGGTGCTGGCGGTGGGGCAGCCGTCTGGCTTTGCCGCCTGGCTTGCCAAGGACGTGGACGAGGCGATCCGGCGACTGCCGGCGGCGGGCTTCAGCGCCGATGTGGCGTTGACCGCGGAGCGGCAGCGCTTCGACGATCTGGAGCTCATCCTGGGCGATGCCCGCTTTCGCGGCTCCGTTGACCGGCGAAGCCCTGCCGACGCGCGACCCTCCCTGGCGTTGTCGCTCACAGGCGACCGGCTGGACGTTGACGGAATGCGCGCCTTCGCCTCGCTCTTCGTCGACGAGGCAGGCCGCAACCGGCTTGCCGACCATGACGTCGACCTGGAGATCGCCGCCGGGCCCGTCTCGGCCGAGGGCCTAACTGCGGAGCGGCTGGACACCGCATTGCGCTTGAGGGCAGGCGAACTGGAGATTGACCGGCTGACTATCGGTGGCCTGGCGGAGGCCAATATCAGCGCCACGGGCCAGATCAGCGGCATCGGTGAAGAGCCCACGGGCAGGTTGGACGCGGCGGTCGTGGCGGTCGACCTGGCGCCGCTGGTGGACCTGCTTGCCGAGCGCTTTCCCGACAACCGGCTGTTGGCCGCGCTCAACCGGCGAGCCTCTCTCTATCCTGGCCTTCTGGAAGATGCGGAACTGGATGTCGTCGCCAGCGCGACTGACAATGGCGGCGAATCCGCGGGACTCGCGGTGAGCGCGAAAGGGGAGGCGGGCGGCACCGTTTTCAGCCTTTCCGCCTCCGGCGAGGGCGTGTTGTCGGAGGCCGCCGAGGCAAGGTTCACCACTAACTTCACCGGGCGCAACGAGGAGGCGGCATCGCTTTACGCGCTCTTCGGCCTGCCGGCCCTGCCGCTGGGCCTTGCAGGTGAGGCGGAAGCGGAGCTGTCAGCTACCGGCACACTCGCAGGGGGGCTGGAAACGTCCTTCCGTTTTTCTGGCGAAGGATTTTCCGCGCACTTCGATGGCGATGTCACGCCGCAGGACGAGGACATCTCCGTCCTCGGGAAGGCGCAGCTCGAGGCCGAAGACCTGGAGCCGTGGCTTGCCGCCGCCGGCGTTTCGCTCCCCGGCTTCGGCTACGGGCTGCCGGCGGAGCTTTCGGCCGATATCGACTATGGCGAGGACCTCGCCGTCATCAGCGGCCTTACCGGCAGCGTCGCCGAGAGTGTCGTCAGCGGCGACCTTAACGGCACGCTCAGGGACGGTAAGCCGCATTTTACGGGGGCGCTGCGTCTCGGTGCACTCGATCTGGGCGTTGCGGCGGAGATGGTGGTGGGCAGTGCAGCCTTCGACGGCGACGGTGACGTCTGGCCGGAGGCGCCCTTCCGGCAGGGTGTGAGTACGCCGTTCTCCGCCGATGTGGAGCTTGCCACCGAGACGCTGTGGCTCGGCAATGCGGCGACGGCGGAGGATGCTTCGCTGCGATTGAGGCTCGACGCGGACGGGCTTGCTGTCTCGGATCTCTCGGCGAAGCTTCTCGGCGGCACGGTAGAAGGCCTTGCCGAACTCTCCAACAACGAAGGCACGGGCCTCTTTAACGCCCAGCTTGCCCTTCGCGGCGCCCCGCTGCAGACGCTCCTGCCGGGGGCGGGGATTGCCGGAGAGGCTGACTTGAGCGCAAGCCTGACGGCCAACGGCAAATCGGTGAACGGGATGGCCGCCTCGCTTGCCGGCTCCGGCTCGGCGGCGCTGAAGGATCTTGTGATCAATAAGCTTGATCCGCAGGCCCTGCCGAAAATACTGGCGCGCGCGGATGCGCTTGGCACCGAGATCGACGCGTCACAGGTCGCGGATTTCGCGCCGGAACTAGTGCGTGGGGGTACATTCGAGGCGGGCGCTACCGAGCTTGCCTTCTCGGTAGCCAACGGTGTGGCGCGTACACCGCCTGTACAGTTGCGCACCGAGGGGGCGCTGATGAGCGCGGAGGCTGCCGCCGACTTCCGCGACCGTACGGTTTCAGCCTCCGGCAGCCTCACCTATGAGGCCGGGCGCGAGGCAGTGGTCGGCTCCGATCCGATGGTGCGCTTCGCTGTCCAGGGACCGCCGGGCGAGGCGGAGTTTCAACTCGACATCGAGCCCCTGGCGCAGTTCCTCACCCAGCGGGCGCTGGAGCGCGAGCAGGCGCGGGTCGAGCACATGCAGGCGCTGCTGCTCGAAGGCCAGCGCCTGCGCCGGGAGATGCGCTATTTCGCGGCGTTGGAGGCCGAGCGCGCAGCGGAGGAAGCCGAGCGGGTCCGCCTGGAGCGCGAGGCGGAGCAGCAGCGAAAGGCTGAGGAGGAGCGCGCACGGCAACGGCGGGAAGAGGAAGCGCGCCAGCGTGAGGAAGAGGAAGCGCGCCAGCGTGAGGAAGAAGAGGCACGCCAGCGTGAGGAAGACGAAGCGCGCCGGCGTGAGGAAGAGGAGGCACGTCGACGTGCGGAAGAGGAGCGGCGGTTGGAGGCCGAGAGACGCCGGGAGGAGGCTGAGAGGAGGGCGGTGGAAGAGGAGCGCCGCCGGCGCGAAGAGGCGCCGCCGACGGATGGTGGCACGGGTGCTGCAATCGACCGCGCACCGCTTCCCCCGCCCGTGCAAGAACCAGATGGGAATCACTCGAACGGCGGCGGTGAGCCACGTCCGGAGCCGGTGTTCCGCACGGAAGACTTGACGGTGGAGAGACTGATGGAACTGCTCGGGCCACGGTAGAGGGCGGAAATTTCCTGGCTAATCTACACCTGCCCCCGCTTCACTGCGTCGAGCACGTAGAGCCTGAGCGCCGAGGACAGGTTGGTGTCGCCCGTCCGCGCGGCGTCGATCTCGGCGATCAGGGCGGCGACGGAGAGACCGCGCTTGCGGGCAAGGCGCTCGAGTTCGGAGTAGAAGGCGTCTTCGAGCGAGAAGCTTGTCCGGTGGCCGCGGATGGTTACCGAGCGCTTTTGCGGTGGCACCACGGCTATTTCTTGCGGAAGGCGTCGAGCGATACGACGTCGGCGCCCTTGGCTTCATCCTTCTCTGCCTTTTCCGCCTTCTCCTTGCTCTTGGAGGCAGCGGTCTTGGCGGGAGACTTGCTCTTGGCGACGGAGCGCGGCTGCGCCTTGCCCTCGGACGCTGCTTCCTCGGGTTCGGCCTCGGGCTCGGCATCCGGCTTCAGATCGTCGAACTCCATCTCGAAATTCGCCGAGGGATCGTAGAAACCGCGCACGGCCGAGAACGGAACTTCCAACTTCTCCGGCGTGTCGGCGAAGGACAGCACCACCTCGAAGCCTTTCTCGCTCACCTTCAGGTCCCAGTACTGGTACTGGATGACAATGGTCATCTGCTCGGGGTAGCGCTCCTTCAGACGGCTGGATATGCGCACGCCAGGGGCACCGGTCATGAAGGTGATGAAGAAGTGGTGGTTGCCGGGAAGGCCGGCGCGCGCGGTCTCCTGCAGCACCTTGCGCATGACGCCGCGTGCGGCCTCCTGGACGAGAATGTCATAGCGGATGCGGTCGTCAGGCATGGGCGTGGCAGATGTCCTTAAATCGTGCAGCAGTCTCACCGCCTAGCTCTAATCAAGCTTCACGCGGTCGTAAACCGGATAAAGGGCATCGTTTCAAGAAGGAAAGGAGAGGCTCAGGCCTGATGCGCCTCTTCAAGCGCATCTGCGGCGGCTTCACACTTGCGGCCATAAGCGCGCAGAAAGGTGCGCACCGCGCGGGCCGCGCTCGCCGACTGCTCCTCTTCGCTCAGCGTCTCGCCGAACAGCCACGGGATGTGGAGGTCGACATTGACCAGCGCGAGAAACTGCCGTGCTGCGAGGTCGGGATCGTCGATATCAAGATGGCCGGCAAAGGCAAGCCGCGCGAAACGAGCGGCAAGCGCCGACCAGACCCTGCCGGGGCCTTCCCTGCGCCAGGTCTCGAAAAGTTCAGGATGGCGTTCGCCCTCGGCGTGGATCAGCTTTGCCAGGAACCTGCCGTCGCGACCCCATATGCAGCCCTTGTTGAGGCGCATGGCGAAGACGGTAAGATCGGCTTCCAGATCTTCAGGGTTGTCAGGAAAAGTACTGAGCACGGTGAAGGCGCGTGCGTTGCAACGCTCCGTAATGTCGGCCACGACGGCGGCGAACAGCTTCTCCTTGTCGCCATGGTGATTGTAGACCGTCTGGCGCGAAACACCGGCTTCGGCGGCGACCAAATCTATATTGGCACCCGCGAAGCCCTCTCGGCAGAAAACCGCCGCCGCTGCATCAATGATCGACTGCCGTTTGGCCGGATGCCCGCGTGGCGGGAGTATGTCAGGAGACGTAGGAAACTTCATACAAACCATATAAGCCTGATTGACGAATTAGACAAGAATGTCTAAAAAATTAGGCATCATTTTGGGTCTGGCTCGGGAGGAAGTCGGATTCCCCACATGTGCCGCGTCCTTAAGGCGAAGCCCTGACGGCGGCGTCCTGCGTTTTGGAAAGATGAAGCCATGTCCGTTGCATTCCTCCGCATTGCCATCGTGCTTGGTCTTTTGACCGCCGTCGGTCCGTTCGCCATAGATATGTATCTTCCCGCCTTGCCGTCCATCGGCGCCGATCTCAATGCCGGCATGGCGGCCGTGCAGATGAGCCTTCTGGTGTTTTTTCTCGCCATGGGTTTCGCGCAGATCGTCGTTGGCCCGATTTCCGACATGATCGGCCGCAAGGCGCCGCTTTATATGGGCCTGGTGCTGTTCGTCATCGGCAGCGTCGGCTCGGCGCTTGCGGCCGATATCGAATGGCTGATTGGCTTTCGCTTCATTCAGGGGTTGGGTGCTTCCGCCGGAATGGTTGTGCCGCGCGCGGTGGTGCGCGATCTGCACACTGGCGTGGAGGCGGCAAGGCTGATGTCGCTTTTGATGCTGGTGTTCTCCATCTCGCCGATCCTGGCGCCCCTTACCGGCAGTGTGATTATCGAGGCGTTCGGCTGGCGTGCCGTCTTCTGGGCAGTGACGATTGCCGCGGCGCTCGCGGCCGTGCTGCTTGCAACGGCGCTGAAGGAGACCAGACCGCGGGAACTGCGCGTCGGTAGCTCGTTCGGCAGCGCACTTGCCGGCTACCGTTTCTTGATGGGGAATGCCAAGTTCCTGGGGCTTTCCTTCATCGGCGGCTTCGGTATCTCCAGCTTCTTCGTCTATCTGGCCTCGTCCTCCTTCGTGCTGATCGACCATTACGGTCTGTCGCCGTCTCTCTACAGCGTGTTCTTTTCCATCAATGCGGTGGCCTTTTTCACCATGTCGCAGCTGACGGGGATGCTGACAGAGCGGTTTGGCCTCAGGCGCGTGGTGCGTATTGCGGTCGCCGGCTTCGCCACTGCCATGGTTACGCTTCTGGCGATTATGGCGTCAGGTTTCCAGGCGCTGTGGGTCATGGCGGCGCTGCTGTTCGTCGGCTACGGCTTTCTCGGTCTCGTCATCCCCTCCACCTCGGTGCTGGCGATGGACGATCACGGCGAGATCGCCGGTACGGCCTCGGCGCTGATGGGAACGCTGCATTTCGCTACGGGGGCGGTCGCCATGGCGATCGCCGGACAGTTTTTCGACGGGACACCGCTGCCGATGGTCACCGGCATCGCCGCCTGTGCGGTGACTGCCCTGGCGATAACGCAGATTACACTCGGGCGCGCCCGCGAGGCAGCTCCAGCAGCCGCCGAATAGCGCTGAAGGGGCGCGGACGGCCGCGCCCTTTTCTCATCGCCTATACGCTGCCTCAATGGCGGTGAATACGAAATCCCGGCGCTCCGCAACCGGTGCTGGCGGCACGTGCACTAGGGTGTAGCCCGCTTCCTCATAGGCTGCGCGGATCGATTCGTAGGTCCGCTCGGCCTCTTCGATTGTCTGCTGCCGCTCTTCGTCCTGAACGTAGATCTCCGGCCAGGGCGGAAGGATGAAGACGGTCTTGTTGTAGCGGAACATCTCCGCTGCCTTGCGCATATGGGGCGGGACGGGCAGGCCGATCAGGCGGAAATATCCGATCAGATCAGGAATGCCGCGGTCGAAGAGGTGGACGCTTCCGGCCGCGCGAGCCGCTTCGTAGGAGCGCAATTCCCAAGAAAGCATCAACTCCCCGTAGAGCGCCTGGTCGCGGTCATGACCGGCCGGGCCGCCGATGGCGCGTTGGGCGCGGATGATGGCGCGGCCCGCCTCCGGCGCAACTGCAAGACCTGTGGCCTGCAAGGCTTCGACAAGGGTTGTCTTGCCGCCGCCGGGGCCTCCGGTGACGACGAAGAGATTGTGCGTATGGCATGGCAGCATGGATAGTTCTCCACTGGAAATGGCATGCGTCGGCAGGCCATGCGGCGAGCATCGGCCACGTCGAGGCGCTCGATCGATCACGGATGGGAAGATTTTAAGGGGGAGGGAAGTGGAGGCTTCTGTTGCCAGGTGCCTCCGAACCCCGCTTAGACCTGCGACGGCCTAAGACTTGAATTGAAGCTGTCGCACCGCTTACGCGGCGAGACGTGCTTCCGCATAGTTGTCGTTGGCAACTATAAGGTTCGGTCCGATAACGGTGGTACCATACCGAGCGAAAGTCCGATCTTTACACCCTCGTCGATCCTATTTCGCCCCCATCAGAAGCCGCCCTTCACGTCACTGGGCCGGCGGTTTCTGGTGGAGGCGCCGGGTACCGCCCCCGGGTCCGAAAGGCTTATTCCATCGGCCGTTTATCACCATAGTCAGCTCAAGGCTGACGCACTCAATATAGGTGCGCGAATGCGGCATGGGAAGGGCGGAGAGGCGAAAATATGGTTGTTTTTCGTTGACTTGGTGCAGCGTATTCCGGATGACTTCTTTGCGGGGGCCGCCATGGTGTGAGGGGTAGGTACCGAGTGCCGCGGGGGAGGGGCATCGTTAAGCTTCAGGAGGGCAGACCATGGCTGATTATCTTGCCGATGTTCAGAAATACGACGCGACCGCCACCGCCGAAACAGTCGACAAGATCGTCAAACATCTTGGCATCGCGTTGCGCAACCGGGAATCCTCGCTGGTATCCTGCAGCGATCCGGATGAGCTCGCCCGCGTGCGTGAGAAATGGTGCAAGAAGAAACTCGGCGAGACCGACAACGCCCGGTGCGACTCCATCATCGAGAAGGTCTGCGAGACCATGGTCAACGACAATTCCAAGAGCCGGGTCACCTTCTATTATCTGGTTGCCAAGCACTTGGGAAAGCTTGCCACGCTTTAGGGTGCGTTGAGATTCAGGCCAGGGCGGGCTGCAAATGGCGACTTTCTGCGCTTCCGGTGCTCATGTACCCGTATGTACACTGCGCTCCGGTTCTCGAAAATCACCATTTTCGCCTCGCCCTAACCTGAATCTCAACGCACCCTAGGCGGCTTAATCGTGGGCCGGCACGGCGCAGGCGTTTCGCCGCGCACCGGTTCGTCCTAACATAGGCTCATGAAACAACCCGATTCGGCCCTGCTTCCCTATGCGCCAATATCTTGATCTGCTTGCTCATGTCCTCGAGAACGGTGTCGACCGGGACGACCGCACCGGCACCGGCACGCGCGGCGTCTTCGGCTATCAGATGCGCTTCGACCTGCAGGCGGGCTTTCCGGTGCTTACCACCAAGAAGCTGCACCTGAAATCCATCATCCACGAGCTTCTCTGGTTCCTGAGCGGCGATACCAATATCCGCTACCTCAACGAGCATGGGGTCACGATCTGGGATGAATGGGCGGACAAGAACGGCGATCTCGGTCCGGTTTACGGTGCGCAATGGCGCTCCTGGCCAACGCCTGACGGGGGGCATGTCGACCAGATCGCGAATCTTCTCAAATCCTTGCGGGAAAATCCTCACTCGCGCCGTCATGTGGTGACGGCCTGGAACCCCGCGCAAGTGGACGAGATGGCGTTACCGCCCTGCCATTGCCTGTTCCAGTTCCATGTGGCTGAGGGGCGGCTTTCCTGCCAGCTTTACCAGCGCTCGGCCGACATCTTCCTCGGCGTGCCATTCAACATCGCTTCCTATGCCCTTCTGACGATGATGATCGCCCAGGTGGCGGGGCTCAGGGCCGGTGACTTCGTCCACACGTTGGGCGACGCCCATCTTTACCAGAACCATTTCGAGCAGGCGCGCGAGCAGTTGAAGCGCACGCCCAAGCCGCTGCCACAAATGTGGATCAACCCGGAAGTCGGCGATCTCTTCGCCTTCCGGTACGAGGATTTCCGGTTGGAGGGGTATGTGGCCGATCCGACGATCCGTGCGCCGATCGCCGTGTGAGGCGGAATGCCTGATCGATGACCATTTCGGATCAGGACAAGGTCGATATCGTCAGGATCAACCGTGGTGAAGGGATAGTGCATCTGATCATCGCCGATCACCTTCCATGGGGTTGCGAGGAGGGCGATGAAAAGGAGCACATGTATCTCCTTCAGGAGAAGATAAATCTGTATCTTTCATATATCGAGGGCGAACAGCTGTTGGATGATTTTCCAAATGCGAGGGGGCTCGATGTAGGCATCCAAGTTTATGGAAGTTCCATCGCTCGCAGCAAGCTCACTCATTCTACGCGCGGCTGCAGCAGGCGTTGACCGGTGCTGGGTATAGGTTTGAATTCATATTGAAAGATTAAGGATCGGGAGTGATCTACGTGTGCCGGAGTCTGAAATGAAGCTCTCTCTCATCGTCGCTATCGCCAAGAACGGTGTCATCGGCCGGGCTGGCGGGCTGCCGTGGCGGCTTTCCACGGATCTGAAACGCTTCAAGGCGCTCACTACGGGCAAGCCGGTCGTCATGGGGCGCAAGACCTGGGAGAGTATCGGCCGGCCGCTGCCGGGGCGCCTCAACATCGTCATCTCGCGCGATCCCGCCTATTCGGCGGAAGGGGCAGTGACGGCGGGTTCGCTCGACGAGGCGCTGGAAGAAGCACGGAGGCGGGCGGACGGCGCAGATGAGATCTGCGTCATTGGCGGCGGTGAGATCTACCGTGAAGCGCTGGCTCGCGCCGACGTCCTCCACGTCACTCACGTCGAAGCCGAGGTCGAAGGGGATGCCTTCTTCCCTGAAATTGACCCCGATCTGTGGCAGGTTGTCTCAAGCGAAGCCGTTCCGGGGGGCGAAAAGGACATTTACCCGACGCGCTATGTCGTCTACCAACGACACTGGTAGCAAGGAGCCGGACATTTCGGCTCCCTGAAGCGGAGGAGAATGGCCCGGCCTGCTGAAAACAGCGCATGGCGGTGCAAAGCGGCGCCCGGATGGATGCTCCCTCGCGTTGAAAGGGAGCGTCTTGCTCCCTATAACAGGTCGCAGGGGAACGTCGGGTACATGGCCGGCGCGCTCAAGGAAAAGGAACAATAATGCCCTGGAACAATCAGAGTGGCGGCGGCCCATGGGGCAGCGGCAATGGCGGTGGGCCGTGGGACCAGGGGCCGCGAGGCCCGAGCGGACCGCAAGGTTCGCCTCCCGATCTAGAAGAGATCATCCGACGCGGCCAGGACCGGCTGAGGCGCGCGCTGCCAGGCGGCGGCGGGCCGAGCCCGGCGATGATCGGTCTCATCATCGTGGCGCTGGCGGGACTGTGGCTTTTCAAGGCCGTCTATACGGTGCAGCCTGACGAGCTGGCTGTCGAGCTGCGTTTCGGCAAACCCAAGTCCCAGCTTTCCGAGCCGGGACTGCATTTCCATTGGTGGCCGATCGAGACGGTCGAGAAGGCGTCAATCGCCGAACGGCTGGTGGATATCGGCGAAATCCGCGGCGGCAGCTCCTCGGGTCTCATGCTTTCCGGCGACCAGAACATTGTCGACGTCAAGTTCTCCGTCGCCTACCAGGTGGCTGATCCGGTCGCCTATCTGTTCAACGTGGACGATCCGAACGGCATGTTGCGGCAGGTCTCCGAAAGCGCCATGCGCGAGGTGGTGGGGCGGCGTCCGGCGCAGGATATCTTCCGCGACGACCGCCAAGGCATCGCCGAGGACGTGCGCAATATCGTCCAGACGGCGCTCGACGAATATGGCGCGGGCTTGGCGGTCAATGCGTTGTCGATCGAGGATGCGGCCCCTCCGCGCGAGGTGGCCGACGCGTTCGACGAGGTGCAGCGCGCCGAGCAGGATGAGGACCGTTTCGTCGAAGAGGCAAACCAGTACTCCAACCAGCAGCTTGGCCAGGCACGCGGTGAAGCGGCGGGAATCCGCGAGGCCGCCGCCGCCTACAGGAGCCGCGTCGTGCAGGAGGCGGAAGGTGAGGCGCAGCGCTTCATCTCTGTCTACGATGAATATGCCAAGGCACCGGACGTGACGCGCAAGCGCCTTTTCCTGGAGACGATGGAGAACGTGCTGCGCGGGTCCAACAAGGTTATTGTCGAGCAGGGAAACGGGCAGGGCGTGATCCCCTACCTGCCGCTGCCGGAACTGCGCGGGGGAGCGCGACCCTCGGCCCAGAACAACGCGGCGCAAAGCGGCGGCCAATCGCAAGGGGGAAATAACTGATGTCGAACCGTCTTCCCTTCATCGTCGTTCTTGTTGTCATCCTCCTGTTCCTGGGCTTTTCCTCGATCTTCGTGGTCAACGAGCGCAATCAGGCCATCGTGTTGCGCTTCGGCGAGATCGTGAAGGTCGAGCGCGAGCCGGGTCTCTACTTGAAGCTGCCGTTTGCCTTCGCCGGCGCCGACGAGGTGCAAATCATTCCAGACCGGGTGCTGCGCTTCGATCTCGAAGATATCCGCGTCCAGGTGTCGGGCGGCAAGTTCTACGAGGTGGATGCCTTCGTCGCCTTTTCGATCGACGATCCGCGCCGCTTCCGGCAGGCGGTCTCCGGCCGCATAGAACTCGCCGAGCAGAGGCTGAGGACCCGTCTCGACGCGGCGCTGAGGCGCGTCTACGGTCTGCGCGGCTTCGAGGCGGCTCTTTCCGAAGAGCGCGGCTCCATGATGCGCGAGGTGGCGGAGGGTCTACGGCCTGCCGCGGCTTCTCTCGGCCTGCAGATCGAGGACGTGCGCATTCGCCGCACGGACCTCACGGCGGAAGTCTCGCAGCAGACTTACGACCGCATGAAGGCCGAGCGCCTGGCCGAGGCCGAGCGCCTGCGTGCCCGCGGCCGTGAGGCGGCGGCGCGTATCCGCGCTCGCGCTGACCGCGAGGTGGTAGAGATCCTTGCCGCTGCGCAGCGCGAATCTGAGATCCTGCGAGGCGAAGGCGAGGCCCAGCGCAATGCGATCTTCGCCGACGCCTTCCAGCGCGACGAGGAGTTCTTCGATTTCTATCGCTCGATGGCGGCCTATCGTCAGGCGCTCGACCCATCTGGCACGACCATGCTTCTGAGCCCGGATACGGAGTTCTTCCGCTTTTTCGGTAGCGCACAGGGCCGGGACAGTGATCAGGCGCCGAGTGGTGAGGACGGGGGGCCGCTGACGGGTTCGGTGGAGACGCCGGCGATAGACGGGCCGCTGCGTGAGGCCGCGCAGTAGCCGGGGCGTGCCCATGGGGCGAAGCATGACGGCGGCAAGACGATGTGGGCAGGGGCGGTGAGCGACTTCCTCGCCGCCCTCGGCCTCGTCCTCGTTTTCGAAGGGCTGCTTTATGGCGGACTGCCACGGCTCGCGAAGCGCCTGGCGGCCGACGTGATCGATATGCCGGAGAGTGTGATGCGGGGCATTGGCTTAGCGGTGATGGCCGCCGGGGTTCTCATTGTCTGGCTGGTGCGCGGCTGACACGGTTTTTTGCGCGGCATGTGAAACTTCGGAGGATGGCAGAGCGCCCGTTAAAGGTTATATCTCGTCGCAAACACGCCTCATTCGCGCCGGATCGTATGGCCCTGATCGGCCCAGCGGGAGATTGCCAGATGCCTTTGCCGAAATCGTTTCGTGCCACGTGCCGGCTGCTGATGGCGGGCGCTCTTGCTGCCGCCGTCTTTGCGATGCCGGCGCCTGGCTTGGCGCAGACGCCAGCGCCGGAGGGGCAGACGTCCGTGCCCGCTCCCCACACACGTGGACCGGCGTCGGTCGCCGACATGGCGGAACGACTGCTCGATGCGGTCGTCAATATTTCCACCACTCAAAACGTATCGCGGCGCGGTCCCGGCAGCGTCCCAATGCCGCGGCTACCGGAGGGCTCGCCGTTCGAGGAATATTTCGGCGAGTTCTTCGATGACCAGGACCGACAGCCGCAGATGCCCAATCCCGGCTCTTCGCTTGGCTCCGGTTTCGTCGTCGACGCCGAAGAAGGCATTATCGTCACCAACAACCATGTGATTACCGGGGCCGACGAAATCATCGTCAATTTCGCCGACGGGGAGACTAGGACGGCGGAACTGATCGGCGTCGATACGAAGACCGATATCGCCGTGCTCAAAGTTGAGCCGGACGGCAAGAGCCTTCAGGAGTTGCAATTCGGCGATTCGGAGGCCATGCGCATCGGCGACTGGGTGATGGCCATCGGCAACCCCTTCGGCTTCGGCGGATCTCTGACTGTCGGCATTGTCTCGGCGCAAAACCGGCAGATCGGCTCAGGCCCCTACGACGATTACATCCAGACCGATGCGGCCATCAACCGCGGCAATTCCGGCGGGCCGCTTTTCAATATGGACGGCGAGGTCATCGGCATCAACACCGCCATCATCTCGCCCACCGGCGGCTCCATCGGCATCGGCTTCGCAATCCCTTCGAATCTGGCGGTGAATATCGTCAATCAGCTGCGCGAGTTCGGCGAGACCAGGCGCGGCTGGCTCGGCGTGCGCATCCAGCCGGTGACAGAGGAGATCGCCGAGAGCCTCGGGCTCGGCGAGGCCAGCGGCGTGCTCATCAGCGGTATCGAAAAGGGCGGCCCCGCCGACAACGGTGTGCTGCAGGCGGGTGACATCATCGTTGGCTTCGACGGCAGGAAAATAAAGGATGTGCGCGAGTTGCGCCGCATCGTCGCAGAAAGTCCGGTCGGCAAGGAAGTCGGCGTCGAGATTCTGCGCAAAGGTGAAGAGAAGACCGTGCAGGTGGCACTCGGCCGCCTGGAGGAGGGAGAGGAGGTCGCGTCCGCCCCGGCCGCCCCGACCGAGGAGGAGGGCGAGAGTTCAACTCCTGTTGCCAGCGCCAAGGTTCTCGGCATGACCATCGCCGAGCTCGATGAAGAGGGGCGCAACGAGTTTGGGCTTGCCGAAGATATTAACGGCGTGCTGGTGTCGGAGGTGGAAGAGGGGTCGGTGGCTGCCGATCAGGGTGTAAAGGCAGGAGACGTGATCGTTGAGATCGCCTTGCAATCGGTATCCGCGCCGCAGGATGTTCTGAACCAGATCGACAGTCTGAAGGAACAGGGCCGCAAGAACGCCCTGCTCATGCTCTCCTCGCCCTCGGGTGAGCTACGCTTCGTGACGCTGCGGATGGATTGAGGCGCTCTTTCCCCTCATGATGAATACGGGGACAGGTGCTAGCCCGACCACTCATCCCGCGCAATGCGGTAGAAGACATGGCGCTTCAGATGGGGGTGAGTGTCCGGCACCGAGGGGTGATCGAAATCGCGCTTCGGTACCGCGCGCATGCCGATGCGCTTCATCACGGCAATGGAGCGCGCGTTGTTCCACACGGCGAAGGAGACGATCTCCTCGAGCCCAAGCGTCTTGAACCCGAAGTCGAGCCAGGCCTCGGCGGCTTCCGTTACGTAACCTTTGCCCCAGAATTCCGGCGCCAGCCGCCAGCCGATCTCCACTGTGCCAGGCGGCAGGGAAGAAATGCCGGCGGTCTGGTGCAAGCCGACGAAGCCGATGCATTCGCCCGTTTCCTTCAGCTCCGTTGCGCAGAAGCCAAAGCCACGCTCGGCAATATCCTCGCGCAGCCAGTCGAGAAAAGCGTCGGAGGCGGTTTGATCGCGTCGGAAGGGGAAGAATTCCATCACCCGGTCATCCGCATTGATGCGGTGGAAGAGCGCACGGTCGCTGTCAGTCCAATTGCGGACGATGAGACGGCTTGTCGCGATGATCGGCTTCATTGAGCGAATTCTTTGCGGCGGTATCCTTGCATATAGAGGAGGGCGGTGAGGTCGCCGTGATCGATGCGGATGTCCGCCTCGGCCGCCACGGAAGGCTTGGCGTGAAGCGCCACGCCGGCACCCGCAAGGCGCAGCATGTCGAGATCGTTGGCGCCGTCACCGACGGCCATCGTCTCACTCAAGCGTAGCTTCAGCCTGGCGGCAAGCTCGATGAGCGCGTCGGCCTTCGCCTGGCGCCCGAGAATGGGTTCAGCGACGAGACCGGCAAGTCTCCCATCCTGCTCGATCAGCCGGTTCGCACGGTGCTCGCGAAAACCAAGCATGGAGGCAACGCGGCCGGTGAAGATGTCGAAGCCGCCGGAGACCAGTGCCGTATAGGCGCCGGCCGCGTTCATGGTCGCCAAAAGCTCACGCCCGCCGGCCGCAAGGGTGATGCGTCCCTCAATGACGCGCTCGATAACTGCCATCTCCAGGCCCTCGAGCAGCGCCACACGCTCGCGCAAAGCTGGCTCGAAGGCGATCTCCCCGTTCATTGCGCGGGAGGTGATGGCGGCGACATCTTCCTTGATGCCGATCTCGTCGGCCAGCTCGTCGATGCATTCCTGGTCGATCATGGTGGAGTCCATGTCGGCGATCAGCATCTTCTTTCTCCGCCCCTCGGCCGGCTGTATGGCCACGTCCACCGGCAGATCCTGAAGCGCGGCGCGCGCAATGCTCTCTGCTGTCTGAGGATCCAGGTCCTCGGGCAGCGCGATATCGCAGGCGACCTCTGCGTCGAGCCACTCGAAGCGGCTTGCGCCGAGCGCCTGGGTTATCCTATTCGCCATGGAAGGGCTCAAAGAGCGAGCCTTGGGATTGGAGATAAGCGTTGCGACAAGGGTCATGGAAAGGTCCGCTGCGGCCGGCCGGAAAATCGTGCTGAAAGGTGCGACCCTGATAGCGGGCCCCACGGCGAGCGGCAAGTCGGCTCACGCGCTTGATATCGCGAGACGCTCGGGCGGGGTGATCGTCAATGCGGATTCCATGCAGGTCTATTCGGTCCTGTCGTTGCTGACGGCGCGGCCGGGTGCTGACGATCTTGCCGTTGCGCCGCATCGTCTCTACGGGCACGTGCATCCGGGCACGCCGTATTCCACCGGCCAGTGGTTGCGCGACGTCGAAGCCCTGTGCGCCAGCGGAGAGCTGGACGGCCGGCGGGCGATCTTCGTCGGCGGCACGGGACTTTATTTCCGTGCGCTGACGGAAGGACTTTCGCCAATGCCGGACGTTCCGACCGCCGTCCGCCGGCGGTGGCGGCAGCGCCTGGAGGAAGAGGGGGCGGCGGCATTGCATGAGGTGCTTGGCCGATCCGATCCTGATGCGGCGGCGCGCATCCGCCCTTCCGACGGACAGCGGATCGTGCGGGCACTGGAGGTCCTGGAGGCTTCGGACAAGCCAATCGGCGCATGGCAGGCGGAGCGCTCCCCACCGCTGGTGGACGGCGCCGCGGCGCGCAAGCTGGTTCTGGAGCCGGAACGCAAGATGCTCGCCAGCCGCATCGACCAGCGCTTCGACCGTATGATGGCGGCCGGCGTTCTGGAGGAGGTGAGGGCGCTGTTGAGCCTTGATCTCCCCGCTTCCATGCCTGCGATGAAGGCGATCGGCGTTCGCGAGCTTGCCGCTGCGCTAAACGGTCAAATAACCCTGGAGGAGGCCGTCACGCGGGCCAAGGCGGCGACACGGCAATATGCCAAGCGGCAGATGACCTGGTTCCGCCATCAACTCGGGCCGGACTGGCAACGCGTGGCGGTGTGATATCCGCACCTTGGAGCACCCGCGTCCGTTTGGACGCGCAAAGGACGCTCTTTATCCATGCATCGTGCTTTCCGAAAACGATCCCATTTTAGGGCGGATGCTATAGCGGCACCACCTGCGAAAATTGATATTTCCTGCGAATCCACCCGTGCCGGTTAACCTCCCGTAAGGTGGTGCATGAGAGAAATGCTAAAAGTGCGCGAGCGGGTCAGGGTATGCGTTTTCACAAAGCGGAGTCGGCATTTTTCGTCTTCATCGCCTTGGTTTTCAGTGCCGGCGTATTGCTGTTCTTCGCTTATGGCATCATGCGTACCAATGCGATCAAACTGGCGACCGTCGGCGGGGCGGCCGATCTTAGCGATTTCGCACGGCTTCTGTTCACCACGGGTGTACTCTTGACGACGGCCATCATCTTCGGCCTGTTCTTCATCTATCCGCTCATCCGCACGCAGGTGCGCGAGGAGGGAAAGCTCCGGGCCATGACGGAATCGCTCAGCGCGCGTTCGGAGTCCCTGCAGCATGCCGCACTCACCGACAGTCTGACCGGCACCCAGAATCGCCGCTTCTTCGACGATGCGCTGCGCGAGTACCTGCAGGAGTTCGGCCGCATCGAGAAGCCGGTGGGGCTGATGGTTCTCGATCTCGACCATTTCAAACAGGTGAACGATACGCACGGCCACGACGTAGGCGACGAGGTGCTGCGCCGGGTATCCAGCTGCCTCAAGGACCTCACCCGCTATCATGACGTGGTGGCGCGGCTTGGCGGCGAGGAGTTCGCCATCGTGGCGCCGAACATGAACCAGGATGCGCTGGTGAAGCTGGCCGAGCGCATCCGCAAGGCGATTTCCGCACTGACCGTGGACGCCGGCACCATGCGGCTCAGGATCACCACCAGCGTGGGGCTGGCCGTCTGGGACGGCAAGGAGACGGTCGACGAATTCTACCGCCGCGCCGACAAGATGCTCTATCAGGCTAAGCGGCTGGGGCGGAACCGGGTGTGTGCCTAGCCTTCCTCGCGGCTCTTGGGACGGAGGAAAGTAGCCGCCCTATCGCGGGCGGACGAGGACGTGTTTCTTCCTGCCCAGCGAGAGCTTTACGATGCCTTCGGCGGTCAGGTCGTCCGTCGAGACCATGCGGCGGTCGTCGGTGACGGGCTCGTCGTTGATACGTACCGCGCCGCCTTGCACATGGCGCCGCGCCTCGCCGTTCGAGCCTGCCAGACCTGCGGCCACAAAGAGAGCAAGGAGGCCTATGCCCTGGTCCAACTCGGCGCGCTCAACGGGGATCGTGGGCAGGCTTTCGGCGAGCGCCCCTTCCTCGAAGGTCTTGCGCGCCGTCTCGGCGGCGGCTTCGGCCGCTTCCCGACCGTGCACGATGGCCGTTGCCTCGGTGGCCAGCACCTTCTTGGCCTCGTTGATCTCGGAGCCGCCGAGGGCGGCAAGGCGGGCGATCTCATCAAGCGGCAGGCGCGTGAATATCTTCAGGAAACGCTCCACATCGGCGTCTTCCGTGTTGCGCCAGTACTGCCAGAAATCGTAAGGCCGGAAGACGTCCTCGTTGAGCCAGACAGCGCCGCTCACGCTCTTGCCCATCTTTGCGCCTGAGGAGGTGGTGAGCAGCGGCGTGGTGACGGCATAGAGCTGGGGCGTGCCCATCCGGTGGCCGAGATCGATGCCGTTGACGATGTTGCCCCACTGGTCGGAGCCGCCCATCTGCAGGATGCAGCCATAGCGCTTGTTCAGCTCGACGTAGTCGTAGGCCTGCAGGATCATGTAGTTGAACTCGAGGAACGAGAGCGACTGCTCGCGCTCCAGCCGCAGCCTGACCGAATCGAAGGTAAGCATCCGGTTGACCGAAAAATGGCGGCCGACGTCGCGCAGGAACTCGACATAGTTGAGGTCGAGCAGCCAATCGGCGTTGTTGACCATCACGGCATCGGTTGGGCCTTCGCCGAAGCGCAGGATACGGCCGAAGATGCGCTTGATGCCTTCGATGTTCTCGGCGATCGTCTCGGGCGGCAGCAGCCGGCGCTGCTCGTCGCGGAAGGAGGGATCGCCGATCATCGAGGTGCCGCCGCCCATCAGCGCGATCGGACGGTGCCCAGTCTCCTGCAGCCAGTAGAGCATGGTGGCGGTGATAAGATTGCCGATGTGCAGGCTGGTCGCCGTCGCGTCATAGCCGACATAGCCCGTGATCGTGCCCTTCGCTGCCGCCTCATCGAGCCCTTGCGGGTCGGAGACCTGGTGGATGAGGCCGCGCTCGTCGAGCACGCGCAGAAAATCGGACTTGAACTCGGGCATTTTCGGAATCCCGTCGGTCAGGAACAGGGGCTGGAGAGTGAAAGCGGCGTTTAGCACCACTTTCGCGGCCCGCACAAGCTGCGGGCCGGAGTGTCGATGTGTTTGCCTTGAGCGCGGTCAGCGGATGCGCTTCGGCCTCGGCTCGGCAAGCTCGCCTTTCAGGCGCCGGTCCAGATAGTCGGAGCACTCCTCGATCAGCACATCGGCCACGTTGGTATAGAAGTGGTTGGCCTCCGGGATCGTCTTCTGCGTAATGGTGATGCCCTTTTGCGACTGCAGCTTGTCGACCAGCGTCTGCACATCCGCCGGCGGGGCGACGCGGTCGGCGCCGCCATGGATGATGAGGCCGGATGAGGGGCAGGGGGCAAGGAAGGCGAAGTCATAGATGTTGGGCTGCGGTGAGATGGAGATGAACCCCTCGATCTCCGGCCGGCGCATCAGAAGCTGCATGCCGATCCAGGCGCCGAAGGAGTAGCCGACAACCCAGCAGCTCTTGGAATCGGGATGCAGTGACTGCACCCAATCGAGGGCTGCGGCGGCGTCGGAAAGCTCGCCCGTGCCATGGTCGAAGGAGCCCTGGCTGCGGCCGATGCCGCGGAAATTGAAGCGCAGTGCGGTGAAGCCGCGGCTCTGGAACATGTAGAACAGATCGTAGACGATCTTGTTGTTCATCGTGCCGCCGAACTGCGGATGCGGGTGCAGGATCAGCGCGATCGGCGCGTTTTTCTCCTTCGATGGCTGGTATCGGCCTTCGAGACGGCCGGCCGGTCCGGTAAAGATAACCTCGGGCATTTTCACTCCACCTTGGCGCAGCCTCCCGGTTCGTTGAAATCGAATCGCGGGCGGGTCTTGACGCGGCGCCTACGCCTCCATAGAAGCTAGTTTAGAACTGTTCAAAACTGGGCGGCACCGCCGCCCTTGGCAAGCCGGGTAGATAGGACGGCTGGCCTTGCGAATTCAAGGAAATAACGCCATCTCTGCCGCGATTGTGGCAAATGGCATCATGGATGGACATGGCGGCAAAGCGCATCTACCTCGACCACAACGCCACGGCGCCCCTGCGGCCGGCGGCGCGGCGGGAAATGCTGGACGCTTTGGAGGCGGCAAATCCGTCCTCGGTCCATGCCGAGGGCCGCGCATCGCGGCAGATCGTTGAGGCTGCGCGGCGCGATGTCGCCGCCCTCGTGGGCGGCCAGGCCGAGCATGTGGTCTTCACCTCCGGCGCCACGGAAGCCGCTGCCACGCTGCTGTCCCCCCACTGGACCATTGGCCGGGCGCCGCTCGGCTTCAGCAGTGTCTATGTCTGCGCAGCGGACCATCCGTGCCTGCTTGGAGGCGGACGTTTTGCGCCGGAAGCCGTGGAGAAGGTCGGTGTTGATGCCGATGGCCTCATCGATCTCGCCGCGCTGGAGCGCGCCCTTGAAGGCCATGACAAGACGCAAGGACTGCCGCTTGTTGCCGTGCACGCGGCCAACAACGAGACGGGCGTCATCCAGCCGATGGAGGAGATTGGCCGCTTGGCGAAAAAGGCCGGCGGTGTCGTGATCTTCGATGCCGTGCAGGCGGCGGGGCGGATTCCGCTCAATATCTCGGCAGGATATGCGGATTTCTTCATTCTCTCCTCCCACAAGATCGGCGGCCCCAAGGGGGCCGGAGCGCTTGTCGGCGCGGGCGACCTGATGATGCCGGCTGCTCTGGTGAAAGGCGGCGGACAGGAGAAGGGCCACCGCGCAGGAACGGAGAATGTGGCTGCCATCGCCGGCTTTGGTGCGGCGGCGCGGGACGCGGTGGCCGGCCTTGCACAAACGGACGCCGTGCGTGCCACTCGTGACCGCCTGGAGGCGATCATCCGTGATCTCGTGCCCGATTCGGTGATCTACGCTGAAAAGGCGCCGCGCCTGCCGAACACAGTGTTCTTCTCGATACCCGGCATGAAGGCTGAAACGGCACAGATCGCCTTCGATTTGGCGGGTATTGCACTGTCGGCTGGCTCGGCCTGCTCGTCCGGCAAGGTGGGGCCAAGCCACGTGCTTCAGGCCATGGGTTTCGGCAGCGATGCAGGTGCACTGCGGGTCTCGATCGGCCTAGAGACGGTTGAAGAGGAAATCGTCGCCTTCGGCTCAGCGCTGGAGAAGATAATCCTAAGACGGAGAGCGACGAGCGCTGCCGCGTGAGACCGTCATTCGGCGGTTCCGCCAGTGCGTAGAAAAATGGAGTAAAAGACACATATTTTTGTGACTGAACGATGAATCCGGCGCGCGCGCATACTAAATAGAGCGCAAAGCCGGCCAGAGTTGGAAAACTGCCGGACCTTGACTCCGGCGAGGATGGAGAACGCTGATGCCTGCTGTGCAGGAGACAATCGATCAGGTCCGCATGATCGATGTGGACCAGTATAGGTACGGATTTGAGACGCTCATCGAGAGCGACAAGGCGCCCAAGGGGCTCAACGAGGACATTATCCGCTTTATCTCGGCCAAGAAGGGCGAGCCGGAGTGGATGACGGAGTGGCGCCTGCATGCCTATGAGCGCTGGCTCACCATGCAGGAGCCGAGTTGGGCGCGCGTCAGCTATCCGAAGATCGATTTCCAGGACCTCCACTATTATTCCGCTCCGAAGAGCCAAGCGGGGCCAAGTTCGCTCGATGAGGTCGATCCGGAGTTGCTGCGCACCTACGAAAAGCTCGGCATTCCTCTGAAGGAACAGGAGATTCTGGCTGGCGTGCGCAAGGCAGGCGAGCCGAGCCCGCTGGATGGCGAGGCCGATGAGGCGGGCGAGAACGTATATCAGTCGGGCCGCGTGGCGGTCGACGCGGTGTTCGATTCAGTCTCCGTGGTCACCACCTTCAAGAAGGAGCTGGCCAAGGCCGGTGTCATCTTCTGCTCGATCTCCGAGGCGATCCGCGAGCACCCGGAGCTGGTGCGCAAGTATCTGGGCTCCGTGGTGCCGCCGACGGATAATTTCTACGCCACGCTTAACTCGGCGGTCTTCACCGACGGCTCTTTCGTGTACGTGCCGAAGGGCGTGCGCTGCCCGATGGAGCTTTCCACCTACTTCCGCATCAACGAAAAGAACACGGGGCAGTTCGAGCGCACGCTGATCATTGCCGAGGAAGGCTCCTACGTCTCCTACCTGGAGGGCTGCACGGCGCCTCAGCGCGACGAGAACCAGCTTCACGCGGCCGTCGTCGAGCTGATTGCGCTGGATGATGCCGAGATCAAGTATTCCACGGTGCAGAACTGGTATCCGGGCGACGCACAGGGCAAGGGCGGCATCTACAACTTCGTCACCAAGCGTGGCGACTGCCGCGGTAAGAACTCGAAGATCTCCTGGACGCAGGTGGAGACCGGCTCGGCGATTACGTGGAAGTACCCGTCCTGCCTCTTGCGCGGCGATAACAGCCGCGGCGAGTTCTATTCGATTGCCGTGTCGAACGGCCATCAGCAGATCGATTCCGGGACCAAGATGATCCACCTCGGCAAGAACACGTCGAGCCGCATCATCTCCAAGGGCATTTCGGCCGGCAACTCGAACAACACTTATCGCGGCCAGGTCTCCGCGCACCGCAAGGCGGCGAACGCGCGCAACTTTACCCAGTGCGATTCGCTCTTGATCGGCAACGACTGCGGTGCACACACCGTGCCCTATATCGAGGCCAAGAATGCAACGGCGCAGTTCGAGCACGAGGCGACGACGTCGAAGATTTCCGAGGACCAGCTCTTCTATGTGATGCAGCGTGGCATCCCGGAGGAAGAGGCGATCGCGCTGATCGTCAACGGCTTCGTCAAGGACGTTATCCAGGAGCTGCCGATGGAGTTCGCCGTCGAGGCGCAGAAGCTGATCGGCATTTCGCTTGAAGGTTCGGTCGGCTGAGCCGGCGTGAGAAGTTTGGGAAGAACAAATATGCTTGAAATCAAGAACCTGCACGCCCGCATCGCCGAGGACGGTACGGAAATCCTGCGCGGCGTCGACCTGAAGGTGAAGGCCGGCGAGGTTGCCGCCATCATGGGGCCGAACGGCTCCGGCAAGTCCACGCTTTCCTACGTGCTTGCCGGTCGCGAGGACTATGAGGTGACTGAGGGCGACATTCTCTTCAACGGCGAGTCGGTCCTCGATATGGATCCGGCGGAGCGCTCGGCCGCCGGCCTCTTCCTCGCCTTCCAGTATCCGATGGAGATACCGGGGGTCGCCACAATGGAATTCCTCAAGGTGGCGATGAACGCGCAGCGCAAGGCGCGCGGACAGGAGGAGCTGAAGATTCCGGAGCTTATGAAGCGCGTGCGCGGGGCGGCCGAGGAGCTGGACATGGATATGAGCATGCTCAAGCGGCCGCTCAATGTCGGCTTTTCCGGCGGCGAAAAGAAGCGTGCGGAGATCCTGCAGATGAAGCTTTTGGAGCCGGCACTTTGCGTGCTCGACGAGACCGATTCCGGCCTCGACATCGACGCGCTGAAGATCGTCGCCGATGGCGTCAATGCGATGCGCTCGCCGGACCGGGCGATCGTGGTGATCACCCACTATCAGCGCCTGCTCGACTACATCGTGCCGGATTCGGTGCATGTGCTCTACAAGGGCCGTGTCGTGAAGTCGGGCGACAAGGTGCTGGCGCAGGAGCTGGAGAAGAGCGGCTATGCCGGGCTCGTCGGCGAGGCGGCGTAGGGGGCGGCGATGAATATACAAACGCAAATAAAGCGCACTGCCGCCGAGGATGCGCTTCTTCAGGCCTTCGCGGAGCGCGCCGAATACCTGCCGGGCAACACCGCAGTTGCGGAAAAGCGCAACGCGGCGGTGGAGGTCTTGAAGCGCGGTCTGCCTAACCGCAAGGTCGAGGCTTGGCATTATACGGATTTGCGCCGGCTCCTTTCCTCCGTGCCCGCGTTCGACCTTACCGCGCATGCAGCGCCCCGGGAGCCGCTCCTGGCGGGCTCGGCGGTGCTTCCGGTGCTGAATGGCGTGGCCGGCCGGGCAGAGGTGCCCGAGGGAATCTCGGTCGCCAGCATGGCGGCCAAGCTCACCGACGGCAGCCTTGCGTCGCTGCTGGGGCCGGACGAAGCGGACGACACGGTTTCGGCCATTAATGCAGCCTTCGCGGCCGACGGTTTCGCCATCGATATCCCAGCCGGTACCGCGCTTGAACGGCCCATCGAGCTGCAGAACGTGCAGGCCGGCGGGCAGGCGCACACACGTTTCGCCGTGCGTGCGGGCGAGGGCGCTAAGGCGACCATCGTCGAGCGGCAGACGGGCGAGGGCGACGCGCTGGTCTCCTCGGTCAGCCATCTGGACGTGGGCGACGGAGCGGAAATCCTCTGGCTCATCATTCAGGAACAACCGGAAGGGGCGAGCCACCTTGGCCAGATCAATGTGAGGATCGGCAAGGACGTCAAGCTCACCATGTTCGTGATGAACGCCGGGGGCAAGCTGGTGCGCCAGGAACTGCGGCTTGTGGCGGAGGGCCAGGGTTCGGAGTTCCGCCTGCGCGGGGTCAACCTGCTCTCCGGCCAGACCCATTGCGAAGTCACCATGGTGCTCGACCATGTGGGCCCGGCGACCGTGTCGACCGAAACCATCCGCAATGTCGTGACCGACCGCGCCGAAGGTGCATTCCAGGGCCAGATCCGCGTGGCACGCGAGGCGCAGAAGACAGACGCAAAAATGGCCTGCAACACGCTGCTTCTTTCGGACGAGGGCAGCTTTTCGGCCAAGCCGGAGCTGGAAATCTTCGCCGACGATGTGGCCTGCGGCCACGGCGCGACGGTGACGGAGATCGAGGCCGATCATCTGTTCTACCTGATGGCGCGCGGCATCGACGAGAAGACCGCACGCGGCCTCTTGGTCAAAGCCTTCGTGGCCGAGGTGATCGAGGAACTGGAGAACGAACCGGTGATCGAGGCGCTGGAAGCCAAGCTCGACGCCTGGTTCGCCCAGCACGGATAGAGGCCCCAAGCGCGCCGAAAGGCGCAAGGTAGATATGGACCAGAAAGTCGAAAACGGCACCTATGACGTCGAGGCGATCCGCCAGGATTACCCGATCCTTGCACGCGAGGTCTACGGAAAGCCGCTGACTTATCTCGACAACGCGGCTTCCGCGCAGAAGCCGCAGGCCGTCATTGATGCGGTTACGCACGCCTATTCCCAGGAATACGCGAACGTGCACCGCGGCCTGCACTTCCTGTCGAATGCCGCGACCGAAGCCTATGAAAAGGCACGGGAGACAGTGCGCCGCTTCCTGAATGCGCCGAGCGTCGAGGAGATCGTCTTCACCAAGTCGGCAACCGAGGCTATCAACACCGTCGCCCACGGCTATGCGATGCCGCGGATCGGCGAGGGCGACGAGATCGTGCTGTCGATCATGGAGCATCACTCCAACATTGTGCCCTGGCACTTCCTGCGTGAGCGGAAGGGGGCGAAACTGGTGTGGGCGCCGGTCGATGATGATGGCGCATTCCATCTCGAGGAATTCGAGAAGTGCCTGACGGAGCGCACTAAGCTCGTCGCCATCACTCAGATGTCGAATGTTCTCGGCACGGTGACGCCCATTGCCGAGATCGTGCGCATCGCTCATGCGCGCGGTATTCCCGTGCTCGTGGACGGCAGCCAGGGCGCCGTCCATATGCCGGTCGACGTGCAGGCGCTCGGTTGCGACTTTTACGTGTGCACCGGGCATAAGCTCTACGGCCCCTCGGGTATCGGCGTGCTCTACGGCAAGCGCGACATGCTTGCCGAGATGCGGCCCTTCCAGGGCGGCGGCGAGATGATCGAGGACGTGACGGTGGACGACGTCACCTATAACGAGCCGCCGCACCGCTTCGAGGCCGGAACGCCGCCCATCGTGCAAGCGATCGGCCTGGGGGCGGCGCTCGAATATGTGGAAGGCATCGGCCGCGAGAACATCGCCGCGCACGAGGCGGATATTTCGAAATATGCCCATGAGCGGCTGAGCCAGATCAATTCCCTGCGCATTTTTGGCACTGCGCCCGGCAAAGGCTCGATCCTGTCCTTCGAGCTTGCCGGCATCCATGCCCACGACGTTTCGATGGTCATCGACCGCGCGGGCGTGGCGGTGCGCGCCGGCACCCATTGTGCGCAGCCGCTCTTGAAGCGGTTCGGCGTGACCTCGACATGCCGGGCTTCCTTCGCCATGTATAATACGCGGGCCGAGGTGGACGCGCTCGCGCAAGCGCTCGACGCGGCGCGCAAATTCTTCGGATGAAGACGATGACGGATACGAGCCAGAAGCCAGAGACGAACGATGCCGGGGCGGCCGAAGGCAGGCTTTCCACAGCCTCCGCCCTTCCGCAGGACGAGCTTGCGCGCATGACCGACGATATCATCGGTGCGCTGAAGACAGTCTACGATCCGGAAATCCCGGCCGACATCTACGAACTCGGCCTGATCTACAAGATCGATATCGAGGACGACCGCTCGGTCAAGATCGACATGACGCTGACTGCGCCCGGCTGCCCTGTGGCCGGCGAAATGCCCGGCTGGGTGGAGAACGCCGTCCGTGCTGTCGAGGGCGTCGGCGATGTCGAGGTCAGCATGGTCTTCGACCCGCCGTGGACGCCCGACCGCATGTCGGAAGAGGCGCAGATCGCCATCGGCTGGTACTGAGGTGCAGACGGACGGTGCTTGCAACGCCCGCCTTTCTTGACCATCTTTACAGAGAAGCCTTTCCGCGAGTCTTGACCTCGCCGTGAATGGAGAAATTTATGGGCCGCTTTCAAGTCATCACCATAACGGATGCCGCCGCTTCCCGCGTGCGCGAGATCGTCGAGACGCGCGATGGTGCGCATGGCGTACGCGTGGGCATCAAGAAGGGCGGCTGCGCGGGCATGGAATACACTGTCGACCTGGTGAGTGAGCCCGACCCGAAGGACGACCATGTCGAGCATAGCGGCGCCCATGTCTATGTGGCGCCGGAAGCAGCCCTTTTCCTTCTCGGCACGGAGATGGACTTCGAGGTGACGCGGCTCAGGACTGGCTTCACCTTCAAGAATCCCAACCAGAGTTCTGCTTGCGGCTGCGGCGAATCCGTCGAACTCAAGCCCGCCGACCTGAAGGCGCTGGCCGAGGCGCGTGCCGCAGGCGCGGCGTGAGCTTAGTCGATCCAGACACCGTTTCGCCGGTGCCAATCGGCAATTGATTCTTCCGGGTAAAGCGCGAAGGTGGCGTCGCCCTCGCGTATATCCGGCTCGACCCAGCTTGCCTTGTATTTCAGCATGAGGTGCACGCTGCTCGGCGGCTTCGGAAGCTCGGTGTCGATGGCCGAAGCGAAGGGGTGGATGAGTTCCGGCCAGGTGGGATCGTAGAGCCACAGGGCCGAGCCGCACTCGCGGCAGAAGCGGCGCTCTCCGGTGGAAATCTCGCAGTGCGGACGTTCCTCATCCTCGATCTCGGCGCGGTAGAGGCCGAGATGCTCTTCGCCTTCGGCGGCAAGTGTCGATGACTGCGCGCCGAGATTGATCGCATATCCGCCGCCGCCCTGCTGCTTGCGGCAGATGCTGCAGTAACAGCGCTGATAGGGGACGGGCGTATGGCTTTCGACTTGAAACTTGACTGCACCGCAGCGGCACGAGCCTTTCAGCGTCATGGGCATGGTTGTATCCCTGAAGGAGCGAACCATGGGAGCTTAAGGCGGAAAACACGCTCTGTCAGCGGATGTTGCAAAGTCACCTGACAGCCGCTGCGGACAATGGCATTCTCACAGGATGACTGACGACGATATCCGCGACCTCTTTGCCGGCCTGGGACCGGTCACGATCAAGCGAATGTTCGGCGGCAAGGGCATCTATCACCAAGGCGTGGTCTTCGCGCTCGAGGTGGACGGTGAAATCCTGCTGAAAGCTGATGCGCTGAGTGCTTCTGAGTTCGTGGCCGCGGGAAGCCGGCAGTGGGTTTATACCGGCCATCCCGGCCGCAAGCCGACGGCGATGCCCTACTGGTCGATCCCCGAGAGCGCAATCGACGATCCCGATGAGATGGCGCTATGGTCGCGGCGCGCCTATGAGGCGGGATTGCGCGCGAGAAAGTAGAGTGGATGGGGCTGAAGCCTCAGACCTTCCCGTGCACCTTCATGAAGTCAGGAATGTCGTCGCCGAAACCGACCGGAGCGCTGGTGTCTTCTCTTTCCTGCTTAGGGGCAGGTTTCTTCTGCTCAGCTTCGTTGGAGGATTTGATCGCATCCTTGCGTCGGCGCCGGTCCTCCGCCGGCTTCGGCGCGGCCTCGTCAGGGCGCTTGGCCTTTTCGGGTGCCGTTCTGCGGCCGCCACGCGCTCGTTCGCCGCGCCCCGTACGGCCCCGCCGGGGCCGTTCTTCGGCCTCGTCTTCCGCCGTGAGCGTGGAAAGATCGCCGTCGAGCCACGCGATCTCCTGGCCAATCAGCTTCTCGATACCCGCTACATACTTCTTGTCGGCGCGGGTGACGATGGTGAAGGCCTTGCCGGAGCGGCCCGCGCGGCCCGTGCGGCCGATGCGGTGCACATAGTCTTCGGCGTGCGTCGGCACATCGAAATTGAAGACATGGCTCACGGCGGGGATGTCGAGGCCGCGCGCGGCAACGTCTGAAGCGACGAGCAGCTTGAGATTCCCCTTGCGGAAATTTTCCAGCATCATCATGCGTGCGCGCTGGTCCATGTCGCCATGCAGTGCGCCGGCGTCGAACTCATGACGCGCCAGTGAACGGAAGAGCGTGGCCACCTCGGTCTTGCGGTTGCAGAAGATGATGGCGTTCTTCACCTCGTCGCCTTCGGCGCGGATGAGCTCCCTCAGGCGCTCGCGCTTCGCCCACGGCTTAGAACCGGCCTTGACGAGGCGCTGGGTGATGTTGACCGCCGCCGTCGCCGGCCGCGATACCTCGACGCGCACCGGCGCCTGCAGGAACTGCTGCGTGAGCTTTGTGATCTCCGGCGGCATGGTGGCGGAGAAGAACAGCGTCTGCCGCGTGAAGGGGATGAGCTTGCAGATACGCTCGATATCGGGGATGAAGCCCATGTCGAGCATGCGGTCCGCCTCGTCGATGACGAGGATGTCGACGCCCGTGAGCAAAAGCTTGCCGCGCTCGAAATGGTCGAGCAGGCGGCCGGGCGTGGCGATGAGCACGTCGGCACCGCGTTCGAGCTTGCGTTCCTGCTCATCGAAGGAAACACCGCCGATCAGAAGCGCGATGTTGAGCCGGTGGTTCTTGCCGTATTTGACGAAATTCTCTTCCACCTGAGCGGCGAGTTCGCGCGTCGGCTCCAGGATCAGCGTGCGCGGCATGCGGGCGCGGGCCCGCCCGCGCTCCAGCCTGGTGAGCATGGGCAGCACGAACGAGGCCGTCTTTCCCGTGCCGGTTTGGGCAATGCCCAGCACGTCCTTGCCTTCAAGCGCATGCGGGATGGCGCCGGCCTGGATGGGCGTGGGTTCGGTGTAGCCGGCGTCGCTGACGGCCGAAAGGACCTTCGGCGACAGGCCGAGGTCTGCGAAGGTCACAGCGTCCTGTGCGGTTTCTTGGTCTATTGACACGTATCGATTGTCTTTGCTGCTCTATGCGTTACGGCGGATGCCTCGCGCTCCGGCCGGGCTCATGCCCACGACCTCAAGACGGGGCCTAAGGCGTGGTGCGCGTAATGTCAACAGCGTGCGTAACGGGCTAGTAACGGAACTGTTCCGCCAGGATGCGCTCGTTCCACGAATGGCTGGCGTCGAAGAGGATGGTGGCGGTCATGTCATGGGATTCATGCACACGCACCGACACCACCGATTTTATCTCCGTGTGATCGGCGACGGCGTTGACCGGCCGCTTTTCCGGCTCCAGCACCGTCAGGTCGACGGTCGCCTGGTTGGACAGAAGCGCACCACGCCAGCGCCGCGGCCGAAAGGGACTGACCGGGGTAAGCGCCAGAAGCGGCGCATCGAGCGGCAGGATCGGCCCGTGCGCGGACAGATTGTAGGCGGTGGAGCCGGCGGGCGTGGCCACCATGACGCCGTCGCAGATCAATTCGTCGAGCCGCACCTTGCCATCGATGGCAATGCGGATTTTCGCCGCCTGATAGGACTGGCGCAGGAGTGATACCTCGTTGATGGCGAGCGCCTTCGATACTTCGCCCTCCATGTCGGTGACGGTCATCTCCAGCGGCCGGACGGTTTCGGCGATGGCCTCGGTGATGCGCTCGCGCAGACCCTCCTCGCGATACTCGTTCATGAGGAAGCCGATCGTGCCGCGGTTCATGCCGTAGATCTTCTTGCCCGAGCCCATCGTCTCGCGCAGGGTGTGCAGCATGAAGCCGTCGCCGCCGAGGGCGACGATAATGTCGGCGTTCTCCGGCCGTTCCTGACCGTAGAGCACGGAAAGCCTGGCGGCCGCCTTCTGGGCGTCATCCGTGTTCGCCGAAACGAAGGCAAGGGCGAGTTGCGGCTGAGTCATGTGCGGCGCGTGGTTCCGTTGCTGGCCGAAGAGAGACAACGGGTAGCACGCGCTTTGCGGATCTGCAAAGCGGCTCCGGGCGGTACCTCTGCTGGTGGAGGCCAGCCGAATCTGCGCTACGAAACGGGGTGCGATTTGAGATGTGGTGCCCCCGGCAGGACTCGAACCCGCGACCCCCTGATTACAAATCAGGTGCTCTACCAACTGAGCTACAAGGGCACGGCCGTGCGCATAGCACAATCGGCGATGGAGTAAAACGATTCTCATTACCGGCTACGCACCGGATCTCTTGCGGCTGAAAGGAGACATAGGCAGCGGTGAAAAGCACCAAAAGGGCATCGATCATGCAGGCGAGCTGCGGCCAGATCAGTATCAGGCTCTCCGAAAGCGGCAGGGGCGCACCCAAAGTGCAAAGGCGATGCCCAACGAACGCGTCGCCGGATTAAGCAAAGCGACCGTCATCTCACCGTAAATTAGAACCAATGTGGCAGCAATTCGACAGAAATATTGCGGGATTTAATCTTTGGTGAGCGGCTTCGTGGAAGGCCGAAGGCTGGCGCTCATCCTCACCTTTCCGAACGCCGCCGGGCGGCGTAGAGCGAGACGGCGGCGGCGTTCGAGACGTTGAGGGAGCGGATGGGACCGGGCATGTCGAGGCGGGCGAGCGCGTTGACGGTCTGGCGTGTCTTTTGCCGTAATCCTTTGCCTTCCGCGCCAAGTACTAGGGCGAGCTTGCCGTCCTTAATCGTCTCTTCCAGCGTTTGCAGTCCCTCCGAATCAAGACCGACGGTATAAAATCCCGCCGCGTGCAGTTCCCCGAGGGCGTCGGCCAGATTGCGTACGGCGATATGATCGATGTGCTCCAGGGCGCCGGAGGCCGCCTTGGCGAGCACGCCCGATTCGGCCGGGCTGTGGCGGGCGGTTGTCACCAGCGCGTCGACACCGAAGGCGACGGCCGAGCGCATGATGGCGCCGACATTGTGCGGGTCCGTCACCTGGTCGAGCACAAGAACGAGGGATGCGTCGCCGAGCGCGGAAAGCGGCTTGGGCGCGCGTGCCTTCGCCTCGATCAGGACGCCCTGGTGCACGGCCTCGGTGCCCGTCAGCGCGTCTATCGCCTTCGGCTCCACCTCCTCAGCGGGAAAGGGCAGGGCGGAAAGATCGCCCAGCCCGAGCCGCTGCGCGGCATTGCGTGTAACCAGCATGCGGTGGACCGTGCGGGCGGGGTTGTCGAGGGCGGCGCGCACAGTGTGCAAGCCGTAAAGACGCACGAGGCCTTCGGGGACGCTCGCCGCCGGCAGCGCGCCGCGCGGGTGCTGCACTTGATGCGTGCGCTGGCGGTGGGCCCGGCGCAGGCGGGCGTAGTGGCTGTCTTTGGGTGTTCCGGGCTTGTCGTCGCTCATCGGGCTCCTATAGCCGAGGCGCGGGCGTACGCCTATCGCAGAAAGAGGAGGTGGCGCGAATTTCCCGTCGAATGCCTATCATGCTGTTGACAGTGCCCAACGTCATCGCCATAAGGCGTCGCGGAAAACGGGTGTGCCATTGAATGGTTGCGCCGGCTTTCCCAAATAACTCGCTGTACGATTCCGGCGACGGTACGGAGGGGTGTCCGAGTGGTTAAAGGAGACGGACTGTAAATCCGTTGGCTATGCCTACGCTGGTTCGAATCCAGCCCCCTCCACCATCCTGCGCCTTCGGGTGGGCACCACAGAAAAGTGGACTGACGACCGAAGGCGGATCTAGGTGTTGGAGTGCCCTCCAAAACTCAGTAAAGGAGGGCTGTATCCTTCTGCGGGTATAGCTCAATGGTAGAGCAGCAGCCTTCCAAGCTGAATATGCGGGTTCGATTCCCGCTACCCGCTCCAGCCTGCGTCGTTCCATTCCCAATGCCTTGCCTACTTGTCCGGCTATGACAGTCCGACATCATATTGGTGCCTGCGGCCGTCACTATCGTTAACCATTCATTTTCCCCAGATCAGCCAGGCTGCCGATGATTCGGAGCTTCTGGGGAGTTGTTGCTGTGAGCGTTTTGGTGTTCCCGCTGTATCGTCAACGAGATCTGGTAAACAAAGTCGTGGAAGGCCTGTCAAAGCGCCACCACAACGAAGCTAACCTTTACTGGCGCGGGATGGCCAAGCAGCTGCTCGCACACCTCACAGCTTCCGGAGTTGCCGTGGAACCGGCGCAAGAGCAAATCCGAATGCTGTTTTATACGGCCCTGGATGAGATGCAGACAGCATCCTTGCACGCTTCCGAAAACACTCGGCAATAGGACCCGATCCGCCTACTGATTACGAAACCGAAGGTAGTAGCGCGTTTCGTGTCGCGCACTGGCTGCGAGCTTCGACCGCAACGATGGCGGTCACTTTCAGCACGAGAAATCGAGGCCGATGTCGCGCCCACGGCATCCGCGCGGGCACGACATCTAGTCCCGTCAGTTCTGTCCCGCCGTGAAGAAACCGGAGCCAACGGATTCGTTGTCTTCTCCGTATCACCGGTGCCCCAGAAGTAAGGCCAGATCTGGCAAATAACTCCTCGTGTAATGACTGACGCGCTGGCGGCTGGCGGCGAGGAAGCAAAGCGCGCGTTTGAGGCCATGATGACCATGAAGAAAATCGACGTCGCCGCGATCGAGGCAGCACGGCGCGGGTGACGCTTTTCCGCGTCTTGCGTGCCCACTCGCCACCGTGATGTTCGTCGCGCCCCGAGACCAGCTCGAGCACCTGCACCGTATAGTCGGCAGTGTCAAACTTCGCGGCGCGCGCCTTGGATGGGAGGAATTGCGCGGCCGGGATGAGGATCAGGATGCCGTTGGCGGCGATCCACGGCACGCGCCTGAGCTTCACGCCGATCAGCCCGGCCTGGCGGTCCTTCGCCGGCGCGAAGCCGAAGCCTCTCACCGCCGCCAACGCAGGGATCAGCGGCAGGAAGCCGCGGCCTTCTTGGAACCAGCAGTGCGCTGAGGGCTGCAGCCAGTCGCCGACAAGGGGCTTGTTTTTTGCGGTCTTTGCCGCTAATCGCCCGGCAACTGAAATCGAAAATCACGCCGCCCAAGGAAAATTGAGATGGCCAAAGGTAAATTTGAGCGCACGAAGCCGCATGTGAACATCGGGACGATTGGTCACGTCGACCATGGCAAGACGTCACTGACGGCGGCGATCACGAAGTATTTCGGCGAGTTCAAGGCGTATGACATGATCGACGCCGCACCCGAGGAGAAGGCGCGCGGCATCACGATCTCGACGGCGCATGTGGAGTACGAGACGGAAGCGCGGCACTACGCGCACGTCGACTGCCCGGGCCACGCCGACTATGTGAAGAACATGATCACCGGTGCCGCGCAGATGGACGGGGCGATCCTGGTGGTTTCGGCCGCTGACGGCCCGATGCCGCAGACGCGCGAGCACATCCTTCTGGCCCGCCAGGTTGGCGTTCCGGCGATCGTGGTGTTCTTGAACAAGGTCGACCAGGTGGACGATCCGGAGTTGCTCGAGCTGGTCGAGCTTGAGGTGCGCGAGCTTCTGTCGTCCTACGAGTTCCCGGGCGACGACATTCCGATCGTCAAGGGTTCCGCACTTGCCGCGCTCGAGGACTCCAACAAGGAGATCGGCGAGGACGCGGTGCGGGCGCTGATGGCCGAGGTCGACCAGTACATTCCGACGCCGGAGCGTCCGATCGACCAGCCGTTCCTGATGCCGATCGAGGACGTGTTCTCGATTTCGGGCCGCGGCACGGTGGTGACGGGCCGCGTCGAGCGCGGCGTGGTCAAGGTGGGCGACGAGATCGAGATCGTCGGCATCCGCCCGACCTCGAAGACGACGTGCACGGGCGTCGAGATGTTCCGCAAGCTGCTCGACCAGGGCCAGGCGGGCGACAACATCGGTGCGCTTTTGCGCGGCGTGGAGCGCGAGGGCGTGGAGCGCGGCCAGGTTCTGGCCAAGCCCGGTTCGGTGACGCCGCACACGAAGTTCAAGGCGGAAGCCTACATCCTGACGAAGGAGGAGGGTGGCCGCCACACGCCGTTCTTCACCAACTACCGTCCGCAGTTCTACTTCCGCACGACGGACGTGACCGGCGTGGTGACGCTGCCCGAGGGCACCGAGATGGTGATGCCCGGCGACAACATCACGGTGGACGTGGAGCTGATCGTGCCGATCGCCATGGAGGAGCGGCTGCGCTTCGCCATCCGCGAAGGCGGCCGCACCGTCGGCGCCGGAATCGTCGCGGCAATCACCGAGTAACAGTCGCGATTACATGCGACTGGTGAACAAGGGGCGGCTTCGGCCGCCCTTTTTGTTTGATTGGCGCGGAAGCAACCCCCACATTGCGCTATGGTGGTGGGTCCTCGGAAGGAAAACGCGATGAAGAAGGATGTGCCGAGCCTGTATGACTGGGCAGGCGGCGGCGAAGCCTTTAACCGGCTGACGGAGGTTTTCTACGCAAAGGTGCTGCAGGATCCTCTTCTCGAGCCGGTATTCCGCAACATGTCCGACGATCACCCGCAGCACAGGACCGCCTTTATCGGCGAGGTGTTCGGCGGACCGGCGGCCACCGCGAAATGATTGCACATCACCTGAACCGGCATTTGACGGAGGGGCAGCGTCGCCGCTGGATCGAGCTGCTCCAGGACGCGGCCGATGCGGTCGAACTGCCGGAGGATCCCGAGTTCCGCTCTGCCTTCATGGCTTACGTCGAATGGGGGCACCCGATTGGCGAAGTTCAACTCTAATCGGAAGCCGGGTTACGAGCCTGCCGATGAACCGATGCCCGAATGGGGCTGGGGCGTGCCGGGCGGCCCGTATCAGCCGCAGTCCGGTTCCTGAGTGTGGATTTGGCACCGCTGGCGGCAAAGAACACCGACCTGCCTATATTGGGTGCAAAGATACTTTACAGATAGGATGGAAATCCTTAGGAAGCGCCTGCCCGTAGCGCGCTGAGCGCAGGCGAGAAGGGGTATAGCTCAGTTGGTAGAGCGGCGGTCTCCAAAACCGCAGGTCGGGGGTTCGAGCCCCTCTGCCCCTGCCACCTTCGTTTCGGGTCCCACGATTGCCGACAAAGGCCCTTGCGTAGGGGAAAGATTGGCACTATGTAGGGAACGGACACGGTGCGTGGAGCCGGGGAACGGCTTTACGCGCCTTTGTCGCGCGTCTGGAGCAAGGTGGCGATTCGCAGGGCCGGCTTCGCATCGTGCCCAGGTTTCCGCATGGGTGCGACACGCGGCAAGAGAACCGGGATTTCCCGGCGCTTCAAGATATATAGAGCGATAGATGGCGTCTAAGACCACGAACCCTTTCACGTTTCTGCAGCAGGTACGGGCCGAAACGGCGAAGGTGACATGGCCGTCGCGGAGGGAAACATTGATTTCCACCGTCATGGTGCTTGCATTCGCCGCCTTGGCCGCGCTCTTCTTTTTTGCCGCTGACCAGGTGATGTCGTGGGCAATCGAACTGATTCTGCAGATCGGCTCTTGAACGGCGGCGGCACAGGGAGAATTTTTTGAAATGACTGCGCGGTGGTACATCGTCCACGCTTACTCGAATTTCGAGAAGAAGGTTGCCGAATCGATCGAGGAGCAGGCGCGCCAGAAGGGGCTGGGTGACGCGATCGAAGAGGTCGTAGTGCCGACGGAGAAGGTCGTCGAAGTGCGCCGTGGCCGCAAGGTTGATGCCGAGCGCAAGTTCTTTCCGGGTTACGTGCTGGTGAAGGCCGACCTGACGGACGCCGTATTCAGTCTCATCAAGAATACGCCGAAGGTGACTGGCTTTCTTGGGGATTCCAGGCCGGTGCCGATTACGCAGGCGGAAGCTGATCGCATCTTGCACCAGGTCCAGGAGGGCGTCGAGCGACCGAAGCCTTCGGTTACCTTCGAGATCGGCGAGCAGGTGCGCGTTTCCGATGGTCCCTTCGCTTCCTTCAACGGAGCCGTCCAGGAGGTCGACGAAGAGCGTTCGCGCCTCAAGGTGGAGGTTTCTATCTTCGGGCGCGCCGTGCCCGTCGATTTGGAGTTCGGTCAGGTCGAGAAGAGCTGATCGGCGGTTCCGGCTTCCCGGAACGATAATGGTGGAAGGATAAGGCGGCGTAGCCGGCCGCCAGTGTCCGCACCACCGAACTGCAACCGCCGGCCGAGGCCGGCATGAAACGAGGCAGATAAGAGATGGCTAAGAAGATTGCAGGCCAGCTCAAGCTCCAGGTCCCCGCGGGATCGGCGACGCCGTCGCCGCCGATCGGACCTGCGCTTGGTCAGCGTGGCATCAATATCATGGAGTTCTGCAAGGCATTCAACGCGCAGAGCCAGGAGATGGAGAAGGGGTCGCCCATCCCGGTGGTCATCACCTACTACCAGGACAAGTCGTTCACCTTCACCATGAAGACCCCGCCGGTGAGCTACTTCCTCAAGAAGGAAGCGAAGCTGAAGTCGGGTGCCAAGGAGCCGGGCAAGCAGACGGTTGGCCAGATCTCGCGCGACAAGGTGCGCAAGATCGCCGAGGCCAAGATGGCTGACCTGAACGCGAACGACGTGAACGCGGCTATGCGCATGGTGGAGGGCTCGGCCCGCTCCATGGGCCTGGAAGTGGTGGGCTGAAGAGATGGCTGTGAAACTTTCCAAGCGTTTGGCCAAGAGCCGTGAGGGCATCGACCGCAACAAGCATTACCCGCTTGAAGAGGCAGTGAAGCTTCTGAAGGAGCGGGCGACGGCCAAGTTCGACGAGACCATCGAAGTGGCGATGAACCTCGGCGTCGACCCGCGTCATGCCGATCAGATGGTGCGTGGCGTCGTCAACCTGCCGAACGGCACTGGCCGCTCGGTGCGTGTGGCCGTGTTCGCCAAGGGCGACAAGGCGGATGAAGCCAGGGCCGCCGGCGCCGACATCGTCGGCGCGGAGGACTTGGTGGAAAGCGTGCAGAAAGGCGAAATCGATTTCGACCGCTGCATTGCCACGCCCGACATGATGCCGCTGGTCGGCCGGCTCGGCAAGGTACTGGGGCCGCGCGGCCTGATGCCGAACCCGAAGGTGGGGACGGTGACGGCTGATGTGGCAGCCGCTGTCGAGGCCTCGAAGGGCGGCGCTGTCGAGTTCCGGGTCGAGAAGGCGGGCATCGTGCATGCCGGCGTCGGCAAGGTGTCTTTCGACGCCAATGCCATTGCCGAGAATGTGCGTGCGTTTGCCGATGCCGTAACCAAGGCCAAGCCGTCGGGCGCCAAGGGCAACTACGTCAAGCGCGTGGCTCTGACGTCGACCATGGGCCCCGGCCTTAAGATCGACCCGTCAACCTTGAGCGCGTAGTAGATTTCTGCCGGGAAGGAGCATCCTTCCCGGCACATCCATTCCGGGGCGGCAACGGCCCGGAAGCTGGGGACATCCCCGGCAATCCTGTCCGAGACTGCAGGCGGCTCGCCTTAATTCGAAAGAGCCTGCATGAGACGGGTAAGAATCGACTTAAGGTCTTGCGCAAGCAGGCCGACGGAAGGTTCGAACCGTGTTGGCCTTTTGTTCGATTGCCGGTTCTGCCGGCGCGGCGAAAGGGGGCAGGATCCTCGAGCGTCGTTCGGGTGATCCGCAAGGAAAGCCCGTCCGGCAAAAGGCAACCCGGCGGCAAACCTATAGAAATAGGGCGCCGTCAACTGGAGAAAGGCTGTGGACAGAGCGGAAAAACGCGAGTTCGTCACGGGCCTGAACCAGGTGTTCGAGAACACCGGTTCTCTCATCGTGGCACACTACACCGGTCTGACCGTCGCGCAGATGAACGACCTTCGGTCGAAGATGCGCGAGGCAGGCGGGACCGTCAAGGTCGCGAAGAACCGTCTCGCCAAGATCGCTCTTCAGGGTACCAAGTCCGAAGGCATTCAGGCCCTCTTCGAGGGGCAGACCCTGATTGCTTATTCGGACGATCCGGTTGTCGCTCCGAAGGTCGCCAGCGATTTCGCCAAGGGCAATGACAATCTCGTCATCCTTGGCGGTGCGATGGGCACGACCACGCTCGACGCCGACGGCGTGAAGGCGCTTGCCGCGCTGCCGTCGCTGGACGAGCTCAGAGCGAAGATCGTCGGCATGATTCAGACGCCGGCAACCCGGATCGCCCAGGTCGTCAATGCACCAGCAGGCCAGCTTGCCCGTGTATTCGATGCCTATGCCCGGAAGGACGAGGCGGCATGAGGCCGTTCCTCACAACCAACAACACAGTTCGAACTTTTACGAAGGAAATGAACAATGGCTGATCTTGCGAAGATCGTTGATGACCTTTCCAGCCTGACCGTCCTCGAGGCGGCCGAGCTGTCGAAGATGCTGGAAGAGAAGTGGGGCGTCTCCGCGGCGGCTCCGGTGGCCGTGGCGGCTGCCGGCGGTGCCGGTGCGCCTGCCGAGGCGGCGGAAGAGAAGACCGAGTTTGATGTCGTTCTCGCCGAGGCCGGCGCGCAGAAGATCAACGTGATCAAGGAAGTGCGCGCCATCACCGGCCTGGGCCTGAAGGAGGCCAAGGACCTGGTTGAGGCCGCGCCGAAGCCTGTCAAGGAAGGCGTGTCCAAGGACGAGGCCGACAAGATCAAAGCGCAGCTCGAAGGGGCCGGCGCCAAGGTTGACCTGAAGTAATGCTTGCAGTCGGCCCGCGGGCAGCCGTCCGCGGGCCGGCAGCGAGACGTAATTGAAGTGAAAACCTTTTTCCTGAAGGCCTCCAAAGCGGCCGTCAGGAAACGGGTTTTTATCCGTTTGGATTGGTCGCCTTCCAGGGCGGCCCATGTGGCAGGTAAGCGGCAGGCAAGGAGCGACGATGGCCCAGACCCAGACTTTCAACGGTCGCAGGCGCGTACGCAAGTTTTTCGGGAAGATTCCGGAAGTTGCGGAGATGCCGAACCTCATCGAGGTTCAAAAAGCATCCTATGATCAGTTCCTCATGGTCGAGGAGCCCGAGGGCGGGCGTCCCGACGAGGGGCTGCAGGCGGTCTTCAAGTCGGTCTTTCCGATCCAGGATTTCGCCGGCACGGCGATGCTTGAATTCGTCAAGTACGAGTTCGAGCTCCCCAAGTTCGACACCGAGGAGTGCCGCCAGCGCGACCTCACCTATGCAGCGCCGCTGAAGGTGACGCTGCGCCTTATCGTGTTCGATATCGACGAGGACACGCAGGCCAAGTCCATCAAGGACATCAAGGAGCAGGACGTTTACATGGGCGACATGCCGCTCATGACGTCGAACGGCACCTTCATCGTCAACGGCACCGAGCGCGTGATCGTCTCGCAGATGCACCGCTCGCCGGGTGTCTTCTTCGACCATGACAAGGGCAAGTCGCACTCGTCCGGCAAGCTGCTTTTTGCGGCGCGCGTCATCCCGTATCGCGGTTCCTGGCTCGACATCGAGTTCGACGCCAAGGACGTCGTTTACGCGCGCATCGACCGCCGGCGTAAACTCCCCGTCACGTCGCTGCTGATGGCGCTCGGCATGGACAGCGAGGAGATCCTTTCGACCTTCTACAACCAGCTGACCTATATCCGTGACGGCGAGAACTGGCGCGTGCCGTTCTCGGCCGAGCGCTTCCGCGGCATGAAGGCCACGGGCGACATCATCGACGCCGATTCGGGCGAGGTGGTGCTGGAAGCCGGCAAGAAGATGACGGCGCGCCAGGCTCGGCAGCTTGCCGAGAAGGGCTTGAAGGCCGTTCGCGCCAACGAGGACGACCTGATCGGCAATTACCTTGCCGAGGATATCGTCAACCTGGAGACGGGCGAGATCTTCCTCGAGGCCGGCGACGAGATCGACGAGAAGACGCTTAAGGTTCTGCTTGATGCGGGCGCCGAGGAGGTGCATTTCCTCGACATCGACCACGTCAATATCGGCGGCTACATCCGCAACACGCTGGTCGCCGACAAGAACGAGGCCCGCCAGGACGCGCTGTTCGACATCTACCGTGTGATGCGCCCGGGCGAGCCACCGACGCTGGAGACGGCGGAGGCGATGTTCCACTCGCTGTTCTTCGACCCCGAGCGCTACGACCTCTCGGCCGTCGGCCGGGTGAAGATGAACATGCGCCTGGAGCTGGACGCCGAGGACTCCGTGCGCGTCCTGCGCAAGGAAGACATTGTCGCCGTGGTCAAGACGCTGGTCGAGCTGCGCGACGGCAAGGGCGAGATCGACGATATCGACAATCTCGGCAACCGCCGCGTGCGCTCGGTCGGCGAATTGATGGAGAACCAGTACCGCGTCGGTCTCCTGCGCATGGAGCGCGCCATCAAGGAGCGCATGTCCTCGATCGAGATCGACACCGTCATGCCGCAGGACCTGATCAACGCCAAGCCGGCGGCCGCCGCCGTGCGCGAGTTCTTCGGCTCCTCGCAGCTCTCGCAGTTCATGGACCAGACGAACCCGCTGTCGGAGATCACCCACAAGCGCCGCCTGTCGGCGCTCGGCCCGGGTGGTCTGACCCGCGAGCGCGCCGGTTTCGAGGTGCGCGACGTGCACCCGACGCATTACGGCCGCATCTGCCCGATCGAGACGCCGGAAGGCCCGAATATCGGTCTGATCAACTCGCTTGCGACCTTTGCCCGCGTCAACAAGTATGGCTTCATCGAGACGCCCTACCGCAGGATCATCGACGGTAAGGTGAGCGAGGACGTCATCTATCTGTCGGCGATGGAAGAGGCCAAGCACTACGTTGCCCAGGCCAATGCCGAGATCGACAAGGACGGCCGCTTCGCCGACGAGTTCGTGGTCTGCCGCCACGCCGGTGAGGTGATGATGGCACCGCGCGAGAACGTCGACCTGATGGATGTCTCGCCGAAGCAGCTCGTTTCGGTTGCCGCCGCGCTCATTCCGTTCCTGGAGAACGACGACGCCAACCGCGCGCTCATGGGGTCGAACATGCAGCGTCAGGCCGTGCCGCTGGTGCGTGCCGAGGCGCCGTTCGTCGGCACCGGCATGGAGCCGGTGGTGGCGCGTGATTCGGGCGCAGCGATTGCCGCCCGCCGCACGGGCGTGGTCGACCAGGTGGACGCGACTCGTATCGTTATCCGCGCCACCGAGGACGTGGATGCCTCCCAGTCGGGTGTTGATATCTATCGGCTGCAGAAATTCCAGCGTTCGAACCAGAACACCTGCATCAACCAGCGTCCGCTGGTGCGGGTGGGCGATGAGGTCAACAAGGGCGACATCATCGCCGACGGCCCGTCGACGGACCTGGGTGATCTGGCGCTCGGCCGGAACGTGCTCGTCGCCTTCATGCCCTGGAACGGCTACAACTACGAGGATTCAATCCTGCTCTCCGAGCGGATCGTGCGCGACGATGTCTTCACCTCGATCCACATCGAGGAGTTTGAGATCATGGCGCGCGACACCAAGCTCGGGCCGGAGGAGATCACGCGCGACATTCCGAACGTTTCGGAAGAGGCGCTGAAGAACCTCGACGAGGCGGGCATCGTCTATATCGGCGCGGAAGTGCAGCCGGGAGACATCCTGGTCGGCAAGATCACGCCGAAGGGCGAAAGCCCGATGACGCCGGAAGAAAAGCTCCTGCGCGCCATCTTCGGTGAGAAGGCGTCCGATGTTCGTGACACGTCCATGCGCATGCCCCCCGGCACCTACGGAACGGTGGTCGAGGTGCGCGTCTTCAACCGCCACGGCGTGGAGAAAGACGAGCGTGCCATGGCTATCGAGCGCGAGGAGATCGAGCGGCTGGCCAAGGACCGCGATGACGAGCAGTCGATCCTCGACCGCAACGTCTATGCGCGTCTTGCCGACATGCTTGTCGGCAAGACGGCGATCGCCGGACCCAAGGGCTTCAAGAAGGGCACCAAGCTGACTTCGGAACTGCTCGACGAGTATCCGCGTTCGCAATGGTGGCAGTTTGCCGTCGAGGACGAGAAGCTGCAGACCGGACTTGAGGCGTTGCGCGCTCAGTACGACGAGTCCAAGAGCGCGCTCGAGCAGCGCTTCATGGACAAGGTCGAGAAGGTGCAGCGTGGCGACGAGATGCCCCCCGGCGTCATGAAGATGGTCAAGGTCTTCGTCGCCGTGAAGCGTAAGATGCAACCCGGAGACAAGATGGCCGGTCGGCACGGCAACAAGGGCGTCGTCTCAAGGATTGTGCCCGTCGAGGACATGCCGTTCCTTGACGACGGTACCCACGTGGACATCGTGCTCAACCCGCTCGGCGTGCCAAGCCGCATGAATGTCGGCCAGATCCTGGAGACGCACCTTGGCTGGGCCTGCGCGGGCATGGGCCGCCAGATCGGCGAACTGATCGACGCCTATAAGGAGAAGGGCGATATCAAGCCGCTCCGGAAGACGATCGAGAAGTTGATCCCGAACAACGACCGCAACGAACCGGTGCGTGCGTATGACGACGATAGTGTCATACGGCTCGGCGAGCAGATGCGTCGCGGTGTTTCGATCGCCACGCCTGTTTTCGACGGCGCGCACGAATCCGATATCAATGAGGTATTGGAGGAAGCAGGGCTCAATTCGAGCGGTCAGGCGACGCTCTATGACGGCCGCACGGGTGAACCGTTCGATCGCCAGGTGACGGTGGGCTACATCTACATGTTGAAGCTGCACCACCTGGTGGACGACAAGATCCACGCCCGCTCCATCGGTCCGTACTCGCTCGTCACCCAGCAGCCGCTGGGCGGAAAGGCGCAGTTCGGTGGCCAGCGCTTCGGCGAGATGGAGGTGTGGGCGCTGGAGGCCTATGGCGCCGCCTACACGCTGCAGGAGATGCTGACAGTCAAGTCGGACGACGTGGCCGGCCGCACCAAGGTCTACGAGGCCATCGTGCGCGGCGACGACACCTTCGAGGCGGGCATTCCCGAGAGCTTCAACGTCTTGGTCAAGGAGATGCGTTCGCTGGGCCTCAATGTGGAGCTCGAGAACTCGCGCCTTGATGAGCCACCGGCGCAATTGCCCGACGCAGCAGAGTAACTTGCGTGTGCGCCGCGGTGTTGGACCGCGGCGCAGCGCCCGTATCGATGGCGATGCGGCGACCAGCAGGAACGAGACGAGAGCCGCTGGACGCCCGCTACGACCGCAGAATGACCAAGGGACTTAACGTCCCGCAAAGGAGATCGGCATGAACCAAGAGGTCATGAACCTGTTCAACCCTCAGGCGCCGGCACAGACCTTCGATTCCATCCGGATTTCGCTGGCGAGCCCGGAGAAGATCCTGTCCTGGTCCTTTGGTGAGATCAAGAAGCCGGAGACCATCAACTACCGCACCTTCAAGCCGGAGCGTGACGGCCTGTTCTGCGCGCGCATTTTCGGTCCCATCAAGGACTACGAGTGCCTGTGCGGCAAGTACAAGCGCATGAAATATAAGGGCGTCATCTGCGAGAAGTGCGGCGTCGAAGTTACACTGTCGCGTGTGCGCCGCGAGCGCATGGGCCATATCGAGCTGGCCGCGCCTGTCGCTCACATCTGGTTCCTGAAGTCGCTACCGAGCCGCATCGGCACGCTGCTCGACATGACGCTGAAGGACATCGAGCGCGTTCTCTACTTCGAGAACTACATCGTGACCGAGCCCGGCCTGACGTCCCTCAAGGAGAACCAGCTTCTCTCCGAAGAGGAGTACATGATCGCCGTCGATGAGTTCGGCGAGGACTCCTTCACGGCAATGATCGGCGCCGAGGCGATCCATCACCTTCTGGCCGGCATGGACCTGGAGAAGATCGCCGGCGACCTGCGCTCGGAGCTTGCCTCCACCACCTCGGAGCTCAAGCAGAAGAAGCTTCTGAAGCGGCTCAAGGTCGTCGAGAACTTCCTGGAGTCCGGCAACCGGCCGGAGTGGATGATCATGAAGGTCGTTCCGGTCATCCCCCCGGACCTGCGTCCGCTGGTGCCGCTCGATGGCGGCCGTTTTGCGACGTCCGATCTCAACGATCTCTACCGCCGGGTCATCAACCGCAACAATCGTCTGAAGCGGCTGATCGAGCTCAGGGCGCCGGGCATCATCATCCGCAACGAGAAGCGCATGCTGCAGGAGGCCGTCGACGCACTGTTCGACAACGGCCGTCGTGGCCGTGTGATCACCGGCGCCAACAAGCGTCCGCTGAAGTCGCTGTCGGACATGCTGAAGGGCAAGCAGGGCCGCTTCCGCCAGAACCTGCTCGGCAAGCGCGTCGACTACTCGGGCCGTTCGGTGATCGTGACGGGTCCGGAGCTCAAGCTGCACCAGTGCGGCCTGCCGAAGAAGATGGCGCTCGAGCTCTTCAAGCCCTTCATCTACGCCCGTCTGGACGCCAAGGGTTTTTCGTCCACGGTCAAGCAGGCGAAGAAGCTGGTGGAGAAGGAGCGTCCGGAGGTTTGGGACATCCTCGACGAGGTGATCCGCGAGCATCCGGTTCTCCTGAACCGCGCGCCGACGCTGCACCGTCTCGGCATCCAGGCCTTCGAACCGGTTCTGATCGAGGGTAAGGCGATCCAGCTTCACCCGCTGGTCTGCACGGCCTTCAATGCCGACTTCGATGGCGACCAAATGGCCGTTCACGTGCCGCTGTCGCTGGAAGCGCAGCTCGAAGCGCGCGTGCTCATGATGTCGACCAACAACATCCTGCACCCGGCCTCCGGCGCGCCTATCATCGTGCCGTCGCAGGACATGGTCCTGGGGCTCTACTACCTCTCGATCATGAACCAGAACGAGCCGGGCGAGGGGATGGTGTTCGCAGATATGGGCGAATTGCACCATGCTCTGGAGACCAAGGTCGTTACCCTGCACACCAAGATCAGGGGCCGCTTCAAGACGGTCGACCATGACGGCAATCCGGTCTCCGAAATCCACGAGACGACGCCGGGCCGCATGATCATCGGTGAGCTTCTGCCGAAGAACCCGAACGTGCCCTTCGCCATCTGCAACCAGGAGATGACCAAGAAGAACATCTCCAAGATGATCGACACGGTCTACCGCCACTGCGGCCAGAAGGAGACGGTGATCTTCTGCGACCGGATCATGTCGCTGGGCTTCACGCGTGCCTGCACGGCGGGCATCTCCTTCGGCAAGGACGACATGCTGATCCCCGACACCAAGGTGAACCTAGTGGCGGAGACAGAGGCGCTCGCCAAGGAATACGAGCAGCAGTACAATGACGGTCTGATCACGCAGGGCGAGAAGTACAACAAGGTCGTCGACGCCTGGGCCAAGTGCTCGGAGAAGGTCGCCGACGAGATGATGAAGCGCATCAAGGCGATCGAGTTTGACGAGAACAAGCGGCAGAAGCCGATGAACTCGATCTACATGATGTCGCATTCAGGCGCCCGTGGCTCGCCGGCGCAGATGCGTCAGCTTGCGGGCATGCGTGGCCTGATGGCACGTCCGGACGGCTCCATCATCGAGACGCCGATCATCTCGAACTTCAAGGAGGGCCTGACCGTGATGGAGTACTTCAACTCCACCCACGGCGCACGTAAGGGCCTCGCCGATACGGCGCTGAAGACGGCCAACTCCGGTTATCTGACGCGTCGTCTGGTGGACGTTGCTCAGGACTGCATCGTTGTTACGCCCGACTGCGGCACCGATAAGGGCCTCACCATGCAGCCCATCGTCGACGCGGGTCAGGTGGTTGCCTCCATAGGCCAGCGCGTGCTCGGCCGTACGGCACTCGATGACGTGGTCGACCCGGCAACCGACGAGGTCATCGTATCGGCCGGCCGCCTCATCGACGAGCGTGATGTCGAGGCCATCGAGGCCGCAGGCATCCAGGCGGTGCGTATCCGCTCGGCACTCACCTGCGAGATGAGGAGCGGCGTTTGTGCCGTCTGCTACGGCCGCGATTTGGCACGTGGTACGCCGGTCAATATCGGCGAGGCTGTCGGCGTCATCGCTGCGCAGTCGATCGGCGAGCCGGGTACCCAGCTCACCATGCGCACCTTCCACATGGGCGGCACCGCTCAGGTGGTGGACCAGTCGTTCCTGGAGGCTTCCTTCGAGGGCACGGTGAAGATCCGCAACCGCAACGTTGTGCGCAACTCCGACGGCCATCTGGTCGTCATGGGCCGCAACATGGCGGTGCTGATTTTGGACGAAGGCGGTGCCGAGCGTGCCACGCACCGCATCGCCTACGGTTCACGTATTTATGTGGACGACGGCGACAAGGTGAAGCGCGGCCAGCGCATTGCCGAGTGGGATCCGTACACGCGGCCGATGCTGACGGAAGTCGAGGGCACGGTGGCCTTCGAGGACCTTGTGGACGGCATCTCGGTGCAGGAGGCGACGGACGAGTCGACCGGCATCACCAAGCGCGAGGTCGTCGACTGGCGGTCGACGCCGCGCGGCTCGGACCTCAAGCCGGCGATCACCATCCTCGACTCGAAGGGCAAAGTGGCCAAGCTCGCCCGCGGCGGCGAGGCGCGTTTCCTGCTTTCGGTGGAGGCGGTGCTGTCGACCGAGCCCGGCGCGAAGGTGCAGCCCGGCGACGTGCTGGCGCGTATTCCGATGGAAAGCGCGAAGACCAAGGACATCACCGGTGGTCTGCCGCGGGTGGCGGAGCTGTTCGAAGCGCGGCGTCCGAAGGACCATGCCATCATCGCAGAGATCGATGGCACGGTGCGCTTCGGCCGCGATTACAAGAACAAGCGCCGCATCGTCATCGAGCCGCATGATTCGACCATGGAGCCGGTGGAGTATCTGATCCCGAAGGGCAAGCCGTTCCACCTGCAGGATGGCGACGTCATCGAGAAGGGCGACTTCATCCTCGACGGCAATCCGGCGCCGCACGATATCCTGGCGATCAAGGGCGTGGAGGCGCTGGCTTCCTACCTCGTCAACGAGATCCAGGAGGTCTACCGGCTGCAGGGCGTGATGATCAACGACAAGCACATCGAGGTGATCGTCCGCCAGATGCTGCAGAAGGTCGAGATCACGGCGCAGGGCGATTCGACCTACATCCCCGGCGACCACGTGGATCAGGTCGAGTTCGACGAGATCAACGACCGCCTGGTGGAAGAGGGCAAGAAGCCGGCCGAAGGCCAGCCGGTGCTGCTCGGCATCACCAAGGCCTCGCTGCAGACGCCGTCCTTCATCTCCGCCGCCTCCTTCCAGGAGACGACGCGGGTGCTGACGGAGGCTTCGGTCGCCGGCAAGATCGATACCCTGCAGGGGCTCAAGGAGAACGTCATCGTCGGCCGCCTCATCCCGGCTGGCACAGGTGGCGCCATGAGCCAGATCCGGCGTATCGCCCGCTCTCGCGACGAGCTCATCCTCGATGAACGGCGCAAGGAGTCGGGTGCGGAGACGGCCGAGGCTGCGCTAGCCGATATGACGGGTGCAGCCGAGTAACCGTCCATCCGCCACTTTAATGAGAAGCCGCCGGGCAATCCGGCGGCTTTTTTTGTTTCAAGATGAATTGGGAATTAACGATGTTTCCGGCGTCGTGTTGACAGGTAGTATTGATTTTCATAATAAAACTAAAAGTTGTTGATTTATCCAAATGAAGAGAAGCAAATATCTGCTTTATTTAAAATTTTAACGTCTGGCACATTCGGGTGCCTGTCTCTGTTTTCAGCATACAGTTTCTTCCGCTGAAGGCAGGGTTGTCCATCAATTGAAGAGCCGGCTTCGACTTTGGGGGGCTGCGGAGATGTAATCGCCGCAGGCATCAGAGGAGAAGAGAATTATGAAGACCTTTTTCAGATACGCGGTTTTTCCGATTATCGCGCTTTGCGCCGCCTGTACGGGCACGGAAGGCGAACTTCTTCTTGGCAGGCCGGAATCTTCCGCTTGGCTTCAGACCGCTGCACCGGCAACGGTCGCCACCCATTTCTCCGCCCGCTGTTCCGCCTACGGCTACAAGAGCGGTGACAAGGAGATGGCGGATTGCATCCGGCGGGAGGTCGAGTCGGTTCGAGCCAAGAATGCGGCCGTGGAGGCTGCGGCGGAGATGAACCGTCCGAAGGTGATATACTGCCAGGACGACTGGATCGATCGGCACCATTGGCACCGTTGGCGCCATCGGCACTTTCGGCGCGACTGGGGCTACTGCTTCTGACGGGAGGCGCAGCCTTTCCTCTTCGCAAGGCAGCGCGACTGCCCAGTCACGGGGAGAGGGGAGGCGCTATGCCGGCTCGTCGAACGTGACGATGGCGATCTCGCCTTCGGTGGCGCCCTGCCATGCCGACAGGTGCGGCTCTTCGTCGGGGGCGCCTTCCATCTCGCCGATCTGGTCGAGTTCGGCCTCAGCGTAGCCTTCTTGCGCCAGCGCCTCCAGTGCAAGGCGTACCGCCGTGTCGTCGTCGGGCGCCATGAGCATCACGTGTACGCCCTCGCTGTCTCCGCCTGCTTCGCGCCAGACACGGCCGGTGATGATGGTTACGGGCGGCTGCTCATTGTCGTTCATGGTGCTGATTCCTCTCGCGTTCTGTCGATCCTGCACGATGTCGCGCGAATTGTCGCATTTCCGGTATATGGGCAACAGTGTGGGGGTGGAAATTTCTCCTTCCTCTCCTCATATTGAGAGGCGGACAATCGCTGGCGGTGCCTGATCGCTCACTCCGATCCAACTGCGCAAGATAGTTGCCGGAGCGGGGTTGACGGGGGCTCGTGTTGAGCGTATTACCCGCCGCGTCTGAGCCGATGTGAGGCCTTTCTTTTCGGGGCGACGCGCCCTGAAGCAAAGCCTCAAACAGGGTTCGTTTATACGAGCGACAGACTTCCGGCGCATGAAGCGGATTGCCGCTTCCTCTGCTTTTGTTCGGGCAGGACCGCATTCGGGCGGTTTGATGCCCGAATTTGCATATGGAGCACTGTCCTCGTGTTGATGCGACCCTGTCGACTTAAGACACGAGATTGAAACAAGGGAAGGTTTGATGCCGACCGTAAACCAGCTGATCAACAAGCCGCGCAAGGCGCCGGTGAAGCGCAACAAGGTGCCGGCCATGCAGGCCAACCCGCAGAAGCGGGGTGTGTGCACGCGCGTCTATACGACTTCGCCGAAGAAGCCGAACTCGGCCATGCGCAAGGTGGCGAAGATCCGGCTTGCAAACGGCTTCGAGGTGATCGGCTACATTCCGGGTGAGGGTCATAACCTCCAGGAGCACTCCGTGGTGATGATCCGCGGCGGCCGCGTGAAGGACCTTCCCGGTGTGCGCTATCACATCATCCGCGGCGTGCTTGACACGCAGGGTGTGAAAAGCCGCAAGCAGCGCCGCTCCAAATACGGCGCAAAGCGTCCGAAGTAGGGTTTCCCGGCTTCGGCGCTTTTTGTTTTGCGCCGGGCCATGAAGGTGAGAGACGAAAAAGATGTCCCGACGTCACCGTGCAGAAAAGCGCGAGATCAACCCGGACCCGAAGTTTGGGGATACGGTTGTGACCAAGTTCATGAACGCCGTCATGCTGGACGGCAAGAAGTCGGCCGCCGAGCGGATCGTCTACGGCGCGCTCGACCAGGTGCAGGAAAAGACCAGGCAGGAGCCTGTGACTATCTTTCATCAGGCACTCGACAACGTCGCGCCGCATGTCGAGGTGCGCTCCCGGCGCGTCGGCGGTGCCACCTACCAGGTGCCGGTGGACGTGCGTCCGGAGCGTCGGCAGGCGCTTGCCATCCGCTGGCTGATTACGGCTGCCCGCAATCGTAACGAGACCACCATGGTCGAGCGCCTCTCGGGCGAGCTTATGGATGCGTCCAACAATCGCGGCACTGCCGTCAAGAAGCGCGAAGATACGCACAAGATGGCCGAGGCCAACCGTGCGTTCTCGCATTACCGCTGGTAGTGCGAGAGGAAGGAAGAGGTACTTACGATGGCCCGCGACTATAAGATCGAAGATTACCGAAATTTCGGTATCATGGCGCACATCGACGCCGGCAAGACGACGACAACCGAGCGCGTCCTGTTCTACACCGGCAAATCGCACAAGATCGGCGAAGTCCATGACGGCGCGGCCACCATGGACTGGATGGAGCAGGAGCAGGAGCGGGGTATCACTATTACCTCGGCTGCCACGACCACCTTCTGGGAAGGCCGTGACGGCAAGAAGCGCCGCTTCAACATCATCGACACGCCCGGCCACGTGGACTTCACCATCGAGGTGGAGCGCTCGCTTCGCGTGCTCGACGGTGCCATTGCGCTGCTCGACGCCAATGCCGGCGTGGAGCCGCAGACCGAGACCGTGTGGCGCCAGGCGGACAAGTACGGCGTGCCGCGCATGATCTTCTGTAACAAGATGGACAAGATCGGTGCCGACTTCTACCGCTCGGCCGAGATGGTCAAGACGCGGCTTGGTGCCACGCCCGTCATCATGCAGCTTCCCATCGGCGCCGAGAGCGATTTCGCCGGTGTCGTCGATCTTATCGAGATGAAGGCGCTTGTCTGGCAGTCGGAGAACCTCGGTGCGGCGTGGGATATTCTTGATATTCCGGCCGATATGCAGGCGCAGGCCGAAGAGTACCGCGAAAAGCTGATCGAGATCGCCGTCGAGATGGATGAGGCGGCGATGGAGCGGTATCTCGAGGGCGAGATGCCGTCCAACGACGAGATCCGCAAGCTGATCCGCAAGGGCACCATCGAGGTGAAGTTCTTCCCGATGTTCTGCGGCTCGGCTTTCAAGAACAAGGGCGTGCAGCCGCTGCTCGACGGTGTCGTCGACTTCCTGCCCTCGCCGGTGGAAGTGCCGCCGATCAAAGGCGTCGATCCGAAGACCGAGGGCGAGGTGACGCGTAAGTCGTCGGACGACGAGCCGCTGTCAATGCTCGCCTTCAAGATCATGAACGATCCCTTCGTCGGCTCGCTCACCTTCTGCCGCATCTATTCCGGCGTCCTGAACAAGGGCGTGTCACTCGCCAATACGGTGAAGGACAAGCGCGAGCGTATCGGCCGCATGCTGCAGATGCACTCCAACTCGCGTTCCGACCTGGAGGTGGCGTATGCCGGCGACATCGTGGCGCTGGCCGGTCTCAAGGAGACGACCACGGGCGACACGCTGTGCGACCCGCTGAAGCCGGTCATCCTGGAGCGTATGGAGTTCCCCGATCCGGTCATCCAGATCGCCATCGAGCCGAAGACCAAGGGCGACCAGGAGAAGATGGGCTTGGCGCTCAGCCGCCTGGCGGCCGAGGATCCCTCCTTCCGCGTCAAGTCCGACGAGGAGTCCGGCCAGACGATCATCGCCGGCATGGGCGAGCTTCACCTCGACATCATCGTCGACCGCATGAAGCGCGAGTTCAAGGTCGAGGCCAATGTCGGCGCGCCGCAGGTGGCTTACCGCGAGACGATCACCAAGGCGGCCGAGATCGACTACACGCACAAGAAGCAGACCGGCGGTTCGGGCCAGTTCGCCCGTGTCAAGATCGTCTTCGAGCCGAATCCAGAGGGTGAGGATTTCGTCTTCGAATCCAAGATCGTCGGTGGTTCCGTGCCGAAGGAGTACATCCCCGGCGTCCAGAAGGGTATCGAGAGCGTCATGTCCTCGGGTCCGGTGGCTGGCTTCCCGATGCTGGGCGTGAAGGCGACACTTATCGACGGTGCCTATCACGACGTCGACTCGTCCGTTCTGGCCTTCGAGATCGCTGCACGTGCAGCCTTCCGCGAAGGTGCCCAGAGGGCCGGTGCGCAGCTTCTCGAGCCGATCATGAAGGTCGAGGTGGTGACGCCGGAAGATTATGTGGGCGACGTCATCGGCGACTTGAACTCCCGTCGCGGGCAGATCCAGGGCACCGAGGCGCGCGGTATCGCCACCGTGGTCAACGCCATGGTGCCGCTCGCCAACATGTTCAAATACGTCGACAATCTGCGCTCGATGTCCCAGGGCCGCGCCCAGTACACGATGCAGTTCGACCACTATGAGCCGGTCCCCAGCGCGGTGGCGCAGGAGATCCAGAAGAAGTTCGCGTGATCGCCCGCAGGGCTCACTGAAACAAAGGCCTGAATAGGCAAAGAACAACGGAGACCTCACATGGCCAAAGGTAAATTTGAGCGCACGAAGCCGCATGTGAACATCGGGACGATTGGTCACGTCGACCATGGCAAGACGTCACTGACGGCGGCGATCACGAAGTATTTCGGCGAGTTCAAGGCGTATGACATGATCGACGCCGCACCCGAGGAGAAGGCGCGCGGCATCACGATCTCGACGGCGCATGTGGAGTACGAGACGGAAGCGCGGCACTACGCGCACGTCGACTGCCCGGGCCACGCCGACTATGTGAAGAACATGATCACCGGTGCCGCGCAGATGGACGGGGCGATCCTGGTGGTTTCGGCCGCTGACGGCCCGATGCCGCAGACGCGCGAGCACATCCTTCTGGCCCGCCAGGTTGGCGTTCCGGCGATCGTGGTGTTCTTGAACAAGGTCGACCAGGTGGACGATCCGGAGTTGCTCGAGCTGGTCGAGCTTGAGGTGCGCGAGCTTCTGTCGTCCTACGAGTTCCCGGGCGACGACATTCCGATCGTCAAGGGTTCCGCACTTGCCGCGCTCGAGGACTCCAACAAGGAGATCGGCGAGGACGCGGTGCGGGCGCTGATGGCCGAGGTCGACCAGTACATTCCGACGCCGGAGCGTCCGATCGACCAGCCGTTCCTGATGCCGATCGAGGACGTGTTCTCGATTTCGGGCCGCGGCACGGTGGTGACGGGCCGCGTCGAGCGCGGCGTGGTCAAGGTGGGCGACGAGATCGAGATCGTCGGCATCCGCCCGACCTCGAAGACGACGTGCACGGGCGTCGAGATGTTCCGCAAGCTGCTCGACCAGGGCCAGGCGGGCGACAACATCGGTGCGCTTTTGCGCGGCGTGGAGCGCGAGGGCGTGGAGCGCGGCCAGGTTCTGGCCAAGCCCGGTTCGGTGACGCCGCACACGAAGTTCAAGGCGGAAGCCTACATCCTGACGAAGGAGGAGGGTGGCCGCCACACGCCGTTCTTCACCAACTACCGTCCGCAGTTCTACTTCCGCACGACGGACGTGACCGGCGTGGTGACGCTGCCCGAGGGCACCGAGATGGTGATGCCCGGCGACAACATCACGGTGGACGTGGAGCTGATCGTGCCGATCGCCATGGAGGAGCGGCTGCGCTTCGCCATCCGCGAAGGCGGCCGCACCGTCGGCGCCGGAATCGTCGCGGCAATCACCGAGTAACGAGGCAAGCATCCGGCGCGGCGCGGGGAAGCCCGTGCCGCGATCGGAACGAGGAATGAAAAAATGAACGGACAGAATATCCGTATCCGCCTCAAAGCGTTCGACCACCGGGTGCTCGACGCCTCCACGCGCGAGATCGTGTCCACGGCCAAGCGCACCGGCGCTAATGTCCGCGGCCCCATCCCGCTGCCGACGCGGATCGAGAAGTTCACGGTGAACCGCTCGCCGCACATCGACAAGAAGAGCCGCGAGCAGTTCGAGATGCGCACCCACAAGCGTCTTCTCGACATCGTAGATCCGACGCCTCAGACGGTGGACGCGCTGATGAAGCTCGATCTGGCAGCCGGCGTGGACGTCGAGATCAAGCTTTAGGCGGAAGACAAGAGGATAGGAGCCCGGGCTGGCCCAAGCGGCCGGCGGCGGGAAGCCTGAAAGGAAATCGAACCGATGCGTTCAGGTGTTATCGCACAGAAGATCGGGATGACGCGCGTCTACAACGAGGCGGGTGAGCATATCCCCGTCACAGTGCTGCGCATGGAGAATTGCCAGGTCGTGGCCCAGCGCACCGAGGAGAAGAACGGCTACACCGCCGTTCAGCTCGGCGTGGGGCTCGCCAAGGTGAAGAATACGTCGAAGGCGCTGCGTGGCCATTTTGCCGCAAGCTCCGTCGAGCCCAAGGCGAAGGTGGCGGAGTTTCGCGTGTCGCCGGACAATCTGCTCGACGTTGGTGCCGAGATCACGGCGGATCACTTCGTCGCCGGCCAAAAGGTCGACGTGACGGGGACCTCGATCGGCAAGGGCTTCCAGGGCGTCATGAAGCGCCACAATTTCGGCGGCGGTCGCGCGACGCATGGTAACTCCGTGTCGCACCGTTCGCACGGCTCGACCGGTCAGCGCCAGGACCCCGGCAAGGTGTTCAAGGGTAAGAAGATGGCCGGCCACATGGGCGATCATCGGGTGACCACCCAGAACCTGGAAGTGGTTTCGACCGACACCGACCGCGGCCTCATTCTGGTGCGCGGCGCGGTGCCGGGCTCCAAGGGGGCCTGGATCATGGTGCGCGATGCCGTGAAAGCGCCGCTGCCGGAGAATGCGCCGCAGCCTGGGGCCATCCGCGCCGCTGCCAAGAAAGACGCTGTGAAGGCCGAAGAAACCGCCGCCACTGAGGGGGCTGAGTAATGGAACTGAAGGTAACCACCCTTGCGGGCAAGGATGCCGGTAAGCTGAAGCTCTCTGAGGAGATCTTCGGGCTCGACCCGCGCGAGGACATTCTTCACCGCGTCGTGCGCTGGCAGCTCGCCAAGCGTCAGCAGGGCTCCCACAAGACCAAGGGGCGCGCCGAGATCGCGCGCACCGGCGCAAAGATGTACCGCCAGAAGGGCACCGGCCGCGCCCGCCATTCGTCGGCGCGCGTGCCGCAGTTCCGCGGCGGTGGCAAGGCGCACGGGCCGGTTGTCCGCAGCCACGCCCACGACTTGCCGAAGAAGGTGCGGGCATTGGGTCTGAAGCATGCGCTTTCGGCCAAGGCCAAGGCTGCCAATATCATCGTCATCGACGATCTGGCGCTGAAGGACGGCAAGACGAAGGTGCTGGTGGACAATTTCGCCAAGCTGGGGCTGACCAACGCGCTGATGATCGGCGGGGCGGAAATCGACGCGGGCTTCAAGCGTGCGGCGGCGAACATCCCCAACATCGACGTGCTGCCGGTCCACGGCATCAACGTCTACGACATTCTGCGCCGCGGCACGCTGGTCCTGTCCAAGGCCGCTGTCGAGGCACTCGAGGAGCGGTTCAAATGACGGACCTTCGCCACTATGACGTGATCGTCAGCCCGGCGGTCACCGAGAAATCGACGATGGCCTCGGAGAATAACCAGGTCGTCTTCAACGTGGCGCGCAAGGCCACGAAGCCCGAGATCAAGGCGGCGGTGGAAGCGCTGTTCAACGTCAAGGTCAAGGGCGTCAACACGCTTGTGCGCAAGGGCAAGGTGAAGCGGTTCCGCGGCACCATCGGACGGCAGAGCGACGTCAAGAAGGCGGTCGTCACGCTGGCCGAGGGCCATTCGATAGACATCGCGACAGGTCTTTGAGAGGCCGCGAGGATTAAGACATGGCACTCAAGAACTATAAACCGGTCACACCGGGCACGCGCCAGCTGGTCATCGTCGACCGCTCCGGCCTTTACAAGGGTAAGCCCGTCAAGGGTCTGACCCAGGGCCTTACGAGCAAGGGCGGACGCAACAACACCGGCCGCGTCACTGCGCGTTTCCAGGGTGGCGGCCATAAGCGCACGTACCGGCTGATCGACTTCAAGCGCCGCAAGTTCGGCGTCTCGGGCGTCGTCGAGCGGCTGGAGTATGATCCCAACCGTACCGGGTTCATCGCACTCATCCGCTATGACGACGGCGAATTGTCCTACATCCTGGCACCGCAGCGTCTGTCGGTCGGCGACCGCGTGATCGCTTCCGAGCAGGGCGCGGACGTGAAGCCGGGCAACGCGATGCCGCTGTCGACCATGCCGCTTGGCACGATCGTCCACAACGTGGAGATGAAGCCGGGTAAAGGCGGCCAGATCGCCCGTTCGGCGGGCGCCTACGTGCAGCTCGTCGGCCGTGACCAAGGCATGGCGATCCTGCGGTTGAACTCGGGCGAGCAGCGGCTGGTTTCCGGCTCCTGCATGGCTACCGTCGGCGCAGTGTCCAATCCGGACCACGGCAATATCAGCCTCGGCAAGGCCGGGCGCAAACGCTGGCTGGGCAAGCGTCCGCACAACCGCGGCGTCACCATGAACCCGGTCGATCACCCGCATGGCGGCGGCGAAGGCCGTACGTCCGGCGGTCGCCACCCAGTTTCGCCCTGGGGCAAGCCCACCAAGGGCATGAAGACGCGGTCCAACAAGGCGACCGACAAGTTCATCATGCGCTCGCGCCATCAGCGCAAGAAGTAAGGAAAGGTAACGGCTCGTGTCCCGTTCAGTCTGGAAAGGCCCCTTCGTCGACGGCTTTCTTCTGAAGAAGGTCGACAAGGTCCGCGAGAGCGGCCGCAAGGAGGTCATCAAGATGTGGAGCCGCCGCTCCACCATCCTGCCCCAGTTCGTGGGGCTGACCTTCGGTGTCTATAACGGCCAGAAGCACATTCCGGTGCTCGTCTCCGAAGAGATGGTGGGCCACAAATTCGGTGAGTTCGCTCCGACCCGTACCTACTACGGCCACGGTGCGGACAAGAAGGCAAAGAGGAAGTAGAAATGGGCAAGGCCAAAGCGCCGCGCAGGCTTGCAGACAACGAGGCGCGTGCGGTCCTGCGCACGGTCCGCGTCAGCCCGCAGAAGCTGAACCTCGTCGCCGCCATGATCCGCGGCAAGAAGGTCGCGGCTGCGCTCGCGGATCTCGAGTTCTCGCGCAAGCGTATCTCCGATGCGGTGAAGAAGACGCTGGAATCGGCGATCGCCAATGCTGAGAACAACCACGATCTCGATGTGGATGCGCTGGTTGTGGCTGAAGCCTATGTCGGCAAGTCGATCGTCATGAAGCGCTTCCATGCCCGCGGCCGCGGTCGTGCCAACCGCGTTGAGAAGCCGTTCTCGCACCTGACGATCGTCGTTCGAGAAGTCGAAGAACAAGTGGAGGCCGCATAATGGGCCAGAAAGTCAATCCGATCGGTCTCCGTCTCGGCATCAACCGCACCTGGAATTCTCGCTGGTTCGCGGACAATGCCGAGTATGGCCAGCTTCTTCACGAGGATCTGAAGATCCGCGAGTATATCGAGAAGGAGCTCAAGCAGGCGGCGATCTCCAAGGTGGTCATCGAGCGCCCGCACAAGAAGTGCCGCGTGACGATCCACTCCGCGCGCCCCGGCCTTATCATCGGCAAGAAGGGCGCGGATATTGAGAAGCTGCGCCGCAAGGTTTCGCAGATGACCAATGCGGAGACGCATTTGAACATCGTCGAGGTGCGCAAGCCGGAGATTGACGCGACGCTGATCGCCCAATCGATCTCTCAGCAGCTTGAGCGCCGCGTCGCCTTCCGCCGCGCCATGAAGCGCGCCGTGCAGTCGGCCATGCGGCTGGGTGCCGAAGGCATCCGCATCAGCTGCACCGGCCGTCTCGGCGGCGCCGAGATCGCGCGCATCGAATGGTACCGCGAGGGCCGTGTGCCGCTGCACACGCTGCGCGCCGACATCGACTACGGCACGGCCGAGGCGAAGACCGCCTATGGCATCTGCGGCGTCAAGGTGTGGGTGTTCAAGGGCGAGATCCTGGAGCACGACCCGATGGCCTCGGAGCGTCGTGCTGTCGAGGGTGAGCAGGGCGGCGGTCGCCGTCGCGAAAACGCTTGAGCCGGAATTTTGGAGTAGATAAAGATGCTGCAACCAAAGCGCACGAAATTCCGCAAGCAGTTCAAGGGTCGTATCCACGGCATTGCCAAGGGCGGCACTGAGCTGAATTTCGGTTCCTACGGCCTAAAGGCACTTGAGCCGGAGCGGGTGACCGCCCGCCAGATCGAGGCCGCGCGCCGTGCCATCACGCGCTTCATGAAGCGCCAGGGCCGGGTGTGGATCCGCATTTTCCCGGATGTGCCCGTCACCTCCAAGCCGACCGAGGTCCGCATGGGTAAGGGCAAGGGCTCGGTGGATTATTGGGCGTGCCGGGTAAAGCCTGGCCGCGTCATGTTCGAGATCGACGGTGTGGCCGACGACGTGGCGCGCGAGGCGCTTCGCCTCGGGGCAGCCAAGCTCCCGGTCAAGACGCGCTTCATCCAGCGCATCGCAGAGTAGGAGAAGGCGCCATGAAGGCCGTTGACGTAAGGGCGATGACGCCCGACCAGCTCGACGACGAGTTGGCCAAGCTGAAGAAAGAGCAGTTCAACCTCCGTTTCCAGAAGGCGACGGGGCAGCTCGAGAAAACCGCGCGGGTGAAGCAGATTCGCCGTGACATTGCGCGCATCAAGACAATTGCCGCCGAGAAATCGGCCGGCAGCAAGGCCTGAGGAAAACGAGAATGCCAAAGCGCGTTTTGCAGGGCACCGTGGTAAGCGACAAGAACGACAAGACAGTGGTCGTCCGCGTCGAGCGCCGGTTCGCGCATCCGCTTCTGAAGAAGACGGTGCGTCGTTCCAAGCGGTACAAGGCCCATGACGAGAACAATGCGTGCAAGATCGGCGATACGGTGCTGATCCAGGAAACGCGCCCGATCTCGAAGGAAAAGTGCTGGGTCGTCGTGAACGAAGCCCAAGCGCAATAAGGTTGGAACAAGCCGGGAAGCATGAGCTCCCCCGAATAAGATAAGAAGGCGGCCAGTCATGATTCAGATGCAAACAAACCTCGACGTGGCGGATAATTCCGGCGCCCGTCGTGTCATGTGCATCAAGGTGCTGGGCGGCTCGAAGCGGAAATATGCTTCCGTCGGCGACGTCATCGTCGTCTCGGTCAAGGAAGCGATCCCGCGCGGCCGCGTGAAGAAGGGTGACGTGATGAAGGCGGTTGTCGTGCGCACCGCCAAGGACATCCGCCGTTCCGACGGCAGCGTGATCCGTTTTGACAACAATGCCGCCGTCCTCGTTGACAACAAGAAAGAGCCCGTGGGCACGCGTATCTTCGGCCCGGTTCCGCGCGAGCTTCGCGCCAAGAACCACATGAAGATCATCTCGCTGGCACCGGAAGTTCTTTAGGAGGCCGGAAAATGCAGAAGATCAAGAAAGGCGACAATGTCGTCGTGCTGACCGGCCGCGATAAAGGGCGTACCGGTGAAATTTTGAAGATGATGCCGAAGGAAGACAAGGCGCTGGTGCGTGGCGTCAACCTCGTGCGCAGGCACCAGAAGCAGTCGGCGCAGTCCGAAGGCGGCATCGTCACCAAGGAAGCGCCGATCCACGTGTCGAACCTGGCGTTGGCCGATCCCAAGGATGGGAAGCCTACCCGCGTCGGCTTCCGCGTCGAGAAGGACGGCAAGAAGGTGCGCGTGGCGAAGCGCTCGGGAGAATTGATTGATGGCTAAGGCAGATTATCAGCCGCGCTTGAAGAAGCAGTACGAGGAGGCGATCCGCAAGGAGCTCCTCGAGGCTTTCAAGTACAAGAACGAGATGCAGGTTCCGCGCATCGACAAGGTCGTCATCAATATGGGTGTCGGCGAGGCGACGGGCGATTCCAAGAAGCCGACCGTCGCAGCGGAAGACTTGGCGCTGATCGCCGGCCAGAAGCCGGTCGTGACGAAGGCGCGCACGTCGATCGCCGGCTTCAAGGTGCGCGAGGGCATGCCCATCGGCGCCAAGGTGACGCTGCGCAAGGACCGCATGTACGAGTTCCTGGATCGGCTCGTGAACGTGGCGCTGCCGCGTGTGCGTGACTTCCGGGGCCTGAGCCCCAAGAGCTTCGACGGCCACGGCAACTTTGCCATGGGCGTGAAGGAGCACATCGTGTTCCCCGAGATCAACTACGACAAGGTCGATCAGATCTGGGGAATGGACATCATCGTCTGTACGACCGCCAAGACCGACGACGAGGCGAGGGCACTTCTGAAAGCCTTCAACTTCCCGTTCCGGCAGTAACGGCAGGCGAGAACAAGGAAATTCCAAATGGCAAAAGTTAGCGCAGTCGAGAAGAACAAGAGGCGCCGTAAGCTGGTGGATCGTTATGCCGCGAAGCGCGCGGCGCTGAAGGCCACCATCATGGATCAGACGCAGCCTATGGAGGAGCGCTTTAAGGCGCAGCTTCAGCTTGCTGCACTGCCGCGCAACTCGTCGAAGACGCGCATTCGTAATCGCTGCGATGTGACGGGCCGTCCGCGCGCCTACTATCGCAAGCTCAGGATGTCGCGTATCGCGCTTCGTGAACTCGGCAATAACGGCCTGATCCCGGGCCTGGTCAAGTCGAGCTGGTAAGGGGGCCATTAAGATGTCCGTAAACGATCCTCTCGGCGATATGCTGACCCGCATCCGCAATGCCATCGGGCGCAAGAAGAATACCGTTTCTTCGCCGGCCTCGCGTCTGCGTACGCGCGTGCTCGATGTCATGAAGGCGGAAGGCTATATCCGTGATTACAGCCAGGTCGACTACGACAACGGCAAGTCGGAACTCGAGATCGAGCTGAAATATTTCGAAGGCGCGCCCGTGATCCGCGAGATCGCGCGGGTTTCCAAGCCCGGCCGTCGCGTCTATGTGTCCGTGAAGTCGATTCCCAACGTTGCCAACGGTCTTGGCGTCGCCATTCTTTCCACGCCGAAAGGCGTGATGGCCGATCACCAGGCACGTGAGCAGAACGTCGGCGGAGAGGTTCTCTGCCAGATCTTCTGATCTGCAGAGGCTGACCAAGAACAACGAGGACAAGACAATGTCTCGTATAGGCAAGAAGCCGGTCCCCGTGCCGGAGGGCGTGACGGCCACTGTTGATGGCCAGACGGTTACGGCCAAGGGACCGAAGGGCGAGTTGACCTTCGTCGTCAATGACGAGGTCCTGGTGAAGCTGGAGGACGGGGCGATCGCGGTCGATCCGCGCGACCAGTCCAAGGCGGCGCGCTCCAGGTGGGGCATGTCGCGCACCCAGATCGCCAACATCGTCAACGGCGTGAAGGGCGGTTTCGAGAAGCGTCTCGAGATCAACGGCGTCGGTTACCGTGCGGCAATGCAGGGTAAGAAGCTGCAGCTCTCGCTGGGCTACAGCCATGAGGTGAACTACGAGGCGCCGGAAGGCATCACCATCGCCGTACCGAAGCCGACGGAGATCGTCGTTTCGGGCGTCGACAAGCAGGTGGTCGGCCAAGTGGCTGCGGAGATCCGCAAGTTCCGCGGGCCCGAGCCTTATAAAGGCAAGGGCGTGAAATACGCGGATGAGACGATCATCCGTAAGGAAGGCAAGAAGAAGTAGGAACGATAAGCCATGGTGTCGAAGGTATCCGTTACGCGACGCGCCGGGCGCGTTCGCCGCAAGCTTAAGTCGGTTGCCAATGGGCAGCCGCGGCTTTCGGTCTATCGCTCGTCGAAGAACATCTATGCTCAGGTCATCGACGACGTGAAGGGGCGCACTCTTGCCGCCGCCTCCACGCTGGAGAAGGATCTGAAGGGCAAGCTCAAGACCGGCGCCGACACGGATGCGGCGAGTGCGGTCGGCAAGCTGATCGCCGAGCGTGCCAAGAAGGCGGGCGTTGAGAAGGTCGTCTTCGACCGTGGCGCCTATCTTTATCACGGCCGCGTCAAGGCGCTGGCCGACGCCGCTCGCGAGGGCGGTCTGGAGTTCTAAACACCGCTTCGGGCGCGGAAGGCGCCCGTAGTTATCATCAACCCCGTGCTACCGGAAAAGAACAAGGACAAGGACAATGGCACAGCCCCGCAGGGACGACCGCCGCGATCGCGAAGAGCGTGACAGCGAGTTCGTCGACAAGCTCGTTCACATCAACCGCGTCGCCAAGGTGGTCAAGGGTGGCCGCCGTTTCGGCTTCGCCGCTCTCGTCGTCGTCGGCGATCAAAAGGGCCGCGTCGGCTTCGGCCACGGCAAAGCCCGTGAGGTGCCGGAGGCAATCCGCAAGGCAACCGAGAGCGCCAAGCGCGACATGATCTTCGTGCCGCTGCGCGCCGGACGTACACTGCACCACGACGTGCAGGGCCGCCACGGCGCCGGCCGCGTTCTCTTGCGCGCTGCCAAGCCCGGTACGGGCATCATCGCCGGCGGCCCGATGCGCGCCGTCTTCGAAACGCTCGGTATGCAGGACGTGGTCGCCAAGTCTCTTGGCTCGGCGAACCCCTACAACATGGTGCGCGCCACTTTCGACGCGCTGAAGCACCAGATGCATCCCAAGGATGTGGCTGCCCAGCGCAACATCAAGTATGCGACCCTGCAGGCGCGCCGCGGCAGCGTGGCCGTCGGCGCGGAAGAGTAGGCCGCGCGCGGCAAGCCCTGAGCTCAAGGAATGACGAAGATGGCTGAGAAGAAGAAGGGCAAGACGATCACGGTCGAGCAGATCGGTAGCCCCATCCGCCGCCCCAAGGAGCAGCGCGCGACGCTGATCGGCCTGGGGCTCAACAAAATGCATCGCCGCTCGACGCTGGAGGATACGCCCTCCGTGCGCGGCATGATCGCCACGGTGCAGCACCTCGTGCGCGTCGTCGACGAGGCCTGAGGAACCGAGGAACGGAAAAATGAAGCTCAACGAACTCAGGGATCAGGAAGGCGCGACCCATTCGCGCAAGCGCGTCGGCCGGGGCATCGGCTCGGGCCTTGGCAAGACCGGCGGGCGCGGCGTGAAGGGTCAGAAGTCCCGCTCGGGCGTGGCTATCAAGGGGTTCGAGGGTGGCCAGATGCCGCTCTACCGGCGCCTGCCTAAGCGCGGTTTCGTCAACATCTTCGGCAAGGACTTCAACGAGGTCTCCATCGGTCGCATCCAGGCTGCCATCGACGCCAAGAAGCTCGATGCCAAGGCCACCATCGATACCGAAGCTTTGGTCAAGGCCGGTGTCATCCGCCGCGCCAAGGACGGTGTGCGGGTGCTTGGCGGCGGCGAACTGAAGGCCAAGGTGACGCTCGACGTCGCCGGCGCCTCCAAGTCGGCGATCGAGAAGATCGAGAAGGCCGGCGGTTCGGTCAAGCTGCCGGAGAAGGCCGCGGAGTAACGCGGCTCTGGCGGCGGGCTTCCGCCGCTTGCAAGTTCGCTGCCTAGGGCCTATTTCCCGAGGTGGCGCGATCCGCCGCGGGGCGGGCGTCTCTGGGTGCTTTGGTCACACGGGATCCTTCTGGACTTGACCGCTGACGGCGGGTAAGCCTGCATCCACCTTTCCTGGTCGCGCATGGGGCGTGTGACGGAGCGGAGAATTCTTTATGGCATCGGCAGCCGAGCAACTTGCATCCAACCTCAATTTCGCGGCCTTCGCCAAGGCCGAGGATTTGAAGAAGCGTATCTGGTTCACGCTCGGCGCGCTGCTGGTCTATCGCCTCGGCACCTATATCCCGATGCCGGGAATCAATCCTGAGGCGTTTGCGCAGGCATTCCAGCAGCAGTCGGGCGGCGTTCTGGGCATGTTCAACATGTTTGCCGGCGGCGCGGTGGAGCGCATGGCGATCTTCGCGCTCGGCATCATGCCCTACATCTCGGCCTCCATTATCATGCAGCTCATGACCTCGGTCGTGCCCTCGCTGGAGCAGCTGAAAAAGGAAGGCGAGCAGGGCCGCAAGGTCATCAACCAATACACCCGTTATGGAACGGTGCTTCTGGCGACCGTACAGGCCTACGGCATTGCCGTGGGGCTTGAAGGCGGAGCGAACATCGTCACCGATCCCGGATGGTTCTTCCGTCTTTCCGCCGTCATCACGCTGGTCGGCGGCACCATGTTCCTGATGTGGCTCGGCGAGCAGATCACCGCGCGCGGCATCGGCAACGGCATCTCGCTCATCATCTTCTCCGGCATCGTCGCCGGCCTGCCGTCAGCCATCGGCGGCACGCTGGAACTCGGCCGTACCGGCGCGATGTCGACTGGTCTGATCCTGGCGATCATCGTGCTTGCCATCGTCGTGATCGGCGTCATCGTCTTCTTCGAGCGCGCGCAGCGGCGGCTTCTGATCCAGTATCCGAAGCGCCAGGTCGGCAATCGCATGTTCCAGGGCGATACTTCGCACCTGCCCTTGAAGCTCAACACGGCCGGCGTTATCCCGCCGATCTTCGCTTCCTCGCTGCTTCTCCTGCCTGCCACCGTGGCCGGTTTTTCCGACACGACGCAGCTTCCCGCCTGGGCCGGCTCACTGCTTGCGACGCTGGGTCATGGCCAGCCGCTCTACATGGTGCTCTACGCCGCGCTGATCGCCTTCTTCGCCTTCTTCTATACGGCCATCGTCTTCAACCCGAAGGACACGGCCGACCAGTTGAAGAAGCATTCCGGCTTCATCCCAGGTTACCGTCCGGGCGAGCGTACCGCTGAATATATCGACTACGTACTGACCCGTATCACCGTGGTCGGCGCCATCTATCTCGTGCTGGTGTGTCTGCTTCCGGAGTTTCTGATTTCGGCGACCGGCGTGCCCTTCTATCTCGGCGGCACGTCGCTGCTCATCGTCGTCAGCGTCACGCTCGACACGGTAGCGCAGGTTCAGGGCCACCTGATCGCGCATCAGTATGAGGGACTGATCAAGAAATCGAAGCTCCGGGGAGGCAAGAGGGGACGATGAGGCTTATACTTCTTGGGCCGCCAGGGGCGGGGAAGGGGACCCAGGCACAAAGGCTCGTCGAGAAATACGGCATTCCGCAGCTATCGACCGGCGACATGCTGCGTGCGGCAGTGAACGCCGGGACCGACGTCGGCAAGCGGGCGAAAGCCGTCATGGACGCCGGGGAACTGGTGTCGGACGCTATCGTCAATGCCATCGTCGCGGAACGGATCGACCAGCCCGACTGCGCGAACGGCTTCATTCTCGACGGCTATCCGCGCACACTGGCACAGGCCGATGCGGTCGAGGCGATGCTCGACGAAAAGGGACTGAAGCTCGATGCGGTGATCGAACTGGCCGTCGACGACAAGGCGTTGATCGGCCGGATCGCCAAGCGGGCGGAAGAAACGAAATCCGCAGGCCAGCCGGTGCGTAAGGATGACAATCCGGTCGTGTTCGAGGAACGGCTGCGTGAATATTACAAGAAGACGGCCCCGCTGATCGGCTACTACTATGCCAAGGGAAGGCTCCACACCGTCGACGGCATGGTCAGCATCGAGGACGTTACGACCAAGATCGAAAAGGTTTTGCGTTCGATCTGAAAGAACATCGCCCGGGGAGTTGACTTTTCCCGGCGATTCCGTCAAAGACGGCGCCAATTCGCTTGAATGTCAGAGCGGTCGGTGCCGGTCAGGAAAAATCGATGGCCGGGCCGGGCGCTTTCGTCTTGTCCGGTCGCAGGTCAAAAGCGCCGCCGGCAGGGTGGCAGGAAGAACTAAGGAGAGCCGACGTGGCCCGTATTGCTGGCGTCAATATTCCGACCAACAAGCGCGTGGTGATCGCGCTGCAGTATATTCACGGCATTGGGCAGAGGCTCGCCCGTGATATCGTCACCAAGGTCAACATTCCGGACGAGCGCCGGGTGAGCGAACTCACCGACGCCGAGGTGCTCGCAATCCGCGAGACGATCGACCGCGACTTTCGGGTCGAGGGTGATCTGCGCCGTGAGGTATCGATCAACATCAAGCGCTTGATGGATCTCGGCTGCTACCGCGGCCTGCGCCATCGTCGCTCGCTCCCCGTCCGCGGCCAGCGCACGCACACCAATGCGCGCACGCGCAAGGGGCCTGCAAAGCCGATCGCCGGTAAGAAGAAGTAAATTGAGTGAATGGTGAGGTAGTGAGTAGCGAATAGGGCTTCTCTGCTCGCTATTCACTGCTGTCTATTCATTCCCAGGTGGAGCCGCTGGAATTACGGCGGTGTAGAGATCGTTCGAAAGGAAAACCATGGCCAAGGAAGCCGCGCGCGTTCGCCGTCGTGAGCGCAAGAACATTTCATCGGGGGTCGCTCATGTCAGCTCGACCTTCAACAACACCATGATCACCATTACCGATGCCCAGGGCAACGCCATTGCTTGGTCGTCGGCGGGTGCGCAGGGCTTCAAGGGCTCGCGCAAGTCCACCCCCTTCGCCGCGCAGGTGGCGGCCGAGGATTGCGCCCGCAAGGCGGCCGAGCACGGAATGCGTACGCTCGAGGTTGAAGTTTCCGGCCCCGGCTCGGGTCGTGAATCGGCCCTTCGCGCCTTGCAGGCGGCGGGCTTCACCATTACCTCCATCCGAGATGTGACCCCCATTCCGCATAACGGATGTCGCCCGCGCAAGAAGCGCCGGGTCTAACAGGAATTATCGCCGTATGAGCGCATAAAGCGCTCCTCTGCGGTTTCCAGAGCGCCCGCCACGATTGGATGGTGGCGGGGTAACGGAAGGAACGCCTCATGATCCAGAAAAACTGGCAAGAACTCATCAAACCCAACAAGATCGAGTTCACGTCAAAAAACAATACGCAGACGACCCTCGTCGCCGAGCCGCTGGAACGTGGCTTCGGCCTGACGCTGGGCAACGCGCTGCGCCGTGTGCTGCTTTCCTCGCTGCGAGGTGCCGCCGTCACGGCGGTGCAGATCGACGGCGTGCTGCACGAGTTCTCCTCCATCGCCGGTGTGCGCGAGGACGTGACGGACATCGTGCTCAACATCAAGGAAATCGCCATCAAGATGGAAGGCGACGGGCCGAAGCGCATGGTCGTGCGTAAGCAGGGGCCTGGCGCCGTCACCGCTGGCGACATCCAGACCGTGGGCGATGTCGAGATCCTCAACCCCGACCACGTCATCTGCACGCTCGATCAGGAAGCCGAGATCCGCATGGAGTTCACGGTCGATGCGGGCAAGGGGTACGTGCCTGCGGACCGTAATCGTGCCGAGGATGCACCCATTGGCCTCATTCCGGTCGACAGCCTCTATTCGCCGGTCAAAAAGGTCTCCTACAAGGTTGAGAACACCCGTGAGGGCCAGGTTCTCGACTATGACAAGCTGACGATGACGCTGGAAACCGACGGCTCGATCACTGGCGAGGACGCGGTGGCTTTCGCCGCCCGCATCCTGCAGGACCAGCTCGGCCTCTTCGTCAACTTCGAGGAGCCGCAGAAGGAGGTTCCGGCGGAGCAGGTTACCGAGCTTGCTTTCAACCCGGCTCTGCTGAAGAAGGTGGACGAGTTGGAGCTTTCCGTACGCTCGGCCAACTGCCTGAAGAACGACAACATCGTTTATATCGGCGACCTGATCCAGAAGACGGAAGCCGAGATGCTGCGTACGCCGAACTTCGGCCGCAAGTCGCTCAACGAAATCAAGGAAGTGCTCGCCTCGATGGGGCTCCACCTCGGCATGGAAGTGCCGGACTGGCCGCCAGACAACATTGAAGAGCTCGCCAAGCGCTACGAAGACCAGTATTGACCCATCGGGCAGCGCCCGTGGGATTTGAAGGAGACTAGCCATGCGTCACGGAAAATCCGGCCGCAAGCTGAACCGGACATCAAGCCACCGTAAGGCCATGTTCGCCAATATGTCGGCCTCGCTCATCGAGCATGAGCAGATCGTCACGACGCTGCCCAAGGCCAAGGAACTCAGGCCCATCGTCGAGAAGCTGGTGACGCTCGGCAAGCGTGGCGATCTTCACGCCCGCCGCCAGGCCATCGCCGCCATCCGCGACGAAGCCCTGGTGCGCCGCCTGTTCGATACGCTCGCCCCACGTTATGCCGAGCGCAATGGCGGGTACACGCGCATCATGAAGGCCGGCTTCCGCCATGGCGACAATGCGCCCATGGCCGTGATCGAGTTCGTCGACCGGGACGTCGCGGCCAAGGGTGCTGCCGACCGCGCCCGCACCGAGGCCGAGACCCCGGCGGAAGAAGTCGAGGCGGCATAATTCGACGGCCGCTGATGTGGAGAGTTCAAAGGGGCCTACGGGCCCCTTTTTGCTGTGCGGAGGTGCACACATGAGGCGGCGGGAACGGCTCGCTACCTGATCGGCCCCTCGAAGATGAAGACGGCGCCGAGGCAGATGAGCGCAAAACCGATGGCATGGTTGATCGTAAGCTGCTCGCCCAGATAGACCACCGAAAAGACCGCGAAGACCGAGAGCGTGATGACCTCCTGCATGGTCTTGAGTTCTGCGGCGCTGTAGACGGTGTGGCCGTAACGGTTGGCAGGCACGGCGAAGCAATATTCGATGAAGGCGATCCCCCAGCTCGCCAGGATGACCAGGAAGAGCGGCTTGCTGCCGAACTTCGATGACCGTACCAGGCGAAGGTCATGAAGATGTTGGAGATCGCGAGCAGGGCAACAGGCGTCAGATAGGGCAGGACCATGGAAGACCTCGATAGCCTCGGATGCCGGGAGACGGCGGGAGAGCCGCTCTGGATAATTCGGAGGGGCGTAGCAGCGGTTTATTAGCTTATCTGCGTTCGGCCTTCATCTGCATTCTTGCTGCGTAGGCGCTCCCGGTGAGAGCCGGGCAGCGGCCGCCTCAAAGCCTTTTCTTGTGCACAATCCTGTGTGAAAGATGCGGCCTTCGAAGCTCCAGGGATCCCCATGAAAGGCAGTTTCCTTCTCCGCTTGCTCTTCGTCTTTGCCCTTGTCGGCCCGGTTCACGCTCAAGATGGGCAGACAGGCTCATTGCTCGACCCTCTTTCGAGGCTTCTGCGCGGCAGTGAAAGCGGTGCGCAGGCTGAAACAGAAGGAGACCAGCGACGCGTTCCCTTCAGCCGTGAGGAAATCCAGCTCTCTTTCGCGCCGCTGGTGCGTGAGACGGCGCCGGCGGTGGTCAATGTCTACGCGTCGGCACGGGTGGAAGCGCGCTCGCCCTTTGCGGGCGACCCCTTCTTTGAACGCTTTTTCAACTTCCCGCAGATGCCGCCACGCCTGCGCTCCTCGCTCGGCTCGGGCGTGCTGGTGGATCCCTCCGGCCTCGTCGTGACGAACTATCACGTCATCCGCGAGGCGGACGAGGTGAAGGTCGCGATGGCCGACGGGCGGGAGTTTTCGAGTGAAATCCTGCTCAAGGACGAGGGGCTCGACTTGGCGGTGCTGAAGGTTGAGGGTTCGGAGCCGTTCCCTGCGGCAAGGCTGGGCGATTCGGAGGCGCTCGAAGTCGGCGACCTCGTGCTTGCCATTGGCAATCCCTTCGGCGTCGGACAGACGACTACCAGTGGCATTGTCTCGGCGCTCGCGCGCACGCCGAGCGGCATTTCCGATTTCGGCTTCTTCATCCAGACCGACGCGGCCATCAACCCCGGCAATTCCGGCGGTGCGCTCATCAATATGAGCGGTGAGGTGGTCGGCATCAACACCGCCATCTACAGCCGTTCGGGCGGCTCCAACGGCATCGGCTTTGCCATTCCCGCCAATATCGTGCGCGCGGTGGTGGAGGCAGCCAGGAGCGGCGCGGACTATTTCGAGCGTCCCTATGTGGGGGCGAGCTTCGACCGCGTGACGCCGAATATCGCGGAGGCGCTCGGCATGGAGCGGCCAGCCGGCGCGCTCGTCACCAACATCGCACCAGAGAGCCCGGCTGCCGAAGTTGGTCTGGAGGCCGCCGATGTCGTGGTCGCCGTCAACGGCAAGGCCGTAGATACGCCGGAGGAGCTGGACTATCGGCTCGCTACCGTGCCGGTGGGCGAGACGGCGCAGCTCAAGGTGCTGCGCGAGGGGAGCGAGCTTGAGCTTGCGATGCCTATCGCGCGGGCGCCGGAGGGAAGCGGCCGCGAGGTTGAGATCGGCGGTGACGGTCCCTTCGCCGGAGCGCGCATCGCCGAGCTTTCACCGGCGCTTGCACAGCGCCTGCGGCTGGATATCAACCGCGACGGCGTCGTCATCGTCGCGTTGGCACGCAATTCGCCCGCCGCCGGCGTAGGCTTGAGGCCAGGCGATGTCGTGCGCGAGTTGAACGGCGAGGAAATCACCAAGGTAGAGCAGATGAAGGCCGTTGCTGAGAGCGGTGGACGCTGGTGGCAGTTCACCATCGAGCGCCATGGACGCATAATCCGCCAGACACTGCGGTTCTAGGATCATGGGCGATCTGTTCGACAGGAGTGAGCCTCAGGCAGCGGCCGACATCGCCAAGCCGCTGGCCGACCGCCTGCGCCCTGGACACCTGGACGAGGTGGTCGGACAGGAGCACCTGACCGGCGAGGAGGGCTCGCTTACGCGCATGATCCGCTCCGGCTCGCTCGGTTCACTCATCTTTTGGGGGCCGCCCGGCACGGGCAAGACCACTGTCGCGCGGCTGCTTGCCGGCGAGACGTCGATGGCTTTCGAGCAGATATCGGCCATCTTCTCCGGCGTGGCCGACTTGAAGAAGGTGTTTGAGGCTGCCCGCCTGCGTCGTAGCCAAGGCCGTCAGACGCTGCTTTTCGTCGACGAGATCCACCGCTTCAACCGGGCCCAGCAGGATTCTTTCCTGCCGGTGATGGAGGATGGCACGGTGATCCTGGTGGGCGCCACCACGGAGAACCCGTCCTTCGAGCTCAACGCCGCCCTCCTGTCGCGCGCCCGCGTGCTCGTTTTTCATCCGCTCGAGAGCGAGAGCCTGGCGCGTCTCCTGGAACGTGCAGAGGCGGCGGAAGGCCGCCCGCTGCCGCTTGACGAGGAGGCGAGGGCGGTGCTCTTGCGTATGGCCGACGGGGACGGACGTGCGGCACTGAGCCTGGCGGAAGAGGCGTGGCGGGCGGCTCGCGACAGCGAGGTTTTCGATGCCGACGCCCTACAAAGAATCGTTCAGCGCCGTGCACCCGTCTACGACAAGGGGCAAGACGGGCATTACAATCTCATCTCCGCCCTGCACAAGTCGGTTCGCGGCTCGGATCCTGACGCTGCTCTCTATTATCTCTGTCGCATGTTCGATGCCGGTGAGGATCCGCTTTTTATCGGCCGGCGGCTGGTGCGCATGGCGGTGGAGGACATCGGCCTGGCCGACCCGCAGGCGCTGGCGATCGCCAATGCCGCCAAGGACGCCTACGACTATCTGGGCTCTCCCGAAGGGGAACTCGCCTTCGCCCAAGCCTGCATCTATCTCGCCACAGCACCCAAATCCAACGCCGCCTACACGGCCTTCAAATCGGCCATGGCGGCGGCCAAGGAGCATGGCTCACTGCTGCCGCCGAAGCACATCCTCAACGCGCCGACAAGGCTGATGAAGGAAACGGGCTACGGCGACGGTTACCAGTACGACCACGATGCGCCCGAGGCTTTCTCGGGGCAGGATTATTTTCCCGAGGCCATGGGGCGGAAAACCTTCTACGATCCGCCAGAGCGCGGATTTGAGCGTGAGATTCGCAAAAGGCTCGACTACTGGTCGAAGCTGAGGCGCGAAAGGGCAGGAGGCAACACGTGATCAGACGTTCTTTTTCAATCAGTCATTGAGCGAGACTATGAATAAAAAATCCATCAAGATATTGCGCAAGGGACTCGTTGCTGCGGCGGTGGTGGCGGTTGGACTTTATTTCATCCCGATTATCACCCTCCTTTATCTCCTGGGCGGCATCATCGACGTGCTGCGCAACGACCAAAGGAATGCTGGCCTCTTCAGCCGCTATTTTCTCGGCAATGGCCTGTTTACCTGGCTTCTTTCGCCTTTCAATCTCCTTATCGACTTGGTTTCCTATCGAAATCGAGGTGTGTGGCAGCTCGACCAGTTCCCCGAGGAATATCGGCGGGAGGTGGAAGAGGTTCTGGCGGTCTTCCAGGAACGCAGAGACGAAATCATCGCCGATATCGACGCCAAATTTGAAAGCGGCCGGCGCGGCATGTACGTCTATCAGTGGTACGGCAAGCAGCACATCGACAACGTGCCGGCCTTCACGCGCCGCTACAAATATATCAGAACGATCGCCGTTTCCGTCTTCAGCGGCCGGGAATCGACATCGCTTCATTTCGGCCCGCTGAGGCTCACCCTGCGCGTGCTCTACAATCTGATGCCAGTGAAGACGGACCAGGTTTTTATCGAATGCGGCGACATCAAGCACTATTGGCACGAAAACCCGCTCTTCATCTTCGATGACACGCTTCTGCACCGCTCAGTGAACGAGTATGACGGGCGGCGCTACTGCGTCTTCATGGACGTTATCCGCCCCTCGCCGGTGCCACGCCTGCTTTCCGCCCTATTGCGTTTCGTTTCGCTGCTGGTGGATGGGGTGAAGGCGGTATTCTACAAGAACTGGATCATGATTGGCGCGAAGCCGCGGGGCGATGCGCCGGCGGGATAGGCTGGCGAGGCGAAGGGCATGTACCATCTGTTTCTCGTCTGCGTCGGCGCCGCCTTCGGCGGGTTGGCACGTTTCCTTCTGTCAGGTTTCGTCGGACGCCGTTTCGGCGAGACCTTTCCCTGGGGGACGATGGTGGTCAATGTGACGGGGGGCTTTGCCATCGGCGTCGTCGCGGACGCGGTGATGCGCTACGACATGCCGGCCGTCTGGGCTTTCGTAATCACTGGCGGCCTCGGCAGCTATACGACCGTTTCCTCCTTCAGCCTGCAGACGCTGGCGCTGGCAAGGGAGGGGAGCTGGCTGCGCGCCGGCGGTAACATGCTCCTCTCGGTCTCACTCACGCTCGCTGCCGCTGCCCTCGGCCTTGCTTTGGCCGGTCTTTGGATCGGCGGCGAAAGCCTATGAAGGGGCGGACGCGCGACACGTTTCTGCTCTATGCGGCGGTCGCGGCAGGCAGCATGATCGGCAGTGTTTTGCGTGCGCTTGCTTCGTTTGGCAGCGCGGGCCTGTGGGCAGGCGCGTTTCCTCTGGCCACTTTGCTCGTGAATGTGGCGGGTTCCTTCCTCATAGGCTTTTACGCAACGTTGACCGGCCCCGATGGCCGTGTTTTCGCTGGCCCACATCAGCGCCAGTTTTTCATGGCCGGATTTTGCGGAGGGCTGACGACTTTCTCCATGTTTAATCTGGAAACCCTTCTGCTGGCGCGTACAGGGGAATTGACTGCAGCGGGACTCAACGTCGCGATTTCCGTCCCGTCATGGCTTGCCGCCGTCTGGCTCGGCCACATACTTGCAATGCGCCTCAACCGGTTGAGAGGATCTGAGCGATGAAAGTACCAAAGCAGGCGCAGTTGCTGCGCATCTTCATCGGCGAGGACGACAGGGCGGACGGCCGTCCCCTCTACGAGGTGATCGTGCTCAAGGCCCGCGAGATGGAGATCGCCGGGGCCACTGTTTCGCGCGGTGCGATGGGCTACGGCCATTCCAGCCGCCTGCACACCGCCAAGATACTTCGCCTTTCGGAGGATCTGCCGCTGGTGATCGAGATCATCGACAGTGAGGAGAAGATTGAGGCCTTTCTGCCGGTGCTGGAAACGATCATGACGAGCGGCCTGATTACACTGGAGAAAGTTCAGGTCCTGCAATATGGAACGAACGGCGAATGAGCTGAAAGCGCGTGGCGCGGAAATACTGCCGGGCCGAGCGAAGCGATGATGACTGGAGCCATGGCAGGCGTAGAGCAGATTTCGGTGGAAAGCGGCGAGGCGGGCATGCGGCTCGACCGCTGGTTCAAGGTCCATTATCCGGGCCTTGGATTCGGGCAGTTGCAGAAGCTCCTGCGCACCGGCCAGGTGCGCGTCGATGGCGGGCGCGCCAAGGCAGACACTAGGGTGCAGCCGGGCCAGACAATCCGCGTGCCGCCGCTGAGCATCGACCGCAAAGGTGCGCCGGCGACCATGCGCACCATCCGCGACCGCGGCGACGGCGAAGTGCTCCAGCAGATGCTGCTCCACGAGGACGAGAAGGTTTTCGTGTTCAACAAGCCGGCGGGATTGGCCGTGCAGGGCGGATCCGGCGTCAGCCGCCATGTCGATGGCATGCTGGAAGCCTGGCGCAGCAAGAAGGGCGAGAAGCCGCGGCTGGTGCACCGGCTGGATCGCGATACCTCCGGTGTGCTCGTCGTGGCGCGCACGCGGCTTGCCGCCGTACGGCTCGGCGAAGCTTTCCGTGGGCGCGAGACGAAGAAGATCTATTGGGCGCTGGTGAAGGGCGTGCCGAAGAAGGCGCAAGATCGTATCTCCACCTGGCTCGTGAAGGAGCAGACGCCTGATGGGGATCGCGTACGCGTGGCGCGCCATGGCGAGCCGGATGCCGACCATGCGGTCTCGAGCTACCAGGTGGTCGAGAAGGCCGGCACGACGCTTTCCTGGCTGCATATGGAGCCGTTCACTGGTCGTACCCACCAGTTGCGTGTACATGCTGCCTCCATCGGCTGCCCAATCATCGGCGACCCGAAATATTTCGAGGCGGATCAGAACTGGGAGCTGCCAGGTGGCATCCAGAACCGGCTGCACCTGCACGCCCGCCGCATCGTCATCCCACACCCGGATGGTGGCATGATCGATGTCACGGCCGAACTTCCACCACACATGCAGCAGAGCTGGAATCTGCTCGGCTTCGACCAAGCGGCGGACGAAGATGCCGAGTGACGAGGGTTTTACCCTTCTTGAGGTGACGGCCCACCGCCTACCGCCTATATGAGTGCCATGCGTGATATTCTGAACGATCTCGATAACGACCCGCGTGTTTCCGACCCCGATCCGGTACGCCGCGCGCAGAAGCAGATGCGTGCGCCGCTGCCGAAGCGCTTCTATGCCAAGGTGGCGGTGACCGAGGAGGGTGAGGCGTTTAAGGTCCTGTTGGACGAGCGGGCAGTGCGCACGCCGGCTGGCGCGCATGTAGTGCTGCCGAACGAACAGGCCGCGCATCTGGTCGCCCGGGAGTATGACGCGCAGGGCGAGGAGATCGATCCGATGACCATGCCCGTCACACGGCTCGTCAACACTGCGATCGACGGGGTGGCGAGCGACACACAGGTGGTCGCCGAGGATATCCTGCGCTACGCCTCCAGTGATCTCCTGTGCTACCGCGCTGAGGCACCCGAGCGCTTGGTGGCGCTGCAGGCGGAGGCATGGGACCCGGTGCTCGACTGGGCGGAGGCGGAGCTTGGTGTGCGCTTCGTTCTGGCCGAGGGGGTGATGCATGTGGAGCAGCCGCGCCAGACCATTGCCGCCGTCGGTGCCTACCTGCGTCCGCGCCGTGAGCCGCTCAGGCTCGCCGCCTTGCATGTGATGACCACGCTGACAGGTTCGGCACTCCTGGCACTGGCGCTCGATGCCGGTGCCGTCGACGCCGAGGCCGCTTGGCAGGCGGCCCATGTCGACGAGGACTGGAACATCTCCCAATGGGGTGAGGATGCCGAGGCTGCCGCGCGGCGTGCGGCACGCAAGCGGGACATGATGGGCGCCGTCGCGCTCTTGAAGGCGATGAGCGGCTACTAATAGATAGCGAATGGTGGATAGGGGAGGCTGACCTGCAGCCCGCTATTCGCTACTCGCCAATCACCCCTCCGCCTACCGCCCGAATGCCTGGTAGAGCATTGCGGCAATCTCGCTTTCCAGCGGGAAGGAAAGCATGCCCATGACCGAATAGCCGAGGAGCCACGGCATCAGGTAGAAGCGGATCATGAAGAAGAACCACGCCACATAGACCGGCACCAGGAAGTCGATCAGGAAGCCCGGTGTGATCGGCGCGAAAAGGCGCAGGAGCGGATTGGTTGCGCGTACGAAGAAACGCATGAAGAAGAAGCTTGAATCTTCCGGAAGGAAGATGTTCATCGCCGCCCGCCCGATCAGCGTCCACATGACAACGCCCAGCACATAGTCGATGACGATCACCCAGATCGGAAAGGCGGCCAGCGTTTGCTGCATGGATATGAGTTCCCCCCTCGACACACGTTCAGGGGCGGGAGAATGTCCCGCCCCTGATGATTTTGGCAAGCCCGCTTAGTGCTTGGCGGCGAGGATTGGTGGTCCGACGGGAACGCGCGTATCCTCGACCATCCGCTGGATCTCCTCGTCGGGGGCTGGCGTGAGCAGCGTAACGACGACCATGGCAACCAGGCTGGCAGCCATGCCGACGATGCCGAAGCGCAGGTCATCAAGGCCGAGGATCGGCGTGCCGCCGGTGTAGACGTAGTAGAGGTAGGCGGAGCCGGCCACGAAGCCTGCGATCATGCCGGCAATCGCTCCTTGCCTGTTCGCCCGACTCCACCAGACGCCGAGCACGAGCGGGAAGAACAGGCCTGAAGCTGCGAAGCAGAAGGCCCATGCAACCGCTCCCAGGATGCCGGTGAGCTGCAGTGAGGCGATCAGGGCGGCGAGCGCACCGATGCCTACCAGCAGTACACGGGCAACGATCAGCCGGATCGAGGTGTCGGCCTTCGGGTCGATCATCTTGTAATAAAGATCGTGGCTGAGTGCGTTGGCGATGGCCAGCAGCAGGCCGTCGGCCGTCGACATGGCAGCCGCCATGCCGCCTGCGGCAACGAGACCGGAAATCACGTACGGAAGACCGGCGATCTCAGGCGTGGCCAGGACGACAATGTCCGGCCGCATGAAGAACTCGTTGAGCTGAAGGATGCCGTCAGCGTTTTGGTCGGCAATAGCCAGGAAGCCGACGCTCTGCCAGTTCTGGATCCAGGCGAGCGATGCCACCTCGTCGAACGACTTGCCGATGATGGCCGTCGGCAGGCTCGGGTCGAGAAGCTGCAGCTTGGTGAGCGTGGCGAGTGCCGGCGCCGTGAAGTACAGCAGGAAGATGAACAGGAGCGACCAGGCAACCGACCGACGTGCCGAACGTACGGAAGGCGTCGTGAAATAACGCATTAGGATGTGCGGCAGCGAAGCGGTCCCGCACATCATGACCAGCGCCAGTGTCACGAACTTCCATTCGGCTAGCTCACCGAAGGGTCCGGTATGCGGCGTCGTCAGCACTGATAGGCCAGCGATGGGCTCGGCCGGCTGGTTGAGCCCGTACTGCGCCTCGAGCTGCGCCATGGTGGAAGCGGCCTCGCCATAGGTGAAGTGTGGGATGATGCCGAAGCCCTGCACGTTGGACATCCAGATAACCGGCACCAGATAGGCTATGATCAGCACGATATACTGTGCAACCTGCGTCCAAGTGACGGCTCGCATGCCACCCAGCATCGAGCACAAAAGGATGCCAAGAAGGCCGAACCAGACGCCGACGGAGAAGGGAATGTGCAGCGCGCGCGCGGCAATGGTCCCCGTGGCGTTGATCTGTGCTGTCACATAGGTGAAGGAGGCGACGACCAGCACGATGACGGCACAGAAGCGCGCCAGATTGCCGCCGTAGCGGGTGCCGATGTAATCGGGCACCGTGTAGCAGCCGAACTTGCGCAAATAAGGCGCCATCAGCGAGTTGACGAGCACGTAGCCGCCCGTCCAGCCGATGATGAAGGCCATGTAGCCGTAGCCGCCGAAATAGACGCCGCCGGCAAGTGCCACGAACGAGGCGCCCGACATCCAGTCGGCGGCGGTCGCCATACCGTTATAGACGGCGGGCACCTGGCGCCCGGCCACGTAGTAGGCATCCACCTCCATGGTGCGCGACAGCCAGCCGATCAGCGCATAGATGGCGATGGTGAAGGCGACGAACAGGATGCCGATCGTGTTGGCGCCGACGCCCAGCTGTTCCAGGATCGCCATGAGAATGATGAAGGCGATGAAGCCGCCCGTGTAGATTCCGTAGACGCGGCCGATATTGTCCAGGAATCGTCCTTGGATAAGAGCCATGTCGGTCCCCCCTTACTCTTCCTCGCCGAAGCCGAATTCGTCGTCGATCGAATCCTGCCGCCAATTCTGGAACCAGATCAGAACGACGAACGCGATCAGCGAGCCCTGCGCGATCATGTAGAAACCGAGCGGGAAGCCGAGGAACGTGACATTGTTAAGTGATCCGACCAGCGTCGGGATGATCAGCGCGAAGAACACCCACAGGGCCAGGACCAGAATCGTCAAGTTCCTGGTTTTCTGCCAATAGCGGTCTCGCACATCTGTCGTTGTGCTTTCAGCGGACATGCTGTCCTCCTCCCTGCGAACTGCAGCGACTAAAGTCGCTGCTCCACACCATTGCCCGCGAAGCGAATCGCAACCACAATGGCACCCTCTAAGTGTTGGCCATTCGCCGGATAAATGGAATTCAACATTGGTCGTAAGTGAAAACACCTCTTCTGCCGCCGACTCCTTCTGGCACCGGGCTACTGTACTTGTTCGCCAGGCAGCCCAGCGGTTTCGCGTGCGGCGCGAGACTGGCCCCATCGACACGGTCGAAGCGCTGGCCCGTTTCGTCCACACGCGGGCGGCCTTCGTGGCGCAGAAGAAGCTCTATGGCTATCTCAAGGCGCGTATGGGCACCCGATATCCCTCAATGTTCGAGGACGATGTCTTCGTGGAATCCATCAACGTCGCCAAACGCCATGTCTTTGCCGCCTGCCTATCGGACATCGCTGTCCATACGGTGGCGCGTGTCGTGGCGGCGGGGGGACTGGAGGATGAGGCGGGACGCAGGCTCGCGCTTCAATGTTATGAGGCGGGGCTTGCGGCAAACCGCGACGACCTCAAGGACGAGGCGATGCTGGCCGCGTGGCGCTCCTCCTTTTCCGAGAGGCTCGAAAAGGCGCATTGGGAGAATTTGGCAGCCGGCGGCGACTGTTTCACCGAAAGCCCCAAGGCGCTCTATCACTGGGCTCCCATCGACGAAACGCTGAAGCGCTATGACCGCGAGATCGTTGAAAACTCGATCCGTTTCGCCTGGGCCGAGATCGTTCGCGACTTCCGTAAGCGATCGCTGCCCGCAGCGATCGCGGGAGACTTCCATACCATCGGTTTCGACTGATGTGGGGTCCAAAAAAGGTTAGTGATTGAATGAAAAACCTCCGCTTTCACATAAAGCGGAGGTTCTTTTTCCATAAACAGCCGCCTCACCGGTTGGCGATCGGCACATAGTCGCGCTGAGTGGCGCCGGTGTAGAGCTGACGCGGGCGACCGATCTTCTGGTTCGGATCCTCGATCATCTCCTTCCATTGAGCAATCCAGCCGACCGTGCGCGCCAGCGCGAAAAGCACGGTGAACATGGTGGTCGGGAAGCCCAGCGCCCTAAGCGTGATGCCGGAATAGAAGTCAATATTCGGATAGAGCTTCTTTTCGATGAAATACTCGTCGGTCAGCGCGATGCGCTCGAGCTCCAGCGCCACATCCAGCTGCGGATCGTCCTTGATACCCAGTTCGCCGAGGACCTCGTGGGTCGTCTTCTGCATGATCTTGGCGCGCGGGTCGTAGTTCTTGTAGACGCGGTGGCCGAAGCCCATCAGGCGGAAGGGGTCGTCGCGGTCCTTGGCCCGGTCGATATACTCCGGAATACGGTCAACCGTGCCGATCTCGGCAAGCATATTGAGCGCCGCCTCGTTGGCGCCGCCATGGGCCGGCCCCCACAGGCAGGCGATACCGGCGGCGATGCAGGCGAAGGGGTTGGCGCCCGAGGAGCCGGCGAGCCGGACCGTCGAGGTCGAGGCGTTCTGCTCATGATCGGCATGCAGGATGAAGATGCGGTCCATCGCCCGCGCCAGCACCGGGTTCACGTGGTACTCCTCGCACGGCACTGCAAAGCACATGTGCAGGAAGTTGGCCGCATAGGAAAGTTCGTTGCGCGGGTAAATGAAGGGCTGGCCGATATGATATTTATAAGCCATCGCCGCGATGGTCGGCATCTTGGCGATCATACGGATCGAGGCGACCATGCGCTGGTGCGGGTCTGAGATGTCCGTGGAATCGTGATAGAATGCCGACAGAGCCCCGACCATGCCGCACATGACGGCCATCGGATGGGCGTCGCGGCGGAAGCCGGTGAAGAAGCGCGACATCTGCTCGTGGAGCATGGTGTGCCGCGTCACGCGGTAGTCGAAGTCTTCCTTCTGTGCTTTGGTGGGCAGTTCGCCGTAAAGCAGCAGATAGCACACCTCCAGAAAGTCACCGTGGTCGGCGAGCTGCTCGATTGGGTAGCCGCGGTGCAACAGCGTGCCCTCGTCACCGTCGATATAGGTGATCTTGGATTCGCAGCTCGCCGTGGACGTAAAGCCGGGATCGTAGGTGAACATCCCGGTGTCCCTGTAGAGCGAGGCAATGTTGATGACGTCGGGGCCGACGCTGCCTTCCAGGACCTCGTATTCGCGGTTCTCGCCACCAAGTTCCAGTTTCGCAGTCGAATTGGCCATGGCAATCACCTCTCTGTTCTTGAAACTTGGGGCAGGAGTCGTGTCGCCATAAGGATGACGCTCAACCGCCGCCAGGGTGGCACCTAGCTAGCGCATTTGCCCCGGCGTGCCAAGCTTGACAAGGGCGAATGTCGCGCTGCAGCATGAGCAATTATGCCGTTGTCTGCTTCGCCTGATCGCCGATGCGGGCAAGCGCTTCTTCGCGGCCCAGAACCGCCAGCACATCGAAGATGCCGGGAGATGTGGTGCGCCCGGTGAGCGCGGCGCGCAGCGGCTGAGCCACCTTGCCGAGCTTGCGGTCGGTCCTTTCCGCGAACGCCCTCACTGCGGCTTCGGTCGTCTCGGCCGCCCAATCCGTCACGGCGGAGAGATCCTCGGCCAGCGCGGCCAGCGTGGCGCGCGCCTCGTCATCGAGCAGCGCTGCCGCCTTCTCGTCGGGCGAAAGCGGCCGTTCGGCAAAGAGAAAGCCCGCGCCGTCGGCCAGTTCGACAAGCGTCTTGGCCCGTTCCTTGAGGCCGGGCAGGGCGGCGCGGAGCTGCACCTTGCGCTTGTCGTCGAGGCGGTCGAGCAGTCCCTGTCCGCCTTCCAGATGAGGCAGGGTGGAGACGAACATGCCGAGCAGCGTGTCGTCATCGGTCTGGCGCATATGAATGCCGTTCAGCGCCTCCAGCTTCTGAAAGTCGAAGCGCGCGGCCCCTTTGTTGATGTCCTCAAGCTCGAACCATTCGACCATCTGATCGATCGACATCACCTCGTCGTCGCCGTGGCTCCAGCCGAGGCGGGCGAGATAGTTGCACAGGGCCGTCGGCAGATAACCCATGGCGCGGTAGGCTTCGACGCCCAGCGCCCCGTGGCGCTTGGAAAGCTTGCTTCCGTCCGGTCCGTGGATTAGCGGCACATGCGCCATCACCGGCACTTCCCAGCCCATGGCCTTGTAGATCAAGGCCTGGCGGGCGGCATTGGTGAGGTGGTCGTCGCCGCGGATGATGTGGGTGACGCCCATGTCGTGGTCGTCCACAACCACGGCATGCATGTAGGTAGGCGAGCCGTCGGAGCGCAGGATGATGAAATCGTCGAGGTCCTTGTTGGGAAAGCGCACCTCGCCCTGCACGCGATCGTGAATGACCGTCTCGCCTTCGCGTGGGGCCTTGATGCGGACAACGGGCCTTACGCCTTCTGGCGCCTCTCTGGGATCGCGATCACGCCATGTGCCGTCATAGCGCGGCGGCCGGCCCTCCGCACGCGCCTTCTCGCGCATCGCCTCGATCTCCTCCGCGGTGGCGTAGCAGTGATAGGCCTCACCCTTGGTCACCAGTTCTTCGGCCACCTGCCGATGGCGGTCGGCGCGGGCGAATTGCGAGATCGGCTCCCCGTCCCACTCAAGCCCCAGCCACTTCAGCCCGTCGAGGATTGCCGCGGTCGCTTCCTCGGTCGAGCGCTGGCGGTCCGTATCCTCAATGCGCAACAGCATCTTGCCGCCGGTGTGGCGGGCATAGAGCCAGTTGAAGAGCGCGGTGCGCGCGCCACCGATATGCAGGAAGCCGGTGGGCGAGGGCGCAAAGCGGGTGATGACGGGTTTCGGCATTATTCTTCCGGGGGCGTTGTGCGCGCGGTCCGACGGGTGGCGGTTCGCGCGGGTGGAAATTGGCTGCCCGTCATGTAGCATAGCCGGGTTGGGGTGCAAGCCTGTGGAGAAGAACAGGCATGGGGGGCGAAAAAGCAGCCGTCGCCGAGGGCGAACGCACACAGTTTCTGCCGGCTGCCGTCGCGCCGGGGAGTTCCATATTGCCTGCCGCTGGGAGCGCACCGGCGCCAAACGTTGCCGCGGGGCCCTCGGCCATCCTGGTGAGGCAACTGTCTGCCGTTCGCCTCTCCCAAGCCTTGGCGAGCGAGGCGGCGCGCGGTGCCACCTTCCTTTGCCTGCCGGTGCTGATGGCGGCAGGCGCAGCTTTTTATTTCGCGCTCTCCCGCGAGCCCGGCTGGTTGGCGCTCGCGCTCCCGGTGGCGTTCCTGGCCATATCGACCTGGCTGTTACGCACTAGGGCCGCCCTGTCGCTCATCTTCGGCGCCTTTCTGGTCTTCATGCTCGGCATTGCCGTGGCGAAGCTGGAGACCTCGCGGTTGGCCACGCCCATGGTCGGCTCGGACGTGACGACCCGCATCACCGGGCGGCTCGTGCGCCTGGAGCACCAATCGAGCGGCCGCATCCGGCTCACCATCGACCTGCTTGCGACCGAGCGGCCGCGTCTTCACTACCCGCCGAAGCGCGTGAGGTTGACGGCACGGGCGGTTCCGCCGGACCTGCGCCCCGGCGATGGCGTCGCCGGGCTGACGCGTCTGATGTCGCCCTCCGGGCCGGTGCGGCCCGGCGCCTACGATTTCTCATTCGCGAGCTATTTCAACCGCCTTGGCGCGGTCGGCTTCTTCATGTCGGGGCCGGAGCGGGTGGAGCTCGACGAACCGCTTCCCGTCTCCGCCCGCCCGGCGCGCTGGCTGGAGACGGCGCGCGGGGCACTGGCCGAGCGCATTCGCGCCCAGGTCGGGGGCGTGGAAGGCGAGGTCGCGGTCGCTATGATCGCCGGTTTCCGCGCCGGCATTCCGGAGGAGATAAACGAGTGGCTGCGCCGCGCTGGCCTCGCCCATATTCTGGCCATCTCCGGCCTGCACATGGCGCTCGTCGCCGTCACCATCATGTTCATGCTGCGCGCTGGCGCGGCCCTCTTTCCCGGCTTTTCCTCGCGTTTTGCGGTAAAGAAATATGCCGCCGTAGCAGCTCTTCTGATGTGCACGCTCTATCTGTTTGTCTCAGGCTCGGCGGTGGCCGCGCAGCGCAGCTACATCATGTTGGCGGTGATGCTGGCGGCCCTCATCTTCGACCGCGCCGCCATCACCATGCGCAACGTCGCCATTGCGGCCCTCATCATTCTCGTCCTGTCGCCGCATGAGGTGGTGGGCCCGAGCTTCCAGATGTCATTTGCCGCCACGGCCGCGCTCGTTGCGGGCTATGCTGCCTGGACGGATTGGCGCCAGCGTCGCGCGCGCTCCGGACCACCGCCCGGAGGGATCCTTTCGCGCGTCGCGCGATATGGCGTCGCCTTTGTGCTCGGCCTTGCCGCCACCTCTCTCATCGCCGGCACGGCCACCGCGCTCTACGGCATATGGCACTTCCAGCGCGCGACGCCGCTGGCGCTTCCGGCCAACCTTGCCGCTATGCCCGTTGTGTCGATCCTCGCTATGCCGGCGGCGGTGCTGGCGATGCTGGCAATGCCTTTCGGCCTCGACGGTATATTCCTGAAAGTGATGGGTCAGGCCATCGCGGTCGTGATCGCCGTCGCCGAGTGGTTTTCCAGCCACACACCTATCGACGCGGTGGGGCTCATTCCGCTGTCGGCCCTTCTGACGCTCACCGCCGCGCTCGTCGTTCTCGTGGTGTCGACTACTCGGTTAAGGTTGCTTGCGCTGCCGTTGATCGTCTTGGGGTTGTGCTTCGTCGCGACGCGGCAACTGCCAGACGTGCTCGTGACGGAGGATGCGCGGCTTGTCGGCCTGCGCGGGCTGGATGGCCGGCTTGCCGTCAACCGCTCCCGGCCTAACGGCTTCACCATGGAGGGCTGGACGCGGGCCTTGAAGGCGCAGGCGGTTGTCAAGCCGACGGGGGGCGGGGAAGGCTTTCCAGATATCTCGGCTACAAGCCAGGCGGGTTTTTCCTGCGGTGACGGGCTCTGCCTCGCCCGACACTCCAGCGGCACCGTGATCGCCCACGCCGCTGGAGTGACGGCCGCCCGCGCGGCCTGCGGCGCCGCCGCGCTAATCGTTCTTGATGATGCCGTCGCGAAAAATCCCTGCGGCGCCGACGTTCCCGTAATCACCAAGCGCGAACTGGCGCGGCGGGGCAGTGCCGTGGTCTATCTTCGCGAGGAGGGGGAGCCGGCGGAGATACTCTTCTCCATTGAAGAGCCGTGGCGGCCCTGGCACGCTCACCGCGCCTGGTCGCGGGCGGCACGAGGCCTGCCGCCCAACGAACCCGGATCCTAGTCGAGGAGCCGCCTTGTTCGCCTCAAACAAGCTTTTCAGCGGCCGCGGCTTTATGCCGGAAAGCTTTTCGGCGTCGCCCGTGACTTCGGCGAGGCCGCCGGTGCAGGTGTTGGCGTCGAAGGAGACGGAGATGAAGGCTTCTGGCACGCCGGCGGCCTTCATGCCTTCGGCAAGGGCCTCGTCCGACAGGTTGACCATCTCGATCGGTCTGCCGGTCACCGTTGTCGCAAGAGCAGCGATCTCAGCATTGGTCAGCGCTTCCGCGCCCGTCAGACGGTAGGTTACGCTCTCTTTGCTGCCGGAGGCGAGCGCCGCGGCGATGGCGCGGGCGATATCGTCGCGCGCAATATGCGCGTTGCGGCCGTCACCGGCGGAGGTGAACCATTTGCCGGTCTTGAGCCCCTGCGGCAACGCCATCATCAGGTTCTCTTGACACCAGCTGTTGCGGAAGATCGTGTAGGGGCCGGTGGCCTTGATGGCTTCCTCGGTGCCGTGATGGACGGGGGCGAAGAGCACGGAGTTGCCGGGCTCGGGCTTAGGCATTGAGGTGTAGGCGAGGTGACCGACACCGGCTTCGACGGCCGCGGCAACTGCGGTCTTGTGCAGTCTGATCCGCTTGCCCGGCTCGTCGAGCGCGTCTGTGGATGATGAGCACGCGGTCGGCGCCCGAAACACCTTCACCAGCGACGTCTGGTCATCAAGCTTGCAGCGCGCACCGTCACGCTCTTTGCCGCGAGATCGGCAAGCTTGGACGGGTCGCGGGTGGTGGCGAACAGTCGAGCTGCGCAATCACGCCGTACGCAGGGCGCGGACACGTTTCGACGTGGTGGAGACGAGTTAAGTCGGCCCGGTGGCAGCGCCTCAACCCTGTGATCCCGAAAAAAATCCCCCACCGCTCCCTAGGGAGCAGCGGGGGGAGTTGCGGTCAGAATTTGCCGACGACGTTGAGGAAGACGCCCTGGTCGTCGAGGGTGAGGTCGCGCAGGTCATCGGAGAAGCGGCCGAAGTTGTAGCCGATGCCGACCTTGAAGTTGTTGCCGACGTGACGATAGAGGGCGGCGAGCGCGCCGTAGTCGGTGGTGTCGGCCTCGGGCATGTGGAGGACACGGCCTTCGAGGAGCACATCCCAGTTCTTCACGAAGTGCAGGTCGGCGCGCAGGATGCCGAGATGGGCGGAGGATTTCTGCCATTCCTCCTGGAATGTCGTGCCGGTGCCGTCACTGGTGCGGTACTTCACTTGGCCGTAGCGGAAGCCGTATTTGCCGCCGACGGACAGCCACGGGGTGAGGTCGTAGATGGCATCGACCGACAGGATGTGGCTGCGCTGGGCCGGCGCGTAGGCGTCGCCGGTCGAGCCGCTGATGACCTGGTTGTTGCCGGGCAGGTCGTAGAGCCAGGTGTATTTGAACAGCGCGTTGAGGCGGTCGTTGTCGACCGGCCGGTAGGCATAACCGACGGAGGCCTCGACATAGTCGGTGTCGGCGAAAGAGGTTTCCGTGGACTTCGAATCCGACAGAACCGCATCGATATTGGCCAGGAGGCGCCAGTCAGGATTGGTCTTCCAGCCTAAGCCGGCGGCGAAGAGATAGGTGTTCTGATCGCGCGTGTCGTTGTCGGAGCGCTCGATGCGCACCTCGCCGCGCACGCGCGCGTTGATGCCGGCCTCTTCGTCCTTGTAGCCAAGCGAGAGGGAGGGGGCGTAGCGGTCGAAGTCCTCGCGCTCGGTTCCCGTCTCGTCCACCGTGTCGTCACGCACGCGGCCGACCTCCAGTCCACCGTCGACCGTCCACTGGGCGTCCGGCGTGTAGACGACGCCGTAGGTCTGGGTGAGCGACTTGCGGTGGCCGTACATGTCGTAGTTGCTCTCGGAATAGGCCGAGACGAGGTCGCCCATGCGCCGGCGTATGCCGAGGACGATCGAGCCGCGGTCGGAGCCGAAGAGATCGTCGTTGCGGTCGAGATCGAAGGCGCGGTCGGGGTCGAGCCTATAGCCGACATAATAGTGGTCGTCGGCGGTGGGGTCGTAGGTAATGCCGGCCAGCGCGCCAACGCCGTGCGTGCCGTAGGAGACCTCGCCGGTCAGGCCGACCCTGTCGGTGAGCTGCCACTCCGCGCCGACGCCCGCGCGGTCGTTGCGGTCGATGTCGCCGCTGCGGTCAACCGTGCCTTGCGCGAAGGCGTAGACGAGGCGGTCGTCGTCGATGCGGTAGTCGACGCGTGCGCCGGCGTCGACGCGACTGCCGTCATAGCCGGATTTGCCGGCATTGATGGCGCGCGGCGACATGATCTCGGAATAGGTGACGCCGAAGGAGACCTTCCAGTGCTGGTCGAACTGCCAGCTGACGCTGCCCGTGCCGTCGCGTCGGACTTGGCCATCGCCGTCCTTCAGGTCGTCATAGGCAAGCTGTAGGGCGACGGCCTCCGTGACGTCGACATCGGCATGGGCGCCCCAGATGCGGCGGTCGACGGTGGCGCGGTCGAAGAGGGTGGAAAAGCCCGCCTCCTTCTTCTCGTAATAGCCGCCCACCGTGCCCTTCACGCCGGCGCCGAGCTCGTCAAGCGCCGCTTGGCCCTCGACGCGCCAGGCCGAGGCCTTGCGGTTGGACGCATCATCCGTGGAGCGGCCATCCCAGGTCAGCCCGCCATCGGTCGATTGCGACAGGCTGAAGCCCGGCCCCTCGGAGCGGGCGAACTCGGCCGACAGGTAGGTGCGCTCGGAATGGCGCAACGCGATATCGGCGCCATAAGCCCTCTGGTCCGCCAGGCCGGTGCTTTCATCCATGCCGGTGACGCCGACGCGGACCTTATCGTTGATCCAATGCTGGGCGCGCCCGCCATAGACATAGCCGTCGACGTCGCCCGCCACCGGCTCGAACTCGTACTGTACCGTCAGATAGAGCTTGTTGCCGCCCAGCGCCCCATCGCGCACCGGGCCGCTGGTGCCGGTCATGGAGGTCAGCGGCCGGCGCAGGATGATGACGCCCTGCATGTAGTCGAAGGAATAGTCCTCGCCGTAGCTCAGGGTGTGGCGCTGGACAACGCGGCCGGTCACCGCGTCGCGGGTCTCCACCGTCACCGTCTCGGAGCCCTCGACGATGTCCTGGCGCTTGAGGAAATAGGCCGAGCCGCCGGTGCCCAGAAACTCCTCGCGCTGCGGCAGCGTGTCGGGCTGGGCGGCATAGACCGACACCTCGGTCCGGCGCTCGCCGAAGGAGGTGGTTGCCTCGGAGCGGTAGACGGCGTTGGCGCCATAGAGCGCCCGCTCGGAGCGCAGAAACTCGGTGCCGGTGATGGCCGTCTTGTAATTGCCCCACATGACATGGCTGTCGCCGCGCTCCAGCCGCACGTAGAACTTGCCCTTGGTCGGCGCGTCCTCGACAAAAGTCGAATCGTCGCCATAGACGGGATAGTAATCGTCCGGGTCGAGCCGGCGCAGGATGCGCCGCGGGTCCTGGCTGTCGAGGTTACGCCACAGGCTGTCGAGATCGTCCTCGCCTGTGTCGGCAGCCGCCGTCAGCAGGTATTTGCCCTTGATCTTGCCCTTCAGATAGAAGGCCAGCCGGCCCTTTGTGTAGACTTCATCATATTCGCCCGGCCGCACCTCCTCGATGCGGTTGTCGCCCATGCGTTTGCCGACGGTGAGGTCCGCCAGCGCCACGTAGAACCAGTCATTGTCGGGGATGTTGATATCCCGGGTGAAGGACAGGCCGCCGGTCTTGGAGGCGCCTTTGACGGCGACATCGACCTCGTGATCGCCCGCCGGCAGGATACGCTGCACGACGAAGGCCTGGTCGCGATCGACGGGAATCGTCTCACCAAGGACCTCAACCGCATAACCCGGCGGCACGTGGCGACCATAGATGGTCACTGCCCCGCCATTGACGGGGATGTTGCGGAAGGCTGTGCGGTCCTCTCCCCAGCCTGGTGCTGTGGCTTCTTGAGCCGTGTGCCGGGGGAGGTCGCGGCTCGAGCGGCGAAGCGTCAGCGGCACCGTCTCGTCATAGCGGCCCTTGGCGTCATACACGCGCAGCACGTAGGAGAAGTCGACCTCCTCGGCCTGAGGCATGACCCAGTCGGCCCTGCCGTTGACGGCAACAGGAAGCACCGCCAGAGGCCGGGCGTCGCGCCCGTCTTCCTCGAAGATGCGGATTTCCGCCCGCTCGATGAAGGCCGGGTAGTTGGTGGTGGCCAGGAAGGTCACCGTCTCGCCGGCCTTGTAGGTGCGCTCGACCGGCATGGTCGAGACGTTCAGCATTGTCCCGGCGTCGAGCCCGTCGAACTTCACCTGGATGTCGACCGCGGAGAGGCTCACATCCGTCTGCCGCTGCCGGTCCACTGGCCGGGCGGCCCCTTCGACAGGCTCAGGACGGGCTTCGCCGGGCGCAAGCGCCTCTGGCCCTCCTTCGACAGGGCTCCTGTCGACGGTCGCCCCGTCGACGCTGATCATGAAGGGGATGGACGGTGTGTCGGCGGCCGTTTCGGCTTCGGTATTCTCACCCACCGGCAGCGGCCTCACTGCGCTGTCGGCGAGCACCTTGCCGCCCGTCCGCCCGTCCTGGGCGATGGCCGGCCCAGCCGCCAGCAAGATGCCGGCCAGCGCCGTGCCCGCCATCAGCAGAAGCCGCCGCTCGTCCGTTCGAGCCTTTCTGGCGAGGATCATAGCTGTTGCAAAGGTTCTCATTGCCCCGCCTCCACACGTATCTCGATATTCAAGGGATAGGCTCGTCGCCGCTCGTCCCAGCGCTCGGCGATCAGCGCCTTCATGTACTTCACGCGCTCGTTGGCGAGCTTGGTGTCGGTGCTGGTGTCGATGTAGGAGAGCCTGAGCACCGATTGTTGGGCGGACAGCACCGCGATCAACTCATCGATACCCGCCGCCCAGCGTTCGGAAAGCTCCGCCCGCCCCGGCACGAAGGCCTCTTCCTTGAGATCCAGCCGCACCACGCGACCGATCGAGGCACCGAAATTCAGCTTTGTCAGCTTGCCTGCGGTCAGCCGCACCACGCGCGGGTTCTCCGTCGTCATGCGGTAACCCGTGGGCAGCGTGCGGGTGTCGAGCTTCATGATGAAGTTCGAGCCGATGCGGCTGTCCGGCAGATCGGCGCAGGCCACGTGGAAGCGGCCATACTCGTCGGTGGTGATCAGCCAGCCCTTGACCGTGGCGACCCGCACCCCCGGCAGCCCCGGCTCACCGTCGTCCTGGTGGCCATTGCCGTTCACATCGTCGAACACCTTGCCGACGATGTCGCCGCAGTCGAAGACCGGCTCGGCCAGGATCTCCACCACCGCGCGGGCTTCCGGCGCCAGAAGAGTGCCGGCGGCGTCCGTCGCGGTGGCCCGGTTCACGTGCTCTCCCGGACCCGCCGAGCTCAAGGCCAGCATCCTCAGCCGGATCTCGATCTCGCCGTTGCCTTCGAGCGACAGGTCCTCGAAGCGCACGGTGCGGCCGGAAACCTCCGGATCCACCGTCTCGCCGTTCAACCTCGCCGAGCCATCAACGTAGCGGAAGCCTGACGGAATGGTGTCGACCACCGTCAGCCCGCCCACCCGCGAGGCCGCATGGTTCGACACGCGGATCGTGAATGGCGCCTGTTCGCCGCGCCGGATGGCATGCAGATTGGCGATCTTGGCCACGGAGATATTGCTCTGCGCAAACGGCAGGCCCAGGAGCGTCCCGCTACCTTCCGATTCCACCTCCGTGCCGGTGACCTCGTCGCCATTGGCGTAACCGATCGCCGTCGCGGTGTTCTCGACGCCGTCCTCGACGCCCGAGCCGTTGTCGATGTCGGCCTGCGTCAAAGCGTAGGTAGCCTCGAAGACCATCTCCTCGCCCGGCTCCAGCGTTGCCGAGAGCGGATCGAAATCCGACAGGCCGCCATTGGGGTCTTGGCCGTTAAACTTCGGGCCGGCATCCTTCGGTACCACCTCCTCCAGCAGCACGTTGCCCGTGTTGGTCACCGTGAAGCTGTAGACGATGGTGTCGCCGACGTTGGCAAAGCCGTTGTCGTCGGTGTCGACGTAGGTCCCCGTCTTGACCAGCTCGAGGCCAGTCACCTGCGACGGCACCCCCACACAGTCGTCCGATGGGCATTCGGGGAGTTCCGTTTCGTCCGGCAGCTTGATGATGTTCACGACCTGCGTAACATCGTCGGACAGTGAGTCGACCACCTGCGCCGTCACCGTCAGCACCAGCGTCCCCGGGGCGGAGCCGTCATGGGGCGGCACGGTCAGTCCCGTCCAGTCCACCACTCCGCCGCCGGGATCGCCGCCCGAATGGGCACCGCCATTGTCGGCCGACGCGAAGACGGTGTTGTCGTCGAGCAGGTCCTGGATGGCGTAGCTGTCCGTCGGGCCGCCGGTGTTGGTGAGAGTGATCTGGTAGGTGAGCGTCTCACCCGGCTCGGCAACGCCGTCCGTGAGGCCGCTTTCGTCGACCAGTTCCTTCAGCCGCAGGATTCGCGCGGAGGCCGGTATTTCGTAGCATTGGTCAGGCGTCACTCGGCAGTCCACGATCTCGTCGGGCTCGTAGATGACATTGCGGACATTGGTCACGCCTTCGGGGATCGGGTCGACGACCTCGAACTCAACCGTAAACACCAGCTCGCCCGGGTTTGTCCCGTCATGCGCCGGAACGGTGAGCCCGGTCCAGGTGATGGTGTCACCGTCGTCGGTGCCGCCAGCGGCATCCACCACGATCAGGTTTTCGTCGTAGTCGTCGATCAGCCGGTAATTGCCGCGCGCCGAATCGTAGGGGTTGATAAGCGTGATCTCATAGGTCAGCGTTTCGCCCGGCTCGGCAGCACCGTCCAGCTCCCCGCTTTCACTCACCAGCTCCTTGCGCTTTGTGATCACCGGCACTGTGTTCGTGTCGGTGTCCTCGCTATTGCTTGGGTCCGGGTCCGGCACGTCGGGCGGGTTGGTGACCGTCGCAGTGTTGACGAGATCGCCCTCGAAGTCCGCCGGCACGCTCATGGTCAGTGTGAAGGTGACGGAGCCGCCCGCCGGCAGATCCACCGGCACGTCGGCGATGGCGCCCGTGCCGCTCGGAACGGTGCAGAACCCACCGTTCACCGGGCTGCCGCAGGTCCACTCCGCATCGGTGATGCCGTCCGGCAGAGGATCGTTCACCATCGTGCCCGCCACGCCGAACGGACCGTTGTTCGAGACCACGATCGTGTAGACGACGTCCTCGCCCGCCGTATAGGTCTCGCTGCCGTCATCCTTGTCGATCGCGACATCGGCCGGGAAGGTCAGCGCCGTTGTGACGCATTTGGCGCCATCGTTCTGGCCAGAGCCCTGGAGGTCCGAGATCAGCGTTCCCCGGCCCGTGTCCAAGTCGAACCGGTAGAAGCCGCCAACGTTGTTCGAGCCGAAGACGCCGTTGCTGGCGCCGAACATGCCGCCAAAGGCATTCTGGGGCAGGGTGGTGGCGCCGACCGTGTCGACAAAGCCCGACCCCGGGTTAATCGTAACGAGCAGGCCAGTGCCGGTGACGGAGTAGAGCAGCCCGTTGTGCCATGCCAGGTCCGGGCCGTGGGTGGCGGCCCCCGTCAACGCAACGGATGTCGCCGTTCTGGTTGTCACATCGACGGTATAGAGCCGCCCGGCCGTCACCGAATAGAACGTCCCGTCCGGACCGAACTCACCGGTAACGCTGCCGTTCGGAAAGCCGCTGATCGGTCCCAGTACCTGCACGCGGCCGTCGCTGCCAACGCGAGCCAACTGCGGCGGGGTGGTGTTGATCTCTAGCCCATAGATGTAGTTATCTATGGGGTTCATGGCGATGCCGTTGTACTGGTTCTCCGAGGGATCCCCCACGTTGTTGACGACGAAGGGGTTCGACGCGGTTTCAAAGCGGAAGAGCTGCGTCGGAACGTTCTGCGCCAGATACATGCTGGGGCTGCAGGAGCCGAAGGACGGCGAAAACGTGTTGGTGATCGTGCAGACGGCGCTTTGGCCGTTCTCCAACGTCACTGAATTGCCATCCGCCGCCGCCCCGCCATCGATCGAGCAGCTATACTGGGAAGCGGCATAGCCGAGCACATCGTAGGATTCGCTGAGCGCGTAGGTGCCCGCCGGGATCGAGGCATCGGTGACCGCAGGGTCTCCCATGACGCCTTCAATGGTTACTTCACCCTCCGCACGCAGGGTGAAGTCGCTTGGTCCGGCGGAGCCGCCTTCGGTATTATCGACAGTCTTCTGCAGCGTCAGCGTTGGCTGGCACAGGGCAGTCGACTGGATTTGCGCCATGAACGCCTGTGCACCAGGTCCGGACTTTATATGGACAACGATGGTGTTGGGGCCGGTCTGCCAGGCACCGTTCATGGAGCCGTCGGCTCCGTTGGCGGCCGTGAATCCGTTGTAGAAATACGGATCGTCAGGGGCGTAGTCGGATTGGATGTTCTGGGCGACCCCGTTCACCCATATTTCGTAAACCGAGTTGTCCGCAAAAAAGGTCATCTGCAGATCAAGCGTCGACGGGTCGACCCCGGGATCGAGGTCGAACTCGTAACGGTAGAAGATGTCGTAGTTCTCGGACGTGGGGTGGACGGCTGTTGTGTTATGCGAGATCCAGTTGGCGTTGCCAAAGGGAGACGTCGTATAGACGGCAGGTGGATCATCCACGACGACGGCATCGGCATAAGTCAGCCCCCCCGGCGGCGGGCCGGTAACCTCTGTGGTCGTTAGGGCGACTTCCCAGTTGGCATCGGTGCCCGAGGTCAGCATGCCACCGGTCGAGGCATCGTATGCCGTGTTGAAAATGGCCCCGTCGGTCGTGCAAGAGACGGTGGGGCCCGCTTGGGCACGGGCCTCTTCCGTCGTGCCGAGAGAAAACCCGAACGCCAGAATGAAAAGACCGGCGAGGGTGTTTCGCATGAGATGGGGAGGATATCGGCGCCAGGACCCGGGCGACCGTGATGCGACCCCGTCGGGGCCTGCCATGCGATGGCAATGGGCGGCGAAGCGGCGTGCTGCGGCAAAGAACAAGACCGGCTTGTACATGGACGACCCCTCGTATGCGAATAGTCCAGGCGCGAGTCTTCTTCTTTGCGCAGTCAAAATGACGCGCTGCCCAAGCATTACGTTAGATTCCCCTCAGAATCCAACGCATTACATAAATGCTTCGGCAGAAGTTGCCCGACGCGGACAATTCCGATGCGATCAGGAGGTCACAGTTTTGGGGATTGGTATTTCAGAGAATTGCGATTGTTTCAGAAAAATGCGGAAATAGTTTTAGGTATATAAGCGGTGTTGCAAATTCGATACATCACCGTTCGTTCACCCGCCGAAACAGCTGCGCGAATAGTATACACGTGCGGTGTTTTGCTGGATAAATTCTTGTAAAACTTGAAAATACTACCGCTTCGCTCGCATCCTGGCGGGGGTGATTCGCTTGTGGCTCCGCATGGCGGAGGTCAGGTGGCTCTGGCTGGAAAAGCCGCTCAGATAGGCCACTTCGGCGATGGTCATTTCCGTATCGAGGAGCAGTTTCTCGGCAAAGGCCAGGCGTCGGTTGACCAGGTAGCGGTGCGGCGGCTGGCCGAAGGTTTTGGAAAAGGCGTGTATGAAATGACCGGGCGATAGCTCGCACACCGCGGCAAGCTCGTCGACTGATAGCTTACGGGTGAAGTGCTCTTCCACATATTCCTGCACCCTTCTGGCGGCGTAGTCGGACAGCCCGCCTTTTGGTGGTGCCGGCCGCATATTGAAGCTGGAATAGTTGCGAAGAACGTGGATGCCGAGGAGCACGATGAGGGACTCAATATATGGCTCGTTCGGCGGCTCTCCCCGCGTCAGCTCCGCTTTCAGCAGCTCTGCCATATGCAGGGCCTGTGGATCGACCTTTCCCTTCGATGGCCGGAGCTCGGCGCTTCCCAAATCAAGCGCCTCTATCGCAATCTCGTGGAGGCTTTCAGGTTTCCAGGCGACAAGCACTTCCTCTCTGGCCGTCGACCAGTCCATTTCGACTTCCACGTCGGCCGGGATGACGGTGAGGACACCGGTATACGCGTCATATCTGTGCTGGTCGCCGCCACCGAATCTCGTCGTTGTCGCAGGTGAGTGCGCCAGCACCACGGTGGCCACGTGGTTCCTGGGGAGGAACGTTTGCGAGCCGGGAGGGCGGATGGCGTGGACGGCCGCGCCCTTGGCGGTTACCAGCCGCGGACCAGCGTTTTCTGGAACAATGTCCAATATCCTGCGGCCCGCCAGGAGGTGAGCCGTTCCCGGGTGTCGAGGAGATAGGCCGTCAAGCTCGTCAAGCATCGGCGACCGGCGGAAGAGCTGCGCCGAGAACAACTGCCGTATGGGGCGTTCGTCTGGTGTTGAAAATATCCACATTCATGCTTTGGAACCCGCCTTGTCTCAGAAAAGCACGTAAATGCTCAAAGCGGCCTGCGTCTCCAGATATCGACGCCGCGTTTACAGGCACTGGGAAGCATTGCAGCACCGGTAGAACGGCCCGTCGCACATGGCGCTGCGTTGGAAGACAAAATCGGTTCAAGCATGGATGGCCCCCTCGAATGTGCAGTCACCCGGTGGTGGGGGTACCCTCCATCTACGCCGCTCAAGCATTTTACCGGACTCCCACACGGGGCCGGCACACTCGCATCAATGCTTCAGCATAAACCCCTCAAACACCGGATAACTCCAGTGCGTATAGGGAGACATAGTTCACGCCGACAGTATTTCAGGAAAATCGGGTTTTTTCAAAAATCAGTGAAAACCATCCGCCGTACAAAAGTTCTGCAGCATATCTGCCGAAACCTACTCTATGCCGGCTCTTGGTATTAGAATTATGCGTAAACAAGGAGGAAATCCTCTCGGAGAATTCTCTTAAAAGTTGAGCATTAGCTCATCATCCGCATCCTTGCCGGGGTGATTCGCTTGTATTTCTTCATCGCCGAGGTCAAATGGCTCTGGCTGGAGAAGCCGCTCAGATAGGCCACCTCGGCGATCGTCATCTTCGTCTCGAGGAGTAGCTTGCTGGCGAAGGCGAGGCGCCGGTCGACCAGATAGCGGTGCGGCGGCTGGCCGAAGGTTTGGGAGAAGGCCGGGATAAAATGGCCGGGCGATAACTTGCATACATTGGCAAGCTCGGCGACCGACAGCTTTCGGGCAAAATGCTCGTCCAGATATTCCTGCACCATTCTGGCGGCATGGTTGGACAGTCCGCCTTTGGCCGGCGCCGGTCGCTTAGCGGCGCTGGAATGGTGGCGTAGAATGTAAATGCCGAAGAGGACAATGAGGGAATCGATATAGAGCTCGTTCGGCGGCTCGCCCCGCGTCATCTCGGCTTTCAGAAGCTCCGCCATATGCAGGGCCGCCGGATCGATGGTCCCCATGGTCGGCCTGATCTCGACATCGCCTCCGTTCAATTCCTGTGCAGCAAGATCGAGCAGGCAATCGGGCTCAATCGCCACCACGGTGTTCTCCCGGCTGGACAGCCACTCCACCTTGCTCTCCATGTTGGCCGGATTGACGACCACTGTTCCAGCCTCGGCGTCGAATGTCTTTGCTTTGTCGCTGCCCATCGCCGCCGTTATTCGCGGCGAGGGCGCGAGCGCGACCGCCACGCAGTGTGCCCTGGAGATGAATGTGTGAGAGCCCGGTGGACGGTAGGAATATATCGCGCTGCCCCGCGCGGCCGTCACTCGCGGTCCCACGTCCTGGGGAATGGACCTCAGAATATCAGAATCTGCCGCTCGCCGATCCATATCGAATCGGCGAATTGGCATAGCGCCATATTCGCCAAGCACAGGTGTCCGCCGCCCCAATTATTGCTTTCGTACAGGTTGGACGATTTCGGTCACGGCTGCAACAGTGATATTCGGATACAGTTTATCGCAGCTTGCAGAGGACGATCCTTGCTCGCGCTATCGTTGGGAGCGGCAGTCTTCATGCGCCGACGTTGTTTGGGCTGTGCGATTCTGTCCGGTACTTGAAAAGAAGCTCCGCCTGTGACAGAACCGTACGGTACGGTACTGATAGAGGCACGCCCGTTGACCGAACCCGAGCAAGACCGCCTGACGCCGCGCCAGCGCGCCGTCCTGGAGTGTGCGCTGGAGTTGCTCGTGGCGGGTGGCGAGCGGGCGCTGACGACCGCCGGCGTGGCGCGGGCGGCGAGCTGCTCGAAGGAAAGCCTCTACAAGTGGTTCGGCGACCGCGACGGGCTCATGGCCGCCATGATCGCCTATCAGGCGAGCAAGGTGCGCGGCTTTGCCGATGATGGCGCGCCGATGGACCGGGAGCGTTTCTGCGCGCATCTCATGGGGTTTGCGCAGGATTTACTCGAGGTGCTGGGCGGCGACCAGTCGCTGGCGCTCAACCGGCTGGCCATCGGCCAGGCGAGCCGTGAGCAAAGCAGGCTCGGTCAGCTTCTCGTCGCCCAGGGGCGGGGGCGCATTGACCAGAGCGCGCGGGCGCTGCTTGAAGCCGGTAGGAAGCGCGGCTTCATCCGCTATACCGATGCCGACGAAGCGTATCGCACGCTCTACGGGCTGATCGTGCGCGACCTCCACGTGCGCATGCTGCTCGGCGAGGAGGGGGCACGCCGGACGGAGAAATTCGCCGCTCTTGCCGAGCGGGGAGTGGAGCAGTTCTTCGCGCTCTACGGAGCGCGGCAGAAGGAGAGGGCGGAAACGGCATGAGGCCGGCACCGCTTGGGCCGACACAAGGAAGGAACCACAAATGCGTGTCTACTATGATCGCGATGCCGATCTGAATCTCATCAAGTCGAAGAAGGTCGCCATCATCGGTTATGGCAGCCAGGGCAGGGCGCATGCGCTGAACCTCAAGGATTCGGGCGCCAAGGACGTCGCCGTGGCGCTGCGCGCCGGCTCGGCGACCGCCAAGAAGGCAGAGGCCGACGGCTTCAAAGTGATGACGGTGGCGGAAGCCGCCGGCTGGGCCGACCTGATGATGATGGCCACACCCGACGAATTGCAGGCGGGCATCTACAACGCCGACATCGCCCCCAACATCCGCGATGGCGCAGCCATCGCCTTCGCCCATGGGTTGAACGTGCATTTCGGCCTCATCGAGCCGAAGAAGACTGTCGACGTCTTGATGGTCGCCCCCAAAGGGCCGGGTCACACGGTGCGCGGCGAATACCAGAAGGGCGGTGGCGTGCCGTGCCTCGTGGCCGTCCATCAGGACGCCTCGGGCAATGCGCTCGATCTCGGTCTCTCCTATGCATGCGGTGTCGGCGGCGGGCGCTCAGGCATCATCGAGACCACCTTCCGCGAGGAATGCGAAACCGATCTCTTCGGCGAGCAGGTGGTGCTGTGCGGCGGCCTTGTCGAGCTCATCCGCGCTGGCTTTGAGACGCTGGTGGAGGCGGGCTACGCGCCGGAAATGGCCTATTTCGAGTGCCTTCACGAGGTGAAGCTGATCGTCGACCTCATCTACGAGGGCGGCATCGCCAACATGAACTACTCGATCTCAAACACAGCCGAATGGGGCGAATACGTCTCCGGTCCGCGTATCATCACCGCCGAGACCAAGGCGGAAATGAAGCGCGTCCTCTCCGACATCCAGTCCGGCAGGTTCACCTCTGAGTGGATGCAGGAGTGGCATTCGGGCGCGGCCCGCTTCAAGGCGACGCGGCGCTTGAACGATTCGCACCAGATCGAGGAAGTGGGCGAGAAGCTGCGCGGCATGATGCCGTGGATCGCCAAGAACAAGCTGGTCGACAAGCAGAAGAACTAAGCGTTCCCTCTCCCGGGTCTTACAATCGGAAGCGGCGGCGCTGGTCAGCGCCGCCGCTTTTTTCGTTCGATCTATCGACCGTCAGCGCATATAGGGCGAGATGCACGCCCTGCGCGGGCCGTTATAAGGCTGGAAGGTGTTGTCCCAATCCCGGTATGAGCGGTAGCGGTTGTAGCACCACTGCACATGCGCCGAGGAAAGCCTGTAGACGGGGCGCGGCTCTACGTAGCGCGGCCGGACATAGCGTGGCCGCGTATAGTAAGGCGGCGGAGCGGTGCGGAAACCGCCGGTGCCGAACTCGAAGTAGATGCCGCTGCGCGGCCTGCGGTGGCGCCAATGGCGATCGCGGTGACCACGGTGCCACCTGTGATGGTACCGGCGGTCGTGAACCTCGAACAACCCGCCGTTGTTCGTTGCCTCGACAGCCTTCACCGTATTCGCGGTCGCCCCACCCACCGAAAAGGCAGAGGCCCCGGCCGATGGCATCGCTACGGCAAGGCCGAGTGCAACCAGGCCGGAAAAAACAAGGCTGGGGAGAATGTGTCTCATGGGGTACTCCAATCTTCCTGATGCCGCCCAAGCCCAACGGTCATTTCTGATGAAAGGATTATCCCATCATCACTATGAACGCTGGATGAACGCAAAAGTTGCGTTTTTTTGACCCTTGTTTTTCCATGTCCAGCGGGCAAAAGTGCTCCTCATGTCGGTTCGCATCGCCACGTTCAATGTCGAGAATCTTATGAACCGGTTCGACTTTTCCGGTTTTCGCAACGAATTGAATCAGGATCGCGCGCTGACGCTCTTCCAGATCAAGGACGAGGCGGAATATCGCGCACTGGAGCGGGCCCGCACCATCGCCCACACGGACGATACGCGCCAGCTTACCGCGCTCGCCATCGCCGCCGCGCACGCCGATATATGGTGCCTGCAGGAAGTCGATAACCTCGCTGCGCTGAAAGCCTTCGAATACGGCTATCTTTTCAAGATGATCGGCAGGGGCTATCAGGACAAGCACTCCTCCGCCGGCAACGACATGCGCGGCATCGACGTGGCGGTGATGATGCGGCGCGAGACCGCGCATGGCGAAGCGATCGAATTCGAGCGCTCCACCAGCTACGCGCATCTCACCTACGCGGATTTCGGCCTTTTTACGCCTGAGCTGGAAGCGCTCGGCATCGTCCCGCACGAGCGTATATTCCGTCGCGACTGCTTGGAGGTGGATGTACGCGTCGCCGGAAAACCTGTGACGCTCTACATCGTGCATTTCAAGGCCATGTCACCGCCGCGCAACGGTAAGAATGGCCGCGAGTCCTCCATGCCCATCCGTATCGCCGAGGCGGCTGCCGTGCGCCGCATCATTGAGGAGCGTTTCGGTGCTGGAAAGACCGACGGGAAGCGCTGGGTGATTTGCGGCGATCTCAACGACTACCGTGAGCGTATCATCATCGGCGGCGATGTCCTGAGCGGCTACACTTTCGAGCCGGCGCGGGAAGCACAGTCCAGCATCAACGTGCTGACAGAAGGCGGCTTCTGCGAAAACGTTGTGGAGCGGCGGCCGGAGATGGAGCGTTGGACCCTCTACCATACGCGCGGGCCGGAGGAGCGGCATCTATGCCAGCTCGACTACCTCATGCTTTCACCGGCGCTGGCGCAGGCGAATGCGCACACCGTGCCCAACATCGTGCGCGCCGGCCAGCCCTGGCGTACCATCTTTCCGCCGGGTCAGGAGGTGGAGCGTTTTCCGCGTACGGGTTGGGACAGGCCAAAGGCCTCCGATCATTGTCCGGTGGCGATGACGCTCGACCTTGTCTGAAGCCTGCCGAAAAAGGCGTATAGTGCAGTTTTTTGCAGTTTTTTGCCCGGTGCAGGAGAGCGCGTGGTCAAGAAGGTGGATTCGATGAATGCCCGGCGATACCAGATCTATGATGTGTTCGCGCAGCGGAAGCTTGCGGGAAACCCGTTGGCCATTGTGCTCGACGCGGAAGGGCTCGACGACGCCGAGATGCAGAAGATCGCCGGCGAGTTCAACCTGTCGGAGACGGTTTTCGTTGGCCCCCCGGAAAATCCGGTACATACGGCGCGCATACGCATCTTCACACCCCGACAGGAGCTTCCCTTCGCCGGCCACCCCACAGTGGGCACGGCAATCGCTCTGTCGCAGCAGGGCGCTATCGGGAGCGACGAGCGCACCTCCATCGTCGTTCTGGAGGAGAATGTCGGGCCGGTGCGCTGCGCGGTTTCCACCGGCAATGGGGTGGCTTTTGCTGAATTCGACCTGCCGCGACTTCCTGAGCCCGTCGCCTTCGATGCGCCGTCCGAGGTGGTGGCGGCCGCACTGGGCCTCTCGCACCATGAGGTCGGCTTTGAAAATCATGTCGTCAGTGCCTGGTCGGCCGGGATGCCATACGTCTGCGTGCCGGTCGCCAATCTCAAGGCAGCGGGCAGGGCGCGGCTTGACGCCGGCTTGTGGGAGGAGCTTGCGCCTGGCGAGGGCGCCATCTTAGGCGACCCTTATATCTATTGTCGCGAGACGGTGAATCACGATTGCGCCTTCCATGCCCGCATGTTCGCACCTGGCGCTGGTACTCCGGAAGATCCGGCGACGGGTTCGGCGGCGGCCGCTTTTGCCGGCGCGGTGGTTACCCACGACGAGCCGGTAGATGGCGCCCACCGCTACTGGATCGAGCAGGGCATCGAGATGGGTCGGCCCTCGCGCATCCGGCTGGAGATCGAAGTGGCCGGTCAGGCAATCGAGTCGGCGCGTATTGGCGGCGCGGCGGTGAAAGTTGCGGAAGGCAGCCTTTCCCTTTGAAACCGCTGTCCCGGCGCCCCATATCGAGGCCTGCCTACCGGGCTCAGGGCGCGTCCACACACAGGCATTTAACGGGCTTGCAAGCCCCCGCCAAACACGCTAATGAGCCCGGCATTCGCAAGGTGGCTGCCGACAACTTCCTCGGTCTGGACGGTTCGAGGAAAAGTGGGGTTGCCGGCGCGGTCGGGTGATTAGCTCAGTTGGTAGAGCAGCTGACTCTTAATCAGCGGGTCACAGGTTCGAGCCCTGTATCACCCACCAAATTTCTCTCTGGGCCAATCCTCCCCTTTCTCTGGACATAGTCTCGGTCTTTGGGAACCGCTGACGATGCATGCCGTTTCCCTTGCAGTTCATGCAAAGGAGGTTGTTATGGCGCGCTGCGAGGTTTGCGGAAACGAGTATGACAAGGCCTTCAAGGTCGAGATGGGCGGCGAGACGCATATCTTCGACAGTTTCGAGTGCGCCATTCACGCACTGGCGCCGTCATGCTCCCACTGCGGCTGCCGGATCGTCGGCCATGGCGTGGAGAAGAACGATGTGTTCTTCTGCTGCGCCCACTGCGCCGCCCAGGAGGGAGTGGAGGAACTGAAGGACCGGGCTTCCTAGTTTTCCCCGCCGCCAGGTGTATGGACAATCGGGTCGCGGCGGGTCGGCCCCTTCAAAACCTCGCGCGCACCTTCCCGCGGGAAGGTGCTGCTGTCGTCCTCGACCACACGGTAAAGCTTTTCGTCGCGAAATGCGCTGGCGAAACTCGTCGAGACGCCGTCGCCAGGCTTGGCGGGAGTGTCGAGGAAATCGACTTCCGCCTCGGAGGCGACGATGCGTGCGTCGGCGGGCGAGCGCGCCCGCACGACCACTTCCCCCGCCGGCTCCGCTAGGTCCCAGTTGGGATCGGTCTCGGCCGCATCCGGCACCAGTCGGTATATCTTAAGTGCCTCTTTATTCATCCGCATGCCTCCGGTACTGCCTGCCCCATGGAACACACAGCAGGGCAGGGCGGTTCCCATGCTTCCATCGCCACTGCTTCGGGCCCGCCTGCACCGCCGCAAAATTTTTCTGATCTTTTTTACTTTTGGAAGGAACCATCGACTGCTGTGGGCGTTTTGATCTCGACGGCACGCACTCCCCCCGCCCCCCAACCCCACTACTGCGTGCCGGGTGCCGGCGCATACGCCGGCATTTTTTTGCCCGGATGTCGGGCGGAACTTTTGTCGCAGGCCACTGTTGCGTGACTAAACGGCCGAGCGCCGTACCATCAGTCTTAAGCAAGATGGAGTGAAGCTCATGCGACGCGACCTAATATCCGCAATGGTTCTGGCATCGGCAACTGCCTTTGCCTTTCAGGCTCAGGCCCAGGACCAGAACCAAAACCAAGCCCAGAACCAGCAAGCATCGCAATGCATCGAGGAATTGCGCCAACTAGCGCAGAGGATGCGCGATGACGGTTATTGGCTAGCGGGGTATCGCGGCTACGGCACGACCGGAATGGCGCCAAGACCGGGCGGCACTACACCTGCCGCGCCCGGCGCCGCTCCGGCCACGCCTGCAACGCCACCGACCTCGCCGGGCACAGAGCCGGCCGCACCGGAGGCCGGTCAGGCGGCGCGCGAGGTAGGCCCTTGGGGCGACGTTCGGTGGGTAGGCCGTCCTCAATACCAAATTGGCGTGCTTTACGAGGCCGCTTACGTGCTGGCCATGAATGGGGACCAGCAAACCTGTGAGACGATGGTCGAGGCTACGCGGGACCGCTACGAGAGCTATGTTGCCGAGCTCGAGGAGTTGGGAGTCAATCCCGAAGAGGTGGCGAACTGGCGTGCGGCGGAGATCGCCGCGTCCGAGCCGGTGACTGAGATGCAGGGCCGCTTCAGGATCGAAGACATCATCGGCGCAGACGTGCGTAATGCCCAGGACGAAGGATTGGGCAGCATCGATGATGTTGTGCTCAACTCAAGCACCGGCCAGGTGCAGTACGTGGTGGTCGACTATGGCGGCTTCTTCGGCATTGGGACTGACGAGGCGGTCGTGCCGTGGGAACGCCTCCGTGCCATACCGAGCAGGAACGCGTTCGTGCTGCCGGTGGACCGCGCAACGCTCGAACAGGCCCCGCAACTTCCTGACAATGGCCTGCTCGACCCCCAACAGACCGGCTCCATCAACACGGATGAAGTCGACGCCTATTGGGAAGACGCTACTCAGCAGTGACCACTCAACCCGTCGCCCTATCGGGCGGCGGGTCCCTTAATAGTCCCTTTCGTAAAAGATGCCGAGACTTGACTCGCCGCCGGTGCCGATGGCGCCGCGTGCCTTCAGGTCCTCGGTGATATCGAGGTTGATGGTGGCGCGCGTGGAACCGCCGGAGCCGGCCTCCACACCGAGATAGACATTCTCCTGGATATAGCGGCCGGCGCGAACGGCCACACCGCCTGTCTCGTCAGTGATGATGTCGAGCTCGTCGAGGCCGGTTGCGCCGCGTAGCGAACCCAGAAGCGAGGTTTCGGTGCCGCCGGCAAGCTCGGCCGCCGCGGCGGCTAGTTGGGCAAGCTGCAGGGGCGACAGCTCGTTCAAGCCGCGGTTGAAGATGAGGCGTGCTAGCACCTCGTCCTCCGGCAGCTCCGGCTGCGAGGAAAAGTCGACCGACAGATCGGAGACGCGGCCGGTCACCGTGATGAAAACCGTGATGTCGCGGCGCTCCGAGCGGGCGACGAAGTCGAGATAGGGATCGAGGTCGCCTACTAGGCTCACCGTGCCCTCGTCGAAGGTGATGCGCTGGGTGAGGATGGACAACCGTCCGCGGATGAGCTGGAAGGCGCCGACGGGCTGAACGGAAGTGACCGGCCCCGTCAGTTGCACCGAACCTCCAAGCTCGGCGTCGAGCCCGCGTCCGCGCACGAAAATGCGCGCTGGCGCGTCGACGGTCACGTCCAGGCGCAGCACGCTCGGCCGACCGCTGGGCATCGGCGTGCCGTCGTCGGCCCGCGCACGGCGCAGTGTCTGGCGCACCGCCGGCGGCGGATCGACATGTTGAACGTTAATTTGGGCGGGGCCGCCGCCGCCGAAATGCTCCGGAACGGTAATCTCCACACGGCTTAAGGTGAGGTTGCCGGAAAGCAGGGGATCGCGGGTGAGCGGCCCGCGGAGCGTCAGCGCTCCACTCATGGTGGCAGTCACCAACTCGCCGTCCGTATAACGTGCCTCATTGAGGCGGATCGCCAAGTCGGCAGGAAATCCTGCCGCGGCACTGGTCGACACCGTGCCCGAGAGCGAGAGCGTGCCGCCGCCCGCAAACGCCGCCGAGGCCGAGCGGATGGTAACGGTGTCGCCGCTAATGCCGGCGTCGACGCGAATGGAGGTTAACCGTAGATTTGTCAGCGGGTCGAAAGCGGTGGCGTCCGCGATCGACACCGTTCCCTGGATCGCCGGATTGGCGAGGCTGCCACCGATATGTATTTCGACAATGGCGGTTCCCCTAAACTGCGCGCCACGACCGGTCAGGAGGCGATCTACAAGCGTCAGCGGGACGTTTCCGCGGACGTCTACGGCCAGGCCGCTTCCTGTGAGCGGGACGCGGCCGCTGGCTGAAACGGAAAGGCCGGCAGGGCCGGTGGCGGTCATGTCGCTGAGCGTCACCACGCCTTGGGCGAAGCGGCCGGAGGCGGTGATATCGAGGGGAGCGGCGCCGAAAGCGGCGAGAGCCCGCGCGGTGAAGGCACCGGTGTGCAGGTTGAACTCTGCCCGTGGGTCGGCGAGGCTGCCCGTCACGCGGGCCGAGCCGGTGAGCGTGCCGCCGAGATCTTGGTTGGGTATCCGCGCGTTGAGAAGGGAGAGGGGGAAGGCCTGAAGCTCGACATCGAGCGCCAGCGCGCCCTCGCCGAGCGGCACGTCGCCGGCAAGCGTTGCCCTCAAGCCTCCGGGACTTGCCACTTGAGCGTCAACGGTCAGGATTTCGTTGCGGGTCGTGCCGGTGGCGTCGACGCTGAGCGAGGCGACGCCGGCCTGGCGAAGGGCCGCGGCGACGATGTCGCGCCCGGTGAGCGTGAAGGATGCCTCATGCGCTTCGCGCGTGCCGGAGATGGTGGCTTCTCCGTTCAGCGTTCCGCCGAGCGCTAGGTCGGGGCGGACGGTATTGGCGATGGAAAGCGGCACGGCGTCGAGCGACAACGCCACGTTGAGCGTCCGGCCGATCTCACCTTCGGCCGTGACCCGTCCACCGGCGACATCCACTTCCACGGGTTCGAAGGAGACAGTGTCGCCACGGACGGTGAGGGATGCCGGCCGCAGAAGGCGCGCCGACACATCGTCTTGGGTGAGGGAAGCCTCTTGGAGCGAGATCGTGTAGCCGCCATCCTGCGGCGCAAGTCCGCCGCGGGCGGCGATGTCCGTGCCGTTGGCGAGTGCTGCTTCCGCAGAGAAGGTGGTTGCACCGCCGCTGGTTTCGGCGGTGGCGTTGAGCCGAGCCACGTCGATGCCCGCAACGACAAGATCCGCGGCCGCGACTGTTCCTTCGACCGCCGGTACGCCGAAGAGGTCGGCGACGGTCGCCTCGAGGTCGGCGCTTTGCAGCGAGAACTGCTCGGTCACGACATCGCGCAGCGTGGCGTTGAGCGCGAGATGCTGCTCGCCATCCCGTGGCTCCAGCGACAGCGTGGCCTCGGCAGCGCCGGTCGCCTCCGTTAGAAGCAGGGCCGCCGCGGTCGAGATGTCCGCGGCGTGAAGGTTGAGTTCGCCAGCGAAAAGCCCGTCGTTGCCCCGGGCAAGGTCGCCCGTCAGCCGCGCGCCGCCGGCGGTGAAGTCGATGCCGCTCAGGCGGCGCTCTTCGTCCGCCAGTGCCACGTCCGTTTGCAGGCTTGCGCGTACGCCGTCGAGGAAGGCGTCGCCCGTGACGCGCCCGGAAAGCGCCTGATCCTCAAGTGTTCCTTCAAAGTCGATCACCGCGTCCGTAAGTTGCTTGTCAAGAAGCCGGCCCTCTGGAACCTGGGCGCGGAGGGAGAGGTCGAGTTCGCCGGCGCTGCCCGTGGCACGTCCGTTGGCCGTCAAGCGTCCTTCGGCGCGGTTGTTGATAACCGCAAGATCGGCGATGGCGGCGTCGAAGCGGAAATCAGCCTCTTCGGTGGCGAAGGTGCCGTCCGCCGTCAGCTCGATCTGGTCGTTGACGACGTGGAAGTTGTCCGCCGTAAAGCCCTCCGTGCTGCGCCCCAGCCTGCCGGTGATGCGGGTCAAGCCGCCAAGCAGGGCATCGGCGGCCGGGATGCCGATGCGAAGCTCGTTCGCCCGGCCGTCGAGCGTGAGGTCGAATGCGCCGCTGATCGGGCGCACTTCGCCGTTTGCGGCAAGATCGAGACTTCCCCCGAGTTCCCGCCCGGCAAGGCCGGAGAAGGGGGCGAGATTTGCCGCCTCCAGGCCAATATCGCCACGGAAGGCGAGGTCGGAGATTTCACCGGAAAGCGTGGCCGTGAAGCTGTGCCCGGTAAGCCGGGCGGCAGCAAGGGAAAGCGGTTCGCCGGCGCGCCAGGCGCCGTTGGCGCTAAGCTGGATGGTCTGGCCGAGGGCTTCGGCGATGTCGGCGCGGTCGGCAACGATATCCTCCAGGACGCCTTGCAGGTTGAAGGTGATGCGGCGCTCGGCGGGCTGGGAAAGGTTGGTGGCCTCGCCGCCGATGGTGAGATTGGTGTTCCCGGCAGAAAAGCCACCGCTCTGCAGGCCATCGATGTCGAGTACCGCCTGCCAGTCCTCGTCTGTTTCGCCGTAGCTGGCGGTCAGCCTTGCCGAGCGCACCGAGGACTCGCCACCGGCAACCGGCAGCAGAATCCGCTCGCCCTGCGGATCGGCGATGCTGGCATCGAGCGAAAGCATGGTCAGGAAGCCGTCGCTGGCCGTCTCGGCGGAAGCTTCAATCTGCAGTGCGGCACTCGATAGGCTGAGGGTTTCGAGCGTCAGGCCACCGCCGCGTCTGGCGACGCCCGTGGCTTGCAGCGTGGTCTCGTCGCCGAAGAAGGCGCGGAAGCGGGCAGGTATCAGCCGCACGATGGGGCCGCTGACGTCGACCGTGAAGCCGATCCCTTCCTGCCGTCCGCGGAACCGGGCGGCACCGGAAAGGGCGGGCTGGCCGGCGGCGGCAAGCGAAAGCGACAGGTCGAGATTCTCTACCGGACCGGAGCCGGCCAGGGTGAGGGAGAGCGGCGGGCGGCCTTCGATGTTGAGCAGGTTTGCCACTACGCCATTCTGTGGTTCCACCAGCGCCAGGTCGAGATCGAGCGCGCCCGTGTCGTCGGCGTAGGCCGCCGTCAGCGAAAGATGTCCACCGGGGCCATCGAGGCGCTCGATCTCGAGCGCCGTGTCGAGCGACCCGCCTTCCAGCCGCAGGCGGCCTTCGAGGGATATGACGGATTCGAGGCCGAAGACATCGCTGCTGAAGGAGATATGCGGAACTTCGAGCTGCTCAAGATTGATGGCAATCGGCAGTTCCGGGATGGCGAAGGAGCGTGCCTCGGGCGACGGCAAGCCTTCGCTGGGCAGTGGGCGGCGGATGACCTCTATGGAGTCGGCGGCAAGGCGCGCAACCTCCAGCCGCTGGCGCAGGATAAGGGCGGTGCGGCTCCATTCGATGGAGGCGTTTTCTATACGCAGCCAGACACCCTCACGGTCGGCGACGGTAATTTCGGCAATGGAGGCTTGAGAGGAAAGAACGCCCTGGATGCCGCGGATGCGGATGCGGCGGTTGGGCGTGGAAAGCCGGTTCTCGATGAAGGAGAGGAAAAGTGAGCGCTCCTCTGCCGGGCTTTGCGCAGCATCGTCCTGCGCAGTTGCCGGAAAGGCTGCGAGAAATAGGAAAAGGGCGAGCAGAAGCCGGGTCAAAACGCCTGTCCTATCCCAACGTAGAGGGCCACACTTGGGTCCTCCGGTCCCCGATCCAGCGGTACGGCGACGTCGAGCCGAATGGGACCAAAACCAGTCTGATAGCGCAAGCCCGCACCGACGCCTATGCGCAGGTCTTCCGAGAAATCGGGGAAGGCTTCGGCCCCCACATAGCCTGCGTCGACGAATCCGACGACGCCGATGCTCTGCGTGACGCGTACGCGCAGTTCGGCCGAGCCTTCGATGAGGGAGCGGCCGCCGGCAATGCCGCCGGGCACCTCAACGCCGATGCCGCGGTAGGCGTAGCCACGGACGGAGCCGCCGCCGCCGGCGAAGAACAGCTTGTCCGGCGGCGTTTCGGCTATGGGCGGATGAAGCAGCGCCCCCACCTTGGCGCGGCCCGCGATGACAAAGCGGCTTTCGGAGTCGAGGCTGTAATAGGTGCGTGCCTCCGCAATGATGCGGGCGGCGGCGTTGCCGTAGTTGAACTCGTAATAGGGCTCCAGGGTGAGTTCAGTGAAGATGCCTCTCGTGGCGTCAGCCGGGTTGTCGCGCGTGTCGTAAGCCACACCACCTAGGAAGCCGGCGGTGACAAAGTCGCGCGTGCCGAAATCGTCTTCGAAACGGGCATAGCCGCCGGTGGCGAAAAGCCGGGCAGACAACCTATCCGAGAAACGATGGGCAAATCCGATCTCGCCGGAAACGCCGGTGCGCGTATAGGTATCGAGCACCTCGCGGTCGCCGAAGACGGAGGCGATGAAATCGGTGTCGGGCGTATAGATGCCGGGCTTGGTGAAAGTGGCGCCGACGCGGTAGGTGAGATCCGCGGGATCGATGGTCTCGCCGATGCCGGCGACCTTGCCCTCTATGCGCAGGCGCTCTGCCCGGCCGAACAGGTTGCGGTGTAGCCAGAAAGCCTCCAGACCGAACCCGTCGATGGTGGAATAGGAGCCGCCGACGCCGAAGCGGCGCGGCAGGCGTTCCTGTACGATCACTTGGATGGGCAGGCTTCCGTCGGGCCCGACCTCTTCGGCCTCCTCGATGCGGGCGGAGCGGAAGACTTCGAGCCGGGTAAGGCGGTCGCTCGCCTTCTCCAGGTCGTCCGGGTCGTACTCGGTGCCGGGCGCGATCCCCGTCTGACGGGCGACGAAGGCGGCGTCCATGCGCTCAGTGCCGCTGACGGAGACCGGGCCGAAGACGGCATGCGCGCCCGGCTCGACGACGAGCGTGGCGTCGATCGTGTCGGTGTCGTGGGCGGCGATGACGCGGCGCTCGACGATCTCCGACTTTGCATAGCCTTGCTGTTGCCAGGCCTCCACGGCCAGGCGTCCGGCACGGATGATGGTGCTGCTTGGGGCGGGCTCGCCGGCGCGGAAGCCCTCCTGCGCCGGGTCCGCCACCACGTCTCTTTTGTTGGCTGCAGGCGGCGCTTGGTTGACGATCCTGGCATCCGCGAAATGGAAGAGGGGACCGGGAGCGACGGCGATGCGCACAGCAGCGGGGCTTGCAAATTCAGCGTCCGGCTGAAGATCGCTGACCTCACGACCGTCTATGGTAATGGAGATGGTACCGCCGTAGCGCGCCTTGGCATAAAGCGTGTTCAAAAGCCTACGGTAGTCGCCACGCGCCTTGACGAGAAGGCCGGCCGCGCCTGACGCCGGCTCCTCCCGGTCGGTCCACAGGTTCGAAGCGCCCTTCAGCGCCCTTTCAATATCGTCCTCATCGTCGGCGACGACGAACTCCACCTCATAGGGCTGCGGCGTGCCGATGACGCCTTCTTCTTCGCCGGCATCCTGTCGCTCGAAAAGCCGCAGGCCGAAAATCTCCAGCGCGGCCGCGGGGAAGGGCACGACAACGAGCACGGCGCAGAGAATGGCTGCGCACGGGCGCAGAAAGCGTCGAGCATCGGCGGTGCGGTTCCCCAAATTCCCTCCCGGCGGCTTAACACGGAACGAGCCGCCTTCTCGAATATCCGTCCGCCGCGCCGGTGCGACTTGTGATCGCTGCGCAGGGGCTGGCCTCAAAAGCCCCACCCTGGCAATGACCTAGCCTAGGATACAGGGCTTGTTCAACTGGTCCAATAATACATTTTTGCGGCTCCGGTGGGAGGTGATCATAGCCGGAGACGGCCGGGGAGGACGAATTATTGTCCGGCAGCGCAGCGCTGCAGATCAACCTCGCGCTCTTCCTCATCGGTCTGGAACCGAAGCGTCAGCGTTTCCTCGCCAGTCACCAGGAGCCGGAAATTGCTGCTCGTGCGGCTGTCTTCGGTAGCACAGAAGGCGCTAACCGTCGCCGATCCATCTTCGGAATCGATGTCGCGGATGCTGCAGGTTGCGTCCTCCCAGCGGATGAGGGTGTCGGTGACATAGAGGCCGTTGTTGCCATCCTCCTCCACCGTGGCACATGCTGCCTTGTTGGCCGCCCACGCCCCGCGGATCTGCGTGAATGTCTCCTCCTCGGTGCCGATGCGCAAATCCTCGCGGTCCTCGGGCGCCGGCCTGTCCGGAACGATGAAACGCGAGTCCTCGCCGGGGGGGCTTTCTTCAATCGGACTCTGGCCGTAGGCTGGCATCTGCAGCGCCGCAAGTGCGACTGCGGCCGGCAGTACAACGAAATACCACGTCCTCATTGGCCGCTCCTGTTGCCCTTGCCGAGATCCGTGCGGGCGCGCTTGTCCTTGTCCAACTTTTCGAAGCTCTCCATCGTCTCGTCCGCCTCGCGTCGTGCTTTGGGCTGGGCGTGGCGCTGATTGCGGACGCTCGTCTGATCGTCGCCCTGCAGCCTGTTTTTACCCATCCTCTCATTGGCAAGGTCGGTCGACCTCATCTGGCCGGCGCGATCTCGCTTGCGCGCGTCGTTGGTTTTGTTCGTCGCCATATCGTTCTCCTTTCCCGGAGATTTCCCGGAAGCTGAAAGCCGAACGTTCGGGACGGGTGTGTGGTTTCCAGGCAGCGAACAATTTGCGATAGGAACGATGCGCGCTCGCCCGGCGTTGCGCCAGTAGCGCTGGAGCGGTGGGCAAACCGCGCAAAGGCCCTTATCCTTCCGGCACGCCGGCACGGCAGACGGGCGAATAAGGACAAGCAATGGCTGAAGCATCCAAGACGAAACCGACCCAACGGCGCAGAAGCCCGCGCCGCACATCCACCGCAAAACCCGCAGCGCGCGGCCCCTCCGGTGTATCGCAGGACCGGGCCCGGCCGGTTTATCTGGTCGACGGCGCGCGCACGCCCTTTCTGCGGGCACGGGGCAAGCCCGGGCCATTCACGCCGGTCGACCTTGCCGTGCAATGCGGCCGACCGCTGCTTGCGCGCCAGCCTTTCGCGGCCGAGGACTTCGATTTCGTCATCCTCGGCTGCGTCAACGTCATCGCCGATGAGATGAACCCGGCTCGGGTGGCCGCCCTCCGGCTCGGGATGGGCGACGCCATGCGGGCCTTCAGTGTGCAGATCAATTGCGGCTCCGGCATGCTGTCCATCGACAACGGTTTCCGGATGATCGAGGCCGGCAAGGCTGATCTCGTCCTTGCCGGCGGTGCGGAGGCACTGTCGTATGCGCCGCTGGTATTGTCGAGCAACGCGGCGGCCTGGTTCGGCCGTTTCGCCATGGCCAAGACGGCGTGGGAGCGAGTTGCCGCCATCGGCGCCTTCCGGCCGGATATGGCAAAGCCCGTCATCGGCCTGGAGCGCGGGCTGACGGATCCCGTCACCGACCTTGGCATGGGCCAGACAGCGGAGGTCATCGGCCATATATTCGGTATTGCGCGCGAGGCGGCAGATGCCTACGCGCTGGAAAGCCATCAGCGGCTGGCGCGGGCGCAGGCGGAGGGCCACCTTAAAGGCGAGGTCATCGTCTCGGTCGCCCGCGACGGCACACTTTACGACCATGACGACGGCGTCCGTCCCGACACCTCGATGGAAAAGCTCGCCAAGCTCAAGCCGGCGTTCGAGAAGCCCTACGGTGAGGTCACGCCCGGCAATTCCTCGCAGATCACCGACGGCGCGAGCTGGGTTGTGCTTGCATCGGAAGAGGCGGTGAAGAAGCACAAGCTTGAGCCGTTGGCGCGCGTCGTCGACAGCGAATGGGCGGCCCTTGACCCTTCGATCATGGGGCTGGGGCCGACATTGTGCTGCACCGCCCTGGCCGAGCGGCGGGGACTTGCCCGCGAAGATATCGACCTTTGGGAACTGAACGAGGCTTTCGCCGCGCAGGTGCTCGCCTGCCTCGCCGCCTGGGAAGACGAGGAATACTGCCGCAAGGTACTGGGCCTCGAGGCGCCCTATGGCGCCATCCCCCGCGACCGTCTCAACGTTGACGGCGGCGCGATCAGCCTCGGCCACCCCGTCGGCACGAGCGGAAACCGCATCGTGCTGCACCTTGTCAACGCCATGCGCCGCCTCGGCCTCAAGCGTGGCATGGCCAGCGAGTGCATCGGCGGCGGGCAGGGCGGAGCCATGCTTCTGGAGGTGGTGTGATGACTGTCTCGAAGAGCGTCTGGAAGGTGCTGGAGCCGCGTAACATGGAGCTTGGGCCCCGCGAGGGGAACAAGCCGCATACCCATTGGCGCTATGCCAAGGACGAGGAAGGCATCGTCTGGCTCGTGCTCGACCGGTCCGGGGAGAGCACCAATACGCTGTCGGAAGCCGTGATGAGTGAACTCAACACGGTGCTCGCCGAGGTCCAGGGCCTGGGTGCCAAGGGCCTGGTCATCCGCGCGGCCAAGGAGGGCGGTTTCGTCGCCGGGGCCGATATCCGCGACTTTCGCGGTGTGACGGATGCAGGCGAGGTGGAGGCGCGCATGCGCCGGGCGCACGAGATCGTCGACCGGCTGGCGGACTTACCAATGCCGACCGTCGCCGTCATCCATGGCCACTGTCTGGGCGGCGGGCTGGAGTTGGCGCTCGCCTGTAAGCACCGCATCGCCGTCGCCGGTGCCAGTTTCGGCTTTCCCGAAATCCTGCTCGGTCTGCATCCGGGCCTCGGCGGCACCTTCCGACTACCGGCACTCATCGACCCTATCGAGGCGATGACAATGATGCTGACGGGCCGCACCGTGCACACGAAGAAGGCGAAGGCTCTCGGGCTGGTCGATGCGGTGGTGGAAGAGCGGCATGTGAAGAATGCCGTGCGTGCCGCGGTAGCGGGTCAGACGAAACCTTCGCGCCCCGGCCTGAAGGGAACCGTGCTCGGCCTCGGCGCGGCGCGCCGCATGGCGGCAAGGCGCATGCGCGCCGAGGCGGAGAAGAAAGCACCGAAGAAGCACTACCCGGCACCCCACCGCCTCGTCGACCTTTGGGAAGAGCACGGCGGCGATACACGCGCCATGAAGAAAGCGGAGATACGCTCCTTCTCCGAGCTTCTCGTCGGCGAGACCGCACAGAACCTGATGCGTGTTTTCTTCCTCCGTGAGGGGCTGAAGCGGCTCGGCAAGGGGGAAAGCGGTGTTCGGCGGGTGCATGTGATCGGCGCTGGCACTATGGGCGGCGACATCGCAGCCTGGTGCGCGGCGCGCGGGATGACCGTCAGCCTGACGGATCTCGACCCCAAGGCCATCGCCGGCGCTGTCGGGCGCGCCGCGGCCTTCTACGATAAGCGGCTTCATTCCAGCCTCGACCGGCGTGACGCGCTCGACCGGCTGATGCCGGATTTCGAGGGCGACGGCATCGCCAGGGCGGATCTGGTGATCGAGGCGGTGGCGGAGAAGGCGGAGGTGAAGCGCAAGGTATTCGAGGCCATCACGCCCCGTATGAAGAAGGATGCCATCCTCGCTACCAACACCTCCAGCATCCCGCTCGAGACGCTGCGTGAAGGCCTGCCGTTCCCCGACCGTTTCCTCGGTCTGCACTTCTTCAATCCGGTAACGCGCATGGAGCTTGTCGAAGTTGTTGCCCATGACCAGGCGAGCGAAAAGGCCCTGGCGCGGGCGCATGCCTTTTGCGGCGACATTTCCCGCCTACCGGCGCCGGTGAAGAGCGCACCCGGGTTCCTCGTCAACCGTGCTCTGACGCCGTATCTCGTGGAAGCCTTCACGATGTTCGACGAGGGCGTGCCCAAGGAGACGATCGATGAAGCGGCGAAGGATTTCGGCATGCCGATGGGGCCGATCGAGCTTGCCGACCGGGTAGGACTCGACATCTGCCTGGAGGTGGCGCGCATGCTGAAGGAACGCCTGGACGACCCGATGTCAGAGGTGCCGGACTGGTTGGTAAAGAAGGTCGAAGCGGGCGACACCGGGCGTAAGGCCGGCAGGGGGCTCTATGCCTATGACGAGAAGGGCAAGCTGAAGAGCGATGAAGTGAAGGTGGCGAAGGGCGAGGAGGCACCGCGCGCCGATGCCGAGATGGCCGACCGGCTGGTGCTGCCCATGCTCAACACGCTGGTGCGCTGCCTGCGCGAAGGGGTCGTGGCGGACGAGGAGACGGTAGACGGAGCAATGATCTTCGCTACGGGCTTCGCCCCATTCCGCGGCGGTCCGCTGCACTATGCGCGCAAGCGCGGAGTGGAGGAGGTTGTCGTGACGCTGCGGCAACTGGAGGAGAAGCACGGAGCGCGTTTTGCGCCGGATGCCGGGTGGGACATGCTGAAGGGGTGACGCCTGCGCTGCAGGGGCAACTCGGAACCTTTGTGCGCGTCGGCCGCTTTATGCAGGAACAGCACAGGAGGCGATGATGCCTGCAAAATCCAAAGCGCAGCAGAAGGCGGCCGGTGCCGCGCTGGCGGCCAAGCGCGGTGAAATGCCCAAATCCAAGCTCAAAGGCGCCTCGCGCGACATGGAAAAATCAATGAGCGAGAATCAGTTGGAAGAACTTGCTGAGACGAAGCGGAAGAAGCTGGCGGACAAGAAGAGCTGACGCCGTTACGCCGCATATTTCGTCTCGCCCTTTTCCAGCGCTGCGATGAAGGCGTTCAGCCAGTCTTTGGCGTCGTGCTTGCAAATGCGAGCAAAGAGCGCCTTCTGCCGCTCTTTGCGCTCCTCCAGCGGCATCGTCAGCGCGTGGCATAGGTTTCGCGCCATGTCGTCAACGTCATAGGGGTTGACGATCAGCGCCTCGTGCAATTCCTCCGCCGCGCCCGCGAATTTCGATAGCACCAGCACGCCGGGATTCTCCGATGACTGGGCGGCGACGTATTCCTTTGCAACCAGGTTCATGCCGTCGCGCAGAGGCGTGACAAAACCTACTTGGCTGGCACGGAAGAGGGCGGCCAGCGCGTCGCGCGGCACGATGCCGTGGATATAGCGCACTGGAGTCCAGTTGAAGTCGGCAAACCGGCCGTTGATGGCGCCCGACAGCGCTTCCAGCTCGGTGCGGATCTCCACATAGGCCCCCACCTCCTCGCGCGTGGGCGTGGCGATTTGCATGAGGGCAACCGTCTTGCGCATCTCGGGATAGAGTTCCAGGAGGCGCGCGAAGGCGCGTAGGCGGTCCGGCAGGCCCTTGGTGTAGTCCAGGCGGTCGACGCCGATGATCTGCTTGCGGCCCAGGATTTCACGCCGCTGGGTCTCGATGCTGACTTCGTCGTTCGGCCTCTCGGCCATCTCGACGAATGAATCGACATCGATGCCGATGGGATAGCAGCCGGCAATCACCTCGCGCTTGCCGATCTTGATGCGGCCGTCGGCCTCCATGCGGCAGCCGAGATGATCTTCGACATAATGCTGCAGGTTCCCCTGATCGGTATGGGTCTGAAAGCCGATCACGTCGAATTCGAGCAGGCATTCCACCAGCCAGCGATGGCGCGGCACAGCGGCGAGGATCTCCGGCGGCGGAAAGGGGATGTGCAGGAAGAAGCCGATGCGCTGGGTGCAGCCTCGCTGACGCAGCTCGGCGGCCAGCGGAATGAGGTGATAGTCGTGGATCCAGATGATGTCGTCCTGTTGAAGGATAGACGTGAGCGCGTCAGCGAATTTCGCGTTGACCCGCCGGTAACCGTCCAGGAAAACCGTCTTGTATTCAACAAGATCGAGCCGGTAGTGAAACAGCGGCCACAAGACGCTGTTGGCAAAGCCCAGATAGTACTCCGAATAGTCCTGCTCGGTGAGCGGGATGGTCGCCTGGGTGACGGTGCCGATCTTGCGGATGCGCGGCTCGGGCTGGTCCTCGTATTTCAGCGTTTGACCGTCCCAACCCATCCACACGCCGCCGCGCTGACGCAAGGAATCTGCCAGACCGACGGCCAGGCCGCCCGATTGGGCGGTGCGCGTGAGGTCGGCAACGCGGTTGGAGACGACGACGAGCCTGTTCACACGACGGTCTCCCATGGCTTGGACAGGCGCCGGGCCCCATTGATGATGCCGACCATCGAATAGGTCTGCGGGTAATTGCCCCACATCTCCCCAGTCACCGGATGCGTGTCCTCGGACAGCATGCCAAGGGGGTTGCGGGTCTTCAAGAGCGCTTCGAAGATTTCGCGCGCCTGTTCGCGCCGGCCGATACGTGCCAGCGCGTCGAGGCGCCAGAAGGCGCAAATGTTGAAGGAGACCTCCGGTTTTCCAAAGTCGTCGGCGGCTTCGTAGCGCATCATGTAGGGACCCGTCGCCAACGTTTTCTCAAGCTGATCCACCGTGCTGACAAAGCGCGGATCCTGCGGATCTATGAAGCCCACCTCGGCCATCAGGAGCACGCTCGCGTCGAGTGTCTGACCGCCGAAGCTTTCCATGAAGGCCTTGCGCTTTTCCGACCAGGCTTCGGCCAGAATGCGCTCTTTGATCTCGTTAGCCCTTTCTCTCCAATAGGTAACACGCGCCTTCTCACCCAATCGCGCGGCGATGTGCGCAAGCCGGTCGCAGGCCGCCCAGCACATCAGCGTCGATGACGTGTGAACGCGCGAGCGGGAGCGGAGTTCCCACATGCCGGCGTCCGGCGTGTTGTGCACCTTGTAGGCCTGTTCGCCTGCGGTTTCCAACAGACGGAAATCGGTGATGGTCGGCTTCATCTGGATGCGACGGTCGAAGAAGATCTGCGTGGCGCCCAGGATGACGTTGCCGTAGACGTCGTGCTGATAATGCTCATAGGCCTGGTTGCCGCAGCGCACCGGACCCATGCCGCGGTAGCCGGCGAGATTGTCGATGATGCTTTCCGTTAGATGCCGTTCCCGCCCGACGCCGAAGACTGGTTGCAGATGACCGCCGTCAGAATCGGCCACTAGATCCATGAGATAGCGGAAGTAATTTTCCATCGTCTGCACGGTACCAAGGCTGTTGAGCGCGCGTACCACGAAGAAGGCGTCGCGCACCCAGCAGAAGCGGTAGTCCCAGGTGCGGCCGCTGTCGGGGGCTTCGGGGATACTGGTGGTCATGGCGGCGATGATGGCGCCGGTGGGTTCGTAGGTACACAGCTTCAGTGTAATGGCGGCGCGGATCACCGCATCCTGCCATTCATAGGGCAGCGCCAGGTTGCTGACCCAGTTGCGCCAGTAGCTGCACGTGCGCTCCTCGAAGTCGCGGGCAATCTGGGAGACGCTGCCTTCCAGTGTCTCGTCGGGACCGATGATGATATCGATGGGCGCCGACAGGTTGAAGAAGGTCTCGTCGAGCACGTAGTCGATGGGCGCGTCCGTCGAAAGCCGCAGCGTCATCTCAGGGCCGACATAGCGCACATGGTTCGATCCGCGTGTCCTGTGCGGGCGCACCGTGCCGTATGCGAAGGAAGGTCGCATGCGGATGGAGATGCGCGGCGTGCCGGAAATGGGACGCACGCGCCGCACCAGTGTCTGCGGGCGGAAGATGCGGTCACGCCAGAAGAACCGCGGTGCGCAGTCGACGATCTCCAGAGAGCCGGAGGCTCCGTGCAGTCGCGTCGTCAGCACCGCCGTATTGGAATCGTAGCTCTGCTCGGTTTCCGCCAGGCCCTCGAGCTCGATCGAGAAAAGGCCCTCGCCGGGGTCTTCCTCGCCCCGCAGGAGCGCGTTGAACACCGGATCGCCGTCGAAACGGGGAAGGCAGCACCACACGACGCGGCCTTTGGGATCGATAAGCGCGGAGAAGCTGCAATTGCCGACCACGCCGAGATCGAGTGTCGTCACGATGAAAAATCCTATGCTGTCAATTGACGGGAATCGAAACTGTCGGCCAGAAGACTGAGCCAATCGCGAAAGGCGGCCACGTCCCTGGTGCGGAAGGCTGCGGCGGTGACGCCGTTGCCGATCTTGATGGAAATGCCGCTGGCGCGCGCAATCTCGCGAAAGGCGTCCTCGTCGGTCACGTCGTCACCGGCGAAAAGCGGCACGCGCCCGGCAAACGGCGGCTCTCCCATGAAGGCGGCCACCGCATCGGCCTTGGTCGCCTTGCCGCTTTTGACCTCGATAACCATCTTGCCGTGCAGGATGTGCAGGCCTTTGAACCCATCCACTGCTTCATGTACGGCGGCGGCACATGCCTCGGCAAGCTCGGGGCGCTGGCGGTAGTGCAGGGCCAGCGAGCCCGACTTGGCCTCCACCATGGTGCCCGGATGGGCCAGCGTGAAGGCGCGCAGCTTCTCCTCCATAGCGGCAAATTTCGCGCGGTCGACCGTTGCCGTGGTGCGTTTGCCTCCGGCCGCCCGGCGCTCCAGCCCGTGCACACCGGCGACTGGTAGGCAGAGCGGTGCGAGGAAGTGGTCGATGTCAGCGATGGGCCGACCCGTCACGATAGCGAGCGCGCCACGCGTACTCTTTTCCAGGCGGGCCAGTACCTCACGCGTCGGCAAGGGAACCGAAACGGCGTCCGGATGCTCGGCGAAATCCGCCAGCGTGCCGTCGAAGTCCAGGAAAATCGCGGTATTCTCCGGTTTCAGACCCGAATGATCGAAAGATGTCAAAGGTGCTGGTTTTACGGCCATATTGTCGCGAGAAAGACGTGGAATCACTAAGCCTTGGGAGTGGCCACGGCCATGCTAGGCTATGGTCGGGCGATTGTGAAGGAAGCCACGTGCGGAGGCACAGGAAACTTGACGCCTCCGCCGCGCATTTCGACGCCAGATATGCAGGTTTTGCCGTTTCGGCAAGACTGGGTATTTTAGAAAAGGAAATGGACATGAATCTATTTGGCGGGAAAAAAGGAATTGCGGTGTTGGCCGGCTTGCTGGCCTATCTTGCCCTGGTCGCGGCGGCACAAGCGCAACGGGCGGACGTCCGCGGCTTCACCTGCAAGGAGGCCAGAGCGATGCTGGTCGAGAAGCGTGCGGCGGTGCTGTCCACCGGCCCCAACACGTATGACCGCTTCGTGATTCACGAGCACTATTGCCCCATTGGCCTTACCACAAAGCCCGCCTGGGTGCAGACGAGCGACAAGCAGGCCTGCAAGATCGGCTACACCTGCGTGGTCGATACAGACGACGATGACCGCTGGTGGTGGCTGCGGCGGCGGTAGCGCCATTTACCGCGGGGATAGGTAGAACGCTCACTCGGCGGCGTTTCGATCTCCAGGCGCTTCGGTTCGGCCGATGAATCTCCGCAGTCTTGCCGCCGCCTCGCGCAAGATGGGCTCCTCCTGGCACATCGAAACGCGGATATGGCCTTCGGCTGCCGCGCCGAAGCTAGTGCCGGGCATCACCGCGACATTCTCCGTCTCCAATAATTCCCAGGCGAAGGCCTCGCAGTCGGCGTTCACCCGCGAGATGTCGAGCATGACATACATGCCGCCTTCCGAGCCGCGCACCGCGACCCCGTTGAGCCCGCGGACGGCTTCCAGAAAGGCCTCGCGGCGGGCGGCGTAGCGGGCGGCGATCTCCTCGACGCCGTGGCCGTTCTCGACCGCCGCCGTCGCGGCGCGTGAGACGAAGTCGACCATGCCGTAGCTTGAGACGAGGTTGAGGCTGATAAGGTGCCGAACGAAATCGGCCGGCGCGGTCAGCCAGCCGACGCGCCAGCCGGTCATGCCGTGGCTCTTCGACAGCGAGTTGACCACCAGCGTACGCTCCTTCATTCCCGGAAGCGCGCGCGGCGATACATGCTCGCGCCCGGCGCGGATGGTCCAGTAGACCTCATCGGAGATGAGCCACAGGTCGTGCTTCCGGCAGAGTTCGGCGATGGCCTCCATCGTGGCGCGGGAGTAGACGGCGCCGGTGGGGTTGTTCGGTGAGTTGACGAGGATCGCCCTGGTCTCGGGCTGGATGGCCTCGGCGATTGCCGCCGCGCGCGGCTCGAAGCCATCATCGGAGCGCGTTTCCACTTCGGTGAACGTCGCGCCGGCCGCGCGCACGGTGCCGGGATAGGTGGCGTAGTAGGGCGAGACGATGATCGCGTGGCTGCCGGGGTCGAGCACACCCTGGCAGGCGGCGAACAGCGCGCCCTGGCCGCCCTGGGTAACGATGATCTCTTCCGGCACGGTCTCGACACCCGTGCACTCGCTGGAAAGCCGCGCCAGGCCCTCGCGCAGACGCGGCAGGCCGGGGAGCTGGATATAGTGATGATGGCCGGTACGCACCGCCTCCACGCAAGCGGCGACGGTTTCGTGCGGCGTATCGAAATCATGGTCGCCGACCGACAGCATCAGGATGTCCTCGCCCGCCTGCTTGCGTGTCATGGCGGCGAAATGGACTTCCCAGCCGTCCTTGCCTGAAGGAACGATGCCGGTGATGCGCTTCGAGGGTAGGGGCATGGTGTCGGGATCCTGTGAACGGTTTCGCCTGCCTATAACCGATAAGGCTGCCGGTGCGGTATAGAAGAAAGCGGCGATGTTTTACCGGGATTGCACCGTCGCGGGTTGCCGCACCCCTGCGATGCCCGCTATAGCCGCGCGAGGCAGGAACCGGGAATGAAGAGCTGCAGCTGATGAATATGCTGGCACCGGACAAGAAGAAGATAGCGGATCAGGGCGATGCGGCGGCCGTCGACGACGCCATCACGTCGCGCCGCTCGGTGCGCGCCTTCCTGCCCGACCCTGTGGACGAGAAGACGATCCGCGACATCCTCAGGGTCGCCTCGCGCGCCCCGTCGGGCACTAACATGCAGCCGTGGAAGGTCTATGTGACGACGGGCGAGGCCAAGGCGCGGCTTGCCGAAGCGATCCTGTCATCAGGCATCCGCGCCGAAAAGGTCGAGTGGGACGAGTACAAGTACTACCCGGACAAGTTCTTCGAGCCCTATCTGTCGCGCCGTCGCGCCGTCGGCTATGCCCTCTACAGCCTTCTGGGCATTGGCCGCCGCGAGGTGGAGAAGATGCGCGCCCAGCACGACCGCAACTTCGTCTTCTTCGATGCACCCGTGGGCATGATCTTCACCATCGACCGGCGGCTCAACAAGGGCTCCTGGGTCGATCACGGCATGTTCCTGCAATCGATCATGATAGCCGCGAGGGCGAGGGGCCTGCACACCTGCCCGCAAGCCGCCTTTGCACCCTACCACCGCTTCATCCGGCCCATCCTCGACATCCCCGAGGAGGAGATCGTCGTATGCGGCATGGCGCTCGGCTATGAGGATCCATCGAAACCGGAGAACCGTTTGCGTAGCGAGCGGGCGCCGTTGGAAGATTGGGCCACCTTCCACAGGTGACGCCTCGCTGCTTCTCTTATCGCGGCATGTCGCAGGTCAGGCGGCGCGCCGACCCCACCGCCGCTTTGTTCCAGGCAGTGCCTCTCCTGTCTCCAGCAGCGTCTTCAGGCTCGATAGAATGGCGGGCCAACCCTGGCTCACGGCGGTGAGCTTCTTCGGGTCACGCTCCAGGCCTTCATGCGTCACCGTCAGACGAACAGAATCGTGGGCCGGCTCGATTTCGAAGGTGACGCGCGAATGCTTGCTTACGTCGCCCGCATCTTCGGGATCGGCCCATGTCACCACCAGGCGGCGCGGAGGATCGCTCTCCACCACCTCGCCCGCGACATCGACGATAGAAGAATCGTCGTAATTCTGGTGCTCCCAGCGCGAGCCCGGCATCCAGTCCGACACATTGCGGCTCCGGCCCCAGTAATCTTTCGTCATCTCAGGATCTTGCAGGGCCTGCCAGAGCTTTTCCGGCGTGGTGGCGATATAAATTGCATAGACGAAGCTCGGCTTCTCAGTGCTCATTCTCCAGTCCTTTCTTCAAAGCAGCGAGGGCTGCGACCCGATTGCGGTCGTACTTGCTCATCCAGCGCTCGGCGATATCGCCGATCGGCACGGGGTTCAGATAGTGGAGCTTCTCCCGTCCCCGACGCACGGAGACGACGAGGTTCGCTTGCTCCAAGATTTCCAGATGCTTGGTGACCGCCTGCCGAGTTATCTCCAGCCTCGCGCAAAGCTCGCTCAAGGTCTGCCCGCTCCTAGCATGGAGCCTGTCGAGCAGCTCGCGTCGGCTCCGGTCGGCAAGCGCCTTAAACACCAAGTCTGCATCCATGGGCGGATAATGTGCAACTAAATGGTTGCATGTCAAGAGCTGGTGTGAAGGCAGATTACGAAAATGTAATTTCCCCGAAAGCACCACGTAATGTGGGGCATGTCAGAAAATCTGCGTCCCAAGCCGCCCCAGCGGTAAACCAAGGAGTGAACGCATGCTTCGTAAGGTCCTTCTTCCTGCACTCGCCTTTTCACTTATGACGGGAACCGCCGCACTGGCGCAAAGCGAGGCAGAGGCCGACAAGCCCGCCGTCGCCCTCAAGCACGGCGAGAAGATGCGCGGCAAGATATTCAGCCGCTTCGATCAGGACGACGATGGGACGGTGATTGCGGAGGAATTCGGCGGCGAGCGTTTGAAAGCCCTGCAGGCGGCCGATACGGACGGCGACGGCGCCCTCTCTCAGGAAGAGCTGGTAACCTATGTCACGAAGCGCGAGTTCGAGCGCAGGGCCGAGCGCATGACGCGGATGCTCGATATCGACGGTGACGGAACCGTCACGCTTGCCGAGTTCGAGAACCATCAAGGCGAGCGCTTCGCGCTTCTGGACCGTGACGACAACGGTGAGTTGAGCGAGGACGAGCTTCGCCGTGCCGCCGAGGACTTCCGCGCCATGCACAGGGGCGGCATTCAAGACGGTCCGCGCTTTGCCATGCGCCATCGCGGACCCGGCCCCCGCTTCAAGCATATGCGTATGCACAAGATGGCCCCTATGATGGGTGACGAAGGCGCCGATGGCGAGGAAATGCAGGAGTAGTGCCTCCTCAAGGCAAAGGCTCATTCACCTTGGAACCCGGCGGGTAGGCGCTGGGTTCTTTCATTTCCGGCCGAGCGCAAGGTGCCCGGGCGGAAACGTGGACGTACTGCTCCTCGGCACATTTGCCGCAAGTAGCGGCGGGATTTCTGGACAGCTTCAAGCGTGGGCGCTAAAAGGCTGCGATCCTCTTCCCGCGCGCATAGCGGGCTTCTCGCAAAGGCAAATACATGAGTGGCGTCAACGACATCCGGTCGACTTTTCTCGACTATTTTGGAAAGAACGGGCACGAGATCGTGGCTTCGGGCCCGCTCGTGCCGCGCAACGACCCCACACTCATGTTCACCAACGCCGGCATGGTGCAGTTCAAGAACGTGTTCACAGGTCTCGAGACGCGCCCCTACAACCGTGCCGTCACCGCACAGAAATGCGTGCGCGCCGGCGGCAAGCACAATGATCTCGATAATGTCGGCTACACCGCTCGCCATCACACCTTCTTCGAGATGCTGGGCAATTTCTCCTTCGGCGACTATTTCAAGGACGTCGCCATCGAACTCGCCTGGAACTTGATCACGAAGGAATTCGGGCTCGATCCGAAGCGCCTTCTTGTCACCGTCTACCACACGGACGACGAGGCGGCCGGCCACTGGAAGAAGATTGCCGGTCTTCCCGACGATCGCATCATCCGCATCCCCACCAGCGACAATTTCTGGGCCATGGGCGATACCGGCCCCTGCGGTCCGTGCTCTGAGATATTCTACGACCACGGTGAGGAAATCCCCGGTGGCCCACCCGGAAGCCCCGATGAGGACGGCGACCGCTTCATCGAGATCTGGAATCTCGTCTTCATGCAGTTCGAGCAGGTCACGTCGGAAGAGCGCGTCGACCTGCCGCGCCCGTCGATCGACACCGGCATGGGGCTTGAGCGCGTGGCCGCCGTGCTGCAGGGCGTGCACGACAACTACGAGATCGATCTTTTCAAAGCGCTCATCCACGCCTCCGAGGAGGCGACCGGTGTAGTGGCGGAGGGCCGGCAGCACGCCAGCCACAAGGTCATTGCCGACCACCTGCGCGCCGCAAGCTTCCTCATCGCGGACGGCGTGCTGCCGTCGAACGAGGGGCGCGGCTATGTGCTGCGCCGCATCATGCGCCGCGCCATGCGCCACGCCCAACTCCTGGGTGCGGAGGAGCCGCTGATGTGGCGGCTCGTACCGGCGCTGGTGCGCGAGATGGGCCAGGCCTATCCAGAGCTGTCCCGCGGCGGTCCGCTCATCGCCGAGACTTTGAGGCTCGAGGAGACACGCTTCCGCAAGACGCTGGCGCGTGGGCTCAACCTTCTGTCCGATGCCACCGAGGGCATGGGGGAGGGCGCCCGCCTCGACGGCGAGACCGCCTTCAAGCTTTACGACACCTATGGCTTCCCGCTCGACTTGACCCAGGATGCGCTACGCCAGCGCGGCATCTCCGTCGATCTCGACGGCTTTAATGCCGCCATGGAGCGTCAGAAGGCCGAAGCGCGCGCCGCCTGGGCCGGTTCCGGCGATGCGGCGGCGGAGGCCGTCTGGTTTGCCGTCAAGGACAAGGCCGGCGCCACCGACTTCCTCGGCTACGAGACGGAAGAGGCCGAAGGTGTGGTGACCGCGCTCGTCAAGGATGGCGCGATCGTCGAGCAGGCTGCGGAAGGCGAGGAGGTGGCCATCGTCACCAATCAGACGCCCTTTTACGGCGAGTCCGGTGGTCAGGTGGGTGACGCCGGTGTGATCGAAAGCGAGGGCTTCACCGTAGCCGTCAACGATACGCAGAAGAAGGGTGAAGGCCTGCTGGTGCATTTCGGTAAGGTGGCCAAAGGTGAGGTCAAGACCGGCGAGGAGGTATCGCTGCACGTCGACCATGACCGCCGCACCCGCATCCGCGCCAACCATTCGGCGACCCATCTGGTCCACGAGGCGCTGCGCGAGGTACTGGGCACCCATGTCGCCCAGAAGGGCTCGCTGGTCGCTCCCGACCGGCTGCGCTTCGACTTCTCGCACCCCAAGCCGATCAGCGGCGATGAGCTTTCCCGCATCGAGGACATCGCCAATGAGATCGTGCTGCAGAATGCGCCAGTCGTCACGCGCCTGATGGCGGTGGACGATGCCATCGCGGAAGGCGCCATGGCGTTGTTCGGTGAGAAGTACGGCGACGAGGTGCGCGTCGTGTCCATGGGGACCGCCACGAACGGCGAGAAGGCCGGCAAGACCTATTCGCTGGAGCTGTGCGGCGGCACCCATGCCGCCGCCACCGGCGATATCGGTCTCGTGCATATCGTCGACGAAGGCGCGGTTGCCGCCGGCGTGCGCCGCATTGAGGCGCTGACGGGTGCTGCCGCCCGCCGTCATCTGGACGAGCAGGAGCGTCGGCTGAAGGAGGCGGCCTCTGTGCTCAAGGTCTCACCGTCGGATGTGGTTCCGCGCCTTGAGGCGCTGGTGGAGGAGCGCCGCAAGATGGAGCGGGAGCTTTCCGAAGCGCGGCGCAAGCTTGCGCTCGGCGGCGGTACGGCCGGCGAGGGCGCCGGCGACCGGCAGGAGGTGGGTGGAGTCGGCTTCATAGGGCGCGTGGTGGACGGCATTGCGCCGAAGGACCTGAAGCCGCTGGCCGACGAGGGCAAACGCTCGCTCGGCTCCGGCGTCGTCGTCTTCGTCGGCACGTCGGAAGAGGGCAAGGCCAGTGTGGTCGTCGGCGTCACCGACGATCTCACCGCCCGCTTCAGCGCCATCGACCTGGTACGCGCCGCCTCTGCGGCCATCGGCGGCAAGGGCGGCGGCGGCCGCCCCGACATGGCGCAAGCCGGCGGACCGGATGGCGCGAAAGCGGCTGCTGCTGTCGAGGCTGTGAGGGCGGCGGTGGCGGGGTAGGGAGAACTGTGCGATCTCGGCTCTTCAGTACGCTTTGACTGTCAAGATCCGGGTTCGGTCGCCTTGACGCTTGGCCGAGCCGAGATGTGCTCCCACCAGGCCACGAGCGCGGGGTGCTCGTACAAAAGCGCGCGTCCCTCCTCGGCCTTCACGAAATAGGCGAAGATCGGGGCTGGAGGTCCGCGAGGGTCAGCCGCTCGCTGCATAGCCATGCGCCGTTTGATTTGAGGTGCGAAAGCGTCGCAAGACACGTTGCCGCCTTGAGGAGCGCGGCGGCGACTTTGGCTTCGTCCGTCGCCTTGCCCTCTCTCTCCTTTGAAACCCTTTCGACGTAGATGTCCCAAACTAACGTGCGGTAGGCATAGGCGTCGAGAATGCAGATGATCTGGTTCATCCGCGCTCGCTGGCGCGCGTCGCTCGGCTGCAGCGCGGGCCCCGGAAACGCCTCATCGATATAGCGGGAGATCGCGGCGGTCTCGAAAAGGCGGAAATCGCCGTCTTCAAAGGCGGGGATGCGCCCGAAAGGCTGGTGATCGAGATACCAGGCCGGCACCCCCTCCTTCGAAAAGACGTCGACCGGCACAAGCTCGTGGTCGACGCCCTTTTCCATCAGGACAAGCCGCGCATTGCGGACATAGACACTGTAATCTGCTCCGAAGAGGCGCGGCTTGCCCATTGTCTCCGCTCAGCCCATCGCCTTCTGCAGGTTCTCGTCGATCTTGTCGAGGAAGCCGGTGGTGGAAAGCCACGGCTGATCCGGGCCGATCAAAAGCGCAAGGTCCTTGGTCATGAAGCCCGATTCGACCGTCTCGATGCACACCCGCTCCAGCGTTTCGGCAAACTTCTTCAGTTCCGCGTTGTCGTCGAGCTTCGCCCGGTGGGCGAGCCCGCGCGTCCAGGCGAAGATGGAGGCGATGGAGTTGGTGGAGGTCTCCTCGCCGCGCTGGTGCTGGCGGAAATGCCGGGTGACCGTGCCGTGGGCGGCCTCGGCCTCCACGGTCTTGCCGTCCGGCGTCATCAGAACGGACGTCATCAGCCCTAGCGAGCCGAACCCTTGGGCCACCGTGTCCGACTGCACATCGCCGTCATAGTTCTTGCAGGCCCATACATAGCCGCCGGACCATTTCAGGGATGCTGCAACCATGTCGTCGATGAGCCGGTGTTCGTACCAAATCTTGGCTTCCTTGAACTTGGCCTCGAACTCGGCCTCGTAAATCTCCTGGAAGATGTCCTTGAAGCGGCCGTCATAGGCCTTGAGGATCGTGTTCTTGGTCGACAGGTAGCACGGCACCTTGCGCATCAGCGCGTAGTTCATCGAGGCGCGGGCGAAATCGCGGATCGACTCGTCGAGATTGTACATGGCCATGGCGACGCCCGAGCCCGGCGCGTCGAACACCTCGTGCTCGATCGTCTGGCCGTCCTCGCCGACGAATTTGATCGTCAGCTTGCCCTTGCCGGGGAACTTGAAGTCGGTGGCGCGATACTGATCTCCGAAGGCATGGCGGCCGACGATGATCGGCTGCGTCCAGCCGGGCACCAGGCGGGGCACGTTCTTCATGATGATCGGCTCGCGGAAGATGACGCCGCCCAGGATGTTGCGGATCGTGCCGTTGGGCGAGCGGTACATGCGCTTCAGCCCGAATTCTTCCACGCGCGCCTCGTCCGGCGTGATGGTGGCGCATTTGACGCCGACGCCGTGCTCTTTGATGGCGTTGGCGGCATCGACGGTGATCTGGTCGTCGGTGGCGTCGCGCGCCTCGATCCCGAGGTCGAAATATTTCAGGTCGATGTCGAGATAGGGGTGGATCAGCTTGTCCTTGATGAACTGCCAGATGATGCGCGTCATCTCGTCGCCGTCGAGTTCGACGACGGGATTGTCCACCTTGATTTTCGCCATTTCACAAACCTCTTCTCGGAAAAAAAGGCGGCTGCGCCGCCGACAGACCTGATTTCAGGAAGTGGCGCCCCTATAGCATTGGCCGCGCGCTTGGCAAAGGCGTCAGTCCCGCGCTTTACCGCGGCGGAGGAAGCGGCTAACAGCAGCGTCATGGCAGGCACCGACAAACAGCGCGAAATGCTCGCAGAAGGACCGGCGATCATCCTGGTCGAGCCGCAGCTCGGCGAGAATATCGGCATGGTGGCGCGCGCCATGGCCAATTTCGGTTTGGCCGAATTGCGCCTCGTCAATCCGCGCGACGGCTGGCCGAACGAGAAGGCGAGGGCGGCCGCCAGCCGCGCCGACCACGTCGTCGATGCCGTCAAGGTCTACGGCGATCCCGCCGAGGCCGTCGCCGACCTGAACTTCGTGCAGGCCACTACAGCGCGCGCCCGAGACAATTTCAAGCCCGTGCGCGGCCCCGTGGAGGCGGCGGCGGGTCTGCGTGCGCGCCACAAGGGCGGCCAGAAGACCGGCATCCTGTTCGGCCGCGAGCGCTGGGGGCTGACCAACGAGGAGGTGGCGCTGGCCGACGAGATCGTCACCTTCCCGGTCAATCCCGCCTTCGCCTCCCTCAACATTGCCCAGGCTGTCCTCCTCATGTCCTACGAGTGGATGAAGACGGCGCCGGAGGCTGCGGTGCTGCCCGAGCCGCCTCGGCAGACGCCGGCGACGAAGGAGCATCTGAGCAGTCTTATGGACTATCTGGACCGCGTACTTTCCGAGCGCGGCTATTTCCGCACCGAGGACAAGAAGCCGAAGATGATGGACAACCTGCGCACCCTCTTCACACGCCCCGGCTTCACCGTGGAGGAACTTGCGGTGCTGCGCGGCGTGCTTACTTCGCTGGAAAAGTTCACGCCGAGAAAGCCGAAGGGCTTGGGCAAACCTGGTGCGGGGGACTAGGTGCAGCCCAGCCCCATCCTCTTCTTCGATTCCGGCATCGGCGGCCTGTCGGTCGTCAAGGAGGCGCGCGTGCTCCTGCCGGAGCATGCTTATGTCTACGTCGCCGACGATGCCGCCTTCCCCTATGGCGCCTGGGAAGAAGAGGCGCTCAAGGTGCGCCTGGTCGACCTTTTCGGCGGTCTCATAGCCCGCTTTTCACCCTCCCTCATCGTGATCGCCTGCAACACGGCCTCCACGCTTGCCATCGCCGACCTGCGCGCGGACTATCCCGGCCAGCCTTTCGTGGGCACGGTACCGGCGATAAAGCCCGCCGCGGAGCGCACCTGCTCCGGCCTCGTCTCCGTTCTCGCCACGCCGGGCACGGTAAAGCGGCAATATACGCGCGACCTGATCAGCCAGTATGCCGCCAAGTGCCATGTGCGGCTTGTCGGCAGCGAGAACCTGGCGCGCCTGGCCGAACAATACATGCGCGAGGGCTTCGTGGACGAGGAGGCGGTGCGTGCGGAAATCACGCCATGCTTCATGGAGCACGAGGGCAGCCGCACGGACATCGTCGTGCTCGCCTGTACGCACTATCCGTTCCTCGTCAACCGCATGCGCAAGACCGCCCCATGGCCGGTGGACTGGATCGACACGTCCGAGGCGATCGCCCGGCGCGCGCTGACGCTGGCGCGGGAACTGCCGGCGCCAAGCCGAGGGGAGGGGCCGGACATCGCCCTCTTCACCTCGGGTGCACCGCCGGCAAGCTTGCGGCGGCTCGTCTCCGGCTTTGGGTTCGGACTGGTGGAGGAGAAGGTATCTGCCGAAGGAGAGCCCGGCCTTCTCCGCTCATGAAAAAAGGCGGCACCGAAGCGCCGCCTGCCGTTTTATGGATGTCGAGCGCCCGCGATCCTAAGCGATACCGGTAGCGTTCTCGAAAACAAAGTCACTGCTGTCGGGCGTTGCGTAATAGCCTTTCAGAGCAATGCTGTTGCCGTCGTAGGTGATGCGTGCTCCGCCTTCGGACCAGGGATCGATCTCGAGCTCGTCGATGCTGGTCGGTGCGGCACTCCCCGCGAAGACGATCGTGTCGTCGCCGTCCTTGAAGTCTTTGATGACATCATTGCCCCAGCAGGAAACGGGGGAATTCTGATGGAGCTCGAAAATGAATCTGTCCGCTCCCGCGCCGCCCTCCAGCACGTCGTCGCCGATAAAGCCGAGCAATCTGTCGTCGCCATCGCCGCCGATCAGCTCATCGCCGCCCGCCATGCCGTAGAGAAGATCATTGCCGCCGCCGCCGTCGAGAGTGTCGTTCCCACCGACGAAAGACCACACACTACCGTCCCCAAACAGAGTATCGCCGCTGCCTCTGCCGTAGAGCGCATCGCTGCCGTCGTTGCCGTAGAGCGCATTGCTGCCGTCGTTACCGACGATCTGGTCGTCGCCGCCACCACCTTTCGCGTACTCGATGACCGTATCCATGTAGATTCCGATATTGGCTTTCTTACCGCCGACGTTCGAGAAAGCTCCGCCCCGGAGATCGATGAATTGGTCGTCATTGAACCCGGAGACGTCAAGGACGTCGACCCCACCTGAATCGTATATGGTGAAGCTGACAAGGTTACCGTATTTGGAGAGGTCGTATATTTTGTCGGTATTGGGGAAATCATCGGCGTTGATACCGAACCCATAGATGGTGTTGCCTGTGCGGGTTTCAGCCGCGCCGTAGAGAGTTTGAATGGCCTGGATATCTGCCATCTGCGGTGTAACTGGAACAAGCTGAGTGAGATCTTCCTGTAGCAAATGGACGTATGACATGATCGCTATGTGCGACTTGTCATGTTCAAATACTGATCCTGTTTCAGCTCCCATCCGACCGTTGTAATATCCCGGATGACCCAGGCCCAACGCATGACCGATCTCATGTACGATCGCGGTAAAGTCAAGCGTTTCGGCGACTATGTCGATCGTCTTCTCGTCCAGCTTCCGGACTTCCTTGATCTCTTCATCGCCGAAACCGTATGTCGCCCTGAGCTCGTCGTCGCTCATCCACAGGCGAGCCCTATGCTCATCGAAATCAGAAGAATTGTCAGGAACGTCGACGGTGGCAGCGCCCCAAGCAAATCCATCGGCCCATCCAGCATTCTGTGAATGAGGATCGCTATCGCCCCGGAATTTTATGTTAGGCTGTCTGTCGCTTCCAACATCATTGCCAATCTTCGTGAACCTTATGTCAACCACATCCTCCCACAATTGAAGAGCGGCTTCGACCCTCTCCTCCCTTTCCTGTGAAAATCCGTTCAATTGATAAGTGAAATCTTTTTCTTCCCGAGGCTGTCCATCAATGTAGTTTGTATCTTTTCTCTCTTGAGGGTCGTGAGAGATGCTCTTTAGTTTCCCGGCGTATTCCCAATAACCAGTGGTGATGAAGTTAACCATTGTTTTTAGGGACTGTTCGCTGAGGGGCTGTGTCTCTTCAAAATCCATTGTCAGGTAATGGCTTTCTTGTATTAAAAATTTATCGTATATAAGTGTTCTCGTATAATACGAGATGTATAGTTATGCATGAAGCGCCGACAGGATAAATACCCCCGACAGAACTTAACAACAATCTTGTTGTCGCCTTGATGCCTGATAGGTTGCGCTAAGGCTTTGCGGACGAGGAGGAGGCCGGGTGAGCGGAGATCCTCCCGCTTGCTGACGTCGGCGCGGGAACTGCTATCGCCGCGGCGGTGGCCGGATATTGCCGTCTTCCACTCCGGTGCCCGCCGGTAAGCTTGCGGCGGCTCTTCTCCGGCGTCACGGTCGAGGATGCGGACGACAACATGTAAAAACACGCGTCAGCCTGAGACGAGCATCGGCTATAAACGGTCAGAGCGAAAGCCGTCGAGCGCACAACGCAACGGCCGCGCACGAGCGCTACGCCGGCGTATCGCCGAGATGGTCGAGCATCCTCGCCACCCCTTCCGTCAAGGGAACGCGGGGTGAGAGACCGATGGAGGACTGACGCGCTGTGTCTCCACAACGGAAGAAGGCTCCCTCGGGCTTGTCCGACATGCCCGTGATGCGGGGCTCCCAGCCGATCTGGGCGCAGGCCAGTTGCGCAAACTCGATGAACGAGGTCGCGAGACCGGTGGAGAGGTTCAGGCTGGAGCCGTTGGGCAACCTGGTAAATGTCCTCCAGATGAAGTCGACGCAGTCTTCGATGTGAATGAAGTCGCGGCACTGACGCCCGCTGCCCCAGACGAAGACCTCCGCGGCTCCCTTCTGATCGAGAAGGCGTTGGCAAATGGCGGGAAAGGGGTACGCCAGATCCTGATCCTCGCCATAGCCGCTGAAGGGGCGGTAGGCGACGGCCCAGCCGCCATAGCGCTCCACATAGAGCTTCATGAGGTATTCGCCGGTAAGCTTCGCCCAGCCGTAGCTGAGATCCGGTACGCCGAGAGAGACAGCGAAATCGATCATGTCTTCGCTGAGCTTCCGGCGGTTTTCTTCGCTCTGGAAACTCACTGGGTAAGCCGCGCTCGAAGAGAGGTAGACGACGCAGCCCGGCCGCGTGCGGGCCGCCCAGCGCCACATCGCGGCATCGATGGCGAGATCGTCCGCCACGCACAGGGCGGCTGTCTCCAGGGTCATGCGGCCGCCGACGATGGCGGCCAGGTGGAATATATAGTCGAAGCGCTCGTCCGTCCGCTCGAAGAAGGAACGACAATCCTCCTCCAAGAAACGGAAAGCGCCGCGCGGCGGGCTGTTCCACTTGCTGGGATGCCGCGCGCCGGTTCCTTCCACGAGAGGATCCACGCACACCACCTCCAGCCCCTCCGAAAGAAGCTTGCCGCAAAGGTGACGCCCTGCAAATCCAGCTCCCCCCGTGACCACCGCCCGCGCCATCCTGACAAGCCTCCCGGTCCCAGACTAGTGAAGGGTAAAAGGCATCTTGCCTGTATAGATATCGATCATGCGCCGGGACCATTCCTCCCAACTCGGCGCCATCGTCCGGGCATAGGCATAGGCGCCGTCGCTCAGCCGTCGCAGGAGCTCGCTGCTGCGCATAAGCTCCATTTTCTCTGCGAGTGAGCGCGAATTGCCACTTTCGAAGACGAGCCCGGCATTGTGGCGCTCGATCTCGCCGGCGATGAGGGCATTGCTGCTGATGATGACGGGAATTCCGCACATGAGCGCTTCGGCCGCGACAAGACCGTAGGGCTCCGGCATGCGCGACGGCATAACGAGGTAGCGTGTTTTCTCAGCAATGCTGGCCACCTCGCTGTCCTCAAGCCAGCCGGCGACCCGGCAGTGAGGAAGCGCCTGCCGTATCTCCGCCAGAAGAGGGCCTCTACCGATGAGTGTCGCGGGGCTGCCGGTGATGTTCAGTGATTCTGCGAGTGTCCGTACGCCCTTTTCCCATGTCATCCGGCCGAGAAAGAGAATGGTATCGTTTCTCCAGGCTTCGACCCTGCCGTTTCGCGAAAGGGGCTCCGCTGGCGTCCGTAGCGTGAGGAAGTTGCGGAACGGGCCCTCCTTCAGGTAGGGCTCCATGCTCTCGTGCACCAGAATGACGCCCACGCGTTCCCAGAAGGCGTCTCCGGCGCCGGCTTGGGTGATCGTTCTAGCAAAGCGCCACAGCTTGTGGAGGTAGCTCCGCTTGTCGCAGTCGGTGGCGAGGCAGGCCAGCGAAAGAGGGCGTGCGCGGCAGATATCACCTTTCCTGTAGTTGACATAACCGCCATTCGGACAGGTCAGGAAGAAGTCGTGTGTCGTCACGACGACATGTGCTTCATGCCTTGCCAGAGCATGGAAGATCGATGGCGACAGGATCTGCGACCAGCCATGCACATGCACGACCGTGTCGTCGCACCTCTGCGCAAGCAGGCGGTCGAGAGCGCTAAAGGCGCGTCGGTTGAAGTTCCTGGTGATGAGGTCCCCAATGGCCGGACCGTCTCGAAGCGGACGCTCACCAAGCGCCTCGACATGCGCATGGGGAAACCGCTCGCGCATGCCGGCACCATCGTCGCCGACGAGAATCGAGCATCCCATTCCGGCTGCCGTCGCCGCCTCGAGACAGCGCATTGCGACTTTGGTGGCACCTCCGTGGACGGTCGACACATCGTTGATGACCAAAAGGTGCAACGGTCCCCCCCCATTCCCCAGCCAGCATGCACGCGTGCTCCCGCGACAGTGGACGCGCCACGCCGGAGACTGACAATCATCAAGAATGCACCGCCGTCCGGTGGTTTCAATTTGTCTGTTTGGATTAGGTGGGTGGAGGTGCGTCTAAGCCTTCGGTCGGGACAGCCGAAGCGGCAATATCGACGATACAGCCGACCCGGCATAGAAACCTTCAACGCGACGCGGCCAGACTGCTATCGCGCTTTCGGATCGGACTCGTGGAAATTCCGGCGCCGCACCGGGGAAGGCAGGACATCGCCGTCTTCACCACCGGCAATCCGCCGAAAGCCCTACGCCGTCTGGTGCCGGGCTTTGGTTTCGTCGTCGCCTGAACGCAGAGATGACTCCTCCGGCGCGCCCATCTGCTCGGCAACGGCTTTCAGGATCCAATCGCGGAAAGCACGGATCTTCGGCGCGTTGCGGCGCCCTTCCGGATAGACCAGCCAGTAACCGAGCCCATCCGTGCAGATGCGCTCGAAGGGCTGAATCAGCAGTCCGTGCGCAAGCTCGCTGCGATAGAGGGCGGGGGTGAGCATCGCGACGCCTCGTCCGGCCATCGCTGCACGGGCCACCAGCCCCTGCGCGCCCAGCTTGGCGCTCGGCACCTTCAAGGAGGCTTCGACGGAAAGGCCGAGTGGCTCGAACCAAAGCCGCCACCAGGGATCGTGAGGATCGAGCAACGGCAGGCGCAGGAGATCGGCCGGCGTTTTGATGCCGCCGATGCTGGCCGCGAGCGAAGGACTCAGCATCGGCGTGAAATTGGCCTCTAGAAGCAGATGGCGCTCGAGGCCCGGCCACGGACCATGGCCGCCGCGGATGGCAACGTCGACATCCTCGGATTGAAAATCGGCGACACGTTGGGTCGCCTCCAGCCGCACGATGAGTGCGGGGTGGCGCGCCTGGAAGGTGTCGAGATTATCCACCAGCCAGTGGGATGCAAAGGTCTGGGCCGTGCTGATCGTGAACTTCCCTTCCTCGACCCCGCGTGCCTCTGCATAGGCAGCAGCAATCCGCTCGAATGCATCCCGTACCGTCGGCGCAAATCGCCGCCCCGTCTCGGTCAGGCTCACCTGCCTGGGACGACGCGCGAACAGCGGTGCGCCAACCCGGTCCTCCAGTGCACGGATTTGATAGCTCACGGCGGCCTGCGTCATGCCCAGTTCTTCGCCCGCTTTCGTGAAGCTGCCGTGCCTGGCGGCCGCCTCGAAGGCGCGGAGCGCGGCCAGCGGCGGCAGCGAGAGAGGCTCCATGGATCAAATCTCCTTATGCTACTCGCCTGCAATTCTATTGGATTGGCGGGATAAATTGCAGCACGCTGTTTTCAGAAAATCAATTCAGCTTTTGCATATGCCTTATGGAGGATTGCTATGCTGGACCGAGTCATCATGGGCGAGTGCGGCGCCGCGGCGCCTTGGCGACTGCTGCCGCTATGGCGGCTGCTGTGGCGGCGGCGCAGGCTTCGTCTATTTTTGGACGAGGTTCCCGATGGCGTGGCTTACGATATCGGATTAACCGATCTGCGGCCGCACTACAAAAACGTGAAGGGGAATCCAGGCGGCGGTTCGTGTTGACTTTATCAGGGAAGCGGCGCTGAGGCGCCGCTTCCCTACAATCCTATGCGATCACAGCAGGCTCGCTGAAAACGAAGGAGCTGTCCTCGGGCCTTCCGTGAAATCCTTGCAGAACCACACTGTTGCTTTCAACTATACTGCTGCCGCCATAGGTGATGCGTGTCCCGTCCTCGAACAGGGTATCGATCCGAAGATCGTCCACGCTGGCGGGCCCGCCGTGAAAGACAAGCTGGTCCACGCCGTCTTCGAAGTCGATCACCTTGTCGTCTCCCCAGCAGGATACGGGCGATCCCCGGTAGAGTTCGAAGATGAAGCGGTCCGTCCCTTCGCCCCCCGTGAGTTCGTCGTTACCGGAATAACCAAACAGGGAATCGTTGCCTTCGCCGCCCTCCAACAGGTCGTCGCCGGCCAAGCCATAAAGGACATCGTTGCCCTCGCCGCCTTCCAGCGTGTCATCCCCGCCATAAACCGGATTAGCTTCCGCGTAGTCTCCGAAAAGGATGTCGTCACCTTCACCGCCATATAGCCTGTCGTCGCCGCCTCCGCCGTGTAGCGCGTTGGATACCTTGTTGCCCAAAATAAGATCGTTGCCGAGGCCGCCCCTTGCGAACTCGATGACGGTATCGGTGTAGATCGCGATGTTGCCGATCTTTCCGCCGATGTTGGAAAATGTCCCGCCTCGGAGGTCGATGAACTGGTCGGCATTGAATTTCGAGACGTCAAGCACATCGATGCCACCGGAATCGTATATCGTGAAGCTGGTAAGGCTTCCGAATTTGTCGAGGTCGTAAATTTCAGCGGTATTGGGGAAATCGTCGGGATTGGCATTGAAGCCATAGACGGTATCGCCTGTCCGTGTTTCAGCCGCGCCATAGAGATATTGGACTGCTCGTATGTCCGCCATCTGTGGAGTAATTGGAACGAGCGAAGTTAAATCCGGCTGCGGAGAATGGACGTACGACATAATGGATATTAGCGACGAGTCGTCATCGAATATACCTCCTTCTTCTATCTCCTCGCGGCTGTTGTATCTGCCGGGGTGGCCGAGCCCCAAGACATGGCCGATCTCGTGTACCGCTGCGCCCAGGTAAGTTGCCTCCTGGACGGCGTCGATCGTCATCTCATCCATTTTCCGGATCTCCTTGATCTCCTCGTCGGTGTATCCTCCGCTTTCCTTGAGCTCTTCGTCGCTCATCGACAGATGCGCTCTTTGCGTTGCGAAGTCGGGAGAATTATCGGGAACGTTGATGACCGAGCTCCCCCAGGCAAAGCCGTTCGCCTCGCCAGCGTCGGAGTTGGAAAGGTTGGCGCTCACAAAGGTTATATTCGGCGCGTTTTCGCGATCGCTGACATAATCAGTAACATTTTTGAACTCTATGTTGGCAACGTCCTTCCAGGTTTGAAGGGCGGTTTCGGTCAATTTCTCCTGTACTTCAGACATGCCATAACATTTATAGGTGAATTCTCTTTCCTCTCGCGGATTTCCGTCGATGTACTGGGTATCTTTTCTTTCTTGGGCGTCGCCGGCTGGGCTTTTCAGTTCGTTGGTATAGCGCCAGTAGCCGCTGGTGAGATAATCCGCCAACTCCTGCAGGGATTCCTCCGTAGGGACCTGCATAGGATGCAAATGCGTCGTCATGATCGTTATCCTTTGTAATAAAAATAAAGTATATAATGATTTATGGTGCTATATTTTATTCTCCTGTGTTGAATTAATACTAAGATGCACCTAATGTTTCCGTGTGTCAATGATTCAGAGTTAGGTCGGCCTTCCAGGCTGTAGTGTGCTGCGCGAGACAATCTGTCGTAGGTCCGATGGAAACTGGCACCGGTACGTCCCCTTCAAATCGGCGCTTCTGTCGCTGTCTCTCTCTTGGGCCGCTATTTAAAGAGTTGTCTTCTTCAAATCCATTTAGATGCCCGTATTATCATAAGATACAATACATCTATGATTTTTACCATATTTTATTCCTCATAGTGATAATGTATATGCTAAATGTACATTATAATTACATGTTTCTTTCTAATATCTCTAAATGTTTTGCAGAGTTGAACTATCGTAACGCGCTTTTACGTTCTGTTATTGAATTCAGCTGGCGGTGCATGGGAGCAGGAGCGTACTTGATTGTTCGCCGTTCTGCAGGTCAGCCGGGCGTTGACTTTCCTGCCTGCTTCGCCTATTGCCCGCCCCAGCGCGATGGCGTTCACCCGCCGCCGCGTTTTTTGACGTGTCCCGTGGAGATCGCCACAAGCGTGCGGCGGTTTCCTGTCAGGCCTCGAAAACGGAGGCCAGAGGAGGGCGCGTTTCCTTCGCTCGGTGCGTGAGGTGCCGGGCGTGTTTGTTTGAAAGGGAATGCGATGAGCAAACGCCACTCTGCAAAATACAAACTCGATCGCCGCTTAGGTGAGAACGTCTGGGGACGGCCCAAGTCGCCCGTCAACCGCCGTGAGTACGGCCCCGGCGAACACGGCCAGCGCCGCAAAGGCAAGCTGTCCGACTTCGGTCAGCAGCTGCGTGCCAAGCAGAAGCTCAAGGGCCACTATGGCGACATCTCCGAGAAGCAGTTCCGCCGCATCTACGACGAGGCGAACCGCCGCAAGGGCGAGACGACGGAGAACCTGATCGGCCTTCTGGAATCGCGCCTCGACGCCGTCGTCTATCGCGCCAAGTTCGTGCCGACCATCTTTGCCGCGCGCCAGTTCGTCAACCACGGCCACATCAATGTGAATGGCCGCCGCGTCAACATCCCGTCCTACCGCTGCAAGCCCGGCGACGTGATCGAGGTGCGCGAGAAGTCGAAGCAGCTCGTCCTCGTGCTGGAGTCGGTTCAGCTCGCCGAGCGCGACGTGCCGGATTATGTCGAGGCCGACCACAACAAGATGGTTGCCAAGTACATTCGTATTCCGGCTCTTGCCGACGTGCCCTACGCCGTCCACATGGAGCCGAACCTGGTCATCGAGTTCTACTCGCGCTGACCTGATGGACACCGCTTCGAGAAAGGCCGCCATGTGCGGCCTTTTTCTTTTGCGGCTGTGAGGCTATGCAGGGGGCATGATGACCGTCCATCAACAGCCCGATTTGGAAGCGCCGGCCGACGCGGCAAGCCATCCGCTCTTTGCGGACGCGCCGTCCTCGGTGGAGTTCAACAAACTGAGGAAGCGCCTCCTGCGCCAGACGCGCGAAGCGATCGAGGCATTCTCGATGGCTACACCCGGCGCGCGCTGGCTGGTTGCGCTGTCAGGCGGCAAGGATTCCTACGGCCTGTTGACCGTGCTGCTCGACCTCAAATGGCGCGGCCTCCTGCCGGTCGAGATTCTCGCCTGTAACCTCGACCAGGGCCAGCCGAATTTCCCGAAGCACGTCCTGCCAGACTATCTCACCCGTCTCGGCGTTCCCCACCGCATCGAGTACCAGGACACCTATTCGGTGGTGACGGACAAGATCCCCGAAAGCCGTACCTATTGCTCGCTTTGCTCGCGCCTGCGCCGCGGCCATCTCTATCGCATTGCGCGGGAGGAGGGGTGTTCGGCCCTCGTCCTCGGCCATCACCGTGAGGACATCCTCGAAACCTTCTTCATGAACCTGTTCCACGGCGGACGGCTCGCTGCGATGCCGCCCAAGCTCCTCAATGACGAGGGCGATGTCATGGTGCTACGTCCGCTGAGCTTCTGCGCCGAGGCCGATCTCGAAAAATTCGCGCAAGGTATGCGCTTCCCCATCATCCCGTGCGATCTGTGCGGCAGCCAGGAGGGGCTGCAGCGGGATGCCATGAAGAGCATGCTTGCCGACATCGAAAGGCGCATGCCCGGCCGCAAGGACACCATGATCCGGGCGCTTGCCAATGTGCGCCCCTCGCATCTGCTCGACCGCAGACTGTTCGATTTCGCCGGCCTCACGGCCGATAAGGTCGCCGCCGATGCGCTTTGACGAGAATGAGATCGAGTGGCTGGCCGACCTTATGGCTCAGTCCGCCGCAGCCGAAATCATGCCGCGCTTCCGCAAGCTGGAAGGAGAGGGCATACGCCACAAGACGTCGCCGATCGATCTGGTGACGGAGGCGGACGTCAATGCGGAGCTTGTGATAGCGCGCGAACTGAGGGCGCGCTACCCCGGTGCCCTGGTGGTGGGCGAAGAGGCCTGCGCGGACAACCCCTCGATCCTTGCCGGTCTTCAGGAAGCGCAATTCGCCTTCACCATCGATCCCGTCGACGGGACGTTCAATTTCGCCTCCGGCCTGCCGCTCTTCGGCGTCATGCTTGCCGTCGTGAAGAACGGCGAGGCGGTGGCAGGCATCATCCACGATCCGGTGGGCGGCGACTGGCTGATCGGCGTCAAAGGGGCAGGCAGTCACATGCGGACGGCGGAGGGAGCCGAGACCCGGCTGCGGGTCGCCGAGCCAGCCGCCGTCTCCAGCATGAGCGGGTCCATTTCCTGGCAGTACCTGGCCGAGCCCGAGCGCTCGCGTCTTGCGCGCAACCATGCCAGGTGCCGCTCCGCCATCGGCTATCGCTGTGCGGCCCATGAGTATCGCCTGCTTGCCGCCGGGCACGTCCATTTCGCCGTTTACGCGAAGCTCATGCCCTGGGACCATCTGCCCGGTACCCTGATCCACGGAGAGGCCGGCGGCTATGCCGCGCGTTTCGACGGCAGTGCCTACCGCCCCTTTCATACCGATGGCGGCCTGCTGGTCGCTCCGGACCCGGAGAGCTGGCGGATCCTCAGAAATGAATTGTGGACCGAAGCCTAGACCGGCGGGTTCACCGTTCTGAAGAGCCTGCCGCGCTCTGCGATCAGCACCAAGATGACGCTGACGGCGGAAACAGCGAAATAGCCGCCCGCAAGAGGCGTCAGCGTGCCGTTGAAGGCCTGGCCGATCAGCGCTCCCACGATGCCGCCCCCGAGCGTCGTCACGAAGCCCAGCACCGCCGCCGCCGTGCCCGCCACATGGCCGAGTGGCTCCATGGCAATGGCGTTGAAGTTGGGGCCTACCCAGCCGAACTGGAACATGGAGAGCGAGAACAGCAGGAAGAAAAGCGGAAAGGGAATGGACCCCATGAGCGACAGCGCAAGCCAGAGCGCATTGACGCACATGAAGCCCAGGAGCGCGCCATGGGAGAGCCGGCGCATGCCGATGCGGCCGACCAGCCGCGAATTGGTGAAGGAGGAGATCGCCATCAGCCCTGCGCCGACGGCAAAGAGCAGTGGGAAGAGGGCTCCCATGTCGTAGATGTCGACATAGATCTGCTGAGCGGAACTGATAAAGCCGAACAGGGCGCCGAAAATCGCCGTCGTCGCCAGCATGTAGCAAAGCGCAACGCGATTGGTGAGGACGTAGCCGAAGCCCTGGACGATCGAACGGAGGGAGAGGGCGCGGCGGTTCTCGGGCGCCAGCGTCTCGGGAAGGCGGAACATCGCCCATACCGTCACAGCGAGCGCCACTACGGCCATCAGCACAAAGATCAGCGGCCAATCACCGAAGATCATCGCCGCCTGGCCCAGGCTCGGCGCGATGACGGGAATAGCCATGAACACCATCATGATCAGCGACATGACTTCGGCCATCTGCCTGCCGCCGAAGACATCCCGCACCACCGAGACGGCGATAACGCGCGTCGCGGCAGCACCAACGCCCTGCAGAACGCGCAGCAGGAGCAGGGCGGCGAAGCTCGGTGCGAATCCGGCGCCAAGAGCCGCGCCGACATAAACCACAAGCCCGAAGAGAAGGGGGCCGCGTCGGCCGAAGCGGTCGGAAATCGGCCCATAGAAGAGCTGGGCGGCACCGAAGCCGATAATATAGGCGGTGACAACAAATTGCCGATGGTTCTCGTCGCTCACGCCGAGCGCGGCGCCCATCTGCTGCAGCGCCGGTAGCATGATGTCGACGGCGAGCGCGTTGAGCGCCATCAGCGCGGCCGCAAGGCCTATGAACTCGGCCTTGCCGATCGCCACCTGCGATCGGACCGGCTCTTCCCGGGCGGCGGATTCGTCCATGGTTAGTGCTCCGGCGGCGACGCGTGCGGGCGCCGTTTTCGACAATACGGTACGATCCGGCATCAAGGGCGGCCGGGATCGGATAACGGCAAAAAGACGCGTCGGCCCTGCGGCCAACGCGCCGTAACGACATTAAAATGCCGGCCGCCCCCGGAAGGCGCATTCACGCAATGCGGGGAGGGCCGTTTCTTGTTTCCTTAAGCGGCGCCGCGCGCGCTCACCCCCTTTTCGGCGAAGAACGACTGCAACTCGCCCGCCTGAAACATCTCACGGATGATATCGCACCCGCCGACAAACTCGCCCTTCACATAGAGCTGCGGAATGGTCGGCCAGTTGGAAAATTCCTTGATGCCCTGCCGCAGGTCATCCGAGGTGAGCACATTGATGCCCTTATAGTCGACGCCGAGATAGTCGAGGATCTGCACGACCTGCCCCGAAAAGCCGCACTGGGGAAAGCCGGGCGTGCCCTTCATGAAGAGAACGACGTCGTTCGTCTTCACCTCGTTGTCGATGAATTCGTTGATACCGCTCATCGCCTGTCCTTTCGTTGCCGGGTCAGGACCCGGCATTCGTAAGCTGTGCTGACCAGTATCTATTGCACGATCCCGCCCGGTGCAATGCGGCGGGGGAGATTATGCTGACGAGAGGGAAGGGAGGTGTCCTTGCGCGAAGGATGTCCAGCTGATTTCTGCTCTCGAGTTGCCCTGACATCTGCCTATTTCCGCTCTTCGGCTGTTCTGTCGAGGCAGGTGGTCGCCAACGCGGAGATGGAATTTGGATCATCCCCCCTGGTTTGAGATGGTAAGTCAACGCCCTGTGAACGAGCAGCCTTAGCTGCAGGGGGGCATTGCCCTGAAATGGACGGCGCGATTTCCGGCGTGAGGCCGGCGCTCCAGCTTTCCTTTTGCTCTTGCGTGTAGAACTGATCGGAGATGGCCACGATCGCCCGCTGATGAACGGCGGGCAACGAGGGTGCGTCGTCGGGAAGGAGATCGCGGATCAGCAGCCTGGATTCGCCCTTCTACACCCCTGCTCTTAATCGGGTACACTCGTCTGCAGCGCTAGCGCGTGCAGGGCGCCGCCCATATTTCCCTTCAGCGCCTCATAGACCATCTGGTGCTGCTGCACGCGGCTTTTGCCGCGAAAGCTCTCGGCCACTACCTCGGCGGCATAGTGGTCGCCGTCGCCGGCGAGGTCGCGGATTGTCACCTTGGCGTCGGGAATGGCTTCCTTGATGAGGCGCTCGATGTCGCCGGCGTTCATGGCCATAGTGCGTTCTCTCCTTCGGCTCGCCCGTTCAACGTCCGGGTTCACCCTGCATGAACTGCGGAAACCAGCCCTCGTGGGCCTTTTTGAGTTCTGAAACGGATATGGCACGTGCCCCGCCCAGTTTCAATTCGCTGCCTTCCGTCGCACCGATGGCCGTGAGTGGAACGCCTGCTTCACGCGCTTCGTCCATCAGCCTTTCCGCCTGTTCGGAAGGCACGGTGACAACGTAGCGCCCCTGGTCCTCACCGAAGAAGGCCGCGACGGGTTCGCCCGCCGGCGCCTCGATACGGGCGCCAATACCGGATGCCATCGCCATCTCGGCCAGCGCCACCGCAAGACCGCCGTCGGAGCAGTCGTGCACGGCGGTGGCGGTGCCTGTGCGGATTACCCCGCGCACGAAGTCGCCGACGCACTTTTCATGCGCTAGATCCACCGGCGGCGGCGGGCCGTCGGCGCGGCCATGGACGTCGCGCAGATAGACCGACTGCCCGAGATGCGTGCCCCATCCTTCCGGCGCGCCTGCGAGAAGGATCGTCTCACCCTCGCGCGCAAAGGCGATGCGCGCCATCCTCGTCCAGTCCGGTATGAGGCCGACACCGGCGATCGTCGGCGTCGGCGGGATCGCTTCACCCAGCGTCTCGTTGTAGAGCGAGACATTGCCGGAGACGATCGGGAAACCGAGCGTTCGGCAGGCGTCGCCCACGCCCTCGACGGCGCGCACGAAGGTGCCCATCGTCTCCGGCCGCTCCGGATTGCCGAAGTTCAGGTTGTCCGTGGCGGCCAGCGGTTCTGCGCCCGTGGCCGTCAGGTTGCGCCAGCATTCGGCCACCGCCTGCTTGCCGCCCTCGAAGGGGTCGGCCTCGCAATAGCGCGGCGTGACGTCGGAGGAGAAGGCGAGGGCCTTCGTCGGATGGTCCTCGACGCGCACCACGCCGGCGTCGCCGCCGGGAAGCTGCAGGGAGTTGCCCTGGATCAGCGTGTCGTACTGCTCCCACACCCAGCGGCGCGAGGAAAGATCGGGCGAGCCGATCAGCTTCAGGAGCGCATCGGCGATGTCGGCCGGCGGCACGTCGGCGGGGTTGAGGGGAGGGGGCGCTTTGGGCGCCGCCCAGGGCCGGTCGTATTCCGGCGCCTCGTCGCCCAGTTCCCTGATGGGCAGGTTTGCCATCTCCTCGCCCTGGTGAAGGATGCGGAAGCGTTTGTCATCGGTGGTAAAGCCGACAATGGCGAAGTCGAGGCCCCATTTGCGGAAGATTGCCTCGGCCTCTGGCTCCTTCTCCGGCCGCAGCACCATGAGCATGCGCTCCTGGCTTTCCGACAGCATCATCTCGTAGGCCGACATGCGCTCCTCGCGCACCGGCACCTTGTCCAATTCCAGCACGATGCCGAGGTTGCCCTTGGCGCCCATCTCGACGGCAGAGCAGGTGAGCCCCGCCGCTCCCATGTCCTGAATGGCTATGACGGCGCCTGTGTCCATCAGTTCCTGGCATGCCTCCAACAGGCACTTTTCGGTGAACGGATCGCCCACCTGCACCGTCGGGCGCTTCTCGTCTATGTCGGCGTCGAATTCGGCCGAGGCCATCGTCGCCCCGCCGACGCCGTCGCGCCCCGTCTTGGCGCCGAGGTAGACCACTGGCAGGCCGACACCCTCCGCCTTCGAATAGAAGATGGCGTCGGCGCGGGCGATGCCGGCGGCAAACGCGTTGACCAGGATGTTGCCGTTGTAGCGCGGGTCGAAATTCACCTCGCCGCCGACTGTCGGCACACCGAAGGCGTTGCCATAGCCACCGATGCCGGCCACCACACCGGCCACCAGATGCCGCGTCTTCGGGTGGTCCGGCGCGCCGAAGCGTAGCGCGTTCATGGCCGCAATCGGCCGCGCGCCCATGGTGAAGACGTCGCGCAGGATGCCGCCGACGCCCGTCGCCGCGCCCTGGTACGGCTCGATAAAAGAGGGGTGGTTATGGCTCTCCATCTTGAAAACCACCACCTGCCCGTCGCCGATGTCCACCACGCCGGCATTTTCGCCCGGCCCCTGGATAACCCGGGACCCAGAGGTCGGCAGCGTGCGCAGCCACTTCTTGGAACTCTTGTAGGAACAGTGCTCGTTCCACATGGCCGAAAAGATGCCGAGCTCGGTGAAGGTCGGCTCGCGGCCGATGAGTGCGAGAATGCGCTGGTACTCCTCGGGCTTCAGCCCGTGCGCGGCCACGAGTTCGTCGGTGATGGGAATGATGTTGGGAATGGTCATCTGCGGCTATCGATTGCAGGAGGTTACAGGCGGCTCATAGCGCACCTTGCGCCTCGTTTCACCGCTCTTCGACGAAAAAACCACGGGAGAGGCCGAAAAAGCCGTGGGCAGCCGGCCCACCCCTCAGTCGTAGCTGATATATCCGGCGCGGCCTTCTTCGAGCAGGTGGCGGATCGTCGCTAGTGCCTGCGTGACCTCCTCACGGTTGCGCGATGCGGACACGCCGAAGCGCACGTGATGGAAGACCAGCTCCGAGCGGCCTGCCTTGAACTCGTCGGCATCGTCGATCAGCACGCCCCGTTCGGCCGCCGCATGTTTGAAGGTGCTTGAAAGCCAGGGATCGGGCAGTTCCAACCAGCAGAAGGGGATGTTCGGCCGCCATTGCACGTTGAAGCCAGCCAGCGCCTCGCGCATCATCGCCAGGCGTGCATTGTTTTCCTCGATGCATTTGGCGCGGATGGTGGCCGCCTCGCCGGAAAGCACCAGCCGTGCGCACAATTCGGCCAGGATGAAGGGGAGGCCGCCCGTCACCATGCGGTGGGCGACGCGGATGCGGCGTTCGTAGTGGGGCGGGCAGAGCACCCAGCCGCCGCGCACGCCCGCCGCGACAGACTTCGACAGGCCGCCGACAAGGAAGGTGCGTTCCGGCGCAATCTCCGCAAAGAGCGGCGCCTCATCGTCGGTCATCGCACCGTAGAGCGTGTCCTCGAGTAGCCAGACATTGTACCGGCGCGCAATCTCGGCGATTGCCGCACGCCGTGCTTCGGGCATCGTCGTTACGGTCGGGTTCTGTGCTGCGGGCATCAGGAAGGCCATTTTCGGATGCCGTTGGGCGCAGACCCGCTCGAAATCCTCCGGGATCACGCCGTCTTCGTCCGACTGCATCAACGTGGTGCGCCGGCCGATCAACTCGCCGCTGCGCGAGACCTGCGAATAGGTCAGATGCTCGAAGGCGATGTAGTCGCCGGGCACGGTGACGGCGGCGATGACGGCCATCAACGCTGCATGGGCGCCGAGTGTGGGCACGATGCGGCCGATTTCAGGCCGGAAGGAGCCCTTGGCGAGCCACCGGCTGCCGGCCTCGAACCAGTGATCGGGAAAGCGCCGGGTGTAGCTCGCGACATCGGAGGGATGCTCGCGCGTGATATCCATGGTCAGCGCGCCGATAAGCTCTCCTTGGCCGACATCGGGTGCGGCGGTGCTATCGAAGCGGATCTTGCCCGACGGCGGATCGAGATGGCGCGTGCCGTCGAACTGCACACGGTCCGACGCCTCGCGTGCCGGAATCACATCCTGCCCATGATCCAGCACATAGGTGCCGCGTCCTACCTCGCCGCTGACTAGGCCGCGCTCGCGCGCCAGTGCGTAGGCGCGGCTTACCGTGCCGATTGTCACACCGATATCGAAGGCGAGATTGCGCTGCGGCGGCAGCTTCGCGCCCTTTGCCAGAACCCCGCGCTCGATATCTCTCTCGATTTGCTCGGCGAGCCGGAGATAGAGCGGACCGGTGCCGCTGGAGATGTCGGGGAGCCAATTTGTCATCATGACAATTCTCTATATTGTCACCGTAATTGAGTCAATGCATACGAGTCGGAGCGGAGGAAGAGCCGCTTTAGGTGACAAAGGCGATGGAAAAATGGGTTCAATTGATACAATCAATGTTCGCTCCCGCTCCGGTACATCCAATGGCGCTGTCACGCAGCGTTTTGCCCGTCTCCTCGTAAAGTTCGTCGAAGGCATTGAGCTTATGCTGGAAAAGCGTCGCAGCCGGTGCGCTTTGCTTGAACTGACTGACGAGCAACTCAAGGACATCGGCATCTCCCGTGCTGATGCTGCCCGGGAAGGGCTTAGGCCGTTCTGGGACTAATAGCTAGCTGCGGCAGGTGGTTCGCCCGCTCGACCAGCGCATGATGTCCGCGTTCACCCGTCCACCGGTGCGCGTACTGGCAAGCGGTCCGTAGGTCGTCAGGGTGACGGGCGAGCCCGCGGCCTCAATCACTAACACCGGCAGGCCTTCGGCCTTGCCCTTCTTGAGTAGAAGAAGACGCGGACGCCCGACACTCGTGTCGAGCTCGGGCACGAGATGCAGGTCGCGGAAATCTGCATCCGACGAGCGGACCCAGCATTTCGCGCCCGCCTCGTTGATCCGCTGGAGCGCCGCTACCGGCTCATTTGCCTCGATCTGCAGCGCCAGCGGCCCGCCCATCGGCTCGCGCTGACAGCCGGCCAGAAGGACGGCGAGCAGCGACGCGCCGGCGACCAAGCCCGCTTGCGTCCGGCTCACGCGGCTTTTCCCAAAAGACCTTCGAAGAGCGCCCGCCCGTCCGCGCCGCCATGGGCGGCCTCGATCAGGTTTTCGGGGTGCGGCATCATGCCCAGCACGTTGCCGCCTTCACTGATGATGCCCGCAATATCGTTGACGGAGCCGTTGGGATTTGTGCCTTCGGCGTAGCGGAAGACCACCTGTCCTTCGCTCTCGATGCGGGCCAGCGTTTCGGGATCGGCGAAATAGTTGCCGTCGTGATGGGCGACCGGGCAGCGGATGATCTGGCCCGGCGCATAGCCGCGCGTGAAGGCCGTGTTGGCGTTCGCCACCCCCAGCTTCACCTCGCGACAGACGAATTTCAGCGAGGCGTTGCGCATCAGAGCGCCGGGGAGCAGCCCCGCCTCCAAAAGGATCTGGAAGCCGTTGCACACGCCCATCACCATCACGCCCTTCGCAGCCTTCTCCGCCACCGCCTTCATCACCGGCATGCGCGCGCCGATCGCCCCGCAGCGCAGGTAATCGCCGTAGGAAAAACCGCCGGGAATGACGATGAGGTCGACGTCCGGCAGCTCCGTCTCGGTCTGCCAGACCGTGGCCGGCGCCTTGCCGGAAATTTTGGTGAGCGCGGCGATCATATCGCGGTCGCGATTGAGGCCGGGAAGCTGGATGACGGCTGATTTCATGCGTTCGGATCGTAAGGTTTCTGTGGTGGTTCGGTCATTTTGCGGAGATCAAGCGGCGCTCGATGGTGCCGCCTTCCATGGCAACTAGTGTGTCTTGTGCTTCGGCCACCGCCCAGCCCTCCAGAACAGCCTCAGGTGATAGCGATGCTATAATCCTCGATCACCGTGTTCGCCAGCAGGCGCTCACACATCTCCTTCAGTGCGGCCTCCGCCTTCGCGCGGTCGCTATCCTCCAGTTCGACGTCGAACACTTTCCCCTGCCGCACCGAGCCGACGCCGGAGAAGCCCAGCCCCCCCAGCGCGCCTTCGATGGCCTTGCCCTGCGGGTCGAGCACGCCGTTCTTCAGGGTGACGATAATTCGTGCCTTGATCACTTGGCTTCTCCCCGTGGGACGCGCCCCTCAATGGTGCGTCTCGCCATCCTTCTTGGAAGACACGAGCACCGGACCGCTCGGCTTGGAGGGCTCGTTCTCGTTCATGATGCCGAGCCGGCGCGCCACTTCCTGATAGGCTTCGACCAGCCCGCCCATATCACGGCGGAAGCGGTCCTTGTCCATCTTGTCCTGCGTGGCGGTGTCCCACAGGCGGCACGAATCAGGCGAGATCTCGTCGGCGACTACGATGCGCATCATCTCGCCCTCGAACAGCCGCCCGCATTCGATCTTGAAATCGACGAGCTGGATGCCGACGCCGAGGAAAAGACCGGACAGGAAATCGTTGACGCGGATCGCCAGCGCCATGATGTCGTCGATCTCCTGTGGGCTCGCCCAGCCGAAGGCGGTAATGTGCTCTTCGGAGACCATCGGGTCGTCCAGCGCGTCGGCCTTATAGTAGAACTCGATGATTGAGCGCGGCAGCACAGTGCCTTCCTCGATGCCGAGGCGCTTGGCGAGCTGGCCTGCGGCAATATTGCGCACCACGATCTCGAGCGGGATGATCTCCACTTCCTTGATCAGCTGCTCGCGCATGTTGATCCGGCGGATGAAGTGGGTGGGGATGCCCATCCGGTTCAGATGCTCGAAGAGGTACTCCGAGATCCGGTTGTTGAGGACGCCCTTGCCGTCGACGATCTCGTGCTTCTTCTTGTTGAAGGCGGTGGCGTCGTCCTTGAAGAACTGGATCAGCGTACCAGGCTCCGGACCTTCATAGAGAATCTTGGCCTTGCCTTCATAGATGCGGCGGCGACGGTTCATGGCTTTTCCTGGGCTAGTTGCCGGTTTTTCAGGTGTTGGTTACATGGCCGGCTCAAAAAGAGGTGCGCCTCGACGGCTTCATGCGGTCTAGCGCAAACGCGCCGCTATCTCAATCGCCATTTACCGCCATCAACGGCTCTATTGACCCGCCATCAAGCTTCTGGTTTGTCCGTGCCGACCTGATATTCTAGGAGCCGAAGCCGCCGTGGGCGGCGCGGGCGATGCCGGAGGATAAGCCGCATGAGCAGCATGAAAGATCGCGAAGAGACATTCGAGCGCAAATTCGTTCATGACGAGGAGATGAAGTTCAGGGCCATGTCGCGCCGCAACAAGCTGCTTGGCCTGTGGGCGGCGGAGAAGCTGGGCAAGACCGGTGCCGAGGCTGATGCCTATGCGATCGAGGTGATCAAGGCCGATGTCGAGGAAGCCGGAGAGGAAGATGTCTTCCGCAAGGTCCGGCGCGATTTCGACGCCGCCGGCGTGCAACAGTCCGACCACCAGATTCGCCGCACCATGAGCGAGCTCCTCATCGAGGCGATCGATCAAGTTAAGAACGCATAGGCCGCTCCATGCGTGCGGCAACGCTGGCAGACCGGCTTGAGGCCGGGGAGGCCATCCTAACCGCCTGGTCATCCATTCCCGATGCGCTGACGGTCGAGGCCGTCGCCTGCCTCGGCTTCGATGCCGTCACGCTCGACATGCAGCATGGCGGCCATCATGAGGACAGTGTGCTGCGCTGCATCGTGCCTTTGGCCTTTCATGGCCGCCATGCCATCGTCCGCGTGCCGGTCGGGCGTTTCGACACGGCAAGCCGCGCTCTCGATTTCGGGGCCGAAGCCGTTATCGCGCCGATGGTGAACTCCCTCGAGGACGCGAGTCGCTTCGCAGCCGCGATGAAATACCCGCCGCGCGGCGAGCGTTCCTGGGGGCCGACCATCGCCATGCAGCGGTGCGGCGAACCCGATGCCGCTGGCTGGCTGGCCGGTGCCGGCCGCCACACGGTCGCCTTCGCGATGGTGGAAACGCGCGCCGCCCTTTCCCTCATCGACGATATGCTGGCCGTCGACGGCATCGACGGCATCTTCCTCGGCCCCTCGGATTTCTCCATCGCCTGGACTGAGGGAAAGACAGTGGATCCCTCCCACGAGGGCATGATGGAGGCGGTCGCAACGATCGCAGAAAAGACGCGTGCCGCAGGCAAGCACGCGGCCATCTACGTTGTCGATCCGGCCCTCGTCGGACGCTACCACGGCATGGGCTACCGCCTTTTCGCCCTCGGCAACGAAGGGGTCTACCTGGCGAAGGGGGCGGACAACCTCATCGCCAGCGCGCGCGCAAGTATCGGCTAGCGCTTTCCTCCCTGCGGAGTGCGCTAAAGCCGCGATAGGAACCGCGCGAAGGTGAGCGAGCCTTCGGGCCACGGGCCGAAGCCCGCTTCGGCGTTAATATGCCCCGCGTTGCCGGCGTCGAGAAGCTGGGCGCCCCATGCGCCTGCGATATCCTCGGCGGCCTCGAAGCTGCCGAAATGGTCGTTGCGGCTCGCCACCACGATCGATGGAAAGGGCAGGGGATCGCGCGGGTAGGGCCCAAAGGTCATCAGGTGCCTGGGCCGGACTTCGGGGTTGGCAACGTCCGGCGGCGCCACGAAGAAGGCGCCGGCCACCGGCTTGCGGAAGAGTGGTATTGCCTGCACCGCCGTCGCCACGCCCAGGGAATGGCCGACCAGCACCACCGGCCGTTCCGCCTCGTTCACCGCCTCAGCAAGCGTTGCCACCCAGTCCTCGCACACCGGCTTCCTCCACTCCGCCTGCTCGACGCGGCGCGCGGTCGAGAGTCGCGCCTGCCAGCGGCTCTGCCAGTGGTCGGGGCCGGAATTGGTGTATCCGGGGATGATGAGAATATCGGCGTCCTTGGCTTTCATGGCGCCGCATGTAGCCAGACACACGGGCAGGTGCAACTATCGCCGGCTTCATAATCGCGCTTGTACTGAAATCGGTGAACACGGTGTTCGCTGTTCAGCGCTTGCGCGCGCGGCGGTGCGGTATCAAATAGCCAGACGGCACCGGCTCCCCATCGGGCTGCATGATGCGGTGTTTCAGCATGCAGCGCCAGGAGATTGAAATGAACGAACTTTCTTTCCCGGCCACCGCGCCGGTGAGCGTCGCGGAGATCGGCCTCAAGGCACGCGATGCGGACAAGCTGGCTGCCTTCTATTGCGATACCGTCGGTCTCGCTGAATTGTCGCGACGCAGTGGCACGATCGTATTGGGCGCCGGTGACAGGCCGCTCCTGACGATAGAGGAGGATGCCGCCGCCGCGCTGGACGACCCGCGCGAGGCAGGCCTCTTCCACACCGCCTTTCTGCTGCCCGCCCGCGCCGACCTTGCCCGATGGGCGCGCCGCGCGATCGAACGGCAGACCCCGCTCGAAGGCGCGTCCGACCATCTGGTGAGCGAGGCAGTTTATCTGAGCGACCCGGAAGGAAACGGCATCGAGATCTATGCCGACCGCCCGCGCGAAAGCTGGCAGTGGGATGGCAGCCAGGTCGCCATGAAGACCCTGCCGCTCGACTTCCAAAGCCTTCTTGCAACGCGGGGAGCGGAGGGCGCGTGGCAAGGCGCGCCGAAAGGCACCGTCATCGGTCATGTGCACCTGCGCGTCGGCGAGCCGGCGGAGGCGGAGCAATGGTGGCACGAGGCGCTCGGCCTCGACACCATGGCCCACTACGGCCCTAGCGCCGTCTTCCTCGCCTCAGGCGGCTATCACCACCACATCGGCGCCAACAACTGGCATAGTCCCGGCGCGAAAAGGCGCGATCCCGGCAGGGCAGGGCTTGCCTGGGTGAGGATGCGCGCGGTCGACGCGGACGAGGAGAAGGCGCTGGAGGACCCCTGGGGGACAGTGGTGCGCGTGGTGCCTTCAAGCTGACCTGACTGCGGCGTCACCCGGAGAACCGAAGGTTTGTCCGGGATCCACTCCGTGACTCTTCCACGTTCCGGAATGGGTTCCGGACAGCCTCCGCTGTCGCGTCAACTTCCGGAATGACGCGCGGAAAAATCACCAAACACCCGCCTGAAAATCGTATCCACGTGTTTCGTATGATAGCCGAGGTCGAACTTCTCGCGAATCTCGTCTTCCGAAAGCGCTGCCCGCACATCCGTGTCGCCAAGCAGCTCTTCCAGAAAATCCGCTCCCTGTTCCCACACCTTCATGGCATTGCGCTGCACCAGCCGATAGGCATCCTCGCGGCTCACGCCGGCCTGGGTAAGCGCCAGCAGCACGCGCTGCGAGTGCACGAGGCCGCGGAAACGGTTGAGGTTTTTCTCCATCGCTTCAGGATAAACGACCAGCTTCTCCATCATCCCTGTCAGCCGCGCCAGCGCGAAATCCAGCGTCACCGTCGCATCCGGCCCGATCATGCGTTCCACCGACGAATGCGAGATATCGCGCTCATGCCAGAGCGCCACGTTCTCCATGGCAGGAGCCGCATAGGCGCGCACCATGCGGGCAAGCCCGGTGAGGTTTTCCGAGAGAACGGGGTTGCGCTTGTGCGGCATGGCCGACGAGCCTTTCTGCCCCGGCGAGAAATACTCCTCCGCCTCCAGCACCTCGGTGCGCTGCAGGTGCCGAACCTCTGTCGCCAGCCGCTCGATGGAGGAGGCGATGACGGCGAGGGTGGCGAAATACATTGCATGCCGGTCGCGCGGGATGACCTGGGTTGAGACCGGCTCCGGCTTCAGCCCCATCCTCTCGGCCACATGGGCCTCCACACGGGGATCGATGTTGGCGAAGGTGCCGATGGCGCCGGAGATGGCGCAGGTGGCGATCTCCTCACGCGCGTTCACCAGCCGCTCGCGGCAGCGGGAGAATTCGGCATAGGCCTGCGCCAGCTTCAGCCCAAAGGTGGTGGGCTCGGCATGGATGCCGTGGCTGCGGCCGATGGTGACGGTGTCCTTGTGCTCGTATGCACGCTTCTTGAGCGCGGCGAGCAGGGCATCGAGATCGACGATGAGGATGTCGCTCGCGCGCTTGAGCTGCACGTTGAAACAGGTGTCCAGCACGTCGGAAGAGGTCATGCCCTGGTGCACGAAGCGCGCCTCCGGCCCTACGATCTCGGCCAGATGCGTCAGGAAGGCGATGACGTCATGCTTGGTCTCACGCTCGATCTCGTCGATGCGCTCGATATCGAACGTGGCACTGCCCGCCTTCTCCCAGATGGTCCTCGCAGCTTCCTTCGGCACGATGCCCAACTCGGCCATGGCGTCGGCCGCATGCGCCTCGATCTCGAACCAGATGCGGAACTTCGTCTCGGGCGACCAAATGGCGGCCATATCGGGCCGCGAATAGCGCGGAATCATGCGTTTGCCTGTTCTTCAAAGGGAAGCCATCCGGGGGTGTAGCAGACAAGCGGAAGGTGTCAACGCAACCGGGTGGCAAACCACAAGCCGAAGGCGAAAAGGGCGAGCAGCCCGTAGGGAAAATAGAGCCTGAGGCCGAGCACGGCAAATTGGTAGAGCGCGGTCGCCGTGGTGAAAAGGAGCCAATCGGCAAGGTCGTGGAGACTCACCCCCTCATGCCAGGACGCAACGGAAGCCACGTATTGGAACGCGAAGACCAGCGCCGTGAAGCCGACGGTCGCAACGCCGAGGGCCAGGAAGAAGCAGGCGAAGCGGCGGCCGGTGTCGAAGCGCCTGGCCATCTGACAGGCGGGGTAGAGCGCGGTCGGGAAGGCGAGTGCGGCGCCGAGGGTGAAGGTGAGAGTGATCGTAGCGACCCGCGAATGATCGACCCAGTGGGCAATCCCTGCGAGAGCGCTTGCGCCCATCATCAGGCTCCAAAGCACCGTGCCGAGCACTGTAGCGCCTATGGGCGGCAGCGCGGCTCTTGGGCGGCTCGTGGCGTATGCCGCGGAAACGGGAGTGAAAGGGCCGTGCCGCACGCCTAAAGCTGTCCCGTCACTGCGATGAAACGATGATCCGGCCCCTCGAAGCCGAAGCTGCGGATTGCGATCAGGACGGCGAAGACGGCCGGCCCACCCTGTGGGTGATAGGTCTGGATGCCCGTCAGCCTGTAGCCGAGCGGACAACGGCGGCTCGACGGAATGGTCGCGTCCTCGTGCACGGTGGTGGTTTCATCGCCCGGTGCGGTGCCGACCCGCAGGAGGTGGAACCCGATGATCGTTCCCATGCCTTCGCAGTTTTCCGGCTGCTGAAGGTGTCGCTCTTCCAGGCGGAACTCCAGCGCCTCGTCGATTGGCGGCTCGACGGGGCGCGGGTTCACCATCATGCGGTGCGGATCGGCCGAATGTTCCGTCACCGCGTTCCAGCCGGCGGTGAAGCCGGGGGTAAGCTCGGCATCGGAAATCACTGATTGACCTTGATCTTTCGCGTCCTGCCTCGCCACTTCCAACGTCGCCCCTTCGTCGTCGATGCGCACGCGGATGGGCGTACCGGGCAGGAAGCTATCGCTCGTCGTGTCGATATAGAAGCGGTTCGCGTAGGGAAAGCCGGAGCCGTCCTGGATGCCGTATTCCTCGAAGGCGAAGATGCCGCCGTCTTCACTGAAGCCGAGGATCTCCACCGTTGCCGTGTCGCCGGCGCGCGCGGCGGGCAGGGTTAGCAAGAGCGCGGCAAGGGCGGCAAACAGGCGCAGGGTCGGCATGGCAAAGGCCCCTCTTTTTCTCGCAACGGCTTATATCCTTTTCCGCCAACCGGGGCGAGTACACCTTTCCCTTTAGCAGGGGGAAGTCTTACCGCTCCGACCACACTGGCATCACGTCGCCTTCAGCCTTTTCCGCCGCGAAAACCCCACGGGCGATAGCGCGCGCCATGGTGGCTGCAGCGGCGGCGTATAGCTCCACGCTTGCTGGAATGTCGGGCTCCACTCCGCTGTACCCCGTCCCTAGCGCGAAGACGAGGTCGCCGTCGAGCGGTGTATGCGCCGGCCATATGGCGCGGGCAAAGCCGTCATGGGCGGCGATCGCCAGCCGGTGCGCGGCGGCCTTGGTAAGTTTTGCGTCGGTGGCAATCACGCCGATGGTCGTGTTGCCGCCGAGCTTCGCTCCGCCGAGCTTGGTGGTAACGTCATGCGCGTTGCCGGGAAGCGGCGAGGGCAGGCCGAGGCCGCCGAACTCGGCGCCGATCTCGAACGGTGCCGCCCAGAAATGCGCCGTGTCGCCTATCGTCGTGGAGCCGATGGCATTGACGGCCACCAGCGCGCCGATTGTGACGCCGTTCGGCAGAATGCAGGAGGCCGAGCCGAGCCCGCCTTTCAATCCCGCCGTGGTTGCGCCCGTGGCCGCACCGTGCGTGCCGAGCGCGAAATCTTCCGCCGCTGCCTGTGTCGCCTCGTATCCGAGTTCGCGATAGGGCGGAAAGCGGCCCCAGTCCTTGTCGCCGCCATTGGCGAGGTCGAACAGGATCGCCGCCGGTACGATGGGCACACGAAAGCCTCCCACCTCAAAGCCTTTGCCCATCTCGCGCAGCGCGCCCTGTGCGCCGGACGCGGCATCAAGCCCGAAGGCTGAGCCGCCTGAAAGCACCACCGCGTTCACGCTCTCGACCAGGTTGTGCGGCGCCAGAAGGTCCGTCTCACGCGTCCCCGGCGCCCCGCCCAGCACCTTGACGCCTGCCGTCGCCGGCTCCCCGCAAAGCACCACGGTGACGCCGGATTTCAGCCGTGCATTCTGGCTGTTGCCGACCTTGAGCCCCGCGACATCGGTGATCAGATTCTTGTCTCCCGTCCGGAACACCTATTCCACCTCCACGAATTCCTCGCCGTCGTAGCGGAAAAGCCGGTAAATGTTGCGTGCGAGATCGCCATTTTCGTCGAAGCGGACGATCCCGATCGCCGTATCGAAGGCGAAATCGTCGAGGATCTCCACGACCGGCTTGCCGTCCTCGGCCGCGACGCGCACTGCACCCGTCGCAAGCTGGGTGGCCGCATAACCAGGCAGAACGTAACCTTCCGACTCTACGCCCGCCTCGCGCAAGGCCTGAAGTATTTCGGGAGCGGCAATCTCGTGCCATTGCGGCGGCCCGACCATCAGCACGCCGGCGGGAAGCGGCACCAGATCGTCCTCGGCCCTGAGCGCCTCGCCGCCGGCAAAGGTCACCTCATAGCCGAGTTCCTCGGCATCGCGTGCCATTATCGCGACGTCGCTGCGGTCGCCTCCGACGAAGACATGGGTGGCGCCCGCCCGCCGCAGCCGGCCGACAAGACCGATCTGGTTGTCCATCTGAGGCCTGAAGGTGTCTATGAAGACCGGCTGCAACTCCGCCAGTTCGGCGGCGGCACGCAGGTTCTCCGCTAGCTCCCGCCCATAGATCGTGCCGTCGTCCACGATGGCGAAGAATTCGTTGCGCCAGCGCCGGATCAGGATATCCGCCACCGCCTCGCGCTCGTCGTCGGTGCGGGGGCCGAGCCGGTAGACGGGCCAGTCCGTACGCGCCTTCTGGTCGGTCAATCCGCCCGTGCGCACGGGGGTGACCACTGGAACCCCAGCCTCCTTCAGGATCGGCATGGCTGCCTCGACGGCCGGCGTGCACAGAAAGCCGATGACGATTGCCGCGCCTGCCTCCACCAGCGCGTGTGCAGCCTCAGCCCCGCCTTCCTCGGTGCACGCGTCGTCGGCCTCCACCAGCCGTGCTGTCGCGTCGCCTTTGATCGCCGTCCGCGCCCCTTCCGCCCATTGCGTGCCCAGCGTTGCGAAATTGCCGCTCAGCGGCGCCGAAAGACCCACGATCACCTCCTGCGCATGCGCCGGGGCTACCGCCGCCAAAGCGGAAAGCTGGAGGGCGAGCAAGACTGGACGCAGGGGGTACAGACTGAAAATCCTCAATTAGCACGCATAGTTCTGAACTTCCGCCACTGGTAAATGGTGGCGGGCCTCGGCGCAACACGCTATTGAGGCGGCCCGCCGGCCGCTTGTATGCGTCGGGCCGCAACCTATCTGTAACGAGGCGACGGGGATTTTTCGTGCTGAAGACCAACGACGTAGCACCGCAGCATTATCGTGACGCAATGGCCCGCTTTGCCGGCGCTGTGCACGTTGTCACCACGGACGGGCCCGCCGGGCGCCGCGGCGTCACCGTTATCGCTGCCTGCTCCGTTTCCGACAATCCGCCCATCGTGCTCGTCTGCCTCAACCGTGAGAACGTCAACAACGACTTTTTTCTGAAGAACGGCGTCTTCGCGCTCAACACGCTGGCCGCCGATCATCAGGAGCTGTCGGACGCCTTCTCCGGCCTTACTCGTCTGCCGCCCGACGAGCGGTTCGCCCTTGCCGAGTGGGAGACGCTGTCGACAGGCGCACCGGCGCTAACCGACGCCATGGCCGTTTTCGACTGTCAGGTGATCGACACCAAGGACCTTGCCACCCACCGTATTTATTTCGGCAAGGTGACAGGCCTGCGCGTGGGCGCTAACCTGCGCCCGCTGCTTTACCACGACCGCGGCTACCGCGTTCTCTAATCCTTCGGAGAAACAATGTCCGCACTCACCCCACGCGCCCTCCCGCAGTCGATCGACGAGACGCTCGACCTTATGGCCGATGCCGATTACGTGGCCGACCGGGCGCTCGCCACCGTGCTCTTCCTGGCCTTGAAGATGAAGCGGCCGCTGTTTCTAGAAGGCGAGGCCGGCGTCGGCAAGACGGAGATCGCCAAGGTTCTGGCCGCCTCCCTCGGCCGCCGTCTCATCCGGCTCCAGTGCTACGAGGGGCTGGACGTCTCCTCGGCCGTCTACGAGTGGAACTACGCTGCCCAGATGATCGAGATCCGCATGGAGGAAGCGACGGGGACGGCTGACCGCGACATCATGGAGCACAACGTCTTCTCCGAGAAATACCTGATCCGCCGTCCCGTCATGGAGGCGCTTTCCGGTGACATCGGTGCAGCTCCCGTCTTCCTCATCGACGAGCTCGACCGCACGGACGAGGCCTTCGAGGCCTTCCTTCTGGAAATCCTTTCCGACTATCAGGTGAGCGTGCCCGAGCTTGGCACCGTCCGCGCCGACGAGCCACCCATCGTCATCATCACCACCAACCGCACGCGCGAAATCCACGACGCGCTGAAGCGTCGCTGCCTCTATCACTGGGTGGATTATCCGGACGCCGAGCGCGAATTGGAGATCGTCCACCGCAAGGTGCCCGAGGCCAACCGCCGCCTCTCCGAAGAGGTGGTCCACTACGTGCAGAAACTGCGCGAGATCGACCTTTTCAAGGTGCCGGGCGTGGCCGAGTCCATCGACTGGGCGAACGCCTTGACCGAACTCGACAAGATTGCGCTCGACCCCGAAACCGTTTCCGATACGCTGGGCGTGCTCCTGAAGTACCAGGACGACATCGCGCGGCTGCGGGAGGGCGAGGGTGCGAAGATCCTGAGCGAGGTCAAGGCCGAGCTGGAAGCCGCGAGCTGAGGCCATGGCCGCCGGCAGCAAGCAACGCCGCACGAGCGCCGATCCGGAGGGGCGGCTTGCCGACAATATCGTCTATTTCGCCCGCGCACTGCGCAAGGCGGGCCTGCGCGTCGGCCCTGGTGCCGTCACCGATGCCATCGAGGCCGTGCTGACGGCCGGCATCGGCACGCGCGACGATTTCTATTGGACGCTGCACGCCGTTCTCGTGAAACGGCACGAGGACCACGCCGTCTTCGACGAGGCTTTCCGCCTGTTCTGGCGCTCGCGCGAGCTGATCGAGAAGATGCTGGCCATGCTCTCGCCGGTGGCGCCAGATCGGGCAGAGAAGGAGAAGCCGCGCGCCGGCGAGACGCGGGCCGGCGAAGCCTTCCAGAACGACCGCCGCGACCCGCTTGCGCGCAACGAGATCGAACTCGACGCGCGCCTCTCGCTGTCGGCCAACGAGGTGCTGCGCGACAAGGACTTCGCGCAAATGACGACAGAGGAGTTGGCGGCCGCGCGGCAGGCGATGGCCGCGCTCGTCATGCCGCACGATCTCGTCGCCACCCGCCGCCTCCGCCCGGACTCACGCGGCGAGCGTATCGACCCGCGCGCCATGATGCGCTTCGGCTTGCGCACCGGCGGCGACCTCATCCTGCCGCGTTTTCGCTGCCCACGCCGGATGCATCCGCCCCTCGTCGTGCTCGCCGACATCTCCGGCTCCATGAGCCAGTACACGCGCATCTTCCTGCACTTCCTGCACGCGCTGACGGAAAAGCGCCGCCGCGTGCATTCCTTCGTCTTCGGCACGAGGCTCACCAACCTGACGCGCCAGCTGCGCCACCGCGACCCCGACGAGGCACTGGCCGAATGTGCAAACGCCGTGCCCGACTGGTCCGGCGGCACGCGCATCGGCGAGGCGCTTCACACCTTCAATCGCCTGTGGTCGCGCCGCGTTCTGGGGCAGGGGGCGACGGTGCTTTTGATCACCGACGGGCTGGAGCGCGACCATGTCGAGCGGCTCGCTCACGAGATGGAGCGGCTCCACAAATCCTGTCGCCGCCTCATCTGGCTCAACCCCCTCCTGCGCTTCGAAGGCTTCGAGGCCAAGGCGCGCGGCGTGAAGGCGATGCTGCCGCACGTGGATGAGTTCCGCCCGGTTCACACGCTGGAGGCGCTGGGAGACCTGTGCCGGGCGCTCTCCGCCCCGCCGCGGCGCGGGCGCATGGGAGCCGTGATGGAACGGGGGCTTGGCAACCGCCTGCCTGCGTGACCATATTGGAATGGGTCAAGGATATGCTCCGAGATTTTGCGTGGAGATGTCGGAAAGACCCCACTTGTGATTTCCAAGGCTTCGCTAAACCCAGAAAATCGCAAGTGAGGGGAATCTTCCACCGTTCTGCCGCTCGCAATCTCGACACACCGGGAGGAGGCGAAAAATGCCCGAGGAAGTCCAGAGCGAACCGCTCGACCCCCTGATGACCGCCGAGGACTGGATGAAGGCCGGCAAGGACGTGGCCATTGCCACCGTCGTCGAGACCTGGGGCTCGGCTCCACGGCCCGTGGGCAGCCATCTGGTCATCGACGGGGAGGGGCATTTTGAGGGCTCCGTCTCCGGCGGCTGCGTGGAAGGTGCAGTGGTGGCGGAGGCCACCGACGTCCTTTCCGACGGCAAGCCGCGCATGCTGGAGTTCGGTGTTGCCGACGAAACGGCCTGGGAGGTCGGCCTCTCCTGCGGCGGCCGCATCAAGGTCTATGTCGAGCGACTGGGCTGAGCCATGGACCCCTATGCCCTGAAGAAGCTCAATCAATGCCGCCGCGAACGCCGCGCGGCTCTCCTCGTCACCGACCTGGGCGACGGGCGCGACCGGGTGGTGGTGGAGGGCGATCCCGTCTCCGGGCTATTGGGCGAGGCGGTGGAGAAGGCGTTCCGCTCCGACAAATCCGCCACGGTGGAGGTCGACGGACGCACGTTCTTCCTCAACGTACACCTGCCGCCGCCACGACTCGTCATGATCGGCGCCGTCCACATCAGCCAGGCACTGGCACCGATGGCGCGCATGGCCGGCTTTGACGTCCACATCATCGACCCGCGCACGGCCTTCGCCTCGCCAGAACGCTTCTCCGGTGTCCGGCTCGATGCCGAATGGCCGGAGGAGGCGCTGGCAAGGAGCCCGCTCGACGCCTATTGCGCGCTAGCGGCACTCACCCATGACCCGAAGATCGACGACCCGGCGCTGATGGCTGCACTCGAAGCTGGCTGCTTCTATGTCGGCGCGCTCGGCAGCCGAAAGACCCACGCCAAACGCGTCGAGCGGTTGACGGCGGCAGGCGTTCCGTCCTCCGCTATCGAGCGCGTCCACGCGCCCATCGGTCTGGCGATCGGTGCGGCGAGCCCGCCGGAGATCGCCGTCGCAGTGCTGGCGGAAATTATCGAGGCCCTGCGCTCGCGCGGGCTGGAAGCACGGAAAGGTGAGGCGGCGTGAGGTTCGGCCCCATAACGATCGAGAAAGCGGAGGGCGCAATCCTTGCCCATGCCATGGCTGCCGGCGACAAACGCCTGCGCAAGGCGCATCGGCTGACGGCGGAAGACGTGCGCATGCTGCGGGACGCGGGCGTGCGCGAGGTGGTTGCAGCCGTTCTCGATCCGGACGACCTCGACGAGGATGCCGCTGCCCGCCGCATCGCCGCCGCCCTTGATGCCGCCCATGTCGAGGCCCGACCGCCCGCCACCGGGCGGGTGAACCTGCATGCGTCGGAGGCCGGCGTTTTTCTCGTCGACAGGACGGTTATCGACGCCATCAACGGCATAGACCCGGCCATCACCATCGCCACGCTGGATCCCTTCGCCACGGTCCAGGCAGGGCAGATGGTGGCGACGGTGAAGATCATCCCCTTTGCCGTGCCGGAAAACCTGGTGGCACAGGCCGAGATCGCTTGCGCGGCGCGCGAGGCTTTTTCCGTAAAACCCTTCGCGCCGCAGCGTGTGGGCCTGGTGCAGACTGTTCTGCCGGGCGTCAAGTCGAGCGTGCTCGACAAGACCGCCCGCATCACCGAGGCCCGCCTTGCCCGCTCGGAAAGCCGGCTGACCGGCGAGGCCCGCCCTCCGCACGAGGAGGAGCGCGTCGCCGCGGCCATCCGCGCGCAGATTGCGGACAACGACATGATCCTCGTCTTCGGCGCCTCCGCTGTCTGCGATGAGGACGATGTCATTCCGGCCGCCATCCGCCGCGTCGGCGGGACGGTCTCGCGGGTTGGCATGCCGGTCGATCCCGGCAACCTGCTCGTCGTCGGCACGCTCGAGGGCAAACCGGTTATCGGCGCGCCGGGCTGCGCCCGCAGCCCTAAGCTCAATGGCTTCGACTGGGTGCTCGATCGCCTCGCGGCGGGGCTTCAGGTAAGCCCGGAGGAGATCGCCGGCATGGGGGTTGGCGGGCTTCTCATGGAAATCCCCACCCGCCCACAGCCGCGCGAGGTGGCTGCGAAGCCGGCACCGGCGAAAGTGTGGGCGGTGCTCTTGGCCGCCGGTCAGTCGCGCCGGATGGGCGCGCGGAACAAGCTCCTTGCCGATTTCGCGGGAAAGCCGCTGGTGCGCCGCACTGCCGAACGCGTGGCGGAGAGCAGGGCGGCCGACACGGTCGCCGTGCTAGGGCACGAGGCCGACGCGGTCTCGCAGGCGCTTTCCGGCCTCGACCTCAGGCACGTGAAGAACGAGGATTTCGCCACGGGCCTTGCAAGCTCGCTGAAGGCCGGAATCCGCGCGCTTCCTCCGTCCGCCGCAGGCGCGCTAGTGGCGCTGGCCGACATGCCGGAGGTTGCCACCGCCGATTTCGACCGCCTGATCGAAACCTTCGCGACAGCCGGCGGCCAGGCCATCGTACGCGCCACCCACGGTGGAAAACGCGGCAATCCTGTCATCCTGCCGCGCGCGCTTTTTGCGGAGGTGGAAAGGTTGGAGGGCGACACCGGCGCACGCCACATCATCGAAAGTGCACCGTTGGAAGTGATCGACGTGGAGCTCGGCGCGGCGGCGAGCCTGGATGTGGATACGCCGGAAGCGCTGCGGGCCGCCGGCGGCGTGTTGAGCGTCGAGGGGCGATAGTGCGCCATCTCGTCCCAACCCTCCTCTGGCTCATCTCCTTCGTCCTCACCACCCCCGCCACGGCCCTCCAACTCGCCCCCTTCAAGGACCAACTCTTTACCTATCCACCAATCCTCGAGTCCCACGACAACGGCGCCTACCGCATAATCGACTATCGCGAGCTCCGCGACATCAACCAGCGCGACGCCGTGCCGGAACGGCAAGCCGAGAGCCGCTATATCAGCACTGACATTCGCCGCCTGCAGCAGGACCTTCTCGCCAAGACCGAGGCCGGCCCTGTGCGCCATTTCGCCGTCGGCCGTCCGGCCCGTCCGCGCATCATCACCGTTTATCTGCATGGCCAGGGCGGCAGCCGGCATCAGGGAGTGAACGACTTCACCTTCGGCGGCAATTTCAACCGCATCAAGAACCTGATGGGCCACAACGGCGGGCTCTATCTCTCGCCGGATTTTTCCGACTTCGGCGAAAAAGGTGCGGCGGAGATAGCCGCGCTTATCTCCCTCTACGCCGCACGCTCTCCGCAAGCACCGATCTTCCTCGCCTGCGGCTCCATGGGCGGAGCGCTGTGCTGGCGGCTTGCACGCGAACCGGCGCTGGCGCCCCAGCTAGACGGGCTGCTGCTGTTGGGCTCCATGTGGGACGATCATTTTGTGAAGACGGAAGCCTTCCGCCGCCGCGTGCCCATCTTCATCGCCCACGGCAGCCGCGACACCGTCTTCCCCATCGACAAGCAGGAGGCGTTCTATCGCGGCATTCGCGACGCGGCACCCGGCTATCCCGTCCGCTTCGTGCGCTTCGAGACGGGCAGCCACGGTACGCCCATCCGCATGACCGACTGGCGCGAGACGCTCAACTGGATGCTAGCCGTGCGGCGATAGGATTCGGGCGCAGGAGGTGTTCTCACGGGGTGCTGTAATAGTCGACCAGCAGTTCCGGATTGACCTCACCATCATAAGAGGCATCCGCCTCGTATTTCACCAGCGTGAAGGCGCCGGAACGGAAGAGCCAGATGCCCGTGGCGGAGGCATCGCCCAGGCCACGCCACTTGGCACGGGAGATGATCTCCAGCGTGTCGGGATCGAATTCAGAGTTCAACAGCAGATCGTCGGACGTATAGCCAATGATCCGCATCTCCTCCACGGCTCCCTCCATGTCGTCATTCTCATATCGTATATCGAGCTCCGGCGTGGCGAAGCGTAGCGGCAGGAGCTGCCCCCGCCCATCGGTCATCAGATAGGCGTGGGTTTCGTTGTAGGCACCCACATTGCAGAAGAAGCGGAAGAGATGCGCCTCGTGCGGCGGCGTGTCCGGTTCCTCATAAGCGTAGTTGAAGGGGATCACGTGGTGCTGCGGCTCTTCCGGCGCGTCAGCGCCCGTCCGGCACTCGTCGCCGTAGAGCGTAGCGAAGATTTTCCTCGCCTCTTCGAACAGAATATTGCCTTCCTCCTGCGGCGGTGCGTCGCCGCAAGCGGTCGGTAAGGCCTCGCGCGGCGGGCCATCGGCGGGCGAAAGATGCGCTTCCTCGATGTGAAGCGGCGTGAACGGCGTCGTCTGCACCAGCGGGTCGGCGAGCCGCAGCGTGTAGCAGCCGGCGAACACCTGGTCCTGGCCGTTGGTGTTCTGCGCCAGGATGGCGACGGGCAGGGAGTAGTATACGCTGCCGGCGGCGCCTTCCTGGCTGGCAAGGCCGGTCACCACCTCCACACTCTCGGTATCGGCATAGCCCTCGGCATAGGCGTCCAGCGTCTCCGTCGGCGGCGGCGAGAAATAGGCGTAGGCGCGCGCATATTCCTTGCGGTTGATGGCGTTGTAGAGCGAGCGGACCAGCGCCTCCGGGCTCGACCGATCGTCCAGATAGGCGGGATCGGCGGCGGCCGGGGGAAGGCCCGATACCAGCAAGAAAGAGGCCATGGCCGCGACAAGGGGAAGTGGCTTCATGGATACTGCTCCGGTCATGTTTCGTCCGACGGCTCGTGCCGACCATAGCATGCGCGGGCGCCGTTTGAACGGGCGCCGCGCCAAAGGAGCGCACCTCTAAAATGCGGGTTCGGCGGGAAGACTTTTCTTAACGTCCGAGGGCTTAACCTTGCGTCCTGGATCGGTGCCTTAAAGGGTGGGGAGGGCGGTCTAATGGGACGGCGCGTACCGCGCGATTTCGCAAGCATGCTGGATGAGCTCCTGGCAGAGCACGGCCGCGAGCCGGATGGGGCTCATCTCGTTTCGATCGACTATCTCTCGGTGGCCGAGGAACTGAATTCCGGCCGGATCAGCTTTTCGGAAGACATGATCCAGGCGGCCTACCGGATGTTTGCGGACCAGGGGCCGGCGGGCGACAAGGCCATAGCGCCGGAGCCTTCCGTTGATCCCGACGACATCGCCCACGAGCTTGGCCTCGGCAAGCAGGCCAAGCCGAAGGAGCTCGACCGGCTGCGCCGCGACTTCGCCTTCCGCAACCATCCCGACCGCGTGCCCGAGCACCTGCGCGCCCGCGCTATCATCCGCATGCAGGTGGCCAACATGCTGATCGATGAGGCCAAGCGCGGCCGCTTCAGGTGGAAAAAGGCATGAGCTTCGCGCGGCCCAGCCAGCGCGAAAGAAGCAATACCGAGACGACTGCAAGCCCGGTGAACAGACCGAGCCAGATTCCGACGCCCTGATAGCCGAAGGGGAAGGCGAGTAGGACGCCGAACGGCAGGCCGATGCCCCAATAGCCGATGGCCGCATAGATCATCGGCACCGTGGTGTCGTGCAGGCCGCGCAGCATGCCGCTCGCCACCGCTTGCGCACCATCGGCGATCTGGAACAGCGCCGCAAGCGCCAGGAAGGTGACCGCCATGGCGATGACAGGCTGGTTCTCCGGCGCTTGGAGGTCGAGGAACCCGGCGATCAGCAGACGCGGCGCCAGAAGCATGAGAAGTGCCATCACAGCCATGAAGCTCACCCCCATGACGAAGGCCGTCCAGCCGGCGCGGGTGACGGCCGCGGCGTCGCGCGCCCCGAAGGCGCGGCCAACGCGCACAGTGACCGCTTGGTTGAGCCCCAGCGGCACCATGAAGCTGACCGAGGCGATCTGGATGGCGATCGCGTGGGCTGCCAGCGACACGGGATCGATGAGGCCCATCAGGAAGGCGGCGGCATTGAAGATCGATACCTCGAAGGTGAGGATGGCGGCGATCGGCAGCCCGAGCTTCAAAAGCCCGACAAAACGCGGCCAGTCCGGGCGCCAGAAGCGGCCGAAGAGCTGATAGCGCCTAAAGGTGCGGTCGAGCGAGACGACCGCAACGAGGCCGGCGAACAACAAGATACTGGACAATGCCGTGGCGATCCCCGCGCCGACGATGCCGAGCGCGGGAAAGCCCAGATTGCCGAACATCACGCACCAGTTGGCTAGGACATTGAAGCCGACGGCGACGAAGGCTACCGCCAGCGCCCAGCCCGGCCGCTCGAGCGCCGAGATGAAGGAGCGCAGCACGATATAGCCGAAGAAGGGCAGAACCGCCCATTGCAGCGCACGCATATAGCTTGCCGCCAGCGCTGCGAGACCCGGATCCTGGCCCATGGCGAGCAGGATAGCCTCGCATTGCCAAAGGAGGAGCCAGATCGGCAGCGACACGGCAATGGCCAGCCATAGGCCCTGGCGCGCCGTGCGCCGCACCTCGCGCAGCGAATGCTGCTTGCGCCCGAGCGCGCTCGCCATCATGGGCGAGGTGGCGGCGAGAAGACCGATGCCGAAGATCACCGGCAGGAAATAGAGATTATGGCCGAGCGTGCCGGCGGCGAGCGCGGCCGGCGACAAGCGCCCCATCATCATGACGTCAGTCACGTTCATGGCCGTCTGGGCGAGGTTGGTCATGACCATCGGCCAGGCGAGCGCCAGCGTGGCGCGCGCTTCGGCAAGCCAGGAATTGACCGGCGGCGCTCCGGCGCCTGATACCAGCACAGACATGACTCGGACTTTCCCGCGGATAGGTTGCCGCCGTACGCGCGCGGCAAAAATGGGGCGCAATTCGCCCGCCGGCCGCTTTTATCCGTTTCCGGCAAGCAGACAAATCAATTTCTGTTGTGCCAGTGTGCAGTCGGATTGATGGGGTGGAAGGCCGTCCGACATTGGCGCGACGCGCCCGCTCGCTTATAGTGGCGTTCTCTCGGGCGCTCGCCCGCCTTCAATCACCGGAGAAAGCCCATGGAAAAGCGCCGCCTTGGCCGCACCGATCTCCTCGTCTCGAAAATTTGTCTCGGCACCATGACCTGGGGTCAGCAGAACACGGAGGCGGAGGGCCATGCACAGATGGACTATGCCTTCGAGAATGGCGTGAACTTCCTCGACACGGCCGAGCTTTATCCGATCCCGCCCAAGGCCGAGACGCAAGGAGAGACGGAGCGCATCATCGGCACCTGGATGAAGGCACGCGGCAACCGCGACAAGGTGGTGCTTGCCTCAAAGGTGGTGGGTCGTACGGCAAACCCGTGGTTCCGCGGCGGGCGGCCATCGAAGCTGGTGCGCGCGGACATCACGGATGCTGTCGATAAATCGCTGGAAAGGCTGCAGACGGACTACATCGACCTCTACCAGATCCACTGGCCGGACCGGGCGATCCCCTGGGGCTCCAACCCCACACGGGTCACGGGGACAGCGAGGCGTCATGATGACGAGACACCGATCGAAGAGACGCTCGCCGTCTTCGACGACTTGGTGAAGTCGGGCAAGATCCGCCATCTGGGTTTGTCGAACGAGAGCACGTGGGGCGTCATGCGCTTTATTGCCGAGGCCGACAAAGGCACTGGTCCGCGCATCGCCTCCCTGCAAAATGCCTACAATCTCGTCAACCGCACCTTCGAGGTGAATCTCGCCGAAGCGTGTGAACGCGAGGATGTGAGCCTGCTTGCCTATTCGCCGTTGGCGCAAGGGTATTTGACCGGAAAATACGATCACGGCGCGTTGCCCAAGGGCTCGCGCAAGGAGCTCTTCGACCGGTTGCAGCGCTACGAGAAACCGGGGGCGGCGCAAGCTTTCCTCGCCTACAACGAACTCGCCCGTTCCTTCGGTCTCACGCCCGCCATCTTCGCCAGCGCCTTTGTGTGCTCTCGGCCCTTTATGACAGCCAACATCATCGGCGCCACCACCATGGCGCAGCTCAAGGAGGCGGTGGCCTCGGCAGAGGTTGCTTGGACGGAGGAGATGCAGGCGGCGGTGGACAACCTGCATCAGAAGATCGGCAATCCCTGTCCTTGAGCTGATTTCTTCCCGGCGGTGTCGGAACCATCCTTCCTCCCTCGTCCTTGGGGCGTTGCAGCCGGCGGATGTCGGCGGAAGAGGGAGACCGAGATGATCAAGAACACGCTGATCGCCATTGTTGCGTCTGCAGCCACGGCCTTTGCCGCCGCGCCTGCAGTCGCAACAGCCGAGGAAGGACAAAAGACAATGGAAGCACAAGCCGCCAAGCCTGCCCCCGCCAGGAGCGGCCACATCGAAGCTAGCGGCGTCAACTACTACTACGAGGTCCACGGGGAGGGGGAGCCGCTCCTGCTTCTCCACGGTGGGCTTGGAACCGCCGAAATGTTCGAGCCCATTCTGCCGGAGCTTACTGGCGAGCGCGAGGTGATCGCCGTCGACCTGCACGGCCACGGCCGCACCCAGCTCGGCGACCGCCAGATCGACCTGATCGACATCGGCGACGACCTCGCCGTGGTGCTTGAGGAACTCGGCTACGATGAGGTCGATGTCCTGGGCTATTCCTTCGGCGGCGGTGCCGGTTTCCGCCTCGCAGTGCAGCATCCTGAGATGGTGCGCCGGCTGGCCTTGGTCTCGACCGGATTCGCCCGGGACGGCTTCTATCCCGAGATGTTGCCGCAACAGGCTCAGGTGGGCGCGGGGATGGCTGAGATGATGAAGGATACGCCGATGTACCAGTCCTACGCGGCGGTGGCGCCGGACGTCTCGGAATTCCCGAAGCTGCTCGACAGCATGGGCGCCCTCATGCGCAAGCCCTACAACTGGGCCGAGGACGTGAAGAAGCTGGAGATGCCGGTGATGCTCGTCTACGGCGACAGCGATATGTACCGCCCCGAGCATATCGTTGAGTTCTACCAGCTCCTGGGCGGGGGCTTGAGGGATGCCGGCTGGATGCGCGAGAACATGTCGCAGAACCGGCTCGCCATCATCCCCAACCGCACACACTACGACATCTTCTTCGCGCCCGAACTCGTTTCCACCGTCCTGCCCTTCCTGAACGGCGAAACGCAGGTGGAGAGCTGGGCCGAGCAGGTGGAGGAGGGGCAGTAAGCCCTTCCTCTCCCGGCCTTGCCGCTTCCTTGTCCCCCAAGCCCGCCGGGTGTATCCTTTCCCTTCAACTGACCAGCAGGCGGACTGACGTGGCGCTGGTCCGGCAAAGGCAGCGCAAGCCGCCTTTGCCCGCGATCCCGTCGGCCGCGGCCGCCGCGTTCACGCGGCGATGTGACCGGGAGGATGAGGTCATGGGCATCGCGATGACAATGCAGGAATATCTGAAGGACAACCACGTCCCCTACGATATCGCCAAGCACAACAAGACCAGCAATTCGGAGATGACGGCGCGGGTGAGCCACGTGCCGAACACCGCGCTCGCCAAGGGCGTGGTGCTGAAGTGGGACGGCAGCTACCTGCTTGCCGTGCTGCCGGCCTCGCGCCGGGTCGACTTGAAGAAGGTTCGCGATATCGTCGGCGAGAAAGTGGAGCTTGCGTCCGAGGAGGAGGCGGCCGCGCTGTTTCCCGATTGTGATGAGGGCGCAGTGCCAATCTTCGGCGCGCCCTACCACCTGCCCTGCGTGGTGGACCAGGATCTGGAGGTGAGCGGCGACGTCTACTTCGAGGGCGGCGACCACCGCACGCTGGTGCATGTCAGCCACGATGGCTTCGACCGGCTGATGTACGGCATGCCCCGCGGTCACATCAGCGGCTGAGATTCGCCAAAGCGCCCTCGTGGTTCGACAAACTCACCATGAGGGCTACCGTGAGTTTAGGGCTACTGTGAATCGCCGCTTATAGGCACGCTAAAGCAGATGCCTCGTGGTCGCTGCTGGGCTTCTCAGTGTTAAAGGGGCGCCGTGGCTTCCGTGACCCTCATGGTGAGCTTGTCGAACCATGAGGGCGCTTGGCGGCTGCCTCCAAATCCGCAGCAGACGGGGCGCGCAAAACGTCGTGGCGGTTTGGCCCGCCTCAGGCGGCGCGGCGTTCGTGGCGGCCTTCGACAATCTCTTCGGCGAGTTTCTCGCAAAAGGCGTCGAGGTCGCCGGGATGGCGGCTGGTCACGAGGCCCTGGTCGGTGACGACTTCCGCATCCTCCCACTTTCCGCCGGCGTTGATCACGTCGGTCTTGAGCGAGTGATAGGAGGTGAGGCGGCGGCCTTTGGCGATGCCGGTCTCGATCAGAAGCCATGGAGCGTGGCAGATCGCGCCGACGATCTTGTTGTCGGCCCAGAAGCTCTTCACGAATTCGAGCGCCTTCGGTTCCACGCGAAGGAGATCGGGATTGATCTGGCCACCGGGCAACACGAGGGCGTCGTAGTCCTCGGGACGCGCGTCCTCGAGCCTCTTGTCGACCGTCACCATGTCTCCCCAGTCCTTCTTGTCCCAGCCCCTAATCTCGCCCGCCTCCGGCGAAACCACATGAACCCCGGCGCCTGCCTCGCGCAGTTTCTTCAGCGGCACCTCCAGCTCTGACTGCTCGAAGCCATGGGTGGCGAGGACGGCGATACGCTTGCCGGAAAGATGGTGCATGGCGTTCTCCATTGATCATTGTTCGAGGTCTGGCTGACCAACGGGGAGGGGAGGAATCCGTTCCTTGGCAAACGGCGAACGGGGGCGCAAACAGCCTCCTGCATCACCGGCGAATATTTTTCGACCAGCGCCTTGTTTTAGAACTGAAAGTGCTTATTTAAGACCCTATCGATCTTGCTTGTTAAGCTCTGCTGTCGCCTCCGGGCGTCTCGACGAACTTCCCTTCAAAATCGATCTGAACCGTTTGCCGTGCCAAGGCGCGGTGGACAAACGCCGTGACCGATTGAAAGGAAATCGTCATGAACACCGGAACCGTAAAGTTCTTCAATTCCACCAAGGGCTTTGGCTTCATCCAGCCGGATGATGGCGGAACGGACGTCTTCGTCCACGTCTCCGCCGTCGAGCGTGCCGGCCTCGGCACCATCGTGGAAGGCCAGAAGCTGAGCTTCGACGTCGTCAGGGACAGCCGCTCGGGCAAGAATGCCGCGGACAACCTGCGCGCCGCGTAAAGCGCATTCATCTCGATCCGTGACCACGGATGTACTGGCACGGATCTTTGAGATGAGAGGAAAGGTCGGGCAGCGCCCGGCCTTTTTGCTTTTCAGGCGCACCGGAAAGGATGAAACGAAATGACCCAAGCCATCACCAAGGACACCCTCTTCCCACCCACCAAGCCTAATGCGGCTACCAAGGCCGAAATCACCAACCGCACCGCCCGCGCGATCATCGACGCGGAAGCAGCCCGCCGCGACGCCAAGACCGAGCGCCTGAGGCAGGCCCGCCTGGAAATGGAAGCAGGGCAGCCGAAGCCGGCGCCGGCGAAGGCGCGGGGGAGGAAGACGGCTGCGAAGGCGAGCCGCCGCGCTGGGTGAAGGGGAACCGCAGAACATAGCCTCCGACAGCCGTTGAGGTAGGTTCTCTTCATGACCGGCTATGTCTATATGGCCGCCAGCCAGAAGCGCGGCACGATCTATATCGGCGTGACCAACGATCTCGGCCGTCGTATTCCCGAGCACAAGGATGGCAAAGGTTCGCACTTCACCAGCCGCTACGGCGTCACGCGGCTTATCTGGTACGAAGAACATTTCGACATGCAAGATGCAATCCAGCGGGAGAAATCACTGAAACGCTGGCCGCGACAGTGGAAGATCGAGCTCATCGAGAAGACCAATCCCGAGTGGCAGGAACTGCTACGAGGCTTGGGCTGGTGATGCCACCCCGCTGTTTGTCATCCTAGCGTCTGATGGCGGGGATGGCGGCCCTGCCGGCGGGACACCGCATCATCAACTGCCGCCGGCTGCCAACGTTGGCGCCGTTCCCTTCCGCTTCGTCATCCTCGGGCTTGACCCGAGGATCCATGCCGTGACAGCGATGATGGGTTCGGCCTTTCCGGCATAAGGTGTCCAGTGCCGGAAGCGTCGGGCGCGGTCGGAGAGGGAACGGCATGGATCCTAGGGTCTGCGCCTCGCTCCGCTCGGCTTCGCCCTAGGATGACGAAGGGGATGCGGCTGTGCCGTCGGGCGGGGGATGGCGGCCGCGTCAGCGAGACACCACATCAGCAACCGCCGCCGGCTGCCAGGGTCGGGCGCCGTTCCCTTCCGCTTCGTCATCCTCGGGCTTGACCCGAGGATCCATGCCGTGACGATCGTCATGTGTGCTGCGTTTCAAGCAAGGGGAGCGAAGTGCCGGAAGCGCCGGGCGCGGTCGGAGAGGGAACGGCATGGATCCTAGGGTCTGCGCCTCGCTCCGCTCGGCTTCGCCCTAGGATGACGAAGGGGGTGCAACTGTGCCGTCGGGCGGGGGATGGCGGCCGCGTCAGCGAGACACCACGTCAGCAACCGCCGCCGGCTGCCAGGGTCGGGCGCCGTTCCCTTCCGCTTCGTCATCCTCGGGCTTGACCCGAGGATCCATGCCGTGACGACCTTCATGTGTGCTGCGTTTCAAGCAAGGGGAGCGAAGTGCCGGAAGCGTCGGGCGCGGTCGGAGAGGGAACGGCATGGAACCCAGGGGTCTGCGCCCCGCTTCGCTCGGCTCCGCCCTAGGATGACGAAGGGGAAGGATGGTCGCCGAGTTCGCGCTTCAATCTTGCGCGAGATCGATAGATGTTTGCCGGCCACCACCGGTGGCCGGCAAGGAAGCGATCGTCTATTTTCTGCGTGACGGTTCGCTTTTTGTATCTCCACGGCCAGGCTTGGGAACCCGTTCAACCGTGGTCGTGCTGGGACGTTGGTCTGCTTCTTCTACGGTAATGAAGCGGCCGGATTGAGAGTCGCGGCCAACGTCGAAGGTCTTGCGCTCTTTGTTTGACATATGTCGTTACTCATAGCTGGTATGCACCGAAGCTACCTCGACTCGGAGGGCGAAATCCCGATAATGTGACCTTGCTACAGGTGTTGAGATTTCGATCTCTGCGCCCCGCGTGGGCTTCGGCTTCTTCGCGGTAACCAGAGCCGATCCGAAGTGGTCGGCTCTGGTGTTCATTTCCGTTCCTTCCACGCGTTGATTGATGCAACCACTTGCGGGGGTACCGCGTGCGGTTTTGATATGCCCAAATTCGCCAAGCGATGCTTAGCGGCAGAGCGGCTGACTGAAAAGAAATCGGCTATTTCTGAAGCGTCTACGAAATCGCGCACGAGCCAATCAGGCATCAAAAAGCCTGCCGCGAACGCGTTTGCTTGCCATTCGGCGCTCGCGTACGAAGGGAGCTCCTTCATCTTCGAATACCGTATCGGAGCGCGGTCGAGAGGCACTGCGGACTTATGGAGGACTAAATGACCAAGCTCGTGCGCAGCTGTCCACCTACCCCGGCCTTGGTATCTGCAGGCAGCTTGATAGCTGGATTCCGACAAAACGATCCTTGGTGGATCGAACTCCGTGTACCCCTCCGCGCCGTCCAAAAGACGATCCTCCTTAACAGAGCGAAGTCTGTGAATAGCCGTGGCATCTCATTTTCAAGAGCCTGGATCACATCCGGAGCCTGGCAGGCAGTCGGGATACCCAAGGCCTCTCGCCAAGCCGCGGCCAATTGCTCTATATCGGTTCGGCTTTTGGCCGGGACGCAGTAGTCGTGACTCATTAATCATCTCCAGGAAGCGATGCGTTGAGGTTGCGGATTTCACTCGGCGACATCTTGTTGATTTTTCTGAATAGTCGCCTTGCAAGAGCCGCCCGCTCCTTATCTACTGGAACAAATCGGATCACGTTCGTTCTTGCGTCGGCCAAAAGCTGAAGGTGCTTCCTCGTCACGAGGTCAAGCTTCAGCCAATCGCCGAATTTTTTTACATACCCTTCTGGTACTTGCTTTTCTCCAGTCTCGACTGCGGAGATGAATGATGGAGAACAACCAAATTCCTGCGCTTGGTCGATCATGCGCTTTTTCGTCTTCATGCGAATGTCTCTGCATGTTGATCCAAAGACTGTCAGATTTGCCATGTCCTCTCCCCACTGTTTTTTCACCTGCAGGTGAAATTGCTACTTAAGAAAAAGCCCGACCAACGAACTGGTCGGGCATTGAAACTCAACTACACCCGCTCGTAGCCCCACACGTATCGCACTTCTCGCAAGTCCCGTTCCGCACCATCGTAAAGTTCTGGCACTCGGAGCACATATTCCCCGTATACCCCTGCGCGATGGCCTGCTGGCGGCGGTGGCTTTCCACCTTTTTCGCCTCGGCGGCCTCTTCCGCCGCTTCGTCGGTGAAGAGCGCGTCCGCGCCCTCGTTCCCGGCCGCTTCCTCGGCCAGTTCCTTTGCCCGCTCCTCGTAGTCGCGGCGGAAGGCGGAGGCTTCTTCGCGGAGTTCGGAGACGACCGGCTTCAGCGCGGTCACCGTGCCGCCCGGGGAGATGGCGCGGACGTTGGAGGCCGCGCGCGCCGTCGGGGTGCCGCCGGAGGCTTCGCCCTTGGGCTCGGTCTTGCCCACCACCTTGAAGGGGGCGGCACCCCGGGTAAGCCCCTTGGAGAAGGGTGTCGCCTTGCCCTCGCTGATGCCGCGGCCAAGCGTCGTGCTGGTGAAGTCCGATGTGTCGACATGGGCGAGGTCGGAGCGGCCGAGATAGGAGACCGCCAGCTCGCGGAAGACATAGTCGAGAATCGAAGTAGCGTTCTTGATCGCGTCGTTGCCCTGAACGATGCCCGCCGGCTCGAACTTGGTGAAGGTGAAGGCCTCCACATATTCCTCGAGCGGCACGCCATATTGGAGACCCAGCGAGATGGCGATGGCGAAGTTGTTCATCATGGCACGGAAGGCGGCACCCTCCTTGTGCATGTCGATGAAGATCTCGCCGATGCGGCCGTCGTCGAACTCGCCGGTGCGCAAGTAGACCTTGTGCCCACCGACCACCGCCTTCTGGGTGTAGCCCTTGCGCCGGTTCGGCAGCTTCTCGCGCTCGCGCACCACGCGCTCGATAACGCGCTCGACGATCTTCTCTGTCACCTGCGCGGCCTGGGCGGCCGTCGGGGCGGAGACCAGCTCTTCCACCAGGTCGTCGGCATCCTCCTCGTCGTCAGCCAGCAGCGAGGCGTTGAGCGGCTGCGAGAGCTTTGAGCCGTCGCGGTAGAGGGCGTTGGCCTTGAGCGCCAGCTTCCAGGAAAGCATGTAGGCTTCCTTGCAATCCTCGACGGTCGCCTCGTTGGGCATATTGATCGTCTTGGAGATGGCACCGGAGATGAAGGGCTGCGCCGCCGCCATCATGCGGATGTGACTCTCCACTGAGAGAAAGCGCTTGCCGATCTTGCCGCACGGGTTGGCGCAGTCGAAGACGGGCAGGTGCTCGTCCTTCAGGTGCGGCGCGCCTTCCAGCGTCATGGCACCGCAGATGTGGATGTTGGCGGCCTCGATCTCCTTCCTGGAGAAGCCCAGCGCCGGCAGCACCTCGAAGGAGAAGTCGTCGAGCTGCTCTTGGGTGAAGCCGAAAGTCTCCTTCAGCCAGTCCGCACCGAGCGTCCACTGATTGAAGACGAACTTGATGTCGAAGGCCGACTTCAGCGCCTCGTTCAGCGTCTTGATCCTATCGTCGGGAAAACCCTTGGCCTTGAGCGTCGTCGGGTTGACGCCCGGCGCCTGGTTCAGGTCGCCGTGGCCGACGGCATATGCCTCGATCTCGGCGATCTGGGCTTCCGAGTAGCCGAGCGTCCTGAGCGCCTCCGGCACAGCACGGTTGATGATCTTGAAATAGCCGCCGCCGGCGAGCTTCTTGAACTTTACCAGCGCGAAGTCGGGTTCGATGCCGGTGGTGTCGCAATCCATGACAAGGCCGATCGTGCCGGTGGGCGCGATGACGGTCGCCTGCGCGTTGCGGTAGCCATGCTTCTCGCCGAGTTCAAGCGCCCGGTCCCAGGCGGCCTTGGCATGCTCCACGAGCTCGGCCTGCGGGCAATCTTCCGCCTTGATCGGCACCGGGTTGACGGCGAGCTTCTCATAGCCGTCCTCCTCGCCATGGGCGGCGCGGCGATGGTTGCGCATGACGCGCAGCATGTGTTCGGCGTTGCGCTCATAGTCGGGGAAGGGGCCGAGTTCGCCGGCCATCTCGGCGCTGGTTGCATAGGCGACGCCGGTCATGATGGCGGTGAGCGAGGCGCAGATGGCGCGGCCCTCGTCCGAATCGTAGGGAATGCCGGAGGTCATGAGCAGGCCGCCGATATTGGCGTAACCCAGCCCCAGCGTGCGGTACTCGTAGGAGAGCTTGGCGATTTCCTTGGACGGGAACTGCGCCATCATGACGGAGATCTCCAGCACCATCGTCCACAGCCGCACCGTATGCTCGTAGGCGGCGATGTCGATGGTTCCATCCTTCTGCCGGTACTGCAGCAAGTTCATGGACGCAAGGTTGCAGGCCGTGTCGTCCAGGAACATGTATTCCGAGCACGGATTCGACGCGCGGATGGGACCGGCCGCCGGTGAGGTGTGCCAGTCGTTCATCGTCGTGTTGAAGTGCAGGCCCGGATCGGCCGAGGCCCAGGCGGCGTAGCCGATCTTCTCCCACAGGTCGCGCGCCTTCAGCACCTTGGCCGGCTTGCCGTCGATGCGGTTGATCAGCGTCCACTCGCCGTCGTTCTCAACAGCGCGCAGGAAATCGTCCTTCAGCGAGACGGAGTTGTTGGAGTTCTGGCCGGAGACGGTGAGATAGGCTTCCGAATCCCAGTCCGTGTCGTAGGTCTTGAACTCCATCTTCGTGTAGCCCTGGCGCGCGAACTGGATGACGCGCTTGATGTAGTTCTCGGGCACCGCGTTGCGCTTGGCCGCCTTCACCTCGCGCTTAAGCGCCGGGTTCTTGGTGGGATCGAAACAGTCGTCATTGTCGGCCTCGCAGTTGACGCAGGCCTTCATGATCGCCTCGAGGTGCTTCTTGACGATCTTTGAACCGGTGACGAGGCTTGCGACCTTCTGCTCCTCCTTCACCTTCCAATCGATGTAGTCCTCGATATCCGGGTGGTCGACGTCGACGACGACCATCTTGGCGGCGCGCCGCGTCGTGCCGCCGGACTTGATGGCGCCCGCCGCGCGGTCGCCTATCTTCAGGAACGACATGAGACCGGAAGACTTGCCGCCGCCCGAAAGCCGCTCACCCTCGCCGCGCAGGTGCGAGAAGTTGGAGCCGGTGCCCGAGCCGTATTTGAAAAGCCGCGCCTCGCGCACCCAAAGGTCCATGATGCCGCCGTCGTTGACGAGGTCGTCGCCGACAGACTGGATGAAGCAGGCGTGCGGCTGCGGGTGCTCGTAGGCTGACTTGGACTTGGTGAGCTTGCCGGTGAAGGGATCGACGTAATAGTGGCCTTGGCCGGGACCGTCGATACCGTAGGCCCAGTGCAGGCCGGTGTTGAACCATTGCGGGCTATTGGGCGCCACGCGCTGGGTGGCGAGCATATAGCAAAGCTCGTCCATGAAGGCCTGCGCGTCGGCCTCCGTGTCGAAATAACCGCCCTTCCAGCCCCAATAGGTCCAGGTACCGGCGAGCCGGTTGAAGACCTGCGCAGCGCTCGTCTCCGAGCCATAACGCTCGTCCTCGGGCAGTTCGGCGAGTGCCTCCTCGTCGGCCACCGAACGCCACAGGAAGGAGGGAACGTCGTTTTCCTCGACCTTTTTCAGGCGTGCGGGCACGCCGGCCTTACGGAAATATTTTTGCGCCAGGATGTCGCTGGCGACCTGGGAAAAGCGCGCCGGCACATCGATGTTCTCCAGCCGGAAAACGGTGGAGCCGTCCGGGTTCCTGATCTCGCTCAAGGCCTTGCGGAAGGCGATATCCGCGTAGGGAGACTGGCCTTCCTTGGTGAACCGACGTTCGATGCGCATCTTTGCCCTCTTCAATTCCTATATATAGCGTCCTTCACGGGGCGATGCTCATCACATCTGCCCCCGCGGACACCGGGTCCGCCGACTGCCGCCGCGCCCCGTGTCACGGCGGCTCTCCAACACCTGATCCCCATCTCGCCCGTATGGCGTTGCCGCCCGGGCAAGGGCCCCGCCGGGGGGATCCGGCTGGTCCGTTCTGACGCTTCCTGTGGTTGTTCTCCGAGAGGAGAAATCTCACATTATTTAGTGCCGAGCATCTCTGCAAACGCTAAATATAGTATTAACAGATTGCTTACGCCACCCTCGACACTAGCGCCCCCGTCGCCTTTTTTGAGAAAACACGCCCTCCTTCCGCCCGCGACGACGACGGGCGGATGCGCAAACGCGACAACCGATTGGAAAACTGACCGACTTGTGGACTCTCCGGCTGCACCTCGCAAAAAGAGGCACGACGCCATTAAAAGGCGACTCGTTTTCGCCCGTCAAGGATTCGTTTCTTATAAGTTTTGTGACCGCTATATGTTGTGTGTCACGCATGTGGATATCGGGGAGATCGGCGGTTTTTTTTTCGGAAACCGGGGGCCGGCGATTCCCGCCGCTATTCACTCGGCGGGCCGATGCCGCCCATCCCATCCGAACCGGTGGCGCTCGGCAGTTGCTAGCCGAATGCGTTGAGGAACAGGAAAACGCCGCCGGCCAGCGCTGCCGCGGCCGGCACGGTGGTTATCCAGGCGGCGACGATGGTGCGCACATGCGCCCGACGCACCAGCTTGCGGCGGACGATTTCCTCGCGTGAAACGCCGGCGCCGCCGTTCTCATCGTTTTCGAACAGCACATGGAACGGTCCGACCTTGCTCCCTGCCGGGCGGGCGTTCTTCACCTTCAGCCCCTTTCGCTCCAGATAGGCGCGGCGGCGTTTGGAGCGGGCGGTGTACCACTCGCGGAAGAACCCGACCCCGAAGACCGCGCCGACGGCGGTATGGGTGGAGCTTATCGGCAGCCCGAGGCCGGAGGCGATGATCACGGTGATCGCCGCCGACAGCGCCACGCAGAAAGCGCGCATTGGGTTGAGCTTGGTGATCTGCTCGCCCACCATGCGGATGAGCTTCGGCCCGAAAAGCACCAGGCCAAGCGAAATGCCGAAGGCGCCGATCACCATCACCCACAGCGGAATCGTGACCGTGGTCGTTACCGCGCCCGCCTCGGCGGTGAAGACGATGGCGGCGAGCGGCCCCACCGCGTTGGCCACGTCGTTGGCGCCGTGGGCGAAGGAGAGAAGAGACGCCGAGATAACCAGCGGCACGTTGAACAGGCGCCGGAGCGACTGGTTGCGGTTTTCCATGCCCTCCGACTGGCGGCGCACATGGACGTGGGCCAGCGCCCAGACAAGGGCGAAGGCGCCGAAGCCGAGTGCGGCGACGGTGCCGTTGTCGATGCTGATCACCTTCTTCAGCCCCTTGGTGGCCAGATAGGCGGCGAAGGTGCCGGCCATGATGGCGATCAGCAGCGGCACCCAGCGTCGCGCGGCGGTGATCTTGTCGTCCTGATAGATGATCGCCGTCTTGACGAAGGCGAGGAAGAGGGCGGCGATGAGGCCGCCCATGACGGGCGAGACGACCCAGCTTGCGGCGATCTGCGCCATGGTGGGCCAATGGACGCTGGAAAAGCCGGCCGCGGCGATGCCCGCCCCCATGACGCCGCCGACCACAGAGTGGGTGGTGGAGACGGGGGCGCCGACCCAGGTCGCTAGGTTCACCCATAGGGCGGACGAGATGAGAGCGGCCATCATGGCGCGGATGAAGATGTCCGGGCTTGCCACTGATTCGGGTGCGATGATGCCTTTGGAGACGGTGTTGACCACGTCGCCGCCGGCGATAAGTGCGCCGGCCGTCTCAAAGATGGCGGCGATGACAAGCGCACCGGTGAGCGTCAGCGCCTTGGCGCCGACGGCTGGGCCGACATTGTTGGCAACGTCGTTGGCGCCGATGTTGAGTGCCATATAGGCGCCGATGGCGGCGGCGGCGATGATGATGACGGCGCGCGGCTCGCCGATCACGTAGACGGAGGCGAAGACGGCGGCCAGCGCCAGGAAGAGGAGACCCAGTCCCGGCGCCACAAGGCCGCGCGCGACAAGGCTCGTCGCCTCCTCGACGTGGACCAGCTTGTCCAGATCCTTGTCGAGGGTGCGTTTTTTTACTCTGGCAGTGGTGTCGGTCGTCGAGGCCATCTCAGGTTCCAGCGGCCGTTGGCGTCTTGCTACCGCAAAGAGCCCGGGCATTGATTTAGTTCCCAGGCAGCCTCTGCGCTGCGCGGATATTCACCGCCTAGGCAAAGCGTAAGACCGGCACAAGTGTCAGGTTGACATTAACCGTGTATCGCGCTCTTCAAGCCGCGATTTTCCGTGGATGACCCTCGAAAGTGGCGATAAGTTCGGCCAAATCCGGTTCCTGCACCATGCCGGCGGCCTCTTCCGGACTCACCCAACGGCGGGTTCGCTCCTTCTTCTCCGGCCAGCGCTTGGCCTCCCGCTCCACCTGTAGCGGAAAGACAGCCACCTCGCAGCGCCAGGTGAGGCCGCTGCCTGTTTCCTTGCCGTAGAGATAGCGGCCGATCTCCGTCTTCGCCGTCGACCCCTCGACGCCGGCCTCCTCGCGCGCCTCGCGTGCGGCCGTGCCGTCCAGACTTTCGCCTCCTTCCGGCCAGCCCTTAGGCAGGACCCAGCGTCCGGTGCCTCGGCTCGTCACCAGCAATACCTTGATCTGCTCGCCCTCCCGCCGCCACGGCAGAGCCGCCGCCTGCACGCGCGGCGGATTACCACCGAAAAGGCGGCGCAGACGCTCGGCAAGACTGATGCGCGTTGCGTGGGTAAAAATCATCCGTTCACCACCCGGTGCGTTTCTTCCAAAGAGAATCGCTCACGAATCTACCATCTTTCCCTCAAAGTATGTCGCAACGAGAGGCAGACAAGGAGAAGCGAGGCTGGAGAGGCCCCTCAGCCGGCTTTCCCGAACGTTTCTGCGTTAGCCGATATGGTCTTCGGCGATGGGTTTTTGGTAGGAAAAACCCAGGTCCCAGGGAAAATAGATCCAGGTATCCTGCGAGACCTCGGTGATGAAGGTGTCGACCAGCGGGCGGCCCTTGGGTTTTGCATAGACGGTGGCGAAATGCGCCTTCGGAATCATCGCGCGCACGATGGCTGCCGTCTTGCCGGTGTCCGTCAGGTCGTCGACGATGAGGATATCCTCACCCTCGTTCTCCAGGAGCGCCGGCGTGATCTCCTTGAGGATGTTGAGCTCGCCCTGCTCGGTGTAGTCGTGATAGGAGGCCACGCAGACCGTCTCGATCAGGCGTATGCCGAGTTCACGCGAGATCACGGCCGCCGGCACCAGCCCGCCGCGGGTGATGCACACGATCGCCTTCCAGCGGCCGTTGGCGCTGGAAAGCCGCCAGGCAAGCGCTCGCGCGTCGCGGTGAAACTGGTCCCACGAGACGGGGAAGGCTTTTTCGGGAAGGGCCATCTTACGCACTCCGCTGCGACGCACGTACCGCGCCGGGAATGCAGGGGGAATTAGCCGGAAAGGGGGGTGAAGCGCAAGGGCGGTGGGTTATGCTTGACGACGGATTTGCCGAAGGAACGGGGTTAGATGAGGACTGAGCACTACCGGAGGCTTCTCGCCGTCGCCCGGCGCTGTGTGCGGCGCGCGGACGGGGCGGAGGACCTGGTGCAGGACGCTCTGCTCGAAGCTGTCAGGCACGGCCGGCACGATCTGGCCGAAGCCCGGAACATGAGCTGGATCGCCGGCGTCATCTGCAACCGCGCGCGCATGAATGCACGCGGGGCTGTACGGGCGAGGGCCCGTGAGGGTGCATGGCATGCGCTTCAGGCGGAAACGGCAGTGCAGGGTGTGCCGGAGAAGCCGATGGCGATCCTCGACGGATTGCCCCGCGCGCTGAAGGCGGTGGCGGCACTGGCGCTCAGCGGGCATAACCGGCGGGAGGTCGCCTATCTTCTCAACCTGTCCGATACAGCGCTCAGGCAGCGCATTGCCGCCCTGAAGCGCCATCTCGCAAGCCGGGGCATCGAAATGCCCCGGGATATGCCGGGGCTCAGCCTCGATCTCCACTATGGCCGCATCCGTGATGCCCTTCTGCCAGGTCTCCTGAGGCACGGCGGCATGTTTGCCAGCCACGATCCCGACGGGCATCTTTTCATCGTCAAGCGCTCACAAAATCCATAGCGGCGGCAACCGAGGGCGTAGCAGAAACAAAAGGAGCCTTGCAAATGGCCTTCAAACCAAAACGTGCCAGTATCGTCTTCTACGTCTCGGATATCGCGCGCACGGAAAGCTTCTACAACGAAACCCTCGGCCTCGACCTCCAGCGCCAGGAGGGCGCTGAGCCCTTCTGGCTGTCGGGCGCCCTTGAAGACGGACTTGAGATCGTGTTCTTCCAGATGGAGGGCCGGCGCGGCGACACGCCAGCTCTGGTCTTCGACGTGACGGAAGGGGGTATCGACGACATCGTCGCCGACCTCGCCGCCAAAGGCGTGACCATCGTCACACCGGTATCAGAGGCGCCTGGTGGCTGGAGCGCCGACTTTCTGGATCCGGATGGCTTTGGCCTCGGGCTGTGGCAGGCAGAAGACAAGCCGCGGTCGCTGAGATAGGCGGCAGGAGAACTGGGCGTTTCAGGCGGGTGCGTATAGCGGCAGAGCCATCAAAAGCTCGTCGTGGTAGTGCGCACCCACCTTCAGCGCCCGCTTTTCCATGCCGTACTGGACGAAGCCGGCGCGGATATAGAGGCGGATTGCTGCTTCGTTGGAAGTGGCGACCGTGAGCTTCACCTCCTCGACCGCGCCCCTGGCCTCCTCGATCACACGGGCCACGAGAGCATCCGCCAGACCGGTTCGGCGCGCCTGCGGGCGCACATACATGCCCCAAAGGATGCCTTTGTGCCTTTCCTTCAGGCCTCCCTGCACCGCCAGACCGGCCGCCCCCACCAAGCTCCCGTCGTTCGCCAACCCACCGAAGACGGCACTGCGCTCCAACCTGTCGGCAAACCATGCCGCCGGCCTTTGCTTCTCCTCCTCCCAGGAAGCGCCGAAAGCCTCCGGGTGGGCGCGCAGGCCTTCGAGCCGCAGGATGCGGAAGCCTTCCGCGTCGGCCCTGCCCAAGCGGCGGATTGCGAAGGGCGGCATTTGAGATGGAGGTCCGTTCATCGTCATCGGGCCGGGAAAATGTCTATGCGTTGCGAATGAACCGAAGGACACCGGCAAGGCCGTTGGCCTTTCCTCCGTCGGAGGGGTGGTTGACGCCGTCGTTTACCGGCACCTCCTCGAAGTCGAAGGGGCTAATGCCCTCAAGACAGGCGACGTTGACGCCGTACTCGTTGGGGTTCGAGCGCCGCTGATGATGGGTGTAGATGCCGCACTTCGAGCAGAAGTAGTGTTTCGCCGTCCCGGTGTTGAACTGGTAGAGGTTGAGCGCGTCTTCGCCTTCGATGATCTCGATGCCGCCGACATTGGCCGTGACGGCGACGGCACCGCGCATGCTGCAATAGGAGCATGTGCAGCGGCGGGCGCTATGAAGGCCCTCGCTCAGCCGGACGCGAAAGCGCACCGCTCCACAGTGGCATGCGCCGTCGATTTCGGTGATGTCGCGATCCATCGGCAGTATCGACAATCTCAAGCGGGATGGAGGGATGTCAAAATATAGACATGTTTAGAGGGTTGGTAAAGTCGCTCCATATATATGTGAATAATAATATATTTATATAATTTAATGGATTAAAAATGAAAATTTTTTCATTTATAATGTATATGCTGGCTGCGATCCTTGCCTCTTCTTCGTCGCGGTCCGAGGTTATAGCCTCCACTCCTGAAGATGACGATATTCGTAAGGCGGCGGAGATCGCAAAGATATACTATTTAGTGGAAATGACGGTTGGCAACGCTTCAGAGCTCGTGCAATCTATTGACAGATTAAATGAGAATTACAAATCCCTAAAGAAGATATATGTTTACATAAACAGCTATGGCGGCGATCTTGATGCCGGAAAGATGGCGTACTGGGCAATCAAAAGTTCTCAAACGCCGGTGACCGTTGTAAATCTGTCTATGGTCGCTTCCGCCGCCTCGGTCATGTTCTGTGGTGCGGAGGAGAGGCTTTCGCTGAGGGGCGGAACCTTCCTTCTTCATCCCCCAAGCACCTGGGTCGACGCCGCCTACATACAGCCTGATCGATTGAACGCCGCCCAGGAACTTCTGAATGCTTACAGGGATTCGATTGCCGACATTTATAGAGAATGCCTGTCGGTTTCCGGCGAGGAGATAGAAAAGCTCCTTTACAGCGAAAACGACAGGCTTGTTCTCTCGCCCGCCCAAGCAAGAGAGACGGGGCTCGTTACGGGCCTGGAAAACAGCATTGTGGATGCCCCGGTCTCCATCGTCATAAAAGATTCAGAGCAAGGTCAAAACTGACTACCGCGCCATCAAAACCGGCGCTGTCATCGACTGCAGCATGGTGCGGGTGACGCCGCCGAAGACGAATTCGGAAAGTCTGGAGCGGCCGAAAGCGCCCATGACCAGGAGATCGGCATCCGTTTCGGCCAGCCGGTTGGCGATTACGTCGCCGTGGGACAGGCCGGCCGAGTGCTCGGCCCGCGTCGTCACATCGAGGTCGTGGCGGGCGAGCGAGGCGGCGATTGCCGCGCCCGCAAGGCCGGCGTCCTGCTGCAGCGTGTCGCGGGCGTCGACGGTCAGCACCTCGACCTTGCCAGCCTCCTTCATGAGCGGCAGAGCATCGAAGGCCGCGCGGGCTGCTTCCTTGCTGCCGTTCCAGGCCACGACCACCTCCTTGAAAGGAACGCTGCGGCCCTTGAAGGTGTAGGGCACAAGCAGGACGGGTCGGCCGCTTTCGAATATCAGCGCCTCGACGTCAGCCGTCATTCGGCTGTCGGCGTCGGGGTCGTTCTGCTGGACGATCACCAGATCGGCCGTGCGCGCGCTCTCTATGCCGGAGACGGCCGAATCGCCTGAAACGCTTTCATAACCGCGCCATTCCGCCGCTACGCCTTCGGCCTGGGTGCGTTCCTCGAAGATGGCACGCAGCGCGGCGTGGCGCTGGGCGGCCTCCGCTTCCATCTCGACAGTAAAGTCCGCCATCGACCCACCCATGGGGGTGGCCATGGCGATAGGCAGCGCTTCAGCATGGAGGCCGATGACGTGGCTGTTGTGACGCGCGGCGAAGGGCAGGGCGAAATCCAGCACCCGCGGCGTATCGGCCTCGCCTTTCAAGATGACGAGCAGTGTCTTGTAGACCATGTAAGCCTCCATGGACGGCGACGTGGGGCGCCATTAGAGACGACCCGCCCGCGTTTGCCTTTGCCTTATGTCAACGGCGCCGGCTCAATTTCGTTTCAGCAGGGTCTCCAGCATCTCCTCGACTGCTTTCTTGGCTGCCCTTAGCGCCTCCTCCGAGCGGGAGCGGATGACGATCTCCGTCCAGAACCGGCCATCCTCGTATTTCGGGTAGGAGCCGATGATGGTCTCGCCGTGCGTCGTCTGGATGTCGCCCAGTGGTCCGCCGATCGTGCCTTCGGGCAGTGGCGAGGGGATAGCGACGGAGATCAGCTTTGCGCCTGTCTTCAGGCTTGGAATCACGCTGTCGAGCATGGCCTGGAAGATGGCCGGCACACCCGCCATCACGTAGACGTTGCCGATGGAAAAGCCCGGGGCCACGGAGATCGGATTGGCGATATGGGCGGCACCCTCGGGCATGCGTGCCATGCGCTTGCGCGCTTCGGAGAATTCGATGCCGCGCTTGGCGAAATGCTCCTCCAGAAGGCGATATGCCTCCCGTTCGTAGCCGCAAGGCACGCCGAAGGCGGCGGCGATGGCGTCGGCTGTGATGTCGTCGTGGGTGGGCCCGATGCCGCCGGTGGTAAAGACGTAGGTGTTGCGCGCGCGCAGCCCGTTGACCGCCTCGACGATGGCTTCCTGATCGTCGGGGACGACGCGCACTTCCCTGAGATCGATGCCGACGGCCGTCAGCATGTCGGCCAGGTGCCCGATGTTCTTGTCCTTGGTACGGCCGGACAGGATTTCGTCGCCGATCACCACCATTGCCGCCGTAATGATTTCGCTCATCGCGCGTTTTCTCCGTCAACCTCCGTCAGATAGCTGCATCGCGCTTCCGCGGCAATGGACGGCAAATGGTGAACACTGTGTCGACCGACGATGGCGTTTCATCGCCTGCTGCTGCGCATACATCGGGCAAGGGCGCCGCACCCGGCGCCGCCCATGAGATTTTCAAGGAGCAGAAAAGACGATGACGAAAATTTTGGTTCTTTATTATTCGAGCTGGGGCCACATGGAGCAGATGGCGCGGGCGGCGGCAGAGGGCGCTCGCGAGGCGGGCGCCGATGTGACGGTCAAGCGCGTGCCTGAGCTGGTGCCCCGGGAAGTGGCCGAGAAAGCCGGCTACAAGCTTTACCAGGAAGCGCCGGTGGCCGAGCCGTTGGAAGTGGCAGATTATGACGGCGTCATCTTCGGCATACCGACGCGCTTCGGCCTGATGTCTTCGCAGATGAAGAATTTCCTCGATCAGATGGGCCCGCTGTGGATGGAGGGGAAGCTGGTCAACAAGACCGCCACCATCATGAGCTCCACCGCCACACAGCACGGCGGTGCGGAGATGACAGTGGTGACGTCGCAGATTCCCCTGCAGCATCTGGGTATGATCATCGTCCCCTTGTCCTACGCCTACCAGGGGCAATCGGGCAACGACACAGTGCGTGGCGGCTCACCATATGGGATGACGACGAGCACCAACAGCGACGGCTCGCGCATGCCGTCCGAGCAGGAATTGGAGGGTGCGAAGTTCCAGGGCAAACGGATGGCCGAGATCACCGCGAAGCTGGCGGCCTGATCTCCGGTATTTGCGGGCGGCCGCCGGGACGCTCGTTCCTGAAGGCTCGGGGGCAGGGCGGCCTGCACCCGAAGCTTTAGGAGCAAAAGGTGGTGCGGACGGCGGGGATCGAACCCGCACGGGCAAAGCCCGAGGGATTTTAAGTCCCTTGCGTCTACCAGTTCCGCCACGTCCGCACGCGAGAACGCCTAGCCGCAGAACGCGGCGCGATCAAGCGATCGTGTGAGGAAGGCGCGGTTTACCACGATCCGGTGGAGGCGCGGCGGGCGGGCGGCCATGATTAACTCCGCGTTAGATCGGCTGCGTTAATTTGAAACAATTGTCAGTCGGGGGTGGTGCGGCGGGGACCGTACCGCCTTCGTAATTCAGCTTCGTGCCTCGGGGCGGGGCCACGACTTCGTGGAAGGTGAAGTAGGGCATGTCGCAAACGGCAAGCGTTTCGGAGGGAAGGGCCGACATTGCCACAACCATCGCGGCGTCCATGCGCCGCATGGGCGTCGTCGGCCTGCCGCGCAATTACGAGATCTTCTACGAGGTGCTGACCGGCTCCAACCGGGAAATGTGCGACGCCTTCGCCGCGCTCGGCAACCGTCCCACACAGGCCGCCCTCGACGAGTTGTCGCGTAAGTACTTCGCCCAGAGCAGCCGCCAGGCCATTGTCGAGAACGCTCAGGAGCAGATTGCCGTGCGGGCCGAGGAAATCCTCGGTCTCCTGGGCCGTGAGCGCACGTCGCTGGAGAAATTCGGCCTCATCCTGGACCAGACCTCCGGCGGCCTCGGCCGTCGGCAGGAGATTTCGGGCGACCTGTTGCAGAAGATCGTCGGCATCATGGCGACCGCCACCCAGACCACGCTCGACCAGGGGCGCCAGATCAGCCAGGCGATGGCCGAGAAGAGCGCCGAATTGGCGAAGGTGAAATCCAAGCTGGAACAGTACAAGCGCTTGGCCGACACCGACCCGCTCACCAAGATATGGAATCGCCGCGCCTTCGACCGCAAGCTGGCCGGAGTATGTTCGGACAAGCGGGCGGTCATGTTCCACGCCCTGGTCCTGGCCGATATCGACGGTTTCAAAGCCTTCAACGACCGCTACGGCCATCCCGTCGGCGACCGCATTCTGCAGATGGTGGCGCAGCTTATCGATACCAAGAGCGGGGCGGGGAGCTTTGTGGCGCGTACTGGTGGCGAGGAATTCGCCATCGTACTCGACGGGCTTTCGGAAGCGGCGGCCGAGGAGACGGCCGAACGCGTGCGCACGGCGATCGGCGAGGCCGATTTCGTCATCGGCCCGTCCTCGCGCGGCTTCGGCCCCATCACCGTCTCGCTCGGCCTGTGCATGGCTGCCGAGGCCAGCGATGCCGAGGACCTTTACGCCAAGGCCGACCGCGCGCTCTATGCCTCCAAGATCGGCGGGCGCGACCGCGTCACCTGTTTCTCCACACTTTCATCTGGCAAATTGACGAAAAACTGGCTCCTGTACCGGGCCGATTAGGGGCCTTGCCGTATTTCGCCGCATTTGTGTTAAAAGGGCTGCCCGGGGGACGTTCATTGGGATTCGTCGCTTTCGCGGTTGCGGGTCGATATTTGTCAGGAGAGGATGAGCTTATGTTCAGGAAAGTGATTGTGGTCGCCGCTGTGGCGGGTTTTGCAGCGGCTTGCACCACCGATCCCTATACGGGGCAGCAGAAGGTTTCCAACACCGCAGGGGGTGCGGCGCTCGGGGCACTGGCGGGGGCAGGCGCGGGCCTGCTCGCCGGCGGCGATGACCGGCGCAACGCACTGATCGGCGCTGGCATCGGCGCTTTGGCCGGCGGTGGCATCGGCGCCTATATGGACCAGCAGGAGGCGCAGCTTCGCGGTCAGCTCCAGGGCACCGGCGTCAGCGTGACCCGGCAGGGTGACTACATCGTTCTGAACATGCCTTCCAACATCACCTTCGCCACCGATTCGTCCTCCATCCAGCCGGCATTCTACCCGACGCTGAACTCGGTGGCGCTGGTCTTGAAGCGCTACAACCAGACGCTGGTCGACGTCTACGGCCACACCGATTCGACCGGCAGCTACGAGCACAACATGCAGCTTTCGCGCCAGCGCGCTCAGTCGGTGGCTGACTATCTCGTCGCCCAGGGCACGAACTCGCAGCGCTTCGCCGTCATCGGCCAAGGGCCGACCCAGCCCGTCGCCTCCAACGATACCCAGGAGGGCAGGCAGCAGAACCGGCGCGTGGAAATCCGCCTGGCGCCGCTCACCGCCGGCTAGCCGATCGCCTTATCCATCCTGCGCTGAAAGCGCCCTGGCAATGCGCGCCGCAAGGCGCGCATTGTTTTTGACGAGCGCGGTGTTCGTCTTCAGGCTGCGGCCGTCGGTGATCTCCAGGATACGAGCGAGCAGGAAGGGTGTGACGGCCTTGCCCGTCACGCCCTCGGCCACGGCGTCAGCCTGGGCACGGGCGATGAAGCCCTCCATCTCCGGCGCCGCTATCTCGTCTTCCTGCGGCACCGGATTTGCCACAAGCATGCCGCCGCCGATCTGCAGCGCTGCGCGCGTTTTCTGGAAGCGGGCGATTGCCTCCGGCGTGTCGAGCCGCAAGGGCGCCGGTAGCGACGAGCCGCGCGACCAGAAGGCGGGCATCACGTCCGTCCCGAACCCCACCACCGGCACGCCGCGCGTCTCCAGCACCTCCAGCGTCTTGGGGACGTCGAGAATGGCCTTGGCGCCGGCCGAGACCACGATGACCGGCGTACGCGCCAGTTCGTCGAGGTCCGCCGAAATATCGAAGTTCGTCTCCGCCCCCTTGTGCACGCCGCCGATGCCGCCGGTGGCGAAGACGGCGATGCCGGCCAGATGCGCGGCCATCATGGTGGCCGCCACCGTTGTGCCGCCACTCCGCCCCTCGGCGACCGCGAAAGCGAGGTCGGCGCGCGACAGCTTCATGGCATCTTTGCGCTGCGCCAGCGCCTGCCGCTCGCCTTCGGAAAGGCCGATCTTCAGCCGCCCGTCGATGACGGCGATCGTGGCCGGCACGGCGCCTCCTTCGGCGATGATCGCCTCCACCTCCGCCGCCATCTCGTCGTTCTGCGGCCAGGGCATGCCGTGGGTGATGATGGTGCTTTCCAGCGCCACCACGGCTCGGCCACCGGCAAGCGCCTCGGCGACCGGCGGATGGATGTCGATATGCGCGGTGAGCGACATGGGTTCTCCTGCTTCGATGTCTGTCAGACGGGCTTTGGCCGCGGCACGCGGGCGAGCGCAGACCGGAAGACCTCGTCGTCCATCCGCGGCGCGGCGTCCTCGCTCTCCACGGCGAGCTTCGCCGCCGCCATCCCTTCGCGCACCGCTTCCGCGAATGCAAGCCCGCGCATCAGGGCGGCCACCGTCGCGCCGGCAAGCGCGTCTCCCGCGCCAGTCACGTCGGCTATGCGGTCGACGGGCGGCGGGGCGATCTCCAAGAAGTCGCCATGCCGGAAGCAAAGGGCAGGCCCCCCGCCGGCCGTGATCACGCCAGCCTGAAGCCCCATTTCCGCAAGAGCCTTCGCCACGGCGAGCGGCGGTGTCTCCTCTGCCACGCCCACCAGGCAGCAGGCTTCCCGCCGATTCATGAATAGGCAGGAAAGGGAGGGGATGACAGGCACCAGCCGAACTACCTTGGCCGGCGAGACGGCGATCGCATGGATCGGCTTTCCCGCCGCCAGCGCGACGAGCCTCTCGATCGCCTCCGCCGGCATATTGGCATCGCAGAGCAGCGCCTCGGCCCCGGCGCCCGCATCGCGCACCTTGGAGCGCCGCACCTGCTTTAAGAAGCCGTGCTCGTAGAGCGCCATGTCGGCAAGCCCGGTAACGAGATCGCCAGATTCGGTAAGGATCGCCGTATAGCTCGGCGTCGTGCGATCGAGGAAGGTTGCCGAAAGATCCTCGATGCCCGCCGCCTCGATAGCCTCGGCCACCGTCTCGCCCGCCGCATCGCCGCCCCTGAGCGACAGAAGCGAAACCGCCGCCCCCCGCTGCACGGCCGCCCGTGCGGCATTGAAGGCGCCGCCGCCGATCTCCTCGCGCATGATGCCTGGATTTGAGGCCTCGGCCACATGGGCACCCGTGACACGGCCCCTGCGGTCGACATGCGCACCGCCGACGGCGAGAAGGCGCGGCTGCGTCATGGCGTTATCCCGCTTGCGTTGGAAACGCGTTCATTTGTCTCAAAAACACTGCGCATTTTTCGCTCCGAGGCGGAAACAAAAATAGAACAAGATGAGATTACCCTTTGAAAACAGAAACATGTTCCCTATTGCCAAAACGGAACAAAAGAGGTACACAAAAATATAGGGAAATTGGCCCGCGCGGCTTCCATTGACGTTAGAGGGGTGTTGTAACATGGCTCAGAATTCGTTGCGGCTTGTAGAGGAAAAGTCGGTGGATAAATCCAAGGCATTGGACGCGGCGCTTTCGCAGATCGAGCGGGCCTTCGGCAAGGGCTCGATCATGCGGCTGGGCGCCAATGACAAGGTCGTCGAGATCGAGACCATCCCTACCGGCTCGCTGGGCCTCGATATCGCGCTCGGCGTCGGCGGCCTGCCGCGCGGGCGTATCATCGAGATTTACGGCCCGGAAAGCTCGGGTAAGACGACGCTGGCGCTCCACACTGTCGCCGAGGCGCAAAAGAAGGGTGGCATTTGCGGCTTCGTTGACGCCGAGCACGCCCTCGATCCGGTCTATGCGCGCAAGCTGGGCGTGGATCTGGAAAACCTGCTCATCTCGCAGCCCGACACGGGTGAGCAGGCGCTGGAGATTTGTGACACGCTGGTGCGCTCGGGCGCGCTCGATATCATCGTCGTCGATTCGGTGGCTGCGCTCACGCCGCGCGCCGAGATCGAGGGAGAGATGGGCGATTCACTCCCCGGCATGCAGGCCCGCCTGATGAGCCAGGCGCTCAGAAAGCTGACGGCTTCCATCTCGCGCTCCAACACCATGGTCATCTTCATCAACCAGATCCGCATGAAGATCGGCGTTATGTTCGGCTCGCCGGAGACGACGACGGGCGGCAACGCACTGAAGTTCTATGCTTCCGTGCGCCTCGACATTCGCCGCATCGGTGCGGTCAAGGACCGGGACGAGACCGTCGGCAACCAGACCCGCGTCAAGGTCGTCAAGAACAAGCTGGCTCCGCCTTTCAAGCAGGTCGAGTTCGACATCATGTACGGCGAGGGCGTGTCGAAGACAGGCGAACTGATCGATCTCGGCATCAAAGCCGGCACGGTCGAAAAATCGGGCGCCTGGTTCTCCTACAACTCCCAGCGCCTCGGCCAGGGGCGTGAGAACGCCAAGCAGTTCCTGCGCGATAATCCTGAAGTTGCGCGTGAAATCGAACTGACCTTGCGGCAGAATGCCGGGCTGATCGCCGAGCAGTTCCTCGACGAGGCCCGCGGCGACGACGATCTGGACGACGCCGCCGAAGGTTGAGCCTCGCCCTTCCCACAAACGGGAGGGGGATCATGTCGCGCTCGACCGTGCTTCCCTCCCCCTTGGGGGAGGGATTGAGGATGGGCGAGCCGAGCAAAGACTCCCGCTGCTGAACATCATTGACGAAAGTGAAGGCGGTGCAGGCTTTTTTGCACCACTGCAGCCCTTATCGCACCTCGTAGCCCGTCTCCTCCGCCGCCGCACACAGCTCCTGCCAGAAAGCGCGGGCGAAGGAGCGGAAGACGTAGATGTCGAACTGCTCACCGCCCGTTCGCTGGATTTGGGCGAAGATGTCATGATGGGCGGTGGCGCGGCCTTCTCCGACAGGAAAGGCGGCGGGCGAGAAATCGAGCGCGAAGAGTTTCGAAAGCACCCATTCGGCACGCGGGCCGGCGATACGCAGCGCAGCACGGCCATGGGAAAGGTCGGTGACGGTGCCCATGTCGAGCGATATGGCAGCTTGCAGCTTCGTGCTCAGCCCTTCAGCCCCGGCAACGAGATAGCGCCCCGGCCCGATGGAGAACGCCACAGCGCCGCCGCCCACCACCCCGGCACCCGGCGCGGCGGGAAGTGAGAGACCGGTGACCGTTTCGATGGCACCCGAAAGTGCCACGGCACTGCCAGGCCAGGCTGCGGCCTCGGCGATCGTGACGGGAGTGGCCTCGGTGAGCGTCACGCCGGGACCTTCGGCGAGATTGCCATAGGTGCCGGGGCGGAAGGCCTCGCCCAGGGGGGAGATGCGCTCAACCATGCATGCGGCTCCCTTCCGGATCGAAGAAGTGGTGGCTGACGATCTCGACCGGCCCGAAGCGCTTTCTCAGCGCATCGGAAACGAAGGCGCGCGTGCCATGCCGTGCCTTGCCGCCCTTGACCAGCGCCAGGCCTATATATTTCGAAAGCGCCGGCGAATAGCAGAAGGCGGTGATGTGGCCGATGCTTTCGCCCAAATCCTCAAGGCTACCTTTTTCCACAATATGCGCGCCGCCGCCGAGCGGCTGGCCGTCCAGCGAGACGACGCCAACGAGGCGGATGCGGTTCTTGTCGATGAGGCCCTCGCGGTCCATGAGGGCGGAGCCGATGAAGGGCTTTTTCTTGGACAGCATCCAGTCGAGATAAAGGTCGCGCGCCGTCGTGCGGCCATCGATCTCCGCGCCTGTCACGTGGCCCTTCTCGATACGCAGCGTACCCAGCGCCTCCATCCCGTAGGGCGTGATGCCGAAAGGCTCACCGGCCTCCATCAGCGCCTCCCACACATGTGTGCCGTGGCCGGCGCCGCAATAGACCTCGTAGGCAAGCTCGCCGGAGAAGGAGAGGCGGCAGATCATCACCGGCGCACCGGCGATCTCACCATGCACGATTCCCATGAAAGGCAAGGTCTCGTTGTCGACCTTCGAGCGGGTGACGCAAGCTTCCAGCATCTTGCGGGCGTTCGGCCCGCCCACCGCGGCACCCGCCCACTGGTCGGTGACGGAGGTAAGGTGCACCCTCAGGTCCGGCCACACCACATCGAGGAAATATTCCAGATGCTGCATCACATTGCCGGCGTTCGCCGTCGTGGTGGTCATCAGGAAGTCGTGCTCGCCGAGCCGCCATGTCGTGCCGTCGTCGAATGCGATGCCGTCCTCGCGCAGCATCAGGCCGTAGCGCGCCTTGCCGACGGCGAGCGTGGAAAACATGTTGGTGTAGACGCGGTCGAGGAATTCCGCCGCGTCCGGCCCCTTGACGGCGATCTTACCGAGCGTGGAGACGTCGACGATGCCGACCGAGGCACGCACGGCGGCGGCCTCGCGAATGTAAGCCTGTTCGACCGTCTCACCAGGATCGCCATAGATCATCGGCCGGTGCCACAGGCCGACCTCCATCATGCGCGCGCCGCGCTCAACGTGCCAGTCGTGTATGGGAGTGAGGCGGTCGGGTTTGAAGTGCTGGTGCTTCTCCGCCGCCAGGGAGCCGATGGAAACGGGCGAAAAGGGCGGCCGGAAGCGGGTGGTGCCGACATCGGGGATTGGCAGGCCGCGTGCGTCGGCCATGATGGCGAGCCCCGGCACGTTGGAGGTCTTGCCCTGGTCGGTTGCCATGCCCAGCGTGGTGTAGCGCTTCAGGTGCTCGACGGAAACAAAGCCCTCGCGGTGAGCGAGCCGCACATCGTCGGCCGTCACGTCATTCTGCAGGTCGACAAAGGCTTTGCCGTCCGCCTTGATTTCAAAGACCGGGGCGGGATTCACCTCAAGCGCAGGCGCGGCGACCTCCGGCAGCTTGGCGCGCGAGGCCTTTTTGCTTGCGGCGGCCAGACCGGCGTCGCGGCCCGTCGACAGCGCTTCCGCCGTCGTCATCGCTCCGGTGAAGGCGCCGGCGCCCGTCCATTCCTGCGTCGGCTCCGGCGGCAGGAAGGCGTTGAGCCTGCCGTCCCAGGCGGGGTTGCGGCCGGCTTGGCTTGCCAGGTGGATCGCCGGCGACCAGCCACCGGAAACGGCAAGGCAATCGGCCTCGACGGGCCGCACGTCGCCGGACAGGCGGCCGGTGGCGGCGTCGAAACGCTGCACCATGATCTTCGTCAGCCGCTTGCCGGCGGTGCCCACCACCGCGTGGCCAAGAAGCGGCACCACGCCCGCTTCCTCGGCGAGCCCTCGCGCCGCAGCGGAAATCTCCGGCCGCACGTCAATAATGGCGATCACAGCACCGCCCGCCTTCTTTAAGGCCGCGGCGGCGCGATAGGCGCTGTCGTTGTTGGTGAAGACGGCGACCTTCTCGCCCGGCACGACGCCGAACTGGTTGGCATAGCGCTCGGCCGCCCCGGCAAGCATGACGCCCGGCCGGTCGTTGCCGGGAAAGACAATCGGCCGCTCGAATGCGCCGGTGGCGAGCACCACCTTCTCCGCGCGTATCGACCAGTGCCGGTGGCGCGGCGCGCCTGGGGGGCGCGCGGCCAAATGGTCACCGACACGCTCGAGCGCGGCCAGATTGTTACCGTCGTAATAGCCCCAGACGGTGGTGCGCGTCAGAAGCCGGACATTGTCCATGGCGGCGAGCCGCTCCGCCATTGTCTTTGCCCATCCGGCCGCCGGCTTGCCGTCGATCGTTTCACCCGACCAGTTGGCGGCGCCGCCGGCGCGCGGCTCCTGCTCGGCCAGGATGACGCGCCTTCCCCCTTTGGCGGCAGCCTCGGCCGCCATCAGTCCGGCCGGCCCGGCACCCAACACCAGCACATCGCAAAAGGCGTTCATGCGCTCGTAGCGGACAGGATCCTTGTCGTAGCCGGCACGGCCGAGCCCCGCCGCTCGGCGGATGAAATGTTCGCAGACCATCCAGAAGCGGGTGCCCTTGATCGGGCCGACGACCGGGCCCATGAAGGTCTTGTAGTAGAAGCCGGCGCCGAAGAGGGGCCCGGCGAGCTGGTTCAGGGCGCTGATATCGTAGTCGAGCGAAGGGAAGCGGTTCTGGCTCTCGGCCTCCAGACCCTCGTAAAGCTCGATCTGCGTTGCCGGGATGTTCGGCTCGCGCACGCCGTCCTTGAAGACCGTCACCAGCGCGTTCGGCTCGTCGACGCCGGCGGTGTAGACGCCGCGGGGTCGGTGGTACTTGAAGGAGCGGCCGACAAGCGTGATGCCGTTCGCCAGGAGGGCGGAGGCGAGCGTGTCGCCGGCACAGCCGGTATAGGTCTTGCCGTCGAAGGTGAAGCGGACGGTGCGGCTGCGGTCGATGAGCCCGCCGGTTGAAGTGCGGCGCGCGCTCATGGCTTCCCGGCACCTTCGTTCAGCGCCGCGCGGGCGAAGGCGACGGCCTGGATCTCGTGGGTCAGCGTGTCACGCGTGACGAGGAGATGCGTCCGGCAGCCACCCGCGTGCTGCCAGTATTCGCTGTGTCGGCCTGCAGGGTTCGACCGGTTGTAGACGTAGTCGTGCCAGGCCTTAACATCGGTGGAAGCGGGGTCGGGGCGTGTGCGCGTGGCGTCGCCCTGGTAGGAAAACTCCGACACGTCGCGAGGGCCGCAATGGGGGCAGGGGATCAGCATGCTTCTTACCTCAATGCAGCTTCGGCGTGGGCCCCTGGCCCTTTTCATCGAGAATGGCGCCGCGCTCGAAGCGCGACAGCGTGAAGGGCGCGTTGATCACGTGCGGCTCGTCCTTGGCGATGGTCCAGGCGAAGGAGAAGCCCGAGGCGGGCGTTGCCTTGAAGCCGCCGTAGCACCAACCGCAATTCAGATACATGCCCGGCAGCGGCCCCTTGGTGATGATCGGCGAGCCGTCCATGGACATATCCATGACACCGCCCCAGGAGCGCAGGAGGCGCAGGCGGGCGACGGCCGGGAACATCGCCACCATCTCACCCATCACCTCCTCGACGAGCGGCAGGTTGCCGCGCTGGGCATAAGAATTGTAGCCGTCGAGGTCGCCGCCGAACACGAGCCCGCCCTTGTCCGATTGGGACATATAGAGATGGCCGCCGCCGAAGGTGACGACGCAGTCGACATAGGGCTTTATGGCCTCGGTGACGAAGGCCTGCAGCACGTGGCTCTCGATGGGGAACCGGTCTATGCCCGCCATCGCCATCAGGTGGCTGGTGCTTCCCGCGACGGCGACGGCGACTTTCCTGGCGCGTATCTCGCCGCGCGTGGTGGTGACGCCGACAATCTTCTCGCCCTCGCGCAGGAAACCCGTCACCGCACAGTTTTCGACGATATCGACGCCACGCCGGTCAGCCGCCCGCGCGTAGCCCCAGGCCACCGCGTCGTGCCGCGCTGTTCCGGCGCGCGGCTGCAGGAGGCCGCCGATCACGGGGAAGCGGGCGGAGCGTGAAAGGTCGACGCCCGGCACCTTGCGGGCGATCTCGTCCCGCGTCAGCCACACCCCGTCGCCGCCTCCGTGGAGCATGGCGTTGCCGCGGCGGATATAGTCGTCGGCCTGGGATGGCGAATGAGCGAGATTCAGGATGCCGCGCTGGGAGAACATCACGTTGTAGTTCAGTTCGTGCGACAGGTTTTCCCACAGCTTCACCGAGAAATCGTAGAAGCGGACGGATTCGGGCAGGAGATAGTTCGAGCGCACGATGGTGGTGTTGCGGCCGATATTGCCGGAGCCGAGCCAACCCTTCTCCAACACCGCGACGTTGGCAACGCCGTGCTCCTTGGCAAGATAATAGGCCGTCGCTAGGCCATGCCCGCCTCCGCCGATGATGATGACGTCATAGCCCGGTTTCGGCTCCGGCTTGCGCCAGGCCGGCTTCCAGTTCCGATTGCCGGTCAGTGCGTTTTTTAGAAGCGAAAGCGCAGAATATTCTGCCATGGAGGCCGCCGTCTGTTCCCACGGGTCAGGAAGCTATAGGGCAGCAGCGGGCGCGAAGGCAAATAATACGCCATGGGTTTTCACAGGGACGACCTGCCGCCGCTGTACGTCTGCCACGTCGCCCGGTGCCCAAGTCGTAGGGCGGTTGCGGCGTGTCGCAAACAAGCGATTGCCGCATGGACCGGCGTCGACATACTGGTTGTCGAAAAGATCGGGTTGCGGTTTCAACTCACCAGGACAAGGGCATCATGAAATCCCAGGCACGCGCAGTCGTCATTGGTGGAGGCGTGGTCGGCGTCTCCACGCTCTATCATCTGGCCAAGAAAGGCTGGTCGGATGTCGTCCTCGTCGAGCGCAAGGAGCTGACCTCCGGCTCCACTTGGCATGCCGCCGGTCTCCTGCCGCTCTTCAACATGAGCTACTCGGTCGGCCAGATCCACAAATACTCGGTGAAGTTCTACCAGGAACTTCAGCGCGAGACCGGCATGAATGTCGGCTTCACCCAGTGCTCGAACATCCGGCTGGCCCGCACCAAGGACCGCTGGGACGAGTACATGTATTACGCCGGCATCGCCGAGACGATCGGGATACCCGTCAATATCCTCACGCCGAGCCAGGTAAAGGAGATCTGGCCGCTGTGCGAGACCGAGGGCCTCCTGGGTGCCATCCAACATCCCGACGACGGCTATATCCAGCCTGCCGACCTCACGCAGGCGCTCGCCAAGGGCGCGCGCGATCACGGTGCAACCATCTACCGCAACACCGCCGTCACCGCCATCGAGCAGCAGCCGGACGGGCAGTGGCTGGTAAAGACCGACAAGGGCGATATCCTTGCCGAGCACGTGGTCACGGCCACCGGCAACTTCGCCCGGAAGACGGGCCAGATGGTGGGGCTCGATGTCCCGGTCATCCCGGTCGAGCACCAGTACATCGTCACCGAGCCGCACCCGGCCATCGTTGAGCGCAAGAAACAGGGCCTGCCGGAGATGGGCGTGCTCAGGGAAAGCGACTCCTCCTGGTACATGCGCGAGGAAAATGGTGGCCTTTTGCTCGGCCCCTACGAGGCTGGCGCTCCCTGCTGCTATGTCGACGGCCCATCCGAGGACAGCGAGTACGAGCTTTTTCAGGAGGACCTCGACCGCCTCATGCCGCATGTGGAGACGGCCATCGAGCGTGTGCCGGCCTTCGGCGAGGTGGGCATCAAGAAGATCTACAACGGCGCCATCGCCTACACGCCCGACGGCTCACCCATCATCGGGCCGGCGCCGGGGCTGAAGAATTTCTGGCTCAACGAGGGGCACTCCTTCGGCGTCACCGCCGCCGGCGGCGCCGGCTGGCAGCTTGCCGAATGGATCGTCGAGGGCGAGCCGTCCATCGATATGATGGGCGTCGACCCGCGCCGCTTCGGCCCCTATGCGACCGAAGGCTATCTCAGGGAGAAGAACGAGGAGGCCTATGCCAACGTCTTCACCGTGCACTATCCGGACGAGGAGCGGGCGGCTGCAAGGGCATTGAAGACGACGCCTTGCTATGGCCGGATGAAGGAACATGGCGCCGTCTTCGGCTCCGTCTACGGCTGGGAGCGGCCCAACTGGTTCGCTCCGGCGGGCTATCGCGTGCCCGAGGGGGAGTTGGGTGTCGGCGCCGACGTGCTCATGAAGCACAATCATGCGCCCGCGCTCGAAGACGGTCGCATCGTGGAGAAATGGTCGTTCCGCCGCTCCAACTATTTCGAACATGTCGGCAACGAGGTGAGGAACGTTCACGAGAACGTCGGCTTGCTCGACATGTCGGCTTTCGCCAAATGCTGGGTCAGCGGACCCGGCGCAGAGGCGTGGCTGAACAGCATCTTCGCCAACCGCATTCCGAAGAAGAACGGGCGCATCGCCCTTTGCCATCTTTTAACGAAGAACGGCGGCGTGCGCTCCGAATTCACCGTCTATCGGCAGCCGCAGGGCTTCTATCTCGTCTCGGCGGGCGCCTTCGAGGCGCATGACCACGACACGCTGATGAAACTTTTGCCCGACGACGGCAGCGTGCGCATGGTTCCCGTCACCACCCACTGGGGCGTGCTTGTGCTGGCAGGGCCAAAGAGTCGGGACGTGCTCGGGAAGCTCACCCGCGCCGACCTCTCCAACGCCGCCTTCCCGTGGCTCACCGGCCAGCGGGTTTCCATCGGCAATGCAACGGCGCATGCGTTGCGCGTCAATTTCGTGGGCGAGCTCGGCTGGGAACTGCACCATCCCATGGAGATGCAGAACACCATCTTCGACATGGTGATGGAGGCCGGTGCGCGGTTCGGCATCAAACCGTTTGGCATCCGCGCTATGACAGCGATGGCCATCGAGAAGAGCTACCGGCTCATCCCACGTGAACTTTCGATCGAATACACGGCCTGGGAAAGCGGGCTCGACCGCTTCGTGCATCCCGACAAGGGGGAGTTCATCGGCCGCGAAGCGCTTGTCGCCCAGCGCGAGAAAGGGCTTGGCTGGAAATACGTCACGCTCGAGGTGCACGATGTGACCGACGCCGACGCCCGCGGCAACGAGGCGATCTACCGTGACGGCCAGCTCGTCGGCCGCGCCACCCACGGCGCCTACGGCTGGCGGGTGGGAAAATCGCTGGCGCTCGCCATGGTGCGGCCGGAGCACGCGGGCGAGGGGACGCGGCTCGATATTAAGATTCTAGGCAAGCTCCACGCGGCGACCGTGATCGCGGAAAGCCCGTTCGACCCGGAAAATATGGCGTTGAGGGCAGACGGCTGAGGCGTGGCTTTCCAGACATCTCGCAAAAGTGAACGGGATTTCGCCGTAGCGGATTGCCGCGTTCCGCGCTTCACGTAAACTCGTTCCATGTCGACTGCGGGATGGTACTGGCGCAAGCTGCTCTTTGGCGCGCTCGTCGCGCTGGTTCCGGCTTGCGCCCATGCGCAGGAAGCCGTGGATGTCGAACTCGCGCTGGGCGTCGACGTATCGCTGTCCATGTCGCCGGCCGAGATGAGCATTCAGCGCGAGGGTTATGCGGCCGCGCTTACCCATGAAACGGTGATCCAGGCCATCGAAGCCGGCATGCACGGCCGCATCGCGATTGCGTATTTCGAGTGGGCGGGGGACTTCTCCCACCGCGTCGTCGTGCCGTGGACGGTCATCGCGTCGGCCGAGGACGCGGCGCTTGTATCCGAACGGCTCAACGTCAATCCGCCCACCAGCGCCCGGCGCACCTCGATCTCCGGTGCCATACACTTCGCTGCAGATCTCTTCGCCGAAAGCGGCTTCCGTGGTGAGCGCCGCATCCTCGACATTTCCGGCGACGGGCCCAACAACCAGGGCCCACCCGTTACAGAGGCGCGCGACCGCCTTGTGGCCGCTGGCATCACCATCAACGGCCTGCCGCTGATGACCAATGACGGGCTCACCACCGCCTATGACGTTGAGGATCTGGACATCTATTACCGCGAGTGCGTGATCGGCGGACCGGGCGCATTCATGATCCCGGTCAACGAGTGGTCGCATTTTCCCGAGGCCGTTCGCCGCAAGCTGGTGATCGAGCTTGCAGGCAAAACCCCACGCTCCCTCCGCCCACCAGTGGTCGCGGCGCAGGCGGCGCCGTCCTATGACTGTATGGTCGGCGAGAGGATGTGGCAGAACCGCAGTTGGATTTGGCGGGAGCCATAAGGCGCCTCCGCCGCCTCGGAGAAGGGGCTACGCCGCGATAAGCTGCTTGCGTTCAGCGCGCTCCTGCTGCGGTGAGCGGGCGTAGAGCTCCCGGTAGCACTTGGAGAAATGCGAAGCGGATACGAAGCCGCAGGCAACCGCCACTTCCACCACGGGCATCGTCGACTGGATGAGCAGATGCCTGGCGCGGTCCAGCCGGATCTCCAGATAATAGCGCGCCGGCGACCGGCCCATCTCCTGGCGGAACAGGCGTTCGATCTGGCGTCGCGACAGACCGACCGCCTCCGCCACTTCCACCAGCGACAGGGGCTCCGAAAGATTGGCTTCCATCAACTCGATGATGGTCAGCACCTTCGAGTTCTGCACGCCAAGGCGCGCCCTCAACGGCAGGCGCTGCCGGTCTGAGGGGCTGCGCACCCGGTCCGTCAGCAGTTGCTCGCACACGCGATTAACGATGTTGTCGTCGAAATCCTCGCCGATAAGGTGGAACATCATGTCCATGGCCGCCGTGCCGCCGGCGCAGGTATAGATGTTGGCGTCGATTTCGAAGAGATCGGCGAAGACGTTGGCTTTGGGGAACTTTTCGGCAAAGCCCGGCAGGTTCTCCCAATGGATGGCGCAGCGTTTGTCGGAGAGCAGCCCGGCAGCGGCCAGGATTTGCGCGCCCGTGCACAAGCCGCCAAGCGCCACACCGCGGTTATATTCCTCGCGCAGCCAGGCGAAGACCGACTTGTTGACATAGTTCTCAATGCCGAGGCCGCTGCACACCACCACCATGGTGGGTCTGTCGCGGCCGGTCATCTTCTGCCGTTCGTCGGCAAGGGAGGAATCGACCGCCACCTCAACCCCGTTGGACGCCCGCACCGGCCGGCCGTCGACGCTGGCAAGGCGCCAGCCATAGGCCTCGTAACCGGCCATGCGGTTGGCTGCCCTGAGCGGCTCCAGCGCGGTCGCGAAGGCGACCATCGTGAAGTCGGGCACAAGGAAGAACACCAGCGATCTCTTAAACTGCTTTTCGTCCTGCATCCCGGCCTCCTGCGTGTCCTCGCGCGCCGAACGTGATGTCGCTAACAGAAAAGCCTGCGCCGGAAAAGCCTTGTCTGTCAATGCAGTGCGCAAGCGCATAAAGAGGATTTTTTGCAGGCAGCAAAAATGCCGCACCGGCCATCCGATGCGGCGTTTTCGCTGGTGCCGTCTGCCAGCACGAAAACTGTCAGTTGATGAGGAAGCCCAGGCGTAGGGCCGCCAGGGCTCCTGTCTCGCCCGGCATGGTGTTTTGCAGGCGCTCGCGGGGCGTCCGGCGTTGTTCGCGTCTGCCCCCGCGAAGGAAGTGGATGAGTTTCATGCTCGTCTCCATCATATCGTATCGGCTCTCGAACGAGCGCCTTCTCACGCGTGCGATGGAGTGGGGCGGCTCGTCTTGCCGGCCCTTCTAAGCCCCATCGAGACTGACCGACGCGGAAAATGCGAAGCGGCCGTTAGGAAATGCGACACGGGCTGGCAACATCATCGCCTTTCGGTGTCGGGTTTGCGCCGCACCGGCTTGCGGCCTGTGCGCGCATGCTCGCTAATGTCCTGGAACTCGCGGGCGAAATCGACCAGTGTCTTCAGATACCTCATCACAAGGCCTCCTTTTCTTCACGGTGTCGCGGCAACGTCTCGTCGGAGCGCTTCGCCGGCGACGAAGCGATCCCGTTCCGGGTGTCTGCGGGCCGGATATATGCGGGAAGGCTCCGGACGACCCGTTCGGTGCGTCGATGCTGCATGACTTCGACATACCCGGTGACGTAGTGGCTGAACATGTTGAACATGGTTCTTTCCCTTCCTCCGCAACGCCTGGGAGGCGGCTACCAGCGCCGCTCCCAAAGCGAATCCTTCGTACGCAACGGGGCGCGGCGGGTCTCGCCGCCGGGCCAGCCGATATCCTTCTGGATTTCAAGCGGCAGGTTGCTGATGAAACGGTCTGTGCGCTGGCGCTCCCAGAGCGCGATCCGGCGGCGCAGATAGTTGCTCACTGCGGTTTGAACAGACATGGGATGCTCCTCTCTTCGTCTCTCTTCACGCCTCACTGCGGCTTCGGTGTTGACTATCCCGCTTTTCTTGTGTTCAATCAAACGCAATGAAATGATGCTTTGGTTCAGGGAAATTGAAGGAAGAGAGATGAACGCCCCGCTCAACCACCCCCTGCCGCTGCTCGAGCTCGATGTTCTGCGCACTTTCGTGGCGATCGCCGAGACCGGCAGCTTCACCGCCGCCGCCAATGCCGTCTACCGCACGCCATCGGCCGTCTCCATGCAGATCAAGAAGCTGGAGGACATACTGGGACGCGCCGTCTTCACGCGCGACGCGCGTTCGGTGACGTTAACGGCGGATGGAGATCTGCTTCTAGGCTACGCGCGGCGCCTCCTGGCGCTCAACCGCGAGGCGGTCTCCAAATTCGTCATGCCGGACATCAGCGGCATCGTGCGGCTGGGCTCGCCGGACGATTTTGGCGAACGGGTGCTGCCGAGCGTCCTAAAGCGCTTCTCGCAGTCGCATCCGGCAATCGCCGTCGACGTGGTGATCGACCAGAGCGTGAACCTGAGAAAGCGCATGGCAAGCCGCCAGCTCGACATCACGCTTTTGTCGTGCTCCGGCGATGTGGAGCAGGAGCCGGGCGTAGAAATTCTCTTGACCGAGCCCATCGTGTGGGCCGGCACCAAGGGCGGCTGCGCCCACCTGCGCGAGCCGCTGCCTATTTCACTATGGGAGGAAGGTTGCGCCTGGCGCAATGCGGCGGTGAAGGCGTTGAGCGAGCAGGGGCGCGAGTACCGCGTCGCTTACATGAGCGCGCATACGGCCGGCCAGCGGGCAGCGATCCTCGGCGGGCTCGCCGTGGCGCCGCTGCCGAAGTCCTTTATCGGCGGCGATCTCGTGGAGCTCGGCCCGCAGGATGGCCTGCCGAAGATGGGCAACTATCATATCGGCATGGTGGTCGCGCCCGACGCCTCGGCCCCGGTGCGCGCCGCCGCCGACCACATCCGCGCCGCTTTCGAGCTGTTTCACGATACGGGGCGGTTCTGAGGCTTTTGCAATTTCAGCCTGCTACTACCGCCGCCTGCGCGCCGCCCGTTCCTCGCGCGAGCGGCGGCGCGGCCCTTCCGTGCCGCCGTCGCTGAGTACCTTGCGCGGCGGCAATGTCACCTGGCCGGCGAGCTTCGGATAGGGATCCACCTTGTTGGGCAGCGCCATGGCGTAGACGAAATGCTGCTGAAATCTCGGCTCAAGCGCGGTTTCGATCTTCTCGATCCTGCGCACCGTCTCCTCGATCTCGCGGCGGTGGTTCCGGTTGAGCAGCGCCATGCGCGCACCGGTGCCGGCGGCGTTGCCGACGGCGGACACCTTGTCGAGCTCGCAGTCCGGGATCAGCCCTAGCGTCATGGCATAGGTAGGATCGATGAAAGAGCCGAAGGCGCCGGCGAAGCGGATCGTGTCGACCGTCTCCACGCCTTGCTTTTCCATGAGCAGCTTTATGCCGGCATAGAGCGCCGCCTTGGCGAGCTGGATAGCGCGCACGTCATTCTGCGTCACCGCGATGCGCGGCTCGCCGTCGTGGAGCAGGTAGGAGAAGGTGCGACCCTCCGAAAAGACGCGCGGGCTTTTGGCGGCCATCGCACCGTCGATCACGCCGTCCTCGGAGACAATGCCGGAAAGATACATCTCGGCGATCACCTCGATGATGCCGGAGCCGCAGATGCCGCTGACGCCGGTCGCGGCAATGGCTTCGGCAAAGCCCGGCTCGTCCGACCACAATTCCGAACCGATGATGCGGAAGCGCGGCTCCAATGTCTCGCGGTCGATGCGCACGCGCTCGATGGCGCCGGGGGCCGCACGCTGGCCCGAGGAGATTTCCGCGCCTTCGAAGGCCGGTCCGGTGGGGGAGGAGGCGGTGACCACGCGCTTCCGGTTGCCGAGCACGATTTCGGCGTTGGTGCCGACATCGACGATCAGCATCATCTCGTCCTGACGGTGCGGGCCTTCCGACAAGGTGACGGCCGCCGCGTCGGCGCCCACGTGGCCGGCAATGCAGGGCAGCATGTAGAGGCGCGCGCCGGGGTTTAGGTTCAGGCGCAGGTCGCCCGCCCGCGCCTTGACCGCGCCGGAAACGGCCAGCGCGAAGGGTGCGCCGCCGAGCTCCGTCGGATCGATGCCGAGGAACAGGTGGTGCATGATCGGATTGCCGACGAAGACGGCGTCGAGGATGTCGGAGCGATCCACGCCGCCCTCGGTCGCCACCTTGTCGACGAGCTTGCCGACCTCCTGGCGCACGGCCTTGGTCATGGCCTGCCTGCCGTCCGGGTTCATCATGACGTAGGAGACGCGGCTCATCAGGTCTTCGCCGAAGCGGATCTGCGGGTTCGACGCGCCGGCCGAGGCCACGACGCGGCCCGACAGCAGTGAGACCATGTGCATGGCGATCGTCGTCGAGCCTATGTCGCAGGCGATGCCGTAGGCCTCATTCTTCAGGCCCGGCCAGAGCGCGATGATGCGCGCCGCATCCCCCTCGTCGTCGTGATGGATGGCGGCGGTGACGGCCCATTTACCCTGGCGCAGGATACTTTGAACTTCGCTCAGAAGATGAGCGTCCGCCTCCAGGCGGTTAAAACCCCAATCCTCGCGTAGCGCCGCCTTCAGGCGGTCGAGGTCGCCCAGCGGCTTGTGCATGTCGGGCTCGTCCACCTCGACATAGCATAGCTGCACCGCCGGATAGCGTTCGATCACCCTCTGGTCGGCGTCCTTGCGCACGACCTGCGCGTTGACGATGGCATCCTGCGGCACGTCGACGACGAGATCGCCTTCGATGGTCGCCGAGCAGGAGAGGCGCCGGCCGACCGGCAGCGCGCGCTTTTCGGCATAGCGCGCCTCCTTCGGCCCAATTGCTGAAATGCTGTCCTTGGACGAGGATATCTTGTGCTTGGCGAAGTGGCCTTCCTGCACCTCGATCTGGCAGCGCCCGCAGGTCGCCCGCCCACCGCACACGCTCTCGACATAGACGCCGAGCTGCCGCGCAGCATCCAGTACCGTTGTGCCCTTCGGAAACCGTCCGCGCTTGCCCGAGGGCATGAAGAGGACCAGGTGGTCCGCTATGTTGGGCGGCGCGTTCATTGGAGTCGGCGTTCCGGAATACGCCGACGGATGGCGCCCCTTCGCGCCCCCCTCCGGCCTGCCGGCCACCTCCCCCACGAGGGGGGAGATTGACCGTCATGCCCATCCCGCCTTTCCGGCAAGCGCGCCTGGAAAAGTGCCGTGGTCGCGGCCAGCTGATCTCCCCCCTCGTGGGGGAGATGGCCGGCAGGCCAGAGGGGGGCGCAAAAGGGCACTGTCACCTCCGAACGTATCTCAATTCCGCCCCACCCGCGCCATGCGTGCTTCGCGCCCGCCGCGGCGCCGGCCGGCGGAAGCGGCGTGATTGCCGTTTCCCTGGGAAGACTCCCCGGAAGCGCTGGAGTTCCCGGCGGCGGCCGGCTGGTGGTCGCGGTAGGTCATGATCCAGGTGTGGCAGTTGGCGTCGGTGCCGTTCAGCACGTTGGCCGCGCGCACCATCTCCATTTCCTGCGGACGGCAGGGATTCATGATGGCGCTGGTCATGCCGGCGCCGATGACCATGGGGATGAAGCCGGCGTTGATGCCATGGCGGTGCGGCAGGCCGAAGGAGATGTTGGAAAGCCCGCAGGTGGTGTTGACCTTCAGTTCCTCGCGCAGCCGGCGCAAGAGCGCGAAGACCTGCTTGCCCGCCGTGCCCATGGCGCCGATGGGCATGACCAAGGGGTCGACGACGATGTCATGGGCGGGAATGCCGTAATCGGCAGCGCGCTGGACAATCTTCCTGGCCACCTCGAAACGCACATCCGGGTCTTCCGAAATGCCGGTCTCGTCGTTGGAGATCGCCACCACCGGCACGTCGTATTTCTTGACGAGTGGCAGGATGGCTTCCAGCTTCTCATCCTCACCCGTCACGGAATTGATCAGCGGCCGGCCCTTGGCCACCTTGAGCGCTGCCTCGATGGCCGCCGAGACCGAAGAATCGATGGAAAGCGGCACATCCACCAGTCCCTGCACGATCTCGAGCGTCTGCACGAGCAGATCCGGTTCGGTGGCATTCGGGTCCACCGCCGTCACGCCGGCGTTCACGTCGAGCATGGTGGCGCCGGCGGCGACCTGATCGAGCGCGTCCTTCTTCACCGTCTCGAAATTGCCGGCCACCATCTCGGCGGCGAGTTTCTTGCGGCCGGTCGGGTTGATGCGCTCGCCGATGACGCAAAAGGGCTGGTCGAAGCCGATGACGACTTCCTTGGTCGCAGAGGCAACGATAGTGCGGGTCATTCACAGTCCTCCAAGGGATATAAAGACTTCTTTATATCGTTATCTGATGGGTTTCAAGCGGGAGAGTGAGTAGGGGAGCCGGGCGGCGATCGAACAGCAAACCCGTCTGGAAAACGGCAATTGAGGCTTCCCCCACTCGCTGCTCCCTATCTCGCTATTCCCTCTCATCCAGCCGCGTCCTTCACCATGTCGATCGGCTTCTCGCTTGGCGTCTCCAGAATGTGGTCCAGGCGCTCGGCCACCAGGGCGTCGTCCAGGCCCGGCTCGCGCTTCCACGGACGGCGGCCCTTCAGGACGCCCGATTCGTGGACGATCTCGGCCACGTATTCCTCCTGCCGGTAAGCCATGACGTGAACCCCGGAAACGCCCTCGATCTCCTTCACCTCGTTGATGATGTCGATGCACAGGCGTTTTCCTTCGTCCTTCTGTTTCTCCGCACCTTCGAGGCGGGCGATGATGGAATCGGGAATATGCACGCCGGGCACGTTGGAGCGGATCCAACGTGCCGTCTTGGCCGAAGCCAGCGGCCCGACGCCGACGAGGATGAAGCATTGCTCGTGAAGGCCCATGTCGCGCACTCGCTTCATGTATTCCCTCAGCATCGGCACGTCGAAGCAGTACTGGCTCTGGACGAACTGCGCGCCCGCGGCAATCTTCTTGGCAAGCCGCAAGGGGCGGAAATCGTAAGGCGGGGCGAAGGGGTTGATGGCCGCGCCCAGGAAGACGGCGGGCGGCGTGGAGAGCTTGCGGCCGGAGAGGAATTTTTCCTCGTCGCGCATGGTGCGCACGGTTTCCAGAAGCGACATGCAATCGAGGTCAAAGACCGGTTTGGCACCCGGCTGGTCGCCCGCCTGCACGCCGTCGCCCGTCAGGCACAGGATGTTGCCCACACCCATCGCCGCCGCGCCCAGCACGTCGCCCTGGATGGCTATGCGGTTCCTGTCGCGGCAGGCGATCTGCATGATCGGCGCGTATCCCATGCGGGTGAGCAGTGCGCAGATGCCCATGGACGACATGTGGCAGTTGGCGCCGGAAGCATCGACAGCGTTGATGCCGTCCACCCAGCCGTCGAACACCGCTGCCCGCTCATAGGCGTCCTGCGCATTGGCGCTGTCGGGCGGGTTGAGCTCTGCGGTGACGGCGAACTCGCCGCGTCTCAGGATTCGCTCCAACCGCCCGCGCGAGGAGTGGCCGGGCAGCGGCTCGAGCGGCAGGTCGACGCCATGCGGGTTCTCATCGGGCTGAGGCGGGCGGCGTGTCATGCGGTCTCCCGTGCCTTTTCGCGCTGGGCGGTAGCCTGCGCGGTTACGCGCAGCCAGGCGGATGTCTCACGCAGCGACTGGTCGACAGGCTTCTGCACGGCGAGGATGGCGTCGTGATTGCGCATCTTCTGCGACCCTTCCCACGCCTTCACCCAGACACAGGGCATGTCTGGCTCGACCTCACAGTTGCCGTTGGCGCGCACGCCGCCGCAGGGGCCGTTGCGCAGCTGCTTGGGGCAGTTCATGGGGCACGACATGCCGGTCGAGGAAAGGATGCACTGGCCGCACATGCGGCAGTCGAACATGAGCCCCTTCACATTCCGTTCGACGAATTTCACCGGCTTTTCGGCGCGGCGGTAGCCGATCGCGTTCCACAAGGGATGCAGCGTCAGGAAGAGGTCCGCGAACCGTGCATAGAACCATTCGAGGAAACGCGCATGGCGCACCGACCAAAGCCGCATCGTGTAGCGCCGCTGCACGCGCCGCTGGGGCGAAACGTCCGCCGGCTTGTAGGCCAGAAGGGCGCGCGCCTTTCTGACCAGCGTCGCCTGTGTGACGCGGGATTTCCGCGTTGGCCGCCCGTCAGTCCGCGACATGTCCGCCTGCCTTGACGAGAGCCTTCAGCCGCTCGTCGGAAAATTCCCGTTCGATGCTTGCCAGCGCCTTGTCCGCCTCCGCCTCGAGATCGTCGCTGACCGCCTGGGGCGTGCCGCGCCGCCATTCCGCGAGATAGGCATCGGTGTCGCGGGCGCCGACGCGCATGGCGCACATGTCGATTGCCTCGGTGAAGCGCAGGGGCAGCTCGCGCTTGGCCGTTTTACGTCCCATCCTGACAATGACTTGTGCAGGAATGTCGCGCCAGTAAACCACGATCAGATCGGCCATCTTGCCTTTGTTCCCTTGATTGAGTGGAGCATTGCCGCAAGCGCCATGGGCCCGCTTGCTGCGAGACGACGCGCGTGCCTTCAAAAACGACGCCCGCCACGGGGCGTCGAGGCAGCTAGCCCATGAGGGCGCTGGCGAGCATGCCGGCCGCGCCGATGACGACGGCGATGACGATGAGGGAAAGTGCGCCGCTAGCCACGGCAACCGTCAGAAGGATACCGTCGCGCTCGGAAAGCGCCAGGCCGACCAGGGCGCAGGAAAACGCCGGAAACCAGTTGCCGAGTGGGATCGGCAGGGTCACGGCGATGGCCAGGATGAGGGCGATGATGCCGATGAAGCGGTCGGCATGATCGCGTGCAAAGGGCCAGTAGCGCGGACGGATGAGCCGCTCGACCCACTTGATCTTGGGGATGAGCCGCTCGCTCATGCCGCGGAATTGTGCAGCACTCAGCGATTTTTGAAGGATGAAGCGGGGCAGCCAGACCGTGCGCTGGCCAAACACCATCTGGATGGACAAAAGCAGGAGCGGAATGCCCAGCACCAGCGTGCTGCCCGGCGGCAGCGGAAGCAAATTGATGGAGGAGAAGAACACCAGAAGCGTCGCAAAGCTGCGGTCGCCCAGCGCCTGGCGAAGCTGCTCCACCGTCACCGTGCCCTCGGCGTTGCTTGCCAGCTCCTCGAAAATCATGGACAGGCGGCGCGGCGGCAGGTCTGCGGCAACCCGTCGTGACACCATGCCCAGACCCGTTCCCTCCGCCTTCACATCCGTTTTTCCTGTCATGTGGTCTGAAAACATTTTCCCCTGCAGCAGTTAAGTCTTCATGACAGGCAGGGCAAGCTATCGCGGCCGCTGAGGGTGGTCGCAAGGAAAGCGGAGGGGGCGCTGGAGGGCATTGTCTTCATCATACCAGACAAGCCGCCGATTGGAGCCTTTTTGTGGTAGCGCGCTCATTCCACTGGCGCCTTGCCTGCCGCCTCGACGAGGGCACTGGCCAGGTCGCCGTAGCCGGTGAAGCGGCGCTCGTAGGACAGGCCGAGCAGCTTTGCCGCATCCTGGGCCACCGTCTCCAGCGCGGGATCGTCGGTCTGCGCCAGATAGACGAGCTTTTCATAGTTGCCGAAGTAATCCGCGATCAGCTCCGGATGCTCATCCAGGCGCAACGGCTTCAGGAAGAACGCCTCGAACTGCCGACACAGAAAGTCGGTCATGTAGAAGGACGTCATATCGTCCTCGCCGATCTCGGCGAAGGCCTCCAGTCCCTGATAGAACGCAAAGCAGTGCGGTCCGGCAATACGCTCGACGCCATGCTTCTCGCACACGCGGTCGAGCCGGCCGCCCGTGCCGCAGTCGGCATAGCCGACGAAGATATGACTGTAGCCTTCTTCCCTGGCCTCTGCGATGGCCGTGTCCATGGCGGGTGCAATCCGGTCGGGGCGGTAGTGGAATTCCGCTGGCAGGCAGGTGAGCTCCAGATGGTCGAGCCCCAGCCGCTCGCGCACGGCCAGCACCTCGCGGGCGATCATCCCGCAGGCGATAACCAGAACCTTTTCAGGCCGGGTTCGTTCTTCGGTCATTGCCATCTTTTTTCCGCGCACCATAATAGCGCATACCGAATGGGAGACGCGTCATGTACACGGGCTTTCTCTCGCGCATCGCCATCGTGATCGCCATCATCGGCCTCGCGGGCGGCTGCGCCAACACCATCCGCGGCGTCGGGCAGGATACGGCCAATGTGGTCGACGCCACGCAACAGGCGGGCCAAAATGTCGGTGGCGCGGCAGAGTACTGACCGCCGGCCGCATATAGCTACCGACAGCCGTTCTAGACTGCAGCGCTCACATTGTGCTTGCGCTTCATCAGTTCCTTGGCCGTCTCGACCGCCACGGCCGCATCGCGGCAATAGGCGTCGGCGCCGACGGCCTTGCCGAACTCCTCATTGAGCGGTGCACCGCCGACGAGCACGATCAGGTCGTCGCGGATGCCTTTTTCCTTCAGCGTGTCGATGACCACCTTCATATAGGGCATGGTGGTGGTCAAAAGCGCCGACATGCCGACGATGTCCGGCTGGTGCTTCTCGATGGCGTCGAGATAATTCTCGACCGGATTGTTGATGCCGAGGTCGATCACCTCGAAGCCGGCGCCTTCCATCATCATGCCGACAAGGTTCTTGCCGATATCGTGGATGTCGCCCTTCACGGTGCCGATGACCATCTTGCCCTGCTTGGGCGCGCCGGTCTCCACCAGGAGCGGGCGCAGGATGTTCATGCCGGCCTTCATGGCGTTGGCTGATAGCAGCACCTCCGGCACGAAGAGGATGCCGTCGCGGAAATCCTCGCCGACGATGCGCATGCCTTCGACGAGAGCCTGCGTCAGCACCTCATAGGGCGACCAGCCCCGGTCGAGGAGAATGCGCGTGCCTTCCTCGATCTCTTCCTTCAGCCCGTCGTAAAGGTCGTCGTGCATCTGCTGCACGAGCTCGTCGTCGGGAAGCTCGGAAAGGATGATTTCTTCATCGGACATTCGCTGGCTCCTGCCGTTCTTGCCGCGCGCAAATCGGCCAAATGCATGTTCGCACGTACATAATCCGCTTTTTGCCGGCTTCCATAGCCAAATTGCGACGTGATGCAAAAGGAAAGCGACTGGAAATCCCGCTCTTGGTGCTTTTCGGCGCGGCGCGGGTGGTACACCCATTAGGAGAAATTGTCATTTATCTATAGTCAAGAAATTCGCCAAAGAACACCTGTTTCAAAGGCGTATAGCGATTGCTTCTACAATTTAAGGTTTATTTAACGAGACCGCCCATAGAGTGACTGCTAATATCTTTTTGGGGGCATGCATCGTCTTTCGTATGGAGAAGACAATGATGAGACCTCTGACAAAGCCGCTTTTCGGTGCCGCGTTCCTCGCAGCAATCGCAATTCAGCCGGCCAATGCCGAAACAGTCATTTTCAACGGCCTGATCACGTCCACCTGCCTTATCAACGTCGGCACGCCGGGCACGCTGGTGGCGAGCGCCGACTATACGGAACTGAGTTCCACCGAAGCAGGCGGGACTTCCGGCACGGTGACGATCCTGACCACGGGCGCAGGATACGAAGTTTCCACCGACTCGCCGAGCGCCTTTGCCACAGCGCCCGCCGGCGGCGGCGATTCCGTCACCTTCGCCTCCAGCTACAGCGCCAACGGCGTGACCTCGCTCACCGACGTCGTGGGCTCGCTTGCTTCGCCGCTCGGCCTGGGACTGACCAACCTTAGTGTCGATCTGATGGCGACGAAGTCTACGGGAACCTTCCCCGCCGGCGATTACATGGCCGAGGTCACGGTCACCTGCGAATAGGACCGGGCGATGGGTGCCGGCAGCGGGCGAGGGGGGATCGCGGCGGTGCTGGCGGCGCTTATGGCCGCCAGCCAGGCGCAGGCACAGTCGATGACGCCGATGCGCGGCGAAATCACCAGCTTTACGGATGAATTCGCCGTGCGGGTCACCCCCTATAACCCATACCCGCACCGCATCCAGGTGGAGGTGCGCGTCTATGACGAGCACTTCCGCCCGGTCGCTGCGAAAGTGACGCCCGCCAAGATCATGCTGGGAAGCCGCGCCTCGCGTCGGGTGGTCGCCATGGTGAAGTTCGACGGTGCAGGCCAAAGGCGCGTCAGGGTGTGTGCCGAAAGCGTTCCCTTTCCACATGAGAAAACCAGGATAAAGGCCCAGATATGCGGACGTTTTGTCGCCCGTCGTTTGCGCTGATAACGGCGCTCTTCATGGGATGGCTGGTGCCGGGCGCCGCATTGGCCGACAGCGGCCAGTACATCATCAACCAAAACCAGACGGGGCTGAACCTGCCGGGCGTCACCATGCCAAACGGCTTCGATGAAATCAGGGCCGCCGACGGCACGACATGCCGGTCTTCCATGGGAGGGCGGGGCGCCTATCTCGATTCAGGCGTCGTGGGCGGCGGCCTCAACAACAATTCCAGCACGCTCTCGGCCTATGGCCGGGTCGTCGTGCCGATGGGCAAGGGGCCCCCGAGGCTGGATTGCGACCGCCTTTACCAGCTCGAGCTGCAACGGCTGGAGCTCGAGGTCGAGCTTCTCAAGCGCGGCCTCGACCCGCGCATGAGCGCGCCCACCACCAACGATGCCGAGTGGGCAAGCGACGACGGCTGGACGACCGGCGACCGCAAATAACCGCACCGACTGCAGTCCATCCCGGCCAACGCTCTCAATGCGACACGGTCTGGCGCTTGCGGAACGTTTGCCGCCGTTTGGCTGGATACGATGTACTCGATAGTGCTTCGCCCTAAATGAGGCGAAGCGTGCGGCGCATTCGCATTGAGGATGAGAACGATGAATCAGAGCGTGCCGATGGACCAGGATATGCCGGCGGAGGCGAGCGAGGGCAGGCGCGGCCGTGGTGGCCGTGGAGAGCGCGGCGGCGCAGCCGCCAGGCGCGCGGCGCGCAGTGGCGGTGGTCCCGGTCAGCAGCTCGCCTATATCCGGCGCGCCCGGCAGCCCTACGAGGTGCTCGATGAGGAAGCGCTCGCCCTCATCGAAGCCAACACAGATACGGTGCTGGAGGAGATAGGCATCGAGTTCCGCGACGATGCGGAGGCGCTTGCCTTGTGGAAGGAGGCCGGCGCCGATGTGCGGGGCGACCGCGTTCACTTTCCGAAGGGGCTTTGCCGTGAACTCCTGAAGACCGCGCCCGCCTCCTTCACTCAGCACGCGCGCAACCCCGAGCGCTCGGTCGAGATCGGCGGCAACACCACGGTCTTCGCCCCGGTCTACGGGCCGCCCTTCGTGCGCGATCTCGACGGCGTTCGCCGCTACGCCACGCTGGAGGATTTCCGCAATCTGGTGAAGCTCGCCTATATGGCACCGTCCATCCATCATTCCGGCGGCACCGTGTGCGAGCCGGTGGACGTGCCGGTCAACAAGCGCCATCTCGACATGGTCTACGCGCACATGCGTTTTTCCGATAAGCCCTTCATGGGGTCGGTGACGGCGCCCGACCGTGCCGAGGACACGGTGGCGATGGCCAAGATCCTGTTCGGCGAGGATTTCGTCGACAACAACACCGTCGTCATCAACCTCATCAATGCCAACTCGCCCATGGTCTTCGACGAGACGATGCTGGGCGCGGCCAAGACCTACGCCCGCGCCAACCAGGCCTGCATCGTCACGCCCTTCATCCTGGCCGGCGCCATGAGCCCGGTGACGGTGGTCGGCACGCTCACCCAGGTACTGGCGGAGGTGATGGCGGGTGCCGCCTTCACGCAGCTCGTGCGGCCGGGCGCGCCGGTTCTGTTCGGCACCTTCGCCTCGTCGATCTCCATGCAGTCCGGCGCTCCCACCTTCGGCACGCCCGAGCCCTCGCTGGTTTCCTACGGCGCAGCCCAGCTCGCCCGCCGGCTGGGGCTTCCGTTCCGCACCGGCGGCTCGCTGACGGCCTCCAAGGTGGCGGATGCGCAGGCGGCGTACGAGAGTGCCAACACGCTGAATTCGACCATCCTCGCAGGCACCAACTTCGTGCTGCACGCGGCTGGCTGGCTGGAGGGAGGGCTCGTCTCCTCCTACGAAAAATTCATGATGGACATCGACCAGCTCGGCATGCAGCAGCGCCTGTGCGAGCCGATCGACATGTCGGAGAACGGCCTGGCGATGGATGCAATCCGTGAGGTGGGGCCGGGCAGCCACTATCTCGGCTGCGCCCACACTCAGGCCAATTTCCAGACCGCCTTCTACCGCTCGTCTATCGCCGACAACAATTCCTACGAGCAGTGGCAGGCGGAAGGCGAGAAGACCGCGGCCCAGCGCGCCAACCAGCTCGCCAGAAGCTGGTTGGAGACCTATCAGGCGCCGCCGATTGACGAAGGCGTGGACGAGGCGCTCCGGGACTTCATCGCCAAACGCAAGGAATCGATGCCGGACGCGTTCACGTGAGTATAATACCAAGCTCCGCGTTAACGCGCGGCTGTTCGAGATTTTCGACCTGAAATCCGACGAGCGCATCGAGATGGACGGCATGAGCCCTTGGTGAGCCGACGCGCGTCCGTCAGATCGGATCATCGTTTCACGGATCGATGATCCGATTTCAACCCTCTGCCTTGCCGCGATCACGGACGTAAAAACAGGTTTTCCATTTTCCCGGAAATTGCTGGAGATGTCTCTTGCAAAAGATATATCGTTTGGTAGATATAGCTCATGTAAGGCATAGCTTAGGAGAAATTTCATGCACGGTATGCATGGACACACACACCGCGGATGCCGGGAGGCTTGGGCACTTGCGGCATCGCGTGGCCGTCACGGCGGTTTCAAAGGCGGCAGGGGCGGTTCGTTCGGCCGCCACCGCGGCGGACCATTCGGCGGAGGCGGCAGGAGGGTGTTCGATTCGGGTGCTCTGCGCCTCGTCGTCCTTGGTCTGATCGCGGAAGAGCCGCGCCATGGCTACGACATCATCAAGGCGCTGGAAGCTCGCTTCCAGGGCGCCTACAGCCCCAGCCCGGGCGCAATCTATCCGATGCTTCAGATGCTGGAGGAGGCCGACCTCGTTTCTTCCGAGACGGAGGGAAACAAGCGCCTCTTCACGATCACGAAGCAGGGCCGCGCCTTTCTCGACCAACACAAGGACGAACTCGAGCGCATCAATGCGCAACTCGACGAGGTCTCGGCCGATATGCAGGGTATTGCGCTCGGCGAAGCCTTTACGTCCCTACGCCACACGCTCTTCCAAAAGGTGCGCAGCGGCGAAATGAGCACCGAACAGGCAAAGAAGGCGCTTGAGATATTGAAGAAGGCGCGCGACGAGCTGAACGATTTGTAAGGCGTTACCAAGGCACAGATGAGAACGCTTAGTTCCGGGTGCTGCGCGAGCCCGACCCTCAGCCGCGCGCGCGGCGACGTTCCCGCCGGCCGGCGGGAACGCTTCCCGCGCCGCTCTGGGCCGCGCCCTTGTTGCGCATCGGGCCGACGCGCGCCTCGATGTCGGCGACGGTGGGCCGGACGGCGGCCTTCTTGTGTTCGTCGAGCGCCTTGCGCATGGCAGCCAGGTGCTGGAAAGAGGTGCCGCAGCAGCCGCCGACGATCCTGGCGCCGCCGTCGACCGCCAGCCGCACATAGTCGGCCATCAGCTCCGGCGTGCCGGAATAATGGATATCCGTGCCGCGGAATTCGGGAATGCCGCAATTGCCCTTGATGACGATGGTGCTGTCGGGCCGCGCCTCCGACATGTCGAGGAGGGCGGCGAGGATGTCCGGCGCGCCGACGCCGCAATTGGCGCCGACGGCGACCGGCTTCACCGGCAGCACCTCGGCCACACCGTGGATGTCCTTCGGGGCCAGACCCATCATGGTGCGTCCGGCGGTGTCGAAGGAACCGGTATAGGTGTAGGGCAGGCCGGCGCGGATGGCGGCTTCGGCCGCTGCGCGGATCTCGTCCGGCGCCGACATGGTCTCGATCCAGGCGACCTCGGCGCCACCCGCCTTCAGCCCTTCGATCTGCTCGGCAAAAGCCTCCACCGCCTCTTCATAGGTGAGGGCGCCGAGCGGCACCAGAAGCTCTCCGGTGGGGCCGACGGAACCGGCGACGATGACGCGCCGTCCGGCCTTTGCGGCCATCCGGCAGGCGATCTCGGCCGCCTTCTTGTTCAGCTCGAACACCCGGTCCTGGGCATGATGCAGCTTCAGCCGATGGCGGGTACCGCCGAAGGAATTGGTGAGGATGATGTCGGCGCCTGCATCGATGAATCCTTGGTGCAGGGCCTCCACTTTCTCGGGAGCGGACTCGTTCCAAAGTTCCGGCGCTTCGCCCGACTCCAGCCCCATGTCGAAAAGATTGGTGCCCGTCGCACCGTCGGCCAAGAGCACGCCCTTTTCGGCAATCAGCGCATCAATGGGATTTTGCATGGGAGCTGCCTTTTCAACCGTGTCCAGCGCGTTCGGTCCTTGGATAAGGATATAAAGAAGTCTTTATGTGTCGTCAATGAAATCTCCGCACCGGCGCGTGCGAAACCGCGGCCTATTCCAACTCCAGGCGCCTCACGAAGGCCGCTGTCTCGTGTGCGTTCACCTCGGCTATGCGGATCAGGCCGTCGAAGTGGCGCGTCAGCGTGGTGACGGTCTGGCGCGTGTTCAAGACCAGATACATGCCGCCCATGTAGATCGCTGCGCGATAAGGGCCGAAGATCGTGTAGGGGGCGGAGAAGCGCTCGCGCCAGTCGAAGAGGAACAGGCGGAAGGTCGGATAGAGGTCGTCGATGAGGGTCGCCATATGCGTAAGCTGCGCGGCGCGCACGTCCCGAGGCAGGCCGTGCCAGCGGCCCAGGCCACTGGCGAAAAGCTCTAGCGTCTGGCGCGGCATGCACACTTCCATATCGGTCTCCGGCCGCCGGTTGTAGTCCACCCGGTACTGCGCCTCGTCGCGCTGGGCTTCACGGTTGACCTTGGCGGCGTCGGCCTCGAAGTAGATCACGTCCTCGCTTCTCAGGAGGTCCGGGATGCCCGACGGCACGTAACGGATCTTCGTGCCCACCGCCTCTGCGTGCCACTTGGCCAGCAGCGTGCTGTCGAAGCCGCCCTCGGCTTGCGCGATTTCCATGTTCTCGCGCAGCTCGCCGGTGATCCCCTCGTCCTGGCTGAGGCCCAGAAGCCAATCGAGCGAGACCTGGTGCCGGGCGGCGATGTTCATCAGCGTCTCGGCGCGCGGCAGGCGCGTGGAGCTGCCGGCGAGAAGCTGCGATAGTGCCGAGCGGTCGATACCGACGGCGGCAGCGAAAGCCGACTGGTTGAGGCCCGAGCGCAGCATGAGCACCTTCAGCCGCTCGCGGAACGTGCCGGACAGGTCGCGCTTGTCGACGATCTTTTCCATTGCCGTCTCCTGCCGAATTGCAATAGGCGCGGCTGGTTAAACTCCCGCATTTGTTCACTTAAGTCAACAATTGCGGTGCATGCTTTCGAAAAGCAACGTTTTGTGCGCGTTCTCGCGTTGCCTGTTTTTGCCCCTCCTGACATCAATGTGTCAGGAATCGGACGCGGTGCCGGGCATGGGGTTTGGCGCCGCAGATCAGAGATAGCAATGAAACCGAGAGACAAGCGCCGGCGCGGCCGTCCGGCGATTGAATGGCCGACTATTGTCTTGATTTTCCTTTGCTATGCCGCCTGGGGCACGGCGGGCGTCCTTCTGTGGCCCGGTTGGCCGCTCGCCGCGCTTGCCGTGCTCACGGTGACGATCGCCCTGCAATCCTCACTCATGCACGAATGCCTGCACGGCCACCCGACGCGCAACGCGCTCGTCAACGAGGCGCTGGTGGGCCTGCCCATCGGCCTCGTCTATCCCTATCGCCGTTTCAAGGCGCTGCACCTGCGCCACCACGCCGATGAGCGCCTCACCGATCCGTTCGAGGACCCGGAGAGCTACTATCGTGCGCTGTGGCAATATGAGGAGTTGCCGGCGGCGATCAAATTCGTCCTGAAGATCAACAACACGATGATCGGCCGCTTCATCCTCGGCCCGCTCATCATGAACGCCGCCTTCTTCGCCTCGGATACGAAGCTGATCGCCGGGGGCGACCGCGACGTGCGCCGCGCTTGGGCGCTGCATGCGGCGGGGCTGGCCGTCGTCCTGCCCATCGTTGTCTACGGCTTCGGCATGCCTCTGTGGCTCTACGTCCTGGTGCCGGCGTGGCTTGGCCAGTCGCTCATCTCGGTGCGCACCTTCGCCGAGCATCAGTGGTCGGAGCGGCCGGACGGGCGGACCATCATCGTCGAGCGCTCGCCGCTGTCGTTCCTCTTCCTCAACAACAACTTGCACCTCGTCCACCACAAGCTGCCTACCGTCCCATGGTACCGGCTTCCCGAGAACTACTGGGAAAAGCGCACAGAGTGGCTGTCCATGAACGGCGGCTACGCCTATCCGAGCTATTTCGCGCTTTTGAGGGACTTCGCCTTCCGCGCCAAGGAACCGGTGCCGCACCCCGTCCTGCAGCGCGAGCCGCACAGCCCGCGCGCCTTCCGCCCGCGCGCCCGCGGCCGCTCGCTGACGGGAGCGGGTACCGTGCCTGTGCCGGCGAGGCCCGTGAAAGAATAGAGGCCAGCCTTGCCCTTTCCGGCGCTGTCGGAAGATAACGCATCATGAGCAGTCTCATCGCCGCCCTTCCGATGTACGACTGGCCTGAGGCCAGGGCCGAAACCGATGCCGAGTGGGCGCGGTTCCGCGACGCTCTGCAGATGGTCGGCATCGATGCACCCGTGCGGCTTGCCCGCCGCAACGCGGATTTGCCGGCGGTGCCTGGCGGCATACGGGATGCCGAAGGCCGACAGATCGCACCGGACCCGGCGACGCTGCCCCCGGACGAGCTCGACTTTGCAACATTGTGGCGGCATCCGCGGCTCCTCCTGGCGCAAACCTGCTGGGGGCCGATGGAGGCAGGGCTTGAATCGGATGTGCAGGTGGTCGGCCAGCCTGCGTATTCAGTCTACGAGGGCGGCGAGGGGCCGCTCTATTCAAGCGCCATCCTGATGCGGCGCCAAGATGCGCCGGCGGTGGCGCCTCCCGCCGACGGGTGCGCCTCAATCCCGCTGGAGACTCTGCTCGGCAAGCGCCTTGCCTATAACGAACCCCATTCCATGTCAGGTTTCCTCGCTCTCAAGCGCGATCTGGAGGCGATGGGTGAGGGGGTATCGCTGTTTTCCGAGTGTGTGCAAACAGGCTCGCACGGCGCCGCCGCGCTTGCGGTGGCCGAGGGCAGGGCGGACATCTGCGCTGTCGACTGCCGGACCTGGGCGCTCATCCGGCGTTTCAGGCCCGCATCCGCCGGCCTGGTGGTCGTCGGGTGGACGGCGCGGCGGAAGGGATTGCCTTTCATCACGAGCAGGGCGACAGGTGGGGAGCACCTGGCGATCCTCCGGCGCACGCTCGGTCATCTCTCTCCTGCTTGATTTTACAGGTGTGGTTTACCGCCGAGCCCCTTCGCGCCCCTCTGTCCTGCCGGACATCTCCCCCACGAGGGGGAGATTGGCCGTGGAGAAGGTTTCGCCCAGTCGCCTGTGTTGCGGGGAAGCGCCGGCAAAGCGGCCAGCGCAGTCTCCCCCGTGTGGGGGAGATGTCCGGCAGGACAGAGGGGGGCGCTGACCATCCTGATTTCAACTGTTAGGGGCGGGGCGGCCTACCCCCGCATCCGCTCCCCTTCCGGATCGAACGGCGGCAGAAGGTTGATGCGCGCCGGGCGGCGTACCCCAAGAATTTCGATCTCGAACAGCCCCTCGCTCTCATCCTCCGCCAGTTCCGCCGGCACATAGCCCTGCGCCATGGACTTTTCGACGAAATGCCCATAGCCGCCGGAGGTGACCCAACCGACGACGCGCCATTCGCCGTCTTCAATCCCGCGGATATGCGCCGAATCCTCGCCGCTCAACGCAGCAGTCCCGCTTCTTCGAACCGCCTCGCCGCCGGCCTCGAACCGCGGTGCCCCGAAGCCATGCGGCTTCTCCACCGTGCCGAAATCCTCGCTCCCCACCTTCGCCCAGATCGGCTCATCGCCCATCACGTCGGCGTCCAGCGCCTCGACGATGAAGGAGACGCGGCGCAGCTTGGGTCCTTCCGCCTTCTCTCTCGCCGCCGCCTCGCGGCCGATAAAGTCGTTCTTCTCCAGCCTGACGAAGCGCTCCATCGCTCCCTCGAAAGGCCCGTAGATGGGGCGAAGCTCGCGGAACCAGGTGGGAAAGTTCTTTTCGAGCCGCATGGACAGAAGCGCCCGCATGCCGAAATCGACGATGCCGAACTCCGCACCCGCCTCCTTGATGCCGTCATAGACGCGCCGCTGATAGGCTGGCGGCATCCAGATCTCGTAGCCGAGATCGCCGGTATAGGTGAGCCGGTTGACCACGCATGGCGCACCCGTAACCGCCATTTCGCGGAAATCCATGAAGCGGAAGGCTTCCCTGGAAACGTCCACGTCGGCAAGCTTCTCCAGCACCGCGCGCGACTTCGGCCCGGCGATGGAAAGCCCCACTAGCGTTTGGTCGAAGCGGTGGATGCGCACCGAGCCGTCCTTCGGCAGGTGCTTTTCGAACCATCGCTTGTGGTAGACCTGCGCGGCCGACGAGCCCCAGATCATGAAGCGCTCGTCGCCGGCCCGGGCGATGGTGAAATCGCCGATCAGCCTGCCGAACGCATTGAGCATCGGCGACAGCACGATGCGGCCCGTCTTCGGCATGCGGTTGGTCATCAGCCGGTCGAGGAAGGCCGCCGCGCCGGGTCCGGAGACCTGGTATTTGGCAAAGTTCGCGATCTCGGTGACGCCGACACCGTTCCTGACGGCGCGCACCTCGTTGCCGACATGCTCGAAATCGTTGGAGCGGTGGAAGGAGACGATGTCCTTCGCCTCCGTGCCTTCCGGCGCGAACCAGAGCGGCGTTTCCAGCCCCCAGCTATCGCCCATCACGGCGTTGTTGTCCCGCACCATGATATCATAGAGCGGCGTCGTCTGCGCCGGCCGGGCGGCTGGCAGCTCTTCGTTGGGGAAGCGGATGGAGAAGCGCCGCGAATAGTTCTCGCGCACCTTGGCGTTGGTGTAGCGCAACGTGGCCCATTCGCCGAAGCGGGCGACGTCCATGCCCCACACGTCGAAGCCCGGATCGCCGTCGACCATCCAGTTGGCAAGCGCCAGCCCCACACCGCCGCCCTGCGAGAAGCCGGCCATGACGGCGCAGGCACACCAGAAGTTCGTCAGCCCCTGAACGGGACCCACCAGCGGGTTGCCGTCGGGCGCGAAGGTGAAGGGGCCGTTGATCACCTGCTTGATGCCGGCTTTTTCCAGTGCGGGGAAATGGCGGAAGCCAACCTCCAGAGAGGGCGCGATGCGGTCGATGTCAGGCTGAAGCAACTCATGGCCGAAGTCCCACGGCGTTTCGCGTTCGGACCACGGTTTTGCGGCCTTCTCATAGGTGCCGAGCAGGATGCCGTTCCGCTCCTGCCGCGTGTAAATCTCGCCCTTGAAGTCGATGACGCCGATCATCTCGCGCCCCGTGGCGCGGTTGAATTCTTCGACCTCCGGCATCGGCTCCGTGAGCAGGTACATATGCTCCATGGCAAGCAGCGGTAGCTCCAGGCCCACCATCCGCCCCACCTCGCGCGCCCACAGGCCGCCGCAATTGACCACATGCTCGGCCTTCACCGTGCCCTTCTCGGTGACGACGTTCCAGGTGCTGTCGGCCTCCTGCGCCAGCTCCACCACCCGGTTCCTCAGCTCGATCTCCGCCCCCAGCTTGCGCGCTGCCTTGGCATAGGCGTGCGTGGTGCCGGAGGGGTCGAGATGGCCTTCGACAGGGTCCCACATGGCACCGACGAAGTTGGTCTCGTCCATGATCGGGAACATGGCCTTGGCCTCGGACGGGGTGATCAGCTCCGTCTCCATGCCCAGATAGCGCCCCTTGGCGTGAGCAAGCCGCAGGAAGTCCATACGCTCCGGGCTGTCAGCCATCATCACGCCGCCCGTCAGATGCAGCCCACAGGACTGGCCGGAGATCTCCTCGATCTCCTTGTAAAGCTGCACGGTATAAGCCTGCAGCTTCGCCACGTTCGGGTCGCCGTTCAACGTGTGGAAGCCGCCGGCGGCATGCCAGGATGAGCCGGACGTCAGCTCCGAACGCTCGATGAGAAGCACATCCGTCCAGCCTGCGCGCGCCAGATGATAAAGCACCGAGCAGCCCACCACGCCGCCGCCGATGACCACCGCTTTTGCATGGGTTTTCATTTGCTTATGTCCGTATTTGAAGACGTTGGTTCCACCGCGGAGCGGCTCGGAGTGGGGGGTCGACCATTCCGCTTCATCTCAAAAATCCGTCGGCGCCCCGCCCTCGCGGATGCGGCGCTCCACGAACGCATCCAGCTCCTCGCGGATCGCCTCGTCCATCGGCGGTTTCTCGTATGTCTTCAGGCGCTCCTTCCACAGCCGGTTGGCATGTTCGATGGAGGTAGGGCCGCCGGCCTGCGCCCAGGTCTCATAGTTGCGCCAGTCGGAGATGATCGGCGAATAGAAGGCTGTCTTGTAGCGCGCCTGGGTGTGGGGCGAGCCGAAGAAGTGGCCGCCCGGACCCACCTCGCGGATAGCCTCCACGCCGAGTGCGTCCTCCGAAAGATCGAGCGGGGTGAGAAACTCCGCCACCATCTGCAACAGATCGATGTCGAGCATCATCTTTTCGTAGGAGCAGCACAGTCCGCCTTCGAGCCAGCCGGCCGCGTGCTTGACGAGGTTGGCGCCGCCGTGAATGCAGCCCCATAGCGAAAAGACGCTTTCATAGGCGGCCTGCGCGTCCACCGTGTTGGCCGCGCACACATTGGAGCTGCGATAGGGAATGCCGTAGCGGCGGGCGAGCTGGCCGCCGATGAGCTGCGCCTTCATGGATTCTGGCGTGCCGAAGGCCGGCGCGCCGGAGCGCATGTCGACATTGGAGGTGAAGCCGCCATAGCCGACCGGCGCGCCCTTCCTCACCATCTGCGCGAAGGCAAGGGCGGCGAGCGCCTCGGCGTTCTGCTCAACCAGGGCCCCGGCCACGGTGATGGGCGCCATGGCGCCGGCGAGTGTGAACGGCGTGACGATGACCACCTGGCCGTGGGCCGCCATCTGGATGACGCCCTCCAACATCGGGATGTCGAGCTTCAGTGGCGAGTTGGTGTTGATGACGGTGAAGCAGGAAGGCTCGTCGCGCAACTGTTCGGCGCTCACGCTACGGACGATGCGGGCAATCTCAATGCCATCCTGGTTGCGCTCCTTGCCGAGCGAATAGATGTGAAAGGTCTTATCGGTCAGCGTGGTGATGTCGCGCAGGCATTCCAGATGCCTGATGCCGGCGTGGATGTCGATCGGCTCCACCGGATAGCCGCCCAGGCAGTGGATGATGTTGTGCATCTGGGCGAGCTTCACGAAATTGCGGAAGTCGGCCTGGTTTCCCGGCCGCCGCCCGTGGTCCGTATCGGAGCAGTTGGGCGCGGAGGCGATCTGCGCCAAGATGATATTGTTGCCGCCCATGCGCAGGTTGTGCGCCGGATTGCGTGCGTGGACGGTGAACTCGGACGGGCAATGGGCGATCAGCTCCAGCACCATGTCGGCGTCGAAATGCACCCGGTGCGTGTCCTCGCGCACATCCGCGCCATGGCGGCGCATGATGGCGCGCGCCTCGTCGTGCAGCACCTCGATGCCGATTTCCTTCAGCACCCGCAGCGAGGCAAGGTGGATCGATTCCAGCTCGTCTTCGGAGACAATCTCCGTCGGCGGGAAGGGAACCGTCAGTTGTCGGAAAGGAGGCTGGTCGAAAGCGCCGGCACCGCCACCCCGCTTTGCCGCACGGCCGCCACGCCGTGTGCGGCCGGCCTCGGGTTGTGCCTCGGCGGCTGCGTCGGGGATGGTCATGGGATGCCTCGCTATGCGTTGCGCTGACCGGTATCATGACCGGTCGCGCGGTGCGCGGACAACGAAGCGGCGACCGAAAGCGCAAGAGAAGCGACATCCCGATGACGTATTCAAGCAAGGGCGAGCGCCGGCGCGGAAGCAAAAAACCGCGCCCTCCAGCCGGAGAAACGCGGTCTTCAAACACTCTTTACTGCCGCCCCCGCGCCTGAACCATACGCACGCAGGGGACGGTCCGCTCCGGTACGCGAGACCTTTTCCGGAGCCGGGAGGACCGTTGTGTCCGCCGCGTTCTGTTTTAGACGGACATCGTTACCGGGAGGTTATTAAGTGCTTGAGCAATCCTTAATTCGGCATTTTTTTGACCATGCCGCGCGCTTTCGCTCACTGGCCGGCTTTTCCCCGCAGGAATTCGATGATGCCGGAAAAATCCTTGCCGCCATTGCCCATGGCTTCGAAGAGGGCATAAAGCTGGGCCGCCTCCGCGCCCAGCGGCGTCGCCGCGCCTGAGGCTTGGGCGGCCTCCTGGGCGAGGCGCAGATCCTTCAGCATCAGGCTTGCGGCAAAGCCCGGCTGGTAATCGCGGTTGGCGGGAGAGGCGGGCACGGGGCCGGGCACCGGGCAATAGGTGGTCAGCGACCAGCACTGGCCGGAAGAGGTGGAGGCGACGTCGAACAGCGCCTGGTGCGACAACCCCAGCTTCTCCGCCAGTACGAACGCCTCGCCGACGCCGATCATGGAGATGCCGAGGATCATGTTGTTGCAGATCTTCGCCGCCTGGCCGGCGCCAGCTTCACCGCAATGGACGATGCGGCCGGCCATCGGTTCGAGAATGGGCTCGGCCTTCGCAAACGCGGCATCGCTGCCGCCGGCCATGAAGGTGAGCGTGCCAGCCTCCGCGCCCCCGACGCCGCCGGAGACCGGCGCGTCGATGGACAGAAGCCCATGCTCCGCGGCGATCGCATGCGCCTTGCGCGCCGATTCGACGTCGATGGTCGAAGAATCGATGAAGAGCATGCCCTCGGCCGCTTTCGGCGCAATCTCCTCGTAGACCGAAAGCACATGCCTGCCCGCCGGCAGCATGGTGATGGCCACCTCAGCCCCTTCCAGCGCCTCCACTCCATTCGTCGCCACCTCGACGCCGTGCTCGGCCGCCTTTTCCAGGTTCTCCGCCACTAGATCGAAGCCGCGCACCTTGTGCCCGGCCTTGACGAGGTTCGCGGCCATGGGATTGCCCATATTGCCGAGGCCGATGAATGCGATGGTGGTCATGTCGGGTTTTCCTCCAAGGAAAGGGATAGCGCACTAAGGGCAGTAGGGGATGTGGCCGGCAATTCGTTCGTGACCGCTGGCATCGCAGCGGCGCTCAGGCATGGATCCCCGGGTCAAGCCCGAGGATGACGAAGGTGGCGAAGTCAGCGGCAAAACGCCGACGTCGACGATTGGCGCAAACCTTTCTCCTCCCGTCATCCTCGGGCTTGACCCGAGGATCCATGCCTGAACGTCTCCAATCCGTAAGCGTCTCAATTCAATCCACCATAGTGCGAGGTTCTAGCCTCTCACTTCACAGCCTATTCCACTCTCCCCAGCAGATGCCGCGCGATGATGACACGCATGATCTCGTTCGTGCCTTCCAGGATTTGGTGCACGCGCAGATCGCGCACCAGCTTTTCCAGTCCATAGTCATGCAGATAGCCGTAGCCGCCGTGAAGCTGCAGCGCATCGTTGGCGACGTCGAAGCAGGTGTCGGTGACGAAGCGCTTGGCCATGGCCGACCATTTGGAAGCATCGGGTGCCTTGGCGTCCAGTTTGGCGGCGGCCGTGTAGAGCAGCACGCGCGCCGCACTCAGGTTCGTCTCCATGTCCGCCAGCTTGAACTGCAGCGCCTGGAAGCGGTTGATGGTCTTGCCGAAGGCCTCGCGCTCGGCCGTATAAGCCTGCGCCTTCTCGTGCGCGGCCTGGGCGCCGCCTAGGGAGCAGGCGCCGATGTTGAGCCTGCCGCCGTCGAGGCCGGCCATGGCGATGCGGAAGCCGTCGCCCTCGTTGGCCAGAAGGTTCTCCGCCGGCACCTTGCAGTCCTCGAAGATCACCTGCCGCGTGGGCTGCATGTGCCAGCCCATCTTCTTTTCGAGCGGCCCAAAGGAAAGGCCCGGCGCATCGGCGGGCACGACGAGAGCGGAAACCCCCTTCGGCCCGTCCTCGCCGGTGCGCACCATGGTGACGTAAAGCTCGGTCTCGCCGGCGCCGGAAATAAACTGCTTGGCGCCGCTCAGCACATAGTCGCCGCCCGATTTGACCGCCTTCGTCCTCAGCGCCGCGGCATCGGAGCCGGAGCCCGGCTCCGTAAGGCAATAGCTCGCAAGCCACTCCATCGAGGTGAGCTTCGGCAGAAGGCGCTTACGCTGCGCTTCGCTGCCGAAGGTGTCGATCATCCAGGCTGCCATGTTGTGAATGGAGATGAAGGAGGAGAAGCCGGGGCAGGCGGCGGCCAGCGCCTCGAAGATCAGCACGGCGTCGAGCCGCCCGAGCCCGGAGCCGCCGACATCCTCCGCACAATAGATGCCGCCGAAGCCGAGTGGCCCCGTCTGGCGGATGACGTTCAGCGGGAAATGCCGCTCGCGGTCCCAGTCGAGCGCGAAAGGCGCCACGTGGTCGGCAGCAAAGCTCTGCGTCATCTCGCGGATGGCGCGCTGATCGGCGTTGAGCGCGAACGGCCCGCTGCCGCTATCGGCGATGGCCTCCATCGTGTCCTCCCGGCCTTTCTTTTCTTTCGCTGAAGTTTAGTGCATTGGAGGGCGCGCGCAACGGGAGGATGGCCCATGGCCCACGCCATCATGCTGCAGGGAACCGGTTCCGACGTCGGCAAGACGGTGCTCGTCGCCGGCCTGTGCCGGGCTGCACGCAAGCGCGGCCTGAAGGTGCGGCCCTTCAAGCCGCAGAACATGTCCAACAACGCCGCCGTCGCCGCCATTCCCGGCGAGGCGGGCGAGGGCGAGATCGGTCGCGCGCAATGGTTGCAGGCGCTCGCCTGTGGCGTAGAGCCGACCGTCCACATGAACCCAGTGCTCCTGAAGCCGCAGAGCGACATCGGCTCGCAAATCGTGGTGCAGGGCAAGGTGGCCGGGGCGGCGGCCGCACGTGATTATCAGGCGCTCAAGGGCCGGCTGATGGACGCGGTCATGGATTCCTGGGCGCGCGTGGGCGAGGGGGCCGACCTCGTCATTGTCGAAGGCGCGGGCTCGCCGGCCGAGATCAACCTGCGCGCCCGCGACATTGCCAATATGGGCTTTGCGACGAGAGCCGACGTGCCGGTCGTCCTGGTCGGCGACATCGACCGCGGCGGCGTGATCGCCGCCCTTGCCGGCACGCACCTGATTCTCTCGGAAGAGGACCGGCGCATGGTCGCCGGCTACATCATCAACAAGTTTCGCGGCGACGTTTCTCTCTTCGACGACGGCATCGCCGCGATCGGCCGCTTCACCGGCTGGCGCTCCTTCGGCACGGTGCCCTGGCTCTCCGAGGCCGCTAGGCTGCCGTCGGAGGATTCGGTGGTGCTGGAGCGGCTTGCCGGCGGCACTGCGCGGCCCCTCAAGGTGGCCGTGCCCATGCTGCCGCGTATCGCCAATTTCGACGATCTCGACCCGCTGCGCGCCGAGCCGCTGGTGGAGGTGGTGTTCGTGCCGCCGGGAAGCAGGCTTCCAGCCGACGCGGGGCTCGTCGTCATTCCCGGCTCAAAATCGACCATCGGCGACCTTGCCGCGTTCCGGCAAAACGGCTGGGACAGTGACCTCATCGCGCACCGCCGGCGCGGCGGCCGCATCGTCGGCCTGTGCGGCGGTTACCAGATGCTGGGCAGGCGCGTGGGCGATCCGCACGGGCTGGAAGGCGGCGCGGCAACGGCCGAGGGTCTCGGCCATCTCGACGTGGAAACCGTCATGGAGCCGGAGAAATCCGTGCGCAACGTGCACGCCCGCTCCATCCACCACGACGTGCCGCTCACCGGCTACGAAATCCACCTTGGCCGCACTGAGGGCGCGGACTGCTTGCGCCCGGTGGTCGAAATCGACGGCCGTGCGGACGGCGCAACTTCTCCAGACGGCAAGGTCTTCGGCACCTATCTGCACGGCCTCTTCGGCTCCGATCCCTTCCGCGCCCGGTTCCTTGAGGAGTTCGGAATCGTCGGCGGCGGCGCCGACTATCGTGCCGGTGTTGAGGCCGCGCTCGACGCGATTGCCGACCACCTGGAAACGCATCTCGACTGCGATGCGCTGTTTGCTGCTGCGCGCTCCGCCGGCCTGGACAGCCCGGCAGCGTCAAACATTTGGCAATATTGACCTGCAAGGGAAGGATGGGGACTTTCGCTCGCAAGGGCCTTCATCGGCGGGACGAGCTCGCTTGCCGCCTTGCAAGGACTGGGGATGCCGAATAATGGCCGTGGATATGCCGACCAAGACCGTAGGCCCCGTAGGGGGCCGTCCGCCATCTCCGACGGAGCTTGCCGGAGACGTCTTGCTGTTGCTGCGCCTGACGCTGAACGACGGCGAGATGACGCCCTCGGCACGTGACGCCCTGCAGCGCGTCGCCGAGCGCGCCTTCGGCATTGATGCATCGTCTTTCGAAGCATTCCTGCCGGCACTTCAGCCCTATGGCGTGAAGGATACGGGCAAGGCCAGCATCGTGTTCCGCGCGCGGCCGAAGGACGAGCGCGTGTTTCTCGCCCGTATGCTGCTTGCCGCCGCGCTCAAGGGCGACACGCTGACCCTGCACGAAGAGCGCCTGCGCGCCCGCTCGGCGGAGATCCTCGGCCTGGACGAAGGCGACGTGCGGTAGGCGCTTTCTAGCCCTATACCATTACACTTGCAGGAAATTACGCCCTTCGCGCGCCCCCTGGCCTGCCGGCCGTCTCCCCACACGGGGGAGAGCAGCCCTCGCTTATGCCCGCCCGTTCTGGAACGCCGGTGATTGGCGAAAGCGGCACATGGCAGCCAATCTCCTCCCTCGTGGGGGAGATGGCCGGCAGGCCAGAGGGGGCGCGAAGGGGCGCGAAGGGGCGCGACGAAAACCGCAACTGTCGTGCTACCCGCCGGATACGCGCTCCATCCGCATCCTCAGCGCCCTGTCGAGGTCCGGCGCGGCGTCGACGAGGGCCTTGGCGGCTTCCGTCTTCGGCCGGTCGAACACCGCATGGGTATCACCTGCTTCCACAATCCTTCCCTCGTGCATCACCATCACCCGGTCGGTGATGGCGCGGGCGACCGTCAGATCGTGGGTGATAAAGAGATAGGCCACTCCCAATCGCCGGTTGAGGTCGGCGAAGAGATCGAGGATCTGCGCGCGGATCGACACGTCGAGGGCGGAGACCGGCTCGTCTGCGACGATCAGCTTCGGCTTGGTGATGACGGCGCGGGCAATGGAGATGCGCTGGCGCTGGCCGCCGGAGAACTCGTGCGGATATTTTTCCATGTCGGAAGCCGAGAGCCCGACCTGTTCCAGCGCCTCGGCAACCAGCTCGCGCCGGCGTTTGGCGTCCGGCTTCTCGTCCAGCAAGTGCAGCGGCTCGGCCACCAGGCGCTCCACCTTGTGGCGTGGGTTGAAAGAGCCGTAAGGATCTTGGAATACCACCTGCATATGGCGGCGGGACGGACGCAATTGGTCCTCGCTCTTGTCCTCCAGTGTCTCGCCGTCGAAGTGTATGGAGCCTCCGGTCGGGCGGTCGAGCGCGAGGATCATGCGGGCGAGGGTGGACTTGCCGCAGCCCGAGCGGCCCACCAGCGCCATGGACTGGCCGCGGGCGAGCGAGAAGGAAACGTCGTCGACGGCCCGGAAGGATTGCCGTTTTGCAAAGAGCGATGCGCGGCGGATGGGATAGTCGCGCGTCACGCCCTCGACCTTCAGAAGCGTCTCGCTCGTATCGCCGGCCGCCGGCTTCGCGCGCGCCGGCACGTGGGTCGAGGCCTCGGCAAGCCGGCGCGTATAGGGATGCACCTGCTCGGTCAGCGTGCGCGCCGTTTCGCCCGCTTCCATCACCTGGCCGTGGCGCATGATGGTGGTGCGGTCGGCCATGTCGGCCACCACCGCCAGGTCGTGCGAGATGAGCAGCAGGCTCATGCGGTTTTCATCGACCAGATCGCGCAACAGATCGAGGATCTGCGCCTGCAGCACCACGTCGAGCGCGGTGGTCGGCTCGTCGGCGATCAGGAGCTTCGGCTTGAGCGCGCAGGCGATGGCGATCACCACGCGCTGGCGCTGGCCACCGGACAGTTCGTGCGGATAGCGCGTCAGTGGAAACTGCCTTTCCGGCAGGCCGACGCGCTCCAGCATGGCGCGGGCGCGCGCCTCGGCGTCCGGCCGGTTGACGCCCGTATGCCAGCGGATGCCCTCGGCCACCTGCTCGCCGATGGTCTTGACCGGATTGAGCGCCGTCATGGGCTCCTGGAAGACCATGCCGATATCGTCGCCGCGCAGCCGGCACATGGCCGCCTCGGGGGCCGCTAGGATGTTTATGCCGTCGAAGGTGACGCGGCCTTGGGCGCGTGCAGCATGCGGCAGAAGCTTCATCATCGTCAGCGCCGTCATCGACTTTCCGGAGCCCGATTCGCCCACCAGCCCCATCACCTCGCCGGGGGCGATGGAAAGGTCGATGTCCTTGAGGATCGGCGCCTCGCCGATTCTCAGCGACAGGTTCTCGATCTCCAGAAGGCTCATCGTTCGCGCCTCAGCCTCGGGTCGAGCACGTCGCGCAGACCGTCGCCCAGAAGGTTGAGGCCGAGCACGGTAACGACGATGGCGAGCCCCGGGAAAAGGGCGAGATGCGGGGCGACCGCCATGCGCGTCTGCGCCTCGAACAACATGCGCCCCCACGAGGGCATGGGCGGCTGGGCGCCGAGGCCGAGATAGGAGAGGCCCGCTTCGGCGAGGATGCCGAGCGCGAACTGGATCGTTCCCTGGACAAGCAACAGGCTGACGATGTTGGGCAGGATATGCTCGATGGTGATCAGCGCTTTGCCCTTGCCGGAGGCGCGCGCAGCCAGGATGAACTCGCGTGGCCACAGCGAAAGCGCACCGGCGCGGGCGATGCGGGCGAAGACCGGCACGTTGAAGATGCCGATGGCAATGATGGCGTTGACGGCGCCGGGGCCGAAGATGGCGGTGATCATCACCGCCGTCAGAAGGGCGGGAAAGGCGAAGACCACGTCATTGACACGCATCAGCGCCTCATCCGCCCAGCCGCCGCGCGCTGCCGCCCACGTGCCGAGCGGCACGCCGAGCCCCATGCCGATGCCGACGGCGACAATGGCCACGGCGATCGAGTTGCGCGCGCCGATCATGATCATCGACAGGATATCGCGGCCCATATGGTCGGTGCCGAACGGGTGAACGAGGGACAGGCCCTGCATGCGGTCGGCGACCTGCAACCGCGTGATGTCGTAGGGGGTCCAGAAGAAGGAGAGGAGCGCCATGAGTGCTATCGAGGCGGTGATGACGAGCCCGATCAGGAAGGAGCGGTTGGCGAGCGCCTTGACGAGCACATGGCGCTCGGGCGCCGGGGTGAAGACCGGATCGAGGCTCATCGGCCCGTCCTCAGGCGTGGATCGGCGATGGCGTAGCAGATGTCGACCAGGAGATTGATGACGATGATGCTGGCGACCAGCAGCATCACCACGCCTTCCACGACGATCAGGTCGCGCTGGCTGATGGCCTGGAAGATGAGCCGTCCCAGGCCCGGCAGGTAGAAGACGTTCTCGATGATGATGGTGCCGGCGAGCAGGAAGGCGAATTGCAGGCCGAGGATCGTCAGCACTGGGATCAGCGCATTGCGCAGTGCATGCCGCCACAAGACAGCGCGCCGCGGCAAACCCTTGGCGCGGGCAGTGCGGATATAGTCCTCGCCCATCACCTCCAGCATGGCCGAGCGGGTGACGCGGGAAAGGATCGCCGCCTGCGGCAGGGCAAGCGCGACGGCCGGCAGGAGAAGCGCCTTGAACCCCTGCCAGACACCGCCCCAGTCCTCGCCCCAGCCGGGAAAACCGCCGGCCGGCACCAGCCGCAGGCCAACGGCGAAGATGTAGACGAGCAGCATCGCAAACCAGAAATTGGGGATAGCGACGCCCACCTGTGCGATACCCATGGCAATCGTGTCGGAGAGGCGCCCTCGGCGGGCGGCGGCGAAGATGCCGACCGGGATGGCGATGGCCGTCGACAGCGCCAGCGCCATCAGGGCAAGCGGCAGGGAGACCGAGACGCGCTCGGCGACCAGCTCGATGACCGGAGAGGAATAGGTATAGGAGCGGCCGAAATCACCCGTCGCCATGCCGGCGAGCCAGTCGAGATAACGCAGCACAACCGGGCGATCGAGCCCCATCTGGCTGCGCAGCGCTTCCAGCGCCTCCGGGCTGGCGTTCAAGCCGAGCATGATGCGCGCCGGATCGCCGGGCAGGATCTCCAGTACGGAGAAGACGACGAGCGAGGCGACGAGCAGGGTCGCAAGGCCGATCGCCAGGCGCTTGGCGAGATAGGCGGTCATGTGTCGCGGTCCGTGAGCGGCAATCGGTACAAGCTTAGCCGTACCCTCGGAAAAATCAGTCCGTCCACCGTACCTTCGTCAGGTCGTTCGCCTGGATGGGCGCGTTCTCCCACATACCCTCCAGTTTGGCGTCCCACACCCCCGTCTTCGGCATCTGGAACAGGAAGCCGTTCACCGCATCTTCGGCAATGATGCGCTGGGCCGTGCCAAAGAGCTCCTTGCGCTTGTCCGGATCGGTGGTCGCGTCAAGCTCTTCCATCACCGCGTCGAAGGCGGGGTTGTTGTAATTGAAGTAGTAGTCGTCGCGTGCATAGATGTTGATGTCGTTGGGCTCGGTATGCGAGACGATGGACAGGTCGTAGTCCTTGTTGGTGAAGACCTGCTCCAGCCACTGCGCCCATTCCACCGGGATGATCTCAAGCTCGATGCCGATCTCGCGCAATTGCGAGGCGACGATCTCACCGCCCTGGCGCGCATAAGGCGGCGGCGGCAGCTTCAAGGTGGCGGAGAAGCCGTCCGGATGGCCGGCCTCGGCAAGCAGCGCCTTCGCCTTCTCCACGTCGTGGGGGTATGTGTCGGTCAGGTCGATATAGGCCGCGTTTGCGGGCGAGAAGTGGGAGCCGATGGGTACGCCGTTGCCGGATGAGGCGCCGAGGATGATCTCGTCGCGGTTGAGCGCGTGGGCGATGGCCTGGCGAACCTTCAGATTATCGAACGGCGCCTTGCCGTTGTTGGTGGCCAGGATCGTCTCGCCCTCGGTGGCGCCGATCACCACCTCGAAGCGCGGATCAGCTTCGATCTGCGGCAGGGCATCGCCCGCCTGCAGGTTGGTGAAGGCCTGCACGTCGCCGGAAAGCAGTGCCGGCACCGCGGCCGCGGCATCGGGGATGAAGCGGAATTCGGCCTTTTCCAGCGCCACCGGCTTGCCCCAATAGTCGGCGTACTTCGAAATAGTGACGGAGGCGCCCTTGGCCCAGTTGTCGAACTTGAAGGGGCCGGTGCCGACGGGCTTTTCCTTGTTGGCGTCGGCCGATTCAGGCGCCACGATCACCGCGTCGCCCCAGCCCATGTTGTAGGGAAAGGCGCCCTGCGGGTGCTTGAGCGTGACCCTGACGGTCGTGGGATCAACGGCTTCGACGTTCTCGATGGCTGAAAACAGCACCTTTTGTGCGTTCGTCGAATCCTCCGCCCTGGCGCGGTCGAGGGAGAATTTCACATCCTCTGCCTCGAAGGTCGTGCCGTCGTGGAAGGTCACGCCCTCTCGCAGTTTGAAGTTGTAGGTCAGGCCGTCGTCGGAGACCTCCCAGCTTTCGGCAAGCGCCGGCTCGACCTCGCCATTGGGGCCGATGCGGGTGAGGCCCTCGAAGACGTTGGCGTAGACGATTTCGTCGATGGCGGCGGCCGCCCCCGCGGTCGGATCGAGATGCGGCGGTTCAAGCACGACGCCGACAACAAGGTCCGTGCGTGCGCACAGGGCAGCTGAGCCGGACGCGAGGAGGACCGCCGCCGCGCCGAGCATCGTTGCAAAAGTTTTCATGCCGTATCTCCCATTTTTCTTGGCGCGATTGAAGCGCGAATCCGGTGGTGAGTAAATCGCCCTTACGCCGCACCCCGCAACAGCGCATCGAGGCCGGCGGCCATCACCTTGGCCGATTCGACCATATCCTCGATCCCCACCCATTCGTCCGGGCGGTGCGCCAGGTCGAGGATGCCGGGGCCGTAGGCAACGCAGTCGTGCAAGTGGCCGAAGCGTGCGACGTGTTTCTGGTCATAGGTGCCGGGCGAGATCACGTATTCAGGCTCCTTGCCGAAGACGTCGCGGATGGCGCCGGCGAGCGCGTTGGGCACCGGCGCGTCGCGTTCCGTCATCAAGGGCAGCACCTCCATCAGGTCGCGGATGGCGTAGTCGAAGCGCGGCCGCTCGCGTTTCAGCCGCTCCAGAATGGCCACCACCTCGCCCTTCACCTGGCCGATGTCCTCCTCGATGAGGAAACGGCGGTCGATGACGAGGCGGCAGGAATCGGCGACATTGGGCGAGGGCAGGCCGGGGAAGAAATCCTCCGTCTGTCCGCCATGGATGGAATTGATGTTCATCGTCGAGCGGCGCGCCCCCTCCGGCACCACCGGCATGCGCGTCTGCTTGGTCTCGAGGGCGGGAAACAATTCCTCCTCAAACGCGCTGAGCACGGCACCCATGTGACGGATCGCCGAATCGCCGAGGAAAGGCATGGAGCCGTGGGCGATGGAGCCGGCCGTCTCGATCTCCGCCCACCACACGCCGCGATGGCCGAGGCAGATCCGGTCCTTGTTGAGCGGCTCGGGGATGATGACGTGGTCGACGCGGGGTTTTGAGAAGAAACCCTGCTTCGCCAGATACGCCACGCCGCCATAGCCGCCCGATTCCTCGTCCGCCGTGCCGGAGATTTCGATGGCACCGGGAAAATCCGGGTTCACGGCAAGAAACGCTTCCGCCGCGATGATGGAAGCGGCCAGCCCGCCCTTCATGTCGCAGGCGCCGCGGCCGAACACCTTGCCCTCGCGGACGGTGCCGGCAAAGGGATCGACCGTCCAGCCTTCGCCGGCCTCGACCACGTCTATATGCGAGTTGAAGTGGACCGTGGGGCCGGGGCTCCGGCCCTCGCGCCGGGCCACCACATTGGTGCGCGGATAGCGGTCGCTGTCGCCCGGCGCGCCTTCGCCGCGGATGAAGCAGACCTCGAAGCCCTGCGCGGAAAGCCGCCTGCCGATATACTCCGCGCAGGGCGTGTAGGCCTCGCCCGGCGGATTGATGGTGGGAAAGCGGATCAGGTCGACGGTAAGCGCGACGAGGTCTTCGACGCGCTCGTCGACGGCACGAAACAGTCTCTCATTCATGGCGGCCATAGAGACGGGAAATCGGCCGGCTTTGCAAGATGGCCGGCACGTCTTCCCCGATTCCGCTCGCGGCCGTTCCCGGAGGCCGAAGCTAGTGATCAGGCCCTTCCCAAACGCTCTAGCGACGCCGGCGGGAGCCGCGGATCCCCCAACGCCGGTGGAACCACATCCACTGGCCGGGGTCGGCGCGCACCCATTCCTCCACCACGTCGTTCAGCTGCTGGGCCATGCGCTCGACGTCGACGGTGCCACCGGCATCGCGCGGCAGGTCGAGCTTCTCGCCCACCTCGAGGCGGAAGCGGCCGCCGGGCAGGCGGATGCAGTGGGCAGGATAGACGTCGCAGTCGTATTGGCGCGCCAGCTTGGGCACGAGCGGGCTCGTCTCGCATTCGCGGCCGAAGAACCGGGTGCGCACACCGCGCCTGAACTTCTGGTCGACCAGCACGCCGATATTGCCGTCGCTCTCAAGCACGCGGGCCAGCTGCAGCGCGGCGCCGGCGCGCGAGGGCAGAAGACCGCCCATGGAGTTGGTGCGGGTGCTGTGGATATAGTCGGCAATATAGGGGTTGTTCGGCGGGCGGAAGAGCGAGGTGACCTCAAGGCCGAATGTCGCCGCGGCGATCGGCAGGAACTCGAAATTGCCGAGGTGGCCGGTGAAGAAGATGTGCGGCCGCTTCTCCTCGCGCACGCGCCTGAAGATCTCGGTGCCCGAAACCTCCACGCGGCCGGGCTTCGGGCTGTCCGGATCGAAGTCGAAGAGCTTGTCGAGGAACACGTACTCGACCGCGAGACGGGCCATGTTCGCCCACATGTCGGAGGCGATGGCCTCGATCTCGGCTGACGATTTTTCCGGATAGGCCTTGCGCAAATTGTCGAGCGCCAGGCGGTGGCGACCGACCAGCGGGCCGACCTTGCGGGCGACGCGCTCGGCAAAATTCAGCGCCTTGTCGGGTGGCAGGCGGCGCAGGACGGAAAGAACCGCGAGCGATATCTGTGCCGTCAGCCAGTGCTCGGCGGTCTTGAGGCGGCGGCCGATTTTCACGAGGAAGCGGTTCATGTGGCGGCGCTACTGAACGCGCAGGACGATCTTGCCGAAGACGTCGCGGCCTTCCATGCGCTTCAGCGCGGTTTCGATTTCCTCGAGCCCCACCACCGTGTCGACCACCGGCGCAACGAGCCCGGCGGCCATCTTCTGCATGGCATCTGCCATGTTCTCCATACGGCAGCCGAAGGAGCCAAAGATCTTCAACTGCTGCTGGAAGAGCTGCATCAGGTTCATGTTCGTCGAAACGCCCGAGGTGGAGCCGCAGGTGACGATCCGGCCGCCGCGCCTCAAGGACAGCATGGAGCCCGCCCAGGTGTCGGCGCCCACATGCTCGAAAACCACGTCGACGCCGCGCTTCTTCGTGATCTTGCGCACAGCCCCTTCGAAGCGGTCTTCGCGGTAATTGATGACGTGGTCGGCACCCAGCGCCTTCGCCCTCTCGATCTTTTCGTTCGAGCCGACGGTGGTGATGACGGTGCAGCCCATGCGCTTGGCAAGCTGGATGGCCGCCGACCCGATGCCGGAGCCGCCCGCATGCACCAGGATCGTCTCGCCCGGCTCCAGCTTCGCGTTGTCGAACAGCATATGCTCGACCGTGCCGAAGGTAACAGGGGCCACAGCGGCGCCGATCTCGTCCACCCCCGGCGGCGCGGGCACGAGCAGGCGCGCCGGCAGATTGATCTTTTCCTGGGCAAAACCGTCGAGATGGAAGCCGTGCACGCCGCCGACATTCTCGCACAGATTGTCGCGCCCCTCGCGGCACGGACGGCACAGCCCGCAGGTGTGCGCGCCGTAGATGGAGACGAGCTGACCGGGAAGCAGGCCCGCAACGCCGGCTCCAACGGCATCGACGATACCGGAAGCCTCCGCCCCCACCACCAGCGGCAGCTTGCGCTTGGCGAAAGCCATGCCGCGCCAGCCCCAGACGTCGATGTGGTTGAGCGCGACGGCGGCAACCCGCACCGTCACCTCGCCCTGTCCGGGCGGAGGAGGGGGCGGAATGTCGGCGATTTCGAGCTGGCGATCGGCGACCAGTTGCAATGCGCGCATGAAGTATCGGCCTCGTCTGATGAGACGGGTCGCTTAGCCCGCTTCGCGCGCCATGACAAGGCAGGTGTTCTGGCCGCCGAAACCGAAGGAGTTGGACAAAACCGTCGCCACGTCCGCCTGGCGCTTCACGTTCGGCACCACGTCGAGCTCGATCGCCGGGTCGGGGATCTCGTAGTTGATGGTCGGCGGGATGACGCCCTCGCGCATGGTGAGGATCGAGAAGACCGCCTCGACCGCACCGGCGGCCGAAAGCGTGTGGCCGATCATCGACTTATTGGAGGAGATGGGCACGGTCGGCATGCGAGGCCCGAAGACGGTCGACAGCGACAGATGCTCCATCTTGTCGTTCTCCGGCGTCGAGGTGCCGTGCGCGTTGATATACTCGATCTCGTCCTCCGACATGCCGGCGTCGGAAAGGGCGGCGCGCACGGCGGCGATGGCCGGTGAGCCGTCGGGCTTTGACCGCGTGCGGTGGAAGTCGTCCGCCTTCTCGCCGCAGCCGCGCATGATGCCGAGGATTTCCGCTCCCCGGGCGATGGCGCTTTCCAGCGATTCGAGCACCATCGCGCCCGAGCCCTCGGCCAGCACGAAGCCGCTGCGGTCCTTCGAGAAGGGCTTTGAAGCCTTCTCTGGCACGTCGTTCTGGGTCGTCAGCGCCGAAAGAAGCGAGAAGCGGATGAGTGCCTCGGCCGTCGCCGAACCGTCGGAGCCGATCGCCAGCGCCCGGTCGCACTCACCACGGCGGATCGCCTCTATGCCAAGCTGGATGGCCGTGGCGCCGGAGGCGCAGGCTGTCGAGAGCGTGATCGGCAGGCCGCGTGTGCCGTATTTCTCCGCCATCCTGTCGGCGATGGTGGCGAACTGGCTCTCGCCGAAAAGCTCCGCCTCATCGGCCTCGCGCGCCGCCTCGATCAGGCTGCGCCAGTCGCCCGCGCGTTGCGACTGCGCGTAAAGGCGCAGCCGGTGATGCCAGTCGATCTCCACGGGAGGGGCGGCAAGAAACAGCGGGCCGCCGAAATCGGCGGCGGGAAGGCCGGCTTCGCCCACCGCTTCCTCGGCCGCAAGGTCGGCCAGCGCGTAGGTGAGGGGGCTTGCCCCGCGTTTGCTCTCGGGCAGGAAATCGACAGTGCCTGCGATGGTGGTGGCCAGGTGGCTGGTGGGAAAGCGGGTGATCGGATGGATGCCCGAGCGCCCGCTCGTCAGCGCCGCCCAATTCTCGTCCTTGCCCTGGCCGAGTGAAGTGACCACGCCCATGCCGGTGACGGCGACAAGCGGCCTTCCGAAGCTGTCGGCTGTCTTCATGCTTTCTTCCTCAGGCCCCTACTTCTTCAGGCACCTATTCCTCAGACCTTGACTACGAGCCCCATGCCCTCGAAGCAGTTGTAGCCGACTGCGGTGGCGAGCACTGCCTCCGGGGTGTCCTCGAAGGGCCGCTCGCCCTCCGCAAACGCGGGATAGGCCTCTCCGTGATGAACAGCGAGGGCGGCAAGCGCTACGGCGAAGGGGAACTGTGCCTCCTTCATATGTCCGGTAAGCGAAGAGAAGCCGCGTGCTGTGACATTTCCGCGGCCATCGAGCGCGGCTTTTTCGGCCTTCGTCACCTCGTGCGCACCAGAGGCGCCGGAGATGGCCAGCATGGGCGCATCGCTATCCGACAGCCCGCTCACCATACTCTCCAGCGCTTCCTGCAAGCCATCGCCGCCGCGCCGCGCCCGGCCGGATGTGACGGGGCCGATCGCCGCGTAGGCGCTACGGCCGCGCTTCTCAGCGTGCTCGCGCGATTCCAGCACCAGGAAGGCCGCGCCCGAGCCGGTGATGACGCCGCCGCCGTCCTCCGGTCGCCGCTGCCAGAGCGGAGACCAGCCGCCCCGCTGCAGATAGCGGCCGAGCTCGTAGGCGAGAAGCATGTCGGGATGCTCGGTCTGGAACGCCGCGCCCACCAAAAGGTGGCTCGACTGGCCCGAGCGGATGCGCGCGGCCGCCGTCTCGATCGCCGAAACGCCGGCGCCCTCCTCGCCCATGAAGGTGCGCGAGGAGCCGGTGACCTTGTGGACGATGGAGATGTTGCCGGCCAGAAGATTGGAAAGCTGGGCCAGGAACAGGGTCGGCCTCAGCTCCGTCGTCAGCTTCTCGTTCAAAAGCACGTCGTGATCGTTGCGGGTGAGCGATGTGTCGAGGATGTCCTGGTCGACGTCGACATCGCGCTCGCCACCGCCGGCTGCCACCACCATGTCCATGGAGGCACACAGCGCCTCGTCGTCTTTCATGCCGGCATCGTCTAGTGCCAGCCCCGCCGTGTAGGTGCCGAGGCGCTGCCAGGTTTCCATCTGCCGCTGGTCGCCGCGCTTGGGGATCTGCGTGCTCCAGTCGATCTCCGGCAAAGGATGAACCGTATAGGGAGCGAAGCGCTCGCCGTTAAGAACCGGCTTCGGCGCCGCACCCGTCAGCGCCTGCCAGTGCGCGTCGACGCCCAGGCCCAGCGATGAGACGACGCCTATCCCGGTGATGACCACGTCCGTCGGGTTCATGTCGCCTCGCTGCGGTTCGGATATCGGCGCGTGCTCAGGCAGCCTTGGCGGCAACCAGGCCGTCGATCTTGGAGCACAGGTTCTTCATGACGAAGTACTCCTCGGTCGCGACCTTTCCGTCATTGACTTCCTGCGTCCACTGCTCGAGCGGCACCTTGATGCCGAACTCCTTGTCGATCGCGAAGACGATGTCCAGGAAGTCCAGGCTGTCGATGCCGAGATCGTCGATGGTGTGGCTTTCAAGAGTAATCTTGTCGCGGTCGATCTCGCTCGTTTCAGCGATGATGTCGGCAACCTTGTCAAATGTCGTCGTCACTGCGGTTCCCTCGATGTGGGGATTCGGTTCTATGTGTGCGCCGGCTGTCTAATCGGTTTTTAACGGCAGGAAAAGGGCAGTCGCGCTCAATCCGGGGGGATGTTAGTTGAAGGTGACGCGACCCGCTACTCTGACCGCATCGCCCGAGCGCGAAAGAACGACTGCCTCGCCCTCCCGCGGCCGGATATTGGCGATCGCCTCGATGTTGGCTTCGTGTGTCACCATGATGAGATTTCCTGAGCCGCCGTAGTTGAGGATGTGCTCCATCATGGCCTCTATCTGCGCGTCGGCCGCTTCCGGGTCGGGAGCCAGTGCGTCCAGCGCGTCGAACGTCTCGATCGGGCTGTCACGGAAGGCGATGTCGGCGGTTTCCCTGGCGCGGCAGTAGCGGCTGCTCAGTACCCTTTCGATGGGCGCGGCGCGGGCGTAGAAGAGCGCACCCATCCGGCGGGCCTGCTGCCGTCCCTGGTCGGAGAGATTGCGCTGGGTGGAGCAGTTCTCCAGCTCGAAATTCGCAGGATCACCGCTGCCGGGCGCATGGGCATGGTTGACGAGCACCACCTGGCCGCCGTTCCGCAACAGCGCCCATGCCGCTTCCGTCGCCTCCGCGGTTGCCACCGCAAAAAGCATGAAAAATGCGATGGCGATACGAAGCATTCATCCCTCCGGAGTTGTCTTACTCATATAGGAGTATGGCAAGCCGGTAAGCAATCACGGCGTTTTCAACTGTGCATTCCCGGCGCGCCTGCTTGCCGTTCCTCACCCGGTGCCATAAAGCCGGGGCCGATGTCCCCCCTCGTCGAAACAATCGCTTTCGTCTTCTCACTCGTCGCGCTCGGCTATGCCAGCGGCTGGTTCGGGCTGCTCAAGCAGGAGACCGGCGCGGCCTTGTCGGATTTCACCGTCTCCGTCGCCGTGCCGCTTCTGCTTTTCAGGACCATGGCCGGCGCCGATTTCGGCGGCAGCCTGCCGGCTAGCCTCTGGCTGTCCTATTTCACCGCCGTTGCCATAACCTGGCTCGTCGGGTTGCTTGCGGTGATCCACGTTTTCGGCCGCGACAACCGCGCCGCCGTCGTCGGCGGAATGGCGGCGAGCTTTTCGAACCTGGTGCTCCTGGGCATTCCCTTCATGCTCGGGGTCTACGGCCAGGAGGGGTTCGAGATCCTGTCGCTCATCGTCTCCATCCACTTGCCGGTCATGATCGGCACCTCCATCGTGCTGTTCGGCTGGCTGGGCGGGGAGGGGGCACCGAAGGGTTTTGCCGGCGCGGTGCGCGACTTTGTGCGCAGCATGGCGTCGAGCCCGCTCATCGTCGGTATCGCCGCAGGGCTTCTGTGGCGCCTTTCGGGCATGGAAATGCCGTCGCTGATGACGCGGCTGGTGGATGCGCTGGCCAATGTTGCGGGCCCGGTGGCACTGTTCGCCATGGGGCTGGGGCTCAGGCGCTATGGCATCACCGGCAATGTGCGCCCGGCGCTCGCTGTGGCGGCGCTCAAGCTTTTCCTGATGCCCGGCCTGGCGCTCGTCATGGCCAAGCTGACGGGCCTGCCGCCGATGAGCGCGAAAGTGGTGGTGGCCGCCGCCTCGCTGCCTTCCGGCGTCAATCCCTATCTCATCGCCATGCGCTTCGGCACGGGCCAGGCGCTGTCGTCGAACGCCATGAGCATCGGCACCGCCGCAGCCGTTCTCACCACGGCTTTCTGGCTGTCGGTGGCGGAGTGGGTATTCGGCTGATGGCCGCCTGCAATCGATGTGCTGGCCCAGCCGGCCAGCATGGACAGGTTCTAGCCGCAGCCTGGAAAGTGCACCAGTCTCGGGGTAATCCCCGTGAAAAGCCAACCGCGCCCTCCGGCGCGAAGGAGGAAGAATGCTCAAGAAGACCAGTCATTTCATGCGCGAGGCGAATTTCATCGGCGGTGCATGGGTCGAGGCGGATTCGGGAGCCACGATCGAAGTCGTCAACCCCGCCACCCGGCAGACGATCGGTACGGTGCCGAAATGCGGCCGTGCCGAGACCCGGCGCGCCATCGAGGCCGCCGAGGAAGCCTTCCACTCCTGGAAGAAGACCTCCGCCAACGACCGTGCCAAGCTCCTGCGCAAGCTGCACGATGCGATTTTGGACAATCAGGAGGCGCTGGCCGAGCTGCTGGTCATGGAGCAGGGCAAGCCGCTTGCCGAGGCCCGCGCCGAGGTCGGCATGTCGGCGGCCTATGTGCTGTGGTATGCCGAGGAGGGACGGCGCGTCTATGGCGACGTCGTGCCTTCGCCCTGGGCCGACCGGCGCATTCTCGTCACCAAGGAGCCCGTGGGCGTCATCGGCGCCATCACGCCATGGAACTTCCCGTCCTCCATGCTTGCGCGTAAGATCGGCCCCGCACTTGCCGCCGGCTGCACGGCCGTCGCCAAGCCGGCCTCTCAGACACCCTATTCGGGGCTTGCCTTGGGCGTGCTCGCCGAGGAGGCGGGCTTTCCGGCCGGCGTCGTCAACATCGTCACCGGCTCGGCATCGGAGATCGGCGACGAGCTGACGGAAAACCCGCTGGTGCGCAAGATCACCTTCACCGGCTCCACAGAGGTCGGCAAGGTCCTCATCCAGAAGTCCGCCGGTACCGTCAAGAAGGTGTCGATGGAGCTCGGCGGCAACGCGCCCTTCCTCGTCTTCGACGACGCCGGCGTGGAGCGCGCGGTCGAAGGCGCGGTGGCGGCGAAGTACCGCAATTCCGGCCAGACCTGCGTGTGCACCAACCGTTTCTTCGTGCAGGAAGGCATTTACGATCGCTTCGTGGAGAAGCTCGTCGAGGCGACCAACAGGCTCAAGGTCGGCTCCGGCCTTGAAGACGGCACGCAGCAAGGGCCGCTGATCGACGAGAAGGCGGTCGAGAAGGTCGAGGAACTGATCGCCGACGCCGCGGAAAAGGGCGGTAAGGTGGTGGCCGGCGGCAAGCGGCACTCGCTCGGCGGCACCTTCTTCGAGCCGACGGTGATCGCCGAGGCCTCGCCGGAGATGCGCTTCATGCAGGAGGAGATATTCGGCCCCGTCTCGCCCATCTTCCGCTTCCACGAGGAAGAGGAGGCCGTCAAGCTTGCCAACGACACCGCTTTCGGCCTCGCCTGCTATTTCTACACGGCCGATCTCGGCCGCGCCTTCCGCGTGATGGAGGGACTGAAATACGGCCTCATCGGCGTCAACGAGGGCATCATCACCACCGTTGAGGCGCCGTTCGGCGGTCTTAAGGAGTCCGGCCTCGGCAAGGAAGGCGGCCACCAGGGCATCGAGGATTATCTCGATACCAAATATGTCTGCATCGGCGGGCTGGGGCTGTAGCCGCTCAGGCCCGGGCAAAGGCCTCCCGCAGCACCGAAAACGGCGCCAGCGCGCCGTGCACCTGAATGACCGCGGCCGCCACGTTGTGGCCGCGGCGGACGGCCCGCTCCGGCTCGTCGCCGGCCAGCCTGCTAGCCAGATAGGCGCCGTTGAAGGAATCGCCGGCGCCGGTCGTGTCCACCGGATCGGCCACTACAATCGCGGGAATGGAGGCCTCTCTGCCGCCGGCCGAGAGGAAAGTCGCCCCCGCCCCGTTCTTGATGGCGATCTCGCTCACGCCGGCCTGCGCCAACCGCCGCACCGCCGCCGCCGGATTCGGGTCGTCGTATAGCTCCGCCTCGTCGGGAAAGGTGGGCAGCGCGATGTCCGAGACGGCGAGGGCGGCATCGACCGCCGCCCGCGCGGCCTCGGGCGAAGTCCAGAGGCGCGGCCGGTAGTTGGGGTCGAAGGCGATGCGGCTACCGCCCTTGCGTGCCGCCTCGAGCGCCGCGATCAGCGTCTTTCGCGCCGGCTCCTCGAGAATTGCCAAAGTGATTCCGGAAAAATAGACAAGAACCTGGTTTTCCAGGGTTTTTTCCAATGCTTTCGGGTCGTCCGCCAGACACCTTGCAGCCGAATCCGCACGCCAATAGGTGAACGAGCGCTCCGCACCGTCGAGCGTGATGGCATAAAGGCCGGGGCGCCTTCCCTGAATGACCGGGCTCGCCGCGGTGCCGATGCCATGGTCCGCAAAGAATTTCCTCTGCTCGGCGGAGAAGGGATCGTCGCCGAAGGCGCTGACATAGTCGGCCGCGACCGATTCCGGCGTCAGCGCGCGCATGGCCCACAGCGTGTTGAAGGTGTCGCCGGCATGCCCCATGCGCCAATTGCCGCCGCTGCCGCCGGAAAGCTCCAGCATGCACTCACCCACCGACGCGACACCGCCCTTTTCCATACGCTTTCCCTCGCTCGAACTCCGCGTCGCGCATAGCATGTTCCGGGGGGAGGGCAAATGGCCACCAGGGGTAGCTACTCCCTGACAGTCTCCATCGCCACGAATGTCGATGTATGCGAGACGTGGGGCAGGCCTGAGATCTTTTCGCCCAGCACGCGGCGATAGGTCTGGATGTCCTTCGTGCGTACCTTCAAAAGATAGTCGAAGCTCGCCGCGATCATGTGGCACTGGTCGATTTCGGGCACGGCCATAACGGCGCGGTTGAAGGCCTCCAGTGCCGCCGAGCGCGTGTCGGAGAGCGTGACCTGAACGAAGGCGACGTGGCCTTCGCCCATGCGCTCGCGGTCGACGATGGCCGCGTAGCCGCGGATGACGCCGGTTTTCTCCAGTCGCTTCAAGCGCGCCAGGACCGGCGTCTTGGACAGGCCGACGCGCCTTGCCAGTTCGGCCATCGAAAGCCGGCCATCCTGCGACAGCGCACTGAGGATATTGCGGTCGATACGGTCCAGTCGGTCTGAAGACATATACTTTTCCAGTGCAATTGTAGATAAACCGGGACTATATCAGCTGTTTTTGCCTGACAATATCCTCATTTCAGACCGTGACGGTGAAACCCCATATGATATGAGTCCGAAAAAACCCGCCGGCCGAAGAAGCACAGGGGAATGAATGATGCTCGCATCCGATCTCGACGTCCTGCGTGGGGCGATCCGCCAGCACTATCTCGCCGACGAAGACCGCGCGCTCGCCGGTCTCATCGAGACGGTGGCGCTTTCTGCGGCGCGGCGTGAGGCGATCTCTGCGCAAGCGGCGGAGCTCGTGCGGACCGTTCGGGCTCGTTCCGACCTGCATCTGATGGAAGCTTTCCTCTCCGAATACGGGCTTTCGACCAGCGAGGGCGTGGCGCTGATGTGTCTGGCGGAAGCACTGCTGCGCGTGCCTGACGCGGAAACAGTGGACGATCTCATCCGCGACAAGATCGCCCCGCACGACTGGTCGTCTCACTCCGGTTCCTCCGCCTCCATCTTCGTCAACGCCTCCACCTGGGCGCTGATGCTCACGGGCCGCGTGCTGGACGAGAAGGGCGCCGGCGTGGAAGCGACGCTGCGTTCGATGGTGAGAAGGCTCGGCGAGCCGGTCATCCGCACCGCGGTCGCGGTGGCTATGCGCGAGATGGGCGAGCAGTTCGTGCTCGGCCGCACTATCGGTGAGGCCGTCAAGCGTGGCCGCGCCAACATCGAAAAAGGCTACGCTTATTCCTACGACATGCTGGGCGAGGCAGCGCGCACGGAGGCCGACGCCCTGCGCTATTTCGAAGCTTACCGGCAAGCGATCGCCGCCCTTCAGGGCGAGGCGAAAAGTGGCGACATCCGCGCCAATCCGGGGATTTCCGTAAAGCTCTCGGCGCTTCATCCGCGCTACGAGGTCACGCAGCGTGAAAAGGTGCTGCCGGTAATGGCGGAGCGCCTCCTGCTGCTCGCCCGGGCGGCGCGCGCGGCGGGCATGGGACTCAATGTAGACGCCGAGGAGGCGGACCGGCTCGACCTGTCGCTCGACGTGATCGAGCGCGTTCTCGCCGATCCCTCTCTTGAAGGCTGGGACGGCTTCGGCGTCGTCGTGCAGGCCTACAGCCAGCGCGCACCCTTCGTTGTCGACTGGCTTTACGCACTGGCCGGAAAGCTTGGCCGCAAGATCATGGTGCGGCTCGTCAAGGGTGCCTACTGGGACACCGAGATCAAGCGCGCCCAGGTGATGGGGCTGGAGAGCTATCCCGTCTTCACGCGCAAGGTGAACACGGACGTCTCCTACATCGCCTGCGCCCGCAAGCTCCTTTCCATGACCGATCGCATCTACCCGCAATTCGCCACGCACAACGCGCATACGGTGGCGGCGGTGCTGACCATGGCCGAGGACAAGCAGGCTTTCGAGTTCCAGCGCCTGCACGGCATGGGAGAAGCGCTGCACGAGATCGTGCGGCGGCGCGAGGGCACGCGCTGCCGCATCTATGCGCCGGTGGGCGCGCATGAGGACCTTCTTGCCTATCTGGTGCGGCGGCTTCTCGAAAACGGCGCCAACTCCTCCTTCGTGCACCAGATCGTCGACGAGGATGTGAGCGCCGACGAGATCGCCCGCGATCCCTTCGCTGCCGTCGAAGCCAACGGCAAGGCCGCCAACCCCGCCATCCCCGCGCCGGCCATGATCTTCGATCCGCAGCGGCGGAATTCGAAGGGCTGGGACCTGACGGACCCCGGAACGCTGGCGGAGATCGAGGAGGCGCGGCGCCCCTTCCTCAGCCCCCACTGCTGGGAGGCGCAGCCGATGACGCGGGCGGCGGGCAAGGGCGAAGCCCGTACCATCCTCAACCCGGCGCGCACGGACGAGACGGTCGGCACGGTCGTCGACGCCTCGCCCGAGCAGGCGCGGGAGGCGGTGAAGATCGCCCTTGCCGCCCAGCCCGCCTGGGCCGCCACGCCCGTTAAGGAGCGGGCGGCGGTCCTGCGGCGCATCGCCGATCTCTACGAGGCCCACGCCGCCGAGTTCTTCGCGCTGGCCGCGCGCGAGGCCGGCAAATCCCTGGCCGACGGCATCGCCGAGGTGCGCGAGGCTGTCGACTTTCTGCGCTACTACGCCAACGGCGCACCGCAGATGGAGGAGGGGACAAAGGCGCGCGGCGTCATCGTCTGCATCTCGCCGTGGAATTTCCCGCTCGCCATCTTCACCGGGCAGATCGCCGCCGCGCTCGTCACCGGCAATGCGGTCGTCGCCAAGCCGGCCGAGCAGACCTGTCTCATCGCCGCGCGCGCGGCAGCACTGATGCACGAGGCGGGCATCCCGGAGGACGTGCTGCAACTCCTGCCGGGCGACGGCCCCTCCGTCGGCGCGCCGCTGACGGCCGACCCGAAGATTGCCGGCGTCTGCTTCACCGGCTCGGTGGAGGTCGCGCGGCTGATCGAGCGGCAGCTCGCCGAGACGGCGTCACCCGACGCCATGCTGATTGCCGAGACCGGCGGGCTCAACGCGATGATCGTCGATTCGACGGCGCTGCCCGAACAGGCGGTGCGCGACATCGTCGCGTCCGCCTTCCAGAGCGCCGGCCAGCGCTGCTCGGCGCTGCGCGTTCTCTACGTGCAGAAGGACGTGGAAAAGCGCGTCGTCGGCATGCTCAAGGGCGCCATGGAGGCGCTGTCGGTCGGCGATCCGTGGCAGATTTCGACCGATGTCGGGCCCGTTATCGACGACGAAGCGCTTTCCGGCATCTCCGGCTACTGCGAGAAGATGGAGAAGGAAGGCCGGCTGGTCGCGCAAATCGCGCCGCCGGCAGGCGGCCGCTTCGTCGCTCCCAGCGCCTTCAAGGTCTCCGGCATCAAGGAGATCGAGCGCGAGGTATTCGGCCCCGTCCTGCACGTGGCAACCTTTGAGGCCGAGGCGCTCGAAAAAGTGATTTCCGAGGTCAACGCAAGAGGTTACGGGCTTACCTTCGGGCTACACACACGCATTGATGCGCGGGTGCAGGAGGTGGTCGACAGCATCCACGTCGGCAATATCTACGTCAACCGCAACCAGATCGGCGCTGTCGTCGGATCGCAGCCTTTCGGCGGCGAGGGCCTTTCGGGCACCGGGCCGAAGGCCGGCGGGCCGCTCTATCTGCGCCGCTTCCGGCGCGGTGCGGCGGCGGAGGGCGCACCGGCGGGAAGTCCCGTCGATGCCGGAACACTGGCCGCGCGGATGCCGAACCCGGCGAAGGGCGACTGGGCGCGCCGCGCCGACCGCATCGCCATCCTCCGGCGGCTGTTGCGCGGCCGCTGGCGTGAGGCCCTCGCGGCCGCCGCCGCTCTCGATCACGGCCCCGTCGACCTGCCGGGGCCGACCGGCGAGGCCAATGCCCTCCAACTCGTCCCACGCGGCCGCGTCCTTTGCCTGGGCGCGGATGGCGAAACACTCGCTGCACAGGTGGTGCAGGCGCTCGCGGCGGGGAATGCGGTCCTGGCGGTCGGCGAGAAAGCGACGGCCGTCCTGCAGCCGCTCATGAAAGAAAACCTGCCGCTGGCCGTCGTCGATGGCGCCGTGACACCGGAAAGCCTGACGCGATTACCCGTAGACCTCGTCGCCGCCTCCGGCGAGAAGCCATGGCTCGCCGCTCTAAGACAAGCCCTCGCCCTTCGCGAAGGAGCGATCGTGCCGCTGGTGACGGAGATCATCCACCCCTCGGCCTACGTGCACGAGCGGGCGGTCTGCGTCGACACCACGGCGGCCGGCGGCAACGCCAGCCTCTTGGCGGCGGCGTAGCCCTTTCGCTTCTGGGGGCGTCTGGTCAAACGGCAGGACAGAGGGAGCGCGAGGGGCGCGGGGCTTACCGAAGTGGCGCGGGCCTTACCACTGGCCGAGCGCCTCAACCCAGCCAGCCAGCATCACCTCTCAAGCCCCCTCCACAACACTGAACCCCTCAAACACCGGCGGCCCCTTGTATAGCCCCTTGTTCTGGCCGGCGTTCTTATGAGCATCGCGGAAGTTCTCCGACTTCGTCCACGCCACGAAGTCCTCGCGGCTCCGCCAGATCGTGTGCGAGGCGTAGAGCGTGTAGCCTTCCTCGGCGTTGCTCGGCCCGCGCAAGAGGCGGAATTCGACAAAGCCGGGCATTTCCTTGAGGCTCGAATCCCGGTTCTTCCACACCTCCTCGAACGCCTCCTCGGAGCCTTCGACCACCATGAAGCGATTCATCGCGATGAACATGCCTGATCCTTTCACTTGCTCTTTGCGCGCGTGCCGTGCTCCAAGCCGCCTGCCGCAGCGGGAAACGGCAGCACATTGCCGGGAAGCGCCCCGGTCAGTGCCGGCATGGGGCTAGGCCCCGCCTGTGTGCCAATCTCGACCACCTTGGGATTTGCTTCAATGGCGGTGCGGTGACGCAGGAGCGCGAGGAGTTCAGGCCTGAGCCCATCGCCGCGCGTCGCCGCCATGTGGTGGAGCCTTTCGAAGGGAAACATTCGTGGTCCTTGTTTTTGTGTGAAAACTCAGCGGGTGAAGGCGAGCGGCACTGTGAAGGGCCAGGATGAGCGCCCGGCACCGTCGGGAATGGCGGGGAAGGGCGCGGCGCGCTGCACGGTTTCGATGGCCGCCTGGTCGAGGACCGGCGAGCCGGAGCTGCGCACCACGCGGACGCCGCTCACGGCCCCGCTGCCGGCAATGGTAAAGGCAACCTGCACCTCGCCGCGCAGCCGCTCGCGCTTGGCAGCGCTTGGGTACCGCAGCGCCCGGCGCAGCCTGGAGACGATCTTGCCAGGATAGTTCGAGAGGGCGGCGTTGCCGCTGGCCGTGGCGCGGGGCGCCGCCTGACCTCTGTTCGCCTTGGCGCTCTGCCCGCTCTGTGTGGAACCTCGCCTGGCGTTCTGGGTGTCGCGCCCGCCGGAGCCGGCGGATGTTTGCGTCTTTTTCTGCGCGGGCGGCCGCACGGCCGCCTTTTGCGGCGCCGGCGCTCTCGTCTCCTTCGGAGGCTCGTAGTCCGGGCGCGGCGTCGGGCGCGGTATGTTGACCATCGCCGTCACCGTCTCTTCCGGCTCGACGGGCTCGATCTCGGCTGCCTGCAGCTCCGATGGTTCTGCCTCAGGTGTCTCGGTTTCAGGCGTCGCCTCGGCCTCTGCCGGAGCTTCGGTCTCGGAAGGGGAGACGGCCGTCACGACGGGCGCTTCCGCCGTCGTCGTTTCGGTCGGCTCGACCGGCGTTGCCTCCGTCGGCGCCTCGGTCACAGGCTCCACGGTCTCGACCGGCGTTCCCGCTGCCGAAAGATCGGTAAAGGCGTTGCCTGCCACGGCGATCTCGATGCTTGAGCCCCCGGCAATCTCAACTTCCGGCTCGCGCGGCAGCATGAGGACCGCCTTTCCGGCATGGATGATGCCGGAAAGGCCGAGTGCCAAGCCCCATTTCCACGCGTTGGCTCTCATTCCGCCGTCCGCTCGGTAATAATGCTGATCTTGCCTGCGCCGGCCTTCCGCAGGGCGCCGACGATCTCGATCAGCCTTGTCGCCGGCAGTCCCCGATCGGCCGCCAACTTCACCTCAGGAGCGCCTGCCGCCGCATCCTCCGCCTTGAGCGCATCCACATAGCTTGCCGCGTCCGTCGCCTGCCCATGGGCGCGCAATTCGCCCTCGCGCGTCACGAAAAGCGCATCCGGCGGTTCGGCGCGTTCGGCCGAGGCGGTTGAGATCAGGTCGACATCGCGCTCCAGCGGCGGCGTAAGTGTGCCGGCGACCAGGAAGAAGATCAGCATCAGGAAGACGACGTTGATCAGCGCGATGGTGCTTTCGCGCCGGCGGGCGGGCAGGGGACGGGAAAGGCGCATCATGGCTTTCACCTCGCGACGGTTAAGGAAAGGGTCGTTTCGCCCCGGATGCGCTCGATCGCCGTGACGAGTTCCTGCGACGTCACCTCGCCGCGCACCAGGAGAACGGCGCGCGCGGCGCCCTGTTCCTGCAAGCGTTTCAGCTCGGTCACCGCCTCCTCCACGCCTGCAGAAACGCCGTTCACCTGCCAATCACCACCGTCGATGCGGATCAGGACGTCCGGCGCCTCGGCAGCCGCCCCGGCCGACGCGGTGCCGCCGGTCACCTCCACCTCGGCGAAGCGCATGAAGGTGGAGGAGAGCATAAAGAACAGCAGCAGCAGGAAGATAACGTCGATCAGCGGCGTCAGCGACAGCGGGCGGTGCCGGGGGACGGCAAGGTCAATGCGCATGGCCGACCCCCACGACCGTATCCGGCGCTCCGTCTCTCGCCGGCTCCCGCCCGCGGCTTTCAACGCCGTGGGAAAGCACCGCACCCGTCATCGTCTCGATCGCCACGCGCTCGTTTTCCAGCCGCGTCTCGAACCAGGTGAGCACCAGCGAGACGGGCATGGCGACGGCCAGGCCTGTCGCCGTGGTCAAAAGCGCTACCCAGATGCCGCCGGCAAGCAGCGAGGGATCCACCGCGTTGCCCGCCTCCTGGAGCTGGCGGAAAGCCTCGATCATGCCGAGTACCGTGCCGAACAGCCCGAGCAGCGGCGCCACCTGGGCGATCGCATCGAGCGCCCGGAAGCCGCGCTGCAGGTCGTGCAGGCGGGTAAGTGCGATGCGGCCGACATCGTCCTCGATCTCGGCTTTCGGCACGTTCCTGAGCGTTGCAAGGCGCATGCAGGCGGCAAGTGCCGTGCCGGCCGGCGAGCAATCGCCTTCAAGCGCGCTGCGCGCCGCGCCGTAGCCCTCGTGGAACCAGGCGTGCAGGGCGCGTTCCGCGCGGGCGTGCCGGCCCACGCGCTCGCGCCAGAACTGCACGAGCTTCAAAAGGATGAGCGCCAGCGCGAAGACCGACAGGACGACGAGCAGGGCGACTACAGGACCGCCCAGCGTGAGGAAGGAGGTAATGGTATCGAACAGTCTGGCGGGCATCTCGTCCTAGTCCTTTCGCTGGCTTTTCTTTGCTTGCTTGAACGTTCAGGTGCCGAAGGCGACGCTGCCGCGCGTGGCGGTCTTAAGCCTCTCCATGCAGGCGTTCTTCTCCCCGCCCTCGCAGACCGTCGCGCCGTTGACGAGCACGCGGCCGAGCCCTTCGCAGTCGATGTCGGGAAGGTCGAACTGGCGCACCTTCGTCTGGCCGTCGGGCAGGGCCTTGAAGTCCAGCACCGTCAGCCGCTTCACCAGCCCGTCCGTGCCGAACAGCGCCACCTCGTAAGCGGCCCGCTCGATGTCCTCGCCCAGGCGGTTGGCGGCGACGAATGTCAGCCGACAGCCGCGCTCCGTCGCCTCCGTTCCGTTGAGCTCGAGGCTCAGGGAAGGCGGCGCGCCGCCTTCCTGGGCCTTGGCGGGCAGGGCGCCCGCCGTGAAGAGGAGCGCCACGGCCAGAGGCGAAAATGTCCTTGCAGCATGTCCCATGATCACCACCCGAACTGCTTCGCCAGCGAGACCTTGAAGGTCCGGCCCTTGGCGGGGTCGTTGTGGAGGAACTCCTTGTACTGCTTGTCGAAGATGTTATCGACGCCAAGCTCCGCCTCCCATCCGGCGAACTGCCCGTCGTCCGGCTTCCAGGTGAGGAAGACGTCGTGGACGTCGAAGGATTCTGCGAAGCGGGTGGAGCCTTGCGAGCTGTCGCCGGCGCACACCACGGGGCTGTCCGAACGGCGGCAGTCATCCTGCGGCGCGGCGACAAAGCGCGCCTTCCAGCCGAACTTCAGGTCGTGCTGGGGCAGCTTCCCGCCGAGGGTGAGCGACAGTTCATGCGGCGCGATGGTGGTCAGGTACCTGCCGGTGTCCTTGTCCTTGCCGACCAGGTAAGCATAGCCCGCCTCGGCGAAGACGTAGTCGGCCTCATAGGCAAGCTCCACCTCCGCGCCGTAGATTTCGGCCCGCCCGATATTGACGTAGCCCGGCGCGTCGTTGAACCCCGGGCTCAAGGCCGGATTGCGCGAGATCAGGTCGCGGATGTCGTTATAGAAGCCGGTTGTCTTGAGCTGCAGGCTGTCGCCGGCCTGGAAGAAATCGTAGCCGGAGACGGCGAAGCCAAGTTCGAAATTGTTCGACTTCTCCTTCTCAAGACCCAGGCTCGGATTAAAGATGCTGCTGCTGCTGGTGGTGGAAAAGACCTCGTCGAGGGACGGAAAACGCTCCGTGTGGGCAACCGAGCCGAAGATGGCGAAGGTCTCGTTGAACTCATAATGGGCCGCGATCTTGGGCGAGAAGGCGAAGTCGTCGGTCTTCTCGGCGTCGACGAAATCGCCGGGCGAGAGCCGGTGCCAGTCGACGCGCATTCCCGGAACGATGGTCAGCCGTTCATTCCAGATGAACTCGTTCTGCGCGAAGACGCCGGACTTCAAGTCTTCACCCTCGGGGTGGAAGGTGAAGCCGACCGGGTTGCCGGCAACGTCGGTCGCCTCGGCGCGGCGCATCTGGTAGGAGTTCTGCCAGCCGTAGGTGAGGTGGTTCTCCCAGTTGTCCCCGTGCCACTCGCTCGTGTTCTCGGCGTTCAAATACCAGGTCCGGTAGCTGTAGTCGGTATCGCAGAACAGCGCGCTCGTGGCACAGGTGAGACCGAACATGGGATTGCCGGTCGCGTCCCGCTGCTTGACCGTCGTATCGGAGAAGGCAGCCATCACCTTCAGGTCCAGCCAGTCGTTGCCGGAGAACGGATTCTCGTAGGAGATGACGGCCTGCCGGTCGATCACATGGCGGTCGACCGTTCCGAAGGTCGTCTGCGTGCCCACCTGGGCGTAGTCCTGGTCGTCGGCATCCGAATCCCATTGCTGGTAGGACAGGCGCAGCGTGCCCTCGTCGCCGACCCTGAACGTGCCCTTGGCAAGGCCCGACCATGCATCGAAGCCGGAACTGCGAACCTCGGTGCCGTCGCCCGTCACATAGGGGTCGGACCGGCGGTAGTTGCCGGCGAGGAGGAACTCGGCGTTCTCGCCCATGCGCTGGGCGAGGATGACCGAGCCTAGCCAGCCGTCCTTATTGGAATTGTAGCCGCTCTTGAGCCTGAGCGCGCCGCTCTGGCCGTCGGCAAGGAAGTCTGACGCGTCCTTCGTCTCCAGGCTGATGACGCCGCCGAGCGCGCCGGGGCCGTAGAGGGTGGACGAGGCGGGGCCGCGCAGCACCTCGATGCGGTTGTAGAGCTCGGGGTCGGAGAAGAAGCCGCCCATGCGGTACTGCTCGTAGAACTTGGTCACCCCGTCGATCATGACGATGATGCGGCCTTCCTCGTTGGCCGATTCGGGTGCGCCGATGCCGCGGATGTTGAAGGTCTGGCCGAAAACGCGGTCGGAGCCGGAGGTGTTGACGCCGGGCACGCGCTTGAGCACATCGCCGACGGTGGTTGCCTGCTCCTCGTCGATGTCCTCCTGTTCCAGGACAGTGACCGATTGCGGCGTGTCGATCGCCACTTTGTCCACGCCGGCGCCCACCACCAGCCGCTGCAGCGCTGTGACGCCGATCGTGTTGTCGGCGGTCTGCTGCGCCACCGCCCCCTGCATTGAAAGAACAGTCATGACGGCCGCCCCGCCGAGCGTTGCCGTCCTGTGTCGAGCCAGTAGCCCCTTCATCTCTTTACCCCTGATATTCACGCGGCCTGATGCTGGCTCGCCCTGAAAATCCAGGCTTGCTGGCTTGCCTTGCCCCCGGCGGGCTTAATTGTTGACTTGATTTGTCCGGTATTGCAGTGTCTATAAAACATGATACTTTCTGTCAACAAATGTGCCGTGCGAAAATATGCCGCCGTCGCGGTGGTGTGAGTGGGTGAAGATTTCACGTGACGAGGAGAGAGGGTTCAAACAATGAGAAGCGATTTTTCGGCCGAGAGGCTTCAGCCCGTGCCCGTCCGTCAGGGCGTCGATTTCCGCAATAGCGGCGCGATACCGGACCGCACCGTCACCAGCGATGACCTGTTCTGCGGCCGCCGCGAGATCGCCATCGAGCATGCCGGATCGTTCTACCGCCTGAAGATCACGCGGCAGGGCAAGCTGATCCTGAACAAGTGAACCCGGTGGCGGACATGACGGTGAAGACGGCTCTTCAGCCCGACGACATCCGGCGTAAGCGCGCCGAAAACCCCAAGATGCGCGAGCGCGACCTTGCCCGGATCCTGGGCATCTCCGAGGCCGAGCTGGTAGGCGCCCATTGCGGCCACGGTTCGACCCGGATCGTGCCGCGCGTGGCGGATTTTCTCGCCGGCATGCCGGCTGTCGGCAACGTGATGGCGCTGACGCGCAACGAAAGCGCGGTGCACGAAAAGATCGGCGTCTACGAGAATGCGAAGGCGACGGACAAAAGCGCCATCGTACTCGGCAAGGACATCGACCTGCGGATTTTTCCCTCGCAGTGGGCACACGCCTTCGCAGTGGAAAAGCGGAATGGCAAGGACGTGCGCCACAGCCTGCAGTTCTTCGACCAGGCGGGCGACGCGGTGCACAAGGTGCACTTGCGGCCCGACTCGAACTTCTATGCCTACCAGAACCTTGTGGAGGCGCTGACCGCGGCGGACCAGAGCCCCGTGGTTCAGGTGGGCCCCGTCAAGGAAAGCGGGCCGCCGCAGGAGAGCGACGACACGGTGACGGAGACGCTGCGCGAACGCTGGAGCGCCATGACCGACGTGCACCAGTTTGCCGGCATCCTGCGCACGCTCAAGCTTTCGCGCTGGCAGGCGGTGCGCATGATCGGCGAGGAGTTCGCCTGGCGGCTCGACGAAGGGGCGCTCCCGGCGATGATGAGCCATGCCGTGCAGCAGGAAATCCCGATCATGTGCTTCGTCGGCAGCCGCGGCTGCATCCAGATCCATTCCGGACCCATCGCCAATGTGAAGACCATGGGCCCATGGCTCAACGTCATGGACCCGACATTCCACCTGCATCTCAGGCTCGACCACGTGGCCGAGGTGTGGGCCGTACGCAAGCCGAACAGCGACGGCCACGTCACCTCGCTCGAAGCCTATGATGGCAACGGCCGCCTCATCATCCAGTTCTTCGGCAAAAGACAAGAGGGCGAGGACGAACGCAGCGAATGGCGCTTCCTCATGGAGCACCTCCCGCGCGTTCCCCAGGCCTCGGCTGCTTAGATTGCCGGAGGGCGCGCGCCTCTCCGTTTGGCTGAACCTACAAACATCATCACGCCTAGCCAGGATGAAAGCGATGCTCGCGAATCTTAAGCCCCTCCGCCTGCTTGGCGCTCTCATGGCCGCCGCCTTCCTGGCAGCGCCCGCGCACGCCGCCGAAGACCTGCCGCAGCCCTTCGAGGACGCCTCGCGCCTCGTCTCCATCGGCGGCTCCCTGACGGAGATCGTTTACGCTCTGGGCGAGGAAGAGCACTTGGTGGCGCGCGATTCGACCGGCACCTTCCCGCCCGAGGCGCAGGACTTGCCCGATGTCGGCTACATGCGCGCGCTTTCGCCGGAGGGCGTGCTTTCCGTCACGCCGAGCGCCATCCTGGCGCTGGAGGGCAGCGGTCCGCCCGAGACCATGGACGTGCTGACAAAGGCCAGCGTGCCGCTCGTCGTGGTGCCGGAGACCTTCGACCGCCAAGGCATCCTGCGAAAGATCCGCTTCGTCGGCGCCGCCCTTGGCGAGACGGTGAAGGCGGAGGAGCTTGCCGACACCGTCGCACGCGACATCGACGCCGCCGAACGCCTGACGGACGGCGTTACCGAGCCCAAGCGCGTGCTCTTCATCCTCAGCATGCAGGGCGGGCGAATCATGGCATCGGGAAAGGACACCGCCGCCGACGGCATCATCGCCATGGCCGGCGGCGTCAACGCTATTCGTGAATTCTCCGGCTATAAGCAGGTCTCGGAGGAAGCGGTGGCCGAGGCGCAGCCCGACGTGATCCTGATGATGGATCGCGGCGGCGATCACGGAGCCGCCGACGAGGAACTTTTCAGCCATCCGGCCATCGCGCCGACGCCGGCTGCCCGCGACAAGGCGATCGTGCGCATGGACGGCGGCTATCTCCTCGGTTTCGGTCCGCGCACAGCCGGTGCTGTCCGCGACCTCGCGGCGGCCCTTTACGGTCAGCTGGCGGCGAATTGAGCCATGCCGCCGGCCGCCGGAATGCTCTCGCTACGGCGCCTTGCCGACGCGCCGGAAGGCGACCGCTCGGCGCGGGCGCGGCTGGCGATTGCGCTTCTTGTCGTGATGCTCGTCGTGGTCGCCGCGGTCAGTACCGCCACCGGCGCCTCGGATGCCTCCGTGCTCGGCGTCATCAAGGGCTGGTTCCAGCAGGGCGAGGAGGCGGCCCTTTCGGCGCGTGACCGGCTCATCGTCTACGAAATCCGCCTGCCGCGCGTGGCGCTCGGCATTCTCGTCGGTGCCGCGCTCGCCGTCTCCGGCGCGCTCATGCAGGGGCTCTTCCGCAATCCCCTGGCCGATCCCGGCATTGTCGGCGTCTCGGCGGGGGCAAGCCTGGGTGCCATCACCGTCATCGTCCTGGGCAGCACCGTGCTCGGGCCTTTCGTCGCCCTGTTCGGCATCTACGCACTGCCGCTGGCGGCTTTTCTCGGCGGACTGGTGACGACCCTTCTGCTTTATCGCGTGGCCACGCGGCAGGGGCAGACGTCGATCGCCACCATGCTCCTTGCCGGCATTGCGCTGGCCGCGCTGGCGATGGCCTTGTCGGGTATCCTGATCTACATGGCCGATGACCGGCAACTGCGCGATCTCACCTTCTGGCAGCTAGGCTCTCTCGGGGGCGCGACATGGAGCAAGATCGGCTCGGCCGGTCCGATCATTGTGCTTGCGCTCGCCGCCACCGTCTTCCTCGCTCGCGGCCTCAACGCGCTGGCGCTGGGCGAGGCTTCGGCCCGCCACCTCGGCATTCCCGTCCAGCGCATGAAGAACGCCGTCGTTCTCGCTGTCGCCGCGGCCACGGGCGCGGCCGTCGCCGTTTCCGGCGGCATCGGCTTCGTCGGCATCGTCGTACCGCACTTTCTCAGGCTCATCATCGGCCCCGACCACCGCTACCTGTTGCCGGCCGCAGCCCTTCTCGGCGCCAGCCTGCTGCTCCTGGCCGATGCCGTCAGCCGCACCATCGTCGCGCCGGCCGAACTGCCCATCGGCATCGTCACCGCCGTCTTCGGCGCTCCCTTCTTCCTGTGGGTGCTCCTGCGCCGCCGCGGCATCCTCGACCTTTAGCGGAAGAAAGACCATGATCGAAACCCGCAACGTCACTGTCTCCTTCGGCCGCGCACGCATTCTCTCCGGCGTCGATTTCACGGCAGAGCCTGGCCGCGTCACCGCCATCGTCGGCCCCAACGGCTCGGGCAAGTCGACCCTCGTCAAGGCGCTCTCGGGCGATCTTCCCTACGGCGGCAGCATCGCCTTCAACGGCCGCGAGCTTGCGCAGATGAAGCCCGCGGAAGCGGCCATTTCACGCGCCGTGCTGCCGCAGGCAATCACGCTCTCTTTCCCCTACACGGTGCGCGAAGTGGTGCGGCTCGGGCTGATGGGCGGGCGCTCGGGCGCGCTCGCCGGCCAGGACGAGCACCTGCCGGAACGTGCTCTGGCCAAGGTGGACCTTTCCGGCTTCGCCGGCCGCTTCTACCAAGAGCTTTCCGGCGGCGAGCAGCAGCGCGTGCAGCTCGCCCGCGTCCTCTGCCAGGTATGGGCCCCGGTGCTGGAAGGGCGCCCGCGCTACCTCATCCTCGACGAGCCGGTATCCAGCCTCGACATCAAGCACCAGCTTCTCGTCATGAAGATCGCGCGCGAGTTCGCGGCGCGCGGGGGAGGGGTGGTCGCCGTCCTGCACGACCTCAACCTGACCGCAGCCTTCGCCGATCATGTGCTCGTCATGCGCCGCGGCACGAGTGCTGCGGCAGGGGCGCCAGACGCGGTGATGCAGGATGCGCTTTTGTCCGAGGTCTTCGACTGCCCCTTGAAGGTCGGTGCCGTGCCGGCTGGGGCGACGCCCTTTGTCCTGCCGCAAGCCCTGTCGGCCTGACCGCTTTTTGCGCCGCACAATTATTCGTTTGCACTTTTGGCCGTCATACGCCATATGGGGCCCCATAGGCGCATGGGCCGGATTGACCGGCTTTCTCTCAACGAGACTGGTTGCGTCTCATTCTCCCTAACGTTCCCTTTGGACCGGCAGGCGGGAAAAGCCCCGGGCGGCAACGCTTCGGGCGCGACAGCGCAGCCGCGCGGAGCATGTCTCCGCCGCCTTGTCGTTCATCCAAAACCCATTTCGGCAGGTTGCGCCCTGCCGCGATCCGATTTGCGCGCCGCAATCCCGGCGCCGAATATGAAAGAGATAAGAATTGACCAATGACAACAACGCGAAGCCGCTCGGTTTCGCACAGCTGGGAATAACGGGCACCTTGCTCGACGCGGCTGCCGCCGCCGGCATGTCCGCTCCCAAGCCCATCCAGGAAAAAGCCATTCCCGCCTTCCTCGAAGGCCGCGACATCCTGGGCGTCGCCCAGACCGGCTCGGGCAAGACGGCGGCGTTCTCGCTGCCCATCCTGTCGAAGATCATCGGCCTCGGCAACAAGCGCCGGCCGCGCACGGCGCGTGCCCTGGTGCTGGTACCGACGCGCGAGCTTGCGGTGCAGATCGAGAAGGTCGTGCGCGAGCTCGCCAAGGGAGCGCATGTTTCCACAGCACTCGTGCTCGGCGGCGTATCGCGCCGCAGCCAGGTAAAGCGCATGGCCCCCGGCGTCGATATCCTGATCGCCACCCCCGGCCGCCTGACGGACCTCGTGCGCGAGGGCGAGATCGTGCTTTCGGACACCACCTGGCTTGTCCTCGACGAGGCCGACCGCATGCTCGACATGGGCTTCATCAATGACGTGCGGCGCATCGCCAAGGCGACGCACCCCGCTCGGCAGACCGCGCTCTTCTCGGCCACCATGCCGAAGGAAATCGAGAAGCTCTCGGCAAGCCTCCTGCGCGAGCCCGTGCGCGTCGAGATCGCCCGCCAGGGCACCACGGCAGCGGAAATCCGCCAGAGCGTGGTGATGGCGCGCACCAAGCAGAAGCGCAAAGTGCTCTCCGACATGCTGGCCGACGACAACATGCGTCAGGTGATCATCTTCGCCCGCACCAAGCACGGCGCCGACCGCGTGACGCGCGACCTCGGACGGGACGGCTTCGAGGCCGCCGTCATCCACGGCAACAAGTCGCAGAACGCCCGCCAGCGCGCGCTCGACGGCTTCCGCAGCGGTTCGGTGCGCATCCTGGTCGCCACCGACATCGCGGCGCGCGGCATCGACGTGCCGGGCATCAGCCACGTCGTTAACTTCGACCTGCCGGACGAGGCGGAAAGCTACGTCCACCGCATCGGCCGCACCGGTCGCAACGGGGCGGAAGGCGAGGCCATCACACTGTGCGATCCCGCCGAGGCATCGAAGCTCAGGCAGGTGGAGCGCATCATCCGCATGCGCCTTAACGTGTCGCAGGACGTCACGCGCGAGCCCGATCCCGTGCATCGCGACCCCGCGCCTGCCCGCCAGGAGCCCGCCAACGACCGCCCGCGCCCCTTCAAGCAGAGGGGCGATGCCGGCGGCGAGCGGACCGGCTCCAAGCCCCCGCGCCGCAAGCGCAACCGCCGTGGCGGCCCAAAGAACGGCGCCGTCCGCTTCGGCTCCCGCGCGGCCTGACAATTCGCCGGTGCCCGCCTTCCGGTGGGCGCCGGCATCCGCCCTCGTGGTTCGACAAGCTCACCATGAGGGCTGTGTGCGCCAATTTGCCTACGGTGAAGCTTGCGGTGACGTGGCCATCAGCCTCATCCTGAGCCTGTCGAAGGACGAGGGTGAAGGCACGCACCGTCGTTCACGCGCATCTCCACCACTCTGGCGACACCTTCTCCGCCTACTGGCACAATTGCCTGGCCTCTCCCCCTGCGATAGACCACATGCCGGCTCGGGTGCTTCGCGCAAACGGGCGGGAGGTGACGCGGTCCTAAGGTGCCCGCGCAAGCCTGGAGGAGCATCGATGGCAGGAATTGCCGCGCTGACGGCGGCCTACGTTCTTTCACAGTTCTACCGCTCCTTCCTCGCCGTCCTCACGCCAGCGCTCACGGCCGAACTCGGCGCCAGCAAGGCCGACCTTTCGGCCGCCTCCGGCGCATGGTTTGCGCTTTTCGCACTGATGCAGTTCGCCGTTGGCATCTCGCTCGACCGTTGGGGCCCGCGCCGCACGGCGGGCGTGCTCCTCGGCCTTTGCGCCGGCGGCGGCGCCTTTCTTTTCGCCTTCGCCACGGCCCCGTGGATGGTGATCGCCGCCATGGCGCTGATCGGCATGGGTTGCGCGCCCGTGCTCATGGCCTCCGTCTTCATCTTCGCAAAATCCTTTTCGCCGGCGCGGCTTGCAGTGCTCACCTCGTGGCTGATGGCCATCGGCACGATGGGCAATGTGGTGGGCGCTTCGCCCATGGCCGCCGCGGCCGAGGCCTTTGGATGGCGCGAAGTTATGGCGGGCCTCGGCGTCATCACCCTCCTGGTTGCCGGCGGGATCCTCCTGATCGTGCGCGACCCCGCGCGCGAGGACAGCGTCTTCGGAAGCTCCGGCCTCGGCGGCTATCTCGAACTCATCCGGCTGCGCGCCCTGTGGCCGATCATCCCGCTAGCCGCGCTCAACTACGCCGCCGCCGCCGGCATCCGCGGCCTGTGGGCGGGGCCGTATCTCGCCGATGTCTATAGCGCCGACGCGCTGCTCATCGGCCAGGTCACCCTCTTCATGGCACTTGCCATGGCCGCCGGCACCTTCATCTACGGCCCCCTCGACACCCTCACCGGCACGCGCAAATGGGTGGCGGTGGCGGGCAACACGCTCGGCGCGGCCGCCGTCGCCTGGCTCGCCGTCTTTCCCCTTGCCGGCGTCGGCGCGGCAACGGTCGCTCTCGTCCTCATCGGGCTCACCGGCGGCAGCTACGGGGTGATCATGGCCCACGGCCGCGCCTTCATGCCCGCGCATCTGACGGGGCGCGGCGTCACCCTGCTCAACTTCTTTTCCATCGGCGGCGTTGGGCTGATGCAGTTCGCCACCGGCGCCGTGGTCACCGCGTCCACCGTGCCGGGGGAGCCGGCCGTTGCCTACCGCACTCTGTTCGTCTTCTATGCCGGCGTTCTTCTGGCCAGCATTCTGGTCTATCTTTTTACGCGCGACGCCCGGCCGGAGCCGGCGTCGCGGCCGTCGCCCCAGCCGGCGGAGCGCTGAAACCGGGAGGGAAAATCGTCTTCCCGCTGCCGCCAGCGCCGAACCCTATGCCAGCAGCAGGCGGGCCGGCGCAAAAACACGCCTTGTCGGGACTGACGGCGGCTTTTAGGCTTCGCCGGCAAAAACGAGGAATCCCCTGATGCAGCCTTCGGTGATCGAAACCATCGGCAACACGCCGCTCATCCGCCTCAAACGCGCTTCCGAGGAAACCGGGTGCGAGATCTACGGCAAGGCCGAATTCATGAACCCCGGCCAGTCGGTAAAGGACAGGGCAGGGCTCTTTATCATCCGTGATGCGGAGAAGAGGGGCCTGCTCCGGCCCGGCGGCATTATCGTCGAGGGCACGGCGGGCAACACCGGCATCGGCCTCACCGTGGTCGCCAAGGCGCTCGGCTACCGCACGGTTATCGTCATTCCCGAGACCCAGAGCCAGGAGAAGAAGGACGCGCTGCGCGTGCTCGGCGCCGAACTGATCGAGGTGCCGGCGGTGCCTTACCGCAACCCCAACAACTATGTGAAAATTTCCGGCCGGCTCGCCGCTGAGCTTGCCAGAACCGACCCCAACGGCGCCATCTGGGCCAACCAGTTCGACAATGTCGCCAACCGCGACGGCCACCGGGCGACGACCGCGCAGGAGATCTGGCGCCAGACGGAAGGCAAGGTCGACGGCTTCGCCTCCGCCATCGGCACCGGCGGCACGCTAGCGGGCGTCGCCGACGGCCTCAGGGAGAAGAAACCGGGCGTCAAGATCGCGCTCGCCGATCCCATGGGCGCGGCGCTCTTCAGCTACTATACGACCGGCGAGTTGAAATCGGAGGGAAGCTCCATCACCGAAGGCATCGGCCAGGGGCGCGTCACCGCCAATCTCACCGGCTTCAGCCCCGACTTCTCCTACCAGATCCCTGACGCCGAAGCCCTTCCCATCGTCTTCGACCTCGTCCAGGAAGAGGGCCTGTGCCTCGGCGGCTCCACCGGCATCAACATCGCCGGCGCCGTCCGCCTGGCGAAGGAAATGGGCCCCGGCCACGTGATCGTCACCGTGCTCGCCGACTACGGTACGCGCTACCAGTCCAAGCTGTTCAACCCGGCCTTCCTGCGCGAGAAGGGCCTTCCCGTGCCGGGCTGGATGGAGAAGGAAGTGGCCATCCCCGTGCCGTATGAGGAGGTGCCGGCGGAGTAGGGCGTTAGGGCGAGGCGGCGCTGGCCTTCACGCTTCCCCGTCTTGCCGAAGGACGGACCTTCCCCACCGCGCGCGTCATCCCGGAACGTTGGCCAAGTCACGGAATGCGTCCCGGCTCTGCGGGAGCTTACGCTCCCTTGGCCGGGATGACGCATGTTTGGAGGAACTCTACAGCCCTTCGGCCAGAGGCGCGGCTATTGGACAAGCGGGGGATAAATTTCGACCCGATTACCCGCCAACCCATTGATCCCCCACAACCTGCAAACTTTTTTCGCACGAAAATACGCCCCCCTGCCCACGCCGCCCCTATCATCGTCCCGTCCCTCCCGCGGGAACGCGGATCGCGACGGCGGTCTCGTGGGGAGGGGCCGGCGCCTCCGGCGGGCCGCTAACGTGGCGGCCGGCCCGGGGAGGCTCTGCCCAAGGGTTCCCCTGCCGCCACTACGGGCGGCGCGTGCCGGACGGTGCACTTTAAAGGGGAGCGGAGGAATGACGGGCAACGTGGCAGCCCCGAGCGGGTCGAAGGGCCACCCCCGTCGCGGAAGGCAAAAAACCTTCCACAATCCACTCCCTGGAAGCGGAACGGGCGGAGACGGAAATCGCCGGACGGGCGGCCGAGAGGTCGCTGAAAAAATCTAGACTGGCGACACTTCGGCCGCCCGTCTTCCCACCACCTCAAGGGAGCCTTCCCAAAGGGTGGGTTCTTTGAAATGGCCAGACGCGAGCAGCGGGCGTGGCAACGATGGCGCGCGCCCGTCCTCACCCTGAGCCTGTCGAAGGGTGAGCTTGTCGAAGGGGTCGAAGGGTGTCCCCGCCAACGAGCGAGAAAGGCCACTGCACATGGCACCCCCCGGCCTCCTGACAACCTTATCCCGGCGCGGCCACCGTCGGCAGCTTGTCGCAGTCGCTGGGCGCGGCGGCACCTTCCAGGCGACCGGCGATCCAGTCAGCCGCCTTGTCGGCACCCTTCGTGGCGGCCGCGAGATGGTCTCCGCCTTCGATCCAGTCGAAACTGACGGGCGTTCCTGCACGGCAGGCGCTGTGGGCGTAGGAGATGGTGACCCGGGGCCGGACGAGCATATCGGCCGAACCCTGGGCGATGAAGAGCGGCGCGCCCGTGGCCGCGCTGCCGGCGGAATTGTTCACGAGCAGCGATCTCCAGGGCTCGATGTCGCTCAAATCGCCGTGGATGAAGTCCTTCTCGAGTGCCTTCTCGTGCCGGCGCAGCAAAAGCGCCTGGAACAGGCCCTCAAGGCAGTCCTCTGCGATGCGATCGACGGCGGCGCCCGTGGAGGGATCGAGCAGATTGTCGAGCGGGGCGCCGTAGACCCGGTTCCACGACCACAGTGCGTAGGCCGTCAGCACCCTGCCGGGAGCGCTGTCGATATCGTCGCGCAGGAGTTGGGTCAGGTCCGTGGCCGGCGCCGCCGCCGCGACACCGGCGAGCTTGAGATCCGGTGCATAGGAGGCCGCCAGTTGCCCGGTGTACAGCGCCGCATGGCCGCCCTGGGAGTGGCCCCAGACGGCGAACTCATTCGACGCCTCGACCTCGGGCATTCGCATTGCGGCGCGCACGGAGTCCAGCACTGCTCGCCCCTCGCTCGTGCCCACCAGATAAGGATGCGGGGAGGGCGTCCCGAGGCCGGGATAGTCGGTGGCGACGACCACATAGCCGCGGTCAAGAAACGCCTTCAGTCCTGGGACCGAGCCGAAGAATCCCCGGCGCAGCGACGGTGCGCACCGGCTGACGATACCGGTCGTCCCATGCGCCCAGGCGACTACCTTCTGCGGCGCGTCGCTCGGCCGCTCGGGCGCCACGATCACGCCGGAAACGGCGATCGGCTCCCCGTCAAGGCCGGTGGAGCGGTAGACCACGCGCCAAGCGCGCGCACCCGTGGGGGCGCCGGCAAACACTTCGGAGCGGATGATGTTGCCGGGTGCGCCGGCCAGCGCGGATCTCTCCACCTGATAGAACGGCCCCGGAGTGCCGGGCTCGATGGCGCAGCCGCCCGTCAGCAGCATGAAGGCCGCCAGATACAGGCCGAGCAACGGCCCCGTTCGCACATTCACAATCCGCCGCATAGGAAATCCCCCTCCATTGGCGGCACCGCAGCCTCCGGCGGCGCACAAGCATTCTGCCACAGCTTGTACGGAAATCGAAAGCGTGCCGGTTCCAATATGATTATCGCGGGATTAGGGTTTCGCCTGCACGTTTCATGTGGAGGATGCCGTGGAGCAGATGACCCGCACCGAGGCGCTTTTTCGCGACCAGCCCTACCTCACCTCGACGGAGGCTGCCGTTCTCGGCATCAACGATCGCGGCGGCGTCATTCTCGACCGTACGGTCTTTTACGCCACCTCCGGCGGCCAGCCGGGCGATACGGGCGGCTTCCTGCGCTCCGACGGCTCGAGGATTGCCATTGCGGCGACGGTGACCGGCCGCACCAAGGACGAGATCATCCACGTGCCGGCGGCGGGCGAGCCGTTGCCGGAAGTGGGCGAGACGGTGAAGCTCGAACTCGACTGGGACCGGCGCTACCGGCTGATGCGCATGCACACCGCCTGCCATCTCCTGAGCGCCATCTGCCCCTTTCCCATTACCGGCGCCTCGGTGGGAGAGGAGGATGCGCGCCTCGATTTCGACCTGCCGGATGCGGGCTTCACCAAGGAGGGGGTGACGGAAGAGCTGATGGCACTGGTCGCCGCCGATCACCCGGTTTTCACGCGCCTGATCGACGAGGAGGAGCTTTCGGCCAACCCGTCGCTGGTGAAGTCGAAGAACGTACGCCCCCCGGCCGGCGCCGGGCGCATCCGCCTGGTCTGCATCGGCGAGGACTCCTCGATCGACAGCCAGCCCTGCGGCGGCACGCATGTCGGTCGCACCGGGGAGATCGGCGCGGTCCACATCGGCAAGATCGAGAAGAAGGGGCGGGAGAACCGCCGCTTCCGTATCCGCTTCGGCCCGCTGCCGGCGGATTGAGGAGCAGCTTGACCTGCCGAGCGTGCGAAGGCCCTTGCCGTTTGCGCGAGAATTCTATGTTGTGCCGGTAGAGGCAGCGACCACCGGAAAAGCACAACGGAACAGAATCGCATGAGCGACAAGAACCCTTTCATCGTTTCCGCCAATTGGCTGGAAAAACGCCTCAAGGAGCCGGGGCTGTCGATCGTCGACGGTTCCTGGTACCTGCCGGCCCAGGGGCGGGACGCACGCGCGGAATACGATGCCGCCCACATACCGGGTGCGGTGTTCTTTGATCACGATCTGGTGGTCGAGCCCGACTCCGGCCTGCCGCACGCCCTGCCGGAACCGCTCACCTTCGAGCGCTTCGTCAGTTCCATGGGCATTTCCGAGCGCGATACGATCGTCGTCTACGATGGTCCCGGTCTTTTCTCCGCTCCGCGCGTATGGTGGCTGTTCCGGGTGATGGGCGCTGAAAGGGTCTTCCTGCTCGACGGCGGGTTCGACCGCTGGCGCGCGGAAGGCCGCCCGGTGACGAACGAGCCGACGAAGATCGCCCCCACCGCCTTCATGCCGCATTTCGACAAGTCCCGCGTTGCCCATCTCACCGACATGCGGCGGATCGTCGAGGAAAGAAGTGCGCAGGTCGCCGACGCGCGGCCTTCCGGGCGCTTCACGGGCGCGGAGCCGGAGCCGCGCACCGGCGTCCGCTCCGGCCACATGCCTGGCGCGATCAATGTTCCGGCCACATCGCTTTCCGAAGATGGAAGCCTGCTGCCGCCCGACCGCCTGCGCGAAAGACTGGAGGAAGCCGGGCTCGATCTCAGCAAGCCGGTGGTCACCTCCTGCGGGTCGGGCGTAACGGCGGCTGTCATCACCTTGGCGCTCGAATCGCTCGGCCACCGCGATAACCGCCTCTACGACGGCTCGTGGAGCGAGTGGGGCGCGCGCGATGACACTCCGGTCGTCACGGGGTCGGAATGAACGCCGTCCTCAAGCAGCGTAGCGGCCGCACACTGCCCGCCACCGTCACCCATCTGGAGATGGCCGTGCCGCCGCGCACCTATCCGACCATCCCCTCCGGGCGGCAGTTGGCGCTCCTGCGCTGCCACGACATGCCGCTTCACTTCTACCGCTATCTCTACGACCGCGTGGGCCGCGACTGGCACTGGACGGCGGCGCTGAACCTTTCCGACGCGGCCTTGGTGGAGCGTCTTCAAAGCACGCAGACGGACATCCATGTCCTGCACATGGAGGGCTGTCCGGCGGGCTTTTTCGAATTGCGGCTTCTGCCGCGCGACGAATGCCGGCTGGTGCATTTCGGCCTGATGGCGCACGCCGTGGGCACCGGGCTCGGCCGCTGGTTCCTGGGGTCTGCCATCCGCACCGCCTGGTCGCACGGGCCGCGACTGGTGTCGGTGGAGACTTGCACGCTCGACCATCCGGCCGCACTCGGGCTCTACCAGAAGATGGGCTTCAGCCCCGTTTGGCGAAGGGAGGAGACGGTCACGGTTCTGTCGCCCGAGGCGCGGGCGGCGGTGCTTCTGCGGTGACCATATGAACGCAGGCGTATCGGCACATTCATGCCGGCTTCAGGTGCCGACGGTCATCATCCCGACAGTGAAATCCTCGGGAGAGAGACCAATGCTGAACCGCCGACAGATCCTTTTCGCCGCCGCCGCGACCGCGGCATCCGCCGCTCTGCCCACCATCGCGCTGGCGCAGCCGGAGATGCCGTCGGCGCGCCAGATCCTGCGCAGCCTGGAGGCCGCACCTCGCCGAGCCGTGAGGCCGGAAAACCGCGTCACCATCGAGCAGTTCAAGCGCCGCCCGGAACTGCGCCGCATGGCGCCGTCCATCGATATCCAGGCCATCAACTTCGCCTTCGATTCGGCGGAGATCCTGCCTTCGCAATATGGCAAGGTGGAGCATATCGCTTCGGCCCTGAGCCAGCTCATGCGCCGCCGGCGGGGCACGCGCATCCTGCTCGAGGGCCATACGGACGCCGTCGGCTCCTACGCCTACAACCTCCAGCTTTCGCAAATGCGTGCCCGCTCGCTGAAGAACGTCCTCGTCCGCCACTTCGGCATCCTGTCCTACATGCTGGAGACCGTCGGCTACGGTGAGGAGTTCCTGCTCGTGCCGACACCCCACGAGAGCTGGGAAAACCGCCGCGTGACGCTCAGGCGCATCGACGATTTCGTCTTTTAGCCCTCATGAATCGGGTGGTTCAACCGCCCGTGATCGATAGTCTTCTCCTGCTTCGAACGCAGGAGAAGATCCATGGGCCTCATACGTTTCATCGCCATGCCGACACGGGAGGCGCGGGCGTTCCAGGGCGGCGGCCTCGACGCCTACGGCAGCCCGCCGGAGCGCCGTATCTCGGACGGCGACGGCGTACCCTGCCGCCACTGCCTGCGCCATGTGCCGGCGGGGCGGCCTTATCTGGTGTTTGCCTACCGGCCTTTCCCCGATCTCCAGCCCTATGCGGAGACAGGGCCGATCTTCTTGTGTGCGGACGAATGCCCGCGCGCGATGGAGAGCGACGTGATGCCGGAGACGCTCCGCGCCTCCACCGAATTCCTCCTGCGTGGCTACGATGGTAAAGATCGCATCATCTACGGCACCGGCTCGGTGACGCCGAAGCGGCTCGTCTGCACGCAGGCGCACGAACTCCTGCAGCGGCCGCAGGTTGTCTATCTCCACCTGCGTTCAGCGAAATACAATTGCTACCAGTGCCGCATCGAGCGCGCGTAAAAATGCCCGCCACGAATGGCGGGCAAGTTCGGGAGGAAAGGCGGTAGCCCTAAGCGGCCAGCGCAGTCTTCGGCTCGGCCATCTCGTAACCCAGCGCCTCGGCCACCGCGCGGTTGGTGATGCGGCCCTTGTGGACGTTGAGGCCGTTGCGCAGGTTGGGGTCGTCGACCAGCGCCTTCATGCCCTTGTCGGCAAGCTGCAGGCCGTAGTGGAGCGTGGCGTTGTTGAGGGCGTGCGCTGAGGTGACCGGCACTGCTCCGGGCATATTGGCGACGCAATAGTGGATGATGCCATCCACCGCGAAGGTGGGATCGGAGTGGGTGGTGGGGCGCGATGTCTCGAAGCAGCCGCCCTGGTCGATGGCGACGTCCACGAGCACGGCGCCAGGTTTCATGCCCGACAGCATTTCACGAGTGACGAGTTTGGGTGCCGCAGCACCCGGAATGAGGACGGCGCCCACGATCACATCGGAGGAGAAGCACTCCTCCTCCAGCGCCTCGACGGTGGAATAGCGTGTATGCACGCGGCCGGCGAAGATGTCGTCGAGCTGGCGCAGGCGTGGGATGGAGCGGTCGATGATGGTGACGTCCGCACCCAACCCGATCGCCATCTTGGCAGCGTTGAGACCGACCACGCCGCCGCCGATGATGGCGACCTTGCCCGGCAGCACGCCCGGCACGCCGCCGAGCAGCACGCCGCGGCCGCCGTTCGCCTTCTGAAGCGCGGTGGCGCCAGCCTGGATGGCGAGCCGGCCAGCGACCTCCGACATGGGCGCAAGCAGCGGCAGGCCGCCACGCTCGTCCGTCACCGTCTCGTAGGCAATGGCGGTTACGCCCGATGCGACCAGCCCCTTGGTCTGCTCCGGGTCCGGAGCGAGATGCAGATAGGTGTAGAGGATCTGGTCCTCGCGCAGCTGCACCCACTCGGAAGCCTGCGGCTCCTTGACCTTGACGACCATGTCGGCTCTGGCAAAAACCTCCTCGGCGGTCTTGGTGATCGCGGCGCCGGCCGCACGGTAGGCGTTGTCGTCGGCGCCAATACCGGCACCCGCGCCCGTCTCCACCAGCACCTCGTGGCCGTGCGCCACATATTCGCGCACCGAGCCTGGGGTGAGGCCCACGCGGTACTCGTGGTTCTTGATTTCCTTGGGGCATCCGACGCGCATTTCAGGCGATCTCCGGTATGTGATGGGTTCAAGTGCAAAAATAGCGCAACTGGCCCCGCAGGTCCTTGCGAAGTGGTTTGCGTTGGGAGGCCACTTTCGTTATTTCTTGCGCAAAATATAGGTATCGATGGAGAAAATACGAAGGATGCCGCTCGACAGGATTGATATTGCCATTCTCGATACGCTCCAGCAGGACGGACGCATTTCCAACGCGGCGCTTGCGGAGAAGGCGGGGCTCTCGCAATCGGCCTGCTCGCGCCGGCTCGACAATCTGGAGAAGACGGGCGTCATCCGAGGCTACCACGCCCAGCTTTCCAATGCCGCTCTGGGGCACCGCATGACGGTGATCGTGCACATCTCGCTCACCGGGCAGTTCGAGAAGACGCTTACCGAGTTCGAGGCGGCGGTGAAGCGTTGCCCCAACATCCTGTCGTGCCATCTGATGTCGGGGGAATATGATTACATCCTGAGGATCGCGGCACGCGATCTGGAGGACTACGAGCGCATTCACAAGGAATGGCTGACGGGGATGCCGCATGTCATCAAGATCAACTCCTCCTTTGCACTACGCGAGGTGATCGACCGCACGGCGATCGGCATTCGGCCGGAGATGGCTTGAGGCTTGCGGCGTTCAGTCTGCCGGCAATCCGTCCAGTCCATCCGGCAGCTTTTTCGGCTGCTTCATGATGATCTCGCGGTGCGGGTAGGGGATCTGGATGCCGTTCTCCTTGAAAGCGTCCCACAGCGCCAAGAGGACTTCGCCGCGGACGTTGGTCAGCCCCTGCTGCGGATCGCGGATCCAGAAGCGCAGCACGAAGTCGAGAGACGAATCGCCAAAGTCCGTCAGCCAGCAGACGGGGCGGCGGCTTGCCTCCACCCTGTCGACACCCGCCGTCGCCTTGATCGCCAGTTCGCTGACCTTGTGAGGATCGGAGTCGTAAGAGACGCCGAATTCCACGTCGAGGCGCACCAGCTCGTCCGAGAACGACCAGTTGATCACCCGCTCGGTGATGAAGTCTTCATTGGGAATGAGGTACTCGCGCCCGTCACGCGTCACAACGGAGACGAAGCGGGCCCGCAGCTCGCGGATCCAGCCGAAGGTCTCGCCCAGCGAAATCGTATCGCCCGGTTTGATCGATTTGTCGACGAGGATGATGATGCCGGAGATAAAGTTGGAGACCACTTTCTGCAGGCCGAAGCCGAGCCCCAGGCCGACAGCGCCGGAAAAGACGGTGAGTGCGGTGAGGTCGATGCCGACGGTGGAAAGAGCTACGGCGCCGGCAATAAGGATCACTCCGATCTTGGCGATCTTGCCGACCAGCACGCGGACGGACGGCGTCAGGTCGGAGGTCCGCTGCATCCTCTCTTCGAGAAAGTTGCCGGCAAGCACCGAGACCCATAGTGCGGCAGCCAGCACCAGCAGTGATTTCAGGATCACGAGCGCCGACAGGCGGAAGTCCCCCAGGGGCAGGGCGAGCGAATCCAGCAAGGCGGCCATCGGCTCATCGAGACCGAGGATGACGAGCGCGGCGTAGAGCCACACCAGCCAGGCGACGATACGGGCGGCGAGCCTGTTGCGGATGACGCGTGAGAGAACCGAGGCAACGAGCCAGGCCGCTGAGAGCGACAGCACGACCGCGACCAGCCAGCTGCGGCTCGGCCAGGTGACGGCACGCATGACCGACAGTGCCAGGAACAAGAACGCGACGAAGACGATCCAGTCCGTCTGGTGGAGAAGCGCCACCACGGCGCGCAGGATGCCCGGGTGGCCGTGGATCCGACGTGCCCGGTCCTCCAGCCGCGGCACGATGCTGCGTGAGAGGAACTTGGCGCCTGCGAAGAGGATGAGGACGATGACAAGCTGATAGGCGAACCACGGTTCGGTCACCTGGGCGAAACCCTGCCGCAGCAGGTCGAGGAGCGAATTCGCAAGTCCGCCTAAATCATTGTTCGGCAACGTTCCTCATCCATTCGCTGTCACAGGGCGGCATCTTTTGCCAGTGAGCGATTTCCCAGCGGGATACTAATCCTGCTGTAGCGGTCGGGCAACCGGACTGGAAGGGCCGTTCCGTCACGCTGCCGTCATTCGAATTTGCTGGACTGGGCGGGTATTCGGCGCAACACTTCTTCCTTGCTATCAAAGCCTGCCAGGGGGTTTCCATGTCCGCAAAGTTTCATCAAATTTCCCGCCGTTCCTTCCTTGCGGGAGCCGGCGCGGCCGGCGCGTTGGTCGCTCTCCACCCCTTCTCGGCGCGCGCGGCGGCGAATCAGGCCCATCTGCGCATCATGGAGACGACGGACCTGCACGTGCACGTCTTCCCTTACGACTACTATGCCGACAAGCCGAATGACACGATGGGGCTGGCCCGCACCGCGACGATTATGGACCAGATCCGCGCCGAGGCGACCAACGCGATGCTGATCGACAACGGTGATTTTCTTCAGGGCAACCCAATGGGCGACTACATTGCCTATGAGCGCGGCATGAAGGAGGGCGACGTCCACCCGATCATCAAGGCCATGAATACGCTGGGCTACGACTGCTCCACCCTCGGCAACCACGAGTTCAATTACGGGCTCGATTTCATGTTCAAGGTGCTGGCCGGCGCCAATTTCCCCTTCGTCTGCGCCAACCTGACCAAGGGCGGGCTTGCCGCCAACGCGCGCGACGACGAGCTTTTCCTGAAACCCTATATCATCCTCGACAAGGTGCTGAAGGATGGGGCGGGGGAAGAGCATTCCATCCGCGTCGGCCTCATCGGCTTCGTGCCGCCACAGATCATGACCTGGGATTCCCGGCACCTGACGGGCAAGGCGATGACGCGTGACATCGTCAAGGCCGCGGAAGCATGGGTGCCGCAAATGAAGGAGGAGGGGGCGGACGTCATCATCGCCCTTTCGCACTCCGGCGTCGGACCGGCGCAGTATGAGGAGAACCTGGAGAACGCTTCACTGCTGGTGGCCGGCGTCGATGGCATCGACGCGGTAGTGACCGGTCACAGCCATCTCGATTTTCCTGGGCCGAAGTTCGACGGCGTGGAGGGGGTGGACAATGCCAGTGGCCTGATCGGCGGCAAGCCTGCCGTAATGGGCGGCTTCTGGGGCTCACATCTCGGGCTTATCGACCTGATGCTCGAACGCGACGGCAGGGCTTGGCGGGTGATCGGCTCCACCAGCGAGGCGCGCCCCATTTTCGAGCGCGTCGAGCGGGCGGTCGAGCCGACCGTGGAGAGCACGGCGGACGTGGAGGAGGTGGTGCGCGAAGACCACGAGGCCACACTCGCATATGTGCGCACGCCCGTCGGCAAGACTTCGGCGCCGCTACATTCCTATTTCGCGCTCGTTGCCGACGACCCGTCGGTGCAGATCGTATCGCAGGCGCAGATCTGGTACATCAAGGACATGCTGAAGGACACGGACTACAAGGACATCCCCGTGCTTTCGGCGGCTGCTCCCTTCAAGGCGGGCGGGCGCGGCGGCCCGGACTACTATACCGACGTGCCGGCGGGCGACGTCGCCATCAAGCACGTGGCCGACCTCTATCTCTATCCGAACACCGTTCAGGCGGTGCTCGTCACCGGGGCGGATGTGAGGGAGTGGCTGGAGCGGTCGGCCGGCATCTTCAATCAGGTCGAGCCGGGCAAGGCGGATCAGCCGCTGTTGAACACGGACTTTCCGTCCTACAATTTCGATGTGATCGACGGTGTGACCTATGCGATCGATCTCAGCCAGCCATCGCGCTATTCGTCGGACGGGGAGCTGATCAATCCCGACGCTCACCGTATAACGGACTTGATGTTTGGCGGTGAACCCATTGACTCGGAAAAGAAATTTGTCGTTGCCTCCAATAACTATCGCGCCGGCGGCGGCGGCAATTTCCCAGGCATCGGGCCGGACAAGCTGATTTTCGAGGCGCCCGACACCAACCGCGACGTGATCGTGCGCTACATCATCGAAGAAGGCACCATCAACCCATCGGCCGACGCCAACTGGCGCTTTGCGCCGCTGGAGAACACGTCGGTTCTGTTCGAGACCGGTCCGAAGGGTGCTCAATTTGCGGCTGACGTGGAAGGGGTATCGATCGAGCCGGCGGGTGAGGGACAGGAGGGCTTTGCGCTCTACCGCATCGCCTTGTAAGTGGCGGGCGGAAGCTGTGGACCTGAACGCCAGGGCGCGGCAGCGCGGGACATTGACAATCTCCCCTCCGGCGCCCGATTTCTGCGGGTGACAAAGCCGGAGGCCGCCCCGTGATTCGCCACATCGTTTTTTTCAGTGCCCGAAAGCGCGAGGACGTCGAGCGCATCGCCGAGGAACTGAGCATGCTGGGGCGGATCCCGCATTCGGATTTCTTCGAGATAGGCATCAACCGCAAGGTTGATCAGCTTGGCGGGGAGGTCGACGTGGTGGTCTATGGCGAGTTCCGCGACGAAGCGGCGCTCGCCGCCTACAAGGCGCACCCCGTCTATGCCGAGTGCATCACCAAGGTGCGCCCGCTGAGGGAGATGCGACTGGCCGCGGACTTCGTTTCTGAGGCCGGTGCCACCAGTTCGGGTGGCCGGAAAGGGCGTTGAAACGTCCGAGACGGCATAACAAACCGCAATTTCGAGATTTCAACTGTCGGTAAAAGAAAGAGTGGCTTCCCGGGCCGCGATCATGAGCGTCAAGGAAGGGGCTACTCGGCTAGATTAGACGCCGGAAAGGCCTAGCGCTGGGAACAAGGAGGGGTCAATCGGGAACGGCTTGTCTCTCTTGGCCGCTTCACGCCACCATTCCGGGAGATCGGCGTTTGTGAACTCCGGAACAGTCTGCAGCGGCTTTATCGTCCTGCTGGCCTGTCTGTGGAGGAGAGCGGCTTTGCCGAAGTACATCTGTCGTACGCGCTTTAGGAAGCGGCGATCAACCTTGTCCATGATAGTAGTGTCCAGCCACTTGACTGAAATGTCTCTTTGCAGGGCAGCATCCCACCAGGCGTAGCCTAACGTCACCTGATCAAAGATGTGAGGAAATCTGCGGGCGTAGTGGCACCAGATGTCCACGATAAGGTCTGCGCCGTCGCCGCTCCCAAAGTATATCTGCCCACCAGAGAAGGACCAACCAGAGCGCTTCACAACGGCCAAATCAGCCGCGCAGCCATCCAGCTCATACAGAGGACGCCGAAGAACTGCATCGGCATCGAGCCACAGAACTGGCTCCCCAACTTCCCTTCTCATCTCCTGAATAAAGAGTGCCTTGCGAGCGCAGTTTTGAACCCACTCGCCAGTGGAGGGCCGCGCCTCGATTCGAGCCCGAAGCCCAAGCTTCTCTACAGACCTGCGCAGCTGGCGCGCATATGGTTCATAATCAGGCGTGTAGTATGAAACTATTAGCGGATGTGACATTCGCTCACTGCTGAAAAGTGAGAAATGGCTCCCCGGGCCGGATTCGAACCAGCGACCAACCGGTTAACAGCCGGTTGCTCTACCGCTGAGCTACCGGGGAATGCCTGTGCTCTGGCGCGTGGCTATAGCAAAGAGCTTTCTCTTTTGCAAAGCGCCATCAGCGACTTTTTTCACTATTTTTGAAGGCGGCCTCGCATTCGCCGCTCGGCGGTAACATATGGGGGGACGCCCGAGGCGCAGCAAGAGGGGAGCGGGGCCGGAGGAGGTAAATGGAACGGACAGCGGAAAGCCCATGCAGCAGCACACCATCTCGCCGGAAGAGCCTGACGACAATCCTGGCAGGATGAAGCGGCCGCATGTCTCCATAGCGGGGCGACGCCTGCCGATTCCCCGTTCCCGCCCGGCACGGCTCTTGAGCGGCGGCGTGCTCGTCTTGCTCGGCATTTTCGGTTTTCTGCCGGTTCTCGGTTTTTGGATGGTCCCTGTGGGCCTGCTCATCCTTTCCTACGATCTGGCCGTGATCAGACGGCAGCGGCGGCGTCTGGAGGTCTGGTGGCACCGGCGAAAGGGAAGGCGGGGCTGAAGGGCGCCGCGGCCATCTCTACGACGATCGCTTAGCATGTTCACATCGTGCCGTCCCGATACTACATGGAGCGCGGGGAAGGCGCTCTCGGAAGATGCGTAGGAAACCGTCACTAATAACATCTGTCGGCTTGACGCGAATTTCGGCGCCACCTATTGAACCTCCTCGCTGCTCATGAGCGGCATGGCCTCGTGGCGGAGTGGTTACGCAGAGGACTGCAAATCCTTGCACCCCGGTTCGATTCCGGGCGAGGCCTCCATTTTTGGCATCGACGGCGCGGCCGCGGCCGCGCCTTCGGAGGGGAAAGGGTGCGCGCTCGGCGCGCCGGAGACGGGAACGAGGGTGATGAACGCCGATTTTTCCGTGCAGCGCGCCAAGATGATCGAGGGCCAGCTTCGCACGCGCGACGTGAGCAACGTGCCGCTTCTTGAGGCGGTTCGCGAAATTCCTCGCGAGGCTTTCGTGCCCGGTCGGCGCCGCAGCCTTGCCTATATCGATGAGGATCTGGAAGTCTCGGCGGCTACGGATGGCCAGCCGGCGCGCTATCTCATGGAGCCGGCGCAGTTCGGACGGCTGGTGCAGCTTGCCGGCGTAAAGCCGTCGGACCTCGTTCTCGATATCGGTTGCGCGACCGGCTATTCGACCGCAGTCATCTCCCGGATTTCGAGCTTCGTGGTGGCTCTGGAGTGCGATCCGGCATTGGCCGAGATCGCCGCCTCCACCCTCGCTGAACTCGACTGCGTCAACGTTACAGTCGTCACCGGCCCGTTGGAGAAGGGGCATCCGAGCGAGGCGCCATACGACGTGATCTTCATCGGCGGCGCCGTGGAAACCGTGCCTGACGCGATTCTTGACCAGTTGGGCGAGGGCGGCCGTCTTGTCGCGGTGGTCGGCTATGGCAATGCGGCAAGGGCCCGTCTGTTCCTCAAGGAGGACGGGATATTGTCATCGCGAGAGGAGTTCAATGCCGCAGTGAAGCCGCTGCCGGGCTTTGAGCGGGAGAAAGGCTTTGTTTTTTGATAGGCGGCGTGTTGCGCATACGCAACGGATTTGATCGGACTTATGATGTAACGTCCTTGCCTATAACACCGGAATCACGCAGCCTGCCCGCGTGCCCGGGGGGTGCTTAAGGCCGCAAAGGCCCGGAAAACAAGCCGTACGGGCACGAGAGCGCCTGTGCGAAGCACAATGTGAGGTTGGTCGTGCCGTTTCTTCGTCGTTGCTTGCTCCCAGTTCTTGCTGTCTCAGCCTTAGTTCTTGCTCCCGTTCCGGCCAGCGCCGAGACCATCGAGGGGGCACTCGCAAAGGCTTACCAGAACAATTCCAGTCTTAATGCCGCACGTGCCGGCGTTCGTGTGACGGACGAGGATGTCGCAATCGCCAAATCGGGCATGCGGCCTCGCATCTCGGCAACCGGTTCCTTGCAACTGAGGAGCGCCGGCGGCACGGAAATCCGCACCGGCGAATTCGGCATCAGCCTGGAGCAACCGATTTTCGACGGCTTTCAGACGCGCAACAACGTGCGTGCGGCGGAGGCTCAGGTGCGCGCTGCAAGCGAATCGCTGCGCAACGAAGAACTGAACACCCTGTTCGACGCGGCGAGCGCTTACATGGATGTCATCCGCGACCGACAGATCTCCACGTTCAGAGCCCGCAACCTCGAATTCCTCGAGGAGCAGGTGCGTTCGGCGCGCTCTCGCTTCGATGTGGGCGAGGGCACGCGTACCGATGTCGCCCAGGCTGAGGCGAGCCGGCAGGCCGCCCTGGCGCAGCTTTCGGCGGCACGCGCCCAGGCTGCGTCGAGTGCGGCGACTTATCGGGAACTGGTGGGCGAGGAGCCGGGCACGCTGAAGACGCCGAGCCCGCTGACGGGGATTATGCCGGCGAGTCTTGAGCAGGCGGTGGGTATGGCTCTTGCGCAGCATCCGGCCATAGTTGCCAGGCAGCATCAGGTGGATGCGGCGGCGTTTGCCGTGAAGGCGAGGGAAGGCGGCCTTCTGCCGCAACTGTCCGCGACGGGCAATGTGGGCACGAGCTACTCCGACTCGAGCCCTACCCGCCCCACGCAGGATGGAACCACCAATTCCGCCTCCATCGGCCTCAGCCTGACCGTGCCTATCTACCAAGGTGGGGAGAATTCCGCGCGGGTCCGCCAGTCGAAGGAATCGCTTGGCCAGGCGCGCATCAATGTGGACGTGACCCGTGACACCGTGCGCAGGGCCATCACAGCGGCCTGGACGGAGTACCAGGCGGCGATCGAGAGTGTGTCGGCCAACCGGGAAACCGTCGAGGCTGCCCAGCTTGCGCTCAACGGCGTCATCGAGGAGCGCGACGTGGGGCAGCGCACCACGCTCGACGTGCTGGACCAGCAGGCCGACCTCATCAATGCGCAGATCAATCTCGTGGAGGCGCAGCGGAACGTGGTGGTGGCCAGCTACGCCATCGTCTCGGCCATGGGGCAGCTTTCGCCGAGCCGGCTTGGCCTTCAGGTTGCGACGTATCGCCCGGAAGAGCACTACAACGCCGTCAAGGACAAGTGGTACGGCCTGCGCACGCCGGACGGGCGCTGACGCGATCCGGCCATCCCGGCAACTTCTGTGTGAAAGAACCGTAAATCCGCGTTGAGGGATTCTCACCCGCCCAAGCCTTCGCTACCCTTGAGTGGTGATTCGCAAAGTCGTTCTGTCCGCGTAAGAGCGGTCGGATGATCGGCGGGGGCAGACAAAGTGGCGGAATTATCGGCAATGGCACAAGCAGGCAGCGCGCAGCGCGAACCCTCGATGGAAGAGATACTGGCGTCCATCCGGCGCATCATCGAGGATGGCGAATCCGGGCATAAGGACGCCAAGCCCGAGGTGGACGACACCGGCGAAGTCGAAGCCTTCCGCGATGAACTGAAGGTGGCCGCTGTATCGCAGCCGGAACCCGTTGCGGAACAGAAGGCACCGGAAACAACGAACGAAGCCGTCCGGGCCTTCGAATGGCTCCAACCGGAAAGCCGGCAACCAGATGCCGCGCCGGTGGACAAGACCGGCGACGAACCAAAGGCTGCAGCGCCGCATCCGCTCGATACGGCGAGCTCGCCGAAATCGCCGATAGGCGAAACAGCTCCGCAAGCGGCGACGTCTGCACCTCAGTCTTCCGGAGACAACCGCCCGGCCATTCTTTCGGAAGCGTCCGGCCGCAAGGTAACGGCCGCCTTCGAGGAACTCAGCGAGGCTTTCGAGGCAAGCCGGCGCAAGAGCCTTGGCGAGGCCGCCGAAGAAATGCTGCGGCCGATGCTGCAGGAATGGCTCGACAACAATCTGCCGCAACTGGTGGAAAGACTGGTGCGGGAAGAGATCGAGCGCGTGGCCCGCGGGACGTAGGCCGGGTCGTCCTTCGTTATCCCGGTAGGCCTTTTGCCTATCCCCGTTGCAGGATTGCAGGGCTTTCGATCATTTGATCAATTGCCAGCGCTTCCGCGCCAGTCGCGGTTGACTTGCCCAGACCCTTCGGCTTTACACCGGGCACCGATAGATACGCCGGCAAGCGCGGACATTCCTCATGCTCGAAAAGACCTATGACGCCGCGGGCGTCGAGAAGAAAATCGCTGAACGCTGGGAAGAGGCGGGCGCCTTCGCCGCCGGCACCGGGGCCGAACCGGGCGCGGAAGCCTTTACGATCGTCATCCCGCCGCCCAATGTGACCGGCTCGTTGCATATCGGCCACGCGCTCAACAACACGCTGCAGGACATCATGGTGCGCTTCGAGCGCATGCGCGGCAAGAATGTCTTATGGCAGCCAGGCATGGATCATGCCGGCATCGCTACGCAGATGGTGGTCGAGCGGCAGCTGATGGAGCGCCAGATCAACAGGCGCCAGCTTGGCCGTGAGAAGTTCATCGAGAAGGTCTGGAAGTGGAAGGAGGAGTCTGGCGGCGCCATCATGAACCAGTTGAAGCGCCTCGGCGCTTCCTGCGACTGGGACCGAGAGCGCTTCACCATGGATGAGGGGCTTTCGAAGGCGGTTCTTGAAGTCTTTGTCGCGCTTTATAAGCAGGGGCTCGTCTACCGCGACAAGCGGCTGGTCAATTGGGACCCTAAGCTTCTCACGGCCATCTCCGATCTGGAGGTGGAACAGGTCGAGCTCATCGGCCACCTCTGGCACTTCCGCTACCCCATCGAGGGCATGGACTTCGACCCGGAAGATCAGAGGACCTATCTCACTGTCGCCACGACGCGGCCAGAGACGATGCTGGGCGACACCGCCGTTGCGGTGAACCCGGATGACGAGCGCTACAAGCACCTGATCGGCAAGAACGTCATCCTGCCCATCGTCGGCCGGAAAATTCCGATCATCGCCGACGAATATTCCGACCCGAAGAAGGGCAGTGGCGCGGTGAAGATCACGCCGGCGCACGATTTCAACGACTTCGAGGTCGGCAAGCGACACCGCTTGCGCGCGATCAACATCATGACCGTCGAGGCGGCCATCGATATCCTGGAGAACGACGACTTCCTCGAAGGCCTCGAAGCCACCGAGGAACAGCGGGGCCTTTGGGAGCGACTGCACGGGCTTGATCGGTTCGAGGCGCGCAAGCTGATCGTCGCGATGATGGAGGAGCGCGGACTGCTCGGCAAGGTGGAAGACCATGTCCACGTGGTGCCGCACGACGAAAAGTCGAAAACTACGGTCATCGAGCCGTTTCTCACAGACCAGTGGTACGTCGATGCCAAGACGCTCGCCAAGCCGGCGATCGAGTCGGTGCGGGCCGGGCGCACCGTCTTCGTCCCGAAAAACTGGGAGAAAACCTATTTCGACTGGATGGAGAACATCCAGCCCTGGTGCATCTCACGTCAGCTCTGGTGGGGACATCGGATTCCTGCCTGGTACGGCCCGGACGGGCAGGTTTTCGTCGAGAAGGACGAAGAGGAGGCGCTGGAAGCGGCCATCCAGCACTACATCGCCCTCGAAGGGCCGTGGAAGGCCTGGGTGGAGGAGAAGCTTGAGAACTTTGCTCCGGGCGAGATCCTGACCCGCGACGAGGATGTGCTGGACACCTGGTTCTCGTCGGCCCTATGGCCTTTCTCAACCCTCGGCTGGCCGGACAAGGCGCCGGCGCTCAAAACCTACTATCCGACCTCCGTTCTCGTCACCGGCTTCGACATCATCTTCTTCTGGGTCGCCCGCATGATGATGATGGGTCTGCATTTCATGGACGAGGAGCCGTTCCATACGGTCTACGTCCACGCGCTGGTGCGCGACAAGCACGGCGCCAAGATGTCGAAGTCCAAGGGCAACGTCATCGACCCGCTCGAACTGATCGACGAGTATGGCGCCGATGCGTTGCGCTTCACGCTGACCATCATGGCCGCGCAGGGGCGCGACGTGAAGCTCGACCCGGCACGGGTGGCCGGCTACCGCAACTTCGGCACCAAGCTGTGGAACGCCACGCGCTTTGCGCAGATGAACGGCGTGGCACGCGATGCGACATTCCGGCCGGAGAATGCCAAGCTGGCAATCAACCGCTGGATTTTGACGGAGCTGACGAAGGCCGCCCGGGGCGTTACTGACGGCATCACCTCCTACCGGTTCAATGATGCGGCGGGTGCGGCCTACCGTTTCGTCTGGAGCCTGTTCTGCGACTGGTATCTGGAGCTCCTGAAGCCGGTCTTTTCCGGCAAAGATGAGGCGGCCAAAGCCGAGGCGCGCGCCTGCGCGGCCTATGTGCTGGACGATATCTACAAGCTTCTCCACCCCATGATGCCCTTCATGACGGAGGAGTTGTGGGAACTGACGGCGGGTGAGGGCGGCCGCGACGATCTCCTGGCCCTGACGCGCTGGCCGCAGCCGGACTTCGAGGACGACGAGGCGGCGGCCGACATCAATTGGCTGGTCGAACTTGTCTCCGGCATCCGTTCCGTGCGCGCGGAGATGAACGTGCCGCCCGCGGCGGTGGCGCCGCTGATCGCCGTGGGCGCGGACGAGACGACGCGGGCGCGTCTCGCCCGCCACGATCCGGCCATTCGGCGGCTGGCGCGTGTCGGCGAGGTGGGCTTTGCCGGAGAAGCGCCGAAGGGTTCGGCGCAGATCGTGTTGGGCGAGGCGACCTTCTGCCTGCCGCTCGGCGACCTCATCGACCTGAAGGCCGAGGTTGCACGGCTGGAGAAGGAAATCGCCAAGATGGCGGGCGAGGTCCAGCGCCTGGAGAAAAAGCTCGGCAATGACAAGTTCGTTGCCAATGCGCCGGAGGAGATCGTCGCCGCCGAGCGCGACAAGCTGGCTGAGTTCGGCGAGGCCAGGACGCGGCTCGAAGCGGCCCTGGCGCGCGTGCGCGAGGCGGGCTGAGCGCCCGCCCGCGGCCGGGCGATTCGCCCCGGCGCCACTCCTCCGCGCCCGCCCCGAAAGCCCAAAAGAAGTAGTGCATAGCTGTCCCTTCCGTCTTTGGCTCATCTTTTTGGAGGGATGTCACGTTTTTGCAACAGCGGCTTTCGCGGCTGGCGCCTGTTGCTGAAAAAAGGCTGATTTGCGGCAAACGCGGGCATTATCTCGCCACTTTTTGCGTCGCCGCAGCGTTCTGTATCCGCAAAAAGACGGGGCTTACGTATAGGTAAGTGGGGCTTCCCCTGCTGCTAAGTGCGCGAAGTTAATTGTCTGCGATAACAGCCTTGTTATCCTGCATTCACGCTAGCGCTTAAAGGTAAGGGAGGGTCCTCGTAATGCGTTTCAGTCTTTTCGGATATTCGGCTTTGGGTGTCGTGCTTATCGCCGCGAGTGCCCAGGCGGGCGGATTTTCCCGCGGCACGGCGGACACGGATATCCTCTACGAGGACGGGAATTTCAATTTCCGGGCCGGGGCGACGGTAGTCGTGCCCAGCCATGAGTTTACCTCGGCGCCTGTGGGGAGTCCCGACCCGGCGGCGCTCGTCGGCACTGATTATCTGGATACCTACGTCATTCCGTCGGCCGCGGTGAAGTTCATGATCACCGAAAATCTCTCCTGCGCCGGCACCTTCACTCAGCCTTTCGGCGCCTCCACCAGCTATGCGGCGCCTTTCGGCGTCAGCGGGAAACTTTCCGAAGACTTGACCCTCAACGAGTTCGGGGCCACCTGCGCCGCCTTCTTCGAGGCGGGTCCCGGCCGCCTCGCGATTCTCGGCGGCGGGTTTTACGAGACCCTCGACTATGACCTTGAAGCCCTGCCGCCCGGCCTTGGAGGTGCTCCGCTGAGCATCGGCCTCGGAGGCAAAGACTATGGCTGGCGCGCCGGGGTTGCCTACGAAATTCCGGACATCGCACTGCGCGCGCAGATTCTTTACCGCTCCGGCACAAGCTACGGCGCAACGGGCTCGGCCACTTCACCGGCGTTCCCCTTGCTTGGTGCACCTGGCTCCACCCTACCGGCTACCGGCACCGGCGAGTTGCCGCAAAGCGTGGAACTGAAGGTACAGTCGGGCATCGCGCCGGGGTGGCTGGCCTTCGGCTCGGTCAAGTGGATGGACTGGTCCGTCAACGAGACGCTCCAGGTCAATGTTCCGGGTACCCCGGTGTCAGCCCCGAACGACTACTACTGGCGCGATGGCTGGACCGTGACAGGCGGCATCGGGCATGCCTTCAACGAGCGCGTCTCCGGCCTTGTCAGTCTGCAGTGGGATCGCGGCGTGGCCACCGGATACGACCTGAGGTCCGACAAATGGATGTTGGCGGGTGCCGCCAGCTTCAAGGACGACCTCGGAGGCGAACTGCGCCTCGGGGCCGGTGCGGTCTATCTCGCTTCCGCGGATATTGACCAGCCGGATGCGCGTTTTTTCGGTGCCTCTGCCGATTCAGGCTGGGCCGGCATCTTCTCGGCCTCCTACAGCGTCAAATGGTAATACCGCGACAGATCTGTTCGATCTGCATCTCGACCCGGCCCTCGCGCCGGGTCTTTCTTTGCGGGGCCGGCGGAGCTGGTTCGGGGGTAAATTCCCCCAGGGGCTTGAAACGGAAGCCGAACTACCGCAGATAGATGGGGTATGTCACCCGGGCCGGGCCCCTCTGGCAGGCAAGGCGTTGCCTGTGATGTCGGACCGATCGACAACGCGCTCACGCGGCGCAACCTTCAACCCCGATAAATGACATTGCATGATTGGCTGTGGCCCGGCTTCCTGGCGTTTGTCGCCATTGTTCTTTTTGTCGACCTGTTCATCCTCCACCGCCGGGATCACGTCATCTCGACGCCTGAGGCGTGCCGTACAGTGGGCGCTTATGTGGGAATGGCGATGGTATTCGCCTCCGGGGTGTTCTTCTTTGCCGGCGGGGACCGGGGAGCCGAGTTTCTTACCGGCTACCTAATCGAGCAGGCGCTTTCCCTCGACAACATCTTCGTCATCGCGCTCATCTTCACCTATTTCAAGGTGCCGGCGGAAGCCCAGTACCGAGTGCTGTTCTACGGCATCGTCGGCGCCATCGTCATGCGGCTGTCGCTGATCGTGCCGGGTGTGAAGCTGGTGGACCAGTTCCACGTGGTGGCCATGGCGCTGGGCGGGCTTCTCATCTTCTCCGGCTTCAAGATGATGACGTCCGGCGACGACATGGTCGACCCCAGCGAGAGCTTCGCCGTAAAGTTGCTCATGCGCACCGGCCGCGTCACGCCGGAATATGAGGGATCGAAGTTCCTCACCCGCCGTAACGGCCTTCTCTATATGACGCCGCTCTTTGTCGTTCTGGTGACGGTCGAGATCACCGACCTGATCTTTGCGGTAGACTCCATTCCGGCGGTGCTGGCGGTTTCCAACGATGCCTTCATCGTCTTTTCCTCCAACGTTTTTGCCATTCTCGGTCTGCGTGCACTGTTCTTCGTGCTGTCGGGCATGTTGCGCACCTTCCGCCACCTGAAGACCGGGCTGTCGTTGGTTCTCGTCTTCATCGGCCTGAAGATGCTACTTGCCCAGTATATCGATATTCCCTCGTTGGTGGCGCTCGGAGTCACCGCGCTCATTATCGGCGGATCGGTGCTGGCCTCCATTCTGCATCGCGAGGAGAGCTCCGAGACGGAGCGTTAGCCCCGCGTCCTATTTTGCCGGTCCGTCACCGAAATGTGGCGGATCAGCAACACTTTCTCAAGATGCTATGCGCTAGAACTGTGCGGGGACGGTATGTCAACTTCCCGCCATAAACCGGGCGCACCGAAATGATCTCTCGGATGGCGCCGCAACGAAAATGCGTGTCAGGAGAAGCCGCAAAGCTGCGGCGAAGGTGATTATGGACGCTCGAGCGATTTCAAAGGAAAAACTTCCCAGCCGCCACGTGACCGTCGGTCCGGCGCGCGCGCCTCATCGGTCCTACCTCTATGCCATGGGCCTTTCGCCGGAGGAGATCGCACAGCCGCTCGTCGGCGTCGCCACCTGCTGGAACGAGGCCGCGCCGTGCAACATCTCGCTGATGCGCCAGGCGCAGGTGGTCAAGAAGGGCGTGGCCGCCGCGCATGGGACGCCGCGCGAGTTCACCACCATCACCGTCACCGACGGCATCGCCATGGGCCACCAGGGCATGAAGGCCTCGCTGGTTTCGCGCGAGGTGATTGCCGATTCCGTCGAACTGACCATGCGCGGTCATTGCTACGACGCCTTGGTGGGGCTTGCCGGATGCGATAAATCGCTGCCGGGCATGATGATGGCCATGGTACGCCTCAACGTGCCGTCGGTCTTCATCTATGGCGGCTCCATCCTGCCCGGCTCCTATCGCGGCCGGCAGATCACCGTGCAGGACGTCTTCGAGGCCGTCGGCCAGCATTCTGTCGGCTCGATCTCCGATGACGACCTGATGGAGATCGAGCAGGCGGCATGTCCGTCCGCCGGCTCCTGCGGGGCGCAGTTCACCGCCAACACCATGGCGACCGTGGCCGAAGCCATCGGCTTGGCGTTGCCCTATTCCTGCGGTGCGCCGGCGCCTTATGAGATGCGCGACCGCTTCAACTACGCCTCGGGCGAGAAGGTGATGGAGCTGATCGCGAAGCAAATCCGCCCGCGCGACATCGTCACCCGCAAGGCGCTGGAGAATGCGGCCGCCGTGGTTGCCGCCTCCGGCGGCTCGACCAACGGGGCGCTGCACCTGCCGGCCATCGCCCATGAGGTGGGCATCGAGTTCGATCTCTTCGACGTGGCGGAGATCTTCAAGAAGACCCCATACATCGCCGACCTGAAACCGGGCGGCAAATATGTCGCCAAGGATATGTTCGAGGCTGGCGGCATTCCGCTTCTGATGAAGACGCTGCTGGAGCATGGCTACCTGCACGGCGACTGCATGACGGTGACAGGCCGCACGGTAGCCGAAAACATGGAGCGCGTTCAGTGGAACGACGCGCAGGACGTGGTGCGCCCCGCGAACGCGCCCATCAGCCCCACCGGCGGCGTTGTCGGCTTGAAAGGCAACCTGGCGCCTGAGGGAGCCATCGTGAAGGTCGCGGGTATGAAGAACCTCAGGTTCTCCGGTCCGGCGCGCTGCTTCGATTCGGAAGAGGAATGCTTCGCCGCCGTCAACGAGCGCCGCTACAAGGAAGGCGAGGTGCTGGTGATCCGCTACGAGGGCCCCAAGGGCGGCCCCGGTATGCGCGAGATGCTGGCCACCACCGCCGCCCTCTATGGCCAGGGCATGGGCGACAAGGTGGCGCTGATCACCGATGGGCGCTTCTCCGGCGCCACGCGTGGCTTCTGCATCGGCCATGTGGGGCCGGAGGCCGCCATCGGCGGGCCTATAGGCCTTCTGCGTGACGGCGACGTCATCACCATCGATGCGGTGGAAGGCACGATTGATGTGGCACTCAGCGAGGAAGAGCTCGCCGAGCGCCTGAGGGGCTGGACGCCCCGCGAGACGGACTATCAGTCCGGCGCGATCTGGAAATATGCGCAGACGGTCGGTTCGGCCCGCCACGGTGCCGTGACCCATCCTGGCGGGGAGAAAGAAACCCACTGCTATGCGGATATCTAAGCAAATCACGGGCGGTCTCGTCGCCGCCGCACTGGTGCTGCCGGGGACTGTCATCCCCGCGCTCGCGCTGGATGAGAACGTGGTGGTACAGCAACCGCGCGAGCGCAGCCCGTGGGACGTCTTTCGCTTCGGCTTCTCCGCCTACAAGAGCGGCAAGAAGGAAGAAGCGGTCGAGGCCTACCGCTACGCTGCCGAGAACGGCCAGGTCGGCGCGAGCTGGAAGCTTGCCCGCATGTATGCCGAAGGCGACGGTGTCGCCCGCAACGACTACGAGGCCTTCAAGTTCTTCTCCGAGGTCGCCCAGCAGGATGTGCGGCCCGGCAGCCGTGATGAAAGCTATGTCTCGGATGCGCTGGTGGCCGTCGGCCGGTATCTGAAGACGGGCATTCCCGGCTCTCCGGTGGAGGCCAATCCTGCCGCCGCACAGCAGTATTTCATGCGCGCGGCCGCTGCATACCGCAATGCGTCGGCGCAATACGAGCTCGGCCAGATGTTCCTGACCGGCGACGGCGGGACGAAAAACATTCAGCAGGCCGCGCGCTGGCTGCAGCTCTCCGCCGAGAAGGGCCATGCCGGCGCCCAGGCGACCTTGGGCAACCTCCTGTTCCAGAGCGGCAAGACCGTGCGCGGGCTGGCGCTGATGACAGCGGCACTTGAGCGGGCAGCACCCGCCGAAGTTCCCCGGATCCGAGCCATGCAGGAGGAGGCGTTCGCCGTGGCTAGCGAATCCGACCGCCGCACTGCGATTGCGCTGGCCGAGGATTATCGGTCGAACGGGATGGAGTAGGGCCCCTGCGCCCAGAGCCTCCGTGGTTTGACCCTTCGGCAAGCCCAGGGTTCACGATGAGGGCTGGCATCCGCATCGAGGCTTGCATGCGGCCGCTTTCCTTCATCACCCATACCTTGCTCTAAGCCGCCAGCTCCACCACCACCGGTACGTGGTCTGACGGCTTTTCCCAGGCACGGGTGTGCTTCTGCACGGACGTCGAAGACAGCCGGTCCGCTGCCTCAGGCGACAGCATCAGGTGGTCGATACGGATGCCGTTGTTCTTCTGCCAAGCGCCGGCCTGATAGTCCCAGAAGGTGTAAACGCCGGGCTGGTCACTGACGGAGCGCAGCGCGTCGGTCATGCCGAGATTGGTGAGCCTACGGAAAGCCTGCCGGCTTTCCGGCTGGTAGAGCGCGTCGTCGAGCCAGGCGTCGGCGTTCTTGGCGTCGGCGGGTTCGGGGATGATGTTGTAGTCACCCGCGAGCACCAAAGGCTCCTCCAACGCCAGCCGCGCCCTTGTCCAGCCTTCGAGCCGCTCCATCCAGCCGAGCTTATAGGCAAATTTCTCGCTGGCGACAGGGTTGCCGTTGGGAAGATAGAGCGAGACTACACGAAGGGCGCCGGTCTTAGTGGAAAAAACCCCCTCGATGAAGCGAGCTTGCTCGTCGGCATCGTTGCCCGGAAGGCCACGGGTGACTTCGTCGAAGCGCAGCTTCGATAGGATGGCGACACCGTTGAAGCCCTTCTGGCCGCTGGTTTCGACATGATAGCCGAGGGATTCTATCGGCTCGCGCGGAAACTGTTCATCGACGGACTTGATCTCCTGCAGGCAGACGATGTCCGGCTCCGCCTCCCGCAGCCAGTGCAAAAGATTGTCGATGCGCGCCTTGACGCCGTTTATGTTCCAGGTGGCGATCTTCATGCAGAGCTTGTTTCTGTTTCAAAAAAACCAAGGGTGGTGACATGCGCAACTCTGCGTGATCTTTTCACTTCCGCCAACAAAAAAGATAACGAAGGCGGTTTTCAGAGGGGTGCAACAGAATGACAGAAGCGACAGTCGACCTGCGCGCAAGCCCGGATGAGCTTCGCGCAAGGCTAAAGAATCCTGACTATACGCCGCCGCTTGCGCAGGCTGTGCCACTAGGCATCCAGCACGTGCTTGCGATGTTCGTCTCCAACGTTACGCCTGCCATCATCGTCGCGGGCGCGGCCGGATTCGGTTTCGGCTCGAACTCGCCCGACTTTCCCAGCCTTATCTACATGATCCAGATGTCGATGCTGTTCGCCGGCATCGCCACGCTGTTCCAGACGATCGGAATAGGGCCGGTTGGCGGCCGCCTGCCGATCGTGCAGGGAACGAGCTTCGCCTTCCTGCCGGTCATGATACCGATCGTGGCGGGGCAGGGGGTGGCGGCAATGGGCGCGCTGATGGGCGGCGTTGTCATCGGCGGCGTTTTCCACTTCCTGCTCGGCACCTTTATCGGGCGGCTGCGCTTCGCATTGCCGCCGCTGGTCACTGGCCTCATCGTGCTCATGATCGGCCTGGCGCTGATCAAGGTCGGCATCCAGTATGCCGCGGGCGGCGTGCCGCTGATCGGCACACCGGAATACGGCAGCCTCGCCAATTGGAGCCTCGCTCTGGTCGTCGTCGTGGTTACACTGCTGCTGAAGTTCTTCACCAGGGGCATGTGGTCCATCGCCGCTGTGCTTCTCGGCCTGATCGCCGGCTATATCGTAGCGCTCGCCATGGGGATGGTGAGCTTCGCCAATGTCGGCAATGCCGGCTGGGTGGCGGTGCCGGTTCCCTTCAAATGGGGCTTCGACATAACGGCGGCCGCGGTGATCGGCATGTGCTTCATGGCTGTCGTCTCGGCGATCGAGACGGTTGGCGATGTATCGGGCATCGCCAAGGGCGGCGCCGGCCGCGAGGCGACGGAGAAGGAGATTTCGGGCGCAACCTATGCGGATGGCCTCGGCACGTTCGTGGCAGGCATTTTCGGCGGGCTTCCCAACACCTCCTTCAGCCAGAACGTTGGTCTCATCTCCATGACCGGCGTCATGAGCCGTCATGTTGTGACCTACGGCGCAATCTTCCTGATCGCCTGTGGGCTGATCCCCAAGGTCGGTGCGCTGATCTCGACCGTGCCGATCACGGTCCTGGGCGGCGGCGTCATCGTCATGTTCGGCATGGTAGCCGCGGCCGGCGTCAACATGCTCTCGGCGGTCAAGTGGAACCGGCGCAACATGGTGATCTTCGCCGTATCGCTGTCGGTCGGTCTCGGCCTTCAGCTGGAGCCCGATGCCCTACAGCACCTGCCGAAAACGGCACAGATCCTGCTCACTTCGGGCCTGCTGCCATCCGCTTTCCTGGCGATCGTGCTCAACCTCGTCCTACCTGAAGAGGTGGATTAGGAGAATTGAAAAGGGGCCGTATTGCGGGCCCTTTTTCGTCCGTCAGCTTGCTATCAGATGGAGAAGCTGGTGCCGCAGCCGCAGGAGGCGACCGCGTTGGGATTCTTGATCTGGAAGGACTGACCAATGAGGTCATCGACAAAATCGATGACCGAACCGCCCATATAGACGAGCGACAGGTCGTCGATCAGCACCGTGGCGCCGTTCTTCTCGATGGCGACGTCGTCGTCGTTGCGGCTGTCGGCGAGGTCGAACTTGTAGGAAAACCCCGAGCAGCCGCCGCCCTCAACGGACACGCGCAATCCAATCTTGCCGGGCTCGTCGCCAAGGATCTTGGCGATGCGCTTGGCTGCGGCGTCGGTCAGTTCCACGCCCTTCATGTCCGTCTTCGCGTCAATGCCCATGGAAGTCACCTTGCATTCACTTATGTCGAATAGGTATGAACGACGAGGCGGCGAGTCAACAAGCAGCGGATATGGCAAGCCCGGCACATCTTAACCCGCGTTTCTCACACTCCCTGTGCCCCGCGCCGGTTCAAACAGGCGACAAGGCACGAGAGCGGCGCCGCGCGATGCGGGACATCGGACAAGCCGCTCGACGCACACTGTCGCCTGTTTCAACGGGCCCGGAGGGCTTTGCAGCGGCCGCCTACGGGCGCGAGACGCTCAACGGTATGTCTTTATACGCCGTCGCGTCTCGCGCCCGTATCCGGTTTTCCGCAAAGCGACGCAGGGCGCAGGGAGTGTGAGAAATGCGGGTCAACGGCATCGGCTTCGGTTATCGGCCGCGCGCGGTCTACGCCTGTGATCCGGAGCGCTCGCGCGGGCGTTTTTGCGAGGAGCCCGAAAGCCCGACGCGTACGCCCTTCCAGCGCGACCGCGATCGCATCATCCATTCCACGGCCTTCCGCAGGCTCAAGCACAAGACGCAGGTCTTCATCGCCCATGAAGGCGACCACTACCGTACGCGGCTCACGCACTCCATCGAGGTGGCGCAGATAGCCCGGGCGCTCGCCCGCGCGCTCTGCTGCGACGAGGATCTGGCCGAGGCGGTGGCACTGGTGCACGATTTCGGCCACACGCCCTTCGGGCATACGGGCGAGGAGGCGCTGAACGACAAGATGGAGCCGTGGGGCGGCTTCGACCACAATGCCCAGTCGCTGCGTGTCGTCACCAGGCTGGAGCGCCGCTACGCGGAGTTCGACGGCCTCAACCTGGCCTGGGAGACGCTGGAGGGGCTCGTCAAGCACAACGGGCCGCTGACCGACGCGCACGACAATGGCCTCAACGGTCCAGTGCCGCAAGCTATCCGCGACTATTCGGCCCTGCACGACCTCGAGCTTTCCCGCTTCGCCAGCATCGAGGCGCAGTGCGCGGCGATCGCCGACGACATCGCCTACAATGCGCACGACATCGATGACGGCCTGCGCGCGGGCCTCCTGACGCTCGACATGCTGCGCGGGGTGGAACTGTCGGGGCGCATCCTGCAGGCGGTCGGCGAGCGCTATCCAGGTCTCGACCCGGTGCGCACCGGGCACGAGCTGATGCGCCGGCAGATTACGATCATGGTCGAGGATGTCATCGACACGGCACGCGACAACCTCGAGGCCTTGCATCCGCGTTCGGCCGAGGACGTGCGTGACGCCGGGCGGGCCATGGTCACGTTCTCACCAGGCATGGCGGCGGAGGAGAAGGCGTTGAAGTCGTTCCTCTACGCAAATCTCTACCGCCACCCGGACGTGCTTGAGGTGCGCAGCCGCGCCGACCGCGTCGTGCGCGACCTGTTCGACGCCTATTTCGCCGATCCGCGCGAGATGCCGGAAGGCTGGCGCGAGGGGCTCGACCGGGCCGAGGACCGCGTCAAGGCGCGCGACGTGGCGGACTTTCTGGCAGGGATGACCGATACCTATGCACTCAAGGAGCACGAGCGCCTGTTTGACCGCACACCTGATTTGCGATAGGGCGCAGGCGACTTGCGGCGGCGGATGCTGCCGCGTGGTTCTCAATCCGGGACATCGTCCATGAACATCTTTGCCGATTTTTCCGATCGGGTCGTCAAGGCCGTCAACGCACTGGGGCTGAAGCCGAAGGAGGGCGGGGCGCTCGACCTTTCGCGCGTGGCGGTGGAGCCGCCGCGTGACGCCAGTCATGGCGATCTGGCCACCAATGCGGCGATGGTGCTGTCGAAGGCGGTGGGTGAGAACCCGCGTGCGCTGGGCGAGCGGCTGGCTGCGGCGCTGGCCGAGGACCCGGACGTGGCGGAAGCGAGCGTGGCCGGCCCCGGCTTCGTCAATCTGCGCCTTGGCGACGAGTTCTGGCAGGCTCAGCTCGCCGAGATGCTTGATCTTGGTACCGACTACGGCCGCTCGACCGTCGGTGCAGGGCACAAGGTGAACGTCGAATATGTCTCGGCCAACCCGACCGGCCCGATGCATGTCGGCCATTGTCGCGGCGCCGTGGTGGGCGACGCGCTGGCGAACCTCTTGGCATTCGCTGGCTACGACGTCACCAAGGAATACTACATCAACGACGCCGGCGTGCAGATCGACGCGCTAGGGCGGTCGGTGATGCTGCGCTACCGCGAGGCGCTGGGAGAGGAGACCGGCGCCATTCCCGAAGGGCTTTATCCGGGCGATTATCTGGTGCCGGTGGGCAAGGCGCTGGCCGACGAATTCGGCACGAAACTTCTGGAGATGCCGGAAGTGGAGGCACTGGAAGTCGTCAAGGACCGCGCCATCGATGCCATGATGGCGATGATCCGAGAAGATCTCGCCGCCCTCAACGTGCGCCACGACGTCTTCTTCTCCGAACGCTCGCTGCACGCGGCCAATGGCGGGACGATCCGTTCCGCCATAAACGACCTGACCATGAAAGGCCACGTCTACAAGGGCAAGCTGCCGCCGCCCAAAGGACAATTACCGGAAGACTGGGAAGACCGTGAGCAGACGTTGTTTCGGTCCACCGAGGTGGGCGACGACATCGACCGGCCGCTGATCAAGTCGGACGGCACCTTCACCTATTTCGCCGCCGACGTGGCCTATATGAAGGACAAATACGCGCGCGGCTTCGAGCACCTGATCTATGTGTTGGGTGCCGACCATGGCGGCTATGTCAAGCGGCTGGAGGCGCTGGCCCGCGCCATCTCCGACGGCAAGCTGAACCTGACGGTGCTTCTGTGCCAGCTCGTCAAGCTTTATCGCGGCGGCGAGCCGGTGCGCATGTCGAAGCGGGCAGGGGAGTTCGTGACCCTGCGCGACGTCATCGACGAGGTGGGGCGCGACCCCGTGCGCTTCATGATGCTCTACCGCAAGTCCGACGCGCCGCTCGACTTCGACTTCGCCAAGGTGACCGAGCAGTCCAGGGACAATCCGGTCTTCTACGTGCAGTATGCCTCGGCGCGCTGCCACTCGGTCTTCCGCCAGGCACGCGAGCAGCTCGGTGTGGAGAATTTCGAGCCCGCCGCCTTGCGTTCGGCCCTGCATCTGCTCAAGGACGAGGGCGAAGTCGCGCTTATCCGCAAGCTGGCGGAATACCCGCGACTCATCGAAAGTGCGGCCCAGGCGCTGGAGCCGCACCGCCTTGCGTTCTACCTCTACGACCTTGCCAGTCAGTTCCATGCGCAGTGGAATCGAGGCACGGAGACAGACGACTTACGTTTTGTTAAGGTTAACCACCCAGAGTTGACCCAGGCCAGGCTGGGCTTGGTACAGGCTGTCTGCGACGTCGTGACGTCAGGACTGGCGCTCGTAGGCGCGGAGGCGCCGGCGGAGATGCGCTGATTGCGGACAGAAGCTGTCACCATTTGCCCACAATGCGCTGGTAGGGCCAACCAAGTATAGTGCGACGTTGCCCGCGTCCGACCGAGTGTGGGAAAAGGCATGGCTGACAGTAATTATTCAAATGCCGCGGAGCCGAAAGATCTGGCGCAAGACGATCCGTTTGCCGAACTGACGCGGATCATGGGCCACGACACGCGTCCCATTCCGAAATCGGAGTCGGCGCAAGAAGAACCGACGGACAACCTTAGCCTCGAACTAGAGAACGAGTTGTTGGGGGATCTGGCCGACGAGGCTGATCAGCCCGACGTCGCTGATGCAGCGCTCGACGAGGAGGAGGTCAGCTTCCGGCAGTATGCTCAGGCACCTGAGCCGGATCTCTCCGCCGAGGAGGTTGCAGAACCCGAATCGACGCTCGACGACACGTTCGAGAGTGCATTCGACGACGTGTTCGCTGCTGAGGAGCCGGCCGCAGCCGAGGATAGTGAAGCAGCCGACGACACCCATGCCGAGCCTTCCGCGTTTGCGGAGGAGGGGGGCGCGGAGGAAAGCGCCGGAGACGATCCGTTCATGATCCGCGAGGAGGATCTGGCGGCGCTTGATCCCGACTTTGCCATGTACGATCAGGAAGCTGATGCCGCAGCAGCCACTGGAGAAGAGCCGCAGGCTCCTGCCCAGGCCGAGCACGATGCATCCTTCGGCGAGGACGAGCCTGTCTCCGAGCAGCCGGAGTACTTCTCTGCCGCCGACGCGGCCGGAGCAACGTATAGCCAGGTTCCGGAAGACGGGTGGATACCCGCTTCCACGCCGGCTGGAGACGACGCGGAGATGCCAGCGGATGAACCGCAGGCGATTACGGGAGGCGACGCTCTGGGCGAGTGGTCGCCAGAAGCCCTTTTTGCCGGCCTCGATGGTCAGGATTGGCATCAGGGCGGTGAGCACGATGCGGAGCCGGAAGCTCCTGCAGCCGATCCTATGCCGCCGGAAGTCGACACTGTCGAGGTGCCCGAAGGCGCCGTCGCCCTGGCCGACAATCTCGATGTGCCCGAGGTCCCCTATCAGAAGGAAGAGGTGAAGGCGGAGTTCGACGAGATCGAGGAGATGTTGGCCGGCGCTTTCGGCGAGGGGAACGACGCGGCTGACGGGCCGGACGACGCGTGGATGGAAACCGCCCCGCGCCGGACCGAGGCGCCACAGGAGCAGGATGACGAGGAGATCGACGACTATCTCACCGCCGGCATTGGTGCAGGCGTGGGAGCCGGGATCGCCGCTTACGCGGCGCAGAACTCCGGCGGAAACGCTTACAGCGATCCTGCCGCCAGCTATCATGACCGGGACATCCGTGAGTGGAGCGCGACCTCCGACGAATTGAAACCAGCGCCCGGCGCCGAGCCGCCCGCGGCCGAGAGCGGACGCCGCTTCGGTTCTCGTACGATGATGGCAGCGGCAGTGATCGGCGGCGTGGTCATTTTGGGCGGCGTGACGGTGTTCGCGCTCAGCTTCGGCGGCGGTGACGCTGAGGAGCCGGCCCTGGTGAAGGCGGACGACACGCCGGTGAAGGTGAAGCCGGAAAACCCCGGCGGCACCACCATTCCCAATCAGGACAACCAGGTCTACAGGCGCGTATCCGGCGAAACCGAGGTGGCCGAGCCAGGACAGACTCGGCTCGTATCCAATACCGAGGAGCCGGTCGACCTGCCTGCTCTGGAGACACCGACGAGTGACCCCGCTGTGGAGACGCCGGCGAGTGACATTGCGGCGGCCAAGGTGGAGGATCGGCTGGAGAATCCCATCGAGGAAGCGAGCAGCGGCAACGAGACTGCGACGCTCGCTCCGCGCCGGGTCCGCTCATTCGTCGTGCAGCCGGACGGTACGATGGTGCCGAACGACGTGCCGGAGCCTGTCGAGACGGCGGGCAACAACGCCGACGAGGTGGCGAATGCCGTTGCAGCGGACTCCGAGACGGTGGCAGCCACACAGGCCCAAGCAACGGACGAGCCGTCCGCTGCAATGGAAAACGCACAAGCAGCCGCCACAACGGGGAATACCCAGACCGACGCTGACGGCAATATCGCCGAGGCGGCCGCCGCGAACGCGGTGTCGGTGCCATCTTCCGGGCCGATTCCGCCTTCTCGGCCGAGCAATATCGCTACTGCACAACAGCAGCAGGCCGACAGCTCTGCCAATGCCAATTCCCAAGCACCGCAAGCGCAGCAGCAGGGCACGCCCACACAGGTGGCCGCTGCCGAACCGCCGCCTGCGCAGGCAGCCGCCGGTTCCGATTGGTCCGTGCAGATTTCCTCGCAGGCCAGCGTCGAAGGCGCGCAGCAATCATACCAGGAACTGGCGCAGCGCTACGGCAACCTGCTGCAAGGCAAGGGCGTCAACATCGTCAAGGCCGACATCGCCGGCAAGGGCACCTACTACCGCGTGCGCATTCCCTCCTCCTCCAAGGACGAGGCGATCCGGTTGTGCGAACAACTTAAGGCGGCCGGCGGGAGCTGCTTCGTTTCGAAGTAGCCTGCCTAACGCAAGACTTATAAAACCGCCGAGCTCCGCGGGGTTTTTGTCTGCGTGAACAGTATTGTCAGACTTCGCCGTTGAACAAGGATGGGTGCTCTGAAAGACCTTAAGCTGGGAGAAAGTTCATCTTCACCGTATTCCGTCGTGCGCTGATGAAGACGAACTGGACGACGCCGCGCTCTTTGAGGCGCCGGCGTGTCCTCTGCTACCGATGCTCCACCGATTTCATTCCAGGTGCCGGGATCGGCCACGTCGAAATCATCGACAATCGCCGTCGACCCGGCGACGTAGACCGGAGGGACCGGCATGGGGCTTGCAAAGATAAAGCCGCCAATCCGGCCCATTTGCTCGGCTACGAGAAAGACGTGCTTGCTGATTCGATAAGCGATGCGAAGAAGGGGCCGGTTGTTTCACGCGATGCCGGTGCTTGTTTCCAAAATCGGGGTTCAAATGTCGCCAGGAGCGCGCGTTTGGCCTCGAGGATGTCCATAACGGCGGGCAAGTCCGCCGGAGCGGAGTCGCGAATAATCAACTTCATCAGACCTCCGCAAACGCGCCTTCACTGCATATCGGTGTCTTCAGCCCACGATTTGCCAGAGACCATGCTTTCAAGTGGAAGGACAAGTTCGTCGGATCCTCGAACCGTCGCCGTGCCGCAAGCGGACGTGCCAATGCCGCCGCTTGCCGCTATCCTCGCTCTATGAGCGAATCAAAAGCAATGATCCTGGGCGCCGCCGGCACGGGACTTAGCGCCGACGAAGTGGCCTTCTACCGCGACAAGCGGCCATGGGGCTTCATCCTGTTTGCGCGCAACATTGCCGAGGCCGGCCAGGTGCGCGATCTGGTGGCGGCAATGCGCGAGTGCGTGGGCAGGCCAAGGGCACCTGTTTTCGTCGACCAGGAAGGCGGGCGAGTGCAGCGGCTGCGCCCGCCGCTGGCGCCGGACTATCCCCACGCGGCAGCGCTCGGTGCGCTCTACGGCCGCGACGAGGCAGCCGGTTTGCGTGCGGCGTGGCTGATGTCGCGGCTGCATGCCTTCGACTTGTCGCGCCTTGGCCTCTCGGTCGATTGCCTGCCGGTGCTCGATGTGCCGGTGGCCGGCGCGCATGATGTGATCGGCAAGCGCGCCTATTTCGGTGACCCGCAGGCGGTGGCCGCACTCGGCCGTGCTGCGGCGGACGGGCTGTTGGCGGGCGGCGTCCTGCCGGTGATGAAGCATATACCCGGTCATGGACGCGCGAACGCGGACAGCCACCATGCGCTGCCGCGTGTCGAGGTGCCGCTCGGTGAACTGCGCGAACGTGACTTCGTGCCCTTCAAGGCGCTCCGTGATCTGCCCATGGCGATGACGGCCCATGTGGTCTACGCGGCGGTCGATCCGGATAATCCCTCCACCACGTCGGCGCGGATGATCGCCGATATCATCCGCGGCGAGATCGGCTTCGACGGGCTCTTGATGAGCGACGACGTGTCGATGAACGCTCTTTCTGGGGATTACGGCGCCCGCGCGCAGGCAATCCTTGCAGCCGGTTGCGATGTCGTCCTTCATTGCAACGGCGTGATGGACGAGATGCGGGCCGTCGCCCAACGAACGCCGGAATTGGCAGGCAAGGCAAAGGCGCGAGCGGATGCCGCGCTTGCAATGCTCGGCGCGTGCGATGAGACAGACGAGGCCGCGGCGCGCGCCGAATTCCAGAGCCTTTTTGAGGCTGCGGCCTGAACGCGGGAAGAAGGAACGGCTGAGAGTGGCCGAGGCAGCGAAGAAGACGACGGGGCAGGGGGGAACGGGCAAACCCATCCCCATGGACAAGCTGTGGGCGGAGGAGGGCGAACGCGGCGTCTCCGAGCCGGCGCTGACCGTCGATGTCGAGGGTTTCGAAGGGCCGCTCGATCTGCTTTTGCACCTGGCGCGCAACCAGAAGGTCGATCTGGCGCGGATTTCCGTCCTGGCCTTAGCGGAGCAGTATCTGCAATTCGTCGAGCGGGTTCGGCGTATGCGGCTGGAACTTGCCGCCGACTATCTGGTGATGGCGGCATGGCTCGCCTATCTGAAGTCGCGCCTTCTGATCCCCCAGCAGCAGGGCGACGAGGAGCCCTCCGGCGAGGAAATGGCGGCGCTGCTGCAGTTCCGCCTGAAGCGGCTCGAGGCCATGCGCGATGCGGCCGCCCGCCTCGTCAACCGCAACCGGCTGGGGCGCGACGTCTTCGCCCGCGGCATGCCGGAGCCGGTGGTCGTCGAGAAGAAGAGCGACTATTCGGCAACGCTCTACGACCTGCTGACCGCCTATGCCGGCCAGCGCCAGCGCCGCGCCATCACCAATGTGCAGATCGCCAAGCGCGGCGTGTGGTCCTTGAAGCAGGCGCGCGACATCCTCACCCGCATGGTCGGTGAGCTTTCCGAGTGGACTGCGCTCGATCGCTTCCTGATCGCCTATCTGACGCGGCCGGAGGATCGGACGACGGCGGTCGCCAGCACCTTCGCTGCAAGTCTGGAGCTGGTGCGCGAAGGGGCATTGGAAATCCGCCAGCACGAGCCCTTCGCGTCGCTCTATATGCGAAACGGCCCTAAACGGCCGCTGGACAACCGGGAAATGCCATGAACGAGAGCGCGAACGTGGTTCCATTCCGTGCCGAGGACAACGGCCCGGCGGACGACACGCGGCAGCGGCCGGCGGGCGGCATCGCCTTCGCCGAAGCCAAGCGCATGGCCGAAGCGCTTGTCTTTGCAAGCGCCGAGCCCGTGTCTTCCAAGGCGCTGGCCGACAGGCTGCCGGACGGTACCGACGTTGCGGCGGTTATGGAGGAGTTGAAAAGCGACTATGCACGCCGCGGCGTCAATCTCGTGCGGGTGGACGACTGCTGGGCCTTCCGCACCGCGGGCGACCTCGCGTTCCTGATGAGCCGCCAGTCGACGCAGCAGAAGAAGCTGTCGCGCGCGGCCCTCGAAATGCTTGCCGTCATCGCCTACCATCAGCCAGTCACGCGCGCCGAGATCGAGGAGATCCGCGGGGTGGAGACCTCCAAGGGCACCCTTGATATCCTTCTGGAGACCGGCTGGGTGCGCATGCGCGGGCGCCGCCGCACGCCGGGCCGACCCGTCACCTACGGCACGACGACCGACTTCCTCGACCATTTCGGCCTTGAGGAGTTGCGCGACCTGCCGGGGCTCGACGAATTGAGAGGGGCGGGGCTGCTTTCTTCCCGCATGCCCACAAACTTCTCCGTACCGCAGCCGCCGGTCGACGCGGACACGCTGGGCGAGGACGAGGATCCGCTGACGGATATCGACCTCGAAGAACTCGGCCTGTTGACACCGCGGGTCGAGGGTGATTGACCGCTTCCGGCGCACGGACAGCGCCGGAAGGATGAGAACGCCGCAACGATGAGCGAGACGGACGAAAAGCCGGCGCGGGTGACCGCCGGAGTTACCTTCGCCGCCCGCCTGGCGTTCGAACAGGTCAGCCACCGCTTCGTGTCCGACCAGGTCACACTCGAGGACGTAACGCTGGCTGCCGAGCCGGGCGAGGTTTTGTGCCTTCTGGGGCCGTCGGGCTCCGGCAAGACGACGCTTCTCAGGATTGCCGCCGGCATCGAGACCCAGAGTGCCGGACGCGTGCTCCTCAACGACCGGGAGATTGCGGGGCCTAACGTCTTCCTGCCGCCGGAGCAGCGCTCCATCGGCCTCGTCTTCCAGGACTTCGCGCTCTTTCCGCATCTCACCATTCTCGACAACGTGCGTTTCGGCCTTACTGCCCTGTCGCGCGAGGAGGCGAAGGGCGAGGCGATGATCGCGCTTTCGCGGGTGGGGCTGGAGGGTTATGCCGGGGCCTATCCGCATGTGCTTTCGGGCGGCGAGCAGCAGCGCGTGGCGCTGGCCCGGGCGCTTGCCCCGCGCCCTGCGGTGCTTTTGATGGACGAGCCCTTCTCCGGCCTCGATTCCAGGCTCAAGGACACGGTGCGGGCTGAAACACTCGCCATCCTGCGCCAGAGCCGGGCGACGGCCATCGTGGTGACCCACGATGCGGAGGAAGCGATGCGGCTGGGAGACCGCATTGCGTTGCTCAGGGCGGGGCGGCTGGTGCAGGTGGGAACGGCCGAGGAACTCTATCTGAGGCCGGCTGATCTTTTCGTCGCCGGCTTCTTTTCGGAGCTCAACCTTTTCGATGGGCGCATGGCGAACGGTGCGGCCGACACGCCGCTTGGACGGTTTCCCGCACCGGATCTGGCCGACGGGACGCCGGTGACGGTGGCCGTCCGGCTTTCCGGTTTCGAGGTGGGCGAGGAGGGGCAGGGCGTGCCGGCGCGGATCGTCTCCAGGCGCTTTCTGGGCGTTGTGGAGCTTCTCGAACTGGCGGTCGAGGGGGTCGAAGAGCACGTGCGCGCACGCATCCGCCGCAGCCAATTCGCACCCGGTGTGCGCGACATATCGCTCAACGTGCGCCCCAGCGACGTTCTAGTGTTTGAAAGACGGCGCGAAAGCGCATAAATCAGAACGACAACTGAACTTCAGGCAAAAGAGATCATAATCATGGGTTCCCTATCGATCTGGCACTGGCTCATCGTGCTTGTGGTGGTTCTGCTCCTGTTCGGCCGCGGTAAGATCCCCGAGCTGATGGGCGACATGGCCAAGGGCATCAAGAGCTTCAAGAAAGGCATGTCGGACGACGAAGCCGAGGAGGCCAAGACCGTCGAACACCAGGCAGACGAGCCGGTGAAGAACGCCAAGGAAAAGGCGAGCAAGTCCTGACGCTGGCATTGGCGCCTGCCGCCTAATCCTTGGAAATGACCGATGTTTGACTTGGGATGGCCTGAACTTCTTGTCATCGCGATCGTGCTGATCGTCGTCGTCGGGCCGAAGGACTTGCCCGGCGTCCTGCGCGGCTTCGGCCGCACGACGACCAAGCTGCGATCGATGGCCGGCGACTTCCGCAAGCAGTTCGACGAAGCGCTGCGGGAGGCTGAGCTCGATGACGTGAAGCGCTTAGCCGACGACGCACGAAAGCTCGACCCGCGCGGTGAGATCAAGAAGCATCTCAGTCCGCTGGAAAAGGCCGGGCGTGACGTCCGCAGCGGGCTCGACGAGACAATGAAACCGAAGGCGGCCTCCGAGGCTCCGGCGGTCGCCGAGGCGAAGCCTGACGCGCCGCCCAGCGAGAAGCCTGCGCCCGCCAAATCCACGGCGGCCAAGCCCACTGCAGCCAAGAAAACGGCGACCAGGCGTGCCACCAAGCCGGCGGCGAAAACAGCTGTACCTAAGAACGCGCCTGGCGCCAAATCCACCGCCAAACAGGCGCAGGCCAAGCCCGCAGCGCGCGGGAAAAAGACAACGGGAACCGCGCCGTGAGCGCCAAGAACGAAGACAACGATATCGACAAGTCATCAGCGCCGCTGATGGAGCACCTGATCGAGCTGCGCTCTCGTCTCATGTGGGCGATCGCCGCCTTTTTCGTCGCGTTTCTGGTCTGTTTCTTCTTCGCCAAGGGCATCTTCAACCTGCTGGTCGTTCCCTTCCAGTGGGCGAGCGACTGGGCGGGTCTCGATTCGGAGAAGGTCGACCTCATCTACACCGCGCCGCAGGAGTTCTTCTTCACGCAGATCAAGCTGGCCATGTTCGGCGGGCTGGTGCTGGCCTTTCCGGTGATCGCCATGCAGGTCTACAAGTTCGTGGCGCCGGGCCTCTACCGCAATGAAAGGCATGCCTTCCTGCCCTTCCTCATTGCTTCGCCCATTCTGTTCCTGATCGGCGGCAGCCTTGTCTATTTCTTCTTCATGCCCATGGTCATGTGGTTCTTCCTGTCCATGCAGCAGGTGGGGCCGGACAACGAGATTCAGATTTCGCTGCTGCCGCGCGTTTCGGAATATCTCGGTCTCATCATGACGCTGATCCTGTCCTTCGGCCTGGTCTTCCAGTTGCCGGTGGTCACGACGCTGATGGCGCGGGTGGGGCTCCTGACCTCGCAGGGGCTGGTCGACAAGCGCAAATACGCCATCGTCGCCGCCTTCGTGGTTGCCGCGGTGCTGACGCCACCAGACCCGGTGAGCCAGATCGGTCTTGCGCTTCCCACCATCCTTCTCTACGAGATTGCCATTTGGAGCGCCCGGATGGTGGAGCGCAGACGCGCGAGGGACGAGGCGGAAAAGGAAAGCGCTGATACGGCGGCAGACACGGAAACCGCTGCCAGAACCGAATCAGCTTCCTAACGACCTCCCGCGTTGCACTTTTTCCCCGGGCGACGGTCATTCGCACGCCCGGAACCTCGATCATGCTTGACATAAAATGGATTCGCGAGAACCCCGAAGACCTCGTGCTCGCGCTGAAGAAGCGCGGGCAGGCGGAGGCCGAGGCGCGGTCCACGGTCGAATCCGTGATCGCCGCCGACGAGGCCCGGCGCACGCATCTGACGAAGCTGCAGGAAGCCCAGGAGCGCCGCAACGCCGCCTCCAAGGAGATCGGCAAGGCGATGGGCGCGGGCGACCAGGCGCTGGCCGAGAAGCTCAAGGCCGAGGTGGCGGAGCTGAAAGGCTTCGTGCAGAGCGGCGAGGCGAAGGAGCGCGAGCTTGACGCGGACCTGCGCGACCAGCTTGCCCGCATCCCCAATGTGCCGCTCGACGACGTGCCGGAGGGCGCGGACGAGAAGGACAATGTCGAAGTGCGGCGAGCCGGGGAGCCGAAGCGCGCCAATTCATGGAAGGAACATTTCGAGCTCGGCGAAGCGCTGGGAATGATGGACTTCGAGCGTGCGGCGAAGCTGTCGGGAAGCCGCTTCACCGTGGTTTCGGGGCAACTCGCAAGGCTCGAACGCGCGCTCGGCCAGTTCATGCTCGACCTGCACACGACCGAGCACGGCTACACGGAGGTGCAGCCGCCGCTGCTGGTGCGGGATGATGCGCTGTTCGGGACGGGACAGTTGCCGAAGTTTGAGGAGGATCTTTTTTTCACCGATCCGCGAACGCCCGAGTGGAGCGAGCGCCTGCGCAGGACGTTGCTGTCTACGGGGCAAGTAACTATTGGCAAAATTAATGATGCAGTTTCACCTCAGCGGATGCGAGAGATAGCTGACGTCGTAGCGCGCAACGCGGCCGACATGTTCTTAATTGACGACTACTTTGCAACCATTGATCCCGCTCTAAGACTCTCGAAAAGACTAGGCCTCATCCCCACCGCCGAAGTCCCGCTCACCAATCTCGTCCGCGAAGAAATCCTCGACGCCAACACGCTCCCTCTGCGCTACACTGCGCTCACCCCATGCTTCCGCTCGGAAGCCGGCTCGGCGGGCAAGGACACGCGCGGCATGCTGCGCCAGCACCAGTTTTACAAAGTCGAGATGGTGTCGATTACCGATGCCGAATCATCGCTTCAAGAGCACGAGCGCATGACCGAATGCGCCGAGACGGTGCTGAAGAAACTCGGCCTTCCCTTCCGCACCGTTGTCCTGTGCACCGGCGACATGGGCTTCGGCGCGCGGAAGACTTACGACATCGAAGTCTGGCTCCCCGGCCAGAACGCCTACCGCGAAATCTCTTCCTGCTCGGTCTGCGGCGATTTCCAGGCGCGGCGCATGAACACGCGCTACCGTTCCGGCGAAAAGCAGACGCGCTTCGTGCACACGCTCAACGGCTCGGGCGTCGCGACGGGCCGCGCGCTGATCGCCGTCATGGAAAATTACCAGAACGAAGACGGCAGCATTAGCATTCCGGAAATCCTGCAGCCCTATATGGGTGGAACAACGAGGATCGAAGCGGCAAAAGGGTAGGGGCCTTGCGCATTCTTCTGACCAATGACGACGGCATCCACGCCGAGGGACTGCAGGTCTTGGAGCGCATCGCCCGTACGCTTTCGGACGATGTGTGGGTGGTGGCGCCGGAGACGGACCAGTCGGGCTTCGCGCACTCGCTGTCGCTGTCCGAGCCGCTCAGGATGCGCAAGATCGACGACCGGCACTATGCACTGCGCGGCACGCCGACCGATTGCGTCATCATGGGCGTGCGCAAGGTGATGGATGCGCCGCCGGACTTGATCCTGTCCGGCGTCAACAACGGCACCAACATCGCCGACGACGTCACCTATTCCGGCACCGTGGCGGGCGCCATGGAAGGCACGCTGCTCGGCATCCGCGCGATCGCGCTCAGCCAGGCCTACGATTTCGCCGAGGATATCCGCTATATCCCGTGGGACACGACGGAGGCGGTGGCGCCACCGCTCCTCAAGAAGCTGGTTGCCACCGACCTGCCCACGGGTGTGTTCCTCAACGTCAATTTCCCCAACTGTCCGCCCGAGGAGGTGAAGGGCGCCATCGTCACCTCCCAGGGCAAGCTCGTGCACGGGCTGTGGATCGACGAGCGCCGGGACGGCAGGGGCTTTCCCTATTACTGGTTGCGTTTCGGCCGCAAGGAGGAGGAAGTGCGCAAGGGGAGCGACCAGGCCGCCGTGCGCGACGGCTATATCTCCGTCACGCCGCTGCATCTCGATCTCACGGCGCACGAGGTGCGCGAACGGCTTTCGAAGGCGCTTTCGTGACTGCAACGGACGACGAACGCGAGGGCTTTGCCGCATTCATGCTGCGCTGCCGCGCGCGGGGCATCGGCTCGAATGCGCTTTTTGCGGCGATGGAGGCGGCGCCGCGCGCCGGCTTCGTGCCGGCCGAATGGCAGAAATGGACGTGGTCGAACCGCACGGTGCCCATCGAGTGTGGTGAGACACTCGAAGCCTGCGACCTGCAGGCGGTGGTACTCGACGCGCTGGAAATCCAGCCGGGCGTGCGTGTTCTGGAGATCGGCACCGGGTCCGGCTATACGGCCGCGGTGATGGCCAAGCTGGCCGAGCGTGTGCTGACCGTCGACCGCTATAAGACGCTGGTCGAGCAAGCGCGTCTGCGCCATGAGGCTTTCGGCCTCGAGAACGTCATCGCCCGCCAGGCGGACGGCCTGGACGGCGTTGCCGACGGCCCGTTCGACCGCATCGTCGTGTGGGCCGCCTTCGAGGAGCCGCCGCGCCGCTTCGTCGATCTCCTGACGAGCGGCGGCATCATGGTGGCGCCAGTCGGCCCTGCCGAGGACGTGCAGCTGATGGCGAAGTTCCAGAAGATCGGCAGCCGGTTCGAGCGCATCGACCTGGAGCCCGTCCGCCTGCAGCCGCTGATCAAGGGCATTGCCGAGGCTCTTTAGAGCAATTCCAGGAAAAGTGGGAACCGGTTTTCCGTCCGGAATTGCGACCAAGCAAAGGGTCGGATTGGATTAACCCGCCAGTAACATTAACGCGCTTTAATCATGCCTGTTTCGAGTAACGGGATAAGTGCGGGTAGCTCCATGCGTTTCGGCATCACAGGACAACATCGAAGCACTCTGGCACGAGGCGCGGCTGTCCTCGTGGTGGGTGGCATCGCCGCCGGCTGCAGCTCGGGCGCCGCCAGCCTGAACGACGGCCTCGTCACCAACTCAACGGGCAGCAACGCTCCAGTCGTGGTGGCCCAGGCGAATCAGCCTTACCCCGGCGATACACAGTCCGGCCGGCGTGAGCAGCCCCGTTACGGAAAGATCGTCCGTCCGCAAGTGCCGGTCGGCGGTGCAACGCAGAGCAGCAGCGCGCCGGCCGCACTTCCTAGCCCCTCGACGCCGGTGTACTCCGCACCAGCAGCAAGCCAGCCCACGGTGTCTTCCCAGCCGTTGCCCCCGCCGACGAGCACGCAGGGAGAACGTTCCGCGCCCGCCACCGCCAGCCCGCAGCAGGCGCACCGCGAGCAGCAACCCGCTCCCAATCCGCCGCAGCCGGAAAGCCAGGCAGCAGTGCTGCCGCAAGCGCCGAAGCCGCAGGAAAAGAGCAATGGGCAGACCGGCAACACATCGCCCTCGGCCGGCGGCTCCTACACGGTCACCTCCGGCGACACGCTCTACGGCATCGCCCGCAAGACCGGCGCCAGCGTTGAGAGCATCAAGCGGGCCAACAGCCTCTCCAGCGGCGTGATCCAGATTGGCCAGAAACTGACGATCCCGTCCGCGGGCGCGACCGTAGCCAATGCGGCGCCGGCGAAGCAGGAGCAGCCGAAGGCCGCCGATCCAGTCACCACGGCCGCCGCACCCCCTTCCAAACAGGAAGAGGAGAAATCCCAGGTCTCCGCCTACACGCCGCCTTCCGACAGCAAGGCCGGGGCCGCGAAGGAGGAGGAATCCACCGAGGTCGCCGCGCTGACGCCTGATTCCACCGGCGTCGGCCGCCTGCGCTGGCCGGTACGCGGCCGTGTCGTCTCGAATTTCAGCGGCGGCAGCAGCGACGGCATTGACATCGCCGTGCCTGAGGGTACCTCCGTGCGGGCGGCGGAGAACGGTGTCGTCATCTACTCCGGCGACGGGCTGAAAGGGTTCGGCAACACCGTCCTGGTGCGCCATGAGGATGGGCTGGTGACCGTCTATGGCCACGCCTCGGACCTGAAGGTGAAGCGCGGCGATAACGTGAAGCGCGGCCAGGAGATCGCGCTTTCGGGCATGAGCGGCCAAACCGACAGCCCGAAGCTGCATTTCGAGGTTCGTAAGGGCACCAGCCCGGTCGACCCGATGACCTACCTCGAATAGGCGGGCGGAGCAGGCGCCCCTTCAGTCTCTGAGGTTCTTCCCCAGCCGGCCGGCCAGGTCCTGGATGAACTGCCAGGCGACGCGGCCCGAGCGGCTGCCGCGGGTGGTCGCCCATTCCAGGGCTTCCGTGCGCAGCGTCTCAGCCTCGATCGGCAGCGCATGGTAATGCGCATAGCCCTCGACCATGGCGAGATATTCGTCCTGTGAGCATTTGTGGAAACCGAGCCACAGGCCGAACCTGTCCGACAGCGACACCTTCTCCTCCACCGCTTCAGACGGGTTGATGGCCGTCGAACGCTCGTTCTCGATCATGTCGCGCGGCAGAAGGTGGCGACGGTTCGAGGTGGCGTAGAGGATGACGTTGTCCGGGCGCCCTTCCACCCCTCCTTCAAGCGCTGCCTTCAGCGACTTGTAAGACGTGTCATCCCGATCGAAGGACAGGTCGTCGCAGAACAGGATAAAGCGGTGCCCATCCGCCTTCACCAGAGCCATGAGCCTTGGCAGGCCTTCGATATCCTCACGGTGGATCTCGATAAGCTTCAAGGGCGCCGCATCCTTATTCCGCGTGCGGTTGACCTCGGCGTGCACGGCCTTGACCAGCGACGACTTGCCCATGCCGCGGGCACCCCACAGAAGGGCATTGTTGGCCGGCAGGCCGGCGGCAAAACGCCGCGTGTTGTCGGTGAGGATGTCGCGTACCCGGTCGACGCCGTGTATGAGCGAAAGGTCGACGCGGTTCACCTTGCCGACCGGCATCAGCGATCCGCTCTCGGCCTGCCAGACGAAGCAGTCTGCTTCCTCGAAACGCGGTTCGTCCGCGCGGGCAGGGGCCATGCGGGAGATGACGTCGATCAGCCGGTCCAGCTTCTGGTTCAGCGCTTCGATGGTCTTTTCGCTCATGATCACTCTTCGAGCCGGCGGTGGCTCACATGTCAGTACCGTACGGTACGGTTCTGTCACAGCCATTGACGATTTGCAAGCTTGGCGCCGCGCGACGGCAAAGGGGGAAGACCGGCCGCGGACAGTTGCAAACGGGGTGCGAACATCTATATTCCCGCGCGAGCTTGACGGCTGGGAATTTCCGGCCCTTTCCGTACTTTCTAGGAGTTTTTCATGTTTGTGACACCGGCTTATGCCCAGGCGGGCGCGGGAGCACCCGACATTTTCGTCAGCATCCTGCCGTTCGTGCTGATTTTCGTGATCATGTATTTCCTTATCATCAGGCCGCAGCGCCAGCAGATGAAGAAGCGCAACGAGATGCTGGCGGCGGTGCGGCGGGGCGACACGGTTGTCACAGGGGGCGGGCTTGTCGGAAAGGTGACAAAGGTCATCGGCGACAACGAGCTGGAAGTGGACCTGGGCGGTGGCACCAAGGTGACGGCGGTACGCTCCATGCTTGCCGATGTGCGGGTCAAGGGCGAGCCGGCCGTCGAGAAGACCGCCAAGAAATAGCCCTATTGCAGGCGGAAGGCCGGGCTTAGGCCCCAACAAAAAGAGGCAGCATGTTACATTTCCCGCGCTGGCAGACGATCCTCATTTGGCTGGCCGTGGCGCTCGGCGTTGCCTACGCCGCTCCGAACGTCCTTCCGCAATCATACTTCTCTTCGCTGCCGGGCTGGGCGCCGTCGCGTCCCATGACGCTGGGGCTCGACCTGCAGGGTGGCTCGCACATCCTGTTGCAGATCGACCGTGGCGAGCTGATAGCCGAGCGTCTGACGAGCACCCGCGATGACGTGCGCCGGCTCCTGCGCGGCGAACGCATCGGTTATACCGGCCTGTCCGTCTCCGGTCAGGCCGTACAGGTGCGCATCCGCGATGCAAGCGAGGTGGATGCGGCGAGACAGGCGCTGGACGAGTTGGTGCAGCCCGTTGCCTCCGGTCTGCTCGGCTCCGGCACGATCAGTGAACTGTCGTTGACAGAGCCGGAGCCCGGCCTTTTGCGGCTGGACCTGACGGAGGAGGGCATCAGCTACCGCCTGGCCAGCGCACTCGAACAATCGATCGAAGTGATCGGCCGCCGTGTCAACGAACTGGGCACCACAGAGCCCGTCATCCAGCGCCAGGGCGATGACAGGATACTTGTCCAGGTGCCGGGCCTCGACGACCCCGAGCGGCTCAAGGACATCCTCGGCCAGACCGCCAAGATGACTTTCCAGATGGTGGACCAGTCGGTACCCGTCCAGGAGGCGATCGAGGGCAGGCCGCCGGCCGGCACGACGGTGATGTACTCGATGGACGATCCGCCGGTGCCCTACCTCATCGAAGACCGCGTCATCGTTTCGGGCGAGAGCCTCGTCGACGCTCAGGCCACCTTCGACCAGCGCACCAACGAGCCCGTCGTCTCCTTCCGGTTCGACACCAGGGGCGCCACCCGCTTCGGCCAGGCGACCCAGGAAAACGTCGGCCGTCTCTTTGCAATCATTCTCGACGGACAGGTGATCTCGGCGCCGCAGATCCGCGAGCCGATCCTTGGCGGCAGCGGCCAGATCTCCGGCAATTTCACCGTCCAGAGCGCCAACGATCTTGCTGTGCTTCTGCGTGCCGGCGCGCTGCCGGCGACGCTGACGGTGATCGAGGAGCGCACGGTGGGGCCGGGCCTCGGGCAGGACTCCATCGACGCCGGCAAGGTCGCGTCGATGATCGGTGCGGCGCTCGTCGTCCTTTTCATGATCGCCGTCTACGGGCTGCTCGGCATCTTCGCCGTTGTCGCGCTCGTGGCGAATATCTGCATGATCGTGGCGATCCTCTCCGGCTTGGGCGCCACCCTGACGCTGCCCGGCATCGCCGGCATCGTGCTGACGATGGGCATGGCGGTCGATTCCAACGTGCTTGTCTTCGAGCGCATACGCGAGGAACGAGCCGGCGGCCGGTCGATCATCCAGGCGGTCGATTCGGGCTTCTCGAAGGCGCTGGGCACCATCGTGGATGCCAACGTCACCACGCTGATCGCCGCTGTCATCCTGTTCTATCTCGGTACCGGTCCCGTGCGCGGCTTCGCCGTGACTTTAGCCATCGGTATCATCACGACCGTCCTCTCCGCCTATACGCTGACGCGCTGGATGGTGGCGGAGTGGGTGAAGCGGCGCAGGCCGAAAGAGCTGCCGCGCATGCCGCTTCAAGTCGTGCCGACGGAGACGGGCATCGGCTTCATGTGGCTGCGCCGTCTTACCTTCACGCTCTCGGCGGCGGCGTCGATCGCCGCGGTCGCGCTCTTCGTCACCGTCGACATGAACTACGGCATCGACTTCAAGGGCGGCTCGATCATCGAGGTGCAGGCGAAGGAAGGCGATGCCGATCTTGCCGATATCCGCAGTCGCCTCTCGGGGCTCAATCTCGGCGAAGTACAGGTGCAGGAGTTCGGAGACCCGCGTGAGGTGCTGATCCGCGTCCAGGCGCAGGATGCCGGCGAGAGTGCCGAGCAGAGCGTCATCGCCAAGGTGCGGGGCGAACTCGAGAACGACTATACCTTCCGCCGCGTCGAGGTGGTGGGGCCGACGGTCTCCAGCGAGCTCGCACGCGCCGGCACGATCGCCGTTCTGGTATCGCTGTTCGCAATCCTGATCTACATCTGGCTGCGCTTCGAGTGGCAGTTCGCCGTGGGTGCGATCTTGGCGACGCTGCATGATGTGATCATGACCATCGGCTTCTTCGTCATCACCGGCATAGAGTTCAACCTGTCGAGTATTGCCGCCATCCTGACGATCGTCGGCTATTCGCTGAACGACACGGTGGTGGTCTACGACCGCGTGCGCGAGAATCTGCGGCGCTTCAAGAAGATGCCGCTGCCGCAGTTGCTCGATCTGTCGATGAACCAGATGCTGTCGCGCACGGTCATGACCTCCGTGACCACGCTTCTGGCACTGGTGGCACTCTATATCTTCGGTGGCGAGGTGATCCGCTCCTTCACCGCGGCCATGATCTTCGGCGTCATCATCGGTACCTACTCCTCGATCTTCGTTGCCGGGCCGCTGCTCATCCTGTTCAGGATGCGGCCCTCGGTGGCGCAGGCAGGGACCCAGGAAGAGAAGAGCGGCGACGAGGTGGCGGCCAAGTAATGAGTGGTGGAGTGCAGATCCGCGCGGCCCATTTTCCGGGCCGCGCCGCAATCGACGCCTATGGCAATGGCGGTTTCCGTTTTGCCGAGATGTCCCATCGCGGTTCGATCCTATGTCTTCCCTCCGGCATTCATGGCTGGGCGGCCGAAGACGCCACGGCGCTGGGCGAAGAGGATTTCGCCCGACCGCTGGCGGAGGCGGACGCCATTGAAATACTGCTGGTGGGAACCGGTAGGGCGCTCTTGCCTCTGCCGGCCGCACTCCGCGTGAAGCTGAAGGAAGCTGGAATGGCGGTCGAGACCATGGCGACCGGGGCGGCAGTGCGCACCTTTAACGTGCTTTTGGCCGAAGAACGCGCGGTGGCCGCGGCACTGATCGCCGTCGATTGAGAATGAGCCCGGCCGAGACCGAGGCGCTTGCGATCGTCCGCCAGGCCGATCCCGACCGATATCTTGCCACCCTTTACGCACCGGTGGCGCGGCGCGGTGCACTCTTCTCGCTCTACGCCTTCAATGCCGAAATCGGGGCGGTGCGCGACCGCATCAGCCAGCCGCTTCCCGGCGAGGTGCGCCTGCAGTGGTGGCGAGATGTACTGGCGGCGGGCGATCCGGAGGCGGCGGGCGGGCATCCAGTGACGACCGCTCTTATCGAGACGATCCGCGCCCATCGCCTACCGGCCGCCACTTTCGAGAACATGCTGGAAGCGCGCATCTTCGACCTCTACGACGATCCCATGCCGAGCCGAACCGATCTGGAAGGCTATTGCGGCGAGACGGCGTCGGCGCTGATCCAGCTCTGCGCTCTCGTGCTCGATGTCGAGGCAGCGGGACGGACGGCGGCGCTCGCCGGCCACGCCGGCTGCGCCCAGGCGATTGCCGGCCTTCTGCGGCTGTTGCCGATCCACCGCCGGCGCGGGCAGTGCTACATTCCGCTCGACATGCTGCAGGCGGTCGGCACCACGCGTGAGGCGCTGATTGCCGGTGAAGACAGGGAGGGCGCGGCGCGGGCGGTTGCCGCCATGACAGCGCTTGGGCGGGAGCATCTGGCGGCTTTCCGCGAGGGCGCGGGAGCGCTGCCCGGCTCGCTGCGCCCGGCCTATCTGCCTGTAGCCCTTGCCGGTGCTTATCTCGACCGCATCGAACGTGGCGCCGTCGACCCGCTGGAGGATATTGCCGCCATCTCTCCCATGCGTCGCCACTGGCTGCTTCTCAGCCACGCCATGCGCGGTTGGTGATGCCACCCAAGGCGAAGGCGCCCCATTTCCACCGCCCTTTTTTGCTCTCGAAAGCTGTTTTCCTTAATCTTTTGACGTCCGGGGGAGATTCGCGATGACAGCGCTGGAAGGGAACGCGGGAACAGGTTGGGGCGCGGTATCCTTGGAAATGCTCGCCGGCCTGCGCGAGGCGGTCTTCCGCTTTCCCGTGGCGACAGTGTTTCTGCTGGCGACGGCCGTTCAGCAGCACCTTCTGATTGCCGATATCCGCCTCTTCGATCTGGAGGGGCATGGTCGTGCCACCTTCCCGGAGTTTGTCGTGGGGCTGGCGAGCGGTGCGCTGGCTGCGCTCGCTGCCACGCTCCTTGGTGAGGCACATGGCATTTCAAGGCTAGGGCGATTTGCTATGGCCGTCGTGGCAGGTCTGGCCGCTTTCTCCCTGGTCGGGCTTCCCTATACTTTCCTCTCGCTGCAATGGGCGTTGATCCTGGCGCTTATCGGCCTCGTCCCGGTCGCCCCGTTCATAGGGCGCGGCGGCAGCGGTTCATTCTGGATGTTTTCGGCACGGGCCGCCTTCGCGGTCTTTCTCGGTCTCCTGGCACTGCTTTTGCTCGCCGGGGGCATCTCGGCGATTCTCGCAAGCCTGACGCTCCTTTTCGGGCTCGACGTGCCGGATCGGCTTTACGAGCACGTCTGGGTTTTTACCGCGCTCTTTGCGGCACCCCTTTTCGGCATGGGGCAACTCCCCGACCGCTTCGACGAGAAGCCGGGCGAAATCGTCACGGGCTTCATGGATCGCGGTATGCGCGCGCTAGGCGATTTCCTCGCCGCGCCGCTGCTCATCGTCTATGCGATCATCCTGCACCTCTATGCACTCAAGATCGCTGTCACCCGCGAGGTGCCTGAGGGTCAGATCGGCTGGCTGGTGCTGGCCTACGGCCTGTGCCTCTTCGGTGCACTCCTGATCATCAACCCGTTCTTCGACCGGGCGCGGGCGCCGACACGGGCTTTCCTGCGTTTGTGGCCATTCTTCCTGCCCGTACCGCTTGCGCTTCTCTTCTATGCGTTGGCTTTGAGGGTAGGAGAGTACGGCATCACGCCAGACCGTTTCCTGCTCGGCCTCTTCGGCAGCGTCATGGCGATCGTCCTCGCCCTGCAGCTCTTTCCGCGTCTGCGTGGCGATATCCGCCTGATCGCCGGCCTGCCGGTGGCTGCCCTCATTCTCGGGAGCTTCGGACCGCAAGGTGCGCTCGGTGTTTCGCTGAGGAGCCAGGCGAGCCGTTTCCTTGAGATCGTGCAAAATCCGCCGGTGGAGGAAGGGCGCGAGAAGGAGGCGCTCAGTGCGCTGACCTTCCTGGATGGCCATAAGGCGCTTGGGCGTGTGGCACCGGAGGGAACCGAGATCTCGCCCGACAACGCTTACATAGAAACCGCCAAGGCCTGGCGTCTTAACCCGGCACGACGGTTTTCCGGACCGCGCGGTTTCTCGCTTGCCTTCGACTCCGGGCCTGCCGCCCTTGCGGTGGCGGGATTCGAAGTGATGGTGCAGAACTTGGATATCTCCGCTGTCAGCGAGTCTCCGGTTCCCGTCCGTCTGCCCTCGGGGCGCGAGATTTCCTTCAGCCTGAGGGACAACGCGCTGCTCGTGACGTCGGGCGAGGAGACCGTTCGCTTCACGATTTCGGCGCAAACGGTCGAAGACATGGCGCGGATCGGCGGGGCAGACGAGCCGATGGCGTTCCCCCTCAGCGCGGACGGCCGCAGGATCACGCTGGTGCCAACCTACATCTATGCCGACATCGACGCACCGCGCCTGACGGTTTTTCAGGGAACGGTCCTGCTCAGGTCAGCCAATTGGTAGCGCTTCTTCCCTTCCGGTGAAGGGAGGGAGCGGGGCCATTACTCCGCCGCCGCTCTCGCCGCGATGCCCAGCCATTCACGGCAGTCGGCAAGCGCACGTGCGCTGATCGCACGCTTCTTCGCCAGCGTCTTCTCCTTGCCGCGCAGGCGCTTGCCTTCCACCTTGGGGACCTCGACCGGTGAAAAGAGCCCGAAATTGACGTTCATGGGCTGGAAGGAGCGTTTTCCCGGCTCGTCGTCGGCTAGAATATGCCCGCCGCTGATATGGTTCACTAACGCGCCAAAGGCGGTGGTCGGCGGGGGCGGCGCGATAGGACGGCCGAGACGCTCCGCGGCGGCGAAGCGGCCGGCAACGAGCCCCATCGCAGCGCTCTCCACATAGCCCTCGCAGCCGGTGATCTGTCCGGCGAAGCGCAGGCCCGGCCGTGATTTGAGCTGCAATGTGCCGTCGAGCAGCGCCGGCGAGTTGATGTAGGTGTTGCGGTGCAGTCCGCCGAGGCGGGCGAACTCGGCGTTCTCTAGCCCCGGAATCATGCGGAAGATGCGCACCTGCTCGCCATATTTCAGCTTCGTCTGAAAGCCGACCATGTTGTAGAGCGTGCCGAGCGCATTGTCCTGGCGAAGCTGCACGACGGCATAAGGCTTCTCGTCCGGCTTATGCGCGTTGGTGAGCCCCATCGGCTTCATCGGCCCGTGGCGCAGCGTCTCCGGTCCCCGCTCGGCCATCACCTCGATCGGCAAACAGCCGTCGAAATAAGGCGTGCCTTCCCATTCCTTGAAGCTGGTTTTCTCGCCGTCCAGCAGGGCTTGCACGAAAGCTTCGTACTCGGCCTTGTTCATCGGGCAGTTGACGTAGTCCTTGCCGGTGCCGCCGGGGCCGACCTTGTCATAGCGCGACTGGAACCAGCAGACATTCATGTCGACCGTGTCGAAGTGCACGATCGGCGCGATGGCATCGAAGAAGGCGAGCGCCTCGGCGCCCGTGGCCGCGCGGATAGCCTCGGCAAGGGAGGGTGCGGTGAGGGGGCCGGTGGCGATAATCGCCTGGTCCCATTCGGCCGGCGGCAGTCCGCCTACCTCCTCGCGCACGACCGTAATCAGCGGATGTGCCTCGATGGCGCGGGTGACGGCTTGCGAAAAACCCTCACGGTCGACTGCAAGCGCGCCACCGGCCGGCACCTGGCTGGCATCGCCCGCGCGCATGATCAACGAGCCGGCCAGCCGCATTTCGGCATGTAGAAGGCCGACCGCATTCGTCTCGGCGTCGTCGGAGCGGAAGGAGTTGGAGCAGACGAGCTCGGCGAGGCCGTCCGTCTTGTGCGCATCCGTGCCGCGCACGGGGCGCATCTCGTGCAGGATGACGGGCACGCCGGCCTCGGCCGCCTGCCAGGCGGCTTCCGAGCCCGCAAGCCCGCCGCCGATCACGTGAATGGGTGCATGTGTCATGGCGCCGAGATAGGGTGAAGTGGGCGCGAATGCAACGAAAACCGGGTTGCGGCGTTGATTTGCGGCTGTGGCGGGAGGCCTCGGTTTGGCGGGTCGCATGCACATACGAGAATCGGTTCTCGCGCTGCTTTTCGCGGCGGCTGTCGTGCCGGGCGCGGAAGCGATGTCCGTGCCTTCACATATTTACGTCTGCAGTGGCTACGGCTGTGCCTACAAGACCCGTCTTGTGATTACCGACCAGATGCGCCAGCGTTTCGTCGCGATCATGCGCGGCGGGCATGGCTCCGCCGCTGAGGAGCAGGCGGCGATTGCCAAAGCGGTCCAGTATTTCGAAGAGCTGGTGACGAAGACAATAGGCGTTGCCGACAAACCGAAGGGAGAAATCGGCGGGGCGCGTGTGAAGGGACAGATGGACTGTATCGACGAATCGACCAATACGCGCGTCTTGCTTGACCTTCTCGACCGCCTGAAGCTCTTGCGTCATCATCGGGTGGAGGGAAACGCCTCGCGCGGGTTCTTCCTCGACCAGCGCTATCCGCACGCGACTGCCGTCATCAAGGCGCCGGACGGAACGCGCTGGGCGGTCGACAGCTGGTACGAGCCCGCAGGAGGTCCTCCAGACATCATGCCGCTTGAGCGCTGGCGCCAGCGTGGTGTGTTGGGAGAGCGTTAGAAGGGAAGAAAAAACAACACCCGCCGGGGGAGGAGGTCCGGCGGGTGTCGTTTTGGTGACCGGCGATCGGGAGGAGGTGAAGGCCGGTCGCATCCGTCAGGGTTGGGAGGAGGTAACCCTGGCGAAATTCGTGTTCGTTAGAGAGACTTGCGCGCCACGAACGGGATGTCGCCACGGGCGATGCCGAGGTCGTTCAGCTCGCGGGTGGAAAGGCGGCTCAGTTCGTTAACCGTCTGCCGGTAGCGGCGCCAGTTACGGTAGTTGCGGATCAGGTTCATCGTCTTGCTCGCTCTGTGTTCGTCTTGGTTCGTTCAACCATCTTGTGAGCGAGAGATAGGCTCGTTCGTCACGCATCGGAAGAGCTAATGTTGCATAGCAGCAATGCGTATTGTGCATTGCATCATCAATAAGCCACGGGCTTGTCACAATATGCGGTTCGTCCGCCATCTTTGTTTAAAAAACATTGGCCGATCAGGGCATTGGACGATCCCGCCGGCGATTGCGGTGTGCTTCTCAGTTCACGAACGTGCTGCGGACCCTCGCCGATCTGTAGACGTAGGGGGGCAGCTGTGGAACGGGACCGCCGTTCAACCTAAGCGTTCGCAGCGCTGAAGAAGCCGAATGCGGGCAAATTTCCTTTGATCACCCAGGCTCAAGTGATATAGAACCCGCGCTTTCGGGAGCGTCGGCTTTCGGAAAGCGGGTGTGGTGGAACTGGTAGACACGCAGGATTTAGGTTCCTGTGGCGCAAGCCGTGGGGGTTCAAGTCCCTCCACCCGCACCAGGCCACCCCGGAAAAGATCTTTCGGCAGGCTGAGCGGTGATACGCCGTCGGGCAGCGGCGCTGAATGAACACAAAGGTTTTATGATGCAGGTTAGCGAGACACTCAATTCAGGTCTGAAGCGCGAGATCAAGGTCACCGTGCCGGCCAAGGACATGGAAGCCCGGCTGATGGAGCGGCTGGAGGATGCGAAGAACAAGGTGCGGCTGAAGGGCTTTCGCCCCGGCAAGGTGCCGTTGCAGCATCTGCGCCGCATGTACGGCAAGTCCTTCATGGCCGAGGTGGTCAACGAGATCCTGTCCGATTCCTCCAAGTCCATCATCGAGGATCGCGGCGAGAAGCCGGCCATGCAGCCGGAAATCTCCATGACCGAGAATGAGAAGGAGGCCGAGAAGGTTCTTGCCGGCGCCGCCGATTTCGAGTTCTCCATGAGCTACGAGATCATTCCGCCGATTGAGATCAAGGACCTCGCCGACATCAAGATCACTCGGCCGGTCTACGACGTGCCGGACGAGGAGGTCGAGGAGCAGGTCAAGCGCGTGGCCGATTCCGTGCGCACCTATGAGCCGAAGGACGGCAAGGCGGAAGAGAACGACAAGGTCACCATCGACTACGCCGGCAAGGTGGACGGCGAGCTGTTCGAGGGCGGTTCGGCAACCGACTCGGAACTCGTGATCGGCCACAACCAGTTCATCCCCGGTTTCGAGGAGCAGCTGGTCGGGCTGAAGGCGGGCGACAAGAAGACCATCAAGGTGACGTTCCCGGCCGAATATGCCGCCCAGCACCTGGCCGGCAAGGAGGCCGAGTTCGACATCACCGTAAAGCAGGTGGCCGGGGCGGAAGAGCTGGTGATCGACGACGAGCTGGCGAAGAAGCTGGGTCTGGAATCTGCCGAGAAGCTGCGCGAGATCATCCGTGGCCAGCTTGAAAACCAGTTCGGCCAGGTTACCCGCCAGAAGGCCAAGCGCCAGCTTCTCGATGCGCTGGACGAGACCTACAAGTTCGAGGCGCCCTCGAAGCTGGTGGATGCCGAGTTCGACAACATCTGGGCACAGGTGACCCGCGACCTCGAGCAGGCGAACCGCACGTTCGAGGACGAGGACACCACCGAGGAAGAAGCGCGGGAAGAGTACCGCAAGCTCGCCGAGCGCCGTGTGCGGCTCGGCCTCGTTCTGGCGCAGATCGGTGAAGAGGCGAAGGTCGAGGTCGGTGAAGACGAGATGCAGCGGGCGCTGATCGAATCGATCCGCCGCTATCCGCAGCATCAGCAGCAGGAAATCTATGACTTCTACCGCCAGAACCCGCAGGCGCTGGCCAGCATCCGCGCTCCGTTGTTCGAGGAGAAGGTGGTCGACCACCTGCTCACCCAGATCGACGTCACCGACAAGAAGGTGAGCCGAGAGGAGCTTCTGGCGGACGACGAGGACGAGGCGGAAACGCCGAAGCCGGCGGCCGAGAAAAAGGCCGCGCCGAAGAAGAAGGCGGCGCCTAAGAAAGCTGCACCCAAGAAGGCGGCAGACAAGAAGGCTGAGGCAGAATAGACCTGCCGGCTGTCGTCAGCGGCGGTGTGACGAAACAAGAAGGCCCTCGGTCACCAGCCGGGGGCCTTCTCTTTTCGCCTACAGATATTCGACGATGCGGCGCCCGGCGGAGATGTATTTCAGCGGATTGACGGCGGTGCCGTTGTGCCGCACCTCGTAGTGCAGGTGCGGGCCCGTGGAGCGGCCGCTGCTGCCGGCCTGACCAATGACCGCGCCGGCATCGACCTTGTCCCCCGGCTTGACCAGGATTTTGCTCAGATGGGCGTAGCGGGTGGTGATGCTGCCGCCATGGTCGACCTCGACCATGCGCCCATAGCCGCCGTTCCAGCCGGCGGTGACGACCGTGCCGGCACCCGTGGCCTGGATCGACGCACCGCGGCGAGCACGAAAGTCGACGCCGGAGTGATGTGCCGGCCGCCGCAGGATGGGGTCGCGCCGCAGGCCGAACCCGCTGGTCACGGCCGCGCCTGGAAGCGGGTTGGCGATGGGGATACGCCGTGCCGTCTGTTTCAGCTCGTCAAGCCGCTGCAGCGCCTCGTCGAGCTCGCGCACCTTCTCTTTGAAGCCAGCATTCGCCGCCGGCGCGATAAGCGGGCCGCCGACATCTTCTTCTCCATAGCCGTCAGCAACGGAGATGCCGGCCGAACCGAGCGCATCGGCGATCGTCTCGGCGGTCCTGTACACCTCCTCGGCAAGTGTTTCCACGCGTTCGATCTGCTCCGCCTCGATATCGCGCAGCGAGTGGTCGATAGCCGCGAACGTGCGATCAGCCTTTGTGACTTCGGTTTCCTGGCTGATGCCGCGGATCGGCCAGGGCATACGCGATGACGTCACAGCGGCATAAGTGGTGCCGGTGACCATCTCATCGAGCTGAAAGCCATCGCCATCGGCGCGGATATCGGGACGCGGGGAGGGGACGGGTATCTCCTCGCCGCTTGGACCTCCTGTGCGCTCCAGAACGGGAACGAGTTGACCGTGGCGCTCGCTCAGCCGCTCCTGGCGTTCGATGAGCTCGCCCACCTTACGCTGCATGAGCTGCTGGTCCAGCAGCTGCCGGCTGGTGACACGGTCGACCTGCGCTCTGAGAGCGGAGATGCGGTCCTCATAGGCCTGTTGCAGGCGTGCCTGGCGCGCCATTGCGGAGCCGATGAGATCGTCGCGCATCACCAGATAGGCTGTCGCCGCGAGATAGCCCACCGCCGCGACTGTCAGCGCCGTGCCGGCAACCGCCGCCAGCCAGGGGCGTACCGTGAAATAACGGATGTCGTCGCCGTCCGCGACGATAATCGTTGTCGGCTTTCTGCGCCTGCGGAATATATCCGCCCCTTGTAATCGCTTCACCGGTCTGAGAGTCCATTTGTCTAGGATTCCAATTAAACCGATTACACTCCATTAGGGTTAACAAAGGCTTTGCCAGGGTGGCCTCAAAGCGCTTTCGCCGCCTCCAGTACGGCATCAACATGGCCCGGCACCTTCACCTTGCGCCAGACCTGCGCAATACGTCCGTCCGGCGCGATGAGGAAGGTGGTGCGCTCGACACCCATATATTTGCGGCCATACATGCTTTTCTCGACCCACACGCCGTAGGCCTCTAGAACCTTCTTTTCCGGGTCGGAGACCAGATCGATCGCCAGCCCGTGCTTCGCCTTGAACTTGTCGTGGCTTTTCTGACTGTCGGGCGACATGCCGACGATGGCCACGCCGAGCGCGTCGAATTCGGCTTTGCGGGCGGTAAAGTCGATGGCCTGGGCGGTGCAGCCGCTGGTGTCGTCCTTGGGATAGAAGTAAAGAACCACCGGCTTGCCACGCAGCTCCGACAACCGGAGGCTTCCGCCGCCATCCCGCGGCAGCTCGAAGTCGGGAGCTTCGTCGTCTTTGTCGAGACCGGCCATTTAATCACCTCTCTTTAGCGTTAGGCCGGCGTCCAACAAAATGTCTGAATTTCCCTGCAAGCCGGCCCCTTGAATCGGGCGCCCAGATATAATGGCCTAAAGGGATTCGTCCAACCGAACAGAAACGCTTTGACAGGTAGCCGCTTGGAGAACACGGGACCGGACCATGAGAAGGTGCACTTTCGGCGCAGCGAGATCGCCTCGCTGAAGCGCTTTCCGTCCGCCACCTGCCCATCCTCGCGCCCTCTGCCCAAACAGTGGCGTGCACGTGTCCTTGGTTGGGCTGCGATCGTCGTTCTTGTGCTTCCTGTGTTGCTTTTGGCCTTTAGCGGCACGCTTTATTTGATTGGCGTCGACGCGATCGGCAATGAGCGGCTGCGGATGGCGGCCGAGCGAGCCATCACCCGACTGGCGGGCTTCGACGCCGATGTCAGGCTTGGCGAGTTGCGTCTGGGGCTCGGCGAAGCCAGCCTGCTGGCGCTGGAGGTACGGAATGCACGTATTGCCAGAGCCGACAACGGCGTGGTGCTCGCCAGTGCCGGCACGCTGCGCTTCGGCCTCAAGGCGCTGCCGCTGCTGGATGGCAGGATAGAGGTTGCGCAGGTGGGACTTACCGATGCCGCGATCTCGCCCGCAGGCCTACCCATGCTGCAGAATGGAGGTCTCAAAGCGCCGGTCATGAAGCCGGACGAGGTTTATGCGGCGGTTTTCGACACTGTGAAACGGGCATTCACGACGACGGAGTCCTCCGGCCTCAATCGCATCAGCCTGACCAATGTCGGCCTGCGAACGGCGCAAGGGCAGGACGTTCCCGATTTTCAGATCGAGACGCTCCAGTTGCGCCGGGTGGGAGAGGCGGAGATCGTGCTTGAAGGCTCAGCCGTCCACCGCGGCCGTGGCATCACCCTCAGCGGAAAGGCCGAACGTGACAGACAGAGCGGCGCGATCACGGCCTTGTCGCTCGATGTCGTGGCGCCCGATACCGACAGCGCGAGCGCGGATGGATCGGAAGGAGCCGTGGTTGCGCTCGGCCATGCACAGCTGTCGTTGTCGGGCAGCGAAGCCGGAGGTGAGGAGGAGGGCTGGCTGGCGCTCGATATGCGGCTCGAGGAACTCGTCGCCAAGGTCGACAAGGATACGCTGTCGCTCGACGAGGCGTCCATGCGCGCCGCCTTTGCCGAGGGTGACGAGGCCTTCTCCGTGGTTGCTTCCCGGATCGGGGCAGGGCGGACACAAGTCAATTTTCAAGGAGCAGTGGTTCCTATCACGACAACTGACGGCGAACCGGCCTATGGATATGATCTGGTGTCGCGCAACTCGGTGCTCGCGCCGGCGGATTCGCCCGAACCGGCGCTTCCCGTTGCCATGCGACTGGCCGGCCGGTACGAGCCGGCGGCATCGCGGCTGAACGCGGAGAAGATCGAGGTGCGTACTTCCGACGGGGAACTAGCCGGGAGTGCAGTGCTGACGATGCCAGCGGGTATGTCGCCCGGTATCAGGTTGGCGATCTATGTCGCGGACATGCCAACGGCGCATGCCAAGCAGTTCTGGCCGTGGTTTGCGGCGGGCGGGGCGCGCAACTGGACGTTGGAACACGTCTTTGGCGGGCGCGTGCGCGACAGCAATATGCGGCTTAACGTGCCGCCCGGCCGCCTCGGAAATGGAGTACCCCTGTCGCAGGAGGAGGTGGTCGGCCGGTTTGCCCTGGCGAACACGCGTTTCGACATCGCCGGCGATATCCCGCCGGTGCGCGACGGAACCGGCTGGGTCGAGTTTCGTGGTACGGATGTGGCGGTGGGCCTGTCGCAGGGCAAGATCTACATGCCGAGCGGGCGCATGGTGGAGGTGAGCCATGGCAGCCTGATGATCGACGCCGCGCACCAGAAGCCACGTATCGGCAAGCTGGAGATCGATGTCGAGGGTGAGGCTGCCGCAATGGTCGAACTCGCCTCCTACGAACCCATCGATGCCTCGCGGTTCCACGACATCACCCCTGGCGATCTCGATGGCGGGGCGTCCGGGCACATCAGCGCCGACATCCCGCTACAGGCCGGCATCCCGGTAAAGAATCTCGACTGGCGTGTCGCCCTCGACTACGAGGACCTGTCGATCGCCAAGCCTTTCGAAGGTCAGGAGGTGACGAATGCGAACGGCTCGCTTCTCGTGCAGCCGGACAGGGCCGAATTCTCCGCCGAGGCCGAGCTAAACGCGGTGCCCGCGCGCCTGCGTGTCGTCGAGCCCTTGGGCGGTTCGGAAGTGGAGCGGGTGCGCCATGTCGAATTGCAGATGGACAATGCGGCGCGCGACAGGCTCTTTCCCGGTTTGGACGTGCTGGTCTCCGGACCCTTCGAAATCGTCTATGACGAGCAGCCTGACGGGCGCAAGAAGGTTGCCGTGGCGCTCGATACCGCGCGTCTGACCGTGCCGTGGATCGGTTGGCAGAAGGGTGCCGGCATACCGGCCACCGCCAGCTTCTTCCTGAAAGAGGACGGCGAGGTGTCGGAACTGTCCGAATTTGCCCTGGACGGCGAGAGTTTCGCGGTAAGCGGCCAAATTCGCCTTGCCGGCGGTGGCTTGCAGGAAGCACGGTTGAACAAAGTGCGCCTCAACCGCATCGACAACTATGCCGCCACCATCCGGCGCACGGGTAGCGGCTATTCGGTGTCTGTGAACGGTGGTTCGTTCGATGCGCGCGGGGTGATCGAACGTGCCCTGGGCAACAAGGGAACAGGGAACGACGGCGCAGGTAGCGAGGGTGGGGTCACGGTGAAAGCATCGCTTGCCACGGTGCAGGGTTTCAACGGCGAAAGCCTGGAACAGGTGGAAATGACCTATTCGGCCGAAGGGGCGCAGCCGGAGCGGTTGTCCGTACGTGCCGCCGCGGCCGCGCACGGCGCCGTGCAGCTTACGAAAGGCGTGGAGCAGGGGCGCAGCACCGTCCGTGCCACCTCAAGCAACGCCGGCGCCCTCTTGCGCTTCCTCAACATCTATCCGCACGTCGAGGGTGGACAACTCAGCCTCGCACTCACAGGCGCGAGCGACGACGATCTTTCCGGTCAGTTCGAGATCCGCGATTTCTGGGTCGTCAATGAAGAACGGCTGGGATCGCTTGTCGCCGCCAGCACAGAGAACTCCAACGGCGAAGTGGATGCCTCGCGCGTTCAGTTCGAGCGCGGTTCCGCCGTGCTCTCCAAGGGGCGGGAGCAGTTGAAGATCAGAAACGGTGTGCTGCGCGGCCCTTTGATCGGCTCGACCTTCCAGGGAACGCTATACGATCCCAACGACAACACCGCTATCACCGGCACCTTCCTACCGCTCTACGGAATCAACCGGGTTTTCGGCGAAATCCCCATCATCGGCCAAATCCTCGGCAACGGGCGCAACGGCGGCCTTATCGGCATCACATACCGGCTCACCGGAAAGCTCGAAGCCCCTACGCTGGAGATCAACCCCATCTCCGCCATCGCGCCGGGAATCTTTCGCCGGATATTCGAGTTCCACTAGATCGTATCATCGTTTCATGGTTCGGATGATCCGGTCGACCCTTTGTATCGTCGCAATTCCGAACGGAAAGCCGGCTTCCATTTTTCCTGGAATTGCTTGTTGTTTCCCTTCTCCTGCCGGGCGCAGGAGGGTGCTGCTGTGCGCAGGAAAGAAGGCGCATCAATAGCGGCGGATGAGGCCAACCAGCCGGCCCTGCACTTTCACCCGGTCCGGGCCGAAAATGCGTGTCTCGTAAGCCGGGTTCGCCGCTTCCAACGCTATCGAGGCACCCTTGCGGCGGAAGCGCTTGAGGGTGGCTTCCTCATCGTCAACCAATGCCACGACGATCTCGCCGGGATTGGCGGTCTGGGTCTGGCGGACGATGACCGTATCGCCATCGAAGATGCCGGCCTCGATCATCGAATCGCCCTTTACCTCGAGCGCAAAATGCTCGCCGCTCGACAGCATGTCGGGCGGCACACCGATGGAGTGGGTCTGGTGCTGGATGGCCTCGATAGGCACGCCGGCGGCGATCCGCCCCATGACGGGAATGGAGACGACGCCCGACGCATCGTCGTTGCTGGCCTGCGGCTTGGGCGCCGGTGCCGCGCGGCTCTGGCCGCCCTCTATGACGCTGGGCGAGAACTTGCGCGGGGCCCCGAGCCCCGGGGCGATCGAATCGGGTAGCCGCAGCACTTCCAGCGCGCGCGCCCGGTTGGGCAGGCGGCGAATGAAGCCGCGCTCCTCGAGCGCGGTGATCAGCCGGTGGATGCCGGACTTCGAGGCCAGATCCAATGCCTCCTTCATCTCGTCGAAGGAGGGCGGTATGCCCGTCTCCTTCAGACGGTCGTGGATGAAAAGCAGCAGCTCGTGCTGTTTGCGTGTCAGCATCGGTTCCACCCTGGGAATCAGTAAACAAAACCAGAACATAACGTAGACGTTCCAGTTGTGTTCCGCAATAGGAAAATTGTAGAGGTGTCGGAACCGTCAGCGCAGCATCAGCACCTGGCAGCGCGCGCCCGCCTCGCTCGGCCCGGCATTCGGCTCGCGGACGACGAGGGCGTTGGCGGCGGCGAGCGTGCTGAGCATGGAGGAATCCTGTAGCTCGAACGGCGTCGCGACCAGCCCGCGCGGCCCGCGGGAGACCGAGGCACGTACATAATCCTGCCGCCCGTCATTGGCCCGCATGGGCGCTGCGAGCTCGGCGTGGCGCAGGTCCGGCGTGAAGGTCCGGCCGGAAAGTCGGGCGATCATCGGCCGCAGGAAGAGATGCGCGCACACCAGACTGGAGACCGGATTGCCTGGCAGGCCAAGCACGCGGGTCGCTTCACGGCGACCGAACATCATCGGCTTGCCGGGCCGAATGGCGACTTTCCAGAACGAAAGGGCGATGCCTTCCGCCTCGAGCACCCGGCGCACCAGATCGTGCTCTCCCACCGACGCACCGCCGAGCGTGATGACGATGTCGGCGCTCGCGGTGAGCGCCTTGCGAAGGGCGGCGGCAATTTCCTCCTCACGGTCGGCGACGATGCCGAGATCGGCAACTCTCGCACCGTCGCGCCCGGCAAGGGCGGCGATGCCAAAATTGTTGGAGGCGACAATCTGGTCGGGACCGGGTTCGGTGCCCGGCGGCACGAGTTCGTCGCCGGTGGCGATGACGGCAACGAGCGGCCGGCTCACCACTGGAAGCGTGGCATGTCCCGCGGCCGCAGCCAGCGACAGGGCTGCCGGATCGAGCACCCTGCCTTGCTCCAGAACCGGATCTCCCTCGCGGAAATCAAGGCCGGCGCGGCGGATGTGCCGCCCGGCAGAAACGGGCTCTGCGGCCTCGATGCGACCGTCGGCCAGTATGTGCGCGTTTTCTTGGATGAGAACGGCGTCCGCGCCCTCCGGCACGGGGGCGCCGGTGAAGATGCGCACGGTCTCGCCCGGCTGGAGCGCTCCGGAAAAGCGATGTCCCGCCATCGATTCGCCGATGACTGAAAGGGTTGCAGGAGCCGTTTCGACATCCACCGCACGAACGGCGTAGCCGTCCATGGCCGAGGCATTGAAGGGCGGCTGTGTACGCCGGGCCTTCAGCGGCGCGGCAAGCACGCGGTCGGCTGCTTCTGTGAGTGGCACGTCCTCGGTGGCGAGGGGGCCGAGGCCGTCGAGTATACGCTCCAGTGCCTCGTCAACCGGAAGCAGAGCCATCGTCCGCTCCCTGCGCACGCCAGGCGCCCGACCTGCCGCCCGTCTTCTCCTTAAGACGCACCTCGCCGATGACCATTCCCTTGTCCAGAGCCTTGGCCATATCGTAGATCGTCAGGCAAGCGACGGAGACGGCCGTCAGCGCCTCCATCTCGACGCCTGTCTTGCCGGTCACGCGCGCCATCGCCTCGACGCGCAGGCCGGGCAGGGCCTCGTCCGGCACGATGTCGACGGCGACCTTGGTCAGCGCCAGCGGGTGGCAGAGCGGAATGAGGTCGTGCGTCTTCTTCGCCGCCATGATGCCGGCGAGCCGGGCGACGGCTATGACATCGCCTTTCTTGGCGTCGCCGGCCATGATCGCCCGCAGGGTCTCCGGCGCCATGGTCACGGCGCCGGCCGCGACAGCCGTGCGGGTCGTCTCGTCCTTTGCGCCAACGTCAACCATCTCCGCCCGTCCGTCGGCGCCAAGATGGGTCAGTCCGCTCTTTTCCTCGCCGGCCATCTCAGCCTGCCGCCTCGACGTCTGTTTCCAGTCCTAGCAGCTTGCGCGTCGCCGCCTCAACGTCGTCCTGGCGCATCAGGCTCTCGCCGACGAGGAAGCTCGTGATGTCCAGCTTTGCAAGGCGCTGGCAGTCTTCGTAGGTGAAGATACCGCTCTCTCCGATGACGATGCGGTCCTCCGGCACCTTCGGCGCCAGTGTTTCGCATGTGGAAAGCGTCGTCTCGAAGGTTCTCAGATTGCGGTTGTTGATGCCGATCAGCGGCGAGGAGAGCTTGAGCGCGCGTTCCAGCTCGGCCTCGTCATGCACCTCCAGCAGCGCGTCCATGCCGAGTTCGGTGGCCGTCTCCTCCAGCGCGCTCGCCTCGTCGTCGGTCACACTCGCCATGATGATGAGAATTGCATCGGCTTCCCAAGCCCGCGCCTCGTAGACCTGGTAAGGCTCGAACATGAAATCCTTGCGCAGGGCAGGGAGCTTCGTCGCCCGCCGCGCCTCGGCGAGAAATTCGGGTGCACCCTGGAAGGACGGCTTATCCGTCAGCACCGAGAGGCAGGCCGCGCCGCCGCGCTCATAGGCCGCCGCCAGCCCCCGCGGGTCGAAATCGGCACGGATGAGCCCCTTCGAGGGGCTTGCCTTCTTGACCTCGGCGATGAGCGCCAGGCGATTGGCGGCATGCTTTGCGCGAAGCGCCTCGGCAAAGCCGCGTACAGGCGCCGCCTCGCGCGCCCTTGCCGCAAGCTCGGCCTGGGGCAGGGCGGATTTCGCCGCGGCGATCTCCTCGCGTTTGTAAGCCTCGATCTTGCGCAGAATGTCTGTCATTACCGGTACCACTCTTGAAACTATGCTTCCCGGTTCGACACGTCGACAAGCCTTTCGAGCGTGGCGAGCGCGCGGCCATCGTCGAGCGCTGCTGCCGCCAGCGCCACACCGTCTTTGAGCGTCGTGGCCTTGCCGGCCACGACGAGGGCGCCGCCGGCGTTGAGAAGAGCGATGTCGCGATAGGCATTCCTGGCGCCCTCCAGCACGGCGCGCAGCGCCTTTGCATTGTGTTCGCCGTCGCCGCCTTTCAACGCCGCCATGTCGGTGCGCGCGAGGCCCACTTCCTCGGGGATCACCTCGAAAGTGCGCACGGCGCCGTCCTCCAGCGCAGCCACGCGGGTCGTACCGGCGGTCGTCATCTCGTCGATCCCTTCGCCGTGCACCACCCAGGCTTTTTCCGCGCCGAGCTGCTTGAGCACATGGGCGATCGGTTCCACCCACTCGGGCGAAAAGACGCCGACGAGCTGGCGTTTCACGCGCGCCGGGTTCGAGAGCGGCCCGAGCAGGTTGAAAATGGTGCGCGTGCCGAGCTCCACCCGCGTCGGCCCGACATGGCGCATGGCCGCATGGTGGGCCGGCGCGAACATGAAACCGACGCCGGCTTGCCGGATGCAGGCGGCGATCCGCTCCGGCCCGATCTCGATATCGACGCCGAGCGCGGCGAGGCTGTCGGCAGCGCCCGCGCGCGAGGAAAGCGCCCGGTTGCCGTGTTTGGCCACCGGCACACCGCAGCCGGCGACGATCAGGGCGGCACAGGTCGAAACGTTGTAGGTGCCCGAGGCATCGCCGCCGGTGCCGACGATGTCGACCGCATCCGCAGGGGCTTCCACCGGCAGCATCTTCGCCCGCATGGTGTCGACAGCGCCGCTTATCTCGTCGACCGTTTCCCCGCGCACCCTGAGCGCCATCAGGAAGCCACCGATCTGGCTCGGCGTGGCCTCGCCGGACATCATGATCTCGAAGGCCTCGCGCGCCTCGGCGAAGCTAAGGGGCGTGCCGCCCGCCACCTTGGCGATATGTTGCTTGAGGTCTGTCATGAGCGGCCTCAGAAGCTCAGCGCCTGCTGCAGGGCGGCCTGATTGACGGTCACCTGATGCTGGGCCTGTAGCCGTGCCACGAGTTGGTCCAGAAGATCGTTGGAGATGCCTTGTGTGAGGGAGTTGGCGACGTCTTCAGGCAACGCGTCGGCGGAGACCGCTGCCGGCTCGAACACCTCCGTCACCTTGAAGAGGAATTGCCCCTCGCCGGCCGGATTGGCAAAAGCGCCGGTTCCATCCTCAGGCACGCTGAACGCGGCTGCAACACCCGCTCGACCCAAATCCGGATCGTCCGCCTCGCGCTTCAGCCCGCGCTTGACAACCTTCTCCTGGCCAACCTCGGCGCCGATCTCGTCGAGCGTCTTACCGTCCTTCAGCGCATCCTGGAGTTCCTGGACACGCTGTGTCAGGCGGGCCTCGACCTCGGCTTCGGTCCAATCCTCGACCACCCTTTCGCGCACTTCGGCAAACGAGCGCTCGCGCGCCGGCACGATGTCTTCCACCTCGTAGAAAAGAAAGCCGTTGCTGGGCAGGTCGATGGGCGGGTTCTCTATGCCTTTGTCCGTCTCAAAAGCTTCGCTGAGCAAGTCGCGCGACTGGGGAAGGTCCTCGACAACGGTGCCATCGGTGCGGCGGCCGGAACGGTCGACGGCCTCGACGGTGCGCATCGTCAGCCTCTGTGCGTTCGCCGCTTCCTGCATGGTCTGGCCGGCGGCGCGCGCGTCCTCATAGGCGTCGTAGGTGTCGAGCACCAGCCTGCTCGCCTCATCGAGCGCCAGTTCCTGGCGGATCTGGTCGGCCACCTGGTCGAGCGGCGTCACCTTTTCGGGGACGATCTCCGTCACGCGCAGGAGCACCGGCCCGAAGGATCCTTGGACCACCTCGCTCACCTTACCTTCTTCAAGCGCGAAGGCAGCTTCGGCCACCGCCTCGTCGGCAACCTCGCCACGCGTGAAGGTGCCCAGGCTGACGTCTTCGAGGGTCTTGCCCTGCATTTCCACCACGCCCTCGAAGGTCGCGCCCGTGCGCATGCTCTCGCGGGCGGCAACGGCGTCCTCTTCCTCGGAGAAGCTGATCTGCTCGATAGTGCGGCGCTCCGGCGTCGTATAGCGCTCGCGGTTTTTCTCGTAGTAGCTTTGCACCTGCTCGTCGGAGATCGCCGATGGATCGGCGATGTCCTCCGCTTCCAGCTTCACGTAGTTGATCTTGCGGTATTCGGGAGCGGCATAGTCGTCCTTGCGCTCCTCGAACCAGCTTTGCAGCACGTCGCCGCTCGGCGGCTCGATGGGCTCGACGAGTGAGTTGGGCAGGGGCACGTATTCTATCGTCCTGTCCTCGCCCCGATAGAGTGCGACATTGCGCAGCAGCGTATCGGGCGCCGAGACACCGCCTGTGGCCGCGTCGACGATCTGCTGGCGCATGGCGGCGTTCTGCCGGTTCTTCAGATAGTCTTCCGGCCGCATGCCCGCCTGTCTCAGGACGAACTCGAACTGCTGCCGATTGAAACGGCCGTCGGCGCCGCGGAAAGCCGGGTCGGAGGTTGCCAGCTCGGCAAGCTTGTCCTGCGACAGCCCAAGGTCCATCTCGCGTGCCGTCTCGTCCAGCACGGCGCCTGCGGCGAGTTGCGAAAGCACTTGTTCGTCGATACCCAGCGCCACCGCCTGCTCACGCGTCAGCCGCGTGCCAAAGCGCTGCGAAAGCTGGGCGATCTGGCGGTCGTAGGCGAGCCGGAAATCGAGCGGCGAAACAGATGTGCTGCCCGCCGTCAGAACGGCGCCCCCGGTGCCGTTCAGGATTTGGCCGGAGATGCCCCACACGGCAAAACTCAGGACCAGGAGGCCGAGCAGAAGCTTTGCAATCCAGGTTGTGGCTGCTTGTCTCAAGCTGTCGAGCATGGTGATCCGTTATAATTCTCGTTTTTTCTTAGTGAATGTTGGCAATAGCGTCCTTGAAAGCCACTGTCGATTGCTTTGTAGCGCCTTTTTGGTAGTGAACACCCTTCGACCGAGACATGACAACCAATGGGAGGCCCCATGACACCCGCGATCCGCCCACTCATCGCAGGCAATTGGAAGATGCACGGCACCAGCGCCTCGCTCGGCGAGCTGGAGGCAATCGGTGAAGGCTTTGCCGCCGCTGCCGGTGATGGCGCCGATGGGCTGATCTGCGTGCCGGCGACGCTCATCTCTCGGGCGAGCGGGGTGCTCGGATCGACGCCGGTTTCCGTGGGCGGGCAGGACTGCCACGCTGCCGAGAGCGGCGCACACACGGGCGACATTGCCGCCGAGATGCTTGCTGACTGCGGTGCCAGTCACGTGATCGTCGGTCACTCCGAGCGGCGCACGGATCACCGCGAGAGTGATGCCGACGTGGCCGCCAAGGCGCAAGCGGCCTGGCGTGCCGGCGTTGTCGCCATCATCTGTCTCGGTGAAACGCGGCGGCAGCGCGAGGCGGGCGAGACGCTTGCCGTGCTTTCGCGTCAGGTGGCAGGTTCCGTGCCCGCCGAGGCGACGGCCGAAAACGCGGTGATCGCCTACGAACCCGTATGGGCAATCGGCACGGGGCTGACGCCGACAACCAAGGACGTGGCGGAAGCGCACGCCCACCTGCGCGCCGAACTGGAGAAGAAGATCGGCGAAGAGGCAAAGCGCACGCGACTTCTCTATGGCGGTTCGGTAAAGCCCGCCAACGCGCGTGAGCTCTTGTCGATCCTCAATGTCGACGGCGCGCTGATCGGCGGCGCCAGCCTTAAGGCAGCTGATTTCCTTGGCATAAGCGAGGCAACGCGCCCCACCTGAGCCAATGCCCAGCGTCTTTTCTTGCAAAGCCGCAAGCCGCGCCTATCTGTGGGGCACGGGGACTTGGAAAAGTGGACAAAGGCGTGTAATGAGCCGCGTCCGCGGGCGTATCGCCCGCTCCGCCTCAGGCGCCGGAAGGAATCATGCAGACCATCGTCATCGTCATCCACTTGCTTACCGTGATCGCGCTTGTCGGCGCGGTGCTCATGCAGCGTTCGGAGGGTGGAGGGCTTGGCATTGGCGGCGGCTCCGGCTTCATGACCGCGCGCGGGGCGGCCAATGCGCTAACGCGGACCACGGCGATCCTTGCCGCGGCCTTCTTCGCTACCTCGCTCGGTCTGTCGCTGATTGCGCGCTACCAGGCCCAGCCCACGGACATCTTCGACCGGCTGCCGCAGACGCAGCAGGAGCAGGGTGAGGGCGGCAGTGGCGGCGTTCTCGACCAGCTGGGCGGCAGCAGCGATGCTCCGTCGGAGCCGGCGCCGGCGGAAGAGCCGGCCGATACCGAGCCGCAGGTGCCGACAGGCCAGTAAACACTTAGTCTTGAACGGGATCCACCAACGAACCCCGTTGCCGATTTCGAAACCGCGCGCCGTAGCTTGTCAGCGCGCAGCCAAAAAGTTGCGGGTTTGGGGATTTTGCTCTGGCGGAATCGCCTTCGTCCGGTTAAGCAATGAGTCCCATGGCGCGATATGTATTCATAACCGGCGGCGTGGTTTCCTCCCTCGGCAAAGGCATTGCGGCAGCGGCCCTCGGCGCGTTGCTGCAGGCGCGCGGTTACCGCGTCCGTATCAGGAAGCTCGACCCTTATCTGAATGTCGATCCCGGCACCATGTCGCCGTATCAGCACGGCGAGGTGTTTGTCACCGATGACGGGGCGGAGACGGACCTAGACCTTGGCCATTACGAGCGCTTCACCGGCCGCTCGGCCAATAAGCAGGACAACATCACCACCGGCCGCATCTACCAGAACATCATCGAGAAGGAGCGGCGCGGCGACTATCTGGGCGCCACGGTGCAGGTGATCCCCCACGTCACCGACGAGATCAAGCAGTTCATCCTCGAAGGCAATGACGACTTCGACTTCGTGCTCTGCGAGATCGGCGGCACGGTGGGCGATATCGAAGCGATGCCCTTCCTGGAAGCCATCCGCCAACTCGGCAACGAACTGCCGCGCGGCAACGCCGTCTATGTACACCTGACGCTGATGCCGTGGATTCCGGCCGCCGGCGAACTGAAGACCAAGCCCACCCAGCACTCCGTCAAAGAGCTACGGTCCATCGGTATTGCACCCGACGTGCTTCTGGTGCGCGCCGATCGTGAAATTCCGGCTGAGGAGCGGCGCAAGCTTTCGCTCTTCTGCAATGTGCGCGAATCCGCCGTCATCCAGGCGCTCGACGTGGCGCATATCTACGACGTGCCCACGGCCTATCACCGTGAGGGGCTCGACAGCGAGGTACTCGCCGCCTTCGGCATCGATCCGGCGCCGAAGCCGCGCATGGAGCGCTGGCAGGAGGTGTGCGACCGCATCCACAATCCCGAAGGCGAGGTGACCATCGCCGTCGTCGGCAAGTACACGGAACTCAAGGACGCTTACAAGTCGCTGAACGAGGCGCTGTCGCATGGCGGCATGGCAAACCGCGTGCGCGTCAACCTCGAATGGATCGAATCGGAAATCTTTGAGAAAGAAGACCCGGCCCCGTGGCTGGAAAAGGTGCACGGCATCCTCGTGCCCGGCGGCTTCGGCGAGCGTGGCTCGGAAGGCAAGATACTGGCCGCCAAGTTCGCCCGTGAGCGCAAGGTGCCTTATTTCGGCATCTGTTTCGGCATGCAGATGGCCTGCATCGAGGCGGCGCGGTCGCTTGCCGGTATCGAGGACGCATCCTCGACTGAATTCGGCCCGACCGACGAGCCTGTCGTCGGCCTGATGACCGAATGGCTGAAGGGCAACATGCTCGAAAAGCGCACCGCCGCCGGCGATCTGGGCGGCACGATGCGGCTCGGCGCCTATGACGCGTGTCTGACGCCCGGTTCGAAGATCGCCGAAATCTACGGCTCGGAGGAAATCTCCGAGCGCCACCGTCACCGCTACGAGGTGAATATCGGCTACCGCGAGAAGCTGGAAGCGTGCGGGCTGGTCTTTGCCGGCCTGTCGCCCGACGGCGTGCTGCCGGAAACGGTGGAATATGCCGACCACCCGTGGTTCATAGGCGTGCAATACCACCCCGAGCTCAAGAGCCGGCCCTTCGAGCCGCACCCGCTCTTCGCTTCCTTCATCGCCGCCGCCGTGGAGCAGTCGCGGCTGGTGTGAGTGATCGTCCGACGGCTGGTTGCCTCTTGGAATTGCAGTTTCAAATCTCCTCACTACCTATTTGGGTAGTTTTATTTGTCAGATTGATTTCTGGAGATTTGCATGAAGCTCGACCATTGCGTTCTCCCGACCAAGAGTCTTGCGACGGCGCGGGAACGGCTCGCGAGCCTCGGCTTCACCGTGGCTCCGGACGCGGCCCATCCTTTTGGCACGGCCAATTGCTGCGTGTTCTTCGAGAACGGCAGCTATCTGGAGCCGCTCTCCATTGCCGATGAAGAAGCTGCGCGCGGGGCGATTGCCGCCGGCAACACTTTTGTCCTGCGGGACCGGGCGTTTCGCGAGGCTTGCGGCGAGGAGGGATTCTCCGCCATCGCCCTCGGCACGGGCAACACCGCTGCGGAGCACGCCCGCTTCGTAAAGGAGAGAATCTCCGCGGGGCGACCGCTTTCCTTCTCGCGGCCCTTCGTGGATGCCGGCGGAAACCGCGCGCAGGCCTCTTTCGAACTGGCTTTTGCCGCACCCGGTTCTTGCCCCTCCTTCTTCTTCGCCTGCCAGCGGGTGAACATGCCAGTGGCCGACCGGTCCTTGCGGCGGCACGACAATGGCGTTGTCGGTATATCGCGCATTCTCGCAACGGCGGCGGAGCCGAGCGCCGGCAAGGACTTCTTCACCCGGCTCTTCCGCAAGGAGCCTGACGACGGAGCGGGAATTTGGACGCTCTCTCCCGAGCGCCCTCAGGGTGGATCGCCTCCGCATGCGGCCGTTTGGCTCCTAGGGCACGCGGATGCCAGGCACTTCTGTCGCATCGAGGCCGGCGGCGACGACCGCCTGAGGCTCTGCGGCATTGTGTTCCGCACGCCAAGCATCGATGCGATCGCCGAACGGCTGGCCGTTGCGAAGATCGCCCATACCATGCATAGAAACCGGATTCTGGTGCCACCCGCGCCGGGACAGGGTGCAGTTTTCATCTTCGAGGAGGTTGAAAGCTCCGCTTTTGAGACGTTTTTGGGGTATCTCCTTTTTTTGCCTTGAATGGAGCCTGAAACATGAAGCCGAGTCCGCGTGTGAAAGTCGGCAGCACCGTCTTCGCCAACGACGCCCCGCTGGCGCTGATCGCCGGTCCCTGCCAGCTCGAATCGCGCGAGCATGCCTTCGACATGGCCGGCGCGCTGAAGGAGCTGACGCAGAAGCTGGGGATAGGATTCGTCTATAAGACGAGCTTCGACAAGGCCAACCGCACCTCGCTTTCGGGAAAGCGCGGCGCCGGCCTCGATGCGGCCTTGCCGATATTTGCCGATCTCAGGCGCGAGCTTGGCGTGCCGGTGCTGACCGACGTGCACACAGAGGAGCAATGCCGTCTCGTGGCCGACGCCGTGGATGTCCTGCAGATCCCGGCCTTCCTGTGCCGCCAGACCGACCTCCTGATCGCCGCCGCCCGGACCGGCCGCGTCGTTAACGTGAAAAAGGGGCAGTTTCTCGCCCCCTGGGACATGAAGAACGTGGTTGCCAAGATCACCGACTCGGGAAACGGCAATGTACTCGTGACCGAGCGTGGCACCTCCTTCGGCTACAACACGCTCATCTCCGACATGCGCGGCCTGCCGCAGATGGCGGAGATGGGCGCGCCGGTGATCTTCGACGCCACGCACTCGGTGCAGCAGCCGGGTGGGCAGGGCGGCTCCACCGGCGGCGAGCGGCGCTTCGTGGAGACGCTGGCGCGTGCGGCGGTGGCCGTCGGCGTGGCTGGCGTTTTCATCGAGTCCCACCATGACCCCGACAACGCACCGTCCGACGGGCCGAACATGGTCCCGCTCAGGGACATGCCGGCGTTGCTGGGGCGGCTGATGGCGTTCGACCTCGTCGCCAAGAGTACCTGACGCCGCCGGTTCTGGCGTCCTTGCATATCCTCCATCATGCAATGAAGCGATAAGCGCATTGTCATTTTCGCCGCTTGCGATATGAGGGACGCCATCTCTCTCCAACCCCAATCCGACCCAGAGGAACCAGCCCATGACTGCCATTGTCGATATCGTCGGACGTGAAATTCTCGACAGCCGGGGCAATCCCACCGTTGAGGTCGATGTGGTCCTGGAGGACGGCTCGATGGGCCGCGCGGCGGTGCCCTCCGGCGCCTCCACGGGCGCGCACGAGGCCGTGGAGCTGCGTGACGGCGGGCCGCGCTTCCTCGGCAAGGGGGTCGCCGGCGCCGTCGACGCCGTCAACGGCGAGATCTTCGAGGCCGTCGGCGGCATGGAGGCGGAGGACCAGATCCACATCGACCGCACCATGATCGATCTCGATGACACGCCCAACAAGAGCCGGCTCGGCGCCAACGCCATCCTCGGCGTCTCGCTTGCCGTCGCCAAGGCGGCGGCGGAGGCCTCGGGCCTGCCGCTCTACCGTTACGTCGGCGGCGCTTCGGCGCATGTGCTGCCGGTGCCGATGATGAACATCGTCAACGGCGGGGCGCACGCGGACAACCCCATCGACTTCCAGGAATTCATGGTCATGCCCGTTGGCGCGGAGAGCCTGCGCGAAGCGGTGCGCTGGGGTGCCGAAATCTTCCATACGCTGAAGGCAGGGCTGAAGGCGGCCGGTCACAACACCAATGTGGGCGACGAGGGCGGCTTCGCGCCGGGGCTGAAGAGCGCCCAGGAAGCGCTCGATTTCATTATGAAGTCGGTGGAGAAGGCCGGCTACAAGCCGGGCGAGGACGTGGCCATCGCGCTCGACTGCGCGGCGACCGAGTTCTTCAAGGACGGCAAGTATGTCTATGAGGGCGAGGGCACGACGCGTGACGGCAGGGCGCAGGCCGAATACCTGGCCAAGCTCGCCGCCGACTATCCCATCATCTCCATCGAAGACGGCATGGCCGAAGACGATTTCGAGGGCTGGAAGATCCTCACCGAGCTCGCCGGCGATAAGGTGCAACTCGTCGGCGACGACCTGTTCGTGACCAACTCGGCGCGGCTTGCCGATGGCATCAAGATGGGTATTGCCAACTCCATTCTCGTCAAGGTCAACCAGATCGGCACCCTGACCGAGACGCTGGATGCGGTGGAGACGGCGCACAGGGCTGCCTACACGGCTGTCATGTCGCACCGCTCGGGCGAGACGGAGGATGCCACCATCGCCGACCTCGCGGTCGCCACCAATTGCGGGCAGATCAAGACCGGCTCGCTCGCCCGCTCCGATCGGCTCGCCAAATACAACCAGCTCATCCGCATCGAGGAGGAACTGGGCAAGCAGGCGCGCTATGCGGGGCGGACGATTTTGCGCGGATAGTAGCCGGGGCTAACCCTCCATTAAGCAAGATATGGCCACATGCGGCGGAAGGAATTTCGCCGCATGTGGACCCGCCATCACAAACGCCGCAATACAGGCCGGCTGATCATACCAGCGATCACCGTGCTGGTGCTCACCTATTTCGGCTTTCACGCCTATCACGGCGACTACGGCCTCAACGGCAAGGAGCGCCTGGAAGGGCGCATCACCGAACTTGAGGCCAATCTCGACGCGCTGCACCGGGAACGCAGGGAACTGGAGGAGCGGGTGAGCCTGCTCAACGATGGTTCGCTGGAGAAGGATATGCTCGACGAGCAGGCTCGGCGGGCACTGAATCTCGTCCGGGAAAATGAGATCGTCATATTCCGTCCGGCAGGCGGCATGAATTAACCGTCTTCCAGTTAATTCATAAGAACATCAATTTTCCCAGCAGGTTAGCCGGCATAGCTGCCATGCATTTTTTCGCATGGCGGAAGCCTTTTTGTCATGATAGCGTCCGGCATCGAACTGTTTGCCATGGATGGCTGCTTGGCGTGGACTAGATGCTCGTCCTGCGGCAGTATGGTGTCGGCAGGCAGGACTTAATGTCCGTCAAGAGACGCTTTCTAGGGAGTGACATATGGCGACAGCCGCCAGGAAAACCTCGCCGAAATCTTCGTCGGCAAAATCCCGTAGCCCAGCCAAATCGTCATCCACCGCCGGCGGCACGCCCGCCGTCAAGACGCCGAAGCCGGAAGAGTTCAAAAAGGAACAGGAGCTTTCGGCCTATCATGACATGCTCCTGATCCGCCGCTTCGAGGAGAAGGCGGGCCAGCTTTACGGCATGGGCCTGATCGGCGGCTTCTGCCACCTCTATATCGGCCAGGAGGCCGTCGTCGTCGGCATGCAGATGGCGCTGAAGGAGGGTGACCAGGTGATCACCGGCTACCGCGACCACGGCCACATGCTGGCCACCGGCATGGACCCGCGCGGCGTTATGGCGGAGCTTACCGGCCGGCGTGGGGGATACTCCAAGGGCAAGGGCGGCTCCATGCACATGTTCTCCAAGGAGAAGAACTTTTTTGGCGGCCACGGCATCGTCGGCGCACAGGTGCCGCTCGGGACCGGCTTGGCGCTCGCCAACCGCTACCGCGGCAATGACAGCGTCTCGCTCACCTATTTCGGTGACGGCGCGGCCAACCAGGGCCAGGTCTACGAGAGCTTCAACATGGCCTCGCTATGGAAGCTCCCCGTAGTCTACATCATCGAGAACAACCGCTATGCCATGGGCACCTCGGTCTCGCGCTCCTCGGCCGAGACCGACTTTTCGCACCGTGGTCTATCCTTCAAGATCCCCGGCATCCAGGTCGACGGCATGGACGTGCGTGCGGTAAAGGCGGCCGGCGACCTCGCGGTCGACTGGTGCCGCTCCGGCAAGGGACCGATCATCCTGGAGATGCAGACCTACCGCTACCGCGGCCACTCTATGTCGGACCCCGCAAAGTATCGTTCCAAGGACGAAGTGCAGAAAATGCGCTCCGAGCACGACCCGATCGAGCAGGTCAAGAAGCGGCTCCTGGACAAGAAATGGGCGAGTGAGGACGATCTGAAGGCGGAGGACAAGAAGGTGCGCGACATCGTCGCCGATGCGGCCGATTTCGCCCAATCGGATCCGGAGCCGGACGTGTCCGAACTCTACACCGATATCCTGCTCTGAGGGGAGGCGCTCACGATGCCAACGGAAATTCTCATGCCTGCGCTCTCTCCGACCATGGAGGAGGGCAATCTCGCCAAATGGCTGAAGAAAGAGGGCGATGCCGTCGCCCCCGGCGATGTGATCGCCGAGATCGAGACCGATAAGGCGACCATGGAGGTCGAGGCGATCGACGAAGGAAAGCTCGGCAAGATCCTCATCGGCGAGGGCACGGAAGGGGTGAAGGTCAATACGCCCATCGCCCTCCTGCTTGTCGACGGCGAGAGCGAGGAAGACCTTTCCAAGGCCTCGGTCGGCGCGCCCCCTGCCGCCGCTCAGGCGCCGGCGGAAGAGCCGGCGGAGCAGAAGACAGAGGAGACGCCGAAGCCCGCTGCCGTGCCGAAGGCAGAGGCGCAGCCGCTTCCCGCCGATCCCGACATTCCCGAAGGCACCGAGATGGTGCCCACCACCGTGCGCGAGGCGTTGCGTGACGCCATGGCCGAGGAGATGCGCCGCGACGAGGACGTCTTCGTCATGGGCGAGGAGGTGGCGGAGTATCAGGGCGCCTATAAGGTGACCCAGGGCTTGCTGCAGGAGTTCGGCGACAAGCGCGTGGTCGACACGCCGATCACCGAGCACGGCTTCGCCGGCGTCGGCATCGGCGCGGCCTTCGCCGGGCTCAAGCCCGTCGTCGAGTTCATGACCTTCAACTTCGCCATGCAGGCGATGGATCAGCTCGTCAATTCGGCGGCCAAGACGCTCTATATGGCCGGCGGCCAGATGGGCGCGCCCATCGTCTTCCGCGGCCCCAACGGCGCGGCTGCCCGCGTCGCCGCACAGCACAGCCAGGACTACGCGGCCTGGTACGGCCACATCCCCGGTCTCAAGGTCGTGATGCCCTATACGGCAGCCGACGCCAAAGGCCTCTTGAAGGCGGCCATCCGCGATCCCAACCCGGTGATCTTCCTGGAAAACGAGATCCTCTACGGCCAGACCTTCGACGTGCCGAAGCTTGACGACTTCGTACTGCCCATCGGCAAGGCGCGCATCCACAAGGCAGGCAAGGATGCGACCATAGTTTCCTTCGGCATCGGCATGACCTACGCGATCAAGGCGGAGGAGGAGCTGCGTGGCATGGGCCTCGACGTGGAGATTATCGACCTGCGCACGATCCGGCCGATGGACCTCGAGACCGTCATCGAATCGGTGAAGAAGACCAACCGGCTGGTCACCGTCGAGGAAGGTTTCCCGCAGTCCTCCGTCGGCGACCATATCGCCGCCCAGGTCATGCAGCGCGCCTTCGACTATCTCGACGCGCCGGTCATCACCGTTGCGGGCAAGGATGTGCCGATGCCCTACGCCGCCAATCTGGAAAAGCTGGCGCTGCCCAGCGTGGCCGAAGTCGTCGAGGCGGTGAAGGCCGTCACCTACCGGGGCTGAAGGAGAGGGGTCCTCTATGCCGATTCAAATCACCATGCCCGCCCTCTCGCCCACAATGGAGGAGGGAAACCTCGCCAAGTGGCTGGTCAAGGAGGGGGACAGCGTTTCGGCTGGCGACGTGATCGCTGAGATCGAGACCGACAAGGCGACCATGGAAGTGGAGGCCGTCGACGAGGGCACGGTCGCCAAGATCGTGGTACCTGAGGGTACGGAAGGCGTGAAGGTGAATGCGCTGATCGCTGTGCTCGCCGAAGAGGGCGAGGATGTGGCCGAGGCCGCCAAGACCTCGTCCGCCGAGGCGCCGCCTGCCGCTCCTCCTCAAGAGAAGGCTCCGGCCGAGCCGGCTCCTGCGGAAAAGCCGGAAGCGCCCGCTGCCAAACCGAACGGCGCCGCCGACGGTCCCGCGGAACCGCGCGTCGCTCCCGCCAAGGACGAGAGCGGCGCCAGGATATTCTCTTCCCCACTCGCCCGCCGCATTGCCAAGGAAGCCGGCATCGATCTTGCCGCCGTCTCCGGCTCCGGCCCGCGCGGCCGCGTGGTGAAGGCCGATGTCGAGGCGGCGATTTCCGGCGGCGCGGCGAAAGCACCCGCCGCCAGGGCGCCCGAGGCCCCGGCGCCCAAGCCCATGTCGGACGAGCAGGTCTTGAGGCTCTTCGAGGAAGGTTCCTACGAGCTCGTGCCCCACGACGGCATGCGCAAGACCATCGCCCGCCGCCTGGTCGAGGCGAAGTCCACCATCCCGCACTTCTACCTGACGCTGGACTGCGAGATCGACGCGCTGCTGGCGCTCCGCAAGCAGCTCAATGCCGCCGCCCCCATGGTCAAGACCGAGGACGGCGAGAAGCCGGCCTACAAGCTGTCGGTCAACGACTTCATCATCAAAGCCATGGCCCTGGCGCTGATGGCCGTGCCTGACGCCAACGCCTCGTGGACCGAGAGCGCCATGGTCAAACACAAGCATGCCGATGTCGGGGTGGCTGTGGCCATCCCCGGCGGGCTGATCACGCCGATCGTGCGCCGGGCCGAGGCAAAGACCCTGTCGGCGATCTCCAACGAGATGAAGGATCTGGCGACCCGCGCCAGGAACCGCAAGCTGAAGCCGGAGGAGTATCAGGGCGGCACGACGGCGGTCTCCAATCTCGGCATGTACGGCATCAAGGACTTTGCCGCCGTCATCAACCCGCCGCACGCCACCATTCTGGCGGTCGGCGCGGGCGAAGAGCGGGCGGTGGTGAAGGACGGCGAGATCAAGCCCGCCACCATCATGTCGGTGACGCTATCGACCGATCACCGCGCCGTCGACGGGGCGCTCGGCGCCGAACTGCTTTCCGCCTTCAAGCGGCTGGTGGAGAACCCGTTTGGGATGCTGGTCTGACGCCGCGCGCCATCCCCCCTTGCGGGGGAGGTTGGACAGCCGCCGGATGGCGGCTGGACGAGTGGGGGTCGGCGCGCTGTGCTCGACGTTTCAGGAGGGGGCAATGTCGTGGAATAGAACACCCAAACCTGCAACGGCTAAGGCGAAAACGAACGCGCCGAAGCTTCGCCGCGCGATGACGGACACGGAAAAGCGCGTGTGGTGGCACATACGCGCGCGGCTGCCGCAAGAGGGAACGCATTTCCGGAGGCAGATGCCCGTGGGGTCGTATGTGTGGTCATTGAGGTCGCACCAATGAAAACGATCCTCTGCTACGGCGACTCTCTCACCTGGGGCTACAACACCGAGGGGCCCTCCCGTCACGCCTACGAGGATCGCTGGCCCTCGGTCCTGCAAGCTCGCCTCGGCGACAAGGCGCGCGTCATCGCCGAAGGGCTCAACGGCCGCACCACCGCCTTCGACGACTGGCTGGCCGGTGCTGACAGGAACGGCGCGCGCATCCTGCCGACGTTGCTCGCTACCCATTCGCCGCTTGATCTCGTCATCATCATGCTTGGCGCCAACGACATGAAGCCTTTCATCTGCGGCCGCGCCATCGGTGCCAAGCAGGGTATGGAGCGCCTGGTGGATATCGTCCGCGGGCATGATTATCCGCTCGATGCCGCCGCGCCTGCTATCCTGCTCGTCGCGCCACCTGTCCTATGCGACACTGGCAACGACCAATTCGCCGCCATGTTCGAGGGCGGCGTTGCTGAGGCGGGTAAGCTGGCACCGCTCTACGCGCAGCTTGCCGAGGAGACCGGCTGCGCCTTCTTCGATGCCGGCTCGGTCGCTTGCACGACGTCTCTGGACGGCGTGCATCTCGACGCCGGGAACACCCGCGCCATCGGCGTCGGGCTGGAACCGGCGGTCCGCCAGATACTGGGCCTTTGATCAAGGAGGGATGACAATGGCCGATACCGTCGAACATAGACAGTTGCGATCTTCATGGGTGTGGCTTGCCATTCTCGGCGCCATCTCGCTCATCGGCGGCATTCTTGCGCTCGCCAATCCGTTTGCCGCGACCATGACGGCGGCCCTTTTGGCCGCATGGGCGTTCACGCTGTTCGGGGTGCTGCAGATCATACAGGCTTTCAGGCTGCGCGAAAGCTGGCCGATCTTCCTGTGGTCGCTGCTGCTCGGCGCGCTGACGCTTGCCATAGGCATCTCGCTGCTCTTCCGGCCGATGGAAGGCATCATCTCGCTCACTATCCTGGTCGCCATCATCTTCATCGTCCTGGGCGTCGTGAAGCTGATGTATGCCTATGCGCTCAGGCCGATCTCCGGCTGGGTCTGGGTGTTCGTCTCGGGTCTGTTGTCCCTGGTGCTGGGCGGCATGATCCTGGCCGACATGCCGTGGTCGGCGTCGGCGGTGCTCGGCATCCTTTTGGCAGTCGAACTTTTATCGAATGGCGTTTTCCTGCTGCTGGTGGCCTTCGGCCTGCGTGCCGCCGCCAACGGCTGAGAACCGGTGAACGGGCCGGGCATGTGATCTGAATGAAGGAGAAATTGAGCCGTGGCTGAAACCTACGACGTCATTATCATAGGCTCCGGTCCGGGCGGCTATGTCACGGCCGTGCGCTCGGCGCAACTCGGCTTCAAGACGGCCATCGTCGAGCGCGAGCATCTGGGCGGCATCTGCCTCAACTGGGGCTGCATCCCCACCAAGGCTCTCCTACGCTCGGCCGAAATCCTGCACTACGTCGAAAATGCCAAGGATTACGGACTGAAGGTAGACGGCAAGGTTTCCGTGGATGCCGCCGCCGTCGTCGACCGCTCACGCAAGGTTTCCACCCGGCTCAACGGCGGCGTCAGCTTCCTCATGAAGAAGAACAAAGTCGATATCATCTGGGGAGAGGCGAAGATCGCGAAAGCCGGCGAGGTCGTCGTCTCCAAGCCGGTGAAGAAGCCGATGGAGCCACAGCCGGCGGCCCCTAAGAACACGTTGGGTGAGGGCACGTACAAGGCAAAGCATATCATCCTGGCCACCGGCGCGCGCCCGCGCGTCCTGCCGGGCATCGAGCCCGACGGCAAGCTGATCTGGACCTATTTCGAGGCCATGGTGCCGAAGGAAATCCCGAAATCGCTCATCGTCATGGGCTCGGGCGCCATCGGCATCGAGTTCGCCAGCTTCTACCGCACCATGGGGGCCGAGGTGACGGTGATCGAACTCCTGCCGCAGATCCTGCCTGTGGAAGATGCGGAAATCTCCAAATTCGCCAGGCGCCAGCTCGAGAAGCAGGGCATAAAGTTCCATGTCGAGGCCAAGGTCACGAAGGTCGAGAAGGGTTCGGGCAAGGTCACGGCCCATGTCGAGATGAAGGACGGCAAGGTGGAGAAGATTGCCGCCGAGCGGCTCATCTCCGCCGTCGGCGTGCAAGGCAACGTCGAGAATCTCGGCCTTGAATCCGCAGGCGTGAAAGTCGAGCGCGGCATGGTCGTCGTCGACGGCTATGGGCGCACCAATGTCCCCGGCATCTACGCCATCGGCGATGTCGCGGGCCCGCCCATGCTCGCTCACAAGGCCGAGCACGAGGGCGTCGTCTGCGTGGAGAAGATCGCCGGCGCGCCCGGTGTGCACGCGCTCGACAAGAACAGGATACCCGGCTGCACCTACTGCCAGCCGCAGGTCGCCTCGGTCGGGCTGACGGAGGAGAAGGCCAAGAAGGAAGGCCGCGACATCCGCGTCGGCCGCTTCCAGTTCGGCGCCAACGGCAAGGCCATCGCGCTTGGCGAAGATCAGGGCTTCGTCAAGACGATCCTCGACAAGAAAACTGGCGAACTTCTGGGCGCGCACATGATCGGCGCAGAGGTGACCGAGCTTATCCAGGGTTTCGTCGTCGCTATGAACTTGGAGACTACGGAAGAGGAACTTATGCACACCATCTTCCCACATCCAACGCTTTCAGAGATGATGAAAGAGAGCGTTCTCGATGCCTATGGACGCACGCTGAACGCTTGAAGTGCCTTGCGCCGGCGGTAACCGGTGCGGGATTGTGGCGTATAGTTTGTACCGATCCGCAACCAAACAGGAGACTTCGAATGGAGGGTGTAGGTTGGATTTTGACGGTTATTATCGGCGGCATAGCCGGCTGGCTCGCCGAGAAGATCATGAAGGCCGAGCACGGCCTTCTGCTTAACATCATCCTTGGCGTGGTCGGCGCTGTCGTCCTCAACGCGATTTTGTTTGCAGTTATGGGGGCCACCTTCGGCGGCATCATCGGCCAGCTCGTCGTCGCCGTCATCGGCGCCTGCCTCTTGATCTGGCTCTACCGGCTGATCCGCGGAGGGAGATGAGCCGATCATCAACATTGCCCGCCTGCTGAAGGCAGGCGGGCTTTTGCCGTCCGCGGCAATCTCTATATGTGTAAAAGGCGCAATCAGGCCGGCGAATTGAAGAAACAGAGGAAATGATGGTTACCGTTCTCGACACCGTCTCCGCGAAGCCGCGCCCGCGCCATCCCGAAAAGGCGCACCGGCCGGACCAGGAGGTGCTCAGGAAGCCCGAATGGATCCGCGTCAAGGCGCCCACCTCGAAGGGCTATCTGGAAACGCGCGAGATCGTGAAGTCGAACAACCTCGTCACGGTCTGCGAAGAAGCCGGCTGCCCGAATATCGGCGAGTGCTGGGACAAGAAGCACGCCACCTTCATGATCATGGGCGAGATCTGCACCCGTGCCTGCGCCTTCTGCAACGTGGCGACCGGCATTCCCGGTCCGCTCGACCCGAATGAGCCCGCAAGTGTCGCCAAGGCGGTGCGGGAGATGGGGCTGAACCATGTCGTCATCACTTCGGTCGACCGCGACGACCTGAAGGATGGTGGTGCGCAGCATTTTGTCGACGTCATCCACGCCATCCGAGAGGTCTCGCCGGAAACGACCATCGAGATCCTCACTCCCGATTTTCTGCGCAAGGACGGCGCCTTGGAGAGGGTCGTGGCGGCCAAGCCCGATGTCTTCAACCACAATCTGGAGACCGTGCCGTCGAAATACCTGACTGTGCGCCCCGGCGCCCGCTATTTCCACTCCATCCGCCTCTTGCAGCGGGTGAAGGATCTGGATCCGTCCATGTTCACCAAGTCCGGCATCATGGTGGGGCTTGGCGAGGAGCGCAACGAGGTGCTGCAGCTCATGGACGACCTGCGCTCGGCGGATGTCGACTTCATCACCATCGGTCAGTACCTGCAGCCAACGCGCAAGCACCATTCGGTGAAGAAGTTCGTCACGCCGGAGGAGTTCAAATCCTACGAGACCGTCGCCTACACCAAAGGCTTCCTCATGGTCTCCTCGAGTCCGTTGACGCGCTCCTCCCACCACGCCGGCGACGACTTCGCCCGGCTGAAGGCGGCGCGCGAGGCGCGCCTCCTGGCGGTCAAGACGGCGTAAGTTCGCGATGCCCAAACACGAGACGGTTCGCCGGGTGAACCACCCGCCCGAGCAGATGTTCGCCCTGGTGGCGGATATCGAGGCCTATCCGCAATTCGTGCCCATGTGCGAGGCGCTCAACGTGCGCTCGCGCAAGGAGCGCGACGGCGTGACGATCCTGCTGGCCGACATGACTGTGGGCTACAAGGCCATCCGAGAGACCTTCACCAGCCAGGTGATCCTGAAACCGGAGGAACGCGTCATCGACGTACGTTATATCGACGGCCCGTTCCGCTTCCTGCAGAACCGCTGGCGCTTCGACCCGGCGGGCGAAAGCCAGACGGACGTGCATTTCTTCATCGACTACGAGTTCAAGAGCCGCATGCTCGGCATGCTGATGGGCGCCATGTTCGACCGCGCCTTCCGCATGTTTTCCGAAGCGTTCGAGCGGCGGGCGGATGTCGTCTACGGGCCTTCGGCGTAAGCCGCGTCCAGCAGGAGGCCGAGCGCCGTCGCCACACTGTCGCGGCGCACTAGAGCGCGTTCGCTGCTGGCAAACTGCCGCTTCTCCGTACGCGGCTCTTGTCCTTTCATAGCGAGCCCGAACCAGACGAGGCCGACCGGCTTTTCCGCCGTGCCGCCGCCCGGCCCGGCCACCCCGGTCACCGAGACGACGACATCCGCGCGCGAATGGGCAAGCGCGCCGGCCGCCATCTCCCGCGCCGTCTCCGCCGACACTGCCCCGTGGGCGGCCAGCGTTTCCGGTGAAACCCCCAGCATCTCCACCTTCGCCTCGTTCGAATAGGTGACGAAGCCGCGCTCCAGCACGTTCGACGCGCCGGTGAGATCGGTGATGGCGGCGGCAATCATGCCGCCGGTGCAGGATTCTGCCGTGGCGAGCATCCAGCCGCGCTCCTCGAAAGTGCGCAATACCTTGACTGCCAGCATCTCTATGTCGCTCATAACTACCTCAATCCGGCAGGAATCCGGGATAGATGACGGTCGCCGTCGCGATAGCGGCGATGCCTTCCTCGCGGCCGACGAAGCCCAGCTTCTCGTTGGTCGTCGCCTTGACGGAAATACGATCGGACGCAATTCGCAGCATGTCGGAAAGTTCCGCCACCATCGCTTCTCTGTGTGGCCCGACGCGGGGCGCCTCGCAGATCAGCGTGATGTCGGCATTGGCGATACGACCGCCGCGCGCCCGCACAAGCTCCACCGCATGCTCGACGAAAAGACGCGAGCGCGCGCCCTTCCATTGCGGGTCGGAGGGCGGGAAGTGCGTGCCGATGTCGCCGGCGCCGCATGTGGCAAGCAGCGCATCGGTAAGCGCATGCAGGCCGACATCGGCGTCGGAATGTCCCTGCAACGTCTTCTCATGAGCGATTTCGACGCCGCAGAGCCAGACGCCGTCGCCCTTGCCGAAAGCGTGAACGTCATAGCCGTTGCCGGTGCGCACGTCCGGCATCCGCAAGGCGCTTAGCCGCTGATCGGCAAGCGCCATGTCGCGCGCCCAGGTAAGCTTCGTGTTGTCGGGCGAGCCCTCCACGAGCCGCACCGGAATGCCGGCCCATTCGGCAATCGCCGCATCGTCGGTGAAATCCAGGCGCCCTTCCTTGAGCGCCTTCTCGTGGGCGGCGAGGATGGTGGGGAAAGAAAAACCCTGCGGCGTCTGCGCCGCGAAAAGATCGGCCCGCAGTACCGTACCCTTTACCAGCATGTCGGCACCGCTACGCTTGAGCGTGTCGGAAACGGCGACTGCCGGAAGCGCGCCCGTCCCCTCGGCCACCGCGTCGATCACGCGGTCGATGAGGGCGCCGTCGATGAAGGGCCGCACGCCGTCGTGGATGAGGACGATGTCGGGCGCCAGATCGGCGAGGGCGGCGAGCGCGAGACGCGTTGATTCTTGCCGCGAAGGCCCGCCATGGACGGCGCGGATATCGCAGTCGATGCCCTCGCAGGCGGCTGCGAACAGCGCGCTGTCCTCGGGATGGATCGCCACGGCGATGGTGTCGACTCGCTCATGCGCGGCAAAGGTTTCCAGCGTGTACCGGATCACCGACTTGCCGCCGATGGGGCGGTATTGCTTCGGCCCGTTGCCGTTCTGCCCGGCACGCTCGCCACGGCCCGCGGCGACGATCACCGCGGCAATCCGACGCTTGGCCGCAGCCTTGCCCTGTTCAAGAAGCGCGTTCATGCGGGAGGGATAATCACGGCAATCGTGAAATGCCAACGGATTTCTGCCAAGGCGCTGCCAAACCCGTTGCGCACCGAACAGTTTGTGGCTAACAATTAGGCAAACAACAATGGTGCATGCTTTTTGAGCAAAAATCCTGTCGAGATTCTTGCGTGTCCTCTGCGGGTCGGGGCGGCGACGCTGCGCAACCGCGTCTTCCTGGCGCCCATGTCGGGCGTCACGGACCTGCCGTTCCGCCTGCGTGCGTACCGTCACGGCGCGGGTCTTGTCGTCTCCGAGATGGTTGCCAGCGGTGAACTGGCGAAGGGCAGGGCGGAGAGCGCCCGCCGCATCCGCCGCCGCCCGGAGATCGACGTCCACATGGTGCAGATTGCTGGCCGCGAGGCGCACTGGATGGCGGAAGCCGCGCGCATCGCCGTGGGCGAGGGCGCCGATGTCGTCGATATCAACATGGGATGCCCGGCCAAGAAGGTGACGGGGGGCTATTCCGGCTCGGCGCTGATGCGTGAGCCCGACCATGCACTGTCGTTGATCGAAGCCGTGGTGAAAGCGGTCCCCGTACCCGTAACGCTGAAGATGCGCCTCGGCTGGGGCGAGGATTGCCTCAACGCTCCCGCCATCGCGCGGCGCGCCGAAGAGGCGGGCATTGCCATGGTGACCGTCCACGGGCGCACGCGCTGCCAGTTCTACAAGGGCAAGGCGGATTGGCAGGCGATCGCGCGCGTCAGGCAGGCGGTGTCGGTTCCCGTCGTCGCCAATGGCGACGGCGACGGGCCGACAGAGGCAGCCGCCATGCTGGCGCAATCGGGCGCTGACGCCGTGATGATCGGCAGGGCGCATTACGGCGCGCCATGGACGGCGGGCGCGCTCGCCCATTTCGCCGCCGGTACCGAGGCGCCCGGCGTGCCGCGTGACGCGGCAGGGATGGCCGACTATGTGGCGGCCCACTACGAAGACATGCTCACCCATTACGGACGCGAGCAGGGCGCACGCCACGCCCGCAAGCATCTCGGCTGGTATCTGGAGCGCCACGGTGGTGAAGCCGCGGCAATGCTGCGGTCGGCGATGATGACGGAAACGGAGCCCGCCAAGGTGCTCAGCCACTTGGCGGTCGCGTTCGCAGAGACCGCCGCTTCGCAAAAGCCCGCACTTCCGCAAAGGCCCGCCGCTTCACAAAGGATGGTCGCATGAGCGCCGACATCTTGTCTGACAGCAATATCGTGAACGTGGCGCAATTGGCGATCGACGCCATCGGCCATCCCGTCGTCATGGTCGACGAGGACGGCTTCATCCCTTTCGTCAATGCCGAGGCCGAAGATTTCTTCCGCCTGAGCGCGACGATGTTGGCGCGCAACCGGCTCTCCGATTTCGTGCCCTTCGGCAGTCCGCTCCTGACCTTGGTGGACCAGGTGCGCGAGCGCCGTGCGCCGGTCAACGAGTACCGCGTCGACATCTCCTCGCCGCGCCTCGGCTCGGACAAGATTGTCGACATCTACGTGGCCCCCGTCTCGGAGCTGCCGGGCTCTGTCGTCGTCATGTTCCAGGAACGCTCGATGGCGGAAAAGATCGACCGGCAGATGACCCACCGGGGCGCCGCCCGCTCGGTGACCGGACTTGCCGCGATGCTGGCGCACGAGATCAAGAACCCACTGTCTGGCATCCGCGGCGCGGCACAGCTTCTGGAAAACGTGGTCTCCGACGAAGACCGCTCGCTCGCTCGCCTGATCACCGAGGAGACGGACCGCATCGTCGCCCTGGTCGATCGCATGGAGGTCTTCTCCGACGAACGGCCGGTGAACCGTGAGCCGGCTAACATCCACGTCATCCTCGACCACGTGAAGGCACTCGCCCAGAACGGCTTTGCCCGCCACATCGCCATCGTCGAGGATTACGATCCCTCGCTGCCGCCGGTCTTCGCCAACCGCGACCAGCTCATTCAGGTCTTTCTGAACCTCATCAAGAATGCGGCAGAAGCCATTGGAAACAATAGCGGCGGCGAGATAAAGCTTTCCACGGCCTTCCGCCCCGGCATCCGCTTCTCGGTGCCCGGCACGCGTGAGCGCGTGTCATTGCCGATGGAATTCTGCGTCCACGACAACGGCCCCGGGGTCTCCGAAGACATCCAGTCGATCATCTTCGATCCCTTCATCACCACCAAGCAGAACGGCTCCGGCCTCGGGCTGGCGCTGGTGGCCAAGATCGTCGGCGCCCATGGCGGCGTCATCGAGTGCGATTCTTCTTCGCGCGGCACCACCTTCCGCATCCTCATGCCGGCTTGGCGCGGAGAGGCCGGCGAGCAAGGCGGGCGGCAGAAAACAGGTTCGAAGGCATGAGCGTACAAGGCAGCATTCTGGTGGCCGACGACGACGCGGCCATCCGCACCGTTCTGAACCAGGCACTGTCGCGTGTCGGCCACCATGTCCGCGTAACGTCGAACGCCGCCACGCTATGGCGCTGGGTGTCGGCAGGCGAGGGTGATCTGGTGATCACCGACGTGGTGATGCCGGACGAGAACGCCTTCGACATGCTGCCGCGCATCCGCAAGACCAGGCCTGACCTGCCGGTCATCGTCATGAGCGCCCAGAACACCTTCATGACGGCTATCCGCGCCTCCGAGGTCGGCGCCTACGAATATCTGCCGAAGCCTTTCGACCTGACAGAACTCCTCAGCATCGTCGGCCGGGCGCTTGCCGAACCGAAGGGCAGGCCCGCCGACACCCGCGCCAACGATGCGCCCGATTCGATGCCGCTCATCGGCCGTTCGGCGGCCATGCAGGATATCTACCGCATGCTCGCCCGCATGATGCAGACGGATCTGACCGTCATGATCAGCGGCGAATCGGGCACCGGCAAGGAACTGGTGGCGCGTGCACTCCACGAGTTCGGCCGCCGCCGCAACGGACCTTTCGTGGCTATCAACATGGCGGCCATCCCGCGCGACCTCATCGAATCGGAACTCTTCGGCCACGAGAAGGGCGCCTTCACCGGCGCCCAACAGCGCTCGTCGGGCCGCTTCGAGCAGGCCGAGGGCGGCACGCTGTTTCTCGACGAGATCGGCGATATGCCCATGGAGGCGCAAACGCGGCTCCTGCGCGTTCTCCAGCAGGGCGAATACACCACCGTCGGCGGGCGCACGCCGATCAAGACCGACGTGCGCATAGTCGCAGCCACCAACAAGGACCTGCGCGCCCTCATCAACCAAGGCCTCTTCCGCGAGGACCTGTTCTACCGTCTCAACGTCGTGCCATTGCGCCTGCCGCCGCTGCGCGAGCGGGCAGAGGACATTCCCGATCTGGCGCGCCATTTCTTCAGCCAGGCCGAGCAGGAGGGACTGCACGCCAAGCGCATCGCCAGAGGCGGGATCGACGCGATGATGCAATATGCCTGGCCGGGCAATGTGCGGGAACTGGAAAACCTCGTGCGCCGGCTGGCCGCGCTCTATCCGCAGGACGAGATTTCCGAGGAGATCATCCTCAACGAGCTGCGTGGCGCATCAGCGGTGGAGGGTCCGCGCCAGGGCGAGGGGCTGCCCGAGGACCTGCCGCTTGGTCAGGCGGTCGAGCAGTATCTGCAGCGTCATTTCCGTGGCTTCGGCACGGCGCTGCCGCCGCCGGGGCTCTACCACCGCATCGTGGCCGAGGTAGAGTATCCGCTGATCTTGGCGGCGCTCGCGGCGACCCAGGGCAACCAGATTCGCGCGGCCGAACTCCTGGGCTTGAACCGCAACACACTTCGCAAGAAGATACGCGAGCTGGGGGTCGACGTGTACCGCGCCTCCAAGCAGTCGCCGGGCGAAGTCGTCCCCAGCTAGTATTTCCTTTCTCGGCCTGGAGAAGGTAGGCGTTGCAAAGTCGCCACATTGCGTTGCATACCTGCAACGGTTGTTGGGCATTGGCGCCACCGAGTTGAGCATCGATGAGTACACAGGCATCTGCCATGGCCGGAGAACAGGTTTACCGATCCGCGCCGAATGACGGCCGCCGCCTGATGGCGCTGCCGGGCATTTTGGCGGCTGCTGGTGCGCTGGTGACGGCGGCTATCTCCTTCGCCGTGCTCCTGGGACTCACCCCTTTTACCCCCGATGCTGGCACCACACTGGCGCTGATCGGCATCAATGCCGCCTTCGTGCTCCTGCTTCTGGCGCTGATCGGCCGGGAGGCGCACCGCATCTATACGGCACGCAAGGGAGGCAAGGCGGCGTCGAGGCTGCATGTGCGCATCGTCGCCATGTTCTCGCTTGTTGCCGCGATACCGGCCATCCTCGTCGCCATCATCGCCTCCATCACGCTCGATCTCGGCCTCGACCGCTGGTTCGAATTGCGGACCCGCGTCATCGTGCAATCGTCCCTGTCCATTGCCGAGGCCTACGTCTCCGACCACGCCCGCAATCTGCAGGGCACGACGCTCTCCATGGCGATCGACCTCGACCGTATGCGCTCTCTCTACAATCTGGACCGTACCGGATTCCGCCAGCGCCTCACCCAGCAGGCGGTGGTGCGTGGCCTTGCCCATGCGGTGCTCATGCGGGAGGATGAAGAGGTCGTCATGGGCGCCGACATGCCCGAGCCGATCGAAATCCCTGCTCCGCCCGACGGCGCCTTGCAGCGTGCTGCCGAAGGGCGGCCGGTGCTGTTCGACCTGCCGCCGGGCAACCTGATCGCGGCAATCGTCAAGTTGCGCGAGATTCCCGACGTCTATCTCTATGCCTTGAAAGAGCTCGACCCCCAGGTCATCAAGGCGCAGCGCATCGTCGCGGAGAACACTGGCGAGTACCGCTCTCTGGAAGAGAACCGAATCAACACCCAGGTCGCCTTTGCGTTGCTTTACCTCGTCGTCACGCTGGCCATCGTGCTGGCGGCGATCTGGACCGGCATCGCAGTGGCCGACCGGCTGGTGCGGCCGATCCGTCAGCTTATCGGCGCGGCGGGCGCGGTCTCGACCGGCAATCTCGACGTGGCGGTGCCCGTCCGCCCTTCGGACGGCGACGTTGCCTCGCTGGGCGACACCTTCAACAAGATGACCCTGCAGCTCAAGACCCAGCGCGACGAGCTCATCTCCGCGCGCGACGTCATCGACGAGCGCCGCCGCTTCACCGAAGCGGTGCTTTCGGGCGTCACCGCGGGCGTCATCGGCGTCGATGCCCGTGGCACGGTCACCATGGTCAACCGCTCGGCCGAGACCATGCTCGCCATTTCCGCCGACCGGGCCGTGGGCCAGAACCTCTCCGCTGTCCTGCCGCAGATCGGCCGCGTGTTTGAGATGGGGCGGACTTCCGGCCGCCAGGTCTATCGCGATCAGCTCACCTTCCATCGCGCCGGCGCGGAGCGCACCTTCAACATCCAGATCACCACCGAGGAAAGTGTCGGCGAGACGGACGAGCGTTCCTACGTGGTTACCGTCGACGATATTACAGACCTCGTGCAGGCGCAGCGCTCTTCGGCATGGGCGGACGTCGCGCGGCGCATCGCACACGAGATCAAGAACCCGCTCACGCCGATCCAGCTTTCGGCCGAGCGCATCCGCCGGCGATACGGCAAGGTTATCACCGAGGACCGTGAAGTCTTCGACCAGTGTACGGACACGATCATCCGCCAGGTGGGCGATATCGGCCGCATGGTGGACGAGTTCTCCACCTTCGCGCGCATGCCCAAGCCCGACATCCAGCGGCTCGACCTGCGCGAGCCGCTGCGCGAGGCGTCCTTCCTGGTGGAAGTGAGCCGCTCCGATATCACGGTCGAACGGCAACTGGGCGAGAAGCCGTTGATCGGTCGCTTTGACACGCGCCTGATGAGCCAGGCCTTCGGCAACGTCATCAAGAATGCGTCAGAGGCGATCGACGCCGCGATACGCGAGGAGGGCGAGCGCCAGGGCGTGATCCGCATAACCGCACGGCAGGTAGGCGAGACCATTGAGGTGGAGGTCATCGACAACGGCAAGGGCCTGCCGCGGGAAAATCGGCAGCGGCTGCTCGAGCCGTACATGACGACGCGCGAGAAAGGCACCGGCCTTGGCCTTGCCATCGTCAAGAAGATAATTGAAGACCATGGGGGGCGGCTGGAGCTCAACGATGCACCAGCGGACTTCCATGGTGGTGTAGGGGCAATGATTCGCATGATCCTGCCGGGTGCACCGGCCGGCGACGCTTCCGGGGAAGGGGCGGGCAATTCTGCTGGAGAGACGGAAAAGGTCGATAATGGCGTCTGACATACTGGTCATCGACGACGAGGAAGATATCCGCGAGCTGGTCGCCGGCATCCTGAGCGACGAGGGGCACGAGACACGCACCGCCGGCGACAGCGACGGAGCGCTAGCGGCCATCGCCGAGCGTGTGCCGCGGCTGTTGCTGCTCGATATCTGGCTGCAGGGCTCCACCCTCGATGGGCTGGCGCTGCTCGATAAGGTTAAGGAAATACATCCCGATCTGCCCGTGGTGATGATCTCCGGCCACGGCACCATCGAGACGGCGGTGGCGGCCATCAAGCGCGGCGCCTACGATTTCATAGAAAAGCCCTTCAAGGCCGACAGGCTGATCCTCATCTGTGAGCGGGCGCTGGAGACATCCAAGCTCAAGCGCGAGGTCCTGGACCTGAAGAAGCGCAGCGGCGAGAGCTTCGACCTCGTCGGCAATTCGCCGGCGATCAACCACCTGCGCCAGGCCATCGAGCGCATCGCCCCCAGCAACAGCCGCATCATGCTGATCGGCCCGTCAGGTTCCGGTAAAGAGCTTGCCGCACGCGCCATCCATGCCGTCTCGAACCGCAGCACCGGTCCCTTCGTCTCCGTGAACGCCGCCTCGATCACGCCCGAGCGCATGGAGATCGAGTTGTTCGGCACCGAATCAAACGGCAGCGAGCGCAAGGTGGGCGCCTTGGAGGAAGCGCATCGCGGCACGCTCTATCTCGATGAAGTCGCCGACATGCCCAGCGAGACGCAGGCCAAGATCCTGCGGGTGCTGGTGGACCAGCAGTTCGAGCGGGTAGGGGGCACGAAGCGGGTCAAGGTCGATGTACGCATCATCTCCTCCACGGCGCGAAATCTGGAGGCCATGATTGCCGACGGCCGCTTCCGCGAAGATCTCTACCACCGCCTGGCCGTTGTGCCGGTTGCCGTTCCGCCGCTGTCGGAGCGGCGCGAGGACATCCCGGTCCTGGTCGAACACTTCATGCAGCAGATCGTCACTCAGGTGGGCATCAAGCCTCGCCGCCTCGGTGACGACGCGCTGGCCGTTTTGCAGGCGCACGATTGGCCGGGCAACATTCGCCAATTGCGCAACAACGTCGAGCGGCTTCTGATCCTGACGCGCGGCGACGATGGCGATGCGCCGATCACCGCCGACCTGTTGCCCGCCGAGATTGGCGACGTCATGCCGCGTGTGCCGACACAGTCGGACCAGCATATTATGGCGCTGCCGTTGCGCGAGGCGCGCGAACTTTTCGAGAAGGAGTACCTTCTGGCGCAGATCAACCGGTTCGGCGGCAACATCTCGCGCACCGCCGAGTTCATCGGCATGGAGCGCTCCGCCCTTCACCGTAAGCTGAAGTCGCTGGGCGTCTAGGAGAACGGGCACATGAAGGTCATCATCTGCGGCGCCGGCCAGGTCGGCTACGGCATCGCCGAGCGGCTGGCGGCGGAGCAAAATGACGTCTCCGTCATCGATACCTCGTCAGAACTCATCCGCGGCGTACGCGACGCACTCGACGTGCGCGGCTTCGTCGGCCACGGAGCGCATCCTGAGGTGTTGGAAGCCGCCGGCGCGCAGCAGGCGGACATGATCATCGCCGTCACGCTCTACGACGAGGTCAACATGGTGGCCTGCCAGGTCGCGCACTCGCTTTTTAACGTGCCGACCAAGGTCGCGCGCATCCGCTCGCAGTCCTATCTGCAGTCCCACTACATGGACCTTTTCTCACGCGATCACCTGCCCATCGACGTCATCATTTCGCCGGAGCTCGAGGTGGGCGAAATGGTGCTCAGGCGTATCGCTCTTCCCGGCGCCACCGACGTGGTGGCCTTCGCCGACGGGCGGGTGGCCATGGTGGCGATCGAATGTCAGGAGGAATGCCCGGTCATCAACACGCCGCTGGCACAACTGACAGAGCTTTTCCCTGACTTGCCGTCGACGGTGGTGGGCGTGTCGCGCAACGGCAACCTGTTTGTCCCCCATTCCGGCGATCAGCTCATGGCCGGCGACATGGCCTATGTCGTCACCACAAAGGACCAGGTGCGCCGTACGCTGGGCCTGTTCGGGCACGAGGAGGCCGAGGCGACCCGCATCGTCATCGCCGGCGGCGGCAATATCGGCCGCTATGTCGCCCGCTCGCTGGAGCGCAAGCGCAGCCGCACCAAGGTGAAGATCATCGAGAGCAACCGCGACCGCGCCATCTCCATCGCCGACGATCTGCGCCGCACGGTGGTGCTCAACGGCAGCGCGCTGGAGCAGAAGCTGCTTCTGGAGGCGGACATCGACCATGCCGACCTGATGGTGGCGCTCACCAACGACGATCAGGTCAACATCCTGTCGAGTGTGATCGCCAAGCGGCTCGGCTGCAAGTCGAACCTAGTGCTGATCAACAACCCGACCTATCACGAATTCGCCAAGACGCTTGGCATCGACGCCCATGTGAACCCGCGCGCGGTGACCATCTCCAAGGTGCTCCAGCACGTGCGCCGCGGCCGTATCCGCGCCGTCCACAATGTCCAGAAGGGGGCGGCCGAGATCATCGAGGCCGAGGCTCTGGAGACCTCGCCGCTGGTCGGTCCGCCGCTCAGCGAGCAAGAACTGCCGGAAGGCATGCGCATCGGAGCCGTCTATCGCGACGGCACGGTCCTCAAGCCGAGCGGTTCACTGCGCATCAAGCCGAAGGACCGGGTCGTCATCTTCGCGCTGGAGAGTGCGGTGCGCCAGGTCGAACAGCTCTTCCGCGTCAGCCTGGAGTTTTTCTGACGCCGCTTCCATCCTCGACCCTGAACAGGCGCAGCGAAAGCTTTTTCCCCTTCGAGTAGTTAACGCCCTCGATCCGTGCAACAGGGACAACGGCCTTTCCTCCCGCACTTGCGAACTCTGCAAGTCGCGCGGCATCAGGAGCTGGCACCAGTGCAAGGGCGCAGACAGGATCCGAAAGAAGGTGATCCGCTGCTCCCTCGACATCCGTGAGAAGCATCTCCGTGCCAGCCAGGAAAACCAGGCTCGGCTCGTGGTATCCGGCCGAAGCGAGGCGGGAGTCGGAGCAGGGTTTGCCGGCCTCGACGGCGGCCGTGATGCGTGACGTCAACCAGATAGTCTCCAACGAAGGGGCAACCGTCGTAAAGAGGAGGCCATAAGCTATGCCCGCCGCCACGACCGCGCCTCCTATTCTCCGCAGATCGGCGCCCTTACGACCGGGAAGGGCCAAGCAGGCCGCGGCAAGCACAGCCAACGCAGCCACAATGCCGGCCGGCTGCATTCCTGCACCAAGATCATGGCACGCACATCCTTGGGAAAGCACGACCCCCCATAGCCGGCGCCGGGATAGATGAAGTGATAGCCGATACGGGGATCGCTGCCGATGCCATGGCGGACCTTCTCGATGTCGGCCCCGACGGCCTCAGCCAAATCGGCCATTTCGTTCATGAAGCTGATCTTCGCTGCCAGCATGCAGTTTGCGGCGTACTTGGTCATTTCGGCGCTGCGCACGTCCATGACCACGATCTTTTCATGGTTCCGATTATACGGCGCGTACAGCTTGCGCAGCGTTTCCTCCGCGGCCTTGCTGGCGACACCGATGACGATGCGATCCGGCTTCCTGCAGTCGGCTACGGCGGAGCCTTCCTTGAGAAACTCCGGGTTGGAAGCGACGTCGAAGGTCAACGTACTGCGTCCGCGAATTGTGATCGTCTTCCTGATCCTGCAGGCGACAAGGTCGGCGGTGCCCACGGGAACGGTCGACTTGATGGTGATGACGCGGTGAGCCTCCATATGCACGGCAATGGTTTCCGCTGCGGAAAAGACCTGTGTGAGGTCCACGGAACCGTCATCTCCGGGAGGTGTCCCGACCGCAATGATCTGCACTAGACCATGCCGAACGCCTTCGGCGGCATCGGTTGTGAAGCTCAGCCTGCCCTTGCCGCAGTTCTCGTTCACCAGGGGAGTGAGCCCAGGCTCGTATATCGGGATCCGCCCTTGCTTCAGGCGCTCGATCCTGTCGGCGTCGACATCGACGCAAACCACATCAAAGCCAGCCTCTGCGAGCACGGCCGCCTGGACCAAACCAACATAGCCGGTGCCGAATATCGTGACCTTCAAATCGAATCTTACCGCTTAGTCGCTATAAGTGTTTGTAGCTATACAGTTTCGCAACGGATATATATTTAGCATCCGTTTATAGATGCTCCCTTGGTATCCGTATATCGTTTGTACACTGCTCAGGCAAGGGCATCTCTGCAACACCCACGAAGCCCAGTCGTCGCACGTGCGGCGGCACGATCTCCGTTCATTGACGAAGGCGTTCAAACCGCTTTCCCTTCTGCAGTTGGAGCGATATCGTCCGCTTCCGCTGCTGCCGGCTCGGAAACGCGATGATCCGCAAAGCGGAGGAGGGGCTTTGCTTGCGCATCGCCTGCCGATATCAACGAATTCCAAGACTGATGTCGCCGAGGGAGAAAAGATGCCGCGTATTGCCTACGTGAATGGCCGTTATGTCCGCCACGCCCTTGCAGCGGTGCATATCGAGGACCGGGGCTATCAGTTTGCCGACGGTGTCTACGAGGTGTGCGAGGTGGCGCGCGGCTACATCGTCGACATGACACGCCATCTCGACCGGCTTGGCCGCTCGCTCTCAGAGCTTTCCATCGAATGGCCGATGCATCGCAAGGCGCTGGAGACCGTCATGCGCGAGGTGATCCGCCGCAACGGCGTCAAAAACGGGCTGGTCTATCTTCAGGTCACCCGCGGCGTGGCCCCGCGCGATCACGTCTTTCCGGCGCCGGAAACGAGACCGGCCGTCGTCGTGACCGCCAAGCGTCTCGACCCAAAAGTAGCCGAGAAGCGCGCGGAGAAGGGCATCAAGGTCATCACCGTGCCGGAGAACCGCTGGGAGCGCGTCGACATCAAGACGGTGGGCCTCTTGCCCAACGTCCTGGCGCGGCAGAAGGCGCGCGAGGCAGGGGCGGCGGAAGCTTGGTTCCTCGACACCGACGGCATGGTCAAGGAGGGGGCCGCCACCAACGCCTGGATCGTCACGGCCGATGGCAAACTGGTGACACGACCGGCCGATTTCGGCATACTGCGCGGCATTACCCGGGCTACCGTCCTCGATCTGGCCGCCAAGCTGGGCCTGGAGGTCGAGGAAAGGGCTTTTTCAGTGGAGGAGGCGCAATCGGCGCGCGAGGCATTCATCACCGCGGCTTCGACGGTCGTCATGCCGGTTGTGGAAATTGATGGCCGACCAGTGGCCAATGGCCACCCCGGCTCGCTCACCCTGTCGCTGCGGCACTCATTTTTTGACGTTGCGGAAAAAAGTCCTGCCTGTTAACCACTCGGACAGCCGGCTCAAAAGGTGAGGGCATTGGCGGGAGCGTGGCAGGAGGGCAGTCGCCGCGCTTGACAGGGCGGGGTGACATTTGCGCTACTGCCGCGCTATGCGCAGGGGATGGTGAAAGAAAAGAACAATGGCGGAACGTTCGCAAAATCTGCAGGACCTGTTCCTGAACACCGTTCGCAAGAGCAAGAACCCGCTGACGATCTTCCTGATCAACGGCGTGAAATTGACCGGCGTGGTGACCTCATTTGACAATTTCTGTGTTCTTCTGCGCCGCGATGGTCACTCGCAGCTCGTATACAAGCATGCCATCTCCACGATCATGCCGAGCCAGCCGGTGCAGTTGTTCGATGCCGAGGAAAACAGTCGGGAAGGCTGATTGGCAAATAAACCGAAGGTTGCCGGTGTCGCGCGCGCTGATGATGACGCGCTCGCCGGCGAGATCACCAGAGCCGTCGTCGTAACGCCGGTGCTGACGTCCGCTCGCGCGCAAGGCGAGGAGGGCGGTTCGCGTGCGCGCATGTCCCTGTCGCCGCAAGCAAGGCTTGAGGAGGCGGTGGGCCTCGCCGAGGCGATCGATCTCGAAGTTGTCCACAGCGAGACGTTTCCTATCTCGGCGCCGCGCCCGGCGACGCTGATCGGCGCCGGAAAAGTGAGCGCGATCGCCGGCATCGTCGCCGAGAACGAGGCCGAACTGGTCGTCGTCGACCATCAGCTTTCGCCCGTGCAGCAGCGCAATCTCGAGCGCGAACTCAAGGCCAAGGTGGTCGACCGCACCGGCCTTATCCTGGAAATCTTCGGCCGCCGCGCCCGCACCAAGGAAGGCCGCCTGCAGGTCGATCTCGCGCACCTCGAATACCAGCGTGGGCGGCTCGTCAGGAGCTGGACACACCTTGAACGCCAGCGCGGCGGCGGCGGCTTCATGGGCGGCCCCGGCGAAACGCAGATCGAGGCCGACCGCAGGCTCCTGCAGGAGCGCATCATCCGCATCAAACGGGAGCTCGAGACCGTGCGGCGCACGCGCGACCTGCACCGGGCGAAGCGGCGAAAGGTGCCGTTCCCGGTGGTTGCCATCGTCGGCTATACCAATGCCGGAAAGTCGACGCTCTTCAATCGGCTGACGGGCGCCTCCGTCATGGCCGAGGACATGCTGTTCGCCACGCTTGACCCGACGCTGAGGCGCGTGCGCTTTGCTCACGGCACGGTCGTCATCCTGTCCGACACGGTCGGCTTCATCTCCGACCTGCCGACCCACCTCGTCGCCGCCTTCCGCGCCACGCTGGAGGAGGTGGTGGAGGCCGATCTCGTCATCCACCTGCGCGACATCTCCGACCCCGACACCGCCGCCCACGCCACGGACGTGGAGGAGGTTCTGGCAAGCCTCGGTGTCGATGCCGCCGACACCGGCCACGTCATCGAGGTGTGGAATAAGATCGACCGCCTCGGCGAAAACGACCGTGAGCGGCTCTTCAGGGACGACGCCAACAGGACGGCACCGGTCGCCGTCTCGGCGGTGACCGGGAAGGGGATCGACGACCTCATGGCATTGATCGAAGAGCGCGTCGCCGGCCGCATCGCGGAGACATCCGTCACCCTTTCGCCAAACCAGATGTCGCTCATGGACTGGGTGTACCGGCACGGCGAGGTCACCGACCGCGAGAATCACGAAGACGGCAGCATCACCATCCGCATCCGCGCCACCGATGCGGCGCGCGACGAGATAAGGCGGCGGTTATCGAGTGATAACAGGGGGTAATGCGCGCTACTTCACCTTTTTCGCGCGCTGCCAGAGGCTCTCCATCTCCTCCAATGAAGCTGCGCCGAGCGCTTTTCCATCCGCCTCCAGCCCGCGCTCCACGGCGTGGAAGCGATGGCGGAACTTCTCGTTGGTGCCGCGCAGCGCTGCCTCCGGATCAAGCCCCATGTGACGCCCGAGATTGACCAGCGCGAACAGAAGGTCACCGAATTCCTCCGCCACGGCCTCGCGCCGGCCGTCGTCCATGGCCTCGCGCAACTCGCCGATCTCCTCTTCGATCTTGTCGAGGATCGGCCGCGGCGCGCCCCAGTCGAAGCCGACGCGGGCGGCTTTCTCCTGCAGCTTCAGGGCGCGCGATAGCGCGGGCAGGGCGACCGTCACGTCGTCTAGGTAGCCCGCGCGCTCGTCTCCGCCGGCTCCGTTGCGCCTTGCCCGGCGCTCGGCCTTCTCCTCGGCTTTGATTTTCTCCCACATACCCTTGGCCATGCCGGCCTCGCGCGCGTCCTCATCACCGAAGACATGCGGATGACGGCGGATCATCTTGGTGGTGATCGCCTCGACCACATCAGCGAAATCAAAGGTGCCGGCTTCCTCGGCCATCCGCGCATGAAAAACGACCTGCAGCAGCAGGTCGCCCAGTTCCTCTCGCAGGTCGTGCATATCGCCGCGCTGGATGGCGTCCAGTACCTCGTAGGCTTCCTCGATCGTATACGGCGCGATGGTGGAAAAGTCCTGCTTCACATCCCACGGGCAACCCGTCTCAGGATCACGCAGCGCGGCCATGATCTCGATCAGTCGGGAGATATCCCTGGAAGGCTTCATAAGGAGGGCTCCGTGCGGCTGGCGGCAAAGCCGTAGCGCGCATCGTCGGCATTCTCAAGCGTTTCCGCCGCCTCAGTCCTCACGTTTTCTCCGCCCATCCAGACAGCCGCTCGCGGCGGCCATCCTGTTCGCCATCTCAAGCGTGGAGCACAGATTCATTCCCGTGTCGCCAGACAGGGATCAAGCATGACTCTGTTCGAGGCAACACGCTGTGCGCCGCCGGATATCTTCACATGCTCACCGGGTTTCATTCCGTTTGTGCTGTAGGTGATGCAGAGAGCCTACGGGCCATCGGCGGGACAGACAACGAGATATGCCAAGGCACCGCCGAACTCTGCCGCCGCCAGCGGGCCAGCCACGGCCATGTCCAATCTCTGATCGATGTCCGGCAGCCGTACGATCCAGTAGCCGAGATCATCGCAGGTTGCCGTCATTTCCGGCATTTGGTCACCTCGCGCGAAAGGGGCGGGCTGCACGCCGACGGTGTCGGTCACCAGATGCAAGAAGGCCAGCGCAAGTGATCCACAAAAGGAGCGCGTTCTCACCATTACCTCTGTTGCAACCAAGTTGGAATGTCCGGCTGAGCGCAAAGTTAAAATGTCATGCTCCCCTGGCACCGAAGCCAGAAGAGCCGGGCAGGGCGGAGAGCTCAATATCGCAGCCCTGACCGGCCGCACGATGATCGATGACGGCGGGGTTGTATTGGCTGGGTCCTGCCGGGGCTATTGGGCCGAGGCCTGGCGCTGCTCTACAATCAACTCTGGCAAACTACGCCGGCCGGGCTTCCTGCCGCGCTTGTGGTAGCCGTTCTTCTCGCTGTTGGTCTTCACCCGTGGCGGCGGCATCTGGTCCTGCTGTTCCTTGATCCAGGAAAGCACGTCGCCGAGCCGCTTGTTCTCGGTGACAGCCGCATGGGTGACGCGCTGATCCTTGTCGAACACGCGATAGGGTAGGGACGACCCTTTCCAGCGTATGTCGAGCCGGCCATCGGCAAAGGCATAGGTGTCGACATATTTGCCCACCAGACCGCGCGTCACATCGTTCTCTTCCAGCATGATACGCTGCCGCTCGAAGGAAAACGTCAACTGCTTGCCGACATAACGCCGCTCCCGCTTGCACAGAATGTCGCGCAGCCGATCCGGCGCTATGTTCATGGGCCGATGCAGATCGTCCTGGCGGGCAGGGGGCCTTGCGAACTTCGCATTGTAGCGCTCCATAAATCCAGGCAGGAAGGCGTTGCCGGTTTCCATGTCGCAGATGCCGTGAAGTCGCAGCTCCTTCACGAGCCGGTCCTGCAGCGTTCGGTTGGCACGCTCGACGCGGCCCTTTGCCTGGCTGGAATT
>NZ_JAOCZP010000003.1 GCF_025336525.1 Chelativorans salis
TCCGCAATCTCCCACGTCATCCAAACACGGGAGAGTGACATTCCTACTTTGCAGAATCAGGACATTTTAACTTTGCGCCTACAACCTCGGATCACATAAGATAGATTATGGAACTAACACGTACACCCTGATCTTGAGCTGCTGCTGCGGGCGCCAGCATCTATGCCACGATATCGGCCACCTCGGCGCGCGCTGCGGCAAGGAGCGCGTTCGGCTCGGCTGCAAAGACTGCATCGTGGGCGCCGGCCGCCGCCCAGACCGTCATGAAGCCAAGCAGCGTCGCATCGGCATAGCGTCGCACGCTGTCGGGATGGCCGAGTGGCGAAACGCCGCCGATGGCGAAGCCGGTTTCCTCGCGCACCTTGCGTGGATCGGCGCGCGTCAGGTTTTCGCCGGCAAGCCGGCCGGCTTTTTCCAGGTCGAGCTGGTGGCCGCCGGACACCAGGAACAGATGAAGCTTTCCGGATGTCTGGCCGGCAAAGACCAGCGATTTGACGATCTGGTCAACCGCACAGCCGCATTGCATCGCTGCTTCCTCGGCCGTGCGCGTCGATTCTCCCATGCGCCTGATTTCGATCTCCAGTCCGGCCTCCGCTGCCGCAGCGGCCACACGGTTGACGCTCTTTGACATTGAAAAAACCTCGTTATTTCAATCGCCTGGAATATCTATCTCAACAACCATACCATCATAAGCCGGGTCCACGTGATCCGGCGTTTCCCGCCGCACGGCCTCATAGTCGAGCGGGGTGTGCATATGGGTCAGGATGGCGCGCTTCGGCTTCAGCCGGTCGATCCACTCCAGCGCTTGCCCGAGTGAAAAGTGGCTCGGGTGCGGCCTGTGCTGCAGCGCGTCGATCACCAGCACCTCGAGGCCGGCCAGGAGCGGCACGGTCTCCGGCGGATAATCGCTCACATCGGAACAATAGGCGAACGGACCAACGCGGAAGCCCAGCGAGCGGATGTCGCCGTGAATCTGCGGCAGCGGTGTGAAGATCAGCGCTCCGCCCTCGCCGGTGAGCATGAACGGTTCCTCATGGCTGATGAGGTGCGGCGTCACGATCGGCGGATAGTTGCTCCCCAGGGGCGTCTCGAAGCAGTAGGCGAAGGCGTCGCGCAGGCGCTCCATGGTTGGCCGGTCGGCATGGATGTCAATGCGGTGGCGCTGCACGTGCACGTAGCCGCGCAAATCGTCGATGCCGTGGATGTGGTCGGCATGCGGGTGGCTATAGACGACCCCGTCCAGGCGCGGCACCTGCGCGGCGATCATCTGCTCGCGGAAGTCTGGTCCCGTGTCGATCGCCACGCGCGTGGCGCGCCCGTCCGGCTTGATGCGCTCCACAAGGGCGGCCGCCCGCGTGCGCCGGTTGCGCGGGTTTGCCGGATCGCAAGCGCCCCAGTCGCCGCTGATCCGCGGCACGCCCGGCGAGGACGCACAGCCAAGAATGGTGAGCCGCAGCCGGTCAGCCAATGTCAGGCACCTTCCTAAGCGAAGGCGGCACCTTGGTGAAGAGACGGAAGAAGTTCTCCGTCGTCAGCGCGGCCATCTCGTCGGCTGAGATGCCAACCGTCTCGGCCAGCACCGCCGCCGTGTGTGCCACGTAGGCCGGCTCGTTGCGTTTTCCGCGAAAAGGCACCGGCGCCAGATACGGCGCGTCCGTCTCCACCAGCAGCCGGTCATGCGGCACACTTCTGGCGATCTCACGCAGCGCCTCTGATTTCTTGAACGTCAGGATGCCGGAGAAGGAGACATAGCCGCCCAGCGCCACGCCGGTGCGCGCCAGAGCCGGCCCGGAGGAGAAGCAGTGCAGGATGAAGGGAAAAGCCCCCTTCCCTGTCTCCTCCTTTAGAATGGCCGCGATATCGTCGTCAGCCTCGCGCGCATGGATGACGAGCGGCAGGCCGGTCCGCCGCGCCGCCTCGATATGGATGCGGAAACCTTTGGCCTGCAGGTCGCGCGGCGCCTTGTCGTAGAAATAGTCGAGGCCCGCCTCGCCGATCCCGACCACTTTCGGATGTTTCGAAAGCGCCACGAGCTGGTCCGCCGTCACATCCGTTTCCTCGCCTGCGTTGTGCGGATGCGTGCCGAGGGTGCAGAAGACGTTGTCGTAGCGCTCGGCGATGGCCTTGATGCCGCCGAATTTCGCCACACGCGTGGAGATGGTGACCATCAGCCCAACGCCGGCCGTTCCGGCACGCGCCACCACATCGTCCCGCTCCGCTTCGAAATCCGGAAAGTCGAGATGGCAATGGCTGTCGACCAGCATGGCGCTAGACCCCCTGCCCCTTGTCCTCGGCCTCCACGTAGCGCGGGAAGACCGGTTGCGGCGCCGGCAGTGGCGTTCCGGACTGGAGCATGCCGGCTTCCGTGATGTCCGCAAAGCCGCGCTTGTCCGCCGGCACGGCGAGAAGATCGAGAAGCTTTTCCGCAGAGCCTGGAATGTAGGGCTGGCACAAGATGCCGACGCGGCGCAGCACTTCCGCCGTAGTATAAAGCACCGTCTCCATGCGTGCCGGATCGCTCTTGCGCAGCGCCCAGGGTTCCTGACCGGCAAAATAGCGGTTGGCCTCCGCCACCACCTCGAAGACGGCCGCAAGCGCCGTATGGATCGCCTGCCGGATCATCGCCTCGCGCGCCGTGGCAAGCGCCTTCTGCGCTCGGTCGAGAATGACCGTGTCAGCCTCCGCCAGCTCGCCCCGTTCCGGTACCTTGCCGCCGCAGTTCTTGGCGATCATCGAAAGCGAGCGCTGCGCCAGGTTGCCGAGGTCGTTGGCAAGGTCGGCGTTGGTGCGGTTGACGATGGCGTCGTGGCTATAGCTGCCGTCCTGGCCGAAAGGCACCTCGCGCAGGAAGAAATAGCGCACCTGGTCGAGCCCGTAGTGCTCGATGAGCGCGAAGGGGTCGACCACATTGCCCACCGACTTCGACATCTTCTCGCCACGGTTGAACAGGAAGCCGTGCGCATAGACGCGCTTGGGCAGCGGGATTCCGGCCGACATCAGGAAAGCCGGCCAGTAGACCGTATGAAAGCGCACGATGTCCTTACCGATCACGTGGACGTCCGCCGGCCAGTATCTCCATTGCGCATTGTCGGTATCGGGGTAGCCGGCGGCAGTGATGTAGTTGGTCAGCGCGTCGACCCACACATACATCACATGCTTGTCGTCGCCCGGCACCGGAACGCCCCACTTGAAGGTCGAGCGGGAGATGGACAGGTCCTTCAGCCCGGATTTCACGAAGCTGGCCACCTCGTTGCGCCGTTCGGCGGGCCCTATGAAATCCGGCTGCTTCTCGTAAAGCTCCAAAAGCCGGTCCTGATAGGCTGAAAGCCGGAAGAAATAGGTCTCCTCCTCGTTCCACTCGACCGGCGAGCCGAGCGGTTCACGGCGTACGCCATCCTCGCCCACCGTGGTCTCGCTCTCATCGAAATAGGCTTCCTGGCGCACGGAGTACCAGCCCGTGTAGCGGTCGATATAGATGTCGCCATTGTCGGCCATCCGCTCCCAGATCGCTTGGGCGGCGCGTTTGTGCCGCTCCTCCGTCGTGCGGATGAATTGATCGTTGGAGCTGCCGATGGCCCCTACCATAGTGCGAAAGATCGCCGAGTTGCGGGCGGCCAGATCCTGGACCGATACACCCTCCTTGTCGGCCGTCTGCTGCATCTTCAGCCCGTGCTCGTCCGTGCCGGTCAGGAAGAAGACGTCCTTGCCGTCATGGCGTTGGAAACGCGCCAACGCATCGGTCGCGATCACCGTGTAGGCGTGGCCGATGTGCGGCTTGCCGTTCGGATAGAAGATTGGCGTCGTTATATAGAAGGTCTCACGCGTCATATGGGAAGATGTCCAGATCGATATTGGCTCGCGCCCAGATAGCGCATCGCAGCGGCGAACGCCATGCATTGAAGCGGCTCAATTCGGGGGCATTCCGTGTTCCGCCTCGCGAAGCCGCCGCATCAGGCCCACCACGTGCTGCTTGCGCTCGAGATTGAAGATCTCCGCCTGGCGCACGGTCTCGGCCATCTCCTCCCACGAAGCAGCCATGCGTGCTGCCCGTGCGGCGTCGCCGGCCTCTGCTGCGCGCGTCGCCGCCCCGGCCACGCGGCTGAGCACCGTGCGGTTGAAGATATCAAACTGCACCTGGGCGTCTCGTGCCGCCACAGCCTCCGCCAGCCGGTATGTCTCGGACACATCGAACCGGCTCCCGCCGGCGACCCGCTCGATCGCCTGCGCAATCTCCAGCCCACCGAACTGGGTCAGTAGCACGGCATTGCGCACGCTGCCGCCGGCGCGCTCGACAAGCAGGCGCCTTTCCTCCGCGCTCTCGGGCAGGTCCGCGCCGAGGCGCTGCAAGAGTTCCTCCAGCGACCCCGCCCCCAATGGCTGAAGTTTTATGACCTGGCAACGCGAGCGGATGGTCGGTAAGAGCCTGCCGGGCGAATGGGCGATCAGCACGAACAGCGTGCGCGACGGTGGCTCCTCCAGGTTCTTCAAGAGCGCATTGGCGGCACTTGTGTTCATGTCGTCGGCCGGGTCGACGATGACAACGCGGTAGCCTCCATCCGATGCCGTCATGGAAAGAAAGCGGCTGACGCGGCGGATTTCGTCCACCGTGATCACAGTTTTGAACTTCTTCTCCCGCTCCCCGTATGGCCGTGTCAGGTGTAACAGGCCAGGATGCGCTCCCTGCGCCGCAAGCCGGAACGCTTGCGAGCGGGCATCTGCTTCGCCAAAAATTTGCGGCGCTTCTTCGCTCTTCGGATGGGTGAAGAGGTGGTGCGCCAGATGGAAGGCGAGCGTCGCCTTGCCGGTCCCGCGCGGCCCGGCGAGAAGCAGCGCATGGTGCAGCTTGCCGGCGCGGTAGGCGCCGGCGAGCATGGTGCGCGCTTCCTCATGGCCGACGAGCAGCGGGTTTTCCGCCGGCTCCGGGATGTCCGGCAGCGTGTCGTGCTGCTCCGGTGCCACACGCTCAAACATCGCCCGTCCCGCGCTTTGCCCCGTCAGTCTCGTCTTCCGGCATCGCTTTCTCGACTGCCCGCGCCACCGCTGCGGCGACTTCTGCACGCGGCGCCGACGCATCGATGACGACGCACCGTTGCGGCTCCTTCTTGGCGATGTCGAGGAAGGCCTTGCGCCGCCGGCGGTGGATCTGCAGGGTCTCCTTCTCGAACCGGTCGGCGCCCTCTCCTCCCCGCCGCTCCGCGGCCCGGCGCAAGCCCTCCTCCGGGTCGATATCGAGGATGATCGTCAGGTCCGGCATTACGCCGTTCACCGTTACGCGCTCCAAGGTCGCCATGAAATCGGCATCGAGCCCGCCGGTCACGCCCTGATAGACGCGCGAGGAATCGACGAAGCGGTCACAGAGAACGACGGCGCCGCGGGCGATCGCCGGCCGGATGACCTGCTCCACATGGTCGAGCCGCGCGGCGGCGAAGAGGATCGCCTCCAGCGTCGGCCCGAAGGGCTCCGCCGCGCCCGACAGGAGCACATGACGCACCGCCTCCGCCCCTGGAGAGCCGCCCGGCTCGCGGGTCACCAGCACCTCGCGACCCTCCTCCGCAAGATGCTCTGCCAGGAGCCGGATATGCGTGGACTTACCCGCACCCTCACCACCCTCGAACGTTATGAAGAACCCGCGCGGCAATTGTTCCTGTCCTAGATCGGCCTCGTCGGCCCTTCATAGTCACCCAAAAGTTGAAGGTCCAACGTTCTGTTGGAATAAGCGAAATGTCGAGACGCGCCCCTCGTTGCAAGCCCGTGCGGGATCGAAGTCACCGCATCCAGCCGAGCAGAAGCTCGCCCACCGCGCCGACAGCCCGTTGGCGCAGGGTGCCTTTCGCCACCGGTTCGGCGGCATAGAGCGGCGCCTCCTGGCTCAGCGTGTCACCGAGCCATATCTGCAATGTCCCGATCTCCGCCCCCTCCTCCACCGGCGCCGGCACCGGCCCTTGGTAGACAATGCGCGCCGACAGGCGCTCCGGCTCGTCAAGCGGCATGAGGACCGTCAGGCTTTCTGCCGTGCGTACCGCCAGGCGGCTTTTGTCGCCACCATAGACGTTCACCTCGCCGATCGCTTCGCCGGCGGCCAATATCTCTCGTTTTGCGAAGGCGCGCATGCCCCAGTCGATGATCTTGCGCGCCTCCTCCACCCGCTCCTCCTCACTCGCCAGGCCGCCGAGCGTGACGAATAAGCGCCGCCGCTGGCGTGCCGCAGATGCGGTAATGGCGTAGCCGGATGCTTCTGTGAAGCCGGTCTTCAGCCCGTCGGCGCCGATCTCCAGCGGCAGGAGCGGGTTGCGGTTACGCTGGAAGATGCCGTTCCACTCGAAGGCGGGCTGCGAGAAATATCCGTAGTATTCGGGATACTCGCGCCAAAGGTGCCGCGCCAGAAGTGTCATCTCCCGCGCCGTCACCTGCTGGCCCTCGGCCGGCAGGCCGGTCGGATTGACGAAGGTCGATTTTTCCAGGCCGATGGCGCGTGCCCGCTCGGTCATCAGATGCGCGAAATTCTCCTCCGATCCCGCCATGCCCTCGGCGATGATGATGCAGGCATCGTTGGCTGACTGCACGATGGCGCCCTTGATCAACGCTTCCAGCGGCACCGAGGATTTCACGGCGGCGAACATCGTCGCCGTACGCGAGGGAGCGCCGCCGGTGCGCCAGGCATGCTCGCTGACGAAAAACGTCTCCTCGAGCGCAAGCCGCCCCTTCTTCAACGCGTCAAAGACGATTTCCATCGTCATCAGCTTGGCGAGCGAAGCCGGCGGAAAAAGCTCGTCGGCATTCTTGGAATAGAGAACTGCGCCCGTCTCAGCATCGATCATGAAGGCGCGGGGCGCCTTGGATTCGAAGGGCGCTGCCCATAAAGGCCCCGCAAACACCAGGATGGCAAGGAGCAACGTTGCTACCGTTGCAACCGATCGAAACACTTCGTCCTCCGCCCGTCGACCCGCTCTATAGCATCGGCCCGAAAACCGGAATCGGCTTTCGGCAGCACGATGCACAGGTTCAACAACCTACAGTGTCCTTTGTACGTTCAAAAGGACGCTCGGCGCTGTATAGGCCCCGAATGGGTTTATAGGCGCGATAGGCTGCTGATCCAACCGCGCCGGCGGCGCGGATGCGGTGATCGATTTGGCAAGCGGTCAGTCGCGGACGGTAAAGGCGTCAACGGCGCCTGCCGCCCATGCGGCGCGCAGGACCTCGTTCAGATCGGCATCGCCGCCGGGCACCAGCGAGAGTGCGTAGAACGTATCTCCCTGCATCTCCGCCTCCTCGATGCGGATCTGCCCATGCGTCGAAAGCGCGTCGATCACGCTCTCTGCCTCACGGCGCGAAGCCCAGGTGCCGAGATTGACGACGGCAGCCTCCTGCGGCCGATCCTCCTGCTTGCGCGCCCACCATGCAGCGAGCGCCTCCCCGTCGAGCTCTGGCCGTAAAATGGCATCGAAGGCCTGCGAGGCGGCCTGCACCCGCTGGTCCGCATAGGACAGAAGTGCAAGGCTTTGGGTAGCGGGCAGCGCGGGCGCGGCGTGCGGCCTGTCCGGCACGATCGGCCCGACGGCCGGCAGTTCGATGCCACGCGCCGTTGTGGCGGGGGCCGGCTGGCTGGCAAAGGCGGTCACCATCTCGGGCACCGGCTGCGAGGGCGTCGGCCCGTTCATGGCGATCATCACGCCGGAAGGAAGACCGTCTGAAGGATCCGGAGCACGGTCGCCCGGCCGGTATGAGGCCATGAGGTAGCTCTCGTCCTGACCATGCAGCGGTGCGGGGCCGACATATTCGACACGGACCTTGGCCACGCCCGAATGCGTGTAGTCCAGCATCTCGGCCGCCCGTTTCGACAGGTCAATGACGCGGCCTTCGGCGAACGGCCCGCGGTCGTTGACGCGCACGACGATGGAACTGCCATTGTTCAGATTGGTGACGCGTGCATAGCTCGGCAGCGGCATGGTCGGATGCGCCGCCGTCAGATGCGTCATGTCGTAGACTTCGCCATTGGCCGTCAGCCGTCCGTGGAATGCAGAGCCGTACCAGGAGGCCGCGCCCTGGGTAACGTAGTTGGGCTCTTCCTTGGGGCGATACCACTTGCCCTTCACGCTGTAGGGCTTGCCGACGTGGTAGCGCCCGCCGCCGCGTTTCAGGCCAGACTTTCCCATGGCCACGCGCGGACTTGCCTTCACGCCATATTCCGATTCGGCGAAATATTCCTTGCTGCCGGTTTCCTTGAGCGCGACCTTCGGTGTCTGGCTGCCACAGGCCGAGACAAGCAACGCCAACGCACCAACGCCGACCGTTCCCCAATGCACCGGCGCCCCTGCCCGCTTATTTCGTATTCCCATAAACGCCTTCCCCCGGCAATTATTTGTTCTTCGTCTCAACCGCCTTCACGCCGGCAAACCACCGGCCAAAACCACGCATGCCCTGCCGCAGGTAACCCCACTCATGCGCAAGAAATCATTAGCGATAGGTGAATCACATGTGGCAGGAAAACGGCAAAAATAAGTATTACACATACCTCTCCTGATACCAACCTGCGCCAGACGCCGTGCCAGCGCTTGAAATAGCCGAAATTCGCGCCTACACGAAACGCGCTGGAGGGATGGCCGAGCGGTTTAAGGCACCGGTCTTGAAAACCGGCGTGGCAGCGATGTCACCGTGGGTTCGAATCCCACTCCCTCCGCCATTTGCCCTCTATAATCAACACTGCCGCCGATCATCGCACGGTATAGCGAACCGCCGATTCTACGCTGTAGCGCGATATGTTTTGGAGACCGGTTCAGCGCAATCAGGCTGCTTATGGCCCCAAAGTGGACGTGACCCGTCGGCGCAGTCAGTCGGGCGAGACGCGCGATTAAGCAGGAACGTAGGTCAGCCTAACCGTGTCCTCGCCAACGGGATCGGTGGAAACAAGGCGGAGCGGCGGCCGTGGGTCGGCAAAAAACGGCTTGCCGCGACCAAGCACGATGGGGTGGAAGTAGAGTCGATACTCATCGATAAGACCAAGGTCGGTCAGGCTTTGTGCTAGGTCTGGTCCGGAAACTGTAATCTCCCCAACGAGCCGAGCCTTCAGGCTACGTATCACCGCCTCGACGTCATCCTCGACAAGTGTGGCGTTCGGGCCGACGGACTTCAACGAGCGCGACACGACCCGTTCGGTTGGCGCCGCCACGCCGCCGCGAACTTGTGTTGCTCCGCACTCCACTCCGGTCGGTCTTCGTCCCAATAATGCATGGTCTCGTACATGCGGCGACCGTACACACTGCCGGTCAGGTCGCGCACGTGCTCTATCCAGTGACGAAAGAGCGCGGGACCTGTCCGCATTTCCAGGTGGTCGACGTAACCGTCCATGGACTAGTTCATTCCGAAGACAAGCTTTGCCATGCTACTAAATCTCCACCTCGAGGCCTTCACGAAAGTATGAGCAGCGTGACGCAGAAAGTGAAGTTGGCCGCAAACCGCGCGCCGCGTTGTCGGTTGGCGAATAACCAGATGCCCGCTTACCACCCAAGCCATTCGCTCGTGGGTCTATCTAGGAGCGTCATGGAGGGCTATGGCGTAGACGTAGTTCTCCGTTTCATCGCTCTCTACCCGCCATAGTGCCCTGAATTTCAACAGTGACAGAAACTGCCACATCGGCCACATAAAAACCCGCCGCCCCTTCCAGCAGCCGGGCGCACGGGGCGCACAAAAAACTCGTCGAAGCGAGCCGTTGACGTGGGGGCGTACCTAATCGCTAGGTTTGCGCAGATACATGTCACCGAGTTGAGACGGACCGTCAAAATCAGTGATGATGCTGCTCGAAACAAATCTGGCTTACGTCTCGTTCAGCAAATCGGCACCGTTTTGGGTGCCGCATATCCCCACCCAAAGGAGGACGAGATGAAGAAGCTTCTCGTAACAACGATGTTCTGCGGCGCTCTGGCCATGCCGGCGTTTGCGCAGGACGAAACGACGACATGTGCGGAATTTACGGAGATGGACACCACCGCCCAAACGGAAGCCCTGGCTTCCATCGAGGGCGCAGGCTCGGCCGATGTCGGTACGGACTCCACAGCCAGCGTGGAGGGTTCCGACGATGACACCGCCTCGGGCACGGCTTCCGGGGATATGGCAGCGGAAGCGACGGACGATACGATGGACGGCACGGCTGCCGAAGCAGGCACGGAAGTGACCGCATCGGCCGTTGTGGATGCGTGTGCCAACAATCCAGACATGCTGGTCGTAGACGCGATCGAGCAGGCCAAGTCCAACTGAGACTGATACCGCCAGCACGAGAGGGCGCACCGCCCTCTCGTCCGCGATAGCAACCTGTTTCGCAGCAACAAGAACCCCGCCGCCTGCTAGGACGGCGGGGTTTTCTCGGCGATCTGGGCTGCAAAAAAGCCCCCGCCGAGGCGGGGGCTATTTGTGACCTTCGCAGCTTGATACGCTGTAGCTATCAATGCCTCCCGAGCGCCTGATGGGCACGCATTGCAGGAGGCCGCTCAATGATGCTCCTGTCGAAGGCGATGCTGCCTCCGAACTTGATGATCTCGCGCGAAATCATCAGTTCCAACTCATCATCCGATTGCGCGAGGTCCGGAAAGACAATTCGCGTGCGCCGGATCATGTCTGCGATTGATACGGCTCTCTCGCCCTTCCGTCTTTCTAGGTAGAGTTTCAGCGCAGCTTGCAGTCTCGGAGGGATAGCCTGTACGCGTCCCTGTTTCATCTGCTGCCTCCTAGGTGAGAAACACGCAGTATGGAACCTGAAAACTGCATATTAGACCCTCTCCGAGGGTAGTGCGAATCAAAAATTGGGCAATATCAGCCTCACTGATGCACCTTTCCAAGCTGATAAGTTCCTGGTGCTCGTGGCGCATCCATTCGTTTGGGACAACGGCATCACGGCACCATCAGTTCGACGCACATGGCGTTCCTTTCGATGAGGTAAGATTGATGAAGACGAACTCCTGGCCGCGGACGTTACTCATCGTTGCCCTCGCAGCGGCCCTGTCCGGATGCCAGGTCTTCGGGGCAGCGAAAGCAGTTCGCATCACCGGCGAGACATTCGATGAGGCCGAATGTTTGGCTCGCGACTTCAGGGGTGAAGAACCATGCCCAAAGTCCAAGTATTGAGTCCGCAATAGCCTTCGGCCCTGTGCTGCCTGCGCATCTTCGACCGTTGGTTCAGAGTCCGACCCGGCGAAGCCTAACCGCCGATGAAGAACCCGCCACGGCGCGCGAAATTCTAGAGCGGCTATGCGCCTGAAACTTGCCGATGACTAGGTTAGAGAGTCTCTCCCACTACAGCGACCACTCGCTCTGTTGGCCCAATGCGACCACCCTTTATGGCTGCACGAAAAAGGCCGCCAAGGTGGCGGCCTTTATTGCGTTCCACAGGGCCGATGGTGATCAATAATTGCAGGGGGCGGTGTAGATGCTGCCATCTGCTGCCTGATAGCGGCAAAGCTCCTGGCTTTGACGTCGCGGCGCAGTCGCCGATCCGATGACACCGCCGAGGATCGCGCCGCCTGCGGCTCCGGCAAGGGTGCTCTTCGTGTCACGTCCGAGCGCCTGGCCGGCGAGTGCTCCGGCGCCGGCTCCAACCAACGCCCCCGTCCCCGCGCGCTGCTGCTGTTCGCTCGCACAGCCGGCTAATGCCATCGCCACAAGAATTGCAGAGGCAAGTTTAATCCTGCGAAATTCCATCGTGTCTTCTCTCCATAATATCCCCCACTCCACAAAGAATGCCCGCCACCGTTCCCGGTGGCGGGCGCAGCGGCAGGCTTTGGGATACCCGCCGCATGTTGCTAAGGCCACGCGATTGAGGCGCAGCTGTGGCGTGTTGGTCAAGCTCCGTTACCTGTAACGGGCATGGCGGGCGCGCTAGGCTAGGCCGCAACCAGATTCTCGGCGAAGAACCGGTGGTCATTGACCTTGGCCAGCGCCTTTCCGTATTGGACGCGCTGCCCCTGCTCCGTCCTTGCAGGCCGGTGCTTGTTGATTGGCGGGAACCAGTTTCCACCTCAGAAGTTTGAGCCGTCACCAGTACAACGGAGACAGACGGATATGAAAACGCTGACATCCATCACTCTATCAGGCTTCTTACTCGCAGCTGGTGCCGGTGCGGCATCGGCGCAGAGCGTCGTGATTTCGCCGGAGCAGGAGACGGTAATCCGTGAGTATGTGACGACCCAGGAAATACAGCCCATCGAGGTTCCGGCCGAGGTGACGATAGAGGTGGGCACCACTCTACCGGAAACGATCGAACTCCGGCCCCTGGAGGTTCCGGAGGCTGAGGTGGAATACCATTACATCGTCGTGGACAACCGGACCGTCCTCGTCGAACCGCAGACCCGGGAGATCGTTTACATCATCGAATAACGTTCAGGAACGCAATTGCACTACGAGAAGCCAAAACCTCCCATTGGCTTCTGGTGAACGGCCGCTCTCTCGCACAACTGGGAGCGGCCGCTGGGATTTGCCCAAAATGCGCCGGGTTGCGGTGGCATGGCACGGGCTCCGGTTATTGTCGGAGTGTTATGGATGTATTCGCGGTTCGTGCTCGCCCTTGGTGCCCTTGCGCTTCTTTCGGGATGCGCCACCATGACGCCTGAAGAGCGGCGCGCCGCCGACGAGGCGAAGTGCCGCTCCTATGGCTTTACGTCCGGCACCGACGCCTTCGCCGAATGCCTGCAGCGCATCGACCTCGACCGCAGGGCCGAGTGGCGGGCGCGCAGAATCGAGATGGATCATTGGCACCGGCCGATGGTGATCTACCAGCCGGTCGTCGTCAGGAGGCGCGACTGAGACTCGCCCGGTTGCCAACCTGCGTGTGATAACTATATTCGCGCTTCGACAGATCAGGCACATCTGCTGGTTGGAGGGGACGCCATGGTGCAAGACGCCCTCTTCCAATTGGGGATGGATTCAGCGCGACTGAACACCGCCCAAACGGAAGATAAAAACGATACGCAAGCGGCTGCAACGGCCGGCGGCGGCAAGGATCATTTCATTGAAAAGGACGGCGTGGAATGCGCCGGCGCGCATCTGATCGTCGATCTCTACGACGCGAAACGCCTCGACGACCTCGCTTTCATCGAACGAACGCTGATCGATTGCGTGGAGGCGGCCGGCGCCACGCTTCTGCATATCCATCTCCACCCGTTCGAGCCAAATGGCGGGGTAAGCGGCGTGGCTGTGCTCGCCGAAAGCCACATCTCGATCCATTCCTGGCCGGAGCGCGCCTATGCCGCGCTCGATGTCTTCATGTGCGGCGATGCCGTGCCGGAACGCTGTATCGAGGTGCTGGAAAAAGCCTTCCGCCCCGGCCGCCTTGAGGTCAAGGAACTGCTCAGGGGCAAGGAAGCGTGAGCGGGCGCAAGACCGTTTCGGAGACGCTGCATGAGCACGTGACGCTGTCCTTTACCGCGGACGAGGTGCTGCACGAGGCGACCGGGCACCACAAGCTCGAACTCGTCCGCAACCGCCTCTTCGGCAAGGTGCTCTTGCTCGACGGTGCGGTGCAGGTCACCAGCGCCGACGAGTTCATGTATCACGAGATGATGGCCCATGTGCCGCTCATGGCGCACGAGAATCCCGCGGACGTGCTCATCGTGGGCGGCGGCGATTGCGGGCTTGCCGAGGAGGTGCTGAAGCACGCCCGCGTAAAGGCGCTGACCCAGGTGGAGATCGATGCCTCGGTGCTCGACTTCTCGCGCCGCCACTTCGCCGAGTTCAACGCCCCGGTCTTTGACGACCCGCGTTTCCACGTCGAGATTGCCGACGGCGCGGAATTCGCGTCGGCAACACAAAGGCGCTTCGACGTCGTCCTCGTCGATTCCACCGATCCCAGCGGGCCCGGCGCAGCCCTCTTCACGCCGGCGTTCTACGCCAACATCAAGCGCATCCTGAAGCCCGGCGGCATCGCCGTCACACAAAACGGCGTGCCCTTCCTGCAGAAGCACGAGTTCGTCAGGGGCCTCAGTGCTCTTTCCTCGGTCTTCGCCGTCACGCGCGCATATCTCGTTTGCGTGCCCACCTATTTCGGCGGCCATATGATGCTCGGCTGGGCGAGCGAGACAGACGATGCGCTCAACGTGCCGGAGGAAGAGCTGGCGCGGCGGGCGGCGGGAATCGACACCCGCTATTACACGCCCGCCCACCACCGCGCGTCATTCGTCCTGCCGCGCTATATCGAGGACCTGCTCGCCGAGGCGCAGGCCCGGCCCTAGGCCGGCGCTTCGCCGCCGGCGGCCATCATCTTCTGGAAGAACGGGATTTGCGCGGCGAGAGCGGCGTCCTTCTCGGCGCTCGCCTTGTAGGCCGGGCGGCCCGTCGTCCGCGCCACATAGTCGAGGAAGACCGGCCGTTCCGGCAGCGCCTTGAGCATGTTCATGACATAGTTGATGCCGCCGCCGAGTATCACGTCCGCCAGCGTGAAGCGCTCACCCGCCGCCCACGGCTGGGCCGACAGCTTGCGTTCCAGATTGGCCACCATGTCGTCGTAGAGCCCGAACGGGTAGTCGTTGCTGATATAGCTGAGCCCATGCACCTTGGCGCAGACGACGGGGTCGAACACTGCGTCGTGGTAGACGAGCGTGCTGAGATAGGCCGCGCGGTCCGGATCGCCCACCGCCGGCGCAAGGCCCTTCTCGGGAAACGTGTCGCCCAGATAGATGGTGATCGCCGCCCGCTCCGTGACGACGGTGCCGTCATGCTCGATCGCCGGCACCTTCTTGTTGGGCTGGATCTTCCTGTATGCCTCCGGCGCGCCGCCCTCGCCGCGAATATCGACCAGTTCCATCCGGTACTCGACCCCCAATTCTTCGAGCAGCCAGAAGATGGTGGACGAGCGGGACCATGGTGCGTGATAGAATTTGAGCATCTTCCTCTCCTTCGGTTCGATGCGTGCATCCTAACAGGATGCTCCTGACAGCTGTCTGTCAGGATGACGTCGTACCCATCTCCCAAACAAGAGGGGCGGCCACGCGGGACCGCCCCTCCCTGTCACTTTCTGCAGCGCCGACGTCAGTTCGGCAGCTGATCATCCACGCCTTCAACATAAAAATTCATGCCAAGCAGCGTGCCATCGTCCGTCACCTCACCCTCGGCAAGCCACGATGTGCCGTCCTGCTTGTTGACGGGGCCGGTGAAGGGATGAAACTCGCCGGAGCGGATCTTCTCTTCCGTCTCCTCGGCGAGCGCCTTCACGTCGTCGGGCATGTTGGTGTAGGGCGCCATCACGACGTGGCCTTCGGCAAGGCCGGCCCAGACGTCGACCTGCTCCCACGTGCCGTCACGAACCGCCTTTACGCGCTCGACATAGTACGGCCCCCAGTCATCGACGATGGAGGTGAGCTGAGTCTCTGGGCCGAACTCGATCATGTCGGAGGCCTGGCCGAAGGCCTTGATGCCGCGCTCGGCCGCCACCTGCATCGGCGCGGTGGAGTCGGTGTGCTGGGTAATGATGTCGACGCCCTGGTCGATCAGTGCCTTGGCGGCATCGGCTTCCTTGCCGGGGTCGAACCAGGTGTTGGCCCACACCACCTTCACCTTGAAGTCGGGATCGATCGACTGGGCGCCGAGCATGAAGGCGTTGATGCCCATCACCACTTCCGGGATCGGGAAGGAGGCGATGTAGCCGGCTACGCCCGCCTCGGACATTTTGGCGGCGATCACGCCCTGAATGTAGCGGCCTTCATAGAAGCGCGAATTATAGGTGGCGACGTTCGGGTGCTCGCGCTTGTAGCCGGTCGCATGCTCGAACTTCACGTCCGGGAACTTCGCTGCCACCTTGTTTGTGGGGTCCATGTAGCCGAAGGAGGTGGTGAAGATGATGTCGCATCCCGAGCGAGCGAAGCGTTCGATGGCGCGCTCGGCATCCGCACCTTCCGGCACGCTTTCGAGATACGCTGTCTCAACATCGTCTCCCAGCTCCTCCTCGACCTGCAGCAGGCCCTGGTGATGCTGGTAGCTCCAGCCGAAATCGCCGATCGGCCCGACATAGATGAAGCAGGCCTTGGTCGGATCGTCCTGCGCCTGTGCCGTGCCGGCGGCCGCAAGCCCCAGCACGGCGGCGGCCGTCAGTGCCAGAAATGTCTTTTTCGTTCTCATTCCGTTTGTCCTCTTCCTGTTGCCTGTGGCGCCTTCCCGTCTAGCGTTCCGGCACGAATGGGCGCCCCAGCGATGCCGGCGTGTTCATCATGGTCAGTCTCCGGTTACGCGAGATTATGACAAGAACGGCGATCGTCGCCAGATAGGGAAGCGAAGATAATAGCTGGGAGGGGATCGCCATGCCCTGCGCCTGGGCGTGGAGTTGGCCGATGGTCACGCCGCCGAAGAGATAGGCACCGGCCACCACCCGCCACGGCCGCCACGAAGCGAAGACGACCAGCGCCAGCGCGATCCAGCCGCGCCCAGCGGTCATGTTCTCCACCCATTGCGGCGTATAGACCAGCGACAGATAGGCGCCGGCAAGACCCGCGCACGCCCCGCCGAACATGACTGCCAGATAGCGCACGGCGACCACGTTGATGCCCTGAGCATGGGCCGAAGTGTGATTGTCCCCAACCGCGCGCAGCATCAGCCCGGCGCGCGTGGCGAAGAGGAAATAGGCGACCGCCGCCGTCAGAAGAAGCGAGACGTAGAAAAGCGGGTCCTGGCCGAACAGGAGCCGCCCGACGAAGGGCAGGTCGGAAAGGAAGGGAATGTCGATGCGGCCGAGCTTCAATCCCGGCCGGCCGACGAACCCCTCGCCCAGCATGCCCGACAGGCCGAGCCCGAACAGCGTCAGCGCCAGGCCGGTCGCCACCTGATTGGTGACCAGCGACAGCGTGAGGAAGCCGAAGATGAGCGCAAAGGCAGCTCCCACCAGGATTGCCGCGAACACGCCGATCCAGACCGAGCCGGTCGTCAGCGCCACGGCAAAGCCGCTGATGGCGCCCATGATCATCATGCCCTCGACACCGAGATTGAGGACGCCCGAGCGTTCCACGACCAGTTCGCCCATGGCAGCGATGAGGAGCGGCGTCGCCGCTGTCGCGATGGTGATAAGGATCGATTCAAGCATGGCCGGCCGGCGCCTCCACGCCCTTCGCCCTCAAGCGGCGGGAAATGCGGATGCGATAATGGATGAGCGTGTCGCAGGCGAGCACGAAGAACAGAAGCATGCCCTGAAAGGCCCGCGCCACCTTGTCGGACACGCCGATTGAAATCTGCGCCGCCTCGCCGCCGAGGTAGGACAGTGCAAGCACAAGGCCGGCGGCGATGATGCCGAGCGGGTTCAGCCGTCCCAGGAAGGCGACGATAATCGCCGTGAAGCCGTAGCCCGGCGAGATCGACGGCCGCAGCTGGCCGATGGCGCCGGAAACCTCGCTGATGCCGGCAAGTCCGGCGAGCGCGCCGGAGACCAGGAAGGCGAAGATGACCATGCGCGCCCGTGAGAAGCCGGCAAACCGCCCTGCTCGCGGGCTCTGGCCGATCAGCTTCACCTCAAACCCCTTCAGCGTGCGCGACAGGACGAACCACAGCACCAGTGCCGCGACGATGGCGAAGATGAAGCCCCAGTGGGCCCTCCCCGAAGCCGGCCAGATCTCCGGCAGGACCGCATAGGCGTGGAAACTGCGCGTCTCGGGAAAGTTGAAGCCTTCCGGGTTGCGCCACGGCCCGCGCACCAGCCAGTCCAGGAAAAGCTGCGCCACATAGACCAGCATCAGGCTTGTCAGGATCTCGTTGGTGCCGAAGCGCGCCTTGAGCCATGCCGGTATGCCGGCATAAGCGGCACCGCCGACGACCCCCATCAGGAGCATCAACGGCAGCACGATCCACGACTGGAAACCGGGAAAGACGACCGGCAGGATGGAGCCGGCGATGGCGCCGATGATGAACTGCCCCTCCGCACCGATGTTCCAGTTGTTGGAAAGGTAGCAGATGGAAAGCCCCACCCCGATAAGGATCAGCGGCGCCGCCTTCACCGCGAGCTCATGCAGCGACCACGTCTCCAGAAGCGGCTCGATGAAGAAATAGTACAGCGCGTCGACCGGATTCTTGCCGAGGAACAGGAACATGATGGCGCCGGCCACCAGCGTGAGAAGCAGTGCGATAAAGGGCGAAAGCGCGCTGAAAAGCGCAGACTGTTGCGGCCGCTTGACGAGCTCGACGCGCATCATACCGCCTCCAGCATCGGCTCGGCAGTCTCGGGTGTGGCGCCGCCCATCAGCAGGCCCACCTTCTCGTAGGTTGCCTCGCCGATCGGAATGGGCGCGGAAAGCCGTCCGTGATGCATGACGGCGATGGCGTCGCAGATCTCGAACAGTTCATCGAGGTCCTGGCTGATGACGAGCACTGCCGAGCCGCCCTTCGCCAGATCGATCAGCGCCTGGCGGATGCGCGCCGCCGCCCCCGCGTCCACCCCCCAGGTCGGCTGGTTGACGACCATCACCATGGGCGCGCGGTCGAGCTCGCGCCCGATGACGAATTTCTGCAGGTTTCCACCCGAAAGTGCTGTTGCCTCCGGGTCTTCGCTGGCCTTGCGCACGTCCATCGCTTCGGCGATGCGCTTGGCCGCCTTGGCCACCGCGCCTTGGCGGATGACGCCCAGGCGCGACAGGAATGCGCGCGCGTCCGTGCGGCAGCGTGAGAGCAGAAGGTTTTGCGACAGCGTCATCAGAGGCGCGGCGGCATGGCCGAGACGCTCCTCCGGCACGAAGGCGGCCCCCATCAGGCGGCGGCCGGAAATGTCGCGCCGGCCGGCATCCTTACCGCGTATGCGCACGGCATCGGCCTTTTCCTGCAACACTTCGCCGGAAACCGCCTCAAAGAACTCACCCTGCCCGTTGCCGGCCACGCCGGCGATGCCGAGCACCTCTCCCGCATGCACGGAAAGATCGATATCGGAAAGCGAGACGGCAAAGGGATGGCCGGCCTTGCGGCTCAAACCCCGCACCTCCAGGAGTACCTCGCGTGCAGCAGAAGGCTTCTCGCGCACGACGGCCTGCACCTCGTCGCCCACCATCATGCGCGCCAGCGAGGAGGCGGTCTCGCGGCTCGGATCGCAATGGGCGATCACCCTGCCCTGCCGCAATACTGTCGCCCGGTCGCAGATGCGCTTCACCTCCTCGAGCCGGTGCGAGATATAGAGGATAGAGCGGCCTTCCACCTTCAGCTTTGCAAGCGTTTCGAACAGCCTGTCCGCCTCCTGGGGTGTGAGCACCGATGTCGGCTCGTCGAGGATAATGAGCTCCGGGTTCTGCAGGAGACAGCGGATGATCTCGATGCGCTGCCGTTCGCCCACGGAAAGATCGCCGACATGGGCGTTCGGATCGAGCGGCAGGCCGTAAGCCTCAGAAAGCTCGCGCGCACGCGCCGCCACGGCGCCGGCGGGCGCGGGATCGTCCAGCGACAGCATGATGTTCTCCGCCGCCGTCAGCGCATCGAACAGCGAAAAATGCTGGAACACCATGCCGATGCCGAGCTTGCGCGCTTCGCCCGGGCTGGCGATTGTCACCTTTTCACCTTTCCAGCGGATGGTGCCGGCGGCCGGCTCCAGCGCACCGAACAGCATCTTGACGAAGGTGGATTTCCCCGCCCCGTTCTCGCCCAAAAGCGCGTGAATCTCGCCGCGATCGATCGCCAGATCGATGCCGTCACACGCCTTCAGCGATCCAAAGAGCTTCGTCAGGCCCCGGACATCGAGCAGACTCTCGGCCCGGTTCTCGAGTGTTGCTGACACAACACCTCCCATTCAGCCGTGCATTTTTTTCTTCTTTAGTTCCCACAGCCATCGTAGGCGCGCAAGATTGCGTTGCAATAGGCGCGCGGCGATTGAAACTGCTTCAAGTTTTTCCACACCTTGTGGCCTGCTGATTGATCCGCATGGTTGGCGCCATCATCTATCCTACGGGATAAGCACGCTCGTCCCCGTGGTGCGCCTTCCCTCCAGATCCTGATGCGCCCGCGCCACCTCCGACAGTGGGTAACGCTGGTTGATGACCACCTTCACCGCACCCGAGCCGACGACGGAGAACAGATCCCTGGCCGCCTCCTCCAGATCCTTCTTCGCCGCGATGTAGTTGAAGATGGTCGGCCGCGTGGCGAAGAGCGAGCCTTTCTGGGCCAGAACAGTGATCTCGAAGGGCGGGACAGGGCCGGAAGACTGGCCGAAGCTGACGAACATGCCGAGCGGTCTCAAGCAGTCGAGCGAGGCGGGAAAGGTATCCTTGCCGACCGAATCGTAGACGACGTCGCACATGCGCCCGTCGGTGATTTCCCGCACCGCCTCCAGGAAGTCCTGCTTCGTGTAATCGATCACGTGGTCGAAGCCGTGGGCGCGGGCGATCTCGACCTTCTCTTCGGACCCTGCCGTGCCGATCACCGTGGCGCCCAGGTGCTTGGCCCACTGGCCGAGGATGAGGCCGACGCCGCCGGCCGCCGCATGGTAAAGGATCGTGTCCCCCGCCTTTACGGGATAGGTGCGGCGCAAGAGATACCACGCCGTCATGCCCTTCAGCATCATCGCCGCCGCCTGCTCGTCGGCGATATTATCCGGCACCCGCACCAGCCTCTCAGCCGCAATCAGCCGCCGCTCGGCGTAAGCTCCGCCGCGCACGCAATAGGCAACGCGGTCACCCGGCTTGAGGTTGTCGACACCCTCACCTGTCTCGAGAACGACGCCCGCCCCTTCCCCGCCGGGAACGAAGGGCGTCTCGGCCTTGTAGAGCCCGGTGCGGAAATAGATGTCGATGAAATTAAGGCCGATCGCCTTTTGCTCGATCAGCACCTCGCCGGCGCCTGGCTTGCCGGGATCGTAGTCCTCGAAGCGCAAAACCTCCGGCCCGCCCGTCTCATGCACACGGATTGCCTTGGCCATCGTCAAGCCTCCCTTTTTCCAAGCTGCGGCAGTGCCTGCATCACAGCACCGATGACGAAGAGATAGATGCCCGTTACCCCGATGCCGACTTTCACGATGAAGGCTGCCTGCATGTCCTGCAACAGGGCGGCGGCGCCGAAGGCGCACCAGGCCAGGAAGGCGCCGAGGTTCAGCGTCCTGAGCCGCTTCACCCGTACCGGATGCAGGAAATGGATCGGCAGGAAGGTCAGCACCGCCGACACCACCACCACCGTGAAGGAGAGATATTCGCCCGGTCCGATGACGAACAGGGTGAAGACGATCATGTTCCAGACGACCGGAAAACCCTTGAAGAAGTTCTCCGTCGTCTTGATGCCTGTGTCGGCATAGTAGATGGCACTGGAAACCACGATGATCGCCGCCGACAGGAAGGAAAGCCCCGCCCCCATGAAGCCGCTCTGATAGAGCGCAAAGGCGGGGATGAGGACGTAGGTCACGTAGTCGATGATGTTGTCCAGCATGTCTCCGGACCAGGTGGGCAACACCTCCTTGACCTCGAGCTTGCGGGCGATCGGTCCGTCGATGCCGTCGACGAGCAGTGCCAGCCCCAGCCACCAGAACATGGCCGTCCAGCGCTCCTCGCTTGCCGCCACCAGCGACAGGAAGGCCAGGAAAGAGCCCGAGGCCGTCAGCAAATGAACGGAAAAAGCCTTCGCCTGCGGTGCCGTTACCTTCTTCCTCTTCATGGGCGGGCTCCGCCCGGCCGCACGTATCCGCCTATCACGGTCGCCGACCCTTCCTGAATGACGAAGCTTCGCCCATTCATCCTCTGCCCCTTTCCGGCGGAAATTTCGCCGTCTGGCAAACGCATTAGCACGGCTCGCGCCGCCGGATGCAGTATCATGCCGCCAAACCGTGTGGAAAACCAACTGTCACGTCCGCATCGGCTGCGGCGCCTTTGCGCGTTGATCGCATTCCCGTGCCTGCCCTATATGTGCGGAACGGATCATCGAGAGGAAAGCCCCGGTGAACAACGATGTGAACAACGATGTGAGCGACGATCGGGACGGGACGATTCTTGTGGCCGGCACCGGCCCTGCGGGCCTCGCCGCGGCCCTGGCACTGGCCGCACTCGACCGGCCGGTGGTGCTTGCGGGCCCGCCGCCCGTCTTTGCCGACCAGCGCACGACGGCGCTGATGCGCCCGGCGGTGGAGTTCCTGCAGGGGCTCGGTCTCGGCGATGTGCTGCGCGAACATGCCGCCCCTCTCTCCACTATGCGCGTGGTCGACGCCACGGAAAGGCTGATCCGCAGCCCTACCGTCACCTTCCGCGCCGCCGAGATCGGCGAGGAGGCTTTTGGGCTGAACATCCCCAACGCCCGCCTCAATGCCGCGCTGGCCGATGCGGCGCGTGGTGAGGCACGCATTTCTTGGCACGAGAGCCTGGTGGAGGAATGGCGGCTGGGTCTGGAGACGGTCTCGGCACGGCTTGCCGACGGCACAACGGTCGACGCCGCGCTCGCCATCGCCGCCGACGGGCGCAACTCCCCTGCGCGCGCGGCCGCCGGCATCTCCGCCCAAACGCGGCGCCTGCCGCAAAGCGCGCTGGTGCTCAATTTCGGCCATGCGAGGCACCACGAATTCACCTCGACCGAATTCCATACCGAGCACGGCCCGTGCACGCAGGTGCCGCTTCCCGGCGGCTTCCGCTCGAGCCTTGTATGGGTCACGCGGCTCGAGGAGGCCGAGGAGTTGGCGGCCCTCGACGAGGCGATGCTTTCCAAGCGCCTGGAGAGGCGCCTGCAGTCCTTCCTCGGCAAGGTGACGGTGGAGGCCGCTCGCCAGGTCTACCCGCTCTCCTCCGCCCTGCCGGCGCGCTTCGCCGCAAGGCGGATCGCCCTTGTTGGCGAGGCCGCCCATGTCTTCCCGCCGATCACCGCGCAAGGCCTCAATCTCGGCATCCGCGACGTCATGGATCTCGCCGAGGTGGTGAGAACGCATCTGGACGATCCCGGCTCGACGGCGGCCCTCGTCCTCTACGATATGCGCCGCCGCCCCGATATCCTAGCGCGGTCTAGCGCGGTGAACCTGTTCAACGCCTCGCTCCTGTCCTCCCTCCTTCCCGCACAGCTTGCCAGAAGCGCCGGGCTTGGCCTCCTCGACAGAGCGCCCTTCCTGCGCGGCTTCTTCATGCGCGAGGGCATGCGCCCCGGCAGCGGCTTTTCCGCGCTTCTGTCGTCCGGGCGCCGCACCTGAGGCTACGGAAAAAGGTCGGGCGGAACGTAGCCGTTGGTGATCGCATAAAGCAGGCCGGTGACGGTCAAGACGGAAAGCGCCGTCGTGATCAGCACACTCGCCGAGGCACGCTCAACCCACACGCCGTAGTGCTGGGCGATAACATAGACATTGGTCGCAGACGGCAGCGCCGCCATGAGGACGGCGGTGTAGAGCCAGGTCTCCGGAAAGTCGCCGACGAGACTGAGCAGGACGTAGCAGATGAGTGGATGTACGACGAGCTTCAGGAGGCTGATAGCGCCAAGCTCGCGCGGCACGCGGCGGATCGGCCTCAGGGCCAGCGTCACGCCCATCGCAAACAGCGCGCAGGGTGCCGCCGCGCCCGCCAGATACTCAAGCAGGCGGTCGAGCGGCAGCGGCGCTTGAAAATTGAAGAAAGCCGCCGCGACACCCGCCGCCGTGGCGAGGATGAAGGGATGCAGCACGATGCTCCTGATCACGCCGAGGACGAGCTTCCGCGTATCCTCCTTCCGGCCGCCGGCGATCGCCATCATCATCGGCGCGACGGTGAAGTGAACGATGTTCTCGAAGGAAAAGATGAGCGCCACGGGCACGGCGGCTTCCGGCCCGAAGGCGAGCAGCACCAGGCCAGGCCCCATATAGCCGATATTGCCATAGGACGCCGCGAGCCCCTTGATCGTGCTCTCGGCAATCGCCCCGCGGCTGGCAATCATCGATGCAAGGAACATGATGGAAAAGATCGCATAGGTGGCCAGCACCACGCCGGCGACGTACCGCCACTCGGTGAGACGCTCGACGGGCGTCTCGGCGATCAATTGGAAGAAAAGCGCCGGCAAGGCCACGTAGACGACGAAAATATTCATCCATCCGAGCGCCTCGATGGGCTGGCGGATGAGCCTGGCGGCGAGATAGCCGATAAAGATCAGCCCAAAGAACGGCAGGACGAGTCCTGCGACATGTGCCATAAAAGCCCCTCTACTTCCGCCTGTAGGTGCGGCATCGCCCCGGAATCGGGTACGGGATTGAATTGTGCCTAAAGCTGCGCCACATAGGGGCAAAGGCTGAATGAAATGCAGAACATAAAGACAGCGAAGTTTTCAATAGGCCAGGTGGTCCGCCACCGGCTATTTCCCTTTCGCGGCGTCATCTTCGACGTCGACCCGGAATTCGCCAACACCGAGGAGTGGTATGAAGCCATTCCCGCCGAGGTGCGGCCGGCCAGGAACCAGCCCTTCTACCATCTCCTCGCCGAGAACGAGGAGACGGAATACGTCGCCTATGTCTCCGAGCAGAATCTCCTGGAAGACGAGTCGGGCGAGCCGGTCCGCCATCCCCAGCTTGCCGAGCTTTTCGTCGAAACCCCAGACGGCCGCTACGAGCCGCGCACCCGACAGCATCACTAGAGCGCCGTTGGCACAAACAAAAACAGGGCCCGAAAGGGCCCTGTTGCCGTTCAACGAAAGCCAGCCTACTGCGACTGCTTGGCGTTCTCCTGGGCCTTCTTGAGCCTCTCGGCGAACTCCTCGTTGTTCTTGCTGACGAACTCCTCAAGCTTCTTCTGTCGCTCGTCGAGATCGCTCTGCTCCAGCGGCTCGCCGTCATACGCGCCGGTGAAACCCTGCAGGGTCACCTTGACGGGGTTCGGCTGGTTCTGGAAGTTGACGGAGGTCAGCGTCAACTCCGAGCCACGCTTGAAGGAGTTGACCAGTTCGTCGGTCAGCGGGGCCTCGGCCACACAACGGTCCGGTACGCAAATGGCGTAGTCGACCTTCTGGGTGTTGCCGTCGTCGATCTGAAGACCAACTCCGGGCGGGACGAGACGGCCCGTCGGCACGGCGATCTGCAGCACGCGCCGGTTCACCTTTCCCGTCACCTCGATCAGGTTGACGCTTGTCAGAAGCTGGCCGGAGTTCGCGCGCAGCATGAACTGCACGTTGCAGACATCCACTTCTTCCTGCTTGGTGCAGGCCTTGAACCAACCCTGGGGCGGCTCCTGCTGGGCGAATGCGGCGCTGCCGTAGCCGACGGCGGCCAGACCGAGCGTACCGGAAAAAGCGGCCGCCAAGCAGCTCGCTCTCGCTTTCAGGCTCATCATCGTTTTTCCCGTTCCTTTCGAATTTACAGCCGTCGGGCTGCGCTGGTTACCGTAACTGTTGGCCGAATGCGGCGACAGCAAGGCCTGCGCGCCTGTTACAACGCCTGTGCCGGCGAATCTAGTGTTTCGCTCTTTTCCTGCAATCGATATCATCGGCGAAATCCGGTTATCGGCGTGGACAAATGGCGTGCGCGGCGCGAGGATGCGCCCGCTCCGGCAATCGAGTCGAACCATATTCCCAGACGAGGTTTTGACGATGTTTCGCGCAATTCTGATCCCGGCACTCGTCACCGTCCTGGCGCTCGGTGGCGCCGCGCATGCCGATGAAGCCCCCGCCCATGGCATTGCCATGAACGGCGAGCCGGCGCTTCCTGCCGATTTCACGCATTTTCCCTATGCCAACCCGCAAGCGCCGAAAGGCGGCACGATCACCTATTGCGTGGTCGGCTCCTTCGATAACCTTAACCCCTTTATCCTGAGGAGCATGCGCACCACGGCGCGCGGCGTCATCGATTCCATCTTCGGCAACCTCGTTTTCGAGCCGCTGATGCGCCGCAGCGGCGCCGAACCCTTCTCGCTCTACGGGCTTCTGGCCGAGTCAGTCGAGATGGATGACGAGCGGACCTACGCGGAGTTCCATATCGATCCGGAGGCCAAATGGTCCGACGGCGAGCCGGTGACGCCCGAGGACGTGATCTTCACCTACCAGACCTTCGCCGAAAAGGGCCGCCCGCCCTACAGCAGCCGCATGGACCGCATCGAGAAAATCGAGAAGACGGGCGAACGCAGCGTGCGCTTCACCTTCAACGAACAGGCCGACCGCGAATTTCCGCTCATCGTCGCCCTGACGCCGGTCATCCCGGCGCATGCCTTCGACCGCGAGACCTTCGACCAGGCGACGCTCAAGCCGGTGATCGGCAGCGGCCCCTACACCATTGAAACGGTAAAGCCCGGCGAGCGCATCGTCTTTCAGCGCAACCAGGACTACTGGGGTGAGGACGTTCCCTCCATGCGCGGCTTTGCCAACTACGACCGCATCAACATCGATTATTTCCTCAACGGCAACGCCCAGTTCGAGGCCTTCAAGAAGGGGCTGTGCTCGGCCTATGCCGGTGCCCAGTATACAGGCCTCGAACCGAGCCAGATCGACCGTGATTTCGACTTTCCGGCGGCCACCAACGGCGATGTCGTCGTCAAATCCTTCGAAACGAAGATCCCTCCGGTCGTCACCGGCTTCGTCTTCAACACACGCCGCGAGAAATTCGCCGATCCCACGGTCCGGCGGGCGCTGTCGATGCTCTATGATTTCGGCTGGGTGAACGCCAACATGTTCGACGGCGAGTATCAGCGAACGCTGAGCTATTGGCAGGGCTCGCAGCTGTCGGCTCTCGGCAACCCGGCGAACGACGTCGAGAAGGAACTGCTCGAACCCTATGCCGACAAGGTTTTGCCGGCGGTGATGGACGGTACCTACGGCAAGGGCGCGAACGAAGCCACCGGGATCGACCGCGATACCATGCGCCAGGCGCTGAGCATGCTGCAGGAGGCCGGCTACCGGATGGAAGGGGGCGTGCTGAAGAACGCCGACGGTACGCCGCTTTCCTTCGAGATCCTCATCGTCTCCTCCGAGCAGGAGCGCTTCGCGGCAGTCTTCCAGCGCACGCTGCGCCGGCTGGGCATCGACGTGTCGCTGCGCTTGCTCGACGATTCGCAGATCCAGCAGCGCAAGCAGACCTTCGATTTCGACATGATCATCGCCCCCGTCGGCTTTTCCGGCTCGCTGTCGCCGGGCATCGAGCAGATCGGCCGCTGGGGCTCGTCCTCTGCCAAAGCCGAAGGCTCGTTCAACCTCGCCGGCGTCTCCGATCCGGCGGTTGACGCGATGATCGACGCCATGCTGAATGCGGGCGACGAGGAAACCTATGTCGCCGCAGTGCGCGCCCTTGATCGCCTGCTCATTTCCGGCGCCTATATGGTGCCCATGCAGCACTACACCGATGAGTGGATCGCCTACTGGAACTATCTGGAACATCCCGAAACGGCGCCCGACAACGGCTATGATCTCTTCGCCTGGTGGCGCAAACCGGAATAGAGCAATTCCAGGAAAAGTGGAAACCGGTTTTCCGTCCGGAATTGCGAAAGAGCTAGATCGGATCATCGATCCCGCGAAACGACGATCCGATCTAGAGTGAGAGAAACGTGAGCGAAACCAGTGATATCGCCGTCGACGTCGTCTCCGACGTCGTGTGCCCGTGGTGTTATGTCGGCCAGCGTAACCTGCAATCCGCCCTCGACCGGTTGAAGGGGTTCGGCGTAGCAGTCCGCTGGCGCCCCTATCAGCTCGACCCGACAATCCCGCCCGAAGGCCGCGGCCGGCAGGAGTACCTCATCACCAAATTCGGCGATCCGGCGCGTATCGAGGCCATGCACGACCGCCTGCGTGAAATCGGTGCGGCGGCCGGCATCGCCTTCGACTTCGAGGCGATAAAGGTCTCGCCCAACACGCTCGACGCCCATCGCCTCATCCGCTGGGCGGCGACCGCCGGCGAGGATGTGCAGAACGGCCTCGTGCGCCGGCTCTTCCAGCTCTATTTCGAGGAAGGCGCCAATATCGGGGACCACGCGGTGCTTTTGGATGCCGCGCGCGAGGCGGGCATGGATGCCCCGCTGGTCGAGACATTGCTCCCTACGCCCGCCGACCGCACGGAAGTCGAAGCCGAAATCGCCACCGCCTCCCGCATGGGCGTCACCGGCGTCCCCTGCTTCCTCCTCGAAGGCCGCTACGCCCTCATGGGCGCCCAGCCTCCGGAGACGCTGGCCGACGCGATCGGCAAGGTTGCCGAGGCAAAGGCGCGTGGGGAGCTGGATGAGGCGCCGGAGTAGGCAGCGGGCGCCGGGCAAAAGCTTCGCCCATCATACTCCCCGCGCCGTCGGCGCCGCCCCCTGTTGCAAGTGTCGGGACAGCAGCCGGCGGGGCGCGTTGCGCGCGCCTTAAAATTAATAGAGTAGCTCGGACAACGCGCCCCGCTTCCCACGTTCTTTGACATAGCCCGGCTTCGGCAGAAGCCGGCAACGGATAAGCGTGTCCTCGCCAGGGAAGGCGCGATGCAGATGCGTCCCCTACTGAGCTCGTCGAAGGAGCGGGAAGGGGTAAGGGGTAGAGGTCGTGGCGACGCGCGCCGAAGGGCTCAAGATCACACAACAAACGCCCCCGGCGCTCAAGCCGCTTGTCTCTCCGCCAGCCGCACCAACTGCGTCATGATCGTCGCCGCCCCGGAAAGCCGCTTTTCCGCCGTCGGCCAATCGCGGATGAAGAGCACGCTCTGGTCCGGCCGGATCTTCGCGAGCTGCCCCTGCTCGCCGATGAAGCGCACCAGTTCGGTCGGCGCGGCGAAATTCTGGTTGCGGAAGGCGATCACCACGCCCTTCGGCCCGGCATCGAGCTTCTCCACATTGGCGCGCCGGCACAGCGCCTTGATGAAGACGATCTTCAAGAGATGCTGCACTTCTTCCGGCAGCGGACCGAAACGGTCGATCAGTTCGGCACCGAAGCCGTCAATTTCCTCCGGCGTCTCCAATTCGCCGAGCCGCCGGTAGAGCCCGAGGCGGAGCTGCAGGTCGGGCACGTAGTGTTCGGGGATCATCACTGCCGTGCCGACGGTGATCTGCGGCGACCAGCCGGTATCGGCCGCCTCGCCGGTGCCGCGCAGCTCGGCCACCGCCTCCTCCAGCATCTGCTGGTAGAGCTCGTAGCCCACCTCTTTGATGTGGCCGGACTGCTCCTCGCCCAGAAGGTTGCCGGCGCCGCGGATGTCGAGATCGTGGCTGGCGAGCTGGAAGCCGGCGCCTAGCGTGTCGAGCGACTGCAGCACCTTCAGCCGCCGCTCCGCCGTCGGCGTCAGCGTCTTGTTCGCCGGCAGGGTGAACAGCGAATAGGCACGCACCTTGGAGCGGCCGACGCGGCCGCGCAGCTGGTAGAGTTGCGCCAGGCCGAACATGTCTGAGCGGTGGACGATCAGCGTGTTGGCGGTCGGGATATCGAGACCGGATTCGACAATGGTCGTGGACAAAAGCACGTCGTACTGCCCGTCGTAGAACGCGTTCATGATGTCGTCGAGCTCGCCCGGCGCAAGCTGCCCGTGGGCGGTCGCCACCTTCAGTTCCGGTACCTGCTCGGCCAGGAACTCGCGCACCTCGGCAAGATCGGAGATGCGCGGCACGACGTAGAAGCTTTGCCCGCCCCGATAGCGCTCGCGCAAAAGCGTCTCGCGGATCACCAGCGGGTCGAAGGGCGAGATGAAGGTGCGCACGGCCATGCGGTCGACCGGCGGCGTGGCGATCAGCGACAATTCACGCACCCCCGTCAGCGCCAGCTGCAGCGTGCGCGGGATGGGCGTTGCCGAAAGGGTGAGCACATGTACATCCGACTTCAGCTCCTTCAGCCGCTCCTTGTGCTTGACCCCGAAATGCTGCTCCTCGTCGATGATGAGAAGGCCGAGGTTCTTGAAGCTGACCGAGGCGCCGAGCAGCGCGTGCGTGCCCACGACGATATCCACCGTGCCGTCGGCAATGCCCTTCTTGGTCTCGGAAAGCTCCTTCGAACCGACCAGCCGCGAGGCCTGGCGCACACGCACCGGCAGCCCGGCGAAGCGTTCACGGAAGGTCTTGTAGTGCTGGCGCGCCAGAAGCGTCGTCGGCACGACCACGGCCACCTGAAACCCCTCCATCGCGGCGATGAATGCCGCCCGCAGCGCAACCTCGGTCTTGCCGAAGCCGACATCGCCGCACACCAGCCGGTCCATCGGCCGCCCGGAGCTCAAGTCCTCGAGAATGGCGTCGATGGCGTTCTGCTGGTCGTCGGTCTCGTCATAGGGGAAGCGGGCCGCGAACTCGCCGTAGAGCCCATCGGGCGGAAGGAGCTTGGCGCCTGGCCGCATCTGCCGCGCAGCGGCAAGCTGGATAAGTTGGCCGGCCATCTCCAGCAAGCGCTTCTTGAGCTTGGCCTTGCGCGACTGCCAGGCAACACCGCCCAGCTTGTCGAGCACCGTTTCCGCCGCATCGGAGCCGTAACGCGACAGAAGCTCGATGTTTTCCACCGGCAGGAACAGCCGGTCGTCCCCGGCGTAGCGCAGTTCCAGGCACTCGTGCGGAGCGCCCGCCGCTTCGATTGTCCTGAGCCCGATGAAGCGGCCGATGCCGTGGTCGGCATGGACGACGATATCACCCGCTGAAAGCGCGTTGACCTCGGAGATAAAATCGGCCGCCTTCTTACGGCGGGTGGAGCGGCGCACGAGGCGGTCGCCCAGGATGTCCTGCTCGGCGACGACAGCAAAGCGCCCCGTCTCGAAGCCCGTCTCCAACGGCAGCACACCGAGGCCGGCCTGCCCCTTCGGCAACCCGGCAAGACCGCCCAGGTTCTCGACGCGGACCACATTGCCCAGTCCATGCTCGGCGAGGATCTGGCCGAGCCGCTCCGCCGAACCCTCACTCCAGCCGGCGATCAGCACATGCTTCCCCCCTGCCCTGAGGCTCCCGACGTGCTTCACCACATGGTCGAAGACGTTGGCGTTGGGGTCGGCGCGTTCCTCGGCGAAGTTGTGTCCGGCATGCGAGCCCGCATGCACCACCTTTCCGCCCCCGTCCTCGGGCGTCGCAAAAGGGGTGAAACGGACGAGGCCCCGCGCTTCGGCAGCCTGCGTCACCTCGTCGGTATCGAGATAGAGCTTTTCCGGCTCCACCGGCTTATAGGGCACGGCTTCGCCCAGCCCCTCCCCCGATGCCTGCCGCAGGCGCGCATCGTAGTGGTCGAGGATCAGCGCATGGCGCTCGCCGAGCGCCTCCTTCGCCAGATGGTCGAAGACGATCGGTGCATCCGGCAGATAGTCGAACAAGGTCTCCAGCCGGTTGTGGAAAAGCGGTAGCCAGTGCTCCATGCCGGCAAAGCGCCGGCCTTCGGAAACGGCCGCATAAAGCGCGTCGTCGCGCGACGGCGCGCCGAATGCCTCGATATAGCTGCGGCGGAAGCGGCTGATCGTCTCCGGTGTCAGCGTCACCTCGCTCATCGCCTGCAGCGACATCCCGTCGCGCTGCCCCGTCGTGCGCTGGCTTGCCACGTCGAAGGCGCGCACCGATTCCAGCGTATCGCCGAAGAAGTCGAGCCTGAGCGCCTCCTCCCAGCCCGGTGCGAAGAGATCGAGGATACCACCGCGCACGGCGAACTGGCCCACATCGCGCACCGTCGGCACGCGCTCAAAGCCGCCCTTTTCGAGCCGCCCGATCAGCACTTCCATGTCCACCTGGTTGCCGGGCCTGGCGCGAAAACCTTGTGCCTCAATGTGCTCGGCCGGCGGCATGCGCTGCAGGAGCGCGTTGGCGCTGACCAGCACCACGGCGCGGTGCGGCTGGCGCTTGAGCGCGGCCATGGCCGACAGCGCGTCGAGTCGGCGCGCGGCGGCATCCGTGCCTGGTGAGACGCGGTCATACGGCAGGCAGTCCCAGGCCGGCAGTTCGAGCAGCGGCAGGCCGGGAGCGGCAAAGCGCAGCGCCTCGGCGACCGCCGGCAGGCGCTGTCCGTCGCGCAGCACGAAGACGAGCGGCCCGTCCGGCGCGATCTCGGCCGATATCTGCGCCAGCGCGAAGGCTTCGAAACCGTCGGCAACGCCATCCACGGTTACGGGACCGGTTCGGCCGCGGGCAACGCCGATGGGATCGATCAGGTCTGTCATTTTTCGGGCCGTATCAGGTGGTGGGCGGCGCCGCGCAGGAGGCGCGCAGCCGCGCGAAGAGTTCGGTGTTGTAAGGCGTGGGCACTGCCTTCTCCCCCGTGACCCAGGGCAGAAGCGTATTGTCCGGAACCTCCAGAAGCGCCTCGAACGCCTCCAGTTCGGCGTCCGACAGCGCGCCGATATGCCGGTCGGCAAAGCCGCCCAGCACCAGGTCCATCTCGCGCATGCCGCGCCGCCACGCGCGAACGAGCGCGCGGCGCCGGCGCGGATCGAGGTCGGCGCTGGAGCGGGTGGTTCCGGTCATCGTCGTGCCTTTCGGTCTGCGAGGCGCATATAGCGTGTGACAACGGCGCTGTCAGCCTTGCGCGGCTCCTTTTGTTCCATAAGCTGACATTCATGCGCCCCTCGCTTCTCGATCCGCTGTTTGCGCCGGCAACGAGCCTCGAAGGCGTCGGTGACAAGGTCGCCGGCCTCATCGCTAATGTCGTGCCGGCCGATCTTACCTCGCGCCCGTTGCGCGTTGGCGACCTACTGTTCGTGCTGTCGCATTCGCTCATCGACCGCACGAATCGCCCCGGCGTGGCTCTTGCACCGCAGGGGGCGATCGTCACGCTGGCGCTCACGGTGGACCGCCACCAGCCCGCGCCACGCGGCAAGAAGAATATGCCTTACCGCGTCTTCGCCTTCGACGACACGGGCGAAATCGCCCTCACCTTCTTCCATGCCCACCAGGCTTATCTGGAGCGGCAGCTTCCGGTGGGGGCGGAGGTACTGGTCTCCGGCCGCATGGAATGGTTCAACGGCCGGCCCTCAATGGTCCACCCGGACTATATCGTGCCCGCGGCGGAGGCCGAGGCGCTACCCCCGCTGGAGCCGGTCTACCCGCTCACGGCGGGACTGTCCGCCAGGGTCTTGCGCCGCACCATCGGCAAGGCGCTCGACCGCCTGCCGGATCTGCCAGAGTGGCAGGACACATCGCTGCGGGAACGCCTCACCCTGCCGTCGTTCCGTGCAGCGCTGCAAACCCTGCATGATCCGCAACGTATTGATGACATCTCGCCCGAGGGTCCCGCATGGCGCCGCATCGCCTATGACGAGTTCCTGGCCGCCCAGCTTTCGCTGGCGCTCGTGCGTGCCCGCACACGCAAGCTCGCCGGCCGGCCGCTCACCGGCGATGGTGCGGTCACTGCGCGCATCAAGGCGGCCCTGCCCTATACGCTCACCCCCTCCCAGGAACAGGCCGTCGCCGATATCCATACCGATCTGGCGCACGAGCAGCGCATGCTGCGCCTACTTCAAGGCGATGTCGGCGCCGGCAAGACCGTGGTGGCCCTGCTCGCCATGGCGCGCGCGGCCGAGGCCGGCGGGCAGTCGGCGCTAATGGCGCCGACTGAATTGCTTGCCCGCCAGCACTTGGCGACGATCGCACCGCTGGCCGAGGCGGCGGGGCTGAAGGCTGCGCTGCTCACCGGCCGCGAGAAAGGCCGCGAGCGGCAGGCCGTGCTCGACGGCCTTGCCTCAGGCGGGATCAGCTTCGTCGTCGGCACCCACGCGCTGTTCCAGGAAACGGTGCATTTCCGCGATCTGGTGCTGGCGGTGATCGACGAGCAGCACCGCTTCGGCGTCCACCAGCGGCTCGCCATCAGCGCCAAGGGTGACGCGCCGGACATGCTGGTCATGACAGCGACCCCGATCCCGCGCACGCTGGTGCTTTCGGCTTTCGGCGACATGGACGTCTCCCGCCTCACGGAAAAACCCGCCGGCCGCAAACCCATCCGCACCGTCACCATGCCGACGGACCGGCTGGACGAACTGGTGGAGCGGCTGCGAAACGCCATTGCGGAGGGCCAGAAGGTTTATTGGATATGCCCGTTGGTGGAGGAATCCGAAGCCATTGAACTCACCTCAGCCGAGGATCGCTTCACGGCTCTCAAGCGCGTGTTCGGCGAGACGGTCGGCCTCGTCCACGGCCGCCTGGGAGCGCGTGAGAAGGACGAGGCCATGCGTGCCTTCAAGGAAGGCGCCACACGCATTCTCGTCGGCACCACGGTGGTCGAAGTGGGTGTCGACGTGCCCGACGCCACCATCATCGTCATCGAGCATGCAGAACGCTTTGGCCTCGCACAGCTTCATCAGCTGCGCGGCCGCGTCGGGCGCGGGGAGCAAGCCTCCTCTTGCGTGCTCCTCTACAAACCACCCCTCAGCGAGACCGCCAAGCGCCGGCTCGCCATCCTCCGCGAGACAGAGGACGGGTTTCTCATCGCCGAAGAAGATCTGAAGTTGCGCGGCGAAGGCGACCTTCTGGGCACTCGGCAGTCCGGCTCTCCGGGCTTTCAGGTCGCCCGTCTGGAGTTCCATGCAGAGCTTCTGGTGACCGCGCGTGACGATGCGCGGCTGGTGCTTTCGCGCGATCCGGAGCTAGCCTCCGAGCGTGGCAAGGCGCTGCGCGTGCTGCTTTACCTCTTCGGCAAGGATGAGGCAGTGCGCCTGTTGCGCGCTGGCTGAGCGGCAAGAGCCTCCTCTGCCAACTCCTGCGTACGGCGCTCGTATTCCGGTGAGACCAGGCCGGCGGAAATCACCAGCTTGGCGCCGTCCTCCACCGTCATGTCGAGCTCAATGACGTCGTCTTTCGGCACGAAGAGAAGGTAGCCGGAGGTCGGGTTGGGCGTCGTCGGCAGGAAGACGGCAATAGATGGATCTTCTTCGCCGTTGGTATGCCGCCGCACCTCACCGCGCGCCTCGGTGGCGATAAAGACGAGCGCCCACAATCCCTTGCGCGGATATTCGATGAGGCCGACCTTCTTGAAGGTCTCGGAACGCTCCGAAAGCACTGTCTCCAGAATTTGCTTGAGGCCCCGATAAACGCTGCGCACGAGCGGCATGCGGCCGAGGAAATATTCCCCGTAGGAGACGATGGTGCGGCCGATGATATTGGCCGTCATAAAGCCAACCAACGTGATGAGGATCAGCGCCACGATGAGCCCGAAACCGGGTACAGCGAAAGGCAGATAGGTATCGGGGTTATAGCGGGCGGGAATATAGGGCTTCACCCACGAATCGACCCAGCCAACGAAGGACCAGGCGAGATATGCCGTGATCGCCAGCGGCGCGGTGACGATGAAGCCCGTCAAAAAATAATTGCGCAGGCGGGTAATCACCGGGCAGGACCTCGAACCACGAATGATCGGAAAAGAAGGCGCGACACTGGCGAAGATTAGCCGAGGAAGGCTATCTCCGTCCAGATAGATTGCGCTGCCTACTCCACCGTCACCGATTTGGCAAGGTTGCGCGGCTGATCGACGTCCGTGCCCATGGCGACGGCCGTGTGGTAGGCCAGCATCTGCACGGGCAGCGCATAGACGATCGGTGCGATGAGCTCCGGCACCGTCGGCATAACGATGGTCTCGAAACTGTCGAGGGAGGCGCGAACCGCCCCCTCCTCATCCGTGATCAGGATGATGCGCCCGCCACGCGCTGCCACCTCCTGCATGTTCGAAACGGTCTTCTCGAAAATTCGGTCGCATGGTGCGATGACGATCACCGGCATCTGCTCGTCGATCAGCGCAATCGGCCCGTGCTTCAGTTCGCCCGCCGCATAGCCCTCGGCGTGGATGTAGGAAAGCTCCTTGAGCTTCAGCGCTCCCTCCATGGCCAGCGGATAGTTGGTATCGCGGCCGAGATAGAGCACATGGCGCACCTGCGAGAGCTCGCGCCCCACCTTCTCGATACGTTCTTCGAGCTTGAGCGCCTGCGCGGCATAACGCGGCGCTTCTGACAGCGCACGTATGTGGCTGCTCGCCTCCTCCGGCGAAAGTGTTCCCCGCTCCAGCCCCGCACGCACGGCGAGGGCAGCGAAGATGGACAGCTGACAGGTGAAAGCCTTAGTCGAGGCAACACCGATTTCCGGTCCGGCAAGGGTTGGAAAGATGCCGTCGCTCTCGCGTGCCATGGTGGAATCGCGCACGTTGACAATCGTCGCGATCGGCACACCTTCTTTCCGGCAGTAGCGCAGCGAGGCCAGCGTGTCGGCGGTTTCGCCCGACTGCGAGACGAAGAGCGCCGCACTCGCTTTCGTCAGCGGCATCTCGCGGTAGCGGAACTCGGAGGCGATGTCGATGTCCACCGGCAGGCGCGCGTAGCGCTCGAACCAGTATTTGCCGATCAGGCCGGCGAGATAGGCGGTGCCGCAGGCCGAGACGGCCAGACGGTCGATCTTGGCGAAGTCGATGGGCGTGTCGAATGACTTTACCCCACCGCCGGCGAAATCCAGGTAGTGCGCCAACGTATGCGCTATCACCTCCGGCTGCTCATGGATTTCCTTTTCCATGAAATGGCGATGGTTGCCCTTGTCGACCAAAAAGCTTGTGCCAACCGACTGCTGGCGCAGGCGCTCGACCCTGCTGCCGGAGATGTCGAAGATCTCCATGCCGGAGCGGCGCACCACCACCCAGTCGCCGTCCTCCAGATAGGTGATGGAATCGGTGAAAGGCGCGAGCGCTATGGCGTCGGAGCCGAGATACATTTCGCCGTCACCGTGACCGACGGCCAGCGGCGGGCCGTTGCGCGCGCCGACGATCAAATCCTCGTCGCCGCGGAACATGATGGCCAGGGCGAAGGCGCCATTGAGGCGCTTCAAGGCGGCAAAGGCGGCGTGCTGCGGACTCCTTCCCCGCCGCAGTTCGTGCGTTACCAAGTGCGCAACCACCTCCGTGTCGGTCTGGGAAGTGAATTGAAAACCTTCGGCCTGCAGCTCGCTGCGCAACTCGGCGAAATTTTCGATGATGCCGTTATGGACGATGGCTACGTCCTCGGAAAAATGCGGATGGGCGTTGGTCTCATTGGGAACGCCATGGGTGGCCCAGCGCGTGTGGCCGATGCCGATCAGCCCGCCGAGCGGCTCTCCCTGAAGCAGTTTTTCAAGATTGACCAGCTTGCCTTCCGCCCGCCTGCGGTCGAGCCGGCCGTCTTCAATAGTCGCCACGCCCGCCGAATCGTAGCCGCGATATTCCAGCCGCTTCAGCGCATCAACGATCAGGGGGGCGACTGGCGAGTGCCCCACAATGCCAACTATTCCACACATTTCTTCCCCGCCTCCTCTTTCGGACGCGTTTGTGCCTCGATGTTATTCGGCACCCCACTATCGACCGCTATCCAGCTCTATACAGCGCTACGGCGTCGCTCGCATTATCCAAATACAATTATGGTATCATGGCTGTCATTGCCGGCGCTACTCAATGTCGGCGACCTCCCCGCTCTCGCCGCTGACGCGCTGGGACAGCGAAGCCTTCATGAAATCGTCGAGATCGCCATCGAGCACCTCCTGCGGGTTGGTGCTTTCGGTGCCGGTGCGCAGGTCCTTCACGAGCTGGTAGGGTTGCAGCACATAGGAGCGGATCTGGTGGCCCCAGCCAATCTCGGTCTTCGATGCCTCGGTGGCGCTCGCTGCCTCCTCTCGCCTTTTCAGCTCTTCCTCGTAGAGGCGCGCGCGCAGCATATCCCATGCGGTAGCTCTGTTCTTGTGCTGCGAGCGTTCCTTCTGGCACTGCACCACGATGCCGGTCGGCAAATGCGTGATGCGGACGGCCGAATCGGTCGTGTTGATGTGCTGGCCGCCGGCGCCGGAGGCGCGGTAGGTGTCGATGCGTACGTCGGATTCGGAGACGTCGATCTCGATCGACTCGTCGATCATCGGATAGACCCACACGCTGGCGAACGAAGTGTGGCGGCGGGCGTTGCTGTCGAAGGGCGAAATGCGCACCAGGCGGTGCACGCCTGATTCGGTCTTCAGCCAGCCATAGGCGTTGCGGCCCTTCACCAGGATAGTTGCGGACTTGATACCCGCTTCCTCGCCGCCGTGGACTTCCAGGACCTCGACTTTCATCTTCCGGCGCTCGGCCCAGCGCGTGTACATGCGCAGAAGCATCGACGCCCAATCCTGGCTTTCCGTGCCGCCGGCGCCGGCGTGCACCTCCAGATAGGTGTCGTTGCCATCCGCCTCTCCGGAAAGCAGCGTCTCCATCTGCCGTGCCGAGATTTCCCCGCGCAGCGAGCGAATGGCCGTCTCCGCCTCTTCCACAACCGCTTGGTCGCCCTCTTCCTCGCCGAGCTCGATCAGCTCGATATTGTCGTCAAGAGATTGCGATAATCCGTTGATGGCGTTGACGTTTTCTTCCAGGGTCTGGCGTTCGCGCATCAACTTCTGGGCTTCCTGCGGGTCGTTCCACAGGTCGGCCTCCTCGGCGCGCGCGTTGAGATAGTCGAGCCGTTTTACCGCCTCATCCCAGTCAAAGATACCTCCTCAGCAGGCTTATTGCCTGCCTGATTTCGTCGACCAGATTTGCCGTTTCGGTACGCATGCTTTCTTCTTTCCTGGAAGTGGTCTTTGAATCGCGCGGAACTTATGGGCGCGGACGTGCCCTGTAAAGCGCCGCTGGCGGCGCGCTCGACGCGCGCAGCCGCCAACAGCCGGAGACGCTGTCGTTTTACTTCAGAAGAGCCCGCCCGCACCTGTATTGATGGCGCGGTTTGCCTGGGGAGACGTTGTTCTGGCAGGCCCGCCGGCAACACCGTCCATGTCGATCACCCAATAAGTATCGGCAGGACCGGTGCCCGGCTTGAAGGTTTCCATGATGACGCCGGGCTGGCCGGCTTCGGCGCGCATGCCGGTCTTGCGATCGATCGGAATGACCTTCATGCCCTCGGGTACACGGAAATCCACCTTGCGGGCATCCTCGAGCGCCGAGGCCATGAACTCTTTGAAAATGGGCGCAGCAAGGCCACCGCCGGTCGAGCCCTTGCCCATGGGCCGTGGCTGGTCGTAACCCATGAAGACGCCGACCACGAGATCGGGGGTATAGCCGATGAACCACGCGTCCTTCTCGTCATTGGTGGTACCGGTCTTGCCGGCGATGGGATAGCCGAGCTCGGAAACGGTCGTCGCCGTGCCGCGCGACACCACGCCCTCCATCATGGAGGTGATCTGGTAGGCGGTCATGGGATCGAGCACCTGCTCGCGGTTGTCGACAAGCTCCGGCTCCGCCTGACCGTTCCAGGCCTCCGCATCACAGCCGATGCATTCGCGCTTATCGAGCTTGACGTGGGTCTTGCCGAAGCGGTCCTGGATGCGGTCGATCAGCGCCGGCTCGATATATTTGCCGCCATTGGCCATCACCGCATAGGCCGAGACCATTTTCATCAACGTGGTCTCACCGGAGCCCAGGGACATGGCCAGATGCTGCGGCATCTTATCGTAGACACCGAAGCGCTCGGCATATTCGGCCACCAGGTTCATGCCCATGTCGTTGGCCAGCCGCACCGTCATCAAGTTGCGCGACCGCTCGATACCGGCGCGCAAGGTCGAGGGACCGGCGAACTCACCGCCATAGTTCTTCGGCTCCCAGACCTGATTTCCGATCTGGATGCTGATCGGCGCATCAAGAACCACCGACGCGGGCGTGTAGCCGTTGTCGAGCGCAGCGGCATAGATAATCGGCTTGAAGGCGGAACCGGGCTGCCGCAACGCCTGCGTGGCGCGGTTGAACTCCGACGCGGCGAAGGAAAACCCGCCAGCCAGGGCCAGCACGCGGCCTGTGTGCGGATCCATGGCAACAAGCGCGCCACCGATCTCGGGGACCTGCCGCAACATCCAGCCTGACTCGTCCTCCTTCTGCTCCACGTAGACGACGTCGCCGGCCTTCAGCACTTCGGCCGGCGAATTCGCCTTGACGCGGTTGCCGTCAACCACGTGGCGCAGCGCCCAATTCATGTCCTCAAGCGCGACGGTCGCGGTCTCGCGTTCCTTTGATAGTGCGCCGGAGACTTCGCGGCCAGGCTTCAAGCCGACAGTTACAGCGCTGTCGGAGGTCTCGAGCACGACGGCCAGGCGCCATTCGGGAACGTCGCTCAGGGAATTGATCTCGCCCAGCGGCTCGCCCCAATCGCCGGAGATATCGATGTGGTCGACCGGGCCGCGGAAGCCACGCAGTGTGTCGTAACGCATAAGGCCGTTCTGCAATGCCTTGCGGGCATAAAGCTGAAGCTCGGGGTCGAGCGTCGTGCGCACGGAAAGCCCTCCCTCGTAGAGCTGCTGCTCGCCGTAGTCGTCGATGATCTTGCGCCGCACAGCTTCGGTGAAGTAGTCGGCGGCGAAGAGGTAGCTGCCGCGCTGGCGCGGATTGACGTCGAGTCCAGTCGCCTTGGCCTTCTCCGCCTCCTCAGCGGTGATGTAGCCGTTCTCCCGCATCTGATCGATCACCCAGTTCCGGCGCTCGATCGCGCGCTCCGTGTGGCGGAACGGATGATAGTTGGACGGCCCCTTGGGCAGTGCGGCAAGATAGGCTGCCTCGGCTATGGACAGTTCGTTGACTGACTTGTCGTAATAAGTGAGCGCGGCGCCGGCGATACCATAGGAGCCGAGGCCGAGGAAGATTTCGTTCAGATAAAGCTCGAAAATGCGGTCCTTGGAGTAGGCCTGCTCGATACGGAAAGCGAGAATCATCTCGCGGATCTTGCGCTCGACGGTCTGGTCCGACGTCAGAAGGAAGTTCTTGGCCACCTGTTGGGTGATGGTGGAGGCGCCGACGGGGCGGCGTCCGGAGCCGATGTTCTGGATATTGGTGATGATGGCGCGCGTAAGGCCGATCGGGTCGATGCCGGGGTGATTGTAGAAATTCTTGTCCTCGGCCGAAAGGAAAGCGGCCTTCACCCGGTCGGGAACGGCCTGGATGGGCAAATAAAGGCGCCGCTCGCGGGCAAACTCCGCCATCAGCGCACCATCGGAAGCATGAACTCGCGTCGTGACCGGCGGTTCGTAGCTCGCCAGCTTCTCGTAGTCGGGAAGGTCCTTGGTAATGTCGCCAACATAAATGGCGATGCCGGCGGCCGCCAGCAACGCCAGAACCACACCGATGCCGAATAAATATCCTAAAAGACGTACCATGCCCGCTCCAGTGTGACCGAATAGGTTCGGCCCAAACACCTCCGCCCCTGCAATGATAGCATCACTGCTTCGGAGAGGAAAAATATCATCATTTTCTCGTCTCTGCCCGCCTCTTGTGGGTAAAATTGGGCGACTGCAAAATCAAAACACTGGTACTCGGCAAAAAAGCAGCCGGCGTGGTGTCTTTGCCACGCTTGCGCCGTGTGGGCTACCCGCCCGCCTTGGCTTTGACCGCCGCGAAGATCGCAATTGCATCGACGATGTTGGCCGCCGCGCGCGCGCGCCAGTCCGCGTCGCGCATCTGCTCCTCTTCCTTCGGGTTGGTCAGATAACCGAGCTCCAGCAGCACCGAAGGGACGTCCGGCGCGCGCAGGACGCGGAAACCGGCCGAGCGCAAGGGATTGTTGACCAGGTTGACCGTGTCCGTCAGCTCGCCGATCAGCGAGCGGGCGAAGTGTATGGAGAAAGCATGCGTCTCGCGCCGAATCAGGTCGGCGAGGATATCGGTGACGTCTTCCTTTTCTTCTTTAACGACAATTCCCGCGAGCGCATCCGAAAAGTTCTCTCGCGCCGCCGTTGCCGCTGCTTCCGCATCCGATGCCTTGTCTGACAAGGTATAGACGGTCGCGCCGCCGAAGCCGCGCTGCCGGATCGAATCGGCGTGAATGGAAATCAGGAGGTCGGCACCGTTCTCGCGGGCGATGCGCACGCGCTCGTCGAGGCGCAGGAAGATGTCGGTGTCGCGCGTCAGCACGACATTGTATTTACCCGTCTCCTCAAGCTTGTTCTTCAGCTCCAGCCCGAAGGCCAGCGTGATCGTTTTCTCCAAGGTGCCGTTGACGCCGTGTGCGCCGCTGTCGATGCCGCCGTGCCCTGGGTCGATGGCGACGGTGAAGCGGTCGTCGTCCGGTTGCGGTTTGGGTTTATCGGCAGCGGTACCGGCATCGGGAGCGGCGGCGATTCGCTCGCGCATCGCCGCCTCGAAGGCATCCTCGGACGCCGAGACCACATCTACGATAAGCCGGTAACCAGGCGAGGTTTCATTTTCGAGCACGGCGAGATTGTCGAGCAGGAAGGGACCTTCCAGAGTGAAGACCATGCGCGAGTGGCCGTCGCCCATCTTGCCGTAGCGCACTTTCGCCACGAGGCCGCGCGGGGCGAGTTCCGCCTCGTCGATGGCGAACTTCGTTTCCGGCAGGTCGACGACAAGCCGGTGCGGCGCGCGCAGGAGGAACCAGTTGATGTCGGGTTTACGATCGAATCGCATGACGATGCGCGTGCGCTGCTGGTCGCCCGCCATTTTGTAGTTATAGGCGCTGAAGGGCTGCGGGCTTTCCTCCGCTGTCACCGAATCGGCCAGCACGAAGACGGCGAAAAGTGCCAGCGCGAGGCTCCGCAGCAGCCAAATAGGTGGCAGCGCGGCCCTTCCGACCTTATATGACGGGAAGCGGAGCCATCCGATCCGCCCTGCGTTCTGCCGGTTCGACACGCGCACTCCTGCCCTTGAGCCCACCTTGATCGTGGTTGTCAAGGCGCGGTTACCCCAACCTTTCGACCGCTTCAAGGCAACGTCGGCTTGATCTTCCGACGAAGGAATCAGGGTTGCCATGGTTCGTGTCAAATCATAAAAGCGGCATTGAACCGTCACAGTGTCCGTCTCCGGATGCCGTCTGGCACTAGAGGCGCGGGCTTCGGGCAAATGCTTCTGAAGCAGACGCGACGCGGGCGACGGCGATGGTTCAAAAGGATTTCTTCGAGGTGTTTGCGGCGATGCCGAAACCCTCAACGTGAGGAAAACGGCCGGGACGAGATCCTGCGCCGGCTCTTTAAACAGAGCAAAGTAGCGGGTCCGATAGTCGGACCCTGGTTGAAACGGTGCTGCCAGGCAATGCGATGGCTTTAAGCGCACTCAGGAATCGTTCCCGAATCTCCCGCAGCGAGGATGCGGCGGCCGGGCTTCCTGTCGCTTGGAGGCCAGGGTCGGCAGCCCTCAAATTATCCGGCATGACAATTCGATGCGGCGCGGCACTAAGGCATTATCCTCCCGCCCGGCAACCGGATCGTGCCGGGGAGACAAGACTTTATGCCCAACAACAAGATGCTGATAGACGCCTCCCATCAGGAGGAAACACGCGTCGTCGTCGTACGCGGTAGCCGTATCGAAGAGTTCGATTTCGAATCACAGGATAAGAAGCAGCTTCGAGGAAACATCTATCTGGCGCGGGTGACCCGCGTCGAACCCTCGCTTCAGGCTGCGTTCGTCGAATATGGCGGAAACCGCCACGGCTTCCTCGCTTTCAGCGAGATACACCCCGACTACTACCAGATTCCGGTTGCCGACCGGCAGGCACTGCTGAAGGCAGAGGCCGACGAGGCCAAGGCCGACGACGAAGCCGAGGAAAAGGAAGCACAGGCTTCCAGCGGCCGCGGCAAGAAGCGCCGCCGCGGCGGCGGCCGTCGCAGTGGCAAGGCGGACGCACAAGAGAATGCACCTGCCTCGGCAGACGAGGCGGAAGGCCCCGAGGGTCCAGCCCAGGCCGAAGCTGTGCAGGGCGAAGCGATCTCGGAAGAGGTGCCGCGGGCAGCCAACGGCCATGACGAATCGAACGACGACGAGGAGGTCGACACGGTCGGCGCCGAGGACGCGATCGACGAGGCGCAGAACCGCCGGCGCCCGGTGCGCCGCAGCTATAAAATTCAGGAGGTCATCAAGCGGCGGCAGATACTGCTGGTGCAGGTGGTCAAGGAAGAGCGTGGCAACAAGGGTGCGGCACTCACCACCTATCTGTCGCTCGCCGGTCGCTATTCGGTGCTGATGCCCAATACGGCACGCGGCGGCGGCATCTCGCGCAAGATTACAAATGCGCAGGACCGCAAGCGGCTGAAGGACGTGGTGAAGAACCTCGATGTGCCGGAGGGGATGGGCGTCATCCTGCGCACCGCCGGCGCCAACCGCACCAAGGCGGAAATCAAGCGCGATTACGACTATCTCATGCGCCTTTGGGAAAAGGTGCGCAACCTGACGCTGGAATCCATCGCCCCCGCCCTCGTCTACGAGGAAGGCAGTCTCATCAAACGCTCGGTGCGCGACCTCTATAACAAGGACATCGACGAGATCCTGGTTTCCGGCGAGGACGGCTATCGTGAGGCCAAGGATTTCATGCGCATGCTGATGCCGAGCCATGCAAAGGTGGTGCAGCCGTATCGCGACACGGTCCCCATCTTTGCACGCAACGGCATTGAGGGGCAGCTCGACAAGATGCTGCAGCCGCAGGTGACGCTGAAATCCGGCGGCTACGTCATCATCAACCAGACCGAAGCGTTGGTCGCCATCGACGTCAACTCGGGCCGCTCCACCAAAGAGCACTCCATCGAAGACACCGCGCTGCAGACAAATTTGGAAGCCGCGGAAGAGGTGGCGCGTCAGTTGCGCCTGCGCGACCTTGCCGGCCTCATCGTCATCGACTTCATCGATATGGAGGAGAACCGCAACAACCGTGCGGTGGAAAAACGCCTCAAGGAGTGCCTGAAGAACGACCGCGCCCGTATCCAGGTGGGCCGCATCTCGCATTTCGGGCTCCTGGAGATGTCGCGCCAGCGCATCCGGACCAGCGTGCTGGAAAGCACCATGCAGCCCTGCCCGCACTGCGGCGGCACCGGACATGTGCGCTCCGAATCCTCGGTTGCACTTCTGGTGGTGCGTTCGATCGAGGAGTATCTCCTGAAGGATGCGCGCAACGACATTACCGTACGCACGCCCTCTTCCACGGCGCTCTACCTCCTCAATCACAAGCGCTCCAACCTGGTCGAGCTCGAAAACCGCTTCGGCGTGACGATCACCGTCGAAACCGATGAGGAATTGGGCGGTCAGCACTACGCGATCGTCAAGGGACAAGCCGCCACACGCCCGGTCCTGCCGGATCTGAACGTCATGCAGCCTCCGGTTCTGGAGCCTGAGGACGTAGACGTGGTCGAGGAGAGCGAGGAGCCCGAAGAGGCCGAGGAGCGACCCTCCGCCGCCAGCGAGGAAGCCGATGGGCCGCCGCGCAAGCGCAAACGCAGGCGCAGGCGCCGTGGCGGCCGCGACCGCGGCGGTGAACAGCCGGCAGCCGAGGCGGCTGCTGAGGTGAGCACCGGCGCGGTGCCGGAGGAAACTGCGGACGGCGCTGTACAGGAGCCGGCGGACGAGGACAGTGAAGGCGAGCGCAAGAAGCGGCATCGCGGCAAGCGAGGCGGACGTCGCCGCCGCGAAGCGCAGGAGCCCAGCGAAGCGGCGACTGAGGAGGCCGAACCAGTGCCGGCCGAGACCGCTGCCGAACCGGTGGAAGCTGAGCCCAGCCCCGCCGCCGCAGCTTCCCCACAAACCGAGGTAAGCGAAGAGGTCGCCGAGGAGAAGCCGGCCAAGAAACCGCGCAAGCGTCGCACCAAGAAAGCGGCGGACGAGGCGGAGACAGCATCGGCTGCGGAACCTGTCCCGCAGGCAGATACCGCTGCAGCAGCGGCCCCCGAGGCCGACGGCCAGGCCGATGCCGAGGAGCCTGCCAAAAAGCCCCGCCGTTCCCGCCGCAAGGCTGTCGAGCCATCGCCGGAGAGCCAGGAGCCGGTGGTGTCTTCGACGGAAGAGACCGGCAAGGACGCTCCCCGCAAGACAGGATGGTGGCAGCGAAGGAGCTTCTTCTAAGCGCACGAAGACAGACAGCCAGGGACAGAAACCCTGGCTGTCTTGTTTCTGCCGATCACGTATGATGTCTTCCGGTGAGGAGTTGCCTCATCGGCCGCCGGCTGGACAAGGACGCCGTCATGCCAAGGAATCACAAGGGCTTGATCGCGCTTTTTGCGCCTTTTCCTTGCCACGAAGCTCGATTACCAGTCCCCGCCATGTCGACCATGTCCAGTCTCGTTCGTTTCTTCCAGGTCGTGACCGCGTTGCTTGCCATTGCCGGTTTCCTGTCAGCAACGTCGGCAGCCTATGCGCAGCGTAATGTGCCCGTGGTGCGCGACGCGGAGATCGAGGCGCTGGTGACCGAATATGCCGCACCGATCCTAAAGGCGGCAGGGCTCAGCGGTTCGGGCATCGAGATCGTCCTGGTCAACGACAACAACTTCAACGCCTTCGTCGCCGGGCGGCGCATCTTCATCCATACGGGTGCGCTTTTGGCGGCGGAGACGCCCAACGAGATCATCGGCGTGATCGCTCACGAGGCGGGCCACATCGCCGGCGGGCACCAGCATCGGCTGCGCGAGCAGATCGCCCGCGCCCAGACGATGGCCGTGGTCGCCGCCCTGTTGGGCGTCGGCGCCGGGATAGCCGGAGCGGCGAGCGACATCGGCGGACTGGCGCAGGCCGGACCCGGGCTTGCAATCGGCGGTGCGGAAGCGGCCCGCCGTAGCCTTATGGGTTACCAGCGCACTGAGGAGGCCACCGCCGACCGCTCGGCTCTCGACTATCTGGAGGCGACTGGGCAGTCGGGCCGCGGCATGCTGAAGACCTTCGAACGGATGGCCCGTGACGTGGCTCTTTCGGGCGTCAACGTCGACCCTTACCAAGTCAGCCATCCCATGCCGCGTGACCGCATCGCAAACCTGCAGACGCTGGTCGAGCAAAGCCGTTACCGCGACCGCACGGATCCCCCTGCCCTGGTCCTTCGCCACAACCTGATGCGGGCGAAGATCGCCGCCTACACAGCCGGCCCCAATGCAGCGCCGCGGCTTTTCCGCGACAACCCACGGGGCCTGCCGATGCTTTATGCGGAGGCCACGTCGAGCTTCCTGAACGGCAATCCGCGCGATGCCCTTGCCAAGATCGACCGCTTGATCGCCGCTCAGCCCGGCAATCCCTATTTCCATGAGCTGCGCGGCGAAATCCTCATCAAGGCGAACCAACCGCGCGAGGCGGCCGCCGCTTATGCCAGGGCCGTCGACCTATCACCATCGCCGTCCGGCCTCCTGCAGGTGGGCTACGGCCAGGCGCTGTTGGCGACGGGTGAGCCCGACCTGGTGCGCCAGGCCGCTACCCAGCTCAAGGCGGGGCTGTCGCGCGAACCCGAATACGTCAATGGCTACCGCTTCCTCGCCCAGGCCTACGGCCAGACAGGCGATATCGGCGCGGCGGAGCTTGCCACGGCGGAAGGGAGCTTTCATGCCGGCAATCACCGCGAGGCGAAGATTTTTGCCGCACGCGCGCAGATGAAACTGCAGCGCGGCTCTCCGGACTGGCTGCGTGCCCAGGACATCATCGATTACCGCGCGACGGGCGAAAGGTGAGTGTTTGACCCTCTCCGTCCGCCACTCGAACAGCCCGCGAAGGAAGGTTCCATGAGAAAGACTGTTTTTGCCGCCGCAATGTCGGTTCTTGCGGCTTCAGGCTTGGCGCTGGATGCGGCGCGGGCCGAGGAGCATCCCGAGGCCGGCTTTACCCGATCCGAGATCGAGGGCATCGTGCGGGAATACCTGCTCTCCAACCCGGAGATCATGTACGAAGTACAGGCGGCGCTGGAGGAAAAGCAGCGCCGGGAGCAGGAGGCGAACAGCCAGAAAGTGCTAGCGGAAGCTTCCGACGATATCTTCAACAGCCCCTATGACGGCGTGGTCGGCAACCCCGAGGGCGACGTCACGGTCGTCGAGTTCTTCGATTACAACTGCGGCTTCTGCAAGCGGGCGCTGAGCGACATGGAAACGCTTGTCGAGAACGACAACAACCTGCGCTTTGTGCTCAAGGAATTCCCCATTCTGGGGCCGGACTCGCAAAAAGCGCATGTGGTCTCCATGGCCTTCCGGGCGCTGATGCCGGAGAAATACGGCGAGTTCCATACCAGATTGCTGGGCAACAACGGCCGCGCAACGGAGGAGAGCGCGATGAAGATCGCGCTCGAACTCGGTGCTGACGAGGCGGCGCTGCGCGAGGAGATGAAAAGCCCCGAGATCGCCGAGGCCTTCAACACCACATACGAACTCGCTAACAAGCTCCAGATTACCGGCACGCCTTCCTATGTCGTCGGCAAGGAGATCGTCTTTGGCGCGCTTGGAGGAGACGTGCTGAGCGAGAAGATCGAAAACGCACGGCAATAAATCAGGTACCGCAAACTGTCGCCCTTCCTTTGTGGACAGCCGCAGAAGCGGCTTGCGGTCTTTCCGGCGTGGCTTAAGCCGACTATAGAGAGCGGCGGCATATGCATGCCGGGGAAATCATGATGGCAAAGACAATTTATATTTTAAACGGGCCGAACCTGAACATGCTCGGCAAACGGGAGCCGGGCATTTATGGCGGCAAGACGCTGGCCGACATCGAGACCGATTGCCGAAAGCGGGCTGCGGTGTTGGAGCTTACGACGGAGTTCCGCCAGTCGAACCACGAAGGCGCCCTCGTCGACTGGATACAGGAGGCCGGCGAAAAGAACGCTGGCGGCATTGTCATCAACCCGGGCGCCTACGGCCATACTTCGATCGCCCTTCACGATGCCGTCCGCGCCGTTAACCCCCTTCCCGTCATCGAGGTTCACTTGTCGAACATCCACGCCCGTGAACCGTTTAGACACCAATCAATGATAGCGCCAGTAGCAGTCGGCATGATATGCGGCCTCGGCCCCATGGGCTATACGCTGGCGCTTGAGGCACTGGCGGCACGCTTATAGGTCTCCGAAGGTGCGGCAAGGCAGGACGAAAAGAGATATGTCAATGAAGAAACCCGGAGTCGACCAACAGCTCATCCGCGACCTGGCGAGCATCCTTGATGAGACCCGTTTGACCGAGATCGAGGTGGAGGAAGGCGATCTGCGCATCCGCGTGTCGCGCCAGTCCCCTGCGGCACAAGCATCTGTGGCCGTTCCGCCCGCGCCCGCCGCGATACAGGCACCCGCCGCCAAGGAGGAGGCGCCCTCTCCGGCTCCCGACACCTCGAAGAATGCCGTGCCCTCACCCATGGTCGGCACCGCCTACCGCTCCTCGGCTCCCGGCGCCGATCCCTTCGTGGAGGTCGGCCAGCAGGTTGAGAAAGGCCAGACGCTGCTTATCATCGAGGCCATGAAGACGATGAACCAGATCCCATCGCCCCGCGCCGGCACGGTGACGGCGATCCTGTTCGAGGACGCCCAGCCGGTGGAATACGGGGAGCCTCTGGTTGTCGTCGATTAATCGTTCAGGGGCGCCTCGCACAATGTTCCAGAAGATCCTCATCGCCAACCGCGGCGAAATCGCCCTTCGGGTCCTGCGGGCGGCCAAGGAACTCGGCATCCAGACGGTCGCCGTCCATTCCACCGCTGATGCCGAGGCCATGCATGTGCGGCTGGCCGACGAAAGCGTGTGCATCGGTCCGCCTGCTTCACGTGACAGCTATCTTAATATCCATCAAATCGTAGCGGCCTGCGAGGTCACGGGTGCCGACGCCATCCATCCCGGCTACGGCTTTCTTTCGGAAAATGCCAAGTTTGCCGAGATTCTCGCCGCCCACAACATCACTTTCATAGGCCCGTCGGCCGAGCACATCCGCGTGATGGGCGACAAGATCGAGGCCAAGCGGACAGCCAAGCGACTGGGTATTCCAGTGGTTCCAGGCTCCGAGGGGGCGGTACGCGACGACCGCACGGCCAAGAAGATCGCCGCCGAGATCGGATATCCGGTCCTCATCAAGGCGTCGGCCGGCGGCGGCGGGCGCGGCATGAAGGTCGCCCGCACGGAGGCCAACCTTTCCGAAGCCCTATCGACCGCCCGCTCGGAAGCGGGTTCGGCCTTTGGCGACGACGCAGTCTATATCGAGAAATATCTGGAAAAGCCGCGCCATATCGAGGTGCAGGTGGTGGGAGACGGCATGGGCAAAGCCGTACATCTGGGCGAGCGTGATTGCTCACTGCAGCGCCGCCACCAGAAGGTCTGGGAAGAAGCCAATTCTCCGGCATTGAATATCGAGCAGCGTACGCGCATAGGCGAAACGGTTTCGAAGGCGATGGCCGACCTCGGCTATTCGGGCGCCGGCACGATCGAATTTCTGTACGAGGACGGCGAGTTCTACTTCATCGAGATGAACACGCGCCTCCAGGTCGAGCATCCGGTGACGGAAGCGATCACCGGCATCGATCTCGTGCACGAGCAGATCCGCGTCGCCTCCGGCGGCGGCTTGTCGGTGCGCCAGGAGGACATAAGCTTCAACGGTCATGCCATCGAATGCCGCATCAACGCCGAGGATCCGAGGACCTTCGTCCCCTCGCCCGGCACAATCTCCCATTTCCATACACCCGGCGGACTCGGTGTGCGCGTCGATTCGGGCGTTTATTCCGGCTATCGCATCCCGCCCTACTACGACAGTCTCATCGGCAAGTTGATCGTGCACGGGCGCAATCGCGTCGAATGCATGATGCGGTTGCGCCGCGCGCTTGACGAATTCGTCGTTGACGGCATCAAATCAACGTTGCCCCTGTTCCAAGAGCTGGTTGGCAATGTCGATGTGGCGAATGGCGACTATGATATTCACTGGCTGGAGAACTACCTGGCCGACCACCATTAGGCGGGATCATCGTTTCACGGACCCGATGATCCGGCCCAATCTCCTGCTTTGTCGCGTTTCCGGACGGAAAACCGGTTTCCACTTTTCCCGGAATTGCTCTAGCGAGCGGGTGGTGGCGCGATGACGCGCCCCTTCGCACCCGGCTACCGTATCCCGCCGGATCTGCTCCTGCGGGCCTATGCGACGGGCGTTTTCCCCATGGCCGAGCATGCTGACGATCCGGAGGTCTTCTGGGTGCGGCCGGAAGCGCGCGGCGTGATCCCGCTCGACAAGTTCCACGTGCCACGCAGCCTGAAGAAGTTCATACGCCAGGAGCCTTATGAGATCCGTTATGATTCCGATTTCTCGGGCGTCATCGCGGCTTGCGCCGAGCCTGGCGCAGATCGGCAGGATACCTGGATCAACGCACCTATCCGCGAGGCCTACACCGCACTCTTTGAGCGCGGGCACTGCCATACGGTCGAGGCCTGGCGCGAGGGGCGGCTTGCCGGCGGTCTCTACGGTGTAACCCTGGGACGCGCCTTCTTCGGCGAGAGCATGTTCTCGCGCGAGGCGAATGCCTCCAAGGTCTGCCTCGTGCACCTCGTGGACCGGTTGAACGCGCGCGGCTTCGTGCTCCTCGACACCCAGTTCACCACGCCGCACCTGAAACGTTTTGGCGCTGTCGACGTACCGCGCCGGCGCTATGAACGGCTCCTGGCGGAGGCGCTGGAGGGTGAAGCGGTATTCTGAGGATGGCTGGCCGGCTAACAGGCCTCAGTTCGTCTCAGGCGGCGGCACGTCGGATTCTTGCTTACACGCCTTCAGCCACACGTCGTAGACGGCATGCTCCACCGCGTTCAGCCCCGGGCTCTCGGCGAACATCCAGCCGCTGAATATGCGCTGGATTTGGCGGTCGAGCGTGATCTCGTCCACCTCGACGAAGGCGTCCGTCTTGGGCTCCTCCGTCTCGGGCGAGCTGTAGCACACGCGCGGCGTGACCTGCAGGGCGCCAAACTGCACCGTTTCGTCCATGTAGACGTCGAAGCTGATGATACGGCCGGTGATCTTGTCGATGCCGGAGAATTCGGCGACGGGATTCTTGATCCGCTCTGCCTGTGCCTGGCCGGCAAGTCCGGCGAGGGCACAGACGGCAATCGCAATTCCAGTAGGCGACAACCAACGCGCTCGTATCATTCTTCTCGACCCCACCCTCAAGCGTTTCCGCTTCGGCTTTCGTAAATCGCCATTGGGCCTATTGCGCAAATGTGGCGAGAAAACAGGTTCAGCCGCCGGGCGTCCAGGCGTCGTAGTCGCCGGAAACGCGCGGCCGCTCCTCCTTAGTCAGCGCCGAGCCGCGCGGCCGGTAGGCGGCCGGCGTGCCGGTCAGGTTCGGCAGATGCGGCTTCTGCCACTCGCGCGGGGCGTAGTTCTCGGCCACTGGCGGCGTGTCCACCTTGTAGTGAAGCCAGCCATGCCAGCCCGGCGGCACCATGGAGGCTTCAGAATAGCCATTGTAGATCACCCAGCGGCGCGTGCGGCCTTCCGAATCGGTCCCGCCCTCGTAGTAGACGTTTCCGAACTCGTCCTCGCCCACGCGGCTGCCCTTACGCCAGGTGTGGAAGCGCGTGTTGAGCGTCGCGCCGTTCCACCAGGTAAAGAACTGAAGCAGGAATCTTTTCATCGCTCTCCTCGTGGGCAGCGCAGGTGATGGCCGGATGTTCGCCTTATGGCGGCGAAGCGGGACGAAGGCAAGGCCCCCGCGCGGTTTCGCCGCCGTCATTTCGGTTTGCACCTAGAGAGCGGTCGGGCGCTCGAGGACTGCCGCTCCTATACCCGAGCCCTCCTTACCGCAATCGGCCGTAGTGCCGACTTTCGAGAAGCCTTTGGCACGATAAAAGGCGGTAGCCTGCACATTGGCTTCCTCCACCTCCAGCCGAATCCGCCGGGCATCGGGAAAGCAGCTTTCCACCTCGCCCAGCAGAAGACTGCCGACACCCTTGCCCTGATGCGCCGGTTTCACGTAGAGCTGGTGCAGCATCACCGTCTCGCCCTTGTCGATGGCGCTTGCAAAGGCCATCCCGATAATCTCCCGCCCGTCGTCGACAAGGACAAATTCCGAATCAAGGCGTTCGAGGCGTGCCTTCAACGATGGGAGCGAGTGCCAGTCGTCGGTGATTTCGGCGACGCGCTCGGTGCCGTAGATGGAATCGTAGGTCGCATGCCACGTCTCCACCAGGAGCGCGCGAACGGCCTTAAGGTCGCGTTCGCCGGCCGATCGCAGGAACACCGCTAGTCCTCCAGCCCCAGCTTTGCTTTCACCAGCGCATTGACGGCTTGAGGGTTGGCCTTGCCGCCGGTCGCCTTCATCACCTGGCCGACGAACCAGCCGGACAACGTCGGCTTGGCCTTGGCCTGCTCCACCTTGTCGGGATTGGCGGCGATCACCTCGTCAACGGCCTTTTCGATGGCGCCGGTGTCGGTGACCTGTTTCATGCCGCGCTCTTCGACGATGGCATTCGGGTCGCCGCCCTCGTCCCAGACGATCTCGAACAGCTCCTTGGCAATCTTGCCGGAGATGGTGCCGTCTTTGATGAGGTCGATGACGGCGCCGAGCTGATCCGGCGAAACCGGTGTTTCTTCAATACCTTTGCCGGCCTTGTTCAAGGCACCCAAAAGGTCGTTGATGACCCAATTCGCCGCCGCCTTGCCGTCGCGGCCGGCCGCTACCTTCTCAAAATAGTCGGCAACGGCTTTCTCTGAGACGAGCACGGATGCATCATATTCGGACAGGCCGAAGCTTTCGATGAAGCGCGCCTTCTTCTCGTCCGGCAGTTCCGGCAGTCCGGCGGCGAGCGCCTCCACGTAGGCCTGATCGAACTCCAGCGGCACGAGGTCGGGGTCTGGGAAATAGCGGTAGTCGTGCGCTTCCTCCTTAGTGCGCATGGAGCGCGTCTCTCCCTTTGCCGGGTCGAACAGCCGCGTCTCCTGCACCACCATGCCGCCGTCCTCGATGATGGCGATCTGCCGGCGTGCCTCCGATTCGATCGCTTGGCCGACGAAGCGGATAGAGTTGACGTTCTTGATCTCGCAGCGCGTGCCGAAGGGTTCGCCCGGCCGGCGCACCGACACATTCACGTCGGCGCGCATGGAGCCCTCGTCCATGTTGCCGTCGCAGGTGCCGAGGTAGCGCAGGATGGTGCGCAGCTTGGTAAGGAATGCCTTGGCCTCGTCCGCCGAGCGGATGTCCGGTTTCGAGACGATCTCCATCAGCGCCACGCCGGAGCGGTTCAAATCGACATAGGACATCGTCGGGTGCTGGTCGTGCAGGGACTTTCCCGCGTCCTGCTCAAGGTGCAGGCGCTCGATGCCGACCTCGATCTCCTCGAAGCTGCCGTCCTTGGCCGGTCCCACCGAGACGATGACGATCCCCTCGCCGACGATGGGCTGCTTGTACTGGGAGATCTGGTAGCCTTGCGGCAGGTCCGGATAAAAGTAGTTCTTGCGGTCGAAGACCGAGCGGTGATTAATCTCGGCCTTCAGTCCCAGTCCGGTGCGGATCGCCTGCTTGACGCATTCCTCGTTGATGACCGGCAGCATGCCGGGCATGGCGGCATCGACAAGGCTGACGTTGGAATTGGGCTCGGCGCCGAAGGCCGTCGATGCGCCGGAGAAGAGCTTGGCGCGGGAGGTCACCTGCGCATGAATTTCCATGCCGACGATGATTTCCCAATCGCCGGTGGCACCGGGAATGAATCGCTTGGGATCAGGCGTGCGCGTGTCGATGATCGTCATGAGCCGTGCGTTGCGTTTCCAGAGAGGTTACGAATGCGGTACGCAGCGTTCGCTAGACCAAACCCGGGAGCCTGACAAGCCAAGCCTTTAATTCAAGCCCCTCTTGCGCTATGGGAGCTTTCCGCAGAGGGAATTTTTATGTCCATCATCCTGGAGACCTGCTGACGCCCTGCGCTCCTTTACGGGCCAGGGCGAAAACCAAAGCAGCCCCGCGCCGGCCGGCGCGGCATTGGTGCTGGCGCCATGTGCGCCGCAGGTTTTCCAGGATCTCAAGAGATGGACATTTCCCGCGCGGAACAGCGCATCCTTCACATATTGGCGCAGGGTGGCCGCATCGCCGTTGAAAAGGACGAGAGTGGCCGCATCGTAGCGCTCACCTGCATCACCCGCGACGGCTGGTATTCTCCCGGCCTCGATCTCATGCTTTTCCGCAAGATCAAGCGCAAGCGTGCCATAGCCTCGGCAAACGGCGGTCCCTACCGTATCACGCGGCGCGGGCTGCAGCTCGTGCGCGCTCAACCGGATAACCGTTGAGTGCAAGGGGGCCGCCGGCGGCGGCCTCCGATACGGTCAGGCTGTGGCGATGTAGGTGCGGATTTCCTCCGCCTCGCGCTCGACCTCCTGGATGCGGCGCTTCACAACGTCGCCGATGGAGACAATACCAGCAAGCCGTCCATCCTTTTCCACCGGCAAATGGCGGAAGCGGCCCTCGGTCATAATCTGCATGACCTCGTTGACCGTGTGCTCCTCGCGGCAGACCTTGACGCGCGCCGTCATCACTGCCGAGACAGGTTTTTCCAGCGCACCCGGCCCCTCGCGGGCAATGACGCGCACGATGTCGCGTTCGGAAAGAATGCCGCTGATGCGGTCGTCACCGGACTTGACCACGATCGCGCCGATGCCGCGATCGGCAAGCAAGGCGGCCGCCTCGCCCAGCGTCTTATCGGCGGCGATGGTCACAACATCGCGGCCCTTACTGTCCAAAATGGCCTTCACCGTCATGGGCATCCTCCTCTTGCAGCAGCGACCCACGCCCCAACGGGTTCTGCGGGAAGGATGTTGCGACGACCTGACGCAGTTTGCAAGGGCCGGGATCAACCCATTGGACGCCGGTCGAAAAGGCCGATGGCGAAGAATCCGACGAGGAAGCCGCCGATATGCGCCTCCCATGCGATTCGGGGTACGCCACCGGCGCCCGAGCCGAGTCCGACGATCAGGTTGACGGCAAACCAGACCGCCAGGAAGACCACCGTCATGCGTGAGCGCAACACCAGCGAGAGCGGCAGGACCGGTCCCGTGAACCCCGGCTTTCCGGCACTGCGGTCGATGTGGAAGGCGAACCGCGCCGCTGCCCCCATCATGCCCGACACCGCCCCCGACGCGCCGACCAGAGGGGCCGCGTCATAGGGGTGGAGGACGAAATGCAGGAAGACGGCCGCGAGCGCCGTCGCACACCACAAAAGCAGGAAGCGCATCGTGCCGATCCGGTTCGCCAGCGGTGAGCCGAAGGCGGCTAGCCAGATCATATTGACCGCCAGATGCGCTACTCCGCCGTGCAGGAAGGCGTAGGTGAAAGGGCTGACGAGCGCATAGACGTCAAGCGGATAGCCTCCCGTGTAGCGCAACGGCAGGAAGGCGAAATGCACGATTACGAGCAAGTCCTCCTGCCGGGTAAGCAAAAAGGCTCGAATCAGATGGACGGCCATGCAGATACCGATGAGCGCGGTTACGACACCGGCCAGATTGAAGACCGGCTCGCGGTGGCGGGGCTCTTGCCGGTCCTCCGTTTCGGCGTCGGTGGGCTTCGTGCCGTCGTCCATGCGTCCCGCTTCGGTGAAAGATTCTGATTGTGCGGTACCAGAGATATGCGGAAAACAGAAGCCGCCCAGCGTTTCCACTGGACGGCTTCCGGCCGAGTCCCCTACCCCGCCATATCCGTTGCAAGCGGCGTGCCATTTCTTTCTTCTTCGGCTTTCCCGGTGCCTTTCCCCTCCGGCTTCAGCGGCGCAACTATTTGTTAACCCTAACAAATCCTTCTCGTGCACAACCTGTCTCAAGGCTGGCACGGCACCTGCATCTTGCGCCATGTAGAGGATCGGAGCGCTGCTCCTGTCCTCCTCTGGGACAGGAACGGAATTTCACGATGGGACCGGTAGGCATGAATCAGGACGGATCGATGGCGCTGTTCCAATATTGGAACAGGCTGCGCGGCAACCGCCCCGCCCCGCGGCGCAGCGAAATTGAGCCAGCCGACATCAAGGCTCTCCTGCCCGACACATTCATTCTTGAGTGCGACGCACGCGCCGCACCGGTCTTCCGCCTCGCCGGCACGCGGCTGTGCGCGACTTACGGCAAGGAGCTCAAGGGGCATTCCTTCGCCTCCCTCTGGAGCGAAAGGGATCAGCCGGCGGTCAGTCGCCTCGTGCGCCACGCGCTGGATGAAAAGGCGGTAGCCCTGATCGCCTTCGAGGGCTTGAGCCGCGAAGGCCGCATCAACAGCTTCGAGCTCATCGTCCTGCCGCTCGAGGGCGGTCGCCAGAGCGTGCGCGCACTGGGGGCGGTGCAGCCGCTGATGAACCCGTTCTGGCTCGGCGCCGACCCGATCGTCGAAAATCGTGTCGAAAGCTTCAGCCTGACCGACCCGGACCACGAGCTCCAGTTTCTGAAGAACAGGCCCACCATGCCGGTCCCCCCGCTGGCGCCTGAAGGCGATGCGCTGGCATCGCGGTTGGACGAGGGCGGGCGGCGTATCCGTCATCTCGTGGTCTTTCAGGGCGGACGGCGTGCCTAGATTTAAGGACCTGGAGCCTAGATTGTGCATCCAAAACGGATGCGCCGCTCTCCAGGCCCGCCTTACCCGTTGTTAACACTTAGGGCATAGCGTCTTCGGTATTATCGGCCGACTTGCCTCTCGGGCGGCCGGAAAGGCGAAAGCGATGACGATGCCCGCGGCTATAAACCCGATCTCTCCAGGTGCCGAAAGAAGAGACTTTCAGCGCGTGAAAGTGACAGTTTACGGCCGCTATATGTTGCAGGACCGTTCCGAGTATCCCTGCCGGGTCACGGAGATGTCGCCGGGAAACGCGGCACTGGCCGCCGCGCGGGCCGGCCGTCCGGGTGAGCGGGTCGTCGCCTATCTCGACCATATCGGCCGCATTGAAGGTCGCATCACGCGCCTTCTGGATGACGGCTTCGCGATGACCATCACAGCCTCGGAAAGAAAGCGCGACAAGCTTGCCGCGCAGCTTACCTGGCTTGCCAACCGACACGAATTGGACTTGCCGGAGGATCGCCGGCACGAGCGCATCACACCGCGCAATCCGATCAGCGCTTTGCGCATGCCGGACGGGAGCGAGCACTCGTGCCGCGTTGTCGACCTTTCCCTATCGGGTGCGGCGATCGAGATCGACGTCAAGCCGGAGATCGGCGCGGAAGTTTACCTCGCTGCCATGCGCAGCCGGGTGGTACGCCACTTCGATGACGGCATCGCGATCGAGTTCGCCGTCGTCCAGGAGCAGAACGCGCTCAGGGCCAAATTCTCGAACTGAGAACTTCTGCCGGTTCGGGTCAGCTAAGCAAATGAAGCCCATGCCGTCCCGCGCGGCCGCACTGCCGCGTCTTCTCGGAAAGCGCTCTCCTTCCTTCATCCAATGCCCGGTGAGCGGGCGGGCGTTCATGCTTAATATCGGGTATAGGTAATTGGTGCGATTTTATACTTTGAACGTTACCACAAAGCAGAAAATTTGAGCTTATTTATACTTCCGGTCTTTGCCGGGAATAAATCGGAACCTGTCATTGTCTCTCTGAACGGGGAGACGAACAATGGTAACGACAAAACGGGTTCCGCTTCTGGCGGTCGCGGCGGTTCTGCTTGCTTCTTTGACGGGGGGTGCCGAGGCGGCTTCCGACATCATGCCGACCGGTGGGCGGGCTACGCAGCCGGTCGGCCACTATGAATTCTGTCAGCGGCAGCCGGCCGAATGCGGTCGCACGGCGTTCAATGCCGCACCTGTGGAACTGACGCGCAGTCTGTGGGCAAGGCTGATCGAGATCAACAACACGGTCAACGGCTCCGTCGTCCCGCGCACCGACGTGGAGCTGTGGGGCATCGAGGAGCATTGGTCCTATCCCGACCTTTACGGCGATTGCGAGGACTACGTGCTGGAAAAGCGCCGGCTTCTTATGGAAGCAGGCGTGCCGGCCGCCAACCTGCTCATCACCGTGGTGCGCCAGCCGAACGGTGACGGCCATGCGGTGCTGACGATCAGCACCAGCATGGGCGATTTCATTCTCGACAATCTGGAGCCGCGCGTCCTCGCCTGGTCGGAAACCGACTATCAGTATCTGAAGCGCCAGTCGGCGCGCCACGCGGGTCAATGGGTCTCCATCCATGACGGGCGTGCCGTGGCTGTCGGCAGCGTCTCGTCTAACCGCTGAACATAGGGAAACCCGGTCGAGTCCCCACCTCCCCGTCCCCAACGACCGGGTTAGGAGCCGGCCCTCCCCTGGGCCGGCTCCGCTTTTTTTTTCAGCGGATGAGATCGGATCAGGCGGGCTTAAGGCCGCGGCGGAAGCGCTTGGCGTTTTCGACATAGTGGGCGGCGGAGGCGCGCAGCATGGCCACCGCTTCTTCGTCGATTTCACGCACGGCCCTGGCCGGCGCGCCGACGATCAGCGAACGATCCGGGAATATCTTACCTTCGGTCACCAGCGCGCCGGCGCCGACGAGGCAGTCATTGCCGATTTGCGCCCCGTTGAGCACGATGGCGCCCATGCCGATCAGCGTGTTATCGCCGATGGTGCAGCCGTGCAGGATGGCCCTGTGGCCAATGGTGCAGCCGCGCCCGACGGTAAGCGGAAAGCCCATATCCGTGTGCATGACCGTCTGCTCCTGCACATTGGTGTCGTCGCCTATGAGGATCGGCTCATTGTCGCCGCGCAATACGGCGCCGAACCAGACGCCGACGTTGCGGCCGATGTGAAGCCGGCCGATGAGTGTCGCGTCGGGCGCCACCCAGCCGGTTTGCTCGTCCGTGAACTCGGGGTTTTCTCCATCGAGCGCGTAGATCGGCATGGCTGCGGGTCTCCTTTGGCGGGGCGGCGGGAGGATAGGCCCGGCCCGGCACTCCCTGCAAGCCCGTGGGGAAGGACTTCTTTACCTGCCGTTTACCGTAACAACGCAATGGTTTTTTGCGTTTCTTCAGGAGGTTCTCCGTGCAGGCTCGGTCGTCAACATTTCCCGGTTTCGCCGATATCGCGCCGCGCCGCGCGACACCACTCTCCCACCTGCTTTACGCACTCCTGGCACTCGCGCTCCTCTCGCTGGCCATCGGGATTGGCGGAAAGTGGTTGGGCCGCACCATCGTGCCCGCAGGCCATACCGATTCTCGGCAGGAGCGCGAGATCGTCGTCGGCAACAACGTCTTCCTCGTGCCGGAGAATGTCATCCGCTTCGAACGGATGCGCAGGGACGGTGTCCAGAGCCGGCTCGACCTTTACCTGCGCTGGCCCGATATGGAGGGCTATACGCTTGCGGCCCAAGACGATTTCAACCATTCAAGCGAGAAAAGGTCGATTGTCTTCATATCGTTCGAGCCACGTGCCTTCTCGCGTGACATGAGCGGCCGACTGGAGCCGATCTATCGCCACCTGCTCACGCCTGGCGCGCGGAATGGCCCGGCCGGCCTCAAGCTCCATGGCTTCAAGGAAGAAGCAGGGTTTGTGGACGAGGTCCTGGTAGTCGGCGAGCGGGAGCCGGAGGCGCCATTCGTGGCCCGATGCCTCACCGGTGCGATGGCGACGCAGTCGCTGGCGCCTTGCGAGAGGGACATCAATTTCGGCGACGGTCTCAGCCTTGTCTATCGCTTTCCCGAATCCCTGCTGGGCGAGTGGCGGAATCTAGACAGGGCGATGCTGGCGAAGGCGGAAGCTTTGTTGCAAACAGTCGACTAAACAATTCCAGGAAACGTGAAAGCCGGTCTTGCACCGGAATTACAAGGCAACGGGTTGGATCGGGTTCATCGATTCTGTAAATCGACCCGATCCAAGGGTAGAGCCCGGCCGCATCTACTCCAGGTCGATGTCGAGGATGGCCATCGAGAAATTGTAGGACAGCTCGCCCTCGTCTTCGTCCCGGAAAATGATGCCGAGAAACTCGTCACCGACATAGAGCTCGCAGGAATCCTCCTTGCGCGGCCGCGCCTTGACGCTCAAGGTCGGGTTGTTGAAGGTGCGCTTGAAATAGGCGTCGAGCTTTCTGATTTCTTCCGGCTTCACAAACTTCTCCGCTGGCTGTTCTTTTCGCCGCCAGCGCTTCTGGCATGGCGGCGACGCGGCTGTAAACCCTCAAACGGTAAAGGGCGAGCCGAAAGAAGCGCGGGAACGTCCGCCTATTCCTGCCGCAGGAGCTGGTCCATGGCCCGCGACGGCTCCTCGCAACCGGCCTCGCCGATGATGCGGGCGGGTACGCCGGCGACCGTTTTGTTCGGCGGAACGGGCTTGACCACGACCGAGCCGGCGGCGACCTTCGTGCAATGGCCGATCTCGATGTTGCCGAGGATCTTGGCGCCGGCGCCGATCAGAACGCCGTGGCGGATCTTTGGATGGCGGTCGCCCATCTCCTTGCCGGTGCCGCCGAGGGTCACACCCTGCAGGATGGAGACGTTGTCCTCGACCTCCGCCGTCTCTCCGACGACGAGGCCCGTCGCATGGTCGAGGAATATGCCCTTGCCGATCTTCGCCGCCGGGTTGATGTCGGTCTGGAACACTGCCGAAGAGCGGCTTTGCAGGTAGAGCGCGAAGTCACGGCGGCCCTTCCGCCACAGCCAGTGGGCCAGACGGTGCGTCTGGATGGCGTGGAAACCCTTGAAATAGAGCACCGGCATGATGAAGCGGTCGCAGGCGGGGTCGCGGTCGTAGTAGGCTTGGACGTCGACGCGCACGACCGCGCTCCAGTCCGGTTCGTCCTCCCACATAGCCTGGAAGGTCTGGCGGATGAGGTCGGCGCCGAGGTCGGGATGGTCTAGCCGTTCGGCGACCCGGTGGATGACAGCGTCCTCGAGCGAGGCGTGATTGAGCACCGTAGCATAGAGGAATGCGGCCAACAGGGGATCGTTGTCGACGGCCGCCTTTGCCTCGGCGCGGACCTCGGACCAGATGGGATCGACATGCTGTGGCGCGTCGGTGCGTACGGCATTTCTGGCCGTCATGAGCTTTCTCCCCTGCTGCGGGTGCGTTCAGGCTGGCCAACATAAGGCACAAGTGCGGCCGATTGAACTGCAAAATGCTTGAACAATGGTCAAGGAGAATTGATCACCGGTCGGATCAAGCAGCCTTGTTGCCGGTGAGGAAGTCGAGAACGGCGCGGGAGAAGACGTCGTTGCGGTCGCCGGCGACCATATGGCCGGCGCCGCCGACGTCGACATAGGAGGCAGAAGGCGTGCGCTCGACGAATTCGCGGGCGTAGGCCTCGTGGACGAGCTCCGACTGGACGCCACGCACGAGGAGGACGGGCAGCATGAGGCGGGGCAGCGCGTCGAAAATTGTCTGCATCAGCGCATCGGCACCGACATTGATGTTGTGCGCGCCCTTGATGAAGGCCGGATCCCAGTGCCAGCGGTAGCGGCCGTCGGCGTCGAGGCGCAGGTTCTTGCGCAGGCCCTCCAGCGAGCGCGGACGGCGGCGATGCGGCAGATAGGCCGTAATGGCGTCGGCAGCCTCTTCCAAGGTCGAAAACCCCTCCTCCATACGGGCGCCCATGAAGCCTTGGATGTGGGCCACGCCTTCGGGGTCCATGCGCGGGGTGATATCGACCAGGATGAGGGATTCGAGCAGATCTTCATCGTCTGTCTGAGCTGCGAGCGAGGCCAGCCCGCCGAGCGAGGCGCCGACGGCGGAGGGCCGGGCGTGGAAGCGCTCGGCGACCTGGCGGGCAACAGCGGCCATGTCTTGAGCAAAATGCGCGAAGGTGTAGTTGCCGCTTTCAACCCAGGCGCTTTCGCCGTGGCCGCGCTGGTCGACGGCGATCGCCCGCATGCCGCGTTCGGCGATGCTGCGGGCGGTGGCGTCCCAGGCGCGCCGTGTCTGGCCGCCGCCGTGCAGGAAGATGACCGGGTGGCCGCCGCCGTCCCACAGCGTGGCGGCGAGGCGGTTACCCTCGGCGCCGGTGAAAGCGATCTCCCGCGGAGCGTTCACAGAGGGTTCTCCTTCAGGAAATCGAGAACCCGCGCCTTGAAGGTGCGGTCACCGACCGACAGCATGTGGTCGCGGCGTTCGACGGCGAAGGCTTCGCCGTGGGGAAGCATATCAGCGAGCGGCTCGGGCGCCCCGGCGATATCGTCCTTGGTGCCGACGGCGACGAGTGCGGGCTGGGTGATCTTGGCGACATCGTCGGGGGTGAGGAGCTTGCGCGAGGTGGAGATGCAGGCGGCGAGCGCCTCGCGGTCGCTCTCCGTCTGGTCGGCAAACGTGCGGAACATGCGGCCGCGCTCGTGGGTGATGGTGGCGGGGTCTTCGGCGAGCAGCGCGTCAGCGATGTCGTCCCACTCGCCGACACCCTCGACCATGCCGATGCCCAGGCCTCCGAAGACCACGGTGGCAACACGCTCGGGATTGGTCAGCGCCAGGAAGGCGGTGATGCGGGCGCCCATCGAATAGCCCATGACGTGGGCGCGGGGGATATCGAGATGGTCGAGGAGCGCTGCTGCGTCCGACGCCAGCTTTTCCGGTGTGTAGGCTTCCGGGTCATGGCTTTTGGTGGAGCGGCCGTGGCCGCGGTTGTCGAGGGCGGCGACGCGGTAGCCGGCGTCGCGCAGGGTCTTCACCCAGCCGGTCGCCACCCAGTTGACGAAATGGGTGGAGGCGAAGCCATGGATGAGGAGGACGGGATCGCCCTCCCCCTCGTCGATGAAGCCGATGTCGAAGCTGTCATGGGAGAAGAACTGCATGCGCCCCGCAAAGCTCTCGCCGCCTCAGTTGTCGCTGGCGACCGCATCGATAAGCGGATGGCGGAGGCGGTCGCCGATCTCAATCCCGGCTTTCTGCGCGGTTCCCGCTTTCAGTTCAAGCACAAACTGCGCGGCGACCGGCGGCGCGATACTGTCGGTGGAGAACGGCTCGCCTTCCTCGATTGCCCTCACCTTGCCGTCCTCGCCTATGAAGAGAAGGTCGAGCGGCATGGGCGTGTTCTGCATCCAAAAGCCAAGCCGGCGGCTTTTCTCGAAGACGAAGAGCATGCCGTGGTCGTCGCTCATGGACTGGCGGAACATCAGGCCGCGAGCGCGCTTTTCGTCGGTGTCGGCGATTTCGATGGCGAAACGCTTCTCGCCGTTCGCGGTCTCGGCTACCAACGGATCCGGGTGGAGAGGAAGCAGCATCGGCTCCTGTGCCCGCGCGGCACCGATGTGGAACGCGAGCACCAGGAGAAACGACAGGATGTAACGCATGAACTCCTCCGGACAGGGCAAGCCAGCTTAATGGGCCACTGGCAACGTGCCCATATCCGGGTGAACTTCGGCAGCCATAAGGCCTTTCTCGCCGCGTCCGTACCGCACAAGCACCACTTGGCCAGGGCGCAGCTCCGTGATGCCGTAGCGGCGCAGGGTCTCCATATGGATGAAGATGTCCTCCGTCCCCTCCCCGCGCGTGAGGAAGCCGAAGCCTTTCGTGCGGTTGAACCACTTCACTAGGGCTCGCTCGAGCCCGCTTTCGGGCGTCACCGTGACGTGGGTGCGCTGGGCCTGGTCCTCGGCCGGATGCGTGGCGGTCGAAGTGTCCATGGATAAAATCTGGAAGGCCTGGAGGCCCTTTTCGCCCTGGCGGGCCAGACAGACGACGCGAGAACCGCTGAGCGCGGTTTGGAAACCGTCGCGCCTGAGGCAGGATACATGCAGGAGCACGTCCCCTACGTCCGGGCCGTCAGGCAGGATGAAGCCGAATCCCTTGGCCACATCGAACCACTTGATCGCGCCAGATATCTCGATGAGATCCGACGTTTCTTCAGAATTGCCCGCCCCCCGGGCCTTTTCCTTGCTGGCAAGCCCTCGTGTCGTCGAGGAATTATCCTCCATGCGCTTTGCCTTCCCTCAAGTCCGCTGGACTGATTCTGTCCGCTGAGGATAGCATCGGTTGTTCAGGCCTTAGCAAGACCTGCGCGGGTATTTTCAACAGCGCCCGTGCATTAGCGCAGCCCGTTGTGATGCTGCCATAAAAGACAGCTTCATCATTTGGCCATTGCCCGGCGCGCCGCCCGCGCCCTATGTTCGGCTCCTGTCACGACAAGAAGGGAATTGAAGAATGCGCTATCTGCACACCATGGTCCGCGTCCGCGACATCGACGAATCCCTCGATTTCTACCGCAATAAGCTCGGACTGGTGGAAAAACGGCGCTCGGAGAACGAGAAGGGCCGCTATACGCTCATCTTCCTGGCAGCGCCCGACGATGTGGACATGGCCGAGGAAACCCAGGCACCGCTGGTGGAACTTACCTACAACTGGGATCCGGAGGACTACCAGGGTGGGCGCAATTTCGGCCACCTCGCCTATGAAGTGGACGACATCTACGAGACCTGCCAGCGCCTGATGGACGGCGGGGTCACCATCAACCGCCCGCCGCGCGACGGCCGCATGGCCTTCGTGCGCTCACCAGACGGCATCTCCATCGAGCTTCTGCAGAAGGGCGAGGCGAAGGCGAAGGCCGAGCCGTGGGCGTCGATGGAGAACACCGGCGCGTGGTGATTGGGTGAGACAATAGGGATTTGGGCAGCGAGGCAGGCGGCGGCAACAGTATCTCCAGCTCCTGCTGCCTTGCCGCCCCATCCGAGGGAGGGATATGAAAGAGGTTCTCAAGGAGCTTGAGCGGCGGCGCTCAGCCGCCCGCGCCGGTGGCGGCAAGAAACGCATCGACCACCAGCACGCGAAAGGCAAACTGACGGCGCGCGAGCGGCTGGAGGTGTTTCTCGACGAAGGCTCCTTCGAGGAGTTCGACATGTTCGTCGAGCATCGCTCCACCGACTTCGGAATGGAGAAGACGAAGTTCTACAGCGACGGAGTGGTTACCGGCTGGGGCACCGTGAATGGCCGGACGGTCTTCGTCTTCGCCAAGGACTTCACCGTCTTCGGGGGGTCGCTGTCGGAGGCGCATGCCGAGAAGGTGATGAAGATCCAGGATATGGCGCTGAAGAACCGGGCGCCGATCGTCGGCTTCTACGATGCCGGCGGCGCACGCATCCAGGAAGGTGTGGCTGCACTCGGCGGTTATGCCGAGATATTCCAGCGCAATGTTCTGGCCTCCGGCGTCATTCCACAAATTTCCGTCATCATGGGGCCATGCGCGGGCGGCGACGTCTATTCACCGGCCATGACAGACTTCATTTTCATGGTGCGCGGCACCTCCTACATGTTCGTGACGGGACCGGACGTGGTGAAGACCGTCACCAACGAGACGGTGACGGCGGAAGAGTTGGGTGGGGCGCATATCCACACCACCAAGTCCTCCATCGCCGATGGCGCGTACGACAACGATATCGAAGCGCTTTTGCAGATGCGCCGATTGATCGATTTCCTGCCTGCCTCCAATACAAGCGAAATTCCCGAGATCGACTTTCACGACGATGTCGAAGAGCCCGACCATTCGCTGGACCGCCTCGTGCCGGCCAACGCCAACAAGCCGTACGACATCCGCGAACTGATCCTGAAGACGGCGGACGAAGGTGATTTTTTCGAGATCCAGGAAGGCTTCGCCAAGAACATCGTCACCGGCTTTGGGCGCATTGAAGGCCGCACGGTCGGCTTTGTCGCGAACCAGCCCATGGTGCTTGCAGGCGTGCTCGATGCCGATGCATCACGCAAGGCCGCGCGCTTCGTGCGCTTCTGCGACTGCTTCAACATTCCGTTGGTCACCTTCGTCGATGTTCCGGGCTTCCTCCCCGGCACCGGCCAGGAATATGGCGGCCTCATCAAGCACGGGGCGAAGCTCCTGTTCGCCTACGGCGAGGCGACGGTGCCGAAGGTGACGGTGATCACGCGCAAGGCATTCGGCGGGGCCTACGACGTGATGGCTTCGAAGCATCTACGCGGCGACATCAACTATGCCTGGCCGACGGCGCAGATCGCCGTGATGGGCGCCAAGGGCGCGGTTGAGATCATCTTCCGCAAGGACATCGAAGACGCCGAGAAGATCGCAGCGCATACGCGCATGTATGAGGATCGATTCCTCTCGCCCTTCGTCGCTGCCGAGCGCGGCTATGTGGACGAGGTCATCACGCCCCATTCGACGCGCCGCCGCGTGGCGCGCGCGCTACGCATGCTGCGCGGCAAGGATTTGAGCAACCCCTGGAAGAAACACGACAACATCCCGCTTTAGGATTGACCTTGCGGCGGCCTAAGTCCGCGTGGCTGCGTCCGCTTGGGCTTGGCGCGCCTCGGCTCGATTATATTCCCGGTGGTGCCTTGAAAGAAGATTGCAGCACCCATTGCCAGCGCTGCCGTCATTACCTGCGCTTCGAGTTCTGCCAGACTAAGGTCCTCGACCGGATGGCGCTCCTTTATCTCCGACGCGACGGCCGGCACGTTGACCGTGCCTTCGCGGTGCAATGCACGCTTCACGGCAAGCTGGAGTTCCGTTAGCAGACTGTCCGAGTACTGCCTTGCCATTGCCCGCATCCTGTTGATCCGCCGCATCCGAACGATCAGCGGCCGTACAGAATAGGACCTTCCATCTCTCTATTCAAGAACTTTTCTTTTTATTTCAATTATTTAGTAGAATGAGCGCAATGCTTGGACCATACCAGTGTGGGTTACGAAGCCGATTACTCATTATGCGTTCTTGACTAACTGGCCGGCGCACCCACATATTTCGCACGCACTCAGCGACAATGATTGTTCCTGGTGGAGGTGAGGCTTGTCGACACTCGAGCGACCGGAACGCCTGCAAATCATGCTGAGCCCCGAAGAGCTGCAGGCGCTGGAGGATTTCAGGTTCGAAAACCGCATGCCGAGCAGAGCCGCGGCGGTGCGGGAACTGCTGCGGCGCGGCTTGCAGTCAGGGGGATTCCTGAAAGTCGCCGCTGGCGCAAAATCGCAGGATTTCGGCGTCATAGACAATGATGCGACCGATCTGCCGCAGAACGATTCCTGATGTGCGGCGCGCCGCTGGTTCGGCGGCGGTGCCTCCTGCGCTAGAAAAGCTTCGGGGGCACAAACAGGCAGATGGTGCGTGAGTTGTCATCGCCGGCAACGGAGCACCAGTGATAGACGCCGTCGGGCGATTCCTTCACGCGCCGGTCCGTATAGGCTACCACCTCGCCGGTCGGATTGATGACGTAGCCCTCTGGCCGTTCAGACACCAGCTTGGCAGGTATCTCGCGGCAGTCCTGGTTGGAGCAACAGGCGTAGGGATATGCCCAACCAGACTTGGCTTGGTGCGCAAAGCTTGAATCGGATAAGGCGGGAAGTATTAGCGGCAGCAGCAGTGTGGCGGCAAATCCGCGAGAAAGGAAGGTCGAGAGTGAGCCGTTCATGGCTATTCCTCAAGAGGTTGTTCCTCCCAGGATCAGTCTCCTCCCGGCTCGTTAATCTTTTATTAGTAATGCCTAACATGATTCCTGGACTCGTGGCGATATAACGCTGCGCCTTGTTGATCGTTCCATTGCGGCACAACCTATTCCCTGCCGCCCGCGTCATTGACATTTTCGCCTTGGCGGTGTGGGTTCCGGGCAGATTACGCAGAGCGGACGGTGGCGAGGTAAAATGGCTAGCATGACAAAGACCGATCTCGCGCGCCGGGTCTACAATCACACATGGAAGCTCGATCCGATCTGCCGCAGCTTGTTGGACACGGATTTCTACAAGCTCTTGATGCTGCAGATGATCCGCGGCCTCTACCCGGATGTGAACGCCACCTTCTCGTTGATGAACCGCAACAAGAAGGTGCAGCTTGCGGCCGAGATCGACGAGGGGGAGTTGCGCGAGCAACTCGACCATGCACGCACCATCCGCTTCACCAAGAAGGAGATGATCTGGCTGGCGGGCAACACCTTCTACGGCCGCAAGCAGATCTTCCAGCCCGATTTTCTCGCCTGGCTCGCTGATTTCCGATTGCCGGAATATGAGCTTCGGCGTCACAACGGACAGTTCGAGCTGCACTTCCACGGGCGCTGGGAGGAAACCACCATGTGGGAGATTCCGGCGCTCGCCATTATCAACGAACTGCGCTCGCGCGCAGCCATGCGCTCGCTCGGCCCCTTCGCGCTGGACGTGCTCTACGCGCGCGCCAAGGCCAAGGTATGGTCGAAGGTGGAGCGGCTGAAGCGGTACCCCGACATCCGCATCTCGGATTTCGGCACCAGGCGGCGCCACTCCTTCCTGTGGCAGCGCTGGTGCGTGGAGGCGCTGAAGGAGGGGATTGGCGAGGCATTTACCGGTACCTCCAACGTGCTCCTGGCGATGGACACGGATCTGGAGGCGCTGGGTACCAACGCGCACGAGTTGCCCATGGTGCTGGCAGCGCTTGCCGATACGGAAGAAGAGCTGAGGGCAGCGCCCTACCGAGTGCTCGAGGACTGGCAGACCTACTACGGCGGCAATCTTTTGATCGTTCTGCCGGATACCTTCGGCACAGAGGCCTTCCTGCACGCAGCACCCGACTGGGTGGCCGGTTGGACCGGCTTTCGCCCCGACAGCGCACCGCCCGTCGAGGGCGGGGAACGCATCATCTCGTGGTGGAAGGAGCGCGGCCAGGACCCGCGCGAGAAGCTCCTAATCTTTTCCGACGGGCTGGACGTCGATACTATCGAGCGGACGCATCGGCACTTCAAGGGCCGCGTGCGCACGGCCTTCGGCTGGGGCACCAATCTCACCAATGATTTCGAGGACTGCGCGCCGAAGGAGATTGACAGCCTCAAGGCTATTTCCATGGTCTGCAAGGTAAGCGAGGCGAACGGAAGACCGGCGGTGAAGCTTTCGGACAATCCGGAAAAAGCGACCGGCGATCCGCAGGCAATAAAGCGGTATCTGGAGATTTTCGGCAGCGAAGAGCGCGTGCGGCGGCCCGTCACAGTCTGAAGCGGTTAACAGAAGTCACCACCTGTCACTGCCCCCTGGCCCGGTGGCCGTGCGCAGCGAGCCGGCCTAGGCCTCCCCTTCCAGCATTTCCTTCACCACCGTCGCCAACTGCTTGAGCGAGAACGGTTTTGGCAAGAATCCGAAGGTGGCGTCGGAAGGTAGGTTCTTGGCAAAGGCGTCTTCCGCATAGCCGGAGACGAAGATGAACTTGATATCGGGCTGGACCTTGCGTAGTTCGCCAAGAAGCGTCGGTCCGTCCATCTCCGGCATAACGACGTCGGAGACGACGATATCGATCTTGCCGTCGAGTTCCTTGAAAATCTCCAGAGCCTCCGTTCCCGAGCTTGCCTCGTGCACCTCATAGCCGCGTGAAGAGAGCGCGCGCACGCTGCCCATGCGCACGGCGTCCTCGTCCTCCACCAAGAGCACGCGAGCGGAGCCGGAAAGATCTCGGTTCTCCTGCTTTGCTTTGTGGGCCGCCTCGGCCGCGCCGTTGGCCACAGCAACTCGCGCCGCCTCCACCTCGGCCGCACCTGGCACATGCCGTGGCAGGAAGATGTGGAACGTCGTTCCCCTGCCAACTTCCGAATCGCAGAAGATGAAGCCGCCCGTCTGCTTGACGATGCCATACACCATCGATAGGCCCAGCCCCGTTCCCTTACCCACCTCCTTGGTGGTGAAAAAGGGCTCGAAAATCTTCTTCTGCGCCTCCGGTGGGATGCCGGTGCCGGTGTCCTCCACCTCGACCACCACATAATCGGCCGGCGCCAGCTCGCGATAGGCAAATCCGGCGCAATCATCGGCCGTGATGTTGCGCGTGCGTACGGTGAGCGTGCCGCCTTCGGGCATGGCATCGCGGGCGTTGACGGCGAGATTCACCACCACCTGCTCGAACTGGCCTATGTCGGCTTTCACCGGCCACAGGTCGCGGCCGTGCTCGATATCGAGCTTGATATCGTTGCCGACCAGGCGGGAGAGCAGCATGCGCAGATCAGCCAGCACGTCGGTCAGGTTCAGCACCTCGGGACGCAAGGTCTGGCGGCGCGAGAACGCGAGCAACTGGCGCACCAGAGAGGCGGCGCGGTTCGCGTTCTGCTTGATATTCATGATGTCCGGGAAGGACGGGTCGGACGGCCGGTGGTTCGTCAAAAGCAGGTCGGAAGCCATGATGATGGCGGTGAGCACGTTGTTGAAGTCGTGCGCGATGCCGCCGGCAAGTTGTCCGACGGCCTGCATCTTCTGGCTTTGCGCCATCTGCGCCTCGAGTGCCTTCTGCTCCGTGGTCTCCACGGCATAGACGATGGCTGCCTCTTCCGCCCCCTCGCCGCCGCCCGGATCGGCCACAGCGTTGACGTAGAAGCGCATGTGGCGCTCCTCGTCACCGGGCAGCACGGTGTCGATGGGGGCGATGTCGGCTTGGCGCTGCTTGGCCTTTTCCAACGCCATAGCGAATGCTTCGCGGTCGCGCTCGTGCATGACCGTGTCGAGGCGGATGCTCCGGTCAACGGCGTCGCGGTCGACGGCACTGGAAAATAGCGACAGGAAGGGCGCGTTGGTGCGCAGGATACGGCCGTCATGGTCGACACTGGCGATCGCCATGGGAGTCGAGTTGAAGAAGCGAGTGAAGCGCACCTCGGAGGCACGCAGATCGGCCGAGGCGTCCTCGCCCAACGTGCGGTTGAGCACGATGGTACGGGTTGGACCGGGCAAGCCCTCCCGGGTGGCCGTCACCCGGTGCATGAAGCGCACCGGAAGCGCCTCGCCGCGCACGGTGGCGAGATCGAGATCGATAACGGCGTTGCGCGTAGTGCCGTGCTCGGCCTTGACCGCCTGGATGAGCGCCATGCCGTCGCCGGCGACGATGTTGGGCAGGCTCAAGGCGCCGGGCACGAAATTGGCAAGGTCGATGCCCAGCCATTCGGCCAGTGTCGCATTGAGGTAGGTGACGCGGCCATCGGCATCCGCCGCGAAAAAACCGGCCGGCGCATGGTCGAGATGATCGATCGCCTTCTGCAGGTCGAGGAAGAAGCGCTCCTGCTCGGCACGCTCGTCGGAAATGTCGGTAAGAAGCCAGGCGGACAGCGGTCTGCGGTGGCCCGGTACTTTGAAAACGCGCGCCCAGGCGCGGTACCAGCGGGCGCCGGGTTCGCCGCCGGGCCGGATTGGCCGGGAAAGACGGAATTCGCCGTCGCCTGGCAGCCCGTCGCGCAAGCTTGCCGCCAGCCGCTCGGTCACAGGGGCGGCTTCCGGGTTGTCGGACAGAAGTGCCTCGACAGTCTTTACGTCGGTGGCCGAGGTGGCGCCGGTAAGCGCGGCATAGGCGCGGTTGGCATAGAGGATGTTGCCCCTGGTGTCGGTGACCAGTAGGCCCTCGGCCATGGAATCGATGAAGGAGCGGGAGAGCTCGTCGCCGGTGGATCGCGGGGCGATCTGGATAAAGCCGATGGCGCTGGCGAACAGGTATCCCACCCCGATCATGGCCATGACGCCGAGGACGCCGAGCAGAAAACCCTCACCGAGCCTTTCCTGGAAAAGCGCGAAGATCAGCGCCGATCCGGTCAACACGAGGATGAAGATGATGAGCCGCGTAATCACGCCTGGGCGCGCGCCCTGGTCGATGATGGGTGCCGTGTCTATTTCGCCGCCACTGATTTTGGCCATCCGTTTCCTGCCCGTCGCGCCGACTGCAAGCGGCCCCATGGTCTCCCCGCCATATATCAGGGCCAGAGGCATGCGCAAGGTCGGCAACGGTAACCGGCGGGCTCTCGACTATCGTGGCAGGTGGCGGATTCAACCTTGCCGGGGTGCATATCGACGCCTAGTTTGGCTTCCCTGACAGAAACTTGGCATGGAGCGCGATGATGGGTGAATGGCTGGCAGGTCTGGCGGGGGAAAACTATGTCACGGCGATATTGTGGACCCTTGCCGCACTCATCCTGCTCGCGATCGTCCTGATCGTTGTGCGCATGGTCCGCAACCGCGCCTCCGGCACGTTCGTCGCAGGCGGGCGCAACCGGCTGCCGCGCCTTGCCGTGGTCGATGCAACGGCGGTCGACAGCCAGCGGCGGCTGGTGCTGGTGCGCCGCGATGACGTAGAGCACCTGATTCTGATTGGCGGCCCGAGCGATCTGGTGATTGAGCCACGGATCGGCGCCCGCGACGGCGAGCCCACCATGATGCAGCGGCCGCCGCGCCGGGAGGCGGTCGCGCCTTCCGTGCCACCGCCCGCGCCGAGACCGCGCCCTACCCCGAACCTACGTGCCGTCACGCCTGCATCGGCGCCCGCCGCCCAACGACCCGTGCGCAGCGAGCCGGAGCGACCGGCCGCCCCGCCGATGCGGCACGCGGAGCCGCAGCCTGCGCCGCAAAGCGAACCGAAACCGGCATCCGCCGCGGGTGACGGCGAAGAGGACGCCGCTCTCGCCAGGGAAATCGATGTCGCGGTCGATGAACCGGTCAAGTTCGATGAACCGGTCAAGAAGGAGGCGGAGGAACCGTCGCCGCAGCCGCAGCGGGCAAACCTCTCCATCGAGGACGAGATGAGCCGCCTATTGGACGATCTCGCCGAGGAGCGGAAGAAGGGGGGGTGAGGCCCGCTACTTCTTTTTCTGCGCCGCCAGCCTCTCGCGCAGCAGCTTGCCGCGGCCCTCGCGCGTCGTCTGACGGGCGCGGCCGAAGGCGAGCGCGTCGTCTGGCACATTCTGGGTGATGACGCTACCTGAGGCGATGTAGGCACCCTCGCCTATCGCAAGCGGTGCGACGAGGGAGGAATTGGTGCCGACAAAGGCGCCGGCGCCGATGTCTGTGCGGTGCTTGTTGAAGCCGTCATAGTTGCAGGTGATGGTGCCGGCGCCGATATTTGCCGCAGCCCCCACCGACGCGTCGCCGATATAGGAGAGATGCGGCACCTTGGCGCCGGGTCCAATGCGCGCCTTCTTGACCTCGCAGAAATTGCCCACCTTGGCATTCTCCATCACCTCCGCCCCGGGCCGCAGCCGGGCGAAGGGGCCGATCGTGGCGCCGCTCTCCACCGTCGCCTCCTCGAGATGTGAAAAGGCGTGGATGCGGGCGTTGGCGGCGATCTTCACACCCGAGCCGAACCACACATTCGGCTCGATGACGGTGTCCGGGCCGATTTCGGTGTCGTGGGAGAAGAAGACGGTCTCGGGCGCAATCAGCGTGACGCCGGCAAACATCATCTCGCGCCGTCGCCTCGCCTGCCAGATCGCTTCGGCCTCGGCGAGCTGGATGCGGTCATTGATGCCGAGCGCGCTAACGTGATCCGCCTCGGTCGCCACGACCGAAAGCCCCCGGCTGTTGGCGATCTCAACAACGTCGGTCAGGTAGAATTCCCCCTTGGCGTTGTCGTTGCTGACGGCGTCCAGCAGGCCGAGCGCGTGCTCGCCCGCGATCGCCATGATGCCGCTGTTGCAGAAGCCGATACTTCTTTCCGCTTCCGAGCAGTCCTTCTCCTCGCGGATCGCCACGAGCCGTCCGTCCTTTTCAATCAGGCGGCCATAGCCGGCGGGCACCGGCGGGTGGAAGCCCAGGACGGCCGCCGCCGCGCCCTCCGAAAGCTTCGCACGGGCGTCCAGCAGCACCCTGGGCACGAGCAGCGGATGGTCGCCGAAGATGACGAGCACGTCGTCATAGCCGCGCGCAATCGCCGCGCGCGCGGCGAGCACCGCGTGCGCCGTGCCCCGCCGCTCCGGCTGGACGAAGAATTCCGGTGTCGGCGCGCCCACGGAAACACCGGACAGCGCCCCTTGCACCGCCTCGGCGCCGTTGCCGACCACGAGCGCCAGTGCGTCGGCGCCGGCAGCGCCTGCGGCCGCCATCACGTGGGCGGCCATCGGGAGTCCGCCGATCCTATGCAGCACCTTGGGCAGCGCGCTCTTCATGCGGGTGCCCTCGCCGGCTGCAAGGACAATGGCGAGGCAGGTTCGCTTTTTCATGGAAGAAATCCGCTCGTTACTCTGGAATCGGGCGATGTGTAGCACCCTGAAGGGCAAGCTCCAATGCGCCGGCTTTTATCCGAGCCGGCCGAGGGTCGGGAAGGTCTCCAGAAGCCAATAGGCCATGGTCTGCATACCGCCCGTCAGGAACAGGACGCCGGCAACGACCAGCAGCCCGCCGATGGCCTTTTCCACGCGGCCCAGATGCATGCGGAAGCGCTGCAGGAAGCGCATGAAGGCTTCGGAGAAGAGCGCGGCGATGAGGAAGGGAATGCCGAGCCCCGCCGAATAGACGCCGAGCATCAAAGCGCCCTCTCCCACCGTCTCGCGCCCGCCGGCAAGTGTCAGGATCGGCCCCAGCACCGGGCCGATACAGGGTGTCCAGCCGAAACCGAAGGCAAGGCCCATCACATAGGCCGCCCCCAGGCTCGCCGGCTTGCCGCCGGCATGGAAACGGGCCTCGCGTGACAGGAATGGGATGCGCACGATGCCCAGGAAATTCAAGCCCATGAGGATGATGACAAGCCCGGCCGCCATGGCCAATTCCTGCTGCCAGGCCCGCAGCACCGCCCCGATGGTCGAAGCGCCCGCCCCCAATGCAACGAAGACGGTGGAAAAGCCGAGCACGAAGGCGAGTGCCGCCGTCATCAGCGAAAGCCGGGCGCTCGGGCTGCCCTCGGGCCGTCGGAAATCCTCCACCGAGACGCCGGCCATGTAGCACAGATAGGGCGGCACGAGCGGCAGAACGCAAGGCGATAGGAACGAGATCGCCCCCGCCAACAACGCGCTTGCGTAGCCTATATCGATGGCCATGCCCTTTCCTGATCCCTCGCGGTTTCGCGTCCAGCCAGCATATAACCGCCAACCGACACACGCTCCAATCACCATCTCGTGGCAAACCGCCGCAGCTTCACGCATGATAAGAGCACTACAGCCGCTCCCTTTTGCGGTTGACCGGCGAAACCCGCCTGACTATGTTCCGCCGCACTCCCGCAAGCGGCCCTGCCGCTATCGCGCGAGCGCGTAGCTCAGCTGGTAGAGCAACTGACTTTTAATCAGTAGGTCCAGGGTTCGAGCCCCTGCGCGCTCACCAAAATATCCAAAGAAATCAATAAGATATAGACAAGTGTCTACTTACTATTTTGCCGAAACGCCACTTGGGTGCCGTATGGGTTCCTGGTAGAAAAATTTGCCGTGAGGGGCGAATCTAGGTTCCGGGGTACCGATTGCGCCAGCTCGCGATTTCTCGCAGACTGCAGCAAGGCAAAGGGGGAAGCAGATGGCTGAAGAGAACACGAAGCGAAGTGCGGTGGTGAGGGTCTACTGTGACGACACAAAAGACGATCTGCTCGCAGAGATGCCGATAACCGATCTTGGAATACAGACCGGCGGAGCTACGCAGCCGACCAGCGACGAAGGCTTGATCCGCATCGCCAAGCTTCAGGTTCGGAATACGCGGAGCGAGGATCCCGAAAGCCTGTACTATGAGGTCGCCCGGTAGGCCGGGCAGCGTACCGATTTGAAACTCGCCCGTGACATGGGAAGACGTCGCCACGGCAGGTCCACGCGACATGGATGCGACAGGCGGAGGAGCATAATCCAATGGAAATTCTGCGCAATGTTGACGTCAAACGCTTAGCCGAGTGTGCTCCAGGCGAGCTGATTAGAGTTGGCAATGACGACGAGCACGCCCTCGGCATATTGGAAGCAATCGACGCCGCTCGGGACAGAGCATACCTTATCGTCCTTCGAGGAGTAGGCATCGACGCCGATGCACCTCACCGCTATTCTTGGCCCGACACAGACGGCGCATGCGTGAGCTACGGTCCAGCCTGGGCCTTGGAGCTATTGGATGCGGAAGAGTCCTGGCCCGGGAATCGGACCCTCCACAGCCGTGGCACTGTCCTTCTGCGCCAGGATCAGCCACTGCTTATCGTGGGCTATGCTGATGGCAACAATCCGGCGCTTGAGATGACGTTTAGTCTCCAAAGGCACAGCCGAGTAAGGGAGCAAAGTGCGGAAGATGTTCCCTTCGCGCGTTGGAGAATTTGGGCCAAGGCGGAGGACCGAGGCGTTATCGGCATCCGACCAGTGTTTGAGTGGCCTCCGCAGCAAATTGATCCTGAGTGAAGGAATTCGGCCGCTAGTTGCGATGCATCACTTCGCTCGTCTCTCCAACGATCCGCATACTTTGCGAAGTGTCGATCACGAATGTAAACGTCGCCGTTCCTGAGGCTTGTCGGTTGCGCGGTTCGCTACGGACATGCCAGTCATAGATGCCGGACACGGAACAGATGTTATCCTCGCACTTGACGGTGGTGGAACGCGGACGAACCGCATAGAAGCGCTCGGGCCAACGTCGAAAGTAGTTGCGCTTATCGTTCAGGACCGACGAAAGCTCATGAAATTTTCCGTAGTAGAAAACTTGGCTTGCATAGGCGCCGCCAACCGCAGCGATCGCTTGCACCTCAGTCATCGTGTGAGCGGCAATCACCGACTCTACAAAACTTTTCAGTGCGGCGTCCTCAGGACGACTGGCAACGATTGGAGCAGTGTTTTCCCGTGCTGCCGCCGGCGGCGCCGCATCTTCCACCGTCACTACTCGGAACTGCTCCATTTCGCTGCGCGACAGGTAACGGACATCGTCGCTGCCATAAGACAGCGCTAACTGGAGAAGCGTGGGGTCAACCCCCATTTCGACCATATAAGCGATCACTTCAGCGGTAATCGCCTGGACGGCTTCGACTGCCTCAGTAGAGGAGAACCCAGCGTCCCTTTCGAAGGATGATCGATGCACGCCAATTGCGCCGGGCTCGGCAAATCGGGCCACGCACCCATAAAGGCGAGCGCACAGGCGGAGGAGCATTCGAGCCCGCGCGGCTGGAGGGTCGTCAGTTCAAAGGCTCGTATGATGCGGCGAGTTCCATCGCCTTCGCGATATTCCCGCCGCTTGAGTGGAACGCGACCACAGATGCGCCTTGGTCGGAAAGCTCGCTACGGAACCTCGTCAAGTCATCGCTGTATTCGAATTCCCCCTGGACGAGGACGACGACATAGCCGCCGTCCGTCTTCTCCGTCGTGTATTCGAGTGTGGCATGCGCAGGGACGCAGTAGAGCGACGCTGCAAGTAATGATGCCCCTGTACGCATAACGTTCATCGTTGCTCCACCCGCGTCACCATTGAGCCATCAGCGAATGGATTTTTCAAGCAGCAGCAATAACCCGGCCACCGCAGCAGCCGGGCTATGTGTGCCAACTTGGTGGGCTCAAGCTAAGGAGCCCGCCACCGTTTCCAGTGGCGGGCGCTTACGGACCTAGTCCGCCGCTTCCGGCTCGGCAGGTTCCTCCGTCGCTGGTTCTTCTTGAGATGCGGTCGGCTCGTCGCCTGTGGGCCAATACATGAATCCGAAAACCACAATGATCAGAACCGCAATGGCCACGATGGCCCAGTTTCGCCTGTCCATGGGCTGCCTCCCTTCCAAGGCCCCGCCCTTGGGAGAGGATGGCACGCCGACACGCAATGAGAAAGCCCGCCACAGTGAGGCAGCGGGCCAAGTCTGTTGCCAGGGGTCTCAGCTTCAGCTTTTTAGGCACGAATCGGAGGGCGCCGATCACCTACCACACGGCCAAGGACGCGCAGGGTCTTATTGTCTTCACTGAAGTCGTAGTGGATAAAGCCGTCCAAAAGGCCCATTTTTTTTCCCTTTGCGGCAAACCTGCCGTCACTGTCGCGGCGTGTCGGCTCCCAGGACACCAAATGTACGCCCCCGCCCCTGAACTGGAACACTACGAGACAGGGCTCATCGAGCTTCCCACGGGGGTCGACCAGAACTTTCTCGCTCCGATAATGTCGGTCGCACACCGTGCCGCCGATGCAATCGGTAAAGGCTGTGACATAGAATGGCGAGTCGTGCCGCTTCTCGAACCGCTCCTTGGCGGCTTCTTTATTAGCCTTGCTCTTCTCGAAGTATTTGAACTTTTTCAAATCGGCGGCCACTGAGAGCAATACATCGTTCAATCGCTTTAGAAACGCCATCTCGATACCCGTAAGCATCCCCTTGCGCTGAACTTCCGGCCGCTGAAACATGCCTTCAACGATACAATGAAGCAAATTTGCGTTGCCGTTAGTGGGGTGGGCGCCGACGTAGGCAAGATATTCATCAGCGAGGATAGCCCCCGCCTCCCATTCCCCCGAATAGCTATCGGCTCCGTGGATTCTCCAGTAGTCCACGCCACGTCCGATGGGTTTGCGCCTCGCCATGAACGACAAATCGTCGGCGGGATGGCCTTTGTGGCCCACCTGCGCCACGCGCATTTTAGCGACGGTTTCGATAGTCGTGTCGCGGAATTGTTCCTGATGATTGATCATGTTCATAGGGGTGTCCTCCTTTCCCTCCAGGAAGCCCCCCGCATTCGGCAGTCCAGCTGATTCGGCTTTACCAAGCGTTAACGCTGTTGCTGTGGCGGCGCCGACGCCGGTCAGCATGTGTCGGCGGTTGATCTTGGCAGCGGGCATAGCTTCGCCGGCAGCCGGTTCTTCGGCATGGTTTTTCTCCCAAAAGAGTGCTATCAACGTTAGCAGAGGTAACACATTGTTAGTGCCTGCGCAACTAACATCTGCTAACATTTGCAATCAGAGGACAGAAGAATGGCACGCACCGCCGCACTTGGTCTCAGGATCGAGCCCATCGTGAAGGAGGCTTTAGAGAAGGCTGCGAAGGCTGATCGCAGGACGGTGGCGTCCTATGTCGAGATGCTGATCGTCGCCGATCTAGAAGCCAAGGGATTCCTGCCCAAGGGCGCAGCGGAATAGGGTCTCGGAGGAAGAGACTCTCCTATGCCTGCTCGTCTTTCCAGACCGGTCGACGTAAAATCTTGATGGCCACCAAGCGCCGTATCGTCTGTGCGCTGGGTGCGTCGGCACGGGATAGGGAGCCAGCTCCACGCCCATGCTCCATGGCGGATCGATCCGCTCGGCCTTCAAATTGTCGTGGCCGGCGATTTCGCTGCCTTGGCGGCGTATCAGCGAGGCGAACTCGATAGTCCAGCAATTGCACCATATGTCAGCAGTTAGGGAGATCCAGCGTTTTGTAGCAAGGGATCATTACCTGAACCGGCTACACCTCTCGTCTGTGCCGCATGGCTGGAGGATCACCGTCGCCGCGTTAGCCCCATCCTCCGGCGTCACCGCCACCGCTATCGTCTCCCCCGCTGTCATCTCCTCCGGTGCTGCCTCCGGAGCCGCTGTCTGAACCGCCAGAATCACTTGACCCATCCGATCCGGATCCCGAGCCTGATGAACCGCCTGACCCTGAAGAACCGGAGGAACCGCCAGACCCGGACGAGGAGTTGGTGCCTGAACTCGACGATCCAGATGTGGACCCCCCTCTAGAAGACGAGTTGGACGAATACGATCCGCCACCGTCGCTTGTACTATAGGCTGGCCCGACGGGAGCCGCTGGCAATACTCGCGGATCCTCTGCGCTCTGATACTGAGGGTTCGGTTGAAGCATGGCGCACGCCGGCAGAGTGATTGACGCTGCCGAAACAACCAGCGATGAAACCAGAATCCGCATCGCAGCCTTCCCATGATCTGGACCCTCGGCAAAGGTATGCGTGCTCCCGATCGGCGCACAGCTGACCAATTGGCTGGCGAAGCCGCCGAAAGGTGCGACGCTACTTCAAAAGTAGCAGGGTCCCGGGATCAGTTTCGCGTGCAATGGTTCGTGCGATCACTCTGGGTGGCTGCCAAGCCAGCCATTGCAATGCCCGATTTCATGCCGGCGAACATCTGCCCCTCACAGCCTGGGGTGGAGAAGTCATCCGAGCGCATCGCCTCCCCAATAAGGTGGGCCAGAAACCAAGCCGTATTGTAAGGTGACCTCCAGAACGCAGTGAAGCTGATGCGCGCTAATGCCCTTCTTGTTGGAGCACATCAGGTGAATGGCCTGTAGCCAATTGTGCGGCGTTGGAGGGGCTCTCTGATCTCGGCCAGATGAAAGCGCTCGTGGATCTTACGCTGCTCTTCATGTTGCGGAACATGCCGAATGAACGCGATGCCCTCGCCTGGACGGAGCATTTTCACAGGCAGCTCGACCTTGGCGTGAAGGCGGTATTTTCGCAGCGGGATGGGCCGAGCACCAAGCAGTGATTAGTTGCGCAAGCGATTGAAGATGCCGAACCAGAATCCGTATTCCTCCTGATTGCCCTCGGCGCGCGCCTCAAGGGCACAGTAAGCAACAGCCGTCGGCGCATCGGCACCATAGATTGCTCTCGCCCATTCAACGATTCTGGTTTCGTCGACGTCTTCGAGAGCGTTCTTGTCGCCACCGTCCCGGCCCATAGATCCTCCTGCTTGCTGGCATCGGCAGTCTATGGAGATGGAACGGAAAATGCAAAAAGCCCCGCCAGCCATAGAGGCCAGCACGTAGGCGTGGCTCAGCACCGCCTTATTCCACTCGACCTGTAGTTTCTTACAATACCAGCTCCTCTCCCTTTTGCTTAACCTCAAATGGTTGGCGCGGATCTCGGCGCATCCAGAGCGACGTGCCGAGTTCACCGAGTTATCTTCGAAAGGAGCGACCGATGTGGCATGGGAAACTTGACGCCAGTGCGGAACAGGGGAAAGCAACAAGTGTGCACCTCAAAGAAGACGACGTGATCACGATCACCGTCACGGGGTCGGCAAAAAACGGGCCGGCCGCTCCGGAGGAAGGCCCTGACGGAGACCCTCAAAATAAAGACCCAAAAGCAATTCTGCCCGGAACGAATGTCGGTGCAGTTCTGATGCGGATTGGCAAGAACGGCGAGCTGAAGGAGATCGGCACCGGAGTGTCCCATCACCACTTTCAGGAGGAGGGCGAAATCACATTCCTGTACAACGATGTGCCGGGTGAGTATGGCAACAATTCGGGCACTTTCGACGTCACCGTCGAGAGAGTAACACCGGCGGTCGTGTGGAAAGGCACGCTCGAAGCGACGAATGAACCGGGCGTGCGAACTGGCCACACCGTCAGCAGGGGAGATGTGATCTCGATCACGGTTACAGGGACAGCAAACGCTGGAGGGCCGAACAACCCGGACACCGGTCCTGACGGGGCACTTCACTGGGCCAAAGCACTTCTGCCCAGTGCTAATGTCGGTGCATGTCTGATGAAGATTGGTAACGGCGACACTTGCACGGTCGTCGGGAGCGGACTGTCCCATTACACAGTGCAAGAGGACGGCGAAATTGCATTCCTCTACAATGATCAACCGGGTCAATATGGCGACAATTCTGGCTCCTATGAGATAACGCTCACAGCATAACTGCTGGCCAACGCACCAACTTCGGTGCCCGCCTCACAGAACCCCCGTGGCTTGGGGTCTGCCCCCGACGGGGTCAGGGAAAGCCACACTCCCCTGTCGAGCCCGGGCCTCCCACCGGGCTCGGCACCTTTCGCCGATTGGCCGGCTCTGTGACAATCTCGGCTCGCTATACGAGCGAAGGGGGGCGGGAACGGGCAAAAAAATGAGCCCCGCCAGCCGTGAGGCCAGCGGGGCATGTTAATTTTCTCGACCAGATTGGAGGCGCGATCTCTACGGCGGCGGCCGGCCGGTCAGCCAGGTATACGCCGCCATGAAGCCGGCAGCGGCGCCGATGACCCATCCGCCGATCTTCCAAAGCCAGACGCCCAGCGTTCCGGCGCCCACGGCCTGTTGGCGCATCTGCTTGATATCGTCGGTCACGGTCTGGACGCTTTCGACCTTGCCCTTGACGCTCATCATGTCGCTTTCCAGATGAGTCGTGCGCATCACCACCTCGTCGAGGCGTCGGTGCACGTTGGCGCGGCTCTGGTCGGCCTTGCGGATGCTCTCCGCGTTGCGTTTCTCGTTGCCCTCGATCTGTCGCTGAAGCCCCTGCACAGCGTTGGTGAGTTCGCCGACGGCCTTGTAGATTTCATTCAGGCTGGTTTGTGCCAAGTTCCCCGCTCCTATCGCTGCGCCAGTTCCGCGCGCCGCTCCGCGCTTGCCTTCGTGTGACGCTCGCATTCGAGCGACGTATAGACCCCGGTGACGCAACCGCCGGCGACAGTGTCGTCTATGCGATCCTGGTCGGCGACGCCCAAGCCCTTCGCCCCCGGCAGGCTGTTACCGATCGCCAGACGCAGCCCCGGTGCACTTGCCGGCTCGGAAGTCCCACACGCCGCCAGCGTCGACACAATCACGGCGAGACAGGCGAGCCTCACTCCCTTTGAGACCAGCTTCATTGTTCTGCCTTTCGATTTCGGTGCGCACCTCGTCGGCGCCCTGGTGTTTGACGAACTCATAGACGCCCCAGATCGCGCCGGCCGCGAGCACGGCCGCGCCGATCCAGGCGAAGATCCGGCTGATGCCAAGCGCACTGGCTATGACGGAAAACATCACCAGCACCCTCAGATCAGCCGCGCGATGGCGCCAAGGCCGAGCAACGTCACCGGCCAGCAATGGAGCGCCAGGCGCCAGGCGGGGCCGAGCGCGATGCGCCAGATGAGCGCCTGCCAGAAGGCGGTGTCATTGCCGCCAGCCATCAGACAATCCCTGCGACCAGGTTAAAGGCCAGGTCGATCAGCGCCGCTGCATCGGCGATTGTCAGGCCTCCAACCCAGGCCCCGCCACCTGCCACGAAAACAAGCGCGATGGCCCAGACGGACTTGCGTTTCCAGATCGGGCGTCATACGCGCACATCCCCCTCCTCCGTTTGCCGGCTCCTCCACCAGCCATAGAGGCCGTAGACGGCCAGCCCCGCGCCGATCAGGCCCGAGACCGCCAAAAGCCCGTTGGCGACCGTCTGCGCCGTCTCGATCTCGATCCCGAAGAGCGAGTAGCCAAGCTCTGCGATCTGGTCCCGGATCGACATGACGATGGCGACGGGCCCGAGACCCTTGGCCGCGTCGCGCACTTCCGGCACCTCCGTCACCCGCGGCTCACCAGGTCGCTCGTCGGGCGCCTTCCTGAAAGCCTGCAGCGCGCGCATCGTCTCCGGGCCCGCTACGCCGTCGACGGCAAGTCCGCCGGCGCGCTGGAAGGCCATCACGGCGTCCTTGGTGGCCGGTCCATAATCTCCGTCGACCTCCACCGCATGGCCCGCACGGCGGAGCAGCACCTGCAGCTCCAGCACACGCGCACCTTTGGAACCCATGCGCAGCATTCCCGTGGCCGCCGAGACGGGCTTTGCTCCGGACAGCCGCTCGTAGGCCCGCGCCATCTTCGTGTGATAGCCGTGCTTGGCGAAGCCCGGCCCGTTGTAGCCGCGGGCGAAGGCGGAGAAGTCCTTGCGCTGCAATTCGTCGACGAGGCCGGCCTTTTCCACATAGCGCGCCATCAATTCGATCTGCCCGGCGGCATCCTTGCGCGCCAGGCCCACGAGGCCCTTGACCGTCTTGAAGCCGAGCCACTGCCAGTGCGCCCCCATCACCTGGCCGAGGCCCCATGAGGTCGATTCCAGCGCGGCCTCGGCGTCGATCTCCATGGCGCGCGCGAGCAGCCGCCAGCGCGCCGCCTGCCCGGCCGGGTTCTTCACGGCGCCCGCATTGGGATGCGCCAGCCCCTCGCGCCGCGCCCGGTCGCGCTTCTCGCCCGTCAGGCGCCGGTCAAAATAGTGCCCCTCGAACCGGATCAGCGGCTCGTGCTTGCCGCCCACGACAGCGAAGACGCGGCCGGCGCTTTCCACCTCGGCCACGGCCAGCCATGCGGCAGGCTCCGTCTTTGTGCGCGCGGCAATGCGCTCGACCGCGCGAACGGTCGCTTCGTCGAACATGGTTGTTCCTTTCGGTTTTTCGGATTGGGTCAGGGAGTAAGCAGGAACTACCGGCACCGACGCGCGTTTGAGTGCACCAGATCAATCAGGAGCAATCAGATGTTGCGCGGCCTACTTCTTTGGCTTCTCGGTGTACCGCTAGTCGTAATAGTTCTGCTCTATATTTTTGTACTCTAAGGAATGCAGATTCTGACGCGCCCACCAGGTGGCCCCGACTAGGGAGCGGAACGCTGCAACCTTTGTTCCCCACAGCAACTGGCCTGCCGCTCTTTCGTGAGACGCAGGTTTAATCACATCAAGCGCCGCCCGTGCTACGATGCGATCGGTGGCGGGCGGTGACCCGACTGTGGTCAATGACCACGCCCAAACCCGCTGTCCGTCACTGCCTTTGTGATTTGCAGGGAGATGCTTGCTCGTCTCATCGCACAGACGAATTCACGAAGGATCGCCGCGCCCTTGGGCACGGTGCGATCCATGGTCTTTCCTTTCGACGTTGGTTATGGTGCCTATCGGTGGCGGGCGGTGGGCATCTCAGGCAACATCATTCGGCGCACTGGCTGCCACCGCCATGATCGGAAGGTCGAAACGTGGGCGAATTGACAACCTCGGCTGCGGCATTTGCTGGCTATGTCGCTATCTTCATTCTTATCTACTGGGCTTGGCCACGGTAGCTAGGTCTGACGCGCAGGATCGCCGCGCCCTGTGCGGTCCATGGTCATCCCCTTCAAGTTTGGCTATAAGTGCGAGCGGTGTCGGCCGATGGGAACTTCAGGCAACATCATTCGGCGCGCTGGCTGAAGGTGCGAAGTATTTTCCACTTCGTGAGGGGCAATCGCGGGGAGGCGCAGGGTGCGAAAGCTTTATCTTCACATTGGACACGGAAAGACCGGTTCCAGTTATATCCAGTCAAGCTTGGCGGGAAGCATCACAGCGATCGAGCAGACGGGAATAAGCTATCCAGTCCAAGACCACATGTTGGCGGCTAAAGAAGGCCGCGTCTCGTCTGGTAACGGCGTACTCTTTCTCGATAGCTTGAATAATGGCGCGAAACTCGACTGCCGCCAGCCAAGCGTACTCTATAGCGCTGAGAGATTGTTTCAGGAATTCACGAAGCCTGACATACAAGAGAAGTTCAGGGCATTCCTTCAGAGGGGAGAATTTGATTGCGCTGAAGTCCTTCTCTTTGTCCGCGACCCCGTTTCCAATGCATGCTCCAGCTATCAGCAGTGGGTCAAGCGAGGCGGATACACTGCCGACATCGTCCGTGGATTGCGGTCGTTCAACCGCCCCCAACAAGTGAATGAGGTTCTGGACTTCTTCGAGACGGTTCCTGAAGTTTCGGTCACCGTCAAAAACTACTCTGCATGCGCCGGCAACCTCCTTCAGGTCGTGGAGCACTGGTTGGATCTGACACCGGGCGTGCTCGCGACGCCCCCCATAAAGAACGTTAACCGGCCCCTTTCCATCGGTGAGGCCGAGCTGCAGCGTCACCTCAATCGCCACTTTCGAGGTCCCGGATATCTCCTCGCTGAGCAATTTGCGCTCCGGCTCCCCGAAATAGACGCAGAGCAAATCCGGCCTTCTCTTAAGGTGCAGCACTCGCTTTGGGAGCGGCTTAGTCCGGAAATCGAAAGGGTGAATGCCCGCATTCCCGCGTCCGCTCGATATGACCGCGAGAGGGATATTCGAGACGGCTCGGCCAAGATCAATGGACCATATACCTTCACGGCGGCTCATCTATCGATTGTAGCAGAGAGCATCGCCCAAGAGGCCAGGCGGGGAGATCGCTTGCAAAGCAGGTTGGACGAGGTGTTGCCGCTATTGGAATCCGCACGCAGTGAAGCGGCCCTCTTAAGAGAGGCAAACGAGGCAAACGAGCGGCCTCGGTGGTTCAACCCCATACGACGCCTGTTAGGGTTTACGCTACTCTGATTTATTGGGCGGTCCCGATATAGATAGCCATTCCCCGGCAACCATGCCGCCCACCTCCCAGAGGTCTAGAGCGCAATTAATGGCTTCACTCTCGCGAACGTATCAGTCCTTATGCAGCGCAGGATTGGGCGCCCCGACGCATTGTTCTTCACGAACTGGCCTGGGTTGGCGGCATCGATCTCCAACAGATCGCCAAAGACGAGCGCGGGCGCACCGTTAACGATGATATCGTTGATGCCGTAATAGCCAGCATGCTTGATGCGGCCCATCTCATCAGGATACAGATCGTTGCCGAAGGCGCAGCCCGCCGCGAGAGTGTCTGCATCGGCGCTGGTCATAAGGCGCACCTTGTTCACCGATCCGTCATAGGCGCACCAAGACCATATCGGGATGGCATCCGCCGTGGAATTCATCAGCCGACGCTCGCAATCCATGAAGATCGGCCGGTGGCGCCCGATGATGTCATATTCGGATGCGACGCCGGCTGCCCCGAGAGCGGAATTGATCAGCCCGAGGATGGTCGAGTTCGAGTCTGCAGTATAGTCGCCGTCAAAATCGACATTGATCGGTGCGCCGCCATCAATCGACATCGCTAATGTCCAGGTTTCGAGCGTACGGTTGCCGAGCCGCTTGCCGAGAGCCGTGATCTGAAAGCCGCCCCCCGTGCCAACTGTCATCTCGGCGATGTTCTCATGGCTCCAGACATACCCTGGCAGTCCACCGCCTCCGGTTTGTGTATGCACCTCTCCGAAGAGCGCGTCGAGAAGAGCCGGGGTCGAATCGCTGGCGTCTACTGATGAGCTTGGGCCTGTCGTGGAACTTTCGATCCTTAACGCCCGCTGCGGTCCGGACACTTTGGAGACGAGCGGCGCGCATGCATACCCTCTGATCTGGAACTGCCATGAGGGGTCGGCGGGCTGATTTTCAGGATCGCTCGAATAGCCACGGGTTGAACCTCAGGTCGAGGTCGCCGGTCGAACTGACGCCGTAGAGTGTCACAGAGCCCGGCTGCCCCGAACCGAGACCAGCGAACCAGAACGCATAGGTCTCGTCGTCATCGGTCCAGGTAAGCGCGAGCTCAGTGTTTTTGATCTCCAGAGAGAACGGCTTGTCGTTGTCGTTCGTGTCATGGAGACCGAAGCCGCGCTGGTATCCCTGAACATAGCATTGATCGAGGAAGACTTGCTGGCCAGAGCTCGTCCCATATCCGAATGGCCGGTCGAGCATCCACACGGCGCCCGGATCACCCGCGCCGCCGAGGCTAACCTGATAGTCATAGGCGCCCTGGTTGCCAAGATGAATGGCGCGTACGCGCTCGAAATTCTGAACATTGTCCGGGTGCGATCCGCCGGCATCGTTGTGGAACGTATAGCGGACGTTCTTGCCAATCGCAGTGAAGTCGCTGAACTTGTTGGTATACCACGCCCTGAGCGGCTCGTTGGTCGCCGTGTCGGCAGGTGCCTGTAGGTTCTGAATAACTGAGGGGACGGAATCGCGCCCAACAATATCCAAGAAATTAGGAATGATGTAGCTCACATCGCCCACCACTGCGGCGTCGTGAGTGTATGTGCCTGGCTCTATCTTGACCGCATGCGGCTCCGTGATCGTGCCGGAACCAAGGGTATTGTAGGCAGTTCGGAAATCGGTTGTATCGCCAGACCCGTCCTCAGCGAGAATGGTTTCCTGCGCATACAATATCGGTGTTAGCGCGGTGCCGACCGCCTCGTCGACTGAAACCTTGCGCGTCCGCTGCAATGCAGCTGCGAGCGCTTGCTCCGGCAGGGCGCTTGTGCTGCTCACGACCGTGGCAACAACCAGCCTGTGCGACAAGTAGGTGATCGTCTCTGTGCCAGCGGCATTCGCACCGCTTGGGCGCACAAATGGCCTGATCTCGCTCTCTCCCCCCGTGAGCACAAAGCTGACATCGCGATAGAGATTGTTCCCGATGCGCTCTGATCGATCGAGCGAAAAGGTCGTCGTCGACGCAGAGCCGGAGGACAACGGGACGGCGACGCCACCACGGATCACCGTTACGAATGCCGTGATTGTGGGATTGAACGTTTCCGAGACCTCAAAGATCATCTGGCATGTCACTTTGACGCCGGCCAGTTTGGAGATATCTCCCGTCTTCTCCCTGATCTGAATGAAGGCCGAAGTCGATCCATCGACGCCGTTCTGACCGGCGGCGAATGAAAGGCCGATTCTGCTGCCATCCGCATCGGTGATCGCCGTTGAGTCGAATGGAGCCACGCCAAGTGCATAGAAGTCTTGGAAGCCGTTGGCGAAGGCGCTAAGGCTTCCCTGGTGATGGCGGCGGTGTTGGTGACAGCCCACGCGGTGTTGGCATATTGGGTGCCCTCACGCACCAGGACACGGGCGCGCAGTTCCGTCGCCGGGTTACAAGTTCTCGTCAATTTCGCCGCGGTGGAGACTAGAGAGTACAATCAAGAGCCGGCTCGAGAAGCGCTGTCTTCCCTTTTTCACATTATCTATTCAGGTACCCATTCGCCACTCGAAGTGCGCCGAGCGGCGGTCATTAATCTTTTGCAGGAAAAGGAGGACAGGTGCAGAGACTTGGGATTCGAAGCCTTGGCCGCCGCGCTGAAGGCCGATCACTTCACAACACATTTTGGGAGCGATTTTGGTTCTCGGTCTCGCGATTACGGCTGGCGTCCGAAGACAGCGGAGGAAGTTCGATCATGGTTCGTATCGTGGTTTGACCTATGCCGCGAAATCGACAGTGCCAAAGGTGACGACGCGAATCGCATCCGCATCATAATTGCCGATGCGTTTAGGGGCCTTTGGGGCGTTCGAGAAATTAGAAGCAATCTCGTGGCTCTGAGTGAAGATTTGATCGCTGAACAAAGCTGGCCCGAGGGTTGGCTTGCAATCAAACGTGTACTGAGATGGGATATCTCCAAGGACGACGTTTCTGCACTAAAACTTGCAACGTGTTTGGAGAAGCAGCTTCGACCTATCGATTTGGTGACTGAGGTTAAGGCGCGGATTTTCGCAAAGGGAATTGCTGCATTCGATGTTGCAGATGAGGATGATGAAGAATCCGCGTCTTCGGCACACGAGAAGGCAAGTCGTTATGCGGAGAAATTAGGCGAGAAGGTTGCCAACGATACTGATGCCCTCGGGCAAGTTGAGAATTACCTGATAAGTCGAGAATACAGTCAAACAGCTTATGCGTTTGGGAGAGGGCTTGGAAAGTCCTATCCAAACGTGGCTGCATTGCTGTCGCGTATTCGTGATCTGATTGCTCAGAGCGCGAGCGATAAAATATCACTTATTCCTGTTCGTGGCCTTATCTCGGGTTGGAGCTCTGTTGATCCTGAAGCCGCTGAGGAATTCTTCGAAAACGCAATCTCCGATGAGGTCTGGTCGGCCTGGTTCGTTGAGCTACAGGTCCAACAAGACATGAATGATACCGCCTTCGAGCGGTTGATGTGCGCTATTCGAGATGGACGCACGCCCTTGTGGCAGTTTCGTTATCTCGCGGGTGGTCGTGCGACAGACCCCTTTTCCCCCGATCAGATCGGGGCGCTGGTGTCTGAATTGAACAAGCTGGACAGGATGGCTGCTTTGTCGCCTTTGATTTGATGGCTATGGCAATCCACTGCGCAAGCGAAAAGAGTGAAGGCTACCGACGAGAGTTGCGATCGGTCGCACTTGCTTTCCTCGCGGAGGTCGATTGGTCACAAACAAAGCGTGATCATGGGATGTTTGACCACGATATCGATGTGGTGCTCCGCTTTGCGATATCATCCGGCGGATCGGCGAATGCGATTGGCGCAGTTCTCGCGAGCGTATTAAGCAGTGAAAGAAAACCGGAACGATATTTCAGCTATGGACGTTCGAAAATGCTCGCACCATTCTTCGAGTTTTTCTCACGTCAGACGTTAGATGCCATCTATCAGCCAGATGAAGATGGAAGCTACTCCAGTGCGTATCAGCTTGTAACAGACAGTTTCTCCGAGCACCGAGAATCTGCGATTGCTAAGGTACCTTCCGACATTCTTATTGAATGGTGCAATCTATCACCTTCAGATCGATACCCATTTGCCGCTGCTACTTGCCGCTTGTTCGAAAACCGTCATGAATCGAATAACAAGCTATGCATTTCGGAAACTGCAAAATCTCTGTTGAATAATGCGCCTGTAAAGCTTGAAGTCGTTCGTGAGTACATAAGTCGCTTCCAGCCGAGGTCGGGGAGCGGATCACTTGCGGATACTCTCGAACAACGGATACCTCTGTTGGACCAACTAAACCCAGAGAATAACCATGACATTGCCAAGGCAGTGTCGAGAGCTGAGGCTGAGCTAAGGCGATGGGTTGATGCCGAGAGAAAACGCGAAGCCGACGATGAGCGCAGAGACGCAGGAAGCTTTGAATAGTCATTAGGGTGCGTGCGGCGGCGGCAGATCGTGATTCTAAATCAAATGGTTATAAGTTCAGCTTATAGCTGACCCGACCTATTCGCCTTCCCGCCGCGCCCGCTCGCGGAAGATGCGGCGGATGATTTTGCCGGTGGTTGTCAGCGGCATGGAATCGACGAATTCGACCTCGCGCGGATATTCATGCGCCGAGAGGCGGTTGCGCACCCATGATTTGATCTCCTCCGCCAAGGCAGCATTGGCTGCGGAGGCATCCTTGAGCACCACGTAGGCCTTTACGATCTCCGTTCGGAGAGGATCGGGTTTGCCGACGGCGGCGGCGAGCGCGACTGCGGGGTGGCCCGTCAGGCAGTCCTCGATCTCGGTCGGGCCGATCCGGTAGCCCGCCGATGTGATGACGTCGTCGTCGCGGCCGACGAAATGGAAATAGCCGTCCTCGTCCACGAGGCCCTGGTCGCCGGTCGTCATCCAGTCGCCGATGAACTTTTGCCTCGTCGCCTCTTCGTTCCGCCAGTATTCGAGGAACATCACCGGGTCGGGGCGCCGGACCGCGACCTGCCCCACCTCGCCTTGCGCAACCGGCTCTCCTTCCGCGTCGATCACCGCGACCTGGTGGCCTGGTACGGGCAAGCCGATGGCGCCGGCGCGGCTCACGCCGATTTCACCGCAGGAGGAAAGCACGAGGTTGCACTCGGTCTGGCCGTAGAACTCGTTGATGGTGAGGCCCAGTTCGGCGCGCGCCCAGTCATAGGTCTCGCGGCCCAGCGCCTCGCCGCCGGAGCCGACGGTTCTCAAGCTCAGGCGGAAGCGCCTGGCGATGTCCGGCACGCCCTTCAGCATCCTGAGTGCGGTGGGCGGGATGAAGGCGTTGCGCACCTTCATCTTTTCCATCAGGCCGAACGCCGCCTCCGGGTCGAACTTGTCGAAACGACCTGCCACCACCGGCACGCCCAGATAAAGCCCGGGCAGGAGCACGTTAAGGAGGCCGCCGGCCCAGGCCCAGTCGGCTGGCGTCCACAGGAGGTCGCCCGGCTGCGGCAGGAATTCGTGATGCATCCCGACGCCCGGAAGGTGGCCGAGCAGCACGCGGTGGCCATGAAGAGCGCCCTTCGGCGGCCCCGTGGTGCCGGAGGTGAAGATCATCATCGCCGGATCGTCCGGTCCGGTCGCCTCGGCTGTGAACGCGTCGGAGTTGTCGGCGACGAGTTGGTGGAAGTCGTCGGCGCCCGCGTCGGCGCCGTCAGTCGAGATAGTCGTCTCCAGCGCCGTCAGCCGGCCGTTGACCGCCTTCAGTTTGTCCAGTCCCGCCCCATTGGTGATGACCGCTTTCACGCCGGCCGTCTGCAGTCGATATTCCAGCGCTTCAGTGCCGAAGAGCAGCGCCAGCGGCACGGCGATCGCGCCGAGCTTGTAGATTGCCGCATGGCTGATCGCCGTCTCGAAGCATTGCGGCAGCAGTAAAGCGACGCGGTCGCCCCGCTTGACGCCGGCTGTCCGCAGCGCGTTCGCCAGCGCATTGGAGCGCGCGGTCAGTTCACCGTAGGTAAGTTGTTCGACCGTGCCGTCGGCGCGAAACTCGAAGAGAGCCACGCGCTCCGGCTCGCGCCCGCCCCACGCATCGGCGACCGCCGTGCCGATGTTGAAGGATTGCGGGATGTTCCAGCGAAAGTCGCGATAGAGCGCCGCATAGCTGTCGCGCCTTTCAAGCATGGGCGGGCCCCGCCGTGAGAAATCTGTCATTACGAAAGCCCCGCGGCATGCATAAAAGCACCAGTCATGGAACGAATGTATTCGCCCTGCGGGGGCGGAGCAATCCGCCCGTTCGCTCGGGCCGGACGAGGAACGATCGATCTGCGGTCGAAATGGCGGCGTCTTGCGAAAAGGTTCGCCGTGAGGCCTCAGAATTTCCGTATCGTTCCAACGACGTCGATCACGACATCAAGACCGTCGAACGTCCGCGGCAGCTTGGCTGCCTCCTCGTCGCGGGAGACATAGACGTTCAGCGCGAGGTCATCGGCGTTCGGGCTGAGACATATTCCGACGCCGGTCACGCCTTCTGATTGGCCGAACTGCGCCTCGAAGGCCTTTCGGATCTCGACCGCCTGCTCCATCGAATGCTTCATTCCGGCCGTCTCGTTGTCTCCTGGATCGAAGATCCGATCCGACTCCTTGTTCCGCCGGAATTCCGGCCGGAAAACCGGTTCCCACTTTTCCTGGAATTGCTTTAAATCAGCGTCACTCCAAGGTGCTGAACGACGGATGATATAGGGTTCGCCCCGGTTATTCCAACACCGCCGGCGCCTCCGGAGGCGGAGCCTGAGAACAGGAGCCCGACGGGCCGGCCTTCTTCGTCCACGATCAGTGATCCGCTGTCGCCCGGCCTGCTGAAGGGCCGCGTCGGCGACATGTCCATTTCGATGACGATCTGGTCATCGAACCTCGCCAGGCCGTCGCCCATGTCGACGAGAAAATTATTGACGCTGACGGCCCGCACGCGCCCGCGCGTGAAACTGGTCGTGCGGCCGGACTTGAATACCGTCATGCCCGGGAGGGCTTCCGCAAGCGGTTCAGGCTTCAGCGTCATCGCGGGTTCGGGCTTATGCTCGCCGCTGTAAAGCGTGTGGGGATCCTCTTCGCGCTCATGCTCCGAGAGCGTCGCGACCGCCGCGTCGACGAAATTCGGGACGCCCTCATATTGAATGGGAACCAAGCGGGTGAGCGCGGCAATGTCGTCGGATCCCGGCCTGCCGCCGTCTCGCGCGCCCGGCTGCATGATGGGCGTCGGCGGTGCCACCTTGTTGACGTCCGCCAGCACATGATTGTTGGAAAGGATCGCCCTTTGGCCCGTCTCATTGTCGCTGCAGAAGCAGCCGAGCGTACCGGCATATTCCACCGTGATGGGCGAAATGCTTGAGCCAAGCCGGAGCGGATCGTGGCGAGCGGTCGTCCATAGCGGCCGCTGGCGGCCGATATAAAGCACCTCCGCCTCACCCTTCGCGAAACTGACGATGTCCTCCACGACGGTGCTGCGCACCTTGCGGCGATCCTGGACCAGTACCGCGAGCCTGGCGTCGGCAGATGCGGTATCCCGAGTGACGACACCGAGGGCAATATCCTCGACCGCCCGCTTCTTCGCCGTTTTGCGGTAAACCCGCCCTCTCTCCAGAAGAAGGGGATCGAGGTAAAGGCTCGAGGGCGGCCGTCCGACGTAAGCGGTCGTGGGCGCTTCAACGAAATCGAAAACCCTCGAAAATATCTGTGCTTGGAGTTCAAGCGCGGAATCGAAATTCATCCTGCCTCCAGCGTCCGTCCCCGCGAATCGAATCTTAGCACGGCGCACGGACGGTATGGGTGGCGCAACCGCGACGGGCGTTGACCATCACCGGGAAGCCAGGTCGGACGCGGCCGACCGCCGATTGAGCATCCAGACAAACACGCCCCCGGTGATGTACGCGATGACGCCGTAAAGCGCGGGGGGAATGGCCATCTCGGGGTTGTTCAGCATGTATTGGCTAAGCGCCAGCGTGATGACGAGGGCGGCGTTGTGGATGCCGATCGACATGGCTAGCGCGATCGTCTGGCGCCGCTCGACACCGAGTGCCAGCGGCGCGAAGTACCCCACCGCGAAGCTCACCAGATTGAAGACAAGTGCCGTGGCGCCGATGACGGGACCCCACGCCACCACCAGGCCCCAATGGCTGACCAGCGCGAATATCACGATCGCCGCCAGAAAGAATGTCGCCAGGGCCTTTACCGGCCGGTCGAGGCGGCGCGCTATCGCCGGATATCGGCTATGGATGAACATGCCGATCATGGCCGGTACGACGGCAAGCGCGAAAATCTGCAGTATGTGGTCGATCCCGACGGAAACGGTTTCCGTTTCTCCGTAGAACAACAGCAGCGAGACGTTGGCGACGATCGGCAGGCTGATCAGCACGAGAACGGAGGTGACGGCGGCGAAGGTGATGCTGAGGGCGACGTCACCGCGGGCGAGATGGGTGTAGAGCGTGGCCGAGGTGGCGCCGGGGCTCGCCGAAAGGAGCATCATGCCGACGGAGATCGCGGGCGGCAGATCGGACAGATAGACCAGTACCAGGCAAAATGCCGGCAGGATCACCGCCTGGCAGACAATGCCGATCAGGATCGGCTTCGGCCTCGAGAGTATGCGCTTGAAATCCTCGAGCTTGAGCGAGAGGCCGAGGCCCAGCATGATGATGACGAGCGCTATCGGGAGCCCCAAGTTCAGCGCCGGGTTCGACTGCATGCTGCCGATTTCTTCCGCCCCCATGATGCCTTCTCCTGTCGATGGATGTACCAGCCGCGCGGCCGGAGCGCGGACAATCTCTCCTACCTGCGTTACTTTTTTATTTTTCTTCGCCGAGACAGGCGCACAACACTTCCGGTAGCCGCTCCGGCAGATCCTCTGCAATCAGCCCGGGACCGACCCGCCGCCCGGCCTCGGCATGCAGATGGACGGCCGCGCACGCCGCCTCGAAGCCGGGCATCCCCTGGCCCAGCAGTCCGGCGATCATCCCGGCGAGCACATCGCCGGAGCCGGCGGTGGCGAGATAGGGCGTGGCATCGGTGTTAATGGCAGCTCGGCCGTCGGGGGCGGCGATGACGGTGTCGGCACCCTTGAGCACGAGAACGGCATGGGCGCGGACGGCAGCCTGGCGGGCCCTTTCCAGCTTGGAGAGAAGCGCGTCCTCGGCGAGATCGGGGAAAAGCCGCGCGAATTCGCCCTCATGGGGGGTAAGCACCAGGGTTGCACGGCTTACCCCGGCGGCGGCGAAGAGACGGTCGGGCACCTCGGCGAAAGCGGTAACAGCGTCGGCATCAAGGACGAGGTGGGCTGCAGCGGTGCCGGAGGCGGGGTGCAGCACGATCTCAGTGAAGAGGCGAGCAGTTGCGCCAACGCCGAAACCGGGGCCGATCACGAAGGCTGCAGGGTGACGCCGTTCGATGAAGGCGGCAAGCTCGGCCTCCTCTTCCACGCGGTGAAGCATGATGGCGGTGAGATGCATGGCATTGACCGCCAACGCCGCGGCGGGTGAAAGCACTGTCACCGCCCCTGCCCCGATACGCGCCGCGCCTCGTGCGGCGAGCCTGGCCGCGCCGGTCGCCGTCGGCGGGCCGGAGAAGACGGCGACATGGCCGCGCTTGTATTTGTGCGTGTCCCGCTCGGGGCGCGGCAGCAGCGTTTGCCAGAGCGCCGGCGTGTTCTCACGACAGGTCGGACGGATCGTTTGGAGAACGGCGGCGGGGATTCCGACATCGGCAACGACCGTCTCACCGCATAGCTTGCGGCCTGGAAAGAGCAGATGGCCGGGTTTCTTGCGGAAGAAGGTGACAGTGAGGTCGGCGGTCAGCGTCGTACCCAACACCCTGCCGCTGTCGCCGGCCACGCCGGACGGCAGATCGACAGCGATGACGGGGGCCTTCGCTGTCGCTGCCTTCTCCAGCGCCTCGGCGTAAGGCCCCTCCACAGGCTTGGAAAGGCCGGCACCGAAGAGGGCATCGACGACCGCCCAGCCGGGTTCAGGCGCGAACCTGTCGAGGGGACGGGCTTCCAGCGGACACTCGTCGGCCGCTCGCGCGCCGTCGGTGCCGGCCGGCGGCACCTCTTGGCGCCAGAGGCGTACGGCAAGTCCCCGTTCGTGAAGCAGGCGAGCGATCACATAGCCGTCGCCGCCATTGTTGCCGGGGCCGCACAGTACGTCGTAGCCGGCCGCATCGGCGAAACGGGTCAGAAGCTCCGCTACCACTGCCGCCCCCGCGTTGAGCATCAGCGGATAGCTCCCGGCGCCCCCGGCCTCTGCGGCCAGCCGATCCGCCTCCCCCATTTCCTGCGGCGAAAGGATTTCGTGCATGAAACGTCCCTCGATATGGGCGCGATATTGGCCTCTGCGGGCGCCGGCGTAAATGAGGCGCGGGGGTGATGCCTATTCTTTTTGCATCGTGCACATTATTTAGCCAGACGTTAGAATGGCCGCGGTGCACCGGCGCGGCATGTCGGCCGGCTCACGCGCGCCATCCCGCTGTCCGCGCGGGCAAAGGCGGGCAGGCGCGAAGGCAGACATGCCTTACGGCCGGTTGGCACGGTTCGTGCATACGCAACAGCGGAGCGGGGGGCACCCCTGCTTTTGCAGCAATCGGAGGCCGCCGAAACATGAAAAAGATCGAGGCGATCATCAAGCCGTTCAAGCTCGACGAAGTGAAGGAAGCCCTTCAGGAAGTCGGACTGCAGGGCATTACCGTCACCGAAGCCAAGGGGTTCGGGCGTCAGAAGGGACATACGGAGCTCTACCGGGGCGCCGAATATGTCGTCGACTTCCTGCCCAAGGTGAAGATAGAGGTGGTGCTGTCGGACGATATGGTCGACGCCGCAATAGAGGCCATCCGTAAGGCCGCGCAGACGGGACGTATCGGCGACGGCAAGATATTCCTCACAAATGTCGAGGAGGTCATCCGCATCCGCACGGGTGAGACCGGTGCGGACGCGGTGTAGGCCGACCGATTGTTAGAATAGTTGTCATAGACAGGGGTTTGAAAAGCATGACGACAGCACAGGATATCCTGAAGCAGATCAAGGACAATGACGTGAAATTCGTCGATCTGCGCTTTACCGATCCGAAGGGCAAGCTGCAGCACGTGACGATGGACGTCAGCGCTGTCGATGAGGACATGTTCGCCGACGGCGTCATGTTCGACGGCTCCTCGATCGCCGGCTGGAAGGCCATCAACGAGTCCGACATGGTCCTGATGCCCGATACGGAAACTGCCCATCTGGACCCGTTCTTTGCACAGTCGACGATGGCCATCATCTGCGACATCCTGGACCCGATCTCCGGCGAGGCCTACAACCGCGATCCGCGCGGCACCGCCAAGAAGGCAGAAGCCTATGTGCGGTCGGAAGGCTTTGGCGACGAGGTCTATGTCGGGCCGGAAGCCGAGTTCTTCGTTTTCGACGACGTGAAGTACAAGGCCGACCCGTACAACACCGGCTTCAAGCTCGATTCGACGGAGCTGCCCTCCAATGACGACACGGACTACGAGACAGGCAATCTCGGCCACCGGCCGCGCGTTAAGGGCGGCTACTTCCCGGTGCCGCCGGTTGATTCGGCTCAGGACATGCGTTCAGAGATGCTGACTGTGATGGCCGAGATGGGCGTTACGGTCGAGAAGCATCACCACGAGGTGGGTGCGGCCCAGCACGAGCTCGGCATGAAGTTCGACACGCTGACACGCAACGCTGACAAGCTGTTGATCTACAAGTACGTCGTGCAGCAGGTGGCCAACGCCTACGGCAAGACGGCCACCTTCATGCCCAAGCCCATCTATGGCGACAACGGTTCGGGCATGCACGTGCACCAGTCGATATGGAAGGAAGGCAAGCCGACCTTCGCCGGCAACGAGTATGCGGGCCTCTCGGAAAGCTGTCTCTTCTACATCGGCGGCGTCATCAAGCACGCCAAGGCTATCAACGCCTTCACCAACCCGACCACCAACTCCTATAAGCGTCTGGTGCCGGGCTTTGAGGCGCCGGTTCTGCTCGCCTACTCGGCGCGCAACCGCTCGGCCTCCTGCCGCATCCCCTTCGGCTCCTCGCCGAAGTCGAAGCGCGTCGAGGTGCGCTTCCCGGATGCGATGGCCAACCCGTACCTCGCCTTCGCGGCGATGCTGATGGCAGGCCTCGACGGCATCAAGAACAAGATCCATCCCGGTCAGGCCATGGACAAGGATCTCTACGACCTGCCGGCGAAGGAGCTGAAGCGGGTGCCGACTGTCTGCGGCAGCCTGCGCGAGGCTCTGATGAGCCTCGACAAGGACCGCAGCTTCCTGAAGGCGGGCGGTGTGTTCGACGACGACCAGATCGACGCCTACATCGAACTGAAGATGGCCGAAGTGCTGCGTTACGAGATGACGCCGCACCCGGTCGAGTTCGACATGTACTATTCCGCGTAAGGGATAGCGCGGGCGCCGGATGCAAAGAAAACCCCGGGTCATCGGCCCGGGGTTTTTCCTTGTCCGGTGAGATGATCGCTCACATCACGCCGATAGACCAGTCGACGATCTCTGCCGCGGTGTGCTGGAAGGCCCGGTCGAGGGCGGCGACGAGTGCCGCCGTGCCACTGCCGGTGACGGGGGCGATGGCGGTGAAGTCGCGCGAGGCGCGCACTACGCCATTGCGGTCGTTCAAGACGCGAGCGTTGAGCTCGACATAGGCGCGGTCGCCGCCGCCTGGGCGAATCTCGAAGGCACGGATATCGACGATGACCTGATAATCGATGGCGAGGCCCTCCCCGGGCCTGCCGACGCCGCCGACGCGGCCTGAGCGCTGATAGGCTTCGACCAGCCGCGCCTGCACCAGGCGGGGAAGGCGGTCGGACCAGCGCGCACCGCCAAGCAACTGCACGGCCCCGCTCGATGTGCGCACAACCATGTCCTGGCCGTCGAGCACCTTGAGGGCAGACGGCTCGGGGACGAGAACCTGTGTTCGTGAGAGACGACGGCCGGTGTCGGGCAGCACTGGTGCACCGATATCGTAGGCGTCCACCGGCGGCGGCCCGAATCCCGGAATAGCGGCGCATCCGCCGAGAAGCAGCGCGGCCAAAGCAAGCCCCCCCACTGAAGAACCCCTCATATCCAATCAAAAGCTCCCAGACTGGAAGGACTGCCCCCGCACGTTCGGCCTCTTCTTGCGGGGCCTGTTCACGCTTGTCAACGCCGTGAGCGCCCGTCATAGCGGCGGATGGACCCCTCGCCGCCGGTTATGATGCGCTGCGGATTCTGCTCGAAATCGCTGACGGCCTGCTCAATTCGGTTGATGGAGCGGCGCGCATCATTGACCAGCGCCTCGACATCGCGCAGGCCCTGTCCCGAAAAACGCGCCAGCCCCTCGGTGATGGTGCCGACGCGGGCGTTGAGCGTATCGGCGACCTCGCGGAAGGACTGCAGCGTGGCGCGCGCCTCGGCCATCAACCCCTCCCCGTCTCCCTCCTCCAACATTCCGTCGAGCTTCGCCAGAACCCCATCGATGCGCACGGATGCCTGGTTGAGCCGGCTTGCCAGCGAGCTGGCGTCGGTGATGAACTGGTCGATGTCCTCGTTTCGCTGGCCGATCGTTTCGCTCACTCTGGCGATGTCGTTGGAGGCGCGGTCGAGCTCTGCGCTGGCCTGGGCAAAATTGTCCACGGCGCTCGCCACCGCGTCCGCATCCACGCCGGCGACTATCTCGTCCACCTTGCTGAGCGTCCGGTTGGCGTTTTCGGAGAAGGTGCCGAGAGAGGCGACCGCCTCGTCCACACCGGTGGCGATCCCGTCCAATCGTTCGCCCGCATCGGCAAGCTGCTGGGTGAACCGATCAACGTTGTCCACGACGTCGGCGACCTGCTGCTTATCCACAGAATTGATGAGTTCCTCGGTCGCCCGCAGGGTCGAATTGAGCTGCCCGGAGATATCGGAGATGGTCTGCGAGAGCTCGCCCACGCTGGCAAGGAATTGGTCGACGCCGTCCGCATTGTCGGCCAGCGCTTTGGTAAAGGTCTCCACATTGTTCAGCGTTTCCGTCAGCGGTCCACGCGCGTCGGATACAAAGTCCTCCAGTTCCCCGATCATCGAATCGGCGCGGGTGAGAACGCTTTGGGTCGTCTGCAAAAGGTTCGTTACTGCTGACGGGCTGGCACTGATCGTAGCGATCTCTCCCCGTTCTCGGGCCTGATCTAGGAGGTTCGGCTCGTCCGGGTCGCCCCCCGTCAGCTCGATGGCCGCCTGGCCGGTCGTAAGAGTGGCCAACCCAACCTCCGCGCGGGTGGATGCGGTGATGGGCGTTTGCTCCCGATTCACCTCCGCATCGGCTATGGCAAATCGCGGATTTTCGGGGTCGACATAGACACGACGTACATTGCCCACCCTCACACCATTGAAAAGCACTGCACTGTCGGGCCCGAGCCCCAAGGCGGAGCCGGGGATGCGGAAACGCATCGGCGTCATCTCGCCCCGGCCGCCGATGCCCGCCGTCCAGTAGATGAAGCCGAAGGCGGCGAGCACGGCGAGGACCGTGAAGATCCCCACAATGACGTAATTGGCTTTTGTTTCCATAATCTACGGCTCTTTTCTTATTCGTCCTGTGAGGGAACGATACGCCGCGCCCGCTTACCTCTGAAGTAGGATTTTACCCACGGCTCTTCGCTCTCCATCATATGCTGCACCGTGCCCTCCACGAGTACACGTTTCTTGCCGAGCACTGCAATGCGGTCGCATGCGGTGAGCAGGCTGTCCAGGTCGTGGGTAACCATATAGACGGTCAGGCCCATCGTATCGCGCATCTTCACCACCAGTTCGTCGAACTCGGCTGCGCCGATAGGGTCAAGGCCGGAGGTAGGCTCATCGAGGAAGACGATGTCCGGATCGAGCGCCAGTGCGCGGGCAAGTCCGGCGCGCTTGATCATGCCGCCGGAAAGCTCGGAGGGGTATTTATTGGCCGCGTCGCGCGACAGGCCCACAAGCTCCACCTTGAGCAGGGCCAGTTCGTCCATCAGCTTCTTCGGCAGATCGATATATTCGCGCATGGGAACCTGGATGTTCTCCAGCACCGTCAGTGCGGAAAACAGCGCGCCGTGCTGGAACAGCACACCTTGGCGCATGTCGATCAGCAAGCGCCCGGCCTCATCGAGCTCGGCCAGGTCCCGGCCGAAGAGCCGGATGGACCCGCTGGCCCTCGGGACCAGCCCGAGGATGGCCCGCAGGAGCACGGATTTGCCGGATCCCGATGCACCGACGAAGCCGAGAATCTCGCCGCTATAGACATCGAGCGACAGGTTCTCCAATACCGTCTTGGTGCCGAATTGCACCGTCACGTCCCGCGCCTCGAGAATAACGTTCCCCTGACCGGCTTCGCCGGCGGCACGCGCTTCCCCATTCGTTTGCTGGTTTCCGGCCATCAGAAATCGATCGCTGCATAGAACATGGCGAACATGCCGTCGACGACGATGACGATGAAGATCGCCTTCACGACGGAGGCGGTAACGTGCCGGCCGAGCGATTCGGCGCTGCCGCCCACCTTCATGCCCTCGACGGAGGCGATGATGCCGATGATCATGGCCATGAAGGGAGCCTTTATAAGACCGGAGAAGATGCTGGTCAGGTCGATTGCCTCCCGCAAGCGGTCGATGAAGGCCGATGGCGAGATATCGGAATAAATCCATGCTACCATCATGGCCCCGCCAAGGGCGGCAAAATTGGCGACGATGGTCAGGCACGGCACTGCGATGACGAGGGCGACGAGGCGCGGAAAGACCAGCACGCCAACCGGGTTCAACCCGATCACGGTGAGCGCGTCGACCTCCTCGCGCATCTTCATGGAGCCGATCTCGGCGGTGATCGCGCTGCCCGAGCGGCCGGCGATCATGATGGCTGTCATGAGTACGCCGAGTTCGCGCATGATGAGGATGCTCACTAGGTCGACGACGAGGATCTCGGCGCCGAAATAGCGCAGCTGAAAGGCGCCCTGCTGGGCAATGATGGCGCCGACGATGGCCGACATCAGGACGATGATCGGGATCGCGCCCACGCCCATGCGGTCGATCTGGCTGACGATCGCCGTCGGATTGACCGCGTGCTTGCGGCCCAGCTTCATCTGAGCCCCGCTGATCGTGGCGCCCAGGATGTGCATGCCGTAGAGGATGTCGTCGCGCGCGTCGTAGACGGAGCGGCCGATGGCGGCCAGGAGATTGACAATCCAGGAGCCGCGGCGTCCGCCACCCGGGAGTGTGGGCTCCTCAGCGACGGGCATGACTTCCGCCAGCAAAATGGAGGCAGATTCCGACTGGCCCGTCATCTCAACCGCTGCTCCGCGCTGCTCGTAGTCGACAACCAGCCGTCCCACCAGCCATGCGCCGGCGGTATCGAGATGCCGCACACCGCTCAAGTCGAGGTGAAGCCGCGCGATGCCCTCTTTGTTCCGAAGGTCCCGCATCTCGCCGTCGATATGGCCCACCGTGCGCGTCGTCCAGTCGCCGGCGAGGCGGCAGGTGAGCGTGCCGCCGTCTTCCGACCGGTCGAGATGCGCAGGCGCCGCATCGTCCTCGGCGGCCTTTTCGTCTTCTTGCCTCATTGCCCTGAACACCATAAGCACCATCCTTAGAGCGGAGATGTGGCGAAGAAAACTGCTTTACCATGTGAAAACGGTGCATAGCAGGGCGACAGATCGAGGAACCAATGGCGCGTACGATGACCGTCGAGATCGAAAACTTCCCGATCGCCGGGGTTTTTCGCATCGCCCGCGGCGCCAAGACACAGGCGCAGGTGGTGACGTGCATCCTGACTGAGGACGGCGCGGCGGGCCGCGGCGAATGCGTGCCCTATGCGCGCTACGGCGAGAGCGTGGAAAGCGTGGTCGAGCAGATCGAGGAGATGCGCCGCGAGATCGCCGAAGGCATCGACCGTCAGGCGCTCATGGCGCGTATGCCCGCTGGGGCGGCACGCAATGCCGTCGACTGCGCATTGTGGGATATGGAGGCGAAGCGGACGGGCAAGCGCGTGGCGGACATGATCTGCCGGACACGGCCACACTCTGTCACCACGGCGCAAACCATCTCGCTCGGCACACCGGAAGAAATGGCGGCGCATGCACGCGCCAACGCCGACAAGCCGCTGCTGAAGATCAAGGTCGGCGCCGAGGACGACGCCGCGCGACTGCGCGCGGTCGCTGAAGCCGTGCCCGACAGCCGGCTGATCATTGACGCCAACGAGGGCTGGACGGAAGCGAATCTCGAGGAGAACCTGCGCGCGGCGGCCGAGTGCCGCGTGGCGCTGATCGAGCAGCCGCTGCCGGCGGGCAAGGATGCGATGCTGCGCGACGTTCCGCACCCCGTTCCCATTTGCGCCGATGAGAGCCTGCACACCGCCGAGGACCTTGCGGCGCTGAAGGGGCTCTACGACGCGGTGAACATAAAGCTCGACAAGACCGGCGGATTGACGGCTGCGCTCATCCTGCGCGAGCGGGCGCGCGAGATGGGTCTTTCGGTGATGGTGGGGTGCATGGTGGGCACGTCGCTCGCCATGGCGCCGGCGGTGCTCCTGGCGCAGGAGGCGGATTTCGTCGATCTTGACGGCCCTTTGCTGCTTCAGCACGACCGTGTGCCGGGGCTCGATTACGCCGGCGCGCGGGTTTCGCCACCGGAGGCGGCGCTGTGGGGGTGAATTTGCGGAAGGGCGGAGCTATGCCGCCTCGGCAGCTTCTTCCTCGACAACCGCGCGCCGAGGCTCCGCGGCCGGGGCGGCGACCCGAGTCCAGCGAATGATCTCGAAGCGGCCGTTGAAATCCTCGACAAGAGCCGTGCAGCTTTCCACCCAATCGCCCGTGTTCATGTAGAGGACGCCCATGATCTCCTCCATGGCCGCATGATGGATGTGGCCGCAAATGACGCCGTCCACGTCGGCGCGGGCGGCTTCCTGGGCCAGCACGTTCTGGAAAGAGCTGATGAACTTCACCGCCTTCTTCACCTTCACCTTGGCCCAGGAGGAGAAGGACCAGTAGGGCCGGCCAAAGAGGCGGCGGAAGACACCGATCACCCGATTGACGACGATTGCCGCGTCATAGGCTTTGTCGCCGAGATAGGCGAGCCAACGGGCGTTGTGGACGACGGCGTCGAACTGGTCGCCGTGGACGATGAGGAACCGCCGCCCGTCGGCCGCCTCGTGGACGGCACGGTCGGCCACCACGATGCCGCCGAAATGCACGCCCTGAAATGAGCGCAGGAACTCGTCGTGGTTGCCGGCGATATAGAAGATGTTCGTGCCCTTGCGCGCCTTGCGCAAAAGCTTCTGCACCACGTCGTTATGGGCCTGTGGCCAGTGCCAGGAGCGCTTCAGCCGCCAGCCGTCGACGATGTCGCCGACGAGATAGATCGTCTCGGCGTCATGATGGCGCAGGAAGTCGACGAGGAACTCGGCCTTCGCCGGCCTGGAGCCCAGATGGACGTCGGAGATGAAGATAGTGCGGAAGGTGCGGGGCGCGGCGGCGGGCATGATATCGTCCGATGCGGTGTGCGGTCGCGCTTCCTATGCCCCGATTCCTGTCACAGCCATGTGACGGTTGCCACGCGGTGACGCTGCGGGTAGACGATCAGGCAGTCTGAACAATTCGGGGCATGCAATGGATCTCGGCATCAAAGGCAAGAACGCCATCGTCTGCGCATCGAGCCGCGGGCTCGGGCGGGGCTGTGCCATGGCGCTGGCGGCGGCCGGCTGCAATCTCGTCGTCAACGGGCGTGATCCGCAGGCGCTGAAGGCGACGGCGACGGAGATACGCGACCGCTTCGGCGTCTCCGTAGAGGAGGTGGCGGCGGATGTTTCCACGCACGAAGGCCAGAAGGCATTGCTCGCCGCCTGCCCCGCGCCCGATATTCTGGTGAACAACAACGGCGGCCCGCCGCGCCGCGATTTCCGGGAGCTTTCGCGACAGGCGATGCTCGACGGGGTGACGCAGAACATGGTGACGCCGCTGGAGCTTATCCAAGCGACCATCGACGGCATGACCGAGCGCGGCTTCGGCCGTATCGTCAACATCACCTCGCTTTCCGTCTATATGCCCATTCAGGGCCTCGACCTTTCGTCCGGCGCGCGGGCGGGTCTGACGGCGTTCCTGGCCGGTGTGGCGCGCGGCGTGGCCGGCAAGAACGTCACCATCAATAACCTACTGCCCGGCAAGATGGATACCGAACGCCTGCAGAGCGGCATCCGCTTCGGCGCCGAGAAGGCGGGCACGACCTATGAAGAGCAGGCCGAGCGCCAGGCTGCGGAAATACCCGCCGGCCGCTTCGGCACGGCGGATGAGTTCGGCAGCGCCTGCGCCTTCCTGTGCTCGGCTCACGCGGGCTACATCACGGGCCAGAACCTCGTGCTTGACGGCGGGCTCTACACGAGCGCCTTCTAAAGCAATTCCAGGAAAAGTGGAAACCGGTTTTCCGTCCGGAATTGCGACAAAACAAAGAGTTAGACCAGTTCATCGATTCCATGAAACGCTGAACTGGTCTAAGACAACCTTCCCGCCGCATCCCGCGGCAATTCACCCAAGGAATGAGGGAGAGAAGACTTTGAAACTCTTGCGTTTTGGCAACAAGGGCGCGGAAAAGCCGGCCGTTCTGCACGATGATGGGACCATCCGAGACGTCTCCTCGCTGGTCGCCGATTTCACGCCTGAGACCCTGTCGCCGGCGCTCGCGCGCATTCTTGCCTCCGCCGAGATCGGCTCCCTGCCCGAAGTGCCGTCGTCGGTGCGAATCGGTGCGCCGATTTCGCGCATCGGCCACTTCATCGCCATCGGGCTGAACTACGCAGACCATGCCGCCGAATCCGGCCTGCCTGTGCCGAGCGAGCCGGTGGTCTTCTCCAAGGCGCCGAGTTCGCTTTCGGGCCCCTATGACGACGTGATGCTGCCGAAGGAGTCCCAGAAGTCCGACTGGGAAGTGGAGCTCGCCGTCATCATCGGTGAGCGCTGCGATTATGTCGAAGAGAAGGATGCGCTGTCGCATGTCTTCGGCTATGCCGTGTGCAACGACGTTTCCGAGCGCGAATACCAGGCCGAGCGTGGCGGTCAGTGGGTGAAGGGCAAGAGCGCCCCGACCTTCGGCCCGCTGGGGCCGTGGCTGGTCACGACGGACGAGATCCCCGATCCGCAGAACCTCGACATGTTCCTCGACATCAATGGCGAGCGTCGGCAGACCGGTACTACCAAGACGATGATCTTCACCGTCGCCCACATCGTCTCCTATCTGTCGCAGTTCATGGTGCTGGAGCCGGGTGATGTCATCACCACCGGCACGCCGCCCGGCGTCGGGCTCGGCATGAAGCCGCCGGTCTATCTGAAGGCCGGTGACGAGATGCGGCTGGGCATCGCCGGCCTCGGTGAGCAGCACCAGCGCGTCGTCGCGCGCTAAAGGCGTAACAGGCAGGGCGTTGGCAGAGATGGCAAGGCAGACACCGGTGAAGACCAAAGGCTCTAAGCTCGATGAGGCCGCCCTCTTCTTCCACCGCTATCCCATCCCGGGAAAGCTGGAGATCCAGCCGACGAAGCCTCTCGGCAACCAGCGCGACCTGGCGCTGGCCTATTCGCCCGGCGTTGCCGCCCCCTGCATCGCCATTCGCGACGATCCCCGCACGGCGGCCGAATACACCTCGCGCGCCAATCTGGTGGGCGTGGTGTCGAACGGTTCGGCCGTTCTCGGTCTCGGCAACATCGGGCCGTTGGCGTCAAAGCCGGTGATGGAGGGCAAGGCCGTACTCTTCAAAAAATTCGCCGGCATCAACGTCTTCGATATCGAGATAGACGCTCCCGGGGTCGACGGCATGGTTGAGACCATCGCCGCGCTCGAGCCCACCTTCGGCGGCATCAACCTGGAGGACATAAAGGCGCCGGAATGCTTCGAGGTGGAGGAGCGCCTGAAGGCGCGCATGTCCATCCCCGTCTTCCACGACGACCAGCACGGCACCGCCATCATCGTCGCCGCCGCAATCCTCAACGGGCTGGAACTGGCCGGCAAGGACATCGCCGAGGTAAAGATCGTCACCTCCGGCGCGGGTGCCGCCGCGCTTGCCTGCCTCAATCTCCTGGTCTCCCTCGGCGCGAAGGTCGAGAACATCTGGATCACCGACCGCTTCGGCGTCGCCTACCGTGGGCGGGCGGAGGAGATGGACCGCTGGAAGGAGCCTTATCTGAAGGACACCGATGCACGGGCGCTGACAGAGGTCATCGGCGGGGCCGATGTCTTTCTCGGCCTTTCGGCGGGCGGTGTCTTGAAGCCCGAGATGCTCAAGGAGATGACCGAGCGGCCGCTGATCATGGCGCTCGCCAATCCCATACCGGAGATCATGCCGGAACTGGCGCGCGAGGCGCGGCCGGACGCCATGATTTGCACTGGCCGCTCGGACTATCCGAACCAGGTCAACAACGTCCTTTGCTTTCCCCATATCTTCCGCGGTGCGCTGGATGTCGGCGCCACGGCCATCAACGAGGAGATGAAGCTCGCAGCCGTGCGCGCCATCGCGGCGCTTGCTCGCGAGGAACCGTCGGACGTGGCGGCACGAGCCTATTCGGGCGAGATACCGATCTTCGGCCCTGACTTTCTTATCCCCTCGCCCTTCGATCCGCGGCTCATCCTGCGCATCGCGCCGGCAGTCGCCAGGGCGGCCATGGAATCGGGCGCCGCCACCCGGCCGATCGAGGACATGGACGCTTATCTCGACCGGTTGAACCGCTTTGTCTTCCGCTCCGGCCTGGTCATGAAGCCGGTCTTCTCTGCCGCCAAACAGGCCGGCCGCAAGCGCGTCATCTATGCCGACGGCGAAGATGAGCGCGTGCTGCGGGCCGCCCAAGTGGTGCTGGAAGAGGAATTGGCGGAGCCGATCCTCATCGGCCGGCCGCAAGTGGTGGACGTCCGGCTGAGGCGCTACGGCTTGAAGATCAAGCCGGGCAAGGATTTCGAGATCATCAATCCGGAAGACGATCCGCGCTACCGTGGCTATGTGGACCTGCTCATCCACATCGCCGGACGGCGCGGCGTGACGACGGAGGTCGCCCGCACGCTGGTGCGCACCAACACGACAGTGATCGCCGCGCTGGCCATGATGCGCGACGAGGCTGACGCCATGATCTGCGGGCTGGAAGGCCGCTTCGAGCGGCATCTGCGCCATGTCGACACGATCATCGGCCGCCGCCCGGGCGTCAACGACCTCTCGGCACTCTCCATGCTGGTTGCGCAGCAGGGTGCCACCTTCTTCACCGACACCCATGTGACGCTGGACCCCAGTGCCGCCGAGATCGCCGAGATGACGGTGCTCGCGGCAGAGGAGATCCGCCGTTTCGGCATCGAGCCCAAGGCCGCCCTTCTGTCGCACTCGGATTTCGGCTCGCGCGACAGCCCGAGTGCGCTGAAGATGCGCGAAGCCGTCGCCATCCTCCACGACACCGCTCCGGGCCTGGTAGCCGATGGCGAGATGCACGGGGATTCGGCCTTGTCGGAGACACTGCGCCAGCGCGTCTTTCCCCATGCAGGGCTCGACGGAGAGGCCAATCTCCTCGTCTTCCCCAATCTCGACGCCGCCAACATCACGCTGACGACGGTCAAGGCGATGACGGACGCGCTGCATGTCGGGCCGATCCTGCTCGGTACGGCGCGGCCGGCGCATATCCTGACACCCTCGGTCACCTCGCGCGGCGTGGTAAACATGACCGCGCTCGCGGCTGTGGAAGCGCTGCAGAACCAGAACCGGATGCCGGTTGTCCAAGGCGAGGCACCGGCGCAGGGAGCGACACGGGCATAACCTGCGTTTAACCCATCGTTGTTACGCGGTAGACTGTTTTCACGCATCATGCACCGGCCGCCGTGCCGGAGTCTGGCAGGTAAAGGGCATGGGGGGCAGGAAATCCGTCTGCGCGTGCATGTGCGGCGCCGCGCTTCTCGCCTTTTCAGTAATGACGGGCGAGGCAGCAGCCCAGTCGCGCATCTGCCGCAACCTCGAAGCGCAGCTTTCCGTCGTCCCACGCGCGGCGAGCCGCGCCCAAATCGACCAATACGACCGCGCCATCGCCAGGCAGGAGACCGAACTTGCGCGGGCGCGGGAGAGTGCCCGCCGTGCCCGCTGCGGCGGCGTCTTTGGCGGGCGCAACGCACAATGCCCCGCTTTGACTTCCACCATACGCCGCATGACCGACAATCTTGCGGACCTCAAGCGCAAGCGCAGCGCGATGGGCGGCGGCAACGGCAGACAGCAACGGGCGCGGCTGCTTGCAGCGCTCGAGCAGAATGGCTGCCGCGGCGCGGCAACCGCCACAAAGCCGCCCCGACAGCGCAGGGAATCAGCAGACCGCACGGCGCCGAAAGCCCCCTTGCCACCCGCCGGCGCCACGTACCGCACCATGTGCGTGCGGCTGTGCGACGGCTATTACTTCCCCATCTCCTTCTCTGTACCGCCAAGCCTCTTCCAGCGCGACACCAAGACATGTCGAGCGCGCTGCCCGCAGGCCGATACGGCGCTTTACGTGCACAGGGTGCCGCAGGAAGAGAGCGATGAGATGGTCTCGGCCCGCGACGGCACGCCCTACCGCGACCTCGGCACGGCCTTCGCCTATCGCACGGCCTCCTCCAACGGCCCGGCATGCGGCTGCAAGGTGCGAAAGCCGGAGGGCTATACAGTCGTCGCCGGAGAGAACGAAGGGCTCACCGACGAGCCGGAGGAGGACGCTGTTCTTTCTTCGCCTGCCCAGACGCAGGGAAGCATCGTGTCGTTTGGACGCGAAGAACAGCCGGTGGAGAAGGCGCCCGTTACCGCCGATACGGGCGAGCGGCGCGTCAGGGTTGTCGGGCCAGAATTTTTTCCCGATCTAGAAGAGGCAATAGATCTGCGAGCTCCGGCCCCGACTCCCGCCCCGTGAGTGCCAGCCGCAGGGGCTTGAACAGCGCCCTGCCCTTGCGCCCCGTCTGCGCCTTCACGCGGTCCGTCCACTCATGCCAGGACTCGCTGCCCCAGGGTTCGGGCGGCAGGAGCTCGAACGCGGTGCGCACAAAGGCGCGGTCCTCGTCTGATAGTGCGGCCGTTTCCGGTGGCCCCTCGGTGACGACGCGCCACCAGTCCGCCGCCTCCTCCAGAACCTCGATATTGCCACGCACGGCGTTCCAGAAGGCTTCGGCCTTTGGTCCGGAAATGCCGAGCTTGTCGAGCCTGGGCGCTGCCTCTTCGAAGGGCATGGCGTGGATCAGGCTGCGGCTCAAGGCCTGAAGTTCCACGGGATCGAACTTCGCCGGTGAGCGCGAGCTTGACGCGGGGTCGAAGCGCGCGGCCAGCGCCGCCATGTCGCGGCAAGCCGTCACCGCTTCCGAGGTGCCGATAAGGACGGCCAGCGACGCAACGGCCATGGGCTCGATGCCGGCTTCTCGCAGGCCGGCGATGGAGAGCGCGCCGGAGCGCTTGGAAAGTCCCTCGCCGGTGGTGGTGGTGAGCTGGTTATGATGGCCGAAGGCAGGTGCTTCCGCGCCCAGTGCCTTGAACAGGGCGATCTGGGCGCCGGTGTTCGTCACGTGGTCGTCGCCGCGGATGATATGCGTTACGCCCAGTTCGATGTCGTCGACCACCGACGGCAGGGTATAGAGGAACGTGCCATCCTCACGCACCAGCACGGGGTCGGACATGGAGGCCAGATCGACAGTCTGCGGCCCGCGTACGACGTCCTCCCAGTGGATTTCGGTACGCTGCGACGACAGGGGGTCGGCGTCGAAATTAGGCAACAGGAAGCGCCAGTGCGGCCTTCGGCCTTCCGCCTCCAGCCGCGCCCTCTCCTCCTCATCGAGCTTCAGCGCCTCACGGCCATAGACCGGCGGCAGACGACGCGACAGCCTGACCTTACGCCGCCGATCCAGCTCTTCCGCCGTCTCGTAGCAGGGATAGAGAAGCCCGGCCTCCTTGAGCTTGCCGACGGCGCTCTCGTAGCTCGGAAAACGGTCCGACTGGCGCACAACCAGATCCGGCTCGATGCCCAGCCAGCGCAGGTCCGTTTCAATCTGTTCGGCGAACTCCCGTCGCGATCGTGCGGTATCAGTATCGTCGAAGCGCAGGATGAAACGCCCACCCGCCTTCAGCGCGAACAGGTAATTGAACAGCGCGGGGCGCGCGTTGCCTATGTGGATCTGCCCCGTCGGGGACGGCGCGAAGCGGACGGTGACACTCATGGCGCGGAGGTAGCCGAGGCCTCGCCGGTTTGCAAGGCACGTGCCGTCAGGCGCCGCGAGACTGCGAGCATGAGGAGTGCTGCGCCGAAGCAATAGAAGCCCATTGTTGCGACCTGCAGAGGATATGAAACACCCAGATCGATCAGATAACCCGTCAGCCCCGGCCCCACCGCAGTGGCAAAGACCATGATGGCGACGATGGAAGCCCTTACCGCGCCAAGATGGCGTGTGCCGTAGATTTCCGGCCACAGCGCGCCGAAAAGTGTCGACGAAAAGCCGTAGGACACGCCCAGCAATCCCATGAAGACGAACGCCGTCAACTGAGCTTCGAACGAAGCCAGCACCAAACAGGCAACCGCCAGCGGCAGCAGGAAGGATGGCAGCAGAGACACCGCCGAGAAACGGTCCACCAACTGACCCGCCACCAGGGCGCAGATGACGGTCATCGCCGCCATGAAAGTGAAGGAAGAGGCAAAGACCTCGAGCGACCAGCCGCGCAGCTCGACAAGGTAGATTTGGTGGAAGGCGATGGTCGTGCCGATGAAGCCCGGCGCCATGACGCCGAGGAGCAGCGCATAGAACAGCGGATCGCGCATCACCTCGCCGCGCGTCCAGTCGCGCGACGTCGCAACGCGCGGGGCGGGATCGCTGGAGCGTGGCGCCCGCTCGACCGCCATCAGCCCCGAAATCACCGGCAGCGCGACGATCACCAAGAAAGCGGCGGCGATCAGCCAGCCATTGCGCCAGCCGACAAGGCCGGCGACGGTGACGAAGACGATCGGAAAGACCGCCTCTCCCACATTGTGGCCCAGAATGGTGATGGAGACGGCACGACCGCGCTGGGCGGCATACCAGCGGCCCATGGCCGTCAGCGCGTTCTGCGTCATCATGCCCTGCCCGAACAGGCGCAGGAGATAGATCGTCACGCACAGGAGGACGACGGAGGTGGACAGGGCCATCAGGATGCAGGCCATCGCCAGAATGGGCACGATAATGAACGTGACCGTCTTTACCGTATAGCGATCCACGATCTGGCCGAAGCGCGGCATGGTAAGGGCGCTGGCGAGCGTGGCCAGCATATAGATCATGCCGAAGGCGCCGTGGGACAGGGCGTATTCCTGGCGAATGTGACCGGCCGACAGCGAGATGAAGAAGGTTTGTCCGAAAGAAGAGAAGAAGGTGAGGAGGAACCCGCCGGCGAGCCAGCGCGCGTTCTCGCGGAGAAAAAGCAAAAAGGACATCAGAATCTCTGCTGAGGGCGCGCCGCGCTCCAACCCGCTTCGCGCATTGCCGGATTCGGCAGGAATGGACCCATCGTAAAAGCTTGTGCCTGCGATGCAAGTCTCAGCCGCCCCTGCCACATCGGCTTTTGGCCGCTGGTGCAACAAAATCTCGGCATGGTCTTGCTCCACAGATAAGTATCTGCTTATCTATAACCATGAACGAGTCGGATGTCTTTCGTGCCCTGGCCGATCCGAACCGGCGCGCCGTGCTGGAGCGCCTTTTGGACGGCGAGAAGAATGCGACCGAACTGCGCGAGCGCTTGCGCATTTCGCAGCCGGCGGTGTCTCAGCATGTGGCGGTGCTGCGTGGCGCTGGGCTGATCGCAGAGAAGAAAGAGGGTCGCCACGTGCGCTACAGCCTGGCGCCGGAAGGGCTGACGCCGGTGCTCGACTGGCTGACCCGCTACCGTGCCTTCTGGCCCGCACGGGTCGAGCGGCTGAAGGCGCTTTTGAAGGAGATGGACCAATGACACCCACCGACGAGGCTGAAACGAAGCCAGAGGAAGTCGTCGTGGAATGCGAGATGGAGGCTTCGCCCCAAACGCTCTGGCGCGCCCTGACGGAGGAAGAGCTTCTCGCCGATTGGCTTGGCGCCCGCCCGGCCGCAGCGGAGGGAGAAGATGCCGTGGAAGGACCGAGTTATCGCATCGTCGAAGCTGAGCCCTACGATCGGCTCCGCTATGCCTGGCACGACCCCTCCTGCCCCGATGCGCCACCCATGGTGACCGTTGAGCTTGAGCCGATTAGTGGCGGGCGCACGTGGTTCCGCCTGACCCATGGGCAGGTGGTGGCGAACGCACCGGCCATTCGCGCCGCCAATTCGAACTGCCCGCCGCTGGCGCGGGCCGCCTGACAGACACACGCGAACTCCAAGACCGGGCAATACAGGAGGTTGCGCCATGCGCGACACAATGAATCTCGTCCCTATGGTGGTTGAACAGTCGGCGCGCGGCGAGCGTTCGTTCGACATCTTCTCGCGGCTCCTGCGCGAGCGCATCGTCTTCCTCAACGGCCAGGTGGACGACAATTCAGCGGCCTTGATCTGCGCCCAGATGCTGCATCTGGAGGCGGAGAACCCGAACAAGGAGATTTCCTTCTACATCAACTCGCCGGGCGGCGTGGTCTCCAGCGGCTTCGCCATCTACGACACCATGCAGTTCATCAAATGCCCGGTCGCCACGCTGTGCTTTGGCACCGCGGCCTCTATGGGTTCGTTCCTCCTGATGGCAGGCGCCAAGGGACGTCGCGTCGCGCTCCCCAATGCGCGGATCATCCTGCACCAGCCCTTAGGCGGGTTTCAGGGACAGGCCTCGGACATAGAGCGGCACGCCGCGGACATCCTGAAACTGAAGCGGCACATGATCAAGCTCTACGCCGAGCATTGCGGGCGCCCCAAGGACGAAGTGGAACGCACACTCGACCGCGACTTCTTCATGACAGCCGAGGAGGCGCGAGAGTGGGGGCTGGTGGACCATGTCTACCACCGGCGGGAAATGCTGGAGGGGCCGGCCTTTTCGCCATGACGGCCGGTTATGTCCTATCCCCGAACCTGTTGGTGATCGTGCAGTACTGGTCGATCGAGTCGCATCTCGTTGCCATCGGTCGCTGGCTTGAAACCGAAATGTGCGTAGAAACTATGCGCATCAGACGTGTTCAGCATCCACGTCGACACCGAAGCCAGCTCCGGATGATCAAGCAGCGCCTGCACCAGTGCCTTGCCGACGCCCTGGCCGCGGTGCTCTGGCCAGACGATTACGTCGGAGATGCGCGCGAACACGGCGCGGTCGCCGGAGGCGCGGGCGAAGCCTACCTGCCGTCCGTCGATAAGTGCGATGGCGCAAACTGAATTCTCGAAGGCGCGTCGGTGGATTTCGTCTGTACGAAGGCCGCCCCAATAGGACTGCCGGATCAGCGCAGACGTTCCTTCGAAGTCGATGCGCGAAAGATCAAAGCTGATTTCAAGCCAAGCCACGCTTCAGCTCCGATCGCGGAACTTGTTCGTGATCGGATAACGCCGGTCGCGGCCAAAGTTCTTCTTGGTGATCTTCACGCCCGGTGCCGCCTGCCGGCGCTTGTACTCAGCAATATAGAGCAGGTGCTCGATACGGTGGACGGTTTCGCGGCTGTGGCCGCGCGCGACGATGTCGTCGACGGCCATGTCATTTTCCACCAGGCATTCGAGGATGTCGTCGAGGACGGGATAGGGCGGCAGGGAATCCTGATCCGTCTGGTTCTCGCGCAATTCCGCCGAGGGTGCCTTGTCGATGATCGACGCCGGGATCACCTCGCCGGAAGGACCCAGCGCACCGGGTGGCACGTGGTCGTTGCGCCAGCGGCAGAGCGCGTAGACCTGCAGCTTGTAGAGGTCCTTGATCGGATTGAAGCCGCCGTTCATGTCTCCGTAGAGAGTGGCGTAGCCGACGGACATCTCGGACTTGTTGCCGGTGGTGACCACCATTGAGCCGAACTTATTGGAAATCGCCATAAGGAGCGTACCGCGGGTGCGGCTTTGCAGGTTTTCCTCCGTCACCCCCTCCTGCGTGCCCTCGAAAAGCTGGGTGAGCGCATGGTTGAAACCTTCGACGGGCTCGAAGATCGGCACGATGTCGTAGCGGCAGCCGAGTGCGCGGGCGCAGTCTTCGGCATCCTTCAGCGATTCCGGCGATGTGTAGCGGTAGGGCATCATGACCGCCCTCACCCGCTCCTCGCCGAGCGCGTCAACGGCAAGTGCCGCGCAAAGGGCTGAGTCGACACCGCCGGAGAGGCCGAGGACGACGTTCTTGAAGCCGTTCTTGTTCACATAATCGCGCAGGCCCAGCATGCAGGCGCGATAGTCGGCCTCCTCCATCTCGGGGATAAGGGACATGGGCCCATCCGCGCAGACCCAGCCGTCAGCCTCGCGCCGCCAGGTGGTGACGGCGACAGCCTCCTCGAACTGGCTCATCTGGAACGCCAGCGACTTGTCGGCCTGGATGGCGAAGGAGGCGCCGTCGAAGACGAGCTCGTCCTGGCCGCCCAGCATGTTGGCGTATAGAAGCGGCAGATCGCTGTCGATGACCTGGACGATCGCCACCTGCTGTCGCACCTCCACCTTGCCGCGATAGTAGGGCGAGCCGTTGGGGACCAGCAGGATCTCGGCGCCCGATTCGGCCAGGCTCTCGCACACGTCGAGCTTGCCCCAAATGTCCTCGCAAATGGGAATGCCGAGCCGCACGCCGCGGAAATTGACGGGGCCGGGCATGCTCGGGCCCGGCTGAAAGACGCGCTTTTCGTCGAACTCGCCGTAGTTCGGTAGGTCGAGCTTGTGACGCTCGGCGACCGGCGTGCCGCCGTCGAGCACCATCACGGAATTATGGACGCCGCTTTCACGCGCAAGCGGCGTACCCATGATGACGCCCGGACCGCCGTCAGCCGTATCTCCGGCAAGTTCGGCAACCGCCTTTTCGCACGCCTCCACGAAAGCCGGTTTCATCACCAGGTCCTCCGGCGGATAGCCGGCGATGAAGAGCTCGGTAAAGAGCACGAGGTCGGCGCCCTGGCGGGCGGCGTCGGCGCGCGCCTCGCGCGCCTTGGCAAGGTTGCCGGCGATGTCGCCCACAGTTGGATTGAGCTGGGCGACGGCGATGCGGAGGATGTCGGGAGCAGCGTTCATGGGCAGTCCTCTAGCCTGCGGCCCGAAGGCTTGCAACAAGTGGGAGGCCGATCAGCCGGTGAAGCTGCCCTCGCCACGGTCCAGCATGAGCGGGATGATCAGGTCTTCCTCGTCGTGGAGGTGGCGGGTGAGCATACCGATCAGGCGCTCGTTTTCATCGGCATAGGCGTCTGCGGCGAAAAGCTGACGGTCGGCATTCTCCTGCAGGGCCAGAAGGAGCTCTCGCGCCTTCTCGCCATTGCGTTCCAGCGCGTCGTGGATGATGTGGTGGTCGCTGTCGAGGATGTCGAAGCCGCGTTGAAGCTGCCGCTCGGCCCTGGCGAAAGCGGGAAAGTAGTGCAGGTCCTCCACCTGGTGGTGGCCATGAAGCTGCTGCAGGAAGAAGCGCAGGCGCGGAGCAAAAAATTGCGCGAAGGCGGCAGGCGGGAGGTGGCCTTCGCGATAGTCAGTGACGCTCTTCTGCAGCATGCCGCCCAGTTCGCGGAACATGTCGTGCCGCTGCAGCCAGAACTGCGCCATCTCGCCCAGATTGGCGTGACCGGCCCAAGTCTCGCGCGGGTATTTTTCCACGAGGAACCGCAGGTCCTCGGGCAGTTCCTTGCGGTTCTCGATGCGCAGGCCGCTCGGCAGGTCGGTCATGTACGGCTATTTCCGCGCTTTTTGCGGCTCGTCGGCCACCAGGATCGAGTCGCTTGAACGCGCGTATTGCGGCAGGCCGTCGGCGATTTCGTAGTAATCGCCCTTGTCGGCAACGAAGATATGCGCTTCCGCCTTCAGCCCGCTCGGCTGCTCGAAACTGCCGGCCATGATCGACGTCACGTCAGCCCCATTGCGCTTCCAGAAAAGAACCGAGCCGCAGGTGCGGCAGAAACCGCGCCTGGCGAAATCGGAAGCAGCGTACCAGGTGAGGTTGTCGCCGCCCGATATTTCGAGGCGGGCGTCGTCCACATCGGTTGCGGCGTAGACGTGCCCACTCTGCTTGCGGCATTGCGAGCAGTGGCAATAGACGACGCCGCGCATGCTGCCGTGTGTGCGAAAGCGGACGGCGCCGCACAAGCACGCGCCTTCTCTTGTCTGCGACATGAATTACCTCCAACGAAAACCCCCGCCACTATGCCATGGCGAGGGTGTCGGCTGTATCGCAAAGCGTTGAACGCTGTGGTCAATGGAAGCGCACCGTGGTGCGCCTCTTCACAGCGCCGCGACCTTCTTCTGCGGATGCGCGGCCGCGTCCTTCTTGAGCAGTTCGGCCACCAGAAAAGCAAGCTCCAGCGCCTGGTCGGCATTGAGGCGCGGGTCGCAGTGAGTGTGGTAGCGGTCGTGCAGATCGTCGGCCGAGATAGCGCGAGCGCCGCCCGTGCATTCGGTGACGTTCTTGCCTGTCATCTCGATATGAATGCCGCCGGGATGCGTGCCTTCCGCGCGATGCACCGCGAAGAAGCCCTCCACCTCCTGCAAGATGCGGTCGAAGGGGCGCGTCTTGTAGCCGTTGAGCGAGATGGTGTTGCCGTGCATGGGGTCGCACGACCAGACCACTTTGCGGCCTTCCTTCTCGACGGCGCGGATCAGCTTCGGCAGGTTGTCCTCCACCATGTCGGCGCCGAAACGGGCGATCAGCGTCAGCCGGCCTGCCTCGTTCTCAGGGTTGAGCGCATCGATCAACCGGAGGAGCCCATCGGGCTCCAGCGAGGGCCCGCATTTAAGGCCGAGCGGGTTCTTCACGCCGCGGCAGTATTCCACATGCGCATGGTCGGGCTGGCGCGTGCGGTCGCCGATCCAGATCATATGGCCGGAGGTGGCGTACCACTCGCCGGACGTGGAATCGACGCGCGTCAGCGCCTCCTCGTAGCCGAGAAGCAGCGCCTCGTGGCTGGTGTAGAAGTCGGTCTCGCGGAGCGAGGGGTGGCTCTCCGCATTGATACCGATGGCACGCATGAAATCCATCGTCTCGGAGATGCGGTCGGCTAGGGCCTGATAGCGCTCGCCCTGCGGGCTGTCGGCGATGAAGCCGACCATCCACTTGTGCACGTTCTCCAGATTGGCGAAGCCGCCCTGTGCGAAGGCGCGCAGCAGGTTCAGCGTCGCCGCCGACTGGCGGTAGGCCATGTCCTGGCGCGCCGGATCCGGCGTGCGCGAGCCTTCCGTGAAGTCGATGCCGTTGATGATGTCGCCGCGGTAGGAGGGCAGCGACACCTCGCCCTTCGCCTCGATGTCGGAGGAGCGCGGCTTGGCGAACTGGCCGGCGATGCGGCCGACCTTCACCACCGGCTGGGCGCCGCCGAATGTCAGCACCACCGCCATCTGCAGGAAGACGCGGAAGAAATCGCGGATATTGTCGGCGCCGTGCTCGGCGAAGCTTTCGGCGCAATCGCCACCCTGCAGGAGAAAGCCTTCGCCGTCGGCGACGGTCGCCAGCTGTCTCTTCAGCTTGCGCGCCTCACCTGCAAAAACCAGCGGTGGATAGGTCGCCATCCGCGCTTCGACCTCGGCCAGCGCGGCCTGGTCCGGATAGGCCGGAACCTGCTCGATTGGCTTGTTTCTCCACGAATTCGGCGACCATTTCGTCATGTCTACACCCATAGGCTCTACCTCCGGCCGGCGTCTGCCAGCCGGAAAGCGGCTATTTAGCGGAAGCTTTAACCGGATACTACCCCGCATTTGCCCGCAACGCGACGCAAAAGAGCCCTGCGAATGTCATCCGGAACGTGAGAAGATGCGACAGTGCCTAAACCCGCTCTCCGTTCCGCACCCGGTAAGTCGGCTGATACATCGTCACCAGCTCTTCCGCCGCCGTGGGATGGACGGCCATCGTGCGGTCGAAGGCGTCCTTCGTCAGCCCCGCCTTGATGGGAATGGCCAGCAACTGCGCCATCTCGCCGGCGTCCGGTCCCAGGATGTGAGCACCGACGACGCGGCACGAGCCAGCGTCGACGACCAGTTTCATAATCATCTTTTCCTGGCGCCCTGAAAGCGTGTGACGCATGGGCCGGAAGCTGGCGCGGTAGATTTCCAGCGTATCGTAGCGCCTGGCCGCGGCCTCCTCGCTCAGGCCGACGGTGCCGATCTCCGGCTGCGAGAAAACGGCGGTGGCGATGTCCTCGTGGTCGACCTGCGTTGGATTGTCCTTGAAGACGGTCTCGATGAAGCACATGGCCTCGTGGATGGCGACGGGGGTGAGCTGCACGCGATCGGTAACGTCGCCGATCGCCCAGATGTTGTCGACGTTGGTGCGCGAATAGTCGTCGACCAGTATCTCGCCCTTAACACCCGTTTCCACGCCGGCTGCATCCAGGCCAAGGCCTTCGGTGTTGGGAAGGCGGCCGATGGCCAGCATCACCATGTCGAAGGTCATCTTGCCGCCCGACTTCATCTGCGTGTCGAGCCGACCGTCGGCGCGCTTCTCGACCGCCTCAAAGATATCCTGGCACAGGATGCGGATCCCCTTGGCCTCCATGGCCTCATGTAAGCCGCGGCGGACGTCGCTGTCGAACCGGCCGAGAATCTCCTTGCCGCGGTAGATGAGTGTCGTCTCGACGCCCAGCCCATGAAAGATATTGGCGAATTCCACCGCGATATAGCCGCCGCCCTCGATGGCAATGGAACGCGGCAGCTTTTCGAGGTGGAACGCTTCGTTGGAGAAGATGCAGTGCTCATGGCCGGGCAGCGCCTCATGCGGGTTCGGGCGGCCGCCGGTGGCGATGAGGATATTCTCCGCAGTCAGCGTCTCGCTTCCAACGCGCACCGTGTGCCGGTCGAGGAGGACTGCTCTTTCATCGAAGATGCGCGCATCAGCGTTTTCAAGGCCTTTTCGGTAGAGCCTCTCGAGCCGGGCGATCTCGCGATCCTTGTTAGCGACGAGCGTCGGCCAGTCAAAGCGGGCTTCGCCCAGCGTCCAGCCGTAGCCGACCGAATCCGCGAAATGCTCTGGAAACTGCGATGCATAGACGAACAGCTTCTTCGGCACGCAGCCGCGGATGACGCAGGTGCCGCCGAAACGGTATTCCTCGGCTATGGCGACGCGCTTTCCCATGGCTGCGGCCAGACGCCCTGCCCTGACACCGCCCGAGCCGCCGCCGATAACAAAAAGGTCGAGATCGAAGTCCGCCATATGCTGCCTGTGTCCTATGCTCGCGCTTTCGTGCCTTCTTCAGCTATGCTGCGGGCGCTGAAAATAAAAGCCCGGCGTTAAAGCCGGGCTTTGAATTCTATTCACTAATCCGTTTTCAGGTGTTTATTGGCCGCTCTCGGCCTCGTTCCCGGAGGGCGCCTGGGCATTGGTGGCAGCCTCGAGCTGTTCGGTCACGCTGTTGGACAGGTCGCGCTCGATGCCGCGGCGCCAGACACTGGCGGCCCTGAGCACCTCGCGGGTGACGATCGGGCCGTCGGCCAGAAGCTTCTGCCCCGTGGGCGAGTTGTAGAACTCGGTGATGTTGTTGAGGTCCTCCTCGCTGAACACGCGCGCATAGGCATGCGCCGCCTCGTTTTCCAGGTCAGCGCGGCGGCTCGCCAGGTCCAGCGCCTTCTCGTCTACGGTGGCATTGATGAGGTCCACCATGTTCGGGCTCTGCTGGATGAGTTCGGCCTTCAGCGTCTGCGCTGCCAGCGGTAGATAATTGTCGAAATCGTCGGTGGCGGCGATCGCATCGATCGCGGCGCGCGCTGCCTTCAGGTGCGACTCCGAGATCTCCTGGGCGCTGGCCGGCAGCGAAAACGCTGCAAAGGTCATAGCGGCGGTGAGCGCAAAAAGGCGGGCGCGTTTAGCCAATGTCATTTTCAGTCCTACTCCGTTTCTGGGGTCCGTATCAGCTGTGCGCATCGATCGTTCTAATGCCGTTCTTGCCGGCAAGTATCGCCAGGCTGGCAAGGCCGATGAACAAGCCATGCTCCACGACACCGGGTATCGCGTTCAACTCGTCAGCAAATGCTCTTGTCGCGGGAATACGGCCAAATGATGCATCAACGATAACATGGCCGCCGTCGGTGAGGAAAGGCCTGGCTTCCGTCCCGCGTATGGCGATTTCCCCCGTCAGGCCGAAGCGCCGGCCGGCCGCTCCGATGGCGAGCATCGTTGCGCGCAGTCCGAAAGTATTCACTTCGATGGGCAGGGGAAAGCGGCCGAGGGTTTCGACCAGCTTGCTCTCGTCGGCGATGACGATCATGCGCTCCGACGCTGCGGCAACAATCTTCTCGCGCAACAGCGCGCCGCCCCCGCCCTTGATGAGGGCGAGGCCGGGGCCGACTTCATCGGCGCCGTCCACGGTGAGGTCGAGCTCGGGCGTCTCGTCCAGGGTTGTAAGCGGCACCGAGAGTTCCCGACACAGCGCCTCCGTGCGCTCTGACGTCGGCACGCCCACGACATCGAGCCCTTCCGCCACCCCTGCGGCAAGCAGCCGCACGAACTCCTCGGCGGTCGAGCCCGTGCCGATGCCGAGTTTCATACCGCTCTCGACGTGCCCAAGTGCCGCCCGCGCGGCCTCTTTTTTCAATGTCTTGGCGTCCGCTGCCATTTCACCCCCAAACAGTTTGGGATGCTTCCTAACTTTTTTCGCCACGCCCGGCAAATACCTTCGTACTGCGTCGACTTCCTTGCAGACCGCACCATGGCGCGGTATCCGCCCTTGGTACGAAGGGGAATATCAATGACCAAGCCTATCATCGTATTCGACTTGGACGGAACGCTCGTCGACACCGCGCCGGACCTGCTCGACAGCCTCAACCACTGCCTGCGCGGCGTCGGCCTGCCTCCGGTCGACGAAGTGCAGATCCGCCGTTTCATAGGAGCCGGCAGCCGCACCATGATCGAGCGCGCTTTCGCCGCCGATGGACGGCGGCTTGCGAACGGCCAGCTCGACGCGCTGCAGGACCTTTTCATTGAGCACTATACGGCGGGAATGCCTGGCCGCTCGCAGCCCTTCCCGGGCGCACTTGATGCCGTGGCGCGCTTTCGGCAGGCGGGCTTCGTCACCGCCGTCTGCACCAACAAGCTCGAACACCTGTCGCGGCATCTTTTGGAGGCTCTGGAGATCGCCGGACTGTTCGAAGCAATCTGCGGCGGCGATAGCTTCAGCCACAAAAAGCCTGACCCGCGCCACCTGTTCGATACGATTGCGCGTGCCGGCGGCGATCCGGAGCGCGCCGTCATGATCGGTGATTCGCGTACTGATATCGATACCGCCAAGGCGGCAGACATCCCGGTGGTGGCCGTCGATTTCGGCTATACGGACCAGCCGGTGCATATGTTCGAGCCCAGTCGCGTCATCTCACATTTCGATGCGTTGACGTTGGAACTCGCCGAAAAGCTCATGGCCGCCGCTGCCGATCAGCCGGCGTCTTGACTTCACAGCCGGCCACCCCTTATATCCCCGCGCGCTCGGCATTGACCGGTCGGGCGGGCGCGTAGCTCAGCGGGAGAGCACACCCTTCACACGGGTGGGGTCGTAGGTTCAATCCCTACCGCGCCCACCATCCCGATAGAAAGGAGCGCAGCGGACGAGCCTTTGTTCCACGGGTCCAAGCTGCTGTTTCGCGAGCCATTGTCGATGCAATCCTGAGAGCGATCCCAACGTGCACGCTTCCATCGTCAGGGCGGCCGCCTTCGTGGCTTCCATCTTTGCGCTCTACATCGCCGCAGCGATGCTCGTGCCGGCGGCGGTCGATCTGTATTACGGTCACAGGGACTGGCAGGTCTTCGCCATCTGCGCCTTCACGACCGCCGCGGTGGCGCTGACGGTTGCTGCTGCCACGCGAGACCACGCGCCCATCCGCTCGACGCGGCTTGCGTTCTTCATCGTCATGGTGCTGTGGCTGACGGTCGGCCTCATCGGCGCATTTCCACTCTATACGGCTTCGCTGAAACTCGATTTCGCCAGCGCCGTATTCGAATCAGTCTCGGCGGTCACCACCACCGGCTCCACCGTCATTTCGGGGCTCGACGGCCTGCCGCCCGGCATCCTCCTGTGGCGTTCGCTTCTGCAGTGGATCGGCGGCCTCGGCGTCATTGCGCTCGGCCTGTTCTTCCTACCGCTTCTGAACGTCGGCGGCTTTTCCTATTTCCGCATCGAATCGTCGGATATCGAGGATCGGCCCTTCGAGCGCCTGTCCAGCTTCCTTCAAGCTCTCGTCGGCATCTATGTGGTGCTCACGGCGCTCTGCGCCATCTCCTACGCTGCGGTCGGGATGACCACCTTCGATGCGGTCAACCATGCCATGACGACGCTCGCCACCGGCGGCTTCTCCACCCACGACGCCTCCTTCGGCTATTTCGAGAGCACCGCGGTGTTGTGGGTCAGCACGGTCTTCATGATTCTCGGCGCCCTGCCCTTCTCGATCCTCATCCTGCTTGTCGTACGCGGCCGGCTGGACGCTTTGCGAGACCCGCAGATCCGGCTTTTCCTGGCCTACGTGGTCAGCATCGTCCTGGCGCTCGCCATCCATAGGCGCATCGTCAGCGATACGACCTTTGGCGAAGCCTTGACGAGTTCGACCTTCAACCTCGTCTCGATCATCACCACGACAGGCTATGCGAGCGAGGACTACTCGTTATGGAGCCCGTTCGCCGTTACGGTGTTCTTCTTCGCCACCTTTCTCGGCGGCTGTTCGGGCTCGACGTCCGGTGGCGTGAAATCCTACCGGTTCCTCATCCTCGCGCGCATGCTGCAGAACGGCTTGCGCACCCTGGTCTATGGACGCTCGGTGCAGCCGCTGCGCTACGGCAACCGCACCGTGGACGAGGAGATGCAGCGCTCCATAACGCTTTTCGTGGTCGGCTTCATCGTCGTGTGGGTGAGCGGGACGCTGGCGCTCTCAGCGGGCAACGTCGACCTCGTCACCTCGATGACGGCCACACTGACCGCGGTGACGAATGTCGGCCCGGGCCTCGGGCCGATTGTCGGTCCGGCAGGCAATTTCGCTTCGCTCAGCGACTATGCGAAGTGGATATTGGCCGCGACCATGCTGCTCGGTCGCCTGGAAATCCTGGCCGTCCTCGTGATCCTGACACCGACCTTCTGGCGAGCCTGATTCAGCTGCCCGGCGCGCGGGTTTCCTCCACTTTGGCCAGTGCCTTCCTCAGGTTGTCGTCGCGGCCATAAATGTCGGCGTGATAGGTGACCTCGCCCGCCGCCTCCGGCCAGGCGGTGAAGTAGCCGACATAGACCGGGATCTTCTGCGGGGCGTCGCGCCTTGCGTTGCGCCCCTTGCCGACCTCCCGGCCGATCTCGTCCACCGATGTGCCAAGCACTGCGGCGGCCATGGCGCGCGGGTCCTGCAGGCGCACACAGCCATGGCTGTAGGCGCGGGTATCGCGGCTGAACAGGTCCTTCGCCGGGGTATCGTGCATGTAGATGCTATGCTTGTTGGGAAACATGATCTTCAGTTCGCCCAGCGCGTTCTTCGGTCCGGGCGGTTGGCGCACGCTGAAAGGAATGTTGGTGCCGTAGCGGTTCCAATTGACGGAGGCGGAGGAGACACGCCGGCCGCGCGAATCCGTCACCTCATAGCCGGCCCGATCAAGATAGCCCGGATCGCGCCTCAGCTTCGGCAGCTTCTCGTTGACGAGAATGGAACGCGGCACGCCCCAATAGGGGTTGAATTCCACATACTCGATCTCGTCGTGGAAAAAGCTCGTCTGGTTGGACGGCTTGCCCACCACGACGCGCATGGAAAGCGTTTCCCTGTCGCCCTCCAGATATGTAGCGGTGAAGGAGGCGGCGTTGATCATCACCCGCCTGCTGCCGAGATGGGAGGGATGCCAGCGCAGGCGCTCGAGCGCCAGAAGCACCTTCTCAATGCGGGCCTGCTTCGATTCACCGGCCAATGCGCCCACCGTGCGGCGGCCGATGATGCCGTCGGGGTTGAGGTCGTGCAGCTTCTGGGCCGCCTTGACGACCGGCACCAGCTCCTGCGCATAGGTTTCGCTGCCGGCATGGGCGACCAGCACCTCGCCGTGCTCGGCACGGAAGGCCGGGTTGGCGTCACGCTCGATAATCTGCAGGATCTTGGGGAATTCCGGATGGCTGGAACCGGGCCGGACAAAGGTGTCGGTGTCGACGACGATCTCCTTCTCCGCGCTCGCCCTCAGCGCTTTCAATTCTTTGCGAAGGGCGGCGTAGAGCGTGTTCTGCGGGTGCAGCGATTCGAGGTAGTCCGCAGGCTTCTTCGCACCCGCCAGCACCTCGAGCACGGCCGCCTCCACCAGCGGCTTCTTCGGAAAATCGTGGTAGCCCGACAGCTTGTTGGGGTCGACGCGGCCCAGGCGGGCGTCGCGTGCATAGCGCAGCGCGCGCGCCGAAAGCGCCATCTCCAAGCGGATGAGCGCCTGCCGCCGCCCCGCGGGCGTATCGAGGACGGCTGACGCGGCGAGCGGCACGTTGACAGCGTAGTCTGTCTCCGAAAGCCCAAAAGCGGCGGCATCATTGAGGACGCGCAGCACCGCATCGGCCTTGCCGTTCGGCCCCGTCCCTTCGACCCAGATGAAAGCGGGGTTGCGCTCGTAATGCGTGACAAGCGCCTCGGCGATTTCCTTCTCCGCGAGCAACTCGAACCCGGCAAGGCCGTCAAGCGCCTCGACGAAAGGCGACGACGCGGCGCGCTTTTCCCCGTCCTCCTGTTCCAAGGCGACCGTGAGAGCCGCGAAATCCACCTTTACAGGCGCCTCCGGCCGGTAGTTGTAGAAGGAGGGTGCGGAGATCTTCGGCGCTGCCACCCGCGGCGCGGGTGCGGTGGCCTGGCGGGGTGGCTCCTGGACGCGCTGCCTGGTGGCGCGATTGCCGAACAGTATGTCGAACAGGTTTTGCTCGGCGCTGGCCGACGACGCTGTCCCGGTGAGCGCGACCGCAAGCGCCAGGATTGAAAGGCCGCCGCGTTTCGCAAGCTTCATCGTCATCAAATCACCCCGCAATTATCCTGCGTCTTTTTTACAACGCTTTTCAGCAACGGATCGTTCGCCACCCGGCTCCACAAGCCGACTGAAAGAGAATCTCTTCGACCGCGAAACTTATAGCCGTTTGGTGAACCAAGCGTAACCGCAGCCATCTCGACCCCGGATTCGCGCATCTTCACGAGATCGTGACCGAACGTCCTACTGCGCGGCGGCGAGGAAGAAAGGCCGCGCCATGAATTCGCCCACCTGCATGACGGCACGCCGGTCGGACAGGATGCGCCGGTGCCCGGCACCCTCCACCCAGATGCGCTCCACATGCGGGCCAGCACGGCAAAGCGCTTCCGCATCCGCCGCCGACACCTCGCGATCATCCGGCGCGTGCAGGACGAGCACCGGCACGGACAGGCGCGTCAGTTGCGCTGCGCCTTCGAAGGCGCGAAGCGGTCGCCCCGTAACACGCTCGACCTCAGCATAGAAGGCGTCGCGCGTGCTACGCCCGAGGCCGCAATGACGCGCAAAGCTGTCGAACACATTCTGCATCGCATTGGGCGCGGAGATCGTTACCAGCCGTTGCGCGGCAACGGGCGCGATGCCTTCGATCGAGCCGACGGCTGCGTTGACGACCACCGCCCCACCGAGTGAATGGCCGACCATGATGGAGAATGGACCGAGCCAAAGCTCCGCCGTCTTCACCGCCGCGACGGCCATCGCCATGTTCAGCCGCCGCCCCGTGGAGGCGCCGTGGCCAGGCAGGTCCAGCGCCACCACACGCATCCCCTTCCCGCGCAGTTCCTCGATGATGGCGCGCATGTGCTCGCCGCGCGAGCCCCATCCATGCACCACGAGCGCAGTCGCCCACCCCCTGCCGCCGGCCGGCGGGCGGAACTCGTGGCACACGAAATGCCCGTAGTCGCTAGTCAGCCAGTGCCGGCGCGCCTCCATCATGAAGGGCTCCGCTGCCCGCAATGCCTCCCGCGCCCTCGGCGAGACACGCCGCGGGTTCGGCGTGCGGCAGAAGAGAGCGAACGCTGCGCGGCCGGCCAGACGTGGCGCCGCGTGCTCGGCTATGGCAAAAAGGCTGCGAACGAGCTGCAACGGGAAGGAAACCATCTTGCGCGCCTTATTCTGTTCAATCCTGAACATTATAGTTCAATCATGAACAAGCGGCAACCGCTCCCCTGGGACAATCCCCGCTTTCGCAACTGGATCGCCGTGGTGCGGGCGGAGAAGGCCGTGGTGCGTGCCCTGTCCCAGGCGCTCGCTCCCCTCGGCCTGAAGATCGCCCAGCTCGACGTCCTGATGAACCTCTACCGCCATCCCGGCACGTCCCAGCACGAGCTGGCGCGCCGCCTGCTCGTCGGCCGCTCGAACATCACCATGCTTCTGCCGCAGCTCGAACAGCAGAACCTCCTGCGCCGCGAAGGCGACCCCAGGGACAAGCGCATCATGCGCCTCTACCTCACCGACGAGGGCGAGGCACTGCTGATGAAGGCGCTGGAGGTCTACACGGCTCTCATCGACCGCGTCATGGCACAGTCGAGCCCGGAACTCTGCGACGCCATGGGCGACCAGATGCGCCGGATCGCCGAGGAGTTGGAGGGAGAGTAGAGGCAGACTGAAGTCGGGCGGGGGCGTCTGGGTCGGGTGGAAAGGCGACCTACGTCGCATCTCCTGCGAAGCAAAGCAGGTTCCCATCTGGGTCTTGCACTATGAAGGTGCGAGACCCCCAAGGCTCCGTCTTCAAAGGCTGATGGAACGTGACGCCCGCTTGCTGAAACTCCAGGAACAGCGGCTTGACATGATCAATGGTGAGCGTTGCAGAAAGGGCATCTCGTTCCCTCATCCGAAAGCCGCTATCGAACACTGGGCCACTGACCTTTCGCAGGTTTAAGCGACCGCCGTCGCGAACGACCTGAGCATAGAATGGCGGTTTTCCGTAGGAGAAGTCGATCTTGAAGCCGAGCTGGTTCACGTAGAACTGGCAGGAGGCCTCAATGTCGAAGACGAAAAGCTGCGGCTCCGCAGCGATGATCAGAGGTGCGCCGATGCTGGATGCTGTTGATGCTGTCATCGTTTCGATGCCTTTGATTAGCGCCGACCAACTCTCAAAACCATGTTTTCTGGCGACAAGCTCCTGTGCATCGCTGAGCCTGAAGTCTGTGTCCAAGACTTCCCTGTCGGGCAAGTCTCGGAATCGCGCTAGCAAGCATCTGATCTGCGCTGCGACGGGGAAATATCGTTCACGGTGCCATCGCACGTATAGCTTGGCTTGTTTTCGGAGGTTTTCGATATTCGGCATGGGCGCGCATTGTTGTGGACCTTGTTGTAGGCGGGCAATGCCCCTCCGGCTCGAAAGCCGACGCGCCCTACAGCAGCACCCTCAAATTATGCCGACGGAGTATTTGCGTCAAGGAAGGGCGTTCAGGACGTCGGCTTCAGGTCGAAACCAGCACCCTTCTTCACCGCCGCGGCTCCCGAACCGGCGGCTCTCCTACCACATCGTCTTCGCCGCGCGCCCCGGCCATTCGGCATCGTAACTCTTCCCATCGATGTCGCCCTGGCTCAGTTCACCCAGAATATCGCCCGGCGTCGGCAGCGAACCCGCACCCACCTGCGCCTCCTTCTCCCACAGCTTCGACCGACGGATCGCCCGTGCGCACTGGAAGTAGACACTTTCGACGCGGATGACGATAACCGAGCGCGGCGCCTTTTCCTCAACGGCGAAGGAGGCGCAAAGCTCGGGATCGGCGGAGAGATGCGCCCGGCCGTTGACGCGCAATGTGGTGCCGGAACCGGGCACCAGGAACAGGAGGCCGACGCGGCCGTCGCGGACGATGTTTTTCAGGGAATCGATGCGATTGTTGCCGCGCCGGTCCGGCATCATCAGGGTGCGCGGGTCGTGGATACGCACGAAGCCGGGGCGGTCGCCGCGTGGCGAGCAGTCGAGCCCCTCCGGGCCGGCGGTGGCCAGTGCTACGAAGGGCGAGGCTTGAATGAAGGCGGCATAGGCGGGAATGATGCGGTCGATCTCCTTGACCAGCGAAGCCTGGCCGGGCTTCCCGTAAAGCGTCTCCAGTTCCTCGACCGTCTCGATCGCCCCCGCCTCCATCGTCTCAGTGCTCACGGCTCAGCCCCTTTTCTTCCAGTTCATTGAGATAGTCCTGCCAGCGCTGCTCACGCTCGCTGCCGAGCGTAGCGAGATAGCTCCAGCTGTATAGCCCGGTGTCGTGGCCGTCGTCGAAGATGATGCGCACGGCGTAGTTGCCCACCGGCTCCACGCGCGAGATTGCCACGTCCTTCTTGCCGCCGACCGTCACCCGCTGCTCCGGGGAATGGCCCTGCACCTCGGCCGAAGGCGAGAGAACCCGCAGCATCTCGGCGCTGAGCGACATCGGCTCTGTGTCCGGAAAGCTCACGGTCAGGAGCTTCCGGTCCTTCGAGACGCATAGTTCTTTCGGTGGTTTCATCGCCAGCCTCCTGCCTTCATCCGCTTATACACTGTTGGGATGGAAGGCACCGGCGATGCAAGGGCCAATTTTGCCGCCCCTTTCCCCGAAAAGGGGCCGGAAGAAACGCACTGCTCCCTCCGGCCCCGAGAGGCTAAAATTGATAGAGCTTCACTCAGGCGAGGAAGGGAAGGCCTTCGTCGAGATCTAACGGATCGAGATCGCTTGGGCTCAGTACGTCAAACTCGAACCCGGGCGCGAAATCGGTATCCTCCACCGTGTCGGAAAACAGATCGTCATGAGTGATCTCCTCGGAGAGCTCCGGCGCCTGTTCAGAAGAATCCGGTACCTGATCGGCATCGGCATTCGAGGGCTGGCTTTCCCGGATGGCTTCGAGCGCCTGCCACTGTTCCTCAATGAGTTCGCTGACTTTCTCGGGAGATTGCGTCAGTTCCTGCATGGCTTCGTCGCCCATCAGGATCGATATCTTTTCGCCATCGAGCTCGAAGTCGATCTGGTAGAAGTAGTCCGGCTGCTCGGACAACCACCACTTGTTGGGATGCTCCTGCACGGTAACGTCGCTCAGATCGGTGACGGTCTCCGGCTCTAAAAACTCCAGGTCCGCATCCGGGCCGTATTTCACACCGAGCGAGACCCGGAATTCGGTCACCTCGGGTGCGGGAGACTGGTCCGCATCCGGGCCGTACGGGACCCGGACCTGGGGAGCATACGGGGGGCAGACCGCGACTTGGGGTGGGAGAGGAATGTCGGCATTGTCGGCAGCGCCCAGCGCTTCCTCTCCGACGACCGTCGCGTGACCGCTCACTGAGGAGGTACCGTCGTTGGTCGTTTCAGCATTGACGCCCGACATCTCGGACCCCAACGGCGTCAGTTCACCGAGATTGGAAGAAACGTTCCAGTCAAGCGAGCCTTCCGAAGAAGTCGTAGCGCTCACCTGCAGGCCAAGCCTATCCTCCTCGGAGCCAGTCGTACCGTTTGAATCAGGCGTAGAGACAGCGAAATCAATATTCACATCTCCGCGCTTTGCACCATTCAGCCCCGACGAATACCCTTCGTCGCTCTTTTCGGTGTCATTTGAGTTTCCCCCAACACCTCCCGCAGCTTCAACGGCAGAATTCCCAAATTCAACGGGATCGAAAATTGTAGTATTCTTGACAGAAACGGAATTATTATTCGCCATAACAATATAGCCCTACTTAAATATACTCCATACACCCATTACTACACGACGTTGGGCCTGTCTAGAGTACATGGCTTTCTTACAAAACACCCGCATTGCCGGAAACCGACGCGGGATGCTAGGTTAATCGGGATGGCTTGAAACTGCTGCTATCGTGGCCACATCAGAGACAGGCAAACAGGCGACAAAACCGCATGAACCATGCTGGCGACATGATCGACCCCTTCGGCCGCGCGATCACCTATCTGCGCGTATCGGTGACGGACCGCTGCGACTTTCGTTGTGTCTACTGCATGGCCGAGGACATGCATTTCCTGCCCAAAAGGGACCTTCTGAGCCTCGAAGAGCTGGAGCGGTTGTGCGCCGTCTTCATCGAAAAGGGCGTGCGCCGCCTGCGGCTTACCGGCGGCGAGCCGCTGGTGCGCAAGAACATCATGTACCTGGTGCGCCAGCTTTCGCGGCACCTGGAAACGGGCGCGCTGGACGAACTGACGCTGACCACCAACGGCTCTCAGCTTGCCCGCTTCGCCACCGAGCTTGCCGATTGTGGCGTCAAGCGCATCAACGTCTCGCTCGACACGCTCGACCCTGAAAAGTTCCGCGCCATCACCCGCTGGGGCGTGTTCGACAAGGTGATGCACGGCATCGAGGCGGCGCAAACTGCGGGGCTGAAGATCAAGATCAACACCGTCGCGCTCAAGGGCTTCAACGAGGACGAGATCCCGGAAATGCTGCGCTGGGCGCACGGCCGCGGCATGGATATGACCGTGATCGAGACCATGCCCATGGGCGAGATCGACGCCGACCGCACGGACCAGTATCTGCCCCTGTCGGAATTGCGCGCGCGGCTTGAGCAGCGGTTCACACTGACCGACATTCCCTACAAGACCGGCGGCCCCGCCCGCTATGTCGAGGTGACGGAGACCGGCGGCCGGCTCGGCTTCATCACACCGCTGACGCACAATTTCTGCGAAAGCTGCAACCGCGTACGGCTCACCTGCACGGGCACGCTCTATATGTGTCTCGGTCAGGAGGATGCAGCCGACCTGCGTGCGCCGCTGCGCTCTTCGGAAGGCAATGAACTCGTCTCCAACGCCATCGACGAGGCGATCGGCCGCAAGCCCAAGGGCCACGATTTCGTCATCGACCGCACGACGAAACGCCCCGCCGTCTCCCGCCATATGAGCGTCACCGGCGGCTGACATCATCTTTTCCGAAGCTGGCCCGATTGCGTTGCCGACGCCGGGATCGTAAGGCAAGCTTACGAAATCCAACTTTGGAGCCGAGGTGGCCTTTTCCCCCATTTTGCGTGGTCCGCTTTTCATGTCGATCGCCATGGCCGGCTTCACGATCAACGATGCGCTGGTGAAACTCGTATCCGTATCCATGAATATGGGCCAAGCGATGCTTTTGCGCGGCATTTTCGCCACCGCGCTTCTCGTTCTTCTGATGTTCCGCAACGGCACGTTCGGACAGCCCGCCCTGCTTAAGCAGAAAAGCGTGGTGATCCGTGTCGTGTGCGAGGTCGGCGCCACGATCACTTTTCTCCTGGCGCTCTTCAACCTGCCGATCGCCAATGTGCACGCCGTCCTCCAGGCGCTGCCGCTCGGCGTGACGATGGGTGCTGCGCTGGTCTTCTCCGAGCCCGTCGGCTGGCGCCGCTGGAGCGCGATCTTCGCCGGCTTCCTCGGCGTGCTCATTATCGTGCGCCCCGGCTTCGCGGGCTTCAGTATGTGGTCGCTCCTGGCGGTTGCGACAGTGGGCTTCTGCATCGTGCGTGATCTGGCGACGCGGCGCATTCCGGCCAACACGCCGACGGCGCTCGTCTCCGCCGCCACCTCTTTCGCCGTCATGGCCTGCGGCGGCATTCTCGTCCTGCCGCTCGGCGGCTGGGCGCCGCTCACCCTATCGTCCACGGCGAGCCTCTTTGCTGCCGCCGTCGCGCTCGTCGTTGCCTACCAGTTCATCATCACGGCCTTGCGCACGGGCGACATCTCTTTCCTGGCGCCGTTCCGCTATACAGGGCTTTTGTGGGCGATTGCGCTCGGCTTCTTCGTCTTCGGCGACGTGCCCGACGGCATGATGCTTCTGGGTGCTGCAATCGTGGTGGCGTCGGGCCTCTACGCGCTCTACCGCGAGCAGGTCGTGGGTCGGAGGAAGCTGATCGCCGAGAGCACCGGGCCCGGCATGGCACCCGAGGGAACATGAGGTGAAGAAGGAGCGCTGGGCGGCGACCGCCGGCGCGCAGTGACATTGCCGAAGAAGTGATTGCAGAGATGACAACCGTGCGACCGTTCGACAGCACCACACCGCCCCATATCCTGACGCTCGTCACGGCGGCGGGCACGGCAGCGATCGCGATGAACCTCTTCCTGCCATCGCTGCCCGGCATGGCCACCTATTTCCAGGCGGACTACGGCATCGTCCAGCTTGCCGTATCGCTCTACCTGGCAGCCACCGCTATCTTGCAATTGGGCATCGGCCCGGCCTCGGACCGTTTCGGCCGCCGCCCGGTGATGCTGTTCTCCTTCGCCGTTTTCATCCTCAGCACGTTCGCGGCCATATATGCGCCCACCATCGAATTGTTGCTGCTGTGCCGCCTCTTCCAGGCCTTCGCCGCCGCCGGCATGGTGCTGGCGCGCGCCATCGTGCGCGATACGGTCGGCACCGACGAGGCGGCCAGCCGCATCGGCTACATCACCATGGGCATGACGGTGGCGCCGATGGTCGGGCCGGTCATCGGTGGCATCCTCGATGAGCTTTACGGCTGGCAAGCCACCTTCCAGCTCATGCTCGCCTGCGGCATCGTGGCCTTCATCGTCGTCTATCTCGACCTCGGTGAGACCAACACCCACCGCTCCGCCAGCATGACGGGTCAGATCAGGACCTATCCCGAGCTCTTCCGCTCGCGCCGCTTCTGGGGCTATTCGTCCGCCGCCGCCTTCACCTCCGGCGCCTTCTTCGCCTTTCTCGGCGGCGGGCCCTTCGTGGCGACAAGGCTTCTCGGCCTGTCGCCCTCCTCCTACGGCCTGTATTTCGCCGTCATCACAGTCGGCTATGCGCTCGGCAACTTCCTGTCCGGGCGCTATTCGCGCGCCATCGGCGTCAACCGCATGATGCTCACCGGAAATCTCATCGCCGTCGCCGGCACGGCTCTTTCCATCCTTCTCTTCTGGCTCGGCTATTTTCATCCGCTATCGCTCTTCGGCCCCACCTTCTTCGTCGGCATGGGCAACGGCATCTCGCTGCCCAGCGCCAATGCCGGCGTCGTCAGCGTGCGGCCACATCTGGCGGGTTCGGCCTCGGGGCTCGGCGGAGCCTTACAGATCGGCGGCGGGGCGGCTCTCTCCGTGTTGGCCGGCGCTTTCCTGACGATGCAGTCCGGCCCCTACCCGCTGCTCTTCGTCATGTTCCTTTCTTCCCTTTGCGCGGTCGTCTCCACTTTCTATGTCATCTATGTCGCCCGCCAGGCCGGCGAATTGTGACATAATGTGTGCGATATGACAGAGCGCGTCTTCGGCATCACCGGCTGGAAGAATTCCGGCAAGACGACACTGACCGTGCGGCTTACCGCCGCCTTGGCCGAACGCGGGCTGAAGGTCGCCACGGTGAAGCACGCGCATCACAGCTTCGAGGTCGACCAGCCAGGCACCGATTCCTTCCGCCACCGCGAGGCCGGCGCGACGGAAACCGCCATCGTCTCCGGCCGTCGCTGGGCGCTCATGCATGAGTTGCGCGGCGAGGACGAACCGTCGCTCACTGACATCCTCGACCGGCTTTCGCCCTCCGACGTGGTGTTGGTCGAGGGTTACAAGCGCGAACCGCATCCGAAGATAGAGTGCCGCCGCCTTGATGCCCTTGACCGGACGCCGCTTGCCGGCGCGGTGCCGGGGGTCGTCGCCGTCGCCAGCGACAGCCCAGAAGAGGGAGTAAGCCTACCGCTTTTCGCCCTCGACGACATCGAAGGAATCGCCGACTTCATCGTCCGGCATCTCGGCATTATCTAGGAATGAATCCCTGCCGATTACACGGTTTTGTCGCTTGCAATTTTATTGCAAAGGATGGGAGTATCGGCCCAAGCCCTGTTCTTTACAAAGGAAAATACGGGGCAAGAACGCGACAGAGAGGAACACTTATGCGTATCACAAGGCATATTGCACTTGGTCTTTCGGCAGCCGCACTGGCGCTGACGATCGGCGGAGCCACGGCACAGGAGAAGCTCCGGATCGGCACCGAAGGCGCCTATCCGCCCTTCAATAATCTCACCGCCAGCGGCGAGCTCGAAGGCTTCGACATCGACATCGCGCGTGCGCTGTGCGAGGAGATGGGTGCCGAGTGCGAGTTCGTCACCCAGGATTGGGACGGCATCATCCCGGCGCTGCAGGCCGGCAAGTTCGACGCCATCATTGCCTCGATGTCGATCACGCCGGAGCGCGACGAGCAGGTCGATTTCACCAAGCCCTACTACACGAACTCGCTGGTGTTCGTGGCGCCGAAGGAGGCCGAGTTCGACCCGAGCAACGTCGAGGGCAAGGCTGTCGGCGTACAGTCCGGCACCATCGCCGCCGAATTTGTCGAAGAGAACTATCCGAATGCCGAGCTCAGGGCCTATCCCTCGCAGATCGAGGCCTGGGCGGATCTGAGCAATGGGCGTGTCGAGGCCGTGCTCGCCGATTTCGGCGTCCAGTACGAATGGGTCAACAGCGAGGACGGTTCCTGCTGCGAATTCAAGGGCGAGACGGTCAGCAGTGATGACGTGATCGGCATCGCCGTCCGCGAGGGCGAGACGGAGCTCGTCGAGAGGTTCAACGCGGCGATCGACGCCATCCGCAAGAACGGGACCTACGCGGAAATCAACGAGAAGTACTTCCCGTTCGACATCTACGGCGAGTAAGCGCGCCGGCTGGATGCGGGACCGTCTCCCGCATCCAGCTTCGCACCGCAGCGCCGTTCCGGCCTCTATTGAGCCGCCGTCCGGACGCAGGTTGAGGTCGTGGACTATACCGCGCTACTCAGTTTCGGCCCTGAAGGCTGGGGAGACGACATCGCTTCCGGCGTTGCGGTGACGGTGAGCCTTGCGCTGGCAACCCTGCCGCTCGGCCTTGCGCTGGGCTTCGTCGTGGCGCTCGGAAAACGCTCCGCCGAGCCGACATTGCGCCTGTCGGCCAACATTTTCACCACGATCTTTCGCGGCCTGCCCGAGCTTCTGACGCTGTTCCTGGTCTATTACGGCGCACAGATCGCCATTCAGCAGGTCGTAAAGGCGGCAGGTGGGGAGACCTATATCGAGATCAACGCCTTCGCGGCCGGCATGGTGGCCCTCGGCGCGGTGTTCTCCGCCTATGCCAGCGAGGTATTCGCGGCGGCCTTCAACGCCATTCCGCACGGCCAGTACGAGGGCGCCCATGCGCTCGGCCTGTCGCGCCGGCGCACCATGCGGCTCGTGATCCTGCCGCAGCTCATCCGCATCGCCCTGCCCGGCCTTTCCAATCTTTGGCTGATCCTCCTCAAGGAAACCGCGCTCGTCTCCATCATCGGCCTTTCCGACATTCTGCGCCAGACCGGCATCGCCTCCCGCACCACGGGCGAAGCCTTTCTCTTCTATGGGACGGCATGCCTGCTCTACCTCGTTCTCGCGCTCATCTCTTCGGTGGCGCTTTCGGCCGTGGAACGGCGGGTTTCCGCTAGCGGGGCTGCGCGATGAGCGAGCCTCCTTCCGCCATCGGCGCTCCTGGCCTGCCGGCGCGCGGCGGAGCCGAGGTGCTGCCGCCTCCCCCGCCTGCAAGAGGCCTGACCCGGGCACGCGTGACGGGCATCGTCCTGCTCGGGGTGTGGGCGCTCGTCGGCATCGGCACCGTGCTCTTCCTTCTCGCTTCCTGGAATGTCGAGCTCTTCACCCGCTATGCTCCGCGCTATCTGTCCGGTCTGCTGGTGACGGTCGAGCTCGTCGCCATCTCGGTGCTGGCGGGCGCGGTGCTGTCCGTGCCCATCGCCCTCGGCCGCCGCTCGAAAAGCCGCATCATCGGGGTCCTCGCCTATACCTACGTCTATTTCTTCCGCGGCACGCCGCTGCTCGCGCAAACCTTCCTCGTCTATTACGGCCTCGGCTCCCTCCGGCCGGAGTTGGAGTCGGTCGGCCTGTGGTGGTTCTTCCGCGAGGCCTGGTACTGCGCCATCTTCACCTTCTCGCTCAACACCGCCGCCTATCAGGCGGAAATCCTGCGCGGCGCCATCGAAAGCGTCGGCCGCGGCCAATGGGAGGCGGCGTCAGCACTCGGCCTCTCGCGCCTGCAGACCGTCTACAAGATCATCATTCCCCAGGCCGCCCTCGTGGCGCTGCGCCCCTACGGCAACGAGATCATCCTGATGATCAAGGGCTCGGCCATCGTCGCCATCATCACCGTCTACGATCTGATGGGCGAGACGCGGCGGGCCTATTCACGCACCTTCGACTTCCAGACCTATATCTGGGCAGCACTGATCTATCTGGGCATAGTGGAAATGCTGCGCATGACGATCGACCGCATCGAGCGGCGGTTGACACGGCATCTTCGCCGGTAAACCCTGAGACTATCCAATACCACCCCGGAACAAGCGGAGGAACGAGCCGAATGGCGAATGTTGCATTCATCGGACTTGGTGTGATGGGCTATCCCATGGCCGCGCATCTGAAGGAGCGCGGAGGCCACGAGGTGACCGTCTACAACCGCACGATTGCCAAGGCGGAGAAATGGGTGGCCGAACATGGCGGGGCTATGGCCCAGACGCCGGCCGAGGCCGCCCGCGACAAGGACTTTGTCTTCTCCTGCGTCGGCAACGACGACGACCTGCGCGCCGTCGCGCTGGGCGGGGACGGCGCCTTCCAGGCCATGAAGGCAGGCGCCATCTTCATCGACAACACGACGGCCTCGGCTCTCGTTGCGCGCGAGCTGGCGGCGGAAGCGGAAAGCCGCGGTTTCGGCTTCATCGACGCGCCGGTCTCCGGCGGCCAGGCCGGCGCGGAAAACGGCGTTCTGACGGTGATGTGCGGCGGCGAGCAAGGCACCTTCGACAAGGCCAAGCCGGTGATCGACGCCTATGCGCGCATGGTCGGGCTGATGGGGCCCGCGGGTGCCGGGCAGCTCACCAAGATGGTCAACCAGATCTGCATCGCCGGCCTCGTGCAGGGGCTGTCTGAAGGCATTCACTTCGGCAAGAAGGCCGGCCTCGACATCGAGAAGGTGATCGAGGTGATCTCCAAGGGGGCGGCCGGCTCCTGGCAGATGGAGAACCGCTACAAGACCATGAACGCCGGCGAATACGGCTTCGGCTTCGCCGTCGATTGGATGCGCAAGGACCTGGGCATCTGTCTTGCCGAGGCCAACGACAACGGCGCCAAGCTGCCGGTGACGGCGCTGGTCGACCAGTTCTACAAGGAAGTGCAGGAGATGGGCGGCAAACGCTGGGATACCTCCTCGCTGCTGGCGCGGCTGGAGAAGTAGGCATTGGGAGGGTTCGCGCTTTGCTCCCTTGGCCGGGATGACGCATGTTTGGAGGAACTCCACAGCCCTTCCGGCCAAAGGCGCGGCTACTGGACAAGCGGGGGATAAATTTCGACCCGATTACCCGCCAACCCATTGATCTCCTAGAATCTGCAAACTTTTTTCGCACGAAAATACGCCCCCTGCCCAGGCCGCCCCTATCATGGTCCCGTCCCTCCCGCGGGAACGCGGATCGCGACGGCGGTCTCGTGGGGAGGGGTCGGCGCCTCCGGCGGGCCGCTAACGTGGCGGCCGGCCCGGGGAGGCTCCGCCCAAGGGTTCCCCTGCCGCCACTACGGGCGGCGCGTGCCGGACGGTGCACTTTAAAGGGGAGCGGAGGAATGACGGGCAACGTGGCAGCCCCGAGCGGGTCGAAGGGCCACCCCCGTCGCGGAAGGCAAAAACCTTCCACAATCCACTCCCTGGAAGCGGAACGGGCGGAGACGGAAATCGCCGGACGGGCGGCCGAGAGGTCGCTGAAAAAAATTTAGACTGGCGACATTTTGGCCGCCCGTCTTCCCACCACCTCAAGGGAGCCTTCCCGAAGGTGGGTTCTTTGAAATGGCCAGACGCGAGCAGCGGGCGTGGCAATGATGGCGCACGCCTGTCCTCACCCTGAGCTTGTCGAAGGGGGAGCCTGTCGAAGGATCGAAGGATGAGCTTGCCGAAGCATCGAAGAACCGAAGGAAAAGCCCCGATCACCACAGATCCGCGCCAGCGCCCAACCATCTTCAGAACGGCCTTGCCTTGACCAGTCGAAGCGCCCAGAGTTTATTTTCTCGGTGGCTCACTGAAAGCGGCGGTGACAATGCGGGTCGGGGTTCTTTTCACGGTTGCGGTGGGCAGTCTTCTCCTGCCCGCAACCACTGCTGCGGAAAGCCTGAAGATCGGCTGGCGGGACCTGCTCCCCGAGGGCCATGCGCCTCTCGCCCCGCAAAAAATCCGCCCCACGCCCTCCGCAAAGCCCCGGGAGATCGCCCTTTCCACCGCACTCGACGGCAAGACGGTGGAGCTTTCCGGCTATCTCCTTCCCGCCGACCGGGAGGGCGAGCTGGTCTACGCCTTCATGCTGGTGCAACGGAGCGGCGCCTGCAGCCATATGGTCCAGCCGCCGCCGTCCCAGGTGGTTCGTGTCGTGCCCGAGGAGCCGTACCGGCTCAGCATGAACTACGAGCCTGTCTCGGTGACCGGCACTCTGACGGCGGGCCTGGAGAAGACCCAGCTTTTCATCCTCGACGGCGTGGCCGTGATCGAATCCGGCTACCGTATGAGCATGGCTCAGGTGGCCAATGCGGACTTCGTAGAGGAATCCCGCCCGCCGACCCCGTGGAGCTTTCTTGGGAACCGCGAGCAGGGCAAATAAGCAGGCGCTCACGCCGCCGCGTGCGCAGCCTCCTTATCGAGCACCAGATAATCGAGCGGCAGCTCGGTCGTGTACTTGATCTGCTCCATGGCGAAGGAGGAGGAGACGTCGCGGATCTCGATCTTGGAGATGAGCTTTTTGTAGAAGGCGTCATAGGCGGCGATATCGGGCACCACGACGCGCAGGAGATAATCGACCTCGCCGCTCATGCGGTAGAACTCGACCACCTCCGGAAACTCCTTGATGACCTCGGCAAAGCGGCGCAGCCACTCGTGGCTGTGGGCGTTGGTGCGGATCGACACGAAGACCGTGACGCGGGCGTTGACCTTGACCGGGTCGAGGATGGCCACCCGGCGGCGGATGACGCCCTCTTCCTCCAGCTTCTGGATGCGCCGCCAGCACGGCGTCGTCGACAGGCCCACCTTCTTGGCGATGTCGGCCACGGCAAGGGTGGAGTTCTCCTGCAGGAGGCGCAGGATCTTGCGGTCGAGACGGTCCATGATGGAATCTCCAAGTGGAAATTTTTTCCAATCGTGGGGGAATCTGCGGGCGGATTCAAGAAAAATTTTCTCAACCTTGATTGCAATCCCCTTCACAAAGAAGGGATACGGTCACGTCTTCGCCTTCACTTCCTCCTTAAGAACAGGCAGCAACTCCTGCTCAAACCACGGATTTTTCTTCAGCCAAGCGGTATTGCGCCAGGACGGATGTGGCAGCGGCAGGAGGCGTGGATGCTCCCAAGCGGCGAAAATCGTCTTCCAATCGCCCACCGTCTCCGTCACGCCCTTGCGGTGTAGGTCGCCCAGATGCCACGCCTGTGCATACTGGCCGATGGCCAGGACCAATTCGATCTGCGGCATGGTGGCCATCAGGCGGGCGCGCCAGGCCGGCGCGCATTCGCGGCGCGGCGACAGGTCGCTGCCTTTCGCGTCGTAGCCGGGAAAGCAGAAGCCCATGGGTGCAATGGCGAAGCGCTGCGGGTCGTAGAACTCTTCCCGGTTCACACCCAGCCAGTCGCGCAGGCGGTCGCCGGAGCGGTCGTCGAAGGGCAGGCCGGAGGCATGCACGCGCGTCCCCGGCGCCTGGCCGGCGATCAGAATGCGGGCGGTGCGCGAGCCGGTCACTACCGGGCGTGGCTCGTGGGGCAACGGCGTGCCGTGGGGGCTCTCCCGGCACAGCCGGCAGGCGCGAATCTCCTGCAACAGGGCTTGCAGCGTATCGGTCATGAGGATGCCGTTCCGAGGCCGCCCTTAGGCGGCCGCTATGCCGCCGCGCTGGGCCTCGCGGCGACGTCGTCGTACCAGCGTCTCAGGTGGTGGAGGTCCGCCGGCATTTCAATGCGGGCCGGCTTCATGAACTGGATGGCGACGAGGCCGGTGATGTCGGCGACAGAGAACTCGTCGCCGGCAATAAAAGGACGGGTCGCCAACTCGCCGTCGAGGAAACGCATGAACTCGACCGCCTTGGGTTTGTTCGCTTCACCCCATTCGGGCACCTGCGGAACCTCCCACTCTTTCATCGCCGGATGCAGGTGGCGGAAAGCCGCAGCGACGCTCATGAAAAGACCAAGCTCGACGCGGCGCTGCCACATCTCTACCAGAGCCCGGCCGAGCGCATCTTTTCCGAAAAGTGCCGGCTCGGGATGCAACTCCTCGAAGTAGCGGCAGATGGCGACGGATTCGGTCAGCACCGTACCGTCGTCGAGCTCGAGCACGGGCAGGCGCCTCAGCGGGTTGAGGCGGGCAACGGTCTCGTCACGATGCTCCATGGCGCCCATGTCCACCGGCACCAGCGGCACCTCGATGCTCTTCTCGGCCAGGAATATCCGCACCCGCCGCGGGTTGGGCGCCCTGCCCCCGTCGAAAAGCCTCATCGCTGCTTCCTCCTTCACACAGATTCACGCGACATCCTGCCCCCAGAGGAGCTGCCGCAGAAAGTTCAGGGCCTGGCCGATCCAGTCGTGCGGCACCTCGTCGATGCTCCGCCGGTCGGCACGCCAGTCGTGCGGCGTCCGAAAGGTGCCGGCCCACAAGCCCCGGCCGGCGCCGCGCGCCTCCGCCTCGGCTCCGCGATAGTCACCGTAGGAGATCGCCCAGCCCAATTCCACCATCGCCTGGCCGAGATCGCGTCCGCCTGCCGCGCAGCGCGCCAGAAGTCGGCCGTAGCGGTCGCGCTCCCAGCCTTCGCAGCTGACGGCCAGACCGTCGGTCAGCTCCGCCAGCGCCTGCCGCGCGCGCCGCCCGCAGGGATAGGCACGGCCGTCGCGGCTGCATTCCTGGGACAGTTCCGGCGCATCGATACCGCGCAAGCGGACAGGCTCGCCGGCGAGCCACAGGCTATCGCCGTCGGAAAGCGTCACGGCACCGGCCACCTGCCGTGTCGCCACCCGGTCGAGCCGTGCTGCCGTGAGCGTTAGGAGAGCCAGGACCGCCAGCGCGAGCGCCCAATCCCCATAGCGGCGCGCACGGCTTGTCCGCCCCCAGCCGCGTCTACGGCGTCGCCATACACTCATGCGTTGAAGGGTCTCTTAATCATTCGGACATAGGTTTGGTTCGTAAACGGCGGGAACGAAGCACGCGATGGCGCGCGACAGAAGCTATACGGTGGACAAGTTCATTGTCGACCGCAGAAAGCCACACCGCAACAGCGATGTGGCTCGCGCTGTACGTCGCACGCGCGAGCGCCTGTCGCAAACGGTAGGCAATCCCGCCTTCGACCGCGAAATGCTGAAAATTCACGCAGCGGCGATCATCAGCTGCACGCCGGCGGTGCTTCTTCTCGTCTTCGTCGTCGGGCTGATGGGTTTTGCCGCGGGCATGGAGCGCGAGATATTCATTTGGATTCTCGTCACGGCCGCCGGCTATGCCGCGCTTTATCTTTTTGCACGGCGGGTGGACGCGCTGCCCCTGGCCGAGATGGACGAGAAGGCCCTTGCCCGGCAGTTCCTGCTTCTACACTTCGCAAGCGGTATAAGCTGGGCTTATTTCGTTTCCCTCGAGTGCGCGGCGTGCGGGCTCGACCACATCCCCGTCGTCATGGCCATCATTCTCCTGATGACGATCGCCGCCACCGCCCTCGTCGCCGCCTCCCTACGCGGTGCTCTGCTTTCGACCTTTGCCCTGCCCGTGGCGTTCTACGCGGTGCTCTATGTACGAATGCCGCTTGATGTAGAGCCGATCATGGCGGCGCTTCTGATCCTCTCCCTGCCCTTCTTTTCCTACGTCGCCCATCTGCGGAACCGGGCCTCGGTGCAGCTCTTGTCCTTCCGCAGCGAGAAGGATGCGCTGATTGCCGAACTGGAGACCGCCAAGGCCATGTCAGACGAGGCGCGCCGGCGCGCCGAAGAAGCCAACTTGGCAAAGTCCCGCTTCCTCGCCTCCATGAGCCACGAACTGCGCACGCCGCTCAACGCCATTCTCGGTTTCTCGGAGGTGATGGCCAAGGAAGTGTTGGGGCGGATCGAAAACGACACCTACCGCGAATATGCAAAGGACGTGCACGAATCAGGCCAGCACCTACTCGATCTCATCAACGAAATTCTCGATCTTTCGCGCATCGAGGCAGGTCGCTATCAGTTGAACGAGGAGCCGCTGGAGCTCGTAGATGTGGTGCAGGAATGCTGCCGCATGATGGAGCTGAGAGCGCGCGCCAAGGACATTCGAATTGAACAGCAGGCCGAGCCGACATTGCCGCTGCTTCTGGCGGATGAGCGCGCAGTGCGCCAGATCACCCTTAATCTCCTGTCCAATGCCGTCAAGTTCACCCCTTCTGGCGGCGAAATCCGTGTGCGGGTCGGCTGGACGGCGGGCGGCGGGCAGTATGTGGCCGTGCGGGACAACGGACCGGGCATTCCCGAGGACGAACTGCCGGTGGTGCTGGCAGCCTTCGGCCAAGGTTCCATCGCCATCAAGAGCGCCGAGCAAGGCACCGGCCTTGGCCTGCCCATCGTGCAGGGCCTGGCGAAGCTGCATGGCGGCATGCTGGAATTGAAGTCAACGCTGCGCAAGGGAACGGAGGCGATCGTTGCCTTCCCGCCGGGACGCGTGATGGAGGAATTGCCGGCCATCCCCACACTGCAGGCGATGCGCAAGCGCGCGAGCGCCTGATACACGTCATCCCGTGCGCGCCTTTACCTCCGCCATGCCGGCGCCGAGTTCCCCCGCCGCCTTCACCAGCCCCGCGGCGAGCACGGCACCGATGCCGTCATGCCCATTGGTGCCGAGGTCCAGGAGCGGCCGCAGGCCGCTTCTTTCCGCCGCCTTGCGGTGCTGCTCGCTTCGCGTGTCTGCAAGCAGGCAATGGTCGAGCGCAGTCGGATTGAGCGTATGGAGCACGGCCGCTGCGGCCGTTGCCGCAAGCCCATCGAGGATGACCGCCACCTTCTGCGTGCGCGCCGCCAGGATGGCACCGGCAAGCGCGGCGATCTCGCGCCCACCGAGCCGGCGCACCACCTCTAGTGGATCTCCGAGATGCCCCTCATGGGTGCGCAGCGCCTTGCCAAGTAGCACCGCAGCCTCCTCCCCCGCCTCCGTCCATTCCTCCGCTCCGCCCTTCTGAAGCGCGCTCAGTACGGCCATGGCCGAAAGATCGGCAGCGCCGCCCACCGCACCCAGGCATAGGAGATCGGCGCCGAGGGCCACCGCCTCCATTCCGAAAGCCATAGTGGCGGCTGCCGCGCGCTCGTCGAGCGCGGGCGCCTCGGTGATATCGCCCACCGGCAGGTCGAGCGCGAGATCGAAGACGTTGAGACCGAGATCCCCGGCCGCGCAGAGGTGGCTGACGGGAGCAGCACCAGAGGCGATGGCCTCCACCCTGCCCCGCGCCTCCGCCACCGGGTCGCCGGTGCCCAGATGGCGCGCGATACCGTGAGAGGCAGCGAAGAGCGCAACTGCTGGCCTCGCCACCCGTGCCGGCGCACGGCCCGTCACCGCGGCCAACCACGCCGCCAGCGTCTCCAGCCGGCCGAGCGCGCGCTCCCCGCCCTCTCCCGACAAATGCCCGCGCACATACCCTGCCGCCGCCTCGTTCAGGCCGGGCAATTGGCTGGCAAGGTTGCGGATGTCGTCGAAGGGAAGTCCGCTTGTCGTCATAGTCGCTTTCTCCTGCAGTCGGCCGTGGCATAGAGCGCAGGGCGGTCGCTGGCAATGGCGGTCCGGGACAGGCTTGCGTTCGCCGCCGGACACCCCCATGTGGAACCAACGACAGGAAGGCGGTGATGGACGCAATCGAATCCCCCTGTATTCTCGTCTGCTCGGTCGACGAGGCGACCGGCTATTGCTTCGGCTGCGGGCGGACGCGCGCCGAGATCGGCGCTTGGCTTTCCATGACGCCGGCCGAGCGGCGCGCGGTCATGCAGGCATTGCCGGCGCGGCTGGACACTATTGAGCGTAAGCCTCGGCGCGAGACGCGGCGGGCACGGTTGGCGCGTGAGCGCGCCGGAAAGGCGGGATAGGTCGTATGCGGCTCTTCTGGATCATCATCGCCGTCATGGCCGCAGGCCTCGTTCTGCTTATCGCCAACCACGAGAACGGCCAGGTCTTCGGCATCGAAAACAACGCCTTTGCCTCGGTGCTCTATCTCGGGCTTTGGGTGGCCGTCCTCACCGTCGGCATCGTCGGCTCTGGGATGCGCTTTTCCGCCGTGGCGCGCGATCTCGCCTACTGGCTTCTTATTCTTTTGGTCCTGACGACGGGTTACCAGTACCGCTACGAGCTGCAGGACGTGGCAAGCCGACTGACAGCAGGCCTCGTCCCCGGCAGCCCGATGACGGTCGCCGGTTCCGAAGGGCATGCAGTGATGCTGGACAAGTCTTCCAACGGCCATTTCGAGGTGCGCATGCAGGTGAACGGCACCACCGTTCGGGCGCTGGTCGATACCGGCGCCTCGGCAACGGTGCTGACGGCGGCGGACGCCGAGCGGGTCGGCATCGCGGCGGAAGATCTTCATTTCACCACTCCCGTCATGACGGCCAATGGCCGCGCACTTGCCGCAAGCGCCAGCCTGGATGAGCTACGCATCGGCCCCATCGAACGCTCGAACATGCCGGTTCTGGTGGCTGAGCCAGGCCGGCTGGAACAGAGCCTGCTCGGCATGCAGTTTCTGAGCAGCCTGTCTGGCTTCGAAATGCGCGGCGACCGCCTGATCCTGCGCGACTAGATCGGATCATCGTTCCGATCTAACCCATTGTTTTGTCGCAGTCGCAATTCCGGACGGAAAACCGGTTTCCACTTTTCCTGGAATTGCTCCAGCTAAAGAAGGCTCCAGGCGAAGCGGGCCGACACGAACAGTGCGAAGAGACCGAACGCGATCTCGAGGTGCCGCTTGTTGAGGGCGTGGGCAATGCGCACGCCGAGCGGGGCAACGAGGAGCGTGACGGGGATGACGAGTATAACGGCGATCCAGTTGACATAGCCGGTCGAGGCAACAGGCAATTGCGGCAGGCCCCAACCGGCCCAGATGTAACCCAGGAAGCCGGGAACAGAGATCAGAACACCGACGCCTGAGGAGGTGGCCACCGCCTGGTGTATGGGCCGGCCGAAGAGCGTCATGAACGTGTTGTTGAGAATGCCGCCGCCAATGCCCATCAACGTCGACAGATAGCCGATGAAAAAGCCGACGAGCGAGCGTACGGGATTGCCGGGAATGGTATCGCCGATACGCCAGCCCCGTCGGTTGAACAGGAGCTTGAGGCCGACCAGGAACAGGATCACGGCAAAGACGGCGCGCAAGCCCGCGCTGGAGATGAAGGCGGCTGTCAGCGAGGCGGCAACAACGCCAGCCGGCACAGCAACGACAAAGCTGCGCAACAGCTTCATGTCCACCGCACCGCGCAGGACATGAGCGCGGCAGGAGCGCAGCGACGTGGGCACGATGATGGCGAGCGAGGAGCCGACGGAGAGGTGCATGCGCACAAGGTCGTCGACGCCTAAGAGCCCGAACACCTGATAGAAGACAGGCACGAGGATGGCGCCGCCGCCAATGCCGAAAATGCCGGCCATAAGTCCCGCCACCGCGCCGGAAGCCGTAACGGCCAGCGCAAAGGCCGCAACTTCACCAGCCGGCAATTCCATCCCGCCCTCGCTCCTGTTGCCTGCGCCGGACCGTTGTGGAGGCACTGGCTAGCCCGTGCGACGGGGGAAAGTAAATTGCCGAGGACGGCGCCTTTACGCCGCCTCGGCGGGTGCGGAGCAGTCGACTGCGGCGAAGGCTTTCAGAAGCACCTCGGGACCGGCATCGGCCTTAGTGGCGTCGGTGGAAAGGATCTGCCGATAACGCCGAGCCCCCGGCAGCCCGTGGAACAGGCCCACCATGTGGCGCGTGACGTGGGCCAGACGGCCGCCTGTGGCGATGTGGCGCGCGGCATGGGCCGCCATCGCCTCGACGACTGACGCAAGGTCGACCGGTTCTTCCGCCTCGCCATAAATACGGCCATCGACGGCGGCGAGGATGGCAGGCGTATGATAGGCGGCGCGACCAACCATCGCCCCGTCGGCCCGCTCCATGTGCGCCACCGCTTCATCAAGTGACTGAATACCACCGTTCACACCGATGAATTCCTTCAGATATTTTTCCTTCAGCCGATAGACGCGGTCATAATCGAGCGGCGGGATATCGCGGTTCTCGCGCGGGCTCAGGCCTTCGAGCCAGGCCTTGCGCGCATGCACCCAAAGCGCGTCGGCGCCGGCCGCGAAAACATGCTCCGCCAGCCGGTCGAGCGCTTCTTCCGGATCCTGATCGTCGACGCCTATGCGGCACTTTACAGTGATCGGCACGGATACCCTGCCCTTCATCGCCGCCACGCATTCGCCCACCAATTCCGGCACCTTCATGAGGCAGGCGCCGAAGGTGCCCGATTGCACCCGGTCTGACGGGCAACCGACATTGAGATTGATTTCGTCGTAGCCGAAATCGGCGCCGATGAGCGCCGCCTCCGCCAGCTTCCCCGGCTCGCTGCCGCCAAGCTGCAAGGCTACTGGATGTTCCGCGGCGTCAAAGCCGATCAGCCGGTCGCGATCGCCATGGATCACCGCGTCGGCGACAACCATCTCGGTATAAAGCAGCGCCCGCCGCGTAAGCTGGCGGTGGAAGAAACGGCAATGACGATCCGTCCAGTCCATCATCGGCGCGATGGCCAATCGCGGCCCCGAGCAACTCACTTCCGCGCGCATATCGTCCTTATCTCACTTCTTCCCGGGTGCAGGGTTCAGGTGACCATGCTAGAAATAGCAGTCACCCCCCTCCCCCGCCAGTCTGTTGATACCAACGTGATCCAAGCGAACAAGAAGCTTATCAGAACCGGTCCGGCTATCGCCCCGAAGCGGCAGTACGGACGCCTTCTTTCAGGACCGCTTTGCGCCATATCTACCAGGAAGTGCGGACCACATTCGTCTTTGCGCTCAAGGCCGACGGTAGGCTGCCTGGCTCGCCGGCGCTTTGCGCCTCATGCACGATCCCGCTTCGCGGGATGGTAACCGCGCGTGTATCCCCACCGGCCTGGCCGGGTTTGAAGCCGCCCGTGCGAGTGGACGCAACCCGGACGTGAGCCTGAATCACTTTGCAGTGAATGCAGAAAGAGCGTACGGTGAAGAGTTGGCGGCTTCTTACACGGGCGCCGTCGATTGAGGGTGGCCGTCGCGCCCTGGCCCTGACCAAAGGAGGACATCATGTCTTCCACCCATCTTACTTCCGACGACCTGATGATGATTGAATGCCTGCTCGCCGAGGTCCGGGCAGCCGGGCCTGAAGGCAGGTTCGACATCGAGACCGCACAAGCACGTCTACTCATCTATGCATTTGCGGACGGAATCTCGGTCGAGGCTGACTTGCGCAGCCTTTTGGCCAAGCACACTGCATTAAATAGCAGTCTTGACTGTTCGTCTCGCCGGTGGAGGGCTGAAGGAGTCGCACCCAATCACAGGCAAGAGCACATGCTCCCGTCGCCCGAAGAGGAATTCAACGCGGCCAAGACCATCCATCCGATGACCGCCGCACCTCATGATGGCAAGCCACTGGTTGGCCGAAACGCCGCTGGCGAGACTGCAATGATCTCCTGGATGCCTGACCGCGGCGCGGCAAACAGCGGGTGTTGGGTGCGTCTGGATGACGGCAAGCATTTCGAGGCAGTCCACTGGGTGCAAACGACATGGACTGCGATCGAGGTGCTGGAACATTCGAGCGTGTCGGGATCCTCAAGATGATCCCGATTCACCTCGACGAGCGCGCGCTCGAGGCTGGACTGGCAGCCTACCGACAGCCGTGGGTTCCTACGCTCCGCACAGATTAGACTTGCGCATCGCAAATTCCGAACAATTGGCCGACGGAGTGCGGGGTTTGCATAAGGGCATATCTCGCCACCTTCCGACGGCCACCTGATCGACCAGCTAAGACGACATGCCGACGCGGAAATCCACAACCCACTCCGCTATGTCGTCGGTACCGATCATCTCATGCGCCGGGCGGCTGATCGGATTTCGATGCTTGAGGCGGAACTTGCTGATATGAGCGCGACCGCTGGCGGTCGCCCGCTTGACCCGGATGATATCGAAGAACGCGAAATCCGCAAAAGGATTGAAAAACTCGCCCGCCGCCGAACGCTCGGTAAAGCTGGCTTCGCAAAGAGCCGTAGTCAGCCCCACTGATGACTACGTGCAGGAGGGGCGGTCACGAGCGGATGCTTACGCGAACTGGCCGCATCAGGTCGCTCGTTCCCGCGAGGTCAACCAGACCAGCATCGCAACGCCCGCCACGGCTGAAAAGACGGAACCGGCAAGAATACCAAGCTTAGCGGCATCGAGTATTGTTGGGGCAAATGCAAGGCCGGCGATGAACAGCGACATGGTGAAGCCGATACCGGTCAGGAAGGCGCCGGCTGCCAGGAAGGACCAGCTTAGACCGGATGCGCGGGCAGCTAGGCCGAAACGCACGGCGAGCCAGCTGAAACCGAAGACGCCAATCGGCTTACCCAGAACCAGACCTGCAAAAATCGCCAGAGAGACCGGTTGGCTGATATCCGCGACAGTGATTGCCACTCCAGCATTGGCCAGGGCGAAAATCGGCATGACCGCAAACCCAACCCAAGGGTGTAGCATCGTTTCCAGCCGCTCCACCGGGGAAAGCGATTCCGTGACCGCCCTGCTCGCCTGTCGGAGGTCGCGGCGGTTCGCGGTGTCGCCGCTCCAACGCTCGCCTCCCCGATAGGCGAGTACACGCCCGAGGATCGCACGCAGACGCTGGTCGCTTACCCATACGCGCGTCGGCGTCATCAAGCCGAGAACAACACCGGCGATCGTCGCATGGACGCCGGATGCGTCGAAGCACAGCCATATTATGCCTCCCAGCAGAAAATAGACAGGAACGCTTCTGACCCCGAGACCGGCAACAGCTGCGACTGCGCCAAGCCCAAGCATGCCGAGGCCGAGCGCGAGCCAATTCAACGCTTCACCGTAGCCGACAGCCACCACCAGTATCGCCCCGACATCGTCGAAAATCGCCAGAGACAACAGAAACAGGCGCAGAGCTGGCGGGATACGGGAGCCGAACAGCGCGAGACAACCGATCACGAACGCCGTGTCGGTGGCCATGACGGTCCCCCATCCGTGCATTCCCGGTTGGCCGCCCATCAACGCTAAATAGACGGCCACCGGAACGATCATGCCACCCAGGGCGGCTGCGAAAGGAAGCGCTGCCGTTCGTAGATTCCGCAATTCACCGAGGACAATCTCTCGCTTGAGCTCCAGGGAAATCACGAAGAAGAAGAACGTCATCAGCCCGTCGTTGATCCAGTGCCGCAATGAACGGCTGAAATCCAGCGAACCAAAATGAAGGCCGATCGGCGTTTCCCACAACGCGAGGAACTGCGCTGACCATGGTGAGTTTGCCAGGAGCAACGCGATAAGCACTGCAAGGAGCAGCAGTCCTCCTGCTGCCGCCTCGATCTTCAGAAATCGCGCGAACGGCTTGGTAACGCGGTCGGCTATCGCATGCGGCAGGTCCGTGCTGCTTCGATCGGTCATGACAGTTCTTCACTCGCCCCGTTCCCGGGGATCAACCCATGGACGAAGCGCAGCTTTCCCATAACCGCCGGCGTCAGCACGAAGGGGTAGAGGTCGGGCTGTCCCATGCTGTGGTTGAGACTGTTGACCGCATAGGTCAAAGGTAACCATGCCGCTATCAGCGCGTTGACGGCACACTGCTCACAGGGGTCGAAGTCGACATCCATGTCGGTTGCGGGATGCCGACTCACTGGAGGATGGACGCGGAGGCCGAATGCAGCCGCGGTCTCCAAAGTATCCACAATGTGCAGATAATGCGCCCAGGTCTCGGCGAAGTCCTCCCAGGGATGGGACCCGGCATAGCTGCTGACGTAACGTTCCTTCCAATCGGGCAGCGGGCCGTTCGCATAGTGCGCGGCCAAGGCCGCGGAATAGTCGCGGCGCTCATCGCCGAACATCTCCCGGAAGGCTTCGTGCCAAACCCCGTTCCGGACAAGGCGCTCCCACCAGGTGCCGATCACCTCGGGAAGAGGTGGTGCCGATTTCTGAGACAGGGGCATAAGGTGGATCGCATTTCTCGGGTTTCCATGTCCTGCTCTTCGTTAGCCTGATCTTGGCTCCCGCCAGGACCACATTGGCGTTCGGTCAAGCATAACAGCCAACCACATGTCGGTCAGTCCTTATCGCCTTGGGCGACAAGTTCTGTAGAGGGGTAGCAGGCGCTCGAAAGACGTCCGATATAACGAGTTTGATCGACCGCACCTCGCAACAGAAGATGGTGTCGACTAGACGCCTATCGACGCAATCAGACAGGGCGGAGCATGACCGAAGCGCTTGGAGGTACATTTCACATATGGGCGACGTATGTGCTGGTGGTGGTCGCGATTGCGGGCTTCGCGTGGGAGCGTATCCAAGTGGAAGTCGTTTCCCTCTTGGTGTTGGTGGCACTGCTCCTGCTGTTCGAGCTTTTCCCCCTCGCCGATGCCGATGGGGAAAACCCTCTGGACTCGCGTCGCCTTTTGGCCGGTTTCGCGAATCCGGCCCTGATCGCGGTGCTGGCGCTCCTTGTCCTGGGCAATGGTTTGTGGCGCTCCGGCGCCCTGGACTGGGCGCTCAGGCGGTTTCTCCAGCGCGTCGGCAAACGTCGCCATCTCGCGTTCGGCATCTGCTTCGCCACGGTGTTCGTCGCCAGCCCCTTTGTCAATAATACGCCCGTAGTGGTGATCTTCATTCCTATCCTCGAAACTATCGTGAGAAACTTCTCGATGCCCCCGAGCAGGGTGATGATTCCGCTGTCGTTCACGGCCATCCTCGCCGGCATGACGACACTGATCGGGTCATCGACCAACCTGCTGGTATCCGGAGCCCTGAGCCAGTTGGGTGAAGAGCCGCTAGGTTTCTTCGATTTCACCGTTCCCGGCCTCGTGCTGGCGAGCGTCGGTTTGACCTACGTTGTGCTTGTCGTACCGCGCCTGCTACGCCCGCGACATTCTCCGATGCAACGTCACCTTACGGGCAAGAATCGCCGCTTCATCACTCAATTAACTGTGGGGAAAGAATCGAAGCTGATCGGAAAGATTGCGCGTTTTGACCTCCTTGGCATCCGAGGATCCCGTCTCCTCCTCGTGCAGCGCGGCGAGTATGGCCATGTGTCCCCGTTCGGGAACCTGAAGCTGCGCGAGGATGACGTTCTGGTTGTCATGGCGACGTATGACGCGCTAGCCGAAGCCCAGACCAAATTTCCGCGTCTCATGTTCAGCGCCTCGGGAACACAGGATCTCCCGGCGAACGAAGGGGAACGCGAAGCCAGGCTCTCGCGCGGCCAAATAGTTGCCGAAGTGATGATCACGCCAGGGTCCCGCCTTGCCGGCTACTCACTGGATGAAGTTGGTTTTCGAGCCCACTACAATTGTTTGGTACTCGGTGTCGAGCGACAGTCCCGGGTGATCCGGCGCCGTCTCACCGACACCGTGCTGCGAGAGGGTGACGTACTGGTGATACAGGGCGACCAAGAAGCGCTGGACCGGATGCGTGAGCATCGGGGCGTCGTCGTGCTCGACGGCACCACACAGCCACTGCCCGCCGCGAGAACCGCGAAGAAAGCCGGTGCCATCTTCGCCGGGACCGTGCTTGTCGCTGCGGTCGGCATCCTGCCAATTGCGGCGGCCGCGGTTGCTGGTGTCGCACTGATGTTGACTACCGGCGTTTTGACCCTGAACCAGGCAACATCCGCGCTGGACCGGAGGATTTTTCTAATGGTAGGCGCCTCGCTCGCGCTCGGCGCGGCCATGTTGGAAACGGGCGCCGCCGCGTATCTCGCGCAGGGCGTGATCGGGCTGGCCGGAGGCGCGGGTTCGGCGGTTGTTCTCTCGGCACTGTTCCTGCTGGTAGCCCTGCTGACCAACGTCTTGTCCAACAATGCCACAGCGATACTGTTCACGCCGATCGCGCTCGGCCTGGCAAGTGGGCTGGACAGCGACCCCATGCCGTTCGCGCTGGCTGTTCTGTTCGGCGCCAACTGTTCATTTGCAACGCCCGTCGCGTACCAGACCAATCTGCTCGTGATGGGCCCCGGCTACTATCGCTTCACGGATTTCCTTCGGACCGGCGGACCGCTGGTCGCATTGCTGTGGATCGCCTTCAGCCTGTTCGTACCCTGGTACTACGGTCTGCTGAATTAGCGACTGTCATCTTCTGTATCATTCTGAACAGTTGACGACATGTGAAATCGTCCAGGCGTGATCATAGTCCGCGCGACAAACGGAGCGGACTGTGGAACCGATGCGCCGATTAGAATACGGACCACGGTGGTTCGTCGCGCCGCCAGGAGACGTCCCTTCGCGCCGGACGCTGGAGATCAGGTGGCCACCTGAGCCTCTCGAAACGATACGAGACGCTTCGCTTTTTCGTCCCACAACACGAGTTTGGGGCAGCTGAGGCTCTGAAGAAGCGTGATGCGGCCGACGTGGTGCAGATCGGGGTGATCCCGCAGCACCTCGGGCAGACGGTAGAACGGCACCTTCGCAGCCAGATGGTGGACATGGTGGATTCCAATATTCCCCGTAATCCAGCGCAGCGGGAACGGAAGATCATAGTGCGAGCTACCGTGCAGCGCGGCATCCTGGAACTTCCAGTCCTCGCCGTCCGACCAATGCGTCTGCTCGAACTGGTGCTGGATGTAGAAAAGCCACACACCCGTGGTTGCAGCCATCAAGGTGATCGGCAACTGCACCATGAGAAAGGGGCCGATCCCCATCAGCCACATCAGACCGGCCACCGGAAGCGCCGCGCCGATGTTGGTGGCGATCGTCGACGTCCAGGGCTGGATACCGGCACGCATGAGGCCGAGCGGCAATCTGTACTGGCAGATGAACAGCCAGGCCGGACCGAGACCGAACATCACCGCAGGGTGGCGATAGAGCCGATAGCGAACGCGTCCCCACCGGGACAGCGCGCGATATTCCCTAACCGTAAGCGTATTGACGTCTCCGATCCCGCGCTTGTCTAGATTGCCCGCCGTGGCGTGATGGACCGCATGGGTGCGGCGCCAGTAGTCGTAAGGGGTGAGCGTGAAGACGCCGATCACGCGGCCCGTCCAATCGTTGACGCCGCGACTTGCGAAGAGGGCGCCGTGGCCGCAATCGTGCTGCAGGATGAAGAGGCGGACCAGAAAGCCGGCCGCAGGGACCGTCAGCAGGAGGCCCCACCAATAGCCATTCGCAACAGCCACCGCCGTCAACGTCCACAACGCGACAAAGGGAAACGCTGTTGTGGCTATCTCGACCGTACTGCGGATCGCGCTGGGTTTACGATACTGCGCGAGAACCGCAGTCCAGGAGCTGCCCTTCGGTTCCACGGCCGCACCGCCGTCAAGGTTGCTTTTCACGAGATTTCCAGGTTGCGTATGCGTCCGGCCGCCTTTTTGCCGCGACCTTTGGCCGGTGCAGGCTTCGGTTGCCGCGCTTCCATTTGCAGGCGGGCCTGCCGCAGCCTTTGGGTTTTGGCTTCGCGGCTGTCGGCTTCCGCCTGGATAATTGCGCGCGCTGTGCTGTCTGTCAGCTCCGCCTTGCTCCGCGGCGTCGTTGGAGCAGGCCGAAACAGATTGTCTTTGGTGATGGCTTCAGCCATGTCGTCGGTCTCCTTCCGACCGGGTTGAAAGCAAAAAGGCCGGGCAGAAGCCCGACCTCTCCTCTCGTCTCGACGATCCGTGCCAGTACATCCGTGGTCACGTTTCGAAGACGAACGCTTATGCAGCGTGCAGGTTGTCCGCGGCACTCTTGCCCGAACGGCTGTCCTTGACAACCTCGAAGTTCAGCTTCTGGCCTTCCACGATGGTGCGCATGCCGGCGCGTTCGACGGCGGAGATATGGACAAAAACATCCGAAGCGCCATCGTCAGGTTGGATGAAGCCGAAGCCTTTGGTCGCGTTGAAGAATTTTACGGTTCCGATGGTCATGACGATTTCCTTTCAATCGGCCGTTGTGAATGTGCTGGCCGCGCATGACGCGGCAAACGGTTAAGGTCGAATCTGAGAGGGAAGATCGTCAGAGCGCCTCTGGCGCATAACAAAGTTCATCAAACAAGATCGATCCATTTTTATATAGGCATGTCCGGCGTCCGAACAAGGCCGCAGCCAAGAAACTTGGTCTCCGATATCGCTGGACCGTCATAAGAAGAGCCTCGTTCTTGAACGAATAGTTTTTGGCACTCCTGTTATTCGATTGCCAAAGAGCCTATATAAAAGTGTGGCCCCATACACCCGGCCGCAGAAAGAACACCCTATGAAAATCCGGCCCCTTCACGACCGCGTCGTCATTCGACGCGTCGAAGGCAATGGCACATCCAAGGCCGTAGAAGGCTCAATCGTCGTCGGCCGGCTGATGGACGCGAAGGATTCCGATACGGGCTTCAACGCGCAGACCGGGCGCCATGTCGACATGATCGAGGTCGTCCGCGCCCCGCAGGATGCCGGTTCGCCGATATTCCGCATGAGGGATGCGCCAGCCATGGCCGGCGCAAACGGCATGGGCGGAATGAATACTAAGCAGTGCCTGAAGGGCCTTGTCGGAGACGACCGGGCATAGCCGGAACAACAATCGAAAAGGAGGGTTCCATGGCAACGCAGAACAACGGCAAGACATCCATCGCCCAGCGTTGGAACAACTATGAGCCATCGAAATCGACGCTCGTTTGGGCATGCGCCATGACGGCCGTTGCCACGATGGTCGTCGGGTTCAGTTGGGGCGGTTGGGTCACGGGCGGCACGTCGCGCACGCTCGCATCGACCGCCGGAGATGTCTCACGTGGAGAACTGGCCGCGCTCATATGCGTGGAGAGGTTCAACGCCGCAGCCGATTCGAGGGCTCGCCTCGTCGAGCTCAAGGCGCTTGACGGCACCTACAGGCAGCGACAGTTCATCGAGGCCGGCGGTTGGGCGACGATGCCCGGCGACACGTCCGCCACTCGCCGTGCGGCCGAGGGCTGCGCGGTCGCGCTTGCAGCCTGACCGACGTGCCGCGACCCGCAAAAGCTGTGCTGCACACAACCGTGCATCACGGCCAGGCGGCTAAAGGAGCAGAGCAGAACAGATGAAGAACATGCCATCCCCCCGTTTCGCTATTGGACAAGCCGTCCGCATGAACAACAGGTTCGGCCTTTCGCCCTCGACGGCGGAGACCTACCGCATTACAGCGATCCTGCCAGCCAGAGAGGATAATTCACCTCAGTACCGCATCCGCAACGACGATGAACGTCACGAGCGCGTGACGACGGAAGACAGCCTCGAAGAGCTAACAGCGCCGTCCGCCCCGGGCGATGCTGCACCCGAAGAAGGAGCCTGACAATGGCTAAAGGGCAGAAGCGCAGCAATCGCGAAACAAGAAAGCCGAAGCAAGAAAAGGCGCCTGCGAAAGTGGAGGCGCCACTCGGCTCTCAGGTCAAGCAGGCCACCAACAGCATTACGCGCGGCAAGGCAAAGAACCGAATGTAGGCGCGGATTGCATTTTGCCAGCAGGTGTCTGGATGAAAGTTGTCATTGAGTTCAACAGGATCCGCGCAAGCGACGGCGCACACGCAACGGTTGGCCGTGTCACCCGCGACGTGATCGGCGCCGAAGCGGCGGTCGAGTTAGCCGCATCACTGTTGTGCTCGCTCGCCATGCCGCAGGAGCCTGACGTCGTCAGGATTTTGGACGATCGGGGTAACCCGTTCTATTGCGCAGCAGTCGGGTCCGACCATGACACCAGGGCGGATGATGACGCTCCCGAGATCAGTCTTTGGGAGAACGAGGGCGGCGCCGTAGCATCGCGCCATGTACAGAGCCGAGCCCGTGACGAGAACTTCTCATCCTTTTCCAACAGCAATGAGGTATCCGATCATGACACTCAGTTTTCCCAATAGAAGCCGCAGCTATGACGAAGCCGGGCAGCGCGTCCGTTTCACCGGTCATGACGGCATGTTCGAGGTGCCGTTCTTCGTCGAGACCAATGCGCTCCGCCCGGCAGCGGCCAGCGAAGCGCATTATCTGGCCGCGTTCGATGCAGCGCGCGCCACGATCCACGATGTCGCACGTGAAATCTACGGGAACACCCGCAGGTCCGTGTACGTGTTGACGGCGGCTGATTTCCGGTAAGCCGGGTGGTTCGCCGGACCGCCCTCGATGGGAATATGAAGAAGAACCGCCATGACCATTCGCACCACCGATACGGAGATCACGTTCAGGCGACCGTTCATGCTGAGCGCCCTCGAGGCCCGGCAGCCTGCAGGAACCTATCGCCTGGTTGTCGACGAGGAGGAGATATTCGGTCTTTCCTTTCTTGCCTACCGGCGCACGGCCACGATGCTGCACATTCCGGCGGTGTCTGTCCAAACCGGCCGGCATCAGGTGGTTGAAGTCGACCCGGAGGAACTGGGGGCAGCTCTGGACGCGGATGCGCGCGCAAGCCGGTCTAACGAGGACTAGTCATTCATGCAGCACCTTGGTCGAATTCACGGGACTGGCGTCCTGAAATGTGCCGGCAAGACACTTTTCCGCATAGACTACGATTTTGACGGTTTCCTGAGGAAGCCGGCGGAAGTGACCGGCAGCGGCGAGATCCGGATGTCTCCCGACACGCTGCGGCAGGTATTCGGTCGCGAGGATCTTCATCTCCTGACGGACGACGGACGACTTCTGAGCCTTCGCTTCTCAGAGAGACATTTACCGGAGGCCAGCGACGCCGCTCACGTCGACGTTGCCGGGGACCTGCCGTCACGGTTGGAGTGGCGTCACTGACGGTGCAAATCTCGGCTGCCCTGATCCTCCGTCGACTCACATAGAGACGCGGGTTCCGCTCCCCGCCCGAAACCCCACGGGAGCCACGGCTTCAACAAATCGGCCCATTCGGCGCCACTCACGCTCGGGCTGGAAAGGCACTCATTGAAATCCATCCTTCGCCTCCTGGGGCTTCGCTCCTCGTCACCGCCATGGAATGATGGGGCGCCGGTGAGGGAGGAGCTCTTCAGCGTCGAGCGGCTGGAGCAGCACGCGGAAAGCCTTGCTGCCGCACAGCCGGTAACCGACCGGCCTCCCGCCGTCCTGCCCCTGCACACGAGGCTCAACGACAATGCCGCCGTTTTGCTTGCCGCTTATCGGGCGAGTGCCGCGGAATTGGAAAGCGGCAGGGGCGTGGTCCCCGCCGCGGAATGGCTGCTGGACAATTATCACCTGGTCGAGGAGCAGATCCGCGAGATCAGGGACGATCTGCCTCCCGGCTATTATCGCCAATTGCCGAAACTGAGCGAAGGACCGTTTGCGGGCTACCCGAGGGTACTCGGGGTTGCCTGGGCGTTCGTTGCGCATACCGACAGCCTCTTCGACCGCGAGAAGCTGCGGCGGTTTCTCGTGGCCTATCAGCGGGTTCAGCCCCTGACGATCGGCGAGCTGTGGGCAGTGGCGATCACCCTGCGCATTGTCCTCATCGAGAACCTCCGCCGGCTGGCCGATCAGATGACTGTGGGCCGCGCGGCGCGCGCGGATGCGGCGGCACTGGCCGAGCGGCTTCTTGCATCCGACTGCGGCAGGACCGCGCTTGAAACGGATATCGCCTCCCGCTCACCGGAACCGTTGTCGGAAGACTTCGCCGCGCAATTGGCCAAACTGTTGAGGAACCAGGACCCCGAAACGACGCCCGCGCTCGGATGGCTGGAGGAGCGTCTTGCGCTGCAAGACGTGTCTGTGGACGCTGTGGTGCAGCATGCCCAGCAAAGGCAGGGCGCATCCAATGTCACCGTGCGCAACATCGTCACCAGCATGCGGCTGATCTCCGATATCGACTGGGCCGAGCTGTTCGAAAGCGTAAGCCTGGTTGACGAGCGGTTGCGGGCGGGAAGCGCCTTTGCCGGCATGGATTTCCCAACCCGCGACCTTTACAGGAACGCGATCGAGCAATTGGCCCGCGGCTCGTCGTTCTCGGAACTCGAGATTGTGGACCGCGTGCTCGAAGCTGCACGGGGAGCGGCGGCTGAAGCGGACGGTACAGCCGGCGCGAAGCGCGCCGGGGATCCCGGCTACCATCTGATCGCCCAGGGCCGCGCGGCACTTGAGCGGGCGATCCGGTTCCGGCCACCCCCACGGCTGCGGATCAGCCGCTTCAACACGCGCCTCGGCATTGGCGGCTATATCGGGTCGATCCTGCTTGTCACGGTGATGTTGCTGGCCATCGCGCTGTGGGCGCTTTCGCGTCCCGGCCTCGACACCGGCTGGCTCGTGCTGTTCGCTTTGATCTCATTTTTCCCCGCGACCGAGGTTGCGACCGCTCTCGTCAACCGTGCGATGACCTGGAGTTTCGGCGCGACGATCCTGCCCGGTCTCGCGCTCAAGCAAGGCGTTCCGGAATCCATGCGGACGCTCGTTGCGGTGCCGACGCTTCTTACCAGTGAAGCCGACCTTCTGGAGCAGGTGGAACGACTTGAGGTTCATCACCTTTCCGGCGTCGGCGGAGACCTCGTCTTCGCTCTTCTTACGGACGGGACTGATGCCGATCAGGAGTTCACGGAGGAGGATGCTCGGCTGCTCAACATAGCCGCCGAGGCGATCGCGCGATTGAACCGGCGCCACAAACCAGTCGCCGGCGGAAGCCGCTTCCTCCTCTTGCATCGGCGCCGGATCTTCAACGCGGGCGAAGGCAAATGGATGGGGTGGGAACGAAAGCGCGGAAAACTGCACGAACTCAACCGGCTTCTGCGCGGCGTCGAGGACACCACCTTCATGCCCATAGGCGGGAGGCCGCCGCAGGTGCCGGCCGATGTGCGCTACGTCATCACGCTGGATGCTGACACGCGGCTGCCACGCGATGCCGCGCACCGTCTGATCGGCAAGATGGCGCATCCGCTCAATCGACCGCGCTTCAGCGCTGCCGAGCAGCGTGTCGTCGACGGCTACGGCATTCTCCAGCCGCGCGTCACGCCCTCGCTTCCGGTCGGCCGCGAAGGATCCTTTTACCAGCGCGTTTTCTCCGCCCCCGGCGGCATCGATCCCTATGCGGCTGCCGCCTCGGACGTATATCAGGACCTCTTCGGCGAAGGCACCTATACCGGCAAGGGCATCTACGATGTGGACGCCTTCGAGGCGTCTCTGGCTGGCCGCGTGCCCGAGAACACCATGCTCAGCCACGATCTCTTCGAAGGAGTGTTCGCCCGCGCCGGCCTCGCGTCCGATGTCGAGGTGATCGAGGAATTTCCGTCCCGATACGACGTCTCTGCCAAGCGTCAGCATCGCTGGACGCGTGGCGACTGGCAGCTCCTTCCCTGGGTTACCGGACTACGCAGCGGACACCTTGCGGTTCCCTCCATCGGCCGCGGAAAGATGCTGGACAATCTGAGGCGCTCTCTGTTGGCGCCGTTCACGCTCCTCGCTCTGGGGCTCACATGGCTGATGCCGCTTCCGGCCGCGATAACGGGAACCGCGCTTCTTCTTGCCGCCGTCGCGATCCCGGCATTCCTGCCGATTTTGTTCACCCTGGTGCCGCACCGCGCCGGCATTCGCTTGCGCAATCATGTCGCCACGCTTGCCGCAGACCTGCGCCTTGCAGCCGTCCAGAGCGTCCTTTCCATCGTTTTCCTGCCCGACCAAGCGTGGCGAATGGGCGACGCGATCCTCAGGACGCTGGTGCGGCTCTTCGGGTCCCGCCGCCATCTGCTGGAATGGACCACGGCCGCGCAATCGAAGGGAAGCCCGCGTCTGAACTTCGCCGGTTTCTATCGCCGCATGGCTTCCGGCACGCTGCTTGGGCTTGTCATGGCCGTGGGCGCCGTTGCGCTGTCGCCTTCCTCCTGGCCGCTCGTTCTGCCCTTCGCACTGTTGTGGCTGACCGCGCCGGCGCTCGCCTTGTGGGCAAGCCGGTCGCCGAAGGCCGGACCGCGCCTTGCGGTTTCCGATCCGGATGCGACCGAACTGCGCCTCATCGCACGTCGTACGTGGTGCTTCTTCGAAACCTTCGTGACGCCCGAAGACAACATGCTGCCCCCGGACAATTTCCAGGAGGATCCGAAGCCTGTCGTCGCGCACAGGACGTCGCCCACGAATATCGGGCTCTATCTCATCTCCACGGTTGCCGCCCGCGACTTCGGCTGGGCCGGTACGGTCCAAACGGTGGAGCGGCTGGAAGCCACGTTGCAGACCATGCGTGGGCTCGCACGGCACGAAGGCCACTTCTTCAACTGGTATGCGACGCAGGACCTGCGTGTTCTCGAACCCGCCTACATCTCGTCGGTCGACAGCGGCAACCTTGCCGGGCATCTGATCGTGCTCGCCAATGCGTGCGAGGCGTGGATCAACGATGGCATTGCGCCAAGTGCCCGGCTCGGCATGACGGACAGCATCCAACTTGCACGTCAAGCGCTCGATGCCGTGTCCGGGAACCACCGCGAAGCCCAACTCTCCCTGATGCTTGACGACATCGAATCCCTGTTGAACGGTCCGCAGACGCTCGACGCGTTGTCCCCCGTGCTGACGCGCCTGGCTGACAAGGCTGCCGCCACAGCGCGCGATCTAGTTCCGACGGATATCGAAGACAGCGCCCCGGATCTCGTCTTCTGGATCGAGTCCCTCAAGAAGACCGTGGCCGAACATGCACGTGACCGATCCGGGAACCCCGTTCTGAAAAACCGACTGCAGGCGCTTGCCGCGGATGCGCGCGAGATGGCGCTGGCGATGGACTTCGCCTTCCTTCTCGATCCCGAACGCAAGCTGTTGTCGATCGGCTATTCCCTCGCAGACGATAGCCTCGACCCAAGCTGTTACGATCTGCTCGCTTCGGAAGCCCGGCTTGCAAGCCTCTTCGCCATCGCCAAGGGTGATGTCGAGACACGGCACTGGTTCCGCCTGGGACGCGCCGCGACACCTCTGGGGAGCGGGTCGGCGCTGATCTCCTGGTCCGGCTCGATGTTCGAATATCTGATGCCGTCGCTCGTCATGCGCGCTCCCGCCGGCAGTCTGCTCGAACAGACCAATCGGCTGGTGGTCGAGCGCCAGCAGGCTTACGCACGGTCGCTCGGCATTCCCTGGGGGATCTCCGAGTCCGCCTACAACGCCCGCGATATGGAGCTGACCTATCAGTACTCCAACTTCGGCGTTCCAGGTCTCGGTCTGAAGCGCGGTCTCTCCGAAAACGCGGTTGTCGCACCCTACGCGACGGGGCTTGCGGCCATGATAGACCCGCACGGCGCGTGTGAGAACTACGCTCGCCTCGCACAAATGGGCGCTGGGGGCCGCTGTGGCTTCTTCGAAGCGCTGGATTTCACACGATCGCGCCTTCCTGAAAAGGAGAATTTCGCCGTCGTCCGCACGTCTATGGCTCATCATCAGGGAATGACCATCGTCGCCATCGCCAACACGCTGCACGATGGCGAGATGCGTGCCCGTTTCCATCGTGAGCCGATGATCCAGGCGTGCGAACTCCTGTTGCAGGAACGCATGCCCCGCAATGTCGTGACCGGCCATCCGAAGGCCGAAGAGGTGAAGGTTTCCCCGGCGACGGCGGATGCGGGAATCCCGACTTCACGCCGCCTTACCGCCACCACGGCGGGGCCGCCGGTCACCCAGTTGCTGTCGAACGGCCGCTACGCGGTGATGCTCACTGCCGCAGGTGCAGGCTACAGCCGCTGGCGCGACATCGCCGTCACACGCTGGCGCGAGGACGCCACCCGCGACGACTGGGGCTCCTTCATCTTCCTGCGCGATACCCAAAGCGGAGACGTCTGGTCCGCCGGCGCCCAGCCGCTCGGCATCGAAGGAGAGCATCGCGAAGTCATCTTCGATGAGGATCGCGCCCAGTTCATCCGCCGCGATGGCAATCTGACGACCACAATGGATGTTCTGGTCTCCGGCGAAGACGACTGCGAGGTGCGCCGCGTGTCCTTGAGCAATGGAGGGCGGCGGCCGCGCGAGATCGAGATCACATCCTACGCCGAAATCGTTCTGGCTCCGCCGGCCGCCGACATGGCGCATCCGGCGTTCTCCAAGATGTTCGTCCAGACCGAGCATGCCGCCGAATTCGGCGCGCTCGTTGCAACGCGCCGCCTGCGCTCGCACGCTGAACCGCAGGTATGGGCTGCCCATCTCGCCGTCGTCGAAGGCGAGATCGTCTCCGATCCGCAGTACGAGACCGATCGGGCCCGGTTTGTCGGGCGCGGCCGCTCGATGGGCACCGCAGCAGCAGTGGCGGAAGATGGGCCGCTCTCGAATACCGTTGGGACGGTACTCGATCCCATTTTCTCGCTGCGCCAGCGCGTGAGGATCGCGCCCGGAAAGGTCGCGCGTATCGCCTACTGGACCGTCGTCGCATCGTCGCGCGCCGAGCTCATGGACATGATCGACAAACACCACGACCGCAGCGCATTCGAACGCGCCAGGACGCTAGCGTGGACCCAAGGGCAGGTCCAGCTTCGCCATCTTGATGTCGATGCCGGAGAGGCGGCGGACTTTCAGCGCCTGGCCGCCCCCATCCTCTACGCCGACCCTCGCTACAGGGCGCCGTCCGAGGAGATTGTCCGCGGTGCCGGTTCGCAATCCGGCCTCTGGCATCTCGCCATTTCCGGCGACCTGCCGATCGTCTTCTTGGGTATAGACGATCCCGAAGACATGGCCCAGGTCCGCCAGCTGCTGCGCGCTCACGAATATTGGCGCATGAAAAGCCTCGCCGTTGACCTGGTGATCGTCAACGAGCGCGCATCCTCCTATACGCAGGACCTGCAAGTCGCCATCGAGACCGCCGTGCGCAGTAGTCAATCGCGGCCGCGCTTCGGGGCGGAACTCGCGCAAGGCTCTGTCTACGCGCTTCGCGCGGATCTAATGAGCGCGGAGGCGCGCGACCGGCTCCGTTCGATTGCCCGTGTCATATGCTCGGCACGCCTTGGATCGATAGCCGAACAACTCGATCGTTTGCCAACTCCATCCGTCGATGACCCCACGATCTCCCTCCTGCAAGAGCCCGTGCGGCAGAACTCCGAGCCGCCTGCGCCGCACGCGCCGCCGCTCGAGTTCTTCAACGGGCTTGGTGGTTTCGACAAGGACGGACGGGAATATGTGACGATCCTCGACCGCGGCGCCGTCACGCCCGCGCCATGGATCAATGTGATCGCCAACCCCGATTTCGGCTTTCAGGTCTCGGCGGAGGGAAGCGGCTACACCTGGGCAGAAAACAGCCGGGAGAACCAGCTTACGCCATGGTCGAATGATCCAGTGGTCGATCCGAGCGGCGAGATGATTTACATCCGCGACGAAGAGACTCTCGATCTGTGGAGCCCGTCCGCGCAGCCGATCCGCGGCAGCGGCACCTATGTTTCGCGCCACGGTTTCGGCTACAGTCGCTTCGAGCACGAGGCGAACGGCATCGCGCTCGATCTCCTGCAATACGTCCCTCTCGGCGACCCCATCAAGATCTCGCGCCTGACCCTTCGAAACGTTTCCGGTCGTCCCCGCCGCGTGTCGGTCACGAGCTATGCTGAATTGGTGCTCGGCACCTCGCGCAGCGCCACGGCGCCCTTCCTGGTGACGCAGATCGACGAGGCGACCGGCGCGATGCTGGCGCGTAATCCCTGGAGCATCAATTCCTCCGGCCGCTTCGCCTTTGCCGATCTTGGCGGGCGGCAGACCGCATGGACAGCCGACCGGGCCGAATTCCTTGGCCGCTACGGCAACCCGTCGGCACCTGGCGCGCTCAACGGCCATCGACCGCTGTCGGGGACCACCGGCGCCGGCCTCGATCCTTGCACGGCCCTGCAGCAGACCATCGAAATCGGCGCGGGCGAGACAGTAGAGATTGTCTCGTTTCTCGGGCAGTGCGGCTCGCAGGATGAGGTCCAGGCGCTGCTCGCGCGTTATCGCGCGGCGGATCTCGATGCGGTTCTCCAGGAGGTGACGGATCACTGGACCAGCCTTTTGCAGACGGTCCAGGTCAAGACACCGGACCGTGCGATGGACATCATGCTCAATGGCTGGCTCCTCTACCAGACGCTCGCCTGCCGCATCTGGGCGCGCTCGGCTTTCTATCAGGCGAGCGGCGCCTACGGTTTCCGCGACCAGCTTCAGGACGGAATGGCCCTGACGCTGACAAGGCCCGAAGAGACGCGGCGCCATCTCCTGCGCGCGGCCGGCAGGCAGTTCGTCGAAGGCGATGTCCAGCATTGGTGGCTGCCTCAGTCGGGGCAAGGCGTCCGCACGCGGATTTCGGACGACCGCGTCTGGCTCGCATTCGCCGCGTCGACCTACGTGAATGCTTCGGGTGATGCCGCGGTTTTGGATGAGACCGTCCCTTTTCTCGACGGTCCGCCGCTTGCCCCCGGCGAGCACGACGCGTTCTTTCATCCAACGGGGGCGGCCGGATCCGCCTCGCTCTTCGAGCACTGCGCCCGCGGTCTCGACCAGTGCCTGGAACTGACCGGCAAGCTCGGCCTGCCCCTTATGGGTACGGGCGACTGGAACGACGGCATGAACCGCGTCGGCGAAGGCGGCAAGGGCGAGAGCGTCTGGCTCGGCTGGCTGCTTCTGCGCACCATTGAGCTGTTCGCGCCTCTGGCGGAAGGCCGCGACCCGAGCCGCGCCGAACGCTGGCGCGCTCACGCAGCCTCCGTGCGCGAGGCGCTCGAAAAGCACGCATGGGACGGTGAATGGTATCGCCGCGCGACCTTCGACGACGGCACCTGGCTCGGCTCGAAGGACAGTGAGGAATGCCGGATCGACTCCATCGCCCAGTCCTGGGCCGTCCTGTCGGGCGCCGCCGACCCGGCGCGGGCGGCAACGGCAATGGCGTCGCTGGAAAAGCATCTCGTCCGCCGTGAAGACGGCATGGCACTGTTGTTCACGCCGCCCTTCGACAAGACGCCGCGCGACCCCGGCTACATCAAAGGCTATCCGCCGGGCCTGCGCGAGAATGGCGGCCAGTACAGCCATGCGGCCATGTGGGCGATCCTGGCCCTTGCAAAATCGGGGGCGGGCGACAAGGCACACGATCTGTTCGCGCTGCTCAACCCGATCAACCACGCGCTTACGCCCGAGGAAATCGAACGCTACAAGGTCGAACCCTATGTGGTTGCCGCCGACGTCTATTCCGTCGCGCCGCATGTCGGCCGGGGCGGATGGACCTGGTACACCGGCTCCGCCGCCTGGATGTACCGTTCCGGCATCGAGGGCATTCTGGGCATTCGGCGCGAGGGGGCGTTTCTCATCATCAACCCGTGTATCCCATCGGCCTGGCCGGGGTTTGAAGCCACCGTGCGGATGGATGAAACCCACTACGACATCCGCGTGGACAACTCGATGCAACGCGATACCGGTGCCTGGTCGGCTGTCATGGACGGCGAACCTCTTCAGTGCTCCAGAACATGCGTGCGCGTTCCGCTGGACGGACGCACACATAATTTAGCTCTCGGTTTCGAGTGAGGGTCGATGCACATTACTCGCCGTCGTCCTCGCCGGCTGGTGGTGCGCGTTATCAAGTGACAGCGGGAGGTGCCGTGTGCAACAATTGACGAGGGTCCCTGTCGACAAGGAATTGCGATGAAATCGAGTGCTATCTGGCTCATCGCGTTGATCGCATTCGGAAGCTGGGCGGTGGCCGCAGCAGAAGGCGACCTAGCCGCTCGCGAAATGAGTGTCCACGAAATCATAGCCGCGCTTGGGGTCAACGATCTGAGCGCGAACGAGGTCCGTGCGATCGATTCCTATGTTCGTCTTGATGTCGTGGACCTGAGCGCCTTCGAGTCAAGCGACGAATATCAAGCGCTGGAGACGGCCCTCGGCAACACCGATGACGGTTGGGCGATGATGCAAACCGCGATCATAGGCAATGACTTAATCGAACAGGAACTCAAACGCCGTTCGGTCGAGATAGGACGCGTCGTCGCCGCGACCATGGACGACAAGGGAGTCGTCACGATTTACATTCGCTGATGCCGAAATCGAAAAGCTGTCGAACCACCAGATGGGCGATCGCGGACCGACGCGCTGGATGGCTTGTGTGGGAGCCATATCTGCGCCCGTACCCAAGCACGTCAAAAACTATGCGCTGCAACGAAGTGCATATCGCGGCGAGATGCAGTGTGGGGAAAGGCGGCAGCGCTCCTCCGACTCGAACGTCGATGACCCAGAACTCCGGTGGCGACATGCAAGGGCAGCGTGTGAATGCCGCGACCCTCAAATTATGACCCAGGACGAGCCCCTACCCCGACGGTTCTGAATCGCCGTTCGCGAGATCACGATTGGACCGGACGACGCTCAAGGTGCACGCCGGCGCGGCTGACTTTCGCCCCCTCACCGCACTGAATTTGCACGGGGTGTTCCCGTATCCAGCTGCAATCCATGAACTTTCTGCACAGTCCATCATCGGAGCGATGGTGAAGACTTTTTGTTTTTCAATTGCGTGCGGTACATTGCATCCAGATCATCCGGGCTAAGGAAGGCTATGGGCGGGTAGAAGTCAGATGTAATGTAAAGAGTACATCGTGCCGATGTTCGCCTGAAGACGCGGACCAAAGAATGGGGGGAAATCGAGCGGTAGATGATCTCGGCGGGGAGCCCGTTCGATTTCGTTAAAGATCCTCGTTTTGCTGCCACCAGAGATCTGCATAGTGCCCTCCATGCTTCAATAAGTCCGCATGGGAGCCTTCCTCGACAATTTCGCCATGCTCGAGAACGACGATACGATCACATAGGCGCATGGCGTTCAGGCGATGGGTGATGATGATCGCTGTGCGGTTCTCCAGGACATCCGGAAGACGTTCTATGATCGCCGCTTCCGAATCGTAGTCGAGCGCACTGGTCGCCTCGTCGAAGATAAAGATTGGCGGCTGTGCTGCCAGAGCGCGTGCGATGGCGATGCGCTGCCGCTGCCCGCCCGAAAGCAAGCCACCACGCTCACCTACTTGGGTGTCATACCCGTTTGGCAGGTCGTTTATGACGAATTCATGGGCGCCGGCGAGCCGGGCTGCCTCTACCAACTCTTCCGTCGTCGCCAGAGGATTACCGAGTCGGAGGTTTTCAAGGATGGTTCCATCGAACAGGAAGCTTTCCTGCAGGACAATACCCATGTTCTTGCGCAGTGTGGCGGTATCGGCCATGGCAAGGTCTACGCCATCGACGAGCACCTGGCCGCTTTGTGGCACGTCAAGCCGCTTGATCAACCTGGTGATTGTGCTCTTCCCCGAGCCGCTGCGCCCGGTCACCCCTAGTTTTTCGCCGGCGGCGACTTTCAAACTCAGTCGCCGTACCGCCTCCGGTGCGGCCTCGCTATAGCGGAAGGTGACGTTTCGCAGCTCGATCTCGCCGCGGACCTTATGGAGAGGGGTGCGGCTTTCCACCGACCCGGTCTCCGTCTTCTCGTTGAGTATATCGCCGATACGCTTGAGGGAAACGCCCGTGTGCTGGACGTCGTGCCAGATCTGGGCGAGACGCAGGACCGGCATGGTGACGTGGCCGGCCAGCATGTTAAAGGCGACCAGCTGGCCCACCGACAGATCGCCGGCGAGCACATGGTGCACGCCGAACCAAAGGAGAATGGCGCTGGTAACCTTGTGAACGAGACTGATACCGCCGCCGGCCCATTCGCTGAGCATCGTAGCCTTGAAGGAAGTTCTGAGAAGGGAGGCCAGCCGATCTTCCCAGTCGCGGGAAAAACGCTCCTCTATCGCTAGGCACTTCACCGTCTCGATTCCCGTGATCGCTTCGGTTAGGTAGGCGGTGTTGTCGGCATGCCGCTCCAATTCACGCTTCATGCAGCGCCGCAGAAATGGGGCGACGATTATCCAGAAGACTAGGTAGACGACGAACGAACCCAGGACGATCGAAGCAAGATCGACCGCATAGCTGTACATGAAGGCGACGAAGACGCCTACAAAGACAAGATCCAGCAACAGGATCAGGGCGGATCCGATCAGGAACCTGCGTATGTGATCGAGCTCCCGCACACGCGCGATGATTTCGCCGACCTGCCGTTTGGTAAAGAAGCCGAGCGGCAGATGCACCAAGTGGCGGAACAGCTTTGTCGAGAACTCTGCATTCACGCAGCTTGCCAGATGCGCGTAGACGAGGCCGCGCAAATATTCCATGAGCGGATTGAAGAGGGCTATACCCAGCATTCCGATTGCCAGCACTTCGAGGCTTTGCAGCCCACGGCTGACGAGCACGCGGTCGATGACGAGCTCCGACAGCTTGGGAGAGGCCAGTGCGAATAGTTGAAGCACGAAGGCAGCCGCGATGACCATGCGGAAGCTCGCCGCGTGCTTCAGGATTGACGGCAGAAACCACCCCAGATCGAAGGACTTCCCCTCTTCCTCCGCAGCCGGTGCACCTGCCCCCACAAGTATGATGCGCGTAGAAAAGCGCTGCCGGACGTCGGCGTGGGAGAGACGCAGCCGCCGGCCATCTGTTGGCGAGAGCAGTTGCACCTCTGAGTCCGTGACTGCTTGCAGAACGCAGTATTGCCCGTGGTCGCGTTCGCGGAGAAGCGCAGGCAAAGGTAGGAAACGCAATCTCTCGAACCGGATTTCGGCAGCGCGGACCCGCAAGCCAAGCCGCTTGACCGCCCGCAGGATGTCCATCTCCTGGAAAATACCTTCCGTAGGACTCTCGATATGCCAGACCTGCCAGGCATCAGCAGCTTTGCCGAGGCTGCGGGCAGCGGCTATCAGCGCCTGCAGACCGCTGTCCTGTGCGAGACTGGCCTTCACATCCCCAGCGCCGCTCCTGCGCGCTTGCGCAACGGCTTCAACTACCGCGTCCATCTATCGCTCGCGCATTGCATTGTGCTGATGATCCATGAGCGGGCTCAGCAGGTAGTCGATGACGCGGCGGCTGTCGGTTTTGATTTCGGCGGTGACCTGCATGCCAGTGGCCAGGAGCACGTCCTTGCCATCGACGGCGATCGCGCGCGCCGACAGACGTATGTGTGCAGGATAGATCAGCCCGAGTTGCTCGTCGGTAACAGAGTCGCGTGAAACATGCAGGATCTTCCCCTTAACGGTTCCATAGCGCGTGTAGGGAAAGCTTTCTATCTTCAGCTCCACCGGCTGGCCCGGAAGCAGGAAGCCGATGTCCTTGTTCAGTACCTTCACCTCGGCCTCCAAGGCTGCTTCGTCAGGCACGACCATCATCAGTTCTTGTCCCGCCGTCACGATGCCGCCGATCGTATGGACTGCCAGCTGCTGGACCACACCGTCGACGGGGGCGCGAATGGTCAAGTGCCGCGCCCTTTCTTTGGCCTTGATGTGCTCTTGCCTCAGGTCCACAAGCTTTCGGCGCTCTTGGTCGAGCTGCTCCATAAGGGTTCTACGCCGCTCAGTTCTTTGCTGCTGCCTTTGACTTTCGAGCGTCTTGACATCGGTCTTCAGCACTTCGAGTTCGGACCTTTTCGCTAGCAGCTCCCTTTCGCGGCTGAGCAACTGCTCCTTAAGCTCCAGAAGCTTCAGGCGCGGGAAATGGCCTTTTTTAAAGAGCTCCTCTCTGCCCTCATAGCGCTCGCGCATATTGGAAAGCAGCATCTCCAATTCTACTATGTCGCGCTGGGCGGCCTCCTGTTGGACCGTGTTGTGCGCAAGTTGGGCGGTGAAGGTTTCTTCTTCCGCCTGCTGTTCCTGATATGCACTCATCAGCCGCTCCCGCACACGCGCCACTTTGGCGGGGGCGATACCCTTGGGCGGATCGAAGCTCCCGGGATCATCCGTAAGTAGCGCTTCCAGTCGCGTAATTTCCAGAATGGAAAATTCGACCTGGGCGTCGAGACGCTCGGCCTCTGCTTCGGCGCTGATGGGGACCAGCTCGACCAGAATGTCCCCGCGGGTTACGGACTGGCCATCGCTTGCATGAATGCTGCTGATCTCGCCTAGTTCCGGCGCCTGTACGACCTTGGAATATTGGCTGGCGATGATCCTTCCAGGGGCCGAGGCGATGACGTCGATCTTGCCGAAAATCGACCATAGCAGGGCAAGTGTGCAAAGGACCATTATTGCCAAAGCGACCAGGCGCCCCACCCGCGAGGGCGATCGTTCCAGTATCTCCAGATGGCCTGGCAGGAACTCAAGTTCCAAATCCTGCCTCCTCGGCGGCTTCTCCGTCTTGCGCTGGCTCCTCAGCGTTTGCCGGACGATGCGGAGATGATGTCGGACTCCCTGAAACATTATACCTGTTCCCCCTCCTGTGGCATGGCAGCAGCCCTTCCCGGAAGGAGCTCCGCGCTCGCCCCGATTTCATCGACATGTGCACCAGGAGCGCCATGTGACCGGCCAGACTGCGCATGCCAGAGACGGGCATACGTCCCCTCTTGGGCGATCAAGGTTTTATGATCGCCGGTTTCGACAACGGCTCCCTTGTCAATGACGAAGATCCGGTCGCAAGCACGCACCGTCGACAGCCGATGGGCGATGATGAGTACGGTTCGGCCAATACGGATATCCCGTAGATTGCGCTGAATGATCGCCTGCGAGTGCTCGTCGAGGGCGCTGGTGGCCTCGTCGAAGATCAGTATCGCAGGATCGGCAAGCAGGGCACGCGCAATTGCGATGCGCTGTCTTTGCCCGCCGGACAGCGATGCCCCGCCTTCTGCGAGAATCGTGCCATAGCCTTCCGGCAGCTCCAGGATGAACTCGTGTGCACCAGCCATTTCCGCCGCTCGGATAACCTTTTCCAGCGGAACCGCAGGGTCGGTGAGCGCGATGTTTTCTCTGATGGACCGGTTGAAGAGAAAATTTTCCTGCAGGACCACGCCCATGTGCCGGCGTACAGAGGCTGCATCCAGGCGCGCAAGGTCCATGTTATCGAGGAGGATGCGCCCTGCGTCCGGATGGTAGAGCTTCTGGATCAGGCGGGCGATAGTGCTCTTGCCAGAGCCGGATGGGCCCACCAGCGCAACCATGGCCCTTGATGGTATCTCTAGACTGAGGTTCTGCAGGATGGGTGGTGCATCGGGGGCATAGCGGAAGCTGACGCCTTCAAAACGGATGTCACCCTTCGGCCGCAGGCTCAGCGTCCCTTGTTGCGCTTCGCTTTCGGCCGGCGTGTTCAGCACGTCTCCCAGCCGATCGATGGCAACCCTGGCCTGAACATATTTGCGCCAAAGCTCCGCAAGGCGCACGACAGGCTGGCTGACGTGGTTGGCCATCATATTGAAGGCGATGAGTTGCCCGATGGACAGTTCCAGGCCGATAACCATCCGCGCGCCAAACCACGTCACCAGAACCATCTCGATCTTCTGGATCGTCTGGACCAAATTGCTCGACAACTGCATGAAACGCTGCGCCTCGAAATTCGAGGCGACAAATGATCGTGTCTGCCCCTCCCAGCGCCGGGTGAGTTGCGGCTCCAAGGCAAGGGACTTTACGGTCTCGATGCCGGTAAGCGTTTCGTTGAGGAAGGCGTTATTGACCGCGCTGTCGCGGTAAAGCGACTCGATGCGCCGCTGCAGCGGTGGCGTAACCAGATAGCCTACGACAAAGTAGCAGGGGATAGAGGCGGCAACGATCGCCGTCAGAAAAGGAGAATAGAAATACATCACCGTGAAGAAGATGCCTGTAAAGGCAAGATCAATCACCAGAGTGTTGATCGCGCCGGTCAGGAATTCGCGCAGGGTATCCAGCTGGCGGACGCGCGTGACGGTAACGCCGACGCTGCGCGCCTTGAAATAGGACAGCGGGAGTGCCATCAGATGGCTGAACAGATTGGAACCCAGACGCGCATCGATGCGAAGTGCCGTCTGCGAAGCCACGTATTGGCGCAAACACCTCAACACCACTTCCAGCACCGAGACGACAACGAGGACCGTGGCAAGCACATTCAGCGTAGCGGTGGCGTGGTGCACGAGGACCTTGTCCATGACCACCTGGAAGAAAAGCGGCGAAAGGAGCGCCAGCAGCTCCATGAAGGCGGACGCGGCTAGGACTTCCCAAGCGAGATTACGGTAGCGCAGCAACTCGGGAATGAACCAGGTCACATCAAAGGTGGGGGTGCCGTGTCCGTTCTTTCCGCCGCGGACTTCGACGATTTCGCCGCTCCAGATGGCTTCGAGCTCATCAAGGGAAAGACGCAACGGCTCGATATGCTCCTTGCGCTGAATGACTGCGCACTGGTCGTCCTTCATGGTCAGGATCGCCCAGTCGCCATCAGTTGCTTTCCAGGCGATCGGCAGGCTGGAATCTCCCAGCTTCCGTAAGGCCCTGCGACGCCACCGGACCCGCAAACCGGCTTGCTTGCATAGATGTCGCAATGCCGTTTTCGGCGGCAGATCAACCAAGGCGGAAGCAGCACTTTCGGCCTGGACCCGGTCTTCAACAACTTCCAACACGATGCCGACGGTTAACACGCATGCCAGCAACGATGCCGTTTGCTGAGACTCAGGAATAGTATTCGATATAACCATATACTATGAAGATACTTCACTGTCTATATATGTTGAAGTCGTAGTAGATAATTGCAGTGTGCGGCTGCGGCTTCCGGAAAAGCCTTGATAATCAAGAATCTGGAAGCACTCTTAGCCGTCCTCGCTCCCTGGACGACGCGCAGGAATGTATATTGCGTACTGGCTAGGCATATAAATAATGTATACGAGATTGGCAAGTTCACGCATCTTCCCTTGCGGGCGAGCGGGAGGTCCGGCGCCAGCCGTCTGCCCGGTCCTTGTCAGCTCATGCTGCCTCCTGGCGATTTACTTCCTGCAGCGGATAGCACGCAGATTAGCTCTGCAATCGGTGGTGGCTTGAATGCCGAGCCGAGCGGGAAACCCGCCGCGGCGGAGGCGCGTGCAGGCCAATGCGCCCGACGGGGTGAGATCGCGCTCAGAAAGATTTTGGGCCGGCGAGACAGCAGAACGCGGAGACCAGAAGGGAATCAAAGGCAGCGGGCGGGCGGTTGATGTCAAACGGCATTGAATCGGGCCCTGTCGACGTCCAAAAGGGCCAAACCGCGACTGACGCCGGGGACCAGACCGACGACCATACTTGTCGACGCCTGAGGCTTGATCTGGTCTTTGCGCATCCCCGTCGGGACTATCTCACTCGGTTGTCCGATGAAGCCCTTAATTCTGCGAAAGAGACCGGGCGTCCCCGCTTGCCCCGGGTCTCCCCTCCCCCCTCTCTGTGAACGGCTGCCGTGCGAGCTGGCCAAGCCGATATCCAGCCCATTTGCCACGCCCCGCAGAGGCGCAAAGGCGAGAGTTCAAGTCCGGCGAATTGACGTCGGGGCCCTTGCAGCCCACTATGTGCCCAAGCCTGATCAAGCAGGTTGTATAGATGACGGCGGAGCAGCCTGGAATCCGGGAAATGAGTGCCCCGTGGAGCGGTGACCTCGCTCCACGCCTGGCAAGGTTGCGCCCCGATCTGTTCGACCTTCTGTTCGGCGAATGCCGGCCGGAACGATACAGCGCCGGCGAGCACCTCTTCATGCAGGAGGACGTGGCCGATCGCATTTACGGCGTCCTGTCGGGCACGGTGGAGATTTCGATCTACTCTCCGGGCGGGCGCAAGCTCGTTGCCAATATCGAATTGTCGCGCAGTCTTGTCGGCGAGATCGGGGTGCTTGACGGAGGCGCCCGCACGGCGAGCGCCCTCTGCCTGACTGATTGCACGCTGGTTTCCCTCAACAGAGCGCAGCTTTTTGACAAGCTGGAGAAAAACGCCGCCCTCGCGCTGGCGATGATAGGGCTTTTGTGCGCACGCTTACGCTGGGTGAGCGGCGAGCGAAACGATCAGGCTTTGCTCAAGATCGAAGCCCGCCTCGCCAAACGGCTGTTGTTCCTCTCCGGGATTTTGGCTGACAAGGATGGCTGGATTGCAATTTCACAAGCTGAACTCGCCGCATTTCTGGGGGCGACCCGCGAATCAGTCAACAAGATGCTGAACGAATGGCGTAGCCGTTCGCTGATCATGATAAAGCGCAGCGCAATCCGCGTGACGAATGCGGATGGCTTGCAGGAGATCGTCGACCTGGGGGACGCGTGATCGGTTCGGCGGCGTTCCCGGGGACGCTTTAAAGCTGCGAGAGCAAATAGCGCAGGCTCGACCGGCTCGGCATGAAGAAATAGCCGCCGCCGCGCGTGGTGACGAATTCGGGCAGGCCGGTCAGCACCAGTGAGCCGTCGCTGGAAGGGATTGTGAAGCGCCCCTCCCCGCCACTGGCTCCGATCGTCGGGTCCTTCTCTGCCAGAAGCCCGTGAAAGGTGGCGGCCGAGACCCAGCTTTGCTGCATGAACTCGTATTGGCGCTCAATATCGGCGTTGAAGCACATGAAGAGCAGCCCCTTTTCGCTTCCCCTCTCATAGGAGCGCCCGCAGCGCAGGATGCGGTGGCGATTGTTGAGCTTGATCTGTGTCTCCTTGTCGTTGCCCAGAGAGTCGCGCGGATTGGAACGGCGCACATGCGAGCCGAACGGGCAGCGTAGCCCCTGCGGGTCCTCCGTCGCGTAGGAGAAATCGTTGTCCGGCTTGCGTGCCTTGCGGCCGTTGGGGTTGCGGACGAGCGACGTTCCGTCAGGCCAGCGGCCAACCATTTTCGCGGAGATCCAGCGCGCATTGATGGCGGAATTGCCGGTCTGCGACCGCGCCGTCCTTGCGGCCTTCTTGCAGTACGCATGGAACGTCTCGACGTGCTGTTCGATCTGGCGCACCACGACAAAGGAGCCGTTCCTGCCGAAGTCCCGCAACTGTGCTGTTGCCCCGAAGAGCGGTTGATGCTCGCTCTCCACTGCCGGCAGTACGCCGCAGCGGTCGCGTGAGGAAGGAACTGTCGGGGTCAGCGGATAAAAACCACTCTCGTCCTTGTAACCCAGGAGGAACTCGCCGGGGGCCACCAGGTGCATGGAGGGGACCGGCGCATTGGCGCGCCGGGTGCCCAGAACAACCGGCTGCGAAATTCCATCTGCGAATCCGAAATGTTCGACCGCCTGCTTCCCCTGCCTGTTTATCACGAGCGGCAGTTGGGTGACGATCGTCATCCCCGCCTCTTCCGTGCACGCGTGGAATTCCCGGACATCCTCCGTGAGCGTCTCCTCATCGGCCGCGTAGCATATGACCACTGCATCCACCGGCTTTTCCGCCGATCCCCACTCCCAGCACGCCGGCGCACTGCGGCCGACGTCGTCGAGTATGCGGCTTCTCGGCTCTGTGGCCATTCCCTGGCGGAATACCGCTGGGAAGGTCTCAAGCCCGCTCTCGCGCGTATGATCGTCGAGGCCGAGGCGCGCCAGCCCGTTCGGCCCGAACATGACTGTCATCGCCCGCTTCACGGGAAGCCCGTTGCCGAAGCTGGTCCTCTCTTCCACGAAGCGCAACCATGCCTTGCGCTTCCCTCGTGCAAGGCCCTCGGGAATGCTAACCGCCGTCATGTGCGCATGCTGGAGGGGGCCGAGGGGGCCGAAGAAAACCGTCTGTATCTCTTCCGTTTCCAGCGCGTCGTGCGGGCGCGGCTGGGAACCGAAAAGCCGAAGCCAGTCGCGCGCCTCGCTCTCGGTCTCGGCCTTCGCAATGCCGCTTCTTATGAGCGCGTTGATACGAATGCGGTTTGTGTTGAGGCCGGGATAGGCCGAATACCAGAAAAGGGTGGGTATCTGCTGTGCCCGCGCCCACCGCTTGAAGCGGGCGCCGTCTCTCGCGCCCTCGAAGAAAAGAGAACGGGTCCTCGGAAAGCCCTGCGTGTTGCTCCAGACCCCGGTCAAACCGGCGCGCGCCTTGGCGATGAAGTCTTCGAGATAGCTTTCCCAACTGCCTCCGTAGTTGCTGAAGAACACCAGCCTGTCCGTGCCAGGCAGCAACACCCAGCGCGCAAAATGGATTGTGTTAATGTCGGCGAGGAAACCGGGTCGGAAGACATTCCGGGCCGTGATGGAGATGAGATAGAAGGAAAGACGCAGCGTCAGCCGCCGCAGCATGCCGGGCTTCATGACCGAGACGGCGGTTAGGTTGTTCTGCGGGAAGTGGTTTTCCCGCCTGACGATCTCGGCCAGTGTTTCCGGATCTGGCTGAGTGTCGCTGGGCACGTCCCGTTTCTCAAGCCGCCGGAGCGCGATATGAAGGAGCAGGCCGACGAAGGCCAGAGACATGCTGACGCCGACAAGAGCAAGCACGAGCGAGGTCCCGGCCACCAGAAGATTGCGGAAGACGCCGGGCACGTATCCGAAGACAAGGCTGTAGGTAATCCCCCAGCACATAAGAAGCACGATTGCAGCGGTCACCAGCAGCCTCGGCGACCGGATCGTCCTCTTGAACGCAGCCCACGCACTTCCCTTCGGCATTTCCAGAAGGCTTTGCGCCGGCTCCAATGCCCATCGATAGCAGTCACCCTGCGTCAGCTTTTCCCGCACTTCGGCAAGCACGGCGCCGGCACCATCGCCCTGCGCATTTGCCACGATCCCGCGCACCGCACTCTCCAACTCCGCCTCTGCACGAATACGAGCGACCGAATGGCCGGGCGTTCCGGAAAATACTAGGCCTACGTTGCTGCCGAATGTCGGAGAGATCCTGATCATTCGCGCGCGCATGAAATCTTCGAGCGGCTCTTCCGCATCCAGCCCGCATCGGTCCTCCAACAAGCCGCGAACCAGAGAACCGGCATGTTCGGCAAAAGCCTGCACCACGGCTTCATCCGCGCCGTCGCCCGAAAGTTCGAGCACGAGATGTGTCCGTTCACCGTTCGCGGGGGCGCTCGGCGCACAGACGACCGCAAGACTCGCAAAATGGATGATGCCGCTTGCGTCCAGCGCCACCGCTGCCGGCTCGTTCGCCGGGTTGCCAAGCTTGCCGACCTCCTCGCGCAACTTTTCGGCTTCCGTGCCGTCGTCGCACGCGAACACTACAGAGACCATGGAGTGCTCTACCGTTTTCGAAAGCGGCGAAGGTTCGAAGACGATCCTCAGGCTCTCCGGATAAGCGCCGAGCCGCGAAAGACGGCCGGCCCTGCCCTTCGCCCGCCGCACGCCCGGCTTTGAGAAGATTGCTCGGAAGCATTCGGCGATCTGGACGCGGGCGATTGCCGCGCCGATGCATTGGTGAATGCCGTGACCGAAGACGAGATAGTCGCGCGCCGGCCGTTCGATGTCGAACACATTCGGATTGGCCACGGCGTCCGGATCGAACATTGCCGACAGCATCGCCGGCATGACGGCGGTTCCCGCCTTGACCGCACGTTCCCGCCGCGTCCCCTTGGCGATCACGGCGTCGCGTGCGGTGTAGCGAAACGGTCCGATCCAGATCGGCTTGAACCGCATCGCCTCCAGGATCACCCGCTCGAGACGTGTATCGTCCTTCGCGGCGACGGCCTCCTCGATTGCCTTGCGGGCCTCGTTGCGCGAAAGGACGACGTCAAGGCAGTTACTGCCGGCCAGCAGGTTGGTCGGCGCAAAGCCCGCGATCATGCCCATCATGATGGAATGGACATCGCCGATGCCGAGGTCGGAACTGGTGTCGTCGAGCAGGTCGACAAGCCTGCCAAGTGGCGTCAACCGGCTTGTCGTGCCGCCCCGAACCGCCTCTATGGACAGGTCAATCGTTCTTTTCATCCTGTCGGCGGCGACGACGGCAAGCTCACGCGCGATCGGATTGGCGAAGGGGTCGGCAAAGAACAGGCCGCTCAGCGCATTCGCCCAGTCGGAGAACTGCTTCTCGTCGTCGATCCTCATGCCGAAATAGTCACGGCAGATGCGCACCGGCACCACCTTCAAGAGCTTATCCACCACGTCGAAATCGGGAGACGCCCGACGCATGATCTCCTCAGCATGCCGGGCCGCCAGCGGCCTCACCACCTGCTCCACCTCGTCTATGGGAAAGGCGCTCAGGATGGTGGATTTCATGTGCCGATATTGCGGCCCGTCATGCATTCCGAGGATGAAGTTTTGCCCGCCCGCGATTTCCGTCATCTCCGGGCCGTACGGCGTCTGGAACACATCCTGCCGTTCGAGGACCTCACGGACGTCCGCATTTCTGGTCACCAGAAGAAACTTGCCGAAACGCGGCATCGGCCAAAAACGCCTAAGTAGCGCAAGCGCCCAGCGCGGGTCTTCCAGAAGTCGCTCCGCGAGACGCGCCCACACGCCTCGCGTGCGCAGGCGCTCCATGTCGAACGGGGGTAGCTCAGTCGGCGGCCGCTGCTCCTTCTGACCTTTAAGAACCCCCTCGTAGTATTTGACAGCCACCATCGCTCTCCCTCCGGGATTCAACAGTTGCTCCTACGTCGTTGAGCGCCCCGCGTATGTGAAACAGATCACGTAGCCTGTAGTCATCCCGCCAATTCGAAATTGCTTATAAGAGCGGCCTTCGCGGATGCATCGGCGAATGGAATCCATTCGATGCGCGCGTTCGTGAAGTCGGGGTGCCGTGTCCGGAAAATGGAAAGCTCCCGCCGAGCCTCATCAAGACGGCCGCTGCGTGCAAGCGCTCCGATCTTCAGGAAGCGTGCATAGAAATAGCCGGGGGAAAGACTGAGTGAGCGGTCCGCGGTCTTGATTGCCTCGTACCACTGGGAGGTAAGGCAATAGGCAGCGGCCAGCTCACCAAGATTGTGGAAGGCATAGATGTCGAAAGGGCTCAGCCGCGATGCCGCCTGAAAAAGCGGGATCGCCTCCTCCGCCTGTCCGAGAAGAAGGTGCGCGCTCCCCATGGCCGAGTGGGCAAAGGCGAAGCTGGGATTTATCTCGAGCGCCTCGCTCAGATGTTCGAGAGCCGCCTTCGGCTGACCGCGCATAATCGCGACAATGCCAAGATAGGCGTGCGGGCGTGCATCCTGGCTGTCCATCAGCAGCGCCTTGCGCGAATACTCCACTACCTTGTCCAGATCGTCGCTGTCGCCCGAGCGCAGCCATGCACGCCAGAAATACCACCACGCGAATTCGTTGAGCACCGCACTTGAATTGGCATCTTTCGTCTGCGCCAACTTAAAGCACTCGAACGCCAGGGCTGTATCCTCGCGGCTGCGGCGCTGCATATGCCAACGGCCGCGCCTGACGAGTTGCCATGTCTCCAGGCTCTCCCACGGAACCTGGAAGGTACGCACCTGCTCGGCCCGCTCAACCTCCTTTTCCAGCATCGAGACGATCATGCCGCCGATCTCGTCGTGAAGCATTGCCACCTCGTCAGCCCGTCGCTTGAACTCTCGCGACCAGATCAGCCTTCCATTTGCCGCATCCGTGAGCGTGACCTTCAGGGCGAAATATGTATTCGCCCGGGCGAGCTTGCCGTCGACGATATAACGCGCGCCCAGCGCACTGCCGATCATCCGCGTACCGAGCGATTTGCCGCGAAACTGAAAGCTGGAGCTCTTGGCGATGACGGGCAGCCATCGGGTGTTGGAAAGGCCCTGGATGACATCCTCCGCAATGCCGTCCGCAACGTAGTCGAGTTCGCGGTCCCCGATCTCGTTGTGAAAAGGTAGAACGGCGACGGCCGGTGGCATGGCCGCAGAGGACTCTTGCTGACGAGGGAGGAGCACATCAGCGCCGTCGCTGCCGTCGTGAGTTGCCGTGAATATGCGCACGGGCAGCGCTATGTTCTTCAGGACCCGCTCGCCTAGATCCGTGAAACGGGCGGCCGTCTTATCCTTCACGTGATGCCAGGTGGTCTCGGAGATCGCCAGCCCGTCATAGGGTGCAAGCTCCTGGATACGGGCGGCAATGTTGACGTCGTCGCCGTACAAGCTCTCGTCGCGGACGATCACGCTCCCGGTATTGATGCCCACGCGGAAAGGCATGCGCATCTCGTCGGAAACGGAGGCGTTCAGCGCCGCGATCTTCTCCTGAAAGTCGAACGCCGCCCTCATGGCATCGATCGGCGCTCCGAATTCGGCCATGAGACTATCGCCTGCCGCACCGAACATCCGTCCGCCGCCAGCATCGCAACTTTCTACAATGATCGCCCGCCGCGCCTCGAAAGCCGTTACAGCAAATTCGTCATTGATGCCCATCAGGCGTGAAAAGCCAGCGGCATCAATAGAAACGATGGTTGCGACATGACGGGTATATAGCCGTCCAGTCATCTTCGATCCGGCTAGCCGCCCCTCGCCTTCAAGCGGAAAAGAATATCTCTGCAGCAGGTTTCCGACAACCGCGAGCAACTTGAATATTCACGGCCACCCCACGCGGTCCTTTTGCATTCGTGTCGTCTGCAGTCGGTACATACGATTGCACGAATAGAAGAAGCATGTGTAGCAAATTTCACAGACGAAGGGGACAGGCACCCCTTAGTTTGCAAGCCTTCAAGAAAACCAGTTCCAATTATCAACGCACAAGGGGGTGCTCGACATGATGCTTTCTACGCATACAGGCCTTGGTCTCGAAAGGCAGGGTATGTTCCGTAGTACGGAACGCATTTCCAAAGAAGAGACGGACAATTTTGACGACGAAATGCAGTCTGATGGGAATGGTCCCGTCGAAGTCAGCGAAGGACTGCAATCGGTTGCTCTGATCGACAATCGTACGCTCCGCAGGGAGTGCTTGCGGCGCAGTCTGGTGTCACAACGCATTTCGTGGGTCGTGGCTGGCTATGGTTCAGTTGAAGAGTGGAGCACGTCGGAGGATCTTCATCCTCCCCTGGCGGCGATTGTCTTCCACCTGGGTGCGCAGAAAGCCACCGATGCGGCCGATCAGATCAAGAAGATCGTTTCCAGTGCCGGCGCGCTGCCTGTTATAGTTCTCGCCGACTCTGACGACATCGTTCAGATCGTCAGTGCACTGGACTACGGGGTTCGCGGCTATATCCCGTCCTCGGTGAGCATAGAAGTCTGTGTCGAAGCGATCAATTTGGCACTTGCTGGGGGTGTGTACGTACCGGCAAGCAGCGTTTTTGCAATTCGCCAGTCCATCACATCCGACACGTCGCGAAACAGCCGCCTGGTAGAACTTTTCACACCGCGTCAGATAAAGGTCGCAGACGCCATCAGGCAGGGCAAACCGAACAAGATCATCGCCTATGAGCTCAACATGTGCGAAAGCACCGTGAAGGTTCACATCCGCAATATCATGCAGAAGCTGAAGGCAACGAACCGCACCGAGATCGCTTATAAAATAAGGGATCTATTCCCCAGCGATACGGCTTGACCGGACCCGCACCAGCGGGTCCGGTCAAGCCAGCCGCCGCGACCGCTCTCGCGGCGACTGTCGAATTGCAGGGGCAAGAGAAGCCCCGCAGCGGCGCTGATAGCGCCGTAATCACTTTCACACCCCCGGTCAGGGCAGCATCTCTCTTATCTTGTAGGCCACCTCCGTGCGATTGGTGGCGTTGAGCTTTTTCATGATGTTGCGGATATGGACCTTGACCGTGCTTTCACAAAGCTGCAGTTCGTAGGCGATTATCTTGTTCGCCTTTCCACGCCGCAATGCTTCCGCGACTTCCGCCTCACGCGACGTGAACAGATTGCCGAGACCGGCAACGCGGTTGGTCGTCGAGTTGATGACGTCGCGCATGGCGAGCACACCGCTGGCGGGTACGAACACACCTCCCGCGCGTGCCAGCAGTATTGCCTCCGCGGCCACGCCGACACCAACGTTGCTGGGGATATAGCCCCTCGCCCCAGAGTCGAGCGCCTTCAGGATCTGCCCGAGATCGTCTGTATCGGCGACGACAACGACGGGGCTTCCCTCGAATTTCCTCGCCAGATCCTGGATTTCACCGCACACGGCCGGTTCGGCTATCTTCCTGCTGCCGACGATGAACAGCACCGCGGACGGTTCACGTGCTTCATGATGTCCGCGCCATTCGCTGGCGGAGCCGACCGCCACGATATCCATGGCGGGGTTTTGCTCGCTCAGGCTCCGTGCCAGGCACTCCCGGTCGAGCGCTCGCGGATCGATCAGCAGAACAAGATCGTGGTGCTTCTCATCACCCGGATCTCCCCCTGCGTCATACTCTCCTATTTTCTCCAAAGTCCCTGGTATGTTTGGTACCCGTTTAAGGCCAGGTACCTGTGTAATCGCGTTCGCATATTCCACGACACAACTCCCCTGACAATTGCTTGTCTTGCACAGGCCCCGACCCCAAAGGCGGCGAACCTGCGTGTTTCCTTCTCCAGTCCCCAGTTGCCATTCCCCAAACCCTTGCGGAACAACCGTCCGCCCCCGTTTTCGAGAGGCATCCCGATTGGTCAACTTGGACCATAAGTATCTGCATACTTGTGGATAAGACGCACTAACTTGGATTAATGCCTTGCCAAATATTCATCATCCGTTAATCAAATACCCTAACAACTTTTTGGTAATATAATGCACAGAAGTACAACCAATGGTGACTCCATAAGGCCACATCGGTCGAAAAGGGGCTATACTGTTCTCAATTCGAGGTACGACGGATCGAAACTGGCGAGTTTCACCAGGCCTTGCTGATCGTAAATCTCGACAACTCCTCCCCTGAACGACACGAAGCCGCCTTCGCGCAACTCTTTCAACACGCGGTTTACATGCACTGCAGAGATGCCAAGCGCATCCCCTAAGTCGGCTTGCGTCAACGGACAGGCAAAGCCTATGGCACCGTCCTTTTCGCGCGCGTTTATGCGATATGCGAGTTCCAGGAGCAGATGCGCCGTGCGCTCGACCGCTCCCCGCCTGCCGATATTCACGACATGCTCGGCCAGTCTAGCATAGCGCCTCGCCAACCCCTTGAGAATGATTTCCGATATCGGTTGGGGATAGGACAGCAGGCCTTCGAAAGTCGGCCCCGGCAACTCCACCACCACTGCAGGAGAAAGAGCCGTGGCGGCTTCCCGTGTCCACCCCGTCATGATGACGTCACCAGCAAGAGAAAAGTCGAGGACGGTTCGCATGCCGTTGTTCAGCATCTTGCAGGAAGCCACCCAGCCGGACATCACCAGCAGGATTGCAGGCTTCTTCTCGTCCCCATCCGAAATGGTCGTTCCTGCTTTGTAGGTCTGCCGCCTGATGGCTGATCGCGGGGTGCTCTTTGGCCAAGAGTCGTTCGACACCGCAGCTTTAGCCGGAGCCTCCGCCTCAAGAGACCTAATAATATCTCTGAAATGCCCCGTCACGTTGGAAAGCACACCCCCACCTCTTACTGGTATGCTACTTATTCTTGGACTTCGCTATTTATAACACGTGCAAATTTCGCTAGGCATCTCTCCTAAGGTGGTAGCGACTACATTTCTCGGTCACTCTCAGGTTCTATCGCTATTCGCTTCAAGGCAAACTGCGCGTTGCCCCCGTCGATCACATCTTGGTGATCGGGTGCCTTCCAAGCCTTCGGCCGAGCGTTCGTGGGGTCGGCGGCGTCCGTCTGGCAGACCGTTTTCCGCATCTGCTGCACAAGCAGCGCCACCGCCTGTCTAGCGTGCCCAAGATGCCTGCCGTGCGTTTCCACGTCGATGCCCTCGTCCATAGCCTTCAAGACAAGCCCGCCGATCTGCTGCGGTGTGACATCTCCCTGAAGAAAGAAGCCTTCGCGGCCGACGGATCTGAAAAAGCTCTCCACCTTGCGGTCCCATCCGAGGCCTATTTGTGGCGTACCCAGGGAATAGGAAACGATGCAGGCATGCAGCCGATGTGCGACAATAGCGGCAGGCCTCCGCAAGGTCCCGATGAGATCGGCCGGTGTGTGGGAAGGAGCAGCCGCGACAAGCAATCCCGTCGCCACGTGCGCGGCGCAGGCACGGTTTTGCATGATGCGGTCGAGAAACCGCTGGTCCTCGTTGGCGCCATTGGTGAAAAGCAGAACCCTGCAGCCGGCATTGATCAGCCACTCCGCCAGTTGCCGGTATTCGTCCACCGTCAGAAGTGGAATCTGCGCGTCAGCGATCGCTGCATGCCGTCGTAGAACGATTGGATGGGTGACGCACACACCGATGAGCGGGCGGTCGAGCGCAGGTGCTGCTTCTCCGACCTGCGGCAGGTCGCACGCCAACAGGCCGGGATCGGGGCAGACTTCCACATCGTGTCGGTGGCCGAAGTGGGCGATCCAGTTGTCCCGCGCGGCGCGGTCGCGAACCGATATGTGAACGATCCGGCAGTCGCGCAGCCAGCCGAAAAGCTTTGCCGCACGGTCCGACCAGTGGGCCGTGACGCCGACGGCAAAGACGGCGAGGGGTCGCTCGGCGCGACATGCGCATTCCAGCACTGCCGCAATCTTAAGAGGGAAGTTGAGATCGTCGTCCTGAAAGAGATTACCGCCGCCGACGACTACCGCGTCCGCCGCCTCGACCCTAGCCTGCCATCCACCGCGCAAGCGCCGCAACTTGCGCCCGAGCACAAACGCAACTGCCGTCCTACGCAGGCGCGGCGGCAACAACCTGAGTATGGCGAGCGCGCCCATGCGGCCGCCTCCTGCGTCCCCATAGGCGCGGCGGCCGGCGAGATCGATCGTTTCGACTTCACAGCCGCTCCGCCGCAACGTGCTCTCGAGGCACTCGGCCAGAACGCCGTCGCCAAGGTTGGGGCTGTATTTGACGTTGAAGACCAGTACCTTCAATGGCTTGCCCTCTCGGAAGGCATGGCTGCCGCGTCGCGCGTGCGCGACGCTTCCGGCGCCAACGCTCTCGCCACGCCAGAGACCGGCATGTGCATCGCAGCTACCGCACCGGCCAACAGGTAGAACATCAACCCAAGGTCATAAACGGTACCGGAAACCAGGGCCTCGGCAAGACCAGCGACCAATCCGGCTTTTGCGGCCCGGGCGATCTTGTCGTCGATGTCTTGGCCAGCACCGCCCGGCCCTGCCTTTGAAAACAGGATAGAGCCGAAGAAGATGAAGAAAATGATCGTGCCCAGCAGGCCGACATTGGAAAGAAGCACGAGAAGATAGCTCGACGCGCGCGCGCTCCCCAGCCCCGCGCCAAGCCCCCACGTATCCAGGAAAGCCTGGTAGGCGACGGCATTCCACATGAAGCGTTCCCGCCCGGATTGACTGTCAAGCTTGGAAAACAGGATCTCGTCCAGAAATTCCATGATCCGCTCCACCATCTCGGGCATGAGGATGATGGTAAGTAGAATAAGGAGCGGAAGCCCCAACACCGCCCCGGCCAGAAAGACAGGCCGACCCACCGGCTTTCTGCCAACCGATCCGTGTGCCGATCTCAGGCCGAGGAACAGGATGACCGCCACCAGCGCGAGGAGCCCGGTGGTGGACGTCGCCAGGAGCAGCACAACGAGGAGCAGGCCCGCCAGCACACCACTGGTCCAGGAGCGCACCCGGTCGAGCCAAAGGCTGGCAATGAAGGCGAACAGCACCGCCGTGTAGCCGGCAAAGGCCGAGGCTTCGGGAAACGTGCCGGAAATGCGCTTGAAGCCGGCTTTCTCCGCGCCGGTCAGCAAAGCGTAGTTGGCTGTGCGGATGTAGTCGAACAGATAGGCGGCCCCCGAATAGTAGGTGACCACGTCGAGCAGAGCGAAAGCCAGGTTCGCCGCCCCCAGCACAAGGATAAGGCTGGCAAGACGGGCGAGCGATCCGACGCGTCGAAGATAGGCGAATGTGAAGGCAAAGCAGATCAGCCCGCCCAACGCATAGACAGCCTGTGTTATGTTGTTGGTCGACGGTGCCAACGGAACCATGGAGATGGAGCTGCGTCCCGCCGCTATCCGTTGTACGGTCATCGTCTCCGCCATTCCCTCCAGAAGCCGCGGAAAGAACACCGCTGTGGCGAGCGCATAGACGGTCAAAAGCAGAAGCCAGAATCCAGCACGCGGTGCAGCCACGGCAGCCAGCACCGGCCCCTCGCCGAACGCCATGAACAGGCGCAGACCGTAGAAGACCAGGAACAGGCTCGGCACGAGCACCGAGGCCCCTCCCAGCCCCGACAGGCTGAACGCCGCCGCTGCACCGAAAAGCGTGGACAGAACCATGATCGAGAAGGCCCGGTGGATCGGGGCAAACAGAACGGCCACCCCGAGAACCATCGTCACAAAGCCGAGCAACTCGATATTCATGCGGTGATCCTTGCCCCTTGCCCGGGCCCCTTGTCCGGAAGGAGCATAAATTATCACCGTTCCCCCGCGCCGTCGTTCCACCCCAGGTACCGCTTATGATGTATGGCGCGCCTCATTCGCCCGGCTGGTTACGGCCTTCGCCCGTGGAGTATGTTGGTCGGGGAGGTACCAATATGAGCTCCACGAAACGAACCCTTTTCAAAACACGAAGTGCGCATGGTGGCGGAGGTAATCTTCTTGCCGCGGCGACCCTTGCGGCAGCGATCTTCGCCGCCTCTCCAGGCTTCGCCGGCTCGGTTGAGGACCAGCTCGATTTGGAGGAGATGAGCATCTCCTTCGAAGAGAACTTCGATACCCTCAGCGTCTCCGCCTGGGGGCCAGGCACGCGTTGGATCGCACACACGCCGTGGTCAGGAGACTTCGGCGGCGCCCGCTTCGCCAATCCGGAAGAAAAGCCCTTCACCGTCGACGACGGCATCCTGCGCATAAAGGCGAGCAGGGATGCCGAGGGCGAATGGCGTTCCGGTTTGCTGGCATCCGTCGATACGAAAGGAAACGGCTTTGCGCAGCAGTACGGTTATTTCGAAATGCGCGCGCGTCTGCCAACCGGCCCGGGCGTGTGGCCAGCCTTCTGGCTGATCGGCAAGGACCGCTCCCGCTTCACCGCTGAGATAGACGTGATCGAGTTCTACGGCGACAAGCCGGACGGCTACTCATCCGTCGTCCATGTATGGCATCGCGACGGCCGGCACTATTCGCGCTACACGCGCAACGAGGTTTTTGGCGATGCCGATCCCGGCGACTTCCATACCTACGGTGTCAAGATCGACCAAGATTGGATCCGCTTCTATTTCGACGGCGAGTTCATGTGGAAGACCGAGACCCAGGAAGAGCACAGGCAGCCGCTCTACATCCTGGTCAACCTCGCCCTGGTCGACGGGCCGACGAAAAATCAGACCCCCGATCCATCCTTCATGGATGTGGACTACGTTCGCGCCTATCGCGCCGACTGACGCCGGGAGTTCGACACCCGCGAACGGGTCTTAACGCTTTTGGAACAGTGCCGCCTCGGTGTGTGAAAAATGCCCCCGCCGAATGAGCAAAAATACCATTCGACGTACAGCTTCCGGTCAGGAAGCCCTCATCCGGATGAATATCTGTTCCTTTTCTCCCACGCATGAAATCCTTGCACCAGAGAACGTGAGAAACCATTGATTTTCTTGCATTCTATCTGAAACACCAAGGTTCTCAGGGGCAATCGCCACAGTCGGCGCAGATCACCTTGAAGGTGGGTGCTGGAATGAACAGCAATGAAGGGCGGGCGGAATATCTTAATGGACGCGTGACAGCGGCGCGCCCTAATTTTCAGGCACGAAACAGCTATGATAGCCAGCGCAGCATTCATTCTCTGGTGAGTGAGCAGGCAGCGCTGCGGCCGTATGCGATAGCCGTTCAATTTGGCAGCACCGGCCTCACCTACACCGAGCTCGACCGTCTGTCCTCCGCGCTTGCCGGTGAGCTGATGCGGCTGGGTGTGACGAAGGGTGATGTCATCGGCCTCTTCTTGCCGCGAGCACTGAACACGATAGTCGCCAAGCTGGCGATCCTCAAAGCTGGCGCAGCCTATGCCCCCTTCGACCCCTCCTATCCCGCCAATCACCTCGGCTATATGATCGGCGACTGCAATCCCAAGCTTATTCTGGTCGACAAGGAGAGCATTGGTGCGATCCGCGCGATCCCGACCGTCAGCGCCGTGACCGACCTCGGTTATCTCCTGGAAAGCGCGGAAAAAGGCCTGCCTCACGACTTGCCCGATGTCTCAGGAGGCGACGCCGCCTATGTCATGTATACCTCCGGCTCGACCGGCCGGCCGAAAGGGGTCGTTATCCCCCACCGCGGCATAGCCCGCCTCGTACGTGACCAGAACTACATTCGTTTCGAGCCCGACGATGTCGTCCTGCACACGGCGACGATCTCCTTCGACGCGGCGACCTTCGAGATCTGGGGCGCGCTTCTCAACGGCTCCACCCTGCTCGGAATAGGTGATCGCAAGCTGTCGCTGCCACGCGTCGCGCAGACCATCGATGACAATCGTGTCACCGTCATGCTGCTGACGACGGGTCTTTTCCATTTGCTGGTTGATCACAGGAGTAGCCGCCTTGCCTCTTTGAGGCATGTGCTCTTCGGCGGCGAGGTTGCCTCGTCGGATCACGCCAAGCGCTTCCTGCGAGGCAACCCTGATTGCATCCTCACCAATGCGTACGGTCCTACGGAAGTGACCGTCATGGCATCTGCCTACACCATACCGCCGGATTTCGAAGGCGATGAGATTCCCATCGGATGCAGCATCGCCCATAGCCGCGTCCATATCCTCGACGAGGACCTCCGTGAGCTTCCGCCGGGTTCGGAGGGGCAGCTGGCGGTATCGGGCGATGGCCTGGCGATCGGCTATCTCAACCGGCCCGACCTGACGCGCGAGCGTTTCGTCACCATCCATACCGCCGAAGGAAACTCTCTGCGCTGCTACCTCACCGGCGATCTCGCCATGATGGACAGCGACGGGATACTGCACTTCAGGGGACGCCTGGATCGGCAGATCAAGATCGACGGGAAGCGCATAGAACTTGACGAGATCGAGGCTGCTCTGCGCCGGGACGCACGCCTGGCCGATGCCGTGGCTGACTGTCACAAGAACAGCGCCGGCACCAAACAGATCGTCGCCTATCTGCGGCCTCACCCCCCGATGACGATGAGTGAGGCCGATTTCACGGCGGCGATCCTCTCGACATTGAAGACGGTGCTGCCTTCGCACATGATCCCGAGCCGGGCGATGGTGCTCGACCGGTTCCCCATGAACCAGGCCGGCAAGATCGACCGCTCCCAGCTCCCGCCTCCCCCGCCGGAAGCAGCCGTGCCGACCGCACCGCTGCCAGCGGGTGGCGATACCGAAGTGCTGCTCACGAGACTCTGGGAGCAGGTGCTTGGCAGGACCGGCGTAGGCCTGGATCAGAACTTCTTCGATCTCGGCGGCACGTCCATGCAGCTCATCCGCGTACATGCCGCGCTCGAGGAATCCCTCGGACGTTCGATCGACGTCGTGGCGGTCTTCCAGCATCCCAACATCCGCAGCCTGGCACGCCATCTCGACAGCGGCAACCCAAGCGCGGCGCCCGCTACCTCTGTCCACGCACGGGCGGATCTCAGGAAAAGGATGATGTCTCAATTCCGCCGGAGCACCTCATGAACGATACGTCACCTCAGGCGGAAGCCCTTGCCGACGAGGGCATAGGCAGCGTCGCGATCATCGGCATGTCCGGCCGCTTCCCCGGCGCACACTCCGTCGATGCACTTTGGGATCTCATCGCGCAGGGCAGACACGCATTCGCGCATTTCCCGCCCGAAGAGATCGAGGACGCCTTCGGCGAGGACGTTCGTGCCGCCAAGGACTACGTGCCGGCGAGGCCCCATCTCGATGATGTGGAGCTGTTCGATGCCGAGTTCTTCGGCATGTATCCGCGCGAGGCCGCCCTCCTCGACCCACAGTTTCGCATCTTCATGGAAATCTGCTGGGAGTCTATCGAAGGCGCCGGCTACGACCCCTATGCCTGCCCTGGCCAAGTCGGGGTCTTCGCAGGCTCGGCGCTTGCCACCTATCTCATCAACAATGTCCTGTCGGACCGCGAAAAGGCCGAGGCCTTCACCTCGAATTATCAGATCGGCATGTTTTCCGAGCTGATCGGCTCGATCAACGACACGCTCGCCACACGCGTCGCCTACAAGCTCAATCTGCGCGGCCCCGCCTTCACCATCCAATCCGCCTGCTCGACCTCGCTCCTGGCGGTGGCCCAGGCTTGCCAGAACCTTTTGACCTACAGCTGCGATATGGCACTGGCCGGCGGCGTATCGATCACCTTCCCTCAGAAGCGCGGCTATATCTACCAGGAAGGCGGCATGGCCTCCCCGGATGGCTTCTGCCGCCCCTTCGATGCCGATGCGGCCGGCACTGTCTTCGGCAGCGGCGCGGGCGTTGTGCTCTTGAAGCGCCTCGATGACGCGCTGCGCGATGGAGACCACATCCACGCGGTCATCCGCGGCTACGGCGTCAACAACGACGGGTCTGGCAAGGTCGGCTACACCGCGCCGAGCGTGGAAGGCCAGGCCGAGGCTATCACTACCGCCTATGCAAGTGCCGGCGTCGATCCTGCCACCATCGGCTATGTCGAGTGCCACGGCACGGCAACGCCGCTGGGCGATCCTATCGAGTTCGCCGGCCTGAGGAAGGCCTTCGGCGATGTCTCTCAGAGATCGACCTGCGCTCTCGGCTCGGTGAAGGGCAATTTCGGCCATCTGGACGCGGCCGCCGGCGTGGCGGGGCTCATCAAGGCGGCATTGGTGCTGCGCAACGCCAAGATCCCGCCCATGGCGAATTTCTCCGAACCCAATCCGCATATCGATTTGGACGACAGTCCCTTCTACATCCCGCGGGCGCTGTGTGAGTGGCCGGCAGATGCCCCGCGGCGGCGGGCGGGCGTCAGTTCCTTCGGCGTAGGCGGCACGAATGTGCACCTCGTCCTGGAAGCGGCTCCGCCCGCTCCTTCTCTCGTAGAAGAATACAAAAAAGCAAATCACATTATTCCCTTATCGGCGCTGAATGAAGTATCTCTTGCAGGCATGCGTCGGAATCTGGCTGAGGCGCTCCGCCGCCGTCCGGACATCCCGCTTCCCGCCGTCGCCTTCACGCTTCAGAACGGCCGGCACCATTTCGCGCATCGCACGGCGGCAATCGGCGCAAATGTGGAAGAAGCTGTCGCCGGCCTCGAGAACGAGCGTCCGCTCGCCGGCAAGGCGGAGGAAACGCCGCCGCCAGTCATTTTCATGTTTCCTGGCCAGGGCGCCCAATATGTTGGCATGGGCGGCGCGCTCTATGACAGCGAGCCCGAATTCGCCCGCTGGATCGATCACGGCGCCGGCCTTCTCGAAGCGAAGACTGGCATCGACCTGCGCCAATTCATCCGTCATGCGGGCGACCCCACCGAGGAAATGTCGGCCGCCCTGCGCGATACGAAGTTCGCCCAGCCCGCGCTCTATCTCATCGAATACGCGACGGCGCGCCTGTGGATGAGCCGCGGGCTCGTGCCTGCCGCCATGATCGGCCACAGCGTCGGCGAATTCGTCGCCGCTACGCTCGCCAACGTCATGTCTTTCGATGACGGGCTGCTTCTGGTGGCCAATCGTGGCCGGCTCATGCAGAAACAGCCCAAGGGTGCGATGGTCTCCGTTCGCGCCGGGGCCGAAACCGTGCGTGCTCATCTCGACGAGGGCGTGGAGATCGCCGCCGTCAACGCACCCAAGCTCTGCGTCATCTCAGGAACATTCGAGGCCGTGGATGCCGCCTGCGCGCGGCTGCAGGAGGCCGACATCGCCTTTAGCCGCCTGCACACCTCCCATGCCTTCCATTCGGCCATGATGGATAAGGCGGCAGCCGCCCTGCGCAAGGAGACCGGCAAGCTCGCCTACGGCACGGCTACAATTCCCTACGTTTCCTGCACGACCGGCGACTGGCAGACCGATGCTCTCGGCACCTCGCCCGACTATTGGGCACAGCACTGCCGCGATGCCGTCCGCTTCGCCGAGGGCCTTGCCACTGCATGCCGCGAAAAAAGGCCGGTCCTGCTGGAGGTTGGCCCCGGCCGAACTCTTTCCGTCTTCGCCGCGCAGACCATCAATCGCGGCGACCTGGCGGCGATCGTCCAGTCACTGCCCGAGCATGACCGGGCTTCCGCCGCGGCCACCACCTTCGCCGAGGCTCATGCGCGGCTGTGGATTTCCGGCTGCGATCTGGACTGGCCACAACTGCCCATATCCGCTCAGCGGCGCCTTTCCCTGCCGACCTATGCCTTTCAGCGCCAGAAGCACTGGATAGAGGCGCCACGGCCGAGCCGGCAGTCCGTGGCAAACCCGCAAACACCCATCGTCGTCGAGGCCAGCGCGCCTCAGGCAAGCATGCCTCAACCGGCACACGCATACGGAACCGATACCATGAATGCTGTCACGCAAGCTCCCTCCGAAAACAGGATCAAAAGGCTGGAAACGGCACTGCTTGCCCTTCTAGCCGAGATGTCGGGCGAGGAACTGGCGGCGGACGCTGCCGAGGCAACGTTCCTCGAACTCGGCTTCGATTCCCTCTTCATCGGCCAGTTCGCGCAGAAGCTCGAGAAGCAGTACAAGGTGAAGCTCTCCTTCCGCGAGCTTCTGAGCAGCATCCCGACCGTCGACGCCCTCGCCCGGCATCTGGACGCCGAGCTGCCGCCTGACGCGCTGCAGCCGGCTCCCGGCTCGGCGGTGCAAGCCCCCGTTCCTGCGACCCAGGCCCCGATGGTGCCCACAGCAACACCTTCCACGCCGGCGGCCACCGGGCTGGAGGGACTGTTCCAGTCGCAGCTTCAGATGATGCAGCAGCTTTTCGCCCGGCAATTGCAGGCGGCACAGACGCTGGGTATCGCGACACCGCCGCCAATACCACAGCAGACGAGCCCACAGTCGACCGTCTTCGGCAATGCCCCCGCACCCGAAGGGGCCAAGCCCGCCGAAGCGGAAAACAGTTCCGGACGCCCGCGCCTCTATAAGCCCGGCATGCGCCTCGGCGACGGAGAGTTGACGCCGCAAAAGCGCGCGTTCATCGCCGAACTGTCGGAACGCTACTCCGCGAAGAACGCCAAATCCAGGGCCTTCACCGAGGCCAACCGCCACCGCCTGGCGGACCCGCGTGCAGCCTCCGGCTTCCGCGCCGAGTGGAAGGAGATTGTCTTTCCTGTCGTCTCCGACCGCTCCAAGGGCTCGCGCATCTGGGACATCGACGGCAACGAATATATCGACCTCGTCAACGGCATGGGCCAGACAGCCTTCGGTCATGCGCCCGATTTCGTCGTCAAGGCAATGATCGACCAGGTGAACAGCGGCTTCGCCATCGGTCCGCAGACGCCGCTTGCCGGAGAGGTCGCCGAACTGATTGGCGAGATGACCGGCCATGAGCGTGTGACTTTCTGCAACACGGGTTCGGAGGCGGTGATGGCCGCCATGCGGGTCGCCAGAACCGTCACCGGCCGCGAAAAGGTGGTCGTCTTCGGCAATGATTACCACGGCCAGTTCGACGAAGTTCTGGTGAAGGGCCGTGGCCGCTCAGGCGCGCCCGCAGCGCTGCCGATCGCCGCCGGCATCCCGCCCACATCGCTTTCCAACATGACGGTGCTTAGCTACGGCGCACCCGAAAGCCTTGAGTGGATCCGGGCCAACGCCGAAGACATCGCGGCCGTCATCATCGAGCCCGTGCAAAGCCGCCATCCGGAGCTGCGCCCGGTCGAGTTCGTGCGGGAGTTGCGCCGGATCGCCACCGAAGGCGAATTTGCGCTGGTCTTCGACGAGGTCGTCACCGGCTTCCGCGTCCATCCGGGCGGCATGCAGTCCGTCTGGGGCATCAAGGGCGACATGGCAACCTACGGCAAGGTGCTGGGCGGCGGCATGCCCATCGGCGTCCTTGCCGGTGACAGCCGCTTCATGGATGCCCTCGACGGCGGCCACTGGAACTATGGGGACGACTCCGTCCCGATGGTGGCGCCCACCTTCTTCGCCGGCACCTTCGTACGCCATCCGGTCACGCTGGCGGCGGCCAAGGCGGTGCTGCAGCATATCAAGGGCGAGGGCCAGGCCCTCTACAGCCAAGTCGCCGACCGCACGCAACTGCTCGTGGAAGAGCTGAACGCCGATCTCAGCCGTCGCGGTATCGCCGGCAAGATCAATGGCTATGCAAGTTGGTTCGTAACGGACTTCGGCAGTCTCGATCCCCTCGGCGCGCTGTTCTACCCGCACGTACGCATGCAGGGCATTCATGTGCAGGACGGCTACCCTTGCTTCCTCACCACCGTCCATACGGAGGAGGATTTCCAGCATATAGCCGACGTCTTCCGCAACAGTCTCGATGCTCTCCAGACCGCCGGCATTCTGGCGCCTTCCGAGGAGAAATCGCTGGCCGCGGCACCCATGCCCGTAGCAGGAGAGACCGTGAGCTCGGCCGAGCTCACAGAAGCGCAGAAGGAAATCTGGCTTGCCGCTCAAGCTGGCGACGAGGCCTCCTGCTCCTTCAATGAATCCTTCAACCTCACCCTTGAAGGCTTTCTGAACAAAGAGGCTTTTCGCCGCGCATTGGACTTGGTTATTGGACGTCACGATGCCCTTCACATCCGTTTCTCGCGCTCAGGCGAGCGGTTGGAGATCATCCCCGACTTCCGGATCAACATGGAGTTCCACGATCTCGCCGGAGATCCGGATCCCGAGGCCGCGCTTGAAGAGCTCGTCGCGGAGGAAGCCCGCACGCCCTTCGATCTTGTGACCGGCCCCCTTGCCCGCACTCGGCTCGTGCGCCTCGCCGCCAACCGGCACGTGCTCATCTTCACCGCACACCATATCGTCTGCGACGGCTGGTCGACCAACGTGATCGTCGAAGAATTGGCCGCGGCCTATTCCGCGTTCGTATCGAACCGCGAGCCCAACCTTCCGCCCGCGCTCTCCTTCGCCGTCTATGCAGGCAATCTCGCCAAGGCGGAGACGAACCCGACGACTGAGGACTATTGGCTGAAGCAGTTCGAGACGGTGCCGGAACTGGCGGACCTGCCGACCGACCGGCCACGCCCGGAGCGCCGGACATTCGCAGGTGGCACCTGCACCAGGCACATCGAAAAGGAGACCTATAAGCGCCTCAAGAAGGCCGGTGCGAAGAGCGGCGCCACCATGTTCTCGACACTGCTCGCCGCGCTCCAGGTCATGATAGCACGCCTTTCCGACAGCACGGACATCGTCATCGCCGTGCCGTCGGCGGGCCAAAGCCTGCTCGGCGACCAGACCCTGGTCGGCCATTGCGTCAACCTCCTGCCCTTGCGCCAGGGGGTCGATACCGGCGCCTCGTTCGAAAAGCACCTGCGCGCGACGCAGCAAGGCGTTCTGCAAGCCTTCGAACATCAGGACTACACATACGGTACTCTGGTCCGCAAACTCGGCATCAGACGCGACCCGAGCCGCCTGCCGCTCACGGAAATCCAGTTCAACCTCGAGCGCATGTCCAGGAACGCAGGATTTGAAGGACTGTCGGCAAAGATCACGCCGAACCCCAAGGCCTTCTCCAACTTCGACATGTTCCTCAACATGATCGAAAGCGAGGACGGCATTCGCATCGACGTCGATTACAATGGCGACGTTTTCGATCGGACGACCATCGAGCGCTGGTTGGGTCACTTCAACACCCTCGTCTCCGCTATTGCCGACGATATCGGTCGCAAGGTCGTGGATCTTCCCCTGCTTTCCCACGATCAGGAGAATTGGCTCGTCAACGAGATCAATCAGACGGCGACCGAGTATGAGCGTGACCGCTTCGTCTTCGAGCTATTCGCCCGCAAAGTCAGCGAACGGCCCGATGCGATCGCCGCCGAGCACGATGGCGCGTCCATCACCTACGGCGCGCTCGAAACCAGAAGCAACCAGCTCGCCCGGCACATTCAGGCCAGGCTCTTCATACCGGGCCAACGTGTCGCCCTGGCGCTCGATCGGTCTATAGACATGCTTGTCGCCCTACTGGCGATAATGAAAGCGGGCCACGCCTATGTGCCGCTCGACCCCAACCACCCGGAAGCGCGCCTGCGGCAGACGATGGAGGCCGCGGACATCTCGGCTCTCGTCTGCGGCAACGACACGATCGCAAGGCTAGCCGCCAAGAACACCTGCGTGATCCGCATGGATACCGAGCGGACGAAGATCGACGCGCAGGATGCGGCCCCGCTGGAACTGCAGTTGGCAGACGCCGGCTCGGCCGCCTACATCATCTTCACCTCGGGCTCCACGGGTACGCCCAAGGGCGTCGAGGTGTCGCACCGCTCCCTGGTCAACTTTTTGACCTCCATGGCCAGGAAGCCCGGTTTCACGCCGCAAGACACGTTGCTTGCGGTAACGACCATCTCCTTCGATATCGCAGGCCTCGAGCTCTACCTGCCGCTGATCGTCGGGGGCAAGGTGGTCATCGCCGACCGTGCGCAGGTGCAGGATGGCTTCGCGCTTGTCGAACTCCTTAAGGCGTGCGGTGCAACAGTCCTGCAGGCAACCCCGACGCTGTGGCAGATACTTGTCGAGGCGGGCCTTTCGGATCAGCCGAGCCTGAAGATGCTGTCCGGCGGCGAGCCCTTGCCGAAGGAGCTTGCCCGTGGGCTTTTGAAGATCGGCGGCGAGCTATGGAACATGTACGGCCCGACCGAGACCACCATCTGGTCGTCGCTCGCCCGCGTCGAAGATGACGACAACCAGATCCACATCGGCCATCCCATCGCCAATACGCAGCTCTACATCCTCGACAGCAACGACCGCATCGCCCCGGTGGGCGTCGTTGGTGAGCTCTGTATCGGCGGTGACGGATTGGCGAATGGCTACTTCAACCGCCTGGACCTGACAGAGGCCGCTTTCCGGCCGGTGAGGATAGGCAGCAAGGTGCCCCGCCGGCTCTATAAGACCGGGGACGTCGGCAGGCGCCTTGCAGACGGAACGCTGCAGCTACTCGGCCGGCGTGACAACCAGATCAAGCTGCGCGGCTTCCGCATCGAGCTCGGTGAGATCGAAGCAGTGATCGGCAAGAAGGACGGCATCCGGCAATGCGCCGTCGTCGCTGCCAAAAACAGGAACGGCGATCGCCAGCTCGTCTGCCATTTCGTACCGGCGGACGGACGTGAACCCTCAGCGGAAGAGCTCACCTCCCACGCCAAAGACCATCTGCCAGGGCACATGGTGCCCAGTTTCTGGATCGCTACGACCGAGCTTCCACACACGGCGAACGGCAAGCTCAACCGCAAGGCGCTCGAGAGGTTGGGCGTTCCGCAGCGCGAGGCCGCCCCCATCCGCACCAAGCCGCGCACGCCGATGGAGGAGAGACTGTCGCACATCTGGAAGGAGGTGCTGGAGATCGCAGAGATCGGCGTCGACGAAAACCTCTACGCCCTGGGTGCGGATTCCTTGAGTATCTTCCGCATCGCCGCACGCATGATGGATGCCGGCCTGCCGCTCGAAGCCAAGCATCTCCTGCGCCACCCGACCATCTCTGAGCTGGCAAGCTACGCCGAAGAGCAGGACGAAGCGCCGATCAACGGGACGGCGCCGCACATTCCCTCGCTGAGGGAGTTCCGAAACGGCGCACGGCGCGGAATGGAGAGGCCCTCATGAACAAAATGGACCCTGCCGCGACATTCTCCGACGAGCGTCATGCCGTCGTCGCCGAGTTCCCTTGCACGCAGACACAGCTGCGCTGCTGGTTTCTCGACCAACTCAGCCCCGGCAACCCGGCGCTCAACGTCGCCGTGCGTTGGGAAATCCGCGGCACCTTCAAGATCGCCAGCATAGAGGCCGCCTTCCGGCAAATCATCGACCGGCACGAAATCCTGCGCACCCGCTTCATGGACGTCTCCGGCCGGCCGATCCAGCAGGTGGTCGATAAAGTCGATTTTAAGATGTCGGTGATCGACCTCAGGAATGTGCCTGCGGACCAGCGCGACGAGCGCATCCAATCCATCAGCCGTGAGACGGCGTGTGCGCCGTTCGATCTGCGCGTGCCAGGGCTTTTCCGCGTCACCTTCCTGATGGTGGAAAATGAACGCGGCTTCATCCTCATCACCGCCCACCAGACCTGCTTCGATGGCTGGTCGATCCGCGTGCTCGGCCGCGAGGTGGGTGAGGTCGCTTCGGCAATCGACGCCAACCGGAACCCCAGCCTTCCGGAGCTGCCCTTGCAATATGGCGACTTCGCCCTGTGGCAGGACGAATACCGCCGCAGCTACGGCTTCGAAGCCGAAAAGACCTACTGGCGCAGGCAACTGGCGGATGCTCCCTATTTCGAAGTCCCTCCCGACCGGCCACGCGGGCACACCAAGACCAGCCGGGGCGAGATCCTATCGGCGGCGATGCCGCTTGAATTCGGCGAGCGCATCGACCAAGCCGCCCGCGCGCATCAGGTTTCCCTCTTCAGCTACGGCGCCGCTGTCATCAGTGCCGCATTGGGCCGGCTCACCGGCGAGAGGCAAATCCTGTTCGGAACGCAGATCGCCGGGCGCGACGAAGTGGATCTGGAAAATCTCATCGGCGTCTTCATCAACAACCTCGTCCTGCGCTTCGATGTAGCGGACGACCTGTCCTTTGCCGAGCATATCCGCCGCGCCAGCGATACGGTCGCCGCTGCTCTCAATCACCAGAAAATGCCGTTCAACAATCTGGTCGAGCTCATAAACCCGGCGCGGGATGCATCGCGGAATCCGCTGATCTCGATCAACTTCAATCAGCAGAAGGCTTTTTTGGAGAATGCGCGCTACGGCGAGTTCGAGCTTATCAGCGCTCCTTCCCAATCGCCGGGCGTTGTCTACGACCTCAACTTCATCATGATCGGCCGGCCGAACGGTTGGCGCATGTCGGTCGAGTACAACACCGACCTCTTCGATGCGGGCACTGCACAAGAGCTGCTGCGTCTCTGGCAGGATACCTACGAGCACGCCCTGACGGATCCGACCGCCAAACTCGGCTTGCCGAGTGTGCCCACCCGTCGGCGGGTTTCCAACGAGCTCACTTCGGGCCCCACACAGCTTGAGAAAATTCTGGCAGAGCATCCCTGGGTCGCCGAGGCCGTTGCAATAGGTGCCGACACATCGGCAACTGGCCGCCCATACGGGTTCGTCGTGCCTTCGCCGACACTCGCCCATCCCGTCGAGGTGCTTCCCGAGCGCCTGATGGAGTTTTTGTCCACCCGCATTGAGGCCAAGGACATGCCGGATGGCATCAGCGTTCTGCTCGCACTGCCGCGCACGGCCGCGGGCGGTATAGACCGGCAAGTGCTGAAGGTCCCTTCGTCCTTGCAGGCCAAGGAACGCCCTGTGGTCGCGCCGACACCGGCAGGCAAGCGCCCCGCGACCGACAAGGAGCGCCAGCTAGCAGAGATATGGGCGGATGTACTCGGCGTGGACAAGGTGGAGGGATCCGACGATTTCTTCGCCCTTGGTGGCCACTCGCTGCTCGCCCTGCGCATGTTATCGGCGATGAGGGAGGCGTTCGGCGTAACTCCGGATCTCGCCCTCCTCTTCAGAGCACCCACCCTCACCGCCTTCTCCCGCGAAGCCTTCGGCGAGGAATTGCCTGCACCGGCAAGCCCCGAGCCAGCGCCCATGAAGCGATCCGCCTATTGGGAGACCTCGCTCTACAGGGAAGGCAACAGTGCGTACACCCTCTATACGCTCAATCACCCGTTCCTCTACTACCGCATGGCCAACGAGCTTGCCGAGGGAACGTCTGTGGTGAACCTCCACATGTTCGGCGCCGAGATCGACGACGAGCTTCGCGATCTACCGATGGAGCAGATCGTGGCCGATGCGATCGCCGCCATGGACCTTCGTCCCGATTCCGGTCCGGTCGCCGTCGTCGGGCTGTGCGTGAACGGCATCCTGGCGATCGAGCTGGCGCGACAGCTCCGCCGCCTCGGCCACCGCATCCAGTTCGTGGGCGTCATCGATAGCTGGGCGCCCGGCTATTTCCGCTCGCTCCCCCGCTTGAGACAGCTCCGCTGGACCATGGAAAAGCGCGCCAAGCGGCTCGCCTATTTCACCGGCAAGCTCATCGGCGGCAGGATGTCGCTGATCGATTACCTGAAGGAGTTCAACGCCACGCTGAAGCTCCTTGGTGCAAAAGGGACACCGAGCGAGGAGGAGCGGCAGAATGAGCTCGTCACCGACCTCCTGGTCGAGGCCTCACGCCGCTACCGTCCGCGGCCGATCACAGGCGAGGACGTCCTGCTGTTCCGCAGCCAGGCAAACCACAAGCGCGCGAAAAAGCTCCTGTTCGGATGGCGCGGCTTCATCCGCGACGACACGCCGGTTTTTGATCTTAATGGATGGCACGAAGATTCGCTCAGCAGTGCCGGTATCAGCAAGCTGTCTTCGATCCTGTCGAGACGGCTGAACGTAGGGGGCTGACTTGCGCTTCAATGGCAAGGTTTATGTTCAGCCGGTCCTGGAGTGGACGGGCAAAAGCAACCGGCCTCCCCTTCGCATCGGCATCCTCGTCGGTAGCGAAAGTTTCGAGAACTGGGAGCTGCAGCTTTTCGACCGGCTGTTTGCCGATCCGCGCTTTGATCTCAAGGCCGTGCTGATACACCCGGGCGGCTATGGCCAACGCTCCACGACGCCGCTTCTTGGCCTCGTCGCAAAGGTCGACCGCCTGCTGTTCGCCCGTCAGCCTGCCTATCGTCCGAGCTATTTCGACGATATCCGTCAACGGACGGAGTTCATCCGTCTTGATGAAGCTGATCGCGCCTACACGAACGGGTCACCGGCTTTGGAAAGGCTGCGCCTCGACCTTGTCCTGCGCACGATCCCTCGCGGGCTCCCGGATGCCTTCGTCGCCACGCTCCCGTTCGGCGAGTGGGCGTTGACGTTCGCCGATCTCAGATCCCGCACCGCAGACTGGTGTGGCTTTGCCGAGGTCGTCGCGGGCTCGCCGACGATGCAAATAGGGCTCAACGTCAATCATGGCGGAGGAAAACCCTTCGGGCAGATCGCTTCGGCCGCGTTCAACCCAAAGTTCAGCGCCGCCAGAAATTCGGCTTTTCTCAAAGAAAAGGCGGTGATCCTGCTCATGAGGGAGCTGCGGCGCCTGGCGGATACCGGAAGCCTCACACTTGGGCACGGCACGGCTTCAACCGATCCTGCCGGCCCGCCGGACACGGCAGAGGTCGCACGCTATGTCGTCGGACTGGCGCGCGCGGCTACCTCACGCGCCACGAGGGAGCTACGGAGAAAGGCTGGCATCGAAACGGCGGTCTGGACGCTTTTTAGCGGCGCCGGCTCCGTCGAGCGCTTTGATCCGCATCTCGCCGTCGAACTTCCGCCCGCAAAAGACTCGATCAAGGCCGATCCCTTTCTCTTCAGACACGGCGGCGACTGCTATGTCTTCTACGAGAATTATGCGGTCGGTGACCACAAAGCCCATATCGCTGTCGGCAGGCTGAAGGGTGATGGCATCGAGCCGCTCGGCCCGGCGATAGAGAGCACCAGCCATCTCTCCTTTCCGTTCGTATTCCGCAACGGCAAGGGCATTTTCATGATGCCGGAAACACATCAGGAAAAGCGCATAGAGATTTGGCGCTGCACCGACTTTCCCTTGAAATGGGAACTCTATGCGACTGCGCTCGACGGCTACTCGGCCGCCGACAGCACTCTTTTCCGGCGCAAAGGCAAGTGGTGGCTTTTGTCCAATCTGTCAGACCACCACGCGTACGAGGATCATTGCAGCGAGCTCCACGCATTCGAGGTCGACGGGCCCAGGCTGTCGCGCATCGTCCCGCATGCGCGTAATCCGGTAGTCATCGGCAGCACCGTCGCCCGCAATGCCGGCCGGGTCTTCGCCAGCCATGGCCGCCTGTTCCGGCCATCGCAGAACAACGCCTACGGCATTTATGGCTATGGTCTCAACATCATGGAGATCCAGGAGCTGAGCCGCGAGGTCTATCGCGAGACCTGCATCAGGACGATCATTCCCGACTTCAAGCCCGGCCTCGCCGGCTGCCACCACTTCGATGCCGCCGGCGGCCGCTACATCCTCGATGCGCGGTTGAGCAGCTGATTGTCGGGCGAGGCTCGTAGAACACGGGCCGCAAGCGGCATTTCCTCCCGCACACTTTCTGCCGTTTCGTCCGTCCGGTAATGCAACGAGACATCGTTGTCGGCCGTCAAAGCCGCCATCGCACCCACGAAGCCTGCCGGCAGGGCCAGGTTGAGAAGCCGCCATTGCGCCGGCGCTTGTGCATCGCCCTCAAGCCGCAGCAGCCTTGGTTCGCCAACCGAATCGATCGACACGTCGAAGGCTTCGAGCGGCAGGGAAAGCCCCGCCCCGTGCGCCTTGACGAAGGCCTCCTTGCGTGTCCAGCACCGGTAGAAGGCTTCGAGATAATTGCCCCGCCGGACGCCGCGGAGCGCCAGGCGTTCGCTGGGTGAGAAAAAGTGACCCGCCACGTCTTCCTTGAGCGGCACGATCTTCTCGATATCGATGCCGACATGATACCTGTCCGACACCGCCAGTACCGCCATGCCGGCGGCATGGCTGAGATTGAAATGCAGCGGCGGTCGCGAGACCGCCAGACGCGGCTTCCCGAACACGTTGTAGGCGAAAGAAAGCCGCCTGGCGGGCACGCCCAGATAGCGGCCGATGATCTCGCGCAGCTTGCCCCGCCCGACGATGAAGCGCAGGCGATCGCGCTCATGCACAAAGCGTGAGGCGCGTGCGAACTCCCCATCGCTGAGCGCCGTGACGTAGCGCGGCAGGTCGTCCATGCCAACGTCGAGTGGCCAACGCCAGATATCGACGATGTCCGGGCCGATGGTGAGGGGTCTATACCGCATAGGAAAGCCTCCTCGCCGGATTGGCCCCGCTCGCCATCCGCCGCGCAATAAAGGCCACCAGGGGCGATGGATAGTTCTCGCCTAGGCTGATGCGGCAAGTGCGCCGCAGGATATCGAGCGTGCGTGCGCACATGTCTGGCGTGTACTCGATCCTGGGCGACGCCCAGGCGAAGGGGTTCATCTTGGGATGGGCGGCACGCTGTTCGAGAATGGGCACCCAGTTGGTGTAAACGTGACGGCTCGAATCGTAGAGCCTGTAGACCCCACGCCGGTTGCGCCCGGCAAAGTGCTCCGCTTCCTCCGGACTCTCGAAGATCAGGTGCAGCCCTACCGCATTCTCCACATCGTTGTGCGGGCCGACCCGTATGGCAGGTGAGGAAGCCAGGATGCGCGACATGAGCCGATAGTGCTTGCGCATGCGGCGGATCATCGGGTCGAGCTTCGCGAGCTGGACGTTGAGCATCGCGCCCTGGATCTGGCTTGCCTTCAGGTTCACGCCGAAGAAATGCGGCTCGTTGTCATTGTCGAGATGACCGCGGAAGATCGCGCCCACGTCATGATACATCCGTGCGCGGGCGAAATAGCGGTCGCTGTTGGTAACAACTGCTCCGCCCTCGCCGATGTTGATGTTCTTGAACTGGTTGAAACTGAAGGCGCCGATATCACCGATCGTGCCGACGCGTCTTCCCTTGTAGGTGACGCCGACGGCCTGACAGGCGTCCTCGATGACGAGGAGCCCGTGCTCTCGGGCGATCTTCATGATCCGGTCCATGTCGCAGACCATGTTGGCCATATGCACCGGCAGGATGGCACGCGTGCGCGGCGTGATCTTGCGCACGATATCGGCCGGATCCATCGTCAGCGTCTGATCGATGTCGACAAGAACGGGAACAGCCCCGACAGCAAGGGGTGCTGCGGCGGTGGCGATCCAGGTATAGGCTGGCACCAGCACCTCGTCCCCCGGCCCCACGCCGGCCGCAGCGAGCGCACAGGTCAGCGCGCCTGTCCCGCTGCTTACCGCGAGCGTATGCTTGACCCCGAATTTCTCCGAATAATCGGCCTCGAACCGCGTCAACGGCCCCTCGCCTCCGCCGCCGTAGCGGGCGAGACGCCCCGACATCATGACCCGCCCGACGGCGAACCACTCCCGCAACCCGACCCTTGCCATTGCTTGCTTCCCCGAAATGCCCGATGGCGCTGCGGCGGCGGCGCCTGTCGATATCACCGTCGCCTGCAGGATAACTCCCACGCCATCGAACCGCCCTTTAGTTCTTCAAACCTATTTCGTGGAAGCGAGTTATTCAAATAAGCCTATGATATCTTTCAACTTACCGAGGGCCTTATCCCTTGGTAGCCAAAACTATTAGCAAGACATTTATTATAGGCAATTTGGCTGAGTACGAGCGTGGAGCATTGTTTGCTAGCGTAGGGATTTCCAGTATGGCGGGGTCAATTTGAAAATCCTCGACTTGCAATCCATGCAGGCAGGGACGACGCTGAGGGTGGATTTGGCGATCGTCGGTGCCGGCCCGGCCGGCCTAACCATAGCGCGTGAACTCGCCAATACGAAGATCCGGGTCCTGGTCCTGGAAAGCGGCGGCGCCGACTTTGAACCCCGAGCGCAGGCCCTTAATGAGGTCGATAGTATCGGCGAGCCGGTCAAGCGCGCCACTGCGGCGCCAAGCCGCGGCTATACGGACGAGCTTTCATGGCTCAACGACATCCCCGCCTTCGAACTGCGCAACCGGATTGTCGGCGGAAGCACGCATACCTGGATCGGGAAATGCGCCGCCTTTGACGAGGTCGACTTCGCCGAGCGCCACTGGGTTCCAGGCTCTGGATGGCCGATCGCCCGCGAGAGCCTTGCAGGCGCGCTCGACCGTGCTGCCGTCATGCTCAACTTGGGGCCGAACGTCTATGACGAGGGGCTCTACAGCCTCCTCTCCTCTCCGCCTGCCGATCTCCGGATAAACCGCGAGCTGCTCCGCCCGTTCTTCTGGCAGTTCAGCCATTCGCACGAGCGAGCCGGACCGCTGCGTTTCGGAGACGAGATCGGAAAGCTCGACGCCCCCAATATCGAGATCCTCACCAATGCCACGGTGACGCATCTCAACACGGACGAGACAGGCCACCGGGTCGTCTCGCTCGGTCTCCGCTCCCTCGACGGCGCCCATGCATCGGTGCGGGCGGATATGGTTGTGCTCGGCGCCGGCGGCATCGAGAACCCACGCCTGCTGCTCGCCTCCGGCGGCATCGGTAACCGCCATGGCATCGTCGGCCGCTATCTCGCCGATCACCCCCGCGCAGTCATCACCCGCTTCGGCAAAGAACAGGCAGCGGCCATTGCCCGGCACTTCGGCTTTTATGGCCTTGCTCTCGGCTCCCGGACGCAGTTCTACCTTCACGGCCTCTCTCTCAGCCCGCAACTGCAGGAGCGGGAAGGCTTGCTCAATTGTGCGGCCTATCCGGTGCAGGAACTCGCCGAGGATGACCCCTGGCTGGCGTTGAAGCACCTCAGCCGCCGGCGGGGCGGGAATCGGATGCGGCACGCATGGAGGGCACTTTCCTCCCCCGGGCTCCTTGCCGCCGGCCTTCACCGCCGTCTGGTTCTGAAGCGCGGGCTGCCGCGCAGGCTTGAGGGCATCCGTTTCGACACCATGGTCGAGCAGCGTCCGAACGCAGAAAGCCGCGTCACTCTCTCTGATCGCCTGGACCGGCTGGGGATGCCCCTGGCAAGCGTCGACTGGAGGATTTCGCCCCAGGAAGTCGCTAGCGTCGCACGGCTTGCCGAACTGATGTCGGCGGAGTTCGAGCGCGTCGGCCTGCCTGAGCCCAGGCTGGCGGACTGGATTCTCCGCAACGACCCCGCCGGCGCCGCCTTCAGCGACATGGCCCACCCCGCCTGCACCACGCGCATGGGGCGCGACCCGGCGACCAGCGTCGTCGACGAGAACGCCCGTGTCCACGGCATGGAAGGGCTCTATATCGCCGGAAGCTCGGTCTTTCCCACCGCGGGCCACGCCAACCCCACCCTGATGATCGTGGCGCTCGCCATCCGCCTTGCCGATCATCTAAAGGACCAGTTCGACAAGGGATCCCACCTCCGGCCCAAGCGGGAGCGGCTTGTCAGGGCAGCTTGAAATAGAATCCCGCGCTTTCGCTTGCCCCCAGTTCGGGATGCGTGTCGATCACATGCGACAGCGAGGGGATCGACCAGCGGTCGACGAGGCTGTAGCCGAGGCTTTGCACGTCTTTCAGGAAAGTTTCCTCGTTACGCATCTGGTAGGGCACCCTCGCCTTGCCGATCCGCTCCAGCGTGACGACGGTGGGCCCCTCGCGCAACGCAACCTTGTTGAGAAGCAGGTGACGCGGTGTCCACGGCAACCGGCGGAGGAGGTTCGGCAGGGGCACATCGAGATATTGCAGGAGCCCCGAGCCGAGGAAGACGTCGGTTGCCCCGGCGTCCTCCAGCCGTTCCACGAAACGCAGGTTCGTCAGGCCATCCGCCTCGGCACGCCGCCGTCCCGCTCGGACGATGGCCGGAAGGTCGTAGACCACCCAATGCAAGTCGTCCGTTATCGGCAACAGGTCGCGGAAGGCTCGGTACTTCGTGCCCATATGGCCACCGGCGTCGATCAGGAATCCGACCTCACCGGACAGCCGGCGCAGCCAGAAAAGCACCGGATAATCCCACAGCGCAACATGGCACATCTTCTCGAAGGCCACTTCGGCGACCTCGTCATGATCGTAGCCCGCAAGCCCCATGCCGGCGGCCGCGGCAAGTGCTTCGGTATAGGTGGCATAAGCGCCGGAGAAGCGGCAGGGGAACGGCGACAGGAAACGCAACCTCCCCCGCGCCGCACGCAAAGGCGTCAGCGACGAGTGCACGGTCCGGGCCGCGCGCGAGATCGCCCGGCGGGCGCCTTGCTTGGAGATCATATTCATCGTCGTGGTCCTGCCCTTGCTCGATGAACACCTTTCTGACCGGTTGCCTGCTGTGCCTAATCGAGGCGGAAATAGAAGCCGGCGCTTTCGCTGGACCCGAGTTCGGGATGGGTTCGGATCACGTGCGACAGCGACGGGTTCGTCCACCGGTCGACGAGGCGATAGCCGAGGCCTTCCACTTCACGCATGAACCCGTCCTCATTACGGATCTGATAGGGCGTCCGTAGCTTCTCGTAGTGCTGGAGGGTGACGACCGTGGGGCCCGTGCGTAGCGCCACCTTGTTCAACAGCAAATGACGCGGCGGCGATTCCAGGCGGCCAAGGAGCTGCGCGAAACCGACATCGAGGTATTGAAGCAGGCCCGAGCCGAGGAAAAGGTCGGGCGCTCCGGCGTCCTCGAGCCGCTCGACGAACTGCAGCCGATCCAGGCCGTCCGCCGCCGCACGGCGCCTGCCGGCACGGACAACCGCCGGCACGTCGTAGACAACCCACCGGAGCTCCTCGTCGAGCGGCAGCAGTTTCCTGAAAGCGCGATATTTGGTGCCCATATGCCCGCCCGCGTCAACGAGCAGGTCGACCTCGCCGACGAGCTGCCCCAACCAGAACAGGACCGGGTAATCCCACGAAAGGACCGGACACATCCGGTCGAAGCCTATTTCGGCCACGTCGTCATGGTCATATCCTGCCTGTCCCATGCGGGCCGCGGCGGCAAACGCTTCTTCATAAGAGGCATAGGCGCCCGAAAATTGCGGCGGGCGCGGCAGCATCAGCCGCAGCCGGCCCCAGGCGACACGAAACGGCATCAGCGGGTCGCGTATCGCGGCGGCGTTTCGTGAATCTGGCTGGTTGTTCGTCATCGATTGTACGCTCATCGACTTGCCTCTGCCCGCAGTGGACCCGGGGTCGCATCCTGATCGCCCACTGCCTGGGACGTGGAGGGGGGATGTTCCGCCGTTAGGGCGGGAAACATGCCTATTGCGAATTTCTTCAAAAGGAGCAGGACGAGCAGGTAACCAGCGGCACCGGCCGCCGCCTGAAGCCCGAGCGTCGCCAAGGCGGGCAACGTCGAGAGATCGAGCGCCTGGCCCAACGCAAAAACAGCGACCAGCATGCCGGCGACGGCGAGCGCGACAAAACCGCTGCCGCGTACGACGCCGAGCCAGTCGAGGCCGCCATAGCGCCCTTGCAGCCAGACCATGGTCCCGAACGCCACCACGGCGGCGAGGACCTGCCCGGCTGCCACCGGCAGCAAGCCGAAAGGCGCGAGGATGACGACGAGACCGACGGAAACGGTCGCATTCGCCAAGCCGACCGGGGCGAGCTTGCGGATGTTGCCTTTGATGGAAAGCAACGGCTCGGTCATGCTGCCGGTGATCAGCAGCAATTGCTTTATCGAAAGGATGCTCACCACCACGGCCGCCGGTGCCCATATCTCGCCAAGCACCAGACTTATGAAACCGTCGGATACCAGCGCCAGTCCCAGAAAGACCGGGGCGGCGACAGCCAGAAGGGTTGGGAACAACATGTTTGCCGCCCGCCTGACCGCATCTTCCTTGCCCGCCTCCGTATTCTCACGATCGCGCGCGCGGCGGAAAACGATCCATGCAAGTGTCCGCGCCGGTTCCCCCACGAGCTCATAGAACGCCGCCACGATGCGCTCGGCGGCCCGATAATAGCCTGCCTCGGCCAGACCGAGAAAACCGCCCACGGCGAGCGTTCCCGAATAAGAGCGGGAGAAGACGATCAGCCTGTTGGCTATGACATGCTTCGAAAATTGCAGCACTTCGCGAATGACGGACCGAGTCGGACCCGCAGGCCGCACCCAGCCAACGGCGAGGATCGAGCCGCACAGGATCACAAGCTGCATCGCCAGCCGCCCGGCGACGAGCGCGAAGACGTTCCACCCCATCAACAGCCCGAAGACGGTCAAGGCGAGCCCCGCAGCCTCGGCGGCGATCCGGATGATCGCCTGGCGGTGCAGTTGCCCGCGATGGACAAGCACCCCGTCATAGACAGTCGTCATCGCCGAAGGCAGTATCCAGCAACAGAATAGCGCCAGAAGCGAAGCCTCCCATACCTTGTCGAAGACGCCGTAGAGAATGCCAGCGGCGCTCAACCCCGAGACGGTGAACAGAAGGCCGCTTGCGAGCGAAATGGTCGTCACCTGGTCGAGATGCCCTTCCCCGTCGGCCGATTTCATGACGAACTCGGCCCATCCCCCCTCGGCCAGCACCACCAGAAAGACGGCAACGGCGGAGCTGAAGGCGAAGAAGCCGAACTCCGTCGGCGTCAGGATACGCGCGGCTATGACGAACGCGGAAAGCTGCGCTATCTGTGAGACGAGCTTGGCCGAGAGCGCCCAGAGGCCGCCACCTACGATAGCGGGGATGCTCAGGCGGAACGCCCGTTTCGGCTCCGCTCCGGAGCTCACCGCGTTTGTCTCAGCCACTATCCTTGCCCCTTGATCTGCCCTGCCGACGGTGTGGAAACCGTTCTTCTTCTCCCCGGTATTCACGGCTGCCCTTTCATCGGGTAGTTTTCGTCGCGCGTTGGTGTTGATTCACCGCCTTCGGCATCGGAAACACTTCGAGTGCAGCCATATGGGACATTCTCGTTTGAACGATGGTGCATGCCGGCCCGGCAGCCGGACCGACCGCGACGTTGACGGATACTGAGCGGATGGCGCGGAACGCGGGAAGGGAGACATATCTGGGTCGAATATTCCTGGCCCGGCCGCTGAGATTGCTGAGCACCAGGGCAGTAGCCCGCTGGCTCGTGATTGCCCTCTGTCTCGTTTTCTGGATCGCCATCCTCGCCGCCTTCATCCTGTGAGCCGTCTCAGCAGCCGTTTCGCTCGAACAGCAGCACGCCGACCGTCCGCCACATGATCCTCAAGTCGAGGCCGAGCGAGTGTGTGCGGTGATATTCGGCATCGAGATCGACGCGATAATCGTATGAGGTGTCGCTTCGTCCCGAGACCTGCCAAAGGCCGGTGATGCCTGGCGTCATTGACAAGTAGCAGTGTATCCGGTCGCCATAGCGGGGAATTTCGTCCTCCACGATCGGCCGCGGCCCGACGATGCTCATCTCCCCGCGCAGGACATTGATGAACTGGGGAATTTCATCGAGGCTGGCCATCCGGAGGAAGCGGCCAAGCCGATGGATCCGCGGGTCCTGCCGCAGCTTTTGCTGCGTGTTCCACTCGCACCGCGCCGCCTCGCTCGTGCTCAGCAGGTCATTGAGCACCATTTCGGCGTCGCGGCGCATGGTGCGGAATTTAAGGCAATCGAAGATCTTCCCGTCGCGGCCCACCCGCTTGTGCCGATAGATCAGCGGCCGACCGTCATGCACCAGCAGAAGGATGCAGATGACGGCAATGACCGGAAACAGGAACAGGAGCGATAAAAAAGCGATGGAGACGTCGAGAGAACGTTTTACAGATTCTCTGGTTCCCCGTCTGTGCGAGGCATGAGAATGAACAGATTCACGGGCGGCGCTATCCAGCATAGACAGCATAAAAACTCCCTTGGAGAGAATATACTTGACCGGCATCACTGCCAGATACAGGAACAGATTATAGTGCGACTAACCAATCAGATATAATTCTATTGGTGTAAATTATACAGATATTTTGATGGCGGGAATTAAGCCCATTGCTCCTATTTCATGCATCAGCTCTCTCATATGGCTTCACCTTGAATCTCTTACCCGCAACTCCTCCGAAAGTCTTAGAGACTACGAGCGCGGATACACCCTTGCGATGGTATTTCCCCTACCGGGCGTGGCCGTTTCCAGCGGCGGCCGTGCATGTTCCAGCACGTCCGCATAAAGCTCCATCAACGCCTCACCCCAGGAGTGAAGTGTGTTGGCCATGCGCGGGGCCTCCTGAAAGCCGTTCCGGCCCATGCGGCGCACTCCGAGGTCGTCACGTGCCATCGCCCGCATGGTGTCGGCGAGCGAGTTGACGTCGCCGGTCGTGAAGCCTAACCCGCAGTCCGCTTCGACAATTTCCCGGCACACGAGCGCCTGCGACGGCACGATGACGGGAATGCCACTGCCGATTGCTTCCAGCGCCGCCAAACCAAAAGGCTCGGGCACACGCGAGGAGACGACGACGGCGCGCGCCTTCCGCACAAGCTGCGCTATCTCTTCCCGTTTCTTCCAGCCATGCAGAACAACCTCCGGATACGAACGCTCCAGCAGCGCCCGCCCCGCCCCATCCCCGACCACGTGAAGCCGCACACCGGCAATCCGCGCCGCCTTCGCAGCATCCTCAAATCCTTTCTCCGGCTCCAACCGAGCGATGAAGAAAAAGTCCTGGGATTTCCAAGGCTCCGCGCGGGTCTGCAGGAATGGCTCTACCGGATTGCGAATGGTGACGAAGCGGCGGTCCGCTAAGCCGGCGCGCTCGAAATAACGCTGCATTTCCCCATGCACGAGAACGATATTCGCCGGCTGGCGCCGGACGTCGTACAGGCTTTGGCGCAACGCATGCCGCGCCGAACGCCACAGCTTCTGGTGCGCGCCACGCTTGTCGCATTGCGTTAGAAGGCAGCGTGCCGACATAGGCGTAAGAGAACAGACAGAGGCTTTCCGATAGTTGACGAAGCCGCCGTTGGGGCATGCGAGAAAATAGTCGTGCGCGTGCAGGACGACACGTTCGCGCACCGTGTTCAAAGCTCGAAAGATCGCCGGCGAAAGGATCTTCGACCACCCATGCACGTGATAGATGGTCGCCGGTGTGTCCGAGGTATCGATGAGCCGGCGAAGAGCGGCAAATGCCGAGGCATTGTAAAGACCGCCGACAAATGCCGACAGGCGACCCTGTTCCAACAGCGGCGCGCCGTTCAGGTTAACCGCATCGGTCTCACTTGCCGCCGCATCCGCTCGGTCGCCTGCAAAGAAGGTCACCGGAATGCCCCTCTCGCGCAATAGACGCGCAGAAAGGCGTGAGAGATTGGATGCACCGCCCACATCGGCCGAGCGATCGTTGATGATGACAACGCGGTCTGGCCTCGGCTGGGTCATGGCTATTCGAGTGCCGCGACGTTTTGCGGCGCCAGCCGGCCGCGAAGGAGGTCCGCCAGCGCCCGGATGTTGCCCTTGAAGCGCCCCTTGCGGTCCACCCACGGCTCGGGCGTGAAGAGCTTGATCGTGTTGGCAAGGAGGTTCCGCGCGATCTGTACCGATGCATGCCGCAAGCTCATGGTTTTCTTGCGCACGAGATAGATCGGGTTGGCGATCTGCGAATAGCCGAAGCGGACACCGGAGGTGCGGCCGGACTTCGTGCCGAGGTGGACCCCGCGCAGCCGCCGCGAAATCACGATCTTTCCGTGGCGAGCCATCTGGCGGCTGAAATCGACATCCTCCAGCCATCCATAAAGCGGCAGGTTTTCGTCGAAGGCCAATCCCTCGGTCCGCACCGTTGCCATGCGCACGGCCATGTTGCAGCCATAGGCGTTGTAAATCGTCTGCGGATCGTCCGAGGCGTCAGCAGGATCGTGCCGCCCGCGATCAATGATCGCCAGCGCCTCCGAGATATCTATGCCGGGACCGGTGATCCCGTCTGCATCCACCGTTCCCGTGCACATGATTACGCTCGGTTCCGACACAAATATCCGCTCCGTTTCATCGACATAGGACGGCGCCATGAGGAAATCGTCGTCCAGGAACAACAGGATGTCGGCGGCGGGGACGTTGCGCAGGATATGATTGCGTTGCCGGCACAGGCCGCGCTCGGAAACGAGCACGCGGATATCCAGCCCAATTGCGTCCAGCGCCTCCATGTCGACATCGTCCTCACGCGCGGCGCAGATGACCACCTCGTCCGGCCGCCGGACCTGCCGTGCCAGGTGCGGCAGCAGCGTTTTGAGGATTTCGCGCCTTCCGCTGGTGGCGATGCCGATGGCAAAGCGGGTGCCGCTAGCTTGTGCCATGGCCGCCGCCGTAAAATTGTGAAGCGGGAAGAGCGCCGGGGGGCCGCCGGCGGCGCGTGCTCCGATTGAAGATCACGCCGAGGATGCTCACGCGCGATTTACCGAAGGTCGCCAGAGCCTCTGCCAGCCGCTCGACCGTCATCTTCCGATGATTGCCCAAGACGAGCAGGATGCCGTCGAGATAGGAACTGGCGACACGGGCATCGACCGAGCTTTCGAACGCCGACAGGTCGACAATGACGACGGTGTAGCGGTCGCGAAGCATGTCGACCTGCGCCTTCAAAGCCGGTAGGTGGCCATAGCGATGGGAGGGGTGCGCCGAACGCTTGATCTGATCCACCGTCAGCACGGGCACCATCGCCAGCTCGCCGAGCTTCTCCGGCAGCAACGGCTGGCCGCCCTCCTTCTCCTTCAGCTCCATCTCCGCGAAACGCGACTTGGTCTTGCGCTCGCTGTAGCGCGGAAGAGGCCGCTCAACCTTCTCGGGTTCGATAGATGGCGATGGTGGGCTACCAAGCTGCGCCATGGTCAGACCCAGGTCCTCGCCCTGCCCTGCCGCAAGATGGCTGATATGCGGGTACGGGAAATTGGCGTCGACGAGGATAACGGACACGCCCTCGTTCAGGTAAAGTTGCGCCAGATTGGTGGCGATGGTCGTCTTGCCTTCGCCGGCATCCACCGAGGTGATACCGAGGACGATCGATCCGTTCGCCGGAAAGGTTGCGTCGATGGAGTTCTTGACGCTGCGCAGCGCTTCCGAAAAGTTCGAATATGGCGCGTCCAGCACGTAGCGTAAGCTCCCGGTCTCGCTGCCGGACGAGATATTCCAGGTCGAGCGGAAGCGTGTCGCGGGCACGTGGCCGAGCATGGGCAGCCCCAACTCACGGCCCAGACGCTCACCTGAACCGATGCGGCGGTCGAAGACTTCGCGCGCGCCGGCAAGGCCGATGCCGGCGGCAAAACCCAGCATCATCGAGAAGGGCAGGACCAGCGTCGTCTTCGGCCAGATCTTGGACAGCGGCGGTGTGGCCGCAGTAACGAAGCGCGCATCGCCTATCGGAAACGACTGCTTCTGCAGGGCGCCGAGGAGCTGCTGCAGCAGGTTCTCATACATGCGCCGGTAGGTCGCCGCCCGGCTTTCCAGCTCGCCGAGCTCGACGCGGGCAAGGTTCGTGCCGGCGGTGGTTTGCTTCAGGCCGTCGAGCTGCTCGCTCAACAGCTTCTCGCGCGTGATCGCGGTCTCCAGGTTCGTCTTGTAGACGCCCTGTATGCGCACCAGTTCGCGGCGGATCTCGCCTTCGAGCTGCGCAATCTCCTCCTCCGCCGCGCGCACGGGCGCGCCGCCCGCTCCATATCGGCTCTGCAGTGTTTCCAGTTTGACAGCCGCCGCCTGAAGGTCCTCGCGCAGCTTGTAGATCTGCGTGTTGTTCAGCGCCTCACCTACGTACCCATCCATGATATCGCCGGCGAGCAGGCGGTTGATGGTCGCAAGCTTGGCCGATTCCGTGGCCCGGTTGGCCTGCGCCACCAGGAGCTGCGTGCTGATTTCCGAAAGCTGCTGGTGGTCGAGCGACGCCGCCGCGCCGACCTGCGTGATGCCGTTCTTGTTGCGGTATTCCTCCACGGCGAGCGCGGCTTCGCGCGCCTGCTGGGCGACGTCTATCAGCCGATCTTCCAGCCACGCCGCGCCGCGCGTCAGCGCTTCGGCCTTGGCGTTTAGGCTCGCCTGCATATAGGCCCTGGCAATGGCGTTCGCGGCGTTCGCTGCTTTCACCGGATCGGTCGAGGTGTATCCAATCTCCAGCACGTAGGACTGCCCGACACGGCGAACGGACACCCGGGATAGGAAACCGGCCATTGTCCGGCGCATGGTCTCTTCTTCGGTCTGCGCCCCCGCGGCATCCTCCCCGCTGGCCTCCGGCTCTCCCTGGAAAAGCGTGAAGAGCGACACGATTCCCGAGCGTATGGTCGACCTCCAGGACCGGCTCTCCAGGATTTCCGGATCCTCGAGGAGATTGAGCTCCTTGATCACCGCCCTGGCAATCGCCTCGGACTTGACGATCTCGACCTCGCTGGCGATCTCCGCCGCCTCGATGATGATCGTTCCCGTCGAGGCGTCCTGGGAGGCTATGCGCGCCTGCTCGTGGTCGATCACCAGACGGGCGATGGCCGAATAGGTCGGCTCGGTCTTGGCGATGTAGAGCCCTCCAAGCGCGATGCCGACCATGGTCATCAGGATGATGAGCAGGATATGACGGCGTAGGAAAGACCAGATGTCGCGAAAGGTGATGTATTCCTTGCTCGCCGCCGGCGCGCCGCGTTCGCCGCTGAGCTTGCGTATCTCCTGGATCACCATGCCCCTGTTCACCCATCCATGTTCGGTTGCGCCGCACTACCGGGAAAGCATCGTTTCACTGATGTCCGCGGCGGCGGCGGACGCTGCCTCACCCGCTGCTTCCGTCAAATCGAGCCGCACCTCGAGGACATCGCCGGGCTCCAGCATGGTGCCGGCCGAAGCCTCGAACGTGTCGCCATTCTCGCCGCCACGGATGATGGTGAAGCGCAGCGGATTCTCCTCAATGGCCACCCGCGCATCGCGTCTGGCGATCGAGGCGCCTGTCGCCTGAAGCAGCCTTTCGTTGATTTGCCGCCGCAGCTTCAGTTCCTCGATTTCCGCAATGGTCGTCTGCAGGTCGCGGCTGATCTCGGTCTTGCGCTGCCCCTTGAGGCTCAGCGCATCGCGGTTCGTCTCGCTCAACCTCTGCTTGGCGCGCATGGAGGCTATGGCAAGGTCCAGCCGCTCGCTCTGCAGATCAGCGACGACGCGTTCCAATCCGGTCTCGCGCGACCGGGTGGCCGTGCCGCTGCTGACGAGCTTGGAGATGTCCTTGAGCTCGGCCTCGGCGATGCTGACCTGACGGTCTTGCGCAACCATCTTCTCGTCGAGGACCGCGATCTCCTTGCTGAACAGCGCACTCAACTCATCCAGGGATTCGAGCTGACGCTCGAATGCCTCGGTCCGCGCCTTGAAGATCACTTCCTCCTCGCGCAGGACTTGCGCGGCGGCGACGGAGAGGCCGGTACCGCCGGTCTCCGCCGGGAATTCGATCGTCGGCTTTTCGTCGAGTTCGGCTTTCAGCCGCGCCCGCCGCGCCATCAGCCGCTGCAACTCCAGATCGATGCGTCCGACTTCGCCCACGTAGCGGATCTGCTCCAGCTCCGAATATCCACCCTGCGGGTCGCTCTTACGTGCCCGTCCACCCGCCATCGCCAGTGCCTGCAGGACGGTGAGGCCCGGCCGGTACTCGAACTCGCCGGGCCGGTCGACGCTGCCCGTCACATAAAGCGACGGATACCGCACCACCTCGACCGTCGTGACCGGCGGGGTAACGAGCCCCGTCTGCCGTTTCAGTTCCTTAGCAATTTCGGATGCAAGGGCACTGGCAGTCCGCCCTGCGGCAGGAATTTCGCCGACCAGCGGTATCGAGATCGAGCCCGACTGCGCCACAGTGTATTCGCCATTCAAGGGAGTCCATTCCCGGTATTCGCCCAGGCTGGGCACCCATTCCACCACCGTCACCTTTACCCGCGTGTGCGGCCGGAGCTGGAACAATTCATCCGCCCGCCCCGGTAGGGCTGCAAGACAAACGGCGCAGATGACGATCGCCGTCAGCACCATAGAAGCCACTTGCCGCCGCAGGCCGGAAGTTTCATCGATTTCTGTGCGGTTCTCTGCCATGATCTGCCCTGCGGGCTGTGCGAAAGCACCCCGGTGGAAAGGGCGCGCGAAAAGCCCGCCCAGTCCTGCCGATCATCAATCGAATTCCCGCAAGGTAAATACCGAAGGCCCTAGTCCCTTTCGGCTAGACGCGGCTAAGCGTCTGCCATCTTCGAAGCAGGAGGAACGCTGCGTGAGGATGATTCCAGCCCGAACGGATGAAGACCTAGTCCCTTTGCGCCGCCGGACTGACCGTACAGATAGGGGATTGGCCTGATGTACGGCGTGTTCCCGGATGCCCTTTCGCTCCACCATCCCGACAATTGGCTTCGTTCGGGGGAGGAATGGTTTTGCGCGTCGCGATCGTCCATTACTGGCTGGTGTCGATGCGGGGTGGGGAGAAGGTCGTGGAAGCTCTCTGCGACATGTATCCCGGCGCCGATATCTTCACCCTCGTCTATGACGAAGAACGGGTTTCGGCAAAGATACGGCGCCACAAGGTCACGCCGTCCTTCCTGCAGAAGATTCCCGGCGCACGCAGATACTACCAGTCCCTGTTGCCGCTGATGCCCTTCGCGCTCGAAAGCTTCGACCTGTCGGGCTACGACCTGATCCTCTCCAGCGAATCGGGTCCGGCCAAGGGCATCGTCCCCGGACCGCAGGCGACCCATATCTGCTACTGCCACTCACCCATGCGTTATCTATGGGATCACTACCATTTTTACCGGGCCGGCTCCGGGCTTCTCACCCGTGCAGCGCTGCCGGTCCTTGCTCCGGCGCTGAGGGCCTGGGACGTATCGACCAGCGCGCGGGTCGACAAATTCGTCGCCAACTCGCACCACGTCGCCGCCCGCGTCGAGAAGTACTACCGGCGCGACGCCACCGTGCTCAATCCGCCGGTTACGGTTCAGGATTTCTCGCCCCTTGCCGAGATCGGCGATTTCTATCTCTGCGCCGGTCAGCTCGTCGGCTACAAACGCATCGAGCTGGCGGTGGAAGCCTTTTCGAAAATGGCGGAGAATCTCGTCGTTATCGGCGAAGGAAAGGAGATGGCACGGCTCAAGCGCATAGCCGGTCCGACAATCACCTTCCTTGGCCGGACGACCTTCCCCGTACTGAAAGACATGCTTGCTCGCTGCCGCGCCCTGGTCTTCCCCGGCGAAGAGGACTTCGGGATCGTTCCGGTCGAAGCCATGGCGAGCGGCCGGCCGGTCATCGCCTTCGGCGGTGGCGGCGCACTGGACAGCATCGTTCCCGACCGCACAGGCATCCTGTTCCAGGAACAGTCCGTGCAAGGGCTGATCGAGGCTGTAAGGCGTTTTCAGTCGATGGAATCGACATTCCGCCCGGACCTGATCCGCAATCATGCTCTCCAGTTCAGCGAAGCAAACTTCAAGGCGAAGATGCAGCAAATCATCGACGCGGAGCTGATGCAGCGGAATGGCGCGGGGTCTCGCCTTCCCGAACGCGCCGCCGCTTAGCTCAGGAACAAAGGGGCAAGGTGCCACGGTGTTGGGATTTCGCATACGCAGCGAGGAACGCGACCGCTACGCGGACTGTGAGCGGATCGCCATGCTTGACAGGGTTCTCGACGAGATCGAGATGGAGCTTTTGGCCGAAAAAGCAGGCTTCCAGAAGCGCTACGAGTCCGCCGCCGTCACTGCAGCCTTCGCCCAGCAACACTACGAAGACGAGGTGCATGACATCCGGACGTTGGCGAAGGTGGACGATCTTACGCGCTCGCTGAAGGCGTTCGACGCACGCATTGCGGCGCTAGACAACCAGATCGATCTTGTCACGGCGCTGCGAAGAACCGTTCGCTCCTTCGCCGCCGAGTACGGCATTGATTAGCTCCTCCCAACAGTCATGCGTCGTTCGCGGTTGTGCAGCCTGCACCTCCCAAATTGATTAGTCCGAAAGGTCAGATACCCTGATAGATAGAGAATGCTAACACCTATGCGTTGGGAATTCTGCACAAATATCTTAGCTGCATCAAACAGATACGGCTCTATGATTGGCTCTACTGACACGCAAATCGGGCCGTGTGGACGGGCATGGACGATGCGGATTTCGAGGCTGTAAGATTCCTCAATTCCTTCATCAAATTGCCGCACAAACAAGAAGCCTTGTGTTCGACAGCGGAGCAGAACGCGACCAACTCAACTGTCGGCAAACTGGGCATGTATGGGTGATGTGGCACGCTAGCAGTTCCCAAAGAGCGATTGCGCGGACCGACATGCCGAGGGTGCTGTCGCTCATCCAGAAGAATGTCGGCGATTTTACGCTGGACCTCTCGGGCCTGCACGTGGTGGTTCCGGCAGCTGCGGGATACCGCGCGGCGACAGCGACGCTCGCGCTGATGGCCGGCGCGGCCAGCGCGACAGCCATCACGCGCCCCTCCAACCGCTATTACTCCGCCCAGGAAGCGGCGGACGTAACGTCGTCGCTGGCAGCGCTGGCGGGGGTCCGTGGCCGCCTCAGGATCAGCGAGCGCATCGACCATCAGACCTGCAGCAACACGAACATACTCGTCAACAGCGACCCCATTCCGCCCATCACGCGATCGATCATCGAGCGGCTACCCAGGCGCTCGGTCATTGCGATGATGAGCGAGCCATGGATGCTGTTGAGGGGAGAGATCGACATCAGGGCATGCCAGGAACATCGGGTTCCCATCTCCGCCGTAAACGAATCCCATCCCGCAATCGGCGGAGAGGACTACCACGCCGCGTTGTGCCTCAAGCTTTTCCAAGAGGCGGGGATACCGCTCGACAAGGCCGCGGTCGCGCTCATTTGCGGCAATCCGCTGGCCCGCGACCTCAAGCGGGGCATGCGGGCGGCGGGAGCACAGGTCGAGGTGTTTCCCAATCCGGATATGGTGTTCACGCACTCCTGGAATGCCGTCGTCCTGGCGCAAAGGCCGACAGATCGACCGAGCCTCGGCATCCACGATCTCGGGCGCATTGCCAAGGTCGCTCCAAATGCAGTGATCCTCCAGTACTGGGGAGATATCGACCGCAAGGCAGCCCGCTATTTCGGGCTCAAGGTCTGGCCGCCGCGCACCCCTGGCAAGAGCCAGATGGGCATGCCGCTGGAGGCCCTGGGGCCTGAACCGATGGTGCGCCTCATCGCCGGCACACTCAAAGCCGCCGAGCTTGTCCTGGCAGGTGGGACCCCCGGTCCCGGCGGAGTGGCGCAGTTCTTCAATGCCTCCGACTGGTCCCTCTAATCGGCTAGAAAACCGGTGCTACCTTGCACCGGCGCGTCGGAACGTCTCATATGACGAGATAGCTTGCCTTTTGGCAGCTTTGAGATCATCGTGCCAGACGCTATGAAGCTTCGTTCGGCGCGCCAGGTCGCTACCTTTCTACTCGCGGTGTTTATGACCGTGGGTTTGAACCTGTCTGCGGTCCAGGCCAGCGACATGACGGTTCAAATGGCCATGACGGCGGAGATGACAGCCTACGACGGCGGCAACTGCCAGGATTGCACGAACACCGGCGAGGGCCACGGCACACAGGCCCTTTGTCCGACGACCGCCTGTGCCGCGCCCATCCTTGCCGTGCTTCCGCATGTGCCAGCGACGGCGATCGCTACCGCACCGGCCCCTTCGCTGCGACCATCGGCCCAAATGACCGGATGGGCCTTTCTGCCCGATCCATACCCTCCCAGAGGCGACACCCTCATGTGACGTGGGTGTTGTCGGCCGCTTCACGTGGCCGATCTCAGCGCCCCGAGATGTGTCCGTAGCCATCGACGGCGCGGTCACTACCTACTGTCCACAGGATGCAGGGTATGAGTAATCGTTTCAGCAATACCATCTCGCGCCGGCGGCTCTTGCAGGCCGGGGCCGGGTTCGCCGCGATGGCGTTTCCCACGTTTCGCCCCGGGCAAGCTACCGCCGGCAGCGAATATCGGATCACAGCGAAGCCGGCACGTGTGCCGCTGATCGGCGGCGGCTATCCGGAAACGGCGGTGTGGAGCTACGACGGCGCGGTGCCCGGGCCGGAAATCCGGGTCCGTCAGGGTGAACGGCTGCGGGTCGCCGTCGAGAACCGGCTCGACGAGGAGACCACCGTCCACTGGCACGGCTTGCGCGTGCCGAATGCCATGGACGGCGTGCCGCATCTCACCCAGGCGCCGATAGCGCCGGGAGAGACCTTCGTCTACGCCTTCGACTGCCCGGATGCCGGCACCTTCTGGTATCACCCGCACCAGCGCGGTTCCGAGCAGGTGGACCGCGGCCTTTACGGTCCGCTAATCGTAGAGGAGCCTGAGCCGATCGTCGTCGACCGTGACGTCACATGGGTGCTTGACGATTGGCGGCTGCTGCCGGACGGGCAGATCAGCGATGACTTCGGCAACATGATGGACGCCGGCATGGCCGGACGGATCGGCAACACGGCCACTGTCAATGGCCGCCTGGCCGAAACCTTCGCCGTCAGTGGCGGCGAGCGCGTTCGCCTGCGGCTGATCAACGCCGCGAACGCGCGCATCTTCGCCCTGACGTTCGAGGGCCACCACCCGCGCATCGTCGCACTCGACGGGCAGCCGGTCGAGCCGCACGCACCGGACAACGGCCGGGTCGTCCTGGGGCCGGCCATGCGCGCCGACCTCGTCATCGACATGACCGGTGCACCCGGCGCGCGTTTCCGGGTGATCGACACCTTCTATCGGAACCTGGAGTACCGCCTGCTAGACCTCGTCTATGCCGACCGCCCCTTGCGTGAGGCCCCGCCCGACAGGCCCATCCGGCTATCCGACAATCCGTTGGCCGAGCCCGACATCGCCACCGCCGAAACCCATGAGGTCACTTTCGGCGGCGGTATGATGAGTGGAATGATGGGCGGCGGCATGACGGAGCGAGGCATGTCCGGCCAAGGCATGATGGGAATGATGGGCCGCATGATGGAAGGAATGCGTCACGGCGGCGTTTGGACGGTCAACGGCATCGCCGCCGAAGGTCACGTGATGGACCCGATGCTCACGCTCGCGCGCAGTCGCTCCTATATCCTTGCCCTCCATAACGATACCGCCTGGCATCATCCTATCCACCTGCACGGTCATTCCTTCCGCGTGCTTGGCCGCGAAGGCGCGCCGACGCGCCACCGTGAGTGGCAGGACACCGTGCTGATGGCACCGCGCGAGCGCGTCGAGATTGCGTTTGTCGCCGACAATCCAGGCGATTGGATGTTCCACTGTCACATCCTCGAACATCAGTCGGCCGGTATGATGGGCGTGATCAGGGTTACTTGAGACTGCGTAGACAATGCAAAGAATGCGAAGGAAGGAGCTTAGCTCATGAAACGGACTCTTCCGATACCGACGATCGTCGCGGCAACCATCGCCGCCGCAGTGGCAAGCGGCGTGCCGGCAGCAGCAGCCGAGGCGAAAGCCGCGACCCTCTACAAGAACCCCCAATGCGGATGCTGCGAGGAATATGCGGAATACCTGCGCGATAACGGTTTCACGGTCTCGGTCAAACCCACGCACGACCTCGCCCTCATGAGCCGCGAGGCCGGCATCCCGGACGACTACCAGGGCTGCCACCTAGCTCGCATCGACGGCTACGTCGTCAGCGGCCATGTACCGGTGGGCGTCGTCGAGCGCCTCTTGAGCGAGCGTCCCGACATCAAGGGCATCACCCTGCCCGGCATGCCGATGGGTTCGCCCGGCATGGGTGGCGAGAAGTCGGAGCCGTTCACCGTCTACGGGATCGCCGACGGCGCACCCGAGGTTTACGCCGTCGAGTAGGTAAAGCGGCCGCCAGCCCACCTCACATCAAGTCGCGCACCAGCTCCGGGATGATCTGCAAGTCCCGGAGCGCTATCCGGAGGGCGGCCTGCTGCGGGCGCGAGAGCGCGGCGATCTCGACCTTGTTGGAGACCGGGATGCCCTGGTGCCGGTCGCGGCTCTGCTGGGCGAGCGTAAGCGAAAGCACGAGATTGTGGGCGGACCGTACGCGGTGGAGCGACACTTCGCTGCCGATCTCCCGCTCAAGCAGCCCTTCGAGGCGTGCGCGGGTAGAGCGTGCTCGGATGTCGTGGCGGATCGACAGCGTGCGCGCCGCCGATACGATAGGGAAAAGGGCAAAGCGCTTGAGATCCAACCGCCCCTCTTCGGTGCGAAACCGCCCGAAAAGGGTGAACGGCGAGGCCAGGTTCGCAAGCTGCTCGCCAAGCAGCAGCGGAAACGGCGCCTCGGCATGCCCGCGCCGATAAGCCTCCTCGAAGAGCGCCTCGCCAAGCCGTCGATCGCCGTGCACGGGGCTCAGGTCGAAGAAGATATCGACGTTGAGAAGATCCTGAGGGCGGGAGCGCGTCACCCATTGGCCGACGCGCTCCTTCCAAAGCGCCAGCGAGCCGCGCCACTCGGCATTCTTCGCCATCACACCGCCGTCGCAATAGGAGATGCCGGCGGTGTCGAGCATGGCGGCGATACGTTCGCCCAGCCCGGCAAACCAGCAGTCCTCCGGTCCGTCCGGCTCTCCGCTTTCGTAGACGATGGCGTTGTCCTGGTCGGCGGCGAGCAGGCTTTCGCCCCGTCCGGCCGAGCCGAGCACGAGCAGGGCATAAGGCGAAGGTGGTCCGCCGAGGCCGGCATCCCGCATCTCCTGTTCGGCGAGTATCGCTGCCCGGCGCGTCATGGCCCGCAGTTCCTCGCTGACGATCTCGGCGATGATGCGCGGATCCACCTCCTCGACGACCAATGCATTGGCCACGGTGGGAAGGCTGGCCCAGGCGACGGCCATCTCGGCGGTGGAGGCCGCGGCATCGATCGTGTCGTCGAGCTGGATCGCCACGCTGGCACGCAGCCGCAGGAGATCGCGCGCCGAGATCACACCGGCAAGCACTCCCTTTTCGTCGCGCACGCCAAGGTGGCGGATGCCGAGCCGCTCCATGCGGCCGATGGCGCGGTAGGCGAAGGCCTGGGCGCGGATGCTGACGAGCGGCCGGCTGGCAAGCGCGCCTGACCGCTGCTCAAAGCTCGTCTCCCCCTGCGCTGCCACCAGCTGCAGCACATCGCGCTCCGTGATAATGCCGTAATCCTCGATCAGCCCACCCGGCTCGCCGCTCTTGCTCACGAGTATCGAGCCGGTCTTCCTTTCCACCATTAAGGCCATTGCAGTGCGCAGCGGGGTCTCTTCGCGCACGAGAACTGGCTGGCGGCTCATGAGATCGCCGACGTGATGGCGGTAGGCGAAGGGATCGACGGCGGCGAAGGATGGCAGTGTCTCCGGGCTGGAGGCCGGCTCGTCCCAACCGGCCCTGTGCTGCCGTTCCCGCTCCTCGGCAAGCCGCAACAAGGCGCGCTCGGCCTCGGCCAGTGTACGAATGCCGGCCGCATGCAGCCGGGGGAGAAGTGCCGTGAAGATTTTCGCCGCGGAGATGGCGTCCCCCAGCGCCTGGTGGCGCCCCGTCACCTCGACGCCTAGCCAGGCGGCGATCGCCTCCAGCGACGGGTCCCGGAGTTCCGGATTGACGAGATGGCTCAGCGTGCGCACGCACAGGGTGCGCGGCCGCTTCCATTCGAGGCCGGCGCGCTGGGCCTCCTGCTTGGCGACCGCCGTATCGAAGCCGACGGCATAACCTACCAAAAGCCGCCCTGCGCGAAACTTTTCAAAGCGCCTCCAGGCCGTGGCGAAGCCGGGCGCCTGGCGCACCATCGCGTTGGTGATGCCGTGGATGCGCATGGCTTCGGGCGGAATGGGCACCGCGGGATCCACCAGGGTCTCGAAGGTGCGGTCCGGACACATCGCTCCGTCGGCGATGGCGACGGCGCCAAGCTGCACAATGCGCGCCTTGCGCGGATCAAGGCCGGTGGTCTCCGTATCGAGCGCCACCGCATCGAGCGCGATCAGCGGAACTGCTCCGACAACCGCCTGCATAGAGCCTCCCCTTGCCCGCCCTGCCGCGTGAACGGCTTATAGCGCGCCTCCGTACCCTACGCCATCAGGCCCTACCCGATGCGCAGCGAGTCGTCGTCGAGTTCCTCGCCGCCCCGCACGCGACGGAACATGGCGACGAGGTCGTCCACGTCCATATTCTTGCGGCGCTCGCCGGCGATGTCGAGTACGATCCGGCCTTCGTGCAGCATGATCGTGCGGCTGCCGAGATCGAGCGCCTGGCGCATGGAGTGGGTGACCATCAGCGTGGTCAATCCGTGCTCGGCGACCAGACGGCGGGTAAGGTCGACGACGAACTCGGCCATGCCGGGGTCGAGGGCGGCCGTATGCTCGTCGAGGAGCAGCACCTCGGCACCAGCAAGCGTCGCCATGACGAGGGCGAGCGCCTGGCGCTGACCGCCCGAAAGCAGGCCCATGCGGTCGCCCATCCGGTCTTCCAGATCGAGGCCGAGTTCGGCCACCCGCTCGCGCAAGTGCTTCCGCCGGTCGGCGTGAAGGGCGGACCTGAGGCCGCGCCGGGCGCCGCGCATGGCGGCAAGCGCCAGGTTCTCCTCGATGGAAAGGTCAGCGCAGGAGCCGGCAAGCGGATCCTGGAAAACCCGGGCCACGCGGCCGGCACGCTTGGCCGGGGCCTCCCGCGTGACGTCGCGGCCGCCGATCTTGATCCTGCCCTGCTGAGGCGGCGCGTCACCGGCGATCGCCGCCAGAAGCGTCGACTTGCCGGCCCCGTTGGAGCCGATGACGGTGGCGAATTCGCCCTCCGCCAGCGTCAAGTCAATGCCGTTGACGGCACGACGCTCGATCGGCGTGCCGGGATTGAAGGTGACGTGGAGCGCCTCGACGGAGATCATTGGACGGCCCTCCTGCGGGCTCGCAGCTTCGGCAGGATCAGCGCCAGCGTGACGAGGACGGCGGTCACGAGATTGAGGTCAGATGCCTTGAGGAAGAGAAAATCAGCCGAAAGGGCCATCTGCACGGCGACACGGTAGACGACCGAGCCAACGACCACGGAGAAAAGCGCCACCAGCATGGTGCGGCTGCGGAACAGCGTCTCGCCGACGATGACGGCGGCGAGCCCCACCACGATGGTGCCGACGCCCGAGGTGACATCGGCGAAGCCGGCGATCTGCGCAAATAGCGCGCCGCCCAGCCCCGTCAGCGCGTTCGACAGCCCCATGCCGAAATAGATCTGCCGACCGACATCGACACCGTTGGCCCGCGCCATGCGCGGGTTGGCGCCGGCCGCGCGCGTCGCAAGGCCGAAATCGCTGCCGAGAAAGCGCGCCAGCAGCAGCACGGTCGCCAGCACCAGGACAGCCAGCACTGCCGGCCGCACCAGATGGTCGGCAAGGCCGAGATCGTAGAACGGCGTGATCACCGTTTCCTGATTGAGGACGGCCATATTGGGCCTGCCCATGATGCGCAGGTTGACCGAGAAGAGCGCGATCATGGTGAGGATCGAGGCGAGCAGGTTCAGGATGCCGAAGCGGACATTGAGGAACGCCGTCACCAGTCCGCACAGGGCGCCGCCAAAAGCGGCGAGCACACAGGCAAACCAGGGGTCCCAGCCGCCGGTGATCGCCACGGCGGCCACGGCCGCCCCCAACGGGAAGGAGCCGTCGACGGTGAGGTCCGGAAAGTCGAGCACGCGGAAGGCCAGAAAGACCCCGAGCGCGACGAAACCGTAGATGAGGCCGAGCTCGACGGCGCCCCAAAAAGCGATTGCAGACATTGGACCGAGGTGCTCCGCAGCGAATATCCCAAATTTGCGCCTTCCGGTGGCCTGAACCGGCGGTCAGTGCAAGGAAAAAATTCGCGGTGCGACTTTAGGGGCTGCCGGGGGCGAAGGCTCTCGCCGGCGCGCGCCCGCGCGCCGACCTCAGTTTCACCGAACGAAGCCCCACTCTCCAGGAAATGGTGCCTTGTTGACCTATTCGATAACCTTCGAGGCCCGCTGCACCATCTCATCCGGCAGCGTCACGTCCATGGCCTCCGCCGCCTTGCGGTTGATCACCAGGTCGGTGCCGGAGGCAAAGGTCACCGGGATGGTGCCCGGATCCTCACCCTCGAGCACGCGCACCACCACTTCGGCGGTCTGCTTGCCGAGCTGGTAGTAGTCGAAGCCGATGGAGGCCAGCGTGCCGCGCTCCACCGAATCCGTGTCGCCGGAGATCAGTGGCAGGTCATTCTGCTCCGCCACCGCAATCAACGCCTCGAGCGCGGAGACCACGGTGTTGTCGGTGGGCACGTATATGGCATCCGCCTTGCCGACCAGGCTACGCGCCGCCGCCTGTACGTCGGCCGACTTGTTGGCGGCCGCCTCGACCACCGAAAGCCCTTCCTCCTCGGCTGCGTTGCGGAAGTGCTCGAGCAGCGCCACAGAATTTGCCTCGCCGGGATTATAGACAAAGCCGATGCTTTCCACCGACGGCACCAGTTCCCTGATGAGCGCAACGTGCTCGGCGATGGGCGTCAGGTCGGACACGCCGGTGACGTTTCCGCCCGGCGCCTCGTTGGATTCGACCAGGCCGGCGGCCAGCGGGTCAGTGACCGCCGAAAAAACCACCGGGATGTCGCGGGTAGCCGCGGCCGCTGCCTGAGCGGAAGGGGTGGAGATCGGTACGATCACGTCCGGCGCGTCGCCCACGAACTCGCGCGCGATCTGGGCGGCCGTGGCGGGGTTTCCCTGCGCGGACTCGTAGGCGAACTCGAGGTTCTCGCCCTCGCGGTAGCCGGCCTCCTCCAGCCCGTCGCGTACGCCGTCACGCACGGCGTCGAGCGCCGGGTGCTCGACGATGGCCGTCACCGACACCTTGGCGGTCTGGGCTGAAGCTGCCGTCGCCAGGGCGAGGCTCGCTGCGGCGATAAGAAGAAGTTTTCGCATGGGTGTCTCCCTAGTCGATGTTGCCTGATGTTCTTATCGGGCGGACGGGCTGTTGGCCACGATCCGCCGCTACCGCATCGGCGCAGCCCCGAAAACCGCCAACTGCAATGCAGCCGCCAACTGTTGGCGACTTGCCCGGAGATGTCAATCTGGAGTGGATTTAAGCTGGTGCGGTTTGGGCTGGTTCAGCTTCGAGAGTGAGGCGACGCAGTTCGGCCGGGTGGACCCTCTTTGCGCCGCGGGACTGCGTGCGGCCCGCTCAGTCGTCGCGGTAGACCTTCTCCCGCCGCTCATGGCGTTCCTGCGCCTCGATGGAGAGCGTGGCGATCGGGCGGGCGTCGAGGCGCTTCAGCGAGATCGGCTCTCCCGTTTCCTCGCAATAGCCATAGGTGCCCTCGTCGAGGCGTTGCAACGCGGCATCGATCTTCGCGATCAGCTTGCGTTGGCGGTCGCGCGCCCTCAACTCGATGGCCCGGTCGGTCTCCGAGGAGGCACGGTCAGCGAGATCGGGGTGGTTGGCGTTCTCCTGTTGGAGCGCGTCTAGCGTCTCGCGCGCTTCTCGCAGAATCTCGCTTTTCCAGTTGATCAGCTTACCGCGGAAATAGGCACGCTGGCGCTCATTCATGAAGGGTTCATCCTCAGATGGGACATATTTGGCATCGACGGTATCACTCATCGCTCACCCCACTGCTTACCAGCGGCGCCTATATATTCGGGCACGGCGGCGGCGACAAGCGTAAACCGTGCTGCAATAACACAATTGTCAGATTCGCCGATATTTTAAGGTGAAAGCTGTAAATCGCTCGACGGCGCGCAATTTTCGTTCCGCGGGCAGGCCTGCGCCAGCCATTTCATCGTCGCGCCCCATCGCCTATATCCGGAAGGCCTTGAACGAATCGGGGGAATGCCCTTGCCTTCGCTGACCAGTCTGGCCGACGAGGCCCGCATTGCCCTCGATACCGTCGCGGACCGCGCCACTGGCCTCTGGTCGCCGTCGGTCAGGCTCGGCGTCACCGGCCTTTCACGCGCCGGCAAGACCGTGTTCATCTCCGCACTCGTCCACAATCTCATCCATGGCGGCCGCCTGCCGCTGTTCGAGGCACAGGCCTCAGGCCGGATCGCCAAGGCTTATCTGGAGCACCAGCCTGACGACGCCGTGCCACGGTTCCAGTACGAGGATCACATCGCCGATCTTGTGGACAAGCGCATCTGGCCGGCCTCCACCCGCGCCATTTCGGAACTTAGGCTGACTGTGGAATACGAATCGGTGTCGGCTTGGGGGCGCATGTTCTCGCGCGGGCGGTTGTCGCTCGACATCGTCGACTATCCCGGCGAATGGCTGCTCGACCTGCCACTCCTCGGCAAGAGTTTCGAGGCCTTCAGCCGCGAGGCCATGGAATTGGCCGAGCTTCCCGTGCGCGAAGAGGTTTCCAGGTCCTGGCGCCAGCTCGCCGCCAGCGTCGATCCCGACGCCGCCGCCGACGAGATGCTGGCGCGGCGCCTGTTCGAGAGTTTCTCGGCCTATCTGAGCGCCTGCAAGGAGGACGCCCGCGCCCTCTCCACCCTGCCGCCAGGCCGCTTCCTGATGCCGGGCGATCTCGAGGGCTCGCCGGCGCTCACCTTCGCGCCGCTCACCAATCTGCGTGAAGGCAAGGCGCGGCCCGGCTCCATGCGGGCGATGATGGAGCGGCGCTACGAGGCCTACAAGACCCACGTCATAAAACCCTTCTTCCGCGAGCACATCGCCCGGCTCGACCGGCAGATCGTGCTGGTCGATGCCATGCAGGCTATCAATGCCGGCGCGCCGGCGGTAGCCGATCTGGAGCGCGCCCTGACGGAAATCCTCGCCTGCTTCCGCCCCGGCCGTGGCAGCCTTTTGACCGGCCTCGTTTCGCGCCGCATCGACCGCATCCTGATCGCCGCCACCAAGGCTGATCACATCCACCACGAAAGCCACGACCGGCTGCAGGCCATCGTGCGGCGGCTCGCCGACCGCGCCATCGCGCGGGCCGACTTTTCCGGCGCCGCCGTTGACGTGGTGGCAATGGCCGCCGTACGCGCCACCCGCGAGGGCACGGCGACGCGCGGCCGTGAAATGCTTCCCGTCATCATCGGCAGTCCGCTTACCGGCGAGACCATCGGCGAAGACACCTTCGACGGCGAGGCGGAGACAGCGATCTTCCCCGGCGATCTGCCGGAAAGCCCTGCCGCATTCTTCCGCAAGGATGCCGCACCTACATCCGGCGATCCAGCGATCCGCTTCGTGCGCTTCCGCCCACCGAAGCTGGAACGCACGGCCGAAGGCGTGACGCTTTCCCTTCCCCATATCCGCCTCGACCGCGTCCTTCAGTTCCTTCTGGGAGACCAGCTCGCATGAGCCGCCGCCCCGCCGCCTTCCGCATCGAACCGTCTGAGACGCAGAAGAAGCCCGAACGCCGGGAGAACGGCCGTGAGCCACGGGCGGTGAAGGTGGACGAAGCGGTCACCGTCACGCCGGCGGAGATCGACGTCTTCGAGGCGCTGGAGCCGGCCGCCGCCCCGCCCGCGCCGGCCACCGGCGCACGGCGGCGCTCGCGGCTCGGCAAGATCTTCTTTGCCGCCTTCGGCCTCCTCGTCTCGCTCGCCGTTGGTCTTTGGACAGACCGGCTCATCCGCGATCTCTTCTCGCGCGCCGATTGGCTCGGCTGGCTGGCAGTGGCGCTCGCCGCCATCGCCGCGCTCGCCCTTGTCGCCATCCTCGCCCGCGAGTTCATCGCCCTCGCCCGCCTCGCCTCGGTGGACAGGATGCGCGGGCGCGCCGAAAAGGCTTATGAGAGCGACGACGCACGTGCTGCGCGCGCGGTGGTGTTCGACCTGACCACGCTTCTGGCCAGCCACCCGGATACGGCGGCGGGACGGCAGGCGCTCAAGGGCCTGGAGGGCGAGATCATCGATGGCCGTGACCTCCTGCGCATCGCCGAGAAGGAGTTGCTCGCGCCCCTCGATGTCCGCGCGCAAAAACTGGTGCTGGACGCTGCCAAGCGTGTCTCCGTCGTGACGGCCGTCAGCCCGCGGGCTCTGCTCGACGTCGGCTATGTGCTGTTCGAGGCTGCGCGCCTGCTCCGCCGTCTGTCGGAGCTTTACTGCGGTCGGCCAGGTTTCCTGGGTTTCCTGCGGCTGTCGCGCAGCGTTGTCGCCCATCTCGCCGTCACCGGCTCGATGGCCGTGGGCGAGACATTCGTGCAGCAGATCGTCGGCCACGGCATCGCTGCCCGGCTGTCGGCAAAGCTCGGCGAAGGCGTCGTCAACGGCATGCTGACGGCGCGAATCGGCATTGCGGCGATGTCGGCCATCCGCCCCCTCGCCTTCCACGCGGTCAAGCGGCCCGGCATGGGCGACTTCCTGAAGGCCGTGACGCAATTCGCCTCAAAGGCGCAGGGAACACCTGCGGACAAGCGTAAATGACCGCGTAATAAGGCTTGTCTAACCCGGCCGCCTCCTCCACTCTCGGCAAACCGCCATCCGGTCGGCAAGAAGAGCGGCCGACGGTGACAAAGCGTTAACCAAAACTCTTCATGCTTGCCGTGCCTGTTCTCGCCAGCTGTCCATCCAGGTGCCCATGTCTTCGACCCTGCGCAATTTCGCCCTTCTGCCTCTTGCCGCGGCACTTGCCACCGGCACTGCCTTTTCCGCCCACGCCTCGGAGCGCGACAAGCGGTTTTTCGAGCAGGTAGAAGGCAACTGGTCCGGTCCCGGCGAGATCGTCGCCGGCAAGTACAAAGGCACCAAGTTCATCTGCAACTTCGCCGGCACGACGCCGGGCGGAAAAATCGGCATGGCGCTCGACGGAGGCTGCCGGGTCGGTGTCTTCAACCAGGAAATGTCGGCCAAGGTGGAACGCCTGGACTCCGGCTACCGCGGCACCTTCCTTGATGGGGCCGCTGGCAAGGGGCTCGACGTGGTGAGTGGCACGGTGAAGGACGGCCACGCCGTCTTCGCCATTCACCGCAACGAACTGACCGGCGCCATGCGCGCCCAGATCGCCGACGAGGATACGATGAACGTCACCATCTCCGTCCACGTCGAGGAGGAGTTGGTGCCCGTTATTGGCATAACACTCAAGCGTCTCGATGCGCGATCTGTCGGGGCGGTGGTGGCTGACTAAACCCCTTCCCGCCACCAGTCGCCGTCAGCGCTGACCTGATCGATACCGGAAACATCCAACGCCTCGAGATGTTCGGCGACACGCCGTCCCTCCACCACCAGATCCGGCGCAATCTCCGCCAACGGCAAGAGCACGAAAGCGCGCTCCAGCATGCGCGGGTGCGGGATCACCAGCCCTCCCTCCGACACCCGCTGCCGTCCGAACACCAGGATATCGATGTCGATCAGGCGCGGCCCCCAGCGCTCGCGGCGCTCGCGTTTCAGGGCCCGCTCGGTATCGAGGCACAGCTGGAGGAGCCGGCGCGGCGGCAAGCCGGTGCGGATCTCGGCGACGGCGTTCAGGAAATCCGGCTGATCCTCTATGCCCCAGGGGGGCGTGCGGTAGAGCGAGGAGACCTTTTCGACCTGCACGTCTGCGTCGGCATTCAGCGCGCGAAGCGCTGCCGCCATCGCCTTCGCGGGCTCGCCGATATTGCCGCCGAGGCCGAGGAAGACGCGTGTTTCATTGCGGCCAGTCAATCGTCACCTCGACATAATCAAGCACGCCCGGCACCGGCGCATTCGGCTTTCTGATGGTGATGGAGGCGCGCTTGATCTGAGGAAAGCGCTTGGTGAGCGCCTTACCTACCTCCAGCGCCAGAGCCTCGATCAGGAAGCGCCGCTTGCCGTTAACGATCTTCTCGATTACGGAGAAGGCGACGCCGTAATCGACCGTCTCCTCGATGGAATCCTCCTCCAGCGCGCGGCCGGGCTCAACGGCAAGCTCGGCATCGACATAGAAGCGCTGGCCAAGCGTCTCCTCCTCGTCACGCACTCCATGGCGCGCGAAGAAGGCACAGTTCTTCATCCGGATGACATACATGGGCGCGATCCCGCTATTTCTCAGCCGCCAGCATAGCATCGGCCATACGAAGCGCATCCCTGTTCTCGGCAACGTCGTGCACGCGGAAGATGGCCGCGCCTTTGACCCGCAAAAGCGCGCTGGTCGCCGCCGTGCCGACGGCACGCTCCTCGACGTCGCGGCCGGTGAAATGGCCGATGAAGCGTTTGCGCGACGTGCCGACGGCGAACGGAAAGCCCAACCCTGCCAGCTCGCCGAAGCGCGCCATGATCTCGGCATTCTCCTCGGGGTCCTTGGCAAAGCCGAAGCCCGGATCAAGGATGATCTGCTCGTCGGCCACGCCGGCCTTTCGGGCAATTTCTATCGCGCGCCTCAGGAAAGCGAACTGGTCGGCGATCACGTCGGAGAGCTTCTCCCGCTCCCGTCCGGTGTGCATCAGCATCAGCCCTGCTCCGGTCTTCGCCGCGACCTCGGCGATGGCGCTCTCCTTGTGCAGGCCCCACACATCGTTGACGATGTGCGCGCCGGCATCGATGGCAAGCCGTGCCGTCTCGGCACGGTAGGTGTCGATGGACAGAATGATATCCGCCCCCTTTGCCAAGGCCTCGATCACCGGCAGTACGCGCTCCTGCTCCTCGGCGGCGGCGATGGGCGCGGCGCCCGGCCGGGTGGATTCCCCGCCGATATCGATGATCGCCGCCCCCTCGGCCAGCATGGCTTGCGCGCGCGCCACGGCGTTTTCGACAGCCGCGTAACGGCCGCCATCGGAGAAACTGTCGGGCGTGACGTTGAGCACGCTCATGATATACGCCTCCGCCCCCAATTCGAGGATGCGCCCATGGGCGAGTTTCCAGTGCCGCGTCTCGATCATCCCTTCAGGTCCATCCGCCTGCCTGCTCCGTCTTGTGGGATGCCTGCAGGACAAAATCAATCGGCATTCGCACCACCGGGTTGATTGCCACCGAAGGACGGCCGCCTATAGCTTTTCGTTGCGCCGGTCTCGCCATTGCCGCAATGTGCCTCCTGGAGGTTTTCATGCAACGCGTACTCCTCGCCTTGTTTCTGCTGGCCGCGACCGTGCCGCCGCTCGGTGCCGTAACGCTGTCGAAGACCTATAGCTATTTTCCCATCGGTGGCCTGACATTGCCGGAGATCGAACGGCAGCTGCAGACACAGGGCCCGAGGTTGGAAAGCACCGGCCAAAGGCACCCCGGCGCCACCAATTTGGCGTTCAACACGCGCGTAGACTATGCCGATACCGGCAGATACTGCCGTATCGCCGACGCGCGCGTGTCGGTGAAGGCCAACGTCATCCTGCCGAGATGGCGCCATCGCCGCCGTGCGGAAAATGAAGTACGGCTGATCTGGGACACGCTTGCCCGCGACATCAAACGTCACGAGGACAGTCATCTCAGCATCGCCAAGAACCACGCACGCCTTCTAGAGGACACGCTGAAAGGCCTGTCGCGGCAGAGGAACTGCGACGTGCTTGCCAAAAAGGTGGAAAAGGCGACGGCGGACGTCCTGGCCAAGCACGATGCCGCCCAGCAGCGTTTCGACTACATCGAATCCGTCAATTTCGAAAGCCGCCTCCTGCGCCTCCTGCGCTATCGGCTGGAGCAGATCGAAGCGGGCCGGCTGCCTCGGTGAGAGGTGCCACTTCGACGGCTGACCGGCCGCTGACGCGCTGATATTCCGTCAGGTCAGCCCACCACGCCCAGCTTCTTCTGCAGGCTGGTCGAGGAGGTCGTATACTGGAAGACGACCTTCTCGTTCGGGTGCACGATGCGTTTGGCCGCTTGCGCCATCAGGGCGGCCTCGTGGAAGCCGGACAGGATGAGCTTCAGCTTGCCCGGATAGTGGTTGATGTCGCCGATGGCGAAGATGCCGGGCTCGGAGGTCTCGAACTTCTCCGTGTCGACGGGGATCAGGTTCTCATTGAGATTGATGCCCCACTCGGCAACCGGCCCCAGCTTCATCGTCAATCCGAAGAAAGGCAGGAGCCGCGTGCAGGCGATCTCCACCTCATCATCTGGCCCCTTCACCATCGCGCTTTTCAACATGCCGTTCTCGCCGGAAAGCGCCCTCACCTGGCCAACCTGAAAGTCGATCTTTCCGGCCTCCTTCAGCGCCAGCATCTTGTTGACGCTGTCCGGCGCGGCGCGAAACTCGGGGCGGCGGTGGACCAGGGTCAGCCGCCGGGCCACCGGTTGCAGGTTGAGCGTCCAGTCGAGCGCCGAATCGCCGCCGCCGACGATCAGGAGGTTCTCGCCACGGAACTCCTCCATGCGCCGCACGGCGTAGAAGACGCTTTTGCCCTCATAGGCCTCGATGCCGGGAATGGGGGGCCTCTTGGGTTGGAAAGAGCCGCCCCCGGCGGCGATCACCACCACTTTGGCCTCGAATGCCTCGCCCTCGTCGGTCGTCACCCTGAAACCGCCGTCCGGCAGGCGTTCGAGGCCCGCGACGATGCGGTTGAACGTGAATTGCGGGTCGAACGGGCTGATCTGCTCCATCAGGCGGTCGACCAGTCCCTGGCCGGAGATCACCGGCCAGGCCGGGATGTCGTAGATAGGCTTTTCGGGATAAAGCTCGGCGCACTGCCCGCCCGGGCGGTCAAGGATGTCGATCAGATGGCATTTCAGGTCGAGAAGGCCGAGCTCGAAAACCGCGAAGAGCCCAACGGGACCCGCTCCGACAATCAGCACATCTGTCTTGGTCGCCTGGGTCATAACCCTGTCCTCTAAAGAGATATAAGACTAGTCATATAGGATAGGACTACGCATATAAGGCTACGCTTGGCGCTCCGGCACCCGCACCACCAGCCCGTCCAGTTCGTCGCGCACCCTGATCTGGCAAGACAGGCGCGAGTTGGGCTGCACCTCGTAGGCAAAATCGAGCATGTCCTCTTCCATGGCCTCCGGCTGACCGACGACGTCCGTCCATTCCTCGTCCACGTAGACGTGGCAAGTGGCGCAGGCACAGGCGCCGCCGCATTCAGCCTCGATGCCGGGAACGCCATTGCGGATGGCATTTTCCATCACCGTGGAACCGTTCTCGGCCTCCACCTCGAAGGTGGCGCCGTCGAAGGCGATGAATGTCAGCTTGGTCATTCGGCGATCCTGAAGGGATTGTGCCGCATGAACGGCACCGGGAAACGATTGCTCACGCCGAGATAATCGCTGCGCGCGGCGTGTCAACCGAGCGAAACGGCGCAGCGCACTTATGAGGCAAGCAATTCGCTAGCGAAAGCCTGCACTTCCTCAATCAGGGACACCAGCCGATCTACCAGCGCCCCCGAGTGCGGGGCCGCCTCCAGTTCAGCCGCGCCGTCGGCCAGTGCGAAGGCGCCGACGGCACGCGCCGAACCGACGAGGCAATGTGCCAGATGGCGGCGCGCCTTGGCATCGGCATTCGCCAACTCCCCGCGGGCAGAGGCAGCCTGTGCCAGGAACAATTGGAGCACCTCGCGCTGTAGCCCGGCGTCGCCCTGTGTTTGGCGCGCCAGGTGCGTCCGGTCGATCGGCCGATCCGCTGGATGCCGCTGTTGGTCAAGCATACCATTCCCCGTCTTGGACCAACCTGCGATGGTCCGCTCCCATCATCAAATGTCGCGCGAAGCCGGATGGCCGCGCGTGCACAAGATGTTAATCTCGGCGGCAGAATGCTTACAATCCTACCAGCCTAGCGTTAACCTTATATTTAAACTTGTAGGCATCGTCCGTAAAACGTGTTTCCATCACAATTCCGTGCCACTACGGTACGGTCGGCGCGATGTGGGGCGCATGCGGGTTACGAGGATCCGGGTTCGGAACGGCCCAAAAGAGTACAGGTGACGGCGTATGGCGCGGAACACGACAAAGAAGAAAGCGGAGCAGGACGACTTCGCAAAGGAGCTTGAGGAAGCCCTCGAGCTGGAGACGGATCAGTTCGAAGCCGCTGCCGGAGACTTGGACCGGGGCGACTTGGACCCAGGCGACTCGGACCCGGGCGACTTGGACCCGGGCGACTTGGACATTGCGGCGTCCATGGAGGACCTGGAGGCGCAGATCTCTCTGGCGGCGGAAGAGCTCGCCCGTGAAGGACGCGAGGACGACACTGACGATGATATCGAAGCGGCGAACGCCGCCGATTCCATCACCTGGGAGAACGAGCCTGCCATGGCGGCCGAAGAGGCAGCCGCCGCCCCGGCGGATAATGCTCATCAACCCGTGGAGCGGCTGCGCCCGGCGGATCCCGCCCCTTCATCGAGCTCGGTGACGTTCGTGCCGGCCAACGACGACCAGCAGCACGAGTACACCCAGATCGCGCACAGGCGCGACCTTCCGGCCTCGCGCACGGTCTATTGGCTTGTCGCCGCCCTCTCGGTCGCCTGGATTGCCGGTGCTGCCGCTCTCGGCAACGTCCTCTACGGCTCGACACTTTGGCAGATCGATTCGCTCGAAGGCCTGCTCACCTCACCGCAAGCGATCGGCCTTGCCATCGGTGCGCTCGTGCCGGTGCTCTTGTTCTGGGGCTTTGCAGTGATGGTCCGCCGCGCCCAGGAGATGCGGATTGCCGCCCAGCAGATGGCGGATGCCGCTGCGCGCCTGCTCGAGCCGGAGAACCTCGCCCAGGACCGCGTCATGATGGTGGGCCAGGCCGTGCGCCGCGAGGTGCAGGCCATGGGCGATGGCATCGAACGCACTCTGGCGCGCGCCGTCGAGCTGGAAACCCTGGTGCATACGGAAGTAAACGAATTAGAGCGCGCTTATTCGGAGAACGAAACGCGCATTCGCCTGCTTGTCGACAGCCTGGGCAGCGAGCGCGAGGGCATTGTCAGCCATGCCGAGCGCGTGCGTGCTTCCATCACCGGCGCCCACGAGATCCTGAAGGAGGAGTTGGATTCGGCCGGCAAGCAGATTCGCCTCAGCGTCGATGGCGCCTCGCAGCGACTGACGGATTCACTTGGTCAGGCGGGCGACGGCCTGGTCGAGCGTATCAACTCGACGGGCGAGTCCATCTACCTGGCAATGGACGAGCGCGCCGACACGCTGTCGCGGTACATCAGCACCTCCGGCGACAACCTCGCCAACGTGCTCGATAAGCGGATCGAGGCACTCAGTTCGTCGGCGGACAGCTTCATCCAGCGCATGGACGCTTCGAGCGGAGCGATCAGCCACGCACTCGACCAGCGTTCGGAAGACCTGACGCAGCGCATCACCGCCGCGGGCGACAATCTATCCGGCCTGCTCGACACGCGGATCGAAGCGCTCAGCACATCCGCTGAAAGCTTCATCCAGCGCATGGATGCTTCGAGTGGAGCAATCAGCCATACCCTCGACCAGCGTTCTGAAAGTCTGGCGCAGCGCATCACAGCCGCAGGCGACAATCTCTCCAGCCTGCTCGATACACGGATCGAAGCGCTCAGCACGTCAGCGGACAATTTCGTCCAGCGCGTGGATGCCTCGACGACGACGGTCAGCCATTCGCTCGACCAGCGTTCCGAAGAGCTGTCGCACCGCATCACCCGTGCGGGTGAAAACCTCGCCAATCTGCTCGACACGCGCAGCGGCGCGCTCGACACCATGTTCAAGGACCGCCTGTCCGGCTTGGTCAACGCACTTGGCGAAGCCTCCGAGAAGGTCAACACCGAGTTCGATACGCGGCTGAGCCAGATCGACAGCACCTTGTCGGAGCGCGGCAGCGCGCTCATCAGTGAGTTCTCCACACGCGCCGAGGCCCTCGGCACGGGCATGCAGAGGCTCGACGCGGCGCTGGAAGCGCGCGCACGCGCCATCAACGAACAGCTTGTGGAGCGCACACGCGAGATCGCCGATACCTTCGCCCATGGGCGCGAAGACGTCTCCTCGGCGATCGAGGCAGGCAAGGCCGCCATCGACAACGATCTATCCGGTCTCGTCGCCTCCACCTCCATCATGCTGGAAAACAAGGGCGAGGAGTTCGCCCGGCTGGTGGAGGAAGGTCAGTCGCGGCTCAACGCGCGGCTCGACGACAGCTTTGGCCGGTTCGATGCCGTGAAGACGCGCATGGACGAGACCGTCGATCGCCAGATCGAGGCCTTCACCCAGAGCGAGAACCGACTGAAGGAACTGCTCGAGGCCGATCTCAGGAAGCTCGAGGAGACCCACGGCAGCTTTGCCGCCGCACTCGAGGCCGACATCGCCAAGATCGGCGAGCGCCGCGAGGAGCTGACGGCCGCCATCCGTGCCGACATCGACAACGTCAATGCCGTCTTCACCTCCCAGGTGAGCGTTATCGACGAGCGCACCAGCACCATGCAGAAGGCGCTGACTGTCGGCGTTGACAATGTCCGCCAGACGCTGGAGAACAGCGCCACCGTGTTGGCCGGCGCCTTGCGCGAGAAGGTGATCGAAGCCACTTCGACGCTCGGCGACGAGTCCGCCAAGATATTGGACGACGTCGATGAACGCATCGTCGGCATGGACAGCCGCATCGCCGCCCGCACGAAGGAAACGGCCGAAACGCTGGCAACCCGCGCGGAGGCTCTGGTGCAGACCTTTGATGCGGCCGACCACCGCATCGCCGCCCGCACGAAGGAAACGGCCGAGACGCTGGCAAGCCGCGCGGAGACGCTGGTGCAAACCTTTGATGCGGCCGACTACCGCATCGCCGCCCGCACGAAGGAAACGGCCGAGACGCTGGCAAGCCGCGCGGAGACGCTGGTACAGACCTTCGAGGAGGCCGACCACCGCATCATCGCCCGCACGCACCAGACATCCGCCGAGCTCGACGCGCGCGCCACGGCGATCACCGAGCGCCTTGGCGAGGTCGAAAGCCGGCTGAAGTCGACCGCCGGTTCGGCAGCGTCCGCTGTCACCAGCGGTATGTTGGAAGTCGAGAAGCGGCTCGGCGACAGCGTGGGTCGTACCCGGGCCGTACTGACCGAGGGTATCGGCGATGCCGAGGAGCGCCTGAAGCAGAGCGCCGAGCAAGCAGCCGGCCTTGTCAGTCAGCAGTTGGCGAATACGCGGACCTTGTTGCAGGAGGGCGTCGGCGATGCCGAGGAGCGCCTGAAGCAGAGCGCCGAGCAGGCGGCAAGCCATGTGAGCCAGCAACTGGCGCGGACCCAGGCCGACCTGGTGTCGACGGCCGACACGATCGGCCAGACCTTCGCCCAGGTCAACGAGCACATCTCCAAGCGCACCGGCGAAGCGGCGCGCACGCTGGAAGAGCGCACACGCGAGTTCAACGCCATGCTGGCCGGGCGCAGCTCCGAGATGAGCCGCATCCTCGATGAGACGGCGCGCCCGCTCGTGGAACGCTTCGAGGCCAGCGGCGGTGAGTTGCAGCAGGGTATTGAGGCCATCACCAACCGCACCACCGAGCGGCTGCAGCAGGAGAACGCTGCCCTCGTCAACGCGCTGGCCAGCCGCACGGCAGAGGCGCTCGACGCCGTCGAGCGCGCCCGCAACGGCCTTGCCGGCAATGTCGACGAGCTCCTGCAACAGCTGAACGCTTCTGGCGAGAGGCTGGGCCAACTCGTCGACTCTGCGGCGCAGAACCTTTCGCAGGTGGACGAGAAGCTCACCAACACGACGCGCGAATTCGCCGCGAATACCGGCAAGGCGGCGGAGACGTTCGCCAACTCGGCAAGCCTCATCAACGCCAATTCCGGCCGGCTCACGGACTTCTCCGAGCGGACGCTCCGCGAGATCTCGAGCATCGCCAGCCGCTTCGAGGACCACAGCCGTGTGCTGGAAAGCGCCTCGAACCTTCTAGAGAAGGCGCAGTCCGGCCTCAGTTCCTCCCTGGAGGACCGCCAGAGCGCGCTTGAGGCATTGGCGAACGGTCTCGTCGAGAAGTCACAGCAGATCGAGACTGCCATGAAGTCTTTCGAGGGGCTTCTCGACGGCATGTTCGACACGGCGGAGGGGCGCACGCGCCAGTCCGCCGAGGCGATCCGCGAAGCGATCAACCAGGTTCTGGAAGGCGCTACCCAACGCTTTACCGGAGCGACGGACGATATCCGCCGCACCGCGGCCGAAATCCGTGCCGAGTTGGAAGAGACACGCGCCGACATGAAGCGTGGCATCGTCGAACTGCCGGAGGAAGCCAGGCAGTCGACCTCGGCCATGCGCCTGGCCATCACGGAACAGGTCAATGCGTTGAAGGAACTGTCGGATATCGTTGCGAAATCCGGTCGCTTGCACGACATTGGCACGAATGAGGCCACGCCTCGTCCGGCCCCTGTGCCGCCCGCGCCCAACGGCGCGCCGGCCTCGGGCAACTCGCGTGTCTTGGAGAAGCCACGTGCCGAGCCGGCGTCGCAGCCGGCCCGTCCCGCCGCCCCTGCCCGCTCGGCGCAGGCGGCACCCGAGACGGCCCAGGCGGCGCCCAACACCGGCGGTGGCTGGATCCGCGATCTCCTGCGCAGCGCCTCGCGCGACGAGGAGGGCGAAGGGCGCGCGGAGCAGGCTGCCAACAATGGCGGCCGATCGGCCCTGCACGTGGTCGAATCGCTCAACTCGCTGTCCGTCGACATTGCACGCGCGATCGACCATGAGGCTTCCATCGACCTGTGGGAGCGGTATCGCCGCGGTGAACGCAATGTCTTCACACGCCGGCTCTACACGCTGAAGGGCCAGCAGACCTTCGACGAGATCCAGCGCAAGTACCGGGCGGACGCGGAGTTCCGCAAGGCGGTCGACCAGTATTGCCGCGATTTCGAGAAGCTTCTGGCCGACGTTTCGCGCTCCGACCGCGACAACATGATGAGCCAGACCTACCTGACCTCCGACACCGGCAAGGTCTACACCATGCTGGCCCATGCCAGCGGCAGGCTGCGGTAGACGCGGCTTTCTGGAGGCCGTTTTTCCGATCCTTGAAAACCCCGGCAGCCAGCCGGGGTTTTTCTTTGAAAGTCTCTTGGGTCAAAGTCCCCCTGCATGATTCCCTGACACTCTTGCATTCCCCTGCGTTGCCGCGCATTCTCGATTTGGGACGGAAAGGGGGACGTATGTATGGTGGCCGAGAGCTAACACTTCGGTCCGGACTGTCATATGCCATCGATGTGGTGGCAGACGTGGCGAGCATGGAGGACGCCGTCTTTCTGGTGCGAGACCGGCTCGGCCTCGACCACGTCACCTATATGGCCGCGGCATATGCCCGTCCGGTCGACAGTCCCTTTATCTGCACCACCTACCCGCCGCAGTGGGTTGCGCGCTATGTGCTGCGTCGGTACCTGAACGTCGATCCGGTGGTCCGCGCCGGATTCGGCTCGACCAGGCCGTTCGCCTGGCATGAGCTGGAGTGGGGAGAGCGTGAACAGGAGTTCATGGCCGACGCGCTGGATCACGGCCTGGGCGACAAGGGCTATTGCATTCCCGTGGTCGACCGGGCCTTCCGCCGCTCGCTTCTGTCGCTCAATACCAGCATGGAGGCCGATGTCTGGTCCTCTTTCATCGCTGCGAGCGCACCCGGCCTCGAGAAGATCGCCCGCATCATCCACGATAAGGCGATGCACGAGCTTTCCGCCGACAGCCCCGCCGAGCCGCCCTTGGCGCCGCGCCAGGTGGAGTGCCTGTTGTGGACGGCGCGCGGCAAGGAGGCCAAGGCAATCGCCGCCATTCTGGACCTTTCGGAATTCACCGTGCGCAGCTATCTGCGCACAGCGCGGCAGAAGCTGGAATGCAGAACACTTTCCCAGGCCGTTGCGAAGGCGATCCAGCGCGGCATCATCAATCCGTGACGGCGGATGTCAGAGTGCGGCGTACGGCATCGCGCCAGCCCTTCAGCCGGCGCGCCCGCTCCTCTTCGCCCATTCTCGGCGTGAACTGGCGCTCAAGCGCCCAGCTCTGTGCGAATTCGTCTGCTCCCGGCCACACGCAGGCGCGCGAGCCGGCGAGCCAGGCGGCCCCCAGCGCAGTGGTCTCCAGCACCGTCGGCCGATCCACCGGCGCGTCGAGGATGTCGGCCAGACACTGCATAGTCCAGTCGCTCGCCACCATGCCTCCGTCGACACGCAGAACCTTGGTCTCCGCCCCATCCGGCCAGTCCCGGCGCATGGCCTCGAGCAGGTCGCGCGTCTGGAAGGCGACGGATTCCAGCGTTGCACGCGCAAACTCGGCGGGGCCGGTGTTGCGGGTCAGGCCGAAGATGGCGCCACGCGCGCCAGCGTCCCAATAGGGTGCGCCGAGGCCGACGAAGGCCGGCACCAGATAGACGTCCTGCGCAGCGTCCGCCTTTTCCGCAAGAACGCCCGAATCAGCCGCTTTGCCGATGATCTGCAGCCCATCGCGCAGCCATTGCACGGCCGCACCTGCGACGAAGATGGAGCCTTCGAGCGCGTAGGTCGTCTTGCCGTCGAGGCGGTAGGCGATGGTGGACAGCAGCCGGTTCTTCGAGCGCACCAGCGTCTCACCGGTGTTCAAAACTGCGAAGCATCCCGTGCCGTAGGTGGATTTCAGCATGCCGGGCGCGAAACAGGCCTGACCGATCGTTGCCGCCTGCTGATCGCCGGCAACACCCAGGATGGGGATTTCCGCGCCGAACAGCGCCTTTTCGGTGACGCCGAAATCGTCCGCCGTGTCCTTGACCTCGGCCAGGAGGGCGCGGGGGACGCCGAGGATCGAAAGTAGTTCCTCGTCCCATGCGTTCTTTTCGATATTGAAAAGCAGCGTGCGCGAGGCGTTGGTGGCGTCGGTGACGTGGGTGCGGCCGCCGGTCAGCCGCCAGATCAAAAAGCTGTCGATGGTGCCGGCAAGCAGCTGGCCCTGCTCCGCCCGCTCGCGCACGCCTTCCACGTTGTCGAGAAGCCAGGAAAATTTGGTGCCGGAGAAATAAGGGTCGAGCAGGAGGCCAGTCTTCTCGGTGAAGGTCTCCTCCAGCCCCTCTCCCTTGAGCTTCTCGCAAAGGGCGGCGGTGCGCCGATCCTGCCAGACGATGGCATTGTGCACCGCCCTGCCCGTCTCGCGATCCCACATCACCACCGTCTCGCGCTGGTTGGTGATGCCGATGGCGGCGATGTCCTTGGCTTCCAGGCCGGCATCGCCAAGCGCTGCCTTGACCGTGGCAACGACGCTCGTCCAGATGTCCTCCGGATCGTGCTCAACCCAGCCGGAGGCGGGGTAGTGCTGCGGGAACTCCTGCTGGCCGGTGCCGACGGCACGCATCTTTCCGTCAAACACGATCGCCCGGGTCGATGTCGTACCCTGGTCGATGGACAAGACGAAGCCGCTCATGTTCCCTCCCGCATGACCGATAAAAATCCGGGAGAGGCGACCAAGCCGCCTCCCCCAATCTCAAAGACTGGCGAACCAGCTTACGAGTCGTTCCAGCTCTTCACCAGTTCGTCGTAGTTGATGGTGATGGGCTCTTCCTTCTCGTTCTCGATCTTGAGCTGCGGCGCAAGGTTACCCTTCTCCACGGCATCCTTATTCCAGTATTCAAGATCGTGCTCCTCGGCGAGCTTGGGGCCGATGTCGCCCTGGATGCCGGCCCGCTCGAGACGCGACAGCACCTGCTCCTGCTCGGCGCACAGCGAGTCCATCGCCTCCTGCGCGGTCTTGGCTCCGGAAGACGCATCGCCGATCGCCTGCCACCACAACTGCGCCAGCTTCGGGTAATCGGGTACGTTGGTGCCGGTCGGCGTCCACTGCACACGGGCCGGTGAACGGTAGAACTCGACCAGGCCGCCCAGCTCGGGGGCACGCTCGGTGAAGCTGTCGTGCTGGATGGTGCTCTCACGGATCAGGGTGAGCCCCACATGGCTCTTCTTCACGTCCACCTCTTGGAGGTGACGAACTGGGCGTAGAGCCATGCAGCCTTCGCCCGGTCCTCGGGCGTCGACTTCATCAGCGTCCAGGAACCAGCGTCCTGATAGCCGAGCTTCATGCCGTCCTTCCAGTAGACGCCGTGCGGGCTCGGCGCCATACGCCATTTCGGCGTACCGTCCTCGTTGACCACCGGCAGGCCTTCCTTGACCATGTCGGCGGTAAAGGCGGTGTACCAGAAGATCTGCTGGGCAATGGCACCCTGCGCCGGCACCGGGCCGGACTCGGAGAAGGTCATGCCCTGCGCCTCCGGCGGTGCATAGGCATTCAGCCACTCCAGATACTTCTCGATGGAGTAGACAGCAGCCGGGCCGTTGGTGTCGCCGCCGCGCGCGACGCAGGAGCCGACGGGGCGGGAATTCTCGTCGACCTTGATGCCCCATTCATCGACCGGCAAGCCGTTCGGAATGCCCTTGTCGCCATTGCCGGCCATGGAAAGCCATGCATCGGTGAAGCGCCAGCCCAGCGAGGGGTCCTTCTTGCCGTAGTCCATGTGACCGTAGACCTTGCGGCCGTCGATCTCCTTGCCGGTGAAGAACTCGGCGATGTCCTCATAGGCCGACCAGTTGACCGGCACGCCCAGCTCGTAGCCGTACTTCTCCTGGAACTCCGCCTTGATGTCCGGATCGTTGAACCAGTCGTAGCGGAACCAGTAGAGGTTGGCGAACTGCTGGTCGGGAAGCTGGTAGAGCTTGCCGTCGGGTGCGGTGGTGAAGGACTTGCCGATGAAGTCATCCACGTCGAGGTTGGGGTTGGTGACGTCCGCGCCCTCGTTCGCCATCCAGTCGGTCAGGTTGCGCACCTGCTGATAGCGCCAGTGGGTGCCGATCAGGTCCGAGTCGTTGATGTAGGCGTCGTAGATGTTCTCGCCCGACTGCATCTGCGTCTGCAGCTTCTCAACAACGTCGCCTTCGCCGATCAGGTCGTGGGTGACGCGGATGCCGGTGATGGCCGTGAAGGCCGGCGCCAGCACCTTGGACTCGTATTCATGGGTGGTGATCGTCTCCGAGACCACCCGGATGTCCATGCCCTGGAAAGGCTCGGCAGCATCGACAAACCATTGCATCTCCGCTTCCTGCTCCTCGCGGGAAAGCGTCGACAGATCGCCGATCTCCTCATCGAGGAATTCCGTCGCTTCTTCCATGCCCGCCATTACGCCGCCTGAACTCATGAGAAGCATGAGCGCGGATGTCGTCAGTAACAGATGTCGTTTCATGGTTTCCTCCCTAGTAGATGTTGCACCAGTATTCGGAGAGGCCGCCCGAATGCGGCCGCCCCATCCTCTTCTCCGCTAGACCCACCGGAAAACGCCCACGGCGTAGACGATGGATAGAGCGAGAGCCCACCACAGGTTGGGGCCAACGAGCCCCAGCCATGCAAGATTGATGAAGGCGCTTCCCAGAAGCGAGACGAACAGCCGGTCGCCGCGCGTGGTCTCGAAGCGCAACAGGCCGACGCGGGGATGGCCGCCGGGCGAAAAGTACTCCCACACGCCCATGCTGACGAGCAGAAGCGCGATGGTGATGAAGAAGGTTGCCGTCGGCCAGGTCCAGGCCATCCATGACAGGTCCATCGTCATACCCTCCCCTTACACGCGCCCGAGGGCAAAGCCCTTGGCGATGTAGTTGCGCACGAACCAGATCACGAGCGCGCCCGGAATGATGGTGAGGACGCCGGCCGCCGCCAGTACACCCCAGTCGAGGCCGGAGGCAGACACGGTGCGTGTCATGGTGGCGGCGATCGGTTTTGCCGCCGTCGTCGTCAACGTGCGGGCAAGCAGAAGCTCCACCCACGAGAACATGAAGCAGAAGAAGGCGGCGACCCCGACGCCGCTGGCGATCAGCGGCATGAAGATCTTCACGAAGAAGCGCGGGAAGGAATAGCCGTCGATATAGGCCGTCTCGTCGATCTCCTTCGGCACGCCCGACATGAAGCCTTCGAGGATCCAAACTGCCAGCGGCACGTTGAACAGGCAGTGCGCCAGCGCCACGGCAATATGCGTGTCGATCAGCCCGAAGGCCGAGTAGAGCTGGAAGAAGGGCAGTGCGAAGACCGCCGGCGGCGCCATACGGTTTGTAAGCAACCAGAAGAACAGGTGCTTGTCGCCGAGGAACCGGTAGCGTGAGAAGGCATAGGCCGCGGGAAGAGCCACGGAGACCGAAATCACCGTGTTCATAACCACATAGATGATGGAGTTGATGTAACCCGAATACCAGGATGGATCGGTGAAGATGACCCCGTAATTGCGTAGTGTCGGGTTCTGCGGCCATAGCGAGAAGGTGCTGAGAATCTCGGTGTTGGTCTTGAAGCTCATGTTGATGAGCCAATAGATCGGCAGCATCAGGAAGAGAATGTAGATGGTCGGCACCAGCCACCAGAAACGCGACTGGGTGCCTCGCCGCAGCATCGTCTGGCCGAGTTCGGCCTCCGTCTTGCCGGCTGCAGCGGCCGCGGCATCCGTCCGCTGCATCGTGATCCCGTCGGCCGCCGCAGTGGCGCTGTTCTTGCCCGCCGCCATCACCGCTTCTCCGTCCCGTAGTTGGTCATGACCGTGTAGAATACCCACGACATGAGAAGAATGATCAGGAAGTAGACGATCGACATGGCCGCCGCCTCGCCGAGGTTGAATTCGCCGATGGCGAGCTTCACCAGGTCGATGGACATGAAGGTGGTCGTGTTTCCCGGACCGCCGCCGGTGAGCACGAAGGGCTCCGTGTAGATCATGAAGGAGTCCATGAAGCGCAGGAGGATGGCGATCAGCAGCACCCGGTGCATCTTCGGAAGCTGGATATAGCGGAACACGGCCCAGCGCGACGCGCCGTCGATCTTCGCCGCCTGGTAATAGGCATCGGGGATGGAAACCAGCCCGGCATAGCAAAGCAGCACAACCAGGCTCGTCCAGTGCCACACATCCATGAGGATGATGGTGATCCAGGCATGCACGGGGTTGTTGACGTAGTTGTAAGCGATCCCGAGCTCGGCCAGCGTGCGGCCGAGCAGGCCGATATCGATACGCCCGAAGACCTGCCAGATCGTGCCCACCACATTGAATGGGATCAGCAGCGGCAGAGCCATCAGCACCAGGCACACCGGCACGCCCCAGCCCTTGCGCGGCATGTTGAGTGCGATGAAGATGCCAAGCGACACCTCGATGCACAAAATTATGGCCGAGAAGGCGAGGTTGCGGCCCATCGCGGCCCAGAAGCGATTGGAGTGCAGGATCTCCTGGAACCACTCCGTGCCGGCCCAGAAGAAGACGTTGTTTCCGAAGGTGTCCTGCATCGAGTAGTTGACTACCGTCATCAGCGGGATGACGGCGGAGAAAGCCACCAGCGCCAGCACCGGCAGCACCATGAACCAGGCCTTGTTGTTCGGTGTCTTGTTCATGGCCTGCCCTCCGGCTCGACGCGCCAGGAATCGGCATAAAGGTTGAGGTGCGCCGGATCGAAGGCGACGCATGGCTCCGCCGGCACCTCCGAATCCTCGTCTATAACCACGGCGATCGTCTCGCCCTCGAGATCGGCATGCACGATCTTCTTGCGGCCGACATCCTCGACCTTGGCGATGGATACAGGCATGCCCTCGCGGCCGAGCCGCACGAATTCCGGCCGAATGCCAAGTTCGATGCGCTTTGCCGAAAGCCGCTGCGGCATCCCGGGCAGCGCGAAGGACTGGCCACCGATGCGCACTATGCCTCCGTCCATGGCGGCGGGAAGCAGGTTCATGCCCGGCGAGCCGATGAAATAGCCGACGAAGGTGTGGCGCGGGCGCTCGAACAGCTCCTCGGGCGTGCCGATCTGCACGATCTCGCCCTCATACATCACCACAACCGTATCGGCGAAGGTAAGCGCCTCCGTCTGGTCATGCGTGACATAGACCATGGTGTGGCCGAAGCGACGGTGCAGTTCCTTGAGCTGCGTGCGCAGCGCCCATTTCATATGCGGGTCGATGACCGTCAGCGGCTCGTCGAACAGGATGGCGTTGACGTCGGCACGCGCCAGTCCGCGGCCGAGCGAGATCTTCTGCTTCTCGTCCGCCGTCAGGCCCTGCGCCTTGCGCCTTGCCCGGTCCTCAAGTCCGATCATGCCGATGATCTCGCGCACGCGCCGGTCCACCACGTCCTCGGCCACGCCGCGGTTGCGCAGCGGGAAGGCGAGATTGTCGTAGACCGTCATCGTGTCGTAGACGACCGGGAACTGGAACACCTGGGCGATGTTGCGAGCCTCGGTCGGCAGGTCCGTCACATCCACCGTGCCGAAATGGATCGCACCCTCGCTGGGGCGCAGGAGGCCGGAGATGATGTTCAGCAGCGTTGTCTTCCCGCAGCCCGACGGCCCGAGAAGCGCGTAAGCGCCGCCGTCCTCGAACACATGGTCCACCCGCTTCAGCGCGTAGTCGTCGTCCGAAGTGGGGTTGTCCATATAGGCGTGGCGGATGTCTTTCAGGTTGATGCGTGCCATCGCTCCCTCCCCTACGCCGCTTCCGCGCGGTCCGCGACCACGCTGCGCCCCGCCTCATCGAAGACGAGCAGATGGCGCGTGTCGATGAAGACGCGTAGCGTCTCGTCGACGTTGAGCCGGTGCACACCCTCTTCGAGCATTACCCATTGATTGCCCGCATAGTCGAGGTGCACGAAGCTTTCCGAGCCGGTGATCTCCGTCACCGTCACCCGAGCATCGACGGACACGGCATCCGCCTCGCGCCCCTTGAACGAGAGGTGGTGCGGTTGGAAGCCGAGCGTGTAGACGCCGTCGGCAAGGCCAGCGAGCCGCACCGGCACGGGCAGCCCGTCCGAACCGTCCAGCATGAAGCGATTTTTATCCTTGCGCACCTCGATGGTGTTGAGCGGCGGATCGGAGAAGGTCTGCGCCGTCAGAAGGTCGGCCGGATTGCGGAAGACCTCGATGGTAGTCCCGAATTGGGTGACGCGGCCTTCGCTGAGCGTTGCCGTCTTGCCGCCCAAAAGCAGCGCCTCGCTGGGCTCGGTGGTGGCGTAAACGAAGATGGCGCCGGATTCGGCAAAGATGCGCGGCAGCTCGGCGCGCAGTTCCTCGCGCAGCTTGTAGTCGAGATTGGCGAGCGGCTCGTCGAGCAACACTAGGCGGGCATCCTTCACCATGGCGCGGGCAAGGGCCGTGCGTTGCTGCTGGCCGCCGGAAAGCTCCAGCGGCAGGCGCTCCAGATAAGGCGTCAGCCGCAGAAGGTCCGCCGCCTGGCGCACCTTGCGGTCCAACGTCGCCTTGTCGACGCCGGCCACGCGCAGCGGCGAAGCGATATTCTCATAGACGCTCATCGCCGGGTAGTTGATGAACTGCTGGTAGACCATGGCAACGCTGCGCTTTCGCACCGGTACGCCGGTGACATCCGCATCGTCCATATGGACTGTGCCCGAGGTCGGCTGGTCGAGCCCGGCCATCAGCCGCATGAGCGTCGTCTTGCCGGCCAGCGTCGGCCCCAAAAGCACATTGAGCGAACCCGCCTCGAGCCGCAGCGAAACATTGCTGATATGTGTCTCGCCCGAGACGATCTTGGAGACGTCACGCAGCTCCAGCACGGCCACGTCCTCCTTCCGTTGGTGCTTCCGCGCGTGCCACCTCGCGCAACCTCAGTTCGCGCATGAACACATCCACCGCCCGCGCCTCCTCCTTCGTCAACCGCAGGCCGCGCTTGGTGCGCCGCCAGAGCACGTCGTCGCCGCTGCGCGCCCATTCGTGCGCCGCCAGATAGCGCAGCTCGGCTTCATAGAGGTCGGCGCCGAAGCATTGGCCGAGATCCTTTGCGCTTGCCGCCTCGCCCAGCAGTGCCCGCGCCTGCGTCCCGTAAAGACGGATGAGGCGCCGCGCAAGGGTGCCTTCGAGAAAGGGGTAGTCGCGCCTGAGCGCCTCCACCGTGGCATCGAACGCGTGCGGGCCAAATCCGCCGCCGGGCAGCGGGGCCTCCGCCGTCCACGGGCTTCCGCGCCCGCCAACCCGCTTGCCGATTTCGCCCAGAACGGCCTCGGCCAGCCGGCGGAAAGTGGTGATCTTGCCGCCGAAGACATGGATGACCGAGGCGCCGGCGGCATCCTCCACCTTCAGCACGTAGTCGCGCGTTGCCTCCTGGGCCTTGCTTGCGCCGTCGTCGAAGAGCGGCCGCACGCCGGAGAAGCTCCACACCACGTCTTCAGGCCGCACCGGCTCGACGAAATATTCGCTGGCCGCGGCGCACAGATAGGAGATCTCCTCCCCGCTGATCTCGACGGCCGCCGGATCGCCATCGAAATCCTGGTCCGTGGTGCCGATGAGGGTGAAATCCTCCTCGTAAGGGATAGAGAAGATGATGCGTCCGTCGGCGTTCTGGAAGAAATAGGCGCGCGGATCGTCGAACTTCTTCCTGATGACGATGTGGCTGCCCTTGACCAGGCGCACATTGTGAGCGGCGTTGCGGCCGAGCGCGCCGGCGATCACCTCGTCCACCCAGGGGCCGGCCGCATTGACCACCAGCCGCGCGCGCGCCTCCTCGATGGTACCGGTTTCGAGATCGCGCAGGGAAAGCCGCCAAATGCCCTCTTCAACGCGCGCGCCCACCACCTTGGTGCGGGTGCGAATGTCGGCGCCCTTCTCAGTGGCGCTCAGTGCATTCAGCACCACCAGCCGCGCGTCGTTGACCCAGCAGTCGGAATATTCGAAGGCGCGCCGATAGGCGGCCTTGAGCGGCTTGCCGGCGGGGTCGCTGCGCATGTCGAGCGTGCGCGTCGGCGGCAACAGCTTGCGCCCGCCGATATGATCGTAGAGGAAGAGGCCGAGGCGGATGAGCCAGCTGGGCCGCAGGCCCTTATGGAGCGGCAGGACGAAGCGCATCGGCCAGATGATGTGCGGGGCACTCTTCCACAGCACCTCGCGCTCCATCAGCGCCTCGCGCACGAGACGGAACTCATAATATTCGAGATAGCGCAGGCCACCGTGGATAAGCTTGGTGGAGGCGGACGAGGTGCCGCTGCCCAGATCGTTCATCTCGGCGAGCATGACGGAATAGCCCCGGCCGGCTGCGTCGCGCGCGATGCCGCATCCGTTGATGCCGCCGCCGATGACGAACAGATCGTGAATGGGACCGTCGCCCAATCGCTCCTCCCGTGGCAATGTGGAAAGCATCTCTCCCTGGAAATGAAACTAAAACGAAAACATTGTGAATGTCAAATGAAGACGGCGGACGATCGCAACTACCTGCACGCTTCCACAAGGCGCACGTCCGCTTCCTCGCAAACAGCGCGGAATGCGGCACTCGGGCAGCGGTCGGTGATGAAGGTGTCCATCTGCGAGACATGGCCGATCCGCACGGGTGCGCTGCGGTCGAACTTCGAAGAATCAGAAACAAGGATGACGTGGCGCGCATTGGCGATGATCGCCTGCGCAACCTTCACCTCGCGATAATCGAAATCGAAAAGCGCACCCTCTTCATCAATGGCGGAGACGCCGATGACCGCATAGTCCACCTTGAACTGGCGGATAAAATCGACCGCCGCCTCACCGACGATGCCCCCGTCGGAGCCGCGCACGACACCACTGGCGATGATGACCTCGAACGCCGGGTATACCCGCATCCTATTGGCAACATTGATGTTATTGGTGATGACCATGAGATCGCGGTGATCCAGAAGCGCATCGCTCACGGCCTCTGTGGTGGTGCCGATATTGATGAAGAGCGAGGCCTTGTCGGGGATAAGCTCCGCCGCTGCGCGGCCGATGGCGCTTTTCTCCTCCGCCTTGAGCTCGCGCCGGGCCTCGTATTCCATGTTCTCGATGCCCGACGGCAGCAGCGCTCCGCCATGGATGCGCGTCAACAGCCGCTGGTCGCACAAATCGTTGAGATCCTTGCGGATCGTCTGCGGCGTCACGTGAAAGCGCGCGGCCAGCCCGTCGACCGTGACACGGCCCTGGTCCTTGGCGATCTGAAGGATCTCCTCATGGCGCGGCGCAAGAAACACGACCCCTATCCCCACTTTCGTTTTGCCTGCGTTATAGCAGAAACGAAAATTTCTGAAAGAGCCAACCTTCGCACGCCATCCGGCCAAGGGAGCGAAACTCCCGCGCGCCGGCACCTATTCCGTGATCTTTCCATGCTCCGGAACGGATGTCGGACACCCTCCACTGCGCTCCGGCTTCCAGTATGGCGCAGAACAAACAATCAGGGTTTGAAGTCGGGCAGGCTCTTGAACGCCGATTTCAAGGCGTTCGACCAGCCCTCGGTAACCGTTCGGAAATAGCCGTCGTCCTGCCTGATCCGCTTCTCGAAGCCAATGCGATAGCTGTCGCGCGGGTAATAGAGCAGGTCGAGCGGCAGGCCGACCGAGAGATTTGACCTCAGGGTCGAATCGAAAGAAACGAGCAAAAGCTTCACCGTCTCCTCGAAACTCATCTTCGGGTCGTGCGAGCGTACCAGGATCGGCTTTCCGTATTTTGTCTCGCCAATCTGGAAGAAATGCGTGTCGGGGCCGGCTTCGATGAAATTGCCTTCCGGATAGACGAGGAAGAGACGCGGTTCGGTGCCGCGAATCTGCCCGCCGAGGATGAAGGAGGCACCGAAGGCATCGGCATTCTGGCCGGCGGGCGCGGCGTCATGGATGACCTCCTTCAGCGCGTCGCCGACAAGCTTGGCCGTCTGATACATGGACGATGTCTTCATCACCGAGGGCGCCCGCTCCTTCGGAGCCTTGGTGCGCTCGTCGAGAAGGCTGATGACGGCCTGGGTGGTGGCAAGGTTGCCTGCTGACAGGAGAACGAGCACTCGTTCGTCCGGCTTCGACCAGCGGTGCATCTTGCTGAAGGTGGAGACGTTGTCGACGCCGGCGTTCGTCCGCGTATCGGACATGAACACCAGCCCGCTATCTATCTTGAGCCCGACACAGTAGGTCATGTACGCGAACGTCCCGTTGCGAATCTCTGTGCCAGATTACTGCTCGACACTGATCTGGACCGCAAGCTGTTCCTCGGCCTGGCCCAGACGAATCCCCATGACCGGCATGGCGTCGCGATAGTCGCGGCCTGTCGCCACACGCACATAGCGTTCGTCGGGCGAAATACCATTGGAGCAGTCGAAGCCGATCCAGCCGACTCCTTCCACATGCGCCTCGGCCCAGGCGTGGCTCGCTGTCTGCTCGTCGATATCGTCAAGGCGCAGATAGCCGCTCACATAGCGGGCGGGAAAGCCCATGGAGCGTGCGGCCGAGAGGAAGATGTGTGCGTGGTCTTGGCACACCCCCTGCCCTTGCGCCAGTGCCTCTTCCGCCGTCGTCACGGCGCTGGTCGCGCCCGTCACATAGGAGACACCCTCGCGCACCAGCCCCATCAAGGCGTGCAGCCGCTCGACGGCTTCGTCGCCGCGGACCGTCTCGACGAGCGCCGCAACGCCTGGCCCCGGCGCTGTCAGCGGCGTTTCCTGACAGAACAGCCAAAGCGGCGCGAGACCCGTATGCCTGCCGGAAACGCCGCTCGTATCCTTCGTCTCGACCACGCCGGATGCGGCTATGGCGATGGTGTGCGGCGTCCCGTCGATGCTCAGGAGACGCGTGTCGTTGCCGAAGCTGTCGTCGTAGCGCACCTCCTCACGCGCCCCTTCGATGGAAAGCGCCCACTCGACGACATCTTGAGCGGGGTCGCTCTTCGGGAACAGCCGCAGGCGCTGCAGGGCGTAGGACAGCGGCGCGTCATACTGATATTCGGTGCGGTGCGAGATTTTTAGGCGCATGTGCGTCGGCCGGAAGGATCCTGTTCAGTAGAAACGATAGTCCGCGGCAATCTGATCCCCCAGCGCGCCATTGTCACGAATGAAATCTTTCAGGAACTCGTGCAGGCCTTCTTCGAAGATGTCGGAGACGGAAGCGGAGCGCAGCTTTTCCCGCTTCGCGGCGGCCATATCGTGGCTTTGGTGCCGGGCGCCATATTCCTCGGCCAGGAATTCCAGAGCATCGCAGATGCCGCGATAGCAGAAGGCGAGCGAGCGCGGCATGCGGCGGTTGAGGATGAGATAGTCGGCGATGCTGGTTGGCTCGTAGCCTTCGTAGATCCAGCGGTAGGAGCGCAGGGCGGAGACCGAGCGCAGGATGGTCTGCCACTGGTGATTGTCGAGCGGCGATCCGACCCAGGCGACCGACGGCAAGAGCACGTAATATTTGACGTCGAGGATGCGCGCGGTGTTGTCGGCGCGTTCGATCAGCGTGCCGAGCTGGGCGAAATCGAAGATCTCGTTGCGCAGCATGGTGCCGTGGAAGGCGCCGCGGATGAGCGCTGTCTCGCGCTTGATGGCGTCGAGGACGGCCGGCAGGTCGCGCTCGTCGACCGGGCGCATGAGCATGCGCCGCAGCGCCATCCAGGCTTCGTTGATGCTCTCCCAGGTCTCCCGCGTCAGCGCCGTGCGCACCATGCGCGCATTGGTGCGGGCGGTCTCCATGGAGGACATCACGCTGGACGGGTTCGAGAGGTCGCGCAGAAGGAAATCCGTCACGCTCGCCGTGTCGTGGGGCCGCTCCTCTTGTTCGAAAGCCTCGCGCGCGCCGGCGCTGGTGAGGACCGATATCCATTCGTCCGACGCCGTGCCCGTCTGCGTCAAGGCAAGGCGATGGCCGGTATCGACGAGACGGGCCATATTCTCCGCCCGCTCGATATAGCGGTGCATCCAGTAAAGGCCGTTGGCCGCGCGCCCCAGAAGCATTCTACATGGCTCCACTCAGTGAGCAGTGAATAGTAAATAGTAAATAGTAAATAGTAAATGGTGAATAGTGAATAGTGAATAGTGAATAGTGAATAGTGAATAGTGAATAGTGAATAGTGAATAGTGAATAGATAGTGGGGAGTGACAGCCACTATATCGTTTCCGTTGCAATCCACTACTTACTATTTACTATTTACCATTCACCCCTCAATCATCCAGCACCCACGTATCCTTCGTCCCCCCGCCCTGCGAGGAGTTCACAACCAGCGAGCCTTCCTTCAGCGCCACCCGCGTCAGCCCGCCCGGCACCGTGCGGATGCGGTCGGAGACCAGAACGAAGGGGCGCAGGTCCACGTGGCGCGGTGCCAGCCCTTTTTCGGTGAGCACCGGACAGGTGGAAAGCGACAGTGTCGGCTGGGCGATATAGTTGGCGGGCCTGGCCCTGAGCTTGGCGGCGAAGGCCTCGCGCTCCTTGGCGGAAGCCGCCGGCCCGACCAGCATGCCGTAGCCGCCGGAGCCGTGCACCTCCTTCACCACTAGTTCATGCAGATTGTCGAGGACGTGCGAGAGGCTCGCCGGCTCCGAACACCGCCAGGTCGGCACGTTGCGCAGGATCGCCTTGCGGCCGGTGTAGAACTCGACGATCTCCGGCATGTAGGAGTAGATCGCCTTGTCATCGGCGATCCCCGTGCCCGGCGCGTTGGCAATCGCAATATTGCCGGCGCGGTAGACGTCCATGATGCCGGGAACGCCGAGAATCGAATCGGGATTGAAGGTCAGCGGATCGAGGAAGTCATCGTCGACGCGACGATAGAGCACGTCGATGCTCTTGTAGCCCTGAGTGGTGCGCATGGCCACGCGCCCGTCGACCACGCGCAGATCCTGCCCCTCCACCAGTTCCGCGCCCATCTGGTCGGCCAGGAAGGCATGCTCGAAATAGGCTGAGTTGAAGCTTCCCGGCGTCAGCACGGCGATGGAAGGCGAGCCGTCGCAGTTGGCCGGACGGACGGCGGCGAGCGAGTCGCGCAGGAGCTGCGGATAGTTCTCCACCGGCAGCACCTTCACCTTCTGGAACAGCTCCGGAAAGAGCTGCATCATCGTCTCGCGGTTCTCCAGCATGTAGGAGACGCCCGACGGCGTGCGGGCATTGTCCTCCAGCACGTAGAACTCGTCCTCGGCGGTGCGCACGATGTCTACGCCGATGATATGCGTATAGACGCCGCCGGGCGGGCGCACGCCGATCATCTCCGGCAGGAAAGCCTCGTTGCAGGCGATGATCTCCTTGGGAATGCGGCCGGCCCGCAGGATCTCCTGCCGGTGATAGATATCGTAGAGAAAGGCATTCAGCGCCTGCACGCGCTGCTCGATGCCCTGGACCAGGCGCCGCCACTCCTTGCCCGACAGAATGCGCGGCACGATGTCGAAGGGGATGAGACGCTCCGCGGCCTCCGCCTCGCCGTAGACGGCAAAGGTGATACCGGTTCGGCGGAATACCTTTTCGGCATCCTGCGACTTCTCGTTCAGCCTTGCCGGGTCCTGGCTATGGAACCAGTTCTCGTAGGCCTCGTAGGGTTGTCTTGCCCGATCTCCCAGGCGCATCTCATCGAACATGGCCAAGAAATGCTCCTTCCTGAAAGCATTTTCAGCCAGCCTGCACCTGAAACGCAAGCTATTTCTAATAGTTACATAAGAATGCCCGTTCGGCGACCATTCTGCCTGCGATTTCTACAGGCGATCGTGCGGTTCTGCCTGCGAAATAGGCAGAGGAAAGGCCGGCAGTGCGTCGGGTGAGATGTATTACAGAGCCGGCAAATCACCGCGCGCCCATTCCTCCCGCATCTCGTCTGCCCGTTCGCCCAGCCGTCCTGCCTCGACGGCGGTGCGGATGTCGGCCATCAGGCCCTGGTAGTAGGCGAGGTTGTTCCAGGTGAGCAGCATGGCGCCCAGCGCCTCACCCGACTTCACCAGATGATGCAGATACGCGCGGGAATAGCCGCGCGCGGCGGGGCAGTCGCTCTCCTCGTCCAGCGGACGCGGATCCTCTGCGTGGCGGGCGTTCTTCAGGTTGATCTTGCCGCGCCTCGTATAGGCAAGGCCGTGGCGACCGGCCCTGGTCGGCATCACGCAGTCGAACATGTCGATGCCGCGCGCGACGGACTTCAGGATGTCGTTCGGCGTGCCCACCCCCATAAGGTAGCGCGGCTTTTCCGCCGGCAGCGCCGGGCACGTCGCCTCCAGCACCTCGAGCATCACCTGCTGCGGCTCGCCGACGGCAAGGCCGCCAACGGCATAGCCCTTCAGCTCCATCGCCGAGAGGGCGGCCGCCGAGCGCGCGCGAAGATCGGCATCGACGCCGCCCTGAACGATGCCGAACATGGCCTTGTCCGGCTGATCGCCGAACGCCGTCTTGCAGCGCTCCGCCCAGCGCAACGACAACTCCATCGCCCGCTCGACATCCTCCCGCGGCGCCGGCAGGCGCACGCACTCGTCGAGTTGCATCTGGATGTCGGCATCGAGCAGGCCCTGGATTTCGATGGAGCGCTCCGGCGACATCTCGTAGACCTGCCCGTCCACATGGGAGCGGAACGTCACGCCCTCCTCCCTGATCTTCCTGAGCGCCGCCAGCGACATGACCTGGAAGCCGCCCGAATCCGTGAGGATCGGATGCGGCCAGCGGGCGAACTCATGGAGGCCCCCAAGGCGCGCCACCCGCTCCGCACCAGGCCTGAGCATCAGATGATAGGTGTTGCCGAGGATGATATCGGTGCCAAGCGCGCGTACCTGATCCAGGTACATGGCCTTGACCGTGCCCGCGGTACCGACAGGCATGAAGGCCGGCGTGCGCACGGTGCCGCGCGGCATGGAAATCTCGCCGCGCCGGGCCTGGCCGTCAGTGGCAAGCACGCGGAATGTGAAGGTGTCGCTCAACGGTCTTTCCTGAAAAGCAGGCACGCATCGCCATAGGAGTAGAAACGATAGCCGCGTTCAATGGCGTGGCGGTAGGCTTCTTTCATCGTCTCAAGCCCGCTGAAGGCCGAGACCAGCATGAAGAGCGTCGAGCGCGGCAGGTGGAAATTGGTCATCAGCACGTCGACCACCCGGAACCGGTAGCCGGGCACAATGAAGATGTCGGTCTCGCCGGACCAGGCGGCAAGCTCACCGCTCTCCGCTGCCGCGCTTTCAAGAAGCCTGAGCGACGTCGTGCCGACGCAGACGATACGGCCGCCCCGCGCACGCACGGCATTGAGGGCCTTCGCGGTCCCGGCGTCCACCTCGCCCCATTCGGCGTGCATCCTGTGCGCCCCGGTGTCCTCCGCCTTGACGGGCAGGAACGTGCCGGCGCCCACATGCAGCGTCACGAAATGGCGCTCGATGCCGGCCGCGTCCAGCGCAGCAAAAAGCTCCGGCGTGAAATGAAGCCCGGCGGTGGGTGCCGCCACGGCCCCCTCCTCCCGGGCATAGATGGTCTGATAGTCCTTCTGGTCGCGCTCGTCGTCCGGCCGTTTCGAAGCGATGTAGGGCGGCAGCGGCATATGGCCGGCAGCGGCAATCGTCTCGTCGAGCACGGGGCCGGACATGTCGAAGACGAGCAACACCTCGCCGCCCTCGCCTTTCTCGGCGACTGTCGCTTCGAGCGTTCCCAGAAAACAGCTCTCGCCGTCATGGCCGAACTGAATGCGCTCGCCCACCGCCACCCGCTTGGCCGGCTTGAGGAACGCCTTCCAGCGATCGGAGCCGGCACGCATATGCAACGTCGCCTCCACATGCGCCACTGCCTCGCCGCGCCTGCGGATACCTGAGAGCCTGGCCGGGATGACCTTCGTATCGTTGAAAACCACCGCGTCGCCTGGCCGCAAAACCTGCGGCAGGTCGCGCACGACGCGGTCTTCCAACCCACCCCCGACCACAAGCAGACGCGCGGAATCGCGCGGGCTCACGGGCCTCAGCGCGATTCGCTCTTCCGGCAGTTCGAAGTCGAATTGGTCAACACGCATGGATCAGCGAGTGGCGAACAGTGAGCAGCATAAATCCACCACTCACTATCTCACTACTCTCTACTCACTCCGCAACATCTGCCGCCACCTTCATCGAAACGATCGAATCCGGCTCGCGCACCGGCTCGCCCCGCTTCAGACCGTCGATGCTCTCCATGCCCTCGATCACCTGGCCCCAGGCCGAGTATTGCCGGTCGAGCCACGGCGCCCGGTCGAAGCAGATGAAGAACTGCGAATTGGCCGAGTTCGGGTTCTGCGACCGCGCCATGGAACAGGTGCCGCGCTCATGCGCCGTGTTGGAGAACTCGGCCTTCAGGTCCGGCTTTTCGGAGCCGCCCATGCCGGTGCCCGTCGGGTCACCCGTCTGCGCCATGAAGCCGTCAATGACGCGGTGGAAGACAATGCCGTCGTAAAAGCCCTCGCGCGTCAGTTCCTTGATACGCTCCACATGGGCCGGCGCCACCTCAGGCAGGAGCTCAATCACCACCCTGCCCTTGGTGGTTTCCATGACGATCGTGTTTTCCGGGTCTTTGCTCTCGGCCATCGGAGAAATTCCTTCCTTTTCTATTCGTCGGCGGCGATGGTGACGCGCACCATGCGGTCGGGGTCGACGACAGAGCCATTGGCGGCCTGATCGCCCTTCTTGATTTGGTCGATATGTTCCATGCCGGATTCCACCTGGCCGACGACGGTGTAGCTGCCGTTCAGGTGCGGCGCCGGCGCGAACATGATGAAGAACTGGGAGTTGGCCGAGTTCGGGTTCTGCGACCGCGCCATCCCCACCGTGCCGCGCTCGAAGGGCGCGTCGGAGAATTCGGCCGGCAAATCGGGCAGCTCCGAACCGCCGGTGCCGGCGCGCTGCGGATCAAAACCGTCCTCCATGTCGCCGAACTCCACATCGCCAGTCTGCGCCATGAAGCCGTCGATCACCCGGTGGAAGGCGACGTTGTCATAGGCGCCTTCGCGCGCCAGCGTCTTGATGCGCTCGACGTGCTGAGGGGCAAGGTCCGGGCGCAGTGCTATCTCCACCGTGCCGCTGTCGAGCTCGATGACGAGCGTATCTTCCGGCTCCGCCGCCAAAGCGGGGCCGGCGAAGGCAAGGCCGGCGGCGAGGCAAAGAGGTGCTGCGAAGGAAAGAAGGCGCATGACGATAATCTCCTGGATTTTCCCGCTCAGGCGGCGAACTTGGCTTTCAGCGCGCGAGCGACGACGGCCGGCACGAAAGGCGTGATGTCGCCACCCATCGATGCGATCTGGCGCACGAGTGTGGCGGTAATGGTGCGCACGGACGGGCTTGCCGGCAGGAACACCGTTTGCAGGTCCGGGGCCATGGTCTCGTTCATGCCGGCCATCTGCATCTCGTAGTCGAGATCGGTACCGTCGCGCAGGCCCCGGATCATGATGGAGGCGCCGTGGGCGCGCGCGGCGTCGACGACGAGATTGTCGAAAGCGACCACCTCGATGCGCCCCCCGTTCCCGTCAAGTTCATCCTCCGCAGCACGCTTGATGAGCGTGGCGCGCTCCTCATAGGAAAAGAGCGGAGTCTTGCCCGGATGCAGGCCGATGCCGAGGACGACCGTATCGGCCACCGTGAGCGCACCCTTGAGGACGTCCAGATGGCCGTTGGTCAGCGGATCGAAGGAGCCAGCATAGAAGGCGGTGCGTGTGGTCATGAGCGAGCTTCTAACCCGCCTTTCCGGCAATGGCAATTCGCCCCAGTGCCCTCACCGCCGCGACAGCGCCAGCCACAGCCCACCACCGATGAGGCAGGTGCCGGAGATGCGCTCGACAAGCTTCACGCGCGCCCTCGTCAGTCGCGCGCCCGCCCCGCTGGCAGCCAAGGCGTAAAGCGAATCACACACCGTCGCCACCGCCATAAAGACTGTGCCGAGAACCACGGTCTGCCACACCGGGTTGCCCGCCGGATTGACGAATTGCGGGATGAAGGCGCCGAAGAAGAGCAGCGCCTTGGGGTTCGACCAGATGACGACGAAGCCTTGCAGAACAAAGGAACGACCTGCCGCCGGCACCTGCTCCGCTGCCCCGAGCGAGCCGTCCGAGCGCCACATGCGGATGCCGAGCCAAATGAGATAAGCCGCGCCGATCAGACGCAGGACCTCAAAGATGTTGCCCATGGCACCGACGACCGCCGCCAGACCGAAGGCCAGCACGGCGATCATGAGCACGAGGCCAATCTGCGTGCCGAGCACGTTGAGCAACCCGGCGCGTGCACCATGGCGCAATGAGTTGGCGATGATGACCGTCACCGAAGGCCCCGGCACGATCACGATGACGAAGCAGGCGACGAAATAGGAGATGAGAGCTGCGTAGTCCGGCATGGGGTAATCCTCGCTATGTGTGAACGAAGCCACAGACGGACAGCGAAGGCAAGGTGCAGTTTAGGCCCCTCGGGACCCGGCATCTCCACGGGTAATTCTCGCCACCCCTAGATGAACGGAACCTAAATGGAACATTCAGCACCCGTTCCCGCCGCGTCTGCGACTATGGCTGCAGTTGGGGCGGTCGTGGCGGAACCGAAACGAGCCATCGCCCGTTACAGTGCCAAGGAGGCAGACCGATGCTGATCTTTACGCTCGCAGCCGCAATGACCCTTGCCATGCTGATCGCCACCGCGTTCGCTCTTCATCAGGAAGCACAGCGCGTAAGGCTGGAGAACAGGACGCGCAACGAGCGCTTCCCCTACCGCCGCTAGCCTCGCTACGCCCGGTCAGAGATTGGGCGTTATCCCGGAAGCCGAAAGCCCGTAGGCAAAGACTGTCCGGGATCCATTCCGGAGCATCGACGTCGCGGAATGGATCCCGGCCCTCTCTTCGTTCGGCCGGGATGACGGCAGTTGGAGCGCCCGCTCTAAGCGTCCCCGCCGTCCTCGCTACCTTCCTGCTGAGGTGGCGCCTCATCCGTCGCGACGCCCTCTCCCGTCGTCTCTTCCTCACCCTGCGGCTCGGAAATCCGTTCGACCGAGACCACCCGTTCGCCATCCGCCGTATTGAAGATGGTCACACCCTTGGTGGCGCGGCTGGCGATGCGGATGCCGTCGACCGGGACGCGGATCACCTGACCGGCATTGGAGACCAGCATGATCTGGTCCTCCGGCGCCACCGGGAAGGCGGCAATCAGAGAGCCGATTTCGTCCCGCTTGGAGACGTCGGTGGCGCGGATGCCCTTGCCACCGCGGCCGATGACACGGAAATCGTACGAAGACGAGCGCTTGCCGTAGCCATATTCGCTGACGGTGAGCACGAACTGCTCGCGGCGTTTGAGTTCTTCGTAGCGCTCTGTCGACAGGTCAGTCTCCTCGCCCACCTCCTCATTGGTGAGCGCGATCTCCTCTTCCTCGCCGCCATTGGCTAGCCGCCGCTCGGCGGCCGCTTGCTTCAGATAGGCCGAGCGCTCGGCCGCCGTGGCCTCCACATGGCCGAGGATGGCCATGGAGATGACGCGGTCGCCGTCGGCCAGGTTGATGCCGCGCACACCGACCGAGTTGCGGCCGGCAAAGACGCGAACGCCGGTGGCGGAAAAGCGGATGCACTGGCCGGAAGCCGCCGTCAGAAGCACGTCGTCATCCTCGGTGCAAGTATAGACGCCGAGAATCTCGTCGCCCTCCTCGTCGAGCTTCATGGCAATCTTGCCGTTGCGGTTCACCTGGGTGAAGTCCGATAGCTTGTTGCGCCTGACCGTGCCGCGCGTGGTGGCGAACATTACGTGAAGGGCGTCCCAGCTCTCCTCGTCCTCCGGCAGCGGCATGATGGAGGTGATGCGCTCGCCCTCCTGCAGCGGCAGCATATTGCGCAGGAACTTTCCGACCGACTGGGGCGTCCCCTGCGGCAGGCGCCAGACCTTTTCCTTGTAGACGATGCCACGCGAGGAGAAGAACAGGATCGGCGTGTGCGTGTTGGCCACGAACAGCCTTGTCACGAAATCCTCGTCCTTGGTCGACATGCCCGAGCGGCCCTTGCCGCCGCGCGCCTGGGCCCGGTAGATCGAGAGCGGCACGCGCTTGATGTAGCCCTTGTGGGTGACGGTGACGACCATATCCTCGCGCTGGATAAGGTCTTCGTCTTCCATATCCGCGCCGCCCTCGGTGATCACCGTGCGGCGGGGCGTACCGAACTCGTCGCGCACGGCAATCAGCTCGTCCTTGACGATCTGCTGGATGCGAGCACGCGAGGACAGGATTGTCAGGAATTCCTCGATCTCCCCGCCGATCTTGTTCAATTCGTCGGCGATCTCGTCACGGCCGAGCGCGGTCAGCCGCTGCAGGCGCAGGTCGAGGATGGCGCGGGCCTGTTCCTCGGAAAGATTGTAAGTGCCGTCCTCGTTCACCTTGTGACGCGGATCGGCGATGAGCGTGATCAGCGCTTCCACCTCTTGCGCCGGCCAGCGCCGTTCCATCAATTGCTCGCGCGCCGTCTGCGGGTCGGGCGCGTGGCGGATGAGCTTGATGACTTCGTCGATGTTCGCCACGGCGATCGCCAGGCCCACCAGCACATGCGCGCGGTCTCGCACCTTGCGCAGCAGGTACTTGGTCCTGCGGCTCACCACCTCCTCGCGGAAGGAGACGAAGGCCTTGAGCATGTCGAGGAGCGTCATCACTTCCGGCTTGCCGCCGTTGAGCGCCACCATGTTGCAGCCGAAAGAAGTCTGCAGCGGCGTGAAGCGATAGAGCTGGTTGAGGATGACCTCGGCGTTGGCGTCGCGCTTCAGCTCGACCACCACGCGGTAGCCCTGGCGGTCGCTCTCGTCGCGGATGTCGGAGATGCCCTCGATGCGCTTCTCGCGCACCAAATCGGCCATCTTCTCAATCATCATCGCCTTGTTCACCTGGTAGGGAACCTCGGTGACGATGATGGCCTCGCGCTCGTTGCGGATCTGCTCGATCTCTACCTTGCCGCGCATGACGACGGAGCCGCGGCCCGTGGAATAGGCGCTGTGAATGCCGGAGCGGCCGAGGATGATGCCGCCGGTCGGGAAATCCGGCCCCGGAATGATTTCCATCAGGCGCGACAACTCTATGGCCGGGTCGTCGATGAGCGCGATGCTGCCGTCGACCACCTCGGTCAGGTTATGCGGCGGGATGTTGGTCGCCATGCCGACGGCGATGCCGCCGGAGCCGTTGACCAGGAGGTTGGGAAAGCGCGCGGGAAGGACGCGCGGCTCGTGCGCGGCGCCGTCATAGGTGTCCTGGAAGTCGACCGTCTCCTTGTCGATGTCCTCCAGAAGCTCATGCGCGACCTTGGTCAGCCGCGATTCCGTGTAACGCATGGCCGCCGGCGGATCACCGTCGATGGAGCCGAAATTGCCCTGCCCGTCGATCAGTTGCAGGCGCATGGACCACGGCTGCGCCATGCGCACCAGCGCATCGTAGATCGCCGCGTCGCCATGCGGGTGATATTTACCCATCACGTCGGCGACCGGGCGGGCCGACTTCACATATTTGCGGTTCCAGTGATAGCCGCTCTCGTGCGAGGCATAGAGGATGCGCCGGTGCACGGGCTTCAAACCGTCGCGCACATCCGGCAGCGCCCGGCTCACGATCACGCTCATGGCGTAATCGAGATAGGAGCGCTGCATTTCCTCGATGATGGAGATGGGCTCGATGTCGTCGGGCTCGCCCGGCCCGCGCGGCGTCGTCTGGTCGGTCAAATCAGGTCACATTCAGCTATGAGAATCATTCTTTCCTTATATAGGAAGCAGCGTCGATTCTCCAACGGGAACAGGCGATATTCACGGGGGAAATGGCGCGAAATTTCAAGAAGATAGCGCTTTCGTTCGCAGGTGCGGCATGAGCGGTCCCGGAACGGCCACATTTGGCGGCGCCGGGGGTGAAGAGAACCCGGACGGAGATGCAGGCGTCCCTTGGGCCCTCTCTCTCCTGTCACCAACAAGGATTCCGGCGCGCGATGTGCCACTATTCGGAGCCGATTCGGCCAGTGCCGGCCACAAGGGGAACGCCATGCCGCCTTTCGACGCGCTGCTGAACGCCTTCATCACACTCTTGGTGACGGTGGACCCGGCCGGCCTGGCACCCCTCTTCCTGGCCGTGACAGCGGGCATGAATCGCTCCGAGCGCAACCAGGTTGCCGTGCGCGCCAGCCTCATTGCGCTCGGCACTCTCATGCTTTTCGCCGTCGCCGGCAGCGTCATCCTGACGGCGCTCGGCATCACGCTGCCGGCATTCCGCGTCGCCGGCGGCTTGCTCTTGTTCTACATCGCCTTCGAAATGATCTTCGAGCGCCGCCACGAGCGGCACGAGAAAAGCGCACAACGGGCCATCACGCGCGACATGATCCACAACATCGCCGCCTTTCCGCTGGCGATCCCGCTGATAGCCGGGCCGGGCGCCATCTCGGCGTCGGTGCTTCTGTCGGGCAGCTTCGCCGGCCCGCTGGGACAGGCGGCGCTGGCGGTCATCCTCATCTTGGTGATCGCCATCACCTACGCCGTCTTCGTACTCGCCGAGCGCATCGACGGCTTTCTGGGCGAGACCGGCCGCTCGATCCTCACCCGCCTGCTCGGCGTGCTCCTGGCGGCACTGGCCGTGCAGTTCGTCTCCGACGGCGCAAAGGCGCTCTTCGCCGCCGGCTAGGATTGTCAGCCGAGAGCGGCGGACCGGCTAGGCCCGCCGCCTTACGGCTTTTACTGGCTTGCCTGGCCGATCGCGTCGGTCAGCCGCTGCGCCAGATCGGGGTCGGCTTGCGCCGACTGGATGATCTGGTTGTACTCGTCGACCGAGATGCCGTCGGTCTCCTCAACGGCCTGCAAGATCTTCTCACCAGCCTCGCTCTGAATCTGCTGCTGCCGCTCGGCATCGTCGCCGGCTTCCTGCAGTTGCTGCGTGTATTGCTGCTTGAGGTTCTCGACCTCGAGAAAGGCAACGGCGAAGGACTGCAGCTTCTCCTCGGTGACTGCGGGCGCCTCCATCGTCGGTTCGGAGGGCTGGTTGGCCTCCTGGGCCAACGCGTGGGGTGCGAAGGCAACACCAGCCGACAGGCATGCCGCCATGAGCAATTTTTTCGAACCGTTTGAGATCATCGATTCTTGATCCTTTTCGACTTCTTCTTCCGGCGGACTGAGCGTATCCCAAACCGCACGCCGTCAGCCCGGCGGTCTCGCCAGTCTACGGCATGACCCAACATGGCGTAGCGATGTGGCGGAAGAAACGCCGCTCGCCCGCACATCGCATCATTTCCGCTTAATCCGGGAAAGAAATCCTGACCGCAGGCGGGGTTGCCATGCCCGATTACAGACATGATTGCCGGCCAGGAAGCGCGTCGGCCAATCCCGGCCGGGGGTGCAAAAATGCCCTAAAGGCATCGGCCTCAAGTCTTGGAGCGCCCTTATGTGCCCGAACTCGCTGCGCTCAAGGATGCCAACGGTGTCATGAGACGCAGGCGCGGCGGGGAGTCCAGATCGAGCCCGGCGGGGTATTCCTCGCGATGGTGCAGAATATCTGTGACGCGCCGAAACTCGTTCTCCTCGATCCAGGCGAACATGCGCTCATAGTGGGCGAAAACGTCGCCGTCTGTAGCCTCATGCCAGGCAGTGGCAAAGCGCATCTCAGGGAAAGAGAACGCCTGCAGCCCTTCGGCCTCCCCCTGCCCGGAAAGTTCCGGCGGCAGGGCCACCAGGTAGCGGAAGCCGCCCGGTATGTTGTTCCAGGAGATGCCGACAAGGCCGGCGGCATCGCTGCGCCCGGCCGCAAGGCGGTTGCGCCGACGCTCCATGTCGGCGACGACCGTCTTCACATGCCCGGCGGCGGCCCCCTCGAAGCTGCCTTCCCAGACCTTACCGAACAGCGTCTGCGCCTCACGCGTCTTCACCTCAAATGCCATTGAGCGCCCTCCTCCCTTCGGTCCGCATAACGTGGTGCATTCGCCACCGTCACCTGTCCGGCAGCGCCAGCCTTACCTCATTCCCGCCATGGCCATGGACGGAATCGCGGGCGCGGACGACGACATGCGTCACACCGGCGGGCACGGTAATGCCGCCAAGGCTGCGGGTAAAAGGCTGCTCGTCCACGTGCGGATGCGCAAGGACGCGGGTGGCGAGCACGGTCCCGTCCTCGCTCAACACCTCCCAACGGTCGGCATAATGGTCCCAACCCTCGTCCGCATGGGCAACGGTGACGTCGAAGCGGTAAGTGCCGTCCGCCTCCCGGCTGACATCCACGGCCTCCACATCGACCTCGCCGGCCAGCGACATTGCGGCGGAAAGAGACAGAATAGCGGCGCAAGCAACCGCCCGCGCCAAAGCCCGTCCACGCGGCGTAACCGCCATCGCCCCCCGGCTTCCGTCCGCGAGGCCTTGGCTTCCCGGCCCGTCGAAGGGAATGAAAGAGGCCATCGGTCCTAGAATGGAATCTCGTCGTCCAGGTCGCGCGAATAGCCACCGCCGCCGCCGGTATTCTCGGCCGGTCCCGACTGGCCGAAGTCGGAGCCGCGCCCGCCGCCGCTATAGCCCACCTGCCCTTCGCCGCCCTGCCCGCGCGAATCCAGCATCTGCAGTTCGCCGCGGAACTTTTGCAGCACGACCTCAGTCGTATACCGGTCCTGGCCACTCTGATCGGTCCATTTGCGCGTCTGAAGCTGGCCCTCGATATAGACCTTCATGCCCTTCTTCAGATACTGCTCGGCCACCTTGGCGAGGTTGTCGTTAAAGATGACGACGTTATGCCACTCGGTGCGCTCGCGCCGCTCGCCCGAGCCGCGGTCGCGCCATGACTCGGAGGTGGCAATCCGCATATTGACCACCGGATCTCCGGAATTGAGCCGCCGGATCTCCGGATCGGCTCCCAGATTGCCCACCAAAATGACCTTGTTCACGCTGCCCGCCATGGCATCACTCCACTCGTCCGAAATTACGCGTCCCGAAAGGCCCGCCGCCTGCTGCGCTGCAGGTAAAGCCGGCAACTCCCGTCAGAGCCATCGCGACCTTATCCGATCCGCCGCACACATGCTCGCCCCAATCGGCGGGGCGTCCATCCGTCCACAACACAGTTTTGTTCTCTTTTTGTTCATAACGCGAGTTTCACGTCGCCGCAAGGTGTTTCGACGTTTTCCCGGCGATCCGCCGCATCGCAAAAGGGGACCAAACAGGGAAAGGCCCCGCCGCCACTCATCTCGGGCGCGCAGGGGCCGCTTCCATTCATTCGTGCCGGGAGTGTTTTACCGGCGTTGGTAAGGACGCGCGACATCACTCGCGTTCGTCCAGCATATGATGATTATCGATGTCATGTCAGCAGCCGTCTGGGGATCTGCCGCGTGCGCCGTCGGGCGCAGGCTACGGCTTCCGTTCAACGCCGTTCCGAACGCTTTCCGCCTCCGGAGCCGGGCGTGGCAAGCCTCTCAGCCCAAGGTCGGCTGTGGCTCCACGCTTTCGGTGGAGCCCGTTGGACAGTCGGGTGGAGTCATGCCTCCCTCCTGGTTTCGTTGCTCCTGATCTCACCGTCCATACGCCAGCGCCAGGTTTGCCCCGACACCCCGTCTTGGCCAGCGGATAAAGACGACTTTGCGCCCACATAAGCCAGCCGTCAAGGCTTGCCGCCGCCGCGGCGTGAATTGTGATCGGCGCAACGCCCCCACAGCCGACAGGAAGATGTCAGGATACCGTTCGTTCTTTGTTCTTTTTGCTTGCCCTCAAGGGGAAAAGCTGGAAAAGATGCCGGAGTTATCCATGATTAGCCTGGTGGCAGAATGCGGCCGCGCCTTTTGTGGTGCGCTTCGCATTCCTACATGAAGCCCGGCCGGCACCTGCCGGCCGTTCCATATAGTCGAGACAAGGCAGCGACGGGGCATGCCCGACCACAAGCTGATTTCCATTCGCGGCGCGCGCGAGCACAATCTGAAGAACGTCGATCTCGATCTCCCGCGCGAGAAATTGATCGTCATGACCGGCCTGTCTGGCTCGGGAAAATCATCGCTCGCCTTCGACACCATCTACGCCGAGGGCCAGCGGCGCTATGTGGAGAGCCTGTCGGCCTATGCCCGGCAGTTCCTGGAGATGATGCAGAAGCCGGATGTCGACCAGATCGACGGGCTGTCGCCGGCCATCTCCATCGAGCAGAAGACCACGTCTAAGAACCCGCGCTCCACGGTCGGCACGGTCACCGAGATCTACGACTATATGCGCCTGCTCTTCGCCCGCGTCGGCGTGCCCTATTCGCCGGCCACGGGCCTGCCGATCGAGAGCCAGACGGTGAGCCAGATGGTCGACCGCGTGCTGGCGCTCGAGGAAGGCACCAGGCTCTATATCCTCGCCCCCATCGTGCGCGGGCGGAAGGGCGAATACCGCAAGGAACTGGCCGAGCTTCAGAAGAAGGGTTTTCAGCGCGTCAAGGTCGACGGCGAATTCTACGAAATCGCCGACGTGCCGGCGCTCGACAAGAAATACAAGCACGACATCGACGTGGTGGTGGATCGGGTCGTGGTGCGCCCGGATCTGGCGACAAGGCTTGCGGATTCGTTGGAGACCTGCCTAAAGCTGTCCGAAGGGCTGGCGGTGGCCGAATATGCCGACCGTCCCCTGCCCGACGCGCAGACGGCGGAGGGTGGCGGCGCCAACAAGTCGAAGAACGAAACGCACGAGCGCCTCATCTTTTCGGAAAAGTTCGCCTGCCCCGTCTCCGGCTTCACCATTTCCGAGATCGAGCCGCGGCTGTTCTCCTTCAACAACCCCACCGGCGCCTGCCCCTCCTGCGACGGGCTCGGCAGCCAACGTGCTATCGATCCCGATCTCGTCGTGCCCGACGAAAACGCGATCCTGCGCGAGGGCGCCATTGCGCCATGGGCGAAATCCACATCGCCCTACTACCTCCAGACGTTGGAGGCGCTGGGCCGGGAATTCGGCTTCAAGGTCGGCAACCGCTGGAAGGAGCTGTCGGACGAGGCGAAAGAAGTAGTCCTGCATGGCACGGGCGAGCGCAAGATCGTCATCGACTATGACGACGGCCTGCGCAACTACCGCACCACAAAGCCGTTCGAGGGCGTGGTCAACAACCTGCAACGGCGCTGGAAGGAAACGGAATCGGCCTGGATGCGCGAGGAAATCGAGCGCTACATGTCGGCCTACCCCTGCCCCGCCTGCGGCGGCCACCGCCTCAGGCCGGAGGCGCTTGCGGTCAAGATCGCCGGCCTGCACATCGGCGAAGTCACGGAAATGTCGATCCGCAAGTCGGGCAACTGGTTCAACACCCTGCCGGAAAAGCTCAACGTCAAGCAGAACGAGATTGCGGCGCGCATCCTCAAGGAGATTCGCGAGCGCCTCACCTTCTTGAACGACGTCGGCCTCGACTATCTGACCCTGTCGCGCAATTCGGGCTCGCTGTCGGGCGGCGAGAGCCAGCGCATCCGCCTCGCCTCGCAGATCGGTTCGGGGCTGACGGGCGTGCTCTACGTGCTCGACGAACCTTCCATCGGCCTGCACCAGCGCGACAACGACCGCCTGCTCGCCACGCTCCGCCACCTGCGCGACCTCGGCAACACGGTCATCGTCGTCGAGCATGACGAGGACGCGATCCTGACGGCAGATTACGTGGTGGACATGGGCCCGGCCGCCGGCATCCACGGCGGGCGCATCATCGCCGAAGGCACACCGCACGACATCATGGCCAACCCAGCCTCCATCACCGGCAAGTATCTCACCGGCGATCTCGCCATCCCCATGCCCGAAAACCGCCGCGAAATCCCGAAGAAGCGTCGCATCCGTGTGGTCGGCGCGCGCGCCAACAACCTGAAGAACGTCACCGCCGACATCCCGCTCGGCACCTTTGCCTGCGTCACCGGCGTCTCGGGCGGCGGCAAGTCCACGCTCCTGATCGAAACGCTCTACAAAGCCGCCTCGCGCCGCATCATGGGCTCGCGCGAGCACCCGGCCGAGCACGACCGCGTCGAGGGGCTGGAGTTTTTGGACAAAGTCATCGACATCGACCAGTCGCCCATCGGCCGCACCCCGCGCTCGAACCCGGCCACCTACACCGGCGCCTTCACGCCCATCCGCGACTGGTTCGCGGGCCTGCCCGAATCCAAGGCGCGCGGCTATCAGCCCGGCCGCTTCTCCTTCAACGTCAAGGGCGGGCGCTGCGAGGCGTGCCAGGGCGACGGCGTCATCAAGATCGAGATGCACTTCCTGCCCGACGTCTACGTCACCTGCGACGTCTGCCACGGCAAGCGCTACAACCGCGAAACCCTGGACGTCACCTTCAAGGGCAAGTCCATCTCCGACGTCTTGGAGATGACGGTTGACGAAGGTGTGGAATTCTTCTCGGCAGTCCCCGCCGTGCGCGACAAGCTCACCACCCTCGCCCGCGTCGGCCTCGGCTATATCCACATCGGCCAGCAGGCCACCACCCTGTCAGGCGGCGAGGCACAGCGCATCAAGCTCGCCAAGGAATTGTCGAAGCGCGCCACCGGCCGCACGCTCTACATCCTCGACGAACCGACCACGGGCCTGCACTTCCACGACGTGGCGAAGCTTCTTGAAGTGCTGCACGAGCTGGTCGACCAGGGCAACACGGTGGTCGTCATCGAACACAATCTGGAGGTCATCAAGACGGCCGACTGGATCCTCGACCTGGGCCCGGAAGGCGGCGACGGCGGCGGCGAACTGGTGGTGGCCGGCTCGATCGAAGACGTGATGGCGGAGAAGCGGAGCTACACGGGGCAGTTCCTGAAGGAGCTGCTGGAGAGGCGACCGGCGCGGCGGCAGGCGGCGGAATAGTGACCTCGATGACATCGCTCATCCATTGTCGTTGACTCTAATCATTTCCGTGGGAGGTACTAAGAATGACAAGTTCCGGCACCATCCGCGCCGGCATCGGCGGCTGGACCTTCGAGCCCTGGGAAGGCACCTTCTACCCGGGCGACCTGCCGAAGAAGCGGCAGCTAGAATATGCCAGCCGGCAACTTCCCACCATCGAGGTGAATGGCACCTACTACTCGGCCTTCAAGCCGGCCACCTTCGCCAAGTGGGCGAGCGAGACGCCGGAAGGCTTTGTCTTCTCGTTAAAGGCGATCCGCTTCGCAACCAACCGCCGGGTACTCGCCGAGGCCGGCGAATCGGTGACGCGCTTTCTTGAGTCGGGTGTTGCCGAACTCGGCGACAAGCTCGGCCCCATCCTGTGGCAGTTCGCGCCGACCAAGAAGTTCGACCCGGAGGATTTCGAGGGTTTTCTAAAGCTTCTGCCAGAAAAGCAAGATGGCGTCCGTCTGCGCCACGTGCTCGAAGTGCGCCATGCCTCCTTCGTCGTGCCGGAATTCGCCGCCCTTGCCCGCAAATACGGCGCCGCCATCTGCTATGCCCACCACTTCACCTATCCCGAAATAGCGGATGTGACGGCGGATTTCGTCTACGCGCGGTTGCAGCGCGGCGAGGATTCCATCCCCACCGCCTATACGCCCAGCGATCTCGACCAATGGGCGAGCCGCGCCACGACCTGGGCCGAAGGTGGCATGCCGGGCGACCTGCCGCTTGCCGATGAGACAGTGAAGATCGAGCCGCGCCCGCGCGACGTCTTCGTCTATTTCATCCACGAGGGAAAGATCCGCGCCCCGCAGGCGGCTCGGGCGCTCATGGAGCGGGTGTGATAGGTTTTGGCGATGTGGCCTGAGCATCGGTTTGACCGGGGCGGCCACCGCCGGATATGCCGAACCCGTGATCGAGCACCCTCTTTTGCGCCCAGTGGTAGAAGCTGCCTTCCTCGGGCGGCGAGGTCGTCGGCCCCTTCTGGTGGATGTGGAAGCCGATGAATTCAGGGTGGTGAAGCGGTTCCAGGCCATATTTGGCCGAGAATATCTTCAGCGATTCCTTCCCGTTCCAATAATAGAAGCTCTCCTTGGGCGCCGCATCGGCGAATATTCCGTAGCGCTTCGCCATGCGCGAAATGCCGTCATTGGCAAAGATCGTGATGCCGAGGGCAGCCGGCGTGACCTCCTTTCCCTTCAGCCTCAAGAGCATCGGTCTGAGCACGCGCCGCCTTACCCCGAGCCAGCGCGGCGCAATATCGTCGCTGGCGATATACCGTTCGAACTCCTCGATGATCGGGCTGTTCTCCGGCAGGTAGAGCGCCGAGACGCCGAGACGGCTACGGTTCTCGCGCGCCAGATAGTGCCGGTCCGGATCAGGTTCGAACCTCTTCACCAGATAGATGTCGGTATCGAGCCACACGCCCTGCTTGTGCTTCATGAGCGTGACGCGGAACAGATCGCTGAAATGGGGAATAGTGCGGGACGATTTGAGATCGGGATAGCCGGGATCGAGCCGCTTGAAGGTCTCCCGCGGCAATATCGCCTCCGCGTCGCAACACTCCACCCCCGTGGGAACGTTCAGGACCGGCTCGTAGCTGAACAGTTTGACCCGCTGGCCCGTCATGACCATCGAGGCCAGGCAAAGCTGGTCGACCTCGCGAAGATGCGTTCCGTGCCAGAAGGTGCAGATATCCATGGATCACCGCGTGCTGTTGCGTTCGATCTGCCCGATCACGATCTCCGCCGCCATATCCCCCGACGGGCGCGGCGTGGCAAGCGCCTCCGCCACTTCGGCAAAGCCCTCGCGTTGGGCGCGGCGGGTCGGGGTATCGCGCCAGAGCTGGTCCAGTTGGCGCGCCAGATAGCCGGGGCGGACAAACTCGTTGAAATGCTCCGGCACCACGGGCCAGCCGGCGATCAGGTTGGGGAGCGACGCGGACCAGACGGTCAGCAGAAACGGCGCCAGCCGCGAGGCGACGGCATCCGTCTTATAGCAGCTTATGAAAGGCACGCGGGAAAGCGCAAGCTCCAGCGCCACCGTGCCCGAGCAGGCGAGCGCGGCGTCGGCTTCGGCGAAGGCCGCCCATTTGCGCGCCTGGTCCAGGATAATCTCCGGCCGCACCGGCCAGCCTGCCGCTGCCGTCTTCACCAGTTCCGCGACGTGCGGCACCGTGGGAAGCGCCACGTCGAATGTGTGTCCCGCCGCCGTCAGCTCCGCCACCGTCTCCCCGAAGGGACCGAGAAGCCGCCGCACCTCGCCTTTTCGGGAGCCCGGCAGAAGAAGGAGCTTCTTCCGCGCCCCCTGCCCCTTCCCGCCCTTCCCGTCCTGCGCCCGCGCCGCTGCCTGGATATTCTCGTCATTGCTCAGGCGATGACCGACGAACGTGCCGGGCGGTCCGCCGAGACGGCGAAGCTCGTCCGGCTCAAAGGGTAGAAGACACAGCACGTGGTCGACATGTGGCCGCATCGCCGCCGCCCGGCCGGGCCGCCACGCCCATACGCTCGGGCACACATAGTGAACGATGGGGATCGAAGGATCGGCCGCCCTCACCCTCTTCGCCACGCGCAGGCCGAAATCGGGGCTGTCGATGGTGATCAGGCAATCGGGCTTCACTGCGGTAATCGCGCTCGCCGCCTGGCCGATACGCCGCATGAGGCGCGGCAGGTCGCGCAGGACGGCCGAGATACCCATGAGCGCAATGTCGTCGGCGTTGAAAAGGGACTTGAGCCCCAAACCTTCGAGATTGCGCCCGCCGACACCGGTCAGCTCGACCGTTCGGCCCGTCTGCCGCCCGATCGCCGCCACAAGGTCGGCGCCCAGAATATCCCCCGACTCCTCGCCGGCAACGACGGCGATGCGAAGCGGACGCTCTCGGCTCATTGCTCCCGCCCCCGCGCAAAACCGAGAAGGAAAAGGCCGTGCCGGTCGGCCAGGCTCACGGTCTCCGCTGAGGCGAGGATGAAGCTCAGTCCGGCCTCGACGGCTATACCGGCCAGCCCCGCCCCATGGGCGGCCGTCACGGTCTGCGGGCCGATCGTCGGCAGGTCGGCGCGCGCCTCCTGGCCTGGCTTGGCGCATTTCACCAGAACGCCGCGCCCCTTCCCGGCAAGCCGCCCGTGCGAACGCAGCTCCTTGGTGCGGGCAAGCAGCCCGTCCGTCCCCTCGATACCCTCGAGCGCGACGGCCCGCCCGCCGATGGCGATCGCTGCCTGCCCGATGTCCAGCCGGCCGATGGCGCGGGCGGCGGCAAGGGCTGCGACGATGTCCTTCTCGTCACCGCGCGTCGGCTTCGCCTTGCTCAAAAGCCCCTCCGGCGCCAGCAGTTCCGGCACCAACTCATGGGCGCCGACGACGCGTATCCCGTTCGCCTCGACATAGCCGACGAGCATGCGCAGCAGCGCGTCGTCGCCACGCGCATAAGCCGTGACGAGCCGCGGCAGGTGCAGGAGAAAAGCCGGATGGAAGCGCAGGCTGCCGAGCGGCGGGCGCACTGAGACGCCGCCGGACAGCACCAGATGGGTCACGCCGTGGCGCTTGAGCGTCGGCATGAGAAGCCCCAGCCGCTGCGCCGGCACGTGCAGGAGTTCGTAACGATCCGGCGCTTCCGCAAAAGCCGCCTCACCCTCAATGCCGACGACGAGCGGGCGGTGGCCGGCGCCGACGAGCGCCTCCACGACATCTTCCGGCAGCCGGCCGCTGCCGGCGATGATGGCTATGCGGTCGCCCGCGCCGATTGCCGGGCGGCGCGGCTCATCATTCCATGCCGTCGTCATCGTCCTCATCCACGGCCCCGCTCGGCGGCACGGTGAAGTGACGCTTTTCCCGACCGGCAACGAAGCTGAGGACATCCGCCACCGCTTGCGAACCGGAAAACTCGCGCTGCACGAGCGCCAGGTTCTCCGACAGCGGCCGCTCCGGCGAAAACAGAAGCTTGTAGGCCCGCCGAAGCTGCATCAGCTCGGAACGCTCCATGCCGGCGCGCTTCATGCCGATTACGTTGAGCCCGCGCAGCTTGGCCCGATCGCCCACCGCCATGCCGTAGGGAATGACGTCGCCGACGACGGCGGCAAAGCCACCCAGAAACGCATGATGGCCGATGCGGACGAACTGGTGCACCGCCGCATAGCCGGACATGATGACGTGATCGCCGATCTCCGAATGCCCACCGAGACCGGCGTAATTGGCCATCGTCACGTTGTTGCCGATATCAGAATCGTGGGCGACGTGGCTGTAGGCCATGAAAAGACAATTGTCGCCGATGGTGGTCTCGCCGCGGCTGGTATCGGTTCCGCGGTGCAATGTCACGCCCTCGCGGATCACGCAGCCGCGGCCCACGGTCAGCGTCGTGCGGCCGCCCTTGTGCTTGAAATTCTGCGGCGGGCCGCCCAGCACGGCGTTGGGGAAGACCTGGCAGCCCGCCCCGAGCGTTGTCGCGCCCATGATCGACACATGGCTGATCAGCTCCACGTCGTCGCCGAGCACGGCGTCGGCGGAAATGTGGCAGAAGGGGCCGACGCGGACGCCGCTGCCAAGCTCGGCGCCCTTCTCGACGACGGCCGAAGGGTGGATAAAAGTCTGTGCTGTCATGCCACCCGTCAATCCGGCTCGTTTGGCGACATCAAGGCGGAAATCACCGCCTCCGCCACCTTGCCGCCGTCGACCATGGCTTCGCACGAAAACTTCCAGATATTGCCGCGCTGCTTCAGCTTATTGACGTGGATCTCCAGCCGGTCGCCCGGCACAACCGGCTTACGGAACTTGGCGTTGTCGATGGTCATGAAATAGACCACCGAGGGCTGGCTGTCGCTGGCATTGTGGATGCAGATGGCGCCCGCCGTCTGTGCCATCGCCTCGATGATCAGCACGCCCGGCATCACGGGCTGGCCAGGGAAATGCCCCATGAAATGCGGTTCGTTGACCGTCACGTTCTTGATGCCAATGGCGGAATTGTCCGCGTCCACATCGATGATCCGGTCGACCAGCAGAAAGGGATAGCGGTGCGGCAGGAGCCGCAAAAGGTTCTGTATGTCGAGGCTTTCCAGTGTGATCGACGCGCTCTTATCCATCGCTCTTGTTCCCCTTCCGCTTTCCTTCCGCCAGGCTGCGCAGGGCGGCAATCTCCCGAAACGCCTGTCGCATGGGCTGGGCGGGAGAGCCGGCCCAGCGCTCGCCGGCTGGAATATCGGTCATGACGCCGCTCGACGCGGCAAGCTGGGCGCGGTCACCAATGGCAATGTGGTCGGCGATGCCGACACGCCCGCCAAGCATCACATGGTCGCCCAGCGTTACCGAGCCCGACAACCCGCAGTGGCCGGCGATAACGCAGCCCCGCCCGATGCGCACATTGTGTGCCACCTGTACCAGATTGTCGATCTTGGTGCCCTCGCCGATCACCGTATCGGACAGCGCGCCGCGGTCCACGGTGGTGTTGGAGCCGATCTCGACATCGTTCTGAATGATGACACGGCCGATCTGTGGGTTCTTCTCCAGGCCCGTCGCGCCCGGCAGAAAGCCGAAACCGTCCTGGCCGATCTGTGCGCCCGGGTGAACGATGACACGATCGCCGAGGACGGCGTATTGCACGGTCGCATTGGGACCGATGTAGGAGTCGCGGCCCACGCTGCAACCGGCGCCGATCACTGCATGCGGGGCAATCACCGCGCCGCGTCCGATCGCCGCTCCGGCGCCGATCACCGCGCCGGCCTCCACCACCGCACCCTCCTCCAGCACCGCATCGGGCGCGATGACGGCGTGGGCCGAGATGCCGGTCTCGCCGGTCACCGGCTGCGGGCGGATCGCCGCCGGGAAAAGCAACCTTGCCACCTCGGCAAAGGCCTGCTGGGGCTTGGACGTCACCAGAATGGCAATGCCGGGCGGCACCTGGCTGGCGGCCTCTTCCGAACACAGCACAGCCGATGCTCGAAGTACACCGAGCATCGCCGTGTTGCGCTTGCCGTCGATGAAGACGAGCGTGTTCTCACCACCCTCGGAAGCCGGCGCGAGACGGGCGACCGCAACGTCCGAATGCGCCGAATCGACCAGCCGCGCGCCGGTCAGCGTGGCAATTTCGCTCACCTGAAAGCGGCGCGCGGGAGCGAAAAATTCCGGTTCCTTCATTGAATGCCTTTTGGTCCGGGCCGCCGGCCGCCGCCCGGACAGCATGCTTTTGTTCCTAGAACCGGGTCGAGATACCGAAGTTCCAGTGCTGGATCCGGTCCGTCGATTCCTTCACGACCGGTTCGGCATAGTCGACCCTGAGCGGCCCGAAGGGCGAAGCCCAGATCAGGCTCGCGCCGACGGAAGCGCGCCACTCCATGCCGGTGCCTTCCGCCCCGGAAACGTCGCTTCCATAAAGGGTTGCGGCATCCGCAAACACCGCACCACGGATGCCGAAGCTTTCGGGAACAACCGGCAGCGGAAACTGCGCTTCGGCGGTGGCATGGAAATAGGTCGTGCCGCCGAGATAGTCGCGATTGCTGTCCGGATCGGTCGGATCGACAAGTTGGTACGGACCTATGCCGTTGTACTTGAAGCCACGAATGATCCGATCACTGCTGTTGAAGTGGTCGAAGACGCGCAGATCGTCTTCGAAACCGACGATATGTCCCCCGCCCACCGTCAGCAGGCCAACAAGGTCGAGCTCCTCGGAGAGCATCTGGTACATGTTGGCGCGCGCGGTGAATTTTGCCCATTTGGCATCGCCGCCGAGACCCGCGATCTCCGTCGTCAAAGTGGCATGGATGCCCTCGCGCGGATTCTGCATATCATCAATCGTATTGTAGATAAGCGAGCCGCTGACGGAAGACTTCCGCCATGTTCCTTGATCGAGAGCGTCCTGAATTGCCTGCGAGAGATCACTGTTTTCAACATCGCTATCGCGATCATACTCTTCCTGGGTGTAGTTGTAGGCAAACTGCGCCGTCAGCGCCTCGTTGATCGGCAGGCCGAAGCGGACCGTTCCGCCGGTCGCCTCTCTGTCGTAGATTTTATCGCCCGCCGAATTGCTGAAGGTGCGCGTGTTGCGGAAGATGTCGAAGCCCGCGGAAATCCGCCGGCCGAGGAAATAGGGCTCGGTGAAGGAGAAGGTGTAGTCGCGCGAATCCTCGCCGCCGGCAGCGGCAACACGGATGAATTGGCCGCGTCCCAGGAAGTTGCGCTCCGTGATCGAGCCCTCGACCGAGAAGCCGCCGCCGGAGGAGCTGGAGGCGCCCGTGGTGTAGCCGGCGCCGATGGAAAACTCGCCGGTCGACTTCTCGACCACGTCCACCACCAGCACCACCTGGTCTGGCTCGGAGCCGGGCACCGTGGTGATATTCACCGTCTGAAAGAAGTTCAGCCTGTCGAGCCGGCGCTTCGCCCGCTGGACGAGGACCTGGTTGAAGGCATCACCCTCGCTGATGTCGAACTCGCGGCGGATGACATAGTCGCGCGTGCGGTTGTTGCCGCGGATTTCGATGCGCTCGATATAGGCGCGCGGTCCCTCGTCAATGGCATAGACGACGGAGATCGTGCGGTTTGCGAAATCGCGGTTGCCGCGCGGCGTGACCTGCGCAAAGGCATAGCCGAGGCCGGCGACGCTCTCCGTCAGGCCGACGATCGTGTCTTCGACATCCTCGGCGCTGTAGACGGAGCCGCTGCGGGTCCTGAGCTCGGACCGCAGGGCATCGGTGTTGACGCCGGGAATCGTTGATTCGATGGCGACATCGCCGAACCTGTAACGTTCACCCTCATCGATTGTGAAGGTGACCGTGTATTCGTTGTCAGTGAGGTCCGCGGTGGACGAGATGACACGGAAGTCAGCATATCCGCGATTGAAGTAAAAGCGGCGCAGTGCTTCCTCGTCGGCGCGCAGCCGGTTTTCGTCGTAAATGTCGTTGCGCAGCAGGAACGAGAAGATGTTCGACTGCTTGGTCGATATCACATCCCGCAGGCGCCGGTCCCCGAAGGCGTTGTTGCCGACGAAATTGATGGTGGCGATCTTGGTGCGGTCGCCTTCCTGGACCTCGTAGATGACGTTGACGCGGCCGTCGTCCAGCTCCTGCACGCGCGCGGTGACCGTCGCGTCGTCGCGGCCGATGCGGCGATAGGCCTCGCGGATCGCCTCGGCGTCGGCCTCCATGAGCTGGTTGGAGAAGGCGCGGCGCGGCTGCAGTTGGATCGACTGCACCAGGCTCTGGTCCTTGATCTTCTTGTTGCCCTGGAAGAGCACCTGGTTGACGATCGCATATTCGTCGACCGTCACGATGAGCGCGCCGCCGGACTGGGTAATGGACACGTCAGCAAAAAGGCCGGTGGCGAAAAGGCGCTTCACGGCCTCGTCGAGATCGGCATTGCTGAAGGACTCTCCCGGGCTGATGCCAACCTGGGTGCGGATCGTGTCAGCATCGACGCGGCGGTTTCCCCGCACCTCGATCCGGCTTACCGTCGCCGCCTCGGCCGAGGCGACCGCCGCGAGTTGAACGGCAACCGCTCCGGCCGTCGCAAAACCGGCCGACAGCGCTACCGCCGAAACGGCGGACATCAATCTCGAAGCTGCCTTCATTTAGCTAAAATACCTTCTGTTCTCGTTGTCCCCACTGCGAGAAAACCGGACGCGCAGGCAATTTGGCCTACCGTAATAGCCGGAATTTCCCTACACGCAAGGCTTCTGGTTAATTTGCGTTTACGAAACAGGCATTAGTGGCTTTCGCGCCACGCCAATCGTTCGCCGTGGTAAACGCCGCCTCAACAACCCCCGGTGGATGTCTCTCCCCTATCCTTCCCTGCGCTGAATCGCCCCTTCGATCAGCATCCAAACAGATCGTTCCAGAAAACGAAAGCCATGAACACCAGCACCACCAACATTCCCGCCCGATAAACCACCTCGACAACCTGCGAGGGGACGGGCCGGCGCAGCACCGCCTCAAGGGCGTAGAACGCCAGATGCCCACCATCAAGTGGGGGAATGGGCAGAAGGTTGAGAATGCCGATGCCCACCGACAAGAGCGCCACCAGCTGCACCAGCCATTCGAAACCGAGACCTGCCGCCTTGCCGGCCATGTCGGCGATCTTCACCGGCCCGCCGAGCTGGCAGCGGTCCTCGCGGCCGGCCACCAGGCGCTTGAGGAATTGCCCCGTCCGGGCAATGACGCTGCCGGTCTCCTCAATACCAGCCCCCACAGCCTCCAACGGGCTGTACTCGACCATGCGCCGCTGGCCCAGCTCCTCGTTGTTGACGACGCCGATGAGGCCGATCTTGATCGTGTTGCCGAGCGCGTCCGTCTGCTCGGTCGCCTCCGGCGTGGCAACCGCCTCGACCTGACGGCCGTCGCGCTCCAGGACAAAGGTGAGCGGATCTCCGGCGCGGCCGGAAACCAGCCGCTGCACGTCAGTGAACGTCTCCACGCGCACGCCATTGACGGAGACGAAGCGGTCACCGGGCTCGATGCCTGCCTGCGCCGCCGGGCTGTCCGGCCGCACCTCGGCCACTATCGGCTCGGATACGTAGCGGCCGAACATCGCGAACATGACGGCGAAGACGACGATGGTCAGTAGGAAATTGAACAGAGGCCCGGCGAAAACGGTGGCCGCCCGTTTCCACACCGGCTGCGTGTGGAAGGCCACGTTCCGCTCCTCGTCGGAAAGCTCGTCCAGGCCCTCCGCATCGGGCTGGCTGGCCGCCCCGACATCGCCGACGAACTTCACATAGCCGCCCAACGGGATCGCCGAAAGCCGCCAGCGCGTGCCGCGGCGGTCGGTGAAGCCGAGTAGCTCGGGCCCGAATCCGATGGAGAAGGCCCTGACGCCGATACCGCACCAGCGGCCGACGAGATAGTGCCCCATCTCGTGCACGAACACGACGACGGTGAGCACGAACAGAAACGGCACGATGGTTCCGATAAGGAAGTTGCCGAGACCGAGGAAGGGAACAGCAATATCGGTCACGTCAATTCCTTGTGCTTTCGATGCCGGATAGTTTGCCTCACGAACGTTAATGTCTGCTCAAAACCGGCAAATCCATGACGGGATGTAACATTTCTCAATGGGAGAAGAAACTGGCAGCCGGCGTGTCGACACCAGAATATAGGGCGCCCAGCACATAAAAGATAACCGCCGCCACCACCAGCCCGTCGACCCGGTCCATCACCCCGCCATGGCCGGGGATGAGCGCGCTCGAATCCTTGACGCCATGGCGCCGTTTCACGGCCGATTCGAACAGGTCCCCCACCTGTGAGACGACCGACAGGACGAGCGCCACAAGCCCTGCCCACAAGGGCGAAAGCGCGGTTGCGGCAAGCCAGACGACGGCCAACCCCGCCACAACGCCACCGAGAGCCCCGCCCGCCGCGCCGCTCCAGGTCTTGCCGGGGGAGATCGCCGGCGCGAGCTTGGGTCCGCCGAGGGCGCGGCCGGTAAAATAAGCGAGAATGTCGGTGGCCCAAACGACGGCGAAGAGGAAGAGCACGGCGATCAGCCCCGCCTCGTCCACCCCACGCAAGAAAGAAAGCGCCACGGCCGGCACGCCGGCATAGGCAATACCCGCCCCGCTCCACACGCCGCCGCCCGAGAAGGCGGAATGCGCCAGCGCCAGCAGGCAGCCGGCGGCCAGCGCGGCGAAGACCAGCGGCGCCGACAGCCCGGCGAGCAGAACCAGAAGGGCAGCAATCAGAAGAACCCAGGCGACGACTTCGTGCGACCGGCTGACCGCAGGCCGCATGGTCATCCACTCGTAGAAGATCAGTCCTGCCGTCACGACGGCGAACAGCCGGAAGGCAACGCCGCCGATTACCGTGACGCCGAGCACCACCGCACCCAGCACCAGCGCCGAGACGACACGCATTCGAAGATTGCTGTGCTTGCCCGCGCCGCCCCCCGGCGCCCCTTCGCTCATGATACCGCTTCTTGCGGCGCCACGCTGCCGAAACGGCGGTCCCTCTCCTCGAAGGCGGCGATCGCCGTGGCCAGTTCATCGCGACCGAAATCCGGCCAGTTGCACGGCAGGAAGACGAATTCGGCATAGGCTGCCTGCCACAAGAGGAAGTTCGAAAGGCGCTGCTCGCCGCTGGTGCGCACGATCAGGTCGGGATCGGGAATGCCGGCAGTATCGAGATTCGCCTCGAAATCGTCTTCAGTGACGTCCTTGGGGTCGAGCCGGCCGGCCTTCACCTCCTCTGTCAAAGCGCGGGCGGCACGCAGGATCTCGTCGCGTGCTCCGTAGTTGAAGGCGACGACGAGGTTCATATTGGTGTTGCCGGCGGTCAGGCTCTCGGCCTCGGTCAGAAGGGCGGCGATATCCGGCTCCAGCCCTTCGCGGCTGCCGACGATGCGCACGCGCACCCCGTTCTGATGCAGTTCGGCAAGGTCGCGGCGGATAAAAAGCTTCAGGAGGCCCATCAGGTCGGAGATCTCCGACTTCGGGCGCGACCAGTTTTCGGAGGAGAAGGCATAGACAGTGAGCCAGCCGATGCCCATCTCGCCGGCGGCGCGCACAGTGCGGCGCAGCGCTTCGACGCCGGCGCGGTGGCCGGCCGTGCGCGGCAGGCCGCGGGCGTGCGCCCAGCGGCCGTTGCCGTCCATGATGATCGCGATATGCGCGGGCTTCACCCTTCTTCCCCCTTTGGCTCCGACGACCGCGCTTTGGCAGATCGTCAGACCTGCATGATCTCGGCTTCCTTCTCGGCGAGCAGCTTGTCGATCGTGACGATCGTCTCGTCCGTCATCTTCTGCACGCGGTCGGATTGCTGGTGGTGCTCGTCCTGGCTGATCTCGCCGTCCTTTTCGGCTTTTTTGAGATGCTCCATGCCGTCGCGGCGCACGTGACGCGCAGCCACGCGCGCGTTCTCCGCATATTGATGGGCAATCTTTACCAGTTCCTTGCGCCGCTCCTCATTGAGCTCGGGCAAGGGAATGCGCAGGGTGGTGCCCTCGACGATGGGATTGAAGCCGAGGTTGGATTCGCGGATCGCCTTGTCCACCGCCTGCACCATCCCCTGGTCCCACACCGAGACCGAAATCATGCGCGGCTCGGGCACAGAGACCGTGGCCACCTGGTTGATGGGCATCGTGGTGCCATAGGCCTCGACCTGGATCGGGTCCAGGAGATTGGCCGAGGCACGGCCGGTCCTGAGCGACGCGATATCGTGCTTGAAGGCGCTCACCGCGCCGTCCATCCGCCTGTGGAGATCCTTGAAATCAACACCCTCGGGCATAGTTGCCTCCCTTACGCTTTTACCGCGTCGAGGCCTGCCGGGTCGTTGTCGACGATCGTGCAGTGCCCCGCGCCCTTCAGAATGGCCGCGAACCCGCCCTCTTCGTGAATCGAGAAGACGATTATCGGTATGTTGTTCTCCCGTGCAAGGGCAATCGCAGCCGTGTCCATAATGCCGAGCCCTTCACGCATGACCCGCTCATGGCTGAGGCGCTCGTAGCGCACGGCGTCCTTGTTCTTGTGCGGATCGGCGGAGTAGACCCCGTCGACCTGGGTGCCCTTGAAAAGCGCGTCGGCGCCGATCTCCGCTGCCCTGAGTGCCGCCGCCGAATCCGTGGTGAAGAAGGGGTTTCCCGTGCCGCCGGCGAAGATCACCACCTTGCCGGCGTTCATGTAACTGGTGGCCTGGCGCTGCGAGAAGCTCTCGCACAGTTCCGGCATGGCGATGGCCGACAAGACCACCGCGTCGACGCCAATCTTGTTGAGCGAGGTCCTAAGCGCCAGCGAATTGATGACGGTGGCGAGCATGCCCATGTGGTCGCCGGTCACCCGGTCGCCGCCCTTGGAAGCTACCGCCACGCCGCGGAAGATATTGCCGCCGCCGATCACGACGCCGACCTCGACACCGAGCGCGCGGGCTGCGGCGATGTCGGCGGCGATGCGGTCGACGACGGAGACGTCTATGCCGAAGCCCTGCTCTCCCATCAGGGCCTCGCCCGAAGCCTTCAGCACCACGCGGCGGTATAAGGGGTTCAAGCTCATCGTCTCCTCTTTACCATCCGTGCCCGTCATCACCATCCAAGTCGTGCCTGTCGCCCTACACGAAGGGCACCGCGTTGTCACGCGGTGCCCCTATAGTCCAATGCCCGAAAGGCTGGGTTATTTCTTGACCGCGGCCGCCACTTCGGCTGCAAAGTCCGAGGTCTCTCGCTCGACGCCCTCGCCCAGCGCGAAGCGCAGGAAGGCGGTGATCTTGGCGGGCGCCCCGATCTCCTTCTCCGCCTCTTTCAGCGCCTGCTCGACCGTCAGGTCGGGGTTGATGACGAAGGCTTGCTTCAGGAGGACGACCTCCTCGAAAAATTTGCGCAGCCGGCCTTCCACCATCTTCTCGATAATGTTCTCCGGCTTGCCCGACTGCCGCGCCTGGTCGGAGAAGATCTCCTTCTCGCGCGCCACCAGGGCCGGATCGACCTCACCTTCCGTCAGCGCCGCCGGGTTGGTCGCCGCCACGTGCATGGCCACCTGCCGGCCGAAGTTGCGCGCGGCCTCGGCGTTGCCCTCGGTCTCGATCGCCACGAGAACGCCGATCTTGCCGAGCCCGTCGGCCACCGCATTGTGGACATAGGTCGCCACGGCGCCCTTGCCGACCGTGAGCTTGGCCGAGCGGCGCAGCGCCATGTTCTCGCCGATCGTGGCGATGGCGTCCCTGATTGTCTCCTCGACGGACTTGCCGCCCGGATAGACCGCCGCCGCAACCGCTTCGACGCTGCCGTCGGTCCCAAGCGCCACTTTGGCAACGTTGCGCACGAGGTCCTGGAAGGCATCGTTGCGGGCCACGAAGTCCGTCTCGGAATTGACCTCGACCGCCACCGCGCTCGCGGCGTCGGAAGCGATGCCGATCAGCCCTTCGGCCGCGGTGCGGCCGGACTTCTTGTCAGCCTTGGAGATACCCTTCTTGCGCAGCCAGTCTACCGCCGCCTCGATGTCGCCGCCGGTTTCCGAGAGCGCGGTCTTACAGTCCATCATGCCCGCGCCGGTCATCTCGCGCAATTGCTTGACCTGTGCTGCCGAAATGCTCATCGTTGCCTCTTCATGTCCGAATTATCTGCGCGGCCGCCTTCGCAAAAGGCGCCGCGCCCGCTGTCATCGTCGGGGCCGACCGGCCCCAGGAAAGGAGGAGAAGGGGCAAAAGCCCCTTCCCTCAGGATTTGTCGGCGTCCTCGGCGGGAGCCTCTGTCGGTGCTTCGCTGGCGGTAGCCTCTTCCGCGGGTGCCTCGCTTGCCGGAGCCTCTTCCGCCGGAATTTCGGCGGCTGCCTCGGGCTCAGCCGGCACTTCTTCCAGCACCCGCTCGGCCGGCGCTTCCGCCGCTTCGCCGACATCCATGCCGAGCGCACCCTGCTGGCGCTCGATGCCGTCGATGGCCGCCCTGGCGATCAGGTCGCAGTAAAGGGCGATGGCGCGCGAGGCGTCGTCATTGCCGGGGATCGGATAATCCACCACGTCCGGGTCGCAGTTGGAATCGCTGATGGCGATCACCGGGATGCCGAGCCGGCGGGCTTCCTGTACGGCGATGGCTTCCTTGTTGGTGTCGATGACGAACATCATGTCCGGCGTCGAGCCCATATCGCGGATGCCGCCCAGCGCACGCTCCAGCTTGTCGCGCTCGCGCTCGAGGTTCAGCCGCTCCTTCTTGGTGAAGCCCTCGGCCTCGCCGGCCAGAAGCTCGTCGAGCCGGCGCAGGCGCTGGATCGAGTGGGAGATCGTCTTCCAGTTGGTCAGCATACCGCCGAGCCAGCGCGCGTTCACATAGTACTGCGCGCAGCGCTTGGCAGAGTCGGCGACAATGTCAGAGGCCTGGCGCTTGGTGCCGACGAACAGCACGCGGCCGCCCTTGGCCACCGTGTCGGAGACGGTCTTCAGCGCCTGATGCAGAAGCGGCACCGTCTGGCTGAGGTCGATGATGTGAATATTATTGCGGGCGCCGAAGATATAGGGGCCCATTTTCGGGTTCCAGCGGTGAGTCTGGTGTCCGAAGTGCACACCAGCTTCGAGAAGCTGGCGCATGCTGAAATCTGGCAGAGCCATTGTCGTTTTCCTTTCCGGTTGAACCTCCGCGGGCCCGCAGGCGGCAAGGCCGCCACCGGAGGTGTCAGCCGGATGTCTCCCGGACAGATACCCAATGGCCCGCGTGTGGAATGGGCGCGCATATAGAGGCATATGGAGACGAATGCAAGCGCCGGCACGCGTGGCTGCTCCTAACCGCGCATCATCCCGGCTAAGGGAGCATAAGCTCCCGCCGAGCCGGGATCCATTCCGGAACATGGAAGGGCCACGAATGGGTCACGGATAGCCTCCGCTTCGCTCCGGCTTCCGGGATGACGCACGGTTGGAAGAGCTGCGTAGCCTTGTGGGGGCGAGGAGTGATGCTTGTCATTGCGGCCGGCAACTCCTCTCCCCTGCTTTGCGGGGGGAGAGGTGGTCCGCGAAGCGGGTCAGTGAGGGGGTCTTCGGCGCCAGCCTCCAAAGCGGGGATATATTTCGACCCAATTTCCCGCCAACCGATTGATCCCAAACAACCCGCAACCTTTTTTCGCAGGAAAATGCGCCCCCCTGCCCAGCCCGCCCTTATCATGCCCCCATCGCTCTTACGGGAACCGGATGCGCACCGGGTGTTCGGGAGAGCGGCGGAGACCTCCCCCTGTGGTGCACCGGTGCCTGCAGGCCTGAGGGCCCGCGACAGGCCGGCGGTGCCGGGAGCGCTGGGTGAAAGACAGCGTTGCCGGCATTGCGGAGAAGCCGCGAGGGCTTTTGTTCGGCCCGGCTAAGACCACCCCCCTCATTGGGTGCAGCCGAGAAGGAGTAAGGCCCAAGTGACCGGCCGACGGCGGGACAGACTCCGGCGGGGCGCGCTGGACGCGCCTTAGAAATAAATTGAGTGGCTCGGACAACGCGCCCCGCTTCCCGGCTCTTTGACATAGCCCGGCTTCGGATGAAGCGCGGCAACGAATAAGCATGCCCTTCGCCAGGGAAGGCGCGGCGCTCGCGACTCCCCTCCCCCCTTCGACAAAGCTCAGGATGGGGAGGGAGTCACCATCGCCGCGCCCGCTTGGCGCCTCAATTGCCGCTTTCGCGAGCACATCCCTCACCCGGTTCGAACAGCGCCAGATCGGCCAGCTTCGCTGTCATCGAATAATCGGCATAACGGATCATCATGTCACGCTGGATGCCGCTCTCATGCAGCTTGAAGCTGACATTGTATTCGCTGACTTCCTCGCCGTCCGCCGCCTCGCCATCGAAATAGGCGGCCGTTACCGGCAAAAACGTGTCCCCGGCGAGCCGACCCAACGCCTCGCGCTCGGCATCGTCCTCGTCCACCGGTTTCGGCCGGCCGACCACCACCGACACCGTCACCGCATCGTCGGTGAACTCCGTCCCATCGAAAATGGCGCTCTCATAGAAGCGTTCGCCTGCCTCCGCCTTCTCCAGAAGCTCGCGCAGCTGACCCGTGGGAAAGAGCACTGGCGCGAACGACCGCTCGGTCTTTTCCGGCTGCTCGTATTCGACAACCGTGCCCGAACCCTCCCGCCTGGCGGTGCCCTTCACCTCACTGTCGAGTTCCTGGTCGATAAGGGACTTGGTGACGAAGCGGAAAGTCTCGCCCGCCGCGTCCTCGAAGCTGGTCACACGCTGGTCAACCAATCTCGACCCTTCCGTCATCTCAAAGCGCATGACAATACGGGACTTCAGGGTATAGCCTTCGCATGCCGATCCGGAGAATTCGAAGACCCAACGGCCGGAAAGCGCCTCGATCTGCGCCTCCTCGTCCGCCTCGGCAAGCGCGAGATCGTAGACGGCGCGATGCGGCAGAAGGGACTGCGCGGCGGCCGCGCCGGCACAAATGCACAGGAACGATGTGAGGAGCAGCACGGAAGCACGCGGTACGCGCATGTGGAAATCTCCGTCATGGAACGGTTTTATGGTATCGCGCTTCTCAGCCACGGATGAACGCCTGTCGTGGCGAAAGAGAGGCGATTTTGCAAGGGCGCAGAGCGAGGAAAACATTCATGGCCACCACTATCGAGAAGCGGCTCCTGGAACTGGGCGTCGAGCTACCGGCACCGGCGACGCCGGCCGCCAACTATGTGCCGTCCGTACAAACGGGCAATCTGCTCGTGACTTCCGGTCAGCTTCCCATGAAAGACGGCAAGCTGATGGCCATGGGCCTTCTGGGCCGCGAGCTCGGTACGGAGGCCGGCAAATTGGCCGCCAAGTGGTGCGCCGTCAACGTGCTGGCTCAGGCGCGCGCCGCCCTGGGTGAGCTGGAGCAGATCAAGCGCATCGTCAAGATCACCGTCTTCGTTGCCTCGACGCCGGACTTCACCGAGCAGCACCTGGTCGCCAACGGCGCTTCCGACTTTCTCGTCGCCGCCCTTGGCGATGCCGGCCGCCACGCCCGCGCCGCCGTCGGCATGGCATCCTTGCCGATGAATGCGCCGGTGGAAATCGAAGCCATTATCGAAATCGCTTGAGGCTCACCCGCATGTCCGACATCTCCTGGCTGACGGCACGGCCGATCGCCCACCGCGGCTTTCATGACATGAACGACGAGCGATGGGAGAACACGCTTGCCGCCTTCGCGGCGGCGGCGGAGCGTGATTACGTGATCGAGTGCGACGTGCACCTGGCTGCCGACGGCGTACCGGTCGTCTTCCATGACGAGGAGCTGAAGCGGCTCACCGGGCAGGAAGGCAAGATTTGGCAGCATACGGCGGCGGAGCTTGCCGCCCTGAATATCGGCGGCACCAAGGAGCGGGTTCCAACGCTGGCGAAGGCGCTCGAGGCGATCGGCGGGCGCGTGCCCGTCCTCATCGAGCTCAAGGGCGTCGCCGGGCATGACGAAGGTCTGGCGGAGAGCGTTCTCGACTGCCTTTCCACCTACTCCGGTCAAGCCGCCCTCATGTCCTTCAACCATTGGATCATCCGCGATCTCGGCCGAAACCCCGGGCAGTTCCCCGTCGGCCTCACCGCTTGCGGGCGGAGCATGGCCGACATGGAGGCACATTTCTCCATGCTGGCGCACGGCATCTCGTTCGCCTCCTACAGCGTGGATGATCTGCCCAACCCCTTCATCTCCTTCCTGCGCGAGCGCCTTTCCCTGCCCGTCATCTCCTGGACGGTACGCAACGAGGCGGGAGCGGAAAGGACCCACCGCTACGCCGATCAAATGACCTTCGAGGGATTTGCACCGTAGGTCCCGGTATCTATCTTGTGTGCAGTGGCACGGGACACGACATGCACAACACCACCCCGGCAGCGACCCTGACAGTAGCGCCCAGCCTCGATGCCTTCACGGCCGAGGAATGGGCCGGCCTTTCCGGCACTGCGCGGACGGACGGGGGCGCGCCCTATAATCCGTTCGTCTCCCACGCCTTCCTCAAATCACTAGAGGAAAGCGGCTGCACCACCCGCGAGACGGGTTGGCTCGGTCAGCACCTCAGGCTGGAAGACGTGAGCGGCGCGCTTATCGGGGCCGTGCCCTGCTATCTGAAATCCCACAGCCAGGGAGAATACGTCTTCGATCACGGCTGGGCCGACGCCTTCGAGCGGGCCGGCGGGCGATACTATCCGAAGCTGCAGGTCTCCGTGCCCTTCACGCCCGCCACGGGGCCGCGCCTTCTGGTCGGTCGAAAAGCCAATCTGCATGTTGCGCGCCAGGCGCTGGCCGAGGGCCTCAAGACACTCACCGACCGGCTGGGCGTCTCCTCGCTCCATGTCACCTTCGCACCGGAGGAAGACGTCACCGCACTGGAAGCGGCCGGCTTCCTGATGCGTACCGACCAGCAGTTTCACTTTTTCAACAAGGGCTACACGTCCTACGACGACTTTCTGGGCAGCCTCGCCTCGCGCAAGCGCAAGGCGCTGAGGAAGGAGCGACGGTCAGCCTGTGAGGCAGGCATCGAGATCGACTGGCTGACGGGCAGCGATCTGACGGAGGCCGTGTGGGACGACTTCTTCTCATTCTACATGGATACCGGCAGCCGCAAATGGGGGCGCCCCTATCTCAACCGGCGCTTCTTCTCCATGATCGGCGAGCGGATGGCCGATGACATCCTCCTCATCATGGCCAGACGCGGAGGGCGCTACGTAGCCGGCGCCATCAACTTTATTGGCGGGGATGCGCTTTATGGCCGCAACTGGGGCTGCATCGAGCATCATCCCTCCCTGCATTTCGAGGTCTGCTATCATCAGGCGATCCAGTTCGCCATCGAGACGGGCCTGAAGCGCGTGGAAGCCGGTGCGCAGGGCGAGCACAAGCTGGCACGAGGTTATTTGCCGGTCGTCACCCGTTCCGCCCATTACATCGCCCACCCCGGCCTGCGCCGCGCCATCGCTGACTATCTGGCGCACGAGCGGGAGGATGTAGAGACGATGGGCGAGATTCTTGCCGAGCATTCTCCATACAGAAAGGAAGCGTGAACATCAGGACTTGACCGGCGCACGCCCACGTCACAGAACGTCGCGGCGGCAGCTTTATGAATGCGAGGAGCGCAATGACGACGATGGCTTACGATGAGGCCAACCCCTTCGCCAAGATCCTGCGCGGCGAGTTGCCCGCGCACAAGATCTACGAGGACGACGAGACTTTTGCCTTCATGGACATCATGCCACGCGGCGACGGCCATTGCCTGGCGATCCCCAAGCGCCCTGTCCGCAACATCCTCGACGTCGACCCCGACAGCCTCGCGGTCCTCATGCGCACCGTGCAGAAGGTCGCCCGCGCCGTCGTCGAAGCGCTCGGCGCTGACGGGGTGACGGTCCAGCAGTTCAACGAGCAGGCCGGTGGACAGGAGGTGTTCCACCTGCATGTCCACATCATCCCCCGTTTCGATGGAGTAGCGTTGCGTCCGCATACGGGCGAGATGGCAGACGAGGCGGTACTGGCCGAACAGGCGCGCAAGATCCGCGCCGCGCTGGAGGCTAGCCGGGCGTGAAGCTTTCCCGCGAGGCGATGGGGGCCGCGTGGGCTGGAATGCGGTACCCGGTCGTCAACAGACTTTTCACATTCGCCTGTTTCTCGACCCCACCGCCGCTGGGCTCGGTGGTCAGCTTCATCTGGCACGGCGGCGCGCTTTGGTGCACGTTCGAGATCGTATCCGGCCGCCGCAGGTTCAGCACCGACCGCTATATGCTGTTGTCGGCGATCCTGCTCTACACCTATGTCGCGGCAGGCCTCCTCTCCTTCCTTCTCAACGATCCCCGCTGGGAATCTGCGCATACGCTGATCCCGCTAGCGACGCTCTTCTTCTTCCCCTTCTCCTACTCGATTTGGAGCATCTCGCATAAGGACGACCTGACCTCCGCCGCCGCTCTTGCAAGCATGACGGCCAGCTACGGCGCCCTGGCGTTGGCGCTTGTCCAGCACTTCATTCTTGGCATGCGGGTGGAAGGCGGAGCCGGCAATGCACTGGTTTTCGCCACAGTCACCTGCATGATCGGCTCCGTCAGCTTGGCGGGTGCGCTCATGTTGACGACGCGTTGGCAAATCCCCATGGCGGGAGGGTATCTGGCAGCCGTCCTGGCGGTGCTCCTGTCCGGCTCTCGCTCCGTATGGCTGGTCATGGCGGTCGTCTCGCTCGCTATCCTGCTCGTCGGCTACCGCCAACTGCGGACGCTCTTGAAAGGCCGTCTCATCAAGACTGTCGCCGCAATAGCCGTGATCGCGACCCTCTCCTCCGGCGTTCTGTTGAGCCGCGTCGAAAGTTTGTCCGCCAATTGGGCCGAAATGGCGGAGAACGGGGAATACGATTCCTCCCTGGGCCTTCGCCTGGCTCTGTGGAAAGTGGGCGCGGATCGATTCTTGGAACGCCCCTTGCTGGGCAACGGGCCACACCACACCCGTCAGCTCATCGAAAACGGACTTGCCGACGATTTCGACCTGAGTGCAAGGTTCACCCACTTCCACAACGGCTTTCTGACGCTGCTGGTCGAAACCGGGCTCATCGGTGGAGGCGCGGTAATTATGCTTTTCCTTTTGGTCGCATGGGTGGCGATACGCACGCTTGCCACCAGCCGTGAGGAAACTGCCCGCTTCGGGGCGATCGTCCTGCTCATCTTTTTCCTGAACTACACCCTCGGCGGCAGCTTCAACCTGATCCTAGGGCACGACATCATCGATACTATGTTCATGATCTTCCTGATTGCCGGCCTGTTCCTGGCACGTGGAACGTCGATGCTCGAAGGCAAGATCGCAGAAGTAGAAACAGAGGATCAGGCGCAAAAGCGCGACGTTCATGGGAATGCCAGCAAACCTATACCAAGGGTAGCCTCGCCCACCAATATTCCAACGATGACGCGTTTGCCGGCGGCGAGATAGGCTAGAAATCCGACTACGCCGGCACCGATACGGAGAAGAAGCGGCGTGCCGGCGAGTGCGCCGCTGGGGAAGATCACAAGATTGGCGATGACAGCGGCCACCAGCGCAGTGGCGATGCAGCGGACCAGCACGATAAGTTCCGACTCCTCGGAAATCCGCCCGCCGAGATAGACTCCCAGAAAGCGCCAGAAGTCTGTTGCCAGCCATCCGGCGACGAGGATGAAAACATAGGGCCACCACCAGGCGTCGATTGCGGTGAATGTCACGCCTGGTGCCTCCTCTTCCCGACAAGGTGAATGCCGAAGGCAGCAAGCCCCGCCACCAATCCTGCAGCGACGAGGTCGAAATCCGGCGTCAACAGGTGGAAAACAGGACCGACCGCGAGACCGAGAATCATCGCCACCTGCCCCGCTCGCTCCCGCGCCGAGCCCCATAGCGAAGTTAGGAAGTACATGGGCGTCAGGAAGAAGAGTGCGGCCGAGACGGCGGGCGGCAGCCGCCCGGCGATCAGGAAGACGACCGCCACCACCACCATGTTGCCGAGCACCAGCGTAGAACCCAGCCCCGCATAGAAGGAAGTGCGCATGGGCCGCGGCACATGCCGGAACCGGTCCATTGCCAGTACCCACGAGGTGACGGCGACGAAATGAGAAAGCACGTAAAGCACCCAGGTCGGCGTCTTGGCCGTGCGCATTTCAGGCGTCAGCGCCACCACCATGGGCGCCAAGCGCACCGATGACAGGGCTACGGCGAAGGCGGCTGCCGGCAAGCCGTTGCCGGCCAGAATTGCGCCTACCAGCACCACCTTGCCCGGCAGCGCCCAGACGACGCCGGTCATGAAGACCGTCTGTGCCACCGTCAATCCTGCGTCGCGCGCCAACCCAGCGAAGCCGACGAAAGCGCTTGCCAGGATGAGGCCGGGAATGGAGAAAGCGGCGCGGGCACCGCGCATGAACCAGGCGGCACGCACTTCATGACCGCCGGATCGGGCAATTTCGAAATCGTGCATGGAACCCGCCGATTAGCACAGCCGCCGGCATCATGCGACAAGCCTGACGCACTTCTCTTGGCTCACGTGCGGTTCTCGGCTTGCGCCAGTCGGGCAAACAAAAGGCGCGGGTCCAGCAGACCCGCACCCGTCGTCTAGCAAGTCGACTGGCCTCAATCCTTGCGCGGCAACTGCGGTACCAGACTGCGCTTCGGCGGTTCCTTGCGCGCCGGCGGACGCTTCGCCTTGGGCTTGGCTTTCTTCGCCGCGCCTTGCTTCCGCTTCTTCGCCGGCGCCGTCTCGCGCTTCGGCTTCACAGGTGTATCGTCCGGTATCGCGTCGAGCTTCAAACCGGCCTTGTCCTCATCCAGCGTCACGCGCACAGTGCCGCCGCGCTTCAACTTGCCGAACAGAACTTCCTCGGCAAGCGGCTTCTTGATGTGCTCCTGGATGACGCGGCCAAGAGGCCGGGCGCCCATGCGCTCGTCGTAGCCCTTCTCGGCAAGCCAGGCGATGGCATCGTCGGACAGGTCGAAGGTGACGCGCCGTTCGGCGAGTTGCGCCTCGAGCTGCATGACGAACTTCTGAACCACCTGATGCACCACCGGTACAGGCAGCGAACCGAACGGAATGATGGAGTCGAGCCGGTTGCGGAACTCCGGCGAGAATAGCCGGTTGATCGCCTCCATGTCGTCGCCCTCGCGCTTCGAGGAGCCGAAACCGATGGCGGGCCTCGCCATATCTGCCGCTCCCGCGTTGGTAGTCATGATCAGGATGACATTGCGGAAGTCGATGCGCTTGCCGTTGTGATCGGTCAGCTTGCCGTGGTCCATGACCTGCAACAGAATGTTGAACAGGTCCGGATGCGCCTTTTCGACCTCGTCGAGCAAGAGCACGCAGTGCGGATGCTGGTCGACACCGTCGGTAAGGAGACCGCCCTGGTCGAATCCGACATACCCCGGAGGCGCGCCGATCAGTCGCGAGACGGTGTGACGTTCCATGTATTCGGACATGTCGAAGCGCAGCAGCTCCACGCCAAGCGAAGCGGCGAGCTGGCGGGCGACCTCTGTCTTGCCGACGCCGGTGGGACCCGAGAAGAGGTAGGAGCCGATCGGCTTTTCCGGCTCGCGCAGGCCGGCGCGGGCGAGCTTGATCGAGGAGGCGAGCGCCTCGATCGCCTTGTCCTGGCCGTAGACCACACGCTTCAACTCGGTCTCGAGGCCCGAAAGCACCTTCTCGTCGTCGGCCGAAACAGTCTTCGGCGGGATGCGCGCCATGGTGGCGATGGTGCTCTCTATCTCCTTGACGCTGATCGTCTTGCGCCGCTTGGATTCGGGCAGAAGCTTCTGCGAAGCGCCGGTCTCGTCGATGACGTCAATGGCCTTGTCAGGCAGCTTACGGTCGTTGATGTAGCGAGCCGAAAGCTCCACCGCCGCCTTGACGGCATCGTTGGTGTATTTGACCCGGTGGAAGTCCTCGAAATAGGGCTTCAGGCCCTTCATGATCTCGATGGCATCGTCGACCGTCGGCTCATTGACGTCGATCTTCTGGAAGCGGCGCACGAGCGCCCTGTCCTTCTCGAAGAACTGGCGGAACTCCTTGTAAGTTGTCGAGCCAATGCAGCGGATGGCGCCCGCCGACAGCGCCGGCTTCAACAGATTGGACGCATCCATAGCGCCGCCGGAGGTAGCACCGGCGCCGATCACCGTATGAATCTCGTCGATGAACAGAATGGCGCCTGGGAAATCCTCCAGCTCCTTGACGACCTGCTTCAGCCGCTCCTCGAAATCGCCGCGATAGCGCGTGCCGGCGAGCAGCGTGCCCATGTCGAGCGCAAAGATGGTGGAATCGAGCAGCACCTCCGGCACATCGCCCTCGACGATGCGCTTCGCGAGCCCCTCGGCGATCGCCGTCTTGCCGACGCCGGGATCGCCCACATAGAGCGGGTTGTTCTTGGAGCGGCGGCACAGGATCTGGATCGTGCGGCTGATCTCCGGCTCGCGGCCGATCAGCGGATCGATGCGGCCTGCCCGCGCCTTGGCATTGAGGTTGATGCAGTAGGCCGACAGCGCGTCCTGCTGCTGCTTTTTCTTTGCGCCCTCTTCTGTCTCAGCGCCGGGCGCTCCAGCCTGATCCTCGTCGGCACCGCGTGGCGTGCGGGTTTCCGAGGCGCCAGGACGCTTGGCAATGCCATGGCTGATGTAGTTCACCGCGTCATAGCGGGTCATCTGCTGTTCCTGGAGGAAGTAGGCGGCATGGCTCTCGCGCTCGGCGAAGATGGCGACGAGCACGTTGGCACCCGACACCTCTTCCCTGCCGGACGACTGCACATGGATGACGGCGCGCTGGATGACGCGCTGGAAACCGGCGGTCGGCTTTGAATCCTCATCATAGCCGGTGACGAGGTTGTCCAGCTCACCGTCGATGTAGTCGAGCACCGTGCGCCGCAACTCGTCGAGATCGACGCTGCAGGCCCGCATGACAGCGGCTGCGTCGCCATCATCGATCAATGCCAGCAGAAGATGCTCAAGCGTGGCATATTCGTGATGGCGTTCGTTGGCATAGGTCAGCGCCTGATGCAGCGCGCGTTCCAGGCCTTGCGAGAAAGCCGGCATTCAATACCTCATTTCTTCTCCATCACGCATTGCAGCGGATGCTGATGCTGACGGGCAAAATCCATGACCTGAGCTACTTTGGTCTCGGCCACTTCGAATGTATAGACGCCGCATTCTCCGACGCCGTGGTTATGGACGTGCAGCATGATCGTGGTGGCCGCTTCCCGGTCCTTCTGAAAGAAGCGCTCCAGAACATGGATGACGAACTCCATTGGCGTATAATCGTCATTCAAGAGCAGCACGCGATAGAGACTCGGCTTCTTGGTCTTCGTCCGCGTCCGGGTAATGACTGCCGTGCCGCGCCCGGTGCCGTTGCCGTCCTCACGGGCCATCCGCAAAGCGTCGCCTGGCATCTTGCTCTCGCCGATCGTCACTGGTCCCATGCTTTCCGCCGCGCCTCCCGTGAGGAGCGACATGTAAGTACTCAATTGATGATTTTAAGCCCTTCTGCCGTGCTGACAATACGGATTGCGCGCCCGTCGCCGCAATTTTTCGAAACACTGCGCTTGCGGCCGCCTGTAAGGGGTGCCAATACCTGTCTTTGAATCTGGGCTCGTTCAAATCCATTTCAAATACGCTTCGAATTGGAAAATTTTGTGCAGGATTTAAGACACCATAAACGAATTGGTAACGGCCCCACCCTACCGTCAACTGAAATGGGTCGATCGGTTGAGACCCTCAACGAAGATCATACAATGGGTGCGGTCGTGCGTCAGGCGCTTGCAGGTTTCGCGGGGGTTTTTCGGCTTTCTTCCGGTTTCGCCTTGGCGGCGATCACCGCCGCGGCATTGATGCTTGCGGCAGCCCCGCCTGCCTCGGCGAATTCGAAATACGCAGGCATCGTCCTCGACGCCAAAACGGGCAAGGTGCTCTACGAGGATAGTGCCGATGCTCCGCGCTACCCCGCCTCGCTCACCAAGATGATGACACTCTACCTCGTCTTCGAGGCGCTGGAGAGCGGCAGGATCTCCAAAAACTCACGCATCACCTTCTCGCGCAACGCAGCCGCAGAGCCACCGACCAAGCTCGGCGTCCCGGCCGGTCAGAGCATTGTTGTGGAGCAGGCCATTCACGCGCTCGTCACCCGATCCGCCAACGACGTCTCCACGGCCGTTGCCGAATTCATCGGCGGCTCGGAAGCGAAATTCGCCGCGATGATGACGAACAAGGCGCGCCAGTTGGGCATGTCCTCCACCACCTTCAAGAATGCCCACGGTCTGCCCAACAGCGCACAGAAGACGACGGCGCGCGACATGGCTCGGCTCGGCATCGCACTGCGTGAGCACTTCCCGCAATATTACAGCTATTTCTCCACCCGCTCGTTCACCTATGGCGGCCGCCGCATCAACACACACAACAACTTGCTCGGCCGCGTGACCGGTGTCGATGGCATCAAGACCGGCTATATCCGCGCCTCCGGCTTCAACCTCGTTTCCTCCGTATCGACCGGCGGAAAGAGCATCGTCGCCGTGGTGATGGGCGGCAGGACCGCGCGTTCGCGTGACGCTCATATGGTCAATCTCATCCAGCGCACCCTGCCGAAGGCTTCGACCGGCGGTGATAAAATCCTGATCGCCAGGGGCGCTGCCACACAGACCGTTGCCGCAGCGATGCTGCCGCGCAGTGCGCCTGTGCCGGCGGACCGCCCCGAGGAAGTTCCCGTCACCGCCTATGCCGAAGAACAGGGTTCGGCAGCCGGCGCTACAGCCTTCGCAGAGGCCGCCGCCCCCAGGCCGCAGGCTGAGCTCGATCCTGTGTCAACTGCTTCGACTGCCATGGAAGGATGGGTGATCCAGGTCGCCTCGATGCCTAGCGAAGACGAGGCCAAGCGCCGCCTTGCCGAGACGAGCCAGCATGCGCCGACCGTCCTGGCGAACGTCACTCCATTTACCGAGGTCTTCCAGATGGATGGCAGGACCTATTACCGGGCTCGCTTCGGCGGTTTCCAGGGCAAGTCGGATGCGTGGCGCGCTTGCGAAACGCTCAAGAAGAAGAACGTCGCCTGTTACGCGGTGGAAAACTGATCGCTCTGCTTGGTGGGTATTTGCGTCCAGGGAGTTTACTCGTGATCGGACAGGAGAACGTCTCGCGCTTCGTTGATGCGCGCAGCAAGAAAGGACGAACCGCCCATATCGGGATGCAGACGCTGCATCAGGCGGCGATGAGCCTTGCGGATTTCCGCCGCGGGCGCTCCAGCCTTAAGACCAAGGACCTCGTAGGCCTCCTCCTTGGTCATGCGGCCCGCACTGCGCGCGCCTCGATGCCGCCCGCTCTCGTGCGCATCCGCGCTTTCGCGCCAGACGGGAAAGCGGCTGTCAAGATACGTTTCCAGTAGCTGCAGGCTTTCGCCGTCGCCGTCGAGCTCGGCCCTGAGGGCCAAAAGCTCTTCCAAGCTCATATCGGCGAGACGCCTTCCTTCGTAGCGTCCGACAAGCACCGCTCCCTCCAGGGCGCCCGTGTCGTGATCGAGCTCCATTTCGAGCGCGGCTGAACGCACGGTCGAGCGCTGTCCGCCCGCTCGTTTGGTGTTGCCGCGCAACTGGTTGGAACCGAGCCACGCAGCCGCCCCCGAAAGAAGCATACCGCCTAGCCCCGCCCTGCCGGTGAACAGCATCACCAGGCCTGCAAGACCAAGCACGACAGGCCCGGCGAGCCGCAGCGCGTTTGCAATGCCGGCGGGGCTTGCGCGCGTGAAGACGAGCGCAGCCAGCAGCAGCACCAGCAAAAGCGCAAACGCAACAAAGGGAACGGTCATCGCCTCCCGCCGCTCAGATGCTCGATCATGAGCCGGTCCTCCGCGCTGCCACGTGCCTCGAGCGCAGCAAGGCCGCCGGTGGCGAAAACAGCTACGGAAGAGAGCAGCCTGGCCAATGTGTCGGCAGCGCTGCGGTCGAAGCGGAACCAAGCTCCCTTGGATAGCCGGGCAATCTCGCGGAAAGCGTTGGTCGCCGCCGGATCGGATCCTTCCTGGAACAGGAAGACGGGGACGCCCTTGAGCCCCAACTGGCCCGCCCGCTCGGCCAACTCATCGACATTCTCCTCCATCGCATCGCCGATGAAGACCAGCGCGTTCACCTTGCCGCGTTCATGCTCCTTCAAGGCGTGCGACAGCACCTTGCCGATCTGCGTGCGGCCGCCGCGGCAGTCGATCCGCGTCATCAGCTTCTTCAGCGCCGCCGTATCGGTGACGAAACGCGAGGCCGCGCACTCGCCGAAGCCGCGGTAATAGACGAGCTGAACGTTAAGCGCACCCGCCTTGCCCACGGCGTCGAACATCTTCGCCTGTATCTCGCAGGCAAGGTCCCAGGTGGGTTGGCGGCTCATGGTGGCATCGAGCGCGAGGATGAGGCGCCCTGTCCCCTTGCCGGGCACGGCGAGCGCCCTTGCCTGGCGTACAAAGGCCTCCACCGCGCTTGTATCCGAACGCGGTTTTGAGACATCCGCCCTACGGCCGGTTTCGACCGGCGTCTTCTTATCGCTCATGGAAACAAGATGTGGTGAGCGAGCGTCGCTGGCAAGTCCTTCACCGCCTTACAGGAGGCCAAGCTCGGTCAGTTCGCGGCGCAGGTGGTCCGGCATCTCGTCAGCGCCCTCTCCGGAGCGCACGTCCGCCGGTGCATCCTCGTGTTTGAAATAGCGCCAGCCCTGGAAGGGCCGCTTCGGCTGCCACTCCGTGCGCACGACCGCCGGCTCCAGCACGAGGCGGCAGCGCGAAATCCCCTCACCGTCCGTGAAGGGGCGGATGTCAAGAAGCCGCTGCCGGCACTGCACCATGCCCTTGATCACCCAATAGAGAGATCCGCCGTCGGTAAGCTCTGCCAGGCGCTTGGGTATCATCCGCGTGGTGTGGAAATGCTCGACCGGCTCACCACGCCGCTTCTTCTCCTCGAGGCGCATGGCAACCCACGCCTCCAGATCCTCGGGGCTTTCGCAGCCGACACAGAGTTTTATGAGATGAAGCGCCATGGGAGGGGTTTTTAGGACGGCAGATTGACGGAAGAAAGGCTTTGCGGCGCGCGTTCCACAGCTCGCGCCCGGATCAGCCGACACTATCCCTTACCCACGGATGCCCGCACTCGGCATATACGGCTTGTGTCGGCGCAGGGAAGGCCGGATCAGCGAACGAACCGACAGCCACGGCGATCATCGCCGGCTTGCGCTGGGGCTCCCACCAGACCGTCGAACCGCAGTCGGGACAAAAGTGGAAGTCCACCGGAAAGCCGCTGTCGGAGGGGCGCGTGTAGCACCGAGCCGGCCCCTCCACCCGAACATCTTCCCTTCGGAAGAAGGCAGCAATACCGAATGTGCTGCCCGTCCGTCTTTGGCAGGCGAAACAATGACACAGCGATACTTTTTCAGGTTCTCCGACGCAGGTTGCCCGGAGACTTCCGCAAGTGCAGGTCGCAATTCTCGCCATGCCGATTTCCCCCGCTTTGCGTCCTGCGCCTAGCCCTCCCCTTCGACAAGCTCGGGATGAGGGTTCACGTTGCGCCGGCCCGCTGTGATCGAAGCTCGCAATGCGGTTGCCATGCCTTCCCTCATGGTGAGCCTGTCGAACGACGAGTGTGAAGGCATACGCAGTCGCTCCGTCGCTAGCACTCCACCACATTCACCGCCAGTCCACCAAGGCTGGTCTCCTTGTAGCGCTCGTTCATGTCGAGCCCGGTCTGGCGCATGGTCTCCACGGCCGCATCGAGAGAGACGAAATGCTTGCCGTCGCCTTTTACGGCGAGGGAGGCGGCGGTGACGGCCTTTACCGCACCCAGCGCATTGCGCTCGATGCACGGTACTTGCACGAGGCCGGCCACCGGATCGCAGGTCATGCCCAGATGGTGCTCCAGAGCGATCTCTGCGGCGTTCTCCACTTGCTCGGGCGTACCGCCCAGAACCTCGGCCAGTCCAGCGGCGGCCATGGCGGAGGCCGAGCCCACCTCGCCCTGGCAGCCTACCTCGGCGCCAGAGATGGAAGCGTTGTGCTTGACGATGCCGCCTACGGCCGCTGCCGTCAGCAGGAAATCGCGGACGCCGTTCTGGTCGGCATCGACGTGGAAGCGCAGCCAGTAGCGCAGTACCGCCGGCACGACCCCGGCAGCACCATTGGTGGGTGCGGTCACGACGCGCCCGCCGGCGGCATTCTCCTCGTTCACCGCCATGGCGTAGACGGACAGCCAATCGTTGGCTGCGAGCGGATTGGGCTTGTTCTGCCGCCACTCCTCCTCCAGCTTCTCGTGAAGCTGGCGCGCGCGGCGGCGCACCTTCAGCCCGCCCGGCATGACACCGTCCTGGGACAGTCCGCGCTCGATGCAGCCGTGCATGGCTTGCCATATGCGGTCGAGGCCGGCGTCCAGCTCCGCACCCTCCATGCGCGTTTCCTCGTTGGCGCGCTTCATCTCGGCTATGGAAAGCCCGCTCTTTGCGGCCATCTCCAGCATCTCGCGCGCGTTTGCGAAGGGATAGGGCACATTGCGGTCGACCGCGGGCTTCTTCTCGGCCTTCAGCGCCTGCAGTTCCTCTTCGGAGACCACAAAGCCGCCGCCCACCGAGTAATAGATGCGCCGCAGGAGCAGCCGGTCATCAGCGTCGAAGGCATTGAAGGCCATGCCGTTGGCGTGGCCGGGCAGCGGCGTTTTCCTGTCGAAGGCAAGATCGCTTTCAGGATCGAAGCGGTACTCCGGATGGCCCGGCGGGCACAGGCGCCGCGTCTTCCTGATCCTGTCGAGAACCTCGTCCGCCTTGTCCGGATCCACCGTCAGCGGCGTCAGGCCTTCAAGCCCGAGTATCACCGCCCTGTCGGTGGCATGCCCGATGCCGGTGAAGGCAAGCGAGCCGTGCAGGCTGACCGCCAGCCGTGCCACCTGCGCGCCCGCCGGCCGCGGCCACTCCCCTTCGCCGATCTCGCGCAGGAAACGCTCCGCCGCCACCATCGGCCCCATCGTGTGGGAACTCGATGGGCCGATGCCGATCTTGAAGAGATCGAACACGGAAAGGAACATGCTTTAACTCCGGCCGCACAAAAACGCCCGCGCATCCCTGCGCGAATCGGCACGCATATGAGTGTCAGGAAACGACATCGCAAGTGGCGAAAACAACAAGGGCGCAGCCGAATGGCTGCGCCCTGTTATTCGAAATGAAGCGGTTTTTCTGTTTTCAGCTCGCCGCGATCACGGCGAGAGATTCGCTTCCGGCGAAGAGCCAGGCCAACAGGATGATGCCGGCAAGCCCGATCACTGCCTTGGCGGTGACGCCCCAGCAGGATTTCTGAACGGTTTCGTCCATTGAATTCCCGTTTAGTCGTTGTTTTTGCGCCGGCCCAAACGCCCCCGTGGCCGATCACTTCAGCCGGGAGATACTCCCCTCCATGCCGCGATGCAACAGGAAAAGCGGCAAGATGTGGGCCAGGGACCATCACCTGCCGCTGCAGTGGGTCTATCAATACAGTTATTTCAACAACTTATTCGGAAGGTGGCGTTGGTAAATTTTCAACGAATACGGCGAAATGCGGGCGCTATCCACAGCCCCGGGCAGCCTCAGTCCGGCACAGGCAGGAGGCGGTCGGTCCGTCCTGCCAGCCAATAGGCCAAGAGTCCCAGCCATTCGCGCATTGCCGTTGTCGTGTTGCGCAGCGAATCGAGCACGTTGTCGGCGGCGAGGCCGAAACGCTCCGTGCCCGATGTCTTGTAATCCACCGGCCAGGGGACGACGGGGAAATCCGCCTGCCGGAAAGCACCCACGGCGCGCGGCATGTGGAAAGCCGAGGTCACGAGCAGCCAGGTCTCGCCGGGCTGTGGAGCGACGAGCCGTTTCGAGAACTGTGCGTTCTCGTAGGTGTCGCGCGAGCGATTTTCCATCTCGATCCGCCCTGGCGCCACGCCGAGTGCGGTGAGAAGCCGCGGCGCCGTATCGGCATCGCCCTCGCCCGCCAGGAAGACCGAACCGGAGCCGCCGGAGATGACGAGGCGCGCCCCCGGGTAGCGGCGGGCGAGCACCGCCGCCTCGACAAAGCGGTCACCGCTGGCGTTCAATTCGTAGCCACCGCGCACCAGGTTGATCGCGCCCTCGAAGCCGCCGCCAAGGACGATGATCCCATCAACCTCGCCAAGCGGCCCAGCCGGTTGCTGAAAGCGGTTCTCCAAAGGATGTAGGAAGAGTGCCCCGAGCGTCGTCCAGCCCGACAGGCCAAGCACCAACAACCCCAGCAAACTGAGAGAAACCGACAGCCGCCGCCAGCGCAGCAAAGCTGCCGTCAGCGACGCCGCAACCAGCAGCCCCGTCAAATTTACCGGCTGGATCAGGGTCCAGAAGACGGCCGAAGCGAGATGGAACATGGCGTCGGCCTCGCTGCCATCAGACGCGGCGGCGGGCGGTCAACCTACCACCAGCGCTTCGGCGCGAACTTGCCGGCCGCCTGCTCAAGGACGTAGCCGGTGCGGAACAGCGTCTCTTCATCGAAGGGCCGGCCGATGAGTTGCAAGCCGAGCGGCAGCCCCTTGCCGTCGAGCCCCGCCGGCACAGCGATGCCCGGCAGGCCGGCCATGTTCACCGTGACGGTGAAGATGTCGTTGAGATACATCTTCACCGGGTCGGCATCCATGTCCTGCTCGGCGATGCCGAAGGCGGCCGACGGTGTGGCCGGCGTCAGAATGGCCTCGACCCCGGCCGCGAACGCCTCCTCGAAATCCCGCTTGATGAGCGTGCGCACCTTCTGCGCCCTGAGATAATAGGCGTCGTAGTAGCCTGCCGACAGCACATAGGTGCCGATCATGACCCGCCGCTTCACCTCGCGGCCGAAGCCGGCGGCGCGCGTCTTCTCGTACATGTCGCTCACGTCACTGCCGGGCACGCGCAGGCCGTAGCGCACGCCGTCATAACGCGCGAGGTTGGACGAAGCCTCCGCCGGCGCGACGATGTAATAGGCCGGCAGCGCATATTTCGTATGCGGCAGGGAGATGTCGACGATCTCGGCGCCGGCGTCGCGCATCCATTCGATGCCTTTCCGCCACAGCGCCTCGATCTCTTCGGGCATGCCGTCGATGCGATATTCCTTGGGAATGCCTATCTTCAGCCCCTTGACCGACTGGCCGACTGCCGCCTCGTAGTCCGGCACCGGCCGGTCGACGGAGGTGGTGTCCCTGGGATCGACCGAGGCCATCGACTTCAAGAGGATCGCTGCGTCGCGCACGTCGCGCGCGATCGGCCCGGCCTGGTCGAGCGAGGAGGCAAAGGCGACAATGCCCCAGCGCGAGCAGCGCCCGTAGGTGGGCTTGATGCCGACGGTGGCGGTGAAGGCGGCAGGCTGGCGAATGGAGCCGCCCGTATCGGTCGCCGTGGCGCCCGCGCACAACCATGCGGCGACCGCGGCCGCCGAGCCGCCGGACGAGCCGCCAGGCACCAGCGCCTTGTTGTCGCCCTCGGCCCGCCAGGGATTGACCACCGGGCCGTAGTAGGAGGTCTCGTTGGACGAGCCCATGGCGAACTCGTCCATGTTGAGCTTGCCGAGCATCACCGCGCCGTCCGCCCACAGATTGGCGGTGACGGTGGATTCGTAGCGCGGCTCGAAATGGTCGAGGATGTGGCTGGCGGCCTGCGTATGGACGCCCTCGGTCGCAAAAAGATCCTTGATACCGAGCGGAATACCTTCCAGCGCGCCGGCCTCACCCTTGGCGATGCGGGCGTCGGAAGCCTTGGCCATCTCGCGCGCCTTGTCCGGCGTCACCGCTACATAAGCGTTGAGCGCGCCGTTCGCCGCCTCGATGGCGGCCAGGTAGGATTCGGTCAGCTCGAGCGCGGAGATGTCGCGCGCCGCGAGTTTCTCGCGGGCTTGGGCGATGGTCAGTTGGGTCAGGCTGGAATCGGTCATCAGGCCGCTTTTTCTTCGATAAGGAGTTTCTCGTAGAATCGGGAATATTCCGTGTCCGGGTAGTCCAGGAACGCGCTGCAGCGGCGGAAACCGCCCGCTTCGTAGAACCGCCAGGTGGCTGTGAAGCCGTCTGTCCCGCCGGTTTCCAGCGCCAAGCGATGGATGCCCTTCTCGCGCGCTAGGGCTTCTACTGCCTGCAGCAACAACCGGCCGACGCCGCCGCCGCGCCAGGCAGGCCGCGTCCACATGCGCTTCACCTCGGCCAGCCGCGCGTCGTGCACCTTCAGGGAGCCCATGCCCGTGGCGACGCCCTCCCTGCTGCGCGCGACGAAGACGGTGGTATGCGGCTCCGCCATCTGCTCGGCCGTCATCTGGAACTGGAATTCGGGCGGTGAGAGCGGATTCAGATGAGCGTTCAATTCTTCCACCATCGCCCGCACATCGTCCTGCAACGGCGTCTCGACGGTGATCACAATTGCCATCGCCGCTACTCCACCACCTTCGGCACGACGAAGAAATTGTCGTCGCCCGCCGGCGCGTTGGCGACGATGTCCTTGGCCTTGCTGCCGTCGGTCACCTCGTCCTGGCGCATCTTTATTGCCGTGGGGATCACCGAGGTCATCGGCTCCACGTCGGTGACGTCCACCTCGCCCAACTGCTCAACGAAGCCGAGAATGGCGTTGAGCTCGCCGGTCATGCGGCCCGCCTCCTCGTCGTCGACGGCAATTCTGGCCAGCTTCGCGACGCGCTTCACGGTCTCGATATCGACGGACATGCTGCTCTTCCTTGCCAGGGAAACAATGGCACAGGGCTATAGTCGCGCCCGGCGCGGGGCGCAACAACCATCACAGAAAAAGCCGCCGTCTAAAGCTCCTGCCTAAAGCTCCACCGGCTTGCCGCGCTCCGGCGTCAGCACCTTGGTGTCGGTCCCCTTCATGCCCTCGATAAATTTCTCTGCTGACTGGTCGACGATGGGGAAGGAGGCGTAGTGGCACGGGATGACCGTCTCGAACTGGAAGAAGCGCCGGCAGGCGAGCGCGGCCACCGCACCGCCCATGGTGAAGCGGTCGCCGATGGGCACGATGCCGATATCCGGCTGGTGCAGTTCCTGGATCAGCGCCATGTCGCCGAAGATGTCCGTGTCGCCCATGTGGTAGAGCGTCTTGTCCTGCGGGAAATGCAGCACCAGCCCGGCGGGATTGCCGAGATAGACGTTGTTTCCGTCATCCAGCGGGAAGGAGGAGGAATGAAGCGCCTGCACGAAGGTGGTGGTGAAGCCGCCGCAATCCACCGTGCCGCCGAGATTGGTGGGATTGATCCTCTCCTGACTGACGCCCTGCCCGACGAGATACATGCATATCTCGAAATTGGCGACCAGCATGGCGCCCGTCTTCTCCAGGACGGCAAGCGAATCGCCCAGATGGTCGCTGTGCCCGTGGGTGAGCAGCACATGGGTGATGCCCTTCGCCGGATCCTCCCAGCCGCCGTCCCACGACGGATTGTCGCTCAGGAAGGGGTCGATGAGGATGTTCGCACCGCTTGCCTCGATCCTGAAGGCTGAGTGGCCGTACCAGGTGATTTTCATTCCACGCTCCTCGCTTGTTGAGGTTTTGGAGGATAGAACGAGCCGTCACCGAGTCAAAGAAAAGGCCGTGGTCATGGGTGTGCTTTCCATTGAAGAACTCGCCGAGACCTTGCCCGCAGGCCACCCGTTAGCGGGCATCGATCTCGGCACCAAGACCATCGGCCTCGCCATCTCCGATCTCGGTCTGTCGCTCGCCTCGCCGCGGCCGATGATCGCGCGGAAAAAATTCACCCAGGATGCGAAAACCCTGCTCGATCAGCTCGCCCGCGAGAAGGCTGCCGCGGTGGTCGTCGGTCTACCGGTCAACATGGACGGCAGCGAAGGCCCGCGCGCCCAGTCCACCCGCGCCTTCGTGCGCAACCTGTCTGCGATGAGCGACCTGCCCTTCGTTTTCTGGGACGAGCGGCTTTCGACGGTAGCCGCCGAGCGGGTGCTGATCGAGATGGACGTCTCGCGGGCGAAGCGCGCCGGCCGCATCGATTCGGCGGCCGCCGCCTTCATCCTGCAAGGGGCGCTCGACCGGCTTCAGGCGCTGCGGACGGCATCCTCGCGCGAGTAGTTCGACCGCCCCGCCGCTCGGCGATCCACGCGCGGATGGCGCGGCGGCGGCGGAAAGCGAGAATCGCCAGCAGAATGAACGTATCGACCACACAAGCCCGCACAAGCAGCGGCGGCAGAGCCGATGGCTCAATTCCCAGAATCTGGCCGTAGATCTCGAAGACGAGATCGTGCATCTGCCGGGTGAGCATCACGAAGCCGAAATTGATGTCGTTGAAGGACAGGAAATACCAGCCCCAGATAAGGCTCATCGGCAGCGCCCAGAAAATCAGGATGTAGCGCATAGAGCCCCTCCATTGCCGCATTCCGGCGTGGAATCGACACTGGCTTCCCGGCACGCCGAGCGCAACGCTTACCATTCGTTAGGGTTAATACCGGCAGCACCGAGGCTCTACCGGGGGGCTCTACCCCGCATCCGGATACAGCATCTCCACGATCGCCGCTGCATCATGGCGCGCGTCGAGCATGCCGTAGGTGCCGCGCCATTGGCCAGCGAGGCGCGTTTCGATGAAAGCGTCGGCCACCCGCCCCGCCCCCAGCCGCCTCAACTCCGCAGCGGCGGCGGCAAGGGCAAGCTGCTCGGTCAGGATGCGTGCGGAGCCCTCGTCCGACTGGCATACCCGGATCGCTGCCTTGAGCACCTCCACAGTGCCGCGACCGGGTTCGCCAAGGTCGCTGTGGATGCTCGCCAGCACCTCGTCGAAGAGACCGGCATTGCGCGAAAGCACGCGCAGCACGTCGAGCGCCATGACGTTGCCGGAGCCCTCCCAGATGGCGTTGACCGGCGCCTCGCGATAATGGCGGGCGAGCGGCGCTTCCTCGACATAGCCGTTGCCGCCGAGGCACTCCATCGCCTCATAGGTGACGGCGGGCGCGATCTTGCAGACCCAATATTTCACCACCGGTGTCATCACCCGAGCAAAAGCAGCGTCGGCGCGATTTGCCGCCGCCTCGTCAAACGAGCGGGCAAGGCGGAAGGAAAGCGCAGTGGCTGCCGCCACGTCGAGCGCGAGATCGGCCAGCACACGCTGCATCAGCGGCTGCTCGACCAGCGTCTTACCGAAGACCTGCCGATGGCGCGCGTGGTGCACCGCCTCGGCCAGGGAAGCACGCATCAGCCCGGCCGAACCCATTGCACAGTCTAGCCGCGTCAATGTTACCATATCCATGATGGTGCGGATGCCATGCCCCAATTCGCCGACGGGAAAGCCCAGCGCACCTTCGAACTCGACCTCCGAGGAGGCATTGGAGCGGTTGCCGAGCTTGTCCTTCAGCCGTTGGAAGCGGAAGCCATTGGCCGATCCGTCTTCGCTGACACGCGGCAGGAGGAAACAGGAAAGCCCCTCCCTCGCCTGCGCCAGCACCAGGAAACCGTCGCTCATGGGCGCGGACATGAACCATTTGTGCCCGGTGATTCGGAAAAGCCCATCGCCGGCAGGCTCGGCGACGGTCGTGTTGGCGCGCACATCGGTGCCGCCCTGCTTCTCCGTCATGCCCATGCCGAGCGTCACACCCTGCTTCTGGGCTGCGGGGCGGTTGGAATGGTCGTACTTGCGGGCGATCACGCGCGGCGCCCAGATGCGGAAGATATCCGGGTTGGCCATCAGCGCTGCCAGCGAAGCGTTGGTCATGGTGAGCGGGCAGAGGTGGCCGAGCTCAAGCTGTGCGGTGAGATAGAAGCGTGCCGCCCGTGCCTGGTGGCGCCGCCCCTTCTCCGGCTCGTTCTCCTCCCAGATGGAAGAATGGATGCCGGCGCCCACGGAACGGCGCATCAGCGCATGATAAGCCGGGTGGTACTCGACGATATCCGCACGGTGTCCATAGCGGTCATGGGTTTTGAGCGTCGGCACTTCCGTATTTGCCAGCCGTGCCAGGTCTTGCGCATCCTGGTTACGCACGAAACGGCCCAGCGTCTCCAGCTCCTTGCGCACCGGCTCGGAAAAATTCTCGCTAAGTTGGACAAGAAGCGGGTCGGACCGCCAAGCGTTCGTTCCGCTGATGGGGGGCGGCTGGTTTGTTACCTCGTGGTTCACGCAAAATTTCCTTTGCCGTTCCGGCTTTACGGTAAGTTCCGCTTTTTGTGATATGAGCCTAACCCCTTTCCATTTCCATTGAAAATTGTCGGGAGAAACGCCCCACAGGCTTTTCTCCAGCTTGCGAGAAGAACTGCACGCGCCTATAGCAACCCCTTGAGATGACAGACACGCTGGCCTTTCCGCTCTTCCCGCACCGCCACCTGCTTGGCATCAAAAGCCTGTCGCCCGCAGACATAGAAATGCTGCTCGACAGGGCCGACGCCGCGGTCGCCGTTTCGCGCCAGCCGGAGAAGAAGCTCGCTACCCTGCGAGGGCGCACGCAGATCAATCTCTTCTACGAAGCCTCTACGCGCACCCAGTCCTCCTTCGAGCTGGCGGGCAAGCGGATGGGCGCCGACGTCATGAATATGTCGGTGGCGAGTTCGTCGACCAAGAAGGGCGAAACCCTGCTCGACACCGCGGCCACGCTCAATGCCATGCGCCCCGACATCCTCGTCATCCGCCATTCGGCTGCGGGGGCAGCTGCACTCCTGGCACAGAAGGTTGGCTGCTCTGTCGTCAATGCCGGCGACGGGGCGCACGAGCATCCCACCCAGGCGCTTCTCGATGCCCTCACCATACGCCGCGCCAAAGGCCGGCTCGCTGGCCTTACGGTCGCCATCTGCGGTGACATCCTGCACTCGCGCGTTGCCCGCTCCAACATCATTCTGCTCAATGCCTTGGGCGCGCGGGTGCGCGTCGTCGCTCCCTCCACGCTACTGCCGGCGGGCGTCGAGCAGATGGGCGTCGAACCCTTCACCACTATGGAGGATGGGCTGAAGGGCGCCGACGTGGTGATGATGCTGAGGCTGCAGCGCGAGCGCATGGCCGGCAGCTTCGTGCCCTCGGTGCGCGAATATTTCCGCTTCTTCGGTCTCGACTCACAGAAGCTGAAAGCTGCGAAGAAGGACGCACTGGTCATGCATCCAGGCCCCATGAACCGCGGCGTCGAGATTGCATCGGAAGTGGCCGACGGCCCACAGAGTGTGATCCAGGAGCAGGTGGAGATGGGGGTCGCCGTGCGCATGGCGGTGATGGAAGCGCTGCTCGACCCGCGCCGCAACGCGGGGGGCGTGGCATGAGCGCCACCGTCTTCGCCAACGCCCGCATCGTCGACCCCTCGCGCGGGCTCGACGAGACCGGCACCGTCGTCGTCGAAGGCGGTGTCATCCGCGCTGCCGGTGCCGGGGCGTTGAACCAGGGCGCGCCCGAAGGCGCCAGGGCAGTCGACTGCGCCGGCAAGGCGATCCTTCCCGGCCTCATCGACGCACGCGTTTTCGTCGGCGAACCGGGAGCCGAGCACCGCGAGACCATCGCCTCGGCCAGCCAGGCGGCCGCTGCCGGCGGCGTCACTTCCTTCATCATGATGCCGGACACAGCTCCGGTCATCGACGACGTGGCACTGGTCGAATTCGTCCTGCGCACAGCGCGCGAGACGGCGCTGGTCAACGTCTTCCCCGCCGCCGCCATCACCAAGGGCCTTGCCGGCAGCGACCTGAGCGAATTCGGTCTTCTGCACGAGGCCGGCGCGGTTGCGCTCACCGAGGGGCGCCGGACGGTCGACAGCGCGCTCGTCATGCGCCGGGCTCTCACCTATGCGCGGGACATGGGCATCGTCATCTCCCATTCCACGCAAGATCCCGGCCTCGCCTCCTCCGGCGTTATGAACGAGGGCCTTCTGGCAAGTTGGCTGGGCCTGCCAGGCATCCCCCGCGAGGCCGAATCTATCCCGCTTACGCGCGACCTGATGCTGGCGGGCCTGACGGGTGGACGCTACCACGCGGCGGAGATCTCCACCGCCATGTCCGCCGCCGCCATCCGCCGCGCCAAGAACGACGGCCTATCCGTCACGGCAGGTATCAGCATCAACAACCTCTGTCTCAACGAGAACGACATCGGCGAATACCGCACCTTCTTCCGTCTCTCGCCGCCACTGCGCGGCGAGGACGACCGGCTGGCGATGGTCGAGGCGCTGAAGGAGGGAACCATAGACATCATCGTTTCCTCGCACGACCCGCAGGACGTCGATACCAAGCGCCTGCCCTTTGCCGAGGCCGAAGCCGGCGCCATCGGCCTGGAAACCCTCCTTGCGGCTGCCCTTCGGCCTTATCATTCAGGTGACGTGCCCCTCCTGCGCCTCGTCGAGGCGCTGTCGACGGCGCCGGCGCGGCTCTTTGGCCTGCCTGGCGGCACCTTAAAACCCGGCGCGCCGGCGGACCTCGTGCTGGTCGACCTGGACGCTCCGTGGCTGGTACGGGAGGCGGATATCCGCTCGCTCTCGAAAAACACCGCCTTCGAGGGTGCGCGCATGCAGGGCCGAGTCTTGCAAACCATGGTTGCGGGCGCCACAGTGTTTTCAGCTTAAGGGGAGCGGGAGGGGACAGAGATGCCGGATCCGACAGATTGGCAGACGGCCCTGCCCTACCTGCTCGCCGCGCTTGGCGTCGGCTATCTCCTTGGTTCCATCCCCTTCGGCCTTCTCATCACGCGCATGGCGGGGCTGGGTGACGTGCGCAACATCGGCTCCGGCAACATCGGTGCGACGAACGTGCTGCGCACGGGACACAAGGGGCTGGCGGCACTAACTCTGGTTCTCGACGCGTTGAAAGGCACTGTGGCCGTGCTTCTGGCCCGCATCTACGGCCTGGACTATGCGCTCGTCGCCGGCTTCGGCGCGTTCCTCGGCCATCTTTTTCCTGTCTGGCTCGGCTTCAAGGGCGGCAAGGGGGTGGCGACATATCTCGGCGTTCTTACCGCCTTGGCATGGCAGGGTGCGGTGGTATTCGCCGTCGCTTGGCTCGCGGTTGCGTTCATCACACGCTATTCCTCGCTCGCCGCCCTCGTGGCTGCAGTGAGCGTTCCCGTCGCGCTTTATCTCCTCGGACTTGTCCAGCCGGCGCAGCTTTTCGTCGTCCTCAGCCTGTTGGTCTTCCTCAAGCACCGGACCAACATCATCCGGCTCGTTCAAGGTCGTGAGACACGCATCGGGGCAAAGGGTTGAGCACCGGCGCCGAACGCCGGCTCAATGACCGACAGCGCCGCGCCTGGTTGCGCCTCATCCGTACAGAAAACGTCGGTCCCGCCACCTTCCGCGATCTCATAAACCGCTTCGGCTCGGCGGAAGCCGCCCTTGCGGCGCTTCCAGAGCTGGCTCACAAGGGCGGCGCTCAGCGGATCAGAATTCCTTCCGAGGCGGAAGTCGACGCGGAACTGGACCTAGCGCACCGCATGGGCGCCTGTTTCGTCGCCATCGGAGAGGCGCATTATCCACCGCTTTTGGCGCGCGCCGACCATCCGCCGCCGCTGATCGCCGCAAAAGGGCGGCTTGACCTCCTGCGTGAACCGACCATCGCCATCGTCGGCGCGCGCAACGCCTCGCTCGCCGGTATCAAGCTGGCGCAGCGCATCGCCGTGGAGCTCGGGCGTCAGGGTTACCTCGTCGCCTCCGGTTTGGCGCGCGGCATCGACGCCGCCGCCCACAGAGGCAGCATCGAAACCGGCACGGCGGCGGCGATGGCAGGTGGGCTCGACCGGCCCTATCCACCGGAAAACGACGTGCTGTTCGCCGAGATCGCCGAGCGCGGCGCGGTGCTTACGGAAATGCCCTTCGGCTGGACGCCGCGCGCCAGGGACTTTCCACGCCGCAACCGCATCGTCGCCGGCATGGCGTACGGACTCGTGGTGGTCGAGGCAGCCAGTCGCTCCGGTTCGCTCATCAGCGCCCGGCTGGCCAACGAGATGGGACGGCTCGTCTTCGCCGTGCCCGGCTCACCGCTCGACCCGCGCGCGGCGGGTACCAACAAGCTGCTCAAGGATGGTGCCATCCTGACAACCGGCGCGGAGGACGTTCTCGATGCCATCGCTCCTCTCGTCGGCCAGCCGCCGCCGGAGCGCGAGATGGAGGAGCCGTCGGATTCTCTGGCCGCCCCACCGCCCGGCGACGACGAGCGCGCCCGCGTGTTGGAAGCGCTCGGCCCCACGCCCGTCGGCATCGACGAGATCATCCGTCATACGGGGCTTCACCCAGCACAGGTATCCCTGATTCTGCTCGAGCTCGACCTTGCCGGCCGGCTGGAGCGGCACTCAGGAGGGAGCGTTTCGCTGCTCATGGGTGGGCGGTGAGGATTCCTTCGACTGTACCTGAGGCGGATACTGACCGCGCAGGATATCGCTGACCTCCACATAGGCCATCTCGATCAGGTAGGTGAGCATGTCACAGCGCTCGCCCCTGGCCATCACCGAAAGCTGGCCAAGCATTGCCTGCACGTAATCCAAGGTCTCATTGCGTTGCCGTCCATAGGATATCCGGACCATCCGGCCATACTCCCCTCGCCTCTTGCCCCTGGTCTCGCCCTCCTGTCCGCCCCTTTTCCCCACTTTGTATAGGTACCCTTCGCTTCCCCGGGGCCTCTTTGTCCGCTTGAAGAAATATATATACAAATAAGTGCAAAATCGATGTGCCGCACCCAAGGATTGCACACCCTGCCAACAGCGTGAAATGCGATTGGGGCCTTGACCGCGGCGGAAAGCACAGCCATGTCACGTGCTGGCCGGGCCCGTGAGGCTTGGAAACGCAATAACGGCACCGCCTTGGTGCCGAACAAGGTAATACCCGTCTATGGATGTCGTCATCGTCGAGTCGCCGGCCAAGGCGAAAACAATCAATAAATACTTGGGTAAGGATTTCAAGGTCCTAGCCTCCTTCGGCCATGTGCGCGACCTGCCCGCCAAGGACGGCTCGGTGCGTCCGGATGAGGACTTCGCCATGTCCTGGGCCGTCGACAGCCCGTCTGCCAAGCGCCTCTCCGACATCGCCAAGGCGATGAAGGATGCCGATGGCCTGGTGCTCGCCACCGACCCCGACCGCGAGGGCGAGGCGATCTCCTGGCACGTTCTGGAGGTGCTGCGCCAGAAGCGGGCACTCAAGGACAAGCCGGTGCGCCGCGTCGTCTTCAACGCCATCACCAAGAAGGCGGTGCTCGATGCCATGGCCGAGCCGCGCGAGGTGGATGCCTCGCTTGTGGATGCCTATCTCGCGCGCCGCGCGCTCGACTACCTCGTCGGCTTCACGCTATCGCCCGTCTTGTGGCGCAAGCTGCCCGGCGCCCGCTCGGCCGGCCGCGTCCAATCCGTCGCGCTCAGGCTCGTCTGCGACCGCGAGGCCGAGATCGAGCGCTTCATCCGCGAAGACTACTGGCAGATCGCTGCTGCTCTCGACACGCCGCGCAAGGACACCTTTGAGGCGCGGCTGACGGTCCTCGACGGCAAGAAACTGCAGAAACTCGACATCAAGAGCCAGGAGGAAGCCGACGGCATAAAGGCCATGCTGGACGGCGCTTCCTACAAGGTACTCTCCGTCGAGGCCAAACCGACACGTCGCAATCCTGGCCCGCCTTTCACCACCTCGACCCTACAGCAGGCCGCTTCCTCGCGCCTCGGCTTTTCCGCCTCGCGCACCATGCAGGTGGCCCAGCGCCTCTACGAGGGCGTCGATATCGGCGGCGAGACCACCGGCCTCATCACCTATATGCGAACCGACGGCGTGCAGATGGCACCGGAGGCGCTGGACCAGGCGCGTGCCGCCGTCGGCAAGACGTTCGGCGACCGCTACCTGCCGGAGAAGCCGCGGTTCTACTCCGTAAAGGCCAAGAACGCGCAGGAAGCGCACGAGGCCATCCGCCCCACCGACTTCTCGCGCACGCCGGACCAGGTCCGCAAATATGTCGATGCCGACCAGGCGCGCCTCTATGAGATGGTCTGGAAGCGCGCTATCGCCAGCCAGATGCAGGCAGCCGAAATCGAGCGCACGACCGTGGAGATCGAGGCGAAAGGCGCCGGCCGCACGGCCGGCCTGCGCGCCGTCGGCTCCGTTATCCGCTTCGACGGCTTCCTTGCCGCCTATTCCGAGATCAAGGAAGACGACAAGGAGGATGAGGAGAACCGCCGCCTGCCGGAGATCAACTCCGGCGAGACGCTTGAGCGCAACAAGATTGACGTTACCAAGCACACGACCGAACCGCCGCCGCGCTATTCGGAAGCGTCCCTCATCAAGAAGATGGAGGAGCTCGGCATCGGTCGCCCTTCGACCTACGCCGCCACGCTCAAGACCCTGGAAGATCGCGACTATGTGACGATCGACAAGCGCCGACTCGTGCCGCAGGCCAAGGGTCGCATCGTCACCGCCTTTCTGGAGAACTTTTTCCGGCGCTACGTCGAATACGACTTCACAGCCGACCTCGAAGAAAAACTCGACGAGATTTCCGATGGCAGGCTTTCCTGGAAGGAGGTGCTGCGCGACTTCTGGCAGGAGTTCTCCCGTGCCGTCGGCGACATCAAGGAACTGCGCGTGTCGGACGTGCTCGACGCGCTCAACGAGGAGCTGGCACCGCTGGTCTTCCCGCCGCGCGAGCACGACGGCGATCCTCGCCTTTGCCCCAAATGCGGCGCCGGAAAGCTGTCCCTGAAGCTCGGCCGCTATGGCGCCTTCGTCGGCTGCTCCAACTATCCCGAGTGCGACTACACGCGCCAGCTCGGCGAGAATGGCGAGAACGGCGGCGCGGAAGCCGGCGTGGACGGCAACAAGGTGCTGGGCGCCGACCCCTACACGGGCGAGGAGATCACGCTTCGCTCCGGCCGCTTCGGGCCTTACGTGCAGCGCGGCGAGGGCAAGGAGGCCAAGCGTGCAAGCCTGCCCAAGGGCTGGACGCCGGAAAGCCTCGACCACGAGCGCGCCCTGGCGCTGCTTTCGCTGCCGCGCGACGTCGGCCCGCACCCCGAGACAGGCAAGATGATCTCGGCCGGCATCGGCCGCTACGGCCCCTTCCTGCTGCATGACGGCACCTACGCCAATCTGGAGTCGGTCGAAGAGGTTTTCTCCGTCGGCCTCAACCGTGCCGTCTCGCTCCTCGCGGAGAAGAGGGCGAAAGGTAACGGGCGCGCCAAGCCGGCAGCCCTCAAGGAACTCGGGGAACATCCCGACGGCGGCGGAGTCATCACCGTGCGCGATGGCCGCTACGGGCCCTATGTGAATTTCGGCAAGGTCAACGCAACCCTGCCGAAGGGGAAGGATCCCATGTCTGTCACCAAGGAAGAGGCGCTGGAGCTGATTGCCGCCAAGGCCGCCAAGGGCGGCAAGAAACCGGCACGCGGCAAGAGCCGGAGCTGATCGGTTGGCGCGCGGGACCACACGGCGAGGCAGGCCGGCGGCCAAGGCCGAGAGCGGCAATGCCCACCTGCCTTCGCGCGATGAAGTCCTGCGCTTCATCACTGAAAATCCCGACCGCTCGGGAAAACGCGAGATCGCCAAGGCCTTCAACATCAAGAGCGGCGACCGTATCTGGCTGAAGGACATGCTGCGCGGGCTGCAGGACGAGGGCCTTGTGAAAAAGCGGCGCAAGAAGATCCTGCGTCCCGGCGCCCTGCCCCACGTGGTCGTGCTCGACATCTTCTCACGCGATGCCGAAGGCGGCCTGCTCGCCCGCCCCGCCGAGCTCGACGAGGAGCATGAAGGGCCTGCGCCCATCGTCGCCATCCGCGCCCAGAAGGGCGGCAGGACGGCGGCAGCCGGCATCGGTGACCGGGTGCTTGCCCGCGTTTTCCCTGCCGAGGACGAGACGGGACCGGCCTATACCGGCCGTGTCATGAAGGTGTTCGAAAAGCGTCGGCGCGCCGTGCTCGGCGTCTTCCGCGAACTCCCCGACGGTTCCCTGCGCATAGAGCCGGTAGAGCGGCGCCAGCCGGAACTTGTGGTCGACGAGGACTTTCGCAAGGGCGCAAAACACGGCGATCTCGTCGAGGTGGAGCCGGTCACCCGCGCGCGCTACGGTTTGCCGAAGGCCAAGGTTCTCGAGGTTGTGGGCTCGATCGCCACCGAAAAGGCTGTCTCGCTCATCGCCATCCATGCCCACGAAATTCCGCACATCTTCCCCGACGGCGTACTGGAAGAGGCGGAGGCCGCCGAACCCGCCACGACCAAGGGCCGCGAGGACTGGCGCAAGCTGCCGCTTATCACCATCGATCCGGCCGACGCCAAAGACCATGACGATGCCGTCTTCGCCAAACCCGACCCGGACGAGAAGAATCGCGGCGGCGTGATCGTCACCGTCGCCATCGCTGACGTGGCGCACTACGTGCGGTCAGGCTCCGCCCTCGACCGCGAGGCACTGAGGCGGGGCAATTCGGTCTATTTCCCCGATCGCGTCGTGCCCATGCTGCCCGAGCGCATCTCCAACGAGCTGTGCTCGCTGCGCGAAGGCGAAGCGCGGCCGGCACTCGCTGTGCGTATGCGCTTCGCGTCCGACGGCCGCAAGATCGGCCACAGCTTCCACCGCATTATGATGCGCTCCGCCGCCCGTCTCTCTTATCAGCAGACCCAAGCGGCGATCGACGGCCAGCCGGACGACAAGACCGGGCCCCTTCTCGACCCGGTTCTGCGCCCGCTGTGGGATGCCTACGCCATCCTGAAGCGCGGGCGCTCGGCGCGAGAGCCGCTGGAGCTCGACCTGCCGGAACGCAAGATTCTGCTCAAGCCCGACGGCACCGTCGACCGCGTCATAGTGCCGCCGCGCCTCGATGCACACAAGCTCATCGAGGAGTTCATGATCCAAGCCAACGTGGCCGCCGCCGAGACGCTCGAGGCGGCCCGTCAGTCGCTCGTCTACCGCGTGCACGACCAGCCCTCGCTCGCCAAGCAGGAATCCTTGCGCGAGTTCCTCGCCTCGCTCGGCACGTCGCTGGCGCGCGGCGCGGCGTTGCGGCCCGCTCAATTCAACAACATCCTTGCCCGCGTGGCGGGCACGGAGCAGGAGCAGCTGGTCAACGAGGTGGTTCTGCGTAGCCAGAGTCAGGCCATCTACACACCGGAAAACATTGGCCATTTCGGCCTGAATCTGCGCCGCTACGCACATTTCACCTCGCCCATCCGTCGCTATGCGGACCTGATCGTTCACCGGGCGCTGATCGCAGCCAGGGGCTTCGGCCCGGATGGTCTGCGACCGGAAGACGAGGAGCGCCTGGAGGAAATTTCGGCCCTCATCTCGGCCACCGAGCGACGCGCCATGGCGGCCGAGCGCGAGACGGTGGACCGGCTGGTGGCCGAGCATCTGGCCCATCGCATCGACGAAGAATTCTCCGCCCGCATCTCCGGCGTGACCAAGGCCGGCATCTTCGTGCTCCTGCCCCAATACGGCGCCGATGGCTTCATTCCGGTCTCGTCTCTCGGTGATGACTACTATATCTATGACGAGCCCCGCCACGCGCTGGTCGGCCAGAAAAGCGGACGCGGGTACCAGCTCGGCGATGGCGTCGATGTCCGCCTTGTTGAGGTGGCGCCCTTGGCGGGCTCCATGCGCTTCGAGATGATCAGCGAGCCTGAGCGCCTTCCCGGCTCGTCGAAATCGCTGCACAAGGCGAAGCGGGGCACAACAAGGACTGCCAGGCGTGCGGCTCAGCGTCCGCCGAAGGCCAGGAGACGATGATGGACGAACGGGTATTCGGCGCCAAGGAAGCAGAAGAGCCGGCGCGGCCGGTCTACGAGGCGATGCGGCGCGGCTTCTTCGGCAAGTGCCCCCATTGCGGCCGCGGCCGGCTCTTCCGCGCCTTCCTGAAGACTGTTGACGAGTGCCAGGCCTGCGGCGAGGAGATCAGCCATCACCGCGCCGACGACCTGCCCGCCTATCTGGTAATCGTCATCGTCGGCCATGTGGTGATCGGTGCCTTCATGGGCGTCCAGGCGATGACGGACTGGCCGACCTGGCTGCACATGGCCCTCTGGACTCCGCTGACGCTGTTGATGTCGCTCGCCCTCATCGGCCCCGTGAAGGGCGCCGTCGTGGGCCTGCAATGGGCGCTGCGCATGCACGGATTCGGCGGCGAGGAAGATATCGTCGAAACGTGTCCCGAGCGCTGACATGGCCGCGGGAGAGGCGCGCATGGAGGGGATGACGCGAGCTGAGCTCGACGTGGCCGAATCGCGCGACTTCGCACTTGGCGGCCGGCCAATGCGCCCGCGCGATGCCGCCACGCTCATCGTTATCGAGCGGCGCGCGGGCGCGCCCTTCGTCTTGATGGGCCGCAGGCACCGTCGCCATGCCTTCATGCCCGGCCGCTTCGTCTTCCCCGGCGGTCGCACGGACCCGACTGACAGCCGCATTCCCGTCGTCCGTCCGTTGCATCCGGACGAGGAGGCCAAGCTGATCGGCTCCGGAGCCCGCGCCTCCTCCGCGCGGGCCCGTGCCATCGCGCTCTCGGCCCTCCGCGAGACGTATGAGGAAGCGGGCCTGCTCATCGGGCGCAAGGACGCCTTCTCGACGAAAAGCCGGCACTGGCAGGGTTTCGCCGAGCACGGCATCAGGCCCTCGCTCGACGGGTTGCGCTATATCGCCCGCGCCATCACCCCGCCCGGCCGAGTGCGCCGCTTCGACACGCGATTCCTTGCCGCCTGGCGCGATCAGGTTGCGGTGGAGCTTGCGGAGGGCGGGCCGACGGATGAATTGGAGGAGATCGTCTGGCTGCCGATCGGCGAGGCCATAGAGGCCGAAGTCCCTGTCATCACCCGCACCGTGCTTGACGATCTGGACAAGCGTCTCGCCACCGATCCCGAGCTTTCACCGGGCGGCCCGGTGCCCTTCTATTTCATGCGCGCGAACAGATTCATGCGGGTGGTTCTATAGGAGCCGCAGCACTCCCTTCGCTGCATACTTGACATTCCGGGCATTGTCTTTATGTGTCCGGCGAGTTTTCCGCGCGCCCTGCCGCAATCGTGACGGGCCGCCATCTTCATCACCAGAAACGGACGAATGCCATGGCCAAGGCCACGACCATCAAGATCAAGCTCCAGTCGACGGCCGACACGGGCTACTTCTACGTCGCCAAGAAGAACAGCCGGACGATGACGGAGAAGATGACCAAGCGCAAATACGATCCGGTGGCGCGCAAGCACGTCGAGTTCAAGGAAGCCAAGATCAAGTAGCTTCGGCTGCTTTCCTCGCATGTAGGCGGCGCCCACTGGGGCGCCGTTTTTTATTGTGCATATCCTACATGAGAGCCGCGGCCGTGCGCGCCGGCTGCCGAGCGATTACCCGTATCCGTTGCAGTGAGAAGGGGGCCGGTCGGCAATCTGGCAGCGGTACGAGGAGGCCACTTACGCCAGCGCCGGCCGGCCAACCCCACGGACCCAGGAGATGCGGCGGACCTGAGCATCATGGGGTATCTGTAAGACGTAACCGCCAGTCCCCTCGAGCGGTTCGTCCACCTTCGGTTGCGACACTCGCGCAAGTACTCAAGAAAATCAACACTTACTTAACCATCGTGATGAAATGGTTCATGTTAGGGTAAACGCGTAACCATACTCGAGGCGTTCAAGCCGCCGGCGCGACGACGCGGTTGCGTCCCCGCGTCTTGGCTTCATAGAGCGCGAGATCGGCCCGCTTCATCAGTGCCTCCACCGTGTCCCCCGGCATCCTCGCGGAAGCAACGCCGAGGCTTGCGGTGACGTCAACGGCTTGATCGCCCTGGCCGGTCAGGAATGGCCCGCTGGCAATCTCGGCACGAATGCGTTCGGCCACCTTCTCCGCCACGTCGAGTTCCGTGTCCGGCATGACGACGACGAACTCCTCGCCGCCGTAACGGCAGACGAGGTCGATGCCGCGCAGGTTCTTGCGCAGCCGCTTGGCAAACGTCTTGAGGATGGCGTCGCCGGCGTCATGCCCCCAGGTGTCGTTGATGGATTTGAAGCGGTCGATGTCGGCGATCATGATGGAAAGCGGCCGCTTGCGCGCCGTCGAACGGTCGAACAGGCTCTGCAGGTGGCTGTCGAGATAGCGCCGGTTGTGCAGGCCCGTCAGCGGATCGGTGACCGCCATTTCCACCGTCTGCGCGACGCTGGAGCGCAGGCTGTCGTTGTAGCGCTTGCGACGGATCTGGGTGCGCAGGCGGGCGATCAGTTCCTGGCGCTCGACCGGGCGCAGCACGAAGTCGTTCACCGCGAGCTCCAGCCCGCGGATGATGCGCTCCTCATCGCCCTCGCCCGCCAGAAGAATAATGGGTACCAGGCGCGTCGATTCGAGCGCCCGGAGCTGCGAGCAAAGCCGCAGCGGGTCATAGTCGGCAAAGCCTGTAGACACCATGATGCACTCATAAGCGCCCTCGACCGCCTGGCGGAGCCCGGCCTGCGGCTCCTCCGCCACGTCGAGGTCAAAAGTGCCGCTCAGAAGCCTCCTGATGCGCCGCCCGGTGGCAGCGTCGTCGTCCAACAGGAGCACGCTCGGCGTCTCTTCCACATCTCCGCTCTTCTTCTCGAGGAGTTGCTCGATGCCGATGTTGCGCGTCGTGGCGGCGCGCAGGCGCAATTCGTCCGTCAGCGCCTTCAGCCGGACCAGGCTTTTCACCCTTGTGAGAAGCTGCAGGTCGTTGGCCGGTTTGGTGAGGAAATCGTCGGCGCCGGCCTCGAGCCCGCGTACGCGGTCGGCCGGCTGGCCGAGGGCGGTAACCATGATGATGGGAATATGCGTGGTTGCAGGATCGGACTTCAGTCGGCGGCAGACCTCGAAGCCATCCATGCCCGGCATCATGACGTCGAGCAGCACCACGTCGACCTTGCTGCACTCGCAGATTTCGATGGCATCCTGACCGGAACGCGCCGTCACCACTTCATAGTACTCGGCCATAAGCCGCGCTTCGAGCAGCCTCAGATTTGCGGCGATGTCATCGACGACGAGGATGCGGGCTGTCATGACCAACTCCGGGTATACTTTTCCGCCGCACTCATCACGCGTCACCGAGATAGGATCTGATGGTCTCAATGAAACTGGTCACCGAGATCGGCTTAGAGATATAGGCCTCACAGCCGCCCTGGCGGATGCGCTCCTCATCTCCCTTCATGGCAAAGGCGGTGACGGCGATGACGGGGATGGAATGTAGTTCGTCGTCCTCCTTCAGCCACTTTGTGACTTCCAGGCCGGAGACTTCGGGGAGCTGAATGTCCATGAGAATGAGGTCGGGGCGGTGGTCGCGTGCCAGATCCAACGCCTGCAGGCCATTGCGCGTGCGCACGGTCTCGTAGCCGCTGGCCTCGATGAGGTCGCGGAAGAGCTTCATGTTGAGCTCGTTGTCCTCGACGATCATGACCTTTTTTGGCATTGGACCCCCATACCGCTGGCACACCCCTTCCCGCCAACGCAGGTACGGGCGCTCTTGCCGGTGTCCCCAACTGCTTTATGGCATGATTTGCTTTACGAAAAGAAAAAGTATCCTCTCTGAATTGATTGGTTCAAGCTGGAGCGCCTGCTTTTGTCGCCGCTTGCGCCGGTCCGTCTTTGCCTTTATCGCACCGGCGAACCCGCAGAATCCTGAGGATGCGCCGCCCATGCAACAAGAACAGGCCGAAGCGATCGCCATTCAGGCGCTCTCCTTCATCGCCTCCGATCCGGAGCTTCTGCCTCGCTTCCTGGCGCTGACGGGCATCGAGGCGGGGCAGATCCGGCAGGCCGCGAACGAGCCGGGCTTCCTCGCCGGCGTGCTACAGTTCGTGCTTGCGCACGCGCCCACCCTTCTGAGCTTCAGCGAGCAAAGCGGCGTGCCGCCGCAGGACGTGTCGACCGCGCACAGGCACCTCCCCCTCGGCGACGGAGACTGGGATATCCAACCCTGACCGCGCTTCGGCGACGGCCGTGTGCTCATAGCGCCAGCCGCATCAGGGGTCGGCCTATCTTGCGCTCGACCACTTCGCTGAAACCAGCCTTGTCGAAAACACGGCGCGAACCGACGAAAAGCCCGATGGAGCGCGCGTCCTTGGACTGCGTCATCGGGCACGCTTCGAGAACACGTGCCCCTTCCGCGCGGGCGAAATCGATGCCGGCACGCACCAGCGCATGGGTGTGGCCGCGTCCGCGGGCGCTCGTGCGGATAAAGAAGCAGGAAATGGCCCATACGGCCGGGTCGTCCGCTGGCGCGTCGTCCAAAGGCGCGGAGACGCGGCCGCGATTGTTCCACTCCGGCACGTCGAGACGGGGGCCGATCTGCATCCAGCCGTCGGCCCTTTCGCCCTCGAACAGCAAAAGCCCCGGCGGCGGCCCCGCCTCCACCCGCGTCCGGATATGGTCCTTGTTGCGCTGCCGGTCGTTTTCCCGCCGCACCGCGGGCGGCAGGCGGAAATGCGTGCACCAGCAGCCGTAGCAGGCGCCCTGCTTGCCGAACAGATCCTCGAAAGCCGGCCAGAGCTCCGGTCTCAACGGGACGATTGAAACCGTCACGCTCCCTCTCCTCTGCTTGTGCTGGCGTGCGCGTTGCTCTATTATCCTGTTCCCTTTATGTTCTCATAAGCTGCCATGGCTGTCAACGCTCCCGTGCACGGCATTTGCCGCGACTGCCTCTCCCGTGCGAGCCCGGGCGAGCGCCGTTGCAAGGCATGCGGCAGTCCGCGCGTGCTGCGCCACGAGGAGCTCGGCGCGCTGTCCATCGCCCATATCGACTGCGATGCCTTCTATGCGGCTGTGGAAAAGCGCGACGACCCGAGCCTGCGCGACAAGCCGGTGATCATCGGCGGCGGCAAGCGCGGCGTCGTCTCCACCTGCTGTTACATTGCCCGCATCAACGGCGTGCGCTCGGCGATGCCCATGTTCAAGGCGCTGGAGGCCTGTCCCGAGGCTGTCGTCATCAAGCCGGACATGGAGAAATACGTGCGTGTCGGCCGACAGGTGCGGGAGATGATGCTGGCGCTGACGCCGCTGGTTGAGCCGCTGTCGATCGACGAGGCGTTTCTGGATCTTTCCGGTACGGAGCGGCTGCACGGGGCGGAGCCGGCCTTCGTGCTCGCCCGCTTCGCCAGGCAGGTCGAGGACGAGATCGGGATTACCGTTTCGGTCGGCCTTTCCTACTGCAAATTCCTCGCCAAGGTGGCTTCCGACTTCAACAAGCCGCGCGGCTTCTCCGTCATCGGCCGCGACGAGGCGCTTTCCTTCCTGGCCCAGCAGCCGGTGACGATCATCTGGGGCGTCGGCAAGGCCTTTTCGGCGACGCTGGCGAATGACGGCATCCGCACCATCGACCAGTTGCAGCGCTTGGAGCGCGCCGACCTCATGCGCCGCTACGGCACGATGGGCGACCGGCTCCACCGGCTGTCGCGCGGCATGGACACACGCACGGTGGAGCCGCGCGGCGAAGCGAAGAGCGTGTCGTCGGAGACCACCTTCGACAAGGACATCGCCGCCTTCGAAGAGCTGGTGCCGGTGCTGAGGGCCTTGTCGGAGCGCGTTTCGGCACGGCTGAAGAAGGCGGAGATTGCCGGGCGCACGGTGGTGTTGAAGTTGAAGACCGCCGACTTCCGCATCCGCACGCGCAACCGGCAACTGGGCGACCCGACGCGGCTTGCCGACCGCATCTTCCACACCGGCCTTGACATGCTGAAGCGCGAGACCGACGGCACCCGCTTCCGCCTCCTTGGCATCGGCGTGAGCGACCTGACCGATGTGGCCAAGGCCGACCCGCCGGACCTCGTCGACCGCCTGTCGCACAAGCGGGCGCTTGCCGAGGGGGCGATCGACAGCCTGCGGGAGAAATACGGACGCGAGGCGGTGGAGACGGGCTATACGTTCGGCCGGGCGAAAAAGGCGCGGCCGCAGCGGGAGGATGATTAGCCGTTCCTCCCCTGAGGGGGTAGCCGCGAAGCCGCCAGGTGGGCTCGTTGCAGTTCGTGCTCGAGATCGATGTTTCTTTTCCGCTCCACGGTATTCGATTCAGGTCGGGCGCGCGGCGGAGACGACCCACCTTCTGCCGAAGCCGGGCTATGTCAAAGAACATGGGAAGCAGGGGCGGCTTGGGCAGGGGGAGCGAATTTTCCTGCAAGAAAAGTTTGCAGGTTGTGGGGGATCCATGGGTTAGCGGGAACGAGCGGTAAAATCTATCCCCGCTTGGATCACGTTGGGCCAGTTGGTGTCCATGGTCAGTGTTCTGGCATGGGTCCTCGGGTCAAGCCCGAGGATGACGAATAGCGGACAAGTGGCGGCAAGACGCCAACGTTGGTGACTAGCGCAGCCATCTCCCCCTTCGTCATCCTCGGGCTTGACCCGAGGATCCATGCCGTGCCTCGTCCACATTCCGGAATGGGGGCCGGCTTGTCCTATGGCGGAGGACCGGACGTCATTTACGCGCTGGCTGGAACAGCTCGACGAAATTTCCGGAAGGATCGACCAGCAGGGTCTGCGAGCCTCCCGGCCCCGTGACGATCTCATTACGGAACTGGACGCCGCCGCCACGCAGCCGTGCTACCTCGGCGGACAGATCGTCGACGATCAGGTGAATGCGGTTCCAGCCGCCGGGCCGGGGCTGCTCGCCGTCAGGCATCGGCCGGCCCGCCGAGCTCGTCGGCCCGCTGAGCAAGAGCCGCAACGCTCCGCGCTGCACATCCGCGAAGGCAGGTGCATAGCTCGATAGAAGCGAGAAGCCGAGGTGGCGCGTATACCACGCGATTGCGGCCTCGACATCATCGACCATGTAACGGACATTGACGGTCGTCTCGGACATCTCTTTCTCCCATTGCCGGAAAGGCGCGGCCAGCCTCGACCGCCGACGCGCGTTCGCTTCCCTGTATCAGCCGAAGCGCGGCGCGGATTGGATAAAATGGAAGTCAGTCTGCGGACGGGAGATGATGGCGCTTCACGTGCATGCCTGATCGGTCGAACGTATTCAGGCGTTCGTGGAATTGGGCCGGGGTCAGCCCCGAGAACTCGACAAACTCGCGAATGAGATGAGACTGGTCGAAATAGCCGCATTCGACGGCAAGCTTAGCCCAGTCGGTTCTTGCCGCGCTTCGCGACGATGCGGCGGCATGCTGGAACCGGCGCACGCGGCCGAAAAGCTTCGGCGTCAGGCCGACTTCGGCGGTGAACACCTCGATGAAGCGTCGCGGACTCAAATCCACGGCTTTCGCGATGTCGCGGACCCGTTCCCGGCCATGGGTGCGCATCAGGACGTCCAACCCGACACCGACGGCGCCATGACGGGCCGGAGGCTCGTAAAGCTTTCCCAAAAGTACTTGTTCGAGAAGCTGGAATCGCGCGAGCGGCCGGGTCATCACGCACAGGCGTTCCCGGAGCATGGTAGCGGCAGGTCCCCAGATCGTCCGCAGATCGACATGCAGATTGGTGAACGCGGCGGCTGGCAGACCGAGGATGGCGAAGGCGCCGCCCGGCTTGAAGTGGACCCCTAAAAGTGCCGCTTCCTCCGCCGTGTCGCTCACGAATGCGCCGGCATAGGGGCCGGAAACCGCCGCTCCGGCAAAGCGCCGGCATTCACGCGGATCGGAGGCGCTATAGATGCGCAGCTCGTCCTCGCGCAGGTTGAACACCATCTCGAACGTTCCACTTGGCAGAATCCGTTCCCAGGAATGCGCACCCGTATAATCTTCGTAGAGCCAGAAATCGTCTACGAATTCCGAGAGCGGAGCACGCGGAACATAGGATCGAAACAGCATCGAAACGGCCCGAACCTGGTCGAAGGGCATCTCTATTCGGTATGGAGCCTACAAAATCAGGCCGGACGATTGAAGCTTATACCAGCTCCACGTCCACCACGCCTGGCACGGCGCGCATGGCAGCGGCGATCTGGGGGGAGATGCGATAGCGGTCGGGCAGGCCGATCTCGATCTCGCCTTGGCCGCCCTCCTTGATGACGATGAGGCTTACCTGTCCCTCGCCGCGGCCCTTGAGCTGGGAGGAGATGGCGTCGAGGGGGGCGGCGTTGCGCAGGTAGACGCGCAGCGCCTTCTGCATGCGGCTTGCCTCATCCTCCAGGGACTGGACGGTCTGGATGCGCAGGTTCACGCCCTCCGGGCGGTCCTCGGCCGAGACCATGATGACGACCGAACTGCCCGGCTCCAGGAGGTCGCGGTACTGGTGGAGCGTCTCCGAGAAGAGGACGGCCTCGTACTGGCCGGTGGCGTCGGAGAACTGGACGATGCCCATCTTGTTTCCGGTGCGGGTCTTGCGCTCCTGCCTGGCCGTGACCGTGCCGGCGAGCCGGCCGGCGGTGGCGCCGTGCTTGACGGCGGCCTGGAAGGCGGCCCAGCTCTGCACGCGCATCTTTTCCAGCGTCGGCAGATAGTCATCGAGGGGGTGGGCGGACAGGTAGCAGCCGACCATTTGGAACTCGCGGTGCAACTTTTCGGCCGGCAGCCAGGGATCGGCGGCTGGCAGGTGCAGCTTCTGCGGCTCCAAGGCGGCGAGGCCGAAGATATCGCCCTGCCCCATCGCCGCGTCCTCCGCGGCGCGCGCGGCCATACCCATCAGGCGGTCGACGCCGGCGAAGAGCGCGGCGCGGTCGTGGCCGAAGCAATCGAAGGCACCGGCGCAGATGAGGCTTTCCAGGACCCGCTTGCCGACGATGCGGGGCTCGACGCGGGCGCAGAAGTCCTCAAGGCTTTCGAAGGGCTTTTCGTTGCGCTTCTCAACGATGTGCTCCACCGCGGCATCGCCGACGCCCTTGATGGCGGCGAGCGAATAGTAGATGCGGTTCTCGCCCACCTCGAAATCGCGGTAGCTGGTGAGCACGGAGGGCAGCACGACCTCGATGCCGAGACGCATGGCGTCGCGCCGGAAATCGTTGAGTTTGTCGGAATTGGCCATGTCGTAGGTCATGGACGCAGCCAGGAATTCGACAGGATAGTGCGCCTTCAGATAGGCCGTCTGGTAGGAGACGATGGCGTAGGCGGCGGCGTGGGACTTGTTGAAGCCGTAGTCGGCGAATTTGGCCAGGAGATCGAAGATGAAGTCGGCTTGCGGCTTTTCCAGCCCGCGCTCGACGGCGCCTTCCACGAAACGCACGCGCTGCTTGTCCATCTCGGCGCGGATCTTCTTGCCCATGGCGCGGCGCAGGAGGTCCGCTTCGCCGAGGGAGTAGCCTGAGAGCTCCTGCGCGATCTGCATCACCTGCTCTTGGTAGACGATGACGCCCTGCGTCTCCTTCACCAGGTGGTCGATCTTCGGGTGGATCGAGGAAAGCTCCTCCTCGCCGTGCTTGCGCGCGTTGTAGGTGGGAATGTTCTCCATCGGGCCGGGGCGGTAGAGCGCCACCAGCGCGATGATGTCCTCGATGCGGTCGGGCTTCATGCCGATCAGCGCCTTGCGCATGCCCGCACTTTCCACCTGGAAGATGCCGACCGTTTCGCCGCGCGACAGCATGGCGTAGGTCTCTGGATCGTCGAGCGGGATCTTCGACAGGTCGATCTCGATGCCGCGACGGCGGATGAGCTTGACCGCCGTGTCGAGGACCGTAAGCGTCTTCAGGCCGAGGAAGTCGAACTTGACGAGGCCCGCATCCTCAACCTTCTTCATGTTGAACTGCGTGACCGGCATGTCGGAGCGCGGGTCGCGGTACATGGGCACCAGTTCCCACAGGGGCCGGTCGCCGATGACGATGCCGGCGGCGTGGGTGGAGGCGTGACGGTAGAGGCCTTCGAGCTTCTGGGCGATCTCCAGCAGCGTGCCGACGATGGGTTCCTTTTCCACCTCCTCGGCGAAGCGCGGCTCGTCCTCGATCGCTTTGCCGAGCGGCGTCGGGTTGGCCGGGTTGGAGGGAACCATCTTGCACAGCCGGTCCACCTGGCCGTAAGGCATTTGCAATACGCGGCCGACGTCACGGAGCACGGCGCGGGCCTGCAGCGTTCCGAAGGTGATGATCTGGGCCACCTGGTCGCGGCCGTACTTCTCCTGCACGTAGCGGATCACCTCGTCGCGCCGGTCCTGGCAGAAGTCGATGTCGAAGTCGGGCATCGACACGCGATCGGGGTTCAGGAAGCGCTCGAAGAGGAGGGAGAAGCGCAAGGGGTCGACGTCGGTGATGGTGAGCGCGTAGGCGACCAGCGAGCCGGCGCCCGAGCCGCGGCCGGGGCCGACGGGGATGCCTCTCGCCTTGGCCCATTTGATGAAGTCGGCGACGATAAGAAAGTAGCCGGGATACTTCATGCGCTCGATGATGCCGAGCTCGTGTTCCAGGCGCTCGGAGTAGTTTTCCGGCGTATAGCCTTCGGCAAGGCCCTGGTCGGCCAGCCGCCTTTCCAGACCCTCGCGCGCCTGGCGGCGCAACTCGTCGGCCTCCGCCTTCAGCGCGGCTTCGGCATCCTCGGCATCACCGCCGGCGAAGCGCGGCAGGATCGGATCACGGTTCTTCGGATAATAGGAGCAGCGCAGCGCGATTTCGACCGTGTTGTCGACGGCTTCCGGCAGGTCGGCGAAGAGCCGGGCCATCTCCGCCTGGCTCTTCAGATGGTTGTCCGGGGTCAGGCGGCGGCGGTCGTCCATGGCAATGACGGCGCCCTCAGCGATGGCGATCAGTGCGTCGTGGGCCTCGAAATCGTCGCGGGCGGGGAAGAAGGCCTCGTTAGTAGCGACCAATGGCAGGTCGTGGCGGTAGGCGAGACCGACCGTCGCGGCTTCCAGCGCCCGGTCGTAGCCTTCCAGGCGCTCCAGCTCCACGTAGAGCCGGTCGCCATAGGTCTCCTTCAGGAAGGAAAGCCGCGCCTCGGCCACCTCCGGCCGCTCGGCCCTGAACGCGGCGCCCAGCGGGCCGCGCGGGCCGCCGGTGAGGCAGATGATGCCGTCGCTGTGCTCGGCAAGCCACTCGGCGGCCACGTGGACGGCGGCGCCCGCCTCGTTGTCGAGATAGGCGCGGCTGACGAGCCGGACGAGGTTCGTGTAGCCAATCTCGTTCGCCGCGATCAGCACCAGCGGGTCGTACTCGGCCACGGCCTTGCGGCCGTTCGCCCGCCGCGCCTCACTGAGCGCATCCTCGAAGGCGACGGCGAGCTGGCAGCCGATGATGGGCTGCACGCCCTCCTTCACCGCCTTCTGGGCAAACTCCAGGGCGCCGAAGAGGTTGTTGGTGTCGGTGACGGCGATGGCTGGCGCCTCGTCCTTGACGGCATGGCCGATAATCTTGCCGAGCGGCAGGGCGCCTTCGAGCAGCGAATAGGCCGAATGCACGCGCAGATGGATGAACGGCCGCTCCGGCCGCCTCTTCTCGCGCTCTGCTTCCAGCAGGATCGGGTCGCGCTGTCGCCTGTCACTCGCCATTGTTCACCGCATCCACGTTGAGGATTCGTGCCCATTGTTCAGCAACGCGCCCAGCCGGTAAAGGGCGCCGGTGCTCTGCGCACGGGTTTTCAGGCTGGCAACGGTGTCAGGGTCTCGGCAATTGCACGGGGAAGTTTCTCCGGGCGGGCGACGATTTCGGCGGCGCCGGCTTCGGCCAGTTCGGCGCGGGCGCCGAAGCCCCACAGGACGCCGATCGCCGGCAGCGCATTGGCCTTTGCGCCGATGATGTCGTGCGAGCGGTCGCCGACCATGACGGTGCGGGCGGGGTCCACGGGCTCGCTTGCGAGGATGTGTCGGATCAGGTCGGCCTTGTTGGAATTGGTGCCGTCGAGGGCGGAGCCGTGTACGGCGTCGAAGAAGCGGCTGAGGCCGAAGTGATCGAGGATGTCGCCCGTGTAGGTTTCCACCTTGGAGGTGGCGACGGACAGGAAGAAACCGGCGTCCTCGCAGTGCGCCAGCGCCTCGGGAATGCCGGGAATGACCTTGTTCTCGAACTTGCCGATCTCGCCGTAGCGCTGCCGGTAGTGACCGACGGCTTCCCATATGAGAGCCTCGTCGGAACTTTCGAGCAGCCTTGCGAAGGTGTCCTGGATCGGCGGGCCGATGCACACGCGCAGGTCCTCGGCGGCGGGCGCCGTGCGGCCCATCTTCTGCAGGACGTGGCGGATGCCGTTGGTGATGCCGAAGAACGGGTCCGTCAGCGTCCCGTCGAGGTCGAACAGAATCGCTGGGCGCTTCTCTTGGGATTCCATGTCAGGCGAACTCCATGATGACGGCATCGACGGCGAGGCTGTCGCCGGGGGCGGCTTTGATCGAGGTGACGGTGCAGTCGCGCTCGGCGCGCAGGACGTTTTCCATCTTCATCGCCTCGACCACAGCCAGGATCTCGCCTGCCTTCACCTCCTGGCCCTCGCTGACGGCGATGGAGACGACGAGCCCGGGCATCGGGCAAAGAAGCATTTTCGAGGTGTCGGGCGCCGCGCATACGGGCATCAGACGGTCGAGCTCGGCGATGCGCGGCGGCATGACATGCGCCGTCGCCGCAACGCCCTGCCAGGAAAGCCTGACGCCGTTGAGCACCGAACGCACCTGGACGGCCACCGCGCGCCCGCCCACGCTGCCGTGCCATACGGGCTCGCCGGGCCGCCAGGACGAGACGACATCGAGTGCAGTGCCCTCCCCCACTTTCACCTTCAGCCTGGTCGGAACGGCTATGGCACATTCCGAGACCGCAATGGGCACATAGTCATCCGCGCCAAGCCGCACCATCCAATCGCGCCTGATCTTGCCGGAGTGCGGGGCGAGACGGCCGGGCAGCCGGTCGAGCCGGTCGCGGCGCAGGAGTTCGACCGCCAGGGCCACGGCGCACAGGATCGCGCGCTCGTTCTTTGAAGGCGGGGGCGGCGCGAAGCCTTGCGGATATTCCTCTGCGATGAAGCCCGTGGAAAGCCGCCCCTCGCGCCAGCGCGGATGGCGCATGATGGCTGCGAGAAAGGGGATATTATGCTCGATCCCGTCGATCACGAAGCGGTCGAGCGCATCGGACATGGCGTCGATGGCGGCAAGGCGGTCCGGCGCCCATGTGACGAGCTTGGCGATCATCGGGTCGTAGAACATGGAGATTTCCAGGCCTTCGGCCACACCCGTGTCATTGCGGACGACGACGTCGCCCCGCTGCTCCTCCTCAGGCGGGCGGTAGCGCGCGAGGCGTCCGATGGAAGGCAGGAAGTTGCGTACCGGATCTTCCGCATAGAGCCGGCTTTCGACGGCCCAGCCCTTCAGCTTCACCGCGTCCTGGGCGATCCGCAGCTTTTCACCGGCGGCGATGCGAATCATCTCCTCCACCAGGTCGATGCCGGTGACGAGCTCGGTCACCGGGTGCTCGACCTGGAGGCGCGTATTCATCTCCAGGAAGTAGAAGTTGCGGTCCCTGTCGACGATGAATTCCACGGTGCCGGCGCTCTGATAGTCGACGGCCTTCGCCAGCGCCACGGCTTCCGCGCCCATCGCCGCACGCGTCTCCGCGTCGAGAAAGGGCGACGGCGCCTCCTCGATGATCTTCTGGTTGCGCCGCTGGATAGAGCACTCGCGCTCACCGAGGTGGATGCAGTGGCCGAAGGCGTCGCCCAGCACCTGGATCTCGATGTGGCGCGGCTCCTCGATGAATTTTTCGATAAAGATGCGGTCGTCGCCGAAGGAGCTAGCAGCTTCCGACTTCGCCCGTGCGAAGCCGTCGCGCGCTTCCTGCTCGTTCCAGGCGATGCGCATCCCCTTGCCGCCGCCGCCGGCCGAAGCCTTGAGCATCACCGGATAGCCGATTTCCGTGGCGATCTCTGCAGCGTGTTCGGCATCCTCGATCAGACCCATGAAGCCGGGGACGGTGGAGACACCGGCGTCGGCGGCGATCTTCTTCGACGTGATCTTGTCGCCCATGGCGCGGATCGCCTTGGGCTTGGGACCGATGAAGACGATTCCCGCCGCCTCCAGCTTCTCGCAGAAATCCGCGTTCTCCGAGAGGAAGCCGTAACCTGGATGCACGGCTTCGGCGCCTGTTTCCTTGCAGGCGGCGAGAATGCGCTCGGTGGAGAGATAACTTTGGCTTGCCGCCGCAGGACCGATCGCCACCGCCTCGTCCGCCATCTCCACATGCACCGCGTCGGCGTCGGCTTCCGAATAGACGGCGACGGTGGCGATGCCCATCCGTTGGGCCGTCTTGATCACACGGCAGGCTATCTCCCCCCGGTTGGCAATCAATATCGTCTTGAACATGCGGACATTTCCCCGGCAACCTTCTCCTTGTATGAGGTTGCGCGGGAGGGCTCAAGACATGCCCTGCTGAAGCTTGTGGGCCGTATGGGCGGACTTGCACGGCAGTGTGTTTCCTGAAAAACGTTCGACCGAGCGTGGTGAACTACTGAGGTGGAGCCGTTGCCGGCGATCTATGTCGATGCCGATGCCTGCCCGGTGAAGGCGGAGGTGACGCGGGTTGCCGAGCGGCATGGCGTTCCGGTTGTCTTCGTCTCCAATGGCGGCCTGCGCCCCTCGCGCGATCCGATGATCCGCCACGTGGTGGTGCCGGGGAAAGCAGACGCGGCGGACGACTGGATCGCCGAGGACGCTGCCGCCGGCGATATCGCGATCACCGCCGATGTGCCGCTGGCCGCCCGGCTGGTGGAGAAAGGCCTCCACGTGCTCGGCCCGACCGGCCGCGCCTTCACGCGGCAGACCATCGGCATGGATGTCGCCATGCGCAACCTGAAGCAAGATTTGCGCGAGGCAGGCGAGATCAAGGGCTATAACGCCGGCTTTACCGCCAGGGACCGCTCAGCCTTCCTGCAGGCGCTGGACCTGGCCGTGCGGCGAGCGCTGAAGGCGTAGGCGCCGGCGCGGCTATTGTGCACAGGACTTCAAGATCGTTGTGCAACATTCTGATGTGGCCCGCCTTTTTTGGCATATGGATAACAATTTTCCGCCCTGGCTTGTTATCGTGGGCCGGGTCCTTCATGCTTTAAGCCTCCTCGCCGCACCCCCTGCGGCATGATCCAGTTCAGATAAGGAGGAACGCCCCGGTGCCTGACACCGTAGATATTTATTCCGATACCCGCGACCTCGACACGATGGGCGGACGCCTGTCGCGCGCCCGCGATGCGGCCGGCCTCACGGTGGCCGAACTCGCCCGCCGCCTCGGCGTGAAGACGTCGACCATACAGGCGTGGGAGACCGACCGTTCGCAACCGCGCGCCAACCGGCTGGCCATGCTGGCGGGCGTCCTCAACGTCAGCCTCTCCTGGCTCCTGCACGGCGTCGGCACCTCGCCGGCGGACGAGAGCCGCTCGGAGCTGGTGCAGGCGGTTTCGGCGAACCTCAAGCGCCTGCGCCGCCTGCATAGCGAATCGGCTCGCGTCATCGCACAGATCGAAGAGGATCTGGCACGCGCCGGACAGGGATAAGAGGTCCCGCAGACGCGCGAAGCGTTGTTCTCTCTGGCCCAAGGACGCCGTTCATGCGATCATACGATGATGCGTCAGGCTTGGGGGGAAGGACATGCGGCTGCGCGCGATCGTGGGGGGAATATTCGCACTGTCGGCCGCGGTCGGACTAGCGTCCGCAAACGACGATATCGCATGCGTTCAGCAGCGCTTGGCCGAGTTCGGCTACGATCCAGGGCCGGCGGATGGAATTCCCGGCCGGCGCACGCAGGCGGCCGCACACGTCTTCGCCGAGCAGATGGCCGGCAAATCCGACATTCTCGCCGGTCTTGACGCGTTGAAGGAGGATAACGCGGGCGTCTGGTGCCAGGCCCTGACGAATGCAGCTGCCACGCCCATTCTCAAAACGCTCTCTTCGCCGGCTCGATACCTGCTGCCGACGGACGTGCTTTCGGCCCTGGCGAACGCTCCCAAGAAATCCGGCGCTCTTTGCCAGCCGGCAGCGGGCCAAGAATGGGCACTCGCAAACGTTCCGGTCAAGAAGATCAGCGGCCTCAATTCCCGTCAGGACAACGTGCGCTCCGTCGACGGAGCATGGGAGGTGGAGAAGTTCGCGGGCGCTTTCAGCGGTGAGGCGGTCTACGCACTTGCCTCCGGCGACGAGGAGCGGAAGCGAAAGCTGATCACCGTGCTGGCACGCTGGGCCCGAGAAGGTGCCCTCCTGGAAACCATAAGCTGCGTGGACCGAGGCGGAAACCTCAACACCAGCGGCAAGTGCTCGGAATGGCGCGATCCGGAGGGGCGCGACCCTTCGGGGATGAAGGACGCCACGTTCGCTACGTTCATCGGTGCGGGGCTTGTCCGCGCATACTACGTCGCCCTGGCGGATACGGCGACGGAGGAATTGAGGAGCGAGCACGCGGCGATCCAGCAATGGATCGGTCAGTGGTCGCGGCGGCTCAAGCGTCCGACGCAGGTCTATTTCGGCCTGAATATGGGCTGGTACTGGCCCACGGTCGTCAACGATCTCGCGGCGGGACGAAAGAACCAGGCCGTTCGCCGCCTGAAGGATCTGGAAGCGGGAATGCTTCGCCTGATCAACGCAGACGGATCGATCGTCGACCGGACCACGCGCGGCGACAGGGCGCTCTGGTATCACTACACCAGCATCGGCGAGATCGTCGTCTCCATGGAACTGATGCGGGCGGCGGGAATCGCGCCATCAGGGCGGCTGGAAGAGCGGTTGCACAAGGCCGTGGCGCTGTTCCTTGCTGCCATCGACGACGAAAGCATCCTCGACAAATGGGCGCGGCAACGCCGGAACAGCCGCTATGCGGGAAAGCAGGACTGGAATTTCCAATCCTGGCCGAACAGCGACTTCGCAGGAAGCTGGCTACACATCTATCCCTACCGGTACGGCGGCCTCGAAACGGGAAGGAAGCTGCGGACGCTTGTTCCCGTGAAAGCCCAGTCCGCCGTGACCGACATCGATCTCGGGATGGGTCTGGGCTGCATCTACAACGTGGCCGCGACCGGGAGCGGCTAGGATCCGCGGCTGCCGCCATACGGCGATTGCTGTGCACGGACCTGTCGGCGCCACGTGACAAGCCTGCCCGCCTGCGCTAAGTAAAAGACCGTCGAGGGCGAAAGCCCTGCCTGTCCGTGGGAGAGAGCAGCCGAAGCTGCCGCCGAAGGGGAAATCGCCCGAAATCTCTCAGGCAAAAGGACCGCTGACGGGTCAGACACTCTGGAAAGTCGGGGCGAAAGCCCCGCGCCGAAGGTGTAAGCGTTGCCGACAGAGTTCCGGCCGCGCGAGTCTCTCAGGCTTCCGACAGAGGGGCACGGATATGCCGCACAGGCGGCATGCGTGCAGCTTTGGAGGAACGATGAGCGTCGGCAACACCCTAAAACACCTACCGCTTGAAGCGATGCATGAAGAAGCCGGCGCGCGCTTTGGCGCTTTTGCCGGCTGGCACATGCCGCTTACCTATCCCGCCGGCGTGATGAAGGAGCACCTTCACACGCGGGAAAAAGCGGGACTGTTCGACATCTCCCACATGCAGCTCTTCGCGGTCGAGGGCGCCCAGGCGGCCACCTTCCTGTCGCGCGCTTGTCCTCTGGATACGGCGGGGCTTGGGGAGGCAAAGTCGAAATATACGGTGCTCCTCAATGAGGAGGCCGGCATCATAGACGACCTTATCGTCACCCGGCTTGGCGACGAGCGCTTCATGGTGGTGGCGAATGCCGGCAATGCGGTGAAGGACGAGGCACATCTCAACGCTATTGCCGATGGTTTTGAGGTGACGGTGAGGCCGCTCAAGCGCGTGTTCCTGGCGCTGCAGGGGCCGGAGGCAGAGGGTGTTCTTATCGGTGCGGGGCTGGATCTGAGCGACCTCACCTTCATGACCGCTGCCGAACCACGCCAGAACTGGTTTGCCACGCGTTCGGGCTATACGGGCGAGGATGGATTCGAGATCGCGCTACCGCCCGAGGAGGCGCCTGCCTTCGCCGAGAAGATACTGGCCGACGAGCGGGCCCAGTGGATCGGCCTTGCGGCGCGCGACAGCCTGCGGCTGGAAGCCGGGCTTTGCCTGCATGGGCAGGACATTAACGAGACGACAGACCCGGCGAGCGCGGCGCTCCTGTGGGCCATCCCGAAACGCCTGCGCGAGGAAGGCGGCTTCATCGGCGCCGAGGCGCTGCGCCGCATCGTCTCCGAGGGTGCTGAGGAAAAGCGCGTCGGGCTGAAGCCGGAAGGGCGCCAGCCGGTGCGCTCCGGTGCACCGCTGATGAACCAGAACAGGGAGACCGTCGGTCGTGTGACCTCCGGCGGCTTCGGCCCCTCGGCTGGGCATCCCGTCGCCATGGGCTATGTCGCCAAGGCGCTCGCCGAGGCTGGGACGCCGCTTATCGCCGAAGTGCGCGGAAACAGCGTGCCCGTTCACGTCCATCCCCTGCCCTTCACGCCGCATCGCTACCACAAAGGATAAACAGGCATGAGCAAGACCTATTTCACCGAAGATCACGAATGGATCCGCGTCGAGGGTGGCACGGCCACCGTCGGCATCACCGACTATGCACAGGAGCAGCTTGGCGACCTCGTGTTCGTGGAGTTGCCGGAGACGGGCAAGGCCCTTGCCAAGGGCGAGACGGCGGTGGTGGTCGAATCGGTGAAGGCCGCTTCGGACGTCTATGCGCCCGCCGACGGCGAGGTGGCGGAGGTCAACGAGGCACTCGCCAGCGATCCCTCCCTCGTCAACACCGCACCCATGGGCGACGGCTGGCTGTGGAAGATGAAGCTTTCCGACGAAAGCCAGCTCGACGGCCTGATGGACGAAGACGCTTACAAGAAAAGCGTGGCTTAGGAACACTATATGTCTGAGATGACACAACCCTTCTTCGCCCGCCACATCGGCCCGCGCGAGGACGAGACGAAGACCATGCTGGCTGCCCTCGGCGTTCCCTCCGTGGAGACGCTGATAAGCCAGGCGGTGCCGAAATCAATTCGCCTCGACCGGCCGCTCGCCCTGCCGGAGCCCGCGAGCGAGGCCGAGGCGCTGGCCGAGATGCAGGCGCATATGCGGGAGAACACGGTGCTGAAGAGCTTCATCGGCACCGGCTATCATGGCTGCCACCTGCCGCCCGTCATCCAGCGCAACATGTTCGAGAACCCCGCCTGGTATACGGCCTACACGCCCTACCAGTCCGAGATCAGCCAGGGGCGGCTGGAGATGCTGTTCCACTTCCAGACGCTGGTCACGGAGCTGACGGGCCTGCCGGTCGCCTCCGCCTCGCTGCTCGATGAGGCTTCGGCCGTGGCCGAGGCCGTCGGCATCGCCTGGCGCCACCACCGGGGCAAGCGCAACAAGGTCTCGATTGTCGGAGCGCTCAACCCGCAGACCCGCGACGTGGTGGAGACGCGCGCCGAGCCGCTCGGCCTTGAGATCGGCAACGGCACAGTGGACGACGATACCTGCGCGCTGGTGGTTCCCTGGGCGGATACTTACGGGGTCTATGAAGATCATTCGGCCATCATCGCCGAAGCCAAAGTGAGGGACGTGATCGTCGTCTTCGTCGCCGATCCGCTGGGCCTTGTCATGAGCGACACGCCGGCGGCACTGGGTGCCGAGATCGCCGTCGGTTCGATGCAGCGCTTCGGCGTGCCGATGGGTTTCGGCGGGCCGCATGCGGCCTATTGCGCCGTCTCCGACCGGCTGACGCGGCTGATGCCGGGCCGGCTGGTCGGCCAGTCGACGGATGCTCACGGCCGCCCCGGCTACCGCCTGGCGCTGCAGACGCGCGAGCAGCACATCCGCCGCGACAAGGCGACCTCCAACATCTGCACGGCGCAGGCGCTGCTTGCCAACATGGCGGCGGCCTATGCCATCTGGCACGGGCCGGAGGGGCTGAAGGCGGTGGCGGGGCATGTGCATGGCTTAGCTTCCCGGCTTCATGCAGCGTTCAAGAAATCAGGCGTAACAGTCTCCGGCGAAATGATTTTCGATACGGTGACGGTTACCGTAAAGGGCAAGGCCGAGGCGATCGCAGCAGAGGCGGAGAAGAGCGGGCGGCTCCTGCGGGTGATCGACAGGGACCGGCTGGGGATCACCTTCGACGAGACCTCGACCGAGGCCGATCTCGAGGCGATTGCGGCACTCTTCGGTGCGTCCGTGACCGACGGGGCGGAGGCCATTGCGCCCGCCGCGCCGCGCGGCAAGACATTCCTGACGCAGCCGGTTTTCCACGAGAACCGCTCGGAAACGCAGATGATGCGCTTCCTGCGGCGGCTGGCGGACAAGGATCTGGCGCTCGACCGAGCGATGATCCCGCTCGGCTCCTGTACCATGAAGCTGAACGCGGCCGCCGAGATGATGCCGGTGAGTTGGCCGGAGGTGGCGGGGCTGCATCCCTTCGCGCCTGAGGGCCACACAATGGGCTACCGCCGCATGATCGGAGAGCTGGAAGAGTGGCTTGGTGAGATCACCGGGTTCGACGCCGTCTCGCTGCAGCCCAATGCCGGCAGCCAGGGCGAATATGCCGGGCTTCTGGCGATCCGCCGCTACCATGCCGAACGCGGCGAAGGGGAGCGCGACGTCTGCCTCATCCCCTCCTCCGCTCACGGCACCAACCCGGCTTCCGCCTCGATGGCCGGCATGCGGGTCGTCGTCGTGCGCTGCACGGAGAATGGCGATATCGACGGGGAGGACCTGCAGGCCAAGGCGGCGGAGCATGCCGAACGGCTGGCGGCGCTGATGATCACCTACCCATCCACCCACGGCGTGTTCGAGGAAGGCGTGCGCGACATGTGCGCTGTGATCCATGAGCATGGCGGGCAGGTCTATCTCGACGGGGCCAACCTCAATGCGTTGGTGGGGCTTGCGAGGCCGGGGGATCTGGGCGCCGACGTCTGCCACATGAACCTGCACAAGACCTTCTGCATCCCGCATGGCGGTGGCGGCCCGGGTATCGGCCCGATCGGCGTGAAGGCGCATCTGAAGCCTTTCCTGCCGGGGCATGCGGCGCTGGGGACCCGAAATGCGGTGACGGCCGCACCCTTCGGCAGCGCCTCGATCCTGCCGATCACCTGGATGTATATCCGCATGATGGGTGCCGACGGGCTGAAGCGGGCGACGGAGATCGCCATCCTCAATGCCAACTATGTCGCCGAGCGGCTGAAGGCGCACTATCCGGTGCTCTACAAGGGCCGCAACCGGCGCGTGGCGCATGAATGCATTCTCGACACGCGGGTGTTGAAGGATCGTGCCGGCGTCACCGTCGAGGACATTGCAAAACGCCTTATCGACTACGGCTTCCACGCGCCCACCATGAGTTGGCCGGTGGCCGGCACGCTGATGGTGGAGCCGACGGAGTCGGAGCCCAAGGAAGAGCTCGACCGCTTCTGCGAGGCGATGATCGCAATCGCCAAGGAAGCCGCCCGCGTGGAAAAGGGCGAATGGCCGAAGGAGGACAACCCACTCGTCAACGCCCCGCATACGGCGGCCGAACTGATGGCGGATCGCTGGACGCATCCCTACGGGCGCGCGGAAGCCGCCTTTCCGTCGGGCAGCATGGACGCAGCGTCCAAGTACTGGCCGCCCGTCTCGCGCGTCGACAACGTTGCCGGCGACCGCAACCTGGTGTGCGCCTGCCCGCCAATGGAGGCGCTGGCGAGTTGAGGTAGTAGGAGTGCGCGTGGGTCAACTTCACCGCCCGTCATCCCGGAGCTGGAGCGATAGCTGAGGCTGTCGGGGACCCAGTCCGGAGCGTGGAAAAGTCGCGGAATGGTTTCCGGACAAGCCTTCGGCTTTCCGGGATGACGGGCAGTGAACTGCACATTCGGCTCCGGACTTCGCTGCCCAGCGGCTTCCTTCTAGCTAAGATGACGCGTCACCCCCGCCTGTCCGCTTCCGCATGAAGTGGTCAGGCGGCGTCCATGTGTCGGGCATGTAGCGATTGGCCCAGCGGCAGATGTCCTGCAGCACCGGCAGAAGCGCCTCGCCCTTCTCGGTGAGAACGTATTCGTAGCGCTTCGGGCGCTCCTGATAGGAGCGCCGGATCACGAGACCGTCTTCCTCCATCGCCGCCAGGCGGTCGGTGAGCACGTTGGTGGTGATGCGCTCGGGTGAGGCAAGGAATTGCGAAAAACGCTTCTTGCCGCAAATCAGGTCGCGCATGATCACCATCGTCCAGCGGTCGCCGACCATGTCGAGCGTTGTGGCGATGGGGCAAGCGGAGCGCGGTTCGCGTCTTGTCATGAGATGTCAGTGCTATCTAGCTTGTTACTTGCAAGTTACAAGCTATGTGAGATGATGCGCCTAATCAACATGCAATATCGTCAGCCGAATGGGAGGCACGACATGTCGAAGGCTTCGTCATCTCAGGGTTTTTCGGGCGGTTGCCTGTGCAGCGCCGTGCGCTACCGCAGCAAGGAGGCGCCGATGATCGTCGGCCATTGCCACTGCGTGGACTGCCGCAAGTCGAGCGGCACCGGGCACTGCACCCATATCGTTGTGCCCGCGCAGGGTTTCTCGGTTACCGGCGAGGTGAAGTTTTATAGCCGTCCGGCCGACAGCGGCAATGTCGTCAATCGCGGCTTCTGCCCCAATTGCGGCTCGGCCGTCTACTCGACCAATGAGGGCATGCCCGACCTCGCCTTTCTGCGCGCCTCCAGCCTCGACGATCCGGAGATGGTCACGCCCGCGATGGTCGTCTATGCGAGCCGGGCGCCCTCCTGGGATTATGTGGAAGCGGGATTGCCCTCCTTCGCCACACATCCCGAAGGCGGCCCTGGACGCGCTATCGCAGCGCAAGCCGGAGGCTCGGCACATGGCCTATGACGAGCAGCTTACAGCCCGCATGCGCGGCGGGCTGGAAGGCCTGCAAGGCATCTCGGAAAAGCGCATGATGGGCGGCGTGTGCTTTCTGCTCGACGGCAACATGCTTTCCGGCGCCGACCGCACGAAGACGGGCGAAGGCCGCTTCATGTTCCGTGTCGGCAAGGAAAACCAGACGGAGGCGCTCGCCCGCCCTGGCGCGCAAGCGATGGAAATGGGCGGGCGGCGCATGAATGGCTTCGTCTTCGTCGACGCGGAGGCTTGCGACGGTGAAGCGCTGAAGGGGTGGATTTCACTGGCGCTTGGGTTCGTCGGGGGCCTTCCGCCGAAGTGAGGAAGCATGAAAGCGGATGGATTTTCCCATTTCCCGGCCGAGACGCTGGAATTTCTCGTCGCCCTCCGCGCGAACAACGACCGTGACTGGTTCGCGCAGAACAAGGCCGCCTATGAGCGCGCCGTTAAGCGGCCCGCCGAAGACTTCTGCCGCGCCATAACGGCGCGCCTGGACGAGCTGAGTGGCCTGCCGCACCGGCCAAAGATATTCCGCATCCACCGGGATATCCGCTTTTCCCGCGACAAGACGCCGTACAACACGCATCTGCACATCTCCTTCACGCCAGACACGGACGCGGGGCATCGCCCCGGCTGGTATTTCGGCCTCGAGCCGGAGCTGCTGACGGTCGGCACCGGCGTTTTCGAGTTCAAGAACGCCGACCTCGACGCCTTCCGCGCCCGCGTGGCGGGCGAGGACGGAGAAAGGCTTGCAACTCTGATCGAAGATTTCCCGGTCGGCATTCGGCTGAGCAAGCCGGAACTGAAGCGTGTGCCGCAACCCTACCCGGCTGATCACCCCCGCGCCGAGCTTCTGCGCAGGAAGTCGCTGGCCGGCTGGGTCGACTTCGCAGACCCGAGCAAGGCCTGCGAGAGCGGTTTCGCCGACCGCTGCTTCGATGCGTTCGTCCGGCTGAAGCCACTGTTCGACTGGTTGAATGCCGAGTCGCATTGAAGGCGGCGGCGTCTTCCCCTATGACGCGATCCACATTCGAATTCGGCACTTATGCCGGCGCAACCTGATTAACGCCCGTCTTAACCGAACGGAACCGGAACGGCCTTAGCTTTGCCATGGAAAGCATGGCAAGATCGCGGTGATTCGCGGGTACGGGGAAGAACACGACTTGATGGACGATACCAACGATCTTTTTGCCGGGCTCACTTCCAATACGGAACGGGTGAAGCAGCCGGAAGCACCGGCGGCGCCGCAGCGCAAGACGCCGCGTGCGGCCGCGACGCGGGACACCGGCGAGGGCTACAGCGCGGCCGATATCGAGGTGCTGGAGGGGCTGGAGCCGGTGCGCAGGCGGCCCGGCATGTATATCGGCGGCACAGACAACAAGGCGCTGCACCACCTCTTCGCCGAGGTCATCGACAACTCGATGGACGAGGCGGTGGCGGGGCATGCGTCTTTCATCGAGGTGGAGCTCGGCGCCGACGGCTTCCTCACCGTCACCGACAACGGCCGCGGCATCCCGGTCGACCCGCATCCGAAGTTTAAGGACAAGTCAGCGCTCGAAGTCATCATGACGACGCTGCATGCCGGCGGCAAGTTCGATTCCAAGGTCTACGAGACCTCGGGCGGCCTGCACGGCGTGGGTGTGTCGGTGGTCAACGCGCTTTCCGAGGTGCTTGAGGTGGAGGTGGCGCGTGGCCGAAAGCTCTACCGCCAGCGCTTTTCGCGCGGTGCGCCGCAGGGCAAGCTGGAGGCGCTTGGCGATGCGCCCAACCGGCGTGGCACGCGTGTGCGCTTCAAGCCGGACGAGGAGATTTTCGGGGCCGGCGCGAAATTCCAGCCCGCCCGCCTCTACCGCATGGCCCGCTCCAAGGCCTATCTCTTCGGCGGCGTGGAAATCCGCTGGACCTGCGCCCCTTCCCTTCTCGGCGAGAAAGACGAGACGCCGGAAAAGGCCACCTTCCACTTCCCCGGCGGGCTCAAGGACTTTTTGGCCGCCTCGCTCGACGGCGAGTTTCAGGTAACGCGCGAGGCCTTTTCCGGGCGCAGCGAGAAGCGCGGTGGACATGGGGCGGTGGAGTGGGCCGTCACCTGGTATGGCGGCGACGCCTTCCTGAACTCCTACTGCAACACCATTCCGACGCCCGAGGGCGGCACGCATGAGCTTGGCTTCCGCTCGGCGCTTCTTAAGGGCCTTCGCGGCTATGCGGAGTTGACCGGCAACAAACGCGCCTCGATTATCGCCGCCGAGGACGTGATGATCTCGGCCGCCGGCATGCTGTCGGTCTTCGTGCGCGAGCCGGAATTCGTCGGCCAGACCAAGGACAAGCTGGCCACCGCCGCGGCCATGCGTATGGTCGAGAACGCGGTGCGCGATCCGTTCGACCATTGGCTGGCCGACAATCCGCAAGAGGCCTCGAAGCTGCTCGACTGGGTGATCGCGCGGGCCGACGAGCGACTCAAGCGTCGCCAGGAGCGCGAGGTGAGCCGGAAGAGTGCCGTGCGCAAGCTGCGCCTGCCGGGCAAGCTCGCCGATTGCACGGTGGGCGCGGCGGCGGGCGCGGAGATCTTCATCGTCGAGGGCGATTCGGCCGGTGGCTCGGCCAAGCAGGCGCGCAACCGCGCCACCCAGGCCGTGCTGCCGCTGCGCGGCAAGATCCTCAATGTCGCCAGCGCCGGCCACGGCAAGCTCGCCGCCAACCAGCAGATTTCCGACCTGGTGCAGGCGCTTGGCTGCGGCACGCGCTCGAAATACCGCGAGGACGACCTGCGCTACGAGCGCGTTATCATCATGACCGACGCCGACGTGGACGGCGCCCACATCGCCTCGCTGCTCATCACCTTCTTCTATCAGGAGATGCCGCAGTTGATCGAGGGCGGGCACCTGTTCCTCGCGGTGCCGCCGCTCTACAAGATCACCCAGGGCGGCAAGACCATGTATGCGCGCGACGACGCGCACAAGGAAGAGCTTTTACGCGAGGAGTTCACCGGCCGCGGCAAGGTGGAGATCGGCCGCTTCAAGGGGCTCGGCGAGATGCTGCCGAAGCAGCTCAAGGACACGACGATGGACCCCGCCCAGCGCATGTTGCTGCGCATCGACGTGCTGGACAGCGTGGAGGCGACGAAGATGGCCGTCGACGCATTGATGGGAACGAAACCCGAGGCACGCTTCCGCTTTATCCAGGATAATGCGGAGTTCGTGGAGGAATTGGATATTTAGGCATTACCTGAATATGCAGTAGACAGGCGCAAACCGCGCCGAGACGTTGAATTGCACCAGGCTCACCGGCAGCCAAGGGAAATGGTCTAAATCGCCGGTCGCTCCATGGCAGCGCTCGGCCTGCTGTTTGCTCCCGCCGTGAACCTGGTCCTATTCGTACCGGGCGGAATGCTCGTAGGCTACTTGCTCTCTGGGATCGGCCGAGAAGAACGGTAGCTGACGAAAGGCCAGACGTGTGCGTCCGCAGGAAGTGCAGGTGCGTTCTGCGCTGTCCGCCCATCTAATATGCGGTGTATGCCACGACGGGAACGCACCCAGCACATCAGGCTGCAGCGAGCGTCAAAGCCTGAAGCCGAGCATTCTCGCGCAGGGCATCCAGATGGATGCGCTTTAAGAGAGTTGCCAGGGCGACGCGGTCGGCTTCCGTGCCGGCGGATGAGGCGTCGAGTGCTTTCAGCATGTGCCAGGAGACTTCCTGCGGGCCTGCCGTGCGCTTGCCGTTGGCCACTTCGCGCCAGATCGCCAATGCCGTGAGGATGGGGGCGTGGGCGGCGGGCTTCAGTCCGGCGCTGGAAAGGAGGGCGCTAAGGGCGGTGCTGCGGGCGCGGGACAGGAGGGTCTGGACGCGAGGCTCGCTCTGACCTGTCAGGGCGACCAGCGCGGCGCCGAAGAAATCCACCTTGCCGTGCGCCACACTGCGCACGAGAAAGCCTGAGGTGAGGTCGCCGCGCAGGCGCAGATGCTCCACCAGGGCGGCGTGCTCGCGGGGTTCGGTGCGGTCTATGAGGGTGATGGAGGCGCGGATGCAGGCTTCATGTGCCAGCTTCTCGGCGCGCGCGGCACCCATCAGCGCCTGTACGAGGGGGGCGGCCGAGAGCGCCTCCCCTACCCGCACGACGAGCATGTGCCGGCAATCGGGCGGCAGGCGGCGGTCCGTGGCAAGGGCGGCGCGCAGGACCGCACTGCCGCCGTGGCGCTCGATCATGCGGCGGAAGCTGACGGCGGCGATCTCCGCGCCTTCGTTGTGGATGAGCGCCGTACAGGCCTCGACGGTACCGACCTCGGCGAGTGCGGCCGAAAGCGCCATGGAGACCTGCGGCCGCGAGGCCAGGAGAAGCTGGATCTCGGGCTCGCCCGTCGCCGCGCGGTCGACCAGGTCGCTGTCGGAAAGAAGCGGCGAGCGCACGAGGATGGGGGCGGCGACCTCCGGCTGGTCGTCGGCAAGGGCGGCGACCACCTGGGCGGGCGCGCGGCGGCTCAGCGAAAGTGTTTCTGACAGCGCCAGCCGCACCTTGGCCGACGGGTCGTCCAGAAGCAGCGTGAGAGCGGCCTCGGCCGCCATTCGGTCGTCGAAGGAAAGGTCGCTCCGGATATAGGCGCGCGCCAGCGCAGCAGCCGCCTCCGCCCGCTCGGAGACCTTCGCCGTCTCGATCCATTTCAGGAAATGCCGGATCACGTTCAATTATATGCCCCCACCTGGAATCCAAGCTAGCGGCAATTCGTATAGGAATGGTTTACCATAATGCGCGCCTTGCGGGCCGGCCTGCCGGCGCCTATCAAAAGCGGGTCGGAAGCCGGGAGAAGAGAGATGGCGGGACTTTATCTGGAGGATTTCGAGCCCGGGCACGTCTTCAGGCACACGCTGCGCAAGACGATCACCGAGAGCGACAACGTGCTTTTCTCCGTCATGACGCTGAACCCGCAGCCGCTGCACATCGACTTCGATTTCGCGGAGAAGACCGAGTGGGGAAAACCGCTCGTCAACTCGCTCTTCACGCTTGGGCTGATGATCGGCATTTCCGTGCACGACACCACGCTCGGCACAACGATCGCCAATCTGGGGATGACGGAGACGACCTTCCCACACCCCCTCTTCCACGGCGATACCGTGCGCGTGGAGACGGAGGTGAAGAGCGTGCGCGAATCGAAGTCGAAGCCGGATCGCGGCATCGTTGAGTTCGAGCACCGCGCCTATAACCAGAACGACGTGCTGGTGGCCCGCTGCCTGCGCCAGGCGATGATCGTCAAGAGGCCGGCCTGATGCGCTCGCTGTTGTTCGTTCCCGGCGATTCTGAAAGGAAGCTGGAGAAGGCGCTTCTGACGAGCGCGGACGTGCTTATCCTCGACCTGGAGGATTCGGTGGCGCCGGGGCGCAAGGAGGCGGCGCGGCGGACCACCGCTGACTTCCTGTCGGTAAACAGCAACGGCCCTACCCTTTTCTATGTGCGCGTAAATGCCTTGTCGACAGGGCTCATGGACGGTGACCTTGCCGCCGTCATGCCGGCGCGGCCGGCCGGCATCATGCTGCCCAAGGCCGAGGGCGGGCAGGACGTCACGCAGCTTTCAGTGAAGCTGCGTGTTCACGAGGCAGAGAGCGGCATCGAGGACGGGGTGACGGCCATCCTGCCCATCATTACCGAGACCGCGAAGGCGGTCTTTTCGGCTGGCACCTACGCACAGGCGAGCAAACGGCTTTCCGGGCTCACCTGGGGCGCGGAGGATCTTTCTGCGGAGATCGGGGCTCGTACGGCACGTGACGATGACGGGCGCTATACCGGCGTCTTCGCGCTTGCCCGCGCCACGACGCTGCTTTCGGCAAGTGCGGCGGACGTGCCGGCCGTCGATACGGTCTTCCCCAATTTCCGCGACGAGACGGGGTTTGCCAGAGAATGCCTGGAGGCCGAGCGCGACGGGTTCACTGCCAAGATGGCGATCCACCCGGCGCAGGTGCCGGTCATCAACGCAGCATTCACACCGTCGGAGGAAGCGGTGGCGCAGGCGAGCCGCATCGTCGCCGCATTCGAGGAAGCGGGCGAGACGGGGGTGGCGAGCGTCGACGGCGAGATGGTGGACCGGCCGCATCTCCTCCGCGCCGAGCGCATCCTGGAACGGGCGCGGCTCGCCGGACGTGGCTAGATGTGGAGCATCGCGCTTTCCGAAAGATCGATTCCAATTTTCGGGCCGATTCTGTAGCGGCCAAGGGTAGCACGAACCCCTGCCTGTCTTGTCATCTCCGTATCGTGCGACTTCTGCTATCCTGCCGCCGCGCCGGCGAGACGGCAGGAGGGTGACATGAACCTGAAACGGTTGAGCATCGGTACCTTCAATCTCTACAACCTCAACGAACCGGCCCTGCCCGTCTACACGGACGCCGATGGCTGGTCGGAGGAGCAATATACGCGCAAGATTGACTGGACACAGCGCACGATCCGGCAGCTGCGGCCGGATGTCCTGGGATTCCAGGAGCTTTGGCACGCGGATTCGATCACCCGGGCACTGGAGGCCTCGGGACTGGCCGAGGACTACGATCTGCTGGCTCCCGAAAACGCCAACGGCACCCGCATCGTCTGCGCGGCGATCGTCCGCAAGGGTCTTTTAGCGGGGGAAGCGGAGTGGATCGAGGCGTTCCCGGAAAAGCTCGTTCTAAAAAGTTCCGGCGACGATCCACAGACGCCGGAGATCGGCGTGAATATCGACAGCTTCTCACGGCCAGTTCTTGCATTTCGGATCAGCCCGCGTGAGGATCACGAGCCCGTTCACGTGTATGTCTGCCACTTGAAATCGAAAGCGCCGGCGAAGGTCTACCGCGAGGACTGGTTCAGGGCTAACGAGGAGATCTACAAGAAGCACCAGACAAACCTGGGGGCAGCCATCTCCACGATCCGCCGTACGGCGGAAGCGGCAGCGTTGCGCTTCATGCTGACGGAGGTGATGAAGGGCACGCGCTCGCCGGTGATCGTTCTGGGCGACATCAATGACGGGCAGCAGAGCAACACGGCGAACATCCTGACCGAGCAGCCGCGTTATCTCGTCGGCGCTTCCAGGGGCGGCGGCGACGTGAGCCTTTACACCGCACAGACGCTTCAAGAATACCGCAGCACGCGCGACGTCTACTACACGCACATCCACCAGGACATGATGGAATCGCTCGACCACATCCTGGTGAGCGAGGAATTTTACGACAACAGCAGGCGGCGCCTGTGGATGTTCGACGGGATGACGGTCAGCAATGACCACCTCCATTTCGACGACCACAAGGAGAGCGGCACCAACGATCACGGCGTCGTCTGTGCAACGTTCAAGCACGGGCCGATCAAGACCGAGGCGCGGGAGATCGCGGAGGATGTCGGCTGAGGCGTGCCGGTTTCAGCGGGCGGGATCAATGGAAAGGATGGCGTCCTTTCAGCCCCCTCTGTCCTGCCGGATAGGGGGGCGAAGAGGCGCTGACTGTTTCCCAGAGAACGCCCTACCTATCCTTCCAGCGCGGGCGGCGCATGGCGAAGGTTTCAGTCACCGCCGTGTAGTCCATGTAGCCGAGGCGGGCGAGATTCTGTGCCTTGGTGGTGTCGAAGAGACCGTCAGTCAGCATCGCCTCGTCGATGTGCACGCCCACCACCTCGCCGGTGACCACGAAGACACCGGCGTGGTTTCCCTTAAGATCGCGCGGCTCCAGCACCTCCGTCACCTTGCATTCGAGCGTGGCGGCAGCCTCGGCGACGCGCGGACAGGCGATATGCCTGCAGGGAGCGGGCGTCAGCCCGGCGAGCTCGAATTCGCTGATGCCGGGCGGCGCGTCGATGGCGGTCTGGTTCATCTTCTCGGCAAGCGCGAGACTTACCAGGTTGACAGCGAACTCGCCCGTGTCACGAGCGATCGAGGCGCTGTCTTTCTCGCCTTCTGAGGAGAACCACACGAGATGCGGGTTCGATGAGAAGGCGTTGAAGTAGGAATATGGCGCCAGGTTGAGCTCGCCCCCCGGCCGACGGGTGGAAATCCAGCCGATGGGCCTCGGCGCAACAATGGCCTTGAAGGGATCGTGCGGGAGGCCGTGGCCGTTGCGCGGCTCATAGAACATGGTCATCAGCCCTCCCAGGGGCCGGCATAGTCGCTGACAAGACCGCCGATACCCGGGCGCGGCCTGTCGGGCGTGCCGCCGGGATGCCGGCCGACATGCACGAAGCCCACCACGCGCTCGCGGGGGCGAAGGCCGAGAATGCGGCGACCTTCCTCGACGTCCGAATACCAGTTGGTGACCATGTTGGCGTGATAGCCGAGCGCGCCCGCCGCATGGATGAGGTTCATGGCCGCCATGCCGCCTGACAAGAACATCTCCCACTCGGGAATCTTGGGGCTCTCCTTGGGGCTCGAGATGACACCGATCACCAGCGGCGCGCGCGAAAAGCGCGTCAGCTCCTGCGTGCGCCGTGCCTCGTTCAGCGGTCCCTCGCGTGCCTCGGCCAGATTTACCAGCATCTGCCCCACCTTCTCGCGCGCCTCGCCGCGATAAAGGATGAAGCGCCACGGCGTGAGCATCCCGTGGTCGGGAACGCGCGTGGCGACCTTGAGCATTTTCTCCACCTCGCCGTCGGAGGGTGCCGGGCCGGCAAGCTCGTGAATGGGCGCGGAACGGCGGGCGAGCATGAAGTCGATAACCTGCTGGTTCAAAAGTGGAGCTCCTATTTCGGGTGGGGACGCGGTGGAAGCCGCGGGTATGTTGGCATCAGCAGCCTTGAAATTGCCACCCCGTTAGGCTTCAAAGCAAGCCATGAGGTGTTTTGCCGGGCGATTCATTACGATTATTGCAGCAGCTCTTGCCGCGACGGCTGTCGACGCCGCCGCCCAGGACGAAGCATTTCCGGTGGAGGATATGCGCGTGCCGGGCCTGAGCGAATATGCGGCACCGCAACGAACAGAACCGCTGGCGCTGGCAGAGACCGGAGAAGTGACCCTTTCGGCGCAGTTGACCGAGGAGACCGAGGACATTCCGCGCGGCCTCGTCTGGCGCGTGTTCTCGCCGGAGCCGGGACAGGACGGCACGCTGCCGCTGGTGGCTACCGCCCAGGGAGGGACGAGCACCTTCATGCTGCCGCCTGGCGGCTATCTCGTACACGCCGCTTACGGCCGCGCCGGCGCGACGAAGCGCATCACCGTCGGCGATAAGCCGAAGAGCGAGCGCCTGGTGCTCGACGCGGGCGGACTGAAGCTCGACGCGGTGCTTTCCGGCGGTGTGCGCATTCCGCCCAAAAAGCTGCGCTTCTCCGTCTATGACCACGAGCCGGACGCGACAGGCGAGCGCTCGCTCATCGTGCCCAATGTGCGGCCCAACGCCGTGGTGCGGCTCAACGCCGGCACCTACCACATCATCTCCAACTACGGCGCCATCAACGCCGTCATCCGCGCCGACATCCGCGTGGAGGCGGGCGAATTGACGGAGGCGACGGTGGAGCACCGCGCAGCACAACTCACCATGAAGCTGGTGCGCGAGCCGGGTGGCGAGGCGATCGCCGACACGGCCTGGTCCATCCTCTCGGAGACGGGTGAAATCGTCGCCGAGACCGTCAGCGCCTTCGCCTCGATGGTGCTGGCGGAAGGGGAATACACGATCGTGGCGAAAAACCGTGACCGCCTCTACCAGCGCGATTTCACCGTGACCCCCGGCCGCAACCAGGATGTAGAGCTTCTGCCCGACGACCTGGTGGAGCGGGTAAGCGAAGTTACGGAATAGGCCGCCCGCGCTGCAGCGGGGGCGGCCATCGGTTCAGCTCTTCGCGCGGCGGATATCTGGCGGCGTCGCCTCCTCGGCGAGGCTGGCGACAGCTTCGCCGAGCGACAGTGAGGTTTGGTCGCGGCTGCCCAATCGACGGATATTCACCGTCCCCTCCTCCGCCTCGCGCTTGCCGCAGACGAGGATAACCGGCACTTTGGCAAGCGAGTGCTCACGCACCTTGTAGTTGATCTTCTCGTTGCGCAGGTCGGTCTCGACCTGCAGCCCCGCCGCCTTCAACCGGCGCGCCACGTCTTCTGCATAGCCGTCGGCATCCGAAGTGATGGTAGCCACCACCACCTGCAGCGGCGCGAACCACAGTGGGAAGTGGCCGGCGAAATCCTCGATGAGGATGCCGAGGAAGCGCTCCATGGAGCCGCAGATGGCGCGGTGGATCATCACCGGCTGCTTCTTTTCCGATTCCTTATCGATATAGAAGGCGCCGAAGCGCTCCGGCAGGTTGAAATCCACCTGTGTCGTGCCGCACTGCCACTCGCGGCCGATGGCGTCCTTCAGCGTGTACTCGAACTTGGGACCGTAGAAGGTGCCCTCGCCCTCGTTGATGCCGGCCTCTATTCGGCCGCCCGACTCGGCCTCCATCTTGATGAGCGCTCGCTTCAGGATGTCTTCGGCGTGATCCCACATGGCGTCGGTGCCCACGCGCTTTTCGGGCCGGGTCGCGAGCTTGACCACCACCTTCTCGAAGCCGAAGTCCTCGTAGACCGACATCATGAGATCATTGATCTTCAGGATTTCCGCCTCAAGCTGCTCCTCCGTGCAGAAGACGTGCGCGTCGTCTTGCGTGAAGCCGCGCACACGCATCAGTCCGTGCAGCGCGCCGGATGGCTCGTAGCGGTGGACGGCGCCGAACTCGGCAAGCCGGATCGGCAGATCGCGGTAAGACTTCAGACCGTGCTTGAATATCTGCACGTGGCCGGGGCAGTTCATAGGCTTCAATGCGAAGACGCGCTGGTCCTCCGCCTCCTCGTCGGCGCAGCGGACCGCGAACATGTTCTCCTTGTACCAGCCCCAGTGGCCTGAAGTCTGCCAAAGCGAGGAATCAAGCACTTGCGGCGCGTTGACCTCCTCATACTCGCCGTCGAGCCGGCGGCGCATGTAGGAGACGAGGTTCTGGAACATGCGCCAGCCCTTCGAATGCCAGAAGACGACGCCCGGCCCCTCTTCCTGGAAGTGGAACAGGTCCATCTCGCGGCCAAGCCGGCGATGATCGCGCTTTTCCGCCTCCTCCAGCATGTGGAGATACTGGTCAAGCTGCTCCTGGTTTGCCCAGGCGGTGCCGTAGATGCGGGTGAGCATGGCGTTGTCGGAATCGCCGCGCCAATAAGCGCCGGCCACCTTCATCAGCTTGAAGGCGTTGCCGATCTGCCCCGTGGAGGCCATGTGCGGACCGCGGCACAGGTCGAACCATTCGCCCTGCGCGTAGATTTTCACGTCGTCGCCCTCGGGGATCGCGTCAATCAACTCGACCTTGTACATCTCGCCCTTGTCGCGGAAGACCTCTTTTGCCTTCTTCCGCGCCCAAACCTCCTTGGTGAAGGGCTTGTTGCGGGCGATGATCTCGCGCATCTTCTTCTCAATCACCGGCAGATCATCCGGCGTGAAGGGCTCGTTGCGGGCGAAATCGTAATAGAAACCGTTCTCGATCACCGGGCCGATGGTGACCTGCGTGCCGGGATAAAGCTCCTGCACGGCCTCGGCCATCACATGCGCGGCGTCGTGGCGGATCAGCTCCAGCGTGCGCGGGTCTTCGCGAGTGAGGATCTCGATCCCGCCCTGGCGGCCGACCGGGTCGGCCAGATCGCGCAGTTCCCCATCGAGCGCGTAGGCGACCGCCTTCTTGGCCAGCGATTTGGAGATCGATTCGGCAAGCTCGGCGCCGGTGATGGCGGCGGGGTAATCCCGCGATGAACCGTCGGGAAACGTAAGGGAAATGGCGTCAGCCATGCTCATGTCCTTTCTATCCAGTCCCGCATACGAGCGCGGGTGGTGTGGTCTATGGTCGGCGATGGCACGCGGGCATGCCGCGGCACGCGCGCTACATAATAGCAGAGCCGGCGCGCGTAAAGGCTACGCTGCGCCGGCTCCTGGTGTCCTGGGATTCAGGGCGAAAACCTAAAGGCTTCCGCCTATCGAACTTAGCTGATGTCCTCGGTCGGTGCTTCCGGCCCGTTTTTCTTGATCGAGTCAATCGCGTTCTGCGCGCTCGCCTTGGCGGTGTATCCTTCCGTCGCGAAGATCACCTCGCTGTTGTATTTGAAGCGCACGCGATATTCGCCAGCCTTGTCCTTATAAATTTCGAACTTATGAGCCATATCGGTCAATCCCTCCTAAGCTGCTGACCTTAACGATTCTTAATCTGCCAGCAGCGGGCGGGCGGAACAAGAAGAAGATGCTTGTTTCGAGCTTTAATCGCTCCGGCGCCTTGCCGATACGCGCCAGAAGCGCCACGGCGTGTACCAGTGCAACTCCGATTCCAGTGCCTCGGGCACCGGATCGATCCCGTGGGTGCCGCCGGGCCCGCAGCGCATGAAGCGAAAAAGCCCCAGCCAGCCGCCGGACCAGAGCCCGTGGCGGGCAATCGCCTCGTAGGCGTATTCCGAGCAGGTAGGAAAATGGCGGCAGGAATTGCCCACAAAACCCGACAAGGTGAGTTGGTAGAAGCGTACGAAAGCCGTACCGAACACGCGTCCCGGCGTCTTTGGCCAGGGGCCCTGCCAGTTGCGGGACAGTCTTGCAGGTGGTGCAGTCAACGCTAAGCGGCCTTCTCCGCGCGCTTCTTCTCGATCTGGTCTATGCAGTCGACCACCGCGTCGAAGGTCAGCATGGTGGAGGCGTGGCGGGCCTTGTAGTCGCGCACGGGCTCCAGATATTTGAGGTCGGCGAAGCGACCGTCGGGCGGTGCGCCGTTCTCCTTCAGCATGCGCCGCATGGCCTCGCGCACGGCTCTCAGTTCCTCGGCGCTGGCGCCGACGACGTTCTGCGCCATAATGGAGGAGGAGGCTTGACCGAGCGCGCAGGCGCGTACCTCGTGCGCAAAGTCGCTCACCACGCCGTCGGCCATCTTCAGGTCGACCGTCACGGTGGAGCCGCACAGCTTGGAATGGGCGGTGGCACTTGCATCCGGCTTCGCCAAACGGCCGATACGGCCGATATTGCCCGCAAAGCCAAGAATTTTCGTGTTATAGACGTCGTCGATCATCAATTTCCGCCTGACGGCGCAGACCAAGCATGGCTTGTCGCGCATATGTCTTTCATTTGCGCCCGAACAAACTATATAATGATCGTATCCGGTTGAGGGCAAGAAGGGGTGAACATACCTGCCCTACCGGTTCCGCGAGCCGCTTTCGGGCGGGACTGTGTACAGTTCCCAGAAAACCCGCGAAGGCTGTGAACCGTTTAACTCGTCCCTGCGCGACAGGGACTACGGGAGACGCCTCCTCATGGACGCAATTGTCAAAAGCTTCCCGCCCCGTCCCGAAGCGGACGCAGAGCAGGCCACTAAACACTATCTGGATAAGCCCGTCACCGACCGGCCGAGCCGCGAGGAGGCGGAGGCCGCCGTGCGCACACTTCTGCGCTGGGCGGGTGACGATCCTGAGCGCGAGGGGCTGAAGGAGACGCCCGAGCGCGTGGTGAAGTCTTACCAGGAGCTGTTCTCCGGCTATGACCGGTCTCCCGTCGAGGAGCTCGGCCGTACCTTCGAGGAGGTCGCGGGCTACGACGACATGGTGCTCGTGAAGGATATCTCCTTCCATTCCCATTGCGAGCACCACATGGTGCCGATCATCGGCAAGGCCCACGTCGCCTACTTGCCGAAGGGCAAGGTGGTCGGCCTGTCGAAGATCGCCCGCGCGGTCGACATCTACGCCCGCCGCCTGCAGACGCAGGAGGCCATGACGGCGCAGATCGCCACGGCGATCCAGGATGTGCTGAAGCCTCGCGGCGTGGCCGTGATGATCGAGGCGGAGCACATGTGCATGTCCATGCGCGGCATCCAGAAGCAGGGTTCGACGACGCTCACCTCCACCTTCACCGGCGTCTTCAAGGAAAAGCCGGAAGAGCAGGTGCGGTTCGTCACGATGGTCCGCGACAGCCGGAACGGCTGATCCATGCCGGAAATCGCTTTTTCCCAACCCTCATCCGATAAGCATGAGCTTGAAGAAGGCGCGGCGTTTACGCCGCGCTTCGACGCGAATGGGCTTATAACAGCCGTCGTCACCGATGCCGGGGACGGCGCACTGCTCATGGTCGCCCATATGAACGCCGAGGCACTCTCCAAAACGCTCGAGACCGGCATCGCCCACTACTGGTCGCGCTCGCGCGGCACCTTGTGGAAGAAGGGTGAGACGTCGGGCAACGTACAGTACGTCGAAAGTGTAAGTACCGATTGCGATCAAGATGCCGTGCATCTGACCGTGCGAGTCGAAGGCGACGGTGCAACCTGCCACACCGGAAGACGTTCCTGCTTCTACAGGAATGTGAGTCTTGATCGCGATCGTCCCGTCCTCGTAGCAAAAAGTTGATGCTACTCATCCTACTGGCGGGGTAGCTTCGAATCGCCGCCGTGCTCATATTCATAAATTGGATACCATCCCGCGCCAGAATAGAGGCCGGGACGAGGAGAGGACGATGCTCGATCGAATACAGCATCGCGCGAAGGAGGAAGGCCTGGAGCCGGCCGCGCCTCCACCGCTTGCTTCGGCGCCTTTTCCGCAGGAAGAGAAGCTGCCGTCGATAGCGCTTGCGTTGGGCGGCGGTGCTGCGCGTGGCTGGGCCCATATCGGCGTCTTGAGGGCGCTGGATGAGGCGGGCATCCCCATCGGCATGATCGCCGGCACCTCCATCGGCGCGCTCGTCGGCGGCTGCTATCTGGCCGGCAAGCTGGACGAGCTGGAGGATTTTGCCCGCTCTTTGACGCGCCGGCGCATCTTCGGCCTGCTCGACCTTAGTTTCGGCGGCAGCGGCTTGTTCGGCGGCATGAAGCTGACCAGCCGCATGGAGGAGCACCTGAAAGGCGTCACTTTCGCCGAATTGTCGAAACCTTTCGTGTGTGTAGCGGCAGAAATCCGCACCGGCCACGAGGTGTGGCTGTCCAGCGGCACGTTGATCACCGCCATGCGCGCTTCCTATGCACTGCCCGGCGTGTTTGAGCCGGTGGTCTGCAACGGCCGCGTTCTGGTCGACGGTGCGCTGGTGAACCCGGTACCGGTGTCCGTGTGCCGTGCGTATGAGCAGCCGCTGGTGGTAGCGGTCAACCTGCACTACGACCTTTTCGGCCGCGCCGCGGTCATCAAGCATTCGGCCGACCTGCCGGATATGGAAGAAAAGCAGCCGAACGGCAGGAAGACGCCGCTGGTGGTGGACAAGGGACCGCGCCAGCGCGAGTCGCGCCTGGGGATCACCGGCGTCATGGTCGAGGCGTTCAACATCATCCAGGATCGCATCTCGCGGGCCCGCATGGCCGGCGACCCGCCCGACATGTCGCTGCAGCCGAAGCTCGGCCATATCGGGCTTACCGAGTTCTACCGCGCGGACGAGGCCATCAAGCTGGGCTACGACGCAACGAAATCTCAGCTGCCGGAACTGCAGCGAGTCCTAAGCGTACTTGCCTGAAATCAATCGCCCGCCGCATCGGTGATGCGGAATTGCACGGAGCGCGAGCCGTTCCAGTGATTGGCGGCTAGTGTGCCGGCGAGATGGATTGTCGCGCCGCGACGCGAAAGCAGGAATTCCCCCAGCTCGCTTTCGGCGGCACGGAAAGCGATGGCCTGCAGCCGTACGCCTGAGTGGGTGCGCAGATCGGCCCGCACATGGCCGTTGCCGACAATGCGGGCGTCGGCAAGGCGGTGGCGCGGCAGCGCCAGCATCGGCGCGGGATGGCCGGAGCCGTAGGGTCCGGCGGCCTCCAGCGTGTCGAGAAGCTCGAAGGTCGCCCCCTCGGCGGACAGTGCCGCGTCGATGCGCAGGCTCTCCGCGGCGCGGAGCGTCGTGACGGCGGCGGCCGCCCTCTCCTCGAAGAACGCACGCAGGCGCCCGAGGTTCTTGCGCTCCACTGTGATGCCGGCCGCCATGGCATGCCCGCCGCCCTTGACCAAAAGCCCTTCCGAGACAGCCTCGCGCACCAGCTTGCCCAGATCGAAGCCGGGAATCGAGCGGCCGGAGCCGGTGCCCATGCCGTTGCCGTCGAAGGCGATGGCGAAGGTGGGCCGGCGGGCGTGATCCTTCAGCCGTGAGGCGATCAGACCGACGATGCCGGCATGCCAGCCTTCGCTCGCCGTCACCAGCACGGCCGGCCCGTCGCCGGCTGCCAGTTCCGCGTCGGCCTCGGCACGCGCCTCGGCCAGCATGGCCACCTCCATCGCCTGGCGCTCCTGGTTCAGCCGGTCGAGCGTGGCGGCGATCGTCTCCGCCTCGCTCGGGTCCGATGTCGCCAGAAGATTGCTGCCGAGGGCGGCATTGCCGATGCGCCCGCCGGCGTTGATGCGCGGGCCGACGAGGAAGCCGAAATGGTAGGGGTTGAGCGGCTCGCCGATGCGCGCCAGGCGAGCGAGCGCGGCAAGTCCCGGCGTCTGCATCTGCCTTGCCGCTGCAAGGCCCTTGACGACGAAGGCACGGTTGACGCCGACGAGCGGCACCACGTCGCAGATGGTGGCGAGCGCCACGAGATCGAGCAGCATGAGCAGGTCGAAGGGGGGCGTGGCCGGCAGCTTCTCCCGCAGGAAGCGGCTCGTACGCACCAGCGTCAGGAAGACCACGCCCGCCGCGCAGAGATGCCCCTGACCGGAAAGGTCGTCCTCGCGGTTGGGATTGACGATGGCAACCGCCTCGGGGAGCACCCCGCCCACCTGGTGGTGGTCGAGCACCACGACATCGGCCCCTACCTCTCCTGCCGCGGCGATGGCTTCGGCGCTGTTGGTGCCGCAGTCGACGGTGACGATCAGCGTGGCGCGCGCGGCAAGCTCGCGCATGGCGGCAGGGTTGGGACCATATCCTTCGAAGATGCGGTCGGGGATGTAGATCTCGGCTTCGGCGCCGTAATGGGCGAGGAAGCGTTTCATCATGGCCGAGGAGGCCGCGCCGTCGACGTCGTAGTCGCCGAAAATCGCCACGCGCTCGCGCCGCCGTGCCGCCTCGGCAATGCGTTCTGCCGCCTTGTCCATATCCGTCAGGGATGCCGGGTCGGGCAGGAGATCACGGATCGAGGGGGCGAGAAAGGATACCGCCTGTTCCAGCCCCACGCCGCGCCCGGCCAGAACGCGGGCGACGATCTCCAGCATTCCATGGCTTTGCGCCATGCCGAGCGCCAGGTTCTCGCCGCGCGCATCCAGCCGATGCTCCCACGAGACCCCGCGCGCCGACTTCCTGACGTCGAGAAAATACCGCCTTTCGCCGCTCAACCCTTATCTCCCGTCCTTTGAAGGACGATAGACGGTCGGCGGCGCGAATTGAAAGGGATTCAGAACTTATCCAAATCCTGATGTTGCGCCTTGATCTCACGCACCGTGCGTGAGGAGGAGCGCATGACGATGGTGTGGGTCTCGATCGCCCCGCGGCCGAACTTCACGCCGGCAAGCATGTTGCCGTCCGTCACCCCGGTGGCGGCGAAGAGCACGTCGCCGCTCGCCATCTCGTCCATGCGGTAGACCTTATTGGGATCGGAGATGCCCATCTTGGCGGCGCGCGCCAGCTTCTCCTCCGTATTGAGCTGCAGGCGCCCCTGCATCTGGCCGCCGATGCAGCGCAAGGCGGCAGCGGCCAGAACGCCCTCGGGAGCGCCACCAATGCCCATGTAGATGTCGATGCCGGTCTCCTCCGGATCGGTGGTGTGGATGACGCCGGCGACGTCGCCGTCGCCGATCAGGCGGATCGCCGCGCCCGTCGCCCGCACGGCCTCGACGAGGCGCGCATGGCGCGGGCGGTCGAGGATGCAGGCGGTGATCTCGGAAACGGGCACGCCCTTGGCCTTGGCCAGGTTCTCGATGTTCTCCGTCGCCGGCGCATCGAGATCGACGATGCCTTCGGGATAGCCGGGCCCGACGGCGATCTTCTCCATGTAGACGTCTGGCGCGTAGAGCAGGCTGCCGCGCTCGGCGATGGCGATCACGGCGAGCGCGTTGGGCAGGTTCTTTGCGCAGATGGTGGTGCCTTCGAGCGGGTCGAGCGCGATGTCCACCTCGGGCCCCTCGCCCACGCCCACCTCCTCGCCGATATAGAGCATCGGCGCCTCGTCGCGCTCGCCCTCGCCGATGACCACCGTGCCGGAGATCGGCAGGCGGTTCAGCTCCGTGCGCATGGCATCGACAGCCGCCTGGTCGGCGGCTTTCTCGTCGCCGCGCCCGCGCAGCCTTGCCGCGGCCACCGCCGCGCGCTCGGTGACGCGGACAAGCTCGAGCGTGAGGATCCGGTCGAGGCCGGTCTGCGGGTTCTTTGGCATGAAGGTCATTCCTGTACTCCGGAAAGGGCGCGGCAGGCGCGCGGGTCGCGGATGTTCATCCAACCCTTGTGGCAAAGAGAGGGATGGACGGCAAGAGCCGTGCTGCCCTTCCTACTAACTTGAATCGATTGAATAAATATGACGTGATCTTCCCTCCCCTTTATGAGGGGGAAGAGGCGGCTCAGGCCGCCCGTTCGATGCGGATGACCTGCGGCTTGGTCGTCAGATGGCCGTCCCTGGTGATGCCGTCGACCGCCTTGCGCACCGAGGCTTCCATGGTCTCGTGGGTGACGAGGATCACGGTCTTGTGCGCCTCTTCGCTCGCATCGCCATGCTGGACGATGGATTCGAGCGAGATGTCGTTGTCGGCCATGCGCTTGGCGATGGCCGCGAAGACGCCCGTGCGGTCATGGACCGTCAGGCGGATGAAATAGCCGCCGGCGTGAGCGCGCATGCGGGCGCGCTTGTAGGGGGCGAGTTCCCTGGCGGGCCAGCCGAAAACGGGGCCGTGCTGGAAGCCGGGGCGGCTCTTGGCGATGTCGGCGACGTCGCCGATGACGGCGGACGCCGTGGCATCGCCGCCGGCACCGGGACCGGTAAGCAGAAGCTCGCCCAGCATGTCGGTCTCGACGGCCACCGCGTTTGTGACGCCGTGCACCTGGGCGATGACGGAGCTTACCGGCACCATGGTCGGGTGCACGCGCTGCTCTATGCCGCTTTCGGTCTTTTGGGCCACGCCCAGAAGCTTGATGCGGTAGCCGAGTTCGCTTGCTGCGCGGATGTCGGCCTGGGTGATGTTGGAGATGCCTTCCATGTAGATATCGTCGGCAGAGATGCGGCAGCCGAAGGCGAGGCTCGTCAGGATGGAGAGCTTGTGAGCGGTGTCGTGGCCTTCGATGTCGAAGGTGGGGTCGGCCTCGGCATAGCCAAGCTTCTGCGCGTCCTTGAGGCAGTCTTCGAAGCTCAGGCCGTCGGCTTCCATCCGGGTGAGGATGTAGTTGCAGGTGCCGTTCATGATGCCGAAGACGCGGTTGACATGGTTGCCTGCCAGCGCCTCGCGCATGGTCTTGATGACGGGGATGCCGCCGGCGACCGCCGCCTCATAGTTGAGCAGGACGCCCCTCTTCTCGGCGATCGCGGCGAGCTGGACGCCGTGCTTGGACAGAAGCGCCTTGTTGGCCGTCACCACGTGGCGGCCGGCCTCGAGGGCGGCGCGCACCGAGGCGAGTGCCACGCCATCCTCGCCGCCGATCAGCTCAACGAACACCTCGATCTCGGAGCTTTGCGCCAGCGTCACCGGATCGTCGAACCACTGCGCATTGCCAAGATCGATGCCGCGGTCGCGGGTGCGGTCGCGCGCCGACACGGCGACTGGCGCGATCTGGCGGCCGCACTGCCGCGTGAGCTCCGACGCCTTGTTCTGGAGCATGCGAACGACACTGGCACCCACGGTGCCCAGACCGGCAATTCCTACGCGCAAGGCTTCGGCCATATCGGGCGAGTTCCTCCGATTGTCTTTTCAGGTGATGGATAGAGATTAGCGCCTTGCGGCCAGCGGAATGACGTTGTCGAGCGTCTCTCCGGCGGTCGCGAGGAAGCGCTTGATAGAGCGCGCGGCCTGGCGGATGCGGTGCTCGTTCTCCACCAGGGCGATGCGCACATAATCGTCGCCATGCTCGCCGAAGCCGACGCCGGGGGCGACGGCGACCTCCGCCTTCTCGACCAGGAGCTTTGAGAACTCCAGCGAGCCGAGCGGCCGGAAGGGTTCGGGGATCGGCGCCCAGGCGAACATGGTGGCAGGCGGCGGCGGCACGTGCCAGCCGGCGCGGCCGAAGGCCTCCACCAGTACGTCGCGACGGCGATGATAGACCGAGCGCACCTCCTCGATCTCCGCGCCGTCCGAATTGAGCGCGGCGGCGGCGGCCACCTGGATCGGCGTGAAGGCACCGTAGTCGAGATAGGATTTGACGCGCGCGAGGGCTGCCACCAGCCGCTCGTTGCCGACGGCGAAGCCCATGCGCCAGCCGGGCATGGAGAAGGTCTTCGACATGGAGGTGAACTCGACCGCCACGTCCATCGCGCCCGGCACCTGAAGCACGGAGGGCGGCGGGTTGCCGTCGAAATAGATCTCCGCATAGGCAAGGTCGGACAGGATGATGATGTCGTTCTTGCGCGCGAATGCGACGACGTCCTTGTAGAAGTCGAGGGAAGCCACGCAAGCGGTTGGGTTGGAAGGATAATTCAGGATAAGCGCCAGGGGCTTGGGGATCGAATGGCGCACCGCCCGCTCAAGGGCGGGAATGAAGCCGTCGTCGGGCTCGGCCTGCATGGAGCGGATAACGCCGCCGGACATGATGAAGCCGAAGGCGTGGATCGGATAGGTCGGGTTGGGGCACATCACCACGTCGCCCGGCGCGGTGATGGCCTGCGCCATGTTGGCGAAACCTTCCTTGGAGCCGAGCGTGGCGACGACCTGCGTCTCCGGATTGAGCTTCACGCCGAAGCGGCGCGCGTAATAGGCGGCTTGCGCCCGGCGCAGACCGGGGATGCCGCGCGAGGCCGAGTAGCGGTGCGTGCGCGGATCGCGCACCACGTCGCACAATTTGTCGACGATCGCCTGCGGAGTGGGAAGGTCCGGATTGCCCATGCCAAGGTCGACGATGTCGGCGCCGCTCGAGCGGGCGCTGGCCTTGAGCCGGTTGACCTGCTCGAACACGTAAGGCGGCAGCCTGCGGACCTTGTGAAACTCTTCCATGGTACCTTTTCCGGTGAAGATGTACCCCGCGCCTATACACCCGTTCGCCGGGGCGGTCGATAGTTTGTGCGGCGCAAGGAAGGCGGGAGTGTGGTCTTAAAGCCTATTGCGGGGCTTCGATCCCTTCCAGCGCGCGTTCGCCGTGGGAGCGTCCGAGGAGGCGCAGCCGCTCGGCCTCCGAGAGGGCCCGCGTCGAATCCTCTCCCGTCGCATGCTTTTCGCGCAGGTCGGTCAATTCCTCGACGAGTTGCCGCCGTTCGTCCGCCTCGAACTGCGGCGACGCCCTCTCGACCGGAACGTTCAAGTTGGGGTAGCCGTCGGGCTGGGTCGGGCGCGGCGGTGGGGCATCGGCCTGAGCGGTGACGGCGGGTTGCGATGCCGGGAGCGGCGCCACTTCCTCAAGGGCGAGCGAGGAGCAGGATGCCGGCACGGCCAGAAATGGCAGCACAACGAGGCTCATGCGCAGAAAAGAGGAATGCGGGCTGCCAACTTTCATATTGTTTTTCCGATCATCCGCTACGCTAAGTGCTAATGTGGCAATATGGCGTCTAGAGGAGGTTAAGCCTGAAGAATGGTGCAGTCCGGCAATCAGAACAAGCGAGAAACGGACGGCGGCACATCGCTTGAGTCCTACACGGTGAGAGATCCGGAGCGTTTCGCTCTCAACCTTGCCCGCGCGCTGGAGGAGGCCGGCAAGGCGGCGGCCGCCTGGTCGCGCCCGCGCGAGGCCGGCGAAAAGCCCGATACCATGGCCGAGCCGCTGGCCGACATGGTCAAGACCTTCTCCAAGCTGACCGAGTACTGGATGTCGGACCCCGCCCGCGCGCTGGAGGCACAGACGCGGCTGTTCTCCAGCTATATGGGCATATGGGCGAACTCCATCCGGCGCATGAGCGGCGAGCCGGCGGAGGGCGAGCCGGTCGAGCCGGAGGCCGGGGATAAGCGCTTTCAGGACCCGGACTGGGCGACGCACGCCTTCTTCGACTTTCTCAAGCAGGCCTATCTGGTGACCAGCCGCTGGGCGTCGGACCTGGTGGAGAACGCCGAGGGGCTGGACGAGCAGTCGCGCCACAAGGCGCGCTTCTATGTGCGGCAGGTGAGCGAGGCACTGTCGCCGACGAACTTCATCATGACCAACCCGCAGCTTTTGCGCGAGACGTTCGAATCGGACGGCGAGAACCTGGTGCGCGGCATGCGCATGCTGGCCGAGGACATTGCCGCCGGAAAGGGCGAACTCAGGCTGCGCCAGTCGGACTATTCCAAGTTCGAGCTCGGCCGCAACCTAGCGACGACGCCCGGCAAGGTGGTGGCGCGCAGCGACCTGGCCGAGATCATCCAGTACGCGCCGGCGAGCCAGACTGTGCTGCGGCGACCGCTGTTGATCGTGCCGCCGTGGATCAACAAGTTCTACGTGCTCGACCTTAATCCTGAACGCTCCTTCATCCGCTGGGCGGTGGAACAGGGGCATACCGTCTTCGTCGTCTCCTGGGTGAACCCCGACGAACGGCACGGCAACAAGGGGTGGGACGAATATTTCCGCGAGGGGATCGAATTTGGTCTCGACACAATCGCCGAGCGGACCGGGGAACGGCAGGTCAACGTCCTCGGCTATTGCGTCGGCGGGACGCTCCTTGCGGCAAGCCTCGCCCTGATGGCGCAGGAGACGGACGACCGCATCGCCTCAGCGACGCTGCTGACCACTCAGGTCGACTTCACCCATGCCGGCGATCTCAAGGTCTTCGCCGACGAAGAGCAGGTGGAAGCCATAGACCGGGCCATGAAAGAGAAGGGGTATCTGGAAGGCAGCCGCATGGCCACCGCCTTCAACATGCTCAGGGCGCGGGATCTCATCTGGCCCTATGTGGTCAACAACTACCTGCGCGGGCGTGATCCCCTGCCCTTCGACCTACTCTATTGGAACGCCGATTCGACGCGCATGGCCGCCGCCAATCATTCCTATTACCTGCGCAACTGCTATTTGGAGAACAATCTAGCTAAGGGCCGGGCAACGCTCTGCGGTAAGAGGCTTTCGCTCGCCGAGGTCAAGGTGCCGGTCTACAATCTCGCCACCATCGAGGATCATATCGCGCCGGCGAAATCAGTGTTCACCGGCAGCCGGCTGTTCGGTGGGCCGGTCGAGTTCGTGCTGGCCGGGTCTGGCCACATCGCCGGGGTCGTCAACCCACCGGGCCTCAACAAATACCAGCACTGGATCGGTGGCGCGCTCGGTGAAAGCCTGGAAGGATGGCTGGAGACGGCGCAGGCCGCCGCCGGCTCCTGGTGGCCTCACTGGCAGGCCTGGATCGAAAAACTCGACGACACGCGTGTGCCGGCGCGCAAGCTCGACCGGCGCAAGAAGATGCTGGGCGAGGCGCCGGGCGAGTATGTGCGGGCGCGGGTGTAAGGGTGCGGGCAGGTATCCAGTACACCGGCTTCGACCGTCATTAAGCATAACATGTTGCAAAAGGAGCACTATTTCGCTACCACTCGCATATTGTTCGGGTGCGTCGGGGGGACTTTAAGCGACGCATGCGGCTCCTGATCCGCAGAGCGCGTGCCGGAGAGGAAGGCTTTTGTTTGCCAGTGATCCGGCTTCGGCTGGAAAAAACAAATTTGGCGATTCGGTAAGGTGGCGCGCTCTGGGGGTGGTGTTTGCCTGCGCGCTTGCGGCTTCGTGCTCGGCATCACCCGATGGGGGCGCCTCGTTCGGCCTTGCCCCCGGCTCCTACGAGACATCGTCCGATGAAGACGGCGTGAGCCCGCTGCAGGCAGCCATGGAGGCGAGCGCCGCGGCTGCACGCCCCTCGCCTCGACCTGGAACGGAGGCTGCGACCGAGGACGGAGCGGAAATGGCCGTGACGGCTGAAGCGGAAGCTCAGCCCGAAGAACAGCAGGCGGCAGCAGACGGGACGGGCGAGCAGCCGGAGGTGACCGCAGCCGAGGAAACGTCTGGCGAACAGCCGCAGGAAGAACAGGTGGCCGAAGCCGACCCGCCGGCGGCGACCGAGGAGGATACGGCAGCCAAGAGGCGCGGCTTCCTCTCTGCCTTCTTCTCGTCCGCCGAGGCGGCTCCGGCCAAGGAAAGCCCCATCGCCGCGGCGATGGCACAGGGCGACGAGCAAACCACCGCCGAGACGGCCGAGACCGGCCAGCAGGACGCGAAGGAAGAAAAAAAACCGATCATCGCCCTTGCCTCCAATACCGAGGCTACCCCGATGCAAGCCTCCTTCAGCATGGACGCGCTGCCCGGCGTGCGCGATGGGGAAGAGCTTTTCGAGATCGTTCGCAAGTCCAATATCGACGACACCAGCGACCTCGATCTCTACGAACAGGTCGGCACCTACGAGGTGGCCTCGGCGGCGGGGCTTGCCCGCCTTGCGCCGAACGGGCTTCTGAAGCAGCGCGAGAGCGTCGACGTTTCGTGCTTCAAGCCGGAGCTGATGCGCATGCTGAAGACCATCGAGCGCCATTACGGCCGGCGCGTCCTCGTCACCTCAGGCTACCGCAGCCGGGAATACAACAGACGCGTGCGCGGCGCGCGCAACTCCATGCACATGTATTGCGCCGCCGCCGATATCCAGGTCGAGGGTGTCAGCAAGTGGGAGCTGGCACGCTTCACCCGCGCACTGCCGGGCCGCGGCGGTGTCGGCACCTATTGCCACACCAAATCGGTTCACGTGGACGTCGGGCCGGAGCGTGACTGGAACTGGAACTGCCGGGGCAAGAACTAGGCGAAAAGGCCGCCGGAGCGAAAAAGTCCGCGAACGCCCAAGAACACGACTTGCCGGAGCGAGCGAAGCTCTCTATAAGGCGCCTCGTCTTGCCTGCGCCCATCGTCTAGCGGTCTAGGACGCCGCCCTTTCACGGCGGAAACACGGGTTCGAGTCCCGTTGGGCGTGCCAAAGATTTCAAGGACTTAGCTAATTCACCATCCTATCTGTCCAACTCCTGGCCAATAAGCAGGGTGGGACATGGGCGGATGGAGACTGTTTCCTGCCACTATCGGCAGGCTTGGGCGACATGGAGGGGTAATGATTGATTGGCATAAAATTCGCGCAAATCGATACGCATCAGACGATCCGCCCCATGACTGGCCCGTTGGGGTGAAGCCGATCAGCATTAATGGAGTCTCGCTGATTGGGGTGCACCCGGCAAACAACCGAATCTATTGGGACGGTCAGGAACTCGTCACTGAAAAGCACCTCGCGAGGTATGAGCGAATCCTAGCCACGCTAGCAACCGGCGCAGCAGTCGTAGTTGCGGCTGTAGAACTCGGACGGGTACTCGTCTGGCTGCTCACGTAAGCTGAGCGCGCTCGAGACGCGACCGCCAACGAAAAGCCCGCCACCGTGAGGCAGCGGGCCATCTGATAACGGTTATCAGATACGGGCAGCGAAACTCCTATTCCTCCTCCATCTCAAGCGAGCTTCCAGCGCAAATGATTCGTGCTTGCGCTGCCCCAATCACCGTCAGTGCATTCTTCATGTCTTTTTCGACCGACAAGAACTCGTTCATCAACTCATATCCTACGGCTTCGTCCAGGTTCCTAAGCATTTCGATTAGCTCGGGCTTAGATTTGAACATCACCTCCGACGCAATCCGAAGAATGGTAAAGGCTCTTGGCGAGAACTCTTTCCAAACCTCCCTCGTTGGCGGCTGCCAGCCTTCGCCCTCGCGCGACCATGGTGTGAAATCGAGAGCGGCCGCTTGCTCAACGGTACATTTCTCGGTGCTCACGATGCGTCCTCCTCTGCGGCACGGACCCGTTCCATGGCCTCCTGAAGTCTCTTCCCGCCTGGGTCATGGATGGCGTAGAGCTGCCCCTTCGCGTCAGCAAGCCGTTGCAGGGCCACATGGAGTACATGGGACATGGCGTTGCGGGAGGTGCTGTCTAGCGCCTCCGTGGCCATGAAGGCGGTTTCAAACAGACCCTCGGCTTCCGCCAGGGTGTCGATTGCATTGATAAGGGACGATTTGGCAGCGGGCATAGCTTCGCCCGCTATAGAAGCTGTTTTTTTCATGATACTTGTCTCGCTGGTTTGGCTTCTCACAGCCCTTCCGGGATCGGCCCGGAGCCGGGGGGTGAGAACCTGCCAGCGAGACAGGTCGAACGATTTTAAGGGTTTCCCCTCTGGACATAGCGCTCGCCCCCGGCCATATTGGCCGAGTTGGAACGCCCGCCAAGGCGTTACCGCGCGCACAGGAGCCCGCCAAGGCCCCTAGCGCCTCAGCAGCACCTACGACGCCAATCGAGGTTCTGCTTTATCGCTGGTCCGGGTTCTCACACCCAGCGAACATACTGTTCCTATTCTGCTATGTCGTCAAGCGCGCCCTTCTGGGCAGCGCTGCGTCCATGGTGGGGTGTCCTTGATTTTTGGGGCGGCGTGGAAAGCAGACACGCAGCGGACAGGCACCGTGGAGTGTGAGCCGGTTCGAATCCGGGGTTGCCTATGGTCTTTCCTCTCGGATTTGGGCTTAAATCAACTCAGGAATCGCGTAGGATCGCCGCGCCCTTGGGCACGATGCGGTCCATTGGTGTGATGTTTCTGGCGCGGGGCTTGGCGTTTGGGGTCTAGGGACGGCTAAAGGTCTATATCCCAGCGGATAGTTCTATCCTGGCCAGGGCAGATGGCGCGCACAACTGTCGCGGGCTTCATTTTCAAATAGGACACTGTTGCCCATCCCAGTGGTGAAGGCTCAGATTCCCCTCTGATAGCTTCGATCTTGCAATCGTGCTCGGCCAGCGTTGCCGTTACCCTCTGCCCATCAATATCGACTTCGAAGCCGTCCTCGGTGAACGCGGGCTCAAGATCAGGGGCCAAATGCAGGCTGCTGACGTATTCTCTCGGCACTTCCGACGAAAGACGATCCTCGATCACCAGCCTTTCACCGGGGCTGTATTCGATCCGCCGATTCTGCCGAAACAGATCGAGCCGCTCCGCCTCGCCAGAGATCACGAAGCGGCCACCTTCGATTTGCGTCTCTGCCAGAAGGGAACCGGTCAATCGAATACTGCGCCTACCGATTCTATCATCTTCAAGCGCAACAGTGTTGTGCGCCGCTGCGCTGCGGACGTAATCGCGCATCGCGTCTTGCGCATAGCCATACTTTCCGCTGTCGATGAAGATCCGACGGCCATGTTCAAACAGTTCAAAGCTCAACTCGTCGGCCTGCTTGTGCTTCCAGGATTGCGCCATCCCTGTGACAAACAGCATGGACGGCCCCTGTGGGTCTTCGGAACGGACGATTGCGTAGCCGGACTTCTCGAAATCTGCCACTGCAAAGCAGCCACCATCCGGCAAGCACTCTCGCTGTCCACCTTCAAGCCGCTCCGGCAGTTCTGTCCTGGCGCGACCATCGCTGTCACCCACGCTTGGCCACCTACCGTCCGGCATAATCAGCCAAGGCTCAACGGTGTCGGCTTTGCGTAAAAGGGCTTCTATTCCTGCATCGGCGAACCTTTCGGGACCTCCGAGACGGCGGATAACACGCATGGCAAACTGATGATACGCAGGCGAATTCTCCTTATGGACGCCCTGCTCCGTGAACTGGTGAGAGAAAATCCATCGGAACTTCTCGGCCGCAAACTCCTTGCCATTCGAACATTCCTGAATGTCTGTCGCGGAACATAGGAGATTTAGGCCGAACACCTGAAAGAGCCCATGGTTGCCAGAGCTTACAAACTCGTCAACCTGCAGGCGTTTCGCATGCTCGCGCGCCAACTCCACAAGGTCATCGCGATATATGGCACTCAGCGTGCCTTCGCGGATTAGGTCCAGAAACAGCGCTATTTTCAAGGCACGGATGCCTGTCGGCATATCGTGCCAGGAATACGTAGCTTCATTCGATTGGTGCCAGCGGTGCCAATCGACAGCGATCCGAGCCGCGTATTCAATGGCGCCGTCCTCGCCGCTAAAATACCGAGCGATGAGCGGGTCCATGATCCGCCACATATGAAGCTGCGATTGCCAGTTCGGGTCATTGAAGGGGTCAGCCGCCCAATCGATCGGCAGAGAGTACTCCCACGCTGGCACATCGGATCGGGGCCGATACGTCGATTCATCGCCCTTGACCTGCGACAGATATATATCGTCTGGCCCAATCGAATTGGCGAGAGCGGATGCAGATGACAGAATGAGCGCAAGCAGGAGCGTGAAGATATTGGTCATGCCCTAGGGCAATAAACCAACCGGCCCCAACTTGTCATGCCTTCTTACGCCCCGCCCCACAAAATACCCCGCGCCGCAAGGGTTGCGTTCGCCAATCCGGTGACATCAGCCGCCGGTATGCCGGAGCCGTGGAGGCGGATAAGCGATCCGTCGAGACAGTTGACGGCGGCATTCGGATAGCTGTGCGTGCCTCCAATGATACTAAGAGAGCTGCCGTTATCCACCACCGCCATCGATGTTTCAGTGCTGCTTGCGGTCAGATTGGTGCCGGTACATAGGACTTCCGAATTATCCAGAATGTTTATCAGCCGGTCGCCATCGCCGCCCGACACCGATCCCCCTCGGATCACTATCTTGGCGCCATAGACAGCCGACAGTGCCCGCGCCCCTGTGTTGGTGATGGTTGGGTTTTCGAGCGCGACCACGCTTCCATCGTCGGCGCGCACGCTACCACTCGTAGACACGGCGTTGGTCGCTTTGATGCGGCTATTGCCCAGCGCAACAAAGGCGGAGGTGACCGCATCGCATGTCACGCTATCGGCGGTGATCACCGAGTTATTTTCCGCCTGGTAGGCGTTGCCCAGGGAGCCCGTCGCCGTAGAGTCGGTCGCATGGATAATGCCGCTGTCAAAGGCCCTAAATCCAGTGACGCCACAGTTATCGGATGACGCCCCGCGAGCATTGACTAAGGCGCAGTTAGTGGCCCTGACCCCGTGACGAGCCGCGCCATCGGCTATGCCGTTGCGGAAATGGAGTGTTCCTGAAGCGGCGGCCTGTGCACCGTAATAGAGCGAACCACTGACATCTGCACCCAGTGCTGAAATGCGCGATGCCCAAGCCAGTATCCCGGAATAAGCCGGCGCCGCCTGTGATGCCTCTTTGAAAAGGCTGTTGTCTGCGAAAATAGTGGAGCCGGCGTTTGCATAGCATGCCTGCTGAGCGGCACGATAGATGCCGCAACTCGCATGAACGAAGCCGATGGACCCCTGATCTGCAAAATAGCCATTAGTGCCAAGCCCATTTGCATCGATGAGGCAATTGAGCTGGGGCATGCGGGCATTCACACCCTTGATGATGTCCACGGCGGGGAAGGCCGCATCAAGGCTCACAGTGGCGTCAACCGCGCTGATGACGAAGTGGCCAAAATCCCCATTCTCAACCAACACACCTGCCGTCAGGGCGTGCCCCGTCTCGATCATTAGAATAATCGTTGCGCCCTGCTTAACCGGCCTCATGCTCAAAGCATCAATGGCGTCTTGAAGTGTCGGATAATCAGTCGGGATGTTGACGGTGAGATCGACCGTCTCACCCAAGGCCGCAAGGGCGGTTTCCTTGGTTGCAGATTCGAAGACGGAAATACCCGTGGCGGAGCCGCCAAGTGTTGCCTGAGCATCGGCCTTTGTCTCATCTTCCAGTAGTGCAAGGCCGGTGGCGCCAAGGGTGGTGGTGCCGGAGGAAAGGGTGTCTAGGTTGGAGTCTGCGTCCTGCTTCGCGGACGGATCGGCCCAATCCTTGTTTTCTAGGCCCTTCCCGTTAGAACGCCAGCCAAGAACCTTGCCGGCGACATTTCGGGGATACTGCCACTGTTCACGGTCGCCCATAATAGGCTCCTTCTAAGGGACGGGCGCGTCATCACGACGGGCCAAAGACCTTGCCTAAGGGTCGTTTCGGCTAGGCGGGTTTCCCCGCCAAAATCATCTATGCCTCGCCTAAGCGTTTCTTTGTTCCCTGCACCCCGCCGAGTGTCCGTTGCCGCGCCGCTGCCGCCGCTTCATCGTCAGACAGGCGCGTGAGGATGTTGGCCGCCGCACCCTGGCGCTGCTGTGCCTGACGACGCTGCTCTTCGGCTGCCGCGAGGGAAGCGTCAGACTTCTGCGGTGGGGCTGGCGCGGGCTTGGGCGTGGGCGGTCTTGCGATGCACATCATCGCCTCCCTGGTTTTTGCTCGCCCATGGCCTGCGAGAAGAATATCCAGCTCAGGATTCCGGCCTCGTCGTCCCGCTCGCTGTGCATGTGCGGGCGCGACTGCCGAGGGGCTGGCCTGTCCTTTTCCGCCTCAGCACGCTCCCGGATCATCGCGCGATCCTGCTCTGCCGCCCGTTCCATCGACGCCTCAAAGCCGAACGCGTTGGGGTATCTTTGGAAAAACAGGTCGCGCAACCCGCTCTCGACCGCAGTCATAGCTATCTCGACCGCATTGTAGCGGTCCCACCAATAGTATTTGTGCCGAGGCGTTGTAACATTCTCTGACGGCTTCTGTTGCGCTATCAGCCGGTCACGGAACGAGCGCCCGGACGGCTCTTCCAGATAATCAACAACGCTCAGCTCCTTGCGGCGCGGGAATTTGGGCATCACGCGGCGTCCTTCTTCTGGACACGTCCGGGAAACAGGCGCTCAAGCGGGGGCATCTTGCTAGCGACGGAGCCAGCGGGCGTTCCAGAGACCAGCACCCTGTCCATCGTCATGCGCATGCCGCGCGAAGTGTCGGTCTTCATGCGCTGCAATATTTGGCCGTTCCATGAACCCATTTGCAGGATAGTACGGCAGCCGCCGTTCATGCCTAACGAGCCATATTCAGCGATAAGGGAGCGACCTTGGCTTTCTGCGCGCTGCATCAGCGTGGCCAGTTTCTCCAAGGTCCTGTCGATTGCCTCGCCGGTAGCGCGAAGGTCATGAACCGCATGTTCCGCCGCAGACCATTTGGCCTCAATGTCAGCCTGGCGCACGGCCTCAGATGCATCTCGTTCGGCCTGTTCTGCACGAACGGTGGCCGCCTGAATGACCTTTGCGGCAAGCTGGGCGTCTTCCAGCGCGGCTTCTGCCTTCTGGACCTTTGCCTTTAGAGCAGCGCTGGCCTTGCCGTCAGCAAGAGCCTCGCCATATTCAGCTTGAAGGCGCTCAAGTTCCTCTTGCGCCGCCAGGACTGCGGCATGTGCTTCCTGAGGTGTCATGCGAAATATCCTTTTCGTTTCGCAACAGTGATTAGCTTGTCGATAACCTGAGGATTCGCAGCGAAAGCCGGGTTTTGGTCCAGAAACTCCCGCAAGCCGAATGTCTCGTCCGCTACTCGTAGCGCTGCCGTGGCAGTCGCGCCCATGTCCGGGCCGTATTTCCTGCGCATGTGCTCTTGAGCGATGATCTCGGCACGTTCCAGCGCCACCGGGTCGGCTTGGGTTTCCAGGGCTGCGGCGTATTGCAGGGAAAGGCCCTCGACTTCGACAGCGTTCAACTCGCCGGCAACCGCCCATTCTCGGGCGACGGCTTCAAGCTGCTCGTCAGATTCAGCGCCGGGAATGTCCTTTGCCTTGAGGCTGCTGAAATCCACCTCCGACGCCTGCGAGATCGGCTTATCTAGGCTTTGCGCCGGCTCATCGCCGCCCACCACGTCAAGTTCGCGCTCAGGGGCTGCTGCCGGTTCGGTCGACGTGGTGTCACCGGAATACTTCTTTTCGAACAACGCGCTCAGCTGCGCCGACCGTACGCTGTGCTCGGGATGCGCGCGAGAGTTCAAAGCCTCGTCGTATTGCGCCCGGAAGTCGGTGATTTCGGTGTCTATCGCCGGTGGTGGCGCAGGCACATCAATGATGGTGTCCGTCATGGGATCATCTCCTCTACTGTCGGTACGGCCTTCCGCGCATCGCGGATTTGCTCATATCGAGGCACCCAGGCCGACAGGCGGCGGGAACGGCCCTCAGCAGACAGGCGATCACTGATGACTGGCGCCCATAGGCTTTTGTGTAGCGGTGAAACGTCCATATGGTCCGCCAGCTCAGCCGCCACCGAACGAGCCGCGTCGTCAAAATCGGCCATGTGCGCAAGCAGCTTGTCCATTGCCGCATCTACACCGGAAGCTTTAGCAACGAGGTTCCTTAGACCGTGCTCGGCGGCGCGATGGCGTGCCCGCGCTCGCTTCAAGGCGCGTTTGACGGTCTTGAACGCCTCTTCCGAATCCATCCCCGTGCGAACGGCAGCTGCTTCAAGCGCATGTACGGCAGTGAACGTGTCCTGCCCGCGTTCCTCCGCAACGATGATCTGACCGGCTTCCGATTCCAGTGTCATTTGCGTTTTCCTTCTATCAGTTCAAACAACGTGGCCGCCTCGTCGCCACGAAGCCGAAACCGGTCCATCAGCAATCTGTGCGATGTCATCCCGGCGCATGGACCCTGGCGATAGGCGTACGAGAGAAAGTGGCGCGCCTGGTCAATGAGTGCGGGCTCAAGAATGGTCGTGTGGCTTTCCATCTCACACGCCCCCAAAAGGATTGAAATCATCGACACCGGCAGTCGCCGGCTGACGCCGCCAGTCACCGTTGCCGCCTCCAGACACGTCCTGAATGCCCTGGCGACCCGTCATCCTCCGATGCGAGCCTTCGGTATCGAGAATGTCGTAGTCACCGTCCGCGACCGACTGATGATGCGTGGCGTGCCATGAAGGCGTAGCGCTCCCGGACATTGCCAGGACCAGCGCACCCATCGCGCTATTGGCCAGATCGTCCGCGCCGCCACGTTGATGATCGATGGCATCACGCCCGCCACGTGTCACACGCCGCTCAAGCTGCGAAACCTGGGCTACAAGGCGGGTATCATCCAGCAATATGCATGTCCCAGCCATCAACAGTGGCAAGGCGTCCAGGTAGATTTCACTGCGTGAACGCTCAGACGGGCTGTAGCGAATGCCACGCTGTGTGAAGGCTTCCTGGACCCATTGGCCGCCAAAGCGATCCCCGGTGACCGTCCCGACCCCGTAAGCCTTCAGGAGCCGCGAGAACTCGTCACAGACGTCAGCAGGCGCAAACGGTGGCTTCACCTCCCTGGTGCAGTCCAGTACCACCCGCTCGCCTTCTCGGTGGCCGATAGCCAACGTCATCGAGTCGTGTGCGCCGCCAGAAGGGTCGCAGAAGCCAAGGTAGCGGTAACGCCGGTCAAACGGACGTTCGTGCACCCCCGCCTCGACACAGCGCTCAACAACAGCACGCTCCACGAAGGTGGACAGATCAGACCGAAATTCAGCGTCCCATTCACTCGCAGCAGCTTCGGGATCGTCATCCTTGGCCCGTGCGATCACCTGGGCGTCAATCGTCGGATTAAACACCACAGTTGGCGCTTTCAGAACCAGGACGCCACTGTCCCCCTTGCCGAATGAGCTGGTGAACTTCTGGTGCAATAGGCCGCGTTGTGCGTAGGGCGAGCTAATACCCACCAGCATGCCCTGCGTCGTCGCCAGGGAGGGCAGGACCGCGCGATACGTCTCGATATCGGGCATGGTGGACGCCTCGTCGCGCCAGAAGGCGGCCTCATCGAAGATGCAGGCAACCAGCGTGCGACCGCGAACGGATCGGTAGTTGTTGCTGTGGACGGAAATGCTGATGTTGCCCTTGAGGCGGATTTCTTCCGCGCCGACGCTCTCGACCATCTGCTTCAGGATCGGTGAGGCATCGAAGAACCCTTCGACGTACTGGAACACCGCCTGTGCCTGCATCTTGCTGGCCGCGAGAACCAGGACGTGCCCGCGCTCGCCACGGCTCAGCTTGTCGCTGTAATCCACGAAGGCAGCGAGATAGGAGGCGATCAGCGCAGCCATGCGAGACTTGCCCGAACGGCGCCCGAGAATGGCCCATAATTCACGGACACGAGAGCCGGGAACATCGCGCCCGCCAGCGATATCCTTGAACGTGGCAAGCTCACCGGCATCGAGTGTCACGCCAAACGCAGCCTTGAGCGCAACCCGCCACGTGGCCCACGGTGCGACATCGCCCAGCGCGGCCCCGAGCAGGTGCGGATCGGCAAGCGCTTCGTCTATCGTCGTGGAAGCAAGCCCCGTCACGATGCGGCCTCTGTGGTCTTCTGAGCGGCCTTCTGAGCTAGATACGTGCGCAAGTCGGGCGTCACATCACGGGCGCGGCGCTCCAAGCCGATGTCCTGAAGAATGCGGCGCAGGCTATTGGCGGCAGTCGTCAGCGGCCCGATCTCGATATCCTCACCATTGGCAAGCCGCACTTCCTGAGCCTCACACCATGTCGACAGAGAGGCAGCGCGGCGGATGAGCTGCTTCTGGCTCTCGCTGGGATCGCCGCCGATGTCTGTTGTGAACGACGCCACAAGGTCACGATAACGGCGCGCAAGGGCGCTGCGACCGTCCAGGCCCTCAACAAACAGCCGCGAGCCATTGGCGACGGCAGAGCGAGCCGTGGGCGGTGGCGTGGTGACGGTGACGCTATCGGCAGACAAGTTTTGCACCTCTTATTGGCTTCTCGTTGGACATAATAGACGAGGAACCGCTAAGGCGCATTGTTTTTATTGGTTTATTCCAGTCCAGGAGCGTTTAGTTTCCGCTCTGTCGAGGCGGTAAGCTGTAATTTCAGGTGGGGTTTCGCCGCAAAATGCGACCGGGGAGAAAAGGCCGAAATGGGTAGTGTGAAGGATGTGAACCATTCTCTGCTTATAGGCGTCCCGCGCGCGCGCATGAGACGGTGATAAAGGGAAAACCCTTCACATCCTTCACAGCAGCCATTACCCGTGCCAATCTGCTGTCTGCTGGACAACTCTCAGGCCGAAGAAGACCCTTCCTGTCCTCTGGTGCTGCTGTTGATATCCTTTGTCCAGAAGCGCTTGGCTGAAGACTTTCTGCGATCCCGCGCCACCTACACGCCCAGTGCGCTCTGCCCAGCTCTTCCATGACGCATAGAGTTCAGAGCTTCCGGCTTGTGCGGTGGGCTCTTCCATGCAGCATTCGCCAAGCCATGACTGAATATCGTCCTCGGCTTCGAGATATTCCGCCGTGGCTTTGGTGACGGATTCGGGCGGGTTGAGGCCGTTCCGGCGCCATTCGATTGTCCCGTCGATTGCCCATTGCAGGATGGCGGGCCATTCCGCTTTCAGTTTTTCCGGCAAGTCCGGGTCGCGTTCCTCGGGCGGGATGGTGACAGTGAAAGGGATCAGGTGAAGCCGACGTCGCATGGCTTCGTCTACGTTGCGCAGGGCGGGCTTGTGGTTGCCGCTGATCATCAGCTTGAACGTCGGCGTGAACTCGAAGAAGTCGCCGCGCATGAAACGGGCCTGAATGCGATCACCACCGGTAAGAGCCTTGATGCGTGCCTCGTTCCAATGCCTGCCGGCTTGAGTTTCAGAAGCGGCCACAAGGCGCGCGCCGCGCAGCATGGCAAGTTCTGTCGGGTGACGGTCGTGCTTGCTTTCAATGAATGTGTCCATTGGCGCCGTCATGGCGTAATCGCCCATCATTCCGACGAGCGTATTGACGAACACAGACTTGCCGTTGGCTCCTAGGCCGTACAGGAAGAAGATCGCATGTTCGGAGGTGTGCCCGGTGAGGCAGTAGCCCGCCACCCGCTGAAGGTAGCCTTGCAATTCGATATCGCCGTCCGTTACTCGGGCCAGGAAGGTGCGCCACAACGGACAGTTGCCACCATCCGGCTCGACGGCGGCACATTTCGTGCAATAGTCCTGCGGATTAGGAGCATATTGCTCTCCGGTAATCAGGCTCACAGTCAAGGGTTTGTCCTTTTCGTGTTGAAGGTGTCGGGCTCGGCGTCCCATTGATCTAGGGATGCGGCAAGTTGGCGATCAGCCTTGGCGAGCCGTTCCACCGCCGCCACGGTCTTGGCGCTGGCAAGTACGGTCGCCACCCTCTCATTGTTGCAGTCAGCCGCCATCTCACGGCAGACGCTTCGCACAAGGTCGAAAGCGAGCAAGGTGTCATCGATCCGCCAATGCGTTCCGGTCCAGTGAAACCACCGCGACTGAGCCGCGACATAGCGGAGATTGTCGACATGGCGATCCGCAAAGAGCAGCGCCACCGCCTCATCAGTGAAGGCAGGCGGGATGGCTTCGTGTTCCTCGATAGGGATCGCCTGCACGTTGTTCATGCTGACGTCCTCCTGCCGCCATCGCGGCGGCCACGGGTGCGCCGGTATTCGCGCGCAGCATCGGCAACGTAGGCCGGCACCAGCCCCGACGATGGGTCACACGGGTTCCACAAGCGGCGCACGTCTGGTGGGACAGGCCTCAGCCTACCCTGCCAATCGCAGATGAGGCCGGCTGCATCGGCGTGCAGATCGTCAAGCGCCGGGCAACGGAAGCCCCGGTAATCGAGCCGGAATTGCGCGTCAGCCAAGAAGTGGCGGGCGAGCTTGACGGCATGAAGCACGTTGTCGGGAACGGGCACAGTCATGCCGTACCTCCCGCCGAATAGGCGAGATCCGCGATAGTGCGGGCGAGCGGCCACGACACGCCGAAGCGCTGGCGGACACGAATTGCTTGCAATAGTGGGGCTGCTTCGGTAATCTCTGGATTGTTCAGCCTTGACTTATTTTCCAGAAAGCCGGTCTGTGGCAAGACCGGCTTTCGCTTGTCAGGAGGCGCGTCCATTGGCGCCTCCCCTGGCTAGATCGCTGGCCTCGCGCAACACCTGCACGGCCTCCAAGGCGCTCAGCTCGGGAAACCTCTTGCGCAGGTTTGCAATGAGCGGCCGGGGGAAATTCCACCAGTGCACCGTCAGATGTACCAGCGCCTCGTCGCCGGCACTGCTCAGTTGAGGGGAGGCCATCAGGCGGCCTCCCCATCAGTGATGGAAGCCTCCGCTTCGCAGCGACGACGCCACTCAGCAGCGGATTCCCTGGAGATTAGCACCCGATCCCGAACCCGCATGAGGCGCGGGGCGGTTCCGTCTTTCAGAAGATTGTAAAAGGTCGAGCGGCTGATTCCGTGGGCGCGGCAGAAATCGGGGATGTTGTAAGCTTCGTTAGTCATCTCGCATCCTTTCTTGCCCAAAGTTCAAATGGGCTGCTGTGGATGCAGGAAGACTTACCGGCCTTGGATGAGGTCAGCACCGAAGCATAACGGAGTTTCCGTTATTCTCCGTAGGTCTCCTTATAACGACCGACCAGGCGCCTGATCTTGCTTTCGGGTGTTCCGGCCCCGGCAGCGCCTGAACCGTCACCCACGATTTGTTTTGCGGCAGCGGTTGGGGATGGAAGATGTGAGTTGGAAATTAGGTCGCGCATCTGGCCAACGATCTCAGCGTCTGCCGCTTCGAGACTACGTCCTGCCGGACGATGTGGCTTTGTCGGCTTCTCGTCTGGTTCGCCCGACAATTCGCTGATCCAGCGATTTAGGTCGGGAACACTGACAGACCGACCATCTGTCGCATGTATCCCACGGTAAAAGTTCAAGCCGCCTGGGACAGTAAGCAACGTCCCATCGCACTTAACTTGGCCGCGCTCTATAGCATCGGCAAGCAGTGCCTCAGCATTGGTAAGCTTAGTGCGCATTGCTACGCGCGCGACGGCTTCGTGAAAGCCAATCCAGTCGGCCATCATACTCTACCCTCAAGCTGCGCCACATTGGTTTCCGGCACCGTCCCAAACCGTGGAGCCCCGGCGCGGATTGCATCGGCCACATAGGAGGGCGACAGGTGGCCGTAATGCTTCTCCACCATGCGCGTGTCCGAATGGCCTAGATTCTTGGCCACCACCATGAGCGGCACGCCGTTCATCACTGCATGGCTCGCCCATGTGTGCCTGAGGCCATGGAAGCCAATTGGTGGGGTGATTTTGGCATTCTTGCACGCCTCGGTCATTGGGCGCGTCTGATGCGATTTCAGCCATTGGCCTCCCGAGGGTGTGGCCAATATCAAAGCCCCGTGCTGCTTGCCGGCAACGAGCTGTGCGAACAGTTCCTTGCCTTCGTCCGTCAGCACGACATGACGAGCCTTGCCGGACTTGCTTTCTCGGATTGTGAGTGTTCCGACATCGGCATTGAAGTCCTCGACGCGGAGCCGTGCAAGCTCACTGTAGCGGGCGCCTGTCTGCAACGCAGCCTGGATGAGATGGCGGAACGCGCCGCTGGAAGCGTTCACAAGCCGCTGCGCTTCGGCAATGGTGAGATAGCGCACGCGGGCTGTTTCAACGTCCTCGTAGGGCTCGACGCGGCGCCATTCCTTATCTGACGCGACCTTCCCCTCTCTCCAGGCATAATTGAGCGCAGCCTTTAGAACGGTTAGGACGCGGTTCGCACTGGCGCGGCGGCGGCGAACTGCTTCCGCGTCGTCTGCCGGTTCCCGGAACTTCTGTTCAGCGCCCTTTTTGGTGCGCAGTCTGGGCGCCGTCTCTGCAATTTTCCGCTGCCAGTGGCGAATATCCTTCGCGGTCAGCTTGGCGATATCCTTGTCGCCTAGATCGGGCAGGATCAGCGCTTCCGCCCGGTAGCGGGCATCCTGAGCCGATTTCCGGTTGCCCTCCATCCAATGGAGATAGTCTTCAATCGCTTCCTTAACAGTATGGACGCCGGCAACCTTGCCGCCTTCCCCTGAAAGCTGCTTGTGAAGCCCCCGCGCCTTCTCCTGCGCCTGCCAGAAATCGAGGATGGTCTTGCCGTTGGCGTCCAGCTTGTCGTCAGCGTCGGCAATGGTCTCGACGCGGTAGCAGTCTTTCCCTCCGTCCTGCTTGCCAAGATAGAGACGGACCACCCACCGGCCACCGGCCTTGCCCTTCCGGTAGCCGACATGAAGGCCGGGGCCTATTGCTTTGTAATAGGGCTTGCCTCGCGCCTTCAGTTTTTCCCTAGCCGCTCGGCTTTCAAGATTGGAATCCCTTACCCGCTTCGCCATGACTTTGCGTCCTCTGTCCAACACTTTGTCCAATATACCAGTCTGGACGATATTGGACAAGCATAAACGCAACAGGGCAGAAAGCCAAGGTTTTCAGGAGATACAATGTTCTCGCGTGGACGAGAGTGGAGGCGTTTGAAGCCCTTTCACGGCGGAAACACGGGTTCGAGTCCCGTTGGGCGTGCCAAGAAAATCGATGACTTAAACCACCCTCCTCCAAAAAACGTCGAACAACGGCCGAATAAACGTTCGTGAATTTCGGCGAACGTGGGCGCCATTGAGTCCCTCCAGATTCCTGCCACCTCGCCTTCTTTGTGATCGACTCCGTGGTGAGGGAGATCCCCGGCATCGGCTGGAGGGTCAGCGCAATGCGGGATTCAAGCTGCTGCGTTGATTGGGATGGGCGCTCAAATCCCACTGCCTGCTAGTGAAGGTTCTGAATACTGGCAGGGCAAAGGAGGCAAAGGAGACACATGAGACACAGGCGCAGCAACGCATCTGTGCAACACTTGTTCGGTGATCGCATTCCATGAGGGTTTGGTGGCCCGCTGTGCGTTGGGGTTCGCACAGCGGGCCGGTTCCCCGTCCCTGGGAATTATCTAGTATGGTGAATTATCGATTAATTGCAATGCAGTCGCCGCGAAGGGGGTATGCCGATCAACTTAGGTTCGTCAGCGGAGATGGAAGAACAGGCTCGGGAGTTGTCCGATGCAGCGCTGACTGAAATTGCGTGGTGCAACGGGACGCGCGGGTCGGACAAGGCGATCATCAGCCCCGGCCCGACAAGAAGGCGTTCTCGCGTCGTCAGGCGTTTGCTTTCTCGTATTTGTGGGTGGCGTGTAAGTGCCGTCGCCGAGAGCCTTCGGTGTCACCAGAAGAGAGCATGCCTGCAGAAGGGTTGCCTCACGGGGATACCGCAGTCTGGACTCAGTCGTTCCGTTAGCTGCAAGCACTCGACGCGGCCGGCATGGACCGGTATGAAACCCGCGTTGTCCGGGGTCCCGATTCCGGCCGTGCATCCACCTAATTCTGCCGGACGGTCGCTGGCTCATGAAATTCCCCTCCCCATTGATCGAAGCGCGTCTGGTGCGGCGTTACAAGCGCTTCCTGGCGGATGTCACGCTCACCGACGGCACGGCGCTTACCGTGGCCGTGCCCAATACCGGCTCCATGCTCGGCCTGACCGATCCCGGCTCGCGCATCCTGCTTTCGAAATCCGACAACCCGAAGCGCAAATACGCGCATACGCTGGAGGTGGTGGAGGCGGACGGCACGCTGGTGGGCATTAATACCGGTCTGCCCAACAGGCTGGCGGCCGAGGCGATTGGCGCCGGGCTCGTCAGTGATCTTGGCACCTATCCCGTCATCCGGCCCGAGCAGCGCTACGGCGAGCGCTCGCGCATCGATTTTCTCCTGGAACACCCTGAGCGCCCGCCGGCCTATGTGGAAGTGAAGAACGTCCACTTCATGCGCGAGGCGGGGCTGGCGGAGTTTCCCGACACGGCGACAGCGCGCGGCACACGCCATCTCGAAGAGTTGGCGGCGATGCGGGCGGCCGGCGCCCGCGCGATCATGGTCTATGTGGTGCAGCGGAGCGACTGCCACCGCTTCCGTCTGTGTGACGACCTCGATCCCGCCTATGCCGCCGCATTCACCAGGGCGCACAGCGCCGGGGTCGAAGCGTTCGTGATCGGATGCCGTGTCAGCGCGGAGGCGATCATGCCCGACCGCGTGATGAAGATGGAAGCCTGCGGCCAGACGTGCTGACGCCGCGCCGTCAGGCCGCGGCGGGGGCGAAGATGGAGATGGCTTTGGGGTGGACCTTGAAACGCGCCGGGGTCGCGGTGACGATCTCGCCGTCGGCATTCACCGGCAGCGGTTTCGTCGTCTCGATGTCGAACTCCACGCAGCGCGCCGTACGCACCTCCTCCCAGGCGCCGTGCCTGCCGGAGCGGAAGGAGTGCAACATCAGCGCCAGCTTCCAGAGGTTGGTCATCTCCAGGCTGTAAAGGTCGAGATGGCCGTCATCGATCTCCGCCGTCTCCTCCACCACGTTGCCGCCGCCATAGTGCCGGCCGTTGCCGACGGCGATCTGGTAGGTTTCGACCTTCGTCACCATGCCCTTCTCGGTGATCCGGGCGCGGAAGCGAGAGGCCTTGGTCAGCACCTTGATCGCCGCCAGCGCATAGCCCAACCGGCCGTAGCGCCGCTTCAGCGCCGGGTCGAGGCCCTGGGCGAGATCCGTGCTGAGCCCGATGCTGGCGACGTTGAAGAAGGCGTGGCCGTTGACCGTGCCGACGTCAATCTGGCGCGTGTGGCCCTTGGCGATGACGTCGGCCGCCTGCGACAGGTCCATGGGGATTTGCAGCGTACGGGCGAGGTCATTTGCCGTGCCCATCGGGATGATGCCCATCGGCAGGCCGCTTTCCATGGCTGCTACCGCCGCCGAAGATACGGAGCCGTCGCCGCCGCAGACGACCACCAGATCGGCCGTAGTGCGCAGGCGCACGATGTCGCGGGCGATCTCGGGCAGTGCTTCGAAAGGCTCGACCGTCACCGCCAGCCCGCCGGCTTTGAGCCGTCCGATGACGGGTTCGATCGATTCCCGCCCGCGCCTCGCCTTGGAATTGGTGAGCATAAGTGCGCGCCGGGCGGTAGTCTCTTCCATCGGGGAACTCTGTGGCAGGGGAGGTCAGATGGTGCAGATAGGGTCCTTAGCCACGGATTGCGACCGCCTCAGGGCGTGGTTGAGCAGGTTCCTCCATTAAATCTTCGTAACATGCCTCCCTCGCCCAAAGCCGGTCCCGGGCTTGAAGCTTTCGTGATAGGGTGCCACATCTGTGCGGACGCGATCGCGCCCGATCGCCTGATCGAGATGGAAGCTGATGGTCACTTATCTTGATGCCGACGCAGCACCCCTGCGCAACACCGGCCAGATTCGCCTCTACAACGAAGAGGGCTTCAAAGGCATGCGCAAGGCCTGCCAGCTCACCGCCCGCTGCCTGGACGCACTTGCCGACATTGTCGAGCCGGGAGTAACGACGGAGGCGCTCGACCGTTTCATCTTCGAATACGGCATGGACCACGGCGCCATTCCCGCCACGCTCAACTACCGCGGCTACACGAAGTCGTCCTGCACCTCGATCAACCATGTGGTCTGCCACGGCATCCCCGACGCCAAGCCGCTGAAGGAAGGCGACATCGTCAATATCGACGTGACCTATGTGCTCGATGGATGGCATGGCGATTCCAGCCGCATGTACCCGGTCGGCCGGATCAAGCGTGCTGCCGAGCGGCTTCTCGAAGCCACCCACGAGTGCCTGATGCGCGGCGTGGCGGCGGTGAAGCCGGGGGCGCGCACCGGCGCCATAGGCGCTGCCATACAGTCCTATGCAGAAAACCAGCGCTGCTCGGTGGTGCGTGACTTCTGCGGCCACGGCGTCGGGCGGCTCTTCCACGACGCGCCCAACATCCTGCACTACGGCAACGCGAACGAGGGAGTAGAGATGCGGCCGGGCATGATCTTCACCATCGAACCGATGATCAATCTCGGCCGGCCGCATGTGAAAGTGCTGTCGGACGGCTGGACGGCGGTCACCCGCGACCGCTCGCTCTCGGCGCAATACGAGCACTCGGTCGGCGTTACGGAAAACGGTTGCGAGATCTTCACCTTGTCACCAGGAGGGCTGGACCGGCCGGGCCTCGCCTCGTAGACTTCTCCCCGAGGGACCCGGGGCATAGGCGGCGATCATGGGGGAAGACGAACAGGGTCTCTTCGGCGAGGGTGCATTTCAGCCCGCGGGAAAAGAGCCGAAGGCGGTCAAGGCCAGCCAGAAAAAGCACTATGAAGGCCATCGCGAGCGCTTGCGTCAGCGCTTTGCCGAAGCCGGCAGCGACGCGCTGTCGGATTACGAGCTTCTGGAGATGATGCTGTTCCGCTCGGTGCCGCGTGCCGACACCAAGGTGCCGGCCAAGGCGCTTCTCGAGCGGTTCGGCTCGATCGGCGAGGTTTTGGGCGCGCCCGAGCACCGGTTGAAGGAAGTCACCGGCATCGGCGATGCAGCGGCGCGCGACCTGAAGCTGGTCGCCGCCCTCACCCAGCGCATGCTTCGCGCCGAGGTGCGCGGCAGGGAGGTTCTGTCCTCCTGGTCGCAGGTGCTCGACTATTGCCGCGCGGCCATGGCCTACGAGGCCCGCGAGGAGTTCCGCATCCTCTTCCTCGACAAGAAGAATCTGCTGATCCGCGACGAGCGGCAGCAGACAGGCACGGTCGACCACACGCCAGTCTATCCGCGCGAGGTGGTGCGCCGGGCGCTGGAACTTTCCGCCAGCGCCATCATTCTCGTGCACAACCACCCCTCCGGCGACCCAACGCCCTCGCGCGCCGACATAGAGATGACACGGATGATCATCGCCACGGCCGAGCCGATGGGGATCACCGTTCATGACCACATAATCATCGGCAAGGAAGGGCATGCCAGTATGAAGGGGCTGCAGTTGATTTGAGTGAATAGTGGATGCCCTCTCACGATGATGCATTCCGCCGCTGCTCTACTGACTACTCACTATTCACTATTCACTATTCAGCCGCAACCACCAAATTCGCCTCAAGAATCCCCCTGATCTCTGCCCGGCAGGAGCCGCAGTTGGTGCCGGCTTGTAAGGTTTCGCCGATGGCCGCCACGCTGGTGCAGCCGCCGCGGGCGGCGGCGGCGATCTGGTTAGCGCCGACGCCGAAGCAGGAGCAGACGATGGCGCCGGGGTCCGGCCGGTCGGCCCCTGCCCTGCCGGCGATGACGCGGTAGCGGGAGCGTGGATCGGGATGCGGCTCGCCGAGCTGCTCGACGGCGAAGCCGCGCGAGGCGGCGACGGGGGCTCTTGAGAGATAGAGGGCGCCGAGGAGCCTGTCGCCATCGAATGCGGCCATACGGTGACTGCCCTGGCGGGCATCGTGATAGGCGATGATTTCCACGCCGTGCGGGGCCAGGATCAGGAGCCGGCGCAGGAGGTTTTCAGGCGTCTCCAACGGCTTGCCGTGGGCAAGCTCGAGGCGCCAGCCGTCGGTGCAGCGTGCCAATGCCCAGTAGTCGAGCCCGTCCATGACGGGCCGCGAGGCGGAGACGGCAAAGCCGTAGTACTCGGCCTCGAAGCGGGTGAGGCGGACGGCGACGTTCTTGGAGGCGGGCTGGCCCGAATGAGGGTCGGTAATGGGGGGCACCAGCGCATCGACGCGGCCCCTGGCGGAGAACTGGTCGGTCCAGTGCATGGGCACGAAGACGGAGCCCTGGCGCTGCCTTGGTGAGACGAGAGCGCGCACGAGGACCGCGCCATGGCTGCTTTCCACCCGCACCAGCTCCGCTTCGCCAATGCCGAAGCGTGCGGCATCGGCTGGATGAAGCTCGGCATAGGGCTCGGCCATGTGGCCGGAAAGGCGCGGGCTTTTGGCCGTGCGGGTCATGGTGTGCCAGTGGTCGCGCACGCGGCCGGTGTTGAGAGTGAAGGGGAAGGCGGCGTCCGTCACGGCGCGGGGGCGCGGCGCCACGGGCAGGAAGCGGGCGCGGCGGTCGGGGGTGTAGAAGTTGCCGGCGGCGAAGAAGCGAATACTGTTCCCCTCCACCCTCCGAAGCTCTGGTCGGGGCATGCCTGTCTCTCGTCCGTCGTCATCCCGGCCAAGGGAGCTTTGCTCCCGCGAGCCGGGGCCCGTTCCGTGACTCCTCCACGTTTCGGAATGGGTCCCCGACAGCCTCCGCTTCGCTGCGGCTTCCGGGATGACAGCTGGGGGGTGGACCCGCGCGTCCCCTGCTGGTGCCGGCCACTGGAATGACGGCAGGGCCGCGTACTCGGGCGCCGTGATGCCGGCATAGGCGCCGATGTCGAAATCTCGCGCGCCGTTGTTCTCATGGGCCGACAGCCCGGCATGCTCGCGGAAGACCTCGACGGGACTCGAATAGGCGAAGGCTTGCGCGAAACCCATCCGCTTCGCCACTTCGACGATCTGCCACCAATCCGGCCGCGCCTCGCCGGGCGCCGGCAGAAAGGCGCGCTGGCGGGAGATGCGGCGCTCGGAATTCGTCACCGTGCCGTCTTTCTCGCCCCAGCCGGTCGACGGCAGCTTCACATGGGCGTGGCGGAGTGTGTCGGTCTCGGACGCTATGTCGGAGACGACGACGAAGGGGCAGGTTTTCAGCGCCGCTTCCACGGCGTCGGCGTCGGGCAGCGAGTCGGCGGGATTGGTGGCCATGATCCACAGCGCCTTGATGCGCCCGTCGGCAACGGCCTCAAACATGTCCACGGCCTTGAGCCCAGGCTTTTCCGCCATGCGCGGGGCGCGCCAGAAGTGCTGCACAAGATTGCGGTGCAAGCCGTTCTCCAGGTCCATGTGGGCGGCCAGCATGTTGGCGAGCCCGCCGACCTCGCGCCCGCCCATGGCGTTGGGCTGACCGGTGACGGAGAACGGGCCCATGCCGGGACGGCCGATGCGGCCGGTCGCCAGATGGCAGTTGAGGATCGCATTCACCTTGTCGGTGCCGGCGGCGGACTGGTTGACGCCTTGGCTGTAGACGGTGACAGTGCGCTCGTGTTCGGCGAAAAGCTGGTAAAAAGTCTCGATCTCGGCTGGTTGCAGCCCTGTGGAAGCGGCCACCTCGTCGACCGTCAGCTGCCCGGCTGCCGCCAATGCCTGGTTGAAGCCGGTTGTGTGCTTTTCGATGTAACCTTCTTGAAGAACTTCCTTTTCCGCGAGGTAGCGCAGCAGGCCGGCGAAGAGTGCCACGTCGCCGTCCGGCGCGATTGCCAGATGCAGGTCGGCGATGTCGGCGGTCATGGTACGGCGCGGGTCGACGAGCACCACCTTCATCTCGGGGCGCTTTTCCTTGGCGGCGGCGAGCCGCTGGTAGAGCACGGGATGGCACCAGGCGAGATTGGAGCCGGTGAGGACCACGAGGTCGGCAAGCTCCAGGTCCTCGTAGGTTCCCGGCACCGTGTCGGAGCCGAAGGCGCGGCGGTGGCCGGCGACGGACGAGGCCATGCACAGGCGGGAGTTGGTGTCGATGTTGGCCGAGCCGATGAAGCCTTTCATCAGCTTGTTGGCGACGTAATAGTCCTCCGTGAGAAGCTGGCCCGAGACATAGAAGGCGACGGAATCGGGGCCGTGCTCGGCGACCGCCGCCGCAAAATTTTGCGCCACCAGATCGAGCACCTCGTCCCAGCCGGCGCGGCGGCCGCCGATCTCCGGGTAAAGCAGCCGCTCCTCGAGGCCGACGGTTTCGGCAAGGGCGGAGCCTTTCGAGCAGAGCCGACCGAAATTGGCCGGGTGCTCGGGGTCACCCTTGATCGATACCGAGCCGTCGGGCTCCAGAGCCGCCAGGACGCCGCAGCCGACCCCGCAATACGGACAGGTTGTTTTCGTGGGGAGGCTGGCCGTCTGCGTCATCGCGCCGTCCTATTCGGCCGGGACGCGGGCGGGGGCGGCCATGTCGCCCGGCTCGCGCTTCGGGCCGGTGCGGTGGTGGGTGGAATAGAGCGTGAGGCCGACAAAGGTCAGGCCGCCCACTAGGTTGCCGACCACGGTGGGGATCTCGTTCCATAGGAGGTAGTCCATGATCGAGAAGTTGCCGCCAAGCATCAGGCCCGAGGGGAACAGGAACATGTTTACGATCGAGTGCTCGAAGCCCATGTAGAAGAACAGCATGATGGGCATCCACATGCCGATGACCTTGCCCGAAACGGAGGTCGACATCATCGCCGCCACGACGCCCGTCGAGACCATCCAGTTGCAAAGCACGCCGCGGATGAAGAGGGTAAGCATTCCGGCAGCGCCATAGGCGGCATAGCCCACCGTGCGGCCCTCGCCGATGGTGCCGATCTTCTGGCCGACCGCGTTCGGCGCCTCACTGAAGCCGTAGGTGAAGGTGATCGCCATCATCAGCGCTACGAGCAGGGCACCGGCGAAATTGCCGACAAAGACAAGCCACCAGTTGCGCATAACCCCGGCCCATGTGACGCCCGGCCGCTTGTCGATGAGAGCCAGCGGCACGAGCGTGAAGACGCCGGTCAGAAGATCGAAGCCCATCAGATAAAGCAGGCAGAAGCCCACGGGGAAGAGTATGGCGCCGGCCAGCGGCTCTCCGGTCTGCACCGTGATGGTGACGGCGAAGGCGGCAGCGAGCGCCAGTATGGCACCGGCCATGAAGGCGCGGATCAGGGTGTCGCGCGTCGACATGAACACCTTCGCCTCGCCGGCGTCGATCATCTTGGTCACGAATTCATTGGGTACAACATAGGCCATGCAATCGCTCTCCTGGGTTGGAAGGAAGAAGATGGCGGCGGGACCCCTACTCCGCCGCCACGGCCAGCATTATCGAGGCGTCCATGAGAATGCGCTCGCCCTCGCGCTTGAGCGCAAAGGTGCGCACAGCGCCTTCGTCGGCGCCCTGGGCATCCCCGGTCTCCAGCGAAAAGACCCAGTTGTGCAGCGGACAGGTGACCTGCGCCCCGTGCACGATGCCCTGGCTCAGGGGGCCGCCCCTGTGTGGGCAGCGGTCCTCGATGGCGTAGACCTCGTCGGTGGCGGTGCGGAAGACGGCGATCCGTCCGATGGGGGTGTTGACGCAGCGCGCACCGCGCTGCGGGATGTCATCGAGCTTGCCGACCTCGATCCAGTCGCTCATCGTTTCACTCCGCTGCCTGGGGGAAGCCCAGTTCGGCCATGGGTTTGAACTCGTGCTTGTCCTTGCCCGAGACGCGCTCGGACCAGGGATCCACCTGGGCGAATTTCTGGGAGAAGACGAAGCGGTCGAAAAAGGCCTTGCGCTTGCCAGTGTCTTCCATGATCTGGCGGCGGATCTCTTCGATGCCGACGCGCTTGGCCCATTTGTAGATGCGTTCCAGATAGCGTGCCTGCTCGCGGTACATCTGGACGAGCGCCACGATCACCTCCAGCGCTTCGTCTTCCGTCTTCACCAGGCCCAGCACCTCGGTGCCCTTGATGTCGAGGCCGGCGGCACCGGCGAAATGAATCTCGAAGCCTGAATCGACACAGACGACGCCGACATCCTTGCAGGTGGCCTCGGCGCAGTTCCTCGGACAGCCGGAGACGGCCATCTTCACCTTGGCCGGCGTCCAGGAGCCCCACATGAACTTTTCGATGCGGATGCCGAGGCCGGTGGAATCCTGCGTGCCGAAGCGGCACCAGTCGGAGCCGACGCAGGTTTTCACGGTTCTGAGGCCCTTGGCATAGGCATGGCCCGAGACGAAGCCGGCCTTGCTGAGATCGGCCCAGACGGCGGGCAGGTCCTCTTTTTGGATGCCCAGCATGTCGATACGCTGGCCGCCGGTGACCTTGACGGTCGGAATATTGAACTTGTCGACCACATCGGCGATGGCACGTAGCTCCTTGGAGCTGGTCACGCCGCCCCACATGCGCGGGACCACCGAGTACGTACCATCCTTCTGGATGTTGGCGTGCACGCGCTCGTTGACGAAGCGCGACTGGTAGTCGTCGGCATATTCGTCCGGCCAGTCGGCCACGAGATAATAGTTGAGCGCGGGGCGGCACTTGGCGCAGCCGCAGGAAGTCTTCCATTCCAGCTCCTGCATGACGGCGGGGATGGTCTTCAGCCCCTTCGCCTTGATGAGGCGGCGCACGTCGTCATGGCCAAGGTCGGTGCAGCCGCACATGGGCTGCACCGCGGCCGGATTGTAGGTGTCACCCAGGGTGAGCCGCATCAGCTGCTCGACGAGCCCGGTGCAGGTGCCGCAGGAATTGGAGGCCTTGGTATGGGCGCGCACGGCGTCGAGCGTCGTCAGGCCCTTTTCGGTGATCGTGCCGACGATCTTTCCCTTGCATACGCCGTTGCAGCCGCAGATCTCCGTATCATCCGGCAAGGCTGCAACGGCCGCCATAGGGTCCAGCTGACCCCCTCCCTGATAGGCTTGGCCGAAAATGAGGGTGTCACGCATCTCGGCGACGTCAGTGCCCTTCTTGAGCATGTTGAAAAACCAGGAGCCGTCGGCCGTCTCTCCATAGAGCACAGCGCCGAGAATACGGTTTTCCTTCAGCACCAGGCGCTTGTAGATGCCGGCCGAGCCATCGCGCAGGACGATCTCCTCGCGGTCGTCGCCCTCGGCGAAATCGCCCGCGGAATAGAGGTTTACGCCGGTCACTTTAAGCTGGGTGGCGGTCTCCACGGGACGGAAGGCGGCGTCCTCTTTGACGAGTGTCTTCGCCGCCACCTTGGCCATGTCGTAGAGCGGGGCGACGAGGCCGTAGCAGATGCTTTCATGCTCGACGCACTCGCCGACGGCCAGGATGTCGGGATCGGAGGAGACCATCTGGTCGTTGACGACGATGCCGCGCTCCACATAAAGGCCGGCGTCGACGGCGATGCGGGTCTCCGGCCGGATGCCGACAGCCATGACGACGATATCGGCGGGATAGATCGTGCCGTCTTCCAGAACCACGGCCTCGGCCCTCTCCTCGCCGAGGACGGCCTTGGTCTGCGCCTTGCAGTGGATCTTTATCCCCCTGCCCTCCAGCTCCTTCTGCAGAAGATAACCTGCGGCCGGGTCGAGCTGGCGCTCCATCAGGTGGCCCATCAGGTGCAGCACCACCACCTCCATGCCGCGCAAGCGCAAGGCGGCAGCCGCCTCGAGGCCCAAAAGGCCGCCGCCGATGACGACCGCCTTGGCATTCGGCTTCCCGGCCGCCGCCGCCATGGCATCGACGTCGTCGAGGTCGCGGAAGGCCATGACGCCGGGCAGGTCCTTGCCGGCGATGGGGATGATGAAGGGTGCGGAGCCGGTGGCGATTACCAGCTTATCGTAAGGTGTCTCGCGCTCGCCGGAGAAAACCACCTTGGCCTTGCGGTCGATCCTGGTAACGGTCTCGCCGAAGCGGCAGTTCACACCGTTTTCGGCATACCAATTCGCGTCGTGGGTGACGATCTCGTCATAGGTCTTTTCGCCGGCCAGCACTGGCGAGAGCATGATGCGGTTGTAGTTGCCGCGCGGCTCGGCACCGAAGAGGGTTACGTCGAAGGCGTCCGGATTGGCCTCGAACAGGTGCTCGAGCATGCGCCCGGAGGCCATTCCGGCACCGACGACGACGAGTTTCTCAGTCATGGATATCCTTTCCCTTTCGCGGGCGGTTTCAAGCCGGCTGCATCTCGGTGCGCCGCTCCATCCGGCGCACGGCGAAATGCATCCAGGCGAGCGAGAAGGCGACGAGGACGAAGAGCGCCATGAAGCAGCTCGTCCACAGGCCGGTAAGGTCGTTGAGGTAGCCGAAGAGCAGCGGCAGGACGAAGCCGCCAAGCCCGCCGATCATGCCCACGAGACCGCCCACCGCGCCGACGTTCTGCGGGTAGTAGACGGGGATGTGCTTGTAGACGGCGGCCTTGCCGAGGCTCATGAAGAAGCCAAGCACGAAGATGAGGACGACGAAGGCCCAGGGGCCGACTTCGAAGTGGAAGGTCTTGGGGCCGTCGATGCCCTGCACCATGTAGTCGGCCGCCGGTATCGACAGAAGAGCTGTGCAGACGGCGGAGACGGCGAAGGTCCAGTACATGACTGTGCGCGCGCCCGCCTTATCCGACAGCGCGCCGCCATAGGCGCGGAAGACAGAGGCGGGGATGGAATAGGCCGCACCGATCATGCCGGCGGTGGCGATGTCGAAGCCGTAAACGCCGATCAGATAGCGCGGCAGCCACAGGGCCAGCGCAACGAAGGCCCCGAAGACGAAGAAGTAGTAGAGCGCGAAACGCCAGACCTGCAGGTTCTTCAGCGGCTCGAACTCGGACGCGAAGCTGCGCCGGCGGAGCTGGCCGGCGCGCTGGGCGCGGATCACCGGATCGTCTCCTGTGGTGAACCAGAAGACCACCGCCATGACGACCAGCACCAGGGCCCACACCTGGGCGACGGCCGCCCAGCCCCAGGCGATCAGCAAGAAGGGGGCGAGGAACTTGGTCACCGCGGCGCCCACGTTGCCGACGCCGAAGATGCCGAGCGCGGTGCCCTGTTTCTCAGCCGGATAGAAGCGCGAGACATAGGCGACGCCGACGGCGAAGGAACCGCCGGCGATGCCGACCCCGAGGGCCGCGATAAGCATCTGAGTATAGGTATGGGCGAAGGAGAGCAGGAAGGTGGCGATCGCCGCCGCCAGCATGGTGGCGGTGTAGACGAGGCGGCCGCCGTAGCGGTCGGTCCAGATGCCGAGCAACATGCGAACGAGCGAGCCGGTGAGGATCGGCGTGCCGACGAGCAGGCCGAACTGGGTCTCGGAAAGCCCCAGATCATCCTTGATGCGCACGCCGATGATGGAAAATATCGTCCACACGGCGAAGCAGACCGTGAATGCGACGGTGGACATTGTGAGCGCGCGCGTGGGCGTGGTGTCTTGCGTTTGTGCGGCTGGCGTTGATGCGGTCATCGGCTGTTCCAATCCAACTGCTCGTGCCTCGTGCGAGGTTTTCGTTGCTGCAAAAAGAAAAGCTGCCGGCCAGAAATCGCTCGCCCGCGGTCAACGGCGGCAATCCCCGATCGGCAGCTTTGCCTCAGCGCCCTTCATTGGACGCTTGTTTTTGGTGTCCCCTCTGGACCCGCTTTTAGCTATGCACGGGGCGTGCCAACTTCAGTTTCGAGAGTGGATTCGTTTGTTTTCAATGGGTTACTTAAAAGAGAATTTGCACCCCTTCACCGGCGCTGCTGATTCTGGTGACTAATGCTGCAGCGCAGCGATCAAACTTTAGGCATGCCCGCAATGTGCCTGCGAATTAGGCAGTGAATTTCTAGGGTCGTTCCGGAATGGATCCTCGGGTCAAGCCCGAGGATGACGAAGGTGGAGGCGTTGCCGCTCGTCTCGACGTTGGAGAATCATGCAGATATTTCACTTCGTCATCCTCGGGCTTGACCCGGGGATCTATGCCAGAACATCGACGCTACGCCGGCGGTCACCAGCTAGGCCGCTCGATCAATCCACCGCACCGGCAGGCTTTTGGCCGACGATGTAGTCGCCCAGTTTCGCCGGGTCGAATATGGCCCCGTCGAAGAAGCCGTCGGGACCGAGGGTCAGCCGGCCGGAGGTCGCGCCCACGGGCGTCGGGGCTGTCAATGCGCCCTCCACCTTCATGCTGGCGGATGGCAGTGCCGCGCCGAGGGGGCCGAGGGCGGCGCGGTAGATGTCGGGGCGGAAGGAGGCCCTTGCCTTCTCTGTGTTCACCTCCGTGTGTGGAACCTGCCCCCAGCGCACCATCTGCGAATAGAACCAAAGCGCATGGCTCTGCCAGGGAAAGGTTGCCGCCTTCTCTACCGGCAGAAAGAAATCGGGGAAGCGGTGGATGCCGTTGCCCGTCTCCAACCGCCCGTCGAGCGCGCCGAGGAGGAGTTTCGCAGGCTGGCCGAGATAGGCTTCGCCGGAGAGGATCGCCGCCAGTTCCTCGTGGTTTTCCGCTTCGCCGCACCAGGCGGCGGCGCGGTAGAGCGCGCGCAGGAGGCGGGCGAGCGTATCACTGTGCGCCTCGGCCCAGTCAGCGCGCACGCCCAGCACCTTTTCCGGGCTCGACCGCCAGATGGCCGCCTTGACCGTGGCGATGCGGGCATGGCCGGCGGCCACCGCCACGCTGTTCCACGGTTCGCCGACGCAGAAGCCGTCGATGCGGCCGGCGGCCATGGCGTCGGCCGTCAATGGCGGCGGCACGATGGTAATGTCGATGTCGCGCTCGGGATCAATGCCGCAGGCAGCGAGCCAGTAGCGCAGCTCGAAATTGTGCCCCGAATGGGGATGGACGACGCCCAAGCGCAGTCTGTCGCCCCCCTGCTCCCGCCGGCCCTCGATCACCTTCCTGAGCGCCGCCCCTGCTGCTGCCGGATCGTCCGGCCCGGTAGCGCCGGCTTCCGCCATCGCCTGCCACAGGGCGTTGCTGACGGTGACGGCGTTGCCGCCGAGGCCGAGCGCCAGCGGCGCAATGAGGTTCAGGCGCATCGGCGTCAGGCCGAGATTGGCGGCGATCGGCATGGGCGCCAGCATGTGCGCCACCTCGAAATGGCCGACAGCGATGCGGTCGCGGATGCTCGCCCAGGAGGTTTCGCGCACCAGCGTCAGATCGACGCCTTCCACCGCCGCAAAACCTTTCTCACGCGCCGCCACCAGGATGGCGCTGTCGAGCAGCGGCAGGAAACCGGCGGTGATGTGGTGGTCGCTCATTGCGCGCCTCACTCGTCGAGCAGCCCGGAGGCCAGGATCAGGCTCTGGGCGATTTCCGAAATCTTGCGGTTCTGGTTCATCGCCGTGCGGCGGAGCAGCGTGTAGGCCTCCTCCTCGGAAATTCCCTTTGAGCGCATGAGGATGCCCTTGGCCCGGTCGACGAGTTTGCGGCCTTCAAGCGCGCTCTTCGCCTCTTCCAGTTCGCGCGCAAGGCGCGAATAGGCGTTGAAGCGGCTGATCGCCATGTCGACGATCGGCTTGACGCGCTCCTGCCTCAGCCCATCGACCACATAGGCCGAAACGCCGGCATCCACCGCCGCCTCGATGGCGCTCTGGTCGGACTGGTCGACGAACATGGCGATCGGCCGCCTGACAGCGCGCGACAGGTTGAACATCGCCTCCAGCATGTCGCGGTTGGGGTTTTCCAGATCGATGACGATGACATCGGGCTGGATCTCGGCGATACGCTGGGCGATGCCGTTGACGTCGTGCACGACGGTGACCTGTTCGTGGCCGGCCTCGCGCAGCCCCGCCTCGATGATGGCGGCGCGCACGGTATTTTCGTCGATGACCAGGACGGAGAGCGAACGAGACGGCATGCCTCTATTTTGCGCATGCACAATGATTGTGCAATGCAAAAATTTGGGCGCACGCGGTTCCAACGGGTCGTCATCCCGGGGAAGTTGAAGGCTTGCCGGGGACCCATTCCGGAACGTCGACGTCACGGAATGGGTCCCGGACAGTCTCCGGTTCGCTCCGACTTCCGGGATGACGCGCGTCTTTGCAGAGCCGCGCCAACACCAGCCGCTAAAGCTGGACGCGCCTCAACCTAAGCGCATTGCCGATGACGGAGACCGACGACAGGCTCATGGCCGCCGCGGCGATCATCGGCGACAGGAGCACGCCGAAGACCGGATAGAGGATACCGGCGGCGATGGGCACGCCGGCGGCGTTGTAGACGAAGGCGAAGAAGAGGTTCTGCTTGATGTTGCGGATCGTCGCGCGGGCGAGCTTACGCGCCCTGACGATGCCCGTCAGATCTCCCTTCACCAGCGTGATGCCGGCGCTTTCCATGGCCACGTCGGCGCCGGTGCCCATGGCGATGCCGACTTCCGCCGCGGCAAGTGCGGGCGCGTCGTTGACGCCGTCGCCGGCCATGGCCACCTTGGCGCCACGTGCATGGAACTCGTCGACCAGCGCCTTCTTGTCCTCCGGCAGGACCTCGGCGCGCACGTCGTCGATACCGAGTTTTTCGGCCACGGCGCGGGCGGTGCGTTCGTTGTCGCCGGTCGCCATGATGATGGTGAGGCCCAGATCGTGGAGGGCGCGGATGGCGCCGGCCGTCGTTTCCTTGATGGGATCGGCGACGGCGACGATGCCGGCCGCCTTGCCGTCGATGGCGACGAACATGGCCGTTTTGCCTTCGGCCTGCAGGCTCTCGGCCTGCCCGGCAAGCGGCCCGGAATCGAAGCCGAACGCCTTCATCATGGCCGCGTTGCCGAGCGCCACGCGCCTGCCAGACACCACGCCCGAGACGCCCTTACCAGTCACGGCCTCGAAGTCGACGGCATTGGAAAGGGTGGCGCCTTCAGCTTCCGCCCCTTCGACGATGGCCTCGGCAAGCGGATGCTCCGAGCCGCGCTCCAGGCTTGCGGCCAGCGACAGAAGCTCGGCGCGCTCGATGCCCTCGGTCGTCACCACGTCAGTCAGTTTCGGCCGTCCTTCGGTGAGCGTGCCGGTCTTGTCGACGATCAGCGTGTCGACGCGGGCAAAACGCTCCAGCGCCTCGGCGTCGCGGATCAGGACGCCGCCTTGAGCGCCGCGGCCGGTGGCTGTCATGATCGACATCGGCGTGGCCAGCCCCAACGCACAGGGACAGGCGATGATAAGCACGGAGACCGCCGAGACGATGGCGAAGATCATGCTCGGCTGCGGTCCGAAGATACCCCAGACGATGAAGGCAAGCACGGCGATCGCCACCACCGTGGGCACGAACCAGGACGCCACCCAGTCGGCCAGCCCCTGGATCGGTGCGCGCGAACGCTGGGCCGAGGCCACCATCTCGACGATCTTCGCCAGCATGGTCTCGCTGCCCACCCGCTCGGCGCGCATGACCAGCGTTCCGTTCTTGTTGAGCGTGCCGCCGGTGAGTTGGTCGCCGGCCTCCTTCTCCACCGGCAGGGGCTCGCCGGAGATCATGGATTCGTCGAGCGAGGAGCGGCCCTCCTCCACCACGCCGTCGACCGGCACGGCGTCGCCCGGCCGCACGCGCAGGAGGTCGCCCACCTGCACCTCCTCGAGCGGCACGTCCGTCTCCTTGCCGTCGGCGCCGATGCGGCGCGCCGTCTTGGGCGATAGGTCGAGCAGCGCACGAATGGCCGAGCCCGTGCGCTCGCGCGCCTTCAGTTCCAGCACCTGACCGACGAAGATGAGCGTCACGATCACCACCGCGGCCTCGAAATAGACCGGGACGGTGCCTCCATGGGTTCGGAAAGAGGCGGGGAATATCTCCGGGAAAAGCGTGGCAACGACGCTGTAGCCATAGGCCGCGCCGACGCCGATGGCGATCAGCGTCCACATGTTGGGACTGCGGTTGACGATCGACTGCCAGCCGCGGTGGAAGAAGGGCGCGGCCGCCCACAACACCACCGGCGTCGCCAGCAGGAGTTCGAGCCAGCCCGCCAACGGCTCGCCGAGCCAATGCCGCACGGGCAAGCCCACCATCGGCCCCATAGCGAGCACCACCAGCGGTATCGCCAGGATGGCGCTAACCCAGAGGCGGCGGGTGAAGTCGATCAATTCCGGATTGGGGCCTTCCTTGCCCGTGGGCACGCCCATCGGCTCCAGCGCCATGCCGCAGATGGGGCAGCTTCCCGGTTCGTCGGTAACGATTTCCGGGTGCATCGGGCAGGTGTACTTTGTGCCCTTCGGCATCGGCTCGGGCTTCGGCTTATCCCCCAGATAGCGCTCGGGGTCGGCGGTGAATTTCTCCGCGCAGCCGGCGGAACAGAAATAGTAACCCTCGCCGTCGTGGCGGTGGAAATGGCGCGCCGTTGCGCGCTCCACGTTCATGCCGCACACCGGGTCCTTTGCCGTCAGAAAAGCCTCCGGGTCGGCGGCAAAGCGCTTGCGGCAGGATTCGCTGCAGAAATGATAGGTGTGTCCGGCATGCTTCAAGCTGGGCTTGTCTTTTGACGGATCGACGGTCATACCGCAAACCGGGTCGCGGACGACCTCCGCCTGATCGGCAAGGGACGTGTGGTGTGCTTTCTGTTCCATTCGGCTCTCCGGAATCATATCGAGCCGTCCAGATAGGGCTTCCAGTTACTGGAAGGTCAAGACGTATTCAGCTCGACCGTGAAACGGCAGGTCGGAGCGAGCGTTCGCCCTCCTCCTGGCGAGCGGGATGCGCCTCGGCGTAAAGCCTGGCGAAGCTCATGGCAACGTGGGAGCGCCTGATATGGCCGACGACCTTGAGATCGCCGATCTCTATGGCCGCGACAGTGTCGGCCATCTCGCGCAGAAAGAAGCGGATCTCGTTCATCAGCATTTCCCGGTACTGGGCAAGCCGCGAGGCCGTCTTCAGCCAGTTGCGCGTCGTCTGATAGTAGAGCCGCTCGGAAATCTCGCGCAGCGGCTCGTTGGCGGTGAGCTCCATCAGGAGGTGGAAGAACTCCATGTTGAGGCGGGCGAATTCGCGCGCGTCGGGCCGGGCGACCAGCGCCTCGCCACGTGCCATGAGCTGGCGGAATTCCTCCAGCGTCCGCCGGTCCGGCGGCACCGGGGACAGCTTGCCGACGAGCTCGGCCAGCTCGACGCGGAGCTGGTAGACCTGCTGCAGGTCGTCGATATGGATGTCGGTGACGATGGTGCCGACGCCGTGGACGGAGCGCAGGAGACCTTCGTCCTCCAGCCGCGCCAGAACGCGGCGTATGGGCGTGCGGCTGGTCTTGAATTCCTCCGCCAGATCCTCCTCGCGCAGGCGGCGGCCGGGGGGATAGTCGAGCAGGCAGATGCGCCGGCGCAGCGTCCGGTAGATGCGCTCGAAACGGGCGCGCGCCTCGCTGCCGTTGCTCATCGCCGCCTCACGTCAGCTTCGGCCTCAGCCGCTCCAGCATGCCGAGGCAGGCGGACAACTGCTCGACGGACACGAACTCGTCCGGCTTGTGCGCCTGCTCGATCGAGCCAGGGCCGCAGATGACGGCGGAGATGCCGGCACTCTGGAACAGCCCGGCCTCCGTGCCGAAGGCCACCACCTCCGCCTCGGTCAAGCCCGTCAGTTCGGAGACGATGCGCCGCGCCTCCGATTGGGCAACCGGCTCCAGCCCCTCCACCTCACCCACCACGTGGGTGACGATGTCGGCATCCTCGGAGACGATCTTCATCGCCGGGCGCAGAACCTGGTCGATATAGGCTTGGATATCGTCCTTCACGAACGCGGCATCCCCCTCCTGCACCGGCCGCATCTCCCACTCCACCGTGCAGTGGCCCGGAATGACGTTGCGTGCCGCGCCGCCCTGCATAAGGCCGACCTGCAGCGTCGTCCAGGGCGGGTGGAAGCGGCTTTCCGCAGGCGCCCGCACCTTCAGCTCCTCGGCCAGCGCCATCAGGCGCGAGACGTAGCGCACCGCATACTCGACCGCGTTGACGCCGCGGCCGGGGTCGGAGCCGTGCCCTTCCAGCCCGCGGAACTCGGTCGTGTATTCGTAGCAGCCTTTGTGCCCCTCGATGATGCGCATCAAGGTCGGCTCGCCGATGATGGCCGCGGCGGGGCGAATTTCGGCCCGCGCCAGCTCATCCATCAGGGCACGGGCGCCGAAGCAGCCCACCTCCTCATCATAGGTGAAGGCGAAGTGCAGCGGTCGTTTCAAAGGCTTTTGGGCGAAGACCGGTGCCATGGCGAGGCAGCAGGCGATGAAGCCCTTCATGTCGCACGTGCCGCGGCCGTAGAGGCGCCCGTCCGCCTCGCGCAAGGCGAACGGGTCGCTCGTCCATTCCTGCCCCTCCACAGGCACCACGTCGGTGTGACCCGACAGCACGATGCCGCCATCACCTTCCGGGCCGAGCGTGGCGAAGAGATTGGCCTTGGTGCCGGCCTCGTCCTGGTGCACGGAAAGCCGAGCGCCGGCATCGCCGAGGATTTCCGCCGCGTAGTCGATCAACTGCAGATTGCTGTCGGCAGAGACGGTGGGAAAGGCCACTAGGTCGGCGAGGATTTGCCGCGTTCGTGCGATGTCGGGCATGGCTGTCCTAATCCTTCACGATCAGCTCGCGCGGCCGCTTGCACAGCGCTTCCGCCGACCCTTCTTCCTTGATCAGGATGCTTTCGGTGATCTCCAGCCCCCAATCGGCCATCCATAGGCCCGGCATGAAGTGGAAGGTCATGCCCGGCTCGAGGATTGTCTCGTCCTCACGGCGGAAGGAGATGGTGCGCTCGCCCCAGTCCGGCGGGTAGGAAATGCCGATGGAGTAGCCGCAACGCCCGTCGCGCCTGATGCCGCCCTTCTCCAATTCGCCGTAGAGCGCCTCGGCAACCTGCCCTGCCCGGTTTCCGGCGCGCGCCATATCGAGACCGGCCTCGATACCGGCGGCCAGCGCTTTCTCCGCATCAAGCATGTATTGCGGTGGCGTGCCGAGGAAGACCGTGCGGCAGAAGGGCGTGTGATAGCGGCGGTAGCAGCCGGCGATCTCGAAGAAGGTGGCGTGCCCCTGCTCGAAGCGCCGACCGTCCCACGTCAGATGCGGGGCAGCGGCGTCGGAGCCGGTAGGCAGGAGCGGCACGATGGCCGGATACTCGCCCCAGTCGTCGTCAACGCCGCGGATGGCGTCGCCGTAGATCTCGGCCACCAGGTCGTTCTTCTTCATGCCCGGCTCGATGCGCTCAACGATTCCGTCGATCATCTTCTCCGAGATGCGCGCGGCGCGGCGCATGAAAACCAGTTCCTCGTCCGACTTCACCGCGCGCTGCCAGTTGACCAGCCCGGTGGCATCGACGAACTTGGCGTCGGGCAGTTCTTCGTGCAGCACGAGATAGGCCTTGGCCGAGAAATAGTAGTTCTCCAGTTCCACGCCGATGCGCTTGTTGGCGTAGCCATGGGCGCGGATGACCTCGGCCAAATGCTGCATGGGATGCAGCGTGTTGGCCTGCACATAGTGATCGGGGTAGCGCAGCACCCGCTCATCGTCCATGTAGCAGGTACGCACGGCGCCGTTGCCGTCCATGGAACGGCCCCACCAGATGGGGTCGTCGTCCTTGAAGACCAAAACTCCCTGGTGGACATAGAAGGACCAGCCGTCGTAGCCGGTGAGCCACGCCATGTTGGAGGGGTCCTCGACGAACAGGATATCGATCCCTTTCGCTTCCATAGCCCGGCGGGTCTTGTCCAGCCGGTTTGCGTATTCCTGGATGCTGAAGGGCAAGTGGGATGCGGGCATGCTACCTCCGGAACTGTGTCATTCCCCCGGCGCCCCTGGAAGCGTCACGCCCGTGACCGCGGCCGAGTTGTGCACAAATGTTGCAGTCTGAAATGTTCGGGAACTCTCGTGAGACCTGAAGCCCGACCGAAGGCCGTTGACAATCCCTCGATCCGCGTGATGATGTATACATCAGGCGCTTCTAGCCAGCAATTTCATTTTTCACGAAAAAAGCAGGGAGAGATCATGAGACGCACGGTTCTGAAGGGAATGGTGGCGCTTGCAGCTGTCGCCGCCGCACTCGGCACCACCGCCATCACGGCGGTTGCGCAGGACGCGCTCGAGCGGGCGCGGGAGGCCGGCTATATCCGCGTCGGTTTCGCCAATGAGGCTCCCTACGGATTTGCCACGCCCGCTGGCGAGCTGACTGGCGAGTCGCCGGAAGTAGCCAAGGCGGTGCTCGAGAGGATCGGCATTTCCGAGGTGGACGGCGTCTTGACCGAGTTCGGCTCGCTCATTCCGGGCCTCAAGGCCGGTCGTTTCGACATCATCGCCGCCGGCATGTTCATCACGCCCGAGCGGTGCCAGCAGGTGCAGTTCTCCGAGCCGTCCTACGGCATCGGCCAGGCCTTCCTGGTGCAGGAGGGCAACCCGCAGGACATCCAGGACTATGCCACCGTTGCCGAGAACAGTGACCTGAAGCTCGCTGTCATGGCCGGCGCGGTCGAAGCCAATTATGCTGAGATGGCGGGCATTCCGCAGGACCAGCTCGTCATCCTGCCGGACCAGTCGAGCCTGGTGAGCGCCGTGAAGGCCGGACGCGCCAACGCGGCGGCGCTGACGGCCCTTTCGATCGAGCGGATGGCCGAGAACAATGAGGGTGTGGAGGCCACGGAGCCGTTCGGCGAGGTCGCCGGGGAGTCCGTGAAGGGCCATGGCGGCTTCGCCTTCCGCCCGGAGGATCAGGCCCTCTACGAAGCTTTCAATGAAGAGCTGAAAAAATTCATCGGCACCGAAGAGCACATCCAGCTGGTCGAACAGTTTGGCTTCGGCGAAGCATATCTGCCGAACAAGACCACCGAGGAACTCTGCGCTGGCGAATGACACGCCTCTGGCCTTGGGGCCGACGCGCCTCCTTATGGGCGGCGCGTCGGCAGGCAAATCCGCATCAGACTCCTGCGGTGGGTGAAACACGGGGTCGGACGGCGGGGGCCATACATGCTTCCGTCAGTGGGGGTTGAGGGGTTCTCGCGATGCAGCTTCGTCCGCTCGCGGTTTGCGCGATCGTCTTCTTCACCGCGGGTTTGGCGGTCTCGAGCTTCGCCGGTTTCCGCGAATTCATTCCCGGCCTTCTGCAAGGCGCCGCGGTCACCATTCAGATCACGGTCGGCGGCTGCATTCTCGCCATGGTCATGGCGCTGATCGCAGCCATGGCTAAGATGTACGGGCCGCTGCCGCTGCGCTGGCTGGCAGTCGCCTATATCGAGGTCTTCCGCGGCACCTCGGCGCTGGTGCAACTCTTCTGGCTGTTTTTCGTCCTGCCGCATTTCGGCATTCTGCTCGATCCGCTGACGGTCGCCATCACCGCGCTCGGCCTCAATGTTGGCGCCTATGGCGCGGAAGTGGTGCGGGGCGCCGTAAATGCGGTGCCGCGCGGCCAGTGGGAGGCTTCCGTTGCGCTCAACATGCCGCGAGCCCTGTCGCTCAGGCGCATCATCCTGCCGCAGGCCTTTGTCGCCATGATCCCGCCGTGGGGAAACCTGTTCATCGAGCTGTTGAAGGCCACGGCGCTAGTCTCGCTGATCACCATCTCAGACCTGACCTTCAAGGCGCAGCAGATGAACCAGACCACCTTCCGCACGGTCGAGATATTCACCATCGTGCTCGTCGTGTATCTGGCCCTTTCGGTGCTGATCACGGTCGGCACGCGCACGCTCGAAACCTTCGCCGCTCGCGGCATCGCACGGGGGAGGTAGGCCATGTTCTGGGACTGGAACTATGTCTGGGAGATCACGCCGACGCTTTTGAGAGCATCGGTCGTCACTATCCAGGCCACTCTGCTGGGCTTCGCGCTCGCGGCCGTGCTCGGACTGGTGCTCGCCATCCTGCGCATGTCGAAGACGGGCTGGATCTCCGTGACGGCCGCCGGCTTCGTCGAATTCATCCGCTCGACGCCGGTTCTCATCCAGATCTTCTTCATCTTCTTCGTCTTCCCGGAGTTCGGCGTCGTGCTCCCGGCGATGACGGCCGGTGTCATCGCTCTCGGTCTGCACTACGGCTCCTACTGCTCGGAGGTCTACCGGGCGGGGCTGGAAAACGTGCCGAGGGGCCAGTGGGAAGCCTCCACGGCGCTCAACCTGAGCCCGTACATCACCTTCCGCGACATCATCATCCCGCAGGCGATCCCGCCCGTAGTGCCGGCACTCGGCAATTATCTGGTGGCGCTGTTCAAGGAAACGCCGCTTCTTTCAGCCATCGCCGTGCTGGAGCTCATGCAGACGGCGAAGATCCTGGGTTCCCAGAGCTTCCGCTACGTCGAGCCCATCACACTGGTCGGCGGCTTCTTCCTGGTCATGAGCCTGATAGCGGCCGCCTTTATCCGCCAGGTGGAAACATATCTTAACAGAACCCTGCGCAACCCCGGAGGCGCGCGATGACCACACCCATGGTCAAATTCGACAATGTGACCAAGAGCTACGGCACGCTGACGGTTCTCGATTCGCTCAATCTGGAGATCGCGCCCAACGAGAAAGTCGCCATCATCGGCCCGTCCGGCTCCGGCAAGACAACAGTGCTGCGCATGCTGATGACGCTGGAGCGCATCAATGACGGCGTCATCTATGTCGACGGCGATCCGCTGACGCATATGCAGAAGAACGGCAAGCTGGTGCCGGCCGACGAGCGCTATCTGCGCAAGGTGCGCGGCAATATCGGCATGGTGTTCCAGCACTTCAACCTATTCCCGCACATGTCGGCGATGAAGAACTGCATGGAAGCGCCGATCCATGTTCTCGGCCTGTCGAAGAAGGAAGCCGCCGAGCGGGCGGCGGAACTGCTCGACATGGTCGGCCTCGGCGACAAGAAGGACCAGTATCCGAGCCAGCTTTCCGGCGGTCAGCAGCAGCGCGTGGCGATCGCCCGGGCGCTTGCCATGCGGCCCAAGGTGATGCTGTTCGACGAGGTGACTTCAGCGCTTGATCCCGAGCTTGTCGGCGAAGTCCTGAACGTAATCCGCAAGCTCGGCACGGAGCACAACCTGACCATGCTCATGGTCACGCACCAGATGGGCTTCGCGCGCGAATTCGCCGACCGCGTGTGCTTCTTCTACGGCGGCAAGATTGCCGAGGCAGGCAAGCCGGACGAGATATTCAACGAACCGAAGGAAGAGCGTACGCGGCAGTTCCTGAGCGCGGTCCTAGAGGCCAACTGATGCAGGATGCGTTGTCACTGGCGGACGTTCTGGCCGCGCGTCAGAGGATGGAGGGTGCCGCCACCCTCGACACGCCGCTCGTCTCCTCCCCGTTCCTGAGCAAGGTTGCCGGCAGCGACGTGCTCCTGAAACTGGAGATCACGCAGGCGACCGGCGCCTTTAAGCTGCGCGGGGCGGCAAGTGCCGTGGCATTGCTGCCGCCGGAGACGGCAGGGGTGACCTGCTGCTCCACCGGCAATCATGGGCGCGGCGTGGCCTATGCCGCGGCAAGGCGGGGCCTGCGCGCCGTCATCTGCATGTCCACTCTGGTGCCGCGGTCCAAGGTCGACGGCATCCGCGACCTCGGTGCCGAGGTGCGCATCGCCGGCAAGAGCCAGGACGAGGCGCAGGCGGAAAGCGAAAGGCTCGTGCGGGAAGAAGGCCTGACGGAGATCGCGCCCTTCGACGCCCTGCCCGTCATCGCGGGCCAAGGCACCATCGGGCTGGAGCTAATGGAGCAGCGGCCGGACCTGGAGACCGTGCTGATCCCGCTATCGGGCGGCGGGCTTGCCGGCGGCATCGGCTTTGCGCTGAAGCGCATGAAGCCGTCGATCCGCGTCGTCGGCATCACCATGGAGCGGGGGGCGGCGATGTACGCGGCGTTGGAGACCGGTCGGCCTGTGGAGGTGACGGAGGTGGAAAGCCTGGCCGATTCGCTGGGCGGCGGCATCGGTACCGACAACCGCTACTCCTTCGAACTGTGCCGCGAATGCCTGGACGATGTTGTGCTCGTTTCCGAGGAAGAGATCTACCGCGCCATGCAGGCGCATTATTTCGAGGACCGCATCGTCTGCGAGGGCGCGAGCGCTGTGGGCGCGGCGGCGCTGATGGCCGGCAAGCTCGGCACGGTGAAAGGCCCCGTCGCCACCATCGTCACGGGCCGCAACGTCGACATGGCGGTCTACACCGACATCATGAACGGTCGCGACATCAAGCTCGGCGACTATCTCATCAAGGGCTCTTCTTATGCCGCGTGACATCTTCATCCTCACCGAAAACGAGCTGCGCAACGCCGTCCGTCTCGACGTGAAGGCCGTCGACGTGGTGGAGGAAGCCTTCGCCGCCCTCGGCACCGGAAAGGTGGTCATGCCGCCGATCCTCTCGATGGCCATCCCCGAGGCCAATGGTGAGGTGGACGTGAAGACGGCCTACATCCCCGGTTTCGACGGCTTCGCCATCAAGGTCAGCCCCGGCTTCTTCGACAATCCGAAACTCGGCCTGCCGAGCCTCAACGGGCTGATGATCCTGTTTTCAGCGAAGACCGGCCTAGTGGAGGCGTTGCTGCTCGACAATGGCTATCTCACCGACGTGCGCACGGCTGCAGCCGGCGCTGTCGCCGCCCGTCATCTGGCACCGCAAGCGGTGGAGACGGCGGGCGTGATGGGCACCGGCGTGCAGGCGCGCCTGCAGATCGAGGCGGCGCATCTCGTGCGGCCCTTCAAGCGGGTGCTGGTGTGGGGCCGTAATGCGGAAAAGGCCGCGGCCTGCGCCAAGGATATCGCCGCCAGCCTCGGCATTGAGGCCCGCGCGGAGAAAGATCCCGCCCGTCTTGTCGCCGAAAGCCAGCTCGTCGTGACGACGACACCGGCGGAGGAGCCGATCTTGAAGGCCGACTGGCTGCACCCTGGGCTCCATATCACCGCCATGGGCTCGGACCAGGAGGGCAAGAACGAGATCGACCCGAGGGCGCTCGTTGCGGTTGACCTCTATGTTGCCGACCGCGCCAGCCAATGCGAGAAGCTGGGGGAACTGCGTTCGGCCATCGCCGCGGGAGTGTGGAAAGGTGGGACGCCGGCAGAGCTGGGAGGGATCCTTCAGGGCCAGCCGGGGCGCGCGAACGAGGACCAGGTGACGATCTGCGACCTCACCGGCACCGGCGCGCAGGATACGGCGATTGCGACGTTTGCACTGGCCGAGGCCAAGGTGGCGGGTGCGGGGAGCGTTATCGAGAGCTGAGAAATGTGGGGGCTGGTTTTTGTCGCCCCTACCCGCAGGATCACGCCAAGATGCTCAAACTCGACGACCGCGACCTGAAAATCCTCTCCATCCTGCAGAAGGAAGGCCGCATCTCAAAGGCGGCGCTTGCCGAGCGCGTCAACCTGACGCCGGCGCCATGCTGGGAGCGGCTGAAGCGGCTGGAGAAGGCTGGTGTCATCACTGGCTACCACGCGGACGTGGCGCTTGCCCGAGTCGCGCCGCACGTCGTCGTCTTCATGGCTGCCGAACTGGAAGGGCACCGGGCGGAAAACTTCCAGCTTTTCGAGCGCTGGGTGCAGAAGGTCGACGAGATCGTCGGCTGCTGGGCCGTCGGCGGCGGCTTCGACTACATCCTGCAGGTCGTCGCCCGCGACATCGACGGCTATCAGCGCCTGGTGGACGGGCTTCTGGAGGCACGCGTCGGGCTTGTGCGCTACTTTACCTATATCGTCACGAAGCCGGTGAAACAGCCCAAAGCCATGCCCCTATCCTCCCTACTTGGGGACCCATCTGGGCGCCAGAAGGATTGATCGGCAAGCGCCCGTAAATTCAGAAGAATCATCGGCGGCAGGCGGCATTTCCCTTGGAAAATTTGCCGCCGAAAACCCCATCTCAAGGGAAGAATAGAACCCGCCAGGGAGTGAGCCGATGTCTGCCCTTGCCGCCCTTGAAAAAACTGCCCTTTCCGCCTTGCGTGACCCGCGCCTCTTCCGCGAGTACGCCTATGTCGGCGGCCGCTGGATCGCCGCGCCCGGCGACGCGGCTATCGACGTCCTGAACCCCTCCGACGGCGCCCGCATCGGCTGTGTGCCGGCACTCACGTCAGCGCAGGCGGACGAGGCAATCGCCGCCGCGCATCAAGCCTTCACCGGCTGGGCCGCGCGCCTGCCGCAGGAGCGCGCGGAGCTTCTGAAGCGCTGGCACGCCCTGATCGTCGAGGCGCGTGAGGATCTGGCGCACCTCATGGTGCTGGAGCAGGGCAAGCCCCTCTCCGAAGCGCGCGGCGAGATCGATTATGCCGCCTCATTCGTAGAGTTCTATGCCGAAGAGGCCAAGCGCCTGAACGTGGAGAGCGTCACCTCGCACCTGACCGATGCGGAGATGCGGATTTCGCGCGAGCCGGCGGGCGTGGCGGGGCTCGTCACGCCGTGGAATTTCCCGTCCGCCATGCTGACGCGAAAGGCCGCGGCGGCACTGGCCGCCGGCTGCACGGTGGTCGCCCACCCCTCCTCCGAAACCCCCTTCTCCGCCCTGGCGCTCGCCGAGCTTTCCGAGCGCGCCGGCCTGCCCGCTGGCGTCTTCAACGTTCTCACTGGTAAGGCTGCGGAAGTCGTTGGCGCGATGACCGCCTCGCGCCATGTCCGCATCGTGTCATTCACCGGCTCGACGGAGATCGGCCGCCTGCTCTATGGCCAGTCCGCACCCACGGTGAAGAAGCTGGTGATGGAGCTTGGCGGACACGCCCCCTTCATAGCCTTCGCCGACTGCGACCTCGAACGGGCGGTGGAAAGCGCGATCACCGCGAAATTCGCCACCTCCGGCCAGGACTGCCTAGCCGCCAACCGCTTCTATATCGAGCGCCCGATCTACGAGGCCTTCGTCGAAGCCTTCGCCGAAAAGGTGCGTACGCTCACCGTCGGTCAGGGCCTCGAGGACCCGGACATCGGTCCGCTCATCAACGCCCGCGCGTTGAAAAAGCAGGAGGAGCACGTGGCCGACGCACTTGAGAAGGGCGCGAGGCTGGTTGCCGGCGGCAAGGAAGCCAATGCCGGCGAGAACTTTTTCCTCCCGACGGTGCTGGCCGACGTGCCGGAGAACGCGCTGATTTTCCATGAGGAGACCTTCGGCCCTGTCGCCGCCTTCGCGCCCTTCGACGCGGAAGACGAGGTGCTTGCCCGCGCCAACGACACCGAGACCGGGCTCGTCGCCTACCTGCACACGCGGGATTCCGGCCGCATCGCCCGGCTGTCGCGCGCGCTCGAATTCGGCATGGTGGCGGTCAACCGCACCAAGATCACCGGCGCGCCCATACCCTTCGGCGGCATCAAGCAGGCGGGGCTTGGCCGGGAAGGCTCGCGAATGGGGATGGAGGAGTTCACCAACGTCAAATATGTCTGCCGCGACATCGGCTGAGGAGCGCTGCACATGTTCGCGAATCCTTTTACCGACGAAGAGCTGGGCCAAAGGCTGGAGGCAGTGCGCAGCGCCATGGAAGCGCGCAGCCTCGACATGGTGCTGCTCTCGACGCCCGAGAACATCTTCTATCTGACTGGCCTCGACCACTGGGGCTATTTCGCGCCGCACCTTCTGATCGTGCCGCCCGAGGGCGACATGGTGCTGGTGACGCGGCAGATGGAGCGCGTCTCCATTGAAAAGCAGGTTCGCAACGCCCTCTTCCACGGCCATGCCGACAACGAGACGGCCGCCGACCTCGCCGTGCGTTTCCTGAAAGATTCCTTCGTAGCGAAGGAGCGCTCGCGCGCGGTGCTGAAGGCGGTTGTGAAGGAGATCGAGGAGCAGGCCGACGGCGCCTTGCGCATCGGCGTGGAGACTTGGTCATCGGGCCATTCCTACGGCTTCGGCCATGCGCTGCGCGAGAGCCTGCCGGACGTCCACTGGGCCGATATCACCGGCCTGGTCGACAATCTGCGGCTTGTCAAATCGCCCCTGGAGCAGGACCTGATGCGCAGGGCCGCCGCCATATCGGACATCGCGGCCGAGGCAGCCATCGCCGCCATCCGCGACGGGGCGAGCGAGCGCGATGTGGTGGCCGAATGCCATGCCACGATGATCCGCGCCGGCGGCGAGGTGCCCGGTTTCGGCCCCTTCATCCGCCCAGGCAAAAGGCTGGGCGAGGAGCACACGACCTGGGGCGACGGCGTCTATCAGGACGGGGAGCCAGTGTTCATCGAGCTGTCGGGCTGCGTCAGCCGCTATCATTCGCCGCTCGGCCGGCTCGTCCATGTCGGCTCCATCCGCGACGAGGACGCCCGCATGGCGGAAGTGTCGCGCCAGGCTTTCGACGCGGTGCTTAGCGCGCTGCGCCCCGGCGTGCTTGCGCGCGACGTCTATGCAGCCTGGCAGGCCATCGTCGACGAGGTGGGGCTTTCCCACTATCGCCGCCACCACTGCGGCTATTGCGTCGGCATCGGCTTCCCGCCGTCATGGACCGGCGGCAACCGCGTCACCGGCTTGCGCCATGATTCGGATCTCGAAATCCGCGAGGGCATGACCTTCCACATCCTCTCTTGGCTGATGGGCACGGGCAAGGGCGACTTCTTCGTCTCCAACGCCGTGTTGCTCGGGCCGGACGGGACGGAAGTCCTCACCAAGACGCCTCTCGGCCCAACCATCAGATAGGAGACATCCATGCTGCTGAAGAACGACCAGCTCGACCAGTGGGACCGGGAGAGTTTCTTCCATCCCTCCACGCACCTCGCCCAGCATGCTCGGGGGGAAAGCCCGAACCGCATCGTCACCGGCGGCAGCGGCGTCTATATCGAGGACCGTGACGGCAAACGCCTGCTCGATGCCTTCGCCGGGCTCTACTGCGTCAACGTCGGCTACGGGCGCACGGAGATCGCCGAGGCCATCGCCGCCCAGGCGAAGGAGCTTGCCTACTATCACGCTTATGTCGGCCACGGCACCGAGGCCTCGATCACGCTGGCGAAGATGATCCTCGATCGGGCGCCCGAGAACATGTCCAAGGTCTATTTCGGCCTTGGCGGGTCAGATGCCAATGAGACCAACATCAAGCTCATCTGGTACTACAACAACATCCTCGGCCGGCCCGAAAAGAAGAAGATCATCTCGCGCTGGCGCGGCTATCACGGCTCCGGCCTGATGACCGGCTCGCTGACGGGGCTGGAGCTGTTCCACAAGAAGTTCGACCTGCCGCTGGCGCAGGTGGTCCATACGGAAGCGCCCTACTACTATCGCCGTGCGGACCTTGCCATGAGCGAGGAGAATTTCACGGCGCATTGCGTGGCCGAGCTCGAAGCGCTCATCGAGCGCGAGGGGGCCGATACCATCGCCGCCTTCATCGGCGAGCCGGTGCTGGGCACGGGCGGCATCGTGCCGCCGCCGGCAGGCTATTGGCAGGCGATCCAGAAGGTCCTGAACAAGCACGACATCCTGTTGATCGCCGATGAGGTGGTCACCGGCTTCGGGCGGCTCGGCTCCATGTTCGGCTCGCACCATTACGGCATCGAGCCGGACCTGATCACCATCGCCAAGGGCCTCACTTCGGCCTATGCGCCGCTGTCGGGCTCCATCGTCGGCAAGAAGATGTGGCAGGTGCTCGAAAAAGGCACGGACGAGAACGGCCCGATCGGCCATGGCTGGACCTATTCCGCCCATCCCATCGGCGCGGCTGCCGGCATCGCCAATCTGAAGCTGGTCGACAGCCTCGGCCTGGTGACGAATGCCGGCGAGACGGGCGCCTATTTTGTCGAGGCCATGAAGAATGCTCTGGGTGCCCATCCCCATGTCGGCGATGTCCGCGGTGAAGGCATGTTGTGCGCCGTCGAGTTCGTGGAAGACCGGGACAGCCGCCGTTTCTTCGACCCGGCGCAAAAGATCGGCCCGCAGGTAGCCGCCGCCGTCCTCGCCGAAGGCGTCATCGGTCGCGCCATGCCGCAGGGCGACATCCTCGGCTTCGCCCCGCCGCTGTGCCTGACGCGGGCCGAGGCGGACAGGGTCGTGGATGCAACGGCGAAGGCTGTGAAGGCGGTGTTTTAGCGCTCTTTCTCCCCTTGGAGGGGGAGGTGTCGAGCGAAGCAAGGCGGAGGGGGGCGGCGGCGACCGCGTGCCGGCGTTTGAAGTTCAGCCTATGCGCTACCTGAATATGAAAGCGCGGCGCCGCGACCACCCGAACCCGCCGGTAACCGGCGGGCCCACCCTCCCCTCAAGGGGGAGGGAGAGGGCGCTACTGCATCGAAAGCGCGCCGGCGGCGAGCGCCGGCAGATAGACGGCCGACAGTTCCGCATCGCTTTGGGAGGCCGGTTCGAGGTCAATGTGCCCCACCGTCTCGCCCTTCTCGAAGCTCAGCCGGGCGTTGAACCTTCGCGCTAACGCCCGCATCGCATCATTGTGCGGGTGGGTGGTCACGCGAAGCTGCGTATAGCCGAGCGCGCGGGCGTGGGCGATGAGGCGCTGGAAAAGCTGGCTGCCGAGCCCGCGATGCTGCAGCGCCTTTTCGACGCTGAAGGCGATCTCGGCCGTGGGCGGGTCGCTTTCCGGGCGTTCGTGCAGCTCCGCCGCCCCGAGAACGTGCCCGTTCTCGACATAGCCGACCACCGTCGCGCCCTGGCTGAAGGAGCGCGCGGCATAGTCTTTGAGAAAGGCGTCGCTGGCGGCGCCGTTGAAGCGGTCGCGCCGGCTCCCGGCGTCGAGGCGCATCAGGTGATCGCGGAAAAGGGTAAACTCGGACGGCCTCAGGCGGCGCACCACGCCGCGCGGTTCTGGTTTTCTTGCCATACGGGCCATAAGTCGCACTCCTCGCGGGTTCCTCCCCGAGCCGTTCGACTCGGCGCGAATATGTGCAGTGCAGCAACGATGCGCAAGAACACCGCGCCGCGCGCATTGCCGCATTGCGTGTGCTGCATGGCTCGCAATCCAGGCATTTTCCTGATAATCTAGGTCATGTTTTTAGCATTCATCTCTGGAATTATTCTAAACTATGAGCCATATTAGAATTTGCACGTGACGAAAGGGAATCCATGCGCCTGACTCGGCAAACCAACTACGCGATCCGCATCCTCATGTATTGCGCTGCCAACGAGGGGCGCCTGAGTCGAATTCCGGATATCGCGCAGGCCTATTCGCTGTCCGATCTCTTCCTGTTCAAGATCCTGCAGCCGCTGGTGGAGAACGGGCTGGTGCAGACCGTGCGCGGGCGCAACGGCGGCGTGCGGCTTGCCAAGCCCGCCGAGGAGATCACGCTGTTTGACGTGGTGCGCGTGACGGAAGAGAACTTCGCCATGGCTGAGTGCTTCGAGAACGACGGGACGGACTGCCCGCTTATCGATGGCTGCGGCCTCAACGAGGCGTTGCGCAAGGCCCTCGGCGCCTTCTTCGAAGTGCTTTCCTCCTACACCATCCACGATCTGGTCGAGGCCCGGCCCAACATGCGCGGCCTGCTCGGTATCGAGGAGCGGCCGGCGCAGGTGGCAGCGGGTTAAGCAGACGGACCGCTTGGCTGTGGCCCCTCAAATCGCAGCCGCCATGTCCCGCAGCGCCAGCACGGAGCGCCAGTTGCGGGCGGACATCGCCACTTTCAATGTCGGCTCGATCTTCGGCGCGAAGAGCGATCTGCCCATGCCGTCGGGCGTGTGCAGGTAAAGGACCCTGCCCCGGATGGCGAAGGTCTCGGTGCTTCTCGGCTTCTCCTGAAGCGCGGCCATCCTTTTGGCCTCCGGCGCACCCTCCATTAGAAAGGCGTGCAGCATCGTCGGCTGTTCGACGGCGTGCGGGAAAGGGTTCTTGGCGATGAGATCTTCCCACTCTTCAAGGCTTGCCACCAGAACGGACTTGCGGAAATCCATCTTCTCGCGCACCAATGCGGCGACCTTTGCGGCCACCTCCTCTCCCGCCATCGGGGAGGAAAGCACAGCGTTGCCGCTGTTGATGTAGGTCGCAACATTGGCGAAGCCGGCGTCCGAAAGCACCGCACGCAGCGTCTCCACCGGAAGCTGCGTGGCACCGCCGACGCCGCGGAACAAGACGATATAGGCCGTCTCTTTATTACTCATATCAGCAGGCCCGCGATGGTGTCGTTGTCGGTAATGTCCTGATAGGCCCAGCCGGCATCGTCGAAGCGCTTGGTCAGGACGGCGAAATTGCGCCGTTCCTTGGTCTCGAGACCAATCAGTACGGAGCCGAAATTGCGCGCCGACTTCTTCAGATACTCGAATCGCGTGATGTCGTCGTCCGGCCCCAGAAGATCGAGAAAGTCGCGCAGCGCGCCCGGCCGCTGGGGAAAGCGGAAGATGAAGTATTTTTTCAGTCCCTCGAAACGCAGCGCCCGCTCCTTGACGTCCGGCAGGCGCTCGAAATCGAAATTGCCGCCGGAGACGACGGCGACCACCGTGCGCCCCTTCAGTTCCTTGCGCGAAAAGTCCTTGAGCGCGTCGATGGCGAGCGCGCCGGCCGGCTCCAGCACCACGCCCTCGATGTTCAGCATCTCGATCATGGTGGCGCAGAGGCGGTTTTCGGGAATGAGGCGAACGGTTTGCGCGGGAAAGCTCTTCAACCGCCTGAAGGGCTCGCGGCCAATCTCGGCCACCGCCGCCCCGTCGACGAAATTATCGACCTGCGCAAGCTTCACCCGCTTGCCTGCGGAAAGGCTCCGCTCCAGGCTCGGCGCGCCGGCGGGCTCGGCGAAGAGGAAGCCGGCGTTGCTGCCCGTATCGTGCAGAAAGCCTGTCACCCCCGCCGCAAGGCCGCCGCCGCCCACGGGCAGGAGCACCAGTGCATCGTCGAGCCTGCCAAGCTGCTCGGCAAGCTCATGCGCCACCGACGCCTGCCCTTCTATGATGTCGGGATGGTCGAAGGGCGGCACCATGAGGGCCGCACTTGCCGCGGCGAAGCCGGCGGCCGCCTGGTAGCACTCGTCGAAATAGTCGCCGACAAGGCGCACCTCGATGAACTCGCCACCAAACAGCTTCGTCTTGTCGATCTTCTGCTGCGGCGTCGTTACCGGCATGAAGACCACGCCCTTGCGGCCGAAATGGCGGCAGACGAAGGCAAAGCCCTGGGCATGGTTGCCGGCGGAGGCGCAGACGAAGCCGTCCGGCCCGACGCCGGCGGCGATGGCTTTGCGCATGAAATTGAAGGCGCCGCGGATCTTGTAGGAGCGTACCGGCGTCAGGTCTTCCCGCTTCAGAAGCACCCGCGCGCCGGTTTTCTTCGACAGATAGTCGTTCTCCTGCAGCGGTGTCTCGGGGAAGAGCGCGCGCAGGGCACTGGCCGCCTGCCCGACCCGCTCGACAAATGCACTCATCTCGTCTCCTTTGCCTGGTTTTTCTGCGGGCGTGCTCTTACGGCAAAAGCAGATCGACCTTGCGGAAGGTCGTGACGTCGATGATGCCGATGTCGGAAATGCGCAATTCGGGAATGACGACCAGAGCGAGCAGCGAGTGCTGCATGTAGGCGTTGTTGAGTGTGCAGCCCATGTCGCGCATGGCGGCGGCGAGCTTCGCCGCCTTCCCGGCCACCACCTCCGCCCGCTCGTCCGACATCAGGCCGGCGATCGGCATCTCCACCAGCGCCAGCTCCTTGCCCTTCGAGATCATCACCACGCCGCCGCCCACCTGGCCCAGCCGGTTTGCCGCCTTGGCCATGTCTTCCTTGTTGGTGCCGACGACGATCATGTGGTGCGAATCGTGCGCCACGGTGGAGGCCATGGCGCAGTCCTGCGTGTAACCGAAACCGGAGACGAAGCCGTTGGTGACGGCTCCCGTGCCGCGATGGCGCTCCACCAGGGCGATCTGGCATACGTCGTTGCGCCGGTCCATGGCCACCACGCCGCCACTGACGGGAAGTTCCGCGGCAAGCGCGCGCGTCGGCGCCTGGTTCTCGATCACGCCGATGACGCGCGCCTTGACGCTGCGCGCGCCCTTGGGCGCCGGGATGTTGAAATCGTCAGCTGTTAGGCGCTTGCCGAGCCGCACTGTCTTTTTGGCTGTCGCCGGATAGGCGTAGGCGGGGATTTTCGCCTCCAGCTTGCCGTCGCGGGCAAGGCGGATGCCGCGCGCATAAACCTCGTCGATAACGAGCGCGGCCAGGTCGGAGACGATGAGAAGGTCGGCGCGCCTACCTGGCGTGATCGAGCCCAGCTCGCGCTCCAGCTTGAAGTGCTCGGCCGTGTTGATGGTCGCCATCTGGATCGCTGTCACCGGCTTCAGCCCTTGCGCGATGGCGTGGCGCACGACGCGGTCCATATGCCCTTCCTCTACGAGGGTGCCGGAGTGGCTATCGTCAGTGCACAGGATGAAGTTGCGCGGGTCGAGCCCCTGCTCCGTCACCGCCTTGATCTGGCTTGCCACGTCATACCAGGCCGAGCCGAGTCTCAGCATCGCCTTCATGCCCTGGCGCACGCGGGCGATTGCGTCCTCCATGCGCGTGCCTTCGTGGTCGTCCTCGGGCCCGCCGGCAACATAGCCGTGGAAGGCGCGGCCGAGGTCCGGCGAGGCGAAGTGCCCGCCCACCGTCTTACCCGCTTCCACAGTGGCAGCGATCTCGCCTGCCATCACCGGATTGTTCGCGGCGACACCGGGAAAATTCATCACCTCGCCGAGGCCGATGATGTTGTCCCAGCCCATCGCCTCGGCCACGTCCTCGGCGCCGAGCTGCGCCCCGGCATTCTCCAGCCCCGGCGCGGACGGCACGCAGGAGGGCATCTGCACATAGACGTTGATCGCCTGCGCCGCCGCCTCGTCATGCATCAGCCGCACGCCTTGAAGCCCCAGCACATTGGCGATCTCGTGCGGGTCAATGAACATCGATGTGGTGCCATGCGGGATGACGGCGCGGCAGAATTCCGTCACCGTCACCATGCCGCTTTCCACATGCATGTGCGCATCGCACAGGCCCGGCACCAGATAACGGCCCCTGGCGTCCACCACCTTGGTTTTGTCGCCGATGGCGTGGCTGGCGTCCGGTCCGCAATAGGCGAAGCGGCCGGCGACGATGGCAAGGTCGGTGCCGGGAATCACCTCGCCCGAGTGAACGTTGACCCAGCGCCCGTTGCGAACCACCAGATCGGCAGGCTTGCGCCCCATGGCGACATCGACGAGCAGCGGCGCGACGGCGCTCCAGGGTTTCGGCTTCTTGGACGAATCTGCGGCTGACGCTGGCATGGCGGTCTCCTTCGGCCGCACTTTCGCAAACCTCCAGGCGCGATGCCACATAATTGATCTATAATTCGGGCGACACCTAATTCAGGTGCCGCATAATTCAGTTGGTTGTCAGTATCCTGCTTGCATCGCGATCGATGCACCCCCACATCAACGGCTTCTTTAGCAATCCGGAGGGACACGGATGAACGTCGCCACGCAGACGATCAACCTCGCGGCCTATCTGCGCCGTGTAAAATATGAGGGCCCGCTGGAGCCGACGCTGGAGACGCTTTCCGCCCTCCACCTTCACCATCCCCTTGCCATCGCCTTCGAAAATCTTGATCCGCTTCTGCGGCGCCCAGTCAATCTCGACCTGGCTTCGCTCCAGGAAAAGCTCATCTTCGGTGGCCGCGGCGGCTATTGCTTCGAGCACAACCTGCTTTTCATGCATGTGCTTTCGACCCTGGGTTTCCAGGTTTCGGGGCTGGCCGCGCGCGTATTGTGGGGCCGCGAGGAAGATGCCGTCACCCCGCGCGGCCACATGCTCCTGCGCGTCGAGCTTCCCGAGGGGACCTATCTCGCCGATGTCGGCTTCGGCGGACTGACGCTGACGGCGCCGCTGCGGCTTGAAGCGGGGCTTGAACAAGAAACGCCGCACGAGAGCTTCCGCCTCGACCGTGACGGCGACACCTGGCGCATGCGCGCCGATGTCGACGGCGAATGGCGCTGCCTCTATCGCTTCAGCCTCGAAGAGCAGTTCCCGGTCGATTACGAAGCCACCAACTATTTCCTGTCGACCAGCCCAGCCTCTCACTTCCGGAATTCTCTGATCGCCGCCCGCCCCACTCCCGAGGGCCGCTATGCGCTCCTCAACAACCGCCTGAACGTCCACGGCGGCAACGGCTCGCGGCGCGAGCTGAAGGAGGCGGAAGAGATCGAGGCGGTGCTGTGGGACATCTTCGGCATCGACGTGCCGGAGGGACTGCCGGAGGCGCTGAAGCGCGAGGCGATCGCGTGACGCGCTGATCGGGAACCGACCGCCGACGGCATTAGACGGCATCCCACTCGGGCGAAAAGCCGTAATCGCAGAGGCGCCGCCCGGCGCTTCTCAGGCGGCTGATCGCCGTCATCTCGCCGGCGTCTAGCGAGAAGTCGAAGATGTCGGCATTCTCGGCCAGGCGCTCCTTGCGGCTGGTGCGGGGGATGACGGCGACATCCTCCTGCTCGATGTGCCAGCGAAGCACGATCTGCGCCGGCGTCTTGCCGTGGCGCGCCGCAGCCTCGGCCACCGCCGGCTCCCCAAGAAGTTGGCCGCCGCGATAGATGGGGCAGTAGGAGACCATGGCCATGCTGTTTTCCCGGCAGGCGGCGTGCACTTTGTCCTGGTTGAGATAGGGATGGTACTCGACCTGATTGGCCACCAGCGGCGCCTCGGACAGAAGTACCGCCTCCGCCAGGAGCTGCGAGGGGAAGTTGGAGACGCCGATGTGACGCGCAAGCCCCTCCTCGCGCACGCGGTTGAGCGCGTCCATGGTCTCGGCCAGCGGAACGGCCGGGTTCGGCCAATGAACGAGCAGGAGGTCGACATGGTCGAGACGCAGGCGTTTCAGGCTCTCGGCCGCCGAGCGCTTCAGGTCGGCGGGCGCCAGATCCGTCCACCAGACCTTGGTGGTGAGGAAGATGTCGTCGCGGGGAACGCCGGAGCGTCGGACGCCCTCGCCGACCGCGCGTTCGTTGCCATAGATCGCCGCCGTATCCACATGGCGGTAGCCGATGCCGAGCGCATGGCTGACGAGATCGGTGCAGGTGCCGCCATCGAGGGTCCAGGTCCCAAGGCCGATCGCCGGCATTTCGGCACCGTTCACAGATAGCTTCTTCATGGGCTTCTCCCTCCTTGCGCTGTTATCCGCTTGCGGCAAAGGCGCTTTGCGCGCCCAAACGCATTGAACGGCGGCCAAGAATATGCGTTCCTGCGCCGGCATTTCATGACGCTGCGGGGACGCTGAAGGTGCAACTGCCGCCGACGGATCATCGACGAATAGAGCTCATCGACATCGCCCGCGGCACCGCCCTGGTCGCCATGGCCATATACCATTTTACATGGGACCTCGATTTTTTCGGCTATATCGAGCCCGGCACGTCGGTGACGGGCGGATGGAAGATCTTTGCCCGCTCCATCGCCAGCTCTTTCCTGTTCCTGGTGGGCGTCAGCCTTTATCTCGCGCATGGGCAGGGAATCCGCTTGCGCTCCTTCGCCAGGAGGCTGGCGATGATCGCCATTGCGGCGGCGGCGATTACGGCGGTGACCTATTTCACCATGCCGGATGCCTTCATCTTCTTCGGCATCTTGCACAACATCACGGTCTCAAGCGTGCTCGGCCTTTTGCTCCTGAGGCTGCCGGTCGTCGCGCTCGTGGCGGTGGCCGCGGCGGTTGTCGCCGCGCCGCATTTCGTGCATGCGCCGTTCCTCGACCAGCCGATCTTCTGGTGGACCGGGCTTTCGCGCAACGTTCCCGGCACCAACGACTATATCCCCATCTTTCCCTGGTTCGGCGCCGTGCTCATGGGTGTCGCGGCCGCCAAAGCGGCGGCGCGCGCGGGCCTCTTCGCCCGCATGGCGGTATTTGCGCCGGCGAAGCGGGTGCCGCTTCTGGGGGCGGCCGGGCGCCACAGCCTGGCCTTCTACCTGCTGCACCAGCCGGTGCTGTTCTCCAGCGTCTGGCTCTTTGCCCAGATCATGCCGCCGCCCGCGCCCGATCAGGGGCAGTTCTTTCTTGAAGCGTGCGATAGCCAGTGTACGGCCGAACACGAGGAAAATTTCTGCCGCGCCTACTGTGCGTGCGTGCTGGAGGAGGCCACGGCCGAGAACCGGCTCGACGAGCTTTACAATCCACAGCGCAGCGAGGCGACGCAGTCCTGGCTGGAGGATGTTGCCTTTCGTTGCAGCGTCGAAAACAATGGATGAGGCCCGCCGATGAGCCGGCCTGAAAGGCAGGCGCCGCGCCTGGAGGAGGAGAGCCTATGAGCGATTCGACCGAGCACGCTCCAAGCCGCATTCCATGGCCGCCGATCCTTTATCTATGCGCCATCGCGGCAAGCGTGGCGCTGGCTTATGCAGTGCCGCTGCCCTGGTTCGGCCCGCCGCTCTCCGACCTGCTTTTCGCTATCGGTTGGCTTCTGCTTGTGGCGGGCGTGGCGATGGAGATTTTTGCCGTCAGGACTCTGCGCCGCGCCAACACCACCATCATGGTGAACAGGAGCGCCGAGCATCTGGTGACGAGCGGGCCCTACGCCTTCAGCCGCAATCCCATCTATCTGGGGAACACGGCGATCATGTTTGCTATCGGCATGATCAGCGGTGTGGTCTGGTTTTTCATCTTCGGCATCGTCGCTGCGATCGCGACGCAGAAGCTTGCCATTGAGCCAGAGGAACGGCATCTGGCGCTGCGCTTCGGCAAACGCTACCGCGACTATCAGAAGAAGGCGCGGCGCTGGTTCTAAGAAGGCCTTTAGGCCACATGGGTATGCCAGCGCCCCTTCGCGCATACCTAGGCCTTCTGATTCGATCTCGCCCTGATACAAGAGCTTCTCAGGTCTTTACGCCGAGCTCCGCCAATCGCTCCACGCAGGCTTCCTCCGCCTGGTCCAGTTCCTGAAGCGTGTCTTCCAGATCGCGGCGCTTCTGGCGCAGGTTCTGCCGCTTCTCTTCGATCTTCTGGATCATCAGGTGCAGTTGCGCCACCTCGCCGGGCGGGGTTCTGTAGACCTCGATGATCTCGCGGATCTCGTTGATGGAGAATCCCAGCCGGCGGCCGCGCAGGATCTGGCGCACCAGGTGCCGGTCGGAAGGGCGATAGAGGCGCGTGCGCCCGCGGCGCACGGGATGGATGAGCCCCTCGTCCTCATAGAATCGCAGCGTGCGTGTCGAGATGCCGAATTCGCGGGTGAGTTCCGTAATCGTGTAATATTCCCGCATGCGCTCGCCAGTTCCGCTTTCCAGAGGGGGCGACACTGCCACCTGATTTACGTAAAAGTCAATTCACACCGCGCGCTTTCCCCCCGGGAACAACCGATACCGCGCCCTGGCCCTACCACCTCCACCGGTAGCAAGGCTACGGCTGGTCGGCGAACACCCGGAGACCTGCCATGCTTCAGCCCTTGCCGACTGCGGAGGAGCGCCGGCCAGACGACGTCCATTCCTGGCTTCGGCTGGCCCTGTGCCTGCTGCTGGGCACAATCGGCAGCGTGGGCATGTGGGCCGTGGTGGTGGTGCTGCCAAGCGTGCAGGCGGACTTTGGAGTCGAACGGGCTGACGCCTCCCTGCCCTATACCACCGCCATGATCGGCTTTGCCGCAGGCAACGTGCTGATCGGGCGCTATGTCGACCGCATGGGCGTGGCACTGCCGGTGGCGCTGGCGGGCGTGGCGCTGGGAAGCGGCTTCATCCTATCCTGCTTCGCGCAGTCGATCTGGCAGTTCGCCCTATTGCAGGCGGTGGTCGGGTTCGGCGCCTCGTCCACCTTCGGGCCGCTGATCGCCGACATCTCGCACTGGTTCGAGCGCCGGCGCGGCATCGCGGTGGCGGCGGCGGCCAGCGGAAACTACCTGGCGGGCGTCGTCTGGCCGACGGTCATCAAGCTCATGCTCGCCGGTACGGGCTGGCGCATCACCTTTCTCTACATCGGCGTCTTTTGCATCGTGGCGATCGTGCCGCTGGCGCTGCTCTTGCGCCCACGTCCGCCCGCCGCCTCTCCGCTCGGCAGCGACGGGATGCCCACGGGCCTCCGCCGGCGGGCCGGGCCCAGCCCCTTCTCTCCGCGCGTTCTGCAGGGGCTTCTAATCATCGCCGGCGTGGCCTGCTGCGTGGCGATGTCCATGCCGCAGGTGCACATCGTCGCCTATTGCGTCGACCTCGGCTTTGGCGTGGCGCGCGGCGCGGAAATGCTGTCCCTGATGCTGGCCGGCGGCATCGTCAGCCGGCTTGCCTCCGGCTTCATCGCCGACTATATCGGCGGCGCGCGCACCGTGCTCATCGGCTCTGTGCTGCAGTGCCTGGCGCTGATGCTCTACATCCCCTTCGACGGGCTCGCTTCGCTCTATGTCGTGTCGCTGGTTTTCGGGCTTTCGCAGGGAGGCATCGTGCCCTCCTACGCCATCATCGTGCGCGAATACCTGCCGGCGCGCGAGGCGGGACAGCGGGTCGGTATCGTCATCATGGCGACCATCGCCGGCATGGCGCTGGGCGGCTGGATGTCGGGGTGGATCTACGACCTCACCGGCTCCTATCAGGCCGCCTTCCTCAACGGCATAGCCTGGAACCTGCTCAACATCAGCGTCATCCTTCTTATCCTCACGCGCCGGCCACGCACGGCGCCGGCGGTAACCTGAACTATTCCTTCAATCCTGCCATGCGTTCGAGCGCGGGGCGCTGCAGGAAAGGCATGGCGCCGAGTGTGCGGAACGCGAGATCGCGCAAGGCGGCTTTGCCGGGGGCTGATGTCTGGGCGACGCTCAGGAGCCTCTCGCTCAGCTCGATCCAGCGCTTTCCTACCGGCCGCCGCTCCTGCGTGTAACCATCGAGCCCGCCCTCCCCATATCGGCTCGCGAAGGCGGCGGCATCCTCGATACCGAGATTCATACCGCGCGCGCCCACTGGCGAGTGCACATGCGCTGCATCGCCGCCGAGAAAGACGCCGTCTTTCTGATAGGTCGGCGCCTGGCGTATCGGGATGTGAAGGGTATCGGTGCGCAGAAGGCGGGTGACGCGGTAGGCGTCGGGGATGCGCGCCCGTATAAGCCGTGGGGTAGCCGGGTGTTCCGGCCGGCGATGTGTCGCGATGGAATCTCTTCCGCCCTAGAGAAGACCAAACCACCAGGTCGCCAGCCCCAGAAAGGCAAAGAAGCCGACGACGTCGGTCACCGTGGTGAGGAAGACGGCGGAGGCGACGGCGGGGTCGGCGCCCAGCCTGTCGAGAAGAAGCGGGATGAGGATGCCGGCAAGGGCGGCGACGAACATGTTTATGATCATGGCCGCGGCAATGATGCCGCCGATGTTGACGTCCTGGAACCATATGCCGGCGACGAGGCCGATCAGCGTCGCGAAGATAACGCCGTTGAGGATGCCCACCGCCATCTCACGGCGGATGATGCGGCCGGCATTGTAGATGTCGAGGTCGCGGGTGGCGAGTGCGCGCACCGTCACCGTCATCGTCTGTGACCCCGCGTTGCCGCCCATGCCGGCGACGATCGGCATGAGGATGGCGAGCGCCACGATCTGCTCGATCGTGCCGTCGAACAGGCTGATGACGGAAGCTGCGAGGAAGGCCGTAACCAGGTTGACCATCAGCCAGGGCACGCGCGAGCGGCCGGCGGCCAGCACGGAGTCCGACAATTCCTCGTCGCCGACGCCGCCCATACGCATCAGATCTTCCTCGGCCTCCTGCGTGATGACGTCGACCACGTCGTCGATGGTCAGCACGCCGACCAGACGCTCGTTCTCATCGACGACGGCGGCCGACAGGAGATCGTACTGCTCGAAGATCTTCGCCGCCTCCTCCTGGTCCATCGTGGCGGGGATGGCATGGCGCGTCTCGCGCATCACGTCCTCGATCTTGACCGCGCGCTTGGTGCGTAGGATGCGGTCGAGATCGACGGCGCCGACGAGCCGGAAGGTCGGGTCGATGACGAATATCTGCGAGAAGGATTCCGGCAGGTTCTGCTCATCCCGCATGTAATCGATGGTCTGGCCGACGGTCCAGAACGGCGGCACGGCGACAAACTCCGTCTGCATGCGTCGGCCGGCTGTCTCCTCGGGATAGCCGAGCGAGCGGCGCAGGCGCACGCGCTCTGTAAACGGGAGCCTCGACAGGATCTCGTCCTGGTCCGCCTGCTCGAGATCCTCAAGGATATAGACGGCATCGTCGGATTCGAGATGCTGAAGCGCCTTGGCGATCTGCGCGTTGGGCAGGCTGCCGACGATATCGAGGCGGATGGCCTCGTCCACCTCGGTAAGCGCGGTGAAGTCGAACTCCTCGCCCATGAGTTGGACCAGTGCCCGGCGCTGCTCGGGGATCAGGGCTTCGAGCAAGTCGCCGACCTCGGAGGTGTGCAGGCTGCCGACATCCTCCTTCAGCGCCAGCGTATCGCGGTCGGCGATGGCGGCACCGATATGCGCGAGAAAGGGAGCGGCGATGACCCCGTCCTCGCCATAGATACCGTGCTCCGGCGCGTCGGCCGGGGTGCCATCAATCCCTTGCGTTTCCGGCTCGCCCAACGGCACTCTCCTCGGTTTTGACCCTGAAGCCGATCCGGCTCACGATGCGGCACCTGTAGCGCGCGCCCGGCGCGAATACAAAGCCTGTCGCAGGCAATGCCGCAATAAGATTCCCAGGGGAAGAGGCATTTGGCTGAAGGAGAGCTATCTGCCGGCATCGGGGGAAGGCAGCTTAGTGACGTTCGCCGCGACGGGCGGCGAACTCCCACTAAGCTGCCGAGACATCAACGAGCGACGCGCCGGGAGAGGGGTTCGCACCTGCTCCGCTGACCTTAACCCGGGGTCTCGATCTCAAGACGGTAGCGGCGTGGCCTGGCCTTCCAGAGGTCAGCGATCGTGCGCCGTATCAATGCGGCACGCTTGACAGCCAGGCGGCGCTCGGCGGTGACGTCGTTATAGGCCAGGCGCAGGACGGAGACCTCAGGCTCGAGCAGGCTGATGATCTCGGACAGCTTCGCCTGCCACCCCGGCCTGAGTTCCAGCGCACCACGAGCGCCGCTCACGGGGCCCTCACTTCCACGTCGAGCGTGCCCGGCTCGAAGGGCGGCGTTGTTGAGGTCGAGGCGTACCACGTGGCCGAGGGCGGCGGAGCGCCGGGAGAGAAGGCGCAGGTCGACAGAAAGGATGCGAAGATCTTCGGTTTGCGCTGGCATCAGCATGGCGGGCAAGGGCGCTGCTCGGACATCAGGCCAACCATTCGCGTCCTGCCAAGACCGGCTCCACGTCAAATGCCCGATAGGACGCGGTAAAGGCCGGAAAAGAGGGCGCGAAACATGCGCTTCGCTTGCGCCCGCCACCAGCGTGACAGGCAGAAGCACCGCGAAGTCAGAATCTTACGAAAATTGAGGGAAAGAAAAAATGGTGCGGTCGAGAAGACTCGAACTTCCACGGGTTGCCCCACAGCGACCTCAACGCTGCGCGTCTACCAATTCCGCCACGACCGCACGCAACGAAAGGCCGGTTGGCACCGGCCACGGCGCATGTAGCAAATCGCCCCCGGCGAAACAAGTCTGTCGTGGATCGAATCCGCCGGAAAAACGATTGCCTGAGCAGGACCTGTCGGAGACCGCTGGTTCTGGACCTTTTCGTGCTTTCAAGGTCATATAGCGGCATGGAGAAAGGACCAGTGAACGAGACGGCTCCCCTCACCTTCTTCCCGCGCGAGGCGGCGGCGGTGGAATGGCGCGTCGAGCCGGGGCTTGTACCTTATGAGGAGGCGCTTGCCTTCATGGAGGCGCGGGCCGACGCGATTCGCGCCGGTGCGGCCGGTGAGATGGTGTGGCTGGTCGAGCACCCTCCCCTTTATACGGCGGGCACGAGCGCTGCGCCCGAGGACCTGCTCGATGCGGCGCGCTTTCCGGTGCACAAGGCCGGGCGCGGCGGCGAATACACTTATCACGGGCCGGGCCAGCGCGTGGCCTATGTGATGCTCGATCTCAAGCAGCGGCGCGAGGACGTGCGCGCCTTCGTCACCGCGCTCGAGGACTGGATCATCGCCAGCCTTGCCCGCTTCAATATCAAGGGGGAGCGGCGGCAAGGCCGGGTCGGCGTGTGGGTGGTGCGGCCGGACAAGCCGCCGCTGCCGGACGGCACGCCGATGGAAGACAAGATCGCCGCCATCGGCATCCGCCTGCGCCGCTGGGTGAGCTTTCACGGCATCGCCGTCAACGTCGAGCCTGACCTTTCGCACTATTCGGGCATCGTGCCCTGCGGCATTCCGGGTTTCGGCGTCACCAGCCTGGTCGATCTCGGGCTGCCGGTGACGCTGACCGATTTCGACGTGGCGCTGAAACAGGCCTTCGAGGAGGTTTTCGGGGCGGCAGAAGCAGGGCGGGACGGGGCATTGGCAAGGAGTGCATGATATGCAGGAGAAGGGATTGACGATCGGTGCGCTGACGCTGGCTGCGGGGCTGGCGCTCGGCCTGCCCGCCGCGGCCCAGCAGGCAGCCGATACGCTGGCGCCGGAGATCGGCAGCGGCAGCGGGGAAAGGACAGTCGTCCCGGCGAAGCGGCAGATGGTGGCGGCGGCCAATCCGCTCGCCGCGGAGGCGGGGACCGAGGTGCTGCGGCAGGGCGGAAGTGCGGCCGATGCGCTGGTGGCCGTGCAGACCGTGCTCGGCCTCGTAGAGCCACAATCCTCCGGCCTCGGCGGCGGCGCCTTTCTCGTCTGGTACGATGGGGAAAGCGGCGAAATCACTACCTTCGACGGTCGCGAGACCGCGCCGATGGCCGCCTCGCCCGACCTTTTCCTCGACGATGAGGGCGAGCCGCTCGCCTTCTTCGACGCCGTTATCGGCGGCCGCTCGGTGGGAACACCGGGCACGGTGCGGCTGATGGAGACGGTGCACGAGCGCTATGGGGCGCTCGACTGGGCGGACCTTCTGGCGCCGGCCATCGAACTGGCCGAGGGCGGCTTCGCCGTTTCGCCGCGGCTTCACACGCTGATCGCCAACGACCGGGGCAAGCTCGACCAGGAGGAAGCGGCGCGCGCCTATTTCTACGACGCGGACGGTGAACCGCTTGCCGAGGGCACGCAGCTCAAGAATCCCGAATACGCCGAAACGCTGCGGGCGATCGCCGAGGGCGGCTCCGAGGCCTTTTATACCGGTGAGATCGCCGAGAAGATCGTCGCCGCCGTGCAGGACCACCCGAGCAACCCGGGCCTCCTGAGCCTCGAGGACCTGGCGGCCTACGAGGTGAAAGAGCGTCCCGCAGTCTGCGCGCCCTATCGTGGCTATGACGTCTGCGGGATGGGACCGCCCTCCTCCGGCGCCCTGACCGTGGGGCAGATTCTCGGCATGGTCTCGCATTTCGACCTTGCCGCACTTGGGCCGGACGATCCGGAGACCTGGCGCATCATCGGTGATGCGACGCGGCTCGCCTTCGCCGACCGCGGGCTCTATATGGCCGACAGCGACTTCGTCTCCATGCCGCAGGGGCTCTTGAACCAGAATTATCTGGAGAGCCGCGCTGCCCTCCTGCGCCGGCCGACGGCGCTTGGCGAGGACGAGGTTGAGGCCGGCTCGCCGCCCTGGGACAAGGCGGAACTGCGCATGCCCGGCCTTGAGCCCGAGCGCCCGTCTACCTCGCATTTCGTCATCGTCGACAAGGACGGCAATATCGCCTCCGTCACCACCACCATCGAGAACGGCTTCGGCTCGCGGCAGATGGCGGCGGGCTTCCTGCTCAACAACGAGCTCACCGACTTCTCCTTCGCGCCGGAAAGCGATGGCGAGGCCGTGGCCAACCGGGTGGAACCGGGTAAGCGCCCGCGTTCCTCAATGTCGCCGACGATCATCCTGGAAGACGGTGAACCCGCCTTTGCGCTCGGATCGCCGGGCGGCTCCAACATCATTCCCTATGTCGCCAACAGCATCATCGCGCTGATCGACTGGGATATGGACATGCAGCAGGCAATCTCCCTGCCGCATCTAACCAACCGCTTCGGCACCTATGCGGTCGAAGCCGGCACGCCCGCCGAAGCGTTCGCCGACGAGCTTGAAGCGCTCGGCTTCGAGGTCGACATCACGGACCTCACTTCCGGCCTCCACGGCGTCGCTTTCACGCCTGAAGGACTGGAGGGCGGCGCCGACCCGCGGCGCGAGGGCGTGGCTATAGGCGACTGAGGACGGCTTGGGGCTCTACCATTTCCGGAGGGGCCGCCTTCGCGCGGCCCCTTCCTTTTCGCTTCTACAGCGCACCGATCCAGGTGGCGACGACGACGATGAAGGAGCTGACGGCAACCAGCGAAGCAACATCCTGAATGAGATCGGTCATGGAACTCTCCTGTGGATAAGCGTCGAATGATCTTGATACGATCCTTATATGTTCTAGTTTTGTTCGTGTCAATTGGGTTGCCTGATACCTGCTGCCACGCTAGCCGGCAGCGTTAACGGCCGGTAAAGGGCAGCGCCATGGCGGGCGACGAAAGCTTGGAATAGAAGGGAATTTCAGAGAAGTACCGGCACCTCAACGGGAGGTGTCGTGCAGCAGAAGCGTGGGAGGCGTGGCGTGAAGGTCAAGCGGATTGTTGCCAACATAAGCACGAAGGACATTGCGGCGGCGCGGCGTTTTTACGAAGACGTGCTGGGTCTCGACCTGCTCATGGATCACGGCTGGATCGCGACTTATGGCACGCACGAAGAAGCACGTGTGCAGATCAGCTTCGCCACTGAGGGCGGCTCGGGGACGCCCGTGCCCGACCTGTCTATCGAGGTGGATGATCTGGAGGCGGCACTGGAGCGTATGAAGCAGGCGGGCTTTGCGGTGGAATACGGGCCGGCGGACGAGCCCTGGGGCGTGCGCCGGTTTTTCGTGCGCGACCCGTTTGGCAAGCTGGTCAACATCCTCGTCCATGCATGAGACGACGCGAACGCTTGCGGAGGTCGGGCGCCTGGAGCGGATCATCGTGTCTCGGGGAATCGATGACCCCGATACTTTGGTTCTGCCGCCATTTCGGACGGGAACCTGTCCCACTTTCTCGCGGAATTGATCTATGCTGGTACGTCCACCACCTTACCTTCCGAGAGCGTCACGCGGCGATCCATGCGGGCGGCGAGGCCTTCATTGTGCGTGGCGATAAGGGCGGCGAGACCGGACTGGCGCACCAGCGCTTCCAGCGCCTCGAACACGTAGCCCGCCGTCCCCGGATCGAGGTTCCCCGTCGGCTCGTCGGCCAGAAGAACAAGCGGCGCGTTGGCGACGGCGCGGGCGATGGCCACGCGCTGCTGCTCGCCGCCAGAGAGCTCGGCTGGCCGGTGCGCCGCGCGCTCGCCGATCTTCATGTAGGCGAGGAGCTGGTCTGCCCGCTCCTTCGCCTCGGCCGGCTCCAGACCGGCAATAAGCTGCGGCATCATCACGTTTTCCAGCGCGGAAAACTCCGGCAGGAGGTGGTGGAACTGATAGACGAAGCCGATCTCGCTGCGGCGGATCGCCGTGCGCCTGTCGTCCGAAAGGCCGGCGCAGGACTGGCCGTTGACGATGACGTCGCCGCCCTCGGGATGCTCCAGCAGCCCGGCGATATGCAGAAGCGTCGACTTTCCGGTGCCCGACGGCGCCACCAGCGCCACCATCTCCCCGGGCGTCAGCGTGAAGTCGGCGCCGCTGAGGATGGTCAGCTCCTTCGGCCCCTGCACATATCGGTGTTCGACTGCTTTCAGTTCCAGCACGCTGTCGGCCATTTATTTGTATCTCGAGTTATTCGTATCTCAGGGCTTCAACAGGATCGAGGCGCGAGGCGCGCCAGGCGGGGAAGAGCGTGGCGAGGAAGGACAGCAGCAGCGCCATCAGCACCACAGAGAGCGTTTCGCCCGTCTCCATCTCGGCCGGCAATTGGCTCAGGAAATAGACTTCCGGATTGAAAATCGTCGTGCCGGAGAGCCAGGAGAAAAACTGACGGATCGATTCCACGTTGAGGCAAAGCAAGGTGCCGAGGATGAACCCGGCGATCGTGCCGGCGACGCCGATCGCCGCCCCCGCCATCAGGAAGATGCGCATGATGGCGCCACTGGTCGCCCCCATCGTGCGCAGGATGGCGATGTCGTGGCCCTTGTCCTTCACCAGCATAATCATGCCGGAAATGATGTTGAGAGCCGCCACCAACACGATCATGGTCAGGATCATGAACATGACGTTGCGCTCCACCTCGAGCGCGGAGAAGAAGGTCTGGTTGCGCTGGCGCCAGTCGCTGATGGAGACCGGACGCTGGGCCGCTTCCTCGACCAGCGGCCGCAGCGCACCCACGTTGTCGGGGTTGTCGACGAAGACCTCGATGACCCGAGCCAGACCCTCCACGTTCAGATAGAGCTGCGCTTCCTCTATGGGCATATAGACGAGGGAGGCGTCGTATTCCGACATGCCGATCTCGAAGATTGCCGTCACCGGATAGGACTTGACGCGCGGCGTCGTGCCGAAGGGTGTGACGTCGCCTTCCGGCGAGACCAGCGTAATGGAATCGCCAAGCGCAAGGCCCAGCGCCTGGGCAAGGCGCGAGCCGACCGCCACCCCCTCGCCTGCAGCAAAATCGATCAGCGAGCCGTGGCGGATGTGCTGTGCCACGAGGTCCATCCTGGTGAGGTCCTCGGCGCGCACGCCGCGGACGAGCGCGCCGGTGCCCTGGCCGCTGCGCCCGCTCGCCAGCACCTGCCCTTCCACCAACGGGACCGCGAGTTCGACGCCCGGCACCTCGGCGATGCGCCCGGCGACGGCTTCGTAGTCGTCGAGCGGCATGTCGACCGGCTGCACGATCAGATGGCCGTTGACGCCGAGAATGCGGGTGAGCAGCTCGGCGCGGAAGCCGTTCATCACTGCCATGACGACGATCAGCGTAGCCACGCCCAGCATGATGCCGATGAAGGAGATGGAGGCGATGACGGAAACCACCGTCTCCTTGCGCCGCGAACGCAGATAGCGCCAGGCGACGAGTCGTTCGAACCGCGAGAAGGGACCCGCCCCTGCACTGGCTTCCGCGGTCGCGCTCATGCGCCGGCGCCGAACCTGTCAGCCACCGACGCAACCGGCATCGCCTCGCGCTCTCCGGTGGCGCGGTTCTTCACTTCCACCTCGCCGGCAGCCACGCCGCGCGGGCCGACGACGATCTGCCAGGGCAGGCCGATGAGGTCCGCGGTGGCGAACTTGGCGCCGGCGCGGCTCTCGGTGTCGTCGTAGAGCACCTCGCGGCCAGCCGCCGTCAGCCCGGCATAGAGTTCTTCGCAAACGCGGTCGCACTCCGCATCGCCCACCTTCATGTTGATGAGCGCGATGTCGAAAGGTGCGATGCTTTCCGGCCAGATGATGCCGTTGTCGTCGTGGCTCGCCTCGATGATGGCGGCGGCCAGACGGCTCGGCCCGATGCCGTAGGAGCCCATAGAGACGAGATGCTCCTGCCCGTCCGGCCCCGTGACGGTGGCCTTCATGGGCTTGGAATATTTGGTGCCGAAGTGGAAGATGTGGCCCACCTCGATACCACGTGCCGAAAGCCGCTTGTCCTCCGGCACGTCTGCCCAGGCCGCCTCGTCGTGCATGTCGTCGGTCGCCGCATAGGGTGCAGTCCACTCCGAGACGATGCCGGCAATCTCGGTATCGTCCGCGAAGTTCACATCCGCCCCGGGCACGGAAAGGCCGAGGAAATCCCTGTGGCAGAATACCTCGCTCTCGCCCGTGGAGGCGAGGATGATGAACTCGTGGCTCAAATCGCCGCCGATGGGCCCGGTCTCCGCGCGCATGGGGATGGCCTGTAGCCCGAGGCGCGTGAAGGTTCTCAAGTAGGCGACGAACATCCGGTTATACGCGGCCTTGGCGCCTTCGAAATCCAGATCGAAGGTGTAGGCGTCCTTCATCAGGAATTCGCGCGAGCGCATGACGCCGAAGCGCGGGCGCACCTCGTCGCGGAACTTCCACTGGATGTGATAGAGGTTCAGCGGCATGTCCTTGTAGGATTTCACATAGGCGCGGAAGATGTCGGTCACCATCTCCTCGTTGGTGGGGCCGTAGAGCATCTTGCGCTCGTGCCGGTCGGTGATGCGCAGCATCTCCTTGCCGTAGTCATCGTAGCGGCCGCTCTCCATCCACAGATCCGCCGACTGGATTGTGGGCATCAGAATCTCGTGAGCGCCGGAGCGATCCTGTTCCTCGCGAACGATCCGGCACACATTGTCGAGGACACGCTTGCCCAAGGGCAGCCAGGAGAAGCTGCCGGCCGCCTGCTGGCGGATCATGCCGGCGCGCAGCATCAGCCGGTGCGAGACGATCTCCGCCTCGCGGGGGTTCTCCTTCAGGATGGGCAGGAAGTAGCGCGACAGTCGCATGAACCGGTCCGTGAGCATGAGGGGGCGGAATCATCCCCGCCAGAGATATCGTCAGGCTTCTTAGCTATTTCATGACGGGTTGAAAACCCGGCGCTTTGCCCGTGTCTCCCGTCCTCTGCGATGCGTGCCGGCGGACGAGAGAAGCAAAGTGGTAACAGGGCTATGGTGACGCAAAATTTTTCGTGACATTGCGTCGGAATTTGGTCTAATGTACCCATCACAAAATAAGAGGGCGGAAGCTTAATCCGCTTCTCATCACGCGGTCAAAGTCTTGGGAGGATACGGTCCTGGCGCGGGCAATCGCAGCCGCCGTTTAACGAAACGGAAACGGATCGGACGCGTTTAGTTGCAAGGCCTGGTGCCTTGCATTTTTTTTGGGCCATAGGTGCCCGCCCTCCTCAGAAATCCGGCACGATGCGCGGGATATCGTCGAAGGAATAGCCCAGCACGCGTGTGACGACGTAGAAGACCGCGACGACGATGGCCGTCAAAAGCGTCGCGCGGACGATTGCCCGCAGCATGTGGGGACCGCGCGGAGCACTCGAGGTGGTGCCGAGAACGACGTCCTTCTCGTCATCCTGGGTGCGCAGACCGACCGGCAGCGAGACGAACAGCATCACCCACCAGACGATGAAGAAAACGGCGGCGAGCGATATCCAGTTCATTCGGGTGTCTCCGTTGCAGGCACGGCGCGGATGCCCGGTGCGCATCCAACCCGTCCTGCCAGCAAACTGAAAATAGCCGTTCGGGCCGCGGTTTTAAAACACCGGCGGCGCGGCGTGCCGTCACACCTCTTCGATCTCGACCAGCGTGCCGAAAAAATCCTTCGGGTGGAGGAACAGCACCGGCTTGCCGTGGGCGCCGGCCTTCGGCTCGCCGTCGCCAAGAACCCGCGCGCCTTCCGCCAATAGCCTGTCGCGGGCGGCGAGGATGTCGTCCACCTCGTAGCAGAGGTGGTGCATGCCGCCGGAAGGATTCTTTTCCAAGAAACCGGCGATGGGGGAACCTTCACCGAGCGGCTCCAAAAGCTCCACCTTGGTGTTGCCGAGGTCGATGAAGACCACCGTCACGCCGTGCTCGGGCAAGGGTTGCGGCGCGGAGACTTGCGCTCCCAGCGTTCCTTCATAGACCGCCGCGGCGGCAGCAAGATCGGGCACTGCAATCGCCACGTGGTTGAGCCTGCCGAGCACTCGTCCCCTCCTCTACTGGGTCACGAAGACCGTCACAATCGGCTTCTTGCCCCAGGCGTCGTTGGCGGCAGCGCGGACGGCACGGCGCACCGATTCGGCCACCAGATCGAGGTCCTTTCGGCGCGGGCGCGGGATGCTGGAGACGGCGCCGACGGCGGCCTCCAGCATGATCTCCTCCAGCGGCTCGCCGCGCCCATCCACATCAGGCACGCCGAGAGCGACCAGATCCGGATCGCCTGCGAGATCGTAGCGGTCGTCGAGGACGACGTTGACGGCAACATGGCCGGCGAAGGAGAGCTTGCGTCTTTCGCGCACGCCCACCTCTTCGTCAGTGCCGATCACCCTGCCCTCCTTGAAGATGCGGCCGAAGGGCACCTGGTCGATGATCTCGGCGGCACCCGGCGCCAGCCGCAGCATGTCACCGTTCCGCACCTGCGCCACCTCGGGAATGCCCGATATGGCACCCAGCGCGCCGTGGGCGACGAGGTGCGCCGCCTCGCCGTGGACCGGCACGAGGATTTGCGGCTTCACCCAATCATACATCTGCTTGAGCTCGCTGCGGCGCGGATGGCCGGAGACGTGGATGAGCGCGTCCTTATCCTCGATCACCTTCACTCCTTGCTCGATGAACAGGTTCTTTAGGGTCAGGATCGCCTTCTCATTGCCGGGAATGGTGCGCGAGGAGAAGACTACCGTGTCGCCCGGCGACAGCGCCACGTTGCGCATCTCGTCGCGCGCCAGCTTGGCCAGTGCGGCGCGCGGCTCGCCCTGGCTTCCCGTGCACAGGATGACGGCGTTCTCGCGCGGAATGTAGCCGAAATCCTCCTCCGAGAGGAACGGCGGCAGGCCTTCGAGATAGCCGAGCTCGTCCGCCACCTCGATGACACGCTGCAGCGAGCGGCCGAGTACGAGCACCTGCCGCCCGGTGTCGCGCGCGGCCTCGGCGACCGAACGGATGCGCCCGACATTGGATGAGAAAGTGGTGACGGCGACACGGCCGCTCGCCCTCTCGATCACTTCCTTGATCCCCTCGCCCACCGCCTCCTCGGACGGGGACTCGCCCTCGCGCATGGCATTGGTGGAATCGCAGATGAGCGCAAGGACGCCGGCCTCGCCGAGCGCACGGAAGCGGGCTTCGTCCGTCTTGGGGCCTAGCGCGGGCGCGGGGTCGAGTTTCCAGTCGCCGGTGTGGATGATGGTGCCCGCGGGACTGGTGATGGCGAGCGACACAGGCTCGGGGATGGAATGGGTGACCTCGACCGCCTCTATTGAGAAGGGGCCGATTGTGAACGTCTCGCCGGCCTTGAAGATGGTCACAGGGATGTCCGGCGCATTCTGCTCGCCGGCGCGCTTGGCCTCCAGTAGACCGGCGGTGAACGGCGTCATCCATACATCGACCTTAAGGCGCGGCCAGAGATCGAGAAGCGCGCCGTAGTGGTCCTCGTGGGCATGAGTGATGACGATGCCGGCGAGGTTTTCCACCTCACTTTCGATGAAGCGGGTGTCGGGCAACACGAGGTCGACGCCAGGCAGATCCGGCCCCGGAAAGGTGACGCCGCAGTCGACGATGATCCACGTACGCTTGTCGCGCGGGCCGTAGCCGTAAAGCGCGAAGTTCATGCCGATCTCGCCAACCCCGCCAAGCGGGCAAAACACCAGTTCTGCTTTTTCCGATGCCACGTCTGCTTCCTTATTCTTTCGCTACGCGTGCGCCGACGCTACTGCGCCGAAATGGACGTCGCCGGCAGCGATCCGCAGGCGCGAACCGTCGTCCTCGCGGATAACGAACCGGCACGCTTCGTCGATCGTTTCAAAGATACCTCGCACGACCCGCCCATCGACACGCACGGAAACCGCGCTGCCGAGGCCCGCGGCACGCTTCAGCCACCGCTCGCGGATAACCGCCAGGCCGCGCCCGCCGTTCCATAGGCGCATATTGTCGACCCAGGCGTCGGAAAGCGCCAGGAACAATTCTCCCGCATCCGCCTTGGCGCCGAGCCTTGAGAGCGATGTCGCGGGATAGGGAACGTCCTCGGGGTGCGAGACCACATTGACGCCGATGCCGATGGCAAGCGCCAGGCGATCGCCTTCCAACATCGAGGATTCCAGGAGGATGCCCGACAGCTTTGCCCCATCGGCCAGGACGTCGTTCGGCCATTTCAGCTCGAAGCGGCTGCGTCCGGCATCGGCGCCGTCGACGCCGAGCGCCACCTTCGCGGTGGGCACGACGGCGGAAAGTGCATCCCCCAGTGCCAGTCCGGCGACGAAACCGAGAGTGGCGGCGGTCGCCGCGTCGGGCGTTTCCTTGATCAGCAGAGTGGCTGCGAGATTTCCCGGTGGCGTCGCCCACGGGCGCCCTCGCCTGCCGCGGCCGCCGGTCTGCTGTGCTGCGACGACCCAGAGCTTGTCCGGCTCGCCCTCGCGCGCCCGCTCGAGGGCCAGAGCGTTGGTGGAGCCGACGCTTTCATGCGCTTCCAGCCGGTAGCCGGCGGCAAGAGCCGAAGGCGCGACCGCGAACATCGATCAGAAAAAGGTCATCGCCGCGGCTTCCGCCAGACGCCCGACGGGGCCGCCGAAAAACACGTAGAACAGCACGAAGGCGCCGGAGAGCCCGAGCACGAAGCGCAGTTCGCCCGCCATCGGCTGGAAGGCGCCGACTGACTCGTCGAACCACATCACTTTGATGATGCGCAGGTAATAGTACGCACCCACCACCGAGGCCAGCACGCCGATGACCGCAAGCCAGTAAAGTTGGGCGTTGATGGCGGCCAGGAACACGTACCACTTGGCCCAGAAGCCGGCGAGCGGCGGGATGCCGGCCAGCGAGAACATGAGGATGGTCATGATGGTGGCCATCATCGGGTTGGTGGCCGAAAGTCCCGCCAGATCGTCGATCTGCTCGACATTCGTCTCGTTGCGGCGCATGGCCAGGATGAAGGCGAAGGTGCCGAGCGTCATCGCCAGATAGATCAGCATGTAGATGACGACGCCGCGCACGCCTTCCGGCGAATTCGCCGAGAGGCCGACCAGCGCGTAGCCCATATGGCTGATCGAGGAATAGGCCATCAGCCGCTTGATGTTGCGCTGGCCGATGGCTGCGAAGGCGCCGAGCAGCATCGAGGCGATGGAGATGAAAACGATGATCTGCTGCCAGTCGAAGGCGATAGGCTCGAAGGCACCCATCACGACGCGCACCAAGAGCGCCATGGCCGCCATCTTGGGAGCGGCGGCGAAGAAGGCTGTGACGGGCGTCGGCGCGCCTTCGTAGACGTCGGGCGTCCACATGTGGAAGGGGACGGCGGAAATCTTGAAGGCGAGACCGGCGAGCACGAAGACGAGGCCGAAGACCAGGCCAAGTTGGCGCTCACCGCCGGAAAGGGCAGCGGCGATGGCCTCGAAGCCCGTGTTGCCCGTGAAGCCGTAGACGAGCGTGATGCCGTAGAGCAGCATGCCGGAGGAGAGCGCGCCGAGGACGAAGTATTTCAGCCCCGCCTCCGTGGCGCGCAGGCTGTCGCGATTGATGGCGGCGACGACATAGAGGGCGAGCGACTGCAGCTCGAGGCCCATATAGAGCGAGAGCATGTCGTTGGCCGAGATCATCAGCATCATGCCGAGGGTGGAGAGCATGATGAGGACCGGGTATTCGAACTTGTCGAACCTCTCGGCCTTGGCGAATCCCACGGACATGATGAGCGTAACCGCCGCGCCCACCAGCGTCAGAAGCTTCATGAAGCGGGCGAAGGGGTCGTTGATGAACGCGCCCCCGAAGGCTTCGCCCTGAGCCGGGAAGACGACGATCCAGACAATCGCCGCCAACAGCACAGCGACGGACAGGCCGGTGACGGTGGTGTTGGCTCGCTCGCCGGAGAACACGCCGACCATCAGCAGCGCCATCGCGCTCAGCGCCAGCGCCAGCTCGGGAACGGAAAGGATCAGGCTCGAGGTCAGATCAAACGTCATGCGAGATGTTCCCGTTCAATTGGATGCCGCGCCGGATTGGGCCATGTCGAAAGACACGCTCACCTGGTTGAGCAGCGCTTCCACCGATGTCGCCGTGACATCGAGCAGCGGCGCTGGATAGACGCCGAAGAAGATGACGAGGGCGACGAGAGGATAGAGGATCGTCTTCTCGCGCAGCGACAGGTCGGCGAGGCCCTTCAGGCTCTCCTTGGTCAGCGCACCGAAGATGACCCGGCGATAAAGCCACAGCGCATAGGCCGCCGACAGGACGACCCCGGTGGTGGCGAAGAAGGCGACCCAGGTGTTGACCTGGAAGGCGGCGAGCAGGGTGAGGAACTCGCCGACGAAGCCGCTGGTGCCGGGCAGCCCCACGTTGGCCATGGTGAAGACCATGAAGGCGACCGCGTATTTCGGCATGTTGTTGACGAGCCCGCCATAGGCGGCGATCTCGCGCGTGTGCATGCGGTCGTAGATGACGCCGACGCATAGGAACAGCGCGCCGGAGACCAGGCCGTGCGAGATCATCTGGAAGATGGCCCCCTGCACGCCCTGCTGGTTGAGGGCGAAGATGCCCATGGTGACGAAGCCCATATGGGCGACGGACGAATAGGCGATCAGCTTCTTCATGTCGGCCTGCATCATCGCCACCAGCGAGGTGTAGATGATGGCGACGATGGAAAGCGCGAACACAAAGGGCGCGAGATCCATCGAGGCGACGGGAAACATGGGCAGGGAGAAGCGCAGGAAGCCGTAGCCGCCCATCTTTAGGAGAATGCCGGCCAGGATAACCGAACCCGCCGTCGGCGCTTCCACGTGGGCATCAGGCAGCCACGTGTGCACCGGCCACATGGGCATTTTCACCGCGAAGGAGGCAAAGAAGGCGCCCCATAGCCAGTATTGCATATGCGTCGGGAAGACGTGGGTGAGCAGCGTCGGGATGTCGGTCGTACCGGACTCCCAGAACATGGCCATGATGGCCAGGAGCATGAGCACCGAACCCAGGAGCGTATAGAGGAAGAACTTGAAGCTCGCATAGACGCGCCTTTTCCCCCCCCATACGCCGATGATGATGAACATCGGGATGAGGCCACCCTCGAAGAAGACGTAGAACAACACGATGTCGAGGGCGCAGAAGACGCCGATCATCAGCGTTTCCAGGATCAGAAACGCGATCATGTATTCCTTGACGCGGGTATCGATCGCTTCCCAACTCGCCAGGATGCAGAACGGCATCAGGAAGGTCGTCAGGATGACGAAGAGCAACGAGATGCCGTCGACGCCCATGTGGTAGGAGATGCCGGCATCCAGCCACTCCCGCTTCTCCACCATCTGGAAGCCCGGCACCGAGGCATCGAAACCGATCCACACGAACAGCGACAGGATAAAGGTGAAGACGGTCGTCAGAAGCGCAACGTTGCGGATATTGCGGCGCGCGCTCGCCCCATCATCCCGGATCATGAGGATGAGGAAGGCGCCGACGAGCGGCAGGAAGGTGACCGTGGAAAGAATAGGCCAGTCGGTCATTTAGAAGGAACTCCCGAGCATCATCCAGGTCACGAGGGCGGCGATGCCGATCAGCATCGCGAAGGCGTAGTGGTAGAGGTACCCGGTCTGCATCTTGACCACGCGGTTGGTGACGTCGATGACGCGGGCGGAGATGCCGTCGGGGCCGAAGCCGTCGATAAGCCAGCCGTCGCCCTTCTTCCACAAGAAGGTGCCCAGGCGCTTCGCCGGATTGACGAAGAGGAAGTCGTAAATCTCGTCGAAGTACCACTTGTTGAGCAGGAAGGCGTAGAGCACGCGCTGCCTTCTGGCGAGCTCCTTGGGGCTTTCCGGCGAGCGGATGTAGAACTGCCAGGCGACGAGCAGGCCAAGCAGCATGGCCACGAACGGCGACAGCTTCACCCACAGCGGTACGTGGTGGAACTCTTCCACAATCTCGTTGCCGGGCAGCGTGAAGAGCGCGCCCTTCCAGAAGTGGTCGTACTCGTGGCCGACGAAGTAGCCCTCGAAGATAATTCCGGCGAAGACCGCGCCGGCCGCCAGCAGGAATAGCGGCACCAGCATGACCATGGGCGATTCATGCACGTGGTGCATGACGTCGGCTGAAGCCCGCGGTTTGCCGTGGAAAGTCAGAAAGATGAGGCGCCAGGAGTAGAAGCTGGTGAAGATGGCGGCGACAACCAGCAGCGTGAAGGCGATCGGCGCCACCGCGTTGTGGGCAACGAAAGAGCCCTCGATGATAGCGTCCTTGGAGAAGAAGCCGGCGGTGCCGATGATGGTTCCGGGAATGCCGACGCCCGTCAGCGCCAGCGTGCCGATGATCATCATCCAGTAGGTCTGCGGGATCAGCCTGCGCAGCCCACCCATCTTGCGCATGTCCTGCTCGTCGGAGACCGCGTGGATGACGGAGCCGGCGCCTAGGAACAGAAGCGCCTTGAAGAAGGCATGGGTGAACAGGTGGAAGATGGCGGCGCTGTAGAAGCCGGTCCCCAGCGCCACGAACATGTAGCCGAGCTGCGAGCAGGTCGAATAGGCGATGACGCGCTTGATGTCATTCTGCACGAGACCGACCGTGGCAGCGAAGAAGGCGGTGAAGGCGCCGACGGCCGTTACCACCACGAGCGCCGTCGAGGACAGCTCGAAGATGGGCGAAAGCCTGGCCACCATGAAGACGCCAGCCGTCACCATTGTCGCGGCATGGATCAGGGCCGAGACCGGTGTCGGGCCCTCCATGGCGTCAGGCAGCCATGTGTGTAGCGGCACCTGCGCGGACTTGCCCATGGCGCCGAGGAACAGAAGCAGGCAGACGACGGTCAGCGCGGCCTGATTGGTAAGCGCGTAGCCGAGGAAGTTGAGCACCGGCTCGCCCGCCCCGCCATCGGCGGGAAGGAAGGTGGCGGCATTGGCGAAGATGGTGTCGAAATTGATCGAGCCGAACAGTACGAAGACGCCGAAGATGCCGAGCGCGAAGCCGAAGTCGCCGACGCGGTTGACGATAAAGGCCTTGATAGCAGCGGCGTTGGCCGAGGGCTTCTTGTACCAGAAGCCGATCAGCAGATAGGAGGCGAGGCCGACGCCCTCCCAGCCGAAAAACATCTGCACCAGGTTGTCTGCCGTCACCAGGGCCAGCATGGCGAAGGTAAAAAGCGACAGATAGGCGAAGAAGCGCGGCCGGTGCGGGTCGTGGTGCATGTAGCCGATGGAGTAAATGTGCACCAGCGAGGAGACCGTGTTGACGACGACCAGCATCACCACCGTCAGCGTGTCGATCCTCAGCGCCCAGTCGACGTCGAGCGCACCCGAGGAGATGAAGCGCAGCAGCGGAACGGTGAAGGCCTCACCGTCGCCCAGGGCGAAGGTGAAGAAGGCGATCCACGAAAGGATAGCGGCGATCACCAGAAGTCCGGAGGTGATGTATTCCGCCCCCTTGGCGCCGATCGAGCGGCCGAAAAGCCCAGCAATCAGGAAGCCCGCAAGCGGAAGGAAAACGATCGCTTGATACATGAAGGTCCCCTCTTCAGCCCTTCATCATGTTGATGTCTTCCACAGCGATCGAGCCGCGGTTGCGGAAGAAGACCACCAGGATGGCAAGGCCGATCGCGGCCTCGGCCGCGGCAACGGTAAGCACGAAAAGCGCGAAGACCTGGCCGACCAGATCCCCCAGCACCGCCGAGAAGGCGATGAAGTTGAGGTTCACGGCAAGCAGGATGAGCTCGACGGACATCAGGATGATGATGACGTTCTTGCGGTTCAGGAAGATGCCGAACACGCCGAGCGTGAACAGGATGGCCGAAACCGTCAGATAATGCGCGATGCCGACTTCCATCGTCAGATCCCCTCGCCCGTTTCCACGTTGCGGATTTCGATGGCCGTAGCCGGATCCCGCGCCACCTGGGCGGGAACGCTCTGGCGCTTCACATTCTCCTTGTGGCGCAGCGTCAGCACGATGGCGCCGATCATGGCCACAAGCAGCACGAGGCCCGCAATCTGGAAGAAGAAGATGTAATCCGTGTAGAGAATGTCGCCCAGAGCCGCTGTATTTTGCCGCTCGGCGATAGCTGGAGTGGGCTTGGCGACCTCGGCCGCGATCTCCGGCGAAAAAGCGTAGCCGCCCAGCACCACCACCAGTTCGACAGCGAGGATGATCCCCACCGTGGCGCCGATCGGCGCGTATTGCAGGGCACCCTGCTTCAATTCCGCGAAATCGACGTCGAGCATCATGACGACGAACAAGAAAAGAACGGCGACCGCGCCGACATAGACGATGAGCATGATCATCGCCAGGAACTCGGCGCCCGTCAGCAGAAAGAGTGCGGCCGCGTTGAAGAAGGTGACGATCAGGTAGAGAACCGAATGAACGGGGTTGCGCGCGGAAATGACCATGAAGGCCGCCGCGACCGCGATGAAGGCGAACAGATAGAAGAATATCGCCCCGAGTCCTGTCAGCATCGATTCCCTCGACATTTGCCTTGGCCGAAACTGCCGCCCCGGCCCGTTTTTGCCCGCCGGTTGCCGACAAGCCGTTTGCTCTTAGACGAGCGCCCTGCCCTCGTCCACTCCTAGAGCGGATCATCGTTTCACGGAATCGACGATCCGATCTAACCCTTTGCTTTGTCGCAATTCCGGACGGAAAACCGGTTTCCACTTTTCCTGGAATTGCTCTGGAAGCCTCACCGATACGGCGAGTCCAACGCGATGTTGCGCTCCAGTTCGCGCTCCCACCGGTCGCCGTTGGCCAGGAGCTTCTCCTTGTCGTAGTAGAGTTCCTCGCGCGTCTCCGTCGCGAATTCGAAATTCGGTCCCTCGACGATGGCGTCGACGGGGCAGGCTTCCTGGCAGAAGCCGCAATAGATGCACTTCACCATGTCGATATCGTAGCGCACCGTGCGGCGCGTGCCGTCGTTGCGGCGCGGGCCGGCCTCGATGGTGATCGCCTGCGCCGGACAGATCGCCTCGCACAGCTTGCAGGCGATGCAGCGCTCCTCGCCGTTGGGATAGCGCCTAAGCGCGTGCTCGCCACGGAAGCGCGGGCTGATCGGCCCCTTCTCGTGCGGGTAGTTGACCGTGTATTTCGGCGCAAAGAACTGACGCATCGACAGGATGACCGCGCCGACGAACTCCTTCAGCAGGAGGCTTTTTGCGGCTTGTGCGAGAACTGACATCGTCATTCTCCGGAAAGGGTGGGCTGGACCGCCGTCATGAAGCTCATGCCAGCCCCGTGAATTTCAGGAACGCCGCGGTGGCCGCCACCATGAAGAGCGAGAGCGGCAGGAACACCTTCCAGCCGAGCCGCATGAGCTGGTCGTAGCGGTAACGCGGCACGAATGATTTTACGAGGGCGAACATGAAGAAGACCAGCGCCACCTTGAGCACGAACCAGAAGACGCCCGGCACCCAGGTAAACGGCGCGAAGTCGAAGGGCGGCAGCCATCCGCCGAGGAACAGGATGGTGGTGAGCGCGCACATCAGGACGATGGCGACATATTCGCCGAGGAAGAAGAGCAAGAACGGCGTCGAGGAGTACTCGATCATATGGCCGGCGACCAGCTCGGATTCGGCCTCCACGAGATCGAAAGGCGGGCGGTTGGTCTCGGCCAGCGCGGAGATGAAGAAGACGATGAACATCGGGAACAGCGCCAGCCAGTGCCAGTCCAGGAAGGTGTTCGGAAGGCCCACCATGGTGCCGATTCCGTCGCGCTGCGACAGGACGATGTCCGTCAAGTTGAGCGAGCCGACCGCCAGAAGCACCGTGATGATGACGAAGCCGATGGAGACCTCGTAGGAGACCATCTGCGCGGCCGAGCGGAGCGCACCCAGGAACGGGTATTTCGAGTTCGAGGCCCAGCCGCCCATGATAACGCCGTAGACCTCCAGTGAGGCGATGGCGAAGACGAAGAGGATGCCGACATTGATGTCGGCGATCACCCAGCCCTCGTTGATCGGGATCACCGCCCAGGCGGCAATCGCCAGAACGGCAGCTACCACCGGCGCCAGGAGGAAGATGCCCTTGTTGGCGCCGGACGGGATGACCGGTTCCTTGAAGACGAACTTGAGCAGATCCGCGAAGGCCTGGAAGAGGCCCCAGGGACCGACCACGTTCGGCCCGCGGCGAAGCTGCACTGCGGCCCACACCTTGCGGTCGGCGTAGAGGATATAGGCGACGAAGATCAGCAGCGCGACGATCAGAACGACCGACTGCAGAAGGATCACGAGGCCCGGAAGCACATAGATTGTGAAGAAGGATCCCATGGTCTCGTCTCTACTCGGCCGCCTGTTTCAGTTCGCCACGCGCGAGTGCCGAGCACTCGGCCATGATGGCCGAAGCGCGCGCGATCGGGTTGGTCAGGTAGAAGTCCTTCACCGGCGAGGCGAAAGGTGCCTTCTTACGCCGACCACCCAGCTTGGCAAGGGCGGCGACCTCGGCCGGCCTGCCGGCCTCGATACCGTCGATTGCCGCCATATGCGGATGCTCCTCATAAAGCCTGGCGCGCAGCGCGGCCAGCGAATCGAAGGGGAGCTTGTGGCCGAGCACGTCCGACAGCGCCCGCAGGATGGCCCAATCCTCCTTCGCATCGCCCGGCGCGAAGCCGGCGCGGTTGGTCATTTGCACGCGGCCTTCCGTGTTCACGTAGGTGGCCGACTTCTCCGCATAGGTGGCGCCCGGCAGGATGACGTCGGCGCGGTGCGCGCCGGCGTCGCCGTGGGTGCCGATATATACGGTGAAGGCGTCGCCGATCTGTCCCATGTCGATCTCGTCGGCACCGAGCAGGAAGAGCATGTCCATTGAGCCCATCATGCCAGCGACATCCTTGCCGCCCTCGCTCGGCACGAAGCCGATGTCGAGCCCGCCGACGCGGGCAGCCGCCGTGTGCAGCACGGCAAAGCCGTTCCAGTCAGCCTTGACGGCGCCCACGGCCTCGGCGAGCTTCGCCGCCTGACCGAGCACGGCGCGACCATCCGAGCGGGCGAGCGCGCCCTGGCCGACGATGATCATCGGCCGCTTGGCCTTTTTGAGCACGGAGAGGAACTTGCCCTTGCCGCCGGCAAGCTCGGCCAGCGTCTCCGGTCCGGCGCCCAGGTGCTCGTAGCCGTAGCGCAGGTCGCCGCCTTCGCCGATCACGCCGATCGGGAAGGCGCCCATGCGCCAGCGCTTGCGGATACGGGCGTTCAAGACCGCCGCCTCGAAGCGCGGGTTGGCGCCGACGACCAGAAGCGCATCGGCTTCCTCGATGCCCTCAATGGTCGGATTGAAGATGTAGCTGGCGCGGCCCAGCGCGGGATCGAGCACGGTGCCGTCCTGGCGGCAGTCGTAGTTGGACGAGCCCAGCGACTGCACGAGCTTCTTCAGCGCGTACATCTCCTCGACGCTCGCCAGGTCGCCGGCGATGGCGCCGATCTTCTCCGGCGCGGCCTTGCCGACCGCCTTGGCAACGGCCTCGAAGGCCTCGCTCCAGGTGGCGGGCTCGAGGCGCTTGCCCCTGCGCACATAGGGCCGGTCCAGGCGCTGCGTGCGCAAGCCATCCCAGACGAAGCGGGTCTTGTCGGAGATCCACTCCTCGTTCACCGCCTCGTTGACGAGCGGCAGGATGCGCATCACCTCGCGGCCGCGCGCGTCGACGCGGATAGCCGAACCGACGGCGTCCATCACGTCGATGGACTGGGTCTTGGAAAGCTCCCAGGGCCGCGCCTGGAAGGCGTAGGGCTTCGACGTCAGCGCGCCGACCGGGCAAAGGTCGATCACGTTGCCCTGAAGCTCCGACGTCATCGCCTCTTCCAGATAGGTGGTGATCTCCATGTCCTCGCCGCGGCCGGTGGCGCCGAGTTCGGAGATGCCGGCGACTTCCGTGGTGAAGCGGACACAGCGCGTGCAGTGGATGCAGCGCGTCATGATCGTCTTGACCAGTGGGCCAATATATTTGTCTTCCACCGCGCGCTTGTTCTCGTGATAGCGCGAGGAATCCACACCGAAGGCCATCGCCTGGTCCTGCAAATCGCATTCGCCGCCCTGGTCGCAGATCGGACAGTCGAGCGGATGGTTGATGAGCAGGAACTCCATCACCCCCTCACGCGCCTTCTTCACCATCGGCGTGTTGGTGAAAATCTCCGGCGCCTCGCCATTGGGGCCCGGGCGCAGGTCGCGCACGCCCATGGCGCAGGAGGCGGCTGGCTTCGGCGGGCCGCCCTTCACCTCGATCAGGCACATGCGGCAGTTGCCGGCGACCGACAGCCGCTCATGGAAGCAGAAGCGCGGAATCTCGGCGCCGGCCTCCTCAGCGGCCTGCAGCAGCGTGTAGTGATCGGGAACCTCGATCTCCGTGCCGTCGACTTTCAACTTCGCCATCACTTGTCCCCTTTGAGGCGCGCCGCCTCGTAGGCCTGAAACAGGTCGCTGACCGCCACGCCGTTGATCATCATGCCGGCGATCTGCGCCTTCTCGATCCTGACATCGCTCAGGTTCACATCTGCAAGGAGCGTATTTGACAGGTTGGCGCCTTCCACCTTCGCATTGCTCATATTCACCTGGGTCAGGACGCTGGCCGACAAGTTCACGTTGTGAAAGCTGCTGTTGGACAGATTCACATCATCAAACCTCGAATTGGCGACGATCGCATCGCGCACATCGAGACTGTCTCTGGTCTCGTGAACCTTCACCATTGCCTTTACTCCGCCGCCACCAGCGCGGGCTCCGCGCGGTGGGCGTTGCGGGTGAATTCGTCTATGCGCCGCTCGATCTCCGGGCGGAAATGACGGATCAGGCCCTGGATCGGCCAAGCGGCCGCGTCGCCCAGGGCGCAGATCGTGTGGCCTTCCACCTGCTTGGTGACGTCGAGCAGCATGTCGATCTCGTGCTTCCTCGCCTCGCCGCGCACCAGCCGCTCCATCACGCGCCACATCCAGCCCGTGCCCTCGCGGCACGGCGTGCACTGGCCGCAGCTCTCGTGCTTGTAGAAATAGGAGAGCCGGGCGATGGCCTTCACGATGTCGGTGGACTTGTCCATGACGATGACGGCCGCCGTGCCCAAGCCCGACTTCAGGTCGCGCAGCGAATCGAAGTCCATCGGCGCGTCGATGATCTGGTTGGCCGGCACCAGCGGCACCGAGGAGCCGCCGGGGATGACCGCCAGCAGGTTGTCCCAGCCGCCGCGCACGCCGCCGCAGTGGCGCTCGATCAGCTCACGGAAGGGGATCGACATTTCCTCTTCCACCGTGCACGGGTTTTCGACGTGCCCGGAGATGCAGAAGAGCTTCGTGCCCTTGTTGTTGTCGCGTCCGAAGGAGGAGAACCACGCCGCCCCGCGGCGCAGGATGGTCGGTGCCACGGCGATGGATTCGACGTTGTTGACGGTGGTCGGGCAGCCGTAGAGGCCGACATTGGCCGGGAAAGGCGGCTTCAGCCTCGGCTGACCCTTCTTGCCCTCCAGGCTCTCCAGAAGCGCCGTCTCCTCACCGCAGATATAGGCGCCAGCGCCGTGGTGGACGATGACGTCGAAGTCCCAGCCGTTCTTGTTGTTCTTGCCGAGCAGGCCCGCCTCATAGCACTCGTCGATGGCTGCCTGCAGGGCCTCGCGCTCGCGGATGAACTCGCCGCGCACGTAGATATAGGCCGTGTGCGCGCCCATGGCGAAGCCGGCGACAAGACACCCTTCGACCAGCGTGTGCGGGTCGTGGCGCATGATGTCGCGGTCCTTGCAAGTGCCCGGCTCGGATTCGTCGGCGTTGACGACGAGATAATGCGGCCGGCCATCGCTCTCCTTCGGCATGAAAGACCACTTGAGCCCCGTCGGGAAGCCGGCGCCGCCGCGCCCGCGCAGGCCGGAGGCCTTCATCTCGTTGACGATCCAGTCGCGCCCCTTGTCCAGGAGCGCCTTCGTGCCGTCCCAGTGGCCGCGCGCCTGGGCGCCCTTCAGCGAGCGGTCGAAGCGGCCATAGATATTGGTGAAGATGCGGTCCTTGTCCTGAAGCATCACACTCTCCTCACCGCGGCTTCTTGCCGAAGACGCGCTCATATTCGGCAGCACCGCCCTTTGCCAGCGCCTTGGCCTGCTTCACCCAGTCCTCGCGCTCAATGCGGCCGTGGAATTTCAGGTAGCCGTCCACCCACTCGCGCTCGGCCTTCTTCCATTTGGCCACCTGTTCATAGGTGTAGATGCCGAGATCGTTGAGGATACCTTCGATCTTCGGCCCCACGCCGGAGATCATCTTCAGGTCGTCGGGCTTCGCGGGGCGGCGGATGCCTTGCGGTCTGTTCTTCTCATCAGCGGTGCGCTTCCGCGGCGCCTCGGGACCGGGCTCACTCCGGCCCAAGGACCGCGCCTTTCTCAACTCCGGCGAGCGAAGCGCCGGCTCTTCCGACTTGCGATGCTCACTGTGGCCGCGGGTGCGCGAGGTAAGTTCCACCTCCTCGGACACATGGTTGGCCTGCTTCGCATCGGTCTCCGGCGCCTTGACGCTCGTTGCCTTCTCATTTCTACCCCGCACATTCACGGGCGACGGTGATTTGACGGCGGCGGATGTCTCCAAGGCCTCGGTCTGCGGCTTGGCTGCCCGCGACGGCGGCACGTGCGCGGGCTCCGCACCGGCGCCCGCCCGCTTTGCACCGCGTTTTTCGCGCTGCGGGAACTTGATGATCGCGCTCTCGTCGGTGAGGCTTGTGGAACCAGAAGCCGGCGCCGAGGTAAAGCGGTCGATCTGCGGTCCCGGCTGGATGGTATCTCCCTTGCCCGCCTCGAAGGCGTCGATGATCTCCTCCAGCCGCTCCGGCGTCAGGTCCTCATAGGTGTCCTTGAAGATCATGATCATGGGCGCATTCACGCAGGCGCCCTGGCACTCCACCTCTTCCCAGGAAAGCGTGCCCGCCTCGTTGGTGTGGAAAGGCTCTGGGTGGATCTTCTTCTTGCAGGTCTCGATAAGGTCGCCCGCCCCCCGCAGCATGCAGGGCGTGGTGCCGCAAACCTGCACATGCGCCCGCGTCCCGACCGGGGCAAGTTGGAACTGGGTGTAGAAGGTCGCCACCTCAAGCACGCGGATAAGCGGCATGTCGAGCATCTCGGCGACATATTCGACCGCCGTGCGGGTGACCCAGCCTTCCTGCTCCTGGGCGCGCATCAGAAGCGGGATCACCGCCGAGTGCTCGCGCCCCTTCGGATACTTCTTGATCGTCTGCTTCGCCCAGGCCTCGTTCGCCCGGGTGAAGGCGAAGCCCTTCGGTTGGACGGCTTCGTCTGCAAGACGGCGCACTGACATTATCTGTCTACCTCACCAAACACGATGTCGATGGAACCGAGCACGGCGGCGATATCGGCGAGAAGGTGCCCGCGGCACATGAAGTCCATGGCCTGAAGGTGGGCGAAGCCGGGCGCCCTCAGCTTGCAGCGATAGGGCATGTTGGTGCCGTCGGAGACCAGATAGACGCCGAACTCGCCCTTCGGGGCCTCCACCGCCGCATACACCTCGCCGGCCGGCACGTGATAGCCTTCCGTGTAGAGCTTGAAGTGATGGATGAGCGCTTCCATGGAGCGCTTCATGGCGCCGCGCTTGGGCGGCACGACCTTGCCGTCCTGGTTTGACACCGGCCCGACGCGCTCGGGGCCCAGAAGCCGCTCCACGCATTGCCGCATGATGCGGGCGGACTGGCGCATCTCTTCCATGCGCAGGAGATAGCGGTCGTAATTATCGCCGTTCTTGCCGACCGGGATGTCGAACTCCATCTCCGGATAGCACTCGTAGGGCTGGCTCTTGCGCAGGTCCCAGGCAGCACCCGAGCCGCGCACCATGACGCCGGAGAAGCCCCATGCCCACGCATCCTCGAGGCTGACGACGCCGATATCGACGTTGCGCTGCTTGAAGATGCGGTTGTTCGTCAGAAGCTCGTCGAGGTCGGCGACGGTCTTCAGGAACGGGTCGATCCACTTGCCGATATCCTCGACCAGCTTCTCCGGCAGGTCCTGGTGCACACCGCCGGGACGGAAATAGGCTGCGTGCATGCGCGAGCCCGAGGCGCGCTCGTAGAAGACCATCAGCTTCTCGCGCTCCTCAAAGCCCCAGAGAGGCGGCGTGAGCGCGCCGACGTCCATAGCCTGCGTAGTGACGTTCAGGAGATGGTTCAGGATGCGGCTGATCTCGGAATAAAGCACGCGGATCAACTGCCCGCGGATCGGCACGTCGATGCCGAGCAGGCGCTCCACGGCCAGCGCAAAGGCGTGCTCCTGGTTCATCGGTGCCACATAGTCGAGCCGGTCGAAATAAGGCACGGCCTGCAGATAGGTCTTGTGCTCGATCAGCTTCTCCGTGCCGCGGTGCAGAAGCCCGATATGCGGATCGACGCGCTCGACCACCTCGCCGTCCAGCTCCAGCACGAGGCGCAAAACGCCGTGCGCGGCCGGATGTTGCGGGCCGAAGTTGATGTTGAAGTTGCGGACGGAAGTCTCAGGCATGGATCACGCGTCTCCCGGCCAGCGCTTGAAGGCCAAAGCCCAAAGGATGAGGATGTTGAGGAGCGGCACGACCATCAGCAGGCTTACCGCCGGATGCCAGCCGGCGCGCGGAAAGATTTGCCAGAACGGCACGATAATGATCGCCGCATAGACCAGGAAGCCAAGCCAATGCCACGAGGAAAACCCATCCATCATCATCGCTCTGCCCTCACTTCTGCGCCTTCTCGTCGCCCGGCAGGACGTAGTCCGTCCCTTCCCACGGCGAGAGAAAGTCGAAGTTCCTGAATTCCTGGCGCAGATCCACCGGCTCGTAGATCACCCGCCGGGCGTCGCCGTCGTAGCGCACCTGAACGAAGCCGGTGAGTGGAAAATCCTTGCGCAAAGGATGCCCCTCGAAGCCGTAGTCCGTCAGGATGCGGCGCAGGTCGGGGTGATCAGTGAAGAGAACCCCATAAAGGTCGTAGATCTCGCGTTCGTACCAGTCGGCGGCCGGGAATACCTCGACCGCGGACGGCACCGGCGTATCCTCGTCCGTCGACACCTTCACGCGGATGCGCTGGTTCTGGCGCGGCGACAGCAGATGGTAGACGACCTCGAAACGCTTCTCGCGCGCCGGGTAGTCGACGCCGGAGATGTCGATGAAGGCGAAGAACTGGCACTGGACGTCCGTCTTCAGGAAATTCAGGACATCGATGATGTCGCCCGCCTCCACGAACAGCGTGAGCTCGCCATAGGCGATCATGGCGTCCTGGATCTGCGCGTCGAGCTTTTCGGTAATGTAGGCCGCTAGGTCCTTCAGGGCTTCGCTCATTGTGCCCTCCTACCGCTCGATGGTGCCGGTGCGGCGAATCTTCTTCTGCAGAAGAAGGATGCCGTAGAGCAGCGCTTCGGCGGTCGGCGGGCAGCCCGGCACGTAGATATCGACCGGCACGATGCGGTCGCAGCCGCGCACCACCGAATAGGAATAGTGATAGTAGCCTCCGCCATTGGCGCAGGAGCCCATGGAGATGACGTAGCGCGGCTCCGGCATCTGGTCGTAGACCTTCCTCAGCGCCGGCGCCATCTTGTTGGTCAACGTGCCGGCGACGATCATCACATCCGACTGGCGCGGCGAGGCGCGCGGGGCGATGCCGAATCGCTCGGCGTCGTAGCGCGGCATGGAGACGTGCATCATCTCCACCGCACAGCAGGCAAGCCCGAAGGTCATCCACATGAGCGAGCCGGTGCGCGCCCAGGTGACCAGCGCTTCCGACGAGGTGACCAGAAAGCCCTTGTCGGAAAGCTCCTCGTTGATCGAGCCGTAGAACGGATCATTCTCGCCTACCGGATTCCCGGTGTTGGGGTCGATGATGCCGCGCGGCTTGGGCGCGACGAGCGTGTCGTTCAATCCCATTCCAGCGCTCCCTTCTTCCACTCATAGATGAAGCCGATGGTCAGCACGCCCAGGAACACCATCATTGACCAGAAACCGAGCCAGCCGATGGCGGCGAAGGAGACCGCCCAGGGAAACAGGAACGCCACTTCCAGATCGAAGATGATGAAAAGGATGGCGACCAGATAGAAGCGCACGTCGAACTTCATGCGTGCGTCATCGAAGGCGTTGAAGCCGCACTCATAAGCCGACAGCTTCTCCGGATCCGGGTTGCGGTAGGCGACCACGAAGGGCGCGATGATCAGCGCCGCACAGACACCCAGCGCCACGGCCAGGAAGATGACGATGGGTAGATATGAACTCAAGAGACCGTTCATTGTCCGACTTTCCGTTGCCCGCGTGATGCGAGGCTCCGTACTGGGGCGTGTTGCACAGCCGCCGGTATGACCGACCCGCAGCGCGGCAAAGCCCATGTTGCAACGCGGCGAGGGTTAGCGCAGGCGTTCAGGGGACGCAAGTCAAACCTTGGCGAGAATGGGGCGTCTGGTGCCCTTCCGCGGCAAAGCCCCAAGCCGCCTGCCCGCCCTGCAATGCCAGCGACCCAGACGGATTTAGGTCTATTCGAGCCCCACTTGAACCGTTGCCGCGCAAAATGCAGCACTTTTTGTCAGGAGCTTTTGCCGCGACGCGGCAAAATGTGTGGCCTGCCACGCCGCAAGCCATTAGCTTTGCACGAAAATCGCTGGGGATGGGAAACGCATGGCGGCAAGGGAAAAGCTGACGCAAAAACAGGTGCGGCGAATTGCCCTTGCGGCACAGGGCTTCACCGACCGGCAACCGAACGGGGCGGTTGAGCGGCGGCACGTGACGCGCGTCCTCGGGCGCACCGGCCTGTTCCAGATCGACTCGGTTAACGTCGTGGCGCGCGCCCATTATATGCCGCTCTTCTCGCGACTCGGGCCCTACCCTACCGGTCTTCTCGAGCGCGCCGCCTCGCGCCGGCCGCGCGCCTTGTTCGAATACTGGGCGCACGAGGCCTCGCTGCTACCTGTGGAAACGCAGCCACTCCTGCGCTGGCGCATGGCGCGGGCGGAAGAGGGCAAGGGCATCTACGGCAGGCTCGCCAGATTCGGGCGCGAACGGCGCGATTTCATCGACCAGGTGCTGGCCGAGGTGACGGCGCGCGGGCCGATTACCGCCTCCGACATCGACGGACACACGGGTTCCAGCGGCTGGTGGGGGTGGAGCGATGTCAAGCACGCCCTGGAATGGCTGTTCTGGGCCGGCCGCATCACCACCCACTCGCGCAAGCCCAGCTTTGAGCGGCTTTACGATCTGCCCGAGCGGGTTCTGCCTGCGGCAGTCCTGGCCGCGCCGACCCCTGCCCCGGAGGATGCGCAGCGCGCCCTCATCGAGATCGCCGCCCGCGCCCTCGGCGTGGCCACGGCAAGCGACCTGCGCGACTACTTCCGCCTGCCGCCGGCGGATTGCTACCCGCGCATCGAGGAGCTGGTGGAAGCGGAAACGCTGATCCCCGTCGACGTCAAGGGTTGGACGCGGCAGGCCTATATGCACCGCGAGGCGCACCTGCCCCGCAAGGTGCGGGCGCGGGCCCTGCTCGCTCCTTTCGATCCGCTCGTCTGGGAGCGGGCGCGAACCGAGCGCCTGTTCGATTTCCGCTACCGGATCGAAATCTATACGCCGGCGGAAAAGCGGATCTACGGCTACTATGTCTTCCCCTTCCTAATGGGCGAGGAAATCGTCGCCCGCGTCGACCTCAAGGCCGACCGCCAGCAAGGGGTCCTGCGGGTGCAGGCGGCCCACGGCGAGCCGAACGCGCCACCGGACACGGCCCGCGAACTATGGCAGGCGCTTGAAGAAATGGCCTCGTGGCTGGAGCTGGGCGAGGTAGAGATATGTCCGGCCGGCGATCTTGCGCCGGCGCTTGGCGAGGCACGGAAGTAGTCTTCGCCGTGCTGGGAGGGTGCCCTACCCGCCCGTATAGCGCTCGACGATCTCCACGCGCCGGTTCTTGGCGCGGCCGTTCTCGGTCCTGTTCGAGGCGACGGGCGAGAGCATGCCGGCGCCGGCTGGTGTCAGGCGCTCCGGCGCGATCCCGTGGTCCGCCACGAGCGCATCGGCCACGGCCTGCGCCCGGCGCTGCGAAAGAGACAGGTTATAGTCGAACGCCCCCTGCCCGTCGGTATGGCCGACAATGATCGCCTGCAGTTCCGGGTTGGTCTTCAAAAGCTCCCCGAGCTGGTCGATCTGCGGCTGGGATTCGGGCTTGATGTCCGCCTTGTCGAAATCGAAATAGATGCCGTAGATGGCGATCTTGCCGTCCTGGGCGAGCGCCTCTTCCATGGTGCTTGCCTCGACCAGAGTGATCCGGTCGGTCTCCATCGGCTCGCTTTCCACCACAGTGACTGCGACGTGCGGCGTCAACGGTATGTCGCCGCGGGCCTGCGTCTCGACGCCGAGCATGCCGACCGTCACCACGCCCTCCGCGTCGTCGCGCTCGGCCAGGAGGTAGATGGTCGTGTCCCATGTCGTCGGCATGCCGATGCCGCCGCGGGCGGCGTCCCAGAATGTCGAGACGGATTGCTTGGGCGAACACTCGTCCCGGCCGCGGCAGAAGAAGACGATCTCGAAGCCGTTCGCCTTCAGAGCCGTCTCGTAGTTGCGCATGACCTCGAGAATGGAGCGGTCGCCGGGGCCTTTGTAACGGATCGAGGTGAGGTTTCCGGCAAGCTCCCTCTGCCATTCGCCACTTTCCAGCGCCTTGAAGGGCAGACGCAGTTCCTCATAGGCCTTGGTCTCGTAGAAATCGATGACGGAGCCTTCGTAGCGGCCAACGAGGGCATGATCGGACGAGCCGGGAAGATCGGCCTGCTGCGCGGATGCAGACAGGGTGGCCGCGGAGGAGAAAAGCAGACCCGCCGCGACGAGAACGAACAGCTTAAGCATGGTTACCCCCAACCAGTGACGCTGCCATTATAAAGGCGCCCCGCCGCCCCGCAACTGGCGCGGCTTGCAGGAAATGGTGACCGGCAGGACGTGGAAACCAATTGATCACCTATATCGCCTAGACTAGACGCTTCCACCTGTGGGGGCACGATTGTCGATCAGTAAGGAGTAACAATCGATGCTCTCCTTGGCGCTATCCATCCTCCTTCTCACAACATCGAGCGCGGCAGCGCGGCCGTTCGGCTGCAGCGACATCATAGGAACCGTCTTCGACGACCAGAACGGCAACGGCTACCAGGATGCGGGCGAGCAGGGACTGCCCGGCGTGCGCCTTGCCACCGTCAGGGGCTGGCTCATCACGACCGACGCCCGCGGCCGCTTCCACGTTGCCTGCGCAAACGAGGCTGCCGGACGCTTCGGCTCGGCCTTCATCCTGAAGCTCGACGTGCGCACGCTGCCCTCCGGCTACCGCCTGACGACGGAAAATCCCCGCGTGGTTCGGCTCACCGCGGCCAAAATGAGCAAGCTCAACTTCGGCGCCTCGATCGGCCGCTAAAGCGGAATGCGCTCGCTTCTATCGGTTTTTTCTTGCCGCATTTACGCAATCCCAAGTGATCTCACTTGGCTGCAAAATGCTCTAAGTATATGACGATGTTCGGAGAATGGCGCGAGTGACGGGGCTCGAACCCGCGACCTCCGGCGTGACAGGCCGGCACTCTAACCAGCTGAGCTACACCCGCGCTTGCGACGTCGCTGTGCGCGGCGTCGTGGCGGTCACTTAGGCGGTTCGCGGGTGCCTGTCAAGCAGGCTCGATACCCTTTGCTGCGTGAATTTTCATGCCTGGGGCAAACACCGGTCGGGCAGGCGATTTCTTCTTGCGATCAGGCGGCGAACCGCCTAAACGGACGGGCTTGAACGCGCGCCGTCCCAACGATGGCGATGCACGTGCGGGGCGGTTAGCTCAGCTGGTAGAGCGCTTCGTTTACACCGAAGATGTCGGGAGTTCGAGTCTCTCACCGCCCACCACCCTTCGCACTTCGAACTTCGGGTCGCAGGCCAGCTGAAGATCGTTGGACGACGGTATCCTCCTATAAGCCTATAGGACGACGGATTGGAGGTTGCCTCGCTTACCTTCACCATCCAAACTCTTTTCATACTGCTGAATGGACCGCTCAAAGCGGCTTTCGCGTCGCTACGGCCGAAAGCAGCGAAATCAGCTCGGATTGCCTGACGGTGTCTGTCTTTCGAAAGACGTCCTTTAGACGCTGGCGCACGGTGCCTTGGGTGATCCGCAAGCGGTCGCTTGCCTGGGCGAGAGTCAAGCCTGAGCAAAGCAGGACCGACAGCGCGGCTTCAGCCGGCGTCATCCTGAACAGGCGTATCAGTATTCCCTCCTTCGGCACCGGCCGGTCTTCCAGATCGATCAGCACAAGGAGAGCCTTTCCGAACAGAAACGGCGCCCCGGCTGCGGCCGGGACCGGCAACACGTCGATCAGGACCGGCCGGCGCATCGGCCGACGCACCATGACGGCGCCTTCCCTTTGCGGCCCGTCGCGCAGGGTGGCGGTGATCAGCTTTTGCAGGGCTCGGTCGCTGTCAGCATGGCGGGCGACGACGCGGTTGCCGACGATGGAAATCGCCTCGCCCACCATCTTCTCCGCACGCCGGTTCATCGCGACGATGCGGGCACGCGCGTCGACGAGAATGCCCCCACGATCCATCGCGTCGAGGGCGTCGAGACCGCCCTTCCCTGCCACGGTCACCATGTGCTCGGCCATGGTGAAGACCCGCGACAGGTAGCCGCGCATGCACCAGAAGAGGCGCCGGTCGTGTTCCGAGAAGGGCTCGTCGCCGATCCGCCGCGACAGCGAGACGACATATTGCTTGTCGAGCGACCTGAAGGTAATGCCGGCCCACCACAACATGCCGAAGCGCATGTAAAAATCCTGATAGAGCGGCTCCCGCCGGTGGTCTTCCGGTGTGACTATATCATGCTCCAAAAGCACCGCGCGGCCCGCGTCGACGAGCGGCCAGCCGCGATCAGCCCGCAAGTCGCGCTTGTGCCATTCATCCCGCACAAAGACCTGGACGAGTTCCTCGAGTTCCGGCGTGCACGGCAAAAGTTGCGTGTGTTCTGCAGCAACTCTCGGCACGGTGCAGGCTCCATACGCCCCCAAGGTGCGGCAGAGGCCGGTCATCCCTTCGCGCCACGTCGCTGGCTCGAAGCCGGCATGATAGAGGTTGTCCAACGCCGCCGCCACCGGAGTAGGCAAGGCATCGTCCGTATGCGTTAACAGGCTCCCATTCGGCATCGTTCTCCCCCACCAGCCTCGTGACGCAGCGGGTCAGTTCCTCCGCGCTGGCGGCAGCCGTGACAACAGTGAAATCAGTTCGGACTGTCTGTTCGTTTCCGTTTTTTGGAAAATGCCCTTCAGGCGCTGGCGCGCTGTTCCCGACGTGATCTGCAGGTGGTCGCCAGCTTCGGCGAGCGTCATTCCCGAGCACATGAGGACGCACAGGTCCGCTTCGGCGGGTGTCAGCTTCAAGACAGTTCGAAGATGCTCGGTTGCGGGCGTTTCCCGTTCGTCGAGATCGGTGATGAGCAGGATCGAGTGCGCGGGTGCGGACGCGGGGGAAATGAGACCGTCGAGCGACACCGCCTCGACCAGCAGCGGGCGGTGATCGGACCGGTCTATGCGGATGGGGGCTACCTCCTTGCGCCGCCGATCGCGGAAGTTGCGGGTCCGCAGGGTCGCGTACAGGGCCTGGAGGCGGCTTTCGCTCTCCGGATGCGTTGCGTGAAGATGCCCGCCGCCATTGAGGAACAAGGCGTTCCCCACCCTGGCCAGAAGCGCCTGCGCTTTCGCATTGAACCCTTTTACCCGCCCTTGCCAGTCGATCAGCACGGCGGCCCGGTCAATCCGATCGAGCGCCTCCAGTCCTCCATGCCCGTGCCTCTGGGAGAACTGCTCGGACAAGAACATCATTCTGCGGAAATGCGGCGCGAACCGCGCCAGCCGTGCGCCTTCCTCGTGGGTGAAGAAACCGTTCTTCCTTCCACGGAGCATCGGCAGGCACCAGGCACGCCCGTCGAGAACGAACGGAATTGCGATGAACCCTGGATAGCCCCAGCGAAGATATAATTCATTGTAGTGAGGCAGTTTCCTTCGCTCTTCTTCGGTCGAAAGGTCCTGCTCAAGGACATAGCGCCGCGTGCGCAGCAGGGGCCAGCCGCGCTCGGCCCGGTAGTGGTTATCGTACCACCCGCCCTGAACGTAATCCTCGAGCAGCTCCGCATAGGACCGCGACGCCGGCACGCGAGCGGCATCCTCGTTCACATCCTTTGGGTAGAACATTGCGCAATCGGCGCCTGCGGTTTCCGCCAGCCTTTGAAGCGCATCGGACCACTTCTCGGGCTCGACAACCGCGTCATAACAAGCATCGATCGCGCCCGCGATCCTGTCTTCGTCCATTATCATTCCCCCAAACCGGCCTAAGGCCGGCCCCCGGTCTCCGAAATTATTATGCGCAAGGCGATCGAAATGAGCAACATTTCTTCGCACACGGCGAGGAAGTGGGGATGCGTTAGGTCAGAACTTCCTGGTCAAGTTCAGCCCGAGATCATGGCTTTCATAGTCATAGAAACTGATGTTCGATCGCTGTTTGGAATACTGATAGGTGATCTGAGGCGCAAAGCCGCCGATGGAGAAACGACGATGGGAAAAGCTGGTGCCGATGGAGAACTTGTCGTCCTGCCGGCGGTGATCGGTTCCGGGAAACGCCCCGAGATAGTGGTGGTTTTCGTATGAACCGAAGAGCGATGTCATCAGGCCGCCGCGCCATTCCTTGTCCACCTGCAGGCGCAGGACAAGGTCGTTGTGGTCCAGATGGCGCCTCTGTGTCCGCTCGGCGTCGACCCCCACTTTGGCGCTGACGCTGACCGACGGCGAAAGGAGCCTGCGCCAAATCAAGCTTCCGGCGAACCTGCTGCCGTCCCGGTAGTCGAGGTCCACATAGTCCTGGGCGAGCGCGGTGAAGGAGAGCCCGACCGTATTGCGCTGGCCGACCTGCGCTTTCGCTCCGACGGTTGCGCCGTAGCGCACCAGATAGGGATCCCAGCCCGCCCAGCGGTATTCGAATGTCGGGCCGATGGCCGCGGTGACCCGGCCCATTCTGCGCGAAAGAGCCAGGTTGGCGCCAAGGGCCAGCTCGTCGTAGCGGGTGGTGTTCTGGTATTTCTTGAGATCTGCGGTACCGCTGGCGGTGAGCGCAATGTCCTTGCGGAGCCGGAACGTCTTGAAGGCGGCACCGCCGGTCGCCGCCCCCACGCCGCTTGCCTGGCGCGACTCCTCATCGATGGTGAAAACGAGGCCGCCCGCCTCGAATGTGCGGTTACCGGTGCCCTTGTTGACGTTGGTGGAGGGCAGAGCCGACAGATAAAAGGAAAAGCCGTGCGTGCGGGCGCTGTCGATGTTTTCCAGATAGCGCGTGGCGAAGCGCTGCAGGGCCGGATCGCCGCTGCCGCGCGCGATCGCCTCGAAATGGTAGGTGGAGGCTTCAGCGTCGCCCGCCCGAAGGAGGGTGCGCGCGAGCTCGACCCGGGACGGCAGGAAGTTCGGCTCGGCCGCCAGAATGGCGCGGAATATTTTCGTGGCGCTGGCAAGATCCCCTTCGCGGGCCTTTATGACGCCCTCGAGATGGGCGATGTGGAGGGCGGCGTCCGGCTTACCGGCAACCTGCCGGCGCAGTTCACGCCGTGCCTCCGCATACCTCCCCTCCGTGACGAGCCGCACCAGAACCGACGCGGAATCAGCGCCTGCCGTCAATTGCTGGGAGAAGGCCGGTTGTGCGAGCGCGAGAACGAGCGCAATCACAGCAGCCGCCGAGATGACTGGAGTGGTCATGTATTATTTTGTCCGCAAAAGGATCGCGGCCGGGGCTAACCCGGCCGCGTTCCCAAACGACTGCTTCAGTCGTCCTTCCCCGCCGAGAACATGCCGGCACCAATAAGTTCACCGTCCTCGGCGTCACTGCCGAACGACAGAACCCCACCGACCTCCTCGCCGCCGGGGCCGTAGAACTTACCCGCATAGTTGCCTTCGAAGTCGCCGACCACACCCGCAAGCGCAGCATCGGGTGTAAGGGAGCCGGAGAAAGCGTTGCCGTCGATATCGGTCTCGTTCATCGATACGGAGCCGGCGATGGTGTCGTCGGTGACCCGATCTTGAAGGCTGCTTATGCTTCCGGAAATCTTGCCCTCGTCAAAGCGAGCCGTCATGTCGAGGGCGCCACGAACGCGTTCGCGGTCAAAGCTGTCACTGCCCTTCGTATAGAGATCCGCGTGAGCATAGCCGCTGTAAGTCGCGGTGGCTTCGCTCGTCAGAGCGCTTGCCTTGGTTTCCGTACCGATGACCGCGAGGCCATTAAGCGCCCCTTCACCTGTGCTCCAGAAATATGACCACACCTGGTGGTGGTCATACGCCGCTTTGCCGGCCAAGGCATCCTCGGCGCTGTCAGCGCTTCTGGTATAAAGGCCAAAATCACCTTGCTGCCAACCATATCCATCATCGCTCAAGTCAGACGCAGAATAGCTTACTTCTATGCCATCCACAGAGACGTCGACACCACCCTCGTCGTTCTTCTTGATCGTGAGGTTTGGCGCAGTTACGTCCGACCACACGCCGTCCTGCATGCGGACACCTTTCGACATGTTGCCATTGTAGGCCTTCAAGGTCTTTCCCGTATCCAGCGCCTCCGCGGTCGTGCCGACATCCTCGGCATAAAGCGCATCGACAATTGCGCTCGTCGAACCGCCACCTCCGCAGCCGGCGAGGCCAATCCCTGCGACGCCCATAGCTCCGGCCAAAATTATCTTCTTCGTTTTCATAGCCCTACCCCTGCTTGTGCTTACGCAACGTCTTCCGGAACAGAATTCATTGCTTACAGCTATAGATCAGCGAGGGCGGCGGCTTCACAACTCCCATTTGGGAGGTGACGCCGCGGAAGCGGTGGCCGGTTCTTGCGGATGGCTGGGCGCGCCTTACAATGCCAGGGCGTGGCTCTGGGGCGCTGCAAGGGGCCTTTTCCGCCCCTTCTGAAATAGAAAAGGCCGGGCGAGCCCGGCCTTTGCCATTTGACAGAGAGCAGCCTGATTGGCAGCGATCAGTTGATCGCGTCCTTCAGGCCCTTGCCTGCAGAGAATTTCGGAACGTTGCGGGCCGGAATCTGGACGGGGGCGCCCGTCTGCGGGTTGCGGCCCGTGGAGGCCTCGCGCCGCGAAACGCCGAAATTGCCAAAACCCACAAGCCGAACGTCGCCGCCCTTCTTCAGCTCGCTCGTGATGACGGAGAAAACCGCATCGACTGCCGACTGGGCATCACCTTTGGAGATACCGGCCTGATCGGCAACGGCGGAAACCAGTTCGTTCTTGTTCATAAACAACAAACCCCTTCTTCATAATGGCCGGAGAGCGACTCAACCGGCAAGGTCGGCAGTTTATGAAGAAGTGAGGAACCGACCAAGCGGGAAATGAGCCGGAGAAGCGAAAAATCCCCGGTTTTCCGCGCTTTTTCAGCAAAAAGCCGGCCCTGTTGGGCCGGCTTTCGTGTCTTGAGGGGCTTGTGACCCAGTTCAGGCGGCTCAATGGGCGACCGTTTGGCTCCCTGCCTTGTCGGCCACGTCCACATTCTGGGCGGCAGCGACCGGCTCCACCCACTCGATCGGTTCGGGCTTCCTCACCAGCGCGTGCTCCAGCACTTCGCCGACGCGGCTGACCGGCACGATCTCCAGGCCGCTCTTCACGTTCTCCGGAATCTCCGCCAGATCCTTGGCGTTCTCTTCCGGTATCAGCACCTTCTTCAGGCCGCCGCGGAGAGCCGCGAGCAGCTTCTCCTTCAGGCCGCCGATCGGCAGCACCCGGCCGCGCAGGGTGATCTCGCCCGTCATGGCGATATCCTTGCGCACGGGGATGCCCGTCATGACGGAGACGATCGCCGTCACCATGGCGATGCCCGCCGAGGGACCGTCCTTGGGCGTCGCGCCTTCCGGCACGTGCACGTGGATGTCCTTCTTGTCGAAGAGCGGCGGCTCGATGCCGAAATCGATGGCCCTTGAGCGGACATAGGATGCCGCGGCAGAGATCGATTCCTTCATCACGTCGCGCAGGTTGCCGGTCACCGTCATCTTGCCCTTGCCGGGCATCATGACGCCTTCGATCGTGAGCAGCTCTCCACCGACCTCGGTCCAGGCGAGGCCCGTCACGACACCGACCTGATCCTCGCCCTCGGCCTGGCCGAAGCGGAAGCGCGGCACGCCGAGGTAATCGGCAAGGTTCTTCTCCGTCACCTCGACGGTCTCCTTGCCGGACTTGAGGATCTCGGTCACCGCCTTGCGCGCCAGCTTCATCAGCTCGCGCTCCAGGTTACGCACGCCAGCCTCCCGCGTGTAGGTGCGGATGATGGCCTGCAGCGCGTCATCGGAGACGGAGAACTCCTTCTCCTTCAGCGCATGCTCGCGCACGGCCTTGGGCAGCAGGTGCCGCTTGGCGATCTCGACCTTCTCGTCCTCGGTGTAGCCGGCGATACGGATGATCTCCATCCGGTCCATCAGCGCCGGAGGGATGTTCAGCGTATTCGCCGTCGTCACGAACATCACGCTAGACAGGTCGTATTCGACCTCGAGGTAGTGGTCCATGAAGGTCGAGTTCTGCTCCGGATCGAGAACCTCGAGCAGTGCCGAAGACGGGTCGCCGCGGAAGTCCATGCCCATCTTGTCGATCTCGTCGAGCAGGAAGAGCGGGTTGGACTTCTTGGCCTTCCTCATCGACTGGATGACCTTGCCTGGCATCGAGCCGATATAGGTGCGCCGGTGACCGCGGATCTCGGCCTCGTCGCGCACACCGCCCAGCGCCATGCGCACGAACTCACGGCCCGTGGCACGCGCGATCGACTTGCCGAGCGAGGTCTTGCCGACGCCGGGAGGGCCGACGAGGCACAGGATCGGCCCCTTCAGCTTCCGCTGACGGCTCTGCACGGCCAGATACTCGACGATGCGCTCCTTGACCTTCTCCAGGCCGAAATGGTCGGCGTCGAGCACCTCTTCGGCGTAGCCCAGGTCGTTGCGGACCTTGGTGTTCTTCTTCCACGGAATGGAAAGAAGCCAGTCGAGATAGTTGCGCACGACCGTCGCCTCGGCAGACATGGGCGACATGGTCTGCAGCTTCTTGAACTCGGCCTCGGCCTTCTCGCGCGCTTCCTTGGAGAGCTTCGTCTTCTTGATGCGCTCCTCGAGCTCGGCCACCTCGTTGCGGCCGTCCTCGCCCTCGCCGAGCTCCTTCTGGATCGCCTTCATCTGCTCGTTGAGGTAGTACTCGCGCTGCGTCTTCTCCATCTGCCGCTTCACGCGGCTGCGGATGCGCTTTTCCACCTGCAGGACGGAGATCTCGGCCTCCATGAAGCCCATGGCCTTCTCAAGCCGCTCGCGCACGGAGAGCGTTGCGAGCATCTCCTGCTTCTCGGGGATCTTGATCGCCAGGTGCGAGGCGACAGTGTCGGCCAGCTTGGCGTAGTCCTCGATCTGGCTCGCCGCGCCCACGACCTCGGGCGAGATCTTCTTGTTGAGCTTCACGTAGTTCTCGAAGTCGGCGACGACGGAACGGGCCAGCGCCTCGATCTCGACCTCGTCCTCCTCCGGCGTTTGCAGAAGCTCCGCACGCGCCTCGTGGAAATCCTCGCGCTCCGTGAAACCGGAAATGCGCGCACGCGTAGCGCCCTCGACCAGCACCTTGACCGTGCCGTCGGGCAGTTTCAGGAGTTGCAGAACATTGGCGAGGGTGCCGATGTCGTAGATACCGCTCGGATCGGGATCGTCGTCAGCGGCATTCATCTGGGTCGCCAGCAGAACCTGCTTCTCGGCACCCATCACCTCTTCCAGTGCCTTGATCGACTTCTCGCGCCCCACGAAAAGCGGCACGATCATGTGCGGGAACACCACGATGTCGCGCAGGGGCAGCACCGGGAAGAGCGTTTCACCGGAAGTCTTGGGGGTGCCAGGAGTCTTGGGGGTGTTTGTCATCTTTCAGCCTTTTTCAGCCACGACCGCTCTCAAGAGCCAGCCGCGGGCTTTGCTTTCGAAGGATACCGTCCGCCCACGGGGCTTGCCACACGCAACACCACCCGGGGAACGAAACCCGCCGCCGTATGCCCAATAAGTGGAGGCGCGTGGCACTAAGATCAAGGGCGTTGCGCCGGCCATCGGGACCGCGGGGCGAAAGGGGGTACCGGCCCTTCGGCCATTTCCCGCACCCCTGTCCCGACGGTCCGTTTTCCTCACGCGCTGACGCTGCCTTTTTCCTTCTCGCGCTCGGCGTAGATATAGAGGGGACGTGCATTGCCGTTGACCACCTCGTCGGAGATCACGACTTCCTGGACGCCCTCCAGCGCCGGCAATTCGAACATGGTGTCGAGCAGGATCGATTCCATGATGGAGCGCAGACCGCGCGCGCCCGTTTTGCGCTCGATCGCCCGTTTGGCGATCGCCAACAGAGCGTTCTCGTGGAAGGTCAATTCCACGTTCTCCATCTCGAACAGGCGCTGATACTGCTTCACCAGCGCATTCTTCGGCTCGCTGAGGATCTGCACCAGCGCTTCCTCGTCGAGGTCCTCAAGCGTCGCCAGCACCGGCACGCGGCCCACGAACTCCGGAATGAGGCCGAACTTCAACAGATCCTCCGGCTCCACCTGGCGCAGGAGCTCACCGGCGCGGCGGTCCTCGGGCGAGGAGACGTTGGCGGCGAAGCCGATGGAGGTCTTGCGGCCGCGGTCGGAGATGATCCTTTCGAGCCCGGCAAAGGCGCCGCCGCAGATGAACAGGATCGAAGAGGTGTCGACCTGCAGGAACTCCTGCTGCGGATGCTTGCGCCCGCCCTGGGGCGGCACCGAGGCGACCGTGCCTTCCATGATCTTCAGAAGCGCCTGCTGCACGCCCTCGCCCGACACGTCGCGGGTGATCGACGGGTTGTCGGACTTGCGCGAGATCTTGTCGATCTCGTCGATATAGACGATGCCGCGCTGGGCGCGCTCGACATTATAGTCGGCCGACTGCAGGAGCTTCAGGATGATGTTCTCCACATCCTCGCCCACGTAGCCGGCCTCCGTCAGCGTCGTCGCGTCGGCCATGGTGAAGGGCACGTCGATGATGCGCGCCAGCGTCTGGGCCAGTAGCGTCTTGCCGCAGCCGGTGGGGCCGATCAGAAGGATGTTGGACTTCGCCAGCTCGACGTCCGGGTTCTTGCCGGCATGGGCAAGCCGCTTGTAGTGGTTGTGCACGGCCACCGAGAGCACGCGCTTGGCGTAGCCCTGGCCGATCACGTAGTCGTCGAGAACCTTCAGGATCTCTTGCGGGGTCGGCACGCCTTCACGCGACTTCACCATCGAGGATTTGTTCTCCTCGCGGATGATGTCCATGCACAGCTCGACGCATTCATCGCAGATGAAGACGGTCGGCCCGGCGATCAGCTTGCGCACCTCGTGCTGGCTCTTGCCGCAGAACGAGCAGTACAGCGTGTTCTTGGAATCACCACCACCGCCGCTGTTGCTGATCTTGCTCATCTTCACGTCCTTTCAGTACCACCGGCGCCCCTTCACGAGGTCGTCTGCCGGAGGGCGAAGAAAGGGTGTGACCCCCGCTGCTTCGCCCCATTGTCGTTTTCCGAACGAACCACAAATCGGAAAGCGCGGCAACAATCCCCAGCAAAGACTAGGGTATCGAACTTCAACATAGCCTTAACGTAGGCGGTTGCCAGCGCTGAGGGAACAGGAAATTGTGACGGAATTGACGCAGCACCCAGCTATTTTCGCCGCTCATTCCCATCCAGGCCCTCTTACGAGACCTGCGGGCCCTCGATCAGTTCGCGATTCGTGATCACCTTGTCGATGAGACCGAACTCCTTGGCCTCGTCCGAGCTCATGAAGTGGTCGCGGTCCAGTGTCTTCTCAATGGTTTCGTAGTCCTGGCCCGTGTGCGTGACATAGACCTCGTTGAGCCGCCGCTTCAACTTGATGATGTCCTGGGCATGGCGCTCGATATCGGACGCCTGGCCCTGGAAGCCGCCGGAAGGCTGGTGCACCATAATGCGCGCGTTCGGCGTTGCAAAGCGCATTCCCTTGGCGCCGGCGCACAGAAGCAGCGACCCCATGGAGGCGGCCTGACCGACACACAGGGTAGAGACCGACGGCTGGATGAACTGCATCGTATCGTAGATGGCCATGCCGCTCGTCACCACGCCGCCCGGCGAATTGATGTAGAGCGCAATCTCCTTCTTCGAGTTCTCCGCCTCGAGGAAGAGGAGCTGCGCACATACCAGCGCAGCCACGGTGTCCTCGATCGGCCCCGTGATGAAGATGATGCGTTCCTTCAAGAGACGCGAGAAGATGTCATAGGCGCGTTCGCCGCGGTTCGTCTGCTCGACGACCATCGGCACAAGGTTCATCGCGGTCTCGATGGGATTTGGCATGGAGGGATACCTTATTCCTTGGGAAGCGCCGGCCTGCTGGCGCGAGGCAGATTCGTTCTCTTTACGCCGATATAGGATGCCCGCTCCCGCCTGTGCAAGGCCGCGATTGAATTGCTGAACCTCAACGTCCCCGCGCACCGGTTGCGCCGCGGCGAAAGAGGACTAAGACAGAACCCATGGACACAGTCGAATCCCCTCCCCTCTCCCTCGATCTGCAAGGCCGCCGTCTGCGGCTCGACCCGCACATGCCGGCCTTCGTGCAAAACCCCTACGCGGTCTACGCGCACCTTCACCACAACGCCCGCGCCTTCTTCTGGGAGGATTACGGCATGTGGTGCCTGGCGGGCTATGAGGAGGTGAACAGCGCGCTGCGCAACCGCCGGCTCGGTCGGCAGGTGCCGGCAGGCACGGTGCTTTACGGGGCGCAGCATCTGAAGGACTTCGCAGCGGTAGAGGCGCATTCCATGCTGGAACTGGAGCCGCCGGTGCACACGCGGCTCAGAACCCTTGTCAACCGCGCCTTCGTCTCGCGCCAGGTGGAGCGGCTGCGCCCGCGCGTCGAGGCGCTGTGCCACCACCTCATCGACGGCTTTACGGCGGACGGCGAGGCGGATCTGATCCCCGCATACGCGACACCGGTGCCGATCACCATTATTGCCGAGATGCTGGGCGTGCCGGTGGAAATGGACGACCGGCTCCTCGACTGGTCGCACCGCATGGTCGCCATGTATATGCACGGCCGGAGCCAGGCCGTGGAGGAGAGCGCCAACGAGGCGGCGCGCGAATTCGGCGACTTCATCCGCTCCTATGCGGCCAAGCGGCGCAAGGAGCCCGGCGACGACCTCCTCTCCCTCCTCATTTCGGCGCATGAGAGCGGCGACAGGCTGTCGGAGGACGAATTCGTCGCCTCGACAATCCTGCTTCTCAACGCCGGCCACGAGGCGACGGTGCACCAGCTCGGCAACGCCGTCGCCACGATCCTCGCCCAGGGCGGCGACCCTCGCCGCTTCTTCGCCTCGGCGGAGGGAACGGCGGCCACCGTCGAGGAGTGCCTGCGCTACGATCCGCCGCTGCACATGTTCACCCGTTACGCGTACGAGCCGGTGGAGATCGCAGACGGTATCCGGCTTGAGCCCGGCGAGCAGGTCGGCCTGATGCTGGGCGCGGCCAATTGCGACGCGCACGCTTTCGAGCGCCCGCGCGCCTTCCTGCCGGGCCGCGCCGACCAGAAGAACGTCTCCTTCGGCGCCGGCATCCATTTCTGCATCGGTGCGCCGCTCGCTAGGCTGGAGTTGCAGGTGGCGCTGAAAGTGCTGTTCGAACGGCTCCCGGAGATCGCGCTGGCCGGGCCACCACGCTACCGCGACAGCTATCACTTCCACGGGCTGGAGCGGCTTGTCTGCCGGTGGTGAGAGGGAACAGGCAAACGGAGCGCTTGGCGTAATCTGGCGGCATGGATGGAATGCCCAAACGCAAGGAAAGCACTGAGATCGCTCCCAGTGCCTCCCTGTCCAATTCAGGTGCCTGATACGACCATCCAAAAGGCGGTTGCGTTCCAGACCCTGATTGACGGTTCCCGGTGGTACATTGCTCGCGCTTGCGCGCTCGCGTCCGCCCTGCCGGGCCACCCCTCTTCCGCCCGCGAAGGCTTTCAAGCGGTGCACCATCGAAGGACTAACCGGCCTTCATGGCAGCATCGGTCTGCCGTTTGCGTTCCGGAACCGCTTGCGACAGCTCCGCTGGACCCCTGGCACCGGATCCGAGCTTCGGATCGAAACCCATCGCCCGACCGGGCCAGCACGGCCTCAGAAGATCCCTTCAGTTGGTTCCGCTGTCCGGGCGGACTGTCGAGCTCCTGAGTTGGTTTGAGCTTACGTGGGGCAAGGGTGCGGCGCAATGGCGCACCCCCTGTGAACAACGAGGATTGCGGGGACAGCACCTATGAATCTGCAAGCTGCCGACCATCCGCAGCCCGCGAAGATCACCCATACGCGCATACCGACGGGCCTATACCTTCGCCAGCGCCTGCTCAAGGTCGGCGATGATGTCGTCCACATCCTCGATGCCGATGGAAAGGCGGATGACGTCGGGGCCCGCACCCGCGGCCACTTTCTGCTCGTCGCTGAGCTGACGGTGCGTGGTGGAGGCCGGATGAATGATGAGGGACTTGGTGTCGCCGATATTGGCCAGATGCGAGAAAAGCTCCACGCCCTCCACCACTTTCACGCCGGCGTCGAAGCCGCCTTTCAATCCGAAGGTAAAGACGGCGCCGGCGCCCTTGGGTGAATATTTGCGCATGAGCTCGTGGTTCGCGTCACCCGGCAGGCCCGGATAGGACACCCAAGCCACCTGCGGCTGCTCCCCGAGCCACGTCGCCACCTTGAGCGCATTGTCGGAATGGCGCTGCATCCTGAGCGGCAGCGTCTCGATACCGGTTAGGATCAGGAAGGCGTTGAAGGGCGAGATCGCCGGGCCGAAGTCGCGCAGGCCCAACACGCGCGCCGCAATGGCGAAGGCGAAGTTGCCGAAGGTCTCGTGTAGCACCATGCCGCCATATTCGGGCCTGGGCTCCGAGAGCATCGGATAGTTGCCGGATTTCGACCAGTCGAAGGTGCCGCAGTCGACCAGCGCGCCGCCCACCGAATTGCCGTGCCCGCCCATGAACTTGGTTAGCGAATGGACGACGATATCGGCGCCGTACTCGATGGGGCGCAGGAGATAGGGCGAGGCCATGGTGTTGTCGACGATAAAGGGCAGGCCGTGCCGGCGCGCCACCTCGGCTATCTTTTCCAGATCGACGAAGGTGCCGCCCGGATTGGCGAGGCTTTCGACGAAGATGGCACGGGTGTTCTCGTCGATCTGGTTTTCGAAGGCGGAGATGTCGTCCGGATCCGCCCAGCGCACTTCCCAGTTGAAGTTCTTGAAGGCATGGCCGAACTGGTTGATGGAACCGCCATAGAGCTTCCTGGCGGCGATGAAATTGGCGCCAGGCTGCATCAGCGTGTGGAAGACGAGAAGCTGCGCACCGTGGCCCGAGGCGGTCGCCAACGCCGCCGTTCCCCCTTCGAGCGCAGCTATCCGCTCCTCCAGAACCGCCTGGGTCGGGTTCATGATGCGGGTATAGATGTTGCCGAAGGCCTTCAGCCCGAACAGCGAGGCGGCATGGTCGACATCGTCGAAGACATAGGACGTCGTCTGGTAGATCGGCGTGGCGCGCGCGCCGGTTGCAGGGTCGGGCTGGGCGCCCGCGTGGATGGCAAGCGTGTTGAAACCGGGCGTGCGCTCATTCATTGGGGTTTCCTCCGTTCACGTTCACGCCATCCATACTAAGCGGGCGGAGGAAGGGCAAAGAAGATTCAGCCCCGCACGCTTCCAGGAAGAGGAAATTCACCGCTGGCGGATGCCGAAGCTCTGGAAACCCTGCCGCATCATCGGCTTCTTCGACGAGATCAAGCGGCTGTTGACGCCGTTCCAGCCGATTTCGCCCGACAGGCGGCCATATTCGATCTTCGGGCAGCGGTTCATGACGACCTTGATGCCCTTTTCTTCCAGCCGCGCGGCGGAAGCGTCATCGCGCACGGTGAGTTGCATCCACACCACCTTGGGCAGCGGGTCCATGGCGAGGATCTGGTCCGTGAGGCCCGGCACAGCGCTGGAAGAGCGGAAGATATCCACCATGTCGACCGGCCCGGGAAGATCGGCAAGCGAGGCGAAGGTCATGGTGCCGGCGATCTCCTTGCCGGCCTGGCCGGGATTGATCGGGTGCACCTGGTAGCCCTTGTCGATCAGATACTTCGTGACGAAGAAGCTCGGCCGCACATCGTTGGCCGAGGCGCCGACGATGGCGACCGACTTCACGCTGTTGAGAATCCCGGCGATATAGGAATTGTCGTAGGTATCGTGGTTCATTCGGGAAGCGATATACGGCCTTCCTCGTCGATTGGAAAGTCCGGGTTGTGGGCGACCTCCCATAGATTGCCCTCGGTGTCCGCAAAATACCCCTGCATGCCGCCCCAGAAGGCACGCTGCGCAGTCTTGACGACGCTGCCTCCGGCCCTCTCCGCCCGTTCCAGGATGAGCCCCACCTCGGCTTCCGAGCGCGTGTTATAGGCGAGGGCGACACCGGAGAAGCCCCGCGTTCTCTCCTTGATGCCGGCATCCTCGGCAAGCTCCTCGCGCGGCCACAGCGCCAGAATCAAGCCGCCCATCTGAAAGAAGGCGACACCTTCGGTTATGCGCCCGTTACGCTCCAGGCCCATGTCCTCGTAGAAGCGGGCCGCGCGGTCGAGATCGTCGACGCCGAGCGTGATGACGGAGATGCGCGGTTCCATTATTCGCCCCTCCACTCCGGCTCGCGCTTGTCGATGAAGGCGCCGATGCCCTCCTCCGCGTCGCGCGCCATCATGTTCTCCACCATGACGCGGGCGGTATATTCATAGGCCTCGGCCAATCCCATCTCGGCCTGCCGGTAGAAGGCCTCCTTGCCGATCTTCAGCGTCAAAGGTGATTTGGATGCAACGGTTTCGGCCAATTGCATCACACCGCGATTCAATTCCTCCGGCGCCACCACCCGGTTGACGAGGCCGTAGGAGAGCGCGGTGCCGGCATCGATCATCTCGCCCGTCAGAAGCATCTCCATGGCCTGCTTGCGCGGTATGTTGCGCGACAGCGCCACCATGGGCGTTGAGCAGAACAGGCCGATATTGACGCCGGGCGTGGCGAAGCGGGCGTTCGCTGTCGCCACCGCCAGGTCGCACGAGGCGACGAGCTGGCAACCGGCCGCCGTCGCCACGCCGTCGACAGCGGCGATCACCGGCTTGGGATGGCGGACCACCGTTTGCATGAGGGAGGCGCAAAGCGCCATGGTCTCGGCGAAGAAGGCCCTGCCCCGGTCGGCGTCCTTACGGTGCGCCGTCATCTCTTTCAGGTCATGGCCGGCGGAGAACACCTTGCCCCCGTGCGCCAGTACGATCACCCGCACGCCGGCGTCGTCCCGCGCCTCCTCGAGCGCGGCCTTCAGCGCCTCCATCAAGGCGATGGAGAGCGCGTTCGCCGGCGGGTTGTCGAGCGTCAGCGTCAGGATGCCGCCGGTGCGCTCGCTGCACACGAGGCTCCGCGTCTCGCTCCGGGCGGGCGCAACTGCCTCAGCCATGGCTCGTCTCCTCTCGCATGCCCACCCCTAGCACAGCCCGGCTTGCAGATCAGCCGGGAAAAGGCCATCGTCTTCTTCCGTTGACGCAAAGGTCAAGCGTCGCAGTAGAGGAGCCGACATGGACGCAAGCGCCCCGGCGGACCTGACGCCAGTGATGAGTGTCGAAGAGGTCAACGCCTATCTGGCAGAGGTCTATCCGCAACTCAACGAGGACCACACCGAATACCGCGCCATCGCCGTCCGCCCCGGCGGCTGCACCGTGCGGCTGACGGCCGGCGAGCGACACCTGAGGCCGGGCAACACGGTCTCCGGCCCGGCGCTTTTCACGCTCGCCGACATCGGCGGCTACGTCTGCGCGCTGTCGCATATCGGCCGCGAGGCGCTGGCGGTCACCACAAACCTCAACATCAATTTCATGCGCAAGGCCGAGGCAGGCAACATCGACGGGGAATGCCGCATCCTCAAACTCGGCAGGACGCTGATGGTGTTCGAAGCGGCGATCATCGCCGGGCCTGACGGAGCCCTCGTCGCCCACGCCACCGGCACCTATTCCTTGCCTCCCCGGGGCCAAAATGTGGGGTAATATAATACCTTTTCCTTATCTCATTGTTTTCTATGCATTTTTATCCTCGCGTCCGCCCTAATTGCGCTTGACTTGCTCCCGCGCCACTCCTATAAGCTCGCCGATCGTGGCATTTGCCGCGGACTGTCGAGGGCCCATTATCGGCCATCGGTTCAAGCAACAAGAAATGCCCTACTCGGTAGGGTTTGGAGATACGGACAAAAACCATGAAAACCTTTTCGCAGAAGCCTGCGGAGGTGGAGAAGAAGTGGGTACTGATCGACGCCGAAGGGCTTGTCGTCGGTCGCCTCGCCACCATCGTAGCCAACCGCCTGCGCGGCAAGCACAAACCCACCTTCACTCCGCATGTCGATGACGGCGACAACGTCATCATCATCAATGCCGACAAGGTGGTCTTCACCGGCAGGAAGTATCAGAACAAGAAATACTACTGGCACACCGGCCATCCGGGCGGCATCAAGGAGCGCACGGCGCGCGACATCCTCGAGGGCCGTTTCCCCGAGCGCGTGGTCGAAAAGGCTGTCGAGCGCATGATCCCGCGCGGACCGCTCGGACGCCGCCAGATGAAGAACCTGCGTGTCTACGCGGGAACCGAACATCCTCATACCGCCCAGCAGCCGGAAAAGCTCGACGTCGCGGCGCTGAACAAGAAGAACGTAAGGGTCCAGGCATATGGCTGAAATCAATTCCCTCCAGGAGCTGGGCGAGGCGACGCAGGCGGTGACGCCTGAGGCCGAGGCTCCCGTGCACGTGCAGAAGCTCGACGCCCAGGGCCGTGCCTACGCCACCGGCAAGCGCAAGAACGCGATCGCCCGCGTGTGGGTGAAGCCGGGTTCCGGCAAGATCACGGTCAACGACAAGGAGTTCAACGCCTATTTCGCGCGGCCCGTCCTGCAGATGATCCTGCAGCAGCCGATCGTGGCGGCCAACCGCAACGGCCAGTACGACGTCGTCGCGACGGTCGTCGGCGGCGGCCTTTCGGGCCAGGCGGGCGCGGTGCGCCACGGCATCTCCAAGGCGCTCACCTATTACGAGCCGGAGCTGCGCGCGGTCCTCAAGAAGGGCGGTTTCCTCACCCGCGACAGCCGTGTGGTGGAGCGCAAAAAGTACGGCCGCGCCAAGGCCCGCCGCTCGTTCCAGTTCTCCAAGCGCTAAAGGCTGGGGTTTTCGGATCGGAAAAGCGGGCCTTCGGGCCCGCTTTTTTTGTTGCGCGAACGTCATGGCACCCGTAGCCACGGGCCGACTGTCGAGGGGATACATCGCATGCCATCCAAATCCATCGACCACGCCTTCACCGCGCGCCAAAACCTCGGCGCCGCCGGCGATCCCACCTATGCCGGGGCGCTGTCCTTCATGCGCCGGCGCTTTACCAAGACCGTGAAGGGCGCGGATGCGGTGGTGTGGGGGCTGCCGTTCGACGCCGCGGTTTCCAACCGGCCGGGCGCGCGCTTCGGGCCGCAGGCGATCCGCCGCGCCTCGGCAATCCTCGATAATGATCCGCAATACCCCTTCGGCCTCGACCTGTTCGAGGCGCTCGCCGTCGTCGACTACGGCGACTGCCGGTTTGAGTATGGCTATCCACAGAAGGCGCCCGCCATCATCGAGCGAGAGGCCGCAAAGATCCTGCGCGCCGGCGCCTTCCTCGTCTCGCTTGGCGGTGATCATTCCGTCACCTGGCCGCTTCTGAAGGCCCATGCGGCAAGGCACGGCGCGCCGCTGGCCCTCGTCCAGTTCGATGCGCATCAGGACACCTGGCCGGACGACGGAAAGCGCATCGATCACGGCTCCTTCATCGGCCGCGCCGTGCATGAGGACATCGTCGACCCCGTCCGCTCAATCCAGATCGGCATCCGCACCCATGCACCGGAGGACTGTGGCATCCGCATCCTGCACGGCTACGAGGTTGAGGAGATGCGGGCGAAGGAGATCGCCGAGACGATCGCCGCGCATGTCGGCGATGCGCCGGCCTATATCACCTTTGACATCGACTGCCTCGACCCGGCCTTTGCCCCGGGCACCGGCACGCCGGTTGCCGGCGGCCCCTCCTCTGCAAAGATGCTCTCGGTTCTGCGCCAGCTCGGGCCGCTCGATATCGTCGGTGCCGACATCGTCGAGGTAGCGCCCGCCTACGATCATGCCGACATCACGGCCATTGCCGGGGCGGCTGTCGCCATGCACTATCTGGGACTTCTGGCAGAGAAAAAGCGACGATAGTGCTTGAAGCAGCAGATCTGGCACTTTCCGGATTGATTCCGGAACACGCTTCAACCATTTGAAACCAGATTCTTTTTCGGACTCGTGACATGACGGCAAAAATCTTCATCGACGGCGAACACGGCACCACCGGCCTGCAAATCCGCACGCGGCTTGCCGAGCGCAAAGACATCGAACTGATCTCCGTGCCCGTGGAGCGGCGCAAGGACAAGGCGGCGCGCGCGGAGTATCTGAATTCCGCCGACATCGCCATTCTCTGCCTGCCGGACGACGCGGCGCGCGAGAGCGTCTCGCTCATCGAGAACGAGACGACGCGGGTAATCGACGCCTCCACCGCCCACCGTGTGGCCGACGGCTGGGCTTACGGATTCCCGGAGCTGGATCGCGGCCAAGCGAAGGCAATCGCCGAGGCCAGGCGCGTCGCCAATCCGGGCTGCTGGCCGCAGGGGCCAATCGCGCTCCTGCGCCCGCTCGTCTCTGCCGGCCTTCTGCCCGCCGACTTTCCCGTCACCGTCAACGGCATCTCCGGCTATTCGGGCGGTGGGCGTCAGATGATCGAGGATTACGAGGCCAAGGGCGAGGACGCGCCGGAGTTCCTGCCCTACGCGCTCGGCCTCAACCACAAGCACCTGCCGGAACTGCGCGCCTATGCGAAGCTTTCGCGCGATCCGCTGATGCAGCCGGCGGTCGGCAATTTCGCGCAGGGCATGGTCGCCGCCGTGCCCCTGCAACTCGGCCATCTCGACCGCGTACCGAAGGGCGAGGAGCTCCATGCGGCAATTGCCGACCACTACGCCAGCCTCGAGGAGAGCGTCGTCGAAGTCGCCCCTCCGGCCGCCATCGAGCGTTCCGCCGATATCGAGCCCGAACATCTCAACGGCACCAACACCATGCGGCTTCACGTCTTTACCAACGACGCCCGCGCCCAGACGCTGCTTCTGGCCATCTACGACAATCTCGGCAAAGGCGCTTCAGGGGCGGCGGTGCAGAACCTGGATCTGATGCTGCGCGACATCGTCTGATGGCGGAAATGCGGCCTCCCCCGCCGCCCTTTCGGGAAAACTGGAGCATCGCTTCGGCCGAACTCCTGGCCGATACCGCCACAAGCCGTGTCTGGCAGGTCCTGCTGCGCGGTGGCGAACATGCCATCGTCAAGGATTTGAAGCCGGTGGGTCTCGAAGACGAGCTCACCGGCATCCTCTTCCTTGAATGGCGCAACGGCGAAGGCGCTGTTCGCGTGCTCGCCCGAGACGGCCAGCGCATCCTCATGGAGCACGCCGGCCGTCATTCGCTGCTGACGCAGCTGGAAATTGACGGAGACGACGCGGCAAGCGAGATCGCAGCGCAAACGATCAACCGCCTGCACCGCAATCTGCATCGTGCCGCGCCCGAGGGCCTACAATCTCTGCACCGGCGGTTCGCGAGCCTCTTCGCCATCGCCGAAACGGACCGCAAGCACGGTCGGCAGAGCCTTTTCGTCGAAGCGGCATCCCTTGCCGAGCATCTTTTAGCGAACCAGACGCAGGTCCGCCCCCTGCACGGCGACCTCCACCACGAAAACATCCTGCTTGGCGAGCGCGGCTGGCTTGCCATCGACGCCAAAGGCCTTCTGGGCGAACCTGCCTACGACGCGGCAAACCTCTTCAACAACCCCTTGGAGCGGATGGATCTGCGCGAAAATCCCGCACGCGCAGCCGCGCTCGCACGGATATTGGCGCGGGCACTCGAACACGACGCGACGACCCTTCTGCAATACGGCTTCGCCCACGCCTGCCTCTCGGCCGCCTGGTATACGGAGGGCGGCAACCGGCAGGAAGCGGGACGCAGCTTGGCAACGGCCGCTGCCGTTCGCCGGGCTATCAGGGGGAACTAGGGTCCCCCTGAACGGCACGTTTTACCCGATCCCCCGACCGTGATACGTGGCTGGAATGGCCATCGAGGTTATTGCGGCAAGCGACGAAAATATCCCCTGGCTGATTGCCAGCGACCGGCACGTGTCCGAGGCGTGGGTCCGTCGTTGCGTGTCGTTGGGCGAGTATCTGATTGCCAGGCAGGATTCGTCCCCCATCGGATTTCTTCGCTTTAGCTGGTTTTGGGGCACAATCCCCTACATGGACCTGATCTACGTGCTCCCCGACAACCAACGGCGCGGTGCCGGCACCGCGCTGCTGCAGGTCTGGGAGGAAGCCATGCGTGAACGCGGCGCCCGGCTTTTGATGACCTCAAGCATGAGCGACGAGCCGGAGCCCCAGGCTTGGCATCGGCGAAACGGCTTCAAAGTGTCCGGTAAGCTGACATTCGGCAACTTGCAGCCGGTGCCGGAGGTTTTCTTCATAAAACCCCTTTAGGTGCTGACCATGCACCCGGTAACAGACGGCGTGTCCCGGCTATCGCACTCCCGCCATCTCGCTCGGCAGAGGATAGGCGCCCTTGGCGGCGCGCCAGTGCGCCGTTGCAAATCCCAGCACGATAAGGGCCACACCCTGGTGGGCGAGCGCCCATCCGAGGGGTACGACCATAAGCAGCGTGGCGATGCCGATCGCCGCCTGGACGAGGACGATGAGGACGAGGACGATGGCCCGCCGGGCATGCGTCGAGCCGGGGTCGGCGCGCCAGGCGGCGATTGCGTGCCAGACGGCGAGCGCCAGCAGCGTGTAGGCGCCGAGGCGGTGGAGGAACTGCACGGTCTTCGGGTTCTCGAACAGATTGATCCAGGCCGGCGTCTGGACGAAGAGCCCGCCGGGCACCAGCGCACCGTCCATCAGCGGCCAGGTGTTGTAGGTCATGCCGGCATTGAGCCCGGCGACCAGCCCACCGATATAGATCTGCGCCAGCACGGCGACCACCAGCCACCCGGCGAAGCGCCGCGTTCCCTCATAGGCCGGCCCGGCGCTGTGCGGCGCCAGTCCGCGCGCCACTGCCATGGTGGCGACGAAGATGATGCAGGCGATGGTAAGGTGCGTGGCGAGCCGGTATTGGCTGACATCGGTTCGTTCGACCAGGCCGGATGCCACCATCCACCAGCCGATGGCACCCTGCAGGCCGCCGAGCGCCAGGATGCCGAGGAGCTTCGGCTTCAGGTGGCTCTCCAGCCGCCCCGTCAGCCAGAAGAAGGCAAGCGGCAAGGCGAAGACGAAACCGACACCGCGCGCCAGCAACCGGTGCGCCCACTCCCACCAGAAGATCACCTTGAATTCGTGGAGGCTCATGCCCCGGTTGATTTGTTCGTACTGGGGAATCCGCTGGTATTTCGCAAATTCTTCCGCCCACTCGGCTTCGCCGAGCGGCGGGATGACGCCGTGGATGGGTTTCCATTCGGTGATCGACAGGCCGGACTCGGTCAACCGCGTCGCCCCGCCAACCAGCACCAGCGCGAACAGCGTCACGACCACGGCATAAAGCCACACGCGCACCCAGAGCCTGTTGCGGCGTTCGCTGACGGCGCTTACGGCAGGAGCGCCCAGATCCGTGGTGGCTGCCATCTCGTTGTCCAATCGGAAATCAAGCGTGTAGGTGCCGCAAAGCCGCCTGGCTTGCAAGCCTGCCCGCGGCGACATGCGGTCGCGCCGATGCGGCATTATTGGCCTGTCGGGCGACCGCCGTTTGCGCTATGCAGCGCCCAAGAGGATTTCATAATGCCTGTACGCCTGAGAAAATTCGTCGGCATGGTGGCCTTGGTGGCGCTGGTCATTGTCTATGCCATCGTCTCCACGGCGGTCGCCGTGGCGCAGCTTGCCGACAAGAGCGCGCTGGTGCACCTGATCTATTATCTGGTGACAGGGCTTCTATGGATTCTACCGGCCATGCTTCTGGTCAAATGGATGGAAGGAAAGCCGCGGCACCCGGTGGATTGACGTTCCTCCCGTCGAGCTTTGATTCACCTTTTGCCGGTAAGGTGCGGGAAAATACGCAAAATCAGGCTTCGTCATGGTGGACGCCGCATCCTTTTCCAAGCAGGAAACGCCGCACGCCGAAAGTTCGGCCGCGACTGCCCGTTCGGCCTTCTCGGCGCGCATATTGCCTGCAGACGGAGCGGCGCTCGAAGCCTATTCCGCCTTCTGCGCAGATACCGTCCATTCGCCCACCCAGAGCCCGCTGTGGACGGCCGCGTGGCTTGAGGACACCGGTGAGGACGGGCTGATCGCCCTCCTCCAGCAGAACGGCCGTCCGGCAATGGCGCTGGCCCTGGAAATCCAGCGCAAAGGTCCCTTCCGCATGGCACGTTTCGCCGGCGGTTCGCATGCCAATGGCAACTTCCCGGCGCTCGGTCCCGCCTTCGATGCCGCGGATGCGGGAATGATGGCGCTGGTGGCGGCAATCCGCGAGGCCCGGCCGGATATCGACATGCTGTCGCTCGAGCGGCAGCGGAAGACCTTCGAAGGCCGAGCGAACCCCACGCTTGCCCTTCCCCACACCACGAGCCCCAACATCGCGCTCGCCGCCGATCTTTCAGGCGGGTTCGACCAGGTGCTCGAGAACAGCGGCAAACGAAAGCGTAAGAAGCACCGCGCCCAGGCGCGCAAGTTCGAGGCAGCGGGAGGCTACCGCCGAGTCGAAGCGCGCAGTGTGGAGGAGGTGGACGCCCTTCTCGACAGGTTCTTCACGCTGAAACGCGCGCGCTTTGCCGAAATGGGAATAGCCGATGTCTTCGCCGCGCCGGAAGTGCGGGCCCGCTGGCGGACCCTTTTCCTGGCGGCCCTAGGCCAGGCGGTGCCGCCTTTCGTGCTGCACGGGCTGGAGGTGGGCGGAATCCCGCGCGCCATTACCGGCTCCAGTCGTACTCGCGACAGCATCATCTGCGAGTTCAACGCCTTCGCACGGGATGAGCTCGTCGCCTTCAGCCCCGGCGAATTCCTCTTCTACGAGAACATCCAAGCCGCTTGTGCGGAAGGTCTCGCCGTCTACGACCTCAGTGTCGGCGACGAGCCCTACAAGCGGCTGTGGTGCGGCATGGAAACCAGCCATGCAGACGTCTTCGCCGGCCTCACACTTAAGGGTAAGCTGCTCGCGGCAGGCTACCGCGCACTCGTGCGGCTGAAACGCGCTGTCAAGAACGACCCCGCCGCGGCAAAACTGGCCCAGCAACTGCGCAGGATCGCGCGAGGGCGGTCCGACTGACGAAAGTTTTGCCGGAGCAATTCCGCAAACGATGATCCGATCTAAGCAGATCGATCCCACACGACAGTCGTCGGCGTGTAGTGGCGCATCTCCGCGATCTCGCCGATGAACGGGCGGATGAGCGCCAGAAAAGGCGGAAAATTGGGGCCGGTCCGAAAGCCCTTCATATGCGCTTCCACCGATGTCCAGAGGATGCGGAGCGTGACGTTCGAGGCCTCTTCGTCGCACTGGGCAAGCTCGTAGCCGAGGCATTCCGGCGCGGCGCGCAAATGGGCTCCCGCCTCCTCATAGGCCTTGCGCAGTTCCTCGGGCGAGTGGTCCTTCAAGACATAACGAATGTATTCGACGATCATGCCTTCACTCCTCGAAGCGGTGAATTGGGCCCGAGGGTAGCCGACGAGACGACCGCCCGCTATGGGGCAGCTCTGTTCCTCAGGCCACGTCGCGGCCGGGAGGGGCGGACGGGGAAATGTAGCCTGTTGGCGTCACCAGAAGTGGCGTGCCGAAGCCCTCTTCCTGCAAATCCGATGCGGTGGCGACGATGCTCTCTTCCTTCGGGTCGAGAACGCTCACAAGCACCTGAGTGTCCTCGTCCATAAGGCGCTCGATCGCCGGTGCATCGGCGGCACCGCACTCGGCGATCACCAGGTCGTAGGCGGTGGTCAGCGAGTTCATGATGATGGGAAGACGGTCGATGCCGCGCATGGCGCGGTCGGGCGCGGCCGTGCCGATGGGAATGACGTGGCACGCCGAATAGAGGTCGGCATGGATAACGTCGGCGAACTGCGCCTCGGCCGCCAGCAGGTTGGTGATGCCGGGATAGACCTTGCTTTCCAGCGTCGGCCATGAAACGGCACCGGAAGCCGTCAGGTCCAGGAGCAGAACGCGCAGCCCCGCGTCAGCGACCTCGCGCGCGACGAGAACGGCCGTCGCGGCGGCCTCATCGCCCTCGGGCGAAACGAAGATGGCGCGCGCCACGCCGGTTGAGATCAGCGCTTCGGCGGCGGCCTCGACATTCACCTCACCGAGGCTGCCGATGGCTGGTGCGGGCGGCTCTTCTTCCGCCGTGACCGGCATCTGCACCTGAGGCACTGGCTCGATGTCGCCTGTGGCCGGTCGCAGGGCGCGGCCGCTGAAGAGCTCCTGCAGCAAGACCACGATGCCCATCAGGAGGAGAGATCCGGCGAAGGCGGCAAGCGTGATGGGCAGGATCTTCGGGAAATAAGGTTCGGACGGCGTAATGGCGCGCGAGAAGATGCGCGCATCCACCGGCAGATAGTTGCGATCGCCACGGGCGGCCGCCTCACGGTAGCGTGTGAGATAGGATTCCAGAAGCTGGCGCTGGGCGGTGGCCTCGCGCTCCAGCGCACGCAGTTCCACCTGCTCCTCGTCGGCGCGCGCCGATTCGGCCTTCAGCGTGTTGAGATCGGCGGTCAGTTCGCGCTCGCGCAGGCGTGCCATTTCAGCCTCCTGCTCCAGCCCTTCCAGCACCTTGCGCGCCTCGATGCGGATCTGCGAGTCGAGATCGGCAAGCTGGGACTGCAGCGCCTTAATGCGCGGGTGGTTGTCCAGAAGCGTCGTCGACAGGTCGGCGATCTGCGCCCTGAGCTCCACCTGCCGCTCGCGCAGCCGCTGTATGAGGTTCGAGGCCAGCACCTCCGGGACGGACTCCAGCGCCGCACCCTGCTCTATGGCGGCGCGCACCGTCTGGCCCCTGGCTTCGGCCGCCGAGCGGTTGGCGCGCACCCGCGACAGTTCGCTCGACAGTTCGGACAGTTGCTGCGTGGCGAGCACGGTGTTGTTCTGGCCGATCAAAAGGTCCGAGCGGGCGCGGAACTCGGCAACCCGCGCCTCCGCCTCCTTCACGCGGTCGCGCAGGTCGGCGATCTCCGGCTCCAGCCATTCCGTGGCGTTCTCGTTGGACTCCGCTTTCGCCGCGCGCTGGCTCGCCACATAGGCGTCGGCGATAGCATTGGGCACGCGCGCCGCCAGCTCCGGATCCTCCGAGGAAAAGCGGATGACGATGACGCGGGAATTTTCGACGCGGTAGACCTCGAGCTTCTCACGGAAGGTGTCGAGCACCCGCTCCTCCGGCGGAATGGCGCCGACGTCTCTTTTGAGACCGACGATCACAAGCACCCGGTCGAGGAGCGACTGCTCGTTCGCCTCGAACTCCTCGCGGCTGGCAAGATCGAGTTCCCGCGCCACCTGCGTCAGGATCTGCGTGGACGATATAACCTCGACCTGGCTGGCTACGCTCTCACCGTCCAATGACTCCCGCTCGCCGGCATCGGCGGACTGCGGGCGCGTGTAGATCGATTCGCGAACCTCAATGAGCACCCTCGTCTCGGCGCGATAGCGCGGCGTGGCCATCACCGCGAGCATGAAGGCGATCGCAGTTATCGCAAGCGCGAAAAAGGCGATGCGCCGCCATTTGTGCCTGAGGCTCGCGAACAAATGGCCGAGGTCGACGTCCACGTCGTTCGCCATTTTCTCACCGCTGGTCATTGCGCCCACTCCAGACTCTTCCCGCGCGAAGGTAAACGCACATGGTAACCAGGGGGTTAATCGCGCACGGTCGCCGTATAAGCCCATAACCGGGCGCTTAACCCTGCATTAACCCTGATGGGCCAATAACCGGGCGAGTTTATGAAGCTCTGGCGCATCGGGGGCTCCGGCAGAGAAGTGTGTATCCGGCCATGAAACATCCGATTCCATTCCTCCTCGGGCTTGCGGCAAGCGTTGCTGTTGCAGGCTGTTCGGGCTACCGCCCTGCCCCGCCGGCCTTTCACGAGGCGCTCTACCAGCCCTATGTGATGGATGCGGGCGACCAGTTGCGCGTCACCGTCTTCGACCAGGCGAACCTCAGCAACACCTACAGCGTCGACCAGGCGGGCTACATCTCCTTTCCGCTGGTCGGCTCGGTGCCCGCGCGCGGCCGTACAGCCAATCAGATCGAACAGCAGCTCGCCCAAAAGCTGCGCCAGGGTTACCTGCGCGATCCCGATGTGACGGTCGAGGTCGACCGATACCGGCCGATCTTCATCATGGGCGAAGTGGGCGCTCCGGGGCAATATTCCTACGTGCCGGGTATGACCATACAGAAGGCGGTCGCGGCAGCCGGGGGCTTCACCCCGCGCGCCAACCAGGCGTTGGTGGACGTCACCCGTCAGATCAATGGCGAGATCCTGACCGGCCGCGTCGTCACGTCCGATCCGCTGCTTCCCGGCGACACGGTCTACGTGCGCGAACGACTGTTCTGATCGTGGCGGCGTCTGGCGTCCGGTGACCCACCACCTGCGCATCGTGCACTGCTTCCGCTCGCCGGTCGGCGGCATCTTCCGCCATGTGCGGGACTTATGCGAGGCGCAGGTCGCCGCCGGCCACGAAGTCGGCATCGTGTGCGATTCCACCACCGGCGGCGCCTTCGAGGATCGGCTCTTCGCCGAGATCCGGGATATCCTGGCGCTCGGCGTGACACGTACGCCGATACAGCGCCACATCGGCCCCGGCGACCTCGGCGCGGCCTTGCGGTCGCTGAGGATCGTCCGCCGCTTGCGGCCGGACATCCTGCATGGGCACGGTGCCAAGGGCGGCGCCTATGCGCGGCTTTTCGGCACCGCAATGCGCCTCAGCCGCCGCCCGGTCGCTCGCCTCTATTCGCCCCATGGCGGCAGTCTGCACTACGACGCGGAGACGCTGGCCGGCCGCTTCTTCTTCGCGCTCGAAGGGCTGATGGAGCGGCTCACAGACCAGATCCTGTTCGTCTCGGATTACGAACGGCGCGCCTATAAACAAAAGATCGGCGTCCCGCGCGCGCCTACAAGCCTCGTCTATAACGGGCTGCGTGCCGAGGAGTTCGCCCCCGTCGCCGATGTGCCGGAAGCAGCAGACTTCGTCTATATCGGCATGATGCGCGACCTCAAGGGGCCCGACCTCTTCATCGATGCCCTCAAGGCGACGGAAGAACAGACCGGGCGGACGCTTTCGGCCGTGATGGTGGGCGACGGCGACGGGCGCGACAGATATGCCGCCCAGGCGGGCGCGCTCGGCTTTTCAAATAGGGTCACCTTCCGCCCGGCGATGCCGGTGCGCCAGGCCTTCGCCCTCGGCCGCACCATGGTGGTGCCGTCTCGGGCAGAGGCCATGCCCTATATCGTCCTGGAGGCGCTTGCGGCCGGAAAACCCCTCGTCGCCACCGCCGTCGGCGGCATCCCGGAGATTTTGGGCAAGGACTCGCCCGCATTATGCGCCCCCGCCACCGCCGCGCTCGCCGCGAAGATGGCAACCGTGCTCGCCGATGAGGCTGCCTACCGGTGCAACATGCCGTCGCGGGAGGAACTGAAGGCCCGCTTCGGCGTCGACGTCATGACCGGCAGGATCGAGGCGATCTACCGCGAGACGCTTGGGGGCTGAGGGGTCAGATCCCCGCCCCCGCAAGCCAATCCGCCAATCCTTCAACAATAGCAAAGCACATCAAGGGAATCTTAGGGCCCTCGGTGTTATTGCCCTATAAACCGGTTGTTATGCCCATGAACAACATCGACCCCATTCACCGCTACAGGAAGGGCGCGCGCGGCCAGGACAAGGAACCTCGCCAGCGGCAGAAGCCGAAGCTCGGCGCCGTGGCGAAGCAGGTTGCGCAGCAATACCGCCGGGACACCTTGTCCCCGGTCATGGTGAGCGGCGTGATGCGCCTGATCGAGTTCGCCGTGCTCCTGCTCGCCGGTCTGCAGCTTTATGCCGGCCATGTGGGGCTGACGACGCATCTGTTCGTGCAGTATCCGCTCATCATTGTCGGCGTAGCGCTTGTGGCCGTCCTGCTCCTGGAGTTGTCCGACTGCTACCAGATGTCGGCGTTGCGTAGCCCGCTTTCCCAGGTTGGGCGCATCTTCACCATCTGGTCGGGCACCTTTGCGCTTCTCACCGTGGCGCTGTTCTTCCTGAAGATCTCGTCGGAGTTCTCGCGCTTCTGGCTCGGCACCTGGTATGTCAGCGGCCTGCTGCTCATCATGGTCCTGCGGCTGGCGGCGGCGCATCTCTTCCGCCGCTGGGCGCGCAACGGGCGCATCGAGCGCCGCGCCGTCATCGTCGGCGGCGGCAAGAACGCCGAATCCCTCATCCGCGCCATCGAGCAGCAGCCTTATAACGACATCCGTATCTGCGGAATCTTCGACGACCGCGACGACACGCGCTCGCCACCCGTCGTCGCCGGCTATCCGAAGCTCGGCACCGTGGCCGAGCTGATCGAGTTCGCCCGCATCGCCCGCATCGACATGATGATCGTGTCGCTACCGATCACGGCGGAAGCGCGCGTTCTGGCTTTGCTGCGCCAGCTGTGGGTGCTGCCCATCGACATTCGTCTGTCGGCGCACTCCAACCACCTGCACTTCCGTCCGCGCGCTTACTCCTACATCGGCTCGGTGCCGATGCTGGACATCTTCGACCGCCCCATCAACGACTGGGACAAGGTCGCCAAGCGCGCCTTCGACATCGTCTTCAGCCTCATCGGCATCGCCGTTTTCTCACCCGTGATGCTGGCCACGGCCATTGCCATCAAGCTCGACAGCAAGGGTCCGGTCCTCTTCAAGCAGAGGCGGCACGGCTTCAACAACGAGGAGATCGAGGTCTACAAGTTCCGCTCCATGTACGCCGACCAGTGCGACCCGACGGCCAGGAAGGCCGTGACGAAGGGCGATCCGCGTGTGACCCGCGTCGGCCGCTTCATCCGCAGGACCTCCATCGACGAGCTGCCGCAGTTCTTCAACGCGCTCTTCGGCAGCCTGTCGCTCGTCGGCCCGCGCCCGCACGCGGTGGCGGCCGAGGCGCACAACCGGCTGTTCGACGAGGTGGTGGACGGTTACTTCGCCCGCCATCGGGTGAAGCCCGGTGTGACGGGTTGGGCGCAGATCAACGGCTGGCGCGGTGAGCTCGACACGGAAGAAAAGATCAGGAAGCGCACCGAGTACGATCTCTACTACATCGAGAACTGGTCGCTTCTGTTCGACCTCAAGATCCTGTTTCTGACGCCGATCCGCCTTCTCGACACGGAAAACGCCTATTGAACGCACTCGTTCACAGCGGTGGCGGCAGCCTTCGCGCGGCGGCGAACGCACGGCTGATCGCGCTCATCCGCGCCGGCGCCGTCGCCCTCGGTGTCTTCCTATCCGGCTTCGTGCTACGCGAGCCGGCGCCTTACGAGCTCTATATGACCGGCCTGATCGCCGTGTGGGCCGTCTTCGGGCTGCGCATCTCGCGCCACGCCGCACCGCTTCTGGTGCTCCTCGTCCTTTTCAACGTCGGCGGCTTCATCTCCATGAGCCAGCTCGCCGATCTGGGCGACATTCCGCTCTATCTCGCCGTCTCGCTATTCCTCGCCTTCACAGCGGTCTTCTTCGCCGCAATCATCGAGGCGCAGCCCAGTCTCCTGTCCGTCATCTTCGGCGCCTGGTTGGCGGCGGCGGTGATAACGGCGACCGCCGGCATCCTCGGCTACTTCCAGGCCTTTCCGGGGGCCGAGATGTTCACGCGCTACGGGCGGGCGGCCGGCGTTTTCCAGGACCCGAACGTCTTCGGCCCGTTTCTTACCCTGCCGGCCATCTATCTGCTTCACCGCATGATGACCGGTCATGCCGGAGTTGCACTCCTTTCCGTCCCGCCCTTCATGATTATCACGCTTGGCCTCTTCCTCTCCTTCTCGCGCGGTGCGTGGGGCCTGTTCCTGTTCTCGGCCGTCATGCTCACCCTGGCCCTCTTCATCCACAACCAGCGCGGGCTCATAAGGCTGAGGATCACCGCCATGTGCATCGCCGCCGCGGCGCTGGCCGTCGTCGGGCTCCTGGTGGCGCTGCAGATACCGGCCGTGGCGGATCTCTTCGCGCAACGCGCCCAGCTGGTCCAGGACTACGACGCCGGCCGCCTCGGCCGTTTTGCCCGCCATGCCATTGGCTTCCTCCTGGCCACCGAGCGCCCGCTCGGCATCGGCCCGCTCGAGTTCGGCAAGCTATACGGCGAGGACACGCACAATATCTGGCTGAAGGCGCTGCTCGATTACTCCTGGCTCGGCTTCGCCGCCTATCTCACCCTCATGGTGTGGACCGTGGCCGCCTGCTTCCGCGTTCTCTTCCGCGCACGGCCGTGGCAGCCTTATCTCCTGTGTACCTACGTCGTCTTCCTCGGCCACATCGCGCTGGGCACCGTGATCGATACAGACCACTGGCGGCATCTCTACCTGATGCTTGGCATGCTGTGGGGCATGATGGCGTTGGAAGGGCGGTGGAGAGGACAGAGCCCCGTTGAACAGCGCAGCTCTAGCCGGCGAGCGGGCGTGCGGTGAACCAGAGAAAAAGCGGCATGCGGGTCCACCGCTCCATATGCTGCCGCCCTTCGCCGAGATCAGGAAGCGGCTCGCGAATGGAGGTGATCGCCAATCCCGCCCCCTCCAGCGCTGCGGCATAGGCTTCGAGAGGCTGCGACCAGCCGGAAAAATGCATTTTCAGCCCGCGCTCCTCGACCGTCTCGTCGAAGCGCTGCCTGCCGAAATAACTACCCTCGACGATGAAGGGAGCGTCGCCCCCGGGGCCTGCGAACCGGCCGTGGTCGAAGAACGGGTGGACGATCGAGACCACCAGCCGCCCCTCCGGCCGCAGTACCCGCCGCATCTCCCTGACCGCCGCCGGAACATCGTCCACGTCCATCAGCACGTTGTATGAGACCACCAGGTCAAAGTGCCCGTCTTCAAGCGGGAGGTGGGTGGCGGCTGCGACAACATACTCATCGGCGGAGTCGAGACCCGCTGCCGCTTCGATAAATGCCTCGACGGGATCGGCGGCGGTGACGTGATAGCCGCAGGCTTTCAGTTCGCGCGAAACCCGCCCTTCGCCGCAGCCGACATCCAGAGCCCGCCCCCCACCCTTTCCCACGAAGGACGCAAACGCTTGGCGATAAGCCCAGAATGCATCGTGGTTAGGGGTGCGCGCCCAAGCAATCCAGTCCGCCGCGATCTTGGCCCAGTGTTCGTGATCCTTCGTCGTGGCGCTCATGGTCGTTCCTCCTCCGCTGTCAGACCGAGGATAGGGGAGTGGAGAAGCGGTTTCTCCAATCCATCCGCCATCAGTCGAATAAGGGAACGCAAGGGCTCAAATAAAGAGTGAGCGAAGAATGGTCGGAGCGGCGGGATTCGAACCCACGACCCCTTGACCCCCAGTCAAGTGCGCTACCGGGCTGCGCTACGCTCCGAACCGCGCAAAGCCCTATATTCTCCGGGCTTCCGACGCAAGGGTAAAATCCGATCGCTGCAACAAAAGCCGGCGGCGGCGGTGTCTGGAAGGCAACCATTCAAACACTCACGTGAATATTGCCCGTGATTTTTATTTTCTGATCTCAAGCACCCCTTGAGAATTGATTATTTCCGTCTGAAACAAATGATTACTTATGAAAAGCGACATGAGCTTTCCCAATCCAAATTCGACTCACTTTCACTTCTACCGTCTTCACGCGGTGTGGGGTGGAAGCGGCAGCTAGTTGTATCGGCCTGCCGTCAACAGGTGGAGGACCATGCTGATGAAACATCTTCTTGCAGCTCCCGCCTCTGTCGATATCGACCAGAGCGGAACGGTTACGTTCAACGGGCTGCAAGGGTGGTTCCGGATGTGACGGAGGAGGCCTCCACCGCCGCCGGCATGGATGGAAGTGGCTACTTCCGGAAGAGGAACGTGCCGCCATCGCCGGCTAGACCAACCAAATGAGGAACAACCAATGCTGAAGATACTGCTTTCCATGGCATCGGCCGCGGCTCTCTTCGCCCTTGCCGCTTGCGACGGCGGCGACACAGCGCCCGAGGGCGACGCGGCTACGGAACAGACGACCACGACCCCGGCGGAAGAGCCGGCCGAGCCGGCGCAGTAAACATTCGCAGGGTAATTGAGAAGGGGCGCTTCGGCGCCCCTTTTTCTTGGGTCGCCGGTGCTTCGACCATGGCAACCCGGGCGGCGTTTCGGAATATCCTAACGCACCTGGTCAAGCAGGCGCTTGCACTCCAGGAGGTCGAACAACGTCTCCTGCAGGAGCGCACGGTTGTCGCGCGAAAGGCGCCCGTCATCAGCGGAAACCGGCCCCTCCTCCTCCATCCCCATGCCAAAGAAACGGCGGCTCGGCTTGGCCTTCGGCTTGCCGACGAGCATTTCGTCGTCGGCGCCCTTCTCCTTCGCCTCGGCGACCTTCTGCTGGGTGATGGCCTCGACGGCGGCCATGTCGCCGCGACCGATGGCGACGACGAACTGGTTGCCATTGTCGCGCAGGAGTTTCTGAACGCCTTTGATGGTGTAGCCCTGATCGTAGAGCATGTGGCGGATCCCCTTGATGAGCTCGACATCCTGCGGCCGGTAATAGCGGCGCCCGCCGCCGCGCTTCATCGGCTTGATCTGGGAAAAGCGCGTCTCCCAGAAGCGCAGCACATGCTGGGGAAGGTCGAGTTCCTCCGCCACCTCGCTGATGGTGCGGAAAGCGTCGGGGCTCTTATCCATCAGTCACCTCCTGCGACTCGACACCCGCCATTTCAACAGCCTGACGCACCGTCTGACAAGGCCTGTAAGAACGGTCAGCATATTGCGGCATATGTTACCGCAATGCCGGCGGCGCTCCGGGACCGATGATTTCGGCAATCGTGCCGTCCGGACAATGAAAATGCTGCCAGCTTTCGCCGTCGGCGTGCTGAACATCGCCGATGAAACCAATGCCGGCTGCGATCATCGCCCGGCGCGTTGCATCGAAATCATCGACGCGGAAGCCGACAACCGGCCCGGTCTTGAAGAAGGCGTGAAAGGCGTCACCGGGGCCGTAGAGCTCCAACACGGTTCCGTCGGCGAGCCTGAAACCCACGAGGTCGTCAGCTTGCCGCGTGACTGGGACGCCAATCACGTCGCGGAACAGCCGCACCGTCTCATCGAGCCGGCCGCTTCGTATGCCCACAAACCCGATCCCGCGCACTGCCATGACGCCCCCGAGAGAAATGAGTTCGATAAAGACGAACCTGACAAGCGCAATACCGCATGGCCTGCCCTAGCCGGCCTTGCGCTCCTTGCGCGCCTGATGCGCGCGCAGGATGCGGTTCTTGAGCACGTTGGATGCCTTGAAGGTCATCACCCGGCGCGGCAGAATCGGCACCTCCTCGCCCGTCTTGGGGTTGCGGCCGACGCGCTCGTTCTTCTTGCGCACCTGGAAGGTGGCAAAGGAGGAGAGCTTCACCGTCTCCCCACGCACCACCGCGTCGCAGACCTCCTGCAGGACCATCTCGACGATCTGAGCCGATTCTGTGCGCGACAACCCCACCTTTCGGTATACGGCTTCCGCGAGGTCGGCGCGTGTGATTGTCTTTCCCCCCATCGGCCAACCAACCCTTCGAAACTATTGAAAATACAAAGCGACGTCACGAACGTTACAAAAATTGGCGTGCCAAGGTCAAGAACTGGAGAGGTAGTAATAGGGCTTAGAACGCTCACCAGCGCAAAAGCACCGCACCCCAGGTGAAGCCGCCGCCCATCGCCTCCAGAAGCACTAGGTCGCCGCGCTTGATCTTGCCTTCCGCCACGCCGTGGGCGAGCGCCAGGGGAACGGAGGCGGCCGACGTGTTGCCATGCAGGTGGACCGTGATGACGACCTTCTCTTCGGGGATGTCGAGCTTTCTCGCCGAAGCGTCGATAATACGCTTGTTGGCCTGGTGCGGCACAAACCAGTCGAGATCGTCCGCCGTCACGCCGGCCTTGGCGAAAACATCCTCGATCACGTCGGTGATCATGCCGACAGCATGTTTGAACACTTCGCGGCCCTGCATGCGCAGGTGGCCCACCGTGCCGGTGGTCGACGGGCCGCCGTCGACATAGAGCTTTTCCTTCTGCGCCCCGTCGGAACGTAGCGAAGAGGCGAGAACGCCACGGTCGGCGATGGTCCCCTCGCCTTCCGCCGCTTCCAGCACCACCGCGCCCGCACCGTCGCCGAACAACACGCAAGTGGTGCGGTCGCTCCAGTCCAGGATGCGCGAAAAGGTCTCCGAGCCGATGACCAGCACGCGCTTGGCAAGCCCGCCGCGGATATAGAGGTCAGCGGTCGTGATGGCGTAGACGAAGCCGCTGCACACCGCCTGCATGTCGAATGCATAGCCGTGATGGATGCCGAGCCTGTTCTGGATCTCGACCGCGGTGGCGGGGAAGGTGTTGTTGGGCGTCGAGGTCGCCAGGATGATGAGGTCGATATCAGTCGGGTCCAGTCCCGCGTTTTCCAGGGCGTGGCGGGCGGCCGCCTCGCCAAGCGAGGCAGTGGTCTCGTCGTCGGAGGCGACGTGGCGCTGGCGGATGCCCGTCCTCTGGACGATCCACTCGTCCGAGGTGTCCACCAACTCCTCGAACTCCTTGTTGGTCATGATGCGGCGCGGCAACGCTGAGCCGATGCCGCGCACGGCGGACCTGATCATCATCCTATCCTACGCGTTGGAAGCCATCTGGCCTGCCATTCCGGCGGGCTTGCGGGCATGGAAAAGGTCTAGGGTGGTGCGCGTCTTGTCGAAGACGCCGCTCTTCACCATCTCGTAGCCGAGTTCCACGGCGGCGGCAAAGCCTTCCTCGTCGGCGCCACCGTGGCTTTTGACGACGATGCCCTTCAGCCCAAGGAACACCCCGCCGTTGGTCTTGCGCACATCCATCTTCTCACGCAGGCGCTCGAAGGCGCCACGTGCCAATATATAGCCCATCCGTGCCATAAGGGTGCGACTCATGGCCTCGCGCAGATATTCGCCGATCTGGCGTGCCGTGCCCTCGGCCGATTTCAGCGCGATATTGCCTGAAAAGCCTTCGGTGACCACCACGTCAACCGTGCCCTTGCCGATATCGTCGCCCTCTACAAAGCCTTGGTAGTGCATTGTGTCGAGCGCCGCCTCCCGCAGCATGCGGCCGGCTTCCCTGACCTCTTCCTGGCCCTTGATCTCTTCCACACCGACATTGAGCAGCCCCACCGTCGGCCGCTCGATGTCGAACAGCGCATTGGCCATCGCCGCGCCCAGGATGGAGAAATCGACGAGTTGCTGTGCGTCCGCGCCGATGGTGGCGCCGACATCAAGGACGATGCTCTCGCCGCGGATCGTCGGCCAGATGGCGGCGATGGCCGGACGCTCGATGTCGGCCATGGTGCGCAGACAGAATTTCGACATGGCCATCAGGGCGCCGGTATTGCCGGCCGAGATGCAGGCGTCGGCGTCGCCTGTCTTCACCGCCTCGATTGCCTTCCACATGGAGGATTTCCAGCGCCCCTGGCGCAGGGCCTGGCTCGGCTTGTCGTCCATGCGCACGGCCACGTCGCAATGGGTGAATTCGCTGATGTCCTTGAGCCGCGGCAAACCGTCGAGCACCGGGCGGACGGCATCCTCACGCCCGAAGATCACAAACCGCGCATCCGGCCGGCGCTCGGCGACCCGGAGGAGGCTTGGAAGTGTGACCTCGGGGCCGTGGTCTCCGCCCATGGCGTCAATCGAAATGCGTATCACGCGTTATATGCCTCGGTTGTTGAGCGGATGGGCCCTACGCAAAGTGCGGCGAAAATAGCGTTTTTGCACGGCTGCACAACCTCGATTCCAAACGTTTTCGTGCAAATTCAACCCTTTTCACGCAGCTTCTTGAGCCCTTCGTGGAGGGGACCGGACCCCTCCTCCTTTCCTTCCTCCTCGGCCGGAAGGTCGAGCGCGGCGGTGCTCTTCCTGGGGTAAGGGTCGATGCCGAGGGCGAAAAACTCCTCCGCGAGCGCGCCGAGATCGATCCTGTCGCCGGTGAAGGCTTCGGGCAGATCCTCGCCCTCCGCTTCGACGACGATTTCGCCGCTTTCATAGTCGGCGCGTGCAAGCCGCGAGCCCTCGGGCACGAAAAGCGCCGAGACCTCCTCGTCGATTCGCGCCACGAGCGGCTCCAGCGTCACCACGCAAGCCTGCGTGATATCGGCCTCGACACGGCCCGTCACACGCACGCCGTCGCCTTTCCAGGGCCGCACCGCGAGCTCGGCATAGAAGCGCTGGACCGAAAGCAGATCGTGCGCATCGGCAAGAGCGGCGCGCTGCGCCGCATCGGCCTCGATCGCCACCGTCGTTCCCTTCTGCGGGAGGCGGTTGACCTGAAGCTGATAGGAGACAGGGCTTTGTGTGCGAACCGGATCAGCCATCGTCCATCCCTTCCTCCGGCAGGGGCGCGAAGCGCAGCCTGCCGGCCTGCAGATCCTCATCCGAAAGCGCCTGAAGCGCTTCGTGGGCATCCAGCGTATAGGCGGCAAGGGCGGCCGCCTCAATCCATACCGTCCTGTCGGGCGCAATGTTCCGCTTCAGGGCGCTAGCAAGCGCCGTCTCGTCGCCGGCATCCACGGCGGCGCCATAGACCGAGAGGCGACCGTAGAACATGCGGGCAAGCTTCTTTATCCGCTTCGGCACGCCGAGATCACCGACGCCCAGCTCGCGCAGCGAATGGTCCACTTCCAGGAAGAAATGATCCGTCAGTTCCTGCGCAATCTCTTTCAGCGCACCTTCCTTGCCGCGCAAGCGATGCAGAAGCAGGAAGAAATGCAGGGACATCATCTCGAAACGTCCGAGCGGCGTGTCCGGCACCTGCCAGTCGGAATAAAGCTGCGGCCGCCGTGCCGCTGCCACGATTTCCCCGTAGAGAGCGTCCACGACGCGGCGGCGGCTGCGCCGGCGCGCGCCGGAAAGCCACTGGAACATGGGGATCGCCCTCCTTCAGGCTGGTTCGGATCGCATATCGCACCGGAGCCCGCGGCGGGCTCTGGTTGCATCGGCGCGCAAGCTGGTTTACCGGTTTTGCCGTCGCGTGCAAGGTGACGGCCGGTCCAGTCCGGTGCAATCGTGTAAAGGAGATGTCGTTGCAGGTGCGGAAAATCAAGACCAACCATGCCTGTCGGTACGTCCTCGCCGCCGCCCTCGGCGGCAGTGCGCTGGCGCTTTCGGGATGCAACACCGCCTCGACGCTGAACACACGCGAGACGTTCACCCAGGGCTACGTCATTGACGAGCAGGCGCTGGAGCTGGTGCCGGTGGGCTCCAGCCGCGAGCAGGTGCTCCTGGCGCTCGGCACGCCATCCACCACGGCGACCTTCGACAGCGAGGTCTTCTATTACATTTCGCAGAAGCGCGTGCGAAACGCCGCCTTCATGAAGCCGAAACTTGTCGACCAGCAGGTGCTGGCGGTGTATTTCGGCGACGACCAGCGCGTCACGCAAGTCGCTCACTATGGCATGCAGGACGGCAAGCTGTTCGATTTCGTCACGCGCACCACGCCGACCGGCGGCAAAGACCAGAACTTCCTCACCCAGATGATCGCCGGCGTTGCCCGCGGCGGCCCGCCCTCGAACCCGCTGGGAGCGCGGTAGGCGCATCGTCGTCGAGAAGACGGCTCTAGTTCATAAGAAAGGCCCGCGGAGTCGCCTCCGCGGGCCTTTTTCCGTTGGCCGGTCTGCCTCAGTGCGCCAGCACCGCCAGCAGCAACAGCGCGATGATGTTGGTAATCTTGATCATCGGGTTCACCGCTGGGCCGGCGGTGTCCTTGTAGGGATCACCCACCGTATCGCCGGTGACGGAAGCCTTGTGCGCCTCGGAGCCCTTCTCGTGCTTGACGCCGTCCTTGTCGACAAAGCCGTCCTCGAAGGACTTTTTGGCGTTGTCCCAAGCGCCGCCGCCGGCCGTCATTGAGATGGCGACGAAGAGCCCCGTTACGATAACGCCCAAAAGCATGGCGCCGACGGAGGCGAAGGCCTCGTTCTTGCCGCCGATCAGGTAGATGACAGCGAAGACGACGAGCGGCGAGAGCACCGGCAGGAGCGACGGCATGATCATCTCCTTGATCGCCGCCTTGGTCAGAAGGTCCACGGCACGGCTATAGTCCGGCTTCTCCTTGCCCTGCATGATGCCCGGCTTCTCGCGGAACTGCCGGCGCACCTCCTCGACGATAGCGCCACCGGCGCGGCCGACGGCCGTCATCGACAGACCGCCGAACAGAAACGGCAGAAGACCGCCGAACAGGAGGCCGACGACCACATAGGGGTTGGACAGCGCGAAATCGACCGTCACGCCCTCGAAGAAGGACCCCGGCTCCGCATTGGCGGCGAAGAACCGCAGGTCCTCCGTATAGGCCGCGAACAGCACCAGCGCGCCGAGGCCGGCCGAACCGATGGCGTAGCCCTTGGTCACAGCCTTGGTGGTGTTGCCGACGGCATCCAGCGCATCCGTCGTCCGGCGCACCTCGGCCGGCAGATCCGCCATCTCGGCGATGCCGCCGGCGTTGTCCGTGACCGGGCCGAAGGCGTCGAGCGCCACCACCATGCCGGCCAGCGCCAGCATCGTGGTGACGGCGATGGCGATGCCGAAGAGGCCGGCGAGCATATAGCTCAACAGGATACCGGCGATGATGACCAGCGCCGGCAGCGCCGTCGCTTCCAGCGACACGGCTAGGCCCTGGATGACGTTGGTGCCGTGGCCGGTGACCGAGGCCTGGGCGATGGAGCGCACGGGGCGGAAGCCGACGCCCGTATAGTATTCGGTAATCCAGATGATAAGCCCGGTCACCGCCAGGCCGACGACGCCGCAGAAAAACAGCTGCGCTCCCGTGAAGGCACCGCCGCCATTGTTGGGCGAGAACTCGGTCGAGCCGCCGAGCCACAGCCAGACGATCAGCGCCAGCGCGACGATGGAAAGCACTGCCGTGGCCCAGAAACCCTTGTAGAGCGCGCCCATGATGGAATTGTTGGAGCCGAGCTTGACGAAGAAGGTGCCGGCGATCGAGGTCACCACGCAGGCCGCGCCGATGACCAGCGGGAACAGCATCAGCGTCACCGCCGTCGCCCCCGTGAAGAAGATGGAGGCGAGCACCATGGTGGCCACGACGGTCACCACATAGGTTTCAAAGAGGTCGGCCGCCATGCCGGCGCAGTCGCCGACATTGTCGCCCACATTGTCGGCGATCGTCGCGGGATTGCGCGGGTCGTCCTCGGGAATGCCCGCCTCCACCTTGCCCACGAGATCGCCGCCGACATCCGCACCCTTGGTGAAGATGCCGCCGCCCAGACGCGCGAAGATGGAGATCAGCGAGGCGCCGAAGCCGAGCGCGACAAGCGCATCGATGACCGTGCGGTCCGTCGGCCCATAGCCCATCGGTCCCGTCAGCACCCAAAAATAGACCGACAAGCCGAGCAGCGCCAGGCCGGCGACCAGAAGGCCGGTGATGGCACCGGACTTGAAGGCGATGTCGAGGCCCGCGGCGAGGCTGTTGGAAGCCGCCTGCGCGGTGCGTACATTGGCACGCACGGAAACGTGCATGCCGATGAAGCCCGCAGCACCCGAAAGAACCGCCCCGATCAGAAAGCCGACGGCCGCGGCGGCGGTCAGAAGCCACCAGGCGATCACAAAGACGACGACGCCAACGATGGCGATGGTCGTGTACTGACGCGTAAGATAGGCCTGTGCACCCTCCCGAATGGCACCGGCGATTTCCTGCATGCGCGCATTGCCCTGATCGGCCGCAAGGACCGATTGCGTCGCCCAGATGGCGTAAAGGACAGAAAGCAGGCCGCAGGCGATGACGACGTAAAGCATGGTCATTGCCAATTAATCCCTTTGATTTCGGCCCGCTGGAACCCCTCCCGGGCCTAGAGAAAGGCCGCGACGAAAAGCGCCGCGACCCAGGGCGCGACTTTGTGAAAGACACCGCGCGGCGTCAAGCACTTAGTGGGAGTTATGTTGATGGGAGCGCGCCTCACCAATACGCGCGTCAAACCACACGCGCCCTGCGCGCCCGCCGCAGCGCCAGGAAAGCCAGCGTTGCCAGACAGGCGCCGGCCACGGGGAAGATCACCCAGTTCAGCATATCCCAGCCGAAGGCGTTGTAGACGCGGCCGGACATGAGCGAGGCGAAGGCGACGGTGGAGAAAAGCAAGAGGTCGTGCACGCCCTGCACCTTGTTCTTCTCCGAGAGATGATAGCAGTCGGCCACCATGGCCGTGGCGCCGATGAAGCCGAAGTTCCACCCGACGCCGAGAAGAATCAGCGCCAGCCAGAACTGCCAAAGCTCAATGCCCGACAGCGCCACCAGTCCGCAGCCGATGAGAAGCGCGAGCCCCGTCGCAACAATCCGCTCCTTGCCGAATCGCGCGATGAGATGGCCGGTGAAGAAGCTCGGCGCGAACATCGCCATCACGTGCCAGGAAATGCCGAGGGTCGCCTCGTCAGGCGAAAAACCGCAGCCCACCATGGCCAGCGGCGCACCCGTCATCACGAAACTCATCAGCGCGAAGGAACTGACGCCGCACAGGAGCGCGACGAGGAAACGCGGCTGCGCCATGATCTCGGTGAGCGGCCGTGCCGGCTGATGGTCGTCGAGTGCCGCCGACGGCGCGTCCTTGGGCAGGCGAAGCAGCGACAGGATCAGGGCGCCGATGGCGGCAAAGCCGATGATCCCCACGAAGGCCCCGGCGAACATGACGGGCGCGAACAGTTCACGCATGTGGATGGCCGTCTGCGGCCCGATGACGGCGGCGAAGATGCCGCCGCCCAACACCCAGGCGATGGCGCGCGGCTTGAAGTCGGCCGGCGCGTTGTCGACGGCAGCGAAGCGGTACTGCTGCGTGAAGGCCGTACCGGTGCCGACCAGGAGCAGGCCGAACGCGAACAGCCAGAAATCGGCCTGGAACAGGGCAAAGGCGGCCACGGCACCGCCCAGCGCATTGGCGCCGGTCCCGGCGATCAGCCCATAGCGTCGGCCGACCACCCGCATCAGCATCGCCGCCGGCAGCGCGGCGAGCGCCACGCCGACATTGAAGCCGGTGACGGGTGCGGTGGCGAGTGACTTGTCCGTGCCGAGGAGGTAGCTTCCGGCGAGGCCGCCCATGGAGATGGCGATAGGCGCGGAGGCACCGACGACGGCCTGCGCAGCGGCCAGAATCAGTGCCGTGCGCTTGGCCTCGCGGTAGAGAGCCTCATCGCTCACGACACGTCTTTCCCCCTGCCCTCTTTACGGCTGGCGCGCGCCACGCGGTCGAGCACGGCGTTGACCACCTTCGGCTCGTCTTCGTCGTAGAACGCCTTGGCGATGTCGACATATTCGGAGATGATGACGGCGACCGGCACATCCGCCCGCATGGTCAGTTCGTAGACGCCGGCGCGCAGGATGGCGCGCAGCGTCGAATCAAGGCGCGAGAGCGGCCAGTCCTCCAGCAGCGAGCGGCGGATCACCGGATCGATCGCCTTCTGGTTCTCGACCACGCCGGCAAGGATGGCGCGAAACCATTGCGGGTCCGCCTCGCGGTAAAGATCGCCGTCTACCTCCTTGCCGAGGCGGAAGGATTCGTACTCCGCCGTCGTCTCCAGAAGGCCGGTGCCGCCGATGTCCATCTGATAAAGCGCCTGCACAGCGGCCAGCCTTGCGGCACCCCGCTTGTTGGCCGGACGGAAGTTGACCGGCTCGCCGGCTCCAGCAGGATGCGCCACTTCAGGCCCCCAATCGCTCTTTCAGTTCAATCATGCGCAGTGCCGCTTGCGCTGCGTCATATCCCTTGCCGCCGCCGGCGTTCGTGCCCTCGCTCTTCTCGACACGGGCCAGCGCCTGCGCCTCGTTCTCCACCGTCAGGATGCCGTTGCCGACCGCCAGCGAGTGCTTCACTGCAAGGTCCATCAGCGCCCGGCTCGATTCGTTGGCGACGATATCGAAATGATAGGTCTCGCCGCGGATCACGCAACCCAGCGCCACGAAACCGTCATATGGCTCGGCCCCGTTTGCGGCGGCCGAGACCGCGTAGGCAACCGCCGGAGGAACTTCCAGTGCGCCCGGCACTGTGACGACGTCATAGCTGGCGCCGGCCGCCTCAAGCGCCGCCTTGGCGCCGGCGAGAAGACCGTCAGCCAGATGGTCGTAGAAGCGCGCTTCGACGATCAGGATTCTTGGATTGCTCGTTGCCATTCTTGTCTCCGCCGACGATGATGGGGAAGCGGTGCATTAGGCCTCTTTGCCCGCCTCCGCAAGGCGTGCGGCATAGCGGGCCATCGTGTCCACTTCGATATTCACCCGATCCCCCACCTGCCGCTCGCCCCAGGTGGTCACGGCAAGCGAGTGATGGATGAGAAGCACGTCGAAGCGCTTCCCGTCGACGCGGTTGACCGTCAGCGACGTGCCGTCGAGCGCCACCGAGCCCTTCGGCGCAATGAACTTCGCCAGCTCCGCCGGCGCCTCGAGCACGAAGCGCACCGCCTCGCCCTCCTCTTCCCGCCCGACGATCTCCGCCATGCCGTCCACATGGCCGGAAACGATGTGGCCGCCCAGTTCGTCGCCGACCTTCAGCGGCCGCTCCAGATTGACCCGCGTGCCCTCGCTCCATTTCGCGGCCGTCGTCAGCCGGAGCGCCTCCTCCCACGCCTCCACTTCGAACCAGCGCCGGTTGGAGCCCGCCTCCGGCAGCGCGACCACCGTCAGGCATACGCCGGCGCAGGCGATAGAGGCGCCGATATCGATGGTCGCCGGATCGTAACTGGTCTCGATGCGCAGCCGCGCGCCCTTCTGCAGGGGCCGGACCGCCTGCACCGTTCCCACATCCGTGACGATCCCCGTAAACATCAGTCCGCCCTCGCATATTCGAAATAGCCGTCGTCGCCGAAGCGAGCTTCGCGGAGCTTGGTGAAGCCTTGAGGGATATGGTCGGGGCCGACAGGCGATGCAATGCCGCGTGGGCCGATTTCGCCGGGGCCGACGAACAGGCAGAGCCGGTCGACCAATCCTTCGGCCAGAAAGGCTTCGGCCGTATAGGCACCGCCCTCGACAATCAGGCTGGAGATACCGCGCGCGGCAAGGTCGTCCATGAGCTCCGGCAGGGCGATGTGGCCGTCGACCGTCTCGACGGCAAAAAACTCCGCGCCTGCATCGGCAAGCGCTGCGCGGCGCGCGGGTTCGGCATCGCTTGCGGCGGTGAGGAGGAGCGGCACCTCGCGGGCGCTTTGAACCAGCTTCGATCCAAGCGGCAGGCGCAGGCGGCGGTCTAGCACGATGCGCGCCGGCGAGCGCGCTTCCAGCCCCGGTAGACGGCAGGTGAGCGCCGGGTCGTCGGCCAGCGCCGTGCCGATGCCGACAAGAATGGCGTCGGCCTCGGCGCGCATCATGTGCACCTGCCGGCGGGCGGTGTCGGCGGTGATCGGAACCTGCCCCTCCCCCTCGACGCCGATCTTGCCGTCGGCGGAAAGGGCAAGCTTGAGAATCACTTCCGGCCGCCTCTTCAACGACCGTATGAGATATCCCTTCATCAGGTCGGCAGCCTCGTCGGCCAGCACGCCCTCCACGACCTCGATGCCGGCGTCGCGCAGAATGGCGTAGCCCTTGCCGCTGACGCGTGGATCCGGGTCGCTCGCAGCACCCACCACGCGCTTCACGCCGGCGGTCACCAGCGCCTCCGCGCAAGGCGGTGTGCGCCCGTGATGGGCGCAGGGTTCCAGCGTCACATAGGCGGTCGCACCGAGAGCCAACGCCCCCGCCTCCTCGAGCGCCTGCGTCTCGGCATGCGGTCGGCCGCCGACAGCCGTCACCGCGCGCCCGACGACATGGCCGTCACGAACGATGAGTGTGGCAACGGAAGGATTGGTGACCGTCCGCCCGAGATGGCGGCGCGAAAGGCGGATGGCGGCAGCCATGAAGCGCCAGTCGGTCTCCTCAAGACCCGCGGGCGGGGTGGGAGCGCCCTTGTCCGGCATCGCTCACTCCAGGTCTGGCTCGCCCTTGAGCTCGCCCAGCACGTCTTGAAAATCCTTCGCTTCCCGGAAATTCCGGTAGACGGAAGCGAAGCGGACATAGGCGACGTCGTCGAGCGACTTCAGCGCCTCCATGACCACGAGGCCGATCTGGTCGGAGGGAATCTCGCTCTCGCCCGAGTTCTCGAGCTGGCGCACGATCCCGGTCACCGCCCGCTCGACGCGATCAGGCTCCACGTTACGCTTCCTCAGCGCGATGTCGAAGGAGCGCATCAGCTTGTCGCGGTCGAACGGCACCTTGCGGCCGGAGCGCTTGACCACCACGAGATCGCGCAGTTGCACGCGCTCGAAGGTGGTGAAGCGTCCGCCGCAATCTGGGCAGGCGCGGCGGCGTCGGATGGCGGCGCCGTCCTCGGCGGGCCGCGAATCCTTCACCTGGGTGTCCTCGGACTGGCAGTATGGGCAGCGCATGTCAGCCTTCGCTTGGCAGAATCGCCTTTGCCGCCAGCCTTACCCCAGATAGGGGTAGAGCGGAAAGCGGTCGAGGAGACCTTGGACCTTGTTCTTGACCGCTTCCTCGACGGTCAGGTTGCCCTCGTCGGAATTAGCCGCTTTCAGCCCGTCCAGCACCTCGGCGATCAAATGCCCCACCTGAGAGAACTCGGCGACGCCGAAACCGCGAGTCGTGCCGGCGGGGGTGCCCAGGCGAATGCCGGAGGTAACGAAGGGCTTTTCCGGGTCGAAGGGAATGCCGTTCTTATTGCAGGTGATGTTGGCCCGCCCAAGGGCTGCCTCAGCGCGCTTGCCCGTGGCATTCTTGGGGCGCAGGTCGACCAGCATCAGATGGTTATCCGTGCCGCCGGAAACGATATCAAGGCCCGTTTTCTGCAAGCTCGCGGCAAGCGCCCGGGCGTTCGCCACCACCTGGTGGGCGTAGGCCTTGAACTCCGGCTGCAACGCCTCGCCCAGCGCCACCGCCTTGGCGGCGATGACATGCATCAGCGGCCCGCCCTGCAGGCCGGGGAAGACGGCGGAGTTAAGCTTCTTGGCGATGGCCTCGTCATTGGCCAGGATCATGCCACCGCGCGGGCCGCGAAGCGACTTGTGCGTGGTGGTCGTCACCACATGGGCATGCGGCAAGGGCGATGGATGCGCGTCGCCCGCCACGAGGCCGGCGATATGCGCCATGTCGACCATCAGATAGGCGCCGACACTGTCGGCGATCTCGCGAAAACGCTTCCAATCCCAGATACGCGAATAAGCGGTTCCACCGGCCAGGATCAGCTTTGGCTTCTTCTCGTGCGCCAGCCGCTCCACCTCGTCCATGTCGAGGAGGTGGTCGTCCTGGCGCACGCCGTAGGAAACGACGTTGAACCATTTGCCGGACATGTTGACGGGCGAGCCGTGGGTGAGGTGGCCGCCGGAGTTCAGGTCGAGCCCCATGAAGGTGTCGCCCGGCTGCAGCAGCGCCAGGAACACCGCCTGGTTCATCTGGCTGCCGGAGTTGGGCTGCACATTGGCGAAGTTGCAGCCGAAGAGCTCCTTTGCGCGGGCAATCGCCAGCTCCTCCACCACGTCGACGAACTCGCAGCCGCCATAATAGCGCTTGCCGGGATAACCCTCGGCATATTTGTTGGTGAGCACCGTGCCCTGCGCTTCCATCACCGCGCGGGAGACGATGTTTTCCGAGGCGATAAGCTGGATCTCGTCGCGCTGGCGGCCGAGTTCGTTGCGGATCGCGTTGAAGATGTCGCGGTCGGTCTCCTCGAGCGGCCGGGAGAAGAAGGTCTCCGTCTCGATGGCGGCGGACGCATGTGCCATGGCGATGTCACCCCTTGCGCTGGAAGCTCATGATGCGTGGCGGAACCCGCGCGGCCTTAGCATTTTTCCGGGACCGTCACCACGTCTTGTGCCGATTTTTTGGGCGGGTGCGACATAGTGGGCGACATGCGGCGGCGCGGATAGGCCGGGAATGCGAAAGGCCGCCCCGAAGGAGCGGCCTGAGAAGAGAAATCTCCGGCAGCGTTTTTAGAGCGCTGTGGAAATCTGCAGCTCCTGCTGGCCGTCGCGGCCGTAGATGTCGTCGCGCAGGTGCACCACACCGTCGCCCGTCGACCAGGCGGAGATATAAGTGAAATAGACCGGCACCGGATCGGCGACGGGAATGCGCTTGTCTTCCTCGGTCTGGATTGTCGTCTCGATCGTGCGGCGATCCCAGCCGGGCGTGCCGCGCAGGATCCACGTCACCAGGTCACGCACGTTCTGCACGCGCACGCAGCCGGAGGAGTGGAAGCGCTCCTGGTCGCGGAAGAGCTGCTGCTGCGGCGTGTCGTGCATGTAGACCGCATGCTCGTTGGGGAAGTTGATCTTCACCGTCGCCATGGCATTGATGCGGCCGGGATCCTGGCGAAAGCGGTACTTCGCCGCGTCGTCCGTCGACCAGTCGACGTTCATCGGGTTGACCTCGGTGCCGTCGGGCGCGATCAGGCGGATATTGTTATCCGTCAGGTAGCTGGGGTCCTCGCGCATCTTCGGAATGATGTCCTTCTTCACAATGGACACCGGCGCGTTCCAGTACGGGTTGAGGATGATCTCGTTGATATTGGAGCTGAGCACCGGGGTTTGCCGGTCGATCTTGCCGACGACGGCTGTGTGGCGCAGGAAGACGCGGTTGTTCTCCACCGCCTCGATGGAGGCAGCCGGGATATTGACGTTCACGAAGCGGGCGCCGAGAGGGTTTGACGTCAGCTCGCGCAAGCGCCCGAGATTCGTCTGCAACTGGCCGAGACGGATCGGTGCTGAGACGTTGAGCGCGGAATAGGTGTAGTGGCCGGTAACACCGTCGGCAGGCAGGCCGTGGCGGGCCTGGAAGCGTTTCAGCGCCGCATCGACATAAGAATCGAAGGCAGGCGACATGCCGGCCTGCGTGGACAGGTCCCCCGAGATCATCAGTCGGCGGCGCAGGATCTCCACATCCGGGTCGATGACGCCGAGCTGCAGCTTCTTCGCGGCCGGCACCACCGGCCAGCCGCCGCGCCCGACGATGTCTGAATACTGGGCGATGGCGCGCTCCACACTGCTCGCCGTCTCCGGGCTCAGAATGGGTTGGGTGGATGAGATTTTGCCGCCTTCCGTCGCCCGCGCATCGAACTGGTCACCCCAGCTGCCCCGTCGCGGGGAATTGATGATGGCGTCGATAGCATTCTGTGCCCTGGCGGAGCCTGCAAGGGCCGCGGCGGCCGCGGCGGCACCGGCTCCGGTAAGGAAAAGGCGGCGGTTGGATTTCATGTTTACCGAACCCTCGACGTAAAACCCGGATTGTCTGGTTTTCGAACGTGCACGAAACAGCGTTAATTTTTCGCCAAAGCGCCGCTCGAAGCGTTACCGACTTGCCCTCTCCGGCCGGAATGCGGCCTTGGCAGCGGCGATGTCCCGTCCTCCAATCCACCGCAATTATGTTATTAACGTGGCGCTTATGCATACGACAGGACGGCCATCACAATACGGTAATGGCCGGCACCCCGTCAGGGATACCAGCCATTCCGGTCGGCCTGCGCCGGCCGCCCCAGCAGTCAAAACGGCACTGCTCACATGCGATAGGCGATGGTGTCGTTCCAGAAACGGTCGAGCCGCTGCAGGGCGCGGTTCATCTGGCGAAATTCGTCCGCCTTGATGCCGCCGACCTGCTCGATGGAGCCGATGTGACGGTCGTAGAGCTTGGAGACGACCTTGGCGATCTCCTGGCCCTTCGGTGTCAGGCTGATGCGGACCGAGCGGCGGTCGATGCGCGAGCGCTGGTGGTGGACGAAGCCCTGGTCAACCAGCTTCTTGAGATTGTATGAGACGTTGGAGCCCAGATAGTAGCCGCGCGTGCGCAGCTCGCCCGCCGTCAACTCGGCATCGCCGATGTTGAACAGAAGCAGCGCCTGGATCGCGTTGATGTCGTTGCGCCCCTGGCGCTCGAACTCGTCCTTGATAACGTCGAGCAGGCGGCGGTGCAGCCGCTCGACGAGCTGCAGGGATTCGAGATAGAGGGAGCGCAGGCCGTTCTCGCCCTCTTCATGGGTAGACGTCTTCTGCGTCGCGGATCGCGTGTTGATCATGACTGGTGCCTTTCGTTTTGACGCCGGTGAGTTTTTTGTTTTCACCTTGGAGGCAACCCTATCGAATGCACCTAAAATTCGACTTAAACGCCAGGCTTAACAACACCTTACAGAGGAAACCCTGCATTTAGGGCTAAAAAGGCGTTAACTTCGGTTAATGCTCGGCGCGGCGCCGGGCGAGATGAAGCAGGACCCGCAGCCCGGTATAGATGGCGGCAACCGCGCCGTGCAGAGCGATGAGCCAGAGCCAGGTGCCGAAGAGTTCAGGAAAGATGCCATACATGACAATTTCCGCGGCCGCGCACAGAAACCAGACCACCGGTCCCCAGGAGGCCAGCATCCAGAGTCCGACCGCGGCAAAGGGAAAAAGGACGGCGAGCGGGGCGGCCGTCGCCTGCCAATAGAACGGCATCAGGTCGAAGCGCCACTCCGGCCCCTCGAAGAAGCCCAGAAGCCTGACCCAATAGCCGATGCCCTGGACGAGGCAGAAAAGTGCCACGGCGCGCTGCAGCATCTCCAAGGCATATTCGAGGGGGGACTGATGCATCGGCATCTGCGTGACCGCGTCGTTCGTCACAATTCGAGCTCCCCATCGGGAAGCGGCGCAAAGAAGGCCTCGATCGCCGCCGGGTCCACCGCGTCGAGCGATGCTGGCTGCCACGCCGGCGCCTTCGTCTTGTCGACGATCGCCGCGCGAATGCCCTCGTAGAAATCGCCATTGCCCAGCATGCGGTTGACGATCCGGAACTCCATGCGCATGCATTCGTCCATCGACAACGCGGCGCCAAGGCGCAGTTGGCGGAAAGCGACGTGCAGGCTGGTCGGCGAGCGCTTGGCGATTGTCTCGAGCGTCGCGGCCGCAAACTCGTCCCCCTCTTCCGCGCCCTGCGAAAGGCTGGCGACGCACTCTTCCAGCGTCGAAGGGGAGAAATAGCGGGCGATGGCCTCAAGGCGGGCCCCGTCCTTTTCCCGGGGAACGTCGCGGGCACGGGCGGCAAGGGCGGCGTCCACGTCGCCCGTCTCTGCGATCTCGTCGGCAAGCTCCGCAAGTGCTGTCGAATCGACGGCGTGGGTGGCAAGCCCCGCCCCTAGCGCCTCGCCCTGGCCGATGCGCTCGCCGGTCAGTACCAGGTACATGCCGTAGTGACCCGGAAGGCGTGACAGGAGATGGCTGCCGCCAACGTCGGGAAAGAAGCCGATGCCGACCTCCGGCATGGCGAAAAGCGTCTTCTCCGTCATCACCCGGTGCGAGCCGTGCGCCGACACCCCCACGCCGCCACCCATCACCACTCCGTCAATCAGCGCCACATAAGGCTTCGAGAAGCGCGCGATGGCGGCATTGAGGCGGTACTCGTCGGCGAAGAAGCCGACCGGCGGTCGCCCGGCGCGGCCGGCTTCATAGATGGCCAGAATGTCGCCGCCGGCGCAGAAGGCTCTGCCCTCCCCTTTGATGAGGACGACACGCACTTCATCGTCCGCCTGCCAGGCGGTCAATGCGCGGCCAATGGCCTTGACCATGGAATGTGTGAGCGAGTTGAGCGCGGCCGGCCGGTCGAGCACGATGACCCCCGCACAACCCTGCCGCACAAAACGGATGTCGCCGCCACCGCCGAAATCGCCTTCCAATCGAGCCTCCCCTCGCGAAACGCTCAGTTGGTGATTATGTGCGGCATGGCGCCGCGTCAATGGCGGCACTCCCGCCTTTTCCGTCGCAACGGGCCCGCACGAGGGCGATGCGCCCGCGCTCCGTGTTGTTCAGGCGCGTCGGCGCGTGATAAATATCGGGGCATATTGGAGAAAAGCCCGTGAACAAGCTGACCCGCGCCAAGCCCGAAGCCATTCGCAGCGTTGACGAGATCACCGCTGGCCGGCGATTGCGACGCATGCGCAAGGCCGACTGGTCGCGCCGGCTGGTACAGGAGAGCCACCTGCGCGTCGACGATCTTATCTGGCCGATCTTCCTCATCGAGGGCAAAAAGCGGCAGGAGGAGATCGCCGCCATGCCGGGCGTCTTCCGCTATTCCGTGGACCTCGCGGTGCTCCAGGCCGAACGCGCGGCGAAGCTCGGCATCCCCGCCCTTGCCACCTTCCCCAACATCGATATGAGCCGGCGCGATGCGCGCGGCTCGGCCATTCTCGATCCCGATAACCTCATCAATCAGGCAACCCGCGCCATCAAGGAGGCGGTGCCCGGGATCGGCGTCATCACCGATGTCGCCCTCGACCCCTTCACCAACCACGGCCATGACGGCATCCTGAGCGAGGGCGTCATCGTCAACGACGAGACGGTGGCGCAGATCGCCGAGGCAGCGGTGCTGCAGGCGGCCGCCGGCTCCGACGTCATCGCCCCGTCCGACATGATGGACGGGCGCATCGGCGCCATCCGCGACGCGCTCGACGGAAACGGCTTCCAGGACGTCGCCATCATGTCCTACGCCACCAAGTTCGCCTCCGCCTTCTACGGCCCCTACCGCGAGGCGATCGGCACCGGCGGCCTTCTGAAGGGCGACAAGAAGACCTATTACATCGACCCCGCCAATACGGACGAAGCGCTGCGCGAGACCGAGCAGGATCTCGCCGAGGGCGCCGACATGGTGATGGTCAAGCCAGGCCTTCCCTATCTCGACATCGTGCGGCGGCTGAAGGACAGCTTCGCCGTGCCCACCTTCGCCTATCAGGTGTCGGGCGAATACGCGATGATCAAGGCAGCAGCCGCCAATGGCTGGCTCGACGGCGACCGGGCCATGATGGAAAGCCTGCTCGCCTTCAAACGCGCCGGCTGCGACGGCATTCTCACCTATTTCGCGCTCGAGGCGGCGGAGATTTTAGCAGTCCGCTAGGGGATGGCGGTGCCTCGGCACCATGCCTCCTCTTTCCCTACAGACCACGAGCCGTAAGCCTTGAGCCGGGAGCGGTGCTTGTAGAGGCGAACCGGGTCCTCACAAGAGGATGTGCCAAGGACATTACGGCTTTCAGTCCCAGCCGTATCATGCTGCCCGCCGGCGGAACCGACCCTTCATCTTGAGGCCGTCGCGCATGTTAAGGCCAAGCAGCGTTATATTCGTCGCGCCGGCGACGAGCTCGAGCGCCTGCACCGCATAGAAGACGATGTCGAACTCCGCGGCGCGCGCCTTGGATGCAAGGAACAGCGCGGCCGGAATGAGGATCAGGATACCATTGGCGGCGATCCAAGGCATGCGCCTGAGCTTTGCGGCGACGAGCCCGGCACGGCGGCCCTTCGCCAACGCAAAGCCGGAGCCTCCGGCCGCCGCCAATGCCGGAATCAGCAACAGGAAACCCCAAGGTATGGCCGTCTTGACAGCAATAACGATGGCTTTGGGCGCAAACAGCTCGCTGAGAGCCGTCGACAGCCAGAAGGTTGCAATCGTGAAGAGCGCGAGCGTGCCGGCCACCGGATGGACCAGTTTGAGCAAGCAACGGTCGTCCGCCTTATCTCGCGTGATGTTCGTGATGTCGGCCATGATGAGCCTCCTTCAATTTCAACCTTGTCGCACCCAATCACGCGACTGGTCTTGACCCGGCTCAAGCCGACCTATGCGACGCAAATGCCCGGCACCGCGACCTTCTGGAAGAGGTGCGGCATGGCGACAGCCGAGGAGGGATAGGTCGAGAGTTTCGCCCTGAACTCCGGATGCGTGAAGGCTGCGCGGAAGTCGGCGGTCGATCCCCAGACTGCATAGTTGAGGTAGGTCGGGTTCTCGCCGATCGCCCGGTGAAGCTGCGTCGAGATGAAGCCCGGCCGCCGCTTCATGAATTCCGCATCAGCCTCCCAGGCTTGGAGGAAGGTCTGCTCGTCGGCCTTGTCGAGCGTGAAGACGTTCACCAGCACGACGGGAGAGGCTTCGACAGCAAGTTGGTGTTCGATCGGGAAGGTAGGGTCCATTGGGCGCAGGAGCGACATGACAGATTCCCTTCAATTGGTTATATGATGTCAATCTGGTGTGATGGATACATACTAATTTGACATTATGATGTCAATTAAATTATATGGTGACAAAATGCATGCGAGCAACCGAACCCCGGCCGCTGATGCCTTGACCGACCTCATTCTCGACCTGTTCAGGGTGAACAACCTGACCCTGACCTGGGGCGACCGGCTCGTCGCGCCCCTCGGACTGACCAGCGCCCGCTGGCAGATACTGGGAGCCATCGTCGCGGCGGACCGTCCGCAACCGGTCGCCTGGCTGGCGCGCGATCTCGGTGCCAACCGCCAGAACGTGCAGCGCATCGTCAACGACCTGGCGAAGGAGGGGCTCGTCACCTTCGAGCCCAACCCGCATCACCGCCGCGCGCACCTCGTTGTGCTGACCGACAAGGGACAGCAGACATATGACGCGGCCATCAGCTTGTATGACCCACGGGTCAATGCGCTGGTGGAGGGGTTCCCCATCGAAGACGTCAAAACAGCCGGCCGCGTCATGAAGGCGCTGCGGAAGAAACTTGAAGGAGAAGAAAATACCGAGGAGCGGAGCTGACCGCTATGGTTCGACAACGCTTCACAAAGCCGAAAAATCTTGAAACCCCGCCGGCCATCCCCATCTGCTAAGGACTTGCGTTTCTCGTAGAGGCAGGAGCCCAATGGCACACACCGACGCACATTCAAGGACGCTCGATGGCGAGGTCATCACCGCGCGACTCGACGACTGGCGCACCCTCCAGGGCGTGCGCACGCGGCGCGTTATTGCCTTTCTCATCGACTATCTCCTGATCGGCCTGCTTCTCATCCCCGTTGGATTTCTGGTATTCCTGTTCGGCCTCCTGACCATTGGCCTCGGCTGGCTGCTCTTCGGCATTCTCGGGCCGGTGACCGCCCTTCTCTACATCGCCGCCACACTCGGCGGACGGCATCAGTCGACATTTGGCATGCGCATGATGGGCATTCGCCTCGAAAGGCTCGATGGCGGGCGCGTCGATCCGCTTCTGGCGATTGTCCACACGGTTCTGTTCTGGGCCGGCAACGCCATTCTCACGCCCCTTATCCTTCTCGCCACCCTTGTCCTTCGCTACAAGCGTGCCTTGCACGACCTGCTTCTGGGCACGGTGGTGGTGCGCGCCGACTGACGGAACGGCGTGCCACGCCGAAGCGAAGGCGTGGTGCAAAGTTGCGCATGAGAAGGGAGTGCGGGCAAATCCATGCTTGCGGCGGCAGGCGCCGTGCTTATGCTCTGGCGTACCTGCGGGCAGCGACTTCGGCCCGCGTGCAGTCGAATGCGGGACGCGATGGCCGATTTCCACCTCTGGATGACCTATGCGATCATCCTCGTAACCGTCATCGCCTACACGAGCGAGCGCTTCGCGCTGGAGCAGGTGGCGCTGAGCAGTTTAGCTGCCTTCCTCTTCCTCTTCGCCGTCTTCCCTTACGAGAACGAGACCTATGGCAGCCTGCACCCGGAAGAGCTCTTGACCGGCTTCGCCAACCCGGCGCTCGCCACGGTGCTGGCGCTTCTCATCGTCGGCCAGGGGCTGTTCGCCACCGACGCCATGGACAAGCCGGCGCGCATGATCTCGCGCCTGGGCGGCCGCTCCAGTACCCGCGCAATCATCATAACGCTGTTGGCCGCCGCCTGCCTGAGCGCCATTTTGAACAACACGCCGGTGGTGGTGATCTTCATTCCCGTGCTCACGGTGATGGCCGCGCATCGCGGCTTCGCCGCTTCAAAGGCGCTGATGCCCCTTTCCTTCCTCACCATCCTGGGCGGCATGACGACCCTTATCGGCTCCTCCACCAACCTTCTGGTGGCCGGCGTGGCGGCCAAGTCGGGCATCGGCATCGGCTTTTTCGATATAACCGTCCCGGGCATGCTGCTTGCCGCCGTCGGCGCGGTCTACGTGCTCGGCGTCATGCCGCGCATCCTGCGCAAGGCGAGCAGCGAGACAAGCTATCAGCAGACGGTTTCCGGCACCCAGTTCATCGGTGAGCTCAGGCTGACGGCGGGACACCCCTTTATCGGTGTCGAATCGCGTGCCGGCCTGTTTCCCGGCCTCGGCGAACTGACGCCGCGCCTCATTGTGCGGCGCGGCATGAATTTCTATCCGCCTTTCGAGAACGTCACCCTGTCGGAGGGCGACCGGCTGGTGGTGACGGCGACGCGGCGGGCCTTCCTGAACGCACTTTCGCGCGGCGGCGCCAGCATCGTCTCCAACGGCGCCGGGGAGCACTTCGCAGGCACCGGCGATCCCTCGCAGCCGCTGGGCCCCGACTATCACCTCGCCGAGGCGGTCATCGCGCCGGCTTCGCGGCATGCCGGGCGCACCATCCGCAACGCCGGTATCGACACGACCCACGGCATCCACATGCTCGGCGTGCAGCGCAAGCACCGGATGGGCCGCACCCCGATGTCGGAAATCCGCCTGGAGCCTGGAGACACGATCCTCATCGGCGGCACCGACAGGGCTTTCGAGGAGTTGCGCGAGGGCCACGATCTCCTGGTGCTGGAATGGTCGGCCGAGCCGGTGCCGCAGCGCCGCAAGACCGGCATCGCCATCGCCATATTCGCCTTCATCGTGATCACGGCGGCACTCGACCTGCTTCCGATCGTGGCGACCTCTATCATCGGTGCCGTCGCCATGATCGCTATGGGCTGCCTCACCTTGCCGCAGGCCGGCCGCGCCTTCGACCGACAGATCTTCGTGCTCGTCGGCGCCTCCATCGCCGCCGCGACGGCGCTGGAGCGCACCGGCGGCGCACAACTCATCGCCGACGGGGCGGTGGCGCTGATGGACGGCCAGGGCCCGGCGGTTATGTTGTCGGGCTTCTTCTTCGTGGTGGCGGTGTTGACGAATTTCCTGTCCAACAACGCCACCGCCGTCCTGTTCACCCCGATCGCCGTCGGCATCGCCGAGGCCATTGGCGCGCCGCCGATGGCCTTCGTCGCCGCCACCATCTTCGCCGCCAACGCCTCCTTCGCCACCCCCATCGGCTATCAGACCAATCTCCTGGTGATGGGCCCCGGCCACTACTCCTTCCGCGATTTTATCAGGGCCGGCGCGCCGCTGGTGGCAATAATGTGGTTGACGTTTTCCCTCGTCGGTCCATGGTATTATGGGCTCTGACCAAGGAGTGACGCCCACGAAAGATGACGCAGCATCCGACACAATCACCGCAGTTCTTCCTAACCGCGCCCTCGCCGTGCCCCTATCTGGAGGGGCAGTTCGAGCGCAAGGTCTTCACGCACCTGGTGGGCGACAAGGCGCCTGAACTCAACGACCTTTTGACCCAGGGCGGCTTCCGCCGCTCTCAGAACATCGCTTACCGGCCGGCCTGCGAGACCTGCCGCGCCTGCGTGTCGGTGCGCATCCTGGCGCAGGAGTTCGGCCCGACGAAGAACATGAAGCGCATCATGAAGCGCAATGCCGACCTGATCGGCACCGCCCATGACGCCGAACCCTCGACGGAGCAATACGCCCTCTTCCGCTCCTATCTCGATGCCCGCCACAGGCGCGGCGGCATGTCGGACATGACGGTGCTCGACTATGCGATGATGGTGGAGGACACCCACGTCGACACCAAGGTGATCGAATACCGCCGGCGCGGCCCCGATTCTTTCATCACCGGGCGCGGCGAAGGCCCGCTCATGGCCGTCGCGCTCACCGACCAGATGGCCGACGGGCTCTCCATGGTCTATTCCTTCTACGATCCTGCTTTCGAGGACCGCTCGCTCGGCACCTTCATGATCCTCGACCACATCCGCCGCGCCGTCGCGGCCGGCCTGCCCCACGTCTATCTCGGCTACTGGGTCAACGGCGCCCGCAAGATGGCCTATAAGGTGCGCTTCAAGCCGCAGGAGCATCTGGGTCCGAACGGCTGGGACCGGTACGACTGAGCACCCGCTCCTGCCCGCATTGCCACTGGAGTGCGTGCGCACCTTGCCGGATGACCACAGCAACCATGCCAAGGGACTGCTCCTGACTGCCGTCGGCGGCATGGCGCTGACCGTCGACATCCCGCTCATCCGGCTCGCCGATGGTGACCACTGGCCGATCCTCATGGTGCGCAGCGGGCTCACCGTCGCCGCCGCGCTCGCCGTGTGGCTCCTCTGGCGCAGCTTCTCGCGCAACGCCCCGCCGCTCGTCCCCGGCAAGCCGGGCTTGGCGGTCGCCGGCCTCTACGGCATTTCGGCCGTCGCCTTCATGGCCGCCGTCTACAACACCTCGACGGCAAACCTTGTCTTCATCCTTGCCTTCAATTCGATGTTCGCCGCGCTGCTTTCCTGGATATTCCTGAAGGAGCGCCCGCGGCCGGCAACGCTCATCGCCATGGCCGTCATGCTCGTCGGTGTCCTCATCATCGTCGGCGACGGGATCGGCACCGGCAATTTCTTCGGCGACATGATGGCGCTTGCCTCCGCCTTCTCCATCGCACTTGCCATCACCATCACGCGGGCGAGCGGGCGCGACATGGGCTTCGCTGCGCTGGTGGCCGTCGCCCTGCCCTTCGCGATCGCCGCCGTCATGACAACAAAGACCGGCTACCGCATCGAGGCGCCGTGGTGGATCGTGCTGAACGGCGGGCTTGTCATCCCGCTCGCCTTCTTCTGCCTCGCCAACGGGCCGAAATATCTCCCCGGCCCCGAGGTCGCCATGTTCTATCTGCTGGAGACGGTGCTCGCGCCGGTCTGGGTATGGCTGATCTTCTCCGAGGTGCCGACCACGGCGAGCCTGATCGGCGGCACGATCCTCATCGCCACCCTTGCCGCACACTCGCTCTGGCAGCTCCACACCGGGCGCCGGCGCCGCCGCGCGGCGGGCACCATCCGCCACCCGGTGTAGCGCGGCCGCTCATATCTTAATCAGCAGCTCCGCGAGTTGGTCGGCGCACTGCCCCCAGCCCTCATGGAAGCCCATCTCCTCGTGGGCCTTGCGGTCTTCCACCGTCCAGTGCCGCGCCCGCGCGGTATAGCGCGTCTTGCCGCCCTCGTCCTCGAAAGTGAGGATGGCCGTGAAGAAGGGCTTCTCCGAGGGCTGCCAGGCCTCGGTGTAGGCATCGGTCATAACCAGCTTCTCGTTCTCCACCACCTCAAGATAGACGCCCTGGTTGGGATACTCGTTGCCATCGGGATCGCGCATGGTGAAGCGGTTGGTGCCGCCCGACCGCACGTCGAGCTCGGCCGAGGTGATCGTCCACGGCCTCGGCACGAACCACTGCTTAAAAATCTCGGGATCGGTGAAGGCGCGGAAGACCTTCTCGCGCGGCGCGTCGTAAAGGCGCGTCAGCACCAGCTCGCGATCGTGAGCGGGGGTGGGATTGTCCTGGTTGGTCATGATGTCCTCCTTCTGAGATCGGTTCCTTGCCGAGGACGATAGCACGAGGAGGAATCCGACACGCCCCTTCCCTCCCCCTGGCGGGGAGGGAAACGCGCTCACCCAAACTTCCCGGTCCGTGGAAAGCCCTTCGGCGCCATGCGCCCCGCCGCCGCGCGGTTGCCGAGCCACTCGGTGAGTTCCTCGCGCGAGCGGGTAAAGGTGCGGTCGGCCGAATCCTGCCAGGAAAGCCCCGCTTCCATGGCAAAGGTCTTGAGATCCGACACACCCCCGTCGCGGTAGCGCTGCAGGCGCACGCCCTTGCCGCGCGCCATCTCCGGCACTTCCGCCAAGGGGAAGACGAGAAGCTTCCTGTTCAGGCCGACGATGGCCACGTGGTCGCCCGTGACGGGAATGCACAGCTTCGCCTCGTCCGGCGCCTTGACGTTCATCACCTGCCGGCCCTTGCGGGTGTTGGCGACAACGTCCTTCTCCGCCACGATGAAGCCGTTGCCGGCATGCGAGGCCAGAAGCAGCCGCCGCTCCGGATCATGCGCGAAGGCCGTGACGATGGCCTGATCGTTCTCCATGTCGACCATGATGCGCACCGGCTCGCCATGGCCGCGGCCGCCGGGCAGCCGGTCGGCACCCAGCGTGTAAAATTTGCCGCCGGTGGTGAACAGCAGGATCTTATCCGTCGTCTGGGCGTGGAAGGCGAGCTTGAGCGCGTCCCCCTCCTTGAAGGTGAGCGAGGAAAGGTCCGAAAGGTGCCCCTTCATGGCGCGCAGCCAGCCCTTCTCCGACAGGACGATGGTGACCGGCTCGCGCTCGATCATCGCCTGCTGCACGTCCTCCAGGTCGTGCGCGGGCGCTTCGCCGAAGGTGGTGCGGCGGCGGCCCAGCGCCGGGTTCTTCTCCGGATCGAAGGTCTCGCGCACCTTCGCCACCTCCCAGCGCACCGTCTTCCACTGCTTGGCGGTGGAGGCGAGCAGCCCCTCGATCTGCGTCTTCTCCTCGGAAAGCTTGTCGAACTCCTTGCGGATCTCGAATTCCTCGAGCTTGCGCAGGGCGCGCAGCCGCATGTTGAGGATGGCTTCAGCCTGGGTGTCCGTCAGCTCGAAGCGGGCGATCATGACGGGCTTCGGCTCGTCCTCCTCGCGGATGATGCGGATTACCTCGTCGATGTTGAGATAGGCGACGAGATAGCCGGCGAGGATCTCCAGCCGCCGCTCGATCTCGGCCAGCCGATGGCGCGAACGGCGCAAGAGCACGTCGCGCCGGTGGTCGAGCCATTCGCGCAGAACCTGCTTCAGCGACAATACGCCCGGCACCTTGCCGCGCGAAAGTACATTCATGTTCAAGGGAAAGCGTGTTTCCAGGTCGGTGAGCCGGAAGAGCGATTCCATCAACAACTCGGGCTCAACGGTGCGGCTCTTCGGCACCAGCACGACGCGGATATCCTCGGCGCTCTCGTCGCGCACATCTTCCAGAAGCGGCAGCTTGCGGGCGATGATGAGCTCCGCGATCTTCTCGATCAGCCGCGATTTCTGGATACCGTAGGGAATCTCGGTGACGACGGCGTTCCACGTGCCGCGGCCCTGGTCCTCCTTCTCCCAGCGCGCGCGCACGCGAAAGCCGCCGCGGCCGGTCTCATAGGCCTCGCGGATGGCGGCCGCACTCTCGACCATGATCCCGCCGGTCGGAAAATCCGGCCCCTTGACGAAGTCGAGCAGGCGCGAGACCGGGGTCTCCGGATCATCGATCAATGCAAGGGCCGCGTCGCACACCTCGGCCGCATTATGCGGCGGGATGGAGGTGGCCATGCCGACGGCAATGCCGGACGAGCCATTGCATAGAAGGTTCGGGAAAGCACCGGGAAGGACGATCGGCTCCTCGTCCTCCTCGTTGTAGGTTGTGCGGAAGTCGACGGCGTCCTCGGTGATGCCCGTCAGAAGCTCCGCCGCCACCTCGGTCATGCGCGCTTCGGTGTAGCGCATGGCGGCGGCGTTATCGCCATCGATATTGCCGAAATTGCCCTGCCCGTCCACCAGCGGGTAGCGCATGGCGAAAGGCTGCGCCAGCCGCACCAGCGCATCGTAGATGGACTGGTCGCCGTGCGGGTGGAACTTGCCCATTACATCGCCCACGATGCGGGCGCATTTGGCGAAACCCTGGTCGGGGCTAAGCCGCAGCAGCCGCATCGTGTGCATGATGCGCCGGTGCACCGGCTTCAACCCATCACGCACGTCGGGCAACGCCCGGTGCATGATGGTCGACAGCGCGTACGCCAGGTAGCGCTCCTCGAGCGCCTTTCTCAGGTCGACGGGAGCCGCCGAATCATCGCCCCCGCCGGGCGGAAGAAGCTCTTTTCCCATGGCTTCCGGTTAGACCAGCAGGCGATTCGCGGCAAGTGGGCAAGCCCACTGTTCAAGGCTGTTTGCCGCCTATTGGCCACCTTCCTGACCGCCCTCTGGGGCGGCACCCTCGGCGGGAGGCGCCTCCACGTCCGGCGCTTCAATAGTCACGTCCGGGGCGGTATCTGGGACACCTGAGGTCAGTTCGCTGTCAATGTCGCCGCCAAAATATCCCCCGCTGACCAGGAAGAGAATGACGACAACGACTGCGGCAGCCAGAACTATACCTGCAATGAGACCGGTTCCCATTCCCCCGCCGCCGGTCTTGACCACGGTGGTTCTTTCTTCTGGAGCCTTGTTCCTTTCATCTGGGTCAGGCATGATCTTCTCCAACTTATGTTGCTTCGCCGGGGAAACGTCCTACAATTCCTAATGGTTCCGGGCCGGCCGTTTGGCCTGAATATCGCCCGCCTGAAGATTCGTGTGTCGGTAGGGGAAATCGCGCGAACCTCTTGGCGGGGATAAAATTTCCGAGCAGGTCCCGCTAACCCATTGATCCCCCACAAGCTGCAAACTTTTCTCGCAGCAAAATTCGCCCGCCACCCCAAAGCCGCCCCTATCATGGTCCCCATCGCTCTCGCGGGAACCGGGTCCGGACCGGAGATCAGGGAGGGCGGCGGCAGCCTCCCCCTCCGGGTCGGTTCCGGAGGCATGTGAGGGCCCGCGAACAGGCCGGAGTCCGGCAGGTCCATCACAGATGGGCGGTGCCGGATGCGGAAAAGCCGCGGGGTTCGGCAAAGGCGCTTCACTGCGTGTGTCCGTCCGGAGCCAGAAAGAGCCCTTAGACCGGTCGAATGTCGGGACAGCGGCCGGCGGGGCGCGTTGCTCGCGCCTTAAAATGAATAGAGTGGCTCGGACAACGCGCCCCGCTTCCCAGCCAATCACAAAGGCCAGACGCTTCGGCGGGCGTGGTGACGATGACCTGCGCCCTTACGTCTTCCAACGCGCAGAGAGGATCACTGTCGTGACATCGCATGTACAGCCCTCGCCGACGCTCCAGGCCGCCTCAGCGCGTCACCCTTTCCAGGAAGCGTTCGATGGCGGCGGTCGCCGCGTCGCCGGGCCGACCAAGCCGGTTGGCGATGGAGCCGTGGGTGTAGCGGCTGCCGTCGAAGACTTCGACGCGGGCGCCGCGGCTTCTCAACAGGTTGGCGTAGCCCTTGGTGAGCGCTCGGCGACGTGCGCCGTCGGAGCCGGAATGCAGGAAGAGGTGTGGCGGAAAGCCGGAACCCTGCCGGGCATAGGTGACAGGCGACCAGCGCACCCAATTGTCCGGGTCGGAGCCGAAGGCGTCGAGATAGGGATAGCCTAGCGAACCGCGCATGCCGGCATAGGCGACCATGTCGTAAGCCTGGACGTCGTTGGGTATGACGCCGCGCACTTGGCCGACCATGCCGCGCGCCGCCGTCAGCGCCACAAGATGGGCGCCAGCCGAGTGGCCCATCAGAACGATGCGGTTGGGATCGCCGCCATAGCGGCGGATATTCGTGCGCACCCAGGAAACGGCGTCGGCAAGATCGCGCGCCTGACCGTCGATGGTGGTGGTCGGCACCTTGCGGTAGTCGATGGCGACGAGAAGATAGCCCTTGGAGTTCAGCCATTTGGGCAGGGAATAGACCCTCTTGCGGTCGCCCTTCACCCAGCCGCCGCCATGGGCGTAGATGACGACCGGCTTCAGTCCGCCGCCAGACGAGCTGAAGAGGTTCAGTTGCAGAATGCTAGCGCGAACGGGCTCTTCGGCGGGCGTGTGGATGTCAAGCTGCAGCCTGCCGCTATAGACCACGCCGTCGTGGAGCATGGCGCCGCTGGCCGGCATCACCAGCGCGAGGAGTGCCAGAAAACCCATCACGGCCAGCTTCAGCACCAGCCGTCGATTGATCGCGTATGGCATAGTCCCTCTTTAAATCAATCGGCATTCATTATGATTTGCGTCCGCAAATTGACACAGGAAAAGCCGCCAGTCATCTTTCCGGCGGAATATTACGTGACATGAACAGAAGTTACCGTAACCGCTACGTGGGGAACGTCGCATGGAACGCCACAGCCTCTGCCTTAAACCCGCAATCCTCGCCGGCGCTCTGGCGGCGTGGGGCATTCCCGCCGCTTTTGCCATCGAGGCGGAGGATGTCGGCGAGCGCCTGAAGGCCATCACGGCCAAGCAGCACATCGAGATCACATATGAGGACGCGCGCATGAATGGCGCCGACGTGACGCTGGAGGCCGTAACGGTGAGCGGCCCCGACGGCGACGTTGCCGTGCCGGTCGGCGACGTGACGCTGCGGGATGTTACCGAGGACGGGGACGGAGCCTACCGGGTGGACAGCGTCGCCGTCGATGACTTCCAATATGAGGGCCGAAGCGGGACCTACTCCTTCGCCGGCTTCACCATGAGGGGTCTTGTGCTGCCTGCGGATGCCGAATCCGACACCTTCGATGGCACGATGCGCTACGACCAGACCGGGCTTGCGCGGGTGAATTTCGAGGGCAAGGACGGGCTTTTGGTCTCCGCCGAGGATATCAATGCCGAGATCACGGTTTCGGACGACGATACGATGATGCTCGACAGCGCAGTCGGCTCCTTCCTGTTCGATCTGCGGTCGGTGGAGGGCAACGCGAATGCCGTGAATGTGCTGAAAGAGATGGGCTACGACCAGATCAACGGCCGTGCGCGCATGGAGGGAAGCTGGCGCCCTTCCGACGGAAGGACGACCGTGTCGCGCTACGAAGTGACCGTCGAGGACGCGGGAACGCTGCACCTGATGGCTGATTTCGATGGCTACACGCCGGACTTCATTCAGGCGATGGACGAAATGAGTAAGCAGTCGGAGGAGAACGCCGGCGGCGGGCGGAACAACACGGCGCAAGGCATGGCCATGCTCGGCATGATGCAGCGGCTCACCTTCCACGGCATGACGCTGCGCTTCACCGACGATTCTTTGACCGGCAAGGCGCTCGACTATGCGGCGAAACAGCAGGGCAGCAAGCCGGAAGATATCGTTGCCCAGGCGAAGGCGATCATCCCGATGCAGCTCGGCCCCTATCTCGGCGCAGAGCTGACCCAGAACCTAACCCAGGCCGTCGGCACTTTCCTCGAGAATCCGGATAATCTGGAGATCAGCGCCAAGCCGGACACCCCGGTTCCCTTCGCCATGCTGATGGGCGCGGCCATGGGCGCGCCCGAAATGCTCGTCAAGCAGATCGGGCTCACGGTCACGGCGAACCAGTAAGCGCAGCGCCTCAGCCCTGCTTGGGCGGCGCCAGCCGCAGATGCAGCTCGCGAAGCTGCTGCGGCGAGGCTTCCGAGGGCGCGCCCATCAAGAGGTCCTGCGCCTGCTGATTCATGGGGAACATGGTCACCTCGCGCAGGTTCTTCGCTCCCACGAGCAGCATGACGATGCGGTCGATGCCGGCCGCCATGCCGCCATGCGGCGGCGCGCCGTACTGGAAGGCGCGGTAGAGCCCGCCGAAGCGCTCCTCCACCACCTCGGGCGGAAAACCGACGATGCCGAAGGCCTTCACCATCACCTCCGGCAGATGGTTGCGGATGCCGCCGGAGGCGATCTCGAAGCCGTTGCAGACGAGGTCGTACTGGAAGGCCTTGATTGCGAGCGGCTCCTCGTTTTCCAGCGCACCCAGTCCGCCCTGCGGCATGGTGAAGGGGTTGTGGCCGAAATCAATGCGCTTCTCGTCCTCGTTCCACTCGTAGAAGGGGAAGTCGACGATCCAGGCAAGCTCGAAGCGGTCGCGGTCGACAAGATCCAGGTCTTCGCCCACGCGCGTGCGGGCGCCCCCGGCAAAGGCGGAGAATTTCTTCGGATCACCGGCGGCGAAGAAGCAGGCATCGCCCGGCTTCAGCCCGAGCTGAAGGCGGATCGCCTCGGTGGGTTCCTCGCCAATGTTCTTGGCGATCGGGCCCGCGCCTTCGACCTTGCCGCCCTCCTCGCGCCAGAAGATGTAGCCGAGGCCCGGCTGGCCCTCGCCTTGCGCCCAGGAGTTCATGCGGTCGCAGAAGGCTCTGGAGCCGCCGCCCGTCGCAGGTATGGCCCAGACGGCGCCGTTCGGGTCGCTCTCCAGGATGTTGGCGAAGACGCGGAAGCCGGAGCTGCGGAAATGCTCCGAGACGTCCTGCATGATGATGGGGTTGCGCAAGTCCGGCTTGTCGGTGCCGTATTTCAGGATCGCCTCGTCGTAGGGGATGCGCCGGAACTCCGGCGTGACGGGCTTGCCATTGGCAAAGGCCTCGAACACGCCGCGCATGATAGGTTCCATGGTGGAGAACACCTCGTCCTGCTCGACAAAGCTCATCTCTAGGTCGAGCTGGTAGAACTCGCCGGGCAGCCGGTCGGCGCGCGGGTCCTCGTCGCGGAAGCAGGGCGCGATCTGAAAATAGCGGTCGAAGCCCGACACCATGATGAGCTGCTTGTAAATCTGCGGCGCCTGCGGCAGGGCGTAGAACTTGCCCTCGTGCAGCCTGGAGGGCACCAGGAAGTCGCGCGCGCCCTCGGGCGAGGATGCAGTCAAGATCGGCGTCGAGAACTCGGTGAAGCCGGCCTCGCCCATGCGCTTGCGCATGTCGGCGATGATATTGGTGCGGGCGACGATGTTTCTGTGCAGTGTCTCGCGGCGCAAGTCGAGGAAGCGGTATTTGAGCCGGATGTCCTCCGGATAGTCCGGTTCGCCGAAGACCGGCAGCGGCAGCTCCTTGGCCTGAGACAAGACCTCGATCTCGCGTGCGAAGATCTCCACCTCGCCCGTCGGCAGGTTCGGGTTCACCGTTTCGTCCGTACGTGCCTTCACCGCACCATCGACGCGGATCACCCACTCGCCACGCACCGTCTCGGCCGTGCCGAAAGAGGGCGAATCCGGATCGGCGACGATCTGCGTGATGCCGTAATGGTCGCGCAGATCGATGAAAAGCAGGCCGCCATGATCGCGCACGCGGTGGACCCAGCCGGAAAGCCGGACGGTCTCGCCCACGTCGGATTTTCTCAATTCTGCGCAGGTATGGCTGCGGTAGCGGTGCATTATCTCTGGTCCGTGTCTGAAGGTCACTGCGAACGGGCGCTGGTCGGCCTCGTCAAATCGGCGCGAAAAGCGCATGCGCGTCCCATTTTGTCAAGGCAGGGCCACCACACGGCGAAAGTCGGGCGATACAATTTCTTCACATTTCGGGCGTCAACGCCTAAAGAGAAGGCATGGAACTCATCAAAACCCGCAAAGAGCTGGAAAAGGCTGTCGCCGCGCTCGAAAAGTCCGACTTCATTACCATCGACACCGAATTCATTCGCGAGACCACTTTCTGGCCGGAGCTATGCCTCATCCAGATGGCGGCGCCCGGTGTCACCGCGATGGTCGATCCGCTGGCCCCGGAGATGGACCTGGAGCCTTTCTTCCGCCTGATGGCGAACGAGAAAGTCACCAAGGTCTTCCATGCAGCCAGGCAGGACATCGAGATCATCTACAATCTCGGCAACCTCATCCCGCATCCGATCTTCGACACGCAGGTAGCGGCCATGGTATGCGGCTTCGGCGACAGCGTCTCCTACGACCAGCTCGTCTACCGCACCACCGGCGAACGCCTCGACAAGGCCTCGCGCTTCACGGACTGGCGCCATCGCCCGCTGTCGCAGAAGCAGCTCGACTATGCACTGGCCGACGTCACCCACCTCATCCCCGTCTACGAGTACCTCGAGCAGGAGCTGGAGCGCGAGGGCCGCGCCCATTGGCTGACGGAGGAGATGGGCGTTCTGACGGCGCCGGAAACCTACGATCCGCATCCCGACGACGCCTGGAAGCGGCTGAAGCTGCGCGTACGCAAACCGATCGAATTCGCCGTCCTGCAGCAGGTGGCAGCCTGGCGCGAGCGCGAGGCGCGCGAGCGCAACGTGCCGCGCGGCCGCGTCCTCAAGGACGACGCCATCTACGAGATCGCCCAGCAGCAGCCGGAGGATGTGGCCGCCCTCGGTCGGCTGAGAAGCATACCCAGGGGCTGGGAGCGCTCGAGCCCCGCGGCGGGTCTGCTCAAGGCAGTCAACGCCGCCCTCGCCCTGACCAAGGAGGAACTGCCGAGGCTGCCCAAGCCCCAGCACGCACCGGAAGGGGCGGCTGCCGCGGCCGAACTCATCAAGGTGCTGCTCAAGCTGGTGGCCGAGAAGGAAGGCGTGGCCACCAAGATGCTCGCCTCCAGCGACGACATCGACCGTCTTGCAGCCGACGGCGAAAAGGCACAGGTGCCTGCCCTTTCGGGCTGGCGGCGCGAGGTATTCGGCGAGGAAGTGCTAAAACTCCTGCGCGGCGAGATCGCCCTCAGATTCGCCAACCGGCGCATCGAGACGTTCTCGCCCGGCGAACAGGTGGCGCGGGCGGCGGAGTAGTCGACGACGCCGCCCGCGCGCTGAAATCGGCACAGCCGAACCGCTTCAACCGTTTTGCGCGAACCAGTCAACAATGGCCGGCATGTGCCGCTCGAAGCCGCCTGGAATGAAGACGTTCAGCAAACCTGCCCTGTGACCGCTGGTGTTACGGAAATCATGGGTGACACCGGCAGGGATGCGAATGAAAGTTCCCGCGGTGGCGTCGAGCCATTCGTCGGCGGCCAACAGGCTGACAGTCCCCTCCAGAACATAGAATAACTCGTCGTTCTCCTCGTGCGAATGCGCGCCCGGCCCGTTACACCCCGGCTCAAGCCACCACTCAGACACGGAATAGCGTTGCGACGTCTCATCTTCATCGGCCTTGAACACCGCTTGCATTTTTCCCATGTCATAGGACCTGCCGGATCCCTTCGGCAGCACAAGAACCTTTTTCATTCGCTCCTCCATCAACCGTGTCAGAACATCATCTCGCGCTGCAGGACCGGATAAGAAATAGGCTTGGCCTACTCCCCCACATCCAGCACTAAATTCAACCCCGTGACCCGGGCCAGATGCGCCATGCGTCCGTGCGGGCGCTCGCCCATCAGGGCCGCGTGCGAACGCGGGACCAGTAGCGCCAGCGCACCGTCTTCGCGCTTTTCCCATTTCAGCCGCGGGATGATGCCTGGCATCGACGCCGTCAGCAGATAGACAACACGCAAAAGCCCGCCCAGGAGCCGCGCCCGCTCCACATAACGCGGTGTGGCGAGGTTGCGCATCTCCGGCGAAAGGGCATCGTCGAACAGACCCTCGTGGCGGAACAGGTTGGCAAGCGCGATGAAGGCCCGGCCGGGATGGTCGACGCCGATGAAGGAGCCGTGGGAGATGATGTTGAGCGACTGCGTGCCGCGATATTCGGGATGGGCGCGCCAGCCAATATCGGCCAGAAGACAGGCCGCGCGCCGGTAGCGCGCCTCGTCCTCCGTCTCCTCGATACCAAAGGCGGCGAAGGCCGTACCGGACCACTCGGCAAGCTCGCGCGCATGGGTGACGGAACGTGAGCGCAGGAGGGCCAGTTCCTCGGCGGCCGAGATGAGCGGGTCCGCCCGCCGCTCCTCCTCACCGAGCAGCGAATGGACAAACCCCTCGCGCACACCGTTTGCCGAGACGACGATCTTCGCCGGCTTGGCCGTGCGGATCACCTCCAGAAGCACGGCGGCACCGTAGGGCAACAGCGCGCGGCGATTCTTCGACACCCGCTCGATACCCGTCATCTTGTCAATGTCACCCTTGGCGACTCGTTTCAGGAAAGCGGCGTCCTTCTCGGGGTCGAGTTCATAGTGGTGCATCACCGGAAGCGGATAGCGGGTGACGTTCATATGGAGGCGGGCAAGGTTCCGCCATGTGCCGCCAACGCAGTAGAAGGTGCGCCCGGCCCCCTTCTCCAGCCATTCGGCGCGCGCCAGCTCGTCGCGGGCGATACGGGCGGCCTCGCTCATCGAGCCGCCCGTCATCTCACGCAGTTTCAGGCCGCCCAGTGGAGTGGTGATCCCCTCCCCCATCGTCTCGCCATGAACGTCGACGAGCTCGAGGCTGCCGCCGCCGAGATCGCCCATGATGCCGTCGGCGTCATGGAAGGCGGCGATAACGCCGAGGGCGGCGTAGCTTGCCTCCTCCCGCCCAGAGAGCACGCGGATCTCGGTGCCCAAAATCCGTTCGGCGCGTTGGATGAAGTCCGGTCCGTTGGTCGCCTCGCGCGCGGCGGCGGTAGCCAATACGTGAAGCGACTGAGCGCCCGCCTGCTCGGAAAGCGCGCGAAAACGACGAAACTCCTCGACGGCACGCGTCACGCCATCGGGGTCGAGTTCGCCGGTCGTGACGATGCTGCGGCCAAGGCCGGCCAGCATCTTTTCATTGAACAGCACTGTCGGCGAACGGGCGACGCCCTCGTAGATCACCAGACGGATCGAGTTCGAGCCGATATCGATGACCGCAATGGGACGCCGGTTCGGTAACCGCCCCTGGGAAACGGCTGTACTCACGACCGCTAACCGGCGGCGGCCTTCTTGGACCGTTTGAAAGCGGCGATCCGCTTGGGCGCATGCGACTTCAGCGCGACGCCACGGCCGGACAGGCTGGGATTGGTCATGAAATATTCCTGCGCGTTGAAGGCTTCCTCTCCGTCCTCCGGCACGACGCGCCGCGAGGTCCCGTCAGGCAATACTTCGAAACTCTGCTGATTGTCCATGATGTTTCCCAGCATGATCTGGCCCAACACCTGCTCATGCACGGTCGGATTGGTGATGGGGACCATGGTCTCGACCCGGCGGTCGAGATTGCGCGGCATGATATCGGCCGAAGAGATGTAGACGATAGCCTCGTCGGACGGCAGGCCGCGGCCGTTGCCGAAGCAGTAGATGCGGCTGTGCTCAAGGAACCGGCCGACGATGGACTTCACCCGAATATTCTCCGAAAGGCCCGGCACCTGCGGGCGCAGACAGCAGATGCCGCGCACCACCAAATCGATCTCAACGCCGGCGCGACCGGCCTCGTAAAGGGCGTCGATCACCTGCGGGTCGACGAGTGAATTCATCTTCATCCAGATCTGCGCCGGCCGGCCCGCCTTGGCATGGGCGATCTCCTCGCGGACGTGCTCGAGGATGCGGGTCCTCAAGCTGAATGGCGAGACTGCCAGCTTCATGTCCACATCCGGCTCGGCATAGCCGGTGATGAAGTTGAAGACCTTGGCCACGTCGTGTGCGATCGCAGGATCGACGGTGAAATAGGAAAGGTCGGTATAGATGCGCGCGGTGATCGGATGGTAGTTGCCGGTGCCCAGATGCACGTAGTTGCGCAGGCGCCTGCCCTCGCGGCGCACCACCAGCGACATCTTGGCGTGCGTCTTCAACTCTATGAAGCCAAAGACCACCTGCACGCCCGCACGCTCCAGGTCACGTGCCCAGCGGATATTCGCCTCCTCGTCGAAGCGGGCTTTCAGTTCCACGAGCGCGGTCACGGACTTTCCGGCCTCGGCCGCGTCGATAAGCGCGCGCACGATGGGGCTGTCGTTGGAGGTACGGTAGAGCGTCTGCTTGATGGCCACCACCTCCGGGTCCTGCGCGGCCTGGCGCAGAAACTGCACCACCACGTCGAAGCTCTCGTAGGGATGATGGACGACGATATCCTTCTCGCGGATGGCCGCGAAACAGTCGCCGCCGTGATCGCGGATGCGTTCGGGGAAGCGCGGGTTGTAGGGTGGGAACCTTAGGTCGTCGCGCGGCAGCGTGACGATTTCGGAAATCTGGCTGATGGCAAGCGGCCCGTCGAGCACGCTGATGCGCGAGGACTGCACACCGAGCTCGCTTGCTACAAAATCACGCAAGTCCTCGGGCATCGAGCTTTCGAACTCGATGCGGATCACCGAACCGCGGCGCCGGCGCTTGAGTGCGCTCTCGAACAGGCGCACCAGATCTTCCGCCTCCTCCTCCACCTCGATATCGCTGTCGCGGATGATGCGGAAGGTGCCGGAGCCGTTGACCTTGTAGCCGGGGAAGAGCTTGCCGATGAACATCTCGACGATGTCCTCCAGCGCGATGAAGCGCACCGTCTTGGGCCGCTCGGGCAGGGCGACGAAGCGCTGCAGCGTGACCGGCAGGCGCAAAAGCGCCGTCATCCTTCCCTTGTTGCCCAGATGCTGCAGGTCGAGGGCGATCGAGAAGCCGAGATTGGGGATGAAGGGGAAGGGATGGGCCGGATCGATGGAAAGCGGTGTAAGCACCGGATAAATGGCTTCCAGGAAGTGCTCCTCGACCCATTTCCTGTCGTCGCGCGTCAGCGCCTCGGGACGCACGATTTCGATGCCTTCCTTCTTCATGAGCTCCAGAAGAAGGGCGAGGCTTTCGTGCTGATCCACCTGCAGGCGGCTCACCTCGCGCAGCACGTGCTCGAGCTGCTCTTCCGGCGTGCGCCCGTCGGCGCTCCTGGTGGCGATCCCCTCGCGCACCTGGCCGGCGAGACCCGCAACGCGCACCATGAAGAATTCGTCCAGATTGTCGGCAGAGATCGACAGGAAGCGCATGCGTTCCAAAAGCGGGTGGTTGACGTTCTGGGACTCCTCGAGCACCCGCCGGTTGAACTGCAGCCACGAGAACTCCCGGTTGACGAAGCGATCGGGGCTCGACCGCGCGATCTCGTCCACCGTCCCCGGCTGGGTCGGGAATTCAGTCTTGATCGGCTTCAGTTCGTTCATGGCCTGCTCGCTTCGATTGTCCTACCTCCGGGCGACCGATCCGCCCATATTATGTCGTGACAGGCTTTTGCGACAGTTTCATATCACGGACTTGCAAAGAAGGTATTTATGCTTCAAACGCACCTCGACAGGTGTTGACAGCGGGAGAAAAGGAATGGCGGGCCATCAAACACCCCATTTCCATAACACGGACGGCTACCGGTCGATCGAAATCGGCGTCAAGGAGTTCATGTGCGTGGGCGCCAACCCGCCGAACGACCATCCGCATGTCTTCCTCGATATGGGCGACGACGAAGAGCGAATCTGCCCCTACTGCTCGACGCTCTACCGCTATAACGCCAAGCTGAAGGTGCACGAAACGATGCCGGAGGGCTGCCTCTTCCACCAGGAAGCGGTTTAGGCGCAGCAAGGCTGCGATATGGCCGGGCTTGGCGCAAGCCGCTCATCCGATGAATTTCCGCAGAACCTAGCCGGCGGGCTGCAGTGACCGGCCGCCCCATCGCCATCGCCGGCGCGGGTATCGCTGGGCTGACGGCAGCGCTCTGCTTCGCGGCGAAGGGGTTTTCCGTCACCGTTTTCGAGCGCGCAGAAGCGCTTCAGGAAGTGGGCGCGGGTCTGCAGCTCTCGCCCAACGCCACCCGCATCCTCGCGCGCCTCGGCGTGCTGGAGAGCCTCGGCAAGGATGCGGTCCGGCCCCGTGCCATCCTGCTCAAGGATGCCGTAAGACTTTCCACACTGGCTGGCGTGCCTCTCGGCCAGAGAGCGGAGCGGCGCTGGCAGGCGCCCTATCTGGTCGCCCACCGCGCCGACCTGCAGCAGGCGCTGCTGCAGCAGGTGCGTGCCAACACGGCGATTCGTCTGGAACTGGGCACGGAGGTTCTGGGCGTCACCGCGCAGGATGCCGGCCTCGTCGTCACAGTGGAGAAGGCCGGCGAGCTTCGTGAGATAGCCAGCAGCCTCCTCATTGGCGCCGACGGCGTGTGGTCGAAGCTACGGGCGCGCATTGGCGGCCGGCAAAGCCGCTTCACCGGCTTTGCCGCCTTCCGGGCCATCCTTCGCGGCGGTGTGGCGAGCGAGGAGGCCGTGGCCACGGTCGCCCGCGATGCCGTCACCGCCTTCCTGGCACCCGACTTCCACCTGGTCGCCTACCCGCTCAGCGGTGGGGCGAACCTCAATCTGGTCCTGGTGACGCATAGCGCGGAGATAGAGCGCGGCTGGGCGAACGCCGCCGACGTAGGCCATCTCCTGACGGCAACCCGGCGAGCGGCCCCTTCCCTATCGAACATTATCCGGCTGCCCGGCGCCTGGACGGCCTGGCCCATTCACGAGGTGCGGGCGGGCGGGCCCTGGACCGATGCGCGCGGGCTGGTGCTGATTGGCGATGCCGCGCATGCGCTCAGCCCCTATGCCGCCCAAGGCGCGGCCATGGCTATCGAGGACGCTGCGCTTCTGGCGGAGCTGGTCGCCCGCGACGATGACATGCCGGGAGCGCTCGCTACCTACGAGCGCCTGCGCAAGCCGCGTCTTGCCCGCGTGGCCCGGCGCGGCGCCTTCAACCGCTTCGTCTGGCATGCTGCCGGGCCGGCCGCGCTTGCCCGCGACATGGTGCTCCGGCTGAAGAGCGAGGAGAGCCTGGCGGCAGATCTCGACTGGCTCTACAGCTACGACGTGGAAGGGCTTTAAGCCACCGCGGCCGGCGCCCTAATGCAGGATCTGCGACAGGAACAGCTTGGTGCGCTCGTGCTGCGGATTGTCGAAGAATTCGGCCGGCGTGTTCTGCTCGACGATCTGGCCCTGGTCCATGAAGATCACGCGGTTGGCCACCTGTCGGGCGAAACCCATCTCGTGGGACACGCAGATCATCGTCATGCCCTCCTGCGCCAGGTCTACCATGGTGTCGAGCACCTCCTTGATCATCTCCGGATCGAGCGCGGAGGTCGGCTCGTCGAACAGCATGATGCGCGGGTTCATGCATAGCGCGCGGGCGATCGCCACGCGCTGCTGCTGACCGCCGGAGAGCTGGCCGGGATATTTGTTCGCCTGCTCCGGTATCTTGACGCGTTCCAGATAGTGCATCGCAATCTGTTCCGCCTCGCGCTTCGGCGTCTTGCGCACCCAGATGGGGGCCAGCGAGCAGTTCTCCAAGATGGTGAGATGCGGGAACAGGTTGAAGTGCTGGAACACCATGCCGACCTCGCGCCGCACCTCGTCGATCTTCTTCAGATCGTTGGTGAGCTCGATACCGTCGACGACAATCTTGCCCTTCTGGTGCTCCTCCAGCCGGTTGATGCAGCGGATCATGGTGGACTTGCCGGAGCCCGACGGACCGCACACGACAATGCGCTCGCCGCGCATCACCTTCAGATTGATGTCGCGCAGCACGTGGAAATCGCCATACCACTTGTGCATGTCGACGATCTCGATCGCTACGTCGGTGTCGGAGATGTGGAGTTTTTGCGGATCGACCTTGATCTCCTGCGGATCGATCACATTCGCCTTCTGCGTTGCCATCGCCTTTTTCCTTGAAGGGCCTTCAAGGCCGGTTATCGGTTGTGGCCGGTGTGTAGCCGGCGCTCGGTATAGATAGAATAGCGCGACATGCTGAAGCAGAAGAGCCAATAGACGAATGCCGCGAAGACGAGGCCGGTGGCCGCCGTCGTCGGCGTGATCCAGTTGGGATCGGAAAAGCCGCGCCGCACGGTACCCAGCAGATCGGCCAGGCCGATGATGTAGACCAGGCTCGTATCTTTGAAGAGGCCGATAAAGGTGTTGACGATGCCGGGGATCACCAGCTTGATCGCCTGCGGCATGACCACCAGGCGCATCATCTGCCAATAGCCGAGGCCTAGCGCCTGAGCGCCTTCGTACTGCCCCTTGGGAATGGCCTGCAGGCCGCCGCGCACCACCTCGGCCATGTAGGCGGCGGAAAACAGCGCTACGCCGATGAGCGCTCGCAGGAGCTGGTTGAAGGTGACACCGGACGGCAGCAGCAGCGGGATCATAAAAGCCGACATGAAAAGCACGGTGATCAGCGGCACGCCGCGCCAGAACTCGATGAAGATGACGGAGAAAAGGCGCACCGCCGGCAGATGCGAGCGCCGTCCGAGCGCCAGGAGGATACCGAGCGGAAGCGATGCGGCGATGCCGGTGAGCGCGACCACCAGGGTCAACATGAGCCCACCCCAGCGGTTGGTCCCCACGGGACGCAAGCCGAAATCCCCGGCGAGCACTATGATCACTCCAACGACGAAGAGCGACGGCACGAGGATACGAAACGGCGAGACCTGCCGCTCCTCGCCGGCGCGCATCGCGGCGACAACGCTCGCCACGATGGAGGCCAAAGCGACCAGGAAAGAAAGCAGCGACAGCCCCGAGAAGTGGAAGGTAAGCAGGGTCAACCGGCCGCTCGGCACAATGTTGGCAAGGATGAGGACGAGGAGCGCAAATCCCGCCAACCATGTTGCGCCTTTGAGCAGCGCCGGCGGAGCGGCGACGTTGCCGGAGCCAAGGGTGGCGGAAACAAAGGCTGCCAGGATGAACAGGAAAGCGATGAAGGCGCCGCTGAGATCGAACTGGCCGCCTGTCAAGAGCACCAGCGAAACGAACGGAAAGACGGCCACGAGGAGCAGCGCGTTCAGCCGTTTGTAGGGCACCGGTGGGATCGCCAGGGGCAGAAGAAGGGCCGCCAGCAGGAACAGTGTCAGATCGACGCGCCAGCGCTCAGCCAAAGGATAGAGCCCGTAGATGAACTGGCCGAACTTGGCGCCGACGAACGCCCAGCAGGCGCCCACGACCCCACCTTCCCCAGCCAAGCACGCCTCCCGATTGGCACCGGTGAAGACCGCATTGAGCAATCCCCACTGGATGATCTGCCATGCGGCCCAGAGGGAAAAGAGGCCGAGAATGATCGTGAGAATCGAATCGGCCGGCGTGGCGAACAGGTTCTTGCGCAGGATTGCCACCGGGCCGTATTCACTCGGCGGCGGCGGCAGCGGCTCTTGCTGCTCGCGAGCGACATAGGCGGTGAGTTGCTCTTCCATGGCTCTTCCTATCGCTCGACCAGCGCCATTCGGGCATTGAACCAGTTCATGAAGGCCGACGTGACGAGGCTGAGCCCCAGGTAGACCACCATCCAGATCGCCACCACCTCGACCGACTGCCCTGTCTGGTTAAGCACCGTCGAGCCGACGGCGACCAGTTCGGGATAACCGACGGCCAGTCCCAGGGAGGTGTTCTTGGTCAGGTTGAGGTACTGGCTCGTCAGCGGCGGGATGATGACGCGAAACGCCTGCGGCACGATGACCAGGCGCAACGCCAGGTTACGCCGCAGGCCCAGCGCGTAGGCAGCCTCCGTCTGGCCCCAGGAAACCGCCAGGATCCCGGCCCGCACGATCTCGGCGATAAAGGAGGCCGTGTAGAAGGAAAGCGCAAGGAACAGCGCCAGGAATTCCGGCTGCACGCTCCAGCCACCGACGAGGTTGAAGCGCGTCGCCTCCGGCACCTGGAAGGTAACCGGGAAGCCCGAAAGGGCAAATACCACCAGAGGCAGCCCGACAATGAGGCCGAGGCTAGGCCAAAGGATCGCCCGTCGCTCGCCGGTCCTCATCTGCCGCCGTTTGTTCACCCGTGCGAGCACCACAGCGCTAACAACGCCGATGGCGAAGGTAATCAGCGTAAGCATGGCCACCGGGTCGAACAGCGCGGCCGGCATCTGCAGACCGCGGTTGGAAAGATAGGACCCGAACGGCAGCTCGAACGCTTGGCGCGGGTGCGGCAGCACAGCGAGCACGCCAAAATACCAGAACAGGATCACCAGAAGCGGAGGGACATTGCGGAAAATTTCCACATAGATCGTGCTCAACCCCCGCACGAGATAGTTGTGGGACAGGCGGCCAACGCCGATGATGAAACCAACGATCGTCGCCAGGGTGATGCCGGCGCCTGCGACGATGAGTGTGTTGGTGATGCCGACAAGCAGCGCCCGGCCGTAGCTGGAATTGCTGGTGTAGTCGATCGGCACCTGACCTATGTCGAAACCAGCTCGCGTCGACAGGAAGCCGAAGCCGGCGGCGATGTTGGCCTGTGCGAGGTTGCGCGCCGTGTTGTTGATGAGCCACGCGGCAAAGGCAAGGATGGCGATGATCATCACGATCTGGATGATCATGCCGCGCGTCCTGGGATCGCGCATAAGCGCAACCCGCGCCTCGGGAACGCTTTGGGTATCAGCTGTCATCTGATCCGCCCCGTGCAGCGGCATGGGCCAAGCCGTGGCGGCCGGCCCTGCGGCAGCCTGTCAAGTCAAGCGAGCCGCGCTCCGAAGAACGCGGCTCTCCCTGTCCGATCAGCGGATCGGGGGCGCGTACTGAATGCCGCCCTTGGTCCACAGCTCGTTCATGCCGCGCTGGATCCGGAGCGGCGTGTCGGGTCCAACATTGCGTTCGAAGATCTCGCCGTAGTTGCCGACGGCCCTGATGACATGAACCATCCAGTCGTTGGTGAGGCCGATGTCCTGTCCGAACGAGCCTTCGGCCCCGACGAGGCGACGGATATTCGGATTGTCGGAATCGAGCATCTCGTCGATGTTGTCCTGGGTGACGCCGAGCTCTTCAGCGTTCAACAGGCCGAAATGCACCCACTTGACGATGTCGAACCACTGCTCGTCGCCCTGGCGCACCACCGGGCCCAAGGGCTCCTTGGAGATGATCTCCGGCAGAATGACGTGCTCCTCCGGATTGGCGAGTTCGAGGCGCGTGGCATAAAGGCCGGATGCATCCGTGGTGAGAACGTCGCAGCGGCCCTGCTCGTAGGCGGCGTTCACGTCCGACTGGGACTCGATGACGACCGGGTTGAACTCCATGTTGTTGGCACGGAAGTAGTCGGTCAGGTTCAGTTCCGTCGTCGTGCCGCTCTGCACGCAAACAGTGGCGCCCGAGAGCTGCAGCGCCGAGGTCACATTGAGATCCTCGCGCACCATGAAGCCCTGACCGTCATAGTAGTTGACGCCGGCGAAGTTGAGACCAAGTGCGGTGTCGCGGTTCATCGTCCAGGTCGTGTTGCGAGCCAGGAGATCAACCTCGTTGTTCTGCAGGGCTGGGAAGCGCTGGACCGCGGACAGAGGCGAATACTCGACCTTGCTGGCGTCACCTTCGAAGACAGCGGCGGCCACCGCCTTGCAGTAGTCCACGTCGAGGCCCTGCCACTCACCCTGGTCGTTCTGAGACGCAAAGCCCGGCAAGCCGGTATTGACGCCGCAGCGCAGGGCATCCCTGCTCTTCACGTCGTCAAACGTAGCGCCGGAGGCCGGAACCGCTAGCAGCGCGATCACGGCCGAGCCGAGCAGTGCCTTGATGGAATTGTTCATGATTATCGACCCTTTTTTTGGTACAGGGTTCATCCCCTACTGATTGTTGTGCGGAAGCCGGCGCAGGCCATCTGTCGAGACGACATCGGACGCACGCTTCCTTCTCCCAAGCACGTTGCCCATCGAATGCCATAAATCAGCGCGGGTCAAGAGCCAATGCCGCACATGCGAGATGCAGGTATCGTATTGGCAGTCTTGAGAAACAGGCGCGAAGCTTCTATGCCGAACCGATGCCCGCCGGGGCACGACGAGCGAGGGTTATCGTATGGCACGAGACGGGCACAAGAGCGGTATCAACACCAGGCTGGCCCATATGGGCAACGATCCGGGCGATTTTTTCGGCTTCGTCAATCCGCCGGTGGTGCACGCCTCGACCGTGCTTTTCCCCGACGCGGCAACCATGGCCTCGCGCAAGCAGAAATACACCTACGGCACGCGCGGCACGCCGACCACCGATGCGCTGGCCAAAGCGATGGACGAGCTGGAAGGCTCAGCAGGCACCATCGTCGTGCCTTCCGGGTTGGCCGCCGTTTGCGTGCCGCTCCTGGCGTTCCTTTCGGCGGGCGACCATGCGCTCATCGTCGATTCGGTCTATCACCCCACCCGGCGCTTCGCTGATACGATGCTGAAGCGGCTGGGCGTGGAGGTCGAATATTACGATCCACTCGTCGGGGCCGAAATAGCACGGCTCATCAAGCCCAACACGAAGGTCGTCTTCACCGAATCGCCCGGCTCCAACACTTTCGAGATGCAGGACATTCCGGCCATCGCCAAGGCGGCCCGCGAAGGCGGCGCCGTGGTGATGATGGACAACACCTGGGCCACGCCCCTCTTCTTCCGCCCGCTCGATCACGGCGTCGACATCTCCATCCACGCGGCGACGAAATATCCGGCCGGCCATTCCGACATCCTGCTCGGCACCGTCTCGGCCAACGAAGCCTGCTTCGAAAAGCTCTACGACACGTTCCTCACCCTCGGCACCTGTGCCGGTCCGGACGATGTCTACCAGGTGCTGCGGGGCCTGCGCACCATGGGCGTGCGGCTTGCCCGCCATCAGGAAAGCGCGCTTCAGATCGCCCGCTGGCTGGAGGCGCAGGAGGGCGTGGCGCAAGTACTCCACCCGGCCCTTGAATCGCACCCCGGCCACGCGATCTGGAAGCGCGACTTCTCCGGTGCCAGCGGCATCTTCTCTTTCGTGCTTGATGGCGGTGGGGAACGCGAAGCTCACGCGTTCCTCGACGCTCTCGACATCTTCGGACTCGGCTATTCCTGGGGCGGCTTCGAAAGCCTCGCCGTCCACGTCTTCCTCGGCGACCGCACGGTAGCCAGGGACGCCTATGCCGGCCCCGTCATCCGCCTGCAGATTGGGCTGGAGGATGTGGAGGACTTGAAAAGGGATATCGAGAAGGGGCTGCGGGCGGCCCTGCCCGGCTGAAACTCCGCAGCACTTGTCCCGCGAAGCGCCAGCGCGAAATCAAGATGGCGACCCCGGCAGGGCTCGAACCTGCGACATTCGGTTTAGAAGACCGATGCTCTATCCAGCTGAGCTACGGGGCCTCGGGCGCTGAGGAAGCGGTTCAGTGCGTCCACGGGATTTTGCGGTCATAGCGGAAATTCTCCGCATAGGAAACCTGACGCCGCTTCGGCGGCTTCGCCTCCTCGAGCCTGAACGGGATGCCGTGTTTCTGCGCGTAGGCCACGGCTTCCTCTTTGGTGGCGAAGGTCAGGTGCACCTGGCTTTTGGCGTCGCTGGTGCTGGTGTAGCCCATCAGCGGATCGATCCGGCGCGGGGATTCGGGCTCGAACTCCAGCACCCAATGGCCGGTCTTGGCAGTGCCGGACTGCATGGCGGTTCTGGAAGGACTATAGATGCGCGCGGACACTTTTGTGACCCTCACTCTCGGTTCTCTTCGTTCCATCCCGGCCTTCGCGGCCGGAAGCCATGGTCGGAGCGGCAGGATTCGAACCTGCGACCCTCTGCTCCCAAAGCAGATGCGCTACCAGGCTGCGCTACGCTCCGTGGCCCTGTTCCTCTAGGGATAGCAGAGGTTTTGTGCAAGAGGCGAAGAGAACAAAAAGGGCGCAAAGGGCATCGTATGGTAGGTTGCGGGACAAAAGTCCCACGGATTCTCCCACGGTGTTCCGCAGATGTTCATGAGAGGGTAGAAGGATTCAACTGAGGCGACAAATCACGGCTGCCTCAATGCCATATTATTTCTGACGCGAGTTTGAGATGCAGGAAGCTGAGTCAGACAATCTGCGAAAACTCGCGTGGTAGCGATGCGGACCACCATACGGGTTGTTCGAGGCTGTCCGGCGAGCACCCTGCGTTCCTTCTTCCTTTACTTCCGCTGCCAAATCAGATCTGCGGACCTTTTTGGCGGCTGGCTCTCTGGGACACGAACGCCATGATCGTCGCTGTCCGTCGCAGGCAGAAAACGTGCCCCTGCTTTTCAAGCGGTTTCGGAGAGGCGGGCGGAGAGATTTGGAAGCCGCTTGCTCAATTTTCGATTTTCTTTCGTCGCAAGGCGATCCCCGGTCCGTGTTCTGCGGTTGAAGGCAAGAAAACCACACCTGCCTTTTCGAGCGCTCCTCGAACCTTATCCACTACATCGAAGGCAACTCCCTTTCCGCCGGCTTCGATGCGGATAACCGTCTGTCGGCCGACCCCAGCGCGCTTGGCCAGGTCTTCCTGGCTCAACTCGAGCGCTACCCGCGCAACCCGCATCATTCGGATCGTGTCAGAAAAGGATTCCATACCTCAGCAAGGAGAGCGAAGATCGACTGCTGTCAACAAGTGGGACATTTCGTACCAAATGATAGACATAAAGTTTCTAATCAGGTACACAGTGAGCATGCCCAAGGACTCGTAAGACACCAGTTCAGGAAACCGCCGAATCGAATCTCAGAAGGCGAAGTTGGCCCAGAGTCTCAGCTTTGCCACCTGTTTGACCGCAGCATGAAATCCAACTCCAAGGGAACCAATCATGCATCGATTTGGAATTCGCACCCCCGACTCCGTCCACCGTGCAATCTATGGCGAGATTGAGCGGCTGGAGAAACTCGCCGCCGACCTGACGGTGATGAACACCGCGCCCTTCCCAACCAACCAACTCGTGGACAAGGCGTGCATGGACGCTCCGATCCTTGAGGATTGGCGATATGCCATGCGGCCTGTGCCCTGCCTCGTCGGGATATCATCGGGGCATCCGGTCCTGGCTGGCGATGCGCGGTCGATCGTGACATCCGAGGTCTGGCTGATCTCCGAAGAGCTCTGCTGCGCAAGGTCATATTCACGCTGGTACCGGCTCGGGCGGCGCTCTGACGATCAATCGAGCGACAGTTGAAGAGATGACGGACCTTGCGGACGGCACAATGCCGACAGCTGACGGGCGTCTGGCCCGGCATTTATTGCGAAGGCTTCGGCGCGATGCAGAGGCGGTCGCCATCGACACCGCGGTTGCTGCGGGAATCCTTGAACGGAAATGTCGTCAGTCCCACGGACGCGTGATCAGCGTCCTTGGCCCCGGAGTCGTCGCAAAGAACTCATCCGCGGCGGAAATCAGGCGAATCCTTCAATGCTCTCGGCACCATAATCGAGCATCGAACGGGAGATTTGCCGTGGATGACGGTGAGATCACTCTGGTCGCAACGGACGCCGGTGATGAGCGGCAGCCTGACACCCGGGTCGGACCGGATCCCGGCCTCAACGAGGCGCGTTCGTCGGCGACCGAGACCGACGTCCTATCGTCGACAGCGTCTGTACCGATGGCATCGCTGCTCGAGGCCGTGCGGAAATCCGCCGAGTCCTTTCGCGCCCCGGAAGTCGCGTCGATGCTGCTCCTGGCGCATTCCGTCACAAACAGCGGGCTCCCCCTCCGGGAGGTGCTTGCCAACCTCTGTTTCGAACGGCCGATCGTGACGGTCAGGTGTGATGTGCCAGGATTCGAACGGATCTTCCTCGATCTTCTGGAGCGCGGGCACATACTGCCGGGCGAAATCTCTTTCTCGAATGGGTACGAAATCCACGGGCAAACGCGAGCCATTCGTTTTTCAGGTGCTCAGGATTCGCGGTGGCAGGTGGTGTGCTTCGCGGGCAAAGACAACGACAACGACTTCATGGATGACTGGCGCATCGGCCAGTCCGCGCAGACCGCGTATCCGATCCTGGGCGTAGCAGAGGCGGAAAGCCAGCTGCCCGAGCGGCTGGCAATAGCCGCGCAGCTTAACTTGGACTGCGGATCGCTCACTGCGGAAATCGTGAACAGGACAATCGAGACCGTACTCGGCAAAAACACCAACGAGCGCCTGCAGCCCGGTCACTACTCGGTACTTGATCTTGCCGATCTTGCGATCGCGGTCCGGCCAGGCGTCTCGCCCACCCGTGCAATCGCCATTCTCCATTCAATTGCCGAGGCGAGATGGAAGGCTGCCTCCGACGAGGACGAAGAGCACGAGAACGATGCCGTTCGGAAGTTGGCCCATGGCGGAAACTCACGAACTTCCCCCAGGAGCGAGCGCAAATCGAGGCAGGATTCCAGCATCGACATTATCCAGCCGGAGGTACCGTCAGGAGACGACGACAAGGACAGATACGTCAGGCGTGTCGAGACGCTGTCGGGCTATGGCGACGCGCGCGACTGGGCAATGGCCGTCAAGGATGATTTGGAGCTGTGGCGCTCGGGCGAGATCGTCTGGGGCGAGATGGTTGCCAAGGTGCTGCTCACCGGTCCGCCCGGAACGGGCAAGACAACCTTCGCCAGGGCGCTCTGCAACACGCTTGGAATCCCCTTGATCGCCACATCGGTGGCGCGATGGCTGGAGGGTGGCCATCTCGGCGATGTCCTGAAGCGCATGGCCAGGACGTTCGCGGAGGCCGAAAGGCACCGTCCTGCCATCCTGTTCGTCGACGAGATCGACGGCATCGGCATGCGTGGCCGGGCCTCCCGGAACTACGATGACTATTGGACGACGGTGGTGAACAAGGCCCTGGAACTGCTCGACGGCACGATGAAAACCGAAGGCGTGATCGTCATCGGGGCCGCCAACAATCCGGCGGCTATCGACCAGGCGCTGCTGCGCTCCGGGCGGCTCGAGACCCATATAGAGATCGGGAAACCGGATACCGCCGCGATCGTGGGCATACTGCGTCATCATCTCAAGGACGACGTCGATGCGATCGTCGCCAGCGCCCCGGAAGAGCTGACGCGTGGCCTGGGAAAAATGGACCAGAACCATGGGTACCGGATTTTCCCGATGACATCTTCGGTAACCAACCCGGCCATAGAAAGGGCCACCGAGCACGTCCTACGCCGCCTCGCACAAATGGCCAAAGGCATGACCGGAGCCGACATCGAGCGGGTGGTCCGGCAGGCACGCCAGAAAGCCCGCCGGGAGAAGCGCGCCGTCGCGTGGTCCGACGTCGAAGCTATGATGACGGGGTCGAGCCGGGAAATCCCGGACGACATTCGTCTCAGACTCGCAATCCACGAAGCCGCACATGCGGTGGCACAGATTCGCCTGGAGCTAAGCGAAATCAAGCTGATCACCATCGAGGGCCCGGGAGGCGGCTATGTCTCGGGTACATCGCACCATTATCTGCAAACGGAAGAACTCATGACGGGTTGGCTCGTGGCCATGCTGTCGGGTCGCGCCGCCGAAGAAGAGGTATTCGGGTCCGTCACGGCGAATTCCGGTGGTCCTGACAGGAGTGACCTCGCTCAGGCGACGCAATTGGCCTTCGACATGGAGACGAAATACGGTTTCGGTCAGCGGGAACCCTTGCTCTATCGCGCGGTGGATGACAGGTCCAAAGTCCTCCACCTGAACCACGAACTGGCCGCGCGCGTCAGCGCGAGGCTGAAGAATGCCTACGCGGCCGCCCGCAAGCTTGTTGCCGCGCGAATGGATGCGGTCAAGGTTGTGTCAGGAGGCCTGATGGTCCATGGCACCCTCGAGGGCCCGGACCTGGATGCGGTCATCGCACGTGTGAGAGAAATGGTGGCGGATGCTCTCGAGGAGCGGCAGTCGCCATCGACAGAGGTCGCCGATCATGCCCAGAGCCGCCAGCGGGAGCCGTAACTTCCGTATCTTTGAGGAGGTCTGGAGGAATGGCACAGTGGGGATTCTTCCTGTGATCACCTGGGGCCGCCTCCAATCTTGCGGGTGCGCATGCCCCTGGTCGAACTTGGGGTACCGCGAATCCTCATTTCTGCAATGGCATCACCAGGAAGCATCCGAACAATGACCTACTCCGGACGCCCAGCGCCTGATACCGATGCGGCCCAGCTTCTGTTGGATAACAACGCCAAAGCAAGGGCTCTGTTTTTTGCCGAGTGGCCATGCCTCACGAGCATGCAGATCTCCGAAGCCGCTGTCCATGGCTCCAAGAACCCGAGCATGGCAACGTCACGGTGGAAAAGCGGCGGAAAGATCTTCTCCGTCGAACACAAGGGCATGGAGTTTTTCCCGGCGTTCCAGTTCCAGGACGGGCAACCGCATGAAACAATCGGTCGCGTGCTCTCCGTTCTGGGCAAGCGGAAGACCGGATGGCAGATGGCGTTCTGGCTCACATCGCCCAACGGCTGGCTGGACGGGAAGAGACCCGCGGAATGCCTGAATGACGTCGACGCCGTGGTTGGCGCTGCCGCAGAGGAAGCGCAAACCATCGTGGGATAATCGCGAGTACCCTGCATCCAATCTCGGCAGCTACCGACGAACCACCATCGGCCTCAGCCATTCTGCGACAAGATCGTTCTTGTTGAGTCTCCATAACGCACTTTCGATCGGCGCGACGAGACTTCTGGATTTCGCAGTGGCGTTTGCGGTGGGGCCGGAGTTAACCCCCGCCTAGCATCCCTGAGCTACGCACCTCCGAAAGCCAACCTCGGACGCAACCAATGACTAGAATTTCAACGGCCTGTTCGCAGCCGAGGAGGACGACGGTTTCGCCGTTGGAGGCGGCGGCGTTGCGATGGCGCTGCGCCACGGAACCGATTGTCGATCTGATCAAGCGTTTCCCGAGCGGTGTATGCGTTCACCTCAAGAAGATCTTCGAACAAGGATGTGCCGAGGTCGCGCGTCGCTGATCCCAACCGATGCAACGTGATCGCGATGTCGACGAGGTCCGTTGCAGAAGAAGCGGTGGCGGTTCTTAAATCTCCCAGTTCGCTCTTCCAGGTTGCCACGAGCGACGTCGCTATGCGCGCCACAAGTGTGCCTGCATCCGGAAGCAGCGTTTGAAGACGGTCAACGATAAAGGCCGAAGGCAGTCCGGTGCGCTTCTCCATTGACGAAGCGATATCTTCTAGAAGCTCAATCCACTCAGGGATCGGCGTAATGTCGTCCGTGATGCGGAAGACATCGATGATCGCCGACCACGCGCGATCATCGGCGACCGGGATAGTCCTTTTCAGAACTGTCAGGGCGGCCGGTCGCCTAGTCTCGTCGGGCCACAAATTGACAGCGGCGTAAGCCACGCCGGTCACGGCATCGGGCGGCCCCTTCTTGAGGATCGTCTCAACCATGGCGTTTGGCCAACCGAGTTCTGGCCGCACGATCGAAATGAGTGACGCGAGTTCGCCCCTTGCCTGCTGAACCAGGGCAGCGGAGTGTGTGCTCCAGCGATCGATGACATCGCGGACAAGTTCAGGAATTTGCCACTGCAAGTGCGCCAGAAGAACCGCAACTTCTCGGGTTGTCTCGAGACCGGGATAGCGGTTGAACAGGTCCTTGAGGAAGGCTTGGAAGTCGCTGGGATCGTCGGGGCGGATGTACTGCATGAAACGCAGCAGCGCCGTCCACACTTTGACGTCGTCGCCTGACTGCAAATGAGCCCGGAGGAGATCGATGAGAGCGTCCGGGTCCTTCCGCTGGAGGTAGACTCGCGAAAGGACCTCGAGCACGGAATAGTTGCCGTGCGGAAGAACGCTGAAGCCGCCCATGCCCCACAAGATGGACTCTTCCCTTGAGACATTCTTGTTGGCATCGCTGCCAGTGTCTAGCAGGCTTTCCTCGTCGTCATCGTCGATCTGGATATCTTCAGGCACGTTGCCTGCAGGGCTCAGCCAGCTCTTGAGGAGTTCCACGATCGAATCGCTCAGACGCAGGTCGCGGATCAGAAGCCTTTCAAGGCCGCGCGCCACACTGTTCCTGTATTCCTCGCCTTCGAACTCGCGGGCCTCGAGATCAACAACTGCTTGTTCGAAAGGAACTGAATCAACAACCTCTCCCAAGGCTTCTAGAGCATATCCGGCCGCCCTCGTGCCGAAAGCGGGCTCAAACTTGGCGATGATCTTGAACGCTCGGTCCGGATGGAGTTTGGCGAAGCTCGCAAATTCTCGAGATAGCTGTATATTCCCGCCCTGCATCCAGTCCTTGGGATTGTCCCAGCCTGTCGCATCAGGCAGCTTCCTGAACGCATTGATGATTTCCTCATCCTTTGCCTTGTTCATCGAGTCGGCGGACATCGGGGAGCCAATCCAGCGAGGTCCTTCGATACCCGACGGTCCGCGTTTCTCTCCAAATCGACGAACACCCTCGGCGACGCGTTGCGACGTCTCGCCGGGAAGTCGTTGTTGCGGCAAAGCCTGCAAGATTTCCAGCTTAAGACGCTCAACCGCCCGAAGGAACCTTTGCCGCTGCTTCGGCTCGCGCTCGCCGCTCGCCGGTAACTCGTAGTTGTGAATGTATTGGGAGAACTGTTTGATCTGTTCATCCGACCAGTGCTCCGCGGCCGCCCGAACCAGCCTCTTGGTGGTGCCCGAACCGTCCGCAACGTCGCCCAGGTGTAGACGCCGCGTGTCAGACATCAAATACGCCAGTGAAAGGTCGGCATACGGCGCGGCGTGCGTTGCGAGCGTGTGAGCGAGCAGTCGCTGCACCGGGACGAAATCGTCCTTCTCATGCTGCGCAAGCCAGATCTCGAACGCGCGAGGATCGTCCGTTGCGAGCGCATCGAGCGCCGTGATGTAAGCGGCTAGGAGCGCATGATCCCCAAGACGGCCGCCTTCCTCTTCCTCGAAGCGCGGATCGACGCCATAGGGGATAGCGTATCCGATATTGTCGTGCTCACCCTTGAGGTCGCGCAATGCGGTTAGCGCACGATCGAGCCATGGCCACAGGATCTCGAGGAACAGCTTCGGTGCCTGACGCGCGATCTCGTCGAGCATCTCGTAGCCATCGCTTTTCTCAATCAATCTGTGGAAAGGTTCTGAGGGCGAGGCATGGAGATAATACGACAATGACTCATCGTCCTCAGCGCGCTTCGTGGCAACCCGCTTCGACGACTCCGCGATAGTGTCAGCGAGCTGATTATCCAAGCGCTCTAGGCTTAGCTTGAGTGCGATATCGGGCTGATCAACACCGATAGTCGACACGCCATACTCAAAGGCAAAATCCGCTATTTCGGTTCGCCTGATGATCGTCCGTGCGAGATCGAGATGACCTTCCGTCCAACGGGGCGACTCCTGGAGTACAGCCCACATGCTTCCGTCGTGTTCGGGCTTCGGAAGCCACACCTCACTGAGGAGACGAAAGACGCCATCGCTATCAAATTGCTGAGCGCGAATGAGGGACATCGTTGCGATGCCTTCCTCTTCTGCGGTGGTCATGGCCGTCCGGATCGCTGTATTCTTGAAACGCGCGAACCACCCCGCGCTGCCTTGAATTGCCTGAAGCGCTACACGCCGCGTCGCAGAAGAGAGCGCAGACTCCATGAGGTGCACCTCTTCCTCAAGAGGGACAGCCTGACTTCCCAAGAACTCGACGAGAAGAAAGCGCAGATGCCTGCGCAGGTCCTTGCGTGACCAGATTGCCTCCAGTTCCGATGCATACGTTTGGGGATCGACCTCGCGCAGGTACGATAAACCTGCCCACATCTTGGGGCGAATGAACAATGAGGCCTGACGTCCGAGCACGTAAGCCGACAATCGTCCGTCCTTCTCGGCAAAGGAACGAGCGAGGGCATGCTCAAAGAGTGTTTGATGCGTGAACCCGATCTTGCCGTCTGTGCCGAAATCGGTGAGCACTCCAGCGGCCATCAACCTTGAAACTCGGGCGGCCTTCGCCGCGTACCTCGCGCTCGGAACCCAAAGGTTCTCATGGCTGGCCATGTCCTCGGCGATCTCCGACACCAGGGCCGCGAGCGCGCCACCCTCCGGCGCTGCCAGAATTCTTTCTTTCCAGAGGCGATCGAGGAGCTTTTGATAATTTGTGAAGACGTCCCTGCCGCCTTCTTTGAGCAGGCTCAGGAACGTCTTAAGCGTTTGCAGCGAGCGCATCAGCCGCTGCGCATCTTGCGGCCATCCGTCGGCCTTGACGCCGTTACGCTCGAGGATTTCAAGAACGGTGCTCCAAGGAGGCAGATCGAGCAGCAGGCTCTCTGCACGAACCGTCTTCAGCCTCGTGTCATGCTCATACTCGAAGGTGCGCGAGGATAGCACAATGTGAATGTTGTCCCGTGCGCCCAAACGCCGAACGATATTGAGAAGGACATTTAGACGTCCTGTCTTCAGGTCGATGTATGTCGCAAGGGCATCCAGCTGATCGACGATGAGCACGACTGGCTGCAGAAGCGAAAGTTTCGAGAGAAGATCTGACACTGATGCGTCGAGACCCAGCGCGTTTGTGAGGGCTTCCTCGTCGGAAACGGACGGGTCGATCAGGTCCGCCTTCACAGCAAGGAATGGCGTTCCTCTGTCACGAAGTGCCAGCGCGAACCTAGAAAGCAAGGCGGACTTACCCGAGCCGGGATCACCGAGCACCGCGATTGTGGTCCCTTCCTTCTTGTCGACATTCTCAAGAAGTGTTGCGAGCTCTGGGCGCGGTATCTCCGTTCCGTCCGGAAGTGAGTTGGTCCAGTCCAGCAGTTCGCGCGAAGCTCTTTCGAGAGAGTCATGCGACCGGCGCGCTTCATCGAAAATGCGCTCGTCGAGAATGCTCTCTAGCGGGAAACCGGACCTCGAACGCAAAAGGTCGGCCAATCCCGGTTCGTGTACTCGCGCGACATCGCTCTTACGCAGAGAGAACACCATGTGGAACGAACCGCTTTCGGTGCGTTCGAGCGTGATCGACGGGTCACCCAGATATTCTCGAAGTGACTTTGCAATCTCCTCGCAGCGTTCGGGCGAAAAATCGTCGAGGGTACCGGCGAACGAGAACGCCACGTTCGTTCGCTCTCCTTGGTCGCTTTCCGGTGACGGGAGCCGCTCAGGCGGCGGAGCGATGACCGGGAATGGCACCTGTCCAGTGCCCAGAGTGGAACCGGGATATCGCTCCATGCGCAGCGCAATCAGCTCGAACGCGAAGGCCGCTGCATGCGCTGCGGCGATCGGCTGATAGAGTGCATCCCTGATTGGGTCCTTGTCCTCGCCGGCCATATCCGAAATGCCGCGAATAATTATCGCGGGAATGTTCTCGGCTTCCGCTGCGGTGAGGACGCCATTGCCTTCCATCTCGACAGCATAGGCGTCGCCGTAATGCTTCTTAATGATCAGCTCGAGCTGCCCCTCCTTGTCCGCTGAAACCGCCTCTACCGATGCGATCGCAGCAACGAACGCATTTGGTGGATACGGCTTTGGATAGTCCTTCTCCTCAGGAAACGTCGCGCGACGGGCCGGGCGTATTCTGTCTTGCCACCGACCATCTCGCTCGGTCTTCGTTGCCAAGCTGATCAGCGCACGATCCGCCGGAAGCAGCGTCGGTCGGGGAAAGAACTCACCCTTCTCCCACTTCCCTGAGTAAGGATTGTAAATTTTCTTGGACGCGACAACGGAACCAATGGGAACATCTACCTTGCGCGATCCCGCTATACCAACGAACAGGATCATATCAAACGGGCCGCACCCACTGACGGCACTGGTCACCATGGCTTGAGCGTCGGCGTTGCCCGCACCGCTTTCCGCGACGACGACCAAGCAATCGTCGCCATTGTACGAGAACAGCCCTATTTCGACAATCTTGTCATTTTTGAGCGTCTTGTCGCCGAGGTCTTCGAGATGGGTTCGGACTGCGCGCATCTCGAGCGGGATGGCGGTGACAATAAGGACGCGCCGTAGTCCCCGCCGGTTCGCCTCAGCGAATATTTCGTCCGCAGCCTGGATGTTCAACGCGCGCCTCAAAACTTCTCAAAATAGCAATGTCTTCGATATAGCGGATCCGATGGCTCACGAGCAACAAGCCCTCCTCTGCGATCCCCATAGCCAACCACACAGTGGCCGAAGCGCAGCGGAGGTCGTTCACGCTCGCTTCTTCGTACGATCGGGCGACGTGGCCGAGCATGGAACCCGGGCAATGCGTACCGACGCTCTGCTCGAGACGCCGGAGTTCATTTTGACCGCTGTGCTCTAAGCGGTTCGCTTTAGGCGCAACGTTTCACTTCGGCCAAGGACATTCACCAGCACTGCCACCTGATGCATCTTTGGCCGCAACCGAAGCCTCAACAACGTGCTCGACAAATGCGGCGATTTCATTCCGACTGGACAATTGCCATCTGCGCCCAGGAAACGCCGCAAACAGTTTGGAATGGCTTTCGAAGGAGTTCCAGTTCTTTGCCCTGGTCCTGTATCCTGCCACCCAGTCGAGAAGGTCTTGAAACTGTTCCTGGCTTTCGCCGTATTGGGTGCCTCTCTGCATGATGTTCGCGATGCACTCTGCTTCCGGCAGATCAATCCAGACAAGAGCGGTGATCCGACTGAAGACCAAGTTCACCAGCTGTCCGTACACGCCCTCCATGATCCAGGTGTCAGCGTGTGCCGCCGCTTGCACATCGGCGTCCCGGAGCGCCCTGTCGCGGGAGACGCCGCAACGGCCCGGCTCCCAATGCAGGTCGTCCAAGTGGATGACTGGAATGCCGACTGCATGCCCAAGCCGACGGGCGAGCTAGGTCTTTCCGCACCCGCCGTTGCCCATAATCAATGTTCGATCAAAGACCGCAGCCTCATTCCCCAATATAATTCTCCCGGTACGCTATGCCTCGCAACCTTTTCTCGTGAGGTAATTCATGGGAAGTCTGCAACGGGCGTAGACTCCAGTAGTAGTGCGAACGACGGTACTGGAGACGCGCCACGCATGTCCGCAACTTGCGCGTCCGCTGGTTCAAAAGTCTGAGCCGCAGAACACCAGAAATGAGCGTCGAAGGGCTGGCTGGGGTAGAATTTTTCCCTTCGTGTCACCTACCGGATTGGCTTGGTCTCGCCATCCACCTGCCGCCGCGCAATTTATTAGCACGACGCCAGCGCCCCGTCGAAAGCCGCGCTGCCACCCACGCGGCGGCGAATGAGAAACTAACCGCCTTCGCATAAGACGACGGATGCCCAGCGCGTTGCTCGCTAGCTAGATTACGGTCGTGGCCGCAGTGATCTCGATGATTCGGCTCAGGTGATTTAGTCAGGGTTGACTTTCGAGCCAGCCAATGGCCCATTCAATATTGTTCAACTGCACAGAATTATTGGGGGATCTGCCGTGCGTACCGTAAGCACACAACTGGCTAAGGTTTTGGAAGAATCCGGCATCGCGAATTGCTTAGATTCCGTGGTTTTCCCTCATGGATTCAAGATCACATCTATTGACGGTAGAAGCTATCTCCAACCCTTGTCCGTCGAAGAATACAGACGTGTTGTCGAGAGGAGGCTGGGGCGACCTGTAACCGATGACGAGGCTCTACAGCCAAGCTGCTTCACTGGAGCGGCCGGTACATGTGTGTCGAACGGATGCAAGGCCGCAGGGGGAAAATGCGAGCTAGTACCTGACGGAAGCTATTACGTCTGTATGTGCAATTACTAATACGCGAGAGATCAGTTTGAGAGCAGGCATCCTTGGAGACAAAAATGCCATACACACCCGACTTTCAGGGACTTTTGGCTGCGCTTGTGCACTTCCGAAGGGACTTGGCCGAGCGAATAGACGACCTGCATCAAACGACGGGCAGCGTTGATACTGACGACATGAAGCCTTTCATCGAAGAGATAGCCATGTACCAGATCGCTATTGAGGCGGTGAAGCAGACCATTTCGGAGGCCGATTAGGGTAGCCCATCCGAAATGTATTGCAGCCGCTTGAGCCGCTGGGAGGGGCGGTGGCGTTCCGGGGCTGTGAGGGGCGTGCCTCTGAAGTAGGCAGAGCCTGAACAGCACAGTGCTAAAAGCCTTCATACAACGTACAACGCACACATACACTGTTCAAATGGCCTTGGCGATCAGCGTGTTGATTGCGCCGTGTCCTCCCCAAGCCCGCTTGCACGTCTTGCGCTCGACAGTGCTCAGGTACTTGGACGCATACAGTATCGCGCTGCGCACGTAGTCCGATTGCTCACCCTCGTAGGACGTCCGGACGGCCCTCTTTTGCACGGCTACTCCATGCTTGGCCGCGAAGACCGCCGCCATAGCCCGCGTCTCCTTTGCGACCTGAGGGTTCTGAAGCCACTGTATCGCGGTGTTTACCGTCGCCCTTTCGACAGTTCGGGCCCTGAGCAAAGCCGCCAATAGGAACATCCTCTGGTAGTCCGACACCGTGTTGTCCGATGTCAGTTTTTCCAGCGCGTCTGCCACATCTTGGTTTGAACGAACGAACGTGGAGACGTAGGAGAAATACAGTCGCGTCTGATGTGGTTTCTCTTTCAGGTTTTCGAGCACGTGCTCTACGGCGATGTCCGACGCAGCGGAACGCAAGATCGGAAGGCAGAACTTCTCGATCTGGACCTCATGGTTCGGGTAGTCGCCGATGTTCTCCATCAAGTGCTCGACGGCAGCATTCTCGAGGTCATGCACGTCGTCTTCGTCCTCGTCATCTTCATCCTCTTCGTCCTCCTCCCACTCCACCTCGAAGCCATAGGGGCTGGCACGCTCATAGGACTCGTCATCCTCCACTTCTTCACGTATCTCGTCGAAAAGACGGTCGATGGCGGTCTCCTCTCTGATCACCTCGTCCGCCGGCATGATCTTCGACTTGTACTCGTTCAGGTGCAGGCCATCCTTTCGCAGGGTCTCAATCAAGCCGGCGAGCCCCTGGCGTGCTTCAGCTTCGGAAGGGAAACCCATGTAGATGTCGTCGACATAGCGGGCTGAGAGGATGTCGGCGAGCTCGCAGTACGCGTCAAAATCGGACAGGAAGAAGTTGCCTAGCGCGTCCGATGGATACACGCCCTGGATTATCCCGAAGGAGTTTCGTTCCCTGAACGCGAGCATCATCTCTTCAAGCAGGCTGACCACCTCCTGCGCACATCCCGCAGCCGTCATCAGGTTTACGAGGTGGTGCTGAGGCAGGCGTTCAAAATAGTGCGAGATGTCCGCCTTGAGGATGAACTCGCTCCGTTCGCAAATCTCTGCGACGCGGGCTTGGAAACGCTCCCACGACTCGTGGTTCGGTTCGAATATCTGCCCAGTCTCCTCCGACGGTAAGTGGCTGAAGGATCGCCCGCGGTCCAGGCTACCTTCTAGCTCGCCCATGATGTTATCGACCAATGCCTGGTACAGGAACCTATCGGCGGGCCTCAGGATGCTGCCGGGGCGCGTGAAGAAGCGCTCTTTCGGGACGCTCATAGTGATCGGTAGGTCGGGCTGGTAAGTTCCCGCACTCAGCTGCTGCTTGAGCTGTTCCCAAAGATCATCGCCTGATCGGTTAAAGATCGCGTTGTAGTGGGGCGCGAGGATGAAGTCGCTACGAATGTCGGCCTTCACGTGAGCGATGATGCTCTCGTTGTCGATCCGCCTGATTATTCTCCTGTCTAATCCCGGCATTCCCATGCCTATGGCCGTGGCAATTTCCCTCAATTGATTCTGCATCAATGATAGGCAGGCAATGGTTGCCAGGAAATTCTTTGATTGCTTCCCGGATTAGGTGAGCTTCTGCTGATCCATCCTCAAGCTCCTGAGAACTCGACTAGGAAGTCCCAGCCCGTCTCATCCTCCGACACGTTATGGCAATTCAAACCGGCGCGGGGGCAAAGCCCCTCGCGCCATGAACACCCCTCGTCCGCCCAAAGCTTATCACAAGTGTATACCTCGTCAGCATCGCCATAGGGCAATCCACTCGCCCGTAGGATACCCTACCATGCGGATAGATTTCATCGCGTAACGGTATGTGATATATTCGGTTGGGGTCGCAGGTGGCGAGGGTGACATGCAATGGCTGACGGAATTCGCGTGCATGGCTGCCGCTTGGCTCGGCCAGAACTTCTCAACGGTCATCGATACGATTGCCGCCCTCATTGCCGCAGGGGCGTTGGTCTTTGCCGCCTACCAGATCAAACTGGCGGCGCAGATGTATCGAGCATCGACCGTTAGTCATGTCACTGCCCGCAGCGAGGAGCTGCAATGGCGAATTCTCGAGAACGAAGATCTGCGGCCTCTGCTGATGGGAACTACGGGCCTGACGCCACAAGTGCAGCAGGAGATGGTGGCGGGCATGGTCATCAATCACTTTGCGACAATGTATGACCTGTATTCGCTCGGAGGCATCTCGACCAATGCTTGGGAGGCGTTCAAGGCGGACATGAAGGTTACGCTTTCTCTGCCCGTCTTCCGTCGCCGATGGTCCAAGCTCAAGCAATTTCACGCGGCTGAATTTAGAACGTTTATTGCCGAGGAGCTTGGGGTGAAGGACGAGAAAGAGAAACCAAGAAAGGAGGGGCGAAAATCATGAGCACGGTTGTGACGACGGGAGCAGTGGTGACGCTGCTTTGCGCGGCCATTTCATTTCCCGCCTCCGCGCTTGCGCGCGGATTCTGCAATATTGATCACGTTGGAGACGAGGAACAACAGCAATTGGTGGTGGAGGCAGCCTCGGCCTTCTATGAAGGCGGCGAACACCTCATGGCAATGTTGAGAGCCTTCGAATCATCAGATTTAGACGGCGTGCAGACGGAAGCCGAAGCGGCGGCAGTATTCTTCGACACTTCCGCTGACACATATCTAAAGGCCGCGAACGCCTTCGAAAGCGAGGACGTGCTTACAGACATCGACCCGAGCCAGATTCTTGTAATGGCGGGGAGGCAGAACGCCGATGCGCTCACGACGGTTACGGGGCTTGCCGAAATGAGTACCTATGCAGTTCTTGAGCGTTGCGCGTTGGGTGCGGGTGCGCTGAGAGAGGTGAGCATGGCATTTCCGGAAGTTGTTGAGGAAGACCCGAAAACCTCTCATTTCAGCGAGTTGCTCAACAAGTTCACAGACGCTCTGAGCTTCGGCACGGTGGTCTCCGCTACGTTCGCAAACGCCGGCGGCGAGACGGAGTAGCACACCCGAGTCCGGCAAATACCCGTCGTGGAGGAAAGCAAGCGTAGCCTCGCGTCCTATTTTAAGCGCGTGAGGGAAGCGGTGACGCAGTATGGCGATGACGCGAAGAAAGCCGAGACGCTCGGCCAGCTCGATGAGACAGACCATAAGATCGCGATGACGGGAGAGGTGTCGAAACGGTCGCTGGAGGCCATCGAGAAGGTCATGGCGACGAGCCCGGCGATCACCACGAGCGACGCTGCTAAGATCAATGCCACCGAGCGAGCGCTGGCTAATGTCGCCCCCTTTCACCTGGCCAAGATTGTGAAGGTCGAAGCGCCCAAGGAGACGAAGGCGGCAAGAGACGTGCCGGATTAGGGGGAGACGATGAGGGCATTGCATCAAGTGCGTGGCGACGAGTTGGAGAGCACGGCAAGGCTCTTGTACGAATTCGAGGCTGGCAAGCGTTGGTCCGAAGCGGAAGCGGATGTCAAGAAAACCTGGCTGGAGGCAGCCCGGCAGCTGCATGACATAATTGGAGCACCGCAGCTGCCCAATTCCAGGTACGGCGCTGTTCACTGACGTCTGCAGCTGTGCAGGCATCAATCCCAACATCTTGCGATTGATCTCCATTCGCGATGACCCTGCGAATGGAGGGGTGATCACTATGCCGCTACCGACCCGCACACTTGCCGAGGAGGCCGTGCTTGCGATCGTGCGTAGCCGGATGATGTGGCTCGACGACGCGCTTGCCCCGCCGCCCTAGGCGACCGCAATAAGCGAAATTTTCAACCAGCGCGTGCTGAGGTTTCGAAGGTCTCATCTGAATATGAGGCTGCCACCGGATTCGGGGACTGGACTTGAGTCGCAGGATTCGGTCGCCCCAGAGGAAGGATTGCGAGGAACAAAAACGAAGTGAATCCTTTGTCCATTTTTTAGTAACAAGGATTCGTTGCTCGAGATGATCTTAGTTAATCGCCAAAGATTTCCCTTTTAGATGAGTAATTCGGCTTATGACGCTGTTCAATTATTAGTTGAACTTGAGTAATAGACTCGACTCATAGACTAAATCGGCGCTATTGTCTTGCTGTCATGAGGGAGGGTTTCCGAGGCGGCGTCGGAGGAAAGTCATGCGCGTGAAGCGCTGCTTGCTGGCCCGGCCAAGGAGCAACGATGATGAGGGTCCGGAACAGAGCGGGTTGAACATCATGAAACCGAACGTAGCAGTATACGAGCGCACCGCCACGAAATCTCAGACCAAACTTCAGCCAGTTCTCGCTAACGTCGTGCGGCTAGAGCGTCTTCTCACGCCATCGCAGGCAGCGCGCGAACTGTGCGTTTCGGATAAGCAATTGCGCGCCCTCACTCGCGCTGGGCATATCCGCTACATCAACGTCGGCTTGGGAGAGAAGCGCGAGACGCGGCGCTATGATCTCGCAGACCTGCAAGCGTTTCTGGAGGAGAGAGCGCACAGATGTCAGTTTATCGGAGATCGGGCCAGGCGGTCTATAGCTACGACTTTCAATATCGTGGGATCGATTTTCGGGCTCGACGGATTGCACGACAAAGCGCGAAGCAGAAGCCTTCGAAAAGGCGCTCCGGCAAGAGCTGAAAACTAAGGTTGCACCGCGCAACGCGCCGATGACATTCATGGTCGCTTCGACGCTTTACTGGGAAGAGAAGGCGCAGCACTTCGCCAACCGCGTGGATGCCGAGCGCTACTTAGAATGGCTTCAGGAGAATATCGGCAAGCACACGCTCTTGTCGAAAATTGATGACGCCGAGGTCGCCAGACTGGTAGCCAAGAGGCGCGGTGAACGAAAGTACTCCAGCGCCACAATCAACAGGAGCGTGTGTGAGCCCCTACGCGCCATACTCAACCGCGCACGCAAGACGTGGAAGCAGGATGTTCAGGACATCGAGTGGAAGCAGCATCTCCTAAAGGAACCGCAGGAGCGGATTCGGGAGGCGACCGAAGAGGAAGAGGCGAAGCTGACAAGCGCGCTCCGTGGCGACTATGCGCCGGCCTTCTGGTTCGCCATTCTGTCGGGATGCCGGCGCGCTGAGATAGTCGGCTTGACGTGGAACAACATCAATTTCTTCAACCGCAATATTACCGTCCTTGGGAAGGGCAACAGGCTTCGCACGATCCCGATGACGAAGGCGCTCTACGCACTCCTGAAAGCCGAGCACGGCAAGCACGTGGAACACGTCTTCACCTACGTGGCCAAGATGCCGAGGAAAGACGCCGGGACCGTCCGTCCCATTACGATGGAGGGGTTCAAGACGGAGTGGCGCAGGGCGCGCAGGAGGTCGGGCGTTGTGAATTTCCGCTTCCATGATAGCCGCCCTACCGCAGCGACCAGGCTTGTCAGAAGAACCGGCAATCTGAAGCTGGCTCAGAAGCTTTTAGGCCACTCCGACCTGAAGACAACATCGCGCTATGCGCACGTGACCGACGATGACCTGCGTGCAGGAATGGAAGCAGCCACTCCCACGGAAAATCCCGTGAAACAGGGTGATGAGGCAGATAAAAATAAGAAAAACAAGGGGAATTCGGTCTGAACACACATGGTCCCAAAGCAGATGCGCTACCAGGCTGCACTACGCTCCGTGGCGCAGAATTCCCTATAGTCTCACGATGTGCGGAGCAAGTCCCCGGTGCGGCTTTCTTTGAACTGGAACACCCGCACACGCGCCTGTCCGGTAAAAAGCCACAGGGCAGCCGCCAGTTCCGCAAGCTCCTCGACGAGCATCGAATGGCCGCCGATCCAGCGGCTCAGTGCGCCCCCGTGCCCTTCGGCAACCGTCGCGACCGCGACGCATATAACCGCCAGCAGCGTCTCAAGCCACGGTGCAGCGCCCGCGCGGATCACTTCGTCAACCTTCTTCACGAGGCGATGACGCAGGACGATATAGACGACCGCCACGCCGAGCAGGGCAACAATCGGATAGACCGCCGGCTTGTACCAGAGATGGTCAGAAGAGAAGATCGGCCCGTCACCGGTCATTTGGGTGGGCGGATAGAATACCGCGCCCCAGCTCAGTTCGCGCGCCAACAGGATGAACCAGAGCGGCGCCGCGGCGCGCCAGAACCATTTCCACGCCCGCTCATCCGACCGGTGCTGATAAACGAGCGCTGCCACCATGCCGACCAGAAGGACGAGCAAGCCAGCGTGTTCTATAGCCTGGTCCTCCCAGGCCATCCAGCCCGGCAAGATTTGCGCAAGGGGGTATACCGCCACCGTTGCCAAAACGGCGACGGCGAAGGACAGCCTGAGACAAAACATGGCTTCATCTAATCGACGCCCGCGGCCCGTTCAAGCGCGCGGCAGGGAAATCACCCGTGAATCGCATCACCCTGTCTCCATGGCGCCGACGACATCTGCGGCCAGCGCCCGTGTGATGCGCGTCTTGCGCTCGAGCGCGGCGCGGTCGAGGCGTTCCACGACCTGTTGTGCTGTCGACAGCGAGCGCTCGATGCGGCGCACCAGGAACTGTACCACATGCGGCTCCACCGCCACCTGACGGTCGGCGAAGAGTTTTACGATGACGCCGGCCAGAAGCACATCGTCCGGCTCGTCGATCTCCACCAGCGCCGCCGCCTTGAGGCGCGACAGAAGGTCGGGCAGGCGCACGCCCCAGCCGGTGGGGAAACGCCGCGCGGTGAGAAGCAGATGAGTGTCAGCACCCCTCACGGTGTTGATGAGATGGAAGAGGGCGGTCTCGTCGCGCGCAGCGCTGTCGGCGTCATCGACAAGCACCGGCCCGTGCTCAGCCGCGGCAAGGGTCGCGCCGTCGATCCTGTCGGCGGCCACCTGCCGGGCGCCCGAATGAGCACGCCAGATCGCGGCCAGATGCGACTTGCCCGCCCCCGCCGGCCCCGCCAGCACGGTGACGGAGGACGGCCAGTCGGGCCAGCTTTCCACCAGCGCCACGGCGCGCGCGTTGGCCGGCGTGACCACCAGGTCGTCGCGCGTGCGCGCTTCTTCATGCGCAAGGTCGAGCGGCAATTGCCGCGGCGGAGGCCCACTTGGTGTCATTTTCCGCCGTTCTTCGCATCCGCTTCGGTCGGCTTATCGCCGCTATAGAGGGGAGAGGCCATGTAGCGCGCCAGCGCGAAGCGCACCAGAACGGCGATCGCCGCAGCGGTCGGCACGGCGATCAGAAGGCCGGCGAAGCCGAACAGATAGCTGAACGCAAAGAGCGAGAACATCAGCCACACCGGATGGAGTCCCACGCTGCGCCCCATCAGCCAGGGATGGAGGAGGTTGCCCTCGATGAACTGTCCCGCGAAAAAGATCGCCGCCACTGCCGCCACCCAATACCACTCCGGCCAGAACTGGACGATTGCCACCCCCACCGACAGGGCCAGCCCCACCAGCGAGCCGACGAAGGGAATGAAGCTGATAAGGCCGGCGAAAAGCCCTATCAGCAGGCCGAAATTGAGGCCCACCGCCGTCAGTCCCACCGCATAGAAGACGCCGAGGATGAGGCACAGCGTGCCCTGTCCGCGCACGAAGCCGGCTGTGGCAGTGTTGATGTCGCGGGCGATCTGGCGCACCGTCTCCAGATGCTCGCGCGGCACCCAATTGTCCACCTTCTCGATCATGCGGTCCCAGTCGAGGAGCATGTAGAAGGCGACCACCGGCGTGACGACGAAGAGGCTCGCCAGGTTGACCAGCGCCAGACCGGAGCTCCAGATCGACCCGAACAATGCGGCGAGGAAACCGGTGCCTTGCGCCAGCAGCGAAGTCAGCCCCTCCTGCAGGGTTTGCGGATTTACCCCTACCGTCTCCTCGAACCACCCGGGATCGAGGGTCGTGATCAGGGCCTGAAGGCGGGAAAGGTAGTCCGGCAAGTGCTCGGCGAACTCGATCAGCTGGTTGCTCAGCACGGGAATGACCACCATCAGCGCCAGCGCCAGCGCGACGACGAAGGCGATCAGAATAACGATGGTCGCGGCCAGCCGCGACAGGCCGATCCGCTGCAGCTTGTCGGCCACCGGGTCGAGGAAATAGGCCAGCACCATGCCGGCCAGGAATGGCAGCAGGATGGAGCTGAAGACATAGAGGAAGAGGACAAGAACGCTTGCCGCGATGAGCCAGAAGACGGCCTGCCGCGCAAGCCCGCCCCGCCCCGGCGTCCTGTCAGCCTCGTCCTTGTGGGGTGCCGGTGTCGACATAGCCGCCCATGTGCTTGATCCAGGACACGAGATAGGCCGCGCCGGAAGCTACGGTCAAGAGCCCGCAAAGATAGACAAGGCCATCATAGAAGATACCCAGCGTGAAGGAGAGCGACAGGCTGGCCAAAACCAGTGCAGCAAGCAGGAACTGCGCCAGCGTGTTGGCCTTCGACACGAAGAGCGGCTTCATGGCCACCGGATTGCCCATGACGGTCGCCAGCACCACCCCGCCGATAATCAGCGCATCGCGCGAAACGGCGGCCACCACCAGCCACAGCGGCAGGTGGCCCATATAGCCGAGCACCACGAAGACGCTGACGAGCAGCAGCTTGTCGGCGATGGGGTCGAGATAGGCGCCGAGCTCGCTACGCTGATCGAACTGGCGGGCGATGAAGCCGTCGACGCCGTCGGAGACGGCCGCGGCGAGGAAACCGGCGAAGGCCCAATCCACCTCCTCCGTCAAAAGCGCGAAGACGACCGCCGGCACGAGCAGGAACCGGACAAGCGTGATGATGTTGGGGATGGTCAAGCCTTTGTCTCCACCGTCGTCCCGGTCCCGCCATTCCTCAAGTCTTTAGCGGCATAGATGGCCGGCCGTTCCCGCCGCTTCAAGAGAAAAGTATTGATCCATAGGCTGGTAAGCGGGGTATATCTTGCCTGTGCGCCGAACGCCACGCTCCTTGCGGTCACATGCTGCTTCGTGCCAATAGCCGGGAGAAGTGCCAATGGGGCAATCGATGAGCGACAAGAAGAACGGGCTCAGCTACGCCGATGCCGGCGTGGACATCGACGCGGGCAACGCCCTCGTGGAGAAAATCAAGCCGCTGGTGCGCACCACGCGCCGGCCGGGAGCGGACGGCGAAATCGGCGGCTTCGGCGGCCTGTTCGATCTCAAGGCCGCCGGCTTCTCAGACCCGGTTCTGGTGGCCGCCAACGACGGCGTGGGCACCAAGCTGAAGGTCGCCATCGAAGCGAACAAACATGACACGGTTGGCATCGACCTCGTCGCCATGTGCGTCAACGACCTCGTCGTGCAGGGTGCGGAGCCGCTCTTCTTCCTCGACTATTTTGCCACCGGCAAGCTCGATCCGGACCAGGGGGAAGCGATTGTCTCCGGCATTGCCGAGGGGTGCCGCAAGGCCGGCTGCGCGCTGATCGGCGGTGAGACGGCAGAAATGCCGGGCATGTATCGAGACGGCGACTACGACCTTGCCGGCTTCGCCGTGGGCGCTGCCGAGCGCGGCAGGCTTCTGCCTACCGACGATGTCGTGGAAGGCGACGTCATCCTCGGCATCGCCTCCTCGGGGCTGCACTCCAACGGCTTCTCGCTGGTGCGCAAGATCGTCGCGCAAAGCGGCCTCGCATGGGATGCGCCCGCCCCCTTCGACGCGGACCGGACGCTCGCCGAAGCCCTTCTGGAGCCGACGCGCATCTACGTGAAGCCCTTGCTCAATGCGATCTCCGGCACACACGGCATCAAGGCGCTGGCGCACATCACCGGTGGCGGCTTTCCCGAAAACCTGCCGCGCGTCCTGCCGCAGGTCTACGCGGCGGAAATCGACCTTTCAGCCATCGAGGTGCCACCAGTCTTCTCGTGGCTCGCCGGCGAAGGCGGCGTGCAGCCGGAGGAGATGCTGCGCACGTTCAACTGCGGCATCGGCATGATAGCCGTGGTGGCGGCGGGCCAGGCGGCACAGGTGGCCGCCGTGCTGCAGCAGGCGGGCGAGCATGTGGAAACGCTCGGCAGCGTCGTGGCGCGGCGTGAGAAAGGCGTGATCTACCGGAGAGAGCTCGACCTATGACGAAGAAAAAGACGGCGGTCCTCATTTCCGGCCGCGGCACCAATATGAGCGCCCTCATCCGTGCCGCCGCCGAGACCGATTATCCGGCCGAGATCACCGGTGTCGTCAGCGACCAGGCGGACGCGCCGGGGCTGGCCGCGGCCGAGGCTGCCGGAATCGGTGCGGTGGCGGTGCCGCGCACCGAACACGCCGATAGAGCCGCACACGAGGCGGCATTGGAAGAGGCACTTGCCGCCCAGGGAGCGGAGATCATCTGCCTGGCCGGTTTCATGCGGCTTTTGAGCCCCGACTTCGTCGCCCGCTGGCAGGGCAGGATGATCAACATCCATCCCTCGCTCCTGCCACTCTTCAAGGGCCTGTCGAGCCACGCTCGGGCGCTGCAAGCAGGCATGCGCATCCACGGCTGCACGGTACACTTCGTCACGGCGGAGACGGATGGCGGCCCGATCATCGCCCAGGCAGCGGTGCCGGTGCTTCCCGGTGATACGGAAGAGCACCTCGCCGAGCGTGTTCTGAAGGCGGAGCATCGGCTCTACCCCCTCGCCCTCGCACTGGTCGCAACCGGCAAGGCGCGCATGGAAGGCGGCAAGACGGTATTCTCCACAGAGAGCGATATCGGCTGGGGCGAACACGCCAGCCTGCTGGTGCCGTCTTCAATGGAAGAAGCGATGAACCTGGAGGACCTGGCGCGGCGCACGCCCTAGGCGGTGATAGGTACGACCCTGCAGGCGATTGACGGCCGATGGCGGTAATGATCTGCTTCATCCCATTCCAGATCCAGAACAGAACATAGGATCGGCAATGGCGCGCAAGCATGAATTCGCGGACAAGCGTGTGGAGCAGGCTTTCCGTGCATTTGGCGAGCCTGCGAGAGAGCATCTCATGCGCATTCGCGATCTTATCTTCGCCACCGCTGCTTCGACATCCGGCGTCGGCCCGTTGGAAGAGACGTTGAAATGGGGGCAGCCCGCCTATCTGACCTCGAAAACGAAGTCGGGCAGCACCATCCGCCTCGGCATTCCCAAGTCACCCGCTCATGACTGCGCCGTGTTCGTTCACTGCCAATCGAGCCTGGTGGAACAGTTCGAAGCCCAGTATCCTGCACTATTCTCCTTCGAAGGCACGCGAGCGCTCTTGTTCAAAGCTAGCGACCCGCTTCCGGTCGATGCCCTAACCCATTGCATTGCAATGGCTTTGACCTACCACCAGAAGAAGCGGCCGGCGCGTATTTCGTAGCTGCCAATGTGCGGCCAGTTCCACAGTTAGCCGAGAATCGGATGCGCCATCGCCGGCCGCATCTCAAATGCGCGCCTTCATCGGCAAGTAAAGCCGGAAGTTGGCGGGATCGACCTCGTCCCAGCTGCCGTCCAGTGCCTCGTAAATCCGCTCCGGATCGAAGCCCATGTCGCTGATGAGGCGCGGGTCCAGACGAGAGATTGCGACTATCGCCCGGCGCTCGCGACGATGAAGCCGCATGGCGCGCCAACCTGCCAGCAGCGTGCCGAGAAAGTCGTACCTGACGCGTCCTTTGCGGAATTCTCCGAAAATAGCTGTCGTGGACATTTTGTCACTCCTTCCCAGGCAATTGCACACCTTCCTGTACAATCGCATATATTGGACCGGTTCAAACCGTGGGTAAATCGGCTTTTGGACCGGTTCAAATGATACATGCTCCAAAGCATTCGTCAAGCAATTTTGAACCGGTTCAAGATTCGTGCTAAATCAAGAGCTTAGAAATCGGCTGAAAGAGGAAGCATGGCGAAGATCGATTTTGGAAAGTCACCCACGCTGCACGATGTGGCCAAGGCGGCGGGCGTTTCCAAGGGTACGGCCTCCAACGTCTTCAACAGGCCCAACATCGTGCGGGAGGAAGTTCGCGAGCGGGTCCTCGAGGTGGCAAAATCGATCGGCTATCGCGGCCCGGACCCGAAGGGGCGGATGCTCAGCGCCGGAAAGGTGAACGCCATCGGCGTCGCGACGGTGGAGCCGCTCGCCTACTTCTTCGAAGATCCGTACGCGCGGCTCCTGATGGCCGGCATCACCGAAGCGTGCGATGCCAGCGGTATCGGCATTTCGCTGGTTTCGGCGGCAAACGAGGAAGAGCTCGCCTGGAACGTACGCAGCGCGGTTGTGGACGGCTTCATCCTCTTCTGCCTCAAGGGTGCGGAACGGCTGATTGCCCTGTCGCGTGAGCGGCAGCTGCCGTTCGTGGCGCTGGATTTCCACGATGGCAACGATACCATGTCGGTGGTCAGCATCGACAATATTGAAGGAGCACGGCGGGCCGCCCGACATGTGGCAGAACTCGGCCACCGCCGGTTTGCCATCCTCTCCATGGAATTCATCGAGGACAGCTCCGGCAGGGCAACCATGGAGCGGGTGAACGCGGCAAGCTACACGACCTCGCGCGACCGCGTGAAGGGTTACTTCGAGGCGCTGGAGGCGTTCGGCATCGACACGAGAGACGTGCCGATCTTCGAGACGCTGAGTGACAGGGAAACTGTTCACTCGGCTCTGGAGGAGATTTTTGCTTCGCCCTCCCCGCCGACGGCGATCCTCGCCCAATCGGATCGAATCGCCTTCTTCGCGCTCGACTGGCTCAAGGCGAAAGGGCTCTCCGTGCCCGCAGACGTTTCCATCGTCGGCTTCGACGACGTGCCTGAAAGCGCCACCTCGACCCCTCCCCTCACCACGGTCCATCAGCCGATCGCCGAGATCGGCCGCCGGGCCGTGCAGGTGATCGTGGATCACACCGGCGAGATTTGGCGGGAGAAGATCGATACGGAGCTCGTCGTCCGCGCGTCCACGGCGCCGCCGCGGGCATAAGAGGGAGCGCCACGGCGGGCGTTCCCATTCTCCTATACCAGAGCCGCCCTCACCCACACCTTCGTGTCATGGAACGCGGCGCCTCCGTGCGGCGCGATGGCGTCGGCGCCTGTCAGCACGTTGATGCCCTCGCCGCGCTCGTGGGCGCCGTTGGGCCAGATGCCTTCGGCGATGACGACGCCGCGGCGCATGCCGTCGGTGAGCTTTGCGTGCAGCACCACCTCGCCCCGCTCGTTTCCGACCTCCACGCGGTCGCCCGCGGCGATGCCCAGGCCCGCCGCGTCATCGGGATGCAGCATCAGCTCCGGCCGTCCCTCACGCTTCTTCGAACCCGGCGTCTCGGTGAAGCTCGAATTCAGGAAAGTGCGCGCCGGCGAGGTGGCGAGCCGGAAGGGATGTTCCTGGTCGGCGGCCTCGATGAAATCCACATGGTCGGGGAATTCCGGCAGGCGCCCGTACGGGCCCTGGAGGCCCATCGATTCCGGCGGACGAGTCGAGCCCGCCGTTCCCTCCCAGTCGGGGCGGAAGCGGAACTTGCCGCCCGGATGGGCGAAGCCGTCGATGAAGTGTGCCGTATCGAAATCCGGCTGCACGTCGGCCCAGCGGTCGTGGCGGAAGCTGTCAAAGGTGCCGAGGCCACGCCGGCCGAGCATCCAGTCGAGATGCTCGCGCGCGGACAGGCCGAAGCCAGGCTTGTCCGCAACGCCCAGGCGTTTGGCGAGCTCCTCGATGACGAAGAGGTTCGGCCGCGCCTCGCCCGGTGCGTCGATCAGCTTCGGCCCGAGCAGGATGTGCTGGTGGCCGCCGCCGCGATAGATGTCGTCATGCTCAAGGAACATGGTGGCCGGCAGCACGACATCGGCGAGCTTGGCCGTGTCGGTCAAGAACTGCTCATGCACGCACACGAAAAGGTCGTCGCGCAGGAAGCCCCGCTTCACGAGCCGCTGCTCCGGCGCCACATTGGCCGGGTTGGTGTTCTGGATAAGCATGGCGGTGACGGGCGGGCCGCCATGGAGCGCCGCCTCGTCGCCGGTCAGAACACGGCCGATCTGCGACTGGTCGAGTGCGCGCACGGAAGGGTCGCGCAAGGCGTGCCCCTCGATCAGCGACTTGTCGAGGCCGAAGATCGAGGAGTTGGAGTGAAAGGCGCCGCCGCCCTCGTGTTTCCAACAGCCAGTGACGGCTGCAATGGACAGGGCGGCGTGCATGTTAACGGCGCCGTTGCGGTTGCGCGTGAAGCCGTAGCCGAGGCGGAAATAGGTTCGCTTTGTCTCGCCCACGAGCCGGGCAAAAGCCTCGATCTCGGCCGCCGGCACACCGGTGATGGCTTCGGCCCATTGCGGCGTGCGGGTGGACAGATGCGCTTCAAGTCCCTTGGGATCGTCGGTGTACTTTTCCAGATACTCCCAGTCGGCAAGATTGTCCCGGAACAGAACGTGCATCACCGCGCAGGCAAGCGCCCCGTCGGTGCCCGGGTTCACAACCAGGCCGAGATCGGCCTGCTTCATGGTGGCGTTGTCGTAGACGTCGATGACGACGATCTTGGCCCCGCGTTCTTTGCGCGCCCGTACCGCGTGAGTCATCACGTTGACCTGGGTGGCCACCGCGTTGGTGCCCCAGATGACGACGCAGTCGGCCTTGGCCATCTCGCGCGGGTCCGGCCCTCGCAGGTCGCCGGTGCCCATGACGTAGCCGGCCCAGGCGGGATTGATGCAGATGGTGCTGAAGAAGTCGGAATAGCGCTTGGCGTGGCGCAGGCGGTGGATCGAATCGCGCTGTACGAGGCCCATCGTGCCGGCATACTGATAGGGCCAGACCGTCTCGCTACCGAACCTTTCCTCCGCCTTCAGGAATTCCTCTGCCACGCGGTCGAGCGCGGCTTCCCAGCTTGCCTCGCGCCATTCCCCCTCCCCTTTGGCGCCGGCGCGCACCAGCGGCTTGAGAAGACGATCGGGATGGTGCACGCGCTCCGCGTAGCGCGCCACCTTGGCGCAGATGACGCCGGCGGTGTAGCTGTTGTCCTTGGACCCGTGCACACGGCCGATGCGTCCATCGACGATCTCGACGTCGAGGGCGCAGGTCGAAGGGCAGTCGTGCGGACAGGCAGAATGGCCGATATGGATGTTTGCATGTGTGTTCATGGGCGCGAGAGTAGCCGTTTTAGACGCTGGCGCGTAGGCCCAGTTTGCTCAAAAGTGTTTGCGCCACTCATTCATATCGCTGATGAGGGATCCCTGACAGGTATCGAGGTGGCATCTTGACCGCTGTGGACGGGTAGCAGAGACTGCCGCCGGCGTTTACAGACTCACCATCGGGAGAGATTCGCTCATGGCACGCGTACCGGCCTTCCTCGCAGGTCTTGCCGCTTCGATCGCGGCCACCATCCCGCCGCTTTCCGTACAGGCCGCCGACATTGTCGGCATCTATGCCGTGGAAGACACGGTCTGCGCTCACCAGAGCGTGCGCTCGGTCATCACGCACCGTTTCCGCCATCAGGTGACCCACGTGCCGCATCTGCCCAATGTCGGCATCGCAGAGTTCTACGGCGCACGGCTGACGCGCTATCAGCCGGCAACGCCGAACAGCCCCATCGAGCGGCGCTACTGCGCAGCAACGGTGCGGCTGACGGATGGCCGGGACCGGCCCATCTGGTACCTGATCGAATACGGCCAGGGCTTTGCCTCCATGGGCGACAATGTCGAGTTCTGCATCGCCGGCTTCGACCGCTGGAACGTTTACAACGCCACATGCAGCGTGCTGCGCTAAGGCTTTGCATCCACGCATGCGCTTCCTCCGCAGGATAGCCGCGGCAGCCCTTCTCGCCGCCGCGCCCTGCATCGCCCTTTCTGGCGAGCGTGATGCCGAGCCGGGTGCCTTCGACTTCTACGTCCTGTCGCTTTCCTGGTCGCCCAGCTATTGCATGGCGGAAGGTGCCGAGGCGAACGAGCAGCAATGCGGCGGCGCGCGGCCCTATGCCTTCGTCGTGCACGGGCTGTGGCCGCAATATGAGCGCGGCTATCCCGAATTCTGCCGCAGCCGCCAGGCCGATCGCGTGCCGGACCGGTTGGTGCAAGACTATCTCGACATCGCGCCGTCTGCAGGCCTGATCGGTCATCAGTGGCGCAAGCATGGCTCCTGCTCCGGCCTCGGACAGTCGGACTATTTCGCGCTCATGCGCGAGGCGCGCCAACGGATCGTCGTGCCGTCGGAGTTTTCGCAGCTGACAGCGCCGCATATGATGGCGCCCGATGAGGTGGAGAAGCTGTTCGTCTCCGCCAATCCGGGGCTCGAATCAGAGGGCATCGCGGTTGTCTGCGACCGGCGCTATATGCGCGAGGTGCGGATCTGCTTGACGCGGGACCTGGAGTTCCGCACCTGCCAGGAGGTCGACCGCAAGGCCTGCCGGCTGAAGAAGGCGCTTATGCCGCCGACGCGGGGCGGATAAGCTCCAAAAGAAAAAGCCGGACCCAGGGGCCCGGCTTTCCTGTTCATGGGCTTGCTTACGCCTAGAACTGCATACCGATACCGACAAGGACCTTGTGGCTGTTCGCGTCGACATCGTAGCTGGTGGCACCGAGGTCGAAGGTCTCGCTGCCGAGATCCGTGTAGCGGTACTCGAGCCGCCCGAAAGCCTGCTCGGTCAGCTTCACGTCGGCACCGGCACCAGCCGTCCAGCCCCACATGGTCTGTTTGTCGGAGGAGGCGCCGTCGGACAGCTCGTGACGGCCACCGGCACCGCCGGCAGTGGCGTAGAGCAGAATGTTGTCCGTGGCCGCGACACCGAGGCGGGCGCGCAACGTGCCGTCGACACCGCCTTCCGTCTCGAGACCGGCATCGCTGCCGTCCATACCGTTGTAGCCGACGTCACCCTCGATACCGTAGACGAAGGTGCCGGACTGCCAGTTCCAGCCGGCAAATGCGTTGCCTACGAAGCCGTCGGTGTCGATGTCGGTGGTCACGCCACCGGTCTCGGCCTCCGTGCTGCCGCCGAAGCCGTAGCCTGCCGCGACACCCGCATAGGGGCCAGCCCAAGTGGCTACCGGCGCTACTTCCATGGGAGCAGCGGGCGGTGCCGGAGGCTGCTCCAGAACCGCGTCAGCGGCAAAGGCCGGAACGGCCACCGCTGCAAACAGGCCGGCCGCAGCCGTGCCTAGCATAAAACTCTTGACTCTCATCGTGTGAACTCCTTGCCACATCTGCAGTTCGGGGAGGCGCAGTCTGCCGGGAGGCCAGCAAAACGCCCCGATATGCCCCAACCGCCGGCCTACAAACATTTATTCGGCCACGCGGTTCCGCCTTGGTGACGGAGAAAGACGCCAAAGATGGCCGCATGATGGCTATTCGGCCAGAACTGCCCCTTGCGGTCTTTACCTGTTGCTGAAAGGACACACGAATAGGCCGAGCCCGATCTTTCTGAAAGGACTCGGCCGTTCAATATGCGTTGGCAGGATATCCTAGAAGGAGATGCCGATGCCGATCAGCACCTTTTGCTGCTTGGTCTCGTCGGTGTAGGATGTCCCGTCGATATTGAACTTCTCTTTCCCGAAGTCCGTATACCGGTATTCCAGCTTCGCGAAGGTGCGCTCCGTGAGCTTCACATCGGCGCCAGCGCCAGCCGTCCAACCCAGCATCGTCTTCGAATCAGACTTGCCGGTGCCGTCATAGTAGCTCATCGGCTTCACCGCCCCGCCCGCAGTACCGTAAAGCAGGATCTTGTCGGTGATGGCATAGCCGAGGCGCGGGCGCAAAGTGGCGGTGTCGATGCCCCACTTTTCCTTTCCACCGTCGATGTTCTCGTTCCGCTTGCCGACGCTGAGGTCGCCCTCTACGCCATAGACGAAGCTGCCGGATTGCCAATTGTAGCCGGCGAAAACACCGCCGAGGAAACCTTTTCCGTCACGCTCCCAGGAATCCGTGCCATCCGTTAATTTCGAGTCGCTGGAGAAGGCATAGCCCACAGTGGCACCGGCATACCCGCCGTTCCAATCCGACGGCGCGGACACGGCGAGCGGCGCCGGGGCTTCGGGCGGGGGCATGGTAATCGCGTCCGCCGCGTTGGCAGCGGTTGCAAAAGCGAGGAGTGCTGCGCAAGGAAGCAGCGTACGTACGGTCTTCATCAAATTCACCTATCGATAAGAGCATTCAATAACGATCGAACTCCACCAAAAAAGCTCAGCGGTGAAGCACGGCGCAATAACGGCGGCGAATACGGCAGAAGTTCGACCCTTTGCTATTGACGAAAACTGTCATGGCATCACCATCCACCCCTTCCCTCCGTGACGGCAGTAGCTGTCTGGAAGGTGCTATAAATACGCGGTGCGAGGCCATATATAAGCCGCGAGGAACGGGGTGAACGGATGCCGCAGACAGGAAAGTGCGCTCTCGTGACAGGCGGGGCAAAAAGGATCGGCAGAGCCATCGCGCTGGATCTGGCCGCACACGGCTTCAGGATCGCAATTCATTGCGGCACGTCGCGCGAGGAAGCAGACCAGCTGGCGGCCGCAATTACGGCCGAGGGCGGCGAGGCATACGTGCTGCAGGCCGACCTCACCGACACCAAGCAGGTCGAGATGCTGGTGGACGAGGCGACGATAGCGTTGGGATCGGTCAGGCTCGTGGTCAACAATGCCTCCATCTTCGAGGAGGATTCGCCGACCGACTTTACAGAAGAGGTCTGGGACCGGCACTTCGCCATCCACGTGAAGGCCCCCGCCGTCATCGCCAGGAGTTTCGCGCGGGCACTGCCGCAGGAAGAAGAGGGGTTGATCGTCAACATGATCGACCAGCGTGTATGGAAGCCGACCCCGCGCTTCTTCAGCTATACGCTCTCGAAGTCGGCGCTGTGGATGGCAACCCGTACCATGGCACAGGCGCTGGCCCCGCGTATCCGCGTCAACGCCATCGGCCCCGGCCCGGCCCTGCCCAACGACCGCCAGGGCGAGGCGGACTTCCAGCGCCAGACCAAGGCGCTCATTCTTGAGCGGGGCCCGGAACTGCCGGAATTCGGCGCCACGATCCGCTATCTGTGGGAAACGCCGTCGGTAACGGGACAGATGATCGCGCTCGACGGCGGGCAGCATCTGGCCTGGCAGACGCCGGATACCGCCGGAGTGGCAGAATGAGCACATCCGATCTTTCCCCTGAAGCAACTCCCCTGCCCGGGAAGACCGTCGAGTGGGATAGCGCGGGTACGGACAGTGCCGCCGTCGGCGCGGAGGTGATCCAGGCGGTCGTCAAGCGCCTGCCCAACGCGCCGGGGGTCTACCGCATGATGAACGCCGAGGGCGACGTGCTCTATGTCGGCAAAGCGCGCAGTCTGAAGAAACGGGTGACGAACTACGCCCAGGGACGCGGCCATACGAACCGCATCACGCGCATGATTCGCGAGACGGCATCGATGGAGTTCGTCGTCACGCGCACCGAGACAGAGGCGCTGCTTCTCGAAGCCAATCTCATCAAGCGCCTGCGCCCGCGCTTCAACGTTCTCCTGCGCGACGATAAGTCGTTTCCCTACATCCTTCTGACCGGCGACCATCCTGCCCCTGGCATCTTCAAGCATCGCGGCGCGCGCTCGAGGAAGGGTGACTATTTCGGCCCCTTCGCCTCGGCCGGCGCCGTGGGGCGAACCATCAATTCACTGCAGCGGGCCTTTCTCATCCGTACCTGCAGCGATTCGGTCTTCGAAAGCCGTACGCGGCCCTGCCTGCTCTACCAGATCAAGCGCTGCTCCGGCCCCTGCACGGGCGAAATCAGCGAAGAGGACTATGCGGCGCTGGTGGCGGAGACGAAGGCGTTTCTTTCCGGGCGCTCCAGCAGGGTGAAGGCTGACATCGCGACAGCCATGCAAGAGGCCTCCGAGGCGCTCCATTTCGAGCGAGCGGCGGTCTACCGCGACCGGCTTTCCGCACTCAGCCATGTGCAGAGCCACCAGGGCATCAACCCGCAAGGCATCGAAGAGGCAGACGTCTTCGCCATCCATCAGGAAGGCGGGCAGAATTGCATCCAGGTCTTCTTCTTCCGGACGGGGCAGAACTGGGGCAACCGTGCCTATTTCCCCAAGGCGGATCCCGCACTTGGGCCAGGCGAGGTGCTCGGCTCCTTCCTTGCCCAGTTCTACGACGACAAGCCCTGCCCCCGCGCGATCCTCCTTTCCCACACCGTCGAGGACCAGGCGCTCTTGACCGAGGCGCTGTCGACGCGGGCGGGACGCAGGGTTTCGGTGTCGGTGCCGCAGCGCGGCGAGAAGAAGGATCTCGCGGAGCATGCCCTGCGCAACGCGCGCGAGGCGCTGGGACGCAGGCTTGCCGAAACCTCTTCGCAGGCACGGCTCCTGGAAGGCTTCGCCGAGACCTTCGGGCTGGAGGCGGCACCCCGGCGTATCGAGGTCTACGACAACTCCCACATCATGGGCACCAACGCCGTCGGTGCGATGATCGTGGCGGGCGCCGAAGGTTTCGTGAAGAACCAGTACCGCAAATTCAACATCCGCTCGACCGAGATCACGCCAGGCGATGATTTCGGCATGATGCGCGAGGTAATGCAACGGCGGTTCTCCCGGCTCATCAACGAACAGGGCCTGCCGGAAAACGGCGCTGACGGCGAGGAGGAGGCTGATGCCTTCCCCACCTGGCCGGACGTCATCCTGATCGACGGCGGCAAGGGGCAGATGTCGTCCGTGCGGCAGATCCTCGACGATCTCGGCATCGCCGACCTTGTCACGGTGATCGGCATCGCCAAGGGGCCGGATCGGGACGCCGGGCGCGAACGCTTCTTCATGGAGGGAAAGCAGCCCTTCTCGCTGCCGGTGCGCGATCCCGTCCTCTATTTCATGCAGCGGCTGCGCGACGAGGCGCACCGCTTCGCCATCGGCTCGCACCGGTCACGGCGCAAGAAGGAGATGGTGAGGAACCCGCTCGATGAGATCGCCGGCATCGGACCGGGGCGCAAGCGGACGCTTCTGCACCACTTCGGTACAGCGAAGGCGGTCAGCCGGGCGGGTATCGAGGACCTGATGGAGGTCGATGGGATCTCCGAATCCATCGCCCGGCAGATCTACAACCACTTCCACGAGGGAAGATAGGGCTTTACCGACCGAGGGGTCGCCCATATGTCAGCTTGACCGCACGCTACGGCGTCTGATTTTGAAAAGGCTATCCATGAGCCAGCAATCCATGCAACAGCCGCAAAGCGCCTTCAATCTGCCCAACCTGCTCACCTATGCGCGCATCATGGCGGTGCCGCTGATAGTCCTGTGCTTTTTCCTCGAAGGGCGGCTGCAGTCGAGCGATTTCGCACGCTGGAGTGCGCTCGGCATCTTCCTGGCGGCCAGCATCACCGACTATTTCGACGGTTATCTCGCCCGTACCTGGCAGCAGACCTCGAATATTGGCAAGATGCTGGACCCGATCGCCGACAAGCTCCTGGTGGCCACCTGCCTCTTGCTGCTCGCCGCCGATACGGACCGCACCATTGCCGGATGGACGCTGTGGGCGGCGATCATCATCCTGTGCCGGGAGATCCTCGTGTCGGGCTTGCGCGAATATCTGGCGGCGCTCAAGGTGAGCGTGCCGGTGACCCAGCTCGCCAAATGGAAGACGACGATCCAGATGGTGGCGATCGGCTTCCTGCTGGCCGGCCCCGCAGGAGACAAGGTGGTGCCCTATACGACGGAGGCCGGCATCGTGCTTCTGTGGTTCTCCGCACTGGTGACGCTTTATACCGGCTACGACTATTTTCGCGCCGGGCTGAAGCATATCATCGAGGAATGAACGGCATGAAACTCGTCTATTTCGCATGGGTACGCGAACGCATCGGCAAGGAGACCGAAACGGTCACCCCGCCCGGCGAGGTAGAGACGGTGGCCGATCTCCTGGCATGGCTGAAGGCGCGCGGCGACGGCTATGCGGTTGCCCTCGAGCATGCGGAGGTGATCCGCGTCGCCGTGGACCACGAACATGTGGATCATGATGCGAAGCTGCCGGCCGATGGCGAGGTGGCGCTGTTTCCGCCGATGACGGGAGGCTGACCGTGAAAAACCGCTGCCAGCCCCTCGTGCGCGTGCAGGCGGAGGATTTCGACATCGCCGCCGAGATCGACCGGCTGACGGCGGGACGCAAGGACGTCGGCGCGGTGGTGACGTTCACCGGGCGCTGCCGCGACGAGGACGGAAAGCTCGCCGCGCTGGAACTTGAACACTATCCCGGCATGGCCGAGGCTGAGATCGGCCGTATAGCGAGCGAAGCAGCAGAGCGGTGGCCGCTCACCGGCCTCACCGTCATCCACCGCTTCGGCAAACTCCTGCCGGCCGAGAACATCGTCCTGGTCGTGGCCGCCTCGACGCACCGAAAGGCCGCACTGGAAGCGGCGGACTTTCTCATGGACTACCTCAAATCGCGTGCGCCCTTCTGGAAAAAGGAACACCCCGCCGGCGGCGACACGGGCCACTGGGTGGAGGCGAAGGCGGCGGACGAAGAGGCGCTGGGGCGCTGGCGGAAATAGCCGGAAGGTTCGGCGAGAGCCATTAAGTGCTATCGGTCGTCATCAGGGACAAGCCGAAGGCTTGTCCGGCACCCATTCCGCGACATCAACGTTCCGGAATGGGTTCCGGACAGCCTCCGCTTCACTCCGGCTTCCGGAATGACGCAGGCGGGGTGGCTACAACTCAACCGACCAGCTCGACGTCAGAGAACCAGTAGCGGATCTCCTCGGCCGCCGTCTCAGGCGCGTCTGAGCCGTGGACGGAGTTCTCGCCGATGGAGTTGGCATAGAGCTTGCGGATGGTGCCCTCAGCGGCGTCGGCCGGATTGGTGGCGCCCATGATCTCGCGGTTCTTGGCGATGGCGTTCTCGCCTTCCAGCACCTGCACCACGGTCGGGCCGGAGGACATGAACTCGCACAGCTCGTCGAAGAAGGGGCGTTCCTTGTGGACCGCATAGAAGCCTTCGGCCTGACGGCGGCTCATCCACACGCGCTTGGAGGCGACGACCCTCAGGCCCGCGTCTTCGAACATCTTGGTGATGGCGCCGGTCAGGTTGCGCGCCGTGGCGTCCGGCTTGATCATGGAGAAGGTGCGTTCAATCGCCATTTCAGGTCCTTGCGTTTGACGGGAAAGAATTGAGATGGCGGGTCTATAGCGGCGCGGAAGGCTCGTGTGAAGAGCGATCACGCCGCCGCGGGCACGCTGCGGCCCAAGCCGTCGTGAAGATCGAGACACCGAGCGAACCACTCGGCCACCGGATCGTCGGGCGCCAGGAAGGGAAAGGGCGAGGCCACGCGCGCCCATTGCAGAGCGCCGGCGACGATATAGTCGGAAAAGAGCGGGCCGTCGCCGCCGATGAATGGCTGGTGCCAGAAGAGTGTGCGCAGCGGCGCGAGGCTCGTCCGGAATCCTTCGAGCTTCGCTTCGCGGCCCGCCGGCACCTCTTCCAGCGCTTTGCCGAAGCGCGCCTCGCGGCTTTCCCGGAAATAGGTCTGGTCGGCAGGGCCGAGCATGCCATGGATATCCATCAGCGCCGCCTCGCCGATGAAGGGATGGAGCGTAAGCTGAGACCAGCGCTCGACGAACCGCGCCATCGCCTTGCCGCCTTCTCCGGCGAACAGCGTCGGCCGGTCCGGATAGGCTTCCTCCAGATAAAGCGCGATGGCGAAAGAATCTCTTACCACACGGTCGCCATCACGAATGACGGGTACGGACTTGGCCGCGCCCTCCTGGATACCGGCGATCTCAGTGAAGCGGGTGGGAACGGTCTCGAAGGAAAGGTCCTTGTGGGCGAGCGCAAAAGCGGTCTTCCAGCAATGCGGGCTGAAGGGCCGGCGTTCGTCGCTTCCGACCAGGTCATAGAGCAGGATCGTCATCGCCTTCTCCCTTGTGTCCCTACCGCTTATCCCACTCCGGGCGAAGGTTCCAATCGCTTTTTTGCACGGTAAGGATGTATGGAATTGATGGGTGGCAGCGCTAAAGATGCGCTAGTCATGAGCACCGACTCGCCAGACCGGGGAAACAGCATGAAGCGGCATTTCGAGATGATGGCGGCCTATAACCGGTGGGCGAATGGCCTCCTCTACGAGGCCGCGGCCGGTCTGAGCGCGGAGGAATATGCGCGCGACGTGGGTGCCTTCTTCAAGTCCATGGTGGGAACGCTCAACCACATTCTCGTGGCCGACCGCATCTGGATGAAGCGCTTCACCGGCAAAGGCGGGGCGCCGGCGCGACTCGACGCGATCCTTCATCCGGCCCTGCCGTCGCTCAAGCAGGCGCGCGAGGCGGAGGACGAACGCGTTGTCGATTGGATCGCCGGCCTTGACGAGAAAGCGCTCCAGGGGCGGTTCACCTACATGACCGTCGTCAACCCGCGCACCATCTCCCAGCGCCTGGCACCGGCGCTCACACATTTCTTCAACCACCAGACACACCATCGCGGCCAGGCGCACATGATCCTGTCGGTGCTGGGCAAAGAGCCACCGTCGCTCGACATGATCTATTTTCACCGCACACCGGAAGGCAGGGAGTTTTCCTAGAGGGCTTGCAAGTGCCAGCAGCAACGTCCTAAACCGCGCCGTCATGCTTACGATCAACGACCTTTCATTGCGCATTGCCGGGCGGCTACTCATCGAGCATGCCTCGCTCACCCTGCCCGCCGGCACCAAAGCCGGACTGGTGGGCCGCAACGGCACGGGCAAGACAACGCTGTTCCGCGCGATCACCGGCGAGCTAGCGCCGGAGACGGGCACGGTCAGCCTGCCCAAGGGAACGCGCATCGGCCAGGTGGCGCAGGAAGCGCCCGGCACCGAAGAGCCGCTGATCGACATCGTTCTGAAGGCGGATGCGGAGCGCGAGCGTCTGATGCGCGAGGCGGAAACGGCGGAAGACCCGCACCGCATCGCCGAGATCCAGGTGCGGCTTGCCGACATCGACGCCCATTCGGCCGAGGCGCGGGCGGCTTCCATCCTCTCCGGCCTCGGGTTCGATGCCGAGGCGCAGAAGCGCCCGGCCTCCTCCTTCTCCGGCGGTTGGCGCATGCGCGTTGCGCTGGCGGCGGTGCTGTTCGCCGAGCCCGACCTGCTTCTCCTCGACGAGCCGACCAATTATCTCGACCTCGAAGGCACGATGTGGCTCGAAAGCTACCTGTCGCGCTATCCGCACACGGTGCTTCTCATCAGCCACGACCGCGACCTTCTCAACAACGCCGTCTCCTCGATCGTGCATCTGGAGCAGAAGAGGCTCACCTTCTGGCGCGGCGGCTACGACCAGTTCGCCCGGCAATACGCGGAAAAGGCCGAGCTGCAGGAGAAGTCGCGCGTCAAGCAGGAGGCCCAGCGCAAGCATATGGAGGCTTTCGTCGAGCGCTTCCGCTACAAGGCCTCGAAGGCAAGGCAGGCGCAGTCGCGCCTCAAGGCGCTGGCGCGCATGCAGCCGATCGCCGCGGCGGTGAACGAGCACGTTCGGCCGTTTCGTTTCCCCAATCCGGCCAAGGCCGTCGCCTCCCCCATCGTCGCCGTAGAGGGCGGCACGGTCGGCTACGAGCCGGGCAAGCCGGTTCTGAAGAACCTGTCACTGCGCATCGACGAGGACGACCGCATCGCCCTTCTCGGCTCCAACGGCAACGGGAAGTCCACCTTCGCCAAGCTGATCGCCGGCAGGCTCGGTCTCGAAAAGGGCACGATGACGCTGGCGCCGGGGCTGAAGGTGTCGATCTTCGCCCAGCACCAGCTCGAGGATCTGAGGCCCGATGAGAACGCGCACCAGCATGTGCGCCGGCTGATGCCGGATGCGCCGGAGGCCAAGGTCAGAGCGCGCGTGGCGCAGTTCGGCCTTTCGACGGAGAAGATGGACACGCCGGCGCGCGACCTGTCGGGCGGCGAGAAGGCGCGCCTCCTGATGGGCCTTGCCTCCTTCGAGGCGCCGCATCTGTTCATCCTCGACGAGCCGACCAACCATCTCGACATCGACAGCCGCGAGGCGCTGGTCGAGGCGTTGAACACCTACGAGGGCGCGGTCATCCTCATCAGCCACGACCGGCACCTGATCGAAGCATGCGCAGACCGGCTGTGGCTGGTCGACCAGGGCACCGTGCGCCCCTATGAGGGCGACATGGAGGACTACCGCGCGCTGACCACCGGCGGAGCGAGCCGCAACAGGGAAAAGCGCGAGGCGGAAAAGGCTTCGAAGGCCGAACGCCGGCGCGAGGCGGCCAAGCGGCGGGCCGCACTCGAGCCGCTTGCCAAGGAGATCAAGGCGACCGAAGGCCTGATCGAGCGTACCCGCAAGCGCCTGGAAGCCATCGAAGCGCAAATGGCCGATGCCGGCCTCTACGAGCGCGACCCTGGCAAGGCCTCTTCCCTCGCCAAGGAGCGCGCGGACCTTGCGCGGACCGTCGAGCGGCAGGAGGAGAAATGGCTGGCGCTTTCGGCCGAGTATGAGGGGGAGATGGCGGAATGAGCGCGATTGTCATCGGCTTCGACGCCGACGACACGCTGTGGCAAAACGAGCGTTTCTACCGGCTCACGGAAGGACGCTTCACCGAGCTTCTAGCCGACTACGCCAAACCCGATCATCTTTCGGCGCGTCTCTTGGAGGCGGAGAAGCGCAATCTCGGCAAGTACGGCTTCGGCATCAAGGGTTTTACCCTTTCGATGATCGAGACGGCGATCGAGATCACCGAGGGGCGCGTGCCGGCGGAGACGATCCGGGACATTCTGGAAGCGGGGCGCGAGATGCTCGACCATCCGGTCGAGCCGTTGCCGCACGCCCGCGAAACGCTGGAGGCGCTCGCCGGGCAGTATCGCATCGTGCTGATCACCAAGGGCGACCTGTTCGACCAGGAGCGCAAGCTGGCGGCTTCGGGTCTCGGCGATTTCTTCGATGCGGTAGAGATCGTCAGCGACAAGAACCGTGCGGTCTACGAGCGCATATTCACCCGGCACGGCAACGGTGCCGACAAGGCGATGATGGTCGGCAACTCGATGAAGTCGGACGTGCTGCCGGCGATCGAGGCCGGCGGCTGGGGCGTGTTCGTTCCCCATGAACTCACCTGGGCGCATGAGCATGCCGAGGCGCCTTCGGGCGCCGACCGCTTCCGGCAGATCGAGCATCTGGGGGAGTTGGAGGCGGTGCTTCGGGAGATTGGGTAGCTCCCTGTTGTACGTGCATGGCACCCCGCCCACGTGGTTCGACAGGCTCACCGTGAGGGCTATGTTTGCGCCCTTCCCCCAGCGTTGCGGCTTGCACTAGCGTCGCCATGCCTTCACCCTCATCCTGAGCCTGTCGAAGGACGAGGGTGAAGGCACAACGTACCTGCACTACCCCATCACGCCTTCTTCTCCCAACGCCGGTCCCGGCCCTGCTGCCAATAGGTGACGTCGTGGCCGGCAGCCTTCATCACCTTCCACTGTGCACGGGCGGCATCGAGTTGTGCCGTGTCGTGGCCGTCGAAGAGGAAGACGGCGCGCTCGTAGCCGTCGAGAGGGCCAGGTTCGGCCCCGTCGACTAGGAAGCGGATCGTCGCGCCATTGGGGCTTTCGGGAGCGGTGGTGAGGAGCACCGGCTGTTCGGCCGCATTCGGCTCGCGGTCAGTGCCGTGCGGCAGGAAGCTGTCGTCGCGGAAGGTCCACAGCCGCGCGTCGAGGGCGTCGCGGCGCTCCTCGCCGGCCGTCTGGACGGCGACCTTCCACCCCCGCTCCAGGCTCTTCTCCACGAGCGGGGGCAGTGCCTCTTCCAGCGTCGATTCGGTCAGGTGATAGAAAAGGACTTCCACCCTCACCCCTCGTAATGGTCGGCCACCAGCCGGTCGAGCAGGCGCACGCCGTAGCCAGACGCCCACGACTGGTTGATCTCGGAGGATGGCGAGGACATGGCCGTGCCGGCGACGTCGAGATGCGCCCAGGGCGTGCCGTCGACAAAGCGCTTGAGGAACTGGGCGGCGGTGATGGAGCCTGCGTGGCGCCCGCCGGTGTTCTTCATATCGGCGTTCTTGGTGTCAATGAGCTTGTCGTATTCCTTGCCCATCGGCATGCGCCAGACCTTCTCGCCCGTCACGGTTCCAGCTGCCGTCAAGCGCTCGGCAAGCGTGTCGTTGTTGGAGAACAGACCAGCGTGGCTGTTGCCCAGCGCAACCAGGACGGCGCCGGTGAGCGTCGCCAGATTGACCATGAACTGGGGCTTGAACTCTTCGTTGCAGTACCACAACAGGTCGGCCAGAACGAGGCGGCCTTCAGCGTCGGTGTTGATGATCTCGATCGTCTGGCCGGACATGGAGGTGACGATGTCACCCGGCCGCTGCGCGTTGCCGTCCGGCATGTTCTCGACAAGACCGATGATGCCGACCGCATTCACCTTCGCCTTGCGGGCGGCGAGCGCATGTATAAGGCCGACGACTGTCGCCGCACCCGCCATATCCCCTTTCATGTCTTCCATACTGGCGGCCGGCTTGATGGAGATGCCACCGGTATCGAAGACGACGCCCTTGCCGATAAAGGCGACGGGCTTCTGCTTCGCCTTGCCGCCGTTCCAGCGCATCACCGCCATGCGCGGCGGGCGCACGGAACCCTGCGCCACTCCCAGAAGCGCGCGCATGCCGAGTTTCTTCATCTCCTTCTCAGTGAGGATATCCACCTTGACCCCGAGTTCCTCCAGTTCCTTGGCATGCGCCGCGAATTCCACCGGACCCAGCACATTGGCGGGCTCGTTCACGAGATCACGGGCCAGGAGCACGCCGTCGCCCACGGCGGAAGCCTCGGCGAAAGCCTTTTTCGCAGCCGCCGGGTCGGCGCACTGGATGGTGAATTTCACCGCTTTGCCGGCGGCGGGCTTGGGCGCGCCGTTCTCATCCTTGCGGGTCTTGTACTTGTCGAAGGTGTAGGAGCGCAGCACGATGCCGAGGCCGATCAGCGCCACGTCACGGGCACTGGCCTCGGCACCGGCGACCTCCGCGACGACCGTCACCTCGGTTGCCTTCTTGGCGGCGGCAGAAGCGGCACCGCCGATCTTCAGCCAGGCCTGTTCGTCGAGCGCATCCGTCTTGCCGGCGCCGACGGCGGCAAGACGGTCGTAGCTCGTCCCCTGCGGTGCCAACGCCTCGACACTTGTCGCGAGCTTGCCGGAAAAATCGGCAGCCGCGAAAACCTTCGGAAGGATGTCGGCCGGGTCACACGCCCTGGCTGCCTCCCCGAGCTTGCCGCCCTCCGGCGCCAATACGATGACACTGCCTTTCTTGGGCGCAGCGAATTTGGCGAACGAGATGGTCGGTTTATCTGTCATGGAGCTTCCTGTCCGGTAGGTTTGGGGCTGGCGCGATCTTGGCGGTTTTGAACAAATTGACAAGGGGGTGGAATGGGGTATGCGTTAAACCATTCCTTGGGGAGTGCAGGCAGGGAATCGTTAACCGCGTTCTTTTCCGCTTCGTTAGGCCTGTCCACGACAGACTGGGGCGGGGACAATTTCTGCCGAACCTTTCAAACCGGCGGGTCCGCGTTGTACCACCATGACGCACGGGAGGCCGTGCGCCATATAGTGGCCGTCAACACAGGTGACACATCTGCCGATGAAGGTGATTGAGCTCTACATATTGCGGCGCACGCTATCGATTTTCGCTGCCGCGCTGGCGTGGGTGCTTCTCATCGTGTGGACCACCCAGGTGCTCAACCGCATCGACCTGGTGACGAGCAGCGGGCAGTCGGCCGCGACCTTCTTCGTCGCCGGTGCGCTGACGCTGCCGGCTGTTATCCCCATCGTCATGCCGTTTGCCATCGGCATCGCCGTCGCCCAGACCCTGGCGACGATGAACACGGATTCGGAGTTGGTGGTCATCAGCGCTGCGGGAAGTCCGCGCCACGCCGTCATCCGGCCGATCCTGCTGATCGCCATCGCCACCAGCATTGCCGCCTTCGCCATCAGCAACACGCTGGAGCCATATTCACGCCAAGCCCTGCGCCAGCTTCTGGCCAGCGCGAATGCAGACCTGATTTCCACGGTCCTTCAGGAGGGCAGCTTTCAGAAGATGGACGACGGGGTGTTCGTGCAGATATCCGAGCGCCTGCCGGACGGGCAACTGGGTGGCATCTTCGTCGCCGATACGCGCGAAAAGGGCATGAAGCTGATTTACCACGCGCGCCGCGGCATTACAGTCGAGCGGGAGGGCGGCAGCATTCTCGTCATGCAGGATGGCGAAGTGCAGCGGCAGTCCGAGAACGGCGACGTCTCGGTGATCCGCTTCGAAGCCTACGCCTTCGATCTGTCCCAATTCACCCGCGGCTCGGACACGCCGACGCTTTATCGCAAGGACCGTTATCTCACCTATCTTCTCAACCCGGATCCAAACGACAAGGCCTACGCGACAAACCCGCAAAGCTATCGCGCCGAACTGCACAAGCGGCTTACCGATTGGCTCTATCCCATTGTTTTTGCGCTCATAGGGATCGCAGTGGCAGGCGACGCGCGCTCCTTCCGAGAGGCGCGGGTGCATCCGATGATCACCACCTTGGCGATCGGCCTTCTGGTGCGCTGGGTGGGCTTTTATGCCAGCAACCAGGCGGAGACGAAGCCATTCTTCGTTTTTGTCCTCTATGCGGTGCCCATAGGCATGATGGTCATCTGTACGGGTTTCATCGCCACCAACCGCATGATGGAGCTGCCGACGAGCTGGACGGAAAAGCTGAGCGAGCGTCTCCAGAGCGTTCGTGAGGATCTTTCCCGGCGCTTCGGCTGGGCGCGGAGGCGCGCATGATCGGCAGAACGCTCGGCGGTTATTTCTTTCGCCGCTACACGGTCATCACGGCTTGGAACTTTCTTGGCATCGCCGCGCTCGTCTTCATCGTCACCTTCACCGAGATTGCCGGGCGGGCGGGCGATCTCGAAGGCTATTCGGCCCAATGGGCGCTGGGGCTTGCAGCCCTGCAACTGCCTATCATCATGCAGCAGGTCGTGCCCTTCGTCGGGCTCATCTCGGCGATGGCCACCCTCATCAGCCTGAACCGCAAATATGAATTGGTGGTCGCGCGTGCGGCCGGCATCTCCGCCTGGCAGTTCCTGGCGCCGATTGCCCTCGGTGCCTTCATCTTCGGTCTGCTTGCGGTGCTCATCCTGAGCCCAATCGCGGCAGCCGGTTTCTCCAAGGCGCAGACGATCGAGGCCGAGGTACGCGGCGCCAAGACCAGGGCGAATACGGGCGAAGAGCGTTGGATCAAGCAGCGGACCCAATCAGGCGAGACGATCATCGGCGCGGATGCCGCCCTCGAGGGCGGTACGGCGCTGGTGCGGCCGGTATTCTTCATCATGGATCAGGAAGACCGAATCGTCGAGAGGCTGGACGCTCGCCGCGCATGGCTCCGCGATGGCCACTGGGAACTGAATGACGTAACCCGGCGGCGCGGCGGGGGCCCACCGGAGACCCTGGCAACCGTTGACGTACCAACAAGTCTGCAGTCCGAATTCGTGGGTCAACAGCTCACACAGCCCGAGGCGGTGTCGGTTTTCGCGCTTCCGGCGAAGATCGAGGTGGCGCGCTCTTTTGGCTTACGCGCCAATGCTTTCGCTATGTATTTTCATTCGTTGGTGACGCTGCCTCCCCTCCTCGTGGCTATGACATTGATTGCGGCGACGGTCTCCATGAGATTTGCGCGGATGGGGCAATCGGTAACGGTGATTCTGGGTGGCGTCCTTGCCGGCTTTCTGCTTTATGTCGTTTCGGTTTTGGTCAAGGCATTTGGTAGCGCCGGATTCGTGCCGCCTTTCGTGGCGGCGTGGGTGCCGGTGGTCGTAGCGATGTTTTTTGGAGTAACCTTCCTGTTGTTCAAGGAGGACGGCTAGTGGCGGGGGAAGCGGTGACGAGGGGCCGCAAGGCCTCTCTCTTGACGCGTCGGCGACGCGTCAAGGTGGGTGTGGCGCTTGTCGCCCTTATCGCGGCCGCCTCCGTCGCAACCGCGCAGGTGGGCGGGTTCGACAGAAGCGAGTTGCCGCGGGACGCGCAGATGCTGCTTTCCGCCGATACGCTCGTCTACGACAACGACCTCAACACGATCAGTGCCGTGGGCGGCGTGCAAATCGAATATGCCGGCAATCGGTTGGTGGCCCAGCGCGTCACCTACGACCGCACGACTTCACGCGTGATCGCCAGCGGCAATGTCGAAATCATCGAGGAGGACGGCAACCGCATCTATGCTGACCAGATCGATGTCACCGACGATTTCAGCGAGGGCTTCGTCCATGCGCTCAGGGTGGAGACGGTCGACGAGACCTATTTCGCCGCGGAAAGTGCGGAGCGTTCGGGAAACAGGCTGACCACCTTCAACAAAGCCGTCTACACCGCCTGCGAACCGTGCGAGGAAAATCCGGACAGGCCGCCGCTGTGGCAGATCAAGGCGAAGAAGATCATCTGGGACGGAGAGGCCAAGACGGTGCGCTTCGAGCGGCCCCGTTTCGAGTTCTTCGGCGTGCCGATCGCCTTCTTCCCCTATTTCGAAATCGCCGATCCGACAGTGAAGCGCAAGTCCGGCTTCCTCATGCCCAGCATCAGGGGCGGCAGCGAGCTGGGCTACGGGCTGAAGGTGCCCTACTACCTGGCGCTGTCGCCGACCTACGATCTCACAGCGTCGGTGACCGGCTATACCAACCAGGGCTTTCTCGGTGAGGCCGAATGGCGCCAGCAGTTCGATAACGGGCAGTACAACCTGAAGATCGCCGGCATCCGCCAGCAGAGCCCCGAGGAATGGGGTCGCGACAAGGTCGACCACTTCGAGACCGGTCGCGGCATGATCGGCTCCACGGGGCGCTTCGAAATCAATCCGCGCTGGGCCTTCGGCTGGGACGTCTTGGCACAGACGGACAAGAATTTCTCCAAAACCTACGGCATCGAGGGTTTTTCGGGCTCGGTGCATACCTCGGAAATCTATCTGACCGGCCTCAACGACCGCAACTATTTCGACCTGAGGGGCTATCACTTCCAGGTGCAGGAAAACCGGCTCGACGACCATCCACGTGCGCGCAACGACAAACAGCCCTGGGTGGCGCCGAATCTCGACTATTCCTATACGCCCGACGAACCGGTCGCCGGCGGCGAGTTGAACCTCGATGTCAACGTTCAGGCGCTGCACCGCAGCGAGGGCATGTACGGCACGAAGCTGCAGGGGCTGGAAGGCAATTCCGGGCGGCTGACGGCGGAGGCCGAGTGGAAGCGTTCCTTCGTGACCAGCATGGGGCTGGTGCTTACTCCCATGCTGCACGCCCGCGGCGACGGCATCTACAGCGACCTGTCGGCCGGCGCCCAGACAGAAATCGAGGCTTTCGCGATCAACGGCCAGGCGACGAACAGCGACATACGCTCCGCCTACTACAGGTCCATGGTGACCGCCGGCTTGGAGGCGCGCTGGCCGATCCTGTTCTCCACCGCCAGCGCCTCGCATGTCCTGGAGCCGATGGCGCAAATCTTCGTGCGGCCCGACGAACCCTATAACGACGATCTCGGCATCCCGAACGAGGACGCCCAATCGCTCGTCTTCGATGCCTCGACGCTGTTCGAACGCGACAAGTTCTCCGGATACGACCGCATCGAGGGCGGCACCAGGGCCAATCTCGGCATCCGCTATTCGGGCATGTTCGCGGGCGGCTGGACGGCGCACGGCCTGTTCGGCCAGTCCTATCATCTGGGCGGCGTGAACTCCTATGCCTCGCCCGATTTGGTAAACGCCGGCGCCTATTCGGGCTTGGACACGGACGTGTCCGACTATGTCGGGCTGGTCGGCTTCACAGCACCCAACGGCTTCTCCGCTTCGCTGGCGGGGCGTTTCGACGACGAGACGTTCGAACTGCGCCGCACGGACGTGCGGGCGGGGACAAGGCTGGGCCCGCTGAGCGTGAACGCGCAATACGCCTTCATCCAGAGCCAGCCGCTCTACGGGTTCGACGAAGATCGCCGGGAGGTCGGCGGGAGCGCTTCGCTGCGCTTCCACGAGAACTGGCGTGGATTTGCTTCGGCGACCTACGACCTGGAGACCAACGTGCTGGTGAAAAACTCCTTCGGCTTCGCTTATGATGACGAGTGCTTCATCTATACGATGACCTTCAGCCAGACGCGCAGCCGCAGCACCAACGAGCCGGAGAACAAATTCGGTTTCAGCATTGCGCTGCGTACGCTCGGTGAATTCGGCAGCAGTTCGAGTGCGCTCACGCAGTAGAATCAAGAAGGATCGGCGATCCATGCCACGGTTTTGCCTCTCGTGGCGCGTATGGATAGAAAACCGAGTTCGAATGGTCAGTATGTTATGAAGAATACAGAAACGACCCAGCCAGCGGGCAGAACCCGCCTACTGACAGCAGCGCTGTTGGCGGCGGCATTATCAGCCGTTGCCATGGCGCCGACCACCCCCGCAATGGCAGCGGAGATCCGCTATGTCGTCAACGACAAGGCGGTGACGAGCTATGATATCCAGCGCCGTGTCGCGCTTTTGCAGCTGATGCGGCGGAACGGCAATCTGAACGAGCTCGCCGCGCAGGAGATGATCGACCAGACACTGCGCCAGCAGGAGATAGAGCGGGCGCGGGTTCCCGTTACGGATGAAATGGTCAACCAGTCCTACGCGAACTTCGCCTCCTCCAACAATCTTTCTCAGGCGCAACTGGACCAGATTCTGGCTCAGTCCGGCGTGACGAAGGAACACTTCAAGGAGTTCATGCGTACGCAGATTGGCTGGGGCCGCCTGTTGCAGGCGCGCCAGCGCTCCGGAGGTTCGCTGAGCGAGCAGGAGGTGGTGCACAGGATGCTGCAGCAGGGCGGGCAGAAGCCGACGGCGACCGAGTACATGCTGCAGCGGGTAATCTTCGTCATCCCGTCCGCCGAACGGTCGCAACTGCTTGCCAAGCGCAAGCGCGAGGCACAAGCCATGCGCGACCGCTTCCAGAGCTGCGACACGACCGTGCAATTTGCCAAGGGCCTGATCGACGTAACCGTGCAGGACATGGGTCGCGTGCTGGCGCCGGAGCTGCCGGGGGACTGGAAAGAGCAGGTGCAGAGCACCAGCCCCGGCAACGCCACACCGGTGCGCGAGACGGAACGCGGTGTGGAGTTCATCGGCGTTTGTAGCGCGCGGGAGGTCTCGGATGACCACGTGGCGCAGATGGTTTTCCAGAGCGAGGAACAGAGCGATGGAACCGTCCAGCAATTATCGGAAGAGCTGATGACGGAGTTGCGCGAGAAGGCGCGCATCGCCAAGCGCTGATGGTGCTTAAGGCTGCGGCTGGCTCGTGACCGGATCTGCCCCCTCCCCGCTGGCGCTGACGATCGGCGAGCCCGCCGGTATCGGGGCGGAAGTGTTGCTCGGTGCATGGCTGGCGCGCGAGGCGAAGGCACTGCCCACCTTCTACGTTCTGGGCGATCCGGCTCTGATCGCGGCACGGGCGCAGCGGCTGGCGCTCGATGTACCGCTCATTGAGGTTTCGCCGGAGAATACGGCGGCGCATTTTGCGACCGCCCTTCCGGTCGTGCCGCTGGAAAACCGACTGGCCGATACGCCAGGCATTCCCTCCGGCGCCAATGCGGCCGGCGTGGTCGAGGCGATCACGCGCGCCGTGGAGGACACGCTATCGGGCCGTGCGGCCGCCATAGTCACCTGCCCCATTGCCAAAAAGCCGCTCTATGACGCAGGCTTCCAGTATCCCGGTCACACGGAATATCTTGGCCATCTGGCGGAAGAGGCGACCGGCGGGCCGGCCACCGCTGTCATGATGCTTGCAGGGCCGGACTTGAAAACAGTACCGGTGACGGTCCACCAGGCCCTGAACGAGGTGGCGGAAAGCCTGACCCGGCAAGCGATCGAGACAACGGGCGAGATCGTCGCCCGGGACCTTATCGGGCGTTTCGCCATTCCCTCCCCGCGGCTTGCCGTTTCCGGCCTCAATCCCCATGCAGGCGAAGGCGGCGCGATGGGCAGAGAGGATATCGACATTATCGCACCAGCCATCGCGGCCCTGCGCGACAAAGGCATCGACGCCTTCGGCCCACTGCCGGCGGACACGATGTTTCACGCTGCGGCGCGGAAAAACTACGATGCCGCTCTTTGCATGTATCATGATCAGGCGCTGATCCCGGTGAAGACGCTCGCCTTCGACGATACGGTGAACGTGACACTCGGCCTCCCCTTCATCCGCACCTCACCCGACCACGGCACCGCATTCGACATCGCCGGAAAGGGCGTTGCCCGCCCCGACAGCCTGATTGTGGCCATCGAGCTCGCCCGGTGGCTTGCCGACAATGCGGAAAAGCACGCACCATGACAATGGACGGACTGCCGCCGCTGCGCGATGTCATTCGGCGGCACGGGCTTTTCGCCAAAAAGGCGCTCGGCCAGAACTTCCTGCTCGACCTTAACCTGACACGCCGCATCGCGCGCGCGGCAGGCCGGCTCGACGGTGCGACAGTCATCGAGGTGGGGCCGGGGCCTGGCGGTCTGACGCGGGCGCTCTTGAGCGAGGGGGCCTCACGCGTGGTTGCGATCGAACGCGACGAGCGATGCATCGCGGCACTGGAGGAGATCGCCGGACACTATCCCGGCCGGCTGGAGATTGTGGCCGGCGATGCGCTGAAGACGGATTTCGCGGCACTTGCCGATGGGAAGGAGCCGGTAAAGGTCGTCGCCAACCTGCCCTACAATATCGGCACCGAACTGCTCGTCCGCTGGCTGACGCCGGAAGGATGGCCGCCCTTCTACGCGTCCATGACGCTCATGTTCCAACGCGAGGTGGCCGAGCGTATCGTCGCCCGAGCGGACAGCGGCCACTACGGACGCCTCGGCGTGCTGGCCGGCTGGCGCACGGAGGCACGAATCGTCTTCGAGGTGCCACCCCAAGCCTTCACGCCGCCGCCCAAGGTGACCTCGTCGGTGGTGCAGCTTGTGCCACGCGCCGAGCCCCTGCCAGTCGAGGTGGGAAAGCTGGCGCGGGTGACGGAAGCGGCCTTCGGTCAGCGGCGCAAGATGCTGCGCCAGAGCCTGAAGGCGGTCGGCGGTGAGGCCCTTCTGGAGACGACGGGGATCGACGGGAGACGTCGGGCAGAGACGCTGAGCGTTGAGGAGTTCGTGGCACTGGCGACTGCGCTTTGAGGCCGCACTTGCTCACGCGAGCGTCGGCTACTCCGGTTTTTCCTCCAACAGTCCGGCGACGAAATCGAAGAGCCCTGGCCGCCGGTCGCGGCGTAGGCGTTCCGCTGCGACGATCGCCTGCACTGCCTTGAAGGCGCGCGTCAGGTCGTCATTGATGATGACGTAATCGTAGTCCCGCCATTGCTCGATCTCATGGCGGGCGTTCCTAAGGCGTGTCTCGATGACGTTATCGGGGTCCTCTGCACGCCGCTTCAGCCGCGCCAGCAACTCGTCCATCGTCGGCGGCAGCACGAAGACGGAGACGATATCGCCGCGCATCTTCTCGCGCAGCTGTGTGGCGCCCTGCCAGTCGATGTCGAACAGCATGTCGCGGCCAGCAGCGATCGCCTCCTCCACGGGCTTGCGCGGCGTGCCGTAGAGGTTGCCGTGCACTTCGGCCCATTCGAGAAGCTCATCGCTGTCGCGCAGCATCTCGAAGTCGCGTTGGGACTTGAAATGGTAGTGCACGCCCTCGATCTCGCTCGCCCTGCGCGGCCGCGTCGTCACGCTTACCGACAGGGCAAATTCCTTGTCATTCTCCAGAAGACTGCGCGCAATCGTCGACTTGCCGGCGCCGGAGGGCGACGACAGAACAAGCATCAGGCCCCTGCGGCGAATGCCGTTGGATGAGAAGTCCGCTTCCATGCCCGCTACTCCAGATTCTGTACCTGCTCCCGGAACTGGTCGACGACCGCCTTCAGTTCGAGGCCGATCGCCGTCACGGAAGCGGCATTGGACTTGGAGCACAAAGTATTCGATTCGCGGTTAAATTCCTGCGCAAGAAAATCGAGCTTGCGACCGACCGGGCCACCGGTGGCTAGAAGCGCACGAGCGGAGGCGACATGCGTTTTCAGCCGGTCGATTTCTTCGCGGATATCGGCCTTGGTGGCGAGGAAGGCGGCTTCCTGGTGGAGGCGGCTCTCGTCGAGAGCGGGGGCTGCGTCCACGAGAAGCTGCACCTGCTCTTCGAGGCGGGCGCGTATATTGGCTGGCTCGCGCGAGGAGTCGGCTTCCGCCCGCAGGGTGAGCACCTCGATTGCCGCAAGGTGACCTTCCAGGACCGTGCCCAGTGACGCGCCTTCGTCGCATCGCGCCGTCGTAAGCTCGTCCAAGGCAGTATCCAGCGCCCGAAGGGCGAGTTCGTCGAGCCGCGCACGCGCCTCTTCGTCGGCACTGGCGTCGGGCATCTCCATCACCCCGCGCAGCGCCAGAAGGCCGTCGGCCGTAGCGGGGGCGGCACCGTGTTCCTGTTCCAGCCAATGAGCAAGTTTAGCCATCTCGGCTAGGAACGCCTCGTCGACCACGGGGCGGCGCAGTGCCTCGCCGCGCGTAACGGAAAGGCTTGCCTGTATGTTGCCGCGGGAGAAGCGCTTACCGACAGCACTTTTCGCCGGCTGCTCCAACCGCTCAAAACCCGGCGGCAGACGCAGGCGCGCCTCAAGCCCGCGGCCGTTGACCGAGCGAAGCTCCCAGGTGACCGAGGCCATCTCGTCGTCAAGCCCGGCGCGGGCGAAGCCCGTCATGCTTTGTAGTGCCATCTTCTTCCCCACCGCCTGCGATTCCTGCCGCGAGCGGCCGCGTCAGTTGCCTTCTTCGCCCTCTTCGGCATCAGTCTCGGCGGCCTCCGCCTCGGCGCGGGCTCTGCGCTCGCTCTCGATCTTGCGCCAGCGCGCCACGTTCTCGTTATGCTCTTCGAGCGTCGTGGCGAAGACGTGCCCGCCCGATCCGTCGGCGACAAAATAAAGCTCGTCCGTCTGCGACGGGTTGGCCACCGCCTCAAGCGCGGCGCGGCCCGGATTGGCGATCGGCGTCGGCGGCAGACCGTCAATCAGGTAGGTGTTGTAAGGCGTCTCCTTGGCCAGATCGGAGCGGTAGATGGGACGGTCGGCCGGCTTTCCCTCGCCGCCGAACAATCCATAGATGACCGTGGGATCGGACTGCAGGCGCATGCCCCGCTCCAGCCGATTGAGGAAGACGGCGGCCACGCGCGAGCGCTCGTCGGCCTGGCCAGTCTCTTTCTCGACGATGGAGGCCAGCGTCACGAATTCCTCGATGTTCTGCAGGGGAAGGCCCTCGGCACGCCTCTCCCAGATGCTTTGGACCAGTTCCTCCTGCTGGGCCTTCAGCTTGGCGATGGCCTCCGTGCGCGGCATGCCGCGGGTAAAGCGCAACGTATCGGCGGCGAGGCTCCCCTCGGGAGGCATTTCCTCAGGCATTTCGCCCGAAAGTTCCGGGGTTGCGGCCACCGTCTTGAACACCTGGGCAACCGTGCGGCCCTCGGGGACGGTGAGCGAATAGAGCACGGACTTGCCGCTCTCCAGAAGCTCCATGATATCCAACATGGAGGCGCCCGCCTTGATCTCGTATTCGCCGGCCTTGAGGCTGGCGTCGGCACCGTGCACGCGCAGGCCGATGAGGAAAATGCGCTGGTCACTGATGAGGCCCTGGCGCTCCAGCGTCTCGGCGATCTCACGCACGCCGGTATTGGGCCGAATGAGGATCGTCTCGGTCGTCGTCGACGGTCCCCGCCCCTCGAATTCGTGCTTGCCTAAATAAAAGGCAACGCCGGCAACAATCACCAGGAAGACGACGGAGGAGACGACGAAGTTCAGAAACACGACAAACTGGTTGCGCGACTGGCGCGAACGCTTGGGTGGCGGCGGCGTTCCCGCCTCCGGGCGCAGCGCCTCGCGCGCCGACCTGGCGGCGAGCGGCCTTGCCGTCTGCTCGGACCTCTTGCCGAAATTGTCCGCTTCTTCCGTCATCGCGTCAGCCGTCTCCTCTCCGCGATCAGCGGATTCATCGCCACAAAGTGAGGCACAATAGCGTCAAATTTCCGGCTTCAACGTCCCTGATCGCGCTCGCGATCAGGCCTCGAAGCGCCGGAACACCAGCGAGGCGTTGGTGCCGCCGAAGCCGAAAGAATTGGACAAGGCCACGTCGATCTTGCGCTTGCGCGGCTTATGCGGGACGAGGTCGATCACCGTCTCGGCTTCCGGATTGTCGAGATTGATGGTCGGCGGTGCCATGCCATCGCGGATGGCCAGGATCGAGAAGATCGCCTCGGCGGCACCCGCAGCCCCGAGAAGATGACCGATAGACGACTTGGTGGATGACATCGACACCTTGTCCGCCGTATCGCCCACCAGGCGCTCGACAGCCTTGAGCTCGATGGTGTCGGCCATCGTGGAGGTGCCGTGGGCGTTGATATAGTCGATGTCGGCGGGCGTTAAGCCGGCACGCTTGATCGCCGCGCTCATGCAGCGGAAGGCGCCATCGCCGTTCTCGGCGGGTGCCGTGATGTGATAGGCGTCGCCCGTCAGGCCGTAGCCCACCACCTCGGCATAGATTTTGGCGCCGCGTGCCTTGGCATGCTCCAGTTCCTCGAGCACCACCACGCCGGCCCCCTCGCCCATGACGAAACCGTCGCGGTCGCGATCATAGGGTCGCGAGGCCTTTTCCGGCGTATCGTTGAAACTGGTGGAAAGCGCCTTGCAGGCGGAGAAGCCGGCAATCGACAGGCGTGTGACGGGCGATTCGGCGCCGCCGGCGAGCATCACGTCGGCATCGCCCAGCATGATGAGGCGCGAAGCATCGCCGATGGCGTGAGCGCCTGTGGAGCAGGCCGTGACCACGGCGTGGTTCGGCCCCTTCAACCGATGGCGTATCGACACCTGACCGGAGACCAGATTGATGATATTGCCGGGGATGAAGAAAGGACTGATGCGCCGGGGGCCGCGGTCATGCAGGATGAGCGCGTTCTCGGCGATGCCCTCGATGCCGCCGATGCCGGAGCCGATGAGCACTCCGGTAGCGTAGCGATCGTCCTCCGTCTTCGGCTCCCAGCCGGAATCGGCCAGCGCCAGGTCGGCGGCGGCCATGCCGTAGACGATGAAGTCGCCCACCTTGCGTTGCTCGCGCGGCTCCAGGAAGGCGTCCGGATCGAACGCCCCCTCACCCTCGCGCGGGATGGTGTTGGCAACTTTGCACGGCAGGTCGTCGACCTCGAACTGGTCGATGCGCCTTGCCGCGCTCTTGCCGGAAAGCAGGCTCTTCCAACTTTGCTCGGCGCCGAGGCCAAGCGGCGAGAGGAGCCCGATACCGGTGACGACGACGCGTCTCATTTTACTGAATGTCCCGCCTTTGTGGCAGTTTCAGCCGGAAGCCAAGCACGGAGGCGTCAGGCAGTCGCCTTGTCGATATACTTCACCGCATCACCGACGGTGAGAATCGTTTCGGCCGCATCGTCAGGGATTTCGACGCCGAACTCTTCCTCGAAAGCCATCACCAGTTCGACGGTGTCGAGGCTGTCCGCGCCGAGATCGTCGATGAAGCTGGCCTGTTCGGTGACCTTTTCGGCGTCGACGCCAAGATGCTCGACAACGATTTTCTTGACGCGTTCTGCAGTATCGCTCATGTGGGAACCCTCGACTTCATGAATTTCCGGTCTTCGTTAGCGGCAGGCTTGCCGCTAATCAAGCTGAAAAGATGACCGGATCAACGGCTTTCTCGCCCTTCACCAGCCGTCCTCGCTTCTTTTGCAGACAGCCAGCCGTGCCGCGCGCGCCATATCACGAATGCCGGGCGCACGCCAAGCCGCACTGTCAGATCATTACCATGCCGCCGTTCACATGGATGGTCTGGCCCGTTACGTAGCCGGCTTCCGCGGAGGCCAGATAGACGACCGCGGATGCGATCTCCTCGCCCGAGCCCATGCGCTTCATGGGAATAACCCCCATGATCGCCTCGCGCTGCTTCTCATTCAGCTTCTCGGTCATGGCCGATTCGATAAAGCCGGGGGCAACGCAGTTGACCGTGACGTTGCGGGTGGCGATCTCCTGGGCCAGAGATTTGGAAAAGCCGATGAGACCGGCCTTGGAGGCGCAGTAATTGGCCTGGCCGGGGTTACCGGTGACGCCCACCACGGACGAGATGTTGATGATGCGGCCGAAGCGGCGGCGCATCATGGGGTGGGTCAGCTCGCGCGTGAGGCGGAAAGCGGCGGTAAGGTTGACCTCCAGCACGGCATCCCAGTCCTCGTCGCTCATGCGCACAAACAGGCCGTCACGGGTAATGCCGGCGTTGTTGACGAGGATATCGACGCCCTCGAGCTCCGATTCCGCTTTCCCGGCCATCGCCTTGACTTCGCTGCGATCGGACAGGTTGGCGGGGAATATCTTCGTGCGCTCCCCAAGCTCGCCTGCAAGGCTCTCCAGCTTCTCGACGCGCGTGCCGTGAAGCCCGACGACGGCGCCCCGCGCATGAAGAGCACGGGCAACGGCCTCGCCGATGCCGCCGGATGCTCCGGTGATGAGCGCCTTGCGGCCACTGAGATCGAACATGACCTAGTCCTTCTTCGAATTCGCTCGGGAAATTCCTATCACAACGCTCAGACGAGCGCCTTCATCGCTGCCTCTATATCCACCGGCGCATTGACCGCGGTCGCCTTGAGATCCCGGTTGATGCGGCGGGCAAGGCCCGTCAGCACTTTGCCCGAGCCGATCTCGTAGAGCGTGCCGACACCGTTCTTGCCGAACCACTCCACCGTCTCGCGCCAGCGCACGCGACCGGTGACCTGCTCGACAAGGCGGGCGGCGATCTCGTCGGGATCGCTGAGCGGACTGACCGTGACATTGGCGACGACCGGCACGGCAGGGGCGCTCTTGGCCACATCGGCCAATGCCTCGCGCATGCGTTCGGCGGCGGCAGCCATAAGCGCGGAGTGGAAGGGGGCGGAGACCGGCAGCATGATGGCACGCCTGGCCCCCCTGTCGGTGGCGAGCCTCGCCGCCTTTTCCACGGCCGGCGTGGCGCCGGAGATGACGAGCTGGCCACCGCCATTGTCATTGGCGATTTGGCACACTGAGCCCTTTCCGGCCTCCGCGCAGACCGCCTCGACGTCACTTGTTTCAAGTCCGATTATGGCCGCCATGGCGCCCTCGCCCACTGGCACTGCAGCCTGCATGGCGTTGCCGCGGATGCGCAGGAGGCGGGCCGTGTCGGCAAGGCTGAATGTGCCGGCCGCGCAAAGGGCCGAATATTCGCCCAGCGAATGGCCAGCGACATAGGCAACCTTGTCCTTCAGCGACAGGCCGCCCTTCTCCATCACGCGCATGACCGCCATGGAAACGGCCATCAGCGCGGGCTGGGCGTTGGCCGTCAGCGTCAGCTCATCCTCCGGCCCTTCCCACATGACCTTGGAAAGCCCCTGCCCGAGCGCCTCGTCCACTTCGTCGAAGACCGCGCGCGCTTCCGGAAAAGCTTCGGCGAGATCGCGCCCCATGCCGACCGCCTGGCTGCCCTGGCCGGGAAAAGTGAAGGCGATGGTCATTGCCGGCTACTCCCACTTTTTACTGACTTGCCCGTTGGGGCGCACGTGGTGGCGCAACAGTCAGGCCGCGTCAAGCCTTTTGCCGCGCAGCTTGCGCCGATCGCCGAGATGGATTTGGCAAGCGGTTGATGTTGCGGGCTGCTATGGTGCTTGTGTCAGGAGATGTCACCCTCTCCGGAACGCTGGTATGGCAACCGGAGACCAAGTCGCCTATATGAGACCGGCTTTGGCTTCCGGTGCCGTTCGGCGTGCCGCACCATGGCGCGTATCGAGTGCCGTTCCATTCCCCCAGCCATATCGACGGTCTTCCATGCAGCACGCGATCTCCATTTCCAAGCTTTCCAAGGTTTATGATTCGGGGCTTGCGGCCCTGCAAGAGGTCGACCTCGATATCCGCAACGGCGAGATCCTGGCCCTGCTTGGCCCGAACGGCGCGGGCAAGACGACGCTGATCTCCATCGTCTGCGGCATCGTCAACGCGACCAACGGCAAGGTCAGCGTGCAAGGCCACGACATCATCAGCGAGTTCCGCGCTGCGCGCGAACGCATCGGGCTGGTGCCGCAGGAGCTGCACGTGGAGACCTTCGAGACCGTCTGGGACACGGTGAGCTACAGCCGCGGCCTGTTCGGCAAAAAGCCGAACCCGCCGCTCATCGAGCAGCTCCTCAAGGACCTCACATTGTGGGACAAGAAGGACAGCAAGATTCTCGAGCTTTCAGGCGGTATGAAGCGCCGCGTCATGATCGCCAAGGCGCTGGCGCACGAGCCGAAGATCCTGTTCCTCGACGAGCCGACGGCAGGTGTCGACGTCGAATTGCGCAAGGACATGTGGCAGCTCGTGCGGCGGCTGCGCGAGGGCGGCGTCACCATTATCCTCACCACTCACTATATCGAGGAGGCGGAGGAGATCGCCGACCGGGTAGGCGTGATCAACAAGGGTCGGCTGATCCTCGTGGAGGAGAAGAGCGAGCTGATGCGCAAGCTTGGCAAGAAGCAGCTCACCGTGGAACTGAACGAGGTCCTGGAAACGCTGCCGGAGGCGCTTGGCGGCTATGATCTCGACCTCGAGAACGGCGGCGAACGTATCGTCTACCGCTACAACTCACAGGCCGAGCGCACCGGTATCGGCTCGCTGCTCGCCGATCTGAACCGGGCCGGCATATCCGTCAAGGATATCGCCACCGAGCAAAGCTCTCTGGAAGACATCTTCGTCACTCTCGTGGAGGAATCGCGATGAACTTCGAGGCCGTCAAAGCGATCTATATCTTCGAGATGGCGCGCATGCGGCGCACGCTGCTTCAAAGCGTGGTCTCGCCGGTGCTTTCCACCTCGCTCTACTTCATCGTCTTCGGCGCCGCCATCGGCTCACGCATCGAAGAGATCGATGGCGTTCCGTACGGCTCCTTCATCGTGCCGGGGCTGATGATGCTGACGCTGTTGCAGAACTCCATCTCCAACGCCTCCTTCGGCATCTATTTCCCGAAATTCGTCGGCACGATCTACGAGGTGCTGTCGGCGCCCATCTCCTTCCTCGAAATCGTGCTCGGCTATGTGGGAGCGGCGGCGACCAAGTCGCTGATCCTCGGCACCATCATCCTGGCGACCGCACATCTCTTCGTCCCCATCGAGATCCGCCACCCCTTCTGGATGCTTTTCTTCCTGGTGGCGACGGCGGTCACCTTCAGCCTGTTCGGCTTCATCATCGGTATCTGGGCCGACAATTTCGAGAAGCTGCAGCTCATCCCGCTGCTCGTCGTCACGCCGCTGGTCTTCCTCGGCGGCTCGTTCTACTCCATCGAGATGCTGCCGGAGTTCTGGCAGAAGGTGACGCTCGCAAACCCGGTGCTCTACCTCATCAGCGGCTTCCGCTGGAGCTTTTACGAGACGTCGGATGTGAGCGTGGAAGTCAGCATTGCCATGATCTTGCTGTTCCTGGCGCTCTGCCTGGGGCTCGTGTGGTGGATCTTCAAGACGGGGTATAGGTTGAAGACGTGAGTTCACGCCGCAATCCCACCTGAATGTGACCGGCGGGCGGGGTTCGGACGCTGCCGATGCTCACCGGCTGTGGTATGCTGTTGCTACTATGCTCGGGTGGGTCGGACCGTGATGGTGCCCGAAACTCGCTACGCCAGGAACGGCAATACCCGTATCGCCTACCAGGCGATTGGACAGGGGGCGCTCGATCTCGTTTTCGTTCCTGGCTTCATCTCCAATCTGGACCTTCACTGGGAAGACCCTGGCTACAGTCGCCTTCTGCGGCGCCTTTCATCCTTCTCCCGGCTTATCCAGTTCGACAAGCGCGGCACCGGGCTGAGCGACCGCGTCGACCCTGCCCATCTGCCAAGCCTCGAAACACGGATGGAGGACGTTCATGCCGTGATGGACGCGGCCGGCAGCGGACGTGCCGCCCTCCTCGGATCCTCCGAAGGCGCGCCGATGTCGATCCTCTTTGCGGCCACTTATCCGGAACGGACGCGGGCGCTGGTGCTCTATGGCGGCTATGCGCATTTCCATCGCTGGGTTCAGGGGCCCGAAGCCGTCGCGCACTTCACCGAGGAGGCCGAGCGAAGCTGGGGCACGGGCGCGATGCTGCGCCACTTCGCGCCGGGTCGCGTCGAGGATCCGCATTTCAGCCGGTGGTGGGCGCGTTTCGAGCGGCTGTCGGCAAGCCCCACCGCGGCCGTAGCTCTCACCCGCATGAACGCGCTGATCGATCTTCGCGCGATCCTGCCGAGCATCCGTGTTCCTACCCTCGTGATCCATCGCCAGGAGGATGTGCGCGTCGACCCCGAAGCCGGCCGTTATCTGGCGCAAAACATCCCCGGCGCCCGGTTGATCGAAATCCCCGGCCGCGACCATCCTATCTGGACCGGCGACGTCGACCAGGTGGCGGACGTCATCGAGGAGTTTCTGACCGGCATCCGCCCACAGCCGCAAACCAGCCGTGCGCTGGCCACGCTGCTTGCCAGCGGCATGGTGGGGCCTGAGCGTCATGCGGCGAAACTCGGCGACCGACACTGGCTCGAGCGGGCCGAGCAACTGCGTACCGCCGCGGCCGGAGCCGTAGAGCGGTTCGGCGGCCGGATCGTTACCCTCGACCTGGAAAGGCTGATAGCCCGCTTCGATGGACCGGCGCAGGCCGCCGGCTGCGCGACCATCCTGCGCGAGACGGCGCAGTGGCTCGGCCTGCGCCTTTCGCAAGGGCTTCACGTCGGCGAGGTCGAAATCAGCGGCGACGTCATCGCAGGTCTGGCCGTCCACGTGACGGAGCGGATCGCCCGGCATGCGGATGCCGGAGAGATCCTCGCCTCGTCTGTCACCGCCGAGCTATCCGCCGGGTCCGGCCTGCATTTCTGCGACCGTGAAGAGATAGCCGTGGAGGGGCTCTCGCGGCCGATGCGGCTCGTTACGATGATGACCGAGCAGCACCTGGAGCCCGCCCGCCACCGCCGGAAGGAGGCGGACCTCGGGAAGCTCAGCGCCCGCGAGCGCGAGGTCCTTGCGCTGGTGGCCAACGGCCTCAGCAATCCGGCGATCGCCGCCGACCTGCGCTTGAGCGAGCACACGGTCAAGCGCCACGTGGCGAACATCCTGTTGAAGCTCGACCTGCCGACGCGGGCGGCTGCGGCAGCGCTCGCCGCGCGTCAGCCCGAGGTCCGCTAGAGCGCCGTGCGTCCGTTCGGACGCTACACAAGGACGCTCTAGCACTTTGAATCTACGCATTGGCCCGATCAGGCCATTCGCTACTGGTGCTTTCAGGCGAAGCGGAAGACGCCGGAGGCGCGTATCAATCTCCCCAATGCTTGCGCCTGCACAGACGGCGGGGCAGCCATCAAGAGGAGGAGAAGATGCTGAAATTCGTCCGCAAAGCCATAACATGCGCGGCTGCCGGGGGCTTGGTGCTCGCTGCGACCGCAACCGCCGCATTCGCCGACGAGTCCGCGGCTGCGACCTATAAGGACATCGAGGAAACGCTCGGTTCCGTCCCCAGCCTCTTCCAGGTCTTCCCCGAAGTGGGGATCGCCGGGGCCTGGGCCGAGTTCAAGTCGGTGCAGCTCAATCCGGATACCGCGCTCGACGGAAAGACCAAGGAACTGTTGGGCCTGGCGGTGTCGGCGCAGGTTCCTTGCCAGTACTGCATCTATTTCCACACGGCAGCGGCAAAAGCCAACGGCGCAACGGACGAGGAAATCCGCGAAGCCGTCGCCATGGCCGCCATCGTGCGCCATTGGAGTACCGTTCTGAACGGCAATCAGGTGGACCTTGTCACCTTCCAGAAGGAGGTGGACACGATCCTGCAACGGGCTGCCGACAAGGCGAAGACAGGCAGCACCGCCCAGTGAGATACGCTCAGTGACAGACTTAAGGCGTTTTCCGGCCCCTCGGCCGGCGGGCGCCCTCGAAAAATCCAGGGAGATACAAATGCTCACGGAAACAAAACCGGTGACAGGAGCGGCCATCAAGCATGCGATCGAAAACCGCGACGGCCGGATGCTCTCGAGCTTCTATGCGGATGACGCGCTGGTCCGCGTCATCGACCGAAACAACCCGCCGAGCAAGCCGCGCGAGGTGCGTGGCCGTGCGGCGATCACCACGTTCTGGGACGACATCTGCAGCCGCGCCATGACGCACCGCGTCGACACGAGCATTACTGAAGATGACCGGATGGCCTTCACCCAGAGCTGCGCCTATCCCGACGGGACCAAGGTCTTCTGCATTGCCACGATCGAGCTGAAGGACGGCCGGATCGCCGAGCAGACCGTGGTCCAGGCCTGGGACGAGTGAACCGCCGAGGCGGAAACCCATGGGAGGTATGACATGTTTATCGCACGCTGGCAGGTTCAAGCCCGCTTCGGGCACAAGCAGAACACTATCGATCACATGCGTCGCTGGATGGAGGAAATCGGCCCCAAGGCGGGCACGGACGAGATGGGTCTCGAGCTTCTGACCGGTTCGATCGGCGCGAAGGAGGCGATTGTGGAGGCCAACCATACCGTGGAAAGCCTGGCACAGCTCGAGCAATTCTTCGAAGACATCGGAAAAATCGACGCCCACAAACAGTGGGGCAAGGAGCTGGAGCCCTACGTCGTCTCCGGCTCGACCTTCTGGAACATCTATCGCATCCTATAGCATGAGGAACCGCCGGCTTCCGAGCCGGCGGTTCGTTCCTTCGCCAAGGCAAGCCTTGCATCCCACCCAAAACCCTGTATATACGCGCCGTCTGCCGGTCCCAGCCGGGGGCTGAACGGAGGGCTGGGTGTTCTCGCCCGTTGTGAAGGCAAAAGTCTTCCGCCTCCCGTGTCTCCGCTCTCGACCGTCTCCAACACGCGCCTTTCTTCTCCGGCCAAGCCGGCAAGATAGGTCGCTGAGGCTTTAGCCGCTGGGGCCCGGACGGACGGAAGATGAAGAAAGGCAAGACAATGGCTCTATACGAACATGTGTTTCTTGCCCGGCAGGACCTCTCCGCGCAGCAGGTCGATGCGCTCCTTGAGCAGTACAAGGGCGTCATCGAGAAGGGCGGAGGCACGATCGGCCGGGTCGAGAACTGGGGACTGAAGTCCCTCGCCTACCGGATCAAGAAGAACCGCAAGGCCTATTTCACGCTCGTGGACATCGACGCGCCGGCAGACGCCGTCAAGGAGATGGAGCGGCAGATGGGTCTGTCCGAGGACGTGCTGCGCTTCATGACCGTGCGTGTGGATGCGCACGAGGAAGGCCCGTCGGCGATGATGCAGCGCCGCGACGACCGCGACCGTGGTCCGCGCCGGGACGATCGCGGCCCGCGCCGCGACGACCGTGGCCCGCGCCGTGATCACGATGACCGCCCCCCGCGCCCTCCGCGCGAAGCCAGTGAGGGAGGCCAATAATGGTCGACATCAACCAGATTCCGACGCGGCGTCCCTTCCACCGCCGCCGCAAGACCTGCCCGTTCTCCGGCTCCAATGCGCCGAAGATCGACTACAAGGACGTCAAGCTCCTGCAGCGCTACATCTCCGAGCGCGGCAAGATCGTGCCCTCGCGCATCACAGCGGTGAGCCAGAAGAAGCAGCGTGAGCTTGCAAAGGCGATCAAGCGGGCGCGCTTCCTGGGTCTTTTGCCCTACGTGGTAAAGTAAGACCGGCCGCGGGCGCACTGGCGCCCGCAGCCCCCTCCCCGCGGCGGGCGCGGATCGAGGGACGAGAAAATCCCGAGTTGGGGCAAAGCCCCTAACTGCCAGCAAGGCAGGACAGCGAACCTGAAGCCGCAAGGCACCCGTTTCCTGACCTGCCTTCCATGTTCAAGCGGCGACAGCCGCCAAAGAAGGAAACGGAACGATGCAAATCATTCTCCTGGAACGCATCCCGCGGCTCGGCCAGATGGGCGATGTCGTGAAGGTCAAGGACGGCTTTGCGCGCAACTTCCTCCTGCCGCAGGGCAAGGCGCTGCGCGCCAACGAGGCCAACAGGAAGAAGTTCGAGACACAGCGCGTCGAGCTCGAGGCGCGCGACCTTGAGCGCAAGAAGGAAGCCGAGGGCGTCGCCGAAAAACTCGACGGCCAGAGCTTTATCGTCATCCGCTCGGCCGCCGAGACGGGACAGCTCTACGGCTCCGTATCGCCGCGCGACATCGTCGAGGTGCTGAACGAGAACGGCTTCAAGATCGGCCGCAATCAGGTTGACCTCAACCAGCCGATCAAGACCATCGGTGTGCTCAATGTGGCGATCGCGCTGCACCCCGAGGTCGTCGTGACCATCACCCTCAACGTCGCCCGCTCGGCCGACGAGGCAGAGCGCCAGGCGCAGGGCGAGACGCTGGATTCGGCCGAGGCGATCTACGGCGAGGACGTCAACGAGAGCGCACGGCCGGAAGAATTCTTCGACCCGGAAGCCGAGTTCGCTGAGCCGGAAGAGACCGAAGAGGTCCCTGCCGCCGAAGAACCCGCCGGGGGCGAAGAGGAAGAAAAGGCCTAAGCGCCGATTCTTCCATAGCACTCTCCTGGGGCCGGGCGGCGATGACGTCCGGCCCCACATTTATTGTGAACCAATATTTCAAGCGAATTGAACCAATTGAGACGAGACGGCCACCGACACCGTAATAGCCGGATTACCGCGACTTTCACGATGTCAGCAGTCTTCCTGCCGTGGCGCGGGCAAACTCGGGTAACCCTTTTCAACCGTGATGCATCTGTTGCATAATCGCTACATCCTAGGCATGTAAGCGGGGTGAGTGATGAATCGGTTGCTTGCGAAACTTGCATCCCGCCTCGTGCGGAAGGGCTCCCTGAGTATCACCGACGCGGACGGCGCCGTGCACAGCTTCGGCGACGGGTCAGGCGAGCCGGTACGTATCGTCATCCATTCCAGGCGAGCCGAGCGGGCCATCGCGCTCGACCCGATGCTGGCGGTTCCGGAAAGCTATATGGAAGGCGAGTTGGACTTCGAGCGGGGCGATGTCCTGGCGCTGCTCAAGCTCAGCTATCAGAATCTAGACGGCGCCGGCGCGGAGACGTTCGTCATGAAGCTGGGCGAAGGCGTTCGCTATCTTTTCCGCCGCCTGCACCAGTTCAACCCCGCCGGCCGTTCCAAGCGCAATGTGGCGCGCCACTACGACCTTTCCGGCGAGCTCTATCGGCTCTTCCTCGACGAGGACATGCAGTATTCCTGCGCCTATTTCCCCCAGCCGGACATATCGCTGGACGAGGCGCAGCGCGCTAAGAAGCGCCATATCGCCGCCAAGCTGGCGCTGGAACCGGGCCAGAAAGTGCTCGACATCGGCTCGGGATGGGGCGGTCTCGGCCTTTATCTGGCGCGTCAGTTCGATGTCGACCTTCTGGGCGTGACCCTGTCGGAGGAGCAGCACGCGGTGTCCCGCAAGCGCGCCGAGGAGGAGAAGCTCGACGGCAAGGCGCGCTTCGAGATCGCCGACTACAGGGCGCTTTCCGGCCCCTTCGACCGCATCGTCTCGGTCGGCATGTTCGAACATGTGGGGATCAACCACTACCGCACCTTCTTCGACAAATGCGCACAGCTCATGGGTGACGCCGGCGTGATGCTCCTGCACACGATCGGCCGCACGTCGGGACCGACGGTTACCAACGCCTTCATCCGCAAGCACATCTTCCCCGGCGGCTACATCCCTTCCCTTTCGGAGGTGATTCCGGCGATCGAGAAGTCCGGCCTCATGGTCACCGACGTCGAGGTCCTGCGGCTGCACTATGCGGAGACGCTGAAGAACTGGCGCGAGCGCTTCCTCGCAAATCGCGACAAGGTGCTGGAGATCTATGACGAGCGCTTCGCGCGCATGTGGGAATTCTATCTCGCCGGCTCGGAAGCCGCCTTCCGGTGGCAGGACCTGGTGGTCTTCCAGATCCAGCTTGCCAAGAAGCGCGAGACGCTGCCCCTGACGCGCGACTATATCGGCGAGACGGAGAAGCGCCTGGCCTCTCCCGATGGGCAAAAGACGTTTACCGACGCGGCCGAATAGGAATATTATCCACCCTACCCTGATGATTCGCTGTCAAGCATGGAAAGCGCAGCAATGCGTTTTCCATCGTGCGGGTGCAATTGCGTGTGGATAGCGGGTGCTTCGGCCAGGTTTGAGCGATAAGTCGGGCATAACGGCCTTACGCAACGGCGCGCAAAGGTTTACGAGGGAACGGTTTTGGGGGCGCCGGATCTGTCCGCTGTTATCCGGCAGCCATAATAACGACAACGGAAATCCCGATGGCTGATGCAGTCCGCAAGCTGAACACGGCGGAAACGCCTCTTTATCGTGAGGCGCCCAACAACATCGAGGCCGAGCAGGCCCTGCTCGGCGCCATCCTCGTCAACAACGACGCCTTCTACCGCGTCTCGGATTTTTTGAAGCCGACCCATTTCTACGAGCCGCTGCACCGCAAGATCTACGAGGTGGCGGGCGAGCTCATCCGCATGGGCAAGATGGCCAATCCGGTGACCATCAAGACCTTCCTACCCGCCGACGAGAAGGTGGGCGAGATGACGGTGCAGCAGTACACCGCCCGGCTGGCAGCGGAGGCCGTCACCATCATCAACGCCGCCGACTATGGCCGCGCCATCTACGATCTTGCCGTCCGCCGGGCGCTGATCACCGTCGGCGAGGATATGGTCAATATCGCCTATGATGCACCTGTCGACATGGCGCCGGGCGACCAGATCGAGGATGCGGAGCGGCGGCTGTTCGAGCTCGCCGAGACCGGGCGCTACGACGGCGGTTTCGAAAGCTTCGGCGACGCCACCAAGATCGCCGTCGATATGGCCAATGCCGCCTTCATGCGCGACGGCCATCTTTCCGGCATCGCCACAGGCTTGCGCGATCTCGACCGGCGCATGGGCGGGCTGCAGCCGTCGGACCTCATCATCCTCGCCGGCCGCCCCGGCATGGGCAAGACGTCGCTCGCCACCAACATCGCCTTCAACATCGCCAACGCCTACGAGCCGGCGCAGCAGGCCGACGGCTCCTTCGCCGCGGCCAATGGCGGCGTCGTCGGCTTCTTCTCGCTGGAAATGTCGTCGGAGCAGCTCGCCACCCGTATCATCTCCGAGCAGACGGAAATTCCCTCCTCCAAAATCCGCCGCGGAGAGATTTCCGAGGCCGATTTCGAGAAGCTGGTGGGCTGTGCCCAGATGATGCAGAAGATCCCGCTCTTCATCGACCAGACGGGCGGCATCTCCATCGCCCAGCTCGCCGCGCGCGCCCGGCGGCTGAAGCGCCAGCGCGGGCTCGACGTGCTGGTCATCGACTATGTGCAGCTCATGCAGGGCACCAGCGCCCGCGCCCAGCAGAACCGCGTGCAGGAGATCACCGAGATCACCACGGGCTTGAAGGCACTCGCCAAAGAGCTCGCCGTGCCGATCGTCGCGCTCTCCCAGCTTTCCCGCCAGGTGGAAAACCGCGAGGACAAGCGTCCGCAGCTTTCGGACCTGCGCGAATCGGGCTCAATCGAGCAGGACGCCGACGTGGTTCTCTTCGTCTACCGCGAGGAGTATTATCTGGGCAACCGCGAGCCGAAGCCCGGCACGGAAGAGTACATCAAATGGGAGAGCGAGATGAATGAGGCGCGCGGCAAGGCCGAGGTCATCATCGCCAAGCAGCGCCACGGACCTACCGGCACTGTCAATCTCGGCTTCCAGGGCGAGTTCACCCGCTTCTCCGATCTCGCCGAGGACTCCCACCTGCCGGAGCGTTTCGAGTAGAGGTGCCCTATTCGCCCGACATGATCGGCAGCGGGCCAATGCCGCATCTGGCCGGGGGGCGGCTTGTCATCAATCTTTCCGCGCTTGCCGCCAATTACCGGCTGCTGGCGGAGCGCTCGACGCCCGCGCAAGCGGCGGCCGTCGTGAAGGCCGATGCCTACGGGCTCGGACTTGCGCCGGTGGCACGCACGCTCTGGGCGGCGGGATGCCGGCGCTTCTTCGTAGCACTTCCGCATGAGGGTCTGGCGATGCGCGACATCCTGCCGGAAGCGGAAATCTTCGTCTTCAACGGGCTTTTCGGCTCGGAGGCGGCGGTGGCCTATCGCGCGGGGCGGTTGATTCCGGTCCTCAACGCGCAAAGCGACCTCTCCATCTGGGAAGCTTACGGCTGGGACGACGGCGAGACGCCGCGCCCCTGCGCCATCCACGTCGAGACCGGCATGAACCGGCTGGGGCTCACGCCGGAGCGGGCGCGCACGCTGGCCGAAGAGAACGCCCTGACGAGAGCGCTCACCCCGGTGCTGGTGATGAGCCACCTTGCTTGTGCGGACACGCCCGACCATCCCATGAACCGGCGACAACTTGAATCCTTTCAGGCACTTCGGACGCTCTTTCCAGAAACCGAAACAAGCCTCGCCAACTCCGCCGGGATATTCCTCGGTGGTGGTTTCCTGTGCAATGTCACCCGCCCAGGCATCGCCCTCTACGGCGGCGCACCCGTCAGCGGCGCCGCCAATCCCATGCAGCCGGTGGTGACAGCGGAAGCGCGTGTGTCGCAGGTGAAGCAGGTTCGTGCCGGCGACACCGTCAGCTACGGCGCCACCCCGCTTGCCCGCGACACGATCATTGCGGTTGCCTCCACCGGCTATGCCGACGGCTATCACCGCGCGGCCTCGGGCGGCGGCGTGCCGCTGCGCAACCTGAGCAACGGCGCCAGCGGCTTCATCCACGGGCACGAGGCACCGGTGCTCGGCCGGGTGACAATGGACCTCACGCTTTTCGACGTCACGGCACTCGGACCGGACGCGGTGGCGGTGGGGGATCATGTCGAGCTCTTCGGGCCGAACATGCCGATCAACACGGTGGCGGAGGCGGCAGGCACCATTGCCTATGAACTGCTGACCTCGCTCGGGCCGCGGTATCACCGCGAGTATGTGGGGGGAGGTGAGGAGTGAGCCAATCGCCTTTGCTCTGCGCCTTGCACGGCAGGAAAATCTGCTAATGGCCAAGTCCCGCGTCCAGTTTATCTGCCAGAATTGCGGCACCGCCCACGCCCGCTGGGCGGGCAAGTGCGACGGCTGCGGCGAGTGGAATACGCTGGTGGAGGAAGGCACCTCAAGCGGCATCGGTAGTGGGCCGCAGTCCTTGCGCAAGGCGCGGGCCGGCCGCGCCGTGGCGCTGACGACGCTTTCCGGCGACATCGAGGATGCGCCGCGCATCGTCACCGGCATTGGCGAACTGGACCGGGCGACGGGCGGCGGCTTCGTGCGCGGTTCCGCGCTTCTGGTGGGTGGCGATCCCGGCATCGGCAAGTCTACCCTGCTGACCCAGGCGGCGGCCGCCCTTGCCGCCAGGGGCCACCGCATCATCTATGTCTCGGGCGAGGAGGCGGTGGCGCAGATCAGGCTCAGGGCACAGCGGCTCGGCGTGGCGGAAACGCCGGTGGAGCTTGCCGCCGAGACCAATGTCGAGGACATCCTGGCCACCATTGGCGACGGCAAGAGGCCGGACCTCGTCATCCTCGATTCCATCCAGACGCTCTGGACCGACCTTGCCGAATCGGCGCCGGGCACGGTGACCCAGGTGCGTGCGGCGGCGCAGGCGATGATCCGGTACGCGAAATCGACAGGTGCCGCCATCGTGCTCGTCGGCCACGTGACCAAGGAAGGCCAGATCGCCGGCCCGCGCGTCGTCGAGCACATGGTGGACGGCGTGCTCTATTTCGAGGGCGAAGGCGGGCATCACTACCGCATCCTGCGCACGGTGAAGAACCGCTTCGGCCCGACGGATGAGATCGGCGTCTTCGAGATGGGCGACCGGGGCCTTCGCGAGGTGCCGAACCCATCGGAGCTCTTCCTGGGCGAGCGCAGTGCGGCCGCACCGGGTGCAGCCGTCTTCGCCGGCATGGAGGGCACGCGGCCGGTTCTGGTTGAAATCCAGGCGCTCGTCGCCCCCTCCCCGCTCGGCACGCCGCGGCGCGCCGTGGTGGGCTGGGATTCGCCCAGGCTTTCCATGGTGCTGGCGGTGCTCGAGGCGCATTGCGGCGTGCGTTTTGCCACCCATGACGTGTACCTGAACGTGGCCGGCGGCTACCGCATCTCGGAACCGGCGGCAGACCTCGCCGTGGCGGCCGCCCTTGTCTCCTCGCTCACCGGGCTTGCCCTGCCCGCCGATTGCGTCTATTTCGGCGAAATCAGCCTCTCGGGCGCCGTCCGCCCGGTCGCGCATGCGGGAAGCCGGCTCAAGGAAGCCGAGAAACTTGGCTTCGGCCAGGCCGTCATGCCGCCGGGAAACGAAGAACCCGCGGGCGGCATTTCGGCGCAGGCATGGCGGCCAGAGAGCCTTGCGGATCTCGTTGCCCGGATAGCCGGCTCGAGCACGCCGTGAAGGAGAAAACTTTGGTGGATTGGCTGGCAGGATACGGGAAGAAGCGGTATTGGGCGTGCTTCCTGAAATGGAGTTTGGGTGACGATGCCAATCACGCTGCTTGACGGAATCCTCGTCGGCTTCACGCTTGTCTCGGCGATGCTTGCCATGGTGCGCGGATTCTCGCGCGAAATCCTCTCCATCGCCTCCTGGGCGCTTGCCGCGATTGCCGCCTATTTCTTCTACCCATTGGTGTTGCCCTATGTAACACCCTATATAGGCAATGCGATGGTCGCTCTGGCGGCGGCGGCGGCAGCGGTCTTTTTCATCGCGCTCATCATCGTGACGGTGATCACGATGAAGGTGGCCGACTTCATCATCGACTCCAGGGTCGGCGCGCTCGACCGCACGTTGGGCTTCTTGTACGGCGCAGTGCGCGGCATCCTGGTGGTGGCGGTGGCGCTTTTGTTCCTGAACTGGCTCCTGGGTGCAAACCCGCCGAGCTGGGTCGCGGAGGCGAAGTCACGTCCGCTCCTGGAGGGTGTGGGAGAGTGGCTGCAGGACCTGCTGCCCGACGACCCGGAGACATCGATCTTCGACCGCGTGTCGCCCGGCTCCAGCACGGCAGGCGATACGGAGACGAACAACTGACGGCCCGGAAGGCCGCCAGAAGGAAGACTAACCAAGGCACAAGGCGGCCAGCGATGGCGGACGACACTGATTTGCCTCTCATGGGCGAAGCCGACGATCATTTCCACGACGAGTGCGGCGTTTTCGGCATCTTCGGGCGCCAGGACGCGGCGGCGATCGCCACGCTGGGCCTGCACGCCCTGCAACACCGCGGCCAGGAGGCCGCCGGCATCGTCTCCTTCGACGGCAGCCAGTTCCATGTCGAGCGGCATATCGGGCTCATCGGTGACACGTTCACCAAACCCGCCGTGATCGAGCGGCTGAACGGCTCTCGCGCCATCGGTCACACCCGCTATTCGACCACGGGCGGCTCCGGCCTGCGCAACGTGCAGCCTTTCTTCGCCGAGCTGGCCGAGGGTGGGCTGGCGGTTGCCCATAACGGCAACATCACCAACGCGATGACCGTGCAGCGCCGCCTGCAGAAGCAGGGCTCGATCTTCTCCTCCACCTCCGATACCGAAACCATCATGCATCTGGTGGCGACCAGCAAGGAGCGCCACACCAACGCCCGCTTCATCGATGCAGTGCGCCAGCTCGAAGGCGCCTTCTCGCTGGTGGCGCTGACCTCGAAGAAGATGATCGGCTGCCGCGATCCGCTGGGCATCCGCCCGCTGGTGCTGGGCGATCTCGAAGGCGCCTATATCCTTGCCTCGGAAAGCTGCGCGCTCGACATAATCGGCGCCCGCTTTGTCCGCGATCTTGAGCCGGGCGAGATGGTGGTGGTCACGGAAAAGGGGATCGAGAGCTTCTTCCCCTTCAAAAAGGCCAAGCAGCGTTTCTGCATCTTCGAATATGTGTATTTCGCCCGGCCCGATTCCTCGGTCGAAGGGCGCAATGTCTATGAGGTGCGCAAGCAGATCGGTGCCGAACTGGCGCGCGAGAACCCTCTGGAGGCCGACATCGTCGTTCCGGTGCCCGATTCGGGCACGCCGGCCGCGATCGGCTTTGCTCAAGCAGCGGGGCTTCCCTTCGAGCTCGGCATCATCCGCAACCACTATGTGGGCCGCACCTTCATCCAGCCGACCGATTCCATCCGGCACATGGGCGTCAAGCTGAAGCACAATGCCAACCGCCGCCTGATCGAGGGCAAGCGCGTGGTTCTGGTGGACGATTCGATCGTGCGCGGCACGACCAGCCAGAAGATCGTGCAGATGGTGCGCGATGCGGGAGCTACCGAAGTGCACATGCGCATCGCCTCGCCGCCGACACGCGCCTCCTGCTTCTACGGCGTCGACACGCCGCAGACGTCGAAGCTCCTCGCCTCTCGCATGTCGATCGAGGAGATGGCGGAGTTCATCCGCGTCGATTCGCTGGGCTTCCTCTCCATCGACGGGCTCTACCGGGCTGTCGGAGAAGCCGCGCGCAACAACGAGCAGCCGCAGTTCTGCGACGCCTGCTTCACCACCGAATACCCGACGGAGCTGACCGACCACCACGGCACCGATAACGTGCGCCAGCTCTCGCTGCTGGCGGCCGGCGGGCAGTAGCACCCCTTCTCCTTCCTATCTAAGTGCGGGGAAAACCAGCACATGACGGAACCTCTGGACCTTTCAGGCCGCATCGCGCTCGTCACCGGCGCCTCGCGCGGCATCGGCTATTTCCTTGCCAAGGAGCTGGCGGCGGCGGGAGCCCACGTGCTTGCCGTGGCGCGCACGGTGGGCGGGCTTGAAGAGCTGGACGACGAAATCAAGGCCGGCGGCGGCGAGGCGACGTTGGTGCCGCTGGACCTGACCGACATGGCCGGCATCGACCGCCTGGGCGGCGCCATCCACGAGCGCTGGGGCAAGCTCGATGTCTTGGTGGCCAATGCCGGCATCCTCGGCACCATCTCGCCCATCGGCCACGTGGAGGCGAAGACCTTCGAGAAGGTGATGACTATCAACGTCACATCCACCTGGCGGCTGATACGCTCGGTCGACCCGCTGCTCAGGGCTTCGGACGCAGGCCGCGCCATTGTCATGTCGTCGGGTGCCGCGCATGTGGCGCGCGCCTTCTGGGCGCCCTATGCGGCTTCCAAGGCGGCTGTCGAGGTGCTGGTGCGCTCCTGGGCGGACGAGACCAAAAACATGCCGCTCAGGGTCAACTCGGTCAGCCCCGGGGCCACGCGCACGGCGATGCGGGCGCAGGCGATGCCCGGCGAGGATCCCCAGACCCTGCCGCATCCCTCGGAAGTGGCGGCGAAAGTCCTGCCTCTGGCAAGCTCGGAACTGACGGAGACTGGGCTTGTCTTCGACGTCCGAAGGGACCGCTTCTTGCACTACCGGGTGCCGGAATAGCGCTCTTCTTCTAAAACACGATTGACCTCACCCGGTCTTGCGTTACCCTCGCGTGTAGCGGCCGTCAGAAGCCGCGCAGGGAGAGAGCACCGTCAGCCATTGTTGCGGTGAATCAAGTTGTGCTCCAACTCATTGTTTATGTGAAAATTTGAGCAATTCCGGAAAAAGCGGGGACCGGTTGTCCATCCGGAATTGCGACAAGATAAGGGACTGGATCCGGTCATCGATTCGGTGAAACGATGATACGATCTGGACCGATTGCGGAGACCGGCCTGCGGCTCGGAGGTGCGGAAGAATGACGATAGTCATTGCGCTTATCATAGCGATCCTGGCTTTGTGGCTTGTCGCCGCGATCTACTGCCGAATACGGCTGGGATTGAGCCTGCACCAAGCGATGCTCTATGCGCCGCTGAAGTTTTTCTTCCGCATCGGCGACGGCGCCATCGTCACGGCTCACGCGGCGGAGCCGCCCGTCATCTATGCGGTGTGGCACCGGTCTCGCCTGGAGCCGGCATTGATGCTGGCGATCTTGCCGAACGACACGCTGCATATCCTGGATGAGGCCTCGGCGAACGCCTGGTGGCTCGATCCCTGGCGCGCACTGGCACGTACCATCGCCTTCAACGCCCGGCACATCTTCGTCAGTCGGCGGCTGGTGCGCCGCCTTAGGGGCAAGGGGCGGCTCGCCGTCTACCTTCCGGACAACGAGGCGCCGGACGCCAAGGCCTTCCGTCTCTTCCGGGCGATCGCCCGCATCGCCGCGGCGGCGGAGGCGCGCGTGGTGCCGATCCATGTGGAAGGCTCCGTGCGGTCGTTCTTCTCACTGGCGCCGGACGGTGGGCGGCAGCTTCTGCCGCGCCTGACCGTGGCCACACTGGCGCCCCTGACCATTGCCGAAATGGTGGCGCTCGCCGATACCGAAGGAAAGCCGATGGCCGCCAATGCGCTGTTCGACCGCATGCTGGCGGTTCGCCGCGCAGCGCCCGAGACGACGAAGGATCCCGAGTTGGCCTGAGGCCGCCGGTGGCTCAGTCCCCGGCGTCCTTCGCCGCCGCTTCCTCGCGCTCCGCACGGCGCGAATAGGCGCGCACGCTGAAGGCAAGGAAGACGAGATAGGCAATGGCAGAGGCCGCCATGGTCTGCCAGGTGTAGCTGGCCAGAAGCAGCGCGTAGAAGACGACGACGAGCATCAGCGGCATCACCAGCTCGCGGCGAACGCGGCTGCCGGAGCTTTTGCCGGAATAGACCGGCAGGCGGCTGATCAGGAGAACCGCGATGGCCAGCGTATAGGCCGAGGCCGCCAACGCCACCGGGCGGTCCGGCACCACGCCGAGAAACCCGACATAGACCGGCAGCATGACGAGTGCGGCACCCGCCGGCGCCGGCACGCCGACGAAGTAGTCTGCCTGCCAGGCCGGGCGGTCCGCATCGTCCAGCATGACGTTGAAGCGGGCAAGACGCAGCGCACAGGCAATGGCGAAGAGAAGCGCGGCGATCCAGCCGATGGCCCCTGCCCTGTCGAGCATGTAGGCGTAAAGCACAAGTGCGGGGGCGACGCCGAAATTGACGATGTCGGCAAGCGAATCCATCTGCGCGCCGAATTTCGAGGAGGCCTTGAGCATGCGCGCCACCCGTCCGTCCACGGCGTCGAGGAAGGCGGCGACAAGCACCATGATGACCGCCGTCTCCACCCGCCCCTCGAAGGCAAGGCGAATACCGGAAAGCCCGGCGCAGATGGCCAGCACCGTAATGAGGTTCGGCACGATGAGGCGCAGCGGGATTTCGCGGATGCGCGGTCCGCCGCCGCCGTGCGGCTCGAAAGGTGGAAACGGCCCGGCCATCAGGACACCCGCACGAGCGGCGGTGCTTCCTCGCTGCCGAACTCGGCGATGACCGTCTCGCCGCCGGTCGCAATCTGGCCGACGGCAACGCGCGGCCGGGCTCCTTCCGGCAGGTAGACGTCGACGCGCGAGCCGAAGCGGATGAGGCCGAAACGCTCGCCGACGGCAATCTCACCCGGCGCCTCGGCCCAGCAAAGGATGCGACGGGCGACGAGGCCGGCAATCTGCACCACGGGAATAGGCCCGTGAGGGCTTTCGATGATGAGGCTGTTGCGCTCGTTCTCACTACTGGCCTTGTCGAGGTCGGCGTTGAGGAAGCGGCCGGGCCGATGCTCGATCAGCGAAACGCGCCCGCGCACGGGCGCGCGGTTGATGTGGCAGGCGAAGACGTTCATGAAAACCGAGATGCGCAACATCTCTTTGGAGCCCAGGCCGAGCTCTGGCGGCGGCACGGCCGGGCCGACGGAGGATACCGAACCGTCGGCCGGCGCGATGACCAGCCTGTCGTCGACCGGCGTGACGCGCGGCGGATCGCGGAAGAAAAAGGCGCACCAGGCCGTCAGCAGCATGCCGATCCAGAACAGCGGCTCCCAGATGAGGCCGAGGACGAGGGAGGCGACTGCGAACCCGGCGATGAAGGGATAGCCCTCACGGTGGATGGGCACGAATGTCTTTCGGATCGTGTCGACTAAGCTCATCGGTTCTCCGCGCCCCGGTGGATATCAGGTGCGGATTTCCTATCGGAAAGAGCGCCGCGCTGCAACGCGGGTGGCACAGCTATGCCCTTGCTTCCGGTATGGGTGGAGCGCAGAAGTCCAACGGGAAGACACCGATGGCTGCCTTGCGGAAAGCGGATCGCCTCCGTAGCTTCCTGCGGTCGTTCCGACATATCTGTTTTGACCATGGCACCAAGAATATCGTCAAGAATTGCAAGCTTCGTTGATGCGCTGCCATTGGAACCCGGTTTTCGGGTTCTCGAAGTGGGTTGCGGGCCAGGCGTTGCCGCTCGCGAGATTTCGCGACGTATCGGCAGCGGCACAGTCGTTGCGATAGATCGTTCGGCCAAAGCGATCAGGATCGCAACTGACGGATCAAAGCCTGAGATCGCAACCGGTCGGCTGCGTTTCCAGCACGTCGCAATCGAGGATTTCGAGTTGCGATCCGGGGAGGAGCCATTCGACATCGCCTTCGCCATGCGGGTCGGAGCTCTTGACGGGCGTCACCCGGAGTTGAGGAAATGTGCGATGAACCGCCTGAAAGCGGCTCTAAAACCGGAAGGTCTATTGTTCATTGACAGCGACATTCCCGTTCGAGGTAGTGAAATAGATGACTAAGATCGAGACCTGAGCCGATCGTACCATTGCCGAGGGACGGCAACGGGCCGCAAGCAGAATTCGAGCCGAAGCCCCATCCGCTCCTAATAACTCGGCACCTTCCGCACCACCACGCCCATCTCGTCCGTCTCGCGGGCGAGCCGCAGGCGCTCTTCCGCCTCGCTCGCCTCGCGCTGGCGATCCCACATGTCGGCATAAAGGCCGCGGGCGGCGATGAGTGCGTGATGGGTGCCGCGCTCGGCGATGCGGCCGTCCTTCAGGACGATGATCTCGTCGGCGGCAATGACGGTGGAAAGCCGGTGGGCGATGACCAGCGTCGTGCGGCCGCGGCTGACCATGTCGAGGGCGGCCTGAATCTCCTGTTCGGTATGGGTGTCGAGCGCAGAAGTCGCCTCGTCGAGGATGAGGATCGGAGGCGCTTTGAGGATGGTGCGGGCGATGGCCACACGCTGCTTCTCTCCGCCGGAGAGCTTCAGCCCGCGCTCGCCGACCATGGTGTCGTAGCCGGCGGGCAGGCCGTCGATGAAATCGGCGATCTGCGCCAGTTCTGCGGCCCGGCGCACCTCCTCCTCCGATGCATCAGGCCGGCCGTAGCGGATGTTGTAGGCAATCGTATCGTTGAAGAGCACCGTGTCCTGCGGCACCATGCCGATCGCTGCCCGCAGGCTTTCCTGCGTGACGTCGCGCACGTCCTGGCCGTCGATCAGGACGGCGCCCTCCTGAATGTCGTAGAAGCGGAAGATGAGGCGCGAGATGGTTGATTTGCCGGCGCCCGAGGGGCCGACCACCGCCACCGTCCTGCCGGCGGGAATGTCGAAGCTGATGCCCTTGAGGATCGGCCGATCCCCATCATAGGCGAAGGCGACATCGTCGAAGCGCACATGGCCCTTATCGACCTTGAGCGGCGCCGCACCCGGCCGATCCTGCACCTCCGCGGGAACATCGAGCAGATCGAACATCTGCTCGATGTCGGTAAGGGCCTGGCGGATTTCGCGGTAGATGAAGCCGATGAAGTTGAGCGGAATCGATAGCTGCATCAGCATCGTGTTGATGAAGACGAAGTCGCCCACCGTCTGCGTGCCGCGCATCACTTCCCACGCCGACAGCCCCATGGCAGTGGCCATGCCGAGGCCGAAGATGACGCCCTGACCGAAATTCAGCCAGCCGAGCGAGGTCCAGGTCTTGGTGGCCGCCTCCTCGTAGCGCCCCATGGAGCGGTCGAAGCGGCTGGCCTCCATCGCCTCGTTGTTGAAGTATTTCACCGTCTCGAAATTGAGCAGCGAGTCGATCGCCTTGGTGTTGGCGTCGGTGTCGGAATCGTTCATCTCCCGGCGGATGGTGATGCGCCAGTCGCTCGCCCGCACCGTGAACCACGTATAGAGGCACACGGTGACGGCGATGATGGCGACATAGGCCCAGCCATAGGCGACGGCGAAGATGACGGCCGAAAGGGCGAACTCCAGGATTGTGGGGACCGTGTTCAGGATTGTGAAGCGGACGATGGTATCGATGCCCTTGGTGCCGCGCTCGATGATGCGCGACAGGCCTCCCGTACGCCGCTCCAGATGGAAGCGCAAAGACAGCGCGTGCATGTGCACGAAGGTGCGGTAGGCGAGCTGGCGTACGGCATGCTGGCCGACGCGGGCGAACAGCGCATCGCGAAGCTGGTTGAAGCCGAGCTGGACGACGCGCACCAGATTGTAGGCGACCACCAGCATCAGGGGACCGGCCAGGACGGCCGGCAGATAAGCGGGCGCCGTCCCCTCGCCCGAAAGCTCGTCGGTCGCCCATTTGTAGAAATAGGGAACGAGAACGAGGATCACCTTCGCCAGGACAAGGAAGACAGTTGCCACCACCACGCGAAACTTGAGATCCTGCCGGTCGGACGGCCACATGTACGGCCACAGGTTCACCAGCGTGCGGAGCGTGGTGCCGGATTCGGCGGAGACGGTTTTTTGGGCCAATGCGTGCTGCCTCAGATTTCCCTGCCGTTCTCGTCCGCCCGCGCGGCGCAGGCATTGAGAAGGCCGCCCACCGCCCCGGAAAGCGCCAACAGCGCCTCCCTGTCCACCGCATAGCGCGAGCGCTGTCCCTGCGGGCTCATGCGCACCAGCCCCGCCTCAAGAAGGATCTTCAGGTGCTGTGAGACGGTGGACTGGGCAAGCTGCAGCCGGCAGACGACGTCCTTGCAGCAGCAGTAGTCGACGCCAGAGAGATAGCGCAGGATCTCGATGCGCGCGGGATGCGCCAAGGCGAAAAGGCCACGGGAAAGCACGTCAGGTGCGCAACAGCCGGAAGCGGGCGCGGACGGTTCGGAGATGTTTGCCAAGCTATTCATCGTTAATCGTCGATATACGATGAACAAGTCAGTTGCAAACGGAAAGAGGTTTTCGCTGTCGGCGGGCTGCTGCCCAGCCGCTCCACGCTCCCGTAAGCCTATCCCTCCTCGTCCCGGGCCTCCTCCGGCGGGACGGCCTGTTCGCCGATGGCGCCGAGGTCGGCTTCTTCGCCTTGCTCGGTCTTCTCCGGCAGGGCGAAGATCTGTCCCGGCCAGATGCGGTCGGGATCGCGGATCTGGTCCTGGTTGGCGAGGTAGATGGTGGTATAGCGGATGCCATGCCCATAGACGCGGCGGGAGATGTGCCACAGCGTGTCGCCGCGGCGGATGATGACGGCGCCATCGACGGGCTCGAGCGGCGGCGCCATCTCGGCGGTCTCGCCGACGCTAGGCGCCACATCCTGCCCACTCTCCCCGGCTTCGGCCGTCCGCCGATCGCCGTTCTCGGCAGCCTCCCGTCGATTGCCGTTCACGGCAGCGTCGGCGCTGTCGTCAGCCGTTCCGGTGCCCGGCATTTCGGCCTTTGCGTCCGTCCGTATCCTCCTGTTCGGATCGGGCGCCACGGCGGCGATCTGCTCCCCTTCCTGCCGCTGGAAAGGAACGGCGGCACGGGCGATCACGCTGGCATCGTCGTCGCCGAGAACGTCGGCGCGCACGATATAGTCGCCCACCGGCAGATCGCGTTCCGTCTCGACAAGGAAGCTGCCGTCCGGATTGACGGTCGTTTGGCCGAGCAACACGTCGTTGACATAGACGCGCACATGGCGGCCAGGTTCGGCCGTGCCGGCCACGAACACCTGCCGCCCATCAATCTCAACTGCCTCTATGAAGGCCGAAACGCCTGTGTCGGCCGGCGCCTCCTGCTCGGAACCGTCGGCCTCGGCCGCCTGCGCGTCCTGCCCCTCCTGCGCGGGTGCCTCAGCAGCCCGTGCCGGCGCGTCCTGCCCTTCCCCCGCAGACCCAGCCGTGCCGGCCGCCTCATCCGACTGGGCCTCCGCTATCGGGCCGACACGCTCTTCGGCGGGAGTTGTCTCGCCGGGCCGATCGTCGGTCGCATCCGACGACCGCTCCGCCATCTCTCCGGTTTGGCCGGCATCCTCATCGCCGTCAGGCGCCGTGGCCTGTTCCCCGGAAGGTGCCTGCGCCTCGGCCGGTTCGCCCTCCGCTTCGGCGCTTTGCGCGGCCTCGGGGACATCGCCCGCCGGCGCCTCGCCCTCAGGTCTCGTGATCAGACGGCTCGGCTGGCCCGGCTGCTGCACCAGGGCGACAACCTGGCCGCTGCCGGCGGACGGGATCGACACGACGGCCGTCTCCTCGGAGGTGGCGGCTACGTTGTCGGAAGAAGTGGAGCGCAGCACGATGTTATGCTCTCCCGGCGTCAGCGCCTGATCGAGCACGGCGGCAAAATCACCCGATGGCCCGGCTTTGGTCGTGGCCAGAAGCATGGAGCCGCTCAGGACTTCCACCTCGGCGCCGGGAGCGGCCCCGCCCGCGACGACCATAGAGCCGTCAGGCTCGACGCGCAGAACGTCGAAGGAAGGAACCACCACCTCCTCCTCCGGCCGCGCTTCGGCGTCGTCCTTCGACGCTCCCTCCGCTTCTTCGGGTGCTCCTGCACCGGCGGAGGTACCCTCGTCACGCCGCGTCGATGAAGCCCCGGCGCCAGCATCTCCGGCGTCGAGCGCGGCCGTCTTTTCACCGGCGCCTTGCGCCGCCGGATCGAACGCGCCGGCAAAGTAGGCGGTGCCAACGCCGAAAACGACCATTCCGGCGATAAAAAACAGCACCTTGAGCGGAGTAATCGCCATCAATCCCGATCCCATGGCCCCTATTTTGAGCGGTCTATCCTGTTTTTCCAAGGCCTACAAGGAAAAGCCCGTGGCGGCCGGCCCTGCCGGGAAAACCATCTCGGAGTCGTTTCCATCTTGACCCGACTCGGCTGTGCAATCACCAATCAACGCATGAGCACGATCACATCCGTCTGCGTCTATTGCGGCTCCTCCCCCGGCCGCGACGGCAGCTTCCTCGAAGCGGGGCGCAAACTCGGCAACGATCTGGCGCGCGCCGGCTTACGGCTCGTCTACGGGGCCGGCGCCACGGGTATCATGAATGCCGTCGCCACCGGCTGTCTGGAGGAGGGCGGCGCGGTGACGGGCATCATCCCACGCTTCCTTATCAACAAGGAGGCGCCGGGGTCGTCGCTCGACAGGCTCGACGATCTCATCCTCACCGACGACATGCATCAGCGCAAGCACATTATGTTCGACCGCTCGGACGCTTTCGTGGCACTGCCCGGCGGCATCGGCACGTTGGAGGAGATCGTCGAGATCATGACGTGGGCGCAGCTCGGGCGGCACGAGAAGCCGATCGTCTTCGCCAATTTCAGCGGCTTCTGGGGACCTATGCTCTCCCTCCTCTCGCACATGAAGGCGGAAGGCTTCATCCACTCGCAAGAGCGGGTGCGGCCGTTGGTCATCGACCGCGCCGAGGACATCGTGCCGGCGCTGACCCGCACCGGCGCCTATTCGGAAGGCGACCCGGCCATCATCGGCCGCCTCTGACGGAAGCGCGCCCGCAGCATCGGCCACGTATAGATCACCAGCGCCGACCAGATGAGGGCGAAAGCGACGGCGCGCACGCCGCCGAAAGGCTCCTTGAAGGCGAAGACGGCGATGAGGAAGATCATGGTCGGCGCGATGTACTGCATGATGCCGATCGTCGAGTAGCGCAGGAGCTTTGCGCCGAAGGCGAAGAAGAGCAGCGGCACCGCCGTGACCGGCCCGCAGGCCAGTAGCAGCCAGGTATCCGTCGGTACAGAAAGCCGGAAATGCCCCTCCCCCGTCCACTGCACCCAGGCGATGTAGCCGAGCGCCGGGATGCTGAGGATCAGCACTTCAAGGAAGAACCCCTGGCTGGGGCCGACGGGCAGCGTCTTGCGCAGGAAGCCGTAGGTGGCAAAGGAGAAGGCGAGCACCAGCGACACCCAGGGCAGCCCGCCCGCGTCGACCGTCAGCACGACCACCGCCAGCGCGGCCAGCCCCACGGCAGCGACCTGCATCGCACTCAGCTTTTCGCGCAGGAAGATCGCCGCGAGCGCGATCGAGACCAGCGGGTTGATATAGTAGCCGAGCGCCGTCTCGACGGCCCGGCCGGCGCCGACGGCCCAGACATAGACACCCCAGTTCACCGCGATGAACGTCGCCGTCAGCGCCGCCATCGCCAGTGTGCGCGGGGAGCCGAGAGCCCGCCGGATGTCTGCCGTGCGGCGCAGGAGGAGGAGCACGACGCCGGCAATCGGCACCGACCAGACGACGCGGTGCGCCACCACCTCGCTGGCGGGAATATGCGCCACCGCTTTCATGAAGAAGGGCAGCATGCCCCACAGCAGATACGCCGAGAGAGCGAAAAGAAAGCCGCGCAGCGATTCATCGTCGCTGGCAGGCTGGGGAGCCGTGACCGTTTCAGCCATATATCCTATACGGCCGCGAGGCCGGTCCTTTCGCGGTTCTTCACCAGCTTGTAGACGATGGAATCCATCAATGCCTGGAACGAGGCGTCGATGATGTTGTCGGAAACGCCGACGGTCCACCAGCGCGCGCCGGTGATGTCCTGCGATTCGATGAGGACGCGCGTCACCGCCTCTGTGCCGCCGTTGAGGATACGCACCTTGTAATCCGCCAGCGTCAGGTCGGCGATCTCGCTCTGATACTTGCCGAGGTCTTTTCTGAGCGCGATGTCGAGCGCGTTGACCGGTCCGTGGCCCTCGGCGACCGAAAGCAGCGTCTGGCCATCGACGGTTACCCGCACGACGGCCTCGGATACGGTCTTCAAATTGCCCATGGCGTCGAAGCGGCGCTCAACCATGCAGCGGAAGCTGTCGACCTTGAAGAACTCCGGCACGCTGCCCAGCGTGCGCCGCGCCAGCAGCTCGAAGCTCGCGTCGGCACCCTCATAGGCATAGCCGATCGCCTCGCGCTCCTTGACGAGCGCGATGAGCGTGTCGAGGCGCGGATCGGCCTTGTCGACCTTGATGCCGCGCCGCTTCAGTTCGGCAATGAAGTTCGACTTTCCGCCCTGGTCCGAGACCATCACGCGGCGCGTGTTGCCGACAGCTTCCGGCCGCACATGCTCGTAGGTCTCAGGCTCCTTCAGGATGGCCGAAGCATGGATGCCCGCCTTGGTCGCGAAGGCGGAGGCGCCGACATAGGGCGCCTGGTTGTTGGGTGCGCGGTTCAGAAGCTCGTCGAACGCATGCGAGAGGCGTGAGATGTCCGCAAGCGATTCCCGCGAAATGCCGGTCTCGAACCGCTCCGCATACGCGGGCTTCAGCATCAGCGTGGGGATCAGTGTGATCAGATTGGCGTTGCCGCAGCGCTCGCCGATGCCGTTCAGCGTGCCCTGGATTTGGCGCACCCCCGCCTCAACTGCGGCCAGAGAGTTGGCGACCGCCTGGCCGGTGTCGTCATGGGCGTGGATGCCGAGATGGCTGCCGGGGATGCCGGCGGCGATCACAGCGGTGACGATGTCGCGGATTTCGCCAGGCTGCGTGCCGCCGTTGGTGTCGCACAGCACCACCCAACGGCTGCCCGCCTCATAAGCCGCCTTTGCGCAGGCCAGGGCATAGTCCGGGTTTGCCTTATAGCCGTCGAAGAAATGCTCGCAATCGACCATCGCCTCCTTGTCGGCGGCGCGCGCGGCTTCCACGGAGGCGCCGATCGCGTCCAGATTCTCCCCGTTCGTCGCGCCGAGCGCCAGACGCACGTGATAGTCCCAACTCTTGGCGACAAAGCAGATCGCATCGCTCTTCGACTGCACGAGAGCCGCCAGCCCCGGATCGTTGGAAGCAGAAACGCCAGCGCGCTTGGTCATGCCGAAGGCGACGAAGGCGGAGCGGCCGGTGCGCTTCTCGCTGAAGAAGGCGGTGTCGGTCGGGTTGGCGCCGGGATAACCGCCCTCGACGTAATCCATGCCGAATTGATCAAGCAGGCCGGCGATGGCGATCTTGTCCTCGACGGAAAAGTCGATACCCGGCGTCTGTTGCCCGTCGCGCAGGGTGGTGTCGAAGAGGTAGATGCGTTCTTTACTGGACACAGTTATCGATCCACGAATTGGTCTGTGGCACGGATGAGCCGGTCAAGGATGCCCGGTTCGGAGAATGCGTGACCCGCGCCTTCAATCAGGTGAAACTCCGCCTCCGGCCATGCCTTGTGCAACTCCCACGCGACACGCAGCGGACAGGGCATATCGTAGCGCCCATGGATGATGACGCCGGGGATACCCCTCAGCTTCACGGCGTCCCTCAAAAGCTGGCCCTCCTCCAGCCACGCTCCATGCACGAAATAATGGTTCTCGATGCGCGCGAAGGCGATGGCGAAATCGTCCTCGCCAAACGCCTCGCTAAGCGACGCATCGGGCAGAAGCGTGATGGTCTCTCCTTCCCACAGGCTCCACGCTTTGGCCGCCTCCAGCTGGACCGCCCGGTCGCCGGATGTCAGACGCCGGCGATAGGCGCCCAGCAGGTCCCCGCGCTCGGCCTCGGGAATGGGAGCGACAAAACGCTCCCACTTGTCCGGGAACATCTCCGAGACGCCAAACTGATAGTACCAGTCGAGCTCGGCCCTGGTGAGCGTATAGACGCCGCGCAAAATGAGCTCGGAGACGCACGCCGGATGGGTTTGCGCGTAGGCAAGCGCCAGGGTCGAGCCCCAGGAGCCGCCGAAAACCTGCCATTTGTCGACGCCCATCATCTCGCGCAGCCGCTCGATGTCGGCCACGAGATGCCACGTCGTGTTGGCCTCCAGGCCGGCGTGGGGCGTGGACTTGCCGCAGCCGCGCTGGTCGAACAGCATGACGTCGTATTTCTGCGGGTCGAACAGGCGCCTGTGCTTCGGCGAGATACCGCCTCCCGGACCGCCATGGAGGAAAACGGCCGGCTTGCCGCCGCGCGTTCCCGCCCGCTCCCAATAGATGCGATGCCCGTCCCCGACATCCAGCCTCCCGCTGTCGAAGGGCTCGATTTCGGGATAAAGCGTGCGAAGCCTGTTCATTCGAGTGTCTCCGGCGGCCACTCTTCGGTGTCGTGATCGGGATGCTGCCGGCTGGTGCGCCTTATCTGCGCAAGCAGTTCGGGCGGATCGGTCTCCTCCGACGCCGTGCTCTCCAGCCCGGCAAGTTCGGCAAACCACGGCATACGTCCCTCGCTGCCTGCCTGCCGCGCTGGCTTCACGCGCTCGGGATGGTCGAGAGAGCCGAGTGCGACGCTGATGCGGCCGGGACCCTCCACGAAGCGGTAGGTGAGCGGGGTTCCGCAATCGCGGCAGAAGCCGCGCTCCACCAGGCCCGAACTCCTGAAGATGGCAAGCGCACCACGCGTCACCTCGAAATCGTCCATCTCAACGCTGGCGAGCGGCGCAAAATATGAGCCGAAGGCCTTCTGGCACATGCGGCAATGGCAGATGTGGGGGTTATGCGGTTCCCGGTGCAGCGTATAGCGCACCGCGCCGCACTGGCAGCCGCCGGTGATGGGCTCAGTGTTCATCAATGTTCCTCCGGCGGCCATTTCTCGGTGTCGTGGTCGGGGTGCTGGTAGGAGACAAGATCGGAGAGATAGTCCGTCACGGATACATCTTCCATCGTCTCATGCCCCGGCAACCCGTGAAGCGTATCGACATAGGGCAGCTTGCCCTCGATGCCCCACTGGATCGCCGGTGCCAGTTCATCCGGGTGATCGAAGGCGCCAATGGCGAGCGCTAGGCCGTCCTCGCTGTTGTCGGGCGCCTCGAAGGTCAGCGGCGTGCCGCATTCGGCGCAGAAGCCGCGCTTCACGTGATTGGACGACTGGAAGCGCTTGGGCTCGCCGCGGGTCCATCGAAACTTGGCGTCGCGCACCGAGACCAGCGGCGCATAGAAGCTGCCGAAGGCTTTCTGGCACATACGGCAATGGCAGATAGACGGCCTGCCGAGAGCGCCTTCGGCACGAAAGCGCACGGCTCCACACTGGCAGCCGCCGGTGTAGATCGGTTCGTTGTCCAGGCTCATGATTGCCTCCTTCCGCTCTCAATCCGGCCGATGACAGACGGCCTCGACATTATTGCCGTCCGGGTCGAAGACGAAGGCTCCGTAATAGTCGGGATGGTAATGCGGCCTCAGCCCCGGCGCACCATTGTCGCGTGCGCCGGCGGCGAGAGCCGCTTCATGAAAGGCATCCACCTCCGCACGCGAGTTGGCCGTGAAAGCCACGTGCTTCGGCTCGCTTTCCCCCTCGCCCTCGTGCAACCAGTAGACCGGCCGCTCGCGCCCATAGCCGCCAACCTTCACCCCGCCGGTATATTCCACCGGCACCATCATCAGAAGCCTCGCGCCAAGCGGCGCCAACGCCTTGTCGTAAAACGCCTTCGCCCGCTCGAAATCCGCGACCTTGATACCGATATGATCGATCATCGCTTCACCTCCCATCGCGTCCTGCGTTCACCCGTCTCCGGATCCTTATAGTCCATAAGCTGAATGCCTCGTGCCGCCATGTCCTCCCGGATCCTGTCGGCCTCCGCAAAGTTCTTCTCACGAATGAAGGAGAGGCGTGCGGCGATCTCCGCCTCCACCACAGCCTCATCGATCGAGGCACCAGCGGCCTTGCCGGAGAACCACTCTTCCTGCGACTTCTCCAGGAGCCCGAGGAGCGCACCGCTCGTCTTCAACGCTGCCTTCGCCCCCTCGCTCCCTTTCGCCGCCTGAGCACGCAGTTCGTGAAGGGCTGCGATGGCGCCGGTGGTGTTGAGATCGTCGAGCAGCGCACCGAGCGTGTCGGCGCAGATCATCCCTGCCGCCTCGGCGTCGCCCACTGCACGATACCAGCCGTCGAGCACGCCCTCCGCCTCCTCCAGCTTGCGCTGCGAGAAGTCGATTGGCTCGCGGTAGTGCGTCATCAGCATGGCAAGCCTGAGCACTTCGCCCGGCCACTTGCGGCCGCCGAAATTCTCCGCCGCCAGAAGGTCGTGGATGGTGACGAAGTTGCCTTCCGACTTCGCCATCTTCTTGCCCTCCACCTGCAGGAAGCCGTTGTGCATCCAGTAGTTGGCCATCGTCTCGGTGCCGTGGGCGCAGCGCGACTGGGCGATCTCGTTCTCGTGGTGCGGGAAGATGAGGTCAAGCCCGCCGCCGTGGATGTCGAAAACCTCGCCCAGATAGGCGGCCGACATGGCCGAGCATTCGATATGCCAGCCGGGTCGGCCGCGGATCGCCACCTCTTTCCCGTCGATCGTGAAGGTCGCCTCCCAGCCGGGCTCCTCGGCCGAGGATTCCTTCCACAAGACGAAATCGGCCGGGTTCTTCTTGTGCGGGTCGACGGCCACGCGGGCGCCGGCCTGCTGGTCCTCCAGCTTGCGCTTGGAAAGCCCGCCATAATCCGGCATGGAGGCGGTATCAAATAGGATTTCGCCTTTAGCCTCATAGGCATGGCCGCCGTCGATGAGACGTTGAATCAGGTTCACCATGTCTGGGCGGCCGTCGGCGCGCGGCAGGACGAACTCCGTGGCACGCGGCTCCACACTCGGCTGCAGGCAGCCGAGTGCCGCCACATCGGCGTGGAACTGGCCGGCCGTCTTCTCCGTCACCCGTCGGATCGCCTCGTTGAGCGACAGCCCGCCGGCCTCGATCTCCGCGCCATAGTCGCGCAGTGCGCGGGCGTTGATCTTGTCGTCGACGTCGGTGATGTTGCGCACATAGGTGACGCTGTCCTCTCCGTAGAGATAACGCAGCAGACGGAACAGCACGTCGAAGACGATCACCGGCCGCGCATTGCCGATATGGGCGAAGTCGTAGACGGTCGGGCCGCAGACATAGACCCGCACATTGGCGGCATCCAGCGGAACGAAATCCTCCTTCCGCCGCGTCAGCGTGTTGTAGATCCGCAGTCCCTTGAACCCGTCAGGCATCCTCAATCCCCTCATCTCGCCCCGTCATCTCGAACACTTGCACTTGCGCAACGCAAGCTGAACCCCCGGCCTGCTGGCCTGGGCGTTTTTCGTGTCGGGCAAGAAAAGGCGAAAACGACCGGACCAGCGGAAGGCGCTAGCCGATAATGCAAATGCCGATGATGGCGAACAGCGTTTTCATGGTGGTCCTTATCGCCTTCACGCCCGCCCTCGTCAAGCACGGAGATTGCCGGGGCATGTGTTGCAGCAGCCACACAATGTGAAGGAAGTATTAAGCTTGTTACCGCAATTTTATGAACTGGACCGCGGCACAGGGTGTTTAGGGCGCAAAGGACATGAATATGTCGGAATCAGCACCCAGGTGCGACGAGAAGGGACCATAAACCCAGGCAAGAACCATGGCCTCAGACAACGCCAGGCAAGAGAAAGCCAATCCCGTGAAACAGACACCAGCGAAGAAGCAGCTTGTCGACCAATACCGGAAGGTCGGCCCTGCAGCCATCAACGCTGCGCTTTTGTGCAAGGGTAAGCCGAAAAAGAAGGACGAGCCCAAGCGCCTATATGAAGCGCGCGAGGAGGCTTAGGCCCAACGCGGCCATCACCAGGCCGATCAGGCTGTCGAGCACGCGCCAGGCGCGTGGCCGGGCGAACACCGGCTGCAGGAGCCGGGCGCCGTAGCCCAGTCCGTAGAACCACAGAAATGACGCCGCGATGGCGCCCACGGCAAAGCTCGTGCGTGCCGCGCCGGCATAGGCACCGGACAAAGATCCCACCAGAATCACCGTGTCGAGATAGACGTGCGGGTTGAGGAAGGTGAAGGCGAGGCAGGTGGCGACCGCCGCCTTCAGCCCCGTCGCCCCGCTGCGCGCGGCATGCAGCGCATCGGGGTGCAGGGCACGGCGGAAAGCCTTGGCGGCGTAGGCGAAAAGAAAGACCGCGCCGCCGAGCGTGACCGCCGAAATCAAAACCGGTGAACGGGCCACCAGCGTTCCAAGCCCCGCCACGCCCGCCGCGATCAACGCGGCGTCGGAGAACGAACAGATCAGGCACAGGATGAAGACGTGCTGGCGCAGCAGGCCTTGGCGCAGGATGAAAGCATTCTGCGCGCCGATCGCCACGATCAGCGAACCGCCGAGGAGAAGACCGGCCAGGAAGGGGGAATAGAGTGGGTCGTCCATGGACTGCGATTTGCCCTAGCCAGACGGCGCGTGCAACAGGCAAGCGCGGCAAAGGCATAGGGCCAGCAGCGACATGCCAGCGGACGGACCAGCGCATTCGGAAAATGCCGGTACCCCTTTCGCGCCCCCTCCGTCCTGCCGGACATCTCCCCCACGAGGGGAGATTGGCCGTGGCGAAGGTTTCGCCCAGTCGCCTGTGTTACAGGGGAAGCGCCGGCAAAGCGGCCAGCGCAATCCCCCCGTGTGGGAGGAGATGTCCGGCAGGACAGAGGGGGCGCGAAGAGCGACACCTACAGAACCCACGCCGGGCGTTTCAAAACAACCGCAATTGCTCCGCCCGTTCCGCAACCTCCTCCTCCACCACTTCCGGCTCGACCCGCTCCTGCACCTCCGGCCCCGTATTGGCCACCTTGTTCACTCTGTCGGAAACCGGAACCGCCTCGAAGAACCCCTCCTCCACCGGCGCCAGCAAATCCGCCACGTCGCGCGGTTCGGAGCGCACGCAGTCGAGCCAGCGGGAAAAGTGCTCCGGCCGGATGACCGCCGGCATGCGGTGGTGGATGTCCGCCAGGTCGCGGCTTGCCGCCGTGGTCAGGATGGCGCCGGTGTCGATCTCACTGCCGCCGGGCTCCGCGTAAGTCTCCATCAGGCCGGCGAAGGCGATGGGGCCGCCGGAACGGGGGCGTACCCAATAAGCCTGCGTGCGCCCCTTGCCGCTGCGCCGCCATTCGTAGAATCCGGACGCTGGCACTAGGGCGCGGCGATGGCGCATGGCGGCGCGGAAGGTCGCCTTCTCGGCCGCGGTCTCCGAGCGGGCATTGATGAGAAGCGGCATGTCCTTCGGGTTCTTCGCCCAAGAGGGAATAAAGCCCCAGCGCACGAGCAGCGCCCGCCGGTCCGGCAGGTTGGAGCCTTCCGGGCGCGGCGCGCCGCCGACGGTCATCAGGATGGGCTGCGTGGGCGCGATGTTGTAGCGCGGTGGGAAGGCCTCCACCTCGGCGACGCCCAAGAGCGCCTCCACACCCTCCGGCCTGTCAGTCAGCGCAAAGCGTCCGCACATTCGTCCTGCCTCCATATTCAAGACGGCGTTGCCACGCCGGGGGCTGCGGGTAAGGTAAGGGCATGCACCGAGGATGCAACGATGGACAGGGGTGATATCCACGCCGTTTCGGTGGCGGCGATGCAGGACGGCCGCTTTTTGCTGGTACGGCGTGGGCGGGCGCCCGCGCGCGGGCTGTTCGCCTTTCCCGGCGGGCGTGTCGAGGCCGGTGAGACCGACGAGGAAACGGCACGGCGCGAGCTTCGCGAGGAAACGGGGCTCACGGCGGACGAGATCACTCCCCTGTGCGAGATGACGATCGACGGCGACGGCGGGCGGCGATACCGGCTCAAGGTCTACCGTGCACTCCAGCTACACGGCACGCCCGTTGCCGGTGATGATGCCGACCATGTGGGCTGGTATGCGCTCGACGAGATGCGCGAGCTGCCGATCACGGCAAGCACCCTCGCTGTCGCCGAGGATATGGAAGCCGGCATCGGGAAATAGCATTTCTCTTGCGTTGTGACCGGTTTCCCGGCGACAAGAAGGCATGAGATCGTCGTCGAAGCCCTTAGCTGCTGCCGCGCTTTTCCTCGCCTCCGTCTTCGCCGCGCCGGCGGCCGCCGTCGACGCACCCTACGACCGTCAGCTCATGCGGCTCTCGGAGGTGCTGGGCTCGATCCACTACCTGCGCCGCCTGTGCGGCGAGGAAGATGGCGGCTGGCGTGCGCAGATGGAGGCGCTGCTCAGGGCCGAAGCCCCATCCGAGGAGCGCCGGGCCAAGCTGGTGGCAAGCTTCAACCACGGGTACCGCTCCTTCGCAGCGATCTATTCGACCTGCACCGAATCGGCGGTCCAGGCAATCGAGCGCTATATGAGCGAAGGCGAGGCGCTGACGAGCGAGATCGTGCTGCGCTACGGCAATTAGAGCGGGCTTGCGGCCCGTGAGGGTAAACCCGCCCCACCCGCGATTCACCCGCCGTTAACTGCGATGAGCGGTGCCCGCACGCTGCCGCATTTGCCGTGGTAGTCCATCGTCTGGGACATTTTGGGACTCCGGCGCACTCCGACCCCGGACCGGCGCCGAAGCGACGGGTGAGGTTGCCATGTATATGACTGTTGCCGACATCGAAGCGCAGATCGAGGAAGAGAAACGCTCGGCCTGCACCGAATGCCATAGCGCGGCCTGGGCCGAAGGCCTGTGGGCGGGAATCGAACCGGAGATCATCGCCGAGGCGGCTCTCGCCACGGCCTTGAGCGAGCTCGGCAAAAACGGTGGCGAGGACGCGCTCGTCTCGCTGCTGGAGCATATGCGCGATCGCGTCCTGGCGGGCGATTTCACCCCGCAACGCACCTGCCATTGAGCTTGCCACCGCCTTTGGGTATGTCTTGCGAGGCAAGCTGCCTCTAACAGTCCGTCTTAAATCCCGGCGGCCAACAGACGCGCGAAGGTGGCGCCGATGCCGACATTTCTCCCACCGGCCTTCACGGGCCGGCCGTTCGTTGTGGCACTGGCTGTTGCCGGGCTGCTGAGCCTTACAGCCGAGGCGCGTGCCTTGAGCGAGGCGCTGCCGGAGTACGCATCGGAGGAAGAGGAGCCCGGCGCCGAGCGCATCCTCCTGCCCGGCGCGGAGCCGTCTTCCCAAGCGGACGACCAGCCGACGGGCGACGTCACGCGGCCCGACACACGCCTCGACGAGGCCTCACCGGAGGTGATCTACGACCTCGACCAGCTTCCCGAGCCCGTGCGGCGCATGCGCAACCTCATCATCGAAGCCTCCCGCAGCGGCGATCTGGAGAAGCTGAGGCCGCTCATCGGCACGGGTCCGGAGAAGACCCAGCTCTCGCTCGGCGGGCTCGACGGCGACCCGATCGACTTCCTGCGCGAGGTTTCCGGCGACGAGAAAGGCCATGAGATCCTGGCCATCCTGCTCGAGGTGATGGAAGCGGGCTTTGCGCGGCTCGACGAGGGTACGGAGCGGGAGCGCTATGTATGGCCCTATTTCTTCGCCCTGCCGCTGGAAGAGCTGACGCCGGAGCAGCGGGTCGAGCTTTTTACGCTTGTCACGGCCGGAGACTATGAAGATATGAAGGCGTTCGGCGCCTATATCTTCTACCGCGCCGCAATCACGCCGGAAGGGCGCTGGCTGTTCTTCGTCGCAGGCGATTGAGGAAAATGGAGGCGATATGCCCGACGCAACCACCCTCGCCCAGCCGGGCACAAGCGAACTGCCGCAGGTGCGGCGCGGCAGCCGGACGCGGCTCGTGCGCCGGGTGATCCTCTTCCAGGTGAAGCTTTTCGCGGACGGCCTGCGCGACTTCGTGATGAGCCCCCTTTCCATTGTCGCCGGCGTCCTCGGCCTCTTCAGCCGCGACCCCGAAGGCGCTTATGATCGCCTCATGCAGTTCGGCCGCGACACGGACCGGTGGATCAACCTTTTCGATGCCTACGGCGCGCAGCCGGGCGGACAGGGTCCGACGCTGGACGCGGTCGCCGACGAGATCGAGACGGCCATCCGGCGCGACTATGCCGACGGCGGCGTGAGCGCGCGGAGCGCGGAGGCGATGCTGGGCCTCGCCCGGCAGTTGCGGCGCCGGCGGTAGCGGTCTTGCCGACAGGCCCGGAGCCGCTTACCTAGACGGGAAGCCGCACTCGACCGGATTCGGGGACCGCCCTGCCCATGCCCACAGCCCAGATCGCCGACCGCGCCGTCCTCCTCGTTACAGGACCGGACGCCGAACCCCTCCTGCAGAACGTCATCACCCCCGATCTTTCCGCCCTTAATGAAGGTGAAGCACGACCGGGAACCCTGCTCACGCCACAGGGAAAGATCCTGTTCGATTTCCTCATCTCGCGAACCGGCGACGGCTTCCGGCTCGATTGCCGAAGCGACGTGGCGCCGGACTTCCTCAAGCGGTTGATGCTCTACCGGCTTCGGGCAAAGGCGGAGATTTCCCTTGAGGAACAATCTCCTGTCCATGTTTCATGGCAAACTGATTCACCGGCTTCCTGGGACAAATCAACATCCGTCGCCGACCACCGTTTCCCCGAGACGGTCGTCCGGCATTACGGCGAAGACGTCAAAGCCGACGCGCCCGAGGAGGAGTGGCACCGCCTGCGGGTGGCGCACGGCGTGGCCGAGAGCGGCAGCGACTACACGCTTGGCGATGCGTTCCCCCATGACATCCTCTACGACCAGAACGGCGGCGTCGGCCTCAGGAAGGGCTGCTTCGTCGGCCAGGAGGTGGTCTCGCGCATGCAGCACCGCGGCACCGCACGGCGGCGCCTGGTGATCGTGCACGGCGACGCTCCTCTCCCCGCCTCCCGCACGGATCTGACGGCCAACGGCCGTGCGCTGGGCGCGCTCGGCACGGTGTGCGGAAATGACGGCCTGGCGATCCTGCGCATCGACAAGGCGGCCAGCGCCCGCCAGGCCGGAACGCCGATCCTCGCCGGCGACATTCCCGTTACGCTTACCGTGCCCGCCTATGCCTTCACGCTCGACGGCGGCGGTGAGGCGGAGACGGCCTGATGGCGAAACGCCCGGCCGAGCCGCCGCGCGCCTGGCAGCGCATGCTTTCCGGCCGCCGGCTCGACCTCCTGGATCCCTCCCCCCTGGACGTCGAAATCACCGACATCGCGCATGGGCTGGCGCGCGTGGCGCGCTGGAATGGGCAGACTGAGGGCGACCACGCCTTCTCCGTGGCGCAGCACTCACTGCTGGTCGAGCAGATCTTCCGCCAGCTGAACGAAGATGCCGGCCCCGACTGGGCCATGGCTGCGCTCCTGCACGACGCGCCGGAATATGTCATCGGCGACATGATTTCCCCCTTCAAGGCGACACTGGGCGACGACTACAAGTCGGTGGAAAAGCGCCTGCAGCGGGCAATCCACCTGCGCTTCGCCCTGCCGCCCGAAACACCGGCCAAGCTCCTGGCGGCGATCAAGCGCGCCGACCGCATCGCTGCCTTCTTCGAGGCCACAAGGCTTGCCGGTTTCTCCGACCATGAGGCTGCGCGCTTCTTCGGCCGGCCGCGCGGCTTTTCCGCCGATGCGCTGACCCTCCCCCCGCAGCCCGCCCGCCGCGCCCAAAAAGCCTTTCTCGCCCGCTTTCACCTCATCGAGAAGCGACGCGCCAAGGCGTCCGAGACGCGTACAATCAACGGTTTATTCACCTCTTTCCCCTAGGGCATCGATAGAGGCCGAACTGCGGCACTACGGGGCGAAGCCGGTATTGGCATTCCGAACAACCGATATATCCGACCGGATATAGCCGCCTGATTTGGTCGGGCTGCGGCTGGGGGCTTATGTGTCATGGTTGAACGGAGACTTTTCACATGGAAACGGAAACCGCACTTGCACACCTGAGCGAGCTCGCCGTCAGCTATTCCCTCTCCGTGCTGGGTGCGATCGTCCTCATCCTCGCCGGCATCATCGCCGCCAGCGTGCTGCAACGCTGGGTGGGAAACAGCCTCCGCCGCTTCCCCAATTTCGACGAGACGCTGGTGCGCTTCCTCTCCGGAACCGTGCGCTACATCGTGCTTGCGCTGGTGCTCGTTGCCGTTCTGGCGCAGTTCGGCGTGCAGACGGCCAGCATCATCGCCGCCCTCGGCGCGGCTGGTCTCGCCATCGGCCTCGCCCTCCAGGGCACGCTGCAGAATGTCGCCGCCGGCATCATGCTCCTGGCACTCAGGCCTTTCCGGGTCGGCGAATATGTCGATGCCAGCGGCATTGCCGGCACGATCGAGGAGGTCGGCCTTTTCGCCACCGAGCTGAAGACCGCGGACGGGATCTACATCCTGGCCCCCAATAGCGAGCTCTGGAACAAGGCCATCACCAACTACTCGCGCAACGCGCTACGCCGCTTCGACCTAGCGATCGGCATCGGCTATGGCGACGACATCGAAAAGGCGCGGAAGATCCTGATAGACCTAGCGGAGGCGGACGAACGCGTGGTCTCGGTGCCGGAACCCTCCACCTTCGTCGGCGACCTGGGCGACAGCGCCGTTGTGGTGACACTCCGCTACTGGACGGCCACGATCGATTTCTGGTCGGCCCGGTTCGACCTCACCCAAGCGGCGAAGCAGGCTTTCGACAAGAACGGCATCTCCATCCCCTTCCCGCAGCGCGATATCCACTACGTCCCCGCGGAAGCGCCGAAACCACCCGCAAAGCCACGCCGCGCGGCCTAGATACCGGCGTCCGAGCGCCTTCACGGCCAAGGCGGGCGCATAAGCCCGCCTTCTCAATTCATCAAAACTATTGAACGCACAGGCCTCATCAATTCGTTCAAATAATCACAGGCTTCAGCTAGTTTACGCCCTCCACCATCGCGAGATCCCCCATGGCCGAAGCCGCTGCCGCCCGTCCCGCCCCCTCCTTCCCCTGGCTGATCGTCATTTGCGGCTGCATCATCGCCGCCCTCACCTTCGGTCCCCGTTCGGCCATGGGCTTCTTTCAGCTTCCGATGCTGGAAGAGAAGGGCTGGGACCGCACCACCTTCGGCCTCGCCATGGCCCTGCAGAACCTGCTCTGGGGCATCGGACAGCCCGTCTTCGGCGCCATCGCAGACCGTTTCGGCACCTGGCGCGTGCTGGCGCTTTCCGGCCTTCTCTACGCACTCGGCCTGTTCCTCATGGCGACCGCCGAGAGCGAGGCGATGCTGCATATCGGCGGCGGCGTGCTCGTCGGCCTCGGCGTGGCTGCCGGTTCCTTCTCCATCGTGCTCGCCGCCTTCGCCCGCAACGTGCCGGCGGAAAGCCGCAGCCTCGTCTTCGGCATCGGCACGGCGGCGGGCTCGGCCGGCATGTTCCTCTTCGCACCCATCAGCCAGGGGATGATCGATGCCTATGGCTGGTCCGACACGCTCGTCTACATGTCGATCGCCATGCTGGTCGTCCCCGTGCTCGCCATCCCGCTTATCGGCAACTCGAAGAGCGGCAGGGTGCAGCAGGTCGAGTTCGAGCAGACGTTCGGAGCAGCGCTCCGCGAGGCCTTCGCCCATCGCAGCTTCATGCTGCTCGTCTCCGGCTTCTTCGTCTGCGGTTTTCAGGTGGCCTTTATCACCGCGCATTTCCCCGCCTATATCGGTGATATCGGCATCGATGCGCGCTATGCGGTGATCGCTCTGGCATTGATCGGCTTCTTCAACGTCATCGGCTCGCTCGCCTCTGGCTTCATCGGCCAGCGCTACCCGAAGCCCGCCTTCCTGGCGCTGATCTACATCGGACGCTCGATCGCGGTGACGGCCTTCCTCCTCCTGCCGCAGACGCCCACCACCGTGATCGTCTTCGCCATCGTCATGGGGCTCTTGTGGCTGTCGACCGTGCCGCCCACCAACGCGCTCGTCGCCGTCATGTTCGGCACGCGCTATCTCGGCATGCTGGGTGGCATCGTCTTCTTCTCGCATCAGGTCGGCTCCTTCCTGGGCGTGTGGCTGGGCGGCTATCTCTACGACCAGTTCGGCTCCTACGATGCAGTGTGGTGGCTGGGCGTGGCGCTCGGCATCTTCGCTGCGGCGGTGCACTGGCCGATCCAGGAGAAGCCGGTCGACAGGCCGGCGATGGCAGCGGCGGAGTAGCGGCTGGCGCAATTGTCCAAATTGGCAGACATCATCAACGCACTCGAGGCGCAGTCGTGGTCAAGCTGGGTCTATCTCGATGACGCGGCCACCCTTACCGGTGAAACCGACGTTCTGGTCATAGACCCTGATGAAGCGGAGCTGGGCAACGACGACTTCACACCCCTCGTGGTCCAAGAGGCAGGATATTCTGAGTTCTTGTCCATCGCTGACATGCAATCGGTGGTCAGCAATCTCTCGCAGCAGATATCCGAGCCGTCCCTCGATCAAAAGATACAGGCGCTGCAGCACTATTTTGCAAATGATGCGTTCATCAGAATTGGGTAATGAGCCAGCTCGATACGCGCAAGACGCTTAAGCCGATCCCAACCTTCCGCAACGAAGCCGAAGAACGGCTATTCTGGGAAACGCACGCCTCGGTGGACTATGTGGACTGGAGCAACGCGGAGCGCGTGCCTCCCTCCCAAGCTCAGGCGTCAGGAGGAAGGGAACACCTCCTGCCGAAGGCTGCGCGTAAGCGCTGAAAGGAGCCCCGTGCGCGCTTCCGGTTCGGCGAGCCCGCGCGGCTCGTAGACATGGCGGTGGAGAAAGAAGCCGGTCAGCGCGAAGGCCTGGGCGAGCGCTTCACCGTCGCAGCCCGTCTCGCCGCCCGCCAGCAGGAACGCCGGCAGCGGCAAAAGCTTGTCGCGCCACGCCTCCCCCGCCTCACGGCTGGCCGCCCTGCCCGTCTTCGGCGACACATAGGCGAGGTCCTCACCGCTTCCCGTCAGCGCGCATCGGGAAAGGTCGAGGCCAAAGCCCAGTTCCTCCAGAACGGCAAGCTCGAAGCGGGCGACCAGCGGGCCGGCCACGGCCGCGTCGTCGAGATGGGCGGAGACGACGCGAAGCGTCTCGAAGAGGCCGGGGTGCGGGTCGCGCTCGGGCAGAAGGCGCAAGTGGGCGGCCAGCACCTGGATGCCGTAGACGGCAACAGCCGAATCGAGGAGACGGGCGGCGTTCAGCTCCACCGGTTCGACCTGAAAGGTGCCCAGATGCTCGTCGAGCCGCGCGCGCCAGGTGATTTCCACCCGGTTGCCCGGCTGCAGGACGGGCTGCATCTTGCGCGAGCGGCCGCCGCGCACGAGACCGAGATGGCGCCCGTGGGCAGTCGTCATCACCTCCAGGATGGCGCTGGTCTCGCCATGCCGGCGGGTGCCGAGGATGATGCCTTCGTCGTGCCATTCCATGGCACGGTTTTCCTCCCCTCACTCGGGGAATTCAAGGCCCATCTCTCGGAAACGCTCGGGGTCGTCGCCCCAGCCGCTGCGCACCTTGACGAAAAGGAACAGATGCACCTTCTGCTCCAGGATCGCCGCCATCTCCTCGCGCGCGGCCTGGCCGATGGCGCGGATGGAAGCCCCTTTGTGGCCGAGCACGATCTTCTTCTGGCTGTCGCGCTCGACATAGATCACCTGCTCGATGCGCACCGAGCCGTCTTTCCTCTCCTCCCACTTCTCCGTCTCCACATGGGCAGCATAGGGGAGTTCCTGGTGCAGGCGCAGATAGAGCTTTTCGCGGGTGATCTCGGCGGCGAGCTGGCGCATGGGCAGATCGGAGATCTGGTCTTCGGGATAGTACCATGGCCCCTCGGGCAGCCTTTCGGCCAGATAGGTCATCAGATCATCGCAGCCCGAGCCGGTGAGCGCGGAGATCATGAAGGTGCGCTCGAAATCGGCCCGCTTGTTGGCCTCGTCGGCGAGCACCAGAAGCGTTTCGCGTTTCACCCGGTCGATCTTGTTGAGGATCAGCACCTTGGGCTGGCGGACATTGGCGAGGTTGTCGAGGATGGCTTCGGAATCGCCGCGAATGCCACGCTCGGCATCGATGATCACAGCGATGATGTCGGCATCCCGGGCGCCTCCCCAGGCGGTCGTCACCATGGCGCGGTCGAGCCTTCGGCGCGGCCGGAAGATGCCGGGCGTATCCACGAATACGATCTGCGCATTATCATGAATGGCGATGCCCCGGATCAGCGCCCGGGTGGTCTGCACCTTATGGGTAACGATGGAGACCTTGGCGCCGACCAGCCGGTTGAGCAGCGTCGATTTGCCGGCATTGGTGGCGCCGATCAGGGCGACAAAGCCGGAGCGGGTGGCGATCCCGCCACTATCCTGCGAAGGCTCGACGGGTTCACTCATGACGCTTCATCCAATGGTTCCCAAACGCCCTCGCGCACCAGAACCTCGGTGGCGGCGGCCTGTTCCGCCTCGCGCTTGGAGCGGCCGCGGCCGCTGCCTTCCGCATAGCCGGCGATCTCGACTGCCACGGTGAAAATGGGGTCGTGGTCAGGTCCGTCACGCCCATCGATCCGGTAGACTGGCGTGGCACCGGAGGCCCGGTGCGCCCATTCCTGGAGGGCCGTCTTGGGATCGCTGCGCGCCGCACCTGCCGCCTTCGAACGTTCTGTCCAGTGGGTGCGAATGAAGCGGCTTGCCGCTTCCAACCCGTTGTCGAGGTAGATGACGGCGATGAGCGCCTCCATCACGTCGGCGCGCATGTTGATCTGCTTTGTCGGGGCGCGCGAGCGCAGGTCGCTGCCGGTCCGTATCAGCGTATCCAGGCCCAACTCGTCGGTGATCGCGGCGAGCGTATCGGCGTTGACCAGCGCGTTGAGGCGCACCGAAAGCTCGCCCTCCGGCGCCTCGGGAAAGGTCTCATAGAGCATTTCGGCGACGACGAGGCCAAGCACCCGGTCGCCAAGGAACTCCAGCCGCTGATAGTCGACACCCGCCTTGCTGCGCGCGCTCGAATGCGTGAGCGCACTTTCCAGGAGGCGCGCGTTGCGGAAGGCGACGCCGGTGCGCTGTTCGGCCGCCTCGGCCAGCCGCTCTCCCGTCAGACGCTTGGCTGCCATGGCCTTGCCGCTAATCGACCCAGGTGAAGAAGCGCGTGGGGCGGATTTCGGTCGGCCACTTCCAGATCTCCAGGGGGCTGACGCCGCCGGCGATGGAGAAGAAGATGATGTTGGCGCGGCCGACGAGGTTCTCCGCCGGCACGAAACCGACGGAGAAGCGGCTGTCGGTGGAGTTGTCGCGGTTGTCGCCCATCATGAAGTAATGCCCCTCGGGCACGACGAATTCGCGCGTGTTGTCGCCGACGGAGTTGGGCGACAGGTCGAGCGTCTCGTAAGAAATGCCATTGGGCAGCGTCTCGCGATAGACATCGACCGGCCGCGTCATCTCGGTGATGTCGGGATTGTCGATCTCGCCGACCTTTTCACGCTCCACCGGTGCATCATTGATGTAGAGCTGGCCCTCGCGCACCTGGATGCGGTCGCCCGGCAGGCCGATCACCCGCTTGATATAGTCGAGCGAGGGGTTGGGCGGGAACTTGAAGACGACCACGTCGCCACGCTCCGGCTCCGAGCCCCAGATCCGCCCGGAAAAGATGGGCGGCGAGAAGGGAAGCGAGTAGCGGGAATAGCCGTAGGCCCATTTGGTGACGAACAGATAGTCACCCTCCAGCAGCGTCGGACGCATGGACCCCGAAGGGATGGAGAAAGGCTGGAAAAGCAGGGTACGGATGACGAGTGCCAAGAGCAGCGCCTGGACAATGACGCTGACAGTCTCGCCAAGACCGCCTGATTTTTTCCGGGATTTGTCGGCCACGCTCATGTCGTCCTCGGTTCGGGGCAGCGGGCCGAACATCTCCGCGGCCCTTTTTGCGATTCGTCTTATCGGCTCATACCGCTCACGGCAATGCGCTCACGCACGCGTGTTGCCCTTTGTCACACGTCCGCAACGGCTTCAATGATGACGAAAGCCTGAGCCAGGGGGAAGTCGTCGGTGATGGTCACGTGAACGAGCGCCTTATGGCCGGGCGGCATTATGGCTTCGAGCCTGGCCGCCGCGCCCCCGGTCAACTGCATGGTGGGCTTGCCGCCCGGCAGGTTCACCACGCCCATGTCGCGCCAGAAGACACCGCGCGACAGGCCGGTGCCAAGCGCCTTGGCGCAGGCCTCCTTGGCGGCGAAGCGCTTCGCGTAGGATGCCGCACGCTCGTGCCGGCGGTCCGACTTGGCGCGCTCGATCTCGGTGAAGACGCGATGGACGAACCGCTCGCCGTGACGCTCCAGCGTCCTTTCGATGCGGCGGATGTCGATGAGGTCACTACCAAGGCCGATAATCATGAAACCTCAACCCGCCATCGCGCTGGACTGCTCAAGCGCCCGCCGCCGTGCCTTTTCGGCCAGGCGCTTGCGCCGCTGCTCGCGGAAGGTGACGGTGCCCCAGCGCGTGAGGATGTAGACAGCGAGGCCTACGACGAGGCCCAGAGGCAGCGAGCCGACCGCCATCGGCTTCAGGAAAGGCTGCCACAGGCTTGAAAACTCCATGTGCCACAAAAGATGACCGATGTCCCTCGGTCCAATGCCGGTCGGATGGCGGCCGTAGAGGATGAGCTTGCCGAGCTCCAGCGTGGCCCCCCAGATGAAGGGAAAGGTAAGCGGGTTGCCGACGGCGGTGCCGATGGCCGAGGCCACCAGGTTGCCGCCGATGATCCAGGCAATGGCTGCCGCGAGCAAGAAGTGGAACCCGAGAAATGGGGTGAAGGAGGCGAAGACGCCTGCAGCGATGCCGGCGGCGATCGCATGCGGCGTCGCCCGCAGCCGCAGCGCACGCTTTACGAAATATTGAGCCGAGCGCCAGAACGAGCGCCGGGGCCACACCAGCATCCTCACTCGCTCGCCAAGATCCACGCTTTTCCTTCGTTTGAACAGCATCTTCGTCTACCACACCCCACGGGCCATTTCGGCCAGCGCTCCCCGGGGCCGAGCATAAGCCGCTCCTGTTAACAGGGTCTTCCACAATACGGCCGCCAAGGGTTTTGACCTCTTATGTAATGTCGGATCGTGCAAGGAAAACAGGCAACCTGCCACGCGCGCCGCAAAGGCCGCGTTTGCAGCTCCAATAGCGGGGGCTGGAGGCGGAAATGAGGCTCCGCTACCCATTCACCCGGCGCACGTCGCTCACGCAGGCCGTCTCCTTGAGCTGGGAGACAAGGCGGTTCAGGTGCTTCAGGTCCCAGACCTCGAGATCGAAGATCATCTCGGTGAAGTCGGGTGCGGTGCGCCCCATGGAGAGCGTGTGGATGTTGGCGTCGTTGGTGGCGATCACCTGGGCGATGCTGGCAAGCGACCCCGGCTCGTTGATGGCGGTGATCGAAAGGCGCGCGGGAAAGCGCTCCTTCATGTTCTCGTCGATGTCCCAGCGCACGTCGATCCAGCGCTCCGGCTGGTCGTCGAAGGCGGTCAGCGCCGGCGACTGGATGGGATAGATGGTGATGCCGGAGCCCGGCTGCAGGATGCCGACGATGCGGTCGCCCGGCACCGCCCCCTCCGGGGCGAAACGCACCGGCAGGTCACCCGACACACCCCGGATCGGCAGCGCTCCGTTTTCGCCGGCGGCAGGCCCGTCCTTGCCCTTGTCCTTGCGGCTGCGCCGTGAAGAGCGGCCTGGGATCTGGAACAGCATGCCGGCGGCATTGCGCAGGTTGAACCAGCCCTCCTCACGCGCCTTCGGGCTCTGGGTGACGCGTTCGTCCTTGTAATCAGGAAAGACCGCATGGACGACGTCCTGCGACGACAGTTCCCCGCGCCCGACGGCCGCCAGCACGTCCTCCACGTCCTTGCGGGCAAGCCGGTGCAGCACCGGCCTCAGCGCATCCTTGGCGTAGGTCTTGCCGGCGCGCTCGAAGGCGCGCTCCAGAATGCGCGCGCCAAGGCCGGAATACTGCTTGCGGATGGCATTCTTGGTGGCGCGCCTGATCGCCGAGCGCGCCTTGCCGGTCACCACCACCGATTCCCAGGCCGCCGGCGGCACCTGCGCCTTGGAGCGGATGATCTCCACCTCGTCGCCATTCTTCAGTTCCGTCATCAAGGGCATGATGCGGCCGTTGACCTTGGCGCCGACGCAGGTGTCGCCGACATCGGTGTGAACCGCATAGGCGAAATCGATGGGCGTGGCGCCGCGCGGCAGGGCGATCAGCCTGCCCTTGGGCGTGAAGCAGAATACCTGGTCCTGGAACAGCTCCAGCTTGGTGTTCTCCAGGAAATCTTCCGGATTGTCGCCCTCCGACAGCGCTTCGATGGTGTGCCTGAGCCATGCATAGGCATTGGTGTCCTTGGAGATCCGGTGGCCGGGGCCGTTGGGCTTGGAGCCGAAATCCTTGTAGAGCGAGTGCGCGGCAACCCCGTATTCGGCGACGGTGTTCATCTCGCGGGTGCGGATCTGCAGCTCAACGCGCTGGCGCGACGGCCCGACGATGGTGGTGTGGATCGACCGGTAGTCGTTCTGCTTGGGCGTCGAGATGTAGTCCTTGAAGCGCCCGGGCACCATCGACCACGTGGAATGGATGGCTCCCAGCGCGCGATAGCAGTCGTCCACGGTGTCAACGACGACGCGGAAGCCGAAGATGTCGGAAAGCTGCTCGAAGGAGAGTGCCTTGGTCTCCATCTTGCGGAACACCGACCATGGCTTCTTCTGGCGGCTCTTCACCGTCGCCTTGATCTTGTATTTCTCGAAAAGCTTGGCGAGCGCCTCCTCGATCTCGGAGATGACGCCGCGATTGCGCTCCAGAAGGTCGGCAAGCCGTTCGGTGACCGCGTGGAAGGCCTCCGGGTTGATATAACGGAAAGCCAGTTCCTCCAGCTCCTCGCGCATGTCCTGCATGCCCATGCGCCCGGCCAGCGGCGCATAGATCTCCATAGTCTCCTCGGCGACCCTCAGCCGCTTGTGCACCGGCACGTGGTCGAGCGTGCGCATGTTGTGCAGACGGTCGGCCAGTTTGACGAGGAGCACGCGGACATCCTCGGAGACGGCCAGCAGCAGCTTGCGCAGGTTCTCCGCCTGTGCGGCCTTGGTGGAGACGAGGTCGAGCTTCTTCAGCTTGGTCAGGCCCTCGACGAGGCGGCCGATATCGGGGCCGAACAATTCGTCTATCTCGGCGCGGGTGGCCGAGGTATCCTCGATGGTATCGTGCAGGAGAGCCACCGTGATAGTCGACTCGTCCAGATGCATGTCGGTGAGGATGGCGGCGACTTCGAGCGGGTGCGAGAAATAAGGATCGCCCGAGGCGCGCTTCTGGTGGCCATGCTTCTGCATGGCATAGACATAGGCTTTGTTCAGGAGCGCCTCGTTGACGTCAGGCTTGTAGCGCTGCACGCGCTCGACAAGCTGGTACTGACGCATCATGGGCGGCTTCTCCTCATACACAAAACATGCGCCGCGTCAGCCACGCGGCGCATATCGACGTTGCATCGGCAGGATAGGCCTGTGCGGACCGCCGCGAAAGAGCGCGGGCCGTGCGGACGATCAGAAATCGTCGCTCTTCTCCGGGGGCACGAGCCCCTCGATGCCGGCAAGCAGCTCTTCCTCGCTCATGCGGTCGAAGGACACGCTTTCCTCTTCCGATGCCTCGGCTTCCGGCGCGGCTTCGGGCTGGTCGGCGATGACCGGCAGGTCGGCCTCCGGCTCGTCCACCTCCACATGCTTCTGCAGGGAGTGGATAAGCGCCTCCTTCAGGTCGCCGGGCGACAGCGTCTCCTCGGCGATCTCGCGCAGCGCCACGACGGGATTCTTGTCGTTGTCGCGGTCGATGGTGATCTGCTCGCCCTGGGAGACCTGGCGCGCCCGGTGGCTGGCGAGGAGCACGAGGTCGAAGCGGTTCTCGACCTTGTCAATGCAGTCTTCAACGGTGACACGGGCCATTGTCTGCCCCTTTCATTGCACAAAACTTGCGGGAAAACCTGCGGGGTCATTAGCTTTTCCGGATGCAAAATACAAGGCTTCCATGCGAGATGCGACGAGCCGCCGCCTCATCTGCCTGTCATGCCGGATCGACATTCACGCAAGCTTGATAATTTTTCACCCACTATAACTAATTTGCATTGGCATGATTACAAGTCCGCACTATGTCAACGGATATCTGAACCATTCGGCGCCGGCTGTGTTAAGTGGCGCCACGAGCTATTCCTGCGCAGCCGATTGCCACGAAGGATATTTGTACCATGTTCGATCCACGCGAAAAGATCGCTATGTTCATCGACGGCGCGAATCTTTACGCCACATCACGCGCTCTCGGATTTGACATAGACTACCGCAAGCTGCTTTCCAGCTTCCAAAAGCGTGCCTATCTGCTCCGCGCCTACTATTACACCGCTCTGGTGGAGGATCAGGAGTACTCTTCCATCCGTCCGCTCATCGACTGGCTCGACTACAACGGCTACAAGGTGGTGACCAAGCCCGCCAAGGAGTTCACCGATTCCACCGGCCGCCGGAAGATCAAAGGCAACATGGACATCGAGCTGGCGATCGACGCGCTCGAGCTCGTCGACGTGGTGGACCATTATGTGCTGTTCTCCGGCGACGGCGATTTCCGCACGCTGGTCGAGGCCTTGCAGCGCAAGGGGCGTAAGGTGAGCATCGTCTCCACCATCCAGTCGCAGCCGCCGATGATCTCCGACGAGCTGCGCCGGCAGGCGGACACCTACATCGACCTCGCCTCGCTGCAGGCAGACATCGGGCGTGACCCGTCCGAACGTCCCATTCGCCGCAACGAGCCGCACGATTTCGAGCCCAACGACGCCGAATGAGCCCTAGCCCGTATTTCTCACACTCCTTGCGCCCTGCGTCGCATTGTGGCGAGACGGATGCGGGTAAAAGGCGCGCAGGGCGTATCGGGCATACGTTCAAGCGGCTTTCGCCCGTAGGCGGCCGCCAGAACGCGACCCTTCGGGCCAGCCGAGAATGGTGACAGTGTGCGTCGAATGGCTTGGGCGATCGACCACATCGCGCCGCGCCGTTCTCCTACTCTGTCGCCATTCTCGGCTGGCGCAGGGAGCAAGGAGTGTCAGAAATGCGGACTGACGCCGAGCCGCCCCGGGACTGCTCCCATTGCCCGCGTCTGGGCGCCTTCATCGCCGGTTGGCGCGAACGCGAGCCGGCATGGTTCAACGCGCCGGTGCCCACCTTCGCGCCGGCTGGCGGCGACGATGATGCGCGGCTCCTCATCGTCGGCCTTGCGCCGGGCCTGCGCGGCGCTAACCGAACCGGCCGCCCCTTCACCGGCGATTTCGCCGGCACGCTTCTCTACGAGACGCTGACCCGCTTCGGCTTCGCGCACGGCACCTTCGATGCACGCCCCGATGACGGGCTGGAGCTCGTCGACGCGGCCATCACCAACGCCGTGCGCTGCGTGCCGCCGGAGAACAAGCCAGTGGGCAGCGAGATCAACACCTGCCGCAAGCACTATCTCACGCCCACGCTCGAGCGCTTCACCAATCTCGAGGCAATCGTCACGCTCGGCACCATCGCCCACCAGTCGACGGTGCGCGCGCTAAGCCTCCCCGTCCGCGCCCTCCCCTTCGCCCACGGCGCCGTGCAGGACGCCGGCGGCATCCACATCTTCTCCAGCTATCACTGCTCGAGGTACAACACGAACACGGGTAGGCTGACGGAGGAGATGTTCGTGGAGGTGTTTCGGAGAGTGAGGGAGTTTTTGGGTGAGTAGTGAGTAGTGAGTAGTGAGTAGTGAGTAGTGAGGGAAATACTTCTGCCCTCCGAACAGAACACCCCGTCTTCACTATTCACCCCCTTACTTTCACCCCTTCTCCTTCAACAGCCGCGCCTTCTCCCGCGCCCAATCCCGCTTCTTCTCGGTCTCGCGCTTGTCGTGCAGCTTCTTGCCGCGGGCGATCGCCATCTGCAGCTTGGCGATGCCGCGCTCGTTGAAGTAGAGCTTCAGCGGCACCATGGTCATGCCTTCGCGGTCGACAGCCTGGGCCATGCGGGCGAGCTCCTTCTTGGAAACCAGGAGCTTACGGCGCCGGCGCGGCTCGTGGTTGAACCTGTTGCCGGCGAAGTATTCAGGGACGTAGGAATTGATGAGCCAGAGCTCGCCGCCCTCCACGGAGGCATAGGACTCCTGGATGTTGGCTTGCCCCTCGCGCAGCGACTTCACCTCCGTGCCGGTCAGTACGAGGCCCGCTTCCAGCGTGTCCATCACCTCATAGGCGAAACGCGCCTTGCGGTTCTCGGCAACGGTCTTGATGTTTGGGTTCTTGTCTTTGGCCATGAAGGGGGAATGCGCGCCGGCGCCGTCAGTTCATCAGCCCGGCGTGGACCATCGCCGCGTCGATCTTCTCGGCGGTCGAGGCCTCCACGGTCACGAGCGGCAGCCGGACGGTGTTCTCCACCTTTCCAAGGCGCGACAACGCATATTTCGCGCCGCAAAGTCCCGGCTCTATGAACAGTGCCTTGTGCAGCGGCATCAGACGGTCCTGCAGGTCGATCGCCTTTTCCTTGTCGCCGTTCAGCGTGGCTTCCTGGAATTCGGAGCACAGCCGCGGCGCCACGTTGGCGGTCACCGAAATTGCGCCGACGCCGCCATGGGCGTTGAAGCCGAGTGCGGAGGCATCCTCGCCGGAAAGCTGGATGAAGTCCTTGCCGCAGGTAAGACGCTGCTCCGACACGCGGTCGACCTTGGCGGTGGCATCCTTGACGCCGACGATGTTCTTGAAATCGGCGGCGAGCCTTCCCATCGTCTCGGGCGTCATGTCGATGACCGAGCGCGGCGGGATGTTGTAGATGAGGATCGGCAACTTGGTGGCACGCGCCACGGCCGCGAAGTGCTCGTAAAGGCCCTCCTGGTTCGGCTTGTTATAATAGGGCGTGACGACAAGCACTGCATCCGCCCCCACCTTTTCCGCATGCTCGACGAAACCGATCGCCTCGCGCGTCGAATTGGAGCCGGCGCCGGCGATGACGGGGACGCGGCCAGCCGCCGCCTCCACACAAAGCCGCACCACTTCGCGGTGCTCCTCATGAGTCAGTGTCGGGGATTCACCCGTCGTGCCCACCGGCACGAGGCCCTTCGAGCCTTCCTCGATCTGCCATTCGACAAACGCGCGGAAGGCGTCTTTATCCAGGCTTCCATCCTGACGAAACGGCGTCACGAGCGCTGTGATGGAACCCCTGAACATTTCCCGAAACTCCTCGATTGTGCTCCCGGCGCACCCCCTTCGACGGGCCGCCGACCGGGCTTCTACCCGATCATGGAGCGCGGCACCATAGTGTTGCCACGCTAAGCCCGCAAGAACCGCTTAGCGAATGGTTATTGGCACAGAGCCATCATGCCCGATAACCCTTCCTTAACGCGCTTTTCACTGCCCTCAAAATAGGATTGGGTAAGAATATCTGCGCATTCGTGGGATCGTTGGGTGGCAGAGTTGTTTAAGACGAAAGCGGCGCTGACGGCGTTGGCACTGGGGCTTTCCACACTGGGCATGGGGGCGCAGGCCGGAAGTCTCCCTGGCGAGGCACCGCTGCCCACGCCGCGCCCCTATGCGCCGCTGGACAAGGCGGCGATGGCCGCCTCGCTTCCCTTCGTCACCGGTATCCTCAATCCGCAAGGGGACCTGGCCTTGTTGAAACAGGGCCTTCAAGCGCTGTCCAAAGGGGACGTTTCGGCCGCCAGAAGGACCCGCGAAGCGCTTAAGGAGAGGTCTCTCGATCACGCGATCATGGGCTGGGCCATCGCCCTTTCCAATGCCAGGGGCGTGCGCAGCCGGGAGATCGCCGAGATCACAGAAGCCCTTCCCGGCTGGCCCGGCATGGCGCGGCTGCGCGCCAACAGTGAACGCGCACTCTACCGCGAGAACCTGCCCCCCAGCGAGGTCATTGCCGCCTTTGGCGGCAAGCGCCCCGCCACCTATGAAGGAACCATAGCGCTCGCCCGCGCGCATACCGCCCTTGGCGACGAAGAGGCGGCCCGCGGCGCGGTGCTCTCCCCTTTCTGGCGCAGCGAAAAGCTGGAGCTGAAGGAGGAAATGGCGATCCTGAAGGAATTCGGCGGCGTGATACCGGCGGCGGACCACCGCCACCGGATGGAGCGCATGTTGTACGGTGACCGCATACGCTCGGCGGAACGGGTGGCGAAACGCGCCGGCGGCGAGGCGCTGACCCGCGCATGGGCAGCCGTCATCCGAAACCAGCGCGAGGCGGGCAAGCTGCTCGACGCGGTGCCGGAGAGCGAACGCACGGCCGGTTACGTGTTCGCCAAGGCGCGCTATCTGCGCAGGACCGGGAAGTTCCACGAGGCAGCGGAGGTGATGCGGTCGGCCCCGCGGGACGTTGCGAAGCTGGTCGATCCGGACGTCTGGTGGTTCGAGCGGCGAGTGCTGTCGCGCGAGCTCCTGGATATCGGCGAGGCGAAAACAGCCTACCGGATCGCCGCCGCCCATGTCGGTGGAAGCCGGACAAGCAAAGCGGATGCGGAATTCCATGCCGGCTGGTATGCGCTGCGCTACCTTGACGATGCCGAGACTGCCGCCCGCCATTTCGCCCGCATCGCCGACATCGCCGACGGGCCGATTTCCCGCGCGCGTGCCTTCTATTGGCTTGGCCGGGCGGCGGAGGCGGGCGGGCCCGGAGACGCCGAGGGCTACTATCAACAGGCCGCTGCCTATGGCACCGCCTTCTACGGCCAGCTCGCCGCCGCCAAGCTCGACCGCTCCATCCTCGACGCCGCCCATCCGGAGCCGACGGACCTGGAGCGCCGACAGTTTGCCGGACGCAGGATCGTACAGGCGATCCGGCGGCTGGAGGCGGCCGATCAGTACCGCTATGCCGGCATCCTCTATCGCGATCTTGCCGAGGAGCTTTCGAGCACCGGTGAGTTGACGCTTCTGGCGGCGATGGCGGAGAGCCGTGACAACCATTACCTGGCGCTGCGCATCGGCAAGGCCGCCGCCAGCCGCGGCCTGGAGATCGGCATGCTGGCGCATCCGGTGGGCGCCATACCGGCAAGCGCTTCCGTCTCGGACGCCGGCAAGGCGCTCGCCTACGCCATTGCGCGGCAGGAGAGCGAGTTCAACACGGGTGCGGTTTCCAGCGCCGGCGCGCGCGGGCTTCTGCAGCTCATGCCGGGGACGGCCAAGGCCATGGCGCGGAAAGCGGGCCTCGCCTACTCCGCCCCCCGGCTCACCACCGATGCCGGCTACAACACAACGCTCGGCTCGGCCTACCTCAGCGAACAGCTCGGCCGCTTCGACGGCTCCTATATTCTTACCTTCGTCGGCTACAATGCCGGCCCGCGCCGCGCCCAGGAATGGATCAAGCGCTACGGCGACCCGCGCGGCGCGCCCATCGACGAGGTGGTAGACTGGATCGAACGTATTCCCTTCACCGAAACGCGTCACTACGTGCAGCGCGTGATGGAGAACTATCAGGTTTACAAGATGCGGTTGACCGGCCGCTTCGACATCGAGAAGGATCTGGTGGAGGGACGCTGAAGAGCCGACACGGATGGGGAGCGGGGCTTTGGGGGACGGTTTTTCCGATTTTTTCTACACGTCCAACGATGGGCTGAGGCTGCACGCCCGCATCTACGGCAATAGGCAGGACGACAGGCCGCCCGTGGTCTGCCTGCCCGGCCTGACGCGCAACGCCGGCGATTTTCACGCCCTTGCCCTTGCACTCTCAGGCAACGAAAAGACGCCGCGCCAGGTCATCGCTTTCGATTATCGCGGGCGCGGCCGGTCGGAGTATGACCGCGACTGGCGCAACTACACGATTGCGACCGAGGCCGCCGATATTTCCGCCGGGCTGACGGTGCTGGGCGTCGAATATGCCACCTTCTTCGGCACCTCGCGCGGTGGGCTCATCATCATGGCGCTGGCGGCAATGCGGCCGGCGGCGCTGAAGGCGGCGGTGCTCAACGATATCGGGCCTGTCGTCGAGGGGGCGGGGCTGGCGCATATCCGCAGCTATCTGGAGAACGCGCCGAAGCCGCAGAGCATCGAGGAGGCCGTCCGCCTGCAGAAGGCGACGCACGGGCAGGCCTTCTCCGCACTTTCTAAGGCGGACTGGGAACGCCACACGCGGGCCCTCTACCGCACGGAAAACGGCCGCCTTACGGCCGACTACGACCCGCGCCTCGTCAAGACGCTGCGGGAAATAGACCTCAGCCTGCCGCTGCCGGCCATCTGGCCGCAATTCGAGGGGCTGGGAGGCATCCCGGTGCTCGCGATCCGCGGCGCCAACTCGGCGCTTCTGTCGGCCGAGACTTTCGCGGAGATGGCGCGCCGGCACCCGCGCCTCGAGCCGATCACCGTCGAGGGCCAGGGTCACGCGCCACTTCTGGAGACGGCCGACCTGCCACGCCGCATCAGCGCCTTCCTGGCACGCGCCGAAAAGGCAGCGCGGTAAGGCGAACGGAACCAGCAAAGAAAAACCCGGCGGGCAAGCCCGCCGGGTTCTTTCAAGCCTGTCTTCTAACCGAGATTAGAAGTTGCGGTCGAAGCGCAGGAAGCCGCCGAAGTGACCGTCGTCGGCGCTGTCGCCATCGTAGTAGTTGACGGCGAGCTTGGTGTTGAAGTTCTCGACGAGCGCGTAGTCGATCACCGCACCAGCGGCCCAGTCGTCAGCACCGCTGAAGTGGTTGTCGGCGAAGTACTGAGCGCCGGCACCGACCGAGAGCCTCGGCGTGGCAGCAAACTTCAGGTAGCCGCCGGCCGACCACTCGTAACCGCCCACGCTGTCGGGATGACCGACCGAGTAGAAGTTGTCGTCGGACTCGTAGGTGCCCAGAAGCTCGAGCGAGATCTGCTCGGTGGCGTTGATCTTGGCGATCGCCTTGGCGGCCCACTCTTCGGCCGTGGCGTCGTAAGCGCCCCACAGGTTCACGCTGCCCCAGGCCTGAGCGACACCGAGGTTGCCGACCACGTTCGGCGTGTAGTCCTCGTTGTAGTCGGCCTCTTCGAGCGCCACGGTGACGAAGACGCCGTTGGCGGCATCGAAGGTGTAGCGGATGAAGTGGGCACGGTCGCCGCCGCCGCTATCGAACTCGCCGGAGAGGCCGGCGTCGTACAGCGTGTCGCTGAGACCCATGGCGAGGCCGCCGAGCGAGATGATGCCCTGCTGCAGACGGACGAAATTATCCGGGTCGCCAGCATCGTTGAAGATGCCGTTAATGCCACTCTGGGTGTCGGCGCGCAGTTCGATGAAGCCGCCGAGGGTGCCGAACTCGGTCTCCGAGCGGGCGTCGACGGTGAGCGTGCCACGGGCAAGCTTGCGCCAGCCGTCGTCTTCCTCGTCCCAGTCGATCTGGTAACGGACGTAGCCGCCGATCTTCAGGCAGGTCTCGGTCCCCGGGATGTAGAAGAAGCCTGCGCCGTAGACGTCACAGACGCGGACATATTCCATCGGCTCCGGCTCCGGAACGAAGATGGCATCGGCCGCCTGGGCGCCCGTCGTGGCGGCCATGGCGGCCGCGGAGCCAATGAGAAGGCTCTTAATGTTCATTTTCTGACCTCCAGTCAAAAGTTCTAAATACGGGTCTGGGCTTTTTGCTGAAGGACAGCGTTCCCTGCCCCATCCCCACTTACGAAAAAGTTGCGCCCCCGGCGCTCCTTCTTCTGTGGCGACATTACTCACGCCACGCCGGGGATCAACCGCGATTGCCGCGCCTGTGCCGTCACGCACACTCTATCGGCGATACCTGTTGCACAAAAGCCACGTTTGGAACGGCTACGGTAATAAATCCTTAAGATTACGGAGCGGCTTACGGTAATGCGCGCCGGAAATTTACCCCCTTTTCGCTTCGCCGGGCAACGCGAAAGGGCGAATCGTATGCATTGAACTTGCACCGGCGGGCGCCCATCTGCGTTTTCGTGGCCAGCGCGATTCGCGGCGCGGCCGGAAGGTGGAAGAGGCGCCTGGGGCGTTGCGGCCTCATTGTACTGTGCGAAGCATGCAAGACATGTTGATTGTGCCGCCGCTTTTCTTTATCCAGCCTGCCACGGAGAGGTGGCCGAGTGGTCGAAGGCGCTCCCCTGCTAAGGGAGTAGGCTCCAAAAGGGCCTCGTGGGTTCGAATCCCATCCTCTCCGCCAGCCTTCGCAAAGGGGGCTGCCAGACCGTTTCGCCGCCCTTGAACGCTCCTTTCCCTCGAAATCCGTCCTTTCCTCCGACAGCGCGGAATCTCCATTCCGATTCTGTCTCCAAGCAAAATCAATCACTTCCGACCTCCGGCTGCGATTCAGACTGGAGGTCAGAAAATGAACATTAAGAGCCTTCTCATTGGCTCCGCGGCCGCCATGGCCGCCACGACGGGCGCCCAGGCGGCCGATGCCATCTTCGTTCCGGAGCCGGAGCCGATGGAATATGTCCGCGTCTGTGACGTCTACGGCGCAGGCTTCTTCTACATCCCGGGGACCGAGACCTGCCTGAAGATCGGCGGATACGTCCGCTACCAGATCGACTGGTCCGAGGGCGACGACGGCTGGCGCAAGCTTGCCCGTGGCGACCTGACGATCGACGCCCGCTCGGAGACCGAGTTCGGCACTCTTGGTGGCTTCATCGAGTTCCGCGCTGATTCCTACTCGGGCATCTCGACGCCAGACTTCGCAGCGATCGATCCTGCCCTCGCTCCGCTGAGCAGCGTCGGTGCGGGTATCACCCGCGGCGTCTACCTGCAGCAGGCGATCATCTCGCTCGGTGGCCTCGCCATGGGTTACAGCGACACGCTGTATGACGCCGGTCTGTCGGGTGAATTTGATTCCGGTGGCGGTTCTTCCATCCACTTCATCCGCTACACGTTCGATGCCGCCAACGGCGTCTTCGTCACCGTGGCGCTTGAAGAGGCTGATGACAACCTCGACTACACGCCGAACGTGGTCGGCAATATCGGCGTAGCCCAGGGCTGGGGCGCTGTGAACGTCTGGGCCGCTTACGACGCCACGGCCGAAGAGTGGGCCGCCAAGGCGATCGCCAAGATCAACGCCACCGAGCAGCTCTCGCTCGAGCTTCTGGGCACCTATGAGTCCGACAGCAGCTTCTACTCGGTCACGCGCGGCGGCTACGAGTGGTCGGCCGGCGGCTACCTGAAGTTCGCCGCCACGCAGAGGCTCTCGGTCGGTGCCGGCGCTCAGTACTTCGCCGACAACCACCTCACCGGCAACGACGACTGGGCCGCTGGTGCGGTGATCGACTACGCGCTCGTCGAGAACTTCAACACCAAGCTCGCAATCAACTACAACGACGGCGACAGCTTCGACGACGGCACGTTCAGCGGCTTCATCCGCTTCGACCGCAACTTCTAAGCGGTCCAAACCTCGGCGCCCGGTGGCTTCGGCCACCGGGCGTTGCATCTCCGTTCTATCCCAAGTAGCCTTGTTATGGAATATAACTACACGTTAGTTCGTGTGATGGGGCATTAGGGGGGACTGAATGGTGACTTGGTGCAAAAAGGGGTGGTCTGTATTTTTCCCGTTGGGGAACGGTGCAAATGCAGAAGAGTGCAGCCATGGTTCACCAAAAAATTTCTGGGCTGGTGTCAAAAAAATAGCGGCCTTTATGGCCGGCGGCGCCAGACAAACGAGTTTAAGGCTGCAAGAGGACGGAGATGCGTCGCATACCACGGACACAGTCCGCGGTTACGCGATAACCTGCTGATAATACTGAATAATTTCTCCAGCAGAGCGTCTCGGTCACTATGTCTCAGAATCTGCATGCCGTTGGCAGCGACAACGATGAATGGGTCACGGGCCCGGTAGCCGATTATTCGGTGACGTTCAGCAGCACGCCGTTGCGGGTTGTCGATACGTTCAACCTCAAGGAGCTCTTCGCCAAATTCGGCGACGTTCTCTGGGAGCCGGGAAGACACAAATACAACGTGACCTCGTTCATCGGTGAACTGGATGAGCTGCTGCTCGGCAGGCGCTTCAGCGCCTTCGATCAGGAAACGCTCGACGACCTGATCGGCAAACTGCGCTCCCGCGGGAACAGCAATGCGACCATCAACAGAAAGATGGCAGCGCTGAGCAAGTTGCTGCGGAAGGCGTATAAGATGGGGTGCATCCACAGCCTGCCGGAGTTCCGGCGGCAGAAAGAGAGAGCGGGGAGGATCCGCTTCCTCGACATGGAAGAGGAGAAGAGGCTGTTCGCTGCCATCCGTACGCGCAGCGAAGATGCCTATAGGCTGTGCGTTTTCCTGGTCGACACGGGTTGCCGGCTGGGCGAGGCACTGGGTCTTACCTGGAACGACGTGCAGGGCGGGCGCGCCAGCTTCTGGATCACCAAATCCGCACGCAGCCGCACCGTTCCCATGACAGCCCGCGCGCAAAGCGCCGTAAAGATCCCCAAGAACGGGCACAAGGGCCCCTTCGCCATGCTGCAGCAGGCGCCTTTCCGTGCCATTTGGAACGAGGCCAAGGCCGAGGTCGGCCTGGGGAGCGATACCCAGGTGGTGCCGCACGTGCTGCGCCACACCTGCGCCTCCCGACTGGTACAGGGCGGAATCGACATGCGCCGTGTGCAAATGTGGCTCGGCCACCAGACCCTGCAGATGACAATGCGCTACGCTCACCTGGCGACAAGCGACCTCGACCCTTGCGTCGACGTGCTCGAATTGAGCTGCAGGAAGCCTGCGAAGAAAAGTGCCGCGGCTGGCTAAGGCGCGATGAGGTTCGTTCCGTGGGGGCGACGTTCCCCTCGCTTGCGACTTCTAACACTTAGCCTCCGCTTCGCTCCGGCTAAGTTATTGAAATCACTTTCTCTCCCGCAAGGGGAGAGATAGGCGCGAATTGCACCGTCTCGGCAAAATCTCCAGCGTTGGCGATTGCCGCAAAGGGTCATGCAAGCGTTATCTCTCCCCTTGCGGGAGAGAAAGCGATTTCTTGGGTTTAGCAAAGTTAAGTCCTTAGAAATCGCAAGTGAGGGGTAAAACCTCAGCCCCTACCGGATAGATCTCGGCAAACTGACGAAAGACCGGGAGTCATCCTCGTCGCCTAATCGCCGCATCCGCTTTGCACCGGCGCGCCAACCCTTTAAAGAAAACATTCCACCACGCCAAAAAACCCGAAATGCCTATGCCCCAGCGCCCTCCCCTCACTCCGCTTGTCGACAGCCTCCCCGCGACCGTGCCCTTCGTCGGGCCGGAAACGCAGGAGCGCAATCACGGGCGACCCTTCCGCGCCCGCCTGGGCGCCAACGAGAACGGCTTCGGCCCTTCGCCAAAGGTGGTCGAGGCGATGCGGGTAGCTGCACCCGACGTGTGGAAATACGGCGATCCGGAAAGCCACGACCTGCGGCAGGCACTGTCGGCCCTCCACGGTGTGGCGCCGGAAAACATCGTCGTCGGCGAAGGCATCGACGGGCTTCTGGGCCTCATCGTGCGGCAATATGCGGAGCCGGGCACGCCGGTCGTCACCTCGCTCGGCGCCTACCCCACCTTCAATTACCATGTGGCAGGCTTCGGCGCGCGGCTTGTCACCGTCCCTTATGAGGGCGACCGGGAGAGCCTGAACGGGCTGCTTGAGGCCGTGCGGCGCGAAGAGGCGCGCATCGTCTACCTCTCCAACCCGGATAACCCCATGGGCACCTGGTGGGAGGCGGACGAGATCGACCGCTTCATCGCCGCCCTGCCCGAGACCACCATGCTGGTGCTCGATGAGGCCTATTGCGAAACCGCTCCTGCCTCCGCTCTGCCGCCGCTCGAGCCTGCGCGGCCCAACGTCTTGCGCATGCGCACATTCTCCAAGGTCTACGGACTGGCGGGTCTGAGATGCGGCTATGCCATCGGCAAGGCCGAGGTGATCCGCGCCTTCGACAAGGTGCGAAACCATTTCGGCATGACGCGCATCACGCAGGCGGCAGCCCTTGCCGCACTCAACGACCGGGCGCATCTTGAATGGGTGGTCGACGCGGTCGACGCCTGCCGGCGGCGCCTCACGGCGATCGCCGAGGCGCACGGGCTTGCCGCCCTCCCCTCGGCGACCAATTTCGTCACCATCGACTGCGGCAGCGACGGCGCCTTCGCCATGCGGGTGCTCGAGGCGCTCGGCAAGCGCGACGTCTTCGTGCGCAAACCCATGGCGCCCGGCCTGGACCGCTGCATCCGCGTGAGCGTGGGGCCCGAGGCCGAGATCGCCGTGTTCGAGGCGGAGTTGGGTGGGGCGTTGGAGGCTGCGCAGCGCGTGGGTGAGTGGTGAGTAGAAATGACAATCTTGCTCGGGGGCACCAGAGATCACACCACTATTCCCCTCCTTATTCCCTCCTCAGGCCGTCATCATCGGCACCGGCGACGAAATATCGACAACCGTGCCTGCCGGATCGCGCAACAGCATGCGCCGCTGGCCATAGAAGAGGTCGGTCGGCGGCTCGATGATCTCCGCCCCCATTGCCTTCGCCTGCTCGAAGGCGACGAGCACTTCATCGACAATCAGTGTAAGATAGCCGCCGCCAGGCGGGCGGGCGGCCGCCGGCGGGGTCACGTCACTGTTGCGGGCGATGATACCCAGCTCAAGCCGCGGCCCCTCGCGCGGCACCAGAACGGTGTACCACTCGGCCTCGTAGATCACCTCCATATCCAGAAGCGTCGCGTAGAAATCGCGCACGGCCGGCAGGTCGTCGGCAACGATATTATACATGGTGCGGCGGACGGTCGAAGCGGGCAACGGATCACTCCTGAACTGTTTCGCGTGCGGCCAGGATGTGGAACATCTCCTAGCGCGACCTGCAGCATCCACTCTCCGGTTATCGGAATCAATATTCGGAAAGCCGATGCGCACTTCCAAGCATTTAGCGCATCCCTTGCGCATCCAAACCGGTACGCAGCCCCTACCCCATGTCCTCCTCGCCGCCCGGACCGAATTGGCGGTGCAGGATCTCCACCAGCTCCGCCACCTTGCCCGTGGGCATAGGGCGGAAGTCGTTCACCAGCGCCTCGTCGTTCATCACCCAGGCATGCGCCTCGGCCAGCTCGCGGTCGCTGGCGCCGGTGGTCGCGAGTTCGGCCAGCAGCGCGTTGTCCACCGGCCCCAGGATACTTTCTACCTCTTCCCTCGTCAGTGCCATCGCAATCTCCCCTTCCTGCCTATTGAACTCGAGGAGAAATGCTGTTGATGGCATGAGGTTCCCGTTCTGCAACATGCGCGCCACGAAGTGCCGCCTTGCCATAATTAAACGTACGTTCTATTAATTAATGCGAAGGAGCATCGGCCATGGCACGCACCGCGGGTTCCGACGGCGAGAAGACCAAGGCCGCCATACACGCAGCGGCCCTGCGGCTCATGGCGCGGCACGGGTTCGAGGCGGTGTCGATGCGCCAGCTCGCCGAGGAGGTGGGCGTGCAGGCGGCCGCCCTCTACCGCTATTTCCCCACCAAGGAAGACCTGCTTTACACCCTCATGCGCACGCATATGGAGGGGCTCATCGCCTCGTGGGAGGCCGCACGCCCCGCCTCCGGCAATGCCGCCGCACAACTTTCCGCCTTCGTGGAAAACCACATCCGCTTCCACGTTGCACGCCGGCATTCCACCCATGTCAGCAACATGGAGCTCAGAAGCCTGTCGCACGAGCGGTTGACGCACATCCTGCGCCTGCGCGCGACGTATGAGAAGGAACTGCGGCAGATCCTGCGCGCCGGCGCCGATGCCGGCACCTTCCGCATCGAGGATATGGCGCTCACCGCCATGGCGATCATCCAGATGATCACCGGCGTCATCGTCTGGTTTCGGCCCGGCGAACGCCTTTCCGTCGAGGAAGTGGCCGATACCTATCATACCATGACCCTGCGCCTTGTCGGCGCGCCAGCCTGACGGGAGGAATTTGGCGATGTTCACGCAGACACTCGGGTTTGGCCTCGGCGATGAGATCGAGGCGCTGCGCGACATGGTGCACCGCTTCGCCCAGGAGAAGATTGCTCCGCTGGCGGCCGGAATCGACGAGAGCAACGACTTCCCCGCCCATCTGTGGGCCGAGATGGGGGCGCTCGGCCTCCTCGGCGTCACCGTCGAGCCAGACCATGGCGGCTCCGGCCTCGGCTATCTCGCCCATGTGGTGGCGATGGAGGAGATCTCGAGGGCCTCCGCCTCCGTCGGCCTCTCCTACGGCGCCCATTCCAATCTCTGCGTCAACCAGATCCGTCGCTGGGGCACTGATGAGCAGAAGGCCAAGTACCTGCCTCCCCTGTGCGCCGGCGAGACCGTCGGCGCGCTCGCCATGTCGGAGGCGGGTGCGGGCTCCGACGTCCTGTCCATGCGCCTGAAGGCCGAGAAAAAGAACGACCGCTTCGTCCTCAACGGCTCCAAGATGTGGATCACCAACGGCCCCGAGGCCGACACGCTGGTCGTCTATGCAAAGACGGACGCGCGGGAAGACGGCCGCGGCATCACCGCCTTCATCGTGACAAGCGAGATGGCCGGCTTCTCCGTCGCCCAAAAGCTCGACAAGCTCGGCATGCGCGGCTCCAACACGGGCGAGCTCGTCTTCGACAATGTCGAGGTGCCGTTCGACAACGTGCTCGGCGAGGAAGGCCGCGGCGTCGAGGTGCTGATGTCCGGCCTCGACTACGAGCGCGTGGTGCTGGCCGCCGGCCCGCTCGGCATCATGGCCGCCGCGCTCGACGTCGCCGTGCCCTACGTCAGGGAGCGCAGGCAGTTCGGCCAGCCGGTCGGTGCCTTCCAGCTCGTCCAGGGCAAGCTTGCCGACATGTATACCCGCTTCAATGCAACCCGCGCCTATGTCTACGCCGTGGCGGCGGCCTGCGACCGCGGCGAGACCACCCGCAAGGACGCCGCCGGCTGCATCCTCTATGCGGCCGAAAACGCCACGCAGACGGCGCTCGACGCCATCCAGCTCCTCGGCGGCAACGGCTACGTCAACGAGTTCCCCACCGGCCGCCTCCTGCGCGACGCCAAGCTGTACGAGATCGGCGCCGGCACGTCCGAGATCAGGCGCTGGCTCATCGGCCGGGAGATTGTCGGAGAAGCGGGCTGATCCGGCGCGCGAAATGCCCTATGCATGGCGAGCACGCATGATCCCGCCGCCCCTGCCCGAGCAAGGAAGCCATGGCCGTCATAAAATCCCAGATCTCCCCCGCCTCCGACGCCTTCAAGTCCAACGCCGCGCGCATGAAGGCGCTGGTCGCCGAGATGGCCGAAAAGGCGGCCACGGTCGAGAGCGGCGGCTCCGAGGAAGCGCGCGCCCGCCACACCGCCCGCGGCAAGCTCCTGCCGCGCGAGCGCCTCGCCCGCCTGCTCGACGTCGGCGCTCCCTTCCTGGAGATCGGCCAGTTCGCCGCCTACGGCATGTATGAGGGCGACATCGCGTCTGCCGGCATGATCGCCGGCGTCGGCCGCGTCGAAGGCCGCGAATGCGTCATCGTCGTCAACGACGCCACGGTGAAGGGCGGCACCTACTACCCCCTCACCGTCAAAAAGCACCTGCGCGCCCAGGAGATCGCGCTTCAAAACAATCTCCCCTCAATCTATCTCGTCGATTCGGGCGGCGCCAACCTGCCCAACCAGGACGAGGTCTTCCCCGACCGCGAGCATTTCGGCCGCATCTTCTACAACCAGGCCAACATGTCGGCCAAAGGCATCCCGCAGATCGCCTGCGTCATGGGCTCGTCGACGGCCGGCGGCGCCTATGTGCCGGCGATGAGCGACGAGACCGTCATGGTCAGGAACCAGGCGACCATCTTCCTCGGCGGCCCGCCGCTGGTGAAGGCCGCCACCGGCGAGGTGGTGACGGCGGAGGAGCTCGGCGGCGCCGACGTCCACACCCGCCTCTCAGGCGTTGCCGACCATTACGCGCTTGACGACGAACACGCGCTCGCCATCACCCGCCGCATCGTCAAAAACCTCAATCGCAAGAAGACCATAGCGCTCGACCTTCAAAAACCGATTCCACCCCTCCACGACCCCACCGAGATCTACGGCCTCATCCCCGAGGACACGCGCCAGCCCTACGACGTGCGCGAGGTGATCGCCCGCGTGGTCGACGGCTCCGCCTTCGACGAGTTCAAGCAGAACTACGGCACCACCCTCATCACCGGCTTCGCCCACCTCTACGGCATCCCCGTCGGCATCATCGCCAACAACGGGGTCCTCTTCTCCGAATCCGCGCTCAAGGGCGCCCACTTCATAGAGCTGTGCTGCCAGCGCAAGATCCCGCTCATCTTCCTGCAGAACATCACCGGCTTCATGGTCGGCAGAAAATACGAGGCCGGCGGCATCGCCCGCGACGGCGCCAAGCTCGTCACCGCCGTCGCCACCGCCCGCGTGCCCAAGATCACCGCCATCATCGGCGGCTCCTTCGGCGCCGGCAACTACGGCATGTGCGGCCGCGCCTTCTCCCCCCGCTTCCTGTGGATGTGGCCCAACGCGCGCATCTCCGTGATGGGCGGCGAACAGGCGGCAACGGTCCTCGCCATCGTCAAGCGCGAGGGCATCGAGAGGAAGGGCGGGACGTGGAGCGAGGCGGAGGAAGCGGCGTTCAGGGCGCCGATCCTGGAGAAGTACGAGCGCGAGGGGCACCCGCTTTATTCAAGCGCGCGGCTGTGGGACGATGGGATTGTGGACCCGGCGAGGACGCGGGAGGTGTTGGGGTTGAGCCTGAGTGCGGCGCTGAATGCGGAGGTGGAGGAGACGCGGTTTGGGGTGTTTCGGATGTGAGGAGGCTTGAGTTAAGCAGAGCTACTAAGAGCTGAAGCGACATCCAAAGAGTTCAGAATCAAACCCTAGTGAGCCCGTCAGGAATGAAGCCCTTTTTCTCGGGCCCAGTCAAACCAATTGATGACTTCTGAATCGATAGGCTCAAGAGTTTCATCCAAACTGTGATTATCACCGTAAATCATAAGATTATCGCATGGCCAGCGGGCGGAAGGAGCTATTAGGCCATCGCACTCAAGGAAACTTACAGCCGCCCCTATTTCTTGGGTGCGACCGTAATTCCGTTCCTCATATCGAGGTTCCTCAATGCCCAGCGATGCAAATTCTGCACGAATAATCCGGAGTGTTTTGCTCGTAGTGACGCGCAGGCGATGTAAACAAAGAGGCTTGGTTGGGGTGGGATTCTGGAGAAGCAGATAGGAAACTACCTCGGCAAGAGCTCCTTCTTTCTCCAAACTCGTATACAGAATCTGGACCGCCGCCGCCCCGCTCGGTTCGGGAGCCCACCGACCACCATTGTTAGAAAATGCGGTGGGATCCTTATTCATTGGTGTTACACGGAAGACTTCCCCTGAGAACCGCTCTTGCGGCAAACTAGCCAAAGTATCAAGTAGGGCCGGATCGTGGACGCGACGTATTCTGCTCATGTTAAAGGTAGACACCGTCTCTCATCTTTTGGACCAACGAGAGAACGTCATCAATGCGTCCCACACGGATAAGATCTGCTGGGGATTCCCCATCAAGAAACCGTTGACGAGCAAAAATCCAGCGACGTGCATCGTTTGGTTCGTAGAAATCACCAAGCTGATCAACTATGTATTCGAGTTCCAGAAGAAGTTTCTCTGTGTCTCTGTGCGGATATGCTTTTCCCTGATTCCACCGAGAAACCGTCTCGGGGCGAACGTCAAGCATGTTCGCCACGTCGATCAGCTTGATCGCTCCCTTCTGCGATATGCGATCCAATACTTGTGCTAGGGCGCTACTCATTTCATATTTCTTAGCATTAGTTATCCCAAACTTCTTCTTCAGCCTCGCCCTTCTCGTTGTGAGCGAGTTTCAGGCTCACGTGCAACTGACCTGATCTCATACGAAGCCACGAGATGGGCCATTGCATCTCTATAATTTGCAAGTCGAACCTGCTCCTTATGTAGTTTCGTAGCGAGTTCGTTGTTGGGTACACTCAAACTTGCGGCTTTTGCCATCATATCCGAAGCGTGACGAACGTTATCCTCCAAATAGCTAGATGGGCGAGATGTAAGGGGAACGGTGTCAAGGCGTTCAACCTCTCGGGCTCTTTGACGTAGATAGTGCCGAACAGGATGCCGTATCATATCGCTTAGGCCACCGGGGCAGCAGTGGGGATCGCGACATCCGAAACGACCATGCGTTCGACTGTTGTGGCGGATCAAGGCCTCGGCATGCTCCTTCTTTAAAAGGAGTCCTATGGAAGGTATTAGAACTCGTGGGCCGCTTCCACCACCTTTCGAGTCACTACGTGGCCTACGAAGCCGGGACGCTCTGAAGCTTTCATTCATCATCACACCATGAGAAATCGCTCCAGCCGAACCAAATGCGAGTAAGGCCAACCCAGTTAGGCCAGCCACATGGTCAGCAACAATTGGGATATCAAGAGCATGGAAGTCGCTGAGCGCCTCAACGTAGTCAGCTGTCTTGGCGCCAGTCTCATTTGCTCCAAAATTCTCAGCCTTGATCCAAAGAGCGTCAATTGGCGCATCACGCAACGCCGAAATAACGGCGGCTCTCTTAACTTTGTCCCGTAGTAGAGCGATCGGGAGAGCAAGAGAGTAAATAATAGGTATGGTCTCCGGAAGTAGATTCCGGAGATGGCCGGCGTTGGCAACATCAGCGGCGATCCAACGATCATTATGAGACTGCAGGAGATGCGTTGGCGCCATCACCTCCGAAAACCCGTTCTCTACCGCGAACTCTGCAATTTGCGAAACGCGTAGGCGCCCTTCCACCCCAAGAAAATCTTGGAGACGATGGGGTCGTTTCCCCGCTGACCACGGAAGCTCAGCAAGAGCTTCCGTGAAACCTCCCGGTAACGCTGACACCTGCGTCTTCGGATCAAGGATTAGGTCCATCTCGGCACGCTGCGCGGAGGCGAAGAGCTCAGCATGTCTGTTCGTGTGCTGTGCCTCTATGACGAAGCCGTGGTAGCCGCGCTCACCTTGTGCGATTAGCTCACACACCTGCAGATGGTCGTTCCAACCGACTCGCAAAAAGTGGCCTAGGTGCGACCGAGATGCTCGTACACGGGGAGGTCGTGGGAGATGAACTACATTGTCGGACATTGTGACATGCTCCGCTTGAGTCGAGCATGATCTTAAACTTGACATTTTGAATGCGCAATAGCTTTGCAAAAAGACCGACTAATAGCTTGACTTCCCTCACTCCCCATTCACCAACCCCAGCACCAGCCGGTGCACATTCCCGCCTTCGCTCATCTCCTCGCGATCAAACTCCCGGCTCCGCCGCTTCAACTCCTCAGCGAGCGGCGGCAACCGCCGCTGCAGTTCGGCGCGGGTCTTCGTGCAGTCGGGGTCGTCCGCCACGGACAGCCCCACCGACAGGGCCTCGATCTTCTTCGTGATGTCGATGATGATCTCGCCGTGCACCCGCTCGTGCTTCTCCACCCCGTCGATGAACCGCTCCCACAGCCGACGCGTGGCGGCCGGCAGGTCGCCGGCCGGCTCCGGCAGGCGATAGGTGATGACGAGGTTGGGCTTGGCGGCGGCGAGCACGCAGCCGCCGCCCTGCGGCCGGTAATCGCGCCGCCAGGTGAGCTTGTAGTCCGTATAGGCGATGGCGCGGCCGAGACCCGCCTTCGGCCCGTTTTCGCCGATCGAGCGGTAGAGCGCGATGCCCGTCTTGCCGGAGATCGCATAGGTCTCCACCCGCTCGACCGCCCGCCACCCGGCCTGTGCCGCCGCCGGCACGGGCAGGAGAAGGGTCGCCGCCAGCGCTATCCGCAAACCCGCCTTCAATCGCCCCTCCTCCTTGTCCGGTGCTGTGTCCGAACTGAAAAGGCCAAAGCGCCGGCGGGTCAAGTCCGAATGGATGCGGGTGCCGCGCGGGCCTCCCGGCTCCGGGCAAGGCTGTCGCATATGGAGGAGCTTTGTTCGGCTTCGCCGGACCCGACCCTCAATCCCTCCACACAAGGGGGAGGGAGGCAGGTCGAGCCCTCCATCGTCCCCCTCCCCCTTGTGGGGAGGGTTAGGGGTGGGGGTCAAACTGCACAAAACAGCATGCGATAGCCCCCGGCTCCGGGAAGGAGGTCGGGAGCTGCGCAGGCGTCAGCCGTCCACGGTCGCCTGATCGAGGATGGCGGCCGGTTCGGCTGCGGTGGGGATCTGCTCCATCGCCACCAGCCGGTCGGCGCAAAGATCGGCGGCGCCGGAGACCTGTTCTTCCAGGAGGTCGAGCGTTGCCCAGCCACCCTCGTCGATGAGGTCGTCGCGCTGCCAGGAGCTTGCGTCCTTCAGCGCTTGCAGGTTCTGCTGCGCCTCGGGGGCAGCGACGAACCGGTTGACACAAATGGAGGCCACAAGGCTTTCGCGCGCCTCCTCCCTGGCGCCGGCGGCCATCGATTCCGCCGTGCCGCCAGTCACCCATCCTCCCGCGGTGAATCCGACGATCATGGTCAGCACGACCGCAGCCACGCACGACCACAGCCACATGCCCTTCGTCGGACGGTATTCCTGCCAGCGTTGAGACAGGCTTTTGGATTCTGCCATTGTTCTTCCTTTCGTTTGTAACGGAATCTAACCGCTCGTTACAATTCGAGACTACAGCATTACCCCCTCCCTGTGAACCGCCACCGCCTCTTTTCCGGTTTTCCGCCATGTCGGCGGGCGGCATGCCCCCCTTCATCAGCCATCCCGGCGGGCGCTGCTCCCCCACTCCGCCGCGGTTCCTCCACCCCAACGCGCGCGTCATCCTGGAATGTGGACGAGTCACTGCATGGTTCCTCGGGTCAAGCCCGAGGATGACGATGGTAGGAAGGGCGGCGTAAATCGCCGAGGTTTGCGATTAGCCGCAACCTCAACACAACTCGTCATCCTCGGGCTTGACCCGAGGACCCATGCCTGAACAGCGATCACGGACACCAACTGGACCAACGATATGGACCAAAGCGGGGATAAATTCCGCCCCTCGTTCCCGCCAACTGATTGATCCCCCACAACCTGCAAACTTTTCTCGCAGGAAAATTCGCCCCCCTGCCCAAGCCGCCCCTATCATAGCCCCATCGCTCTCGCGGGAACCGGGTCCGGACCGGGGATCAGGGAGGGCGGCGGAGACCTCCCCCTTCGGGCTGCCGGTGCCCGGAGGCCTGAGGGCCCGCGACAGGCCGGCGGTGCCGGAGGCGCTACAGACAAGCGTCGCCGGCATTGCGGAGAAGCCGCCAGGCTTCCCGTCCGGCCCGGCAAAGCCCCCCAATCGGGTGCAGCCGGGAAGGGCGGGGGGCCGGGTGACCGGCCGACCGTCGGGACAGACTTCGGCGGGGCGCGTTGGACGCGCCTTAAAAATAAATAGAGTGGCTCGGACAACGCGCCCCGCTTCCCAACCTATCAAATGGCCAGACGGTGAGAACCGGGCGTGGCAACGATGGCGCGCGCCTACCCGCCCCTTGCCGCAAGCGGGATGCAGAAGGGCCGTCCCGTCTCCTCGTCGGAGAGCACGCGGCAGTCGATGCCGAACACCTCGGCGATGCTGTCAGCGTGGAAGACGCGGGTGACCGGGCCGGCGGCCGCCACCCGGCCCTCCTTGAGGAAGACGATGTCGTCGGCGAAGCGCGCAGCAAGGTTCAGGTCGTGCAGCACCACCACCACCGTCTTGCCCTCCTCGTGGCTCAAGCCGCGCACCAGCGACAGCGTGTCGAGCGCGTGGGCGATGTCGAGGTGGTTGGTCGGCTCGTCGAGCAGGATCACGGGTGCCGCCTGAGCGATCACCATGGCGATCCACACCCGCTGCATCTGCCCGCCCGACAGCGTGCCGATGGGCCGGTGGGCGAGATCGGCGAGGTCCGTCGCCGCCAGCGCCGCCTCCACCGCCTCGCGGTCGGCCGTCCCCTGCCGGGCAAGCCCGCGCCTGTGGGCGTAGCGGCCGAGGTTCACGAGGTCTAGAACCGTCATCTCCTCCGGGGCGCTCGGGCTCTGGCTCAACATGGCGATCTCGCGCGCCAGCGCCTTCGGCGCCCAGCCGGAGAGCGGCTTACCCTCGAGGAAGACGCCGCCTTCCCTGAGCGGCAGCATGGCGCGCATGGCCTTGAGCACGGTCGACTTGCCGCAACCGTTGGGCCCGCAGAGTGCCGTCACCCGGCCGCGGGCGACGGAAAGGTCGAGGCTAGAGAAGACCAGCCGCTCGTCATAGCCGGCAGCGGCGGCGCTGAGCGCGAGGGTCTGGTCGTTGCTGCGTGACCGGTCATGCATGGGCGCGGCCCGTCCTGAACAGGATGAAGAGGAAATAGGGAGCGCCGATCAGCGCGGTCGCCGCCCCCGTCGGCACCTCCAGCGGTGCGAAGGCGAGCCGCACCACGATATCGGCCAGCACCACCATCGCCGCCCCGACAAGCGCGCTGGCGGCGATCGCCGGCAGGGCGCGGGTGCCAACGAGAAGACGCGCGGCATGCGGCGCCACCAGGCCGACAAAGCCGATGGCGCCGACGAAGGAGACGGCCGAGGCCGTCAGCACCACGGCGAGCGCGATGAGCAGTGCCTGCGTGCGCCTGACGGGGAGGCCCGAGGCCTCGGCGCTAGAGTCGTCGACGAGGAGCTGGTCCATGCGGGCTGTAAGAATGAGGAGCACGGGCAGGATGAGCGCCATCAGGCTTGCCAGCACCACGACATCGCTCCAGCGCGCCTCGTGGACGGAGCCGGCAAGCCAGATGGAGGCCTGGCTCGCCCGGTAGACCGGACCGACGATCATCAGAAGCGTCACCCCCGCCTTGGCGAGCGCCCCCAGCGCAAAGCCGTGCAGCACCAGGCCCACCGGGCCGCCGCCGGCGCCGCGCGCAAGCACGGCCACGAGCACGGCGAAGACGGCTGCCCCGACGGCCGCCGCCACCGGCTGCCAGTAGATGCTGACGGTGAGCGAATTGGCGGAATCGCTGAAGAGAAAGAGAAAGCCCACCGCCCCGAGTGCGGCACCGTCGGAGATGCCGAGAACGGTGGGCGCTGCAAGAGGGTTTCGGGTGGCCCGTTGCAGGAGGAGGCCGGCAAGCGCCAGCGCCATGCCTGCAAGGGCGGAAAGCAGCACCCGCGGCGCTCTGAGGCCCCAGACGATCAGCCGGTCCGTCTCCGCCCCCTGCCCCACCAGCGCCGGCAAAAGGCGGTCGAGCGTCATCGAGGAACTGCCGAGCGCAACGCCCGTCACCGCCGCCGCGCCGAGCAGCAGGACAAGTGCCGCAAGCCTGCCCGCCCGCCCGTGCGCCGGCGCACGGGCTATCTCCGTCGCAACCGCCGTCATGCCGCCTCCAGCCGCGGCCGCCGGCGCAACAGCGCCAGGAGCACGGGCACGCCGATCATGGCGAGCACCGAGCCGACCGGCGCCTCTGTCGGATAGACGACGAAGCGCGAAAGAATATCCGCCAAAAGCGCCAGAACGGCGCCCGCGAGCATCGACAGCGGGATCAGCGCGGCATGTCCCCGCGCCCCCATGCGCCGCGCCACATGCGGCGCGGCGAGGCCGACAAAGGCCACCGGCCCGGCGATGGCGACGCAGACGCCGGCAAGTAGTGCCGCCCCGGCAACCGCCGTGCTCCGCGCCGCCGCCACCGGCAGGCCCAGCGCCCCCGCGGTGGCATCGTCGGCGGTCAGAACGTCGAGAGACCGCGCGTAGAAGAGGCAGAGAATAGCGATCACGGAGATGACGGCAGCGGCCGGCACGATCGTCCACAACTCGCCATAGGCAAAGGAGCCGGAGAGCCAGAACAGAAGCTCCTCCATCGAGCGCTCCTGCGAGACAAGCACAATCTGCGTCCCCGACATCAAGAGTGCCGCGATGACGAAGCCGGCCAGAAGGAGATGCAGCGGCGCAGCACCGCCGCCGAGGCGCGCCACGCCGTAAACGGTTGCGGCAGCAAGCATGGCGCCCCCGCAAGCGGCAAGCATGACCGGCAGCATGAGTTGCTCGCCCGTAAAGGTAACCAGTAGAACGGCAGCAAACGCCCCGCCCGCATTCACGCCCATCAGCCCCGGCTCGGCCAGCACGTTGCGCGTGACCGTCTGCATCAACAGCCCCGACAACGCCAACCCCGCCCCGACGGTGACGGCGATCAGCGTGCGTGGTAGGCGCAGCGTGGTGACGATCAACGCGGCCTGGTCGGTTCCGCCCTCCGTCAGCGCACGCCACACTTCCGCCGGCGGCGTAAAACGGACACCGAAGTGCAAGCTGGAAAGAGCCAGAAGCGGCAGCGCGAGGAGGAGCGCGAGGGTCGAGCGTGTCATGAACAGTCTCCGCTCCCGTCGTTTTCATAAGATGATTTGCAAAGTCAACTTCTAACTTGACTCGGTCCGTCAGTATTTGCATCACCGGCCAACCGTTCTCGAAGGGGAAGAAGCGATGCACAAGCTCATGAAACTAATGGCGGCAGCGGCATTCCTGCTCGTCCCACTGGCCGCGGAAGCGGCCGAGGTCCCCCATGCCATGGGCACAACGGAAGTACCGGACGAGCCGAAACGCATAGTCGTGCTGACGAACGAGGGGACGGAGGCGGTTCTGTCGCTGGGCATTCAGCCGGTGGGAGCGGCGAATTCGTGGACGGGCGACCCGTGGTATCCGCACATCACGGAGCTGATGGAGGACGCTGCGCCGGTGGGCAAGGAAAGTGCGGTCAACCTGGAGCTCGTGGCGGCGCTTCAGCCCGACCTCATCCTCGGCAACAAGACACGCCACGAGGCGATCTACCCGCACCTCACCGCCATAGCGCCGACGGTCTTCTCGGAGCGGCTGCGCGGCGACTGGCGCGAGAACTTCGAGCTTTATGCCGAGGCAGTCGGCAAGCCGGAGGAAGGCGCGCGGCAGCTTGAGGCCTTCGACGCCCACGTCGCCGAACTGCGCGAGAAGCTGGGCGACAAGACGGAGGAGCGCATCAGCATCGTACGCATGATGGCGGGCCAGATCCGCATCTACCAGAAAGACAGCTTCTCAGGCTTTATCCTCGAGCAGATCGGTTTCCGCCGTCCTCCCAACCAGGATGTCGACGAGTTTGCGCTCCGGGTCGGCAAGGAGAGCATTCCGGACATGGAGGGCGACAGGCTGTTCCATTTCACCTACGAGACGGGTGATGGCGAAGGCGAGAAGGCAACGCAGGAAGTGCTGAGCGATCCGCTGTGGCAGAGTCTGGATGTGGTGAAGGCCGGTAAGGTGCATGCCGTCGATGATGTCATCTGGAATACGGCCGGCGGGATTCTCGCCGCGCACCTGATGCTCGACGATATCGCCCGCATTTACGGTGTAGCGGATTAAACTTCTCTTCCCTCCCCACGAAGGGGGAGGGAAGAAGGCGGCCCGCCGTCCCCCGCCTAGCCTTGTCAGAACTTGCCGACGACGTTCAGGAATGGTCCGCGGTCGTCCAAGGTGAGGTCGCGCAGATCGTCTGAGAAGCGGCCGAAATTGTAGCCAGCGCCGACCTTGAAGTTGTTGCCGACATGCCGGTACAGGGCGGCAAGCAGACCGTAGTCGACGGTCTTGATATCCGGCGTGAAGAAGGCACGGCCTTCCAGAAGGGCATCCCACTCCTTCACGATGTGAAGATCGGTACGCACGACACCCAGATGCGCGACTGAATCCTGCCACTCACCGAGCGTTTTGGATTCGCTGTTGCGATAGCGGATCTGGCCGAAGCGTGCGCCGTACTTGCCGCCAATCGACAGCCAGGGCAGAACGTCGTAGGTCACGTCCGCAGAGACAATGTGGCTGCGCTGCAGCGGACCGTTGGTGCCGCCACCGGACAGCAACGACGATATCTGGTCGTTACCCGGCAGGTCATAGAGGAAGGTATAGCGGGCCAATGCATTGAGGCGATCGTCGAGGATCGGTCTGTAGGCATAGCCGAGCGAGGCCTCAACGTAGTCACCGTCGTAGAAGACACCGGCATCCGATTCGGAGACCACCGCATCGACATTGGCAAGCAACCGGCCGCTCTCGTGATGGCTCCAGGTGCCGCCGCTCGACAATAGGTAAGTGTTGCGGTCGCGCGTTTTGTCGTCGGACCGCTCGAAGCGCGCCTCACCACGGACGCGGCCCTTCAAACCCAACTCCTCATCGTTATACCCGACGGCAAGCGAGGCGGCATAGCGATCGAAGTCGGAGCGCTCCTTCCCCGTCTTTGGGTCGATGCGATCGTCCATGACACGGCCCACCTCCGCGCCGCCGTCGACGGTCCACATGGCGTCGGGTGTGTAGACCACGCCATAGGTCTGTGCCAGCGAACGGCGGCGACCGAACAGGTCGTAGTTATTCTCCGCATAAGCGGAGGTGACGTCGTCGATGCGCTTGCGCACACCGCCGACGACGGCGCCGCGATCCACGCCATCGAGCACGTCGCTGCGGGTGAGATCGAAGGAGCGGTCCGGGTCGAGGCGGTAGCCGATGTAGTAGTGGTCCTCGGCTGTTGGGTTGTAGGTAACATTGGCAAGGCCGCCGAAGCCGCGGTTGCCGTGGGAGACCTCGCCTTCGACGCCGATCTTCTCGGTCAACCTGACCTGTGCGCCGAGGCCGTAGCGGTCATTTTTGTAGATATCGCCGTCACGCTCCATCGTCGATTGGGCGAAACCGTAATACAGGTAGTCGGCGTTCTGGCGGTAATCCACGCGAACGCCGGCGTCCATGCGCTTGCCGTCATACCCCTTCTTTCCTGACTTGGTGGCCTGCGGCGAGCGGAGCTTGGTGTAGGAAACGCCGAAGGATGCCTTCCAGTAATTGTCGAACTGCCAGCTAACCGTAAGGTCGCTGTCGCGCTTGCTCTGACCGCCATCGTCTTTCAGTTCATCATAGGAGGCACCAATCTCCACGTCTCCGGTGATCGGCAGGGAGACGTGCCCGCCCCAGATACGGCGATCGTGCCTCAGTTGCTCGGTGATGGTGGAGAAGTTGGCATCCTTGGATTCGTAGTAGGCGCCAGCCTTGCCGCCAACACCATAGCGGTTGAAGTCCGCCAGATCGACTTGGCCTTCGACCATCCAGGCCTCGGCCGAGCGACCGCCGGAGGGTGATCTGTTGTTGATGGTCAGACCACCGTCGGTCGAATAGGTGGAACCGAATCCAGGCCCCTTCGACTGTGCAATTTCCGCTTCAAGATAGGTCGTGTCGGAGCGGCGCAGCAGAAGGTCGGCGCCGATAGCCTTCTGGTCGGCTTCGCCGGTTTTCTCATTCATGCCGGTGACGCCAATGCGCAGCCGGTCGCCCAACCAGCGCTGGACGCGGCCGCCATAGACATAGCCGTCCAGATCGCCGGCTCTCGGCTCGTATTCGTATTGAACGATGAGATACTGCTTGCTTTCGCCGAGTGCGCCGTCGCGTACCGGGCCCAGGCCCAGCGTGCTCGAAGACAGGGGGCGCTTCAGGATGACGACGCCCTGCAGATAGTCGAAGGTGTAGTCTTCGCCTTCCTTCAGAAAGCGCCGCTCCACGAGGCGGCCCGTCAGCCCGTCACGCGTCTCCACCGAGATTGTCTCGGAGCCTATGGTGATGTCCTGGCGCTTGAGGAAATAAGCGGAACCGCCGGTGCCCAGGAACTCGTCACGCTGGGGCAGCGTGTCCGGCAAGGCGGCATAAAGGTCCACCCTGCCCTTGCGCTCGCCGAAGGAGGTCGTGCCCTGCGAGCGGTAAACGGCGTTGGCGCCATAGAGCCCGCGGTCGGAGGAAAGAAACCGCGTACCCTCGATGCGGGTCTTGTAGTTGCCCCACATGATATGGCTGTCGCCACGCTCCAGGCGCACATAGAACTTGCCCTGCGTAGGTGCATCCTCGACCGAGGTCGAATCGTCGCCGTAGACCGGGTAGTACTTGTCCGGATCGATGCGGCGCAAGAGTTCCTGCGCGTCCTTGGCATCCATGTGGTTGAACAGGCTTTTGATCTCGTTTTCGCCGGTGTCGGCGGCGGCCGTCAGAAGATACTTTCCCTTGATCTTGCCCTTCAGGTAGAAGGCCAGCCGACCCTTCTTGTAGTACTTGTCGTACTCATCGGTGCGCACGGCCTCGATGCCGGGATCGCCGGTCCGCTTGCCGACGGTGAAATCGGCCAGAGCCACGTAGAACCACTCGTTGGTGGGGATATTGACGTCTCGGCTGAAATACAGGCCCCCGGCCTTCATCGGGCCGTCGACGGCGATGTCCACCACATGGTCGCCCGGCGGCAGGATGCGCTGGGTGACGAAGGCACCCTTGGGATCGATAGGGATGGGTTCGTCGAACACGTGGATGCCGTAGCCTTCCGGCACGTTACGGCCGTAGACAGTGACGGCGCCGCCGTGAACGGGAATGTTGCGGAAGGCGGTGCGGTCCTCCGCCAGGCCCGGCGCCACTGCGTCGCCGGAATCCCGCGGCAGGTCATTGTCGGTGCGCGCGATCGTCAGCGGCAGCGTTTCATCGAGCCGCCCCTCCTCGTCATAGACACGCAGCACGTAGCTGTACTCACCGGCGCCGCCGGTCGGCATAACCCAGTCGGCCAGGCTGTTTGGCTGCGTGGGGATGATGTCGATCGGCTTGCGCGAAGGGTTGGGACCCTCGCGGAAGATACGGATTTCCGCCCGACCGATAAAGGCCGGATAGTTGGTGGTGGAAACGAAGGTGATGGCCTCACCGGCTTTGAATGTGTGGCTGATTGGTACCGTCGACACGTTCAGGAGCGGCTGCTGGTCGAGCCCGTCGAATTTGAGCTGGATGTCCACCGCGCTGAGGTCGACATCCGTCTTGCGCTGCCGCTCAACGGGCCGCGCTGTGGAATCGACGCCGAAGGCACCCTCGTCCTGGATAATCCCGGACTCATCCACAACCTGGCCGTCAACACTGATCTTGAAGGGGATGCCGGTCTGATCGGCGAGCGATTCCTGCTCGAGATTTGGCGTGATGGGCAGACGTCCGGTGGTGCTGCGGTCGAGCATCTTGCCGCGCATGGCCGAGGGGCAATCATCCTCAACGCATTCTGCCTCCATGCCTTCGGTGGCCGCCGCAGCATTCTCGTCGTCCAGCAACCAGTCGGCGGCGAAACTTGGCTGACTCACCAACATGACGGCGACAATCGCACTCGTCGCCCGGAGAAATTGATCGCGTGCATAAGTCATGATGTGATACCCGCTGTTCTTGCTCGTGTTGATGGTCGGTCTCATTCCGGTGTCTCTAATGCTGGTTTCGATTTCGATCCGGCAGCAGTGGCCGCATGATAAGTTTGCGGCCCGTGGGCGGCCGTCGGCAGCAACTAGCGAACCTGAGCGCCAACCTCTCCCATTCCTGATCCTTGGCTGCGGCAGCTCGGTTTACATCTGTGGTGTGGCAGCACCGCCCGACGTATAGGAAGGCGGGCAACGATTCGGTCAGTTGCGAAGGTGTATGTTTACGGTATCTGCGAACCGCTCCCGCTGCCGGCATCCCCGTTGCTGGTGCGGCGCAGGCACATGAAAGATGCGGGCGGCGACCGCAGATGGCCCAGCAGCCACCGCCAGGCGGCGCGGCCTCCTCGAAACCCGGATTGAGGAAGCTACGCTGCGGTTGCGTTCTTGATGCCGTAGTCGCGCCGAAGACGATTGCTGCGGCGTCAAGAACCCCGGCCGCCTTCAAACGCGGCATTGGCCACCAATCCGAACTCGGATGATCACCATGAATATGCGTAACGCGGGTATTGTCTTTCATCACGTCGCCTTCCCTGTCGCCGCAAAGGACATGTGATTTGCGGTCGTTGCGGGCGCTTTCCCCCAATGCATAGGAGAAAGACAGTGCTTCGATCAGTTGCGATCGAGTAGGGTTACGGTAGATGTACGCTTTGCTCTTCTCGGGCGTGTACTCTGGCCGAGATGGCGGGGGTCGCCGGCTCACCGCGTATGGCGAGGGGCCGGCTTCCGGTCATGCCAATGGCCGCTTCATTTGCCTGTCTCGATGCGCGTTTCGACGTCGAGGCGGTATCGGCCGGGCTTCTGCTTCCACAGGTCGGCGATGACGCGGCGCAGCTGCCTGGTGCGCTGGGCGGCCAGCTTGCGGTCGACGGCGGCGTCGATATAGGCCAGCCGGAGAACCGACTCCTCGGCCTCCAGAATGCTGATGAGGCCTGGCATCTGCATGAGCCATTCAGGCCTGAGATTGGCCTGGCCCGGCTCGAAAGCGGCGTCGTTGACGTCGAGCCGCACCACCCGGCCAACGGCGGCGGCGAAGTTGATGCGCGATGCCTTGCCCGCCGTCAGCCGCACGCTGCGCGGGTTCTCGCTGACGATGCGGTAGCCTGTCGGCAGCGTGCGCGGGTCGAGCTTCATCAGATAGGTCGAGCCGATGCGGCCGTCGGGCAGGTCGGCACAGGCGACATGGAAGCGGCCGTGCTTGTCCGTGGTGATCAAAAGGCCCCCGACCGTGGCCACACGGGCCCCCGCCAGTCCCGGCTCGCCTTCGTCCTGATAGCCGTTGCGGTTGATATCGTCGAACACCTTGCCGACGATGTCGCCGCAATCGAAGATCGGCTCGGTGACCACCTCCACTTCAGCCGTGGCGACGTTGGAGGCCACACTCACCATGTCATCGCCCAGGAACACCTGCGCCCGGTTGACGAACTTGCCGGGCTGGACGGCGCCCGACACGCCGAGCTGCATTTGGACGACGATCTCCTCCGTGTCGGCCGTGTAGGGTACGTTCTCGAATACGAGCCGGCGCCCTTCCACCTTCGGCTCCATCTTTTCATCTTTCGGCTCCCTTTTTTCATCGTGGACCGTCGCCGTACCCTCGATATAGGTGAAGCCGGGCGGCATGGTGTCGATCAGGGTGATCGGCTCGCTGGCGCTCTTCAGCTCCGTCGGGTTCAGAGTGATGGTGTAGGGCACCCGCTCGCCGCGCCGCACCTGTGCCAACTGCGCTTCCTTGGTGGCGCTGAAGCTCGGCAGGTCCCCCTTGGCGGTGGCCTCCTCCACCTCCTCGATCGGCTCGTCGTCGCGCGCCGAGGTGGCTGCCGCGCCGGCCGTGTTCTCCACCCCGCCCTCGATGCCGGCCGCGTTCGCCACGTCCTGCGCACTCAGCGTGTAGGCGGCTTCGAATGTCTGCTGCGCCTTCGAATCGAGATCGACGGAGGCCGGCGTGAAGGCCGACAGCGAGCCCGTGCCGGGCTTGCCGTTGAAGGTCGGGCCGGCGTCGACGGGCCGCGCCCCCAGCGCCCGCGTGTTGCCCTCGTTCCTGAGGGTGACCTTGTAGGTGATCACATCGCCCGCCCGGGCGAGGCCCTCCGGCATAATGGGTTGCTTGTCCACCACCTTCAGAAGCCGGTGCTCCGGCAGCGGCACGAGGACCGGGTCGTCGGCGCTATAGGGGTCATCGTTGTACTCGTTGTCGGTGAGGTCGTTCGGATCGTCCGACAGGTCCTCGACCGACGCCAACTGTACGCCGTCGTCGCCGGGGACCGGATCGCCCGTGGCCTTCACCTGCGTCAGCACCGCCCCTTCGTTAAGGTCATCCTGGGTCAGCTCATGCGTGGCAGAGAAGGTCTTCCCTTCGTCGTCCTTACCGGCCGGCAGCGTCGCGAGCGGCCCGCCCTCGACATCGATATCCGGCGTCATGGCGCGCCCGGTCGCTGCGGTCTCGACCACCTGCGGCGGCGCAACGCCCTCGACCCTGATGTTCTCCAGCGTCACATTGCCTTGGTTAAAGACCGTGATTGTGTAGTGAATCAGCTCGCCCACCTCGGGAATGCCGTTCGCGTCGTTCGGGTCCAGTGTACCCGACATCTCCACGCGGATTCGCGGCGCCTTCGTGAAGGCGAAGGTGGTCGCCTCGCCGGGCGCGCCGCCGGGCGGGTGCGAGGCCGTCTCTTTGATCGTGCCGCCGCGCGCCGTCTTGCCGGTCAGCGTGGCCACGTTCTCCACCGTGCCGTTGTCCACGTCCTCAGCCTTGATGGTGTACTCGACCTGGAAGGAGGTCTCGTCGCTGTCGCCGGGTTGGAGCGGGTCCTGCCGCTCGCCCTTCACCTCGGCCCCCTCCTTCTCGTCGCGGATCGTCAGCGTGGTGATCGGCGTGTTGCCTTTGTTGGTGACGACGAGCGGGTAAACGAGCAGGTCGTCCGTATTTTGAATGTCGTCGTTGTTTACGTCCTTCCAGTCGGGCTCCCTCTTCTCGAAGTCCACATCCACCACCTCGTCGAGCACCTCCGTCCAGCTTGCCGGGTTCGAGCTCACCGCGGTGCCGCGCGTCGACGTACCGCTGGCTGTGGCTGTATTCTCCACCTTGCCCGCCAAGAGGTCCTCTTCAGTGAGCGTGTAGGTGGCGGTGATGGGTGCGGGGTTCTCCCCACCCGCCGCGAGCGTCACCGGAAGGCCCTCGATCTCCCCCACCTTGGGGTCGTCGATGGCGGTGACCTCGATCGTCACATTGCCTTGGTTCTTCAGCGTGAAAGTGTAGGTGATCGTGTCGATGCCCGCGTCCGCCCGCCCGTCCTCGCCAAGGTTGGGCTGGCCCTCCTTCGTCAAGACAAGCGCAGCGGGGTTCTCCAGAACCTCGATCACCGTAGCCGGGTTGCCATTCTCGTCCTGCGAGGTGTCCGTGACTAACCTGTCCTCGTCCCCTTCATACCCTTTGGGATAGGCCGTCACCGTGGCCGTGTTCATGATCTTGCCGCTCGGATCGTCCACGTCCGCCTGCGTGACCGGGTAATCAACGAAGCAGGTGTGCTCCGTTGCCAACTCAGCGGGAAGCGCGGGTGTGCACTCGCTTATCTTGCCTCCGAGGAATCCGTCCTCGAGCTTGATGCCGACGAGCGGGAAATTGCTTTCGTTCGTGATCTTGAAGGTGTAGCGGATCGTCTCGCCCTGCTCGACGTAAGTGTTCGCGTCAATGTCGTCGAGATGCTCGGCCGACTTGAGAAGAACGATCTCGCTCTGTACATCGAGCGCTGCGTTTGAGTCGCCTCCTTCGTAAGAGGGTAGTCTGGGATGCCCTCCGGGCTCGCCGTCGCGGTCGCCTTATTTGTCACCGAGGCTGCCAAAAAATCGTCAGAGTCCAGGGGATAGATGCCGGTCCAAATTGCCGTACCCCCGGGCGCAAGGGGGCTGGTCGCATCGGCGGGGACACCGCTTCCGGGGGTTGGATTAGCGACCTTATCATCCTGCATGCCGACGCTGACAAGCGGGACGTCGCCCTTGTTCTCCAGGATAAACTGGTAGTGGATCTCGTCTCCTACATCCTGCTGGTCGGGCGTACCATTCCTGTCCTTGATCTCGACCACCTCCTTCGAGAACTCCATGAAGATGTCGTTGATCGTGTATTCCCACGTGGACTGGCCCGCGGCGTCACCGCATATGGTCGTGCTTTTGAGCAGGAACTCGGGATCCTGGGGATCGTCCGTTGGTTGCAACTCGAATGCGATCGTCTCCTTCTGCTCATCTACCTCGTCCCGCTGGATCTCGATCGGAAGGTTGATCGGATCGCCCTCGTAATTGCCCGGGGGGATGGTAATATCGAATGTGTCTGTTCCGCTTGATGTGGTGTAGTCGACGCCGAGCGTGGCGGTGCCGCCGGTCACCTTCACTGTCACCGTGAAGGCGTTATCCACATTGCCCACGACAATGAGATGCGGTACGGTGGCCGACGGGTCCTCCGGGCCTTCCGTCGCACCCCCAAGCTCGATCACCGGGACGATCGTCAGCCTGATATCGTCGAGAAAGTTGCCAACGGTGGTATTTCCGCTGCCCGTACTGACGGCACCGAAGCCGAAAGGTTGTATCGCGGTGGCGGAGTTCCATGTAAACGCACCGCTGTACCCAACCCAGCCATTCTGCAACACTTGAAAATTACATGCTGTGGGATTTGCCACCCCTCCCTCAGTATGTTCTGTGCACGCTCCTATGCCGTCGGTCGATGTGGTGACGGTCGCTACGCGGTTCGTCTTATCGGTGACATCCTGGGCAATTTTGAACTCCATCGTGTCGTAGACGGGACCGGCACCGTCGACCCGGCCGCGATGGCTCAGTTCCCACTTCACGCGGTCGCCTTCCACGAGGCAGATCTCCTGGTACAGTAAGGAATCTTGCTCCGCGTTCAGCTCCACATATCGCCCCGTGCCACTACTGCTGCCACTATTCCAGTACTCGATGACTGGAGCGGTGACCTGTCTGCCGCCGCAGTTCGTCGGCATGGGGTCATGAGTTGTAAGCCAGCCACCTGCATCGTCCTGTGCGATGTACTGGCAGCTACCATCAGGTATCTCGAAATCCAGATTAGAGAAGTTGCGTTTGATATACGTCGGCGGTGTCTGCGCCTGCGCCTCTTCGGCCGTGCCAACCACCGTTGCAGCGACCGCGAAAGCCGCCACCTTTAAGAACAACGAACGCCATCCCATACGCGCCTCACTCAACGATTGTGCTCCGACTGCCGGGCGATGATACGTTGCTGAACGAACACTGGTCACAGCCATCTCTCTCCTGATACCCTTCGCATTAATCGTACTTGCCTGGAGCCCGCCCTTGCGCTAAGCGCACAGGGGCGGATCCATCTGCTCACTTCCGACATGAAGCCTCCCCGCCCCGCGATGAGAGCTGCGGCGCGCTTCATGGGAGTTACGCATATACAGGACAGGTACAGAGCGTTGCGTTCCGGGGTGCAAACGCTAGAATCATCCAAAGGATAGGCGGCGCCGCGTTTACGTCACGCCTCTTTGCGTACATTTACCGTAAACCCACCGTATGCATCGCCTTGCACTCCGGCCCGACCGCCACCAGCGGGCGTCCGGCAGAGGGAGCGTGACGCGCGGCCGGTGAGCGGGCTATAAGATCGGCGGCATCGCGTCATGCGTTGTCTGAAGCAGAGACGATCCGGGAGGTCGGATGTTCGAAAAGATCCTCATCGCCAATCGCGGCGAAATCGCCGTGCGCGTGATGGAGACGGCGCGTCGGCTGGGCGTTGCCACGGTGGCCGTCTATTCGGACGCGGATGCCAGGGCGCTGCATGTAGCGAGCGCCGACGAGGCTGTACGCATCGGCCCTGCCCCTGCGGCGGAGAGCTATCTTGATGGCGCGCGCATTATCGCGGCGGCCAAGGAGCGCGGGGCCGAGGCGATCCATCCAGGCTACGGCTTTCTGTCGGAGAACCCGGACTTCGCGGAGGCCGTGGAGGCGGCGGGGCTCATCTTCATTGGGCCGTCTCCCAAGGCCATCCGTGCCATGGGGCTGAAGGATGCGGCCAAACGGCTGATGGAGAAGGCCGGCGTGCCGGTGGTGCCGGGTTATCACGGCGAGGCGCAGGAGCTGGTGGTGCTGGCCGGCAAGGCGCGCGAGATCGGCTATCCCGTACTCATCAAGGCGCGCGCCGGCGGCGGCGGCAAGGGCATGCGGCGTGTCGACGAGCCGGAGGCGTTCGCCGAGGCGCTGGCCGCGGCCAAACGGGAGGCAAAGGCCGCCTTCGGTGACGGGCGTGTGCTTGTGGAAAGGCTGATCGCGAAGCCGCGCCACATAGAGGTGCAGGTGTTTGGCGACCGGCACGGCAATGTGGTGCATCTTTATGAGCGCGACTGCTCTGCACAGCGCCGCCACCAGAAGGTGATCGAGGAGGCGCCCGCGCCGGGCATGACCAATGCCATGCGCACCGCGATGACGGACGCGGCGGTGAAGGCGGCGCGAGCAATCGGCTACAGCGGCGCTGGCACGATCGAGTTCATCGTCGACGCATCGAAGGGGCTCAGGCCCGACCGCTTCTGGTTCATGGAGATGAATACGCGGCTGCAGGTCGAGCATCCGGTGACGGAGATGACGACGGGCGTCGACCTGGTGGAGTGGCAGTTGCGGGTGGCGGCGGGCGAGGCTCTGCCCCGCACGCAGTCCGAGATCGCGCTTACCGGCCACGCCGTCGAGGCGCGGATCTACGCCGAGGATGCCGCGCGCGGCTTCCTGCCGGCCACTGGCACGCTGCATCATCTGCGCTTTCCGGCAAGTGCCGCGGGGGCAAGCCTGCGCGTCGACACCGGTGTGCGCGAGGGCGACGCCATTTCACCGCATTACGACCCGATGATCGCCAAGCTGGTGGTGCATGCGGGCGACCGCGCAGGCGCGCTTTCCGCACTGGCGGCAGCGCTGGAGGAGACGGAGATCGCCGGCTCAACCGTGAACACCGCCTTCCTCGCGCGGCTGGCGCGCGACGAGGCGTTTGCATCCGGCGATGTCGACACGGGGCTCATTGAGCGGCGACAGGAAGCGCTGACGCGCACCGCGGAGCCGGATGCCGGGGCCATAGCCGAGGCGGCGCTTGCGGCTTCCGGCGCTGCCCACCGGCCCGAGACGTGCGAGCCCTTCGAGGCGATCACCGGCTATGGCCATTTTCACCCGCCTGTGCATCCCAGCACGATCCATTATGGTGAGCGTGTAATGGCCTATGCTATCACCGGGCTCGGCGACGGGCGCTTCGCCGTGCAGATAAAAGGGCCGGAGGGGACGGAGGAAACGGTGATACTCACGGCCGGAGCAAGCACGCGGCTCGCCTCATGGCCAGGTCACGTGACGCTCTTCGACGGCGCAAACAGCCATACATTCCGCCTGCACGACCCGCTGGCGCTTGCCGAGGAGGCGGCCGTCGGCGGCGACAGCCTGCGCGCCCCGATGCCGGGGCTCGTCAAGATGGTGCGGGCTGCGGCGAAGAAGCCGGTAAAAAAGGGCCAGCCGCTGCTCGTACTTGAGGCCATGAAGATGGAACATACAATCGCCGCCCCCCATGACGGCATCATCGCCGAAATCGCCGCCGAGGGCACACAGGTGAACGACGGGGCGGTGCTGGTGCGATTTGAGGAGTGAACGGTGAGTAGGAATAGTGAGTAGTGTGAGATTGGGGTCCCCCTATTCACTACTCTCTATTTCCTTCACTGCATCGTCATCCACTCGCGCGCCTCGCGCAAAGCACGGGCGATGTCGGCTTTCGACATGGTGGCCGCCAGTTCCGAGCGCATCTCGGCGGCGCGCTCCGATCCCTTGATGGCGGCGATGTTGAGCCACTTGTGCGCGGCTACGAGGTCCATGTCGCAGTCGCGGCCGGTTGCGTACATCATGCCAAGCTGAAGCAGAACGTCCGTCTGGGCGCTGCCGCCTGCCGTGGCTGATCCTATTCCCTGAAAATCGAAACGTGCCATTATCTTATCCCCGTTTTACGTCCTGAGAGCCGCCCGCCTTCTTCTTCCCGAGGCGGTGCTGCGATGGTCCCGAGAATGGCGACGAGGACTGAAATCGCCGTTAAATAGCTTGATTAATATGCAGAAAATAAAGTTCAAACATTCGGTAAAGCGCTGGATTCCGTTAAGGATAGGAGTGCCTGAAGTGCAAGAGCTTCAGCCGCTCGGACGCGAAAAAATGTAACCGACGCGACAACCCTTTCCTAACCATCGCCGAAGACCTGCTGGAAAAATATCGCCGTTCCCATGATCCAATGAGACCCGTGGAAGCGCAACTTTCAGCATCTTCCGCGCGCGCTCGGAATGCATTACGCTTACGTTCGCGTAATTGGCGGGACCAAGTCCGCCAGTGTCAGGGAGGACAAGAGATGATACGCAGGATGTTCTTTGCGGGTGCGGCACTTCTTGCCGCGATGGGGCCGGCGCTGGCCGATCCGATCGAAGGGAGGTGGAAGACCGGATCCGGCAACACGGCGGAGATCTCCGCCTGCGGTGGCGCCTTCTGTATCACGCTAAAGACAGGTCCGCACGCCGGCAAGCAGATCGGCCGCTTTGAACCGCAGGGAGAGGGCAGCTATGCGGGCACGGTAACGGATCCGAATAAGGACAAGACCTATAAGGGCAAAGGGAGCCTGGAGGGCAATGTCTTCACCATGGGCGGCTGCGTGCTCGGCGGCCTTATCTGCCGCAACGAAACCTGGTCGCGCATGTAGTGTGGGAACACCCCTCACTTGATCTCTGCGAACTCTAGCCCGCCCCGCAGGCCCTCAAGAACCGCCGCACCGTCTCGGCCATGCCGAATTCCAGAGCGTCGGCCGTCAGCCCGTGCCCGATGGAGACTTCCGCCAGCGCCGGGATGCGGTCGGCCACGGGCGGCAGGTTGGCGACGGTCAGGTCGTGCCCGGCGTTGACGCCGAGGCCGAGCGTGGCCGCCGTGTCTGCCGTCCTTACGAGATTTTCCAGCTCTTTTGCAGCCTTTGCCGGGTCGTCGTGGCAGGCGCCGTAAGGCCCGGTATAGAGCTCCACCCTGTCCGCACCCGTTTCCTTCGCCGCCCGCAGCCCTGCCTCGTCCCGATCGGGATCGCAGAACAGCGAGACGCGAAAGCCGCCTCGTTTCAGGCGTCCGACAACGGGCTTCAGAAATGCCGCCTCCTTGACGAAATCCCAGCCGTGATCCGACGTAGGCTGCGCCGGGTCGTCGGGCACCAGCGTCACCTGCTCGGGCTGGTTCTCCTCCACCAGGCGCAGGAAGTCCTCCGTCGGATAGCCTTCGATGTTGAACTCGCGGTCGGGAAACTCGTCATCGATCATGGCGCGGATCGGCGCCAGGTCGGAAAAGCGGATATGGCGCTGGTCGGGACGGGGGTGCACAGTCAGTCCATGGGCGCCGGCGGCGAGCGCGATGCGGCCTAATCCCGTCACGCTCGGCCACGGCAGATCGCGCCGGTTGCGCAGCATAGCGATCGCGTTAAGATTGACGGAGAGCTTGGCCGGCATGGCGAATCCCATTGCGTGGAGAGCTTTTCTCTTCACCCCTATACCGGCTTTCGGCGGAACTGACAGGGCCAATTGCGGTTGTCGTGAGGGACAGGCGGACGGCCCGCGGGCGCCGATGAGCGCCATCCAGGAGATGATGCGATGCTGATCAACGAGACCCCGCCCCACGTACGCCGCATCGATACCGACCGCGAGGACGCCTATGCCTTCGAGATCACCGGCCATATCACGGCCTCTGATGTCGAAAACATGTACGGCCTTTTGGAAGGCGCGTACGAACTGCACGAACGGATCGACCTGATCATTATCATCCACGACTATGAGGGCTTCGACTGGAGCGCGGCGTGGAAGGATCAGGTCATGTTCGGCAAGACCCGCGCGTTTAAGCATATCCGTAAATGCGCCGTGGTCGGCGGGCCGGGCTGGATTAGCTCCGCAATCGCTCTCTTCCGGCCGTTCTTATCAATGGAGATGAAGCACTTCGAGGCGGCGGAGATGGATGCAGCGTGGGCGTGGATCGGCGCCAACCCGCTTCCCAGCCCGGCTTAAACCTGGGTCATCGGCTTCCGCTTTTCTTGGAATGGCTCTACCGCACCACCGTCAGTCGCTCCGCAGCACGCGTGATCGCCGTATAGAGCCAACGCTGACGGGTGTCGCGGAAGGCGAAGCTCTCGTCGAACAGCACGACATCGTCCCATTGCGAACCCTGCGCCTTGTGAACGGTGAGAGCGTAGCCGAAGTCGAAGTCGTCGTAGCGCTTCTTCGTCTGCCAGGGGATTTCGGATTCCGGATCCTCGAACGCCGCCTTCAGGAGCTTGATCTTGGCCACGCCACGGTCCGGATCGTCCTCCTCGGGCGAGACCAGCAGGTTGATGCCCGGCTTCACCGTCTCGCGCGAGGCCGTCATCACCTTCCACAGAGAGCCGTTCAGAAGCCCCTTGTTCGGGTCGTTTCTCAGGCATACCAGCTTGTCGCCCGCCTGCGGGAGGAGGCCCTCGAATCCTTTCAATTCGCGCAGGCGCTGGTTATAGCGCCGCCGCGTGCGGTTGATGCCGAGCAGCACCTGATCGGCGGAAAGAACCAGGTCGCTGTTCACGTCGGCTTTCGAGATCACCTGCGCTGTGCCGTAGTCGCCATGCATGAACTCCCGGCCCTCACGCACGTCGAGCGCCAGACGGATGATGGGGTTGTCGCGCGCCTGGCGATGGATCTCGCTCAGGAGATAATCCGGCTCGTGCTCGGTGAAGAAGCCGCCGCCGGAGATGGGTGGCAACTGGCCGGGATCGCCCAAAACCAGAATAGGCGTGCCGAAGGACATGAGATCGCGGCCCAGTTCCTCGTCCACCATGGAACATTCGTCGATGACGACGAGCTTGGCGCGCGAAATCGGGCTTTGCCGGTTGAGCGAGAAGGTGGGCGACATCGAGGTCTTGCCCGTTGCCTCATCTTCCACCTGCTCTTCGCCGCGCGGGCGATAGATCAGCGAATGGATGGTGCGCGCGTTCGGGGCCCCCTTGGAGCGCAGCACCTGGGCCGCCTTTCCGGTGAAGGCGGCAAACTGCACGTCGCCGTCCACATGCTCTGCAAAGTAGCGCGCCAGCGTGGTCTTGCCCGTGCCGGCATAGCCGAACAGCCGGAAGAGTTGCGACTGCCCACCCTGCAGCCAGCGCGACACGGCCTTCAGCGCCTCGTCCTGTTGCGGCGAAAACTCCATGAGGCCAGAAATCAGATTCTGTGACGGATGAACAGGCCTTCATCGAGCCGCGCCGCGTTGCGCTACCTCAGCATCGGCCACAGCGTCGCGGCCAGCGCCACTCCCATCGCGACATTGAACCACTTGAGCCGCTTCGGGTCTGACAGAAAGCTCCGTAGCGCCACTCCGAAGCCGGCCCAGACCGAAACGCTCGGGAAGTTGACCAGTACGAAGGCGAGTGCGACTAGGACAACAGAGAGGAAGGGCGCCCGCGGGTCCGTGTAGATGGCCATGGCCGTCACCGCCAGTACCCATGCCTTCGGGTTGACCCACTGGAATGCCGCTGCCTCTATAACTTGCATCGGCCGTGCGCCGTCGCCCGCGTTTGAGCCGAGCGACCGAGAGGTGGCGATCCGCCAGGCGAGGTAGAGAAGGTAGGCGCCACCAGCCACCTTCAGCGCCACGTTGAGCTGTGGGTAGGTAGCCAGAAGCGCCCCCAGCCCAAAGCCGACCGCGAGCAGCAGTGAAGCAAAGCCGCCCGCAATGCCGAACATGTGCGGGATCGTGCGGCGGAAGCCGAAATTCACGCCCGAAGCCAGAAGCATGAAATTATTCGGCCCCGGCGTAACGGAGGAAACGAAGGAAAAGAGCAAAAGGGCGAGGAAGACATCGAACGGCACGGCATGACCTCTATTACATCAGCAATGCTGGCATTCAGGTAGATTCGTCGATAGTAACCATGCCGCTGTTCGGCAGTTCAACTTAGATTCTTCAGTCGGCACTTTCCGAAGTAGCGAAAGGTCACCGGGCCTGAGCTCTTATTACATCCCCTCCGGGCCGCGGTTCATCGCTGCCACGCCCGTGCGGCAGACCTCCACAAGGCCGAGCGGTTTCATGATGGAGATGAACTGTTCGATCTTCGACACGCGACCGGTGATCTCGAAGATGAAATGCTCGGTGTTGGCGTCGACCACCTGGGCGCGGAAGGCGTCGGCAAGCCTCAGCGCTTCCACGCGGTCATCGCCCTTGCCGCTGACCTTCACCATTGCCAGTTCGCGCTCCAGCGGGCGGTCATGGCCCCGCTCATAAGCTGTCGACGTCAGGTCCACCACCCGGTGCACCGGCACGATGCGCTCGAGCTGGTGCTTGATCTGTTCCAGAACATGCGGCGTGCCGCGGGTGACGATGGTGATCCGCGAGAGGTGCCGCTCGTGCTCGGTTTCGGAGACTGTGAGGCTGTCGATATTATAGCCGCGGCCGGAGAAAAGGCCGATGACACGCGCCAGAACGCCCGGCTCGTTGTCGACCAGCACGGCAAGCGTCCGCTTTTCGTCCGTCTCGGTTTCTTTGGTAATGAAATAGGCGGAGCCTGTCGGCTTGAGCTGGGCGTTCATGCGTTTGTTCTCTTTTTCAACGATCGGTCACAAGCAACTTCCGTGCGAGACTCCAAATCCTAGACCAGCGCCCTGCCCTTGGCGTCGATGGCATTGGCCACCGCCTCGTCGGTCGCCTCGTCCGGCAAGAGCATCTCATTGTGCGCCTTGCCTGAGGGGATCATAGGGAAGCAGTTGGCGAGGTTCGCAACCCGGCAATCGAAGATCACCGGCTGGTCGGTCTCGATCATCTCCCTGATGGCATCGTCGAGTTCGCCCGGCTTCTCGCAGCGGATACCTTTGCAGCCATAGGCCTCTGCCAGCTTGACGAAATCCGGCAGCGCCTCCGTATAGGAGTGCGACAGGCGGTTGCCGTGCAAGAGTTGCTGCCACTGCCGCACCATGCCCATGTACTGGTTGTTAAGGATGAAGATCTTGATCGGAGCGCGGTGCTGCACGGCCGAGCTCATCTCCTGCATGGTCATCAGCACCGAGGCGTCGCCGGCGATGTCGATGACCAGCGCGTCGGGGTGTGCGATCTGGACGCCGAGGGCTGCCGGCAGGCCGTAGCCCATGGTGCCGAGCCCGCCTGAGGTCATCCACCGGTTGGGCGCCTCGAAGCCGAAATGCTGGGCGGCCCACATCTGGTGCTGACCGACCTCGGTGGTGATGTAGACGTCGCGATACTTGGTCATCTCGTAGAGCCGCTGGACTGCATATTGCGGCATGATGACGTCATCGTTTGGCTTGTAAGCCAATGAATCCCGCGCCCGCCATTTGGCGATCTGTTCCCACCAGGGTTTCAGCGCCGCCTTGTCCGCATGTGCGCTCGCCCGCCACAAGCGCACCATGTCTTCGAGTACCCGTCCCGCGTCGCCGATGATGGGGATGTCGACATGCACGTTCTTGTTGATCGAAGAGGGATCGATATCGATGTGGATCTTCTTTGAATCGGGCGAGAAGGCATCGATGCGGCCGGTGATGCGGTCGTCGAAGCGCGCGCCAATGCACACCATCACGTCGCAATCATGCATGGCCATGTTGGCTTCGAACGTGCCGTGCATGCCCAGCATACCGAGCCAGTTCTTGCCGGACGCCGGATAGGCGCCGAGCCCCATCAAGGTCGAAGTGATGGGGAAGCCGGTGAGATCCACCAGCTCGCGCAGCAGGTGGCTCGCCTCCGGGCCGGCGTTGACCACGCCGCCGCCCGAATAGATGACGGGGCGCTTGGCGGCTGCCATCAGCGCGATGGCCATCTTGATCTTGTCCTGGTCACCTTCAACGCGCGGATTGTAGCTCGTGCGCGGAGCCGTCTGCGGCGGCGTGTAGGTGCCCTTGGCAAACTGAACGTCCTTCGGAATGTCGACCACGACCGGCCCCGGCCGCCCCGTATGGGCAACATGGAAGGCCTCGTGAAGGACTGCCGCAAGCTGATTGACGTCGCGCACCAGCCAGTTGTGCTTTGTGCAGGGGCGGGTGATGCCCACTGTGTCGCATTCCTGGAAGGCATCGGAGCCAATCAGCGTCGTCGGCACCTGGCCGGTGATGCAGACCAGCGGAATGGAATCCATCAGCGCGTCCTGCAACGCTGTGACCGCGTTGGTGGCGCCGGGACCGGAAGTGACCAGCATGACGCCGGCCTTGCCCGTCGATCGGGCATAGCCTTCGGCGGCATGCCCCGCCCCCTGCTCATGGCGCACCAGGATGTGCTGAACCTCTTCCTGTTGGAAGAGCTCATCGTAGATCGGAAGCACGGCGCCGCCCGGATAGCCGAAAATGTGCTTTACGCCGTTGTCCTTCAGCGCCTGCACCACCATTTCGGCGCCCGTCATCTCCTGCATGCCCGTTTCCTGCCCCTTGGGCGCCGGCACTTGTGCGTTCATCGCTTTCGTGTCCCGTCTCGATCCGTCGTCTTCGCTGTCGTTCGGCCAATAAAAAAGGCCCCCGGAGGAGCCCATCTTTGCACATGAGTGGCTGTCGCCCGGCGGCTACGCCGCCCTGCTCATGTGCGTTCCTACTACGAGAATACCTGTGGTCATCATGGTCGCGGACCATAAGGGGCAACCGCCCATGGTGTCAACGCAGAAAGCGCGCCAAATGCGACACGGATCGATTTTCCGGCACCGGGTGGCCTTCTCCACCGGCCAGGTTTAGTAGAGTCGTCTCCGCAAATCAGATTCTGAGCCGGCGATGAGACTGACGACCGAACGCCTGATCTTGCGCCCTTGGGAGGATCGCGACCGCGCGCCGATGGCCGCCATCCACGGCGATCCGCATGTCAGGCGCTTCTTTCCCAGGCTTCTGACGCCAGAGGAGACGAACACCGATATCGACCTCGCTATCTCGCGCGCGCGGGCGAACGGGTTCCACTTCCAGGCAGCGGAGCTGAAGGAAACGGGTGAGCTTGTCGGGCTGATCGGGATCGGAGTCCTGCCCGACGTGATGCGCGAGGCAATTCCAAGCCGTCCACAAGTCGAGATCGGCTGGGTGACTGCCGAGCGGTTCTGGGGCCGGGGCTTGGCGCCGGAGGGTGCACATGCCTGGCTCGACTACGCTTGGTCGATCGGCCTGCCCGAGGTAGTGGCCTTCACCGCGCGGGTGAACCTGCCAAGCCAGCGGGTGATGCAGAAGATCGGTATGGAGCACGATCCTTCGGACGACTTCACGCATCCCAAGCTGTCCGACGGCCATCCCCTGCGCCCACACGTGGTGTACCGAAAGCGGAACCCGGCACTTCAAGGGCAAGTTCCCGGTTAACCCCACCTCAACCATCCCCCCTCATCCGGCTTTAACCTCGCCGCGATAGCTTGCCGCGATCCAAGGGGCAGATGGGGCGGGCAAATGTATATCGATGGCGATGCCATGCAGGGCGAGACGACATCGCAGGAGCGCAGGATGGCGGGCCAGCCGGCCGCCCGGGTGCTCGGTCACGTCGTGCAGTGCGACGGGGCGCGGGCCGTCATCGCCGCCACCATCGGCAAGGACGAAGTAGGCATCGCCGGCACCTGGACGGTCGGCAAACTGATCTCCATCAACCTCGGCACCACCCGCACGGTCGGCCTCATCTACGCCATCGAGCGTCCGCAGCGGCGTTGGGACGATGAGGGGGGCAACCCCATCATGGTGTGCGTCGAACTGATCGGAGAGGTGCGCGACGGCGACGGCGCGCCCATCTTCGACCGCGGCATTACCGAGTATCCGCATATCGGCGCACTTGCCCACCGCATCCGCGCCCGTGACCTGCGCGCCATCTACGATCTCGGCGGGCGGCGTTCCGTCACTATCGGCCAGCTCTCGCAGGACAACGCCATCGACGCCTGTCTGGCGGTGGACGAGACACTCAGCCGCCACTTCGCCTTCGTCGGCACCACGGGCGTCGGCAAGTCGACCGCAGTCTCGCTGCTTCTGCGCAAGACAATCGAGGCGCGGCCGGATCTCAGGGTGCTCATTCTCGACCCGCACAACGAGTTCGCCGCAGCCCTTCCCGAACATAGCGTGCGCATCGATACCAACTCGCTCGACCTTCCCTTCTGGCTGTTCCGGCTGGAGGAGTTCGTCGAGGTGCTTTACCGCGGGCGCGAGCCGGTTATGGAGGAAGTGGAGCTTCTGCGTGACCTGATCGCCACCGCCAAGCACGCCTACCGCAATTCCGGCGCCGGCGTGCTGAAGCGCGGCGGCGACAGCGGGATTACCGCCGACACGCCCCTGCCCTACCGAATGGCCGACCTCGTGCATGAGATCGACGAGCGGATGGGGCAGTTGGAGACGAAGACCGAGCGTCCCTACTACCGCCAGCTGCGCGCGCGCATCGAGGCGGCGCTGAACGACCCGCGCTATCGGTTCATGTTCTCCTCGCATCTGATCGAGGATTCCATCCACGAGACGGTCGGACGTATCTTCCGCATCCCGAGCGAGGGGCGGCCGGTGACCTGCTTCGAGATGGCCGGCTTGCCATCGGAGGTGGTGAACTCGGTCTGCTCCGTCTTGGCGCGGCTCGCCTTCGACCTGGCGCTTTGGAGCGATGGCAGGTTGAAGCTTCTCGTCCTGTGCGAGGAGGCGCACCGCTATATGCCGGCCGACCCCAGACTCGGCTTTGCGCCGACGCGCCATGCGCTGTCGCGCATCGCCAAGGAGGGGCGCAAGTACGGGTGCTATCTGGGCGTCGTCACGCAGCGGCCAGGCGATCTCGATCCGACCGTACTTTCGCAGTGTTCGACCGTTTTCGCCATGCGGCTTGCCAACGAGCAGGACCAGTCGATCATCCGCTCGGCGATTGCCGATTCCTCCGCGTCCACGCTTGCCTTCCTGTCGGCGATGGGCCAGCGCGAGGCGATCGCATTCGGCGACGGGGTAGCGACGACCATGCGCATGAAGTTCGAAAAGCTGCCCGACGAACGCCTGCCCGGGATCAAGGACAAGCTCGCGGACGCTGCACCGGCATCTGACGGCCGCTCGGTCGACGGGGTCGACCTGGCGCGGATCGTCGAGCAGATGCGCAGCTCCGGCAAGCGCACCCGCACGACCTCCGGCGTCTTCGGAGCAGGCACCCTCGGCTCCGTCCGCGACCTGCCGAGGGACGAGGAGATTGCCGTCCCCCGCAGCCGCTTCACGCGGTAAGGCGCTCAGCTCGCGCGCTGGCCGAAAAGCACCTTCTTGGCTTCCTCGTCTTCAGCGATATTGCGGCGGTGCTCCTGGCCGACGGCAAGGCCGCGCTCCACCGCGGGACGCGCCGTGATCGCTTCAAACCAGCGCTTCAAGTTGGGGAAGTCGTTCAGGTCCTGCCCTTGGTTCTGGTGCGGCTTGATCCAGCCGACGCAGGCAATGTCGGCGATGGAATAGTCGCCCGCCAGATAGTCGCGGTTGGCCAGACGCTTGTTCATGACGCCATAGAGGCGATTGCACTCATTGGTGTAGCGCTCGATGGCGTAAGGCACCTTTTCCGGTGCGTACTGACGGAAATGGTGGGCCTGGCCGGCCATCGGCCCCAGTCCGCCCATCTGCCAGAACAGCCACTGGTCGACCTCCACCCGCTGGCGCTCATCCGTGGGGTAGAAGCGGCCAAACTTGCGTCCGAGATACTGTAGAATGGCACCCGATTCAAAGATAGAAATGGGTTCGCCGCCAGGCCCCTCGGGGTCGACGATGGCGGGCATCCGGTTGTTGGGCGCGATCTTTAAGAACTCCGGCTGAAACTGCTCGCCACGGCCGATGTTGACGTAGCGCACCGTGTAAGGAGCCCCGAGCTCTTCCAGCATGATGCTGATCTTCCAGCCGTTGGGGGTGGGCCAGTAATGCAGCTCGATGGGACGGGACTGTTCGGTCATGGGCGTCTCCTAGATCTACGCCTTTTGAGGTAAGGGCAAAGTGCGGCCTTCGCAATTGCGGGCCGCGTCAATAATCTTGAACGCAGCATGAACGGTCATCTCAGCGGCCATTCAGTCGCGCCGGGGCAATCTCGTGGAAGGGACGAAGAGATGACCTTGGGAACAGGTACCAATGCCGAACATGAAGACGATGATCACACACTTGCGCCGGGCCGCGCCGCGGGCGCTGATCCTTCTCTGCCTGCTGGCGCTGCCCATAGCGGCAGTGGGTATTGTGCACAACGGCAACGACGGGAAAGCCATGGAAAGCGCGTACCGGATGCCAGGCGGCATTGGGCCGGCGGGCGGAATGTCTCCGCAGCGCATGCGGTGAGGCGATCACACCTCGAAACCGCCACGGGAAACTCCTATAATGGGTCATGGACAAGCGAATCTATCCTCAACCCATTGAAACCATCTCGAGCCCGGAAGCGGTCACCCGGAAAGGCTTCAACGATGCCAAAAAGGCCGTCGAAGCGCTGAAGACGGTCTACGAGCGCAATACCGCCTTCCTGCGCGACGCCTTCGCCCAGGTGTCTTCCACTGGGGCAAGCAACCACCGCTACCGCGCCTTCTATCCTGAAATCAGCGTTTCCACCTCCTCCTTCGCGCAGATCGACACGCGGCTCGCCTTCGGCCATGTGCCGTCGCCGGGCACCTATTCCGCCACGGTTACGCGGCCGGATCTTTTTGAGAACTATCTGACGGAACAGCTCGACCTCATCATCCGCAATCACGGGGTGGAGGTGACTGTGGCTGAATCGGAGGTGCCTATCCCCCTCCACTTTGCCTTTACGAAGGACACCTATGTGGAGGCGTCCATCCCGGACCAGTTGAAGCGGCCTTTGCGCGACCTTTTCGACGTTCCCGATCTCAGCGCCATGGATGACGACATCGTCAACGGCACCCATGAGAGCACGCCGGGCGAGCCGATGCCGCTGGCGCCCTTCACCGCCCCGCGCATGGACTATTCCCTGCACCGGCTGTCGCACTACACGGCGACGGCGGCGGAGCACTTCCAGAACTTCGTGCTGTTCACCAACTACCAGTTCTATATCGATGAGTTCTGCGCCTTCGCGCGGGAGATGATGGCGGGCGGCGGCGGCGGTTACGATTGCTTCGTGGAGCCTGGCAACATCGTCACGCGCGCCGGTGAGGCGCCGCCGGAAACCGCGCTTCAGCGCCTGCCGCAGATGCCCGCTTATCACCTGAAGAAGGGCGACCATAGCGGCATCACCATGGTCAATATCGGCGTCGGTCCATCCAATGCCAAGACCATCACCGACCACATCGCGGTCCTGCGCCCGCATGCCTGGCTGATGCTCGGCCACTGCGCCGGCCTGCGCCACACACAGGCGCTCGGCGACTATGTGCTGGCGCACGCCTATGTGCGAGAGGATCACGTCCTCGATGACGACCTGCCGGTCTGGGTGCCGCTGCCGGCGCTTGCCGAGGTGCAGGTGGCGCTGCAGGAGGCGGTGGCGGAGATTACCGGGCTCTCGGGCTACGAATTGAAGCGCATCATGCGCACGGGCACGGTCGCCACCATCGATAACCGCAACTGGGAGCTGCGCGACCAGCGCGGACCGGTGCAGCGGCTTTCGCAGTCGCGGGCGATCGCGCTCGACATGGAGTCGGCGACGATTGCAGCCAACGGCTACCGCTTCCGCGTGCCCTACGGCACGCTTCTGTGCGTCTCCGACAAGCCGCTGCACGGCGAGTTGAAGCTGCCAGGCATGGCGACGGATTTTTATAAGCGGCAGGTGGCGCAGCATCTGAAGATCGGCATCCGCGCGGTGGAAAAGCTGGCCGCCATGCCGCCGGAAAGGCTGCATTCGCGCAAACTGCGAAGTTTTTCGGAGACGGCGTTTCAATAGGGCTCCTTCCGAGGACTGGCGCACACTATCGTTGCCACGCGCCCGGCTTCACCGTCTGCCTTTTGGTTCGACGAGTTCACCATGAGGTGAGTTGGGAAACGGGGCGCGTTGTCCGTGCCTCTCAGTTTAATTTAGTGGCGCGGGCAACGCGCCCGCCGGCCGCTGTCCCGCCGTCGACCGGTCTAAGGGTCCTTCAAGCGACACCGCTCGCCCATCCCCTGGGCTTGCGACGCCGGACCCCGCGCCTTTTCCGCGCCCAGGGGAGTTGGGGAAATGGCGCTGGCTTGTCCGATGGCTCTGCTCTTAAAAGCAACGAGCGGCCCTAGCCTCGACCGCGTCTTCGCCGTTTACCCTGGCGGCCATGCTCGCCCGGCGTGCCCTTCAGAAGCAGCGACCATAAGACATGGTCGGCAACGCCTGGCGGGCCGGGGATCAGCAGCGTGGTGAGCTTGCGGGAAAGGTCGGGGTCGTTCTCGTCCGGCGGAATGTCGGGCGGCGGATGACGCTTGCGGAAGGCAAGTCTTTTGAAAAAATCTCTATACATGAGCTCGAAGACCAGTCCAAAATAGCCTTGGCATCAAACGCGAAGATTTCAGTTGGCATTTGAGCTTTTCTCAATCGGAGGCAACTGATGCGGCGACTTCCTTCCCTGCGCGGGCTGCAGGCCTTCGAAGCGGTGGCGCGGGCTGGCAATCTCGCCGGCGCGGCGGAGGCGCTCCGCATCACGCCGAGCGCAGTGAGCCACCGGATTCGCGGGCTGGAGGAAGAACTGGGTGTGCAGCTGCTGCGGCGGACGCCCAGCGGACTGAGCCTGACCGAGGCGGGGCGCCGATACCGGAGCGGTGTCGAGGACGCCTTCGCCCAGCTTGCCCAGGCTACGAGCGACCTGCTCGGCCCCGACCTTTCGCGGCCGCTGACGGTGAGCCTCACCTCCGAGGTCGGCATCCGGTGGCTGATGCCCCGGTTTCACCGCTTCCGGGAACTGCATCCGGACATCGACATCGCCATTCTCAGCACCTACAGGCCCGTAGACTTTTCTGCCGGTGAGGCAGACCTGGCGCTGCGCTGGGGTGCAGGGGACTGGCCCGGACTACAGGCTGAGCCGGTCCTGCGCTTTAGCGTGACGCCTCTTTGCGCACCGGACCTCAGGCAAGAGGTAAGCGACCTCACGCCAGCCGAAATGGTGGAGAAATACGTTCTGATAAGGGACATCCACGACAGCTATGACGAATGGGATGTCTGGCTGCAGGCAGCGGGTGCCGACGATGCCAGGCCCGCGCGTCAGCTGCGGTTCGAGGATTACTCAATGGCGATAAAGGCAGCAATCGACGGACAAGGAGTTGTCCTCGGCTATCTCGGCTATGTCGAGGCCGAGACAACCGCCGGCACACTGGTGCAACCGTTCGACCTGACCGTGCCGGTGAAGAAGGGCTACCATCTCATCTATCCGGAGGAGCGTCTGAACGATCCCAGGGTCCGCGCCTTCCGGGACTGGGTGATCTCGGAGAGAGAGCCGGCACTGGGGAGGCAATAAGGGTAATCATCCGCCTCCTTGCTCCCGCCGCAATCGAGCCGTTACAAACGCCTCATGTACGACAGTCGGCGCCTTCTCCCTCTCCTCGCCCTTTCGGCGACGCTGCTCACCGTGCCGCTGGTGATGGGGTACTGGGGCACGGTGCATCCGGCTTTCGATTCGCTGGCGCATTTCCGGGTGCACCTGGCGGCGCTGGTGGTGATTTTGGCGCTGCCCTTGCTTTTCGCTCGCGGATGGCGGCGCATCGGACTTGCAGCGGTCGTGCTCGGGGGTGCGGCGATCACATCGGTGACGGCGCTGCCGGCAGGCGAGGTGCATGCAGGGGGGGAGATGGGGGCTGCGCGTTATCGGCTGTTGCAGCTCAACCTGCGCTACGACAACCGTACGCCAAGGGAGGTGCTCTCCCTCATCGGCCGCACGCAGCCGGACGTGGTGACGCTGAACGAGGTCTCGTCCGCCTGGCTGCCGGAACTGCAACTGGTCGAGAATGCCTATCCGCACCGCATCGTCTGCCAACCGCCCTCACCCATCGGCGGCGTGGCGATCCTGTCGCGAAGGCCGTTTTTGCACCCGTCCAGGGCGCAGTGCTTCGACCGGGGCTCGCTGGCGATTGCCACGGTGAATTTCGGCGGCGCGGCGGTCGATGTCGCGGCGATCCATCTGGGCTGGCCGTGGCCGTTCGAGCAGTCATGGCAGATAGACGATGTGGTTCCCGTTCTCGAGCGGCTGTCGGCGTCGGCCATCATCGCAGGCGACCTCAACGCCGCTCCCTGGAGCCTGACAGCACGGCGTGTGGCGGCAGCGGGCGGGCTGACGTCAGTCGGCAATGTCGGCCCGACATGGCTGGTGCGGTCCGCGCCGGATTTCCTCCGGCGCTTTGCCGGACTGCCAATCGACAACATTTTCACGAAGGGCCGCGTGGTGCCGATCGCCACGAGGCGGTTCGAAAGTGTCGGCTCCGATCACCTGCCTGTGTTGCTGGAGTTCGCGGTGAGGCCGGAGGAAGAAGCGGCCGAGGTGATGCAGGCAAGAATTGCAGGGGAGTAGTACAAACGGTCTTGATCGTTTTGTCTATCGGAGCGGTTCAGGCATGAATCCTCGGGCTTGGCTCGAGGATCCATGCCGGAACATCGGCCGCGCCACCTGCCCTCACATATTCTGGTAGACAGGCCCCTCGCCGCCCTGCGGTGGGACCCAGTTGATGTTCTTGTTCGGGTCCTTGATGTCGCAGGTTTTGCAGTGCACGCAGTTCTGCGCGTTGATGACGAAGCGGGCGTCAACGTTCTCGCGCAGAGCGTCGGCGGTGAGCGCGTTGCCTTCGGCATCCACCCATTCATAGACGCCGGCCGGGCAGTAGCGCGCCGAGGGGCCGGCAAAGACGGCATATTCCGAAGCCCTCTGCAGATCCATATCCTTCACCTTAAGGTGCACCGGCTGGTTCTCCTCATGGTTGGTGTTGGACAGGAACACCGAGGACAGGCGATCGAAGGTGAGGACGCCGTCGGGCTTGGGGTAATCGATGGGGCTGTACTTTTCGGCGGGCTCCAGGGTTTCCGAATCGGTCTTGCCGTGCCGCAGGGTGCCGAGCGGGGAGAAGCCGAAGAGCGTATTGAGCCACATGTCGATGCCGCCGATGGCGACGCCGGCATAGGTGCCGAAGCGCGACCACAACGGCTTGACGTTACGCACCTTCTTCAGGTCCTTGCCGATGTCGGAGGCGCGCCAGGCTTGCTCGTAGGAGGACAACTCGTCGTTAGCGCGGCCGGAGGCTATGGCCTCGGCCACGTGCTCGGCGGCCAGCATGCCCGACAGCACCGCATTATGCGAGCCTTTGATGCGCGGCACGTTGACGAGGCCGGCCGAGCAGCCCATCAGGACGCCGCCCGGAAAAGCCATCTTCGGCACAGACTGGAAGCCGCCCTCGGTGATGGCGCGGGCGCCGTAGGAGAGGCGCTTTCCCCCCTCGAAAGTCTCGCGGATGGCGGGATGCGTCTTGAAACGCTGGAATTCCTCGAAGGGCGCGAGATAGGGATTCTTGTAGTTTAGGTGGACGACGAAGCCGACGGCCACGAGGTTGTCGTCGAAATGATAGAGGAAGGAGCCGCCGCCGGTTTTCTGGTCGAGTGGCCAGCCGAAGGAGTGCTGGACGAGGCCGGGCTTGTGGTTCTCCGGCTTCACCTCCCACAATTCCTTCAGGCCGATACCGAATTTTTGCGGCTCACGGCCTTCGGCCAGGCCGTATTTGGCGATCAGCTCCTTGGCAAGGGAGCCGCGCGCGCCCTCGCCGATCAGCACGTACTTGCCGAGAAGTTCCATGCCCGGCTGGTAGCCGGGGCCGTGGGTGCCGTCGCGCTCGACGCCCATGTCGCCGGTGGCAACGCCAATGACGGAGCCTTCTTCATTGTAGAGCACTTCGGCGGCGGCGAAGCCGGGATAGACCTCGACGCCGAGCGCCTCGGCTTTCTCGGCGAGCCAGCGGCAGACATTGCCGAGCGAGACGATGTAGTTGCCGTGGTTGTTCATTAAGGGCGGCATCAACATATTCGGCAGGCGGGCGGAGCCGGCCGGCCCCAGAAGCAGGAACCGGTCGTCCGTGACTTCGGTCTTGAAAGGATGGTCGGACTCCTCGCGCCAGCCGGGCAGAAGCCGGTCGATGCCGATGGGGTCGACCACGGCACCGGAGAGGATGTGGGCGCCGACTTCGCCGCCCTTTTCGAGCACGACGACGGAAAGCTCGGGATTGAGCTGCTTCAGCCTGATCGATGCCGCCAGCCCCGCCGGCCCCGCGCCGACGATCACGACATCGAATTCCATGCTCTCGCGTTCGCTCATCCAATCCTCCACGGGTCGCCACGATGGCTGCCTTGTCCGGCCCGGCTATAGCGCATCGGGTCAAGCGGTTAAACCGCCACGGTCGCGCGGGAAAGCAATTCCTTGCGCCTATCACGGGGCTCGCCCGAAAATTTTTACTAACACGTAAAAGTAAATTTGCGCAAAGGGTGCCTCACCGCTCTATGCGGAATGTATTGGCGGATGCGCGTTTTTCCCACCCCGCCCTCTCCAGCGCCGGCACGCTGTCCTCGGCCGCCGGGTATCCGAGGCAGAGGTAGCCGATGAAACTCCATGCGGGCGGTACGTCGAGTGCTGCGATGACGTCCTTCGGTTCCAGGATCGAGACCCAGCCGAGGCCCACGCCCTCGGCACGGGCCAGGAGCCAGAGCGTGTAGACCGCCATTACCGCCGAATATTCGATCATCTCCGGCATGGTGCGGCGCCCCAGGCCGTGGCCCTGCCCGGTCGAGCGGTCCGCGAACACCGCCACGTGGCAAGGCGCCTCGTCCAGGCCCGCCAGTTTCAGGCGTGCATAGCGGCCGGCGCGCTCGGACGGCTGGGCCGCAAGGGCCTTGGCGTTGCAGCGCTCGAAATTCTCCCTGATCATGGCGCGCCGCTCGGCGCTCCTGACGATGACGAAGCGCCAGGGCTGGCTCAACCCCACGGACGGCGCGAGGGAGGCGGAATCGAGGAGACGTTCCAGAAGACCGCCGGGCAGCGGCTCGGGCCGGAAACGCCGCACATCGCGGCGCCAGGAGAAAAGGTCCCTGAGCTTCTCCCGGAACGCCGCGTCGAAGGCCGGCGGTTCGGTGGAAGGACCGGCATTGCGGAAGGATGCGGCCTTGCTCATCGTTCCATTCCTCGCTCCGGCGTCCTTGTCCTAGGCGTCTCGAATAGCTTCAAAAGAGCGCGGCGGCAAACTCCTTGCGCCGGGGGCACTATCAGATGAACGCCGTTGTGCGGTATAATCACTTGTGCCCGCAAGGGCGGGCACGGGAGGCACTGCAATGCGTGGCATTGCGCGATGGGCAGCGGCCATCGCTGCTGTTTTCCTGCTGGGCGCGGGCCCGGCGGACGACGGGCGCTGGCTCGCCGGCGGCTATTCCTTCTCCGACGAGCGCGGCGGCTTCCGCATTCGGGCGATTGACGGCAGCGGCACCAGGGACGATCCGGTGGTGCTGACACAGGAGCTTTATTCAGCGAGTTCGGTGGTGCTCGTCATCCGCGAGGTCGCGCGGCCCCCGCCGCAGCCTGGGGCCGTGCACTATGCCGGCACGCGGCTTTATCTCAAGCTGGAGACGGTGAATGCGAGCGGGCTTGCCTGGATCGAGTTCGCCTACGAATTGCAGGAAAAGCCCGGGCTGCCTAGTACCTATGGCGACGGCCTTTCCTTCGACCAAAGGCGCACGCAAGGGGACGCCGTCTCCTCCGACGCCTTTTCCGCCCACAAACGTGACTTCGAGCCGCACGATAGGCTCCTGTTCAGCAAAGGCAAAAGCGATCCTGGAGAGATGGCATCCTTCTCCTTCCTCGTCACCGACCTGACGCCGGTCGCCACCTTCTATCTGGTGCAGGATCCGCGCATTCCCTTCTCGTGACCGGAGAATGCGGTTCAGCGCTTGCATTGGGCGGCCGGGCGGACGACATTCATGCCATGATGCCAATCCGCGACCCCGCGCAACTGCGCGACATTCTCTCCTTCTATGCCGATGCCGGTGCCGACGAGGCGCTGGCCGAGGAGACGCAAGACCGCTTTGCCCAGCCGAAGGAAGCGTCGGCGCCCGCGACGACCGGGGAGAAGAGGCCGGCGCGGGAAGCGCCCCCTGCCCCACCCAGGCAGGCGGTGCACGCCGCCGTCCCCGACGAGGCACAGGCCGCGTGGGCGCGCGCGCTTGCCCGCGAGGCTGGATCGCTGGAGGAATTGCAGGCAATCCTCGCCGATTTCGACGGCTGCAACCTGAAATACACGGCGAAGAACACGGTGTTCGCCGACGGCAACCCGGAAGCCGACCTGATGCTGGTGGGTGAGGCGCCGGGGCGCGACGAGGACCTGCAGGGACTGCCTTTCGTCGGCCGTTCGGGGAAGCTGCTCGACCGTATATTGGCTGCGATCGGCCGCGGCCGCACGAGCGCCTACATCTCCAACGTCATCCCCTGGCGGCCGCCCGGCAACCGCGATCCCTCGCCGCTCGAAACCGAGATTTGCCGCCCCTTCATCGAGCGGCATATCGAGCTGGCGAAGCCGAAGGTGCTGGTGACGCTCGGCAACCCATCCACAAAGCTTCTGCTCAACACGCAGACGGGCATCATGCGCATGCGCGGCACCTGGGCCGTCCACACCACTCCGGATGGGCAGGAAGTCCCGACGATGCCGACGCTGCACCCGGCCTATCTCCTGCGCAATCCGGCGCACAAGAAGCTCGCCTGGCGCGACTTCCTCGCCATCAAGGCGAAGCTTGAGGAATTGGGCGGCTGAGCGGGGATGCCCGGCCGGCGCGTGTCCGGCCGGGGCATGCGGCATTCAGGCGGCCACGGGAGCCGTCCGCAGGGCGGCGTATTGCAGCACCGCGAAGAGCGCCACGGCAAGTGCCTGGGCGGTAATGAAGGCCACGCCCAGAAGGTTGGGCGAGATGATGCCGGCGAGCATGATCGCGAGGCTTCCCACTACCCACAACGCATTGACCAGCACGATGTCGAGCACGAGAAGGCGCGGCGCGGCCTGGCGACGAGCGACCGTGATGAGGAGGGCGACGAAGGGGACGAGCGCGACGCCCGCCCAGAACAGAAGCGGGCCCGGCAGCGCCAGAAGCGGCCCGAGGATGCCAGCGCCAGCGATCATGAGCGCGGCGGCCGCGCCGCTGATTGCTGCGTCGGCCAGGAGTGCCTTGCGAAGGAAGGGGGGGATGGTGAGTGTCATTCTTCGGCTCCTGATGAAGGGTTTTGGGGCCGGCCGCGGTTTCGTCCCCAGCCGGTCGTGGGGAAGAATGGCGTAGAGGGTGCGGTGTGGCGATTACCTGGGAGGTAATGGTGTTTGCGCGGGCGCTTGGTTAGAGAGGTGGGGATGGACAAACAGACGGGTTTCACCCGATGCAGCAGAACATGGACATGGAACGGACGAACGTCGGCGGGCTGCTGCGGGAATGGCGGCAGCGGCGGCGGCTGAGCCAGCTTCACCTGGCGCTCGATGCGGGGGTCTCGCAGCGGCATTTGAGCTTCGTGGAAAGCGGGCGCGCCTTGCCCTCGCGCGACATGGTGTTGACGCTGGCGGAGAGCCTCTCGGTGCCGCTGCGCCAGCGCAACCGCCTGCTATTGGCGGCAGGCTATGCCCCCTCCTTTGCCGAGCGCGCGCTGGACGACCCGGCGCTGAAGCCGGCGATGGAAGCGGTACAGCGCGTGCTCGACGGCCACGCGCCCAACCCGGCGCTGGCCATCGACCGGCATTGGAACATGCTTGCCGCCAACGGCGCGCTCGCACCGCTCCTGCAGCCGGTGGAGGATAAATCGCTGCTTACCCCGCCCGCCAACGCGCTCAGAGTGAGCCTGCATCCCCGGGGCCTGGCGCCGTACATCGTCAATCTGGCGGAATGGCGGGCGCATGTGCTGGAGAGGCTGCGGCAGATCAACGACCAGGTGGCGGACCCAGCGCTCAGCGAACTGGAGCGGGAGCTTGCCGCTTATCCGGGCGCGCCGCATGGGCCGCAACGTGGTAAGGGGAATGCCATCGCCGTGCCTTTCCGCTTGCGGCTGGGCGGGGCGGAGCTCTCGTTCATCACAACAACCACGGTATTCGGCGCGCCGCTCGATGTGACGCTGTCGGAGCTTGCGATTGAAAGCTTTTTCCCCGCAGACGAGGCTACGGCGCGGTTTTTGAGAGAGGCGCAGGACGAGGAGCGGACGGGCTGAGACGCTGGCTGTTCGGCTGGCCTGATAGTGGTTGAATTTCGGCTATGGGCGGGAAGGCATCGTCCGCTGCTCCTTGGGTAAAGAGCTGCAGCGTGCCATTTGCTGTCCTGCTCCGCGCGTCTCGAAAGCCGCCATTCGCGGGCCGTCGGAGCTTCTCGAATTCCTGCGCCACCCACCGCGCGAACTTCATTAGTTCCGCCGAGTCCGCCTAGCTATTTTGGCTAGCTGGCGGGCCTATTCGGCGGGGCGTAAAGTGGTTTTTTGGTGCGTTCGGTTGTTGTGGGCGTACCGGTATTGAGACGGCAGCGCTCACCCCGACAAATGTGGGAGGATGAAATGCGCGTGTGGTCAATGTACTCCATGGCCGCTCTTGCCGGACTTGGCCTTTCTACGGCCGTCCTGGCAGCCGAAATGAGCGACGAGGAGCTGATCGAGAATGCAATGTCCGCGGCACCGGAGGCTGTGGCGCGCGACGCGACGATCATCGCGATGGACGAAAACGGCGAGATGCGGACGCTGAGGCAGGGAACAACCAACTTCACTTGCATGGCGGACGATCCGGGTCCCGGCAACAATCCGATGTGCCTGGACCAGAATGCCATGGCCTGGGCGGAGGCCTGGATGAACAAGACAGAACCGCCAAAGGGCAAAGTGGGATTCGGCTATATGCTGGCAGGCGGTGCAACGCCGAGTAATGTCGATCCCTTTGCCGAACCGGCTGAAGGCGCAGAGCTGGCGCAGGAGCCGCCGCACGTCATGATCTTCAGCCTGCCAGAAATCCCGGCGGATTATCCCCAGCCCGGAGATACACCGGACATGTCGCAGCCTTGGGTCATGTGGGCAGGAACGCCCTACGAGCACCTTATGCTGCCAGTCGAATAGGGCTTTCGATCGGCGCGGCGGACCCGCATAACCCGCCTCGCCGATCTCCTCCCCGACACCGCATCGCGAAATGGGCTGATGAAGGGCCGCTCAGGGCTCAATCGAGCCATTCATTGCGGCTATCGTAAATGACGGCAAGGGGTCAAAAACCCGAAATTCAACTGAAACACTACTGCGGAATTCCACCTTCCACCGGTGGAGGATGCGGCACTAGCAGACTCCGCCCTACCCGCCCGGCGGCACGAACCTTCGGGCGGCGACGCGTTTGAGGCCGAGTTGGCGTTCGCGCCAGATGATGAAAAGGCCGGCGCCGACGACGATGGCGCCGCCGACGAGCGTGTAGACGGTGGGAATGTCGCCGAAGGCGAAATATCCGACGACGATGGCGAGGATCATCGAAGTGTATTCGAAGGGGGCGATGGTGGAGAGCTCGGCGTGGCGGTAACACTGGGTCATCAGGATCTGCGCCACACCGCCGCAGATGCCGGCACCGACCAGCGCCAGGTATTGCCAGCGCGTCAGCGCTTCCCAGCCGAAGGGGATTGTAAATAACGAGACGACTGTTGCGGTGACGGAGAACCAGAGGACGATGGTCGCCGTCTTCTCCGTTGTCACCAGCCGGCGCACCAGAAGCATGGCGACCGCCGAGGCGGCCGCGCCGCCCAGGATGGCGATGACGCCGAGAGCCTGGCCCTCCTCCAGGCCCGTAGCCCCCGTCAAAAGCGTAAGCTTGGGCCAGGCGATGATGACAACGCCGACGAAGCCCACAAGCACGGCGCTCCAGCGGTAAAGGCGTACCACCTCGCCGATGAAGATGGCGCTGAAGACGACGACGATCAGCGGCTGCGCGTAATTGAGCGTGATGGCATCAGGCAGGGGCAGGCGTGTCAGGCCGAAGAAGCTGAGCCCCATGGCGGCGACACCGATCAGGCCGCGCATGATATGGCCCATGGGGCGCGTAGTGTGGAAGGCGGTCGTGAGCTCCTTCCGCCAGGCCAGCATGACGAGGATCGGGAAGATGGCGAAGAAGGAGCGGAAGAAGACGATCTGTCCGGCCGGCACGGTGCCGGCCGATTTGATCAGGGAGGACATGGCGACGAAGATCGCCACCGATATGATCTTGAGCGTTATACCGACGAGCGGCCTGCGCTGGGAGGCGAGATCGGTGGCGGCGACGGCCATGGCTGCTCACCTGCCCGGCCGCGCGGGGTGCGCCGGCCGGACGTTTCGCGTGCATTCGTCGGATGGCGTCACCGCGTCCCTTGCGCCTCCGCGATGGCGTTCCACACGCGTGACGGCGTGGTCGGCATCTCGATGTGGGAGATGCCGTAGGCGCGGTAGAGCGCGTCTGTCACGGCGTTGAGAACGGCCGGGGTGGAGCCGACGGTGCCGGCCTCGCCGGCGCCTTTCATTCCGAGTGCATTGGTGGTGGAAGGCACGTTGCGCGTCTCGAAATGGATGAGCGGTAGAATGTCGGCGCGCGGCATGGAATAGTCCATAAAGCTCGCGGTTATGAGCTGCCCGTCCTCCGAATAGATCGTCTCCTCCGTCAGCGCCTGGCCGACACCCTGGGCAATGCCGCCGTGGATCTGGCCGGCGAGCAGGATCGGATTGGCCGTGGCGCCGAAATCGTCGACCACTGTATAGGCCACTATCTCCGTCTTGCCGGTGCCTGGATCGACCTCAACTTCGCAGATATGGGTGCCGTTCGGATAGGTCGGCTCCTCCTGGCGGAAATCGCCGAGGCCCTTGATGTCGTCCGGGTTCTTCGCCGCCTTGGCGATGGCAGCGAAATCCATCGCCCGGTCAGTGCCGACGATGCGGGCCGTGCCGTCGACGAGCTCGATGTCGGCGGGCGAGGCTTCCAGCTCGTCGGCGGCGATCTTCCTGATCTTCTCGGCCAGGTTCTCGCCGGCACGCGCCGCCGAGACACCACCGATGGGAATGGAGCGCGAGCCGCCTGTGCCGCCGCCCGATTCCAGCTCGTCCGTGTCGCCCTGGCGGACATGGATCTTGTCGATGTCGATGTTGAGCTTCTCGGCGATGAATTGGGCATAGGCGGTGGCGTGGCCCTGGCCGTTCGACTGGGTGCCGATGGCAAGAGTGACCGTGCCGTCGCCGTTCAAGGTGAGGTGCGCCGGCTCGGAACCGGGGAAGGCGCAGGCCTCGATATAGGTGGCCATGCCGATGCCGCGGATGCGGCCGCGCTTCTTGGCCTCATCGAGCCGTTCCTCAAAGCTCGCCCAGCCGGCGCGCTCCATGGCCTGCGTCATGTGGCCGTCGAGTTCGCACCGGTCGTAGGTGCGGCCGCCGGGCGTGACGTAGGGGAACTGCTCCGGCTTGATGAAGTTACGGCGGCGGATCTCCTCGCGCGGGATATCGAGCTGCCGCGCGCATTCGTCGACCAGCTTCTCGATCAGAAGGGCCGCCTCCGGCCGTCCTGCCCCGCGATAGGCGTCGACCGGGCAGGTGTTGGTGTAGACGCCTTTGACCGTGGCGCTGAGCGGCTGGATGTCATAGACGCCGGTCGCCATCGTCACACCGCCTGTGGGGATCAGGGGGCCGAACTGGTGGATGTAGGCGCCCATATTTGCCAGCACCTCGATGCGCAGGCCGAGGAAACGGCCGTTGCCGTCGAGCGCCATCTCGGCGGTGACGACGTTATCGCGGCCCTGGCTATCCGTCAGGAAATGCTCGCCGCGGTCGCCGTTCCACTTCACCGGCCCGCCCAGGCGCTTGGCCGCCTCCATCACCAGCGCATATTCGCGATAGGTGAAGGCCTTGGTGCCGAAGCCGCCGCCAACGTCGGGAGTAATGACCCGCAGCTTCTCCTTCGGAAGCTTGAAGACCACATCGGCAAGCACCGACCGCATCATGTGCACGCCCTGTGAGCCGGTGGTGAGGACGAAACGGTCCTCGTCGTCGCGCCATTCGGCAATCGCCGCGCGCGGCTCCATGTAGTTGGCGACGAGCCGGTTGTTGATGAATGAGACCTTGACGACGTGCTCGGCATTGTCGAAGGCTTCCTTCGTCTTCTCCTTGTCGCCCTGATGGTAGAGGAAGGCCTGGTTGGAGCCGAGCTCGGGCCACACCAGCGGTGCATCCCCGGCGAGAGCCTCCGCCGTGCCGGCCACCGCCTCCTCGTCCTCGTAGTCGATTTCGATCAGTTCGGCGGCGTCCTGTGCCTGGGCACGCGTATCGGCAACGACGAACGCCACGGCGTCGCCCACATAGTTCACGCGGTCGCGGCACAAGATCGGAATGTCACGCGTCGGCGGAACGGTGCCATCAGGCTGCTCCTGCATCATGCCGCTCTTGAGGTCGCCGAGATGGGCCGTGTCGGCGCCGGTCAGCACCAAATGCACGCCTGGGGCGGCCTGTGCGGCTTCCAACGAGGCTACGGTGAATTTTGCCTTGGCCACGGGCGAGCGCAGCACATAACCGTGCAGCGTGCCGGCCGGGGTGATGTCGTCCGTGTAGCGGCCCTTACCGGTGATAAAGGTCTCGTCTTCCTTGCGCAGCACGGATGCGCCCATGCCGAATTTCGGTGTGAGAACCGTCATGCCGGGATTCCTTGCGTGTTTTGGGGCGTGTTATGGAGCGAGTGAAGTGGAAACATCTGGAGACATTCTGATGGAGACAGTTTTGTCGACGGGCGGCATCGTGTAAAGAGCCACACTTGAATTTGTTGGGCCAATCGGCGCGCGATGCCAGTGGCCGAGGGGAGTAAAGCATGCGCACCGATACCGGCCAAGCGTTCCGTCTCGAAGACTACCGCCAGAGTGACTACCTCATTCCCGAGTTGGAGATGATCTTCCGGCTGGACCCGGAAAAGACGCTGGTGACGACAAAGCTCCTCATCGAGCGGCGCGACGGCGTGGCGGCGGACGTACCACTGGTGCTCGATGGCGACGGGCTGAAGCTGGAGAAGCTCTTGATCGACGGGGGAGCCGTCGAGCACAACGACCACGAGGCGACGGCGGATAGCCTGACGATCACCCGGCTGCCGCGGCAATCCCGCTTCGAGGTGACTATCGTCACGCGCCTTGCGCCGGCGCAGAACAAGGCGCTGATGGGCCTTTACGTGTCAAACGGCGTCTACTGCACACAGTGCGAGGCGGAGGGCTTCCGCCGCATCAGCTATTTCCTCGACAGGCCGGACGTCCTGAGCACCTACCGCGTGCGCATCGAGGCACGGGAGAAGGAAGCGCCGCTCCTGCTTTCGAACGGGAATCCCGCCGAAAGCGGGGCGCTGGAAGACGGCTGGCACTACGCGGTCTGGCACGACCCCTTTCCCAAGCCCTCCTATCTCTTTGCGCTGGTGGCCGGGGACCTGAGCGCGGTGCGCGACCGTTTCGTCACCATGTCGGGCCGCGGTGTCGACCTTGCCATCTATGTTGAGCACGGCAAGGAGGCGCGCGCGGCTTATGCGATGGATGCACTGAAGCGCTCCATGCGCTGGGATGAAGAGCGCTTCGGGCGCGAATACGACCTCGACGTCTTCAACATCGTCGCCGTCTCCGATTTCAACATGGGCGCGATGGAGAACAAGGGACTCAACGTCTTCAATGACAAATACGTGCTGGCCGACCCGGAGACCGCAACTGACGCGGACTTCGCCAATATCGAGGCCATCATCGCGCACGAGTATTTCCACAATTGGACAGGCAACAGAATCACTTGCCGCGATTGGTTCCAGCTTTGCTTGAAGGAGGGGCTGACAGTCTATCGCGACCACGAATTCTCCGCCGACCAGCGCTCGCGCGCGGTCAAGCGCATCAGTGAGGTGCGCACCTTGCGCGCGCATCAGTTCCCCGAGGATCAGGGACCGCTGGCGCATCCGGTGCGCCCGCGCCGCTACCGCGAGATCAACAATTTCTACACAGCCACCGTCTATGAGAAGGGTTCCGAAGTGGTGCGCATGATCCGCACCATCCTTGGTGCGGACACCTTCCGTGCCGGCATGGACCTCTATTTCGAACGCCACGACGGCCAAGCCGTCACCATCGAGGATTTTGTCGCCTGCTTCGAAAAGGCGTCGGGCAAAGACCTCACGCAGTTCGCGCTCTGGTACCACCAGGCGGGCACGCCGAATGTTACCGTCGCCACGAGCTACGACGCTCGCGCCAGAGAATACACGCTGGAGGTCGAGCAGTCGGTACCGCCAACACCGTCCGAGGCGCGCAAGCGGCTGATGCATATTCCCCTCGCCTTCGGCCTCGTCGGCCCGGACGGGCAGGATATGGCGTATGACGGCGTCGAGGGCGCGGAGGTGGAAGACGGCGTCATCCACCTCAGGAAGCGTCGCCACATCGTCCGCTTCAAGGGTGTTCAGGCGCGGCCTGTAGCCTCGCTCAACCGCGGCTTTTCCGCTCCAATCACGCTGTCTCTGGTGATGCGCCAGAAAGACCGCCTGTTCCTTGCCTGCCACGACAACGACCTGTTTTCACGCTGGGAGGCACTCAATACGCTCTTCACCGAGGCGCTGATCGATGCTTCGACGCGCGTCCGCGGCGGCAAGAGCGCCGACTTTGACACGACGCTGCTCGGCTACCCGGCGGAGATTGCGGCGGACGAGGGCCTGGAGGCTGCTTACCGGGCACTGGCGCTGACGCTGCCCGCAGAGGCCGACATCGCCCGTGAAATCGGCAGCAACATCGATCCCGACGCCATCGGCAGGGCAAGGGAGGCGCTGCGGAAGGCGATCGCGCGGGAGGCGCAGGAGACGTTTGCACGGGTCTACAGAGACTTGGGAGACGACGGCCCCTTCAGCCCTGACGCCAAAAGCGCCGGTCGGCGGGCGCTACGCAACGTTCTCCTCGAATACATGGCCGCGGGCTCCGGCGATCCGGCATCCGCCGTGCGGCAATTCGAGACCGCGAGCAGCATGGCAGACCGGGCAGCCGCCCTTTCGGTGTTGGCGCACCAGTTTCCGGGCGGCGATGCGGCCCGTGCGGCGCTTGCCGCCTTCGAGGAGCGCTACCGCGACAATCCGCTGGTGCTCGACAAGTGGTTCATCGTGCAGGCAACCACGCCCGGCGGGAAGACCGTCGATCTGGTGCGGGAGCTGATGGAGCATCCCGCCTTCTCGCTCACCAATCCCAACCGCGTGCGCTCTCTTATCGGCACCTTCGCCTCGAGCAACCAGACCGGCTTTCACCGCTCCGACGGCGAGGGCTACCGTTTCCTGGCCGACGCGGTGCTGGCGGTGGAGAAGCACAACCCGCAGGTGGCAGCGCGCCTCGCCGTCGCCTTCCGCTCCTGGCGCTCGCTGGAAAAGGGCCGGCAGGAGGAGGCGCGCAAGGCACTCGCCCGCATCGCCGGCGAAAAGGAGCTTTCGCGCGATCTGCGCGATATCGTCGAGCGGACGCTGGCTTAGCTGGCTTAGATTGTAGCCGGAAGCGACGGAGCACCTTCGCGCGCGCCTCTCAATATCCAGCAACTCAATTTTCCCCTGCCCCTCTGGACAAGGCGAATCACCTCTGATTCTTTATAGGTGATTCGCGGGTAGGCGTAGGCGGATCGGTCAAGGGGAAAAAAGAGAAGAGAGGGAGCCCTTCGGATGGCGAAGGCGGACACGTGGGCGATGCCCACGGGGGGTATTTTCTCCAGGCGCCGGAACCGCCGCAGGCATGGCATGGGGCTGGCCGGCAATGCCAAGATCATCGCCGCGCCCGCCTATGAGCGTCTGCTCGCCGTCGAACCCTACTTGCGCCGCTCGATCCCCATCCTCGTCGTCATCTTCCTGCTGGTCATCGCCGCCGCTCGTTTCTTTTCGATGATGGCGTGGCGCGAGGACATCGAACGCGACACCAAGACGCTGCTCGGCATGGCTGCAAACAATCTCGCCCAGTCGATGCGGCTCGCCGCGCCGGAAAGCCTGCCGCAGCCGCATGAGGCGGGCGTGCTCATCGACGAGGTGAGCCGCCAAGGCGATATCGGCGGCGACTGGATCCTGGCGGTGACCGACCGGCAATTCATCGTCACCGCCGCCTCGCCGCGCGGGCAGAAGATGGCCGGGCAGCCGCTGGACAGCTTCGTGACAGGCGGCCAGCCGCTCTTCCTGTTCGGCGAGCGGGCCGGCGTACTGGACGTGCGCCTGGACGGCAGGGATTGGTTGGCGGCGGTGGATATCCTGCCCGGCGGGGCGGGTGCCGCGGTAGCGCTTGCCGACCGCGATGCAATTTTCGCCGGCTGGCGCCGCTCGGTCTCGCTCAACGTCACGCTCTTCGTGCTGACGGCCGGCGTACTGATGGCCATCCTCTACGCCTATTTCAGCCAAGCGGCGCGGGCGCTTGCCGCCGACCGCATTTATCTGGAGGCGCATCAGCGCGTCGACTTGGCGCTGGTGCGCGGCAAGTGCGGCCTGTGGGACTGGGACATGGCGCGCGGCAAGATGTACTGGTCGCGCTCAATGTACGAGATGCTGGGCTATGAGGCGGCGGACGTGATGCTGTCGTTCGGCGACGTGGCGAGCATCATCCACCCCGACGACGGCGACCTCTTCACGCTCGCCAACCGCATCGTCTCGCGCGAGATCGACCAGATCGACCAGGTCTTCCGCATGCGCCATGCCGATGGCCGGTGGATATGGATGCGTGCGCGAGCACAGGTGGTCGACGCGGATGCCCCGGAAATCCATCTCATCGGCATCGCCGTCGACGTGACCGAGCAGCGGACGCTGGTGCAGCAGTCGGAAGCAGCCGACCAGCGCCTGCGCACGGCGATCGAGAACATCACCGAATCCTTCGTCCTGTGGGACGCCGCCGAGCGCCTCGTCATGTGCAACACCAAGTACCAGCAGGATACGGGCCTCGATCCGAGCGAGATCGTGCCCGGCGTGCGCCGCCAGGACATCGAGAGGCGGATGAACGCAATCCGCTCGGAGCGGCGGCTGATGAGCCAGGCAAACCCCGGCGCCGGCGCCACCTTCGAGCGGCAGCTGGCGGACGGGCGCTGGCTGCAGGTGACGGAGCTGAAGACGCGCGACGGCGGCACGGTCTCGGTCGGCACCGACATCACCCAGCTCAAGCAACACCAGGAAAAGCTGGTCGACAGCGAGCGGCGCCTGATGGCGACCATCCACGACCTTTCCGTGGCGCGGCGCGCCGAGCAGGAACGGGGCCATGAGCTCATCGAGCTCAACCGCAAATACATGCGTGAGACAGAGCGCGCCGAGGCCGCGAACCGGGCGAAATCGGAATTCCTCGCCAATATGTCGCACGAGCTCAGAACCCCGCTCAACGCCATCATCGGATTTTCCGAACTGATGCAGCAGAGCCTGTTCGGGCCGCTTGGCTCGGAACGCTACAACGAATATGTCGGCGATATCTATTCCAGCGGCACTTACCTCCTCGGCGTCATCAACGACATCCTCGACATGTCGAAGATCGAAGCCGGCCAGTTCTCCATCAACCGGGAGAGCATCGACCTTTGTCCGCTCATCCGGGAGACGGTGCGCGTGGTGGCGCTGCAGGCGGCCAAGAAGGATATCGAAGTGGAGACGGAAATACCCGATTCCATCTCCCTGGTAGCCGACCGCCGTGCCATCAAGCAGATCGTCATCAACCTTCTGTCCAACGCGGTGAAGTTCACCGGCCAGGGCGGCAAGGTGACGGTCAGGGCGCGCAAGGTCTCCGGCGCGCTGACGCTGGCGATCGAGGATACGGGCTGCGGCATACCGCGCGGCGCGCTGGAGAAGCTCGGACGGCCGTTCGAGCAGGTGCAGAACCAGTTCTCCAAGAACCATGCCGGCTCGGGCCTCGGGCTCGCCATCTCGCGCTCGCTCACGGAGCTGCACGGCGGTGCGCTGAAGATCCGCTCCAAGGAAGGCGTCGGCACCATCGTGTGCGTGCGCATTCCCGTCTTGGAGCAGGCCAAGGCGGCTTAGAATCCATGCATCCTGCTTAAATCGGGATCGATTTTCGGGCCGATGCTGTAAACCAAGCTTTGCCGCATTCGGCTGCTTATCTCCGCCGACTGCTCCTTCACGCGATCCTATGGAGGACTCAGTCGGATGCGCACCTTATTCACCCTCGCCGCCATTTCGGGCCTGCTCACCTTCCCGGCAGCCGCCGGTGCACAGGAGCCCGCGGACCCGAAAACCGTACTGAAGCGCCTGTTCGAGGCGCCGGAGTTGGAGACGGAATGGTTCGCGCCGAATTTCCTGGCGCAGATACCGGCCGCTCAAATAGTCGGCGTCGTCGAAGATCTGGAAAAGCAGTACGGCTCGCTTCAATCGATCTCCGGCGAAGGGCAGCGCTTCACCATCACGCTTGAGCGAGCGAAGATACCGACCCGCCTCGTGCTTGACGCCGAAGGACGTATCGCCGGGCTCCTGTTCGAACCGGCGGTGGCCGCCGGGGCGTTGGCCGAACAGGTGGACGCCATTACCGGCCTTCCAGGCCGCACAGCTCTGCTCGTCCTGAGCAACGGCGAGGAACGGGCCGCGCACAACGCCGATGTGCCGCTGGCGGTAGGCTCGGCGGCCAAGCTTGCCGTTCTGAAGGCGGTCGCCGACGCAGTTTCAGACGAGCGCCTGGAATGGGATCAGGTGGTTCCGCTCGACTCAGAATGGCGTTCGCTGCCCTCGGGCATCCTGCAGGATTGGCCGGACGGAACGCCGCTCACCGTCGCCACGCTCGCCAACCTGATGATCTCCATCAGCGACAACACGGCGACGGACGCGCTGATCAAGCTTGTCGGGCGCGAGGCGGTCGAGGCCGTAACACCGCGCAATACGCCGTTCCTTACCACGCGGGAACTCTTCACGCTGAAGGCAGATGGCAACGAGGAATGGCGCTCGGCGTGGATTGCTGGAGACGAGGAGGCGCGGCGAGACCTCCTCGAGCAGATCGCCTCGGCGCCGCTTCCGGGAGAGGATGCGCTTTCGACCGGACCGACCATCGAAATCGAATGGTTTCTCTCGGGCCGTGAGCTCTGCACCCTGATGAAGGAGGTCGCCGACCTCCCCGCGCTTCACATCAATCCGGGGCTCGCGGCATCGAAGGACTGGAGGGAGATCGCCTACAAGGGCGGCTCGGAGACGGGCGTCCTCAACTACACGACCTGGCTGGAAGACGCCGAGGGAACCAGCCATTGCGTCGTCGCAACGTGGAACAACGGCAATGCCGCGATCGAGGAGCGGCAGCTGGTATCGAGCTATCGGGGGATACTGGGAGCATTGCGGGAAGGAGAGTGAGGCGGTCGGCGCGGTGGGAGGTGGGCTCTACCCTTTCCTGCGCAACAGCCGGTCGAAATGCCCCCTCACCCGCCGCGCGGTCTCCGCGATATGCGCCTCCAGCACGCCGAGATCCGGCAGGTCGGCGCCACGCAGGAGGATGTCCGCCAGGCCCGGGGGCACGTCGTCGGGGTCGAGCGGACCGGTGAGGCACAGGCGGATCACCTGGGTGAGCATCATGTAGAGCCGGTGCGCCTCCGCAAGCTCCGTGCGCGTCTGCTCGTCGGCCAAGTCTGGCGCGAGGTGTGAAAGGATATCGCCGGTGCCGGTGGGCGGCGGTTCGCTCGCGCAGCGGCCGGAGAGTGCAGCAATCTGGGCGATGAATTCCAGGTCGATGATGCCGCCGGGAATGAGCTTGAGGTCCCAGGTGTCCCGGGGCGGTTTCTCTTCTTCGATGAGGTCGCGCATCTTCACCGCATCGTGCGCCAACGTCTTGTAGGTACGCGTCAGAGAGAGGATCGCCTCCACCTCCGCCCGCGCCTCCTCGCAGAGCGTCTCGTCGCCGGCCATCGGGCGCGCCCGCGTCAGTGCCATGTGCTCCCAGGTCCAGGCGTCCTTGCGCTGGTATTTACGGAAGGCGTCGATGTGCGTGGCAACCGGCCCCTTGTTGCCCGAGGGGCGTAGCCTGAGATCCAGCTCGTAGAGAACGCCTTCGGCGGTGGGGGCGGAGACGGCGGCGATCAGACGCTGGGTGAGGCGGGCGTAGTAGTGCGAGGGTGCCAGCGGCTTGCGGCCGTCGGATTCCTCCGCATCCGGAGCATGGTCGTAAAGCAGGATCAGATCGACGTCGGAGCCGGCCGTCAGCTCGCGGCTGCCGAGCTTGCCCATGCCGAGGATCGCCGCCCGTCCGCCGGGCACCCGGCCGTGGGTGAGTGCGAATTCCTCCTCTACCGCCTCCAAGGCGGCACCGATGGTGAGGTCGGCGAGGTCGGAGAAGGCCTTGCCGGCGCGCACGGCATCGATGCTTCCAGTGAGCAGGCGGATGCCGATGAGGAACTTCTGCTCGGCGGCGAAGATGCGCAGCCGGTCGAGCACCTCCTCGTAGACGCGCGCCGCCTCCAGGAACGATTCCAGCCTTTGCGCCAGATAGGCCCGGTTGGGGAGTTCTGACAGCAATGCCGGATCGAGAAGCCCGTCGAAAACGTGCGGGCGGCGCGTGATGACCGCGGCCAGCCGCGGGGCAGCGCCCATGATCGTGGCGAGCAGCTCCAGAAGACGCGGGTTCGACTGCAGGAGCGAGAAGAGCTGGATGCCGGCCGGCAGGCCCGACAGGAACTGGTCGAAACGAAGGAGCGCTTCGTCCGCACGGCGCGTGCTGCCGAAGGCCTCAAGCAGCGCCGGCGTCAATTCGGTCAGCCGCTCGCGCGCTTCCGCCGACCGGGTGGCGCGGTAGCGGCCGAAATGCCAGCCGCGGATGACGCGGCAGATGTCGCTCGCCCGCTCGAAGCCGAGCTCGGTAAGTGTCTGCAGGGTGCCGGGGTCGTCGACATCGCCCGTGAAGACCAGGTTGCCGACCCCGCGCGAAAGCTCCGGCGCGGTCTCAAAGAGCGCGGCGTAGTGCCGTTCCACCGTTTTCAGCGCCTCGCGGAAGGCCGCGGCGAAGGCCTCGTCGTCGGCATAGCCGAGCAGAAGGGCGATGCGCCGGAGGTCGTCGACATCCTCCGGCAGTGTGTGGGCCTGCTCGTCGGCGATCATCTGGATTGTGTTTTCGACGTCTCGCAGGAACCAGTACTGCTCGACCAGCCCCTCGCCGACCTCCGCAGTGATCCATCCATGCTTGGCCAGTTGCCTCAACATGGTGACTGTCTCGCGTCCGCGCAGCTCAGAAAACCGACCGCCGGCGATGAGCTGCTGGGTTTGCACGAAAAACTCGATCTCGCGGATGCCACCGCGCCCGAGCTTGACGTTGTGGCCGAGCACGGCGACCTCGCCGTGGCCCTTGTGGGCATGGATCTGCCGCTTGATGGAGTGCACGTCGGCGATCGCCGCATAGTCGAGGTATTTGCGCCAGACATAGGGCTGCAATTCGCGCAGGAAGGCCCCGCCCGCCTTGCGATCGCCGGCGATGGCGCGCGCCTTTATCATCGCCGCGCGCTCCCAGTTCTGGCCGCGGCTTTCGTAGTAGTTGAGCGCGGCCTCTATTGGGATCGCCAGCGGCGTCGAGCCGGGATCGGGCCTGAGCCTGAGGTCAGTACGGAAGACGTAGCCGTCCTCGCTGCGGTCCTGCAGGATGCGCACCAGCCGCCGCGTCAGGCGCACGAAGAGATCGGTCGCCTCCAGGGGATCGAGGACGGCGGGAGCGTGCGGGTCGAGCAGTACGATGAGATCGATATCGGACGAATAGTTGAGTTCGCCGGCGCCGAGCTTGCCCATGGCCAGAACCACCCAACCCGAGCCGACAGCCGGCTTTTCCGGATCCGGCAGTTTCAGCTTGCCCTGCCGGTGGGCGTCGCGCAGGAGGAAATCAACCGCCGCGCCCACGCAGGCCTCGGCAAGCGCGGAAAGCCGCGCCACGGTGGTGGCGGCGTCGGCTTCGCCGGCGAGATCACCGAGCCCGATCAGGAAATGGGACTCACGCTTCAGCCGCCTGAGCCCCTTCATCACCGACGCCTCGCTGGCATCCTCGGCGAAGGCCGCCGCGCCGATGGCCGCGTTCAGGGTGGCCAGCCGGGCATCGAGCTTTTCGTCGAACAGCGCCTCAAGGTTCCGCGGGTCACGGCGGGCGCAGTCACGCAGGTAGGACGACAGGTCGAACACGGCGCCGAGAAAGGCCGCGAGTGGGCTATGACCGGATAATAGCCGGGCGAGGCGCGGACAGTCTTCCTCGGCGGCAGTTTCGGCGAGGGAGGCAAGCTCGGCAGCGGCGCTGTCGGCATCGAGCGGGGCGAGCACGCGCACCGGCATGCCGAACCAGGTGGAGCCGTCCTCGCCTTTCAGGGCAATGTCGCTGGGCATGAGCCTCCTCTTCTGCAAGCCGGCGCGCGGCAGTCTCGTCCTGCCTTCCCGTGAAGGGGACGGGGGTCGTCGACCTTTCTACCCATTCTTGCCTGTCGGAAACACCATCGCAACCGAAAGGCCCTCCCCGTCTCCGGAAAGCTCCAGGCTGCCTCCGTGAAACGTCATCACCGCCTTGGCGAGACTCAGCCCTATCCCGGAACCGGGCTGGGTGCGGCTCGCCTCCAGCCGCACGAAACGCTCCGTCGCCCGCTCCCGGTCGGCTTCGGGGATGCCGGGGCCGTTGTCGCGTACCGTCATCCGCACTGCATCCGCTTGCTTCTGCAACGAGACGGAGACGGCTGGCTTCTCGTTGGCACCGCCGGCGGAATATTTAATGGCGTTGTCGACGATGTTGGACAGGGCCTGGCCGATGAGTTCACGATTTCCGTCGATGCGCATCGGCACGTCCGCCTCCGCTTTCAGCTCCACGCCCATTTCCTCGGCCGCTGGCTCGTAAAGTTCCACCACGTCGGCGACGATGGCGCTCAGATCGACGCTCTTCGTCGTCTCAGCGGAATAGCCGGCCTCGAGCCGCGAGATCATCAGAATAGCGTTGAAGGTGCGGATGAGCTGGTCGGATTCGGCAATTGTCTGTTCCAACGCTTCGCGGCAGGCCGCCTCGTCCTCGCGGCGGTTGAGCGCCGCTTCGGCGCGGTTGCGCAGGCGCGTCAGCGGCGTCTTCAGATCGTGAGCGATATTGGCGGAAACCTGTTTCAGCCCTTCGTTCAGAGCGGCGATGCGGTCGAGCATGGCGTTGAGGTTTTCTGAAAGCCGGTCGAACTCGTCGCCGGCACCCGATACCGGCAGCCGACGGGAAAGGTCGCCGCCCATGATCTGCCTGCTTGCAGCCGACACGTTGTCGATGCGCTTCAGCGCCCGGCGGCCGACGAAATACCAGATGAGGAGTGCGCCGAAGCCCATCATGCCGAGTGCCGCCATCAATGCGTTGCGCACCACGTTGCGGAACCGTTCCGGCTCGCCGAGATCGCGCCCGACGAGCAGGATCATGCGGTTGGGCAAGCGGATGACCTGCGCCACCGCCGTGTGGCGCGAACTCTCGCTCCTATCCTCGCCATAGCGGCGGTAGGTGAAGGGGCGTTCGGTCCAGCCGACTGTGTCCAGCACGCCGGGCTGAATACTCTCCACGTTGCCGGAAAGGATGAGCCCGTTGGGATCGGTGATTAGGTAGAGGTTGGCGCCCGGCTGTCGGGCGCGCATCTCCATCGCCCGCACCAGCGTCGGCAGGCCGCCACGCTGATAGGCGCGGCCAAGACCGCTGACCTCCTCGGCGATCGCCTCACGCGTCTGCGTGGTTATCATGCGCACCGAAAGCGAGGTGACGTAGATGACGAGCACGACCGCGCAGATGGCGAACAGGATAAGATAGAGGGCGGAAAGCCGCGCCGCGGTCGTCTTCATGATGGCCGGCAGGGCAGGCATTACGGATATCAATCCGCCCGGAGCATATAGCCGGCGCCGCGTACCGTGTGCAGTACGGGTTTGTCAAAACCCCTTTCGATCTTGCCGCGCAGGCGCGAGATATGCACGTCAATGACGTTGGTCTGCGGGTCGAAATGGTAGTCCCAGACGTTTTCGAGCAGCATGGTGCGGGTGACCACCTGGCCGGCGTGGCGCATGAGATATTCGAGGAGGCGGAACTCGCGCGGCTGCAGGGTAATCTCCCGGCCGTCGCGGCGCACCGCGTGGGACAGGCGGTCGAGTTCCAGGTCGCCGACGCGGTAGACCGTTTCGATATCCTTAGCACCTGCGCGACGCTTCAGCACCTCGATGCGGGCCAGAAGTTCGGAGAAGGCATAGGGTTTTGTGAGGTAGTCGTCACCGCCGGCGCGCAGGCCGGTCACCCGGTCGTCCACCTCGCCGAGCGCCGAAAGGATAAGCGCAGGCGTAGCGTTGCCCGTGGAGCGCAGCTCGGCGATGATCGACAGCCCGTCGCGTCGCGGCAGCATGCGGTCGATGACGAAGACGTCGTAGCTGCCAGCCTCTGCGAGGGCGAAGCCGCTCTCTCCATCCGGTGCGATATCGGCGGTATGGCCGGCCTCCGCGAAGGCCTTCTTCAGAAATCCCGCCGCTTCGCGGTCGTCTTCGATAACCAGAATCTTCATGACAAGAGGTTTTATACCGAACGGCCCCGCACAGGCGATAGGTCAGGCCGAGTGGTTGAAGAGACGCGGCGGCGAGAGGGCCCGCCGCCGCGCTGGCTCAGGAGCAGTGGTTAAAAGGGGCTAGCGCCCACCGTCCGTATCGCCAGAGGGAAACTCATGACAGCCTTGCCGATCAGCCGATCGGCAGGGCCATGAACCGGTTTGAGTTCTCCCGCTCAACCTGCACCAGCACTGCGCCGCGGCCTGCATTGGAGGCTGCCTCGACGGCTGCCTTCATATCTTCCACGGAGCTCACCGGTTGCGAGTTAACCGAACGGATGATGTCGCCAGGTGCCACGCCGACATCCTCGGCCGCACTGCCCGGCTCGACATCAGTCACGACCAGCCCTTCGCCATCCTCGGCCGGCGTGACCGAAAGGCCGAAGTCTGTCGACGTGACCGAAGGCTCGGAGCTGCGGGGAGCCGCTGCCAGCTGCTCGGTGGTAGGCATCTCGCCGAGTTCCACATCGAGGTTTGTGGCTTCGCCGCTGCGCCACACGGTCACCTCGACTGTCTGGCCGGGATCGTATTCGGCGATGCTGCGTGCCAACTCGCGCGGCGAAGCGATGCCCTTGCCGTCAACGGCGATGACCACGTCACCTGGACGGATACCAGCCGAACCCGCCGGCTCGTCCTTTTTGGCGTCGACGATGAGGGCGCCCTTGGCCTCGTCCAGGCCGAGAGATTCGGCTATCTCGTCGGTGACATCCTGGATCTGCACGCCCAGCCAACCGCGCTCGACGGTGCCCTGACGGATCAACTCCTGAACGACCGAGTCCGCAAGCGAGGCGGGGATGGCGAAGGCGATACCCACATTGCCGCCCGAAGGCGAGAAGATAGCCGTGTTGACGCCGACCACCTCACCCGACAGGTTGAACGCCGGGCCGCCGGAGTTGCCACGGTTCACCGCCGCATCGATCTGGATGAAGTCGTCATAGGGACCGGCGCCGATCTCTCGGCCGCGCGCCGAGACGATGCCGGCGGTCACGGTGCCGCCGAGGCCAAAGGGATTGCCCACCGCAACCACCCAGTCGCCAACACGGACGGCGCCGTCGTCGGCAAAGTCCACATAGGTGAACTTGCGGCCGTTTTCCTTGACCTTGAGCACTGCAAGGTCGGTGCGCGGGTCGGTGCCTACCAGCTCTGCATCGATCTCCGTGCCGTCGTCCATGACCACCATATATTCGGAACCGCCCTGGACGACGTGGTTATTGGTTACCAGATAGCCATCCTCGGAGATGAAGAAGCCGGACCCCTGCGCGACCGGACGCGGGCGGCGGAGACGAGGACCGGAACGCTCCGAGCGCCGGTCCTCGCGGAACTGGTCGAAGAAACGCTTGAGCGGATGGCCGTCGGGCAGGTCTTCCATACCCGGCATCTCGAAGAAGGGGGCAGAAACGGTTCCCGTCTCCGCCGTCTCGCCCCTGACGCGGACGCTTACGACGGCCGGGGAGACGACCTCCACCACATCGGCGAAGCTCGGTGCCTGGAGAGGCTTATCAAGCTTGACCGGATCGGCCAGCACAGGCACCGTTCCCGTACTTATCGCGCCGAGGCCGACGGCACCTGCGATGGCTACCGAGGCCACCGCACCGATCAGGCGCACGCGCGTTCTTGAAGTGGTTTTGTTTGAACTCATGTCGGAATTCGCTCCTTTTGCCAATCGAAGCCGCAATGACAGCGGTCTGCTCGGCACACTTCGTCGTGCCGGGATGGTTCAAAGGTAGGAGCATACACCTTACGGTGCCATTTCCGTGGCATGAAACTTTGGTAATGTTGCGTCGCCAATGCCGCTGAACCGCGAAAGAGCCTTGAGCGGGGGGTCAGTCGCGCTCGTCCAGAACGTCCTTGAGAGCGGCTTCCTCCTCCGCCGACAGGGTCGCCGCACGGCGCTCCGTCCACCGCCGTAGATTGACGAAGGCGATGAGGCCGCCGCCCAGCAGAACCAGCATGGGTGTCGCCCAGAGAAGCGCATTGCGCGCGCTCATGCGCGGCTTCAGGAGCACGAACTCGCCGTAGCGGGAGACGACATAGTCGAGCACTTCCGCGTCCGTATCGCCGGCGCTGATGCGGTCGCGCACGAGAATGCGCAGGTCACGGGCAAGGGCGGCGTTCGAATCGTCGATCGACTGGTTCTGGCACACCATGCAGCGCAGTTCGGCCGAAAGCGCACGCGCACGCTCTTCAAGCGCTGGATCGTCAAGCATCTCGTCGGGCTGCACCGCCGCGGCGGGCCAGGCGAGCGCCAGAAGCAGGAGAAGGAGGAACGTCCGGATCATGAAGCCTCCTCGCTGGCAGCCGCAAGCGCGGCCTTGCGGCGGGTTGGCGCGCCGACGCGCAATCTGCGGTCGAAGAGGGAAATGCCGCCGCCGGCCATCATCACCAGCGCACCGATCCAGATGAGCGTCACCAGCGGCTTCCACCACATATGCACGACAAGCCCGCCATCATTCGTGGAGTCGCCGATGGACACGTAAAGCTGGCTGAGCCCGATGGTCCTTATGCCGGCCTCGGTGGTCGGCATGCCACGCGCGGTGTAAAGGCGTTTGGAGGAGATGATCTCGCCCAGCCGCACACTATCGGCTCGGGTGAGGACGAAATGGGCGCGATCTTCCGTATAGTTCGGGCCCGTGAAGGGCTGTAGCCCCTCGAACCGCAGCGTATAGCCGCCGATCTCGGCAGTTTGGCCGGGCTGCATCGTCAAAATCCGCTCCGTCTGCAACGTGGTGACGGAGACGACGCCAAGCGTGGTGAGCCCCAGGCCCGCATGCGCCAATGCTGTGCCGAAGACGGAAAGCGGCAGGCCCCTGAAGCGGCTGAATGCGGCCGCCGGCTCCACTTTGCCGACGCCCGACTTGAGCGCCAGGTCCGTGGCCGCGCCGAGAATGAGCCACAGGCCGAGCCCGATACCGAGTGCGGCGAAGGCCGAGCTGCGGTCGATGAGGAAGAAAGCCAGCAACGCACTGATGACGGCCGCCGCGAAGGCGAAATGCAGGCGCTGCGCCGCCCCCATCAGGTCGCCCCGCTTCCAGGCCAGAACGGGGCCGAAGGGAACGGCGGCAAGCAATGGCAGGAAGAGCGGCACGAAGGTTGCGTTGAAGAAGGGGGCGCCGACGGAGATCTTCTCCCCCGTCACCGCCTCCAGCACAAGCGGATAGAGCGTACCGACCAGCACCGTCGCCGTCGCTGTCGTCAGAAGCAGGTTGTTGAGGACCAGCGCACCCTCGCGCGAAATCGGATGGAACAGGCCGCCGGGGGCAAGTGCTGCCGCGCGGAAGGCGAAGAGCGCAAGCGCGCCGCCGATGAAGAACACCAGAATGGCCAGGATGAAGACGCCGCGCGTCGGGTCGGAAGCAAAGGCGTGCACCGAGGTCAAGACGCCGGAGCGGACCAGGAACGTGCCGAGAAGCGATAGCGAGAAGGTGAGGATAGCCAGAAGCACTGTCCAGATCTTCAGGGCCGAGCGCTTCTCCATGACGATCGCCGAGTGCAGGAGCGCGGTGCCCGCCAGCCACGGCATGAAGGAGGCGTTCTCCACCGGATCCCAGAACCAGAACCCGCCCCAGCCGAGCTCGTAATAGGCCCAGTAGGAGCCCATGGCGATGCCGCCCGTCAGGAACGCCCAGGCGGCCAAGGTCCACGGCCGCACCCAGCGCGCCCAGGCCGCGTCCACGCGCCCATCGATCAGGGCGGCGGCGGCAAAGGAGAATGAGATCGAGAAGCCGACATAGCCGAGATAAAGCAGCGGCGGGTGAATAGCGAGCCCGATATCCTGCAGAATGGGATTGAGGTCGCGTCCCTCGATGGGCGCCGGCTGCAGGCGGGCGAACGGATTCGAGGTTAAGAGGATGAAAAGTAGAAAAGCGCTGGCAATCAGCCCCTGCACGGCCAGCACATTGGCCTTCAGCGTCGGCGGCAGGTTACGGCCGAAGGCGGCGACCAAAGCACCGAAGAACGACAGGATCAGCACCCACAGAAGCATGGAGCCTTCGTGGTTGCCCCAGGTGCCGGTGATCTTGAAGAGCAGCGGCTTGGCCGAGTGCGAGTTCTCCCACACGTTGGCGACGGAAAAATCCGACTGCACATAGGCAAGCATCAGCGCAGCGAAGGCTGCGGCGAGAAGGGCAAGGCCGGTTATGGCGGCAGGTTCGCCCACGCGCATCAGCGAAAGACTGCCGATCCGCGCGCCGACAAACGGCACGACTGTCTGCACCAGCGCCAGCGCCAGTGTCAGGACGAGAGCGAAATGGCCGAGCTCGATGCTCATCGATACCGCCTCATTCCTCCTGCCAAACGCCTCTCTCCTTCAGGCTGTCCGCCACTTCCCTGGGCATGTAGGCTTCGTCATGCTTGGCCAACACCGTATCGGCCAGGAGAACGCCCTCTTCGCCGAAGGCGCCCTCCACCACAACGCCCTGCTCCTCGCGGAAGAGATCCGGCAGGATGCGGTCGTAGACCACAGTTACGGTGTGCTCGTGGTCGGTGACAGCGAAACGCACGCGCGTCCCCTCGCCGCGCACGATCGAGCCCTTTTCCACCAGCCCGCCAAGGCGGATGCGGTCGCCGGCAACAGCCGGCTGCGTCAACAGATCGACCGGCATATAGAAATAGGACGTCTGCTGGCCGAGCGCATAGAATGTCAGCGCCGCTGCCAACGCTAGGAAGCCCATGCCGGAGCTGATTACAGCTAATCGCTTGTGCTTGCGCGTCACGTTACACCTACTCGCCTTGCGGGACGCCCAGCGTCTCCGCATATTCCGTCAACGTCTCGGCCTCCTTGCTGTCGGCGCCGAAAGCAGCCAGCGCCCGCTCCAGCGCCTCGCCCGCTTCGTCCCTCCTGCCCAGGACGACATAGGAGCGCAAAAGCCGCCGCCAAGCTTCGATGTCGGCGGGATCCTCACGCAGCCGCGCGTCGAGCCTGGCCACCATCCCTTCTACCATCTCCTGGCGCGCTTCGGGCGTCATCTCCTCGGCCGCCGTGATATCCGCCTCGGAAGGCTCCTCCGGCACCTCGCCCCCGCTGCCGGTAAGGCCGGCGATGGCCTGCCCGGCGACCTCCTTCCACGGCGAATCCTGCGGAAGCCCAGCCGCCATCTCCTCCCACATGGCGCGCGCTTCCGCCGTATTCCCTTCTTGCGCTCGCGCCATGGCGATGAAGAAGCGTGCACGGGGATTGGCCGCGTCGATCTCTAGCGCCCGTTCGAACCCCGCCTCCGCCTCTGCGGTGACGATACCGCCCGCTTCGCCCACCAGGGCCTCGCCAAGAGCCGCCTCGCGCGCTGCGCTCGGCCCGGTGAGCGCGATTGTCCTGCGATAGGCCGCCGCCGCATCGCCGTAGCGCCCCAGCCGCGCATAGATCGGTGCCAGCACCTCCCACCCCCGGGCATCCTGCGGATTGTCCGCGAGATGCGCTTCCGCGCGGGCGACCAACTCGTCGAGCGAAGCCTGCGAGGGATCGATCGTCAGCCGCGCCTGCAGGGGAAGGGCAGGCATGCCCGGTGAACCGAGGAATGCATAAAGGCCCCAGCTAACCAATGGCACCGCCAGCACGGCGGCCGCGGCAATGGCGCGGGCCGAGCGGCCGCCTGCGCCGCCGCTATCGGCCTTCCCCGCCCCTCTCAGGCGCAGGATGCGGCGCCCGATCTCGGCGCGCGCCTCGGCCGCGTCGGCCTTGGAAATCAGCCCGCGCCCGACTTCCTGCTCGAGTTCAGCAAGTTGATCGCGATAAACGGCAAGGTCGTGCTCTACGCCTAGGCTCCGGTCCCCGCGCCGGCGCAGGAAGGGCAGCATCACCGCCAACGAGGCGATGAGCGTCAGAAGCGCAGCTAGGACCCAGAACAACATGTCTGTTCAAATATCCGTCACGCCGGGCCGTGCCAACTCCCCCGGCATGCGGCCTTTTGGCATGACAGAGCCTTGCTGGTGGCGTCAATTGAGCAATGTCCAGGTTCCATCTGGATTGCGGCAGGCGGTGCCGCGCACGGAGCGCGCCGATCCGCCTGCGTTCACCACGTGCGAATAGGGCCGGCAATCCTGCGAGCCCACGCGATAGGGCTGCGCCGCCGTCACCGTGCCGCCGTGGCCGGTCTTGTCGTCACGCCAGACCACCGGCTCGCCGGCAGGTGCCGATTCGAGCGCACGGTACTCCGCATTGATGGCTTCAAGCCGCTCTCGGCGCGACAGGTCGGCGCCGGTGCTCGCCACCAGGCCGCCACCGATGATTCCGGCAACCGGCTCGCCGGAACCCGCGCCGATGGACCGGGTAAGCGATGCATCGGCGGTTCTGGACAGGCCACCCATGGCGCAGCCCGAAAGCGCAAGAATCGCAAAAGTGACAAACGCCGGGAACTTCATCGCCGCATCAAGTCCTTCAACCCGCTCCACAAAAAGCGCCGTCGCCTATAGATCATGTTTGACGGAATTTTGTCTACCTTCCAGCGCCCTAGCTTCACGCGCTCAAAAGCGTCACTTCCGCCCTTAACCCGCCAAGCTGCGAGCGCTCAAGCGAGAGCCCGCCGCCGTACTCCCCCACTAGGTCGGCGACAATCGCCAAGCCGAGACCTGTTCCAGGCTTGGTTTCATCCAGCCGCCTTCCGCGCTTCAGCGCCTGCCGCGCCTGGTCCTCCGGTATCCCCGGCCCGTCATCCTCGACGATGATACGGAAGCTGCGCTCGTCGCCCTCTTCCTGCGGCGGATGGAGCGACAGCGTGACGCGGCCACGCGCCCATTTCATCGCGTTCTCCAGGAGGTTGCCGGCGATCTCCTCCAGGTCCTCACGCTCGCCGGCGAACACCACTGCCTCCTCCGGCATGCGAACCGTCAGCTCTTTCTCCGGGTTGAGCTTCTCCGTGACCCGCACCATGCGCGCCAGCGTCTCGTTCACCGGGCTGCGCTGGGCAAGGGCGCTACGCTGGGCGGCGGCGCGGGCGCGCTGGAGATAGTGGTCGATCTGCTGCTGCATGGCCGAAGCCTGGGTGGAGATCAGCGTCCCCTGCCCGCCACCCATGGCGCGGCCCTCGTTCATCAGCACCGCCAGCGGCGTCTTCAGCGAATGGGCGAGGTTGCCCACCTGCTTTCGCGAGCGCTCGATGATGCGGCGGTTGCTCTCGATCAGTGCATTGGTTTCGTCCGCCAGCGGCGCAATCTCCCCGGGAAACGGCCCGGAAAGCCGCTCCGCCGTACCGGCACGAATACTGGCCAGTGCCTGGCGGATACCCTGCAGCGGCCTCAGCGCAATCAGGATGGCAAAGGCGTTAATTGCCACCATGCCGAGCCCGAAGATGGCCAGATAGACAAAGAGCTGTTGCGCGAAATCTGCGATTTCCCGTTCCAATTCGCTGCGGTTGCCCATGACGCGGAAGCGGGCGATGCGGTCGGCCTCATCGAGCACGATCTCAGCCTCCAGCACCTGGATATCCTCCCCGCCCGGCCCTTTCGCCAAATAGGTGCGCTGAAATTCGCGGCTGAAGGGAACGACGTTCTGCGGCGGCGAAGGCACCGTCCCCACCAGTGACGGCGAACGCAGCGGATTGCGCAGAGCCTCGGACGCCGGCTCTACGGACCAGTACCAGCCCGATAGCGGTTCAGAAAAGCGCAGATCGCCGAGATTCGGGCTGCCCACAAGGCTGCCCGCCTCGGACGCGCTCACAGAGGCGATCAGATTGAAAAGATGGGCGGAGAGAACTTCCTCGAAGCCCCGGTTGCTGACCTGCCGGAACAGGGCGGAGATCACGGTGGCGATCACCACTAGTGCGATGACGGCCCAGATGGAAGAGAAGGCAACGACACGAAACGTCACCATACGCGGCAGCCGCCGAAGCCGCGATAGAAACGCCGTCAGAGGCGAATTTGCCCGTCGCGCAGCCTGTTCAGGCATTCGGCTCGCGCAGGCGGTAGCCCATTCCGCGCACGGTCTCGATGAGGTCGGAACCCAGTTTCTTGCGCAAACGTCCCACAAATACTTCTATCGTATTGGAATCGCGATCGAAATCCTGATCATACAAATGCTCGACCAACTCGGTGCGCGAGACTACCGAGCCCTTGTGATGCATGAGATAGGCGAGCATCCGATACTCGTGCGAGGTCAGCTTCAGCGGCACCCCGTCCACATCCGCCTTCGATGCCTTGGTGTCCAGCCTGAGCGGCCCGCAGAAAAGCTCCGGCGAGGCATGCCCCGCCGCGCGGCGAATGAGGGCGCGCAGGCGCGCCAGGATCTCCTCCATGTGGAAAGGCTTGGTCACGTAATCATCGGCGCCCGCGTCGATGCCGGAGACTTTGTCGCTCCAGCGGTCGCGCGCCGTCAGGATGAGCACGGGCATCTTGCGCCCGTCCTGGCGCCACCGCTCCAGTACACTAATGCCATCCATCTGCGGTAGGCCGATGTCGAGCACCGCGGCGTCATAGGGCTCCGTGTCGCCGAGAAAGTGCCCCTCCTCGCCATCGAAGGCGCGGTCCACCACATAGCCGGCGTCCTCCAGTGCACTGCAGATCTGCCGGTTCAGGTCCTTGTCGTCCTCGACAACGAGTATGCGCATGGTCGCTCGCTCCAGACAGGAAATCGGTGAAGCAGGATAGCCGATCCGCCGGAAACATCACCCCTGATTTTTATTGCGCCGGAACGGTGAACTCCGCGCGCCGCGGCCTTCCGCCATCCTTGCCGGGCACCAGAACGACGATCCTGCAGACGGTCTGACCGCCGCGCGATTCCTCCGAGGCTTTCGCCAGCGTACCGCCCTGTTCAGCGGCGATCTGCTGGCCGATGGCATAACAGTCCGCGCCCTGGGCAAGAAACACCGGCTCCCCGGCCCGCTCTTGGCCGGACGCACCCGTGGCAAGAAGCGCTACCGCCAGCGCGGCCGATGCGGTCAGAAGGGATATGGAGCGAAGCTGTTTCATGTTGCCGTGTTTAGCTCACCAGGGCTGAACGGAGAATGAACAATAAAACGGACAGATGCCAAAGCTGCAATTCTGAAGCCGCATGCGCGGAGAGTGTCCCCGCGCATGCGGCCTCGGGTACTAGTTGATGCGGCGATCGGCTGCCAATCGCCCGAAGATCGCCAGCAGGCCAGATATGGCGGTGACTGCCTGCAGCAACGTCTCCACCAGCGCCTGATTGTCGACCTCCTCGACGGGCAACCCTAGGAGACCGCCCATGCCGGCGACGACGGTCACCACGGACGCCCAGATGGTGCGCGACAGATACCAGGGTTTTGTCTCGTTCATAGCAAACTCCTTTCCAGCTGATTCTTGCTTCCTCACGCCATTGCGACCGTCCGCCGCACGGGTATGCCCGCGCCGATTGCCGTGCTCACTTGGCGCACAGTCACGTCGACCGCCGGCGGCGATTCGGCGAAGTCCGCCGCGGCCATGGCCGCCGTGTAGGTCCATTGGGCGCTGTCTGTGTCCACACTGCGTACCGCAGCACCGCCCACCGGCGCGATCTCGACGCGGTAATGCTCCTGTGTCTCGCCGAGCGGGATGTCAGCGCCCAGCCAGCCATCGGCATCGATGCGCCCGCGCCGTTGCCAGGAAAGGGCAAGGTCGCCGCGCTCAATCCGCCCTTTGAGATGCACCGGCGACAACGGCAGCAGTGCCCGCTTTCCGCCGGCAACACGCTCAAGCACGAAATTCTCTTCCGAAGGGTCGAACCCCGCCGGCCCCACCCGCCAGTTGAGATCAAGGCCGATCTCTCCGGCCTTGAGCCCCGCCGGCGCCACCGCCTCGTCGAGAAGCACGAAGGGTGCTCCATTCGCAGCGCCCGCCGCCATCGCGTCATTGGTCCCGAGTTGCCCGCGCAGCAAGCCAGTAAGCCGCCACACCGAGAGTGCGATCTCCTCTGCTGTGTCGAACTGAAGGATCTCCCATCCCCCCGCCAGCGAACGAACGGCCGCCGTGTTCCCGCCGTTCAGCACTTGACGGCGCGATAGGCTCTGCAACTCGCCGTCATAAAGCCGCACCGTCACCGCGGCCGCCCGGTCGCTCCTTCCTTCCGCCGCACCGCCGGACAGTGTCTCGACAAGAGTGCCGATCACGGCCCTGAGACTCAGGGTCGAGCGCAAGGCAAACCCCGTCTCCTCCGGCGAAACCAGCACCGCCTGGCTGCGCCAGGGCTTCGCCCGCGCAGCGAGCCGCAGTTGGTCCTGCGGCGCGTCCTCGCTCGTGCGCACCGGCAGGTCGAGAAAGACCGCATGTGGACGGCTAGGCGCAAAGCTCTCCCCGGCCTCGTCGCGCTCGGGAATGCCGGCGCCGGTGGCAGGTGCTGCCGCCACGCGCACGATGCGCCGCGCCCTGACCAGTCGCGCCAGCCCGTCCTCGATCTCCGTCGCCAGATATTCCGGCCCCTGCGGTGCATCCGGCAACCGGAACACACTACCGACCTCCAGCCGCTGTTCCGTCAACGGCACGGAAAACGCCACTCTCTCACGCCCGTCCCAGCTGCGGCGCAGAAGATCGCGCACCAGCCCGTTCGCCTCATCGGCGGAAAGTACCCCAGGGAAGCTGACGAAGCTCGTCCCGTTTCCCTTCGCGCCGACATAGTCGGCCGCCGCCGTCGCCGACTGGTGGTCGTTCAGCGGATTGCGGAAGTCGAGCTGGACCAGCGCCGGCAGCGTATGATCCGGCGTGCGCACCCGCTCCACCGTCTCGCGCTCCTCCTCCACCACCAGTTCATCGAGCAGAAGCGCTTCACCCGCCCCCGCTCCCTCGGTGGCGAACACCAGTCCCTCCTCGCCGTCCTGCGCACTGATGCCGAACAGCGTCGCCACCGGCTCGATTGCCGCGCGCGCCGTCGTCGGATCTGTGACGACGTACCCCGCCACCGTCCCATCCGCCCGCGCGGTGTCGGCGGCCGGAAGTCCATGGTCGGCAAGGATTGCCTCTATCAGTGCAGCCACTGAAACGCCGCTCAGTCGGCCATTCAGCCAGTGCCCGTGCGCCCAGTTTTCCCCGTCACCCCAGACATCTGTATAAGTCGGAAAGGCCGGAAACGGCCGCGCGTCCCACGCCCACAGACTGATCGCGCTAACGTCCACCATCGGCCCGCCATAGACTGCTGAGATCGGGTTGGCCGCCGCCCCGCCATCCTCCCAGTGTGCATAGTGAGCGGCCAGAAACCGCTGCTGTGCCAGGTCAGAGCGCCCGCCGTTGGAGAAGTAGGGAAGCGTGTTCTCCGAAGATTTCCGGTCGGGAAATACGTTCGGCTGGTTGGTGCCCTTGTCCACTGCGGCGCAGCCGACCTCGGTGAAGTGGAACGGTTTCGACTGCGGCACCCAGGCAGTCGGCTCCGCCGCCTCCACGCCGCCAACGCGGTTGAAATGCTGGTTCGACCACCAGCCCGCCAGATCCTTGTAGCGGAAGACCCAGTCCTTGCCGTAAGCCGCGTCACTGATGGACGAGCGCAGCCTCGCCGCCCGGTCGGCCTGGCTTGCATAGTACCAGTCGAACCCCTCCCCCGAGGTGATCGCCGCGCGCAACCCCTCCAGATCGTAAGGCCCGGCAAAACCGTCCGGATTCCCGCCGCCGACGTCGGAATCCTGCCAGTCGGAAAGCGGCATGTAATTGTCGATGCCTACTGCGTCGACATCCGGATGCGCCCACAGACTGTCGAGGTGAAAGAACGTGTCCCCCGATCCATCCGCCGGCTGATACCCGAAATACTCGCTCCAGTCCGCGGCGTAGGTAATCGTCGCCGCCGCCCCTAGAATGCCGCGCACCTGGCCCGCCAGTTGTTCCAGTATCTCGACAAAGGGAAAGCGGTTCTCCCCGTCGCGGACCGTCGTCAGTCCACGCATCTCCGAGCCCAGAAGAAAGGCATCCACCCCGCCCGCCGCCGCCGCCAGATGCGCATAGTGCAGCACCAGACGCCGGTAGCTCCATTCGTCTGCATCGCCCGAGAAACGCACGGTATCCTCTGCCGGCGAGAACTGCCCCGGCGCGGCCAGCCCCGCCAGTCCCCCAATCTGGGCCCGTGCAAGGGCCGTCTTGTCCGCCGTTCCCGGCTGGCCGGGTGCCGGATGGCAGGTGATGCGCCCGCGCCATGGGTAGGCCGCCTGCTCTGCGCCGCCATAAGGGTCCGGCAGGTCATTGCCCGCCGGCACATCCATCATGATGAAGGGATAAAGCCCCACCCTCAGCCCGCGCTGCCTAATGGCGGCAATCGCTTCCATCACAGACGTGTCCGTGGGCGTCCCGCCATACGAGGCCTGCCCGTCCCCTTGCGAGACAAGCTGTGCCTCCTCCCGGTCAATGCCCGAAACACGCCACCGCTGCGAAAGCCCCTCCGGGTTTGCCTGCGTCACCATCGGGCGGATGGTGCAATGGCCGGCATTCAGGTTCGTCCCGAACCACGCCACCACCAGCGACACGCTCTCAAGGTTCGGGCACAGCGCCTGCAGCTCGTCAAGCGCGGCCTCGAAGTCCGTCGCAGCCGCCCTGTTGTGCCGGTTCACCGCCCTCGTCTCGCCGGGATCGCCGGTCTGCTTCACCAGCGTTGGTGAAAGGCCGTACTCGGTCGCGCCTGGTATCAGCGATACCGATCTGACGCGTCGGTTGAGCCTGTCCACAGGCCGCATCACCTCGAACTGGAACTGCGGAATGCGCCGTCCGTAGTCGTCGATGGGAAATCGCTCGATGACCAGATAAGCCGTGCCGCGATAGGCCGGCGCGTTGCCGGCGCCCTGCTTCGCCTCGATCAGCAGGTCCACCGGCTGATCCTGCGAGCCCGGATAAACCCGTATCTCCACCCGATCCCTGTCGAGCTCTTGCCCGTCGGCCCATATCCGCCGTACGCCCGCGATCTCGCCCTCGCACAGCGCAAAGGCCGCGTTGGCGAAATAGGAGTAGGTCGTGACCTTTGGGCCCCCTTTTCCGCCTTGCCGCTCCGTCCTTCTCTCCTCGAAGCGCGTCGCCCAGATCAGCGTCCCGCCGACACGCGCAGTGCCGTAGACCTGTGGCAGTGGAGCGCCCTCCTCCGCCGTCAGCGGCCGCGCCGTCGAAAGTCGCGGCCCCTCGTAGCGCTTGGTCGAGTCGATGATCGCCCGGTCGATCATGTAGCCCGCCATGGCTCCCGCTGCCGAGCCGATGGCCGAGCCGACCGGCCCCAGCGCGCCGCCCAGAAAGGCGCCGGCGGCCTGCAGAACGATTGTCGCCATCTGGCCTATCTCTCTCCCGTTGCAGGAAATGCGAACACGCCGGCGATCCGCCGCCGCCACTGCGGCACGATTTGGGAAACCACAACCGCCCGCCCCTCATAGGCATGGACGAAGGCGTCCTCCTTCACTAGGACGCCCACGTGCTTGGCCGGCAGATGCGGACGCCAGCGGAAAAGCACCACGCGCCCCGCCTTAAGCCCTCCGTCTGGGCATTCCAGGAAGTGCCTTCGGGCCGCCGCAAGAAGCTGCTCCCGGCCCCCCGTCTCCGCCCAATCCATGCTGTAAGGGCCGGCGGCTTCCGGCTCCGTCCCATGGAGTGCCCGCCACACGCCGCGCACCAGTCCAAGGCAGTCGCAGGCAATCCCCTTGCGGCTTGCTTGGTGCCGATAGGGCGTGCCCACCCAGGACAATGCTTCCGCCACCACCGCCTCTTCCAAAGAGGCGCTCTCCGCTCTGCTCATTCCACCAACGGCCCGCCGTCGAACGTCTGCTCCTCGGTGACGTAGCCATAGGCAGCGTCATCCCCCGGCAGATGCGGAAAGCCGCGGAAATTCGCGCTGTTGGCAAATTTCGCCTTACAGGTCGAAAACCGCTTGTCGCAACCAGCCACGACCGTAAGCGCATCTCCCGGCGCCACCGTCGCCGCCGTGTCCCGCCAAAGGTCGAGCACCACGCCGTCCACCCCCTTTCGGTGCGCCGCCACGCGCTCCCGCCGCCCGGCGCTCGCGCCGGACGCCCAGGTCACGATCCCATTGGTGAACCAGCCCGTTTCAAACGTATCGAGCCCGGAGACGACAATGCTATTTCCTTTCACCGCGTCCAGAACCCCGTTTCCCTTGAATCCTCCGGCCTCCAGATCCACCCCGCACCGTTCATCCCCCAACTCGGCATCGCAGCCGCGCCGCAGCGTGCGCCCGTTCGTCTGGTCAAGCGCCCGCTCCGGGCTTTCCAGCTCCGCCACGAACCGCCCGTCGCGCCTGGCGATCTGGCCGATCACCGCGCGACGCAGCCGTGCGAACTGCCCGGCGTCCTGCCAGTTGACCAGCAGCGTCTCGACCGTCGCCCCGTCATAGACCCCCGCCAGGATATCGGCCTCCTCGATATCCAGCGCCGACAGCGCCCCCTCCACGTCCACTGTATCTACCACCAATCCTAGCGAACGCCGCGCCTCGCTCGCCGAAAGCCCCGTCTCCGGCGTGAACGTCGTGCCGTCGCAGAAAACCTCCTGGTCATGGTCTGTAAAGCCCATCACCATGCCGTCGCCGCGAGTCAGCCGCCAGCAATGGCAGAGCGACGTCACCTCGCCTTCCAGATGCGCCGCAAGCGCCGCCGGCACGTGCATCACAACACCTCCACCAGTGGAATGGACGGGATCTGGCCCGCCTTGAACGCCGTCATGCTCGCTGACAACCGTTCGATGTCAAAGCGCACCGGAACGTCGAATTCGTACCCCGCCGTCACTCCCTCCCCCTCCCTAGGAACAGCCCCACCAACGAAAAGGACCTCCCCTGTCTCTCTATCAATCGAATAATCGGCTGAAATCGCCTTTGGCACCCCTGCCACGGCAACCAGCATGCTCTCCGCCACCGGCCTTGTGATACCCCGCTCATAAGCATCCGCCCCCTCCCCATAGGTCTTCACGAGGCGAAACCGCTCCCGCACCCCATCACCCACGCCGATCACCTGATCGAACGCCGAAGGCGTCTCATGCGGGCCACACGACTTCCAGTCGAACGGATCGCGGAACCGAAAGGCGTGCAGCGATCCCCGCCGCGCCTCGAAAAACGCCAGCACCGCGTATAGATCCTCGATCGACCGCACTCCCGTTCCCACGTCATAGTGCCGGCGCGAGCGGCTCACGCGCGCATTGCGCTTCTCCCGCCCCGAGGAAAGCTGCACGATCTCATTACGCCGCTCTGGCCCGCCGGTAGCGCCAAAAGAGACGCCGAGCGGAAAGCGGACGTCGTGAAAGCTCTGCATTGGCTCCTGCTCTCGCATTAGATGTGGAGTTTTAAGACGCTGTTTTGCGTACGGTTTGAATCCCTTAGCCACGGATCCTCAGGCGTGACCCGAAGATCGACGGCTGTGAGCCATAAACACCGATCACGTTACAGCCCCCGCGCCCCCCGCGAGACCGCCCGCGTCAGCATTCCGGTGACCTGCGCCTCTGACTTCCGGAACGAAGCCGCATCTTGCGTCGTCACGTTGAAAACGATGGTCGGCGCCGCCGCACCGCCGCCGGACGCTACGCCGAGCCGCCCGTCCGCCGTCCTCTGCAGTGGCAAGATCGCTTCCGCCCCCGCCTCCCCCATCAGCCCGATGTTCCGCCCGGCTGGAAAATAGGTCGGCGCTGAAACTACGCCCCCGCCCGCAAAAGGCACGACCCCGCCCTTGGCAAAAGGCAACACACCACCGATCCCGCCGAGGAGCCGGCTGAACAGCCCGCCCGTCAGGCTCTGCAAAGGTCGCAGACCCTGCTCCAGCGCCATACCTGCAAGGCTGAGCCCGATCTTGCGCAGTACGTCGTCCAGCGTCTTGCCGCTCACCACCGCGCCCTTCAATGCGCCGGTCAGTTGCGTCCCAAAACTCTCCGAAAGCCCTGTCAGGTTCTCCAGTGCCGCCTCGAACGGTGCCGTATCGGCGACGATCGGCACCCGCACCTCATCCACCATCCCATTTCTCCTGATTGTCCGGGAAAAGCCGCATCAGCTGGTGAAGCTCTGCCCGCCCGGGCGCTTGCCCACGCGCAAGCCCCAGCGCCTCCAGTGCTGCGTTGAATTCAAGTGGCGTCATCCCCCAGAAGGCGGCTGGTGATAGCCGCAGCAGGCCGAAGGCCATTCCCATAACTTCCCGCCAGGGAAAGGGCCTCCTTCTTGCTCCCGCTGCGGCATCTAAGGGTTTCCACCCTCCGGCGCCCCCGCGCCGAACGTCACCGAGAGCAACTCTCCGACAAGCGCGGCAAAACCCGCCGCGCCTCCCTCACAACGCATGGCCTGCACGTCCTCGTCGCTCACCTCATGCCCGCCGCCGCGCAGACCCGCCGCGAGGACCGCCGCCATATCCCCCGCCGAGAGCCGCCCACTCGAAAACCGCTCCACCAGCCGGTTCAGATCCTCGGCTTCGAACGCCGCCTCCAGCTCCGCCAGCGCCCCCAGCGTCAGGCACAGCCGGTACTCGCGTCCGTCGAGCTTGGCCGCCACCTCGCCTCGTCGCCTGTTCACGCTCATGGCGCCACCGCGAAGCTCACCGGCCCCGCCGATTCCAGCGCGATCTCGAACGTCACCTCGCCATCGTGGCTGCCCGAGTACTCCAGCGCGGTAATCTGAAAGCCCCCTGAAACGGTCCCGAAATCGGGAATGGCGAACTGCCAGCCGGCGATCTCGCCGGCAAAAAATCGCTCCCTGATCATCGCATCGGATTGCGCATCCTTGAAAATCCCCGACCCGCTGACGGAAGCCCGCTGAACGCCGCTGCCGGCCAGAAGCTCTCGCCATCTACCCACCGAGTCCGCATCGGTGATATCCACCGTCTCGCTGTTGAAGGCGAGCCTCTTCGTCCGCAGCCCCGCCACGGTGACGAAACTTCCCTGCCCGTCCTCATCCAGCTTGAGGAGCAGGTCCTTCCCCTTCTGCGCACCCATCCATGGGCCTCCTTCGATGCAAATGAAATGCTGTGGAGGGCGGGCGAGGCGCTATGCCTCCACCACCGCCCGAAAATGCAGCCCTCCATGATACGCCCCCAGATCCTCGTCGTACCTGACTTCGGACGTCTCCAGCCGCAGATTGACGAGCCGATGCCCCGCCAACCCCAGTTCCCCCTCATGCAGCGCGCCGCGCACCAGCTCCATCAACGCCAGCACCTCCCGCCTCCCCTTCTTCTTGGACCACACATTGAGCGTGAAGAAGTGCTCGCTCCCTTCCTCCGTCCCTGTGCTCCAGTCATAGGCCGTGGCCCGACCGAAGGTGACGTAAGGGAAGGCAAGTCCTGCCGGCGTCAGGTCGTGAAACAGTGCCCCGCCAAGCGTGGCCACCAGCGCCGCATCGTCCGCGAGTGCGGAAAATATCGCCTCCTGCAGGTCAAGCGTCGTGGCGGTCATGCCGTCCTCCCTTCCTGCGTGAATTCCCTCGCCTGAGCGCCTGGCGGCGCATTTGCACTGCGCTCTCGGCCTCCGGCCGCGCTCCACTCTCCATGGCCCCCGCCACCGTGTGCACCTTCGTCCGCATGGCCCGCACCAGCCCGTCCAGCGTCAACCGCATCGTCACCTTCATCGTCCTTCCTCCCGCGCACGGCAGACGAGGTAGCGCCCCGTCTCGTCCGCATCCCGCACCGTAACGATATCGAGCACCCGCCCATCCCGCACGAAACGCATGCCGCTTGCCACGTCTTCACGAAAACGCAGCGTCACCCGGTGCGTCACCGTCTCGTGCGCCTGGCCGGCGCCGAAGCGGCTTGCCTCACCCACCGGCTCGACATCGGCGAACACCGTCGCCACCACCTGCCAGTCCTCCGTGTGTCCACCGGCTCCGTCCGCTGTCGTTACCGCCGCCTCCAGCATCAGCTCGGTGCGCAGCCGCCCTGGGTCGATAAACATGATACCCATCAAAGCCTCGGCCCCTGCCAGGCGGCCATCAGCCGCCGATATTCATCGGGGACGGAAACCGGCTGGCTATCGGCTCCGAAAGCGCCGCGGAACTCGTACCAATGCGCCACCAGGATCAGCATCGCCCGCTTCAAAAGATCCGGAATGTCCGTCCCCGCCTCGCCGAAGCCGGCCGAAAAATCGATCTCGATCCCGTTCAGCGCCGGTCCCGGCGCCGGCTGTTCCCTGAGATAAAGCCGCGCCGGTGAAGATACGGCGTCGAGCTGACGGTCTTCCGGCGCCAACACCGAAGCGGCGCCGTCGCCGTCAAACACCGTCACCGACAACACCTCCCGCACCGGCGTGCGCCTCAGAAGCACGATCCCGCCCTGAGGCCACCGATCGAGCACCAGCCGCCAGGCCTGGTCGATCAGCGCCAGACCTGCCGCCCGCTCCACTTCTTCGCGCGCAGCGCGGATAAGCCCGGAGATCAAGCCGTCCTCGCTGTCGTGGGCAACGCGCAAATGCGCCTTCGCCTCGACAAGCGAAACCGGCTCGGCGGCCGGCTCGACCGTTCGAAACAGCGTCATCGAAAACTCTCTCTTCAGGATGATCGAATGAAAGACGGCCCCGGCGGGAGGAGACCGGGGCCGTCAAGGGCCGCTCGCAGCCGCACCGCCGCCCTAGGTCGGAGCGACAGCGAAGGCTATCCGGTGCCCAATCCGAAACATTCACGCTACGGATTCGATCCCGGCTCTAGCCCCGCAGCGTCCGACTGGGACGATACGCCGCAGCAGGAGAAGCCCGTCTGCGTCGCCGCCTAGGCTTCAACCTTCAGCAGCTTGATCGCTTCGAAGTTCTGAATGCCGCCACCCACGCGCTTGGTGGTATAGAACAGTACATAGGGCTTCGCCGAATAGGGATCGCGCAGCACCCGCACGCCCGTTCGGTCGACCACCAGATAGCCGCGTCCGAAGTCGCCGAAGGCGATCGGCGTCGCATTCGCTGCGATGTCCGGCATCTCCTCGGCCTCCACTACGGGAAAACCCGCCAGCATCGCCCGGCTGCCGGGGGCCGCCGGCGGCTGCCACAGATAATTGCCGTCGCCGTCCTTGAGCTTGCGCAGGGTGGCCTGGGTCTTCCGGTTCATCACCCAGTTCGCATTTTGGCGGTAGCTCGCCTTCAGCGCATAGATCAGGTCGATGAGCTTGTCCGACGGCGCCGTTGCCGGCAGGCCGGCTGCGTTTCCCGTCGCAAGATTGCCGACATTGCCCCAGCTCCAGTCTGCATCGTCGACCTGCGGATAATCGAGGAAGCCGCGCGGCTTGTTCGTCCCGTCGCCGTTGACGAACGCCGCCCCCTCCTGTTCGGCGAACGCCGTCTCGATCTCCCCGGCGATCCACGCGTCGAGATCGACCACGCTGTCTTCCAGAAGGGCTGCGGTCGCCGCTGGCATGGCGTAAAGCTCAGCCGTCGGGAAGGAAAGTTCGTCCAGCGTGCTCGAAGCCGTCTCCGGCCGAGGCGCCGTCTCGCCCACCCAGCCCGTAGCCGGTCCGGTGACGGCAAACGGTTTCTTCAATACCGCCGTGGACACCTGCCGCACGGAAGCGATCGAGCGGATCGGCGAAATCTCGGCAAGCCTCTTGCCGATCATCGCCTCCGTCTCCTCCGGCACAAGATAGCCGCCGTCCTGGCCGGAGCCGTAGGACATGGCCTTCTCCTCCAGCGCGCGCAGCTGCCGCTCGTCGCCGGTCCGGATGTAGCTCTCGAAGCCCTGCTTGTGCTCCAGATGCTCAAGTGCGCCAATGCTGTCGCGCTGCCCGAGCGCCGGCCGCGCCCGCTTCAGCACAACCCGATCCAGCACCTTCTTGTGCTCGTCGAGCGCCTGCGAGATGCGGTCGACCTTCTCGCTCGTCACCGGATCGGCGGCAGAGCGCCGCTCGATCTCCGCCAGCCGCTTGTCATTCGCTTCCCTGAAGGCCTCGAAGGAGGTCATGAAGTCCTCGAAAGCACCGCTCACGTCGCCAGCCCCCCCGGCTGACTTCACTTCCAGGACGCCCTTGCTCGTCTCAGTCATTTTCCGATCCTCATTGGTGAAAAAGTTTGGCCGCCTGGCGGATAGTCGCCGCCAGGCGCTCCGGCGTTCCCGGCGCGGCGTCCCGCTCGCGCAGGAGATGGGTGAAGCCTCGCGCAATCACCGTCTTTGCCTCGCTTCGCGTCAGCCCCGCATCCCGCGTCAGCCAACGTTCGAATTCGCGCGGGCTCGGAAGGCCGGTGAAATCCTTCACCGCCTCCACTCGCGCCTCCGGCAGCATGGGAAACGTCACCACGGAAATCTCCCAAAGGTCCGCCTTCCTGATGCGCCTGATCCCGGTTCGCGGCTCGCTCACGGCCCGCACCGTGCGGAACCCGATGGACAGCCCGTCCAGCGCCCCGTCGCGCATCAATTCCAGCACCTCACGCGCCTTGGTGACGCCAGTGGCCAGCTTGCCGCGCACGAAGAGCCCCCGCGCATCCTCCCGGATCTCCTTCCAGGCGCCGATCGGCTGGTTCGGATCGTGCTGGAACAACATTCTGATCCCACCCGCCCCGCGCTTCTGAAGGGATTCGGCAAAGGCGCCCCGCTCCACCACGTCGCGGCCCAGATCCACCCGCCCGAACAAGCTCGCATAGCCGGAGAACGACCCGTCACGCTCCACCTGCTCCACGTCGAGCCCCGCATATTTGCGCTCGTCCGCACCGATAGAGATGCTCATCGCCCGTTCCTCGCTTCCCGCCGCCTTGCCGCACTCGCAAAAAGTCGCATCACGAAGCCGATGGCGCTCCAGGCACACAAGCTCGCCGCCGCCGAGCCCATCAGCACCACCTCGCCGGGCGCCAGCTTACCGGCAAGCTCCAGTTCGGCGGCGATCTTCAGCCCCGCTGCACTGCCGAAAATAACGCCGCAGACCACGCCTACAGCGAAGCGGATAGCCGCCTCCCGTCGGCCCGTCGGCAGCAGATAAGCGAGAGAGATCGCCGATCCGGCAATCGCCCCCAAGGCCTTGGCTGCCCACAGCCAGCCTGCCTCGCTCATTCCGATCATCCCTTGATCCTTCGTTCCGTCACCCCGGCCCCACCGGCGCCCTCGCCGGCACGCAGGCTCAACCGCCCACGGCGCCATAGCCCACCGCCTCGCGCTTCTCGTCGTCGCTCAGGAAATTCGCCTCGCTCACCCGCGCCCACAGCGCCTCGCGCTCGGCCGAGAGCCCCTCCACCTGGTCGGCGTCGAACCACAGCCGCACATCGCCGTCGAGACGGGGGGCGAGAAATCCGCCCAGCTCCTTGGCGATCCTGCCGACCAGCGGCAGCACCGTCAGTCTGTAGAAAGCCCTGTTCGCCTCCTGGTAGTTCGCGTAGGTGTTGTCGCCGGGTATGCCCAAAAGCATCGGCGGCACGCCGAGTGCCAGGGCGATGTCCCGCGCCGCGCCGTTCCTCGCTTCCATGAAGTCCATGTCACGCGGCGAGAGGCTCATCGCCTTCCAGTCGAGCCCGCCTTCAAGCAGCAGCGGCCGCCCGGCCTTCGCCGCACCGGAGTAGCCCTGCTCCAGTTCCGTCTTCAGCCGATCGAACTGCTCGTCGGAAAGGTTCGCCCCCTCCTTCGTCGCATAGACCAGCGCGCCGGAGGGCCGTGCCGAGTTGTCCAATAGCGCCTTGTTCCACCGCGCCGCTGCATTGTGGATATCGAGCGCCTGCAAGGCGGCCGCCAGCGGCGCGAATCCGTAATGATCGTCGAGCGGATGAAAGAGCGTCAGATGCAGCCCCGCTCCTTCCTCCTCCAGCGACACCCGCCGCTTGACACCCCCTGCCCGGTGTTCCAACGCCACCGGCCAGCCTGCGCTGTCGGCGACCACCGTCACCTTGTCCGGCCTGAGCAGGTGCATCTCGCGCGCACCCGTCGCCGCCTCCACAAGCTCCACATAGGCGTTGCCGGAAAGGATCAAGTGCCCGTAAAGCACCTCCATGAACGTTGTCCCCGCCTGGCCATGGTTGGGCCGCGCCAGGAGCTCGAGCAGCGGATGTCGGTCAAGCTCCGCTTCCCCTTCGTAAGCCACCCACGGCACTGCCGCGGCGGCTTCGGCGATCATCCGCACCGCCCGGTGGGCGACGGGATTGCGCATGAACCCCTCGCGCGCCAGCGAGGCATAATCCCGCCGCGTCCATAGCGCCTCACCCTCCCGGTGAAGTGCCACGAAGCCGTAGCCTGCCGCCTGCTTGCGCTCGACAGCAATATTTCTCTCCCCCGGGGTTCGTGCCCAGGGCCAATTCCAAGCCATATGCGGTTCCTATCGGATTAGATTGGGGCCGGCGACGGCGGGCCGCGCTTCACACCTGCACGGCCACGCCGGCGCCCGGCGCGCGTTATGCAGGCTTGGGCGCTTCCGTCCCGGCATCGACCTCCGTAGCAGGTTGCCTCAAATTCTGAGAACGCGCATCGGGCGCCTGGTCATTGATGGACCGCCCGTCGTTCTTCGCCGAATTGGACAGCGGCGGTACGATACCGCCCCCCCGTACCGCATTCACCGCAAAACGTTTTCCGCATCCACAACCCATGTCAGACTCCTTTCTTTTCTTAGGTTAGTTCACCAAGATTCCGATCAGCAGCCCGAGCACAAACCCGCCCGCCGCACCGATCGTCATGAAACGAAACCCGAGACAACACGGGCAGTCTGCCCACAGAAGCTCGGTCAGGCGCACCGTCCAATGGCTTTCGACGGTGCACCAGCGGGGCAGCGCATGCGCGGCCGCCCATGCCATGAAGTTGGACAGGCGGTTGTCCGCCCAGTCTTCCTCCCCGTCCGCCCCCGGCCGATCCTCGGGTCGGAAGCGGAACGGATTTGTTTTCGGAGAGAACCGACCGATCACGGCAGGCGCGCGGTAAGGTATACGGTCGCCCCCTGGTGGGCGGCGGTGCGCCGAGAACCGTGATCCCGGGCAGCGTCACGCCGCTCACCCGCCCTGGCGCTGCGAATTTTGTCGTTGAGAAGAACGCTTTCGCACTCCTCATGCAGACAGACGACCTCTGCCATTTCTCTCGCTCCTTTGAGGAAGAATGATCAACGAACCAAGCCCACCTGGTATTGGGCTTGACTATGACTGCTGGTTTCAAGGATGCGCGGCCCGGCATCAGCTCCGTGATGCCCTAGATGAGCTCGTCCACTTGGCTCCGGCGGGTGTCCTGCGATGCCCGCCGGGGCCGAAGTCGTGCATCTCGTCCTTAGTTCGGGTAAGCGCCGTGTTGGCGCCCACCCTTGCTCGCTCAGTCGCAAAGCTGAGCCTGCCCCTTTACGTCGTAGTCAGAGCCATCCAGCTTCATGTTCTTTACAGAAAGCACCTTCCCGTCGCAGTCGATGGTGATGTGCCGAAGGAATTGCTCGGGAGCGGTAGCAGCGGGTGTAATGGTCAGATATGACATTCCCCAACTGGGTGACGCTGCTCCACCAGTATCCGTTGCTGTGAGAATCAAGCTCCTGGTGTTCGTCAGACGAAATTCATTGTGTATGTGGTTCGGATTGCCCTGAACCTCATGACATAGTTGCTTGGTACTGCTATCCCAACCGTATTCTGGATTTATTTGAACGCTTTCCACCTCGGACGGCAGAGTTAAACAGCTTTCTGACGAATATACGATATCACCTGTCCCGAATTTCATGTCTACAGGCCTATCGAATGTCCATTCTACTTGATCACCAAACACGCATGCATAGGTAGCACCATCAGGACCTGGCGTGAATCCTTGTACTATTTCCGTTACACTCCACCCTACACCGTTGGGTGCTGTCCCGGAGTACGCACACGGTGGTTCCTCGCAATCATCCCTAGGCCAATCTGCAATGGTCGTGAAGTCGAACGAGTACGCCTCATCGGTCCGCACATCGCAAAGCACCTGCGTCGTCGACGTCACACAGTCGGAGCCGCCTCCGCCAGAGCATTCGCCGCAACTGCAGCAGGGGCCGGAAGCGTAAGTCAGACCCCGGAAAGCTGCGGCATGGCAGGCAATGCCGCCGCCCATATTGCGGTAGAGGTGGGTGATGGTCTCCGGCGGATTGTTGTAGTAGGCGCGCGCCCTGCTGTTGTCGACTGTAGCGTTTATCCGGTTGCTTCCTGGCTCCCAAGTGCCGGCTCCTTCGATAAACTCGACATGGTCCGGCACCGGGTCGAGTTCCCGCACACCTTCAAATGTATCGAGATCGACGAAGTCCAGGCGCAGGCTCGTCATACGTCGCGCCGCCTCGTCCAACTTAAAGGTGAACCTGCTGTCTGAACTGGGGTTGCCGGGGGGGGCATTTGCGGACACATCCTGTCCGGGTTCCCAGTTTGAACCACAGCTGTCGGCGATGTTATTAAAGGTATTGAACTTGATCCTCGCCTCGTCGCCCGTCCTGGGATTGGTCACGATATAGATGAAATCGTGTCCTTCCTCCCCATCCGGATCCCGGATCACGTCCGTCTGCGGCCACTCGAGCTCCACCAGGGACGGTATGAGGCCATCGGGGCAGTCGGCGACCGCGACCGGCTTATATTCCTGCCCCTCGGCATCCGTGTCGTAGTGCCGTACGAAGTTGCCTTCACAGTCATAGACATAGTTGCGGAAGAACAGCACCGCGCAGCGCTGCCCCTCCTCGTTGGGCTCGACATCGGGTCTCAGGTCGCGCATCTCGCGGGCATGGACCGTCGAGGCACACGGCTCTTCCGCCGGCGGCTGCACCACCACCTCGCCGTTGGGGTCGACTATATAGTCCTGCCCGTCGAGCGTGGTGTCTTTGGAGGACAGAATGTTGCCCTCGCAGTCCACCACCGTGTCGCGCCGGAACGGCACCACCGTTCCGTCGGCCCGGATGTCGTAGAGAAGCTGCGTCGTTGGCGTCGGCGCGCAGCTTTCACACTCGCCGGCGCTGACTGGCCCTGCGGCTTCGTAGTGTGCGCCGTCGAGCTTGGTGTCGAAGAACTGGTCGGTCGGCTGCCCGTCCCTGGTGACATACCAGCGCAGGAACGTCTCGGTCCCGTCGCACATCACCTCCTTCTCGAGGTCGTACGAGTTCGCTTTTTCCTTCACCTCACCAGCGGGCTCATAGGGTTGCCCATCGAGCGTGGTTTCGCTCACGGAGAGCACCGCCCCGTCGCAGTCCACGGTCATGTGCCGCAGGAACGGCAAAGCCGTACCGTTGGGAAGCATGTCGTAGAGCAGTTGGGTCGTCGGTGTCGGCGCGCAGCCGGGGTCGACCGGAATCGGGCAGGGCGCGGAGATGGCGACGGTCTTCTGCGGCTCCGCAGGGCACAGCGCCGTCACCTTGACGTCGAGGCCGTGCCATTCGGTGCCATAGCCTCCCGCCTCGTCACGCCGGTCCGCGCCGACATAAAGCCGAAGATCGGGCAAATCCGCTGCATTCACGGTTTCTTGGACACACAGCGTCCGGGGTATCCCGTCCGGCGGAACCGCCGAAGCCTCGGCTGCCGAGATGACCGTCTGCGTTGCTGCATTGACCAGCCAGAAGAACAGCTCCGGGCTCGCATTGGTCGCAGCCGCGTCCGTCTGCGTGATCGTCGCATTCACGCAGGCCCGCACCTTTGCCTGCGTCGCACAGGCCGGCAGGGAATCTGCAGTAATTTGCAACGCCCGCCACGCCTGCACGCCGGCCTGCTGGATCGTCAGATCGCTCAATTCGTGACGGGACTGGAAGGCACCGCCACTTGAGGCCGAGAAGCCGGTCCGCAGCGTTGCCGGCGCGATCAAGCCGCCGCATTCCGCCGTGACGTTGAAGCGGGAAATATACGGCACGAACCCGTTTCCGTCATTCCAGTCGATCGCTGCGGAGATGAACGTCTCGCCATTCTCGGTGACGATCGAGGTCCGCAACCGCGGCTCGTCTCCACGTGGACGATTGCCGATAGGATTTGGAAGCGGGACTGTGTGAATATCCCGGTAGCTGTTCTGCGGCGGCGTGGGCCCACCTGGGTCGAAGCAGGCCTTAATGCGAAGACTATTACCCGAGTGAGATCCGCCCTGGCCTCCCGAACCACCATATTCATCAAGTACGACTGCGAGGAACGGATAGTCGATGTTGAAAAGGCCGAGATTGCCGCCCCCGCCAAGGGCGTTATCCTGTGGCGGCTGGGAGCCATCGGAGAAGAATTGCATCCAGCCGTCACCGGCTCGGCTGGTGCCATAGCTTGCCCACGACACCTCGGTGGTGATGTTGTCGGCATTGGAGAATACGGGAATGTAGATCGCCGCGCCGTTGCTGAAGGCATTAAGGTTCGACAGCTGCAACCGGCCCTCCCCGGCCGGATCTGGATTGTTGCTGTTTCCAGCGGTCAGAACAGCCACGCCCTGCAGCGCCCAGTTGGCATCGCCCGTATCGAACCCGGCGTACCTGAACGACTCGTTGATCGGGAAGCCGGCCGCCTGCGGCGCAGGGCTGGTGGTCCACCGGCCGCTGCAGGCCTGATCACCGTTCGCATCTTGCTCGACACGGGCATCCCTGTTCGCCCCGCGGGTTTCCAGAACCGCGATATCCACCTGCTCACCGGCGCCGCAACCGACTGCAACCGATGTCTCATCCGGACTTGGCGTGCAATCGGCCATCGGCAGAGGCGCCTGCGCCACCACCTGGCCGTTGGGGTCGACCGTATAGTCCTGCCCGTCGAGCGCGGTGTCGTTGGTCTCGAGGACATTGCCCTCGCAGTCCACCACCATGTGCCGCAGGAACGGCTCAACCGTGCCGTCGGCCCGGATGTCGTAGAGAAGCTGCGTCGTCGGCGTCGGCGCGCATTCCGGATCCTGCGGGCATGGGCCGACGCTCACCCCCGCG
>NZ_JAOCZP010000004.1 GCF_025336525.1 Chelativorans salis
AATGTGCTCGGCCCCGATGGCAAGACCACCGCCGATCCGGCCGAAGCGGTGTCGACCCTCGTGCGCGGGCTGGCGGAGGGCGTGCGCGAGGCGCGTCTTGCCGCCGCCGAATAATAAACGCATTTTTGCCGGACAAGGTGCTGTCCGGAACGGAAACGGAAAGGGCTAGCCCATGAACTGGATCACCAATTATGTGCGGCCGAAGATCAACTCCATGCTCGGCCGCCGCGATATGCCGGAAAACCTCTGGATCAAGGATCCTGAGACAGGCGAGATGGTCTTCCACAAGGACCTGGAAGAAAACCAGTGGGTGATCCCCTCCTCCGGCCACCACATGAAGATCACCGGGCGCGACCGGCTGAAGTTCTTCTTCGACGACGGCGTCTACGAGACGCTTGCGAACCCCAAGGCCCCGGTTGATCCACTGAAGTTCCGCGACGAACGTCGCTACGTCGACCGCCTGCGTGACGCCAAGGCCAAGACCAATCTTGAAGACGCGGTGCTGAACGCCGTGGGCCGCATCGAGGGCCAGGAGGTGTTGGCCACCGTGCAGGACTTCGCCTTCATCGGCGGTTCGCTGGGCATGGCGGCGGGCGAGGCCATCATCCACGGCTTCGAGACCGCTGTCGAGCGCCGGCTGCCGCTGGTACTGTTTGCCGCTTCCGGCGGTGCGCGCATGCAGGAGGGCATCTTCTCGCTGATGCAGCTGCCGCGGACGACGGTTGCCGTCGACCGGCTGAAGGAAGCAGGGCTTCCCTATATCGTGGTTCTCACCAACCCGACCACTGGCGGTGTGACCGCCTCCTATGCCATGCTGGGCGATATCCACATCGCTGAGCCGGGTGCCCTTATCGGCTTCGCGGGGCCGCGCGTGATCGCGCAGACGATCCGTGAAAAGCTGCCCGAGGGTTTCCAGCGCGCCGAATATCTGATGGACCACGGCATGGTGGACATGGTTGTCTCCAGGCTGGAGATGAAGGCCACGGTGGCGCGGCTCGTCAAGATCCTGCTCAAGACACACGAGGAAGCCGAAATCGTGCCCGCCGTGCTGCCGGCGCCGGCCGAAGCGGAGCTTGCCGAAGCGTCCGAGCAAGCCTGATCGTGCCATCCTGCCTCGCCTTTGAGGGCAACCCATGACCGTGGATACCGCCGAGCGCGCCATCGAGCGGCTGATGTCGCTCCATCCCAAGGGCTTCGACCTGGCGCTCGAGCGCATCGAGCGGCTGCTTCAACGGCTCGGCAACCCGCACCAGAAGCTGCCGCCGGTCATCCACATCGCCGGCACAAACGGCAAGGGGTCGGCGGCCGCCTTCTCACGCGCCCTTATCGAAGCCTCCGGCAAGACCGCCCACGTCCACACTTCCCCCCATTTGGTGAACTGGCACGAGCGCTACCGCCTCGCCGCTCCCGGCGGCGGGCGGCTGGTGGAGGATGCGGTTCTGACTGAGGCGGTGGAGCGGGTGGCGGATGCCAATTGCGGCGAGCAAATCACCGTCTTCGAAATCCTGACCGCGGTCATGTTCGTGCTCTTCTCCGAGCATCCGGCGAACGTGGCCATCGTCGAGGTGGGGCTCGGAGGCCGCTTCGATGCAACCAACGTCATCGCCCATCCCGCCGTCAGCCTCATCATGCCGGTCTCGCTCGACCACGAGGCCTATCTGGGCGACCGGGTGGAGCTGATTGCTGCGGAGAAGGCGGGCATCATCAAGGCAGGCTCGCCCGTCGTCGTCGGCCAGCAGGAGTGGGACGCGGGGCGTGAGGTGCTGGTGGAGACGGCGGAGCGGCTCGGCTGTCCGCTCAAGGTCTACGGTCAGGATTTCATCGCCGTGGAAGAGCATGGCCGTATGGTCTATCAGGACGAAGGTGGCCTTTTTGACCTGCCGCTGCCGCGTCTCGCCGGCCGCCACCAGCTTGCCAACGCGGCGGCTGCCATCGCGGCGGTCAAGGCCGCCGGCTTCCCCGTCAGCAACCGCACGGCCGAGCGCGCCATGACAACGGTCTCCTGGCCGGGGCGCCTGCAGAAGCTGCCCGAAGGCCGGCTTTCGGCGCTAGCACCGGAGGGCACGGAAATCTGGATCGACGGCGGGCACAACCCGGGCGCCGGAGCGGTTGTCGCAGAGGCCTTGGCGGAAGCGGAGGAGAAACGGCCGCGGCCGCTCTTCCTTATCGCCGGCATGCTCAACACGAAGGACCAGACCGGCTATTTCCGCGCCTTCGAGGGCATGGCGCGGCATGTCTACACGGTGCCTGTAAAAAGCAGCGACGCCGGCACACCCAACAATGAGCTCGCCGCCTATGCCAACACCGCCGGCCTCTCGGCGGAGCCGGTGAATTCGGTTTCCAATGCACTGAAGCTCTTGGCCGGGACGTGGGACGGCGAGGCGCCGCCACGTGTCCTTATCGGCGGCTCTATCTATCTCGTCGGCGAGGTACTGCGAGAGAACGGCACACCGCCGGATTGAGGAAGAGGTGGGGCCACTTCAAAGAAAAAGCCCGGCTTTTGCCGGGCTTTCGATTCTATTCGAACATCGCTTATGCGGCGTTACGCAACCGCGCCGCCAATCCATGCCGACAGCACGGTCTTCGGCGCAGCACCGACCTTCATGTCGGCCACTTCACCATTCTTGAACAGCATCAGCGTGGGAATGGATCGCACGCCATACTGCGCGGCCAGTTCGGGGTTCTCGTCGATGTTGAGCTTGGCGACCTTGATCTTGCCGCCCAGTTCGGTGGCAATCTCCTCGAGCGCGGGGGAGATCATCTTGCAGGGGCCGCACCATTCCGCCCAGAAATCCACCACGACAGGCTCGCTCGCCTGCAGCACGTCGGCCTGAAAATTGCTGTTGTCTACGGTGACGGTGGCCATCAGCCTCTCCTTGTCTCGGCAAGTCTCGCTCCGACATGTGGGGCCGGGCGGAGAAGGGTTCAAGCGTCCTTTTCTCACGCTCTCGTGAGTCGGGCAAGGGCGGCGGCCATGTCCTCATCGCTCAGGGGGAGAAGGCGCGGTACCTCGGTGAAAAGCAGGGCGGCGGAGATCCGACGGCCTGGATAAAGCGGTTTCAAGAGCTCCGCGTAAAGCGCGAGCTGCGCCACATAGGGCAGCGGTACTTCGGCAAGCGCGGCGGGTGCCGGACGGTTGGTCTTGTAGTCTATGATGAGCACCGCCTCCTCTGTCACCGCCAGGCGGTCGACCTTGCCGGCGACGGCGCGACGTGCTCCGCCGATGGTCAGTTCACCCATTACCGACACCTCGGCCCGCGATCCGGGGGCGAAAAGCGGTGCAAAGCCGGCGTCCTGCAGAATTGCCAGGACGGAGGCGAGGATGCCTTCCGCCTCCCCCTCGGGCCAGCCGGCACCGACACGCGCCAGATAGCGGCGGGCGGCGGGCTCGCGCTCGTCGGACGACAGGTCGGGCAAAACCTGCAGCAGGCGATGCACCGCGTTCCCCCGCTCCAGCGCAAGGCCCGGCCCTTCTGCGCCGTCGAGGACAGGCGAGCGCGCCGAGGGAGTCGCCTCGAAACCGCCGTCGATCAAGGCACCGGCACCCGATGGCGAAAGCGGGCGCGGCAACGTTGGCGGAGGCGGCAGCGGCTGCCGCAACTCCAGCGGCAGAGGCTCGACCGCCACCTCGCGCGTGGCGGCCGCCTCAACCGGCTCAGCCTCGGAGAGCGGTGTGACGCGGAAGCGCAGAACGGGCGAGCAATCCTTCGGGTCGTCCCGCTCCTCGGTCTCCGGCTGGCCGGCAAAGGCGTCGCCCACGAGCGTCTGCCAGGTAGTGGGCGCGGGGCGCGTTCCGTGATAGCCGCAGACGATCAATCGGTCCTCGGCCCGCGTCATGCCGACATAGAGCAGGCGGCGGTACTCTTCCTCCGCCTTTTCCCGCACTTCCGCCTCGAAACGGCGGGCAAGCGAATTGGAAAGGTCCTTGCCCTGGCGCCAGAGATAGCCCGTCAGCGGCCGGGGCCCCTGCATGGAGAAAGGCATGAGGGCCGGCAGGTGATTGTTGCTGACGGGCGCGCTGCCGGGGTCGACGAGAAAGACCACCGGCGCCTCCAACCCCTTGGCGGCGTGTACGGTCATGATACGAATTTCGTCGCGCGACTGGTCCATCTCGCGCTTGATCTCGGGCGCCGCGCCCTCCAGCGTCGCCAAGAGCGCCTCCAGGCCGACCAGGCCCGTCTTCTCGCCCGCCAGGCAGAAGGAAAGGAACTCGTCCAGGATATCGTGCGCCTCGTGCCCCAGCCGGGCGACGAAGCGGCTGCGGGCGCCTTCACGCTTCGGCGTGCCGGCGAGCACGCCGGCATAGAACTCGAAGACCGGCTTGAAGGCGGCTTGGGCCTGCCAGTCGACCAGCGTGTCGAGAATATCTTTCAGCGCCCCATCTGCCTCCGCCTGCTCCCGCAACACAGCGAACAGGGAGACGCGTTCCTTACGCGGCCAAGCGAGACGGAACAGGGCCTCCTCGTCGAGCCCGAAGAGCGGGCTCTTGAGCACCGCCGCCAGCGACAGGTCGTCGTGGGGTTGCAGGAGAAAACGACCGAGCGCCGTCAGGTCCTTGACGGCGATATGCGCCGTCAGGCGCAGGCGGTCGGCACCGGCCACGGAAATCCGGCGGTTCTTGAGGCTGCGCGACAGCGCGTGGACGAAACGGTCGCGCTTCCTGACCAGGACCATGATGTCGCCCGGCCTGAGGCGACGGCCCTGCCCCTCCAGGATCTCGCCGTCCTTCAGCCAGCGCTCGATCCTGCCGGCGATCACTTCCGCCAGCCGCGCGGCGGGGGCGGAGGCGTGGTCGACGGCCTGGGTCCAGTCGTCCGGCTCCTCCACGACCTCCGGACTCAGCGGCGACCAGACCTCCACATAACCCGGCGCGTTCTTGCGGACGGCCTCATGCTCGATCGGCTCGGGATCGCGGGTGAGGCCGCGGCGCGCCTCCTCGCGCGAAAACACCACGTCGACCGCGCGCAGCACGTCGTAGGTGGAGCGGAAGGAGCGCTTCAGCCGCACTTTCGCAAAGCGCCCGCCGCCCTGCGGAACGCGCTTGTCGAAGGCGGCGCCGCTCTCCGCGAAGGCGGCGGGCTCGGCGCCCTGGAAGGAGTAGATCGACTGCTTCTCGTCGCCGACGGCAAAGATGGTGCGTTCCACGCCCTTACGCGATCCTTCGCCGGCAAAGAACTCTTCGGCGAGTTGCCGCACGATCTGCCATTGCGGCGGGCTCGTGTCTTGCGCCTCATCGATCAGGATGTGGTCGATGCCGCGGTCGAGCTTGTACTGCACCCAGGGGCCGACGTCCGGACGGGCCAGGAGCCGCACTGTGCGCATGATGAGGTCGCTGAAATCGAGGAAACCGCGCGCCCGCTTCAGCCGCTCATAGCGGGAGATCAGCGCGTCGGCGATGGTGAGCGCGGCACTTGTCGCGTCCAACATGCGGTAGAGCCTCAGCCGGTCGGCGGCCTCCTGCAGAAACGTCGCCGCCTCCAGATAGCGCTGGTAGAGGCCGGGCAGGCGATCCTTCAGCGCCGCCTTGAAGGTGCTGTCTTCATAGGGGTCGCCGTCTGCCTTGAGGAAGCCCTCGGCCAACAGCTCCAGGCGGCGCACAGGAGCGACCTCTGCGAACCCCAACGAGGCGATGGGGACGATGTTTTTCAGTACCGTGCGCGCGTCCGTCTCCTCGGCGGCGGCGACGAAGCGGCCGAATTCCACCGGGTCGAAACCGGGCACGGGCCAGGCCGAGGCGGCAAGGCTCTCGGCGGCCTCGCCTTCAGCGAAACCGAACTCGGCAAGCAGCTCAGGCAGACAGGAGACGCCATCGGTTGTGGCATCGATGAAGAGGCGCAGCTCCTCGCGTTTCGCCACGATCTCAGCAAGCAGCCGCTGCAGGCCGCTCTCTCCACCGCGCTCCAGCACCTGCGCAAAGGCATTCGCCAGCGGGCCGTCGCCCTCGGCGGCGACAGCGGTCAGGAGGTCGCGCCGCGCCTCGGCGAACAACGCCTCTTCCATCTGCGCGTCGAGCAGCTCGAAATGGCCGGCGATGTTTGCCTCCAGCGGGAACTGGTGCAGGATCGCCTCGCAGAAGGCGTGGATGGTCTGGATCTTCAGCCCGCCGGGCGTTTCCAGCGCTCGGGCGAAGAGCTGCCGTGCGCGGCGCAGCTTTTCCTGCCCCGGCATGCCGCCCTCGAGGCGAGTGATCTCCTCGGCCAGTTTCTCGTCCGGCAGCAGGCTCCAGCCGGCGAGCTTTTCGAACACGCGGTTGGCCATGTTGGCGGCGGCGGCGCGTGTATAGGTGAGGCAGAGGACTTTCGCGGGGTCCGTGCCCTTCAGAAGCAGGCGGATGACGCGGCTTGCGAGCACATGCGTCTTGCCCGAACCGGCATGGGCCGACACCCAGGCCGAGAGCGCCGGGTCGGAGGCGAGCGCCTGGGTCCTCAGCGTGTCCTCGGGGATGCGGAGAGGCTTCTTCATTCGGCCTCTCCTTCGCCCGCATCACCCCCGGCCGACCACTCCAGGACACGCGCCAGATGATCGTAGTCGCCCTCCATATCGCCTTCCTTGAAGGGCAGGGCGCGGGAAAGATAGCCGGCTTCGGGAGAGTCGTAATAGGCGAGCAGCCGTTCGAGCCGCTGCCAGGCCTCTTCCGCCAGCGCCGTGCCGGTCTTCTCGCTACCCTGGACTTTCAGAATAGACTCCGGCTCCACCGTTCCGTTCGCCTTCAGCCGCACGTAGCACAGTTCGTCAGGGGCAGGGTTGCCCAGCCCCGTAAAGGCGCCGCGGCTCAATAGGGCGGCCTCCAGGGCGAGTTGCGGGGCGAGCAGGCGGTGTGCCTGCACCTTTGAGGGGTTGGCGCCGGTCTTATAATCGATGATATCGGCGCGGTTGCCGGAGCGGATATCGATGCGGTCGGCGCGGCCGGCAAGCAGCTTTCCGGTGGCGCCGACTTCGAGCGGCTCGGCGCGGATTTCGGCATGGCGGGCGACAATGCCCTCGGCGCGCCCGCGCTCCCAGACGATGACGTTGTGCGTTGTGCGTTCGAAGCGCGGCCACCACACGGCCTCGACATCGGCGGGAAGGCCGGCTTCGGCGAACAGCGCGCGGCCGGCCGCAAGCAGGTTGTCCAGCGCATCGGCTGCGCAGGGGTCGGCGCCCGACTGGATGAACGCCTGCAGGATGTCGTGGAACAGCGTGCCGCGCTCGGCGGCACCCGGATCGCGAATAAGTTGATCAAGGGGAAAAAGGCCGAGAATGCGCTTTGCGTAGACGGCATAAGGATCGCGGCGCAGCGTCTCGATTTCGGTGATGGAAAAGCGCTGCGGCCGTGCTTCGAGCGGCGGCTTTGGGCAGGGGCGTGGCGCGAAAGGCTCGTCCTCGCCGGTCTCCAGAGCGTGCGCCCAGTCGATAAAGCGGCGCCCGCGCGTTTTGATAGCCTCCGTCTCCGCAGGGCCGGCACAGGCCGCCAGCCGCTGTAGCCAGCGCGAGGCAACGGCAGGCGCATCGCCGGCGCGGGCGGAGCGGGACAGCACGACCTCGGGCGCACCCAGCGCCATCATGAAATCATGGGCGGCAAGGCCGATGCGCCGCTCCGGCGGCTCGAGCGAAAGCTCGGCCTTCATGAGGCGCGACATGAAGCGGTCGGAGGCGGGCACCTGCGGCCAGCCGCCCTCGTTGAGGCCGGCGAGCACCAGCCTGTCGACGCTCTGCAGGCGCGCCTCCAGCGTGCCCCAGATGGCGACGCGGTGGTCGGCGCCATGCGCCGGCTTCACCACCTGGCCGGCAATGAGCGCGGCGAAGACGTCCGGCCACTCTGCAAACTCCACCTCGAGCGCCGCCTGGCCGTCGACCAACTCGCGCAGGAACCGCGCCAACGCTTCGCCCGCCTCGCCACGATAGAGCGTGTGCAGGTTGCCGTCGGCATCGCGGGCCAGCGCCTCCAGTGCCTCGACAGAAGCGCGCGTCGCATCGGCAAGGCCGATGGAGCGGTCGACCCGCAACGCAATGAGTGGTGCCAGCGCCTTTTCGAGTGCCGCCAGAACCTCGCGCGTTTCATCCATGCTCCGCTTGGCCAGTCGGCCGAACCAGAACGGCTTGCGCGCCTCGGTGAGGGCCGCGTGACGCATGTCGAACAGGGTTGTGAGCGCAGCGACGTCCGGCCGCCCTGTGCCGCCGCGCAGCGCCACGAGCTCGATCAGTTCCGCTGCGCTGCGCACCTGTTGGCGCGGCAGGCCGAGTTGCAGGAGAGGATGTTTCAGGAGGCCGACGATCGCCACCGGCTCGCCGGGGCGGCAGACAGCCTCCAGCATGAGCCGCATCAGGGTGGCCGGCACACTGTCGGCAAGCGGACTGCCGCCCGAATCGTCGGCTTCGATGCCGAAGCGCCGCAGCTCTGCCGCCACCCGCCGCGCTAACGCCCGGTCGGGCGTGACCAGCGCAGCCGTCTTCCCTTCGCCGGCGGCGGCGTGGCGCAGCGCAACGGCAACGGCAAGCGCCTCCTCGCGCTCATTCGCCGCCTCGACCAAGCTGACGCCGGCCAGCGCGCCATCGGCAAGGGCCTGGTCGACGCTTTCTCGGTTACTCGCCCACGCCTCGGTCGTCTCTGCCGGCCGCAACGCCTCGCTCACCAGCCGGCGCCGCGCGGCGAGCGCGGGCGGCGGTGCGGCAAGCTCGGCTACGTCTGTGCGCGCAATGCCGATGCCCCCGACCAGCTTCTTCAGGCCGAATTGCGGGTGGCCACAGGCAGCCGGCTCCTCGCTGGCACCCACCGCCTCCCAAGACGCCTCGTCGAGATCACGATCGAGACCGGGCAGGATGACGGCGCCGTTGTCGAGGCGGGCGATGGTGGCGAGCAGCCGGGCCGTGGCGGGAATGGAGCCGGTGGAACCGGCGGCGATCACCGGGCCACGGCCGGACTCGCGCTTCAGCCGCGCCGCCTCAGCCGCCAGCATGGCGTTGCGGTGGGCGGCAGGATTCGAGCGGTCGCGCTCGGCCAGCAGATTCGGCCAGGCAGCGGTGACAATCTCCAAGAAATCGAGGGTGACCTGCCACCAGCCGGCTAGCTCGTCGGGCACCAGAGCGGCAAGCTTCGTCCAGTCCGCCTCCTCGGTCTCGATCTCGTCCATCAGGGCGGCAAGCTCGCGGGCGAGCCACAGGCTGTCGCTCAGCGAGGCCGGTACGACCACCCCTTCCTCGAAGAGTGCCGCGACATGCGCCGGCACGCGCGCCTTCCATGCCCGCACCAACGGGGAAAGCAGCAGGATGCGCTCGAGCGAGCCGATGGGCGGCGCATGGTCAAGGGCGTCCGCCCCGCCCTCGCCCTCCAGATCGGCAAGATCGGCCTCGAATTCACCCAGGGGGCGGATGACGGGCAGGATAGCGGAGCTGCCGCCAAGCCGCTCGACCAGAACGCTTCTCAGTTCCCGCGCCGCGCGGCGGGTGGGCAGATAGATGGTTGCCTCGGCGAGCGCCAGCGGATCGCCGTCGTAGCGAAAGCCCGGCACCAGCCGGCCCTCCAGCAGCGCCTCGGCAAGTGCCGGTAGGAAGCGCACGCCGGGCGGGATGGAGAAGACGCGCGGGCTGATATGCGCCGTTGTCACGGGGCAGCGCCGAGCCGCCGCAGCGCCGCCTCGGCGGGAGCGATCGCCCCGGGCGTGCCGACGGTGATCCAATGGCCATCAAGCGGCAGGCCGAAGAATCGCCCTGAAGCAGCGGCCTGGTCGAACTGCCTGTTGAGGGAATGCGGGCCGGCGGGGACGCCGGCGAACAGGCGCGGATGGACGATGAAGACGCCGGCATAGATGAAGCCGTCCTCCCGGTCGCCCGCGCGCTTTAGCCGCCCTTCCCCATCCATGATGAAGTCCACCTTGCCCGTGTGCCCCGTGGCGGACGCCGGGTCCGCCAGCAGCATGAGTATATCCATGCGGGCAGCGTCCCATGCAAGCGCAAGGCGCTCGAGGTTCGGCTCGTCCCGGTCGACCCAGAAGGTGTCCGCGTTGAGGACGAGGAAGGGGTCAGTGCCCAGAAGGGGAAGCGCCTTGACGACGCCGCCGCCCGAATCGAGGAGCAGGTTCCGCTCATCTGAAATCGTCACGCGCGGTGCCGCGCGCCGGCCCAGATGGGCGGCCATCAATTCGGGCAGGTAGTGAATGTTCACCACCACCTCGGGCACCCCGGCCCGCTGCAGCGCGTCGAGACCCCAGTCGATCAGCGGCTTTCCGGCGATGGGCACCAGCGGCTTCGGCATTGTCTCCGTCAACGGCCGCATGCGCGTGCCGAGGCCTGCAGCGAGCACCATGGCCTTGTGCGGCATCACCCCGCTCAATGGACGACTTCCCGCTTTTCCGCGAGGGCGCCGGTCCATTCCGCCATCACGTCCTCATCGGCCTCTTCCGCCTGCGCCCGCTGCGCCAGCGCCGCAAAAACCTGCGGGTCCATAAGCCGCGAAAGCGCCCAGACGGCCATCCCGCGCACCAGCGGTGACTCGTCACCGAGAAGCCGTGTGCATACCGGCACGAGAGCCGCATCGCCGGAATTGCCGGCGGCGATCAGCACATTGCGGATGAAGCGGTCGCGGCCGATACGCTTGATCGGCGATCTGGAGAAGAAGGCGCGGAAGGCGGCATCGTCCAGCTCCAACAGGTCGCCAAGCCGCGGCGCCCTCAAGTCGTCGCGCGCCTTCAGCTTGGCCTCGGAGGCAGCCTGCGCGAACTTGTTCCACGGGCAGACGGCCAGGCAGTCGTCGCAGCCATAAATGCGGTTGCCCATCTTCTCGCGGAATTCGCGTGGGATCTGTCCCTTGTGCTCGATGGTGAGGTAGGAGATGCAGCGCCGCGCGTCGAGCTGATAGGGCGCGGGGAAGGCATCCGTCGGGCAGATGTCGAGGCAGGCGCGGCAGGAGCCGCAATGGTCGGTCTCCGGCGCGTCAGGCGGAATCTCGGCCGTCGTGAAGATGGAGCCGAGGAAGAGCCAGGAGCCGAGCTCGCGGCTTACCAGGTTGGTGTGCTTGCCCTGCCAGCCGAGGCCTGCCGCCTCGGCGAGCGGCTTTTCCATCACCGGGGCGGTGTCAACGAACACCTTCACGTCCGCATGGCATCTGGCCGCGAGCTTGCCGGCGATCTGCTTCAGCCGTCCCTTGATCACGTCGTGATAGTCGCGGTTCTGCGCATAGACGGAGATCGCCGCCCTGTCCTTGCGTTTCAGAAGCGGCAGCGGGTCTTCCTCCGGGCCGTAGTTCATGCCCAGCATGATGACGGAGCGCACCTGCGGCCACAGTGTGCGCGGGCGCGCGCGGCGTATGGCCGTCTCCTCCATCCAGCGCATATCGCCGTGGCGGCCCTCGCGCAGGAAATGCGCCAGTCGTGCGGGGGCCATGGGTGTGGCGTCGGGTGCCGTCACCGCCACCACGTCGAACCCGACCGCACGCGCCTCCTTCTCGATGAACGCGCGCAGCCGTTCTGGCTGGGCTCGCGCCGCGCCCATCAGAAATCCAGATCCGCGTAGAGGGAGGCGGGTGAAAGCCCGCGCACGCGGTCGCTCAGAAGGGACCGGAAGGAGGGGCGCGACTTCATGCGGCTGTACCAGTCGCGCGCCGCCGGATACTCGGCCCATTCGATCTCGCCCAGATAGTCGAGAACCGACAGCGAAGCGGCCGCCGCCACGTCCGCATAGGAAAGGCGCGGGCCGGCCAGCCAGTCGCGCGTGGCGGCCAGATAGTTGGTGTATTTCAGGTGCTGGCGCACATTCGCCCGCGCCGCGCGGATGGCGGCGGAATCGGGTGCCCCGCCACCCTCGCCCCCCATCAGCGGCTTCAGCGCCCGCTCGCGCACCAGATGCCGTGTCACGTCACCATCGGTCTTGACCAGATACCAATCGACGAGGCGGCGGATTTCCGCTCGGGCGATCGAATCCTCGGCCATCAGCCGTTTCTCGCGCTTATAGGCGCCGCGCGTCTCGTCAAGATACTCGCCGATCACCGTCGCGCCGACGATGACGTGGTCGCCTTCCGCCAGGAGCACGGGGATCGTCCCGGCCGGATTGAGCGACAAAAATTCCTTGCGCCGCGCCCAGGGACGCTCCTCGATCAGGGCTATTTCCTCGCCGTATTCGCCGAAAGTCAGGCGGACAAAACGGCAGGAGGCATAGAGCGGATGGTGAAACAGGGTCAGCATGTGTGCACGTGGTACATGAATGCTCTGGTCATTTCGTGGCCGCGACGGTATTCCTCAGGCGGTCTGATTCCCGAGTTCTCCGCCGAGCTATACGGGCAGACGCCGGGCCTGACAAGCAAACCCACCAAGGAGAAAGCGTGCCGGACCAGACCATCGCGGAAGCCCTCCTGCTCGGCGTTCTGGAGGGGTTGACCGAGTTCATTCCCGTCTCTTCCACGGGGCACATTCTGTTGGCAGGCCATTTCCTCGGCTTCGAGTCGACCGGCAAGGCGTTCGAGATCCTCATCCAGCTCGGCGCTATCCTGGCGATCCTGAGCGTTTATGCCGCGCGCCTGTGGAAAATGGCCTTGGAGTTACCGCACGACAAGGCGACCCGGCGCTTCATGCTCGGCATTCTGCTTGCCTTCCTGCCCGCCGCCATCATCGGCGTGCTCGCCTACACTGTCATCAAGACTGTGCTCTTCGAAACGCCGCGGCTGATCTGCATCATGCTCATCTTGGGCGGCATCGTGCTTCTTTGGGTCGACCGCTGGGTCAAGGCGCCGCGCTACGACGATATCACCCGTTTCCCGCTGCCTATGTATTTCAAGATAGGCCTGTTCCAGTGCCTGTCCATGATTCCCGGCACCTCGCGCTCCGGCGCGACGATCGTCGGCGGGCTCATCCTGGGCGCCGACAAGCGCGCGGCGGCGGAATTTTCCTTCTTCCTTGCCATGCCCACCATGGCAGGTGCCTTTGCCTACGATCTTTATAGGAACTACAGCCTGCTTACCGCCGCCGACGTGGAAATCATCGCCGTCGGCTTCATCGCCGCCTTCATCGCCGGCGTGGTCGTGGTGCGGTCGCTGCTCGGCTTCGTTTCCAGGCGCGGCTATTCACTGTTCGGCTGGTGGCGGATCCTCGTCGGGGTGCTGGGGCTCGCTGCGCTTTTCCTGCTGGGATAAGGGGTCTCCCGCTCTCAAGCGGCTTGCAGGAACATGGCTTCTTGCAGGGCGGCGGTAAATGTGATTTTTTTACTCCACTATAAATGGTGGGGCAAGATCTGGCCGCCGCACCCAGAAACCTGCTCCGGAGGATTTTTCGATGAAGCTGACGATTGCCTTTGCCGCGGTCGGCGTTGCCGTCTCGGGCGCCCATGCCGCCGAGCCCTCAGCCGTTCTGACCACCTATGCCGACATTGCGCTCGCCGGTTACGAGGATAGCCTGGAGACGGCGCGCTCCCTGCAAGGTGAGGTGGATGCACTGATTGCCGATCCTTCCGAGGAGACGTTGGCTGCCGCCCGCGAGGCCTGGCTTGCTTCCCGCGTGCCCTATCAGCAGACGGAGGCCTACCGCTTCGGCAACGCCATCGTCGACGATTGGGAAGGCCGGGTGAATGCCTGGCCGCTGGACGAGGGGCTGATCGATTATGTCGACGCCAGCTACGGCACCGAGTCCGACGAAAACAGCTTCTACACGGTCAACGTCATCGCTAGCGACGAGGTAAGCGCCGGCGGCGAGACTGTGGTCGCTTCTAAGATCATGCCCGACCTCATCCAGTCCCTGCACGAACTGGGCGGCGTCGAGGCCAATGTCGCCACGGGCTATCACGCCATCGAGTTCCTCTTGTGGGGGCAGGACCTGAACGGCACCGGACCCGGCGCTGGCGACCGGCCCTATACGGATTTCGCCCCGGAGAACTGCACCGGCGGCAACTGCGAGCGCCGCGCGCGATATCTCAAGGCGGCGGCGGACCTGCTGGTTGCTGACCTGGAAGAGATGGTAGGCAACTGGCAGGATGGTGGCGAGGCGCGCGCAGCGCTTAGCGAAGGCGGCCCGGAGACCGGGCTGACGGCCATGCTGACCGGCCTCGGCTCGCTCTCCTACGGTGAGCTTGCCGGCGAGCGCATGAAGCTCGGGCTGCTCTTGAACGATCCGGAGGAGGAGCACGACTGCTTCTCCGACAACACCCACAACAGCCATTATTACGACGTCCTGGGCATCAACAACGTCTATTTCGGCCGTTACGAGCGAACTGGCGGCGAGAAGGTCGAAGGGCCGAGCATGGCGGAATTGGTGCGCGAGGCGGACCCGGCCCTTGCCGACGAGATGGAGGCCAAGCTCGCCGCCACGCTCGAAGCGGCCGAGGCGCTTAAAGATCGCGCCGAGACGGTCGAAGCCTACGATCAGATGATCGGCGAGGGCAATGCCGAGGGGAATGCCGCCGTGCAGGTGCTTATCGACGGCCTTGTCGACCAGACCCGCTCCATCGAGCGCGTCATCGCGGCGCTTGATCTTTCCGGCGTGACGATCGAAGGCTCCGACAGCCTGGACGATCCCAGCGCCGTCTTCCAGTAGGAATGGAGAGCCGTCGCGCGAGGCGTGTGACGGCCTTTTCTCCCGCGCCGGTGTGATGCGTTTGTCTTTTCGCTTATACTTTTCCCTGGCGGCGGCGGGCTTGCTCGCCGCCTTTGCCGTTCAGGCGCGCGCACCCGCGCCGCGGGACGATCTGAGCGAGGCCGACCGGGCGCGGGTCGAAAAGGTCGTCCGTCCGGCGACGACCTTCGAGAAGGCCGAGCCCTTCGAGCGTATGCAGGCCGGGGCGGCCACCTCCACAAAGCGCATCAACGCCGACGCCTTCTCCCACCCCTCGGCCAATCTGAAGTTCGAGGGGGAGCAGCGATTCCTGCTTGGCAACGGGCTGTTCCGCAAAGAATGGGTGTCAGCGCCGTCTTCCACCCAGGCCTCCGACGGCCTCGGCCCGTTGTTCAACGCGCGGGCCTGCCAGTCCTGCCACATTAAGGATGGACGCGGCCATGCGCCCGCGCATGCCGAGGATTCCGCCGTTTCGCTGCTGGTGCGCCTTTCCGTGCCGCCAAGCGAAGAGCAGGAAGAGGCCATCCGCGCCGGCCGTCTTTCCGGCGCCCCGGAGCCCGTCTACGGCGGCCAGCTCCAGGACTTTGCCGTGGCGGGCCTACCGGTCGAAGGCCGCGTGCGCATTTACTACGAGGAAATCCCCGTGGAGCTCAACGGCGGCGAGACGGTGAAGCTGCGCAAGCCCACGATTGCCGTCGATAACCCCGGCTACGGCCCGCTCCACCCAGACACCATGCTGTCGGCGCGCGTCGCCCCGCCGATGATCGGCCTCGGCCTCTTGGAGGCTATCGGCGAGGGCGACATCCTCTCTCGCGCGGACCCCGAGGATGCGGACGGCGACGGCATCTCCGGCCGCGCCCGCCAAGTGCGCGACGAGACGGCCGAATGGCGCCTTGGCCGCTTCGGCTGGAAAGGCAATGCGGCGAGTGTGAGGCAGCAGACGGCGGACGCCTTCTCCGGCGACATGGGCCTTTCCACGCCGCTGGTGCCGGACCATTGGGGCGAGTGCACGGCGGCGCAAAAGCCCTGCCGCAGATTGCCCCACGGTGCCCAGCCGCGCCTTGGCGACCAGGAGGTGCCGGCGGAGCTTCTGGATCTCGTGGCCTTTTATTCGCAAAACCTCGCTGTTCCCGCCCGCCGGGACGTGGAGGACGCCCGAGTGCTGGCCGGGAAAAAGGTCTTCTACGAGACCGGCTGCGTCGGCTGCCACACGCCGAAATACGTTACGCGGCGCGATGCGGCGGTGCCGGCGCTCGCCTTCCAGCTTATCTGGCCCTATACTGATCTTCTCCTGCACGACATGGGCGAAGGCCTCGCCGACAACCGGCCGGAAGGAACTGCCACCGGCTACGAGTGGCGCACGCCGGCGCTTTGGGGCATCGGCCTTGCCAAGACCGTCAGCGGCGAGGCAGGGTTCCTGCACGACGGTCGCGCCCGCACGCTTCTGGAAGCCGTGTTGTGGCACGGCGGCGAGGCCGAGGCGATGCGCCAGAAGGTGGTTGAGATGAAAAAATCGGACCGCGACAACCTCATCCGTTTCCTGGAGTCGCTGTGATGCTGAGGAACGCGCTTTTTTGCCTTGCCCTTGCCTGCGGATTGCCAGCGCACGCGCAGGATGCGGCGGAATCCATTCCGCCCGACATCGGCCAGCGCGTGGCGGAGCGCTACGTCGTGCCGAGCGTTGTTGCCTTTTCCGGTGTAACGGGGCGCCTCGTGGGCAAGACGGGGGAGCTTTGCGCAGCGCCCGGCGACGACGCCCTGGAAGAGGCGCGTGCCACCTTTGCCGATACAGTGCGGGCATGGGGGCCTGTCTCCATCCTGCGCTTCGGCCCGCTGGTCGAAGAAAGCCGCTTCGAGCACCTATTCTTCTGGCCCGATGTGCGCGGCGTCACCCTTCGTCAAGTGCAGGGCGTGCTGGCGAAGGAGGACGAGAGTGCGGCCACCCCTGCGAGCCTGAAGGAGAAGAGCGTGGCCCTGCAGGGACTGCCAGCGCTGGAGTTCGTGCTTTTCGGTTCCGGCTCCGAAGAGCTTGCGGGTGCCGAAGGCGCCTATCGCTGCCGCTACAGTGCGGCCATCGCCGCAAACTTGGCCGCCCGCGCAGCGGAGCTCGCGCAAGCCTGGGCGCCGGACGCCCCGTTCCATTCTCAGTTCACGCAGCCTTCCGCCGACAACGCGCTCTACCGCTCACCGGGCGAGGTGGCCGGCGAGACCATCAAGGCGCTGACAACGGGGCTGCAGTTTGCCCGCAACGCCGAGCTTCTGCCTGCGCTCGGCGCAAATCCGGACAAAGCCAACGGCAAACGCGCGCCGCTCTGGCGCTCAAACCTGACGTTCGACCTGGTTGGCACGCAGATCGAGGGCGTGATGGGACTGGTCGACGCGGCAGAGTTCAGGTCGCATCTCGATGAGGCGGACGGCGCCATCGTCAACTCCATGCTCTTCGATCTCAAGCACGCTCTGAAGGCGCTGGAGGAGGTGGAGGCGCCGGCCGAAACGGCCTTCACCGACGCCGAGGACCGCGCGCGCGTCTCCTACGTCGGTGTGGCGCTCGAAGGCGCCGAGCGCACGATAAGCGAGCAGCTTTCGGCTGCCATCGGACTGACGATGGGTTTCAATGCGCTCGACGGTGATTGACCGCAGAACGTTTCTCATCCTTGCCGGCGGGGCCGCGCTTGCGCCTGCGTGGGCGGAGGTCGCCGAGGAGGCGCTCTTCCTCGGAGCCAGGCTCAATAACGGCCGCTTCGAGGCGGCCATCATCGACGAAAAGGGCCGTGACCGGCTGGTGCTGCCGCTCGAGGCCCGTGGCCACTCCTTCGCCATCGACCAGCCGCGCCGCCGCGCCGTGGCCTTCGCCCGCTCGCCCGGGCGCTTCGCCGTCGCTTTCGATGTAGACGGCAGGAACGAGCCCATTGCGATCGCCGCCGCCCCCGATCGCCGTTTCCACGGCCACGGCGTCTTTACCCGCGACGGCAGGCTGATGCTCGCCACCGAGAACGATTTCGAAGCGGGGCGTGGTGTTGTCGGCATCTACGACGCGACGGACGGCTTCCGCCGCCTCGGTGAGTTTCCAAGCGACGGCATCGGCCCGCACGAGACCTTGCTTCTGCACGACGGCCGCACCGTCTGCGTTGCCAATGGCGGCATCCTCACCCATCCCGACTACGGCCGCGCCAAGCTCAACCTCGCCACTATGGCGCCCAGCCTCGCCTATATCGACGCTGCTTCCGGCGAGGTGGTGGAGAAGGCGGCTCTGGCGCCGGAGCTCAACCGGCTCTCCATCCGCCACATGGCGCTGGACGCAGCCGGTCATGTCTGGTTCGGCTGCCAGTACGAGGGCGCGGCCTCGGAGCGCCCGCCCCTGGTGGGCCGCCACAGGCGCGGCCGCGAAATTGAGCTTTTTCCCGGCCCCCAGGGGGTGTTGCACAGCATGCAAAACTATGTCGGCTCCGTCGCGGTGGACACCTCGGGCATGGTTCTCGCCACCTCCAGCCCACGCGGCGGCCTCATTGCCTTCTGGGATACCGAAACCGGCCAGTACCTGGGCCGGCAGTCGCTCGCCGACGGATGCGGCGTCGCCCCCATCGCGCGTGGGAGAGTGCTTGCCACCAGCGGGCGCGGGGCGGTGGTGAGTGCGAGTCCGAAGGGGGAAAGGGGCCTCGTTGAGGCGGGGGCCGAGGCCCCCGCGTGGGATAATCATCTGCGCCGGATATAAGCGGTTGGGCGCTGTGTGCCGACGCACGGTGAATCAATCCGGCCGCCGATACCCCGTCGGCATCCCGTAAAGCGGCTCGATCCGCCGTATCGCTTCGCTAAGCGGTTCGCGCGATACCGTCATCGTATGGCCGTTGGCGTGAATGACATGCTCGCCATCGGTCATGATTGCCACGTGCCCGCGCCAGAAGACGAGGTCGCCGCGCTTCAACCCATTCTCCGGATCGAGCGCTGTGCCGATGCCCTTCGCCTGCATGTCCGTGTCGCGTGGTACGTTCCGCCCGGCCATCAGCATGGGAAGCTGTACCAGCCCGGAGCAGTCAATGCCGAGGCCGCTCGTGCCGCCCCACAGATAGGGCGTATGCAGGAACTGTTCCACTACCGAAACGAAATCCTCGATATATTGATCGATGGGGCGCAGGTGCCGTGCGATCATCGCCTCGCCCGAAGTGAGGAGTGCATAGCGCGTGCCTCGCTTCTCCACCTCGCCGGTGATCGCCAGCCGCGCCCCCATGCTGTGGACGGTCGTCATCGGCGCCTTCAGCTCCGGCTCGGGATAGACGAAGCTGCGCGGCACGTGGACCACATGGGTCGGCGCAGCGAGCGGCCGGCCGACCGCCGCCTCGTCCGCATACCCTACATAGCCATCGCGTGCCGCCTGCACCCAGGCCCAGCCATCCTCCCGCTCGAACACCTGGATTGCCTCTCCATGAAGAAGCTGCGTGTCGATCCCGGCGCCCGCGTCCGGCGCCGAATGAAGATCTGCCACGGGCGCGGCAATCACGGCCGGCTGTCCGGCGACGAAGCGTTCCGCCGCCACGCGCCCCATCAGCCGCTCGTCGGCGAGGTCGGGCCGGTAGGCATTGAGGCGGTGGTCGAGGGTCGTCATATTGGAAGCTCCGCCGCGTTGGCGACCACCACGTCACCGAAGCGCTCGACGAACAATGCACCTTCCACCGTACGCCGGATAAGCACGTTGCGCCGGTCGCGCTGGTCGCGGTGGCGCGCGAGAAGCTTCATCGCGCCCATGGTATCGAGCGCCCGCGTAATCACCGGTTTCGTCACCTTCAGCTTCTCCGCCAGCCCGCGCACCGTGTGCGGGGGCGGATCGAGATAAACAGTGAGCAGGATCGCCATCTGCCGCTCCGTCAGGTCCGGCATGTCACCGCGCACCTCAGCAAGGCATACCTGTTGCCAGAGTCTCAGCGCCTGAAGGGGCCGCAGAGCGACCATGGAACCCTCTGCAATCGTTTCGGTACCGTATCATTACGCCGATTGCCGGTATTCGCAATGGGTCAGGCGCCGTAGCGCTCCGTCAGCACCCGTTCGATAGCACGGATTCCCTGTGCCTCACCACCCACCGGCGCGGCAGGCTTCTCGCTCGGGTTCCAGCCGTAGATGTCGAAATGCGCCCAAGCGGAAGCCTTTTCGACAAAGCGCTCGAGGAAAAGTGCCGCTGTGATCGAGCCAGCAAAGCCGTCGGAGGTGACGTTGTTCGTGTCGGCCACCTTGGAGCGCAGCTTATCCTTGTAGGGCTGCCACAGCGGCATGCGCCAAAGGGGGTCGACGACCATCTCCGCTGCCTCCGAAAGCCTGGCCGCCAGCGCTTCGTTATGAGTATAGAAGGGCGGTAGGTCTGGGCCGAGCGCGACGCGGGCCGCTCCGGTCAGCGTCGCCATGTCGATCACGAGTTCTGGCGCCTCTTCGTCCGCCAAGGCGAGCGCGTCGGCCAGCACCAACCGGCCCTCGGCGTCGGTGTTGCCTACCTCCACCGTTATGCCTTTACGGCTCGTCAGGATGTCGCCGGGGCGGAAGGCGTTGCCAGCAATAGCGTTTTCCACCGCCGGGATCAGAACGCGCAAGCGCACCGGCAGCTTGGCCGCCATGATCATGGAGGCGAGCCCCAGCACATTCGCCGCACCGCCCATATCCTTCTTCATGAGCAGCATGCCGTTGGCCGGCTTGATGTCGAGCCCGCCGGTGTCGAAACACACACCCTTACCTACCAGCGTTACCTTGGGTGCGCTTTCGGCCCCCCAGCGCATGTCGATAAGACGCGGTGCCTGCGCACCGGCGCGGCCGACGGCGTGGATCATCGGCAGGTTCTCCGAAAGAAGCGCCTCGCCCGCCGTCACTCGTATCTCCACCCCGTGCTTCTCAGCCAGCCTTCGCGCGGCCTCTTCCAGCGCTTCCGGTCCCATGTCGTTCGCCGGCGTGTTGATCAGATCGCGGGCAAGGAAGGTACCTTCCGCCTGCCGTTCAACGGCGGCGAGGTCGGCCCCCTCCGGCGCGGCGAAACTGATCTCCGGCGTCGGCTTCTTGCCGTAGCGGGTGAAGGCATAGCTGCCGAGCTTAAGCGCGAGGGAAGCCAAATTCGGGTCCTTCGGCGGTGCGGCGAAATGCCAGGCACCCTTCGGCAGGGCGCGCGCCAGCCTGCCGAGGCCAAAGGTGGCATTGCCGACACCGAAGAAGGCACCTCCAAGCGCCCCGTCGTCCCCCGGGATGGTGAGCATTGCCCCCTCCGCGCCCTGAAAGCCGTTCGCCCGCGCCCAGACGCAGGCCGCGGCGCTTGCCCCCGTCTCTTCCAGCGCATCCCCGGATGTCAGATAGACGGGAAGAGAGGCGGTGTCTTTGCGGGCGGTCAGGGTGAGCGGCATGGCGGTTCTTTCCTTGGCGATTAACGCTCCGTTAGGGTTAACAGAATACTTCTCGGCGAGGGAAGTAAATTGGCGTAGGGGGCGCGCATGTTCACCCACAGCTCGGTTCGCCGAAGATCGCGCGGCGGCAGACTTGCCGTCACCATGGCGACGCTGCTTTTGGCAGCCGCAGTCGCCGGTTGCGCCGGCCACAACCGCAAGGTCGGCGGCATGACCACCGGCTCCATCGCCGGCGGCGACCGGTCTGTCGTGGCATCGATGTCCGGCCCCGAACTCGAAAACGCCGCCGCCAGTCTCGGCAGGACCTACACCCAAAACCCCAAGGATAAGCCGGTCGCGCTGCAATACGCCAGCATCCTGCAGATGAGTGGGCGCACCGACCAGTCGCTCGCCGTCATGCGCAAGCTGGCGATCGCCTATCCGAAGGACCGCGAGGTGCTGGCCGCCTACGGCAAGGCGCTCGCCGCCGCCGGCGAGTTGGAGCCGGCGCTGGATGCCGTCCGCCGCGCACAAACGCCGGAATATCCCGATTGGCGCCTGCTGTCGGCCGAAGGGGCGATCCTTGACCAGCTCGGGGAACCCGACCAGGCCCGTGCGCTCTATCACCGCGCGCTGGATATCGAACCCGGCGAGCCGTCCGTTCTCTCCAACCTCGGCATGTCCTACTTGCTCGCAGGCGACCTGAAGACTGCCGAGACGCATATGCGCCAAGCCGCCGCCGCGCCCGGCGCCGACAGCCGCGTGCGCCAGAACCTGGCCCTCGTTATCGGCCTGCAAGGCCGCTTCACTGAGGCCGAAAAGATCGCCCGCCAGGAGCTTTCGCCCCAGCAGGCCGAAGCCAACGTCACCTATCTGCGCTCGATGCTCGCCCAGAGCGACAGCTGGACGCAGATCGCCAGGGAGGACGGTGCAGGCTGACGGAGGCATCCCTGCGATATGCGCACGGCTGTGGAAAGCCCGCAGATGCGGGCTTGAGCCTTTGAACCGCCCCACGGCGGCTGCTATTTCATAGGCTCCATGACCTTTCATGCTGACCTGCACGTCCATTCGAAATATTCCCGCGCCACCAGTCGGAATCTCGATCTCGAGCATCTTGCCTGGTGGGCGGCGCGCAAGGGAGTTGGTGTAGTCGGCACCGGCGACTGCGTGCATCCGGCCTGGCTTTCCGAGATCAAGGACATGCTCGTGCCCGATGGCGGGCTTTTCCGCCTGCGGCCCGAGATCGACGCGGAGATCGAAAAGACCCTGCCGCCCGCCTGCCGCAAGCCCGTCCGCTTCATGCTGTCGACGGAAATCTCGACCATCTATAAGAAGGGCGAGAAGACTCGGAAAATCCACCACCTGATCTACGCACCCGATCTGGAAGCCGTCACCGGCTGGCGGCGAACCTTGGGCGGATCGGCAATATTGCCTCCGACGGGCGGCCGATCCTCGGGCTCGATTCGCGCGACCTTCTGGAGATCGCGCTGGAATCGGGGCCGCATTCCTATCTCGTGCCGGCGCATATCTGGACGCCGTGGTTCGCCGCCCTCGGCTCGCAGTCGGGCTTCGATTCAATCGAGGAATGCTACGGCGACCTCGCCCATCACATTTTCGCAGTGGAGACCGGGCTTTCCTCCGACCCGGAGATGAACTGGCGCGTCTCGTTCCTCGACCGCTACAGGCTGACGTCCAACTCCGATGCGCATTCGCCGGGCAAGCTCGGCCGCGAGGCGACGCGCTTTTCCTGCGAGGCGGACTATTTCGCCATCCGCCGGGCGCTGGAGACGGGCGAGGGGTATGAAGGCACGGTGGCGTTTTTCCCGGAGGAAGGAAATACCACATGGACGGGCATCGCGCCTGCGGCGTGCGGCTCGACCCGAAAGAGACGCTGGCGCTCAACGGGCGCTGCCCGGTCTGTGGCAACCGGGTGACAGTGGGCGTGGCGCACCGCGTGGAGAAGCTGGCCGACCACGGCGAGGCCGTGCGACCGGCAACGGCCGGAGAGGTGGCGAGTCTCCCGGGCGACAGCGGCGCTGGGCCGGAGCTTTTCGCGCTTGCTGAGGTGCCGGTGGAGGATATCGGACGTGCCGATTCGCTGCTCGGGGAGGCGGTGGCGCGGCTGCGGGCGTGCGCGGTGATCCGTCAGGCCGGCTATGACGGGGAATACGGCGTGATCCGGCTGTTCGAGGAAAGCGAACTCGACCGTTTCACCAAGGGCGACCTTCTTTTCGACGCGCCGGTGCGTCGCCGCAAACGGGCACCTAAGCCGCAGGCAGAGCAATCAGCGCCGGTAGAGGCGCCTTCGCAGCCAGCGCCCTCGGTGCCGGCGCCTTCCGCACGCCAAGGGGTACTGGCCACCCTCGACGCCGATCAGGCTGCCGCGGCAGCGATGATCGAAGGACCGCTGACGGTCATCGGCGGACCCGGCTCGGGCAAGACACGCATGCTGACCCGCCGCATCGCCCATCTGGTGCTGGAATGCGGCGTGCCGGCCGCCTCCTGCCTTGCCATCACCTTCACGCGCAAGGCGACGGAAGAGTTGCGGGCGCGGCTTGCCGCTCTGCTGCCGGGCGTGGCGAAGGATGCGGCGGTGCACAGTTTCCATTCGCTGGGTCTTGCCATCCTGCGCACCCATGGGACGGAGCTCGGCCTTGGCACCGATTTCCGCATTGCCGATGAAAAGGAACGGACGGCAGCACTCGTCGCGGCGCTGCAAATCAGCGAAAGCCGCGCCACACGGCTCGTCAAGGCGGTCTCCGTGATGAAGCGGACGGGCGCCATCGACGAGGGCGAGGAAGGGGGAGCTCGCGCCGTGCTCGACCGGCTGGGGCGGGAGGGAAACTGGGTCGATTTCGACGATCTGGTGGCGCTTTCGGTGGCACTTCTGGAGGAGCGCGCGGAGATCGCCGCGCTCTGGCGGGAGCGCTTTACACATATCCTGGCCGACGAGTTCCAGGACGTGGACGAGCAGCAGTATCGCCTCTTACAGCTTCTTGCCGGGCCTGGCGGCAATCTCTGCGTGATCGGCGATCCCAACCAGGCGATCTACGGATTCCGCGGCGCAGACGCCACGTGCTTTGCACGCTTTGCCGGCGACTTCCCCGACGCCCGTACGGCACGGCTCAAGCACAATTACCGCTCCACCGGCACCATTGTCACCGCCGCCACCCAGCTTATGGACGAAGCGCCGGACGGTATGACACGGCCGATGGAGGCGCCAATCGTGGTGCGCACGGCTGCGGACGAGGAGGCCGAAGCGGCCTTTGTCGCCGCGACGATCGAGGCGTTTTTGGGCGGGCACGACATGCTTGCCGCGCACGGTGGCAAGCCGGATCGGCAGGGCGACACGCCGCTCAGCTTCGCCGATTTCGCCGTACTTTGCCGCACCGACGCACAGTCGGCGGCCTTCCGCGAGGCCTTCGACCGCGCCGGCATCCCGTTCAAGAAGAGTTCACCCGCGCCGATCGCCGGGCATGCGGGCCTCGGGGCGATGCTTCGTGCGCTGGAACGGCAGAGCGACGCGGAGGCTGGCCGGGATTTGCCGGGGCGTCTTGCCGCGGCCGCGGAAGCTGCGAGGCGAGAGGAGGATGCGGACGCTGCGGCGCTCGCCGAGGCGCGAGGGTGGCTCACAACGCTCGCCACCTCCGAGTCGGTAGGTGGCGATGTGGCGCTGCTCGCCGAACAGATAGCACTTTCCACCGAAGCCGACTTCCGCGATGCCCGTGCCGACCGTGTCTCGCTGCTCACCATGCACGCTGCCAAGGGGCTGGAGTTTCCGGTGGTCTTTGTCGTCGGGATGGAGGACGGGCTGGTGCCGTTCTCCTGGGCACCGAGCGCCGAACAGGACGTGCACTCGCGCGCCGAGGAGCGGCGCCTGTTCTACGTCGCCATGACGCGGGCCATGGACTGGCTGTTCCTTACGCGCACTGCCGAGCGGTTCTGGCGCGGCGCCGTGCGCTCGCTACCGCCTTCGCCTTTCCTGGGCGACATTGCGGATACGTTGACGGCGAGCCATACTGCGGCGAAGCGAAAGCCGCGGGCGCGGCAGCTCAGTCTGTTCTGAACCTCAACAAGCCTCAAAAAAGCCGCAAGGCGATAGCCAGAAGTGCCAGGGCGATCACCCACAGCGCCAGGCGGCCGGACCGAGTGTGCTTTGCTTCGGCGCGGCCGATGGCCTCGGCGGTCTCCGCATCGAAGCGCAGGCCGTTCTCGGCCATCGTTTCGATCTCGCGCGACAGGCGCTCGGTGCGGGCGGCCAGTTCCGGCGCCTGGCGGGCCAGCGCCGTAAGCGCTGTGAGGCCGTCGCGGGCGTCGGTGATGAGGCCGCGTGGGCCGAGATTGGCGGCGATCCAGCTCGACACCACGGGCTCCGAGGCCTTCCACATGTTGAAATGTGGATCGAGCGTGCGCGCCACGCCCTCGACCACCACCATGGTCTTCTGCAGAAGCAGGAGTTCCGGCCGCGTCTGCATGTCGAAGAGCTCGGTCACCTCGAACAAGAGGGTCAGCAGACGTGCCATCGAGATGGTCTCGGCCGGCTGGCCGTGGATCGGCTCGCCGATGGCACGCAGCGCTTGGGCGAAGGCGGAGATGTTGTGGTGAGAAGGAACATAACCGGCTTCGAAATGCACTTCCGCCACGCGGCGGAAGTCGCGCGTGATAAATCCGTAGAGGATCTCGGCCAGGAAGCGGCGCTCCTTGCGGCGAATGCGGCCCATGATGCCGAAGTCGACTGCGACGATGGTGCCGTCCGCCTCCACAAACAGGTTTCCGGGGTGCATGTCGGCGTGGAAGAAGCCATCGCGCAGCGTGTGCCGCAGGAACGACTGGATGAGGGTGACGGCGAGCCCTTCCAGGTCGTGTCCGGCAACGCGCAGCGCTTCGATGTTGGACATCTTGATGCCGTCGATCCACTCCAGCGTCAGCACGTCGCGGCCGGTGCGCCGCCAGTCCACCCATGGCACGCGGAAGCCGGGGTCTTCCTTTGCGAATTCGTGCATCTCGGAGATGGCGGCGGCCTCCAGCCTCAGGTCCATCTCGATCTTGGTGGTCTGGGCAAGCGTCTCCGTCACCTCCACCGGGCGCAGGCGGCGGGCGGCGGCGATGTAGCGCTCCTGCAGGCGCGCGGCCAGGAAGTAGCTTTCCAGGTCATTGTAGAAGCGGCGGCGCACGCCCGGCCGGATGATCTTGACGGCGACCGGCTGCATCTCGCCTTCGCGCATGATCTTTGCCTGATGCACCTGGGCGATGGAGGCGGCCGCCACCGGAGCGCCGAAATCCGTGTAGAGCGCCTCCACGGTGGCACCAAGCGAGGCCTCGATGGCCGCCCGCGCCTGCACCTCGGGAAAGGTCTCCATGCGGTCCTGGAGGCGCGCCAGGTCGAAGGCCATGTCGTGGCCGACCACGTCGGGCCGCGTGGCGAGGAACTGCCCGAGCTTCACATAGGAGGGGCCGAGGCGGTCGACAGCGATCGCCAGGCGCTCGGGACGGTCGCGCTGCCCAGCGCGGCGGCGCGAAACCAGCTTGGCCACCCGCCAGCCGAGGCGCGGCATGCCTTCAAGCTGATCGCCCGGAAGGGCAGCCACCACGCCCTCGCGCAGGAGAATCCAGCCCGCGCGGACAAGGCGGAGATATGCGCCCACTGTGCTCATGTGCGTGTCAGATCTTCCAGCCGGAGTGCAGCGCGGCGATGCCGCCGGAATAGTCGCGCCAGGCGACGCGGGAGAAACCGGCCTCGCGCATCATCGCCGCGAAATTCTCCTGGTTGGGGAACTTGCGGATGGATTCGACGAGATAGCGGTAGGGCTCGCCGTCGCCGGTGACGACTTGGCCGATGCGCGGAATCGCATGGAAGGACCAGGCGTCGTAGACCTTGTCGAGGAGCGGCATGCCGACATCGGAGAACTCCAGACACAGGAAGCGGCCGCCCGGCCTCAGCACGCGGAAGGCCTCGGCGAGCGCGGTGTCAATATGCGGCACGTTGCGGATGCCGAAGGCGATCGTATAGGCGTCGAAGGAGGAGGCGGGGAACGGCAGCTCCTCTGCATTGGCCTCGACGAAGGTGAGATTGGCGCCGAGGCCCCGCTTCTCTGCCCGCTCGCGTCCCACCGCCAGCATGGAGCCGTTGATGTCGAGCACCGTCACGTCCGCTTGGCTGCCGGACGCTTCGGCGATGCGGAGGGCGATGTCGCCCGTGCCGCCGGCCACGTCCAGTGCCTTGAAGCCCGGCCGCTTCGGCGGGGACAGCCAGGCCACCATCGCGTCCTTCCACACGCGGTGCAGACCGGCCGACATGACATCGTTCATCAGGTCGTAGCGGTCAGCGACGCGGTGAAAAACCGCATCGACAAGACCCTGCTTCTCCCCCTCGCCGACCTGTCGGAAACCGAAGGCGGTCTCCATCCCGCCCGAGGCCGTGGAACGCTCCTGCGACATTGCTTTCCCTCAAAAAACGGCGCGACCATAGCCGATCGCTCAGGCGGATGCCATTGGCAATAGCTGCGATTTAGGGCCGCGTTCGAGGCGGTGATCCAAACGAGAACCGGCAAACGGACAATGATCGTAAGCGACTTCATGAAAAAGGCTCCGTCCTTAAACAGGGCGGAGCCTTCCTTGATCGCGATGGCCGATCAGTAGGTCCGGCTCGAACTCAGGCGCTCGGCTGCTTCGTCTTCCTGAGGTAGGGCAGGATGGTGTCGAAGGCGCCGAAGCGCTTGATTGCGTCCTCGTTGGAAACGGCGGCGGTGATGATCACGTCCTCGCCCAGCTTCCAGTTGGCGGGTGTGGCCACCTGGTGCTTGGCCGTGAGCTGGATCGAATCGATGGCGCGCAGGATCTCGTCGAAATTGCGCCCCGTGGTCATCGGGTAGGTCAGCACCAGCTTGACCTTCTTGTCCGGGCCGATCACGTAGACCGAGCGCACAGTGGCGTTGTCGGCCGGGGTGCGGCCTTCGGACGAATCGCCGGCGTCCGCCGGCAGCATGTCGTAGAGCTTGGCGACCTTGAGGTCCTTATCGCCGATCAACGGATAATCGACGGCGAAGCCGGTGGCCTTCTGGATGTCCGCCTTCCAGCGGTCGTGATCCTCCACCGGATCGACGGAGATGCCGATGATCTTGGCATTGCGCTTTTTGAACTCACCCTCCAGGCCGGCCATCGTGCCGAGTTCCGTCGTGCAAACGGGCGTGAAGTTCTTCGGATGGCTGAAGAGCACAGCCCAGCCGTCACCGATCCACTCGTGGAAGTTGATCGTGCCGTGGGTGGTTTCCGCCGTGAAGTCAGGCGCGGTGTCGTTGATGCGAAGGCCCATGGATGTCTCTCCCTGCTTGAACTGTTCTTGTAAGATAGGCGCCGTCCGTTGCCGTATTGAGCATCAGAATGGTCGAGAGACGGCAGTGTCGAAAAAATTATACCACAAGGGCGGCAAAAGAAGGATGTGCTTTTGCGAGGGGAGATTCCCCTCCTCCGCCACAACGCGCGCTGAGGGAGGAGTGTATGGCGGTGCAGACGGGGAGGACGGGAAAAAGCGTCGGCCATGGGACGCGCGATGCAACTTATTTTTGTAATCGGCGGATTATGCTGCAAAGCGCGCCCGCATGGCTAATGTGAGGACGCTACTCATCTACGCACGATACGCGTACTGAGAGATGCAATTTACGGTAATTTTCGCGCGGGCATAAGTCCAGCAACAGGGATTTCCACAACTTTGACGCGCATCCTTCGCAGAACGATCGCCTCACGCTGCTTTCGCCTTGCCGCTCACCTGGTAATCCTTCACCGCATTGAACGTGATCGCCTTCCAGCGCTCGGCTTCGTAGTTGAGGCCGAATTCGTGTGGCGCGAGGAAGACGGGGTCGTCGTCGAGGTCGCGGGCGATATCGCCGCGATGGGCGGTGATGAAGCGGTCGAGCTCGGTGCGGTCGCCGGCGGAAATCCAGCGGCAGACGGAAAAGCGCGCCGTCTCGAAATCAACCGGCAAGGCATATTCGTTGTTCAGCCGCTCCTTAAGCACGTCGAGCTGCAACGCGCCGACGACGCCGACGATGGCCGGCGAGCCATCCTCCGGCGTGAAGAGCTGCACCACACCTTCCTCTGCCATCTGCCGCAGGGCTTCCTTCAGCTTCTTCGCCTTCATGGCGTCGGAGAGGCGAACGCGGCGCAGAATCTCCGGCGCGAAGTTGGGCACGCCGCGAAAGACGAGCTCCTCGCCCTCGGTCAGGGTATCGCCGATCCTGAGGGTGCCGTGGTTGGGGATACCGACGACGTCGCCGGCAAAGGCCTCGTCCGCGGTGATGCGGTTCTTGGCGAAGAAGAACTGCGGCGCCGAAAGGCTGATCGGCTTGCCGGTGCGTATCAGCTTCGCCTTCATGCCACGCTCCAGCCGTCCGGAGCACACGCGCACGAAGGCAATGCGGTCGCGGTGGTTGGGGTCCATATTGGCCTGGATCTTGAAGACGAAGGAGGTCATCTTCTCCTCCGTCGCCTCGACCTTGCGTGAATCCGCCGCCTGCGCGCGCGGCTGCGGGCCGATGGCGCCGAGCGCTTCGATCAGGTCGCGCACGCCGTTGTTCCTGAGCGCCGAGCCGAAATAGACCGGGGTGAGATGACCCTCGCGGAACGCCTTGAGATCGAAGGGACGGCAGGCTTCCCTAGCCAGGAGCATCTCCTCGATGAAAGCCTCGCGCTCATGCTCCGGCAGGAGGCCCGACACCGCCTCGGCCTCCGGCCCGTTGACAGGGATCGGCGTCGTGTCCTCATCGGAATGGCGAATAGTGTTGTCCGCCAGGTGATAGGTGCCGGAAAAGCTCTTTCCCCGGCCGATGGGCCAGGTGACGGGCGCGGTGTCGAGCGCCAGCTTCTGTTCGATCTCGTCCAGGATCTCGAACGGATCGCGGCTTTCCCGGTCGAGCTTGTTGACGAAGGTGACGATGGGGATGTCGCGGAGGCGGCATACCTCGAACAGCTTCAGCGTGCGCGGCTCGATGCCCTTGGCCGCGTCGATAACCATCACCGCCGAATCCACCGCCGTCAGCGTACGGTAGGTATCGTCGGCGAAGTCCTCGTGGCCGGGCGTATCGAGCAGGTTGAAGACGTGGTCGCCATATTCGAAGGTCATCACCGAGGTGACGACCGAGATGCCGCGCTCGCGTTCGATCTTCATCCAGTCCGAGCGCGTCTGCACCCGGTTCTTCTTCGCCTTCACCTCGCCGGCAAGCTGGATGGCGCCGCCGAAAAGCAGCAGCTTTTCGGTGAGCGTGGTCTTGCCCGCGTCGGGGTGTGAAATGATCGCGAATGTGCGGCGGCGCGCCACCGCATCGGCGAGTTTCTCGGCCATGTCCTGAGGTCCTTTCGACGGCGGGCTCTTAGCAGCCGCGGCCGCCGCTGTCGAATGGAAATCCGTCTGCATATAGGGAGCCCGAGTGCACATTTCAGCCCCGGCTTGACTCTATCATTAGTATAAGCTAATCATTAGTTATGGCTAATGATAACGCGCAGCTGACTGCACTTGCCGACACGACCCGCCGGGCTGTCTTTGAACTCGTGGCGGAGAGGCCTCGCTCGGTGGCGGAGATCACCCGCGCCCTGCCGGTGACCCAGTCGGCGGTTTCGCAGCACCTGAAAGTGCTCAAGGCAGCGCAGCTTGTCCGTGCCGAGCCGAAGGGCGCCAGCAACATCTATCACGTCGATCCCGATGGACTGGCGAGCCTTCGCGCGGAACTCGATCGTTTTTGGAGCAAGACGCTGGCGGCCTACAAGATAGCCGTCGAGCAACCACCGGAGGAGGAGCGATGAGCACGCATGCAGCAGACACGTCCGTAAAACAGTCCGTCGTGGTCGAGGCGCCGATCGAGCGCGCGTTCAAGGTCTTCACCGAGGACTTCGGCAGTTTCAAACCCGCCGAGCACAATTTGCTCGCCGTCCAGATCGCCGAGACGGTGTTCGAGCCTCGAGTCGGCGGCCATATCTATGATCGCGGTGTCGACGGCAGCGAGTGCCGCTGGGCACGGGTACTGGCCTACCAACCGCCCAACCGTGTGGTGCTCAGCTGGAACATCAGCCCGCAATGGCAGATCGAGACCGACCCCGAAAAGGCCAGTGAGTGGGAAGTCCGCTTCACCGCCGAGACGGCGAACCGGACCCGCGTGGAGATCGAGCACCGAAAGCTGGAACGCCACGGTGAGGGCTGGGAAAGCGTGCGCGATGGTGTTGCCGGCGATGGAGGTTGGCCGCTTTACCTGCAGCGGTACGCCGACCTGTTGGCCCACCAGGCCTGACGGCCGCATGTCGCCAAAGGACCGGGTTAAGTGGGGCGGCAGAAACCCTTGGCTTGCTGAAAAGCGTTGAAAAGCGTGGTGGCGGAAGGCGTCGGAATTGACGCCTCTGCCCGTCGGCGCCAGATAGGAGGCATGGTCAGTTCGCCCACCTCCACGTCTGTCATCGGCCCCACTCTTGGCGTCGTGCGCCTGCCGCATGCCGAGGGCCTGCCTTTGCCGGCCTACGAATCCACCGGCGCAGCGGGGATGGACCTGCGTGCCGCCATGCCCGAGGATCGGCAGGTCATCCTCCTGCCGGGCAAGCGTGCGCTGGTGCCGACTGGCTTCATCCTCGAGATTCCGGAAGGTTTCGAGGGGCAGGTGCGGCCGCGCTCGGGGCTGGCGCTGCGCCACGGCATCACGTGCCTCAACACGCCGGGCACCATCGACAGTGACTATCGCGGCGAGCTGCAGATCCTGCTTATCAATCTGGGCGAAGAGGACTTCGCCCTAACGCGTGGCATGCGCATCGCCCAGCTCATCATCGCGCCGGTCACCCACGTGGCGGTCGAGGAGCGCGGCAGTGCCGGCGAGACAGTGCGCGGGATGGGCGGGTTCGGCTCCACCGGCACAGCCTGAGACGCCCTCCCCGTATTGTCAGTAGCACGCCATCTGCCCCTTGACATCGGCACGGGCGCGGGCACCTCATCGCTGAAACTGAAGTCACCGGCAGAGGCAAGAATCATGGCTGACATCGGCTCCACCTTCCGCGCGCTCCACGAGGCCGAAGGTGCCTTCATCATCCCCAACCCGTGGGACATCGGCACGGCGAAACTGCTCGCCGCACTGGGCTTCAAGGCGCTGGCGACGACCAGTGCCGGCTATGCCTTCTCGCGCGGCCTGCCCGATGGCGGCGTACCCTTCGACGAACGCATGGACCATTGCCGCGAAATCGTCGACGCCATGCCGCTTCCGGTCTCCGCCGACCTGGAGCACGGCAAGGGCGACAGCCCGGACAGTGCCGCCGAAACCATCTTTGCGGCCGAGGCGGCGGGGCTTGCCGGCTGTTCGATCGAGGACGCCACCGGCGACCCGCAAAACCCGATCTACGATTTCCAGCTCGCCGTTGAGCGTGTCACCGCAGCGGCCGAGGCGGCACGTGCCCTGCCGCGCGATTTCGTCTTCACCGCGCGGGCGGAGAATTTTCTTCACGGTCGCCCGGACCTAGACGACACCATTCGCCGACTGCAGGCCTTTGAGAAGGCCGGCGCGGATGTGCTTTACGCGCCGGGCCTCTCCGACATCAAGCAGGTGCGTACCGTCTGCCAGGCGGTCGGCAAGCCAGTGAACGTGCTGGCCACGGCCGGCTTTTCCGTTGCAGCACTCGCCGAGGCCGGCGCCAAGCGCATCTCGCTCGGCTCCAAGCTCACCAACCTCGCCTTCGGCGCGGTGGAGCGCGCGGCGCAGGAGATGCTGCACAAGGGCACCTTCACCTATGCCCGGGAGATCATGCCCTTCGCGCAGCTGCAGGACATGTTCTCGAAAGCCGACTGAGGCGCCGCCTCCGCCTTTTCCCGAACGTAGCGTCCGGCACCCGTTTCCCAGCCGCGCGCTTGTCGCTATTGTGCCGGGCGGCCGGCGCCGATTTTTGTTGGCACCGCGCTGCAATGGGCTACATTCCGCCTCCTTCCGTGCCGGAAGGCGCGCGGACAACAAAAGCATCCAAAGCGGAGGAACAAACATGTTTCGCACGAAAGGGAAGTCTCTGGCCGCCGGCGCCGTGGCGCTCGGCCTCGGTCTCAACGCGGCCGCGGCGAACGCACAGGAATTCATCAATGTGCTGACCGGCGGCACGTCCGGCGTCTATTATCCGCTAGGTGTCGCACTGTCGAAGATCTACGGCGACAACATCGAGGGCGTGCGCACGCAGGTGCAGTCCACCAAGGCATCCGTGGAGAACCTCAACCTCCTGCAGCAGGGGCGCGGCGAGATCGCTTTTGCGCTTGGCGATTCCGTCAAATCCGCCTGGGAAGGCGATGAGGAGGCCGGTTTCCCGCAGCAGCTCGACAAGCTGCGCGGCATCGCCGCCATCTACCCGAACTACATCCAGATCGTCGCCTCGCAGGAGTCCGGGATCCAGAACTTCGAAGACCTGAAGGGCAAGAGCCTTTCCGTCGGCGCGCCGAAATCCGGCACCGAGCTCAACGCAAGGCGCATCTTCGATGCCATGGGCATGAGCTATGACGACCTGTCGCAGACCGAGTATCTGCCCTTCGGCGAATCTGTCGAGCTCATCAAGAACCGCCAGCTCGATGCCACGCTGCAGTCAGCAGGCCTGGGCGTCGCCTCCATCAAGGACCTGGCGCTCTCCATGCCGGTGACCATGGTCGCCGTTCCGGAAGAGGTGGCCGAGACCCTCGGCGCACCGTTCCTATCGGCGACAATCCCTGCCGGCACCTATGAGGGCCAGGACGAGGACGTGCCGACGCTGGCGATCACCAATATCCTGGTCACCCATTCGGATGTCTCGGACGACATGGCCTACGAGATGACCAAGCAGCTCTTCGAGAACCTGGACGAGATGACGGCCGCGCACGCCGCCGCCAAGGCGATCTCCGCGGAAAAGGGTCCTCAAGGTGTTCCCGTTCCCCTGCATCCGGGAGCCGAGCGCTACTACAAGGAACAGGGTCTGCTGTAAGGGCGAACGCGAGTAAACTCCCCTCCCCCTCGTGGGGAGGGGAACCGGATAGGTCGGCGCTTGCCCCTGGCCACTGGGAAATGGGGACTGTGACAGGCATGCAGATTGGGAGACGTGATGAGCAGGGCCGAGAGTGACGCGACTGCCAGCCTGCCGGAGGCGGAGCTTCAGGACCCGACGCATGCCGATTTCCGCCCGACGCTGGAAGGGCGGCTGCTCATGTGGATCGCCGTCGTCTTCTCGCTCTACCAGATCGCCACCGCCGCGCATCTCCTCACCCTGCCGAGTCAGATCGTGCGCGCCTTCCACGTCGGCTTTCTGATGCTGCTGGTCTTCCCGCTGATCGCCTCCTCGCGCGGCGCGGGCCGTTTGGTGAAGGCCGGCGCATGGGCGCTGGCGCTCGCCGGCGTCTCGGTCGCCGTCTATCAGTTCGTCGAATACAGGCCGCTGCTCCTGCGCGCCGGCGATCCGTTGCCGCTCGACATCTTCTTCGGCGTCATCGCGCTTTTCACAGTTTTTGCAGCGGCCTACGTGTTGATGGGCCCGGCGCTGCCCATCATCTCCGGCATCTTCCTCGCCTATTGCCTCTTCGGGGAATACCTGCCAGCGCCGCTCAACCACCGTGGCTACGACTTCTCCCAGGTCATCGACCACATGGCCTACGGCACCGAAGGCATCTACGGCATTCCGATCTACGTCTCGGCCACCTACATCTTCCTCTTCATCCTCTTCGGCTCGTTCCTCGAGCGGGCGGGCATGATCAAGCTCTTCACCGACGTCTCGCTCGGCCTCGTCGGCCATGCGCGCGGAGGTGCCGCGAAGGTGTCGGTGATCTCCTCCGGCCTCATGGGCACGATCTCCGGCTCGGGCGTGGCCAACGTTGTCACCACCGGCCAGTTCACCATCCCGCTGATGAAGCGCTTCGGCTACCGCGCCGCCTTCGCCGGCGGCGTGGAATCCACCTCCTCCATGGGCGGGCAGCTCATGCCGCCGGTCATGGGCGCCGTCGCCTTCATCATGGCCGAGACGCTGGGTATCGAATATTACGAAGTGGTCACGGCCGCCATCATCCCGGCGCTGCTGTATTTCGGCTCCGCCTTCTGGATGGTGCACCTGGAGGCGGGGAAGTTCGGCTTGCACGGCCTGCCGAAGGCGGAACTGCCGTCGGCGCCGCGTGCCCTGCGCGAGCGCTGGTATCTGATCCTGCCGCTCGCCGTGCTCGTCTATCTGCTGTTCACCGGCTACACGCCGCTCTTCGCCGGCACGATCGGTCTTTCGCTGACCGTGCTATTGATCCTCGGTGGCACGGCCGCACTTGGCCTGCCAAACCAGGTCCTGCGGGTGATCTTCTGGATCGGGCTTGGCCTCGTAGCGGCCAGCTTCTTTCGTTACGGCATCAACGCCATCCTGATCGCCGCCCTCGCGCTCATTGCCGCCAACATCTTCGTCGAAGGCGGGCGCAAGACGCTCGACGTGTGCCGCGCCTCACTCGCCGAGGGCGCCAAGACGGCGCTGCCGGTGGGCGTCGCCTGCGCCGTCGTCGGCATCATCATCGGCACGATGACGCTGACGGGCGCGGCCAATACCTTCGGCCAGTTCATCGTCGCCGTGGGTGAGACGAGCCTTTTCCTGTCGCTGGTGCTCACGATGATCACCTGCATCATCCTCGGCATGGGCATCCCGACGATTCCCAACTATATCATCACTTCGTCCATCGCCGGTCCGGCGCTCCTGGCGCTTGGCGTGCCGCTGCTCGTCAGCCACATGTTCGTCTTCTATTTCGGGATCCTGGCCGACCTTACGCCACCGGTGGCGCTCGCCTGCTTCGCCGCCGGGCCGATCGCCCGTGAGAGCGGGCTGAAGATCTCCATGGAGGCGATCAAGATCGCCGCCGCGGGCTTCGTCATCCCCTTCATGGCGGTCTACACGCCCGCCCTCATGCTGCAGGACGGCGGGCCGCTGGCCGAAACCATCGGCTATGCCCCGGCCGTCGCCTACATCGTCCTCAAGGCCAGCCTGGCCATCGCTCTGTGGGGCGCAGCCGTCATTGGCTATCTGCGCCGGCCGCTCGCCGCGTGGGAGCGTCTCCTGGGCGCGGCGGCGGCTTTCACGCTGATTGCCGCGCTGCCGATCACCGACGAGATCGGCTTCGCGCTTTGCGCCCTCTTCTTCGGCGTCAATTTCTTCCTGAAACGCCCGGGGCCGGCGGAGACGATCCAGCGCAAGACGGGCGACGCGGCCGAATGAGCCTGTGCGTGATCGCCGGCAGCGAGACTGCGGTCGTCGCCGCCACCCTCTTCACGCTCTCCTGGACACATTCGGTGGAGAAGGTGGAGTGGCGCGAGACGTGGCAGGTGCTGCCGTCGGGCCTGCAGATCGTCGAAGCGCGCGTGAAAGGCTCAGGCGCCGGCATGGAGCCCCCGTCGGATGCGCGTTTTGAGGATGGATGGTGGGTCTATGCGCCGGCGCTCGGGCCCCTGCCGGAACTGCGCCTTGCCGCCTCGGGCGCCACGACGAGCGCCTGGCGCCTGTGCGCCGGCGGCGAGTGCCGCGATCTAGGCGCCGAGCCGGGCGCCCCGGTCGTTCTCGAGCCCTGCTCCTGACCCCTCAGGCGTGCGCCGACGGGCCGTCGTCGCGCCGGGCGCACGCCGGTCCCGGCCCGCGCATATAATGGCGCTCTGGATGATAGCGCTTTGTAAAGGCGTTACGGATCGCCTCTACGCATCCGATCAATAGCTTAACCAACCCCATGATCCCGTACCCAGATTTCTCGGGCGTCCCTTCGTTCACACCGTAGCGTCCGTGGGTGAACACTCGGTGAATTCACGCCTGCACAAGGCCACCTGTCCATGGCGGAAAGTGGGATTCATCTTGGCGCTCCCGTGGCAGGGATCTTTCCTCCGCATCCGTTGCAGAAAAACCACAGTTCCCTCCCCCGGCGAAAAAGCGAAGCAAGCTTTCTTTTCCTGGAACAGAGCAGCCACTGACGGTGTTAGGCGGCAGGGCCGGGACGGGCTTATCCGGCTGCAACAAAAGAGCAAGAGGACAGGACCATGGGTTTGTTTTCCAGGGACATCAAGTCGATGGACGATCTTTTCGTCCACACACTGCGTGACATCTACTATGCCGAAAACCAGATCGTGAAGGCGCTGCCGAAGATGATGGACAAGGCGAGCGACCCGGAGCTGAAGCAAGGCTTCGAGAAGCACCTGAAGGAGTCCGAGGGGCACGTGCGTAATCTGGAGGAGGTATTCCAGAAGATGGATATGGAGCCGAGCGGCGTCGACTGTCCGGCGATCGACGGCATCATCGAGGAAGCGAACGAGGTGGCCGGCGAGGTCGACGACAAGAACGTGCTCGACGCCGCTCTCATCGCCGCCGCGCAGGCCGTCGAGCACTACGAGATCACGCGCTACGGCACGCTGATCACCTGGGCGAAGGAGCTCGGCCGCGACGACTGCGGCGAAATCATGAAGCGCAACCTCGCCGACGAGAAGGCGACCGACGAGAAACTCACGCAGATGGCCGAAAGCCGCATCAACCTCGCCGCCGAATAGGCTCACAGCTCTCCGCGTGCGCCTCCTCTCCGTCCTGCCCGCGGGGCGGAGAGGGATCAGCCGCGCAGCATCATCTCGAATTCGCGCCGCCCCATGGGAGTGAAGCGGACGACGCGGCTGTCCTTCTCCCGCCGTGCCCAGCCCTTGGCTTGGATACGCTCCAGCATCGCCGCGCCCAGGCCGCCGGCCAAATGCGAGCGGCGCACGCTCCAATCGAGGCAGGTGCGGCACATCGGCCGCCGCTTGCGGCCCATGGCGTCGAGATCGATGCCGAGGCCGGCGAAGTATGAAGCGCCGGCTTCACTCATCTCCGCCTGCTCGCCATCGACCCGGATCAGCCCGCGCCCGACGAAGCTGTCGAGCATGGCCACCCCCATCTCTCCCGCCAGATGATCGTAGCAGACCCGCGCCTCGCGCATCGCCTTGTCGCGCGGGCCGGGCAAGACGCGCTTCGGCCCGAGCGTCGCCGCAACACCCATGATATTTTCCAGCATCGCCGCCACACTGTGGTCGGCCAGCGCGTAATAGCGGTGCCGGCCCTGCCGTGCCACGCTGACGAGCCCTCCTTCGCCAAGCTTTGCCAGATGGGCGCTCGCCGTGGGAAGCGTCACCCCCGCCTCCAGTGCCAGCTCGCTCGCCGTCAGCGCCGTGCCGCCCATCAGCGCTGCCAGCATGTTGGCGCGTGCCGGATCGCCCACCAGGCTGCCGATTTGCGCGAGGTCCGTTCCTGCTTTCATACTTCGATCGTAACAAAACTATCTACGTACAACAACTGCTATCACTCCTCCTGAAAGGAGCGAGCCATGCAGAACATCGCCGCCCGCAGGCGGAAGCGCCGGAGCAATCCCCTGCGCCGCCTGGCTGCCGCCGCCCTCGCCGCTGTGCTTCGTATCGAGGAGCGCCGGCGCCAGCGCCTGCATCTCTCCGAGCTTGACGATCATCTCCTGGCCGACATCGGCCTGACACGGCAGGCCGTGCGCCGCGAATGCGCGAGCCCCTTCTGGCGTTAGCCGGCCCCACCCATTCTGCCACAGGCGGACTGCAGACATTTCGATCACCACCGAACCATAGAAGGACCTCGAAAACCCATGCCGATCACCTGCTTCATCCGCTATGAGATCGATCCGTTCAGGCGCGAGGCCTTCGAGCAATACGCCCGCAATTGGGGCGAGGCGATTCCGCGCGCGGGCGCCGACCTCATCGGCTACTTTGCGCCGCACGAGGGTTCCGCCACCACCGCCTACGGCGTCTACACCATCGACAGCCTCGCCGCCTACGAGGCCTACCGCGCCAGGCTCGCCGCCGATCCGCTGGGGCGTGAGAACTATGAATTCGCGCGATGCGAGCGTTTCATCCTGAAGGAGGATCGCATGTTCCTGAAGCTCGTCTCCGCCCCCCATAGCAAGCCTGCACACGGCTAGCCCGGCGCTTGACGAACGTTTTGCGCCGGAAGATCATCGGCAGCTGCGGAGGCATCGCCCTCCGGAAGGCAGGAACAATGCGCTGGCAGTGGTCGGAAAAGAAGGTTCTGGGGATCGCCCTCGCCCTGGTGGCGGTGCTGTTCGCCATCGGATGGGTCACGCGCGAGAGCCCTTCCGACGATCCCTATCTGGAAGTCGTGGGCGGCGGCTTCATGTTCAATTACCGCGAAGCCGAGGTTTTCTACGGCTTCACTGCCCAGGTGGTGCGCCCGCTCGCCAGCGGATCGATCATCGAAGCTTCCTTCGAGGATCCCGCGGGCGGCCCGCCGCACGTGGTTTCGGAACGGGTGAGCACCATGACTGACCGCTACGCCCTGCGCTCGCCACCCGTCCGTAGCATCGAGGCGGGAAAGCCCTATCAGGTGGCCATCAAGGTCTATGACCGTGAGCGGAAGGCGCTGCTTTGGGAGGCGGAGCGCAGCTACAAGAGCCAGATCAGCGACCGCATGATGCGGGAGAAGCCGCTCACCATCGGCCCCGGCTACCACCGCAACCCCGAACTGAGAAGTGAAGCCGGGGAAGGGCGGGAGCGATGACAACCCTTCGGGAGGCCGACGACCTCGTGTCGAGCACCCGCCACGCCCACCATCCGCCCGGTTCCAGCCGTGCACAGGCGTGGCGAGCTAACGGCAACATTCACGCTTGCAGCATGATAGGCGAGCCCCCTCGCGGACCTCGAGCGAATCGGCTTTGGCGGAGGAAGCGGAGGCGACCTCCGATAACGCTAAAGCAGCAGCATCTGCCGCTTCTTCAAAATCACTACACTCGCTGAAAAATGGTAGATGGTGGAGCCAAGGGGAGTCGAACCCCTGACCTCTTGAATGCCATTCAAGCGCTCTCCCAACTGAGCTATGGCCCCACACCGCGGCCTTCGGGCCGCCGCCGTTTCCGGCGAAGAGGTTCTTCGGCGATCGCTCGCCATCGTCGTGCTCGCGGCTTCTAAACCTGCCCGGCCGCAGAATCAAGCCCCGCGAGCATGCGACCGGACAAGACGCCGCACGGGCGTCCTAAACCTATCTTTCCTCGTCGTCCTCGCCGACGCCGATGATGCCCTTGACGTCATCATCTTCCTCTTCCTCCTCCTCGAGGAAGGTGTCGTCTCCATCGGTGTCGATGTCGACATCCTCATCGTCATCGATGTCGGGCAGGTCGGTGTCGCCGCCCTTCGTCTCTTCGTCGGCATCCTCCAGCGAGACGATCTCGGGGCCGTCTTCGCTGAGCTCCTTGTCCTCCACGTCCTCTTCTTCTTCGACGATGATGTCGCCGTCCGATTCGAAAAAGCTGCGCGGATAGGATTGGCCCGTATAGGGCGACACGATCGGATCCCTGTTCAGATCGTAGAATTTGCGGCCCGTCTCCGGGCAGATGCGTTTGGTGCCGAGTTGGGGTTTAGCCACCGTATTGCCTCATCGTCTCTTAAAGGGCCGGATCCGGCCACCGGCTTCCTCGGGCGTGCCGAAACCGGGAGCGATCCTCTGCCAAGAATTTTCGGACCCCATAACCACAGATCGCACGCCTGTCAAAGCCTATTGAAACGGCGAGCGCAACTGGATTCGACGGCGGGGCGAAACACCCGGCGCGGCGGGGGATGACCACACTTCCCCGGCATGCTAGAGGCTCTGCCATCAGCCGGACCGAGAGACACGCCATGACCGACAATCCGCGCCCCCGCGCCGCGACCAGCCGCAAATCCTCCGCCCTTTCCGGCCGCGGGCGCGTGCCGGGCGATAAATCGATCTCGCACCGCGCTTTCATGTTCGGCGGACTCGCCGCGGGAGAGACGCGCGTCACTGGCCTTCTGCAAGGCGAGGACGTGCTGCGCACTGGCGAGGCCATGAAGGCGATGGGCGCCAGGGTCGAGCGCCAGGGCGCGGCCTGGATCATCCAGGGCACGGGCAACGGCTGCCTGCTGGAGCCGGAAGGCCCGCTCGACTTCGGCAATGCCGGCACCGGCGTGCGGCTGACCATCGGCCTTGTCGGCACCTACGACATGACGACGCGATTTGTCGGCGACACCTCGCTTTCCCGGCGTCCCATGGGCCGGGTGCTCGACCCGCTCAGGCAGATGGGCACGCAGGTGGTGGAGGCGCAGGCCGGCGACCGGCTGCCGATCACGCTGCGCGGACCGAAACACGCCGCGCCGATCACCTACCGCGTGCCGATGCCCTCCGCCCAGGTGAAGTCGGCGGTGCTTCTGGCAGGGCTCAACACACCGGGCGTCACCACTGTCGTCGAGCCGGTGATGACGCGCGATCACACGGAAAAGATGCTTCTCGGCTTCGGCGCCGCGCTCGAGGTGAAGACGGATCCCGAAGGCGTCCGCCACATCCGGCTCGAGGGGCAGGGCACGCTCAAGGGGCAGGAGATTGCCGTGCCGGGCGACCCGTCCTCCGCCGCCTTCCCGCTGGTGGCGACGCTGATCGTGCCGGGCTCGGACGTCGTCATCGAAAACGTGCTGATGAACCCCACGCGCACCGGGCTTATCCTCACCTTGCAGGAAATGGGCGCCGACATCGAGCCCATGAACCGCCGTGCCTCGGGCGGCGAAGAGGTGGCGGACCTGCGCGTGCGCTCCTCGCACCTCAAAGGGGTTGCGGTGCCCGCAGAGCGCGCGCCCTTCATGATCGACGAATACCCGGTGCTGGCGGTAGCCGCCAGCTTTGCCGAGGGCGAGACGTTGATGCAAGGGCTGGAGGAACTGCGGGTAAAGGAGTCAGACCGCCTTGCCGCCGTCGCCGCCGGACTGAAGGCAAACGGTGTCGACTGCACGGAGGGCGAGGCCACACTGGCCGTGCGCGGCCGGCCCGAAGGCAAGGGGCTGGGCGGCGCCACGGTCGAGACCCACCTCGACCACCGCATCGCCATGAGCTTCCTCGTCATGGGTCTTGCCACGGAAAAGCCGGTGACCATCGACGACGAGACGATGATCGCCACCAGTTTCCCCGAATTCATGGCGCTGATGCGGGGGCTGGGGGCGGAGATCGAGACCGTGGAGGAAGCGGTGTGAGGCAGGAGGGTCTCATCATCGCCATCGACGGACCCGCCGCCTCGGGCAAGGGCACGCTGGCGCGCAGGCTCGCCGCCCATTACGGCCTCAACCACTTCGACACCGGCCTTTCCTACCGGGCAGTGGCGAAGGCGCTTCTCGATACCGGGCAGCCGCTCGATGACGCAGCGGCGGCGGAGGAAGCAGCCCGCGCACTCGATTTCCGCACACTCGACCGCGAAGCGCTCTCGGCCCATAGCGTCGGCGAAGCGGCGTCGAGCGTAGCCGTCATACCGGGGGTGCGTAGGGCGCTGGTGGAGAAGCAGCGTACCTTTGCCGAGACGCCGCCGGGGGCGGTGCTCGACGGCCGCGACATCGGCACCGTTGTCTGCCCGGACGCCGATTTGAAACTCTACGTGACAGCGAAGGCGGAAGTGCGCGCGGAGCGCCGCTGGCAGGAGATCGTGGCCGCCGGCGGCAAGGCCGACTACGCAACCGTGCTGGCCGATGTGGAGCGGCGCGACGCCCGCGACATGAGCCGTGCCGACAGCCCGCTCAAGCCCGCCGACGATGCGCACTTGCTTGACACGAGCGAAATGGATATAGAGACCGCGTTTCTCGCCGCCACCCGGCTGATAGACGAGGTGCTGGCGAAGAAGAAGACGATCTGAAGCAAAGCGGCGCTTCGTGGCTTTCCAGAGGGAGGCGGCAAGCGTATTTTTGCGTTGGATGGAAAACCGGCCTGCGCGCGTTCCCATGCGCCGGATTTGCCGCCCGAGAGGCGGCTTTGAGCTTGGACAAAGCTCGGATGTGCGGCAGGCCTGACGCAACACGAACCCACCGGCGCCCTGCCTTCGACCATCGGGAGGCATTTTCAGGAGCATCAATGTCACAACTCAATCCGTCTCGCGACGATTTCGCGAGTCTTCTCGAAGAATCCTTTTCCGAGCGCGACACCAGCGAAGGCTCGGTCGTCAAGGGCATCGTCACGGCCATCGAAAAGGACATGGCCATCATCGACGTCGGCCTGAAGGTCGAGGGCCGCGTGCCGCTCAAGGAGTTTGGCGCCAAGGCGAAAGATGGTCAGCTCAACCCCGGTGACGAGGTCGAGGTTTATGTAGAGCGCATCGAGAATGCGCTGGGCGAGGCCATGCTGTCGCGCGAGAAGGCGCGCCGCGAGGAAAGCTGGGTCAAGCTGGAAGAGAAGTTCAACAACGGCGAGCGCGTCGAAGGTGTGATCTTCAACCAGGTCAAGGGCGGCTTCACGGTCGACCTCGACGGCGCCGTGGCCTTCCTGCCGCGTTCGCAGGTGGATATCCGCCCGATCCGCGACGTCTCCCCGCTCATGCACACGCCGCAGCCCTTCGAAATCCTCAAGATGGACAAGCGGCGCGGCAACATCGTCGTCTCGCGCCGCACCGTTCTTGAGGAGAGCCGTGCCGAGCAGCGCTCGGAGATCGTGCAGAACCTCGAGGAAGGCCAGGTGGTCGAGGGCATGGTCAAGAACATCACCGACTACGGTGCGTTCGTGGACCTCGGCGGCATCGACGGCCTGCTGCACGTCACCGACATGGCATGGCGCCGCGTCAACCATCCGACCGAGATCCTGAACATCGGCCAGACGGTGAAGGTGCAGATCATCCGCATTAACCAGGAGACGCACCGCATCTCGCTCGGCATGAAGCAGCTCGAGGCCGACCCGTGGGAAGGCATCGGCGGCAAGTATCCGCTGGGCAAGAAGGTGCAGGGCCGCGTCACCAACATCACCGACTACGGCGCCTTCGTGGAGCTGGAGCCGGGGATCGAGGGCCTCATCCACGTCTCCGAGATGTCCTGGACCAAGAAGAACGTGCACCCCGGCAAGATCCTGTCGACCACGCAGGAAGTCGAAGTGGTTGTGCTCGAGGTCGATCCGGTCAAGCGCCGCATCTCGCTGGGCCTCAAGCAGACGCTGGAGAACCCCTGGGAGGCCTTCGCCCGCACCCATCCGGCCGGCACGGTCGTCGAGGGCGAGGTCAAGAACAAGACCGAGTTCGGTCTGTTCATCGGGCTCGAAGGCGACGTGGACGGCATGGTCCACCTCTCCGACCTCGACTGGACGCGTCCGGGCGAGCAGGTGATCGAGGAGTTCAACCGTGGCGACATGGTGCAAGCGCAGGTTCTTGACGTCGACGTTGAGAAGGAGCGCATCTCGCTCGGCATCAAGCAGCTCGGCCGTGACGTCATCGGCGAAGCGGCTGCCTCCGGCGAACTGCGCAAGGGCGCCGTCGTCACCTGCGAAGTCACCGGCGTCAAGGAGGGCGGTCTGGAAGTGCGCCTGGTCGACCACGACCTGGAGTCGTTCATCAAGCGCTCCGACCTTTCCCGCGACCGCGGCGAGCAGCGCCCCGAGCGCTTCGCAACGGGCCAGAAGGTCGATGCCCGCGTGACGATGTTCGACAAGAAGACGCGCAGGATCAATGTCTCGATCAAGGCGCTGGAAATCGCCGAGGAGAAGGAAGCGGTGGCCCAGTTCGGCTCGACCGACTCCGGCGCCTCGCTCGGCGACATCCTGGGCGCCGCGCTCAAGAAGCAGGGCGGTAAGGAGGAGGAGCAAGAGTAGTCCTCTGCTCCTTTCGCACTACCGGTAAGAGCCCCGCGCGCCTCAGGCCGCGGGGCTTTTCTTTTCAGGGCCAGCGCTTGTCATGGGGTCCTCCAGCAACGAAACTCACCCTGGCGGTGGGTCCGATAAGTGAGGAACGCATGAAGCAGAAGGTTTCCGGTATCGGCGGCGTCTTCTTACGCGCCCGCGATCCCAAGGCGCTCGCCGCCTGGTACGAGGAACATCTCGGCATCGACGACCTGAACAAGGCCGTCTGGCACCAGGAGGCGGGCACCACCATCTTTGGGCCGTTCTCAATGGAGACCGACTATTTCGGCAGGCCGGAGCAGCAATGGATGATCAACTTCCGCGTCGATGATCTCAATGCGATGATGGATCAGCTAAAGGCGGCGGGCATAGCGGTGGCAACGCGCGCCGAATGGGATTCGGAGGTCGGCCGCTTGGCGCGCATCCACGATCCCCAGGGCAATCCGATCGAACTGTGGGGGCCGTCAGCGAAATAGCTTGGGCAGCTCACCAGTGCGGCGGCTTGGTCACCGGCACGTCAGGTGCGGTCTGCTCTTCCAGCGCCAGGAAGCGCTCCGTCAGCCGTTCGAGCGTGGTCTGCAGCCGTTCGATCTCGGTCCACTGGTCGCTGATCTGTCCCGACAGCTCCTCGATCGTCTTTTCCTGCTCGGCGACCAGGATCTCGAGCTTCTCCAGCCGCGTTTCATTCATGATTTCCATCTCCGCTTGCCGCTTGAGAATTGACAATTCCCTTGGCCTTTGTCGAGTGTAAGCTGGCGTCGGTTGGCACGTGCAAAACGGCGTGATACCTGTTTGACCAAACGATAAAAAATAGGGGGCAGCGGGGCCCGTATGGCGGAAGCTGCAATCGAACTCAAGGGCATCAGCAAAAGCTTCGGCTCCGTGCGCGCCAACCGCGACATCGACCTGAAGATAGCGCCCGGCACCATCCACGGCATCATCGGCGAGAACGGTGCCGGCAAGTCGACCCTGATGTCGATCCTCTACGGCTTCTATCAGGCCGACAGCGGGGAGATCTTCGTCAATGGCGAACGCGCCGTCATCCACGCTTCGAGCGATGCCATCGCCCGCGGCATCGGCATGGTGCACCAGCACTTCATGCTGGTGCACAACTTCACCGTTCTGGAGAACGTCATCCTCGGCGCGGAGGGCGAGCCGCTTCTGAAGACCTCCATCGCCAAGGCGCGGTCGGAGCTGGAACGGCTGGAACGCGACTACGGGCTGGAGGTCGATCCCGACGCGGTGATCGAGGACCTGCCGGTCGGCCTGCAGCAGCGGGTGGAAATCCTCAAGGCGCTCTTCCGCGGCGCCGACATCCTGATCCTCGACGAGCCCACGGGCGTGCTGACGCCAGCCGAGGCCGAGCACCTCTTCCGCATCCTGCGCCAGCTCAAGGACGAGGGGAAAACCATCGTCCTTATCACGCACAAGCTGCGCGAGATCATGGCGGTTACCGACAATGTCTCGGTCATGCGCCAGGGCGCGCTGGTCGCCACGCGGAAGACGGCGGAGACCACGGTGGAGGAACTGGCCGAGCTGATGGTCGGCCGCCGCGTGCTCCTGCGCGTCGAGAAGGGCGACGCCCACCCGGGCGACTTCATCCTCTCGGTCAAGAACCTGACGGTGGAGGACATGCGCGGCGTGAAGATGGTCGACGACGTTTCCCTGGACGTGCGCACCGGTGAGATCGTCGGCATCGCCGGCGTGGCCGGCAATGGCCAGACGGAGCTTCTGGAGACCATCACCGGTATGCGCAAGGCCGTCTCCGGCACCGTCACGCTGGACGGTGCGCCGGTGGAGCTGACGGGGGAGGCCGATCCGACGGACCTGCGCCGGCGCGGCATGGCGCACGTGCCGGAGGACCGGCACAATATGGGCCTGGTGCTGCCCTTCGAGGAGAACGAGAACGCCATCCTCGGCTACCACTGGCAGGACAAATACGTGAACGGCCCCTTCCTCGACATCGAGGCGATCCGCCGCGATGCGCAGGGGAAGATCGAGAAATACGACATCCGCCCCACCGACGCCCGGCTCAAGACCGCCAATTTCTCCGGCGGCAACCAGCAGAAGATCGTGCTCGCCCGCGAGATGGAGCAGGACCCGAAAGTGCTGATCGTCGGTCAGCCGACGCGCGGCGTCGATGTGGGGGCCATCGAGTTCATCCACAAACGCCTCATCGACATGCGCGACCAGGGCAAGGCGGTCCTCCTCGTCTCCGTCGAGCTCGACGAGATCCGCTCGCTTTCCGACCGCATCCTGGTGATGTTCGCCGGCCGCATCGTCGGCGAGCGCGGGCCGGACGCGACGGAGGGCGAACTTGGGCTCCTGATGGCCGGCGTGGAAGAGAAGGAGGCCGCCGAGTGAGCACACCTTACGCAAAGCTGCCCGCTTGGGCCGATTACGGGCTGATCCCGCTCATCAACCTGCTCGTGGCCTTCGTGGTTGCCGGCCTCGTCGTTCTGCTTATTGGTGAGAACCCGCTGCGGGCGGCGGTCATCCTCGTCGACGGGGCGATCGGTCGGGGGCAAGCGATCGCTTATACGCTCTATTATGCGACGAGCTTCATTTTCACCGGGCTCGCCGTCGCCGTCGCCTTTCACTGCAGCCTCTTCAATATTGGCGGCGAGGGGCAGGCCTATATCGGTGGGCTGGGGGTAGCGCTCGTCTGCCTCACCTTCGACAGCGTGCTCCCGTGGTGGCTCACCTTCCCGCTCGCCATTGCAGGCGCGGCGCTGTTCGGTGCCGCGTGGGCCTTTATTCCCGCCTATTTCCAGGCCAAGCGCGGTTCGCACATCGTCATCACCACCATCATGTTCAACTTCATCGCCGCCAGCCTGATGGTCTATCTGCTGGTGGAGGTGCTCAAGCCTGCGGGAAGTCAGGCACCGCAGACGCGGACCTTCCTGGAGGGCGGGCAGCTGCCGAAGCTCAACTGGATGCTGGAGGCGGTCGGTCTTACGGTGCGCTCGGCGCCCCTGAACGTGTCCTTCCTCCTGGCCCTCGTCGCTGCCTTCTTGGTCTGGGTGCTGATCTGGCGCACGCGGCTCGGCTATGAAATCCGCATGCGCGGCCACAGCCCGAAGGCGGCGCGTTATGCCGGCGTGAGCGAGGTGCGCGTCATCATCGTCACCATGCTGATCTCGGGGGCGCTGGCCGGCATGATGGCGCTCAACCCGGTGATGGGCGACCAGAACCGCCTGCAGATCGACTTCGTCACCGGTGCGGGATTCGTCGGCATTGCCGTCGCGCTGATGGGGCGTTCGCATCCTGCCGGCATCGTGCCGGCGGCCATCCTGTTCGGCATGCTCTACCAGGGCGGCGCCGAACTTGCCTTCGAGATGCCAGGCATCTCGCGCGATATGATCGTCATCATCCAGGGCCTGGTTATCCTCTTCGCCGGAGCGCTCGAACACATGTTCCGGCCCAGCTTGCAGGCGCTGTTCGCCAGTTTCAGCCCGCGCGCGGTAGGGGCTGAAGCGAAGCAGGGGGAGAGCGCCTGATGGACCTGTTCAGCACGCTCGTCCTCCTTCTGGATTCCACCGTACGGCTTTCCGTGCCGCTGCTTTTCGCCGCTCTCGCCGGCCTTTATTCAGAGCGCTCGGGCGTCTTCGACATCGGGCTTGAGGGCAAGATGCTGGCGGGTGCTTTTGCCGCCGGCGCGGCAGCCGCCGTTTCGGGCTCCGCATGGGTCGGGCTCATGGCGGCGGTGCTGGTCTCCAGCTTCATGGCCCTGGTGCACGGTTTCGCCTCCATCACCCACCGCGGCAACCAGATCGTCTCGGGCGTGGCGATCAACTTCATCGCCGCCGGCTCCACCATCATCCTCGGCCAGGCCTGGTTCAGCCAGGGCGGCCGCACGCCGCTCGTCGGCTCGGACGGCCGCTTTGGCGCCATCCACCTGCCTTTTGCCGATGCGCTGCGCGGCGTGCCGGTGGTGGGGCCGCTCTATTCGCAGCTTCTGTCCGGCCACTCGCTGCTCGTCTATCTGGCCTTCCTGCTGGTGCCGTTCACCTGGTGGGTGCTGTTCCGCACCCGTTTCGGACTGCGGCTGCGTGCGGTGGGCGAGAACCCGGCGGCGGTGGACACGGCGGGTATCTCCGTCCAGTGGCTGCGCTACCGCGCCGTCATCTGCACCGGCGTGCTGACCGGCCTTGCCGGCACCTATCTGGCGCTGGCGCAGAATGCCGGCTTCGTGAAGGATATGACGGCCGGCCGCGGTTTCATCGCGCTCGCTGCCCTCATCTTCGCCAAGTGGCGGCCGGTGCCGGTGATGTTCGCCTGCCTGCTGTTCGGCTTCCTGGATGCCCTTTCCATCCGCATCCAGGGCACGCCGCTGCCTCTCATCGGCCGGGTGCCGGTGCAGTTCATGCAGGCGCTGCCCTACATTCTCACCGTTGTCCTCTTGGCCGGTTTCATCGGCAGGGCCATCCCGCCCCGCGCCGGAGGCGTGCCCTATGTGAAGGAGCGTTGATGAGCGCGAGTGAGCTTTTCAAGGCCGCAAAGGCGGCGATGAGCCGTGCCTATGCGCCCTATTCCCGCTTTCCCGTCGGCGCGGCGATCCGCACCGATGCCGGCGCCGTGCATGCCGGCTGCAACATCGAAAATGCCTCCTATCCCGAAGGCTGGTGTGCGGAGACAACGGCGCTCGGCCATATGATCATGGCCGGCGGCGGCAAGGTGGCGGAGATTGCCGTCGTGGCGGAGAAGATGCCGAAGATCATGCCCTGCGGCGGCTGCCGGCAACGCCTGTCGGAATTCGTGACTGCGGACGCGAAGCTGCATCTGTGCGACCTTGACGGCGTGGTGGAGACCGTGCCGTTTTCGACCGTCTTTCCACGCGCATTCGATCTGGAGGCGAACGGGTGAAGGAAGCGGTAGACCTTCTGACGAAGCGGCTGAACGGACGCGCTCCGCGGCTGGCACTGGTGCTCGGCTCCGGTCTCGGCGGCCTCGTGGACGAGGTGACGGATGCTGTCCGCATCCCCTATAGCGAGCTGCCCGGCTTCCCGCAGAGCGGCGTGACGGGCCACGCCGGCACGCTTGTCGCCGGTGATCTGGCGGGAAGGCCGGTGATCGTGCTAGCCGGCCGCGCCCACTACTACGAACACGGCGACCCGGCCGCCATGCGCCCGGCGCTGGAGGTGTTGGCCGGCATCGGCATCACCTCCCTCATCCTCACCAACGCCGCTGGCTCGCTGAAGGCGGAGATGCCGCCGGGCTCGGTGATGCTGATCGAGGACCACATCAACTTCTCCGGCGCCAGTCCGCTGATCGGCGAAGGCACCGACCGCCGCTTCGTCGGCATGAGCGAGGCCTACGACGTCGACCTGCGGACGGCGCTCGAAAAGGCCGCCGAAAAGGCCGGCATGACGCTTCACAAGGGCGTCTACATGTGGTTCGCCGGCCCCAACTTCGAAACCCCGGCTGAAATACGCATGGCGCGCACGATGGGGGCGGACGCCGTCGGCATGTCGACTGTGCCGGAGGTGATCCTGGCGCGCTTCCTGGGCCTCAGGGTAGCGGCCTGCTCCGTCATCACCAACCTCGCCGCCGGCATGGCCGCGGGCGAGCTGTCACACGAAGAGACCAAGGACATGGCCCCGGTGGGAGGGGAGAAGCTGGCGCGGATGTTGCGGCGTTTTTTCACTGAGGGGTTGGCGGATGTCTGAGGACACCGTCCAAAGCGAAGAAACGACGCCCCTTCGTGCCCCCCTTTGTCCTGCCGGACATCTCCCCCACGAGGGGGGAGATCGGCTGACTGCTCGGACGGCGATTTTCCGGCGGCAACACAGGCGCGGCAACCATGAAGCCGCGATCTCCCCCCTCGTGGGGGAGATGTCCGGCAGGACAGAGGGGGGCGAGATCGCGCGCTCACATATCAGGGTGTCCTAAGCCATGTTGCCGCAGGAGATCATCCGCAAGAAGCGCGACGGCGCGGTGCTCTCGGCGGCGGAGATCGGAAATTTCGCGACGGGTCTTGCCAAGGGCGGCTGGAGCGAGGGGCAGATTGCCGCACTCGGCATGGCGATCTTCCTCAAGGGCATGAGCCGCGAAGAAACCGTCGCGCTGACGCTTTCCATGCGCGATTCGGGCGAGGTGCTCGACTGGTCATCGCTCTCCGGGGCCATCACGGATAAGCACTCCACCGGCGGCGTGGGCGATAACGTCTCCCTCATGCTGGCGCCCATCGTGGCGGCTTGTGGCGCCTATGTGCCGATGATCTCCGGCCGCGGCCTCGGCCACACGGGCGGAACGCTCGACAAGATGGACTCCATTCCCGGCTACCGAAGCCAGCCGGGCGGGGCGCTGTTCGCCAAGGCCGTGCGAGAGGCCGGCTGCGCCATCATCGGCCAGACGGGAGACCTGGCGCCGGCTGACCGCCGCTTCTATGCCGTGCGCGACGTCACCGGCACGGTGGAGTCCGTCCCGCTGATCACCGCGTCAATCCTGTCGAAGAAGCTGGCGGCGGGGCTGCAGTCGCTCGTGCTCGACGTGAAATCCGGCAACGGCGCCTTCATGGCGAGCAGCCGCGAGGCGCGAAAGCTCGCCGAAAGCCTGGTGCAAGTCGCCGAGGGCGCTGGGCTTTCCGCCAGCGCCCTGATCACCGATATGAACGAGCCGCTGGCCTCCTGCGCCGGCAATGCTATCGAGGTCCTGGAGGCGGTTGATTTCCTCACCGGGAAGAAACGCAACCAGCGTCTGGAGGAGGTGACGCTGGCGCTGGCTGCCGAGATGCTGCTTTCGGCCGGCATCGCCGGGTCTACGCGCGAGGCCTACGACCGCACGCGCCAGGCGCTCGATAGCGGGAAGGCGGCAGAGCGATTCGGCCGCATGGTGCGGGTGCTGGGCGGGCCCGCCGATTTTGTCGAGAACGTCCGCAAACACCTGCCGGAAGCGCCGGAGCAGGTGGCGGTGACGGCAGAACGCGATGGTTTCATCGGCCACATCGATACGCGCGGCCTCGGTATTGCCGTGGTCGAGCTCGGCGGCGGCCGGCGTACGCCGGAAGACGCGATCGATCATGCGGTGGGCCTCGACAGCATCGCGCCGGCGGGCAGCGCTGTGCAGAGCGGAGAAGCGTTGGCAACCGTGCATGCCCGCACGAAGGCCGATGCGCAGCGGGCGGCCGAGGTCGTATCGAAGGCCTTTGAGATTATCGATGAACGGCCGCGCCGCCGCCCGGCGATCCTGCGGAAAGTAACCGCGGACGGGTGACCCCTACTGCTCCAAGAGCAGCGCGCCGTTCTCCATCTCGAAGCGGGACAGCCGGCTGAGAAAGCTCATGCCCACCAGCGTGCCGCTCAAGGCTTCGTCCTTGAGAACCACCGCCTGCACCTCCTCAACGAAGATGCGGCCTATCTGCAGGTTTCCAATGGTTCCTGCCGCCGCGGCGGTGGTGCCGTTTGCGGTGTCGACCCGATGGCGGAAATCGGACTGCGAGAGCTTCAGGCCGATGCGCCGGGCGGTCGACTCGTTGATGGCGACGAAGGTCGCCCCTGTGTCCACCATCGCATGGATCGTGCGTCCGTTGAGCTTGAACTCAGCCGAATAGTGGCCGCGGCCATCGGAAGGGATGCGCACCTTCCTGCCCAGAAGCGTCTCGGCGCGGCCCGGCGCATGTTTGACGGAAGCGGCGGCATGCTGTGTCTGCGGCGCCTCTTCCGTCAGCACCCGGCGCAGCATCCCGTCGAAAGCCTGCGGGTTCCGCTGATAGATAGCCGGGATCGAGGCGAAAATCCCCGCGACGGCACCCAGAAGGATGAGATTACGCAGCATCGGCATTGTCCGTTTCGGAAATGCACGGTGGCAGCGCAGCCTCACCGCCGGCTTAACGCCGGCCGAGAGATGGCGGCGTGGTTAGCGGGAGGTGAAGCTACTTCGTCCCGTACATGCGGTCGCCCGCATCGCCCAGGCCCGGCAGGATGTAGCCCTTCTCGTTCAGCCGCTCGTCGATGGAGGCGGTGAAGACCGGCACGTCCGGGTGCGCGGCGCGGAAGCGCTCGATGCCCTCCGGTGCGGCGAGCAGGCAGAGGAAACGCAGGTTGGTGGCTCCGCGGGACTTCAGCTTTTCGACCGCCGCCACGGCCGAATTGGCCGTCGCCAGCATGGGATCGACGACGATGACCAGACGGTTCTCCAGGTCGCCCGGCGCCTTGAAGAAATACTCGATCGCCTCCAGCGTGTCGTGGTCTCGGTAGAGGCCGACATGGGCGACGCGGGCCGCCGGCACCAGGTCCAGCATGCCATCGAGCAGGCCGTTGCCAGCACGCAGCACCGAGGCGAAGACCAGCTTCTTGCCCTCCAGCGTCGGCGCTTCCATGCCGGTCAACGGCGTTTCGATGGTGCGCGTGGTCAGTTCCAGGTCGCGCGTCACCTCGTAGCACAAAAGCAGCGAAATCTCGCGCAGGAGCCGACGGAAGCTGGCGGTCGAGGTCTCCTTGTCGCGCATGATGGTCAGCTTGTGCTGGACAAGCGGATGGTCGACGACGGTCACGCCCTGCATATCACTACTCCACGAACTCCTAATCCGTCAGCGATACTAGCGCCGGCGCGGCAAGCGGCATACTGCGGAGCGGCAACGGGCCACAATTTTTCACGGTGCCGGAACGCTAGCGTGTCTGGGCATACAGTTGCAGGAAATGTCTCCACCCCTTCGATGAACCTCAGGGCAGAGGGGCGACAACCCTTAGCTTTGACCGTTTTGCCGATTGGACCGTTCCGGCATGGATCCTCGGGTCAAGCCCGAGGATCCATGCCTGAAGATTGACGCACAGCCTGCGGTCCACAAAGGCCGCTCGTGCTAAGCAGCCTTGCGCATCTCGCGCTCGATCCTCGAGCGCAGCTTCTTGCCTTCTCCTTCCAGTAGAGCGGCAGCTTGGCTAAGGCATGCCTTGCGCAGCGTCTTCTCCCGCGCGGCGAGAAGCTTGCGGAAGGTGCGGACGGCGTCGGGCGCCGCGATCTCCGCCTCCTCCTGGTCGAGCATGTGATACATGGCGCAAATGTCGTTCAGTTCGCCCAGCTTCTCGGCCAGCCGGTCGGCGCGGCGCCGGTGCGCCGGCGTTCGACCGGGCCACATGTGGCCGAGCAGGTTCAGATGCATCCAGTGATATTTCAGCGCCTTGCGCAGCTCGTGAAAATCCTCGGCCCCGCCGCCCTTCTTCGCCACCTTCAGCGCCCGGCGCGCCTTGGCCACCATGGCGCGGGCACCGCGGGCTAGAAGCCGGGCGCCTTCCTGCCTTGTGCCGGGAAGGGCGAGGGTATCGAGCGCCGCCCGCGCCTCGGTAAGGGAGGCGAGCGCAGCCGGCACGGCCTCCCGCTCAGCATGCTCGTGCACAATGCGGTCACGACGGTTCTCCAGATGGGTCCGGATGACCGCTAGCTCGGCAGCGGCCCTGTTGCGGGAGCCAACGGCAAAGCGATCCAGCGTTTCGACCAGTGCGTCGGCGTCTCGCACCGCCGAGAGGCTGCGCGCCATATCGCGGAAACGCCGGTTCTCGCGCGTGTGGAAGTCCTCGTCGCCCTCGCGCACCAGCTTGATAAGCCCGCGCAGCCTTTTCAGCCGCTTGCGCGCGCCGTGCAGGGAGCGCTGACGCCCTTCCGGTGCCCTCTGCAGCAGTGCGGCAATGGTGGCTATTTCTTCGCCGGCGATCCGCCGGACCTCCGCATCGACAGGAAGAGCCGGGTCGAAGCAGTAACTCATTCAGCACACTCCGGCAGACCGTCCACGGCGAGCGAGGCGTTATAGTATGCCGGCTCGCCGGTTATTTCCAGGCCGAGCCAGGGCGGCAGATCCTCGTCCGCCACCGCTTCCGCCGTCTCCAGCTCGGCGATGACGAGGCCGGAAAGCGAGCCGGCAAACACGTCCACCTCGTAAAGGTAGCCATGGTGGCGGACGAGATGCCGCGCCTTCTCGATAATACTGCCTAAGGCGAAGGCCTCCATCTGCCGGGCTTCGGCCAGGGGAACGGAATATTCATACTCGTCCCGCACCCGCACATGGGCGCCGAACTTGAGCGCCAGCGTGGCACGCCCTTCCTTGAGGCGCACGCGCAGAGAGCGATCCGGCCCGATGAAGAGATAGAACTGACGGATGGTGAGAACCTCTGCAGCCTCGCCGCGCCAGGCGTCGCTCGCGACCAGGAATTTACGCTCGGTTTCCTTGGCCATTTGTCCTCCTGAAAGCATAGAAGCGTGCCACGCCCGGCGACGCAAGGGCGGGTTCCAGTATGGAGTTGACATTAATCAATCGATTGATTAAAGATATTCGCATGACAGAGCAGGAACATGACACCAAAGAAAAGGTCACCCGCCTCACCAGCGCCGAGCGAACGCGCGAGGCACTGATCCGCGCCGGGCTGAGGCTCTTCGGCGAAAAGGGCTTCGAGGCCGCCTCGACGCGCGAGCTGGCCGCCGCCGCAGGCGCCAATATCGGCTCCATCGCCTATCACTTCGGCGGCAAGGAAGGCCTGCACGGGGCTTGTGCGGACTATATCGTCGACCTGATCTCCAGCGTTGCCGAGGACGCCCTGGGCGATGTGGCTGCGCCGCAAACCTATCCGGCATCGCCGAGGCAGGCGCGGGCGATGCTGGGCCAGGCGCTGCAGGCGATGTTCGGCTTCATTGTCCAACGGCCGGAGGCCGGCGAGATCGTGCAGTTCATTCTGCGCGAGATGACGCACCCTACCACCGCCCTCGACACGATCTATGCCGGCGTGTTCGAGCCCGTGCACAAGCGGCTGTGCGGCCTCTGGGAAGCCGCCACCGGAGAGCCCGCCGAAAGCGAGCGCACCAAGATCACCGTTTTCACGCTGATCGGCCAGGTCGTCTACTTCCGCATCGGCCGCGAGGCCGTCAAACGCCGCATGGGCTGGCGCGAAATCGGCCAGCCCGAGGCTGCCGCCGTTGTGAGTGTGGCCAGCGGCAATCTTTCCGCCATTCTGGACGCGAGGGAGCGCGAAAAGTCATGAGCATGCTTTGCGCAATACCCTTTGCCGCTGCGCTGTTTTCCACTTGCGCCGCGCCCGAGCCGCTGGCCGTGGGCTACGTGGAGGGCGAATACGTGCTCCTGGCGCCGACCGAGGTGGGCCAGGTGCGCTCCATCGCCACGCGCCGGGGCGCACGGGTGGAGGAGGGCGAGACCGTAGCGCGGATGGAGCAGACAGATGCCAGAATCGCCGTCGCCCAGGCCGAAGCCGCGCTGGCCGAGGCGGAGGCACGGCTGGCCGATCTGAAGCAGGGAAAGCGTCCCGAGGAGATCGCCGTGCTGGAAGCCACACTTGCCTCCGCCAATGCGCAAGCTGCGGAGGCCGAGCGCGTTCTGACGCGCACCGAGGATCTCTTCAGGCGCGGCATCGCCACCCAGGCCGAGCTCGACAAGGCGCGCACGGAGGCCGAGCTTGCGCAGGCACGGGTCGGCGAGGCGGAGGCGAACCTGGCGGTCGCCCGCCTGCCCGCCCGCGCGCAGGAGATCGGCGCCGCCGAAAAGCGCCGCGAACAGGCGAAGGCTTCGCTGGAGGAGGCGCACTGGAAACTGTCCGAACGTGAGATCAAAGCGCCGGCCGACGGCCGCGTCGATGACATCATACGCAATCCCGGCGACGTGGCCGGCCCCTCCGCCCCCGTCATCTCCATGCTGCCGGACGGGGCTGTGAAGCTGAAACTTTACGTGCCGGAGCCGTCCTTTTCCGCCGTCGAGGTGGGCTCGCTGCTCGCGGTGAGTTGCGACGGCTGTCCGCGCGGTCTCGCGGCCCGCGTCTCCTACGTCTCGCCGGACCCGGAGTTCACGCCGCCGGTGATCTACTCGCTGGAAACGCGGCAGAAGCTCGTCTTCCTCATCGAGGCCAGGCCGGAAGGGGAAGGGACAAGGTGGCTGCAGCCGGGGCAGATCGTCGATGTAAGGTTGGAGGAAACGAATAACGAGTAGCGAGTAGTCAATAGGGGCGTCGATACCGCCCCTCGCGCATCCGACCTTCCCTACTTGCTATTCGCTACTCCCTATTCGCTCTCTCGGAGAGAGATACATGCACGCCATAGACGTCCACGACCTCGTCAAGAGCTTCGGCGACAAGACCGTTGTCGATCACGTGTCCATGACCGTGGACACGGGGGAGATCGTCGGTTTTCTCGGCCCCAACGGCTCCGGCAAGACCACCACGATCCGCCTGATGTGCGGCCTCCTGACGGCGGACGAGGGCCACGGCCAGGTGCTCGGCTACGACCTGATAACCGAGCAACTGAAGATCAAGCGCGAGGTCGGCTATATGACCCAGCGCTTCTCCTTTTACGAGGATCTGACGATCGCAGAGAACCTCGCCTTCGTCGCGCGGCTCTATCAGCTGAGGCCGGCCAAGGAACATGTCGACCGGACTCTCGAAGATCTCGGCCTGACGACGCGGCGCAACCAGCTTGCCGGCACTCTGTCGGGCGGCTGGAAGCAGCGCCTCGCGCTTGCCGCCTGCATCATGCACAAGCCGAGGCTGTTGCTGCTCGATGAGCCGACGGCGGGCGTCGACCCCAAGGCGCGGCGCGACTTTTGGGACGAGATCCATCGTCTCGCGGCGGACGGGCTGACCGTGCTCGTCTCCACCCACTACATGGACGAGGCCGAGCGCTGCCACCGCATCTCCTACATCTCCTACGGGAAGATGCTGGCGGGCGGCACCGTCGCCGAGGTCGTGCGCGACGCCGGGCTGACGACGTTTGTGATCGAAGGCCCGGATCTCGACCGCCTGGCGCGCGAAATCGAGAGGCTGCCCGGCGTCGAGCAGGTAGCGCCCTTCGGCGCCACGCTGCATGTGGTGGGGTCCGACGGGCAGGCGCTGGGTACCACACTTGAGGAAATTGGCCGGCGCCCCGGCGTGACGGTAGCGCACGGCGAGACCAGCCTCGAGGACGTATTCATCCAGTTCATGGGCGATGCGACGGACAACATGTCATGAAGCAGCGGTTCTTCTCCCTCGGCCGGCTCGCCGCGCTGCTCTTGAAGGAGTTCATCCAGATGCGGCGCGACCGCATCACCTTCGGCATGATGCTCGGCGTGCCGCTGATGCAGCTCGTGCTGTTCGGCTACGCCATCAACAGCGATCCGAAATACCTGCCCGCCGCCCTCGTCACCACCAGCCAGGACCACTACACACGCGCCATGGTCTCGGCCCTGGAGTTGACCGACTACTATCGCTTCAACCACGTGGTGGGGAGCGCGGCCGAGGCGGAAGCGCTGATGGCGAGCGGCGCCGTGGCCTTCATCGTCACCATTCCCGCCGATTTCTCGCGAAAGGTGGATCGCGGAGAGAAGGCGCAGATCCTTATCGAAGCGGACGCCACCGACCCGTCGGTCGCCAGCGGCGCGATCTCCACGCTCGGCACCGTGGCGAACCAGGCGCTGACGCGCGAACGTGGCATCACGCCGGCCGAGGCCGAAGCCGAAGGCGGGCTCGATGTGGTCGTCCACCGCCGCTACAACCCCGAGGGCCTCTCGCAATACAACATCGTGCCGGGCCTCCTCGGCGTCATCCTGCAGATGACCATGGTCATGATGACCTCCATCGCGCTGACCCGCGAGCGGGAGCGCGGCACCATGGAAAACCTGCTCGCCATGCCGGCAAGCCCGCTGGAGATCATGCTGGGCAAGATCCTGCCTTATTTCGTGATCGGCGCCGTGCAGGTGGCGGTAGTGCTCACCACTGCTGGCCTCCTCTTCGGCATTCCCTTCGTCGGCGACATGTCGCTGCTTTTGTTCGCTGTCTTCATCTTCGTGATGGCGCTAGTGCTCCTGGGCTACACCATCTCCACCATCGCCAAGACGCAGATGCAGGCCATGCAGCTCACCTTTTTCTTTTTCCTGCCGTCGATCCTGCTTTCGGGATTCATGTTCCCCTTCCGCGGCATGCCGCAATGGGCGCAATGGCTCGGCGAAATCTTTCCGCTCACCCATTTCCTGCGCGTCATCCGCGCCGTGATGCTCAAGGGCGCCGACCTGCCGGCCGTGGCGTTCGAGACCGGCATCCTGGCGCTCTTCATCCTCATCTATGCTGCGATCGCGCTGATGCGCTTCAGGAGGACGCTAGATTAATGCGGCTCAAGATAGAATACGACGCCGACACCGACGCTGCCTATATCCACTTCTCGGCAGCTGCCGTCGTCGAAAGCGAGGAGGTCTCGCGCGGAATCGTGCTCGATTATGATGAGGAAGGCCGCATCGCCGGCATGGAGCTGCCGGGCGCAAGCGGCCATCTGTCGCCGACGCTCCTGAGGCGGCGGCACCCGCGCCCGGCGCGCGTCTCACGTTCTTGACGGGCTCATCCTCCAGCACTAGTTTAGAATTATTCTAAACTAGTGCTGGATTTCTCTCCTCATGTTCAACCGCCTTTTCGGCTTCAACCGCCGCGCCTTCTCCTCGCTGTCGGAGCAAGAGGTTCTGGCGCTGGCGATTTCTTCGGAGGAGGACGACGCGCGCATCTATCGGGCCTATGCTGATGGGCTTTCAGACGATTATCCTCATTCCGCGGCGATGTTCGAGGATATGGCGGAAGAAGAGGATCGGCACCGCGCTTCCCTGATCGAGCTCCACCGCCAGCGCTTCGGCGAGCGCATTCCCCTCATCCGCCGCGAGCACGTGCGCGGCTATTACCAGCGCCGGCCGGACTGGCTGATGCGGCCACTGGGCCTTGAAACCGTGCGCGCCCAAGCCGCGCTCATGGAAGAAGAGGCACAGCGCTTCTACATCGAAGCCGCCAAGCGCACTGCGGACGCCGCCACACGCAAGCTCCTGGGCGACCTGGCCGCCGCCGAGCAAAAGCACGAATCGCTGGCCGAACACCTGTCGGAAAAGCATCTCGGCACCGATGCACGGGAGGAGGAAGCGCGCACCGAGCAGCGCCAGTTCATCCTCACCTATGTGCAACCGGGCCTGGCCGGGCTGATGGACGGCTCCGTCTCGACGCTCGCACCCATCTTTGCCGCCGCATTCGCCACCGGCGACACCTGGCAGACCTTCCTGGTCGGCCTTGCCGCCTCCATCGGCGCCGGCATCTCCATGGGCTTCACCGAAGTCGCCTCGGACGACGGCGTGATTTCGGGACGGGGCTCACCCATCAAGCGCGGCCTCACCACGGGCATCATGACCACGCTCGGCGGCCTCGGCCATGCACTCCCCTACCTCATCCCGGACTTCTGGACGGCAACGACCATCGCCATCATCGTCGTCTTCTTCGAACTATGGGCGATCGCCTTCATCCAGAACCGCTACATGGAAACGCCCTGGAGCCGCGCCACCTTCCAGGTGGTACTCGGCGGCGCGCTGGTGTTCGCGGCGGGCATGCTGATCGGGAATGCATAGGCCCCTCCCCTTGAGGGGAAGGGGAAAACGCCTAAACGTCCAGATTGGCCACCGACAGGGCGTTGTCCTGGATGAACTCGCGGCGCGGTTCCACCTCGTCGCCCATGAGGCGCGAGAACAGGGAATCGGCGTCCGTCGCGTCGGTCACCTTGACCTGCAGCAGCGAGCGGGCGTTGGGATCGAGCGTCGTCTCCCAGAGCTGCTCGGAGTTCATCTCGCCGAGGCCCTTGTAGCGCTGCATGGTGAGCCCCTTGCGCCCTGTGGCGAAGATGGCTTCGAGCAGCGCCATCGGCCCGGAGATGGTTTCGGACTTGTCGCTGCGCCTGAGGACCGGCGGCTTTCCATAAACCTCCTGCAGGCGCCCCGTATAGCGGTCGATGGCGCGCGCATCGGCAGAGCCGATCAAGGCCGCATCGAGGATAATGACATCGCGCACGCCGCGCACCGTGCGCTCGAAGAGATAGCCGCCGGCACCCTCGTTGGACGGGTTGAGCCGGCCCTGCCAGCCGCGCTCGGTCTCCTCCGAGATGATATCGAGGCGGCGCGCCACATAGCTTGCTGCCTCCGTTGCCCGCGCCGGATCGGCGAGCACCGCAGCGTTCATCGCGCCGGCGATTGCTGCCTGCTCGACCACGGCGCGGTCGTAGCGGGTATGCAGGCCGTTGATGAGGCCGCGCACAGTGCGTGCATCCTCCACCACCTGCTTCAAGTCTTGGCCGGAGCGCACCTCACCAGTGGAAAGCTCCAGAGAGGCCTCCTGCAGGCCAGTGTCGACCAGGAACTCCTCGAAGGCCGCCTCGTCCTTGACGTACTGTACGGACTTGCCGCGCGTGATTTTATAAAGCGGCGGCTGCGCAATATAGAGATGCCCGCGCTCGATCAGCTCCGGCATCTGCCGGAAGAAGAAGGTGAGAAGCAGCGTGCGGATGTGGGCGCCGTCGACGTCGGCGTCCGTCATGATGATGATCTTGTGGTAACGCAGCTTCTCGGCATTGAACTCGTCCTTGCCGATGCCGGTGCCGAGCGCGGTGATCAGCGTGCCGATCATATCCGACGACAACATGCGGTCAAAGCGCGCGCGCTCCACGTTGAGGATCTTGCCGCGCAGCGGCAGGATCGCCTGATTCTTGCGCGAGCGCCCGCTCTTGGCCGAGCCGCCGGCCGAATCACCCTCGACGATAAAGATTTCGGATTTGGCCGGGTCGCGCTCCTGGCAGTCGGCCAGCTTGCCGGGCAGTGAGGTGATGTCGAGAACGCCCTTGCGCCGGGTCAGCTCGCGGGCCTTGCGCGCCGCCTCACGGGCAGCGGCGGCTTCCACCACTTTGCCAACCAGCACCTTAGCTTCCGTCGGGTGTTCCTCGAGCCAAGTGCCGAGTGCCTCATTGACGAGGCTTTCCACGACCGGCCGCACCTCCGATGAGACCAACTTGTCCTTGGTCTGGGAGGAAAATTTCGGATCCGGAACCTTTACCGAAAGAACCGCCGTCAGTCCCTCGCGGCAGTCGTCGCCAGTCAGCGAGACCTTTTCCTTCTTCGTCAGGCCGGAGACCTCGGCATAGCTCGTGACCTGCCGCGTCAGCGCGCCACGGAAGCCTGCCATATGCGTGCCGCCGTCGCGCTGCGGGATGTTGTTGGTGAAGGCCAGCACGTTCTCGTGGTAGGAATCGTTCCACCACATAGCCACCTCGACGGTGATGCCGTCACGTTCGCCGGAGATGGCAATGGGATCGGCGATCAGCGGCTTCTTCGCCCGGTCGAGATATTTGACGAACTCCTCGATGCCTCCCTCATAGAGAAACACCTGTTCCTTCACGTCGGCATGGCGGCGATCGGTCAAAAGGATGCGCACCCCGGAGTTCAGGAAGGCCAGCTCGCGCAAGCGGTGCTCCAGCGTGCCGTAGTCGAACTCCACCATGGTGAAAGTCTCGGTAGAGGGCAGGAAGCTCACCTCCGTGCCCGTCTCTTCGCCGGCGTCGCCGGTGATGGCCAGCGGCGCATCGGCCACGCCGTTGGTGAAGCTCATCTCGTGGATCTGGCCCTTGCGGCGGATCTTCAGCTTGAGCCAGGTCGACAGCGCGTTGACCACCGAGACGCCGACGCCGTGCAGACCGCCGGAGACCTTGTAGGAGTTCTGGTCGAACTTACCGCCCGCGTGGAGCTGGGTCATGATGACCTCGGCCGCCGACACGCCCTCGCCCGTATGCACGTCGGTCGGAATGCCACGGCCGTTGTCGGTCACCGTGCAGGAGCCGTCGGGGTTGAGCGCAACGGTCACGAGCGTGGCATGGCCGGCCAGCGCCTCGTCGATGGCGTTGTCCACCACCTCGTAGACCATGTGATGCAGGCCGGAGCCGTCGTCCGTGTCGCCGATATACATGCCGGGGCGCTTGCGGACTGCATCCAAGCCTTTGAGAACCTTGATGGATTCGGCACCGTACTCTGCCGGTTCGCCGGGGAGGATTTCAGGCGTGTCGCTCATCAAATGCTTTCGTTAAGGGAGCGCCGTGGAAGGCGCCTGGAAATGCCGCGAATCAACGGCTGTTATCGCCTAAGATATAGGCGTTTCAATGGATTTTTCCAAGTTTAGCCGGCCTACGAGGCTGGGGATGAAAAGCCGCCTCACGGGCCTTTGCCTTTGGCGGAAAAGGCGATTATGAAGCCCGGTAACAGGGACAAAGCAAAAGACCGAGGCATCATGGCCACCATCAGCCAGAGACCCAAGCTCGTCACCGTGTTCGGCGGCTCCGGATTCGTCGGCCGCCACGTGGTGCAGGCGCTGACGCGGCGCGGCTACCGGGTGCGCGTCGCCTGCCGCAATCCGAACACGGCGGTGCACGTGCAGCCCCTCGGCAATATGGGCCAGGTGCACACGGTGCAGGCCAATCTGCGCTACCGCTGGTCGATCGACCGCGCGGTGGAGGGAGCCGACCACGTCATCAATCTCGTCGGCATCCTCTACGAATCCGGCCGCCAACGCTTCGACGCGGTGCAGAATTTCGGCGCCCGCGCGGTGGCGGAGGCCGCGCGCGCCGCCGGCGCCGGCCTCACCCAGGCCTCGGCCATCGGCGCCGACCTCAATTCGCCCGCGGCCTACGGCCGCACCAAGGCCGAGGGCGAACAGGCGGTTCTGGAGACGGTGAAGAACGCCAACATCATCCGCCCCTCCATCATCTTCGGGCCGGAAGACTCCTTCTTCAACCGCTTCGCCGGCATGGCGCGCTTCTCGCCTTTCCTGCCACTCATCGGCGGCGGGCATACGAAGTTTCAGCTCGTCTATGTGGGCGATGTGGCGGAAGCCTATGCGCGGGCCGTTGACGGCGCGCTCAAGCCGGGCGTAACCTATGAACTGGGCGGGCCGCAGGTGCTGACCTTCCGTGAATGCATGGAAGAGATGCTCGAGGTCATCAACCGCAAGCGGCTTCTCGTTTCCATCCCCTGGCCGATCGCCCGTCTGCAGGGCCGCATTCTGGGCATGCTGCCGAAGCCGCTGATCACGCTCGACCAGGTGCGCATGCTCGAAGTGGACAATGTGGTCTCGGAGGAAGCCAAGGAGCGCGGGCACACGCTGGAAGGGCTCGGCATCGCCCGGCATTCCATCCACGCCATCCTGCCCACCTATCTGTGGACCTACCGGCCGGCCGGACAATTCACGCTGCCGCAGGCCTGAAAGTCCTTGTGAAAATGGATCAGGCCGAGGCGAAGATGACGATTTTCGAGCACCGGAGAGCAGGAAATCGCCATTTGCAGGCCGGCCTCATTCAATTTTCAAAAGTGCTCTGAGGCGAGATTGGACGCGCTGGCCAACCTCCTGCCGGAGGGTCTCGGCGCCGCGGCAGGGCTCGTCCTCGTCGTTGCCAGCTTCTTCACCTCTGCGCTGACCGCCGTCTTCGGGATCGGCGGCGGGGTGGCGATGTTGGCGCTGCTCGGGCTCTTCATCCCCGTCGCAGCCCTCATCCCGGTGCATGGGCTCATCCAGCTCGGTTCCAACACCGGGCGGGCGTGGCACCAGCGGACGCATATCGTACGCGGCATCGCAGTGCCGTTTATCGCGGGAAGCGTGGCGGGTGCCGTCGTCGGCGCCTTTTTCGTCGTCCAGCTTCCCGATGCGGTGCTGAAGCTTGCGCTCGGCCTCTTCGTGATCGCCGTCACCTGGACGAAGATACCGGGGGTGGCCCAGATCGGCCATGCGGGGCTTGTGGCGGGCAGCGCGGTGCTCGCGCTCCTGAGCATGTTCTTCGGCGCCACCGGGCCGCTGTTTGCCGCCGCCTTCTCGCAGATCATCACCGATGACCGCAAGGCCCTGATCGCCACCCAGGCCGCCGGCATGACGATCCAGCACGCGCTCAAGGTGGTTGCCTTCTCAGTCGCCGGCTTCGCCTTTGCGCAGTGGCTGCCCTTCATCGTCGTGATGATCGCCTCGGGCTATCTCGGAACCCTTTACGGCACCCGGCTCCTGGAAAAATTCCCCGAGGAAAGCTTCCGCCGCTGGTTTCGCATCGGCCTCACGCTGCTGGCACTGGATCTGGTACGGCGCGGGATGGTGGGACTAATCCCTGCCCTTTGAGGGAAGCGCGTTCAGCCTATCTCGCGCACGGCGACGACAGCATTGGTGCCGCCGAAGGCAAAGCCGTTGCTGATGGCGGCGCGCACGGGGCGCCGGCGTGCCTCGTTGGGCGTCACGTCGAGATCGCAGTCGGGGTCCGGCGCGCTGTAGTTGGCCGTCGGCGGCACGAGGCCCTCGCGCACGGCATTGACACAGGCGATCAGCTCGATAGCGCCGGACGCGCCGAGGCAGTGGCCATGCATGGATTTGGTCGAGGAAACGGAGAGGGTCCGTGCGTGGGCGCCGAAGACGCGCTTGATGGCTTCGGTCTCCAGCCGATCGTTAGCCTTGGTTCCGGTGCCGTGGGCATTGACGTAAGCGACCTCCTCCGCCGCGAGCCCGGCCTCGGTGAGGCACGCCTGCATCGCCCGCACTGGCCCTTCGAGGGTGGGCGCGACGATATCGGCGGCATCCGCCGACATGCCGACGCCGGCCAGCTCCGCGAGGATCGGTGCGCCACGCGCCCGTGCGTGGTCGAGCGTCTCCAGAACGGCGATGCCGGCGCCTTCGCCCAGCACCAAACCCTTGCGGCCGTCCGCAAAGGGGCGGCAGGTGTCTGGCGCCAATACGCGCAGGGCCTCCCATCCTTTCATGACGCCATAGACCAGTGGCGCATCCGCACCGCCGGCCAGCATGACGTCGGCACGGCCGAGGCGGAGCTGATCTACCGCTGCGGCGATGGCATGGTTGGAGGACGCGCAGGCGGAAGTGACTCCGAAGACGGGGCCGGTTAGCCCGTGCACCATCGAAACCTGGCCCGCCGCCGCGCCCGGCATGACGCGCGGCACGGTGAAGATGTCGGTGCGGCTTCTTCCCTCCAGCAGGATGGCGCGGTAGCTCTCCTCGATGGAATGCCATCCGCACACACCGACGCCGACGACAGCGCCGACACGATGGGCGTTACCGCCGTCGACTGTCAGCGCCGACTGCGCCAGCGCTTCCTTCGCGGCGATGACCGCCAGCAGGCTGTACCGGTCCATGGTCACCAGGCGCTTGTGCTCGATGCCGTGCTCCGGCAGAGCCTTTATCTCGGCGCCGATCTTGATCTTCACTTCGTGCAGGTCGGCGTTCTCTATCGGGCCTATCGCCGCGCGACCCTCGCACATCGATTGCCAGATGGCGCCGGCATCGGTGCCCAGCGAGCAGATGCCGCCGAGCCCGGTTATGACGATGCGTGGCGCCGGCATGATCAGGATTTAGTAGCCACCAGCGCCCGCACGGCCGCCACGATATCGCTTACCGTGCTGAGGTTCTCCCAGGCATCGGCCGTGTTCATGTCGATCTCGATGCCGAACTCCTCCTCCAGATCGAAGATAATCTCGGTCAACTCCAGCGAATGGATACCGAGGTCATTGAGCGGCGTGGCGAGGGTGATGCCGGAGGTGTCGCCCTCGGCATGAGCCTTAATCTTGGCGAGAATGCTCTCTCCCAAGGCGTCCCGTTGCTGCTGGTCAGACGTGTCCATGGGTCTCCCCTCCAGGGTTAGACATCAGCCGCCCCGCCGGCCGCTCTCATTGCGAACCGGCTGGTGGGATTCGGTCTTCGCCCTTCTGCCGAATAAGACCCCAATCCAGGCGGAGCGACAAGCCCCTATCGCTCACTGCCATTAACGAAGATGGTTACGACGTTTTCCTCGCCGAACTCCACCGCCACTATGTCGCGCAGCATGATCGAGCGCGAATCGACGGCATGGTAGAACATGGCGCTGCCTTCGATCGATTCCCGCAGCGCCTCTATCTCTTCCCTGTGCTCGTCGATCGCCTCGCCTATCGGCCCGGTCTCCGTATCCTCTGGCAGGAACACGATCTCCAACGTGTCGAGGCTGAAGGTCTTGCGCACGCTCTCCGCGCTCGAAAGCGTGTTCTCGATCGCCGCCACGACGCGCTCGGCTTCCTCCTCGTTCGCCGCCTCCTCCGTCTTCACGTCGGAACCGATGATGGCGTCGATCGCCCCCTCGCTTTCGAGCCCCTGGGCAAGCAGCGGCGGATTGGCGAGCGGCGCGATCAGGAACATGAGCGCTACCAGGAATGGCAGTGCCCTTTCCAGGGGCGTCGCCGAAGCCGCGGGACCGGCTATTCCCATAACATGCATCAATTATCTCCTTGCTGTTGGCAATGGCTAACGGCCATACCCGCAACGACCGGCATATGGGCAGTGTTCCACCATATGCAAAGGGCAGACCTTGATCTCATCCTGCCGATCACAGGACCATGTCGGCCTTGCGGCGCCGGCTCATCACCCGGTCGGCGTTCGGAAGGTCGTTCGTCTCCACCCAGCGGCGTGCAGCCTCTGCGGCCCGGCCGTGGCCATGCCAGCGGGCGAGAAGACGGCGTTCGAGCTCAGCACGCGGAACGTCCAGATACGCTGTAAGGTCGAACAGCCCGCTAAGTTCCGCCCATGGCCGCTCGTCGAGCAGCAGATAGTTTCCCTCCACCAGAATTATGCCCGTATCCGCCTCTATAATCGCCGCGGCCGCGCGCGAAAGCTCCATGTTACGGTCGAACAGCGGAATGGCAACCTCCGGCTCGCGCGCCCGGAGGCGTTCCAGGAGGGTGCGGAAGCCGGCGAAATCGAACGTCTCCGGCGCACCCTTACGGCTGGCGAGACCACGCGCCTTCAAAACCGCGTCGTCATAATGGAAACCGTCCATCGGCACTACGGCCGCCGTCGCGCCGCGCCTGTGAAGCGTCTCGGCGACGGTGGCGGCCATAGTGGATTTGCCCGATCCCGGCGGTCCGGCGACGGCGACCATGAGGCGCGGCGCCGTTTCCGCGCGCTCCAGGATGGCATCTACGAGGCTGGTGTTGTCCATGCCGCCGGGCCGCTCAGGCGCCAAGCCACTTGGGATAGTCGGAGACGAGCAGGCGGTAGGGCTCCTCGTCCTCCTCGATCTCGGAAAAGCGATCAATGGGCTCGGCGAAGATATTGTCGGTGAGGTCGTCATTCACGGTCGAGACCTCGCCGATAAGGACATCCGAGCCTTCGCCCCAGAACTCATGCCACACGCCAGGCAGCAGCGTCACGCTCTCACCTGGGGAAAGCCGCAGGATCCCGCCGGCGTCGAATTGGCGGACGATACCGTCCGTAGGGATCGAAATCGGCGCTTTCCTGTCGATCGTGCCGTCCGCGTCGGATGCGTAGAGCTGGATGCACAGTGTGCCGCCTCCGCGGTTGATGATGTCCTCTGCCTTCACCACGTGGCGGTGCATGGGCGAGATCTGGTCGCGCCGGGAAATCATGATCTTTTCCGCGTAAAGCATGCCGCGCCCCTCCTCCAGGGCCGCTGCGTCGCCATTGCGCACGGTAAAGAGAAAGAGGCCTTTATTAGGAAAGTCGCCGACGCCATAGTCAGTGATGTCCCAGCCGAGCCTGGCATCGACGATGCCGCCGATCTCATCGCGGCGCGCCTTCATGTCGTCCGGCGTCCAATCGGCGAAGGGCGGCAGGGCGTAACCGAACGAGCGAATGAAGCCGGCGCCTTCGCGCAGGATGTCATTTACCCTGGACCGTTTCATCGCAAACTCCTCCTCGCACGGATATCGGCTATCGACGCGCGCGTGGTACAGGAAGCGGGCGCTGCCGCCAAGCCCGCCCGTACGGAGCGCCGTCAGAACGCCTTGAAGGTCAGCGTGGTGAGCGAGCGGACGATGCCGGGCGTATTGGCAATGTTTTCGTTGATAAATTTGCCGATGTCCACGCCGTCATCGACATAAACCTTGAGCAGAAGGTCGTACTCTCCACTGGTGGAATAGAGCTCTGAGGCGATCTCGCGCTTGTAGAGCTCGTCGGCCACCTGATAGGTCTTGCCTGGCTCGCAACGCAACTGAACAAAGACGGGTCTCATGATGTCCTTCCGACGGGCTTGGCTCCTCGACGGAAGCGAAAGTCGGCTTATCCCGCGGCTCTGTCAACCGGTCCAATCCGCTGTTGGCACGGCACGGTGCGGCCTTTGCAACGTGTGCTTTCTGAAGCATAGTCCCGGCCATGGGCGAAGCAGCACAAAACAAGGATTACGAGGAAAGGCTGCGCCGCGCCGGGGTGCGAATCACCCGGCCGCGGCAGGTCATCCTGCGCATCCTCTCGGAGACGGAGGACCACCCGGACGCGATGGAAATCTTCAATCGCGCCACGGAAGTTGACCCCAGCATTTCGCTGTCGACGGTCTACCGCACGATGAAGCTCCTGGAGGAGATGGGGGCGATCCACCGCCATGCCTTCGAGGGCGGGCGCTCGCGCTTCGAGCAGGCGGGCGGCCATCACGACCACCTCATCGACATCGACACCGGCGATGTCATCGAGTTCCATTCCCGCAAGATCGAGGCGCTGCAGGACGAGATTGCGCGTTCGCTGGGCTACGAGATCGTGCACCACAGGCTGGAGCTCTACGGCAGGAAGCGGCGCCGGCGCTAGCGCATCGGCCCGAAAACTGGAATCGGTTTTCGGAAAGCACGATGCGCAGATCCAACGACTTACAGCGCCGTGCGCCCTAAAAGGATGCATGGTGTTGTAAAGAGACACGAATCTAGGGAAAGCGCCTATCTGGCGCGCAAGAGACGGACAAGTATCCATGGGTAAAGCTGATATCGGCCTGGTCGGCCTTGGAGTGATGGGCGCGAATCTGGCGCTCAACATCGCGGAGAAGGGTTTCAAGGTCGCCGTGTTCAACCGCACGACGTCGCGCACCCATGCCTTCGTCGAGGAAGCCGGGCCACTGGCCGAAAACATCGTTCCGTGCGAGACGCTCGAAGCGCTGGCCGAGGCGATCGCCCTTCCGCGGCCGATCATCCTCATGGTCCAGGCCGGCGAGGCCGTTGACCAGCAGATCGCTGCGCTGAAGCCCCTGCTTGCCCGCGACGACATCATCATCGACGCCGGCAACGCCAACTTCCGCGACACGCGGCGGCGCATGGCGGCGCTGGCAGAGGCCGGGCCGCAATTTGTCGGCATGGGGGTTTCCGGCGGCGAGGAAGGCGCGCGCCACGGGCCGTCGATCATGGTCGGCGGCGAGGAGAGCTCCTATCGCCGCATCAAGCCGATCCTGGAGGCTATCGCTGCCCGCCACGAGGGCGAGGCCTGTCAGGCTTGGCTCGGACCGGACGGCGCGGGACATTTCGTCAAGACCATCCACAACGGCATCGAATACGCCGATATGCAGATGATTGCCGAAATCTACGGCATCCTGCGCGATGGACACGGCCTATCGGCGGGCGAGATCGCGCCGATCTTCGCCGAATGGAACCGCGGGCGGCTCAACTCCTATCTCATCGAGATCACGGCGGCGGTGCTTGCGGCCGATGATCCGGCCACCGGCCAGCCAATGGTGGACGTGATCCTCGACCGCGCCGGCCAGAAGGGCACGGGGCGCTGGTCGGCCATTGAGGCGCAGACGCTGGGAATACCGGCAACCGCCATTGAGGCCGCGGTCGCAGCGCGCAGCCTTTCGGCCATGAAGGAGGAGCGCGAGGCCGCAGAAAAGCGCTTCGGCGCGCCTGCCCCCGCTGCCGGACCCGTGAGCGCGGAAGCGCTGGCCATTCTCGAGCAGGCGCTTTTCGCCGGCAAGATTGTCGCCTATGCGCAAGGCTTCTCGGTGATGGCCGCGGCCTCGCGCGAATTCGGCTGGAACCTGCCGCTGGGCACGGTGGCGCGCATCTGGCGCGCCGGCTGCATCATCCGCTCGCAGTTCCTGGGCGAGATGGCGGCGGCCTTCGACGAGGCGCGGGAGATCGAGAACCTTCTGGCAACACCGGCCTTCGCGCCGCTGATCGAGGCCGCACATCCGCATCTGCGGCGTGTCGTCGCGCGCAGCGCTGAGGCCGGGCTTCCCGTGCCTGCGCTATCGGCGGCACTTGCCCATTTCGACACGTTCCGCCGCGCCCGCGGCACGGCAAATCTCATCCAGGCCCAGCGCGACTTTTTCGGCGCCCACGGCTTCGAGCGGGTGGACAGCGAAGGCAGCCACCACGGGAACTGGCAGGAATCATAGCCGCAGAGACAAAAGTGCCGCCGTGGCGGAGGGGAAGCCACGGCGGCCTTTTCAGTATTTGTGCGGCAGCCCGGAGAGGGGGGTTAGGCTGCCGCTTTTTATGTCCGGTTCAGGCGGGGGACGGGCCTTTCCCGGACTTTTTCGGCGGAATATTGCCGATACGGGAATATGTTGTGCGCCAAAATGGCTATTCAAGGGCGGGAAAGATTACACCTTTGTAATATTTTCGTTACCTGATGAAGCTGACGTCACCATTTGGCGGCAGGGAAGGCCGCCCGCGCGCCTTTGCCATGGACAGAAGAAACACGCCGCGCTACCCGTTCACGAATGAAAAAAGGCGATCATCTCTTCCTGGTCGACGGCTCGGGCTATATTTTCCGCGCCTATCACGCTCTTCCGCCGCTCAACCGCAAATCGGATGGTTTGCCGGTAAGTGCGGTGCTGGGCTTCTGCAATATGGTCTGGAAGCTCCTGCGCGATGCGCGGGACACGGCCGTGGGCGTCACGCCGACCCACTTTGCCGTCATCTTCGACTATTCGTCGAAGACCTTCCGCAACGAGATCTATCCCGAATACAAGGCCAACCGCTCCGAGCCGCCGGAGGATCTCGTCCCGCAATTCGGCCTCATCCGCGAGGCCACCCGCGCCTTCGACCTGCCCTGTATCGAGACGGAGGGTTTCGAGGCCGACGATCTGATCGCCACCTATGCGCGGCTTGCGGTCGAGGCGGGGGGCGATGCCACGATCGTTTCCTCAGACAAGGATCTGATGCAGCTCGTGGGGCCGTGCGTCTCCATGTACGACCCCATGAAGGACCGCGAGATCAGAGTGCCCGAGGTCGTCGAAAAATGGGGGGTGATGCCGGAGAAGATGATCGACCTGCAGGCGCTCACCGGCGATTCCATCGACAACGTGCCGGGCGTGCCGGGCATCGGGCCGAAGACCGCCGCACAGCTTCTGGAAGAATATGGTGATCTCGATACGCTTCTCACCCGTGCGCACGAGATCAAGCAGAACAAGCGGCGCGAAAACCTGATCGAATTCGCAGAAAAGGCGCGGATTTCGCGCGAGCTGGTGCGGCTGAAGACCGACGTTCCGGTGGAGATCGGCCTCGATGCCCTCGCGCTCGACTCGGCCGCAAACGGGCCGAAGCTGATCGGTTTTCTCAAGGCCATGGAGTTCTCGACGCTTACCCGCCGCGTGGGCGAGGCGACGGGCGTGGATCCCGCTTCCGTCGAGGCAGCCACTGTCGAGGTCCAGGCGAAGGCAGAGGCGCACGGGCCGGATCTCACCGTGCCCGCCACCGGCATCGAGGAGGAGGGCGCGGAAGGCGAAGTGGCACCCGACCGCATGGACGATGCCGACACGCCGCAGAAACTGGCGAAAAAGCTCGCCGATGCCGCGCCGGCCGACCCCTTCGACCATTCGCGCTATGTCTGCATCCGCGATCTCGAAACGCTCAACCACTGGGTGGATGAGGCGCGGGAAACGGGGCTCCTGGCGATCGACACTGAGACTACCTCGCTCGACCCCATGCAGGCGGAATTGTGCGGCTTTTCGCTCGCCACCGCCCCCAACAGGGCGGCCTATGTGCCGCTGAACCACAGGAACGGCAAGGACGACCTCCTCGGTGGCGGCCTAGTCGACGGGCAAGTCAAGCTGGAGGAGGCGCTTGCGGTGCTCAGGCCGCTCTTGCAGGACCCGTCGGTGCTCAAGATCGGCCAGAACCTCAAATATGATTGGCTGCTTCTCTACCGGCACGGCATCGAAATCGCACCCTATGACGACACGATGCTCATCTCATACGTGCTGGAAGCGGGCAGTCAGGCACACGGCATGGACGCTCTCACCGAGCGCTGGATCGGCCACACACCGCTGTCCTACAAGGAGGTGACGGGCTCCGGCCGCTCGAAGGTGACCTTCGACATGGTCGACCTCGAGCGCGCCACCACCTACGCCGCCGAGGATGCCGACGTCACGCTCAGGCTCTGGAAGGTGCTGAAACCCCACCTTGCCGCCCGAGGTCTCGCCTCCGTGTACGAGCGGCTGGAGAGGCCGATGGTTTCGGTTGTCGGGCGCATGGAGCATCGCGGCATTACCGTCGACCGGCAGATCCTCTCCCGCATGTCGGGCGACTTCGCGCAAACGGCCGCGGCGATGGAGGAGGAGATCTATCAGCTCGCCGGCGGGCGCTTCACGATCGGCTCGCCGAAGCAGCTCGGCGAGATTCTGTTCGGAAGAATGGGCCTGCCCGGTGGGGCAAAGACCAAATCCGGCCAATGGTCGACCTCGGCCCAGGTCTTGGAAGAGCTTGCCGCCGCCGGCCACGAACTGCCGCGCAAGATTGTCGACTGGCGCCAGGTCACCAAGCTGAAATCCACCTATACGGATGCACTGCCGGGCTACATCCACCCCGAGACGGGCCGCGTGCACACCTCCTATTCGCTTGCCTCCACGACCACGGGACGGCTCTCCTCCTCCGAGCCCAACCTGCAGAACATTCCCGTGCGCACGGTTGAGGGCCGCAAGATCCGCACCGCCTTCATAGCGCCGGAGGGCCGCAAGCTGATCTCGGCCGACTACAGCCAGATCGAGCTTCGCGTGCTCGCCCACGTGGCCGATATCCCGCAGCTAAAACAGGCCTTCGCGGACGGGCTGGACATCCATGCCATGACGGCCTCGGAGATGTTTGGCGTGCCGGTCGAAGGCATGCCGGGCGAGGTGCGCCGGCGCGCCAAGGCCATCAATTTCGGCATCATCTACGGCATCTCTGCCTTCGGGCTCGCCAACCAGCTCGCCATCCCGCGCGAGGAGGCCGGCGCCTATATCAAGCGCTATTTCGAGCGCTTCCCCGGCATCAAGGACTATATGGAGCGCACCAAAGCCTTCTGCCGCGAGTACGGCTATGTAGAGACCGTCTTCGGCCGCCGTGCGCACTATCCCGAAATCCGCTCCTCAAACCCCTCCATCCGCGCCTTCAACGAGCGCGCGGCCATCAACGCACCTATCCAGGGCTCGGCCGCCGACATCATCCGCCGCGCCATGATGCGCATGGACGCCGCCCTTGCCGACAACGGGCTCGGTGATGTCCAGATGCTCCTGCAGGTGCACGATGAATTGATCTTCGAGGCGCCGGAGGAAGCCGTGGAACGGGCGATCCCCGTCATCCGCACGGTGATGGAGGGCGCCGCCTGGCCGGCGAGGACGCTTTCAGTACCGCTGAAGGTGGATGCGCGGGCGGCGGACAACTGGGAAGAGGCGCATTGAGACGCGCCACCTCACCATGCGTCATCCCGGAAGCTGGAGCGAAGCGGAGGCTATCCGGGACCCATTCCGGGACGTGGAAGAGTCACGGAGTGGGTCCCGGCTCTCGCTTCGCTCGGCCGGGATGACGACGGCGAGGCGTCTCACGCCGCATCCTTCCATTTGATCGAGCAGCCCATTGAAGGAATCTGCTCTTCCGGCCCCTTCCCCGCCTCGGCCACCTGCACCATCGCCTCGTAAAGATCGCGCCTCATGTCCGGCGTCGCCGGCCCGGTACGGGCGGCGTCTAGGCGGCCGCGGTACTGCAGCTTCAGGTCCTTGTTGAAGCCGAAGAAATCCGGCGTGCAGACCGCGTCGTAGGCGCGCGCCACGCTCTGGTCCTCGTCGTGGAGATAGGGGAAGGTGAAGCCGTGCTCGCGCGCGAACTCCGCCATCTTGTCGAAGGAATCCTCCGGATAGGTGGCGGCATCGTTGGAACTGATCGCGACGAAGCCGATGCCGTGTGCCTTCAGGTCCCTGGCGTCGCGCACGATGCGGTCGATCGAGGCTTTTACGTAGGGGCAGTGGTTGCAGATGAAGACCACCACCAGTCCGTTCGGACCGGCCTGGTCGAAGATGCGGTGTTTTTGGCCGTCGGTGCCTGGTAACGTGGCATCGACCGCCGGCCAGCCGAAGTCGCAAACGGGTGGCACTGCTGCCATGGTTCTCTCCTTCGTTTTGCTTCGTTCTGCGTCTGCCGCCGGGCGGGCGAGGGCCGGACGTCAGCCGCTCGCCGCCTTGCGGATGGCGGCGATGTTTTCGCGATAGGCGGCTTCGCCGCCCCTGAAGATGGCGGAGCCCGCCACCAGCACATTGGCGCCGGCCTCGACCACCGCGCCCGCCGTCTCAGTGGAAATGCCGCCGTCCACCTCGATATCGATCGGCCGGTCGCCGACCATTGCGCGGACGCGGCGGATCTTTTCCACCACCGACGGAATGAAGGCTTGGCCGCTGAAACCCGGATTAACCGTCATCAGAAGGACGAGATCAACCTCGTCCAGCACATATTCAATCACACTTTCCGGCGTCGACGGGTTGAGCGAAACGCCGGCTCGTCTGCCGAGCTTGCGGATAGTCTGCAGCGAGCGGTGGAGATGCGGTCCGGCCTCGGCGTGCACCGTAATGACGTCGCAGCCGGCCTCTGCGAAGGCGGCGAGATAGGGGTCGGCCGGGGCGATCATCAGATGGCAGTCGAACACTTTGTCCGTCCGATCCCGGATCGCCTTCACCACCGGTGGGCCGAAGGTAATGTTGGGCACGAAGTGGCCGTCCATCACGTCGAGATGGACCCAGTCTGCCCCCGCGGCGGCCACCGCCTCTACCTCCTCGCCCAGGCGCGAGAAGTCCGACGAGAGGATCGAAGGGGCGATGGTGAGTGGGCGGTTGGCGGTCATGGGCGTTCCTCTGGTCGGAGGGATGGATGCATCACGCTATTGGACACGTTGCGTACCCTCCCGCCCCGTGGTTCGACAGGCTCACCATGAGGGCTGATGCTTGCGCTCACCCTTCTACGCTAAAATCCACGGTGAGCTAGCCTTGCCTTTGCCCTCATCCTGAGCCTGTCGAAGGGCGAGGGCAAAGGCACCCATCCGCTCTAGCTGCTGGGTAAAATCTTGTCGACCCGTCTCATAGTCGTGTGACCATGCGGTGCGAGGAGGGGTGCACCATGCGCACGAGCGTGATGGGGCGCTCGCCCAGCCAGGTGATGCGCTCGCCCACGAAAACCGGCTCGCCCTCGCGCAGCTGCATCACCGCCGCCTCCTCCGCGCTCGCGGCGGCGGCGCGGAAGGTGAATTCGGCGTCGGTGAAAGGCGCATGCTCCACCAGCCACTCATTGGGACTGACGTCCTCAAAGTCGGCCCTGCGCGCCGCCGGAACGACGTCGAGACTGATCCAGCGGTCCTCGAACTGGTAGGGTAGGCGGTCGGCCAGATGCAGACAGCGGACATGGAAGAACGGCGCCGTTACGTCAAGCCCGAGCCGCGCGCGCACGACTTCCGGCGGGGACGCCTCTTCACGGCTGAGCAAGCGATACTGGTACTCCGCCCCCCGGGCCTCGATCTCCTGGCGCACCAGCGGGATGACGAACCGCGCCTCGCGCACGGGATGCAGCGCCACCCGCGTGCCGGCGCGGCGGCGACGCTCCACCAGCCCGGCGCGGGCAAGCTCCTGGAGCGCACGGTTGACGGTGGCGCGTGCGGCGCCGAACTCGCGCGCCAGCACCTCCTCGCCGGGGATGAGGGCGCCAGGCAGCCACAGCCTCTCGGCGATGCGCCGCGCCATCTCATCACGGATCGCACGGAAGGACGAACGCGTGCCGCTCACAGGCCCGCCACCAGCTTCTCAAGTGTGGCGGCATAGCGCCCGCTGATCGCCTCACGTGCGACATGGCGGCCGCCGCGTACTACGTGGCGCCCGGCTGACCAGAGATCCGTCACCGCATCGTTGCCGCCGGCGAAGACCCAGCCGTCGAGAACGGCGTCGCCGCGCGCCACGCCTGCGAAGGCGGCGGGATCGAGCGCCACCAGGTCTGCCCATTTGCCGGCTTCCAAAGCGCCGTTCTCCCGGCCTAGCGCCTGTCTGCCGCCGGCAAGTGCGGCATCATAGAGCGCCCGCCCGCAGGAGCCGCCCGGCTCCGCCAGCACGGCGCGCGCCCGGTGCTTCAGCCGCTGCGAATATTCGAGCTGGCGCAGTTCCTCCGTCACCGAGATGCGGACGTTGGAATCGCTGCCGATACCGAGCCGCCCGCCCGCCTGCCGGAAGGGGGGAGCGTTGAAGATGCCGTCGCCCAGATTGGCCTCGGTGATGGGGCACAGCCCCGCCACCGCGCCCGAGCGGGCAAGGCGCTCCGTCTCCACCGCGTTCATGTGCGTTGCATGGACAAGGCACCAGCGCCCGTCAACCGCCACCTCGCCGAGCAGATATTCGACCGGCCGGGCGCCGTGTACGGCCAGCATCTCCTCGATCTCCGGTTCCTGCTCGGCAATGTGCATGTGGAAGGGCGTATCCGGCCGCAGGGCCATCGCCGCCCGTATGTCATCGATCCCGACGCCGCGCAGCGAGTGGGCGGCAGCGCCGAGCACCGAATCGGCGGGAAGCCGCGCCATATGCTCCCCTGCCCGCGCCAGAAGGCTCTCGAAACCCGCCGGATCGTTGCCGAAGCGCAGTTGCCCGCCTTGAAGCTGACGGCGGTCGGCGCCGCCGTGGCGATAGAGCACGGGCAGAAGCGTCAGGCCGATGCCCGTCTCAGTCGCCGCGGCGGAAATGCGGCCGGAAAGCTCCGCAATATCGGCATAAGCGCCGCCGCCGGCCCGGTGATGCAGATAATGAAACTCCGCAACGGCACAAAACCCCGCTTCGAGCATTTCCATGAAAGCGAAGGCAGCGATGGCCTCCAAACCGTCGGGCGAAAGCCGGTCGAGGAAGCGGTACATGACCTCGCGCCACGTCCAGAAGCTGTCGCGACCCTCCTGCCCGCGACGCTCTGCGAGGCCCGCCATGGCACGCTGGAAGGTGTGGCTGTGCAGGTTGGAAAGGGCGGGCAGGAGCACCGGCACCACGGTCGCCGCGCCCGGCTCGGCGCCCGATGCGACGGAGGCGATGCGGCCGTCGCCATCGATCGTCACGCGCACATTGTCCCGCCAGCCTTGAGACGTCAGAGCGGTTCGGGCGAAAATCTCTTGCATGCGGCTGCGATCCAGAGCTAGAAATCTATTTGTATAGACATAATCACATCAAGTCTAGACAAAGCGACAGGTGTCCTCCAGCAATGAAGCGCACGGTTTTCACCGAAACAAGGCTCGCCGGCATGGTGCTGGGCGGTGTGCCGTACGGTCTCGTGGAAGATGCCGCAATCGCCGTCGAGGGCGGCCACATCGCCTGGGTCGGACCGCACGCGGAGTTGCCGGGCGACTGGGCGAACGCCAAGCGGATGACGCTCGGCGGGCGCTTGACGACTCCCGCGCTCATTGACTGCCACACCCATATAGTCCACGGCGGCAACCGCGCCCGCGAATTCGAGATGCGGCTTCATGGCGCGACCTACGAGGAGATCGCACGCGCCGGCGGCGGCATCGTCTCCACGATAGCCGCCACCCGTGCAGTGGACGAGGATGCGCTGATCGCCGCCGCCCTGCCGCGGCTCAACGCATTGATGGCGGAGGGCGTGTCGACGGTGGAGATCAAGTCCGGCTACGGGCTCTCCATCGAGGACGAACTGAAGATGCTGCGCGCGGCGCGGCGGCTGGGCGAGATGCGTCAGGTGCGGGTGAAAACCAGCTACCTCGCCGCCCATGCCCTGCCGCCGGAATATAAGGGCCAGGCCGACGCCTATATCGAGGAGGTGGTGCTGCCCGGTATGGAGGCCGCGCACGCGGAAGGGCTGGCGGACGCCGTCGACGGCTTTTGCGAAGGCATCGCCTTCTCGCCCGAGGAGATCGCCCGCGTCTTCGACAAGGCGCGCACGCTGGGCCTGCCGGTAAAGCTCCACGCCGAGCAGCTTTCCAACCTCGGCGGCGCCAAGCTCGCCGCCCGCCGCCATGCACTTTCCGCCGACCATCTGGAATATCTGGACGAGGAAGGCATCGCCGCCATGGCGAAGAGCGGCACCGTGGCCGTTCTTCTACCCGGCGCCTTCTACACCCTGCGCGAAACCCAGTTGCCGCCCGTCGCCGGCCTGCGCGCGGCCGGCGTGCCGATGGCCGTCGCCACCGATTGCAACCCCGGCTCCTCGCCGCTCTCCTCCCTGCTTCTGGCCATCAACATGGCCTGCACCCTCTTCCGCCTCTCCCCGGAGGAAGCATTGGCCGGCGCCACCCGCGAAGCCGCCCGCGCGCTCGGCCTCGGTGCCGAGATCGGCACCATCGAAGCCGGCAAACGCGCCGAGATCGCCGTGTGGAACGTCGAGCACCCAGTCGAACTCGCCTATCGCGCCGGCTTCAATCCGCTGCATCGGCTCATTCACGGAGACGCCGCATGACACTCACCCTCACCCCCGGCGCCGTCTCCATCCACACGCTCGAGCGCATCTGGCGCGAGGGCTCGACTATGTACCTCGATCCCTCCTGCCATCCGGCCATAGAGGCCTCCGCGGCCCGCATCGCCGAGATCGCCGCTGGCGAGGGTGCCATCTACGGCGTCAACACCGGCTTCGGCAAACTCGCCAGCGTGCGCGTTCCGGCCGAGGACGTGGCAGCGCTCCAGCGCAACCTCATTCTCTCCCACTGCTGCGGTGTCGGCGCCCCGCTGAGCGAAGACATCGTGCGCCTCGTCATGGCGCTGAAGCTGATGTCGCTCGGCCGCGGCGCCTCGGGCGTGCGCATGGAGATCATCCGGCTCCTGGAGGAGATGCCGGCGCGCGGCGTTATCCCCGTCATTCCCGAAAAAGGCTCCGTCGGCGCCTCCGGCGATCTCGCACCGCTCGCGCACCTGGGAGCGGCTATGACAGGCGAGGGCGAAGCCTGGTACAAAGGCGAAAGATTGCCGGCCAATGAAGCATTGGAAAAGGCAGGCCTTTCCCCGGTGGTGCTTGCTGCCAAGGAGGGGCTGGCGCTCATCAACGGCACACAGGTCTCCACCGCGCTGGCGCTTGCCGGCCTCTTCCGCGCCCATCGCGCCGCCCGCTCGGCGCTGATCACCGGCGCGCTGTCGACCGACGCCGCCATGGGATCCTCCGCCCCCTTCCACCCGGAAATCCACGCCTTGCGCGGGCACGGCGGCCAGATCGACACGGCGGCCGCCCTTTGGAAGCTGCTCGACGGCTCGGAAATCCGCGAGAGCCACCGCGAGGGCGACGAGCGCGTGCAGGACCCCTACTGCATCCGCTGTCAGCCGCAGGTCGACGGCGCCTGCCTCGACATCCTGCGCCAGGCCGCACGCACGCTGACCATCGAGGCCAATGCCGTGACCGACAATCCGCTTGTGCTTTCGGACGGCCAGGTGGTGTCGGGCGGCAACTTCCATGCCGAGCCGGTGGCGCTCGCCGCCGACCAGATCGCGCTCGCCATTTGCGAGATCGGCGCCATCGCCCAGCGGCGCATCGCCCTCCTGGTCGATCCCGCGCTCTCCTTCGGCCTGCCGGCCTTCCTAGCCAAGCGACCCGGCCTCAATTCCGGCCTGATGATCGCCGAGGTCACCTCCGCCGCGCTGATGTCGGAAAACAAGCAGATGGCGCATCCGGCCTCGGTGGACTCAACCCCCACCTCCGCCAACCAGGAAGACCACGTCTCCATGGCCTGCCACGGTGCGCGGCGGCTTCTCGCCATGACCGAAAACCTCTTCGGCATCGTCGGCATCGAGGCGGTGACCGCAGCGCAAGGCGTAGACCTGCGCGCGCCACTCAAAACGAGTGCCGAGCTGCAAAAGGCGCACGCCGCGATCCGTGGCGCGGTGCCCACGCTGGAGGTGGACCGCTTCATGGCGGGCGATCTGGAAGCGGCCATCGCGCTGGTGCGTACGGGCGAACTCAACGGCAGCGTCGCGCCGGACATCCTGCCGGAGCTGAGGAGCGAGCCATGATACCGGTCGAGGCCGTTCAAGGTACATCACCCGTCATCCTCGGCCTACCGCATACCGGCACCTACGTGCCGGAGGAGATCCGGGCGCGGCTAAATGCCGAGGGACAAAAGCTCCGCGATACGGATTGGCACGTGCACGACCTCTACCGGGACCTGCTGCCGCAAGCCACCACCGTACGCGCCACCTTCCACCGCTACGTCATCGACGCCAACCGCGATCCATCGGGGCAGAGCCTCTACCCTGGGCAGAACACCACCGGCCTCGTACCCCTCATCGATTTCGACAACCAGCCCCTCTGGCGCGAAGGCGAGGAGCCCGATGAGGCCGACATCCAGGCGCGGCTCGCCGCCTTCCACCGCCCATACCACACGGCGCTGGAGGCCGAGATCGCCCGCGTCAAGGCGCTCCACGGCGTCATCGTTCTCTACGACTGCCACTCGATCCGCTCCCACTGCCCGTTCCTCTTCGACGGCACGCTGCCGGACTTCAACATTGGCACCGACAACGGTGCGACCTGTGCGGAGGAGATTGAAGCGGCGGTGGCGGAGATCTGTATCGGCGCACAAGGCTACACGAGCGTGCTCAACGGCCGCTTCCGCGGCGGCTGGACGACACGGCACTACGGACAGCCGCACGAAGGCGTCCATGCCATCCAAATGGAGCTTACCCAGTCGACCTACCTAGCGCGCGAGATCGAGCCCTTCGCCTATGACGAGACGAAGGCTCGCCGCCTGCGCCCGCATCTCCGGGCCATTCTGGAGCGGCTGGAGGCGATTGCGCATTCCCTGAAGGCGAACAGCGAGCGATGACCGACCCGCGCCACAACATCCGCGAGGTGCGCGCGCCACGCGGCCCGGAGCTGAACACAAAGTCCTGGCTCACCGAAGCGCCCCTTCGCATGCTGATGAACAATCTCGATCCCGACGTGGCGGAAAACCCCAACGAGCTCGTCGTCTATGGTGGCATCGGCCGCGCCGCCCGCACCTGGGACGATTTCGACCGCATCGTTTCCACGCTCAAGACGCTGGAAGAGGACGAAACCCTGCTCGTCCAGTCCGGCAAGCCGGTCGGCGTCTTCCGCACCCATGCCGACGCCCCGCGCGTGCTCATCGCCAATTCCAACCTCGTGCCGCACTGGGCCGACTGGGACCATTTTAATAAGCTCGATCGCGCCGGCCTCATGATGTACGGCCAGATGACCGCCGGCTCGTGGATCTATATCGGCACCCAAGGCATCGTGCAGGGCACCTACGAGACATTCGCGGAGGCCGGGCGCCAGCATTATGGCGGCAATCTCAAGGGCAAATGGATCCTCACCGCCGGGCTCGGCGGCATGGGCGGCGCACAGCCGCTCGCCGCCGTCATGGCCGGTGCATGCTGCCTCGCTATAGAGTGCGACGAGAGCCGCATCGATTTCCGCCTGCGCACACGCTACCTCGATGAAAAAACGACCAGCGTCGACGAAGCGTTGGCCATCGTCGAGCGCTGGACGAGCGCCGGCGAGGCGAAATCCGTCGGACTGCTGGGCAACGCGGCCGAGATCGTGCCCGAACTCGCACGCCGCGGGGTCAGGCCCGACATCGTTACCGACCAGACCTCGGCGCACGACCCCCTCAACGGCTACCTGCCCAGGGGCTGGTCGCTGGCTGAATGGCGCCAGAAGCGCGAGAGCGATCCCAAGACAGTGGAGAAAGCCGCCCGCGCTTCAATGCGCGAGCATGTGGAGGCGATGGTCGCCTTCTGGAACGAAGGGGTTCCCACGGTCGACTACGGCAATAACATCCGGCAGGTCGCGCAGGACGAGGGCTTCGAGAACGCCTTCGCCTTCCCCGGATTCGTGCCGGCCTATATCCGCCCACTCTTCTGCCGTGGCGTCGGCCCCTTCCGCTGGGCCGCCCTTTCCGGCGACCCCGAGGATATCTACCGCACCGATGAAAAGGTGAAGGAACTTTTGCCGGATAACGATCACCTGCACCGCTGGCTCAACATGGCGCGTGACCGCATCGCCTTCCAAGGCCTTCCCGCCCGCATCTGCTGGGTTGGTCTCGGCGACCGCCACCGCCTCGGCCTCGCCTTCAACGAGATGGTGGCCAACGGCGAATTGAAGGCGCCGGTGGTCATCGGCCGCGATCACCTGGACTCCGGTTCCGTCGCCTCGCCTAACCGCGAGACCGAAGCCATGAACGACGGCTCCGACGCTGTCTCCGACTGGCCACTGCTCAATGCACTGCTCAACTGCGCCTCCGGCGCCACCTGGGTGTCGCTGCACCACGGCGGTGGCGTCGGCATGGGCTTTTCGCAGCACGCCGGCATGGTCATCTGCGCCGACGGTACGGAAGCCGCGGCAAGGCGCGTCGAGCGCGTCCTTTGGAACGACCCCGCCACCGGCGTCATGCGCCACGCCGACGCCGGCTACGAAGAAGCACTCGACTGCGCCCGAGAGAAGAGCCTGCGCCTGCCGGGAATCCTGGGAAACTGAGCCGGCCGAGAAGGCCGCGGGCGGGAGGTCCGCTCGGGGCCCCGGTTGAACCTGGTACCGCCTGCGAGGCGGGTGCCCTACTGGAGATTGAACGTATAGAGGTAGTCACCCTCCGCGGCCTGAGCATGGCAAGGGATGCAGCCTTGATCGGCGCCCTTTCCGACACGACCGGCGAGCGACATACCTTGCGGGTTCTGGTCAAGCGAACCGTCGGCCAGATACTTCGCCCAGAACCAATCCTGGTTCTCCGGATCGTAACCCTGCTCGCGCTTGAACATCACCGTGATCGAATCCATGTGCTCGCCTCGGTCGCCCTGCACGTCTTCGACGGTCACCCCCTCCGGTCCGTAATTACGCTTCACCACAACAAGGCCGGTATGGCCCTCGACGTCGATATCGCGATAGAGCGTCTCGAGGATGACGCCGTGCGGGTCAGTGCCCTCGTAAGGCACCGTGTTGACGGCATTGTCGCCCGCCAAATTCTCCTCGTTCAGCCGCTCCCACAAGGTCTGGGAATAAGCGGTGTCCTCTTCGTTTCCGAACGGCTGATCCTGACTGACTGCGGTTGCCACCAGCCCGGTGGCGGCCAATCCAGTCGCAACAGCGGCAATGAGGATCCTGCTTCGTGGCATGATGCGCCTCCCTTAGGTATAGAGGAACCATCAACTGCAACGCAGGGCGGGAGGGAAAGTTTTCGCCGGTCAGACACAATTGCGTGAAGGCGCGCGACTATTTTCCAGCTGGATCAATGCTTCTCGACAAGACCGAGGAGTTGACGTGTCGCGCCAGAAGGCGATGAGGTCGGAACCGAAATGGTACCGCACGATGACCGCGCCAAGAGATTGTCGCCATCCACCTTCACGCGGGGATAAATTTCGACCCGGTTTCCCGCCAACCCATTGACCCCCCACAACATGCAAACTTTTCTCGCAGGAATTTTCGCCCCCACCTCACGCCGCCCTTATCATGGTCCCCATCGCTCTCGCGGGAACCGGGTCCGGACCGGGGATCAGGGAGAGCGGCGGCAGCCTCCCCCTTCAGGAACGGTACCTGGAGGCATGTGAGGGCCCGCGAACAGGCCGGAGTCCGGCAGGCCCATCGCAAGATGGGCGATGGCGGATGCGGAAAAGCCGCGGGGTTCGGCAAAGGCGCTTCACTGCGTGTGTCCGTCCGGAGCCAGAAAGAGCCCTTAGACCGGTCGAATGTCGGGACAGCGGCCGGCGGGGCGCGTTGCGCGCGCCTTAAAATGAATAGAGTGGCTCGGACAACGCGCCCCGCTTCCCACCCAATCACAAAGGCCAGACGGCGACAGCCGGGCGTGGCGACAATGAAACGCGCCTGCATTCACCGCTTGCCCATTGAATCAGCAAAGGAGGGCGTTGACGACCATGTGCCCGAAACCACCGCGCGCGCCATTGATTGCCCCGCCGGTTTGGGCGACTATCGCCTCCCTTTCGCCGGGGCTTCGTTATTCTGTCATGCAAATCGCCTATTGCGTCCCGATCTGCGAGGATTGATACCCATGCGCTATGCAATCTATTTCACACCGGACCAGGACGACCCGCTAGGCCGTGTTGCCGCGCGCTGGCTGGGGCGCAGCGTCTTCGGCCGTCAGGTGCCCGCGCCGGTGGCGGTCGACACTTTTTCCGCCGCCGAGATCGCCTTCCATACTGCTGCACCCCGCCGCTACGGCTTCCACGCGACGCTCAAGGCGCCGTTCCGCCTTGCTGAGGGCAGGAGCGAGGGGGAACTGACCGCCGCCCTTGCGCAATTCGCTGCAGAGCGCGAGCCGGTTGTCCTCGAGCGCATTAAGGCAACGCGGCTCGGCAGCTTCTTCGCCATCGTGCCGGAGACACCGTCTCCCGAGCTCGACCGGCTGGCGGGCGAGGTGGTGGAGGAATTCGAGCCTTTCCGTGCTCCGCTGACACCGGAGGAGATCGAGCGCCGCGGCCCCGAGAATCTGACCCCCGAGCAGCTAAAAAATCTCCACAAATGGGGATATCCCTATGTTTTCGACGCGTTCCGCTTCCATATGACATTGACGGGACGGGTGCCGGAGGCGGAAGCCAAGCGCATGGAGCGGGCGATCGACGCCTTCTTCGGCCCGCTGCTTCTGGAGCCCCTGGAGCTGTCGTCGCTTGCGCTCTTCGCCGAGCCGGAGCCGGGCGCGCCATTCCACATCAAGTCCTTCCACGCCATTGGCGGCGAGAGGGAGAGGAAGACCGCCTGAATGACGCATGAAACGATCCTGAGGAATGCCCGCATCGTGCTCGCCGACGAGGTTATCGACGGCAGCGTAGTGCTCCGCGATGGCCGCATCGCCGACATCGCGGCCGGCCCCGCGCAGGCGGGCGATGATCTCGAAGGCGATTTCCTCATTCCAGGCCTCGTGGAACTGCACACGGACCATCTGGAAGGGCACTACGCTCCGCGGCCCAAAGTGCGGTGGAATCCGCTCGCTGCTGTTCTCGCCCACGATGCGCAGGTCGCCTCCTCCGGCATCACCACGGTATTCGACGCGCTGCGCGTCGGCCTCGACGAAGAGGGCGACGTGGACGCGGAAGGGATGCGCAGCCTGGCCGATGCTATCGAGGAGAGCCTCGCCGCCGACCGGCTGCGCGCCGACCATTTCCTGCACCTGCGCTGCGAGGTCTCGGCGTCCGACTGCCTTTCCGCCTTTTCGCTCTTCGAGGGCGACCGTCACGTTAAGCTCGCCTCGCTGATGGACCACTCGCCGGGCCAGCGCCAGTTCATCAATCTCGACGCCTACGCGGCCTATTACAAGGTGAAGATGAAGCTGTCGGACGAGGCATTCCGCCGTTTCTGCGATAAGCGCATGGAGGAGTCGCGCCGCAACGCCGGGCCCAACCGGCGGGCCATCTCGGCCGCCTGTAAGGAGCGCGGCATCATCCTCGCCAGCCATGACGACGCCACGCCCGAACATGTGAGCGAGGCATCGATGGACGGCGTGCGTGTGGCGGAGTTTCCGACCACGGCGGCAGCGGCCAGGGCCTCGAAAGAGGCGGGGATGGCCGTGCTTATGGGCGCGCCCAATCTGGTGCGCGGCGGCTCCCATTCCGGCAACGTCTCGGCGCAGGAACTGGCCGAGGGCGGCGATCTCGACATCCTGTCCTCCGATTACATCCCATTCAGCCTGATCCAGGCCGCCTTCTCCTTGAGCGAGCTGGTCGACGGCATCGGCCTGCCGCAAACCGTCGCTAAGGTATCGAGGATCCCGGCCGAGGCTGTTGGGCTTGTTGACCGCGGTGTCATCGAGCCGGGACGGCGGGCCGACCTCGTGCGCGTGCGGCTCGACGGCGGCATTCCCGTGGTGCGCACCGTGTGGCGCGAGGGGCGGCGCGTGGCATGATGGTTTCGGCGAGCATAGAGCGTGCGCAGGCGCAGGAGCCCTTTCCCATCCGCCAGGGCGTGTTCGTCGCTGTGGCGGGACCGTCCGGCGCCGGCAAGGATTCAGTGATGGACTACGCCAGGCAAAGGCTTGGGGGCCTTGCTCGCGAGATCGTCTTCGCGCGACGCGTCATCACACGCCCGATGGACGCCGGCGGTGAGGAGCACGACACGCTGGACGAAGCTGCCTTCGAGCGCGGGCGGGCGGCAGGGTGTTTTGCCTTGAGCTGGCGCGCCAACGGCCTCAGCTATGCGCTGCCGGCGGAGATCGACGGGACGATGCGCAGCGGCGGCGTGGCGGTAGCCAATGTATCGCGCGCCGTCATCCCGGCGCTCAGGGAGCGTTATGCCCATGTCCTCCCCGTCATCGTGACCGCGCCACCTGAGGTGCTGGCCGACCGGCTTTCCCGGCGCGGGAGGGAGACACGCGAGGAGGTGCTGGCCCGGCTGGCACGCGGTGCGGATAGCGAGCTCAAGGTGGAGGACGCGACCCTCATCGACAATTCGGGGCCGCTGGAGGTCGCCGGAGAACGCTTCCTGGCGGTACTGCGCAAGGCGGCTGCCTGGAGCGACGTCTGTGATATGGTCTGATCCGTTTTTGCCGAGGATCGGACCCGGATGCTGCTCAAAGCGGAACTGCATTGCCACATCGAAGGCGCGGCTCTGCCCGCGCTCGTCACAAGCCAGGCGGAGAAATATGGCGCGGACGTCTCCGCCTTCATCCGCGACGGCGCCTATCACTGGCACGATTTTTCGAGCTTCCTCGCGGCCTACGACGCCGCCGCAAACCTCTTCCGCAGCGAAGAGGATTACGCCGCCCTGGCTGAGACCTATCTGACGGGTCTCGCGAACGAAGGCGCCATCTACTCCGAGTTCTTCACCTCGCCCGACCACGCCGAACGCGCCGGCCTTTCGCCTCAGGCCTATACGGCCGGACTCGGCGAAGGCATCGTCCGCGCCAGGGCGAAGACCGGCATCGAAGGGCGAATGATCGTCACCGGCGTGCGCCATTTCGGCCCGGCGGCGGTGGAGAAGGCGGCGCGCTTCGCCGCCACCTGCGGACACCCTCTGGTGACAGGCTTCGGCATGGCCGGCGACGAGCGCAGTGGCCACCCACGCGATTTCGTCCGCGCCTTCGACATCGCCCGCGAGGCGGGGCTGGGAATCACCGTGCACGCGGGCGAATTTGGCGGCGCCGACAGTGTCGAGGCGGCGCTCGACTACTTCGCTCCAACACGCATCGGCCACGGCGTGCGCACGGTCGAGGACCCCGATCTGGTGCGCCGTGTTGCGGAGGAAGGTGTGGTGCTGGAGGTCTGCCCGGTTTCGAACGTGGTGCTCGGTGTCTTCCCGGACTACACGCATCATCCCTTCCCGCAACTCCATGCCGCCGGCTGCCGCCTCACGCTCAATTCCGACGATCCGCCGCATTTCCACACCAGCATCGGCCACGAATATGCGGTTGCTTCACGGCATTTCGATCTTGATGAAGCTGCGCTGACAGCGGTGACATGCACCGCGCTCGAAGCCGCTTTCGTGGACGAGGAGACGCGACGCACGCTCCTCTCCCGCCTCGCCGAAGCAGAAGCAGCCCAAGTGGTGGCCGAATAAAAGATAAACCACCTGGTTGACTGTGGCGCAAAGCGCGCTATCCTAAACCATATGGTTGAACAAGAGCCCGCCACCCTCGACGCCGTTTTCCATGCGCTGTCCGATTCCACCCGTCGCGCCATGTTGCGGGAGCTGGCGGGCGGTGAGCAGAGCGTCAGCGCACTGGCCGCGCCATTCTCGATGTCGCTGGCCGGCGCGTCGAAGCACGTGAAGGTCCTGGAATCAGCCGGCCTCGTCCGCCGTCGCATCGCCGGCCGCACCCATTACTGCCGGCTCGACGCGGCCCGGCTCGCCGAGGCCGAGGCGTGGCTGCGCTATTACGAGCGCTTCTGGACCAGGCGGCTCGACACGCTGGAAGCGCTGCTCAAAGCGGAGGATGAGCGGCAAAGGGAAGGGGAGAACCCATGAGCCACGACACGTTTTCGCTCAGAATCACACGCAAATTCGACGCCGCGCCCGAGCGGGTCTTCGACGCCTGGCTCGATCCGGAAAAGGTGCGCGCCTGGATGGGGATGGCGCTTTCCGATTTCGGGCTTTCGGGCGATGTGCGGCGTGTCGAGATTGAACCCCGCATCGGCGGCCGCTTCACCTTCTCCGACATGCGCGAGGAGGGGGAGGCTGTGCATTGGGGTTCCTATCTTGCCATCGACCGCCCGCGAAAGTTGGTCTTCACTTGGTTCACCTCCGAGGAGGAAGAGAAGAAAGGCATCTCCACGGTGACGATCACCATCGAGCCGGACGGCCAAGGCGCGCTGCTGACCCTCCTGCACGAGATGGATTCGCAGTGGGCCGAGTATGAGGAGCAGATCACCACCGGCTGGACGCAGATGCTCGGGATGCAGGCGCGCCTGCTCGAACGGCAAGCGAGGTGAGCATGCGGGTTGAGGTCACCGGGGACAGGATCGAGATCACGCTTGCGCTTGCCATGCCACGCGAGGAGACGTGGCGGCTTCTCACCGAGGCGCGCCACATCCGCGCCTGGTGGGGTGGCCATGCGAGCCTGGACGCTCGGCTGGGCGGGCCGCTGCGAGAGGTATGGTCCAACGGCAACCGCGAAGTGGTAACCGCGGGCGTGGTGACCCGATTCGATCCCCAGAGAACACTTGCCATGAGTTGGGCCGATGACGACTGGCCGGGCGAGACACAGGTCACATTCACCGTCGCCGACCGGGACGGGGCGACGGAGATGACGCTCGTCCACTCCGGCTGGGCCATCCATCCCCCGGAAAGACGCTCAACGCTGATGGAGGCGCACGCCCAGGGTTAGGTTGGGCATCTGGAACGCTTGGCGCGTTACGCTGGAAAGTCGTGAACGACGATGCTCGATAGGAGATATTCCCGTGACTATTGATCCCCGCGCAAAGGCGGAAATGCTGATCCGCAAGCCCGTGGCGGAGGTCTTCGAGGCCTTCGTCGACCCCGAAATCACCTCCAAGTTCTGGTTCACGGGCGGCAGCGGCCGCATGGAGGCTGGCAAGACCGTGACCTGGGAATGGGCGATGTACAGCTTCTCAATCCCCGTTGAGGTGAAGGCTGTCGAGAAGAACAGGCGTATTCTCGTCGAGTGGCCGGGCGGAAGCGGATCCACCACGGTGGAATGGACCTTCACAGACCGCCCGGACGGCACGACCTATGTCAGCATCGTCAATCGGGGATTCACCGGCGAAGATAGTCAGCGCGTGACCGAAGCGCTTGATTCCACGGAAGGTTTCTCCTTCGTGCTTGCCGGGGCGAAGGCCTATCTAGAGCACGGCATCAGGCTGAACCTGGTGCAGGACAAGTTTCCCGACGGGCTTCCGGAAGGATGACCAGGCGATGGCCGGAGCGCGAAGAGGAGGTTGCGATGACCAGCCAGGATGTTGAGGTACATGGCGTCGTCACCGCGCCCGACACGGTGCGCATCGAGCGCCTGCTGCCAGGCCCTGTCGAGCGCATCTGGGAGTATATCACGCAGTCGGAAAAGCGCCGGCAATGGTTGGCAGCCGGTGAGATGGAGCTCTTCGTGGGCGGCCGCGTGGAGCATCTCTTCCGCCACCGGGAGCTTTCCTCCGAACCGACGCCGGAGCGCTACCGTCATTTCGAGGAGAGCCCGCCGATGCTAGGCGAGGTCACCGAATACGATCCGCCGCGTCTGTTGGCCTATCGCTGGCCGGGCGACAATGGGGAGAGCGAGATCATCTTTGAGCTTTTTTCCGAGGGCGCCAGAGTACGCCTCGTGCTGACCCACCGCCGCCTGCCCGACACCGAGACGATGGTCAGTGTGGCGAGCGGCTGGGAGGCGCATTTGGGAATCCTCGTCGACCGCCTGTCCGGTCAAAAACCGCGCGGCTTCTGGTCGGCTCACGCAGGTCTGGAGAAGGCATACGCGGAGAAATTCGCAGCACGGTAGGGCAACGGGCCGAGGAATGGCTCGACCCGCCGGAGACTGCGTTCAGCGGTAAAGCACAAGAGGGAGCAAGACGATGATCCGATGCAACCTTTCGTCCGTGCTGGTGCACGACCAGCAGAAGGCGGAGGACTTCTATGTCGGCAAGCTCGGTTTCGTGAAGAAGCAGGATTTTCCGGCCGGTGGGGCGCGGTGGCTGACGGTGATCGCGGCGGATGGCTCGGGCGTCGAACTCTTGTTGGAGCCATCAGGCTACGAATTCTCCCGTGCTTACCAGAAGACGCTCTATGACAAGGGCATTCCGTTCACTTCGCTCGGCTGTGACGATGTGCAGGCTGAATATGAACGCCTGACGAAACTCGGCGTGCAATTTCGGGGAGAGCCGCAGAAGCATGCAGATTTTCCGATCACTGCGGTATTCGAGGACGGCTGCGGCAACCTGATCATGCTGCATGAGGCCTAGGTGGGCAAAATATTGCGGCCTCGCGCAGTCTTCCCCGATGGCAAGAAGGATGAAACGATGAGACCGAAATTCGAAGGTGGACGCAACATTGCCATGAAGGTGCCGCCGCACCAGTACGAGGAAACGGTGCGGTTCTATCGGGATGTTCTGGGGTTCGAGCAGATCGAGGAGCTTTTGCCGTCGGTCGGCTTCCGATTCGGTGCCAATCAGTTGTGGATCGACCGCGTTCCGGGCCTGAGCCAGGCCGAATTGTGGCTGGAGGTGGTGACGGACGACACGCGGGCTGCGGCGGAGCACTTTGCGCAGGCGGGAACCGCGCGATGCGACGAGATCGAGGCGTTGGGGGAGAACTTCGACGGCTTCTGGATATCCAGTCCGGCCTCAATCATCCACCTCGTCGACGGCAAGGCCGGCTCCTGGTGATCAGCCGCGCTGGAGGAGGAGGTTGGGCGTGTCCCGGTAGCTGGTACGGGCGAGGATACGAAAACCGAGTTTCTCGGCAAGCTTGAGCGACCGTTCGTTGGCGGGATTGATGATGCAGGTGAATGGCTTGGCAGGAAATCGTTCGTCGCACCAGTCGATGACCGCTCCCATTGCTTCCCGTGCAAGACCGCGGCCGTGCCATTCGGGCGACAGGACCCAACCTGCCTCCAGCGTACCACGAATCTCTGGCTGGATGTTGCGGCAACGCTCCTGCATACCGACTTCCCCGATGAGCCGGCCGGTGCCCTTGTCCTCGATGACCCAGAAACCGAAGCCGAAGATCGCCCACATGCCGCGGTGGCGCAGGATCGCGTCCCACGCCTGTTCACGGCTGAGCGCGCCGCCGCCGCTGTTGACATAGCGGACGACCTCGGGGTCGCACCACATGGCGTGGTAGGCGTCCAGATCCTCAGGTCGATGCTCCCGCAAGAGGAGGCGCTCGGTTTCAAGCACCGGCGGGCCGCTCAATCCTTCCGCTCCCCACCGAGCATATTGGCGACCACTACCGCCAGCCGCTCCGCCACGTCTTCCTTGGTCATTTCCGGCCACTCCTCAACGTCCTCTCCACTGACGAGATGGACACGGTTGCGTTCGCCGCCCATGACACCGGAAGAGCCAATGCCGCTGTCGTGCGAGACGTCGTTGGCGACGATGATGTCGGCACCCTTCTTCGCCAGTTTGGCGCGCGCGTTCTCCACCACGTTCTCGGTCTCCGCCGCAAAGCCGATGACGAGGCGGGGGCGCTTTTCATGGTGACCGACGGCGGCCAGGATGTCGGGGTTTTCGGTGAGCGCCAGCGCTGGCGCATCCTTGCCCTTCTGCTTCTTAATCTTTTTCGCCGTCTCCGCCTGCGGGCGCCAGTCTGCCACGGCTGCGACGAAGATGCCGGCGTCGGCGGGCAGAAGCGCCTCCACCGCTTCGTGCATCTGCCGGGCACTTTCCACGTGAACGGTCTTCACTCCCTGCGGGTCGGCGATCGAGACGGGACCGGAGACCAGATGCACGGCCGCGCCGAGCTTGGCCAGGGCGGCGGCGATAGCATGCCCTTGCCGGCCGGAAGAGCGGTTGGCGATGTAGCGTACCGGGTCGATAGCCTCGTGCGTTGACCCCGAGGTGACGACGATCTTGCGCCCGGCGAGCGGCCTGGGCCCATCTGCCAGCATGCCCTCGATCGCAGCGACGATCTCCAGCGGCTCCGCCATTCGCCCCTCACCGGCCTCGCCGCCTTCGGCCATCTCCCCGCTGTTCGGCCCAATAAGCCGGATGCCGTCACGGGAAAGCGTTTCGCGGTTGCGTAGCGTCGCCGGATGAGCCCACATCTTCGGGTTCATCGCCGGCGCCATCAGCACCGGCTTGTCGGTGGCAAGAAGCACTGTAGAAGCAAGGTCGTTGGCAAGGCCCGTGGCGAGCTTCGCCATCAGGTCGGCCGTGGCCGGCGCCACCACCACCAGATCGGCCTCACGCGATAGACGGATGTGCCCGACATCGTGCTCGTCCTGGCGATCGAAGAGGTCGGTGAACACGTGGTCGGCCGACAGCGCACCGGCGGAGAGCGGCGTAATGAACTCCCGCGACGCCTGCGTCATCACGCAGCGCACAGCGGCCCCGCGCTCGCGCAGGCGACGGATGAGATCGAGGCATTTATAGGCAGCGATGCCGCCGCCGATGATCAGGAGAACACGTTTACCTAAAAGTGACATCAATCCTCCCCGCGTCCGCGAAGACGAAGCGGTTTGTTGTCGTAGAGGGGCGTCGGTGTCGCCACGGCGTTCTCCTTCCGCCCGGACTATAAGCTTGCCGCGAAACACCCGCAACGCACCCCGGTCCAGGCGGCACGAAATGCCCACCACGCCTCGGGTACGTTCTGTTGCCGATTTTTGCCGGGGTCGGACAGAAGCAGGATGGCGGAGAGAGAGGGATTCGAACCCTCGATACGGTTTCCCGTATACACGCGTTCCAGGCGTGCGCCTTCAACCACTCGGCCACCTCTCCGCGAACGGCATCTGTCGCGTGACGACGCGCCGCTCGGGCATTGCATGAATGCTCGGGGCTCATCTAGTCGAATTGATTGCGAATGCCAAGATGTGCGGCGGGCTTTTCTCCGGCCTTCGCGGCGCCTCGAATAGGCCCGGCGATTGCCAAGCGCGCTCCATGCCCCTATCTCACGGATAATCAGTGCCGTCGCCGGGTCTCGCCATGCGTTTCGTGCTCCGCCTGCTTTCGATGTTCGCCCTTGCGGTCGCCGTCATCATGGCCGTGGTCGATGCTACCCGCTCGATCGCCGCTGGCGCGTGGAAGCCGACGCCGCTTGGCCAGAGCTGGCAATCCACCTCACCCGATACCTATGCTCTCGTTCAGGACGCGGTGGAGCGCACGGTGCCGATGCTGTGGGAGCCGGTAGTGGTTTCCATTCTGGCATTGCCGGGATGGCTGATTTTCGCTCTGCTGGCGTTTCTCTTCTACGCGATCGGCCATCGCCGGCAGAGGCGGAGTGGGTTTCCCTCCGCTGCGCGGTGAGGTCGAGGAGGCTTTCTCATGATTTTCCACATCTCGGAAACGAAGCTGAAGATGCCGGCGCCGGAGCAGGCACTACCGGGACGGCCCGAGCCAATCCCCACTGCCAACAGACATTTCGTCAATGGCAAGCCGCTCAAAGGCCCATATCCGGAAGGCACGGAGAAGGTATTGTTCGGCATGGGCTGCTTCTGGGGTGCGGAGAGGCTTTTCTGGCAGGTGGAGGGCGTGTGGGTGACGGCGGCCGGCTATGCCGGCGGCCTCACGTCGAACCCGACCTATCGCGAGACGACGACGGGGCTGACCGGGCATGCCGAGGTGGTTCTTGTCGTCTACGATCCGGAAATCATCTCCTTCGCCGCCCTTTTAAAGCTGTTCTGGGAGGGTCACGATCCGACCCAGGGCATGCGCCAGGGCAACGATGTGGGCACCACCTATCGCTCGGCGATCTATACCAGCACGGAGGCGCAGATGGCGCAGGCGCGTGCCTCGCGCGATGCCTATGCCGCGGCGCTGGAGGCCTCCGACGCCGGCGCCATCACCACCGAGATCGCCGCCGCGCCCGAATTCTACTTCGCCGAGGCCGAGCATCAGCAATATCTGGCGAAAAATCCCGGTGGTTATTGCGGCCTCCAAGGCACGGGCGTCACCTGTCCGGTGGGGGGCGGCGAGGCCGCCTGAGAATGGCATTTGCCGGCGCTTGCCTGGCACCGCAGCCGATTTTCTAACTGCCAATTTTCCACGTGAAATTTCGCGTTACCCGTGCAAGAGTGCGCGCGAGCAGGAGAAAATTCTGCCGTGGGCGGCGCATCCGCCCAATGTTAGAGAAACCGACAGGGTGTGGATCACATGAAGCGTATCGTTCTCGGCCTTTTGGCCGCAACCGCCATGACCGCGACGGCTGTGGCCCAGGAGGAAGTCTCTCCGGCCCTCCTCTTCGATCTGGGCGGCAAGTTCGACAAATCGTTCAACGAAATGGCCTATATGGGCGCGGAGCAGTTCAAGGAGGAGACCGGCATCGACTATGCCGAGTTCGAGATCTCCAACGAAGCCCAGCGCGAGCAGGCGTTGCGCCGCTTTGCCGAGCGCGGCCACAATCCCATTGTCATGGCCGGTTTCAGCTGGGTCGAATCCCTGAACAGGGTGGCGCCCGAATATCCGGATGTGAGCTTCACCATTATCGATGACGCCGTGGATCAGCCCAATGTCCGCTCCCTCACCTTCAAGGAACAGGAAGGCTCCTACCTTGTCGGCATGCTCGCGGCCATGGCCTCCGAGACCGGCACCGTGGGCTTCGTGGGCGGCATGCAGATACCGCTTATTGGCAAGTTCGAGTGCGGCTACGTGGGCGGCGTGAAGGCGGCCGATCCGGACGCTGAGGTCATCCGCAACTACACCGGCGACACGCCGGCGGCCTGGAACGACCCGACCAAGGGCGGCGAGATCGCCCGCACGCAAATCGACCAGGGTGCGGATGTGATCTACCACGCGGCCGGCGGCACCGGCGTCGGCGTGCTGCAGGCGGCGGCGGACGCCAGCAAGCTCGGCATCGGCGTCGATGCTAACCAGAACTACCTGCATCCCGGCCATGTGCTCACTTCTATGCTGAAGCGGGTCGACGTGGCCGTCTACTCCTCGTTCATGGATGCCAAGAATGGCGATTTCACCTACGGCGTCCAGAACCTCGGCCTGGCCGAGGATGGGGTGGGATATGCGCTCGATGAACATAACGCCGAGCTGATCTCGGAAGAGATGCAGGCCGCGGTTGAAAAGGCCAAAGCCGACATCATCTCGGGCGAGATCGAGGTCCACAACTTCCTGGAAGACAATAGCTGCCCCTACTGGTAAGGCAGGTTTTCCGATAGCGGAAAGGGGCCGTCCGCGGCCCTTTTTCATGTCCGAAAGCTCCTCCTGATCCGGAGGAGCTGGAAACAGGATAAGACAACGAGGAGCCCTCTATCCATGCCCGACGTCGCGCCCGTGCTCGACCGCCTCGATGCCTCAATCGATGAAAGTCTGGAGCGGCTGTTCGCCCTGTTGGCGATCCAGTCCATTTCTACAGACCCCGCGTTCGCGCCCGAATGCCGCAAGGCGGCCGAATGGCTGGTGGAGGATCTGCGCTCGATCGGCTTTGCAGCGAGTGTGTGCGAGACGGCAGGCCACCCGATGGTGGTTGCCCATCATGAGGGTGAGGGTCCGCACGTGCTGTTCTACGGCCACTACGACGTGCAGCCGGTGGACCCGCTAGCGCTGTGGGAAAGCGAGCCCTTCGCCCCGGCGCTGAAAGAGGTGGAGCCGGGCCGTAAGGTTATCTCCGGGCGCGGGTCTTCGGACGACAAGGGCCAGCTCATGACGTTCGTCGAGGCGTGCCGCGCCTATAAGGCCGTGCACGGCAAACTGCCCTGCAGGATATCGATCCTGTTCGAGGGTGAGGAGGAATCGGGCTCGACGTCGCTGAAACCCTTCCTGAAAGCCAATGCCGAGGAACTGAAGGCAGATTTCGCGCTGGTCTGCGACACCGCCATGTGGGACCGCGAGACGCCGGCCATCTGCGTCGGCCTGCGCGGGCTCGTCGGCGAGGAAGTGACGGTGAAGGCGGCGAACCGGGATCTGCATTCGGGCTTCTTCGGCGGCATCGCGGCCAACCCCATCCGCATCCTGGCGAAGGCGCTGGCCGACCTGCATGATGAGAACGGCCGCGTCACCATCCCCGGTTTCTACGAAGGCGTGGAGGAGACGCCGGCCGATGTGCTGAAAAGCTGGGAGGAACTGGGCCGTACGGCCGAGAGCCTGCTTGGCCCTATCGGCCTTTTCGAACCTGCCGGCGAGAAGGGCCGCTCGGCGCTGGAACTTACCTGGGCGCGTCCGACTGCGGAATGCAACGGCATCATCGGCGGCTATACGGGTGAGGGATTCAAGACCGTCATCCCGGCCCAAGCTTCTGCCAAAATCTCCTTCCGTCTCGTACACAGGCAGGATCCGGACAAGATCCGCGACGCCTTCCGCGCTTTCGTGCGCGAGCGCATTCCTGCCGACTGCTCGGTCGAGTTCGCGCCTCACGGCGGCGGGCCGGCCCTCCAGCTTTCATACGATTCGCCGCTGGTGAAGACGGCCGAGGGTGCGCTTACCGAGGAATGGGGCAAGCCTGCCGTCTCTATCGCCATGGGCGGCTCCATCCCTATCGTTGGCGATTTCCAACGGCTTCTGGGCATGGACTCGCTGCTCGTGGGCTTCGGTCTGCCAGACGACCGCATCCATTCCCCCAACGAGAAGTACGAACTCTCCTCCTTCCATAAAGGGCAGCGGTCCTGGGCGCGGATTCTCACCGCGCTAGCGAACGGAAAGTAGCAATGACGATCAGATTTCATCAACACGACCTGCCGGACCTCGCCAGATACGATGTCGAGGCGGTGGCCATCGATACCGAGACGCTGGGCCTGAAGCCCCGTCGCGACCGGCTCTGCGTGGTCCAGCTTTCGCCGGGCGACGGCACGGCCGATGTTGTGCAGATCACCGCTGGGCAGAAGCGGGCGCCCAACCTCGTTGCGCTTCTGCGCAACCAGCGGATCACCAAACTCTTCCACTACGCCCGCTTCGACCTCGCGGTGCTCTACTACACCTTCGGCACCATGCCGCAGCCGGTCTTCTGCACCAAGATCGCCTCGCGGCTGACCCGCACCTATACGGACCGGCACGGGCTCAAGGATATCTGTTCGGAGCTGCTCGGGATCGGCCTGTCCAAGGCACAGCAGTCCTCGGACTGGGCGGCGGAAAAGCTCTCGCCCGAGCAGCTCGAATACGCGGCATCGGACGTGCTCTATCTTCATCGCCTGCGTGACGTTCTCGTCGAGCGCCTGAAGCGCGAGAATCGCACGCGCGAAGCCGAAGCCTGCTTCAAGTTCCTGCCGACACGAGCGAAGCTGGACCTGATGGGCTGGGACGAAGAGGACATCTTCGCTCATAGCTGAGGGCGAGAGGCGCCCTGTCTGCAAGGGGAAGGCAACGTTTCTCCCGCATATATACACATATATAACCGTTTACGGAAAAACTACCGCCGTTAAGGTATCGTTAAGTATTCGCCGCTTAGGGCTGCACAATTGCTCCCTGAGAGGTTTTCATGCGTCGCCTTTCCCCTGATACTTTAACCTCCCGTATCACCATTGCGATCTCTCTTCTGGCTGCGTTGGCGGCTGCACTCTTTATCGGCTTCGCCTTGCTCGCCGCGTTTAAGGCGGACGAAGCGGCCCTTGCAAAGCAGAAAATCCTTGTTCGGCAAGGCCTTTCGGCCCTTGCGACCTCGGTCTCGCGCGAGCAGGAAAGCGTCAGCGTTTGGGACGAAGCGGTGATGCGCACGGCTGCCAATGACCGGCTCTGGCTCGCGGAAAACCTTGCGCGCTGGATGCACCGCTTCTTCGACCATGACCGCAGCTACGTCGTCGATTCCCGCGACAATCTCATCTTCGCTGCACGCGCAGGCAGAGCCGTGGAGCCGCCGACTTTCCTGAAGGACGAGGCGGCCGCCGGGGAGGTGATTGCGCATGTGCGGGCGCAGCTCAAGAACCGGCGCGGCGAAGTTGGCGGCGAGGCCATGGTGCCGCGCTTTCAAATCAACGGCAGCGATGTTCGTGAGATCGACGGCAGGCCTGCCGTTGTGAGCGCCCGGCCCCTCCTCCCCCATTCCGAACAGGTCAGCGTGCCGGAAGGAGAGGAATATATCTTCGTCGCAGTGAAATTCCTGGACGGGCCGGCGAAGGAGGAGGTTGCGCATCACTCCCTGATCTCCGACCTTCGCTACATTTCCGCACAGAACGTCGTGCCGCCCCCGGCGAATGTGCCTATCACTTGGCGCAACGGGCACCGGATCGGCTATTTCGTCTGGGATCCGGACCGCCCGGGCAACACGCTTATCCGCCAGGTCGCGCCGTGGGGTGCTTTTGCGCTCGTCATCGCGTTTGCGGTGGGGGGCTGGCAGGCGCGCGGCCTGCGACGCGCCTCAAGCGAGTTGCACGCCAGCGAGGCGCGGGCCCGGCATCTGGCTTATCACGACGTGCTCACGGGCCTTCCCAACCGCGCACTCTTCGAGGAGCGCCTGGACGCGATCCTGCGCCGGGTTCGGCAGGGAGATGGCGAGGCAGCGCTCCTCTTCCTCGACCTCGATCGTTTCAAGAACGTCAACGATACGCTGGGCCATCGCGCCGGCGACCAACTCATGCGTGAAGCCGCCTCCAGATTGCGGGAGACGGTTGGTGAAGCGGGTACAGTCGCGCGCGTGGGGGGTGACGAGTTCGCCATCGTCATCGCATCCGACCGCCCACATGAGACCGCCGGCGCCGTGTCGGAGCGCCTGGTGACCGCGCTCACGGCCCCTTTCCATCTGGGAGAGGATATCGTGCATGTGGGCGTCAGCATCGGCGTCGCCACAGCGCCGGTCGCCGCCATCTGCCGCGAAGAGCTCCTGCGCAAGGCGGACATCGCCCTCTACGAAGCTAAGAAGCGCGGCCGGGGTCGCTATCAGCTCTTCTCCGACACGATGGACGACATCGTGAAGCAGCGCCAGTCGGTGGAGGCAGACCTGCGCAAGGCGTTGGCAAGCGGCGGCGAACTTGAGCTCGTCTACCAGCCTCTGCATTCGGCTGAAGGCGTGCTTACCGGCGTGGAGGCGCTGCTGCGCTGGAACCATCCGGTGCATAGGTCGATCTCGCCGTCTTTTCTAATCACCATCGCCGAGGAATGCGGGCTCATCGCTCAGATCGGGGACTGGGTGCTTGACGAAGCCTGTCGCACGGCCACCCGCATTCCCGTGCCATGGATCGCCGTCAACGTTTCGCCCGTCCAACTCCGCGACCGCAACTTCGCCAACCGCTGCCTCGGCATCATTGCGCAACACAATATCGATCCGCGGCGCATCCAGGTTGAGATCACGGAGGCGGTCGTCATCGACGATCCGGAAATCGCCGGCGCCACGCTGCGCCAGCTGCGTGCAGCGGGCGTTCGCGTGGCGCTCGATGATTTCGGCACCGGCTATTCATCGATGAGCTATCTGCGCGACTACCCGCTCGACCGGCTGAAGATCGACCGCTTTTTCGTGCAGGCGCTTTGCGAGGGAGAGGAGGGGCGGGCAATCGTCGCGGCGGTGATCGAAATGGCCCGCGCCCTGAAGCTGGAGGTCACGGCTGAGGGTGTCGAGACTGCCGAACAACACGCGATGCTCAGGGACATGGGCTGCAATGAAATGCAGGGCTATCTCTTCTCGCGACCGCTCACTGCAGCCGTCCTTGCCGAACGCTTCTTCCCAACCAACGCAGAGCAGCGCGCATAGGCGCCTACTCGGCCGCCATCCGCACCGGTGCACGGACTTCGCCCCGCCGCTCGATCCGCGCCCACGCCGGACGCTCGAACAGAAAACGGCCGTAGCCCGACCACTGCACGAGGCAGTAGAGCACTACCGGCCCAGTCACGCCCGCGAGAGTGACGAGAAGCGAGACCAGTCCAACATCGGCGACCAGCCCCGTCTTCAAGAGAAGGACGCGGGTTGCCGCCATGGGCAGGAAAAAGGCGAGATAGACGACGATCGAATGCGCCCCGAGCCACGTCAGCCAGTGCATCGGCCTGAGCAGCGAAAACAGCGCCGCCGAGCCGACGATGACGGCGGCGCCTGCCAGCCCCAGCAAGAGCGAGACGACCGGCAGTTCCGAATACCCTCCGGTAGCACCGGAATTGCCGAGATCGGGCTGCAGCCAAGCCGACAGCGCGGCGGGCGCCGGCGTGAAGACCAGAAGCCCGTGAAGCAGCGCCCAGGCGAGGCAAAACCCAAGGAAGACGCCGGGCCGCGTGCGAACCCAGGCGGCGAAGACGAAGACATGGGACGCGAAAGCATAGCCGACGAAGAGATATACATAGCGGCCGCAGAACTCGTCGATGAGAACCGAGCCTGTGTGGATGGGGAGCGCCTCCAACAGCGCAGCGCCGGCGAAAACGAGCCACACCGGAAGCGCCTTGACGAGCCGCGTGAAGACGAAGAAGACCGGCAGGAGATAGATGAACCAAAGGGTGCCGAACGGTTCGACATAGGCCGTGAGGTAGGTGCCGAACGCGCGGCCCCAGCCTTCTTCCATTGCGATCGCCGGGGCTTTGAAGGCGAACTGGATCGTCAGCCACAGGACGTAGAAATACGCGAAATGCACCACCCGGCGGTCAAGAAAGCGCCGCCAGGGGCGGTCGATGACGAGGCCCAGGAACAGGCCGGAGATGAGGAAGAAATCCGGCATGCGGAAGGGGCGGGCGAAAGCCACCACCCAGTGCATGAAGCCCTCGCGACCTGCTGCCAGTTCCACGCCCAGGGTCGAATGCATCATGACGACCATGATGATGCACAGGCCCTTGGCGGCATCGACCCAGTCGACACGCGACCGTTCAGGTGTATCGGTAGGTTCCTGCAACGCCGCCTCTCCCGCCACTCTTTCGCGCATGATAGCGCACGCGGCAGTCGAAACGGTTAAGCGCCGGGCGCGGCCCCAAAAGAGACTTAACGCCCCCTTAAATACCCGCAGCTAGCGTGCATCGCAGCATGAGTCGTACTGACAGCGGCGGACCGAGGATCAAGAACACGTGGCCAGGCGCAAGGGAAAGCGGCGGATAGAGCCGACATTTGGCGCCCCCGCCTCAAAGCGCGGGCGCGCGCCCTCGGTCAGCCGATCGGATCGCATGCGGCCGCCCACACGCCGAAAGACAAAGCAGAGGTCCTCGCGACGACGCACTGGGCGCGCCCGGCGGCGCGGTTTCTTCGGCTTTCTGCGCGGCTTCGTTTATTGGTCGCTGGTGCTGGTCCTGTGGGCAGGCATCGCGGGCGCGGCAGTCGCCGCCTACTACGGCGCCCAGATGCCGAGCGCCACCACCTGGACCATCCCGGACCGACCGCCCAACGTGAAGATCGTCTCGGCCGGGGGCAGGCTGATCGGAAATCGCGGCATGACCGGCGGGGAAGCTGTCGGACTGCATGAGATGTCGCCGTATATCCCGCAGGCCGTCATCGCTATCGAGGACAGGCGCTTCTACTCCCATTGGGGCGTCGACCCCATCGGGCTTGCCCGCGCCATGGTGGAAAACGTCGTGCAAGGCCGCCTCACCCAAGGCGGCTCCACCATCACCCAGCAATTGGCCAAGAACCTGTTCCTGGAGCCCGACCGCACCATAAAGCGCAAGGTGCAGGAGGTGCTGCTGGCCCTCTGGCTGGAGCAAAAGCACTCGAAGAACCAGATCCTGGAGATGTATCTCAACCGCGTCTATTTCGGCTCCGGTGCCTATGGCGTGGAGGCGGCCTCGCGGCGCTATTTCAACAAGCCTGCCCATGATGTCACACTTGCGGAGGCTGCTCTTCTGGCGGGCCTCCTGAAGGCGCCCTCGCGGCTGTCGCCGGCGCGCGACCCGCAGGCCGCCGAAGGACGTGCACAGGTAGTGCTTGCCGCCATGCGCGAACAGGGCATGATCGGCGACAGCCAACTTGCCGCGGCCATCAGCGCACCGGCCACCCGCGCCGCCGCCTACTGGACAGGCTCGCAGCATTACGTCGCCGATCGCGTGATGGAGGAACTGCCGGGTCTCATCGGCAATATCAAGGAAGACGTCGTCGTTCATACCACGGTCGATCTTGGCCTGCAGAAGCTGGCGGAAAACTCCATCCGGCAGCTGATAGATGAGAAGGGTAGGGAGCTTGCGGTGAGCCAGGGCGCGCTCGTCTCGATCGACGGCTCAGGCGCGGTGCGTGCCATGGTCGGCGGCTACGACTATGCGAACAGCCAGTTCGATCGTGCATCGGAAGCGCGCCGGCAGCCCGGCTCCGCATTCAAGCCCTTTGTCTATATGGCCGCTCTCGAACAGGGCCGTACGCCGCAAAGCGTACGCAATGATGCGCCCGTAAAAATCGGCAAGTGGGCGCCGTCCAACTACAAGGACAAGTACTACGGCCGCGTCACGCTGGCCGAGGCACTGGCCCGCTCGCTCAACTCGGTGGCTGCGCAGCTCGTCATGGAAGTAGGGCCCGAGGCGGCGGTCGAAGTCGCGCACCGCATGGGCATTGAATCGAAACTGACGGCCAACGCCTCCATCGCGCTGGGGACTTCGGAGGTGACACCTTTGGAGCTGACAGCGGCATACGTGCCCTTCGCCAATGGCGGCTATCGGCCCGAGGTGCACTTCATCAACCGGGTGATCACCACTTCTGGCGCATTGCTCCACGAGCACGAGACAGGACGTTTGCCCCGCGTGGCAAGCCCCGAAGTCGTCGGCATGATGAACGCCATGATGGCCGACACGATTGAATACGGTAGCGGGAAGGCTGCTGCTTTCGGCTGGCCCGCCGCCGGCAAGACAGGCACGACGCAAGGCTCGCGCGATGCCTGGTTCGTCGGTTACACCTCCAACCTGGTCACCGGCGTGTGGTTCGGCAACGACGACGCCCGTGCGACCAAGGCGACGGGCAGTTCCCTGCCCGTCCTCGCCTGGCGTGAGTTCATGACCGCCGCCCATAAGGGCGTGTCCGTTGCCGCCTTGCCGGGAAACTGGCGGCCAGGCCAGCCGGCCGAGCAGCCCGTGCCGCAGCGCGCCGTCGCCGACAACAATGCGCCTCCGACCGTCCCCTCTTCCGCCGGCGGCCGTCCGGTTCCGCCTGCCGACGTCGGGGGACCAAATCCGAAGCGCCAGCTCTCCATTCTCGATATCATCCTCGGCAACTGAGCGCGCTCGCAAGACGGCTATCGCATTCGCCGCCCACAGCCATTACATAGGCAGGACCTTCATGGAGAGCGCGGTGAGCGACATCGACGACAGAAAAACGCTGGTGCTGACGGGCGCAAGCCGCGGCATTGGCCATGCAACAGTCAAGCGCTTCTCGCGTGACGGCTGGCGTGTCATCACCTGCTCCAGGCAGCCCTTCGCGGAAGACTGCCCCTGGCCCGCCGGTCCCGAGGATCATATCCAGCTCGACCTGTCCGACCAGGAAGGCGTGGGCATCGCCATTGGCGAGATCCGTCACAGGCTTACTGCCAACGGCGGCCGGCTCGACGCGCTGGTCAACAACGCCGCCATCTCACCCAAACTGGATGGCGGCAAGCGCATGAACTCCATCGATACGCCCATGCATGTGTGGCGCGACGTCTTTCAGGTGAACTTCTTCGCCCCCATCATGCTGGCGCGCGGCCTTTTCAAGGAGCTTTCCACCGCACAAGGCTCCATCGTCAACGTCACATCCATCGTCGGCAGCCGCGTGCACCCGTTCGCCGGCACCGCCTACGCCACCTCCAAGGCCGCGCTCGCCGCGCTGACGCGCGAGATGGCGGCTGACTTCGGCCCGCACGACATCCGCGTCAACGCCATCGCCCCGGGCGAGATCGAGACCTCCATCCTTTCACCCGGCACCGACAAGCTGGTGGAGACCATCCCGCTGCGCCGTGTCGGCCAGACAGCGGAAGTGGCCGACACGATCTTCTTCCTGTGCTCCGGCAGCGCATCCTACGTGACGGGAGCGGAGATCCATATCAACGGCGGGCAGCACGTCTGAGGCGGCGGCGCCTTACGTAAGGGGAATTGAACCGCCGAACCCTATTCTTTCGTTAGGACCCGCTCGATCTCCCACACCGAATGCTTGGTCAGCGTCTTCGGTACCTCGCCCGCCACTCGGTCGCTCACCTCCTTGTGCAGCGCTTTGCGCAGGGCACCCAGCACTAGGGGCGGGGCGACCAGGATGATCTTCTCGAACCGCCGGCGATGGGCGAGGTGATAAAGCCTATCGGCGATCTCCTCGGCGAAGCGCTCCTTTTCGATGCGGTGCCAGTCGGTTTCGTCGAAGCCGCTCTTGTGCACGTTCGCCGCGTCCAGATAGCGGCCCGGCGTATCCGTGCCCTGCTCGCGGGTGGGCGGGTTCTCGTCGTGCATCTCGCGCACCACCTCCAGATTGGGATAGCGGGGATCTCCTTCGTTGCGCAGAAGCAGTGCCTTTTCTCCATCCGCCACCAAAAGCCAGATGTTGTGCTCAAGTCGGATTTGCGCCATTTCTCTCTCCTTCGGTGACGGCAGCTTGACCCCACGGAAAACGCGGGGCAAGACGCCATGTTCCCCACAACGCAACGGCGCGGGGTGGGATGAATTTTCCGCAGCAACGGCGTGAAGCGCAAAAGCGATTGCCCGGGCAATGTCTGGGCGCGAGTGCGTTTCTTCTGAAAAAAGCCGCACGCGGGCACAATCCGGTCCACTGTCAGGAGAACGCGCACCAATGTCTTTCGAGACGGCAAAGCTGAATGCATTCCCGGTTTTCATGCGCGTCGAGGGTCGCCGCGTCGTGATCGTCGGTGGCGGCGAGGAAGCGCTTGCCAAGGCGCGGCTGATGGCACAGTCGAGCGCGGCGATCGCTATCGTCGCCGAGGCACCCGAGCCTGCCCTTGCCGAATGGGCGGCTTCGGGCGGTGCAGAATTCCTGCGCGTGCCCTATGAGGCAGCCCTTCTTGACGGCGCCACCCTCGTTTTCGCAGCCACGGGCGACGAGGCGGCCGATCGCGCCGTCGTCACCGACGCTCGCGCCCGCTCCATCCCCGCCAATGCCGTGGACCGCCCGGAGCTATGCGATTTCTTCACGCCGGCTCTGGTCAACCGCGCCCCGGTGGCCGTCGCCATTGGCACGGAAGGCGCCGGCCCTGTTCTGGCGCAGATGATCCGCGCCCGTATCGACCGTATGCTTTCGCCCTCACTCGGCCGGCTCGCCACCCTTGCAGCCTCCTATCGCGAGGCAGTGGAGCGGCGTGTGGCCAAGGGCATTGCCCGCCGCCGCTTCTGGAAGGCGTTCTTCACCGGCAGCCCTGCCCGGGCCGTCGAGGCGGGAGACGTGCATTACGCGGCCTGGGCCACTGAGAGGCTTCTGCAGAACCAGGGCCTCGAGCCGGGTCATGTCGCGCTGGTGGGCGCCGGGCCGGGCGCAGAAGATCTTCTGACCCTGCGCGCCCAGCGCCTTCTGATGGAAGCCGACGTCATCGTGTACGATGCGCTGGTGCCGGAAGCCGTCATCGCCATGGGCCGGCGCGACGCCGAACGCATCGCTGCCGGCAAGCGCAAAGGCTGCCATTCCAAGACGCAGGAAGAGATCAACGACCTTTTGGTGCGGCTTGCCCGCCAAGGCAAGCGTGTCGTGCGCCTGAAATCGGGTGACCCGCTGGTGTTTGGTCGTGCCGGCGAGGAGATGGCGGCGCTTCGCGAAGCCGACGTCCTCTACGAAGTCGTGCCGGGCGTCACCGCCGCACTCGCCGCTGCGGCCGATTTCGAGCTGCCGCTGACCTTGCGGGGCGTCGCCTCTTCTCTCGTCTTCACCACCGGACATGACCTGAAGGGTGCGGCGCTGCCAGACTGGGCGAAGCTCGCCATCGATGGCGCCACCGTTGCCGTCTATATGGGCCGCTCGACCGCCGCCGAGGTGGCCGGCAGTCTGCAGGAGGCCGGGCTGTCGCCAGATACGGCCGTCGCCGTGGTGGAGAATGCCAGCCTCGGCGGTCGGCGCCTGTTCCACGGTACGCTGTCCGATCTGCCGGCGCTCGCCGATCGCACGGACCTGACCGGCCCCGTGCTCACCATCATCGGAGATGCCGTCGCCGGCGCCAATTTCGCGCGTTCCGAGCCGCTTGCCGCGCGCGCTCATGCCCGCGCTAACGAGGAGAACAGGGGATGAAGCTTCTGACGGCAAGCCGGCTGATCGACGGCGAGGTCGTCTGGCTGGCGGCGGATAACCACTGGGCCGAGGACATCGCCCATGCCGAGATCGCCCGCGACGAGGAGGCTGTCGAGCGCCTGGAACACGCTGGCCGCGAGGCCGCGGCGAGAAACGAAGTCGTCGACGTCAACCTCATCGATGTCGAGTTCGTCGACGGCGCCATCCGCCCTATCCGCCTGCGCGAGCGCATCCGCGCCGCGGGCCCCTCCATCCACCCCGATCTTGGCAAGCAGGCGCGCCGTGGCGTGCTTGCGCCGGTCTGAAGAACGTCAGGGAAGACCATGTACCGTTACGACGAGTTCGACCACGCCTTCGTCAAGGCCCGTGTCTCCGAGTTCCGCGACCAGGTGGAACGGCGGCTTTCCGGTGAGCTTACGGAAGACCAGTTCAAGCCGTTGCGGCTGATGAACGGCGTCTACCTTCAGCTCCACGCCTACATGCTGCGGATCGCCATCCCCTATGGCACGCTGTCGTCACGCCAGATGCGCATGCTGGCCCATATTGCCCGCACCTACGACAAGGGCTACGGCCACTTCACCACGCGGCAGAACCTGCAGTTCCACTGGCCGGCGCTCAAGGATATTCCGCAGATCCTGGAAGACCTCGCCACCGTCGAGATGCACGCCATCCAGACCAGCGGCAACTGCATCCGCAACGTCACGGCCGACCATTTCGCCGGCGCGGCCGCCGACGAGGTGGCCGACCCGCGCCCTTATGCCGAAATCCTGCGGCAGTGGTCGTCGTTGCATCCGGAGTTCTCCTACCTCCCGCGCAAGTTCAAGATCGCTGTGACGGGGGCAGAGCGTGACCGTGCGGCGGTTCAGGTGCATGACATCGGCCTGCACTTGCGGAAGGATGCTTCGGGCCGGCTTGGCTTCACGGTCTATGTCGGCGGCGGGCTCGGCCGCACGCCCATGATCGGCAAGAAAATCCGTGATTTCCTGCCGGAAGAGGATCTCCTGTCATACACGACGGCGATCCTGCGCGTGTACAACCTCCACGGTCGCCGCGACAACAAGTACAAGGCGCGCATCAAGATCCTGGTGCACGAGACGGGCACCGAGGAACTGGCCACCCAGGTGGAGAAGGAATTCGAGGCGCTGAAGGAAAGCGAGCTGAAGCTGCCAGCGGCAGACATCAAGGCCATCGACGCTTACTTCGCGCCGCCCGCCCTGCCCGCTCGCCCTGAGGGCGATGCGGCACTCAAGGCTGCGACGGCCGCCAACGGCGGCTTCGCCGACTGGCTGCGGCGCAACCTCAACACGCACAAGAACCCCGACTATGCTTCCGTCACCATTTCGCTGAAGGGCATTGGCGAGGTGCCTGGCGATGCTTCGGCCGACCAGATGGACGCCGTGGCCGACCTCGCCGAGCGCTACGGCTTCGACGAGATCCGCGTCAGCCACGAGCAGAACCTCATTCTGCCGCACGTTGCACGCGCCGACCTGAAGGCTGTCTTCGACCGGCTGGTGGAGATCGGTCTTGCCACCTCGAACGCCGGCCTCGTCACCGACATCATCGCCTGCCCCGGCCTCGACTACTGCGCGCTGGCAAACGCTCGATCGATTCCAGTGGCCCAGGAGATTTCCATCCGCTTCGCGCAGCAGGCGCGGCAGGAGGAGGTCGGCGATCTCAAGATCAAGATATCCGGCTGCATCAATGCCTGCGGCCACCACCATGTTGGCCATATCGGCATTCTCGGCGTCGAGAAGAAGGGCGCGGAGCTTTATCAGGTCACGCTCGGTGGCTCCGGCGACGAGAACACCTCCATCGGTGAGATCGTCGGCCGCGGCTTCGGACCGGATGAGATCGTCGACGCGGTGGAAACCATCGTCGAGACCTATCTGGCGCATCGCCAGGACAAGAATGAACCGTTCCTCGCTGCCTATCGCCGGCTTGGTTCCGCACCTTTCAAGGAGGCTCTTTATGGGCGCGAAGCCAAGGCAGCTTGAGCGCGAGATGGACGCGCTGGAGGTTGCGGCGTCGCTTGAGGAGCGCTTCGGCCACCTCGATGCCGAGGCGATCATCAAGGTCGCCGTCGATCGCTTCCGCAGCGCTGGCGGGATTGCCACCGTCTCCTCATTCGGAGCGGATTCGGCGGTTCTGCTGCACATGGTTGCACGTCTCGACAACAGCCTTCCGGTGCTGTTCCTCGACACGGGTCAGCATTTCGGAGAAACGCTGGAATACCGCGATCAGCTGGCTGACGATCTGGGCCTGAAGAACCTGCGTATCCTGCACCCTCGGTCCGAGGCGCTTGCAGCAACGGACCCGGACGGCATCTTGCACAAGTCGAACACGGACCTGTGCTGCGAGATCCGCAAGGTGGAGCCCATGGCGCGTGCGGTCGAACCCTATGCCGGCTGGTTCACCGGCCGCAAGCGCCACCAGGCCGACACGCGCGCCGCGATGCCGGTGTTCGAGGCTGTTGGTCCACGCATCCGTATCAACCCGCTCGCGCGCTGGACCACCGCCGACCAGGCCGCCTATATGCGCGCCCATGACCTTCGGGAGAATCCGCTGGTCGCCTATGGCTACCTGTCCATCGGCTGCTTCCCCTGCACAGAGCCCGTGAAGCCCGGCGAAGACGACCGCAGTGGCCGCTGGGCCGGCACGAGCAAGACCGAGTGCGGCATACACCTGCCGGGGTTCGAGGCCCTCACCTCCTCCGCTGCTTAGGAATGTGACGATGAGTGCAAGTGAAACGATAGCGACCGCCAGGCTGTGGACCGCGGAGGGCTTCCGCGACAACGATTGGAAGCGCATCGAGGACGTTGAGGCACTACCGGGCGAAGGCAAGCTGATCCTGCCGCTGGAGGCTTTCCTGGCACTCGATCCGGCGGCGAGGGAAGCTGCGCTCCCGCGTCTCGGCGTCGAGGTGCTGCCGGGCGAGACGGTCGATCCGCTCTTGCCCTTCCTCGACCGGCTGCCGCTGGTGGCGCTGGCCTTTCCGGCCTTCAACGACGGGCGCAGCTATTCCAAGGCAGAGCTCCTGCGCTCACGTCACGGCTATCGCGGCGAACTGCGAGCCACGGGCGATGTATTGATCGACCAGATCCCGCATATGCTGCGCTGCGGCTTCTCGAGCTTCGAGGTGACGAACCAGACCGCGCTTGCGCGTCTCGAAGCCGGCCGGCGTGGCGGTATTCCGCTTTACTACCAGCCCACCGCCACCGCTTCTCGGCCTGGCAAATATGCCTGGCGCCGGCTGGCTGGCTGAGCTCAGCCCTGCAATTCGCTCCCTTTCGCACTATATTTTGCCGCAAGGGGTGCATCTGGCGTGAATATGGGTATAATTCGCGCCTCTCCGAGTCGTCCGTACTGGCGGCTTTAGATGCCGCCATCGCGCCCGCTTGCGGCGCCGATCAGGTTCGGCCCTCGAAACGCCAACTGAAAGAAGGAAGAACATTGCAGGTTATTGTTCGCGACAACAATGTCGACCAAGCCCTCAAAGTGCTGAAGAAGAAGATGCAGCGCGAGGGCGTTTTCCGCGAGATGAAGTCTCGCCGCTCTTATGAGAAGCCCTCGGAAAAGCGAGCGCGTCAGCGCGCCGAGGCCATCCGCCGCGCCCGTAAGCTGGCGCGCAAGCAGGCCCAGCGCGAAGGTCTTCTGCCCGCCAAGAAGAGGCGCGCCGCGTAAGCACCGTGCGCTGCAGCGGCAGCCTGCTCGGGTCTATCTGCTGCTGCCGAAATTTCCTTGTTTGACAGGTTAGCGCGTGCCGGGCTTCCGCCCGGTACCATGGTGCTTGCCTCGGCGCTTTGGCGCCTTCGCGCCCTCCTCTGCTCGATGCAGCCTGCCGAGAGATTGCAGAAGCAGCGTCGGCAGCTCCCGGTCCAGTTCGAATCCCGGCAGATGGCGGAGAAACCGCAGATTCTCGGCAGTGTGAATTTGCTGGAGGATCAGCCTTGCTGCCTCCGATGCATCTGCCTTCTTGTGGTTGCTCGGAGGCATCACGTCCTCGTGCAATTCTATTCTTCTGGATCGGATCACTTTCATGGAATCGACGATTCGACCCAACCCTGTGCTTTGTCGCAATTCCGGAGCTGTTTTCCGCTTTTCCTGGAATTGCTCTAGCCTAATAGTAACACCAGGCGGCGAAAATCGTTCCGAAACAAAGGGGTAAGCTGAGGCAGTCGACGTATAAGGTTAAAAATTAGCTAAAATTCGAATGGCTGACGGCGCTTGCACCGCTTGAGGCCAGCCCCTCCTTCTTTGTCAACTTTTAGTTAATTACGCTTATAACCGGTCTGTTAACCGTAATTTGACGTTTCCAAGACCATTGTTCCCCGGGGTAGCGGTTTCCGCGTGAATGGGGCAAGCAATGAACAAATCCCGCATCGTCATATTGGGCGTGGCCGTCGTCGCGGCTATTGGCGCGGGTTACATGGCCAAGAACCTGACAGCCCCGACCCAACAGGTGGTTGTCAATACGGCGCCCGAGCCGCAAATCGACCTCGTCGACGTTATGGTGACTGCGCAAGACGTAACGATGGGCGAGATGCTGGGCAATGCCGTGCGCTGGCAGGCTTGGCCGACCGACGCCTTGAATGACAATTTCATCACCCGAATCAAAGAACCGGACGCCGTGGAGAACCTGCGCAACTCGGTCGCGCGGCTGAACCTCTATGCCGGCGAGCCCATCAGGCGCAGCAGGCTCATCGGCGAAGGCCAGAGCTTTATGGCGGCGATCCTGCCGCCGGGGAAGCGGGCCGTGGCCACCCAAATTGCCGCCGACACCTCGGCTGGCGGCTTCATCCTGCCTAACGACCGGGTCGACGTCATCATGACGCGGCGCTCCCAGGATGCCTCGGCCGCTGGCGGTTTCGTCACCGAAACGATCCTTGAGAATATTCGCGTTCTGGCAATCGATCAGACCATTCAGGAGGACGAGGAGGGGCGTCGCGTCAAGGTCGGCGAGACGGCCACGCTCGAGCTCTCGCCCGAGCAGGCGGAGGTCATCACTGTCGCCCAGCAGATGGCTGACCGCCTTACGCTCGCACTGCGCTCTGTCGCCGATGCCGATGAGAACATCGGCGATAACGGGCTTTACCTCGTCAACGGGCTGGGCCGAGGCAACACCGTGCGCCTGATAAGGTCGGGTGAAGTGTCCGTCGTAGGTACGCGCAAATGAGCAGGAGCGAGACCATGCCTATCAGCATCGACCGGCGGGCCGCGAAAGGCAGCATTCGGCTGTCCGCCGTCCTTGCAACACTCGCCTGGGCGCTGTTGCCCGCCACGATGCCCACTTTCGTTTCTACCGCAGCCGCGCAAACCACGATAGGCGTCGACGGCACGCGCGCTACACAGCGTGTCAAGCTCGGCCTCAACAAATCTCTGGTCGTCGACCTGCCGCACGACGCTTACGACATTCTTGTCGCCAACCCCGCCGTCGCCGACGCCATCACCCGCACGGCACGGCGCATCTATCTGTTCGGCAAGCAAGTGGGAGAGACGAACATCTTCGTTTTCGGTCCGAATGGTGAGCAAATTGCCAGCCTCGACGTCGCTGTCGAGCGCGATGTCGCCGGCCTCGAAGACTATCTGAAGCGTTACATTCCCAATTCCGACATCACCGTCGAACTCATCAATGACAACGTGGTGCTCACCGGAACGGTGGAGACACCGCTCGATGCCTCGCGCGCCGCGCAGCTTGCGCAGATCTTCGTCACCGGCGGCGAGGCGACCACGGGTCAGTACTCGCAGACGGCCGCCGCGCCGACGGATGGCGGCGGCGTGACTATTAACAACCCGGACCGCCAGCGTCAGCAGAGCCAGATCGTCAATATGCTGCAGATCGTCGGCGAGGATCAGGTGACGCTGAAGGTCACCGTTGCCGAGGTCAGCCGCTCGGTAATGAAGCAGCTCGGCGTGAACATGATTGGCTCCGGCAATGTCGATGGGATAAGCTGGGGTGCCATCAGCGAAAACTCCTACGGCCTTGGAAAACCCCTTTCTTCGTCTGGCTTGTCGCTCGCCGGATCGACGCTCGCCGGATATCTTAATGCCATGGAACAGTCGGGCGTCATGAAGACGCTTGCGGAACCGACACTTACGGCGGTTTCCGGCGAAAAGGCCACATTCAAGGTAGGTGGGGAATTCAATCTCGTGACGGGACGGTCCAGCGCTGTCTCCGAAGACAACCGGGAAGGCCAATTAACCTACGACATAGAGCGTTTGGAATATGGCATCGGACTTGAATTCCAGCCGACCGTCCTTTCGCCGGGCCGCATCAGCCTGAAAATGAGAACCTCCGTCTCCGAGCCGACCACGCAGGGATCGGCTACGCTTGAAGGCTCGGTGTCCCAGAGGCTTCCGGGAATGGCGATGCTTTCCATCCGCAGGCGTCTCGCCGACACCACGGTCGAGCTTCCCTCCGGCGGCTCGATGATGATCGCCGGCCTCGTGCAAGACGACGTGCGCCAGGCCATAAACGGCCTGCCCGGCCTGTCGAAGATCCCAGTTCTCGGTACCCTCTTCCGCAGCCGCGATTTCGTGCGCAACGAGACTGAGCTGGTCATCATCGTGACGCCCTATCTGGCGCGGCCGACGGCGCGCACGGCGCTTGCGAAGCCCGACGACAATTTCAACCCGCCCAGCGACGGCGCGGGCATCTTCCTCGGCCGCGTCAACCGCGTTTACGGAATGAAGAAGACCAATCTGCCCGACGGCCGCTACCACGGCGTCGTCGGCTACATCTACAAGTAATCGGAGGCCGGCTGCCATGTTCGATTTGCGGGTCAAGAGGGGACTTTTGCCGCTGGTAGCCATTGCCGTTGCCGGCGTGCTTTCGGGCTGCACCAACCGCGATTCCGTCGTTGTGGGCGCGGTGCCGGATGACTATCGCACCAGGCACCCCATCGTGATCGAAGAAAAAAACGAGGTGCTGGATCTTCCCGTCGGCGCTTCCTCCCACCGCATGACCTGGCACCAGAAAGCGGCGCTCGGCGGGTTCCTCGACCGCTACGAGGACAGCGGCGGCGCCGTGGTGACAATGCAGATTCCTGAAGGCGCGGCCAATTCCGCCGCTGCACACAGCGTCTCCAACGACTTTGCAGCCCTTCTGCACAGATACGGCGTACCGAAGGGGTATGTTCACATCCTGGCTTACCAGGCCAGGCCGGAAGATACTCCGCCGATACGACTTTCCTATCCGGTGGTGAAAGCCGCTGTCGGCCCGTGCGGACGCTGGCCGGAAGACCTGATGGACACCACGGAGAACCGAAACTACGCCAACTTCGGCTGCTCCTACCAGAACAACCTGGCCGCGCAGGTGGCCAATCCGGCCGATATCCTCGGCCCCCGCAAGATGACGCCGATCGATGCGGAAAACAGAGATTCGGCCATCGGCGACTATAAGGCACGCGAAGTGGACGACGATTTCCGAGCGCGATCGGAAGTCGACTACTAATCGCCTAATCGAGGGCCCACGAATATGAGCAGCCTAGCCTACGAGACGAGCCATCCGGAGACGACGACGGCCGAAGCCGATACGGCACTGCAGTCGTTGCGCCCGGTGCCGCGCATCTCCATCCAGGCCTTCTGCGAAACGGAGGCCGTGGCGAGCCCCATCGAGCGCGCCGGCGAGGACCGGCGCATGGCCAAGGCCCATCTCAAGGTGCATATGGGCGGCCTTTCCACTGCGGTCGAATTCTACCAGACAGCGGCCACGCCAAACCTGATCATCCTGGAATCGCGCGGTGAGCCCAAGGACCTCCTGGCCTCGCTCACTGAACTCGCCGAGCTTTGCGACCCGAGCACCAAGGTGGTGATCGTCGGCCACTATAACGACGTATGGCTCTACCGCGAACTCACCCGCGCCGGCGTTTCCGAATATGTCGTGGCGCCCATCTCCATGGCCGACATCGTCAGCGTCATCGCCGGCATCTTCGTTGATCCGGAGGCAGAGCCGGTGGGCCGTTCGATCGCATTCGTCGGCGCCAAGGGTGGCGTCGGCTCCTCCACGCTGGCGCATAATCTGGCCTGGACCATGTCGGCGCTGTTCGAGAGTGAAGTTGTTGTCGCCGACCTAGACCTGCCCTTCGGCACGGCCAACATCAATTTCGACCAGGATCCGGCGCAGGGGATAGCCGAGGCCGTCTTCTCGCCCGAGAGGATCGACGAAGTCTATCTCGACCGTCTTCTGGCACAGTGTGCCGAGCGCCTGTCGCTGCTGGCGGCTCCCTCGACGCTTGACCGTACCTACGACTTCGACGCCGAAGCCTTCGCGCAGATCATCGACACTGCGCAGCGCTCTGCTCCGCTGGTGGTGCTCGACGTGCCGCATCTGTGGACGAGTTGGTCACAAACCACGTTGGCGCGCGCCGACGAGGTGGTCATCACTGCGACGCCGGAGCTGGCGAACCTGCGTAACACAAAGAACCTGGTCGACACTTTGGCCAAGCTGCGTCCCAATGACGGGCCGCCAAAGCTCGTCATCAATCAGGCAAACGTCCCGAAGCGGCCGGAAATCAGCGCCGACGATTTCGCAGAGCCGCTCGGCATTATGCCGTTGGCCGTCATTCCGTTCGAGCCGCAGCTCTTCGGCAGCGCCGCCAACAACGGGCGCATGCTGGGCGAAATGGATCACAATCATCCCGTCGTGCAGACGATGAACGACATCGCCTACATCCTCACCGGCCGACGCGAGATCAAGGTGAAGAAGAAGTCCGGCCTTGCCGGGTTATTCGAGCGCCTGCACCTGAAGACATAGAGCAAACGGCAAAAGGCACATGTTCGGCAAGAGAAGCTCCAATAGCACGGCCGGCGGATCGAGAGGGCCGGCGAAGCCGGTTCCGCCCTCCAGCCCCGCCGAGGATGGCGATGCGCTGCTTGCACCGGAGCGCCCGGAGCCATCGGCCGCCGTGCTTGCCTCCGGCGCCGATGGGCGTGCGAAACCGGCGCTGGAGCCGGTTTACCCTCCTGCAGCGCCGCCGCCGCGCTCGCCGATGACGCGCAGCGAAAGCTACTACGACACGAAAAGCCAGGTCTTCTCCGCATTGATCGACACCATCGATCTGTCGCAGCTTGCCAAGCTCGATGCCGACAGCGCGCGCGAAGAGATCCGCGATATCGTCAATGATATCATTGCCATAAAGAACTTCGCAATGTCGATCTCCGAGCAGGAAGAGCTGCTCGAGGATATCTGCAACGACGTACTCGGCTTCGGTCCGCTGGAACCGCTTCTGGCGCGCGACGAGATCGCCGATATCATGGTGAATGGCGCCAGGAAGGTCTATATCGAGGTGGACGGCAAGGTCGAGCAGACCAATGTCCGCTTCCGAGACAACCAACAGCTCTTGAACATCTGCCAGCGCATCGTCAGCCAGGTGGGCCGGCGCGTGGACGAATCGAGCCCCATTTGCGATGCACGGTTACCCGACGGCTCGCGTGTCAACGTCATCGCTCCGCCGCTGGCAATTGACGGTGCTTCGCTTACCATTCGCAAGTTCAAAAAGGACAAGTTGACGCTCGATCAGCTCGTCCGTTACGGCGCCATCTCTCCGGAGGGAGCCGAGGTCTTGAAGATCATCGGCCGGGTGCGCTGCAACGTCGTCATCTCCGGCGGCACGGGCTCTGGCAAGACGACGCTGCTCAACTGTCTCACCAATTACATCGACCGCGATGAGCGCATCATCACTTGCGAGGATTCGGCCGAGCTGCAATTGCAGCAGCCACACGTGGTGCGGCTGGAGACGCGCCCGCCCAACCTGGAGGGCGAGGGCGAGGTGACCATGCGCGACCTTGTCAGGAACTGCCTGCGCATGCGGCCCGAGCGCATCATCGTCGGCGAGGTGCGCGGACCGGAGGTGTTCGACCTCTTGCAGGCGATGAACACCGGCCATGACGGCTCCATGGGCACCATCCACTCCAACAGCCCGCGCGAATGCTTGAACCGCATGGAATCCATGGTGGCGATGGGCGGCTTTTCCCTGCCGCAGAAGACGGTGCGTGAGATCATCGTCGGCTCCGTCGATGTCATCATCCAGGCGGCCCGCCTGCGCGATGGCTCGCGCCGGATCACCCACATCACGGAAGTGGTTGGGATGGAGGGCGATGTCATCATCACCCAGGACCTCGTCCTCTACGACATGAAGGGCGAGGATTCGGCTGGCCGCATCCACGGCCAGCATACATCCACCGGCATCGGGCGCCCCGCTTTTTGGGATCGCGCCCGCTACTACGGCGAAGAGGCACGTCTTGCCGCCGCTCTGGAAGCGATGGAAAAGGTGGCGAGCTGATGTTCGGCCTCGACATCGCCGCCCTGGCCTTCATCGCACTTGCCACCTGTAGCGCCGGCGCGATCGCCTACGCGCTGACGTTCACCACCATTTCCAACGAGAAAAAAGCCGGCCGCAGACTGGAATCGGTGAAGAGGGCGGAGGCTGATCGCAGCGCGGTCAAGATTTCGCGCGACCGCACGGCTGAGGCCGCGAAACGGCGCAAGTCTGTCCAGGAGTCGCTCAAGGATCTGGAGGACAAGCAGAAGAATCGTGAGCGCTACACAACCCGGCCGCCGATGAAGACCCGGCTGCGTCAGGCCGGCCTGGAGATGAGCATCGAGCGGTTCTACTTTCTGTCCGCCGTCAGTGGGCTTGTTCTCACATTCGTGGTGTTTCTGCTCGGTGCACCGATGTTGGCGCTACCAGGCGCTCTTCTGGTCGGCGTCTTCGGGCTGCCCCGGTGGATCGTCGCATTCATACGCAAGCGCCGGGTCAAGGCGTTCCTGGCAGAGTTTCCCAATGCGCTCGATGTCATCGTGCGTGCGGTCAAGTCGGGCCTGCCGCTCAACGACGCCGTACGCATGATCGCCGCCGAGGCCCAGGAGCCGGTGCGTACCGAGTTCCGCCGCATCATCGAATCCCAGCAGCTCGGTCTGCCCATGTCGGAAGCCACCATGCGCATGACCGAGACCATGCCCTGTCCCGAGGCGGGTTTCTTCGGCATCGTCATCCAGATACAGAGCCAGGCTGGCGGCAATCTGTCGGAGGCGCTGGGCAACCTCTCGCGCGTCCTGCGCGACCGCAAGAAGATGAAGGCCAAGGTGCAGGCGCTTTCTATGGAGGCCAAGGCTTCTGCCGTCATCATCGGCGCCTTGCCCATCGTCGTTGCCTTTCTCGTCTACCTAACGAGCCCCGGCTACATCATGCCGCTGTTCACCACCAGCACCGGTAATCTGATCCTCGGCGTCTCAGCGCTGTGGATGAGCATCGGCATCTTCGTGATGCGCCAGATGATGAATCTCGAGGTGTAAGCGATGGCGGACAATGTCGTCGGCACGATCACCGACCCGAGCTTCCTGATCGCTCTTCTGGTCTCCATCGCCGTGTTCGCCACTGTATTCACGCTGCTGCCGGTGACGGGCGGAGACAATCTGCGTTCACGTATGAAGTCCGTGGCGCTGGAGCGCGACGAACTGAGGGCCAGGCAGCGCGCGCGTCTGGCCGCCGAGGCCGAGACCAAGCGGCGGGGTGGCTTGCGTCAGACCGACACATCTTCCATGCGCAGCATAGTCGACCGCCTGGACCTGCGCCGCGCCCTTGCTGACGAGGCGACGCTCGCCAAGCTCCGGGCGGCCGGCTTTCGCGGCCAAAACCCGCTGACGAAGTTCCTTTTCTTCCGTCTCGTGCTGCCCTTCGTCGGCGTCACGCTTGCCGTTTTCTATGTCTTCGTGCTGGGGGCGCTTCCCGAGCAGCCGCTTTTCATCAAGGTCTTCGTTTGCATCCTGGCGGCCTATGCCGGCTTCTACCTGCCAGTGCTTTACGTTTCTAATAAAGCAACCAAACGAAAGCAGTCCATTCAGATGGCTTGGCCGGACGCGCTGGACCTCCTCCTGATATGCGTGGAGTCCGGCATGTCGGTGGAGGCTGCCTTCCACCGCGTATCCCAGGAAATCGGCTCGCAGTCAGTGGCGCTGGCCGAGGAATTCGTGCTCACCAATGCCGAGCTCTCCTTCCTGCAGGAGCGCCGACAGGCCTATGAGAACCTCGCCGCCCGCACGGGGCTGGAATCGGTAAAAAGCGTCAGCCAGGCGCTCATCCAGGCCGAGCGCTACGGAACGCCCGTGGGTCACGCGCTGCGTGTGCTCGCCGAGGAAAGCCGAGAGGCGCGCATGAATGCGGCGGAAAAGAAGGCGGCCGCCCTGCCGCCGAAGCTGACCGTGCCCATGATCCTGTTCTTCCTGCCGGTCCTCTTCGCCATCATTCTCGGTCCCGCCGGCATTCAGCTTTCCCAGAACGGACTCGTCAACTAACGCTGTGCCTCGGGTCGGGCGGCCATGCCAGGTGGTTGGTGCTCAGGCGTGCTCATGCGTAGCGCAGTCGGCGCAGTCGCCGCTGATCTCGATTGTCGTCTTGGCCGGCTTGAAGCGGTGGGCGCGCACCCATTCACCCAGCCGCTCCTCTACTGCCATGTCCGAGAACTCGTCCACCTTTCCGCATGTCCGGCAGATGGCGAAGGCGGTCATCTCGTGCCTGTGTCCGTGGGGCTGGCAGCAGGCGACGAAGGCGTTGATGCTTTCCAGCCGGTGAACGAGGCCGAATTCCTGCAACTTTCCAAGCGCACGATAGACCTGCAGCGGCGCGCGAAAGCCGTCGTCGCGCAGCCTGTCCAAGATGGTGTAGGCGCTGAGCGGCCCCTCCGCCTTATCTAGGGCTTTGAGTACCAGTGTCTGGTTCTTGGTCAGTTCGGGATGGGAAGGGGACGTCATGAAGTCTCACCCGTTTCGCCGGTGCCGCGTCCTTCCGGCAGCCGCACGAGGCTCAAGAGAAAGAGGACCAGCGCCACAACCACGATGGAAGGCCCCGACGGCGTATCGAAACTGAGCGAAGCCGAAAGCCCGCCGACTACCGCTAGAACGCCGGCCAGCGAGGCAGCAATCGCCATGCCCTCGGGTGTGGCGGCGAAGCGGCGTCCGGCGGCCGCCGGTATGATGAGAAGCGAGGTGATCAGAAGGATACCGACGATCTTCATGGCAATGGCGATGACGGCGGCCATCAGCAGCATGAAGACGAAGCGCGCCCGCTCCGGCCGCAGGCCCTCGGCCTCGGCGATCTCAGTGTTCACGGTGGCTGCCAGAAGCGGCCGCCACAGCCAGGCGAGCACGCCGAGCACCAGCGCCCCGCCGCCATAGATCATGGCAATGTCGAAGCGCGACACAGCCAGGATATCGCCGAAGAGAAAGCCCATGAGGTCGATCCTGATCCAGCTCATGAAGGCAACCATGACCAGCCCCAGCGCCAGCGTGGAGTGCGAAAGGATGCCCAGCAGCGCGTCGGTCGACAGCGCGCCTCGCCGTTGCAGGAAGAGGAGGGCTACCGAGGCCAGCGTGGCGACAATGAAGACGCCAGCCATCAGGTTGATCTGGAACAAGAAGGCGAGCGCGACCCCGAGCAGCGCCGAATGGGCCATCGTATCACCGAAATAGGCCATACGCCGCCACACAACGAAGCAGCCGAGCGGCCCTGCCGTCAGCGCCAGGCCGACACCGGCCACCATCGCGCGCGTGAAGAAATCATCCAGCATCACGTTCTTCCTTCGCGCCCCCCGCGTGATCGTGCGCGTGATGCTCCTCGCAATGCTCTGCGACCGTGCCATCGGTCAGGCGCACGCGTCCGTCAGGCAGGTGCGTGTGATCGTGATGGTGGTGGTAAATCGCCAAGGTATCGCCCGCGCGCGCGCCGAACAGCCGAACATATTCGGGGCTTTTCAAGACGTTCTCCGGCGTGCCGCGGCAGCACACGTGGCCGTTGAGACAGATGACCGTATCCGTTTCGGCCATGACGACATGCAGATCGTGAGAGATCAGAAGGATGCCGCATCCCGTACGGTCGCGGATTTCGCGGATGAGCTGGTAAAGCGCGATCTCACCGGAGAAATCGACCCCTTGTACCGGCTCGTCGAGCACCAGAAGATCCGGCTCGCGCACGAGCGCGCGGGCGAGCAGCGCGCGCTGGAACTCGCCGCCTGACAGCGTCTGCACCTCGGCACCCGCCAGATGCGCGATGCCCGCCGCCTGCAACGCCTCATCCATCTTACCGCGCGTAAGCGGCCCGGTAAGCCGCATTAGCCGCTCGACGCTGAGCGGCAGCGTCCAGTCGACCGACACCTTCTGCGGCACATAACCGACCTTGAGCGCCGGCTCGCGCCGCACCGTGCCTTCGTCCGGCGCGATGACGCCGATGGCGGTTTTCACGGTCGTGCTCTTGCCGGAGCCATTCGGGCCTATGAGGGTGACGATCTCGCCGCGGCGCACGGTGAGGTCCACCCCGCGCACAAGCCAGCGCCCGCTGCGGCGAACGCCGGCATTTTTCATCTCGACCAGCGGCCCGGCGCTTCCTGCCGTAGATTGCAGCATTTCTTTTCCTGCACCTTCTTGCCAATGCATATGGCACACGTTATAGCGTTACGCAATCGGAATGTAATACCATAACACTCCCGAATATCTTCAAGGACTGCAAAACGAGGGAAACCCGGATGTTGAATCGCTCCCGCTCGCTCCTTCTCGCCTCGGCGCTCGCCACTGTGTTCTCCGCTGCTCATGCCAATGCCACGGAGGGCGTCGTCGCTTCCGTTAAACCCATCCATTCGCTGGTCGCTGCGGTGATGCAAGGCGTCGGTGAGCCGCAGCTCCTGGTCAAAGGCGCCGACTCCCCCCATACCTACACAATGCGCCCCTCGGAGGCCGGCATGCTGCAGGAGGCAAAGGTCGTCTTCTGGGTCGGTCCCGGATTGGAGACCTTCCTGGAAGGCCCGCTGGAATCGCTGGCAGGCGATGCCATGACGGTCGAACTATCGGAAACGCCCGGCCTCACCCTACTGGAGCCGCGCGAGGGCGGCGCCTTCGAGGCGCATGCCCACGAAAAGGACGACGACCATCACGAGGAGGAGGCGGAAGCCGGTCATGATCATGACGAGGGCGGTCATGAGGACGCGCACGAGGAAGCGCACGCCCACGAGGGCGATCATGAGGAAGCACACGGCCATGACGAGGAAGAGCATGAGGCGCACAGCCACGACGAGGCGGATATGCACCTGTGGCTCGACCCTGAGAACGCGCGCAAGATGGTAAGGCGCATCGCCGACACCCTTTCGGAGGTCGATCCAGACAACAAGTCGGCCTATCAGGAGAACGCCGCCGCCCTCGACGCCCGCTTCGATACGCTGCTTGCCGAGACGAACGAAAAGCTCGCGGCCGTCCGCGGAAGACCCTTCGTCGTCTTCCATGACGCCTATCACTATTTCGAGCGGCGGTTCGACATACCCGCCGCCGGTTCCATCACCGTGAGCCCCGATGCACAGCCGGGGGCGCGTCGTCTCAGCGAAATTCACGACAAGATCGCCGAGCTGGACGCCGCCTGCGTCTTCAGCGAGCCGCAGTTCGAGCCGAAGGTCGTCCAAGTGGTGATCGAGGGCACCAATGCCCGTTCCGGCGCACTCGACCCCCTCGGCGCCGATATCGAGGATGGCCCCGAGCTCTACTCTACACTCATCGGCAATATGGCAACGGCGCTCGCGGATTGCCTCTCCGGGAAGTGATGATTCCGGAATTCCGGCCGGCCAGCCGGCCTAGAATGATCCTGCGGCGGGCTTCCGCCGCAGGATCGAATGGTCAGTGGCGCGCAAGCCAAGCGTCGATTTCGCGCTGTGCCTCTTCTTCGGCCTTGCCGTAGCGCTCCTGAATGCGGCCAGCGAGCTCGCGGCGATTGCCCTTGATGACGTCAAGATCGTCATCGGTGAGCTTGCCCCATTGCTGCTGTGCCTTGCCCTTGAATTGCTCCCAATTTCCTTCGACTTGGTTCCAGTTCATGGCTGTGCTCCTCTACAGTGACTTTCCGACGCTCAACGCCGTGGCGCGCTCTGGGTTCCGGCTGAGAAGGAAGTGCTTGCTTGATTGCACAGCCGCCCGCCAGCGCTTAGCTATATCGGCAGATGGGAACGCCGATGAACACCGCAACCGCCTCCTTCCGGCCGCCGGCGCCGAGCCCGCGGCAAAAGCCGCCTTCCACGCTACAGATGATGCGTATCGTCTACCGCAATCCGCTGGAGCTGTGGGGGGAGCCATCCTACAACGAACCGTGGATTTCGATCAGCGGCGGCATCGGCGGACCGCTCCTCATCGCTAATGACCCAGGCCTGATCCGCCATGTGCTGGTGGACAACGCGAAGAACTACAAGATGGCGCGCGTGCGCCAGAGGATTCTCCGCCCCATCCTGCGTGATGGCTTACTGACCGCCGAGGGCGACGTCTGGCGACGTTCGCGCAAGGCCATGGCCCCAGTCTTCACCCCGCGCCACATCGCCGGTTTCGCAGGACCCATGCTAAAAGAGGCTGAAGCCTTCGCCGCGCGCTACGAGGAGAGAATCGGCGGCACCACCGACGTTTCGCGTGACATGACGATGCTCACCTTCGACATCCTCGCCGAGACACTGTTCTCCGGCGAGATCGCCGGTGAGCCGGACGGCTTTGCCCAGCAGGTCGACCGCCTGTTCGAGACCATGGGCCGCGTCGACCCGCTCGACCTTCTCGGCGCTCCTGACTGGCTGCCGCGTGTCACCCGGATTCTCGGCCGCAACTCGCTCGCCTTCTTCCGCGACATCGTCGCCCGTACCATGGAAATGCGAAAGGAGAAGCTGGCGCGGAAGGACGAAGCGCCGGAGGATTTCCTGACCCTCCTGCTCCGCGCCGAGGGGCCCGATGGCCTTACCCGCCAGGAGATCGAGGACAACATCATCACCTTCATCGGCGCCGGTCACGAAACGACGGCGCGGGCGCTTGGCTGGACCTTCTATTGCCTCGCGAACCTGCCGGAGGAGCGGGCCCGCATCGAGGCTGAGATAGACGCGGTGCTCGCCGCTGAGCCGGATCCGGTGAAGTGGCTCGACCTGATGCCGCTCACGCGCGCCGCCTTCGAGGAGGCGATGCGGCTTTACCCACCGGCCCCTTCACTCAACCGCGAGGCCATCGATGAAGACACCTACGCAGACCTGGAGATCCCCAGGGGCATGCAGGTGCTCGTCATGCCCTGGACGGTGCACCGCCATCGCAAGCTTTGGGACGATCCGGAGGCATATCGCCCTTCGCGCTTCCACCCCGAGAACCGAGATGAGATCGACCGCTTCCAGTATCTCCCCTTCGGCGCCGGTCCTCGCGTATGCATCGGTGCTACCTTCGCCATGCAGGAAGCGGTCATCGCAATGGCCGTCCTGATGTCGCGATACCGCTTCGACCTTCTGCCCGAGACCAAACCCTGGCCGGTGCAAAAGCTCACCACACAACCGCAAGGCGGCCTGCCTATGCGGGTGAGCCGGCGCGGCTGAGGCACTGCCGGAAACCACCATCAAGCCAGCGCGAAAACGCGTGCCGGCCCGCCCGACCCACCTCTTACCTTCGGTGCACCGACCACCAGCGTCGCTCCACTTGCCGGCAGGGATTCCAGATTGGCGATGCATTCCAGACCCCAGCGCCCGGACGGCAGCCAGCTGTAGTGCACCGCAAAATCCTGCGAGGGTCCATGGTCGAGCGACAACGTGTCGACTGCAATGCCCTTGGTGCCCGTCTCCTCCATCAGCATCTCCGTCGCTTCGATATGGAAGCCGGGGAAATGCATCGTCTTGCCGTCGTCTCCGACATTGCGGAACATGTCGCTCGAAACATGAGCACCCCAACCCGACAGCATGGCCACGCAGGCTCCGTCGGGAATCTCGCCGTTGGCAGAAATCCACGCCTCGATATCGCCCGGCGTCACCTGCGCATCCGGGTCCGCCGACGCCTTCTCGCGGATGTCGATGATGGCGAGTGGGCAGACGAGATCGCCCACCGGGATTTCCGCCACCGACAGGCCATCCTCCGAGAAATGCAGCGGCGCATCCACGTGGGTGCCCGTATGTTCGTTGAGGCGCCACTCGTTGATGTTGAACTTGTGATCCGCGTAGTTGAACTTCTGGTCGATGAAGAGCTGCTGTTCCCCGAAGTAGGTGGGAAAGCCTTCGTGCAACTCATGAGTCATGTCTTCCACCCTGCCCGCGTCCTGCGCAAGCAAAGGCTTCGGCATGGACACCGCTGCAGCGGCGGCTCCTGCGGCGGCGGACGTGCGGAAGAAATCACGACGGCTGAGCATGCGCGATTTAACGCTCTCGGTGACGCAATGATGACACATGGCGCTCATTCCCCTGCTGGCTGTTTGAAGGGAACAGAATGCGCCTGCGCCCAATTCGGTGCAAGGGCTGGGTTAGCCGCCGGCGGTGTAGATGTTTTCCACGTGCACCGGCCAGCGCCGCGGAAGCACGGCCACCAGATCATAGCGCAGGCTGAGGCGGGCATGGTGTTGCTGGCGGGCGAGCCACAGGCTTGCGGCAGCGTCGATCCGCCGCTGCGCCATATATCCCACCGCCTCCATCGCCTGTTCCAACGTCGGCCGCGCCTTCACCTCGACGATGGCGATGAGATTGCCGCGCCGAGCTATGAGATCTATCTCGCCAAGAGGCGTGCGAAAACGCCGGGCGATTATGCGGTAACCCTTCAGCGTCAGGGCAAGGGCTGCCAGCCACTCCCCGCGGTGGCCCTTGCGGTAGGCATGCTGCCGTTTCTTCAGCCCGTCAATCCCCACCCCGCCCCTCTTTCAAGTCCAGAAGCCGCTGGTAGAGCTCCGACTTCCTCCCCCCCGTCATGCGCGCGACCTCCCCCGCCGCCTTTGCCGCCGGCATCTCGGCAGCGAGCGCCAGAAGCAGCCGATCCGTCTCCTGCGAATCCGCCGGTCCCGCCTCTCCGGGTGGCGCCACGCAGATTACCACTTCGCCCTTCGGCGCACCGGCTTCCGCATAGTGCGCGGCAAGGGCGTCCAGCGTCCCCCTCCGTACCTCCTCGAAAGCCTTTGTCAGCTCCCGCGCCACCACCGCTTGACGCTGGCCAAGGACGCTTTCCATAGCTCCCAGGCTCGCTGCCAGCCGCCGCGGTGACTCGAAAAACACGAGTGTCGCCGGCACCGCTATGAGGGCTTCAAGCCGGTTTTCACGTTGTTTTGACTTGGTAGGAAGAAAGCCGGCGAATAAGAAGGAATCCGTCGGCAGGCCGGAGGCCGTGAGCGCTGTTAGCACAGCCGAAGGACCCGGCACCGGCACCACCCGCAGCCCCTTTTCCTGCGCCGCTTGCACCAAACGAAAACCGGGATCGGAGACGAGTGGCGTGCCGGCATCGCTGGCGAGCGCCACGCTCTTTCCCTCCTCGATCGCCGCGATCAAACGCGGAGTGGCCTCGGCCTCATTGTGCTCATGATAGGCTGTCATGCGCCGGCGGATGCCGTAGCGCTGCAACAGGATCCGCGTCACCCGCGTGTCCTCGCAGGCAAGCACATCGGCGCCGGAAAGTGTCTCCAGCGCGCGCAGTGTGATGTCGGAGAGATTGCCGATGGGCGTAGCGACGAGGTAGAGCGCGGGTTGAAGCGGCGGAGCGGCAATATCCGCTCCGCCGACGATAAAGCTCTTCGGCTTTTCCGCTTCTCTCGGATTCACGCCCGCCCTTCCGTGGCAGCTTTCCCCATACCAAGTTCTTTGGCATGGCTGCCCAGTGGTTGCAAACGTGCCCCTACGGAATGATAGCCGTCAGATTGGCCTCAACGGCGCGGAAATAGACGGGAGAGCCGTCACAATGGCAATTCAGTGCAGGCTAACCGGCTGCAGGTCATTCTCGAACGCTCCGGCGAGCGCGGCGTCGCGGGCGTCTGCCAGGAGAATAGGTTTGCCGTCAGCGGCGAACAGGGCCCACAGCTTGGTGCCCGGCGCCATATCCGGTACGCCCGGGAACTTGCCCTTCAGGTCCTCGGCGTCCATCTCGCGCATGTAGGCGATTGCGCCTTCGCCGATATGGGCCAATTGCTGCTGGGTCACGGTAATCTTGTGTTCGTTCTCAGTCATGTCAGCCTCCTATTTTGCGGGCCGTCCATAGTGGCCCAACCCGCCAAGAGCCTCTTTGGTTGCGGCGAAAGCGCCGCTTCGCGCAGACGCGGTCAATCCTTCACCGAAATGTTGATTTTCTGCACCAGCCTTTCTGGCTGGGGCCTGTCGAGATCGATGGCCAGAAGCCCGTTTTTTAGCTCTGCGTTCAGGACTCGCATGCCATCGGCCAACACGAAGACGCGCTGGAACTGGCGCGCAGCGATGCCGCGGTGCAGATATTCGCGCTCGGCATCGTCGTTCTGACGACCGCGCACGACGAGCTGGTTTTCCTCGGTCGTGACCTCCAGGTCCTGTTCGGCGAAGCCAGCTACCGCCAGTGTTATGCGTAGGCGCTCGCTCCGCCCTTCCGAATTGCGGATGCGCTCAATATTGTACGGAGGATAGCTGTCGCCCGACTTGGCGATCCGCTCGAGCGTCTTTTCCATACTGTCGAACCCCAAAAGAAGCGGGTTCGAGAAAGGCGTCATGCGCGTCATCTGTTCCTGTCCTCAAAGAGCGACGTGGACAAGCAAAAACCCGAATGGCGTTTTTGCCCTTGGCCTTGATATGGTTGATTACTTTTGCGGATTCAAGAAGGATTGGAGGACCTGTGGGGCAGGCACGAAAGATCATTGTCGATACCGATCCCGGCCAGGACGACGCCGTGGCGATCCTGCTGGCGCTGGCGAGCCCGGAACTCGACGTACTGGGAGTAACGGCGGTGGCCGGCAACGTGCCGTTGGCGCTGACGGAGAAGAACGCACGCAAGATTTGCGAGCTGGCCGGACGACCGGAAATAAAAGTCTATGCCGGCGCCATCCGCCCCATGGTGCGCAAACTGGTGACGGCCGAGGAGGTGCACGGCAAGACCGGACTGGACGGACCGGATCTGCCGGAGCCTCAAATGCCGCTGATGGAGGCGCACGCGGTCGACTTTCTCGTCGATACGCTGATGGCGCACGAGGCGGGCGAAATCACGCTCTGCACGCTGGGGCCGCTCACCAACGTCGCGCTGGCGCTGGTGCGCGAGCCGAAGATCGCGCCGCGCATCAAGGAGATCGTCATGATGGGCGGCGGCTTCTTCGAGGGCGGCAATGTCACGCCGACGGCCGAGTTCAACATTTATGTTGATCCGCACGCGGCCGATGTCGTGTTCCGCTCAGGCATTCCCATCGTCATGATGCCGCTCGACGTCACCCACAAGGCTTTGACCACGGAAAAGCGCGTCGCCGCCATCCGCAATCTCGGCACGCGGGCGGGCATTGCCACGGCCGAAATGCTCGAATTCTTCGAACGCTTCGACGAGGTGAAGTACGGTGTCGACGGTGGCCCGCTGCACGACCCCTGCGTGATCGCCTATCTGCTTGAGCCGAATCTCTTCCAGGGACGCACATGCAATGTGAGTGTGGAGACGGGCTCGGAACTTACCATGGGCATGACGGTGATTGATTGGTGGGGCGTGACGGACCGGCCGAAAAACGCCCTTGTCATGCGCGACGTTAATCATGACGGCTTCTTCGCGCTGCTGACGGAGCGGCTGGGGCGGCTTTAGCGGTCTAACGCGCCCGCGCGAAGGCGAGCCACAGACCGCCCCCGATAAGGAAGGTGCCACCGATGCGCCCGATGCGGCTCATGGCGCTTGCACCGAGCCTGCGGCCGATGCTGCCGGAGGCAATGGCGTAGCTGCCGTCGGAAACCAGGGAGAACAGCAATGCAGTGCCGCCGAGGACGGCGATCTGCAGCACATGATTGCCGGCCGGATCGATGAATTGCGGCAACAGCGCGCCGAAGAAGAGGAGTTGCTTGGGATTGCCCAGGGAAACGAGGAGGCCCTGCAGGAAAAAGCCGCGACGCGGCTTTGCCACCGCGGTGTTACTTGTCGGCTCGCCACTCGTGCGGATCATCTTCCAGCCGATCCAGCACAGATAGCCTGCACCAGCCAGCTTAACCCAGGTGAACCAGTGACCGGCCAGCTCGATGAGCGACGTCAGCCCAATGCCGGCTACGGTGATCATGACCGTAAGGCCGGCCAATGTGCCGCCGACATTCAGGAGGCCTGCGCCGACGCCGTGGCGCATGCCGTTGGCGACGATCAGCATGTTCGTTGGACCGGGGATGACGGTGGCAACGAGGCAGACGATGACGTAGGCGGTGTAGGTTTCGAGCGACATCCGAGGCGCCTCCCTTTCCGCACAGGATGCATAGCGGCGGCAAGTTGTCCAGCTTACCGCGCCGCTGCCGCATCTACATCAGCGCGGATGGGAATGGCCGGTTGGGCACCGGGCTGCAGGCAGGCAAGCGCACCGGCCACGGCGGCCCGGCGCAATGCCTCCTTGAGCGTCAGACCCTCGGCAAGGCCTGCCGCCAGATAGCCACAAAAGGTATCGCCCGCGCCCACCGTATCGACAGGGGTGATGGAAAGGGTGGGAACGCGAAGAAAGTCTTCCGGGGTGGCCGCCACGACGCCATCCTTGCCAAGGGTGACGACGATTGTGCGGCCGGTATCCTTGGCGAAGGCATGCATCCGCGCCTCCCGGTTCTCACCGTCGAGCGCCAGGGCTTCCGCGTAGAGCTCGAACTCCGTCTCGTTGGCGACGACATAGTCGGCAAGTGCGAGAAAACCAGCCGCCTCGGCATGAAAAGGGGCCGTGTTGAGGAGCGAGACGGCACCCACCGCACGCGCGGCCTCAAGGGTGGCTTTCACCGTTTCAAGGGGCACTTCATGCTGTAGGAGCACGAATTCGCTCGGCCGGAAGGTTGCCTGCTCCACGTCCTTGGGCAGAACCTGCCCATTGGCGCCCGGGATGACGGCGATCATGTTCTCGCCATCGCCGCCAACGAGGATGACGGCCGTACCCGTGGCGGTGTCGCGTTCCTTCACCGTAGAGAGGTCGACGCCAGCCTCCTTAAGGAGTGCTGTGGCCTCGCCGGCAAAGGCATCGCTGCCGACCGCGCCAACCATGCGCACGGACGCCCCGGCGCGGCGGGCGGCGAGCGCTTGGTTGGCGCCCTTGCCGCCGGGAGCGGTGGAGAACTCGTCTCCCGGCACCGTCTCGCCGGGTCCGGGCAGCCTTTTTACGCGGGCGATGAGATCGAGATTGATGGAACCGACGATGGTGATCACGCTTGAGCCTCCGGCGAATGTGCGCCGGAAGCTAACCGCTTTGCGGTGAAGGTCAATCTCCGTTCACGCAACCGCCTGAAGCTGGCAGGCTTCCCAGCCGAGGATAGCGCGCTTGCGCGTTAGGCCCCAGTGATAGCCGGTCAGCGCACCGGACTTGCCGAGCGCGCGATGGCAGGGCACGACGAAAGACAGGGGGTTGGCGCCAACGGCAGCGCCCACGGCGCGGGAAGCGCTGGGCTTGCCGATCTCGGCGGCAATCTCCGAATAGGCGCGGGCGCGACCCAAGGGGATCTTCAAGAGCGCCTCCCACACGCGCACCTGGAAGTCGGTGCCGATCAGGACGACGCGCAACGGCTCCTCCGCGCGCCAGCGCGCCGGGTCGAAGACGCGGGCGGCATAGGGAGCGGTGGCGGAGATATCCTCAACATAAGCGGCGTTCGGCCAGCGGGAACTCATGTCCTTGAAGGCCGCCTGCTCTTCGCCGGGATCGGCGAAAGCGAGGCCTGCCAGGCCGCGGTCCGTCGCCATCACGAGGGCCAGACCGAAGGGGGAGAGGTGATAGCCGTAGCGGATGACCAACCCCTCGCCGCGCGCCTTGTATTCGCCCGGCGAGATGGCCTCGTGGGTAACGAACAGGTCGTGCAGGCGGCCCGGGCCGGACATGCCGAGCTCCAGCGACGCCTCCAGAAGCGGCATGCCGTCGTCGAGCAGGCGACGGGCATGGTCGAGGGTGACGGCCTGTAGGAATGTTTTCGGGGAAAGCCCCGCCCATCGGGTGAAGAGCTTCTGCAGGCCCGTCGGTGTCTCACCGACATCGGCGGCAAGCGCTTCCAGCGAGGGTTGGTCGCGGTAATCGAGGCTAATCTTCTCGATCACGCGGCGGACGATCTCATAGTCGTTGCCGACCGGCGTGACATCGCGTTCAAGAATGGCAAGTTCTGCGTTCATGGCATCTACTCCTTGAACGCCAATGTGCGAGGAAGGCATGCGCGGCTCCACCCGATTCTTGCCTGTTTAACGGCCCTTTGCAGTGGCGAGGGCGTGGCTGAAGGCCTGGGCGAAGCTCTCGCGCTCTTCCGGATTCAGGAAACTGCCCAGTAGCACCCGCTTTTCCCGCGCCTCGACGGCCATGCCGGTGATGCCGATCTCGGTATGCCTCTGCACATTGAAGCGGGCCCAGAAGGGGTTGAATCTGTGCTCTTCGGAGCGGCCGGACGGCAGCACCTTGCGGATATCGAGGCTCACCCGCGACAAGGACACCTCCTCGCGCGCACGTGCTGCGCGGTAATTGATACGGAAGGCGATGTAGAGAGCCAGGATATCGAGGCCGAAGAAACCGAAGACGGGCCAGGCACCGATGCTCAGGAAAAGTGCGCCGACGGTGACCCAGATAAGGACCAGAGCGGCCATCAGGACGGTAAATCCCGTATGACCCAGCGAACGATGGGGAACGAGCAGTGCCTTGAAGAAAGGCTGATCGGCGGCATTCTTTTCGTCCATCATTCGAATTATAGAGGCAGGATGCAAAAGCCCAAGCTCGAAAATTCCGCGCCCGCGAAGCCGAAGGCATCCCGAAAAGCCGCAAGCAAGAAGGCGCTCACCGCCTACAGCCGCCAGCAGATCGAAGAGATATTCCGTCGCTTTCGTGTGCAGCGCCCGGAGCCGAAGGGGGAACTGGAGCATGTGAACCCGTTTACGCTGCTCGTGGCGGTCGTTCTGTCGGCGCAGGCGACCGATGCGGGGGTGAACAAGGCGACCCGACCGCTCTTCAAGATCGCCGACACGCCTGAAAAGATGCTTGCCTTGGGCGAAGAGAAGCTGAGCGGCTATATCCGCACCATCGGGCTATGGCGCAATAAGGCGAAGAACGTGATCGCGCTTTGCGAAGCGCTGATCCACGACCACGGCGGCGAAGTGCCGGGCGACCGCGAGGCGCTGACGAAGCTGCCCGGCGTTGGGCGTAAAACGGCCAACGTGGTGCTCAACATGGCCTTCGGCCAGCCGACGATGGCGGTTGACACGCACATCTTCCGCATCGCCAACCGCATTGAGCTGGCGCCGGGAAAGACACCGGACGCAGTAGAGCGGAACCTGCTCACTGTCGTCCCGGGCGAGTTCCTGCGCCACGCTCATCACTGGCTCATCCTGCACGGGCGCTACGTCTGCAAGGCGCGCAAACCGGACTGTCCGGCCTGTGTGATCGCCGACATCTGCAAGGCGCCCGAAAAGACGACCGCCGTGCCGGCGCCGCTGCAGCCCTGGGCGCCGATTGAGGCGAAGCATGCGGCAGAAGAGGCTTAGCCACGCGCCATCATGGCCGCGAAGATGGGGATGAGGGCAAAGACAGCCACCTCTGCCTTGAGAAATCGGCGCATGGCAACGATTTCCACATCGGGCACTGTGTGGTCGCCACCGGCGTTTGCGCGGCTCCATTTCAAGATGCGCATGGTGGGCCTGATGGAAAGGATGCCGACGCCTGCGAAGGCTGCCATCTTGGCCCAGAATGCGCCGTTGGTGACGTAGTACTCCCAACCCTTCAACCCGAAGATGACGCGGCCGACGCCGATCGCGATAATCGCGAGTGCCAGCAAACCATACATGCGGTCGATATGAGCGAGCACCTTCAGATTGCGGCCTGAAAGGCCATTGCGCATCAGCACGAATTCCCCAGCGAGCACACCGGCAAGCTGAAAAACGAGCAGATGGTGCAGGATGGCCAGCAGAAGATCCGTCAGCATGCTTTTTCCCTTTGCCAGCAGGAGTTCGACGTCATCGATGAGGAACGGGCGAACGCCCGGCGCGCAGTCATGCACCCTTTCGATTGCACCACAAGACCGGATTTGCCAATCTCCCGCCATGGCGCTGCAACGTCCACTCAACCCCATGCCTGACGACGTGCGGGCTTCCCTCGAAGCCAGAGGCCTGACAACGGCTTATGAGGCGCGGCCAGCTTACCAGCGCAACGACTATCTGGACTGGATCGCCCGCGCCAAGCGGCTGGAGACGCGGCAGAAGCGGCTCGACCAGATGCTGGACGAGCTGGAGCGCGGCGGCGTCTATATGCGGATGCGGTGGTCGGGCTAAAGCATCGGCCCGAAAATCGGAATCGATTTTCGGAAAGCACGATGCGTAGATTCAAAGACTTAGAGCGTCCTTTGTGCGCCCGAACGGCGCTCTAAGCGTCAGGCTGTGCTCTGCCGCGCCGAGATCATCTTGTGGAGATGCACCATCATCGCCGCCGCAAAAAGCGGCGTCAGCAGGTTCAGGAGCGGTACTGCCAGGAAGGCGGCAATCAGAAAGCCGGCGAGGAATATCGTGCCGGCATGGTGGCGGCGGAGCGCCTTCGCTTCGGCTTCACTGCGGAAGCGCATGGCAGCGAACTCGAAGAACTCGCGGCCCAGCAAGTAGGCGTTGACGACGAAGAAGATGACGAGGTTCACTCCCGGCACAAGTAAGAGCAGAAGGGCGGCGAGATTGGCCAGCACGACAACGCCGAAGAATTTAAGCGACATCCAGATGGCGGGCACCAGGGGCACCGCCTCACCCGGCGGGTCCTGAGGGTAGCTCACCGTCTCCACCGCCTCGGCGACATCATCGAGGAAGAGGCCGGCAACAACGGCGGTGATGGGGGCAATGAGGAGCGCCAGGGCAAGCGCGAGGCCTATGCCCGCCGTTACCGCCGCCAGCACGCCGAGCCAGCCTGCCCAGGCCGGCAGCCCCGGCAGCAGCGCGTCGAGCCAGGGCATGGCGAAGACCTCGAACAATTCCTTGAAGGCAATCCACAGGCCAGCAAGGAGGAGGAGCGTGAGGCCGAGCGACTTGAAAAACGCGCCGCGGAAGGCAGGGGTGAAAAGCTGGCTGGCGGCAGCACGCGCGGCATCGAAAATCATGAAGAAGCCTTCATCGAAACGCGAGGTGAGCCCGCGAGATAGGCGGCAACGGCGGCTGGCGCAAGCGGCACATGCATATATGCCGGTCTTGCAAATCTCAGTCGAGACGATAAACCCGCCGAAACCTCCCGCCGTTCAGGCTTGAATCTTGGAGATCTAGATGAGTTCGTTTGACGTTTTGTGCATCGGCAATGCCATCGTGGACATCATTGCCCGGTGCGACGAGCGGTTTCTGATTGAGAACGACATCATCAGGGGCGCCATGAACCTGATCGACGTCGAACGCTCGGCGCTGCTTTACGAGCGCATGGGGCCGGCCATCGAGACGTCGGGGGGAAGTGCGGGCAATACGGCGGCGGCCGTAGCCGGACTAGGAGGCCAGGCCGCCTTTTTCGGCAAGGTTTCGAGCGACCAGCTTGGCGAGATCTACACGCACGACATCCGCGCCCAGGGCGTGTCCTTCGATACGCGGCCGCTTCCGGGCCATCCGCCGACGGCCCGCTCCATGATTTTCGTCACGCCGGACGGCGAGCGCTCCATGAATACCTATCTCGGTGCTTGCCTCGAACTGGGGCCGGACGACGTGGAGGAAGATAAGGCGAAGGGCGCCAAGGTCAGCTATTTCGAAGGCTACCTGTGGGATCCTCCACGCGCCAAGGAGGCGATCCGCATGACGGCGGAGATCGCTCACGCGGCCGGCCGCGAAGTGGCCATGTCGCTCTCTGATCCCTTCTGCGTCGACCGCTACCGGGGAGAGTTCCTGGAGTTGATGCGCTCGGGCAGCGTCGATATCGTCTTTGCCAACGAGCATGAGCTGATGTCGCTCTACCAGACGGCATCCTTCGAGGCAGCGCTGGACGCCATCCGCGCCGATTGCCGGCTGGCTATCGTCACGCGTTCGGAGCGCGGCTCGATCGCCATGACGCGGGAAGAGAACGTGGCGGTGGACGCGGTCCCCGTGGAAAATGTGGTGGACACGACCGGCGCGGGGGATCTTTACGCCGCCGGTTTTCTGTTCGGCTATACGCGCGGCCGCAACCTCACCGACTGCGCCCGGCTCGGCTCGCTGGCGGCGGCTATGGTGATCCAGCAAATCGGACCACGCCTGCAGGTGAACCTGAAGGAGAAGGCGCAGGAGGCGGGGCTGCTCTAGAAGTGCCGCCGTTGGGGAGGAACGAGGACCCAGGACAATGGCCGAAGGCGGTCTTACCATTCAGCCGGGTGTCTATGTCGCTGAGGACGAGCTGGAAGAGCAATTCATCCGCTCCTCCGGGCCTGGCGGGCAGAACGTCAACAAGGTAGCGACGGCGGTACAACTGCGCTTCGACGCCGCTCATGCACGCCACCTGCCGGAGCGCGTGCGGGTGCGGGCGCTGAAGCTTGCGGGTAGCCGGGCGACCAAGGAAGGCCAAATCGTCATTGAGGCGGGGCGCTACCGCACGCAGGAGCAGAACCGCGCCGATGCGCGAGCGCGCCTCACCGAACTCCTGAAAAAGGCAGCCGAGCCGCCGCCGAAGCCGCGTAAGAAGACAAAGCCCTCGAAAGGGGCGGTCGAGCGACGGCTAAAGGCGAAGGCGGGACGGGCGCAGGTGAAGAAGATGCGCGGCAAGATTCCGCCGGAGTGAATACCACGCCGCCAACCCGGCATTTTTTTCTTCCGAGAGTTTTGCGATTGAAATATTGGTCGGTTAAATATCTCTCGGGGGCGCAGTTTCAACCGGAGAATTTCAATGGGCATTTTCGATTTCGTGAAATCGGTCGGCACCAAGCTGGGTGTCGTGGAGGAGGAACCGCCGGCAGCGAACGCCGTGAAAAAGGAACTCGACTCCCATAAGCTCGGCACCGACAAGGTGGACGTCGAACTACAGGGCGACAAGGTCGTGCTGAAGGGCGAGGTGAAAGATCAGTCGGCGTTCGAGAAGGCGGTGATTGCCGTCGGCAACACGCTGGGCATCTCCAAGGTGGAAGCCACCGAGTTGAAGGTGGGCGGCGCGGCGGCAAAGGATCCGGTCTTCCATACGGTGAAGAAAGGCGACAACCTTTGGAAGATCGCCGAGGCGCATTACGGCAAGGGCAACGGCGCCAAGCACACGGTCATCTTCGAAGCCAACACGCCGATGCTCAAGCACCCCGACAAGATCTATCCTGGCCAGGTTCTTCGCATTCCCGAGCTTTAAGAAAGCGCGCGCAGGCGCCATATTGGCATCGCGATGAAACGTCCTGGCGTGGCCTTTTTCGTCTGCGCCGGGCACGCTTAGAGAGAGGCCATGCTCGTTCTTCCAAACGGCGTGCGGCATTTCCCGGGGTTCCTCGACAGTGACGAACAGGAAGCGCTGCTTGCCGACATCCGCGCCGTCGTGACCGCGGCACCCCTTTATGTGCCGACTATGCCGAAGACCGGCAAGCCGATGAGCGTGCGCATGACCAATTGCGGGCCGCTCGGCTGGGTGACGGACAAGGAGCGCGGCTACCGCTATCAGGACACCCACCCCGAGATCGGCAATCCGTGGCCGCCAATGCCCGAGCGTTTGCTCGCCCTGTGGGAGGCGGTGGCGGAGTATCCGCATCCGCCGGAAGCCTGCCTGGTCAACTACTACACGGATACGGCGAAGATGGGTCTGCACCAGGACCGTGATGAGAAGGATTTCGCGGCCCCCGTCGTGTCAGTCTCGCTGGGGAATGCCTGCCTGTTCCGCGTCGGCGGCACCAGCCGTTCGGCCAAGACGGTCTCCTTCCGGCTGGAAAGCGGCGATGTGGTCGTGCTCGGCGGTGAGGAACGGCTTTGCTACCACGGGGTGGACCGGATCTATCCCGACACCTCGCCGCTTCTGAGAAACAGTGGGCGCATTAACCTGACGCTGAGGCGCGTAAATCCGCCTACAGCTTCCTGAGCGCCACCTCCTCGACCAGGTGGTTCGTCCCCTTGCGCAGGATCAAGTCTGCGCGTGGGCGGGTGGGCAGGATGTTCTCCCGCAGGTTCTTCAGGTTGATGTTCGCCCACAGCTGCTCGGCTATCGCCCGGGCCGAATTTTCCGTCAGCTTGGAATAGCGGTGAAAGAAGGACTGCGGGTCCCGGAACGCCGTCTCGCGCAGACGCATGAAACGGTCGACATACCACTGGTGGATCAGCTCTTCCGGAGCGTCGATATAGATCGAGAAATCGAAGAAGTCGGACACGAAAGGCACCGCCTTGCCGTCTTCCGGCAGGTCGCGCGTCTGCAGGACGTTGATGCCCTCGAAGATAAGGATGTCCGGGCGGTCGATGGTGACAAACTCGCCGGGCAGGACATCGTAGGTAAAGTGCGAATAAAGCGGTGCCCGCACATTGGGCAGGCCCGCCTTGATGGCCGACAGAAACCGCAGGATGGCGCGGATGTCGTAGCTTTCGGGGAAGCCCTTGCGGTCCATCAGGTTCTCACGCCGCAGGGTCTCGTTGGGATAGAGGAAGCCGTCGGTGGTCACCAGGTCGACCTTGGGGCTCGACGGCCAGCGGGCGAGGAGCTCCTTCAATACGCGCGCGGTCGTCGATTTTCCGACGGCGACCGACCCGGCGATGCCGATGACGAAAGGCGCCTTCACCGCGTCGTCGGCGTCAAAGAAGATCTGGCGTTGGCGAAACAGAAGCTGGTTGGCCTCCACATGCGCCGAAAGCAGCCGCGACATGGAGAGGTAGACGCGCCGCACCTCCTCCAGATCCACCGGATCGTTGAGGGAGCGCAGGCGACGCACCTCGTCTTCCGTCAAGGTCAACGGCGTGTCGTCGCGGAAAGCCGCCCATTCCTCTGCGGTGAAGATGCGATAGGGAGAGTAGCGTTCGCCCGATACAAGCTGATCCATCAGAGCCTTTTCCGTTCCACGGGCAAGGTCAGCCACGCCGCTTGTCCGGCGATTTTCCGCGGGCGGTCTTTTCGGCAACGCCGGAGCGCCCGGTGCGGCTTTCAAGCTCCGCGGTCACCTCTTCCAGCGGGATGCCGGCGAGGGCAAGTACGACGAGCCAATGATACAAAAGATCGGCGCTTTCCGAAACGATCGCCTTGCGGTCGCCGGAGACGGCGGCGATGACCGTTTCCACCGCCTCTTCGCCCAGCTTCTGCGCCGCCTTCTCCATGCCGCTTGAGAAAAGACGCGCCGTCCAGGAATCCGGATCGTCCGAGCGCGCCCGCTCGGCGATGATGGCCTCGAGAGTGGAAATATCGAACCGGCTCATGTGCGCGCCTCCCGGCCTGCAGGGTCAAGCCGCATGGGAATTCCCGCACTGGCCATATGCTGCTTTGCCTGGCCGATCGTATAGGTTCCGAAGTGGAAGATCGAGGCGGCGAGCACGGCCGTCGCGTGGCCGTCGCGAATACCTTCGACCAGGTGATCCAGCGTGCCGACGCCGCCCGAGGCGATCACCGGCGCGCGCACGGCGTCGGCGACCGCGCGCGTCAGCGCGACGTCGTAGCCGGCTTTGGTGCCGTCGCGGTCCATCGAGGTGAGCAGGATTTCGCCTGCTCCCAGCGCCACCACACGCTCGGCGAAGGCGACGGCGTCGATGCCGGTGGCGTTGCGCCCGCCATGGGTGAAGATCTCCCAGCGGTCTGCCTCGTCCTCGCCCGATACCTTCTTGGCGTCGATGGCCACGACGATACATTGATTGCCGAACTTGTCGGCTGCGCGGGCAACGAACTCGGGATCGTTTACCGCAGCGGTGTTGATCGACACCTTGTCGGCGCCAGCCAAGAGCAGTTTGCGGATGTCGGCAACCTGCCGCACGCCACCGCCCACCGTCAGCGGCATGAAGCACTGCTCCGCAGTACGCGCCACCACATCGAAGATAGTCTCGCGGTTCTCGTGGCTCGCCGTGATGTCGAGGAAGCAGAGTTCGTCGGCACCGGCCGCATCATAGGCCTTCGCCGCCTCCACCGGATCGCCGGCATCGATGAGGTCGACGAAGTTGACGCCCTTGACGACGCGGCCATCCTTGACGTCGAGGCAGGGGATGACGCGGGCTTTGAGGGTCATGTGCGCACCTCCCGCAACACCTTCAGCGCTTCCCTCGGATCGATGCGCCCGTCATAAAGCGCTCGGCCGGAGATTGCGCCTTCCAATTTGGCCGCATCAGGCCGCGTAATGCGCTCGATATCGGCCATGGAGGCCAGCCCGCCGGAGGCGATAACGGGGATGGAAACGGCGTCGGCCAGCGCGATGGTCGCATCCCAGTTGATGCCAGTCAGCACGCCATCGCGGTCGATGTCCGTATAGATGATGGCGGCCACGCCGGCGCCCTCGAAACGCCTTGCAAGCTCGACCGCCGACAGATCCGACGTCTCGGCCCACCCTTCCACCGCCACCTTGCCCCCCCGGGCATCGATGCCGACGGCGATCTTGTCGGAAAATTTTTGGCATGCCTCGCGCACCAGAGCCGGGTCGCGCACGGCCACCGTGCCGAGGATGACGCGAGCGAGGCCTTTTTCGAGCCAGGCTTCGATCTGCTCCAGCGAGCGGATGCCGCCACCGAGTTGCACCGGGTTCTTCGTTGCCCCGAGGATGGCTTCGACGGCAGTGCCGTTGATGCTCGTTCCGGCGAAGGCGCCATTGAGATCGACCACGTGCAGCCATTCGAAGCCTTCGTCTTCGAAGGCCTTCGCCTGGGCGGCCGGGTCGGCATTGTAGACCGTCGCCTCGCTCATCTCGCCGAGCTTCAGGCGCACACACTGGCCGTCCTTCAAATCAACGGCGGGGAAAAGGATTTTCTTTCTCATCGCTATACGGACTGCCTCTGGCCCAACGGTGCGGCCAGCCTCAGCAGGTAGCCATCCGGATCCTGCACGAGAAACTGCCGCACACCTATTTCAACGTCGCCCGTCTGATACCAATTTTCCTCCGCCTCCATGAAAAGCGGCCATCCGGCCTGCTTTAAGCTCTGCAGCGGTTGGCCTAGATGAGGAACGTCGATCTGAAAGTTCACGCCGCGGCCCAATGGTGGTGTGAGATCTCCCGTAATCCAATGCCGCTCGTCGGTGCCATACTCTTCGAGCGTGACCTGTGCACCGTCGAGAGCGAGATACGTGAAACGCTCGGCACTTCGCTCATAGGCAACCGTGAAGCCGATCAACCCGCACCAAAAGGACAGACTGGCATCGAGGTTCGAAACGAGAAGTTCCGGCACCAAGGATGCCTGACGGAAATCCTCGCGGATCATGGCCTCCACCTCAGGAAATTCGCGATCAGCGCAAGCCCCAGCGTCTGGCTCTTTTCCGGGTGGAACTGGGTGCCGGCAAGGTTGTCGCGCGCGACGGCCGCGGTGACCGCGCCGCCGTAATCCGCCACCGCCAAAATGTCCTCGGCGCGCGTGGCGTCGAGATGGTAGGAGTGCACGAAATAGGCGTGCAGGCCGTCCGGGCCCGTGCGGATGTCCTCGAAGAGCGGGTGGGGTCGGTTCAGGCGGATCGTGTTCCAGCCGATCTGCGGGATCTTCAGTGCGGAGTCGGCGGGCGCCATCTCCTTCACGTCGCCGGAGATCCAGCCGAAGCCTTTGGTCGCGGTCTTTTCCAGGCCGCGGTCGGACATGAGCTGCATGCCGACGCAGATGCCGAGGAAGGGGCGTGCCTTGGCGATAGCAACTTCCTCGACGGCCTCGGTCATGCCAGGCACCGCGTCGAGGCCGGCGCGGCAGTCGGCATAGGCGCCAACGCCGGGCAGCACGATGTGGTCGGCCGTGCGCACGCGCTCGGCGTCGGCGGTGAGATCGATCTCGGCGGCGATGCCCGCCTCACGGGCGGCGCGCTCGAAGGCCTTAGTGGCCGAGCGCAGGTTGCCGGAGCCGTAGTCGATGATGGCGACGCGCATGCTCAACCTCCGCGCGGATAGTCGAGAAGGTCGAAGGAGGAGCCCCGTGCCAGGCCGGTGCCGGCGCTCAGTGCCGCCGGCACGGTGGGCGGCGCGGCGGGCGGTCTGTCGGCGAGCGGAGCAACGTCGGCCGCGTAGCGCATCTCCGCCTCGTTGTGGTTCCCCGCCTCCACGACGCCCCACACGGACCAGCCGCGCCTGCGCAGGGCGGCGACGCGCAAGTTCTGCGCCTCCAGCCCGATGAGGACGGACAGGAGCAGCCCGATGAGCGGCGCCACGAGGGAGAACCCCAGCAGGGTGCCCAACGCACCCAGCATCAGGCCGAGCACCAGCGCAGCCAACGCCTCCAGCCACATGCGGTGCCACAGGAACCAGAAGAACGGCACGAGGAAGGCCAGGGCGGCGAAGCCGTCGCGCACGAAGACGGCCTTCTCCGCCTTTTCCTGCGCCGCGCCGCCAGGCTCCAGAACGAGATAACTTGCCATCGCCGACCTCAGCCCTTGAGCGTGCCCTTGGTGGAGGGTACGGCCTCCGGCTGGCGCGGATCGGGCTCGCACGCCGCGCGCAGAACCCGCGCCACCGCCTTGAAGCAGGTCTCGGCGATGTGGTGGCTGTTGGCGCCGTAATGGTTCGTCACATGCAGGGTGATGCCGGCGTTCTGGGCAAGCGCCTGGAAGAATTCGCGCACTAGTTCGGTGTCGAAGGTGCCGATCTTGGGCGAAGGGAAAGCCGCCTGCCAGACGAGGAAGGGCCTGCCGGAAACGTCGATCGCAGCGCGCGTCACCGTCTCGTCCATCGCGAGATCCAACGAGGCGTAGCGTGTGATGCCGCGCCGCTCGCCAAGGGCGGCGGCGATGGCCTGGCCGATGGCGATGCCGCAATCCTCCACTGTGTGGTGATCGTCGATGTGCAGGTCGCCCTTCGCCTTCACCGTTAGGTCGATGAGGGAATGACGCGAAAGCTGCTCCAGCATGTGGTCGAAGAAACCAACGCCGGTGGCGACGTCGAAACGGCCTTCGCCGTCGAGGTCGACGGTCACGGCGATCTCGGTCTCGTTCGTCTTGCGGCCGATCTCCGCGCGGCGCGGTTTGCTGGCAGCCATGGGATTTTCCTTCGCGAGGTCAGAAGGCCAGCCTTCTAGCAGCATGTCCGGGGGAACGCCAGACGGCGGCTGGCTGTCGGGTGGCTGGCATGGGACTGATGGTCATCGGTGCGGATCTGTGCTTCTTCTTTGATCTTTCGGCAAGCTCACCGACCCTTCGACAGGCCCACCCTTCGACAGGCTCAGGGTGAGGGCGGACGCGCGTCCTCGTCGCCACGCCCGGCTGCACCGTCTGGCCTTTGTGATTGGGTGGGAAGCGGGGCGCGTTGTCCGAGCCACTCAATTCATTTTAAGGCGCGAGCAACGCGCCCCGCCGGCCGCTGTCCCGACATTCGACCGGTCTAAGGGCTCTTTCTGGCTCCGGACGGTCACACGCAGTAAAGCGCCTTTGCCGAAGCCCGCGGCTTTTCCGCATCCGGTATCGCCCATCTTGCGATGGGCCTGCCGGACTCCGGCCTGTTCGCGGGCCCTCACATGCCTCCAGGTACCGTTCCTGAAGGGGGAGGCTGCCGCCGCTCTCCCTGATCTCCGGTCCGGACCCGATTCCCGCGAGAGCGATGGGGCTATGATAGGGGCGGCTTGGGCAGGGGGCGAATTTTCCTGCGAGAGAAGTTGCAGGTTGTGGGGGATCAATGGGTTAGTGGGAAAGAGCGGTAAAATCTATCCCCGCTTTGGATCACATCATTGGGCCAGCTGGTATCCATGGTCAGTGTTCTGGCATGGATCCTCGGGTCAAGCCCGAGGATGATGAATAGAGGACAAGTGGCGGCAAGACGCCAACGTTGGTGATTAGCGCAGCATCTCCCCCTTCGTCATCGTCGGGCTTGACCCGAGGAACCATGCCGTGACTCGTCCACATTCCGGAATGGGGGCCGGACAGCCGCAGCTCACGCTCCGGCGTCCAGGATGACGCGCGTGTTGGGGTGGAGGAACCGCGGCGGAGTGAGGGAGCAGCGCTCGCCGGGATGGCTGACGAAAGGGGCGCGCTAGTTTGCGGGCCGCACTTGGGCAGGCGGCGGTGGAGAATTATGGCGGGCTCGTCCGGTCTCCCTCCCCTACGCTGTTGGAAGTAGGAGTTGGCGAAGCAGGCAGCAGCTCATCCCGTGTCGGCGGTCTTGGGCCCATTTGCATTCTCGCCCCCGGGTCTTACATATGCGCTCTGAACGGCACCCCTAGATCGATCGTCGTTTCACGGAATCGATGATCCGATCTAACCCCCTGCTTGGTCGCAATTCAGGACGGAAAAGCGGTTCCCACTTTTCCTGGAAATTGCTCTAGGGGCGGGGTGCGCCAAAGGAGTGCACCGATGAGCGAAATGGAATCCATGCACGCCACGACCATCGTGACCGTGCGCAAGGGCGGGAAGGTGGTGGTCGCCGGCGACGGCCAGGTGAGCTTTGGCCAGACCGTCATGAAGGGTAACGCCCGGAAGGTGCGCCGCCTCGGCAAGGGTAACGTGATTGCCGGCTTCGCGGGTGCGACAGCCGATGCCTTCACGCTGCTCGAACGCCTGGAGGCCAAGCTGGAGCAATATCCGGACCAACTCATGCGCGCATGCGTGGAGTTGGCCAAGGACTGGCGCACGGACCGCTATCTGCGCCGGCTGGAGGCCATGATGCTGGTGGCCGACCAGCGCATCACTCTGGCCTTGACCGGCAATGGCGACGTGCTGGAGCCGGAACAGGGTGTGATGGCTATCGGCTCCGGCGGCAACTATGCGCTGGCCGCCGCGCGCGCCCTTCTCGACACGGACAAAAGTGCAGAAGAGATCGCCCGGCGCTCCATGGAGATCGCTGCCAGCATCTGCATCTACACGAACGACAACGTCATTCTGGAATCCCTGGATGAAGGCTGAGAGCGCAACGCTGCGTTTCGAGCCGGTCGCGGAGAGGCATTTTCCACTGCTGCGCCGCTGGCTGGAAATGCCGCATATGCGCGAATGGTGGGGAGAGCCGGAGAAGGAGCTGGGCCATATTCGCGAAATGGTGGCAGGGCGGGATACGACGCTGCCATTTCTCATCGTGCTCGACGAGGAGCCGGTGGGCTATATCCAATGCTGGTTCATCGGCCATCACCAGAACACGGAATGGGTGGATGATAACCCGTGGCTCACGGAGCTGCCGGCCGAAACCGTCGGCGTAGACCTGTCCATAGGTGATCCCGAAAAGCTGTCGAAGGGGATTGGCACCGCCGCACTCGGCGCTTTTGTACGAAAGCTACTGGATGAAGGGCATACCACCATCATCATCGATCCCGACCCGCGGAACACGCGCGCTGTGCGTGCCTATATGAAGGCCGGATTCCGCCCCATCCCGCATCTGGAAGGGCGGACGGGCGATTCACTGATCATGCAATACCAGACACCCGCACACGAGATACAATATGACCAATTTTTCGCCGCGTGAGATCGTTTCCGAGCTCGACCGCTACATCATCGGCCAGAAGGACGCCAAGCGTGCCGTGGCCATCGCCCTCCGCAACCGCTGGCGGCGCCAGCAACTCGAGCCTGAGCTGCGCGAGGAAGTGATGCCGAAGAACATCCTGATGATCGGACCCACCGGCGTCGGCAAGACCGAGATCTCGCGCCGCCTCGCCAAGCTGGCGGGCGCGCCCTTCATGAAGGTGGAGGCGACGAAGTTCACCGAGGTGGGCTATGTCGGCCGCGATGTGGAGCAGATCATCCGTGATCTTGTGGAAGTGTCGATCGGGCTTACGCGCGAAAAGATGCGCGAGGACGTGAAGGCGCGCGCGCATATGAACGCGGAGGAGCGTGTGCTGGAGGCGCTGGTGGGCAAGACGGCGAGCCCCGCCACGCGTGACAGCTTCCGGCAGAAGCTTCGAGCCGGCGATCTCGATGACAAGGAGATCGAGATCGAGGTTGCCGACACGGGCGGCGGCATGCCCGGCTTCGAGATTCCCGGCATGCCGGGCGCCAATATCGGGGTGCTCAACATCAACGACATGCTGCAGAAGGCCATGGGCGGCGGGCGCACCAAGATGCGCAAGACCACGGTCAAGGAGTCCTACAAGCACCTGATCAACGACGAGTCGGACAAGCTGCTCGATCAGGAAGAGGTGGTGCAGCGGGCGATGGCGGCGGCGGAGAACGACGGCATCGTCTTCCTCGACGAGGTGGACAAGATCGCCACGCGCGAGGGTGGCATGGGCGCCGGCGTTTCCCGCGAGGGCGTGCAGCGCGACCTCCTGCCGCTGGTTGAGGGCACGACGGTGGCCACCAAATACGGGCCTATGAAGACGGACCACATTCTGTTCATCGCTTCCGGCGCGTTCCATGTATCGAAGCCGTCGGACCTCCTGCCGGAGCTGCAGGGTCGCCTGCCGATCCGCGTCGAGCTCAGAGCGCTGGAGAAGGAGGACTTCCGCCGCATCCTGACGGAGACGGAGGCGAGCCTCATCAAGCAGTATGTGGCGCTGATGCAGACGGAGGGTGTGGATCTGGAGTTCACCGACGACGCCATCGACCGCCTTGCGGCGATCGCCGTCGATCTGAACGCCAGCGTCGAAAATATCGGTGCCCGGCGGCTGCAGACAGTGATGGAGCGCGTCTTGGACGATATCTCGTACAATGCGCCGGACCGCTCGGGCTCGAAGATGACCATCGATGCGGCCTATGTGGACGAGAATGTCGGCGATATGGCAAAGAACACGGACCTGTCGCGCTTCATCCTGTGAGGTTACGGCCACACCCGGCGGACAACCGCTCCAGCGCCCCGAGGATTTCCCTCGACTTGAACGGGGGCTCCCCATAGGTTGCCGCCAATCAGAAAAAACGTTCGGGTTGGCGGATGGCGCTGAGGCACAGCATCCTCTTGGGCATATTCATGGGCATGACGGCGGCTTCTTCGGGAGCCGCCGAACTTGTGCCGCCGGGCAATCGCAGCGCCGAGCAGCCGCCGGTTCCTGGCGCCTCCACGCGACGCACAGGTGCCGGCAGAACGACCTTCGAAGCCAAATACGCGAAGGTCTACCAGCTTCTGAAGAACGATGCGGCGCTACGCGTGAAGATTCGCGAAGCGGCGGCGGCCTACGGCATCGCACCGATCCATATCCTCGGCGCCATCGTCGGCGAGCACACCTACAACGTGGATGCCTATGACCACCTGCAGACTTATTACGTGAAGGCGGTGTCGTACCTGAAAAGCTCCTTCTCCTTCTCCCATGCGGGGGAAAGCCTGGAGGCGTTTCTCGAGCGGCCGCAATTCGCCGGGTGCGAAGAAGAGAAGGGCAGCTACGAGGTGTGGAGCTGCCGCGAGAAGGTGTGGGACACGGTATTCCGCGGGCGCCGCATTGACGGCCAGCGCTTTCCTGACGACCGCTTCAGCGCCGTCTTCTTCCAGCCGTTCTATGCCGGACAGACCTTCGGCATCGGCCAGCTTAACCCGCTGACGGCGCTGCAGATGACGGATTTTGTGAATGAGGTCTCGGGGCTGGAGAAGCTCGATTACCGCGACCCGCAGAGGGTCTACCGGACCATCATGAACCCGGACATCACGCTTGCCTATGTAGCGGCGACGCTGAGGAAATCCATCGACGCTTATGCGGATATCGCCGGCTTCGACATCAGCAGGAATCCGGGGATCACGGCCACCCTCTACAATCTCGGGAACGCCGAGACCCGCGCCGCCAAGCTCGCCGCTGAGAACCACCTGCGCCGCAAGCAGGGCCGTGCGCCCAGGTTGCCGACGGAGAACTACTACGGTTGGCTGGTGAACGAGAAGCTGGAGGAGCTGGAGGCGTTAATCGCGGAATCGTGATCCGGCTCGCCCGGCGCCTTCGGCCGTTCAGCTCTTTCTCCCCTTCCTTCCCTCCAAGATGTCGCGCAGGGCGCATTCGAGACGCGCCAGCTCTTCGTCATTGAATTCGCCGATATGACGGGCAATCAGATTGGCGAGGGCGGTGGCCTTGTCGGACAGGCCAGCGGTGTCGACCACTACACGGGGATGCGAGAGCGTGGCCAGGTGCTGCAGCTCGTCCGCCTCGTCCCATATGACGTTGAAATAGCCGATGATCTTCTGAACCATGGCCCAGTTAGGCGGGCTGCGCCGGCCGTGCTCGAGAGCGGATAGGTAGGCCGGGCTCACGCCGAGAGCGGTCGCCATCTCCTTCTGGGTGAGGCCGCGCTCGCGGCGCATCTGACGTATTCTTGCAGCGAAAGGCGTCATCGGCCGCCTCCCCGGCGGCGCAGGCGGACATAAAGCGCGCCGCCGCCGCCATGATGCCTCGCCGCTTCTTCGTAGCCGCCGACGATGGCGCGGAAGGGCGGCGTGGCGAGCCATTGCGGCACGGCACGGCGCAGCACACCCTCGCCGGACGTGCCCTTTCCGGTGATGACCAGCACGTAGCGGCGGTCGGCCTCATAGGCGCGGCGCAGGAAGGACAGGAGAAGGATATGCGCCTCCTCCTGTGTCATGCCGTGCAGGTCGACGCGGCCGCCGATGTCGAGGCGGCCCTTGGCCAGCTTTTCGCGCGTCGGCTCATCCAGCTTGCGCGGATGTCGTGCCGGGCGCGCGGAAACGTCCGCACCCGGCACAGCCGCCGGTGCGAGAAGGCGTTTGCGCTTGCCGGCCGGCGTCGTGGGGGGTGGCTCAAGCCCCGCGTCGGGAAAGGACTTCCCTTTCATAGGGACCGCCGTGCGGGCGACGCGGCTCCACAGGATGCGGTCTTCGGGGGTCAAAAACTTGCGCTTCATGGCGTCCGCCCCCGCGCAAGGGCGCGCGGCAGAAGGGCGTAGAAATCGGCGGGGTGGCGGATCTTCCCGGCGATTGCGCCGGCGGCCTCGCCAGTGCCGATGAAAAGGTCTCCACGTGCCGCACCGGTGATGGCTGACCCTGTGTCCTGGGCAATCATCAGCCGGCGGAAAGGCTTGTCGAAACCTTCGTGCAGGCTCGGGGCATCGATGAAGAAGGGGGTGCCGAAAGTATGCAAAAGACGGTCGACGGCGATAGAACGCCCCGGCTCCAGCTGCACCTTGGCTGCGGCGACGGGCCCGAGGGCGGCGTCTCCCAGCGGGGTCTCGCGGAAGAAGATGTAGGACCTGTTGTGCCAGAGAATCTCGTCCATGCGATGCGGATTGCCGGCGAGCCAAGCGCGGATCGACTGCATCGTCACCTCTTCGAGCGGAATTTCGCCGAGATTCGCCAGCACACGGCCGATACCGGTGAAGGGGTGGCCGGTCTTTGCCGCGTAGGTGATGCGTATCCGGCTGCCGTCGGTCATTTTCAGGCGGGCGGCGCCCTGGACGTGGATGAAGAAAGCTTCCACCCGGTCGGCTAGCCAGCACAGCTCCAGGCCGCGGCCGGCAAGGGCGCCGCGGTCGATCGACTGGCGGTCGTGATAGGCGATGAGCCTCTCTCCGTCGCGTCGGGCGAAGGCGAAGGACGGGTCGAGGCCTTCAGGCCGGTTTTGGTCATCGATGTCGACGAGATCGTCCGGCCGGCGATATAGCGGCACGTGGAAACGCTGGGTCCGCACCGGCGAGGCCTCGGTTTCGGGCTCATAATAGCCGGTGACGAAGCCGCTTTCTGCTTTCTCCGGGCGGATGCGGAAAGGAAGGAAATGCTGCTCGAAGAACGCCCTCGCCGAGGCGTTCGCCGGCGGCGTTCCGGTGTTGCGGGCCTGGGCATAGGCGTCTGCGAAGGCGTGCGTGCCAACGCCGAGGCTGCCCGTGCGGTAGGGCCGGGTTTCGGCGTGGCGGGCGCAACGCGCGAAGGCCGCGAATGCGGCCGAGATGTCGTCGTCGCCCCATCCGGGAAGATCGCTATAGGAGACGGGAGAGAATATGGCGGAAAGGCCCAAGAAAACCTCTCCTCACATCCGCCGCCCGCGCGCTTGCACCCGGCTCATTCCTCGGCTTCGGTGGCCACCAGCTTCCAGTTGGGATCGCGCGAGCGGGTGTCGCGGGCAAAGGTCCACACATCCTTCACCTCGGCCACGGTCTCCGGATCGCCGTCGATGATGGTGCCGGCGCTGTCGCGCGTCGCCGAGATGAGCTCGCTGACGATGCGCAGCGTGACATGCGCCTCGCTGCCTTTCATCTCGGCGCCGACGAGGGCCGCCTTGTCGATACCGACGAAGGAGGATTCGATCTTTTCCGAGCGCTTCTCCCGCTCGTCGATGGCCGAGACGAAGCCCTCGTAAACCTCGCGCGACAGAAGGTTCTTCAGCGTGCGCCGGTCGCCGTCGGCATAGGCCATGACGATCATCTCGTAGGCCATCTTGGCGCCTTCCACGAAGCCGGCCGGATCGAAAGAAGGATCGGCGTCCTTGATGGCGCGCAAACCCTTGTTGAGCGGCGTACCGGGATCGGCGACGGCATCGACCGCTGCATAGCCGTCCTCGGCCTCCACGCCACCTTTGCGCCGCGGCAGGGAGACCACGTTGTCGGATTTGTCCGCCTTGCTCTCACCCGTACGGCGGGCGCGGCCAGCCGTGTAGGGGTCGAAGGGCTGCCGTTCGTTGCCCGTGCGGCGCCCGAGGACGTTGCGCAACTGGAAGAAGATCACGACCGCCGCGACCAGGAAGAAAATCGTGCCGAAATCGAAGAATTCCATGTTGTATAGCCAAGCCGCTCTGTCGTCTCGCACCCGCCGCGAGGCGCCGTGCCGGGAACGGCGGCACATTGCCGCCGCGTTACCGATGCATATAGAACGCGCATGCCGATCATTCAAATCATCGGCGCGCGTTCCTATCTCCGGGGTCGGCGGACTTCGCCGCCGACGCCACCTAGAGAGGTTAGACCAAAAACGTGCCCTTCTCCATTGTTCCATTTCTCCTACTTGGCATTCCGCTTCTCGAAATCGCCGTTTTTGTGGTGATTGGCGGACAAATCGGTGTTTTGCCCACTCTTGGGCTGGTGCTGGCCACGGCGGTGGCCGGCTCCATCCTCCTGCGCATCCAAGGTTTCGGCGTGCTTTCCCGCGTCCAAAAAACGCTGAACGAAGGCCGTGTGCCTGGCCGGGAGCTGGTGCATGGCGTGATGATCCTCATCGCCGGCATCCTTCTCCTAACGCCAGGGTTCGTGACTGATACGCTGGGATTCCTGCTTTTCATCCCCGCCGTGCGCGACCTCGGCTGGGTCTTCCTGCGCGACCGCATCGTCGTCGTGGGCGCCGGGGCACCGCCGGGAGGCCGTCAGGAGCGCAGACAGCCGCGGGACAAGGTCATCGATCTCGACATGGACGATTATTCCAGTTCCGAACCCGGAAAGTCGCCCTGGCGCGAACCCGACCGCCCGCAAGACTGACGGTTACGGCCACGCAGCCTTGTTTTGCCGCCATGCCCATGCTAGCAGCGCCGCAATCGATGGGAACGCGCATGCAGCGCATTTGACAAGGACTTGAAGCGGATGGCCAACAAACCGCAGGAAAAAGAACAAGCCAAGGGAACCGACGCCAAGACGGAAGGCAACGGCGCACAGCCCAGCCTGAACGTGCTGACGCAGTATATCAAGGACCTTTCCTTCGAGAGCCCTGGCGCTCCGCGCTCGCTGACCCAGCGTGAGAAGGCGCCGGCCATCAACATCAACGTCAACGTGAACGCCAATCCGCTGGGTGGCGCCGACTACGACGTCCTTCTGACGCTGACGGCGCGTGCGGAGGCCGACAAGAACGTGCTGTTCAACGTCGAACTCATCTATGGCGGCGTGTTCCGCATCCAGAACTTCCCGCAGGAGCATATGCTGCCGCTTCTGTTCGTCGAGTGCCCGCGCCTGCTCTTCCCCTTTGCGCGGCAGGTCATCGCCGACGCCACGCGCGGCGGCGGCTTCCCGCCGCTGATGATCGACCCGATCGACTTCGCGCGCATGTTCCAGCAGCGCATCGCCGAGGAACAGGCGAAGAGCAAGGTGCAGGTTTCGTAAACCCTTCTGCTCTTACGGCTGGAAAGAAGATCGAGCCAGGCGGGCCCCGCCTGGCTCTTTTCGTTACTACCCCGGAGACATACCGCGCAGGCGCTCGTTGCGCCGGCGGATCAGTTCCAGCGTGGTCAGAAGGATGATCGAGAGCGCGACCAGAAGGCTCGCGAGGGCCAGGATCGTGGGACTGATCTCCTCGCGCAGCCCAGAGAACATGCGGACCGTCATCGGGGTCTGGGCCGGGCCTGCCATGAAATTGACGATCACCACTTCATCGAGCGAGGTGACGAAGGCGAACAGTGCGCCCGCGATGACACCAGGCAGCAGCAGCGGCAGGATGACCTTGAAGAAGGTGCGCGACTGATTGGCGCCGAGGCTCTGCGAGGCGCGGATCAGCGTTTCGTCGAAGCCGGCGAGCGAGGCGGTCACCGTGAGGACGACGAACGGTGTGCCGAGCACCACGTGGCTGAGAATGATCCCCGGAAAGGTGTTTGCCAGCCCGGCGCGCGCAAAAAACGAGAAAAGCGCGGCGGCGGTGATGATGAGCGGGACGATCATCGGCGAAATCAGGATCGCCGTGATGATCCCGCGCGCCGGCATGTTGCGCCGGTTGAGGCCGAGGGCGGCCAGCGTGCCGAGGGCGGTGGCGATGATGGTGGTCGAGACCGAGATGATGAAGGAATTTCGGATCGAGCCCATCCATTCCGAGGAGCCGAGCAGAGCCCTATACCAGCGAAGCGAGTAACCCTCCGGATCGAGCGCCAACATCTCGCGCGTGAAGGTGAAATAGGGTTGCGCGTTGAATGCGAGCGGCACGATGACGATGATCGGCGCGATCAGGAAGAAGAAGATGAGCCCGCAGATGACGCGGAACGCATAGTACCAGATGCGTTCGGCCGGCGTTGCGTATGATGGCACTGCCATTGCCGCCCCCTATCCGAATTTCAGCTTGTCGACGCCGACGAGCTTGTTGAAGACCCAGTATATGATCAGCACGGCGGCCAGGAGGATCGTCGCCAGCGCAGCGGCCAGCTTGAGCTGGGCGCTCGATCCCTGCATGTTCTGGGCGATCAGATTTGAGATGAATATGCCGCTGTCGCCACCCACCAGCGCCGGCGTGATATAGTAGCCAATGGCCAGGATGAAGACGAGAATGCAGCCGGCCGCCAGCCCCGGGATTGTCAGCGGGAAATAGACCCGCCACCAGGCGCGGAAGGGATGGGCACCGAGCGATTTGGCGGCGCGCAGGTAGCTCGGCGGGATTGTCTTCATCACCGAATAGAGCGGCAGCACCATGAAAGGCAAAAGAATGTGCGTCATGGCGATGATGGTGCCCGTGCGGTTGTAAATCATCCGCAGCCTGCCCCTCTCATCGATGATGTCGAGGGCGACGAGAAGCTCGTTGACCACCCCTTGCTGCTGCAGGAGGACAATCCAGGCGGAGGTTCTGACCAGGAGCGAGGTCCAGAACGGCAGCAGCACGAGGATGAGCAGCAAGTTGGCGATGCGGGTCGGCTGCGTAGCCATCAGGTAGGAGATCGGATAGGCGAGCAGGATGCAGATGCCGGTGATCAGCATACTCATCCAGGCGGTGCGCCAGAACAGGGACTTGTAGATCTGGTATACCTCGGGGCGCGGTCTGATCTCGCCCTCGGCGGTGTATTCGTAATCGAGTGCCAGCAGGTAGTAGGCCGGAGTTATGAGGCGGGTCTCGCGCTTCAGGAGGCGCCAGAATTCGAGATCGGCCCAGCGCTCGTCGGCCTCGAGAAACTTCTCGCTGTAGGGGGCCGACCATTCGTCGACCGCCCGCGCCGTGCGCATCATGCGGCTGCGCGCGCCGGGAATCTCGCGGTTGATGCGGGCTGCGGCGCGGCCGATCGTCCTATTTTCCACTCCGACGATCATGTCGGCGGCCATGGCCTGGAACACCGGTTCCGGCGGCACGTCCTCGCCGTCCCACTGCTGCAGGGCGGAGGCCGTCTGCGGCAGGAAGTTCCGGACCTCGGGGTTGTACACGGAGCGCCAGATCATGCTGGCGATCGGCACGGCAAAGACGATCAGGATGAACAGGAGAAGCGGCGCGACCAGAAAAAAAGCGGCTCTGCGCTCGCGCGCCTGCGAGCGCCGCAGGGCCTGCTTGAGCGGAGTGCCGTCCGCCGCAAGGATTGGTTCCTTTATCACCCCTTCAGTCGATGCCATCGCTGCTATCCGTCTCCCCTCGGTTCGCCGGGAAACGGGCGGAGTGCATCAGCGCCCCGCCCGATCCTTGTTGTCAGCCCGCGACCCAGGCGTTGAAACGCTCTTCGAGCGCGTCGCCATAGTCGGTCCAGAACTGGACATCGAAGTTGACGGCCGTCTCCAGGTTCTCCGGATTGGTCGGCATGTGCGGCTTCATGTCGATATCCGTATCTTCGAACGTGCCGACGAGCGGCGCCGAGGACGTACGTGCCGGGCCGTAGGAGATGTACTTGGCCTGGTCGGCGAGGCGCTGCGTGTCGGTGGCGAAGTAGAGATAGTCCCTGATGAGCTCCATCTTGTCTTCATTGCCGACAGGCACCACCCAGCCGTCGGATTCGAGCATCTGGCGATCCCAGATGATCTCGAACGGCTGATCCTCGTTGACCTGTGCGTTGAAGATACGGCCGTTGTACGCGGTGGCGATCACCGCCTCCTTGTCGGCCAGCATCTGTGGCGGCTGCGCACCTTCCGACCACCAGATCACATGATCCTTGATCTCGTCGAGCTTGGCGAAGGCGCGGTCCTGGCCCTCGGGCGTGGCGAGAACCTCGTAGACCTCGTCATCCGGTACGCCGTCGGCGATCAGCGCCCATTCGAGGTTCTTCTGCGGGATCTGCTGCAGTGCACGCGTGCCGGGGAACTTCTCGACGTCCCAGATGTCCTCGATCGTCTGCGGCTCGCCGTCAGGGAACGCCTCGGTGTTGTAGGCAAACATGGTCGCGTAGAGGATCTGCGGGACATAGCAGTCGCCGAGCTGGCCTTCGACGAAGTCCTCCGAGGCCGGCGTGCCGTCTGGCGCGGGGGCAAGCCACTCGTCGTGATCGATGATCTCTAGCAGGCCCTCGTCACAGGCGCGCTGGGCGTCAGCCTGCAACATGTCGACGACGTCCCAGGTCACATTGTCGGCCTCGACCTGCGCGCGGATGCCCGCGAGCGCGTTGGCGGACTTGTCCTCGTTGACGATCTTGACGCCGGTCTTCTCGGTATAAGGCTCGTGGTAGGCCTTGATCTGGGAGTTGCTATAGGCACCGCCCCAGGAGACGATCGTCAGCTGCTGGTCCTGCGCCACCGCGCCACCAAGCGCGATTGCGGCGACAGAGCCGGTCAAGATAAGAACGCGTTTCATACTGGCACCTTCCTTTTGCAGTTTTTGGTTTTTCCCCGAGGTTCGGAAACACACAGGAAACGTGACCGGCGTTGTTGTTCTTTCGTTAAGACCCGCCGGCTGGCCCATTTTGCGCAGTGCGCCGTGGCGCACCGCTGGCCGTCACTCGTGGTCGAGCGCGCGGCAGTCTTCTGTCGCCCATCCGACCCGGACACTCTCGCCGGGCTCGAGGCGGCGGGCGCCCAGCCGGTTGCGGGTCTTGACGACGAAATCGCTGTTGCCGGCCACCGTCATGCGCGTGCGGATGTGGTCGCCGAGGTAGATCACCTCTTCGACACGCGCCGTCACGGTGTGATCGGAGACGCTTTCGTCCGGGTCGATCTCCACCCGTTCCGGGCGGATCGAAAGCCGCGTGCGCTCGCCGGGGCCGGTGTTGACGGCCAGGGCCTCGACGGTCTCGCCTTCGGTCAGTTCGACCCGGGCGATGCCCTCATTGATCGCCTTGACCTTGCCCAGCAGCGTGTTGTTCTCGCCGATGAACTGGGCGACGAAGCTGTTCTCCGGCTTTTCGTAGAGCACCTCGGGGGCGGCAAGTTGCTGGACCACGCCGTCATTAAAGACGGCGATGCGGTCCGACATGGTCAGCGCTTCGCCCTGGTCATGCGTGACGTAGATGACCGTGACGCCGAGCGATTCGTGGATGTGCTTGATCTCCAGCTGCATATGCTCGCGCAGCTGCTTGTCGAGCGCGCCCAGCGGCTCGTCCATCAGCACCAGCTTCGGCTCGAACACCAGCGCGCGGGCAAGGGCCACGCGCTGCTGCTGGCCACCCGAAAGCTGTGCCGGCCGGCGGCCGTGAAAGCTACCGTCGCCCATCTGCACCATGTCGAGAGCGCGCTGGACCTTCTTTTCCGCCTCCGCCTTGCCGATGCCGCGGACATCGAGCGGGAACGCCAGGTTCTCGGCGATGGTCATATGCGGGAACAGGGCGTAGTTCTGAAAGACCATGCCGATGCCGCGCTTATGCGGCGGCACGCTGTTGATAGGCTGGCCGTCTAGGTAGATCTCGCCGTGCGTCGCCGGCTCGAATCCCGCCACCATCATCAGGCAGGTCGTTTTGCCGGAGCCGGAAGGGCCGAGCATGGTAAGGAACTCGCCCTTTTGGATCTCCAGGTTGAAGTTCTTCACGACGAGCGTCTCGCCGTCGTAGGACTTCTGTACCTTGTCGAAGTGAACCATCGGACGATTAAAATGATTGGAACGCTCGCCGTCCGAAGCTGTGCGCGGCGCGCCCCCCGGCTCCGCGTCTATTACATCACTCAATAGACAACTCTCCCGTGTTCTCCCCTAGTCTTTGTTCATGCGAACTTAGACGCAGTGAGAGCATGGGGCAATGCCAAAGGGTACACCGTCCCGGCATAGAAGACACAATCGGGATGGCCGTATCGCTCCGCTGTCTCGAAAGCAGGAGGATCAGGCGGATTCGGCCTCAGCGGCAGGCCGTTTTGCCCCCTTCAGCCACAGTGCCTTCTCGCCCAACTCTGCCACCAGCGCCTCGTGCGCTTCGCGCTCGGCCGCGGTCAGCCGGGGAGCGAGGGGGCGCTCGCGCTTCAGGGGAAGGACGGATGTGCCGGTTACAAGCGAGCGAGTGGCACCTTCCCGAGCGGCGACTTCCAGGCCGAACGTCGCCTGCTTGCCGCCGACGAGCTCGATATAGACCTCAGCCAATAGTTCGGCATCGAGCAGAGCGCCGTGCTTCGTGCGGCGCGAATTGTCGATACCGTAGCGGCGGCACAGGGCGTCGAGCGAGTTCGGCCCCATCGGGTGCTTACGGCGGGCGATCGCCAGCGTGTCGACGACGCGCCCGGGGTCGACCACGGAGTGGCCCAGACGACCGAATTCGGCGTTGATGAAGCCAATGTCGAAATTGGCGTTGTGGGCGACCAGCTTGGCGCCGTCCGCGAACTCCAGGAACGAATCCGCGATTGCGGCGAAGAGGGGCTTATCGGCAAGATCGGCATCGGAGATGCCGTGCACGGCCTGCGCCTCCGGGTGCACGGAACGCCCATCGGGATTGATGAAGCAATGCAGCGTGCGGCCCGTCGGGAAGCGGTTTACCAACTCAACGCAGCCGAGCTCGATGATGCGGTCGTCGCGCGGGTCGAGGCCGGTGGTTTCCGTATCAAAAATGATTTCACGCATAGAATCACTCCCCGCCCAAGCATGAACAATGGCGGCGGCGGCCGCAAGCATGTGGAGCGGGAAAGCTGTCAACGTTACGTCGGTTGAGTGATAATGTCGCGCACGGCCTGCCGCGCGGCCTCGATGCCATGGCTGGTGTCGACGATGAAATCCGCCCGCCGCCGCTTTTCTGCGTCCGGCACCTGGCGGGCGAGGATGGCGGCGAATTTTTCCTCTGTCATGCCAGGGCGAGCAAGCACGCGCTGACGCTGCACCTCGTGGGGGGCGGTGACGACGACGATCCGGTCCACGCGATCCGTGCCGCCGGTCTCGAACAGCAGGGGAATGTCGAGGAGCACCAGTGGTGCACTCTTTTTCCGGTGCTCCTCCACGAAACGGTCGGCATCGCGGCGGACCATGGGGTGGATGAGTGCTTCCAGCTTCCTGAGCGCCTCTGGCTTGCCGACCACAGCCTCGGCAAGGCGGTCGCGGTCGACCACGCCGCCTACGACCGTGCCGGGGAACTGTGCTTCCACGGCGGGGGCAGCCTCGCCGGCGTAAAGTCTGTGCACGGCGGCGTCGGAATCGTGAACGGGCACGCCTTCTTCCGCAAACATGCGCGCCGTCGTCGTCTTGCCCATGCCGATGGAACCCGTGAGGCCGAGGACGATCACGCCTTCGCCTCCAGGTCGGCGACCACTATGTCGCGCAGGGCGGGCGTCACCTGCGGGCGCACGCCGAACCAGCGCTCGAAGCCGGGCACGGCCTGGTGCAGGAGCATGCCGAGACCATCCGCCGTGCGCAGACCGCGCTGCGACGCGGCGGCCAAAAGCGGCGTTTCAAGCGGCACGTAGACGATATCGGTGACGACCGCCGGTGCGGGCAACGGCGCCAGGTCGAGCGCCAGCGGTGCCGCGCCCGCCATGCCGAGCGATGTCGTGTTGACGAGAAGTGTCGTATCGGCAAGCAGGTCGGGAAGTGCTTCCCAACCGTGGGCGCTGGTGGGGCCAGCGAAGCGGTGGGCGAGTTCCTCGGCGCGGGCGACAGTGCGGTTGACGATGCGAATGTCCCGCATGCTGCGCTCCCTGAGGGCGTGCACCACGGCCCGGCCCGCACCACCGGCGCCGAGCACGGTGGCGACACCGCCTTCCGCCCAGCCGGGGGCGGTGGCGTCGAGATTGGCGGCGAAGCCGTAGGCGTCCGTATTGCCGCCGCACAGGCGGCCGTTCTCGAACCACAGCGTGTTCACCGCGCCGATGATCTCCGCCGCTTCGTCGCGCCGGTCGACCAGCCGGTGAGCGGTTTGCTTGTGCGGGATAGTGACATTGCCGCCGACATAGGGACCATCGGCGAGGTTGCGCAGGAAAGTTTCGAACGCCTCCGGTGCTACGTCCTGGCGCTCATAGATGCCGGCAATGCCGTGCTCCTGCAGCCAATAGCCGTGGATGAGCGGGGAGCGGGAGTGGGCGACGGGATGGCCGCAGACGAAGGCGCGTGCGGTATCCTCAGCCATCGATCGCTCCGATTTCGCGCAGCTTTGCAAGGAGCGGCAGGAGGGGCACGCCGACGATGGTGAAATAGTCGCCTTCGATCTTTTCGAAGAGCTGGATTCCCTCACCCTCGACCTGATAGGCGCCGACGCTAGAGAGCGCTTTGTCGCCGACGCGCGAAAGATACCGACCGATGAAGCCGGGGTCGAGCGGGCGCATGGTCATGCGCGCTACGGCGACATGACGCCACACCACCCCGCCTCCACGCGACAGGACGACGGCGCTGTTGAGCTGATGCGTCCTGCCCGAAAGCGCCAGCAGATGGCGGCGGGCGCCTCCCATGTCCTGCGGCTTGTGGAACATGCGGTCCTCGAGCGATAGCGTCTGGTCGCCGCCGACCACCCATTCTTCAGGATAACGCTCCGAAACGTCGACCGCTTTCGCTTCGGCAAGGATGAGGGCGACGTCCTCTGCGCTGGCCCCGGAACCTTCCAGCGGCGCCTCCAACGCGCGCTCGTCCACCTCTGGCGCAACAGGATTTACCGCCAGCCCGGCATTCTCCAGAAGCTGTCGGCGAAAGGGGCTGGTCGATGCGAGGACGATTGTCGGGTTTTGGTTGGGCATATCTTTGGCTTTCCATGTTCACCACGGCTTTCCACGCAACGCCAGGATGGCGGCGGCGGTTTCCTCTATCGAGCGGCGCGTGACGTCGATCAGCGGCCAGTTGTGCCGGCTGCAGAGCCGTCGCGCATAGGCGAGCTCGCGGGCGATGGTGGAGCGGTCCGCATAGGTGTCGAAATCACCGGCCGCGGCAGCACTCGACAAGAGGCGGTTCTGCCGTACCTGGGCGATACGCTCGGCGGAAGCCACGAGGCCGACGATGAGCGGACGCTTGGCCCGCGCCAGGCTCTCCGGCAAAGGCACGTCGAGGACGATCGGGACGTTCGCGGTCTTGATGCCGCGGTTTGCCAGATAGATGCTGGTTGGCGTTTTCGAGGTGCGCGAGACGCCGACCAGCACGATATCCGCTTCATCTACGTCGTGCGGAAGCTGCCCGTCATCATGCTCCATCGTAAAGTTCAGCGCGTCGATGCGGCGGAAATAGTCTGCATCCAGGACGTGCTGTGCACCCACCCGCCGGCCGGCCGGCGTGCCGAGATAGGACTGGAAGACCGTAAGCACCGGCTCCAGCACGGAGACGCTGGGTAGGCCCATGGCCGCGCAGCGCTCCTCGATCTGACGCGCCACCTTCTGGTCGACGATGGTATAGAGGACGATGCCCGGCTCCTCATCGATCTCCGCGAACACCTTCTCGAGCTGTTTTTCGGTGCGGATCAAGGGATAGATGTGCTCGATGGCGCTCGCATCCTTGTACTGCGCGGCCGCGGCGCGGCCCGCCGCGAGCAGCGTCTCGCCTGTGGCGTCAGAGATCAGGTGCAGGTGAAAGAAGCTCTGGGTTTTTTGCACACGACGGTCCCGCATCTGTGGAGATGTGTTGATAGCGCGGAAGATTTTCGAAGGCGAGGAGCGAGGGCGGTAAAAACCCGCCGATCATCCACAATTCGCATGGCTGCGGATTTCATTTTGCGCCTGTAGAAAACTGCGTGAAGAGAAAATACTGTCCACACGAGGGCGGTATCGGCCAGATTCCTCCCTCCGATGCATCCTTTTGATTCCATTACTAAAATTAAAAATCCTCCTGAAGATATCCCCATGGTATCATCCTCCGGCGCGGCAAAATGCGCACCCTTTCGGGCGCTGGAAACGTGGACAGGTTTTAATCCACACTCCAAACAGACTCATAGAATTAGAAGAATCTAAATCTTGGATTCTTTATTTTTTGAATCTTTGGAGGCCTCTCACGTGACGGAGCGGAAATTCCTTGAAGCGCTGAGCGGGCAAACCGCCTTCCCGCCCCCAATCTGGATGATGCGCCAGGCCGGGCGCTATCTGCCGGAGTACCGGGATATCCGGAAGAAGGCCGGAAGCTTCCTCGACCTTTGCTACAATCCCGATTTCGCCGTTGAGGTGACGTTGCAGCCCATCCGGCGTTTCGGCTTCGATGCGGCGATCCTCTTTTCCGACATACTCGTCGTGCCGCATGCGCTCGGCCGCGATCTGCGCTTCGAAGAGGGCGTAGGCCCTTTGATGACGCCGCTTGGCAAGGAAGATATCAGTGCCTTGGAAATAACCGGCGTTCACGAAAGGCTGGCGCCGGTCTACGAGACGGTGAGGCGGCTGCGCAGAGAATTGCCCCGCGAGACGGCGCTTATCGGCTTTTGCGGTGCGCCGTGGACCGTCGCAACCTATATGATCGCCGGGCGCGGCACGCCGGACCAGGCGCCGGCGCGGCTGTTCGGGCATTCTTCGCCGGAAGCTTTCGCTCACCTTCTCGACCGGCTTGCTGCCTGCTCGGCCGAGTATCTCATCCGCCAGATCGATGCTGGCGCCGACGCGGTGCAGATATTCGATTCCTGGGCCGGCGTCCTGGACGAGGCAAGTTTTCATGCGTGGTGCGAGCGACCGGTGGCGGAAATCGTGCGCCGGGTGCGTGAACGGCGTCCGACGGTGCCGATCATCGGCTTTCCCAAGGGCGCCGGCATGCTTTATGCGGGGTACCGCCAAACCACCGGCGTGACGGCGCTCGGGCTCGATTGGACCCTGCCGCTGGCGGAAGCGCGGCGTCTGCAGGCGGAAGGCCCGATTCAGGGTAATCTCGATCCGATGCGCCTTCTTGCTGGCGGACGGGCGCTCGAGGAAGGTGTCGACGCGATTCTTGCCACGCTCGGGGGCGGGCCGCTGATCTTCAATCTCGGGCATGGTGTGACGCCGGAGACGCCTGTGGAGCACGTAGAAGCCATGGTAAGGCGGGTGCGGGAGGCCGTGCGATGACGGTGGAGGCACAAATGGACGGAAAGGGTGCTGCACGGCGCGCTGTCGTCTCGCTGGCGATCTTGGCCGTGCTGACGGCATTGCTTTTCCTGGCGGTGCCGGATGCCTTCTATCCGTGGATAAAGGCGTTCCACGTAATCGCCGTCATCTCCTGGATGGCGGGCATGCTCTATCTGCCGAGGCTTTTCGTCTATCATTCGCAGGCGAGCGCGGGTTCGGCCGAGAACGAGACCTTCAAGGTGATGGAGCGACGTCTTCTCCGCCTCATTATCAATCCGGCCATGCTCGCCACTTGGATGTTCGGTCTATGGCTTGCGTGGAGGGGTTTCGGGTTTTCCGGCGGATGGCTGCACGCGAAGATTGCGGCGGTTATCGTGTTGTCCGGCGTCCATGGTTATTTTTCCAGGGCTGTGCGGCTGTTCGCGGCAGACAGCAACGTGAAGCCGGCGCGGCACTGGCGTATGGTTAACGAAGTGCCAACGGTGCTGATGATCGCCATTGTCATCCTGGTGATTGTGAAGCCGTTCTGAGGGCGCGCGCCCGACGGCGCGGCGTTCACTTTTTCGCCACGAAAGAGAAGAATCGCGGGAACGAAAAAGGCGCCTTGCTCTTTGTCCAACAGGGCGATAAAAGGGCATTCCTTCCCTCCACACGTCCGGTCCGTTCTCTTCCGATGTTCCGGACGCTGCCGGTGCCCCAGGCGCCCCAGCCATTCCTCAGGCTTCCCCATGATCTATCCAGAGTCCGCCACTATGCAGGAAATGAAACTACAGGAGCTGAAGAGCAAGTCGCCGACCGACCTGATCGCGTTCGCCGAATCGCTCGAGGTCGAGAACGCCAGCATCATGCGCAAGCAGGAGCTGATGTTCGCGATCCTCAAGAAGCTCTCGACCCAGGACATCGAGATCATCGGCGATGGCGTGGTCGAGGTTCTCCAGGACGGTTTCGGCTTCCTGCGCTCGGCGACGGCAAATTACCTGCCGGGCCCGGACGACATCTACATTTCGCCATCGCAGATCCGCCGCTTTTCGCTGAAAACGGGCGACACGGTGGAAGGGCCGATCCGCAGCCCCAAGGAGGGCGAGCGCTATTTCGCGCTGCTCAAGGTCAATACGATCAATTTCGAGGATCCCGAGAAGATCCGCCACAAGATCCACTTCGATAACCTGACGCCACTCTACCCCGACGAACGGCTCAACATGGAAATCGAAAACCCGACCACGAAGGATCTGTCTGCGCGGGTGATCGATCTCGTGGCGCCGCTCGGCAAGGGCCAGCGTGGGCTGATCGTGGCGCCGCCGCGTACCGGCAAGACCGTGATCCTGCAGAACATCGCTCACTCCGTGACCACAAACCACCCCGAGTGCTACCTGATCGTGCTCCTCATCGATGAGCGGCCGGAGGAAGTGACGGACATGCAGCGCTCAGTGAAAGGCGAGGTGGTCTCCTCGACCTTCGACGAGCCAGCCTCGCGCCACGTGCAGGTGGCCGAGATGGTGATCGAGAAGGCCAAGCGCTTGGTCGAGCACGGCCGGGACGTGGTCATCCTGCTCGATTCGATCACCCGGCTCGGGCGCGCCTACAACACCGTGGTGCCTTCCTCGGGCAAGGTTCTGACGGGTGGCGTTGATGCCAATGCGCTGCAGCGGCCGAAGCGCTTCTTCGGTGCGGCGCGCAATATCGAGGAAGGCGGCTCGCTGACGATCATCGCCACGGCGTTGATCGATACCGGTAGCCGTATGGACGAGGTGATCTTCGAGGAGTTCAAGGGTACGGGCAACTCGGAAATCGTGCTCGACCGCAAGGTGGCCGACAAGCGCATCTATCCCGCCATGGACATTCTCAAATCCGGCACGCGCAAGGAGGACCTCCTGGTGCCGCGCCAGGATCTTCAGAAGATCTTCGTCCTGCGCCGCATCCTGGCGCCCATGGGCACGACGGATGCCATCGAGTTCCTCAACGACAAGCTGCGGCAGACCAAGAGCAACGCCGAGTTCTTCGATTCCATGAACACCTGAGCTGGGATTGGGGCGCCTATTCCTTCCGCGAGGAGCGCAGGGTCGCCTCCAGGATCACCGGGTCGTGGATGGGCGGAAGGCAGCTTTGCCCGACGCACAACCATGCGCCGGGAGTCGCCTGGTCGATGACGACCCCGGCCGTTTGCTCGGCCGGCGCCCTCTCCTTTTTCAGCACGACATCAACACGCCGGGGATCGCTGATGCGATTCGCTACCGGAACGAATCGATCACGCCGTTTTGTATCGTTGATGAGCAGCTTCATGGGGCGCTGTGCTAGGGCAGCGGCGTAGACGATGCCGGCCTGTCCGTAGGCCTGGTGTTGGGCGCGGGCGAGCGCCGCTTCTGCGGTGCGGGCGGCCTTCTCGTAGAGGGCATGATCGCCACTCAGCGAGGAAAGCTGCGTCAGGGCGACGATGATCTGTGCCGTGGCCGACGGCACGGCCTCGTCCACGTCGCCGCGGATGCGTATCGGCACATCGGCGTTGTCGGATGCGGTGAGGAAATAGCCGCTTCCCGCCTCGTCGGCGTGCCATGCGTCGAGCATCTCCGCCCAACGGAGCGCCTGGCATACGAACGCATCCTCCTGTAGCGCCCCGTGCAGCGCTACGGCGGCGGAGATCATCGCGGCGTAGTCGCTGGCCAGGGCCGGGAACAGGCGTTTCTCGCCCCTGATGCTGTGCGGCAGGCGCTCGTCCTGTATTGATTCGCAGACGAAACGATATGCCGTCTGCGCGGCCTCAATCCAGTCCGGCCGAGCCAGTTGGCGGCCGGCGACTGTGAGCGCGGCGATCGTCAGCCCGTTCCAGTCCACCAGAACCTTATCGTCTCGCCCCGGCCGGGTGCGACTTTCGCGCGCGGCAAGCAGCCGGTCGAGCAACTCGCGCTGGCGGCGCTCTTCCGCCGCCGGCTGCACATCGGGGTGGTGCAATCGGTGCAGGATTGGGTCGCCTTCCCATCCCTCAGGGCTGGAAAGGCTGTAGAAGCCGAGAAGCGTTTCTGCATCCTCGCCGAGAATCTTTTCGATCTCGGCACGCTTCCAGAGGTAGAACTTGCCTTCCTCGCCTTCCGTATCCGCGTCGAGGCTGGAAGCGAAGGCGCCGCCCTCCACCCGCATCTCGCGCAGCATCCAGCCGACCGCCTCTTCGATTCGCGTCCGGAACAATTCGTCGCCTGTTTCAGCATGGGCGAAGCAGGCGAGGCGGATGAGCTGGGCATTGTCGTAGAGCATCTTCTCGAAATGCGGGACAAGCCAACGTGCGTCGGTCGAATAGCGTGCGAGGCCGCCGCCTACATGATCGTAGATACCGCCGGCGAGCATGGAACTCAGTGTGCCAAGAACGGCATCGCGGTGTGCGGTGGTGCGGTTCTCCAGCCAGTCCAGCCAAAGGACATCGAGGAACGGCGTGTTGGGGAACTTCGGCGCACCGCGTAGCCCGCCGAGGTCGGGGTCCATAATGGAGGCGATTTTCCCGGCGAGCGGCTGCAAGAGGGGCGCGGTCGCTGCCGCTCCTTCGGTCGCCGGGGCAAGGCGGCTCGCCACATGCGCGGACAGGGCTTCGGCGCTGCGGGCCAGCTCCGCCTGCTTCTCTCGCCAGGCGGTGTGGATGGCGTTCAGGACATCAAGGAAGCCGGGGCGGCCGAAGCGCGCCTTTTTCGGGAAGTAGGTGCCGCCCCAGAAGGGTTTGGCATCGGGTGTCAGGAACATGGTGAGCGGCCAGCCCCCCTGCTCTCCCGTGGCCTGAAGAGCCGCCATGTAGATCTGGTCGATGTCGGGGCGCTCCTCGCGATCCACCTTGATATTGACGAAGAGACGGTTCATGACGTCGGCGACTTCGTCGTCCTCGAAGGACTCATGGGCCATGACATGGCACCAGTGGCAGGCGGCATAACCGACCGAAAGAAGGATGGGCTTGTCCAGGGCCTTCGCCTCCGCCAACGACTCGGCCGTCCACGGCCGCCAGTGGACGGGATTGGCCTTGTGCTGCTGGAGATAGGGGCTGGTCTCATCGCCGAGCAGGTTTCTTGCGGGAAGGGCCACGATCTCGTCTCCATGTTCGGACTGAAAGAAAGGTAGAGCGCCGGCCATGGCGGATCAAACGCTAGTTCGTGACACCATCTTCGCCCTGTCGAGCGGTGCCTTGCCCTCCGGCGTCGCCATCGTGCGCCTTTCGGGGCCGGCAACGGGCGCCGTGATCGAAGCGATGACCGGAAGACTCCCCGCACCACGCAATGCCAGGCTGGCGGCGATCCGGGACCGCCAAGGCACCCTTCTGGACCGTGGGCTGTGTCTTTTCTTTCCCGGTCCGGAGAGCTTTACGGGTGAGGATTGCGGTGAACTGCACCTGCATGGTGGACGCGCGGTGGTGAGTGCGGTGTTGGAGGCGCTGGCGTCCATTCCCACTTTGCGCGGGGCGGAGGCCGGTGAGTTTACCAAGCGGGCCTTTCTCAACGGCAAGATCGACCTCACCGGCGCCGAGGCCCTGTCCGACCTGATCACCGCAGAGACCGAAGCGCAGCGGCGCTTCGCACTTGCCAACAGCGACGAGCGGCATCGCCGGCTTTACGAGAAGTGGCGGCGGCAACTCATCCACGCTCGGGCGATGATCGAGGCGGCGCTGGATTTCGCCGATGAATCGGATGTGCCTGGTTCGGTGGCGGATACGACCTGGAGAGAGATTGCCGCGCTACGCAGCGCGATCGCCACCCATGCCGCCGCGTATCGCGATGCCGAGATTATCCGCGACGGCCTCCGGGTGGTGATACTGGGTGCGCCCAATGCCGGCAAATCGAGCCTGCTCAATGTGCTTGCGCGCCGCGACGTCGCCATCGTGACGGAGGAACCGGGCACGACACGCGACGTGCTCGAGGTGAATATGGATATCGGGGGGATGAAGGTGGTGCTCACGGACACCGCCGGCATTCGCGAGGCCGAAGGGCGTGTCGAAGCAATCGGCATCGAACGATCTCTACAACGGGCGCGCGAGGCCGACTTGGTGATCCTCCTGGAAGATGCTGCCGCGCCCGTGCCGTTCGAAGGCGTCTCGGACAAACGGCTGATTCGGGTCGGCAGCAAAAGCGACCTCGTTGAAGGCGAGATGCCGGAGGGGCGGTACGCGTGTCTTCTTTCTACGAAGATCGGCGAGGGAATCGATCACCTGCTGCAGCTTTTGCGCGACGCCTGTGCGGGCTATGGCGCGCGCGCCGGCGATCTTCTGCCGTTCCGCTCCCGACATGTAGCGTTGCTGCGGGAGGCGGTGGAGGCTTTGGATGCCGCGCTCGGGGGTGAGGATGATGCGCTGGAGTTGAGAGCGGAATGCCTTCGCCTCGCTTCCACTGCGCTGGGCCGCATATGCGGGGAGATTGATGTTGAGGATTTGCTCGACACGATCTTCTCGACCTTCTGCATTGGGAAATGATTCACGTGAAACATGAGGACGCCGGAAGGGGCGGCATGATTCACGTGAAACACCCGTGGAGCGGAGTGTTAGCAACGGTGTCCGGGGCAAGCGGGCGCGCTGGCGATGATGGTCAGTCACGGTTGGATATGTGGTATGCTCGGAACAAGTTGGAGGACGATGAAGCGGAGATCTATGCAGCTTCTTTTATACCTTCGATTGGCTAACCACCCCTGCCCTCGTCATTCTAGAGCTTGTCCCAGGATTCATGCCTAGACGACGGTCCATCGAGTAGAGGGAATGTTGGAGATGGAGCCATACCGTTTCACGTGAAACATTTGCTTCCCTCACGGGCTTGACTGTCGATTCCGTTGTGCGCATCTGGTGCACTCGAGAAGGAGCAATTATGGGCGAGATTTTCGATGTCGTGGTGATCGGTGGCGGCCACGCTGGGTGCGAGGCGGCCGCGGCGGCTGCGCGCATGGGTGCAAAGACGGCGCTCGTCACGCTGCGGCGGGACACGATCGGCGTGATGTCCTGCAACCCCGCCATCGGCGGGATCGGCAAGGGACAGCTCGTGCGCGAGGTGGATGCGCTGGACGGGCTGATGGGCCGCTTGGCGGACGCGGCAGGCATCCAGTTTCGCCTCCTGAACAGGCGCAAGGGACCGGCGGTGCGTGGCCCGCGCACTCAGGCGGACCGGCGGCTCTATCGCGAAGCCATGCAGGCGGCAATCGCCCGCCAGGAGAACCTCCAGGTGGTGGAGGCGGAGGCGCATGCGCTAGGCATCGAGAATGGCCGGATCAGCCATGTGATCGTTTCCGATGAGCGCCGGATCGATTGCGGAGCGGTGGTTCTGACCACCGGTACGTTCCTGCGCGGGCTCATTCACATCGGCGAGAAGACGATCCCCGCAGGGCGGGTGAATGAGCCGGCGGCGAAGCGGCTTTCGGCTTCCATGGAGCAGGCCGGGTTCGCACTGGGGCGGCTGAAGACGGGAACGCCGCCGCGTCTCGACGGACGCACTATCGACTGGAGTGGACTTGGCTGGCAGGAGGCGGACGAGGCACCGATACCCTTCTCCTTGCTCACCGACTGGATCGTCAACCCGCAGATCGCCTGCGGCATCACCCGCACTACGGCGGAGACGCATGCGATTATTCAGGAGAGCATCACGCGCTCGGCCATGTATTCCGGCGCGATCGGTGGCGTCGGGCCGCGCTATTGCCCGTCAATCGAGGATAAGATAGTTAAGTTTGGCGAACGCGACGGCCATCAGATATTCCTGGAGCCCGAGGGGCTGGACGACGACACGGTCTATCCAAACGGCATCTCCACCTCGCTTCCTGAAGAGGTGCAGCACGCCTTCCTGAAGACCATCCCCGGACTTGCCGGGGCGCGCATGCTGCAGCCGGGTTACGCCATCGAATATGACCATGTCGACCCACGCGAGCTGGAGCCTTCGCTGGAGACCCGGCGCGTCGGCGGACTTTTTCTGGCCGGGCAGATCAACGGGACGACCGGCTACGAAGAGGCCGCCGCGCAGGGCGTCCTCGCCGGACTCAATGCGGCGCGGGTGGCTTCGGGGGCTGCATCCGTCGTCTTCAGCCGGGCGGACGCTTATATTGGCGTGATGGTGGACGACCTTGTGACACGGGGGGTGAGTGAGCCCTACCGCATGTTTACCTCGCGTGCCGAGTTCCGCCTGTCACTGCGCGCGGACAATGCGGACACACGGCTGACGCCCCTGGCGATGGAATGGGGTATTGCCTCGGCGGAGCGTCGGGCGCGGTTCCAGCAGGCGGAGAAGGCGTTGGCTGAGGCGCGCGACGCTGCCCGGAGCCATGACCTGACGCCGAATGAGGCGATGCGTCACGGCATTTCACTCAACCATGACGGGATTCGTCGCAGCGCCTACGACCTTTTGTCCTACCCCGATGTGACGCTTGCGCAATTGGTGCGGATTTGGCCGGAACTGGGTGATATACCACCGAAGACGGCCGAGCGGCTGGAGACCGAGGCGCGCTATGCAGTCTATCTGGAGCGGCAGGCGGCGGATGCGAATCGGCTCCGGCAGGACGAGAGTAGGGCCATCCCCGCGGATGCGAATTTCGATTCGGTGTCGGGTCTTTCCAATGAGCTGAAGGACAAGCTGCGGCTGCTAAGACCGCGCACGCTGGCCGAGGCGCAGCGGATCGACGGGATGACGCCGGCTGCGCTTGCGCTGATCCTGATGGCCCTGCGCCAAGATGAAACGCGGGGTGCCGCGTGACGGAAGGACGTTTTGCGGCGCTGCAGGAGGTCGCCGGCCCCGTTTCACGTGAAACATTTGTCCGTTTGGAGGCTTTTGAGGCCGCGTTCCGGCGCTGGTCTGCACGCATCAACCTTGCCGCCCCTTCCACGCTTCCGCATCTGTGGGAACGGCATATTCTCGACAGCGCCCAGCTCGTTTGCATAGCTCCAGAGGTGAGGCGATGGCTGGACCTCGGTTCCGGCGGTGGCTTTCCCGGCGCAGTGGTCGCCATTCTGCTCACCGATCGGGCCGAAGCGCACATTGATCTGCTGGAAAGCAACCGCAAGAAGGCGGCGTTTCTGCAGACGACGCTGGCGGGTCTCGGCGCCCCAGCCACAGTTCATGCGCGGCGGATCGAGGACTGCTATGCGACGGTTCCAACACCGGAAATCGTCACCGCGCGCGCATTGGCGCCATTGGGGCGTCTGCTGGAGCTTGCCGAACCCTGGCTCATCCAAGGCGCAAGGGCCCTCTTTCATAAAGGTCGGGATTACCGGCGTGAAGTGGAAGAAAGCGGTGACGCCTGGCAGTTCGATCTGGTAGAACACAGCGAGTCGACCGGTGACGGCGTGATTCTGGAGATCAACGATCTCCGCCGCTTCTCGCGCCGGTGACGGTGATGTTGGAAGAATCTGGCTGCAGGGGCCCATGAGCACGCCATCGCGCATCATTACAGTGGCAAATCAGAAAGGCGGAGTCGGCAAGACGACCACGGCCATCAACCTAGCCACCGCTCTTGCGGCCATCGGCGAACGGGTGTTGATCGTCGATATCGACCCACAGGGTAACGCCAGCACCGGTCTCGGCATCGACCGGCAGGCACGCATGGTCTCGTCTTACGACGTTCTGACCGGCGCTGCTGATGTCCGGGGGGCTGCGATGGAAACGGCGGTGCCGGGTCTGGCCGTCATTCCCTCGACGCTTGACTTGCTCGGCATAGAAATGGAGATCGCGGATGCGCCGGACCGGGTCCTGAAGCTGCGCCGGGCGCTGCGGGAGGCGCCGAACGGCGTGCCCTACTCCTACGTGCTGATCGATTGCCCTCCCTCGCTCAATCTCCTGACGTTGAACGCCATGGCGGCGGCCGATTCGGTGCTCGTGCCGCTGCAGTGCGAGTTTTTTGCGCTCGAGGGGCTGAGCCAGCTTCTCGAAACAGTGGAGCAGATCCGCAGCACCATTAACCAACGCCTAACCATACAGGGCATCGTGCTGACCATGTTCGACCGGCGTAACAATCTGGCCAACCAGGTGGTCGAGGACGTGCGCGCCCATATGGGCGACACAGTCTACGACACGGTGATCCCGCGCAATGTGCGCGTCTCGGAAGCGCCTTCCTATGGCAAACCGGCGATCCTCTATGACCTGAAATGCTCCGGCAGCCAGGCCTATCTACAGCTGGCCTCCGAGGTGATCCGGCGCGAGCGGCGCCTGCGGGCGGCATGAGTTTCTCGCATAGTCTCCAGGGTGTGGAACCGACATGAACGAAGATGCCTCGCGTAAACGTCTCGGCCGCGGCCTGGCCGCTCTGATCGGCGAAATGGATAATCCTTCGGCGAGCGAGCAGGAGGTGGTGCGCGCCGACCGGGTGGTGCCGATAGAGTTCATTTCGCCTAACCCGCGCAACCCACGGCGTAGCTTTGCGGAGGACGAACTCGGCGATCTTGCCCAATCGATCCGCGAGCACGGTATCGTGCAGCCGGTGGTGGTGCGGCCAGCGGCAGCGGACGGTCGCTTCGAGATCATCGCCGGCGAGCGCCGCTGGCGTGCCGCTCAGCGGGCCGGCCTGACGGAGATTCCCGTCATCGTCCGCGATGTCGACGACAAGGCGGCGCTTGAGCTTGCAATCATTGAGAACGTGCAGCGCTCGGATCTCAATCCGATCGAGGAGGCGCGCGGCTATCAGCAGCTTATGGACGAGCATAGCTACACCCAGGCCGATCTCGGTCAGGTCATTGGCAAGAGCCGCAGCCACGTGGCGAACACGCTGCGGCTGCTCAAGCTGCCGTCCGCCGTGAGCGATCTTATTGTCGACGGTTCGCTGACAGCCGGTCACGCGCGTACGCTGGTCAATGCCACTGATGCGGCAAGCCTTGCCAAGCGTATCGTCGAGCAGGGGCTCTCCGTGCGCCAGGCGGAGGCGCTCGCTGCCGCACCGGATGCGGAGCCAACACCGGGTAGCGCGGCGCGCAAGGAGAAGGATGCCGACACGCTGTCGCTGGAAAAGCTCCTGGGCGACCATATCGGCATGAAGGTGACGATCAGTCATAAGGAAAAGGGCGGTGAGTTGCGCATCGCTTACCGCACGCTTGAGCAGCTCGACGAGCTCTGTCGGCTACTGCAGCGGTAGCGTTCCACTGGGTGCGCGCAACTGCAACCTCAACACATCCCGTCTTCGCCAGCTTGACCCGAGGGTTCACGGCTACCTGTGGTTATTTTAGCCGGCAAAGTTCCTTATCGTGCAGCTCGCGCACCTTCGATCGCCAGCGCAAGAAGGGCCTGGCGGCTGAGGGGTTCGGCCACGGCCGGATGCTGGCGGGATTTCAGGATGGCGCCTTGCAGGCGGTTTGCTGCGGCTTGGAGCATGGCTTGGTTCCAGCGTTGCAGAGCCTGCTCGACCGCGCGTCGGCGAGTGAAGAAAACGGGCGGCCGGGTGGACGCGACGGCGGCGGCCGGCGTCTTGCCCTGACGGTCCACCTGCTCACGCATCAGCTGCAGCGCCTGTACCTGGCGCAGGGCAGCGGAAAGGACCATGAAGGGTGGGTTACCGCTGGCGAGATGGCGCGTGAAGAGCGTGTCGAACGCGGCGATGCGGCCGCCGAGCACGGCGTCCACCGCATCGTCGGCGGAGAGGCGGGAGACGTCGCCGATGACCGCACGCACGTCCTCGGCCGTAACCTCGTCGGCGTCGGCGCAGTAGAGCGCCAGCTTCTCCAATTCGCCACGCGAGGCGAGCCGGTCACCGCCCAGATTGGCCTTCAGAAGCTGCCGCGCTTCGAGCGCGATCGACAGACCGGCGGCGGCAAGAACCTCATCGATCACCGCGTCGATGCCGCGCCCGTCGTCGGCGTAGCAGGGAAGAGCCATGGCGGAATGGCCACGTTCGACAGCAGTGCGCAGCGCGGCGCTCTTCTTTAGATCACCGGCCTCGATCAACACCACGCTGTCGGCCGGCGGATCGGCGATAAGGGCGGCCACATCGGCGGCTAACGCGCTGTGGTTGGCGGCGCCGCGAACCCATACGAGGCGGCGCTCTGCAAACATCGGAACCGTGCGCGCCTCGTCCAGCAGGCGCCCCTGCTGATCCATGTCGGTGGCGTCGATCCTGACCACGGTGAAGGGGTCATCGAGCGGCAGGCCGGTCTTCTGAGCGAACATCCGCGCCCGCTCCGACACCAGCCCTCGGTCGGGCCCATAGATCAGAACAACCGGTATGTCGTGGTCGGGTCGGGCGAGCCAAGCGTCGACTTCATGCGCTTTCTTCTGTGCCATGGTCCCAAACTAGGCGAGCGGCCGGTCGATGTGAAGCGGCGCAAGTGTGGATGCGCAGGCAAATGACGCGGCGTCGGTGAGCAGCGGGAGGCTGCACCGGGTCCGTACCCGGATCTCTCCCAAAGTCAATCAGAATAAATGCGCCTCCGAAAATGTCGGGATCCTTCGCCTCCTTCGTCCTCCGGCCGGGTGGTGGAGGCAGAACAGGAGGTTCCCGTGGAATCGCTCGCTCTCACGCAATGCGCGATGGAGGCCTCCGGGCGGCGTGCCGTAGAAGCGCTCGCCCAAGGGCGGCTTTCCAGGGAGGGGGTGGTCGACCTTCTCACAGCTCTTGCCCTCATAGGTCTTTTCGTGAGTGCGCTTGAGATTGCGTCGGCGCTGGCCGGCCCTTAGCGCGCAGTGCGTGCAGGGCGAGAATGCTCCGCCTTTAGATCGGCAGTTCCGTCGTCGACTTGAGTTCTCGCAGCACAAAGCTCGACACGACCGTGCGTACGTGCGGGTTGCGCATCAGGTATCGCGTCATGAATAGCTCGTAGCTTTCGACGTCCGCCGCGCGGATCTTCAGCATATAGTCGAAGGTGCCCGACAGCGCATAACACTCCATGATCTCCGGTCGGTCCCTGACGACGGCCGAAAAGGAGGCGAGCGCCTCGTCGTGGTGATCCTCCAGCGTCACATGCGCGATGATGCAGAGTTTCAGGTCGAGCCTGGCCGGATCGAGCAATGCGACACGCTTTCGGATCACGCCCTCGGCTTCCAGCTCCTGAAGCCGGCGCCAGGCAGAGCTTTGCGACATGCCGGCCTTTTCCGCCAGTTCCCCAAGCGATTGGCCGCTGTCGGCTTGCAGCAGGCGCAGTAACCGGCGACGTGACTGAAATTTTTCTTTCAGATCTGACGGCATCTTGAAAACTCCTCCCGCCAGTTAGCCGATACCCGGCAATTGTGAAACAAATACTCAGCCCGTTCGAGGTATAATTGCAACAGCAATCTGTCCTGACGAACGAGGAGGCGTCATGACCAAGGAAAGCACCTATACCGCCAAGCTGCCGGAGCCGGACGGCACCTATCTCTACACGCCCGACGAAGATGCGATCTGGGGCGAGCTCTATCGGCGGCAGATGAAGCTGCTGGCCGACAAGGCCTGCAACGAATATCTCGAAGGGGTTCGCACACTCGGTTTGAAACCGGACAAGGTTCCCCAGCTCAAGGACGTCAACGGGCGGCTCAACGAGAGTACTGGCTTCGGCGTCGAAGGCGTGCCGGCCCTTATCCCGCCGTCACGCTTCTATGAGCTGTTATCACAGGGCAAGTTCCCGCTCGCCACCTTCATGCGCCGGCGCGAGCATATCGACTATATCGAAGAGCCCGACCTCTTCCATGAGGTCTTCGGCCATTGCCCGCTTCTTACGAACCAGAGCTACGCTAACTTTGTCCGCCGCTTCGGAGAAAAGGCCGCGGACCTCGGCAAGGGCTATTCCTGGCACCTTTTCCGCATCTTCTGGTTTACAGTGGAGTTCGGCCTGATCGACACGCCGCAAGGTCGGCGCTGCTACGGTGCGGGTATCGTGTCGTCGCCGAGCGAGACGTGCAATGCTATGGAATCGACAGACGTCGAGTTCCGGCCCTTCGATCTGATGACTGTGCTGCGCACGCCCTACCGGATCGATATCGTCCAGCCGATCTACTACGTCATCGACGGCTTTGCGCAGCTCGAGTCCATTATCGAGGAGGATATTGCAGCGCGGATAAACGAAGCGAAGGCGTTTGGCGATTTCCCGCCGGCGTTCGAAGCGAAAGCGTCCTGACCGATACACGGCCCCGCCATCGCTTCGATGAGGGGAGCTTTCATGCTTCGTCGCCCAGCCTGCGGCTTTCAATCCAGGCTTGGGGATCGACGCGTGTGCGTAGAAAGCCCATGGGAAGAGCAGCCGCGTGAAACAGCCACGCGACCACGGAGTAGGTCCCCATGACTAAACCACCTTTGCGCAGCGACATGGCAAGCACGACGAAGGCGAACAACCCCAAGACGATGGCCAGCGACAGCAGCTTCCCGGGAAGGAAGAGGAGGAGCGACAGCGAAAGGACGATCCACGCCAAGACCAGCGCCCAAAGCCTGAGTTCCGGCAATTCGCTCAGCATCTGCCGGAAGTAGGGCTTGCCCACCGCCCCGCGCAGCACCTCGCCGATGCCGAAGAGATATTTGCTCTTCCAGCGTCTCAAGAGGAGCCGAAAGGAGTTTTCGACATGGCCGTAGTGGCGCACGAAACGCCTGTCCAGACGGATCAACCGCCAGCCAGCGCTCCGTAGGCGAATGCCGAGGTCGAATTCCTCGTAGCCATGCAAGTTGCGGTCGGTAAGATAGCCGACGCTTTCTATGGCTTCGCGGCGATAGACCCCGCCGCCGTTCATCCGGTCGACCTCGCCGATCCGGTTTTCCGGCGCATTGCGGGTGACGCGGCGCGTGAACTCCAGGTTGACAAGGTTGATCTCCTCCACGTGCCCGGTCACGCCCGCCACGTCCGGGTGTGCACGTAAATATTCCACTGCCTCGGTGAGAAAGGTCGGATCCAGATCCATGTCGCCGTCGAGGAGGCAAATGAAATCGTGTTGGGCGTATTGGAAGCCGAGTTGGCCGCCGATGCCGCAACTGGGCTGCGCCGGTTCGACAATCTGGACCATGGTGGCGGGATAGTGAAAGACGATCTCGGCCGTCCGGTCGGTGGAGCCGCTGTCGGAGACGATCACCTCCCCCTCTCCGCCCGCCAGGCCGGCAAGCGCGTGCTCGACGGTCGAAGCGATGTGCTTTTCTTCGTTTAGCGTCTTAATGATGATGCTGACGGCCAAAATCGCCCCCTCTGCCGACTGCTTACACGCCCGCTCGTGGATGATGATTCCTGCGTGCATGCCGGGACATTCGGGTTCCTCGAACGCGCGTTCAGGCCAGCAATGAGCTGTAGACGGCGGCCGTCCGCTCGGCGATCGAGGCCCAACCATAGCGATCCTCGATCTGCTGGATCTTGCGGCGCCGTTCATCTGGTGAAGAGGCGGCAGAGAGCTTGCGCTCAATCGCGGCGGCCAGGGCATCGACGTCGCCGAGGGGGAAGTGATCTTCCATCGGTAGGCCCACCTCCAGATTGGCGGGGATATCACTCGCAAGAACCGGCAGGCCATGCCCGAGCGCCTCCAGGAGCGCTATAGGCATCCCCTCGTGGCTGGACGGCAGGACGAAGAGCGCAGCGTTCGCGAAGAGCGCTGCCAGGCTATTCCCCGTCTGGAAGCCGGTCATGACGACGCCCGGCACCTCGCGTGCTTTTTCCGCGAGCTGGCGGGAATAGGAGGTTTCAAACTCGCTGCCGCCGACAATCACCAGCTTGTGGACTGGGTTCTTCAGCTTAGCGAAGGCGTCGATCAGGTCTGTCTGGCGCTTCTCCGGCACAAGGCGCGCCACCGTCAGGATATAGCCTTGCGGGGACAGGTCGGAGTGCTCGAGCACCTTCCCTCCATCCTCGGCAATATCGATTGCGACACCGTTTGGAATAAAGTTGACGGGAACGCCATAGCGGGCCCGCATCGCCTCGGCGATGCCGCCGGCGATTGCGATACGCCCGTTGGCGAATCGCATGCCAAGCGCCTCACCGAGTTTCAGGATTCTCTTGGCGGCGGGGCCCCATTTTTGCCGGTTATAGTCGAAGCCATGATGGGTCACGACGACCTTCAGGCCGAGGAGTCGGGCGAGCGGCACCATCAGCGAAGGGCCGATCGCGTGAATGTGCAGAATATCCGGTCGGTGGAGACCCGAATAAAGCACACCGAGAAGCGTGTGGATGGCCGCCTCCAGCGCCACCTTCCGTGGCGACCAGATCGGCACCACATCGACTCCGTTCCAGCTCGTTGCCGTCCTTTCAGGCAGGTATGACCGGCGTCCGATCACGGTGACCTGCCAGCCGAGGCGGGTCAGTTCGCGGCTGAGCATTTCGACATGCCGCTCCACCCCGCCCTGGACGTTCGGGATGCCGCGCAGGCCGAGCATGGTGACGCGTCCCGTTTGGAAGTCCGTGGCCGAGGCTGGTGAAGAGAGGTGAACGGTGTTCGCGGTGCGCACTGCTTCCGCAGGCATGGACTGCTCGGACGTATGGAGAAGTCCGTCAGACGGCCTTCGCGGCTCAGCGCCAAGGCTCTCGCAGGCGGCTGCTGTGTTGACGTCAGACATCACCTCTCCAGGAATGATGCCGGACGATAGCCGCGATCTCTAAAAGAAGCGTGAATCGGGCCGGCAAGTCGCGCAACTACGTCTCGTGCCGCCGTATACCGCCGACGTCGGACGAAGTAAGTGCGGCATAAAGGTCGAGCGTGCGTTGCCGGTAGCGAAGGGCCGAAAACTCGGTCAAAACCCACTCTCTGCCGCGCATTCCCATCGCGGCGCGCTCGGCGATCGACAGGGACGCGACTCTAAGCATGGAATGGGCGAGGCTTTCAGGCGATCCGGCTTCAGCCGTATGGCCCGTTTCACCTTCCTTGATCATCTCGGGGATGCCGCCGATGGCGGAGCCGATGACCGGCCGTCCGAGCGCGTACGCCTCCAGAACGCTGATCGGCGCGTTCTCGTACCATTCCGAAGGAAGGATCAGGGCCTTCGCCTCGCCAATCAGGCGGTGCAGGTTTTCGCCTGACACATATCCGGCAAAGGTGATGTCGGCGCCGCTATCACGCGCCAGAGCGTGCAGCGCCGCCTCTTCCGGGCCAGTGCCCGCGATGACGAGCTTCTGACCGGACAAGGCCGCAGCGCGGATGAGCGTGGTAATGCCCTTCTCCGGCGCCAGCCTTCCAGCGTAGACGAAATGGTCCCGCTCGGTCCAATCCGTCCTCAGATGCGACGCGTTGACGAAATTCGGGATGTAGACAAGCTTTTCGGCCGGCCAGCCCCATTCGATGAGCTTCTCACGATAGAAGCGGCTCGGCACGACGAAGCGGTCGACCTTGTCGCGATAGAGCCCGAGCAGCCGGTGCACGATCGTCTCGACGAAGACTATGCCGCTGACGGCAAACGAATCCTTCACGCAGCGGTTCAGGACCACGTTGTGAACGCGGCCTCCCTTGCACTTCTCGCACACGACGCCATGGCGCAGCATCTTATAGGCGGGGCAGCCAAGTTTCAGATCGTGTGCGGTCATGACCACCGGAACTCCCGCCGCCTTGAGCGTTGAGAAGATGGCCGGCGAGAGGTGGTGATAGACGTTGTGCGCGTGCGCGATCGTCGGCGGCGCGGCTTCTATCAGCCTTGAAAGCTTGTGTTGGGCCTCAAATGAATAGATGACCTTGGCAGCGTGCATCGCCTTGGTGAGCGCACCGTGCTGGTTGCCGTACTCGATCTCGGAGATGAAGTAGTCGGACCACGCGGAGGGCTCGTTCCGTTCGTGCTGCATGGCAAAAGGCACAACGTCCCAGCCGATCCCGGCAAACAGCGCCATGTGATCGAAGAAAACCGCTTCGGCCCCTCCCCGTCGGTAGAAGTAGTTGTTGATGGCAAGCAGCCGCGGGGCATCTGTCGTCATCGGCCTACCCTTCCCAGCCGAGTTGCGCGACGGCTTCGCCTATCGTCACGATCCTGCAGTTCTTTGCCGCATAGGCGACCAGATGCTCGAACGTCCCTGGGGTGCAGCCGAATTGGGTTGGTGTATCGGCGATGTCGTGCGTGAAGAAGATCAGCCATCCCGGCATTGCCGCCACATCGTCGATCCAGCGGGTGAGCGAGCGTGAGTGGTCGTCCGGCTGGCGGATCTCCACACCCTTGAGCATCAGATGATCCACCTTGCCGCGATTGATCGCCTCGCCCGCCCCTCTGCAGGTGGCGTAGAGGGAGCGGAGCGTTCGACGAGCGGGGGGCCAAGCGGCGTTATACGGAAAGGCGAAGTTGCGGACGGGCTGCTCGACGCCTGCCGCCTTCAGATAGGCCGCATTCTTCGTCAAATCCGCACTCAGGCTTGCATCAAGGGAGCGGAGCTTGCGATGGGCGAAGGTATGGCAGCCGATCTCGTGTCCGCGCTGGAAGAGTTCGCGGCAGCCCTCGCCCGAGATCAGCGTGCGATCGGGCTCGACGCGCGAAGCGATACCGCCTGAAATATAGAAGGTGCCGCGGCCGCCGTATTTCTCGAGGATTGCCGCGCCGTTTGTCAGCGCCGTGTCCGGCACGTCATCGAAGGTGAAGGTGACGAGCGGGGTGTCGGTCAGCACCTCCCGCTCCCGCGCAGCCATTTTCCATACCAGACGATTGATCGCGCGGTCGATCAGTTCGTCGGCTCTTCCTTCAAAACCCCGCATTGCCCCTAGGCTGTCGCCCTCCCCGTGAATGAATCGTCCGAGCCGACGCCTGGAACCGGAAGCCATAAAGCGCCAGCATGAAGGTGAACCAGAGCATGTTGCCGCCTTCATAGAACAGGCTTTCGAGACCGGCGTTGAACAGCGTGTAGAGCCAGATCCGCGTGTAAAGCCGGGTGAGCGGCGAATGCTGTTCCTCCGGTCCCATGCGCGAAATGTCGCGAAGCGGCAGAAAGAGAACCCAGATCAGCGTCAGCACCAGCCCGGGGATGCCGGTGGTGAGCGCGATGTCGAGATAGGAATTGTGTCCGTTTGCGGCAGCTACGGCCCAGGTTTCGATCGTGCCACCGCTATAGACCAGCTCTTCCGTCTGCCAGAATGCCTTGAAGCCATGTCCGAGGATTGGATTGTCAGAGATGGCGGAAAAGGCGAAGCGCCAGATATCGGCGCGGTTCGTGAAGGTCGCATCGATGCCGAGCTGCGTGAGAAACTCGCCGAACGGCTTTATCACGGCAGAACCGACCGCGAGGAGGTTGAACAGCGCGATGCCACCGACCGCTATGGGTATCCGCAGGAAGCGGAAGCGCTCGAAGGTCCAGGCTACGATGATGGTGGCCGGTAGCATGGCACTGGATGTCTTGCCGCCGGTTTGAAGCAGGAAGAATACCGCTAGCACGACAATGACCGCCCCGAGGAAGCGCGACCAAACGCTCATGACGAAAAGACCAAAGAAAGTGGCGACGACCATTGCGGCGGCGGCGCTGTTCTTGTGCGGGAAGTGCCCACGCCACAGTCCGGCGTTCATCGGCTCGCGCAACTCGGAAGCCTGATGGATCGAGATCGCCGGGTTGAAGACGATGCCGTAGTAGGAAAGCGCCAGCGCTGCGAGCGTCCCGAAGGCCAGCATCTTGGCGAAATGACGCTCGGAAACGGGGAGAAGCAGATAGAAGCTGGCATTGACGGTCATCAGGATCGCCAGCACCACGCCTTTGATGCCAAGCATCGGATAGTTGGACAGGAGGGAAACGAACAGAAACCAGGAGAACAGCGGGATGAGCAAGGCACGCGGCTGAAGGATCGTATTGCGCAGCGTGTGTAGCATGCCGAAAAGCAGGATGGAGCCCGATAGCCCTAGGGAGATGAGCTGGTTGAGCCGATTGGAAACGCCTGCGGAGGGATCAAGAACCGCCGCGCCCGTCAGATCCACGAAGGGATTGAGCGAAATCCAGAAAAAGAAGAAGAGCGCCATGAACAGCACGGTCCGCGCTGCCGTACCGAGCCCTTTCTCCGGCAGGTCGACGGCCGTCAGCTGCGCCGTCTGCATCTCGGGCGCTCCCTCATCGCGCGGCGGCTTGCGGCTGGCTGGAATATCTGAACAGGCCAAGCAACAGCGCCGCGCCGAGGCCGAGGAGGAGCCCTATAAAAACGCCGGCGGCCAGAATGATAATCGTGCGGGGTGGCCAGCTTCGCGACTTGGGCGGCGCGGCGTGCGAAATGACGCGGATGTTGCTCGTATTGATCTGTTGCCGCTCGGTGATCTCCTGACTGCGGGACAGGAAGGTTTCGTAGAGTGCGGCCTTGGCCCTCGCATCGCGCGTCAGTTCGCGGAGCATCACCAGGGCGCTGTTGTCGTTGTAGACCTCGGCCTGCTCGGCAAGCCCCTTCTGGCGCAACTCTTCAACCACCGACTGCGCCTGCTCCGCGTCGATTCTGGCAGCATCGACGATACGGCGAGCCTCTGTCTCGATCGCGCGCCCCACGGCAGTGATCTCGGTCCTGATTGTTTGCAAGCGCGGATGCCGGTCGAGATAAGTCAGTGAAAGCGCCTGCAACTGCTGCTGCAGACGGTCGTACTGGGCACGCAGTTCGATGAGCGCTTCGGATTGGAACGCAGGAAGAGTGGCAGAGCGTCTTTCTTCCAGCGCCCGATTAAGTTGGTTGTAACGCATCTCAAGCTGGATCTGGCGTTCCTGGGCCCGCAGGAGCTGCTCGTCCAGCTCGGTGGAGCGACGCTCGCTGACAAGCTCCTCGCCGTTCGACTGGAGGCCGTTGTTGCGCTTGAATTCCTCCACACGCGCCTCGGCCTCGCTTACGTTGGCGCGCAACTCGTCGAGCCGTTCGCTGATGCTGGCCACAACCCGACCCGCGCTCAGCGAAGCGGCCTCGAACAGTTCCGCCTCGAATGCATCCACGATGGCGTTGGAAAGCTCAACCGACTTCAACGGGTCTTCCGTCCACACGCTGAGCACGACCACATAGGAGCGCTCCTCCCTCTGTGCAGTGACGCGCTCAGAAAGGGCACGCAGGACACCCAAATTGTGGTCGGCCGTCGTGGGGGTGCCGGAAATCATCCGCCTGAGCGGATCGAACAGGCTGGGCTTGACGAACTCCGGATCCTCCGTGAGGTTCATCTTGTCGATTACGCGCTCCAGCACGTTGCGTGATGTCAACACCCTCAGCTTGCTTTCCACCTCGAGCAGTTGCGTATCTCGCTGCTGGTTGTTTGCGAACACGTCGTCGTTGACGACCTGCAGATTGGCCGGGTCCACAACGATATCCGTGTAGGCGGTATAGCGCGGAGTGGCGGTGAGTGCGTAGACCAGCGCTATAGCCACACAGACAAATGTAATGGAGGCGATCAGAACTTTTCCCTGGTCGATCCAGGAGATGATGTCGTCCGGGGAAAGGTCGCGCAGCCTCTCCAGACGGTCGGAAACGCTGAAGCGCGTGGAGGGGGCCGGCGCGACGACCTGCGCGGACGGTTCCGCCCGTTCCGCTTTGGCCTGATCCTCCGCGGCGGCGGCAAACATGTTCAGGAGAGAACCCTGCCCTTGGGGGTTTTTGGCCGGGATTTGACGGCTGCCAAGGCGTCCGCGACGCGGTTCAGCTACTTCATACATGCCAGTCTCGCCCGCCTCTGGTCAGCCCGACACCACGACCTCATTACACTTAAGGGGACCCTAAAGCGCTATGGTTTAACATATCTTAATCCGTGGGAAAGCGGGCCCTTCCCCGCCCTAAGCGCCGCCAGTGCCTCAGAATGCGACGAGCAGGTTGCTCCAGCTTTCCGATGCAAGTCCGCCGATATACATGTTGTCGTCGAGAACTGCATCTACAATCTCGGGATGGCGGCTGGCCATACAGAAATAGCCGGAATGCCTGAAGGTGAGTTGCCGTTGCCGCATAATCGCCTTCATGAGGAAGGGCTGAGCCATGCCCCTTGCATCGCAATATCCTTCGGCATCGAAAAAGGCACATAGCTGTTCGATGACTTCCCGCTCCCTTCCTTGCGCGCAAATGAGATTGAGCACGCGGGCGATGCCGTTCGCCTCGCCGAAGTAGAGCACAAAGCCTGCGGTTTCGCCTTTCGGGTCGAGAATTTTGCGGCAGTTCAGCGGACCGCATGCCGTGTTCTGGCTTGCCAGGCCGATAAGCCAGGAGAATTCCTCGCGCGACCATGCAGGTCGCACGTAAAAGCGCTTGAGCACAGTGCACGCATACTCCCTGAACTCCTCGTAACCTGCCGGTGCAATGCGATATCCGGGGCCGGCAGCCGGCTTGAAGGAGGGTAACAGCCGCCGCGCTAAACGGTCGAGCGGGACGGTGATGACGCGCAGCGGGAGCTTCCGCAAAGCCGGAGCGGCAGCGAAAAGCCGCTGGAGAAAGCTCGTGAAAGGACGGAAGACGCGCTGCCACTCCAGGCTCTGAACAGGAAGAACACGCCCGCCGCCGGCCTCCCAATGATCGGCGCTGCGCGGCGATGCATTGTCGGAGAAGCAGAAATCCTGGTGCTTCGCCCGAAGCGTTCTCGCCAGATGGGCTGCGCCAAGGGCGCCGGACTTGTCTTTTGCCATGAAGGCGCAAAGAAGCCTTGCCGTGAGCGTTCTTTTGCCCACCCGCAACTGCATGGGAACTGACAGAATGGCACTGTCGATCTCCCCTTGGGCATTCTCGTGGACAATGCTTCCGTTTTCCGGTGTGTAGAGGGGGCTGGAGAAGGTTACTGTCTCCAAGTAGCGGTGGAGCTCCGGGCTTCCCTCCGCCTCGTTTTTCCTGAAGATGCAGTTGAACAGCTTAGCGACGGAGGCGATGTCGCCTTTTTCCATCGGGCGTGTACGTCCCCGACGCCACGCGGCGATCGGATCAGCCGCCATGTCTTTGCTGTCCGGCACGGCCATAACGCCGGTATCGCGCATCTCTATAGCCTTCATGGCCGAGCCTCCCTCAGAAGACGCGCCTCGGCAGCCGAGCCCTTGCTTTTGCGGATGACGTGCACGAGGACGAGCCATGACGCCACCACCATCGCGAACTCAACGACATAGAGGGAGACGATTGTGCCTGTCGGCGGCGCATACCAGCTGGCCCAGGCGGTCAGGACTGCGCCGAAGAGACTGCCCAGCGACATCACGGTGCCGCGATAGGCGTGATTGCCGGATGCCCCCAACGCCTCCACCGCAACCGACCAGATCGCGAGCAATATGACGATCCAGCACATAAGGCGCACGAAGGAGACGAGCGAAACGTAATCGTGGCCGAACAGATAGGGCAGGAGCGGCGCGATGATGAAAACGCCAATGGCGGCAGCGATAGAGATCAACGTCGCCGCGGCAAGCACCTTTTTGACCCGCTCGACCATCTGGTGCAGTCCTCCCGCGCTGGCTCTCGCCGAGCCGGGATAGATGAGGCGGTTGAGCGCCTCGACCGAGAGATAGCTGCTTTCCAGCATCCTGCGCGCAACGCTGTAGCTCGACACGATCTCTGCAGTCGAAACGAGGCTCAGGACCAGGAGATCGACATTCTGGCGTGCGGCCCGGAGGATGAAGGGAACGCTGAAGTAGATCCCGTTCATGATCTCCTCCCGCACGATCCTGAATTCGGGCCGGCCCAGCCGCATGAGAATGCGGAAGCAGACGAGCGCAACCAGGATATGGCAGGCGAGCTGCCAGACCGCCCATTGTCCCGTCGTCGACACGTCAAATATGACGCACGCCAAGACCGCGGCGGCCGTCCTTGCGACCGCGAAGCCCACGACCACCTTGTTGGCCGTGCCGAACTCGCTGCGCCCGATGAATATCTGCTCCGTCAGCACAATCAGCCGGACGAGCACGATATTCGTGACGAGCATGGCCACGATGAAGACGAGGTTGAGGACCGGGTTGTCTGAAAGCTTGAACAGGAAGGGCAGCACAACCGCCCCTGCGGCCACTAGGATCACTCCGCTTATGCCCGTCAGGATAAGATTGTGACCAAGCATAACGGGATAGGCGGAAGTGTCTCGCGCCACCCGTCGTACCAAGGTCTCCATGGCACCGAGCCCGCACAGATGCAGCGCGACGCTGCAGATCGCGGTGATTGCCACGAACAGGCTGAACTCATCGACGCCAAGCCACCGGGCGAGGATTGCGAACGTCGCCAGTTGCGCGGCGGAGCTGATGAGAAGGCTGCCGCTCGACGCCACATAGGTGAAGACCGTCCCAAGGAAGGACCTGAAGTCGCCTGTGATGTGCTTGCCCCCGAACATCAAATTCCAAGCCCTGCCGCGCGCTGTCCCCCGCGCCGGCGAAGGAAACCTATCACCGCTCGTCGTTTTATCCTATTTCGAGCGTTAATACGCGGCGGGAATGATCTTGCGGTTAACACGCGGTCAGAGGCTTCGCAATCGGCTTCAAGCTCCATTTACCTGTGTCGACTATACAGGCATTTCGGCTTGAAAAGGGGCGTGGGATGGCGAAGCAAGAACCAATCGAAATTTCCGTGAAGGGGCTGTCTTCGGCACCGACGGTGCGTTTCATGGGCATCGAGTTGGAAATGGCTCCCGGCGTTCTGGTGCCGCGCGAGGAGACGGAGCTTCTGGGCCGCAGCGCGGTGGAACTGCTGCAGGGGATGTCCGGTGAAGCAATCGTGATCGACATGTGCTGCGGCTCGGGCAACCTTGCACTGGCTATCGCTGCCGCGGTCCCAACGGCAAGGGTTTGGGCGTCCGACCTCACTGACGATACGGTGGCTCTTGCCCGGCGGAATGCCGAGCGCTGCGGCCTCGCCGGCTCCGTCAAGGTCGTGCAGGGCGACCTCTTCTCCGGGCTTCAGGATGAGGGGTTGGAGGGCAAGGCCGATCTCGTCGTCTGCAATCCTCCCTATATCTCGACCCTTCGCCTGGAAGGCGATCGCGCCGCTCTGCTCGAAAACGAGCCGAGGGAGGCCTTCGATGGGGGGCCTTACGGTCTTTCGATCCACCAGCGCCTCGTGCGTGAAGCAGCGGCCTTTCTCAAGCCCGGTGGATGGCTCGCCTTCGAATTCGGCGAAGGGCAGGACCGCCAGGTCAAGATCCTGCTTACCCGAGCCGGTTTTTACGAGCCGGCCCGCTTCGCCGCGGACGCCGCCGGCACGCCGCGTGTCGCCATTGCCCGCAAGAAGCAAGAGCAATGACTGCCGTTCGGCCGCTACAGGAAGACGATATAGCCGCCGTCGCGGGGCTGTTTCAGCGCATCTTCAGGGATCAACGCCAGCCCCCGCCCGAAGCGCTCGCCGTCTATCTGCGGCGGCTTTACCTGGAATTTCCGGGGCACGATCCGGAGATTGCCTCGCTCGTGCATCTGAGGGAGGACGGCGGCATTTCAGGCTTCATCGGCGTGACGACGCTGCCGATGACGTTTGAGGGACGGCCGCTGCGCGCCGCCGTCTGCGGGTCGCTCATGGTGGAAGACCGTGAGAGCGATCCCATGGCGGGCGCACGGCTTCTGAAAGCATTCCTCGCCGGGCCGCAGGACCTCTCCTTCAGCGAGACGGCGAGCGAGGTGTCGGCCGCAATGTGGACGCGGCTGCGCGGCGTGCAGCTGCCGCAATACAGCCTCGACTGGGTCCGCATGATCCGGCCCTTTTCCTTCCTTGCGCAAGCGGCTTCCGGGAAGATGCGTGCTCTAGCTATGCTGTCGCCGCTGGCGGGCACGATCGATACGCTCGCCCGTAGGCGCATGTCGGCGGATGCCTTGCGCTGGTCCGGCATACCGGAAAACTGGAAGGGCGTGGGTACCTGCAGCGCGGTTGAAATCACCCCAAACGAGTTTGCCGGACTGGTAGCGCCATTCACCGCTCACTTCCAGCTTCGACCGGACTGGGCGCCGGGGCAGCTTGAGCAAATCCTCGCTGACGCGCAAAGCAAGGCGAAATATGGGCCCGCCATGTTCTGCAAGGTCGTTTCGCGAACCGGCAAGACGGTCGGCGGCTTCTTCTACCACGGCGGGCGGGGCCGGATCGGCCGTGTACTGCAGACGCTTACCCTTCCAGGCCAAGCAGGCGCTGTGATCGATGCCATGTTTGCTCACGCCGCGGAGCAAGGTCTTGCCGGCCTGCGCGGACGCACCCAACCGGCCCTGCTGGAAGCCATGCTCGGGCGACGCGTCGCCTTCACGCATCTTGCCTCGACCGTCGTGCACGCACGTGACGCCGGAATCGTCCAAGTGCTTCAGGAGGGCAAAGGATTCCTGAACGGCATTGCCGGCGAGCATTGGAGCCGGCTGATTGGCGACCGGTTCGACTGACGGATAGGGTCCGTCTGCGCTGAACCTCCTCAGGAGGCGATTTCAGCTACGGTTTCGATCAGTTGAGGCTCCAGGTGGAGATAGCGGGTCGTCTTGCGCTTGGTAGCGATATCGGCCCACACACGCTGGACCTGCTCCTGGGTGAGCGCGGCGGCCGCCGCAACGGCGGATGCCGGCAGGCCGTGGTTGAGGCCGTAGAGACACAGGTCCATCCGGTCATAGGGGAGCGAGAAGTAGAATTCCTCCTGTGTCTGCTGCAGCGAGTAGGTATCCGTTGTCGGCGGCCTGCGCCGGATCTCTTCCGGTACGCCGAGATAGGCGGCAAGATCGTAGACCTGCGACTTGTAGAGATGAGCTATCGGCTTCACGTCGGCCGCTCCATCGCCGTTCTTGACGAAGAAGCCCTGGTCGTATTCGAGCCGGTTGGGCGTGCCGAGGACGGCGAAGTTCAGCCTGTCGGCGTGATAGTACTCGATCTGTTTGCGGGTGCGCTGCTTCATGTTTGTTGCTGCGACGATGCCCAGATAGACATCCGGCGTCATCCGCAGCTTCGTCTGCTTTCCTTGCGGATCCTGCACCACGAGGAAGGAGATGTTGTAGCCGTCCCCCTCCAGCGCGTTGGCGATGACGATCTTCGATGCCCAACCGGGACCGTACTCGGGAACGAGCTTGCGGATGAAGCTGTCGCGCCGCTCATAGCAGCCCATTGCCTGAAGGGTCGGGCCGATGTCCTCCACAACGCCATCATCGATGCCGAAGGTCTGCACGACCTCCCGGCCGAGCCGCAGGCTCTCCGGATCGGAGTCATTTTCCGGCATGAAGAGACAGAGGACGTTCTTTGCGCCCGCCGCCCGGACCGCAAGCGCCGTGCACACGCTCGAATCCACGCCGCCGGAGACGCCCAGCACAAGGCCGCGCTTGCGCAGCGCACGCAGCTGGGCCCTGAGGCCGGTCACGATCCGCTCCGTCTCGGCAGCGGGATCGATGGCGAGCGTGGCGGAGGAGAAGGAAGCGGCGTCTTGTTTCATTCTGCTGGCTCTATCGTTTCGGCCGCAAGCCTGCGGCTGACCTTGCCCGTGTCCGTCTTCGGCAGCTCGCTGACGAACCGCACGAGTTTCGGGACCATGAAGTCTTCCAGGTGTTTGGCGCAGTGGCGGATGACGTCGCGCTCGGAAAGTACGGGATCGGTCGCCACCACTATGGCCGCGATGGCATGGCCCAGCACCGGATCGGCCACCCCCGTCACCACGGCTTCGGCGATCGCCGGATGGGCGTGGAGGACCGCCTCCACCTCCTTGGGCGCCACCTTCTCGCCGCGCGTCTTGATGATGTCATCCTTGCGGCCGACGAAATAGAGGAAGCCGTCGGCGTCGGTGCGGAAGAGGTCTCCGGTGTAGAGCACCTTCTCCCACGGATTGAGGCCCGGGCGCAGCATTCTGGCCGTCGCCTCCTCGTTGCGCCAGTAGCCCTGCATGACGTGCGGACCGCGGATCACCAGTTCCCCGACCGTGCTAGGGGGAACGGGTTTGCCTTCGTCGTCCACCACGAAGGCTTCCGTGTTCGGGATCGCGATGCCGACGGAGTCCGGCCGATTGTCGAGTTCCTCAGGCGGCAGGTACGTGCAACGCTTGCATTCGGTGAGCCCGTACATGGAGTAGAGTTCGACACCGGGGCACAGCTCGCGCAGCCGGGCGATATGGGGCGGCGGCAGGGCTGCAGCGGTGTTGGAAAAGTAGCGCAGGCTCGGCAGGAACCCGGGCTGGAGATCGCGCATCTGCAGGATCATCGCTGCCATCGTGGGGACCAGCGGGAAACCGGTCACCTTTTCCTTGCGCATCAGCTCGAAGGTCGCCTGCGGGAAAGCGAAGGACTTCTCCAGCACCAGTGTCGCGCCGAGCTTGATCGACATCAGGAGCTGATAGAGCCCGTAGTCGAAGGCGAGTGGCAGGGCATTCAGGATGATGTCATCCGGCGTGTTGCGCAGGTAGGTTGTGATGGACGTGGCGGCCGCTTCCACGTTGCGGTGCGTCATCATTACGCCCTTGGGCCGGCCTGTGGAGCCGGAGGTATAAATGAGCATGGCGAGGTCGACATCGATGCCGCCATGCGGAACGGGAGCGGGCTTCGTCTCCAGAGCGTCCGCAAAGGAGAAGGCGCCTTCCGGTACGGCTTCACCGGGCCTCTGCGTGGAGAAGAGAACAAACGGCCGGCCGCACAACGCGCGTGCCTCGGCGGCGGCGGGCAGGAGCTTGGCCTGTGTCAGCACCGCTGCGGCCTCGCAATCCCCCACCACATAGGCCAGTTTCTCGGCCTTGGTGGAGGCGTTGATCGGGCTGAAGGTGGCGCCGGCCTTCAGCACGGCGAAAATGGAGACCGCCGCTTCCCAGGAATTGTCAATGAAGACCAGGACACGGTCGTTGCGGCGCACGCCGCTGGCCGCCAAAGCCGCCGCCAGGCGGTCGGACAGCACATCCAACTCGTCGTAGGAAAGCCGCCGGGAGCCGCAGATCAGAGCCGTCTTGGCCCCATCGGCAAGGACGCTGCGTTTCAGAAACTCTTCGACACGCATACGGGGTCTCCAGCCTCGCCGCTCATGCGGACTGAGACGCCTTCGCGCCGACTCTGGCGCTGACAAAAGCGGCGATCCGGTCGAGCGAGTCGAGATTCGCCGGAACGATGTCGGCATCGGCCATGGTCACTCCGAACTGCTCCTCGATGAAAGCGACGAGCTCCAGCACGCCGGTCGAATCGATGATGTCGTTCTCAATGAGCGACGCGTCTCCTTCGAGTGCGAAGGACGTGTCGCCGAACAGGAAATTCTCAACGATGAACGCACGCACGCTATCCTTGATGTTGTTTGTCATTCCCATCTCCTTACAAAGCTTACGCGGCTTTTGAGGCCCGGAAGCGCGAACCCGTGAACGTCTCAAGCCAGAGCTGAGACGAAAGAATACCGACAAAGGCGGCGTTGTCGCGAAACCCGGTGAGCGGCTGCTGACGGCTTTTCGCGAAGAGCTTGGATACGGAGGCCGGATTGAAGAGACCGCCGGCGGCAAGCTTTTCCGGGCTCATGGCCTCGCGCACGTAATCCTTCTCGCCAACTCCCCTAAATGACTGGCTGTCGGGGGCGCGGTAGGGCTGCTTGGTCCGCCGCAGGATCGTTTCCGGCAGCAGGTCCTTGGTTGCCTCGCGCAGGATGTGCTTTTCGACCAGCCGTTTCAGCTTCATTTCTGGCGGAAGCGTTGCAGCGAACTCCACCAACCTGTGGTCGAGGAAGGGGAAGCGCCCTTCTATGCCGTGCGCCATGGCCATGCGGTCGCCCTGGCTCGAGAGGATGTAGCCCGGCAGGAGGAATCGGGATTCCAGATACTGCGCCTGATGCAGCGGGTGCCAGCGGCCGAACTCCGGCGGCAGGCGGACTGCCAGTTCCTCCGCTGCATTGTAGCCGGCAAGGGTCTCACGTAGATCCGCGGAGAAAAACAGCTTTGCCGCCCCCGTCGCGCGGAACCGGGGATTGTGGGAAAACAGTGGATCGTCGGGCGAATCCGCGCCGGCACCGAAAAAGGCGGCCAGATATTCGGCCGACTGCTGCTTTAGGCCCGGCAGGTAAGGATAGAGCTTGCGGAAGAGATGGGGCCGGATGCGCGAGCCCGGCTGGCGCGCGCAGAAGCGGCGCACCCGCGCTTCCTTGAACAGGTCATAACCGGCGAAGACCTCATCGGCCCCCTCGCCCGTCAGCACGACTTTCAGGCCCTTCTCGCGGACTAGGGCGGAGAGCTTGAAAAGCGGTGCGGGCGCAGTCCGCAGGATTGGCCGCTCCGTGAAGCGGACGACTTCGGGAAAGACGGTGGCGATGTCGTCGTCCCGGCACTCTACGGTGCTGTGCATGGTTCCGAGGGCGGCGGCCATCTCCTCCTGAAACGCGCTCTCGTCATGCTCGTCGCTGTCGAAGGTGACCGAGAAGGTGCGCAGAACCTCCGGCGTCATGCCTGCCGCGAGCGCGGAGATGATCGAGGAATCGAGACCGCCCGAAAGGTAGGAGCCCACCGGCACGTCGGCGCGCATGCGCAGACGCGTGGCATCTGAAAGCAGGGCGTGCAACTCCTCGGCCGCGGCGTTCTCGTCCGTGTGGCGGCTGGGCGCGCCGAGATCGGGAAAGGAAAGCGACCAAAAGGGCCTGACCGTCCGCTTCCCTTCTTCGACGATCATCATGTTCGCCGGTTCGAGCTCATGGATGCCCTTGAAGGGGGTACGCGGGGCGATGGGCGCCCAGAGCGTGAAGATTTGGTCGAGCGCGACCGGGTCCATTTCCGCTTCGACACCCGGCACCTGCAAAAGCGCCTTCGCCTCGGAGGCGAAGAAGAGCGTGTCTCGAACGGTCGTGTAGAACAGCGGGCGCACGCCCATCCGGTCGCGCGCAAGGAACATGCGCCGGCGCGGCGCGTCCCAGACGGCGAAGGCGAAGTCTCCGTTGAGGTCGGCAAGGCAGTCCGGTCCCTTCTCATCGTAGAGATGTAGGATGACTTCGGTATCACTGGATGTGCGGAAGACCCTGCCGCGTGCGCGGAGCGCCTCACGCAACTCGACATAGTTGAAGATCTCGCCGTTAAAGGCGATGGACAGTCTCCCATTCTCGCTGGACATGGGCTGCTGACCATCGGCAAGGCCGACGATCGAAAGGCGCGTGTGACAAAGGCCAGCGTCGGCGAAGACGGCGACGCCGCTTTCGTCGGGTCCGCGGTGCGCAACGGCAGAGCCCATCCGCCTAAGCAGCGGCTCCGCCTCAGCCGGCGCTACGCCCGCACCGAAATATCCACCAAAGCCGCACAAACCTCAGCCCCCAACATCGTCCGATGCACCCAATACCGCGGTACACCTTAATAGTTGAATATTTCTTCACATAGCTTGCCGGATCCGGCGAGGATTGCCGGAAATATCGTAGAGAAATGCTTAGCCAATTCGCTAAAATGCAGAGTATCTCCGCCCTCCTCTCGATTTCGCTGGCTCCGCAATCGCTGCCGATCTCGGCGCCGCCGGAAATCACTCCGCCCGCCGGTGCTTCGAGCGCTGCCGTGCGGGCCCCTGTGCTGCGGAGAGATTGTAGGCGGTGTCGATCAGGGCGAGGTGCGATAGCGCCTGAGGAAAGTTACCGAGAAGATTTCCGTTCACGACATCGTACTGTTCGGAAAGGAGACCGACATCGCTGCGGATGGCGAGCAGATCCTCGAACATGCGGATGCCCTCGTCGTGCCTGCCCTGTAGGATGAGGTTGTCGATGTACCAGAACGTGCAGGCCAGGAAGACGCCTTCGCCGGGTGGAAGGCCGTCCTCGGTCTCGTGTGAATCGTAGCGATGGACGAAGCCGTCGCGCATGAGCCGCTTGCCGATGGCGTCGACCGTGCTGATCATGCGCGGGTCCGTAGCCGGCAGGAAGCCGACGAGCGGGATCAGGAGAGTGGCCGCGTCAAGTTGTTTCGAGCCGTAGGCCTGAACGAAAGAGCCGAGTTCCCGGTCGAATGCCCTTTCGCAAATTTCCGCATGCAGACTGTCGCGCAGACTGCGCCAGTGGTCGGCAGGCCCGTCGAGGCCGAAGTCCTCGACGGCTGAGACGGCCCGATCGAAGGCCACCCACATCATGACCTTGGAATGCGTGAAGTGCTGCTTGCGACCGCGCACCTCCCAGATGCCGTGATCCAGCTCGCCGCGCAGTGTTTCCAGATAACTTAGAAGGGCTTGCTGCAGCGACCAGCTCTCCCGAGTGGGTGCAAGATCGTAGCGGCGGGCGTGATGGAGCGCATCCAGCACCTCCCCGAAGGTGTCGAGCTGGAGTTGCCTACAGCCGGCATTGCCTATGCGCACCGGCCCCGCGCCGCCGTAGCCGGGGACCCAGGGCAGCTCCCACTCGTCCACGCGGTGGGCGCCCGTGACACTGTAGAGTGGCTGGATCTGTGAAGGATGACCGGCCACGGCTCGCGCCAGCCAGTCGCGCCAGGCTGCGGCTTCCTGCCGGTAGCCCGCCTGCATCAGTGAAAGCAGCACGAAGGTGGCGTCTCGAAGCCAACAGTAGCGATAATCCCAGTTTCGAGTGCCGCCGGGCATCTCGGGGAGTGAGGTGGTCGGCGCGGCAATGATGCCGCCGGTCGGGCTGAAGGTCAGCGCCTTGAGGGTGATCAGCGAGCGCACGACGGATTCACGCCATCGGCCCTCGTAATTGCCTCGGGCAGCCCAATTCCGCCAGTAAGCTTCCGTCTTGTCCAACGCGGCACGCGGCTCGAGGGGCTCCGGTGCTTTCAGGTGGGAAGGATTATGGCTGAGGACGAAGGGCACCTCTTCGCCGTTGCCCACGGCAAAATCGGCGACCGTCTTCAGGTCCTCGCCATGGTGATTGGCAGGGGTGCGCAGCACGATCATATCGGGGCCGGCGATGGCGATGAGTTTATCGTCCACGCGCCAGACCCACGGTATCAGCTGGCCGTAGTCGAAGCGTATAACGAGCTCCATCCTGAGATCGACCCGGCCTTCGATACCGGTGACGATTCGTACCAGCGTTGGCGGACCATCCCTTACCGGCATGAAATCAGTGAGCATGCAGACGCCGCCGGCGGTCTCGAACACCGTCTCCAGTACCAGGCTTTCTGGCCGATATCGGCGGGTGATGCGCTTGGGCGGGTCGGCCGGAGCGATCTGCCAGTGTCCGTTTCCGTGCTCCCCGAGCAAGGCTGCGAAACAGGCGGGCGAGTCGAAGCGTGGCAGGCAGAGCCAATCGATCGAGCCGTTCTTGCCCACCAGGGCCGCAGTCTCGCAGTCGCCGATAAGAGCATAATCCTGGATCCGCTGCACCATCGCACTCAACTTTCCTGTCGGGACAATCGGTTAACAGCTGGAACGCCTCTTAGGGCCCGGTGTTCCTGTGTCGGAGGTATCTCTGGGACCTCTTCAGGGCAAAGGCAGGTGTTTGGCAACTGTGGCGGCAGGGTAAGCGGCGAACAAAATGGCTCCTTCGCCGTTTGGCATTGAGAACTCTCGTCTGTTGCGTCGGAGAGATGGCGTGAAGAGCACCCTATCAGTGACTGTTGCACTTGCTTGCATCTTGGCAGGAGCGGACTTTTCCTCCTCTCAGGAGGGTGGGGAGATGGCGCCCGCCACGATCCTTGTCGACCTCAGGGAAAACAATCTGAGCGCGGAGGAGATCCAGGGCGTGACATCGATCCCGTCCTTGCGCATCGCCAGCCTCAATGCGCTTTCCGGTGCTGATCGGCAGCAGCTCGAGGAAATACTTCGGGATACGGAGGACGGCTTCGCGGAAGTCCGGACGGCGATCGAGGCGAATGAGACGCTGGAGGCCCAGCTCAAGGATCGCGCCGTTCCTGTGTCCAACGTGGTTGCTGTAACGCGCACCGAAACCGGAGCGATCACCATCTATACCGGTAAGCCGGAACTCTGAGCGCCAGGCCGCCGATGCCAGCCTGGAGTTGCGGAACGATCTGGCGCTGGTCGGCGTTCGCGAAGTGACCGCGGCATCACAAAACAAACCTATGGCAAGGGCGGCCTTCCGAGACGTTCGTTGCAAAGGAGGCGGCAAGATGCAGAGCAGGATTTTGGCCGAGAACGACGGGCAGAAGACCTATGCCCTGGTTTTGGAAACCGGCGAGGAGGTGATGGCCTGCCTCCAGGAGTTCGCCGATGGGCAGCGGCTCACCGCCGCTCAGTTTTCCGCCATCGGCGCTTTCAGCGATGCCGTCATCACCTTCTTCGACTGGGAGAAGAAGGAGTATCTTCCCAACCCGATCACCGAGCAGGTGGAGGTCGCTTCGCTCAACGGCGATGTCGCACTTGCTCCCGACGGCAGCCGCGCCATCCACATCCACACTGTGCTCGGCAGGCGTGACGGCGCAGCGTTCGCCGGGCATCTGGCGGAAGCTCATGTGCGCCCGACGCTGGAGGTGATCGTCACCGAAAACCCGGCGCACCTCGACAAGCGGTACGACCCGGAGAGCGGCCTGGTGCTCATCCGCCCCGAAAGTTGAGCCCGTCGAGCTGCATTAGCCGGTGCCTGCGAAGCGCGAAGGGGAACTTCCCGCCGTAGGCCAAGTTCGGTCTGCAGGACCAAAGCTGCCAGCAGCGAGGAGAACGATATGGCTCAAACGGTTAGCGATTTTATGCTCAGCCGCCTAGGCGAATGGGGCGTGAAGCGCATCTACGGCTATCCGGGTGACGGGATCAACGGCATACTTGGTGCGCTGGGCCGGGCCACCGGCGAGGTCGAGTTCATCCAGACCGCGCATGAGGAACTCGCTGCCTTCGCCGCCTGCGGGCACGCCAAGTGGACCGGTGAGCCCGGTGTGTGCCTGGCAACATCCGGGCCAGGCGCGATCCACCTGCTCAATGGCCTCTACGACGCTAAGCTGGACCATACGCCGGTGGTCGCCATCGTCGGCCATCAGAAGCGCATGTCGCTCGGCGGCAGCTATCAGCAGGAGGTCGATCTCATCTCCCTCTTCAAGGACGTGGCGAGCGACTACGTTCACATGTGCTCCGACCCCGTGCAGATGCGCCATCTCATCGACCGGGCCATGCGGATAGCGCTGGCGCGGCGGACAGTTACCTGCATCATCATACCGGGCGACGTGCAGGAGCTGGATGCAGTACCTTCTCCGCCAAGACAGCACGGTGCGGTATTTTCCGGGGTGGGTTACCCCAAACCGGTCCATGTGCCCGGTGGGGATGATCTGACGCAGGCGGCGGAAGTTCTGAATAGCGGTGAGCGCGTGGCCATGCTGGTCGGTGCCGGCGCCCTGAACGCCAGTGCCGAGGTCATGAAGGTGGCCGATCTCCTCGGCGCCGGCGTTGCGAAAGCTCTACTCGGCCGCGCCGCCCTCCCTGACGACCTTCCCTTCGTCACCGGCGCGATCGGTCTGCTCGGCACGCGGCCCAGCTACGACCTGATGATGGACTGCGACACCCTCCTCGTCGTCGGCTCCAGCTTTCCCTATTCCGAGTTCCTGCCGCCAGAAGGCCAGGCGCGCGGTGTGCAGATCGACATCGACGGTCGGATGCTTTCGATCCGCTATCCGATGGAGGTCAATCTCGTCGGTGACAGTGCGGCAACCCTCCAGGCGCTCATTCCGCACTTGAAAAGCAAGAAGGACCGCTCGTGGCGCGAAGGGATCGAGAAGAATGTCCGCGAGTGGTGGGAGGTGACGGAGGAGCGCGCGATGAGCAAAGCCGACCCCGTCAATCCACAACGGGCGGTGTGGGAACTCTCGTCGCGGCTGCCGGAGAACTGCATCATCAGTGCCGATTCGGGGAGCGTCGCAAACTGGTTTGCGCGCGACCTGAAGCTAAGACCGGGCATGAAGGCCTCTCTGTCGGGCGGTCTCGCGACCATGTGCCCTGGCGTTCCTTACGCGCTGGCGGCCAAGTTCGCCTATCCGGATCGCGTCGCCATTGCTCTGGTCGGGGATGGCGCCATGCAGATGCTGGGTATCAACGGTCTCATCGACGTTGCCAAATACTGGGAGCAGTGGTCCGATCCGCGCTTGGCGGTCTTGGTGCTGAACAACGGTGACCTGAACCAGGTCACATGGGAGCAGCGCGTGCTGGCTGGCGATCCAAAGTTTCCCGATTCCCAGGATGTGCCGGCGTTCGACTACGCCCGCTACGCCGAGATGCTGGGTCTCAAGGGCATACGGGTGGAGACGCCGGAGCAAGTCGGCCCTGCCTGGGACAAGGCGCTGAGCGCGGACAGACCATGCGTGCTCGACGTGGTCACCGACCCGAAGGTGCCGCCGCTACCGCCGCACATCAGCTATGGCCAGGCCAAGAAGTATGCCGAGGCGGTCGTCAAGGGCGATCCCGAGGCGGTCGGCATCATCTGGCAATCCTTCAAGCAGGCCATGCAGGGTGTGTTGCCGAGCAGACACTAGCATTTTTGGCACCTCAATGAGGTGTGGCTGTCGGAGCAAGACATGAGAAGCGCGAAGATCGAGGTCATCGACGTCGCGGCATATCGGATTCCCACGGATGGTCCCGAAGCCGATGGTACGCTGCACTGGGACGACACAACGATGGTGCTCGCGCGTGCCAATGCTGGTGGCGAACAGGGTCTCGGATACACCTACAGCCATGAATCCGCCGGTGAGCTGATCCGGTCGAAGCTCTCGGAGATCGTGACCGGGCGCGATGCGATGGCGGTCACGGATTGCTTCGAAGCGATGGCTGCAGCAGTACGCAATCTCGGACGGGCCGGGCTCGCCTTCCAGGCGATTTCGGCGGTGGACGTCGCGCTGTGGGACCTGAAGGCAAGGCTTTTGGGCGTTCCGCTGGTCACGCTTCTCGGCCAGGTGCGCGAGGCGATCCCGGTCTATGGCAGTGGCGGGTTCACCACCTACTCGATCGAGCGCCTGCAGGCGCAGTTCGGCGGCTGGGCCGGTGAGGGTATTTCCCGCGTGAAGATGAAGGTGGGGAGCGATCCAGCCGAGGATGTCGCCCGCGTGCGTGCGGCGCGCGAGGCGATCGGGCCGGAGGCAGAGCTCTTCGTCGATGCCAATGGTGCCTATGATCGCAAAGAGGCGCTGGCCAAGGCGGAGGCCTTTCGCGAATATGGAGTGAGCTGGTTCGAGGAGCCCGTCTCATCGGACGATCTCGAGGGTTTGAGGCTCATCCGGGACTGCGCCCCGGCCGGTATGGAAATCACGGCCGGCGAGTATGGGCACGACTTCTTCTACTTCCGCCGCATGCTGGAGAGAGGCGCGGTAGACGTGCTGCAGCCGGATGCCACGCGCTGCGGCGGCATTACCGGCTTTATGCAAGCCGGCATCCTGTGCCAGGCTTACGGCTTGCCATTCTCGGCCCACACGGCGCCCGCAATTCACGTCCATCCGTGCTGCGCGCTGCCGAACGCGCGCCATGTCGAGTATTTCTACGATCATGCTCGCATCGAGGAGATGCTGTTCGAGGGCGCCCGTCCGCCAGTCGACGGTTCCCTCGGACCCGACCTTTCCCGACCGGGCCTCGGACTGGAATTTCAGGACGGGGAAGCAGCCCGGTACGCCATCTGATCCTGCCGACGGGAGAAAGCCTTGGCCAATATCCGCGCGGAACCGCCATCCCGCCCTTCGGACGAAGCGGTGGCCGCGCTCGTCGCCGACCTTGAGCGCCGTATCCGCGGCGAAGTCCGCTTCCGCACCGAGGACCAGGCGCTCTATTCCACCGACGCCTCAAACTACCGCCAGGTGCCCATCGGAGTGGTGATCCCTTGCGATGAGGAGGATGCGGTCGAGGCCGTCGCATGCTGCCGCGAGCACGGAGTGCCCATCCTTCCGAGGGGATGCGGCACAAGCCTCTCCGGCGAGACCTGCAACGTCGCCGTGGTGCTCGACTTCTCCAAGTACCACAACCGTGTTCTCGATATCGACTACGAGAACAAGCGCGCCCGGGTGCAGAGCGGGACGATCTTCGACGACCTGCGGGGCGAGGTGGAGCGGAACGGCCTCACCGTTGCCTTCGACACCTCGACCCATGCCTACGCTACCATCGGCGGCATGGTCGGCAACAATTCCTGCGGCGTGCATTCGGTGCTTGCGGAGAAGATGGGTGCCGGCTCCGGCCGCACGGAGGATAACATCCACGAGTTGGAAGTGCTGACCTATGACGGACTGCGCCTGAAGGTCGGCCCGACGCCCGAAGACGAGCTGGAACGGATCATCCGTGAAGGCGGCCGGCGCGGCGAGATCTACGGCAGGCTCAAGGCGCTGCGTGACAAATATGCTGACCTCATCCGGGAACGCTATCCCCAGATACCGCGGCGTGTCTCGGGCTACAGTCTTCCGCAGTTGCTACCGGAGCACGGCTTCAATGTCGCCCGTGCACTGGTCGGCACGGAGGGGACCTGCGTGACGGTGCTGGACGCGACCGTTGGGTTGGTTGAGAGCCCGCCGGCGCGGGTGATGCTCGTGCTCGGCTACCCAGACGTCTATGCCACGGGCGACCACGTGCCCGAGGTGAGGGCGAGCGGTCCGGTGGGCCTGGAGGCGATCGACGCACGGCTGATCGAGAACATGCGGCGCAAGGGCCTGCACACGAAGGACCTCGATCTTCTGCCGGAGGGGGGAGGGTGGCTGCTTGCGGAATTCGGCGGCGAAAATCAGGAGGAAGCGGAGGCGCAGGCTCGGGAGTTGATGGACGCGCTCGGAAAGGGCTCCCACCCTCCCTCGATGCGGCTCATTACCAGTCCCGAGGAGCAGACGGCGATCTGGCACATCCGCGAATCCGGACTCGGGGCGACGGCCTTCGTGCCCGGCCGGGAAGACAACTGGCCAGGCTGGGAGGATTCGGCCGTGCCGCCGGAGCGGGTGGGTGAGTACCTGCGCGACCTCAAGGCTCTCTTCGACCGCTACGACTACAGCGCCTCCCTCTACGGACATTTTGGGCAGGGCTGCATCCACTGCCGCATCAATTTCGACGTCCGCACGTCCGAAGGCGTGGCCAAGTGGCGCTCGTTCATGGACGATGCGGCCGACCTCGTGGTCCGGTATGGCGGTTCCTTCTCTGGCGAGCATGGCGACGGCCAGGCCCGCGCGGCGCTCCTGCCGAAGCTATTCGGCGAGGAGCTCGTGAACGCCTTCCGCGAGTTCAAGGCGATCTGGGATCCCGAGGGCCGGATGAACCCGGGCAAGGTGGTCGATCCCTATCCCATCACCGCGCATCTGCAGGCAGGCCCAGACTACCGGCCGCCGAAGCTCGATACCCACTTCGCCTATCCGGAGGACGAGGGGAGCTTCGCGCGCGCAATTTCGCGCTGCGTGGGCGTGGGAAAATGCCGCATGAGGGGCGGGCAGGTTATGTGCCCGAGTTTCATGGCCACGCGCGAGGAAGAGCACACCACGCGCGGCCGCGCCCACAGCCTCTTCGAAATGCTTCATGGCGGGCCCATCAAGGACGGCTGGAAGAGCGAGGAGGTGCACGAGGCGCTCGATCTGTGCCTCGCCTGCAAGGGGTGTAAGAGCGACTGTCCGATCAACGTGGACATGGCCACTTACAAGGCCGAGTTCATGGCGCACTACTACGAGGGCAGGCGGCGGCCGGTCCACATGTACAGCATGGGCCTGATCTACTGGTGGGCGCGCGCGGCTTCGCGCATGCCCGGGACGGCAAACTTCTTCACGCGCACGGAGCCTTTCGCGGCTATCCTGAAGCGGGTGGGTGGGATTGCCACCGAGAGGCAAATGCCTGCCTTCGCCTCGCCGACGCTGACCACCTGGTTCCGCCGCCGATCCAGCCAGGATGGTGTGCCGGGCGGGCGTCGGGTCCTGCTCTGGCCGGACACCTTCACAAATTATCTGACGCCGGAGCCCGGAAAGGCGGCGGTGGAGGTACTCGAAGCCGCCGGCTATCGCGTCGAAATTCCGCCGCGACCCCTGTGCTGCGGCCGTCCGCTCTATGCCATCGGAATGCTGGATCGTGCGAAGAAGCTTTGGCGTCAGACGCTCGACCATTTGCGGCCGGCTATCCGCGAAGGCGTGCCGCTCGTCGGCGTCGAGCCGAGCTGCGTGGCAGCCTTTCGCGACGAGCTCGTCAATCTCTCCCCCGACGATGAGGACGCGCGGACGCTCTCAAACCAGACCTTTCTGTTGAGCGAGTTTCTGCGAGAGGAAGGCTTTGAACCGCCTCGTCTCGAGCGGCGTGCCCTCGTGCACTACCACTGCAACCACCACGCGATCATGGGCAAGGAGGCCGAGAACGAGGTTCTCGATGCGCTCGGCCTCGACCACCGCGACCTCAACGCCGGCTGCTGCGGCATGGCGGGGCCATTCGGCTTCGAGGCTGACCATTACGATGTCTCGATCAAGTGTGGGGAGCGCGTGCTCCTACCCGCCGTGCGGCGGGCCGATCCCGATGCGCTTGTCATCGCCAACGGCTTCAGTTGCCGCGAGCAGATCGCCCAGTGCACGGGCCGTCAGGCAGTGCATCTGGCCGAGGTGCTGCGCATGGCGATGAACGGAGACGCAGCCTGAAGGAAAATACTGCATGCGCTAGCTTTCACTGAACAATCGAGCCGCTGCGGCGTTCGATTCCAGACATTCATCCGGCAGCGACGCGATGCTGCCTTAACCCAGAGGAGGAAACACCATGAAAATCTCAACGCTCAGCCTTTCCGTTCTTGCAGGGCTGGTTCTGACCGCCGCACCCGCGCTTGCCCAGGATGCTGCCATGGTCGAAGTCGCTGAAAGCGAGCAATACGGGCAGTATCTCACGGACAGTGAAGGTCGCGCGCTCTATCTCTTCACTGCGGACACGCAGGGTCAAGACGGCACGGAGCCACAGGTCTCCTGCACGGGCGAATGCCTTGATGCATGGCCGCCGTACTACACCCAAGGCCAGCCACAGGCCGGGAACATGGCCGATGCCTCCCTGCTCGGCACGGTGGATCACGAGGGCCAGATGATGGTTACCTACAACGGTTGGCCGCTCTACTACTTTGTCCGGGACGAGGGGGCGGGCGACACAAACGGCCAGCATGTCGAGAGTTTCGGCGGCGAGTGGTACCTGGTCAGCCCGGAAGGCGAGAGAGTGGAGGAGTGATGGGGTGAGAAAGGCAGCCATTTCTGCTCGCTGCTGAAGACGATTCTCGCCAATGCTCGTGAATAGCGTCCGGAGCGCCCTCCGATTCTCGAGGCGGTGGAGGCCGTGCGCTGGAGCGACCCCTCCGGCGTTCATAGCCATCCTCCTCCAGGGGTGCTCCGGCGCCCAGAACAGCCTCGACCCGGCAAGCCGTAGCGCAGCCCTCATCGCCAATTTGTGGTGGGGGATGCTTGTCATCGGCACCGTCATAATGATCGGCGTGCTGATCGCGCTGTTTATCGGCCTCGGGCGTGGGTGGGGCGGCACCGAACGTCCGCTTTCCTCCCGCGGCTCTTTCCTACTGGTCGTCGCCGGCGGTGTCGTCACGCCGATGCTGGTGATCATGGCGATGGTGATCGTCGGCGTCTCGGTGGGACGGGAGATCGCAACCCGGCCGCAGAGCGGCCCGATTGTCGAGGTGATCGGCCGCCTATGGTGGTGGGAGCTGCGCTATCTTGACGGGGACGGCGAGGTGATTGCGACGACGGCAAACGAAATGCACATTCCCGTTGGCCAGCCGGTGCGCCTGCGGCTGACATCGGAGAACGTGATCCACAGCTTCTGGGCACCGCAACTCCAGGGCAAGACAGACCTCATTCCCGGCCAGGTGAACGAGAGCTGGATCGAGGCGGAGCGGGCCGGCGTCTATCGCGGCCAATGCTCAGAATATTGTGGCGTGCAGCACGCGCTTATGAGCTTCATCGTCGTGGCCGAACCGCTGGAGGAATTCGAACGGTGGCTCTCACTGCAGGCGGAACCTGCCACCGAGCCCTCCAGTGATGAGACGAGGCGGGGGCAGCAGGTTTTCCTCGAGCAGGGCTGCGCGGGCTGCCACACAATCCGCAGCGTGTCGGAGGTGGGAGAGATCGGGCCGGACCTCACGCATCTGGCAGGCCGACGGACGTTGGCAGCAGCCACGGTCCCCAACACGAAAGGCCATCTCGGCGGCTGGATCAGCGATCCCCAGCGCATCAAACCGGGCAACAAGATGCCGTCGACGGTGATGGAGCCGGCCGACCTCCAGGCGCTGCTTGCCTTCCTGGGGAGCCTCGAATGAGCGTGATTGAGCCCCCCCGCCAAGGCGAGATCGTGACCCGGACGCCCGAGGAGCTCGACCGCCTGAGTTCCACCTGGGAATCGCCAGGCGGGCTCATCGGTTGGTTCATGCCCGTGAACCAGCGCGTCATCGGGCGGCGCTTCGTCCTCACCGCCTTCGTTTTCTTCTTTCTCGCCGGTGCGCTGGCGGTGCTTATGCGCATCCAGCTCATGCGGCCGGAGAACGACTTCCTTTCGCCCGATCTCTACAACCAGTTCTTCACCGTGCACGGCACGGCGATGATGTTCCTGTTCGCCATTCCGGTGATGGAGGGCATCGCCATCTACATTGTGCCGATGATGGTCGGTACGCGCGACATGGCATTCCCGCGGCTCAACGCCTTTGGGTACTACGTCTATTTGATCGGCGGCGCGGTCTTCTTCGGCTCGCTGCTGTTCAACATCGCCCCGGCGGCGGGCTGGTTCAACTACGTGCCGCTTGCCGGCATCGAATATTCGCCAGGGCTGGGCGTCGGCATTTGGACGACGATGATCACCTTCATCGAGGTCTCCGCACTGACGGCGGCGGTGGAGCTGATCGTCACGATCCTGAAGCTGCGCGCGCCGGGCATGTCGCTCAACCGTATGCCGCTGTTCGTCTGGTCGGCACTGGTGACGGCCTTCATGATCGTCTTCGCCATGCCGGCTATCATCGCCGCTTCGAGCCTCTTGGTCATGGACCGCCAGATCGGCACCCATATCTTCACGCCGGAGACAGGTGGCCAGCCGCTCTTGTGGCAGCACCTTTTCTGGTTCTTCGGCCACCCAGAGGTCTACATCATCCTGATGCCGGCGCTCGGCATCATCTCGACGATCATCCCGGTTTTCACGCAGCGCCCGATCTTCGGCTACACTGCACTGGTGCTGTCGCTGGTGGCCACCGGCTTCATCGGTTTCGGGCTGTGGGTGCACCACATGTTCGCTACCGGCCTGCCGCAGCTCGGGATGAGCTTCTTCATGGCTGCAAGCGCCATGATCGCCATTCCCCAAGGAATCCAGGTATTCTGCTGGATCGCCTCCATGTGGGGCGCGCGCATGCGCTTCGACACCCCGCTGCTCTACGTCCTCGGCTTCTTCGTTATCTTCGTCGTCGGCGGGATTTCCGGCGTGATGGTGGCCGTCATCCCCTTCGATCTGCAGGTGCACGACACGTTCTTCCTCGTGGCGCATTTCCACTATGTGCTGATCGGCGGCGCTGTCTTCCCGCTGATCGGCGGCATGTACTACTGGTACCCGAAGATGTTCGGTCGCATGATGGACGAGCGCCTTGGCAAGATCAGCTTCTGGCTTGCCTTCATCGGCTTCAACGTCACCTTCTTCCCGATGCACCAGCTCGGGCTCCAGGGTATGCCGCGGCGCATCTACACCTATCTCGAGGAGCTGGGCTGGGGAGACCTGAACCTTTTGGCGACCATGGGCTCGTTCATCCTGGCGGCAGGCTTCCTGCTCAGCCTCTTCAACGCGCTGTGGAGCCTATGGCGGGGCGCACCGGCCGGCGAAGACCCCTGGGGCTCGCCGACGCTCGAATGGGCGACCCCTTCGCCGCCGCCCAACTACAACCACGCCCATATACCGATCGTCTCCGGGCGCTACCCGCTCTGGGATCGGCGCGGTGAAGAGTCGAGCCCCGTGGTCGTGGGGCTGCGCGACGACCGGCGCGAGGTGCTGGTCACGACAGTACTCGACGCCGAGCCGCATGCGGTGGCCGTGATGCCGGCGCCGACCATCTGGCCGTTCATCTCGGCCGTGGCCGCCTCGACCGGCTTCCTGGGCATCCTTTACCACCCGAGCTTCTTTCTCGTCGGCTTCTTCGGCGCGGCCGCGACTTTCACAATGTGGTTCTGGCCACGCCGGCCGTGGAGGGACGACTGACCATGCATAGTCACGCCGGTTACGACGCAAGGGAGTTGACACGCTTCGCACACAAGACGCACCCGCTCTGGTGGGGCATTCTGGGCGTCGTCACAATCGAGGCGACGGTGGTGGCCTCGCTGATCGCGAGCTACTTCTATCTACGCATGGATGCCGAGGCGTGGCCGCCGCCGGGTGTCGATCCGCCGGGCCTGCTCTTTCCGACCATCAACCTCGTGCTGCTCGTTACCAGCAGCGGCACGATGTATTGGGCCGGCTGGGGCATCAATCGGGAAAACAAGCTGGTGCTGACGCTTGGCACCAGCGCCAGCGTGGCGCTCGCCAGCCTCGTCCTGGTGCTGCGCGGGATTGAGCTTTCGGACCTCGGCTTCCTCTGGAACAGCCATCCCTACGGCTCCATCGTCTGGACCATGATGGGCTTCCACTTCGTCCACGTGGTCTCCGCCATCATCGGCACCGCCGTCGTCGCGTTCCTCGCCGGCATCGGATACTTCACGCGCGAGAGGCAGCTCGGGGTGGTGGTGGACACGCTCTACTGGTACTTCGTCGCCGGCATCTGGATACCGCTCTATCTGGTCCTGTGCTGGGCGCCGCGCGTTCTTTAACGAATGGGAACCGCGCATGCGAAACGACAACGAAAGCATCGTGCAGACGAGGATCGGCTCCCTGGTCATATGGGAAGGCTGGCTCTTCGGTCCGGTCGCCTGGGCCGCCCACCAGAACATGAGCTATGGCCTGACCTACTGGGCCTGCGAAGCTGGCACCAGGTGGCCGATCTTTCTGGTGACCCTCCTGGCGTTGGGAGTGGCGATCACAGCCGGTTATGTGTCGTGGCGGTTGCGGCAGTCCGCCGCCCCGGCGGGCGCCGGGGACGACCGTACAATGGCCGCAACTCGCGCCCGGTTCGTGACCACGGTGGGCGTGCTGATCTGCGCAATATCAGGAACCGGCATCCTGGTGGAGACGATCCCGGTGCTCATGCTGGACGCCTGCGCGAGGGCCACCTGATGGCGTTCGCGCGCATATGCTTCTGGGCTCTGCTCTGTGCGGCGGTGCCCCAGGATATCGCGGCCGCCCATGCGATCGATCCGGTCCGCGAGACCGCGTCATGGGGCTGGACGGCGTTCACCGTGGCGTCACTTGCCCTCTCGGCCTGGCTCTATGCGCGGGGTCTTCACCGGCTGTGGGCGCGCGCCAAGGCCGGCGCCGGCATCCGGAGATGGCAGGCTGCAGCCTTTGCCGGAGGTTGGATGGCGGCCGCCGCGGCGCTCCTGTCGCCGCTCGACCATTGGGCGGAGGAGCTGTTTTCCGCCCACATGGTGCAGCACGAAATCCTCATGCTCGTCGCCGCACCGCTCGTTGTGCTCGGCCGGCCTGCTTCCGCATTTCTTTGGGCCTTTCCTCCGGGCGGGCGCCGTCGGATCGGACGCTTCCTCGCAAGCCCCTGGTGGCTGGCGACCCGGCGGCCGTTCGCCCATTCGCTGGGTGCCTGGGCCACCTATGCCATCGTCCTGTGGGCCTGGCACGCGCCCGTCCTGTTCGAGGCAGCGACGTTCAGGGATGACGTTCACGCCCTGCAGCACGTTACCTTCTTCGGGGCGGCCCTCCTGTTCTGGTGGGCATTTCTCGATGCGGGCCATGGGCGGGCGAAGGATGGGATTGCGCTCGTCGCCAACTTCACCACGGCCGTTCATTCCTCCCTCCTCGGCGCGCTCCTGACCTTCGCCCCGACCGCCTGGTACGCGCCTTATCTGGAGACCGCCGGGCACTGGGGTCTGACAGCGATCGAGGATCAGCAGCTCGGCGGTCTCATCATGTGGGTGCCGGGCGGGATGGTGCATCTGATCGCCGGCCTCGTCGTCGGCGCGCGGTTGATCGGGCAGGATGGCTTTCGGCCGGACCGGCAGAAGCCGCTGGCGCATCGCGCGGGAGGCGGCAAGTGACCATAGTGCGAGCCCCACTGGTGTTCGTCATGCTGTTCGTCGCCGTCTCCGGCTGCGACGAAGGCCCCCGCAATGCTCAGCCTGCGGTGGAGGGCAATCCACAGGCGGGCGCCGCCGCGATTGCCAGCTATGGCTGCGGCACATGCCACATGATCCCGGGCATCCCCGGCGCCGATGCTACCGCCGGGCCGCCGCTCGGCAACTACGCGAGGCGCGTCTATGTCGCCGGCGTCCTGCCCAATACGCCCGACGACCTCGTGCGCTGGATCAGGCATCCGCAGGAGGTCGACCCTCGGACGGCAATGCCGGAACTGGGCGTGACGGAGGAGGAGGCGCGGGACATTGCCGCCTATCTCTACACCAGGACGGGAGGACGATGGTGACCAGGATTGTTTCTACCCTTCTGGTGCTGACGATCCTCAGTCTCGTGGGCGCTGCCGTCTATGTCTATTCCGGCGTCTACGACGTGGCTGCGACCCGGCAGCATACGCCTCCGGTCTACTGGCTGCTGCAGACCGCGCTTAGACGTTCCATTGCGGTGCGTGCCCGCGACATCGAGACGCCCGACCTTTCGGGTCCCGACCGCTTCCGCTCCGGCATGCGACTTTATCGGGAGCGTTGTGCCCAGTGCCACGGCGCACCCGGCGTCGCGCCGGACCGGTTCTCGCTCGGCATGACACCTGTGCCGCCGCCCATCATGCAGGCGGGGCGGGAGATGAGTCCGGCGGAAATCTTCTGGACTGTGAAACACGGGCTGAAGATGACCGGCATGCCGGGTTGGGATTTCAAGCTCACCGACGAGGAGATATGGGACATCGTCGCCTTCTCGATCGCCGTGCCGAACCTCTCGCCCGCCCAGTATTACGAGCTGGCCGGGATCGAGCAGAACCCGCCCGAACCGACCCAAGCCGAAGGAGCAGACCAGGCTTCCGGCGATGCGGAGGCAGGCAGGGTGGCGCTTCTCCAGTATGGCTGCATCGCCTGTCACACGATCGACGGCGTGACCGGACCGGACGCCTGGGTGGGCCCGCCCTTAAGGCGCATGCGGGAACGCAAGTACATCGCCGGCGTCCTGCCGAACAGCCGAGAGAACCTCATCCGCTGGATCCGCGATCCGCAGGGCGTCGATCCGCTGACGGCGATGCCGCAGCTTGGGGTAACGGAAAAGCATGCCCGTGATATCGCGGCTTATCTCTATTCCTTGGACGACGCCGGTCGCGAGATGCGCTAGTCGCCCTCGCATCCGGCCGTTGGAGAGCCGGCCGCACGAGCTTTGATGCGCGGCGCCAAGCTGCTCGCATGGCCAACGAAAGGTGCCAAAAGCAGAAAACACCTGCTAACGCACTGATTGAGGAAATTGGAGCGGGCGAAGGGATTCGAACCCTCGACCCCAACCTTGGCAACTGGATCAAGCCATTTTCGCTACAACAGGTTTTTTTATCCCATAGCGCGAAAAACTGCGATCGGTCAAGTACTTGCATTGACAGGCGCGCCGCCGGGGCTACGCTAGAAATACCCCTGATTTCCTCCCAACTGCTTCCCCCCTGCTTCCCCGCTCATGCTGCACCTGCGTGGGGAAGCAAATCGGCCCGTGCGCGGCCGCCGCCTCGCTTCCATGCAGCTGATTTCAAATCACGAATCCAGCTTGAAGGGAGAATGGCATGCCGAAACTGACCAAAAGAATTGTTGATGCACTGCAACATGACCAGGAGCGCGACGTGTTCATATGGGACACCGAAGTCCGTGGCTTTGGTGTTCGCGTGAAGCCCTCCGGAACGAAGACCTTCCTCATTCAGTACCGCAACGCAGAGCGCCGCACACGGCGTTTCGTCATCGGCCAGTATGGTGTGCTGACCGTCGAATTCGCGCGGGACCTCGCCAGGAAAAAGCTCGCGTCCGTCGTCGACGGCGGCGATCCTTCAGCTGAGCGCCGCGCTGCCCGCGAAGGCATGACCGTGGCTCAAATCTGCGACTGGTATCTTGAGGAGGCGGAAGCAGGGCGGCTTCTCGGCCGGAACAGGCGGCCGATCAAGGCTTCGTCGGTGGCCGGCGACCGGAGCCGGATCGAGCAGCATATCAAGCCGCTGATCGGAACGCGTGTCGTGAGCCATCTGCGGTTGGCCGACATCGAGCGACTGCAAGCCGATATCGCGGCGGGCAAGACGGCGCGGACCCGCCGCACAGGCCGTGGAGGGCAGACCTCCGGCGGGGCGGGCGTGGCGGCACGCGCCATCAGCACGCTGCGTAGCCTGCTCAACCATGCGCGTCGGCTCGGGCTGATCGAACAGAGTCCGGCGAATGGTGTGCGCGTGATCGCGTCCGAGAAGCTCAAGCGCCGCCTCAGCGCCGGCGAAATCCGGCATCTCGGCAAGATCATGATGCAAATGGAGCGGGAGGGGGAGCACCCGACGGGCCTTGCCGCGATACGGGCGATGCTGCTGACCGGTTTCCGGCGCATGGAGGTACTCGGCATGCGCAAGGAGTGGATCGAGCCGGAGGGGAACTGCGTCGCCTTCCCGGACACGAAGTCAGGGCCGCAATTGCGGGCCGCCGGCGATGCCGCAATTGCCCATCTGCTCAGCCAAGGGCAGCGCAGTCCCTCACCCTTTGTCTTCCCGGCCGATTGGGGTGAAGGCCACTTTATCGGCGTCGTGCGCGTGCTTGATCGGGTATGCGCGCGAGCCGGATTGGAGGATGTCACCCCGCATACGCTCCGGCATACCTTCGCGAGCATCGCGGCCTCCCTCGGCTTCAGCGAGCTGACGATTTCGGGCCTTCTCGGGCATGCGCCACGCGGAGTAACGCAGCGCTATGTGCATCTGGATACTGCACTTGTAATCGCCGCCGATCAGGTCGCCTCAGAGGTCGCCCGACTGCTGGATGGCGGAGAAGTCGGGTCTGTTCGTGAGATGAAGCTGATGCGTTCGAAGATGTTAGTGCAGGTTCCGGTGTAGGAGAGTTTTGGGACAATTCTTGGCACGGCGGCCTACGGGTCAGAGACTCTATTTTGACTGGAGGATACCACCGAGATACCGCGGATCGGCTCGCGACAGTTCTTCGGAGCCAGACGGAAAGGTACCGGCTCATTCCGCGTGAGAGCAAGAGCGGCACCTCAGAAGTCAGAGGCTAAAGGTTACACTCGTGTCGGGTGCGCCAAATGCCGCCGATTACCCTCCACAATACGCTATAGCCGCCGAACGTATTCCTCTGCATCTTGTAGAGGGTGGCTGGCACGCCGAAGAGCGTAAAAACGGCGGCGTTTGGCGGTGGAAGATTTCGAATCGCTTCCGGTCGAATGATTGTCGTTACGAGGACATTGCGTCGGGCTTGGTATGGGAGGAGCGCGCCCTCATTTCGGTTCGCGGTCGCGCAAACGGCAGGTGCGGACGACCCGATCGGTTAGATACGGTCAAACACCGAGCCCATGCGCGGGCTGAAGAGCCGTTCGTATGTGCGCAGCAGGAAACCGTCGGTCATTCCGGAAACGTGGTCGCAGATCACGCGCATCTTCTCGTCGGCAGCCTCGTAGCGAGCCTTGGTGCTTTCTGGAAGCAGTGACTTCGGATCGGTCGCCAGCGCCTCGAATACGGCTACCACCATGTTCTGGCCCTTGAATTCGAGCTGCTGGACACGGGCGCTCCTGATCACTTTCTCCTTCACCGCCTTCTTCAGAGTGTTGAGGAAGGTGCGCTGCGGCTCGGGAAGATCGACCCGATACCGCAGCAGCGGCGTCTCGAAGCCCTCCTCCACCCTGATCCGGACCGAGGTGATGAGGTGCGTCACCATCCTGCCAATGTTTCGCTTGCGCGTCGCATCGTCACTCAGGGCCTTAACGAGGCCGGCATAGACGTCATTGCCGAAGTCCTCGCGAGTCTGGATGTAGTCGAGGAAACTCCTGCAAGATTCCTCGGGCAACGCGGAAGCGAGGTCGTCGGCGTCCATGAGACCCATGGTTAGTGCGTCCTCGAGGTCGTGCACACCGAAGGCGATATCGTCGGCGAGGTCCATGATGCTACAATCGAACGACTTGTGCCTGGTCTTGCCATGGTCGCCTTCAACCGGCTCCCAGGCCGTGAACAGGTCCCGCTCGACCCGAGGCACAGGGTCGAGCAGCCAGTCCACCACATCCGACTCGGTGTTGAGATAGCACTTGGGCGGACGGCAGGCCTTCCGGTTGATGAGGCGCACTACCGACGCGCCGCCTAGGAGCGCTGGCATCAACTTTTCGTCTGTGCTGCGGACCGCGCTCATCGGCGCCGGATATTTTAGCACGCCAAGCAGAGATCGGCGGGAAAGATTGGCGCCATTGCTGGCCGAGAATTTCTCAAGCCGGCTGAGGATGCGCAGGGTCTGGCCGTTGCCCTCGAACCCACCATCGCCTCGCATGGCGTAGTGCAGCGCGACCTCGCCGCCATGCCCGAAAGGGGGATGGCCGAGGTCATGCGTCGCGCCGATCGCTTGGATTATGGTAAGATTAGGAATCCACGGCGAGGCCTCGTGGTCGGGGAAGTCCTTCTTCAGCTGGAGCGCGATTCCGCCCGCTACCTGAGCCACCTCGATCGAGTGTGTAAGCCGGTTCCGGTAGAAGTCAGAGTCGCCGAGATTGAGTATTTGGGTCTTGCCTTGCAGGCGCCGGAACGATGACGAATGGATAATGCGCCCATAATCGGTAGCGGCCGCATCGCGAGCGTCGGACGTGCTCGGCTTCCACCCCTCGCGACGCGCTCCCCAGATATTGGCGTTGGGGTCGAAGATCATCGGCTTCAAGTTGTCCTTTTCCCAGAGGTGCTACTGGAAGACGAAATTCAGCTGCGGCGACTGTCTGCTGGCCTCGCGGGACCACACCCACGCGTCGAATTCTCGCCGAGAAATAGAAAGTAGGTCCGCTGCGAAACAGAACGCGTTCTTTAAGAAGTCATATGCGTCGTTATTAACTCCCGATTTTAAAGCAAAGCTTCTGATATGGCGATCCACAGCAATAGACTCAATTCCTACCAAACAAGCCATGTAGTCGATTGTCTTGGGTCCTACACCATTCAATGATTGGAGGTCGGCACAGAACGGCTCAGACTTGAGCACTGTTCGCATGTCGTCTGTGGTGTCCACCTTTGCCCTATGCAGAAAGCAGACGAGGCGCTCAAAGCGCTCTATCTTGGTCCGATGCTGCCAGTTGAGCAGATGCGCAGTACTGCCCTTCTCAACGAGATTGCTGAGCGCACTTACGCGATCCGCATCAGGAAACTCCTTTAGAATGCGCCCCACGCGCGGCATGACCACCGAATGATAGCTAAGCCCTGCCTGCAGCACGGCGTCCGCGAGAAGAGCTCCAGCGTGCTTATATGTTGAGCGCCGCACAGCATATGTAGCAGGAACGCCCTGCGATGAGGCGAAATCCGCCACTCGGCGCGCCGCTTTCAAAAGCTCAAGTCGATCCGGTGGAGATGGAGTCATTATAATAGTCCCGTTTGCCGAAGCGCCTCTAGGCGCTCAACACAGTTTGGGCAAGCTCCGCACGGAAGTTTACTCGATGCTTGGCAGGAGAATGTCCTACCGACGGGTACTCCGAGGCGGATGGCCTCTTGGGCGACTTCTGTTTTTGATGAGTACCGAAAGGGTGACGTGAATCGCACCGGTCCGATGGCGTCGGTGAGTCCGTCGAGCTTGTTCATGAACTCGGCGGTGCAGTCGATCTCCTTGGCATGGTTGCTATTGATAAAGCCTGTGTAGACTTCTAGGATACCGAGTGTTTGCGCTTTTGCAGCGGCGGCGGCGTAAAACAGAAGGGTTCGATAAGGGATGTACAGATCATCATCGCGAACATTGTCATTCCAGAGGTCGGCCTCAACAATCAGTCGCGATTTTGATCCCCTAAAAAGATCTGAAAGGTTGACCCGCTCCGGACGCTTCATATCTGCGGGCAGAACTTCATTCACCCGGTTCCATTCAGTCTCGACACAGTGTTGGCCGTAGTCAAAAAACAGCGGGCTCACATCCGTTCCCTCCGCATGCAACCCAAAGGCCACGGTCGTAGAGTCCAAGCCACCAGATGCGAGAAGCATCACTTTCTTGGTCATCTATCGGCGCCCCTCTCAAGCTTCGATAAGGCGTCAAACGTGCCGTTCAAACAGACGTCGAGATCGGACGAATAAGCGGTGCTTCCCCTAACCACCATTGTGTTCCGGTTCTCGCTACGAGGATCGAAGGTAACGACTGGCTTTCCCATTTCGATTGCAAGGCCGATCTCGACCAAAGTTCCTGGGTCGCGTTCGATGGGTATTGCGAAGACCGCTGCACATTCTCGAAGCAACTGCACGTCACTAAAGTAGTAAGGTGAAAGGGACTCGACGGGCGCTTCGCGTTTGGCCTCGCCGTTTTCCTTAACCGGCCTTCTGACTCGAAAGTTATGGTATTCCAATGCAGCTACGGCGGCGTTGATCTCTATATGATCTGCGTATGAGAAATCTGGTGCGGCCAGGTAAATTTGCAGACCCGGACGCACATGCCACGGCAGGGTGACGCCGCCCAGACCGCGGACAACCTCGATAGGTATCCGGAGTTCTCGCTCGATGTCGCGTTGAAGATCATCCGGCCACGTAGTCTGAGAATAGACCGTCGCAACTTGCATGCCCCGCCAAGCGGCATCTCGGGCGCTACCGTCGAAAGTACCAAATACGGCGGTGAAGGCGTCTCCGACACCAACTGAATTCATGGTTACATCTAGTGTGGCGGTAATATACTCGATGGCGCCGGTGCCAAGATCGAATAGCCTACTGCCGCCACGATTTTCTTTCAGAAGTAGCTGCTTTGCGCCAATGCACTTTGCTAAATCTAGCAACGGAGCAACATCGCTCGATGCAAGCTTCGAGAACAAGATCGAGGAGGTCGAGATTACAACGGAGTCTATCCGACCCGTAAGCGAACGGAGAACATCCGCGCCGTCCACATCGTAGGCTGCATCGATGGTGACGCGAGCCCCTGGCTTGAGTTGTTTGAACACTTCCCCCAAGTCGTAGCGGCCTGGGAAGATAACGACAGGGTCAAACCGGCTCAAATCGACGTGGTCGCAACTTGGAACAACTCTCCTTTCGTCGCGTAGAATGTCTTCGTAACCTTGGTGTCCCACCTCTTTTACATCAGCAATCGCGATAACGTTGGGCGCACCGGTTACCTCCCCGAGGAGGACAAATTCCTGACAGCCGTGCTGGGCAAGGTAATTCCTTGCTTGTTCGACCAAGTACGCCGGGCAGAATGCTCCCACGGAGTAGTCTCGCCCACTAGCCCATAGGCCGCGAGCTGCATGTGCCACGCCGCCAAGCCTTACTTTTGCGTCGGTCGTGCGCGTCGGCATCGTGAAGTCAACCGTGACTTCGCCGATTAGTACCGGAATTGTCTCTGGCATCTAGCCAGCCACAAAATCAGCTTGGACTTGGGGGCTGCTGCCGTTTGAGGATACCGTCACAATACCCGTGTAGGTGAAACCATCTTGCAAGCAACGTGCAAGATAGTTGAGCCGGGTTGGTAGTGAGCCAACCGAAACCGTACCTGCAACAGCTACAACTCGGCCCCTGAGCTCAATTGTAAGCTGGGTTCCAACCGCAGGCGCAAAACCGTTATTCACATAGAAATCATGGCTGGCAACGTCCTCGAGACTCGCAGAGAACGCCTCTCCACATTTATCTGAGCCGCTGGACCCACCGGACGATCCGCTGCCTGATGTCGTTTTCGGCTTGCCAGAATAATCGCTAAAATTTCCCGATCCACTGCTACCCATGATTCCCCCCCCGTAAATATCGGGCTAGACTACCTACAGCTGAGCGGCCATATCAAGTATTCATATACAAAATGCACACTATCTGCTCACGAATTTAGCAGGCTCGAGCCCATTCTCCATCCGCTCATTTTCTTCTATGGCATTCCGCGGATTATTTCTGGCCGCTGGCTGAACGGCAGACAGCCGCCGAATTCTGCTGAAACCGGACTGGCGGAAAAACAGCTACGTTGCTGCCGTCGAAAGCTCTGATCCGAATGTGCGCGCTGCGAGTGTTCTATCGAGCTTATGATCCCCTAGAAAATTTCGAACGGTGTCTCTCCTCCGGGGCGAGCCAGCTTTCAATGAAATCTAGCGGATCAACGCTTCCCATTATTGCTCTGGCGAGCGCCAGGCGCTCTTCCAGACGCTGCCGACGTGTGTCATCCGCGCTCTTCAGGCGCTCTGTTGCGTCCGCGAAGAAGCGCTCTACGGTCATCGCTTTTCCCCACTTCTCGATGATCTCGGCCAGCTGCTGCCGGCTGTCGGCGAGAGCCTGGGCCGCCTTTCGCGCATCTTCCTCCCTTTCGTAGCGCTCCCACCGCTCTTTTTGCTCTTTTTTCCTCTGCTCCTCCGCCGCTTCTTCGGCCTCCATAAGGCGTTGCAGATCAACTTTGGACGCACCTAGCGTCTCGACAATTTCTGGGATCAGACGCTCAAGCGACTGCTGCTCCGTTTCCTGCCAGTTGCGAGACCAGTTGACGCCCTTCTTTGGTGAGTAGGCAACGATCCGAAAACGCCCGGACGGCATATCCTGCTCGGTTGTCCACGAGTGCGTCAGTTGCCAAGATTTGGCTGAGCGTATGAGCTTGCTGTCCTCACGATGATAGTCGCCATTGAAATAGCGCATCGTCACGCGCTCTGTCATCTCGGTGATGGCGAGCGCTACTGGCACCATGTCGATATAAAAAACAGTCGGCCTGTCAGGAGCCCAAATGCTTCCTGAGTGGTAGCGACCGTATTTGCGATCCTTTCGCTCGACCTCTTGTTCCCTGACATGAATGCGCAGCAGATTGTCGGCAGCTGGCGCGATCTGAACTCGGTATCCTCGCTCGTCAAGCGCAAGATATAGAGCGTTGGCGATGGAGAGAGCACGCGGCAGCGCGGCTTCTGATGAAATCAGGTCCGGCAGAATCCTTTTGTAGGGCCTGAGGAACTCGCCGTTCTTGACCTCCCGTGTTCTCCGTAAATGTTCTTCTGCACCAAAAAGCAACGGGTGACGAACCGGACGGCGAGTTCTCGCAACGAGCTTTGGCTTGCGCGCGGCTCCTTCCTCCATTGTTCGCCTTTTGCGCGGTTTGACGACTGGCGGCAGGATATCGATGGTCTCATCGGACGCTTCTGGCAAGGTCGGTAACTCTGCCGGAAGTCCTAGGGACTTGCGGGTCCAGTACCCCGATCCGGGATAAGGCACTTGGTATCGTTTGCAGATAGCGGCGAGTGCCGTGCCGGAAATTCCGAGCTCCGGTGCGACTTTGCTAAGTGGCCTCTCGCAGACCCGTTTATAAAGCTCAAGGCGCGTCACCTGCATAGCGAATATTTCAACTCCGTCACAACCGATATCGCATTGCAGGTACACTCATTGATCCCGTCTTTTGAGTGGGATTCTGTCCTTTTTTGATGCCGATTTTAGAGGGCTATGGCGTAGATATAGTTGTCATCTTCACCCGGTGCGACGCGCCAACAGAATCAAAACTTGGCAGGAACATACATGCCTCACCATGCCTCAAACTCACCAGAAACTCACCAAGAATTGGCGTGCTCCCTCGTGTTCTCGAAGGTTTTTGGCGCGGGTCCACCTCTTCTCTAGTCAAACGCTTTGCAAGAGGCCCTCGGCCGAAATAGGGTATGGCCTATGTGACAGGCGAGGCGCTGATGCTCCTACATATCGAGGGCATCGTAGTCTTTGCAGCCGCCACGCCCGCCTTCTTTCTCCATGGCGGCGCCTGATATCTCGTGCTCTCCCCCCGACCTCTCTTCTCGCTGATACCGCCGGCAAGCGGATCAGCGCCATCGCCTACAACGCCGTGCGCGCCTAGCGACTTTAGCACACAGAACGCCTAGAAGGCCGGGTCGCTAGGCGCGGCATCGCGTGCATAGCGGCAGATGCGGTCTGCAAGACGCCCGAGACTGGCGCGTAGCGCCGGGAAGCCGTCGTTCTTCTCCAGGGTGCTTGGATCCATATAGAGGTCGCGGTTGATTTCGATCTGCAGGCTGTGCCGCCCTTCCGTCGGTCGGCCATGCCGCCAGACCAGTTCCGCGCCCTCGTAGGGATCGTTGATGGCGACGCTATAGTCCATCTCCTCGAGCACGGATGCCACAAAGGCTGTGAACTCGGGCGCGCAAGAGGTGCCGTCACGGTCGCCGAGAACGAAGGCGGGCCGAGCCCGGCCGGGGTCGGGCGACAAAGCATTGCCGAAGCCGGTCATCGAGTGGCAATTGACGTGCCATGCCGCTCCCCAGCATCGGTGCGCCTCGTCGAGCGCGGCATCCAGCACCTCGTGATAGGGCCGCCAGCACAGATCGATGCGGCGCTGCACCTCCGCGATACTGAGAAGCCGATCATAAATCGGTACTTTGTCTCCGATTTCGCGGAAGATCAGGCCGACTCCGCGCTTGGTATGATCGCTCGGGCTCACCGGACCCGGCCAGGGCTCTTCGAGCAGTTCCTCGTCGAGATCGACGAGCGTCCTATTGGGATCGATGTAGGTCCGGGCAAAACGGGCGATGACGAGCACCGCTCCATGTCGCGGCGCGTCGGCGACGAGTTCGTCGACGAAGCGATCCTCGCCGCCCTGGAGGAGGTGGAGCGGCACGGCCGGCCGGAAATCCGGCGGATAGACCGCGCCGCTATGGGGGGAATCAAAGACCACCGGCGTGCTTGATCCTGCAGGGTCGTGTCGCCGCACGGTCATCTCCTGCAGTGTTTCCCTGGCAGAAGGGCCCAACTCGCGATGCGTCCTGCTCATCTTCGTTCTTAGGCAATGTCTTCACCATGCTCGCCGGCGGGGTTGGCACGGGTCGGCATCTTTCGGATCTGTGGAGGAAGGTCCCGGCTGAATACATTGTGCAGGCGCTTCAGCTCCTCCACCGGCCGCTCGTGCTCGTCCACCCGGATATCCCAGAGCGGGTATTCCTCCGTGTCGACGACGTAAACCGTCGCCGAGCGCTCGCCCTTGGTGTCGCCGCCCGCTTGATCGCCGGCTGTCAGCGCCTCGACCAAGCGCTTGTCGAGCGGACTGTCGGCCATTTGCTTGAATGTCTCCGCCGCGGCGCGCAGAACATGCGGGCCGGCTAAGCGGTTGCCCTGCACGGTGAACCCGTCATCTAAGTGATGACCCGCCCAGTCGGGGCACCCGGAGCCCGTCCAGGCGGCCCTGCCACCCGATACGTCGACGATGGCGAACTGGCGCAGGTCGGCTCGGGGGTCAAGGTCTTTCAGGCGCTCCACGACTTCGTCAGCGGAAAGCCCTTGCCGCAAGAGATCAAGGCCGTCTATCCCGATATAGGGATTGAGCCGTGCCTGCGTGGCGATGGCGCCCACGCGGGTGAAAGCATGCGTCAGCAACTTGCCGACAGCAGGCATCGCAGTGGCCGCAGCGATCCCAAACTGGCCGGTCTTTGCGCATTTGGCGACGATCGAGAAGGTCATCGGTCAGGCTTTACGGTTTTTCGCATGGTGGAGGGCAACGTCACCCGCGCGAACCGGTTCCGCCGCAGGGATCGGCTCATAGTGGCCGACAAAGGATCGGTCCCCTCGCTGAGGATCGCAAGATAGCGTTGGTAGCTGAACACCCGCCCCCAGCGTGTCCACGACGCGGCCGTCCTCCGCGACAGTCAGTGGAAAAACCAAGCGTTGCCGGCCACATTGGCGCGACGGATGGATCGGAGCGGCAGCCCGCAACGAACCGGAGGAAGCCCGGCACCAAGCCGCGCACGATCGAAGAGTTCCCAACACCCCTCCTTGATGACTGGCTCGACCCACCAACGTTTCGGAAGGCGCTGGAGCTGCACATGCGCCGCCATGGCGACAGCTACTGGCATCTCCACCGTGTCGTCGTTCGCGCTGACAAAAAATTGACCATTCGACCATTCGCCACTGGATGCAGGGAACCAAAGCGCCGCGTAGCGTCGCGAGCATGGAGGTCCTCGGTCGCATCGAACGCCGCTATCGCCTTCCGGTGGGCTATTTTAAAGCGTAAGGCGGTCCTAAGTAGGGCTGCAAAAAATTGGCTGGGTCGACAGCACACCCCACCAAGCATATGAGTCCAGCAACGCTGACACACAAGGAGGCCAGATGCCTGACCGGCCAAGCGCCTACGATCATGCCGTGAACCAACACGATGTCGAGCAGATTGCACAAGTTGTCGCTAACCTCGGAGCAGGGATGAACAGCAATGACGTGGACTTGATCGACCGGCAGTTCACCGATGACGTGCTCTGGGTCACCGCCTCCGGCACGAGGCTGTTGGTATGGTACGAGATGAACGCCCACCACCGGCAGGGTCTGGATGATCCCCCACTAGACCTCCGGGTGACGTGGACGATGCTCGGCATCTATTTCCTCGGCCCAGATGTCGCCGTGGCAGACACCAAGCAGGACTACCTAACCCCAGAGACGGGAACCAAACACGGTACAGCGGTACTTATCAAGAAGAACCAGACGTGGTGGATCTGCTCGATGCAGCACACCAATGTAGTTTCGTGAACTTGGCCAGGCTGTTGACTCATCACAAAGCTCCAGCCCGTCACTTTTGCAATCTTCGCTTCCGCTTGAAGTAGCAACCGCAGACCGTGAAAGATCGCCCCGACGATCAAATCGGAACGACCAGGCCGGTCTCCACCCATCGTCGATACCGGCGGAAGACGCTGTTCCACTTGCCGTATTCATCAGGCAGATGTCGCCATCGCGCTCCATCCACATCATGGCGGCATCCGCGCCTCGTTCAGCAGGAAGAAGCGGACCGAACAGCGCCCATTCCTCGTCCGTCAAACTAATCCGTTCGCCCAAGGCTGCCTCCAAATGGAAGCCTTGAATCAAAACCCGATTCCGCAGTCAACCTTTGTCCACGAGCGCTAGCGTTGGCTCAGAGCCCGAACATTGGAGCGCCTCGTGTTGGCGGCGACCGGTCGGGCGTCCTAGTGCAGATGCCTCAGCTTGTCGGGATTCCGCATCACATAGATTGCGGCGACCTTTCCGCCCTCGATTTCGAGCGCGGTCGTCTGAAGTTCGCCGTCGGCCTCCAGCGTGATGAAACCGGGCAATCCGTTGACGAAACCGGCACGAACAAGTTTCGAGCCACTCTTCCGGAAGAGAGCCGCCAGCTGTTCATGGACCTGCATGACGGCATCGAAGCCGACGATGGGCTCCATGGCCGCCGGACGCTTGCCGCCGCCGTCGGCGTGGACACTGACATCGGCCGCCAGCATCGCGCCAAGCGCTTTCATATCGCCGCTGCGCGAAGCGTGGAAGAATGCGTCGGCAAGCTCGAGGCCAAGTTGTTTCTCCACCTGGAAGCGCGGTCGTGCCTCGCGGGCATGGGTGCGCGCCCGGGCGGCAAGCTGGCGGCAGGCAGCCGGGTCGCGCTCGATTGTGGCCGCGACTTCCTCAAATCCCTGCCCGAACACATCGTGCAGCAAGAAGGCCGCCCGCTCGAGCGGAGAAAGACGTTCCAGCGCAAGCATCAGTGGTAAGGTGACGTCTTCCTCTTCCTCCTCTTCGAGGACGGGATCGGGAAGCCAGGGGCCGACATAGATCTCGCGCTGACGCCGCGCCGACTTGAGCTGATCGAGACAGAGGCGCGTCACCGTGCGGCGCAGAAACGCCTCGGGCTCACGCACCTCGCTGCGGTCGGCCTTCATCCAGCGGATGAAGGCCTCTTGCACCATGTCCTCGGCGTCGGCCACGGAGCCCAGCATGCGATAGGCAACACGCATGAGCTTCGGACGCAGCGGGTCGAAACTGGCCGCTGCGTCCTCGTGGCTGACGCCAGCCATCAGGCAGCCGCCGTCGTTTGCATGGACTTTATGGCGGCCAGATCGGCAAACACGCCGAAGCCAACTGCGATGCGGTTCCACACACTGGTGACGTTGATCAGCAATGTCAGCTTGACCTGCTCCTCCTCGGTGAACTGAGCCTTCAGGGCTTCATAGGCGCTCTCATGCTCGTGTCGTCCTTCGGAGAGCCGCATCAGCGCCTCGGTCCAGCCGAGTGCGGCGCGTTCTCGGTCCGTATAGCAAGGAGCCTCTCGCCAGGCCGACAGCAGGTAGATGCGCTGCTCGGTCTCTCCTTTCTCGCGCGCTTCCGCTGCATGCATGTTGATGCAGTTGGCGCAGCCGTTGATCTGAGAGGCGCGGAGTTTCACGAGCTCGTTGAGGCTCGGCTCAAGGCTCGAAGCGGCGGCGATGGCAAGCCCAGCACCGGTCCATTTCTTCATGAGCTCTGGGGCCGCAACAAAGGGATCAAGTCTGGCAGTCACGGTTCGTCTCCTTCTGTTGGTTCCAACATCATGACGATCCAGAATCCGCCAATGTGACATCCACGTCGAAATCCTTGTTCGATGCCCACCGCGTCCGGCGTCACGTCGAGATCAAGCTCGTGGAACCGCAATATTGGCCAGCGGCTGGCCACGGAGATGCCTCCACCGTCCGGATCACGCGCGTCCGAGTGCAGGATTCCATAAACCGGACGGAGGAAATCGCGAAGCTGGTCACAATCCGGTCGGACGATCGTTTCCTGCAGGGCGATCAGATCGGGAGCCAGTATCTCGATTCCGGTCCTCAGCACCACCCGCCGCTTCTCGCCATCTCAATTCTACCGCAAGCTCGCGGCGGCCGCATCGACGGCGGCTTGCCACTCGGTCCGCGAAACCTCCTTGAAGGTCTGATCGCCCAGCGCGCCGGCGGCAAGCACGACGTCAGGCTCCAATCCACGGAGAAGCTCCAGGCTCTGCCGGAGATTGGGCTGGCCGGGGTCGTCCTCGAATCCGGCAGCGAGCCAGGAATCCTTACTTGGGACGATGGTGTCGCCGGTGAACAGATAGGTCCTGCCGTGAGGCGAGCGATAGAGGAATGCGGTGCTGCCATGCGTATGTCCCGGCGTCGGTATCACCTCGACGTTGTCAAGAAAGGTATGCCGGGAGGTGAAGGTCAGGTCCGGGGTGGTGCCGGCCTCGCGCTCGACGGCCTCCGCGTCCCGCTCGTGCACGGCAAGGGTGGAGCCAAAGAGCTGCTTGATCTTGGACAGCGACGGCGAAGCCTCATGCCAGTGGCCGAGAAGCTGGTGCGCGATGCCGCCCAACTCCTCGATCTTCCTTAGATCGTCGTCCTCGCCGGGCTTGCCGGACGCCTCGCGCCCCGTGTTGTAGAAGAGGACATTGCCGCCGTCGCGGATCAGCAGATAGGCGTGCGCGGCGGCCTTTGGCTCGCCTGGCACCGGCCGTTCGAGGCTCGTCTGCCACAGGTCGGGATAGAGCTGTCTCATGGTGTGCTCCTTTCCAAAATGGATTGAAGGAGCGCCCCATATAAATGTTCAAGCCAACTTCAATTCAAGCCCTTTCGCTTGCTGCCCCGGAATGAAGGCTTTGATGCCGCACCTTCACCCACCCAGTAGCGCGGCCCGGCGCCGAGGCTGGCCGCCCTGTCGGCGGGATTGATCATCCCGCAGCTTTCAAGGGACAGGCAGCCGCACATGATGCATTCCGTAAGACCCGCCTTCAGCCGTTCAAGCTCGGCAATGCGTTCATCGATCCGCGCCGTCCACGGGCCCGAAAGCCGCGCCCAGTCCTTGCCGGTGGGCACGTGGTCGGTCGGCAGCTTGTCGAGTTCCGTGCGGATCTCGTCGAGCGACATACCCAGACGCTGGGCAAAGACGATGAAGGCAATGCGGCGCAGCACCGAGCGGGGAAAGCGGCGGTGACCGGAGCCCGCGCGCTCGGAGCGGATCAACCCACGCTCTTCGTAGTAGCGCAAAGCTGAGGCGGCGACACCGCTCCGCTTCGCGATCTGGCTGATCGTGAGAAGACCTTGCATGTGTCAGTTATCGCAAATTCCCTGTTGACTTCAAGTTTGCTTGAACTTTTAGGCTTTGCCAATTGTTACGTCCGTATTTGCCGAACGCAATGGCTGCCGGCGAATGACAATGCTCCAGGAGGCGTTCATGACTCCGATCGTGCGGAAATTCACGCGCAATGACGCGAAGAACTGGGACCAGCTTGAGGACAAGCAGATATTCGGCGGCAATGTGATCGACCGGTCATATGGCTACGCGATGAGTTCGATGTACTGGCAACTTGGCCGAGGAGAGGAGGCGCCGGTTCCTGCTCCCTACGACGAAGTGTGGACCGTGATGCGGGGAAAAGTCTCGATCCGCAGCGATCAAGCTGCCGTGACGGCAGGTGCGGGCGAGATTTTGCTTGTCCCAAAGGGAACGCCCGGCACGGCGCATATCGAGGCGGACACGGAACTGCTCACAATCGCCCATCCGCCAAGCTGGGAGATTGCGCCGGAAGCCTGGCAGGCGATCCAGGCTGGCAACCAGATCGGAAGTGGTATGAAAAGGGTTTCCATCAACGAGGTTGTGAGCTGGGAGCAGGTCGGAGATCAGGCGTTCATCGCCCATATACCTGACAAGGCAGGCTTCGCGCTTGGCCTTGGGTTTGCACGACTTGCTCCCGACTCGGCTCTCACGCTGGCGGACGACTATGCATCGCATGACGTGATCATCGCGGTGACGAAGGGAGCCGCTGAGGTGAGCCTTTCCAACTCGGCGCTGACGATGCGTCCAGGCGAGTTCGTCTACCGTCCGGCAGGCAACGCTGTCGTGCTGCATGCGGCCGATGAGAGCGAGGCCGCCCTGGTGCGATACCCCGGTTCCGACCTAGCAGCCTGAAATGCGACTTGGCGGCGAGAGCCGATACAATGATGGAGGATCGAAAGATGCGACGGACCAAAGTCAATCCCTGGACCTTTCCCGGATTCTTCGACGCGGGAGTGATGATAGAAGGGCATCGTCGGGTCCTTTTTCTCAACGGGCAGGCTGCGGTCTCGGCCGATGGGGAGACGATGCACCCTGGCGACATGCGCGCGCAGGCCGCGCTCACGCTCGACAACATTGAAACGGTGCTCAGGGCGGCAGGGATGAGCGTTGCCAATATCGTGCGGATGAACACCTATGTGACCGATGTCGATGTCTATTTCGAGCATGCCGACGAACTGATCGCCGAGCGACTCGCCAAATTCGACGTCAGCCCACCGGGAGTGCTGGCCGGAATTTCAAGACTGGCTCGGCCGGAATTGCTCATAGAACTGGAGGCCATAGCTGCCGACTGAAGTCACTGTTGGCGGAGCGACCGCGTGATGGTAACTTCGAGGGGGCTTCAGACGGCCACGGATACGCGCAGACATGAACATGCCCTCACTCCCACGCCCGTGGCCTGTGAGGCCACCCATGAACGTTGGATCGAGAACGATGAGATCGCCCGCAGGCAGTGGCCGGCTGCATCATGTTCCCGCGAGGCCGCATCGGTCCCGCCGCGATCGCAGATCCTTCGACCGCATTCTGTTTCGGGGATGGAAAGAATGCTTTGTGAGGCTGGAACGCAGGTTCGGTATCAATCTCGTGGTGTATGTTCCGGCCGCCGCCATCCAGTTCCCGGATGAAGGCCCGCAGTTGTGTCGTCTTTACCGCAAGGCCTTTGCCAACCTGGGTTTGGTGCGGGAACTGGCGGCTTTGGAACGCCGCGCCAGCGCGCCAGTGGCTCTCGTCGCCTATCAAAAGCCCTGGCAGCGGGAAATCGGCCAGAAATTTCCCCCTTAGATGTCCGTCTTCTCACTCCAAGGCAAGCGCCACGGGGGCACAGGCTTTCCCACATAAACGGCGGGACCCCCGAACTGATCGGCCGTAATGTCGATCAGGACAGCGTCGGCAACCAGAACGGTGTGGGATGCGCTGCGGAAGGTTCCTCGAATTATCTCGCCGGCTTGCAGTTGATGCCGCAGATACAGCGAAGCAAGGCCGCAATTGAGGCGGGGGAAGATCGAAAGAGCGCGTGTCACGAACAGTTCGCTGTCGCCTACGGCCGGATTGTATTGTCGGTAGAGTTCGCCAAGCAGGCGCCGATCGCAGGCGCCTGCCTCGAATTCTCGCCGCGCCTGCAGCGCGACGGCCAAAAAGTGCTCAGGTGTCACCAATAGGGCCACGGGCGGATGAGATTGAATTCGGATCGAGCGTACCGAAATCGCTCAGGTGGACAGTACCCACGGAGACCGATTGCGGCTCTGTAAGAAGATCCGCTTCAAGAATGCCCGCGACGGTCTCCTTGTACATCGGCGACGTATCGAGGGAAGCGACCGCGGCCATATCGCGCCACAGCGTCAGCACCGTGGCTTCCGTTTCGCTGCGAAACATCACGCAGCCAAGGAAGCCTTCCTGCTTATGAAACATCGGCAATGAGATATCACGCGCGAAGGTTTCGTAGGCATCGCACCTGCCCGTCTTAAGCCCTGTCTTCCATAACCGTCCAATCATCGTTTTCCTCCATCGTTCCTCATGCGAACTCCAACGTTTCGCCGTCGGCCGGAATATGCAGCCGCGCTGCGAGCTCCGGATGTGCCTCGAAGTGACGGCGCAGAGCGCTACGGCTTACGGTAGCGTGATCGACCGCGTCGAGATGGGTTGCGATGACTGAGGCACGAGGCGCAATCCGCAGCACCTCGGCCACCATTGCCTCGTCCATGACCAGCGGGCCGATGCCGTTCCAGCTCGCTCCGCAGGCGTGCACCACGATCACATCGGGCTCCACCGCCGCGATCGTCTCCCGGACCTCCTCGCACAGGATCGTGTCACCCGCCCAGTAAAGAACGGGCTCTCCCTCTGCACGGAACACGAAACCTGAGACGTCTCCCATCTCGGCCAACACTTCCGGAGGGCCATGCCTTCCTGATGCAAGTCCGATCACCACATTGCCGTCACGAAGTTCCGAGCCAATCGGCGCTACATTTTCAAACCCTTGCGCCGCGATGGCCGCCGCATCACGTGCCGAGGAGAATATCCGAATATCACCGGGGAGGGCCGCCCGCGCGGCTTCGTCGAAGTGGTCGGAGTGTAGATGCGAAACGATGACAGCATCGATGCCCCCAACGATCTCGTCGAGCGGCAAGGGCAGGGGAACCAAGGGTGATCTGCCGCGTCCGGCATAACTTCGGCCTTCGCTTTTCCGGGCCAGCCAAGGATCGATAAGATAGCGCCGATCCGCCACGAGCAGGCGGAGCGTTGCACTTCGGATCAACTGCACCTTCATTTCAATCGCTCCATGACCGGATGCCATCATTAGCAACAGTACTATCCTTTCGCCGGCATGATCGCCGCGACCTGAACACTGCACACGGACCAGCGATACTTTCGGCAGCGCCGAGATTGACCGTCCAGGTCCAAGCCGTGCAGGGGCTTAATCGAGTTCCGAACGTGACGCGGTTGTCAGAACAGGCAGATCATGGCGGCGCACTGACTCGTAGATTATCGATGTTTCGATCCGTGTGACGCCGGGTCGATTGGTGAAGTTGTCGAGTGCCAGGTTTTTCAAGTGGGCGGTGTCTCGTACCGCGACGTGAATCACGAGGTCATAGCGGCCGGTGATCAGGAATGCTGCACGGACCTCGGGAACCGAAACCACCTCCCGCATAAAGCTATCGACGATCTCACGTTGATGCTTGGCGAGTTCGATCAGCAATAGAGCCTCCAGCCCCACTCCCAGCACCGCCGGATCAACCTCGGCATGGGTGCCGCGTAGTACACCGCCTGCCCAAAGCCGCTTCAGACGTTCGTGGCACGTCGACGGGGCAAGTCCGACGGCAGCAGCCAGTTCCTTGTTGGAGAGGCGCGCATTCTTCTGAAGAAGTGATAAAATATCGAAGTCTGTTCGATCTGGAGCGTCCATAACTGTATCCAAGCCGGAATCTATTCGCTTGAGCCGAAGTTTGCGGCATGTAGACTTAACCTGTCAACTTCAATGCGATGTGCCGCCATGCCTTATGAGCTCCAATCACTTCAATCGCTCGGTTCCGAGGAGATCGACCGGTTCCGGAAAGATGGCTATCTCGTCGTGCAAGGGCTGCTCTCGCCGGACCAGATTGAAGCTCTCCGCGAACGATTTCCGGTCCTTTTTGCCGGCACATTCGACACCGGCGTGTATCCAGACGAGTGGTACTGGCGCCAAGGCATCAGCCTTCCCGACGTCACCCGACACATGGCGAACGCCTGGAAGGCTGATCTGACAATCGCCAGCTTGGTGCTTTCTCGCAATATTGGCCAGGCAGCCGCGCTGCTGGGCGGCTGGTCCGGAGCCCGGCTTGGCCAGGATACGATCTGGTGGAAGCCGCCACACACAAAGGCTGTCTCCTATCACCAGGATTCCTCCTTCACGGACTTTCTCACGCCGCCCCAGACACTCACATGTTGGGTAGCGCTTGATGATACCCATAGGGAGGCTGGTACCCTGGAATACGTGCCCGGCTCCCACCTGTGGCCGCTGACGTCGATTCCGGATGATTTCCACGCCCCCGACGATTATCGAGCAGGAATGTTGCACGCGGCGCGGCAAGCTGGCATTGCGCCACCGGACCCGGTTTTCATCGAGGTGCCGGCAGGTTCATGTGTGTTTCACGCCGGCGAGATTTGGCATGGGTCTGGTCCGAATAAGAGCGGGGAACGCATGCGCCGGTCGATCGGCATTCACCTGTTGCCGAGCGAGGCGAGGTTTTCGTCGCGTCACGGCGGCTACATCTATCGGCGCTATCAGATAACCGGCGACGCGTCCCTCGACGAAAGCTTCTTTCCCATCCTCTGGTCCAATGTTGGCCATAGAACCCAATGGATCGATCAATATTGCGCAACGGGTCGGCGGCTACCCAACGCTGTGGCATAGCCGCCCCTGCACAGCAGATTGGGCATTTTCTTAGCAGGATGCGCGTGATGGGATGGGGCCGAGGGGAGGACTAGTAAATGGCAATTGACCTGAGTCACCTCCGTTATGTCATTGCTGCAGCGGATTACGGAAGTTTCCGCCGAGCCGCGACATTGCTCAACGTTCAAGTATCGACGATTAGCCGGCGGGTCCGCCATCTGGAGGATGAGATCGGTGCAGCGCTATTTGTCCGCCATAGCTCTGGCGTATGCCTCACATACGCAGGCGAGCAATTCGTCGCTGGGGCTCGCAAGGCGTTCCTCTACATTTCTCATGCCCTCGATGACGTGCATGCGATCGGTTGTGGTCAGCAGGGTGTGGTACGAATCGGGCTTTTCTCGTCGCTTGCTTCAGGCTTTCTAGCCAGTTTATTTCAAGCTTATCACAAAGAAAATGCGCGTGTTCGGCTTGAATTCATTGAAGGCGGACCGCCCGATCATTTGCCCGCTATTCGGCGCCACAATCTGGACGTCGCGTTCCTGACTGGACCTCCACCGGCTGACGATTGGGAAAGTACGCATCTGTGGAACGAGCAGGTTTATGTAGCGCTGCCGGAAGCCGATGAACTGGCCGTCCGAAAGGAGATTCGGTGGTTCGATCTGCGTGGCAGGCATTTCGTCGTGAGTGAGGCGCAGCCCGGACCAGAGATTCATGACTACCTCGTGAAGCACTTGGCGGAACTCGGGTATTCGCCCACCATTGAACGCCAGGCAGTGAACCGCGATACCTTGATGCAAATCGTCGCCGGAACACAGAAGCTCACGCTCACCAGCGAAGCCACGACGGCCACGCATTTCCCAGGTATATCTTTCAGGGCGCTTTCAGGGGAAATCCTCCCGTTCTTCGCGATCTGGTCTCCTAACAACGACAATCCTGCCTTCCGACGCTTCTTGAGCCTTGCGAAACTTGTTTCCAAACGAACCACGGGCGGCTCGAGTGCACGAGATCTGGCGCCGCCGTATCCGTGGGGCAGGCATCCCATGCGCGACGCATTCGGTACGGCATTATCGGGGAACAGTACGGCGCGGCCTGAATCTGCGAAGCCAAGCCGGTCGTTATCCGACGCCCAACCGAAAGCGACCTGAGCTTGGTGCTACGAATGAACATCCTTGCGAGGACAATGAAAAATGGAAGCCGAACCGGATCGCATCGAACCTTCTGCGCCGCACCTTCTGGGAGACGAACAAGCGGCAGCAATCCTGGTTGCGGTCGAGGAAGGCTTTGAGGAACAACTACAGTTCACGGAGGAGCTGGTGCGCTTTCCCTCAGAGCGCGGCCACGAGCATACATGTCAGGAATTCGTCCATGAGGCTTTGCGCGGTCGTGGCTACAAGATGGATCGCTGGGTGATCGATGTCGACGAGCTCAAGGACCACCCGGCCTTCTCGCCGGTGGTGGTGAGCTACGACAATGCGGTCAACGTGGTGGGCACGCACGTGCCGCGCGAGGCGAAGGGCCGGTCCCTGATCCTCAACGCACATATCGACGTCGTCCCCACGGGTCCCCTTGAGATGTGGTCGAGACCACCTCACGAACCCTGGCGGAACGGAGACTGGCTCTACGGTCGCGGTGCCGCCGACATGAAGGCGGGGCTCGCCGCAAATATCTATGCCATGGACGCGCTGCGGCGCCTCGGCTACCAGCCGGCGGCCACACTTTATCAGCAGTCGGTCACAGAGGAGGAGTGTACGGGAAACGGCACCTTGGCCTGCCTCGTGCGTGGGTATCACGCCGACGCGATCATCTGTCCGGAGCCGGAAGACGACATGCTTGTGCGTGCGAATGTCGGGGTGCTGTGGTTTCAGATACGGATCAACGGCCATCCCGCCCATGTGCGCGAAGCGGCCTCCGGCTCCAATGCGATCCTTGCAGCCTATCGCATAATCGACGCACTGTATGAACTGGCGGAGCAGTGGAACGGACAAAAGCAACGCTATCCATATTTCGAGAATCTACCCCATCCGATCAACTGCAATGTCGGCCTTATCCAAGGCGGCGAATGGACCTCGTCCGTGCCCTCCTGGTGCAACGTCGACGTGCGCATGGCGATCTATCCTGGCGACAAGGCGACCGATCGTCAGCGCGAGATTGAAACTTGCCTAAGGCGTGCCTCGGCAGACCACCCGTTCCTCGCAAATAATCCGCCGGAGATCGTGTGGACCGGGTCGCTGCGCGAAGGGTACGTGCTCAATGAGGGTAGTGAGGCGGAGCGGGTGCTGGCCCGGGCGCACCAGCGGAGCTTCGGTGGGCCTCTTGCGTCTTTCGTGACATCGGGCGGCCTGGACGGTGGCTACTTCATCCTCTGGGACGGAAAGCCTTGTCTCACCTACGGACCTTACTCGGAGAACATCCACGGGTTTGACGAACGCGTGCGGATCGGCTCGGTCAAGAAGGTCACCGGCGCCATCGCCTTGTTCATCGCCGAATGGTGCGGCTTAGAGCCGGTGGAGGCGGGCGGCTGACGGCGGCATGAGCATTCGACCGGCAACCCACGCGATGATCTGCTGCCCTGCGACAATTGGGTTTGGTGCCAGATGCTGGGGTTGCGCGAGATATGTCCAGCCGGCGGTCATGTCGGGAAGCAGAGGATGAGACAGAGGAAATCCACTGACCGCAGTTGCAGTTCCACCTACGCGATCTGACCGTATCGCGCGAACCGGTACACGGCAGGACATCACGTTGGCCATTTCGCTCCTGGCACAAGTCCAGCCGCAAACTGCGTAAGAACCTGCCGGACAAGCGCTTCTCCACCATCGTGACCTCGCCTTGCGGCCCCAAGAGAACCATCCATCAGGAGCATCGACAGGCCGTGGACCTGCGCCCAGGCAGCGATCGCTGCAATTTCGACTGCCTCCGGTGTCATATCGCTGGAAAGGTACTCGGCAAGAGCATCCTTGATCGGGCGGAAGGACGCATTCTTGGCCTCGGCAACATCCTGATGTCCGCGCCAGTCCGAGACGCCGACGCCGAACATCAGCCGATAGGACTGCGGGCGGGTTGAGGCAAAACGGACATAGTCGAGACCAAGGCGGATAACGCGCTCTAGGCCAGGTACGGTAGCGCCCATGGTCGCTAGCTGGGATGCCTCCAATTCGCGGAAACCGGCCTCTGCCAAAGTCGCAAGCAAATCCTCCTTACCGCGAAAATGGTTATAGGGAGCGGTCTGCGAGACGCCGGCCGCGCGCGCGACTGCGCGAAATGAGATCGCTTCCGGTCCGTCGCGTTCAAGCATTTCGCCGGCGGCGGCGATCAGCGCCGCTTTTAAGTATCCATGATGATAGCTGCGCGTAGCCGTCCCGACGCCGCCTGCTTTCCTCGTCAATCTGCCAATCCCTTCCCTCAATGTTGACAGCGCTCATTTCGGAATCTATGGTCAAGTTAGCAGCGTCAACATCTGGTGGCAATCAAGTGTCAGTACCGGGACAACATGGGATATGGAAATGATTCCGTCGGACAAACTGAAGAACCCTAGCCGCAGATTAGCTATCGGAGGAGGACTTGCCGTTGGCGCGGTCGCAGGCTTGGTGGGCGGCGCCGCAATAGCCGGATCGGCACGAGCGCCAGCGCCTACGCTGATCAATGGCATGCGGCGGTTCGACGGCAAGGTGGTGCTGATCACCGGTGCGACGTCCGGAATCGGGCACGCAACCGCTAAGGCCTTCGCCCGTGAGGGCGCAAAAGTTGCGTTCTGCGGCCGGCGCGAAACACTTGGAGCAGGCGTGGCGCGCGAGCTCAGGGCAGCCGGCGGCGAGGCCATCTTTATCCGGGCGGATGTGCGCGAAGAAGACCAGGTGGCAGCGTTCGTGGAGCGAGCCGTCGATGTTTATGGAGGTATTGATATTGCGTTTAACAATGCGGGGATCACCATTCAGAAGCCTACGCATGAGTTCTCGCTCGCCGAATGGGACGATGTCATAAACACCAATCTGCGTGGCGTGTTCTTCGCCATGAAGTACGAGATCCCTCATATGCTCGCCCAGGGTGGAGGGACGATTCTCGTTACCTCCTCGGCAAACCAGCACCTTACATCTGCCAATCGGAGCATTTACGCGGCCAGCAAGTCCGGCCTCATCGGCCTCGTCCGCTCGGCGGCCCTCGACTATGCAGAGAGCGGAATTAGGATCAACGCCATTGTTCCCGGCACCACGGACACGGCGCTCGTGCGCCGCGCTGGGGGGATGGAGGCTGTTCCAGACGCTGCGTGGCAGATTGGCGCGGCGCGATGGGCGAAATCCAATCTTCACGGCATGAAGCGCATGGCCAACGCGGACGAAATGGCGGCTTTCATCGTAGCGATGGCCTCGCCCGAACTGACCTACATGACCGGCTCGTCACTCATCGCCGATGGCGGCAGCGGCGCGGGTTGAGCTGCGGGCGTTAGGTAGCGCGCCGACCTCGGCAGCCGAGGTGGCCGCTTTGCGGGCCCGGTGGCGCCGCACCCCTCCGGTAGGGCATCACGTGCGGGTTCGCCCCTGTCCCTCAAGACAAAGGAGAGCTGGCCTTCGATCGGGGCGTCGCGAAGCAACTCATGCTGGTAGAGCGCCATGCGAGCATGAGCGCCATGATGCATCACCCCAAGTATCTCCGACCGGCAGGATCAGCGGTAGAGAAACACTGCGGATGTCTAACATGACGGCGGACTAGTCCATCGTCACCTTGACCGGCTTATCGTCGGGAAACGCCCAGTTTAAGCTTGTCATTGTGGACCTCCATAGGGTTCCAGCACCAAATCGCGGGTCACGACGACGCGCACTGGAAATCCAGGCCGGATGCTGAGGGTCGGCGAGACCTGCAACTGGCGCTGGACGATCTGCTGGCCCGCGTCGTTGATCGTGTCCTGAGCACCGTTACGGATCGCCTGGATCAGGCGCTCGTCGTCGTCCATTGTGAGCTCGGCCCCGACGGACAGCAGTGTGGAGAGACCGGCGGCCTTAACGAGATCCCACCAATGGTAGTCGACCCCATCCTCCAGGCCAGCATAGCCTTGGGTATCCGAACCAGGCTGACGTTCCAGGACGATGGAGCGGCCATTGGGGAAGATCAGCCGGTTCCAAACGAGGAGCACGCGCCGATCGCCGAAGGTCACGGCGTTGCTGTATTCGCCGATGATGCGCGTACCCTGCGGAATGAGGACCATGCTGCCGGTCGGACTGTCGTAGATGTGCTGCGTGACCTGTGCCGTGATCTGACCGGGCAGATCGGAGCGAATGCCGGTGATCAGAGCAGCCGGGATGACGGAACCGGCCTGCAGCACATAGGGTGAGGCCGGTGCCATCACACGGTCGGGCGCGACGGTGCGCCGATCCACGGGACCGTTGAGGAAAGCAAGATCGCTGTTCTGAGCGGCTGACGACCGCGCGCCCAGATTGAAACCGCTGGGGTCAGGCGCTGGCGCAGCATTTGCGGTGGTCGGGCGTGTCTGGAAGAAGACCTCGCTGGTGCGCGCGGCTTCTTCCTCGACCAGGCGCCGCTGCTCTTCCGGATCGACGGCCGGTGCGTTGATCTTCGGTGGCGGGACGGGCTGGCCGCGCTCCTGGGCATCGAGGATCGGACGGCCGAGATCGCCGGGCAGCGCGGGACCGAGCACCGGACCGGTATAATCGCGGGGCAATTCGTTGAGCTCGTCGGCGGTATTCCTGTTCTCGGTCGAGTAGAGCTCTTCGTTGTCGGCTAAGTTCTTGGGCGTTTGGAGCGCGTAGATCAGCGCGCCGCCGACGCCGATGGCGGCGATGAGACCGAGGCCAGCGAGAACCCGGCGCGAAAGCCGCGTGACGCGCGGCGGGGCGCCGCGCAGCCGCATCGGTTCGACCGTGTCGGCGGGAGGCGCTTCGAGCGTAACGCCTTCTTCCTTGTTGTCGTCGAGGTCGCTCATGACGCTGGCCTCCCGTCGGTGCGCACGATCCTGACGGTCTGCTGGCGGTCTCCACTGCCGAGGCGCAGTTCCGCGGCTGCAAATATACGGTCCACGATCAGGATGTTCCGGTAGATGCGGCTGTTGACGATCTCTGGTTCGCCGTCGGAGCCGAGCACGAAGAGCGGCGGCATCTCGCCCTGGACGATCCCGGCGGGGAAGACGATGTAGACACGCCGTCCGTCATCAAAGACCGAGACCGGCCGCCAGGGCGGGCTGTCGCCCTGCAGGCCATAGCGATAGTGGCGCATGGAGGCCGCCGGAATCGTAGGCGTGGTCGGTTTGGTGCGCTGCGTGACGGGCGGCTGCGGATAGGCCCAGGCGACGGCGGGCATGTAAGGATCGTCGCGCGAGCGCAGTTCGATCATGTAGGTGCGCCGGTCGGTGGTGATGATCAGGTTGGTCACGATGTCGGGCCGCGTCGGCTTGACCAGGATGTGCACACGCCGGGTTGTCCCGGAGCCGCTTTCGGTGTCGCCGATGATCCATCTTGCGGTGTCGCCTGCCGCAATCGGACCGGCCCCGGTCAGCGTCTCGCCCGGCTCGAGCGCGATATTGGTGATCTGACCGGGCGCGGCATAGACTTGGTAGAGCGCGCCTTCGCTCCAGGGATAAATCTGGATGGCATTGTAGTAGCCTTCCCGCCGAGGTTCGACGCGCGCGGCCGCATTTGCGTTCTCGACCTGGCGGGTCGGCGTCGCCGCATCCGAACCACCTCGTGCAACGGCCCAGGCCGGTGGCGTATGGAGCGCCTGCGGCCGTTCGTCGACCGAGGGTCTCTCTACGGCAGGCAGCGGCGGAACGCTGTCGTCGTAACTGATTTCCGGCGGGCGGTAGGTGGCGCATCCCGCGAGTGCCGTGGCGGAAAGCATTACAAGCGTAAGTGCGGATTTACGGAAAACCGGAAGTGCGGGGTTGCGGACAATTGTACTCATTGGCCCATCTCCCGCGACCAGTTGATGGCGTTGACGTATATGCCGAGCGGGTTGGCGCGCAGCTTATCGGCGTCACGGGGTGGCTGGATGACGATGGTCAGGATCGCCGTCCATCGCTCCGTCGTGGAAAGCTGGCCGTTCTCATAATGGCGCTCGGTCCAGGCGACGCGGAAGGAATTCGGCGAGGCGCGGATGACGCTGGAGACCTCGACCGCGACCTGGCTCCGCCCGACCTTCGCGAAAGGATCGTTGGCGCGGGCATAGTCATTGAGCGCGAGAGCGCCGCGATCGGTGGTGAACTCATAGGCGCGCAGCCAGTTCTGGCGCACGACGATCGCATCGGCGGGTATCGCGCGCACCTGTTCGATGAAGCGCGCCAGATGAAACGCGATCTGCGGATCGCTGGGCTGGTAGTCGGCCGTCGCGGGGGCGACGGCTTGCACCTGGCCGAGATTGTCGACCTCGACGACCCAAGGCACCACGGAACCGGTCGTGGATTGCCAGACCAGAGCGCTTGCGAAGCCGCCTGAGAGGATCAGGCAGCCGAAGGCGATGAGCCGCCAGTTGCGCGCCTGCACGCGGGCCGAGCCGATGCGCTCGTCCCAGACCTGGGCCGCGCGCTGATACGGCGTTTCGGGTTCGGGAGACTCGCCGTAATGGGTGGTGGATCGTTTGAAGAAGCTCATGAGCGGTTCCCTTCGGAGAGATTGACGGAGCTGGCGCCGCCGTGGCTGTCGCCGGAGCGCACCGCATACGCGGCAGCCTGAACGCCGTGGGAGAGACGCTGCGAGCGCTTCATGCGCTTCGCCCAATCGGGCGGGCCGCCGGTGGTGGAGGAAGTCGGAGAAGCGGCCGTACTGGCGGAGCTGGCGGCATTGCCCACGGTCCCGCCTGTCGTCTCGAAAGCAGACCGGGCGCCAGACTGGAAACTCCGCTGCATGCTTCCCGCGGCCTTGGCCCCGGCGCGCCGCAGCGGAGACGTGGCCGCGCGAGCGCCTGTGCTCGCCACGGCGCCAAGTCCAGACGCGACACCGGCTGCTCCGGACTGACCGGCGGAACCGAGGCTGTACGCGGTTGCCGCACCACCCGCCGCAGCGGCGCCCCCGCGCGCGGCGGCAGCCGTGCCGGAGAGCGCCATGCCGCTCCCTCTGGCGGCGAGACCTGCGGCCCCCGCACCTGCGAGTGCGGCGCCGCCTACAGCCAGGCCGGTTCCGACGGCCGCGCCCGCGCCGAGCTGCGGACCGCCGGAGACAATGCCGTTGGCAATGCCCGGTCCGAAGATGCCGAGGCCGAGCAGAGAAAGGGCCGCGAGCACCACGGCCATGGCCTCGTCGATCGTGGGCGTCACTCCGCCGAAGCCAGCGGTGAATTGCGAGAACAGGGTCGAGCCGATACCGATGATGACGGCGAGCACCAGCACCTTGATGCCGGACGAGATCACATTGCCGAGCACGCGCTCTGCCATGAAGGCTGTCTTGCCGAAGAGGCCGAACGGGATCAGCACGAAGCCGGCGAGCGTCGTCAGCTTGAATTCGATCAAGGTGATGAAGAGCTGGATGGCGAGAATGAAGAAGGCCAGGAGGACCAGCGCCCAGGCGAAGAGCAGGCAGGCGATCTGAATGAAGTTCTCGAAGAAGGCGACCCAGCCCATCAGGTCGGAAATGGATTCAAGCAGCGGCCGCGCGGCATCAAGGCCGGTCTGGGCGACACGGCCGGGCCGCATCAGATCGGCGTCGGTGAAGCCGGTGCCAGACGCCATCAGGCCGAGGCCGGCGAAGCTCTCGAAGACGATGCGGGCGAGGTTGTTCCAGTTGCCGATGATATAGGCGAAGACGCCGACGAAGAGGGTCTTCTTGACGAGCCGCGCGATGATGTCGTCGTCGGCGCCCCAGGACCAGAACAGCGCGGCGAGGGTCACGTCGATGACGATCAGCGTCGTCGCGATGAAGGCAACCTCGCCACCGAGCAGGCCGAAGCCGCTATCGATATAGCTGGTGAAGACCCCAAGGAAGTTGTCGATGACGCCCGTGCCGCCCATGGATCACTGATCCTCGCTGTCGCGTTGGACCGAATCGGAGGGTGAGCGGCCGAGGAACCGGTCGCGAGTCTCTGCCCAGACCGCGAGACATTCGGGATCGCGCGCCGCTACCTCTCCCATCTGTTGGCAGCGCCGCTGTTCCGCGCGCAGCGGATCGACAGAAGGCGCAAGCGCCCGCGCAGGAGCCTGTCGCACCGGCTCGTCCTCGCGCGTCATCTCGATCACCGTCGCCGTGATGGCGAAGGCGACGAAGACGATCGCTCCAATTCGCGCCAGATTCTTGCCTTCCATTTCTTCCCCCTTTCCGGCCGACCGGCGCGTTAGTTGTTGCCGTTGAACATCTGCGCATTGCCGGGCCGGTAGCCGCTGCCGGGCGTCAGAAAGCGTTCGCGCTGGACGCGACCCTGTTCGGCCGCGGCCGCACGTTCGGCGTCGGTCAGCGCCAGGGCGCGCCCATTGGCGGCAATGACGGCCGTCAGATCGGAGAGCTGCTGCGCCTGCAATGCGAGGAGCTGATTGCCGGCCTGGGTCGCCTGCAGGGCGCCCGTCGCTCCCTGGCTCTGATCGACCAGCGCGGACATCTGCGCGCGGTTGGCCTCGATGTTGCCGACGACGCCGGCCTGGACACGCATTGCGTCCTGCAGGCCGCCGACGGTGTTCTCCCAGCGCGAGCGCGCATCGGCGACGAGCTGCTGTTCCGAAGTGTTCAGATCGATGTTGCCGTAATTCTGCTGGAACGCCTGGTCGATCTGCTGGATGTCGAAGGCGATGTTCTGCGCCTGCTGGAGCAGGGACTGCGTTCTCCCCACCGCCTGCTGGAGTTGCTGCAACGAGGAATACGGCAGACTCGCGAGGTTTCGGGCCTGGTTGATGAGCATCTGCGCCTGGTTCTGCAACGCGGCGATCTGGTTGTTGATCTGCTCGAGCGCCCGCGCTGCCTGGAGGACGTTCTGGGCGTAGTTGGTGGGGTCGTAGACGATCCACGCCGCCGAGGCCGGCGGTGCAAGCACGATCGGCAGCACCGCGACCGGCGCGGCGATGAGCGCGGCGGCAAAGCGCACCGCGCGCGAATCGGATTTATGTGTTTTCATGGTCAGTCTCCAATGAAAGAACTCAAGGGGCAATTCGCTGACTTTTGCGAAGTATTCCTCGGGTTCGGTTGTGTTTTGACCGGCATCTTGGCCGATCGGCTAAATGCTCTTTCTCCGCTGAACGGGTTGCGTGCCGTCCTTCGGCTCTGAACCATTCTCCAATCCGTGACCCTGATGCCGCTTCGTCGGCTTCGGTCACATAGTGGCGTCCGGCTCCCGGCTTCCCATTCTCCTTTTGGAGCGCAGCCCGGCCTTGCCAGGCTCGCTAGACGACCATCAGGACAGCCGAGATATCGTCGACACGCCTTCCTCCCCGTCGGCGCCGCGACGCTCGTAAGGGCGCTGGTCGCGCAGGATCTGGAAAGCGATCGTCAAAAGCTTGCGCGCGATCCCAACACGCGCCTTGTTCGTTCCTCTTGATTTCAGGTGTTCATACTGAGCTCGAAGCTGCGGGTCCGTGGCGACGGCAGGGGCCACGGCCTCGACAAAGGCCCAGCGCAGCCACTTGTTGCCCTGCTTGACGAGCCTGCCGTGATAGGTCTTGCCACCCGAGGAGTAGGTCGAAGGAACCAGCCCCGCATAGGCGGCCAGCTTCTTGGCAGAGCGGAAGCGGCCGATGTCGTCGATCTCGGCGTCGATCAGCCGGGCGAAGAACTCCCCGATGCCGGGGATCGTCTTCAACAGCTTCACGTTGCCGTTGGTCTGCGTCATGGCCCGGATCGTGGCTTCCGACTGCCTGATCCGCACTTCGATGTCGCCGATAAAGGCGAGCCCGCGGTCGATCTGGATGCGGTCGGTCGGCGAGACATGGAGCGCGGCGAGCTGTTGACGCCCGGCCTTGCCGAACAGGTCGCCCAGCTTCCTCAACTGCGCGGTCTGTTCCGGGTAGCGGTCGAACACCGTCACGATCCGGTTCTTCACCATGGTGCGCAGCCGCACGTAGAACATCCGCTCGCGTAGCGCCACGCGCAGTTCGCGCGCCCCGTCGCTCGGCACCCAGGCCTCGGGAACCAGATCGGCCCGGAGCAGATGCGCCAGAACCGTCGCGTCGATCTTGTCGGTCTTGATCTTGGCGTCGGCAATCGCCTTCACTTTCAGGGGATGGGCAAGCACGACATCATCGCAGAACTCGTCCAGCCAGGCATACATCACCATCCAGTTGCGGGTCGCTTCGACGACGGCATGGGAATTGTCCCTGTAGCGCTCCAGAAACGCCGCCAGCGAATGCCGATCATTTTTCACCCGCCCCGAGCGCAGCGTCTTGCCGGCACTGTCCTGAGCAACAAGGTGGCTATAGGATTTGTGGTAATCCACGCCGATGTGATAATCATAAGGCACGGTCGCACTTCCTCCGTCATTGAGAGCTTCCAAACCCCAATACGGTACGCCGCAAGGCGCGAAGTGCGATCGTCCTTCAAGCGCCATCAACATCTTAGCGCTCCGTTCCTTCAGTGACGGTAGCCGCTTTCATGCCACCTCCTTTTCGGCTTGGGGGATTAGATTGCTGAGGTCGGGAATGAGGTCGGCGGCCCAGTCGACGCCGCGATGGCGCAGCCAGGCGTCGAGGAATTCGTCGCGACCATGTTCAGTAAGAATGCGGGCGATGGCGGCCTGATCGGTCTTGGCGGAGGTGGCGCAGAGCGCGAGCGCCACTTCGCTGAGCCCCAGCTCGAACAGCCGATTTCCGCGCCGCGACTGGCAATAGTAGTCGCGCTTGGGCGTCGCCCGGGCGAGGATCTCGATCTGGCGGTCGTTGAGGCCGAAGCGCCGGTAGATCGCGGTGATCTGCGGCTCGATCGCCCGCTCATTGGGCAGGAGCAAGCGCGTCTGGCAGCTCTCGATGATCGCGGGCGCAATGGGGGAGCCGTCGATGTCGCTGAGGCTCTGCGTGGCGAAGACGACACTGGCGTTCTTCTTCCTGAGCGTCTTCAGCCACTCGCGGAGCTGACCGGCAAAGCCTTCGTCGTCCAGCGCCAGCCATCCCTCGTCGATGATGATGAGCGTCGGCGACCCGTCGAGCCGGTCCTCGATGCGGTGAAAGAGGTAGGCGAGCACCGCCGGCGCCGCGCCGGTGCCGATCAGGCCCTCGGTCTCGAAGGCCTGCACGCTCGCTTCGCCGAGATGCTCGACTTCCGCGTCGAGCAGACGGCCATAGGCGCCGCCGACGCAATAGGGCCGCAGCGCCTGCTTGAGGTCGTTGGACTGAAGCAGCACGGCAAGGCCCGTGATCGTGCGTTCCTCGACGGGCGCCGAGGCGAGTGAGGTTAAGGCCGTCCAGAGATGTTCCTTCACCTCCGGTGTGATCCCGACGCCTTCACGCATGAGAATGGCCACGATCCAGTCGGCGGCCCAGGCGCGCTCGGCCGTCTCCTCGAGGCGGGAAAGCGGCTGCAGCGAGACGCTGTGTTCGTCGCCTTCGGTGAGACCGCCGCCGAGATCGTGCCAGTCGCCGCCCATGGCAAGTGCCGCGGCACGGATCGAGCCGCCGAAATCGAAGGCGAAGACCTGGGCGCCGGCATAGCGGCGGAACTGCAGCGCCATGAGCGCGAGAAGCACGGACTTACCCGCGCCGGTCGGACCGACGACGAGCGTATGCCCGACATCGCCGACGTGGAGGGAAAACCGGAACGGGGTCGAGCCTTCGGTCTTGCCGAACAGCAGTGGGGGCGCTGCAAAGTGCTCGTCCCGTTCCGGCCCCGCCCACACGGCACTCAGAGGGATCATGTGGGCGAGGTTGAGCGTCGAGATCGGTGGCTGGCGGACATTGGCGTAAACATGCCCGGGCAGCGAGCCGAGCCAGGCATCCACGGCGTTGATGGTTTCGGGCATCGCGGTGAAGTCGCGGCCTTGGATGACCTTCTCGACGAGGCGCAGTTTCTCGTCGGCGACGCGCGGGTCGGTATCCCACACCGTCACCGTCGCGGTGACATAGGCGACGCCGGCATAGTCGGCGCCGAGCTCCTGCAGGGCGAGATCGGCGTCGGCCGCCTTGTTCGACGCGTCGGTGTCGACCAGCACCGAGGCCTCGTTGGTCATCACCTCTTTCAGGATCGCGGCAATCGATTTGCGCTTGGCGAACCACTGACGCCGGATGCGGGTCACGAGCTTCGTCGCGTCCGTCTTGTCCATGAGGATGGCGCGGGTCGACCAGCGATAGGGAAAGGCCAGCCGGTTGAGCTCATCGAGCAGGCCGGGCGCGGTCGCCGTCGGAAAGCCCGTGACGGTCAGGACGCGCAGATGCTGGTCGCCGAGTCGCGGCTCGAGCCCACCGGTGAGCGGCTGATCGGCCAGCAGCGCGTCCAGATACATCGGCGTCTCGGGAACGCGGACACGGTTGCGCTTCGTAGAGACGCAGCCATGGAGATAGGTCAGCGTCTCGGCGTCATCGAGCCAGCGGCATTCGGGCATGAAGGCGTCGACAAGGCGGAGCACGCGGTCGGTGCGATCGGCGAAGCCGGTCAGAATCTCGTGCGGATCGACACCCTTGGTCTCGCGGCCCTCATAAAGCCAGCTCTCCGCGCGGGCGGCGTCCTCGGCCGGCGGCAGATAAGTGAAGGTGAGGAAATAGCTCGACTCGAAATGCGCGCCGGCCTCCTCGAAGCTTGCCTTGCGCTCGGCATCGACTAGCGCAGACGCGGCGTCAGGAAAGCGGCTGTCGGGATAGCTGTCTGACGGATGGCGCTGCGCCTCAACGGAGATCGCCCAGCCTGAGCCGAGACGGCGGAAGGCGTTGTTGAGGCGGCCCGCCACGGCGATCAGTTCCGCCGGGACCGCCGAATCCAGGTCCGGTCCCCGGAATCGCGCCGTGCGCTGGAAACTCCCGTCCTTGTTGAGGACGATCCCGCTGCCTACCAAGGCGACCCAAGGTAAATAGTCGGCGAGCCGGGTGTTGCGGTTGCGGTATTCGGCAAGGTTCATCATCGGCGCACCGTTGCGATCAGACTGAGAGATGCGCGGGAATGCGCAGATGGCGGCGGCCGACCTCCACGAATAGCGGATCGCGCTTGGCGGCCCAGACCGCCGCGAAATGGCCGATCGCCCAGATCGCGATGCCCGCGAGCCAAAGCCGCAGGCCGAGGCCAATTGCGCCGGCGAGCGTGCCGTTCATGATCGCGATGGCGCGTGGCGCACCGCCAAGCAGGATCGGCTCGGTCAGCGCCCGGTGGACCGGCACCGAAAATCCGAGCAGTTCGTCAGCGCCCGCCATCAGACCAGCGCCCCGCCGCCGAAGGAGAAAAAGGACAGGAAGAAGGAGCTCGCAGCAAAGGCGATCGACAGACCGAAGACGATCTGGATAAGCCGGCGGAAGCCGCCGGACGTGTCGCCGAAGGCAAGCGTCAGGCCGGTGATGATAATAATGATGACGGCGATGATCTTGGCGACCGGCCCCTCGATGGATTCGAGGATCGACTGAAGCGGAGCTTCCCAAGGCATGGAGGAGCCAGAGGCATGGGCGGGTGGCGCCATCATCAAGGCGATGACCGCGACAGAAGCCACCGCTCCGAGGCGGCGGAGGGCGTTACGCAAGGTCTGGGTCATGTGAGCGTTCCTTTGTGGCTTGGGTGGGAAGAGGTGCATGGGGAGCGCCGACCGCGGCCAAGACGCGGTAGTCACCATCGGGACCGAGGCCTTCGACCCGCGCGAGTTCTGAGAGATGACGGGCGGCCCCTCGTCCCGACAGCACCGCCACGAGATCGATCGTCTCCGCGATCAGCGCACGGGGCACGGTCACGACGGCTTCCTGGATGAGTTGTTCGAGGCGGCGCAGCGCGCCGAGCGCGGTGCCCGCATGGATCGTGCCGACGCCGCCCGGATGGCCGGTGCCCCAGGCCTTCAGAAGATCCAGTGCCTCGCTGCCGCGAACCTCGCCGATGGGGATACGGTCGGGACGCAGGCGCAGCGACGAACGGACCAGATCGGAGAGCGAGGCGACGCCATCCTTCGTCCGCATGGCGACGAGGTTGGGTGCGGCGCACTGCAGCTCGCGCGTGTCCTCGATGATGACGACGCGGTCGGAAGTCTTCGCGACCTCGGCCAGGAGAGCGTTGGTCAGCGTCGTCTTGCCTGTGGAGGTGCCGCCGGCGACGAGAATGTTGGCTCGGGCCGCGACGCCGCCCCGCAGGGCTGATGCCTGCTCCGCCGTGATGATCTCGGCGGCGACATAGTCGTCGAGGGTGAATACCGCCACGGCGGGCTTGCGGATCGCAAAGGCCGGGGCGGCAACCACCGGCGGCAGAAGGCCTTCGAACCTCTCCCCTGTCACGGGCAGTTCTGCGGAAACGCGTGGGCTTCCGGTATGGACCTCCGCGCCGACGTGGTGAGCGACAAGGCGGATGATGCGTTCTCCGTCGTCGGATGACAGGTATTCACCAGTATCGGACAGGCCCTCGGAGAGGCGATCAATCCAAAGCCGCCCATCCGGGTTCAGCATCACCTCGACGACGCCGGCGTCCTCCAGAAAGCGGGCAATCGCCGAACCGAGCGCGGTGCGTAGCATCCGCGCGCCGCGAGCGATCCCTTCCGAATTTTGATGCGAAGCCGCCATCTGATCCCCGATTTCCACGGGGACAAACAGGCGATCCCCATGCGGGGATGATTAAAAGAGCCTGATTTAGGGCTGATTCAACAGGTATTTAGCGTCATCGTAGCGTAGCGTGCAAATACAGGAAAACGGCGGGAATGAGTCCAGATCTACTGCGCGTGAATGCCAAAATAGAACTTCGTGGGCAGTGGATTCAGCCTAAGGACAGCCATGTCTTGTTTCGACCCCAAGGCGGTCGTTCGAGATGCATTCCTTCCAACCCGAAACCTGCCGTTCATTCAACCCTCTCCAGATGGAGGAACGGGGCCGATATAATCCCACAGATGCGATGGGCAGGATGTTTTTCAACATCCTCACCACTTTTGCTGAATTCGAGTCCGATCTGGTCTGCATGCACACCCGCGAAGGCATGGCCATTGCCCGCGCCAAAGGAAAACTGCGCGGCAAACAACCCAAGCTTTCGGACAAGCAACAGCGAGAATTGTGCCGCATGCACACAACCGGCGACCACTCCATCAGCGACCAGGCCGAGGTGTTCTCAGTATCCCGACCGACCGTCTACAGAACCCTGAACAGGCACCAGACCTGACCTTCGCGGCACGTTTCATGAACTGTTAGGATGCGGGACAGAGTTGCCGTTCACTTTCCGGGCCAGTCAGCGCACATCCCCGGCCCATCTTCGACAATGCAAAAGAGTTCTCGCCGATCTCATCCGTCATGGACGTCGGTCGCGTCGGTGGCATCAAGGATAGCATTTGCCATGTGGAGATCCTGGAGGGAAATGCCCGAGCTGTCGAAAACGGTGATCTCGTCGTCGTTCTGCCGGCCGGCGGCGGCTCCAGCCAGCACCGCGCCGATGGCGGTGAGCGGCGTGCCGGGCTCAGCATGCTGGAACTCGCCGATGCGGGCGGACTGGTCCGGCAGATCGCAGAAGAGCCGCGCGCGGGGGAAGAGGCTCGGTGGCAGTTCCTGCTTGCCTTGCGAATCCGATCCCATGGAGGAGACGTGCGTGCCCGGCCGAACCCAACCTGCGTCGAAGAGGGGCGCGGTGGCCGTGGTCGCCGTCACGACGATATCGGCGGCGCGGACCGCGGCTTCGGGCGCCGCGGTCTCAGCGGGCAAGCCCCTGGCGCGCAGCTTCTCGACGAAGGCTGCGGCGCGGGATGGGTCGCGGCCGACCACCAGCACGCGGGACAGGGCGCGGATGCGCGCGATCGCCTCGGCCTCGTATGCGGCCTGATGGCCCGTGCCGAACAGCGTCAGAACCTCGGCCTCGGGACGTGCCAGGGCGTCGGTGGCGACGGCATCGGCCGCGGCGGTGCGATAGCAATTAAGGGCCGAGCCCTCCACCAATGCGCCGATCCGGCCCGACGTCTGGTCGATCAGCAGAATGGTCGAGGCATGGCGCGGCAGGCCGCGGGCATCATTGGTTGGAAAATAGGCGCCAACCTTGAGCCCCGCGAGTTCTGCCCCCGCCGCCGACTTGATCGTGAACCGGTTCTGCGGATCGCTGGCATGGGCGATGACAACCGGAAAGCTCGCTGCGCCGGGGTCGACAGCCGCAATGAAGGCCTGCAGCACCGCATCGAAGGCGAGTTCGGGGGTGACGAGCGCGGAGGACTGCGCCTCGGTGATCAGGATCATCGACATCTCCTTACCAGCCGCCGAAGCGGCGCCAGGTCTTCATCGGTCCGCTCTCGGCGGGCAGCACATGGTATCGGTCATGCTGCGCGGCGGTCGCGCAGGCGTGGTTGGGCAGGATGCGCAGATGCGTCCCCAGGGGGATGTTCGGCAGCGGACCCTCGGCGCCGGGGCGCAACGAGACGATCCCGTGTTCCTGGTTGGCGCTGCTGACGATCAGATCGGGCATGAGGCGCCCGTCGGCATCGCAGATGAGCCCGTAGCCTTGGTCAACGTTCTGCCCAGCAGTACTCCGGTCGCAAGACATCGCCATCCAGCCGGCATCGATCATCACCCAGCCCTTGGCCGGCTGATGGCCGATGACCGTCGTCAGGACGGTGAGCGCGATATCGTCTAGGCCGCAGACTTCGATCCCCGCCATCACGAGGTCGAAGAACATGTATACCCCGGCGCGCAGTTCGGTGACACCCGACAGATCGCGCGCGGCATGGGCCGTCGGCGTCGATCCGACGCTGACGACCGGGCAGAACAGCCCTGCATCCCGCAATTCGTCCGCCGCCTTGACGGCCGCGCTGCGTTCACGCTCGGCGAACTCGGCATGGGCGGCGTCGCCGCGCACCGTGTAGCTTTCGCCCGCATGGGTCATCACGCCGCGCAGATTGTCGACTGCGTGCAAGATGCGCCCGATCTCGACCAGCGCTGGTTCGTCCGGAAGAAGCCCGCCGCGGTGGCCGTCGCTGTCGATCTCGATCAGTGCCGGCACGCCCGCCTCGGCGACGGCCCGCGCCTGCGCGGGACTGTCGAGGATCACGACCAGATCGCAGCCCTGCTCGCGCAGAACCTGCACGCGCGTCAGCTTCTGCGGGGCGATCCCCACTGCATAGAGGATGTCGGTGTGGCCCGCGGCATGGAACGCCTCGGCCTCGGCCAAGGTGGAGACGGTGATCGGCCCAGTCACGTCACCGCTCAGGCGCCGCGCAATCTCGGCTGACTTCGCCGTCTTCAGATGCGGCCTCAACGTGACGCCGAGGATCTTTGCGCGCTCCGCCAGTCGTTCGATGTTGCGCGTCATCCTGGCTTCGTCAAGCAGGAGAGCGGGTGTCTGCAGGTCTTGAAAGCTGGTCTGGCCGGACGGCATCGGGCGATCCTTTCGTTTGAATGACCACTTCATACCAACCAGGCGATTTAGAGTATATTCACGCAAAACGAATCTCGTATTAAGTTGCCGCTTAATGATCGACATCGCTGACCTTCGCTTCCTGACGGCGCTCTCCTCCGCGCCAAGTCTCGCGGCCGCGGCGCGCAGCCTGAGCGTGACACCGCCGGCGGTTTCGCAGCGGCTGGCCCAGATCGAGGACCGGCTGCACTTGCGACTGATCGAGCGCGGGCGCGGTCCGCTACGCCTCACGGCAGAAGGGGCGTTCCTTATCGAACGGTCCAGTGGCATTCTCGGCGAACTGGAGACGCTGGCGGATGAGATGGCCGCGCGTGCGGGACGGATCGAAGGACCGCTGCAGGTCATCGCCCCCTTCGGTTTCGGGCGGCTGCGCGTGGCGCCGATCCTCTCGCGTTTCGCCGGCGAGAACCCCGAGCTTAGCCCTTCGCTCGTCCTCAGCGAAGATCCTCTGGGAGCGATGCGGGCCGGACCGTGGGACGTGATGATCCATGTCGGACGATTGCCTGACCTGAGGATCATGCAGCGAAAGCTCGCAACGAACCGCCGATTTCTGGTGGCGGCGCCGAGTTATGCCGCGCGCTTCGGATTGCCTCAGGACCCCGGGGATATCGCGGGCCATCGGGTGGGCGTGGTGCGAGAGGACAGGGCCGACGCGACGCTCTGGCCGCTGACTGGCCCGGACGGCAGCGAGACGAGCCTACGCGTCCATCCCGTCTTTGCCTGCAATGACGGCGAGGTGGTCCGGGCATGGGCGCTCGACGGCTTCGGCATCGTGGAGCGATCCGAATGGAGCGTCTTTCAGGATTTGCGCGACGGCCGGCTGATCCGGATCCTGCCCGACTGGTCCCTGCCCGATGCCGATATCGTGGCGCTGCTGAACCCCCGCGCCGTCCGCGCGGCCCGGATCGACGCATTCGTGAACCGGCTTTCGGTCGAAATCCCTACAGCTGCCATTCCGCTGTCGTAAGCAACACCAGCAATGCGCACCCAATTGATCCCCTTCAAGCGCCGCCGCCATCCACACAATTCAGCAACCTATGGGGTGGCGGGTACTTCGCCCACTGCCAGGCCAGCTGTAGAACTGAGGCATGACGCCAGCGAATCCACCCACCAAGCATCACTTCATCCCGGCCTTCTACTTGCGCCGGTGGGAGAACAATACGACGGGCAAGCTGACCGAATATTCGAACCCTTATCAGCGCAAGATCGCCGTCAAGCCGGTGACGGCCGAGCGCACGGGCTACGAGGAGCGGCTCTACGAGCTCAAGGGTTATGAGCCCACGCTAGCGCAGCAGGTCGAAGAGACCTTCTTCAAGCCAGTCGACACCTGGGCGTCCAATTCACTGGACATGCTGGAGGCGCACGGCCACTACGCGCCGTGGGACAACCAAAGCCGGTCGGCATGGAGCCGGTTCATCCTGTCGCTACTCCTCCGCTGCCCGGAGGACATCGCCATGTTCCGGGAGTGGTGGCACGAAGACTTCAGCGCCACTGATGCCGAAGCAGAGGCACGTTACCAGGCGGTGCGCGAGCCTAGCGATCCGGAGACCTTCTCGGAGTACCTGGCTGGCCAGCCGCTGGCCAAAAAGGAACGCCACCAGTTCGACGTGTTTTACACGCTGGTCGACCACGAGAACGTGGGCTCGACGCTGAATGGAATGCACTGGCGGGTGCTGCAGACGGTGCCGCATGCTCCGACCCTGCTGACGTCCGATAGGCCGGTTATCCGCACTCCGCTCGGGGCCAAAGATGCGCATGTGGTGCTGCCGATCGGACCGCGGCAGATCTGGATCGGCGGCAGCGATGCCGACTTCCTTGAGCAGGTGCGTTTGGCTGATCCCGTCCGGCTGGTGAAGGAGGTCAATCGCCAGGTTGTGGAGGGAGCGAAGTGGTACGTCTGGGGAGCCGACGCGAGCCACCTCCGATTTGTCGAGAACCGCTTCGGCCGCAATCCGCAGCCGCGGCTCATGGAGAGCGTGGTGGCGCGGCGCCGGGCAGCGGTGGCTGCGAAGTAAACGGCAGTCATTTCCTGAACGCTGTCAGCCGCTACCGGTCCCTTCTGCCGAGCCTCCAGTCCGGTTTCTCGAATTGCCAGCGGAAGGCGGACAGACCGCTTCCCACCCCATTGTCGACATGGGACGTGCGGCAGACCTCTCGTCGCTAACTACGGCGAACTCGATCCGTCCGATCCTGCAACGTCCTCGGAAATCTCCTGGCGTAGCTTCGGTCCTTTTGCGAGACGACGCCCCAAGGCCGTGATGAATGCCTCATAACGCTCACCAGCCTTCGCGCGGGCGGCTTGGGCAGCCGGTTCAGGCAGGGCGGGCGTTGTCGCCAGCCAGAACCGAATGAAGATGGCTAGCGTCTCGACTGAGATCCCGACATCCCGCTCCAGACGGGTCATACGGCGGTCGAGCTGGTCGAGGCGCTTGGCGATCACGGCTTCGCGCCTTTCGGCATCGTCCGGCGACAGGAAGGAGGCGATCGCCGCCTCCGCGATCATGGACTGCGACTGCTCGCGACGGGCGGCATAGTCCGCCAACATCGTCATCACCTCCGGGTCGAGATAGACGGAGATCTGCGCTTTCTTTTTGCGACCGGGCATCGGCTAGAGTTCCAAGCCGTCTTTGGGGTCCATCGAGACCTGCCGCGCCACGCGTTGCATGACCCGGGTCATCCGGCTGTTGCGCGCGGTCTCCTCCTGATCGTCGTCGATGGGATCGATCTCGAACTCGTTCTCGAGCGTGGCTTTCTTGTCGACAGGTTTGGTACGGCTCAGCTCGGGCTGGCGCCGCCGCTCGGAATCGGTCGTGTCCTCCTCCTCGGCTGCGATACCGAGGGCGTTGACCGTCAGCCCTGGCTTCGCCGGCAGCGGCAGCGTGGTCCAGTCGTCGCCTCTGGCCTCAACTGATGCAATCTTGGACGGTGGCGGCAGGATGCGTTCGTGGAAACGCGGGTCCTCATAGTAACGGACCTTCTTTGCCCGGATTGGCGGCGCGCCGGCAACCATGACGATTTCGTCGGCCGGCGGAAGCTGCATGACCTCGCCGGGTGTGAGCAGCGGCCGCGCGGTCTCCTGTCGCGACACCATCAGGTGGCCGAGCCAGGGCGAGAGCCTGTGCCCAGCGTAGTTCTTCATCGCCCGCATTTCCGTCGCCGTGCCGAGGGCGTCTGATACCCGTTTGGCTGTGCGCTCGTCATTGGTGGCGAAACTCACTCGGACATGGCAGTTGTCGAGGATCGAATTGTTCGGCCCGTAGGCCTTCTCGATCTGGTTCAGCGACTGGGCGATCAGGAAGCTCTTGAGCCCGTAGCCAGCCATGAAGGCGAGCGCGCTTTCGAAGAAGTCGAGCCGTCCAAGCGCCGGGAACTCGTCGAGCATCAGCAGCAGGCGGTGTCGGCCGCCCTTCGCGTTCAGGTCCTCGGTGAGCCTCCGTCCGATCTGGTTGAGGATCAGGCGGATCAGCGGTTTGGTACGGTTGATGTCGGAAGGTGGCACCACAAGGTAGAGTGTCGTCGGGAATTTGCCGCCGACTATATCGATGATACGCCAGTCGCAGCGCCGGGTAATCTTGGCGACGACCGGGTCACGATAGAGGCCGAGAAAAGACATGGCGGTGGAGAGCACACCGGAGCGCTCATTGTCCGACTTGTTGAGCAGTTCGCGAGCGGCGCTTGCGATGACGGGGTGTGGACCGACTTCGCCGAGATGCGCCGTCTTCATCATGGCGGCAAGCGTCGATTCGATCGGGCGCCTCGGATCTGAAAGGAATGCGGCGACGCCGGCGAGTGTCTTATCGGCCTCAGCATAAAGCACATGGAGGATGGCGCCGACCAGCAATGCATGACTGGTCTTCTCCCAGTGATTGCGCTTCTCGAGCGAGCCTTCGGGATCGACGAGGATGTCGGCGATGTTCTGGACGTCTCGCACCTCCCACTCGCCGCGGCGAACCTCGAGCAACGGATTGTAGGCCGATGATTTCGGATTGGTCGGATCGAACAGCAGCACACGGCCGTGCCGGGCGCGAAAGCCTGCCGTGAGCTGCCAGTTCTCGCCCTTGATGTCATGGACGATGGCCGAGCCCGGCCAGGTCAGAAGCGAGGGGATGACGAGACCGACGCCCTTGCCCGAGCGGGTCGGCGCAAAACACAGGACATGCTCCGGCCCCTCATGGCGCAGATAGTCATTCCTGAGCTTGCCGAGAACGACGCCGTCGGGTCCGAGGAGGCCGGCGGCCTTGACCTCATCCGGTTTCGCCCACCGCGCCGATCCATAAGTGTCGACATTCTGCGCCTCGCGTGCGCGCCAGACGGACATGAGGATCGCCACCCCAATCGCAATGAAGCCGCCTGAGGCCGCGATGATCGCGCCCTCAATGAAGATCGGCGGTGCATAGGCATCGTAGAAGTACCACCACCAGAAGAAGGCCGGCGGATAGTAGATCGGCCAGCCGTCGATCTCGAACCACGGTTGGCCGAGCTGAGGCTGGAAGCCAAGGCGCCAAGCCGTCCACTGCGTCGCTGTCCAAGTGGTGGTCAGGACAATCGTGAAGACAGTGAAAATCTGACCCCAGAGAATTTTCGTACCTGACATGGCCTATATTCCGCGCAAATATCTGCACGCTGCGGGGCACGACCGCTAGCAGCAAGCCTGTTCGTATTCTGCTCGTAGGAACGGCGGGAGCCGGATAGACATCGGAGGGTTGCTGCTAGTCTAAGTCTAGGTTCTGTGGACAAAATGTTCAAACGTGATCTGCCAAGGGTCACTCTCCAAAGAGCGCTCTTCGCCAATCCAATGGAAGCTGTTTGCAGTGATCTCTGTGAATCGCCACCGCGCTTTCAGCCCGCGTGAATCCTCACCTAACTGAACAATGTCCTTGCCCTCTGCCCGCCCGATCTGGCGCGAGTAATCTTGGTTGAGCGGGTCACTCCAAATGATGTGCCAACCGCCGATCTCGGGATCGAAAACGCGTAGCGTCGTGCCATACATGGTGGATGGAGCAGGGCGCTTGGGCCTGATCCAGATGTCCTGAATCGCACGGCCTTCGAGTACCCAGTCGAAATGGATTTCCCCGGTCGAATTCTGTTTCGTGCCGTCATGGAGATGATGAATCGTCTCCATTTCCCAGCTTCCAATGAGCCACCCATAAAGCTCCATGTCCTTCGCGTATTCAGTTACCGGACCGTCGGATCCAAGAGCGGTGAGAAACGTAGAAATCGTCATAGTCCAAAACCTTCTGTTGCGCGGCATTTAGATAGAAAATATCACACAGTTTCCCTGACAGCCCTCTGTCAGGAGATGCGCGAAAAGACTTTTCAGCCCGGCCGCTCCGCCGCGGTGCTGTGCTTCATGGGCCATGCCTTGATGGAGAACCGGAGCGGCCTGGTCGTGCAGGCCGGCCTGACCCGAGCCGACGGCTATGCCGAACGCAGGGCGGCCTTGGACATGATCCATGAGCATGCCCCGGGGTCGACCCGGCAGCTGACCCTCGGCGCGGACAAGGGTTACGACAGCGCCGACTTCGTCCGCGACCTTCGGCAGGCCTGTGTCACACCCCACGTAGCCCGGAAGGCCCGCCACTCCGCCATCGACGGCCGCACCACCCGGCACGAGGGCTACGCGCTGTCCCAGAAGCACCGCAAGCGGATCGAGGAGCCCTTCGGCTGGGCCAAGTCCGTCGGCGGCATGGCCCAGACCGTCTACCGCGGCCTCGAAAGGGTTCGCTGCCGCTTCGTGCTGACGATGACCGCGAACAACCTCGCCCGGTTGCCCCGGCCGCTGGGTGCGTGACGACGAGAAAGCACATCAGGGAAGCCAGCCATCCGCGTTAAGGGACCTGACGCTGAACCTCCAAGACCGCGCAGACGGGAAACCGTTCCGATTCGGCGACTAATTCAGCAACCTGTTAAAACGTGTCAGCACCTGATTGGCGCGCCGATGGCGTAGTCTTCTCCCATCTGCTTACAGAAATAACGCTCGCCGCAACCCGGCGACAAAAAGATCGTCCCCGATGTCGGATCGGCGTCACCCCATTCGTCCTCGGGGATGATCGCAGTATATGATCGTCCTCCACGGGAGATCGATATGGAACCCTACCATATTGAGATACTCGATCCCTGGGAAGCTTGTAACGACGACCGGAAGAAGGAACGGGAACGATGAACATGCCATCGATCGTCTCGGCACAGGAGTGGAAGAACGCGCGCGAGAAGCTGCTCGTGGAAGAGAAGGAGTTCACCCGCGCCCGCGACGCAATGGCGGCCAAACGCCGGCGGATGCCGTGGATGGCCGTCGAGAAGGACTACCGGTTCGAAGGCCCGAACGGCCCGGCGAGTCTCCTCGACCTGTTCGAGGGACGCAGGCAGCTAATCGTCTATCGCTTCTTTTACGGGCCTGAGGTCACCTTCAGCGCGCAAGGGGATGCGTACCCGGAACGGGGCTGTGTCGGCTGCTCGTTCCTCGCCGATCAAGTCGCACATCCGGCGCATCTGAACGCTCGCGACACCACGCTCGCATTCGTCTCGCGCGCGCCTCAGGCCGAGATACAGGGCTTGAAGAAGCGGATGGGATGGACGGAGATCCCCTGGTACACGATCATGGACGACTTCGACACAGACTTCGATGTCCGCGAGTGGCACGGGACCAACGCCTTCATCCGAGAGGGCGAAGGGATCTTCCGCACCTACTTCGTCGACAGCCGCGGCGATGAGGCGATGGGGAGCACATGGAGCTACCTCGACATCAGCGCGCTGGGGCGCCAGGAGGAGTGGGAGGACTCGCCGGCCGGCTATCCGCAAACGCCCCCGTACCAGTGGTGGAACTATCACGACGCCTACGGCGAGAGGTAAGCAGATACCGAAGGTCGCCTGATTGTTGGGTGCGTGATGGCGTACGGCTATGATGGCGGCCGCCACCGGACGATTACGGCGGCGGCGTCAACATAAGCCAAGCCGTTAGACGAAGGAAATCTCAACAGATTGGCAAGCATACGCGACAGCCGACGCCTTAACATTGCAGGCTAGCGGAAGCTCGCGCAACGACCGCTGTCCACCCAACTTGGCCGCTTGTACCACCACGGTGAAGGTCTCGGTTTAGTTCGAAGCCGCTTTTTGCCAGTGCATTCAATTCAGCCCGCTCGATCAGAGGTCAGCGGCCCAGTCCCCGCTTGCGGCCGAAGCTCCAGTCGACGCCGCCGTCGCCGCGCGCCACACCTGAGACGTGGCGGCCAAGATGCTTTTCGAGCGAGGGCGTCCAGGGAACAAGCTGGAAGCCGAGACCATCGTCGATCATCGCGAAGCGGCCAGACGCGAGCGTAAACCGCTGGCGGTAGGCGCCGGCGACGTACTCGCCGTTGGTCGCACGCTGGAAGGGCTGGCCGGTCTGAGCCGCGAGCTTCTCGCCGAGTGTGTCCACTTCGCGCTGGCGGAGCCTATCGAGCAGATTGCGGCTGAAGACGATCCGCCGACCCTGCCGTTCGGCGTAACCCTTCTCGATCAAACGTTCAGCGCGGCGGTCCATAGCATCGCGGACCTCCGCGCCGAACCCGCTTTCGGACAGCGCCGCGGGGTCACGCGCGATGTTCTGCCGGTCGAGCCAGGTCGCCCCCGATGCGGTTACCTGCCGTTCGATGTCGAGATCGGAGCGCACGGCGAGGGCGACGCGGCGCTGCCCGCGTGAATCGTCATAGGCGCGCAGTTCGACGATCGAACCCGGCGCGCTGTCGCCGGCCGCATCGAGATCGGTAAGCTTGATGTGGTGGGACCGCCCGTCCACGCCGTCGACCACGGCATAGGCCGTGCCCTTCAGTTCGTCATCGAGCCCGCGCTCGACCAGACGCCCGACGATTGGCGTCTCGAGACTTTCGGCTGCCAGAACGTAGTCCGCCGATCCGCGTTCGATACCGCGCTCGGTCAGGGCGCGGTGCATGCGTTTGATGATGTCGCCGCGCGCGCCGAGTTCGCGCAGCGTGGTCTCGGTCTTGTCAGCGATCATCCATTGGCCGTGGCCGACTTGCTCGGCCAGGCCGAGCGTCTCCAGCTTGCGCAGCCGCCCCACCTTCAGCGCATGGAATTCGTCGGGCTGTTCACCCGGACGCGGCGCGAGGTCGATGACGCCGGTGCGCCGGCTGTCGCGAACGAGCTGGCGGTCGAGCTGTGTCCAGCGCTCGGAGGCGATCTGGTTCGCGAGGCTGCGCCGGATGTCGAGATCGGTGCGCGGACCGAGCTCCATCGTGATGAGATCGCGCGCCCGATCGCGCATGCCCTCCCTAATGTAATCGCGCGAGATGACGAGGTCCTGGCCGTCGTCGCGCACACCGCGCACGATCAGATGGACATGCGGGTGCTCGGTGTTCCAGTGATCGACGGCGACCCAGTCGAGACCCGAGCCGAGATCCTTCTCCATCTGGCCGATAAGATCACGGGTGAAGGATTTGAGGTCCGACATCTCCAGCGCGTCGTCCGGCGAGACGATGAAGCGGAAATGGTGGCGATCGTCCTCGCAGCGCTCGGCGAAAGCGCGGCCATCCGCCTCATTCTCTCCCGGCCCGAACAGTCGCGCCTTCTCGCCGTCGCGGGTCACCCCGTCGCGGCGCAGATAGTCGAGATGCGTGCCGAGCGGCGCGGCGCGCGCGAAATGGCGGACGACACGCGCCTTGATCACGGCGCCGCGTGAGCGCGCCGTGATGAGCCGATTGGCCTGGATGCTGGCGCGCTGGCCATGGCCGAAGCGCGAACGGTTGCCGGAAACCACGCGGCCGGAGCGCGACACGCCGCCGCCCGCCTTCTTCGCTGCCGCAATCGCCTGGGCGATGAACGGGCGCGCGGCCTGTGCACGCGTCGAGCGGATCCGGCCAGGACGGACGCGGAACTCGCGGTCATCGGCCATGGCGTCGCCCTGCAATGTGCGGAAAATGCAGAAAATCTGGCGGGTTGAACGGTCGGCGCACATTGCGCCAAGGCCGGGCAATGTGCGGGACGGGCCAGAAATCCCAAGAAAACCAACCGACCGACCAGCGCGCAATGTGCGCCCTTTTATCCTGCCATCGGTCGGTTGTGGGGCCTGCCGCTCCCACTCTCGTCCGCCATGATAGGCCAGAGCCCGACATCATCCGAAATGAGCTGGTGCACGTCATGGAGTGCCCCTCGTCGTGTTCTGTACGACGAACATCGCCTTCGGATCAGAAGGGTTCTCGACGTTATGTTGCACCGGCACGAAAGCAGAGCTGCGCGCCGATGGTTTGTCGGCGGTGCGGTCTGCGGCCGTCCGGCGGTCGTTCGAGCGCGGAACGAACAGGGGTGCTTCGCGCCAGTCTGGTGGCAGCGGCGGTGCGGCCGGGGCGTCCACCGACTGCGTTGCAACGCCCAACGCTGGCGCAAGCTGATCGACATAGGCGCGGGTTTCGGCGGGCAGCGGCCGACCTGTGGCGAGGTATTCGTCATAGCGATCAGGTCCCGCATTGTAGGCCGCCAGCATCGCCGGGATGGTGCCGTAACGGTCGTACATTTCGCGCAGGTAGGCCGCGCCGGCGAAGATGTTGTCGCGTGGATCGAAGGGATCCGAGCCGAGCCGATAGCGGGCGCGCAGATAATCCCAGGTGCCGGGCATGACCTGCATTAGCCCCATCGCGCCAGCATGTGAGACCGCGTGCGTATCGCCGGCGCTTTCGGCGTCCATGACGGCGACGATCCAGCCTTCAGGAATGTTGAAGCGCTGCGCCGCCTCCGCAATATACGTGGCGAAGGGATAATCGACCTCCTGCTGCATGGCGGGCACTGGCTGAGCGAATGCGCCGCCGCTCTTGATCAGGCCGAAGGACAGGCCGGAAAGGAGAAAGAGGGCAATGCGGCCGCAAGGGCCGCACTGCCGAAGTGCTGCGCATACGCGAACAACGGGCATCGATCAGTCCTGCTCGTCGCGCTTTTTCGCGCGGGTCCAGTGCAAGCCCCAGTCGCGTCCATCCTCGTCCGACTGAAACAGCCGGGCGCGGACCGGAACCGAAAAGGCGGGATCGTCGAGGACGACGGAGATGTAGGTGCCGGCCCGTTCGCCGGAGTGTTTCCAGCCCGCCCCGACCTCGGGGCCGTTCTCGTCGCCGAGATGAATCCGGTAGGCCGGCGCGTTCTCGCTGTCGACATTCTCGGCGGTGACGAAGGTAAGTTCGCAGTCGAAAGACAGCGAGCGGATGCGTCCGTTATAGCCATTTGGCGTGCGGGTGAACTGACCGATCTGGGGCATGATGAACTCCTTCTTGGTCGCGGTGGGATGGCAGGAAGGCACGCGTCGTCACCGCGTCGGCGCGCGCCAGACGAAGCGGCCATTGCCGTCCTCATCGGTGTAGAGAGGGATTGCCCGGCCGATGACGGTCGTGGCCGGAAGCGGGCCGAAATAGCGGCCGTCCAGACTGTCGGGGACTTGCCAGTTCATGAGGAAGATCTCGTCGGCCGCGACGACGCGGCAGCCGCTCCAGACCGGCAGCGGGCGCTCGCGCCGATCCCGGGCCAGCGCTTCGCCCATCGCGATTCCGTCGACCGTGATGGTGCGGCCGGTGCGGCAAACGCGTTGTCCTGGCAAGCCCAGGACGCGCTTCAGGATGGGCACGTCGCGGCCGATATAGCCGCGCGCGACCATGTAATCCTCGAGCGGCTCGGGCGGCATGACCGCGACCAGATCGGGTATTTCGAGGCGTTCGGCGGGTTCGATCCGGTAGAACCCGATGGGCGCGCTGGCCGACACGTTCCAGACGAGTATGAGCGATGTCGGAATGACGGCGGCCGCGGCGACACCCATCGCGGCGAAGTACGTCAGCATGACGTAGCCGAAACGGGTCATTGTTCGATCTCCCGCCGCTTGAGCCATGCCTGATGGCGCTCCTGGGTGTAGGGACGCGGCTCGTGGCCGGCGCTCATCCGGTGCGCCACGTGACGCCAGTGATCGGGGGCGGCATCGCACGGATCGACGCCGGCGGCTTCCACCGCGTCGATGTGCTGGAGCACCTTTTCGACCTTGGGCCAGCCTTCGATCTTGAGCAGGATTTCGCCGCCGGGGCGCACGAAAGGCAGCGTCTGATAGGCAGCGCCGGGCTCAATGGCGCGCACGATGTCGATGCGCGAAATGACCGTGCCGTAATCGTTGGCCGCCCATCGCACGAAGGCAAACACGACGCCGGGACGGAAGGAGACGACGCGCCGGCGGCGGTCGATGATCCTCTCGCCGGTCTCGCGGCCGAAGCGGATCCAATATTCGATCCGTTTCTCGATCCAGGTCAGTTCCACATGGGTGAGCGCATCGGGGTTGTCGGCGGACGGCATCGGGCCGCCGCCAACGCGGGGGGCCGCGGTGCCGGTCATGAGGGATCTCCTTCGTCTGTCGGGAATTCGCGCGCGAGCAGGACACGCAGCATGTCGGCGACGGTGACGCCGCGCTGGAACGCCGCGATCTTGATGCGGCCGCGCAGCTCGGGCGTGATGTCGATAGTCAGGCGTGCGGTGAACCCGGACGGCTTGCCGTCACGGGGAGCGGCATCGGCGGTCCTGATCCACTGCTCGGGATCGGCGGGTCGGGTGGCAAATGCGCGGCGGTTCGGACGACCGCTCATGGCGACGCCTTTCCGGCGACGATGCGGACGGTCTCGTCGGCCAGGGCAGTGATCTCGCGTGTGGCCGCTGCGGCATTGTCGATTTCCGAGACGAGGCGGCCGGTCTGCGCGGCGGCCGCGAAGACGATGCGCTGGCCGACGGTGGTGGAGAGAACCGGCGGATCGTGATCGGCCAGCGCCTCGGCCGTTTCGCGAGCGAGCACGGTGCGCGTTGCACACCGATTGAGAACGAAACGGGCGACGAGTTCGGGCCGATAGATCCGCGCCTCGTTGACGAGCGCCAGCATCTCGGCCGACGCCCAGCCATCGAGCGGCGACGGCTGCACGGGAATGAGAACGAGATCGGCGGCGAGCAAGGCCGAGCGCATCAATCCGGCGACGCGCGGCGGGCCGTCGATGACGACATGATCGGCGTCGCGTGCGAGGTCCGGCGCCTCGCGATGGAGCGTATCGCGTGCCAGGCCGACGACGCCGAAGCGGCGCGGTAGTCGTCCACGGGCGCGCTGCTCGGACCAGTCGAGGGCCGAGCCTTGCGGATCGGCGTCGATCAGCGCGACGCGATTCCCGCGCCGTGCCCATTCGCCGGCGAGATGCAGGGCGAGTGTCGTTTTACCGGTGCCGCCCTTCTGGTTGAGCAAGGCGACGATCATTGCTTGCCTCCCGAGCCATAGTCGAGAGGCAGAGGCGGTGTTCCTAAGGACGTCGCTGAAGCGTTCGTGCCACGCGCTTTCGAAGCGCCTGGCACAGGGTCTTGAGCGATGTTTTCCACATCGCGCGCGCCCTCTACAGAGTTAGATTCTTTGTTAGACTCTAAGTTACGGGCGCGATTTTCCGTTTTCTTCCCGCGCTTTAAATCAAATTTGGGTTCCCGATAGCACGAGCCTCGGGTTCCTGATGGCACGATAGTGCGGGTTCCCGATAGCACGACGCCATCCACAGGGTTCCCACTGGCCGGAACGGGCTCGAAGGCGAGCAGCGTCCGGCCGTTAGCCTCGACTTCAAGAAAGAGCGTGTAGCCCGGTAGCGGCTGGCGACGGATGATATGACGCAGTTCGAAGGCGAAGCGCTTGTAGGGCGAGAGGCTGCCGGATTTCTGGTGGAGGTGACGGAAGTCGAAGCGCCAGCCGCCGCGCTGGCGGCCGCCATGCTTACGCACCAGGCGATAGAGCCAGCGATCGAGCCCGCCGGTCAGGGCGAAATAGGCGCGGTCGATGGTCAGTACGAGCCCGTCGTCGAGCACGGCGCAATAGAACCAGTCCGGCACGATCAGTTCGATGCCGTCCGGTCGGCCTTGATAGTCAGTGCGCTCCTGCCATTCGTTGATCCAGGAGAATCGATGACGCCGGCCTTCGCTCGGCTGACGGATCGAGGTGGAAACGGTGGTGGACTGGAGACGGTCGAGCGCAGCCTTGAGACGCTGGTAGTCGCGCATCGACGTGCCGCGGCCGACGAAGGTCAGGATTTCATAGGGCGTCGCCGCCATAAGGCGCGACGTTCGAAACCCCCCGTCGCGGGCTTCGACGATCTGGCTTGCGGCCCAGATGAGGATGTCCGCATCCCAGATGGTCGCCATGCCGTGGTCCGGCACGGCCTCGACGCGGATCGAGACTCCGCCGGCGGTGAAATCGATCGGCGCGATGCGATGGGATTTGCACAAAGAGAAGAAGGGATAGGCCATGAGATCCTGCGCATCTCGTCGCGCGAAGTCGCCAGGGAGCGCCTGAAACAGATCAAGCTGTCCGCGCTCCGAGAGGGACCGACGCCGCGCCGTCATTCACGAAACCGCGCGCTCAGCGCGCGTGACGACCGGGTTGCGGAACGTCGGGGAGCGTCTGTGGCTTGGCAGGCAACACGTGCCCGCGCGGGTCGGAAGTGGACGTCACGGCGCCGCGCGCTGCCCAGGTTTGCAGGTCTTCGACAGCATAGACGACGCGACCGCCAAGCTTGCGATACGCCGGACCGGTTCCGTAAGTCCGGTGTTTCTCCAGCGTGCGGGCGGACAGGCTTAGGAATTCGGCGGCTTCCTTCGTGCGCAGGAAGCGCGGCGGAAGTGCGGCTTGATCATTTCGCATGGTTCGGGCCTCCGTGGGGTAGCCGGTGAGCGCTGCGGTTCAGCGGCGAATAGCGACCACGGTGGCGGAGAAGGATTGGCTCGGGGAGTGCGAAGGTGTCGAAAAAGATTCGCACCCCTCGCGAGCGTCGAAGCTCAATGAATTAAAGGGTATGGGCGCGCGATAGTGTCTGAGTTTGAGTTTCGGCTGTGGGGTGGCAACCCGAAGGTCAGCTCTTGGTTTGCGAGGGACGAGAGCAGACATACATTGAAAGCCATCATCTTTGCGCTCCGTTCGGTCGGGCGGGTGCCCTTGGCCTCGGCCACGATCGGCCGAGACAAGCAGCCGAGGCTAGCTATCGAGATGCCTGTACTCGCTCGGGGCAACGCCCGTCCAGCGTTTGAACGCGCGAGAAAAGGATGAGAAATCGGAGAACCCGAGCAGATAGGCCGTCTCCGTAACGGTTGCGATCCGGCCTTCTATGTAGGCGATAGCCAACCGGCGACGCAGGTCCTGGATAACGTTTGAAAAGGACTGCCCTTCTTCTCTGAGCTTGCGGAACAGTGTTTGCCGGCTGAACCCCAACCGCGCCGCGACCGCCTCAGCGGTTAAGGGACTGTGGTGGAGGGTTGGCAGAACCAGCTTCTCGATTCGGGAGCACAGGGTTTCTCCCGCCTCCAGGTTGGTCAGCAGGCCGTCCGCATGCTGGGCCAGAACGCCAAAAACATAACGCGGCGCCTGAGCCACTTTCCATTCGGCCACATCTGGGTGCAGCTGCATTGCGTTCCAATGACACCCGAAGTGAACCGGACACTGAAAAACGCGTTCATATTCGGCTGCATGGGGCGGGGCGCGATGGGTGACGTACACTGCCAGTACGTGAGGCCGCGGCAGAAATCGGCGCGGCCCGCAGGTAAGGCTGCCGAAGGTAAACTCAGTCAGTTCCGGAAACAGGTTCGGGTGCTGCCGGTGGTCGACCATGAAAAGCCGACCGCCGCGTGATACGACTTCAAACTGCGGACCTTCGCTGGCGCCGGAGGTTTCCGCAGCCACTTGGCTGTATCGCTGCAACTGGATGAAAGCTTCGCCCATCGTAGCCGAGGCTTCCATGATGAGACCTAAGATCGACATGTCCGATACGCTCACGTTCTCGCTGAACTTCAGCGCAAGCGCAGTGTCGTTGGTCGCCGATTTGGCGGCGCGCATTAGGGCGATATAGCGATCAAGTGGCACGCGGGCGTCGGGATCGCCCAGCCGGACCGGGTCGATGTGCGCGGCAGCGATCAGTTTGCTGCCGTCGGCGCCGCAACGGGTGGTGAACTCCAGAAGTCCCGAGACAATTCCCGCCGCGACCGTCGCACCGAACACAATGACCTCCTGTTGCAATTCAGTGAGGCCGTGCAACATCCAGACATGGAGCACGGCATCCGCATGAATTATGCAATTGGGGCGCAAAAGCCGCAAGTTTGCACTTCCGGATGGGATGAACAGCCGAGGCCCAGGATCAGGATTATAAGATGAAGCAGACCATGTTGGCCGTGACACGAGAGACGTATGGAGGGCCCGATGTCATGTGTCTGTCTCGAGTTGATCGGCCCATACCAAAGGCCGATCAAGTCCTGGTCGAGGTCGAAGCGACGTCGGTAAACCCCTTTGACTGGCATCAGTTGACCGGCCGCCCCTGGCTCGTTCGCCTCCCCGCGCTATTCAAACCAAGCGTCCGGATCCTGGGGGCCGACATTGCCGGGACGGTGGTGGCCGTTGGCGATCAGATACAAGACTTCAAGCCCGGCGAAGCCGTTTTTGGCGATATCAATTTCGGGGCTTTCGCACAGTTCGCCATCGCGCAGCCACACATGCTGGCCCGCAGGCCGGACGGGGTGACCGTCGAGGACGCGGGAGTTGTCGGAATAGCCGGGCTCACAGCGCTGCAAGCCGTGCGCGACTGGGGACGCGTCCAGGCGGGCGAAAAAGTGCTCATCAACGGCGCATCGGGGGGCGTCGGTGCCTATGCGGTGCAGATTGCAATAGCTTTCGGGGCCGAAGTGACGGGGGTATGCAGTGCAGCCAACACTGCTCTGGTGCGTAGACTGGGCGCCGATCGCGTTATTGACTACAAATCCACTGACTTCGCTACGGAACAGGTTCGCTATGACGTCGTTATCGATCTGGTCGCAAACCGGGGGCCACGCGCGATCGGACGCATACTCGCCGACAATGGACGCTGGGTTCTTGTCGCCCTCAACATCCCCCGCTTCCTGGTAAGCTCGCTTTTTGGCCGATGGCTGCTGGGCGGCTCCAACAAGACGACGACATTCAAGATCGCCGAAATCCGTCAGGACGACCTGGCGACCTTGGCGCGCATGCTCGCTGAGGGGCAGATCCGATCGGTGATCGACCGCTCCTTTTCGCTGGAGGACGTGCCCAAGGCCATGAGCTATCTTGCGACCAAGCGGGCGAAAGGGAAAGTCGCGATCCGGCTGGAGTGAGGAAAAGCGCTATCCGCGCATCACTGTGGCCGCAGAAAAAGCGAACGGCAACTTGTATGATGCCGTCGTTGGCATTGGAACGACCGCAATGGGGTCGGCACCAGAAATTCAAACTGAGATACTTCTGGGGGGAGCGAACGTTTCAGTCCGCACAAATGGCAACGCTCGACCTGTCGGTAAGCTGCGCCGGAGTTTGGCGTCATCGGGCTCGGTGTTTGTGGAGCAGCGTGCGATAGCCGCCGGCCACAAGGTCGAAGCCGGTGCGTACCCGGCGCATCACGACGTCCCGCAGCGGCATCGACTTCCACAAGGTCGCGCTTTCGTGCTCTGCGCCGAACACAGCCGCCGCGATGTCCTGATATGTGGCGCCTGCCCGTCGGCCATCGATCGCCCGGAGCATTTCGATGAGATGACGCCTGCGCTGGGCCGTGAGACGAGTATCTGGTGTCGCTCGATGATGAACGAGAGCGTCGCGGAAGCGGAACAGCGCGTCGACGCGATCATCGAGAAGCGGATCGACGGGCGTGAGGACGGCTACAGGGCCGCGAGGTGTTTTGCCGTCAGGGGCAATGGCAGCGAAGCGCTCGCCGGCGAGGACGAAGCGGAGATAAAGGCCTTCCTCAGCCGATCTGGCGCTGATCGGATCGACGGCGATCGTTGCCGTGATCAAGCCTGGCACGACTACCGGTGCCAGAATGACTGCGGCCGGATCGACAGCGGGGCTCCAAAAGATGTCGGCGTTCGTGGCCGGCAGGTCCGGAGGTATCGGGAAAGCGCAACCCCCAGTGCGCGTTCAGCGCCGCTACGGCTCGGTCATCCGACGGATTCGAGGCCGCGACTTCCCGCTGATAGTCGGAATTGCGCCGGAGGAATTCCCAGGCGAGTTCCGCCGAGTTCAGGTTTTTCAGGTATCGATACGTCTCGGCGTCTCGCCAATTCCCCTGCGCCACCATGCCGATTTCCTCCCCGACTCTATGCAGTGGGTCCGCATGTCCTCGGAAGATCGCGGCAAAATTGAATTTTGGATAGCGGGGCAACCGGCATATGGCGATGCGATCTGTGCATCACCCTCGGGCGTCTAGTGGTAGGCGGATCGCAGGAGGTCGCGGTAACCGTTCTCCGTCATCCACCGGGCACGGGCGAGATGGGTTTCGTGAACCCGCATGGCGCGTTCGGGTTGCTTGTCGGGGTCGAGACCGAAGACCACGCGAACGACTTCCCGCCAATGTGCAGCGTCCGCCTCGGCATCGAGCAATCGCAGATAGGTCACGACATGGGCGCGGTCATAGTCAGTCAGATGCTCACTCTTCGGTGGTTCATCCAGGAAGTCGGCTTTGCCCATGTGCACTCCTGTCTCTCGGCGCGGCGCCGCAACTGGCTATGGTTAACGCAATCTCACCGGGATTGTAGAGGGGCACTGCGAGATCGCTGAGACGGAGACAGGCATCGCACCAGTCGGCAGGTTCTTTGTCAGGCCGACGTTTCCTGATCCTGCTTGGCCCCGGCATGAACGAGCATCACCCCTTCGCCTCGGTCGGAGTTCAGGAGAACAACGCCATTCGCTTCGAGGGCCCGGCGGACCTGATCGCGCGTGCTCTCGTACACCCTCAGATCGTTTTCCGATTCGAGGCGCTTGAGAGCGGTCAGCGATACTCGGGCCTTGTCAGCGAGCGTCTCCTGCGTCCAACCCAGCAACGCGCGCGCGGCCCGCGACTGTCGGGCGGTGATCATGCATGATCACCTCCTACAGTCACGAATGCGCACGCCAGAACTACGACCATTTTAGTCGTTCTTGGCGGGATTAGCCACCGAATTTTCCTTCTTTAACGGGCTGAAGCCGGAAAGTCGCTGGACTGATTCGGTTGCCTGACGGCGTTGGCCCCGCCCGGACCTGCCGGGCGGGGCTCTTGCGGGCCTCAGTCGCCATTGCGCCGGCTGGGGCGGGACCAGATGAGGCTGTAGCCGTCGCCGTCCTCGTCGTCGAAGAGGTTGGCGTAGATCGGGGCGGTGAAGCTCGGATCGTCGAGCTTGAGGCCCAGATAGTCGCGGCCCTCGTTGGAGCGCTTGGACCAGGCGGCGCCGATCTCGGCGCGGCCGGCATAGACCCGGTGGCTGGGGGCGTTCTCGCCGCTCGCCTTGGTGTCGGGGACGATGCGGACATTGCGGGTCTGCAGGCTGAGGGTGACGATTTCGCCGGTGAACTCGTTGCCGGACTTCTTGAAGCTGCCGATGGTCGCCATGATTAAGTCTCCTTGATCTTGAGCTCGAGCCCGCACCATGCGGCCTCGATGGCGATCGGCAGGCCGGAGGCGATCGACGACGCATCGCTTGCGATCGCAGCGTCAGCGGAGGATGGCAGCCGGGGAACTTTCTTGTCTCGCGAGGAATGACGGCGCAGCCGGCAGGGGAAGAAAGTTGACCGGCGCCATTGCGGCAAAGGCGATCGAGGCGCAGCCGGTCTGCGGCCAGATCAAGCCATTGAAGAGGCCGTTTGGAGCGGTCGACAACAATGATCGTGACAAGGAGACGATGGCGGCCCATTGCGCATCGAGTCGTCCGGCACCGTCAGTGGCGGATCACCTCGACCAGCAGAGCCCTGTCCGTTTGGAACAACACCGACGCGGTGAGCGGTAATCTCGATTCCAGCCATCGTCATACCGGCCGTGCGACCGGCGACGCAGTTTCAATGACCCGATGTGACGCGACAGTCGTGGGCGCGGCCCGATAATCCGATCCCGCCTTCCGCTGCCCACCAAGGCGTGACGGCGGTACGGTCACCTTCCGAATACCGCCTCGGCGCCTGGACGAGTCAGGCTCGCGCGATGCTCTGTCCCTGGGCCGCGGCCGCAGCGAGTGCCGTCAGCCGAATATAGGCTGTGATGCCGACGGCGAGGCTGCCAACCAGGGAGAAGACGAACTGCCACACAGGCGACGGCACGGCGTGCTCGACGATACCGTGCGTCGCGTGAAACCAGGCAATCGCAGCCGGCACGACGAAGGCCAAGGCAAGGGCGACGCGCACCCATAGCGGGCGTGCAAACATGAGGCCGGCCTGCAGGACCACGAGCGTGAGGAAGGCGGCGATGGCGCCAAAGGCAATGCCGCCGGCAACGCCGGCGTCGGCATGATACGCCCACAGGCCGATGGCGACGCCGGCAAAGGCCGGTAGCGCGAATATGGCAAGGGTGAACAGCAGCCAGCAGCAGAAGCCGATGGCAACGATGCCGAGCAAAATGCTGAGGATCATCATGGTGGTGCCTCCGTGACGAATGATCGAACGGATGCGCCTTCCACCACCACCATGGCGCGAGAATAGTGTATCACAGTTGCAGCTGAGCTGCGAGCTAGTAGGTCCGCTCCGAGCCCTTTCCGGACGTTTATCTCCGCGTGAGCTACCCCCTACGCACTAGAACACGTCAATTCGATCATTGTTGAGCCAGTTGGGTATCTCGATATGCCCGGCCAGCGGATGTTTGGCGAAGGTCGCGCGGATATTGGACAGGCTGTTGAAAACAGCCCATAGGAGCCGATTGCGTTTGTCGTAGTACTCTGTCGAGAAGTCGTCGGTCGTGAATGTGTGCGCGGGGGTTTGACGCAATCGCCGAACCTGGCGTAGGGGCTTAATCACCATCTCGCGGAAAGCATTGGGATCATCCCAGACGATCTCTTGGAGCAACCATTCTTCAAGCAGAGCGAGAGTGCCTTTTCGTGCGACCACGGTCTTGCCATCAGAGCGCGTCTCTTCGGTTTCCAACGGACATTTACCGATAAAGAATGATGCATCGATGCTTTCGGAAAGGAGCTTGTCCAGCGCCATAACGAAGCGGTTGAAGTTCTCGGCTGTTGGTCGCAGGAATGAGGTCAGTCCAATCGGTATGTCGCCCTCGGTGGATGCGCGGAAGAGGCTTTGCCCCCAAATCGCTTCGGAAAGCGTGCGGATGAGGCGCATCTCCTCGGTGATGGCGTAGCGAACGGAACGGTTCTTCCAGAATTCGCCCTCAATGCTGGAACGATAATAGGGTTCGCTCATGCGCACATCGTTGGAAGCCAGGTAACTGTTCCAATATTGCTGATGCTCGGCGGATAAGCCTGCGAGGTAGCGCAGAAAGACAATAGTGTAGGGGGTACGCTGGGCGTCAAACCCAAGTCCAAAAGTCTGCAGCGAAACCTTGTCCCGTTCAGGATGTTGTTCGCTTGTGAAAAAATCGTCGGTGATGGACATCCGACCCATGTAGTCAGCGAAATGAACCTTATAGCGCGGGTCGGAGACATATCGCTCCAAAGCGCCCATATCAAAGGCGCGGAATGCAAGTTGTGGCTCGGCCAGCAACAAGGCTTTGGAGAAAGGACGGTCATGCCATGCTGAGAGATCGACCCGCCGTCGCACTTCGGCCTCGGTCGGGTACAGGCTGAAATCAGCAAGGTCTTCGGAGCGAAGAAGTTCAAGTTGCCTCGGGATCGGCAGATCCGGAAAACGCTTGATGTGCATGTTCACAGATGTGCGGGCGAAAACAGCGGTGATGCTTCCGTCCGTTATCAGCCCGGCAAGAACATTGCGAAGGCGCTCGGGCTCCTCCTCAATGCGGGATAGCGTCGAAGCGATGACGCCGTTGAAACCATCCCGTTCCGTACTCGCAATGAATGAAGAAGTAATTGCATTTAATAGGTGGTCGCTGGGCATGGATGGATACTATAGGAGTGGCGGCTTTGTAGCTAGAAGCTGCAGTTGGTACAATCGAGCAGTGAATGACAGCGCCTCTCCCAACTAGACCAAATCTACGTGTCAGCCTGGTCTCAAATGTCCACAAAGTCGCCGATGAGGATAGCGATGGGCGGCTCCCTTGAACTCGGTACAGTCGTTTCCGCCACGCGTCACGAACGACCGTTGTGCGCCCGGTTGCCATCGTTAAGCCGATGAACGCAAGCGCAAAAGCGGCCATTAGTGCAGCAGGACGAACCCCGTCATGATACGGTGGTGTCCGACGCGGAGCAACTCATCCACGTCGTCGTGCCGTAGTGGAGCTGAGCGGTAATGTCCAAAGCGAGCGGCTGTAGTCATGCCAACATCGCGTGCCTTAACCAACACGAGCTGATCCGGAAATATCGCTGCGCCGACTGCGACGCGGTGATGATGTGCGCGTGCGATGAACTTTTCGGGCGACGCTTCCTCGCGCACCAGCTTGGAGAAGGCGCCGAGCTCGACACCCAAGAGCGGTTGCCGGTCACGCACGGCTTTCAGACGGGGGTTTGCAACGGTTGTCGCGGCCTGCCGCTCGAGCCTGCGCCAGGCGCAGCGATCTACGGTCGCACCAGCAAAATCAAGCGCTTCTACTGGCGTGAGCTCTTCTTCCGCGAAACGGAACGATTCAGCGATTGGGAAAACGCCAACCCCGAAGCGTCCGCAGAAGAGGCGAAAGCGGCGCGCAAACGGATCGAACGGGAGGTACTGGACGAGATAAAGGCGCTCCACCAGGCCACGCCGCTCTACGACATGCGGGAGCCTTCCCAAGGCGAGGTGCTCGCCCGCTGCAATGTTGAGATGGAGCCTTTTTATCCAACCTTTGCCCTTTCGCCGGAAAAGGGCGCCGTGGTGATGCTCGATGGCGATATTGTCTCGCCGGAGGCGTTCGTCATTCGACAATATGTGACGCAGGGCTGGGTGGCGATGCCACTGGAAAGCGTGCCGCTGCACGCGTTGTTCTCCGTCTTGACGTGGCTGCTTGTAGAAGATCCCACCGATCCCAGGAGCCGGATGGCCGGATTCGGTTCGCGCACGGCGTTCGAAGCTGGAATCCCGAGTGAGCAAATCTGGATGCACCTGCCTGAGGATTTCGGTACGAAGGGATATGGCCGGCGTCGGAAAGAGGCGATCGACGAACATTTTGACTTCTTAAAGCCAGACGGGCGCGCTGATCGCGCTCGCCTTCTCGAACTGTTCGATTATTGGCGCGCACCGAGCGAACGCCTGCGCCAATATCTGTGGGCGCACCGTGACGCCGATGTCGAACGCGCACGGAAACTGATTGAGATTCTCCCGGCCGAGACGATCCTGATGATCCTTCGTTATCTGATCGACGATTATTGGGGCCGCTATCTCGGGTGGCCTGACCTGTTGCTCTGGTGTGGTGACGATTTCCTGTTCATCGAGGTTAAGTCGTCCTCCGACCGCCTCAGCGACGATCAAATGCGCTGGATCGCCGACAACCATGAGCAGCTAAAGTTGCCGTTCCGCCTCGCCAAGCTGCACCGACCGTCGCGCCAGGGTGGGCGTAGCGGAAAATCCGCCGAGGATGCAGCGTCTGACTGAGCGAACCAAGCTAGCCTCACCCTGAGACAGTTGACGAGCGCCCAGCCGTGTCCAGCAGACAATGTCAGCATTGGCTCCCTTTGTGGATCGAAAACCGCCGATCCGCAATCGACCCCGAACACATCATTTGGTATCGGTGTGGCGGCGACCGCTTATTCCGCTGAGCAGTCATTCGCGGTTCATTCGAACCGCCAGACCGGGATGCCAAGCTTTTTCGCTTTGTCGGCTAGGTTCTCCTGGATGCCGGTGCCGGGAAAGACCATGACGCCGATTGGTAGTACATCGAGCATTTGGTCGTTGCGCTTGAAGGGTGCGGCGCGGCCGTGTTTCCTCCAGTCGGGCGCGAAACCGATCTGTGGCACGTTGCGATAATCTGCCCAGCGGGCGGCAATCTTCTCGGCGCCTTTCGGTGACTTGCCGTGCATCAGCACCATGTCGGGGCGCTTGGCATGAACCTGGTCGAGTTTGTCCCAGATCAGTCTGTGGTCGTTGAAGTCGAGCCCGCCGGTGAATGCGATCTTCGGTCCATTGGGCAGGAGCACTTGCGCGTCGGCGCGTTTCCGGGCGGCGATGAAGTCGCGGCTATCGACCATTGCCGATGTCAGCGCTCGATGGTTGACCCGTGATCCGGTTCGCGGTGACCAGGGCGTGCCGGTGCTGCGTAGATAGTGCTCGGCGGCACTTTCGCGGAAGACCTCCAGGCTGTCGCGGCGTTCGATGAGGCTCTTGCCGACCTCGATCAGTCGCTCGAGCTCGACGGCTTTGACTTCCGAGCCATCCTGTTCGCGCTGCCGGCGCTTCTGCGCCTGCTCGTTGTCGTCGAGCTTGCGTTCCACCCGGTCCACGGCACGGTGAAAGCTGTTGACGGTCGACCAGAGCAGGTCGTCGAGGTCGAAATCGAGCGCTGTGTCGGCCATGGTGGCGATCAGGGCGTCGAATATGTCGGAGACGGCGCCGTCGATGGTGCGATCTTCAGGCACGGGTCTCGGGTCCGGCGTGTTCTCGTCGTGGTGATAGCCGTAGAGCTGCAGTTCGCTCAGCGCGTGGTCGGTCGGTGAAGCCTCGTGGTGGGGCTCGAAGGTGTCGTCGTCTTCATGCGCCATGAGGGTGCTCCCTTGTCGGTTGGCCGCGCCCGCCGCGGCCTTCATGGCGCCGCAAGACGGCGGGCGGGCCGCGCCTGCACCCGGAAGCGCAAGCGGACGGGCCGGAGCGTGAGCGGAGGATGGCGGAGGCCGGCGATTTTGCTTCGCGATGGAAAGCGGCCGGAGTCGGGGTCCCCACGCGACACGTAGCGTGGGGTGGCTCGGGCCGCGCCGGAAAATCGTCGGCCGCAGCCATTGCCGGCCCGGCCCGGCTGCCGTCCGGTCGCCCTCTGAAGAAGGCCGGGGCGCGGCCCTCTGCGACATCGATGGGAGAGCCCGCGCGTGACGGCGGGGACACCGACCCACCACGCCGCTTCCCGTTCAGGCCAACTGAGCGGTATTCAGAAAGCGAGCGACATCTTGCGGGGCGAGTTGGACCCGAACCGATGCCGTGAGCGCATCCAGTCCGCGCAGCCGCAGATCCTCGTTGAGATCGCCCAGCATCGGCGCAATGGTCAGCGCCTCGATTCCCTCGGCCTCGGCGCGTGCACCCAGGCTGTCACACGCCTCATCGCCTGCCGGATCGTCGTCGCGCACGATATAGAGACGGCGCAGCGTGACCGGGAGCGCGAGGGCGGCGAGATGGGCGGCGGAGAGCGCTGCCGCCATCGGCATGTCGGGCAGGACGCATCGCAGCGACAGCATGGTCTCGATGCCTTCGCCGGCCGCCATGATCTCGCCCGCCAGGCCGAAGCGCACCGCGTTGCCGAGGAGGTCGCCCATTGCCCGTCGGGGCGTGTCGATCGGCGCCTTGCCGAGCCTCGCCTCGCTGAACCCGTTCGGATCGAGCCAGGTTCGATGAGCGCCCATCTGGTGCCCGTCGAGATCGGTGACCGACGCGATCACAGCCGGCCAGGTCTCGGTCGGCGCATGCTCGTCGGGCCGGTAGTAGCAGCGCGGATGGAATCGCAGCGTTCCGGCTCCGTGCAAAGCCGTAATGCCGCGATTGCGGAAATACGATTCAGCAAGCGTGCCCGAAATCGGCTGGGCCATCGAGAACAGCCGCTTGGCTGCGAGCGGCGAACCCGTTCGTGCGGGCGTCTTTCGTCCACATCGTGGTGCGGACTCCAGTTCGGGATGCGGGAATGCCAGGAAGCGCCGTGCCTCATCGGCAACGTCCTTGAATTCGACCAGGCCGCAGGTCTCGCGGATGACATCGAGGAGATCGCCATGCTCGCCCGTCGCGGCGTCGGTCCATTTGCCGGCAGGGCCGTTCGGGGAATCCTTCAGCCGCACGAACATCGATCGACCGGGGCTGTTGCGGACATCGCCCACAATCCAGTAGCGCCCGCTTTTTCGCCCGCTCGGCAGATATTCACGGCACACGGCTTCCGCGTTTTGGGCGAGCCGCCGCGCTAGGTGAGCAGCCGTTTCCGACATACTGTGCCTCCTTCAAAGAAAAAGGCCCGCGTCGCCGCGGGCCAGTGTTGCCAGATCGGATGTTACGCTATTCGGCGGCGACTACATGCGACGCCTCCTCAGCATCCGCATTCTCGCCCGGCACATCGTTCGTGCCCATGGCCGTTTCGCCGCCTGCCGTCGCCTTTTTTTCTACGGTCGTCTCCGGTTCCGCCGGATTGCCGGCGCTTTCGACATCGTGAGCATCCGGCTCCGCGTCGCCCTGCGTGCGCAACGGCTCCGGCAGCCAGCCGGTATCGGAGAGCAGGGTCTCGGCCTCCGCGGCCATGTGACCCTTCTTGAGATGGGCAATGCGGTCGGCGGCGCGTTCGCCTTTCGCCTCGGTGACCGCCTTCAGGATGCGGCCCTTGCTGACACGGCCGAAATAGCTGTCGACGGTGGGACGCCAGCCAGCCGCAGCCATGTCGAGCGCGACAGCTCGTGCCAGCACATCGGCATGGACGAGCGCCCGCGGCCGTCGGTTCCAGGGTTCAGAGAGGGCGTTGACCGAGAGGCTGACGATATGGGCGAAGAGGCCGGCCTGTTCCTGGCCATCCCATGCCTGGAGCGCCTCCCAGAGATCGGCCGGCTCCTTGGGCAGCCGCTTTGCCCAGGCCTCGTGCCGAGCGCGGGCCGCCTCGGCGACCGCGCTGTCGTTCAGACCTTGGGTCTGGGCGCTGAAACCAATGCTCTTCAGGCTGAGCTCAAGGCAGGTATCTGCGCCGTAATGATAAAAGACCGTCAGGGTTAGCGCGTGCAGGGCTGCGACGAAGGCGATGTCCGGCCGTTGGGCGAGCGCGTTGCGCAAGCCGAGCGTCCGGTGGGCGGTAAGCTCCGACATCAGCCGGTCGGCGACAGGCCCTCGTCTTCGTCGGGCTCGGACGGCTCGGCGGTCTCAGAGGAACCGTTGCCCTCGGTGGCTTCCGTGTTGGGGTGTCCGGCTCTGCCTTCGTCGGTGTCGCCGCTGTCGACTTCCGTTTCGGGCACGATTTCGTCCTCGGGCCGGACGAAACCGCGCTCGACCCGCAGACGACCATCGGGCGCGATGCTGACAAAGGCACCAGCGCGGGCGATCTCTTCGGGGTCGAACCTGACCGGGCGGGCTTCGAGCGCCTCCAGCGCCGTCTCGATCTCGCCGAGACGCTCGTCGACGTCGTCGGGCAACTCGTCGGCCTCGGCATAGGTTTCCTCGAGCGTGTCGTACTCGGCCTTCAGCGCGTCGCGGGCCGCCTCTTCCTCCACGGTGAGCGGGATCTCTTCTCCCCGCAGCTGGCGGAGACCGAAAGTGTGCCCATAGGGGAAGTCCGGGGCGGCGTCGATCCACTTCCACCCTTCGTCGACGACGGCCTCAGCCTCGCGCTTGAGCTTGTCCGTCACCATCTTTTCGACCAGCGCGACATCCTGGAGCCAGCCACCATCATCCGACTGGAACAGGTCACGCAGCACGGTTCCACCAGCCTCGACATAGGCGCCGATGCCGATGAACTGCGCACGCTTGTCGGAGACGCGCACGGCGCCTTCGGTCAGCATGCGTCGGATAGCGTAGGGCTGCTTGTCGTAGGATTGCTGCAGGCGCTCGAACACCTGTTCCTGGCGCTCGTGGTCACCGGACACGGTGAAGGCCATCAGCTGGTCGAGCATCATGCCGTCCTCGGCATAGATGTCGAGCAGCTTCGGCGAGACCGATGCGAGCTTCAGCCTCTGCTTGACCACGTTGACCGAGACGAAGAAGGTTGCGGCGATCTCCTCCTCGGACTGGCCCTTCTCCTTCAGCGTCAGGAAGGCGCGGAACTGGTCGAGAGGATGGAGCGGCGCCCTCTGGACGTTCTCGGCGAGCGAGTCCTCCTCGGCGATGCCGTCCTCTCGCACGACGCACGGCACCGGCGCGGTCTTGCCGAGCCGCTTCTGCTTGACGAGAAGCTCGAGCGTCCTGTAGCGGCGGCCGCCGGCCGGGATCTCGAACATGCCGGTCTCGGTTCCGGCCCCATTGGTGACGGGACGAACGCTAAGGCCCTGCAGGAGACCGCGCCGGGCAATGTCCTCGGCGAGTTCCTCGATCGAGACACCAGCCTTGACGCGCCGGACGTTCGACTGGCTGAGCACCAGCTTGGTGAAGGGGATGTCGCGCGACGACGAAAGGGTGATCTTTCTGGCTGCGGTTGCCATGATGATTTACTCCGCGACGGGCGCCGAGAGCCTCTCTCTCGACTTCCGACCCGTCACGGAAAAGGGCGCAGCCCTCTCACTCTCTCGTCGCCGATAAGGGGAGGGCTTGCCCCGATTGGTGGGAGGTCATCGGCGTTCCCGCAGAGCCGCGGCGGCGGCCCTGATCAGGTGTTTGCTCTCCACGATGCTGCCTGCCTGTCGCGCGGCCTCGGCATAGACCGACAGCGGGAACGCGGCTTCGAACAACAGGTCACGCTCGATGCTCATGCCGAAGGGCAGGCGCACCGATGTCAGTTCGGATAGGCTGAAACAGCCAAGCTCCGGGCTGCCGAAGCCGAGATCGGCCAGTCCGAAGAGCGTATCGCCATCCATCGCGCAGGGCGATCACTCCGACCGCGCAGGAAGCCCGTCGGTAGCGCTAGAGCGCAGCGTGGTGGCCGCTCTGATGGCGCGAGGAAAGGGCTCGTCACTTCACTGGAATTCGCTGCTTCTGCCCGCCATCACACAACGACGACGCTATGGTTCCACTTTGAAAACTGCGGATTGGACTCTCAGTTCTCGCTGCATTGGCGGGCGCCATGGACGCAGTTTTTGCGAATGCCGCCGACATGTTTGAGCCAATTACTGCGTGAGGTTTATTTGCCTTTTGGTGGGCATAATTCTCCGCAAGAGATTGACAAATCGTGCCTTTCGGCGTAGCTCCTGGCGGTGATGCTGAAAGAACGCAGCAGAATGGCACCACTCCGCGCCAGGCGGAGCGAACGCCAGAGGGAAGTCACAGATTCAGTGGTCGCGTCATGAGGGGCTGTATTTATGCAAAGAACGCGAGAAACGCATCTGCCTCAGGGAGTTGTCTCTGCGTTGCTGGTGCCGTGCTCCAGTCGCAAACGGGTACGACCCGATCAGCTTTCGCGTGCAGTTTCTCTCCCCCATGCCGATCAACCGGTACTTGAAACTGTTTGGCTTGAGCGGCTGAATTCATTGCCGAGCAGGCGCAGGGCGTGCGAACTATATGGGGGGCGTGGCTTCCAGTTCGCGCTTCGTGCCTCTGACGTGTCCGGAGCGAAACTCTACACGATCTCCGCGGGCCTCGGACTGGTGGCGGCTGAAACGCCGATTCCCAGCTACGGGATCACTGTGAGCGGAAGAGGGGATGAATGCATAGCGGATCGCGTGGTGGGGCGGTTCGAACCTGCATCCTGGTGGTCGGCGGTCAGTCGGGGGCCTTATTCCACGCCGATTGCTGACGTCTTTCCAAGTGAAGGTACAGGACTGGTCGTTGTGGCTCTTAGTCAGCCCTATGCGCGGATGTTGGCGCCTAGTCTAGCTTCCATTTCGGATTGGGCAGTCGAACGGTTGCGGATCGTTGGTGCCACTCTTGGTCCGCTCCTACCGTCGCGGCTCTCGGCGAATTTGATGCCGTATGATGAGCGTCTTGAGGCCGTGTTCCCAGGTACGCGTAGCGATTTCGCACAGCGTGCCTTGCTGCACTTCGTGTCCAAGGGGCTGCCGGCGATGCCAAATGGCGACTTGAACGCGCACCGTGAGTGGGTCTCGTCGGCTCTATCTGGAAAGAGGATGCCGGTGCGAATGCAGAGGAACCGCCTGGCCGATGAAGATATTCTGGCCCTGATTAGACGGCACCTGCCTACGACAACCGGGATTGGACACCTTCTGCGTGTTCTCCGCGATCAGGAAGGTGTTGCATGTGAGCAGGCACGTTTTTCCCGCCTTTATCGGCAGGCAGTTGACGGGGGGATTCCTATATGAGCCGACAGCGAGCCGACCGGACTCCCATGTTAGCTGTCCGCGCATTGCGTACGCGGCAGGCCGATGAGATTGATGTTTATTCGTTCTTCGTTCCTGGTGCTGACTTGCTGCGATTTGCCGAGATTAGCCGGATCCACCGGAACTCGGATGGCTCGCTGCATGGGTTTCAGCGCAAGCAGATCCGCAACCATGTCCGCTCTATCATTGAGTTTCTTGACCAAGGCTCTGTACTGTTTCCTAACGCAATCATTCTGGCGATCTCGCCACAAGTGGTCTTCACCCAAAGCCGGGGCAGCAAGCCCGAGGGTGACGTAGGCGCCTCCCAGGCCGGCACATTGCGTATTCCCATTCCGGCAGATGGAGCCAAGGCGGCCTGGATCGTAGATGGGCAGCAGCGATCAATCGCCCTAGCCGAGGCGAGGGATAAGAGTTTTCCAGTTCCGGTGGTTGCTTTCGTTTCGGAGGATCTGGCGGTCCATCGCGAGCAATTCATCTTGGTCAACAAAGCGCGTCCTTTGCCGCCGCGGTTGATCAACGAACTGTTGCCTGAGGTTGACACTCATCTGCCTCGCGATCTCGCGCCACGCCGGATTCCCAGTGCCATCGTCAACCTGCTTGCCACCGTTCCGGAATCTCCCTTTCGCGGGCTCATTAGCCGCATGTCAGATGAAAATGCGGGGGCGACTGTTGTTGTCGACACGGCCCTCGTCAGAGCGGTGCGCAACAGCATCAATAGCCCGCTAGGCGCGCTAGCGCCCTACAAGGCCTCTTCCTCGCAAGAGGCCGATTGCACCGCGATGATGCGCGTGTTGTTGGCCTTCTGGAGCGCTGTTGCAGACGTGTTTCCGGAAGCCTGGGGCAAGCCGCCGACGCAAAGTAGACTGATGCATTCAGCGGGGATCGAGGCAATGGGCTATCTGATGGATCGCGTAATGGCACGTGCAGCCACAGAGAGTGACATGCGTCGCCACGCCCTCGAAGCGTTGTCTAGGATCGCGCCATATTGCTGCTGGACCAGCGGGCGTTGGCCGGACATCGATCGCGACTGGAACGACATACAGAACGTTGGTCGAGACATCAGGCTCCTATCCGAGCAACTGGCACGCCTCGATCATGCATATTCGATGGCAAGGGTAGCGCAATGAAGTTTGTGTTCGCCGACAGTCTAGATTTTGTCGATCCGTCATATGATTTCATAGCCGATCGCAATGGCGTGGGTCGCACCATTCATCGCGACGATCAGTTCCCTCATGAATTCCTGGACGAAGCCCCATACGACGGCATCCTTGTCTCTCGTGGTATAGTTGGTGATGCCCTGATTCCTGGCAAGTACACTGAAGCGCAACTGATGCGATTCAGACGTGAGGGCGCGAGACGGTTTTTGCGGTTCCCTCGCGAGAAGTTCCCCGACAGCATGATGATGGGGGATTGCGGAGCATTTACGTACCGCAATATGCCTGAACCACCCTATCGTGCATCCGACACCGTGGAGTTCTATGGGGATGGGGGGTTCACGCATGGATGTTCTCCGGATCACCTCATCTTTGATTTTGATCAACCAGGCGAGGAGCGGTCGGAAAGTGAGGTTCCTGAAGAGATACGTTTGAGGTTCGAGATCACGCAACAAAACGCAGCGGAGTTTCTAATCGAGGCGAAAAGGCTCGGCCGTGGCTTCGTTCCCATGGGCGTCATTCAGGGCTGGTCCGGTCCGAGCATGGCGAAAGCGGCATCCAGCCTTGCCAAGATGGGTTACGACTATTTGGCTATCGGCGGCACCGTGCCGCTCAGAATTGAACAGATAAGGCGTGTACTGGCGGCAATCCGTGAGGTGCTGCCGTCAAACATCCGGTTGCATCTTCTGGGATTTGGCAAGATCGAACACTTGGCCGATCTGGAGCGATATGGGGTTACAAGCTTCGATACGACCTCTCCCTTGGTTCGCGCGTTCAAGGACGCGCGTAAGAATTATTGGATGCGCAACGCTGATGGAGAACTCTCCTACTATACAGCAATTCGCATTCCCCAGGCGATTGTGAACAACAAGCTCAAGAACAAGGCGCTTCAAGGTCGTATCAACCAAGAAGAAGTGCTCAAACTTGAGGCGGCGGCGCTTGATGGTGTCCGGCGACTGTCCCGCCACGAGGTTGATGTTGGGGACGCCCTGGACGCCGTTATGGCGTATTGGGACAAGCTTAATTGGGGCGAGGAGGCGTCTCCGTCGCGGCGAGCACTGGCACTCGAGCGGCAGCGGCGGATCTACGAGCGCACACTTGAGGATCGTCCGTGGGAGGCGTGTGATTGCCGCGTTTGCCGCGAAGGCGGTATCGAGGCATTGATCTTCAGAAATTCGAATCGGAACAAGAGGCGCGGTATGCACAATCTGCATGTTTTTCATCGGCATCTGCTGGATTTTCGGGCTGAGCCGGTATGAGTTCTTCCGGACTTCTCCACTATGACGTAGTTGTTCCGCGCCAGAGCGAAAGTCTGCCTGTGTTTACCTTCGCTGCGCGAGCGAAGGATGTAGAGCAGTTCGCCCGCATCGAGCGAGCTGGGCGAGACGATGCCGGAGCCTTGCGAGGTTTCCAGCGCCCCCAGATTGCCGGCCATATCCGGGAAATCCGTGATTATCTCGAAAAGCCAAATGCGATACTGCCCAATCCAATCATCGTGGCTTTCACGAATTCGGTAACGCTCGAGTCATCGAGCGACGGATCAGAGGGACCGTTTGGTCGATTGACAATTGATGTGTCAAACGGGGCTCCGGGATGGATCGTCGATGGTCAGCAGCGGTTTACGGCTCTGAACGAGCTGCATGGACGCGATTTTGAAATCTTGGTCTCAGGGTTTATCTGCGACTGTCTCGAAGAACTTCAAAAGCAGTTCATCCTCATCAACAATACGCGGCCACTGCCGAAGGCGCTGGTCTATGAATTGCTTCCGCAGGTTAGCGATTTGCCGCCGCGCATGTCGAACCGAAGTCAAGCGGCCCTGATGACGGAAGCGCTGAACTATCGAGAAGGCTCCGCCTTGCGCGGTATGATCCGCCAGCAAACAAATCCCAAGGGCATTATTCGCGATACTGTTCTACAGCGCGTCCTCATGAATTCGCTGAGCGATGGTGCGCTGCGCCTTTATGCGCGCGATGACCGTTTGCTTCTCGATCATGGTGTCGACCTCATCAGCGAATTTTTTCACGCAGTGAAGCATGTTTTTGCTGATGATTGGGAGAACAAGACGCCAAAGACTTCGCGGTTGGTACACGGCGCAGGCATTGTCGCGATGGGCTACGTCATGGAGACCCTGCATGTAACTACCGGAGCCGAAGACAGAGATGCATTCGCTCGAGGTTTGCTGCATCTGAAGGGCCGCACGGCCTGGAGTTCCGGCGAGTGGGTGTTTGGAAACGAGCGACGCCGCTGGAACGGGCTGCAAAACGTTCCGGCTGACGTCAGACAGTTGTCGCTGCACCTGGTGCAGGAACTTCGCCGCGCGATGCCCCGCAACGAGGAGGTGATCTAGGCGGTGTCCTACTCAGTGAAGGAAATTTTCTACACCTTGCAAGGCGAAGGCTGCAATGCTGGTCGTGCGGCAGTCTTTTGCCGGTTTGCGGGCTGTAACCTATGGTCGGGCCGCGAGGTTGATCGACCGAGGGCCATCTGTCGGTTCTGCGACACGGATTTCGTCGGTACCGATGGCGATGGGGGAGGCCGGTTTACCACCGCTCCAGAACTGGCCCGCGCAGTCGCAGAAAAATGGCTTCCAGTGAAAGGGCAACGACGCTTCGTGGTGCTAACTGGCGGCGAACCTTTGCTCCAACTGAATACCCAACTGATCGACGCTTTGCATGGCGAAGGGTTTGAGATCGCTGTGGAGACGAACGGTACACTTGCTCCGCCAGAGGGAATCGATTGGATTTGCGTCAGCCCAAAAGCGGGAGCGCCGCTGGAGCTTGTGTACGGCAATGAACTCAAGCTCGTGTTTCCGCAAGCGGGAGCCGAGCCTGAGCAGTTCGAGGCCCTGGCCTTCGACCATTTTCTGCTCCAGCCGATGGATGGTCCCGATGTTCTCCAGAACACGCAGGCCGCGGTGGCCTACTGCATGGAAAATCCGCAATGGCAACTCAGTCTTCAGACACACAAGCAGCTAGGAATCCGATGAAGATCACCCAGGCGTTCACTTTTGAGGCGGCTCATCGGCTGCCTAACGTCCCCGAGACGCATCGCTGCCACCGGATGCATGGACACTCATACAGGGTCGAGTTGCAGCTTGAAGGTCCCGTCAATTCAAACACAGGGTTTGTCGTAGACTTTTTCGACGTGGAGGCCGCTTTTGGCCCTCTGTTGGAACGGCTTGATCACCATTGTCTCAACGATATCGAAGGACTTGAGAACCCGACGGCGGAGAACATTGCCGTCTGGATTTGGGATCGGATCAAGCCGACTCTTCCTCAGACAAGTTCCTTGAAGGTTTTTGAGACGCCAGACTGTTGGGCAGAATATGAAGGCTGATCGGGAGGCGCGAATGAACGAAGGCGGTGCCATCGTCCTCTTTTCAGGCGGACAAGATTCAACCACCTGCCTAGCCTGGACCCTCGACCAGTTCGAACGCGTAGAGACCGTGGGTTTTGACTATGGCCAGCGCCATCGCGTCGAACTCGACGTACGTCCAGTGGTTTTGGAAGCAATCCGAAAGGATTTTCCGCAGTGGGCTGGCAAGCTCGGCTTTGACCATGTGATCGACCTTTCAGTACTCGGCCAGGTGAGCGAGACATCGCTGACGCGTGACGTCGAAATTGCGATGCAGGAAAACGGGCTGCCGAATACCTTCGTACCCGGCCGCAACCTGCTGTTCATGACATTTGCGGCGGTTGTCGCATACCGGCGCGGCGCCAAGCATATCGTTACTGGCGTGTGTGAGACCGATTTCTCCGGCTATCCGGATTGTCGTGACGACACGATGAAGGCTATGCAGCTGGCAATCAACCTCGGCATGGACAGCCGTTTCGTGGTCCACACGCCCCTGATGTGGATCGACAAGGCCGAAACCTGGCGCTTATCCCACCGCCTAGGTGGGCGCACTCTGGTCGATCTCATCCGTGAGGAGAGTCACACTTGCTATCAAGGTGAGCGTACAGTTCACGACTGGGGACGCGGATGTGGCCTGTGTCCCGCCTGCGATCTGCGCGCCCAAGGCTATCTGAGGTTCGTCGCCGATCCACATCTACAATCTCAAGCGAGCATCTGAAATGGCTGATGTAGACCGCATTCGCAGGTTGGAAGGCACCGTCTTCTTTTTGTGTTTCGCCGGATCGATCCCATTGTCGAACTGGCTCATCGGGAATGTAGGAACGACTTGCCTCCCTGACGGTCCATGCTTGATCCCAGTGGCGCCGGGACTGGAGGCGCCAAGCGGCGTTCTGACGGTAGGCCTTGCATTGACACTACGCGATCTTGTGCAGCGGCGACTTGGGCTCAACTGGTCAATTGTCGCAATTGCTCTTGGCGCATTTCTCTCCGCGACCTTTGCGCCTTCAGCGCTAGTCGTCGCGTCCACGGTTGCATTTCTGCTGTCCGAATTCGCGGACTTGGCAGTCTACACGCCGCTGCAGCGCCGACGATTCATTCGCGCTGTCATCTTAAGCAGCGTCGTGGGTCTCATTGTCGACAGTATGGTGTTCCTTTGGCTTGCTTTCGGCTCACTGGATTTCTTGGCTGGGCAGGTGGTGGGTAAGTCGTGGATGGTGCTGGCCGCTTTGCCAGTCTTGGCTTGGTTGCGGTCACGCGATCGTCGACTGGGGATTCAGCCCGCCTAAAGCTGAGAGATCTGCGCGCGACTTCTCGCGGTCTCATGCTACGCCGAAAGGGCAGAAGTTTCGAGTGGAGGCATCGACCGAGGCGGACATGGGCATGGTGACCGAGTGTGGTGGATCGGCCTTTCCCCCGGTATCGCATGTTGTACGCGCCCAAGCGCATCGTCATGCTCGGTGAGGCGCGAGCGGACCGGACTCGCTTCCCAACCAGCGTGTGATCGAGTTTGCGATCTACGGACTACACGACGGGAAGAGCCGGCGCTGAGTTCCTGCGAGCCAGGATGCTGCCTATCCGTGACCTTGCTTACCAAACAAATTGAGGAAGACCCTACTTTAGTGCCACGCGACACTTGCTTATCTGCCTGAAAGCCCACTGTTGCACTTGATGTTTCTTTGACGGCCGTGCCAGTTTCAATCCGCCAGAGGGATAGGGGGCGCTTCGATTTTGGCACGAGCACACGGTCAAGTGAATCAGGGCGGCGACTTGCAGCACGAACCGGGCTGGGTAGAAAGCTCGATCGCGCGATGTACCCGCGCATTGGCGTCGGCCACGAGAGCGGCGGACCGCCTTGCGCTGGTTCGCTCGTTGATTCGCTTAAGAGGTGGAAGGATCGACCTATCCGATCTTGATAGACCGCTCACGCTCGACGAGTTCGCTCTACTCTCGCGCTTTGGTCTTGCGCAAACCAATTCGGAACGTTCGCTGCGAATTATCGACGAAGAAGACGCACATGACCTCATTGGTCTGGGCGCCGCCTTCAAGTTTGACGCGGTTCCGCGGCAGGCCTACGAGCCTGCGACGCCCGATGGCGTCCTGCTGCGGCTGACCAATCATTCCCGCTATCGGACGGCGACGCAAAAGGCGGCGACGCGGGCGCTGCTGACTCAACCCCCGGGCTCGGGCCTATTGGTCAGTATGCCAACCGGATCAGGCAAAAGTCTCCTGTTTCAGATCGCCGCCAATTTCGAACGCGAGATCCATTCGGGCGCCTGCGCGATCGTTGTAACTCCGACGATCGCACTCGCATTGGACCATGAACGCACCTTGTCCGGAATGACGGGTCTCGAGCACAGCAAAGCGCTGACAGGAGATACGCCGCCCGCCGAAACAGAGGCAATCATCAACGACTTCCGGCGTGGACAGGTGCCCATTTTGCTTCTCTCTCCGGAGAAAGCACTTAACCCTTCTATCCTGCAATATCTGGTCGAGGCGGCCACCCCGCATTCGGTCGAATATGGACTAGACGCGCGCCTCACCCATATCTTCGTCGATGAAGCTCATATCATCGAGAGTTGGGGGCGCAGTTTTCGTCCCGATTTCCAACGGCTGCCTGCCCTGCTTGCACGACTAAGGATCGCTAACCCTGAAATCCGCGCGGTACTTCTGTCGGCAACTCTACCCGATAGTGCACGGAAGCTGTTGGAATACGGCTGGAAGCTTGATGGAGCCTGGCTCGAAGTTGATGCTAAGCTACCGCGCTTTGAGCATGACGTCGTCATTGCGCACTATGAATGGGAAAGCCAGCGCCGAGCTGCGCTCGACTATCTCGTAGACCGCGCGCCACGCCCATTGATCATTTATACGACGCAGATTGCCGACGCCGGTGTGCTCTACGCGCGCCTCAGGGATGCTGATCACGACTATGCGCGTGTAGCGCTGTTCACCGGCGACACCGGTTCGCGTGATCGCCGTCGCATCGTCGAGGACTGGGCGAAGGACCAGATCGACATTGTCGTTGCCACCTCAGCGTTCGGATTGGGCATAGACAAGGCCGATATCCGCTCTGTGATCCACGCTTGCCTGCCCGAAGGTCCCGCGCGCTGGTATCAGGAGATTGGCCGTGCCTCCCGCGACAATGGCCAAGGGTTCGCTGCCTGCTTGTTCGTTGAAGGCCCTGCCCTCAGCGACGTGAAACAGGCTTACAGCTTAGCAACCTCGGGATGGCTGACGCGCGAGCTCGCCGAGGAGCGCTGGGCGGGATTGCTGAAGGCCGCATCCAACCGGCGCTATGACGCCGAATATATGCAGATGACTCTCGACCTCGACGCTTTTCGCGAGGGGTTGCGACCGACCGCAGGCGACTGGAATCGCGGTTGGAACATGACTTTGCTGACACTCATGCAGCGGGCCGGTGTACTGCGTGTGCTGTCTATCCCATCAGAAGGCGATCAGCCCGACTTCTCGTGGAATATCGAGGTCCGTGATCCCCGCGCTCTGAACGGCGTCGACGACGATGTATGGCAGCGGATAAGTGATTTTCGCGATGCCGAACTTGCCGAAGCCCGGGCAGACCTGGACGCCTTCGTCGCGGTCATGCGCCATCCCGACCGGGCATGCGTTACGCGCACCGCTTTTGAGATCATCGAACCGCGGTCCTTCGCCCCACCTTGCGGGCGTTGCCCCGCCTGCCGCAAAAACAGCGTCAACCCGCCCATTCATCTGGTCGCGGCGGGGCTAGAAAAGTTCTGGCCCGACGCCTTGCCTCGACGCGGCCGCCTTCCCGCAGACGTGCTGCTGGTGACGCCGCTGGATGCTGATTTCGGGCGCGGTCTTCCCAGTCTGATCAAAACACTGACCCTGGTTGGTGTAGATCAGATTGTCGTGCCACACGGATGGGCGCCCAAAACCGCCGAGTCTATGGTACAATCAGGGACACGATTGGGATTCGTGCTCGACGAGCGGGAATGGGTAGGGGGTAATCAATTGGCTAATGTGACGACGGCAATACTCATGCCGGCGGATGCTTTACAAGCCCAGGCAATGCTCGATCGGATCGAAAATTGTCGCAGTAGCAGCAGCGTGCCGCTGCTGGTCGTTGCGCGACCCGAGCGCGTCTTGCGCGGCCGCCGACTCGATCAGACGATTTCGCGCTACGCTCCCTATGCTGAGGATCAGTTACTGGCGCTCGCGGGCGGTGAGGATGCTGGCAGATGACGCTGCTTTCCAGTCCGCAGGGAACGCCTGAACGCGTTTGGTCGTTGGTCGCCGGTCTGTCGGCCTTGGGCGGTACGTTGCAGCGGGCCACCTATGATGGTCTGCTCAATCCAGGCTTCGAGCGCGATGGCGATGAAGTGAAAGCGAAGGCGACCCTTGCGGCGGACGCGCACAATGCTGCCCTCAGCCTTAACCTTGTTGAGAGTAGCCGCGATCAGGTCACACTCTCTGTCAACGCGCCGCAAGATTTCATAGGCTTCGCCGATCTCGTGCATGACCGCCTCGTGGCGCTGGAGAGTGGCGATGCCGACACCACCATCCTCGAAGGCTTCGCCTGGATTGTTGCCGAAAGCGACCGGCAGGGCGGCCTTGAATGGATCTATCAGAGCGGACGTGACGAGTTTGCCGATAAGGCCAATGAAGGCCTCGTAGGCAAGGAAATGAACACTACCAAAGCGGTCGCGTGGCGTCGCTGGCTGACGTTTATGGGGCTCGGCATCACCCTGCCCCATGATCGTGCTGCACCAAATTTCCCGTCGCCCGCCGCGCGAATCGCGCGCGAACTGGGACGCTCGGGCTTTGTGGCTGCTACTAAGATGCCCGCCAAGGAATTCCTTGAACTGCTTACTCAACGAATGCCCTACCTTGATCAGGGCCGGCTGTTCGTACAGGCTTGTCAGCGCATCGGGTATGTGTCCACCAGCGGGCGTCTCTCGCCGCTTTTGAGCGCGGCGCTACGCGATCTTCATGATGACCATACCTTACAATTGGTGCCGAGTGGCGACGCCGCGGAGCGAGTGCGATTGAGTGAGGACAGCGCCCATACGATAGATACTTTTACAACCGTCATCCTTTTTCCCGGAGAGGCTGCATGAACGCACCAGTTGCCGCCTGTTGGCGTGCGGAGGATGCGCGCGCCATTTTCGTGACCGAAGCGCTCGAGGGCAATGACGCGATCTTCCTTGCCACTCACACGCCAATTGAAGGCTTCGATGTAGCCGGACGTGACGCCGGCGAATTCTCGGGACAGGACGAGCAGGCGATCCTTGAGGCACTAGGCGATCCGACGCGACAGCACGCATTCTGCGTCGTGCAAGGCGAGCCCGGTTCGGGCAAGTCGCATCTAATCCGATGGCTTTCGGTCAACTGGCCCCATACTGGTGATATCAAACTGCTGCTCCGGCGTGCGGACGGTAGCCTTGAAGGCGCGATCCGGCAGTTGCGCGACCGTCTGCCAAGTGAGTTCGCGCCACTGTTCGACAATCTCGGCCAGCGCCAGAAAGCGACTCTGCGAGGGCGCGCCAACATTTTCCTGAGCACTCTCGCCAATACGCTTGAACCTGGCCACTTCGATACGCCACTTCCGGACGAAGGCTGGTGCAAGCAATTTGCACCTGCTGAATTGCTCGCGCACCCAGCAATCCGGACCGGCTGGAATGCGCCGTCACGCATTCTCAATCTACTGGAGGGCGCGGGCGGCGAACGAAATTCTGCGACAGCGTCGTTCGACCTATTTGACATTCAAGAACTGGGTGATCTCTGCCGGCCGATACTTGGGGACGCATCGATCCCGCGTTGCCGAGATCTAGCGCGCCGGCTTGCGCGTGAGTCCGACACGATCCAAGCGTTCCGTGACCAGCAGTGGCTCCCCGATGAGCTTGCCGAAGAGCATCGTGACCAGTTTCCTAATAGCCTGTCGCTGATCAAGACGCTGAACCTACGACGTAATGACGCGATCCAGAATGTGCTCGGCGTATCGGCGCAGAGCCTGAAGACTCTATTCCGGCAGGTCCGCGAGGCGCTCGCCGAGCGCGGCCAGCGCCTGGTGTTGCTGCTCGAGGACATTACCAGTTGGGAGGGCCTCGACGACAGCCTGATCGATGTTCTGGTGTTCAACGCCTCGGCGCGGGGCGAGGCGAGCGAGAAGCCGGTTTGCCCGTTGATCTCGGTAGTTGGCGTAACGCCGGCCTATTACGACAAGCTTCAAGGCAATTATCGCCAGCGCATTACTCATGAGGTGCAACTCGGCCACGCTACGGATGGCCTGCAGGATGTGGCAACGCTGCGCGAAATTGGGACGCGCCGTCAATTTGCCGTGCGCTATCTGGCTGCAGTCCGCGCCGGACCCGCCGCACTCAACGGTTGGCTCGGCGAAGTGCGGGAGGGGCGAGAGATCGAACCGCCCAATCGGTGCAACACTTGCCCGCGTCAGGAAAGCTGCTTCGAGATTTTCGGTGACGAAGGGGGTATCGGTCTCTTCCCATTCACTGAGCACGCCTTCGACCGATTCTTTGATGCGCTCAAAGAGAACGACAATGGCCAGACGTGGAAAACGCCGCGTGGCATCCTCCAGGCAATTCTAAATCCCCATTTGCTACAACCGGACAGCCTGGCGGCCGGCAGCTATCCGGGAAGCTTCATCGAATCCGATGCCTTCCGCGCCGATCGGCGCTCCGACCTTGCGCTAGTGCCTCGGCTAGAGCAGATCATCGACAATAAGATCGAGGCGCCGGCAGAGCGTGCACGCATGCGGCGCGTGCTCACCTACTGGGCCAATCCCAACCGGACGGATACCGAATCGGTCAACGGGGATCTGACGTTCGCGGGCACACGGCGCGCAGTCTATGAGGCGTTCGGGTTGCCGTGGATTGGCGGAAACGCGGCGGGCGGCAATACTCAAGCTATCGCGGCACCGGTCATCATCGCGCAACCCATCATTGATCCCGCGGTAGAAGCGGAGGCCGATGAGGAGACGCCAGTTACACCGGCTATCGCGGTCCGGCCGGACATCCCTGCGCGGGCCCCACGGCCGATCGTCAGTGCGCCCAAGCCCAAAAGGTTGATGCCAACCAAGAGCGAACTCGACCAACTGCGTGAGCAGATCCGCAGTTGGACGGCCAGCGGCAACATTGAGAACGGCAATAGGTGGAATGAGATCCTCTATTTAATCACTGAGCAGATCGATCCGCGCGCCATTGGCGTGACGCCGCCGCTGTTCAGAAAGTTCGTTACGCGCGAGATGGTGAAGCTCCAAGGCACGACAACGCGTTCACTCGCCTATTTCATCCTTCCTGCTGAGGCTTGGGTTCGCACCGGCCTCGAGGCGTTCGTCTCGCTCAGACAAGACACCAGCATGAAGCTGGACGATGTTGAATATAACCGGCGTACCCTCGCGACGATGATGAGGCGGCTAGAGAAGAGCGTTGCGGCTTTTCTCGATGGGAAGATCCCCCGGCTTGCCGACGGCCAGCGCTGGTCGCCCGCCGTGTCCTTTACCCAGGTCCTGCTTGCGCGCGCCTATCTGCGCGGCGCCACCCATTTCGAGGCACCTATCCCTGAGCAAATGCGCGCGGTGCTGAGCGATGAGGGTTCGTCGGAGTCAGACTTCAGCGCCCGGAGCGTGCCATGGCAAGAATGGCTGACCGCGACCAAAGGCTTCCATGAGCGCCTGCGCGTTGAACTGCGTGCGATGGTCAGCCTTCACTTGGCCGACAGCAGCGTCGGAACTGGTGGTGCGGCGCTTGTCGACGCGAGCGAGATCGCCGGCGCGATTATGCGGTTCAGCGGAAGCGGCAAGTTCGATCCCGTTCCCAGCGAAAGTGGCGGGCTCCCGGACCTATACGTCAAGGCATGCGAACTCGCGCAATATTGGACCGAGAAGCGCCTTCAGATCGAGCGCACCGAGTTCAACCAGATCAAGGGACGCAGCGAAAGTCTCTCCGGCCTCTTACGCGGCAAGGATGTCGCAACGCATCTCGCACGGCTCGACCACTGCATATCGGGAATCGCCGAACAACTTCCGAACGCCGCGACCGACAAGGTGCAGGCCTGGAAACAAGCGCAGGCGCGGTTGAAGCTGAAGCTCGAGGATGGTGCGGGAGCGCGAGTCGAGGATCTCATCGTTGCGCTTGAGGAAGAGGAGCTCCCGGCAAATTTGCTGAAGCGTTTGGTGTGGCTTGCACGCCAACCGGCGCGCGATCTTGAGGACATACTGACTGTCGCCCAGACCGGAGAGCGCGCCGTCGAAGAGTTGCGTAACCACGCCCGCGACTGCGTGCGGGAGGCGGGCGGCAGTGGCTCGCTCGACGATGTAAAGCAAGTCGGCCGAGCCTTGCAGTTGGCTGTCGCCAAACCCTCGGCACCCGGGGGGGCCGCATGAGCGACGCGCTTATCGAAGCCGAGGCGCTGCTTGAGCAGCTTCCCGATGCGGTTTCACGTCGCACACTTGGCGAGCGGCTTGGGAAGGCGATCCAGGAATTAAGCAATGCCAGCCACCAAATGCAGCGGATGACCGCCTTAATTAAGACGGCAGAACTCATCGACTTCGGCAAACAGCCGCATCAGTCTGAGACGCTCGACGAGATGATCGATTGTGCACAGATGGTCGGCAAGGCGCTGGAGAAAGCGGAAGACGCTGAGGCGCTGCGCGAGGCAGTGTTCGAATATTCCAACGATCTCAAGCAAGCGGTCGCCACGCTTGAACGTTCGATTCGCGAGAATTTACGAACGTTTGGAAATGAGCGGTTCCAGCCCCTCATTGGTTTGGGCGAGTTGCTAACCTCGATGAATGTGTCCAACGATCTCGGGAGCCGGCTGATCGCTTGCGGTAACCAGGGCATGTCTGTGTCGAACGCCAGTTCGGCACCGCAACTTCACGCGGAGATCACGGCGGTGCTTGGCGACTATGACCTGCTGCATGCCGAGCGGGCGAGGGTAATTGGCGAGGATGAGGTAGGTGATTTCATCAACGCGCTCGCCGACAAGCGCGCCACGCTCGCGATGGTGACGCCAAAGGTCCGCGAATGGCTGACCGACCATGACGTTCTCGACCGTCTCGGGATCACGATACGCTAGCAAGAAAGCGCTGCAACAGCGAACGGCTGACGCTTGCCTCGGCAAGGCTGTCGCTCATAAGGTCGCTCGGTTGGTGCACGCAACTCCTGCACCCATCGGCGCAAAGCGGCGCCGCCAAGCGAAAAACCTGCTCGGCAAGCCGAGCCGCAGGCGTCAGCGAACCTTCAGCGTTGGGATCCAGAGCGTCATAGGCATCGAAGAGACGCCGCAGCACCGGCGCGGTGCCCGCCCCAGCGGCATGAACCGCTGCCGCCGCGAGTTCCCATCCAAGCACCGGCTGATCCGTGTCGCCGAAAGCGCGTACGCGAACATCCTCAATCTCTGCAGCGATATCATAGAGCGCGAACGGCTCGGCTTCGATGGCCTCCTGTGCAAAAAGGACGCGAACCACCACGGGCGGAAGGCTCTCGGCTTCCGGCGCAAGTTCAGCGGCGATGGCAGCGAGCGCGGTGGCGTCGCGGGGATCCGCTTGGCGCCAGGCTTCATGACGCTCCGGCATCGACCAGAAGCGGCGCACCAGACTGTCTTCGTCGGCATTGGGACAGGTGCCAAGATAGCCCGCGCCTATCAGCGCATCGAGTGAGTGCCAGTTGTCGACGACACCACGCACCGTGCCATCGCCGTGAGCGCCAGCCTCGCAGATGGTAATACTGCTTTCGGCATCGGCGCCGAACTGCAACGGTAGTTTGACATGGGCGAGCAACTGCCGTTCGTCGCCCTGACCGACCTGCGTCACCAGAAACTTTAGCCGCAGAGTAAGGCTGTGAAGGATCACCGATATGAAATAGGCGCGCAGGGCTTCGGGGTCGCGCACTTCCCTGACCGCTTCGCTAAAAATAGCGTGAAAGGCGTCGACGCCGAGCATGTCGGCAGCACGCTCTACTCTTGCAGCAGTCATCAATGGGTGTTGGCTCAGCAGTTGCTCCCGCACAGTCTGGAACAATGTCTTGAGCGCGGCCGGCGACCAGAACCGGGCAAGCCTCCGCAGTAGCGGCGCGAAGGTTGTGTGTGCGGCGGCCGCGGCGATGATGTCCGCACCGAGCCGGGCGTCATGGCCGGCGATTCCGATCGCACGACTGCGGCTTTCAATGAGGTAGCGAAGGAACTGCGCCTCGTGCCAAGGTAGCCGACCCTCGCCTTCGGCAAATTCGGTGATAGTTTGGTCGACGCAGCGCTCAAGTGTTTGACGGTCGATGGTGAAGCGTAACCCCTCGGTGGTAACCTGATAGCCATGCAGCAGTGGGCGTTCGGTTTCGGGATCGATGAAAATCTGCGAGAGGCTGAGCGGGTCGACGCCGCGGCGATCGAAACGGAGCTCCGCGTCGGCACCCCAGAAGACGCGCGCGACATTGAGCCCTGAGTCCGCTCCGGCAATGTCGTCACCAGTGAACGCACTGACGCCGGCTATGCCGGGCACGGAGGCCCCGGCAATCTCTCGACCGCGCGTAGGTTCGGCTGTAACCAGCAGGAAGCCGCGCAGACTAGCGCTACTGTCGTGGCGCAGTGGAATACTGTGCGGGTCGAGCGGGACGATTGAGGAATTTCGGTCCGATGCGCAGCCAACCTCCGCGGCCCAATGCGCGCCGGCCATCCAGCCCATCCGCTCGAGAGTGGCGACAATCGGCCGGCACAAGTCGCTGTGCAGGCCGGCGAGTGTGTCCCGGACATCAACCGGCAGTTCGGCGAGCAGTGCTTCGCTGTCGGATCGAAGTGGCTGGCGTTCAGCCTGGCCATAATCGGCAGTCGTCAGCCAAGGCGCGCGGCCATGAACCGGCGGGCACCAATGAACGATCGACGAATTGTAGCGGCGGGTGGCGTTCCCGGGCGCGATGGCGGCAAGCGCCAACCCGATATCCTCGCCCCTACCGCCCACCACATTTGGGCCTTCGACCGTCAGTGCCGGCAGGTTGATAGTGTCGAAAAGGAGGTCCGGCGCCCAACGCAGCCCGCGGCGGAGTTCATTTAGATAGCGGGCGCTCAAGGTCGGTTGTGCGGCTATCGCCGCCGCCCAGAAGCTTTGAGCATCGCCGACGCCGAACTCGGCCCAAATGCCGCGCCCAAGCACAGCTTCTACCAGCGCGCCGGCCCCGTCCAGCATCTCGCGTGTCGGTGCGGTGCCGGGGTTGAGATGTCCGCCGCGCGCGACGCTACGTGCAAGGCCGTCGAGCAGAGTGGTGAGCGCTTGGCCGCGACGAACGAAATAATTGTCGGGGTTGAGCGGAATGCGAAAACCCGCCGGCGAGATCATCTCCGCCGGCCGACGAAAGTACCAGCTGTCGCGCGGAGAATAGATGGAAAGCGTAACGGCCGTGGTCGGCCGATCGTCAACCCCGCGTCCGCCCCGACCCTTGCGCTGGATGAAGCTCGCCAAATTCTGCGGCGCATAGTGCTGGTAGACGAAGGTGATGTCGGGATCGTCATAGCCAACCTCGAGCGAGGAGGTCGCAAAGACAATGTCAGAACCTTTAACTACCGCTTCGGCATCGCTGCTGGTCCCCGAATAGATTGGCGTGTGCGCGACCCTAAGCGGCGTGGCCGGCACACGCCGCCCGTCCGCACCGCACTGGCGCTGATCATTGGCAGCGAACCACCAGCATTCTCCGTCAGCGAAGCGGTCGCAGCCGATTGGCTCCCTGCAGCATTGGGTCTGCGGTTGCCCATTCGCATCGTCACCATAATCGGAGATGCGCAGGGACGCGAGTTCCTTGCCTTCCTCGGCATCGACGTAGGCACCGTGCAGCCGCCGCATCTTGTCAATTGAATCGAAGAAGACAAGGCCGCGGTAACCACCTTCGGTCCCGGTCCGACGCCGCATACCATGGCCGATGCACATGAGGCTCTGGATGGTGGTCGATGCGCCGGCGATGTCGGCGCCGCGAGACTCCACTTCGGGCTGGATGAAGTAGAAGACCTCGCGACCACGCGGATTCGGGTCAAGCTCCGCCGCCTCGGGTCGGATGGTGCGAACCGTGTCACGGCCGATAAGCCGCCCCCAGGCCTCTGCCGGGTCCGAAATCGTCGCGCTCATGCCGATCGCGACCATCGGCCGAGTGTCGCGTCCGCTCGTCTCGGCGCGGCCGGCAAGCCGGCGGAGGGCCATGCCGACCTGTGCGCCGTGAATATGGGTGTAGAGATGGATTTCGTCAGCGAGCATCGCGCGCGGCGGCGAGAAACGTGGATCGTCGCCGAACAGCGCGCCATAGCGCGGATCGTGCAGCCATTGATGGAGGCTGTCGGTCGTCGGAAGGAACAGCGAAGGCGGACGCGTGCGTAGTAGCGCCTTTGAGCCAATCCAGCCGTCATAGCGCCAGTCGCCGGTGGTACAGACCAGCGCGTCGACGCCATGATGACCATCGCCGACGCGCAGATGAAGACCGCGACCGCAGGTGGGACAGGCGAAGAAGGGAAATTCGAAGCTATTTGATCCGGCCGGGCGCCAGGCTTCGCGATAGCGCTCGTGCATCTCCTCGAAGCTGTCAGGGACATCCGAGACCTGAAGACCTAGGGTCAGGAGCGGCAGGTTGGGGATGCTGGCCGAGGCGGCGAGATAGCCGGCGAGTCGCTGGGCCTGATTGGCAGCCAGGCGAATACGCGGATAGGCGAGGATCGCGCGGACGCCGGCAATACCTTCGAGCGCGTCGCCCAGCGCCCCTGCAATGAGCGGCAGCACCGCGGCTTCGGTCTTGCCGGATCCGGTGTCGGCTGAGATCGCGAGGCTGGGACTACCCTCCCCGCGCCATGCCTCAAGCCCCTCGAGCAAGCCCTTGCGCTGAAAGTCGGCAAGCGCCGCGCCCTCGCCCCACTGCCCAGCGAGGGCGCGATAGAGGCCTTCGAGCGCTTTCGCCTGAGACGGCGTCGAAGCCGCTATGGCCTCGTCGAACACCGGGCGCAGCGGCCGGTTCCGGACCGGCTTGTTGCGGTCGCGCAACTCGACCTTGAGGTTGCGTACCAGATATGGCCGATCGGCGGCATCATCGATCTTGAAGCGCTGCTTGACATGGCGCAATTCGCGGGCGATCTCAGCAATGCGGCTCCTCACCCGGGCATCCTCAGCCAACATCACATGGCCATTGGTCTCGAGGCGCGAGAGGGCACCGAGTGTATCCTCGGGGGAACGCTGCGCATCGCGCGCGAGCGTTATCGTCGAGGTCCAGGAATCGAATATGCCGAAGTTGATGCGCGCGGCCTCGATATCCTCGAGTCGGTTGAGCAGCCGATAATCCTCGTCGGCCAAGGGCGGCAACGGCTCGTCAGCAATGCTCTCCTCGACCTCGGCCGCTGTGATGGTCATGGCGATCGTCATGGCGCCGCCGGCTGCTCCCAAGGTCAGAAGCCCTTCGGCCTGAAGCGCCTGGACGACGGAGAGCAGGACATCCTCGCCACGCTCGGACATCCAGGCGAAGCGGTCGCGCGCTTGGTCGTAGAAGCAATATTTGCCCGAACGGGCTTCGCGGATGACTGTCGCGATCCGCGCGCGCACTGTGTCGATGTCCGTCGCATAAACCCGCCGCGGCACTTCGAATGGCTTTGCCTGCCAAAAGAGTCCGAAGCGGCTCTCGCGCTCGACAAGCGAGATCCAGCCGAGGAGATGCAGGACTCGGGCGTCGGCGAAGGGCTCGGCGGCAAGCGCCATTGCCTTGCGGACTTGGCTGAGCGTCGCGGTGCCATAGGCGTTGCTGGCCGCGACGCGGCGAATGGCCGAGAGCAGTCCTTCTAGCGCCGGCGTCATTTCGGGGAGCGCCTGCTCGGTCTCTGTGTCGGGAGTCAGGTCAAGCGCGAGGATGTCGCCGTCGAAGCCTCGCGCGCGGACCTGAGTCCGGATGCGGCGGCCCGCCGGACCATCAAGAACGGTCTCGGCGACCAGATCGCAGGAGTAGACGAATTCGCGCAGTAACTCAGCCTTGTCCATCGTCTCCTGCTCACCCGGCGCGGCTTCGAGCAGACGGCGGCTGATGATCAGCACAAGTTTGGTGCGCGCACGGGTCGAGGCGACGTTCAGCCGCTCGGGCGAGAAGATGAACTCGGCTTCGGCGAGCGCGAATTCGGGATCGGCGACGCAATAGGACAATATGACGGCGTCGCGTTCGTTGCCTTGGATGCGGTCGACAGTCTCGATGAACGCATCAGGTTTGAGAGCCGCCGGCATGAGCCCGCGAATGGCCGCGTTCTGCGCGCGGTGGGGGCTCACCACCGCAGCGATCTCGGACCAGAATTCCACCGGGGGCACCGGGCCGTTGGGAGTTTCGACGCGTTCGGCCAATTCTACGGTGAGTTTGGCGGCGAGATTTGCCTCGAACGGGTTGGAGGTGGCGGCGGCGGGGCCATCATGGACCAGCACGACGATCGGCAGGGCGGGATCGAGCGCAATACGAGAAACGAGGTCGAGCCCATCACGCCAGTGGGTGTGCAACGCGAGCCGAGCGTCGGGTGCTGCCGACACATAGCGGCCGGGATAGAACTTGCGCTCGGGAAACTTCGCGAGCGGCGCGTTGAGCCGGAAAGTCTCCTCGAGCGGGAATTCGGCGGCCTGAGCGGATTTCAGGAAGGCATAGAGCGATCCGCCCATCTCGCGATCGTCGATACGCGTCGAGCGCATCGCGCGGACCGGCGGGAGTTGCTGGTCGTCCCCTGAAACGACGATACGGCAAGCGGGCGCCATTCCGGCGAGCGCCATCAGCCCTTGGCCCAGCACCATCTGCGACGCCTCGTCAATGCAGACGAGGTCGAACAAAGGCGCGGTAGGGCCGTCGACCGCGGGGAGCACGCCCGACGCGATCAAGCGGTAGAGCGACCAGATGGTCGCGCCGATGGCGGTCCGGCCGCTCGCGATTTCCTGGGCGACGTCCGCCTCTTCGCCACGCCCGAGAAGTTGCACGCCGGCGGCCACGCCGCCGCTCGGCGGCGCGCCATAGAAGATCGGGTCGGGCGCCGATGGGTCGTGGAGCGCCTGGCGCCTGGCTACCGCATCGAGGACATTGCCCACGGCACTTTTGGTGAAGGCCGTGACCAGAGTGCGTGCGGGACGCTGACGCGCCGTGCGTAAAGCACCAAAGCCGGTGATGAGCCAGGATAGGAGATGGGTCTTGCCGGTGCCGGGCGGCCCCAAGACCAGCCCGACACGGTGGTCAGCAAGGCCGCGCCAGGCCGCCTCTTGCGCGAGGCGCAAACTGCGGTCTCCTGTCCGAGCGATCGAGGGGTTGGCGAAGGTGTCGAGGCCCTCGACCCAGAGGTCGCGGTCGGCGGCGGTCGCGGAAAAGGCCGAGGGATCGCGCAGGAAGTGCAAAATATCGTCGCGCGTCGTCATGGCTGCACCTGCCCGCCAAGGAAGGTGAGGAAGGCGTCGGCCTTCGACGAATTGAAATCGACAAAACTCTGATCGAGCCACCAACCGTCCTGGCCGGCGCGCCGTTTGACCTCCTGAAAAACCTGGCCGTTGAAAATGGGCCGGAACATGCGCAGCCGCAGGAAATTGGGCGGGTCCCCGTTCCACGGATCCGTGAGATCGCATCGCAAGCTCGACCAGAGCCTGGGCTCGAGCACGAGGTCCGGTTCGCCGTCGCTGAGGATGAGGCCGAAGGCGCCGGAGGAGAGGTCTGCATCTTCGGCTTCGCGCGGGATCGAAAAAAGCAGATAAGCGTAACGGCCCTTCTCGCTCACATTGATTAGTCGCATCGGGCCGATCGCGCGCCCGGCGTCGCGGCGCACGCGCGACGGGCGGGCGAGTTGGATCATGGTGTCAAGGAGGCCGGCGCGATTCTCGAGCAATTCGAACGCGCGCAGCAGGTCGAGGTCTCCGGCATCAAGCGGATTGAAACTCGCCTGCAAACGGAAGGGCTGCTTGTTGAGGCGTAGCATGGGAGGCTCGCCGGCGGTAATGCGGCGCTGGTGCTCGGCACGCAGCCACTCGGCGATCGCTTGGGTCGCGTCGAGCCGCGCGCTCACATCCGCGCGAATAGCGTCGGCATCGGGCCCGGTGCTCCGCCCTTCGCGCAAATTCCGGCTGACATCGAGCGCGAGCAGAGATGAGAAAGGGCGCTCGAAAGCGGTCGTCGGAGCGTAGCTATGTGCGACGAGCCCCGCACGACGGAGCGCCGCTGAGACCTGGCGCAGATCATAGGACACGGTGACCGGTAGCGAAAGCAATTGCTCGACGACGCTGCGCAAGGCGGTCGCCGGCAAATGTTGCATGCCGCGAAACTCGGGTTCGGGCACGACCTCCTCGGGCGGGAACAGGCGTACCATGTGGAGCAGGCCTGTGCGCACACGCGGATCCTCGAGATGGCGCTTCACAGCATCTTGTAGCGCCAGCGCCTCGGTCGCCTCATAGAGGAATATATGGGCATAGAGGCTGGCGGGATCGCCGGGATCGCCGATAGCTTCATTGTGCGCGTCGATCGCTTCTAGGTCGCGCACAAGCCGGCCAAAAACCGATACCAGAGCATTGGCTTCTTCGCGCCGGTCGGAGCTCGGCAATATCTCAATATGCTCGCGCACCCCACTCGCGTCGACATAACGGTAGCCGAGCGTTACAAGCGTGTCATCGACCGGGTCGCTGTCGGCAACGAGATAGATAGCTGCGTCGGCGCGCGGCGGCATCAGGAAGCTATGCGGCTCTGGCCCCGGCTGCACGCTGTCGTCGCGCAACGCCCGCGCGCGGCTCACGAGTTGATCGGCGCGGCGTGACAGCGACCAGCCGGCGCCATCGATGCGACCAACGCCCGACCCGAGTTGAGCGAGCCCTGCGACAGTACCGGCGCCTATCGAGAGCAGCGTGCGCTTTGCCTCATGGCTGAGGCCCGCGACCGCCGAGACGTCGCGCAATCGGGCCGGCCGGGCCGGGCCTACGGCATCGAAACAATGTGGAAGATAGGCACATTGCTCGCACTTGAAATAAACATGGAAGAAGGTGTCGTCGCGGCCCGATGCCACGGTCTTGCCGGCGATCGCGGGAAGCGTCGTGCGGCAGAAATCCTCTACCAGGCGAAGATAGGGCTTGAGCGCGAAGGCCTCGACCGCGCAAGCGTCGCCCTCGGCGTCGCCATCGTCGGGAATTCGCCAGATCTCCCCCATCGCCTCGACCATACCGACTACGCCGAGTTCGGCTAGCATCGAGCGCAGCAGCAACACGTAGAAGGCGACCTGTGTCTTGTGGAAGGCGCGCGCTGCTCGCGTCGCTTTGATGTCGATGACCGTGAAATGCAATCCCGTCGAACGGACTTCACGCCGGATAAGATCGGCGAAGCTCCGGCGCAAATTGATGTCGGCGCCGTGCATGAATTCGGGTTGGACGCGGGGACGGAGATTGACTTGCGCGGCATAATCGGCCGAGCCCTGACCCTTGAGAAAAGCGATCGCATGGCGCTCGAGCAGACCATCGTCACCATGGGCCGGACGAAGCACGCTGTTTTCGCGAGCGAGGCGGGCGATTATGCGCTGCTCATATTCGACCCCGAGTGTCGCCCAGGGCTGTTCGCGCTGATCCTTAGCGACGGGAACCGCAGCAAGTTCGCTCGGATCCATGATCTCGTAGCGCGTCTTGCGCTCGCAGCGATACTGAAACCAAGATTTGATTGTTGAGCCACTCAGGCCTGAAGCCACGATCCCCCCGCTCGCCGGTACTCCCGGCCTTTTGTTGCGCCGCGTGGCTTGCCACGAAGCTGGTCCAGCCCTTGAGGCGCAGGTCGCAGGCGGGACATCTACCGCAACCATAACCCCATTCATGCAGCGTGCCCATGTTCACCCAGATAGCAAGTGTGAGTGTGCAACATCGTGAATTTGGTCGACGAGGGGCTGCCCGCCCTCTCGTCGGGCTGCGCCCGCGAGCCCGCCTTTTGTGACGGGCGCAGAGGCCGCGTCGAGTGGCGATAGGGGCCTATCAAATCAATCCGTGTAGATTGAGAGATCGCTGGCCTCGAATGCGGAGCCGCCGCCACGCGATGGTCGCGGCGAACGTTGGCTTCGGTTCCGCGAGCGATCAGGCTTGTTCGGCGCGGCTAGGTCTCTGCGGGAAGCGGATCCGTACCTTCACCTAGAATGGCAAGATAGCCGCGGTAGCCGAACACGCGCCCACGCCTGCGGCCGGTTACCTCTTCGACGATACCAAGTCGCTCTAGATCAGCGAGGGCGGCGTTGACGGTTGGCATTGAGAGTCCTGTCCGCTCGACGAGTTGTCCGGCAGTCATGAACGGATGCCGCTGAAGAAGCTCATGGACGCGCAGCGCCGAACCGGCGCGGTCGCTCTCCGCAGTAATCTTCTCGCGATCCCCTTTAAACAAGTCTGCAATGCGTGCCGCGGCATCGAAGGCCTGGTTCGCTGTTTCCGCGACACCATCGAGAAAGAATTCGAGCCAAGGCTCCCAGGCACCCCGTTCACGCACCTCCTGCAGGAGGCGGTAGTAATCCGCCCGGTGGGTCTTCAGATAAAGGCTGAGGTAAAGCAACGGTCTTCGCAGGACGCCGTGGACGCACAGATAGAGCGTCACCAGCAGGCGCCCGATGCGGCCATTGCCGTCGAGAAACGGGTGGATCGTCTCGAACTGCACATGGAGCAGTCCAGCCTTGATGAGCGCCGGCAAGCGCGACTGGTCTTCGTGCATAAAGTTTTCGAACGCGCCGAGGCAGGCATCGAGTTCAGTCACCGGCGGCGGCACAAAGAGTGCGTTCCCGGGTCGGGTGCCACCGATCCAGTTCTGGGAACGGCGGAACTCGCCGGGGCTTTTCGTCTCCCCACGGCCGTTTTCAAGCAGTCGGGCATGCATTTCGCGGATGAGTCGAAGCGAAAGCGGCAGCTCCGTCAGCCGTTCCAATCCGTACATCATCGCGTCGACATAATTCGAAACCTCGCGGATGTCGTCGATCGGCTGACCTGCTTGCGCTTCCGTCTCGAACCGCAAGAGGTCTGTCAGGGTCGACTGCGTGCCCTCGATCTGGGAGGAAAGCACAGCCTCCTTGCGTACGTACATATAAAGGAAGAGTTCCTGGCGCGGCAGGAGCATCGTGATGCCGTCGAGGCGGCCTAGCGCCCGCTCTGCGAGGCTGAGGTGCGGCAAGAGGGACAGAATGTCGATCGGCGGCCGCGGCGGGAGCGGAGGTGGCACGAAGGCGCGCACGACGTCACCTCCAATCGGGGTTTCGACGAAGCGGCCGAGCCGCGAATCGGTAGCAACGACATTAGCCATCTCGGCATTATGGCCGAGGGACCGTTATTTAAGCAAGCCGCTCTTGGATTAATTAGCGAATATGCTATGGTAAGCCCGCTTAATTAGCGAAACAGCAGCGAGGCGGGATCGTAGGCGTGAGCAGTATGAAGCTGAACGTGTCGCTCCGATCGCGAACTTCCCCGTCCAAGTCGGTGGCAAGTGCATACATTTCGACGCTGAGACAGCGGCCGCTAAGCCTTGTTTTTGCTGCACCGCACACATTCTCAAATTCATCCGCGTGCTTCCCCCCTGCTTCCCCGCATACGCGGAGGGGGCCGGGGAAGCAGAAAACGCCCCGTAGGGCGTCTATTAAAAATCTGTTTTTCTTGAAGAAAACTGGAGCGGGCGAAGGGATTCGAACCCTCGACCCCAACCTTGGCAAGGTTGTGCTCTACCCCTGAGCTACACCCGCTCGCACGGCGAAAGCCGTAAGCGGCGCTTATATGGCTGAACTGCCGGCCGATTGCAACAGGGAATTCGTGCCGTTTTTACATTCACTCGGCGGACTGGTGCTTCAGCAAACGTCAGTTGGTTCGCTGCCGCTGGCAGTCGTGCTTGCAAAAGGGTGGCGGTAGCGCATACACCGGCATGGGCGCCAGCTATTCGAAGCGAGAGATCATGCCGAGATCACCGGAAGAACTGTTGGATTTTCTCGCGGGGCTCGGCATCGAGGTGACGACCCATCGCCATCCTCCACTTTTCACAGTCGAGGAATCGCAGGGCTTGCGCGGTGAAATTCCCGGCGGGCACACAAAAAACCTGTTCTTGAAGGATAAGAAGGATAAGTATTTCCTGGTGACGCTCGAAGAGGATGCGCAGGTGGACCTCAAGTCGATTCACCACGTGATCGGTGCGTCCGGCCGCGTGTCCTTCGGCAAGCCGGACAGGCTTATGGCGCTGCTCGGGGTCACCCCCGGCGCCGTCACCGTCTTCGGCATGGTCAACGATAGCGAGCGGAAGGTCACCGTGGTGCTCGACGAGGCGCTCCTGGAACATGAGGTCGTCAATGCGCATCCGCTTCACAACGAGGCGACGACCTCGATCCGCAAGGCCGACCTCTTGCGTTTCCTCGAAGCGACCGGGCACCGGCCGCTCGTCTTGAAAGTTTCGCAATGATCGCCACATCACGTTTCTGTTCTTGTCGGCGAGACGGCGCTCCGGCGCCGCGTGGACGAGCAGGCGCGTGAAGCATACGAAGGGGCAGAGATGAGCAACCATGATAATCCCTACGGCGGCGCGGGCGGCCAGATGACGGCGAATGTCAGCTTCGGCGGGCCCGGCGGCGGCGAGCCGCAAAGCGGCGACGGTCTTATGGGGACTGCGCCCGCGGCGTCGGGGCTTATCAAGGACACCTCTACGGCTTCCTTCGCCGCCGACGTGATCCAGGAATCACGCCATCAGCCGGTGCTGGTGGATTTTTGGGCGCCCTGGTGCGGCCCCTGCAAGCAGCTCACGCCGGCGCTCGAGAAGGTGGTGCGTGAGGCGGGTGGGGGCGTCAAGCTCGTGAAACTGAACATCGATGAGCATCCAGCCATTCCCGGGCAGCTCGGCATCCAGTCGATTCCCGCCGTTATCGCCTTCAAGGACGGCCAGCCTGTCGACGGTTTCATGGGTGCCGTTCCTGAGAGCCAGATTCGCGACTTCGTGAAAAAGCTCTCGGCCGGCGGTGGCAACCGCGTCGAAGAGGCGATGGCCGCGGCGGCGGAGGCGCGTGAGGCCGGCGACCAGCAGATGGCGGTGCAGATCTATTCGGCGATCCTGCAGCAGGAGCCGGAGCATGTGGAGGCGCTAGCGGCCCTTGCCGACCTTCTGTTCGAGGCGGGGCAGGCCGATGAGGCCCGGGCCGTGCTCGAGCGGGTGCCGGACGCGAAGAAGGATGCCGCTTCCGTGGCTGCGGTGCGGGCCAAGATGGCGCTGGCCGAACAGGTGGCGGGGCTCGGCGATCCGGCTGCCCTGCAAAGGCGGCTCGATGCAGACCCTGCCGACCATCAGGCGCGCTTCGACCTGGCGCTCATCCGCAATGCGGAGGGAAAGCGCGAGGAAGCGGCCGAGCACCTGCTCGCCATCGTCAGGGCCGACCGGAGTTGGAATGACGACGCGGCGCGGACGAAGCTCCTGGAACTCTTCGATGCCTGGGGCATGAGCGATCCGGCGACCCTTTCGGCCCGGCGCAAGCTCTCCTCGCTGTTGTTTTCCTGAGTGCCATTTCGCCGCTCCATTTGGCCAATGGCGCAATGTCTATCAGCCTCTTGCTCGTCCCGCCGTCATGCTATGGTTAGGCGGAAGGTGCATTCTATGAACATGCGGAGACCTGACCGGCATGACTGACGGAGGACGGAGCGAACAGGCTTTGATCGAGCCGAAGCTCCTGGAGCTTCTGGTCTGCCCCCTCACCAAAGGACCGCTGAAATGGGACCCGGTGGGGAACGAACTGATTTCTGCAGCGGCCCAGCTTGCTTATCCAGTGCGCGACGGCGTGCCCGTCATGCTGCCGTCAGAAGCACGGCCGTTGGGTTCCGACCGTCCCTGAGGCAGCGTCCTTTTCAGCCTGGTTTTAATGGAAATTCCGCCCCTTGGGCATGACGGCGGCGGTTTGCGACCGTGCGGGCCGTGAAACTCCCTCCAATGGCGGCGACCCGCCTTGCGCAGCCGTAGTGTCCGGCTGTTTCGCCCCGATCCGTGTCTCGCCCTCTCTTTGTCGGTCGTCCTTGACCAGGATGTCGAGCCAGGTGCTCAGGTCCTCGATCCGTTCGGCAATCAGGTGAATGACACCCGAGGCCGCCTGCAGACGGCCTGTGATGCGCACGAAGCGGGCGCCCAGCACCTGCGGCCGGAAACGCTCGAAGGTCTTGTGCCAGACGACGGTGTTGGCGATGCCGGTTTCGTCCTCGAGGGTCATGAAGATGACGCCTTTAGAGGTGCCGGGGCGCTGGCGGATGAGCACCAGGCCGGCGACGGAAAGGCGGCGTCCGTTGCCTATCGCCGACAGACGCTCGTTGGCGGTCACGCCTTCCGCATCTAGGCGGGTGCGCAGGAAGGAGACGGGGTGTGCCTTGAGCGATAGGCCGAGCACGCGGTAGTCGTGCACCACGTGTTCGCCGAGCGGCATGGGCGGCAGGCGCACCTCCGGCTCGCGGTCGGCAAGGCTCAGGTTTGGCCGCCCGAAAAGCGGCAGGCGTTCGGCGGCCGCCTTCTCGTCCAACGCCCGTGCGGCCCAAAGGGCCGAACGCCTGTCGAGGCCGAGGGAGCGGAAGGCGTCCGCCTCCGCCAGGCGGGCGACGGTGCTTTTGCCTAAGCCGGCGCGCAGCCACAGGTCGCGCACGGAATCGTAGCCGATGTCGCGATTTTCCACGAGCCGCTTCACATCCTCCTCCGAAAGCCCCTTGATCTGGCGCAAGCCGAGACGCACGGCGTGCCGCGTCTGGATGACAGGACGCATCTCCGCGTGCCGTTCCGCCACCTGGGCGGGGTCGAAGGAAACCTCTTCCAGCGTGCAGTCCCAGTCGGACAGGTTGATGTCCGCGGCACGAATCTCGACACCATGCTCGCGCGCATCGCGCACGAGCTGCGCCGGTGCATAGAAACCCATGGGCTGGGAATTCAGGATCGAGGCGCAGAAGACGTCGGGATAGAAGGCCTTGAACCATGCCGACGCATAGACGAGGAGGGCGAAGGAGGCGGCGTGGCTTTCCGGGAAGCCGTATTCACCGAAGCCCTCGATCTGTCTGAAGCAACGCTCGGCGAATTCGCGGGGATAGCCGCGCGAGGCCATGCCCTCGATCATCTTCTGCTCGTAGTTTTGAATCGTGCCCGTGCGCCTGAAGGTGGCCATGGCGCGTCGCAGCTGGTCGGCTTCCCATGGTTCGAAGCCGCCGGCTTCGATGGCAATCTTCATCGCCTGTTCCTGAAAGAGAGGCACGCCCTTGGTCTTGCGCAGGATGCGCTCCAGAACTTCGCTGTGATATTCGACAGGCTCCTTGCCCTCACGCCGCCTGAGGTAGGGGTGCACCATGTCGCCCTGGATGGGCCCCGGCCGCACGATCGCTACCTCGATGACGAGATCGTAGAAACAATCGGGCTTCAAGCGCGGCAGCATCGACATCTGCGCACGCGATTCCACCTGAAAGACGCCGACCGTGTCGGCGCGGCTGATCATATCGTACACGGGCCGCTCGTCCTGAGGGACCGTGGCGAGCGTCAGTTCTTCGGTATGGTCGGGGAGATAGTGCTTCTTGTGGAGCTTGAAGGCGCGTTGCAGACAGGACAGCATGCCGAGCGCCAGCACGTCGACCTTGAGCAGGCCGACATTGTCCAGGTCGTCCTTGTCCCACTCGACCATTTTGCGCTCCTCCATCGCCGTCTTGACGATGGGCACGATCTCGTCGAGCCGGTCCTTGGTGATGACGAAGCCGCCCACATGCTGGGAGAGGTGGCGCGGAAAGCCCATGATCTGGTTGGCGAGGGTCACCAGTTGCCTGGTGCGGGGGTCGGTCCTGTTCAGGCCGGCGGCATTGGTCGCTTTGTCGCCCACTTCCTCGCTCGACCAACCCCAGATCGAGCCGGACAGCGCAGACATGACGTCTTCGGAAAGGCCGAGCGCCTTGGCCACCTCGCGGAGCCCCAAACGGCCCCGATAGGAGACGACGGAGGCGGCAAGCGCCGTATGCTTTTCGCTGTACTTCTCATAAATGTAGGCGATGACTTCGTCACGCCGTCCGTGCTCGAAATCGACGTCGATATCCGGCGGCTCGTTGCGCTCCTCGGAGATGAAGCGCTCGAGAAGGTGGTCCATGATGTCCGGCCCAACATCCGTTATGCGCAGGCAGTAGCAGATGAGGGAGTTGGCCGCCGAACCGCGCCCCTGGCAAAGAATCCCGTTTGAGCGCGCGAACTTCATGATGTCGTGGACGGTCAGGAAATAGCGCGCATAGTTCTTCCGCTCGACGAGAGCGAGTTCCTTGCGGATGAGGTTCTCGTGCTCCGCAGACAAACCTTGCGGGAAGCGTTCCTTCGCACCCTCCCAGGTGAGGCGCTCCAACTCGACCTGGGGCGGAAGCCCCGATTCCGTCGGCTCGTCGGGATAATTGTGCTCAAGCTCGCTCAGCGAGAAGGAGAGGCTTTCGGCAAAACGAACCGTTTCGGCCAAGGCTTTGGGATAGCGGCGGAAAAGCCGGACCATCTCTTCCGGCGGTTTCAGGTGGCGTTCGGCGTTGGCTTCAAGGGCAAAGCCCGCCTCGGCGACCGGCGTGTTTAGGCGGATCGCGGTGAGCACGTCCTGCAGGGGACGCTGTTCCGCCGCGTGGTAGAGCACGTCGTTGACCGCCATCATCGGCAGGCCGGCGGCATCGGCCAGATCAGCCGCCTGGGCCAGCCGCCAGCGGTCGTTTCCCCAGTAGGCGGGGGCAACGGCGAGGCGGAGGTTGTCCTTGAACCGGTCCTTCAGGGAGCGCAAGAAGGCGAGTGTCTCTTCGGGCGGGCCGTCAAGATCTGGCAGCACGGCAAGCGACATGCGATCACCCCATTCGAAAAGGTCGCGCGCGAAGATGAGAGGAGCACCCTTCTCGCTTTCCTCACGCATATTGGCCTGGGTCAGCAAACGACACAGGTGCCCCCAGCCCTGACGATCTTGAGGATAGGCGAGGATGTCGGGCGTGCCGTCGGCAAAAACGAGGCGGCAGCCGGGGTGATAGGGTAGCTGGACCACCTCCGCCGTCTCCGGCAGCTCGATATGCTTCGACTGGCTCCAGGCGCGGACTGTGCCCGCCACCGTGTTGCGGTCGGCAAGGCCCATGGCCACATGGCCGTAGAGCTTTGCCGCGATGACCAGTTGCTCCGGCTTTGAAGCGCCGCGCAGGAAGGAGAAATTCGACTGCACGGCGAATTCGGCATAGGGGGAGGCCGTGCTCATGGGAAAATCCCGTGCATGAACCAGCGCGGCATTTCTTCCGCGGCGCCATAGAGGCCCTGGCGGTAGAGCCAGAAGCGGCGGCCTTCGGCATCCTCGACGCGGAAATAGTCGCGCGTGGGGGCATTGTCCGCCTCGCGCCACCACTCCGGCGCCAGCCGCTCGGGGCCCTCGGAGCGGGCGACGTGGTACATGGCACGGCGCCAGCGGAAATGGAGCGGCGGGCCTTCCGGTACCTCGGCGGCGATGACCTCGACTGGCTCGGGGCGGGAGAAGAGGCGGATCGGTCGCCCCAGATTGGCAGGAGCGTCCGCGGGCGGTGCCTTCTTCCTCGCAAGGGTGGTCTTATCGGAGACGGCGAAAGGAACCATCCGGACGGCGCGTTCGGGAATGTGGCTTTCGATCGGCGCGGGCTGCATCAGCGCATTCCCGCCGAGGCGGGCGCGCACGCGGTCGGCGAAAAGGGCAAGGCCTTCTTCGCCCTCGGCGCTTTCGCCGGCGAGATCGACCTGCTCAACGGCGAAGGGAGAGGCTTTGAGAACGGAAAGCCGGACCAGCTCAAAGCCGTAGCCGGCGTCGACCTCGTCTCCGGTCGCGGCAAGCTTCTCGTGGAACAAATTTCGGATAAGGCCCGGCTCGCGCAGGGGTAGCGACGTACGGATCACGTGCCGGTGCACCGCGCCGTCGACCCGGAACAAGGAAAGCTGCAGCGCATCGGCCCCCTCGCCGCGGCGCTCGAGATCCTGGCGCAGGGTGACGGCGAGCATATGGGTGAGGCTCTCGATATCCTCGGCTGTCGCCACCGGCTCGGCCAGCTGCCGCTCGGCTGAAAGTGGCGGCACGGGCAGGCGCGGGGAGATCGGCTCCTCGCTTCGCCCCAGCGCCTGGTCGAGCCGCCTCATAAGGTCGGCTCCGAAGCGGCGTGCCAGCGGTATGCGGGGCGCATCGAGGATGGCGCCTGCCGTGTGCAGACCCACACTTTCCAGCCCGGCACGGCTGTCGGGGTCGATGCGTAAGGCGGAAAGGGGAAGCGGCGCAAGGGCATCCGCTTCCCCGCCGGGCGGGATCACCGAGGGGCTCAAGAAACGTGCCGCCGCCCAGGCCGCACCGGGGCAGGAGGCGAGGCCCGCGCGCGCATCGAAGCCTTGGGCAAGGAGGGGGGAAAGGATGTCCTCCATCATCTTCTCCTCGCCGCCGAAGAGGTGGGCGCAGCCAGTGATGTCCAGGAATAGGCCGTCATCGCCATCGAGGGCGACGAGGGGCGTATAGCGGTCGCACCAGTCAGCCAGCCCCGTAAGCAGGCGGCGGTTTGCTTCCGGATTAGCCTCGATGATCTCAAGGGAGGGGTGCATGGCGCGCGCGTCGGCCACGCCAAGACCGGGCCTCAGCCCTAGCGCCTCAGCTCGCTCGTCGAGAGCGGCGATGCGCTGGGCGTTCTTTTCGCGGTGGCTGATCGCTAGGGGCGGATACTTTGCCGGCAGGCCGCAGCGCCACGATCGCCCCGCCCGTTGCCGGAAGATGCGGTCGGTGGCCAGATGCGGGAACCAGAGCGCGAGAACGCGCTGGGCGGATTTCGTGGAAAGTGAAGGCATCGGAATTCCACTCCAGAACGAATTGTCCCGGCAGGGCAGTGCGGCTCTTGCCGATGACGACGGTGAAGGCGGGATGGCCGATCGCATCCTCCAAAGGGCCGGCCAGGGTCGAGCGCGGCGAGGCGGGGGCTGCGGAAACCTGGAGGCGCACGGGCGCCGCCGTCGGCTCCGCCAGGGCCGCCTCACGGAGGAGAAAAACGGGGCGGCCGATCTCCTGCGCCCGCCGGTGGAGACGGCGGGTCGCCGTGAGATCGAGGCGGGCGGGGTTGCCGCGAAGCTCTAGGATGACGGCGGAGAAATCCTTCAGACGGGCAGCCTCCTCGGCAACCCACAGCGCATCGGCAAGGTGTTCCACGGGGGAGAACAGGAGATTGTCGGGGGAGAGGCCGAACAGCTTTTCCAAACCTGGAGCATAGGGACATCCCGCCTCGCGGAAGAGGTCCATCGTGCCGATCCAGCAGACAGCGTTTCTCCCTTGGCTGCCGCTCTTGCGCAATAGGGCGACGAGAGCGAGGACGAAGCCGGCCGCAGCACCCGCGTCGCGGGTTTCCTTACCGTGGATTTCGGTGAGTGCGGCCCGCGGCAAGCCGCCGGCCAGGGCGGCGTCGAGGCCCGACACGCCGGTTTCCAGGAAGGCGGAGGCCGCGGCTTGGCGCGTGGCCGAGATGCCACGGCGCAGCACCAGGCCATCCCCTTCGTCCGGCGCGGCAAGCCGCTCGGGCAGGGTCCCCTCAATCCTGGCGATTTTCCGGCGCAGGGCGCAAATCGTCTCCTGCGCCATGGCAGTGCGTGCCATGCCGTCCGCTCCGGCCTTTTATTGTGTTCCTGTTATGTTCCTATCGATTCCAGAGCTTTGTCCCAGAGTCAAGAAGGATTTTATTCCTTCCTGGAATGCGTTCTTTTCCCAAAGAGGAAAGGAACCACCTGCACTCTCGAATCCGCCGCCGGAAAACGCTATATGCGCGGCAAAGGACACAAGATGGCACGCATCTACCAGACACGCGCCTGGCACGACCAGCTCTCTCCCTCCCTCGCCGAGTTCGAGCTTCTGGCGATGGAGACCTATGCCAACCTGCCGGAGGAGTTTCGTAAACTCACCGGCGACATCGTCATCCAGATCGCCGAGTTTCCCACCGAGGAGATCATGGACGACCTGGCATTGGAAACGCCGTTCGATCTGCTCGGCCTGTTCGAGGGGCGCGGCATCGCCGAGCGTTGGAATCCGGCCACCGGGGACGGCCCAAACCGCGTCACGCTCTACCGCAGGGCCATCCTCGACTACTGGGCCGAAAACGAGGAGACGCTGGGCGATATCGTGGCGCATGTGCTGATCCACGAAATCGGCCATCATTTCGGCCTGTCGGACGACGACATGGCGCGTATCGAGGAGAGCGCGGGTGAGTGGCCGAGCGCCGGTGCGTGACTTGCAGGCCTTCGAGGAGCACCTGCGCTCCGCCTGGAGCGCAGAAAGCTCCGGTAAATGGAGCGCGGAAAATCCTGCCAGCGGCCAGTGCAGCGTTACCGCGCTGGTGGTTCAAGATCTTTTCGGTGGCGAAATCCTGAAGACCGAAACGCCTGCCGGCTCGCATTTCTACAACCGCATCGGAGGCCGGCGGTGGGATTTCACCCTTAGCCAGTTCGGCAGGCCCATCCTGTTTGACGACACACCATCGAGCCGGCAGGAGGCTCTCGCTGATACGACCCCGGCGCAGTACGAAGCGCTGAAAGCACGGCTTGGAACGTCCATCCCATAGCCCAGTTCAATAATCGCCCAGCTTGACGTCCGGCGAATACTCCTCCCCTTGCACCTCCTTGTAGACGGCCTGGCCGCAGCGCATGGTCTGCGCTTCCGCGTCATAGGCGTAGGCAGGGCCGCCGTGGAGCAGCCAGCCCTTGTTCAGGGCCGCGGTGACCTTGTGGCAGAAGCTGGAATCGTCGGGCCCGGTCAGGAAGCGGTAGAGCCTCATTCGCCTTTCTCCTTGATCTGTTTCGCCTTGGCGAGCAGCCCTTCGGCCATCTCCAGATGCAGTCGCTCTACCATGCGGCCGTTCAGCGAGACGACGCCGCGGAAGCGGTTTTCCGGTTTGGCGAATTCGGCGACGATCGCTTTGGCCTCCTCCACCTCCTCCTTCGTCGGCGCAAAGGCGGCGTTGGCGGAGGCGATCTGCGCCGGGTGGATGAGCGTCTTGCCGTCGAAGCCCATGCCGCGCGCTTCAGCGCATTCGCGGGCGAAGGCTTCAAGTTCGCGGAAGTCGTTCGACACGCCGTCGAGCACGGTGAGGTTGCCGGCGCGGGCGGCGAGCACAAGCTGCATCAGCCACGGCAGGAGGTTGGTGCGGCCGGGGCCGGGGGCGATGCCGGTCTCCTTCACCAGATCGTTGGTGCCGGCGACGAGACAGGCGAGCCGCGCTGCCGGGTCGCGACCCAGTTCGGCGATGGGGCCGGCATTGAGGAGGGAGCGCGGGGTCTCCATCATCGCCCAAAGACTGAGCGAGCGCGGCGCATCGGTCTCGTCCAGCGCTGCGCCGGCGTCGAGGATGTCGCGCGGGCCGTCCACCTTGGGCAAGAGGATGGCATCGGGTTTCACCGCGCGGGCGGCGAGGAGGTCTTCCGTGCCCCATTCGCCGGAAAGGGTATTGATGCGGATGACGACCTCGCATTGCGGACGGCCGGGGCCGCTGAGGAATGCCCGCAGCCGCTCGCGCGCCTCCGCCTTCTCTTCGGATGCGACGGCGTCCTCGAGATCGAAGATGACGGCATCGCAAGCAAGCGCAGCACTTTTCTTCAGCGCCTTTTCGTTGCTGGCCGGGACGAAGAGGACGGAACGGCGGAGGCGGGTAAGGGGCTCGTGCATGGCGCATTTCATGGCCGAGGGCGGGGGCGGACGCAAGAGCCTTTGCGTGAGCACCAAGCTTGATGTACATGGTGGCTCGACCCACTCTGCAAGATCAGACAGGCACCAGGCCCATGGAAAAGTTCACCACGCTCACCGGCGTCGCTGCGCCGCTCCCCATCGTCAATGTCGACACCGACATGATCATTCCCAAGGATTATCTGAAGACGATCAAGCGCACGGGGCTCGGTAGCGGGCTTTTCGCCGAGATGCGGTACAACGAGGACGGCTCCGAGAATCCGGACTTTGTCCTGAACAAGCCGGCCTACCGGAACGCGAAGGTCCTGGTCACAGGCGATAATTTCGGCTGCGGGTCGAGCCGCGAGCACGCGCCGTGGGCGCTCGCCGACTTCGGCATCCGTTGCGTCATCTCCACCAGCTTCGCCGATATTTTTTACAACAACTGCTTCAAGAACGGCATCCTGCCCATCGTCGTCAGCCCGGATGAGCTGGAGAAGCTGATGGACGACGCCGAACGCGGCGCCAACGCGACGCTGACGGTCGACCTCGAAGCCCAGGAAATCCGCGGGCCGGACGGCGGCGTGATCACCTTCGAGATCGATGCCTTCAAGCGCCACTGCCTCTTGAACGGGCTCGACGATATCGGGCTGACGCTGGAAAAGGCACCGGCCATCGAGTCGTTCGAGCAAAAATACACCAAAAGCCGTCCCTGGGCGTGAGCGGACAAGCCCTGTGCGCCGCCTGATCTCCACCGGCTCTCCCTTCGAGAAGACCGCCGGCTACAGCCGCGCGGTGGTTGACGGCGACTGGTGCTTCGTCTCCGGCACCACCGGCTATGATTACGCCACCATGACCATGCCTCCGGGCGTGGAGGAGCAGACGAGGAACTGCCTCGCCACCATTCGCGCCGCGCTTATGGAGGCCGGGTTCGAAATGGCCGATGTGGTGCGGGCGCACTACTACGTGACCGACCGCGCCTATGTGGACCGGGTCTTCCCTATCCTGGGCGAGGCCTTCGGCGACATCCGGCCGGCAGCGACCATGGTGGTTTGCAAGCTCGCCAAGCCGGAAATGAAGGTCGAGATCGAGGTGACGGCGCTGAAGCGCGACCGCGCCGGCGGCTAACGCCGCATCTTGCGCAAGCTCGCCCCGCCGTTTAGCAAGGGCGCGATCTTACATCGGCAAGAGGCATCCCATGGCATCGCGCAAGCTCCTCCTCCTTCCTGGCGACGGTATCGGTCCCGAGGCAATGGCCGAGGTCACGAAGCTCATTACTGTCATGAACGCCGAATTCGGCGCCGGCTTCGAGACGGAGGCGGGGCTGGTCGGCGGCGCGGCTTACGATGCGCATGGCGAGGCTATCTCCGACGCCGATATGGAGCGGGCGCTCAGCGCCGACGCGGTTCTTTTCGGCGCTGTCGGCGGGCCGAAATGGGACGATGTGCCTTACGAGGTACGGCCGGAGGCGGGGCTCCTGCGCCTGCGCAAGGAGATGGAGCTTTTCGCCAATCTGCGCCCCGCCATCTGCTATCCCGCACTTGCCGAATCCTCCTCGCTGAGGAAGGACGTGGTCGAGGGGCTCGATATCCTCATCGTGCGGGAACTCACAGGCGGCGTCTATTTCGGCGAGCCGAAGGAGATCATCGACCTTGGCAACGGCCAGAAGCGGGGCATCGACACGCAGGTCTACGATACCTTCGAGATCGAGCGCATCTCGGGTGTGGCCTTCGAGCTGGCGCGCACGCGCCAGAGCAAGGTGTGCTCGATGGAGAAGCACAACGTGATGAAGTCCGGCGTGCTGTGGAAAGAGGTTGTGGCGGAAACCCACAAGGCGAAATATTCCGACGTGGAGCTCACCCACATGCTGGCGGATGCCGGCGGCATGCAGCTCGTGCGCTGGCCTAAGCAGTTCGACGTCATCGTGACCGACAATCTGTTCGGCGACATGTTGTCGGACGTGGCGGCGATGCTGACCGGCTCTCTCGGCATGCTGCCGTCGGCCTCCCTCGGCGCGCCGGATCCGAAGACCGGCAGCCGCAAGGCGCTCTACGAGCCGGTGCACGGCTCCGCGCCCGACATCGCCGGCAAGGGCATCGCCAACCCCATCGCCATGATCGCCTCTTTCGCCATGTGCCTGCGCTACTCCTTCAACATGGTCGCGGAAGCCGACCGGCTGGAGAAGGCGATCTCCGACGTGCTGGACGAGGGCTACCGCACCGGCGATATCATGTCGGAGGGCATGCGCGAGGTGAGCACCTCGGCGATGGGCGACGCTGTGGTGGAGAAGTTCCGGGCGCTTTCAGCCTAGGGTTGCCGCACACCCTCTCCAGCTGGCGCATAGCCTTCTCAGGTGAGCGCCAGCAAGAGAGACAGCAAGACGATGCCGATAAGGCCGCCGAAGAAAATCAGGCGCCGCAGCGGTGTCTTGAGGACGATGTAGCCTTGGCTGGCATTGCGTGCGGAAAAGGTTCTTTTCTGCTTTTCGGCCATGCGCACACTCCTAATCGAGCAATGTGCGTGGCGGGCGAAATGTTCCCCTCCCGGCATTCAGAGGAAGGCGATCCAGCGGCCAGCGAGGAGTGCGCTGATCCAGATGACCAGCGACAGCGCTGCACCGGCCTTGAGGCGAGGGCTTATGACGCCGGCGGTCGTGGCCTTTTGCCAGCCGGAGCTGAGGCGAATGAAAATCGCATTCGCCGCGCCGAGCACGATGAGCAAGACCTTGGTCAGGAATGCTGCGTTATAGGCATATTCCAGCGGCTGGACCGAGAACAGCAGGAAACCGGTGACGACAGCGAGCAGCAGGCCGATGGCGGAAATCGTCGCCATCAGCCGCAGGAACGGTGCCGCGGCGATATTCGGGAACAGCCCCAGCATCCTCAGGTCCGCCGGCAGGATCGCGCCGATCAGCAGCGTCAGCGAAAAGATGTGCGTGGCGTTGAGGAGCGGATAGACGTAGAGCGAGCGCCGCAGAAGCGCGGCCACCTGCCAGTCATGCAGTGCCTGCAGCCACTCCGCCAGCATCTGCGTTTGCCCTCAGGCGTCCGGCACGCGGTTGGGATAGACGTCGTAGGTCTCGCCGTCGATGACCACGCGCGCCGCTTTCATGCTCATCTCGCCGCGATCGCTGGAGCGGAAGCCGACGCAGGTCACGGTATCACCGATCTCCGCGGCGCCCTCGTCGAAACCGGCCCGAAGCGTGGGCGCGAGGGGCGCAAGGTCGACATGCCAGAGGCCGTCTTCGGCGCGCACGCTGAGCGTGACATGGGGGTTGCCGATATAGATATCCTCAATGGAGCCGGTGAGCTCGAAAGGTTCGTTCTCGGTCCAGGCCCAGCCGTGGTGAGCGAGTGCCGGAACGGCGCCGGCGGCGAGGCCGACACCCAGAGCGAGGATGCGCGGTAGGAAGCGTCTCGGCGTGTGATGTCTCATGGGCATCTCCCTGATCTGTTCCCGCCGAAGGGAACTTACGACGAGGGAGCGCACGGCCAAAATCACGTTCAAGCGAGCGGCCGGACGGCCGCACGATTGACTTCGCGTCGATTCAGCGTAAAACCCGGCGCGGAAACGGAGATTGCACGGCTCATGCGCGCCCACCTTTCAGCGCACTTCATCGCCAGCCTGCTCGACGCCGCCGGGAACAGCGGCGCCGGTTTCCGCTTTACCGAGACGACGGCCAAAACGACCGCCAAAACGGTCTGACCTTCCTTGGCCCGCTCGCACTCTCCCCGAGCAAGGCCGGGGAGGCGAGAAGCCCGCGCGGCCGGCGGGCTCCATCCAAGCCAAGCGGAGAGGGACAGGAGTTAATAACCCATGGGTTTCAAGATAGCCGTTGCCGGCGCCACCGGAAATGTCGGCCGCGAAATGCTCAACATTCTGGAAGAACGCGGCTTTCCCGCCGACGAGATTGTGCCGCTTGCCTCGCGCCGTTCCCTCGGCACGGAAGTCTCCTACGGCGACAAGACGCTGAAGGTGAAGGCGCTCGACAATCACGACTTTTCCGACACCGACATCTGCCTGATGTCGGCGGGCGGCTCGGTATCCAAGGAATTCTCGCCGAAGATCGGCCGGCAGGGCTGCGTCGTCATCGATAACTCGTCGGCCTGGCGCTACGATCAGGACGTGCCGCTGATCGTGCCTGAGGTGAACCCGGACGCGGTGGAAGGCTTCCGCAAGAAGAACATCATCGCCAACCCCAACTGCTCAACTGCGCAGCTCGTTGTGGCGCTGAAGCCGCTGCATGACGCGGCCAGGATCAAGCGTGTGGTGGTCTCGACCTACCAGTCGGTCTCCGGCGCCGGCAAGGAGGGCATGGACGAGCTCTTCGAGCAGACGCGGGCCGTCTTCGTGGCCGATCCCATCTCGACGACTAAATTCACCAAGCGCATCGCCTTCAACTGCATCCCGCATATCGACGTCTTCATGGAAGACGGCTTCACCAAGGAAGAGTGGAAGATGGTGGCCGAGACCAAGAAGATGCTCGACCCGAAGATCAAGCTGACGGCCACTTGCGTGCGCGTGCCGGTCTTCATCGGCCATTCCGAGGCGGTGAACCTGGAATTCGAGAAGCCGATCACGGCGGACGAAGCGCGCGAGATCCTGCGCGAGGCGCCAGGCTGCTTGGTGGTCGACAAGCATGAGGACGGCGGCTACGTCACGCCCTACGAGTCGGCCGGCGAGGACGCCACCTATATCAGCCGCATTCGCGAGGATCCCACCGTTGAAAACGGCCTCGCGCTGTGGGTGGTGTCCGACAATCTGCGCAAGGGTGCGGCGCTGAACACGGTGCAGATCGCCGAGCTGCTCGTCGCGCGCGGGCTGATCACGCCCAAGAAGCAGGCTGCCTGAGGCGATGACGCGCGAGATCGTCCTGCGTCCGGGAAGGCGAGCGGACGCGGACGAGATCGCACGGGTCATGCGGGCGGCGCTGAGCTCCTTCAACTGGATGCCGATGGTGCATACACCGGAGGAGGACAGAGCCTTCATCGGCAACCACGTGCTGCGGCATCAAAAGGTTACCATTGCCGAGGCAGAGGGCGAGATCGTCGGCTTCATCGCCGTCGAGGGCGAGTGGGTCGAGCAGCTTTATCTGAAACCAGGATGGACCGGCCGCAGCGTAGGGAGCCGACTGTTAGACCATGCAACCGCCGTCATGCCGGTCGTCAAGCTTCATTGCTTCCAGGCCAACAGCGGCGCTCGCCGTTTTTATGAAAGGCATGGGTTCGTTGCGGAGGTCTTCGGCGACGGCAGCGGCAACGAGGAGAAACTGCCGGACATCCGCTATGTACGGTACCGGGCCGAACGTTGAGAGCCGTCAGGCCGCACGCTCGAGCGAGAAGACGGCGCTGTTCTTCATCGGCGCGTTCTTGATGTCGCCGACATCGGGCACCGGATATTCGGCGAGCATGCGGAGCCGTGGGCGGGGCAGATAGACGCGGCCGGGATCACCGATAAGCACCTCGATGCTGGCGGCGAGACAGCGATCGAGGAAGGCCGTCACCCGCTCGGCGAGGGCGCGTTCATAAAAGAGGTCGCCGGCTACGACCAAATCCACCGCAAGCGGCGGTCCCGCGGTGAGATCCTGCGCGACCACTGCGACGGTAACGCCGTTTGCAAGGGTATTGAGCGTGAGCGCAGCGACGGCGTGGCGGTCGATTTCGGCCGCGGTTACCGCGCCCGCGCCGGCTTTCGCCGCGGCGATTGCGACGATGCCGGAGCCGGCGCCCAGGTCAAGCACACGGCGGCCGGCCACCGTCTCCGGCCGGTCGAGGAGATAGCGGGCAAGCACGGCACCGCCCGGCCACGGATATGCCCAATAAGGCGGTCCGAACCCTCCCTCGTCTTCCTCGGCAAGGCGGCGCAGGCCGCTCCCCGGATGGGCGGTGTAAAGCTGGATCTCGGGAAGCGACGGGACCGGCGCAAGGCGCATGTTCGCGCGGATGAAATCCAGCGGATCGAGTGCTCTGTTCAGCACAGCCTCCTTCACATCAGCGCCTCAGGCGCTACCCGTCCGCCAGCTTGGACAGCAGGCGCAGGAACGTGGCGGCTTCGCGAGGGGTGAGGGGGGCGAGCGTCTCGTCGGTGACCTCGTGAGCGATCGGCAGGAGCGCTTCGATCGCCGTGCGGCCCTCGTCGGTGAGATCGACCAGGAGGCGGCGGCGGTCCTGCGCGTGCGGGGTAAGCGCGACGAGGCGGCGCGCCTTCAGCCGGTCGATTACGCCCTTGATGGTCGCCGCGTCCATGGCGATCAGCTGGCCGAGCCGGTTCTGCGAGGTCTCGCCGACCTCGTAAAGCTTGGCGAGAGTGGCGAATTGCGGCGGCGTGAGGTCACCTATCCTGGCGGCGAAGATCGCCAGATGGCGCTGGTTGGCCTTGCGCAGGACGAAGCCCACCTGTTCGTCCAGGCGGTAGTCTTCTGCCTTGCGGTCTTCCTCCACCAGTTTCAGCTTGCCGGGGACGCTCATCTAAGGCCGTCCTCCCCCTTCACGTCCTCGGCCCTGAGACCGCCCATGCGCGCGTGAACGCGCGGCCCGCAAGCCATGGCGAGGCAGAAAAGGATTTCGTCGGGCCTCGGCCCGTCGGCGATCCCCACCTCCATGGCGTCGAAATGGCTGCGCACGTAAGCGGCGTTGATGTGGCCGAGTGGCACGTCGAGACGGGCGCCGAAGGCTCCGACCTTCTTGGCCGAGGGCACGATGGCTTTGGAGTCGCCCAGCCGCTCGCGCATGGCATAGCCGCCCGGCACATGCCACAGGGCGCCGTGCTCCAGCTCGCCCGCCACCCCGACGATGGCGCCCTTGCCGAAGCCGTCGATCAACGAGATGTCGCCGCCGAGCGTTTCGATAAGGCGGTCGGTAAGCTGCAGGCCGAGCGGTTTCAGATCCTCCATCGCGCTTTCGAGGTCTTCCGCATAACGGCCGGCAAATGGGTTCTTCACCAGCGCCATGGCCGCGGCGCGGCGGCGTGGGGCGGCGGGAGCAGGCCCGCCCTCGTGGAAGATTTCCTCCGACAGAACGGCGATCTTTCGGGCGGTGAATTCAGACATGACAGACGGTCCTCCAGGAGAGCTTGTAGGCACTGCCGCCGGCTGCCGCAAGCGGGCCGCAGATGCGGCTTTCGCCGCGCAGGAAAAGGGCGGCGGAATGGATCAGGCCGCGTTCGGCCATGGCATTCGCGGTCGCTAGGCCGCGCTCGAGCGCGGCGGCCACCTCGACGTCGGAAAACGGGCCGACATCCTGCGTCACCAGCCGGTCGCCGAGATCGCTGTCGGGGTCGATTTGCGAAGCGGGCACGCGGGCAATGCCCGGATGGCCGGGCAGATCGACGACGTTGGCGATCAGCGTTGCGGCAACATCGGCTTGTGCCGCGTTCTCCGCCAATACGGTGACGGCATCGGCGATGCCCAGCGAATGACTGCGCCCGCGCCAGCCGCTGGTGGCGATGCCGCGCACGGAATCCTCCGCGCTAATGGCCAGATGATCTGCGAAGCCGTGGCCGGTGCCGGCGATCGCCGCGTCCATGTGTTCGCCCGGCGCCAGGTAAAGCGCGACGTCACCGCCATTGTTGACATAGGCGCGCCGGAGACGGCGGCCTGCGACCAAGGCCGTCAGCATCTCGTCCGCCACGCCGCCTGCCACCGCCGCCATGGGTGTGACGAAGGTCGGGGCGTGGCTCCTTGCTGCCTCTTCCATGCGTCTCGCCGTGGAGAAGCGGAGGGTGCGGGAGGCTTCGCTCACGGGCTGGCGCAACAGGGGAAGTTCCGTGACCAGCTCTTCCAGAACGGTTCCGAAACGATTCGCGGCCTGGGTGTAGGCTGCCTGCCGCTCGACCTCGGCGCCGAAGGCTTCGACGATGAGATCGATGGGACCGTGGTTCATGTGCAACCGGCGGCGGTCTGCAAGCCAGGTGACGGCGGGACCGTTCATCCCTTCGGCTCCCGGCGCAGTTGCTGCAGCAGTGGCCAGGGGTTCCCTGCGGGCGCGGCCTTCTCTTCGCGGCTGTTGAAATACTCGCCGCCCTTTTCCAGCACGTCCTCGATCGAGCGGATCTCGTCCGCATAGCCGCCGAGGCGGATATAGTCATCGCGGCGCAGCGTGAATTCGATGGGTGCCACGAGTGCGGGTGTGGGCACGTAGCCGAAGGCGTTGTCGGGCATGCGCGTGACGTCGACCATTAGCGTAATGCCGCCGCCCGGCCAGACATAGACCGGCGCACCACCGCAGGTGACGTAGGTCCGAAGCCCCTGCACGGAACGGGTGAGATTGACGGGGTTTTCAGTCACGCCGGCGCGAAGCGAGCCGCCCGCTCCGCCCATGAAAAGCACGGTGCAAAGGGCGGGTTCGCAATTTTCCTCGATGAGGTCGACGGATTTGCGCAGCCGCTCCGGGAACTGCTTCTGCACGGGCTTCAGATCGTCGTCGAGCTCGTAATAGGCGAACTGCTCGCCCGTGGTTGAGACCATGAGTAGGGAGAGGCCCGGCCGCGCCCCTTTCTTGGCGTTGAAATCGCCCAGAATTTCCAGCGGATCGGAGATCGTCGTGCCGCCCCAGCCGAGCCCCGGCTCGGAGACCTTGAAATAGCGACCGGGGGTGGAGCGGCGGCCGATGATCTTTATGCCGGTATCCTCCCAGCCGATCACCTTGCCGGCCTGGTGCTCGGAGACGACGCCGGTGATATGGTCGTCGACCACCACGACCTCGTCCACCAGCCCGCGCCACTGGGTGGCGAACATGCCTATTGCTGCCGAGCCGCAACCGACCCGCATGCGCTCCTCGCGCCTGCCGTCGATGATCGGGGCGGCGCCGGCTTGGACGACGACCGTGGCACCGCCGTCGATGGAAAGCTCTACCGGCTTCTTGTTGCACAGGTCCATGAGTGTGCTGCAAGTGACGCGGCCTTCCGCCTTGGAGCCGCCGGTGAGATGCTTCACGCCGCCGAGCGAGAGCATCTGCGAGCCGTACTCGGCGGTGGTGACGTGGCCCACCGGCTCGCCTTCGGCGCGCACCATGGCGGTCTCGGGGCCGAGATGCCGGTCGGTGTCGATCTTCACCTTGACGCCGCAATAGGAGAAGATGCCCTCGGTGACGACGGTGACGAGATCGACGCCTTCAACTTCCTGAGAGACAATGAAGGGCGCCGGCTTATAGTCCGGATAGGTGGTGCCGGCGCCGATGGCACTGACGAAGCGGCGCTTGGTGTTGACCAATTCGCCGTTCCACGGCTCCTCGCCGCCGAAGGGGACCAGCGGGGCGCTCTCCTCCTCGGCGTGTTCCAAAATGGTCACGGGGTCGCAGCGCGTTATTTTGCCGCCGAAATTGCCGTAGCGGTCGCAGGCGCCGGTGCGGCCCTCGGCGATGTAGCACATCACCGGACAGGCGTCGCAGCGCAGCTTTTCGCCGGCGGGCTTTTGCGGTGGCTCGACCTCGAAACGCTCGAAAAGCTCGTTCATAAGGCTTTCTCCACCGCCTGAATCGCCTCAAGCACGCGTGCGGGCGTGGCCGGCACTTTTGTGATCTCGGCGCCCGTGGCGTGGCGGATGGCGTTGAGAATCGCCGGTGCGGTCGGAATAAGCACGTGCTCGCCCAGCCCCTTGACGCCGAACGGGCCTTCCGGGTCCGGCACTTCCACCAGAATGGTCTCGATCTCCGGTACGTCGCCGATGGTAGGGATGAGATAGTCGTGCAGGTTTTCGGTGTGGCCTGGAATGTACTCCTCCATCAGCGCCAAGCCGATGCCTTGCGCGATGCCGCCTTCGATCTGGCCCTCGGCGAGAAGCGGGTTGACGGCGCGGCCGACATCATGGGCGGCGGTGAACTTCAGGAGCTTCACCGTGCCGAGCGTCACGTCCACCTCCAGCTCCACCAATTGGGCGCCATAGCCGTAGACGGCGTAGGGCTTGCCCTGGCCCTTTTCGTCGAGGGCCTCAGTCGGCGGGTCGTAGGTGGCCTCAGCGGCGAAGGCATAGCCGTCCGCGTCCAAGGGTAGCGAAGAAAGGGCGATGCTGCGCCGCACCTCGCCTTCGCTCACCAGTAGGTGCTGGCCCTCGATGGCAATCTCCGCCGCTTCCGAGACGTTGGCGAAGCGCAGGATCTTCTCGCGCAGCTGACGGCCCGCAAGTTCCGCGGCCTTGCCGGAGACAAAGGTCTGGCGCGAGGCCGAGGTCTTGCCGGCGTCCGGTGTTATCCCCGTGTCGCCGCCCAGAAGCGTGAAAGTGGAAAGGGGGAGGCCGAGAGCGTCGGCGCAGATCTGGGTCACGACAGTGTTCGAACCCTGGCCGATGTCGACGGCACCCTGGTGCAGGACGACGCGGCCGGACGGCGTTATGCCGAGCCTGATGGTCGAGGGGTTGGGCAGCGAGGTGTTGCCGCAGCCATACCAGCAGGAGGCGACGCCGACGCCGCGGCGGGTCTTGCCGGCGGTGGCGTTGAGACGGGCGGCGGTGTCGAGGGCGCGCCGCCATTGCGGGCGCAGCTCTTCCAGGCACTGGCGGATGCCGACACCGCTTGTCAGAAGCTGGCCGCAGGTCGTCTTCTGTCCGTTGGTCAGGGCGTTGAGGATGCGGAATTCCAGCCGGTCGAGGCCGAGCTTTTCGGCCAGCCGGTCGTAGAGCGTCTCCTGCATGATCGTTGCCTGCGGCACGCCGAAGCCGCGGAAGGCGCCGGAGATCGGCCCGTTGGTGTGGATGGCGCGGCCGACGGCGCGGTAGTTGAGTGTGACATAGGGGCCGGAGGCGTGCACCGGCACGCGATTGGCCACTGTCGGCCCCCAGCTCGCATAGGCGCCGGTGTTGAAATCACCCTCGAAGACCATGCCGGTGATGCGGCCCTCTGCATCCGCGCTGATGGTGGCCTTCATGGCGGCGGGATGGCGCTTGGTGGTGGAGCGCATGGAATCGCCGCGCGTATAGACGAGTGCTGCCGGCCGGCCGGTCTTCAGCGCCACGAGGCCGATCAGCGGCTGCAGTGAGATGTCGAGCTTAGAGCCGAAGCCGCCGCCAGTCGCCAGCGGCACGATGCGCACCTTCTCGGGCGGCAGACCGAGCACGGCGGCAGTGTCGTCGCGGTCCATATAGGGGGCCTGGGTGCAAGCCTTGATGATGAGCGTGTCGCCCTCCATGGCGGCAAAGCCGGCCTCGGGTTCGATATACGCATGCTCGACATAGGAGGTCTCGACGGCGCCGCTGACGGTGGCATGGGCATTCGCCAGGGCAGCCTCCGGGTCGCCGCACTCGACATAGCCCTGCGTCAGAAGGTTGCCGTTGCGGCCCTCGTGCAGCGGCGGGAGAATCTTCGCCTCATCGGGGGAAAGCGCGTGGGGAAGCTCCTTCCAGACGATCGGGAAATCGGCCGGGTCAAGATCCTCGATCGCCGCGCGCTCGCCGGCAATCAACGCCACGGCTTCACCACGGAAGCGCGCCCGGTGTTCCGCCAGCGCAGGCTGATCGGCGAAGGGCGGGATGACGCCGAAGCGGTTGCGGCCGGGGATGTCGGCGGCGGTGAAGACGGCCAGGACGCCGGGATGGGCGCGGACGAAAGCCTCCGTGTCACCGATCTCGAACGCCGCATGCCAGTGCGGCGAACGCACCACCAGAACTGAAAGCGCATCCTTGGGCCGCTCGTCGGCACCGAAAATCTCCGCACCCGTCACCTTGCGCTCGCCGTCGAGACGGATGGGCGAGGCCCCGACGGCGGCACGGGAGGGGATGAGTGCGGTGTCGAGTGCAGTTGGACCATTGGCGTTCGTCACCGCCCGCACGATCTTCCGGTACCCCGTGCAGCGGCAAAGAACGCCACCCAAGGCATCCTGCACCTCCGCCTCGCTGGGCGCCGGGTTCTTCTCCAGAAGCGCCGTCGCCGTCACCAGTAGGCCCGGCGTGCAGATGCCGCATTGGGCGGCGCCATGGCGCAGGAACGACTGCTGCAGGGCGGACAGGCTGCCGTTGGCAAGGCCCTCCACTGTGCGTACGCTCGCTCCTTCCACGCTGGCGGCGGACATCAGACAGGCGCACACCACTTCGTCGTCAACGATGACCGAACAGGCGCCGCAATCGCCGGCGTCGCAGCCGACCTTGGTGCCGGTCAGGCCGAGTTCATCGCGTAGGACGGCCGAGAGGCGCTCCACCGGCGAGACGTCGATTGCGACGGTCGTGCCGTTGATCTCGAAGCAGAGGGGGATGGTTGCGAGGCTCATGCGGCAAGCCCTCCCTCTGCGTCGCCGCCCGTCGCCTGGAGCGATGCGCGGGCGACGATCTCGCGCGCCGCCTGCAAGCGGTAGCTCGCCGTGCCGCGCACGTCGTCAATGGGCGAGAGTTCGGGGAAGTTGTAGGTGGCGACGATGCCGGAGCACGCCTGCGGCGGCTCACCCTTCAGCCTTTCCTCCAGACCAACAAGGCGTTGGGCGACGGCCGAGCATGAGCCGACGGAGATGGCAGCTTCGGCGACCTTTCCTTCGGCGACCACCACGCGCGCCGCCGCCATGGCGATGGAGATCACAAGATAGCGGCGGGCGCCGAGCTTGACGAAGCCGGACGTGCCGGAAGCTGCCTGCCTGGGGATGCGGACGGCGGTGACCATTTCGCCGGGCCCAAGCGCTGTCTTTCGGTTGCCGAGGATGAAATCCTTCAGCGGCAGGATGCGCTTTTCCCTTGCCGAGCGGATTTCCACCTCGGCGTCGAGGATGAGGAGCGGCGGCACCCCATCGGCGGCGGGCGAGGCGTTGCAGAGATTGCCGGCGACTGTGCCGCTGTTCTGGATTTGGATCGAGCCCACCTCGCGCGCGGCCAGCTTCAGCGCGTCGAAGGCGGGTGGCAGGGGATGGCGCAGAAGCTCCGTCCAGGTGGCGCGGGCGCCGATGACGATATGGTTCTCGGTCTCCGAAACACCCTTCAGGGCGGCAAGGCCGTTGATGTCGAGAACGTCATCACGTAGCGGCGCGCTACCGAGTGCGGGATAGAAATCCGTGCCGCCGGCGAGGATCGTCCACCGCGCCTCGCCCAAAAGCCGAAGCGCTTCCTCAAGGTCGGTTGGTTTCGCGTAGCGTATCGCCATGCCGCGCTTGCCTGCTCGCTCCCCGTCGCGCCTTCTCTTGTCGTTCGTATGGGCGCGGAATTCGTTCGTGTACAAATGATATACCTCGCGGCTGGCTTGTCAAAGGGGAACATTGGGCTAGGTTGCCGGAGGAACCAGACAAGATCGGATCGTCGTTTCACGGGATCGATGATCCGATCCAGTCCTTTGTTTTGTCGCAATTCCGGACGGAAAACCGGTTTCCGCTTTTCCTGGAATTGCTCTAACGGAGACGCGGCATGGCCGACGAGGCGCTCATCGTCATCGACGTTCAGAACGATTTCTGCCCCGGCGGGGCGCTGGCCGTGGAGGCGGGGGACGAGGTGGTGCCGCTGATCAATCAGCTGATCCAGCGCTTCGACCATGTGGTGCTGACGCAGGACTGGCATCCGGCCGGCCACTCCAGCTTCGCCTCTTCGCATCCGGGCAAGGCGCCGTTCGAGACGATCGGGATGCCGTACGGGGAACAGACACTGTGGCCGGACCATTGCGTACAGGGGACGAGAGGCGCGGCGTTCCACGAGGGGCTTGAATGGACCAAGGCGGAGCTCGTCATCCGCAAGGGATTCCGCAAGGAAATTGACAGCTACTCGGCCCTTTTCGAGAACGACCACGAGACGCCGACGGGCCTCACCGGCTATCTGCGGGAGCGTGGCATCGCCAGGGTGACGCTCGCAGGCCTCGCAACCGATTTCTGCGTGGCGTTTTCAGCGCTCGACGCGCGGCAGCAGGGGTTCGAGGCGACTGTGCTCCTGCAAGCCTGCCGGGGGATCGATCTCGGCGGTTCGATGGCGGCGATGATGCAGCGGATGCGGGAGGCGGGAGTGGTGCTCGCCTGAACTCCCTCCCCTCGAGGGGAGGGATGGACGGACCGAAGGTCCGGGGTGGGGGCCTTGCGGCCGCGCTCGGCGTTGACAGGCAGCAGCGGAGGAGATGCCAAGGTCGGCACGCGGGCTGCGGTGACCCCACCCGTCCAGCCGCCGGAAGGGGGCTGTCCACCCTCCCCTCAAGGGGGAGGGATCAGCCGACCCCCACATAGCGGTGCACCATCTCGGGATCCTCGCGCAGCCGCTCCACCTCCACCGTCTCCCGGTTCTGCCCGTTCTCGATGAAAGATACCCGGTCGGCGACGGGGAGCACGGCGTCCACACGCTGTTCCACCAGTATCGTGGATACGCCATGCTCCCTCAGACCGGCCACGGTCTCGCGGATGCGGGCGATCATGGAGGGCATGAGGCCCTCTGTCGGCTCATCGAGAAGGAGCACGTCCGGCTCCAGGCACAGTGCGCGGGCCATGGCGAGCATCTGCTGTTCGCCGCCGGAAAGGGTGCCGGAGCGCTGTTTCAGCCGCTCGCGCAGGACGGGGAAGAGGCCGAGCACGTGCTCGTGCGTGGCTTCCCCCTTGTTGCGGGTCATCAGGCCGATTTCCAGGTTTTCGGCGACGGTGAGCTCGGCGAAGAGGCGGCGTCCCTGCGGCACATAGGCGACGCCCGCCTTGGGCACCTGGTGGGCGGGAAGGCGCGACAGCTCGGTCTCGCCTTTCAAGATCTTGCCAGCGCGCACCGGCAGGAGGCCCATGACCGCCTTCAGGGCGGTGGTCTTGCCGGCGCCGTTGCGGCCGAGCAGGCAGTGCACCTCGCCCTGCCGCAATTCGAGCGAGAGGCCGCGCAGGACCTGGACTTCGCCGTAGAAGCAGTCGATCGCGTCGAGTTTCAGCGCCGTCGCCATCGTCAGCCTCCGAGATACGCTTGCTGGACGGCCTTGTCGGCGCGGATTTCGGCCGGCGTGCCCTCGGCGAGGATGCGGCCCTGGTCCATGACGGTGATGCGCTCGGCCAGCGCCATTACCACGTCCATGTTGTGCTCGATGAGGAGAACCGTGGCGTCCCGGCCGATCTCGCGCACCAGGGCGATGAAGCTGTCGATCTCACCGTCGGAAAGGCCCTGCGTCGGCTCGTCGAGGATCAGGAGGCGCGGCTTCAGCGCCAGGCCCATGGCGACTTCGAGAAGCCGCTGATGGCCGTAGGCAAGGTTGCCGGCGCGCTTTTCCGCGAAGGCCGCCAAACCGGTCTTCTCCAGCGCCGCCATGCCGTCTTCCTTGAGCGCATGCGCCGTCGGGCGCGCCTCTCTGTCGTCGAGCAGATGGCGCTGGACGGCGAGCGCCACATTGTCGAAGACGGTGAGGCCCGAAAAGATGCTGGTGATCTGGAAGGTATAGGCAATGCCGGCGCGCACGCGCTTGTGGGCGGGCAGGCGTGAGACGTCGCGGCCGTCGAAGACGACGCTTCCCGACGACGGCAGGATGCGGCCGCAGACGAGGCTGACGAAGGTGGTCTTGCCGGCGCCGTTGGGGCCGATGATAGCGCGGATCTGCCCTTCCGGCAGGGCGAAGTCCACCTCCTGCACCGCCTTCAGCCCGCCGAAGGCGCGGCTCAGGCCCCGCGTCGAAAGAAGCGGCGTCACGGCAGCCATGGCAGCCACCTTTCGCGCACCGTGCCGGCGATGCCCTTCGGGAAATAGAGTATGAGCAGGATGAGGGCGAGGCCGACGACCAGCAGATACGCGGTGGTGTAATCCGACGCGGTATCGATGATGTAGAACATGAACAACGTGCCGACGAAGGGCCCCAACGTGGTCGCGGCACCACCGAGAAGAACCCAGAGCAGCGGCAGGATGGAATACTGGATCGAGGCAAAGCCGGAGCCGACATAGCCGAAGAGCACGGCGTAGGCCGCGCCCGCGGCAGCACAGATAAGGCCCGAGATCACTACGGAACCGAGCTTGTTGGCGAACACGTCGTAGCCCAGCATGCGCATGCGCTCCTCATTTTCGCGGATGGCGATCAGCGCCCGGCCGTAGGGGGAGCGGACGAGGAAGAGTGTGAGGCCGAGCGCGATTGTCAGCAGCGCCAGTGCCGCCATATAGCGGGTGGTCGGGTCGGTCAGGCTGAAGCTCGCGCCCGGCAGGGCGAGCGTACGCATCGCCTGCGGCAGGACGAGGCCCTCCTCGCCACGCGTGTAGGTCGTGAAGTAGAGGGTGGTCAGGTAGAAGACCTGGGCGAACATGAGCGTGACGATCATGAAGGCGACGCCCGTGGTCCTCAGCGCCAGAAAGCCGATGACCAGCGCGAGAAGGGTGCCGGCGAGAAGGCCGGCGCCGAGGGCCGGCCAGACGCTCCACCCTAGATGATAGATGGTGAGACCGGTGCCGTAGAGGCCGGCGGCGAAGAACATCGCGTGGCCGAGGCTCAACAGCCCAGTATAGCCGAAGGCCAGATTGTAGCCCATAGCGAAAACGGCCAGCACCATGACGCGGGAGAAGATGCCGCGGTGGTATTCCGGCAGCAGGAAGTTGAGGGCGAAGAGTAGCAGAATAACAGCTGCGTGGAGCCAGAGGCTTCGTGCATCCCTCATCGCGCCACCGTCCCGAACAGGCCTTGGGGGCGGAAGACCAGCACCAGAGCGACCAGGAGAGTGGCCAGCATCTTGGCGAGCGTTGGCGAAAAGAACATGGAGATGATGCCGTCCGAAAGGCCGATGAGGATCGCCGCGACCACCGTGCCGCGCAGCGAGCCGAGCCCACCGATGATAACGACGATGAAGGACAGAAGCAGCGGGTCGAGGCCCATCAGGTAGTGGGCCTGCTGGATGGGGACGATGAGGACTGCTGCGACGGCCGCAAGTGCGGCGCCGAGTGCGAAGACGCCGGCATAGACGCGGTCGACGGGGATGCCGAAAGCCTGCGCCGTCTCGCGGTCGAACTGGGTGGCGCGCATGACCAGGCCAATCTTCGTGCGCGTGAGCAGAACCCAGGTGGCGAGCATCATGAGAGCAGAGGCGGCGATGACGGCGAGCTTATAGGCCGAGTAGCCGAACCAGGGCAGGCTGATGCGCATGTCGAACGGCGCCTGAACCGGCCGCGCCTCCGGCCCGTAGAAGGTGAGCGCAAGCTGCTGGAGAATATAGAGGAGGCCGATGGTGGCGACGATGGTGGCTTCCGGCTCGTAATTGAGCCGGCTCAGCACCAGGCGCTCGGCAATGAAGGCGACCGCGGCGACGACCAGCGGGCTGAGGATGAGGGCGAGAAGGAAGCCGATGGCCGGATGACCGCTCACGAGGCTGGCAAACCACCAGGCGAGCACGGCGCCCAGCATGTAGAACTCGCCATGGGCGACGTTGACAACGCGCATGACGCCGAAAACCAGCGACAGGCCGAGCGCCATGAGCGCCAGCACCGCCGCCGTGACGAGGCCTTCAAGGGTGGCGAGGAGGAGGTACGGTCCAAAGGCCATGGGCGGTTGGGTTTCCGGGAGTGCGTCTTCTGCGGTCTCGGGTTATCGTCGCGCGGCCACTCGGACCCCCTCCGGCAGGCCGGAGGGGTTTAGGTGTCAGGCGTCAACACTCCGGCCCTGATCAGAACGACATCGTTGTGTAATCCGCCTCCGGCTCGTACAGCCCGTCGTCGATCGACGTCCGGTGCACCACCTCCAGCTTGCCGTCCTTCACCTGGCTGATGTTCTGCTCACCGAAGACCTGGTGGATCTTGCCGTTGAAGACCTTCGGGCCCTGCGGGTGCTCGCGCCCGGCCTCCATCTCCGTCATTGCTTCGGTGGCCTCGATCAGCTTGGTGCGGTCATCCGGCCCCTGGTAGTCGGCGGTCTCCATGGCGGCTTTGATGACGTAGAGCGTTTCCCAGCAGCCGAACATGTGGGCTGCGGTGGAAACGTCCTGCGGGTCGTTCCGGCTTGCGCCGTTCTCGTCGATGCCGACGGTCTCGCGGTAGAACGTCATATAGTCCGGCTGGTCCGGCTGCGCATAGCGCGGCATGCCTTCCCAGAAATGGCTGCCCTCGAGGAACTCGAGGCCGGGGCTGTTGATGTCGACGGCCTCCAGCGAATCGATGAAGCCGAAGAGCTGCGGCCCGCCGGAGCCGAAGAACTCGCCCATCTCCTTGACGAAGGTGAGCACCGCCGGGCCGACCATGACGTGGTAGATGACGTCGGTATCGCGCGGGATCTGCGGGAAATAGCGGGTAAACGAGGTCTCCGTCGGCGGGATCGGCACCTTGGCGATCACCTCGCCGCCCTGTGCCTGGATCGCCGGCTCGAAGAAATCGCGGTGGTCGTGGCCGAAAGCGTAGTCGGGATAGACTAGTGTGACCTTCTTGCCGAGATTGTCGGCAATCCACGGAGCGACGGAGCGCACCTGCGCCTTCACATCGGTGATGCCCGGCTGCACACAGTAGCGGTTCATCTTGCCGGAGGCGACGTGGTAGCCCTCGCTCACCACGTAGTAGGGGATCTTCAACTCGCCCGCCATCGGAGCGGAGCCGACGACAACGTGCGAGAAGAGCGTGCCGTAGACAAGGTCCACCTTGTGCTGGTTGGCGAATTTCTGCACCACCTCGGAGCCTCGCGCCGGATCCGTGCCGTCGTCCTCGATGACGATCTCCAGCGGCCGCCCGTTGATGCCGCCCTCGTCGTTGATGAGCTTGGCGGTGGCGGTGGTCACGCGCTCGTACCAGCGGCCATAGGCAGCGCCGATACCGGTGCGGTGGCACTGGAAACCGATCCTGATGGGCTCCGAAGACTGCGCTTGGGCATAGCGCACGAAGCCGGGTGCGGCCATCAGACCGGCGGCGGCGCCGAGACCCTTGAGCGCTGTCCTGCGGGTGAGCCCGCTACTTGAAAGAATGTTGGAATTGCGATCTTCCCTCATGCCGGTTCCCCTTCATCGGCTGTCGTGGCCAAGTGTCCAGGCTGTTTTGCGCGATGTTTTTTGTTGCCGAAAATCACTTGTGTACAAACTAAATCACCAATCGCGGCTTTCGGCAATACGGCATCGCACAAGCGGAGTGCTGCGCATCTTATCCGGCTGTCGGCGTCGAGAGAAGCCACAGGCCGAAGACGGTATAACCGATCATCAGAACGGTCATGGGTATCTGGCTCAGGCTGGCGCGGCGGACCGAGCCGTAGAGCCGGTAGGCCACGGCATGGGCGAGAACGACCGCCAGGACGTGGCCGGCGACGATGGCCGCGGCCTGTGCATTCCAGATTACCCAGGCGGCGCGGGCACCCAGCACCATGCCCGCATCGACATGGGCGATCGACGTGCCGAAGAGGTTCCAGCCCTTGAAGAAGGGGTCGGACAAGGCGGCGAGCGCATACTGGCCGTTGACCAGAAGGGCCGTGAGATAGTGGGAGAAGTGATAGGCGAGCGCGATGGGCACGATGGACCAGACGAGGAGACCCGCCGCCCGGCTCCATTCACGCCCGCCGGCCAGACGCTCGCCCGCCCATGTGGCGAGCGCGAAGGCGGCCCCGAGGCAGAGGAAAACGGCGAGGAGGCCGAGCGTGTTCTGCCACATCACCGCGGAGCGGCCGGGAAACTCCAGCGGGTTGATGCCGATCAGGCCGAGCCAGAAGAAGGTGCGCATGAGGCCATCGAAGGAGACGGAGGCGAGGCCCAGAAGAAGAAATGCGACGCCGCTTGGCGGCAAAGGCTGCGCTTCCATAAGCTTGCCGCCGGGCAGGCCGAGGGATAGGCGGAGGCCTTTCGGCGTCTTGCGGGCCTCGAAGAGGGAGAGCCGGGACAGCATGCGGAAGAAGACGGAGAGAAACTCCATGCGCCCGGTCCACGCCTCGTAGCCGAAAAGGCACATGCCGGCGAACGCGAAAAGCCAGTAGGCAAGGGCGGCGGCGGCCAACCGTGCCGGGTCGTCCGGGGCGGTATCGATCAGCTCGAACCAGGCGAAGGCGAAGAGCAGGAGCAGGGCGGGCTTGTAGCCGAGCCGCGCGGGAAGTTTGAGCCATCCGGTCTTTCGGCCCGTCAGGTGCGCGAAGAGCGTCCATGGACCGTACCAGGGATTGAGCCACCCCCAGAGGTTTCCGAACAGACCATGGGCGAGGGTGAGGCCCACCCAAAGCAGCGTCCAGACCGTCAGCGGCAGCGGATTGGCGAGCGGATCGCGGCTGCCGGATATGCCGGCGTAAAGGAGGAGCGTGAAGAAGACGAAGGAGAGGAAGCTTACGGCAGCGCGCTTGTCTATAGGCAGGTTGGCGAGCGGCAGGCGCCTTTCGCCCAGCCCCGCAACGGTTCGCGGCGGCAGGAAGACGAGCGCGATGAAGCTCGCCGCCACCGCCACCGCCCCGCCGAGGGCGTAAAATTGCGTCGGCAGAAGAAGCACATGCCCCCGCTCCGAGGCATGTGCGAAGGCCGGTCCACACAGGGCGAGAACTGCGAAGGGTGTGCCGGAGACGGAGAGGAAGGCGCGGCAGCGGGCAGCGGAGAATCGCATGCCGCCAATGTGGCCGAGGCGGGGCGATTTGAAAAGCAGGCGGGCGCGCGCCCCGCTTCAGAAGCGCGCGCCCGGGTTCGTTATATTCCGAGAATCGTCTTTGCTTCGTTCAGTGATGCTTCGGATGCGGCGTGGTCGCCGGCCTGGTGCTGCTGTTCGCCCGCGGCGCGCAGCTCCATGACCCTTGCCCTTTCCTCGTCCGAGAGGCTGGCCGTCTCCAGGGCCGCGTCCACCTCCGCCATGAGGGCGGGGCATTGACCGGCCAGGGCCACTACGGGGAAAGCAAACAGCGACAATGCGAGAATGATGGAACGCAACATGGAAAGTTCCTCCTTTGCCAGCGTGGCATCTGCTGCAATATGCCGGCGTAATGGACCATACCGCCGCACCCGGGTGCTGTGAAGAAGCAGCGCGCTCACGATTGCGCGAGCTTTTCCGGCACGGGTGGCGGCCGGCCAGCTGCTTCCGCCAAGTCTTGGCGCTGGGGTGCCGCCCCCACACGCTTGGCAAGCGCGTCGGCATCGAAGGGCGCACGCACCTTCACGTCGTTGTCGAAATAGACAAAGACATCGCGCCCGCGGTCGAGTGGTTTGGTCGGGGGGAGCACACGCTCGGCATCCTTGGGTTCGCCGCCGCGCTCCCAAGCCCGCACGCGTTTTGCCCAGCGGTCGAGTGCCTCGTCATCATAGCCGCTCGTGTAAAGCTGTTCCGAGCCGTGCAGCCGGCAATAGACAAAGTCCGCCGTCAGATCCATGAGCAGAGGCCATTGTGGCGTGTCGGCGCAGACCATCGCCACGCCGTAGCGGCGCAGAAGCTCGATGAAGGCCTCCGTGCGGAAGCTGTCATGACGGATCTCGATGGCATGGCGCAGCGGGCGCTTGGCGTCGGGCTTGAGCCAGGCGCGCCCGGACACGCGCTTGTCATGCCGCCGCGCCAGCCGCGCGGCCTCCTCCGTGTCGTGCGGGAGGAGGGCGAGGAAGGCTTCCAGGCGGTCGGCGTCGAACGCCGTCTGCGGCGGGAGCTGCCAGAGGATAGGCCCCAGCTTCGGCCCCAGCCGCAAGACGCCGGAGGCCAGGAAATTGGAGAGCGGCGTCCGCGCGTCCCGCAGCTTCAGCATATGTGTGATGTAGCGCGAGCCCTTGATCGCGAAGACGAAGTCATCCGGCGTTTCCTCGCTCCAGCGGGCAAAGCTCCCCGGCCGCTGCAAGCTGTAGAACGTGCCGTTGATCTCGACCGAGCGGAAATGCTCTGCCGCATAGGCGAGTTCTCTCTTCTGGGGCAGTCCTTGCGGATAGAAGACGCCGCGCCAGGGCGGATAGGTCCAGCCGGATATGCCGATGCGGACGGTTCCTGCTTTCGTCATCCTGGCTCCTTCAGCCGAAAGAGGGGCCGGCAACTCGATCGGGGAACGGATGCATGTCCGTATCGTTCCGCCGGTCTCGATCCCCGCTGATGCGGATATGGCTGCCCGCCGATCTTTACATTTGTCGCGGAACGGTGATGATTTACGCCGCCGGCGGCGGCAAAGCCCGCGGCGCGTCTCATTACAATTCTCGACCGGGAGCTCGTTCCTTGAAATATGCAATCGTAGGCACTGGCGCGCGACATCAGATGTTCCGGCGTGCCATCACCGAAACCTATGGCGGGCAGAACGAGCTGGTTGGCCTGTGCGACACGAACGACAGGCGGCTGGCGCTTTCGGCGTCCGCCATTCCCGACCAGAGCGGCAACGGTATCGCTACCTACAAGGCGCCGCAGTTCCGGCAGATGCTGGACGAGCAGAAGCCGGATGCGGTGGTCGTGACAGTGCCCGACTACCTGCACCACGAATACATCGTCGCCGCCATGCGGGCAGGATGCGACGTGATGACGGAAAAGCCGATGACGACGGATCTCGGCAGGCTCAAGGCCATCCTTGATGCGCAGAAAGAGACCGGCCGCTCCGTCATCGTCACCTTCAACTACCGCTACACGCCGGCGCGCACGCAAATCAAGGAGATGCTGCAGTCGGGCGCCATCGGAACGATCGCCGCCGTCGACTTCAGCTGGCATCTCGACCGGGTGCACGGCGCCGATTATTTCCGCCGCTGGCACCGCTACAAGGACAAGTCCGGCGGTCTTCTGGTGCACAAGTCCACGCACCATTTCGATCTCGTCAACTGGTGGCTCGATTCCTCCCCCAAGGCCGTTTCGGCCAACGGGCAGCGCGCCTTCTACCGGCCGGAGACGGCGGCGCACCTGGGGCTCGAGGATCGCGGACCGCGATGCCACGACTGCCCGGCCGCCGAGCGCTGCGACTTCCGGCTCGATCTTGCCGCCGACGAGGCGCTGCGCGAGATCTATCTCGAGGCGGAGGATATCGACGGTTATTTCCGCGACCGGTGCGTCTTCGACGACGACATCACCATCGAGGACACGATGCAGGTGCAGGTCGGATACGAAAGCGGCGCCATGCTCAACTACACCCTGTGCGCTTACAGCCCGTGGGAGGGGCTGGAGGTCCGCTTCCACGGCACCAAGGGGGAACTCGTCCATCGCCACGTGGAGGTGCACGGCGTTTTCGGTGGCAAGCGGGAAAGGCCGGTCGAGGACGCCATGACCACCGTGCTTCACGTGGCGGGCGAAAGCCCGCGGAAGATCGAGGTGTGGACCGGCGAGGGCGACCATGGCGGCGCCGACCCGGTCATGCTGGGCTATCTGTTCAGCCCCGACGAGATGGAAGAGGATCGTTATGGGCGCGGTTCGACACATGTCGACGGCGCGTGGTCGATCCTGACCGGCATCGCCGCCAACGCCTCTATGGCAAGCGGGGAGACCACGCACGTGGCACGCATGCTCGGCGAGAACGGGATCGAATTGCCGCGGCGGTAGCGCCGACAACCGCCCTACGTCTTTCCGCTGAAAGTCCCTGAGACGGAGCGGCCCGCCACGCCTGCGGGCCGCCGTCTCCGCGTGCCGCAATGCTGACGTTGCGGGGCTATCGCCTCTGGTTTTCGTGCAGTCTTTTGGCTTCCCCTACTCCTAACCAAGGGGAGGGATCATCGTTGCGTTCGGCTGCCTCAGCAACCACACCAGCGATGTCAGGCGTGCCATTGTGAGAAAAGTCGGCGGCTTGCCCGTCGATAACCGTGATTTAGGGGCTGAAGAGTTTTCCGCCTTCGACAGGATCGGAATCTATGCCGGACGACTCGAAAGCAAAGAGTCGGCGGCAACCAACATTGGCTACGGATGGTATAAGTCCTTATTGCCGAAACTCATTGACGGCATTTACCCCTAGAAACGCCAAGGCAATTGCCAGTGCAGCAATGCTTACCGCAAAACTGGTCACTCAATTGGTCGCAACGCTTGTGACCGGAACCGCCAAAACGTTAGGAAATAAAAGGATTTTGGGGCTTGACTGGCGGAGAGGGAGGGATTCGAACCCCCGATACCCTTGCGAGTATGCCGCATTTCGAGTGCGGTGCTTTCAACCACTCAGCCACCTCTCCGCGGGGGCACTCGGAAGCGCCCCGATGCAGCGGCGCTTAGATAGCGGCGAAGCGGTTTCGATACAAGGCCAAATGCGGCGCAATTCGCCCTCCTCCGCCTTGACCTTGCCGCCCTCATCCGGTATGGACCCCATCACCTGCGGCGTGGGCGCATCCCGCGCCGCTTATTTCGTGGGCCCATAGGCCTTGAACCCTAACGACTGACAAAAAGACGGCAGGCCGCCTCGGAAATCGAGCGCCCAAGCCGGACCGGACACCGAAAGGCAAGAAAGATGTTCGCAGTCATCAAAACCGGTGGCAAGCAGTACCGCGTCGCCGCCGAGGACCTCCTGAAGGTCGAACTGGTCGCCGGCGAGCCTGGCGAGATCATCCAATTCGGCAACGTGCTTGCCGTGGGTGAAGGCGAGGACGTGACGATCGGCGCGCCCTTCATCGATGGCGCCAGCGTGGCGGCCGAAGTGGTGGAGCAGGGCCGTGGGCCGAAGGTCATCGCCTTCAAGAAGCGCCGGCGCCAGAACTCGCGCCGCAAGCGCGGCCATCGCCAGCTTCTTACGACGGTGCGCATCTCCGAGATTCTCGTGGGCGGCGCCAAGCCTTCCAAGAAGGCGGCGGCGAAGCCTGCGCCGAAGACGGAAGAGAAGGCGGCGGAAAAGCCCGCCAAGGCCAAAAAGGAAGAGGCGCCGAAGGAAAAGGCAGCCGCGCCGGCGGAGGCCAAAGCCGAAAAGGCTGCCAAGCCGCTGTTCACGGCGCCCAAGGGCGAGGCCGACGATCTGACCAAGATCAAGGGCATCGGCCCGGTGGCCGCCGGCCAGCTCAAAGAGCAGGGCATCGCCACTTTTGCGCAGATCGCAGCGCTTTCCGACGAGGATATCGCGAAGATCGACGAGGCCATGCCCTTCAGCGCCGACCAGATCCAGGACTGGCGCGAGCAGGCCAAAGAACTGGCGCAATAAGCTCGGGGCCGCTGGCCCCAGGAACGGATTGCAAATGAACGCGTCTGCGTTCATAAGGGAAATGAAGGCGCTCCTCGCGGGCGCAAAGGAGTAGAGTCATGGCACACAAGAAAGCTGGCGGTTCCTCGCGCAACGGACGCGACTCGGAGTCCAAGCGCCTTGGCGTGAAGAAGTTCGGTGGCGAGAAAGTGCTCGCCGGCAACATCATCATCCGTCAACGCGGGACGAAGTGGCATCCCGGCGCCAATGTTGGCATCGGCAAAGACCACACGCTCTTTGCGCTTGAGACGGGCGCAGTGTCCTTCGCCAAGAAAGCCAACGGCCGAACCTACGTGTCGGTAAACCCGATTATGGACGCAGCGGAGTAGCCGGTTCCGCACCAAACACCGGCAACCCATCTTGGGGGCCGGTGTCCGGAAAATCCGGAAAAGGTTCAGGGGAGATGGGTTGCCATCTCCCCTTTATTTTTGTCCGGAGGAAGAGAAATGATCGCCGAAAGTGAAGAGGTCGAGAGTGAAAGTCTGAGTATAGAGTGCCCTGTTCTCGTCACCGAGAGGTTGGTGCTGCGCCCGCCGCACGATGACGATATCCCGGAGCTGGCGGAACTGGCCAACAACCGGCGCGTGGCCGAAATGCTCTCGCGCATGCCCTATCCCTACGATGAAGCGGATGCGCGGGCCTTCGTGCGCGGCAGCCGGTCACGGGAGCGCTCGGGCTGCCATTATGCGGTGGCGCTCGCCGACAGCGGCGCCTTCATCGGCTGTGCCGGGCTCGACACCAGGCAGTTCGGGCTGGAGCTCGGCTACTGGTTCGGCGAGCCCTACTGGGGGCGCGGCTATGCGACGGAGGTGGCGCATGCACTGGTCGATCTCGCCTTCCGCGCGACTGATGTCGACCGGCTGCATATTTCGTGCCGCGTCATCAACAGTGCCTCGCGCCGCGTCATCCACAAGTGCGGGTTCCAGTATATCGGCCAAGGCATGATGGACTCAGTGGTGGCCGGCAAGGTGCCAGTGGAGCGCTATCAGCTCGACCGCAAGACATGGGTGAGCCTCAGAAGCTGGGGCGCCTGAGACTTGAGCGCGGGTCGCCATCCGGCGGCCCGCGTCTTTCTCTCGCTCTCGCGCTTTACTGCGCGATGCGCTAGAGGGAGGCCGAAGAATGGAAGGCACGCGCCATGAAGTTTCTCGATCAGGCCAAGGTCTATATCCGCTCCGGTGACGGCGGGGCAGGGTCGGTGTCGTTTCGGCGCGAGAAATTCATTGAGTTCGGCGGGCCCGACGGCGGCGACGGCGGGCGCGGGGGCGACGTGTGGGTGGAGGCGGTGGAGGGTCTCAACACCCTCATCGACTACCGCTATCAGCAGCATTTCAAGGCCAGGCCCGGCACGCACGGCATGGGCCGCAACCGTACCGGTGCCAAGGGCGCCGACGTGTTCCTGAAGATGCCGGTGGGCACGCAGGTCTTCGAGGAGGACAACGAGACGCTGATCTGCGACCTGACGGAAGTGGGCCAGCGATGCAGGCTCGCCTCCGGTGGCAATGGAGGCTTCGGCAACCAGCATTTCAAATCCTCCACCAACCAGGCGCCACGCCGCGCCAATCCTGGCCTGCCAGGGGAGGAGCGTTGGATCTGGCTGCGGTTGAAGCTGATAGCCGATGCCGGGTTGGTGGGCCTGCCCAATGCCGGCAAGTCAACGTTTCTCGCAGCCGTTACGGCAGCGAAACCAAAAATCGCCGATTATCCTTTCACCACGCTGCACCCCAATCTGGGCGTCGTCCGCATCGATGCGCGCGAATTCGTGCTGGCAGACATCCCCGGCCTCATCGAAGGCGCACATATGGGTGTCGGCATTGGCGACCGCTTTCTCGGCCATGTGGAACGCACGCGGGTACTCCTGCATCTCGTTTCCGCGCAGGAGGACGATGTCGGGCAAGTCTACACCACGGTGCGCGACGAGCTTGCGGCTTACGGCCACGGGCTGGAGGAGAAGCCGGAGGTGCTGGCGCTCAGCCAGGCCGACCTGCTCGACGAAGCGGCGCGGGCGGAGAAGCTGGCGGCACTGAAGCAGGCGGCGGGGCGCGAGGTGCATCTGCTGTCCTCGGCGACGGGCGAAGGCGCGCAGGAGGTGCTGCGCGCGCTGATGCGCGTGGTGGAGGAAGCGCGCCAGGAGGAAGCGGCGGAGGAGACGGTGGACGAGCGGTGGCAGAAGTGAATCGGTCTGTGAAACACGATACCCATTTTTCTTCCACGTGCGTCATCCCGGCCAAGGGAGCTTTGCTCCCGCGAGCCGGGATCCATTCGGTGACTCCTCCACGTTCCGGAATGGGTCCCGGACAGCCTCCGCATCGCTCCGGCTTCCGGGATGACCAGTGCGGAGAGGCAAGGGCTGAAATAGTTGCCGGCGAGGGCGCTTTGCAATGAGCCCTCTCTCCCTCCCATCCTATCGCCGCGTGACCGTAAAGATCGGTTCCGCACTCCTGGTCGACCGGACCGCGGGTTTGAAGCGGGCGTGGCTGGCAGCACTTGTCGATGACATTGCGCAGCTCATCGCGGCCGGGGCGGAGGTGATGGTGGTCTCTTCGGGCGCCATTGCGCTCGGCCGCACGGTGCTGGGGCTTGGCAGGCGGACGCTCAGGCTGGAAGAAAGCCAAGCGGCTGCCGCAGTGGGGCAGATCGCGCTGGCCGGCGCCTGGGCGGGCGAACTCGGCCGCCATGGGCTCACCTCCGGCCAGGTGCTGATGACCTTAGGCGACACGGAGGAACGGCGGCGCTATCTCAACGTGCGCGCGACCACCTCGACGCTCCTGAAGATGAAGGCGGTTCCGGTCATCAACGAGAACGATACGGTGGCGACCAGCGAGATCCGCTATGGCGACAACGACCGGCTGGCCGCGCGTGTCGCCACCATGATGGGCAGCGATCTGCTCATCCTGTTGTCGGACGTGGACGGGTTCTACACGGCGGCGCCCGAGCGCGACGCGGATGCCCGATTTATCCCCGTGGTCGAGGCAATCACCCCGGAGATCATGGCCATGGCGGGCAACGCGGCGTCCGAGCTTTCACGCGGCGGCATGCGCACCAAGCTTGATGCCGGGCGCATCGCCACCGCCGCCGGCACGGCTATGATCATCGCCTCGGGCAAGGAGATGAACCCGCTCACGGCTATCGGGCAGGGTGCGCGGGCCACCCTCTTCAAGGCAAGCCGCACACCGGTGCGCGCTTACAAGACCTGGATCGCCGGGCAGCTCGAGCCGGCTGGCAGGATCGGCGTCGATGAGGGCGCCCTGAAGGCACTGCGCTCGGGCAAAAGCTTGCTGCCGGCGGGTGTGAAATCCGTTTCCGGCGCCTTTTCGCGCGGCGATACCGTCGCCATCATTGGGCCGGACGGGCATGAGGCGGGGCGCGGGCTGGTTGCGTATGACGCCGCCGATGCCGTAAAGATCGCCGGGCTCAAGACCGGCGACATCGCTGCCGTACTCGGCTACGAGGCACGCGCGGCCATGGTGCACCGCGACGACCTTGTGTTGTCACCGCCGTCGGGTGCGCGCGAGGTGGAGGGACAGAATGCTGAAGGCGCATAAACATACAGGCGAGAACGTCGCCGCGCTGATGGCCGATCTCGGCGCCCGGGCCCGCGCCGCCGCCCGTCCGCTCGCCGTTGCTGCGCCGGAAACGAAGAACGCCGCTCTCCTCGCCATGGCCGAGGCACTTGTCGCGCGTGAGGGCGAGATCCTCGCGGCCAATGCCAAAGACATGGAGAAGGGCAGGGCGGCAGGGCTTTCCGCGTCGCTGATAGACCGGCTGAAACTCGACGGCCAGCGCATCGCCGCGATGGCGGACGGCATCCGCGCCATAGCCGGGCTGGACGATCCGGTGGGCAGCGTGATTGCCGAGTGGGACCGGCCCAATGGCCTACATATCGAGCGCGTGCGCACGCCGCTCGGTGTCATCGGCGTCATCTACGAAAGCCGGCCCAATGTGACGGCGGACGCCGGAGCGCTGTGCCTGAAGGCGGGTAACGCCGTGATCCTGCGCGGCGGCTCCGATTCGGCCCATTCGTCGGCGGCCATCCATGCCTGCCTCGTCGAGGGGCTGCAGAAAGCGGGCCTGCCCGAGGATGCGATCCAGCGCGTGCCGGTGACCGACCGCGCCGCCGTCGGCGAAATGCTGAAGGGGCTTAACGGTAATCTTGACGTCATCGTGCCGCGCGGCGGCAAAAGCCTTGTGGAGCGGGTGCAGAGCGAGGCGCGGGTGCCGGTCTTCGCCCATCTGGAAGGCATCTGCCATCTCTATATCGATAAGTCGGCGAAGCTCGATATGGCAGTTTCCATCGCCGTCAATGCGAAGATGCGGCGCACCGGCATCTGCGGGGCGGCGGAGACGCTGCTCGTCGACCGCACGGCGGCGGACACGCATCTGGTCCTCGTACTGGAGGCGCTCGCCGCTGCCGGTTGCGAAATCCGCGGGGACGAGGCGGTGCACGCCCGCTTTCCCTCCGCAAAACCGGCGAGCGAGGAAGACTGGCATACGGAATATCTCGACGCCATCATTTCGGTGAAGCTGGTGGAGGGCGTGGCCGACGCCATCTCGCACATCGAGACCTATTCCTCGCACCACACGGAAGGCATCGTGGCGGAGGACGCTGCGGCAGTGGAGCGCTTTTTCAACGAGATCGATTCGGCGATCCTTCTCCACAATGCCTCGACCCAGTTCGCCGATGGCGGTGAGTTCGGCATGGGGGCGGAGATCGGCATCGCGACGGGCAAGATGCACGCGCGCGGCCCGGTGGGCGTGGAACAGCTCACCTCCTTCAAGTATCGCGTGCGCGGTACCGGCCAGACCCGGCCTTGAAGCGATGAGTTTTTCCGGGGAGGACGTGCCGGTGCATTACCTGCGCATGCCTCATGTGGAAAAGGGCATGGCGGTGGGGCTGTTCGGCGGCTCATTTAACCCACCCCATGCCGGCCACGCCCTGGTGGCGGAAACCGCGCTCAGGCGCCTGCGGCTCGACCAGCTCTGGTGGATCGTAACGCCGGGCAACCCGCTGAAGGACAATAGCGGGTTGGCGCCGTTGTCCGAGCGTATCGAGCGCTCGGAAGCCTGCGCCAAGGATCCGCGAATCAAGGTGACCGCCTTCGAGGCCGGCTACCGGCTGCGCTACACGGCCGATATGATCGACCTCGTCAGAAGACGCAACCGCGGAGTCCATTTCGTCTGGATCATGGGCGCCGATTCCCTGCGCGACTTCCATCGCTGGGAGCGTTGGCGCCACATTGCGCGGACGGTGCCGATCGCCGTCTTCGACCGGCCCGGCGCCACGCTCTCCTTCCTCTCCTCGACCATGGCCAAGGCGTTCGGCCATGCGCGCATCGATGAGAGCGACGCCCCGCTTCTGGCGCGCATCACACCGCCAGCATGGACCTTCATCCACGGGCCGCGCTCGTCGCTTTCCTCGACTGCGCTGCGTGACGCGGCGCGGAGGGAGGAAGGCCGCTGATCGCCGCGCTACAGAGGCAATCCTTGCGCCGCACAACATCTCTTGTCTTGAAACTGACAAGCATGTCTGCCTATCTATTGGATATCGTGCGGCATGCGCCGGCGATACGGTTGTTCTTGTTGGAAAGGAAAGACACTGAGAACAGCACTTCAGAAGAAGGCAGATATCATGCCTTCGCCGGCCGGGGCGCCTGAAAGCAGCGTGTCTCGCGCCGTAAACGCAGCGCTCAGGAGTCTGGAAGACTCCAAAGCCGAAGACATCGTCTCCATCGACATCCATGGCAAGTCTCCCCTGGCGGACTACATGATCGTAGCCTCCGGGCGGTCGCATCGTCATGTCGCTGCCGTGGCGGAGCATCTCATCCGTGCGCTCAAGAACGCCGGCATCGGCGCGGCGCGGGTAGAGGGCTTGGCAGGCGCAGACTGGGTGTTGATTGATTCGGGCGACATCATCGTTCATGTGTTTCGCCCGGAGGTCCGGGAGTTCTACAACATCGAAAAGATGTGGCAGACGCCGGATCTGGAGGACGAAACGGTGCACTAGCGGCCTGCGCCCGTTTTCGGGCGCGCCGATAGCTTGACGTTGCGCATGGCCGCGGCCGTGCGGAGATGTTGTTCGGCGTCGAGCGGCGCTCGCGTTCTGCGGGCATGATCTCTTCGGGAAACCGGCGTTCCCGGACAGCGCGAAGGATGCGCTTTCAGAAATTGCCTTCTCGAGATTGGCCCGCGATTGGCCCTGGGATGGGAGGAGGGTTCGATTCGGATCGTTGTGCATGCGGTGGGTCGCATGAAGGCGGGCGCCGAGAAAGAGCTCGCCGAGCGCTATTTCGATCGCCTGGCAAAGGCCGGGCCGGCGGTGGGGCTGGAGTTTGCCGGAGTGAGCGAAAGCCCCGAAAGCCGGGCGCGCACGGCGGGCGCGCGCAAGCGTGAGGAAGGGCTGAGGCTGGCGGAAATCGTCAGCGGCGGTACATTGGTCCTGTTGGACGAGCGCGGGAAGAACCTTACCTCTCGCGCGATTGGCGAAAAGATGGCCGCCTGGCGCGATGCGGGCGAGCGCCGCCTGACCATCGCCATCGGCGGACCGGACGGACATGACGAGGCGCTGCGGCACCAGGCGGCTTTGAGCCTGTCTTTCGGGGCGCAGACCTGGCCGCACCAGCTCGTTCGTGTCATGCTGGCCGAGCAGCTTTACCGTGCCGCGACGATCCTGACCGGCCATCCCTATCATCGCGACTGAGCCGGCCGCCGGAGACGGCGCGGCTTGCGTGCTGGATCGAAAATATCTACCTTAGGTTGCGGCTTTGGAAGGCCTATGGTTGATGTTTCGTTAACGAAATCTTCTCTAGAATGGAGATGAAGAGGTTTCCTGCGGCGGTCATATGAAAGCGAGACGGATCAGCCATGCCGGGTGGAGGGCGGCCATGCTCGTGGCCGCCATGTCGCTCGCCGCTATGCTGCCTCGCAATGCCGGGGCGCAGGGTCTCGACGGGCTGGAAATGCGCCAGAGCGAGAGCGTCGAGGAGTATCGGCGCCTGTCGCAGGAACTGGTGCTGTCGGAACAGCGCCAGCAGGAACTGGCCGCCGAAATCGCCGCGGTGAAGGACGACAGCGCAGCGCTGACGGCGGCGCTGATCCAGGCGGTCAAGACCGAACGCAAGCTCAGCGAGGATATCGAGGACATCGAGCGCAGGCTGGTGACGCTCGCCCGGCGGGAGGACGATCTCAGACAATCGCTGAGAAACCGCCGCGGCACGCTCGCGGAGGTGCTGGGCGCGCTGCAGCGGATGGGGCTGAACCCGCCGCCGGCGATTCTCGTGCGGCCGGAGGATGCGCTTTCCTCCGTGCGCAGCGCCATCCTGCTCGGCGCCGTGGTGCCGGAGATGCGGGCGGAAACCGAGATGCTGGTCGTCGATCTCAGGGATTTGGCCCGCGTAATGACGTCGATCCGCACCGAGCAGGAGCGGCTTCACGAAAAGATGACCGCCCAGGCGGAGGAGCAGGAGCGCCTAACCCTGCTCTTGAAGGAGAAGCACCGCGCCAAGGTCGAAGCCGAGGAGCGCATGCAGGAAGAGCGCGCCGCGGCCGAGGAGCTGGCGGCGCGGGCGCAGAACCTGCAGGAACTGATAGCCTCGCTGGAAAATGAGATCGAGACGCTGCGCGAGGCCATGAAAGACGGCGAGGAGGCCGGGCCGGGCCAGCTCTCCGAGGCGCTGCCTTTCGCCCAGCGCAAGGGCCTCGTGCCGCTTCCTGTTTCCGGCCGGTTCGCCAGCCGTTTCGGCGAGGAGGACAGCACGGGAAGCAGCCTCAACGGCGACATTCTAAGAACACAATCGGGCGCAATCGTTACAGCGCCGGCAGATGGAACGGTGCTTTACGCGGGGCCTTTCCGATCCTACGGTCAGCTCTTGATACTCAATCCCGGCGATGGGTATCATATCGTGCTGGCGGGGATGGACCGTCTGAACGTTTCACTCGGTCAATCGGTGCTGGCGGGAGAGCCGGTGGGCATGATGGGCGAGGCAAGATTAGCAAGTATCGCGGCTCCGACTGTGGGCAACACCACGCCGGAGCTTTATATAGAGTTCAGGAAAGACGGGAAACCGGTCGACCCGAAGCCTTGGTGGGCGCGGGAGCTATCTGGAAGGACGGGAAATGATACGTAAATTGTCGCTGCTGTTCGCCGGCGCGCTGATTGGCGCATCTGCCGTGAGCCTTGTCCACGGGACGAACGGCACGGCGGCCAATGCTGCGGGAACGGAAACTTATCGGCAGCTTGCCATCTTTGGCGATATCTTCGAGCGCGTTCGCGCGCAGTATGTGACGCCGCCGGACGAGAAGGAGCTGGTGGAGAGCGCCATCAACGGCATGCTCACCTCGCTCGATCCGCACTCCTCCTATCTCAACGCCGATGCGGCGCAGGACATGCGCGTCCAAACCAAGGGCGAGTTCGGCGGCCTCGGCATCGAGGTGACGATGGAGAACGAGCTCGTCAAGGTGGTCTCGCCCATCGACGACACTCCGGCAGCCCGGGCGGGCGTGCTTGCCGGCGATCTTATCGAGAAGATCGACGGCGAAGAGGTGCGCGGCATGACGCTCGGCGACGCCGTCGACAAGATGCGCGGTCCGGTGAACACGCCGATCGATCTGTCGATCCTGCGCCAGGGGCAGCAGAAGGCGATCAAGATCACCATCGTCCGCGACGTCATCAAGGTGAAGGCGGTCAAGCATCGGGTCGAGGGCGATGTCGGCTATCTGAAGGTCACCTCCTTCACGGAGAAGACGACGGACGATCTTCGCGCGGCGATGGAAGCCATTCAGAAGGAAGTGCCGGAGGATGAGCTGAAGGGCTACGTGCTCGATCTCAGGCTCAATCCGGGCGGCCTGCTCGACCAGGCGGTCAATGTGTCGGACGCCTTCCTCGACCGCGGCGAGATCGTCTCGACGCGTGGCCGGGAGTCCAGCGACATCGCCCGCTTCGGGTCGCAGCCGGGTGACTTGGCCAATGGCAAGCCCGTGGTCGTGCTGATCAACGGCGGCTCGGCAAGCGCCTCGGAAATCGTCGCCGGTGCGCTGCAAGATCACCGCCGCGCCACCGTGCTCGGCACCCGGTCCTTCGGCAAGGGGTCTGTCCAGACGATCATTCCGCTGGGCGAGAATGGCGCGCTGCGCCTGACCACGGCGCTCTACTACACGCCGTCCGGCCAGTCGATCCAGGGCAAGGGCATCACGCCGGACATCAAGGTCGAGCAGCCGCTGCCCGAGGATATGCAGGACATCGATGTGTCGCGCGGCGAATCGGATCTGCGCGGCCACATCCGCGGCGAGGCCGAAAGCGAGGAGGGCTCCGGCTCCATCGCCTACGTGCCGCAGGATCCGGAAGAGGATGAGCAGCTCGCCTACGCGCTGGACCTCCTGCGCGGCGACAAGACCGATCCTGCCTTTCCGCCCAATCCCGACAAGGCGGTCATGAACCAGCAGTAGAAGTACCGGCGCCCTTCTCTCCGAGGGGCGCCGCCGCTCGACCGCGCGGCGGGACTTTGGGGGAAACGCGGCGCGCATGGAACCGGTTTGCAACGACATCGACCAGCCGCTCGGCCAGAAAAAGGCTGGGCGTGGGGCGTTAAGGTGGCGGCGGCTGGAGACAAGTTCCATCTTCCTTACCCTGTGCGCCGTGGCGGTTTTCGCCGGCTCTGGCGCTATCGCATTGCGCGAGCGGCCGTTCCGCAATCCGCCACCGGTAGCGATCTCCGAACCAGGTATCGTCGTGGAAGAGCACGCGGACGCGCGGAGCAGGGCGGACGGCATATCCGTGAAGACCGCTGGAGCGCCGGGCGCCGCAATCATCCGCGTCAATCCGGATGTACCTTCCTCGGGCGACAACGCCATCGTCATTCGTGATCCTTCGGCGTTCGGACAAAACCCGCGTTTCGCCCATCTGCCCGACCGCGCCCTGATCGAGGAATCCCAAACCGGGCCGCTGCCGGTGCGTGACGCTGCGGGGCGACGTCCGTTCGATGTCTATGCGCGGCCCTGGTCCGGCGCACGGGGCGCGCGGATTGCTATCGTCATCGGCGGGCTCGGCATCTCGCAGACCGGCACACAGGAGGCCATCCGCAAGCTGCCGCCGGAGATCACACTGGCCTTCGCGCCGCTGGGCAACAGCCTCACGCGGTGGATGCAGACGGCCCGGCAGGAGGGCCACGAGGTCATGCTTCAGGTGCCGCTCGAACCCTTCGGCTACCCGAACAACAATCCCGGCCGGCACACGCTGCTCGCCGATGCGGCGCCGGCCGAAAATCTCGAAAGCCTGCGCTGGGCACTGTCACGCATCACCAATTACACGGGCGTGGTGAACTACACCGGCGCACGCTTCACCGCGGATGCGGGGGCGATGGACATCTTGATGGGCGAGCTTGCCGAGCGGGGGCTTGCCTATCTTGACGACGGCACCTCGGCGCGCAGCGTGGCCGAAGAGGTGGCGCGGGCCAAGGGCGTTCCCTTCGCCGCCGGAGACACGGTCATCGATGAGGAGAAGGAGCGCGGCGCCATCCTGGACAAACTGGACGAACTGGAGCGCATCGCGCGGGCGCGCGGTTTCGCTTTGGGCAGCGGTTCGGCGATGGAGGCGACGGTGGATGCGGTCGCCGCCTGGGCCAGCGAAGTGCGCAAGCGCGGCATCGAGCTGGTGCCGATGTCGGCCGTGGCAGTCGATCCGGAGCGGAATTGAGGGGGCGGAATGAAGAAGAAGGGCCTCAAGGCCGAAGACCTGCCATACCGGCCCTGCGTCGGCATCATGGTGCTCAATGCGGCGGGCGCGGTGTGGGCGGGCCGGCGCCTGGTCGAGCCCAGGGACGAACTGCACGGCGCCACCATGCTGTGGCAGATGCCGCAAGGCGGCATCGACGCCGGCGAGGACCCGCTGGAGGCCGCCCGCCGGGAACTTTACGAGGAAACCGGCATGCGTAGCGTCTCGCTGCTTGCCGAGGCGCCCGGCTGGATCACCTACGACCTGCCGGAGCACCTTGTCGGCATGGCGCTCAAGGGACGCTTCCGCGGTCAGAAGCAGAAATGGTTTGCCTTCCGCTTCGAGGGCGAGGAAAGCGAGATCGCCATCAACCCGCCGCCGGGCGGACACGCGGCGGAGTTCGACGCCTGGGCCTGGAAGCCGATGGAAGAGCTGCCGGGGCTCATCGTGCCCTTCAAGCGGCAGGTCTACGAGGATGTCGTGGCGGCCTTCCGGCACCTGGTGGCGTAAGGCGCCCTCCCGATAAAGTTACGGATGCCAGACAAGCCGGCCCCGTTCGCTAAGGCGGGGATAGATTTTACCGCACTTTCCCGTCAACCCATTGATCCCCCACAAGCTGCAAACTTTTCTCGCAGGAAAATTCGCCCCCACCTCACGCCGCCCCTATCATGGTCCCATCGCTCTCGCGGGAACCGGGTCCGGACCGGAGATCAGGGAGAGCGGCGGCAGCCTCCCCTCCGGGTCGGTTCCGGAGGCATGTGAGGGCCCGCGAACAGGCCGGAGTCCGGCAGGCCCATCGCAAGATGGGCGATACCGGATGCGGAAAAGCCGCAGGGTTCGGCAAAGGCGCTTCACTGCGTGTGTCCGTCCGGAGCCAGAAAGAGCCCTTAGACCGGTCGAATGTCGGGACAGCGGCCGGTGGGGCGCGTTGCTCGCGCCTTAAAATGAATAGAGTGGCTCGGACAACGCGCCCCGCTTCCCACGTTCTTTGACATAGCCCGGCTTCGAACGAAGCGCGGCAACGAAGAGGTATGGAACAATGTGCGGCCGCCCTCCCCTCAAGGGGGAGGGAGGGCGACATCAGCCTACCGCCACTCGCGAATGTCCACGAAGTGCCCGGCGATCGCAGCCGCTGCCGCCATCGCCGGCGAGACGAGGTGGGTGCGGCCCTTGAAGCCCTGACGGCCCTCGAAATTGCGGTTCGAGGTCGAGGCGCAGCGTTCGCCTGGCTTCAGCCGGTCGTCGTTCATGGCCAGGCACATGGAGCAGCCGGGCTCGCGCCAGTCGAAGCCGGCTTTGATGAAGATCTTGTCGAGGCCTTCGGCCTCGGCCTGCGCCTTCACGAGGCCGGAACCCGGCACGATCATGGCGTTGACGCGCTCATGCACTTTGCGTCCCTCGGCGATCTTCGCCACTTCGCGCAGATCCTCGATTCGGCCGTTGGTGCAGGAGCCGATGAAGACGCGGTCGAGCGCGATGTCGGTGATCTTGGTGCCGGGCGTCAGGCCCATATAGTCGAGCGCGCGCTTTTTCGACTGGCGCTTGTTCTCGTCGGGAATCTGGTCCGGATCCGGCACGGCGCCGGTGACCGAGATCACGTCCTCAGGCGAGGAACCCCAGGTGACAATGGGCGGCAGGCTGGCGGCGTCGAGCTTCACCACGCGGTCGAAATGGGCGCCCTCGTCGGTATGCAGCGTCTCCCAGTAGGCGCGGGCCATGTCCCAGGCCTTGCCCTTGGGGGCGCGGGGGCGGTCCTTGATGTAGGCAAAGGTGGTCTCGTCGGGCGCGATCAAGCCGGCGCGCGCGCCGCCCTCGATGGACATGTTGCAGACCGTCATGCGGCCTTCCATGGACAGTGCGCGGATCGCCTCGCCGGCATATTCCATCACATGACCGGTGCCGCCCGCGGTGCCGATCTCGCCGATGATGGCGAGGATGATGTCCTTGGCCGTCACGCCCTCGGGCAGTTTGCCGTCCACCTGGATCAGCATGTTCCTGGCCTTGCGCTGGATCAGCGTCTGGGTGGCCAGCACATGCTCGACCTCGGACGTGCCGATGCCGTGGGCTAGCGCGCCGAAGGCGCCGTGGGTGGAGGTGTGGCTGTCGCCGCAGACGATGGTCATGCCGGGCAGGGTGAAGCCCTGCTCCGGGCCGACGATGTGGACGATGCCCTGCCTGCTGTCGGCCTCATTGTAATATTCGATGCCGAAATCGGCCGCGTTCTTCGCCAGCGCCTCGACCTGGATGCGGCTTTCCTCGTTCTTGATGCCGAACTTGCGGTCCGGCGAGGTCGGCACATTGTGGTCGACGACGGCGAGCGTCTTTTCCGGGTGGCGCACGGTGCGGGCGGCAAGGCGCAGGCCTTCGAAAGCCTGCGGGCTGGTGACCTCGTGCACCAGGTGGCGATCGATGTAGATGAGGCACGTGCCGTCATCCTGCCGGTCGACCAGATGGTCGTCGAAAACCTTGTCGTAGAGCGTGCGGTGTTTTGTCATGGTCTGCTGTTCCTCGAAAGCGGAGAAGGAAGTGCCCGAAGGCGGTGTTTTTCGTCCGCTCAGGGAAGTCGGCACAGGAGCGCGCCGGAAATGCGCGCGAAAAAGCGGCCCGGCAGGCGCTTCACGTCCTGCAGAACGAAGGTCTTGCAGGATGGATGTGTGAAAAATCTATCCATAGGCGCGTCATACCAGCGTTTTGCGCTTTCGGCAATTGAAGGCGCGGACGCTCCTCACTCCTCATCATCGCGTGTGTCATCATCATGCGCGTCTTTCAGATCAAGCTGTATCTCAAGGCGACGCAGGGCAGCGAGCACCAAAGCGCCCAGAAGGCAGGCGAGCACCGCGATCAGCCACAGGCCGAGTCCCGTCGCAAGGCCGACGGCGGCGGCAAGCCACATGCCGGCGCCCGTTGTGAGCCCGCGCACTTGGCCGCGCTTGAAGATAATGAATCCGGCGGCGAGAAATGCGACGCCCGCGGTGATCGCCTCGACAAGGCGGACGGGATCAGCCCGCACCTGCTCGTCGCTGAACGCCGGCATGGAGACGATCTCCACCGCGACGATGGCAAAGGTGGCCGAGGCGAGACAGACGAGCATGTGCGTCCTCAGGCCGGCCGGGCGGGCGAGCAGTTCACGCTCGAAGCCCACGATACCGCCGAGAAAAATGGACAGGGTGAGGCGGACGGCGATCACCTGCCAGGGTAGCGTCGTCCCCAATGCAAATTCCTGAAGGAGTGCTTCCATGCGGCAGTGAACGTCCTGCAGATGGAAGGGGTTCCGGTTCAGGTCGCCGTACTGCGGCGCAGCCGCCGCTCCAGCGCGCGCAGCGCTAGTGACAGGCTGACCGTCAGGAGCAGGTAGATATAGGCGACGATGGAGTAGGTCTCGAAGAAGCGGAAGGAGCCGGAGGCATAGATCTTGCCCATCTGCGTGATATCGGCGACGCCGAGCACCGAGACCAGCGAAGAGTCCTTCACCATCGCCACGAAATCGTTGCCGAGCGGCGGCAAGATGGTCCTGAGCGCCTGCGGCATGACGATGAGGCGGAAGCGCTGGAAGCGCGAGAGGCCGAGCGCCTGCGCGGCCTCGATCTGCCCCTCGTCCACCGACTGGATGCCGGCGCGGAAGATCTCGGCAATGAAGGCCGAATAGCCGATGGTAAGTGCAATGACAGCGCGCCACAAAAGGGAGACGTCACGCACCTGGAGCGCATCGATCAATCCTGCTTCCTGCAGCGGGGCAGTAAGCACGTTCCAGCCAACCACGAATGCCGGCACGCCGGCGAAGGCAATCCAGAACAGGAGCACCAGAACCGGCACACCGCGGATGATCTCGACATAGAAACGCGCCGTCTGGCGCAGCAGCGCCCTTTTCGACAGCGCCATCAGCGCCACAAGGAGCCCCAGCGCGGAGGCAAACGCAAAGCCGGTGACGGTGACGAAGACGGTGATGAGGACGCCGCGCGATATGGTGGAGATGACTTGGCGGTAGAGATCGCTCGTCGCCACAAAGATGGCGATACCGACGGCAAGCGCCCCGGCGGCGACAAGCCACCAGGGAAACTCCTTCTCGGCTGCGGCGGGGCGGGAAACGGCCATCAGCGGTGGCGGGCGGCAGCCCTTTCACCCTTCACGCGCGGCTTCATTCGCCCAGCTTGTAGTCGAGGAACCACTTCTTGTTGAGCGCATCGAGCGTGCCATCAGCTTCGAGCGCGGCGATGGCGGCGTTGATGGGTTCGACGAGGTCGGAGCCCTTGGGGAAGATAAAGCCGAAGTCTTCCGATCCGAGTGGTTCGCCGATGACTTTCAGCGCTCCGTCGGAGGCTTCGACATAGCCATTAGCGGCCACGCCATCGGTGAGCACGAGATCGACGTCGCCGGCCCTGAGCGCCTGGACCGTGGCGCCGAAGGTCTCAAAGAGCTTGATCCGCGGGTTCTGCTCGTTCCCGTCAAGCACGTCATAGACGGAAACGTAGAAAGGCGTGGTGCCTGGCTGGGCTGCGATCAGCAGGTCCTCCTCGGCCGCAAAGCTCTCTGCATCGGTGAAACGCTCCTCGTCGGCCCGCACCAGCATGCGCATTTCGGAGTGCATGTAGGGGTCCGAGAAGTCGACGCTCTCCTTACGGTCGTCACGGATTGTGATACCGGTCATGCCGATGTCGTACTGCCCGTCGGAGACCGCCTGGATCATCGCGTCCCAGCTGATGTTCTGATAGGTGATCTCGAAGTTCAGCCGTTTGGCGATCTCCTCCATGGCCTCATATTCCCAGCCGATCTGCTGCCCCGATTTGGGATCGACGAATTGCAGCGGCGGATAGGCGTTTTCGGTCACGATAGTGACGTTGCGGCCCTCCAGATCCGGCAGGGCCTGTGCGTGGGCGACAGCCGTAGTGGTGAGGATGGCGAATGCGCCGGCAAGAAATGTGCGAAACGACATGATTGATTCCCCCTGTGGCTGGCCGCAACTGCGGCCGGGTTCGGCGCCGCACCTTAGAGCATCGGGCGAAGAAGGTGGATACCGTTTTGCGCGGTTCACAGGAACCCGCACGGGTGGGAGCAACAAAAAAAAGAGCGCCAGGCGGCGCTCTTTTTCAACAAACATGGCTTAAGAGGTTTACTCGCCCTGCGTCTCGGCGGGGGCCTCTTGGTTGGCGGCTTCCGCTGCCTTGGCCTCGGCTGCTTCCTCCGCCGCCTTCTCCGCGGCCAGCGCTTGTGCCGCGGCGATCTTCTCGGCCTCGATGCGGGCCTTCTCGTCAGCCGCAGCCTGGCGCTCTGCGTCATTCAGCTTGCGGGCGCGGGCACCGGTGTTTTCACTGATGCGCGCGGACTTGCCGCGGCGGTCGCGCAGGTAATAGAGCTTGGCACGGCGCACCTTGCCGCGGCGCACCACCTCGACCGCCTCGACCAGCGGCGAATAGACCGGGAAGACGCGCTCCACGCCCTCGCCGTAGGAGATCTTGCGCACCGTGAAATTCTCGTTCAGGCCGGCGCCGGAGCGGGCGATGCACACGCCCTCATAGGCCTGCACGCGGGTGCGGGTGCCCTCGGTTACACGTACCTGCACGCGAACAGTGTCGCCGGGCGAGAAATCGGGAAGGGTGCGCTGGGCGGTGATCTTCTGAGCCTGCTCGGCCTCGAGCTGACGGATAAGGTCCATCGTCTTGTCCTTTTGTTCTTGACGACCGCCAGAGCGCTCGTCCCGCCGGCAGTCCCGCTTGACCGCCTGAAGGGTGCGCCTCCCCAGGGAAGCGCAAGAGCGAATTCACGTTCTTTAGCTTAAGTTCCGGCCATGGACCCCCATGGCAGCTTCGGTGCGGCGCACATACACCACATTGCATGGGGAATCAACAGGGTGGCTATATCTGCTCAGCGATCATGAACTATCCGACCAGGCATGGGATTCGCCTTGTAGTGCTCCAGCCTCGTTTCAAGCGAGCCAACATGGAGTTCCAGCTTGTGTCCGTCCGGGTCGAGGAAGTAGAGGGAACCTCCCTCGCTTGCGTTGGTCTTCCAGCTTCTTGCGACTTTCTCTATGCGCATGCAAAGCGCCTTGAACGTCGTCGGCGAGATGTCGAAGGCGATGTGTGTATAGTCGGGGTGTGGCAATGTGCGTGCCGCCGGGTCCAGCGACAGGCACAGCCACAGCGCGCCGGCTTCCATATACGCGCCCTCGGGCCATTCGGCTCGGAGAGTCATCCCGAGCGTCTCGCGGTAGAAGGCGATCGACCTGTTCAAGTCGCTCACCGCCAGCGTGATATGATTAAGGCCTGAAACCTTCGGCGTTTCAGTCATACTGGCGCTCACCCGCCGATCCTGCCCAGATGGGTGTCCTTGAAGTCGCTCGTGTGCTTAAGGCCATAACCGAGTGTGCGGTCGATGGCGATGTGGGCGGCGAGGATGAGGGCGATCTGGGTGAGGAGCGGCAGGCCTGCCGCCAGCCCCGCCAGCCAGAGCAGCACCGGCACTATCCAGCTATGCGCGGCGTTATAGCACCAGGCGCCGAGGCGCGGGCTGGCGAGGTAGCCGGCCATAGAGATGTCGGGTACGAGGATGAGCGCGGCGAACAACCACCAGCTTCCTCCGGAGAGCTGATAGGCAACGAGCGCGGCCAGGGCCAATGCCGCGTTTTCAATCCTCAGCAGTGGCTTCATTTGCTTTTTGCCGCCTCCTGATATGCGGCCCACAGGTCAGGCCGCCGCTCCCGGGTGATTTTCTCCGCCTCGGCGAGCCTCCATTCGGCTATTCTGCGGTGATTGCCGGACAGGAGCACTTCCGGGATTTCGCCGCCCTCGAAATTTTGCGGCCGCGTGTAGTGCGGGTGTTCCAAGAGACCGCTTTCGAAGCTTTCCTCGGTGCCGGAGGATTCGTTGCCCATGACACCTGGCAGGAGGCGCACCACCGCATCCAGCAGCACCAAGGCGGCCGGCTCGCCGCCCGACAGGACGTAGTCGCCGATGGAGACCTCCTCCAGGGCGCGTGCTTCGATAAGGCGCTGGTCGACACCCTCGAAACGTCCGCAAAGGATGACGGCGCCGGGGCCGGTGGCAAGTTGGCGTACGCGGGCCTGGGTGAGGGGGATCCCACGCGGGCTCATGAGGAGTTTTGGGCGGGGGTCACCTTCGGGAGCGGCGTGGTCGATGGCGCGGGCCAGCACGTCGGCGCGCATGACCATGCCGGCGCCGCCGCCGGCGGGCGTATCGTCGACGCTGCGATGCTTGTCAGTGGCGAAGTCGCGGATCTGCACGGCTTCCAGCGACCAGGTGCCGGAGGCCTTAGCGCGGCCGGCGAGCGAAACGGCGAGCGGCCCCGGAAACATTTCTGGATAGAGGGTCAGCACGGTGGCACGGAAGCTCACCGGTTGCCTCCCGCCGATTTAGGTCCGCGCGGGCGCGCCTTCGGGTCCGGGTGTGCATCTTCATCGGTCGCCTTCTGATGGTCGAGGCCGGCGGCGGCGCTGTCGAGGTGCACGATGCCCTCTGCGATGTCTACCCTCGGCACCGCTTCGTGGGTAAAAGGGACCATGAGCGTCGGCCCGGCGTCAGGGCGGATTTCGAGAATGTCACTGGCCCCGAAATTATGGATGGCGACCACCTTGCCGACCACCTCCCGCGTCTCGTCGAAGACGGGCAGGCCCACCAGGTCGGCGTGATAAAACTCCTCTTCCTCAAGTTCCTCCGGCAAGGCAGAGCGGTCCACGAACAATGCTTCACCCGTCAGGGCTTCCGCTGTGTCGCGGTCCGTTACGTCTCCGAAACGAACGATCACGACATCCTTGGCGGGCCGGACGGAAGTGACGGTCAGAGCGCGGCCGTCCGCTGTGAAGAGGGGGCCGTAGTGGCCAAGCGCCATGGGATCGTCGGTGAAAGGTTTCACGCGCAGCTCACCGCGGATGCCATGGGCCGCGCCTACAACGCCGAGCTGGACTGGATTCCTAGGCTTTGTCATATGCCGACGCTCTTCTTATCCGTCCTGCCGGTCTGGGTGGCAAATCGCTCGTTCCGCCCGTCGTCCTGGCCGAGGTGGTGTTGCTCCCGTGATGACACGTGAGCAGCGGAAGGGCCAATCACCACGAAACATGTCGTCGACGATATGTTAGGACTTGGCCAGCTTTGATGCCACCGTCTCGATGCGTTCGGCAAGCTCGGCCAACGTGCCGGTCAGCGTAGCATCGTTCTTGTCGGCCTTTGAGAGCGCATCGTCGCGCGTCTTGCGCAGGGTGGCGATCTCGCTCTCCATGCCATGGACCCGTTTCTGCAATTCGGCAAACTCATCCATCACCATGATGCCGGCCATCACCGTGAGACGCTGATCGCCGATTTCGCCGAAAGAGTCCTTCAGATGCGCTACATAGCGGTCAAACCGCTGAGCGAGGTCGATCAGGTGTTCCTCCTGACCCTCATCGCAGGCCATGCGGTAGGCCTTGCCGTCGATGGTGACCGTTACCTGTGCCATGAGCCTATCGATCCAAGACTGCGCGGATGGTCTCCATGGCCGTCACCAGCCTGCGCGAGACCTCTCGATTTACCTCCGCCAGGCGCTCCGCGCGTGCTTCGGACTTGTCGATCTCTTGGGCGAGGCGGGTGCGGTCAGCACCCATGCGCTGCACTTCGGCTTCGGCTTCGGCGTAATCACTTTGCTTCTCGATCCGGTTATCGGCAGCGGCTTCCAGCCCCTCGATGGCTTTACCAAGGCGGCCGATCACTTCTCTGAGTGTGGTATCAGCGTTCATTGCAACCCATTCCCAGCCCGCCCGCCTGCGAATTGTGCGCAATCATAAGATTTTACCACTGAAAGATTACGCGGCGGATGAACCCGCCGTCAACACACTTGGCGGCTATCCCCTGATTTGCTTTTGCTTTCGGGACAGCGTCTGAACTTTCCGGCCCCACCGCCGTTTATTGACTTGGGCAACGCACCTGCTATGTGTCGCCTGCTTTCTCGGGCGCACACCGCCCAATGCCTGAAAATGCCGGCAGCCGACCAGCGAGCAAAGATGATTTCACGCGAAAAACACGACCGGATGGCAAACGCGATCCGCTTTCTGTCCATGGACGCCGTCGAAAAGGCGAAGTCGGGTCATCCCGGCCTACCGATGGGGGCGGCCGATATTGCCACGGTGCTGTTCACCCGCTTCATGACGCACGACCCGAAGAATCCGCACTGGGCGGACCGCGACCGTTTCGTGCTGTCGGCCGGGCACGGGTCTATGCTGCTCTACTCGCTGCTTTACCTGCTCGGCTACGAAGACATCACCATCGACGAAATCAAGAATTTCCGCCAGCTCGGCTCGCGCACGGCCGGCCATCCCGAATATGGCGATGCGGCGGGCATCGAGACGACGACCGGGCCGCTCGGCCAGGGCTTTGCCAATGCAGTAGGTATGGCGCTTGCCGAAAGGCTGCTCAACGCCCGCTACGGCGACGACCTCGTAGACCATTACACCTACACGCTCGTGGGCGATGGGTGCCTGATGGAAGGCATCAGCCAGGAGGCGCTGGCGCTTGCCGGACATCTGAAGCTCGACAAGCTGATCGTGCTGTTCGACGACAACCAGATCTCCATCGACGGGCCAGTCTCGCTGGCCGATTCCACCGATCAGTGCGCGCGCTTCGAGGCGTCGGGCTGGAACACCATGCGCGTGGACGGGCACGACCCGGATGCCATCGCCGCGGCCATCGAGGAGGCGCGCGAATCGGACCGGCCGACGATGATCGCTTTCCGCACCACCATCGGCTGGGGTGCGCCGACCAAGGCGGGCACCAACAAGGCACATGGTTCGCCACTGGGCGCCGATGAGATCGCCAAGACGCGCGAGGCGCTCGGCTGGGACGCCGAACCGTTCGTTGTACCGTCGGACATCCTGGACGACTGGCGGCTCGCCGGCCTGCGCTCTGCCAAAGAGCGCAAGGCCTGGGAGGCGCGGCTGGCCGCAGCGGACACGGAGACCCGCGCCGAGTTCGAGCGGCGTATGCGCGGCGACCTGCCGGAGGCGTTGCCGACGACGATCGCCGAGTACAAGAAGAAGCTGGCGCGGGAAAATCCCAAGGTCGCCACGCGCAACGCCTCGGAGATGGCGCTCGATGTCATCAATGCGTGCGTGGTGGAGACCATTGGGGGTTCGGCGGATTTGACCGGCTCCAACAACACCAAGACAAGCCAGACGGCGGACGTGACGCCCGGCGACTATTCCGGCCGCTATATCCGTTACGGCATCCGCGAGCACGCCATGTCGGCGGCGATGAACGGCATTGCGCTGCATGGCGGCCTCATTCCTTATGGCGGCACCTTCCTCACCTTCTCCGACTATGCTCGGCCGGCGATGCGGCTCGCTTCGCTGATGGGCATCCGCACCATCTTCGTCATGACGCATGATTCCATCGGGTTGGGCGAGGACGGACCGACGCACCAGCCGGTGGAGCATCTGGCCGCACTCAGGGCCATCCCGAATCACCGCGTCTTCCGCCCGGCCGATCCGGTGGAGACCGCCGAATGCTGGCAGCTTGCCCTCGAATCGAAGAAGGCCCCGTCAACACTGGCACTGACGCGACAGAAGCTGGAGCCGGTGCGTCACGAGTATGAGGAAGAGAATCTTTGCGCGCGCGGCGCCTATGAGCTTTTGCCTGCCGGCGACGAGGCGAAGGTGACGCTTTTCGCTAGTGGCTCGGAAGTCGAGATCGCGGTCGCCGCGAAGGCACTTCTGGAAGCGCGGGGGCGCCCGACGCGCGTCGTCTCCGTACCCTGCTTCGAGCTGTTCGAGGCGCAGGACGAAGATTATCGCCAGGCCATCATCGGCAAGGCGCCCGTGCGTGTCGCCGTCGAGGCCGGCATCCGCCAGGGCTGGGACCGCTTCATCGGCTCCGCCGGCGCCTTCGTCGGCATGACCGGCTTCGGCGCCAGTGCGCCGGCGCCGGATCTCTACAAGCATTTCGGGATTACGGCAGAGGCCGTGGCGGCAGCGGCGGAAGAGCGCTTAGCCACTGCTTAAGAATTTTTTAGGTGCGACGCTGGGCCACCCTTTGGCGCCGGCAAGGCCTGTTATTCTGTGTTGGACGCCGCTATGAAAGCGGCGTCTTCCCGTCGTGCCCCGTGGGCACGCATCACGTTCGCCGGAGGTAGTTCATGACCGTTAAAGTAGCCGTCAACGGATTTGGCCGCATCGGCCGTAACATCGTGCGCGCCATCTATGAGTCCGGCCGCAAGGACATCGATATCGTCGCCGTCAATGACCTCGGTCCGGTGGAGACCAATGCGCATCTTCTGCGCTACGACAGCGTGCACGGCCGTTTCCCGGGTGATGTGAAGGTTGAGGGCGATACGATCGTCGTCGGCTCCGACTCCTTCAAGGTGCTGGCCGAGCGGGATCCTACCAAGCTGCCGTGGAAAGATCTCGATATCGACATCGTGCTCGAGTGCACAGGCATCTTCACCTCCAAGGAAAAGGCTTCCACGCATCTGACGGCCGGTGCCAAGCGCGTGCTCGTCTCTGCGCCTTCCGACGGCGCAGATCTCACTGTGGTTTACGGCGTCAACCACGACAAGATTACCGCCGAGCACCGTGTTATTTCCAACGCCTCCTGCACCACAAACTGCCTAGCCCCGGTCGCCAAGGTGCTGAACGATGCCTTCGGCATCGAGAGAGGCTTCATGACCACGATCCACGCCTACACGGGCGACCAGCCGACGCTGGACACCATGCACAAGGATCTCTACCGCGCCCGCGCGGCGGCCATGTCCATGATCCCCACTTCCACGGGTGCGGCCCGCGCCGTGGGTCTTGTGCTGCCGGAGCTCAACGGCAAGCTGGACGGTGTATCGATCCGTGTGCCGACACCCAACGTTTCGGTCATCGACTTCAAATTCGTGCCGAAGAGGAAAGTGACGGTTGAAGAGGTGAACCAGGCGCTGGTGGCGGCGACCAAGGAGGGGCCGCTCAAGGGTATTCTCGCCTATACAGACGAAAAGCTGGTTTCCGTGGATCTCAACCACAATGCTGCGTCCTCGACCTTCGCACTCGATCAGACGAAGGTGATCGAGGGTGAGTTGGTCAGGGTCATGTCCTGGTACGACAACGAGTGGGGCTTCTCCAACCGCATGGCCGACACGGCGGTGGCTTTCGGCAAGTCTATCGGCTGATTAAGCTTCATTTTTGGTTTTTCTGCCATTAACGCCCGGCCAAGCGGCCGGGTGTTCTTCTTTGGCCCTTGCTTACGCTGCCTATTCACCGCAATTTGGTCGCGAATCGCATTTCAGAGAGGGTAATGGATCAAGGCATCTACCTGATAACGCTCATCGGCACCGCACTTGTGCTGTTTGCCGCGTTCTCCAGCCTGATTGCCTTCCGCTTCGGCGCACCATTGCTGCTCATCTTTCTCGGAATCGGCCTTGCCGCGGGTACGGACGGGCTGGGGCTCGACTTCGACAACGCCTCGGTCGCCTTTTTTATCGGCTCGCTGGCGCTGGCGGTGATCCTGTTCGATTCCGGTTTCGGCACGTCCTTCGCCAGCTTTCGCGCCGCTGCACTCCCGGCCATCATCCTAGCCACCTTCGGTGTGCTCCTGACGGCGGGGCTGGTGGGCGTTGCTGCCCACTTTGTGGTGGGCTTTGATTGGTTGGAATCCTTTCTGCTCGGCGCCGCCGTCGCCTCCACAGACGCGGCCGCCGTCTTCTTCCTGCTGCGCGTCGGGAACATCTTCGTGCGCGATCGGGTGCGCTCGACCCTTGAGGTGGAGTCGGGATCGAACGACCCGATGGCGATCTTCCTTACGCTTTCCCTTGTCAGCCTGATCGCCGCCGGCGCCCCGCTGGAGCCGGGCAAGCTCGCCGGTGACGTGGCGCTGGGCTTCCTCAGGCAGATGGGCATCGGGCTCGCCGCTGGGCTTGCCGGCGGCTATCTGATCGTGCGGCTGGTCATGCGGCTCAAGCTCGAGCAGGGGCTGGTGCCTATTTTCGTGCTCGCGCTTTCGCTCCTGGTCTTCGCGCTCACCGGTGCCCTCGGCGGCTCCGGGTTTCTTGCCGTCTACGTGGCGGGCCTCGTGGCCGGCAATGCGCAGATGCGTTCGACAGGGATGCTGAAGCGGTTCCAGGACGGGGTGACGTGGCTGGCGCAGATCATCATGTTTCTGGTGCTGGGGCTGTTCGCCACGCCCTCGCAGTTCGCCGAGATCGCGCTGCCAGCGCTCTTCATCGGGCTCTTCCTCATCTTCATCGCCCGGCCGGTGGCGGTGACGCTGTGCCTGGCGCCGTTCCGCTTCTCACGTGCGGAAACGGCCTTTATCTCCTGGGTGGGCCTGCGCGGGGCGGTCTCGATCCTGCTCGCCATCACGCCCCTGATCGAGGACCTGGAGGGTGGCCGCAGCCTGTTCAATATCGTCTTCATCATCGTGCTCGTCTCGCTGGTGGTGCAGGGGTGGAGCGTTGGGCCGCTCGCCCGCCGGCTCGGACTGGTCGTGCCAACACGCACGGGACCGGTGGACAAGGTGGAGCTGGAGCTGCCGGGCTCCGCGCATCATGAGCTGCTGGCTTATCGCGTCGTCGCCGGGAGCCCGGTCGAGCGCGGCGAGCGCATCCCCCGCTGGGCGCGTCCTTCTCTCGTGGTGCGCGACGGCCGCTCGATGAGTTTCCAATACGCCGGCAGGCTGCAGGCTGGTGACCGCATCTATATCTTCGTGCCCGACCGCTATCCAAGGCTCCTCGACCGGCTTTTCGCCAGTCCGGCGAGAGTGGATCCGGAGGATGCGGAGTTCTTCGGCGCCTTCGCTGTGGACCCGGAGCGGCCCGCCGCCGACATCGAAGCCGCCTATGCGCTCGGCCTCGACGCGGAGGAGCAGGCGCTTTCCATCGCCGATTTCGTGCGCAAACGGCTGGGCGGACGCGCGGAGTACGGCGATCGTGTTCCGCTTGGCAGCATCGAGCTCATCGTGCGTGAGGTGGATGAGGACGGTGCGATCACTGGTATCGGCCTTTCCGTCGACCCACCGGCAAAGCCGGCCGAAGTGCCCGTCTTCATCAGCCCCAGCGAGGTGGCAAGCCGGCTTTGGGGCTTCGTGCAGCGCTGGCGGGCGGAAAGGCGCCGGCGTGCGGCGGATGCCACGACGGAGCGGCCCGACAAGTGATCGTGTCTTGCCTCGTGCGCCGTGGCCTGTATGTTCGCGAGCGCAATCATCACATTCTCGAGGCAGCGGATCGATGGCCGACTTCAGAACCCTGGACCACCTCAAGGATATCGCCGGCAAGCGTGTGCTTGTGCGTGTCGACTTGAACGTGCCGATGAAGGAGGGCGCGGTGACCGATGCGACGCGCATCGAACGGATCGCTCCGACCATCACCGAGCTTTCCGACCGCCGGGCAAAGGTCATCCTGCTTGCGCATTTCGGCCGGCCGAAGGGGGAACCGGCCACGGAGTTTTCGCTTAAGCCGGTAGCTAACGCCATGGAGGCCATACTCGACCGCCGCATCTATTTCGCCGCCGACTGTGTAGGCGAGGCCGCCAGGGAGGCCGTCGAGGAGATGAACGATGGCGACATCCTGCTTCTCGAGAACACGCGCTTTCATACCGGCGAGGAAAAGAACGACGCGGATTTCGCCAGGACGCTGGCCGAGAACGGCGATATCTATGTGAACGATGCCTTCTCCGCCGCCCACCGCGCACATGCCTCCACGGAAGGCCTTGCGCATCTCCTGCCGGCCTATGCCGGGCGCACCATGCAGGCGGAACTTGAGGCGCTGGAGAGGGGCCTGGGACAGCCGAAGCGGCCGGTGCTGGCCATCGTCGGCGGCGCCAAGGTTTCCACCAAGATCGACCTTCTTCTGAACCTCGTGAAGAAGGTGGACGGGCTGGTGATCGGCGGCGGCATGGCAAATACTTTCCTCGCCGCACGTGGCACGAAGGTCGGCAAGTCGCTATGCGAGCACGATCTTGCCGAGACAGCCAAACAGATCATGATCGACGCGGCCACCGCCGGCTGTGCGCTCATCCTTCCGGCCGACGCGGTGGTGGCGAAGAAGTTCGAGGCGGGGGCAGAGAGCGAGGTGGTCGACATCTCTGCCGTTCCCGAGGATGCGATGATCCTCGACGTCGGGCCGAAGAGTGTGGAAGCGGTCAATGAATGGCTCGACCGGGCCGACACGGTGGTGTGGAACGGGCCGCTGGGTGCGTTCGAGATCGAACCGTTCGACAAGGCTACCATGGCCGCCGCGCTTCACGCGGCGCAGCGTACGCGCGAAGGGCTTTTGGTTTCCGTTGCCGGAGGCGGGGATACGGTGGCCGCCCTCAACCAGACTGGCGTGGCCGACGATTTTACCTACGTGTCGACGGCGGGCGGTGCTTTCCTAGAATGGATGGAGGGTAAGACACTGCCCGGTGTTGCAGCACTGTCAAAATAATTGCTTTTCTTTCAATCGATTAGGTAGACGCGCCCCGCATTCCGTTTTTTTCTTTCATCTGGTAACGGCTTCTGAAACGTGTACAGGAGGCATGGAAGATGAGCGAACGGCTTGAAGATATCGCGGCCAGGATGACGGCCACCGGCAAGGGCATTCTGGCGGCGGACGAAAGCACAGGCACTATCAAGAAGCGTCTCAATTCGATCGGAGTGGAATCCACCGAGGAGACACGCCGTGATTACCGGGAAATGCTATTTTCCGCCCAAGAGGCGATGACGAACCATATCTCCGGCGTCATCCTCTATGACGAAACCATTCGCCAGAAGGCGAAGGACGGAACGTCGTTGGTGGAGGTTATCGCCAGCTCGGGCGCTGTCCCCGGAATCAAGGTGGATAAGGGCGCGAAGCCTCTGGCGGGCTTTCCCGACGAGAAGATCACCGAGGGCCTGGACGGCCTGCGAGAGCGGCTTGACGAGTACTACCGACTCGGCGCGCGCTTCGCCAAGTGGCGGGGCGTGATCGCCATTTCCGACGATTTGCCGACATGGGGCGCGGTGAAACAGAACGCGCAGGCGCTGGCGCGCTATGCGGCCCTTTGTCAAGAGGCGGGGATCGTGCCCATCGTCGAGCCGGAAGTGCTGATGGACGGGGCGCCGGGCGACCATTCCATCGACCGTTGCTACACCATCACCGAATGGGTTCTGAAGACGGTGTTCCAGGAGCTCTACGACGCGCGTGTCTCGCTGGAAGGCATGGTGCTGAAGCCGAACATGGTTATCGACGGCAAGAACGCACGCAAGGCGAGCCGCGAAGAGGTGGCGGAGAAGACCGTGCGCTGCCTGAAGGCCACGGTCCCGGCGGCAGTGCCCGGCATCGCATTCCTGTCGGGCGGCCAGTCGGACGAGGAGGCGACCGCGCACCTATCTCTCATGAATGCCGGTTACGACGTGCCGTGGACGCTGACCTTCTCCTATGGCCGTGCGCTGCAGGCGGCAGCACTGAAGGCGTGGGGCGGTAAGCAGGAGAACGTGGCCGCCGGCCAGCGTGCCTTCGCCCATCGTGCAAAGATGAACGGGCTTGCCGCGCGCGGCGATTGGAAGGAAGAGCTGGAGAAGGCCGCCTGATCCAGGCCGCGCTCAGCCGCGGCCGTGGCTGAGCGCGACGGTGAGCATGATGGCGGCGAGCGCCACGATGGCGAGCTTCCAGAAATCGCTGCGTTTCTTCAGGCCGGGAAGGCCGAGCGGCCGGATGATGTGCAGGATCATCATGGCCACGATCAGAAGCGAGAGGATTTTTGTCATTGGGCGCCCGGCACTGGGTGAGTGTTTGCCCTTGTGCCCTCCTTTCGGCTGCCGTGTCAAAAAGCGGTTGCCGCGCTTAAGGCCTCATCAGAAGCAGCTTGACCTGGCGCCGGCGCCGTCACAGGTTCCCGCCGAATGAAACGATCGAGGTGAGACGATGGCACTGGACGGGAAAACGGCAATCGTGACGGGCGCTGCCGGTGGCATCGGCTATGCCATCGCGGAGCGCTTCCTGCGCGAGGGCGTGCGGGTGGTGATCGCGGATGTTGACGCAGAGAAGGGCGCCAAGGCGATCAAGGATTTGGAGAAGCTGGGCGAGGTCGGTTTTGTCAAGACAGACGTGGGGAAGAGCCTCGACGTGCACAATCTCGTTGCCTCGACCATCGATTCGCTGGGCGATATCGATATCCTCGTCAACAATGCCGGTATCGTGCACGGTGCGGATTTCCTCGATCTCAAGGAAGAGGACTTCGACCGGGTGCTGCGGGTGAACCTGAAGGGCGCCTTCCTGGTGGGGCAAGCGGTCGCCCGCTACATGGTCGACAAGGTGAAAGGTGGCGGGGCACCCGGGGTCGTCATCAACATGTCGTCGGTCAACGCCGTCTTCGCCATTGCCAACCAGGTGCCTTATTCCGTCTCCAAGGGCGGCATGAACCAGCTCACCAAGGCAATGGCGCTGTCGCTTGCACCGCACGGCATCCGCGTCAACGCCATCGGACCGGGCTCGATCATGACCGACATGCTGGCGAGCGTGAACGCCGACCCGGCGGCCCGCGACCGTATCCTCTCGCGCACACCCATGGGACGCATCGGCGACCCGCAGGAAATTGCCTCCATCGCCGCATTTCTCGCCTCCGACGACGCCAGCTACATCACCGGCCAGACCATCTACGCCGACGGTGGGCGGCTGCCGCTCAACTACACAGTCGAGGTGCAGCCGCAGGAGTAGGCGGCCCTGCAGGCTCCTGACAAAACGTTGGCAGCACGGTCGTGCGATAATCCTCCGGCAATCACGTTGGAGGATGAGAGGCCATGACCGCTACACGCTATTCGATCTCCCGCACTGTCCACCGCTGGGCCAGCGCCTATCGGCGGCGCAGGCGCCGCAAGCTCACGGAACGGATCATGAACGACTTGCCGCCTAGCCTGCAAAGGGATATCGGTTGGCAACCGACGGGGCCGACGTGGCAGCGCTGAACCCCGCCGAGCCGAAGAGGAGGGTGCCATGGAACAGTCGAAGACGGTCGGTCTCGTTTTCATCGAGAAGTTCGCCGATTGGGAATTCGGCCTGCTGGCTGCTTCCGCTGTCGAGTGGTTCGGCGCACGCGCCGTCGCGCTCACGCCCGAAGCGGGCTCCGTGCGCTCCGCCGCCGGCCTCCAGCTTGCCGGCGAGCGCGGGTTGACGCCGCAGGAGAATGAGGATCTCGACGCCGTGGCGCTGATCGGGTCGGACAACTGGGCGTCTCCGGATGCGCCCGACGTGACGCCGCTTCTCAAGGCGGTCGCCGGGCGCGGCGGGGTCGTCGGCGGCATATGCGCCGGCACGCTGGGGCTGGCGCGCGCCGGCCTTTTCGAGGGCCGAGGCCACACCAGCAACGGCCGCGACTGGATCAACGGGCACGTACCAGGCTATGTGGGCGCTGAAGGCTATCAGGACGTGCCGCACGCGGTGAGCGACGGCAGCATCGTTAGTGCGCCGGGTTCCGCACCCGGCACCTTCGCCGCCGCATTCCTGGAGGCGCTTTTCCCCCAGCGCGCCGAGACGGTTGGCGAGATGCGCGAGCTGTTCGCGCGCGAGCACGCGGCGGCCTGACCGGCTCCACCCTATCTCACCCGCTGACAGGCTCCTGACGGTATGTTGTCAGGAGGGGTGTGCCACTCTGGCGGCATACCGAAGAGGAGAGATCGATGATGACACCGTTTTTGCCCGCCCACGCGGCCGTATGGTTTGAAATCCCGGTGAGCGATATGGGCCGCGCCAGGGAGTTCTACGGCGCAGTGCTTCAGAACGAGCTGACGGACATGGAAGGGCCAAACCCTATGGCTCGTTTCGCGGCAAAGGAGGAAAACTCCGTCGCCGGCCATCTTTACCCCGGAAAGCCTGCTTCCGAGGGCACCGGCATCACCATCCATCTGGCCGTTTCCACGCCTCTGGAAGAAGCCATGGAGCGGGTGACGGCGAATGGCGGCAAGGTCGTCTCTCCCGTCATCACTATTCCTGGGGGCCGTTTCGTGTATTGTCTCGATCCGGACGGCAATAGCTTCGGGCTGTTTACGTAAGGAGCGGCCTTTATGCGGCGCGCGGACCGGCTCTTTCAGATCGTTCAACATTTGCGCGGAGGGCGGCTTGTCACCGCGCGCCTTCTCTCGGAGCGGCTCGAGGTTTCCGAGCGCACCATCTACCGCGATATTGCCGACTTGCAGTCGACCGGCGTGCCCATCGACGGGGAGGCTGGCGTCGGCTACCTGATGCGCGAAGGCTTCGAGCTGCCGCCGCTGATGTTCACGCGCGATGAGATTGTGGCACTTGTGGCCGGCGCGCGCATGGTGCGCGCTTTTGGCGGTGCCGCCATGGCGCGCGCTGCCGAGGAAGCACTGATCAAGATCAGTACCGTACTGCCGGAAAACGAGCGTGAGCGCATTTCACGCACCGAAATCCACACGCCCAACTGGGTGATCAGCGATGCAGAGCGCCAGGCCATTGACGCGCTGGAGCATGCGGTCGAGAGCCGGCGCGTGCTGCGCCTCGATTACCGCGACGAGGCCGGGCGCATGAGCCAGCGCGATGTGCGGCCGCTTGGCCTATGGTTCTGGGGTAAGGTGTGGACACTGGTCGGCTGGTGCGAGCTGCGGGACGATTTCCGCGCTTTTCGTATCGACCGCATTGTCGTCATGCAGGAGGCCGGGCGCGGCTTCAGGCCGGAGCGCGGCAAGCAGCTAGGGGATTTCTATCGGCAACTGGAGCTCCGCGAAGGCTCAGGCAATGGGCATGCGTGAAGCATGCCCATCCTTTTGCTGGGACTGGAAAGCGATTAGTCCCGCTTCCTTGCCGCCAGCGTCCTCAGCCGCAGAGCATTGAGGCGGATGAAGCCTTCGGCGTCCTTCTGATCGTAGGCGCCGCGATCGTCCTCGAAGGTCACCAATGCATCGGAGTAGAGCGACTTATCGGAGCGGCGGCCGGTGACGATGACGTTGCCCTTATAGAGTTTCAGCCGTACCTCGCCCTCGACATCCTCCTGGCTCTTGTCGATCGCCGCCTGCAGCATCTCGCGCTCGGGCGAGAACCAGAACCCGTTGTAGATGAGCTCCGCATAGCGCGGCATCAGCTCGTCCTTGAGGTGCGCGGCACCCCGGTCGAGGGTGATCGATTCGATCGCGCGGTGGGCGGCGAGCAGGATGGTGCCGCCTGGCGTCTCGTAGACGCCGCGCGATTTCATGCCGACGAAGCGGTTCTCCACCAGGTCGATGCGGCCGATGCCGTTGTCGCGGCCGAGGTCGTTGAGCGCGGCAAGCAGCGTGGCTGGCGACACGGCTTCGCCGTTGAGCGAGACGGCGTCGCCGCGCTTGAAGCCGATGGTGATTTCCTTCGCCTCGTCAGGCGCGTCGAAGGGCGAGACAGAACGCTGGTGTACATATTCGGGCGGCTCGTTCCACGGATCCTCCAGCACCTTTCCTTCCGAGGAGGAGTGCAGCAGGTTGGCATCGACCGAGAACGGGGCCTCGCCCAGCTTGTCCTTGGGCACTGGAATCTGATGTGCCTCGGCAAAGTTGAGAAGGTCGGTGCGCGACTTGAAGGTCCAATCGCGCCAGGGTGCGATAACCTTGATGTCCGGGTTGAGCGCGTAAGCCGATAGTTCGAAACGCACCTGATCATTGCCCTTGCCGGTGGCGCCGTGGGCGATGGCGTCGGCGCCGGTCTCGGCGGCAATCTCTACAAGGCGCTTGGAGATGAGCGGCCGGGCGATGGAGGTGCCTAGAAGATAGATGCCCTCGTAGAGCGCGTTGGCGCGGAACATTGGAAAGACGAAGTCGCGGACGAATTCCTCACGCAGGTCCTCGATGTAGATCTCCTTGATGCCGAGCATCTCGGCCTTCTTGCGCGCCGGCTCCAACTCATCGCCTTGGCCGAGATCAGCGGTGAAGGTGACGACCTCCGCACCGAATTCCGTCTGCAGCCATTTCAGGATGATGGAGGTGTCGAGGCCGCCCGAATAGGCCAGAACGACCTTCTTTACGTCTGTGTGCTTCGCCATGGTCTTTTCCGGTTTAGGATGCCCGGCGCGCCCGGGGCCCGTTTGCGCGGGCACTATTATCAGGAAAAGACAAAGGGGCAAGCCGCCCCTGCGGGGGCGACCACTTCCGCTTGCCCGCTTGCCCGCTTGCGAGGCTGCAGGCGCAGCCTTACTTGCAGCTCTGGATCGAATCGAGCGCGGCCGTCATGCCCAGAAGCGAGAAGGTATAGCGGGTATCGTTGCCGCGGCCGGACTTTGCTGCCACCGTCATGTCGGAGCCGGCCTTCATGGCCGCGATCAGCTGTGGCTCCTCCGCCGCATTCTCCAGCCACGCCGATTTCTCCTGCGTGAACATGTTGAACGACCGGCCACCCACCGTCACCGTGACCTTCGAGCCGTCCTGGAGGTTATAGCCGGCGATGAATTGCGGCTCGTAGGCTACGTTCTGGCCCGGCTTCTGGCTGACGAAGAAGAAGATGTCGCCGTGATCAAGGCTTGAGGGCTCCTTCTGCTTCGGCACGCTCATCACGTAGCAGACCTTGCCGTTGCCAGACTGGTAGCTGTAGGTGCCCCAGTCGCGGTGCTGTCCGACGGCTGTCGCCTGTGCGAAGGCCGGCCCTGCGGCCGCGACCGCGCAAAACAGAAAGAGCGACGAAAAAATCCCACGCATTGTCCCTGACCGTTTCTTTGTCTGCCGTGTGTTTGTAAAGCACATCAGAGGCTTACGCCCGATGGCTTCATTTTTATTTAATCTGGGTTACCAAAGAGTGAAGCTGCATGAAATATTGCCCGCCTCTTCCTGAAAAAGAGTTTGCCGAGCGATCCTGCCTGCCGCTTCACACCCCACGTAAAAGGTTGAATCGGATGAAAAAGGCGAGAGTTTGACCCAATTGTGAGGTGTCAGATGCCGCCACGCTTCATTCGGCGTCTTCGAGGGCGCGCTTGGCGGCTAGCCGGTGGGCAGGGGTGATGTGCGAGCGCACGGCGCTGAGCGCTGCAACCAGAACAGCCACATCATCGGTAAAGCCGAAACCGGCGAGAAAGTCGGGCACCATGTCGAGGGGCAGGACGAAATACGCGAGTGCTGCGAGCAGGATGCCGCGCACGCGCGCCGGCGTTTCGCGGTCGAGCGCGCAATAGTAGCCGGCGATCACATCTTCCATGAACGGCACCTGGCGGGCCGCTTTCTTGGCGGTGCGCCAAAATTTGCGGCGAACATCCTCTTCGCGGCGGCTGTGCTCGTCGGCGCTGCCGGGAACAAGGATCTCGCCGATCTTCACGTCGTCCATAACTGTCGCTCCTTGCCGGGATGATGTGGGGAGAACGGCGCTCCGATGCAATGGCAGCTAGCGCGCAGCAAAGGCGTTCATCCTCTTCGCCAGCTTGAGATCGAGTTCCGTCAGGCCGCCGGCATCGTGGGTGGTGAGCGTGACATCGACGGTCTTGTAGACATTCGACCACTCGGGATGGTGGTTGAGCTTCTCCGCGGCCAGCGCTGCCCGCGTCATGAAGCCGAAGGCTTCGTTGAAATTGGCGAAGACGAAGCGGCGCTCGATGGCCGCACCGTCGCGCGCGAGGCTCCAGCCATCGAGCGCCGCCAGCGCTTCCTCCACCTGCTTGCTACCGAGTTTCTCCATTGCCATGAAACCTCTCCGTGCTATCGCATAGGGCATGAAGGATAATGCATCTCGCGCAGGCGAACAGGCCCGCACTGCCATTCTCTTCGTTTGCCTCGGCAATATCTGCCGTTCGCCGCTGGCGGAAGGCATCTTTCGTGCTGTCGTTGCGGAGCGCGGCCTGGAGCACGCTTTCCATCTCGATTCCGCCGGCACCGGCGCTTGGCACACAGGCACACCGCCGGATCCGCGGTCGGTGGCCACCGCGCGCCGCTTCGGCCTCGATATTTCCGGGCAAAGAGCGCGCCAAGTGGACCCGGCGGACTTTTCCCGCTTCGACCTCATCCTCGGCATGGACCGCGCCAACGTCAATGCATTGCGCCAACGAGCACCGAAGGAGGCGCATGACCGCGTCCACCTTTTCCTCGACTATGCGCTCGGCAGGCCGGAGGAGGTGCCGGACCCCTATTACGGTGGGGACGACGGCTTCGCCCTCGTCTATCGCACGATCCGCGAAGCCTCCGACGCACTGGCACTGAGGCTGGCCGAGCGCGCCGGCTCCGCGCGCATCAGCGGCCAGGCTTCCTCGACGATATAAGGTCCACCGCCGATCGATTCGCGTGCCGACATCAGGACGAAACGCCCGACCCGGAACGGCACGGCGGCAAAATTGCCGCGCGCCGACAGATAGGCAGCGACTTCGTGGGGGCTTGTGTTTTTCAGCCGCGCCAGCGTCACATGCGGGGTGAACTTGCGCGGGTCCGGGGCGAGGCCGAGACGCTGGCAGATGCGCTCGATCTCGCCCTGCAGGGCATAGAGATCAGGAGATGCTGCCACACCTGCCCACACCGCATGCGGCTTCTTCTGACCAAAGGCGCCGACACCGGAAAGCGTGAGCGAGAAGGCCGGCCGCCGTACCCGGTCGAGCGCGTTGGCGATCTCGTCAGCCACATGGCCTTCAACGTCGCCGATGAAACGCAGGGTGAGATGGTAGTTCTCGACATCGACCCACCGGGCTCCCGGCAGGCCGCCGCGCAGAAGCGAAAGGGACAGCGCCGCATCGCGCGGAATCTCGAGGGCGGTGAAAAGTCGCGGCATGGCAACCTCCTCGAATCTCTATGTCTGTCGTCAGCGAATCATCGATTGAGCAACGGAGCAAGCGCTTTCTGGCGCTCGCTGCTCACATCTCCGGCTTTTCCCCTTCGACGAGGGCGTCGACGGCTGGCAGCATTCGCTCCACCATCAGGTCTACACCCTTTGCGTTGGGGTGCATGCCGTCCTCGAGCAGCAGAGAGGCGTTGGCCGCCACGCCGTCAAGGAAGAACGGCACCAGCGGCAGACCGTGCTTTTCCGCCAGTCGTGGATAGATGGCGTTGAATGCCTCTTGATAATCCGGTCCCAGATTGGGCGCGGCGTACATGCCGACGAGCAGCACGTCGATGTCGCGCTCGCGAAGCCGGGTTAGCATCTCGTCCAGGTTCTTTTCCGTGGTGGTGGGGGAGAGTCCGCGCAGCATATCATTGGCGCCGAGTTCCAGGATCACGAGGTCCGTACCCTCGGGCACCGACCAATCGAGCCGCGACAGGCCGCCGCTGGTGGTATCGCCAGAGACGCCGGCATTTGCCACGGTGACGTCGCTGCCGCTGTCACGCAATGCAGCCTCCAGCTTCTCCGGAAAGGCCTCTCCCGGCGCCAGTTGGTAACCGGCCATCAGGCTGTCGCCGAAGCCGACGATATTAAAGACTTCCGCCCACGCCGGCCGCGCGCTGAACGTCAGCAGCAGGACGAGGACAATGGCCGATGACATTTTCGTGAGCGACAGGACAACACCGGAAATCTTGTCCAAAGGTTTGAATAGCATGAAACTCAACCCATATCTGCCGGAACCGCGCCCGCAATGTCCCTCATATAGGACGCCTCGCCCGTGACCAAACCCGTCATCGATCTGCATAATGTTTCCCTGTGGCTAGGCGAGGGCGCTTCGTCCGTCCATGTGCTCAAGGGTGTCAGCCTGGCAGTCGAACATGGCCAATCCACGGCCATCGTCGGCCCCTCCGGCTCCGGCAAGTCGACATTGCTCATGGTGATCGCCGGGCTGGAGAAGGTAGACAGCGGCATAGTGTGCGTCGCCGGCCAGACGCTCAACGGCTTGAGCGAGGACGCAGTTGCCGCCTTCCGCGGCCGCACCATCGGCATCGTCTTCCAGTCTTTTCACCTGATCCCGAACATGACAGCACTGGAGAACGTTGCCGTGCCGCTGGAACTCGCCGGCCACGACGATCCCTTCGGACTTGCAGAGAAGGAGCTTGAAGCTGTGGGGCTGAAGGACCGGCTGACCCATTATCCGGGCGAGCTCTCCGGCGGCGAGCAGCAGCGGGTGGCGATCGCCCGTGCGCTGGCGCCGCAGCCGGCCATCATGATCGCCGACGAGCCGACAGGCAATCTCGACCAGGCGACGGGGCGGCAGATCGCCGATCTGTTGTTCGAGACCGCGCGCGAACGCGGCACGACGCTGGCGCTGGTGACTCACGATCCCGCGCTCGCCGCGCGCTGCGACCGGCAGGTGGACATGCGCTCCGGCCGGATCGAAGAGGCCGCACCCGAACCTGCTTCTGCCGGCTGAGGCGCGCTCATATGTCTCGCTCCGACGCCACGACTATCGACGCGAAAACGGGTAGCCTTGCCGCCGGAAGTCGGAGACGTGGCGGGGCCGGGTCTGCACTGGCGATGCGCTTTGCCCTGCGCGAGATGCGCGGCGGGCTTTCCGGCTTCTTCATCTTTCTCGCCTGTATCGCGCTGGGGGTGGCGGCTATCGGCGGGGTAAACTCCGTCGCTCGCGCCATCAGCGCCGGTGTGGCATCGCAGGGCCAGGAATTACTCGGCGCCGACATCCGCTTCGAGCTTAACCAGCGCCGCGCCGACGCGGCCGAACACGCCTGGCTGGCGGAGACCGGACGGCTCGCCGAAAGCGCCAATATGCGCTCGATGGCCCGTCTGGCCGATGGTTCCGACCAGGCATTGGTCGAGGTGAAGGCGGTGGACGAGGCGTACCCGCTTTACGGGACGCTCGTCACCGAGCCGGCACTTTCCCGCGATGCGCTCTTCGGCCTTGCGGATGGCGCTTACGGCGCGGCCGCGCCTTCGCTCCTGTTCGACCGGCTGGGCCTTTCCCTAGGTGACAGGCTGATGCTTGGCGGGCAAGAGTTCGAGCTGCGCGCCGAGCTTGTCACCGAGCCGGATGCCGTCTCCGATGGTTTTGGCTTCGCGCCACGCCTGATGGTTTCGCTGGAAGGGCTGGATGCCGCCGGTCTCGTGCAGCCGGGCAGCCTGGTGGAGCATGTCTATAAGCTGCGCCTCGACGGCGAGCCCGGCAACTCGGAGCTGCGCGCCCTGCGCGAGGAGGCGAGCACGCGCTTCCCCGAGGCAGGGTGGAGCATCCGAACGCGGCTTAACGCCGCTCCGTCGCTGTCGTCAAACGTCGAGCGTTTCTCGCAATTCCTCACCCTTGTGGGGCTGACTGCGCTGGTGGTGGGCGGCGTCGGCGTGGCGAATGCGGTGCGTGCCTACCTGGACGGAAAACGCGCCGTCATCGCCACCTTCAAGAGCCTCGGGGCCTCGGGCGGCTTCGTTTTCTCCGTCTACCTGATGCAGATCCTCATCATCGCCATGATGGGGATCTGCGCAGGCTTGGTACTCGCCGCGCTGATGCCTTTTGCGGCAAGTGCGGCGCTTGCCGCGGTCCTGCCGGTGCCGAGCGAGGGCGGCATTTACCCCTCGGCGCTCGGTCTTGCTGCGCTATTCGGCGTTCTGACCACGCTCGCTTTCGCGCTGCTGCCGCTCGGTAGGGCGCGTGACGTGCCGGCAACGGCGCTTTTCCGCGAGATGGGGATCGACGCCAAGGGCTGGCCGCGTCTCTTCTACGTAGTCCTGTCCGTCGCCATCGCTGCCACACTTGCGCTGCTCGCCATCCTCTATTCCGAGGAGCGGAGTATAGCCGCTATCTTCGTCGCCGCCGCCATTGCCGTCTTCCTGGTGCTGCGCGGCGTGGGCTGGGCGGTGCAGGCCGCCGCCCGCCGCGCCCCAAGGGTACGCTCGACCGCACTCAGGCTCGCCATAGGCAACATTCATCGCCCCGGCGCGCTGACGCCGTCGGTGGTGCTGTCGCTTGGCCTTGGCCTCACGCTGATCGCCACTCTGGCACTGATAGACGGCAATCTGAGGCGGCAGATCGCCGGCAACCTGCCGGAGGTGGCCCCGAACTTCTTCTTCGTCGATATCCAGGCGGACCAGGTGGAGGATTTTGCTTCGCTGGTCGAAGAGCAGGCGCCTGACGGCAAGCTTATCCGTGTGCCGATGCTGCGCGGGCGCATCATCGCGCTCAACGACGTCAATGTGCGCGATATCGAGGTGCCGCCGGAAGGCGGCTGGGTGCTGCGCGGTGACCGCGGCATCACCTATTCGAACAATCAGCCGGAAAACTCGACCCTGACGCAGGGTGAATGGTGGCCCGCGGGCTATGAGGGAGAGCCTCTGGTCTCGTTTACGGCGGACGAGGGTGCTGCGCTCGGCCTGAAGCTCGGCGATACCCTGACGGTGAATGTGCTCGGGCGCAACGTCACGGCCCGCATCGCCAGCTTCCGCCAGGTGGAGTGGGAGACGCTGGCCATGAACTTCGTCATGGTCTTTTCTCCGAATACCTTTGAGGGTGCGCCCCATGCCTGGCTGGCAACGCTGACAGACGCCAACGCGACGAGCGTCGACGAGGCGCGCCTTCTGAACGCCGTTACACGCAACTTCCCTACCATTACCACCGTCCGTGTGAAGGACGCGCTCGACGTGGTGAACCAGCTCGTCGGGCAACTCGCCACCGCCATCAGAGCGGCGGCGGCGGTGGCACTCATCGCCTCCGTGCTCGTGCTTTCGGGCGCACTCGCGGCGGGCAACCGCGCCCGCGTGCACGATGCCGTGGTGCTGAAGACGCTGGGGGCCACGCGGCGCACCCTGATTTCGGCTTTCGCGTTGGAGTACCTCCTGATCGGCCTTGCCACAGCACTCTTCGCGCTGGCCGCCGGCGGTGTGGCGGCATGGTATGTGGTGACCCGCATCATGACGCTTCCATGGAGCTTTCTGCCGGAAGTGGCGCTGTCGACCGTCGCCATTGCCTTGGTGTTGACGGTCGGCTTCGGGCTCGTCGGTACCTGGCGCGTGCTTGGCCACAAGGCCGCACCTGTTTTGCGGAACCTATGAGCTGGGAAGGGATCGGTGTCCCCTGGAGCGGGAGTGCAGGCGTGGTGCGCTTTTCCGCTGCGGAAGGTCTTGCTCTTGTCTTGAACAGACATCATATTTGAACAACGCATGCTGGACCCCCGCCAGCGGCGAGCGGCCCCATGGCCGACACCCGACGGGAGAGTGCGAGAAAAGAGGAAACAATGGCTGACCTTCGTAACTATCAGCCGCGCATGGCGAGCGATGCCCGCGCGGGCGTGGCCATCGACGAGGGCCTGCGCGCCTACATGCTTCGGGTTTACAACCTCATGGCTCTCGGGCTGGCCATCACCGGAGTGGCGGCATTTGCCACTGCGCAGATGGCGGTATCTAGCCCGGCGTTCGCGCAGGTTATGTATGGAAGTCCCCTACGCTGGGTGGTGATGCTCGCGCCGCTCGGCCTTGTGTTTTATCTGAGCGCGCGAATCCACAAGATGAGCGTTTCAGGTGCCCAGGCCGCCTTCTGGATTTTTGCCGCGGTCATGGGTCTGTCGCTGTCATCGATATTTCTCGTCTTCACGGGCGAGAGTGTGGTGCGTGTGTTCTTCATCACCGCCGCCTCCTTTGGCGCATTGTCGCTGTGGGGCTACACGACGAAGCGTGATCTTTCCGGCATGGGTTCCTTCCTCTTCATGGGGCTCATCGGCATCATCATCGCCATGATCGTAAACATATTCCTAGCCTCTTCGGCGCTGCAGTTCGCCATCTCGGTGATCGGCGTGCTGGTGTTCGCCGGGCTGACGGCTTACGACACGCAGCAGATCAAGGAGATGTATTACGAGGGCGACAGCCAGCTCGTGGCCGGCCGCAAGGCCATCATGGGTGCGCTCAGGCTCTACCTCGATTTCATCAACCTGTTCATGTTCCTGCTGCAGTTCCTCGGCAATCGCGAGTAACGGGCGGAACTGGAACGACCAGGAAAAGGCGGCTTTCGAGCCGCCTTTTCTTTTGCCCGGTATCCTGCCATGAAGATGGAAACCATACCGAACGAACCGCCGATGACCACTATCACCATTCGCCCGTCGGCATCCGCCGACATTCCCGCCATCACGCAGATCTATGCCCACGCCGTTGAAAGCGGCACCGCAAGCTATGAGCTGGAGCCGCCGGGTGAGGAGGAGATGGCTTCACGGCACGAGGCGCTGGTTTCCCGCGGCTATCCTTATCTGGTAGCGGAAGTGGAAGGGCAGGTGCTCGGCTATGCCTATGCCGGGCCGTTTCGTCCGCGCCGCGCCTATCGCTTCATGGTCGAGGATTCGGTCTACATCGCGCCGCAGGCGCAGGGGCGTGGCCTCGGCCGACGGCTGGTAGAGGCGCTGATCGAGGAATGCCGGAAACTGGGTTTCCGACAGATCGCCGCCGTCATCGGCGACGGCTCGCCGGAGAGCGCCTCAGTGCGCTTGCATAAGGCCTTGGGTTTCCGCCATGCCGGCGTCCTGGAAGGCAGCGGCTACAAGCACGGCCGCTGGCTGGACACGGTCTTCATGCAGCTTGAACTCAACGGCGGCGCGGGAAGACCGCCGGATGCCGAATCGCTGCCCGAGAGGCTGTTCCGGGAGGGGCATTAGGCCGGTCCATCGTCTCACGGATGATCCGGTCCAACCCGTTGCTTTATCCCAGTTCCGGGCCGGAATACCTGCTCTTTCCGGAATCGCTTCGGCTCACGCCCGCACGAGCTTGAGCTTGCGATCGAACAACGCCAGAACACGGCTCAACTCGTGCCCGCGCTTCAGGATTGCGCCGGTGGCGGCTATGACGCTGTAGGCGCCTTGCTTGCGGGCGAGCTTTGGAGTTTTCACGATTTGGAACAGCGGCACCTCACTGGTGCGGCGGAAGACGGAGAACACCGCCCTGTCCCTTAGATGATCGATGGCGTAGTCACGCCACTCGCCTGTGGCCACCATCTGCCCGTAGAGGCGCAGTATCTGGTCCAGCTCGCGGCGTTCAAAGGTCACCGGCAGGTCAAGTCGTGCCCGCCGCACCTCGCTGAGCCGGACGAGTACTCCGGAATCGTCGCCGTCCTCCCCGGCGCTTACAAAATCAGCCATGTTTAGTTCGGACCCTCATGACAATTTATGACAAGAAAGTTGGCGTGCCGGGCCGGGAAATGCAACCCCATATGGCCGCTATGGTGCGCCATCCTACTTTCACGAACACAAGACGCCCTGTCGGATTTGGTGATCGCCTGCCTCATTCTCGCCGTTTTCTTTCCAAGCTCCCGCCCGATTTTGAAGCCAGCATTCCTATGTTGCCTGAGACGGTTCGATCCGGAGGCGGCGCCGTACCCCAAGCCCCCCCGCCCACGGTGTCGTAGCCGGATCGAACCAACTCCGGCGCTTTGTGCGTCAATCTCGCAAAGGCAACGATCCCGAACTGGATCAGCGCCGGTACAGGCTAGCGCCGTACCGGCGTTTTTTCTTTTCCAGGAGAGTGGTGGGCGCTTACCAGCTTTCGGCGGTGCGTGCGGCACCTAAAATGGCGCCCGGCCGCCCTTCGGCATCGAAGGACTGAAGCAGCACGGCGCAATGGCCGCCTTTCTTCACCATCTCGCTCTTCGGCAGCTCGAGGCGCATTGCCTTGCCGTGCCACATGCCGACGGTCTGGAAGCTGGTGACAATGTTACGGTATTCGATCGACCGTCCCCGGTTCTCGCCGCCGCGGATCGACACCACCCGGCGTGGCTTATAGTAGACGACGACGATGTGCGTATCGGCCGGGGCCGTCTCGGCCGCGCCGACATTGACGAAGACGCTTCCGTTGCTGGAAGAGATGTCCACATCGACTGGCAACGCCGCGTTACCTTCCGATCCCTTGTCGATGGCTGCATAAATTTCCTTACGGTGCGAGCCGACGATGTCCCGCTGCCCGTTGACAACCACCTGTGGGGTGTAGACCGAGCGATCGAAAGTCTCTCCGTAGGCGCGCTGCCGGGCGGAATTTTCCGGCGTGGCCATCTCGTCTTTCCAGCCAAGATAGTCCCAATAGTCGACGTGGTAGGCAAGCGCCACCACATCGTCCCGCTCTGCCAGTTCAGCCAGCAGGGCATCCGCAGGCGGGCACGAGCTGCAGCCCTGGCTGGTGAAAAGCTCGACCACCCCTGCAGGCCTCTCCGCGGCCTGAATGTGGAATGGTATAATGAGCACCAGAAGGAGGATGGTCAGCTTCATCGCGCTCACATGGATGCGCGCGGGAAAGGTTCGCATATCCTTTTCGCCTGTCGGTCCGTGTCTACCCCAATCGCACCGGCACGTCGCCGGTTCCGCCATCTTTCCGCATTCATGTAGCGTAGCGGCTGTCGGGCTTAGTTGGGAAGTCACGTTGCGGTGAAGCCCTGGTGCTTCAGCCGAGCTCGGCTATCACCGGTACGTGATCGGAAGGGCGCTCCCAGTTGCGCGCTTCGCGCAGGACCTCGATGCGCTGTAGCGCCGGGGCGAGGTTAGCGGAAGCCCAGATATGATCGAGCCGTCGTCCGCGGTCCGACACCTCCCAGTCCTTGGCGCGGTAGCTCCACCAGGTAAAGAGCTTTTCCTCCGGCGGGACATGTCTGCGCATGAGGTCGACCCAACCTCCCTTGTCACGCAGGTTGTCCAGCCCCTCGGTCTCCACCGGTGTGTGGCTGACCACGTTCAGGAGTTGCTTGTGCGACCACACATCCGTCTCCAGGGGGGCGATATTGAGATCGCCGACCAGGACTGTCGCTGTGTCAGCCTCCTCGGCCGGACGCACCGCGTGCATCTCCTCAATGAAGTCGAGCTTGTGGCGGAACTTGGTATTGATCTCGGGGTCCGGCTCGTCGCCGCCCGCCGGGACATAGAAGTTGTGCAGGAGAACACGCCTTCCATCCACGTCCAGCACCGTCGAGACATGCCGGCTGTCGACGATGCCGCAGAAGCCGCGCTTTTCCACCAGCTGCATGGGCCGGCGCGAGATGGTCGCCACGCCATGATAGCCCTTCTGGCCATGAATTTCGATGTGTGCGTAACCGAGCTTGCGGAAGGCGGCCAGCGGGAACTGGTCGTCCGGACACTTGGTTTCCTGCAGGCACAGGACGTCCGGCTGGTGTTCTTCTAGGAAGCGCTGCACCAGCGGCAGGCGCAGGCGAACGGAATTGATGTTCCAGGTGGCGATCTTGAGGGGCATTCGGCGCTCGGCTTGCAGCTTCTTCATACAGAGCGGCAATAGCGCGCCGAATGAGCCGATGGCAAGCGCAGTGCTGCAATCAGCGGCCGCGGTTCAACTCGTTGACGCGGCGGTAATCGATCGCAAACACGCTGGGATCAAAGGTGACGCCTTCTTGCACGTTGTAGATCATCACCGTCGTGTCCTTGCCCTGGGCGTCGGTGATGGTCCACTGGCGCAGTTGGTAAGTGCTGGCATCGAACATCATGGTGATGGTCGAGCTACCAAACACCTTCCGGTCCGCCAGCTTGACGGTCGTCAGATCCTCGTCCTGCTGGACGCTCTGTACCTTCTCGCCGGAAAGATCGATGCGTTCATCAAGGAGCAGCTTCAGAGGCGTCTGCGACAGCGGATAGACATCCGCGGTGTTCATCCGCTTGTTCCGCACCACCACGGACGTTCCGTCGGAGACGACCCGGAAACCAGACGAACCCTCATAGTCGAAGCGGAGCTTTCCAGGCCGCTCGATGTAGAACTTGCCGCCGGTCTGTTCGCCACGGGGGCCGAACTGCACGAATTCGCCTGTCATGGTGCGCACGCTGGAAAAATGCGCGGCAATGCGCTGGGCGGTATCCGCAGCGGCCTGCGCCGCGCTGACCGTCAAGATACCCAGCGCAAGGGCGAGGAAGGCGGCCAAGGGGCGAAAAAACGCCAGGCGGGGGGCGGTGATGTTGCGCTTGGCTGGAGTGGCCATGCTTTTCTGCTCTCCGAAACAGTTTGTCATTTGACGAGACGCTATCGCCTTAACAGGGCCGAATTTGGGCTCCCGGCGTGAACGTCCCGGCGTGATGCGCAGCCTTCGGCTCTCAGACGTCCTCCTGCTCCGTCGGCACGAGGATCTCGCGCTTGCCGGCGTGGTTGGCAGGGCCAACGATGCCTTCCTGCTCCATACGCTCGATGATCGAGGCGGCGCGGTTATAGCCGATGCCCAACCGCCGCTGGATATAGCTCGTCGACGCCTTGCCGTCGCGCAGGACCACGGCGACCGCCTGGTCGTACGGGTCTTCCGAATCGCCCAGATTGCCGGTGTCGCCACCGCCGCCGCTGGAGGAATCGTCGCCGTCGTCTTCCGTCACCGCATCAAGATAGGCCGGCGCGCCTTGGGTTTTCAGATGTGCGACGATCTGTTCCACTTCGGTGTCCGAGACGAAGGGGCCATGCACGCGCTGTATGCGCCCGCCGCCGGCCATGTAGAGCATATCACCCATGCCGAGGAGTTGTTCAGCGCCCTGCTCGCCCAGGATGGTACGGCTGTCGATCTTGGAGGTGACCTGGAAGGAGATGCGGGTCGGGAAGTTGGCCTTGATCGTGCCGGTGATCACATCGACCGACGGGCGCTGGGTGGCCATGATGACGTGGATGCCCGCCGCACGTGCCATCTGCGCCAGGCGCTGCACTGCGCCCTCGATGTCCTTGCCGGCGACCATCATAAGGTCGGCCATCTCGTCGATGATGACGACGATGAAGGGCATCGGGTCCAGATCGAGATCCTCGGTTTCGTAGATCGCTTCGCCGGTCTCGCGGTCGAAGCCGGTCTGCACCGTACGGGTGATCGACTGGCCCTTCTTCTGGGCCTGGGCAATGCGCTGGTTGAAGCCCTCGATATTGCGTACGCCCACCTTGGACATCTTGCGGTAGCGATCCTCCATCTCCCGCACGGTCCATTTCAGCGCCACCACCGCCTTCTTCGGGTCGGTGACGACGGGCGTGAGAAGATGCGGGATGCCGTCATAGACGGAAAGCTCCAGCATCTTCGGGTCGATCATGATCAGGCGGCATTCATCCGGCGTCATGCGGTAGAGCAATGACAGGATCATCGTGTTGATGGCGACCGACTTGCCCGAGCCGGTGGTGCCGGCGACGAGCAGATGCGGCATCTTGGCGAGGTCGGCGATCACGGCGCTACCGTTGATCGTCTTGCCCAGGCCCAGCGCCAACTTCGTTTTGGTGGTCTCGAACTCGCGGCTGGCCAGCAACTCGCGCAGGAACACCATCTCGCGGGTCGCGTTGGGCAGTTCGATGCCGATGGCGTTGCGCCCTGGCACCACGGCAACGCGGGCGGCGATCGCGCTCATCGAGCGGGCGATATCGTCAGCAAGGCCGATGACGCGCGAGGACTTGATGCCCGGCGCAGGCTCCAGTTCGTAGAGCGTGACGACGGGGCCGGGCCGGACATGAATGATCTCGCCCTTGACGCCGAAATCCTCAAGGACTCCTTCCAGAAGCCGTGCATTCTGCTCCAGCGCTTCCTTGGAGAGGCTTGCATCCTTGGTCGTGGCCTTCGGCTCGGCGAGAAGATGCAGGGAGGGAAGCGTAAACTCGCCCGAGTCGAGGAACGAGGGCTGTGCCTCGCGGCGCACGCGCGCACCGGCTGCCGGGCGGGGCGCAGGATTGCCTACCCGCGCTGCAGGCTGTTGCTGCGCCATCTGACCTCTCGGCTCGGGTGCGACGGAAAAATCGTCGAAGGGTGCTGTGTCGAAGCCATCGGCATCGAAATCGGGCTCGATGCGCGCATCGTCCATCGCCGCCGGCTGGGGCATCGGCGTGTCGAACTCCGGCGCCAGAGGGTCGACATTAACGGCGAAGCGGCGGCGCCAGAAGGCGCGCACCGACAGCCACCAGTGCACAAGCACGCCAAGCGTGACGAAGCCGCCGTCCTCCTCGTCTTCGTCAAGGTCGTCGAAGGTGTCTGCCTCCGGCTCAGCGGCGGGTGCGGGAGCTGCGGAGCGGCCGAAGACGCCGGCGCCGTAAAGGGTCAGCCATATGGCGGGCCCGGCAAGCAGCGCCGCGACTACGATGCCAAACCAGCCCTGCGGGTAAGCGCCACTAAGCATGGCGGGGGCGGCCAGGACGAAGTCGCCGAAAACACCACCGAGCCCGGTCGGCAGCGGCCATGTCTCCGGCGGGGTCATGCAACCGACCACGCCGGCAGCCAACACGCTACCACCAAACCAGGCGGCCGAGCGGCGCCAGGGCCTGTCGATACCGCGTGCAGCAAAGAGGAAGATGCCCCAGAAGACTGCCGGCACGAGGCCAGCTACCGAGGCGAGGCCGAAAAACTGCATGGCGATGTCGGAGTAGACCGCGCCGGGATAACCCATGGCGTTAGTCACCGGATTGTCGGTGGCATAGCTGAAGCTCGGATCGGCGACGTTCCAAGTGGCAAGACTTGCCAGGCAGAAGGCGACGAATCCCAGCGTCAGCAGTCCAAGCCCGCGTGCCGCTTGCCGTCGCAAGAAGCCGTGCACCCCGAAACCGCCGTCATTCATGGCAAACGCCGCGGAAGAACCGGAACTCATTCGCATTTCCCCGTCCACAGGACATCGATAACGCGCTCGCGCGCGCCCTGACACCGGACCTACCCTAGATGGGGGAAGGTTAAGGCGGCATTAACCATGGGAGTGGGTGGCGCGGTGGAGAACACGCTGGAATTCCGCGCAGGGCATAGGGTTGCCGTACTGCCCGCTTCAAAAAAAAGGCCCGAAGTCCGGGCCGATAGGTGGCAGCAGTCAGGGATTGCTGCAGCGGGAGTTTCTTCATCCGGCCGTTGCCCGGCCGGATGAGTTTTGCTTCTGTCCGACGGCCCTAGCGGACCCGCGAGGCGATGAACTCTGGATAGGCTTCGACGCCGACCTCGCCCACGTCCAGCCCCGTCTGCTCTTCCTCGGGGCTGACCCGCAGGCCCATCGTGGCCTTCAGGATGAACCAGACCACCAGAGAGGCGACGAAGGTGAAGACGCCATAGGCGAGGATGCCGACGAACTGAGTGCCGAAGCTCGTGTCGCCGTTGGTCAATGGCACGGCCAGGGTGCCCCAGATACCGGCGATCAGGTGAACGGGGATGGCGCCGACCACGTCGTCGATCTTGAGCTTGTCGAGGAGCGGCACCGTGAACACAACGATGACGCCGCCGACCGCACCGATGAGGATTGCGGCAAAGGGGCTCGGCGTCAGCGGTTCGGCGGTGATCGAGACGAGACCGGCAAGCGCGCCGTTGAGTACGAAGGTGATGTCGACCTTCTTGTAGACGAGCTGCGTGAGGATCAGCGCCGCCACCACGCCGCCGGCGGCGGCAAGGTTCGTATTGGCGAAGATGCGGCTGACGTCGGAGGCATCGGCGTTGGAGCCGAGGGCCAGCTGCGAAGCGCCGTTGAAGCCGAACCAGCCAAGCCACAGGATGAAGGTGCCGAGCGTGGCAAGCGCCATATTCGAGCCGGGGATCGGCTGCACCTGGCCCTGCGGGCCGTATTTATCGGAACGCGCGCCAAGCAGGATCGCGCCGGCGAGCGCAGCCCAGCCGCCGACCGAGTGGACGAGCGTCGAGCCGGCAAAGTCGGAGAAGCCCATCTCGGACAGCCAGCCGCCGCCCCACTGCCAGGAGCCGGCGATCGGATAGATGAAGCCGGTCAGCACCACGACGAAAATGAGGAACGGCCACAGCTTGATGCGCTCGGCGAGCGTACCCGAGACGATCGAGGCGGCGGTCGCCACGAACACCATCTGGAAGAACCAGTCGGAGGCCACTGCATAGTCGCCCTCGTTGGCAACGCCGGCGTCCGGCCAGCTATAAGGCCAGAAGGTGCCGATATAGCCGTTCACGTCGACATACATCAGCGAATAGCCGACGACCCAGTACATCAGGCCCGCGATCGAATAGAGGGCGATGTTCTTGAGAAGCTGCATGGAGACGTTCTTCGAGCGCACCATGCCGGCTTCCAGCATGGCGAAGCCCGCCGCCATCCACATGACGAGGAACCCGCCCATGAGGAAAAGAAGCGTGTTGAAGACGAAGGCCGTATCTCCGGCCGCCGCCTCCGCGGCTTCGGCTGCCCCTTCAGCGGCTTCCTGCGCGAAAGCCGGCAGCGATGTGAAGGCGGTGAGCGCGAGTGCCCCAAGCCCAACCCCGCGTCCCGCGAATGTCATTTTCGGAAATCTCATCTTACTCTCCCTGAAAAGCCGGGACGCTCACAGCGCGTCGGCGTCGGTCTCGCCGGTGCGGATGCGCACGGCTTTCTCGATGTTGTGGACGAAGATCTTGCCGTCGCCGATCTGGCCGGTCTTGGCGGCGGTCGTGATGGCATCGACGGCCCTGTCGGCCGTACCGTCGTCGACTGCCACCTCCACCTTGACCTTCGGCAGGAAGCTCACCGCATATTCGGCGCCGCGATAGATTTCCGTGTGCCCCTTCTGCCGCCCGTAGCCTTTAACCTCGGTGACGGTCAGCCCCTGAATGCCTAGCTCGGTCAGCGCTTCACGCACCGCCTCCAGCTTGAACGGCTTTATGATTGCCATGACGAGTTTCATCAGGATTCACCCCTGCCTCTGCGGACGGACCGCGTTGCATGTGCCGCCGGCGCACCAAAGGCGTTGCCGGCAGTGGCAAAGGCGAATCAAATGCCGTGCCAATTGCGCGGTATTGCACTCAAGCTTTTTTATTCATTGAAGAAAATCGGCCGACACAGAAGCGGCAAGCGGTATACTTGCAGAGGGAGGGATTAAAAACTGGGCAAAATTTCAGAATTGCCTATTTTTTGCGCAGACGCACGAGTCCCTCTTGTGCGACGGAGGCGACGAGCACGCCGTCACGCGAATAGATGCTTCCGCGCGAAAAGCCTCGCGCGCCACCGGAAGAGGGGCTGTCCTGGGTGTAGAGCAGCCAATCGTCAAGCGGATGCGGCCGGTGAAACCACATGGCGTGGTCGAGGCTGGCCATCTGCAACTCGGGATCGAAGACCGAGCGCCCGTGAGCGAAGGTGGCGGTGTCGAGCAGCGTCATGTCGGAGAGATAGGCAAGTACCGCTGCCTGGATAGCGCGGTCCTCGGGCACGGGGCCTATTGCCCGCAGCCACACATGCTGGAAGGGCGGCAGCTTATTTCGCGTCGTGTAGTGCTCGATATGGACGGGGCGGATTTCCACCGGGCGCTCACGCTCCCAATAGCGGCGGATGTTTTCCGGTACGCTGTCGCCGAAGGCAGCAAGAAACTCGCGCTGCGGGCGCAAGGTTTCGGGTGCCGGAACGTCTTCCGGCATCGGCAGCTGGTGCTCCATCCCCTCCTCGTCAAGCTGGAAGGAGGCGGCAAGGGAGAAGATGGCATGGCCGTGCTGAATGGCAACGGCGCGCCTGGTGGCGAAGCTGCCGCCGTCGCGAATCCGGTCGACCTCGTATATGATGGGGACCGCCGGGTCTCCCGGACGCATGAAATAGCAGTGCAGGGAATGTACGTGACGATCGTCGGGCACCGTGCGTTGTGCGGCCACCAGCGCCTGGCCGATCACCTGCCCGCCAAAGACGCGCTGCCAACCGACCTGCGGGCTGCGACCGCGAAACAGGTTGTGTTCGAGCGCCTCGAGATTAAGTATGTCGAGGAGCGCCTGCATGGCCGATGACATGTGGACTGGTCCCCTCTGGTAGCGTTGCGGTAGCGGTGACAAACCGAAGGGCGAGGCGCAAGTCAAGGCAGCAACGCATTGCGGAGGAAAACCCATGGCCGGCAAGAACAAGGGTGAAGGCTTCTCCGACCGCCTCGACGTGGTGATTGCAGGTGCAGGCTATGTGGGGCTGGCCATCGCCGTTTCGCTCGTCCAGGCGCGGCCGGGGTTGAAAGTGCTGGTCGTCGATGCTGCGCCCGAAGGCGTTTGGCAGCGCGATGGACGCGCTTCGGCCATAGCGGCGGCGGCAGCGCGCATGCTGCGCCAGCTCGGCTGCTGGGACGAGATCGCGCCGGAAGCCCAGCCGATTGTCGATATGGTCATCACCGATTCGCGCACGTCCGATCCCATGCGCCCGGTGTTTCTCACCTTCGGCGGCGAGGCCGCGCCCGGCGAACCCTTCGCTCATATGGTCATGAACCGCGATCTTACCGGGGCGCTGCGCCGGCGCGCGGATGAGCTGGGCATCGACATCCTTCAGGGTGTGGCGGTCGAGGGCTTTGAGATAGAGCCGGCCGAAGTCGTCATCCGCCTCGGGGACGGCGCCGGCCTGCGCACGCGCCTGCTGGTCGCCGCCGACGGAGTGAAGTCGCGCCTGCGCAACATGGCCGGCATCCGCACGCTGAACTGGGAGTACGGCCAGTCGGGCATCGTCTGCACTGTTGCGCACGAGCGTCCGCACGAGGGCAGGGCGGAAGAGCATTTCCTGCCAGCCGGTCCCTTCGCCACGCTGCCGCTTAAGGGCAACCGTTCCTCGATCGTGTGGACCGAGCGTACGGAGGATGCCGAGCGCCTGGTGGCAGAGGATGATATCGTTTTCGAGCATGAACTCGAGCAGCGTTTCGGCCTAAAGCTTGGGGAGATCCGGGTCGAGGGGCAGCGCCGCGCATGGCCGCTGGGCCTGACCTTGGCGCGCGACTTCGTGCGCTGGCGCTTTGCGCTCGCCGGTGATGCGGCCCACGGCATCCACCCCATTGCCGGCCAGGGCCTCAACCTCGGCTTCAGGGATTCTGCCGCGCTCGCGCAGGTGGTGGTGGAAGCGGACAGGCTGGGCGAAGATATCGGGGCGCTCGACGTGTTGCAGCGCTATGAGCGCTGGCGCCGCTTTGACACGGTACAGATGGGGGTGACGACGGACGTGCTTAATCGTCTTTTCTCCAACGATATCGCACCGGTCAGGGCGATGCGCGACATAGGACTAGGCTTGGTGGACCGCATGCCGGGCATGAAGAGCTTTTTCGTCCGCCAGGCCTCCGGCCTGTCCGGTACCGCACCGCGCCTGCTTCAGGGCGAGGCAATCTGAGCGCAAACACAAGGAGATGAAGGATGAAGCGTCACGCGAATGCCATCTGGAAGGGATCGCTTACCAGCGGCTCCGGCAGGCTCGACACCCAGAGCCAGGCCATCGGCGACCTGCCGATCGGCTTCAAGGCCCGCTTTGAAGACGAGACCGGAAAGTCCGGCACCAATCCGGAGGAGCTGATCGCCGCGGCACACGCAAGCTGCATTGCCATGCAACTCGCCCACATGCTGGCCGAGAACGGCACGCCCCCCGAGACGCTTTACTCCAAGGCCGAGGTCGACCTGCAGCCGGCCGAAGGTGGCGGCTTCGAGATCCGCTCCAGTGCCATCACGATGATCGGTAAAGTGCCGGGGATGGAGGAAGACAAGTTCAAGGAGATCGCCGCCAAGGCGAAGGAAAGCTGCCCGGTTTCCAAGGCGCTCGGGGCTATTGAGATCACCCTCGACGCGCGGTTTGCCTGAGTTCGGCGCATAAACGACAGTTTTGCGATGGTTTCTTGCCGCGAGCGCAATGGTCGGTCGCGGCAAGGTGTTATTTAGCAACCAAAAATCCGCCGGTGAGCCTACATTTATATGCAGATGAGTTGTTCGGGAGGAACACCATGCTGCATGTTCGCGAACCGCGCACGCTGAGGAAGCCCGCCGGTAAATCCAAACTGACGATTTCCGACATTACCGCGGATGCCGTGCGCCTTTCCGCCTATGAAGGCCATGAGCGTATCTGGCTTGGCCGCGACAATGAAAGCGGACTTACCGCCATCGTCGCGATCCACAATACCGCGCTGGGCCCGGCGCTCGGTGGAACACGGGTCTGGCCGCACGAAAGCTTCGAGGCTGCGCTCACGGACGCGCTGCGCCTGTCGCGTGGCATGACCTACAAATCGGCTATCGCCGGCACGGCGTTTGGTGGCGGCAAAGCAGTTATTATCGCCGATCCCAAAACGGAGAAAACGCCGTCGCTGCTTTCCTCCTATGCCGACATGCTGGCGGCGCTCGAGGGGCAGTTCTTCACCGCCGAGGATGTCGGCCTCTCACTGGCGGATGCAGACTTCCTTCGTACGCGCGCTCCCAACGTGGTCGGTACCGGGAGCGGCAGCGGCAATCCTTCACCGGTGACGGCGCATGGCGTCTTTTTCGGCATCAAGGCGGCGCTCAAGCACCGCCGGGGCACCGATAGCCTGAAGGGCATAGGCGTCGCCGTGCAAGGCCTCGGCTCCGTCGGCTGGGCACTGTGCGAAAAGCTGCACGAGGACGGCGCCGCACTGACGGTGACCGATATCGATACGACGCGCATCGAGGAGGCGAAGAGAGCGTTCGGCGCAACCGCGCTGGCACCCGACGCTATCCTTTCCGCTGAAGCAGACGTCTTTGCGCCCTGTGCGCTCGGCGGTGTGCTCTCGCGCGAGACGATCCCTTCGCTGAAGGCCGAGATCGTCGCAGGCTCGGCCAATAACCAACTTGCCCGGCACGAGGATGCCCGTCTTCTGATGGAGGCCAGTATCCTCTATGCGCCGGACTACGTCATCAATGCGGGCGGCCTCATCAACGTTGCGGCCGAATTGGCGCCCGGCGGGTACGACCGCGCCGCGGCGATGGCCCGGGTGGCGCAAATCCCGAAAACGCTGAGCGATATCTTCGCCCGCGCCGAGAGGCAGCGTCGGCCGACCAACGAGGTTACCGCCGAGATCGCTATGGAGCGCATAAAGGCCGCCGCCGCGGCATAAGCCTATGCCGCCTAGACCGCGTTTCCGCGCGTCAGCGTTGGCCTGCTGTCGATGATGGTTTCAAGACAATCTGCGGTGGTGAGCCTGCCGTAGTGGCAGCTATCCCCGCCGCCTTGCCGTCGCCCCTGCGTCGATGGCGCCGCCGTCCGCGCTGAGCACTACGCCGAACAGCGCTTCGGCCTGCTCGGCCGTGTAGTATCCCAGCGCCACGTCCCGCAGAACCAGCTCCGGCTTCCGCTCGAGCGGATCACCGTATCCGCCGCCGCCTGGCGTGCCGACGGATACCCGGTCGCCGGCCTTCAGCGGGATATCCTGCTCCTTGGAAAGATGCGGCGGCACGTGTGCCTCGCCATCGCGCCAGACGGTTACGGTGTTCACTGCCCCGTCCGCCCCGCCGAGCGCACCCTGCGGTCCGGTGCGGCCGTGATCCATGACGAAGGAGGCACGAGCCTCCCCGCGCAGAAGCTCCACCTCGTAGGCAAGCCCGAAGCCACCGCGCTGGCGCCCCGCCCCGCCCGAGCCCTCGCGCAGCGCATAGCGCCGGTAGAGCACGGGAAACGCCTGCTCCATCACCTCGATGGGCGGCGACTTTGAGATGCCGATGGTCGAGCAGCCGTTGGAAAGCCCGTCATGGCGCGCGTTGCCGCCATAGCCGCCGCCCGAAATCTGGTACATGACGAAGTCGCGCCCGCGCGCCGGATCGTGCCCGCCCAGTGCAAAATTGCCGCTGGAGCCGGCAGGTGCAGCCGTCACCTCATCTGGAAGCGCCTTCACCATGGCGGAGAAGACGGCTTCCGCGATGCGCTGCGAGACCTCCGCCGCACAGCCTGAGACAGGGCGCGGATAATGCGCATCGAGGAACGTGCCTTCCGGCCGCTTGACGACAAGCGGGTCGAAGGCGCCGGCGGAAAGCGGCACCTCCGGGAAGATATGCCGCATGGCGAGGTAAACGGAGGAGAGCGTCGTCGCCAAAACGCTGTTCATCGGCCCGGCACAGGGTGGACTGGAGCCGGCGAAGTCGAAGATGAGTTGGTCGCCCTTTTTCTCGACCGCCAGCGCGATCGTCAGCGGCGCATCCACCACCCCGTCCGAATCCACATAAGCCTCGCCCCGGTAGACGCCGTCGGGAATGTCGGCGATGCGCGCCCGCATCTGCGCCGCCGCGCGGGCGCGCAGCTCCGCGATCGCCGCGCGCACCGTGTCGTCGCCGTAGCGGTCGAGCACTTCCGCCAGCCGTTCGGCACCCACTTCGAGCGCCGCCGCCTGCGCGCGGATATCGCCGATGCGCTGGTCCGCCACGCGGATGTTGGACGAGATGATGGCGTAGATCTCGGGATCGAGCGCGCCTTTCTTGAAGAGCTTCACCGGCGGCAGACGCAGCCCCTCCTGCTCGACCGCGGTGGCGGAGGCGGAAAACCCACCCGGCACTGCACCGCCGATATCCGGCCAGTGCCCGGTGTTGGAGAGCCAGCAATAGATCTCGCCGTCGCGCCATACCGGCATGGCGAACCGCACATCCATGAGATGCGTGCCGCCCAGATAGGGGTCGTTGACGATGTAGATGTCGCCCGGCTCGGGCGCCGCCGTCAGACCCTCGCGGATACGCTCGATCAGCGTCCCGGTCGAATACTGCATCACCCCGACGAACACCGGCAGCCCGCCCGCCCCCTGCGCGATCAGCGAGCCGTCCTCGGCCGAGTAGATACCATCGGAGCGGTCGTTGGCCTCGGCGATGACGGGAGAGAAGGCGGCGCGGGAGAATACCAGGTCCATCTCGTCGCAGACCTGCTGCAGCGCCGCCTGGATAACAGAAAGAGTTATGGCGTCGAGTTTGGCTGCCGTCATCCTTCAGCCCCTCCCACGGTGATAAGGATATTCCCGTCACCATCCATCGCCGCCCTGTCACCAGGCTCGATCACCGTTGTCGTGTCGAGCTGCTCCAGGATAGCCGGTCCCTCGATGACAGCGTCGAGCGGCAGCTTCGCACGGCTGTAGACGGGCGTGTCGTGCCAGGCACCGTCAAACCACACCGGCCGCGTCTCCACCAGCGCCTCCTCCAGCCGCTGCATACGGCCCGCAGGGTCGATCAGCGTGGCGAGGTCGATCTCGGGCCGTACGCCGACGACGGAGGTGTTGAGGTTCACCAGGTTAGCGCGGATTTCCGGCAGCCGCACCTTGAAGCGGGTGAAATAGGCTTCCTCGAAGAGTGCCTGCAACGTCTCGCGGTCCACCTCGGGGCCGGGCAGCGGCACGTTCAAGAGGTGCGTCTGACCGACGAACTGCATGTCGGCTGAGTGCGTATACTTCATGCGCTCCGGCCGCACGGTCTCCCCGGCGATCAGTGTTTCGCCCTCTGCGCGCTGCGCCTCGAGCACCCCGCGCACCAGGTCGAGATCGAGATCGGCGACCGGCCGGTTCACCGTGTTGACGAAGTCGTGCCTGAGGTCAGCCACCACGCAGCCGAGCGCATTGGTGATGCCCGGCCGCGCCGGCACCATGACGCGCGGGATGCCAAGTTCGCGGGCAAGCGCCGAAGCGTGCAGCGGCCCGGCACCGCCAAAGGCGAAGAGGGCGAAATCGCGCGGGTCGTGCCCCTTGCCGAGTGAGACCATGCGGATGGCGCCCGCCATCTTGATATCGGCGAGCTTCAACAAAGCACCCGCCGCCTCCACCGCGCCGAACCCCATATGCCGGCCGAGTTTCTCCGTAAAGACCGCCTTCACGTCGTCGACCGATACCGGGCTATCCACCGACAGCAGCTTTTGCGGGTTCAGTCTCCCAAGCAGCAGGTTGGCATCGGAGATTGTGGGCTCCATTCCGCCTCGGCCGTAGCAGATCGGTCCCGGGACCGCACCGGCGCTCTCCGGCCCCACCTCGATCAGCCCCGCATCGTTGACCCTGGCGATGGAGCCGCCGCCCGCGCCCACCGTGTGCACGTCCACCATGGGTACATGGATCGGCATGGCATATTCGATCTCGATTTCGTTGGAGACGGCAGCCTGCCCCCCGCGCACCAGCGCCACGTCGGTCGACGTGCCGCCCATGTCGTAGGTGATCAGGTTCTCCACCCCTGCCCGCCGCGCCGTATAGGCAGCGGCCATGACGCCGGAAGCCGGGCCCGACATCACCGTCTTCGCCGCCTCGCGTGCGACGTTCGCCGCCGAAATCATCCCGCCATTGCCGTTCATCACGAGGAAATCGCGTCGGTAGCCGAGTGTCTTCAGCTCCTCCGACAGCCGGGCGACGTAGCGCTCGAGGATCGGCTGTACGGCGGCGTTGACGGCCGCCGTCACTCCGCGCTCGAACTCCCGCGCTTCCGACAGCAGCGAATGGCCGGTGGTGATGTGGTCGGTCGGCCAGATCTCCTGCGCGATCTCCGCCGCGCGCTGCTCATGCGCCGGGTTGGCATAGGCATGCAGGAAGTGGATGACAAGGGAAACGCAGCCGGCGTCGAGCAGCTGGCGCAGCGCTTCACGCAGCCCCTCTTCGTCGAGCGGCTCCAGCAAGCGTCCCGAGGCATCCATGCGCTCGGCGACTTCCAGGCGCAGATTGCGCGGGATGACGGGCGTGAAGGTGCCGGTCATGCCATAGGCTTGCGGCCGGGTGCGCCGGCCGAGCTCGATCACATCGCGAAAGCCCCTGGTGGTGATCATGCCCGTCACCGCCAGCCGGCGCTCGAGCACGGCATTGGTGGTGGTCGTCGTGCCATGCACGATGAGGTCGATTTCCGAGGCCGGCACGCCGGCCTCGTGAAGCGCGTTCACCACGCCGTGGGCCTGATTGTCAGTCGTTGTGGGTGTCTTGGCGACGGCTACGCGGGCAGGACCACCGCCACGCCCGTCGACCAGCAGAAGGTCGGTAAATGTACCCCCGACGTCGATGCCTGCTACGACGTGGCCTGATTCTGCGCCGCTTTTCTCACTCATGCTGAAAATCCGGAATGCAAAACCTTTTTCCAGGCGGCGTTTTGGAATAGGTCTTTTCCCCTAGGAGCTTGACCCTAAAATCATTTGTATACTAATAATCTTGTGAAGCAAGAGTGCGCTCGCAAGACAGGCTGGAACCGCGACGGACATAAGGATCAGTCCATGAACACTGCCGCCCTGCGCAACACCGAAGCCGTCCAGGCGCTGGAGTTCCCGATTCCCGCCGGCGTCTATGCCGAGCGCGTGGTTTCGGTGAAGCATTACACGGACCGGCTCTTCTCCTTCCGCATCACGCGGCCGCAGAGCTTCCGCTTCCGCTCCGGCGAGTTCGTCATGATCGGCCTGCCGAACGCGGAGAAGCCGGTCTTCCGCGCCTATTCCATCGCCAGCCCCAACTGGGACGAGGAAGTGGAGTTCTTCTCCATTAAGGTGCCGGACGGGCCGCTTACACAGCACCTGCAGAAGATCCAGCCGGGCGACACCGTGCTGATGCGGCAGAAGTCGACGGGCACGCTGGTCAACGATGCGCTGACGCCGGGAAAGCGCCTCTACATGATCTCCACGGGCACCGGCATTGCGCCCTTCGCCAGCCTTATGCGCGACCCCGAGACCTACGACAAGTTCGAGCAGGTCATCCTCACCCACACCTGCCGCGACGTGGCGGAGCTGAGGTACGGCGAGGAACTGATCGAGACAACCCGCGAGGATCCGCTGATCGGCGAGTTGACCGAGGGCAGGCTTCACTATTTCGCCTCCACCACGCGCGAGCCCTCGCCGCACACGGGTCGCATTACGACGCTCATCGAGAACGGCGAGTTGTTCAAAGCGCTGGGCACCGAGCCCTTAGACCCGGCGACCGACCGCGTGATGATCTGCGGCTCCATGAACATGCTGAAGGACGTAAAGGCGCTGGCGGAGAAGGCCGGCCTCAAGGAAGGCTCCAACGCCGAACCCGCCGATTTCGTGGTGGAGCGTGCCTTCGTCGGGTAGGCGAAGCCGGACGGCTCAAAAGTCGCTGGCGATGCCTTTGACTTCCCAGTCGCCGTAGCGCGCCGGATCAAGACCTTTCCGGCCACCGATCTCCCGCGGAGCATTCTTTTCCCGCTCTGCCTGCTGTCGCCGCCGCTCTTCCGCCTCCTTTAACGCGCGCTGTGCGGCGGGCGGCAGCTCGCGTGGCATCCCAGTTTTGTTCGTGTCTTCACTCACAGGCTTCATTCCGTCGCGGCCAAAGGCGCGTTTGTTGAATATGCATTGCTGCCTTCCCATCATATAGGCGAATGGATCGCCGCCGTAAAATGACGGCGGAGAGAATGTACGGGATGCGTCCCCCGCCTGCTCCGGCCGGTCGGGCGGCGAATGGAGCCACTGGCCATGAACATGATTCGTACGGCAATGCTTCTGGCGTTCATGACGGCGCTCTTCATGGGCGTCGGCTATCTCGTCGGCGGAACGGGCGGCATGATGATCGCCCTTGCCATCGCCGCCGGCATGAACCTGTTCAGCTACTGGAATGCCGATAAGATGGTGCTCAGGATGCACCATGCGAAAGAGGTCGATGAGCGTACCGCGCCGGAGTTCTATCGTATCGTACGCGGCCTAGCCGCGAATGCCGGCCTGCCCATGCCGCGCGTTTATGTCATCGACAATCCGCAGCCCAACGCTTTCGCCACCGGCCGCAACCCGCAGAACGCCGCGGTCGCCGCGACGACGGGGCTTCTAAGCCGCCTGTCTGCAGAGGAGGTGGCCGGCGTCATGGCGCATGAGCTGGCGCACGTGCAGAACCGCGACACGCTAACCATGACGATCACCGCCACGCTGGCCGGCGCCATCTCGATGCTGGGCAATTTCGCGCTGTTCTTCGGCGGCGGGCGCAGCAACAACAATCCGTTCGGCTTCATCGGCATTCTCGTCGCCATCATCGTGGCGCCTCTGGCGGCAATGCTGGTGCAGATGGCGATCAGCCGCACGCGCGAATATGCCGCCGACCGGCGCGGCGCGGAGATCTGCGGCCAGCCGCTGTGGCTCGCCTCGGCACTCGGCAAGATCGCCCGGGGTGCGCAGCAGGTCGTGAACCAGGATGCCGAGCGCAATCCTGCCACCGCGCACATGTTCATCATCAACCCGCTATCCGGGCAGAACATGGACAACCTGTTCTCCACCCACCCCGCCACGGAAAACCGCATCGCTGCCCTGCAGGCGATGGAACGGAAAGCGGGTGTGGGACTTGGGGGTGGAATGCCGCCTGAGGGGCCGAGCGCCGGCGGACCGTGGGGCGGCGGCTCCGCGGCTGGTCCCTGGAGCCGCAACGGCGGTGGGCGCAAAGGCCCCTGGTCGTGACGCATGCGAAGGGGCGCTTTTCGCGCAAGCCACCGCAAAGGAAGCGTCCGGCGGCACAGGGACACGAAGATAAGCCTGGCCTCCAGGTCCGCCGCACTGCCGCCAAATTGCTGGGTGCGGTGATCGATGCCCGCACGCCGCTCGACGCACTGACCGACGGCGAGCACGGCCATCCGCACTTCCTTGCACTCGAGTCGCGCGATCGCTCCCTGGTCCGCGCCATTCTAGCAAGTGCGCTGCGCCATCGCTGCACCATAAAGAAACTGGTGAGCGAGCGGCTGCAACGCCCCTTGCCGGCGGGCGCCCACGCTCTGTCGCACATCCTGCACGTCGGAGCAGCGCAAATCCTGTTCCTCGACGTGCCGGACAGCGCCGCCGTTGACCTTGCCGTCACCCATGCCGGCGCCGATCCACGCACGGCACGCTTTTCGGGACTGGTGAACGGGATCTTGCGTAACATCGCCCGTCATAAGGAGGAAGCGCTGCCGAGGGCGCTGGTCGAGACCAGCGATGCACCCGCATGGTTTGGTGAGCGGCTGGCGGCCGCCTATGGTACCGAGCAGGCGGACGCGATCATCAAGGCGCATCGGCTGGAGCCGCCGGTGGATTTCACTGTCAAATCCGACCCCGACCTTTGGGCCGAGCGGCTGGGCGGGCGGGTGCTGCCCAACAGTTCGATACGCGTTGAGCGGTTGGCAGCGCCGGTGCCGGAACTGCCGGGATATGGGAAAGGCGAGTGGTGGGTGCAGGACGCCGCCGCCAGTCTGCCGGCTCGGCTCCTTGGCAATGTCGCGGGAAATACTGTTGCCGACCTCTGCGCCGCCCCCGGTGGCAAGACCGCTCAACTCGCCCTTACCGGTGCCCGTGTGACGGCGGTCGACCAGTCCGCAAATCGCCTGAAACGGCTGAGGGACAATCTGCAGCGGCTCGGCCTTGAGGCAGACATCGTCGAAGCCGATATTCTGGCGTGGCAGCCGGAACGGCTTTTCGATGCAGTGCTGCTTGACGCGCCCTGCTCCTCCACCGGCACGGTGCGCCGCCACCCTGACGTCGTCTGGACCAAGACGCCCGAGGACATCGCCAAGCTGGCGGATTTGCAGAAACGACTTCTTGAGCGCGCACTTACCTTCGTACGGCCGGGCGGTACCGTCGTCTTCTCCAACTGCTCCCTCGATCCCGCCGAAGGCGAGGCGCTTGTGGCGGGCCTTCTTGAGCAAAGAGACGATGTAATGCTCGACCGGATCGGGCCCGAAGAATTGCCGGGCGCCAAGCATTTCATCACGCCGGAGGGCTGGCTGCGCACGACGCCTGCCGGGAGGGATCGCCTCGACAACGTCGATGGTTTTTTCGCCGCGCGCCTACGGCGTTTGAGGTAGCAACATTTCTCCTTCGCACAAACTGTTGAATCACTTAGACTCTTAGTATGGGCGGGAGGCGCTTCGAGGAATAGGTGCGTTCGTTGACGATAGCTGGCGGCTATAGCCCGCTACTGTGGAACCTGGCGATGCGTGAGGGCTGGCGGCGGCTTCGCCGGCGGTTGCGCACGGGGCCGGCCTATCGTTGGCGTTATACCGGGCGCACACCCGAACGTGTGTTGATCGCACCGCCGGACCTACGGCTGGCAGACCCGGAGATTGCGCGCGAAATCTACCACGGGCGCTTTCTGCTTTCCGGCCAACTGGTGGAAACGGGCGGCCAGTCGCCCTTTCATCTGCAGGTCCGCAACCAGGCTTGGCTGGAGAGCCTGCACGACTTCCGCTGGCTACGTCATCTTAATGCCGCCCAATCCGAGCTTGCTGCCGCCAACGCGCGGGCGCTGGTTGCCGACTGGATCGGGCTCCATGGCCGGCGCATCACCGGTTTCGCCTGGAGCCCCGCGGTCACAGCGCGGCGCATCATTGCCTGGCTGCAGCATTCGGCTGTCGTACTGCAAGGGGCGGATCTGACCTTCTATCGCCAGTTCCTGAAGGTGCTCGCTATCCAGGTGCGCTATCTGCGCTCCATGGCGCCGGAGATGCCGGACGGCGAGGAAAAGCTGCGCGCTCGCGTGGCACTCGCCTTCGCAGCCCTGTCGCTGCCCACGCCGGTTTCCGCTTTGCGCTCCGCCACGCGCAATCTGGGCATCGAGCTCGATCGCCAGATCCTGCCGGACGGTGGCCACATCTCGCGCAATCCGCGTGCCGTCATGGAGCTTCTGGCCGACCTCCTGCCGCTGCGCCAGACATACGCGAACCAGGCCGAATCGCCCCCCGACGCGTTGGTCGGTGCGGTGGAGCGCATGCTCCCGGCCCTGCGCTTCTTCCGCCATCGGGACGGCAGCCTCGCCCGCTTCAATGGCATGGGCGTGACCATCCACGACCGCGTGGCAGCTATCCTGCGCCATGACGACACAGGCGGTGCGCCACTCTCCCAGGCGCCCTATTCGGGGTATGAGCGGTTGGCGATGGGGATGACGACGGTGCTCGCCGACACCGCGGCACCGCCACCGCCGGAGCTTTCCAACCACGCCCATGCAGGCTGCCTTTCCTTTGAGATGTCATCGGGGCGGCATCAATTCATCGTCAATTGCGGCGTTGACAGCTTCGGTGCCGAGGCCTTCCGACCGCTAGCCCGCGCCACCGCAGCGCACTCCACCGTGACGCTGGACGACACCTCCCAGGCGCGCTTCGCGCTGTCGAGCGGTTGGGACGAGTGGATCGGCACGCCCCTCATCGGCGGTCCGCGCAAGGTGGAGCGCCGGCGCATGGACACGCCCGATACACAGGCATTCGCCGCCAGCCACGACGGCTATGTGCAGCGCTTCGGTCTCTTGCACGAGCGCGAGCTCGCGCTCTCGCAGGATGGTGCCCTTCTCCAGGGGCTCGATCGGTTCCAGGCGGGCAACAGCCATTCGGCCGGCCGGCCCTGCGCCGTCGCCGTGCGTTTCCACATCCACCCGGACATCGAGCTCTACCGCGACGACCAGGGGTTGCTTATCCTTGCCGGTGAAGGCACCGATACGTGGGTATTCTCGTGTAGTGGCGTGGAGCCCGTGGTGGAGGAGTCGATTTTCTTCGCCGCCATCGCCGGCCCCTGTCGCAGCCGGCAGATCGTGCTGCATTTCTCCGCACCGGAACTACCCGAAGTGCGCTGGCAGTTCCTGCGCACCCACAGCATTGCAGAGCGGATTTGACGCCGCGGCCTTGCGGCAGCTTGATTTGAGCGCGCCCTGTGCTAGGCCAACGGCCTGCTCACGGAAGAAAGCACGACGATGACCGTTTCCGCCAAAAACATTCCCGCGCCCGACCTCGTACCCATCCGCCGGGCCCTGATCTCCGTTTCCGACAAAACGGGTATCGCCGCCTTCGCCCGCGCGCTTGCGGACAGGAATGTCGAGCTTGTCTCGACGGGCGGCACGGCGGCGACCTTGGCCAAGGAAGGTCTTTCGGTGCGCGACGTCTCCGAGTTGACGGGCTTTCCGGAGATCATGGACGGGCGGGTAAAGACGCTGCATCCGTCCGTCCACGGCGGCCTTCTCGGCATTCGCGACGATGCGGAGCACAAGGCGGCGATGGACGAGCACGCGATCCAGCCGATCGACCTCGTCATCATCAATCTCTACCCCTTCGAGGAAGTGCGTTTCGGCGGTGGAGATTACGCGGCCACGGTCGAGAACATCGACATCGGCGGCCCGGCGATGCTGCGCGCGGCGGCGAAGAACCACGCCTATGTCGCCGTCGTCACCGACCCGGCTGATTATGAAAAGGTGCTGGCGGCGCTCGGTGAGAATGACGGCGCGCTGCCCTACCGCCTACGCCAGGAGCTTGCGGCCAAGGCCTATGCCCGCACCGCCGCCTATGATGCGGCAATTTCGCAATGGTTTGCCGAAACGCTTTCCGTCCCCACGCCCGAGTGGCGTGCCTTCGGTGGGCGCCTCAAGCAGGTGATGCGCTATGGCGAGAATCCCCACCAGGAGGCGGGCTTCTACGTTACCGGAGAGCAGCGGCCGGGTGTGGCCACGGCGCACCAGGTGCAGGGCAAGCAGCTGTCCTACAACAACATCAATGACACCGACGCCGCTTTCGAACTGGTCTCGGAGTTCGACCCGGAAAAGAGCGCCGCCGTCGCGATCATCAAGCACGCCAACCCCTGCGGCGTGGCCGAAGGGACATCTCTAGCCGAGGCTTATCGGAAAGCGCTCGCTTGCGACCCCGTCTCCGCCTTCGGTGGTATCGTGGCGCTGAACCGGATGCTGGACGCCGAAGCAGCGGAGGAGATTGCCAAAATCTTCACCGAAGTCATCATCGCGCCGGATGCGAGCGAGGAGGCGCGGGCGCTGATTGCTGCGAAAAAGAACCTGCGCCTGCTCCTGACCGGCGGCGTTGCTGACTCCCGCCAGCCGGGGCTTACGGCCAAGACGGTGGCCGGCGGCCTGCTCGTGCAAACCCGCGACAACGGCACCGTCGACGACCTCGAACTGAGGGTGGTGACGAAGCGTGCGCCCAGCGAGAAGGAGATGGCGGACTTGAGGTTTGCTTTCCGCATCGCAAAGCACGTGAAGTCGAATGCCATCGTCTATGCAAAGGATCTCGCCACGGTGGGCATCGGCGCCGGCCAGATGAGCCGCGTCGATTCAGCCCGCATCGCCGCGCGCAAAGCCGAGGATGCCGCCGAGGCCGCTGGTGGTGCGCCGTTGACCAAAGGGTCGGTGGTGGCTTCGGACGCTTTCTTCCCCTTCGCCGACGGACTTTTGTCGGCGGTGGAGGCGGGCGCGACCGCCGTCATCCAACCTGGCGGCTCCATGCGCGACGAGGAAGTGATCGCGGCTGCCGATGAGCACGGGATTGCCATGGTTTTCACCGGGATGCGGCATTTCCGGCATTGAGAAGGTTAGGCAGCCACTACCTTTTGATTGCTTCTCACGAAGGGCAGGAGCACCAGTCCCAGAATGAAAAGCACCAGGATCGGCGTCACCCCCAGCCGCTGCGCGTCTTCCGGGGAAAAGGCGCCGCTGGAGAAATAGGCCGTCGCCGCGGCCACCGATAGCGGGCCGATGAAGGTGGTCGCCTTGCCGGAAAGCGCATAAAGCCCGAATGCCTCTGCCACCTGCGCCCGCGGCGCCTGATCGACCAGGAGCGTGCGCGAGGCGGCCTGGATGGCGCCGCCGGCAGCGCCGATAAAGGCGCCAGCGATGAAGAAGAGAGTGACGGGAAGCTGCGAATCGGCCGTGTCGAGCGGCACGAACAGGACTTCGCCCCTGGTGGTGGAGATCACCAGCAGACAGCAGAGGCTCAAGGTCAGGATCGAGATGCTGACCACGAGCTTCGGCCCGTAGGTTTGATCCATTCGCCCGCCTACCCAGGCCCCAAGAGCACCGGTGAGGTTCGCCAGGATGCCGAACAGGCCAATCTGCACGATGGATAGGCCAAGCACGCCGGCGGCATAGATCCCCCCGAAAGCGTAAAGCGCATTGAGGGCGTCGCGATAGAGCATCGACGAGGCGAGGAAGCTGAAATAGCTGCGCTCCGAAGGCAGGCGGCGGAGTGTCGTGCCGAGCTGCTGCAACCCCTTCCGCACGGAACCTGCCATGCTGCGGCGCGGCTGGTCGGGCGTGAACAGGAACATCGGCAACACGAAGACGATATACCACAGCGCCGTGAAGGGCCCCGCCGCCCGGTCGCCTTCCCGTGTTTCCGCGTCGAGGCCGAAGACGGGCTCGAAGCCCAGCAGCGTGCGGCCGCTGTCGGGCGAGGCGGCCATGAAGCCGAGCACCAGCACCAGCGAGGCGAGCCCGCCAAGATAGCCCAATCCCCATGCCGAGCCGGAAAGCCGCCCGAGCTCGGCGCGCGGCACGAGGGCGGGCATCATCGCGTTGTTGAAGACCGCGGCGAACTCCATGCCGAAGACGGCGAGCGCCACCAGCACGAGGATTGGCCACAGGGTTTCCATTCCAGGCACGGCGAACCATAGGCCCGTGCAGGCCGCTACGCCGATGACGGAAAAGCAGAAAACCCAGGGTTTGCGCGGTCCCGATGCGTCGGCAATGGCGCCGAGCACCGGCGAGGAAAAGGCGATCATCAGCCCGCCTATGCCGGTCGCCAACCCCCACAGTTCCTGACCGCGCGCCGCGTCGGGCGCTACCGCCGCGGCGAAATAAGGTGCGAAAACGAAGGTGACGACAAGCGTATGGAAGGGCTGTTGCGCCCAGTCGAAGAACATCCAGCCCCAGATGCCGCCGCGGCTGGCCCGTGTGACCACCCCCTCCATGGCCGCCCCGGTCCCGCTCAAGCGGCCAAATCCGCCAGAAGACCCGCGGCGACAGTAAGCCGCGAAACGGTGATCTCGCCGGCATCCGTCAGCGCCTGCAGGCTCTCGCGCACGCGCCCCACCCGTTCACCGCCGTCGGTTGCCCACTGTGCGGCCGAATCGTCGGCATCGCGGTGGGTGCGGAGTGCGGCGATCGTGATGCTGCGCCGCGCAGCATCGATCGTGTCGATAGCACGGGCGAGCGCCAGCCCGTCGTAGTAGTCGGTCGGCGTAATGGAATGCGCCGCCGCCTCGATGCGACCGATGCGGAAAGCTTCAGTGACGGTGAAGAAGGCGCTCGCCGCCTTGGCAAGCTCCGCGTCCGCCGTGTCCGCTGCAAGTGCGATATCCGGCACCAGTTCGGATACGTCGAGGAAGGCGAGCCGTTCGGCCAGCGATGAGGGCACCCCTTCCGCCTTGAGCCGCTCCGTCTCAGAGGCGACCCTCTCGCTGAGAAAGGTTGGCAGCACGCGTCCCAGCTTCGGCTCCAGCGTCTTGCGCGCAGCGGAAAGCCGCTCAATGCGGCTGCCGACCTCCGCCCCCACTCCGCCGTTCTTCAACTGCCAGGCCGTGGCGGCAACGATCAGCCGCCACACCCGCTGGTAAAGTTGAAGCTGGACCTGACCGTCTATCTTTGTGTCCAGCGCATCTATGGCCGCGTGCAGCGCGCGCAGGCCGAAGCCGTCGCGCACCACAGCATAGGCCGCGACGATCTCGTGTGCCGGCCGGCCGGTCATGTCCTGCAGGCGTGTGATGAAGGTCGGCCCGCCGCGGTCGATAACGTCATTGGCAAGCTCGGTGGCGATGATCTCTCGGCGCAGCCGGTGACCGCGTATCTCGGTGGCGTATTTCTGCCGCATCCTGTCGGGGAAATAGGCGAACAGATCGGTTTCGAAATGCTGCTCGTCCGGAACGCCGCTCGCTACAAGCTCGTCGAACAGCACGATCTTGGCATAGGCAAGCAGCACTCCGATCTCCGCCCTCGTCAGCGGTTCACCGCGGCTCTCGCGCTCAGAAATCGCCTGCGGGCCGGGCAGGAACTCCACCCCACGATCGAGATGCCCCTCGTTCTCGAACACCGTCATCATGCGCGCCTGGTGCGGCAGGTCGGAGAGGCCACGCTGCTCGACCAGCGAGATCGCCAGCGTCTGCCGGTAGTTGTTCTCCAGCACCAGGCCGGCCACTTCCTCCGTCATCGCCGAAAGCAGATTGTTGCGGGCCGGCCGCGTCAGCGAGCCGGAGCGCATGGCGCCGGCCAGCGCGATCTTGATGTTGACCTCAAGATCGGAGGAGTTGACACCGCCGGAATTGTCGATGGCATCCGAATTGCAGCGCCCGCCGGCAAGGTTGAATTCAATCCGCCCGCGCTGAGTGACGCCCAGATTGGCGCCCTCGCCGATGACCTTGGCGCCCACTTCCCGCGCCGTGATGCGGATAAGGTCGTTGGCACGGTCGCCGGCGTCGGCGTTGGATTCGCCTGATGCGCGTATATAGGTGCCGATGCCACCGAACCACAGAAGGTCGACCGGCGCTTTCAGGATGGCGCGCATGATCTCCGCCGGTGAACCGGTCGTGCCCTCCAGTCCGATGGCGTCCGCCGCCTCGCGGCTGAGCTCGATCTGCTTCTGCGCACGCGAGACGATGATGCCGCCTTTGGAAAGCTTGGACTTGTCGTAATCCTGCCAGCTCGACCGTCCCATTTCGAACAGCCGCTTGCGCTCGGCAAAGGAAGCCGCCGTGTCGGGATCGGGATCGATGAAGATGTCGCGATGATCGAAAGCGGCAATGAGCCGGGTGGCGGGCGACAGAAGCATGCCGTTGCCGAACACATCGCCGGACATGTCGCCGACACCGACCACCGTGAACGGCTCCGCCTGGATATCGCAGTTCATCTCGCGGAAGTGTCGTTTCACCGCCTCCCAGGCGCCGCGCGCGGTAATCCCCATCTTCTTGTGGTCGTAACCGGCCGAGCCGCCCGAGGCGAATGCATCGTCAAGCCAGAAGTCATGCGCCTGACTGATCTCATTGGCCGTGTCGGAGAAGGTGGCCGTGCCCTTGTCCGCGGCGACCACGAAATAGGGGTCGTCGCGGTCGTGGCGCACCACGGCCTCGGGCGGCACCACTTGGTCGCCCTCCAGGTTGTCTGTGATCGAAAGCAGGCTTGAGACAAAGTTGATATAAGCCTGCCGCCCGGCCTCGAAAATCTCGTGGCGGCTGCCGCCGGCCGGCAACCGCCGCGGATAGAAGCCGCCCTTGGCACCCACCGGCACGATGACGCCGTTTTTCACCTGCTGTGCCTTGACTAGGCCCAGCACCTCAGTGCGGTAGTCCTGCGCCCGGTCGGACCAGCGCAGGCCGCCGCGCGCCACCGGACCGAAGCGCAAATGCACGCCCTCGACCTCCGGCCCATAGACGAAGATCTCGCGCCAGGGGCGCGGCTGCGGCAGTCCCTCGACCGCGTGCGAATCGAACTTGAGCGCCAGCGAGCGCTTGCCCGGCAGCGAACGCTCGGCGAAGAAATTGGTACGCAGGGTCGATTTGACGAGATTGAGCATGCGGCGGATGATGGTGTCGTCGTCGAGGCTCGGTACGCCATCGAGCGCACTCTCGATCTCCGCTATTATCTCCCTCTCTCGCGCTTCTGCGGCATCGTCCGTCCCGCGCCGCGGGCTGAAACGTGCGACGAACAGGCGGAAGAGCTTGTCGGCGATCTGCGGATAGCGGTTCAGCGTGCCGGCGATGAAGCCCTGGCTCTGCGGGATGTTCGCCTGGTGAAGGTAGCGGCTGTAAGCACGCAGCACGGCGATCTCGGAAGCCCTCAACCGCGCTGTGTGGGCCAGCGCGTTGAAATTGTCGTTGTCGTATTCCTGGTGCCAGACGGCCAGGAACAGTTCCTCGAAGAGGGCACCGCTGTCGGTCAGGTCGATGGCGCCGTCGAAGGCGCTCTCCAGCTCCATGTCATGCAGGAAGACGAGGTCTTCTCCCACTCCGCCGATCTCGAAAGTGCGTTCGCTGATGACCCGGAAACCCATGTTCTCAAGGAGCGGTACCCGCCGGCTGAGCGCTACAGGCATGCCGAAGTGGTAGATCTTCAGCGCCGCCTGGTTCGGCTTCTGGTCGCTATGGCGGTGGAAGTCGATGGCGATGGGATGGACGGAGGAGAGGCCCACGATACGCCCGGCGTCGCCAAGGGCGGTCGCCGGCTCAAAGCTGTTTCGGTAGCTCTCTGGAAAGCGGGCGGCTGTCGCTGCAATAGCATCGTCGACACCGGTATCCTCCACTGCCTCGCGCAGCGTGTCATCCCAGGTGCGCACGATATCGCGGACGCCGGCTTCCAGCTTCTCCGCCTCTATCCGCGGCGTCCTGCCGCCCGAGCGTCCGATGATGAAGTGAACGCGTGCCAGCGAGCCTTCCGGGAATGCCGGATAGAAGGCTGACACCCGCCCGTCGAAGGACGTCTTCAGATGTTCGCCGATTTCCCTGCGGACACGGGAATCGTAGCGGTCGCGCGGCACGAAGACGATGACAGAGACGAAGCGGTCGAACTGGTCGATGCGGTAGAGCACGCGTACACGCGGCCGGTCGCCGAGGCCTAGAATAGCCTCTGCATGCTTGCGCAGGCGCGGCACGCCGATCTGGAAAAGCTCGTCGCGCGGGTAAGATTCAAGGACATTGATGAGTGCCTTGCCGGAATGGTCCGTCGGCGCGAAGCCGGAGCGGGCGATCACGGCCTCGGCCTTGGAGCGCAGATAGGGGATCTTCATCACCGAGCGCGTATAGGCGGTCGAGGTGAAGAGGCCGACAATCCGCAACTCGCCCGTCAGCTCGCCGTCATCGTTGAACGTCTTCACCCCAACATAATCGAGATAGGCACGGCGATGCACCATCGACTTGGCATTCGCCTTGGTGACGATCAGCGGCTCCGGCCCGTGTAGGAAGGCGCGGATTTCCGGGGTGGTGGAGACGGCCTCCGAGCCGCGCCTGAGCACCAGCACGTCGGGATCAGCCAGGATGCCAAGGCCCTTCTTGTGGGCGCGCTCCAGCGTGCCGTTCTTCTCGCCGCCCGTGTAGCGGAACTCCCGCATGCCGAGAAAGGTGAAATTGTCGTCACGCAGCCACTCGAGAAAGGCGATCGCCTCGGTCACCGCCTCGGGGTCGAGCGGCACCGGCGCGTAACGCAGCTGCGTGATCTCCTGGTCGAGGCGGGCCAGCATCGGCTTCCAGTCGCCGACGGCGACACGCACCTGCGCGAGAATGTGGGCAAGTCGCGCCTTCAGCGCTGTGCACTGGTCGGATGACAGCCTGGGCAGGTGGACGTGGATTACGCTAACCTGGTCCGCGTTGCGCGCTGCCTTGGCCACTGCATCACCGAGAATCTCGCTGATTCCGTCTTCGCCGTAACGCACCAGAAGCACCGGGTGCAACAGAAGCGACGGCTCCCCCGCCGACTCCGTGATCTCGCCGAGCACCGAATCGAACAGAAAGGGCATGTTGTCATTGATGAGGGTGACCGTAGTGACATTGCGGCCCGCGCGCTCGATCCCTGGCGATGCCTCGACCTCGACCACGCTTTTGCCCGGTCGGTGCTTCTTCAGCGCCGTCAGCACGAGTTCGACGGAACGATCGAGCGCGGCACGGTCGTAGCTTTCCAGGTCTTCCGCGGGGGCACGGGAGATCAGGAGTTCGCGCAAACGCTCCGCATCGGGTGCCTTCACGTCGGCCAAACTGGGTTTCGAGGATTTCACGAGCTTTGCCTTGGCCGTCATGCAGTTCTCCCACTCCCACGGTAGTTACCGCTATTATATGCCCCATGATGCCGGGCTGACGATCCCATGATTGCGGCGGACGGTAAAGGGCCGCTCTTCCCGCGCGCAATGTAGTACCGATGTGGCGTAATATTGATGACGCGCCCGCCGCGGCACCTAGCGTGTGAGCGGCGGGACACCTAGCGCAGCACCACGATCCGCGCCCGCCGCGACAGCCGCGGCAGGAGCATAGCCATTGTGCCCGGCGCAACGGCGATGCAGCCCTCTGTCGGCTTCATGCCCGGCCGGGCCATGTGAAGGAAGATGGCGCTGCCGCGCCCGCGGCGGCGCGGCCGGATATTCCAGTCCAGCACGACGCACACGTCGTAGAGCCTGTCGCCGCGCAGCATCTCCTCGTGGGAAGCCTTGTAAGGCAGACGCACCGGGCGGTTGTAGTTCGGATCACCTGGCGCATCGCACCAGCCGATACCGGCACGGATCGATGTGGTCTTCAGCGGCGTGCCGGCGATGGCGGGAAGCCGGCGGTCGGGCCGGTGGAAGACACCCAGTGGACGCAGCACGGCCAACGGCGTTGCGCCGTCCCCCTCGCGCTTCAAAGCGCTGACGCCGCCGCGCCCGAGCGCACATAGAAAGACACGGCCGTCGATGGAAAGGAGCCCCTGCGCGGAGTTCCCCGGCCGCGCACGCACGGTAATGACCGGGGCTTTTCGGCGCCCCTTGCGCAACGCGCTGTCCCGGCCGCATTTCTGCAGTATAATTGCCTTATCGAACAAATAGCCGTTATGGTCTTTCGTGTCGGCCTTGTTACGCATAAACGGGACGTTCGGCGAAAAACGGGGCGGGGTCAACGGCATCGGCTTACGAATCAACGGATTGACATATGACGCCACGAACCATCCTGATTGTTGACGACGACGAGGATCTGCGGGCCACGCTCGTCGAGCAGCTGGCGCTTTACGAGGAGTTCGATCTCCTGCAGGAAGCGACAGCCGCCAACGGTATCCGCGCCGCGCGCCACTCGATGGTCGACCTCACCATCATGGATGTCGGTCTGCCGGATATGGACGGCCGCGAGGCAGTCAAGCTGCTCCGCAAGGGCGGCTATCGCGCACCGATCATCATGCTGACGGCGCAGGATACCGATTCCGATACGATCCTCGGGCTGGAAGCCGGCGCCAACGATTATGTCACGAAGCCCTTCCGCTTTGCTGTGCTTTTGGCGCGCATCCGCGCGCAGATGCGCCAGCATGAGCAGAGCGAGGATGCCAAGTTCACCGTCGGACCCTACACCTTCAAGCCGGGCCAGAAGCTCTTGCTCGACGATCGGGGTGGCAAGATTCGCCTGACGGAGAAGGAAGCGGCTATTATAAAATATCTGTACCGCGCCGAGCAGAAGGTAGTGACGCGGGACATTCTTCTGGAGGAAGTCTGGGGCTATAATTCAGGCGTTACCACACATACGCTGGAGACCCATGTCTACCGGCTGCGGCAAAAGATCGAACGCGATCCTTCCAAAGCTGAAATTCTTGTGACAGAAAGCGGCGGATACAAACTCGTTCCTTGAGGTTCGGTGTTGGGGGCGCCAGTAGCAGCCGGGAACGAGCGGGGACGACGACCGCATGGCGCTGGACGATGATATTCGCGTTCTGTCCGGCGTGGGACTCTTCGAGGGCTTCACGCACGAACAGCTGCGCCTCATGGCTTTCGGCGCCGAGACCATCTCGCTCGGCGCCGGCCATAAACTCTATGCAGAAGGTGCACCCGCCGACTGCGCCTTCGTGGTCGCCACGGGAACAGTGGCGCTTTACCATCAGCAGGGCGACCGGCGCGAGATCATCTCCGTCCACGGCCCTGGCGCTATGCTTGGGGAGCTGGCACTGATCGCCGAGAGTGAACGCCTGACAGGCGCGGTCGCGCAGACGGATGTGAAAGTGATTCGCCTGAGTCGTTCGATGTTCCGCCGCATCCTGGAAGAATTTCCGGAAACCGCGGTCAAGCTGCACCGCCGCATCGCGGCCGAACTGCAAGCCATGCTGACGCGCATCGGCACCGTTGCCTCACGGCTGGCCAAGTAGGGGATTACGGACGGCGCACCAATTCGTGGAACTCATCGCGCTGGCCGGGCACATCCCGGCTCACCACGAGCGCCAGCCGCCGCTCCTCGAAGATGCGGAACCATTCGTCCCACTCGATAGGCTGCACGCCGCCAAGGCGGTCGGCGCCTTCGTCGGTATCCTGGTAGGCGTGCTGCCCAAAGGCGAAGGAAAGGACCGGCTCGCTCTCCGGCATACCCGGCGTCGGGTCGTTCAAGGCCGGCTGGCCGGCGCGCGCGGCGGCCCAATCGCGGATATGGTTGTGGTCGGTCAGCAGTTTCGTGTCGGCCATGGGAATGTTCCTCGAAGGTCCCTTACCAACGCTTGCGGTAAAGCGCGGTTCCGCGCGCTGCCCCTATCTACCCCTGCACCAAGCTCTCTGGCGAGGCGACGAGCCGGTAGCGCCGCATATCCTCGACGCTCAGATAGTAGAGCTCGCCGGGTGGCGTATCGAGCGCATGGAGCCAGAGGGCCGGATCGATTCCCATCTTGTTCAAGTGGCGGGATATACGCGCCGTCGTCATCTGCGCATCGGCCATGGCCCGCGCCGGATCGCTGATCGCATCACCGGCGATATAGAACTGATGCAAGCCGAGGAGGGCGCGCCGCCCGACCGTGCGCGTTACCCCGCCGGCCATTACCAGCGGACAGGAGGAAGCGCAGATGGCGCCGTCCTCCACTACCGTGGCGATGCCGCGCTCGCGCAACATGCGCGCCATGACGATGGCATCGTCGAGCGCGCCGCCGGGTGAATTGAGGCTGATGCGCCGAACATCCGCGCCGTGCATCTTAAGCTCCGCTTCAAGCCTTCCTGCCGCGCCCGGCTCTATGCTGCCGATCGCTCTCAGCGTGCCGTCGGCGGCGAGCACAAAGGACATCGGCTGGCGCAAGATCTCCCTGTCGATGACGCCAGACTGGCGCGGGCCGACGGACGGCAGGCCGCCCGGACCTTTATCCACCGCCCGCGGTGGAACCGGCGAAAGACGTTCCGGCGACGAGCCGTTGTGCAGTCCGAAGCCCCCGTTCCTGTCGACAACCTCGCGCAGGCCAATGCCGAAAAAGAGGGCGATGCCTAGAACGAGAATGACGAGGAGCCAGCTTATCGGCGCCTGCTCATCAATACGCCCTCGCGCCGGCGCATCGTACCGCGCAGCGTCCATGGCTCGGGCGAGAGGACCGCTCATGCTTGTCTAGCGACAGGAAACTGTCGGCACCGGCACGACATTGTCCGGCAGGCCGTACATGTAACTGCGCCCGTGCAGAAGGGTCCCATAGCGGCAGCTTTTGCGCTTACGCAGGTATAGTGCGCCGCGATCCTCTTCGAGATAGACCACCTTGGACTCTCCATGGCGGCCGTAGGCTAGGTCCTCGGCCAGATAGCCCTTGCCAACGACGATGCGCTTGTAGCCGGCCGGACTGCGGACGATGAGGTTCCCGAAACTGTCGGCATAGACTTTCTCGCCACCGGCGAAGGCGGGCATGGCCGCCGCCAGCAGGACCGCAAGCGCGGCCAGGCTTTTGCCGGACGCCAGGCGTCTGTGTGAAGACATGGGGCAACGCTCCTTTGTTGTCGCGGCCTCCTTACCTGTAAGATTAACGCTTAATTAACTGTTGTCACGCCGGCTGGTGCCCAAATCCCCGGTCGTTGACAGATGTGGTTAATTTCGTCGAATGATTGTGGATCGGGAGAAGGGTCTGAATGGCATGAGCGAGGATCAAAGGATCGACATCGCACCGCTGCGGCTGAAAGATGCGCATGCGCTGGCACCGCTTCTTGCCGCCTACACCCAGTCGCTGAAGCGCGGCGCACCGCGCCGGCCGGACGAGTTCTACGCCGAAACGCTGTTGCAGGACCGCGTGGCGGAGATCGTCGGGGCGCGCATGGACGGGGCACTGGTGGCTTTCGCCGTCTTCTACGACCTGCCCGACCCCATCTCCGGCATGCGCTACGGGCTCTTGGAGCACGTCTATGTGCATCACGAACATCGCGGAAAGGGCATCGCCAAGGCGCTGATCGACGTGGTGGGCGACCAGGCGGAAGAGCGTGGATGGGCAAGGCTGGTGCTGAACGCGCCGCGCGAACCATCCGAAGGCCGCAGGCTCTACGGCCAGGTCGCCGCGCCTGCCGACTGGACCAGCCACGTGATTCGCTTCGACGAAAAGTGAGCGGGTGCGGGAGGCACTTTGCACGATTTCATCGACCGCGCGCTAAGCATACCGATGGCGGGACGTGGGCTGCACGGTGTCGGAATGAGCGCCTCTCATACGTCCTGTGCTCGCCCCATGATATGTGAGGAGGAGGGAATCACATGAGCAAGACCATTGCAATTCTCATCGCAAGGCTGATTTTCGCGGGCGCCTTTGCCATGGCGGCGGGCTTCAAGTTCGCCGGGATGGAGGAGACAGCGGCCCAAATAGCGTCGATAGGCTTCCCCGTTCCGCTGCTGCTTGCATGGATCGCCGCCTTTTTTGAGGTTGCCCTTGTTGCCGCCTTTCTGACCGGTGCGTTCTTCTCCGAAGCCGCGCTCATTGCGGCCGCCTACGTGCTGTTCCTGGGCTTTGCCTTCTACGGCCCGTCGCAATGGAGCGATGATCCGATGAAATTCGGCTTCTTTGTCAATCACTTTATCTTCGTCGCTGGCCTCCTGTTCGCGGCGGTGCATGGGCCCGGCGACAGGCTGGCTCTCCGGAGGGGCCTCATCTGGCAGCCCCAGCTGCCCGGAGAAAGTCGACATGCTTCAAACTAAGGCGCGGCCAGAAGCTTCAATCGATTCAAGCACCCTCCGGCATCTCTGCGGCTTTGACGCACTGCGAAAAGCGCATTAGAAAGCCTCGTGCCGGAGGCTTGGGGCGGCCTGGCAGTTGCTGCCTGATGCGCCATGGTTCCTTCGGCGACGAAACGGGGAAGCCATGAGCAAATCCACAGCCACCCGGGCGAGGCCGGTCTCGCCGCACCTGCAAATCTACCGCTTCACGCCCACCATGCTGATGTCGATCCTGCACCGAATCACTGGTGCAGCGCTCTATTTCGGCACAGTGCTCTTCGCCGTCTGGCTGGTGGCTGCGGCCGGCTCCAGGGAACTGTTCGACTTCGTCAACGGCCTGTTCGGCTCCTTCCTCGGCCGGCTCGTGCTCTTCGGCTACACTTGGACGCTGCTGCACCACATGCTGGGCGGCATTCGCCATCTTATCTGGGACACCGGTCACGGGCTGGGCAAGCAGACGTCGACGCGCATTGCGACCGCCAATCTGATCGGCTCGGTCGTGCTGACGCTCCTCGTCTGGATCGTCGGTTACGCCGTCAGGGGAGGGTTCTGAGATGGCCGATATGCGCACCCCTTTGAACCGCGTACGCGGCCTCGGCTCGGCCAAGGAAGGCACGGATCATTTCTGGCGCCAACGGCTGACCGCGATCGCCAACCTGCCGCTCGTCCTGTTCTTCATCGGCTTCGTCATTGCCTATAGCGGCGCACCGTACGAGGAAGTGCGCGCCGCACTCGCCCACCCGACGGTGGCGATCATCATCGCCTTCGCGCTGCTTTCGGTGCTCTATCATATGCGGCTCGGCATGCAGGTCATCATCGAGGATTACGTACACGGCGAAGGTTCGAAGATCATCCTTATCGTGCTCAACACCTTCTTCCCCCTCGTCGTTGGCGCTACGGCGCTCTACGCCCTCTTCAAAATCGCTTTCGGAGCCTGAATATGGCTGACGCAACTGAGAAGAAGGCCGGCGCGGCCTACGAGTTTGTCGACCACGCCTTCGATGTGGTGGTGGTGGGTGCCGGCGGCGCCGGCTTGCGCGCCACCCTGGGCATGGCCGAACAGGGCCTGAAGACAGCCTGCGTCACCAAGGTCTTCCCCACGCGCTCGCACACGGTAGCCGCCCAGGGCGGCATCGCCGCCTCGCTCAAGAACATGGGGCCGGACCACTGGCAGTGGCACCTCTACGACACGGTCAAGGGCTCCGACTGGCTGGGCGACGTCGACGCCATGGAATATCTCGCCCGCGAGGCTCCGGCCGCCGTCTACGAGCTTGAGCACTACGGCGTCCCCTTCTCGCGCACCGAAGAAGGCAAGATCTACCAGCGCCCCTTCGGCGGCCACATGCAGAATTTCGGCGAGGGCCCGCCCGTTCAGCGCACCTGTGCCGCCGCCGACCGCACCGGCCATGCCATCCTTCACACCCTCTACGGTCAGTCGGTGAAGAACCACGCCCAGTTCTTCGTCGAATATTTCGCCCTCGACCTCATCATGACGGATGGCGCCTGCACCGGCGTTGTCGCCTGGAACCTTGAGGACGGCACCATCCACCGCTTTGCCGCCAAGATGGTGGTACTAGCGACTGGCGGCTACGGCCGTACCTACTTCTCCTGCACCTCCGCGCACACCTGCACGGGCGACGGCAACGCCATGATCGCCCGCGCCGGTCTGCCGCTGCAGGACATGGAATTCGTGCAGTTCCATCCGACGGGCATCTACGGCGCCGGCTGCCTCATCACCGAAGGCGTGCGCGGCGAGGGCGGCTATCTCGTCAATTCCGAGGGCGAGCGCTTCATGGAGCGCTATGCCCCGTCCGCCAAGGACCTTGCCTCGCGCGACGTCGTCTCACGCTGCATGACGGTGGAAATCCGCGAGGGCCGCGGCGTGGGCAAGGAGAAGGACCACATCTTCCTGCACCTCGACCACCTCGATCCCGCGGTGATCCACGAGCGCCTGCCCGGCATCGCCGAATCGGCACGTATTTTCGCAGGCGTCGACGTCACCCGTGAGCCCATCCCCGTGCTGCCGACCGTGCATTACAACATGGGAGGCATCCCGACGAACTATTGGGGCGAGGTGCTGAACCCGACCAAGGACGATCCGGACGCCGTCGCCCCCGGCCTGATGGCCGTCGGCGAGGCGGCCTGCGCCTCCGTGCACGGCGCCAACCGGCTCGGCTCCAACTCCCTCATCGACCTTGTCGTCTTCGGTCGCGCAGCGGCCATCCGCGCCGGCAAGGTGGTCGATCGTGATTCGAAAGTCCCGTCGGTCAACGAAGTCGCCTGCGAAAAGATCATGGACCGCTTCGACAGGCTGCGCCATGCCAGCGGCGGCACGCCGACGGCCGCCGTGCGCGAGAAAATGCAGCGCGCCATGCAGGAAGACGCCGCCGTCTTCCGCACACAAGAAACGCTAGAGCAGGGATGTAAGCGCATCTCTGCTGTGTGGGAGGAGCTTTCGGATATCAAGGTCCACGACCGCTCGATGATCTGGAATTCGGACCTGATGGAAACGCTTGAGCTCGAAAACCTGATGGCGAATGCCGTCACTACGGTCTATTCGGCTGAGGCGCGCAAGGAAAGCCGCGGCGCCCACGCCCGCGAGGACTTTTCCGGGCGCGACGACGAGAACTGGCGCAAGCACACGCTTTCCTGGGTGGACGAGGCCGGCAAGGTCAGCCTCGACTACCGCCCGGTCCACACCGAGCCGATGCTGGGCCACAATGAGGGCGGCATCGACCCGGCAAAGATCGCGCCGAAGGCGCGGGTTTACTGACCCGAGGATATCATGGTCCAACTCACCCTTCCCAAGAACTCCAAAGTCCAGCAGGGCAAGGTCTGGACGAAGCCCGGAGGCGCCACCAATCTGCGCGAGTATCGGGTCTACCGCTGGTCGCCGGACGACACGGAGAACCCTCGCGTCGACACCTATTTCGTCGATATGGACGATTGCGGCCCAATGGTCCTCGACGCCCTCATCTGGATCAAGAACAAGATCGATCCAACACTCACCTTCCGCCGCTCCTGCCGCGAAGGCATCTGCGGGTCGTGCGCGATGAATATCGATGGCGCCAACACGCTCGCCTGCACGAAGGGCATGGACGAGATCGGCGACGCCGTGAAGGTATACCCGCTGCCGCACATGCCGGTGGTGAAGGACCTCGTGCCGGATCTTTCCGTGCCCTACGCGCAGCTTTCCTCCATCGAGCCTTGGCTGCAGACGGTCACGCCCGAGCCCGCCAAGGAGTGGCAGCAGAGCCACGAGGATAGGGCGAAGCTCGACGGCCTCTACGAGTGCATCCTGTGCTTCTGCTGCCAGACGTCGTGCCCCAGCTACTGGTGGAACGGCGAGCGCTACCTGGGCCCGGCGGTGCTGCTGCAGGCCTATCGCTGGCTCATCGATTCACGCGACGAGGCCACAGGCGAGCGACTCGACAACCTGGAAGACCCCTTCCGGCTCTACCGTTGCCACACCATCATGAACTGCACGCAGGCGTGCCCAAAGGGGCTGAATCCGGCCAAGGCAATCGCCGAGATCAAGCAGATGATGGTGGAGCGGCGGGTCTGAACCGCCGCTCACGCAAGCGTGTAGCGGATTGAATTTGCAATCGATGCCCTGCGGAGTAGGTCTTGCCGTGAAAAGGGAGAGACCTGCCATGATCCGCCTCGCCGCTGCAGCCGCGCTTTTCTTTGCGGTATCCTTTGCCAATTCCGCCACGGCGGAAACGAAGACCGCCATCTTCGCCGGCGGCTGCTTCTGGTGCGTCGAAGCGGACTTCGACAAGGTTCAGGGGGTGCTTTCCACCGTCTCCGGCTATACGGGCGGCGAGACGGAAAATCCCAGCTACCGCAATTACGAATCAGGTGGCCATCTTGAAGCGGTGGAGATCAAGTATGACGACAGCCAGGTGAGCTACGAGCATCTCCTGGACGTGTTCTTCCACTCCGTCGATCCCACCGACGCTGGCGGCCAATTCTGCGACCGCGGTCACGGCTATACCACGGCAATCTATGCGCTCGACGATGCGCAGAAAAAGGCGGCGGAGGAAGCCAAACAGGCGGCGGAAGCCGAGCTGGGCCAGCCCGTCGTGACGCCGATCGAGCCCGCATCGGCTTTCTGGCCGGCCGAGGACTATCACCAAAACTACTACCGAAGCGACGAGCGCATCCTCACGCGCTTCGGCTTCATCACCAAGGCGGATGCCTACAACAGCTACCGCGAAGGCTGTGGACGCGACCGGCGCCTGAATGAGGTTTGGGGGGAGACAGCGCTGCGCGGCATCGCGAAATAGCGCACGGGCAAGGGCACGTAATGTCCGGGGGGTATCGTATGCGAACCTTCCTTGCCGCCACGCCAGCGCCGCCGCCCAGTCCACCTCAGCAGCAGACTGGGCAAGGCGCACGTTGAAGGAAGACCATCGCGGCGGCCTTGCCAATCGCCAGTGTTGCAGAAGAAGTGCCGTAGCAAGCGGCGCGACTTCAGGGCTTCTCCTGATAGGTCCAGACGACGGCGGGCGGTAGATTGCGCCAGATACGGCGCGATGGCTGTGCCGTCACTTCCGGCTCGCGCGGTACAGGCGATATAGGACCGTAGGTGAATTGCACCAGCCGCCCGTGCGGTGGCAAAAGGCGCATGGCATCGAGCGCGAGCTTGCGGCGTAGGGCCTTCGGAAAGACGAAGAGCGGCAGGCTGGATACGACGGCGCAGAATTCCGTGCCCGCGTCGGCCAGGCGGCTAACGGCGGCAAAGGCATCCCCCTCCAGCACCGTCGCGGCGGGATAACGCTGTCGCAGAAGGCCGGCAAAGGCGGCATCGGCCTCCACGAGGATCAGGTCCTCCTCGTGCACACCCGCAGTGAGCAGCGCCTTTGTGACGACACCGGTACCGGGACCGAGCTCAAGCACGCGTGAACCCGGACGAATGGCGGCCGCAAAGGCCATCGTGCGGGCGAGAGCGGCGGAGCTTGGCGCCACGGCGCCAGTGCGCAACGGCGCCCGAAGCCATGTGGCGAGGAAGCGCAACGTATCGCCATGGCACCGGCGGCGGCGGGGCGGATCGTAGAGGACAAGCGACATGTTTTCTCCCGTCTGAAGGATGGCCTGCAAGTGCGGGCGGCGATAGGCGGTTGAGCGGCAGGCCGGCGATGCGATGCCGCCGGCTTGCCAGGCGCTCTTGTGAGGCGTATTATCCGAGCAATTGCTCGTATTTGGAAACTCGCATTTCATGGGCAGCGTCGAACCGACCATCGAACCGAGGAAAAAGCCGCGCCAGGCACGCTCTACGGCGACGGTGGATGCCATTCTGGAGGCCTCTGCTCGCATTCTGACGGCGGAAGGGCTGGCCGGATTCAACACCAATGCGGTGGCGCTGCGGGCAGGTATAAGCGTCGGCTCCTTGTACCAGTATTTCCCGAGCAAGGAGGCGATCCTGACAGAGATGCTGCGGCGCAAGCGCAAGAAGCTTCTGGCCGGCATGATCGCAGCGCTTGAGGGAATGGAGCGCCAGGACGAGGAGGTGATCATCAAGCGGCTGGTGAAGGCGGCCATGGGCAACCAGGCGCGGGCGCCCAAACTTGCGCAAGCGCTCGACTACGCCAATTCGGCTCTGCCGCTGCACGAAGAAATGATGCGGACCAACCGCGCCGTTGTCGAGGCGGTGGCCCGGTTCTTGGCGCTGCGGGCGGTGCCCGACTCGAAGCAGGCGGCGCAGGATGTGGTCGGGCTGGCACGCGGCATGATGCTGCAGGCGTTCCGCGAGGACGCGGCGGACGAGGAAGCGCTGGCGCGCCGCATCTGCCTGGCGATTCGCGGCTACCTGACCGAGCTGCGAGGCGAGACGGCGGCGGAGCGGACATGAAAATGGCGGGCCGAAGCCCGCCATTGCAGCACGTATAAACCGGCGGGCGATCCCGCGCTCGGGAGGTTCGTCGTGTAAACGGACTGTCGGTTTTCGTCCGCTACGCGAACCGTTCCTCAGCCTTCGGTCTTCTCGCTCTCGGCAGCCTCTTCGGCAGGCGCTTCCGTGGTGGCCTCGGCGGGGGCTTCGGCAGCGGCAGGCTCTTCAGCCGGGGCCTCGGCGGCAGCGGCTTCGGCTTCCGCGGCGGCGGCCTTCGCCTCTTCCTCGGCCTGCTTCGCGGCGGCTAGACGCTCCTGCGCCTTCTTGCCGGGTTCGGCCTTATTCGGGTTATTGCGCTCGGGACGCTTGGCGAGTCCGGCCTGATCGAGGAAGCGGAGCACGCGGTCGGTCGGCAGGGCGCCGTTGTCGAGCCAATGCTTGATGCGCTCCTCGTTAAGCTTCACGCGCTCGGCGTCTTTGGGCAGCGTCGGGTTCCAGGAGCCGAGCTGCTCGATGAAGCGGCCGTCGCGCGGGGCGCGCACGTCGGCCACAACGACGTGGTAGTAGGGGCGTTTCTTGGAGCCCGCGCGGGCCAGTCGGATTTTCAGTGCCATTGTTCTTCCTTTCGATGATGGCGATCAGGCCGGCACGGCGTGCCGGAAACGCAAGCGCGGCTCGCCGCGCAGGGTGGTGGGTGGCAGGGGCGTCGCCCCCAGCCTTTTGACTACCGCCTGGGACGGCAGGTTCTCGGGATGGACGAAGCTCATGAGCGGCGGCAGGCCGAGGTCACGTGCTGCCCAGAGCTGGATGCGGTTGGCGGCCTCCGTGGCGTAGCCCTTGCCCTCGAAGCCGGCATAGAGGCTCCAGGCCAGTTCCGGCTCCTCGACATAGGGCGGCTGCCACAGCCCGACATAGCCGACGACGGCGCCGTCCTCCTTGCGGTCGACCGCGAAGAAGCCGAAGCCGTTGAGCGCCCATTCGCCGACATGGGCGGCGAAGACCGTCCAGGCCTGCCACTCGTTCTTCGGCCCGCCTATATAGCGCGTGCGCTCCTCGTCCGCGTAGAACGCCGCGAAGGCGGGGAAATCGGCCTTCCGCCAGCCGCGCAGAACCAGGCGCTCGCTCTCAAGCACGGGGGTCATACCTGCGCCTCGCCCTTTTCAGGTGCGCCGTTGCCGTGCTCCTCGGCGATCGCCTCGTGATGGCGGATCACCTCGCGGATGATGAAGTTCAGGAACTTTTCCGCGAAATCCGGGTCGAGCTGCGCCTCATCCGCCAGCCGGCGCAGCCGGGCGATCTGCGCCTGCTCGCGCGCCGGGTCGGCTGGCGGCAGGCCGTGGGTCGCCTTGAGGACGCCGACCGCCTTGGTGCAGCGGAAACGCTCGGCAAGCATGTGGAGGAGGGCGGCGTCGATGTTGTCGATCGACGCGCGCAGCTCCAGAAGCTGCGCCTTGGCGAAATCTTTGTCCGCGCTCATCCCCGCCCCTATTTCTTCTTCGGCAGGCCGGGCAGACCGCCGCCCGGCAAGCCCGGTAAGCCGCCACCGCCACCCGGCAGGCCGGGGAGGCCCTTGGGCAGGCCGCCTTGCGGCAGACCGGCACCGCCCACTTGCTTTTGCAGCGCTTCGAGCTCCTTGGGGTCCATCTTCGACAGATCGGGCATGCCGCCCATGCCGCCGAGACCCATCTTCTGCGCCATGCCGCCCATCATCCCCCGCATCATGCCGCCCTTCTTGCCCTTGCCGCCCATGGCCTTCATCATGTCAGCCATCTGGCGGTGCATCTTCAGCAGCTTGTTGATCTGCACGGCATCAGTGCCGGAGCCGGCGGCGATACGCTTCTTGCGGCTGTGCTTGAGGAGGTCGGGGTTCGATCGCTCCTTCGGCGTCATCGACTGAATGATGGCGATCTGGCGGCCGAACATCTTATCGTCGAGACCGGCTGCGGAGAGTTGGTCCTTCATCTTCCCCATACCGGGCATCATGCCCATGATGCCGCCCATGCCGCCCATTTTCTGCATCTGCGCAAGCTGATCGGCGAGGTCGTTCAGGTCGAACTTGCCGGCCTGCATCTTCTTTGCCATCGCCGCGGCTTTTTCCTGGTCGATGGTCTCGGCAGCCTTTTCGACCAGACTGACGATGTCGCCCATGCCGAGGATGCGGTCGGCGATGCGCTTGGGATGGAACTCCTCCAGCGCGTCCATCTTCTCGCCGACGCCGATGAGTTTGATGGGCTTGCCGGTGACGGCGCGCATGGAAAGGGCGGCGCCGCCGCGGCCATCGCCATCCATCCGGGTCAAGACGAGGCCGGTGATGCCGACGCGCTCGTCGAAGCTTTTCGCCAGATTCACCGCGTCCTGGCCGGTGAGCGAATCGGCGACCAGCAGGATCTCGTGCGGGTTCGACGTGCGCTTGATATCGGCCATCTCGGCCATCAGCGGCTCGTCGATATGGGTGCGGCCGGCGGTGTCGAGAATAACGAGGTCGTGGCCGCCGAGCTTCGCCGCCTGCACAGCGCGCTTTGCGATGTCGACGGGGCCCTGGTTGGCGACGATCGGAAGGGTGGCCACCGAGACCTGCTCGCCGATCTGGCGTAGCTGCTCCTGGGCAGCGGGGCGGCGGGTGTCGAGCGAGGCCATCAGGACCTTCTTGCCCTGGCGCTCGGAAAGCCGCTTGGCGACCTTGCCGGTGGTGGTGGTCTTGCCTGAACCCTGCAGGCCCACCATCATGACGACCACGGGGGCCGGCGCGTTGAGGTCGATGGTCTCGCCCTCCGCGCCGAGCATCTCGACAAGTTCGTCATGGACGATCTTGACGACCATCTGGCCGGGCTTGACGGATTTCAGCACTTCCGCGCCGACGGCCTTCTCGCGCACGCGGTCGGTGAAGGAACGCACCACGTCGAGCGCCACGTCAGCCTCGATCAGCGCCCGGCGCACTTCGCGCAGCGCGGCCGAGACGTCCGCCTCCGACAGGGCGCCGCGCCCAGTCAGGCCGTTCAGGATTGCGCCAAGGCGTTCCTGCAGGTTCTCAAACATACGCGTTCCTCTTGTCTCGCATCATAGATACGAGAGGTAATGCATCCGCGCCCTCGGTTAAACCTCGCGCAAAGCCGAAAAGCACCCGGGGGCGCATCGCGCTGCCGGGTGTTGACCTCCGGGGTCGGTCTCCTTCGCTTGAAGGCGCCCCGGTCGGCTGCTCGGAGTTTGCACTCGTCGCGGAAAGTGCGCGCGGTAGACCTGAAAAACGGCCGAGAGTCAAGTTCCGGCGCAACGGCCGGAGAACTGCTCTGCTCGCGAAAGCGGCGCCGCGCGAAGCCGCGGCGCCGGTTCGGGTCGGTTACGGCATCACATAGACGACGCGGCGGCTCTGCGGCTCAACGAGAACCGGCCGGCCGTTCACGTAGACATAGCGGTAGTCGTAGTCCGGTATATCATAGACTTCGACCGTTTCGGGCAGGCCTATGCCGACACTCACCTCGCCTTCGAGATAGATCGGCTCGACGCGATTCCGCTCGACATAGGTGATGACCTCGCGCGGCGGAGGGGCGACCTCGGTGATGACCTCGCGCGGCGGGGGGACAACCTCCACCTCGACAGCACCCGTTGTCTCATAGGTGGTGCGCGGCATCACCTCCATTGCCTGTTCGGTCGCCAGATAGCCCGAATAGGCCCAGCCTTCGACGCCGGCATGGTTGACGGAGCACCAGCTACCACCCTCGTCGCAGCCGTTGATTATGACCTGTTCCGATGAGCGGATGACGTCAACCACCGGGTATCCCGTTCCCGGGCCGGTGCGAAGGTTGAGGTCTGCCGTAGCAGTCGCCTCGACCTGGGCAGCCGCGACGCTCGTGAGCGCAAACAGCCCCGCTGCCGCTACCGTGCCTTTCAAGATGAGTGACTTCATTTCCAGTCTCCTCACTAATCTACTGACCGATATGAACTGGCGCCGGCGCGTTTTGGTTCCCGGCGCGCGGCGACGACGCCGTGGCCCGGGCAGCATCAAAGGTGACAACATCATGAATCGCTGGCACAATTCGACGATTCTTATTTTTACGAGGTGCATAGGATGATTCGGGGGAGCAGGGGGAACTGGCTCGCCGCAGCCCTGGTTGCGGCTTTTTTCGTCAGCGGGCCCGCTTTCGGCAGCACATGCGGCAACGGTGCGAACGGGTTCGAGGTCTGGAAAGCGCAGTTCATGCAGGAAGCATCGGCGCGCGGCGTCGGTCCGCGGGCGCTCGACGCGCTTGCGCAGACGCGCTATGCCTCGAAGACGATCGCCGCCGATCGCGGGCAGAAAAGCTTCAAGCTATCGCTCGACAGCTTCATGCAGAAGCGCGGTGCCAACGCCATCATCTCACGCGGCAGGAGCATGAAGCAGAAGTACGGTGGTCTGCTTTCTATGATCGAGAGCCGGTATGGCGTCCCACCGGGACCTCTTCTCGCCATCTGGGGCATGGAGACGGGCTTCGGTGGGTTTCTCGGCAACCAGAACATTCTTTCGGCCGTCGCCACGCTTGCTTATGATTGCCGCCGCTCCGAGTTCTTCACCGGTCATCTCTATGCGGCACTGGCGCTGGTGGAGCGCGGCGTGCTGAGCCCCTCGGACGTGGGCGCCGCCCATGGCGAAATCGGGCAGACGCAGTTCCTGCCCGGCAACGCACTGACGTACGGCGTCGACGGCGACGGCAATGGCCGCGTCGACATGATCGGCTCGGTGGCCGACGCGCTTGCCTCCACGGCGAACTTCCTGCGTGCCCACGGCTGGCAGCCGGGCGCTGGGTATCAGCCCGGCGAGATCAATTTCCGCGCCCTGCAAGGCTGGAACGCGGCCAGCGTCTACCAGCAGGCCATAGCCATCATCGGCAAGGAGATCGACGGCTGAGCCGGCGGAATTCCGGGCGGATTCCTGACTTGCTCTAAAAGAAAAGGGCCGCCCCATCGGGACGGCCCTCCGTGTCTTCGTTCCCGGCGCGGCCAGCGACACGACACCGTGGCGCCTTTTGCCGCGCGTCATGCGCTTTAGCCGAGAGGCTGCTCCCGGAAAAGGCAATCCGCCGAGGCCACGCTGGAACTGAATTCACTCGACATTGGATCACCTCCTTTCGTTTCGTTGCACATGGCCCCAATGTGGACGGTGCGGCAGCATCGCGCAAGGGGAGCGTCAGCTTTCCTTGCTCCGGCATGGAATGGTTTGCGTGGGATGCAGTCGTGTACTCATATGTCGATGGGGTGGAGGTATCTTGCGATCTGTGGGCTTGCCGGCCTGTTGGCGATGCAATCGACATCGGGCAGGGGGCAGAGCCCGCGCCGCACCAGAATTTCTCTCCGGCGACTGTTCAGATGGTCCAGGGGAGGCGGAGCTGCAAGAGTGTCAGTTCCTGCCGCGAGGCAGTCATCATGTGGTGCAACGGCTACAGCCGCGCGGACGGAGACAGTGACGGCATCCCTTGCGAGAATGTGTGCCCGAGCAAGAGGGTCGTCGATCAGATACGCGAGGAAATCGGCTGCTGAGGAGTGACGCCGCCCGCGGTGATCCAACAGCGGGCGGCGTTCCATCGATGCCGGTTTTCGGGCTGATGCCTCAGTCCCTCTTGTTCTGCCGGTTCTCCACCAGGTCTTCCACGACTGCCGGATCGGCGAGCGTCGAGGTGTCGCCGAGTGCGCGATAGTCGTCCTCGGCGATCTTGCGCAGGATGCGGCGCATGATCTTGCCGGATCGCGTCTTGGGCAGGCTCGGGGCGAACTGGATCTTGTCAGGTGTGGCGATGGGGCCGATCTCGCTGCGCACGTGGGCGACGAGGTCCTTCTTCAGCGCGTCGGAGCCCTTCTCGCCTGCCATCAGCGTGACGTAGCAGTAGATGCCCTGGCCCTTGATGTCGTGCGGATAGCCGACGACGGCGGCTTCGGAGACCTTGTCGTGGGAGACCAGGGCCGATTCCACCTCGGCCGTGCCCATGCGGTGGCCGGAGACGTTGAGGACGTCGTCGACGCGGCCGGTGATCCAGTAGTAGCCGTCCTTGTCGCGGCGGCAGCCGTCGCCGGTGAAGTACTTGCCCTTGTAGGTGGAGAAATAGGTCTGCACGAAGCGGTCGTGGTCGCCATAGACGGTGCGCATCTGACCGGGCCAGGAATCGAGGATGCACAGATTTCCGCTGGCCGACCCCTCGAGCTCCTTCCCATCGCCGTCGACGAGCTGCGGCTGAACGCCAAAGAAGGGTTTCGTGGCCGACCCCGCCTTGAGATCGACGGCGCCGGGAAGCGGTGTGATGAGGATGCCGCCGGTCTCGGTCTGCCACCAGGTGTCGACGATTGGCACCTTCTTGTCGCCGACCACATTGTAGTACCACTCCCAGGCTTCCGGGTTGATCGGCTCACCCACCGTACCGAGCAGCTTGAGCGACTTGCGCGACGTCTTCGTCACATGGTCGTCGCCGGCGCCCATCAGGGCCCGGATGGCGGTGGGGGCGGTGTAGAAGATGTTGACCTGATGCTTGTCGATGACCTCCCAGAAGCGCGAGGCGTCGGGATAGTTCGGTACTCCCTCGAACATCAACGTGACGGCGCCGTTGGCGAGCGGGCCGTAGACGATGTAGCTGTGGCCGGTGACCCAGCCGACATCTGCTGTGCACCAGTAGATATCGCCATCGTGATAGTCGAACACGTACTGGTGCGTCATCGAGGTATAGACGAGATAGCCGCCGGTGGTGTGAAGCACGCCCTTCGGCTTGCCTGTGGAGCCGGAGGTATACAGAATGAAGAGCGGATCCTCCGCTTTCATCTTCTCCGGCTTGCAGTCCGGCTTCGCGCCACTCACCTCCTCGTGGTACCAGAGGTCGCGGCCGTCCGCCCAGTCGATCTTGCTGCCGGTGCGGCGCACCACCAGGACGTTGCGCACCTTGGCGCCGGCTTTCTCGGCGATCTGGATAGCCTTGTCGGTGTTTTCCTTCAGCGGGATCTTCTTGCCGCCGCGAATGCCCTCGTCCGCCGTGATCACGAAATCCGATTTGCAGTCCTCGATACGGCCGGCGAGCGAGTCGGGCGAGAAGCCGCCGAAGACGACCGAATGAATGGCGCCGATGCGCGCGCAAGCGAGCATCGCGTAGGCGGCCTCGGGGATCATCGGCATGTAGATGGTCACCCTGTCGCCCTTCTTCACGCCGTTCGACTTCAGGACGTTGGCGAGCCGGCAGACGTGCTCGTAGAGCTCGTTATAGGTGATCTTCTTGTCGTCGTAGGGGTTGTCACCCTCCCAGATGATGGCGGTCTGGTCGCCGCGCTTCTTCAGGTGGCGGTCGATGCAGTTATAGGAGGCGTTGGTGACCCCGTCCTCGAACCATTTGATCGAGACCTTGCCTTTGAACGAGGTGTTCTTGACCTTGGTGTAGGGCTTGAACCAATCGATTCGCTTGCCGTGCTTGCCCCAGAACTTGTCCGGATTCTTGATGCTGTCCTTGTGCCACTTTTCGTAAGTGTCGCTGTCGATCAGCGCGCGCTTTTTCCAGGCCGGCTTGACGCGATGAACATGCACTTCGGACATTTTTCCTCCTCCGGATGAAACTTTGCCGGAACGGCGCTCCGGCCCCACGGGGCGGCAGCCCCTTGACCCGCATGCATTACTACCATTCGGCGGCTGCTCACAACATTAGACGATGGCAGCCCATGCCGAAGGCTGGCAGCAGCCTAACAGATGCGCTGCTAACATTTTGTATTTACAGGAACTTCATCGGTCGTGAAGCATTTTTACTCTGGACGGTCAACGCTCGAGGAGACAGAATCGTCGGGCGCGACACGATTGGAAAGGGCAGTCATGCGCAAGACCACAGAAACCGAACTGATCCTTGAGGGCTATGGCATCACCACGGCGCAATTCCTCTACCATCTTCCCGACCATCCACATCTGCTGCAGACTTTTGTCTGGCAGCACTACGACATTGCGCCGAAATTCCCGGCGCTCCTCCGCTTCATCGATTTTTGGCAGAAAACGCTCGACGGGCCGTTGCACTCGGTTACCTATACGCACCGCCGGCTCATCTCCCCCAGCGAATGGCGTAACGTGACCGGCGAACTGGTGCTGCAGTAGCAGGCGAGACAGTTCTATTCCCGCCGCCACGGATGAATGGATGAAGGTGTAGAGCTCCCCAAACCATCTTCCGTGCTGACGCGCGCACTGCTATATTTTTGCGCGTCATGAAAGCGTCGCCATATGGCGGCGCACGTGACGGGGTCCCGGTAGTGCCGGGCCGGTGTCGAGGCGCCGGAGCGGCGCCAAGGGGGACAATGAACGGACTTGCACGCATCTGCTGGATCACAGCGCCTATCTATGCGCTGTTGGGCATGGCTTTCGGTATCTGGATGTCGGCCAGCGGCGACCATACTCTGTCGCCGGTCCACGGTCATATGAATCTGCTCGGGTGGGTATCCATCGCTCTTTACGGAACGTTCTACACAGTTATGCCGGCGGCGGCGGAAAGCCGGCTGGCACAGATCCAGGTGCTGCTGGCACAAGCAGGCGTAATCCTGATCGTGCCGGGTATCGCGATGGCGATCCAGGGCGCCGGCGAAGGTCTTGCCAAGGCAGGCTCGGTAATCGTGCTTCTCTCGATGCTGCTCTTCGTCTGGGTCGTGGCGAGCCGCATAGGGCGCACCGCCTCGGCGGTTTGACATGCGGCGCCGGCGCGGCTTGCCGCGCCGGCCTTATCCCCTGCTGCCGAAGATGGCCGAGCCGACGCGCACGGCCGTGGCACCGAAGGCGATGGCCGTCTCGAAATCTGCCGACATGCCCATGGAGCGTTTCTCCACGCCGGCCTCGCTTGCGAGCTTTTCAAGAAGCGCGAAGTGGGGGCCGGGGTTCTCGTCGATGGGCGGGATGCACATCAGGCCCTCGATCTCCAGGCCGTGCGCTTCGCGGCAGCGGGCGACGAAGCTCGCCGTCTCGCGCGGGTCTATGCCGGTCTTCTGCTCTTCCAGCCCGGTGTTGACCTGGACGTAGAGGCGCGGGCGCCGGCCCTGCTTTTCCATCTCGGCGGCAAGCGCAGCAGCGATCTTTTCGCGGTCCACGGTCTCGATCACGTCGAACAGGGCGACAGCCTCCTTGGCCTTGTTGGATTGCAGGGGACCGATGAGGTGCAGTTCGATCTCGGGGAATGCTTCCTTGAGCGCCGGCCATTTGCCTACAGCCTCCTGCACGCGATTCTCGCCGAAGACGCGCTGGCCGGCCTCGATCACCGGGCCAATCCGTTCGGCGGGGAAGGTTTTGGATACCGCGACAAGCTCCACGTCTTCGGGTGGGCGGGAGGCGGCGCGGGCGGCCTCGGCTATTTTTTCGCGGACGGTGCGGAGGTTCTGAGCGGCGTCGGTCATGGTGGATCCGGGAAGGTCTTCGGGTTTCGTCTCGGGCAGGAATGACTAGCCGGAGTTGACGGTTGTCGCAAACCGTGGTGAAGGTCCGCCGGAAAAATTCTCGTTTCTACTTACGTGAAATATCTGGCATGGCAACCGAACGTTACAATCCGCGCGCATCCGAACCCCGCTGGCAGAAGGCGTGGGAGGAGGCGCGCCTGTTCGAAACTCCGAACGACGACGGACGGCCGACCTACTACGTGCTCGAGATGTTTCCCTACCCATCGGGGCGCATCCATATCGGACACACGCGCAACTACACGATGGGCGACGTGGTGGCGCGCTACAAGCGGGCAAAGGGTTTCAACGTGCTGCATCCGATGGGCTGGGATGCTTTCGGCATGCCGGCGGAGAACGCGGCCATGCAGAACAAGGTCCACCCCAAGGAATGGACCTACCAGAACATCGCTGCCATGCGCGCGGGGCTCAAGATGATGGGCCTGTCGCTCGACTGGAGCCGCGAGTTCGCCACTTGCGACGTGGATTACTACCACCGCCAGCAGATGCTGTTCCTCGACTTCCACGAGAAGGGGCTGGTGACGCGGAAGACATCCAAGGTGAACTGGGACCCGGTGGACCAGACGGTGCTCGCCAACGAGCAGGTGATCGACGGGCGCGGCTGGCGCTCCGGCGCCGAGGTGGAGAGCCGGGAGCTGGCGCAGTGGTTCTTCAAGATCACCGATTATTCGGAAGACCTGCTCAAGGCGCTCGACGGGCTCGACGAGTGGCCTGAAAAGGTGCGACTCATGCAGCGCAACTGGATTGGCCGGTCCGAGGGGCTGTCGATCCGCTGGGCGCTGGTCGAGGAGACGGCGCCCGAGAGCGTGCGGGAACTGGAGACCTATACGACGCGGCCGGATACCATTTTCGGTGCCTCCTTCATGGCGATCGCCGCCGACCACCCGCTGGCCAAGAAGGCGGCCGAGGGCAATCCTGAGCTGGCGGCCTTCATCGAGGAGTGCCGGCGCATCGGCACCTCGGCCGCCGCCCTGGAGACGGCGGAGAAGAAAGGTTTCGATACGGACATCAAGGTGCGCCATCCCTTCGACCCGGAATGGACGCTGTCTGTCTATGTGGCCAATTTCGTGCTGATGGAGTACGGCACGGGCGCCATCTTCGGCTGTCCGTCGGGCGATCAGCGCGACCTTGACTTCGCCAACAAGTACGGCCTGCCGGTGATCCCGGTGGTGATGCCGGAAGGCGCGGACGCGGCGACGTTCCAGATTACGGAAGAGTCCTATTCCGACGATGGCGTGATGCTCAACTCGCGCTTCCTCGACGGCATGACGAACGATGCCGCTTTCAAGGAGGTGGCGAAGCGGCTGGAGAAGGAGACGCTGGACGGGCGGCCGGTGGCAGAGCGTAAGGTGAATTTCCGCCTGCGCGACTGGGGTGTGTCGCGGCAGCGCTATTGGGGCTGCCCGATCCCGATGATCCACTGCGAGGCATGCGGCGTGGTGCCGGTGCCGAAGGAGGATCTGCCGGTCCAGCTGCCGGACGATATCGATTTCGACCGGCCGGGAAATCCGCTCGACCGGCATCCCTCCTGGCGGCACGTGAAGTGTCCGGAATGCGGGGCCGATGCGCGGCGCGAGACGGACACGATGGACACCTTCGTCGATTCGTCCTGGTATTTCGCACGGTTCACGTCTCCCCACGCAGACGCGCCGACCGATCGCGAGGCGGCCAATCGTTGGCTGCCGGTCGACCAGTATATCGGCGGCATTGAGCACGCGATCCTGCACCTGCTCTATTCGCGCTTCTTCGTCCGCGCCATGCGGGCGGCCGGCCACCTCGACCTGGACGAGCCTTTCAAGGGCCTGTTCACGCAGGGGATGGTGGTGCACGAGACCTATCGCGCGGCGGACGGGCGCTGGCTGGCGCCAGTCGAGGTGCGGCTCGAAGGGACAGGCGAGGAACGCAGGGCCATCGAGATCGCCACTGGTGAGGAGGTGACGATCGGCTCGCTGGAAAAGATGTCGAAGTCAAAGAAGAACACGGTGAGCCCGGAAGAGATCACCGAGTCCTTCGGCGCCGATACGGCGCGCTGGTTCATGCTGTCCGATTCGCCGCCCGACCGCGATGTGGAATGGACGGATGAAGGGGCGGCCGGTGCGCACCGCTTCGTCCAGCGCGTCTGGCGGCTGGTGGCCGAAGCCGCGCCCGCCGTTACGGATGCGTCGCCGCGTGCGGCGAAATCGGGAGAGGCTGTCGCCATCTCCAAGCCGGCGCACAAGGCGCTGAAGGTGGTGGGCGAAGATATCGAGCGGCTGGCTTTCAACCGCGCCATCGCCCGCGTCCACGAACTGGTCAACGAGCTGCAGGCGCCGTTCTCCGGCTTGGATAAGGCCGACGGCAGTGCCCGCGCGGCGGCTCGTGAGGCAGTAGAGATCCTCATCCACCTGGTCGCGCCTTTCATGCCGCATCTGGCAGAGGAGTGCTGGGCGAGGATCGGCGGACACAGTCTCGTCGCCGCCGGGGCCTGGCCCGACTATGACGCCGATCTGATTGTGGACAACGACATCGTGCTGCCGGTGCAGATCAACGGCAAGAAGCGCGGGGATTTGACAATCGCCCGCGACGCGGATCAAGCTGCCGTCGAAAAAGCGGTCCTCGGGCTCGATTTCGTGCAGAAGGCGCTCAACGGCGCGCCGCCGCGCAAGGTGATCGTGGTTCCGCAGCGAATCGTCAACGTCGTCGCCTGAGGGGTACGCCCGTGAATGCCACTATCCGTGCTCTGGCCCTGACCGGATCCTTCCTCCTGCTGATGATCGCCGCCGGCTGCACGGTGCGGCCGATGCTGGCCGAGAACACGCCAGGCGCGGCAGGGCAGGAGACGGCGGCAGAACTCAACTCCGTTTCCGTGGCGCCCGTCTCCACGCGCTTTGCGCAACAGGTGCGCAATCACCTCGTTTTTCTGCTCCATGGCGGCGCTAGCGAGCCGGCGAACCCCGAATACAGGCTCAATCTCACTGTGGCGCGCAGCGTCAGCTCGTCCGTGCAGATCCAGCGCGGTAGCGAGAACGAGCCGACCGCCGGCACCGTTACCCTGACGGGCCGATATAGCCTCACCGATAGCGCGACCGGCAAGGAGATGGGCAATGGAACGCAGCGTGTAAGCGCCTTCTTCGACCGTCCTCCCCAGGAGTTCGCCGTGCTGCGCGCCCAGCGCGACGCGGAGGACCGGGCGGCGCGTGAGTTGGCGGAATTTATCCACCTTGCCGTCGCCCAGGATCTAGCAAGGCTGGACGCGCGCTAGGTCGGCTGTGCTATGATGCCATCATGGCTTTTGAAACAACATCTTGTCCGCTTATAATCGGTAGCGCCGTCATTGCGTCGTCATAGTTTTCGGTGAAACAGCCGCTAACGGAGTGCTTCGCTTATGGATTTTCATACGACGCTTATGTCGGTCGCCGGAGTGCTGGGAAATCGTGTGCTCAAGCGTGATACGCTCGCCGCAAAAGAGCCTCCGCACATCGTCGACCAGCTCATCGCGGAGCGCACCACCCATCTTTCACGGCATCCGCTGTGGCCGGTGGCGCGGCCGCTGCTCTACCGCTATTTCCATTACCGGCAGGCGCTGGCGATGGCCGATGAGATCGCGGAGCTTTCCGGCTGGGATGCGTTCACCTTTATCAGTGCCCTGCTCTCGCTGAACGTCTCCGCCCATGGCACGGAGAACATTCCGGCGACGGGTGGCTTCATCCTGGCACCGACGCACCCTACGGGTATTGCCGACGGCATTGCTGTCTTCGACCTGATGAAAGAGCGGCGGCCGGATCTGGCCATCTTCGCCAATCGGGATGCTTTGCGCGTCAATCCGCGCTTCCGCGATCTCATTATCCCGGTGGAGTGGCGCCCTGGCGAGAAGTCGCATGCCAAGAGCCGCGATACGCTGGAGACGACGGCGAAGGCCTTTGCCGAGAACAAGGCCGTCGTGCTGTTTCCAGCCGGCCGTATCGCCTATTGGAACGAAGACAAGCTGACCGAGCGGCCCTGGCAGCCGTCGGTGGTGGCGCTGGCGCGGCGCTACGAGGTGCCGGTCATCCCGGTCAACATCACGGCACGCAATTCGGGCCTGTTCTATCTCCTGTCCAAATACTCGGCGGAGTTGCGCGACATGACGCTGTTCCACGAACTCCTGAACAAGAAGGGCCGCGATTTTCACATGACCATCGGCAGGCCGATCGCACCGGATCTGCTGGATGGCGAGCCGGCCGACGTCGCCGCGGCGCTCCAGGCGCATGCGCTTGCACGGCTGGCGGAAGACCCGGCGGTGGAGTTCGCGGGGGACCGTCAGCCGAGCGCAGCCTGATCCTGTTGCGGGTCAGAGAAGTCGCGGAATGGGTCCGGGACAAGCCTTCGGCTTGCCCCTGACGACGATCTGCGAGAGATGCCTTTACCCGATCTTCTGCCCGGTCTTGGCCCAGTCGGCCAGGAAGGCTTCCAGGCCCTTGTCCGTCAGCGGGTGCTTGACCAGTGCCTTCAGCACCGACGGCGGGACCGTCGCCACGTCGGCGCCGATGAGGGCTGCCTGCTTGACGTGGTTCATGGTGCGGATGGAGGCGGCGAGGATCTCCGTGTCGAAATCGTAATTGTCGTAGATGGTGCGGATCTCGGAGATCAGCTCCATGCCGTCGATGCCTGTATCGTCCAGACGGCCGATGAAGGGCGAGATGAAGGTTGCGCCGGCTTTGGCGGCGAGCAGCGCCTGGTTGGCCGAGAAGCACAGCGTGACGTTGACCTTGCGGCCGCTGCCGGTCAGCGCCTTGCAGGCCTTCAGCCCGTCCATCGTCAGCGGCACCTTGATGCAGATGTTGTCGGCGATCTCCGACAGGATGTCGGCCTCGCGCATCATCTCCTTGAATTCCACCGCCGTCACCTCGGCGGAGACAGGGCCGTCAACGATGTCGCAGATCTCTTTGGTGACCTCGAGAATGGGGCGGCCAGATTTCATAATCAGTGAAGGGTTCGTGGTTACCCCGTCGAGAAGTCCGGTTTCGCTGAGCTCGCGGATTTCGTTGACGTCGGCTGTGTCGACGAAGAACTTCATGTCTGTCTCCTTAGCTTGCTTGGCCGGGCCGCGACGGCAGGCCGCCGCATCTCATCTATGCTCGGCCTTGCTCTAATCCAAGAATCCGGCAAGGTCACGCCTGATGAAACGAGATTCGTACCAAACGCGCGTGATTCCCGTCATGGTGCCCATGCCGGCGGAGCGGCCCTACTCCTACGCCGTGCCCGACGGCGCCAGGGTGGAGCCGGGGGCGATCCTGCGCGTGCCGCTGGGTCCGCGCGAGGTGGCGGGCGTTGCATGGGACGGCGACGGCGAGCCCATCGAGGCGAAGAAGCTGCGGGCGATTTCCGAGGTTTTCGATTGTCCGGCGGTGCCAGCGGATATGCGCCGCTTCATCGAGTGGGTAGCCGACTACACGCTGTCGCCGCCGGGTATGGTGGCGCGCATGGTGCTGCGCGCGCCGGGGGCATTCGATCCGGAGCCGCCGATCGAGGGGCTGCGCCTGACGGCAAACCGGCCCGACCGCGCGACGGCGGCGCGCGAACGCGTGCTCGCCTGCGCCGCTGACGGCCAGGCATGGACGCGCTCGGGCCTGGCGCATGCGGCCGGCGCGTCAATGAGCGTGGTCGACGGGCTTACCGCACAGGGCGTTTTCGAGAAGGTGGAGATCCCGCCGCGGCCGGTGGTGGCCGCGCCGGATCCAGGGTTCGGACGCGCGGCGCTGACGGCGGACCAGAGCGCGGCCGCGAGCCGGGTGCGCGAGAAGGCGGCGGCCGGGCAATTCAGTGTGACGCTGATAGACGGCGTGACCGGCTCCGGTAAAACGGAAGTTTATTTCGAGGCCGTGGCGGCAGCACTGGAGAAGAGCAGGCAGGTGCTGATCCTTTTGCCCGAAATCGCGCTGACGCAGGCCTTTCTCGAGCGCTTTCACGACCGCTTCGGCGCCAAGCCGGCGGAATGGCATTCCGACATCGCCCCGAGGAAGCGGGAGCGGGTGTGGCGACAGGTGGCCGAGGGGCAGGTGCGGGTGGTGGCGGGCGCGCGCTCGGCGCTCTTCCTGCCGTTCCGGGAGCTCGGGCTGATCGTCGTCGACGAGGAACACGACCCGGCCTACAAGCAGGAGGACCGGGTCTTCTATAACGCCCGCGACATGAGCGTGGTGCGCGGGCACCTGGGCAATTTTCCGGTGGTGCTGGCTTCGGCCACGCCATCTCTGGAGAGCCGGGTGAACGCCGACCAAGGGCGCTATGAGCGTATCCTTCTGCCGGCGCGCTTCGCAGATGCGGCGCTGCCGGAGCTGCGTGCCGTGGACATGCGCAAGGCACCGCCGGCGCGCGGCGGGTTCTTGTCGCCGGTGCTCATCGAGGCGATGGCGCGGACCGTCGAGCGCAAGGAGCAGGCCCTGCTCTTTCTTAACCGCCGCGGCTATGCCCCGCTTACGTTGTGCCGCGTGTGCGGGCACCGCTTCCAGTGTCCCAACTGTTCGAGCTGGCTGGTGGAGCATCGATTCCGCCGCCAGCTCGTCTGCCACCATTGCGGCTATCATGAACAGCAGCCGGAGGCCTGTCCTGAATGCGGGGCGCTCGACCATCTGGCGGCCTGCGGGCCGGGCGTGGAGCGCATTGCCGAGGAGGTGGACCGGCACTTTCCCGAGGCACGCACGATCGTGCTGTCGTCGGACCTGATGGGTGGCGTGAAGCGGCTCCGGCTGGAGCTGGAGGCGATCGCCGAGGGCGAGGCGGACATCGTCGTGGGCACGCAGCTGGTCGCCAAGGGGCACAATTTTCCGTTGATGACGCTGGTCGGCGTGGTGGATGCCGATCTGGGGCTTGCCAATGGGGACCCGCGGGCGGCCGAGCGCACATTCCAGCTCCTGAGCCAGGTAACGGGCCGGGCCGGGCGTTTCGGCAAGAAGAGCACAGGCCTTCTGCAGACCTACCAGCCGGAGCATCCGGTGATGCAGGCGCTGGTCTCCGGCGACGCCGAGACCTTCTACGAACGCGAGATCGCCGAGCGCGAACGCTCCGGCCTGCCGCCCTTCGGTCGGCTGGCAGCGCTGATCGTCAGTGCCGCCACGCGCGCAGAGGCCGAGAGCCACGCCCGCGCCCTGCGTGGGTCAGCACCCGCGACGGGCGAGATCGAGGTTCTAGGCCCGGCAGAGGCGCCGCTGGCGCTGGTCGCCGGGCGGCACCGCTTCCGGCTTCTGGTGCAGGGGACGCGGCGCGCCGACCTGCAGGCCTATCTGCGCCGGCTCATCGCGGCGGCTCCGCGACCGCGCGGCTCGGTGCGTGTGCAGGTGGATATCGATCCGCAGAGTTTTCTATAACCGCAGCTTCGGGCATGTTGGCCGCGGCGCGTGAACCGGCTATGGCGTCAACGGCGCAGATGGAGGGCACATCCGATGGATTTCGCATTTCCCTGGCCCTACAGCCAGGGCGAATGGCTGGCTTGGGGGGCTGCTGTTTTCACTGCTCTTTTCGGCCTTGTCGCTATGTTCGCTCCGCGGCTCAGCCTGCGGGTGCTGAGACTGCGCGCCGTCGAACATCACCCCGAGGCGCTGTCGGAATCGCGTTCGCTGCTGGGTGGCTTTTATGTCGGCATCGGCCTATCCGCGATCTTGTTCGCGCAGCCGCTGATCTACATGACGCTGGGGATCGCCTGGGCTCTCGCCGCTTTCGGGCGGATCGTCTCCATGATGTCGGACCGGGGCGGCACGCTTTTCAACTGGATCGTGCTTCTTGTCATGCTGGCGCTGGCAGCGCTGCCGATGGCTTTCGCGCTCGGTTTCGTTCGCTGATCAGGCCTTCCTGTGGGCGCCCGTGCACATGCGACAAAGGTGCTGCCACTCCTTGGGCGCGCGCGTGTTGCGAGTCCCGTAAGCCTGTGCTAGACGGCAAGCGGCTTTCGACCGGGGGACGGCGGCGCCCGTTCCCTCGGGTTGAGAAACTATCAACAAGGTCAGAGATTTAGCCCGAGTCTCGCACTCCAGCGTCAAATCTTGTGACCCCCAAGCTGCGGGAAGAGGCCATTTGGTGGCACAGTCTGGCTCGATGATCTCTGGGGTGGCGGGACGCTATGCGCTTTCGCTGTTCGAACTGGCGCAGGAATCGAAAGCGATCCCGCAGGTCGAAGAAGACCTCGGCCGTTTCGAGGTATTGCTCGAGGGAAGTGAAGACCTTCAGCGGCTGATTAAAAGCCCCGCCTTTTCCGCCGACGAACAGTTCAAGGCCCTCGACGCCGTTCTCACCAGGACGAAGATCGGCGGGCTAGTCGGGAATTTCCTGCGTGTCGTGGCCAAGAACCGGCGGCTGTTCGCCGTGCCGCAGATGATCCGCGGCTTCCGCAAGATTGCGGCCGAGGCGCGCGGCGAAGTGGCTGCCGAGGTGGCCTCGGCGCATGCGCTGAGCGCGGCGCAGGAGCGGGAGCTGAAGGCTGCGCTCAAGCAGGTGGCCGGCAAGGAAGTTACCGTAAAGGTTACAGTCGATCCCTCGCTGCTCGGCGGCCTCGTCGTGAAGCTCGGCTCGCGCCAGATCGATACATCGCTCAAAACGAAACTCAATTCGCTTAAGCTTGCACTGAAAGAGGTCGGCTGATGGATATCCGCGCGGCGGAAATTTCCGCAATTCTCAAGGACCAGATCAAGAATTTCGGCAAGGAGGCCGAGGTTTCCGAGGTCGGCCAGGTGCTCTCCGTCGGTGACGGCATCGCCCGCGTCTACGGTCTGGACAACTGCCAGGCCGGTGAGATGGTGGAGTTCCCCGGCGGCATCCGCGGCATGGCGCTGAACCTCGAGGTCGACAATGTCGGCGTCGTTATCTTCGGCTCCGATCGCGATATCAAAGAAGGCGACACGGTGAAGCGCACCGGCGCCATCGTGGACGTGCCGGTGGGCCCGGGCCTTCTCGGCCGCGTGGTCGACCCGCTCGGCAACCCGATCGACGGCAAGGGCCCGATCAAAGCCGCCGAACGCCGCCGCGTCGACGTGAAGGCGCCCGGCATCATCCCGCGCAAGTCCGTGCACGAGCCGATGTCGACGGGCCTGAAGGCAATCGACGCGCTGATCCCGGTCGGCCGCGGCCAGCGCGAGCTCATCATCGGTGACCGCCAGACCGGCAAGACCGCCATCATCCTCGACACCTTCCTCAACCAGAAGCCGCTCAACGAGGGCGACGACGAGAGCCAGAAGCTCTACTGCGTCTATGTCGCCGTCGGCCAGAAGCGCTCCACCGTCGCGCAGTTCGTGAAGGTGCTCGAAGAGCGCGGTGCGCTGGAATACTCCATCATCGTTGCCGCCACGGCTTCCGACCCGGCGCCGATGCAGTTCCTGGCGCCGTTCGCCGGCTGCGCCATGGGTGAATATTTCCGCGACAACGGCAAGCATGCCGTGATCGGCTATGACGACCTGTCGAAGCAGGCCGTCGCCTACCGCCAGATGTCGCTGCTTCTGCGCCGCCCGCCGGGCCGCGAGGCTTATCCGGGCGACGTGTTCTATCTGCACTCGCGGCTTCTCGAGCGCGCGGCGAAGATGAATGAGGACAACGGTGCGGGCTCGCTGACCGCGCTTCCGATCATCGAGACGCAGGCCAACGACGTGTCGGCCTATATCCCGACCAACGTGATCTCGATCACCGACGGCCAGATCTTCCTGGAGACGAACCTGTTCTTCCAGGGCATTCGCCCGGCCGTGAACGTCGGCCTGTCGGTGTCCCGCGTGGGTTCGGCCGCCCAGATCAAGGCGATGAAGCAGGTGGCGGGTTCCATCAAAGGCGAGTTGGCGCAGTACCGCGAGATGGCGGCCTTCGCCCAGTTCGGCTCCGACCTCGACGCGGCCACGCAGCGCATGCTCAACCGCGGCGCGCGCCTGACGGAGCTCTTGAAGCAGCCGCAGTTCTCGCCGCTCAAGACCGAAGAGCAGGTGGTGGTGATCTTCTCCGGCGTGCAGGGCTATCTCGATAAGCTGGCGCTCGGCGACGTGACGCGCTTCGAGCAGGCCCTGCTTGCGCATATGCGTTCCGAGGGCAAGGACATCCTCGACGCGATCCGCACGGAGAAGGCGCTTTCGGACGAGCTGCGCGACAAGCTCAAGGCCGAGATCGACACCTTCGCCAAGAACTTCGCCTGAGGCTCAAGCGCCAATGCCCTCCCTTAAGGACCTTCGCAACCGGATCGCCTCCGTCAAGGCGACGCAGAAGATCACCAAGGCGATGCAGATGGTCGCCGCGGCAAAGCTGCGTCGTGCCCAGGAGGCGGCCGAGGCCGCACGCCCCTATGCCGAGCGCATGGGCACAGTGCTGGCCAACGTGACGAGTACCGTCTCGGGCACGGATGCACCGCCGCTGATGGCCGGCACCGGCAAGGACGACACGCATCTGCTGGTGGTGGCGACCGCAGAGCGCGGCCTTTGCGGCGGGTTCAACAGCCAGATCGCCAAGCTGGCGCGCGAGCATGCACGCGAGCTGATCGCCAACGGCAAGCAGGTGAAGATCCTCACCGTCGGCAAGAAGGGCTTCGATATCCTGCGCCGTGACTTCAGCGATCTCATCATAGACCGCGTGGAGCTTCGCGAGGTCAAGCAGATCGGCTTCGCGAACGCGGATGCCATCGCCAAGAAGGTGATCGGGCTGTTCGACGAGGGCCAGTTCGACGTCTGCACGCTGTTTTATTCCGAGTTCAAGTCAGTCATCAGCCAGGTGCCGACGGCGCAGCAGATTATCCCCGCCGCCGTTTCGGAGGCCGAGGAAGAGGCGGAGGACGTTGCCGGCGGCGCGGCCTACGACTATGAGCCGGAAGCGGCGGCGATCCTGGCCGACCTCATCCCGCGCAACATTGCCGTGCAGGTGTTCCGGGCGCTGCTCGAGAATGCAGCCGGCGAGATGGGCGCCAAGATGACGGCGATGGACAATGCGACGCGCAACGCGGGCGAGATGATCGACAAGCTGTCGATTACCTACAACCGCCAGCGCCAGGCGCAGATCACCAAGGAACTGATCGAAATCATTTCGGGCGCCGAAGCGCTCTAGCGGATCGAAGAGGTAGAACCCAATGGCGAAAGCAGCGACCCCGAAGCGGGCATCGGCAGGTACGGCCATGACCACAGACGAGGCCAAGCCGGCGGCTAAGACCGCCAGGAAGGCCCCCGCCAAGACTGCCACGGCGAAGGCAAAGGCACCGGCGAAGACCGCCGCGACAAAGACGCCTGCCGCTCGCGCCAAGGCTTCCGGCCCGGCCGGCATCGTCCGCCAGGTTATCGGCGCCGTGGTCGACGTGCAGTTCGAGGGTCACCTGCCGGCGATCCTGAACGCGCTGGAGACCGACAACCATGGTAACCGCCTGGTGCTGGAAGTGGCCCAGCACCTGGGCGAGAGCACCGTGCGGTGCATCGCCATGGACGGCACGGAAGGGCTCGTGCGCGGCCAGAAGGTGTTCGATACCGGCGATGCGATCTCGGTTCCCGTCGGGCCGCAGATGCTCGGCCGCATCATCAACGTGATCGGCGAGCCGACCGACGAGGCCGGCCCAATCGAGGCGACGGAGATGCGCGGCATCCACCGGCCGGCGCCGACCTATGTCGAGCAGTCGACGGAAGCAGAGATCTTGGTCACCGGCATCAAGGTGCTTGACCTTCTGGCGCCGTACGCCAAGGGCGGCAAGATCGGCCTGTTCGGTGGCGCGGGCGTCGGCAAGACGGTGCTCATCCAGGAGCTGATCAACAACGTCGCGAAGGCTCACGGCGGCTACTCGGTGTTTGCCGGCGTCGGCGAGCGCACGCGCGAGGGCAATGACCTCTATCACGAGTTCATCGATTCGGGCGTCAACAAGGCCGGCGGCGGCGAAGGCTCCAAGGCCGCGCTCGTCTACGGTCAGATGAACGAGCCGCCCGGTGCCCGCGCTCGCGTCGGCCTGACGGGCCTGACGGTGGCGGAGTACTTCCGCGACCAGGGCCAGGATGTGCTTTTCTTCGTCGACAACATCTTCCGCTTCACCCAGGCGGGCTCCGAGGTGTCGGCGCTTCTCGGCCGCATTCCCTCGGCCGTGGGCTATCAGCCGACGCTGGCGACCGACATGGGCACCCTGCAGGAGCGCATCACGACGACGACCACCGGCTCGATCACCTCGGTGCAGGCGATCTACGTGCCCGCCGACGACCTGACCGACCCGGCGCCCGCCACCTCCTTCGCCCACCTGGACGCCACGACGGTGCTTAACCGCGCGATTTCCGAGAAGGGCATCTACCCGGCGGTGGATCCGCTCGACTCCACGTCGCGCATGCTCGACCCGATGATCGTCGGCGAGGAGCATTACGAGGTGGCCCGTGACGTGCAGCAGACGCTGCAGCGTTACAAGTCGCTCCAGGACATTATCGCTATCCTGGGCATGGACGAGCTTTCCGAAGAGGACAAGCTGACGGTGGCCCGCGCCCGTAAGATCGAGCGCTTCCTGTCGCAGCCCTTCTTCGTGGCCGAGGTCTTCACCGGCACGCCGGGCAAGCTCGTGGACCTCGCCGACACCATCAAGGGCTTCAAGGGCCTAGTCGCCGGCGAGTACGACCATCTGCCGGAGGCGGCGTTCTACATGGTCGGCACGATCGAGGACGCGATCGAGAAGGCCGAGCGGCTGGCTGCCGAGGCGGCCTAATCCTCAGGCTGAACATTGAATAACGGCCGTAGGCGGAACTCGCCTCGGCCGAATCCCATTCGGTAGGACGTCATGGCCCAAGCTTTCAAGTTCGAACTGGTCTCGCCCGAGCGGCTGCTTGTTTCCGAGGAGGTCGACCATGTCGTCATTCCCGGTACGGAAGGCGAGATGACCGTAATGGCCAACCACGCCCCGATCATGACCAACATCAAGCCGGGCGTGATCACCGTTGCGCGCGAGGGCAAGGAAGATCGCTACGTCGTCTTCGGCGGCTTTGCGGACATTCTGCCCGAAGGCTGCACACTGCTGGCGGAGTCGGCGGTGCATGTCGACGACATCGACCGCGAGGATCTCGCGCGCCGCATCCAGGAAGCGCGAGAGGACCTCGAGGACGCCAAGGACGACGAGGCGCGGACCAAGGCAGAGGAGTTCCTCGACCAGCTCACCACGCTGGAAGGTGCCATATTGCCGGCGTGAGGCCGATTGCAAGGGAATTGAAGAGGCCGGCCCCTGCGCCGGCCCTTTTCTTTTTCGGCTGTTTCTCCCGACGACGAAACAAAATGCCCTAGATGCCGGTTGTGCAGAGAGCTGCACTGCACCTGGATCTAGAGGGCAGCGACATCAAGCAAGGAGAGACGATATGCGAGTGACGGCCACGGCCATACTGGCAGCGCTACTGCCGCTTTCTCATGCTGTTGCACAGGAGGGTGGGGCGAGCCTTTCAGCCAACATGATCAATGCGGATGAACAAGAGGTCGGCACGGTGACATTCAACGAAACAGCCTCGGGAATGGTGCACATCGTTGTGGAGATGACGGACCTGCCTCCTGGCCCGCATGGCTTCCACGTCCATGAAACAGGCGCGTGCGATGCCGGGGGTGGCTTCGAATCAGCGGGCGGCCACTACGCCGGCGATATGGAGCACGGCGTCCTCAGCGAAGGAGGTCCGCATCCGGGTGACCTGCCCAATGTGCATGCCGGACAGGACGGCGTCTTGAGGGTGGAGTTCTTCACCGACCGGGTGTCGGTAAGCGAAGACGGCGAAAATCCGCTACAGGATGATGACGGTTCGGCAGTCGTGGTGCACGCTAATCCTGACGATTATAGCAGCCAGCCTTCCGGCGAGGCGGGGGAACGGATTGCTTGTGGGGTGATCGAGTAGTCTCAGCACCCCTCTGAGGTAGTCGACGCCAAAAAAGCCGCCGGTGTCCCGGCGGCTTTTTGGCTCAATATGACCGGTGATCAGGCGGCGAGATCACGCAGCACGTAGTGCAGGATACCGCCGTTCTTGAAGTACTCCAGCTCGTCCACCGTATCGATGCGGCACAGCACCGGGATGTCTTTCACCGTGCCGTCGGCATAGGTGATCTTGGCGGTGAGCGTGACGCGGGGCTTGATGTTGTCCAGGCCCTCGATGGTGACGGTCTCGTCGCCCTTCAGCCCCAGTTCCTGCCAACTCGTCTCCTCAGCGAAGACGAACGGGATGACGCCCATGCCGACGAGGTTCGAGCGGTGGATGCGCTCAAAGGACTGGGCGATGACGGCGCGCACGCCGAGCAGGTTGGTGCCCTTGGCCGCCCAGTCGCGCGAGGAGCCGTTGCCGTATTCCACGCCGGCGAAGATGACAAGCGGCACGCCTTCCTGCTTGTAGCGCATGGCCGCGTCGTAGATCGACATCTCCTCCTTGGAGGGGTAGTGGATCGTGTAGCCGCCTTCGGTGCCGTTCTCGCCCAGCATGTGGTTGCGGATGCGGATGTTGGCGAAGGTGCCGCGCATCATCACCTCATGATTGCCGCGGCGCGTGCCGTACTGGTTGAAGTCGGCAACACCGACGCCGTGGTCCATCAGGTACTTGCCGGCGGGCGACTGCGCCTTGATGGCGCCGGCGGGCGAGATGTGGTCCGTGGTGATCTTGTCGCCGAACAACCCCAGGACACGCGCGCCCTTGATGTCGCCGCCCGGCTTCGGCAGCGGCGCCATGCCTTCGAAATAGGGCGGGTTTTGGACGTAGGTCGACTCCGAGTCCCACGCATAGGTCTGGCCCGACGGCGCCTTCACCTCGCGCCACAGCTCATCGCCCTTGAAGACGTCGGCGTATTTGGAGGCGAAGAGCTCGCGGGTGACGTGCTTGGTGATGAAGTCGTTCACCTCCTGGCTGGTGGGCCAGACGTCCTTCAGATAGACCGGCTCGCCGTCCTTGTCCTCGCCGATGGGCTCCGTGGTCAGATCCTTGGTCACCGAGCCGGCAAGCGCGTAGGCGACGACCAGCGGCGGCGAGGCGAGGTAGTTCGCCTGCACATCGGGCGAGACGCGGCCCTCGAAGTTGCGGTTGCCGGAGAGCACCGAAGCGACAATCAGGCCCTTGTCGTTGATCACCTTGGAGATGGGCTCCAGAAGCGGCCCGGAGTTGCCGATGCAGGTGGTGCAGCCGAAGCCAACGAGGTTGAAACCGAGGTGGTCCAGTTCCTTCTGCAGGCCGGACTTCTCCAGATATTCAGCCACTACCTGGCTGCCCGGCGCCAGCGAGGTCTTCACCCACGGCTTCTGCTTGAGGCCCAGCCGGTTGGCGTTGCGCGCCAGGAGGCCGGCGGCGATCAGCACGCTCGGGTTCGAGGTGTTGGTGCACGAGGTGATGGCGGCGATCGCCACGTCACCGTGGCCGATTTCGTAGTCGGCACCTTCGACGGGATAGCGCTTCGTGGTGTCGACGGACTTCTTGTATTCCTTCGCCAGCGCCTCCTCGAAGCCGGAGGCGATGCTGCCCAGCGGGATGCGACCCTCGGGACGCTTCGGACCTGCCATGGAGGGGACGACGTCGCCGAGGTCGAGGTGCAGCGTATCGGTGAAGACGGGCTCCGGGGCGTCCGCGTCGCGCCACATGCCCTGCGCCTTGGAATAAGCTTCCACGAGGGCGATGCGGTCCTCATCTCGGCCGGAGGTTCTGAGATATTTGAGCGTCTCCTCGTCGGCAGGGAAAAAGCCGCAGGTGGCGCCATACTCCGGCGACATGTTGCCGATAGTGGCGCGGTCGGCCAGCGTCATGTTGTTGAGGCCGGGGCCGAAGAACTCGACGAATTTACCGACGACACCCTTCTGGCGCAGCATCTGCGTGACGGTGAGCACCAGATCAGTGGCCGTCACGCCCTCGGCGAGCTTTCCGGTGAGCTTGAAGCCGATGACCTCGGGAAGCAGCATTGAGACCGGTTGGCCGAGCATGGCCGCTTCCGCCTCAATGCCGCCGACGCCCCAGCCGAGCACGCCGAGACCATTGATCATGGTGGTGTGCGAATCGGTGCCCACACAGGTGTCGGGATAGGCGACCGTCTCGCCGTCCTCTTCCTTCGTCCACACCACCTGGCCGAGATATTCCAGGTTCACCTGATGGCAGATGCCGGTGCCGGGCGGCACGACGCGGAAATTCTTGAAGGCCTGCTGGCCCCATTTCAGGAAGCGATAGCGCTCGCCGTTGCGCTTGTATTCCAGTTCCACATTGCGCTTGAAAGCCTTTGGCGAGCCGAATTCGTCGACGATGACCGAATGGTCGATGACGAGGTCGACCGGCACCAGCGGGTTGATCTTCTCCGGATCGCCGCCGAGGGCGGCCATGGCGTCGCGCATGGCGGCAAGGTCGACCACCGCCGGGACGCCCGTGAAGTCCTGCATCAGGACACGGGCCGGGGAATAAGCGATCTCGACGCCGGCCGTTCCCTTGTCCTCGAGCCAGCCTGCCACGGCCTGGATGCTCTCCTTGGTGACCGAGCGTCCGTCCTCACGGCGCAACAGGTTCTCCAGAAGCACTTTCATTGAGAAGGGAAGCCGGGAGACGCCGGAAAGGCCATTCTTCTCCGCCTCCTTGAGGTCGAAATAAATATATTCCTTATCGCCAACCTTGAGGCTGCGGCGGCATTTGTAACTGTCGAGAGAAGAATTTGACACGAGCGATCCTATCCTAGTCTGTTCATCCGAAACGGGAACGGACTCCTGAGGCGACAGGCGCGTAGGTGCGGGTGCGATCATTTCCGCCGTCCGCTCCCCTGCGTCCCGGCCGGTAAAGGCGGCGCGCGCGCGGGTATCGGCACAAAGTGACACGCCGACCGCTGGCGTGGTTGTCCGGGATATAGAGAATTTCGTAGAAGAGTTCCATACCGAGTTTCGTGAAACTTCCTCATTGTCGATTTTCTAGGGAAACCTATTGCCGGACGGACAGAAAACCATGCGGCTTGCCGCCGAGGCGCTGAGCGGCGAGCGCGGCGGGGAAGTCATTTTCTCTGGCACCTCGTTTGCGGTTGCCTGCGGTGAGGCGCTGCTGGTGACAGGACCAAACGGAGCCGGCAAAACAACCCTGCTGCGCATCCTTGCGGGGCTTCTGCGGCCGGCGGCGGGACGGCTGGCGCTCGACGGGGGTGGGGAGGAGTGGCCGGATGTCGGGCCAGCCTGCCACTATCTTGGACACTTCAACGCGATGAAGACCGCGCTGACAGTGGAGGAAAACCTGGTTTTCTGGCAGCGTTTCCTCGGGCAGGCGCGGATGACGGTATCGGAGGCGCTGGAGGCGGTGGGGCTGGAGGATATCGAGCATCTGCCGTTCGGCTATCTCTCCACGGGGCAGCGGCGGCGGGCCGCGATCGCGCGGCTGCTGATCTCGTATCGGCCGGTGTGGCTGCTGGACGAGCCGACGGCGGGTCTCGACCGGGCGTCGGAGGGGCGGTTCGGCCAGTTGATGCGGGGGCATCTCCGGGAGGGAGGCATGATCGTGGCGGCGACGCACCTGCCGCTGGGGCTCGAAGGGGCGGGGGAGTTGAGGATGGGGGAAGAGGCGACATGAGGGAGCTCGACGCCCCTCTTGGAAGCGGCGCCTGATGTTCGCGCTTTATCTCCGCGAAGTCAGGCTCGGCGTGCGCGCCGGCGGCGGTGCGCTCACGGGGGTGCTCTTCTTCCTTGCCGTCGTCGCCGTCATTCCCTTCGGCGTCGGGCCCGACCTCGATCTGCTCGCCCGCATCGGCCCCGCTGTACTGTGGATCGGTGCGTTGCTGGCGAGCCTTCTGGGGTTGGAGCGGCTGTTTCAGGCCGACCGGGAGGATGGCTCGCTCGACATGCTCCTGATCGCCGACGGGCGGCACATGCTGGCGCTGAGCGTGTTCGTCAAATGCCTGGCGCACTGGACGGCGAACGTGCTGCCGCTGGTGGCGGTGGCGCCGCTGCTTGGCCTTTTCATGAACGTGCCGCCCGTGGGCCTCGCCGCGGCGACGCTGACGCTTCTTATCGGCACGCCGGCCATCACCTTTATCGGCGCCGTAGGGGCCGCGCTGGTGGTGGCGCTGCCGCGCGGCGGGCTGCTCGTTTCGGTGCTGATCCTGCCGCTTTCGATCCCGGTCCTCATCTTCGGCGTGGCGGCAAGCCGGGGGGCGGTGGCCGAGCCCGATCCGTTTCTGCCGCCCTTCCTCATCCTGACCGCGTTGACCCTGTTCTTCGCCGTCATCGGTCCCGCGGCGGCGGCTCTCGCGCTGCGCAACGCCGATTGAGGGGCACGAAAAAGTGAGCCGCTCCGATCCGCTGCGGCAATGTGGATGAATTGCTAGGAGAGGGTGGGCGGTCTATTTACGGGAGGATGAGTGAAACGGCCAATCTGACGGCGCGGCTGACCGCGCTTGCCAACCCGACGCGCTTTCTGGCGCTTGCGGGCAACCTTGTGCCTTGGATTGGGGGAGCGTCGGCGCTGGTGCTCGCCGTCGGCCTCGGCATGGCCTTTGCCGCACCCGAGGACTACCAGCAGGGCATCACGGTGCGCATCATGTATATCCACGTGCCCTTCGCGTGGCTCGCTATGTTCTGCTACGCCGTAATGGCGGCCTCGGCGCTCGGCACGCTGGTGTGGCGGCATCCGCTGGCCGACGTCTCGCTCAAGGCGGCCGCGCCTATCGGCGCCGTCTTCACGGCGCTGGCGCTCGTCACCGGCTCCATCTGGGGCAAGCCCATGTGGGGCACTTGGTGGGTGTGGGACGCGCGGCTGACGTCGGTGCTCGTGCTCTTCCTCATGTATCTCGGCGTCATCGCGCTGACACGGGCGCTGGACGACCAGAGCCGGGCGGCGCGCGCCGCGGCAATCCTCACGCTGGTCGGCTTCATCAACATCCCGATCATCAAGTTCTCCGTCGACTGGTGGAACACGCTGCACCAGCCGGCCTCCGTGTTCCGGCTCGACGGGCCGACGATCCACCCGAGCTTCTTGTGGCCGCTCCTGATCTCGGCGGCGGGCTTCACGCTTCTGTTCCTGACACTGCATCTCATGGCGATGCGCGCCGAAATCTGGCGGCGCAGGGTGAGCGCCATGCGGCGCATGTCGGCGCGGGCGGCGGAAGGAAAGCTCGCGGAGGGGCAGGCGTCATGACACATCTTGCCTATGTCGTGGCGGCTTACGCCATCTCGGCCCTTGCGATCGGTGGGCTGGCGGTGTGGATCCTGCTCGATCAGAGGGCGCAGAAGCAGGCGCTCAAAGAACTGGAAGAGCGCGGCGTTCGCCGGCGCTCGGCCAGGACGGAGGCAGCCCGATGACGACGGACCAGGAACGGGCGCAGAAGCCACGCCGGCTCATCCTTTTCTTGCTTCTCCTGCCGCTTGTGGTTTTTCTGGCGCTGTCAGCGGTATTCCTGATGCAACTCTTCTCCGGTCGCGACACGTCCGTCGTGCCTTCCGCGCTCATCGGCCAGCCGGCACCGCGGACGGAGCTGCCGCCACTCGAGGGCATGGACCTGCCGGGCCTTTCACCGGGCGATTTCCAAGGCAATGTCACGCTGGTGAACGTGTGGGGCTCCTGGTGTCTACCGTGCCGCGACGAACATCCGTTCCTGATGCAACTGGGCGAGGACGAGCGCATTCGGCTTGTCGGCCTCAACTACAAGGACAGGCCGGAGAACGCCCGCCGCTTCCTCGGCGAGCTCGGCAATCCATTCGATGCCATCGGCGTCGACCAGAGCGGCCGGGCGGCGATCGAGTGGGGTGTCTACGGCGTGCCGGAAACATTCCTTGTCGGCCCCGACGGGACGATACGCTACAAGCATGTGGGCCCGTTCACGCCGCGCAGCCTCAAGAACGATCTGATGCCCGAGGTCGAGAAGGCGCTGGCCGAGATGGCGGGGTGACGGCCGCGCAGAAGCTTTAGTGGGGCGGGAGGGATCGTGGCGCTCAGCGGAAAGATCGAGGAGCACTTCCTGTTCCAGGCGGACGGCAGCGAAACGCTTGGCTCCCCCTTTACCGCGCGGCTGTGCCGTCTGCTGCCGGGCCTTCTGGATGAAGATACGGAGACGGGCCGCCGCGTCGCCGCCTGGCCGGGAAAGCCGCGCAACGATGCGCTGGCGCTGCGGCTCGCCGGTGCGCTGCATGCGCTTGTGCTTTCAGGCACCGATCCGGCGCTTGCCGCCGCCTATCCGCCCAACCGGGTAACGGACGAGGCGCTGCGCGAGGCGTTGGCGGCGGCAATCGCCCGGCACGACGCGCGGCTTGCGCAGGGGCTCGATTCGCCGCCGCAGACCAACGAGATTGCCCGGGCGGCGATGCTTCTGCCTGGCTTCCTCGCAATCGGCCGAGAGACGGGCATGCCGCTTGCTATCCGCGAGATCGGGTCGAGCGCCGGGCTCAACCTTCTCTTCGACCGCTTCCACTATCGCTATGGCGAGGCCTGCTGGGGCGACGAGGCTTCGCCTGTGAAGCTGACGGTGGAGACGCGCGGCAAGGCACCGCCGCTGGGCGGCTTTCTCGATATTGCTTCGCGAAAGGGCAGCGACGTGGCGCCCATCGATGTTACGAATGTGGAGGAGAGACTACGGCTGAAATCCTATGTCTGGCCGGACCAGACGGCGCGGCTCGAGCGGCTGGAAGCAGCACTTGCGCTGGCGGGGGAGACGCCTTTCAGCCTCAAGAAGGCCGATGCCGCCGATTTCATCGCCGCGGAGCTTGCCGCAAAAGACGCCGCCGCCGTCTTCGTGCTGTTCCACTCAATCATGTGGCAATATCTGCCGTACGAGAAGCGCCGGCATATCGAGACGCTGCTCGACGAGGCGGGCAATGCGCCGGGCTCCGCCCCGCTCGCCTGGCTGAGGATGGAGCCGGTCTCCGGCGATACCGGCTTCGCCCGACTGCGGCTTACGCTATGGCCGGGAGGTGAGACGCGGGACCTCGCCCGCTGCGACTTTCACGGGCGCTGGATCGAGTGGCTGGGCGGGTAAGGCTTACGCCGCACCCGCCATCTTCTGCTTCTCGAAGCGCTTGCGCTCGTGGGGGTCGAGGTAGAGTTTGCGTAGGCGGATGGACTTCGGCGTCACTTCCACCAGCTCGTCTTCCTGAATCCAGGAAAGCGCGCGCTCCAGCGTCATGCGGATGGGCGGGGTGAGCTTCACGGCCTCGTCCTTGCCGGCGGCGCGGACGTTGGAGAGTTTCTTGCCCTTCAGGACATTCACTTCCAGATCGTTGTCTCTCGAGTGGATGCCGATGATCATGCCCTGATAGACCTTGACGCCCGGGTCGATGACCATCGGGCCACGGTCTTCCAGATTCCACAGCGCGAAAGCCACAGCCTCGCCCGAATCGTTCGAAATCAGCACGCCGTTGACGCGGCCGCCGATCTCGCCCTTGTAGGGCTGGTACTCGTGGAACAGGCGGTTCATGACCGCCGTGCCGCGGGTGTCGGTCAGAAGCTCCGACTGATAGCCGATGAGGCCGCGGGTGGGAGCGTGGAAGACGAGGCGCTGGCGGTTGCCGCCCGAGGGGCGAAGCTCCACCATCTCGGCCTTGCGCTCCGACATCTTCTGCACGACGATACCGGCATGCTCCTCGTCGACGTCGACGACGACTTCCTCGATGGGCTCCAGAAGCTGGCCGCTGTCGTCCTTCTGCATGACAACGCGCGGGCGCGAGACGGCAAGCTCGAAACCCTCGCGGCGCATGGTCTCGATGAGGACGGCAAGTTGCAACTCGCCGCGGCCGGAGACGAAGAAGGAGTCCTTGTCGGCCGACTCCTCGATTTTTAGCGCCACATTGCCTTCCGCCTCCTTCAGGAGACGGTCGCGGATGACGCGGCTCGTCACCTTGTCGCCCTCGGTGCCGGCGAGCGGCGAATCGTTGACGAGGAAGCTCATCGTCACCGTCGGCGGGTCGATGGGCTGGGCCTCCATGGCTTTGCTGACCGAGGGGTCGCAGAAGGTATCGGCCACCGTACCCTTCGACAGGCCGGCAATGGCAACGATGTCACCCGCCTGAGCCTCGTCGATGGGCTGGCGCTCGAGGCCGCGGAAAGCGAGGATTTTGGAGATGCGGCCCTGCTCGAGCACGCTGCCGTCGTGCGAGAGTACCTTGACCGCCTGGTTCGGCTTCACGGTGCCCGAAGCGATGCGACCGGTGATGATGCGGCCGAGGAAGGGATTGGCCTCGAGGATGGTGCCGATCATGCGGAACGGTCCTTCGGCGACGGAGGGTTCCGGCACGTGCTTCAGCACCAGGTCGAAGAGCGGCGCCAGGCCACCGTCCTGCGGACCGGCGGGGTCGTCGCTCATCCAGCCATCGCGGCCGGAACCGTAGAGGATCGGGAAATCGAGCTGCTCGTCGGTGGCGTCGAGGGCGGCGAAGAGATCGAAGACCTCGTTGATCACCTCGTCGGCACGCGCGTCCGGCCGGTCGATCTTGTTGACGGCGACGATGGGTTTTAGGCCCACCTTCAGCGCCTTGCCGACGACGAACTTGGTCTGCGGCATCGGCCCTTCGGCCGCGTCCACCAGAAGCACCGCGCCATCCACCATGTTGAGGATACGCTCCACCTCGCCGCCGAAGTCCGCGTGGCCTGGCGTGTCGACGATGTTGATGCGCACGTCCTTCCAGACCACCGAGGTAGCCTTGGCGAGGATGGTGATGCCGCGCTCCTTCTCCAGGTCGGTGGAGTCCATGGCGCGCTCATCAACACGCTGGTTGTCGCGCACGGAGCCCGACTGCTTCAGGAGCGCGTCGACAAGGGTGGTTTTCCCATGATCGACATGGGCGATGATCGCAATATTGCGGAGTTTCATTGGTTCTCTTCGGGGTCGCCGGGCGACATTTCACGCACGCCCACATCTTCGTTGGCCGCGCTCATACAGGTTTTTTCGCAATTGCGAAAGGGCGGTGCCGACAGGGGCGCCGCCCGACGACCGCCGGCAGAGCAGTTTCTTCCAGCGCCGCTCCATCTCGCGGGTTTCCTCCTCCTGGCGCCGCTCGCGCGCGGCAACGTCCGCGGGCGTGATGCCAAATCGGGGATATCCCCCGTTGTCTTGGAGCATTCCAGTGTCGTAGGTGACGTCGTTGCCGTCCTCATACATGCCCGCGCCGCCGCCGCCGTGGCTGAAATCCTTCACGCGATCGCCCGTCTCGCTGTCGGAAGCGCATCCGGAAAGCACAAGGTATGCAAAAGATAACATAAAAGACAGTATACGTTTCATAACTGAACAATATTTCTTGAAATATTTAACTATCAGTAAGAAGGTGTACTTTACCGTGAAAATAGGAAAATTCAAGAGTTCGTCAGATGTAATTCCAGAGACCCCGGTATTCAAGCTGCTGCGGCATAATCGGAGCATCGACATGTCGCTAAAGGTCCAGCGCAGAGGCGTTATGGGATGGGAGGGCTCGAAAGGCAAAGCCTTATCGCAGTTAATGCCTTCCATTGTCTTCTATTCCATCATCAAGAGTTCTATCGAGCGCGTTCAGCGGAAATTTTAGATAGCGGCACCCGTTGGCTTCGGGCCTCGGCAGCCGGCCACCATTCATGTTCACCTGCAGGGCGTGAAGGATGAGTCTCGGCATAGGCAGCGTCTTGTCGCGCGCTTCGCGAATGCGCACGAATTCCTCTTTCCTGCAGCATGTCGAAATGTGGGTGTTCTGTGCCCTCTGCTCGGCCACGGTGCTTTCCCAGCGCGGCTCGCGCCCACCGGGCTGATAGTCGTGGCCGGTGAAGAGGCGCGTTTCGTCCGGAAGCGAAAGGATTTCCTGGATCGAGAGCCAAAGCCCCTCGGCGCTGCCACCGGGAAAGTCGGCGCGCGCGGTGCCGCTGTCGGGCATGAAGAGCGTATCGTGCACGAAGGCGGCATCACCGATGACATAGGTGATGGAGGCGAGCGTGTGACCGGGGGAGAAGAGCACCCTCGCCGGGATTTCTCCCACAAGGAAGCTCTCTCCCTCGGCGAAAAGCTTGTCCCATTGCGAACCGTCGGTAGGGAAATCCGGCCAGTTGTAAATCTCTTTCCAGAGCTTCTGGACTTCGATCACCCTTGCGCCGATGGCTGTCGGTGCGCCGGTCTTTCGTCTCAGATAATCCGCCGCGGAGAAATGGTCGGCGTGGGGGTGAGTGTCGAGAATCCATTCGACGGTGAGGCCCCGCTTCTCGATGAAGGCCAGAATTTCATCGGCGCTGCGTGTGGCCGTGGCGCCGGATTTTTCGTCGAAGTTGAGCACCGGATCGATGATCGCGCACCTGCTCGTCGCGGGGTCGGCCGCGACATATTGCAGGGAAGAGGTGTACTTCTCGAAAAACGCTGTCACTTCGAGCTCCGAACACTCCTGCATCGCTATCTCCGTCACACCGCACCTTTTGGCAACGGCGTGTAGTTAGCGAGGAAATCGCCAAGATGCAATTTCCATAAATGCGGTAGGAATGAGACGATTTTTCTAAGCCGCAAGGATGTGGCGACCGGTTTCTTTCATTCTTTGCGGAGAACCCGCCTGGCGGCCTACATGAGCCCCTTCTTCTCCATCATCGCCTCCGGGCTTGGCAGCCGGCCGCGGAAGGCTTTGTAGAGTTCTTCCGGGTCGGCCGAGCCGCCGGCAGAATAGATGTAGCGGCGGAGTTTTTCGGCGGCCACTCGGTCGAACGGGTCGCCGGCCTCCTCGAAGGCGCGGAAGGCATCGGCGTCCAACACCTCCGACCACATGTATGAGTAGTAGCCGGCGGAATAGCCGTCACCGGAGAAGACATGCAGGAAATGCGGCGTGCGGTGGCGCATGGGGATGGCCGCGGGCTTTTCGAGCTTTTCGAGGGTCTCCGCCTCGAAACGCAGCGGGTCCTCCGGCGCCTCCTCCCGCGCATGGAATGCCATGTCGACCAATGCGGAGGCGGTGAACTCCACCGTGGCGAAGCCGGAATCGAAATTGCGTGCAGCGCGCATCTTCTCCAGAAGCTCTTGCGGCATGGGTTCACCGGTCTCCACATGGCGAGCGTGCTTTGAGAGCACCTCCGGCACGGTGAACCAGTGCTCGAAAAGCTGCGAGGGGAGTTCGACAAAATCGCGGGCGACGGCGGTGCCGGATATGGAGGGCCAGGTGACGTCGCTCAAAAGGCCGTGCAGGGCGTGGCCGAACTCGTGGAACAGCGTGCGCGCGTCGTCCACGGACAGGAGCGCCGGCTTGCCCTTGGGCGGCTTGGCGAAGTTCATCACGTTATAGACGATGGGCTTTTGACCGCGGCCGAGCTTGAAGCCGGACTGAAGTGAGCTCATCCAGGCACCGGAGCGTTTCGAGGGGCGGTTGAAATAGTCGGCGAGGAAGACGCCGCGCGTCGTCCCGTCGCCGTTCTTCACGGTAAAAGCCCGCACGTCCTCGTGCCAGGCAGCAATACCCTTTTGCTCCTCGAAGGTGAGGCCGAAGAGGCGGTGGGCGACGTCGAAGGCGGCGGTGATGACATTTTCGAGCGCCAGGTAGGGCTCCAGCGCGCCTTCGTCGAAGGCGAAACGCTCGCCGCGCAGCTTCTCGGCGTAGTAGCGCCAGTCCCAAGGGGCGATGGCGTGGTTGTGGCCTTCGCCGGCGGCAATGCGCTGCAGCTCCTTCTCGTCCTCGGCCGCCTTTTCGCGCGCCTTCTTCCAAACAGGCTCGAGGAGCTCCATCACGGCGTCCGGCGTCTTGGCCATCGTGTCGTCGAGCTTATAGACGGCGTAGTTCTCGTAGCCGAGTAGCCGCGCCTTCTCGGCGCGCAGGCGAAGCGTGTCGCGGACGATGTCTGCGTTGTTCGCATCGCCGTCATTCTCGCCGCGGCGGATAAAGGCCTCGAGCACCGTCTCGCGCAGGTCGCGGCGGGCGGAGGAGGCTAGGAATGGCTCGGCAATGGAGCGCGACAGGGTGACGGCGTAGCGTCCGGGCTTGCCACGGGATTCGGCAGCCTCCGCCATGGCGCTTCTTAGCGAGGCGGGCAGGCCGTCGAGGTCGCCCTCGTCAAGGAAGAGCGCCCATTTGCTCTCATCGGCGAGCACGTTCTGGCCGAAGCGGGCACCGAGGGCGGCGAGTTCCTCGTTGATCTCGGCAAGGCGCGCCTTGCCTTCCTTATCGAGCTTGGCGCCGCCGCGCACGAAGCGCTTCCACGTCTTTTCCAGAACGCGGTCCGTCTCCTTGTCGAGGCCGAGGGTTTCGCGCGCCGCGTAGAGCGTGTCGAGGCGGCGGAACAGCGCCTCGTTCATGTAGATGCGGGAATAGTGACGCGCCATGCGCGGTGAAATCTCGCGCTCCAGCTTCTGGATCGTCTCGTTCGTATGGGCGCCGGCGCGGCACCAGAAGACGGCCGAAACGCGCGACAGCGGCTCGCCGGAAAGCTCGAGCGCGGCCAGCGTGTTGGCGATGGTCGGCGCCTCGCCGTTGCCGGCGATGGAGGCGATCTCCGCTTCGTGGGCGGCAAGGGCGGCGTCGAAGGCCGGCGCGAGAGCGTCCTCGTCGATGCGGCCGAACTCCGGCAGGCCGAGCGGCCCGTTCCATGCGGTGAGAGGATGTGTCGCGAGATCGATGGCGGAGGGGGCAGGAGCCATGGGAACCCTTGAAACGAAGCAGGAAAGACAGGCGCCGGAACAGCAGAACCTCCACGATGTAAGGCCGGTCCGCCCGCAGCGCAACAACTGAACTTGACACCGCCGCATGCACACCTAGAGTCATATTAATAAGTTACACTTACTATCTCGTAGGGAGGCTTTTTGAGCCCTCGATTCGATCCCGACTCCTTCGGCTTTCTCGTTACCGATCTGGCACGCCTGATACGGGCGGAGATGGACCGGTGCATCGAGGCGGCGGGCATCGGCGTGACACCGGGCGAGGCGCGCACGCTCGTCTATGCCGCGCGCTTCGGCGAGGTGCGCCAGAACGTGCTGGCCGAGCGCATGGGGCTGGAGGCGATGACGCTCAGCGCCTATCTCGACCGGCTCGAGGAACGGGGGCTGGTGAAGCGCGTGCCGGACCCCTCCGACCGCCGCGCCAAGCTGGTGCGCCTTACGGATAAGGCCGATGGCGCTCTGGAAGCGATCCGGGGCGTAGGGCTTAAGGTGCGCGCCCGCGCGCGGGGGAACTTGAGCGAAGCGGAATGGTCCAACCTCCAGGAACTTTTGAAGGCGGTGCGGGGCAACTTCACCGGGGTGTGAAGAGGCGGTGCGGGCCGCGCCGGAGATAAGCGAAAGCGAATGAACATTCAAAACAATGCCATCCCCATGGCGGCGCCGATCATGAGCGAGCGCCGCGTCAGCCTGATCGGAGCAATGCTTGTTGCCGTGGGGCCGGTCTCCATGGCGCTCTATACGCCAGCAATGCCACAGATCGTCGAGGCCTTCGGCAGCACCGAGGCTGCCGTGAAGATGACGCTGTCGCTCTATTTCGCCGGCTTTGCCGTCTCGCAGCTCTTCTGCGGCCCGCTTTCGGACGGGTTCGGGCGCAAGCCCGTCACCTTTGCCTTCATGGGCATCTATGCGCTGGCAAGCCTGCTGGCGGTGCTGGCGCCGAGCGTGGAGGTGCTGATCGCTGCGCGGTTCCTGCAGGGGTTCGGCGCCGCCGTCGGTGTGGCCGTGGCCCGGGCGGTGGTGCGCGATCTCTTCACGCATGAGCAGTCCGCCCGCATCATGAACCTGATGGGTATTATCCTTGCGGTCGGCCCCGCCTTGTCGCCGACGATCGGCGGACTGACGATGGAGCTTGCCGGATGGCACGCCATCTTCCTGATCATGCTGGCCGCCGGCTTCATCATCGTGCTCGTCGTGCAGTTCTGGATGCGCGAGACGGTGAACCGGGATCTTTCGCGCATCAGCCCGCGGGGGCTCACGCGGGCCTATGGGACATTGCTCAAGAGCCCCTATTTCCTGACCTCCAGTGTGGTAATCGCGGGCAGCGTCGGCGCCTTGTACACCCAGGCGACGGTGTTGCCTTTCATCCTGATGGGCCGCGTCGGGCTCTCGCCGTCGGAATTCGGCGTCGGGATGCTGATGCAATCGGGCATGTTCTTCGTCGGCGCGTTGACAGTGCGCTTTCTCATGCGCCGCGTCAGCGCCTACCGTCTGGTGCCCGTCGGCCTCGGCTTCATCGCGCTCGGCAGCGTGCTCCTTGCCTATCTGCTCAACGCTGCGCCGCCCAGCTTTTTGAGCGTGATGGCCCCCGTCGGCTTCTATGCCTTCGGCATTTCCTTCGTCATACCGGCCATGATGACGGCATCGTTGGCCCCCTTCCCGCGTATCGCCGGCGCCGCGGCTGCGTTGGCTGGCTTCATGCAGATGGGCGGCGGGCTCGTCGGCGGGTCGATCGCCGCTCTTATCGGCGAGCCTGTCTTCGCCATGAGTGTGGTGGTGCCGTCGATGGGCGCCATGGCGGTCATGGCATGGCTCCTGTGGCGGCGCCTGCCGGAGCCGGCGCAGGCGTCGGTGGTTCCGGTCATGCCGAGTTAGGCAGGATCAGTCGAGATCGGGGCGGGTGAAGTCGCCGGTTTTGGGATCCATCACCCAGAGTTCGCCCGTCTGGATGTCGAACCAGGCCCCGTGCAGGGTGAGCCGACCCTTGTCTTCGAGGATCTTTACGCACGGAAAGGTGCGCAGGTTGGCCAGCTGATAGCGGATGGAGATGCGCTCCAGTGCGGTCTGGCGCTCCACTGCGGTCATCATGGCGTTGCCGGAGACGGCCTCCGCGGCGGGTGCGACCAGGCCCATCCACTTGCCGATGAAGTCGCCGGGCGACAGCGGTTCGGCCGACGGGTTGAGGGCGGCGCCGATGCCGCCGCAGCGGCCGTGCCCCATAACGACGATGTGCTTCACCTTGAGGCTCTGCACAGCGAATTCGAGCGCGGCGGAGGTGCCGTGGAAGCGATCGTCCGGGGCGTAGGGGGGCACGAGGTTGGCGACGTTGCGCACGACGAAGAGCTCACCCGGCCCGGCGTCGAAGACGGTCTCGGGCGCGGCGCGCGAATCGCAGCAGGCGATCACCATGGTCTCCGGCGACTGCCCATCGCGTGCAAGAGACTGATAGCGGGCGCTCTCGGATGGATAGCGCCGGGACATGAAATTGCGGTATCCGGCCAGAAGCCGCTCAGGCAGATGTGTCATGAAAACGCGAATAGCCGGGAAGAGCGCCGTTCGCAAGGCGGTAGGCGCTGTCTCAGGCGCGTCGACCCCGGTCAGGCAGCGGAACGGGGCACATCTTCACGGTCGCCGTGGGCTCGGAAAGGCTGTTGGCGTCGGTCTCCAGCATGAGTTCGTCGGCGCCGCGTTGGGCCGCACGCGCCAGCGTCTCGAATACCGCGGCCGTGGTGCGGCGGAGCGCTTCGGCCGGCGGGGTGCCACGCAACAGCCAGGCCAGAAGCAGCGCCGCCGTCAGGTCGCCCGGCCCCTTGGCCGGGTTCTCTATGGCCGGATGTTCAGCCAGATTGGCTTCCCCCGGCATGAGGAGCAGGTTTCCAATGCTGTTCCTTGCCGAACCGGGCGCCGAGGTCACCAGCATGGCAGGTGGGGCGGCGCAGAGGGCGGCGTCGGCCAGCGCCTCGAGCGTCTCCAGCTTTTCGCCCGCGAGCCAAGCGAGTTCGTAGCGGTTGGGCGTGGCGATGTCGGCGAGCGGCAGCAGGTGCTTCCGCATGGCCGCGGCGGTTTCCTCCGGCACATAGAGCCCGCCGATGTCACCGATGACTGGATCGCAGACATAGAGCGTCTCTGGGTTCTTCTCTTTTACGCGGCGCACCAGGGAGGCGACTGCCGGGGCCTGCCCGGCCTCGCCGAGGTAGCCTGAGAGCACGGCGGCGACCTCGCCCAGCCAGGGCGCTTCCTCCAGGTCGTGCATGAAGGCTGAGAATTCGGCCGCCGGCGGCACGATGCGTGTTGCCGGTCCGTGGCCCGGATGCCAGGGCAGCATGACCGTCGGCACCGCCCACACGGGATGCCCCAGCGTCTCCAGCGCGAAGACGGAGGCGCGGTTTCCCACCGAGCCGCGGGCAACGTGGCTCGAGATAACGATGATGGCGCGCCGGCCAGGGAGGTCGTCCATCGGCTCCGTCACGATAAGCCCGACAGGTATGACCATAGCCAGATGACGAGAGCGAGCGCAAAGAGCACGCCCAGAACACGGCCGATGCGCCGGCCCCACAGCTCCGTCCAGTCCTCGCTTTGTGCATCGCGTGCGGCGAAGTGGTCGCGCGCCCTGGAGGCCATGCGTAGGAAAAGGTCCGATTCCCGGTCGACGCGCTCCAGAATGCGGCGGGACTCCTCCTGTGCCTGCTCGTCGCGGCGCCTGCCATCCATCCGCCTGTCAGTCCGTCTCTTGTCGGTCATTCCCTTGCCTGGCGAATAGCACTATTCTCCGCCGCGGTCGATTTTCGATTCGAGGATTTTTCATGCCGAACTCATTGACCTTGGCGCCGAAGACCTTTCGCATTCTTCTTCTTCTCTTTCTTACACTGCCTTTCCTTTCCGCCTGCGGTTTCAACACCATCCCGACACGTGAGGAGCAGGCTAAGGCGGCGTGGAGCGAGGTTTTGAACCAGTATCAGCGCCGTGCCGACCTGATCCCCAACCTGGTGGAGACGGTGAAGGGGTATGCCAGCCACGAGCGCGAGGTGCTCGAAAGCGTGGTGGAGGCGCGCGCCAAGGCGACACAGGTGCAGGTGTCGCCGGAGATGCTGACGGACCCGGAGGCTTTTCGCGCCTTCCAGGAAAGCCAGGCGCAGCTGACAGGGGCGCTGTCGCGGCTGCTCGCGGTGGTGGAGAACTATCCTGACCTGAAGGCGAACCAGAACTTCCTGGCACTGCAGGCGCAGCTCGAAGGCACGGAAAACCGTATCGCGGTGGCGCGGCGCGGCTATATCGAGGCGGTGCGGCTCTACAATACGTCGCTGCGGACGCTGCCATCGCTCTTGTGGGCGAAGTTCTGGTTCACCGACGCCCAGCCGATGCAGAGCTTCACGATCTCCGAGGAGAACATGCAGCTACCCAAGGTCGATTTCGGCAATGGCGGCTAGCCTGAGGGGCTCCTTGCACCTAGCGGGGCGGGGTATTTTTGCTTGGGTTTGCGCAGGGCTGCTTCTGCTTGCCGTATCCGCGCTCGCGGCCGAGTTGCCCGCGCTCACGGGCCGTGTGGTGGACAATGCCGGCCTGCTAGACAGCCAGACCGAGGCGGCTCTCACGGAGAAGCTTGCGGGTTTCGAGACAAAGTCGTCGGACCAGATCGTGGTCGCCACCATCCAAAGCCTCGACGGCGAGGTGATCGAGCCCTACGCCAACCGCCTGTTCCGCGCCTGGGGCCTGGGCCATGCGGGTGAGGACAACGGCGTTCTGCTTCTGGTGGCACTCAACGACCGCAGGATGCGCATCGAGGTTGGCTACGGGCTGGAAGGGACGCTGACGGACCTGCACGCCAAGCTCATCATCGAAAACACCATGGTCCCGGCCTTCCGTGCCGGGGACTATGCCCGTGGCATCACCGGCGCCGTCGACGACATCGTCACCGTGCTCGAAGGCAATGCCGCCGAGTTGGAAGCCCGCGCCCGGCGCACCGCGGAGGAGAACGCGGAGCCCATCTGGCCGGTGGTCCTGTTCTTCATTGTGTGGAGCACCATCTTCTTCGGCGGCTTTGCCTTCGCGTTCCTGCCGCAGCTTCTCGGCCACAGGACCGGCCGCAACAAATACCGGTGGCTGGGCATGGACTTCGATTACACCTCCCGGGGCGGAAGCAGCGGCTCGTCAGGCTGGTCCTCGGGCAGCAGCAGCGGCGGGTTTTCCGGCGGCGGCGGGTCGTCTGGCGGCGGCGGCGCTTCAGGTAGCTGGTGAGACCGATGGCGAACGAACACATCTTCACGGACGAAGAGCGGAGCCGCGTCGTCGAGGCGATCGGGCGGGCGGAGAGCCGGACCTCGGGCGAGATCTATTGCGTGCTCGCGCGCACGAGCGACAGCTACTTCTATCCCGCGGCCTTTTTCGTTGCCCTGTCGATCCTGATTGTCAGCCTCCTGGCAGCTTTCGCATTGCATTATTGGTGGGTGAATATCGCACCCGCCACCCTGGTTGCCGCCGAGCTTGCGGCGCTGGCCGCGGCGCTTCTGGTGCTGAAGGCTTCTCCGGGCTGGCGCATATGTTTCGTTCCACGCGGGCTGCGCTTTCGGCGCGCCCATGCGGAGGCATTGCGCCAATTTTTCGCCCACAATATCCACATGACACGGGAGCGAACGGGTGTGCTGATCTTCGTTTCGCTGGCCGAGCATTATGCCGAGGTGGTGGCCGATGCGGGCATCAATGCGCGGGTGCCGCAGGAGCGCTGGAACGAGACCGTGGCGAAGCTAACGGAGGCGGCGGCGCGCGGCGCGCTCGCCGAAGGCTTTGTCGAAGCGGTGGAAATCGTCGGCACTGAGCTTGCCGCCCACTTTCCAGCAGGTGAGGAGAACTCCAACGAGATCGACAACCATCTGGTCGAAATCTAACCCACACCTAGTCGAAAATCTGACGGGCGAAACCCAATGGAGGACCTTCCTCCGTCTTGCCCGGGCGGATGACGGTGTCTATGGTTAACAAATCATGACGACGCTTTCGATCGACATCAGACGGGCGGATCCGCAGGATGCCGAGGCCATCGCCGCGGTGCATGATCGCGCCTGGCGCGGCGCTTACGCCGGCATCATCCCGCATCGCGCGCTCAACGCGATGATCGGGCGCCGCGGGCCACGCTGGTGGGCCAATGCCATCCGCCGCTCGGCCACCGTGCTGGTGATGGAGGTCGGCGGCGAGGTGGCCGGTTACGCCACGCTGGGGCGCAACCGGGCGCGTCAGCTCAAGCAGGGCGGGGAGATCTACGAGCTTTATCTCAGCCCCGAATATCAGGGTATCGGCATGGGCAGGCGCCTCTTCCAGGCGGCGCGCGACATGCTTTCCGCCCACGGCTTCGACGGCCTGGTCGTCTGGGCGCTGGAGGAGAATGTCGGCGCGCTGTCCTTCTACGAGGGCGCGGGCGGGCGCGACGCGGCGGAAGGCGTCGAGGTGTTCGGCAACAAGGCCCTGCGCAAGATCGCCTTCGTGTGGGATTAACCGGCGGAAACCATCCGTGTTGATTCGCCATCTTGCCTGACCGGGCAAGAGCCGTTAGGCACGCCGCAGCATCAACAACACCGGAAGACCCCATGCGTATCGAGGCCATCTCCATCGGCGACAATCCGCCCGAGGATGTCAATGTCATCGTCGAAGTGCCGGTCGGCGGGCAGCCGATCAAGTATGAGATGGACAAGAACGCCGGCACGCTGGTGGTCGACCGTTTCCTCTACACGCCGATGACCTATCCGGGGAATTACGGCTTCGTGCCGCACACCCTTTCCGACGACGGCGATCCGATTGACGTTCTGGTGTGCAATACGCGCGAGCTCATCCCCGGCTGCGTCATCAATGTGCGGCCGATCGGCGTCCTCATCATGGAGGACAATTCCGGGCAGGACGAGAAGGTCATTGCCGTGCCGTCGCCGCATCTCACCCGCCGCTACGAGAACGTGACGAATTTCACCGACCTGCCGGAGATCACGCTGCAGCAGATCCAGCATTTTTTTGAGCACTACAAGGATCTGGAGCCCGGCAAGTGGGTAAAGATCGGCGACTGGATGGACGCCACCGCCGCCCGCCGCCTTATCGTCGAGGCGATTGATCGGGCGAAGGGTACGGCCGCCTGACCGTTCGGGCTTGACCCGAGGACCCGTCCCGGAATGACTGATGCTTCACCGACGGTTGATCGTCAGGGCCGTTGGTATTGGTCGCCGCGCGTGACGTCCGGCAGGGGAACACTGCCAGCGTGGACCGCCGGCTGGTCCATGCCGCAGTCGAAGCCACGAGCCGCCTCGTCGGCGACGCGGCGAGCCTGCTCATTGGCGTCGGGATTGCCCGTCGCCACCACGTAGCCCACAGCGCAGCCGTCCCACGCGCTGATCTGGCCAACCTTCTCGACGACCAGCACCTCCACCTCGTCCCGAGGCGTATCGCCGGTCGAGACGGACCAGCGGTGAATGGTGGCGAAGGGAACCTCGCTCCCTCCTTCCCTGGTGACGCGCCACTCCACAGTTGGGCCGGTGCGGTTGAAGCCGGCAAATGATTCCCAGGTAGGCACTCGTTTCTCTATCGGGGAAAGCCGTAGAAGAGCGATTCGCGGGCATCGCTGAAATAGACGAAAATAGGGTAGCCCTTATAGCCGGAGCAGACGAGATCAGCCCAGTGGGCCTGGTCCTGGTTGCCGCCGGCAAAAACGGCGCAGTCCCGTCCTTCGTCCAATTGGGTGTAAGCGCTTTGGATGTCTTTGGCGCCGGCAGCTACTGGCAATGCAACGGCCAGAAAAGTTGAGAGCAAACGGTACATCACTTAATAGCTTTCGCCGAAAACTGCTACTTAAGATAGCAATAGAATATAGAAAATCGCGTTATGCGTCAAACTCAGGCGTCACTTACCTGTCTGCACCGGCTTGCGAGGGTCTCCGGGTTGCCCGCCGCCGCCACGGTCTTCAGCCGCGATGTTGCGCCTCCGACAACAGATACGTTGCCGACAGGGACGCCCAACCATCGCGCGACCAGCTTTTCCAGCGCCTTGTTGGCCTTGCCGTCCTCCGGCACGGCGCGCACGCGGGCCTTCAGGTGGCAACGCCCGTCGGCTGTCTCTCCGATCCCTTCGACCGCGTCCCTGGAGGATTTTGGCGTGAGCCGCACGAAAACCTCCACCCCTTCCGTCGTGGAGCGGAAGAAGGACGGCGGCTGGGGGCTCATGCTCAGATGATCGCCGGAGCCACGGTCGTTAGAATGAACTGGCGGAGGAAGAAGATGATGAGGAGAAGGATGATCGGCGAGATGTCGATGCCGCCCAAATCCGGCATGATGTTGCGGATGGGCCTTAGCGCCGGCTCCGTCACCCGGAACAGGAAATTGCTGAACATGCCCACGAACTGATTGCGCGGGTTGACCACGTTGAACGCGTAGAGCCAGGAAAACACCACCGCGGCGATGATGAACCACCAGTAGATGTCGAGCGCCATGACGATGGTTTGGATGAGCGCGAGCATGCCGATCTCCCAAAGGTTTTGCGACATGTAGCCACTGGCGCGCGGCGCGGCAAGTCCCGTGCCCTTGCCGCAATCCAATGCTTGACAGGTATAGGGGCCAGGACCTAAATGCGCCCCGTTCAGGTGGAACGGGGCTGTAGCTCAGATGGGAGAGCGCATCGTTCGCAATGATGAGGTCAGGGGTTCGATTCCCCTCAGCTCCACCACGATTTGCCCTTAGGGGCTAAGCGAAGATGGATTGTCGAAGCCGCTTCGCCCTATCACCCGCAGCTTCAACAAACATTTCCCTACTGTTTCCCCGAATAACGCACCACCGGCCGATCAGGTCATGCCGAGGGCGGCCTTGTAGAGGTCGATCATCGCCTCTTCTTCCTGGCGCTCGGACTGGTCCTTTTTGCGCAGGCGGACGATGGTGCGCACGGCCTTGGTGTCGAAGCCGGTTCCCTTCATCTCGGCGTAGACTTCCTTGATATCGTCGGCGATCGTCTTCTTCTCCTCCTCGAGCCGCTCGATGCGCTCGATGAAGGCACGCAACTGCCCGGCGGCAACGGTCTGCGCGGTTTCGGTGGTGATGTCGTCGGCCATAGTTCGCTCCGGCTGAAGGGGATGACGCCCACGACTCGGGGCGCGTACTGGAAAGAATGCCGGTTCGATGCCTTAGCCGGTGGCCGAGGTCAAGACGCTTGCGCTCCCTGCAGCCAATGGTGTGGATGAAGCGCTCAATGGTCGCCGGGGCGGCTCTTCTCGAAGGAGGCCTTCTGCGCCTCGCTTGCCTCCGTCTGATACTTTTCCCGCCACTCGGCATAGGGCATGCCGTAGACGATCTCGCGCGACTCGTCCTTGGACAGCGGAATACCGGCCTCTTCTGCCGCTTCGCGGTACCAGTTGGAGAGGCAGTTGCGGCAGAAGCCGGCGAAGTTCATCAGATCGATGTTCTGCACGTCCGTGCGCTCGCGCAGGTGCGCCACCAGCCGGCGAAAGGCGGCGGCCTCCAGGTCGCGTTTCTGTTCTTGCGAAAGATCGGTCATGGCGGCCTCCTGGGTTTACACGGGGCCGGTGCGCGAGCCGGCCATTCTCACTTCGTGGATATCGGGGCGGGCGTTGATGGCGTCAAGGATCGGCGCCAGACGCCCCGCCCATTCCGTCGCTCCCGCCTCGGCGACGACTAGGTCCTGACGCAGCTCGATGAGCGCGTGGGCGAAGCCGTTGGCCGTGCAATGGCGGAACATGGTGTCGCCGCGCAGCGCTCCGTCATAGGGCTCGTTGTCGCCGACGACGAGGCCCGGCTCGCCCTTCAGCGCCTCGAGAAGCGGATGCACTGCGCGCTCGTCGCTGTCCCACAGGATGCCGACGTGCCAAGGGCGCTCCCGACCCTGCATGAAGGGGGTGAAAGAGTGGATGGAGATGACCAGCGGAGGCATTTCGGAAGTCTTCGCCACGGAGGCGATGAGCGCGGCCACTGCGTCGTGATAAGGGGTGTAGAAGGCATCCAGCCGCTTCTGCCGCTCTTCCTCCGAGATCGGGTAATTTCCCGGCACCACAGTGCCGTCATAGAGCTGCCTTATCAACGTCGGATCGTCGGGCCCGCGGTTGGGATCGATGAGAAGCCGCGAGAAGCGCGCCATGATGGCGGGTGCGCCGGTCAGCGCGGCAAGCTTCCGCGTCACCATCTCGACGCCGATGTCGTAGGCGATGTGGCGCGCGAACTCGGCCGCCGGCAACCCGAGATCGCCGTATTCGTCGGGCAGGGCGTTGAAGGCATGGTCGGCCAGGAGCACGAGGCCTTTGCTGCGGTCGCCGTCAACGAGTTCGAACGGGGCAAAGAGGGAGCTGCGTGTCATGCGGGCCGGAGAAATGTGTCGGTGGGTGGCTCGTCTTCCCATGAAGTGCGCTGGCATGCAATGCCGCGGTCGCCGGAGATTGGGCCTTCCATGCGCGTTGACACGAGCACTGAGTTTGCGGAAAAGGGGAGCCATGTCGATTTCTCTTTGCCGAACCTGATCATGCCGTTCGCGGGGCTGCATATGCTGCGTCGGGCGGGTGCCGTGGTGCTGGCCGTGACGGCCGGCGTCCTGTTTGCGGGGGCGCCGCCGGCGAAGGCCGATCTGCGCATCTGCAATGCGACGCAGAACCTGGTGGGTGTGGCCATCGGATATCGCGCCCGCACGGGCTGGATAAGTGAAGGCTGGTGGCATATAGACGCGTCGAGCTGCAAGACCCTGATCGAGGGCCCCTTGGAGTCTCGCTACTACTATCTTTATGCCGAGGACGCCACGCGCGGCGGCCGCTGGGAAGGGCCGATCCAGATGTGCGTGGACGACAAGGAATTCAAGGTCACCGGTGTCAACGACTGCCTCACGCGCGGTTATCAGCGCGCCGGTTTCCAAGAATACGATACGGGCGAACAGGAGAACTGGATGGTGCAGCTTACCGACGGCCCCGCAACCGACGGCACGGCCGTGACGGGAGCCGGCAACCCATGAGGCGAAGCCGCAAGGTCAAGATTCTCGCCACGCTCGGCCCTGCTTCCTCCGACGAGGCGATGATCGCCAAGCTCTATGAGGCGGGGGCGGACGTCTTCCGCATCAATATGAGCCATACCGACCATGCGAGCATGCGTGCGCTGGTGACGCGCATACGGGAGGTGGAAAAAAGGATCGGCCGGCCGATCGGCATCCTCGCCGACCTTCAGGGGCCGAAGCTGCGCGTCGGCACGTTTACGGAGAAAAGCGTTACGCTCAAGGTCGGCCAGGAGTTCACCCTCGACGCCGATCCCGCATCGGGCGACGCAAGCCGCGTGCACCTGCCGCATCCGGAAATCCTGGAAGCGGTCGAGCCGGGCCACCGCCTGCTTATCGATGACGGGCGCCTGCAGCTCAAGGCGGAGAAGAGCGATGGGCGCTCGATCCTGTGCCGGGTCGTCGCAGGCACCACCATCTCCGACCGCAAGGGCGTCAGCCTGCCTGACACCGAGTTGCCGCTCGGAGCGCTGACGGACAAGGACCGCAAGGACCTCGATGCCATCCTGACGACGGGGGTGGACTGGATCGCGCTGTCCTTCATACAGCGGCCGGAGGACTTGGCCGAGGTGCGCAAGATCGTGCGCGGCCGTTCCGCGCTCATGGCCAAAATCGAGAAGCCGCAGGCGGTGAAGCGACTGCCGGAGATCATCGAGCTTTCCGACGCCCTGATGGTGGCGCGCGGCGACCTCGGCGTGGAGATGCCGCTGGAGAGAGTCCCCGGCATTCAGAAGCAGATCACCCGCGCCTGCCGCCGCGCCGGCAAACCGGTGGTCGTAGCCACGCAGATGCTGGAATCCATGATCACCACGCCGGTGCCCACGCGCGCCGAAGTTTCCGACGTGGCGACCGCCGTCTTCGAGGGGGCGGACGCTATCATGCTTTCGGCCGAATCGGCGGCAGGGAAATATCCGGTGGAAGCGGTGGCAACCATGAATTCCATCGCCCAGCAGGTCGAGCGCGACCCCACCTATGACAGCATCATAAACGCCCAGCGCGGCGAGCCGGAGGCGACGGGCGCCGACGCCATCTCGCTCGCCTCCAGGCAAATCGCCGAGACGTTGAAGCTGTCAGCCATCATCACCTACACGGCGTCCGGTACGACAGGCCTGCGTGCGGCGCGTGAGCGGCCATATGTGCCCATCATCGCGTTGTCGCCGGTGGTGGAGACGGCGCGGCGCCTGAGCCTCGTCTGGGGTACCCACTGCGTGGTCTCGGAGGATGCGACGGACCTCGACGATATGGTCGACCGCGCTTGCCGCATCGCCTATGAGGAGCAGTTCGCCAAGCCCGGCGACCGTGTCATCATCACTGCCGGCGTGCCTCTCAGGACGCCGGGTTCCACCAACATGCTGCGGATCGCCTATATCGGCTCGGACGGGCTTGGTGGGCTGTAGGGGAAGACGAGCGGTCAGAGCCGCTCGTCGGTCTGCTCCTCGACGATCCGTATGAGGGCACGCTGGGCGTTGCGTTTCATGGGATAGATGTCCAGCATGCGGCGGTAGACCTCAAGCGCCTGCTCCTCGCGGCCTGTTGCGCGCAATATCCCCGCAAGGCCGCTCAGCGCGCCGAAATGGCGCGGTTCGATCGTCAGCGTGCGCGACAGGTCGGACATGGCGCGGCTGAAGTCGTTCATCATCAGATAAACCAGCGCCCGGCTGCTCCAGCCTTCGACGTACTCGGGATAAAGGGTGGTCGCTTCGTCGAGCAGGTCGAGGGCGACGTGATATTTCTCATCCGCGGCGGCCTTGCGCGCCCATTCGATGAGAAGGTCCGCCGTCGCGCCGCCGGAACTCAGCCATTCCTCGCGGATGCGCTCGGCGATGCGGCGGGCGGCCGCCTCGTTGCGCTCCTGCTTCAGATCGGCGAATAGTTGGTCCAGCCGGCTCTGCTCGGTCTCGGAAGAGGCGGCTGCATTCCGTGTCTCGGCGGCTGCTGCCGGCAAGGCCAGCAGCGCGAAGGAAAGACAGCCGGACAGGACAAATTTGCGCATGGGGGCGAGTTTACCCGCCCCAGCGCCGGGAGAAAAGTGAAATCCGCGTGAGTGGCCGGTAAGCCGATTAGCCCTGGCGGGCTTTGAAGCGCGGATTGGACTTGTTGATAATGTAGATGCGGCCCTTGCGGCGAACCAAGCGGTTCTCGCGGTGGCGGCTCTTCAGCGCTTTCAGCGAATTCTTTATCTTCATGGTCTTGCCCGTCGCGGGACCCTGGGGCCCGAAAGAGTGATGGCCTTACGGCCCGAAACAAAAGACGCGCCTTCCCGGCGCGCCGCAATTCGAGTGGGGACATAGACGAGGAAACGCCATTATGTCAACCGTTCTGGAGGCTACCCTTCCCTCCCGCCGGGTTGCCATCGAGGGGAAGGAGGCGGGTGTAGTGACCCATCTTGCGGCCCGGGCGAGCCTCGGCCTTGCCGTAGAGATGCAACACGACGTCCGGCTCGGCCAGGAGTGCGGCCGCCCGCTCTTGCTCGGTGCCCAGGAGGTTGGTCATGACGCAGTTGGCGTGACGCGTGGTGCTGCCCAGTGGCAAGCCGGCAACGGCGCGAATGTGCTGCTCGAATTGGGAGACGAGGCAGGCCGCCTCGGTCCAGTGGCCGGAATTGTGTACCCGGGGCGCGATCTCGTTGGCAAGCAGTGTGCCGTCCTTCATCACGAAGAACTCCACGCCGATGACACCCACATAGCCGAGCGCGGACAAGATGGTGAAGGCCGTCTCGCGCGCCGTCTCCGCCGTGGCGGGCGAGATGGCCGCCGGCACGTTGGAGCGGAAGAGGATGCCATCACGGTGGATGTTCTCGGCCGGGTCGTAGGCCGCCATGGAGCCGTCCGTCCCGCGTGCGGCAATCACCGAAACTTCGCGCTCGAAAGCCACAAGGTCCTCCAGAACGAGGGGAACGCCGCCCATCTGCGCAAAGCAACCCTTCACGTCGCGCGTTGTGGAGCGAAATACGCGCTGGCCCTTGCCGTCGTAACCCATGCGCCGCGTCTTCAGGACTCCTCGGCCGCCGAAGGCGGAAAGTCCGCGCTCCAGATCCTCGTCATTGTCCACCGAGATGAAGGGCGCTGTGGATACTCCCGCGGAATTCAGGAATATCTTTTCCGCCAGGCGGTCCTGCGCGGCTTCCAGCGCTTCGGGGGGCGGGTAGACGGCCAGTTGCTCGTTCAGCGAACGGATGGCCGAAATCGGCACGTTCTCGAACTCGTAGGTTACCACGTCGCTAGCGTTGGCGAGCTTTTCCAGCGCTTTGCCGTCGTCATAAGGGGCGGCAATATGCAGGCCCGCCACCTGCGCAGCCGGGCAGTCCCGGTCCGGCTCGAGGATGGCCGTGCGATAGCCGAGTCCGGCCGCCGCCATGGCCAGCATGCGGCCAAGCTGGCCGCCGCCGACGATGCCGATAGTCGCGCCTGGCGCCAGCGCCTTCGTCATTGTTCCGCCGCTGGTCGTTCGGCCACCTTTTCCGACTGTGCGGCGCGCCAGGCATCGAGCCGCCCGGCCAGCGCCGCGTCGGAGAGGGCGAGGACGGCAGCCGCCAGAAGGGCCGCGTTCACCGCGCCGGCGCGGCCGATGGCCAGCGTGCCGACGGGAACGCCGGCCGGCATCTGCACGATGGAAAGAAGTGAATCCTGGCCTGAAAGAGCGCGCGACTGGACCGGCACGCCGAAGACCGGCAGCGGCGTCAGCGCCGCCGTCATGCCCGGCAGGTGGGCGGCCCCGCCGGCCCCGGCAATGATGACGCGGAAGCCTTCCGCCTTGGCGCCCCTGGCGAAGGCATAGAGCCTGTCGGGTGTGCGGTGGGCCGAGACGATACGCACGTCGTGGCCCACCCCCAGCGCCTCCAGCGTTTCGGCGGCGTGGCGCATGGTCTCCCAGTCGGACTGGCTTCCCATGATGATGGCGACGTCGGGCCGCTGGCTGCTCATGAGGATATTCCACTTTGCTTCACGAACCCGCTGTAGCCAATAGCGTTCGGTGTCGCAAGCGGCGCTTTATGGCATCGGCCCGAGAATCGGTATCGATCTTCGGAGATTACGGTACTCAGCGTGAGGGACGCTCTAAGCGATGATGTCGGGGATGATGCGGTCTTCCAGCTGCTGCAGACGATCTTTCAGCGCCAGCTTCTTTTTCTTCATGCGCTGGATTTGCAGGGGATCGCAGCCGGATGCGATCATCGCATTGATGGCGGCGTCGAAATCGGCATGGTCCTGCTTCAAACGGGCGAATTCGCGACGAATCTCGGCCTGTTCCTGTTCCGACATGATCACTATCTGCCTGGTCTCCGGCGCAGAATACCGGCCCGCACGCAAAACGCGCGCGGATACCCGCACTGAGGCCGTTCCCGGATCGAGAACAACGTTTTTTCATACCACATTTCGTGTTGGCGATAAATGCATACCGTTATGCATTCGACAATGACGCGCGACGATGGCACACTGTCATCATGCCGTCATGGAAGAGGGCGGGGTTACATTCTAGGCGGCTACGAGGAACCTAATGGAGACCCACCATGTCGCTTGAATCCCATCTTGCAGAGCTGCAGCGTAAGCACGGCGATCTTCAGCGCGAGATCGACGACGCATTGATGCATCCTTCCGTGGATGAACTGGAAATCGCGAAGCTCAAGAGACGCAAGCTGGCCATCAAGGACGAGATGCAGAAAATCAAGACGAAACAGACTCGGCACTGACCTGGAAAGACGGCGCTGCCATACGGGAGGACTTGCCGGCTGACGGGGACTAAGCGCCGCTTCCAGCGTATCCCCCGCGCCTGCGGGGGATACGCGCCGGGCTTTGCCGATAGCTGGCGGCGGGTGCTCCCACCGTTCGGAGCTATTGGGCGCTTTCGGTATCCGTCTCCTCGGTATCCGTGCGCGGATCGAGCATGACCGTCTGCGGCGTAACCGCCCGTTCCGCCGGCAGCGACTTGAACGCTTCCCTCTCCTCGAAAGGCACCGGTGCGCGGCGGGAGATGCGCAACGCTGCATAAAGGGCGATGGCGAGATGAGCGGCCGCTGTCACCAGGAACAGGCTTTCCGGGCGCAGCCACTGCATGATGACGCCGGCGATGACCGGGCCGCCCATGGTGCCGATACCGTAAAGCAGAAGCAGGCCACTCGATACTTTGGCAAAGCCTGCCGCCGGCGCGTGGTCGTTGGCGTGCGCCACGACGATTGAATAGAGCGTATAGGCCAGCAGGCCGTAGAACGCGGTCATGGCGATGACGACCCCGCCCGCCCGCGGCGCGGTGAGGAACAGGGTGAGACCGATGAGCGCGGAGCCGAAGGCGCCCCCTGCCAGCACGAAACGGCGATCCGTATGGTCGGAGAGCCGTCCCGCGGGCAATTGCGCTGCAGCACCCGCCAGGACGGCGATGCTCATCATCAGGGCGATCTCCAGAGTGGAGATACCGATTTCAGCGCCGTAAACGGCGCCCATCGTGCCCCAGGCGCCGTTCGCCGCGCCGATCAGCAAACAGCCGACGCAGGCGACGGGCGAGTTGGTGTAGAGGCCCTTGAGATCGATTGAAACATCGGCAAGCGGCGCCGGGGTAATGGCGGTCGAGACTGCTGTCGGCAGGAGTGCCAGGCAGAACAAGATACCAGTGGCCATGAACAGGATGCTGGTCGACACGTCGGCCAGCGTCACCACCATCTGTCCCGCCATGATGGAAGCGTGGGTGACCATCATGTAGAGCCCGAAGACAGTGCCGCGCGTCGCGTTGGTGGAGCGTTCGTTGAGCCAGCTTTCGATGACCATGAAGGCACCGGCCATGGTGAACCCGGTAAAGGCGCGCAGCACTAGCCAGGCGGGCACGTCAACCCACATGCCGGAAAGCAGCGCCACGATGGCTCCCGTGGCGGCGAAGGCGCTGAAAGCACGCACGTGTCCGACACGACGCACGAGGCGTGGAGCGATGAAGCAGCCGGCGATAAAGCCGCTGGCCCAGGCCGTGCCCAGAAGGCCGAGTGCGGTGGTGGAGAAGCCCTCCGCCTCGCCGCGGAGCGGGAGCAGGAGGCCATAGAGGCCGGAGGCAGCCAGAAGGAACGCCGTGCCGAAGAGCAGGGCGACGATGGATCCGAAGGATGAAAGCATGAATCGAGTCCGCCTTTGTGCCGGCCCTGGGTGGTGTGGATGGTTACGGTTGCGCCAATGACAGTCGGCGCCCGAATCCAATGGACTCGTTTACGGCGACGGGCATCACTTGCGCCGAAACAGGGCTTCCGCCGCCGCCTTGGTGGTATCCTTGGCCTGAAGCTCCTGCTCCAGCCGGGTGATTTCCTCGCCCAGCATGGCGATCGTCCGCCTCAGCTCTTCCACCGAAAACGTCGAGATATCCTGGCCGATGGTGTATGCCGGCCGCTTTGCCGGGATATTCTCCTCCACCATGCCTATTTCCCAATCCGTTGCCACAATGCATGGTCACAATACATAAACGACACCCCCGCCGGCAATTGTTGGCAGCGGCGGCAGTTTACGAATCAATAAAACCTGATTCCAGAAGAAGGCTCAAACATGGCGCGGCAAAACGATTTCCCCGACACGATGACAGCGGTTGCGATCACCGAGCACGGGGGACCGATGGTGCTGAAGCCGGAGGAATGGCCGGTGCCAGAACCGGCCGAGGGTGAGATCCTGATCAAGGTCAAGGCGGCGGGTGTGAACCGGCCGGACGTCGCCCAACGCAAGGGAGCCTATCCGCCGCCGCCGGGCGCCTCGGATCTGCCGGGGCTGGAGGTGGCGGGTGAGGTGGCGGCCATAGGCGAAGATGTGAAGCGCTGGCGCGTCGGCGACCAGGTCGCCGCGCTGACACCGGGCGGCGGCTATGCGCAGTACTGCACGGTGCACGAGACCAATGCGTTGCCCATCCCGCACGGATTCACCTTTACAGAGGCGGCGGCGCTGCCGGAGACCTTCTTCACGGTCTGGCACAACGTGTTCGAGCGCGGCGGGCTGAAGGCCGGCGAGACAGTGCTGGTGCATGGCGGCTCTTCCGGTATCGGCACGACGGCCATTCAGTTGGCGACGGCTTTCGGCGCCACAGTAGTCGCCACGGCAGGCTCGTCCGAGAAGTGCGCGGCCTGCGCGGAACTGGGGGCAGCGCGCGCCATCAACTACCGCGAAGAGGATTTTGTGCTCGCGGTCAAGGAAGCGACGGAAGGGCGTGGTGCCGATGTCATCCTCGACATGGTGGGTGGCGACTACATCGACCGCAACTACGATGCCGCGGCGATGGACGGCCGCATCGTGCAGATTTCTTTCTTGACCGGAGCGAAGACGAAGGCCGACTTCTCGAAGCTGATGGTCAAGCGGCTGACACATACCGGCTCGACCATGCGTCCGCGCTCGGCGGCCTTCAAGGGCCGCATCGCAACCGAGCTGGAAGCCCATGTCTGGCCGCTGCTCGCCGCCCGCAAGGTTGCGCCCGTGATGGACATGATCTTTCCGCTCAAGGAGGCCTGGCGCGCGCATGAGCGCATGGAGGAAGGCGCGCATATCGGTAAGATCGTGCTCGACGTGGCGTGATGAATAAAAGCCCCGGCGCTGGGCCGGGGCAGTTGCGCGTAAGGCGGTTCCTGAAGGTCAGTTCACCGCTTCGAGCCGGCCGAGCCGCACGAAGACAGTCTCGCCGGACGAATCGTCAACTCCGTCATTGTCGGTGACGAAATAGGCCTCGCCGGCGGCATCGATGGCGAAGCCCTCGATCTTGTCGACGACGTAGCCGTTCGTTGCCGTGCGCATGTCGTTGATGAGGTCGCGCACCAGGGTCTTTTCCACCACCGGCAACTCGCCGCCGAGAGGTGCCGGCTGGAAGGATCCGATGGCGACGCCATAGAGCCGCTTGATCCTGGCCGAAGTGCCGAGCTGGTTGTCGCGCTCGACGATGTAGAGGGTGCCGTCGTGGGCGGTGATTTCCGAAAGGCCGACCCAGCCCTTTTCACCGTCATCCAGCGGATAGCGCACCGCCGACCACTCTTCGGTGGAGGGCTTATAGGCGACAAGTTTCACCTGGCCCTTGGGATCGTTCTTCCACTCGCGCTGGATGGCCATGACGAGCATCTGCTCGTCACCTTCGCCGACCAGCGTGACGCCCTCCATGCCGAAGCGCGTTTCATGGGCCAGAAGCTTGGCGGGGAAGGCGATCTCTTCGGTGATTCCGCCGTCGGCGTCGACGTGGAACAGCGCATGCGGCGTCAGCCTGTCGGTGCGGCCTTCCGAGGCAAGCCAGAAGCCGCCTTCTCCATCGGCCACGATGCCCTCCAGGTCGAGCTTCTGAGCCGGCATGCCGCCACGGTTCACGACGATCTTGCGCGTGATCTCGGCCGGTGTGCTGGTCGCGTCGACGATGAAAATGGCGGGTTCGGCGCTGAAGAAGGAGTCGGACACTGCGTAGAGCATGCCGGCCTGCCCCGGATCGGCGGCGAGCCCGGAGAGGGCGCCCCAGCCTAGTGGTTGGCCATCCTGCATCACCGACCGGATCATCGGATAGGCGGGCGTCCCCTCGGCAAGCTCGTAGACCATCACATGCGAGCGGGCTCCGCCGTCTTCCACCAGGTCCGCTTCATTGGCCGTCACCAGAAGGTTGCGCTCGGGGATCGCCAGCACGCCTTCCGGACCGATGCCGGAGGGCAGCACCTGGACGAACTCCGGTGCTTCGCCGGTGTCGCGGTAGACGGCCACCAGCGAAGCGCGCTCCAGCGCCACGAAGAGATAGCGCTCGTCGCCATAGGTAGCCGCTTCCATGCCTTCCGGCTCCGCACCCTTGGAGTCGGAGCGCTTGTCGGGGTAGTGGCCGGCAAGCGCTGCCTGGTGCTCGAGATCAGCGCCGGAATCGTAGAGCACCTCGCCTGTCTTGGAAAAGATGGTGAAACTGCGCGCACCGCCCGTGTAATCGCCCTCGTTGGCGACCACCAGGCGCTCGTCGTCCAGCCATTTCACAGCGTCGGGCTCGCGCGGGAGGTTGCCTGCGGACTGGTCGAAGCGCAGCGCCTTGTCATCCAGCAGGTCAACGTTCTCGACGCTGCCGCTGCCGGCGGAGAAATGGCTTACCACCTTGCCGGTCTCGGCCGAGACAATGGCGATGTGGTTGTTCTCTTGCAGCGTGACGACGATCTCGCCGAGGCTGTTGAAGTCCACGAACTCCGGCTCCGGGTCCTCCGGTGCCACTTCCGCCAGGCCGGTCAGGGCGACGGTCTTGACGCTATCGCAGTCGGGCGTGCCTTCCTTCAGCGCGAAGATCTGCAGGGAGCCGGCAGGCATCTGCGGCAGTGCACCGTCGTTCAGGTCCTCGTCGCGCTCGTTCTCGATTGCCACGGCGAGGAAACGGCCGTCCTTGCTGACGGCCACGGAGTCCGGCTGTCCGGGGAGCGTGCAGGACGCCTCCGCCGTCTTCCCGGCGATGTCGATGACAAGCAGATTGCCCGAGGGATCGGTGTAGCTTTCGGACGTGTTGACGGCGGCGATGGCATTCGGCCCGGAGACCGCGACCGAGGTCGGCTCACCATCGACCTTGATGAGGCCACCGGGTTTGGGCGCCTTCGGATCTGTGATGTCGATGATGCCTACGGCGCCGAGCGGGCTGTCAGAAAAAATGAGCGTGCTGCCATCCTGGCTGGCAGTGATGATTTCCGAGGAGGTCTCACTTGCCGCGTCCATGTCAGCCGGCAGGTTGTCGGCCACGGGGAAGGTGGCGATGCGGTTGAAAGCCATGTCGGCGAAGGCGGGGATCGCCGTCGTCACGGAAAGCGCGGATGCGAGCGCGCAGAAAAGCGAGTGTCGTCCCATCTCCATCTCCTCATCGACTGGAAAGCCCGCTTATTGGAAGACGAGGATTGCAGGCGCGTGACGGAAGGATGACGGTACGGTGACGGGGGCTGTGTATTGCGCGCCGGGATGCGCCTTGCTTCACTTGGCGAATACAACTATATAGCCTCGTGAATTCCCAAATCGGTGGCAACGCCCACCGCCCGCGCCAGGGACGCGGGCGAGGATAGGATAATTTTGCAATGGCCAATACACTTCTCATGCCCAAGGCGACCGCAGTCTGGCTGGTGGATAACACGGCGCTGACGTTCGATCAGATCGCCGAGTTCTGCAAACTCCACCCGCTCGAAGTGAGCGCGATCGCCGACGGCGAGGCCGCGCAGGGCATCAAGGGCATGGACCCGGTGATGACGGGGCAGCTGACGCGCGATGAGATCGCCCGCGGCGAAGCCGATCCGAACTACCAGCTCAAGCTCTCCGAGCCGAAGGTGCGGGTGCCGGAGACCAAGCGCAAGGGGCCGCGTTACACGCCGCTTTCCAAGCGCCAGGACCGCCCGAATGCCATTCTGTGGCTAGTGCGCAACCACCCCGAACTCAAGGATGCGCAGATCTCGCGCCTCGTCGGCACCACCAAGTCGACCATCGAGCAGATCCGCAACCGCACTCATTGGAACTCGGCCAATCTGGTGCCGATGGACCCGGTGACGCTGGGCCTATGCTCGCAGATCGACCTCGACTTGGAAGTCCAGCGTGCGGAGCGCTACGCGCCGCCCGCCGCTCCCGCCGGCGACACGCTGCTGCCGGCATCGGAGACCGAGCGCCTGCCCGTCGAGGCAGAGAGGGGCGAGGCGCGGGAGGAGGAAAAGGAACTCGACGCCGACGCCGTGTTCGCCAAGCTTTCCTCGCTCAAGTCGAGCGACGAGGACAAGGAAGAGTAAGCTACGGTCAGCCGCAGGTGCTCGTCCGCTTGCCGCCCGCATAGGTGCGCACCAGCGCGCGCTGTAGCAGGTGGGCGGCTAAGCCTTCGCCCTCCTGCGTCGTCACATCAGCAAGGACGCGGCCGTAATATTTGTCGCCACCGATGTTGCGGATCTGCACCGTCGTGTTGCCGATCAGGCGTTCGAGGGCGTTGCGCGACGTCTTCCCCGCCATCTTCTCTTTTTCGCAGCGGCTTCTGATTTCCGGCGCGTCGACACCGCGCAGGCGCACGCTCACCGTGACCGTCTGCCCCGGCCAGACATGCGCCTCGGCAACGAAGGTATCGCCGTCGATGACACGCACCACGCGTGCCTCCACCGGGCCCGGAAAGAGGTCGCCGGCAATGGCGGGTGTGCCGCCGAGCACGGCGACGGCAATGGCCAGCAATCGGTAAAAAGGCGGCTGAGGTGACATGAACAGGAATATATTCCTGTTCTGATCCTAGAGCAAGCAGGAAGGTGCGCTTGTCCGGCCTTGTTTCGGCAGGCACGCTCGGCCTATCGTGCGGTGAGTTGAGACCCTTCACGAGGCGCAAGCGACATGGCCGAGACATTCGTCATCGCACAGGGCGGCGGACCGACCGCCGTCATCAACCAGACGGTCGTCGGGGCGACGCTCGAAGCGCGCAGGAAGTTTCCCGGCTGCACGGTACTAGGCGCCCTGCACGGGGTGCGGGGGGTGCGGGACGGGCGCTTCGTCACGCTGTCCGACCTCAAGGAGGATGAGCTGAGGGCGGTGGCGGCGACGCCGAGTGCGGCGCTCGGCAGCACGCGCGACAAGCCTGACGCCGCCTATTGCGAGGCCATCCTGAAGGGTCTGCAGCAGGCGGGCGCGGACGCCTTCATCTACATCGGTGGCAACGATACGGCCGGCACGCAGGGCATCCTCTCGGAAGCTGCAGGCGGACGTATCGCCTGTGTGCATGCGCCCAAGACCATCGACAACGATCTGGTGGAGAATGATCACACGCCGGGCTTCATCTCGGCGGCCGAGTTCGTGGCCGGCGCCTTCTTGAGTGTCGATCTCGATTTCCGAGCGCTGCCGGGCATCTATGTCGGCATCGTCATGGGCCGGCATGCTGGCTTCCTCACTGCATCCGCCGCCGCCTGGTCGCTGGACGAGGATAGCGGGCCGCATATCGTCTATGTGCCCGAGCGGGCTTTCGAGCGGGTGCGCTTCATTGAAGATGTGCGCGGCACCCTTGACCGCCATGGCCGTTGCATCGTGGCCATGTCGGAAGGCGTAGCTACCGCGGACGGGCGATCGCTGGTGGAGACGCTGGTGCCGCCGGAACTGCAGGAGCGTGATCCGCACGGCAATATCCGCCTTTCCGGCACCGCGCTTGGCCAGGCGATCGAGCGCATCCTGGCCGAGGATCTTGCCGGCACGCGCGCCCGCGTCGACACTTTCGGCTATCTGCCGCGCGGTAACGTCGCCACGATCAACGAAACGGATGCGCGCGAGGCCTATGAGGCAGGCACCTTCGCCGTGGAGGCGGCGGAAAAGGGTGGCGGCTCCGTGGCGCTGCAGTTCGACGGGAAAAAGACTGTCTGCGGGCTCGTGCCGCTGGAGGCCGTGGCCGGCAAGACACGGCATATGCCCGCGGATTTCCTGCACCCCGATGAGAACCGCGTTTCCGATACCTGCCTCGATTATCTTAGACGGCTCGTGCCGCGCAAATATGCGGTGGCAAAGCCGTTTGCCTGATATGGCGGCTGTTCTGGCTATCTGCGCCGGTTGTCCGTCCGGGACGGCGGCATACCGAGCAACGGTGCCAGGCCCAATGGCGCGAGTGTGGTGTAAACGCGTGGCTGGCGTCCGATCTGCTGGTAGCGGATATCCGTCAGCAGCGAGTCGAGGAAAGTGCGAACGATTTTCATGTCATCCTCCAATGGATCTGGGACCGGGTGGTCTTTTGTTGGGAGGATAGGGGAATCGCGCCTATGCGCCAGCGACATCGGCTCAATGCGACTTGAGCCAAATTCAAGTTGCAGCGGCAAGCTCGCGCAGCCAGCGCTCGGCCCGGCGGGTCGCGGCGGTGGGCGTTATGCCGCTGGGGCGGCACAGATAGTAGGCGGCACCACTGGGGTCGGCCGCGCCGAATGGCGCAACCAGAGTTCCATTCGACAGGCGATCCTCGATGAAGAGCCTGCGGCCGATGGCAAGCCCGAGGCCACGTTCGGCGACCCGCAGGGCCTCCTCCTGGCCTTCGATCTCGAAAGTGGCGGCGGGCGTGAGCGTGGGCAGACCGCGCGCCCGGCTCCACTCCTCCCACTCGTCGGGCGAGCGGGTGTTGACGATGAGGCGGGAACGGCTGACGGCGGCGTACGGGTCCTCGTCCTCGCGCACCGTGAGATAGCCGGGCGCGGCGACAGGAAAGGCGGTCTCGTGGAGCAGAAACTCGGCCGTGACGCCCGGCCACGTGCCCTTGCCGTGGCGTATGGCGAGGTCGATCTGGTTGCGCTGGAGGTCGAGAACACGGGTTGTGGTGACCAACTGTAGCTCGATGTCCGAGTACGCCCGCTCGAAAGCGCTGAGATGGGGGATGAGCCATGTCACGGCGAGGGAGGCGGGCAGGGTAAGCCGCACGACCCTGCGGCCGTCCCCGCCCAGCAGAGCCTCCGTCGCCGTCTGGATCTGACGGATTGCCGGATCGATTGCCTCGAGATAGCGCTGTCCCGCCGGCGTCAGCCGTGCGCCGCCGCTGGTGCGCTCGAACAGCGCCACGTGGAGATATTCCTCTAGGCGCCGCACCTGATGGCTGATGGCGGATTCGGTGATGCCGAGCGCCTCGGCGGCATCGCGGAAGCGGTCATAGCTGGCAGCGGCATGGAAGGCGCGCAGCGCGGCGAAAGGCGGCAGGCGGGGACGCTCGGAGGGCATGGAGCGAGGATGGCAGCGGGTTGAACGGATTTCAAGGCGGGGAGGGGAATGCGCGGGCGCCTTTGAAGGCACCGGATCCTAAACGAACAATGCCCTCTCTCGCTCCACGATCTCGCCGATGAATGCAGCTACCGCCTGGATGCGGCGGGTAGGGCGCATGGATTCGTGGTAGACGAGCCAGTAGCTGCGGCAGATTGGCTCTGCAAAGGGCAGTTGCACGAGGTCCTGATAGGCGCGGGCGATGAAGGTGTGGAGGATGCCGATGCCGGCGCCCGCCCGCACCGCCTCCACCTGGCCCATCGCCGAGGAGACGGCGAAGGCGGCGCTCCATTCTTCGGCAATTTCCGTCGCATAATCGAGCGTCGGACTGATGACGAGGTCTGGCACATAGCCGACGAGACGATGGGCCGAGAGGGCTTCGGCGCTCTCGGGGAGGCCGTGTTCGGCCGCGTAAGCCCTGGAGGCGTAGAGGCCGAGCGTATAGTCCACCAGCTTGCCGGCGACGAGGCGGCCTTCGGTGGGGCGATCAACGGTGATGGCGATGTCGGCTTCGCGCCGCGACAGTGAGAAGGAGCGCGGCACCGGCACGAGCTGGATGGCAAGGTCCGGATGGTTCGCCGTTAACCGACCGAGCCGCGGGGCCAGGAAGGCAACGCCGAAGCCGTCCGGTGCGCCGATGCGCACGGTGCCGGAGATCTCCTCGCCCTCGCCGGCGAGTTCGGCGCGGGCGGAGATCGTGTCTGCTTCCATGCGCTCGGCAACGGTAAGCAGGCGCTCGCCTGCCGGCGTCAGTTCGCTGCCGGTGGTGAGGCGGTGGAAGAGCTTGGCGCCGACGGCTTCCTCGAGCGCGGCGACGCGGCGCGAAACAGTGGCGTGGTTGAGGCCGAGCCGTCTGGCGGCGCCCAGAATCTGGCCGGCGCGCGCCACTGCCAGGAAAATGCGCATGTCGTCCCAGTTCACCAGCCGCCTCCAGTGCGATTTTTCGCACGGCAATTTGTAGCAGCGCTATAATTCATGCACAACGGATGCGATTTTCCTCGCGTTGCATTCGCCCTCCGGAAGCGGGACAATCGTATCCATCAGCAATGCAGGGAGAGACTCTCATGGAGGACATCGGTCATTTCATCGGCGGCAAGCGCGTGGCCGGTACGAGCGGCCGCTCGCAGGACGTCATGCAGCCCATGGACGGCACCGTACGTGGCAAGGTGGCGCTCGCCTCGGCCGCGGAAGTGCGCCAGGCGGTGGAGAATGCCAAGGCCGTGCAGCCGGAATGGGCGGCCACCAACCCGCAGCGCCGCGTGCGTGTGCTCATGAAGTTCCTGGAGCTGGTGCACAAGGAGTACGATTCGCTGGCCGAGCTTCTGGCGCGCGAGCATGGCAAGACAATCCCCGATGCCAAGGGCGATATCCAGCGCGGGCTCGAAGTCGTGGAGGTGTGCATCGGCGCGCCGCACATGATGAAGGGCGAATACACGGAAGGCGCGGGACGCGGCATCGACGTCTATTCGATGCGTCAGCCGCTTGGCGTGGTGGCGGGCATCACACCGTTCAACTTCCCGGCCATGATCCCGCTGTGGAAAATCGCTCCAGCGCTCGCCTGCGGCAACGCCTATGTGCTCAAGCCGTCGGAGCGCGATCCGAGCGTGCCCATGCGGATTGCCGAGCTCTTCCTCGATGCGGGGTTGCCGGCGGGCGTGCTCAACGTCGTCAACGGCGACAAAGTGGCGGTCGACGCCATCCTCGACGACCCGGACATCAAGGCTGTAGGCTTCGTCGGCTCGACGCCGATCGCCCAGTACATCTACGGCCGGGCGACGGCCAGCGGTAAGCGCGCGCAGTGCTTCGGCGGGGCGAAAAACCACCTTATCGTCATGCCCGACGCCGACATGGACCAGACGGTCGACGCGCTGATAGGCGCCGGCTACGGCTCGGCGGGCGAGCGCTGCATGGCGGTCTCGGTCGCCGTCCCCGTCGGCAAAGAGACGGCGGACCGGCTGGTTGAGAAGCTCATTCCGCGCGTGGAAAGCCTGAAGGTTGGCCCCTCCACGGACGCCTCCGCCGATTTCGGCCCGCTGGTGACGAAAGAAGCGCTGGAGCGTGTGAAGGGCTATGTCGATCTCGGCGTGAAGGAAGGTGCGAAGCTCCTGGTCGACGGGCGCGGCTTCACCATGCAGGGCTACGAGGATGGCTACTACATGGGCGGCTGCCTGTTCGACGAGGTGACGCCCGACATGCGCATCTACAAGGAGGAGATTTTCGGCCCTGTGCTGTCGGTGGTGCGTGCCAACACCTATGAGGAGGCGCTCAAGCTGCCGAACGACCACGAATACGGCAATGGCGTTGCCATCTTCACCCGCGACGGCGACGCCGCGCGCGACTTCGCGGCGCGCGTCGAGGTTGGCATGGTGGGCGTCAACGTGCCGATCCCGGTGCCGATCGCCTATTACACCTTCGGCGGCTGGAAAGCCTCCGGCTTCGGCGATTTGAACCAGCACGGTCCGGATGCCTTCCGCTTCTATACGAAAACCAAGACGGTCACCTCACGCTGGCCTTCGGGCGTGAAGGACGGCGCGGAGTTTGTCATTCCTACAATGCGCTGAGCGGATATCTCGCCCCGCCGGTACAACTGCCGCTTGCGCGGAGTCTACCGCCCGCCCCTTGTTGGGCGGGCGCAGACATTTCTTGCAACTGCAATACCAGTCATCACAGTTCCGTGTTTCACAGCGGAGACCTCGTCGAACCGCCGGCCACAGCATGATCGTCATGGAACGGCCGGGGCCTTTCTCAGTTAACAATCGAGAAAGACGCGCTGCGACGCGCAACACCAGAACGCCCCCGTGGTGGGCGGCATGTGGTGCCTGCGCGAAGGCATGAGGTAGAGACATGAGAAAGGTAATGAAAGGCGGCTTCGGTTTGACGGCAGTCGCCGCCGTCGCGCTTTTTACCGGCGCTCAGCAGGCGACCAGCGAAGGCAGTGTCTGTGCGCCGCGTGACGAGCTGGTCTCGCAGCTTGGGCATCAGTTTGATGAGAACCAGAAGGCGCTCGGTCTGGTCGGCGAGCAGGTGGTAATGGAGGTGTTCGCCTCCGAAAACGGCAGTTGGACGATTCTCACCACCGATATCAACGGCCAGAGCTGCATCGTTGCGGCCGGCGAGGGATGGGAAGATACCTTCGCCAGCAAGGTCGGCCAAGGCGTGTAAATTTATGTACAGGGCCCAACTATAGCCGCGCGGTCGCCTCGGCGTGCTTCCTGAGGAGGCGCATCAACGCGTCGGCTTCGCGGCCCGCCTCCCTCTCGTCGCCATCGAGGATGGCACGGATGATGCGGACATGCTGCTCGGCTGCATGGGCAAGTCCCGTGTCGGCCTGATAGCGGAACCAGAAGCGGCGGCTATGGGTCTGCAGGGGGGCGGCCACGCGGGCGGCGAAGGGGTTATCGGCGGCGGCCGCCATTGCCTCGTCCAATTCCTTATCCGCTTCGAGAAAGACCAGAATGCTGCCGGTGACGACGGCCTTTTGCATGCTGACCGCGGCCTCGCGGAAGCGAGCTGCCGTGTCCTCCGTTGCAAAGCGCGCGGCGGCACGCGCCAGAACCACTTCTACCCCACGCCGCGCCTCGATCACCTTCAGCCAGTCGCTGGCGTTCAGCGGCGTGATGGTCAGGCCGGCGCGCGGGCGCACCTCCACCAGTCCTTCCCAAGCCAGGCGTTGGATGGCCTCTCGCACGGGGGTGCGGCCCAACGCCAGGTGTTCGATCAGGGCGCCCTCCGTGGTGACCGAGCCGGGAGGCAGTTCCAGCGTGACCACCATGCGCTCCAGGGCGCGATAGGCTTTCCCAGCTGCGCGCTCGTTCGACTGATCCTTAAACCCGACCGCCATGGTTCTCCTATTGATATATCAGAGCAGCTGCTCCATTGACAAGAATGTTCTTCCGCGTAATATATCACTAATATATCAGATGGAGAACTGTTATCAATGTGGAGTGGTGTATTACCCGCGGTCACGACCAAATTCACGTCCGAGGATGCGCTCGATCACAAGGAAATGGAGCGTTGCTTCGGGCTTCTGATGGACGCTGGCTGCGACGGGCTCATCGTTGCCGGGTCCCTTGGCGAGGGGCCCATGCTCAGCCATGAAGAGAAGCTGCAGGTCCTGAAGACGGCCCAGGGTGTGGCGGGCGGAAAGCCGATGCTCATGACGGTCAACGAGGCGGCTACGCGCGACGGCGCCGAGCTTGCCCGGCGCGCCGCCGCTGCCGGCGCCGACGGGCTGATGATCGTGCCGAGCCCCATCTATCATACGGACGACCGCGAGACGGTGGCCACGCTCAAGGCAGTTGCCGCGGCGGGCGGCCTGCCGGTGATGATCTACTCCAACCGCATCGCATACAGGGTCGACGTCACGGTGCCCGTCATGGAGGCGCTGGCGGGCGACGAGCTGTTCGTCGCGGTGAAGGAATCCTGCGACGACATCCGCCGCACCACCGACATCATCAACGCTTTCGGCGACCGCTTTGCGGTGCTGACGGGCGTTGACAACCTCGCCTTTGAGGCGCTGGCGGCTGGCGCGGTTGGCTGGGTGGCGGGGCTCGTTACCGCCTTCCCGCGCGAGACGGTGGCCGTCTACAAGCTGATGAAGGCCGGGCGGATCGACGAGGCGCGGGCGATCTACCGCTGGTTCCGGCCGCTGCTCGACCTCGACGTTTCCACCTTTCTGGTGCAAAACATCAAACTGGCGGAGGCGATCGAGATCGGCTCCAACGAGCGGGTGCGCATGCCGCGCCAGCCGCTCGAGGGCGCGAGGCGGGCAGAGGTCGAAAAGACCGTCCGCACGGCGATCGCCAACAGACCCGAGTTGCCGGCGGTATAGCTGGAGAAGCGAGCGTGGCGGGGCGGAGCACGGTCAAGGACGCACAGGTCATCGTCATCGGCGGCGGCATCATCGGCATTGCCGTGGCCGCCTATCTTGCCGAGGCGGGACGCGACGTGCTGGTGCTCGACCGCTCCGGCGTCTGCGAGGAGACGAGTGCCGGCAATGCCGGTGCGCTGGCCTTCTCGGACGTGCTGCCCCTGGCACACAAGAACATGCTCGCCCAGGTGCCGCGGTGGCTGGTCGATCCGCTAGGCCCGCTCTCCATCCCGCCCACCTATCTGCCGAAGCTTTTTCCCTGGCTGTGGCGCTTCATGCGCGCCGGAAGGCCGTCGACGTTCGAGGCGGCTGTCTCGGCGCAGGTGGCGATGATGACGCTCGCCGAGCGCGAGTGGTCGGGGCTGATGACCCGCTCCGGCACCGGGCACATGTTGCGCGAGGATGGTTCGCTGGAGCTTTACGAGAGTGAAGCCGAGTTTCGCGCGGCGGAGGAAGGCTGGAAGCTGCGCCGGCGCTTCCATATTCCATTCCGGCACCTGGAACGGGATGAACTCGCCGAATGCCAGCCTGGCCTTTCTGACCGCTTCCTTCGCGCCACCTTCGCGCCCGGCTGGAAGACGGTGGCCGACCCGCAGCGGCTGGGCCAGGCGGTCTGGGCCCATGCCGAGCGTCACGGTGCCCGCTTCATGCCGGCCACGGTGGTTGCCGCCAGAACCGCGGGGGAGGGCGTTGCCGTCAATCTGGCCGGCGGTAAAAAGCTAAGCTGCGAAAACCTGGTGATCGCCGCCGGCGCCTGGTCGCGGCCCTTCGCCGCCGGATTTGGCGACCGCGTGCCGCTGGAGACGGAGCGCGGCTATAACACAACGCTGCCCGTCGGTGCCTTCGACGTGAAAAGGCAGCTCATCTTCTCCCGCCACGGCTTCGTCATCACGCCGCTCGACAGCGGCCTGCGCATCGGCGGGGCGGTGGAACTCGGCGGGCTGAAGCGGCCGCCCAACTTTTCGCGCTCACGCGCCATGTTGGAGAAAGCCGCCCGGTTCCTGCCGGGCCTGAAGACCGAGGGCGGCCGGCAGTGGATGGGCTATAGGCCGTCGATGCCGGATTCGCTGCCCGTCATCGACAGAGCGCGGAACGAGCCGCGTGTCCTCTATGCCTTCGGGCACGGCCATCTGGGGTTGACACAGGCGGCGGCAGCCGGTCGCTTGATCCGCGACCTCGTGCTAGAGCAATCTGCCTCGATCGACCTTAGCCCGTTCAGAGCGGGCCGTTTCAGAGGACATGGCTGAGCGGTGACACGGCATTCCTTCTTCTGCATAGACGGGCATACCTGCGGCAATCCGGTACGGCTGGTCGCCGGCGGCGGTCCGCAGCTTTCGGGCGACAGCATGATTGAGCGGCGCGGCCACTTTATGGCCGAATACGACTGGATCCGCACAGGGCTGATGTTCGAGCCGCGTGGCCACGACGTGATGTCCGGCGCAATCCTCTACCCGCCGACGCGCGCGGACTGCGACGTGGCGGTGCTCTATATCGAAACGTCGGGCTGCCTGCCGATGTGCGGCCACGGCACCATCGGCACCGTCACCTTCGCCATCGAGCACGGGCTGGTGAAGCCGAAGACGCCGGGTATCCTAAGGCTCGAGACACCGGCGGGGCTGGTGGTGGCGGAATACCGGCAGGAGGGCGCGCATGTGGCGGAAGTGCGCATCACCAATGTTCCCGCGTTCCTTCATGCCACGGACCTTGCGGTGGAATGCCCCGACCTCGGCACGCTGAAGATCGATGTCGCCTATGGCGGCAACTTCTACGCCATCGTCGATGCCCAGGAGAATTTCCGCGATATCGCCGATCACACGGCCTCCGACCTCGTGCGCTGGAGCCCTGTGCTGCGCGAGCGGCTCAACGAGGCGTACGATTTCGTGCATCCTGAAGAGCCGTCGATCCAGGGTCTCAGGCACATCCTGTGGACGGGTGCACCGACGCAAGAAGGGGCGCATGCCCGCAACGCCGTCTTCTACGGCGAGAAGGCGATCGACCGCTCGCCCTGCGGCACCGGCACCTCGGCGCGTATGGCGCAGCTCTACGCCAAGGGCCGGCTCAAGGTGGGAGAACCCTTCGTGCACGAATCCATCATCGGCTCACTATTCAACGGCCGTATCGAAAGACAAGTGGAGGTGGCAGGGCGAAAGGCGGTGGTGCCTTCCATCGGCGGTTGGGCGCGCATGACGGGCCTCAACACTATCTTCATCGACGACCGCGACCCCTTTGCGCATGGCTTCACAGTGCGCTAGAGGGAGAAAGTCCGTTGTCGGAAGGTCTATGTATGCGCAAGAATCTGGCGTCCATATCATTTTATCGGAGAATTCTTCGAAAGAATCTGAAAAATCTGGCACTCAAGGCAAGGACATTGCACAGTGCCGGTGCTAGCTTCCGCGCCGAACGCACCTCTGCGGGAAGCGCGGGATAACACAAGGTCGACGGGACAGGCTGGGCGCTCTAGGTTCGGCAGCCTGAACGGCTAGGGGAATAACAAGAAGGAATGCGTCCTGGCGGCGACATTCCAGGGAGTACCGCACGATATGGAATATTTCGTCCAGCAGCTTATCAACGGGCTGACACTGGGTTCCATCTATGGCCTGATCGCCATCGGCTATACGATGGTCTACGGCATCATCGGCATGATCAACTTCGCCCATGGCGACATCTTCATGATCGGCGCGTTCATCTCGCTGGCCGTGTTCCTGTTGCTGACATCGGTGCTGGGCTTCGCGTTCCTGCCGGTCGTTCTGTTGATCGTTCTCATCGTCGCCATGCTGTTCACCTCCGCCTGGGGTTGGACAGTGGAGCGCTTGGCCTACCGGCCCTTGCGCGGTTCCTTCCGCCTGGCGCCGCTGATCACCGCCATCGGCATGTCGATCGTGCTGCAGAATTTCGTGCAGATCACCCAGGGCGCGCGCGTCAAGCCCCTGCCGCCGCAGATCCGGGGCGGCGTAACGGTGATGCAGGGTTCCACGGAGGCCGGCACCATCGTCGTACAGCTCTCCTACATGCAGATGATCATCATCGTCACCACACTGGTGCTGATGGCGGCCTTCACGCTGTTGATCGCCCGCACGTCGCTTGGTCGTGCGCAGAGGGCATGCGAGCAGGACCGCAAGATGGCGGCGCTGCTCGGCGTCAATGTCGACCGCACCATCTCGCTCACCTTCGTCATGGGAGCTGCGCTTGCCGCGGTGGCGGGCCTGATGTTCCTGCTGCTCTACGGCGTGATCGATTTCTATATCGGCTTTCTTGCCGGCGTAAAGGCGTTTACGGCGGCCGTGCTCGGCGGCATCGGCTCGCTGCCCGGCGCCATGCTGGGCGGGCTCCTGATCGGTCTCATCGAGGTGTTCTGGTCGGGCTACTTTACGGTAGAGTACAAGGACGTGGCGGCGTTCTCCATCCTTGCCATCGTGCTGATCTTCCTGCCCTCTGGCCTGCTTGGCAAACCCGAAGTGGAGAAGGTTTGATGGCTAGCTCCACGACGAGAGTGAAGACGTCGGACGAAAAACCCGCAGGCGACCAGGCCGAGCAGGCGAGCCGGGGCCATGCACCGCGCCCAGCGGGGCCGGATGGCGGCAGCAGGTTCCAGAACTCACTTCGCGACGCGGCCATGGCGGCTTTCCTTGTCGCCGTGCTCGGCTTTTTCTTCATTGGCTTGCGGACGGACATCGCGCCGGGCGGGCTCGACATCAAGGCGCGCTGGACCGCCTGGATCGTGTCCATCCTCGTGGTATTCGGGGGCAGGCTGGCGCTCAACCTCTTCGTCTTCAAGGCTGAGCGCCCGGTCACAGTGGGGCTGGGGGCGCAGATTTCCGCCGTCGGCGACGCGTTGCCGGGGCTCGGCAAGTGGCTGGTGAGGGCGCTCCTGGCCTTCGCCCTGGTGCTGCCCTTCTTCTTCATGACGGCCTTTCCGGGCAAGGAGCGCCAGTATATCGACCTGGCCATCCTCATCATGACCTACATCATGCTCGGCTGGGGATTGAACATCGTGGTGGGGCTCGCCGGCCTACTCGACCTCGGCTATGTCGCGTTCTACGCGGTCGGCGCCTATTCCTTCGCCCTTCTCGCCCAGTATTTCGATTTCGGCTTCTGGATGGCGTTGCCGCTGGCGGGGTTGCTCGCAGCATTCTGGGGCATCATCCTCGGCTTTCCGGTGTTGCGCCTGCGCGGCGACTATCTGGCGATCGTCACGCTGGCCTTCGGTGAGATCATCCGCATCGTGCTCCTGAACTGGTACCAGTTCACCAACGGCCCCGATGGCATCTCCGGTATTCCGAAGCCCACCCTCTTCGGTCTGGAGTTCTCGCGCGGTGACGACGGCTTCGCGGCATTCTTCGGCCTCGACTATTCGCCGATCCACCGCTTCATTTACCTCTATTACATCATCTTGGTGCTGGCGCTGATCACCAACGTGGTGACCATCCGGCTCAGGAAGCTGCCCATCGGGCGCGCGTGGGAGGCGCTGCGCGAGGATGAGATCGCCTGTCGGTCGCTGGGCATCAACACCCGCAACACGAAGCTCACCGCATTCGCCATCGGCGCCATGTTCGGCGGCTTCGCGGGATCGTTCTTCGCCACGCGGCAGGGCTTTATCTCGCCGGAAAGCTTCACCTTTATCGAATCGGCGATGATCCTGGCCATCGTGGTGCTGGGCGGGCTGGGCTCGCAGATCGGTGTGGTCGTCGCTTCCGTCGCCATGATCGGCGGCATCGAGATGCTGCGCAACCTGGGCTTCTTGTCGCAGATCTTTGGGTCCGGATTCGATCCGGTCCAGTACCGCATGCTGATCTTCGGCCTGGCGATGGTGCTCATCATGGTGTGGAAGCCGCGCGGGCTGGTTTCTACGCGCGAACCCACCGCGGTGCTCAAGGAGAAGAAGCTCATCGACGCGGAAGCGGTTGCACAGGGTGAGGGTCACTAATGGTTCTGGCGGCTGAAAAGAACGCACCCGTGGGCACCGCGGCGCGGAACTGGGAGCACGACCCGGTCCTGTCGGTCGAGCATCTGACCATGCGCTTCGGCGGGCTGGTGGCTGTTGGCGATCTGTCCTTCGATGTTGGGCGTGGTGATATCACTGCCCTTATCGGGCCGAACGGCGCCGGCAAGACGACGGTGTTCAACTGCGTGACCGGCTTCTACAAGCCGACCGAGGGGCGCATCATCATGCGCCACGGCCCAGGCCGGCAGGAAAGAGCGGTGGACGCTGTGACGGCCAGCGGGCTCAGGTGGATGAAGGAGGCCGATTCCGGCGTCTTCCTGCTCGAGCGCATGCCCGATCATGAAATCTCACACAAGGCAAAGGTCGCCCGCACGTTTCAGAATATCCGGCTGTTCGGCGGCATGACGCTTTTGGAGAATCTCCTGGTGGCGCAGCACAACCCGCTAGTGGTCGCTTCCGGCTTTACCTTCGGCGGCATTTTCGGACTGCCCAGCTATCGCAGGGCCGAGCAGGCGGCCATCGACAAGGCTGTCTACTGGCTGGAGCGCACCCGCCTGATCGACCGCGCCGACGATCCCGCGTCCGACCTGCCCTACGGCGCGCAGCGGCGGCTGGAGATCGCCCGCGCCATGTGCACTGGACCGGAACTCTTGTGCCTGGACGAGCCGGCGGCGGGGCTCAACCCGCGCGAATCCGCCGAACTCAACGAGTTGCTCAAATACATCTGCGACGAGCACAAGACCTCGGTGCTTCTGATCGAGCATGACATGGGCGTGGTGATGGAGATCTCCGACCACATCGTCGTGCTCGACTACGGCGTGAAGATTTCCGACGGCGATGCGGAAACGGTGCGCACCGACCCCAACGTCATCGCCGCCTATCTCGGCGTGGAGGAAGAGGAGGAGATCGACGTTCCCGAGGTGCTGCAGGACGTGGCGGAAACGCTAGGCGAAGCGGAGAAGTCCGGCAGCAAGCCGAAGGCGAAGGCGGCGAGCCGCTCCAGTGCCGGAGCGGGCGGCAGGGCAAAAGCCTCCAAACCGGCCACCGGAACAAAGAAGACGAAGCGCACGACGCGCGGCACCGGCAAGGGAGACAAGGCATGAGGGCGGCGGCGGAAACCCTGCTTTCGGTGCGCGGCGTCGAGACCTATTACGGCAAGATCATCGCGCTGAGGGGCGTGGATCTGGAGGTGAGCCGCGGCGAGATCGTCACCATGATCGGCGCCAACGGCGCCGGCAAGTCGACGCTAATGATGACGATTTGCGGCGATCCAAAGCCCCGCAACGGCCAGATCCTCTATGACGGCGCGGACATCACCGCCATGCCTACGCATGAGATCATGCGCCTCGGCATCGCCCAGTCGCCCGAGGGTCGGCGCATCTTCCCGCGCATGACGGTGATGGAAAACCTGCAGATGGGGGCCTCGCTGGTCGACCCCAGCTACTTCGAGGACGACCTGAAGCGCGTCTCCGAGCTTTTCCCTCGCCTCAAGGAACGGTTGCATCAGCGTGGCGGCACGCTGTCGGGCGGCGAGCAGCAGATGCTGGCGATCGCGCGCGCCTTGATGGGACGGCCGAAACTCCTGCTTCTAGACGAGCCGTCGCTGGGGCTGGCGCCGCTGATCGTCAAGCAGATCTTCGAGACGATCCGCGAACTCAATGAAAACGAAGGGCTTACGGTGTTTCTGGTCGAGCAGAACGCCTTCCATGCACTCAAGCTCGCCCATCGCGGCTATGTGATGGTCAACGGGAACATCACCATGAGCGGCACGGGTGCAGAACTGCTCAAGCGCGAAGAAGTGCGCGCAGCCTATCTCGAAGGCGGGAGGCACTGATGGAAAACGATAATGCACTTCTGTGGGAAGTCACCTTCTGGGAGTTCCTGCTCGTCACGGTGATGCTGGCTGGCAGCGCAGCCTATCTGACCGGGCGTGCCATCGCCCAGGCTTGGGAGACCAACCTGCAGCTCGCCTTCTACATCGTCCTTCTGGCAGGAGCGACGCGCTTTATCCATTTCGCGCTCTTCAGCGGCTCGCTTCTGACGCTGCACTACTATCTCGTCGACCTCGCCGTGCTCCTGCTGATCGCTTTCGTCGGCAAGCGGATCACGCGTGCCTGGCAGATGTCCACGCAGTACAGCTTCTTTTTCGCGCGCAATGGCCTGCTTGGTTGGAAGGCCAGGGGTTAAGGAGATTCACGATTAACCGGCGGAAGGTCTTTATTTCAATCTGAAACTGGGATTTGATGCCGGTTAAGCGGGTAGACCCCGCATCGGCTGAACCGGAAAGTTGAACACCATTTCCGGAAAGCTGTGGGAACATTTGGTGTTTAAAGGGAGAAGTCATGAAGAAGGCTCTAATGGCTGGCGCTGCGCTCAGCCTTTTGATGACCGGATCTGCCTGGGCCGACATCACGATCGCCACCGTTGGTCCGATGACGGGACAGTACGCGACCTTTGGCGAGCAGATGAGAGCCGGCGCCGAGCAGGCCATCGCCGATATCAATGAGGCGGGCGGCGTCAACGGCGAGATGCTGAAGCTGGAAGTGGGCGACGATGCCTGCGATCCGAAGCAGGCCGTGGCGGTAGCCAATCAGCTTGCGGGCCAGGGCGTCACGTTCGTGGCCGGGCATTTCTGCTCCGGTTCGTCGATCCCAGCTTCGCAGGTCTATTCCGAGGAAGGCATTATCCAGATCTCGCCCGCCTCGACCAACCCGGCCTTCACGGACGAGCGTCCGGGCCCTGGCATCTACCGCGTGTGCGGCCGCGATGACCAGCAGGGCGACGTGGCAGGCAAGTTCCTGGCAGAGAACTTCGCCGACGAGAAGATCGCCTTCGTCCACGACAAAACGGCTTACGGCAAGGGCTTGGCCGACGCCACGAAGGCGGCATTCGAGGCTGCTGGCGGCACAGCCGCGCTCTACGAAGCCTACACGGCTGGTGAGAAGGACTACACGGCGCTCGTCTCCAAGCTGAAGCAGGAGGGCATCGACGTCCTCTATGTCGGCGGCTACCACACGGAAGCCGGCCTGATGGCGCGCCAGATGCGCGAGCAGGGCATGGATACGCTGCTGGTCTCCGGCGACGCACTGGTCACCGACGAGTACTGGGCGGTGACGGGTGAGGCCGGCGAAGGCACGCTGATGACTTTCTCGCCCGATCCGCGCAAGAACGAGATCGCCAAGCCTGTGGTTGACGCGCTTCTGGCCGCCGGCAAGACGGCCGAAGGCTACGCGCTCTACACCTATGCCGCGATCCAGGCCTGGGCGCAGGCAGTCGAGGCAGCCGGCTCGAATGAGTACGAGGCCGTCATCGAGGCGCTGGACGCCGGTGACTTCGAGACGGTGCTCGGTCCGCTCGAGTTCGACGAGAAGGGCGACGTGACCCTGCCGGGCTACGTCCTCTACGAGTGGAAAGACGGCGAGTACGACTACCTCGAACAATAAGCCGCAAGGCGGCAATGCTTCTGACGGCCCGGCACTTCGCCGGGCCTTTTTTTTGGCACTTTTGGCTGCGCCTGCCGTCAAGATATATAACTACATACTTATTCTTATGTAATACATTTATATAGTATATTTAAAATACAATTTGACGGATGAGAGAGCTATTTATATACATTGTTTATTTAATTAATTTGCTTTGGATAACTCATGAGATACTTATTTCAGGTTATTTGCGTACGATGGGGAAGCAAATACGAAGCGGGGTTTGTCAACCATCTCTTCCGGATGATCGCCTGCCAGACGAATGCACCATTTCGCTTTCTATGCATTGATGATGCAGGCTCGGCGGAATATGACGAGGGCATCGAAGTTCGTCCGTTTCCGGAATTTGCGCTGCCGTTCGACAAGATCACCAGTGGCTGCCGGGCAAAGCTGGCGATCTTTGCGCGCGGAATGCTGGAAGATGGCATTCCCGCCCTTTATTTCGATCTCGATGTGCTCGTGAAAGGTGACCCTACCAGATTGGTGCGGCAGCTCCGGCGGAAGCCAGGGCTCTACATGCTCAAAAACCATTACGTGCAGTTCTGGCGGTTCCAGCGCTATCTGGAGCCTTTGCTCGGTGATCGCTATTATTTCGGAGATTCGTCGGCCCTCGCCTTCTATCCAGAACGCTGTCATGGAATCTTCGATCGCTTCAACGCGCTTGCAGGGGATGTTGCTACACCACCGGCCTCCTTCCTGCGTACCGATGACCGCTTCGTAAGTTATAGCGCACGCAATCAGGTGCGCGTGTTTCCGCGGTCGCTGGTGGTGAAGTTCGCCGACGAGTACATGGCTCCTCTGCTCATCATCGCGGCGCTGCGCGGACGGCTGCCCTGGGTCAAGCGCCGACGCGCGGGCCTTGTGGCCGTGGCATTCGTTTCGGACGCTCAGAAGCCCAGGCAAGTGGCTTCATTCCGCTTGGGGCAGATCGTCCGCTACAAGCGGCGTAAGCTGCGCTGGCAGCAACCAGAGTACAGCGCCTATTGGCAAGACGCCTGCGCCCTGGCCGACAGAAAGGCGACGATTCCTTCGGCTGTCTGACGCGCCTCGGTCGGCTGAGTTGCATGCCGCCTCTCTGGCACGGGCGTCGAGGCGGCAGGTCTTCGTTACATCAGAATGTTTGCACTGCAGCATCGTCCACGCTAATCATGAAGCGTTGTTTTGGCGCGCGAGGCGCGCCCGTCCTCGCGGCACGCCGCAGCTTCCTTTTCTATCCTGGAGCATGCCAGTGCAGATCAAGAAACTCCTCGTCGCCAACCGTTCTGAAATCGCCATCCGCGTCTTCCGCGCCGCCAATGAACTGGGCATCCGAACGGTCGCCATATGGGCGGAGGAGGACAAGTATTCCCTGCACCGCTTCAAGGCCGACGAGTCCTACCAGGTGGGCCGCGGGCCGCATCTGGAGCGCGATATGGGGCCGATCGAGAGCTATCTGTCGATTGACGAGGTGATCCGCGTTGCGAAACTGTCCGGCGCTGACGCCATCCATCCCGGTTACGGCCTGCTTTCCGAGAGCCCGGAATTCGCCGAGGCCTGCGCGGCAAACGGCATCGTCTTCATCGGTCCCACGCCGGACACCATGCGCCGACTCGGAAACAAGGTGGCCGCGCGCAACCTTGCGGTGGAGGCGGGCGTGCCAGTGGTGCCGGCGACCGAGCCGCTGCCGGACGATATGGACGTGGTGGCGAAGATGGCGGGCGAGATCGGCTTTCCGGTCATGCTCAAGGCCTCCTGGGGCGGCGGTGGGCGCGGCATGCGTGTCATCCGATCGAAAGCCGACCTCAAGCGCGAGGTGACGGAGGCCAAGCGCGAAGCAAAGGCCGCCTTCGGCAAGGACGAAGTGTATCTGGAAAAGCTCATCGAGCGTGCGCGTCACGTCGAGGTACAGGTCCTGGGCGACACCCACGGTAATGCCGTGCACCTGTTCGAGCGCGACTGCTCCATCCAGCGGCGCAACCAGAAGGTCGTTGAGCGGGCGCCGGCACCCTATCTCGATGACAAGCGTCGGGCGGAACTGTGCGGTTATGCGCTGAAGATCGCCGAGGCGACCGACTATGTCGGCGCCGGCACCGTCGAGTTCCTGATGGATGCCGACACGGGTGCCTTCTACTTCATCGAGGTGAACCCGCGCATCCAGGTCGAGCACACGGTCACGGAGGAGGTGACCGGTATCGACATCGTCAAGGCGCAGATCCGCATCCTGGAAGGCGAGAAAATCGGCGATCCTCGCTCCGGCGTGCCGGAGCAGGCCGACATCAAGCTTAACGGCCATGCGCTCCAGTGCCGCATCACCACGGAAGATCCGGAGCAGAATTTCATTCCCGACTATGGTCGCATCACCGCCTATCGCGGGGCCACCGGATTCGGCATCCGGCTCGACGGCGGCACGGCCTATTCGGGCGCCGTCATCACCCGCTTCTATGACCCGCTGCTCGAGAAGGTGACCGCCTGGGCGCCAAGCCCGGACGAGGTGATCCAGCGCATGGACCGGGCGCTGCGCGAGTTTCGCATCCGCGGCGTTGCCACCAACCTCACCTTCCTCGAAGCCATCATCAGCCATAAGCAGTTCCGCGACGCCACCTACACAACGCGCTTCATCGACGAGACGCCGGAGCTTTTCACGCAGGTCAAGCGTCAGGACCGCGCTACGAAGCTCCTGAACTACCTGGCCGACGTATCGGTGAACGGGCACCCCGAAGCGCGCGACCGGCCGCGGCCGAATCCGGAAGCCGCCGCGCCGCGCGTGCCCTACGTCGATGCGGCAATACCCGACGGCACAAAACAGCGCCTCGACCAGCTGGGTCCGGAAGGTTTCGCCAGATGGATGCGCGAGGAGACGCGTGTGCTGGTGACCGATACGACGATGCGCGACGGGCACCAGTCGCTTTTGGCAACGCGGATGCGCACCTTCGACATAGCCGCTATCGCCGGAGTATATGCGCGCGCCCTGCCGCAGCTCCTGTCGCTGGAATGCTGGGGCGGGGCGACCTTCGATGTTGCCATGCGCTTCCTCACCGAAGACCCGTGGGAGCGGCTGCAGCGGGTACGGGAGGGCGCTCCCAACCTGCTTCTGCAGATGCTTTTGCGCGGGGCGAACGGTGTCGGCTACACCAATTATCCTGACAATGTGGTGCAGTATTTCGTGCGCCAGACGGCAAGGGGCGGCATCGACCTCTTCCGCGTCTTCGACTGCCTCAACTGGGTGGAGAACATGCGCGTCGCGATGGATGCCGTGCGCGAAGAAAACAAGCTGTGCGAGGCGGCCATCTGCTACACGGGCGACATCCTCGATCCCGACCGCGCCAAGTACGACCTAAAATACTACGTCAACCTGGCCAAGGAGCTGGAAGCGGCGGGCGCTCATATCATCGCCATCAAGGATATGGCCGGGCTCCTGAAGCCTGCGGCGGCGCGTGCGCTCTTCAAGGCACTCCGCGAGGAGACGGAGCTGCCGCTTCACTTCCACACGCACGACACCTCCGGCATTTCTGCCGCCACGGTGCTTGCGGCCGTGGAAAGCGGGGTGGATGCTGTGGACGCGGCGATCGACGCGCTGTCCGGCAACACTTCGCAGCCCTGCCTCGGCTCCATCGTCGAAGCGCTGAAGGAGGATGAGCGGGACACCGGACTCGACCGTGAATGGGTGCGCCGCATCTCGTTCTATTGGGAGGCCGTGCGCAACCAGTACGCCGCGTTTGAGAGCGACCTCAAAGGGCCGGCTTCGGAGGTCTACCTGCACGAGATGCCGGGCGGCCAGTTCACCAATCTTAAGGAGCAGGCGCGCTCGCTGGGGCTGGAAACGCGCTGGCACGAGGTGGCGCGCGCCTATCACGACGTGAACATGATGTTCGGCGACATCGTCAAGGTCACGCCGTCCTCCAAAGTTGTCGGCGACATGGCTCTGATGATGGTGAGCCAGGACCTCGCCATTGCCGACGTGGAAAGCCCGGACAAGGATATCGCCTTCCCGGATTCGGTCGTCTCCATGCTGCGCGGCGATCTTGGGCAGCCGCCCGGCGGTTGGCCGAAGGCGCTGCAGAAGAAGGCGCTGAAGAGCGAGAAGCCGATCACCGTCAGGCCCGGCTCGCTGCTTCAGCCTGCCGATCTCGAGGCTGACCGCAAGGAACTGGAGGAAAAGCTCGGCCGTGAGGCGAGCGATTTCGAGTTCGCCGCTTGGCTGATGTATCCGAAGGTTTTCCTCGACTTCGCGACGGCTGCGGAAAACTACGGCCCCGTCAGCGTGCTGCCGACGCCGATCTACTTCTACGGCATGGTGCAGGAAGACGAGATCTTCGTCGACATCGAGCGCGGCAAGACGCTGGTCATCCGCTGCCTCGCCGTTGGCGAGCCGGACGAAAAGGGCATGGTGACAGTCTTCTTCGAACTGAACGGCCAGCCGCGCCGCGTCAAGGTGCCGGACCGGCTGCACGGCGCTTCCGCGCTTGCCGTCCGGCGCAAGGCAGAGGCCGGCAACGAGGCCCATGTCGGCGCGCCGATGCCGGGCGTCGTGTCGTCCGTCGCCGTCAGCGCCGGCCAGGAGGTGAAGGCCGGCGACGTTCTTCTTTCCATCGAGGCAATGAAGATGGAGACGGCCATCCACGCCGAGCGCGACGGCACGATTTCCGAGGTACTGGTGAAGGCCGGCGACCAAATCGACGCCAAGGATCTGCTTGTGGTCCTGCAGAATGGCTGATCTGGTATTAGACTAGAGTATTAAATCGATTTAAACCCTGTGAGTTGGCCGCCGGTGGCCAACCAGTAGGCATTGGTACGACTCCTTTTCCGAGATCAGCTACGGATATCGACATGTCACAAGAAAACGCGCTGCATGGCCGTTGGGCCGTTGCCACCTTTTTCTTCGTCAACGGCTTCATGGTCGGCAGTTGGGCGCCGCAGATCCCGTTGCTTGTGGCGCGCTTCTCACTGACTGAGACGGTGCTTGGCCTGCTTATCCTCATCTTCGGCCTCGGGGCGGTCGTGGCGATGCCGATGTGCGGCTGGCTCATCAGCCGCCATGGCTCGCGCGCTGTGACGCGGGTGTCCGGGGTCTTGTGTGCCTGCTCGCTCCTCGCCGTCGCCTTGGCACCCGGCATGCCGACGCTGATTGCCGCGCTCGTGGCTTTCGGTGGTCTTCTGGGCGGCATGGATGTCTCCATGAATTCCAATGCGGTGGTCGTGGAGCGCCGGCTGCAGCGCGCCATCATGTCTTCCTCGCACGGCTTCTGGAGCCTTGGCGGCTTCGTCGGTGCGGGTGTGGGCGGCGTGCTGGCCGAGCAATGGGGCCATCTGGCGCATGCAGGCGCCGTCACCGTCGTTGCGTTGGTGCTGGTGTTCGTCGCCATGCCGAAGCTCATCGTTGAACGCAAGCCGGCGGCGACGGGCAGCGGCGGGTTAAGCGGCTTCCCTCGCAGCCCGCTGATCTATCTTACCGGTATCGTCGCCCTCTTCTCTATGGCGCCCGAGGGGGCCGTGCTCGATTGGGCCGCCCTTTATCTGCGTCAGGAGATGGGTGCCGGCCTGGCAACCGCAAGCCTCGCCTTCACCGCCTTTTCCGGGGCTATGGCGCTGATGCGCTTCCTCGGCGACGGCGTGCGCAACCGGCTGGGCGCGGTAACGACGATGCGGGTGTCGGGAATCATCGCCGCCGTCGGCATGCTTGGCGCGGGGCTTGCGCCCTCGCCGGCGGCCGCCATTCTGGCCTTCGCACTGGCCGGCCTTGGGATTGCCAATATGGTGCCCATCGCGTTCTCGGCGGCCGGCAACCAGCCCGGCATCTCCTCGGCTGCAGGCATGAGTGTGGCCACGACGATCGGCTATTCCGGCATGCTTGCCGCGCCATCCGTCGTGGGCTTTGTGGCCGAGCGGACGGGCTTCACGCCGATCTTCATCGGCTTCGCCGTGCTTCTGGGGGTGGTGCTTTTGATGTCGAACCTGGTGCGGCCGGCGGACGATATTGCGGAGCAGCCGGCGCCTTCGGCCAGCGCTTCGGGATGATCATGCCCCTCGAGTGAGCCTGGACCACCGTCGTCGCTCCAGGCTCACGGCTCAGGATGGAATTACAACCCCTCGCTCACGCGAGTGCTCATATCCTGCCCATCAGGGCCAGAATCAGAACCACGAGGAGGATAACGCCGATGATGCCGGAGGGGCCGTAGCCCCAACCGCTCGAATACGGCCACGCCGGTATCGCGCCGAGCAGGACAAGTATCAATATGATGATGAGAATTGTGCCGAGTGACATCGCATTGTTCCTGACTTTAGTGGCATAACGGCGGAACAACGCTTAGCCGGCACGGCAGGTTCCCCCGCCGTGCGGGGTCTGATTTATTCGGCGGCTTTGGGGAAGGCCGTAATAGGCGCATCCTCTTCTGACTTCCCGGCGTCCGCATCCTTATCGCGGCGACGGAAGAGGCGGGCAAGCAGGCTACGGCGCTTTTCGCCCGCCGGCCGCGCTTCGCGGGTGAACACCATCAGCGCCGCCGGCGTGACGATCAGCGTCAGCACCGTGGCAAAGCTCAGGCCGTAGACGATGGCCCCCGATAGCGAAATCCACCATTGCGTCGATGGAGCGCCGAAGGTGACCTCGCGGTCAGCCAGCTCCAGCCCGAGACCGAAGGCGATCGGCAGCACACCGAGTACGGCCGAGATCGCCGTCAGCAGCACCGGGCGCGCGCGCTCGCGGCAGGTCTGGATGATGGCATCATACCTCTTCATGCCCTCATCGCGCAGCCTGTCATAGGTGTCGATGAGGACGATGTTGTTGTTCACCACCACGCCGGCCAATGCGATCACGCCGATGCCGGACATGACGATGCCGAAAGGCTGGCCCGTGATCAGCAGGCCGAGGAAGACGCCGATCGTCGCCATCACCACGGTCATCAGTACCAGAAAGACGCTGGTGAACTTGTTGAACTGGGCAAGCAGCACCACGAAGATGAGGAAGATCGCCGCACCGAACGCCTTCGACAGAAAGGCTGCGGCCTCGTCGCTCTCTTCACTGGAGCCGGCGAGCTTCCAGCGGGTGGCGCCCAGATCCATATCGTCGAGCGCCGAGATCACCTGCTGCTGAACCGCCGCTTCCTGAAAGCCGCTGGCGATGTTGGCGGTCACAGTAATGGTGCGCTGGGCGTCGATGCGGTTCAGGATGCCGCTGCTCAGCTCCGGCTGGCGGGTAACGAAGTTGGAGATCGGCACCGGTCCCTGCGCGGTCTGGATCCGAAGCTGGTCCAATGTCGACAGCGTGCGCCGATCCTCCGGCAGACGCAGGCGGATATCCACCGCATCGTCGACGCCGGCGGGTCGATACTCCGACAGCTTCAGACCGTTGGTCACGAGCTGCACAACGTTGCCGACCGCGGAGGGGCTGACGCCGTACTGGGCGGCCTTGGCCCGGTCGACCTGAACGGCCCAATCGACGCCCGGCGGGGGAACACCGTTGGCGATGTCTATGACGCCGTCGATCCCCCTCAGCATTTCGGCGACGGCCGTTGCCTGATCGTTGAGACCCTCGGGATTCGCGGCGGAAAGCTGCACCTGGATGGGCTGGCCCGTGGGCGGGCCGGCATCGGGCACGCGCACCTCGATATCGACGCCGGGCATGCTGGCCATCTCGGCGCGCAGGTCGTTCAGGATCTCGCCTGCCGGCTTGCGCTCGCGCCAGTCGATGAACTCGTACTGCAGGACGCCGATCACATCCTCGTCGATGTCCTCGCCGCCGCCACGCGTCTGGCCAACGCGGGTGTAGACGGATTCGATGCCCGGCCAGCCGACCAGCTTCTCCTCCGCCGGCCGCACTAGCCGGTCCATCTCCTCGAGCGAGAGGTTGCCGCGCGCATGCACGTACATCAGGCCGTATTCGGGCTCGACATCGGGGAAGAACTCGACGCCGGCGCCGTAGTTCGAATAGGCGACCTGCACGCCGACCAAGAGGCCAACCGTCAGGAGGAGCACGGTCTTGGGAAAACGCAGGGCCTGCCTCACGAAGCGGATGTACCAGCCGTCCGGCGGCGGCTCTTCATGCACGTGCGCCTTGGCGACGAGCGCGCCCAATGTGGGCGTGAAGATGAGCGCGTAGATCATCGACGCGGCCAGCGTGACGATCAGCGTGATCGGCAGATACTTCATGAACTCGCCGACGATGCCCGGCCAGAAGAGCAGCGGCGAGAAGGCGGCGATGCGCGTCATGGTGGCGGCGATCACCGGGCCGGCCATACGCTTGGCGGCGAGCTCGAAGGCCTGCGCCTTCGGCATCCCCTCCGTCATGCGCCGCTCGGCGAATTCGGTGACGATGATGGCGTCGTCCACCAGCATGCCGACGGCCAGGATGAGGCTGAACAGCACCACCATGTTGACCGTGTAGCCGCCCATGGAGAGCGCAAAGATGCCCATTAGGAAGGACGCCGGCACGGCCAGGCCGATGAGCACCGAGGCGCGGCCCGACAGCGTGTAGAGGACGATGATGAAAACCAGGATGATAGCGATCAGCACATGGTTCTGCAGATCGTCCAGCATGTCGCGGATGAAGACCGACTTGTCCTGACTGTAGGTGACCGTCACGCCCTCGGGCATGGTCTGGACGAATTCCTCCGACACCTGCTTCACGGCATCGACGGTTTCGACCAGATTGGAGCCGACGCGCTTCTTCACCTCGATGGCGATGGCCTTCTGACCGTCGAGGCGTGTGATGGTCTCGGCGTCGGTGAAGGTGGAGCGGATGGTGGCGAGATCGCGGGCGCGCACCACCGCATCATTGGTCGCCACGATCGGCAGGTTGGCGATATCCTCGACATTCTCGATGAGCGAGGGCACCTTAACGGCGTAGCGGCCTTCCCCGCCTTCCAGTGCACCGGCGGCGACGAGGCTGTTCGAGGCGTTGACGGCGCTGATGAGCTGGTCGAGCTGCAGCCCATAGGAGGTTAGCTTGACGGGGTCGATAACGACTTCAGCCAGTTCGTCGCGTGCACCCTGCAGCGATCCTTCCAGAACCCCGGGAATCTCCTCGATGCGGTCGCGCAGGTTGCGCGCGGCGGTCGTCAGGGCACGTTCGGGGAGGTCGCCGGAAAGCGTGACGACGAGGACCGGGAACTCCGAGATATTGACTTCGTTGACGGACGGCTCGTCGGCCCCCGACGGCAGGTCGCGCTCGGCGTCCGACACCTTGGCGCGCACATCCTCGATCGCGTTGGAGAAGTCGTAGCCGGCCTGGAACTCGACCAGCACGAAGCCGCCGCCCTCATAGGCGGCCGAGCGCATCTCCTTGACGCCCTCCAGGCCCTTGAGCGCGGTCTCCACCGGCCGCAGAAGCAGCCGCTCCGAATCCTCGGGCGAGATACCCTGATAGCTCAGGCTGACATAGATGACCGGGATCGGAACATCCGGCTCGGCCTCTTTGGGAATTTCCACATAGGCTATCGCGCCGGCGACCACGAAGAACAGCAATATGGACAGCGTGAGCCGTGCATTGCTTATGGCAAGTCGAACAATATCCATTAATCGGTGTCCCCGTCGCGCGCGCTACTGCTGCATCGCCTTCTGCATGGCAGGGCTGCCGGCAAGGTTGCCAAGCGTGCTTCCATCGACCGTCTCAATGTTCACCGTCTCTCCGTCTGCCACCAGGTCCTGACCCGCGACGATGATACGGGCATCCGAAGGAATGCCGGCCAGGTAGAGGGCCTGCGGCGTGTCGTCGACGATGTCGATGGGATAGAAATCCACCTTTCCCGAAGGATCCACCGCGCGCACACCCAATTCGCCCTTCGCGTTCAGGGTTACGACCGAGCGCGGCAGGGCCACGGTCTCCACCTTTTGCGCCAGGACGTTGATCTCCGCCGTCATGCCGGCGGGAATGCGGCCGTCCGGATTGTTGATCGCCACTTCGATGCGATAGGTGCGAGTCTGAGGCGAGGCGGCACGGCGCATATGCCGTATCGTGCCGTGCAGCGTCTCGCCGTTGACAAGGCGAACCTCCGCTTCGTCGCCGCGCTGGATATTGCCGAGATCGTGCTCGCTGACCTCGCCGACGGCGAGTATGGGGTCGAGCTTCAGCAGCGTGACCACCTCGGCGCCCTGCATCAGAGAGCTACCCTCCTCCGTATGCACCTGGTCTATGATGCCCGAAAAGGGAGCGCGCACGGTCACGCGGTCGAGTTCGGCTTCGGCCGTTTCCAGCGCTGAACGGGCATTGGCAACGGCTGAGCTGGCTTCGTCGAGCTTCAAGGCGGCAATGTTGCCGCTTTGGGCCAGCCGTTCGGCGGCAGCGGCCTCGGCTTCGCGCTGGGCCAGCGTTTGACGCGCGGATTCCACGGCCGCTCTCTTACCCTCCGTTTCAAGCCGCAGCACAAGATCGCCTTCCTTGACGACGTCGCCCTCGGAGAAGGGAAGCTCTTCGACAATGCCGGCCGAGCGCGCGGCCAGGACGGTCTGCTTGTCCGCCTCTGTCTGCCCGGAGACACGGATGGTACGTGCATGCTCCACCCGCGACGGCACTACCACCTGGACTGTCCTGAGAACGGAGGGGCGTTCCTGCTCGGCTTCGGCGGTTCTGGTGGCCTCGGCTTCCTGGCTCGCACTGCCCACCGAGGAAAATTTTCCTGTTGCAATCCAGGCCGCGGTTGCGACGAGAACGATGATAGCCGCAACCTTATGGAACTTAATCTTAGGCATGACAATTTCCAGTCTGCTGGACCCCTGCCGAACGCAACAAATTTGTCCCCATATGGGGACTGCGGGCGGACGGTTCAATTTTGACCGCAGGGCCTGGGTTATTCCCTTACAGCGGTCTTGCACTGCAAAAAAGCCGCATGACCCACCACTCCTGACAACAGGTTGTCACCATGGTTGGGTCGTGCTTTCCCGAGAATGCCTCGCTAATACAAAGGTGGCATTTCGAGCAGCGACACATTGACAAATTGCGTAATTTTGTCAACAACCAATTGCACGATGGTAGTGAGCACGCCAAAAACAATAGAAAACAGCAAGGCGGACGATCCGAGACGGGCGCGGATTCTCGAAGCTGCAATGCAGGTTTTCCTCGCCTACGGTTTCTCGCGCACGACGATGGACGACATTGCGCGCGCCGTGGAGATTTCGCGGCCGGCGCTTTACCTGCTTTTCCGCAACAAGGCTGACATCTTCCGCGCCGTCGCCGAGGCGATGCTCGAGCGCTCGCGCGCGGGTGCCTGCGAGCTGCTGTTCGAGGAGGGGCCGCTCGAAGCGCGGCTGATGGCGGCGCTCGACCGGGCGCTTTTCCAGCTGTTCCGCATAATCGAGGATTCACCGCACGGCGACGAGCTCGTGGACGTGAACCACAACATCGCCTCGGACGTGGTCGCCAGCTGGCGGCAGGGCATGGTCGCCTGTTTCGCCAGGGCGATCGGCGAAGAGGCGCAGCGGCGCGGCGTGCGGCTGGAAGAGCGCGGGCTCTCCGCGGAATCGCTCGCGGAGATGCTTTTCGATGTTCTGGAGGGGCTGAAGGCCCGCGGCCTGTGCAGAACCCATGGCGAAGAGGCGGCGCGTCGGTTCGTCACGCTGATCGAGATGGCGCTAAAGGAAAAGTAGCCGCGCGTTAGCGCGCGGTCCAGCCGCCGTCGACCGAAAGCGTGGTGCCGGTGATCAGCGCGGCGTTGTCGGAGCACAGGAAAACGGTGGCGGCGCCGATCTGCTCTACCGTGGCGAATTCGCGGATCGGCTGCCGCGCCAGCATCACCTCGCGCACCACCGTCTCACGGTCCATATTATGCGCCGCCATCTGGTCGGGGATTTGCGCCTCCACCAGCGGGGTGAGCACGTAGCCTGGGCAGATGGCGTTGCAAGTCACGTGATCGTCCGCCAGTTCCAGCGCCACCGTCTTCGTCAGCCCGACCACGCCGTGCTTGGCGGCGATATAGGCCGATTTGAAGGGCGAGGCGCGCAGGCCGTGGGCGGATGAGATGTTGACGATGCGGCCCTTGCCCTGGCGCTTCATGTGCGGCACAGCGGCGGCGATGGTGTGGAAGGCGGAGGACAGGTTGATGGCGATGATGGCGTTCCATTTTTCCGTCGGGAACGTCTCCACCGCCTCCACATGCTGGATGCCGGCATTGTTGACCAAGATATCGACGGCACCGAAGCGCTCCGCCGTTTCCTCAACCAGACGGCGGCACTCTTCCCCCTTCGACATGTCAGCCTGGATATAGGCCGCCGTCACGTGGAACTCGCGGGCGATGCCGTCGGCAAGTGCATGGTCTTCCTTGCTGTCGGTGAAGGAATTGACGACCACGTTGCAGCCGTCGGCGGCCAGCGCGCGTGCTATGCCCAGCCCGATGCCCGAGGTCGAGCCGGTAACGATGGCGGTTCTTGCCTTGCTCACGTGAGATGCCTCCTTGCCTGACGGTGAGGACCATATTGCAATGCGTCATCGCTTGCCAAGCGGTCGGGGGCTTCCACCAGTGATCATGGATGGATGTGGTGAACTGAAGTGTTGGGCAAGGGTGCCGGAGGTGAATAGTGAACAGTGAATAGTGAAAGTTGTCGCTGCCTGTGGCCTTGCGTAGTCGGCAATGAGATTCTTGCCAGTCATTTTCCTGCTGGATACCGGCTACTCACTACTCACACAATTCCATCGCCGCATAGAGCAATAAACTTGCTCCAGCCTCGATATCGACCCACTCCGTCCTCTCCTCCGGTGCATGGCTGATGCCGCCGATGGACGGCACGAAGATGAGGCCTGCGCGCGTGATCGCCGCCATCGTCTGCGCGTCGTGGCCGGCGCCGCTCGGCAGCAAAGGCGTGTCGAGGCCGAGGCGTTCGGCGGCGCGCTGGAAGGCGGCGACGATCTCGGGGTGGCAGGGGGAGGGGGCGAGCCAGCTTGTCTCCTCGATCGAAAAGGAGAGGCCGCGCGTCTTCGCCGCGGCCTCGATACGCGCCTTCGCGCCTTGCGCCAGAGCCCGCATCACCGTCTCGTCCATGTCGCGCGCGACCAGGGAGAACTCTGCTTGGCCGGGGACGGTGTGGGGGAAGTTAGGCTCCACCGCCACCTTGCCGATGGTCACGCGGCTTGCCGCGCTTCCGTGCTCGGCGATCAGTTCGGGGATGCCGTGGGCGAAGTCCGCCAGCCCCATGAAGGCGTCGCGCCGCATCTCCATCGGCGTGGTGCCGGAGTGGTTCGCCTCGCCGGAAAGGCGGACTGTCCAGTTGAAAACACCGGAAATGCCGGTGACGATGCCGGCCGGCTTCCCCGCCGCTTCCAGCACGGGTCCTTGCTCCACATGCAGTTCCAGGAAGGCAGCGATGGAGCCTTCCGGCCGCTTCGCCTTCAGCGCTTCGTAAGGCTCCAGCCCCTGTGCGCGCATGGCGTCGAAGAGTCGTGTGCCGCCGTCGTCGCGCGCCGTCTCCAGCCAATCGCGCGTCACCTGCCCCGCAAGCGCCTGGGCGCCGAACATGCCGCCGAAGCGGCCCTCCTCCTCCGCCGTGGCCATCACTTCCAAGGGCCGCGCCGGCGTCAGTCCGGCCTCCTTCATGGCGCGCACGCATTCGAGAGCGGCGATGACGCCCAGCGCGCCGTCGAACATGCCGCCGTTGGGCACGCTGTCGAGATGCGAGCCGAGCATGACCACGGGCCCTTCGCCCACCTCCCAGCGGCCGGAAAGATTGCCCGCGCCGTCCATGGAAACGGTGAGTCCGGCCGCCTCCATCAGTTTTGCAACGAAACGCCGTCCTTCGATGTCGGCATCGGAAAAGCTGACCCGGTCGATGCCGCCCGTCTCCGCGTTGCGGCCGATTTTGCCAAGAGTTTCAAGGTCCTGGCGTAGGCGCTGGGGGTCGATGCGCGGTAGGCGTGCGGTCTCGCTGGTCATGATCGATGCTTGGCCATGGCTAAAATTCGGGCAAGGAAAGGGGAATTCAGGCTTGCGTATTTATCATGATAAATTACGATCTCAAATCGATAATAAGTTCCAGGAGAAATGTGGAGGTTGTCATGACAGGGTTTTCGCGCGTGCTCAAAGGCGCGCTCGCAGGGCTGGCCATGGCGGGCTTCGCCGGGGTCGGTCTCCAGCCGGCCGAGGCGCAGACGCCCCCCAACGTGCTGATCGTCGGCCAGATCGCCGAGCCGAAGTCGCTCGATCCGCATGCGGTGACCGCGGTCAACGACTTCCGCATCCTGATGAATGTCTATGACGGTCTCGTGCGCTACAGCGATGGCACACTGGAAGTGGAGCCGGCGCTTGCCGAAAGCTGGGAGATCTCCGACGACGGCAAGACCTACACGTTCCACCTGCGCGAGGGCGTGACCTTTCACGACGGCTCGCCCTTCAACGCGGAAGCGGTGAAGTTCAATTTCCAGCGTTTCCTGGATGAAGAGCATCCCTATCACGATACCGGGCCGTTCCCGCTCGCCTTCTTCTTCTCCGCGGTCGAGGAAGTGACGGCGGAAGACGAGCACACGGTCGTCTTTACGCTCAACGAGCCCTATGCGCCGTTCCTCTCCAACCTCGCTTATCCGATGGGGCTGATCGTCTCGCCAGCGGCAGTGGAGGAGCACGGCAAGGACTTTGGCCGCAACCCCTCCGGCACCGGTGCCTTCAAATTCGCCGAGTGGGAGAGCAATTCGCGCGTCGTGGTGGAGCGTAACGAGGACTTTTGGGACGGCGCGCCGCCGCTCGAAGCCGTCGTCTTCCGCCCCATCACCGATGCCAATACGCGCGTCGCCGAGATGCTCTCGGGCGGTTTGGATCTGATGGTCGAGACGCCACCGGACAATGTCGCCCAGTTCGCCGACGATCCGGCCTTTACAGTTTACGAGCAGGCGGGACCGCATGTCTGGTTCCTCATCCTCAACATGAAAGAGGAGCCGTTCGACGAAAAGGCCGCGCGCCAGGCGGTGAACTACGCCATCAACAAGCAGGCGCTGGTGGAGAACGTGCTGCAGGGTACGGCCGAGATCGCCGCCGGCCCGACGCCGCCGGCCTTCGCCTGGGCCCATAACGAGTCCCTCGAGCCCTATCCCTACGATCCGGAGAAGGCGAAGGAATTGCTCGAGGAAGCCGGCTATGACGGTGAGGAGGTGGTTTTCTACGTCACGGAAGGCGGTTCCGGCATGCTCGACCCCGTGGCTATGGGCACGGCTATCCAGGCCGACCTCGCCGCCGTCGGCATGAATGTGAAGATCGAGACCTACGAGTGGAACACCTTCCTGGGCGAGGTGAACCCGGGCCTCGAAGGCAAGGCGGACATGGCCGAGATGGCGTGGATGACCAATGACCCCGACACGCTGCCCTATCTGACGCTGCGCACGGATGCTTTCCCGGAAAATGGCGGCTTCAACTCCGGCTACTACTCCAACCCAGAGGTCGACACGATCCTCGAGCAGGCACGCCAGGCGACTGAGATGGAGGAGCGCGCGGCGCTCTACCAGCAGATGCAGGAGATCGTCCATGAGGACGCGCCCTGGGCCTTCATCGCCAATTGGAAGCAGAATGCGGTGGCCAAGGCCGAAGTGCAGAACTTTAAGCTGCAACCGTCCTTCTTCCTCACGCTGAGGAACGTTTCCAAGCCGTAGCCACGAAGGCGGCGGGCGGGATCTCACTCTTCGCCCGCCGTCAACGCAGCCGGGAGGCGTCATGCTCGCCTACTTCCTGAAACGCCTCGCGATGGCCGTGCCGGTGCTGTTCGGCCTGACGATCATCGTCTTCCTCATCATGGCGATGATCCCCGGCGACCCGGCGACCGCCATTCTGGGCGCCTATGCGACGCCGGAGAATGTCGAGCGGATCAACCGACAGCTCGGCCTCGATCGCAGCCTGCCGGAGCAATATTTCATCTGGCTCGGCAATCTCCTGCAGGGCGATTTCGGCCGCTCCTATTCGCTCAACCGGCCGGTCATTGACGAGGTGCTGGAGCGCTTCAACGCAACCCTCATCCTCGCCGGTGCTTCCCTCATCCTGTGCACCATCTTCGGCCTTGTCGCCGGCATCATCTCGGCAGTGCGCCAGTTCGGCTGGACGGACCGCATTGTCACCTTCTTCGTACTCATCGGCATCTCCATGCCTTCCTTCTGGCTGGGCCTGCTCTTGATCCTCGTCTTCGCCGTCAACCTGCGCTGGCTGCCGCCGTCCGGCATGTATGCGATCTATGGCGGTGGCGGGCCGCTCGACCTTCTCACACATCTGGCGCTTCCGTCGATCACGCTGGCCGTGGTGGCGACGGGGGTGATCGCCAGGCTCACGCGGGCGGCCATGCTGGAAGTCCTGCGGCAGGATTATATCCGCACCGCCCGCGCCAAGGGCCTGTCGGAGCGCCGGGTGATCTATCGCCATGCCTTCAAGGCGGCGCTCGTCAGCGTCATTCCGGTCATCGGCATCCAGGCCGGCTTCGTGCTCGGCGGGGCCGTCTATATCGAGACCGTGTTCCAGTGGCCGGGCATCGGCCGCATGCTGGTGCAGGCGATCTCCACGCGCGATCTGCTTCTGGTACAGGGCGGCGTATTGGTGGTGGCGGCCAGCTACGTGCTGTTCAACCTCCTCGCCGACATGGTTCAGCACATGCTCGACCCGAGGCTGAAGACATGAGTACGGCCACTGACACCGCAAAACCCGCCGAGCCGGCAAAGAAGAGCGGGCGGCCGAGCTTCTTCGCGCTCCTGGTGGCAAACCGCCTGGCCGCCTTCGGCCTTGGCCTCCTGGTGGCGATCGCGCTTGCCGCTCTCCTCACGCCGTGGCTACCCTTACAGCCGCCCGACATCACCAATCCGGCCAACCGCCTCCTCCGCCCCCTCACGGAAGGCCACCTCCTGGGGACGGATCAGCTTGGCCGCGATCTTCTGTCCCGCCTCATGTGGGGAACGCGCGTCTCCATCGCCGTCGGCCTGTCGGCCACGCTGGTGGCGGCGGTCGTCGGCTCGGCCATCGGTCTCGTCGCCGGCTATACGGGCGGGCGCACGGACAACCTCATGATGCGCGGCATCGATATGCTGATGGCCTTCCCCTACATCCTGCTTGCGCTTGCCATCGTCGCCGTGCTCGGCCCAGGCCTGATGAACGCACTCTATGCCATCGCCGTCGTCAACATCCCGTTCTTCGCCCGCAACATCCGCGGCGTCACGCTGTCGCTCGCCCATCGCGAATTCGTCGACGCGGCGCGGCTTTCGGGCAAGGGGCACCTGCGTATCCTGCTCACCGAGGTGCTGCCCAACGTGCTGCCCGTCATTGTCATCACCATGTCGACCACGGTCGGCTGGATGATCCTTGAGACGGCGGGGCTCTCGTTCCTCGGGCTCGGCGCGCAGCCGCCGCTCGCCGATCTCGGCTCCATGTTGGGCGAGGGGCGCAAGCTGCTCTTCAACGCGCCGCATGTCTCGATCATCCCCGGCCTGATGATCTTCGCGCTGGTCATGAGTATCAACCTCGTCGGCGACGGCATCCGTGACGTGCTCGATCCGAGATTGAAGTCCGGGGCGTTAAGCCGCCCCGCTGCGGCGACCGCCGTCAAGCGCGAGGACGTGCCGGCGATGCCCGAGACGTCCTCGAAAGCCGCGCTCGACGTGCGCGACCTCAAAACTGAGTTCCGCGTCGGCAGCGATGTCTACAAGGCCGTCGGCGGGGTGAGCTTCCAGCTCAGGGAACGCGAGTGTCTCGGCCTCGTCGGCGAATCCGGCTCCGGCAAATCCGTCACCGCCATGTCGCTGCTCGGCCTCGTGCCGACGCCGCCGGGGCGTATCTCGGGCGGGCGCGTGCTCTACCAGGGCCGCGACCTGCTGGAGGCCTCCGAGGCCGACTTGCGCAAGTTGCGCGGCGGCGCCTTCGCCTATGTCTTCCAGGACCCGCTGTCGACGCTGCATCCGCTCTTCACCGTGGGTGACCAGGTGACGGAAGCAATCCGCGCCCACCAGCCGCTTTCTTATCGCGAAGCATGGAAGCGGGCGGTGGCGCTTCTGGAGATGGTGCGCATCCCCAATGCCGCCGAGCGCGCGGGCTCCTATCCGCACGAGCTTTCCGGCGGCATGCGTCAGCGCGTGTCGATCGCCATGGCGCTCGCGAACGACGCGGAGATCCTGATCGCCGACGAGCCGACCACCGCGCTCGACGTCACCGTGCAGGCGCAGATCCTCAAGCTCATGGACGCACTGCAGGATGATAAGGGTGCGGCCCTCCTCTTCATCACCCACGATTTCGGCGTCGTCTCGGAAATCTGTGACCGCGTGGCGGTGATGTATGCAGGCCGCATCGTCGAGACCGGACCGACGGATGAGGTACTCAACGCACCCGCCCATCCTTATACGCGCAAGCTGATCGACTGCGTGCCGGTGCTTGGCGAGCCGGAGCGGCGGCTCGACGCGATCGCCGGCCTGCCGCCGGCGGTCAACCGCCTTCCGCAAGGCTGTGCCTTCGCCGAGCGCTGCCCCTATGCCGAGGCGGCGTGCCGGGAGGGCGAGATTACGCTCGACGATCTGGGACCGGGCCGCGCAGTACGCTGTATCAAGCCGCTTCATGCAGAAACGCCGGAGGCCGCGCAATGAGCGAAACGATTCTGGCGGTCGAAGGCCTGACACGTATCTTCGGCGGCGGGCGCACGCTCCTCGGCAAGAAGAAGCCGCAGGTGCATGCCGTGCAAGGCGTCGATCTTTCTCTGCGTGAGGGCGAGACGCTCGGCATCGTCGGCGAATCGGGCTGCGGCAAGTCCACGCTGGCGCGCATGCTGGTGGGCCTCGACGCGCCCAGCAACGGTACCATCCGTCTGAAAGGTGAGGACGTGACGGCGCTTGCCAAAAGCTCCGCGCGTTCGCTCGCTCGCAGCATCCAGTACGTCTTCCAGGACCCGGTCTCCTCGCTTAATCCGCGCAAGACCATCCGCCGCATCCTCGAGGCGCCGATGAAGCATCTGCTCGGCATGGCGCCGGAAAGGCGCCGTGAGCGCCTTGCTGAACTGATGGACGCGGTGAGCCTCAGGGCCGAGTTCCTCGACCGCTACCCGCATGAGTTCTCCGGCGGGCAGGCGCAGCGCATCGGCATCGCCCGCGCGCTTGCGGCGGAGCCGGAGATCCTGGTGCTCGACGAGCCGGTCTCGGCGCTGGATGTCTCGGTGCAGGCGCAGGTGTTGAACTTGCTCGATAATCTCAAGTCGCGCTTCGGCCTCACCTATGTTTTCATCAGCCATGACCTGTCGGTGGTCGAGAGCGTCTCCGACCGTGTGGCGGTGATGTATTTCGGGCGCATCGTGGAGGAGGCCGCGGCAAGGGAACTCTTCGCCCGGCCATGTCATCCCTATACGAAGCTCCTGTTCAACTCCGCGCCGGTGCCGGGCAAGAAGGGGCTGGCGGGCGAAGAGGGCCTTGCGGAGCTTCCTGATCCTTACAACCCGCCGCCCGGCTGCGCCTTCGCACCGCGCTGCCCACGTGCCAAGGACGACTGCCGCGAAACCCGTCCGCCGCTCGAAGCCGGGGAAGAAGGGCGCCGTGCAGCCTGCTTCCACCCGCTGCAGGATGCCGTTCTGGAGAGGAACGCATGACGGCGATCGTCGAAAAAGGCAGGGCGCGGCCGCCGCGCGGACCGAAACGGCCGACGGTCATCTGCGACGAGATCAAAGACTGGATCGTCACGCAGAACCTCAAGCCCGGCGACCGGTTGCCGCAGGAAAAGGCGCTGATCGAGCGTTTCCGCGCCTCTAAGGGCACAATGCGCGAGGCGCTGCGCTCGCTGGAGGCGCAGGGGCTGGTAACCACCCGCACGGGCCCCGGCGGCGGCATCTTCGTTGCAGCGCTCGAAGACACGCGGGCGATGGAACTTCTCGCCAACTACTTCTTCTTCCGCCAGCCCTCCATCGCCGACATCTACACGGTGCGCTGCCAGTTGGAGCCGGAGCTTGCGGCAAGCCTCGTCGGCCACCTGAGGGAGGAGGACTACCAGCGGCTGGAAGACACCATGCGCGTCTACGACCATCCGGCCGAGACGGTGGGGGAGGAATACCAGCAGCGCATGGCCGAGCTCGACTTCCACGCCGTCTTGGCCGAGATCTCTCCCAACCCGGTGCTGGGCTTCATGTGCGGCTTCCTGCAGAACCTTTTGCGCAACCTCACCGTCTGTCGCCGCATCTACGATCGCCCCAACCCGGCACTGCGTGAGGTCGGGCTTTCGTACCAGACACGGCTGATCGCCGCGCTCAAGGCCGAAGACGGCGAAAGCGTGCGCTCCATCATGTACAAGCACATGCTGAGCGCCTGGCGCTACATGGAAGCGTGCGAGGCGGAGATGAAGACGGATTTCCTGCGGTTGAGAAGGTAGCTTGGAAGGAGGAGGTGGCGCTGGCAGTGCGTGCCCTCACCCTCGTGGTTCAACAGGCTCACCATGAGGGTGAAGGCAGGGCAACGCCGGCACAAGCCGCAATGTTGGAGGAAGGATGCAAACATGAGCCCTCATGGTGAGCCTGTCGAACCACGAGGGCGGAATGCAGGCCAATCCCAACCTGTCACGCTTTAACCGGCGACCATCAGCGCCATTGACATTCGCGCGCGGTTTCGCCACCTCACGGGACAACAGGTTGAACACGGGGCAGGTCCGATGACCGCCGAAGCCATTTCCGGGTACTTCTCTTCCCCCTTCCCGCGCCGGGGTTCCGTCGGCGTCGATGTCGGCGGCGTGTCGGTCGGCGGCGATGCCCCCGTGGTCGTGCAATCTATGACCAACACAGACACGGCGGACGTGGATGCCACGGTGGCGCAGGTTGCAGCGCTACACCGCGCGGGCTCGGAGATCGTGCGCGTCACGGTGGACCGCGACGAGGCCGCCGCCGCCGTGCCGCGGATTCGCGAGCGGCTGGAGCGGCTCGGCCATGACGTGCCGCTGGTCGGCGATTTCCATTACATCGGCCACAAGCTTCTGGCCGATCATCCCGCCTGCGCCGAGGCGCTGGCGAAATACCGCATCAACCCCGGCAATGTCGGCTTCAAGGAGAAACGCGATCGCCAGTTCGCGGCAATCGTCGAGACGGCGATCCGTTACGACAAGCCGGTCAGGATCGGCGTCAACTGGGGCTCTCTCGACCAGGAGCTTCTGACGCGCCTCATGGACGAGAATCAGGCCAATGGCTCGCCGCTCACCGCCCAGGAGGTAACCCGCGAGGCCATCGTGCAGTCCGCGCTCCTTTCGGCGGAACTGGCGGAGGAGATCGGCCTGCCGAGAAGCCGCATCATTCTGTCGGCCAAGGTCAGCCAGGTGCAGGACCTGGTTGCCGTCTACACCGAATTGGCAAAGCGCTCCGACCATGCGCTGCATCTCGGCCTCACTGAGGCCGGCATGGGCACCAAGGGCATCGTCGCCTCCTCGGCGGCCATGGGCATCCTCCTGCAGCAGGGTATCGGCGACACGATCCGCATATCTCTCACGCCGGAGCCCGGCGGCGACCGCACGCGCGAGGTGCGGGTGGCGCAGGAGCTCCTGCAGACCATGGGCTTTCGTCAGTTCGTGCCTGTGGTGGCGGCATGCCCCGGCTGCGGGCGCACCACCTCCACCGTGTTTCAGGAGTTGGCACAGAAGATTGAAGCGGACATCCGCAGGAACATGCCGGTGTGGCGGGGAAAATATCCCGGCGTCGAGGCGCTACAGGTTGCTGTCATGGGCTGCATCGTCAACGGCCCCGGCGAATCCAAGCACGCCGACATCGGCATATCGCTGCCGGGAACCGGCGAGACGCCCGCCGCCCCCGTCTTCATTGACGGAAAGAAAGCCGCTACGCTGCGCGGGCCGACCATCGCTGCTGATTTCGAGAAGATGGTGGCCGACTACATCGAGCGCCGCTTCGGGCGGGGTAGCACGGTGGACAAGGAAGCGGCGGAATAGGCGCCGAACACCTCATCCTGGATCGAGCAGGTGCGGGCCAGGACCGGCTTCGCCGAGTTCGTCGTACGGATTGCGTAGCGGGCAGGTCTCGACGGAGAGGCAGCCGCAGCCGATGCACTCGTCGAGACTGTCGCGCAGTTGTGTGAGCTTCCGGATACGGGCGTCGAGATCGGCGCGCCAATGCTCCGAAAGTTTGCGCCAGTCGGCGGCGTTCGGCGTGCGCGCCTCCGGCAGCGTCTTCAGGGCGTCGCGAATGGTGGCGAGCGGCACGCCCAGCCGCTGCGCCACCTTTATCACCGCAACCCGCCGCAGGACATCTCGGCCGTAGCGGCGCTGGTTCCCGCCGGTGCGGTGGCTGGTAATCAGCCCCTTGGCTTCGTAGAAATGCAATGCCGAGACAGCGACGCCGCTGCGCCGCGCCACTTCCCCGACGCTGAGTTCGCGTCGCGGGCGTCGCGCATCATGCCCCATTCGGCAGCTCCCTTGAAATAAACCTCAAGTACACTTGAGAGCGAATCGCCAGCCGGTCAAGGTAGGCGGGCGAAAACACATGCTCCCGCACACCAAAGCCGCCATCTTCACCATCGTTAATCGCCGCTTAAGCGGTATGCTCGATCTTGAGGCAAACGGGGAAGCGGATTGGGGCACCGTCTATGTCAACTGTGGTAACGCGTCGTTATATGCGCGGGCGGATGGTCGCCGTGCTGGTCGGGTTCGTTGTGGCCGTCATCCTGGGCACCGGTGTGGTGCTGTGGCAGATGGAGCAGGCCAAGAATCAGGTTCGATTCGGCGCGCTGCTGGACTATATGGCCGACGCCACGGGGGACGTCCTCTACAACGCCCTGCGGCTGGAGCACGCAAGCCTGCATCTCGAACCCGGGCACAAAGCCCATGCCGGAAGCGACCACCAGCATGGCCCCCAGCTGCCGGCTGGAACGTCCCACGAAGTCCACGATCTGGAACTCGTGCAGATGGTGAAGGCGGATCTGGGCGCGGCGCTGGCACGGCTGGAAAGGGGCTATACCGCAATGGAGATGGCCGCCAGCGGCGATATCGCCATGCTGGAAAGCCGCCGCATTACTATTAATGACGGTACCGGCCTCGGCGGAGGAGAGCAGGTCGATCCCCTCATCGACGGAATTGCGGGGAGTGCCGTTCCCGGATCCGTTCGCAGGGTCTGGGATGGCGGACAAGACAATGCCTCGCTGAAGCGCGAGCTCGAAAGCGTGATGACGCTGGCAAACCGGCTGGATATCTTCCACGACTACTCCGTCCCCGCCGCGCGCCGAGTCTTCTCCGAGCTGCAGGTGCTGGCCAATCAGAAGGTAAGGCCGCACATCAACGCCGTCTCCAAGGCGCTGCACGAAGAAACGGTCTCGACATACAGTGCGCTCGAATTCACCCTCGTGATCGCTGCCTTCTCGATCGTCCTGGCGACGCTGCTGATCGGCGCGCGCGTCTTCCTTCCCATGATCCGGCGTATCCACGATGCGCATCAGGAACTGCACGATGCCAACGTATCGCTTGCGGCTGAAAAGATGCGCGCGCAATCGGCCGACAGGACGAAGTCCGAGTTCCTGGCCAATATGAGCCACGAGATCAGGACGCCGATGAACGGCGTCATGGGCATGGCGGAGCTGCTCGCGCGGACCGAGCTCGACCAGCGCCAGTCCATGTTCGTGGATGTCATCGTCAAGTCGGGTGCAGCGCTTCTGACCATCATCAACGACATCCTCGACTTCTCCAAGATCGATGCCGGGCAATTGACCCTGGAGCCGGCATCTTTCCGCCTTGGCGAGGCAATCGAGGACGTGGCGACACTGGTTTCGCCGCGCGTCGCCGAAAAGGATCTGGAGCTGATCGTGCGCATCGATCCCGCGCTTCCGCTCTCCTTCGTCGGCGACATGGGCCGCTTCCGCCAGATCGCCACGAATCTTGTCGGCAACGCGGTGAAGTTCACCGAGCGCGGCCACGTTCTGGTGGACGTCTCGGGCACCGTAAAGGGCGAGAAGGCCGAGATCACCGTGCGGGTGGAGGACACCGGCCCCGGCATTCCCGAGGACAAGCTCCAGACGGTGTTCGAGAAGTTCGCCCAGGTCGATTCCTCCTCCACCCGCCGGCATGAGGGCACCGGCCTCGGCCTGGCGATAGCCTCGCGCCTGGTCGACCTGATGGGCGGCACCATGGGCGTTGACAGCACACCGGCCAAAGGGTCCGTCTTCTGGTTCACCCTCACGCTCGACATCGACCACACCGACGCCAAGCTGCGCCCGATCCCCATCGATGTTTCCGGCGCTCGGGTGCTGGCCATCGACGACAATCCCATCAACCGCGACATCCTTATGGAGCAGATGAAAAGCTGGGGCTTTGACTGCGCGGCCGTCGAAAGCGGTGAGCTGGGTCTTGCCTTCCTGCGCCGCTCGACCGAGCTCGGCGCCGGCGTGGACTGCATCATCCTCGACTACCAGATGCCGGAGATGAACGGCGCCGACGTGGCCCACCGGCTCAAGGCGGATCCGGCGAGCGCGGCCATTCCGATCGTGCTTCTGACCTCCGTCGACCAGGCTGAAACCGGCCGGCTGGTGGCCGAAGGTCATATCGCCGCGCAATTGAACAAGCCAGCCCGCTCGTCAGCACTCCTGGAGACCATCGTCGCGGCAATGCAGGCCGCCCAGGCAGGCGAGCCGGGCATGGCGCCGCCGCGCCACGTCCCCCGGCCGCGCCTGGTCAGTACTGTTGAGCCGGCAGCACGACCGCAGCGGACGGAACGGCCTTCGTTGGCACCGCTCGACGTGCTGGTCGCCGAGGACAACGAGGTGAACCAGCTCGTCTTCAGCCAGGTGCTCGACCAGCTCGGCCTCACCTACCGCATCGCCAGCAACGGCAAGACGGCGGTGAAGATGCATCGCGCCCTGCAGCCGCGCATCGTACTGATGGACGTCTCCATGCCGGAGATGAACGGCCTGGAGGCGACGGCGGCGATCCGCGAGGCGGAGAGCGGGCTGGACCGCCGCACGCCGATTATCGGCATCACTGCGCACGCGCTGACTGGCGACCGCGAGAAGTGTCTCGAGGCGGGCATGGACGATTACCTGTCGAAGCCGATCTCGCCGCAGAAGCTTTCGGCCAAGATCGAGCAATGGCGGGACCAGGGGGAAGAGGTGGCGGCGTCGGCCTGAAGGCCGTAATTTGACCATAGACGGCAGCGAGGTCTCCCCTGCTTTCGAGGCAGGAGATTCGCAATGCGGAAGTTTCTGATCGGCCTCTTCGCCGTCGCGGCCGCCGTCTATCTCTGGAACGCGTCCTGGCTGGCGGCACGGCCGGCAGATCCTGCGGTGAAGCTGATCGCCCACCGTGGCGTGCATCAGACTTTCGACCGGGCGGGCGTCGAGAAGGACACCTGCACGGCGACGCGCATCTTTCCGCCGGAGCACGACTTTATCGAAAACACCGTGCCCTCCATGCGGGCGGCGTTCGAGGCTGGGGCGGATGTGGTGGAGATCGACGTGCACCCGACCACCGACGGCAAGTTCGCGGTAATCCACGACTGGACGCTCGATTGCCGGACCGATGGTGCCGGCGTGACGCGCGAGCACGACATGGCTTTCCTGAAGACGCTCGACATCGGCTACGGCTATACGGCCGACGGCGGCGCCACCCATCCCCTGCGCGGCAAGGGTATCGGCCTAATGCCGTCGCTCGACGAGGTCTTCGAGGCCTTCCCCGACGGGCGGTTCCTGATCAACTACAAGAGCCGCGAGGCGCGCGAGGGCGACATGCTGGCGGCGATGCTCGCCGACCGGCCCGACTGGCGCGGACGTGTGTGGGGCGTCTATGGTGGCGATGCGCCGACGGACCGTGCGGCGACGCTGGTCGACGGCCTCAAGGGGTTCGGTTCACGCGCCGTAAAGGACTGCCTTGTGCGCTATCTGGCGTTCGGCTGGACGGGCCACGTGCCGGAAGCCTGCCGCAACACCTATGTGATGGTGCCGATCAACTACGCCTGGTTGATGTGGGGCTGGCCCGACCGCTTCCATGCACGCATGGCGGCGAACGGCAGCGAGATCATTCTGCTCGGCCCCTATTCGGGCGGGGACACGGGGACGTCCGGTATCGACACGCCCGAGGATCTCGCGCGGGTGCCAGCGCATTTCGACGGCTATGTGTGGACCAACCGCATCGAGACGATCGGCCCCATGCTGAAGGCCGACTGAGGCCGCGCCGACGGCCGTCTACACCCATTCCTGGATTACATGATCACTGGCGTGGATGCACACCACGTCGAGCCTGCCGTCGCCGACATTCTTGAAGCCGTGCGGAACACCGGCTTCCACCACCAGGATATCGCCGGCCCCGGCCCTCGTCTTTTTGCCGTCGACGTTGAATTCCGCCTGGCCGGCGCGGATGATCCAGGTCTCCGGATAGGGGTGGACGTGCAGGTCCGGTCCTTGGCCGGGATCATTGTCGACGGCGAAGAAGGAGACGTCGGTGCCGTAGGAACGGCCTTCGAACTTGATCGTGCGGCTGGCGCTTTGCGGCCGGTCCGCGTGGCGGAGAACGTGGAACATCACTGGTCCTTTCTCACATATTTATCTTCTCGCAAAGATACTTTCGCTTATCTTCATGTCAAGATAAAAATATGCTAGACTTGGAACATGACTGCGAACCCCAAAGGCTCCCGCGATCATGTCGACCGTCTGCGTGACCAGTGGGCGCGTGAAGTGCCCGACCTCGATACCTTTCCGATGGCGGTGCTCGGCCGGATATACCGCATCTCCAATCTCGTCCGTCCCAGCATCGAGGGGACCTTCGCCGGTTTCGGGCTGGACCGCGGTGAGTTCGACGTTATCGCAACGCTGCGCCGCTCCGGGCCTCCCTACCGGCTGACGCCAACCGAGCTTTACACGTCGCTGATGATCTCCTCCGGAGGGCTCACCCACCGTCTCGTGCGGCTGGAGAAGGCCGGCCTCATCCACCGCGAGCCCTCGCCGGAGGATGGCCGCAGCACCATAGTCGAACTGACGGCGGAAGGCCGGGCGCGCACCGAGAAGGCCTTCCGCGCCGACATGGCGGACGAGGCGGATTTTCTGGCAGGGCTGATGCCCGCCGAGCGCCAGGCGCTGGAGGGGCTGTTACGCCGGCTGCATCTGGAGATCGAAAAGCGTCTCTCGCGTGACGATTGAAGCCCTTTTCCTCCTCCCTTTGCAGGCTGGGCTTCGCCGATACCCACACGCCATCGCCCTGAAGGAAGTGCGTCTCAGCGCTCCCGCTCGGCGACGAAGCGCGCTGTCTGACGCAGCACGGCGGCCTTTTCGCCGAAGGGCTCCAGCAGCTCCTCGGCTTGCGCGACGAGGCCGGAAAGCTGCCGGCGGGCCCAGTCCTCGCCGTGGAGGCCTGCCAGCGTCGCCTTGCCGGCCGCCGCATCCTTGCCCGTGGCTTTGCCCATGACCTCGATGCTCGCCGTCAGGTCCAGAAGGTCGTCGGCGAGCTGGAAGGCGAGGCCGACGGCGGCGCCGAAGGCGGAGAGCCGCTCGTGCTCTGACCCGTTCGCACCGCCGATCACCGCGCCCGCCTCACAGGCAAAGCGGATGAGGGCGCCGGTCTTCATCGCCTGGAGCTCGACGATGCCTTCCTCGCCAGGCGGCTCGCGCTCGGCGGCAAGGTCGAGTGCTTGGCCGCCGGCCATGCCGCCGGCACCGGCCGCCCGCGCTAGCCGCGCCACGAGGTCGAGCTTGGTCGTGGCGGGCAGCTCCGTCTCCTCGCTGGCGATGATGTCGAAGGCATAGGTCAACAGGCTGTCACCGGCAAGGACCGCCGTCGCCTCGTCAAAGGCGCGATGCACCGTCGGTTGCCCGCGGCGCAGGTCGTCGTTATCCATGGCCGGCAGGTCGTCGTGGACCAGCGAATAGCAGTGCACGCACTCAAGCGCGGCCGCCACCCGCAGCGCTGCCTCGCCCCCGGCGTCGAAGAGGTGGGCGCTCTCGACGAGCAGGAAGGGCCTCAGCCTTTTGCCGCCATTCAGCACGCCGTGCCGCATGGCCGCCATCAGGCGTGCCGGCCGCACGATCTCGCCCTCGCGCGGGCGCGTGTCGAGCAGGCGGCGCAGCATGGCCTCCACGGCTTCGGCGTTCAGCGCCAGCAGAGCTTCGAAGGGTGGTGTCGCGTCTTCCATGGCGCGAGCGATGGCCTTATTCGCCGCGACGGTCAAGGGTAGGGCGCCCATTCCCCGTTGCCAGCCACATTCATGGCCGGTATTCGGAGGCGGGAAGCCGATTGGGAGAAGAACTTGGCGGCGCCGATGGTGAAAGGGGAAAGACGGCCGGCTGGCGGGAGCCGGCGGAAGCGGTCGCGCGAGCGCCGGTGGGGCAGGGCATGGCTGCGCCGGCTCGTCGCCGTTCTCGTCATCCTCGCGCTGCTGCCGTTCGGCCTGACGCTCCTTTATCGCATTTCGTGGGTGCAGCCGGTGTCGACCCTCATGCTGGCCGACCTGGCGACACTGCAGGGCTATGACCGCCGCTGGGTGCCGCTCGAGGATATGGGGACCGCCGTCCCTTACGCCGTCATGATGTCGGAGGACGGGCAGTTCTGCGCCCATTCCGGTGTCGACTGGGGAGCGCTCAACACGGTCGTCAGCGATGCGTTTTCCGGCGAGCGCCCGCGCGGAGCCTCGACGATCCCCATGCAGACGGTGAAGAACCTTTTCCTCTGGCCCGGCCGCTCTTATGTGCGCAAGGTCATGGAGGCGCCGCTGGCGCTCTATTTCGACGCGGTGGTGCCGAAGCGGCGCATCATGGAGATCTATCTCAACATCGCCGAATGGGGGCCGAACGTCTACGGCGTGGAGGCAGCGGCCCAATACCATTTCGGCCGCCCGGCCACGGATCTGTCGGCGCGGCAGGCCGCACTCCTGGCGGTCACTCTGCCCAATCCGGTCGGGCGCAACCCGGCAAGCCCATCGGCGGGGCTGGGCCGGCTTGCCTCCATCATCGAAAGGCGCGCTTACAGGGCCGGCGCCTATGTCGGCTGCCTCGACTGAGCGCGGCGGAGAGGCATGGCATGGTGAAACGCGGCTCCTCCATCGGCTTCTTCGGCATTTTCGGGCGCTCGGAGGACATGCGCCGGCTGGACGAGGCGCTGCGGCGGGCGGGCCTCCACCCCGCCCAGGTGCCCGAGGGCGTGAAACTTGCGGCCGTCGGCCTCATGGCTGGCGAGGAGATGCAGGAGCCGCCGCCCACAGCCTACCCTTCCGTGGGTGAGCTGATGGCCTTCTGTGCGCTCGGTGCCGACCTTTTCGCCCACGAAAACGGCGAGGCGCGCCTCGCCGCCGCCACGCGGCGCGTGGAGGCAGCTCTGGAGGCGGGCGAGGGCCGGGATGCCGAGATCATCCTTCTCATGCTGCACGCGAAGCTCATCCATCCGGCGCTTGGCGACCACTACGACATACGCGCCGAGAGCGAGGATTGAGCCGCTTTGCGCGAAGCCGGCGCAAAAAATCGCGCGCCCCACTGGCCAAAGCGCCGATTGCCGTGTATAGGCGGCGCGAATTCCAAATTGCACGGCCGCATTGCAAGGCCCCTGGACGAGTGGGGCCACAAGGGCGGTTGGCCGAATAGCGGAGAGTACAATGGCTGTACCTAAAAGAAAGACGTCGCCGTCGAAGCGGGGCATGCGCCGCGCGGCCGATGCGCTCAAGAAGCCGGCCTATATCGAGGACAAGGATTCGGGCGAGCTGCGCCGCCCGCATCACATAGACCTGAAGACGGGCATGTATCGTGGCCGTCAGGTACTGGAACCGAAAGAAGCGTAAGCTTTTCGGATCTCAGGCAACATGCGGAAGGGCCGGCCTAGCGCCGGCCTTTCCCTTTTTTGGCCTTCCTCCCCCCTTGCGGGGGAGGTGCCGAGCGAAGCGAGGCGGAGGGGGCGACGCGCCGGGCGCCGCCGTCTCCAATTGAGTGCCGATACCTATGGTGCGATCTAAGCGGAGCTACGGCCGATACTTTGAAATGCCGGCACGCGGGCGCGGCCACCCCCACCCGATCCTGCTGGCAAGCCGGCAGGGCCACCCTCCCCGCAAGGGGGAGGGAAGGGCGCTTAATCCTTCGACATCGAGTCAATCTTGCGCTGCATGGCCGCCACCTGCTCGCGCAGATCCTTCAGGTCATTCGCTTCACCGGTTTCCTCGCGCAACCCGTTGTTGGAGCCGGCGGATGGCGCCGGCGAGAACATGCGCATGGCCTGCTGGAACATCTCCATATTGCGCCGTGTCTGCTCCTCGATCACCTTCATGGGCGCGTTCATCTGCATCATGTCGCCCATCGGCGTCTTGCCGAAGGCTTGCGTCATCTGCTCGCGCAGGCGCTCCTGCTCCTTGGCGAAGGCCAGCATGGACTGCTCCAGGAAGCTCGGCACCACCATCTGCATCTGATCGCCGTAAAACGAGATAAGCTGGCGCAGGAAGGAGATGGGCAGCATGTTCTGCCCGTTCTTGTCGTTCTCCAGCTCAAAGATGATCTGGGTCAGAACCGAATGGGTGATGTCATCGCCCGTCTTGGCATCCTGCACCACGAAATCCTCGTCGCGCTTGACCATCTCGGCCAGGTCCTCCAGCGTCACGTAAGTGCTGGTGCCGGTGTTGTAGAGGCGGCGGTTGGCATATTTCTTGATAACCACCGGATCGTCTTTTCCAGGCATTCGCAGACCTCCCCCTGCGTAATTTCACAGCGGGTCCTCACGGTCCCGCTTGCAAGCAGGATATGCGAAAGAGCGCGGCAATTGAAAGCGGTTTTCGCTGCAAGCGCGAACGCGGTTTCGCGCTTGCCGCATTTTCGCCGGCCCCAGAGCCAGCGTGCGCTTGACGCGCTGCGGAATGAACGCGACAAAAGCAGATATACCGTAGTCACCATCCAGTAGGGAGTGAGCCATGCCGTCTTCCAACGCCATCGTCGTCGCCAGCGCGGCGCGCACGCCCGTAGGTTCCTTCAGCGGGTCTTTCGCCCAGACGCCGGCGCACGAACTCGGCGCCGTGGTCATCCGCTCCCTTCTTGAGCGCGCGAAGGTGGAGGGAGGGGAAGTCGATGAGGTCATCCTCGGCCAGGTGCTGACGGCCGGCCAGGGCCAGAACCCGGCGCGCCAGGCCTCGGTCGCCGCCGGCCTGCCCAAGGAGACGACGGCCTGGGGCATCAACCAGGTGTGCGGCTCCGGCCTCAGGGCGGTTGCCATCGGCATGCAGCAGATCGCCTGCGGCGACGCGAGCGTCATCGTCGCCGGCGGTCAGGAGTCCATGTCGCTGTCGCCGCACTGCGCGCACCTGCGCGGCGGCGTGAAGATGGGCGACTACGCCATGATCGACACGATGATACGCGACGGCCTGTGGGACGCCTTCAACGGCTATCACATGGGGATCACCGCGGAGAACGTCGCCCGCGCTTTCCAGATCACTCGTGAAGAGCAGGATCAATTCGCGCTCGCCTCGCAGAACAAGGCCGAGGCCGCCCAGAAGGCGGGCCGGTTCAAGGATGAGATCGCGGCCGTCACCGTCAAGACTCGCAAGGGCGATATCATCGTCGAGGACGACGAGTATATCCGCCATGGCGCCACGCTCGAGAACATGCAGAAGCTGCGCCCCGCCTTCGACAAGGAAGGCACGGTGACCGCCGCCAACGCCTCCGGCATCAATGACGGCGCAGCCGGCGTCATCCTGATGAGCGAGGAGGAGGCCGCCCGCCGCGGCGTCGAGCCCCTGGCACGCATCGCCTCCTGGGCGACCGCTGGCGTCGACCCTGCCGTAATGGGCACCGGCCCCATCCCCGCTTCCCGTCGAGCGCTGGAGAAGGCCGGCTGGAAGCCCGAGGACCTCGACCTCGTGGAGGCCAACGAGGCCTTCGCCGCGCAGGCTTGCGCGGTCAACAAGGACATGGGCTGGAACCCGGAGATCGTCAACGTCAATGGCGGCGCCATCGCCATCGGCCACCCCATCGGCGCCTCCGGCGCCCGCGTACTCAACACGCTGCTCTACGAGATGCGCCGCCGCGGCGCGAAAAAGGGACTTGCCACGCTGTGCATCGGAGGAGGCATGGGTGTGGCGATGTGTGTGGAGCGGTAAAGGCAGGGGAGTAGGGGGTAAAGCGGCACTGCTCCCTGCTTACTATTTCACTGATGATTAAGGGAGGAGACACATGTCCAGAACGGCGATCGTGACCGGCGGCACGCGAGGCATCGGTGCGGCCATTTCGGTGGGACTGAAGGAAGCCGGCTATAACGTCGCAGCAAACTATGCCGGCAACGAGGCGGCGGCGCAGCGCTTTACCGAGGAGACGGGCATTCCCGCTTTTCGCTGGTCCGTGGCCGATTACGAAGCGTGCGCGGCCGGCATCGCCCAGGTGGAGGCGGAGCTGGGGCCTATCGACGTGCTGGTCAACAACGCCGGCATCACCCGGGACGCCATGTTCCACAAGATGACGCCCGAGCAATGGCGCGAGGTCATCGACACCAATCTTTCCGGCGCCTTCAATATGACGCACCCTCTTTGGTCCGGCATGCGCGAGCGTGGCTTCGGCCGCATCATCACCATCTCCTCCATCAACGGCCAGAAGGGCCAAATGGGACAGGCCAACTATTCGGCCGCCAAGGCCGGCGACCTCGGCTTCACCAAGGCTCTGGCCCAGGAGGGCGCGCGCGCCGGCATCACCGTCAACGCCGTCTGCCCCGGCTATATCGCCACCGATATGGTGATGGCCGTGCCGGAGGCGGTGCGCGAGAAGATCATCGCCCAGATTCCCGTTGGCCGGCTGGGCGAGGCGGCGGAGATCGCCCGCTGCGTCGTCTTCCTCGCCTCCGAAGAGGCCGGCTTCATCACCGGCTCGACGCTGACAGCCAACGGCGGGCAGTACATCGCGTGAAATTGCGCATGTGCCCCAGAGCGAGACAAAGTTATTAACAGCCCCACAGGCGCACCTGTGGGAATCCTGTGGAGCGTCGGTCGACAAGCTGTGGAAGACACAACATCTTGTGTGGAACAAAAAGGGAATATACTCCGAACACTGATTCGTCGCCGATTCGTTCCGGGTTTGGCCGGAACGTTAACGCCGAACCTCCCGGAAGGTGCGGAGCCTTTAACGAAAGCCTAGGAAACCTTAATGAAATCTGAAGCTTGGCCATGGCACCCCGGTGCCGTGTTCATGTTGGGGGACAAAAGTTAACGCGCGGCAGCGGAATCGGTAGTGAGCGTCGGAACACCGATTCATGATGTGGCTATAAGTGATACTGTGACCACCATATATTGTGGTGCACAAACAGGGAACACGGACAGGTCAGTGATTCGTCGCTGATTCGTTCCAGACTCGTTCCAAAGATTAACCCGGAAGCGTTTTTTGCCTTTTGTTCCTCCCGACACTTCCTATATGTCTGCGGCGGTAGTGGGGGTTTTGCGCTTCCGCACCACGCATGCGAGATCAGGCTGCGGATGAATATTCAGCCAAAGTACAGCGAACCTGCCGTCCTCGACGGACGCGGCGTGACGGCGGTTCTGGGACCCACCAACACCGGAAAGACGCATCTGGCCATCGAGCGGATGGTGGCGCACGAGTCCGGCCTCATCGGCCTGCCGCTGCGCCTCCTGGCGCGAGAGGTCTACGGCCGCGTGGCGAGCCGTGTCGGTGAGCAGAACGTGGCGCTGATCACCGGCGAGGAGAAGATCGTGCCGCCCGGCGCGCGCTATTCCGTGTGCACGGTGGAAGCGATGCCGCGCCAGACGGACGCCGCCTTCGTGGCCATCGACGAGGTGCAGCTTGCCGGCGACCTGGAGCGCGGTCACATCTTCACTGACCGCATCCTAAACCTGCGCGGCCGGCAGGAGACCCTGCTTTTGGGGGCGGCCACGATGCGCGGCATCCTGGAGAGGCTCTTGAGAGGCATCTCCGTCGTCACGCGCCCGCGCATGTCGTTGCTCAGCTATGCCGGCTCAAAGAAGATCACGCGCCTGCCGCGCCGCTCCGCCGTCGTCGCGTTCTCGGCCGACGAGGTCTATGCCATCGGCGAGCTCATCCGCCGCCAGCGCGGCGGTGCGGCCATCGTGCTCGGCGCGCTCAGCCCGCGCACGCGCAACGCCCAGGTCGCGCTCTACCAGTCGGGCGATGTCGATTATCTCGTCGCCACTGACGCCATCGGCATGGGGCTCAACCTCGATGTCGACCACGTGGCCTTCGCCCAGAACCGTAAGTTCGACGGTTTTCAGAACCGTGAACTGTCGGCAGCCGAGCTCGCGCAGATTGCCGGCCGCGCCGGGCGCCACGTGCGCGACGGCACCTTCGGCGTCACCGGCCGGGTCGATCCGTTCGCCGATGCCCTGGTCGAGCGCATCGAGACGCACCAGTTCGAGCCAGTGAAGATGCTGCAATGGCGCTCGGCCGACGTCGACCTTGCCAGCATCGATGCGCTGAAAGCTTCGCTCGAGGCCGCGCCGCCGGCCGAAGGCCTGACGCGAGCGCTGCCGGCGGCGGATTTGCGCGTGCTCGATCACCTGTCGAAGGACGACAATATCTGCGCGCTTGCCGCCGGGCGCAAAGAGGTGGCGCTTCTTTGGGATGCATGTGCCTTGCCCGATTACCGCAAGATCGCGCCTGCCCAGCATGCCGAGCTGGTCGGCGCCATCTTTGCCGACCTTTCCCGCACCGGACACGTGGACGAGGATTATCTGGCCGATCAGGTGCGCCGCGCCTCTTCCACCGAGGGCGAAATCGACGCGCTGTCGGCGCGAATCGCTCAGATTCGCACCTGGACCTTCGTTTCTCACCGTCCTGGCTGGTTGTCCGATCCGACACACTGGCAGGAAAAAACGCGCGAGATCGAGGACAGGCTGTCGGATGCCCTGCATGAACGATTGACGAAACGGTTCGTTGACCGCAGGACTTCCGTGCTCATGAAGCGCTTGAGAGAGAACGCAATGCCCGAAGCAGAAATCAGCCCCGCCGGCGACGTCCTGGTGGAAGGCCACCATGTGGGCGAGATGCAGGGATTCCGCTTCACTGCCGACAGAAGCGCGGAGGGCGAGGACGCCCGCGCCGTCAAGACGGCTGCGCAGAAGGCGCTGGCGGCGGAGTTCGAGACCCGTGCTGAGCGTTTTGCCACCGCGCCCAACGGCGACCTGGCGCTCGGCTCCGACGGTATCCTGCGCTGGCTCGGCGCGCCGGTGGCCACATTGGCGGTGGGCGACGACGCCTTGAGGCCGCGCGTGATCCTGCTCGCCGACGAGCAACTCACGGGGCCGGCGCGCGACAAGGTGGCGGCGCGCGCCGAGCGCTTCGTCAATTTCCAGATCGAAAGCCAGCTCAAGCCGCTCCTCGACCTGAAGAACGCCGAGACGCTGACCGGCATCGCCCGTGGGCTCGCCTTCCAGCTGGCAGAGAATTTTGGCCTTTTGAACCGCCGCGACGTGGCTGAGGAGGTGCGCTCGCTCGATCAGGAAGCGCGGGCGGCCTTGAGAAGGCTCGGCGTGCGCTTCGGCGCCTACCACATCTTCGTGCCCGCCCTCGTCAAGCCGGGGCCGGCCGGGCTCTCGACCCTTCTGTGGGCGCTCAAGAACGACGCCAGGGACAAGCCCGGCTACGGGGACGTCGTGGCAGCGCTTGCCGCCGGCCGCACCTCCATCGTCACCGAGCCCGGCTTCGAGCGCGCCTTCTACCGCCTCGCCGGCTTCCGCAATCTCGGCCGCCGGGCCGTGCGCATCGACATCCTGGAGCGGCTGGCCGACCTCATCCGCCCGGCGATCAGCTGGAGACCGGGTACGGGCAAGCGGCCCGAGGGCGCCTATGACAGCGGCGCCTTCGTCGTTACGCCCGCCATGATGTCGATCCTGGGTGCGACCGCCGAGGACATGGAGGCCATCCTCAAGGGGCTCGGCTATCGCGGCGATGCGAAGCCGGCTGAAGAGGTGACGGCAAGGCTCAAAACACTGGACCGCAGCGCCGAGGCCGAGGCGATGGCAAAGGAAGCGGCTGGGGCCCCTGCCGAGGAAAAGCCGGCAACGAGCGAGGAAGAGACTGCCACGGAAAAACCGACCGAGGGCGAGGGAGAGACCAGCTCGCCCAGTTCTGCCGCTGAATTGCAGCCGGCGGATAAGACGGCACCCGCCGAGTCGTCAGTGCCGGATCGCGCTGCCGTTGAGAGCGGGACGGCAGGCTCGCAGCCGGATCGGGCCTCCGAGACTGAAAGCCTTGCCAGTGGCAAGGGCCCTGCGCAGCCCGTGGAGATTGAGGCCGAGACAGGCGAAAAGGCCCATAATGCCAGCCTCGGCGAGGCGTCCGCCGACGCTGCCGGTGCGGAAGCAGAGGAAGCGCCCAAGCCCGTCATCATCTGGCGCCAGGCGCGTACCGAGCGGCGTCACCCGCCGCGTGGCCGCGACAGGCAGGACGGCGACCGTCAGGCGCACGGCAAGGGGGGCCGCCCGCGCTACGCCGACGAAGGCCAGCGCAAGGGGCCGCGGAAGGGTAAGGACAGCCAGCGGAAAGGCCCGCCGAACAGCCGGCCGCCGCGCAGCGACCGCCCGGCGAAGATCGATCCCGACTCGCCCTTCGCCAAACTCGCCGCCCTCAAGGATCAGCTCACCAAGTAGGGACAGCGCCACCCGTGACCGCCGAGGGACGCCAGCGTATCGACAAGTGGCTGTTCTTCGCGCGTGTGGTCAAGTCGCGCTCGCTCGCCGCCAGGCTCGCCCAGGCTGGCCGTGTGCGCGTCAACCGCAACAAGATCGATCAGGCTTCACATATGGTGCGGCCGGGCGACGTGCTGACCATCACGCTCGACCGCCGCATCCTGATCTACCGCATCCTCGACGCCGGTGAGCGGCGTGGTCCAGCGACGGAGGCACGCCTTCTCTTCGAAGACCTCACACCACCTGCGCCGCCGGCGGCAGACCCAGCGCTGCAGCCGCTGCGGGAACGCGGCGCCGGCCGGCCGACGAAGAAGGAAAGGCGAGCGCTCGACGATTGGAAGGGCGAGGAGTGAGCGGCCGGGCGGCCATGTGCGGCCCTCCGCCCGCCGGGAAAAGCTGTTCTCCTGCGACCTTCGGCAGGGGAATAGCGGCCCTTGCCACGGCCCCGTAAAGGGTCTACCTCACGCGCCGACACTATAGACGACCCGAGAGCCCGAAATGACCTACCTCGTGACCGACAACTGCATCAAGTGCAAGTACATGGATTGCATCGAGGTGTGCCCGGTCGATTGCTTCTACGAGGGCGAGAACATGCTCGTCATCCATCCGGATGAGTGCATCGATTGCGGTGTGTGCGAGCCCGAGTGCCCCGCCGAGGCGATCAAACCCGACACAGAGCCGGGGCTCGACAAGTGGCTGCAGGTCAATACCGAATATGCAGAGAAGTGGCCGAACATCACGGCCAAGAAGGAGCCGCCGGCAGACGCCGAGGAATTCGATGGCGTCGAAGACAAATTCGAGAAATACTTCTCGCCCGAGCCCGGTGAAGGTGATTAGAAACGGGCCGCGGCGGCCGCAATCAGCGCCGCGTCACCATGTCGCAAGTACCGCACCGGCCGGGGATTGCCCACCGGTGGCGACTGTGCACGTGCAGCAAATAGTTGATTCTTTCAGCTTTTTGTATTATCTTTCTTCGACATGCCGGTGACGATACGTCTTTTGATGGCGCAGAAGAAAAATCACTGAAAGGTGGGGCTACATATCCGGGCCGAGGCAACTTGGGCCATGGCAACGTGCGTGAGCAGCAGCCAGGTCACCCGGAGACCATCTTCTCCAGCGCCTTTCAATTGCAGACCGGCCATTTGCACGGGCGGGCGCGGGCGTACTCCGCCCCATTGAGAACAGGAGTGTTAAGCGTATGGCAAACCAGCAGAAGAAGTCGGCACAGCGTCAGGGGTTCAAGACGGGTGAATACATCGTCTACCCCGCGCACGGGGTCGGACAGATCGTAACGATCGAAGACCAGGAAGTGGCCGGGCACAAGCTGGAGCTGTTCGTGATCGATTTCCAGAAGGACAAGATGCGTCTTAAGGTGCCGGTGGCCAAGGCGACTACGATCGGTATGCGCAAGCTTTCGGAGACGGATTATGTCGACCGCGCGCTCAAGGTCGTGCAGGGCCGCGCCCGCGTCAAGCGCACCATGTGGTCGCGCCGGGCGCAGGAGTACGACGCCAAGATCAATTCCGGTGATCTGATCTCCATCTCCGAGGTGGTGCGTGACCTCTATCGCGCCGAGAACCAGCCGGAGCAGTCCTATTCCGAGCGTCAGCTCTACGAGGCCGCGCTCGACCGCATGGCGCGCGAGATCGCCGCGGTCAACCGCGTTTCGGAGACCGAGGCCGTACGGCTGATCGAAGTGAACCTCGCCAAGGGTCCGCGCCGTGGCGCCAAGGCCGACAACGAGGAGACGGAGAAGGAAGAAGCTGCGTAAGCCTCTTTCTTTCCAGGCTGAATTAGTTTTGGGTCCGGCCGCCTTGCGGTCGGACCTTTTTGTTTTCCGGCTACTTTTCTGGTAGGCGAAGCGCCGACCTCCGAAGCCGGGTTCTTTTCATAAAGCTTTGAAACTGCACACCCCGTCTCGGGAAAACGGCGGTTCACTCCGTAATCACTGTTTCGTGCCGGTGGAACTTTTGCCTTCCGCTCGGGTTATTCTACGCGAATTTAACCGGGTACGGGCCGGGTGTGGGAATGGGTTGTTGCAGCCGGCCATCATCGGCGACCGCAGGAGCGCTGAGGAGATGCAGCAGAGCGCCGGGCGAAGGCTAGTCAAGGCAGCCATGAAGGCGCCCTACTTGGCGCGCGAGGAAGAGCATGCGCTCGCCGTCCGATGGAAGGAGCGCCAGGACCAGCAGGCCCTTCACCGCATGACAATAGCGCATATGCGGCTCGTCATTGCCATGGCAAGCCGTTTCCGTAATTTCGGTCTGTCGATGAGCGACCTCATCCAGGAAGGGCATGTCGGCCTGCTCGAGGCGGCCGCGCGCTTCGACCCCTCGCGCCAGGTGCGCTTCTCGACCTATGCCACCTGGTGGATCCGCGCCTCCATGCAGGATTATATCCTGCGCAACTGGTCCATCGTGCGCGGTGGCACGAGTTCCGCCCAGAAGGCGCTGTTCTTCAATCTTAGGCGGTTGAGAGCCAAGCTGCAGAAAACCGGCGGCGCCGCGCCGTCCGAGGAGATCTACCGCGAGGTTGCGCAGGCGCTCCATGTTTCGAAGGACGACGTGGCGTTGATGGACGCGCGGCTGGCCGGCTCCGACACGTCGCTCAACGCACCGCTAAAAAGCGATAACGACCTTGCCTCCGAGCGGATCGAGTTCCTGATCTGCGACGACCCGCCGCCCGACGAACTGGCGCGCGAGTCAATCGACGGCGAGCGCCGCGCGCAATGGCTCAACCAGGCGCTGGAGACGCTCAACGGCCGCGAGCTGACGATCCTGCGCGAGAGGCGGCTCTCAGAGGAGGGCGCGACGCTGGAGTCGCTGGGAGCTACGCTCGGCATTTCCAAGGAGCGTGTGCGCCAGATCGAATCGCGCGCCTTGGAAAAGCTGCGCACCGCGCTGGTTAAGCGGCATCCGGAGATTACCGCACAAGCTGGCTGAAGCGCCGCACGCTCTACCGATCCGTGACGATCTTCACCTTGTCGCCAACCGACAGGGCCGAACCAGGCCCCAGCCCATTGAGCAGGCGGAACAGCTCCAGCTTCCGGTCGACACCCCTCATCCGATTGGCGAAGGTGGCCACGGTATCGCCGGCTCCAACCGTCATCACGCGCACCCTGAGCGGCTTGAGCGCGGCGGCCTCCTCGCTGTCAAGAACGCGGAAGCTGCCGGCGATGGTGCGTGCCACCGCGTCCAGGCGGTTGCTGTCCAGCGGCGCGACGGTCAACAGGCGATAGACCTGGTCGCCGACGCGGATCACCGTCACGTCGAACTGCCATTCATCCGTATAGGCGCGCGCAGTGGCTGCCTCCCGGCCATTGATGGTGGTCTCGCGGATGGAACTCGGGTCCAGCCCGCTCAGCCAGTCGCCCTGCAGGTAGTCCTTCAGTGCGGTGCCGCGAGAGACCGTGGTGCCGTCGAAGCGGAAAGCGAGGTCGTCCGGCCCTTTGGCAGTCACCTCACCGGTAGAATTGTCGATCACGAACCCTTCGGGCACCGAAAGGGCGATGCCGAGTGTGGGGTGCAGGAAGTCGCGCCCGCGCACAAAGCCCTCGTCCGGTTTGTCGCCGAACACCATGCCGTCGATGCCCTGGAGATAGGCCTCACGGTCGCGGACACCGGTGCCCGGCACACCGAACTGCCGTGCGTGCTCCTGCGCCAGCTCGATCCGCCGTGGCGTGTTGGGGTGGCTTGCCAGGAAATCGAGCGAGGATTCGCCGGTGCCGCTGACGTCGCGGAAGCTCTGATAGGCGTCCATCGAGCGCAGGAAGCGCGATGCTGCATAAGGATCGTAGCCAGCGCGGCCAATGGAGCGGATGCCGATCTTGTCTGCCTCCAATTCCTGGTTGCGCGAGAACTGGGCGAGCTGCAGCTTGCCGCGCAGGGCGGCCGCTCGGGCATTGACGTCGGTGCTCACCACTTCATCGACCACGCGATTTGTGAGGTTCGCCTCCGCTTCCCTCTTCTGGCGCTCCAGCCCGTGATTGGCCGTCACATGCGCCATCTCGTGCGCTAGCACGGCGGCCACCTCGGCCGAATCGTTGGCCAGCGCCAGGAGCCCGCGCGACACGTAAAGATAACCGCCGGGAAGCGCGAAGGCGTTGATGTTGGGCGAGTCCAGAATGGCGATGCGGTAGGTCTGGGACGGGTTGTCCGGGTCCAGCGTCAGCCTGCCCACCACCCGCGCCAGCATGCGCTCGAGTTTGGGGTCCGAATATTCGCCGCCATAGGTTTGCAGGATCTTCGGGTGCTGGCGGCGGGCGAGGTTGGCCAGCCGGTCGCCGCGCGTCACCGTGTCCACGGTCACCGGATTGGAGGAGGGAACGAAGCCCGCCTCGGTGAGCTCCATCGCCTGGCATCCTGCAAGCCCCGCAGTCAGGAGCCCGGCAAAAAGTGTCCGGCGCAGGGAAGTGCCCCGCGTGCGGCCCATTGCCGTTCTCATGGCCTTCCGGTGAAGCAGCGCGATATCCTTTCGACAGCTCGTTCGGCGGTGTGCCCGCCTCCTTGCGGACCTAGCCACAGTCTTCCGTCGAAGACAAGAATCAGCACGTAGGGGCTTCGCCTGTGACGGTAAATAATGGCAAAATCAGGCTGGACAATATAGCTTCCGCCTATTCCGGCGCCTTTCTTGCGCCTAGATAGCGATCGAAGGCCGCCGATCCCCCGCCCGAAAGGAATTCCGCCGTCGCCCCGGCGCCGGCGATGGCGCCATTCTCCAGGAAGACCAGCGTCTTCGACAGGCGCTCGGCGTCGCGCGGATCGTGGGTAGTCATGAGGATCGTCATCGCCTGATCGCGGTGGAGCCCGGCGATCAGGTCCAGCATCTCGTCGCGCAGCGCCGGACCCAACGAGGCGAAGGGCTCGTCGAGCAAAAGAACCGGGCGCTCGCGCACCAGCACGCGCGCCAGCGCCACGCGCTGCCGCTCGCCGCCGGAGAGTGCATGCGGCAGCCGCTCTTCCTTGCCGGCAAGCCCGGTGCGGGCGAGTGCGTCCATGACCGCTGCCTGATCGGCCTTGGAAAGGCGCAAGCCCGGCGAGCGGCCGAGCCCGACATTCTGCGCCACGGTCAGGTGGGCGAAGAGGTTGTTTTCCTGAAACACCATGGAGACCGGACGCCTGTGCGGCGGCAGCCCAGTCACATCCTCACTGCCAATCATCACCCGGCCGGCATTGGGCGCCTCGAACCCGGCAATCAGGTTCAGAAGTGTCGACTTGCCGGAACCGCTCGGCCCCATCAGTGCGACGATGTCGGAAGCTTCGATCCTGAGGTCGAAGCGCATCACCGCCCCGCCGGGATAGGCAAAGCGCAAAGCTTCCAGCCGGATGGCACCGCCGCCGGGATCGTCGTACCGCGTCATCCCCTTCCCTTACCCCAGCGTGTGGCGGCGAACATCAGCCCCAGACACAAAAGCCCCAGGAAAAGCGCGATGCCGGCGGCATCCGCCGTGCGGTAGCTGGCCATGCGCTGGAGAAGCAGATAAGGCAGCGTCTGCACCCTGTCGCTGCCGAACAGTGCGATTACGCCAAGATCGCCAAGCGACAGCGCCATGGCGAAGGCGAATGCCATCGCGGCCGGCTTCCGGAGCGCCGGCCAGTCGACGAGGCGAAGCCGGTTCCAGCCGGAAATGCCGAGCGCGGCGCAAAGCTTCTCATGCCGTGCGCTCGCCGCGTCATAGGCAGGCCGTACGGCGCGGATAGCAAAAGGCATGGCCATAACAGCGTTCACCGTCACTACCATCACCGGCGCGAAAGCGAAGACGTCGCCGAAATGCCGCAACAGGATAAACCAGCCGGCGCCGATGACGATGGGCGGCACGATCAGAACCATCGTCGCGCCGGTGTCGCTCATGCGTTCGAGAAGGCCCGGAATGGGCGCCGCGCGAGCAAGCTCCAGCGCGCGCCGCGCCATCACAAGCGATACCGACAGAAGCAGGCACAGAAGAGCGGCGAGGGCGGAAAGCACGAGGCTCGTCAGCGTCGCCGAAAGCACGGCGTTCTCGCCGGCAAGGCGGCCGAGGTCGGCCTGCAATCCAGCGGCCACCGTCGCCGCCATCGGCCCCGCCACGAAGACGAGCGCCAGGACGATGACAGCGGCATTAACTCCCCTTTCCCCGCGTCCGAGAAACAGCGTCCGGCGCGGCGCCACCGGCAGGCTTGCATCGCCCGTCATGACGGCGCCGAGGCGGCCGAGCGCCAGCACGATCAGCCCCGTCAGCGCCACCTGCACCAGCGTCAGCGAAATGGCCCGCGCGGGGTCGAAATCGAAGCGCAGCGCCTGATAGATCGCCACTTCAAGCGTCGTCGCCCGTGGCCCGCCGCCAAGCGTCAGGACGATGGTGAAGGAGGTGGCGCACAGCATGAAGACGAGTCCTGCCACGCCGGGAAGAGCGGCGCGCAGGACCGGCCACTCGATGAAGCGGAAGGAGGAAAAGACCCCCATGCCAAGCTGTGCGGAAAGCCGCCACTGGTCCGCCGGCACGTTCTCGAGCGCTGCCAGGAAGAGGCGCGCGGAAAGTGGCAGGTTGAAGAAGACATGGGCGACCAGAATGCCGGAAAGCCCGTAGATGCCCGGCCACCGCTCCTCCGATAGGGCGGAGAACAGCGGCGCGAAATAGCCCGCCCGCCCGTAGAGCGCCAGCACGCCGAGGGCGGCGACGATGGCCGGCAGCGCCAGCGGCACGGCGAAAAGCTGCAGGATGAGGCCGCGCCCGAAAAAGCGCGGGTGGCGGGCCAGCGCCCGCGCCACCAGGATCGCCGGGGCGACCGAAAGCAGCGTCGAGAGTGCCGCCTGCCACAGGGTGAAGCGGGCCACCCGCAGGAGATAGGGATCGAAGGCGGCAAGCGCGCTCCGCCACGCCGTCAGCGCCTCCTGCCCGAGCCCGAAGAACGCCCCGCCGATGAGAAGGCCGATCGCCGCCAGTGCCAGAGCGCCGGCAGCAACACGGCCCTGTCCTTGCCGCGGTGCCGTCACCGGCTCATCACGGACAGCCACTCGTCGACCCAGGCCTTACGGTTCTCCGCCACTTCCCGCGGGGAAAAGAGCAGCGTCTCGACCGGCTCCACCAGCTCATCGAAGACCGGGTTCAAGGGTTCGGCGGTCTCGCCTGCCGGAAACATCCAGTTGGTCTCGGGAATGGCGTCCTGAAAGCCGGGGCCGGTCATGAAGGCGAGGAACTCTTCGGCCAGCGGATTGTCCGCCCCCTTCACCGTTTTCGCCGCCACCTCCACCTGAAGATAGTGCCCTTCCTCGAACGAAGCGGCCGTGTAGCGGTCGGTATCCTCGGCGATCCGGTGATAGGCTGGCGAGGTGGTATAAGACAGCACCATCGGCACCTCGCCACTGGTGAACAGCCCGTAGGATTCGCTCCAGCCGGGCGTCACCGTCAGCACCTTGTCCTTCAGCATCGCCCATGCCTCGGCCGCCTCCTCGCCATAGACAGCCTTCATCCACAAGAGCAGGCCGAGCCCCGGCGTAGAGGTGCGCGGGTCCTGGATGGCAATCTTCAGGTCGCTCTCCGCTTCCACCAGCGCTTTCAGGCTCTGCGGTGGGCTGTCGAGCGCTTCCGTATCGTAGACAAAGGCGAAATAGCCGTAATCGTAGGGCACGAAGGCATCGTCCGAAAAGCCGCCCGGCACTTCGACCCGGGAAAGATCGACATCGTGCGGCGCGAACAGCCCCGTCTCTTTGGCCTCGTAGGTAAGGTTGGTGTCGAGCCCCAGCACGATGTCGGCTTGCGTGTCCTCGCCCTCGAGCCGCACGCGGTTGAGCAGCGCCACTCCGTCGGCCACCGACACGAACTCGAGGTCGCAGCCGCATTCCGCCTCGAATGCCTCCTCCACCACCGGGCCGGGTCCCCAGTCGGCGGTAAAGCTTTCATAGGTATAGACGGTGAGCTTCTCCTGGGCTTGCGCGGCGCCGGCGGCGACCAGGCCCAGTGTGCATATGGAGCTTGCAACAATCCAGCGCATCAGCGCCTCCTCTCTTTAGCTTTTCAGGGGAATGAGGCGCCTTGCAATCGAAGCGTCTAATCCCTCCGCCGGTGCAAACCGGATCAGGTTCGGCGGGTTGGCAGATGCCTCTCAGCCGGTCGATAGCCGGCACCCCGTTAGAGCGGGCTGGAAGATAGAGCGGGGCGGGGTGGAGCGCAAGTGGGCGCCATAACGACTCCCTGGTGAGCAGGGCCATCGTATGTGGCAGTCCTCGGCCGGACCTCCCTCCCCCTTGAGGGGAGGGATTGAGGGTGGGGGACAGGCGAAGCCGAACAAGGACTCCACATGCGATAGGCCTACCCCGTGAGGAGGGAAAGTTGGCAACGGCTTCCGCTTCCCCTACCCGCCGTGCTAATGGCCGCCTCCATGAGCCGATTTGTCATCCTGCTTGGCGGCGAGCTTCGCCGCACGCCTGAACTCGACGCCCAGATCGCCGGCGCTCGCGTCATCGCCGCCGATTCCGGCATGCGCCATGCAGAGACGCTCGGCATCACACCGGAGCTATGGACCGGAGACTTCGATTCGGTGTCCGACGGGCTGCGCGAGGCTTTCGCGCAGGTCCCGTGCGAAATCTATCCAACGGACAAGGACAAGACGGACGGCGACATCGCCATCGAGGCAGCCCTTGGCCTGGGCGCTACGTCGCTGGTGCTGGTCGGCGCCTTCGGGGGGGCGCGCCCCGACCACGGCTACCTGCATCTTACCCAGGCCGTGCGGCTTGCCGAGGCCGGCATGCCGATCCTGCTCACCAGCGGCGCGCAGGAGGGGCAGCCGCTCATCACCGGCCGCCGCCACAGCTTCGACTATGCCGATGGAACGCTGTTCAGCATTCTCGCGTTCACCGCGCTTTCGGGCCTCACCGTCGAGGGGGCGAAATGGCCGCTCGACGCGGTGAAGGTTCCCTTCGGCTCCTCGCTGACGCTCTCCAACGAGGTGCGCGGGCAGCTTTCCGTCACGTTGCGTCAGGGCCGGGCGCTGATCATCGTGCATCTTATCGGGCCGGAAAAGGGCTGACATGGCGCCCCCGCTTCTGAAGCTCGACGATATCCACCTCACCTTCGGCGGCACGCCGCTGCTTGCCGGCGCCTCGTTGATGGTGGGCCCCGGCGAGCGCATCGCTCTCGTCGGGCGCAACGGCTCGGGCAAATCCACCCTCTTGAAGATCGCCGCCGGCCTCGTGGAGGCTCAATCGGGCGAGGTCTTCCGCCAGCCGACGGCCACCATGCGCTACCTGCCGCAGGCGCCGGACTGGCAGGGGTTCTCCACCGTGCGCGCCTATGTCGAGGCGGGGCTGGGGCCGGCCGACGATGTCAACCGCGTGGCGCTGGTGCTCGACCGGCTGGGGCTGACGGGCGACGAGGACCCCGCTTCGCTCTCCGGCGGCGAGGCGCGGCGGGCGGCACTCGCCAAGGTTCTGGCACCGCAGCCGGACCTGCTGCTTCTCGATGAGCCGACGAACCACCTCGACCTCGCCACTATCGAATGGCTGGAGGATGAGCTTTCCCGCTCCTCCTCCGCACTGGTGATGATCTCCCACGACCGCCGCTTCCTAGAGCGCGCCAGCCGTGCGACGGTGTGGCTCGACCGCGGCACCACCCGACGGCTCGACAAAGGCTTCGCCCATTTCGAGGATTGGCGCGACAAGCTGCTCGAGGAGGAAGAGCGCGACCAGCAGAAGCTCGGCCGGCAGATCGCCCGCGAGGAGCACTGGCTGCGCTACGGGGTGACGGCCAGGCGCAAGCGCAACGTGCGCCGCCTCTCCGAGCTTCAGGACCTGCGCGCCCGCCACCGCACCCATCGCGGGCCGGAAGGCACGGCGATCATGACGGCAAGCGACGCCGCCGAATCGGGCAAGCTGGTCATCGAGGCCAAGGGGATCGAGAAGCGGTTCGGGGATCTCACCGTCGTCCGCGACTTCTCCACCCGCATCCTGCGCGGCGACCGGGTCGGCCTCGTCGGCCCCAATGGCGCGGGCAAGACCACCTTGCTCAAGATGCTGATCGGCGTCACCAAGCCCGACGCCGGCTCGCTGCGCCTCGGCGCCAATCTGGAGACCGCCACCCTCGACCAGAACCGCGCCGCCCTCGATCCGAATGAGACGCTGGCGCACTTCCTCACCGACGGTCGCGGCGACAGCGTGGTGGTCAACGGGCAGGAGCGGCACGTCGTCTCCTACATGCAGGATTTCCTCTTCAAGCCAGAGCAGATGCGCACGCCCGTGCGCGAGCTTTCCGGCGGAGAGAAGGCGCGGCTGGTGCTGGCGCGGCTCCTTTCCCGGCCAGCCAACCTCCTCGTCCTCGATGAGCCGACAAACGACCTCGACATGGAGACGCTCGATCTCCTGCAGGAGCTGGTGGAAGGGTTTCCCGGCACCGTCATCCTCGTCAGCCATGACCGCGACTTCCTCGACCGCACGGTGACGACCACCATCGCGCCAGAGGGCGACGGTCGATGGACGGAATATGCCGGCGGATATTCCGACATGATGGCGCAGCGCAAGGGTGTCGGGCTGGCAGGCCGCAAGGGGCGTGCGGCCGAGCAAGCGGGCAAACCGGCTGGGCCGCGCCGGGAGCCGAAGGAGCCGAGGCCGGGGACGAAAAAACTCTCCTACAAGCAGAAATTCGCCCTGGAGACCCTGCCTTCGCGGATCGAGGCACTCGGCGAGAAGATCTCTGGGCTGGAACAGAATCTCGCCGACCCCACGCTCTATGCCCGCGACGCCACTGCCTTTTCGCGGCTTTCTAAGGAGCTCGATGAAAAGCGGAGCGAGCGTGAGCGGCTGGAGGAGGAATGGCTGGAGCTCGAAATGCTGCGCGAGGAAGTGGAGGGCGGATAAAGACGGCGGCTGCCGGCAGAAGCCGCCTGTGCTATCCTGCGGTTCTCCAGCCGAGTGTGTCTCATGCCTGCCGCCATCGCCAGATCGATCGCCTCGCTGTGTATCGCGCTTCCGCTCTTCCTTACGGCAAGCGTCCATGCACAAGAGCCGAATCGGCTCTATAGTGCCGTGACCATCATCACGGGCACTCTGGAGGCGGAAAAGCAGCGCGGCTTCGCCGCCTGCCTGGAAGAGGTCCTGGTGAAAGTCTCCGGCGACACGAGCCTTGCCGGCTTACCCAAAGTGGACGAGCTGGGGAAGCGAGCGTCGGAGTTCGTCGAGACCTATTCGCTGCGCGACCGCATGGCGGGCATTCCGGTGCACGACGAGCAAGGGACGCGTGATCGGCCGCACTTCCTCAAGGTGGATTTTTCGCCGGCGAAGATCGATCAGGCGCTCGGTGAGCTGGGGCGTGCGCCATGGACGGAGCGGCCGGTCATCACGCTTCTCATCGGCATCGACAACGGAGCGCAGCGGTTCCTGCTGGCGCGCAACTCCGCCCTTGGTATCGGCCAGCGCAAGGCGCTTTCGGAGATCGCTGGGCGCCTCGGACTGAAGGCGAAGCTGCTGGGCGAGGCGGCGCTGGCGGCGGTGCCGGTCGACCACGCATCCTTGGGCGGGACGAGGATGGACGGATTGGAGACCATCCGCAATGCACTCGGCGGCGAGGTCGTGCTGAGCGGGATGCTGGTGTGGGACGAGAGCGCCTTCCGCTGGACGTCCAACTGGCAACTCGTTTCGGAGAATGGAGCGGAAGCCTGGGAGGCTGCCGGCGTTTCCTTTGACACCGCCTTCCGCGATGCGCTGGCCGAGGCGATGCAGATCCTGTCGAACGAGAGCCGGCGATAGGCCGACCTTCTTCACCCAATGCTAACCTCGAGGCGCGACAGTGCCCGCCCGACGGCAGGGCTGTTACCCATGAGCGAAGAATTCCTCGTTTCCGCAAAACCTGACCTGCAAAGGGCGCGCACCGAATGGCTGGCTTCGCTTCGCGATGAGCGGCGGCTGGCGCGGCTGACGGTGGAGGCTTACGAGCGGGATACCCGGCAGCTCCTGCAGTTCCTCACCGGCCATTGCGGTGGAGCGCCGGGCATCGCCGAGATCACCGACCTGCGGCCGGCGGACTTGCGCGCCTTCCTGGCCTCGCGGCGCAGCGGCGGCGCCGGCGCGCGCACGCTCGGCCGGGGGCTCGCCGGCATCCGCTCGCTGCTGCGCTATCTGGAGCGGCGCGGCCTTGTGAATGCGGCAGGCGCCGGGGCGCTGCGTGCGCCACGCGCGCCGAAGGGCCTGCCGAAACCGCTGACGGCGGCCGACGCACGTCGTGTCGCCTCGGGCGAGGGGCAGCTTGCGGAGGAGCCGTGGATTGCCGCACGCAACGCCGCCGTGCTTGCGTTGCTGTACGGCTCCGGCTTGCGCATCGGCGAAGCGCTTGCCCTGAAGGGCGGAGACATCGCGAACGCGGGCGACAACGCACTGCGCGTGACGGGCAAGGGTGGTAAGACCCGGGTGGTGCCGGTGCTGCCGGTGGTCTTCCAGGCCGTTGCCGAATACCGCCGGCTCTGCCCCTATCATCTGGGCGCTGAGGCGCCGCTTTTCCGCGGAGCGCGGGGCGGACCCCTGCAGCCGGCCATCGTCCAGCGCGAGATGAAGAAGATGCGCTCGGCACTCAACCTGCCGGAAACGGCAACACCGCATGCGCTCCGCCACTCCTTCGCCACTCACCTGCTCGGCCGCGGCGGCGATCTGCGTGCTATCCAGGAGCTTTTGGGCCACGCCAGCCTCTCAACGACGCAGGTTTACACCGCGGTCGATACGTCCCGTCTTCTGGAGATCTACGACAATGCACACCCGCGTGCATGAAGTTTGCAATTTGCATGGCCGGTTTAACGGTTTTTGCCGCTTTCACGCGGTAGCAATGAAGCCATGAAACGAACGCGCGCCCTCGCCGACCGTATTGCCGTCCTTTCCCTGAACCTCGTGGCGGCGATCAATCTCCTGTTCGTGCTGTTCTTCGTGGCGGTGCTGGTGCTCGTCAGCGGGCGTGCCCGCGCAGAGGAGACCGTCTGCGAAGGCACCGACCTCGTGGAGGCGCTTTCCGAGCGCGATCCCGCGCTCTTGCGGAAGATGCGGGAGGAGGCCGCGGCCACGCCCAATGGCGAGGGGCTGTTGTGGCGTGTCGAGGGAAAAGGCGGCGCGCCCTCCTTCTTGTTCGGCACCATGCACATGACGGACCCGCGTGTGGTTGCGATGCCGGAGGCGGCGCGGGCCGCGTTCGCCGCGGCGCATACCGTCGCCATCGAGACCACGGACGTGCTGGACCAGAAGGCAATGATGGCGGCCCTGGCGGAGACGCCGGAACTGATGATGTTCCCGCCCGGCGAGGCGCTGACCGACTATCTGACGGCCGAAGAGCAGGAAAGGCTTCGCGAGGCTCTCGATACCTACGGTGTGCCGTTGCAGAGCGTCGTCAAGCTGAAGCCGTGGATGCTTCTCTCGCTTATCGCGCAATCGGCCTGCGAGGTCGAGCGGCAGGAAGCCGGTGTACTGGTGCTCGATGGCAAGCTTGCGAAGGACGCAAAGGCGGCGGGCAAGCGGCTCGTCGGCCTCGAACGGGCCAGTGAGCAGTTCTCGGCCATAGCTTCGCTGCCCATGGAGATGCATATCGAGGGGCTTATCAGCACGATCGACCTGGGCGAGGGCGTGAACGACGTCACCGAGACCATGATCGGGCTCTATCTCAACGGTGAAATCGGCATGGTCCTGCCGGCGATCACGCGCCTGCTGCCGCAGGGCGCGCAGTTTGCGGCCGGCTCCGCGGCCTTCGAGGAGAAACTGATCACGGCCCGCAACAGGGTAATGGCCGAGCGGGCCCTTCCCCTTATCGAGGAGGGCAGAGCCTTCATCGCCGTCGGCGCATTGCACCTGCCGGGCGAGACGGGGCTTGTCGCGCTGCTGCGCGAGGAAGGCTACACGGTCAGCCGCGCCGACTGAGGCGAGTGCCCCGTCAGGAATGGATCGGCTTGGCGAAGGTGGCGAGCGCCGCCTCCTTGACCGCTTCCGAAAGGGTTGGATGCGCGTGGCAGGTGCGGGCGAGATCCTCCGACGAGCCGCCGAACTCCATCAACACCGCTGCCTCGTGGATCATCTCGCCGGCGCCGAAGCCGACGATATGCGCGCCCAGCACACGGTCGGTCTTTTTGTCGGCGAGGATTTTCACAAAGCCGTCCGTCTGCAGCATGGAGCGGGCGCGGCCGTTGGCGCTGAAGGGAAATTTGCCGGCATTGTATTCCACGCCGGCCTTCTTCAACTCCTCTTCCGTCTTGCCGACGGAGGCGATCTCGGGGGTGGTGTAGACGACGCCGGGAATGACGTAGTAGTTCACGTGGCCGGCCTGGCCGGCGATGATCTCGGCGACGGCGACACCCTCGTCCTCCGCCTTGTGGGCGAGCATCGGGCCGGCGATCACATCACCGATGGCGTAGATACCCTCGACATTGGTTCTGAGGTGCTCGTCGGTCTTCACGCGGCCGCGATCATCCATCTCCACGCCCGCCTCCTTCAGCCCCAGCCCATCGGTGAAGGGCCTGCGGCCGGTGGCGACCAGGACGACGTCGGCCTCGACGGTCTGGGAGGCGTCGCCGTTGGTGGGCTCGAAGGTGACCTTAGCGCCCTTCCTGGCCTTGGAGACGTCCGTCACCTTGGCGCCGAGATGGAAGGTGAAACCCTGCTTGGTCAGCATGCGCTGGAACTGCTTGGCCACTTCGCCGTCCATACCGGCGAGGATGGTGTCGAGATATTCGACAACCGTCACCTTGGCGCCCAGCCGCGCCCACACCGAGCCCAGCTCCAGCCCGATGATGCCGCCGCCGACCACCACCATGGTCTCCGGCACCTTGGCAAGCTCCAGCGCGCCGGTGGAGGAGACGATCACCTTCTCGTCGAACTTCACGTCGACACCGGGAATGCCGGCGACGTCCGAGCCGGTGGCAATGACGATATTCTTCGTCTCCACCATTTCTTCCTTGCCGTCCTCGCCAGAGACCACCACCTTGCCGGCGGTGGCGATCCTGCCGGTGCCGCGGAAGACATCGATCTTGTTCTTCTTCATCAGAAAGTCGAGGCCCTTGACGTTCTGCTCCACCGTCCGGTCCTTGTGGGCCAGCATCTTCTTGAGGTCGAATTTCGGCTTGCCGACATCGATGCCAAGGTCGGCAAAGGAATGCCCGGCCTCGGCGAACATCTCGGTTGCATGCAGCAGCGCCTTCGACGGGATGCAGCCGACATTGACGCAGGTGCCGCCGTGGTTCGGCCGCTTCTCCACCACTGCCGTCTTCAGGCCGAGCTGGGCTGCCTTGATGGCGCAGACATAGCCTCCGGGGCCGGTTCCGATCACGACGACGTCGTAGGTGGTGGGCATCGTTCTCTCCGTTTGGGATGGAAGGCGGCGTGTTGGTTCGGTGAGGATTATCGGTCAGCGAAGGCGAGGCGCAGGCCAAAGCCGGCAAAGGCAGCGGCCGTCGCGCGCCGCATCCACTTCATCACCGTCTCGCTTCTCAAGACTTTCTCGCCGACGAGGGCGGCGAAGCCGCCATAGACGAGGAAGACGGCAAAGGTCATGGCCATGAAGACGGCGCCGAGGATGAGCATCTGGCTGACCGAGCCGGCGGCGGGGACGATGAACTGCGGCAGGAAGGCGAGGAAGAAGAGGGACAGCTTCGGATTGAGGATGTTGATCAGGAAGCCGGTCCTGACGATTGCCATAGCGGCCAGCGGCCGGCGTTCGCCGGCATTGATTCTGAGCGGGCCCGCTTCCTTCAGGGTCTGCCAGGCGAGATAGAGAAGATAGGCGACGCCGGCGAGCTTGATTACCTGGAACAGCAGCGCACTCGTGTGGAGAAGGGCGGCGAGGCCGACAACGGAAGCGAAGAGGGCCGGCAGGATGCCGAGCGTGCAACCGAAGGCGGCGGCGAAACTCGCCCTGCGTCCGGCGGCAAGGCCGGTGGCGACGGTGTAGACGACGCCGGTGCCGGGGATGAGGATGACGATCAGGGAGGTGACGAGGAACTCGATGCTCATCGGCGGGACTCCGGTGTGTGGCGGAGCACCGTGGCTGTCGTCAGAGCAGGTATGGCCTTCCGTCCTCGTCCTTCGACAGGCTCAGGATGAGGGCTGTGTTTACGCCCAGCCGTCGACATCGAGGCTTGCGGAGAGGTTGCCTTGCCTTCACCCTCATCCTGAGCCTGTCGAAGGACGAGGGTGAAGGCACGCAAGGCGGTTTCCCCGTTGTCCATCTCAACCGAACACATGCCCGCCTCCACCTGAGAATGCCTTTTCCTAAAGATCGAGCACCAGCCGCTCCGGATCCTCCAGCACCTCCTTGACGCGCACGAGGAAGGTCACCGCTTCCTTGCCGTCGACAATGCGGTGGTCGTAGGAGAGCGCCAGGTACATCATCGGGCGGATCTTGATCTCGCCGCCGATGACCATCGGCCGCTCCTGTATCTTGTGCATGCCGAGGATGCCTGACTGCGGGGCGTTGAGGATCGGTGTTGACATGAGCGAGCCGTAGACGCCGCCGTTGGAGATGGTGAAGGTGCCCCCCTGCATCTCGGCCATCGACAATTTACCGTCGCGGGCGGCCGCACCCAGCCGGCCGATCTCCTTCTCGACCTCGGCGATCCCCATGCGGTCGGCGTCACGCACCACGGGAACGACCAGGCCGCGCTCGGTGCCGACGGCGACGCCGATGTGGCAGAAGTTCTTGTAGATGATGTCGGTGCCGTCGATCTCGGCGTTGACGGCCGGGATCTCGTGCAGCGCGTGGCAGACGGCCTTGGTGAAGAAGCCCATGAAGCCGAGCTTCACGCCGTGTTTCTTCTCGAACAGGTCCTTGTATTTCTTGCGCAGGTCCATCACCGCCGTCATGTCCACCTCGTTGAAGGTGGTGAGCATGGCGGCGTTCTGCTGCGCCTCCTTGAGCCTGCGGGCGATGGTCTGGCGCAGGCGCGTCATCTTCACGCGCTCTTCGCGCGTCTCGTCCTCGGCCGGCGAGGGCGCGCGGGCTACCTTTGGCGCCTCGGCAGGCTCGCTCGGTGCGGCGCGGCTGCGCTGCTCAAGAGCTTCCAGCACGTCACCCTTGAGCACCTGGCCGTCTTTGCCGGTGCCGGCGACCTCGGAGGCCTTCAGCCCCTGCTCCTTCATCAACTTCGCGGCGGAAGGTGCGGGCGGGCGGGCTGTCTCCTTGGCACCGGCTTCCTTTTCGGCGGGCGCAGCAGGCTCGGGCGCCGCCGCCTCGCCGCGGTCGCGCTTCACGGCGGAGGTGTCTGCCGCGCCTTCCTCGATGCGTGCGAGAAGGGCGCCGACCTGCACCTCATCGCCCGTCTTCACCAGGAGATCGCGCAGCACGCCGGTGACCGGCGACATAATCTCCTGGGCAGCCTTGTCGGTCTCCAGCTCCAGGATTGCCTCGTCGGCCTTCACCGCGTCGCCGACCTTCTTGTAGATTTCGCCGACCCCGGCCTCGGTGACGGACTCGCCGGCCGACGGCACGTGGACCTCGACAAGCTTGCCGCCCGCGCCGGCCGGTCCTTCGGCTTTCTCGGCCTTCATCTGTCCCTGTTCCTTCTTTGCCGGCTTTTCCGCCGGCTTCTCCACGCTGGCGGCCTTGCCGTCGGCGATGGCGCCCAGAAGAGCACCGACTTCCACCGTCTCGCCTTCCTTGACGGCGACCTCCTCAAGCGTGCCGGCGGCGGGGGCGGGGACTTCGACGGTCACCTTGTCGGTTTCCAGTTCGACAATCGGCTCATCGGCCTTGATGGCGTCGCCGACGTTCTTGAACCAGCGGCCGATGGTCGCCTCGGTGACGGATTCGCCCAGTGTGGGAACGCGGATTTCGGTGGCCATGGATTTGCTTCCGTTGGTTCTGTTCGATCGGTGGCTAGATCGTGATGCCTCTTCGCGGAATCGGCATCACGATCTATCTCGTTGTTTTAGCATGATCTTATCCGAAAACCGGTATCCACTTTTCGGGTCATGCTCTAGCTGCCTAACGCGTCTTCCAGGAAGGCCGCGAGCTGTTCCAGGTGTTTCGACATGAGCCCCGTTGCCGGCGAGGCGGCGGCGGGACGGCCAGTGTAGCGCACGCGCTGATGCTTGGCCTCGATATGCTGCAGCACCCACTCCAGATACGGATCGATGAAGGACCAGGCACCCATGTTCTTGGGCTCCTCCTGGCACCACACCATCTCCGCGTTACGGAAGCGCGACAACTCGGTGATCAGCGCCTTTGCGGGGAAGGGGTAGAGCTGCTCGACGCGCAGGAGATAGATGTCGTTGATACCCCGCTTCTCACGCTCCTCGTAGAGGTCGTAATAGACCTTGCCGGAACACATGACGACGCGGCGAATCTTGGAGTCCTTGACGAGCTTGATCTCCTTGTCGAGATATTGCGCATCGTCCCACAGGAGCCGGTGGAAGGAGCTCTCCCCGGACATTTCCGACAGGGTGGAGACCGCCCGCTTGTGCCGCAAGAGCGACTTCGGCGTCATCAGGATAAGCGGCTTGCGGAAGTCGCGCTTCAACTGGCGGCGCAGGATGTGGAAGTAGTTGGCGGGCGTCGTGCAGTTGGCGACCTGCATGTTGTCCTCGGCGCACATCTGCAGGAAGCGCTCCAGGCGCGCGGAGGAGTGCTCCGGCCCTTGGCCCTCGTAGCCATGCGGAAGGAGGCAGACCAGACCCGACATCCTGAGCCATTTGCGCTCGCCTGACGAGATGAACTGGTCGATAATGACCTGCGCGCCGTTGGCAAAGTCGCCGAACTGGGCTTCCCAGAGCGTCAGCGCGCGCGGCTCGGCTAGGCTGTAGCCGTATTCGAAGCCGAGCACGGCTTCCTCGGAGAGCATCGAGTTGATGACCTCGTAGTAGGATTGCTGAGGCCCCAGATTGTTCAGCGGGATGAACCGGTTCTCGTTGCGCTGGTCGTAGAGCACGGAGTGACGCTGGGAAAAGGTGCCGCGTTCGGAATCCTGACCGGACAGACGTACCGGATTGCCATCCAGAAGAATGGAGCCGAAGGCGAGCGCTTCGGCCGTCGCCCAGTCGATGCCTTCGCCCGATTCCATCATCTTCTTGCGGTTGTCGAGGAAGCGCCGGGCAGTGCGGTGGACCTCGAAACCCTCGGGCACCTCGGTCAGCTTCTTGCCGATCTCCTTCAGCGTCTTGACCGGAACGGCGGTCTTGCCGCGGCGCTGTTCGTCCTCGTTGTCGGCTTTTCTCAAGCCGGACCAGGCGCCATCCAGCCAGTCGGCCTTGTTGGGCTTGTAGGACTGGCCGGCCTCGAACTCGGCGTCCAACTGGGAGCGCCAATCGGCCTTCATCTGCTCGATCTCTTCCTCGGTGACGAGACCCTCGTCCAGCAGCTTCTTGGAATAGATCGCGCCGGTCGTCGGGTGGTTGCGGATCTCGCGGTACATGATCGGCTGGGTGAAAGCCGGCTCGTCGGCCTCGTTATGGCCGTAGCGGCGGTAGCAGAACATGTCGATGACGACAGGCTTGTGGAATTGCATGCGGAACTCGGTCGCAACCTTGGCCGCATAGACCACCGCTTCCGGATCGTCGCCGTTCACGTGGAAGATCGGCGCCTCGATCATCTTCGCCACGTCCGACGGATAGGGCGAGGAGCGCGAGAAGCGCGGGTTGGTGGTGAAGCCGATCTGGTTGTTGATGATGAAGTGCACAGTGCCCGCCACGCGATGGCCGCGGAGACCGGAAAGCCCGAAGCACTCGGCCACCACGCCCTGGCCGGCAAAGGCCGCATCACCGTGCAGCAGGAGCGGCATGACCTTGGCGCGCTCGGGCAGCGGCACGACTTCTTCGCGCGTGCGGCCGTAGACCTGATCCTGCTTTGCGCGCGCCTTGCCCATGACGACGGGATTGACAATCTCCAGATGCGAGGGGTTGGCCGTCAGCGACAGGTGCACCGTGTTGCCGTCGAACTCGCGGTCGGAAGAGGCGCCGAGGTGGTATTTCACGTCGCCGGAGCCTTCCACGTCATCGGGGGCGAAGGAGCCGCCCTTGAACTCGTGGAAGATGGCGCGGTGCGGCTTTGCCAGAACCTGCGAGAGCACGTTGAGGCGGCCGCGATGGGCCATGCCCAGCACTATCTCCTTCAGGCCCAGTTGGCCGCCGCGCTTGATGATCTGCTCGAGCGCCGGGATCAGCGCCTCGCCGCCGTCAAGGCCGAAACGCTTGGTGCCCTTGTACCTCACGTCGATGAACTGCTCGAAGCCTTCCGCCTCGATCAGCTTCTGCAGGATGGCCTTCTTGCCGTTCTTGGTGAAGTCCACCCCTTTGTCCGGTCCCTCGATGCGCTCCTGGATCCAGGCCTTCTCCTCGGGGTTGGAAATGTGCATGAACTCGACGCCTAGCGTCGAGCAATAGGTGCGCTTGAGGATCGCCAGCATATCGCGGATGGTGGCGGTCTCCAGCCCCAACACGTTGTCGATGAAGATGGGACGGTCGAAATCGGCCTCGGTGAAGCCGTAGGCCTCGGGCGAGAGCTCGTTGTAATCCTCCAACGGCTTGGCGATGCCCAGGGGGTCGAGATCGGCGTGGAGGTGCCCGCGCATGCGGTAGGCGCGGATCATCATGATGGCGCGTACGGAATCACGCGTGGCGCGATGCACCTCGGCTTCCGTCATCGCGGCGCCCATCTTGGCCGCTTTTTCCCTGATCTTGTTGTCGAAATGGCCTTCCAACGGCGCCCAGTCGCCGTCGAGGGCGGAGACTAGCTCGCCGTTGGCGGTGATCGGCCAGCCCTTCTTCTTCCAGGAAGCGCCGGCGGCGTTCTTCTTCACGTCCGCCGCACTGTCCTTGAATTGGCTGAAATAGGCCCGCCAGTCCTCGTTGACCGAAGCCGGGTCGGCCTCGTAGTCGGCGTAGAGTTCCTCGATATAGGCGGCGTTGCCGCCGTAGAGGAAGGATGTGAGGGAGAACTCGTCGTTGGCCTGATCTTGCCGTGCCATCGCCATTCCCGGAGCTTTTCGCTCCGTCTCCTTATGTTTCGGCCTTCAATCCCGGCCGTTGCGGACCCTTTGGTCCTTACTCGTTACACTCACTTCGCTGGACGCCAACCGGATTGTGCCGGCCGGCGTTCCAGAACTTTTCAGCCCTTGATTGCCTCGACAAGGGTTTTTCCAAGGCGCGCGGGCGAGGGCGAGACCTTGATGCCGGCGCGCTCCATGGCTTCGATCTTGTCTTCGGCGCCGCCCTTGCCGCCGGAGATCACCGCGCCGGCGTGGCCCATGGTGCGTCCGGGCGGTGCGGTACGTCCGGCGATAAAACCTGCCATCGGCTTCTTCCGGCCCTTTTTCGCCTCGTCCAGGATGAACTGCGCGGCGTCCTCTTCCGCCGAGCCGCCGATCTCGCCGATCATGACGATGGATTCGGTCGCCTCGTCGGCCAGGAACATCTCCAGGATGTCGATAAACTCTGTCCCCTTCACGGGGTCGCCGCCGATGCCGACGGCCGTCGTCTGGCCAAGCCCTTCGTTAGTGGTCTGGAACACGGCCTCATAGGTAAGCGTGCCGGAGCGCGATACAACGCCCACCGAGCCCTTCTTGAAGATGTTGCCCGGCATGATGCCGATCTTGCATTCCTCGGGGGTGAGCACGCCCGGACAGTTCGGGCCGAGCAGGCGGGAGTTCGACTTTTCGAGCCGCGACTTGACCTTGACCATGTCCATCACTGGAATGCCTTCGGTGATGCAGACGATGAGCGGAATTTCCGCCTCGATGGCCTCGATAATGGCCGCGCCGGCCCCTGCCGGCGGCACGTAGACCACGGAGGCGTTGGCGCCCGTCCTCTCCTTGCCCTCGGCAACGGAAGCGAAAATCGGCAGCTGCGCCCCGCTCTCGACCGAGCCCCAGGTCTCGCCGCCCTTCTTCGGGTGAACGCCGCCGACCATCTTGGTCCCGTAATAGGCAAGCGCCTGCTCGGTGTGGAAGGTGCCGGTCTTGCCGGTGAGGCCCTGGACGAGAACCTTGGTGTCTTTGTTGACGAGAATGGACATTCTTTCTCCTAAAGCCGCTTCAACTCGGTGACGGTCAAATCACTCTCGGCATTGCCCGTATTCAGGGTCGTGGCGGGCTCGAACATGAGGACGACGGGCTCGGGCGTGAGCGAGCGGGGGCGGTGCTCGACAGTTTTCGGCACGACAATGAACTCGCCCTCGCCAAGCTCCACCGCGCCGTCTCGGAAGTCGATGGCGATCTTGCCGCGCAGGACGAGGAAGGCCTCGTCCTCATTGTCATGGGCGTGCCAGTCGAACATCTCGCCGAATTTGGCCACCTTAACCTGCGAATCGTTCACGTCGCCTGCGATGTGGGGATCGAAGACCTTATGAATCTGCCGGTCGGCCGATTCGAGCAGGTTGATCTTCCGCGGTGGCATGGGACTAGCCCTCTTTCACTGCCGCCACGATCTTCTTCGCCGCATCGTCCAGATCGTCGGCGGGGATGACATTCAGCCCGCTCTCTGAAATGATCTTCTTGCCGAGCGCGACATTCGTGCCTTCGAGACGCACGACCAGCGGCACCTTCAGGCCTACCTCTTTCACCGCGGCGATCACGCCTTCCGCGATCACGTCGCAGCGCATGATGCCGCCGAAGATGTTGACGAGGATGCCCTTCACGTTCGGATCGGCGGTGATGATCTTGAAGGCCGCCGTCACCTTCTCCTTCGACGCGCCGCCGCCCACATCGAGGAAGTTGGCGGGCTCCGCACCATAAAGCTTGATGATGTCCATCGTGGCCATGGCGAGACCGGCGCCGTTCACCATGCAGCCGATGTTGCCGTCGAGGGCGATGTAGGCGAGGTCGTGCTTGGAGGCCTCGATCTCCTTCTCGTCCTCCTCCGTCTCATCACGCAGCGCCACCACGTCCTCGTGGCGGAACAGCGCGTTGTTGTCGAAGGACACCTTGGCATCGAGCACGCGCAGGCGGCCGTTCTTCATGACGATAAGGGGATTCACCTCAAGAAGGCTCATGTCCTTTTCGGCGAAGGCCTTGTAGAGCGTGGGAAACAGCGTCTCGCCGTCCTTCGCCGCATCGCCTTCGAGCTTGAGCGCCGCGTTGAGCTTGGCGACGTCGTCGGCGGTCACGCCCTTGTCCGGGTCGATGGCGAGCGTCAGGATTTTCTCCGGCGTCTCTTCCGCCACCGCCTCGATGTCCATGCCGCCCTCGGTGGAGACGACGAAGGCCGGGCGGCCGACCGTGCGGTCGATGAGGATGGAGAGGTAGAGCTCGCGGTCGATGTCGGCACCGTCCTCGATATACAGGCGGTTCACCTGCTTGCCCTCGGCGCCGGTCTGCTTGGTGACCAGCGTGTTGCCGAGCATCTCGTTGGCGTGGGCGACGACTTCCTCGACGCTTCTAGCAAGCCGCACCCCGCCCTTGGCGTCGGCGCCGAGCTCCTTGAACTTGCCCTTGCCGCGCCCGCCCGCGTGGATCTGGCTCTTCACGACGTAGAGTGGTCCGGGCAGTTTTGCGGCTGCCGCCTCCGCCTCTTCCTGCTTGAAGACCGGAAGGCCCTCGGCGACAGGGGCGCCGTAGCCCTTGAGCAGTTGCTTGGCCTGGTATTCGTGGATGTTCATGGGGCCGGGTCCTACTTCTTCAGGTTGGGCGCGATCTCGGCGCAGGCCTCGCATAGGCCGACGACGGCTCCGACCGAGCTTTCGAACATCTTCTGCTCGGCCTTGTTGAGGTCGATCTCGATGACGCGCTCGACGCCGTCGGCGCCGATCACCACCGGCACGCCGACATAAAAGTCCTTGACGCCGTACTGGCCGGAAAGGTGGGCCGCGCAGGGCAGAACGCGTTTCTTGTCCTTCAGGTAGCTCTCGGCCATCGATATGGCCGCCGACGCGGGAGCGTAATAGGCCGAGCCCGACTTCAAGAGGCCGACGATCTCCGCACCGCCATCGCGCGTTCGCTGGACGATCTGGTCGACCTTCTCCTTTGATGTCCAGCCCATCTTGACGAGGTCGGGGATGGGGATGCCGGCGACGGTGGAGTAGCGGGTAAGCGGCACCATCGAGTCGCCGTGGCCGCCCAGCACGAAGGCCGTTACGTCCTCGACGGAGACCTTGAACTCCTCCGCCAGGAAGTAGCGGAAGCGGGCGGAGTCAAGCACACCGGCCATGCCGACGACATGGCTCTTCGGCAGGCCGGAGAACTTTTGCAGCGCCCAAACCATGGCATCGAGCGGATTGGTGATGCAGATGACGAAGGCCTTGGGCGCGTATTTCTTGATGCCGGCGCCCACCTGCTCCATCACTTTGAGGTTGATGCCGAGAAGATCGTCGCGGCTCATGCCCGGCTTGCGCGGCACACCGGCGGTGACGATGCACACATCGGCACCCTCGATCGCCGCATAGTCGTTGGCGCCAAGGAACTTGGCGTCGAAGCGTTCGACCGGGGAGGACTCGGCGATATCGAGCGCCTTGCCCTGCGGGATGCCTTCGGCGATATCGAAAAGAACGACATCCCCCAGTTCCTTCAGGCCCGCCAGATGGGCGAGCGTACCGCCGATCATGCCGGAGCCGATGAGAGCGATCTTATCGCGAGCCATGTGGTGAAAATCCCCTATTCCATTTGGACGCGCCGGCAGTGCGAAAGTCCGGCAATTACAGGGTTTCGGGCAGGACGAGGATAAGCCCGAGGATCCCGATTGGCATAGTTGGTCACGAAAGGAAATTCAACCGATTATTTTCGCCTCTATGTTTTCAATCGGTTAGATGCATTTTGGCTTACGTAAACGTCAATGATTCTCCCGCTCAAGCGACAGATGTCGCTGCCCGAGCATCTTTCTCCACCCACTTGCGGCTCTGCATCTCCGTGAGGCGCGAGGCGGTGCGCGAGAACTCGAAGACTTCCGTGCCGGAGGGCGCGTTGTAAAGCTGGTCGGGGGCCGCTTCCGCCGAAAGGAAGAGGCGGACACGGCTGTCGTAAAGCGTGTCGACAAGCAGGATGAAACGCTTTGCCTCGTTGCGCTGTGTTGGCGCCATCACCGGCACGCGGTCGATGAAGAGCGTATCGAAGCGCTTGGCGATGGCGAGGAAGTCGCGGGCCCCCAGCGGCTTCTGGCAAAGGTCGGCGAAGGTGAAGCGGGCGGCGCGCCCGGCGGCGCGCGGGACCGTCACCTTGCGGCCTTTGACCGTCAGTTCCTCTTCGCGCACTTCGCGGCCGTCGGTCGCGGTCTCCCACGCCTCGTCCATCAAGCGCTCCGTCTCGGCGTTCAGCGGTGTCATGTAGACCGGCAGGCGGTTGAGCTTCTCCAGCCGGTAGTCCGTTGCCGCTTTGAGGTGCAGGATTGAGGTACGGTGCTTCAGGATGTTGATGAAGGGCTCGAACAGGCCGCGGTTCAGGCCGTCGCGGTAGAGCTCTTCCGGTGCCACGTTGGAGGTGGCGACCAGCACCACGCCCTTGGCGAAAAGGGCGGAGAAGAGGCGCGACAGGATCATGGCGTCGGCGATGTCCGTCACCGAGAATTCGTCGAAGCACAACACCCAGGCTTGCTTTGCCAGGTCGGCCGCCACCGGGGGAATAGGGTCCGTCTCGCGCGCTTCGCCGTTCTTCAGGGCCTCGCGGTGGCGCGCGATGCGGTCATGCACATCTGCCATGAAGTCGTTGAAATGGGCGCGCCGCTTGCCGCGCACGGGGAGGAGCTCAAAGAACATGTCCATGAGCATGGTCTTGCCGCGTCCCACGCCGCCGTGGATGTAAAGCCCGGTGACGGGACCGTCTTTGCGGCGCTTTGCGAAGAGCCAGCCGAGCGCGCTCGACTTGCGGGCCAGCCGCCGCTCCTCGATACGGTCCATCAGCCGGTCGAGTTCGGCCGCCACCTTCTCCTGTGCCGGGTCGCGGGTGACGGCGCCGGTTTCCACCATATGGGCGTAGCGCTGCGCGACGGTGGGATGCGTCACAAGGCCGTCGCGCAGGGACATAGGCGTTACCGGAAGAGGCTGGCAGGTTCAGGGGAATGGCGAGGCGCCGTGGCGCCGCGCCTGCGATTTAGCGGGAGAGCGAGACGGGCATGCCGGTCGTGGTCTGGCCGTCGAGGCGTTCATTGCCGCTTGAATAAAGGCGCGCGATGGTGTCACCGGCGTCATTGTATATCTCGAGCTGTTTTCCTGCGAGGTCCCAGCCACGCATGTCGGCGAGCACTCCCGAACAGCCGCGCGTGCCGCCGCGGGAAGCGTTGCCGTATTTGGTGAGTGTCAGGAACATCTGGCAGCTGGAGCCGCTCGAGTTGACCGCCCACGAGCCGAGCAGGCTGTTCTTGTCGATCTCGGGTGCCGCCGCCGCCGCCGCTGCTTGCGCTCCGGGATCGAGCGCTGCGACATCCGTCCCCGGCTGGTTGGGCGCGGCGGGAAACGCGCCGGCATCGGCCGGTGCGGTGGGCGGGGGAAGCTGGCTCCCGCTCACCGTGCCCGAGGGCGCAGGCCTCAACGGCGCGGGCGACGTCTGCGCCGGGCCGAAGCGGCTGGACTGGCAGCCGGCCAGGCCAAGCGCCAACAGCGAGATGGCGAGAATTCCGGTTTTCGTGTGTGGCATCCCTCTCTCCGTTTTGGGCCGAAGGTCCGCGCCCCAATTGCGCGCAATCGTGGCGAAGATTGGAAATTATCACACACCTTCATGGTTAAGAACCGGTTTCCGTAGAGAAATTACCGCCTGCTGCACGCGGTGCGTGTGTCGAAAGGCAGGGAACCGGCTATGGGAGATCGCGTTATCGCGGAGCGTTCGCCGTTTTTTCGAGGAGCGTTCGCCGTTTTTGCGAAAGGACATTCCCATGCTCGAATGGATTCTCATCCTTCTTATTGTCGCTGCCGTGGCGGCCCTGCTCGGCCTCCACGGTCTTGCCGGCGTGGCCATGACCGGGGCGAAGATCCTCATCGGTATCGTCCTTATCCTGTTTCTGCTCGCCGTCCTTGGAATCTTCACCCTCGCCTGAGACCTCGCGCGTCTGGTAATTTGCGGCGTCATCCGCCATATAGGCGCCAAACCCCGACGGGATCGGAGCCTATGGCGGAACTGGCGCAGTTCGCGAAGATGAACGGGCTCGGCAACGAGATCATCGTTGCCGACATGCGCGGGCGTGCGGATCGGGTTCTGCCCGGCGCGGCCGTTGCGCTCGCCGCCGACCCGGCGACCCGTTTCGACCAGATCATGGCCGTCCACGATCCAAGAGCGCTGGGCACCGACTATTATGTCGAGATCATCAATTCCGACGGCAGCATGGCGCAGGCCTGCGGCAACGGCATGCGTTGCGTCGTGCAGGCGCTTTCCGCCGAGACGGAGAGGAGCCGCTTCATCTTCGAAACCGTTGCCGGCGTGCTGGACGCGGAGGAGCACACGGACGGGCTGATCTCCGTCGATATGGGCCGGCCGCGCTTCGGCTGGCAGGAGATACCGCTGGCCGAAGAGTTTCGCGACACGCGCATGATCGAACTGCAGGTGGGGCCGATTGACGCGCCGGTGCTGCATTCGCCTTCCGTTGTGTCGATGGGAAATCCGCACGCGGTCTTCTGGGTGGACGGCAATGTGAACACCTATGACTTGGAACGCTTCGGGCCGCTCCTTGAGCACCACCCGATCTTTCCCGAGCGCGCCAACATCACCATCGCCCATGTGACGGCGCGGGACGCCATGACCATCCGCACATGGGAGCGCGGAGCCGGGCTAACGCGGGCTTGCGGCTCGGCGGCCTGCGCGGCCGCAGTCTCGGCTGCGCGCACGGGGCGTACGGGACGGCAGGTCACGGTCACGGTTCCGGGCGGGCCGCTTGATATCCTCTGGCGCGAGGACGATCACGTCGTCATGACCGGACCCGCGGAATGGGAGTTTTCCGGCCGCTTCGACCCGGCAACGGGCGAATGGGAACGTGAGAAGGAAGGGGTGGCCTGATGGCGGTGGACGTCGTCACCTTCGGCTGCCGGCTCAATGCTTACGAGTCCGAAGTCATCAAGCGCGAGGCGGGTGCCGCGGGGCTCGGAGGCCTCGACGGCGGAGCCGTCGTCATCAACACCTGCGCTGTGACGGCAGAGGCCGTGCGCCAGGCGCGACAGGCAATCCGCAAGGCCAGGCGCGAGAATCCGGAAGCCCGCATCATTGTCACCGGATGCGCGGCGCAGACCGAGCCCGCCACCTTCGGCGAAATGGAAGAGGTGGACCTCGTTCTCGGCAATGAGGAGAAGCTTCAACGCCATAGCTATCGCGCACTACCTGATTTCGGCGTGAATCGGTTCGAAAAGGTTCGCGTCAACGACATCATGGAGGTGCGCGAGACCGCCTCGCACATGGTGGACGCCATCGAGGGCAGGGCGCGCGCCTTCGTGCAGGTGCAGAACGGCTGCGACCACCGCTGCACCTTCTGCATCATTCCATATGGTCGCGGCAATTCCCGCTCGGTGCCTATGGGCGCGGTGGTGGACCAGGTGAAGCGCCTGGTCGGCAACGGCTATGCGGAGGTGGTTCTGACGGGGGTGGATCTCACCAGCTTCGGCGCCGACCTGCCGGGGAGCCCGCGGCTCGGGCGGCTGGTGCGGACGATCCTGCGACAGGTGCCGGAGTTGCGGCGGCTCAGGCTCTCCTCCATCGATTCCATCGAGGCCGATGAGGACCTTATGACTGCGCTCGCTGAGGAGGAGCGGCTGATGCCGCATTTGCATCTGTCGTTGCAGGCGGGCGACGATATGATCCTGAAGCGTATGAAGCGACGGCATCTCAGGGCCGATTCCATCGCCTTTTGCGCTGAGGTGCGGCGGCTCAGGCCGGACGCCATATTCGGCGCCGACATTATCGCCGGCTTCCCGACCGAGACCGAGACGATGTTCCGGAATTCGCTCGCAATCGTCGAGGAATGCGGGCTCACGCATCTGCACGTCTTCCCCTTCAGCCCACGCGAGGGCACGCCAGCGGCGCGCATGCCGCAACTGCCGCGCACGGTGGTGAAGGAGCGCGCGGCGCGGCTGCGGGTGGCGGGCGAGAAGGCATACCGGGCACACCTGGCGGCACTTCACGGCACCCGGCAGCGCGTTCTCGTCGAGCGGGAGGGCCTCGGCCGCACGGAAGGCTTCACGCTTGCCGCCGTCGAGGGCAAGCCCGGCGACGTCGTCGACGCCTTCGTGACGGGACACGACGGCGAACGGCTGACGACGGTTTCCGCGGAACGCGAAGCGGCTTGAGAGCGTAAGGAATTCATGGCGTTCGGTTTCATCAAAAAGGTCTTCTCCTTCGGCAAGAAGACGGTCGAGGAAAGGTCGGCGGAAGGGGAGACCCTGGCAACCGAGCCGAGGCCGGAATCCCTTCCGGAGCCGGAGCCCAGGCCCGAAAAGCCCGCCGACGTGCCCCCGGCGCCGGAGCCGCCGGAAACACCGGGCGAGCCGGAGCCCACACCCGTTCCGGTACCCGACGAACCGGTCGAGCCGCAGCCCGAAGTTCCGCCGGAGCCCGCGCCGGAGGTTCCGCAGGAGGTGCCCGAGCCGCCACGGGAAGTTCCCGAACCCGCCCCGGAGCAGCCGCCCACGCGGGCGCCCGAGGTCCCCGCTACACCCGAACCGACCCCGCCTTCCCCGCCCCCGGAGGCAACGCCTCCCTTGACCGGGGAAAAGGAGCCGGCTGAGGCTCTTCCAGAGCCAGAGCCAGAGCCAGAGCCAGAGCCAGAGCCAGAGCCAGAGCCAGAGCCAGAGCCAGAGCCAGAGCCAGAGCCAGAGCCAGAGCCAGAGCCAGAGCCA
>NZ_JAOCZP010000005.1 GCF_025336525.1 Chelativorans salis
CAACACGTTCGCGAAGATCATTGGAAAGAGGTGCTGTCATCAGATGCTGGCCTCCTCTCCAGCCAGCATCTTGAATCACAAAACAACAGCCACGGGAATCCCAAAACGATTCAGACAACCAGTGAACCGCTCTAGTGAGACTGGCGCCCGAGACGGGGAAGGGCCTAGAAGGGTGGAGGGCCGCCCTTCAAGGGGGGCTCCCGGAACGACTTGGTTGCGGACATTGCCGACATAGGGACGAGACCTACTCCAATCCAAGGCAGACGGACGTTGACCAAATTATCTCCGCTCGACATAAGACAGCATGGCAAGAACAATTCCAAGAGATGACGGTCCGCGCTTTGAATGGCGTGGCATGTTCACGAACAAGGAGCTCAATACACTCCACTCGGAGTGTTTCGAGCATTCGTTGTCTGCTGACGACTGGTTGAGGCGGGTGAGCAATTTCAGCCTAGGCTGGGTCTGCACGCGTGCATCGGGAAGTCTTGTCGGCTTCGTCAACGTGGCATGGGACGGTGGCAGACATGCCTTCTTGCTCGATACGATGATCAAGCCGGCTTTGAGACACGAGGGTTATGCCACCTCACTCGTTGAAGAAGCGGTGCGGCACGCGAAGGCTTCGAGCTGCGATTGGCTCCACGTGGATTTCGAACCCCATTTGCGCGATTTCTATTTTGGTGCGTGTCAGTTTCGGCCGACCGATGCGGGCTTGATTTGCCTACGGTAAGCTCCTTTCTTCACGTGCTCTGATTCCGCTCACGATCCCATGCGGTCGCCCGATAGATGGGATGAATGGTCGCTTCGACTTCGATCGGGAAGTTGGCAGGCGCCGGCCCTTTGAGGGAGTTATCTGACAGAGAAGTATCTGGTTCAGATGCCCGATTAGGCGTCATCCTTTAAGGACCGCTTCGGGCTCTCAAGCGAGCCGTTCGACGTGCTTGACGTGGGCGACTGCAGAGGGCCGAACTTTGCCGTAACTGGGTGGAAAGCTCAAATCGCTATCGGCGATCGGAACGAGCAGGCAGCGCCATCGAAAGCGGAACTTCGGCCCGCTGCCTAGAGCCGGCCTTCCTTTGGCCCCTGCGCTCGTCTGCCAAGCGCGATATTCGTTCCAGTGACTGGCAAAGAATGGAGACATTGCGCTAGCTTCCCTACGGCGCTCGTAACCACACTCCCGATCGCCGGCGTCCTCAAGAGGCATGGAAGTGGCGTCACAACGAAGAACGACCTTCGAACTCGACACTGAAAGGGTCGAAGTGCGGAAATTGACCCGCGGGCTGCACCCGGCCATGCTGTGGGTATGATCAAAGGTGTGCTTCTTGATCTTGCTGGAGTCGTCTACGATGGCGAAAAGCCGATTGCCGGTGCGGCGGAGGCGATCGGGCGTCTGCGTGGGGCAGGCGTGCCGCTGCGGTTCGTGAGCAACACTACGCGTTCGACGAAAAAGGCGATTCTTGTTCGGCTCGACAGGCTCGGAGTAGCGGTTACAGAAGACGAGCTCTTCACGCCGGCGATAGCCGCCCGGGAATGGCTGCTGAAGCACAGCTGCTCACCCCATCTCCTGGTCCATCCCAAGCTCGAGCCGGATCTCCTCGGCTTGCCCGAAGGACGCAGGCATGCGGTGGTGGTGGGCGATGTGGGGGAGGCGCTCGACTATTCCAAGCTGAATGCCGCTTTCCGAAAACTGAGTGAGGGTGCCGAGTTCCTGGCGCTCGCCAACAATCGAATGTTCAAGGATGCTGACGGCAAGCCCAGCCTTGATGCCGGGCCCTTCGTGGCCGCGCTGGAGTTTGCCAGTCAGCGTCACGCAATCGTGCTTGGGAAGCCTTCGGCGGAATTCTTTGGGATGGCGCTCACGAGTATGAACTGCAGGCCCGAAGAGGCCGTCATGGTCGGCGACGACGCCGAGAACGATATCGCTGGATCCCTGCGCGCAGGGCTAAGCTGCGCACTGCTCGTCCGGACTGGAAAGTACCGCGTCGGCGACGAGGCGCGCTTTGTCCCAAAGCCAACTGCCTTGGTCGACGATCTCCCCGCGGCTGCGAAGTGGATTCTGAAGCGGAAAGATGGAGGCTGAGTAGCGATTGTGTCCTCCTCCGCCTGACCGCTCGTCATCGCCCGTGCTCACTTTATGTGAGACGCTACGGGTCACCAAATCTGACGGCTGGTACCGGAGCCGTAGGCCCACTCAGGTGGAAGGTCGAAGTTCGACGCGAAGGCATCGAACAGCTGCTTGACGGGACTAAGCCGCCTTTCGGACTGGCAGGTCCTACCTTATGTTGCGATCATCTTTGGTATTGGGCGGGCCACACCGAATGGCGGCGCAAATCATCTTCCTTCATGGTGCTTCGAGCAGCGGCAAGTCGACTATTGCACGCACGCTGCAGGCGCGTATCGAGAAACCGTTTTGGCATATCTCGATCGACCATCTTCGCGATTCTGGGGTCTTGCCCCTCGATCGATTTCGTAATGGAGACTTCAAATGGGCCGATGCAAGAGCAGCCTTTTTTAACGGCCTCCATGCGTCGCTGGCCGCCTATGCGAATGCCGGCAACAACCTCATTCTGGAGCATATTCTTGACACCGAAGGATGGATCGAGTCGCTACGGAACCTGCTCGCGCCGCACGATGTCTTTTTCGTCGCCGTGCATTGCTCGCCTCCGCTTCTGATGAGCCGCGAGGCTGCACGCGGAGATCGACCGCAAGGCAGCGCAAAGCAAGACCTCGAGAAAATTCACGTCGGCAGGCACTACGATCTTGAGCAAAATTCGGAGGATGGCCCGGAAGTCAATGTCGAGATTCTGCTGAAGGCATGGAGGAGCTGTCGGCGCTCGTCTGATTTCAGTCCTTTGTCAGCTGATTGAATTATTTCCGTGACTCCGATGTCCTTGTGGCTGTTCAAAAGAAAAATCAAATGACTGATATACCTACGATTGAGACCGAGCGGCTGTTCCTCCGCCCCATGAAGATCGAAGACTGGCCCCAGTATGCCGAGATGATGGGTTCCCAACGCTCTGTTTACATGGGAGGTCCATATTCAACGCGAGCCGCTTGGGGTGTGTTTTGTCACGATGTTGCCCAATGGGCGCTCATGAGACACGGTGCGTTGATGATGGAAGACCGCAATAGTGGCGTGTGCCTCGGGCAGGTCGGTATCAATCACGGACCACTCTTTTTTGAGCATGAATTGGGTTGGTTCGTTTATCCCCATGCTGAGGGAAAAGGCTATGCCTTTGAAGCTGCCGCTGCTTTGCGGGACTGGGCCTTCAAGGTATGTGGTCTCAAGACCCTCGTCAGCTACGTCGACGCTGACAACATCCGGTCCTGCAAGCTCGCAGAACGGCTGGGTGCTGAGCTGGATGCAGAAGCTCCGCGTGAAGATCCAGGCGATTTGGTATTTAGGCATCCTAATCCGTATGTCCTCAATGAGGGCTAGCTGCAGTCCTTCAACGGACATATCCTTCGCGGCAGAAAAGGGTCGATTCCACCCGTTCCTGTAGGTCTCACGCGCGGACAAGGCGGCCATTGCCCGCCACGGGAAAATCTGGTCATGAGCTGGTGGTGAAAAGGAAATCCTATGTCCTCAACTGCCACCGACACCGTCATTGACCTCTATCAAGAACACGCCGCCTCGTGGGTCGAGTCGCGTGGAAGTGACCTTGTCGAACGGTCCTGGCTGGATGCCTTTCTCTGCGCCATGCCGCAGGACGGACGAGAAGTTCTGGACATCGGCTGTGGCACGGGCAGGCCGATTGCAGGCTATCTGATTGCGAAGGGATGCCACATCTGCGGAGTTGATGGCGCCCCCGCATTGATCGACATGGCGAGAGAGAGCTTTCCCGATCATCTCTGGATCACGGCTGACATGCGCGATCTCCCCCTTCTGGGGCGTTTCCACGGCCTTGTCGCATGGCACAGTTTCTTTCACCTGACGCCCCAAGATCAGCGCCCGATGTTCGCGACCTTCAGCCGTCTCAGTCTTCCTGGTGCCACTTTGCTTTTCACCAGCGGCACAACGCATGGCGAAGCGATAGGCACCTTTGAAGGACAGCCCCTATACCATGGGAGCCTAGACAGCGCGGAGTATTGCGACCTGTTGCGGGCAAACGGCTTCGAAGTAGTCCGACATATTGAGAACGATCCGACCTGTGGCGGCAGCAAAGCCTGCCGCCGTCCGACCGGCATCTAGCCCGCACCTTCAGCAGCATGGATCACGCTGCACGCGGCAGCTGGCGCACGATCATCAACTGGAAGCACTATGAAGGAGAGCAATGATGATGGACACGATGGGCGGGGGCTGGATGATGGGCGGCATGGTCCTGATCTGGATCCTGGTGATTCTGGCCCTAGCTTTGGGAGTCGCCGCTCTCATCAAATACCTAAGGAGCTAGTGCGACATTGCCATGGCGCCGCCACACTGTACTCCTGAATTTGACAGTCGAAGTCAGGCATCAAGCTTCCATCTGTGGTACGAAAAGCCGTTTGGCGGCAGCTATCCGCGCCTGCCGTCCGCGATGGACGACATCGATCATTTCTTCATTTCCGGTATCTGCGTGGGAATCGATGTCCGTTCAGGCGGGCTCTACGCGCCGAACGGAGTGCAGGCGGCGTGGAACGGCATCTTGGCATTCAATCCTAAGAACCGCCCCTGCCCGAACTCACCGCGAAAAGCCTGGCGGGCTTTGCCTATCTCGGCTTGATCGGCGCGGCACTCACCTATCTGCGTTGGTTCCGTGGCGTTGCAAGACTTGGCCCGTCGATCGTCTCCCCGCTCGGCTTTCTCAGTCCAGTTCAGCGATCATGCTCGGATGGATTCTGCTCGGCCAGAACCTATCGTTCTCGCAATCTGCAGGAGTCGTAATCGTACTGTTCAGCGTCTAGCTGAGCCAGCACGCGCAGCGCCAGCAGACCGCTGCCGCGGCGATGCCTGCACGCGGTCGATGATCTCAAGGCCTCGCCGGTGGCGGCAACGTGTACAGGACCGGCGGCATCTTTCCGAACTCTACGATCACGTTGTCTCCGACATCGGCCTCACACGCGCGGATGTCACCCGCCAGGCGGCAAGGCCGTTTTGGCAACCGCTGGGTCCGCGTTCGGGACGCTCGTGACTATTCACTGACGGTGTTGGCGATCGCTTTCCTGCCCGGCCGCTCGTCTTCGAAGGTATTTGCACTTGCCGGGGTCGAAGCGCGAACGACAGGTTTGGAGAAGCGCCATGAAGGGCAGCAAGTGGCGCTTCCTGCGCGTTCAGATCAAGGGCAGCAACGCGAACTTTCCACCCCTTCCGGCCGTCCACGCGTCGGAGCGCAAGGACGCGTAGCGGATTGCGATGATCTCAAGCCTCGCCGGGCCGAAATCTCATAAGGGTGACGCCGGACTTGAACGGCTTGACCGACTGAAGCTCCAGATTTACCGGTCTTGTCCTGTCGAACAGTGGCCGCCCGTTCCCCAGGACGATCGGGTGCACCAAGAGCTGGTATTCATCTATGAGGCCAAGTTTGCGCAACGCGTCGATGACACTCAAGCTGCCGTACATGACGATGTCGCCTCCGCGCGCATTTTTCAGTCGTCCGATCTCCTCTCCGTCGAGCTTCGAAAGAACCTGCGAATTGCGCCACTCCGCAACGTTGCCGGAAGCCGAGACCACGATCTTCTTCATCACGTCGACCCTGCGCGCGTAGCCTCGCTGCATCTCATCTGTTCCGGTTTTGGGTTCGGTATCCTTCGCTACACCGGGAAAATGGCCTGCAAAATCTCCGAAGGTTTTGCGACCGAGCATCAGCGTATCGGCGGCTTCGACGAATGATTGCTCGTACGCCATCATCTCATCGTCGCCGCGCACCCAGTTCATTTCGTCGTTTGGGCCCGCCACCAAACCGTCAAGTGTTGTCCACATGGACACGAGGATCTTGCGCATCAGGTTGTCCCTCCGCCGGAATAGTCAGTCATCTCAGATCGCCAGCTATCCGTAGAACGATCCTAACGAAGGCGATCCGACAGGTAGACCTAGAAATCAGCGAATGCTTCATCGAGCTGATCGAGTGGATGCGGGCGCATTTCGCCGCGCTGCCGACCGTCGAGCGCCGTGCCGAGAGCGTCGCCATGAGCACGGAACTTCGCCCGCGCCTTTACAACAAAGGCTGTGGAACACCTGCGCCTGAAGACTGCTCGGACGGCGGCCGAGACCAGCCACCCCTTTCAAGCGTATCGCAGAGGATGCCGGCCCCGGCGATCCTAATAGGCCAAGCTGGTTGCGCTGCAAGTCTCGAATCCAAGGCCTGCAAAGTGCCCTCTCGCGACCTCAGAGGAACGCGAGGGTTCGACCCTTTTCTCGCTCGCGCTCATCGGCCCCTTACGCAGGGGCTGTGGCACCCGCCGGCGGATGGGATCGGAAAGGGCTCTGAACACCTGGCTCCCACGTGGAAGGGGCGTTATTCAGTTTGGCACCGTCACCCGCCCCTCAGTCACGCCGATGAGATCCGCAGCTTCGGGCGATGCAGCAATCTCCGGTAGGACGAGATCGGTGCCCGCCTCGCCAGCACCATCGGCTGCCACCGCCGGCCGGACCACTTGGCTGGGCGGCAAGGTCGCACCTTCCGTCAGATGTACGTGCATGAGTTCGAGAGCGGCGATGTGATACGGATCGATGGGGACGAAGTGCTCGGCGTAACCGGGGAGCCTTGCACCGAAATGCTCGACATTGGTCAACTCGTACAAGCGCAGATTGCCTTTCCCATCGTTGAGCGAGTTCAGGCCGAGATAGGGACGCGACGTGAAACCGATCGGCACGCGCGCGTCAGCACGGCCATGGACGATGATGGTCGGCGTTCCGTGCAGGTTGGCGTCACCGGCGACCTCGTCGATACCCTTCTGCACGCGCCGCGCATTCTCGGAATCGCCCGTGACGAGTTCGCGCAGGCAAAGCGCTCCGTCGAGGTTGAAATCCTGCCGCCCGGTGGTGGGCGACCGCGAGACGAAGTCGCGCGTCGGCCCACGCGGGTCCTGATCGTTGATCACGTCGATCGAACCAGTTGGCGCCCCACCGGGCGCGACGGCAAAGATTTGCGCGAGCTCTTCGGACGGCACGGCCTGCGGATGGCCGTCCTCATCCACCGAGGCGATGCTGTATCCACAGAGCCGGTCTTCGACCCCGAAGCGCCCCTGAGAGCTTGCGTATTTAACGGCGGTGGCGGTGGGCGCAATCACGTAGTGCGACGCGTGGAGCATGTCCGATTCCGGCTCCCAGCCGTAAGCGCGGAGCTTCGCCAGTGATTCCTGCGCCGCGTCCTCAACGGTCCTGGCCTCGACCAGCCCGCGCTCGATCAGGCCCTCGCAGCGGTTCGCGGCGAAGGTCACGCGGTCCGCCCAAGGCGCGTCCGGCGTCGCCGCAGCGGCACAGGGCTGATAAAGGATCGCGTAGGTGAAGTAGTCCAGGAGCGGCCGGCCCGTCCTCTCGCGAACCGTCTTACCCCTCGCGACTGTCACGCGATCGTCGGGTTCGAGCTGCACCTGCGGCTGTGCTGCCACAATGCCGTCGATCAGCCCCGCCTCATCCTCCTCGCCCGCCTAGAGCGCAGCGCCACCGCCATTGGAGTTGCCTGAGACAATGACTAGCGCGTTGTCGGACGTAAGGTTGGCGTCAGGCAACGAGTTGTTCAGCTGGTACAGTGCAAATTCGATCGAGCGCACCACATCCCTACCCCAGGTGGCGTCGGGGTTCTGCTTCGAATGCGCGTGCTTGAAGGCGATCCGGTGCGGGAAGTCCTCCAGGAACGCCTGCCGGGCCGCATCGTCGAGATCAGCAGTGAAATGCGAGTCCCGGCCCGCCTCCTCGGCACCGGTTCTGGTCCCGTCGATTGATATCACCGTGTTCGTGACAAGATCGTGGAAGCCATTGCCGAGCCCCTTGTCGGTGTAGACGACGGCGCAGTTCTTCTGCAGCCCCCAGTAACCGATGTTTCCGACGTTGCGAAACAGGCTGGCCGATCCGCCCACCGGCACCGCGAGAATGCAGGGGCTCTCAAGGTCGAAGCTCTCTGGTACCTGCAGCAGGAAGGCCACGTTCTGCTGGCCGCTGCCGTCGTCGGCATAGGCGAGATATTCTGTCCCGGCGACCTTGCCGTCGCCCGGGAGGATCTCGCCCGTCGTGGCGTCTACATTCGGGCCATAGATCTTGCCGAAGCCCGCCGAGCCGTCAGTGACGATGGATGCCCGGCGCAGTTCTTCGGCAGTCGGCGAGAGCGGGTGTGCAAAGGAGACATCGGGTCCCTCGATCATGCCGCTGACGCCGAAGCCGCCGGTGACGAGATCATTGTTCTCGCCGTCATAGGTCTTCTCGCTCATGACGCGAAGCCACGACGGCCCACCCGACTCCTGCGCAAGTATTGGTGTGGACGTCGCCAGCCCGACCACACAGGCCCCTGCCAGCAGCACAGATTTCGTCTTACGGTTCATACTTCCTTCCCTCCCATCTGTGGTTGCATGCGTCCGGTGGCAACCGTCAGCGTCGTTCCTCTCCGCGGGGCTGACCGGTGATCTCCATCTCCAAGACGACCGAGCCGATGCACTTGCCGTGCCCGTCGAGCGCGAGCGATCGCGTGACGCCACCCCGAAGGTTGCCTCTCAGGACGAAGTTCAACGCCTGCAGTTGAGGCAGCGCGTAGCGTGTGACCTCGCACGCATCCACATGCCCGACATGTGCGGCAACGCGCTCCGCCGTCACCTCACGCTCGATCAGCGGCCAATCCTCGGGACGATAGGCGATAACCGAGATATTCGAGATGTCGCCCTTGTCGCCGGTACGGGCATGGGCAATTTCGTACAGCTTCATGGGACAATCCTCGCCTTGACCGTGAATAGCGGGCCGTAGGAACCGGCCCGTGTAAATTCAGCGCAGATATGCAGTGGCCTCCTCCAGAACCTCAGCACGCACCGCCACCTCCGCGGCGGGCATCAGGGTCGAAGCGATAGCCAGGATTTCGCGCAAAGAGCGAGTCACCCCGCCGCCGCCGGCCGGACCGCAAAGGTAAAGGCTCTCGATTTCCTCGCCCACGCGTTGAGCCGTTGCCTCGTCCGCGCAGCGCGCGGCATAGCGCAGGCGGACCTCGGGCGGTTCCCAAGTTCCCGCGCGACGTTCCGGCAGGATCGAATCCAGACCGATCAAGTCGGCGCGATCCTCGCTGATCGCCGCAGCGCAATCGGCAAGACGCTCGCGCAGCAGTGCGAGCCCGAGCCGCCCCCGCGCCACGCAATTGGCGCCGGCGTAAGAAATCTGTCCCTCGCCGCGCCAGCCGTCGCGATACCCGACCGAAACCTTGAGCTGCCCTGTCGCGGCGATGCCCGAGGCGCCGGAGACGGCAACCCGGTCGGGGCCGACCTCCTCAAGCGAAACGCCCGAGAAATCGGCGATGACATCGGGTTGCAGGTAGCGGGCGGGATCGTGGATTTCGTAGAGCAATTGCTCAGTGCAGGTGGCGCGGGAGACCATACCTCCCGTGCCTGGCAGCTTGGTGATTATGGCGTTGCCGTCCTCAGAGACCTCCGCAAGCGGAAAGCCGATATGGGCAAGGTCGGGCACATCCTTGACGCCGGGGTCGGCGAAATAGCCTCCCGTAACCTGCGCGGAGCATTCCAGGAGATGGCCGACCAGCGTGCCCCGCCCCAGCCGCACCCAGTCGTTCATGGCCCAGCCGAAGCAGTGCACAAGAGGGGCGAGGAACAGCGCGGGGTCCGAGGCACGCCCGCAGATCACCACGTCCGCGCCGGCGTCCAATGCCTCGACGATGCCTGGGACTCCGATATAGGCGTTGGCCGACACCAGCAGCTCGCCGAGCGCGCTGGCGCGCGCGCCGGTCTCGTCCAGGACGTAGTCCTGGATACGGTCGAGCACATCGTCTCCAGTGACTGCCGCCACCCTCAGCGACAGCCCCAATTCACGCGCGATGGCGCAGGTGCGCTCGGCCGCGGCGCGGGGATTGGCGGCCCCCATATTGGTGATGATGCGCGTGCCGTTTCTTGCGCAGGCCGGCAGTACTGCCCGCATCCGCCGGTCCAGCAAGGGGTCATAGCCGGCCGCTGGGTCGGCCAACCGCGCCTGTTGGGCCAGCGCGACGGTTCGCTCAGCGAGGCATTCGAAGACCAGGAAGTCGAGCGCGCCCCGCTCTGCAAGGTCGACGGCGGGGGCGATTCGATCACCCTGGAAGCCCGCGCCCGCACCGATCCGCACGCTGCTCATGCCAGCGCCTTTCGCCGGGTGCGTCCCATAGCGCGCGCACCCAGAAAAATCGCCAATGCGATGAACGGGGTGACGGGATGCGGCCAGATCGCCAGCGCGATGACCGCGAGCAGAAGGACTGTGTCAAGCGGCCGCCGCCCGATAAGCTGCGCGCCGGACAGAAGCGCCGGTACAGCGAGCACCAGGGCAAAGCCCGCGGCGGCGGCCTCAATGATGTCCAGGCCACCGCCGCGCAGGGTCATCCCCGGATAGAGCAGCAGCAGGAAGGGCACGAGATAGGTCACGGCGCCCAGCCGCACCGCCTCACCCGCGGCCGGGAGCCAGTTTGTATTAGCGATGCCCGAGCCGACGAAAACCGCGACACAGACCGGCGGGGTAATGACCGAGATCGTGGCAAAGTAGAAGACGAACAGATGCGCCGCGAGTGGATCGACCCCGACGGCGGTCATCGCGGGCGCCAGAACCGCGGCCACCAGCACATAAGCGGCGGTCGTCGGCAGGCCCATCCCCATGATGAGACAGACGGCACCGACGATCAGCGCCACCAGCACGACCGAGTCGCCCGCAAGTGTCACGATCAGCGAGGACAGGGTGACCCCGATGCCGGTCAGGTTGATCATGGAGACAAGAACCTGTGCGCCCGCAAGCAGCACGCCGATGATGACCATGCCCTTGCCCGCATCCGCGAGCCCGACAACGACGCGTTTCATCATGTCGCGCGGCCGCTGCTTCCCAGCTTGCGTGACGACGAAGGCGATGAGGAGCCCGACGATACCGTAGAAGGCCGAAGTGGCGATCGAGCGGCCCAGCCAGATGCCGATGCCCAGGCCGCCCAGCGCGGCGAGGATCGGCAGCACCCGTCGGGGCGCGGCGATGGTCCTCCAGGCGGGCAACTCGTCCTCTGGCACGATGGCAAGGTTCCTGCGCAGAGCGACGAAATGCACGGTGACGAAGACTGAGACGTAGAAGAGGATCGCAGGCAGCACGGCGCCGGTAATAATGGTCAGGTAGGGCACGCCGAGGATTTCGGCCATGACGAAGGCGGCGGCCCCCATGATCGGCGGCGCGATCTGTCCGCCGGTCGATGCCACGGCTTCGACCGCGGCCGCGAAAGGGCGCGGATAGCCGAGGCGAACCATCATCGGGATGGTGAAATTGCCGGTGGTGGCCACGTTGGCCACGGCCGAGCCCGAGATCATCCCGAACAGCCCACTGGCGATGGTCGCAATCTTTGCCGCGCCGCCGGGTTGGCGTCCGCCAAGCCGCATGGCGAGGTCCATGAAAGCCTGGCCGCCGCCTGAATGCAAAAGCAGCGCACCGAACAGCACGAAGGCCGCAATCACAGTGGCGGCAACGCCTGTCAGCATGCCCCAGATGCCGAGATCGCCCAGAAAGATCGTTTCAGTCACGAAGGCACTGTCAAAGCCGCGATGCCCCAACGCGCCGGGCAGGTGGTTGCCGAAGAGCGCATAGGCCAGCCCCAGCACGACCAGCGCCGGAAAGATTACGCCGACGGTGCGACGCCCGAGTTCGAGCACCGCCAGCACCAGCCCTGCGGTCAGGACCTTGTCGAGCGTCGTGGCCCAGGGCAGAGGTCATGATTTCGTCGTAGTTCCAAACCACGTAGCCGCAGGCCGCCAGCGTCACCGCGTAGAGCGCAAGGTCGATGGCAAGTCCGATCGGACGCCAGGGCTTCCCGGCGCCCAGCGGATAGAGCGCGAACCCCAATGCGGTCACCAGTGCGAGAAAAATCGCACGCTGGATCAACCCCTCGAAGGGGCCTGTTGCCGCGGTATAGAAAACAAAAGCCCCGACGAGGATCGCCAGCGCACTTTGAATGCGCTCCAGGGGCATGTCAGCCGCCGGGCTGCAGCTTGGCGGGAATTTCCAGCCCCTCTTCCTGGAACCAGCGCGCAGCGCCCGGGTGCAGCGGTATGGTCCCGTAGTCGAGCGTCATCTGCGCGAGATCAGCTCCCTTGAGGCTGGCCATGGCGTTGGCCTGCGCGCTCTCATCGGCCATGATGGCGCTGACGATCTTGTAGGCGGTTTCCTCGTCCATCGAGGCAGGTGCGGCGACGCCGACACCGAAGCTCCATGTTGAATAAGTCGGAATGCCCTCGGCTGCGCCCTCGGGGATATCCACGACCGAGATGTCGGGCATCTCGTCGCGCAGGGTCCGGGCCTGCTCGTCCGTCAGCCCGAGCACAGTGATATCGACCGATGTTGCGATATCCATCGTGGACCCGTCGAGCTTCTGCCCCGCGCCGGATTTCACATAGCCTGCGACACGGTTGTCCTTGATCGCCCCCACGATGTCGGTGGTGGAGCCGCGCACGAAATCGGCCGTCAGGCCAAGTGTCTCGAAGACCGCCTCCGTCGTAGCCTCTGTGCTGGAGCCCTTGATGCCCGGATTGAAGCGCACGCCTTTCAGCCCTTCAAGACTGTCGACACCTGCATCCTTCCGCACCACCACGTTCTGCGGCGCGTTCGTGTAAACCCAGAGCAGGTGCAAATCCTGCGGATTGCCGTCGAAGGCGTTGGTGCCGGTGACCGCGTGCTGGACCGTGTTGGTGGTCACAAGGCCGAGATCAACCTGTCCGCGAGCCATGCGGCGGATGTTGTCCATCGTGGCCCCTGTTTCGACCACCGAGGCGCTGAGACCCTCGGCATTTTCGTTGATGAGCTGGCCGACGGCGACGAAATAGCCGTAGTGGCTGGACGAGGCGGAGGTCGAGCCGATCAGAAGATCTGTGTCCTGCGCCAGAGCGGGCGTGGCAAGCATGGTGCCCCCCAGAAGGGCGCAAAACGCGTGTTTCATTGATGTCCTCCCTTGAGGTCCCGAAGCCGGGATCACGGCAACAGCATGGCTCAAGACGTTTGTTGCTAGAAGTGCGAATTGATGCATTATTCATGAATGGACCGCAATAATCCCACACTTAGCGATTTCCACACGGTTCTCGTGCTGTTGCGCAGAGGCTCATTCCGGATGGCTTCGGACGAACTCGGGCTTTCGCCCTCTGCCGTTTCACGGCAGATCTCGGCGCTTGAGGCACGACTCGGCACGCGGCTTTTCGACCGTGACACGCGCAACGTGGTGCCGACCGCTTCCGGCCGTGCGTTCGGCCGTGTGGCCGAGCGCATGGTGAATACGGCCGAGGATGTGATGGTTGAGTTCGACGCGCATCTTTCGGCGCGCAACGGACGGCTGACGATCGCGGGGCTGCCATCGGTCACTGCGGGCCTTTTGCCTGGGCTGTTGCGCAGCTTCACGGTCGAATATCCGGACATCGACCTGCGTATTGTCGATGCCCTTTCGGGCAGCGTGCTCGAGGCGGTCGAGACAGGGGCTGCCGACATAGGTTTCACCGCGGGCACGGTGTCGGCGCGCAGCCGCCTCGCGTTTCAGCCGCTGATGGATGACGCTTTCGTCGCCATCGGCGCGCCAGGCGGACCGCTGTCAGAAGATCGCCCCTATCGCTGGGTGGAACTGGTCGGGATGCCCTTCATCGCCATGGCTCAGGGTACCAGTGTGCGCGAACTGATTGACGGCGCCTGTCTGCGCATCGGCCATAGGCTTGCGCCGCGCTTCGAGGTGGCGCATCTCGCCACAGCGGGCGCGCTGGTGGCCGAAGGGCTGGGCATCACGGCACTGCCGACACTCACCCTGCCGGTGTTGCGGACCGAGGCGCTGGTCCAGCGGCCGATTCCGGATTTCGGCGCCCGCCGCCGCATCGGGCTGGTTCGGCGATCGGGGCGTTCGCTATCTCCACCGGCGCGTGCGTTCCTGGAGCATGTGCGCAAGTCCGGCATCGCCGAGCGCGCGGGTTGAACGGCAGCTTGGCGGTCACTTCGATATCAACCAGAATCTCATGTAGATATCAGGCCAAATGTAGCGGCTTCTAAGAGAGAGGCCGGTTCGGGCTTTGTCGAAAGCTTCTTGCAAGGATTCCGGAGAAATCCGGGGTATCTGTCAATGACGCTCATCATGGTTTCGCGCAAGACGAGCGTTGTTAAACACTCCGCCAGCGGCGGCGCGGGCGAACCGGCACGAGATGCCCACTCGGCCACGCCTGCCTCTGCCGCGAAAGCCCGCGGTCTCTACACCAAGACCGAGGACGTAAAGCTGCTGGCGATCATGTAAGCTCCACTTTCCAGGCGTCTCGCTTCACCACGCCCGGTCACATCTTGGTTCCGCGAAGAAAGTGAAGTTCGAGCCATTTAATGGGCCCGCCGGTGATCTCCTCAAAACCTACTTCGGAGAGCGGCCCGCGCAAGTCGTAAAGGTCGAAGCGCCCATGTGGGCCGTGCTTGGATACGAGGCCCTTGCGTTCGCCGGGATCGCCGGCGTAGTCGATCAGCAGCAGCCGGCCGCTGCGCCTGAGCACCCGCCATGCTTCACTGAGACACAGCCGGCGCCGGCTCGGCGGCACCATGTGTATTACCGTGGTGATCGTGACGGTATCGAACTGCTCGTCGTCGAACGGCAAACAGGCTGCGTCCGCGTGGTGAAAGGCAATGTCAAGGGCGGCACGGCGAGCCTTGCGGCGGGCAACGGCAAGCATTTTCGCAGAGATGTCCACGCCCGTCACCGACCCGCCGGGTTGCACGTGAGGGTAGGTCGCAATCGCCTGGGTGCCTGTGCCGCAGCCGACGTCCAGCACATGCTGTCCCGGGACGACCTCCGCTAGGTCGAGGAGGTCCGCGCGATATGCCGGATCGCGCCCCCGCGTCATGAGCAGGATCAACAGATCGTAAAGGCGGGGAAAGTTTATGCCGCGGTTCGCTCCCGGACGGCCCGCCTCGGCATTCATGGCGGGCCGATCCCTCCCGAACGACTTATCCGTCATGACCTGCTCCGGACTGAGCCGCCGAATGGGGCCTTTTTTGGCCTTTAGATGAGCGCAACCGCCAGCCGGGCTTGAAGACCGCGAGGAGGATTGCCACCACCAACAACGCGCTCGCCGCCGCTGGGGCGATCAGGAGCGGCAGGCGCTCGGCCGGGCTGAGTTCAGTTGTTGTCGCGGTCACCGCCTCGGCCGTCGTGCCCAGCGCCGGCACAAGAACGAACAGCACTGCGCCGGTCAGGACCACGACGATCGCAAGCTTGATGGTCACCCACCAGTATGTGAACAGACCCCATTGCGTCAAAAGCCCGAGCGCCAATCCGGTGACAAGGGCGGCGAGAGCGAGCGGCGCGACCAACCTCGCTGCGATCAGTCTTGCGGCTGGGTAGACAGTCATCGCGTCAGCGCCGCCGACACTGGCAATGCCCAGCGTAAGCAGCGCCAGATCCGCGCCAAGCACGCCGACGCTTGCGGCAACATGCACGGTCAAAAGGAGCTTTCGCCAGGGTTGAGGGAGCGTCATGGTTGCCTCCGGGGATCAATGGCCTCGCGCTGCAAACAGTCGCAGCGAAACATGGACATATTGTATGATGCTGAATATTCTGTTCGATAAACTCAACAGACGAATGGGGTGGATTGTCCGCTATCGGATGCTCGGCCTTGTCTGTCCGGCAACGGTGGAGCCTATCAATGGCAGGGAAGATGGATCGCCGTGCGGCGCGCACACAAAAGGCGTTGCACAATGCGTTGATGGCGCTGATCCTGAGCAAGGGCTACGAGGCCACGACGGTCCAGGACATCATTGACGAGGCCGATGTCGGCCGCTCCACCTTCTACTCCCACTATACCGGAAAGGAGGACCTGCTGCGCAGCGGCTTCCAGACGTTGCGTGCCGACCTGGCGGAGGCGCAGCACGCTGCCGCGGCAAAGGGCGAAGGCGCCCGCGATGAACTCCTGGGATTCAGCCTCGCCATGTTCGAACACGCCGACCAATACAAGCAGATTTATAGGGCCCTCGTCGGCGCGCGCGGCGGAGTAATCGCGGTCGCCGAGATACGCCGAGTTCTTTCAGAGATCGTAAAGAAGGAATTGTCGGACGTCGAGGATGACGAGGCTGTTCCCAAGGAGGTCCGCATCCAGTTCGTTGTCGGCGCATTTCTCACTACGCTGACATGGTGGCTCGAGCAGAGGCCCAGGCTGACACCGTCTCAGGTTAACCTGATGTTCCGCCATCTCGTACTGAACGGCATCGACCGGTCGAACTGCACGGCATCTGGCCAAGGCTGAATGTGCGCCCGGTTGGCCACCCCACGGCCTGCGGGCCAAGAGTTGCGGCGTCTACGCCCGGAATGCTGCGCAACCAAGTCGTTCCGGGAGCCACACTTGAAGGGCGGCCCTCCACCCTCAGCCGACGTCGTCCCACGGCAATGTCATTAGCCAATCTTTCGTCACGGACACCGAGGCTCGCATCCTCTGATCCACATGCGAGAGAAGCCAGACTGATCGGGCTCGTGCTGATATCGGCAAGTCATCGATGATTTCGCGTAACCGCGCGTCGCCCGCGGCCGCCAGCCTCGGAAGGAAGCTCACGCCCAGCCCGCAGGCAACCGCCTCCAGGGCTGTCCCGGCATCGGCGACCCGCAAGAAGCCTTGGCGCGCTCCCTTGATCGACTGAACCCACTTGGCCTGTGGCAGATGGGCATGGGCATCGTCATATCCGATCCAGACCTTATGGGCGGCCCCTGATGCTGGGCCGAACAAGACCGTTGGGTCGAACGAGCAATGGCTGCTGGACACCGCGCGCCCGGACGGACGGCAGGATGTCGGAGACGTCCGGGGCTTTGCGGGCATGGCGCATGTTGAATGCGGAGACCTTCAACTGGTCACGCGGAATGTGTGTGAGTTCTATGGGTCAGTCCTCCTGTTTCTGTTCAGGGGTTGGTGCGCCACGTTCGGCGGCACGGAGAAGATCGATCAGGTCGGTTTGATCGCGCGCGGTCTGATCGAACAGGCCGATGTCGCAGGGCTCCTGCGCGGCATCGGGATTGCGTTTCGGGGTCATCGGCTCGGTCATCCGGGCGACAAGCCGGTCGCGCAAGGTGATCGGCGCGATGCCCGGAACAAGAACCTGCTCGCCTTCGGGCGTGATCTCGGTGGAAATGGGGCTGGTATCCTCGGTCATCGTCCTGTTGCAGCGCCTGCTCATATCTTGTGGCGACGCTGAGAAATGCCGGGGCGCGCTCATCGGCCGCAAATGTCAGCGCGGCGAAGCCTCCGCGCCGATCATGGATCGGGATCGTCAGCCCGCTGGCAATCCCGAATTCAGCCGCCTCGTCGAACAGTCTTTGCTGAGCCCTCGTGGTGTTGCCTCTGCAGCATTCCCGCTTCCATCGAAATGGGCATTTTTCACACTACGTCCGCAGGATCACCGGATCAATTTCGTCATACCGGCGAAGGAGATAGTATGATGTCCAGTCCAAGGGATAGTTCGAGATCAGTCGCGGTCGCTTGCAGGCTTGGTCGGCAGCGACAGGTAGGCAAACATAGGAAGATCAAGCGCGCTGGCAGTAGCAGCCATGGCGTTCTCGAGATCCACATCGTCATGCTTTCCGACAAACGTTCCATGAAAATCTCGAAAACACGCTGCATTACTTGCCGCCATTTCCAATTCGTAGACAATCTGTTGATCTTACGAGCGTGACTTTCTGGCGATCCGCTTCTCCGCAAAGCTTGCTGGTCGAGTCACGAGAAGGGTGATCACACCAAGCTTCTCACGCGCCGTCCCGAGCCGACAAATGCGACACGCGGTCGTCCGGCCCCAGAACTGATGTCGCGCACATCGCGATAGCTAACTCCCAAGGCAATGCGGCTGCTGCCGAGATAACCTCGACTGCAGCCGCATTGCCTTGGGAGGCGACTGGAAATGAAGCTGTGCGCATCGTGATTACCTTCTTGGCATCGGTTGCCTGCAGAGCAGTTAGCTTAGTGGCCATGGCTCTTCGGCAGCAGCCAGGGCGCAAGCGGTACTTCGACCAGTTCGCCGACATCGGAAGCCCCCCTCTAGGACTTCCTGACGCAATCACTATGCCGCCATCCTCCTCACGACCTGCGCGAAACCGATGCGGTAAACCGGCCCGCCTCTCAGCGCTGCGCCCGATATTCGACTCGCGCAGCCTCATGAATAGGCCACGGGTATACCTCGGCCCCCACCTCCATCTGACGGTGCCTCTCGACATGCGGCTTCTTCGTGCCGCCATCAGCCTCACCCCAGAGGATGGAAAGCCTCGTTCCCCGTTCGGCCAGAGCGCCGCGCACCATGGCGAGGGATATCCACGCCCGCTCGTTGGCCGAATACACCGGGTAGGTCGACAGACCCACCAGTTCATTGTTCAACAAGACCTGATCATAGGGATGCGCCGCATAGTGGCCGGCAGGCAGTTCCATCAGCTTGGGACCGGGAAACTCCTCCATCATGCCGGCAAAAATCTTGAGGACATCTGCCTTGTCCCAAACAAGCGTCACCTTGGTGCGATGCGCTTCGCCTTCCATCTTCTCGAGCGCCTCGCGCCCGATGAAGTCGTGGTCGAACTTCACCACCCGCCCGTAGTCGAGATCCCATGGCGTAAGGTAAAAGTCCTCGACACTGTCGGGCTGGAAGCTTCCTCCGACTGAGCAGGTGGCTTCAAAGCCATTTGCCGGCAACCATTCGCGGTACGGACGCATCTTTTCGCCCGAATAGATGGCTGGCAATGGAGACGGAATCCATCCCGATTCCATGGCCGCACACGAATAGGCCCGCGCGCCCGCGCGAAGCATGCCGTACTTTTCTCCGACTTCGAGCAGGCGGTCATAAACCTTTGTTCGGTCTTCGTAAGGCCCCCACAGTTCGAGACCTTTCGCGCCACCCATGCCGTGACTCAGCGTCCGCGCCTTGCAGCCCGCTAGGGTGATTTCTCCCATGTTGAAGAACTTGGTGGTCAGCGGACCGCCCTCGTTGACCTCGTTAAGGATATCGAGCGCAAGCGGCCCCTGCACTTCGTAGCGGTAGAGCCTGCGGGGCTTGTCCGGGTTTTCGACTGACCGGATGTCCAGTTCGGTCTCGACGTCAAAGTCGCCGATCTCGGCCTGAAACTTCATCCAGTTCGCGAGAGGCGGACGTCCTACATAGAGGATTTCATCATCCTCGAGACCGAATATGATGCCGTCGCCGATGACGTAACCGTCGTAGTTGACGCAGACCAATTGCTTGGCTTTATCGCGGCCGAGATTGGCGAAGCTGTTGACGCCGACATAGGACATGAACTTGATGGCATCCGGCCCCCGCACGTACAAATCGGTCATGTGGTAGGATTGATTAAGCAGTACCGCGCCATGACGCCATGCGCGCACTTCTTCCATCCAGTTTGTATATTGTGGCGCAATGGGAAACACGTACGGCCCCACCGGCGAATTCTGCAACATATGTGATGGATTGCCAATCCGATCGATTTTTTCTTGCAGGTTCTTGTCGGCCATCTCGCCCTTCCTCCCTGTTGGTCATGTTCCTCCTCCCTTAACATCAGGCTGGCGTCAGCGCTTATGTAGTTATTGAATAATCTAAGCTATTTTGATTATATTAAGAACATGGACATGCAGAGCCGACTTAGCCTCAAGCAAGCCAGAGTGATCGAGGCGGTAGCAATAGCGCGAGGGTTCGATGAAGCCTCACGCATCCTCAACATGAGTCAGCCCGTGGTCTCGCGGACGGTTGCATCGGCCGAGAACCTGCTTGGCGCAACGCTCTTTCAAAGGGGCTGGAGCGGTACCGAGCCGACCGTTTGGGGCGACACGATCCTGCAGCGATGTTCTGCGGCTCTCAAGCATATTGCGAGGGCGGAAGCGGACATCGTAGCCATTGGCAATACGAGGCCAAATCTGACCCCCTTCCTGCGTTGGCATCATCTCGACGCGGTTTCGGCGGTGATACGTTTCGGGAGCGCATCGGCAGCCTCAGTCCACCTGGGAATGGCTCAACCGGCCATCAGCCGGTCGCTCTCGGCCATTTCGGAATATTGCCGGCAGTCTTTGTTCGAGCGACGGCGCAATGGGCTGGAAGCGAGCCCGCAGGCGCGGAGACTCGCCGCACTTCGGGACGAATTGTTGCAGGAGTTGTCCCTGGACAACATCGATTTGGAACCCAGGCGCGGCCTGGTTGGAAGGCTGGCGGTCGGCATGCTGCCATTCTCCGGGCAGGATCTGGTGGCGCGGGCCTTTGGCTACCTTACGAACCGCTACCCGCATCTGCGCCTGATCGCGGTGCCGGGAAGCTACAACATGCTGACTGAGGCCCTTCGCAGGGGCGAGATCGATTGCATGATCGGGATACTGCGTTCTCCCACCCCTTTCCCCGAACTGGAGGAAATCTTCCTTTACAACGAGCGTTTCACGCTCGTTGCGCGGCAAGCCCACCCCTGCCATGCACGCGGGGTGACAATTTCCGACCTGCAAAAGGAAAGGTGGATCGTGGCGCCCCACGGCACACCGGTGCGATCATACTTCGGGAGGCTGTTTGAGTCCGTGGGCGCAGTCCCTCCCGCCCAGACGTGTGAAATCCTGTCGTTCAGCAACGCGGAGCAAGTCATCATCAACAGCAACTCGATCGGGCTCCTGAGCTACAGCGACCAGCATATCGCGAGCCTTCCGCCAAGTCTCAAGAAGGTCAATATCGATCTGCCCGACTCCGAAACCCCGATCGGACTCACGGTGAAACGAACGGAAGGTTCAAGCGAGATCCTGGAAATATTTACGGGCCTTCTGCGTAATCTCTGTTCTCAGGGCGGTTCAACTCCGTTGATATAATCATTTTAATGCGGGATTTTCACATTAAGCATAAGCGACGCCCCTATCCACCATGATACGGGATGCTCAACCGATCCAGAAATACCCGCGCCGGCGTCAACCTCTTGCGCCTCGTACCGATCCGGGCGGGAGGACGGGCGTTTCACGGTTTTCCGCGGAAGGAAGGGAGCCATGTCTCAGTACATCCTGACCTTGAGGTGCCGGAACCGGGCGGGCATCGTCGCCGCCGTGGCTGGCCGCCTTGCCGAGAATGGCGGGGATATCTACGAGGCACAGCAATTCGACGACCGGGAAACCGGCAACTTCTTCATGCGCGTCGCCTTTACGATGGACCAGGACATTGACGCCTTCCAGGCCGGTTTCTCGCACGAGGTGTTCAAGTTCGGCCTGGACTGGGCAATGCGGCCAGCTAGCCGCAAGCGCAAGGTCCTGATCCTCGTATCCAAATTCGACCACTGTATGGGTGATCTGCTTTACCGGATGCGCATTGGCGAGTTGAACATGGAATGCGTTGGTATCGTCTCGAACCATCCCAGTTCCGCGCTCCATGTCACCATGCATATGGGGGTTCCATATCATCACCTCGCAATCACCAGAGAAACAAAGTTGGAGCAGGAGAGTCAGATCAAGGCCCTGATCGAGGAAACCGGGGCCGAACTGATCGTTCTGGCCCGGTACATGCAAATTCTCTCCGATGAGTTTTCGGCCTATCTTTCCGGCCGCTGCATCAACATCCACCATTCGTTCCTGCCCGGTTTCAAGGGTGCGAAGCCCTATCACCAGGCGCACGAACGCGGCGTGAAGACCATCGGCGCAACGGCACATTACGTCACGGCAGACCTCGACGAGGGGCCGATCATCGCGCAGGACGTCGAACACGTCACCCACGCCGATACGCCCGAAGATCTCGTCCGAAAAGGAAGGGACATCGAACGTCGCGTTCTCGCCCGCGCCGTGGCGCTGCACCTAGAAGATCGCGTCCTGATCAACGGGCGCAAGACGGTGGTGTTCTCATGACATTATTCTCTCTGTCCAAGGCTGCCGCACCGACTGTCGACCGGGGCGCGGGATCTGCCAGGCTTCCCGCTTCAATCGAGGTTTCGCCACGGCAGGCCATTGAGTCCGCCGACTTGCCGAGCCTGTTCCCCAAAGGCACTCGCGTCTCTATCACCGACATGGGGCTGGATATACGTTTCACGCAGGTCATGGCAGCGAAACGGTTGCGCGACTTAGGCTATGTGCCTATCCCGCATATCGCCGTCCGCCGTGTCCGTGATCTCAGGGCCATGGACGATCGCATCCGGGCCATATCTCAAGAGGGTGGTGTGCGGGATGTTCTGGTCATAGCGGGCGGGCTCGAAAAGCCCGTAGGGACGTTTTCAGGGGCGATGGACGTGCTCGAAACGGGAGTGTTCGACAAATACGGCATTCGCGATATCGCCGTTGCGGGCCACCCGGAGGGCAGCCCGGATTTTTCTGAATCGGTGGCGATTGAAGTACTCAAACTGAAGCAGGATTTTGGCGAGCGCACCGGCGCGCGGATGCGTATCGTGACCCAGTTTGGCTTCGATGGCCGTAAGTTCGCCGAATGGGCGGGTGGCCTGTCGGCGCATGGCATCGATTTGCCCGTCCACATCGGGGTCGCCGGTCCGGCCAAACTGACGACAATGGTCAAGTATGCTGCGATGTGCGGCGTGGGCAGCTCCGTGTCCTTCCTCAAAAAGCGCGGCGGCTCGATTGCCACGCTCATGGGGGGATTCTCGCCCGACGAGGTAGTGGATCCCATAGAGGCGTATGCGCACGCCAATCCCGCCTCGAGGATCGCCCAGATTCATGTCTTTCCGTTCGGCGGGATAAAGGCCGCGGCCGCATGGCTGTTCGAGCGGGGTACGTGGGCTGACAAGCGTGAGGGCGGTGCGTGACGCCACCGCCCTCCTTGATCACGTTCAGGCGGCAGCCTGCTCGATCAGATCAGAAAGCAACTCAGGCGCATCAACCATGATGTCGTGTCCAGACTGATCCTCCGGGACCCCGTAGGTTTCCCAGGTCGGATCGGCCTTGGTCTCTTCGTAATTCCTGGCGAATGCAGGCTGCGGGAAACCAAGGGCTCGTACAAACAACTTCTTGGCTATCCGCTCGCGTGCGCCGGTAAGATGGGCCTTTGTGAAAACGGCATTCATCGGCTGAGGGGTCATCTTTGCGTTGACCCAATCGATATTCGCTTGCGTTTTTACCCCGAAGGCTTCCGCGGGGATCGGCGGCCTCGCTATAGTGCCCGCTGCACGCAATTCATCAAGTTTCGCCCGTTGCTCGGGTGTGTTGGTGTCGTAGGCGCTTGTCCCATCCACCGGAAGAAATGCGTCTACCATGACCAGCGAGGATACCTGCTTTTCGACTTTTTCAAGGGCGCCCGAACAGACCCAACCGGCATAGGAATGGGCAACGAGGGCGACGTCGTTGAGGTCCTCCCACCAGAACAGGTTGGTGATGTCCTGGATGTGCGTATTCATGTCGACGTCCGCACTGAGCATATGCGAATACTCCGCGAGGCCCGTCATTGTCGGCGTATACACGCGGTGTCCCTTTGCCTCGAGGATGTCGCGGACATGTTTCCAACACCAGCCCCCATGCCAGGCACCATGCACCAGAACGAACGTCTTCCGGCTTGTCTGGGCGACGGCAGGCGTCGCCAAGCCGGACGTCAGGGCGACCGCCGCAATCGTCGAGGCCCCCGTCAACACCGAGCGCCGCGACGGTTTTGGGACCGCGTTCAATGAAGCTCCGTTACCTGTGCGGCCTTTGGCGTAGGACTTGTGATTGATAGACATGTGGCTCTCCTCCCTCGAACTGTGATGCGCCTTTCTCCACAGGAGACCTGCTTTCGATATCTGGTCGATTTGCTAGGCCTGTCCGGTCGGAACCGGCGCCCGGTCAACTGCTGCGATCTCCGCTCGCGCCAGCATTTCCATCAGCCGGACCTTCTCAGACACAGCAGCGGGAACATCGAACAGATTGTGCAACTCCTCCGGGTCCGTCTCGAGGTCGTAGAGCTCCCCAAAATCGGTTCCCTGATAGATTGACAGGCGCCAGCGGCCATCGTGCAGCGTGTGCACTCTGGGCTGCGGTCCAAAAGCCGGATCGGTTTTCTGGTGATCATATTGGATAAGGGCGGCGCTGCGTCCCTCTCCGCCAGCAACGGGCAGCCTGATGCCTTGCATGCCAACCGGGGCTTCGATCATGGCGCGCTCAAGTATCGTCGTGCCGATGTCGAGTGTCTGGCCAATGGCATCGCTTCGCTCGCCCGTCTTCCCCTCGGGATCCGACCAGATAAACGGGACCCTGGTTATCTGCTCATACTGCTCTGCACCTTTGAAAAGCAGCCCGTGATCGCCAAGATGGTCGCCATGGTCGGAGGTGAATATTTTCACCGTATCGTCCGCCCTGCCCGTCCGGTCGAGACTGGAGACAACCGTGCCCACAGCGTCGTCGATCATTGCGATCAGGCCGCAGGTCAGTGCACGGGCCTCCAGCGCCTCGCGTGCCGAGCACGCAACCGTACCCATGCCCGCAAGGTTCGCCCGCCCTTCCTCGCGCTCCCTGATCGCCGCCGCCACGTGAAAGGGCGGCGTCCAATCATTGGCGGCAAAGGCCGCCGGCAGCGCCATTTCCTGAGGCTTGTACATATCCCAGTATTTACCCGGCGGATTGAACGGATGATGCGGATCTGGCCAGGACACCATCAGAAAGAACGGCTTGTCGCTATCCGCGCGATCTTCGATCCATTTTGTCGCCCGCTCGGCGATGAAAGTGGTCGAGTAGTGCTCCGGCGCCACCGCCGTGCGCACGGCCTGCGGGCAGGAATAGTCGTGCGGGAGCTGGTTCTTGATGCCGATCTTCGATGCCGCGTCCGCATCGCGGTCGGCCACCCACTGCACATAGTCGCCGCCCGCCGCATCCCCGTGTCCGGTCACCAGCTCCACATGGTCGAAGCCATAGAATGGCGTTGGAACCTTTGGCTGCGGCCCGTCCCAAAAGTCCGGCTCTTCCACACGAAAGAACGGATCCCGATATTCCGTGCGTACCGACTGATCGAGCGGCCAGTCGGCCCGGAAATGGTCTGGCCGGGTCACCGGCGGCTCGATCATCGACGGTCTGCCGCTGAAGTTCTGCAAATGGCTCTTGCCGATCAGCGCGGTTTCGTATCCGGCCGCTTTGAGCACCTCGACGAAGGTGACATTGCGCCGTTCCAGCGGAATGCCGTTGGCCCTTACGCCATGGCTTGAAGGCATGCGGCAGGTCATAAGGCTCGCCCTGTTGGGCATGCAGACCGGGCTCGCCACGTAGAACTTATCGAACCTGATACCGGACCCGGCCAACCTGTCGATATTGGGGGTTTTGAGCACCGGGTGGCCATAGCATCCCAGAAAATCAGCCCGGTGCTGATCGGTGATGAAAAGGATGAAATTGGGACGCTTAGGCATTGACCACCTTTGTACGGCTGAGAAAAAGGCGCGCGGCAACGATCGCAATACCGGCTGCTATGCCAGCCGAGTCGACGAGATGACCGCCGGGAATGGCAGATCCGGGTACAAAGCAAGCAGCACCCGCCAGGATGAATGCCAAGCGCCACACGGCGCTCAGCCTTCCGCCAAAGAAGCCGATCCAGCCTGCCGAAACGAGCCACACGCCGACCACCGAGAGAACGAAGATCCTTGCGATCTCAAATGGTGTTCCCTGCCAGAGCATTTCGGGCGACAAGGCGAAGATGAAAGGCACCACATAGGCCGGCCACCCGAAGACCACCGCGGCAAATCCGGTCTTGACGAAATCCGCCTTCGCTATCGTCGCACCGGCAAACGCCGCGGCGGCCACGGGCGGAGTAATCATCGAGAGGATGCCGAAATAGAACGCGAACATATGCGCTGCGATGGGGGGCACGCCTGCTTCCACCATCGAAGGCGCAACAAGCGTCGCGAGCAGCAGATACACACCCACCGTGGGCATACCCATACCCAATACGATCGAGATGGCACCGGAAAGCAGGAGAATGACCGCGAGGTTACCCCCAGAGAGCTCAATGATCGCCTGGGTCAACGCAAAGCCGAGGCCAGTGATATTGAGCACGCCGATCACCACACCCGCCATGGCTGAGACCATGAGCAGTTGGGTCACGGCGACGCCGGTATCGCCAACCGCCTCGAGCAGCCGTGTCCAATGCATGCGCACGCCGCGATAACCAAACACCAGCGCGATCGGAATGATCAGACCTGTCGCATACATGGCAGCGGTCTGCGGCTGCAGGTTTAAGGTGAACAGTCCGACAATGATCACCACGAAGGGCGAGATATAGAGCCAGCCCTTCGAGAGCACCTCGAGCACATTGTATCTCATCTCGTCGGCCGAACGGATATTTTCCTTGGCCGCGTACAGGTCGGCCTGGATAAACAGCGACACGTAATAAAGGATCGCCGGGATCAGAGCCGCGAGAATGATATCCGTGTACGGCACCTGCAGAAATTCGGCCATCAGAAACGCAGCCGCGCCCATCATCGGTGGCATGAGCTGGCCACCCGTCGAGGCCACAGCCTCGATAGCCGCAGCCCGCTCCGGCGGATAGCCACTCCTTTTCATCATCGGTATGGTAATTACGCCGGTCGAAACAACATTGGCCACGGCGCTGCCCGAAATCGAACCGAACAGCGATGATGCGACAACGGCGATCTTGGCGGACCCGCCGCGATATTTGCCCATCAGCGCCGCTGAAATCTCGGTGAAGAAGCTGGCTCCGCCCGATGCGTTGAGCAAATTGCCGAAGAAGATGAAGGGCACGACGATCGACACCACCACCCCGATCGGCAACCCGATAATCCCGCTTGCGTCCATGCCGAGATAGATCAGCAGCCGGTCGATGGCGACCTCGCGCCCCTGGAAATGACCGGGAACAAGGTGCCCTACAAGCCCGAAGGCCAGGAAGAACAGAACGAAGCCGAAAAGCATCGTCCCCGCGGTGCGCCGCAAGCATTCGGCGACCGAAACCACGATGATGGTGGCCGCGGCCACGGAGCTGAACGGCTTGTCGAACAGGGTCGCGACAATGCCGACATAATTGATCGCTACATAGGTGCAGGCGCCGAACGCCAGTATCGCCGCCACGGCGTCATACCAAGGCAAACGCGTCTTCGCCGTGTGACGCGTGAAGGGTTGCACGATGAAGACCGTCGCCAGCGCCAGACCGAGGATGACGGCCAGCAACTGCTCGTTGATCAACACCAGTCCGAAGGCCCGATAGAGATCGAGTGCATTCGCCAGCGAGAGCAGCACCAGAACCGAGCCGATAATCTTGCCGGCTAAAACAATCTTCGGATTATCTTGCTCGATATGTTCAGCGGTGTCCGCCTTCGAAGCTTCAGGCCTGGACATGTCATTCCTCCCTGGAATGCATTCTCAAGTCTCCTGGCGGCGCACATGGCCGCCGGGAGATGATGCTCCGGCAGAGCCGAACGTCTTACAGGCCGGCTTCGGTGTAGAATTGTTCGGCGCCGGGGTGGAAGGGAACGCCGATATCGGTGTGCATCGCGGCCGGATCGAAGCCGTTGAACGCCCCGTTCGCGGCCACCAGAGCCTTTTTGTTGGCGTGAAGCGCCTTGACCAGATTGTAGACCACCTCGTCCGGCACATCCGCGCCGGCGAGAATGACGAAAGGCGTGGTATAGGCACCCTGCGGCTCGGTTATGCCGGGAAAGTTCGGACCGGGCTTGACCTCGGCCACCCATGCTCCCGGCGAAATGGCCTCGATCTTGGCGTTTGCGTCCTCCGACTTCTCTATCGGCAGGATACGAATGCCGCCCAAAGCCGCGTCCGCCTGCTTGGTGCGCCCCGAGGACAGGGAGAAGAACGTTGCATCGACATTGCCCGTCTCCAAATCCTCGACACCACGCACACCGTCCGGCACCGGCACTCTTTGCACGTCGTCATAGGTCATGCCGACCGTGTTCAGCGTGGCCTCGGCATTGGTCTGGACGGCCTGCTGCGTGAGGAAATCGGACGCGACGCGCTTGCCCTGGAGATCCTGCAGGGTGTGAATGTCGCTGTCGTTGCGCACGATGAAGCCGCTGTAGAGATCGAACAACACCGCGACCATGCGGATGTTTTCGTTCGGGCTGCTGAATTCGCCCTGGCCGGTATATGCAAAGGCAGCGGCGACCCCGTTGGCGATGGAGAATTCCAGCTCTCCGTTGTTCACCAGCGGAACGACCACATTCGGCCCGCCCTGCGGCACGACGCGCATCCGAATATCGCCCTCCTCGATGGCAACCTTGGACACGGCCGCCCCTGTCGCATAGGCCAGCGAGCCTTGCGGGTTTGTCCCGATCGAGATCGTCTGGGCCGAAGCGGCGCCGGACAGCCCCGCTACGATGGCAGCCGCAAGCAAAATACGAGAAATCATCTTCTCCTCCCTTTTTGACGATTTTAAATAACAACTGACAGGAGAATTCTTGATATGTAAATTGCTAAACTTGCGGCAAAACATAGCGAAATTGCTATGTTGGCGCTGACATCGCTCCGCTCGAAAAGGAGCCGGACAATCGATCGGCCCTGAACCCGGGAGCGAAGCTGTCAATGCCTCCGGAGACGGGATCAGAATATTGGGCGATCGAAAGCGTGCGGCGCAGATTTCGCACACCCCTTGGCTGACCGGACGCCAGGCTATGCTTTTGCCGCCACTCGGATGTCGTTGATCAACGTCTCGCAAGCTGCGCTTTGCGGAATAGCGGGATCGGTACTGATTCCTATAGGCCCCTGAAGCTCCGGGGCGAAAATGTTCAGGCGCCGCAGGTCTCCGCGTTCGAGATCCTGCCGTATGACTCCCACCGGTACGATCCAGACAAAACCGTTTGCGATCACAAGAGCACGCGCGAGTTCAATGAGATTCGTTTCGACGACATCACCAAACCCGGTAATCCCATGTTCAAGTAGAAAACGGTCAATTTCATTCCGAATGATCGTATCCGCCTGATGCAAGACGACGCTGTGGTCGCCCAAGTCGGCCAGTTCGACATGTTCCAGTTCAAAAAGCGCGTGATCAGGGGCGGCAACAAAGGCGATTTCCTCGGAGTATAGATGTTCGAACGCCAGCCCCCTCATGGCTTCTGCCGCAGCGAGGCGGCCATACACGAAATGCACATCTCCACGCCGCAATTTTGAGAGCAGTTCCGCGTTGGTCCCGCTTGCAACATGCACTGTGGTCTGGGGGAAACGCCGTTTAAAGTCGCGTACGACACGCGCAAAAGTTGCTCCCGCAACGGTCGGCAGAGCACCTGCTTTCACAACGTCCGTTGAGTTGGAGCGGTTGCCGGCCATGGCAACGCCCATATCGATCTGCGCCAACCCCGAAGTAGCATGCCGCTGCAGAAGCTGCCCGGCCTCCGTAAGCTTGGAACCGCGTTGGCTGCGGTCGAACAGCGGCAACCCGACAACGCGCTCCAACTCACCGATTGTTCTGGAGACTGCCGACTGCGTCAAATGCAACGCTTCGGCCGCACGCACAACGCCCCCCTGCCGCGCAACTTCAAGGAAAACGCGCAGCTGTCTGATCCTGACACGGTTCTTCACAATCACCCTGCTTGCCCCACTTCCGGAGCGTGCATTCTATGGGTACGTCTCGTGTCGGGCAAACTGCAATAAGCACCGACTGGGCAGCAGCTTATCTCGCTCTGTCAGCTTGACAGCGGCTGGATACGGTGGGCCTTGAAACGGTCGGGCAGGCGGACGATTTCGACGCTGTCGACGATGCCGGCAATAGTAAACGGGTCAGCTTCGACGAAGGCCCGCACCTCGGCTTCGCCCGCCGCTTCGAAAATGCCGAAATTACCGACGTCGGTCTCCCCGTCCGCCTCGGTCAGGGCGCTGCCGGTCAGCACCCTGACGACACCATTGCCGCCCGATGCCACATGGACGCGGTGCTGGTCGTGTTGCGCTTTCTTGACCGCCTGCGAGCCCGGCTTATGCCAGCAGATCATCAAGAAGTACATCTCCGCTCCTAGGTCTGGTTCTCCAGCACCACCATGCCGGCGCCAGTCAGCGAGGCCGGCGCATAGTAATGCTTGTGTTTCAAATCGACCTTCGGGTCCATAGCGGCACGCATGACGAGCCACATGATTAGCTCCGCACCTTCCGAACCGAACTGCTCGACATAGTCCTCCCGCGACATGTTGCGGTATTTCTCGTAGTCGTTTGCGATCCCGTCGAGCCAGGCCTCGTCCGCCTCGCGGTTGATGAAGCCCGCGCGGCTGCCCTGCAATTGGTGCGACAGGCCGCCAGTGCCCATGATCACCACACGCCCGTCGCCCGGGAAGCTCTCGATCGCGTCGCGCAGTACCTTGCCCATTTCCCAGCAGCGCAGCGGCGTCGGGATCGGGTACTGGATGGTGTTTACCCAGATCGGAACGACCTTGACCGGCCACTTGTCCGGGCGGCCGAAGAATAACTCCATCGGAACCTGCAGGCCGTGGTCCACCTCGATCTCGCGGCAAACGAGTGGGTCGAAATGCTGCTCGACCAGCTTGTCGACGAAATGCCATGAGAGGTCCGAAGCGCCTGCAAACTCGGGAATGGAACGCGGGCCCCAACCCTCGTCGACGGGCTTGTAGCTTTCGGCCACACCGACGGCGAAGGTCGGGACCCGGTCGAGGAAGAAAGAATTGCCGTGGTCGTTGAAGATCACCACTGCAATGTCCGGCTTGGCTTGCTTCATCCACTCCTTGCCGGGGATGTAGCCGTCGAAAAACGGCTTCCAGTCCGGCGTGTCCGCCATACCCTTGTCAAGCGCGACACCGATGGAGGGAACATGGCTCGTGCCGACGCCGCCAATGATCTTGGCCATTTGTCAGACCTTTCCCAAACGCTGCGCCAGGAAGGCGTCGTGGTCCATGCCGGCCTGCGCGGCCGCGATTCGCGTCATCGGCGTCGGGTCGATGGCCGAGATTTTCAGGATGAAGAACAGGTTGCCGCCAAGGCGCACCATCTCGTGCCAGTCGCGCGCCTTCACGGCGGCCCTTTCCTCGTCGGAAAGGCCGTAGCGGTCGAGATAGGCGTCCTCGTCGGCCTTGAAAGCTTCGCGGTTCTCGGCACGACCGAGATCCATCGCCATCTTGTTCATGCGATAGCCTCTGAAGTTCGCCTCGCGATCGAACAGAGGCGTCTCGGGCAGAGCCTGCTTGCCGTCTTCCGACGTGTCGGTCATCTTGTCCTCCTTCTGCCAGCCTGCCATCCACATGCGCATGGCCGCGGTCACCGCCTCGGGCTGCTCCAGCGGCGCGAAGTGGCCAGCGTCTTCGATGATCACCAGACGAGCATCGGGCAGCAGCGCCAGCATGTCCTCATGCTGCGCGACCGGGCTCCACTTGTCGTAACGCCCCACCACCAGCAGCACCGGACAGGTGACTGTACCGAGATAGGCTGCGGCGTCCGGCCGGCTGAGCAGCGCCTCGATCTGGCGCTCGTGCTGTTCGGGACTGGCACGCAGCACCATCTCGGTCAGCCCATCCATCAGCACTTCGTCGCCATGGTGGGCCTCGTGCACCATGGGCGGCAGCCAGCGTGCCGCCAGTGCGGACATGCCGTCGCTGTAGGCGAGATCGACCAGTTCCTGCCGCTTGATTTCCTCGCCCTCGCGACGGGGATGAATGCCGGTGTCGATCAAGGCGAGCTTCGCAACACGTTCAGGCGCCAATCTCACCATTTCGAGCGCGATGCGTGCGCCCATGGAATGCCCTGCCACCCACAGCACGCCCGGATGCCTGGTTAGAATGTCTTCGGCCATGCCCGTGATGGAAACGCCGGCGCTGACGTCGGCGATGCCGATTGGCATGTCCTTGCCGAAGACTCCGGCTTGCTTGTGCCAGGCGAAGCTGTCGCACAAGAGGCCAGGGATCAGGACGAGCGTTGGCTGGCTCATTTGCTCTGCCAAGTTGGATTTTCAAGATTCAGATGTGACCCTGGAATTCCAACCAGAAATCCAATCTCAGAGACCGGATTATCACTTACGGAGCCCACAAAGCCACGTCGCGGATCGACTGTGGCGCGACCAATGACAGGAGAAAACAAACATGTAAAATGCTAATTCTGCCCTTGTTAATAGCAATAATGCTATATTATGGCCAGTTCAGCCGATTGGCCACGGAAATGAAACCGGGCGTTCTGGCCGACATCGCCAAAGTCCGCATGTCGTCAAATCCGGCGCGACTGTACGGCTTTACCGTGTTCATTCCGCGGAGATTGAAATGAGTTTGGCCGTGACTACGAGAAGATGTTCTGTCCCGACATCAAAGGCCGCAACGATATCTTCGACATGCGCGGTATCGACCGCGAGCGGGGCTGTATGGTCGTGGTGCGTCCGGACCAGTACATCGCTCATGTTCTCCCGCTCCATGCCCACGCTGAGCTCTCAGCGTTCTTCAACGGCTTCATGGTGCGAAGAAACTGAGGGTTCGATCCATGAAGAGAGCTGCACGGCCGCCGTCGCCAGCGCCTCCGCCGCGGTCGGAAGCTCGTCGACCGGATAGTCAGCGGCCTCAAAGGCGGGAGGTCGGCTCATTGGTCGCCATGGAAAGCCTAGTTGTCCATGACCCTATGTGAAGCGGGCCAGACAGGGTTGCCAGGCACGAAAGCCTGAACGCGAGACATTCATCTGCCGTTGAGCAACGTGCTGGCGAAAGCGATGAACAATCCATCTGCGCCGCCGCATACAACTCTTCATCAATGGAATTTGGGCAAGAAGGGAGCAAGGGTGCCGGCTGGCACCCCGGTTAGACCTCCTGTTGGTTAGCCGATTTCAAAAGCCGATCCGGATCGAGATGTTCCCAGTACGATCCTTCCTTGCGGGCAATGTGGCCTCGTAGGATCTTTCTTGCCTTGCTCAGATCTCGTGCCCTGATGGCCTCGGTGATGTCGACATGTTCGCGCATTGACTTTCCCATGTGATGCGGATCGTTACCGAGCCGGTTCCGCAAAGCCGCCATCTTCGCGCTGATCAGTGCATAGGCGCTTGAGAGATAGGGATTGCCGGAAGCAGTGATGATCGTGTCGTGGAAGGCGGTGTCAAGCGAAAGATACTCGCGAATCTGTCCCTCGGCTTGTGCCTGTTTCATTTTCTCCGCGATTGCCGCCAGATCGTCGGCCAGTGTTGATGACGGGTTGTTGAGTGCAAGTTCAACCGCAGCCGGCTCAAGGGCGAGCCGCAGTTCACACAACTGATTAAGCTCGCCGGGCTGAAGCTTGAACACATAGGTTCCTGATTGCGGCTGCACTGTCACTAGTCCCTCGCTGCGCAAAAGCGATATCGCTTCGCGAACCGGGGTTGTTGAAACTCCCAGTTCTGCGGCCAGGGCGTTCTCCGACAGCTTTTCACCGGATGCGACCTTCCCTTGAACGATCATTTCCCTGATCGCCCGCGCAACTTCATCGACGAGGAGCGCCGGACGCGAAAGCTTCCTGACGCGCGCGCCTTCCTTGCTGCCTGGCGCGGTGTCAGGCGTGGATGGCGAATCCAGAGACATCAGCAAATTCCTCTTTACAGCCAATCGAAAACTGCTACCTTAGTTTCATCTACCGTCTAAGGTAGCAGATAGGCAGCCGCAAATGAAGCTGCCACAGGTAGGAAGGGCACTCCTATGGGGATTCTCGATATCAGGCTCATCATTGCGGCGGCTGCAACCATATTGGCCGGCAGTGTGGCGGCGCAAGAAAGCGAGCCTGCACCGGTCATTCGCTGGAACAGCCTCACTTATCAGCTTCAGAGCGGAGACGCGGCAGCCCTTTGGAGCAAAAGTCCGCTCCACGGAAAGGTCCTTGTGCAGGGCCTCAAGTTCGACGCGGCCGGCAATATGTATGTCTCGACCGCTCGCTGGGGTGGAGCGGACATACCTGCGACCTTGTCCAGGCTAGTGAAGAATGGTGATGACTACGAGCTCCAGCCCTACCCTTCGCTCGAACTCAATGCTGTCGCGAATCCGCAGGGGCTCAAGGCGGTTCTGGGATTCGAGATTGACCAAAACGATGTCATGTGGATCCTCGACCAGGGCCACATCGCCGGCGCCGAGTCCGGGGTCCGGGACGAGAAGCTGATCCTATGGGATATCAAGGCCAACGAGGAGATCCAGCGCTACGAGTTCCCTCCAGCAGTGTCGGACAAGAGATGCTCGTTTCTGAACGACATCGTCGTCGATAACGAGTCGGGCTTTGCCTATATTACCGACAGTGGGATTTTCAGCGACCCTCTCTGCGGTGGTCTCATCGTCTATGACCGCAACGCCAACACGGCACGGCGCGTGCTGAACGCGACCAAGTTTACCAACGACGAACCACAATTCATGTTCAACATCGGCGACCGTAAGGTTCTCAAGAACGGCCCGATGCGAACCGGCGCCGACGGCATTGCGTTGTCGGGTGATAAGCAGACGCTCTACTGGACCAACCTGACCGGCAACACGCTCTTTTCGCTGCCGACTGCGCTCCTCCGTGATCCTAAGGTCTCGGAATCTGAACTTCAGGCAGCCGTGCGCACGGAGGTGGTGCTGCCTTCCAACACTGATGGTCTCACGGCGGACAAAGACGGCAATATCTATCTCACCGCGCTCCAGCTCAACTCGGTCCTTAAATGGGAGCCCGCCAACCGTCGCCTCTCGCGGGTCGCCTATCACCCGGAAATGGCATGGCCGGATACGCTCGCTTGGGCGCCGGATGGCAGGCTGCATGTGATATCCAACCACCTGCACGTCTGGGTCGATGGGGACATGGATTTCGAGAATCCGCCTGTCCCGAACTTCACGATCTGGCGGCTGGCGACTAAGGCCGCACCCTACCTAAACTAGAACTTTGCAGGGCGGACGCAGCCTATCGGCGCTCGGCGAGGAGGACCGCAATGCTCTTACGATTTGACCGTTGGCTGTGTGTCGTCAACGGCCTGCTCGTTGCTGCTATGCTTGCGATGATGCTGTCGCTCGTCTTCGCCAACATCGTTTCCCGCTACTTCTTCAGCGTCTCCTTCGGCTGGATCGAGGAGGTGTCACGCTACCTGATGATCTGGATCGTCTTTATCGGCGCTGGGCTCGCAATGCGTGAGGGGATGCACGTGGCGGTGACGCTCCTCGTTGATCTGACCACACGCATAAAGCCGGCCCTTACCTGGGCGGCCTTCGCGCTGGTCTTCATCTTCTTTGCCGCTCTTACCTGGTACGGGATCGAATATGCGCAGTTCGCGTCGCGCCAACGCAGCGCCATGCTGCATCTGCCCATGGGCATGATCTATCTGGCGGTTCCGATCGGTTCTTGCCTGGCCATCCTGCACCTCCTCCTGTCGCTGAGAGATGATCGGACGGCTTCCAGTGAGGCGCAGCCATGAGCGCCGCTCTTTTCACAGTTTTCGCGGTAGCGATGGTGCTGGGCGTTCCAGTCGCCATCGTCATGGGAGGGGCCTCGCTCGCCGCCATATTATGGGATGGTCGCTATCCCGGCCTCATCCTGGCGCAGCGGATGTTTTCGGGCATCGACAGCTTTCCGCTGATGGCGGTTCCCTTCTTCGTGCTGGCGGCGGAACTGATGACGGGGGGCCGCATCACAGATTCCTTGCTGGCCCTGGCCCGGCAGATCATCGGCCGGCTACGCGGTGGACTCGGCCACGCTAACATTCTCATGTCCGTGTTCTTTTCCGGCATTTCCGGCTCCGCGCTTGCCGATGCAGCCGGTCCCGGCGCCGTGACGATCCAGATGATGCGTTCTGGTGGCTATAAGCCGGAGTATGCGGCCGCCCTTACCGCCTCGTCCGCTATCATCTCCTCGATCATTCCCCCATCCATCGTCATGGTCATCTATGCGCTCACCGACAATGCAGTCAGCGTTTCGGCGCTCTTCATCGCCGGCATCGTGCCGGGCGCTCTCATTGGCCTGTCGCTGGTCGCGACCAACGCCTATCTCAGCTGGCGGCGCGGTTTCGCGCTCGATGAGCCGCGCAAGCCATGGCTGCAGTTCTTCCGTGAATCGGGCGTCGTTTTATCCGCCATTCCCCTGCCCGTCATCATTATCGGCGGCATACACAGCGGTGCTTTTACGCCGACTGAAGCCTCGGCGGTGGCGGCGGTCTATGCCTTCGTCGTCGCCAAATTCGTGCTGCGCAGCCTGGCTTGGCGCCAACTCCCCTACCTTTTCGCCCGCGCCTCCCTGATGACGTCGGCGGTGCTGATGATCGTGGCGACCGCATCGGCTTTCGCGTGGCTGCTCACGGTGCTGCAGCTTCCGCAGACGATCGCCGGCTTCATCGCCGGCTTCGGCCTACCGAACATGCTGCTGCTCCTCGTCATGGCTATCTTTCTGTTGTTGTGCGGGCTCTTCATCGACACGTTGCCCGGCGTCCTTCTGTTCACACCGATCGTGGCGCCGATCGCCGACATGGCGGGCATCCATCCGATCCAAACCGCGCTGGTGGTCATCCTCTCCTTGACCATCGGCATGATCACGCCGCCCGTCGGCGGCGTGCTGTTCGTGGTGTCCGTGGTCAGCCGCATCCCGCTGATGCGGATCGTCGCCACGATCGGTCCCTTTCTGCTCGCCGAACTGCTCGTACTGCTACTGCTGGTTTTCGTGCCGGCGGCGTCGCTCTGGCTACCCGGCTTGTTCGGATACGTTCGCTAAAAAAACTTAATCAGAAAGAGGAGGAATTCATGCGCATTCTCAACAGACTGGCCGGCCTTGCGGGCATCTTGGCTGCGGCAACGCTCATGACCGCAGGCCCCGCTCTGGCACAACTCACCATCAAGTACGGTCACTATCAGCCAGGACGAATGGATCAGCCCAAACATGCCGCCGCTATGGCTTTCAAATCCTATGTCGAAGGTGCGACGGGTGGCGAGATTAACGTGGAGATTTATCCGGCGGGACAGCTCGGCAACGAGCAGACGACGATGGAGGGGCTGCAGCTCGGTACCATTGAGATGGCGGTTGTCCATGATGGCGGCATTGCCGGCACCTACACACCCATCGAAGTCTTTTCGCTACCCTTCGCGTTCGACAACCAAGCGGTGGCATGGAATGTCTTTGACGGTCCTTTCGGCCAGAAATTTGCCGAGGACATGCTTGCCGAGACGCAGATCCGCTTGTTCGGATTTGCCGACAACGGCGTGCGTCACTTCACCAATTCAAAGCATCCGGTAAAGACGCCGGAAGACCTGCAGGGCCTGAAGATCCGCGTCCAGCCGAGCCAAGTCTATGTTTCCCTCGTCGAATCGCTGGGCGGGGACGCGACCGCGATCGCCTGGGGCGAACTGCCGACCGCACTTGCCCAGGGCACGGTTGACGGGCAGGAGAACGGCGTCACCAACATTCTGGCCGCAAGCCTTTACGAGAACCAGAAGCACGTGACGCTGGACGGCCATGTCTTCAGCCTTCACGCCTATATGATGAGTGACGCCTTCTGGCAGCAATTGACGCCGGAACAGCAGAAGATCATCGAGGACGGCACCCGCATCGCCATCGGGATCCACCGCGGCATGACGGCGGCGCAGGACTCCAATGCCAGCACCATCCTTGCCGATAATGGTATGACGGTGACGACCCTGACACCGCAGGAGCGCGATGCCTTCCGCAAGCTGGCCCAGCCTGCCGTGCGCGCCTATCTGGACGAGCAGGTCGGTGCCGATCTGGTGGACGGGCTTCTTGGTGCCATCGACGAGGCCGGTTCGTGACACATCCGGTATCCAGCCACCACCACACACGTGACGGCGACCGTGCACCGGTCGCCGTCGTCATCGACGCCGGGTACGACCAGCATACGATCGAGGAAGACATCCTGAAGCCCTATGGCTTCCGTGTCATCGAGCGTGCGTGCCACGGGGACGCGGCGGCGGTCGTGGAAGCGGTCCGCGAAGCGGACGCGGTCCTGGTGAGGGAGAGCCCGGTCACGGCCAATGCAATCGACGAGATGAAGCATTGCCGCGTCATCGTGCGCTATGGGGTCGGCGTGGACAATATCCACCGCCGGCGGGCGGCGGAACGCGGCATCTATGTCGCCAATGTGCCCGATTACGGTGTCGAGGAAGTGAGCGACCACACGCTGGCCCTTCTGCTCTCGGTTCTCCGACGCACTGCCGCGCGCGACCGTGCGGTACGCGAAGGCATGTGGAACGTGGCGCGCCGCGAGCCTATGCACCGCATCGCCGGTCGCACGCTCGGCATTATCGGATATGGCCGTATCGGCGCCGCCTTCCACCGCAAGGTGTCCACGCTCGGCTTCAGCGAGACGCGGGTGCACGATGCCAATGGGGGCGTCCTGCCCTACGGCGCAGTCGCAGCCGATCTCGATGAGCTAATCGCGCGCAGCGACGTCATCTCGCTGCACCTCCCCCTCCGCCCTTCCACGGAGAAGATGATATCGCGCGAGCGGATTGCGGCAATGCAGCCGGGAACGGTGATCGTGAACACCTCGCGCGGCGGCCTGATCGACGAGGAATCGCTGGTCGAAGCCTTGCAGTCCGGCCATCTGGGCGGCGCCGGGCTGGACGTGTTCGCCGACGAACCGCCGGCTCCTGATCACCCGCTTTTGTCCACACCCAACACGGTGCTGAGCGACCACACGGCCTGGTATTCCGAAGAGAGCGTCGCCGAACTGCAGACGAAGGCTGCCCAGGAGGTCGCGCGCGTCTTTGCCGGTGAGGCGCCAAAGCACTGGGTCAATCGCTGGGACTGAACTGAGCACACATTCGTCAACGCAAGAGAAGGCACAGAGTATGGACAAGAACCTGATCGAAGGTTTCCGCCGGGTTGCAACCGCCTCCGTCGCAGATGCAGTCGACAAGATCTGCGGCAGCAAAGGCTATCTCGATTCCGCCATTACGCCACGCACAAGCGATCGTAAAATCGCCGGACCGGCCGCGACCGTTCTGGAAGAAGCGACAAGCGAGGAAGTGCCACCGACGCACGCGTTGGAACTGGTGGACAATGCCGCGCCCGGCAGCGTGATGGTCATCTCCGTCGCCGGCGATTGCAACGTGGCAGTTTGGGGCGGCTTGATGACGGCCGGCGCCGTCGCCAATCGGCTTGAGGCCGCGGTTCTGGACGGCGCCGTGCGCGACATAACGGAAATCAAGCGCGATTTCGGGTTCCCGGTTTTCGCGCGCTCGGCATCCCCCGGAACGACCGTCGGCCGCTACAAGACGATCGCCTCGATGGTCCCGGTCACGATAGGCGATGTTACCATCAATCCCGGGGACATCGTGGTCGGCGACGTCGATGGCGTGGTCATCGTGCCGCGGGAGAAAGCCGCCGAGGTGCTTGCTGCAGCCCAGGGGATCGACTTGAAGGAAGCCGAGCAGGCCAAGCTCATCATCGCGTCCGGGTCGCTAAAGGAAGGTATGGCCAAGTACGGTCGCATCTAGATCAAGGAGAAAACGCCGACATGTCCAATCCGCAAATCGTTTGCATGGGCGAACCGCTCGTCGAATTCAACCAGGTGGACGAGAAGGGACATTATCTGCGCGGCCATGGCGGCGATACGTCCAACTGTGCCATCGCCGCGGCGCGCGCCGGCGCCGCGGTGGGTTACGTCACCGCCCTGGGCGAGGACGAGTTCGGCGACAGCTTCATGCGCCTATGGGCGGAGAACGGCGTCGACGCATCGCAGGTTACTCGCGATTCCCAGGCCCATACGGGCATCTATTTCGTCACTCATGGTGGAAATGGACACGTCTTCTCCTATCTTCGCGCGGGCTCGGCGGCGAGCCGAATGGGTCCGCACGACTTGCCGCGTTCCTATATCGAGAATGCTGAAATCCTCCATGTCTCCGGCATATCCATGGCCATCAGCGCGAGTGCATCGGATGCCGTCCTTGAAGCTGTCCAGATCGCCCGGCGCGCGAACACGAAAGTCTCCTTCGATACCAATCTGCGGCTGAAGCTATGGCCGCTCGAGCGGGCGCGCGCATTGATCGGGGCGGCCATGCGCATGACGGACATCGCCCTGCCCGGCCTGGAGGACGCGGAGCAATTGACGGGGCTAAGCGAGCCGGACGCGATTGCCGACCACTATCTCGAACAAGGCGCCGGAATCGTGGCGCTAACGCTGGGCAAGGATGGGTGTCTGGTGGCGACCCCGGACGAGCGCCGGCGCGTGCCAGGGACTCGCGTGGAGGCGGTGGACGCCACGGCGGCCGGCGACACGTTCGACGGCAACTTCCTGGCCGAGTTCCTCGCTCACGACGATCCCTTCCGGGCAGCACGCTTCGCCAATGCGGCCGCAGCTCTATCCACGCGCGGCTATGGCGCCGTTGCACCCATGCCGATGCGGCAGGCGGTCCTCGACGCGCTGGCGACGGAGGGCGCACGATAATGCCGCATGCGTTGATAACAGGCGGTACGAGCGGCATCGGCGCGGGCGTCGCCCGCACCTTGCTCGCCGCCGGCTACCGTGTCACGGCCGCGGGCCTGACGGAGGCTGAACTCTCGGCAGTTCCGCCTGCTGACAATCTGACCCTATGTCAGCTCGATGTCACCAATGACCGCTCTATAGCCGCTTGCCTGGAGGCAATCGAAGAGCTCGATGCGCTCATCAACTGCGCTGGGATGATCATGCGTGGCGGTGCCGAATATCAGATCGAGAATTTCAGTCGCGTCATTGACGTCAATCTGACCGGCACGATGCGCATGTGCGTCGCGGCCAAGCCGCTTCTGGCACGCAGCGGGGGCTCTATTGTCAACACCGCGTCGATGTTGTCCTTCTTTGGCGGTCCGATGGTGCCGGCCTACACCGCCTCCAAGGGCGGCGTCGCGCAGTTGACGAAGGCACTAGCCACTGCATGGGCTGAGGAAGGCGTGCGTGTGAATGCGATCGCGCCCGGCTGGGTGGAAACTGAACTCACGCGCAATCTGGTCGAGGATGAAAGCCGCTCGGCGGGCATTCTGGCGCGCACGCCAATGAAGCGCTGGGGCAAGCCGGACGATATCGGCGGAGCCGTCCTCTTCCTGCTTTCGCAGCAGGCCGGCTTCGTCACCGGGGCCGTCCTGCCGGTCGATGGAGGCTACGCCGCCTGCTAACGAGAAAATAGATCCTGGAAGGATTTGCCATGACGACGAACACACAACGCAAGGCGCTCGAGAACGCAAACGAGGCCCGCATCCCCTATCGTCATCCCCAGCCGAAGGAATCACCACCGGAGATCGTGATTCCGAGCGTTCTGCCTGATGATGACCGCGTCTGGGTTCCGCAGGCGGAGAACGTCTGGTTCCGCCCGCTCTGCCTTTCGGCCTCACGAGGCTACTGGGTCAACCTTCTCAAGGTGCGGAAGTCCGGCGTCCTGTCGCGTCACCGCCATCCGCAGCCTGTCCATGGCTATGTCATCAAGGGCGCATGGCGTTATCTGGAGCACGACTGGGAAGCGGTCGAAGGCGGCTATGTCTATGAAGCGCCGGGCGAGACCCATACGCTGGTGGTCGATCCGCATATAGAGGAGATGATCACGCTGTTCCAGGTCAACGGCTGCATGATCTATGTCGACCCTGACGGAAAGCAACTCGGCTACGAGGACGTGTTCACGAAGATCGATCTGTGCCGTGCGCATTACGAGAAGGTCGGGCTCGGAATCGGGTTCGTCGACCAGTTCATCCGGTAGGCCGGTCAACGCGGCAGAGCAGGTCCCGCTCAACGGCTCTCGCCGCCGATCATTTTCGTTTCCCGAAAGCTGCTCCGGAGCAGTCTGTGAAGCCGCCGTGTCGTGCCGCTCCACAATATCGGACCGCCCGGCGCGTGGTTCCCGCGAGTCTGTCTACCGGTCGTCCAGCCTGCATCACGAGACTTGGCTGGTTCAGCAGGCCACTTGATGGGGTAAGCGGGGTGTGCACGTCCGATTTGAGCGACGCTCAGTGGGGGCGGATGTCGGTCTACATCATTGGTGATGCGCACACGCGCGGTTCGTGCGGCCGCGACAACCGCATGTTCATGGAAGCGGTGCCTAATATGGTGCGGACCGGTTCGCAGTGGCGCGATCTGCCTAAGGCTCTGTCAGTTCGATGAGCAACCCATCGGGATCGCGGCAGAAAGCAACCTTCCCCACGATGTCGGGATTATAGGCGGGCCGCGGGGGCTCAACCATCTCCACCCCTGCCTCCTCGAGCTGGCGATAGGTCTCCTCGACGTCATCAAAGCTGAAGGTCAAGTGCCGTATGCCGGCGCGGCCCTCCGCCACATCCTCGGCGAGCAACGCGCCCGTCGCTGGGCTGACAAGCTCAAGCATGCTGTTGCCAGCGTGAAGAAATGCGATCTCGTTGCCGTAGAGTCCCAGCCGGCGGACAACGAGCTTCAACCCCAAGAGATCAACATAAAACGCCAGGCTCCGGTCGATGTTGCGCACCGTGATGCCGGCATGTTCAAAGCCTCTCAGCACGGAATGCCTCCCTACGTCGTATCTTCGTTATCCATGAAGCGGCCGCGTTCGTCTGCCTGCAGCAGCTCATTTATAATGTTTGTGATGTGGCGCGCCATTGCCTTGTGCGCGGCCTCAGGATTGCGCATCTTCAAAGCGGCGACGATGGCATGATGGTCGCCGATCCACATCGGCCGCACGCTTTCATCATGGATGTGCTCGTGAAGCCTCTTCCACATGCGCGAAGCGTCACGCTGCGCCCACAACGCTTCCACCATGGAGACGATGATGGCATTGCCAGTGATGTTGGCGATGGTCATGTGGAACTCGCGGTCGCCCTTCTCGCTCGACGGCACCGCGCCGGTGTCAGGCTGCATGCGCGAGATGCACTCCTCGAGTTCCATGATGTCGTAGTTTGTCGCCCGCTGTGCGGCGAGATAGGCGGCACCCGATTCGACAGCGAGCCGCGCCTCCAGAAGCTCGAAGGGGCCGGGTCCGATGTCGGTGTTGATGGCGTCGAAGCCGAGCTGGTTGGGCCGCGTCGGAAGCACGACAATGCCGGCCCGACCGCGCACCTCTACAAGCCCGCGCATCTCCAGTGCGATGACGGCCTCGCGCACGACGGTGCGGCTCACCTGTAACTCTTCGGCAAGCTCGCGCTCGGAAGGCAGGTGCCACTCAGGTCTGCCAGCATTCTCTTCGATCATGCGTGCAATGCGGCGCGCGACAATTTGATAAAGCCGCTTGGACGTCAGTATGCGGGCCCTGCCTTCAGCCTTCTCCAACCCAGTCTCCGTTCTCCCCGAGGGTCGCGCCCTCGTCCGAGGATACTACGCGCTCTTTGCGGCCGCCACCTCCGGTGCGGGTAACCAGGAGCTGTAGAGCGGATGCTCACGGTTGATCGGCAGCGGCGTGGGCCGGCCGGTACGCTCGGAGTGATAAGCCGCAGTCACCAATTCCAGCGAGTTGCGCGCGTCCTGCAACGTCACCGGCAGCTCCGTATCGTTGACGATCGCCTGGTGGAAAAGCTCGAACTGACGCGTGTAGCTGTCCTCCGTCGGGACGAAATCTGCCAGCGCCCGCTCGATTTGCTCCTGGTGCTCCGACGTCCCCGCCGTGAAGGTCCAAGGATCGCGCGCCATGGTATAGGGCTCGGTAATGCTTTCGGCCACCAGGTTTTCGAAGCAAAAGCGCAGGCGCGAGATCTCCTTGCGAGAGCCCAGCGTCATCGACAGGGCAGCGAGTGAACCATTCTTCATGCGCACAGCGAGTGCCATTGTGTCCTCGACCTCGATCTTGTTGAGAAGCGTCGCCCCATAGGCAAATACCTCGGCACATTCCCCATGCACGTAATTCAGCATGTCGTGTGCGTGAATGGCATGGCCGAGCAGGCCGCCGCCAAGTTCCGTTGCCCATTTGCCGCGCCATGGCACCTCGTAATAGTCGGCGCCACGCCACCAGTGCGTCTCTATGGTGGTCATGAACGGTTTACCCGTCAGCCCCTCCGCCATCAGGCGCTTGAGCTTCTGCAGCCCGGCGCCGTAGCGGTACTGGAAGATCGGCATGAGCTTGTGGTCGCTCTTCGCCAGAATCTCGGCCATCAAGTCCACCTCGGCGAGCGAGCCGAAAAGCGGCTTCTCACAGATCACGTGCTTGCCGGCCTCGATGCTGCGTCGTGTCAACTCGAAATGGTTGTAAGGCGGCGTGCAGATATCGATGACGTCTATGTCGTCGCGCGCAAAGAGCAAGTCGACGTCTTGGGTATATTCGGGGATGCCGAACTGCTCGCAGACAGGCTTTGCGCGCTCGGCATCCAGCGAGCATAGCACAGGCACTTCAAAGAGATCCTTGTTCCAGCTATAGCCGGTCAGGTGGCGTTGGGCGATGCCGGCGCCGATCACCGCCACGCGCAGTTTATGGGTCATGATCGTCAATCCTGTTGCTTGGGAGTGATGATGGCAGCTCTGGCCTGCGCATCGAGCGCCAGACGGCAGACCTCGAAGACGTGGCGCTGGCTCATCGCCGTCTCGGTACGGTCGCGCACGTCCCTGGCGAAGGCGTCGAAGTAGTCGAGCGGCTCGCGCGAACAGTCGATGTGGCGTATGCCCGAACCGTTCACCAGGAACAGGTGGTCCTTGCCCGGCCGCCCGGCGATGTCGATGTATTTCCTGAGCTCGATATAGCCTTCGGTACCCAGGATGGTGAGCCGCCCGTCGCCCCAGGTGGGCAAGCCGTCGGGCGTGAACCAGTCGACGCGGATGTAGCCCGAGGCCTGCGCACTGCGCAAAAGCACCTCGCCGAAATCCTGGAACTCGGCTGATTGCGGCGTGCCGAGATTACCGACCGAGCTTGCCACGACCTCGGCGCTGTCCGAGCCGGTGTAGAACAGGAACTGGTCGATCTGGTGCGAGGCGATGTCGTTGATGACGCCGCCAATGGCTTCCATCTCGAAGAACCAGCCCGGTCGTGTGGAGAGCGATTTTCTGTGCGGCCCCACGCCGAGGGTCTGCACCACTTTCCCGACCGCCCCGTCGGCCACCATCTTGCCGGCTACCACGGCGGACGGCACGCAAAGCCGCTCGGAAAAGCAGACGGAGAAGATGCGACCCGTCCGCGCGACGGTTCTTTCTACCGCCTCGAGTTGCTCGAACGTGGTGACGCCCGGCTTGTCGACGATCACGTCCTTACCAGCCTCCATGGCGCGGATCGCCAGCCCCGCCCGATCGCGCGGGATGGCGGCGGTGCAGATGACGTTGATCGAGGGGTCGGCAAGGATCGCCTCCCGGTCAAGCGCCTCCGCCTCCGGATAGGTCTTGCGGAAATTCTCCAATAGCGCCGGGACCGAGGTCTGCGTGCAGTAGCCCACGAACTCTGCGCCCGCTGCGGTGAGGCCGTTTACATGGTCGAATATATGCCCGTGGTCGATGCCCACGGCCGCAAACTTCAGCATTCTTGCCGTTCCTTCTGCCAATCCTCGCCCATTGGGAAGCCGAATTCGATACCGGTGCCCAGCCCCTCTTGCCCCTACCGCAGGAGCGCGGGACCACATTTCGGTCAGACCAGAACGGAAACTGGAAGATATGTCAAGTCCGGCACACGACATCCCTTATGTGAAAAGATACAGTTAAATCATAAGCTTCTAGAAAATAGGCGCCCATTCTCTTTGACTATTGACATTCTGACCAGACGAAACGAAGCTTCTCTGGTTAGACCAACGTCATTTTTCGGCTGGGACAGCCAGGCTGGTCGACAGGGCGGGCGACCGCCCTTAGAGGAGGAGAATCATGAAGCTTACTGCTATTTTGTCGAACACCGCTTTCGGCCTGGTGATGACGGCGACGGCACACGCCCAGGAGGTCACGATATACTGCGACGATATCGGATTCGGCTGCAAGACGATGGCGCCCGTCGCCGAGCGGTTCAACGAGGAGCACCCGGGTAAGACGGTGAAGCTGGAGACGGTATCCTATCAGACCGTCGTCGAGGCGCTGCCCGTGCAGCTCGAGTCCGGTGAGGGACCGGACGCCGCCATCATCACCGACCTGGGCGGCCTCAGCCGCTATTATGTCGACCTCACGCCGTATGTGGACGCGGCGAACTTCGAGAAGGAATTCGGCCAGACGCTGCAATGGCTGCGCGGTACAGACGGAAAGAGCAAGGCCATCAACGGCATGCCGACTTCGCTCACCGTGAACGGCGCCTATGTGAACCTCACCCTATTCGAGCAGGCGGGAGTTTCCGTGCCTGAGGAGGGGGCAACCTGGGACGAGTGGGCCGAAGCCGCGCGCAAGGTGGCCGAGGCGACCAACACCGAGTTCCCGATGGAGATGGACCGCTCCGGTCACCGTTTCGCGAGCTTCGCCATTAGCCATGGCGCCGAACTGGTCGATGAGGAAGGAAATCCCGTCGTCGATGACGGCCTGCACGCGGCTATCGACACGTTCGTCGAGTGGCACAAGAACGGCACCATGCCACTCGATCTCTGGGGCGCGGTCGGCGGCTCGACGCACCGGGAGCTTTTCGAGGACTTCCTGAACGCGAATGTGGTGTTCTATTTCGGCGGCTCGTGGACGCTCAGCCGGATGGATACCGAGGTCGGCGACCTGTTCGAGTGGGCCGTGGTCGATACGCCCTGCGGCCCGTCCTCCTGCACGGCGATGCCCGGCGGCGGAGCGCTGGTGGGCTTCAAGCACACGCCGCACCCCGAACTCGTGGGCGAATATATCGACTATGTCGCGCAGCAGGAGAACTACAAGGAGATCATCGCCGCAGCGGTCGAGATTCCCGCCGCCACATCGCTCATCGAGGAAGGCGTCGACTATCCCACCGCCTCCGAGCGGACCCAGGTAGCGCTCCGGACCTTCATGGACCAGATCCCGAAGATGGCGCCGGCCGCCTACCGTTTCCAGGGCTGGCGCTATCAGCGGGCCATGATGAACGCGCTGACGACGCGCATCAGCCAGGTCATTAATGACGAGCTGACCGTCGAGGCCGCGCTAGAGCGCATCAGGCAGGACGTGGAGCTTGCGATTCAGGCTGCGGAAGCCAAGTAGCCGGCGCGCGGAGGGAGCCATGCGCGCCGCAGCCACATTCTCGGGAGCCTTCACAGCCCTGGTCGCCCTGCCGGCCAGGGCGATCGAGCCGGTCATGCGCGGTGCGCAGAAGATCCTTGGCATCAAGCGGATGCCCTGGGTGTTCCTCTTCCCCAATTTGGCGGCCGTGCTGTTCTTCTCGCTTCTGCCGGTCTTCATCAACATCTTCTATTCGGCCACCGGCAGCGACCGGCTTTACCCCGCGGACCGGCCCTATGTCGGCGCAGCGAATTACGAGACACTGTTCGAGTGCGGGAGCTATCTCGACCCCTCTACATGCTCCCGCGACCTCTTCTGGCGCGCGCTGGGCAATACGCTGATCTTCGTGCCCGTACAGGTCGCGGCGATGATCGGGATCGCGCTCTTCACCGCCATCTGCCTCAACCGCGACATCCGCGGCCGGGGTTTCTTCCGCGGCATCTTCTTCTTCCCGGTCATGCTCTCACCGGTGGTAGTGGCGCTGACGTGGCAATGGATCCTGCAGCGAAACGGTGCCCTCAACGGCCTGTTGACGGCGCTCGGTCTCACACCGGTGAACTGGTTGGTGTTCCCGAACTCCGCCTTCTTCTGGTCGGTCTTCGTGACCGTATGGGCGCATATGGGCTTCTTCACAATCATCCTGCTGGCCGGCCTGCAGTCGATCCCGCGCGACGTCTATGAGGCGGCGAAGATGGATGCCGCAAATCCCTGGCGCGTCTTCACGCGCATCACGCTGCCCATGCTCAAGCCCACCTTGCTGGTGGTCTTCATCCTGTGCGTCATCCGCTCGGTGCAGACCTTCGATGAGCTTTACGTTCTGACAGGCGGCGGCCCAGGCTCGGCGACGATTTTGATCGTGCAGTATATCTACGAGATCGGCTTCGCCATCCAGCCGCGCAATTTCGGTCTGGCGGCTGCAGCCTCCCTGCTGCTCGGTGCCGTGCTGCTGGTCTTTACCCTGATCCAACTGCGGCTGGCGCGGGGGAAGAGCTATGACTGAGCTTACCGCCCGCACCGCGCAAAGCTCCATCCTCCAGTTCCTCACCCGTCGCCGCGGCAGGGTGCGTGCGGATTGGACCGACTGGCTCACCTACGCCTACCTGTTTCTCGGCCTGGCAGTGATGTTCGCGCCGGTGCTCTGGGTCGTGCTTTCCTCCTTCAAGGCACCCGTCAACCTGGCCGAGTTTCCGCCCACCTTCCTGCCCTACGCGGCGGAGACGGTGACAGTGGAGGGTTTCGACGAGCCCCTGTCCCTTTACGAGGTCACCACCGAGGACGGCGAGACGCGGCAGCTGGCGCAAATCCGCCGTGTCGGGCTCAACGCCCAGATGATCGATCCGGCAAATCCCGGGGCCGGGCGGCTCGTCGTACCCGTGGCGGATGCCAAGCCCGTGCGAAGTATCTTCTTCACCTGGCAGCATTACACGCGGCTCCTGTCTGCCTCGGGCTCGGATCTGTGGCTGTTCGTCTATAATTCGCTCTTCATCACCATCGTCGCCACGGCAATTACGGTGATCATGAATTCCATGGCCGCCTTTGCGCTTTCGAAATACCGCTTCAAGGGCAACACACTCGCCCTCATCGCCATCCTAATGACGCTGATGATACCGCCGACCGTGGTGCTCGTGCCGATCTATCTGATCGTCGCCCAGTTGGGCCTCGTGGGCAATCTATGGGGCGTCATTCTGCCCACAGTCGCCACCCCCACCGGCGTCTTCCTCCTCAGGCAGTACATGCTCACCATCCCCGACGAACTGATCGAGGCGGCGCGCATGGACCATGCCAGCGAATGGCGCATCTACTGGCGCATCATTCTGCCTCTCTCCGCGCCGGCGCTCGCGGTGGTGGCGATCTTCTCGATCCTGTCGCGCTGGAACGATTTCCTGCTGCCCCTGGTCGTGCTCAACCGGCGCGAGGTCTTCACGCTGCAACTGGCGCTCGCCTCGTTCCAGGACGAGAACCAGATTCATTACGACCAGCTCCTGGCGATGACGACGCTGACCGCCCTGCCGCTCGCCTTCGCCTTCATCTTCCTGCAGCGCTACATCGCCAGCGGCATCGCCTCGACCGGTATCAAGTGAAATCGGACACGTAAATCGGAATGGCAAATCTCGTCCTGGAAAAGCTCAGCAAGTCCTTCGGCGCCGTCGAGGTGATCCCCGGCCTCGACCTTCAGATCGAAGATGGCGAGTTCGTGGTCTTCGTCGGGCCGTCAGGCTGCGGCAAGTCCACCCTGTTGCGCCTCATCGCCGGGCTGGAGGAGGCCACCGCCGGCGACATCCGTATCGCCGGCGAGAGCGTGATTTCCGTGCCCGCCGCCGACCGCGGCGTGGCGATGGTTTTCCAGTCCTACGCGCTCTACCCGCACATGACCGTGCGCCAGAACCTCTCTTTCGGGCTGGAAAACATCCGCATGCCCAAGGACGAGATCGCCCGCCGAGTCGAGGCGGCGGCGAAGATGCTGCAGATCGAGGAACTGCTGGAGCGCCGGCCCAAGGAGTTGTCGGGAGGTCAGCGCCAGCGCGTCGCCATCGGCCGCGCCATCACCCGCAACCCGAAGATCTTTCTGTTCGATGAGCCGCTGTCGAACCTCGATGCGGAGCTTCGCGTTCTGATGCGCGTGGAGATCACCAAGTTGCATGAGCGGCTCGGCAACACCATGATCTATGTGACGCACGATCAGATCGAGGCCATGACCATGGCCGACAAGATCGTCGTGCTGCGCAAGGGCGTGATCGAGCAGGTGGGCGCGCCACTCGAACTCTATAACCACCCGCGCAACCTGTTCGTGGCAGGCTTCATCGGCTCGCCGCGCATGAACTTTCTCAACGGCGCGATCACTAGGGTCAGCGAAGCCGGCCTTTCCTTCCAAAGCCCGCATCTGCCGCCCTTTACCCTTCCCGCGCGCCCGGGTCCGCTCAGGGCGGGGGCAACGGTAACGCTGGGCGTGCGCCCTGAGCATTTCACGCTGTCTGAGAATGGCACGGGCTGGCCGCTTACGGTCAGCGTTTCCGAGCAGCACGGTTCCAATAGCTATCTGCACTGCGCCACACCTGACGGCACACCAGTCCTGATCCACGAAGCTGGACAGAGCCGCGTGGCGCGCGGTGACGTCCTGCACGCCGAGCCGCGAGAGGGCCACTGGCACCTTTTCGATGCAGCGGGCCTGCGCGTGCCGCTGGGCAATTGAAAGAGTACAGCCTACGAGGAGCACGACCGCCTAGTGCTGCAGGGTGATGCGCGCTTCCATACGCTGCTGGAACTAATCGATGACCACGGCGGCGATGACGACAAGGCCTTTGATCACGATCTGCCAGAAGGATCCGACGCCCATCATCAGTCTGTCCGAAGAAGGGAGATTGAATGTCCTCTCGCGGGAGAACGAATTCCAGAGCCCCGGGGAGAGAATCGATAACCGTGAGACGCTCAACCACCATATCGTTGCGGGGTGCACAGAAAAAAATCGAGCACGAAGGGAGGATTCAACATGCTAGCCGAAACTGCTTTCATGAATCGCAGAGGCTTCTTGAAGATCGCTGGGAGCTTCGTTGCCGCATCGGCGGTAGGTGGCGCGACAGGCAAAGGTTTCGCAGCCAATTATCCCAGCAGGACCTTCGACGTCATCGTTCCCACCCGAGAGGGCGGAGGGGCGGATGGTCTCTCCCGCGCCTTCATCAATAGCTGGAAGGACAAGATCGGACAAAATTTCGAGCGTCAGTTCAGCCCTGGCGCGGCCGGGCAAGTGGGCTATGAACTGTACTTCAAGCAACGCGAAATGGACGGCAGCAATTTGCTTTTCGGCAATGTGAGCGCGGAGATGATCATGTACGCGCTGCAGAAGCCTGATTTCAAATTCCCCGAGGACATTTACTACTTCTGCGGGATCGATACCGACCCTTGCGGCATATGGGTTTCGGGCGAAAGCCCATTCACGTCGGTTGAAGAGGTTGTCGAGACGGCCATGAAACGGCCGGTGAGCATCGCCGTGAGCCGGTTGCCGCACCCGGGCACGATCGGGCTTCTGGCCTTGGCCGAAGCGACAGGGGCGCAGTTCAACATCATTCCCTATGGCGGGGGCAATCCTCAGGTGGTGGCGGTGTTGAATGGGGAGGCCGAATGCGGCGGCGGTGGCACTGCAGGATATATCGAGGGGGCGCGTATCCTCGGGGTTTTCGACCGCGAAGAGTTCGTGCTGGCCGAGACCCGCGGTGACGTGCCGCTGATCAACGAAGTCTTTGGGACCGACATTCCCAGCCTTTACTCGACCCGCTCCTGGGCTGTCCACCGTAGCTGGGCCGATGCCAACCCGGACGACTACAAGGTGCTCCAGGATACCTCGGCGGCCGTATTCGACGATCCCAGGTTCAAGGAAGAGATCGTTCAGAGCGGGGTGACGCCTTGGGACGGCGTTCGTTTCCGCGATCAGTCCACTTGCATGGAACTTGCGCAGAGCATGGTCGAGCTGGCCACGAAATATGGAGATCAGCTGACTGCCGGTTAGGTGGCCAGCTGATGGCCGAGAGCCAAATATGGACGACCACCTATCGCGCGAGACGAGCCCCGGCGCCCCTAAACGGGCGCTGGGTGCCGATCTGTTGATCCCTGCCGTCGCGGGGCTCTTCGCGCTTTACTTCTTTTGGGACACCTGGAACCTGAAGTGGGAAGCGCGCATCAACGGGATTCTCATCGGCGTTCCCCTTCTGGGCCTCATCGTGCTCAAGATCGCCTCCATGGCGATCGCCATAACCGAAGGAAGGGCCTCGATGCGCCTCGGGTCCATCGCCGCCTGGACACCGGATCAGCGGCGACGCCTCGTTCTCTTGGCTGTATTTGCCGGTTTCGCGATGCTGATCGGGTGGCTCGGCGTCACGCTGTCGCTGTTCCTGGCTCTGCTTGCCAGCCTCTGGATTCTTGATGTTCGCAGCCCCGCCCTCCTGGTGCTACTTCCGGCCGGTACGGCTGCGCTGGTCTATGTTCTGTTCATTGCAGTCCTCGACAAGAGAATGCCCTACGGCCCGGTTGAAAACCTGCTTGCGCCTCTACTGGTCGGCGGAGGCATATGATGTTGTCTGGCTGGGAGAACTACGGGACGCTGCTTATTGCATCCTTCACCCACCTTTGGATCATCATTCCTGCGGTCGTCCTGGGCATCCTCGTCGGCGCCATTCCGGGGTTCAGCGCCCAAAACACGCTGCTCATCCTGCTGCCTCTCACCCTGGTCATGGATATTGATACGTCCATGGCATTCATGGTCTCGGTCTATTGCGCATCGCATATGGGTGCCGGCATCCCAGCAATTCTGATCAATATGCCCGGCACGGGAGGACACGCGGCAACCTGCCTAGACGGCTTCGCCATGACGAAGCAGGGACGCTCGCAAGAGGCTCTCGCGATCTCGGCATTCGCCTCGGTTGTCGGCGGCCTCTTCACTACCATCCTCGCCATCGCGTTTCTGCCCTTTCTTTCCAGGATGGGCCTCTACCTGCACAGCGTAGACATGGTTGTGATCATGGTCTTTGGCCTTTGCCTGATCGCAATGATCGCCACCGATGACCTCGTTAAGGGGCTGATCGCCGGCTTCTTCGGCCTCCTCATGGGAGTGGTCGGGACGGACTTTATCTACGGCACCCCCCGCGCCACGTTCGGTTTTATCGAGCTGTACGAAGGGGTGCCGCTGGTCCCCGCACTTATCGGCCTTCTCGCGATCTCGGAGGCCCTGGTGATGTTCGAGCGGGAGTCGGTCGCCTTGAGCTCGGAGGAGGCTCGTCAGAAGGTTTCGGGGTGGACCGGGACATTCGAGGGAATTCATCAATGTATCCGGCAATGGTGGATTCTGGCCTGGACTTCGTTCATCGGCCTCTTGATCGGCATCGTTCCGGGCGCAGGGGCCTCGATCGCCTCGTTCGTTGCCTACGCGCAGGCGCGTCTATTCTCCAGCGATCCGCAAAGTTTTGGCCGCGGCAGCCCGGCAGGCCTGATCGCGGCCGAAAGTTCAAACAATGGCGTGACCTCGGGGACGCTGGTCCCGCTGCTGGCGATTGGTGTGCCCGGCGGCACGACCGCCGCGGTCATGGCTGTGGTGCTTCAGTACAACGGCGTCCTTCTGGGCCCGCGCCTCTTCACAGACCGTCCCGAAACAGCCTACGGCATCTTCTTTTCGATGCTCGCGGCCTACATCGTGATGGTCTTCCTTGTGCTGCCGCTCGCGCGCTATGTGGGCACCATCGTTCTCGTACCGACGCGCGTGCTCGTTCCGCTGATCCTATCGCTAACCGTCGTCGCCTCGCTCGCCAACCGGGGCTACGTCTTCGACATCTATGTCGCGCTCGTCTTCGGCGTCATCGGCTACATCTGCCGGCGCACCGGGTACAATGTCATTGCCGTACTGATCGGCGTGCTCCTGGGGCCGCTTTTCGAGCAATACCTCCTGCGCTCGCTCCGGTTGGGTCAGGGCGATCTTCAAATTCTCTTCTCATCGTCCATAGGCAACACGCTGTGGGGGCTGCTCGTGCTGTCCCTCGCACTGCAGTGGTGGAAGGGGCGGAGGATGCGGCGGGCACTTCGCAACGGGCCTGCCGCCAAGGAAACCATCAATCCCTATTGAGCTATTATGCCAAACCAAACAGAATCTAAGAACTTCAAGCATTTGGCCAGGCTGGATATCCCGGGCGGCGGGCAGGTGACGGTTGAGAACGGCTACGCTTTTGTCGGCCACATGCACGCTCCGCACGGAACCAGCATCATCGATGTCGGCGATCCCAGACGGCCGAAACTCGTCCACACGATCATGCTGCCCGACCATCTGTCACACACCCACAAGGTGCGGGTGATCGGCGATCTGATGCTCGTCAACGTCGAACAGGCTGCCCGCCACCAGACGCGGCAGGCGGGCGCGGCGATCGAAGCTGATCCGAATGCGACGGACGCCCAGATCGCGGTGCGCACGGGGCTGCCCGCTAAGATTGTCGCCAGCGCACGTTGCTACACATCCCGGCCCTACGATCTCGGCGGCTGTAAGATCTACGACATCTCGGACAAGGCTCGTCCACGTGAGATCGCGTATATACGCACGCATGGGTTCGGTGCCCACCGCTTCGATGTGGACGAGAGATATCTTTACCTATCGACCGAAATGGAAGGATATATCGGCAACATCCTTGTCATCTACGACCTTGCCGACCCTTCCCGGCCGAAGGAGGTCAGCCGATGGTGGATGCCGGGCCAGCACGTCGCGGGCGGCGAGACGCCTTCCTGGCGAGGATACGGCCACCGCTTGCACCACGCGTTGCGATCCGGGAATCGGCTCTGGGCCGCCTGCATGAAGGCCGGCGTCTATGTGATCGACTGCTCCGACATCACGCGGCCGCGGACGCTCGGAAGCTACAATTACCATCCGCCCTTTCCGTCTCCCACGCACACCGTTATGCCGATCCGAGCGCGGCACAATGGGCGCCAGGTCGCGGTAGCGGTTGACGAAGAACATGATTTTGCGCCCGGGGAACCTCATGCGGGGCTGTGGTTCCTCGATGTGGAGGACCCGGCGGACATACGGCCGATCTCGCTTTTTCATCTCCAGGAGCGCGCAAGCCCCCATGCACTTTCCGGCCTTACGTTCGGCGCGCACCAGTATAACGAGACCATGCGCAGCGACACGCTGTTCGTGACCTGGTTCAGCGGGGGTCTGCGCGCGATCGACACGTCAAACCCGGCCCGCCCGCGTGAAATCGGTCATTTTCTTCCGCAACCGCCCGATGGCTATCCGGCACCGATGAGCAATGACGTCTACGCTGACGCTTCGGGCATTGTCTTTCTGTGCGACCGCAATCGCGGCCTCGACATTCTTCAATTCGAGGGCAGGTGAGAACGGTGATGGCCCAGAGGCGCATTTTTTCCGGCCCCAGCGTAGCCGAGGCCGAGACACGGTCGGGCCGCGTTTCGGGATTCCTTGCCGAGGATGTCTATACCTTCCTCGGAATACCCTATGGCGCCGATACTGGAGGGGTGAACCGGTTTCTCCCTCCACGGCTGCCGGCGTCCTGGGATAGTGCGCGGCCTTGTCTGACGTTCGGACCTATATGTCCGCAGCCGCCCCGCGCCGAGGCAGAGGAGATGAGCCGCGCGTATCAGGAGGAGGATTTCCTCTTGCAGTGGCGGGAGGGTGTGCAAAGTGAGAACTGCCTCAACCTTAACATCTGGACGCCGACACTCGACCGCGAAGCGCGACTTCCAGTTATGGTCTGGCTTCACGGTGGCCATTTCGCGTTTGGCTCGAGCAGCGAACTCCCGGCGACCAATGGAGAGGAACTCAGTCGACGCGGCGAGGTGATCGTCGTTAGCGTCAATCACCGGCTCAACATCTTTGGCTATATGCCCGCCCTGTCATTGGGAGAGAGATACGCCGGCTCGGGCAATGCCGGTATGCTCGACATCATCCTCGCGCTAGAATGGGTTCGCGACAATATAGAGGCATTCGGCGGCGATCCGGGCTGCGTGACGATCTTCGGCCAGTCCGGCGGCGGGGCGAAGGTGACGACGCTGATGGGGATGCCCGCAACACGTGGCCTGTTCCACCGCGCAATCGTCCAGAGCAACATCGCGCTGCGTCAGTGCGGGGCCGAGCAGGCGGACCGTGTCCGCACAGCCATTCGTGCCGAAATCGGTGGGATAGATGCCGAACGACGGTTGCTGGAGATGCCGTCGGAGCGCTTGATGCGCTTCGGAATGACGGTGGTGCAGCGTGTCGCGGTTCCCGAAAACCCGGCCCGCCGAAACCTCCGCGTCCGGTGGGAGCCTGTGGTCGACGGCATCAACCTTCCTAGCCATGCCTTCGATCCCGAGGCACCCGAGTTCAGCGCAGAGGTGCCGCTGCTTGTCGGCACGACGCTTCACGAGTTCTCAAACGGGATCGGCGTTCCCGATCCCGAAGGACTTACTGATCGTGCCGTGGCAGAAGAGTTTTCCCGCACTTTCGGCGAGCAAGGCCCTGCCGTGCTAGCTCTGTTCCGCTCCAAGTATCCCGACATCACGCCGTTCGAGCTTCGATCTCGCGCCTATGGCGCTACCGTGCGGGAATGTGCTGTGATCCAGGCCCGGCGCAAGGTGCGCCAAGGCCGGGCGCCTGCGTATCTCTACTGGTTCCGCTGGCGCACGCCGGCACTCGGTGGACGGCCGGGTGTATTCCACAATGCAGAATTGCCTTTCGTCTTCGCCAACGCCCACCGCTGTGTCGAGTGGACCACCGGCAGCCCGGAGGCGATCAGGCTGGCAGACCGCGTCGCGGGCACATGGGCTGAATTCGCCCGCACCGGCGATCCGAACCACCCGGGCCTGCCCGAATGGCTGCCCGTTTCCGCAGCCGGATGCGAGACGATGATCCTCGACACCGATTGCACCCTGGATATCGGTTCGGACCAGGACGAGCGGAAGTTGGCCGGTTCTGCCTGAGACCGATTAGAATTCCTTCCGATATGCTATGATGCGTATCCAGGAAGAAATTCGGGGTTGGTTCCGCCGGTGACGCTATCGGTTCTCGAGCGCACGAAACACATCAGCATCCGGCATTTCCGCGCCTTCGAAGCGGCCGGCCGGTTGGGCAGCCTGAATCAAGCGGGCGACGAAGTCCACATGTCTCAATCGACCATGACCTATGCGTTGCGTCAGGTCGAGGAGATGTTCCGCGTCCGATTGATGGAGCGCGATGCGCGCGGCAGCCGCCTGACGCCGGAAGGGGAAGTCGTCCATGCCCGCCTAGTGACTTTTTTCGAGCTTCTCAACGATACCGTGGTTGCGGCGCTTCGCCCGCTCGGGAAACGCGCCGAGGCGGATCTGGGTCGTATAGTCGCGTCTATCTCTTGGCTCCACATCGTTGCTGTTGCAGCATTTGCCCGCCTGGGCGACGTCGATGCGGCAGCGCAAAAGCTTGGAATTTCTCAGGCCTCTCTGTTGCGGCGGTTGCGTGAAGTCGGGCGGTGCCTGGGATGCGATCTGTTCGTACGGAACGCGGAGCGCCTTGTCCTCAACCGAACCGGACAGGCATTTGCCAGGGGCCTCAGCCTCGCGGCCAAGGAGCTCGACTATGCCGTCGACGAATTGGCCTCATTGGACGAGAGCCATGTCAGCACCATCGCCCTAGGCTGCCTTGGCCTGGCACGCACGGCACTGATCCCTATGACACTCTCCTGCTATCTGTCGCATCGCCCCTCGGTTCGTGTCCGACTCGTAGACGACTCCTTCGATGTCGCTTTCGCAAAGCTTTGCAACGGCGAGCTCGATTACCTGATTTGTGCAAAGCGCGACGACATGGCGGCGCATGGGATTGTGGGGGACGAGCTGTTCAGCGCAAATTATGCAATCGCATGCCGGGCCGGCCATCCGTTGACCCGCGTCGGCAAGGTTACTATTGCCGACCTACTGAGGCACGATTGGCTGCTGCCGATCGAAGGTACTCCACTGCGCCGAGCCTGCGAGCGGATCTTCGAAGGTGTCGCCTTCCCCAGCCACTCAGTGATCGAGACCCAGTCGGCGATGACATCCTTCGCCATCCTCCGCTCCAGCGACCGGCTGATGATTTCCTCCTGGCACGACATCGTCTCGAATGGCCAGGAGTTATATCTTTCCGTCCTGCCCTATCCGCTGCCGATCGCTGCGCGGTCGATCTATCTCTATCGACGGCAGAGTTTTCGTCCGCCCCCGCTTCATTCCGAACTCGCCGCGCGCTTGAGACGCCGCGCGGCTAAGTTCCACGAAATCAGCTCTCCGTTGCCGGAGCTGCGGCCGTCGTGAAAAGGCCCCAGCTCGTTTTTTACCTGGCGAAGAGATCGCAGTTATGGTCCGCGAGGTACTGGTCCTCGGGGACAATGCTGGTCTCGCCACCTGCGGAAAAGACGATACGCTGCCTGCCATCCGGCGTATAGGCCGGCCACTCGGCCTTGACGGTTGCGGCCATGCCCTGAGGATCCGTGAGACTGATCCAATGAGCGCGCATCAGTTCGGCCAGCTTCTGCTGCTCGGCCGTAAGCCCATTCGGGACCGTGTCCTCGCCCCACAGATAAGGCAGTTCGGCGCTATGGGGGACACCGAGATCAAACGACGGCGGCACGCTGGCATAAGAGCGGATCGGCGCGGTTTCGTCGGCGAACTCATAGGCAAAGGTCGGCGTCCATTCGCCCAGGGCATCGACGGCCTTGTGGGTGCCGCAGATATAGCGCTGGTCGGTATCGAAATCGCCCTGCGCCATGCCGGGGGCGGTCGCCGCGGACTCCTTATAGGCCGCCAGGACGGCATCGGCCTTGTCGCCCATCCGTTCGCGCACCGTCGATTCGTACTTCTCAAGCGTGACCGGCTGCTTCTGCAGGTCGTTACCCTCGTAGATGAAGACGCGCGTTTCGTTGCGCGTGTTGCCGATGATGACCGGGACGCGGTTGAACTCACCCGACCGGAACGCTTCCAGCGGCGGCTTCGGCAGCGCGTAACCGCCGTAGGTCGTTGGGAAACCAAGCTCTGAATCCGCCTGCGCGGTCAAAACCTCGGCCGGCGATTTCTCGCGCAGGCAGGCTAGTGTATCCTCGGCATCCGCACAGCCGATCGACCCGACAAATTTGTTGCCCGCCTCAACCTGGTCGGCGTTCGAGGTGCTTGGGCATTCGCGCCCGCTTTGCATCACCGCCCCATGGAACAGGCCCGCGGCCTCGGGCGAGGCAAGAAGGAAACACACCCCGCGCGCGCCGGCCGACTGTCCGGCGATGGTGACGCGATTCGGATCGCCCCCGAAGGCCGAGATGTTCTCCTTGACCCAGCGAAGCACCTGGACCTTGTCCAGATCGCCGTAATTGCCGCTGCTCTGGCCGTCCTTCGATTCGGCATTCAGCAAATCGAGCGCGAGGTACCCCATCGCCCCCAGGCGATAGTTCGCCGTCACGACCACGGATCCCGCCAGCGCCAGTTCCCGCGGATGCCAGTCGGTCTTGGCGCCGTTGACGGAGCCGCCTCCGTGATAGCCGACGAAGACTGGCAGGTTGTTTTCCCGATCAGGCGGCACGTAGACAGTGAGCGACAGGCAGTCCTCGGTCCAACTCGCCGGGCGGTCCGGACGCCAGAAGGTGGCGAACTGCACGCACTCGTTGCCCGGATCCGTCGCCTCGAACGGCTCGGTGAACGGAGCCTTCGGCTGCGGCGGTGCCCAGCGGAGATCGCCGACCGGCGCCTCCGCGTAGGGGATGCCCTGGTAGATATCGAGCCCACCAGTGCTTGTTCCACGAAATTCGCCCGCGGGCGCAGTTACCGTCTGAGCACCTGCCGTATTGGCGGCCAACAGGCCTGCTGCAAGGGCGAAGCCAAGTTGCCGGCTGAACCGGCTTATGGTCGGTAGAAAACTCATCTGTCCTCTCCTTCAGGCTGGGGATGAGGGTGCTGAACCCCTCATTCTCGGGCAGAGCACCGTTCCCCTCACCTGGAAAGTTCGCCCTCGCGCATTTCGAAGCGGTCAAATACTGCTTTGCGGTTTAGGGCGTCACGGCTCGGATACGGCGTCGACTCGACGGCAAAGGCATAGCCGTCGGCGAACCGCATGAAGGCCGCCCCATCCGTCGGTTGCGGCCAAGCCGGCAGACCCTCTCCGTTCGGGTCGCCTGTCTTGATGAAGTTCGCCAGGTAGGACGAGATCGTGTCGGCCATGCGATAGTCCGCATCCGTCCAGTGCCGCTGACCGGGCCACTCCCGCAGTGAGTTGAAGAAGTACCACAGGTCCGCCGAGTGGTACGCACCGTAGAACTCGGAGTCCCGGCCAGGCGGCACGTGGTTGAAATAATACGCGAAGACATTGCTGTCGTTGTGCGCCTTTGCGTACTGCGCCGAGATGAGTGCCTTTTGGAACTCGAAGTCGGTGTCAGCCCTAAGCGACATCCGGTATGCGTCCCGCGGGTCCGACGGCTCGTATACATCCGTGTAGTCGTCGTTGCCGTAGATCTTGGTCATGGCGGCATCGAATTCCTCATCCGCGAAGGTGCGGTCCGGGCCGCCTCGTTGCGAGGTGCGTTCGTCGGAAGTTCCGCCGATCATGATATCGATGCCGTTGAGCGCGCCCGGACGCAGCAGGTCGATCGACTCCTGCGTCAGCGAGTAGCCGTCGATGATGTATTCGCCGATGGCTCGGTCGAGTGCTTTGTAGAGAATATCATCTCCCACCATCTTTTGGGTGAACTCGGTCGTCGGTAGCGCTCGGAGATCAGCAAGGTTCATCGGCTTCCCAAATATCTCCTCCAGCGCCGCGGCGTTGTCGGTCTCCGCCTGTTCCAGCGTCTTGAAGTCCAAAGGCAGGATGCCACCAAAGCCGCTTTGGATGACGGCACGGTGGAATAGTCCCTTCGCCAAGGGGCTCTTGAGCAAGGTGACGCTGTTTCGCCCGCCCGCCGACTGACCTCCTATCGTCACCCGACTCGGGTCGCCGCCAAAGCTTTGGATGTTGTCATGCACCCATTGAAGTGTCGCGACGAGGTCGAGCAGGGCATAGTTGCCGGACGCGCCGTTCGGGCTTTCCTTGCTCAGTTCGTCGAGCGCAAGGAAACCAAGAGGTCCAACACGGTATTGCGTCTGAACGACGATGACCCCCTTTTCGGCCAGTTTCGATGCCCAGAATTCTATTTCCGAGGCATAGCCGTGATCGTTGCCGCCGCCGTGAATCCAGACATAGACGGGCAGGTTGTCGTCGGTGCTTGCAGCGGGGGTATAGAGATTGAGCTTCAGACTGTCTTCGCTGGCCGGGGGCAGGAACTCACGATCGTAATAGAACTCATCGCCCCAGAACTTTCCAACCGGATTGAGGTTGATATCCTGCACCACCTGATCGGGCCATCTGTCTGCAACCATGATCCCTTCCCAGGGCTCGACGGGTTGCGGCGGCATCCACCGGTTTGCCCCGGATGTTTGGGCGGCGAAGGGAATGCCCTTGAAGAGTTGGACGCCCGGCACATCCGTTTCGACGCCCTTCACTTTGCCGCCAGCGATCTCGACCACATCAACCGGGTCGGCAAGAGCGGCTGGTACGGCAGTGCTCAGTAGAAGACTGCCGGCCAACACACACCACGCCAATCTCCTGCAAGGGGATGCCTTGCTAGGTACCATGTGCATTTTCTCCTCCTCCTCCTCCTTTGGGATCCGTCCCATCGGGACGGACAGGCTAGGCCGCTTCTCCACCGGCCAAGACAATGTCCGGTCAGCAAGTTTCGGCTGTTCCTCCTTCAGTGCGCCGGCGGAATGCCGCCGGCACACTCGTTGCTTGGTTGGAAGACAGGATCAGATCACGCCCGCGGCTTCCAGCAGCGGAGTATCGTGATGGAAGCGGACTTCACTCGCATTGTCGAAGATCATCGTCGCCCCGTCCTCGACCGTGTAGGCCGGCCACTCGGGCAGGCCCTCATGGTTCGGGTTACCCGTACGGGCAAAGGCGATCCAGGCGTTGCTTACCCGCTCGGATATTGCGATCGCGTCCGGTCCGCCCCCGGTGGCCGTATTGACGAGTTCGGCATTTGCGAAGACATGCGGGATTTCCGCGCAATGCCAGGCCATGCCTATCCCCTCCAGCACCGGAGATTCCCAGCTAAACATATAGGTGTAGACCGGTGCGCCGCCTTGTTCCGCCTTCATCTTGGCATTGCGCAGCGTGCCCGGGCGCGATCGCAGATCGACGAAGTAGGCATCGGCCAGCGTCTTGTCGGGATATGCGGCCAGGAAGGCCTCTGCCACCGCATCGGCCTTGTCGCCGAACCGCTCCGTCAGCTTCTCCCGGGCGTATTCCTCGGCCCATTGGTTCTTGTTGTCAGCGAGAAGGTCGGCAGGCTTGTTGCGGATGACCGTTTCGCTTTCGTTCAGCACGTTGCCGATCAGAAGTGGGATGTCGCGCCCCTGGTCGACCCAGCCGTCGCCGCCATTCTCGTCTTTCTGGACTTGCACGCCGTCGATGACGGCCCGCCAACCGGTGACGCCTGGAAAGGCATTCTCCTGCGAGAGCGTCTCGAAGGCCTGGGTTCCGGCCGCCAGCAAGTCCTCGTAGGAAACCTCGCGAATCCTGTCAGCCGTCTCCGCGGTTAAGCCCAAATTCCCAAGCGTGAGTTCGGCCACACGGCTCGCGGCTTCCTTCGGCATGCCCACCACATTGGTGGCGCCGCTCTGGACTATAGCTTTATGGAACAGGCCGTCCGCTGCCGGCATGCGCATCAGGGCACGCACCTTGCCGCCGCCGCCGGACTGCCCGAAGATCGTGACATTGTCCGGATCGCCGCCGAACGCCTCGATATTGTCGCGCACCCATTCAAGGGCAGCCACGATGTCCATCAGGCCGAGATTGGGCGTATCCGCATAGTTCGGCCCGTATGCCGATAGATCGAGGAAGCCCAGAATGTTCAGCCGGTGGTTCAGCGTTACGACGACGACATCTCCCTTTTTTGCAAGATTTTCGCCGTCATAGGCCACCTGCTCGATCGCGGATCCATTGGTGAAGCCACCGCCATGCAGCCAGACCATCACAGGCCGATTGCCTCCGTCGTTCACCCCGGGTGTCCAGATGTTGAGAAACTGGCAGTTCTCGCTCATGGGAAGATAGCGATGCGGATTGAAAAGTTCGTCGTTGGCGACCTCGCTCATCGGCGGGATGGGACAGTTGTTGCCATAGGTCACCGCCGGGCGGACACCCTCCCAGGACTTCACCTTTTGCGGCGTCATGAACCGCTCGGCAGTGGCGTACTGCACGCCAAGATACTGCAAGACGTCGTTGCGCTCGGCACCCAGCAGCTTGCCCGCATCCGTGGCGACCAGCGCACGGTCCGCGGCTGTGACATATTCCGATGCCTGAGTTCCGACCGTCGGCATGAATGTCGCGCCGATCATCGCCATCATGGGTATTGCAGCCAGGCCTGCTGACCGCCCAAGGCCAGCCAGTGTGAGCTGTCTCGAGTCGAACATTCGTTCCTCCTCCTCCAACTGTCACTTCGAAATGGCCGGGCCTGAGGAAAGTCGAAAACCCGGCTTCCGCTGACACGAGAGTACCTGCGGATTACAGGAGGATAGTTGGCCGTAAACTTTGAGGGGTTATCGAGTTTTCAGTAAGCGCTATCAAAAAGCCGCCTTGCTTTCCGCTGGAACCCAGAGCAACGCAACATCGACACCGTCATGTCTGCTTCCGAGACGTTCCAGTAAGATAGCTGCCCGTATAGCGCCATAGCCACGCGTCGCGCGGTGCCAAACGCTCACGCGGGGGCGCCGGTGCCCAGCCCGGGCCCGTATGACCTCCGGGCGGGTCGTGGTCAAAACGCTCTTGGAAAAAGACTGACCCCGGGAATCCTCGACAAGAGCGTGAACATAGACCTGGAGCGGGATGGGGCACCTGTCCAAGACGATCTACATGCTTCACACCGGCCAGCGTGCGGCAGTTCTGGGCCTCGTGCCGGGCGGGCGGAGACGATCCTGCTCGTCGGAAGCGAGAGCGGGAGCACCTGGGGGCTTCGCGGCGGCATTGCATAGAACGCTCACCGAGGCAGGGCAAGCGTTCATACGGCCCCGATGTCGCCATTCGATTTGCACCGCAACACAAACTCCGGTTTCGTCAAAACACCTTATCTCGGTGTCCGCGAAACCGGCAGCAGGTCAAAAGATGCGTAATTCATCAAAGCTTCTCAGGTTGCGGGTGTACCTCCGATCGTTTGCGCGGCCCTAGCCAAACATAGAGCAGGCAAGCGGTCGCGATCAAAGCAGCCGCACTGACAGGCCGGGTGATGAAGACGGAGAAATCCATGTCGCTGACCGTCAGGGCGTTGCGCAGGTTCTTCTCAAGAATCGGCCCCAGCACGACTCCCAGCACGGCGGGCGCGGTGGGAAACTCCAGACGCACCATCAGGTAGCCAATCAAACCGAAGATCAGCACCAGCCGCACGTCAAAGGCATTGTTGCTGATCGAAAAGACGCCAATCGCCGCCATCATGCAGATTGTTGGAACAAGAATACCCGGAGGAATCTGCAGAACCTTCGCCGCCACCTTCCGAGCACTCAGCCCGACCGCGACCATGAGTATATTCGATAGACAAAGGAGCAGCAGGATAGAGACAAAAAGAGAGCCATTCTGCTGAATAAGAAAAGGCCCGACGTGAACCCCCTGGATCATGAGAGCGCCAATCAGGATCGCTGTCACCGGATCGCCTGGAATGCCGAGCGTCAGCAGGGGGACCATGGCCCCACCGGTGACTGAGTTGTTCGAGACCTCGCAAGCGATCACCCCTTTGACCTCACCCTGCCCGAATTTGTCACCAGGATTTGCGGCGCGCAGCGCATCGCTATAGCTGATCCATGAGGCGATGGCCGGTCCGGTCCCGGGCAGTACGCCGATCAGGCTGCCGATTACGGCAGATTTGAAGGTCACCCAGCGGTACCGCCACAGATCACGGAGCACCGCCAGCTGAGATGCTGCTTTCTGCGTCGGAAGCACAATTTGATCCTGAGTGTCCTTTTTGGAAAGCAGCAACATCTGAGAGATTGCAAACAGGCCGATCAGCGCGGTGGTCTGCGGGATGCCGCCCATCAGGTTCGGCTCGCCAAACATGAAGCGCCCGACGCCGCTCACCGGATCGATCCCGACCGTACTGACGAGAATGCCGAAAAGCGCCGCAGCAAATCCCTTGGCCAAGGAACCCCGCGATATCCCCGCAACACAGACAATTCCTATGAGCGCGAAGGAGAAATATTCAACCGAGGTAAACGTCAGGGCGAACCGCGCCAATAGCGGTGCGATCGTCATCAGTAGGAGGAGCGAGAACAGACCACCAATGAGCGATCCCCATATGGCCGTCGAGAGCGCCCTGTCTCCCTCGCCGGCACGGGCCATGGCGAAGCCATCCAACGCGGTGGCCGCTGAACTTGGCGCACCAGGCGTATTGATGAGGATCGCGGGGATTGAGCCCGCGAAATAACCCGCGCAGTAGATGCCCAGCAAGAGCGCCATCGACGAAGTCGGCCCCATCGCATAGGTCACTGGCAGGAACAGTGCGATGGCGGCCGGTGCGGTCAGCCCGGGCGCTGCCCCGAATATCATCCCGATGACCACACCGACGATCACGAAGAAGACAACCCAAGGATTGGCGACCTGTACCGCGCCCTGCAGGATATCGGAAAACGCAATCAGATCCATGTCGGAAGTACCACCCTAAAACCCCAGCTGAAGGACAGATACAGGATAGCTGAGAGCGCGACCGGATAGAGGATCAGCATCAGCGGGGCACGTATGCCGAAGGCGAGCATGGTGGCGAGGGTGAAAGCCCAGACACCGAAGCGGACATCGATCGCGTGAAAGAACCAGAGGTAGAAGACCAAGGCGATCATCACTATCGCGATTCGGCGGTCCAATATGGCGGGCATCCCCCCTTCCGAGCGCAACCCGCGCAGCAAGAGGAACGCGCCGCTGATCACGAGGCCCGCGGCGCAGATCCGCGGCACGAAACTCGGTGTCAGGGTCTCTCCTCCCGCACCGGTGCCCATGTCGAGCGACATGGACACCACCAGCACCGCAAGCGCAAGAAGGGCAGCTCCCGAAACGGTATCCTTATGCAGTATGTTCATGACGGCCTCTTTGAGACGCGAGCAGCGTGCGGGAACGGGGTCAGTTTTTTAACAGCCCAATCTCCGCGAGGACGGGACGCACATTCTGCATGTCTTCCTTCACCAGCCCGTCCATCTCCGTTGGGCCGAGATAGGCGGCATTGAAAAAGAACCCTTCAAGTCGCTGCGAGAACTCGGGGGTTTCGACCATAGCCTTGATCTTGCTGGAGAGCTCATCGACGATCTCCTGCGGAACACCCGCGGGGGCCACTAGGCCGAACCACTGCGAATTCACATAATCGAAGCCTTGCTCACGATAGGTCGGCACGTCCGGCATAAAGGACCAGCGCTCCTCGGCGGCAAGGCCAAGGACGCGGATGTCACTTTGACCATCCTCGCCAAAGAGCGCAGGAAAGTTCGACCCGCCACCGGTCAGGAAATCGACCTCACCGGAGAGCAGCTTGACCAAACCGTCCTGATTGGAGTCGGAGTTGACGAATGTTGCCTGCACCCCTTGCTGCGCGAGGAAGACCGCCATCGCAAGATGCGGCCCGGAGGCAACGCCCGAGCCCGAATAGGCGAGGCGCTCGGTCTTGAGGGCCTGGACGAGATCATTCAGCGTCTCATAGGGGCTGTCTACACGCACCGCGACCCCAGAAGGAATCTGGACGAGCCGCGCGATCATTGTGAAGCTGTCGGCGTCATACCCGGTTTCAGACATCAGAGGTCGTGCGCCAAGAGTCGAGTCCGAGCCGATCGCAACCGTATAGCCGTCAGGCCGTGCCTTGGTAAGATTTGACAGGCCGATCGCGCCGCCGGCGCCGGGTTGGTTTATGATGACAACCGGTTGACCAAGCGCTTCTTCAAGCGGCGCGGCCATCAATCGCGCAACCTGATCAGTTGCACCGCCCTGGCCAAACGGCACGATCATCTGGATGGGCTTTACAGGATATTCCTGTGCGGCGGCAGGACCGCCAATCATGGCCCCCATGGCAACGGCAATTCTCGCAAGCCGGACAATTTGCTTTTTGAACATGTTTTCCTCCCTTTTCGTTTTCATGACACTGAACTTTGCGCGAACTTGGCCTCCAAGGATTTGGACGAGCGTTCAAAGGGCACGGCTTTGTTTTGTTCGGATCCGCCAGCCTGGAACACCGGCTGCGGATACCCCACCCCTATAGCCCTGATGGCCCGATGACCGGAGAATGGGGTCAGGGCAAACTGTGCCGTTTCGGTCGAAGCCATCATCTCCTCACCTGTATTGCAGTCCCGACCCAGTTCGGCCGAAAGCCTTTTCGCTCTATGAAACGCTCGCTTCAGTCACCTCCGCAATCGCCGCAGCGATGTTGTCCGGCCGCTCCACCAAGGTCAGATGCCGAGCATGCGGCAGAATGATCAATCTCGCGCCGGGAATTTCCCGCGCCAGATACTCCGAAGCTGCAACCGGGGTGGCGTAGTCATCTTCGCCGACGACGACCTGAACTGGTACCCTGATCCTGGGAAGGACCGATCGAAGATCGGCCGCTCCGAGCATGGCACAAGACGCGGCATAGCACTCCAGTTGATTGGCAATGAAGATGTCGACCACCTCAGCCACGCGTTCGGGATGGTCGGCTCGATAAGCGTCGCTGAACCAGCGTGTTGTCTGAAAGCCGCTCATCGAAGCCAGCCCTTCCGTCCGTGCCTTTGTGGCGCGCTCGGCCCATGAAGCTTGGGCGTCCGGCCCATACCAGCTGGTCGTATCAACGAGGACCAGGCCTTGCAGTCGCTGCGGATAGGCCCCGGCAAAGGCCTGCGCCACGCAGCCCCCCATGGAGCACCCGGCTACTATGGCATTGGCCCAGCCGGCATGATCCATGAGATCGGTCAGATCGTCGGCGAATTGCTCGACACTGTAAGGGCCCGGGCTCCGCTCGGATCGGCCATGTCCGCGGCAGTCCGGTGCGATGACATCCATCCGTGCCGCCGCCAGCCACGCCGCCACCGGCTCCCAAAGGCAACCGTCCAGCGCCAACGGATGAACGAGCAGAATCCGCCCACCGGAATTGCCAGCGCCCCAGCGGCGATAGGTAATCTTCGCACCGTCACGCAGGTTTGCCGTTGTGATTTCTGCATTCACTGTTCATCTCCCGGCTTTGCGAAGCGGGCTCGTGCGCCTACTTGTCTCACACACTTGCCACATCTGCCATTGTTGCTTCGGAAGCGTCGACCAGCGGCACGTTCCAGGCATCGTAGCCATAGAGCCAGGTCGGATCGTCATTGCCGCCGGACATCCAGGTATTCGCACTCGAAATGGCCTGGATTCGCGATGTGCGGGGCTTGCGATTTGCCTCATAATTGCGGAAGGCGCGCTCTATATCGTCACCTTCAACCGCGGAAATGCAGCGGGCGAGGATTGCCGCGTCCTCTATCGAGGTTGCCGCCCCCTGGGCCATATAGGGGGTCATCGGATGACAGGCATCACCCAGCAGCACCACACGACCGTCGCTCCAATGCGGCAAGGGTTCACGCTCCAGAATGGCCCATTTGTGGCAATCCGAGCAGGCATTCAGCACCATCTGCACTTCTGGATGGAACCCTGCATAAGCGGCGCGCAGCTCTTCAACATCACCTTTGGCCGACCAGGATTCCTTGGTCATCCATTTTGCGTCTTCCGGTACGCTCGTGACAAAATAGAGATGGCTGCGGTTCGGTGTGGTGTAGTAGATAACGATATGCCGGTCTGGGCCCCACCATTTCGTGCGCGAGGGTGCGATCTCGCCGTCCATCAGGCTGGCCTCCAAAACAGCGCGATAGGCGATGCGCCCCTTGTGCAAGGGCGCGTCGGGACCGACGATGATGTCGCGCACGAGCGAATGGACTCCATCCGCCCCGATCACGGCATCGGCACGAACTTTCGTGCCATCGGCGAAGCCGAGCTCAACGCCATCACCTACCGGGTCCAGCCCAACGAGCTTCTTGCCCAGATGCACCATCTCTGGTGGCAGGACGGAATAGAGCGCCTCATGCAGGTCAGCGCGATGTGTGCAGAGGAAGGGCGCCCCGTAAAGGCTTTCGGGCATCGGCAGCTCGCGCTTGATCTCGCCCGTATCCCAAACCCTGTTCAAATGGGAATAAGGCTCGAAAGATACTTTGCGGAGCCGCTCCTCGACCCCGATCCCGCGCAAAACACGCGATGAGTTAGGCAGCATCTGGATGCCGGCTCCGACGCGCAGGAACTGTTCGGCCTGTTCGTAGACGTTCACCTCAACGCCAACCTGACGAAGCGTGGCGGCGACCGCCAGCCCTCCCATGCCGGCACCAACTACTGCGATAGATAGCTTCTTCTTGCTCATCGGATCCCCAGAGTTTGACGATTTATCTCTGGAAGGTAGTTGGGCTGAAAGCATATGTAAAATATCTATTATGTACTATGTTAGAACTTTATAAGTTTCAATTGTGGTTTGGACGAGCCAAAACCTTTCCTAAGACGACCGGCCCTCATTCGGTGGACATTTTCCTGTCCGCTGCATCCTTGGTCATGTCGGAGGTGACCTCGACAAATTTCTTTACCAGGGCGAGCCGCTCATTCGTGCGAAAGGCGATATAGAGCGGCAGGGGTGGAATGACGTCGCCTATCAAGGGACGATAGTGGACCGAAGCGCGATGCAGGATTCCCATCGAGGCGGGAACAATTGTCAATCCGCGCCCGGCAGAGACGAGGTTGATCGCCGCGATCATCCGACTGACCTGATCCGAAATGGAAATGCGGATCCCTGCCTGATCGAGACATTTCAGGATGCCGTCAAAGATCCCGGGGCCATCAGGCCGCCGGTAGACGACAATCTTCTCGTCTGCCAACGCCCGGATATCGAGCGGACCTTCGCCCGATTGCGCCAGCGGATGACCGATGGGCATCGCGACGATCATTCCTTCCTGCCCGAGGGACCGGCTCGTCAGATTCTTGAAGTCATCAGTTGCAACATGCGAAAAGGCGACATCGATCCTGCTGTTCTGCAAGGCGAGAACCAACTCATAAGTCTCGCTCTCCTCAACCGCGATCTGCACCAGGGGGAAGAGTTGCCGGAATGCGCCCAACAGCCTCGGAGTCAGTGCATGCAACGAAGCGGAACTGGTGAAGCCCACTGACAACGTTCCGCTCTCGCCCATGTTGAAGCGGCGAATGTGATCCACCGCCTCCTGTGTCCGGGAGAGGATCGCTCGTGCCTCTTCAAGGAAGACCCGACCGGCAGCATTGAGGGCAATACGCTTGGGTGCCCGGTCAAAGAGCTGAACGCCAAGTTCGGCCTCCAAGGCCTTCAATTGTTGACCAAGCGGCGGCTGCTGAATTCCAAGACGCTCCGCTGCGCGCGTAATGCTGCCTTCTTCGGCGACTGCAACAAAATATCTCAGATGGCGCAGTTCCATGGTTGCCTCCCTGCAACGCCACGCTCAACTTAGCAATTCTGTCCACGTCAGGCGCCAGTCGCGAAAAGACAGCCCTCCTTCAGCTTTTGAGCCTGGCCCCTCGCGCGGCGGCCGTGTCGCGCAGCGAGGTGCGGATGTCTCCCTCGGGCAGGCGAGTGGCTGGCAGCGCACCCATTCTGTCCTGAACCTCGGCAATCTCTCGCGCCAGCCCTCCGCGCAGGCCGAGTGCGTCCAAAGTAGCGGCGCTTTCGCGCATTTCCGCTGCCCGGCGCTTGCCGTGGTTCAAGGTCCGTTCGCATACGTAGGCGATATGCTCCGTCCAGTCGAACTGTGGATAGCTGCGTTCCAATGAACCGATGACCCTGTCGTAGACACCGGACGTGGCGGCCGCGAGCGCACATTCGACGGTGATGGCCTCCAGTCCTTTGACGAAGAGCGAACGCACCATCTTCACGGCCGTGGCCTGCCCGGCCCGGTCGCCGACGATATCAAAGGCAAAGCCATGACCGGACAGTTCCGGCTCCATCGTGGCGGCACATGTGCCGGCGATCAGCGTGGGCGTGGCATGGCCCTTGGGATGAACCGGCGCCATGACGGCCATGTCGAGATAGGACGCGCTCTGCGCCTCGATCCGTTCCGCTGTCTCTGCTTTGCGATCTGGCGAAACCGAATTGATGTCGATGAAGACTTGCCCCTGCACGAGATAAGGCGCGACCGAAACGGCAGCCGCAAGACTCTGGTCAGCAGTCACCGCGCTGATGATCCAGTCGGCATCGCGGACAGCGTCCCCCGCCGAGCTTGCGTGGCGAACGTCGCGCACGGACATCGCCTCCCGCATCTCGGCGGCGTCGACGATGTCATAGGCGGAAAAGTCCACGGCGTGACCCGCATTCCGCAGCGTATAGCAAAACGCGCGGGCAGCCTCGCCAAAACCGATAAATGCGATCCTCATCTTGTCCTCCTCGCTTCCTGGGCGCAGGGCGTGGCGCGGTTATCATGCCTGATCGGCCCCCTCACCCTCCATCAATTGCCCGTGGCTCCTGAGTTGCCGCAACCTTGTGCGCTGCGCGCTTTCAATGTGGGCGCGCATCATCGCCTCGGCGGAAGCCTCGTCCCGGCCGCGCAGCGCATCGACTACAGCTTGGTGCTCTTCGACCGCAGCACTGACGCGAGCCGGGTCCTCCATGGTAGTGGGACCAAGGATCAGCAGCGTCGTTTCGATCGCGCGGACCGACCGAACCAGATAGCGGTTGCGGGCTGCAGCAATCAGGGTGTTGTGGAACTGGCGATTAAGCGTGACCAATTCCTGCGGTGTCTGCCCTTCGCGGATCATCTCGGCATTGATCTCGGCCAGTTCCTCGATTTCCACCACGGAGGCGCTACGGGCGGCCAGACGTGCAGCCGTGCCTTCGAGCACCCAGCGCATTTCGTAAAGCTCCATGACCTCGGGGTAGCTGAGCTGCCGCACCACGGTGCCGATACGCGGCAGGAAGGAGACTAGCCCATCGGCCTCCAGCCGGCGGATAGCCTCACGCACGGGGGTGCGGCTGATGCCGAGCCTCGTTGCAATTTCGATCTCACGAAGTCGCACGCCCGGAAGAAGCCGTCCGCTGCGAATATCATCGAGAAGCTGCGCGTAGGCGCCCTGCCCCTGCAGCTTCTCGCCGTCTCCCTTTTTCCGGTCGGCTGGGCTCATCGTTACCGCTTGCATCCTGTCTGAATTCAGAAGTATACATAAGGATACAATGCGTCAAGATTCAGATATTTCCCAGAGCATTTCGCGAGCGAGCCACGTTCACCGGTTGTTGACACTGGCGATCGCGGCGGCCGGCGCGGCGCTCTTCTGGGCGTTCGAACTCCCCCTGCCCTTTCTTTTCGGCGCCATGACGGCCTGCCTCATTGCGGCGTTGGTGCGCCTGCCGCTTGCGAGCCTGCCGGTTGCATCGAAACTGGCGCGGACGGTGCTGGGCGTGGCTGTCGGAGCGTCTTTAACGCCCGAGCTCATGGCCCGGCTGCCGCAGATGTTGGGCTCCATCGCATTTGTCCCGCTCTATGTCGCGGTGATGGGAGCGGTTGGCATCCCCTACTTTCACCGCCTGCTGAAATACGACCTCGCCACCTCCTACTATTCCGCGATGCCTGGCGGATTGCAGGACATGCTCGTTTTCGGACAGGAAGCCGGCGCGAACCTGCGGGCACTCTCGCTCATTCACGCGACCCGGATCCTGTTGATCGTGACGATCGCGCCTGTCGTCATCTCTGTGGGGTTCAACGTTCCGCTGACCCGGCCGACGGGGGCTCCGGTGGCGGACATTCCCATCGTCGAATTGGCGCTCATGGCGGGCGCGGCAATTATCGGCTGGAAGGGTGGCGAGCGGATCGGGCTTTTCGGAGCGACGATCATCGGGCCGCTGATCCTCGCCGGCCTACTGTCGCTGACCGGGCTGATTCACGCGCGGCCACCGGCCTTGGCGATTCAGGCGGCGCAGTTCTTCATCGGCGTCGGGGTCGGCGTCGGCTATGTCGGGATTACACTATACGAAATTCGCCGCGATGTGCTTGCGGGCGCCCTCTATGTCGTGATCCTGGCCGTTCTGGCGCTCATCGTAACCGGGATTGTGGTGCATCTGGGCTTTGCCGATCCGCTGGACGGCTTTCTCGCCTTCGCCCCGGGCGGCCAGGCCGAAATGACGGTATTGGCCATCGTTGTCGGGGCGGATCTTGGCTTTGTCGTGGTCCATCATCTGCTGCGCGTGATTCTGATTATCGCCGGCGCGCCCTTGGTGGGCGCGATGATCGGACTGTCAAAAAGAACGGCCACGGAACCGGGAGGCGGCAAATGAAAGTCCATATCCTCGACGACTATCACGACACATTGCGCCATCTGCCCAGTTTCGGGATGCTCGCCGATCACGATGTAACGGTCTGGACGGACCGCGCCCCAAACGAGGAGGCGCTGGCCGGCTGCATCGAGAACGCGGAGGCCTTGGTGCTGTTTCGCGACCGGACAGCAATCACCGAAAGCCTTGTCGAAAAGCTCCCGGACCTGCGGCTCGTGTCAATGCGGGGCACTTATCCGCATGTGGATGTGCCAGCACTGACCAAACGCGGGATCGCCTTTTGCACCAACCTGCATTCGGACAGCTTCTCCTTTGGCGCGGCTGAACTGACCTTTGCCCTGATGCTCGCGGCAATGCGGAATCTGCCAGAGCAGATCGCCTCCGTTCGCGCCGGCCACTGGCAGGCGGGTGTCGGGCGCAGCCTGCGTGGACGGACCCTGGGGCTATATGGGTACGGGCGGATCGCGCGCGCCGTGGCAGGCTTTGCCCGCAGCTTCGGAATGGAGATCGTATGGTGGGCGTCCGAGGACGGTCGTGCACGCGCAAGCGCGGATGGCGAGACCGTGGCGAATAGCCGGGAGGCTTTCTTCGCCGAGCCAGACGTCGTGTCGGTCCACCTGCGGCTGACCCCGGAAACACGCGAGATCGTGACCCGTTCCGACCTCGCCCGGATGCGGCCCGACGCGCTTTTCGTCAACACCGCACGGGCGGGATTGGTGGAGGACGGTGCTCTCATTGCCGCTCTCGATGCAGGGCGGCCCGGCCGCGCCGCTGTCGACGTATTCCGCGGAGAACCGGTAACGGACCCCAAAGACCCGCAGATCGCCCATGCCAAGATCATCCCCACCCCGCATATCGGGTTCGTCACGCAGGACGAACTCGATATGCAGTTCAGCGACATCTACCAGCAGGTGAACGCCTTTTGCGAAGGTGCGCCGATCAACCTGATCAACCCCGAGGTGCTCGGCTAGTCCGGCAATTTCAGCCGGGTGAACACCCGCCGGGCGTTGCCATCGAAGATCTTCGCGCGGTCTGCATCGGTCAGGTGCGGGCTCGCCTCGATATAGCGTTTCGTGTCATCGAACTGGTGGCCCGTTTCCGGGTCGACCGCCCGCACGGCCCCATATGTCTCGGAAGCGAAGAGTACATTGTCCACCGGCACGACCTCAGTCATCAGGTTGATGCCCGGCTGGTGATAGACGCAGGTATCGAAGAACATGTTCTGCCCCATCATCAGCGCCGGCTCCTTGCGGCCGCGGTCCATCGCGAGACCGCGGTAGCGCCCCCAGTGGAAAGGCACGGCCCCGCCACCATGCGGGATGATGAACTTCAGCCGCGGGAAGCGATCGAACAGATCGCTGTCGAGGATCTGCATGAAAACTGAAGTGTCGGCGTTGATGTAGTGCGCGCCGCTATATTGGAAATTCGGATTGCAAGACCCGCTGACGTGGATCATGGCGGGCACATCAAGATCCTCCAGCACTTCGTAAAGGGGGAACCACCACGGGTCGGTCATCGGCGGATCGGTCCAATAGCCGCCAGCGGGGTCAGGGTTCAGATTGCACCCGACAAACCCCATCTCCTCAACGCAGCGACGCAGTTCCGGCACGACGCGTTCCGGCTTGCGGCCGGGCGACTGGGGCAGTTGGCAGACCGGCGCGAAATGATCCGGAAAGAGGTCGCAGATCCGTCGGATCAGGTCGTTGCAGATCCGGCTCCAATGCCGCGACATGGCCTCATCGCCAATGTGCTGCCCCATGGCCGCCGCGCGTGGGGAAAAGAGCGTGAGGTCGATGCCCCTTTCCCGCTGGGTGCGGATTTGCGCCCCGAGGAGGCTCTCGCGTATCTCGTCATCGGAGATCACCGGCCCATCGGGTTCCGCAATGCGCGAGCGGTCCCCTTTCGCATCGATCTGGGTGTTGCGCCAGGCGACAAGCTGGCCGGGCGCGGTGGTGTAGTGTCCATGACAATCGATGATCATTGCTCTCCTCCCCGGGGCTGGTTGATCAAGCTTGGAGCAGGTCGGCGATCGCGCCGGCGTCGTCCATGTCGAGCACGGCCCAGCTCCGCGCGATCAGCTTGTCCTGACCGATCTCGTCAAGGACGCCTTCGCAGCAGGAGCGCAGCTTGGCCTCGACTTCCTCGTCTGTTAGCGGGTTCTCCGGTCCGCCACGGTAACGTTCGTCGGCCCAGCCTGCGACCTCGCCGCCCGATTTCACGCGGATCGTGATGCGCGAGCGCATCTTGTCGAAACCCTTAGCCTCGATCTCCGGATCGAACTCGGTGGAGATGCGGCGCTGCATGTCCTGCATCGCCGCGCTGCCGACGAATGCGTCGGAAAACTCGCGTTTTCCCGCTTTCCGCTCCAGGGCGATCATCGCGAGAGCGGCGGGAAGCGAGAATTTGGCTTGCAGGTGGTTTTTCGCGATGGGGTAGCGGATCGGCTTCAGGATATTGGTCCCGGCATGGACGATCACGGCCTCGATGTCCTCAGGGGCGAGGTCGGCCTCCCTCACCAGCCGCAGCATCAGGTCGATAGTCGGATGGGTCAGCACGCCGCAGGGATAGGGTTTGATCGATACGCCCGGGTTCATGATGGTCCAGGTCTTGCCGAAGCCTTGCGAGAGTTTCTCATGGCTGGCGCCGCCGCCCTGCACAGCCATGAAACCCCAAGGACCATCGAGCGCCTCCGGATCCGCGGTATAGCCTCGGGCCGCAAGCAGCGCGGCAGTCACACCATTTTCGGCCGCGCGACCGACGTGAAGCGGTTTCGTCATCGTGCCGAAGTTGCAGCGGATGCCGGCGGCGAAACTCGCCGCGATCCCCAGGCCTGCGTGCAGCTTTTCGCCAGTCAGCCCCAACAATTTAGCCGCCGCCGCGTAGGCGCCAAAATGCCCCACGGTGCCGCTGGAATGCATTCCCTGCATGTAGTGTCTGGGCAGCATCCATTCGGAGATCTTGCACTCGACCTCAAACCCAGTGAGGAAGGCCAGCATGAAGTCGCGGCCCGAAACGGGCTTCATCTTCTGCGCCATGACCAGCGCTGCAGTAAGCGGCGGGATCGTGGGATGCGTCAAAAGCCCGTAGATGTGGGCGGGATCGTGGCTCACCTGGCTGTCATCCCAGTCGTGAGCGTGGCCCGCGGTCCCGAGAACCCGTGCGGCCATGGGTGCGGGAACCTTTTGCGCGCCGCCAAGAAGTCGGGCATCCTCGCGCCCGCCGAACTCCCGCGCCTCGTCGGCAAGTATCCGGACCGATCGCTCTACCGACCCGGCGACGTAGAGTCCGAAGGCATCGATCATGCAGCGCTTGCCGATGCGGATCGCTTCCTCGGGAATGCCATGGAAAGTTACCGTTTCAATGAAGCGGGCAGCCTCTTCCGTGACCTGCGTATTCCCCGGCATTTCGGCATAAGCGTTGTTCTGGGCAGACACCGGTTCAGTCTCCTCTCATGTCAGTCTTGAAAAACTTGCGACCGAGCCGTTGCCAGACGGCCCCGGCCACCGCGTTGACAGTCACTCCGCGCAACGTCTGAAAAGCGGCAACGAGCGCAATATCCCGATGTAGCACCTTTGCGGTCAGAACCATTTCGGCCATGCCGCCGATGGAAAAAGCGAGGATCAGCGAAGGCAGATCTTGCGGCATGAGCATTCCGGCCAGCGCCGCAAAGGCCGCCATCGCGGCCATGATGAGCGCCAGTATCGCCAGGCCGGCCGCCATCGCTCGCGGGATCGAAGCCAGCCGCTGGCGCTCGAAGCGCGCGCCAAGCGCCAGTCCCACGATGATCTGTGCCAAGCCGATCATGACCAGCCCTGCACGATGCGGCAGCTTCGGAACAGCGACCGGACGACCGGTCATTGCATAGGCCCCCGGTGACGAGCGCGGCCCCCATCAGCCAACCCAGAGGCAAACCCGATGCGGACCAGATCGCTCCACCGATTGCAGCTGGCACCAGGATGACGGCGAAACCGTACGTCCCCGGTTGGGCGCGCAAGGTGGCAATCATCAGCGCCGCTCCATGCGGCAACAAGGCATTGGCGCGAAGAGGCGACAGGCAGGAGCTGGTACTAGAGGCAGCATCATGTAGGGAGATTCCATTAGGACTTCATAATGATGAGCCCACATATATCTGTCAACAGTTAACTGTTGACAGTTCCTCAAGTACCCACTGCTCCATACAGGTAAATCGCCTTCCACGGCAGCCCGCCTTGCAGCAATCAGCCTGCGTCGGCAATCCGCTTGAAACCGTTCTCCACGTGGATGCGCATGGCCGTTTCGGCTGCATCGGCGTCGCGCATGCGCAGCGCGTCGACGATCACACGGTGCTCTTCATTCGAAATACGGATGTTGTGGGCCTGCACCAGTCCACGGCGCCGCATCAGCAAAAGCTGTTTCACGATGCGCTGGTAGGTTGCCTGAAGCGCTGGATTACCGGCCGCGCCGATCAGCTTTTCGTGAAAATCAAGGTTCAGCCGGAAGTAGGTTTCGGCATCGTCCTTTGACACTGCCATATCCATCTCGTGCACGAGAGCGATCAGGGTGTTGATATCCTCGTCGGTCCCACGGACGGCGATCAGCCGACCGGCCAACCCAGCGAGGGCCGAGCGGAGTTCATATAGGTGCTGCGCCTCTTCCAGGCTGAGCGCCCGGACGAACATGCCCCTATTGGTGACGCTGACAAGAAGTCCCATCTGTTCCAGGCTGTGAACGGCTTCACGGACGGGGCCTCGGCTGATACCGAGGAGCTCTGCAAGATGACTTTCGTTAACCCGATCACCGGATTTAAGCGATCCATCGGCAATGAGACGCTCAATCGCCTCCAAAGCAATCCGGCTCAGGGTCTGGATCGGACGTATCGTCTCGCCGGATAGTCCGGCATAGGGATCATTGGACTGCCTCATCACACCGGTTTTAACTGGACTTCCGAGAAGATCAATCCAGCGTTTTCGGCACCTCTTCCTTGCCATTTGCGAGCGCTCGCAAATCATCAAGAACCCGATCTGGCACCGCGATGCCCTCGGTTCGCGCTCGACGCATCCGCGCCAGTGCCCGGTCGCCGGGAAGACGCACGGGACTGTCCGGATCGACGGGCATTACAGAGGTAAGCATATCCCTCGCCCGGTCCATCCGCTCGGCAAGCTCCGCCGCATTCAGCAAGCGCGATACGTCGATCAGGAGAAAGGCGTGCCCAAGATTTTGTGAGGCCCCCGGCTCACGAGACAGATCGGCTACTTCCGTGAGGAAAGCCGCCCCGGATAGAACGCCAGCCAGCATGTCGACAGCGAGCGCAAGACCATAGCCTTTGTGCCTCCCGATCCCCATGAGCATCCCGCGCATCGCCGCCGAGGCGTCCCGCGTCGGCCGGCCTTCGGCATCCGTCGCCCAGTCATCCGGGATCGGCTCTCCGGCCTCTGCTGCGCGGCGGATATGGGAGCGTGCGGCGACCGAGATCGCCATATCGACGATGACGTGCCGGCCCTCCGGCCCCGGAAAGCCGAAGCCGATAGGATTGTTCCCCACGGCAGGAGTCCGCCCGCCGGTGGGCGCGATCAGCGGTGTCGTATTTGACATGACAATCGCAGCAAAGCCCGCCTCGCAGGCCTGCCAGCAATATGGCGCTACAGCGCCGAAATGATTGGACCCCCTGCAAAGCGTCACGCCTACCCCACTCTCCCACGCCGACTCCATCGCAGTGGAGAGTGCTCGCGCCCCAACTGCCGGCCCCAGGCCGTTGCCGCCGTCCAGTTGGACAAACGCCGGAGCGATCCGCGTGCTTTCGATCCGGGCCCCGGCATCGATCCCGCCGGATGCGAGCCGCTTCCCGTAAGTGACGACGCGGGCAATACCATGTGTGGAGATTCCCATCATCTCCGCCAGCACGAGTACTGCGGCGGCCTGCCCCGCCTCCGCATCGGGTACGCCGAGGCCGGAGAAGGCGCGGGCGGCCAAACCCTCCAGCGCGCCTTGAGCGATCCGTGCCTCAGACCCCGGCATCCTCAGCCTCACTGACAGTACCCTGCTTCAAGGCGCCTGCTCTGCGTCCAATGCGTTGCATAAGTGGCAGGACGAGAAGCAGGACCGCCGTGGTCACGATGATTCCGATCGACCCATTGCGTTCCAGGAAGATCCAGAAGGATCCGCGCGATATGGTCAGCGTCTGGCGCAGGGCCTCCTCCGCGAGCGGCCCCAGAACCAGCCCTAGAACCAGCGCGGCGGGAGAGAAGCCATAAAGCCGCATGAAGAAGCCGACGATCCCGGCGGTGAACATCAGGTAGACCTCGATCATCGAGCTGGAGACACTGAATGTCCCGAGCGTGCAGATGACCAACACGATGGGCGCGAGGATCCGGTATGGCACGCGGATGATCTGCACGAAGAGCGGGATTGCGAAGATATTGAGCGCCAGGAGTGCCATGTTGCCGAGATACATCGAGGCGATCAGCCCCCAGGCGAATTCCGGATTCTGCGTCATGAAGAGCGGACCCGGACGCATCCCCCAGAGAAGAAAGGCCGCCAGAAGGACCGCGGTCGAGGCCGAGCCGGGAATTCCCAACGTCAGCAGCGGGATCATCGCGCCCGAGGAAGCGGCGTTATTCGCGGCTTCAGGCGCCACCAGGCCCGCCATCTCGCCCTTGCCGAAGTTTTTCGGACGCTTTGAGAAGGAGCGCTCGAAGGAATAGGCCATGAGCGAGGCGATGGTCGCCCCTGCGCCAGGGATCACACCCACCACGAAGCCCAGGATGGACCCGCGCACCAGCGTGAACTTCGTGTCTACCCAGTCGGCCAAATCGGGCCAGAAGCCCTTCTTCCGGTCATATTGCGCAATGGAGCCCGACCCGATGCGATGAAGGCCCCGGTAGAAGGCAAAGTAGAGTTCGCCCAGGCCGAAGAGGCCGATGGCGATCGGAATGAAGTGAATGCCGCCGATCAGCTCCGCGGAACCGAATGTGTAGCGGCTCTGACCTGTTTCGAGATCTACGCCGACGGTGCCGAGCGCGAAACCGATGAGGGCGGAGAGCACGCCGAGCTTCCAATTCTCCCCGATCATCACGATCAGGGTCAGCATCCCCAGAAGCGCCAACAGGAAATACTCCGGCGGGCCGAAGTTGCGGGCGACGTGGGAAAAGGCCGGCGCCAAAAGCGTGATCAGGATGACACCCACTGTCCCCCCGGTGAACGAGGCCACCGCCTGCATCACCAGCGCGGGACCCGCTCGCCCCTTCTGGGCCAGCGGATAGCCGTCGAAAGTACTGGCAACAGTCGCGGATTCGCCCGGTGTGTTCAGCAGGATCGAGGTAATCGTCCCGCCATACATCGCCCCGTAGTAGATCGCGGCGAGCATCATCACGGCGCCGATCGGATCCATCCCGAAGGTGACGGGCAAGAGAATCGCCAGACCCGCCGCGGGGCCGAAGCCAGGAATGATACCGACGATCATGCCCACCATCGCACCAATCAGCAGATACACCAGATTGATGGGGCTGATCGCAACGGACAAACCCATCCAGAGGTCAGCGAAAAGGTCCATGAAGGGAAGGCTCCAGTATATCGGGTTACGCACCGGCGCGGAGCGTTTCAGAAGGGAAGCGGCAGTACGCCCTCGGGTATCGCGGCGTTCAGCAGCCTGTCGAAGAGCACATAGATCGCGGCGGGCACCAGCAACGCGACCAGTCCATTCTGTAGAAGGCGGTTCCGGTTCAGCACCGACAAGGTGACAAAAAGGAAGATCACCGTTGCCGGAATGCCGCCGATCAAGCCCAGCGACAGCACATAAGCCACGCCAAAACCCATTATTAGCGCCACCTGGCCGGCGTAACCGCCGACGTCGGAGCGTCCCTCGGCCGCACTTGGCCGCAATTCGGCGCTCATGCTCCAGAGAGTGAAGACCACCATCAAGACCCCGATGCCCCGGGGGAAGAACCCCGGCCCCAGCCGTCCGGTCATCGTCAGAAAGTCCAGGTTTGTGAAAGCCACATAGGAATACATGAGCCCCGCAGCGAGGATCACGACGAAGAAGATGATACGCATCTCAGGCTCCACGGGGGCCGCCGGACGGGATTCGGCCGGCGCCCCCCTGTCAGGTCTGCTTCACTTGATCGCGCCCTGCGCGCGCAACACCTTTTCGAACCCATCCTGGGCATTCTTCAGGAAGGTCCCGAAGTCATCGCCGTATTTGATATTCTCGGTCAGGAGGTTGGTTTCGATGTACTTTTCCCATTCCGGAGTCTCCACGATCTTCTCGACCGTAGCGCGCCAGAAGTCGACCGCCTCCTGCGGCGCATCGGGAGCCAGGATCAGGCCGCGCGGCATGGACACGCCAACGCCCCAGCCCTTCTCATCCATCGTCGGGACATCACCGAGCGCCGGCGGGGTGGTCTCGCCGCTGTAGATCAACGCCTTCATATCGCCGGACTCCACGAGGCCGACGATTTCGCCCGGATTGCCGACCATGGCGTCGACAGCTCCCGACAGCAGCGCGGTCTGCATGTCGGCCATCGAGTTGAACGAGACGTATTCGAACTCGAAACCCGCCTTCTCCGCGAAAAGCGTAGGCACGATGAAGTCCACGTTCACGGTGCCAGTGCCGGCGAGCGTCGGCGGCGTCTCCTTTGCGGATTCGATAAACTCCTCGATGGTGTCCCATTCGGAATTGCCGCTCACCATGATGGCGAGGTCATCGGTCGCCAGCAATGCCAGCGGCACGAAATCGGAAGCCTTCCACGGGGTGTCGGCCTGCAGCGGCGTGGTTATGAGGCTGCCCGAGGTTGTGGAGATGTCGTACCCACTGCCGGCCTTGGAATATACATAGCCCCAGCCGACCGCTCCACTGCCGCCGGCCCGGTTCTCTGCCCTAATATCCTGCCCGTACAAGTCGTACTTCTGGATGATGTCGATCAGGGTGCGGGCCATGATGTCGTTTCCGCCGCCCGGCCCGAATGCGATCGTCCAATCGAGATCCTTGCTAGGATAATCCTGCGCCAGCGCATGGCTGCCGGCGATGAGACCGAGAACGCAACCAGCGGCCAATCCGGTCCCGCGTAGGCCCGTTCCAACGAATTCGCTGATAAATTTCATGCTTTCCTCCCATTTGTGTGCGGTCCTCCCCGCCTTCTCCAGTTCCACCCGGCCAAAACCGGACGCACAGTGCTTCGACAACAGGCCTAGAGCGTATCGAGCCAGCGCCGTTTCCCGTTGATGTGGTGCTGCTCAGCCGCCTGGCGGGCAGCCGGCGCATCGCCGGCCTCGATCGCTCCGACGATCTGCTTGTGCTCCTCGTTCGAGAAGCGCATTGATTCCGTTCCTCGCAGCACCCGCCGCCGCAGCAGCCGCACTTCCTTGCCCAGCGACGTATAAAGAGCCAGGGTGCGTTTACCCCCCGACAGCTCCGCGATGCGGTCGTGAAAGGCGAGATTGAGTTCGAAGTAGCGGGCCTCTTCCTCCGTCGCGATACAGCGATCCATCTCTTCCACCCTCTCACGCATTTCGCGCTTCGCTGCTGCGCTAGCCCGTTCGGCAAGTTGGGCACAGGCGTGGCCAGCAATGACCGCACGCAGATCATAGAGTTCGAGCGCCTCCTCAATCGACAGCTGCCGCACGAACGCGCCCTGATTGGCGACCGAAGCGACGAGCCCGTCACGCTCCAATAGCCGCGCAGCCTCGCGGATCGGGCCGCGACTGACGCCAAGCACCTTTGACAACGCCTGCTCGTTGAGGCGCATGCCTGCCCCCAACTCACCCTTGAGGATCATCTGTTCCAGCCTGTCACGCACGATGGTGGTCAGCGACCTCTCGCGGCGTGCAGAAACCATGGCCTGTGTGTCGTTCGAAATTTCCATGCCGATAAAAGAACGCTCCTTTTTCAGATTGTCAACAGTTTTCACGCTGTTGACAATTTTTATGGCCCGCTCCATCTTCCCGGCTTAGGAGGACCTTTCACGTTCCGGATTCTCCGTAGTCACCGTGCCAGGATTGCGAGGCGTGCGCGCGCCTATGGCTGCGCCTTGGAACGTGGCTGGCCAGAGACAAAAGAAAAGGATTTGGAATGACCGACAGACCTCTTGCTGGCAAAACCGCCTTCATCTCCGGATCGGGAAGGAACATTGGGCGCGCCATCGCCGCGCAACTTGCAGGCCTCGGGGCCAACGTGGTGATCAACGGCGCGAGCAACCGCCAGGCCTGTGAGGATACCGCCGGACTGGTTCACGCGCAGGGCACCGAAAGCCTGATTGTCATGGGGGACATGGGCCGAGCGGAGGAGATTGCGGCCATCTCGAAAGCGGCGCTCGATCGGTTCGGCACAATCGACATCCTCGTGAACAATGCGGCCGTCCGGCCGCACAAGCCTTTCCTGGATATGGACGAGAGCGACTGGCATTTCGTCGTCGACACAAGCCTTACCGCCGCCTTCCGGACCACGCAGGCATTCCTGCCCGGCATGGTGGACAAGGGCTGGGGCCGGATCATCAGCATGACCGGAATGAAGGCGATCAAGGGCTATTTCGAAGGTGCGCCGATCTCTGCGGCAAAGCACGGGATCTGGGGGCTGACCAAGGCGCTTGCCACAGAGTTCGGGCCACACGGCATCACTGCCAACGCGGTTTCCCCGGGCCAAACCCTGACCGAGGGACGGGATGGCACAGACCCGAAGAAGCTGGCATCGATCCCCGTGGGCTTCATGGGCGCGCCGGAAGACGTGGCCGCGGCGGTCACCTTCCTCGCCTCACCCGCCAGCCGGTTCGTCAACGGTCAGATGATCGGTGTCAATGGCGGCCAAGCCACGTGATGCGGTGAGGAGAGGACCGAGTATGGTGCGTATTTCAGAACGCCTGACCCGCCTGCAGCCTGCCGCCACTCGCGTGGTGTCCGAGAAAGCCGCCGACTTGCGACGGCAGGGCCGGGACATCATTTCGCTTTCCACCGGCGAGCCAGACTTCGTTTCGCCACCCGCTGTGATGGAAGCCGCTCGCCGGGCGCTGGACGCGGGCCATACTTTCTACACCCCCGCCGCAGGTCTGCTGGAACTGCGCGAGGAGGTGGCTCGCTATTACAAGACCCGGTTCGCTCTTGAATACGAGGCGCGGGAGGTGATGATCGGCGCAGGGGGCAAGCCCTTGCTCTTCGAAGCCTGCGCCGCCCTGCTGAATCCCGGCGACGAGGCAATCATAATCGCCCCGGCATTCGTCAGCTATGTAGAACAGGTCCGCTTCTGCGACGCCAAGCCGGTGATCATCGAAACCGACCCACAGACGCTCGACTTCTCGCTCGGCGACATCCGCGCGGCGATCACCGACCGCACGCGGATGATCATGCTCAACGCGCCCAATAATCCTTCCGGCCGCATCTATGGCGATGACCTCGTGGTCGGTCTTTGCGAACTCGCGATCGAACACGATCTGACGATCATCAATGACGAAATCTATGAACGGATCATTTTCGACGGGATCACATACCGCAATCCACTAAATCTCTGCCCCGCGGCGCGGAACCGGATGCTGCACATCAACGGTGCATCGAAAAGCCTTGCCATGACCGGCTGGCGCATCGGCTTCGCCATTGGGCCAGCGGAATTGATCAAGCGGATGACGATGCTTCAGGGGCACAATACCTCCGGCCCGAGCTCCATTGCGCAGTGGGCTGCGCTTGGCGGGCTGCGGAACGGGCAGGAGCAGATCGATGCCATGGCCGCCCAGTATCAGAAGCGCAAGGATCTGATCACGGCGCGGCTCGGCCGGATGCCCTATCTGCGCTACATCCCGCCGCAGGGCGCTTTCTACATATTCGCGGATATTCGGGCCGCCTACGGCAAGTCGGTCGGCGACATGACCATTACAGACGATGTGAGTTTCTGCGAAGCGCTGCTTGAATATGCGGAAATCGCCGCGATTCCCGGTGCCGCTTTCCTGCAGCCGGGCTTCTTCCGCATGTCCTTCGCCACCTCGGAAGACATCATCGAAACTGCCATGACACGGATGCACGACTTTCTGGCCGCTCTCGCCTGATCATCGCGCTCCACACAGGAACAACCAAATGACCCACAAGATCATCGACCTATCCGACGAGGTGCCGATCCGTCGCGCGGGCGACGGCAGCCTCCACAGTTTTTTTGGCTACTACAACAAGACCAATTTCGGTCCCAGCGACGCCCGGCTTCTGGGTAACCGCACGCCGCTTTTCACCGGCGACCTGACTGGCCGTGAAGTGGCAGAGGTAGGTTTTTTCGATCTCACCGACGGCGACCGCTGGCACAAGCTTGGCGAAACCACCGCCTGGAACTGGCAGATGGGCTGTCAGTTGCAGTGGCTGGGCGATACGGGCCAGGTCATCTACAACACCCGCGCGACGACAGTGCCGGGCCCCGACAACATCTATCCGGACTTCCGCTCCCAGGTGGTGGATCCCGCAACAGGGGAAAGCCGGGAACTTCCCGCGCCCATCTACGTCATGGCGCCCAATGGCCGATTTGCCCTGACGATCAACTACTCACGTTTCATAAAGACGCACCGCACCATCGGCTATCCGGCCACGCGTGCCGAACCCGGCCTGCCGCTCGCTCCCGACGATGACGGCATCTGGCGCATGGATATCGAAACCGGCAAGACGGAACTCATATGTTCCCTGCGCCGCCTCTTCGAATTCGAACATGTGCCGTCCATGGACGGGGCGACGCACTGGATCACCCATATGGAGGTGAACCCCTCCGGTACCCGCTTCCTGTTCATCCATCGCTGGACGGAGCGGCCGGATGACGAGTTCTGCTACCTGCATCGGCTGTTCACCATCAACGGCGACGGCACCGGTCTGCACCTGCTGGAAGACACGGACCACCCCCTGCCCCAGCTCGAGAAGGATTTCGACCCGAGCTCCCACGGCACCTTCGACTACGAGAAGTCCGAATGGCAGATTTCCCACCCCCTGTGGAAATCCGACGACGAGGTCATCGTCTGGGGTCCGCATGAAGGCGAGATTCACTACCAACTCTATAACGACCGGACGGGCGACGTGAGCGTTGTGGGAAACGGTATCCTCACGGAAAACGGGCACATGACCTATGGCCGGAACGGGCGTTGGATGCTGTCGGATACATATCCCGACGCCAAGACCAACGAACGCACGCTGTTCCTTTTCGACTGCGAGAAGGAGGTGCGCTACGATCTGGGTACCTTCTACACCCCCGCAGATCTGGGCAAGCACAACCGCTGCGATCTGCACCCGCGCTGGAGCCGGGACAACCGAGCCGTCTGCATCGATTCGGTGCATGAAGGCTGCCGGCAGATGTACCTGCTCGACATCGCAGCGCTGCTCGATCGCCTCTGAGAGATGCAGACGGATGTGACACCGGCCGCGCTTCAATGCGCAGCGTCGCCGGCAAAATAATGATGAATGAAAATCATAGAACGCTGGAGAGCGACGATGTTGCGCGAAAGATCGACATCGGAAAAAGGCAGCCCGACGAATTCGTTCGGCACGAGGCGCTTGGTGAGTTGCGGCAAGACCGTGACGGAGGCGCCATGGTCGACGAGGCTCATGGCGGTAGTCACGTTTTGCACCTCGAAGCGCCAGTCGAGCTGTTTACTTAGACTTCCCAGGGAGTCCTCGATGATCTGGCGGTTGATGGATTGCGTTCGGATACGAACGAGGCGCCCTCCGAGCAGGTCGCTTCTTGCCACGCTCTTGCGGCCAGCCAACCGGTGGTGTTTCGATACGAGTAGAACGTAAGGCTCCGTGCACAGGTGTTCGATTTCGAGGTCCCACGGATTTGCGCCCGTTATGGTGATCCCGAATTCGGCCTGGCCTTCCTGCACAAGCTTGACGATCCGACCCGCCGGCTGATCGAGCAGGACCACTTCGAGACCTTGGTTCGCGTTGGAAAAATCCCTGATCAACTCCGGAAGGTGGAAGATCGAAACGGTGGGAAGGCAAGCGAAGACCAGCCTGCGCCGCGATTCACGCCCGCTGTCATGAACGGCGCCGTAGAGCTCCGCCAGGGCATCCATTTGCTCGCGAACCTGCGGAAGGAGATCTTGTCCCGCGATGGTCAGCGAGACATCACGCGAGGTACGCACCAGGAGGCGCGTACCCAGATCCGCCTCGATCTTGCGAATGCGATGGCTCAAAGCGGTCTGCGTAAGATTGAGCCTCTGGGCAGCCCGCGAGAAGCTGCCCAATTCGGCTACGGCCATGAATGCCTCAAGGCCCAGCTAATCTACACGCATCCGGCTAATCCCCTCCTTCGCCGAACTTTGTGCTGCGTTCCAGTACCTTTTGAGCAAGGCGTCCCGCCCTGAGCGGGCGGGAGCGCATCGCGCCGGTCAGGCGAGATGTTTATCGAGGAACCCGGCCGTGCGCTCATGCGCAAGCTCGGCCGCGTCGGCGACGTAGCTGGGTCGTGCATCGTTGGCAAAGGCGTGCCCGGCCTCGTACGTATGCACGATCATGTCCGGCAGATAAGCCTTGGCCTGATCCAGCATTTCCGGCGGAACGTGGTCGTCCTTCGTGCCGAAATGACCGAGCAGCGGTGCCCTCAAAGGGCTGTCGAGATATTGCGGCAGCCGCGTGCCGTAGAAGGCGACGGCAGCGGCGACATTGAGTTTCTGCGCAGCGCGCAGGGCAAGACCTCCACCCCAGCAGAAGCCGATGACCCCGACCTTGCCACCCTTGGCGGCGAGCGCCTGTACGGCCGCCTCGACATCGCGCATGGTCTCCTCGAGAGTGGCGGCGAGCATCAGATCGCGTCCACGCGGGCCCTGGTCGAAAGGAATGACTGCGCCCCTCTCGCGGCGATCGAACAGCGCCGGTATGGCGACGTCATAGCCCAGCTTCGCATAGCGAGCCGCAACACTTTTCAATTGGTCTGTGACGCCGAAAATCTCCTGCAGGATCACGACACCGCCACGCCGGGTTCCCTGGGCCGGTACCATCCAGCAGTCGAGCTGATGCCCATCCGACGCGGTCAGTTGTGTCATCATTCTTGTAATCCTTTCATCACTGTTGACGGCAAGATCGCCGTTTTCGGCGCCAGCCCTCGACCGGCGCCGTTTCCGATATGGTCTCAATCGCCGACCTTGATGCCGGCCTCCTCAAAATAGCGCAGGGCGCCCGGATGGTAGGGAACTTCGTTCGCCGGAGCCATTGCCTCGGTACTGGCGCCGGCGAAAGCGCCGAACGACTCCGTGAGCGCCTTCTTGCCCTCTGCGACGGCCTTGGTCATGCGATAGACGAGGTCCTCATCGACATCGTTGTTGGTGAGCATTATCCAGGGGATCTGCATAATGTTCACGTCGTAGTCCTGCAGACCGTTCACATCGGGGTTTTGGGGCAGCGAAACGATATTGCCGGCCGGCAGGAAATCCTTGAATGCCTTCGTGCCCTCCTCGGAATTGTCGAGCGAGATATAGCAGAGGCCGCCACGGTCCTGGAGCTTCACTGCCGCCTGCTGCCCGGCTCCGGCGTTGAGGCTGACAAGCGCGATATCCACCAGCCCGTCCCCCAACGCGTTGATGCCGGCCACAAAGCTCGAAACCGGAACGTTCTGGAAGTCTTCATATGTGAGGCCGCCATTGGCGAGGCCGCCCCCAATGTAATAGGGAATGATCGTCGACGACGTATATTCCGAAGCGATGCGGAGTTCCCCCGCCTTCGCCTTGACGTCGGCGATGGTTTCGAGCCCGAGATCGCATGGCGCCATCAGACCGGTCGTCAGCGGAAACATAGTGCCGACCAACTTGAGGTTGGGACTTGCGCGATCGTAATTGCCGGTACCCGTGTAAGCGAAGGCGGCTTCAACGCCGTTCGAGAAACCGAAATCGACTTCACCATTGCTGATTAGCGGAAGGTATCCCACGAGGGGCTGTGTTCGCGCCGTGATGCCGGCATCGTTGGCAACCTTGGCAACCGCCTGGCCTGAATTATACGCGAGAGATCCTTGTGCGCCCGTTGCGACGGTCACGACCTGGGCGGTGGCCGTCGCAATCATACCGGAAGTGGCAAGAGCGACCCCCGCGAGCAGAGTTTTCATATGTTTCATGATGTCCTCCCTGTTATGGACTTCTTGCCTTCAACGAACTGCTTTCGGATACCGATTGCCGCCTGGCGGAAACCGCGAGAAACAGCGCAACGGCGACCGCGCCCAAAGCGGCTATCCAATGCGCAATATCGGGAATTGAGAGGAACCCGAGCGGCAACGCCAGTGCACCGAGCCCAACGAGCGCGACACGCGCGGCCATCTGGAGCTTCCGGCCCCAATAGCCGACGATACCCGCCGTCACCGCTGCTATCCCGAGGAAAGACAGGACCATGGCCGACAGGATCTCCGGCCATCCGCCGTACAGCAGAATGACCGGCGACGCGACGAAGAGGAACGGGATTATGAATGCCGCCCATCCCACGCGCATCGAGGCCAGCCCGGTCGAAAGTGGGTTGTCGCCGGTGATCGTCGCCGCAGCGAAGGCGGCAAGCGCCACAGGCGGCGTGATCATCGACATCATGCCGAAATAGAGGATGAAGAGGTGTGCCGCGATCGGCTGGATGCCTGCCTGCACTAGCGACGGGGCGACAAGCGCGGCAAGCAGCACATAGACGCCGGAGGTCGGCATGCCCATGCCCAGAATAGTGCAGATGACCGCCGAGATCAGCAGCAGGGCGATCACGTTCGAGCCGACTGCGTCGACCAGTACCAGGGTCAGGGCAAAGCCGAGACCGGTGATGTTGAGAATGCCGATCACGAAACCGGCCGCCGCCACGACAAGGATGAGATCTACCATGCTCGTCGCGGCATTCACCGTGACCTTGCCAAGCGAGCGCAGCGACAGGCGTTGATCGCGATAGCCGCGCAGAAAGCCGACGAAGATGATTGCCACCGAAGACAGAATGGCAGCGTCCTGCGGGTCAAGCCGCCACCAAAACAAACCTCCGAGCAGGATGGCAAAGGGGACGATGAAATGCCATCCCTCCGCAAGCACCTGCGCCACGGTCAATCCGTCCGTTTCGCTGGCGGTGATGTTGTCGCGCCCGGCAATGAGATCGACCTGAATGAAAACACTGAAGTAGTAGAGCAAGGCGGGCAACAGCGCCGCCGCGGCCACGGTCATATAGGAAATGTCGAGAAACTCGGCCATGAGGAAGGCCGCCGCTCCCATGATGGGCGGCGTCAGTTGGCCTCCTGTTGAGGCGACCGCCTCGATGGCGCCGGCATCGCGTCTCGAGTACCCGCCCCGTTGCATGAGCGGGATGGTGATGATGCCGGTTGTGACGACATTCGATACCGCGCTGCCGGAAATGGAGCCGAAGAGAGCGGAACCCACCACGGAAATCTTGGCGCTGCCCCCGCGAGACCTGCCCGTCGCTGCGATGGCGAGGTCGGTGAAGAACGCGCCCCCGCCAGCCGCAAATAGAAGCTGACCAAATAGAACGAACAGAAGAACGATGATCGTGCCGACCGCGAGCGGGGTGGAGAACACCGCGTTAGGGTCGAATCCCACATACTGGACGAGACGCAGCGGGCTGAGTTCCTTGCCGATGAGCCGGCCGGGAACCTGGTCGGCCACCAGCGCATAGACGAGGAAGACGGCAACGATGGAGAAAAGCATCCAGCCCGCGCGTCTGCGGATGCCTTCCATGACCGTCACTGTGACCACGGCGCCGATGAGCGTTATCTGCCAGGGCCTGTAGGCTTGCTCCTTCAGGAGCCACGAGTAATCCCAGGCGGCGTAGAGAAGGACGGCGAGCGCGACCGCCGCTATCGCGCCGTCGAGAATGCCGACCCGCTTCTTCGCTTCTCCCCGCAAGCCAAAACGCAGATAAGTGATCGCCAAGGCCATGGCGAGCTGAAAGGCCATGTATTGCTGGGAGAGAATTGCTATGCCGATGCGGGTTGGAACCTCGAGATTCCACAAAACGCAAGCAGCGCACATCAGCCCTGCGAACAGTGCAATGAGACGGTTGACGGCCGGGTTCAGCTTCTGCTCCTGCTTCATCTTCCCGCTTCCTCCGGCCAGTAGAGGCGCATCGGGTTGTCCACCAGAAGCTTGCGCTGCAACGCCTCGGTGGCGGCGATACGAGGGATGAAATCGACCAGGCTTCCGTCGTCCGGCATATGGGACTTCATATTTGGATGAGGCCAGTCCGTGCCCCACAACACGCGATCTGGAAGTCGCTCGACGAGCGTCCTGGCGAACGGCACGACATCGTCATAGGGCGGCTCTGCCCTGGTCAGCCGTTCGGGGCAGGAAACCTTGACATGCATGTTCGGGTGTTCATCGAGGAACCGGATGAACTGCTGGAATTCCGCGCTATCCACCCCCGCTGACACATCGGGCCTGCCCATATGGTCGATGACCACCGTGCCGGGCAATTCGCCCAGGAATGATTTCAGCCGCTCGAGATCCTCCGCCTCGAAATACACGACGAGGTGCCAGCCGAGGCGGGAGATGCGCGCGGCGATATCGGTAAAGGTTTCAAGCGGGGTGTCGTCGACAAGCCGCTTCAGGAAGTTGAAGCGCACGCCGCGCACACCTGCGTCGTGCAGCCGGACGAGTTCATCGTCTTCCACCCCGGCTCCGACGACCGCAACGCCGCGCGCCGTGCCATTGGAACTTCGCAACGCGTCCACAAGCGCGGAATTGTCGCGTCCATGGCAGGTCGCCTGTACGATGACGCTGCGGCTCAGCCCCAGATGGTCGCGCAGCGCGAACAGCTTCTCCTTCGGCGCGTCGACGGGCGTGTATTTCCGCTCGGGCGCGAAGGGGTATTGCGCCGCCGGACCGAAGACGTGGCAATGGGCATCCACGGCGCCCGCAGGAACCTGAAAGCGCGGCTTCGACGGATCGGGATGGAATGGCAGATATGCGGCTGTCATTCTGCTGCCTTTGTCGGCACATGCGCCCGCGGCGCGGGGAAAACAACGCCGTCCATCAGCTTGCGAGCGGTGCGCAATATGGCGGCGGATCGAATGGAGCCAGCTTCGTCCAGCGATGCGATGACCGTCATTTCGCCGGTCGGGTGCTCGATGGAGAGGCTGCGCTCGCTCCCTTCGCCCCGCCTGGCCATATCGAAAGCGACTGACCCCTCGATCAGACAGGCCGTCGCGACGCTGACCGCGCCCAGCACTCCGATCGCCTTGTGACAGCGATGCGGAATGAAGGTTCGCGTGGAAATGGCGCCGCCCGATTGCGCCTCGCAAATCATCGTCATTTTGGGTACGGATTGCTCGGTGACGTCGCCGAGATTCATCATCGTGCCGCAGGCAAGCCGGATCGCCTCCAACCTCTCGCGCAGGGCAGACATGGCTTCCAGCTCGGCCGGCGTCTCGCGTCCGGAAATACCCATGTCGCGGGCGGCCAGGAGGACGCAGGGCATACCGTTGTCGATCATGGTGACCTCGACGCCGTCCACCATGTCGGCGGCATGTCCGGTCGGCAGCAGCGCGCCGCAACTGGAGCCCGCCGTATCCTTGAATTCGATGGGAATGGGAGCGGCTTGGCCCGGCACGCCGTCGATATGCGCCACGCCTTCGTAACACGCGCGCCCGCCGGGTGTCGCAACCCGCGCGACCGCCACCTGACCGCTGTTTTCATTGTATATGGTGACCCGCGTCTCGCCCTCCCGCGCCGCCACCAGGCCGCGCTCAATGGCGAACGGACCGACGCCGGCCAGAATGTTTCCGCAGGTCTGCGCCGCCGACACCAGCGCCTGATCCACAAAGACCTGCAGGAACAGATAGTCGATATCGATCCCAGGACGCTCCGACCTGGCGATGACGGCGACCTTGGAGGTCAGCGGATCCGCCCCGCCCATGCCGTCGATCTGGCGGGGATCCGGCGATCCCATGATCGAAAGCAGCAGGGCATCGCGCTCGGCAGTGTCGGATGGAAGATCGTCGGCAAGGAAATAGCCGCCTTTCGACGTGCCGCCGCGCATCCACATGGTTCGAATGCCGTCAGACATATCTCAGGCCCTTTTCGGCAAGGCGCCCGCGCATGCCGTAAATGTCGAGGCCGAGCTCGCCTTTCTCGAAACGCGCGCGCTTCTCCGCCTCCTTGGCCTCGCGGGCGCGCGCCTTCTCCAGCACCATTGGCGCTTCCTCGCGCCGCACGACGCAAACGCCATCGTCGTCGGCCACGATGACATCGCCTGGATTGACAAGCTCGCCGGCGCAAACCACGGGAACGTTGACGGACCCGACCGTCTCCTTCACCGTGCCCTGTGCGAAGATTGCCTTCGACCAGACAGGAAACCGCATCTCCGTCAGGTCGCGCACATCGCGAACGCCGGCGTCGATCACGAGACCCCGGCAGCCACGCGCCTTCGCCGACGTGGCGAGCAGGTCGCCGAAATAGCCGGCATCGGACGGAGAAGTGGGGGCGAGCACCAGAATATCGCCTTCCCTGATCTGCTCGATGGCCACATGGACCATCCAATTGTCGCAGGGCGGCGCCGAGATGGTAACCGCGGATGCGGCGATCCGCGCGCCGGAATAAATCGGGCGCATATTGGCGGCCAACAAACCCTTCCGACCCTGCGCCTCATGCACGGTCGCGACTCCGCATTCGCCAAGGCCGTCGATGACAGCCTGTTCGGCACGCTCGATATGCTGGACGACAACGCCCGCTTCCGTCGTGGACCCGGCCATCAGAGTTCATCCACCGTTCGCGGAAACACCGACTGGAAACCCTCGGCGTATCTTGCCGGCCGGCCGCCTGCCTGTCCGCCGGAATTGCGGCGGAAATGGTTGCCGCGATTCTCAGCTACAGTTGTGTAGTACGCCCACAAGTGCTCCTGGCCTTCCATGCACTCGATTGCGGCGCGCTTCTTGTCCCACACCTCGGTGATGTCCAGGAACACGTCCGGCTTCCAGCCCATCTGCTCGGTCTGGTGCGGCTCGAACAGATAAAGCTGCGGCGCGCCAAGCACCTTCTCTCCCGGTTTATGCCCCCAGGCCTGCGCGACCATGCGGCACTCGAGCACGAATTTCGTCGTGTTCATATGGTCCGTATTGTATGGGTCCCACATGGAATGGCTCATCATGAAGGCCGGTTGCACGGCCCGAATGAGATCCACCGTGCGCTCGCGCGCCTCCACCCCGAGATCCAGCGGGTAGTCGCCCAAGTCGAGAAACTGAAGATCGTGGACGTCGAGCGCCTTGGCGGCGGCCTCGGCCTCCTTTTGCCGCGCGGCCTTGACCTTCTCCAGCGTAGTGCCTTCCTGCTTCCACAGCTTGGCGCTTTCCCCGCGCTCTCCAAAGGAAAGGCAAGCCACGGTCACGTCGTAGCCCAGCTTTTGGTGCAATGCGATCGCACCTCCGCAACGCCAGACGAAGTCGGCCGCGTGGGCGCTGATCACCAGTGCCGTTTTATTCGCAGTCAAGTCGGTCTCTCCTCCAACAAACACTGCTGTCTTTTCTCTCCTCTCGTTCGCAATTGCCATTTCAATGGGACGCCGAGCCCATAAGTTTTTGCTACACTACGTTTTGGTTCGGCAAGAAAGGGAGCATCCCGTGATCCGTTTGAATCTCCGTCACCTGCGTGCCTTTGCCCAGGTTGCCGCTACCGGCAGTATTTCGGCCGCCTCCAGAAAGGTCTTTCTTTCGCAGCCAGCGATAACCCAGGCTCTGGCCAAGCTTGAAGAAGCGGTCGGCACACCGCTATTTCTGCGGAAGAGCACCGGCATGTTCCTGACTGAGGCGGGTGAATTGCTGCGTGCCCGGGTTGATCGGGCGCTGTTTATCCTGGCACGCGCCGCGCGCCGGGCAGCGCGTGGCGGCGGACGCTCGAAATCCGTCGGCTTTGCGAACTTCCATCATCTGCTGACATCGGTTCAACTGCGGTGTTTTCTGGCGCTTTGCGAAACCGGAAACTACTCCTGGGCGGCCAGGAACCTCGGTGTGTCCCGCCCCTCTGTGCATAGGGGTATCAACGACATGGAGCGCATATCGGGACTTCAGCTCTTTACGAGGTCTGTCCAGGGTTTCGAGCCTACTCACGCCGGCGATGCCCTGCGCCAGGGCGTGTTGCTGGCGTTCGCCGAGCTCAAACAGGGACTGGAGGAAGTCTGCATGCTGCTGGGGCAAGATACGGCGCGGATCGTCCTCGGCACGCTTCCCCTGGCGCGCAGCTTCATTCTTCCAAAGGCGATCAACGATCTGTGCGCGATGCGGCCGGAAGTCCGGATCAAGGTGCGTGATGGCGCCTATAAGGATTTGTTGCACGCGCTCCGTTATGGGGAGATGGACGTTCTCATCGGTGCGTTGCGGGATCCCCCTCCGGTGGACGACGTCGTGCAGGAGGAATTGTTTGTCGACAAGCTGGCCATAGCCGCACGGGCCGGCCACCCGCTTGCGGGAAGGAGGCGCCTCCGCGCAGACATGCTCGCGCAATTTCCCTGGGTGACACCGTCGTCGAACATCCCGACCCGTCAACAATTCGATGCGCTGTTCCAGAACGCGAAAGTGCCGGCGCCAGGCAGGATCGTGGAATCGAGTTCCCTGATACTGATCCGCGGATTGCTGCTGGGCAGCGACCGCCTCACCATCATTTCCCGGCACCAGATCGCAAGGGAGCTGGAAGAAGGCGTTCTCACGACATTGGACTTCACGCTCGATGGCTCCGACCGCCCCATCGGCATCACAACGCGGCGCGGCTGGTCACCGACCGCAACGCAATCGCTCTTTTTGGATATGTTGAGAAGAATATGTTCCGAAAATGCGTTCAGGATGCACGCAAGCGATACTGGCGTCCGGTAAATATGCCTGACCTCATGCTTCGATCATCCCTACCTCCTGCGCGGGCGTGCAAGCGCGGGCCGCTAGGGTCGGTCATCTGGCGATGGAATTCATTCCGGCTGGTAGCGGCTGACCTCGATCCCCGACCCGACCGGCAGGAGCACACTCGTGATGCCGGGCATTTTGCGCACGACCCTGCCGTAGTGCATGACATTTTCACCACCGGGGCGCAGCATATTGTCCGCGACGATGATCGCGCCGGGGTTCAGCTTTGGATAGAAGGCTTCGAGGCAAGGGACATACAGATCCTTCCAGAGATCGACGAGCACAAAATCCAGCCCCACTGTCAGGCCATCGATCAACTGAACGGCATCGCCGACTTTGAAGTCGACATAATCGGCAAGGCCTGCTTTGGCCGCCATGTCCTGCGCGAAGGCTGACTTATAGTCATGCATCTCCATCGTGATCAGCCGGCCCTCGGTCGCCCGCGCGGCTTCCGCCAGCCAGATTCCCGAGTAGCCATAGGATGTGCCGAGCTCCAGAATATTCGGTGCCTTCAGGCTCCTGGCGAGAATGTTGATCAGCCGTCCCGTTTGCGGCCCTATGGCAAGAAACCGCCTGTCCTCTCCCGTCTCGGGCCGCCCCTGCTGCAGGCTCTGACGTTGTTTTTGGATCAGCCCGTGGTAGGCGTCGAGCACTGCCGTGATTTTGTCGTCCATTGAAGTCCCGGAGAAATTTGTTGGAGAATGGGAGTTTTCGGAGCCTCTACGCTTCGGGCCCGGCGCCAGTCGATCCGCTAATCTTCGCGGAACGCGAAGCGCACCAGATGGCGGTGCCGTCGCGCGTGCCGCCCAGCACTCATACCTTCCGCTTCGTTTCCTCCGCAAGCAGCGACGCAACGCGGAAGAAGCCATGAACCATTTTCGTATAGGGTAGCAGCAGGAACAAGGCCAGCACCGAACCCAGATGCAGCGCCAGAAGGCTGGATACTGCAAAGGTGCCGGTGGCTGCATATAGCGTCAGCCCGGAAGCCGCCACGAGACCGAGCAGCAGCACGAATGCCATCTCGCCTCCCCAAACCCGGCTGGCGCCGAGCTTGGGATCGGCTCGCATCTTAAGCCAAACAAGTCCGCTGGTGCCAATCACCAGTGCGATGCCGCCGGGCACGCCCAGGAGCTTGGGCGGCGTGAAGAGGCCGTAAGGCGCCTGCCAGTCAAGGAAGTAGTGCATGAGCGTTGCCACCGACGTCGCGGCGAAGCAGGCAAGAAAGCCGTAGAGCACGGCCTGGTGGAACCAGCGCCTGAGGTCGGTGTAGCGGTCCTCGCGCTCGAAATTGCAGCCTTGCCCCTGTCCGCCGTCGAGGTTCCGCAGTGTTGCAGCGCTGGCAAAGGCGTTGCCGATGTCGCGCAGCGTGATAGGCCCCGCACCGACGTCCCGCCAGTACCGGTACAGGCCGATGGCGACGGCAACAAGCGGCAGCAGGAATGCCGGGGTGAAAACCGCGACCATCGCGTTGTGCGACAGGTGCGCGTAGAACCCGTCGCCCGCACCTTCCGGCAGGGCGGCAATCCAGGCGAACAAGGCCGAGATGCCGGCGACCAGCATCCCCGCAATTGCCACGCCATGCGTATGGAACAAGCGCGAAAATGGCGCCGGCCAGACCAGCCGCTCCCAGCTTTCCTGACGGACTTCGGCCAGCGCCGCAGGAAGGTTCAGCGCGAATTCATGCGGTTCGGTGTACTGGCAGGCATAGTAGCAGCCCCGGCAGTTGTGACAGAGATTCGCCAGATGCGTGATGTCGCCGTCGGAGAACATCTTCTGGCGCGTCATCGCCGGAAACACGGAACAATAGCCTTCGCAATAGCGGCATGCATTGCAGATCTCGATCTGCCGCCGGGCTTCGGCGGTTGAGCCCGAAACGGCCTGGGAGAGTTCAAGCGACATCTGCAATTTCCTGATTGTTAAGAACGTAGCGCGCCGCTTCACGCCCCGCGATACGCCCAAAGACGGTGCCGATCGTCATGCCGAAACCGGCAAGGTAGCCCTGCCCCAGGATTGATCCGGCCATGATTTCGCCGGCGGCCCAAACATTTGAGAGAGCGCCGGAGGGCGTCTGAACGCGCGCTGTCTTGTCGACCTTGAGGCCGAGATAGGTGAAGGTGACCCCTGGCCGCAGTTGATAGCCATAGAAGGGCGGCTCCGTGACGGGACGTGCCCAGTTGGTCTTGGGAGGATCAATGCCTTCCGTCGATAGCCCGTCCAGTTCCGTCGGGGTGAAGGCGCCGGGCTTGCAGGCGGCATTGAAACCGACGACGGTTTTGGCGAGCTTTGCAGGATCGAGGCCGAGCTTTTCACCCAGTTCCTCGATGGTCTGTCCCACCACCGGCCGAAAGACCGATGGCATGAAGAGATCAAGGGATGTGGAATCGATGATCGCGTAGGCTACCTGGTCCGGCTGTCCGGCGACGAGGCGCCCCCAGATTGCGTAGCGCTTGGGCCAGACGTCCTCGCCTTCGTCATAGAAGCGCTCCGTATCCCGGTTCACTACGACCGAAAATGGTACGCAGTCGAGGCGCGTAACGATCCCCCCGTCATATTGGGGTGCGCGACCGTCAATGGCCACCGCATGGCACTGCGTTGGATCGCCGACGCTTTCACATCCCTGGTCCAGCATATCGCGCAGCACCACACCGCGGTTATAGGGTGTTCCGCGGATGAGAAAATTTCTGGCGGCCGGCCCCCAGGCGCTTACCAGCCATTCCCGGTCGGCCTGGAAGCCCCCCGAGGCAAGTACCACCGCATGCGCGGAAATGCGCTCCACCGGGCCGCCGGAGAAACTCACTTCGACATGTTTGAAACTGTCCGCCTCAATGCCAATATGGCTGACCTGAGCTTCATAGCGAACGGTCACATCAAGGTCTTCGGCAGTGTTGTAGTAGGCGTTGACGAGCGCCTTGCCGCCGCCGAGGAAGAAGGCGTTGGTCTGGCTCAAGGACAGGGTGCCGGACAGGGAGGGCTGGAAACGAACGCCATGCGCTTCCATCCAAGGCAGGCATTCCTGGGAGGCGCGGATCGTAAACCGCGCCAGATCCTCATCGGTCTTGCCCTTGGTCACCAGTATCAGATCGTCAAGATACTCGTCCTCGCCATATGTGCCGGTGAGGACAGAGAGCGGCCCATCATGCTTGCAGCGGAAGTTGCGGGTATGGCGGGAATTTCCGCCGCGATAGGGCTTGGGAGCGCCCTCGAGCACGAGCACGCGCGCACCCTCTTCGGCGGCGCAGATCGCGGCGCAAAGGGCTGCGTTCCCTCCGCCCACGACGATGACATCCCATGAACCGCGCGGCGGCAGCTCTGACCGGTTCACAGTCCATCTCCCTCTTCCCAAAGCACTTCTTCCTCATCGCGGTCGAGCGCCCGCAGTGCCTTGAGGCGCACACGTTGCGCAGCCTCGATGTGAGCGCGCATCTCGGCTTCGGCCGCTGTTCCGTCTCGCGCCTCGATGGCGTCCAGAATTCGTATGTGCTCCTGGCATGCCGCCCCTGCCCGCCCCACGTCGATCAGTGTCGAGCGGCCGAGAATGGACATCGTTTTCTGCAGGGCGCCGACCGACTTGCGTAAGAAGCGGTTTTTGGCCGCATCCAGCAAAATGGAATGGAACTGGCGATTGACCTCGGCTGCCTGCAGTTCGTCATTGAGTACATCAGCAAACTCTTCGTTTAGGGCACGGAGTTCGGCCAATTCCACTTCCGAGGCTGCCCGCGCGGCAAGCCGCGCGGCCGTTCCCTCGAGAACAGCGCGCATCTCGTAAAGCTCCATGATTTCGGCATAGCCAAGCCGGCGCATCACGGCGCCCAGCCGCGGCTGATGGACGACCAGTCCGTCCGCCTCAAGGCGCCGCAGTGCCTCACGAACAGGTGTGCGCGAGATCTTCAATCTCTCCGAAAGCTCGACTTCGCGCAGTCGCGTGCCTGGCAGCAGATCGCCGCGGCGAATCTCGTCGAGCAAGCGCATGTACGCCGTCTGGCCATGCGGGGTCTTGTCTTGCACGTTGGTCATAAGAAGGATGGCCCAGTGGAAATTTGTATCCGGTTGGATACGATAGGAGACAATAGCCGGCGATACGCATGAACGCAACCAGATTCCGGGTTGACTTACCATAATGTCGGAACGTATCTCTAATATTGAAATAATATCGTTGACGCGCGATTTCCGCCAGCGCCCGGCCTAGTCGCCGACACAAGTCGCACGATCGGGGAGGATCATGAGAATCTACGAACAGGCCGGAGGGATGTTCTGGCTGCTTTTTGCCGCTCTGGTTATGGCAGAGTCAATGCGGCTTGGTCTTGGGACTCCTACCAACCCCGGTACTGGATTTGTGACATTCGTATCGGCGCTTTGTCTCGGCTTGCTGTCACTGGTGCATATCGCCCGCACCACCTTCCAGGGTGCGGAAGCGGCGGATGACAAGGCACCTCCCCTCGCAGCAGTTCCGAGGGTATTACCGAGCTTTATCGCGCTCGTTCTTTACGCGCTTGTTCTTCCACTGCTTGGATACGGCTTTACCACATTTGCGCTCATGTTCGTGCTGTTCTGGCTGGTCCAGCCGAAACGCTACGTTCTCATCGCTGTTCTCGCCTTTATCAGCACCGCACTAACCCAGCTGATCTTCCAGTTTCTGCTGAAGAGCCAGTTTCCGGTTGGCCCTTGGGGCTTTTGACGGAGGCTGCGCCAGATGGACATCTTATCGAATATCACCCTCGGGCTCGGCGTCGCCTTCCAGCCGGAGAACCTGCTGTTCTGCACGCTTGGGGTCGTCATCGGGACGCTGATCGGGGTCATCCCCGGCATAGGTCCTGTCGGTGCGATGGGGTTGCTTCTGCCGGCGACCATGTATGTGTCGCCTGAAGCATCGATTATCATGCTCGCCGGCATCTACTATGGGGCGCAATATGGCGGGACGATAACTTCCGTCCTCGTGCGCATCCCCGGCGAGGCGACTTCGATCGTCACCTGCATCGACGGCCATGAGATGGCGCGCAAGGGCCGCGCAGGCGCCGCATTAGGCATCGCCGCTTGGGGATCTTTCATTGCCGGCACGGTCAGCGTGCTAATCCTCATGCTCGTCGCACAGCCGCTCGCGTCGATGGCCCTCAGATTCGGCCCACCGGAATATTTCGCCATCATTTGCATAGGGTTGGTCCTTGTTACCCACCTCTCCCAGGGCTCGACGCTGAAGGCCCTGATGATGGCGTTCGTTGGGTTTATCCTGGGCGGGGTGGGGCTTGACCTCGTCACCGCGCTGCCCCGGTTCACACTCGGCATCAACGAACTGAGCGACGGCATCGGCATCGTCCCCGTCGTCATGGGCCTGTTTGGCGTGACCGAGGTTCTCGAGAATCTCGAAGGACAGGAAACGAAGGTACACCCGACGGAAACTCGGGTGAAAAACCTCTGGCCGACAATGGCCGATTGGGCGCGCGCAAAGTGGCCGATCGTGCGCGGCACGCTTATCGGCTTTTTCATCGGCATTCTTCCCGGCGGAGGCGGCGTGCTTGCGACCTTCACCTCCTATGCCGTTGAGCGCCGGATCTCCAAGCACCCCGAAGAATTCGGCAAAGGCGCGATCGAAGGCGTAGCCGGTCCGGAAACAGCCAACAATGCGGCGGCGAGCGGAGGACTTGTCCCCCTGCTCTCCCTCGGCCTGCCCACAGGCCCGATCATGGCGATGCTCTTTGCGGCTCTCGTCATTCAGGGCGTTCAGCCGGGACCGATGTTCATCAGCAACCATCCCCAGATCTTCTGGGGCCTCGTGGTGAGCATGTATGTGGGGAATGTGCTGCTGCTCGTTCTGAACCTGCCACTTATCGGTGTCTGGGTTCAGATCCTCAAGACGCCTGGCTGGATGCTCTACCAGCTCATCTTCCTGTTCTGCCTCATCGGGGCCTACTCGGTGAACAACTCTACATTTGACGTTCTTGTGATGCTCGTGTTCGGGGGCATCGGGTACCTGATGCGGAAGTTCCGCTATGACGCGGGACCACTGGTTCTTGCCTTCGTGCTCGGTCCGATCCTCGAACAGAATCTGCGCCAGTCGCTGCTGATCTCGCGCGGCGATTTCTCCATCTTTGTCACGCGGCCGATCTCCGGCGCCATCCTTCTCCTGGTGCTCCTCATCCTGATCTCGAACGTACTCCCGTATCTGCGCGCTAGGCGCCGTGCGCGGGGTCAGATTCGCGGGGCCGAGTAACCGGAATCGCACGGGGGACGACGCGCCATGCACCAACTTCAAATCAGGGAATACTGCATATGCAGATAAGGTACCCTCACCTCTTCGAACCGCTTACGATCGGCAAGGTCCGTCTCAAGAACCGGATCGCCATGGCGCCCATGGGGTTTCCCGCCCTGCAGGACGAAAATGGTCTCCCTACCCAGCGCTACGTCGACTATTTCGTAGAACGCGCCAAGGGTGGAGCCGGCCTGCTGCACACGGGCATGCTCAAGGTCGAGGATGAGATCGAGCATTCCAGCCGCAAGCGCGGTCCCGTGCGGGAAGCGTTCATTCGTCCATTCGCGGATCTGACTGAGGCGGTTCATTCGCTCGGCGCGAAGTTTTTCGTTCAGCTCTCTCCCGGCTTCGGCAGCCAGGCGCGCCCCGGCACCATCAGGGGCGGCCCCATCGCGCCTTCCGCCGTGCCGAATTTCGGCGACCCGAGGATCACTTGCCGGGCGCTGAGGACCGAAGAAGTTGAGGCGCTGGTGAAGGCATATGGCCGCGCCGCCGAAATCGTTGCCCGCGCCGGCTGCGACGGAATTGAGTTGCACGGTCACGGCGGTTTTCTGCTTGATCAGTTCACCTGCTCCTTCTGGAACAAGCGCGACGACAAATATGGTGGCGATTTGCGTGGCCGCCTCACTTTCCCGCTCGAGATCCTGCGCGAGATCAAGAGCCGCGTCGGCGAAGATTTTCCCGTCACCTATCGCTATGGGCTCAAGCACTACATGAAGTCGTTGCACGATGCCGGCCTGCCGGGCGAGAGCTTTAGCGAAGTGGGCCGCGACATCGATGAGGGGCTCGAAATGGCAAGGCTTCTCGAGGAGGCCGGCTTCGACGGGCTGGCCGTCGATGCCGGCGCGTTCGCAGGCCACTATTGGACGCATCCACCGATCTATCAGGACCATGGCTGCATGCTGTCCATGGCGGCCATGGTCAAGAAGGTGGTTTCGATACCCGTCATGACCGTCGGCCGCCTCGACATCCCGGACATGGCGGAACGTGCCATTGCATCCGGCGAGGCCGATATCGTCGCAATCGGCAAGGGCCTGCTCGCAGATCCCTATTGGCCTAACAAGGTGCGCGCGGGCCAGGTCGAGGACATTCGCCCCTGCATCGGCTGTCACCAGGCCTGCACGGAGGCCATCCATGGCCGTGATCTGAACTCATGCACAGTGAACCCCGCATGCGGGCGCGAACGAACCCACACCCCCTCCCCGGCGCTCGTCAAGAAGAAGGTGCTTGTTGCAGGCGGCGGCGCCGCGGGCATGGAGGCAGCACTTGTCGCTGCCGCCAGGGGACACGAAGTCATTCTTTACGAGAAGGAGACCGAGCTCGGCGGTCATCTGCGCGATGCATCGGTGCCGGACGACAAGAAAGACGTTGGGCGGCTCAATACCTGGTATCAGCGACAGCTCTCCAATCGCGGGATACCCGTCATGGTCGGCACTGCCGTTACACCGGCGGTCGTCGAGGCCGAAGGGCCAGATGTCATAGTCGTGGCCAGCGGCTCGACGGACATCATGCCGCAAATGCCGGGCGCCGATCTTCCGCATGTCGTGCCGAGCACCGGTGTTCTGCTAGGCAGGTATGAGACGGGCGACAACGTCATCGTCGTGGGCGCCGGAGAGAATGGCTGCGAACTCGCCCTTTGGCTCGCCAGGAAGGGCAAGCGCGTCAGGATAGTCGAACGGCTGTCGCGCCCGGTGGCAATTCCCGTGGCGCGCGCCAATCGTAACATGCTGCTTGATCTGCTTGCATTCCATCTGGTGCCGATCCTCACAGATACAGCTCTCGAAGAGGTGCGGGAGGGGTCGGTAGTGGTCAGCCGTGCTGATGGCGCCCGCGAGGAATTCGATTGCGACACGGTGGTCATGGCCGTCGGCGTCAAAGCCGAACCAGAGCTCTACGCCCAGCTCGTTCAGAGCTTTCCTGGCGAAGTCTACTCGATCGGCGATTGCGACGGACCGAAGAACATCATGAAGGCCGTCTGGGACGGCTTCGAGGTTGGACGTTCGATCTGACGGGACCTTCCGTTCGGACCAGCAGGCCCGGCCGGAACACAACCCCTGGGAGGGGACCGCCTGTTCAGCCGAAGTGCCGGCTGGTGGGCTATCGACAGAAGGAGGAGTTGAAATGCAATTCAAGCTCAATGCTTTGGGCGCGGTCTTTGGTCTCGCGCTCGGTGCCATTCTCGGGGCCGCGCCCAGCGCGGCCACCCAAGACTTTCCCACCAAGCCGATCACGATTCTCGTCGGCTACAATCCCGGCGACAACATGGACGTCATGACACGCCACCTCGCCGAATTGGTAGAGAAGAAGCTTGGCCAGCCGATCAACATCGTCAACAAGCCCGGCGTAGCAGGCGCTGTTTCACTCGGCGTTCTGGCTCAGGCGGCGCCCGATGGCTACACCCTCGCCTCGGTCGTCGACACGCCGCTGAGCCGCATGCTCACCATGCGAAAGATGGACTACACGCAGGAGGATTTTGCGCCTGTGATGCAGTTTTCATCGGGCGTGACGGGCGTTGTGGTCAAGGCCGACTCACCTTGGCAGACTTTTGAAGAGTTCATTGCGGATGCCAAGGCAAATCCGAGAAACATCACGTACGCTACTTCGGGCGCAGGTTCGACCATGCACGTGGCGATGCAGTATGTCGGCAAGGAAGCCGGTCTCGACTGGACCCACGTCCCCTACCCTGGCGCGCGCGACACCCTCGCCGCAGTGCTGGGCGGCCATGTTAACGCCGCAGTCGGTTCGACGCAGTGGGTAGAGGACGTCCGCGCTGGGAACATGCGCCTGCTGGCGGTGATTTCCGACACCCGCATGCCGGCTTTCCCGGATGTACCGACGCTGCCTGAACTCGGCTACGACTTCGACGCCCATGCGGTCAGCGTCATCGTTGCGCCTGCCGGCACACCGGAGCCGATCATAGCCAAGCTCGACGATGCCTTTCATGGAGCAATGGAAACACCGGAGTTCAAAGAAACCCTCACCAAGCTGATCGCGGCCAAGGAATATCGTGGCCACACCGAACTCACCGCCTATCTGAAAAAGGTCAAAGAGAACTTTGCCGGGATCATAGCCGATCTCGGTATTCCCACCGAATTGAATAAATGAAGTGCTCTGCTTTGGCCCCCGGTCACTCGGATCGGGGGCTGCCCACGCCGCTCGGTTTAAGCGCGTGACCCGATTGGCCGCATCGCATCCAGCCATCTCCGTCGGCGGTGGACCCTGGCGGCACCGGAACTCTGACAGAAAATAGGCAACGGGAATGGACGAAATGAATTCCAAGACTGCAATCGTGTTCGGCGGCTCACGCGGCATCGGCGCAGCCATCGTTGAGGCGCTCGCCCGCGACGGCTACGACGTCGTGCTCACCTACATTTCGGCCAAACCCGACCCGGTTCCCGGTGGAGCCCTGGCCAGGATATCCTGCTACGAATGCGATATTCGTAGCCCTGAGGAAATCGAACGCATTTTCACACAAGCCGAAGCCGAATTCGGCGGAGCGCCGGCCTGCGTCGTCGCCAATGCCGGCATCAATGTGCCTCCGGCACCGGTCGGCGCATTCCCGCATGAGCGGTTTGCAAACCTTGTCGAAGTCAACATCGTCGGTGCCTTCAACGTTCTTCACGCGGCAGCGAACCATATCCGCGACGGCGGCACGATCATCGGCCTCACCACATCCATGGTGCGCATGGGTATCCCCGGCGTCGGCCCCTATACGGCCTCCAAGGCCGCCGTCGAAAGCCTGTTGCGCTCCATGGCCCGTGAACTCGCGCCACGCAAGGTGCGCGTGAACGGCGTCGCGCCCGGTCCTGTCGACACCGACCTGTTCCGCGCCGGCAAGGATACCGCCGCTGTGGAACGGTCCGCGGCGATGAGCCCATTCAACCGCGTCGGACGTCCCGCGGAGGTTGCCGCCGTCGTCGGCTTCCTCGCCTCCGATGCTGCGTCTTGGGTCCATGGCCAGATCGTCCAGCCGAACGGCGGCATGATCTGACGCCTGGCGATAATCACTGCATGGAGCTGACTGAGATGACACGAAAAAAAGGTGGAGAGATCATCACCGAGTCTCTCCTCAAGGAGGGAATCACCCATGTCTTCGGCATATGCGGGCATGGCAATGTGGGGCTTCTGGATTGCCTTTACGAACGCCGGGACGACATTGCGCTGATCTCGCCGCGCCACGAACAGACCGCCGTTCATATGGCCGACGGTTTCTTCCGCGTCTCACACCAGCCGGCGGCCACGCTGACCTCGACCGGCCCCGGATCGGCCAACCAGATCATGGCTCTCGCGGTAGCCCAGACCGACAGCTCCGCCGTCTATTCCATCACGGCGAACGTGCCCACCAGCCAGTTCAACCGGGGACCGTTCCAGGAACTGAACCTTCATCATCACGCCGATTTCAACAGTGTTATCAAACCGGTGGTCAAGCGGAGCTTCCAACCCACCCGTGTCGAGATGCTGCCGCTCGCCATGCGACAGGCTGCGGCAGCGATGACGACGGGCCGGCCCGGTCCGGTCAATCTCGACGTCCCCTATAACCTTTTTCAGGAAGAAGCCGAGGTCGCGACCGAGCTGCGCGGCAATGCCTTCGGCCGGCGCCGCAGCGGCGCGAGCCTGGAGGACGTGAAGCGGGTGATGGACATGCTCCTCGCGGCGGAACGGCCGGTGATCTTCATCGGCCACGGTGTGGCCCTCTCCGACGCCTCGGCCGAGCTCACACAACTGGCCCACAAGCTTTCGATCCCTGTCATCAGCTCGCCCAACGGCATGGGCTGCTTCGACATGAGAGATGTGCTCTCGCTTGGCTTTATCGGCCGCAACGGCGCCTATCAGGCGAACCAGGCCGGCCGGCACGCCGATCTTGTTCTGGCCATCGGCGCACGTTTCGATGACCGGTCGGCGTCAAGCTGGAAGCCCGGTTATTCTTGGAACTTCCCGCAGACCAAGCTCATCCATGTCGACGTCGACCACGCGGAACTAGGCCGGAACTACACGCCGGACTTGCCGATTGTGGCCGACGCTCGTGCGTTCCTTGAGCAGGTTCTGGGCGAACTGGAGGGCCGCGAGATCGGCGACAACCGTCTCGCCCCCTGGCTCGCGGAGATTGCTGGCTGGCGCGCAGAGTGGGAAGCATATGTCGCGCCGGGATTTGCCGAGCATGCAAGCCCCATTCGGCCGGAACGCATTGTCGCCGACTGCCTGAAAGTGCTGCCCGAGGACACCATCATCACGCTCGACTCCGGCGTGCACCACAATTGGTACATGCAGTTCTGGCAGGCGCGCCGGCCGCAGTCCATGCTCAACACCTGGGGCTATTCGGGGATGGGTTTCGGGCCTTCATCGGCACTCGGCGCCAAGCTTGCAGCACCCGACCGGCCCGTGGTCTCGATCAGCGGCGATGGCGGTTTCACCATGGTGCCGCATGTGCTGTGCACAGCGGTCGAATATGACATTGCCGTTGTTTTCGTCGTCTGGAACAATTTCGCTTGGGGCGCGATCCGCGACCTGCAATACGGGTATTTCGGCGGCCGCGAATACCGCACTGCCTTCTATCACAACGCTTCGGGTGCAAAGTACAATCCTGACTTTGCAGCATGGGCGCGGGCGAGCGGCGTCGTGGGCTATACGGTGACCCGAAGCCAAGATTTTGCGGGCATCCTTGAAGAGGCCGTGAAGCTGAACAGACCCGCTCTGATCGACGTACATGTGGACGCGGATATCCGTCCGCCGGCGACGGGCTCGTGGGAATTACCGCCTCTGCCGCCCAAGGAGCCCATCTTCGGCAAGCCTTGGCAGCCTTACGGGGAAGTCAGATGAGCGAACGCAAGTCCTTCATCCGGCACCTGGCCGAAGTGTCTTGGCAGCAGTATCCAGGACATTTCGGCTCCGCCCTCTCAAAGGGCCTTGTCACGCCCGAAAGCGCAGCCACTCAGCACATCGACTACCGCATCTCGACCTATCAGCCGATGGCCTATGTCGAGCGCCACGTCCACAACCTCCAGGAACAGGTTTATCATATCCTTGAAGGGGAAGGGATGATGGAGATCGACGGAGAAAAGAGCGTCGTTCGCAAACACGACGTCATTTTCATCGCTCCGGGCACTTGGCACTCAATAGAAAACACAGGGCTTGGCGACCTGACTTTCATCGTGGTCACCGCGCCCGCGCGGGACGAGTGAGGGATATCCCGATGGGAGATGGCTTTTTGGCCGTCTTCTCCTATGCCTTTGCCGGTTCCAAGGTGCGGTGTCCGAGCGCCCGTGACAGTTGCTGCGCCGCTTCTTCGAGTTTTGGGATCCGCTTGCCGGTCACATCCGGCGTCATCCGCCAGGCAGGGCCGGATAGACCGATCGCAGCAGCACAGCGGCCGGTGAAATCCCAGACCGGCATGGCGATACAACGCAGATCCGGGTCGAACTCGGCGCGATCATGGGCGATGCCTTCGCTACGCACGACTTCCATTTCGCGGCGAAGTTTTCCAGGATCGGTGATTGTGTTTTCCGTAATGCGGTGGAGCGGCAGAGCCTTGATCAATTCGTCCCGCTCTTTCTCTGGCATATATGCCAGGAGCACCTTGCCCAGGGCGGTGGCATGCATCGGCCGTGCAATCCCGACGCGCTCGGACAATTGGAGGAGCCCCGCCCCTTCGGTCCGCGCCACAACGATGACGTCAGCGCGCTCCCTGACGGCGAGATGCGATGTCTCGCCCGTCAGCGCACTGAGCTGCTCAAGTACGGGCAGACCGAAATTGAGCAGGGTCCGCTCTCTCGAAGCGCCGGAGGCAAGTCCGAACAGCCGGGTTCCGATACGGTATTTCTTGCCGTCTCCGTCCTGAGACAGAAAACCAAGCCCCACCAATGTCTTGACCAAGTGGAATGCAGTGCTGGTGTGGAGGCCCACGCGACCGCTGATCTCGGTAAGCCCCAAACCGTCAGGACTACCGGCCACCGCATCAAGAATTGCGGCGCCACGCTCGAGGGACTGGATACCCGATCCGCGGACTATAGGCTTGCTGTCGCTTGTGTTCATCTTTTCCATCGGCGTTTGGGCACCGTTCTTGCTTGCCGAAGCTCTAACACCACGCTCTGGGGTTTGACCAGTTTTGAATCCTATGTCTGGGGACCACAACTGCTCAGGAAGCGATCGCCTCCGGAAAGGGGGATGGCTCGGGGAATGCGCCTTCAAAGCCGGGCCAAATCTTGTCGGAGATCAACAAGCGCACGGTTTCACGCAGCTCGGCAACCACAACCGTGGCCGCCGGCGTAAGCTGTCCCGGAGGCAGAGTATAGAGGAAATTGCGCCGCCGGAAGACGAGATCGCGGAAAGCCAGATACCGGAAGCGTCGCCCGCCGGCACTCTCCTTCATAATTGCACCCATTGGTTTGATCGTGGCACCCATCCCGTCGTGAACGCAATCCATGACGAGCGACAAAGAATCCACCTGGGCCACGACACTAGCTGAAAGGCCACGATTCTCGAACTCTGCCTCAATCCGTTGCCGCAGGCCGTGGTCGCGCGTCGGCAGAATGAGGGGTAGCGCCGCTGCCTCGGCGAGTTTGACATGGTCGATCCCGCCGGGGACCAGTCGACTTTCCTCCGGCAGGATAAGGAAAAGCTCTTCCACCATCAGGGGTTCAATTACGGCTTCAAGCGCCGGCTCGCAACTGAAGAGCACCGCCATATCCAACTGACCGAGCCGCATGAGTTGCCCGATATGCCCGCTCATCCCTTCAACAACATTGAGCAGGATGTTCGGGAATCGTTCGCGCAGGCGCTTCACCAGCGGCAAGCCGATCGCAGCTACCGTTGTTGCCGGCAGCCCCACCGTCACCACGCCCTGCACAGGCCCGGTTTCGCCCCGCGCGATCTCGACGGCCTGGTCGAACTGGCGTAGCATGAAACGCGCGTGATGATAGAGCGCCAGCCCGTTGTCCGTCGGGACCACACCCTTGGAAGAACGGTTCAGGAGCGGCCTGTCCACCTCCGCTTCGAGTTTGGCTATTTGCTGACTGAGAGCGGGCTGCGCGACGTAGAGTTCACGCGCCGCACGTGAAAGGCTGCCGCAGTCCACAATATGAACGAAATAGCGGAGTTGGCGGATATCCATACATTTTCCTCCCATGGGAGAATGGGCCGGAAGGACACTCCTGTCCAGCCATCCGCTCACATTATCGCAAACCTCCTCAGAATGCCGAATAACGCGTGCATTGCATTCGCTCGGTCGCCGCCTCGCCCTCAAGCCATTCCGCAAGAACCGGTCGCCTTTTCCGCCAGTGGAGCTTGGGGTGCCGGAAGTCGAGATATTCGAGCGCAGCGGCAAGGCCGATCGTACCCATATGCAGCGTTTGGAGGTCTTCGGTCCACGCCTCCAGACAATCGAGCGCAGCCTCGATGCGAGCAAACTGCGCCGCAGCCCAATCCTGCCAGACAAGGTCGCCGGGACGGATCACCAGCTCGTACCGGGCAATCACCGCGGCATCCATGATGCCGTCGGCAAGCGCTTCGAGTCTCAGGATCCCCCAGGGATCAGGGCCGGCATAAAGTCCCGGCCCCTCCCCTTTGGCATCGATGTAGCGGCAGATAACGCGGCTGTCGTAGATCGCCTTCGTCGAGGTAAGCAAGACAGGGATCTTGGCGAGCGGATTGAAGGCGCCGAGCGCAGTGTTGCGATCGGCCGGATCGACCTTTGCCTCTTCAAGCGCAAGCGGCACGCCGCGTTCGATCGCCACCATGCGCACTTTCCGCGCGAAGGGCGAAGCCGACGTCTGAAGAAGGGTCAGCATTTCGGCCGCCTCTCCCTTAGACCGTAAAACTTACCACGCGCTCTTCACTCATCTCGCGCATCGCGTAATATGGGCCCTCGCGGCCGAAACCACTGTCCTTGGAGCCGCCATAGGGCATCATATCGAGCCGTGACGACGAGGTCTCATTGACATGCACACCGCCGACCCTGAGGCGCTGGGCTGCGGCAAAGGCGGCATCGAGCCGGTTCGTGAACATGCCCGAAGCCAGCCCGTAGGGCGTGGAATTCACACGCGCGATCGCGGCATCGAGGTCGGAGAAACTTTCGATCCCGATAACAGGCCCGAAGACCTCTCGACAACCCACCTTCATGTTCGGCCCGATACCGGTGAGTAGTGTCGGCGCAACCACCGCACCCTCGCGCTTACCGCCGGCCAAAAGGCGCGCGCCAGACGCGGTTGCTTCGTTGACCCAGTTCTCGACACGCTTTGCATCGGCTAGCGAGATCATGGGGCCGGTCACACACCCCTCGCAGGCAGGGTCGCCATGTGGCAAAGCCGCGACGCTCTCGGCCATGCGTGTTTCGACCTCGTCCTTCAGACGTTTATGAACCATCAGAACCTGTACGGAGGTACAGACCTGCCCGGCCTTGCGGTAGCCGGCCCCGATCACCTTCGGCAGAGCCACTTCGAGATCACAGTCTTCGGCAAGCAACGTAAAGGCGATGGAGCCCAGCTCCATCTGAGTGCGCCGCAAACCTGCCTGCCCCTGAATGATCCTTCCGACCTCGGTCGATCCGGTGAAGGCGATGTAGCGTACCCTTTCATCCGTCATTGCGGCGGAGACCGCCGCGCCGCCCCCGTGGAAGGCCTGCAGATAGCCCTCGGGGAGCCCCGCCTCAAGAAAGCAGTGGGCCAGCAGGCACGCGGTGCGGGGCGTCTGGCCGGCCGGTTTGAGCACCACCGTATTTCCAGCGGCAATCGCGGGCGCGATCTTGTGCGCCACCGTATTGAGCGGAGCGTTGAAGGGCGTGACCGCCAGCACGACGCCGAGCGGCACGCGCAGCGTGAAAGCCAAGCGCCTGCCTTGCCCCGGCGCGCCCGCAACCGGGAGAACGTCGCCCGCAAGCCGACGCGCCTCCTCGGCCGCCAGGCGAAAGGTCTGCACGGTCCGCCCGATCTCGCCCTTGCAGTCCGAAGTCGTAAAGCCGGTTTCCGGCTGCATCACCGACACGAACGCGGCCAGTCGCGCCTCGATCAGCTCCGCCACACCGTCGAGAATGCGACCGCGATCGTGCGGCGTCAGCCGGTCGCCTTCAAAGGCCTCATGCGCGATTCTGATCATGCGCTCGATCTGCACGTTGGAACTCGCCGGCAACTGGCCAATGGATGTCAGACGGAATTTGTCGAGAATCTCGCTCGCGGCCCCTTCTCCGGGAACCCATTCGCCGCCCAGAAGCATCCCACAAACGGGCAGCGCCCCCACCTGGCTGGTTTCGAAACTGTAGGACATCAGATCGTCTCCGATACGGTCGTCTGCGGAACTGGACACGCTGACTCCAAGGAGCAGCACTGCCAAAGACTTAAATTAGTCGGGCGATGCGGTAGGCTTCCTGCATCGCCTCGGCCACCTTGCGTGGCGCTATGCAATCGCCGATCGAAAACACCTCGGCCGGGCCGCTCTCGAGCGCCTCCGCGATTTCCCGGCGTGGGCGGAAGCCCACGGCGAGTATGACCGTATCCGCAACAAGCCGATGCTCAGTTCCCGACTTTTCCGCATAGCGAACACCGGCGTCATTGATTTCGAGCACGCTGGCCTCCGTGAGAACACGGACGCCCTCTTCCTGGAGGAGTTTGAGCATATGCATGCGGTTGATGTAGTACATGTCGCCGCCCAGCGCGCTCAATCGTTCGACGATTGTCACCTCGCGCCCCTGCAGCACCAGATGCAACGCGGTTTCGCAACCGACGACGCCGCCCCCGACAATCACCACCTGCTGGCCGCATTCGGCCCGGTTGGTAAGGACATCGTTGGCGGCAACGACATTCGCCCCCTCGACGCCCGAAATGGGGGGCACGATGGGCGCGGAGCCGGCGGCGACGATCACGATTTCGGGAGAGATCTCCGCAACATTTTCCGCCGTGGCTTCCTTGCCAAAGACCACATCGACGCCTTCCTTCTCCATCTGGTGGACGAGGTAGTCTGTCAGGCGCCGGTAGATCTCTTTGAACGGTGGTGACGAGCCGGGCCCGAGATTACCGCCCACGCCGCCTTCCTTTTCCCATACGGTGACGCGATGGCCGCGGTGCGCGGCCACGCGCGCTGCTTCCATGCCTCCAGGCCCGGCGCCGATCACCAGTACCCGCTTCTTCTGCTCTGCCGGAGTGAGGCGCATTTCGCGCTCGTTGCCGGTCGCCGCGTTTACCGCGCAGCCGATCCGCTTTCCGTCGTGAATGTATTTGTGACAGCCTTCGAAGCAGTCGACGCAGGGCGCAATATCGAGATACCTGCCCGCGCGCACCTTGTTGGCCCAGTTCGGATCGGCAATCAGCGTGCGTCCGAGGGCAATGAAATCTGCCTTGCCGGATGTCAGCGCCGCTTCGGCTATCTCGGGATTGCCGAGCTTGCCGACTGCGATCACTGGGATATCCACTGCCTCGCTGACCATCTGCGCAAGTTCCAGTGTGCAGCCTTCGGGCAGGAACTCCGATGGCAGCGTCCAGTATTGCGTTTCGCGGCAGCCAGCATCGATCATCAGCCCGTCGACCCCGGCCGCTTCCAGTGCGCGCGCGATCTCGACCCCTTCCGGCGCCTCTCGGCCTCCGGGAAGATAGTGGTCGAGTGCATATTTCACTGTCACCGGAAACGTGTTGCCCAGAACGCCCTTGAGTCGCTCGACCACTTGCATGATCAGCCGCAGCCGGTTCTCCAAGCTCCCGCCGTATTCATCCTCTCGCTTGTTCCAGAGCGGCGTCATGAACTGGTCGAAGAGATAGCCCGCGTGGCAGTTCAACTCGACCATGTCGGCCCCGCCGACTTTGAGAAGGCCTGCCGCCCGCTCGAAATCATCGAGCATCCGGTTGATGTCGTCCCTGCTCATCGGGCGGGTCAACCGCTTGGGGTCGTTGAGGCAAGGTATGGCGGAAGCACCATAGGGCCGAATGCCCTTCATCAGGTCCGGCTTGCTCATGCAGCGCCCGAGGCCCGGCGCCAGCTGGACGCACAGCTTGGCGCCATAATCGTGCACTGCCTGGCTGAGTTCGTGCACCCAACGGGTATAAACCTTGTTGTCCAACATGAGGGAGGTCTGGATCGGGCTCAACGGATCCTTTTCGAAATGGCGTGAGACGCGGACCGACCCTGTGGTGATCATTGCGGTGCCGCCGCGGGCGCGCTCGACGAAATAGTCGATCCCGCGCTGCGAGAGGCTTCCATCGGAATCGATCAGTGCGCCGATGCCCGCACCCGACATGATCACACGGTTCTTGAGCTTGAGGTTTCCGATCCAGCCCGGTTCAAAAAGCTTCATTCGTTGGAACCTCTTTGGTGCGTGGCCTTCGTGAGTTGAGGCCCGCCAATCAGATGGCACGCGACCTGCCGCCCTGCGCCCACATCGACAAGCTCGGGATCGACAGCGCTGCAGACCGGCATTGCTTCGTCGCAACGTGGGCAGAAACGGCATCCCTTCGGAAGGTCGAGCGCCGAGCCAATTTCTCCGCGCAGGCTGGGTGCGCTTTTGACCCGATCCGGATCAGGCAGTGGCATCGCCCTGAAAAGAGCCTTTGTGTACGGATGCAGGGGCCGCTCGTAGATTTCCTCGGTGTCCCCGATTTCCACAATCCGCCCCAGATACATCACCGCCAGCTGGGAACTCACATGCCCCAGCGTTGCCAGATCGTGGGAGATCATCAGATAGGTCAGGCCGTAGCGGTCCTGGAAATCGGAGAGCAGGTTCAAAACCTGCGCCCGGATCGATACGTCAAGCGCGGAGACGGGCTCGTCGAGCACCAGCATCGTCGGTTCAAGGATCATCGCCCGGGCGATGGCAACGCGCTGCTTCTGCCCGCCGGACAGCTCGTGCGGAAAGTCGTGCATTACCCTTTCTGGCAGAGCGACCTGCGCCAGCATGTCCTCGACCTTCTCGCGGATTTCGATCTTGGTCAGGCGATTAGGTCCGGTGCGCGCATGAATCTCGAGCGGTTCGGCGACAATGGCCGAGATGCGCATCCGCGGGTCGAGCGAGCCTGAAGCATCCTGAAAGACGGCCTGCACGCGGGTGCGATACCAGGCGTCCCCCTGGGCATCGAGCTTGCCGATGTCGCGGCCCTCGAATTCGATCGCGCCCCCCGTGGGGCGGTCGAGACGCAGGATGAGCTTGCCCATGGTGGACTTGCCCGAACCCGATTCCCCCGCAACGCCGAAGCTTGACCCGCTGGCGATTGAGAAGCTGGCGCCGTCGACGGCCTTGAGCGGCTTCTCGACGCCGCCGCCCACCCAACCTCCTGAGCGGATTCCGAAGTACCTCTTTACGTCGCGCAGTTCGAGAATGGTTCCCACTACCGAACCTCCCCGGCTTCGAGTGCGAGGCACGCCGCTTGCCGCCCATCGGAAAGCCTCTTGATTGGCGGACGGGCCTTTTTGCATGCCTGCATGGCACGATGGCAGCGCGGCTCAAACGCGCAGCCGGCGGGAGGATCGAGCAGGTTGGGCGGCTCTCCGGATATCTGATAGAGCCGCTTCTGCCGCGTCCCGGGCACCGGAAGCGCTTTGAGCAGGGCCTCCGTGTATGGATGGGCGGGCGATGTGAGCACCTGCCGCACATCGCCGAATTCGACGATCTTGCCGGCATACATGACGGCGACCTTGTTACAGGTCTCGGCCACGATCCCTAGATCGTGCGTAACCAGAATCAGGGCCATGCCCGTCTTCTCCTGCAACTCCCGCAAGAGCCTCAGAAACTGGTCCTGGATCGTCACGTCAAGCGAGGTGGTCGGCTCGTCCGCAATCAAGAGGCCCGGACTGCCCGCCAGCGCAATCGCGGCGACCGTGCGCTGGCGCATGCCGCCACTGAACTCGAACGGGTACTGGCTTAGCCTTGCCTCGGGTGACGGAATATGAACCTGCCGCAGCACATCCAGCACCTTTTCGCGCAGATCCGAGCGGCCCTTCGCCGCGCCGCGCAATCTGAAGGGCTCGCCTACCTGATTGGCGATCGTGAAGACGGGGTTCAGCGATATCAGCGGATCCTGGAGAATCATCCCGATCTCCCGTCCGCGCACGCGGCGCATCTCGCGCTCGGAAAGCGTGAGCAGGTCACGCCCGTCCCAGAGCACACGCCCGCCGACGGTCCGCGCGGCAGGCTTGGGCAGAAGGCGCAAGATCGAATTGCAGGTCATGCTCTTGCCGGAGCCGCTTTCCCCGACGAGGCCGAGCGAATCCCCGCGCTCGAGCGCAAATCTGACACCGTCCACCGCCTTCACCACGCCGGCGCGCGTGTAGCAGTAGGTCCGGAGGTCTTCGACCGAAAGGAGGGGGGCCTGTGTCATCTCACTCCGAGTCCTCATGTGTTCCGCAGGCGGGGATCGAGTTTGTCCCGAAGCCAGTCGCCGAACATGTTCGTGCCAAGGACGGTCACCACAAGCGCGACGCCCGGGAAGAAGGGCAGCCACCAGGCCGTCGCAAGATAGAGCTTGGATTCTGCGATCATCTTGCCCCAGGCGACGGCAGGCGGCTGTACGCCGAGGCCGAGGAAGGACAGCGAGGCTTCGAGCATCACGGCAGCGCCGAGCTGCAGCGAAGCGACCACGAGCGCGCTGTCGATCACATTGGGCAGGATGTGCCTTCGAATGAGCCTTGCGTCCCGGCATCCGAGAACCCGCGCCATCGCCACATAGTCGCGTGACTTGACACTCAATGTCTCGGCGCGCACGACGCGGGCGTAGTTCGTCCAGAACACGATGGCGATCACGGCAATGACGGTCACCAATCCCGAGCCGAGCGCGGCGGAAATCAGCAGCGCGAGCAGGATTGCGGGCATCGACATCTGGATGTCCACGAGCCGCATCAGAACCGTGTCCAGCCAGCCGCCGAAATAGCCGGATATCAGCCCTATGGTGATGCCGACGATGCCGGCGATGCCGACGCCGAAGAAGGAGACGAGGAGGGAGGCCCGCGCGCCCGCGATCACCCGGCTGAAGACGTCGCGGCCGAGATAGTCTGTCCCGAACAGGTGGGCCAAACCGTCTCCCGTCAGCCATGAAGGCGGCCTGAGCGCCACGGCGGGGTTTACCGCCGATGGATCGTAGGGCGAAATCAACGGGCCGAACACGCCAAAGAGGATGATGGGCAACAGCAGGATGATAGGCAGGACCGGCCAATCCCCAAGGGCGCGGAAAATCGAAGCGCGGCGCGGTCCTGCCCCCGTGCCCAAGGTTTCCGCTGGCATATCGACGTGGTCGTCAGTCATATCGGATCTGTGGATCGAGCAGGCCGTAGGTAAGGTCCACGGCCAGGTTGAGGATGATGTAGGCGGCGGCCACGACGCAGATTGCGGCCTGCACCACGGCAAAATCCCGGGCAAAAATCGCGTCTATGATGAGCTTGCCGATGCCGGGCCAAGCGAAGATGGTTTCGACAACCACGGTGTTGCCGATCATGTTTGCAAGCTGGATGCCGGCGAGGGTCGCCACGGGGATCGCGGCGTTGCGGAGCCCGTGCTTCCAGACGACGCGTGCCTCAGAATTTCCCTTCACCCGCGCCATCTTTATGTAGTCGGCGCCAAGGACGCCCAGCATCGCTGAGCGGGAGAGCCGGCTCATCGCCGCAGCCGGATTGAGCGCCATCGTCACGGCCGGCAAGATCAAGTGCGCGAAGCTTCCGCGCCCGCTGGTCGGGAACCACCCGAGATCCACCGCAAAGACCATGATGAAGATCAGGCCGACCCAGAACACCGGAACCGCTAGGCCGAGCGTCACACCGAGGCGCACGCACTGATCGAAAACGGAACCGCGCGCCGTCGCCGAAGTCACCCCACTCAGAAGGCCGATCCCAACGGCAAGCGAGAAGGCAAGGCCGGCAAGTTGCAGCGTCGCCGGCAGGCGTGCAAGCACAAGCTCCATCGCTGGCATCTTCCAGCGCGTCGACATGCCGAAATCGCCCTGAACGGCACCTGCCACGAAGATCGCATACTGCACCGGCAGGGGCTTATCGAGCCCAAGCTCCTGGCGCAGTTCGATCCGGTCCTGTTCGGTGGCATCGTCCGGCAGCAGAAGAAGCGTCGGATCGCCCGCGAGCCGCATCGCCACGAAGATGATGACGCTCACGCCGACGAGGCAAAGGAGGCCTACCCCCAGCCGCTTGAGCGCATATCGCAGCATGCCCGAGCTCTCCGTTCAGTTGCCCGCCCTGCCAGCGCAGAGCAATATCGGCACCCTCGCCGGGGAACTCCCGTTCCCTCGGCGCTTGTTGTTGATGGTGCGGAGCATGCAGCCGTCCGCTCCGACTTTATTGAAGTTCCTCGTCCAGCCGATCAGGCGAACGACATGTCCTTGACCAGCACCAGGTCGAAATTGAAGCCCTGGGTCGGCACGAAGTTCACGTTGCTCTTCATCGCGTAGACAGCGAAATTATTGTAGATCGGGATGCTCGGAACATCCTCGTGAATGAGGCGGACCGCCTGCTTGATCAGCTCGCCTCGCTTTTCCTCATCCATGGTGGCGGTCGCTTCGGCGTTGATCGCATCCAATTCCGGATTGTTATAGATGCTGATCGGGCCGCCGGCACGGAAGAACAGGCCCAGATTGTAAGTCGGATCGGGGCTGCCCGCGCGGCCATGGGTGAACAGGGCGACATAGGACGAACCCGGCTCCTTGGCTGCATTGTACTTGGAGCGGTAAGCCTCCCATTCCTCGCCGACCAGCTTCGTGCGCACACCCACCGCCTCGAAATAAGCTGCAACGGCTTCCGCCACCTGCGGGTTCATCTGAACGCGGCCGGTAATGGCGTAGTTCAACTCCATGTCGAAGCCGTCGGGATAACCGGCCTCCGCCAGAAGCGCCTTCGCTTTCTCGGGATCGTATGGGTAGGGCTTCAGATCTGGATCGTAGCCGACCTCGTAAGGCGCAAGGAACGCCAGACGCTGCGGAACGCCGAACAGGACACCATTGATGATCGCATCGGTATCCACGGCGTATGCCAAAGCCAGCCGCACCTGCCTGTCGTGCCAGGGGTCTTCCGGATTTTGCGTGCTGAACACGATCGACATGGTGGGATGATTCACCGGTAGCTTCACGGTCTTGACGTCGCCCACGGCATCAAATCCTGCCACGGCATAATAGGGGCACGCCATGATCAAATCGGTTTCGCCTGCCTGGAGCGAGGCGACGCGCGTCGTTTCCTCCGGCACGAAGACGAACTTCGCACGGGCGATCGGCGGCACCGCGCCCCAGTAGTCGTCGAAACGCTCGACTTCCACATATTCTCCGACCGCGTAGCTTGAGAACTTGTAAGGGCCGGTTCCCACGGGGTTGCGCGAGAATTCTTCTTCCCCGACGCGATCAAAATAGGCCTTGGAGGCCATCATCGCCGCTCCCCGGTTGGGCAGGAATGTCACGTCCGGATTCTTGAAATGGAATGTCAGGTGATAGTTGTCCTTGACCTCGATGCGGTCGAAAGACCGCAAACGGTTTGCCACAGTCCGGCTTTCCTCCATGCCGCGCTCATAGCTGAACACCACGTCAGCCGCGGTGAGCTTGTCGCCGCTGTGGAATACGACGTCGTCGCGCAGCGTCACATCGAGTGTCTTGCCGTCTTCGGAATATTTCCACTCGGCGGCCAAGCCGGGCACGATTTCGCCGCCTGTATCCCGCGGGAAAAGATATTCCGCATAGTTCTCGATGGTATTGTAGTCGACACCCGTCCAGGCAACAGTCTGATCAGAAGTGGTCGGTTCGTCGCCGATGGCGATCGTAATGCTGTCCTCCGACTGTGCAAAGGCCACACGCGGCAGTCCGACTGCGGTTGCCAACGCGGAGCTGACGAGGAATTCCCTTCGGGTCTGCATGGTCTGTCTCCTCCCTCTTCCGGCGGCGGTCATTCAGCGCGCCGGCTTTGCGCGGGAACGTGGCTTCAGATGGTCCTCCCGACCTCAAACCCGTCCCAAACTGCCTTCATGATGTTGCTGGGTTCCTGGCAATCGCCGATCTCGTACATAGGCCCCGCGAAGAACGTGTTCAGCGATCGATAGAGTCCGTTCTCCGGTTTCATCCCGACAGAGAGAACGACCGTGTCGCAGGCAATCATCCGTTTCTCGCCGTGGTGCGTTTCAACGGTCACACCGTCATCGTGGACCTCCCGGACTGCCGTTTCGAGCAGGATCGGAACCCCGGCATGAGTGAGCATGTCGAGAAGCATGTTGCGGTTTGCATTGGCGACCGGAATGGCGATCGGCTTCGACTGCATCTCCACGACCGTGACCTTGCAGCCCCTTCGATGGAGCCACAATGCCGCCTCGCAGCCGTTTTCGCCGGCGCCGACCACGACCACCTCGCGCCCCGGCAATCGCTGCCCTAGCAGCAGTTCCGTTGTGGGAATAACATGCGGCTTGTCAGAACCGGGGATGGGAGGCACAACGTCGCTCGAGCCGGTCGCCAGCACCACGACATCGGCCTTTTCCTCGGCAACCAGTTCCGCCGTGACATCGGTGTTCACGCGCACGTCGATGCCGAGCAGCTCCATCTGGCGCTTGTACCAGGCGTTCAGCCGCTCCACGTCTTTCTTGTCTTCGGGAACCCCTGCCTCGATCAGGTGCCCACCGAGTTCGACCGACCGCTCACAGAGCGTCACCTTGTGGCCACGGCTTGCGCTCACGCGCGCGGTTTCCATACCGGCAACGCCGCCGCCGACAACGAGCACGCGCCGGCTTTCCCGTGCGGGCATCAATTGATGAGAGCGTTCGCGTCCACAGGCGGGGTTCACCGTGCAGGAGTTGAGATAACGCCCGTTGAACTGTTCCGAGCAGGCCTGGTGGCAGCCGATACAAGGGCGGATGTCTTCTATCCTGCCCTCGGAGACCTTTTGCGGCCAATAGGGATCGGCCAAAAGCGCCTTCGCCAGCGAGATGACATCTGCCTTGCCTTCGGCGATCGCGCTATCGGCAAGTTCGGGAATGTCGAGGCGCCCCACGGCGATGACCGGGATCGTGACGAGTTCCTTGACCATCGCCGAAAGTTCCAGCATGCAGCCATGGGGCTGATAGATCGGCGGATGCGCCCAATAGTGCCCCGTTGCGGTGCCGGCATCGACCGCGAGAGAATCGAAGCCGTGATCTTCAAGCAGGCGCGCGAGCTCCAGTCCCTCATCGACATCGCGGCCGACCTCCACGAAATCCTCCCCCGGTAGAGCAGAGGAATGAAACGACTTCATGTAGTGCTTCAGGCCAAAACGGTATTGCACCGGGAAATCCGGGCCCAGCCGGCGCTTGATTTCATCGAAGATTTCGAACGCAAATGTCATGCGCCCGCCCAGGTCGCCGCCGTAGCGATCGCGCCGCTTGTTCCACAGCCTGTGCGAGAACTGGTCGAGCAGGAAGCCCGCGTGACCGTGGAGCTCGATGCCATCCACCCCGGCCGTGAAAAGAATCTCCGCCGCGTTGCCATAGGCGCGGACCATCTGCTGGATCTCCTCGACCGTGAGTTCGCGGCAAATGATATCCGGAGCGGCGAAGCTCGGAATCGGAGATGGCGCGACAGGCGTGCCCACCACGTTGTGCGGACGCCCCTGGTAGCCGAGACCGGGCGAAAGCTGGACGAAAATCTTTGTGCCTAACGCATGGATCTGTTCCGTGAGATCCGCGAACGGCTTGATGAACTCCTTGCTGACAGGCCCGCGCCGCGCACGCAGAGTCTCGATATTGTCCTCGACCTTGAGCATGCCTGTCATGAGCAGGCCGGCCCCGCCCTTTGCGCGCTCGGCGAAATAGTCGATATAGCGCTGCGTGGGGATGCCCTGATCGTCGCTGAGTGCACCGAAGCCCATCGGCGCCATGGCGATGCGGTTCTTCAGGCGCAGTTTGCCGATCTGAAGGGGCTGGAAGAGATGGGGGTAAGGTCTTTGCATTTAGGCGGGGTCCGTCTCAGGTTCACGCCGCACAGATTAGATACTGCGACTCTACCGCGGAAATACTGTTTCCTTATGGGTTCATAAGTCTCAGGTATGGGGCATAATATGATGATTTTAAACGATATTTCCCTGCTCTATCGCTCGTCGACGATGTCTCCTCGCGCCTCCGCCGCTGCCTAGGGACGCCTGCAATTTTGCAATAGATAAGAGTGGCTTTTTTGGCGCCGTTCCGTGCGCTTCGAAGACAGGCTACTGCAGGATTGACCCAGGCCCTCCACTGCATGAACAGCAGCTAGGCTAAGCGATGCAGCCACGGTCAGGACCAGTTCACTGTTCACAGAAACAATGAACTGATCCAACCAATAGATTCGACGCAATTCCGGACGGAAAATCGACTTCCATATTTTCCTGGAATTGCTTGTCTTTAGCGGCCGAGATCAGCCTCGGTCAGCCCTTCGGCAGCTAGTACAGCCGCACGGTTGAGCGTATCACGCGCCGGATAGGGCGTCTCCCTGGAGGGATAGGCATAACCCTGGTGGAAGCGCATGAAGTCCCCTCCGTCAACCTGCGGCCAGTCAGGGAGATCACTGCCATTCGGATCGCCCGTCTTCACGAAGTTCGCGACATAGGTGCTGATGGTGTCGGCCATACGATAATCAGCTTCGGTCCAGGGCCGGTTGCCACGCCCTTCGCGGATCGAGTTGAGAAAATACCAAAGGTCCGAGGAGTGATATGCGCGATAGAACTCCGAGTTCCGTCCCGGCGGGAAGTGATTGAAATAGTAGACGTAGATGTTGCTGGCCGGGTTGTATTTCTTGGCGACCTCTGCCGAGACAAGCTGGTTCTGGAACCGCAAGTCAGCCTCGGCGCGGAGCGCGGTGCGATAAGCGTCGGTGGGATCTGAATACTTGTAGACGTTCTTCCAATCCTCACTGTAACCCTTGGCCTGCATCTCCTTGGCAAATTCCTTACCGGTCATGGTTCCAGCAGGATCTCCGGCCGTCGACGTACGCTCGTCCGAGACCGAGCCTATCAAAATATCCTTCCCGTTCAGCGAGTTCCTCGTGAACAAGTTTACCGATTCATCGGTAAAGACCACTCCGTCGATCGTCTTTGAAGGGCGCGCGATGCCGCCGCCGATCAGCGCGGTATAGAGGTTCTCGTCGCTGCCGGGTGCGGTGGCGGTCGCGAAATCCTGGGCTGGGATCGCCCGCAGATCGGCCAGCGTCATCGGCCGATCGAATACCTTATGAAGGCTGGCCGAAACCGTCTCCAACCTTTGTTCGAGCGGCCAGTACGGTGCGTGAAAAAGGCCACTGCTGTTGCTCTGGACAATTGCACGGTCGAACAGTTCTGCGGCGAGTGGTGACTTCAGAAGACCGACAGTATTGCCCGCCCCGGCGGACTGCCCGCCAACCGTCACGCGGGTTGGATCTCCTCCAAAACCGGCGATGTTGTCCTGCACCCATTCGAGCGCCTTGATAAGGTCGAGCATGGCCCAGTTGCCATTCGCTCCCATGGGATCTTCCTGGCCGAGCTCATCCATTGCCAGAAAGCCGAAGATGCCCAGTCGGTACTGCACCGAGACGACGATGATCCCTTTCTCGGCCAGTTTCGTCGCCCAGAACTCCATCTCCGAGCCGTAGCCGTGATCGTTTCCACCACCATGAATCCAGACATAGACCGGGAGGTTTCCGTCGGTGTCGCGCGCCGGCGTAAAGAGATTGAGGTAAAGCCCGTCCTCGCTGACATCCGGATTGAATTCCGGATCGTAGTAGAACTCGTCGTACCAGAAGCTGCCTTTCTCGAAGAGATCAGGCTTTTGCATCGACTGGTTCGGCCAGGTGTCGGCAGTCTTAACACCTTCCCACGGTTCGACCGGCTGCGGCGCCCGGAAGCGATTCCCTCCGGTGGTCGTGGCAGCATACGGGATTCCCTTGAAGACCTGGACACCGGGAACGTCAGTGGGAACGCCCTTTACCTTGCCGCCCTCGACCTGCACGATGTCCACGGGCGCAGCGCTTGTGCCTGTTACGAGCATTGGGACTGCGAAGGCGGCTGCAAGTAGCGCACCCACCAATTTTGAGCGTGAATACATTCCTTCCTCCCATTAACTGAAAGTCCAAGTGGTCAAGTCGGAAACAAGATGCTCTTTCGAGGCAGCGCCCAGCGTGGCATCGAACCGGCTCAGAATGTCCCGCGCGGCGGCCGGGGTGCTCGGGACAGACTTTACGATCAGCCGTCGAGATCGGCCTCGGTCATCTGCATGCCTTCGAGAATTCGCTGCCGAAGATATTCATCGCGGTCGGGATGGACGGTGTTGGTCCGCATCTCGACCTCGCCCTCATGAAAGCGCAGGAATTGACCATTCGAGACCTGCCCCCAGCGTGGCACGGAATGGCCATTGGGATCGCCGGTCTTGATGAAGTTGGCCAGGTAGGTGCTGGCGATGCGCTTCATTTCCAGGTCCGGCCAGGTCCAGCGCCGCTGGTCCGGGTTGTCCTTGCGGATCGCCGCGTTGAAATACCAAAGGTCGGCGGCATGCCACGCGCGGCGGAAGCCCTGATCCTTACCTGGAGGCCAGTGATCCCAGTAGAAGAGATAGACGTTAGCGTCGCTGTGAGCCTTGGCGTGCTCCGCCCCGATCTTCACATACTGGAACATGAAGTCGTTAAGCATGCGCAGGGACAGTCGGTACCGCTCTACCGGGTCGTCGCTGGCATAGAGCGGGAAGACGCTCTCATCGACACTGCCCGCCTGATAGGGGCGGATGGCAGACAGCATGGCTTCGTGCTGCTCTTCCTCGGTCATCTCCCGGTTGGCCGGGCGCAAGCCCGTATATTCATCCGCGGTCTGGCCGATGATGATGTCGAGCCCGTCGAAATCACCCGGCTGCAGAAGGTTCACCGAGTCCTCGGTCGTCGAATAGCCATCGATGGTATAGAACTGGTTGGTCGCCGCCGCTCGCGCCAAGGTGTTATAGAGCGAGGAATCGGTGTCCTTCCACTTGGCTTTCCAGGTCTCGGCGTCGATCTGGCGCAGGTCCTCGAGCGAGGTCTCCTTGCCGAATATCTCGTTCACCGCCTCCTGGTTCTGGACGGCCTTCTCCTCGAACGGGACCACTTTTCCAGGCAGGAAGCCGGTGAAGCTCGACTGGATGAAGGCGCGCTTGAGAAGGCCCTTGGCCAGCGGCGTACGCAGCAGCGCGACCGTGTTTTCACCACCCGCCGACTGGCCGCCAATGGTCACCAGTTCCGGATCGCCGCCAAAGCCCGCGATGTTGTCCTTGATCCAGTGCAGCGCTGTGACGAGATCGAGAATGGCGAAATTGCCGGCGAGGCCGTCGGGATTTTCGTCCTTCATCTCGGGCAGGGAAAGGAACCCCTGGGCACCGAGCCGATACTGGACGGAAACTACGACCACGCCCTGCGCAGCCAGTTCTGACGCGTTGAGGAAATCCCAGGCGCTTGCCGAACCGAGACGGTTTGCGCCGCCATGAATCATCATATAGACCGGCAGCTGGTCATTTGTGCTCTTAGCCGGAGTCCAGACCGCAAGGTTCAGCCCCTCATCGCTGGAGATTTCCTCGTCCTGCAAGATCGGGTCGCCCCACTCGTCCGCGGCGAGGACGCCCTCCCATGGCTCTACAGGGGGTGCCGGCTTCCAGCGGTTCTTGCCGCCGACATTTCCGGCAAAGGGAACCCCCTTGAAGACCTGCACACCCGGTGTGTCGCTCGGCACGCCCTTGACGAGCCCGCCTTCCACCTTGACTACTTCCACCGGATTATTCTTCGCACCGGCAGCGGATTGTGCCGCAGATGGATGCGGCATGCCGGCCAAGCCGTACAAGCCGAGGACCAGCAGGGCACCTCGCAGAGCTGTGATCATCTTCGAAACCCTCCTCCATCAACCGCGGGCAGTTCCTGCCCGCCTCCCGAAAGCTCCGGCCCGTTCTGGCCGCCAGAGTAAAATCCTTTTGCCCGCCGTCAGGCCGGCGGAACGACCACGCCGGCGTGGCCGTTGCGGGCCAGCGCTTCTTTCACGAAACCCGACGCCTTCATTTCCTTCACGAACGCCCTCACGTAGCGAGCGGCAGTCTGCTTTTTCGCGCTTACGCCCACCGCTTGTTGAATGGTCATGAACGCTTCCGGCATCAGCTGAAAATCCGAATGGGAATTGGCCACCCTCTGCATGGCCTGCCGGACGCCAGCGAGCCCGTCAATTTCCCCGCGCTCAAGTGCGGCGATCGCTTCGCTCAGGCTCAGGAACCGCGTGAGCCGGCCGCCCTTGCCTGTCCGTGACAGGTGCAGCTCGTAGGCGCTGCCTTTGACGGCGCCAATCTTCACCTGCTGGCGGTCGACGTCATCGGGCGTTTTGGCCGGCGAATCCTTGCGGACGAGAAAGGCCCCTTCGATGAGGACATAGGGATCGCTGAAGGCGATTTTTTCGGCTCGCTTCGGATCGACGGCCAGGAAGCAGATGTCCCACTCGTCGTGGCCTGCTCCGTCGGAGACCGCTTCGGCCTTATCGTAATGCCTGAAATGCACTGGCAGCCCAAGCCTGCGGCCCAGCTCGTGCGCCAGTTCGACAGTTATTCCGCTCGGTTTCTCGTCGGCCTCGCCCCGCCGCACCAGGACGACATTGCCGTGATTGAGGGCGCAACGCAAAGTGCCGGACGGTGCCAAATCCTTGCGTACTTGCTCCAGATCGAACTCCTGGTCAGACGTCATTCACAGGCCCTCTCGAAAGTCAGGTTCAGATCGATTTCATCCACTCGTCCTCACGAGGAAACTGCGTGACCATGACTTCCAGCCCCGCTTCGCCGGCTGTCAGGAGCGGCGCCTCATCGAGGGCGCGCAGGAAGACGAGCGAGTAAGGCTCGTAGCTCTTGCCATCCAGCAGCAGACTGCCGTTGAGCACGATGAGATACTGTCCGCCGGATTCGCTCGGATCAGGCGACTGGGCGGCCATGTTTGGGCCAAGGCGGATGACCTTCACGTTCATGCCGTCGTCGCCTGGTTCCTCATCGATGACGGACTCGACCGAGATGCTGTCTCGATTGCGCAGCACGGGATCGGTCGACAGGGTAACCTGTGGCGAAACACGATGCCGCCGCTTCGTCGGCTTCAGCTTTTCCCGAACGTTCGGCGTGCTGAGATAGACAAGACCGGCATCCGTCTTGCTGCGAAGCGTCAGGTACGAAAGCCCCTGAGCGCTGGCGATCAGCGGGCCGTAGCCCGTATGATGATCGGCGTAATGCACCGTGACGAGCTGGACCTGGTTGCGGCCGATGGTTCCGCTGCCGGCGATGAAAACCTGGAACTGATCCACGATATGGAAATGGGAATCGAGTTTCTGGTGAGCATTGAGGTCCAGCCGGAACGCCTGCGGGTCAGGAGTCGCGATATCCGAGTTCTTGCCGAAGAGATTGATCTTCCAGGATTGCCCGCGGCGGAACCGGTCGGGTTCCTTCTCCACGTAAGAAGCGGCCTGCATCGAATTCCTCCTTGCCTTGTTGCCTGCCCCTTCAGTGGTGATGGGGCGGCGGAAATTCCCAATCAAGCTCGGCGCTAAGATGATCTCGGTCCGTGCCGATCAACTGGTAGAGCGGCATGAACTGCCGCGGCGCGTTGACCGTCTGAACGGCAACGAGCCGGTCATCCTGAAAGCCAAGCACGGAGAATGCACCGCTCTCGGGCGCCTTGAGGACAAACTCCTTCGTCACGCCGTGGACATCTCCGGCCATCTGCAGGTTCATGGCGCCCTGGTGGGTCCAGTAGCGGGGAACCCCCAGTGCGGGCACCGGCCGGCCCGCGATCGCCGCGGCAACCATTTTCGCCTGCTCCTGCCCGGGGTTCACGGCCTCATATCGGATATGACGCCGCGATACCGGGTCTAGCCAGGCAGCGCAGTCACCGATCGCAAACACCGCGGGATCGGTCGTGCAGCCCTGTTCTGATGCAAGAATGCCATCGGCGACCGGCAAGCCCGCTTGCCGCGCGAGCCCGTCATTGGGTGCGATCCCGATCGCGACCACGGTGAGATCCACGGAGAGGGTCTCCCCGCCCTCCAGGACGACGACATCGCCCTCCCCGCCTGCCTGACGCCCGATCGAAGCCAAGGTCGTGCCAAGCCTCAGGTCGAGCCCGTTGGCGCTGTGCCGGTCCGCCAAGTAGTTCGAGATCGACCGGCTGACGGAACGCTGCATGATGCGTTCGCCCGCCTCCAGCAGGGTAGTGCTGACACCCTTGACGAGCGCAACGGCTGCAACTTCCAGGCCGATCAGTCCGCCGCCGACGACCGCCATCGAGCGGGCGGAAGCAAGCCGCACCTTGAGAGCTCGCAGGTCATCAAAGTTGCGGAGATAGAGCGCGCGCCGCTCGGGGTCGACCGCTTCCGGAAGCTTCCTCGGCGAGGCACCGCAAGCAAGGATCAGCGTCTCGTAATCATGGCACTGCCCATTGGCGTCCACGACGCAGCGATCCTTCAGGTGAAGTTGCGAGGCCGTCGCGCCGCGAAGGAGCACAAGCCCATTCTTCTCATAGAAGTTTTCGACCCGCAGCGGCTGTGGGTCGAAAACTTCCTCCCGGAGGGCCTCCTTGGAAAGCTGCGGCCGGTGATAGGGGAGCGTCGGCTCCTGTGCGATGATCTTGATCGCACCCGAACAACCCTCTGCGCGGAGGGCAGACGCTGCCGCAACACCGGCATGGGAGCCTCCGACAATCAAGATACTCGACATGGATTTCCCCTGGCTCAGCCGACCACCACCATGTCGAACTCGCTCTTGCGCGCGCCGCATTCCGGACAGAACCAGTCGTCAGGCACATCCTCCCACCGCGTACCGGGCGCTATGCCGCCGTCAGGATCACCTATCGCTTCGTCATATCGAAAGCCGCAGAGCACGCATTCCCAGATCCTGGAGGCGCCGTCCTGCACGACATCTGCTGACGCACTCATCACCAGTCCTTGTCCTGATTGCCTTAATTCGGTTCGAGGCTAATTCAGTGGCTCCCATATCGCTAGCCGCTGGTTTAGACTATCAGTCATGCCAAAATGGCATATGCCAGAAGGGGATGGTATGGATATCCGCCAGCTAAACTATTTCGTGAGGGTTGCGGAGCTCGGAAGCTTCAGCCGCGCCTCGGCTTTCCTGCACGTTGCCCAGCCAGCACTCAGCCGTCAGATCCGCAACCTGGAGCTGGAACTGAAGGAAACGCTTCTCATCCGCAACGGAAGAGGCGTGGAGCCGACAGAAGCCGGAGAACGACTCCTGACCAATGCACGCGGCATCATGCGGCTCATGGAGCGGACCTACGAGGATGTTGAGAACGCGCGAACCGGTAAATCCGGGAAAGTGGCGATCGGCATGCCCGCCACGATTTCGATGGCCATTGCCACCGCACTGATCCGACGGTTGCGCGAGGAACTGTCGGATGCCCGCGTCACGTTAGTTCATGGGCGATCGCGCCAGTTGCAGGAATGGGTACTGTCCGGCAGTCTTGACGGGGCGATCATGTTCGACGCGCCCTCCTCCCCCATGCTCGAAATCGACGAACTCATTCGAGAACAACTCTATCTGGTTGGCCCGGAGTCCGCATTTGACGATCTAGGCCCCATCCCGCTGGAGGAGCTTTCTTCCCTTCCCATGATCATCGCTGTTCGCCCGAACAGCGTGCGGGTTCTGGTGGATTCAGAGCTGGCAAGGCTCGGCCAGAAACTGAACATCGTTTTCGAGCTGGAGCCGCTGGACGCGATGCTGGATCTCGTCCAGGACGGCTACGGCTTCACCGTGGCTTCGCGACGGACGTTGAAAACGAAAGGGCGCGGCGAGGGACTAGCCATGCGGAAAATTGTCGGTCCCGAGCTGGTTCTCCCCGTTCAGATCGTGCTGCCCACGCGAAGGCACAACAATCGCCTTCAGGAAGCAGCGTTCCGGATTCTAAAGGAGCTGAGCCTGCAGGTCCTCAAGAGCGAAGATTAGGCCGGATCACTCGAATTTCTGTCGCTCCCACGATTCCGACTTATGCCAATGCAGCATATCTGAAAGTCAAACAATCAACATTGCGATAGAAAGGCCGATGAGCGATGCTCATGGCGTAAACACACCGTCTGCCTGCCGATGACGGGCTCGCGGTGGCGGGAGCGGCAGGCCCGTCGCCCCCAATGGCGGATGCGGAGAGACGGTCCGATTTGTCCGTGCAGGAGCTAAAGGGATACGATGACATCACCGCGAACATGGAATGTTACACTGGCCGGCGAGTGCATGGTTTGCCGGCCGTTCATGCTCCACGACGAGCCGGAATTCACGGGTGTCATCGATCTTCTGACAGACTCGGACGTCACCTACGCTCACCTCGAAATGAACCTCGCCGATTATAAGGAGCTTCGATGGCCGGCCCGTGGTCAGGGCATCGGCAGCTTCATGATGGCCGATCCCGAAATCGCCATGGATCTGAAGTCCGCCGGCATCGACATCGTGTCTACAGCCCACAACCACAGCTTCGATTTCGGGGCCGAGGGGTTGCTGGCGACCAAGAAGCATTGCAAGGCAGCCGGGATTGCAGCAGCGGGAACCGGCGCGGACCTCGAGCAGGCCAGCGAGCCCGCCTATCTTGAGAAGAAGAGGGGACGCGTGGCGCTTGTCTCGACCAGTTCCGGCAACCAGCATTTCATGTGGGCGGGACTTCCAAAGGGAGCACTTCAGGGGCGCCCCGGCGTAAACCCGCTCCGCATCTCGTATGAATTCGTCGTGGACGAGAACACGGCCGCCAATCTCAAGGAGTTCGGCCGCAACCTCAACGTGCTCAAGCCGGTCAAGAGTGAGAAGCCGGGCGCGTTCGGCATCCTGATGCCTGGCGCGCAGCAGTGGGGTGACGTCAATACCTTCGTTGTGGGCGACCGCTTCGACATCGTCAGCCGCTGCCACCAGCGCGACCTCGAGCGCAATCTGCGCTCCGTCGAAGAAGCAAAGGCGATGGCTGACCTGGTGCTGGTCGCGCATCATTTCAGCGTGGCGGATGGCCCCCGAGGCGACACCCCGCCGAAGTTTGCCCGGGATTTCGCCCATGCAGCGATTGACGGCGGGGCCGACATCTATGTCGGGCATGGCTGGCACAAGACACTGGGCATCGAGATCTACAAGGGCAAACCGATCATCTACGGGATCGGCAACTTCTTCGCCCAGTCCGAATTCATCCAGCGCGTTCCTTACGACAGCTACGATGCATGGGGGCATGATGTCGACCGCCTGCCCACGCTGACGCCGGCGGCGCACCCGCTCCATCCGGGCCTAGACTCGCCGTCCGATACCTGGTGGAGCTCGGCGATCATCAAGGTCGAGATGGAAGACCATCAGCTCAAGCGCATTCACCTCCACCCGGTGGAGATGGGCCGCGAGAGCACACCGGATGCCCCCCAGACCCGACGCACTGGAAGCGGCGAGCATGACTTTACCGAAGGAAGGCCGATGCTGGCAAAGGGGGACGACGCGCTGCGCATCCTCGAACGCTTTCAGCGTCTGTCGAAGATGTATGGCACCAACGTCGAAATCTATGGCGGCGTGGGCACAATCGATTTGTCGAGCGCCGAACCGGCCGCACTGTCGGCCTGAATATAAATCCGGCCGACGAGGCCGCAAGATACTTCGCCGGCGGCATGCCTGCCGGCGGCGATAAGAAGAAAACAGGGAGGATTCGAGCCATGAGCGTGGCGACTCCGGCACTTGAGGTGGTCGGCGCGGGGCACGTGGCGCAACCGGACCGTCCGCGGCTGTTGCGGGTATCTTCCCTCAGCGTGTCGTTTCCAGGCGCGGAGGGGCGCGAAAGCGAGGTCGTGAGCGAACTCAGCTACGAGATCGCCCAGGGGGAGACGCTTGGCGTGGTCGGCGAAAGCGGCTGCGGCAAGACAATGACTTCGCTCGCCATCATGGGACTGCTGCCAAGTGGCGCCAAAGTTTCCGGATCGATCGAGTTCGACGGCAAGGATCTGACAGCCTTCAGCCCCAGGCAATGGCGGAACCACCGTGGCCGAGAGGTGGCCATGGTGTTCCAAGAGCCAATGACGGCCATGAATCCGGTCATGAAGGTCGGGCAGCAGATCGCGGAAGTTCTCGTCAAGCACGAGAGGCTCAGCAAACGGGCAGCCTTCGGTCGCGCAGTAGAACTCCTCGCCAGCGTCCATATCCCCTCGCCCGAGCGGCGGGCGCAGGACTATCCCCACCAGCTCTCCGGCGGGATGCGACAGCGCGCTATGATCGCCATGGCCTTGGCCTGCCGCCCGAAGCTCCTGGTGGCAGACGAGCCGACCACAGCGCTCGACGTAACCGTCCAGGCACAGATCCTCGATCTGATGCTTGAGCTCCAGGACACATACGGAACGGCCATACAGTTCATCAGCCATAATCTTGCGGTGGTCTCCGAGGTCGCGCACCAGCTCATGGTCATGTACTCGGGACGCATCGTCGAGTACGCGCCCGCCGAGGATCTGTTCGCCAATCCACTTCACCCCTACACACAGGGGCTGATCAGGACGCTGCCGGACATCGCCCAACCGATGGCGGAACTCTACACGATCCCTGGATCCGTCGGCGGAAAGCGACCGTCCGGCTGCCGCTTCTCCAACCGGTGTCCGCTGGCGGACGCGCGGTGCCGCGAAGCCGAGCCAGCTTTGCGTGAGGTCACGCTGAGCCATCACGTCGCTTGCTTCAAGGTGAACTGATGAACGCTCTCGTCGAAGTCGACAACCTGAACCTGCACTTCCCCATCGACGACGGATTCTTCAAGGAGAAGCTTACGCTCAGGGCGCTGACTGATGTTTCCTTCTCGGTCGAAGAGGACGAGACGCTGGCGATCGTAGGCGAAAGCGGAAGCGGCAAGACTACACTCGGTTACACTATCTCAGGGCTCCTCACCCCGACCTCCGGGCGGATCAAGTTTGGTGCGGCGCTGGGTGGCCATTCACAGAAACGTCCGGTGCAGTTGGTCTTCCAGGACCCCTTTTCCGCGCTCGACCCGCGGATGATGGTAGGCGATATCGTTGCCGAGCCACTGCGCCTGCAGGGGGTGAGCCGCGCCGAGCGGCTCCAACAGGCTGATGACGTGCTGGAACAGGTGGGCCTACCCGCCGAAAGCGCGCGGCGATACCCGCACGAGTTCTCGGGCGGGCAGCGTCAGCGCATCGCCATAGCGCGCGCCCTGATTGCAAAACCCAAGCTCATCGTCGCCGACGAGCCGCTTTCCGCGCTCGACGTCTCGATCCAGAGCCAGATCCTGAACCTGCTCAACAAGATCAAACGCGACCGCACCATCAGCTATCTGTTCATCAGTCACGATCTCGGCGTAGTCCATCATCTCGCCGACCGGGTGATAGTGCTCTATCTCGGCCGCATCATGGAGATCGCGTCGCGCCAGGATTTGTTCGCGACGCCAAGCCACCCCTACACCCAGGCGCTTCTGGAGTCGGTGCCTCGCATCGGCCGAGGAAGGCGCAAGCCGGGCCAGGCGCTCAAGGGCGAGATCCCGACACCGTTGTCACCGCCGCCAGGCTGCGTCTTCCACACCCGGTGCCCCAGGGCGCAGGAAGTCTGCCGCCGCCAGATCCCTGAGCTATTGCCGGCGCCGGGACGGCCCGAACAGCTCTCCGCCTGCCATTTCAAGGACTGATGCCATGCTGAGATACACATTCTTCAGACTGGTACAGGCCGCTTTCGTCCTGCTCGTGATGACATTTCTGCTCTTCATGCTGATCGGCATGATGCCGGGCGACCCGGTCGAGAACATGCTGGAGGGCAATCCGGCGCTAACCCCGGAGCTGGCGCGGCAGATGCGCGAGCTCTACGGTGTGGGCGTTCCCCTACCTGTTCGCTACTGGCACTGGCTGACTGCGGCATTTCAGGGTGATTTCGGCTTTTCAAGTCTCTACTTCCGGCCGGTGCTGGAAATCCTGGGCCCCGCGCTCCTGCAGACGCTGAAGCTGATGGTCGCGACAATCGTGCTGTCGATCCCCTTGTCCTTGCTGCTGGGTGCCATCGCGGCTTTGCGGCCCGGCGGTTGGATGGATACCGCCATCAGTTTCTTCGCCTTCGCAAGCATTTCACTGCCCAACTTCTGGCTGTCCTTGATCCTCATCATCGTGTTTGCCGTGCAGTTTGGCTGGCTTCCGGCCAGCGGCACGCCGCTCGCCGACAACCCCTCCCTGGGACTCCAGATCTACCATTCGATACTGCCCGTCACGGTACTCACCATGTTCTTCGTCGGCCCGCTCCTGCGCTACGTGCGCGCGTCCATGATCGAGACCATGAGTTCCGACTACATTCGCACGGCACGGGCCAAGGGCCTCTCCGAGACGACGGTCATCGTCAAGCACGCGTTACGCAATGCGCTCATCCCCATGGTGACGGTGCTGGCGCTCGGCTTTGGAATGCTGTTTTCCGGCGCCCTGGTGGTGGAGACCATCTTCGGCATTCTCGGTATGGGCAAGATGATCTTCGACGCCATCCGCTATGTCGACTTCAACCTCGCGCTCATCGGTCTTCTGCTAGCCACCATCGTCACGCTGGTATCCAATCTTTTGGCCGATCTCGCCTATGCCTGGCTCGACCCAAGGATCACACTGAAATGAGCGCGATCGATACAGGACTCGCCGGCATCCCCTCGGCTCCCCGCCAGACGATCTGGCAGCTCCGTCGCAAGCGCTTCCTGCGCAACAAGCCGGCCGTGATTGCGCTCGCAATACTCGTGACGCTGACGGCTCTGTGTGTGCTGGCCTACCCGTACAGTCTCCTCATGGGCCTCGATCCCAACGAGACCAACCTTCTGATGCGCTTCCGTCCCCCCACTGCCACGCACTGGCTGGGCACGGACTCGCTCGGCCGGGACGTGCTGCTGCGCCTGATGTATGGCGGTCAGGTGTCAATCGCCGTCGGCGTCCTGGGAACCTTGCTGACTGCCCTCATCGGCATCCTGATCGGCGTCTGGGCCGGCTTTCTCGGCGGCAAGGTCGACGCATTCCTGATGCGGTTGACTGACGTCGTCATCGCACTGCCGATGACGCCCGTCCTGATCGTGCTGGGTGCCGTGGATCTGTCGAAACTTGGGCTGTCGCAGGCGCTCGCAAGTTCGCCCGGAGTGGTTTTCCTGCGCATCGTCGTCATCATCGCTCTGGTGGACTGGACGACTATCGCGCGCATCACGCGTGCAGCTACAATCGAGGTGCGCCAACGCGAGTATGTGAAGGCGGCGACGGTGAGCGGCGCCCGGCATCTCTATAACGTCCTGGTCCATGTGCTGCCCAACATCACTACACCGATCACGGTGGCGGCAACGCTGTCGGTGGGGCGCATTATCCTGTTCGAATCCACGCTGAGCTTCCTCGGCTTCGGCATCGTTCCGCCTACGCCGTCATGGGGCAACATGCTTACCAATGCGCAGGAACTCATCATTTCAGCGCCGGCGCTCGCCGTCTATCCGGGCCTGCTGATCTTCCTGACCGTTATTTCCGTGAATTTCGTGGGGGATGGAATCCGCATCGCGTTCGATCCTCGCTCGGAAAAATAGGTCCGGATCCCCGGACCTCCATCAAAGTTCTCTAGGGAGGAAGACTGAGATGACTGGACTGAAACTTCTACCGGCCCTGGCCGCGCTAGGGCTCATGACCGCGCCTGCGGCATACGCCCAGGCCGACGACGAGCAACTGGTGCTTGGAGCTCGTCAGTTCCTGACGAACTTCCACCCGCTGGTCCAGGTCAACAATACCAAGAGGAACCTGATCAATTTCTCGCTGCGGCCGCTCACTGCATTCTACCTCGACGGCAACAACGTCTGCGTACTCTGCGAGGAACTGCCCACGGTGGAAAACGGCGGCGCAAAGATCGTCGAGAACGCCGACGGCAGCAAGGGCATGGAAGTGACCTTCAAGTTCAAGGAAGGTCTTTCCTGGGGCGATGGCACGCCAGTGACGAGCGACGACGTGGTCTTCACCTGGGAAATGGCGAACGACCCCAATATCGGCTTCTCCAACTACAACCCGTGGACCCGCGCTTCCGATGTCGAGGTGATCGACGAGCGCACCTTCGTCATCCATCTCCCTGAAGTGATGCAGAGCTACAATTCGTGGGACCAGGTCATTCCGGCCCATCTGGAACGCCCGATCTACGAAGCCAACAAGGACCTGGAGAGCTACACGCGCCAGACGCTCTATAATCGCGAGCCGGACAACCCGGGCCTTTGGAACGGCTCGTATGTCCTGAGCGACTATGCGGTCGGCCAGCGTGTGGGCTTCGGGGTCAATCCGCACTGGCCGGGCAAGACTCCGGACATCGAACGCATCGTGGTCAGCTACCGCGACAACTCGTCGGCGCTGCTTCAGGCTGTACTCGCCGACGAGATCGAGACCATCGTGGTCAGCCCCGGCGGCATCAGCTTCGAGCAGATGCTTGAGTTACGCAAGCAGCACCCGGATCGCTTTCAGTTCTTCGTGCGGGACGGCACCAATCTCGAACGCATCGCCGTCAATTTGGACAATCCGGCTCTCGCCGATCTCAAGGTGCGGCAGGCGCTGATGCATGGCATCGACCGCCAGGCGATCACTGACGCGCTGTTCGAAGGGCTGCAGGCTGCGGCGCACACCTTCGAGAGCCCGGTGAGCCCGTACTACAATCCCGACGTGCGCAAATACGAATTCGATCCGGAAAAGGCGAAACAATTGCTGGCGGAAGCGGACTGGACGCCGGGTCCTGACGGTATCTGTGTGAACGACAATGGCGATCGGCTCTCATTCGAGTTCGTGACCACGGCCGGCAATACGACGCGCGAGCAGCTTGCGCTGGTCATCCAGAGCCAGCTCAAGGACATTTGCGTCGAGACGCAGAACAAGTTCGTCGGGCTGCAGGAATATAATGGCGAGTACGCGCGCAAGAGAGGTTTCTCGGGCATGATCCTGTCTTCGATCCAGTTTTCGCCATCCACCTCGCCGCGCATCGCCCTTGGCTCCGACGCCATCCCGACCGAGGAAAACGCCTGGGTGGGCAACAATTTTTCCGGCTATGCCAGTGAGCACATGGACGAGGCGGTTGCTGGCTTCGAGCAGTCGCTCGAAGAGACCGAGAAGGCGAAGTATTCCGGCCAGGTGCAGGAGATATTCGCGGAGGACCTGCCCATGCTGCCGCTCTACTTCTACGCGGCGGCCTACGTGGCCATCCCGCAAGTTGGCAATTTCAACTCCACACCCTTCGACGTGAATGCGATCTGGGCCGAGGAATGGACGCTTAACTAGTTCCTCCCACGTCCCGCGAGGAATGGGGGCAGGCCGCGGGCCTGCCCATTTCAACCTCAGGAGCTTCGGGTCAATTGATGCGCATCGCCATTCTCGATGACTATCTAGAAATTTCGCAGCAGGTGGCCGACTGGTCTGCCGTAACGTCAAAAGCCGACGTCGTGGTCTTCAACCGCCCACTGGCGGTGCCCGACGAGGCCGCCGAGGCGCTGAAGGACTTCGATATCATCTGCACGCTGCGCGAGCGCATGCCCATCCCACGCCGTCTCATCGAACGCCTTCCGCGGCTCAAATACATTCTCGTGACTGGCAAACGGTACGACACCATCGACGTCGGAGCGGCCGCCGAGCACAGTGTCCTCGTCTCCAATACGAAGGTCGATGGCCGTGGCGGTGGTTCGGTCGCGGAGCTCGTTTGGGGCCTCATCCTGGGGCTTGCCCGCAACATCCCGCTCGAGGACCGGCTGATGCGGCAAGGCGGCTGGCAGCATTTCGCGGGCACCACCATCCGCAACAAGACGCTTGGCATCATCGGCCTCGGCGGGCTGGGGCGGCAGGTCGCGGACGGCGGCAAGTTTTTCGGGATGGACGTCGTCGCCTGGAGCCAGAACCTGACGCCAGAGCGGGCCGCCGAAGCCGGTGCGCGCTATGTCAGCAAGGACGAACTCTTTGCGACCAGCGATTTCGTTACGGTGCATGTCGCCTGGAGCGACCGCACCACCGGTTTGGTTGGCGCCCGCGAGTTCGGCCTCATGAAGCCCAGCGCCTACCTGATCAACACCGCGCGAGGCGCCATAGTGGACGAGGTAGCGCTGATCGATGCACTGAGACGCAGGACGATCGCCGGGGCGGCCCTCGATGTCTACCAGACCGAACCATTGCCGGCCGATCATCCGCTGCGCGGCCTCGACAACGTCATTCTCACACCTCATCTCGGTTACTTCACACGGGAAATGCTGGCGATCTATTACGGCGATGCGGTCGCCGCCATCGCTGCCTTCATGGACGGAACGCCGATTGGCGTGGTGAACGGGGCGGCACGGAATGGCAAGTGAGAGACTTGACCACCACCCCGGTCTCCTCCACCGCTTGCGTAAAGTAGGGCATCTGCGCCTGCTGACCCAGAGGCGATTCGGGCTCTATACCCTCGGGAACGGCATTTCGCTCACCGGATCCTGGATGCAGCGGATCGCGCTGATCTGGCTGGTGTGGGAAATGACGGGCTCGGGCTTCTGGCTGGGCATGCTCGCGACGGCGGACATGCTGCCCATCCTCGTGGTGGGGCCTTTGGCCGGCGCGGTGGCGGACCGGAAGGACCGGCTCAAACTGACGCGCTTGTGCCAATACGTTCTCGCCGGCATCGCCGCCCTTTTGGGTATCCTGCTGTTCTTCGACCTGCTCAACCTGCCCGTGCTCATGGCGCTTGCCGCGGCCAACGGTTCGATGATCGCGCTCAGCCAGCCTGCGCGCATGGCGCTGGTGCAAAGCCTGGTCTCCCGCGAAGACGTGGGTTCTGCAGTTGCCCTGAGTTCGGTCAACATCAATCTCGCGCGACTGACAGGGCCGGCAATCGCCGGCATCATGATCGTGCATTTCGACGTCGAACTGATATTCCTTGCCAACGCGCTTTTGACCATTTGCTTCGTCGCGTTGCTTGGGCTCATCCAAATCGATCCGCTACCTGTCCGGCAACCGGAAGGATCGGTGTTCACGCAGATACGCAGTGGTGTGATCTTTGCGTTCGGCGACCGGGGGATCCGGTTGCTGCTCCTCCTGCTTTTCCTGGGCGGTGCCGGGGTGCGTTCCGTACAGGAGCTGTTCCCCGCCTTCGCCGAGAACAATTTTGCATCGGCGGCGACCGGCCTCGCCTTTCTAACCTCGAGCATGGCCGTCGGGGCGATCGCGGCCGGGCTTACGTTCGGCGTCGACACCTCGCTCAACAGGCTCGTGCGGAAAGTGGCGACGTCATGGGCGCTCGGGGCCGCGGCGCTGGCAGCGCTCGTAGCAAGCGGTTCCGCAATGCTCGACACTGCATTGGCACTCATCATCGGGTTCTTCGTGACCCGCAGCGTGATCGGGACGCAGACATTCGTGCAGTTGCGGGCGCCCGACTCCATGCGCGGGAGAACGCTCAGCGTGCATGGTCTGATCTCGCGCGGCAGCCCGGCGCTGGGTGCACTGGGTACGGGCTGGGCGTTCGACCATGTGGGTCTTACTCTCCCTGTGCTTTTCGCTACGGGATTGGTGCTTCTTGCGGTCATCGCCGGCATACCGGCCATGCGCGCGCTGGGAAACCTTGAGCCGGGAGATGGCTAGCCCAGAGCTTGCACGAAGATGCCGGACTTGCGGCAGGCTTCCGCCACCAGCGTGTTCTCATCGGCGGCTCTGATAGGGATTAAAGGTCCGCTTCCTCGTGCGCGGCGTTACCGCAGAAGTCTACCCGCGAGCCGGTGTGAGACCGGTTTCTGCCTGCACATGGGGGCGACGGCAAATGCCTTGCTTTTCAATGATTTATGATACACCGCAGCCAGATCACATCATGAACGCCATGCACTAGGTTGACCAAATTGCACGGATTAAAAGGACTGCACGGGCCATGGCAACTATCGTTCGAACACGGGAAGGAAGCCATTGAATGCAGACTCCGTGCGTGATGCACCCTACGGTGGCGGTGAGACGGCCGGCCGCCACAAGCCGACGCCGGAGATACTGAAGATCTGCCCACGCACGAGGCGGGCAAGCTCGCGCCGCGCGATCGATGTGGAGCGTTGCGGACCGGTGGCGAGATAAAGCGTGCGCGTGACGTTGGGTTCGGCAATCGCAAAGGCCTCGAGCGCGCCTCGCGCGCCGTCGATCGTCGCCGCGGGAAGGATCGTGAAACCGAGACGCTCGCGCGTCAGCTCCAGCATCGTGTGGAGGGAATCGACCTCCATGACCACGTTGAGCTCCGCTGCACTGTCGGCTGCGAGCGTGTCTATCAGGCGCCTGAGTCCATGCGGTCGGCTCGGCAAGATCAGCGGCAGACGCGCCATCGCGCGGAAGGCAATCGGCTTCTTACCCGGCGAGCCGGGCATCCCGGGCGCGCCGATCAGCATCAATTCTTCCTCCACCAGGGGCTCGGCAATCATTGGCGCCTGACCGGGATCGGAGTAGAGCACGCCGACGTCGATGCGGCCGCTCGACAGCCATTCGAGCACGTTGCCGCTGAAGCCCTCGACGATCTGCAGCTTGACCGCCGGGAAATGCTGCTTGAACATCCGGGCGAGCGGCGCCGACAGGATGCGCCCCACCGTCGGCGGCAGGCCGACAACGGCCGAACCGGAGAGCCGGCTTGCGATCTCGGCGATATCGCGCGTGGTCGCCTGCAGCCGGTTCAGCACGTCCCGGCTCGATGCCAGCAGAAGATCACCAGCGGCCGTAAGCGTCACACCCCGGCCGTGGCGATGCATCAGCGGAACACCCAGTTCCTCCTCCAGCTTGGCGATCTGGCGCGAGAGAGCGGGCTGCGCGACCTGCAAGGCAATCGCCGCGCGCGAGAAGCTGCCGTTCTCTGCGACCCGCACGAAATAGTTCAGTTGCCGAAGCTCCATGGGTCGCACACCTGCAACGTTTAATATGCCAGATTGATATAATAGATATCGCAGTCGGCATAGAGCGCCGCTTTCCGGTTTGATCTAGAATCCCGCGGGCAACTCGGGAGGCAATGGCATGGCAAGCGGAACCGCAGATGGCGAGACGATCCGGCAAACCCGGCAGGCGGTCGCCGCGCTTTGCGCGCGTTTCTCCGGCGAATACTGGAGAAGGCTCGACCGCGAGCGCGCCTATCCGGCCGCATTCGTCCAGGCGATGACAGAGGGCGGCTTTCTCGGCGTCCTGATACCGGAGGCCTATGGCGGCGGCGGCCAGGGCCTGACGCTTGCGGCGAACATCCTGGAGGAGGTGCATGCACAGGGCTGCAACGCGGCCGCGCTCCACGCCCAGATGTACACGATGGGCACGCTGCTGCGCCACGGCAGCAGGGCGCAGAAAGAGAAGTGGCTGCCGAAAATCGCCTCGGGCGAGATGCGGCTGCAGGCCTTCGGCGTCACCGAGCCGACCGCAGGCACCGACACCACCTCGATCCGTACCTTCGCCGAAAGGCGCGGTGACAGCTACGTCGTCAACGGCCAGAAGGTCTGGACCTCGCGCGCCGAGCATTCCGACCTGATGATCCTGCTTGCCCGCACGACACCGAAGGAAAAGGTCGAAAAGAAGGGCGAAGGGCTCTCGGTCTTCCTCCTCGATATGAAGAAGGCGCTCGGCAAGGGGCTCATCATCAAGCCGATCCGCACGATGCTCAACCATGCGACGACGGAGATCTTTCTCAACGATCTCGAAATCCCCGCCGATAGCCTGATTGGTGAGGAAGGCAAGGGCTTCCGCTACATCCTTGACGGCATGAACGCCGAGCGCATCCTGATCGCCGCCGAATGCATCGGGGATGCCGTGTGGTTCATCAAAACCGCGAGTGCGTATGCGAAGGAGCGTGTCGTCTTCGGCCGGCCGATCGGCGTCAACCAAGGCGTGCAGTTTCCGATCGCGCGCGCCTACGCCGAGGCGGAAGCCGCCAAGCTGATGGTCTATCGGGCGGCGGAGCTGTTCGACCGGGGCGAGCCGTGCGGGCCGGAGGCGAACATGGCGAAGCTGCTGGCATCGGAAGCGTCCTGGAAGGCGGCCGACACCTGCCTGCAGACCCATGGCGGGTTCGGCTTCGCCGAGGAATATGACGTGGAGCGCAAGTTCCGTGAGACACGTCTTTACCAGGTGGCGCCGATCTCGACCAATCTTATCCTCTCCCATCTCGGCGAGCATGTGCTTGGCATGCCGCGGTCGTATTGAGGCGCAGCGATGCCAAGCTTTCCTCCCCTTTCCGGCCTTCTGGTCGTCGCCATCGAGCAGGCGGTGGCAGCACCCTTCTGCACCTGCAAGCTCGCCGATACTGGCGCGAGGGTGATCAAGGTCGAGCGTGCCGAGGGCGATTTCGCCCGCAACTACGACCGGTTCGCCGGCGGGCAGTCGTCCTATTTCGTCTGGCTCAACCGGGGCAAGGAGTCGATCGCCCTCGACCTTAAGGCGACCGAGGACCTCAAGCTCCTGAAATCGATGATCGCGCGGGCGGATGTTCTCGTGCAGAACATGGCGCCCGGAGCGCTCGACCGTCTGGGCCTCGGTGCCGAGACGCTTGGCCCCCTCAACCCGCGCCTCATCCAGTGCAACATCTCCGGCTTCGGCAATGACGGCCCCTATCGCGATAAGAAGGCCTACGATCTGCTGGTGCAGGCCGAAAGCGGGCTTGCCTCGGTGACCGGCTCGTCGGCCGAGCCCGCCCGCGTCGGCGTCTCTGTCTGCGACATCGGCACGGGCATGTATGCCCACGCGGCGATCCTAGAAGCGCTGATCCGCCGCCGGGCGACGGGCACAGGCGAGATCATCGACATCGCCATGTTCGACGCGATGGCGGACTGGATGGCGGTGCCGCTCCTGCAGGCGGAGGGCAGCGGAGAGAACCCGCCGCGCCTCGGCCTCAAGCACCCCTCCATCGCACCTTACGGTCTCTTCGGCTGCAAGGATGGCAACGAGGTGGTGATCGCGATCCAAAACGAGCGGGAGTGGCGAGCCTTCTGCCGTCTGGTGCTGGAAGACGAAAAGCTGGCCGACGATCCGCGCTTTCGCGATCCTTCGGCCCGCGTTGCCAACCGCGGGGAACTGGACGGACATATCGGGACCATCTTCCGAAGAATGGATCATGAGGCGGTCGCCGGCAGGCTGGAGGCGGCGCGCATCGCCTACGCAACGGTGAACACGCCGCTCGATCTTTGCCGGCACCCACACCTGCGCCGCATCGAGGTCGCCACACCAGGCGGACGGATCTCCTTTCCGGCGCCGCCTGCCGTCACGCGCGGGGAGAGCCGCAGCTTCGCTGCAGTGCCGGAACTGGACGCCCACGGGGTAGCCATCCGCGAGGAATTTGGCGGCAAGGCCTGACATTCGGCGGCGAAACGAAGGGAGGAGATGGAGATGACAAAGGACGGGACGCCGAATGGCGAGGATCCTCTTGCAGCGCTTACGGGCCTGACCAAAGCGGCTGCCGGCTTCGTGACGAACCTGCGTTTTTCCGATCTCGACGTGGCGACCTTGCGACTTTCGCGGCGCTGCGTGCTCGACGGCCTCGCGGTGGCGCTCGCCGGCTCCGAGCAGCCCGGCATGGCGCCGCTCGCCGCCTATATCGATAGCCTCGGCGGCGAGCCGCAGGCGAGAATGGTCGGTGATGCTTCCAAATGTATACCGGCCCATCTCGCCGCGCTTTGGAGCGGCACTGCGGGCCACGCGATGGACTGGGACGACACCCAGCTCGCCGAGGGCCCGGGGCGTCCCTACGGCCTTCTGATGCATCCGACCATGCCGCCGCTGGTCGCCGCGCTCACCATATCCGACCTTGTTGCGGGCGAGACAGGCAGGCCCGTCGACGGCAAACGGCTCATCACCGCCTTCGCTGCCGGCTTCGAGGTAGGCTGCAAGATCGCCGAGGCGATCAACCCCGACCACTACATACGCGGCTTCCACACTTCGGGCACGATCGGCACCTTCGCGGCGGCTGCGGCGGCGGCCAAGATGCTGGACCTCAACGAAGACGACGTGGCGCGGGCGCTGGGCATCGCTGCCTCCATGGCGTCCGGCATCCGTGCCGGCTTCGGGACGATGACCAAGCCGCTGCATGTCGGTCGGGCGGCGGAAAACGGGGTGACCGCTGCGCTTCTTGCGCGCCACGGCCTCTCGGCGAACACGGAAGCGCTCGACGGACGTTGGGGCTATCTCGCCATTGCCGGACCGGGCGGCGAGCCGGCCCTCGTCGTCAACCGCTTCGGCACCCCGCACACCATGGTGAGCCCCGGCGTCTCCATAAAACCCTACCCTTCCGGCGTTCTCATGCGGAACTCGAAAGCAAGTTCCGCGACTGCGCGGAGGGGCTTCTGGACGAGGAACGGGTAAAGGAGGTCCTCAATGCCGTCTGGTCGCTCGAAGAGATGCCTGATGCTGGGCGCCTGTTCGCACTTCTGGATTGGAAGAGCGCGCGCTGATCCGGGTTGTCAGGCGTCAGGTCTCCGTCGCCGTGCGCATTGTCCTGATCAGCGCCGATTTCTGCTCGAAGCCGATGCCCGGCGCTTGCGGAAGACCGACGTGGCCGTTCTCGACGCGGATATTGTCGGCAAAGCCGCCGAAGGGGGCGAAGACCTCCGGATATGATTCGTTGCCGCCGAGTTTCAGTCCTGCGGCGATATTGAGCGACAATTGATGCCCGCCATGCGGAACGCAGTTGCGGCTCGTAAAACCCTCCGCTTCGATCGCCTTCAGGATGCGCAAATATTCAACCAGCCCGTAGCTCAGCGCGCAGTCGAACTGCAGCCAGTCTCGGTCGGGCCGCATGCCGCCGTAGCGGGCGAGGTTGCGCGCATCTTGGTGTGAGAAGAGGTTCTCGCCTGTCGCCATCGGCCCCGGATAAACCTTGGAAAGCTCCGCCTGAAGCTGGAAGTCGAGCGGATCGCCCGCCTCCTCGTACCAGAAAAGGTTATACGGCTTCAGCGCCTCGGCGTAGGCGAGTGCAGTATGGAGATCGAAGCGGCCATTGGCGTCGACGGCGAGGTAGCGGCCCTCGCCCACCACGTCGAGCACCGCCTCGATGCGGCGCAGGTCCTCTTCGAGCGAGGCGCCGCCGATCTTCATCTTCACCACCTCGTAGCCCATGTCGCGGTAACGGCGCATCTCCTCCTGGAGTCGGGCGTCGTCCTTGCCGGGATAGTAGTAGCCGCCGGCGGCATAGACGAAGACGCTGTTGTCGTGGGTGCCGTCGCCACAGGTGTCGGCGAGGTGCTTGTAGAGCGGCTGGCCTGCGATCTTGGCCACCGCGTCCCAGACCGCCATGTCGACCACGCCGACGGCGACCGAGCGCTCGCCATGGCCGCCGGGCTTTTCGTTGGTCATCATCGTGGACCAGATGCGCGCGGGGTCGAGATTGTCGCCCGCCTCGTTGACAAGGCTCTCCGGATCGGCCTCGCGCAGGCGCGGCAGGAAGCGCTCGTTCAGGAGCCCGCTCGCCGCGTAGCGGCCATTGGAATTGAAGCCGTAGCCGACGACGGGCTTGCCGTCGCGCACCACATCGGTGACGACCGCCACCACACTCGCCGTCATCTTGGAAAAGTCGATGAAGGCGTTGCGGATCGGCGAGGAGATGGGGACGACGGCGTCGCGGATATCGATGATCTTCATGTGCGGGACCCTTTCGAACTGGCGGCGAATCTGACGAGAAGCGGCGGGGCGATGATATTGGTCAGGAAGGACCGCGTGAACTGGAAGCCGGCGACGATGGCCGAGGCAGCCCCCAGCGCCTTGGCCGAGGCGATCATCTCGCCGAGGCCGCCCGGCGCGAGAGCCAGCGCCAGCGTCGTCGGCGCAGCCTCCACGAAATGGCGCAGGATCGGCCCGAAACCGAACATCATGATGAGGATGAGGCCGCCGCTGCAGAGGATTGCGGCGAGCACGGCGCGGGGCATGCGCTCGAAATCCTCCTTCTTGAGCCGCGCGCCGAGCGAAAAGCCGATGAGGATTTGCGCAAGGATGATGAGCGCCGGCGGCATCTGCCGGATCGGCAAACCTAGGGAGACGATGATGATGCCGACCGCCATCGGCATGATGACCCAGGGGTTGAGGACCCCGAGCTTCGCCGTGACGGCGGACAGGACGAGCCCGCCGAAGACGCACATCAGGAGCGCGGTGTAGCTTGCATCTGCGCTTAACGAGGCGCCGGCAGCGCCGCGGTCGATGCCGAAGAGCAGCGGAACGCAGACGACGATCATCGCCACTCGAAGCGTGTGGACCACCACCACGATTTCCGCCTGCCCGCCCGTCTCACGCGCCAGCGAGGCCATCTCGGACATGCCGGCGGGCAACGTGGAAAGGAGCGCCGTCTTGCGGTCGACCCTAGCGATGCGCTGCAACGGGAAGGCGAGCGCCACGCCGAGCGCGTTGGCGACAACGGCGGCCGCCACCATGGGGGGCAAAAGGCCGAGAAGCTGGCTCAGAATATCGGGCGTTAAAATGGCAGCGGTTGCGGCGCCGATGAGAAGCTGACCGGCGCGGCGGATGTATTTCGTCTTTCCGCCAAGGCCGACTGTATTGGCGTAGATCGCGCTGCCCGCTATAGCGCCCAGGATCCAGGCGAGCGGCACGCCCAGGAGAAAGAAAACCCATCCCGCAAAGGCGGACGCACAAAGGCCGCCACCTAGCGCGAGAAGCGACCGGGCCATCATGAGAGATAGGCGCCGCCGTTGACGTGCAGCGTCTCGCCCGTGATGTAGCGGGCGGCGCTGCCGCAGAGATAGGCAACCGCCTCCGCCACCTCTTCCGGATAGCCCTTGCGGCCGACGAGGTTGGTGCGGGTATCGTGATGTTTCGGCGCTTTTCCGCGATTGGCCACACGCTGCGTCTCGATCAGCCCCGGCGAAACGCAGTTAACGTTGACGCCCTTGGGCGAAAGCTCGTACGCCATCGCCTTGGTGAGACCGACGATGCCGGCTTTGGCAGCAATGACGTGGGCGCGGTGGGCCGCACCCGTATGCCCCGTCAGGCCGCCGATGTTGACGATGGCCGCCTGGTCGCTCTCGTCAAGGTGCGGCAGGGCCGCCTGCGAGACCAGGAAGACGGCATCAAGCGCAATCCCCATCACCTTGCGCCACTCCTCATAGGCAAGCGTCTCGAAGGGAGATTCCGGGCGGATCGCAGCGTTGTTGACGACGATGTCCAGGCGTCCGAAGGCGGATGCTGCCTCCGCGACGACACGGCGCGCCGTCTCAGGGTCTGAAAGATCGCCGGAGACCAGCGCCGCCTTGCGGCCCATCGCTTCCACGGCGGCGGCGGTCTCCTGTCCCGCCGCCCGGTCGCTGGCGACGTGGACGGCGATGTCGGCACCCCGGCCGGCGAGTGTCACCGCGATTGCCCGGCCGAGGTTGCGTGAGGCGCCGGTGACGAGAGCCGTCCTGCCCTTCAGATCTTCAGTCGTCATGGCCAAGCTCCGCGATCAGTTCGTGTCCGCCCTGCATCGCGCCGATGCGATCGCAGAGAGCAAGCAGGGCGTCGGCACGCGCATGCCCGCCGAACGCGAGGTTGGCGCGGAATTTGGTATCGATCTCGTCACGCGTCAGCGGCTCCTCCACGCCGCCGCGCATATGCCCCTGTTCGGCCTCTTCCACCTGTCCGTCTCGATAGGCGATACGGACATGGCCAGTGTAGGCGGCGGGGTACGGGTTCTTCGGGTCGATCTCGAAATCGACCAGACCGGCGATGCGGATGAGTTCATCATCGGCGATCGCTGCCTCGGTAAAGTCGCCAAGGTCGGCGCGGCCGCGCACCAGGCCGAGCGCGACGCCGAAGGGTGTGGAGAATTTCGCCGCATAAGCCGTTGGCGGTCGGCGTCTCAGATCCAGCGGCTCCCACAGGCGATGGACGATGCCCTCGGCGGTCTTGCAGACGATCTTCTCGATACCCTCGAGCGGGATGCCGCGCGCTTTGAGCTTCATCGCGCAGTCGATATAGGGCTGGACCATCGTGCCGCAGGGATAGGGCTTGAAGGTGATGGTGTCCATGACGAAGGTCTGGCCGAGATCTTCGAAGAGTATGTCGGTCTTCGGCTCGATGGAGGGGGCGAAGGTCGTGAAGGCGCCGTGCGTGCCCTCGAAGACGGCGCGCGGACCGACGAAGCCGGCCTCGGCCATGGCATAGGCGCGTAACGCGGATTGCGCCGACCAGCCGGGGTGCATGCGCTTGGTCCAGCTCCCGTCGCCAAGATATTCGATGATGCCGGAGGCCATGCTGCCGGCAATGCCGAGAGCGTTAGCGATCACCTTCTCCTCCGCGCGGCAGGCGACGCAGATGCCAAAGGTTGCACCAAAGGTGCCAAGGACCGCCGTAGGGTGGAAGCCGGCCTTGTGCACCGCTTTGGGCAGGGTGAGGGCGAGACGGCAGAGCATCTCCGTGCCGGCGGCGATGCCCAGCATCAGGCGGTCGTTCGTCAGCTGATAGCGCTCAGCGGCGGCGATGAGCGCCGGCACCACGACGGCGCCGGAATGGACCGGACCGCCTTCGAAGGTATCGTCGAAGTCCTCGCCGTGGGCGGCGGTTCCGTTGACAAGGGCGGCACTCGACGCCGAGGCGCGCTGCACATGGCCGACGATCAGGTGATCGCCCGGTTCTGCCGCAGCCTTCACCGCCGCCACATAATCGGTCCCGCGCGCGGCTACGCACAGGCCGATGGTGTCGACAAGAATGTCCCTCGCCTTGGCCCTCGTCGCATCGGATAGAACCTCCCACGTGAGCATGGCGGCCCATTCGGCCAGCCTCTCGGAAACCGAGCGGACGTTGTCATTTTTCATCATTTTCATTCCCTGGCTTCGGAGCCTTGCGAAAAAGCCTCGACCCGGCGGCGGCGGGCGAGGTCGTAGATTCTCTTGCCGAGCGAGCCGGCGATGAACAGGACCGCCAGCGTGAGCAACCCCAGCGAGATACGGTCATTGACGAAGATCAGGAGATCGTCGCCAGAGAGCACCAGCGAGCGCCGGAAGCTGCTTTCCACCAGATAGCCAAGCACCAGCCCCAGCACCGTCGGCAGGAAGGGAAAACGCAGCATGCGCATGAAGAAGCCGACGGCGCCGGCGGCCATCATGATGCCGAGATCGAAGACCGAGTTGTGGATCGAATAGATGCCGGAAAGGATCAGCGCGAAGATGAAAGCGTTGAGATAGGGCCGCGGGCGGTTGACCAGCCAGATGCAGGCGGGCAGCAGGAGCATGCCCATGACGAGCATGCCGAAGGTTGCCGTGAACAGGCCGGCATAAAGCCCATGCACGATCTCGCCCGAGCGCTGGAAGAGCATCGGCCCCGGCACGATACCGTGGATGAGGAAGCCGCCGAGCAGGATGGCGGTGGAATTGGAACCGGGGATGCCGAAGGAAAGCAGGGGCACGAGCGCCGTCTCCGCCACCGTGTTGTTGGCGGTCTCCGGCGCGGCGATGCCCTCCGGCGATCCCTTGCCGAACTCCTCGGGGCGGCGCGACCAGCGCCGCGCCTCGTTGTAGGACATGAAGGAGGCGATGGTGCCGCCGGCGCCGGGCATTACGCCCTCGAACGTGCCGATGACGCTGCCGATCGACTGGGGAAACGCGAGGCGCCGGGCAAGCTTGAGATCGGGGAACCTGATGCGCGGTCGGGAGGTCACGCGCTCCGCCTCGCCGCGCCTTCCCGCCTGGACGAGGAGCTCGCTCATGGCGAAGAGGCCGACCATGATCATGACCGGCTCGATGCCGCTGAGGAGTTCCGAACTGCCGAAGGTGAAGCGCGTCCCGCCGGTGACGGGATCGGTGCCGATGGTGGCGACCATGAGGCCGAGGATTGCGGCGATGAAGCCCTTGACCAGGTTCTCTCCAGAAAGCGTGGCGATGACGGACAGGCCGAGCACGCCAAGGGCGAAATATGCGGGCGGCGTGAAGGCAAGTGCGACCCTGGAGAGCGGCCCAGACAAGAGGATGAGCATGGCGAGGCCGAAGAGACTGCCGAGCACGCCAGAATAGAGTGAGATGCCGAGTGCCAAGCCGGCCTTGCCCTGTCGGTTCATCTCGTAGCCGTCGATGACGGTGGCGGCGGCCGCGTTCGTTCCCGGCGTGCGGATCAGGATGGCGGGGACAGAGCCGCCATACTCAGCGCCGATATAGGTGGAGGCCAAGAGCACGATCGCGCTCATCGGCTCCATCGTGTAGGTGAAGGGCAGAAGCAGCGCCATGGTGATGGATGGCGAAATGCCGGGCAACGCGCCGCCCATGATTCCCCAGGTCACCCCCGCGAGCGCGGCGATTATGACCCCGAGGTCGAAGAGATAGGACGCCGACTGAACGAGCGTTTCCATCAATCAGAACTCCAGAATGCGGCGCGGCGGCCGGCAGGATTGGGATGCCGTCACACGCCGAGGCGGCCGAGAAGGCCGGAAGGCATGGATACGCCGAGGACCAGGGCGAAGATCGCCCACAAAGCGACAGCGCCGAGCGCCGCGATCGCCAGGAGCCGCGTTCCAAACCGGGCGCCGAGAAAGGTGGCGGCCGCGAGGATGAGCAGCGCCACCGACACGAGGTAGCCAAGCTTTTCGACGACGAAGAGATAGGCAGCACCGATCGCAAGGAGGCCGGCCGCCCAGGCGATCCGGCGCCCCTGCCCTTCCCATTCGCCGCGCAGCGCCTCGCGCCCGGCTGCCGGTGGGGGCCCGATTAGCCGGGAAAGGACCGCCTGTGCCGTCAGGATCAGTCCGAGGCTCAGCAGCAGCCATCCATAGATGCGCGGCATGCCGCTGGGGCCGAGGCTATCGTCAAGCGCACTGACGCGCAGCTGGTAGGCGAAATAGAGGTAGACGGCACCGATGACGACCGCCGCCAATCCACCGACGAGATCACGTGAGATCATGAGCCTCCTCGTGTCCTTCGGCACAAGGTTCAATGGAGGTTCCGGCACCGAAGGATGCCGCCGGAGCCTTGTAGCCCGCTCTATTCCCGCCTCTACTCAATGACCCCGCTCTCCTTCAGGAAGACGCGCGTCTCGTTGCCGAAGTCCTCGATGAACTGCGCATATTCCTCGTGCGGCATGTAGGCGGCACGAAGGTTGGCGGCCTCATAGGCGGCCTTGTACTTCTCATCGGCGAGAACCTCCTGGACGGCGCGTTCCCACGCGGCAATCACGTCGTCCGGCAGGCCCTTGGGACCGGCAAGGCCGCGGAACTTGCGCACGACGACGTCGTAGCCGAGCTCCTCGACCGTCGGCAGGTCCGGAAAGGCTTCCAGACGCTCATCGCTGAAAGTGGCAAGTAGGCGCAGTTCCCCCGCTTCGAGCTGCGACTGGATTTCCTGCACCTCGCCAACGCCGATCTGCAGCGTGCCGTTCAAGACATTGATCAACAGATCGCCGCCACCCTCGTGGGTGACGACCGCCGCATTGACGTCGGCAGCCGCCTTAAGCTGTTCAAGCGCCTGGCGCTCGAGCGAGGCGGGATTGGCCGCGCCCCATTGGCCGCGCCCTTCCCTCGCGTGGTCGATGACATCTTCGAGAGTCTGGTATTCGCTGTTCGCCGAGGTATAGATGACCTCGGGATCGATGAAGAAATTCACCAGCGGCTCGAGGTCGGTGTACTTGTATTCCGGGTCGGAGAGCAGCGACGTGTAGATGAAGGTCGGCGTCGTGGCATAGAATTTCGAGCCGTCCGGTGTTGATTGCGCGAGATTGGCCATCGCCGCCGCGCCCGAGCCGCCCCTAACATTCTCGACGACGACATTGGCGCCGAGGATAGGGCCCAGATAGCGGGAAAGCTCGCGAAGGAAGACGTCGCTGCCACCGCCGGGACTCGAATGGGTGATCAGGGTCACTGTGTCGACGGGATAGTCCTCCTGCGCGTTCGCGCCGGCGATCATGCCGAACATGAACACCGCGCTTCCCGCTGCGAGTATGCGTTGTTTCCGCATGGCTGCTCCCTCCCAAAACCGGCCAAGGCGACGCGAACCAAGGCCACGTGACATGACGGGCTGAAAAGCCCCTGCGCCGGTCGTTCTGGCGGAGGTTAGGCGCCATGATTGTCAAATGTCAACAATTTTGTCTCTGCTCCTGCTTAGTCGACGCGAATGCGTGTGGCGCGGAAGGCATCCTCGTCGAGCGTCAGCCCCAGTCCGGGACGATCGGGGATTGTGATGAAGCCGTCTTCCGGCTTCGGCGCGTCGGTGAACAGCGTCTCGCCGACGGCAACCATGCCGAGATGCCATTCCACGATCCAGCCGTTCATCATGCCGGCCATCAGGTGCATGTTGAACAGCGGCCAACCGCCGCCATTGGCAATCGGCATGTTGTAGATCTGCGCGAGATGGGCGGCCTTGCGTGCTTCCGTATAGCCGCCGCAATAGGTGACGTTGGGCTGCAGGATGTCGAGCGCCTGATGGTCGATGAACTCGCGCAGGCGCCAGCGGTGCCCTTCCATCTGGCCGGCGGCAAGCGGAATCCTGGTTGCGCGGCGTAGATCGGCGAGCGCCCGGGCGTCGTTCTGCATCAACGGTTCCTCGAACCATGTGATGCGGCAGCCCTCGATCTCGCGGCAGAGATATTTCGCCTCGACGGGATTGAAGAGGTAGTTGGCATCGATCATCAGGTCGATATCCGGCCCCACCGCGTCGCGGATCGCCTTCACGCGGCGCGCATCTTCGCGCCAACCGCCGGGATCGACGGCGACCACCGACTTCAGCGCCCTAAAGCCGTTCGCCACATGAAGCTTTGCCGCTTCTTTCAGCATGTCGACGTCGTACTGCGGAAAACCGAAGGTGACATAGGCGGGCACCTTCTCGCGCGCATTGCCGAGCAGCGCCGCAATGGAACGCCCTTGCGTCTTGCCGATGATGTCCCAAAGCGCGATGTCGAGGCAGGAGAGCGCCATGGAGATCGTGCCTGTCATGGCGCGCGGGTTGAGCTTCTGCCAGACGCATTGGTGGATTTTCTCCAGATCCCGCACGTCCATGCCCTTTACGCAGGGCAGCACGTGCTCTTCCAGCGCGACGATGACAGAACGCGCGAGGAAATGGCCGGTGAGGCCGTAGCCGACATGGCCTTCATCGGTCTCAACACGGCAGAAGACGAAATGCTTCTGCTCCTCGCGGCCGTAGCCTTGAACCCGGCCCTCGAGCAGAGGAATTTCAATCGAGAAGCCATGCAGGCTTGCCTTGATGTCCGCTATTCTCACGTCGCGTCCCTCCTTCTGATCCATGGATTGTGTAGATCATCCCAATATTGTAGACAATCTACAAAAAGAGGAGATTGCTCATGCGCACGTCAGAGATGCCGGCCCTTGGAACCACGACCACGCTAATGGAGGGTTTCCGGCGAGAGCGGGTGCGCACGCGCGGGGCAGAGATCAATGTTGCAATCGGCGGCGAGGGCCCGCCCCTGCTGCTCCTGCACGGCAACCCCCTCACCCATGTGAGCTGGCACGAGATCGCGCCGACGCTGGCGAAGAGCTTCACGGTCGTGGCACCCGACCTGCGCGGCTATGGCGACAGCTCCAAGCCCGACGGCGGGGCGGACCACGCCGCCTATACATTTCGCGCCATGGGCGAGGACAATTTCGACCTTATGGACCATTTCGGCTTTGAGCGCTTCCAGGTCGCCGGCCACGACCGCGGCGCACGCGTCGCCTTCCGCATGGCACTCGACCGGCCGGAACGTGTCGAGCGGCTTGCCGCGCTCGACATCGTGCCGACCCATCACGTCTTGACCAACGTGTCGCTCGGTTGGGGGCTCGAGAGCTATCACTGGTTCTTCATGGCGCAGAAGGCGCCCTTCCCTGAGAAGCTGCTTACCGCCGATCTCGATTATTACATCGATTACAAGCTGAACAAGAAAGGCGTGGGACTGGAGATATTCAGCGAGGCGGCGATGGCGGAATACAAGCGTTGTACCACGCCGGAGCAGATCCACGCGGTCTGCGAAGACTATCGCGCCACCGTCACGCTGGATTTCGAAATGGACACGGCCGATTACGGCGTGAAGAAGATCGCCTGTCCGGTGCTCGCCATCTGGGGCTCTAACAGCCATTGCGGGCGGCACTTCAAGCCGCTCGAGGCATGGAGCGAATGGGTGGACGATTTGCGCGGCTTTGCGGTGCCGACTGGGCACTATCCGGCCGAGCAGCGGCCCGACCTCATCTACCCCGCCTTCTGGTCGTTCTTCAGCGGACGCGAACCCGAACTTGTGGACGCGGCATGAGGGAGATTGACGCAGTGGCGGCGCGCGCGGCGGTCCATAGCGGCCAGGAAGTAGCGTTTCTCGATGTCCGCGAGGCGGGGCAATTTGGTGAAGGCCATGCGCTGTTCGCGGTGCCCGCCCCCTATTCGCGGCTGGAGGCGGCTGTGCCGGGCCTCGTTCCCCGCCCCCATATCGACATTCTCCTGATCGACGACGGCGACGGCGTCGCACACAGCGCCGCACGGGCGCTCGACCGCCTTGGCTACACGGCCGTCTCGGTCGTTGCCGGTGGCATGTCCGCCTGGGTCGCCGCCGGCTTTCCCGTCTACAAGGGGGTGAACGTTTCCTCCAAGATGCTGGGAGAACTGGCGGAAACGGCCTGGCACCCCGAGATGGTCAAGCCGCAAACGCTCCATGACTGGCGGCGGTCCGGGCGGCCATTCCGCCTCTTCGATGCCCGGCCGCCGGAGGAATATGCCAGGATGCGTGTGCCCGGCGCCGTCTGCCTTCCGAATGGCGAATTAGCCCATCGGCTGAATGCGGCAGGTCTCGATAAGGAGCAGCCGGTCGTCGTCACCTGCGCCGGGCGCACGCGCGGCATCGTCGGCGCCATCGGACTGAGGCTGGCGGGTCACAAGGTGCCTGTGTTCGCGCTCGAAAACGGCACGCAAGGCTGGGCGCTCGCCGGCTTCGACCTCGAACGGGGAAACAAGGCCGAGCCTTACCCGCCGCTGCCGGGCTATGCGCTCGAAGAGGCAAAGGCGCGCGCCCGCGCCATCTGTGACCGATTTGGAATTCCCCTCGTAACAGCGGCTGAAGCCGACCGTCTTCTCCACGACCAGCGCCGCACCACTTATCTCTTCGACGTGCGCTCGCGCGAAGAGGCGTTGCGCGACCGCGTTCCCGAGGCTGTCCATGCACCTTCAGGCCAGCTTGTACAGGCGACAGACCAATGGGTTGGCGTGCGCCGGTCCCGACTCATCCTCATCGATGACGGGGGTCTGCGCGCAGCACTCGCAGCGTTCTGGCTGGCACAACTCGGCTATACCGTCCACGTCGCCTTGATCGATGATGCGATGCGCAGGGTCAACCGCCCGGAGGGCGCGGCTCCCCGTGAGAGAGCGCCTGTCCCAAGAAAGGTCGATGCGGCCGACGCGCTTCGCGATGTCCGCTCGGAGCGGGGTTGCTTCATCGACCTTCGATCCTCCCTTGCCTACCGGCGCGAGCATGTGGACGGCGCCGTCTGGTCGATCCGGCCGCGCCTTTTGAGAGCGGCCGCCCCATACGGGGATCGCCGTATTCATCTAATCGCGGACGATCAGGAGATAGCGTGTTTCGCCGTCGACGACCTTCGGGCGTCGGGCTTCCATTCGGCCTTCGTGGTCGAAGGCAGTCATGCCGCTCTTGTCGCCGCCGGGGCAGCCTGCCAATCCTCACCCGACGAGCCGCCGGATCGCAAGGCGATCGACCACCTCTTCTTCGTCCACGACCGACACGACGGCAATCTTGAAGCCTCGCGCCACTATCTCGCCTGGGAAACGGGGCTGGTCGATCAGTTGGATGCGCTGGAGCATGCCGAATTCCGTCTCTTCGAACCCTAAGCCTTTGGCGCCGGCTTCTGCTGCCCAACGGCGGCATCGCCCGCTCGGCGCCGCGCCTTCGACACGGCAGTTATCGTCACCGACACCACCATGATGGCGAGGATCAGCAATGCGCCCGGCCGCTCCAGCGCATAGGCCGGATCGCCGCCGCTGACCTGATACGTGCGCAGGAGGTTGGATTCGAGCAGGCCGCCGAGAAGCAGGCCCACCACTGTTGCCGCCACCGGATAGCCGTAACGCACCATCGCCCAGCCGAGCAGCGAGAAGACAAAGAGCGTGATCGGTCCTGACGACGTGCCGTCGATCGCGTAGGAGCCGAAAGTGGAGACGACAAGGATCGTCGGGATCAGGTAGCGCAAAGGCACGCGCACCACGTAGCCGGCGATATAGACGAAGCCGAGGCCGACCATGAGCAGGAGGACGGCCTGGGCGAAGTTCGAGAAGATGATGGCGTAGACGATGTCCTTGTTGTGGCCGATGAAGCTCGGCCCGCCAACGATGTTGTGCATGGCAAAGGCGGCGAGCAGGATCGCGGTGGCGCCGCCGCCGGGAATGCCGAGGGCAAGCATGGTGGCCATTGCGCCGCCTTCGGAGGAGGAGTTCGCTGCCTCCGCGGCGATGACGCCCTTCGGATTGCCCTGCCCGAAGGTATCGCCGTCCGGCGCGTTGCGCTTCGTCTCCGAATAGGAAAGCAGGTTGGAGATCGAGGAGCCGACGCCGGGGATGGCGCCGACGAGGATACCGATGACGGCACCGCGTAAGATGATGGCCGGATAGGAGATCGCTTGGCGGAGACCCGAGACGATCTGCCGGAAGCTAATCTTGCGCGAGGCCTCGTCCTCGACAAGATAGGTCGTGTTGATCAGGCCGAGAAGCTGGCTGGCGGCGAGCAGCCCCATCATGGCGGGGATCGTAGGAATGCCGTCAAGCAGCCAGGGAACGCCCATCGTGCCGCGGATGAAGCCTGCCGTGTTCATGCCGACGGTGCCGAGCAGCACACCGAAGACACCGGCCAGCAGGCCGCGGGCGAGCGATCGGCCGGCGAGCGAGCCGAGCAGCATGAGGCCCCATGCGGCGACGAAGAAGAGTTCGAGCGGCCCCATCTTCAGCACCACCCTGGAGATGGGTGCGATCAGCACGAAGAGCAGGATGTAGCTCGACAGCGTGCCGATTACCGAAGAGGCGAGCGCGATGCCGAGCGCCTTGTTGTGCTGTCCGCTGCGGGCCATCGGGTAGCCGTCGAAGGTGGTGGCGACGGCCGACGAGGTGCCGGGAATGTTCATCAGGACGGCCGGCACCGAACCGCCGAAGCCGGCGCCGGTGTAGATCGAGGTCAGGAAGATGATCGCCGGCAGGAAATCCATGTAGAGCGTCATCGGCAGGAAGATGGCCATGGCCATCGTGATGGAGATCCCCGGCATGGCGCCGAAGAAGAGGCCGATGATCAGCCCGGGGATGAGGTAGATCCACGCCGACCAGTCCGACGTGAGCAGGCTGAACGCGCCGCCGACCGAGTTGAAGTCAATCATCACACGGCCTCACAGCACGGTCAGCGGGAACGGGAATGGGATCAGCGCGCCGTAGCCGTAGATCAAAAGCATGGTGAAGGCAGCCGAGAACGACAAGTTGAGCCACCAGCGGCGCTCGCCGCAGATGAAGAGGGCGGCGATCATGAAGAGGAAGGTCGCGACGTCGAAGCCGACGATTTCAAGCGTCGTGGTGAAGGCGCCGAAGCAGGCAGCCAGCGCCGCCACTTTGCCTAAGTCGCTGAGGCTTTCGGCGGGCACTTCCTCGTCCGCACCAGGCACGGTCCGCTTGAAACATTGCGGGACAACCAGGGCGACGAGCATGAGCGCGAGGACCGAGGCCGGCTGCACCAGGAGCAGGTTGTTGACCTTCAGCGAGGTGGCGCGCGCGTCCATCCAGTAGGCGACGACGACGCCGGCGATGACCGCAAGCAGCGCCAGATGTCCCCACATGACGACCAGCCTGCCTTGACCGGGTTGCATGGTCGGCTCTCCCGTTCAGAAAGGGAGAGGGGCCGACGCGCGGGCGGCCCCTCATCGCTATGTGCTGCCTCAGGTCCCCTGAAGGAGATCGACGTGTTGCTGCATCACTCTTGCCGTAGCGGCGAGGGATTTGTTCGATTCCTCGGGCCCATACCAGTCGGTGGCGAGCTGCTGGTTCTTCAGTGCCTCGATGGCGGCGGGATTCTTCGAGGCTTCTTCGACGGCCGCGGCGAGGATCTCGTAGCGGTCCGGGTGGTTCTCGAGCATTGAAGCGTGCACGCCCCAGCCCCGCTGCGACCCGACGACAAACTCCGCGTCCTCTCCCGCGACATCGGTAATGAGGGCTGCATCCCAGCCGTCCCGCTGGCGCGTGTCGAAGACGATGAGAGGCGTGATCTGCTCGGCCAGCGGTAGGAAGCCTTCGCCACCAACGAGACCGATATCGACCACGCCGCCGGCCGTGGCATTGCGGGTCGGTCCGCCGCCGTCATAGGTTACCAGCCTTAGGCCCTCGCGGGAAATGTCATTGGCGTCGCAGAGCAGCATCAGGTTCACGAGATCGGCCGAGGCGGGTTGGATGCCGATCGACAGGCTGCTGTTGTCCTCCTTGAGGCGGGCGATCACATCGTCGGCGGACGTCAGATCGGAACCGGCGCTCGTCGCCATCAGCGTATAGTCGCGAGACGGCAAGTTGATCATGTGGAAATCTTCGACAGTGAAGGTCGCATCCTGTGTCAGGATATTGAGCGGAATGTAGGGCGCGGCCGACGTGCACAGGATGGTGTAGCCGTCGTCGGGCTGCTGAAGAAAATAGGTATGGCCGAGCATCGCCCCCGCGCCGCCGCGATTGATCACGGTGAGCGGCTGCCCGAGCTTTTCCTGCAGAAACGGCGCGAAGGCACGTGCCAGACGGTCGTTGTAGCCGCCGGTGTCGAATGGAACGACGATGTTGATCGGCCGATCCGGATAGCTCTCCTGCGCTCTCAGGATGGATGGCGTGCCGAGCGTCGCCGCGGCGACGCCGCCCGATGTCAGTTGCAGCATCCGGCGACGCGTAATGGCCTTTTTCATTGTCTCCTCCGATTGTCCTGGCTGGACTTGTGTTGCGTTTCGGCCGAAAGGCCGGCCACTCCCTTGGCTGAGCATTGTAACGCTACGAACCCTTTGGTAAACTGTCAACAGTTATGTTCCAGGTTTCCTGCGAATGCACCTTACCCACAATCCCGTCAGAACATCAGGGAAACTGGGGATATTGCCCGTGGAAGTCGCGTGGGGGAAAGGTTTCTTCAATCAGCCATAATTTTGTTGACAATCAACACCTATTCACGTTTGTTCCGGCAAGCGACGAGGCACTGTCCGCCGGCCCCGCCGGGAGGTGCACCTGTCCGATGCCGTCACAAGAGGGAGAGAGGAATGACTGCCGTCACCGCAGGAACAACCGCGACCGAGACGACGGGGCTTACCCGCGAGGTGGCTGCCTTCGTCCACGACGCGACACTCCGCGATCTGCCGGAGGTCGTCTTGGCGAACGGCAAGAAGTCGATTCTCGACGGTCTCGGGCTTGCCCTTTCCGGCTCCGTCGCGCGCTCCGGGGACTATGTGCGCCGGCATCTGGACGATCTCGGCGCGACTGGCGGCACGGCGACCGTCATCGGCTGGAACCGCAAGGTGGCGCCGCGTTTTGCCGCCTTCGCCAACGGCGTCGGCATTCACGCTGACGATTATGATGATACGCAGCTCGCTGCGGCCAAGGACCGCGTCTACGGGCTTCTGACGCATCCCACCGCCCCTGCCCTTCCGGCCGCGCTCGCCATGGGTGAAACGCTCGGCGCCTCGGGTGCCGACGTGATACTCGCCTATCACCTCGGCGTCGAGGTGGAGTGCAAGATCGCAGAGGCCATCAACCCGCGCCACTACCAGACCGGCTTCCACGCCACAGCCACCTGCGGCACCTTCGCTTCCGCCGCGGCCGCCGGCCGGCTCGTAGGCTTCGACGTCGAGGCGTTGCAGCGCGCGCTGTCGATCGCCGGCAGCCAGTCGGCCGGCCTCAGAGAGAACTTCGGCACGATGACCAAGCCTTTCCACGCCGGGCGGTCGTCGGAAAGCGGAATCGTTGCCGTGCAGTTCGCCTCCTATGGCTGGACGTCGACGGACAAGATCCTGGAGGCGCCTCGCGGCTTCTTCTCGGCGGCTGGAGGCGGCTACGATCCGAACGCCATCCACGGCAAGCTCGGCAATCCCTGGACCTTCGATAGCCCCGGCGTCTCAATCAAGCCGCACCCGTCGGGTTCCCTCACCCATCCCGGCATGACCGAGATGCAGCGCCTCATCCGGGAAAACGGCATCAAGGCCGAGGACGTCGCCTCGGTGCGCGTCGGCACCAACTCCAACATGCCGAACGCTCTCATCCACCACCGCCCGCAGAACGAGCTCCAGGCGAAATTCTCCATGGAGTTCTGCATGGCGATCCTCTTGCTCGAAGGCCGCGCGGGCTTGAACGAGTTCACCGACGAGACGGTGCTGCGTGAGGACGTTCAGAAGATGATCGAGAAGGTCGATTTCGTCGTTGACGAGCGCGCCGAGGCGGCCGGCTACCACCTGATGACGACCTATATCGACATCGCGCTGAAGGACGGGCGCACTATCTCGGGCAAGGCGGATTTCGGCAAGGGCAGCCCGGTAAACCCCATGAGCTACGACGAGGTCGCTGACAAGTTCCTGGAATGCGCGGAATTCGCTCGCTGGGACATGGCCAAGGCGAAGTGCGTCGTCGACATGGTAGCGGCGTTCGAAACGCTCCCGGACATCCGCAAGCTGATGGCACTTGTCAGCAACTGAAGCGCCATGGACGCCAAGACATTCGCCGATTCGCGCGCAAGGCGCCCTGGTCCTCCGGACAAGTCCGGGCGGTTCCGTTCGCCACGATGGTGGGGGCTGGTTGTCCTCACCTATGCGGCCGCCGTGCTTGCAGGTGCCGCGGCGTCCTTCGTCAACATGCCGCTACCCTGGATGCTCGGGCCGTTTTTCGTGCTCGCCGCTTTCTCGGTCGCCGGCTTCGAATTTGCGCTTGTTCCCCTGGGGCGGGAGCTTGGCCAAGTGGCGATCGGCCTGGCCGTGGGCCTGCGTTTCACGCCGGCCGTCCTTGCTGCCACGGCAAGTCTGCTCCCGGCGATGATCGGCGCCACACTCTATGTGATCGCCTTTACGATGCTGGCGGCCTTCCTCTTCAAGCCGCTGGCGCGGGTGGACGATGTGACGGCGTTCTTCGCCACTGCGGCCGGCGGGGTGGCCGACATGGCAACGGTAGCGAAGGAACGTGGCGGCGCGCCCGGCTCCGTCGCCGTCGTGCACGCCATGCGGGTCTCGGGCGTGGTCGCCCTGGTCCCGTTTCTCGTGGTGCTGTTCGGCCGGCCGGGCGGTGCCCCGGAGACGGCTGCCAGCGGCTCGTCGAATCTGCTGCTCGTCCTTCTGGCCCTCGCGCTCGGTTTCCTCACGGCTCGACTCCTGAAACCGACGCCACTGCCCAATCCGTGGCTCGTCGGGCCGATCTTCACGGGCATCGTCATCGGCGTGAGCGGCCTGTTCGAGGTCGGGATTCCCTCGTTGCTGATCGTTATCGCGCAGATCGTGCTCGGCACCTGGCTCGGATGCCAGTTCCGCCGCAATCTCCTGTCCGCCCTGCCCCGGGTGACGTCGGCGGCCATTGTCACCTCGCTCTTCATGATCGGCTGCGCCGCGCTCGGCGCGCTGGTGCTCACGGCCGCGACGGGCCTGCCGTTCACGACCAGCTTCCTGTCACTGGCGCCGGCGGCCGTGACTGAGATGGTGCTGACGGCGCAAGTGATGCATCTGGAGGCGGAGATCGTCACCGCCTTCCATGTAATGCGGATCGCCGTCGTGTCCTCGACCGTGCTCCTCGTCTTCAGGCTCTATTCGACACTCAGAGGAGGCCGCGTTGGACCTTCGCTATAATGATCGCCGCGCCCTTATCGTGGGCGGTAGCTACGGCATCGGCAAGGCTTCGGCCGCGCTCATGGCGGGAGAAGGCGCCGACGTCATCATCGCCTCGCGCAGTGCCGAGAACCTCGAAACTGCGGCTGAAGCCATCGCCGCGGACGCAGGCAGGCGTCCGGCAACTCTTGTCTGCGACGTGACGGAAACCGGCGCCGGCCGGATCCTGTCCGCAGCCGTCGAAGAGCGTTGGGGCGGGCTCGACGTGCTGGTTGCTGCTGTCGGCGGGAGCATCCGCTCCGCCTTCACCGACCTGACAGACGACGACTGGCTCGCCAACTACACCTTCAACGTGCTCTCGACGGTGCGAGCGATCCGAGCTCTTCTTCCCGCTCTTGAGAAGGGGCGGAACCCTGCCATCGTCACGCTCGGCGCGGCGGCTTCGAAAATGCCCTACCAGCACCAGATCGTCTCCAACGTGCACAAGGCGGGCCTGCTCGGCCTGACTAAGACGCTGGCCGCTGAGCTCGCCGACCGCAACATCCGCATCAACTGCGTTGCTCCCGGTCGTACGCTGACGCCGCTTTGGCAGAAGCGCGCCGACAGAATGGCCGTGGAACAGAATCGCGACCGCCAGGCGGTTCTGGAAGAATTCTCGAAGGATATACCGCTCGCCCGCTTCGGCACGCCGGAGGAAGTGGCGGTCATGGTCGCGTGGCTCGCCAGCCCGCTTGCAAGCTACGTCACCGGCCAGGCGGTCAATGTGGACGGCGGCATCGCCCGCGGATTGCTCTGAGGAGAGAAAACACAATGAGCCTTCACCAGGAAACCGCCCCCGGGGTTCCCCATGTCACCCAGATCCTTGCTGACTGGGCGGTGAATATCAAAGGGGCCGACATTCCCACCGAGGTGCGGCGCGAAGGGCTTCGCACCTTCGTCAACTGGACCGGCTGCGCCGTCGGCGGCGCACGCCATGAGACCGTCGACCGCGCGCTCGCCGCCGTCAGGCCCTTCTCCGGCAAAGCGACGTCGACCGTGCTCGGCCGGCCGGACAGGCTCGACGCCCTGCACGCCGCGCTCCTCAACGGAATCTCCTCGCACGTGCTCGACTATGACGACACGCATCTGAAGACGATCATTCATCCGGCAGGCCCCGTCGCCTCGGCGCTGCTGGCGCTTGCCGAAATGCGGCCGATCTCCGGCTACGACCTCTTGACGGCATTGATCGTCGGCATGGAGGCGGAGTGCCGCATCGGCAACTGCGTATACCCACACCATTACGACCGCGGCTGGCACATCACGGGCACCGCCGGCGTGTTCGGCGCGGCCGCTGCCGTCGGCAAGGCCATCGGCCTTTCCAGCCGGCAGGTGCGCTGGGCCTTCGGCATCGCGGCCACCCAGTCGTCCGGCCTGCGCGAGATGTTCGGCACGATGACGAAAAGCTTCCATCCCGGCCGCGCGGCGCAGAACGGCATGTTCGCTGCACTTCTGGCGGAGGCGGACTACGACAGCTCCGAGCGCGCCATCGAGGCGCCACGCGGCTTCGCCAACGTCATGTCGGACAAGCAGGACTATGCCGAGATCGTTGACGATCTCGGCACGCGCTGGGAAGCGGCGCTCAACAGCTACAAGCCATTTGCCTGCGGCATCGTCATCCATCCGGCGATCGACGGCTGCATTCAGCTGCGCGAGGAACTCGGCGACAAGGTAAAGGCGATCCGATCGGTCACGCTCAAGACCCATCCGCTGGTCCTCGAGTTGACCGGAAAAAGAGCGCCGAAGTCCGGACTCGAAGGTAAATTCAGCGTCTACCACGCCGCCGCCGCCGCGCTTCTGCGCGGAGACGGCGGGCCAATGGCCTTCACCAACGAAATGGTGAATGAAGCCGACATCATCGCGCTCCGCGACACCATCACGGCGACGGCCGATCCGGCCTGTCATGAAGCGTCGGTCGATATCGACATCACTTTCGAGGACGGTTCGACGGCGACCAAGCATGTCGAACGCGCGATCGGCAGCCGCGATGTGCCGCTGACCGACGCGCAGATCGATCGTAAGTTCGTCAACCAATCGGTCCCGGTGGTCGGCAAGGCGGTGACGGAAGGGCTCCTGAAGACCGCCTGGAACCTGGAGCAGCTCGCCGACGCAGCCGAGGTCGCACGCGCGAGTATCCCCGACAACGAGGAGAAAGCAGCAGCCGAATGAACGAGACAAAGAAAGCCGCACTCAAGATCGGCATCCTCGAGGGCGACGACATCGGCCACGAAGTGGTGCCGGCCTCGGTGAGGATCGCGAAGGCAGCGGCCGAGGCGGCCGGAATGGCTATTGACTGGGTCGACGTGCCGATCGGCCGGCGCGCGCTCGACACCCACGGCTTCACGATGCCGGAGGGCACGCTCGATACACTCGGCGCCCTGGATGGCTGGATTCTGGGACCCATCGGCCACCGCGAATATCCGAAGATACCGGAAGCCATCAATCCGCACCCGATCCTCCGGAAGCGCTTCGACCTCTTCGCCAATGTACGGCCCACCCGCTCGTTCCCGGGCATCGGCTGTCTGCACGAAGGCATCGACATGGTCATCGTGCGCGAGAACAACGAAGGCTTTCAGCCCGACCGCAATGTGGTGGCGGGCTCAGGCGAGTTCCGGCCTACCCACGACGTCACGATCTCGGTGCGCGTCATCACGGTGGAGGGCTCGAGCAAGGTGGCGCGCGCAGCCTTCGAGATAGCGCGCTCGCGCGAGAAGCGCCTGACGCTTGTCCACAAGAACACCGTCTATAAGCTTGGCTGTGGCATGTTTGTCGACGCCTGCTACGCGGTGGCGAAGGAATTTCCCGACGTGGAGGTGGACGAGGTGATCGTCGACACCATGGCGCTGCGCCTCGTGCGCGAGCCGCAGCGTTTCGACACGGTGGTCACTACCAACATGTTCGGCGACATCCTGACGGATGAAGCCGCCGGCCTCGTCGGCGGGCTCGGCATGGCGCCGGGGCTGTGCATCGGCCGCGGTTCCATCGCCATGGCGCAGGCTACCCATGGTTCTGCACCGGATATTGCCGGCAAGGGTATTGCCAATCCCTACGCGATGATCGAATCCACGCGCATGCTGTTCGATTGGATGGGGCACAACCGCAAGATGGATGCAGCACTTGAGATGTCGCGCATCATGAAGTCCGGCATAGATGCCGCTCTTGCCGATCCCGCCACCCGAACACCGGACATCCGCGGAACCGGAACGCAGGCCGATATGGTCGAGGGAATTTTGAGAGGCATGGAGAAGGCCGTTGCGCACGCATAGGATCGCCGCAATCGGCGGGGATGGGGTCGGGCCGGAGGTTATAGAGGCGGGCATTTCCGTCATCGATGCGCTAGCCGGGAGAGACGGCGGCTTTGGGGTGAAGGCGACGCGCTTCGACTGGGGTTCCGACCACTACCGCCGCACCGGCCGCATGATGCCGGAGGACGGCGTCGAGCAGCTTCGCTCCTTCGACGCCATCTACTTCGGCGCCGTGGGTGATCCGGATATCCCCGACCACATTACGCTCTGGGATCTGCGGCTTGCCATTTGCCAGGGCCTCGACCAGTTCGCCAATGTCCGCCCGACGAAGCTTCTGGGCGGCATGACCGGCCCCTTGCGGCCGGAGCTCGGCCAGGAAATCGACTGGGTCATCGTGCGCGAGAATTCGGAAGGCGAATATGCCGGTGTCGGCGGCCGCGCTCACCGGGCGCTGCCGATCGAAGTGGCGATGGACGTTGCCGTGTTCACCCGCGCCGGCATCGAGCGCATCGCGCGCTTTGCCTGTGAGACGGCGATGGCGCGACCGCGCCGGCGGCTCACCATCGTCACCAAGTCCAACGCACAGCGCCACGGCATGGTGTTGTGGGACGAAGTCTGCCGGGAAGTTGTCGCCAGCTTCCCCGAATTGGAGGTCGATTGGAAGCTCGTCGACGCAATGGCGGCGATGATGGTGACCCGGCCCGGCCAGTTCGATACGATTCTCGCCACCAATCTCCACGCCGACATCCTGTCGGACCTTGCTTCCGCGCTGACGGGGAGTCTCGGCAACGGCGCGACCGCCAATATCGACCCGACAGGGGAGAACCCGTCGATGTTCGAGCCGATCCACGGCTCGGCCTTCGATATAATGGGAAAGGGTATCGCCAATCCGATCGGCGCCTTCTGGACCAGCGCTATGATGCTCGATCATCTCGGCGAGAAAAACGCGGCTGAACGGCTGATGGCGGCAATCGCCGATGTGAGCCGCGCCGGCCCTTTCACGCCCGATCTCGGAGGGCAAGCCGATACGGCAGCGGTAACACGGGCGGTGATCGACGGCATAAGGGCCGGGCCTGGCTAAAAGGCTTGTTGCGGCTGGCCGAGCTGTTGTTTATTGCCTACAATCAAAAGGATGGTGGGCATCATGTCGGCAGGGCAGGAACAAGACCTGAAAAGCGATCTCCTGATCTTGAGAACGTCGTCGCTTACCGGCGCCCTCGAACGCGAGCTCGAACATCTCATCCTGACCGGCGAATTGAAGCCCGGGGAACGGCTGAACGAGATCCAGCTCTCCACCCGCTTCGGTACGAGCCGGGGCCCGCTCAGGGAAGCGACCCGCAGCCTCCAGGCGAAAGGGCTGGTCGACATCATCCGCAACCGTGGTGTCTTTGTCCGCTCCGTCTCGCCGGACGAAGCGCTCGAGATCTACGATGTGCGGGCGGCGATCTTCGGGCTGGTCGGCAGGCTTCTCACCGACGTCGTCACAGACGCCATGCTGACGGAGCTTAACGACTATCTCGACCGGATGGACCGGATCGCGAGCAGTCAAAATTTTGACGAATACTATCCTGTCAACCTCGCCTTCCACGACTACCTCGTCACCTCAACCGGCAACAAGACGCTGCTCCAAGAATACAAGAGCTTCGTCAACAAGCTGCATCTGTGCCGTGCCAGGGGCCTCGTGCAGGCCGGCGGCCTGTCCGTCTCCAACCGCGAGCACCGCGAAATGGTGGATTCGCTGGCCTCGGGCGACCGCTACCGCGCGCAGGAGGCCTTCTTCCGCCACGTCGAGCGCTCGAAGCACCGCTTCATGTCGACGCTGAAGGCGACGGACTAGGCGGCCGTGGCCGACATGGCCCTGGCTCCCGGACCGTCAGATGTCCAGAGATCCAGTCCTCCTTCGACGTCCGTCGCATTGAGGAAGAGCGGCTCACCGTCGAAGAGCGGCCTTAGGCTTCGGTAGCGGAACAGCCGCGGAGGTGTGCCGTCGCGCAATCGCGCCGCCATGTGAAGCAGCAGCGTGGCCTGGAGCGGCCCGTGAATGACCAGCCCAGGATAGCCTTCGGTTTCCGTGGCGTAATCGCGGTCGTAATGGATACGATGGCCGTTGAAGGTGAGCGCTGAGTACCGGAAAAGAAGCAGCGTGTCGGCCATCACGGACTCACGCCACTGCGGCTGCGGTCGTTCCTCCGCGTCGCCCGCAGCCGGCACTCCACCGACAGCCGCCTGCCCCGTCGCTGCTTGCCGGTAAACGACGTCCTGATGCTCGACAATTGCCAGCCCCCTGGCGGTCGAAAGCCGGTGCTCGACCTTGACGAAGCACAATGGTCCCGTTCGCCCCGCTTTGGCGGCGATATCGGCAATACGCGATGTGCGCGTGACTTCATCTCCGACCAGCAGCGCGTCATGGAAACGGATATCCCCGCCGGCCCACATACGCCGTGGCAGCTGAACGGGCGGGAGAAATCCTCCGCGTGCGGGGTGACCGTCGGCCTCTGTCTCACCGGCCTTGGCGATGGCCGGCGCAAGGCACCAGTGGATGGCTAACGGTGCAGGCTTGCCCCGAGGAGACGGATCGAAGCCGAATGTCGCCTGAAAGCTCGCCGCCAACCGTTCGGAAATCGTGTCCACCGCCGTTTCCCTGCGGCCGATCCATCGCCGCAGAACGTCGATTTCAAGGTCCACCGTATTATGTCCATCCATCGCGCCCGTCCACGCCCGTTCCGCTACAGTTCTCGATCCCGGCAATTTTTTGCCGATGCCGGAGGGTCGGCACCTCCTTCGTCGAAACTGTAAAGATAGCTGGCGGTCATGTCGCTATCGCTCAACCTTTTGCGCAGCATTCAGGGCCACCCCTCAGCAAATTCTATGGCCGGAACGGTGTTCCCAATTTCATTAGGCCACGGTGCGAGGCGTAGTCTTCAAAGTAGATCGCCCTGAGATCCCTTGATCTGGAACCGGTCATTGCTCCCGCGGTGGCACGGGGACGGTTGGTAGGCACGAGGAAGGCTCCGCATATATGATCATCGACTGCCATGGACATTTCACAACCGTCCCCACTACGCTGCGCGAATACCGCAAGGCGCAAGTGGTTGCCTGCGAGGCCGGGCAAACCGGGGACTTCGCACCGCCGCCGGACTTTTCCGATGATGAGCTGCGCGAACGTCTCGAAAGCGCTCAGCTCAGGCTGATGAAGGAGCGCGGCATCGACCTGACGCTTTTCTCGCCGATCGCAGGTCTGATGGGGCATCATCAGGGCAACGAAGCACTCAGCAAACACTGGTCGCGTATCTGCAACGACCTGGTCCACCGCGTGAGCAATCTCTATCCCGAACGCTTTGCACCGGTGTGCCAGCTGCCGCAATCTCCGGGCGTACCGCCGAAGAACTGCATCGAGGAGCTCGAGCGCTGCGTCCGCGAACTCGGTTTCGTCGGCTGCAACCTCAACCCCGACCCGAGCGGCGGCCACTGGACCGATCCGCCGCTCACAGATCGCTGGTGGTACCCGCTCTTCGAAAAGCTGGCAGAGCTCAAGGTGCCGGCTATGATTCACGTCAGCGGATCGTGCAATCCGAATTTTCATCACACCGGCGCGCACTACCTGAACGGCGACACGACTGCCTTCATGCAGTTCCTGCTGTCCGATCTGTTCAGGGATTTCCCGACGCTGAAGTTCGTCATTCCGCACGGTGGTGGCGCTGTGCCCTACCACTGGGGGCGCTATCGCGGCCTCGCGCAGGATCTCAACCGTCCACCGCTGGCCGAACTGCTGATGGAAAACGTCTTCTTCGACACCTGTGTCTATCATCAGCCGGGCATCGACCTGCTGACGGAGGTGATCCCGGCAGACAACATTCTCTTCGGGTCCGAGATGGTTGGCGCGGTGCGCAGCGTAGATCCCGAGACAGGCCACTACTTCGACGACACCAAGCGCTACGTCGAAGCTCTGACAGGCTTGAGCGAAGCGGACCGCAAGAAGATCTACGAAGGCAACGCTCGGCGCGTTTATCCGCGGTTGGACAAGCGCCTTCGGGAACAGGAAAAGATCGCCACGCCGGCCTGAGGCCGTACGGCAAACATCCTCAAATGTGCGCAGGGGGAGGCGCCGGTTCGGCCGCGGCTGCCGGCGTCGCATCCTCAGTCGGCTTACCCAGATGCGCGACCTCTCGCAGCTCGGGAAAGGCGCGGTACCACACGCCGCAAATGCCCAGAGCGACAACCGCTCCGCCCGCAACGGCCAAGACCGGGCCGAACAGCGCCGCCGTGGTGCCGGCGCGGAAGCCGCCGACCTCGTTTGATGCCCCGATGAACACCTGATTGACCGCGTTGACCCGTCCGCGCAGGTCGTCGGGCGTGTGGAGCTGGATCAGGGTGCTGCGGATCAGAACGCTGATCACATCGAAGGCCCCGATAAGGATCAGGCAGAGGACCGAGAGCCAGACGACCTTCGAGAGAGCAAAGACGAAGGTGAACACGGCAAAGCCCGCCACGGCGGCGAACATGATCCGGCCGGCGTTGCGCGTGATCGGATGGCCGATCAGGAAGAGACCGACCATGACGGCGCCCAGCGCCGGAGCCGCTCTCAGAAGGCCCAGCCCCACCGATCCGATATCCAGCACGTCGCGCGCATAGACCGGGAGGAGCGCGATTGCGCCGCCCAGAAGGACGACGAACAGGTCGAGCGAGATTGCCCCAAGGATGATCCGCTTCTCCCGGATGAAGCGGAAGCCCGCTATCATTTCCGACCAGTCGCGCCGCGCCCGAGATATCTGCTGGCGAATGCGCGGCAAACGAGTAATCAGCACGGCTGCGACAAGGAGAAACGCGAAGGCCACGCCATAGGCGGCCACCGGGCTTATCCCATAAATGAGCCCTCCGGCTACGGGACCGCAGATCGTCGCAATCTGGTGCACACTGTTATTGGTAGCCAACGCCCGCGGTAAGTGCTCCGGCTCGACGATGTTGGTCACGATGGACTGCCGCGCCGGATTGTAGAAGGCGCGAACGGCCCCGAACATCAAGATGAGGGCAAAGATGGGAAGCGTAGACCTGTTGCCGATCCAGGCGAGACAGGCGAGCCCGCCGGCGACGAATGCCATCATTACCAGACACGTGCTCATCACCAGACGACGCGAGAGCCGATCCGAGACCGCGCCCGTAAACAGGACGAGCGCGAGTGCGGGGGCGAACTGCGACAACCCCACAAGACCCAGTTGGAACGGATCGCCCGTCAGGTCATAAACCTGCCATCCTACGGCGACCGTCTGAATCTGGATGGCGAAGCCGCCCAGGAACAGGGCGGCCACCAGGGACGGGAAACCCGGATTCCCGAAGACAACGAGCCACGACCGCAGGCCGCTCATTCCGCCCGACCGGCGCTCATTCGAGCCCGATCGTGGTATCATCGAACAACTCCTCGACGGACATCCTGCGACGGACCAGCCCTTGCTGGTGGCAGTACTCGATTGCCAGTTCCAGCCCTGGGCGCAGGGTCTCGAGCCCGTAGGGGCGCATGTCGATCTCGCCCTTCGGCCCGGCGCGCGCCTTGCTCTCCTTCAGCAGGCGGAAAAGCTCGGCTATCACGCCGGGATGGTCCCGCGACAGGTCCGAGCGGACCACGAACATATGGTTGACCGAGACGGCGCGATGCTTCCCGTACCATGCGCGGGCCGCCGCTTCCGGGTCGGGGATCACCGTGCGCAGGCGCGGGTCGTCGGGCATGTCGCTACCCAGCATGGCCGCATCGAGTTCGCCGTCCAGCAGCATGTCCTTGAGCTTCTTTTCCGGCGGCGCGATGATCACGTTCGGCGGGTTCTCGTATTCGGCCACATGCGCGTCCTCGAAGGTGAGCCACGTCACCTTGCTCAGATCGACGCCGAACTGGTTCTGCAGGATGCCGCGCACCCACATGCCGGTGGTCTGGGTATAGGCGCGGACACCAACCCGCTTGCCGGCCAAATCCTGGGGACGCAGCTCTCCGCGTTCGATATTGTAGGCGATGCAGTGATGCTGGAACCGTCCCGAGATGGTCGCCGGCAGCAAAGTCAGCGGCCTGCCCCAGTCCTTGGCCTGCAGGAACGTGGCGATGGCCAGCTCCCCGGCGTCGAATGCGAGTTCGCGCACCATCGGCTTGAAAGCTTGGTTCGAAACCTCGTAGGGCGCGAAATCGAACGCAATCAGATCCGAACCGATCTCCCCCGTCCGCAGCGCATGAGTGACGGGATAATCCGCCAGCAGGGTGTGGAGACGCATGGGAGCGGTCATGGCGCGACCTCCTCGTCGGCCAGTGCGGGATAGAGGATCTGCGCGGTTCCGGCTAACACCATGTGGCGCTGCTCGTCCGGCAGGCACGACAGGACCGACTTCGCCCTTGCGACGATGCCGGGCAGATCGCCTTCCGAGGACGGGTAGTTCGACCCGAAAGCCATCCGCTCCGCGCCGAAGACGCTGACGAGCCTGGGGAAATAGGTCTCCGCCGATGCCTTTCCCTCCAGCACCTGGTCGAACGTGCGCGGTGTCACCTTGAGATAAACATTCGGCAGGTCGGCCAAGACGAAAAGCACTTCGGCCTCCTTGTAAGGCGGGCCGTCCACCACGGGCGCGCGGGCTAGATGGTCGATCACCACCTTGACCTTCGGAAACCGCCTGGCCAGTGACCCGGCCTTCGGCAGCCCGACCGGCCGGGTCTGGATGCTGATCGCCATGCCATGCTCGCCCGCGGCCTCCCAGGCAGGATAGGTCACCGGGTCGTCGAGCCAGTCCACATTCACTTGAATGGTACTGCCGCCGGTGAACAGGCGCAGGCCCTGGATGCCGCGGCTGGCCAGGTTGGCGATGACCGCCGGCGCATCCGCTGCGGTGACGTCGACGCAGCCAACCCCGCAAACGCGCTCCGGCAGCTTGGCAATGGAATCGACGAGATAGCTGTTGTCGTAGCCGTAGCAGGTGGACGACTGCACGATCGCCGCCTTATCGACTCCCGCCTCGTCCATCGCCTGCACAATCTGCTCGAAGGTAACGGGGCGTTCCCTGGACCAGGTCGACTGCTTTCCGCCCAGAGGCGAATGGGGATAGGCCGTCGTATCGTTGGAGATAATATGGGGATGAATATCGATTACTCGGCTCTTCATTGCGTGTCCTTCGGCCCGTTTCCTCAGAAAACCAGTGTCGGCGAATATTCGGTACGGGCCGGTTTTCACGCCAATCCAATCCCTTTCCCTCACCATCGGAAATTTGATCTCGCCTCGCCCTGGCAGCTGCAAACCGGGACACACGCACAAATCTATGGGTGCCGGCGCAGAACCTATTCGCACATCGCGGGTGTCCGGATTTCAATGGCCGAGACCCGCCTTCTGGGGACGGGCTAGGCAATTGCAAGCTGGGAGCCTCTGGATGACCACCGACACCGATCTGTCGCTCAAGACCTGCCTGCGGAACTATCCGCACACTCAGGCCCTCAAGACCGGCGCCATGGACGTTCCCGGTGTCAGGCTCGACTTCGTCGACGTAAAGCCGCACATCGCCGCCTTCCGCCGGATGGTGCGGGACCTGGAATTCGACGTGGCGGAGCTCGCGCCCACCACCTACATCATCGCCCGCGCCTACGGCGTGCCCATTATCGCACTCCCGGTGTTCTTCTCGCGTCGGTTCCACCACGCCGGTCTCGTCGTGCGGCCCGATTCCGGGATCACCGAGCCCACGGATCTGGAGGGCAAGACGGTGGGCGTGCGCGCCTATTCGGTAACGACCGGGGTCTGGACACGTGGCATCCTGCAGGAAGAGTACGGTGTCGATATCGACAAGGTGACCTGGATGGTCGACGACGAGGAGCATGTTGAAGCGCTCAGGCTTCCCGAAAACGTCGTCCATGTTCCCGAGGGAAAGTCCCTTGCCGGGATGATCGCGGCCGGTGAGATCGATGCGGGGTTCCTGGGCAATGCCGGAATCGGCCGCCAGGGGGCCCCTAAAGAGAACTGGAACAAGAACGTGCCGGTGAAGTCGCCGGAGCTGCGCGAGCTGATCCCCGATGCCGAGGCGGCCGAACGCAGCTATTACGAGCGCATGGGCATCTATCCGATGCACAGCACGCTGGTCCTCAAGGAGGAGGTGCTGACGGCACGGCCGGCGCTGGCAAGGGACATCTTCGATGCCTTTGCGGCCGCCAAGGACGCCTATCTGGCCGAGCTGCGCGCCGGCACCGCCGCGGGTACGGATGCGGAGAAACATCGTGCGCTGGCAGAGATCGTCGGGGAAGACCCCCTGCCCTACGGGCTGGAGGCCAACCGGGCTTCGATCGAGGCCCTGATACGCTACGCCCACGGGCAACAGCTCATCCCGCACATGGTACCGGCCGAAGATGTCTTCGTCGACTTGTAGGGGCCGCCTAGCCACTCCCATTGGATCTGCCGGTTACGCGGAACATGACAGGAAACAAGCTTCATGCCCCAGAAAGAAATCGGAAGACTGAACAAGGTTATCGACGCCCTGGAACGGGGTGGTCATGCCTTCATGGCTTTCGCCAAGGCGGAACGCGAAGAGGCCATCGCATTCGCTGCCTCGCCGCTGGACGGGGTGCTGTTCGAGATGGAACACAGCCCTTGGGACGGCGCCAATCTCCGGGACGCTCTCCAATACATGCTGGACCGGCGCCAGATCGCTTCATCGGGAACCTTGGCGCCATCAGTCGCGCCCTTCGTGCGTATCCCGGCAAATGGGGCGGAGATGAACCAGTGGCTCGCCAAGCAGGCACTCGACAGCGGCGTCTACGGCGTCGTCTGGCCGCATGTGAGCACGGTGGAGCAGGCAATGAATGCCGTGACGGCCTGCCGCTATGCGCGCCCACTGGAGGACGGGCTTTCCCATCCGCCGGGCCGGCGCGGCGACGGCCCCAAGGCGGCCTCGCGCTACTGGGGGCTCAAACAGGCCGAGTATTATGCGCGCGCCGACGTGTGGCCCCTCAACCCCGCAGGAGAGATCCTCTGCATGCTCATGATCGAGAGCGTCGAAGGCATGAAAAATCTACGCGAGATGCTTGCCGAGGTGCCTGGGATCGGCATCATCATGATCGGCGAAGGCGACCTGTCCCAAGCGCTTGGACATCCACGCGACTATGAGCATCCGGTGGTCCGGGAGGCAATGACTGAGATACTGGCGCACGCCCGCGAGGCCGATGTACCGGTCGGGCATCCGCACGTCACGGCGGCAAATGCGCAAAAGGTGATCGAGGAAGGCTACCGTATTCTCTTCACCACGCCGCAGCGCAGCTATGCCGCCTACGAAAGCGCACGGACGGTTTTGGGCAGAGACTGACGTGCCTTTTCACGACGCAATAGCCAGCTCGCGGAGCTGACGCTGCCCCTTTTCGCGCATGGCGGGCGAGGTGGCCGCACGCAGACAGTCGATGAAATCAAGATGCGCCTCCGTTGGCAACCAGCCCGACCGCGTGGTAAGCCCCTTGGGCGGCATAGGATTGAGATACCGGCAGGGCAAGCTGATCAGCATCCCCGCGCTAACGTCGAGCGCTATCTCGCCCCGCGTCATCACGGTAATCATATCGCTCTTGGACAGCAAGGCGCGCAGGGTGGCCAGCGAGCTCGTCTCGATCCCAAAACGCGGCTTCCGGAGAAGGTCCTCGAACAGCCGGTCGATCTGTTTGCGACGCGGTGTGCCGGCGGCCGGCACGACCCAGTCGTATTGCGTCAGTATCTCCGGCGTTATGTCGGGCACCTTGGTCAGGGGATGGCCGCGGCGGGCGGCAATGCAGTAGGAGTCGCGGAAGAAGATTTCCTCCTCGACATCCGTTGCCCATTCGGGGCGTCGCAGAAGTCCGAAGATCATGTCGATGCGGCAATTCTCCAGATCGTCCAGCAGGCTGTGGTAGTCCCTTGTCAGGATCTGCACGCGCGCCTCAGGCCTTCGGGCCAGCAACGCGCAAATGGCGGTCGCCAGTTCGGAGGACCCCGCCATAGGCAGGGCGCCGACCACGATCTTTACGTTGCCGGTGCCAGTGGCGCTCCGGACCTCGCCGCGCGCGAACTCGATCTCGCGCACGGCACGCCGCATCCGGCGCGCGAGGTACTCACCTGTCTTGTTGCAGACCTGACCATTCGCCGTGCTGATGAACAGGCGGTGGCCGATATGACGTTCCATCTCCCTGACAGAGCGGTACAGCGTGGACGCCGAAACGCCAAGCTGCGAGGCCACCTCGTTGACGGTCGACGGTTCCGATGTGACGATCAGCGCCCTGATCTGCGTGGCGGTGATCAGGCGCTCCACCGGCGGCGCCGGGCGTACCGAGGCGCCGCGAATTACCGCCATCGTATGTTCCAGGATGTCGAAGAACCGGTCAATGCGCCGCAGGAACAGCAGCCCCACCTTGGTCGGATAGGTTCCCGTGGCCCGTCTTTCGAAAAGCTCCGCGCCAAGCTCGGTTTCCAGGTTCGAGATCGCCTGCGTCACGGCAGGCTGCGATGTGTTGAGCGTGCGCGATGCACAGGTAACGCCGCCGAGTTGTCCGATCATCTGGACCATCCGGAGATGGCGTATGTTGGGTATTTCCAGGCAGTCGTTCATGTTCATGTCTCTTGGTGAAACTGCGTCCTGCCGCCCGATACCTTACATCGACGGCACCCACTTGGCGAGCATCGGGAGCATCTCGCCCAGAATGGTACTCGGCCAAGGCACGGAGATGATCCTGTCGAAGACCAGGTAGACGAAAGCCGTGACGAGGACCGCATAGCCCAGGCAGACAGGCCAGCGCTCCCGCCCCTCGAGGCGCATGAAGGTAAGGATGAAGAGCGGCGTCGTGGGGATCAGGCCGATCACGGCCATGGAAGCCATGAAAACCAAAAGCCAGCCAAAGAACTGTGCGCCGCGCAGGGCGACCGCCCGGGACGGCAGATCGCCAACCTCGGAGGCCAGATCCATGTGGATGCCGCTTTTTCGGGTTGATCTCGCCTCAACCGCTGCGTCGCTGCGGGCGAAGAGCACGAAGAACAGGCTGATGGCGGCGAAAATCATCATCGCCGTGCCGATGACAACCGGCCCGACCCGCGCCCCGAAAGGCCAGTCGAGCGCCTTGTATACGAGCACACCGGCGAAGATGAGGAAGAAGGCATACACCAGGTCCTCGAGCCGGAAGGACGGACGCTCCCGCGGGACGAGATTGCCTACGCCGATCCGTCGGATTTCGGCGATCATCGGCCTGAACAGCGCCAGCAGGGCCAGTGTGAGCAGGATCAACACCACCGGCCGCAGCAGCCATTCCCATTCGAAGCGCAGGATCGAGATCTTCATGTAGCGCTCGATGAGACCGCCGAGGACCAGGCCGAGAATGACCGGCGGGCGCGGCCAGCGCAGACGCTTCATGGTCCAGCCGATGACACCGAAGATCAAGAGTGTGTAGAGGTCGCCCCAGTTGCGTGATCCCTGGAAGGCACCGACGTAGACGATCGCCATGATCGCCGGCAGCACCAGGGTGTAGCGCAGCGTCGAGATCTTGGCGAACTGCCCGCTCAGCCCGAAGCACAGGCCGGCGCCCACAATGTTTGCGACTGCGATGCTCCAGGCCATGGAATAGGTGACCTCAAGATTGCGCGTCAGCATGTCCGGTCCTGGAACAAAGCCGTGGACCATAAGAGCGCCCAGCAAAATCGCCATGCTCGCACTGCCGGGGACCCCGAAGGCGAGCGTCGGGATCAGCCCGCCGCCGTCGCGCGCATTGTTGGCGGATTCTGGTGCGATCACTCCGCGGACATCACCCTTCGAGAAAGTCTCCGAAGCGCCCTTCTCGGTACGGATCGCATGGCCGTAAACCAGCCAATCAGTCACCGAGCCGCTAATCCCCGGAATTGCCCCGAGCAGGGCGCCGAGCCCGCTGCAGCGCAGGATCAGAAACCAGTTCTTGGCGCAGTCTCGGACTCCCTGAAGCATCCCGTCGCGGGGGTTGAAGGCGACTTTGTCGCTCAGCGCGCCACGGCGCACAGCGAGGTCGGCCAGTTCCGGCAGCGCGAAGATCCCCAGTAGGATCGGCAGCAAGGGCACGCCATCCCACAGGTACAGAACCTCGCCGGCCCAGCGGAGAGTCCCAGTTTGTTGTTCCGTTCCGATCATCCCGACCATGATGCCGAAGCAGGCAGCGACCATGCCGCGCAATGGTGTGTTTCCCGATAGCGCCGCGACCATGGCGATACCGAAGACAGACATGGCAAGCAGTTCCGGCGAGCCGATGGCCAACACGAATGGTCGGACGATGGGGATCGTGAGGCCGAGAACCAGCGCACCGAACAGGCCGCCGGTGAGCGAAGCGACATAAGCCGCACTCAGCGCTCGCCCCGCCTCACCTCTTCGCGTCATCGGCAGGCCGTCCAGAACCGTGGCCTGCGATGATGCCGTACCAGGCACGCCGAACAGCACCGCCGGAATCGTGTCCGATGTCGCCGTGACCGACGCCATGCCCAGCAGCATTCCGAAGGCTGCTATCGGCTCCATCGTGTAGGTGAACGGAATAAGCAAGGCGAATCCGGTGTGGCCGCCAATGCCAGGAAGCAACCCGATGGCCAGGCCGACAAAGACGCCGACGCAGATATAAAGGAGGCGCTCGGGCTGCAGGATCGTCTGAAACGCATCCATGGCGGCCTGCAGCACATAGAAGTCGCCTAGCCCGTCCATTCTAGTTGGAACCCCGTTTGTGTTGCTGGGACGATACCGTCTTGACGCGGCTCATCGCGGCTTGTCCCCGTTCGCAGATCCTATCTCCCGTAGCGGAGCCATGATCGCCTCAACGGGGCCGGTCTCAATGGAGAGGATACTTCGGACCAACCTGTGGGCCCTTTCCTCGGGCATGCGGCGGATCGCGATGGCCATGAACTTCTCGACCACTACAGCCTCGTCGAGCCCCCGCTCAGGGAAGGAATGGCCGGGATCGTAGAGACATTCCTGCACTTCTGTGCTGCCGTCGTCGAAGGTCACGCGCACCCGGCTGGGCATGCTGCCGGGCGCGCGTTCTGCAAAACCGCGCTCGACCCGCAGTTCGGTGAGCTCGATCAGCCGCCGCATGTCCGGCGCTTCCCAGCGCCGGTCGCGGAACTGGTGATCTGTCATTGCGCCTTCGACCATTGCGACTGCGGGCAGGAAGGTGAAGCTGTGGTCGGCCGCTTCTCGGGTCTTCGGGAACCGGCGCTCGATTTCACCCTGCTGTTTCCGGATCATCGGCAAATCGGCCATGACGACCTCGATCCGGCTGATCGCGTTGACGCGGGAACTAACCCGGGGATGCAGATCCAGCGCCGCCTTGATGGCGGTCTGCGCTGTGCCGATGCAGGCATAGGGTTTGATGTTCGAGGTCATGATGAAGGGCGGCTGTTCGATCGGCCCCCATAGCCTCTCAAGCCCCAGGGAAGGGTCGAACACCTGGTGCAGCCCGCCCCGGTGATCGAAAACCTCCAGCGGACCCGTGACGCCGCGCTCGGCCAGCAATGCGCCCTGCACGCCGCTCTGCGCTATCATTGAATTGGCCAGATTCTTCACGCCCGACAGCCTGCCCCAGCGCACCACCGAGGGCGTGGCACAGCGAGCCGCGCCCAGGGCCAGCGCGTTTGCCTGCCGCGCAGGATCGAGCCCGGCGAGGCGGCCGTAAATCGCTGCGGCGACAAGACCCGAAACCGAAGTGCCGTCCCAGGCCGAGCTGAACGGCATCAGCTGTCGCAGGCGGCGGAAAAGCTCATAGCCCATCGCGAGGGCCGTAATCATATCCGTTCCGGTCGAGCCGAACCGCTCTGCGGCCGCTAACGCGACCGGAATATTGTCGCTGCAATGGCCTGCGACGCTGAGTTCCCCCTCCTTCAGGAAAAACTGCACGTCGTTGTAGTCCAGCGACCGCACAAGTGCGCCATTCAGCAAGACGGCCGACAGTATCGACGATTTCCGCGCCCGACCGAAGAGCGTGCACTGGGGAGTGCCTCCCATCTCCTCAAGCATCGCAGCGACATATCCTGGCGTACTCACATCGAGCGCCGCGACCGCACAGGCGATGGAATCGGCGATCAGAAGCCGCGCTTGACGGGCAACGAGCGGGTCGGACAACAGGGGGTCGCCGGAGAGGGTCCATCGCGCAAGATTGCGAATGGGCGTGGTCGGGTCGTTGCCCTCATCGAAGGTATTCAGCAAGTTCTTCCTCCCATCGGGCGGTCCCATGCAGCAATCGCCGAATGGCCCTCCCAGCCACACCAGCATTCGATATCCTTCCGGACATGCCCAATTGGAAGACGATATCGGCCCATAAGAAACATTACTGCACGCAGGGGCAATCTTCCTCATAGAAGATGACAGTCCAGAGTTGATCGAGCTCTCGCCAAGTCGTCAAAGGCTGGGGTTTCTGGCAGCGATTGAATGGAGCAGCCGCTAAATCCAATAGATCTCGCACCGGTGAAGGCAATTACATTTTTGGTGCCGGCGATCAGCAAAAAGCGATAGGGAGGCGCGCCATGGCCGACAACCAAGCCATTTCTGCAGGACTTGCCGAATATATTCGGAAAGCCGCACACGAGCCGCTACCCGCCGCGGTAGCCGAACAGGGGCGGTTGCATCTGCTCGACACGCTGGCGGCCATGGTCTCGGGCAGAACGCTGCCCGCGGGCCGGGCGATCATCCCTTTCACCCGCGGCGCCGGCGGGCCGCAGGGGGTATCGGTGCTGGCAACAGATATTCTGACTGGCCCGGCGCAAGCAGCGATGGCGAACGGGATGCTTGCCCACGCTGACGAAACGGACGACTCCCACGCACCCTCGCTGACCCACCCCGGATGCGCCATCGTTCCTGCCGCGCTCGCCGCCGCCGAGTGGCTGGCGCGGGACGGTGCCGCGCTCGTCCGCGCAGTCGTGCTCGGCTATGACGTCGGCACCCGGATGTCGATGGCTTTGGGCGGGAGCAAATTCGCCGACACCTATCACATGAGCTCCCACGCCTGGGGCGGGGCATTCGGCGCTACAGCTGCTGCAAGCGCGTTGGCGCGCCTGTCCCACGATCAGGTTGTGTGTGCACTCTCGTATGCGGTGCAAAGCGCGTCGGGCAACCGCTGCTGGCTGAGGGACCCGGATCACGTGCAGAAAGCCTTCATCTTCGGCGGCATGCCCGCCCGCACGGGCGTTGAAGCCGCGAGCTTCGCCGCCGCGGGATTTACCGGCGTGGGCGACGCGATCGAGGGTACGCCCGGCCTCCTGGCCGCATTCCCGCTGACGGCGGACCCCACGCGCCTCATGGACGGGCTGGGCAGCCGGTTCGAGGTCATGCGGACCTCCTTCAAGAAGTGGTGCGTGGGCTCTCCCCTCCAGGCTGCGCTGGACTGCATCGAAGAAGCGGTGCGCGAACTGAAACTCGCCGAACCCGAGGTCGAATCGATCGTCGTGTCGCTGCCTGAACAGCGCAGCCGAGTTGCGCAGAGCGACATGCCCGACGTGAACCTCCCGCACGCTCTTGCGCTCTACCTAGTTGACGGCTCGGTCGGTTTCGCCAGCCTGCACGATCACGCCCGCATGGCCCATCCCGAGATACGCCGCGTTGCCCAACGCATTCGGGTGGAGCCGCGCCCCGGTGCGAAGCGGGGCGAACAGGCGCACTTTACTCTGCGGACACGGGACGGCCGCCGCTTCTTTCGGGCGCCGGAACATGTGCGCGGCCAGCCGGGAAATCCAATGAGCTCGGCGGAGGTGGCCGATAAGGCGCGCGACCTCTTCAGCCTTGTGCTCGGAGAAACACGCGCGAGTGAACTAGTCGACATGGTGCTCTCCATCGAGTCCATCACCGATGTGCGGGATCTGCGCTGTTTGTGGAGACGTGCATAGATGGATCGTGACGCTATCCGTGGGAACCCTCTGGGAATAGATAACTTCCGCTCCAGTCCTGGAGGAATTCTATATCGGGCGGGCCAAAATCTATTTCCCAGCATCCTCGGATGGTCCGATTTCTAGGGAACTCGATCACCTGCCGGAACGACATCCGTGACAGGTGTTAGTCCGACCCCGGTCGGGCGGAGCAGCAGAGGGAGGAAAAGAAATGAAAATCAATGCAATCTGGAAAGCGATTGCTGTCGCATCGCTCGTCTTGGCCGGAGCCACGAGCACACAGGCGCAAAGCGTTGAAGAGTTCTACAGCCAGAATGACATAACGATGGTGGTCGGAACCGCTGCAGGCGGCTCCACCGATTTCTTCGCCCGGACCATGGCGCCTTACCTGTCAAAGTACATTCCAGGCAATCCAGATATCATCGTCCAGAACAAGCCTGGCGCCGGTGGGCTTATTGCTGCCGCAGAGCTTCAGACTACGATGCCGAGCGACGGTTCCTACATAGCCACCCTTCAGCGCAACAACTTCACCGACCCGCTGCTCAGCGATGAACGGGTGGATTTCGACGCTCGTGAGGTCAAGCACATCGGCAGCGTCGGCAAGGAGATCTATGTCATCTTCCAATATCCGGATGACCCGGGAACAACCACGGTCGAAGAGGCTCTGAATCACGAGATGGTCCTGGCCGCAACCGGATCAGGCAGTGCCAACTACACTTACCCGCTGCTGGTGAACGCACTTCTTGGCGGCAAGCTCAAACTCGTCCCGGGTTACTCCGGCAATGAGGAGCAAGCCCTGGCGATCGAGCGGGGCGAAGCCGACGGGCGCGCCGGTACCTACAGCATGACCCAGCGTGGCCAGCTGAAGCAGTGGCAAGAGGATGGAAAGCTGCACTACGTCCTCCAGTTCGCCTTGGAGGACCACCCCGACCTTGCCGGGGTGCCGAATGTCTTCGATGCCATCAAAGACGATGAAACACGCAGGATTTTCCGTTTCATGCTGATCCCCCAGGGCCTCGGCCGCATCTTCTCCGCTCCGGGAGACATTCCGGAAGACCGCCTTGCCGCGTTGCGCGAGGCTTTCGTCCAGGCAGCCGAGGATCCCGGCTTCATCGCCGAGATGGAGCGCAGCGGGGCCGAGGCTGAATACACGACCGGTGAGGAACTCCAGGAGATTGCCGAGGAACTGATGGGTACGCCACCGGCCATTGTCGATCGGATCAAGACATTGATCTCGGGAAGCTGAGCGGTTCGCCTTCCCCAGCACCGGCCGGCCGTCAAGAATGGGCGGCCGTCCGTCTCGGGCCCACGCATGTTCGCCCAGCTGTGTCTGGTCCGTCGCCAAGACGGCCGATGCATTTGCGGGATTTCTCGGTCTGACGGAGCTTCTTACTGAGATCCCGGAGGATGTCCCTGACCTGCTGCCGAACGGGTCGGCCATCTATGCGAAGAAGGTTACGGTGCTGACGGCCGCGCTGGACCGGGCCGATGAACGGCCACAGGCGGCGGAGGCGTTGCGGATGCTGCCCGAGGGAGGGAGTGGAAGACGGTGCCGATTGTGTAGCACGCGGCCAAGGCGCCGCGATAGCGTGTGAGCATGACATTCGCCGCCTCATAAAGCAGCGTTCGCACCCGGCGGTCGCCGCACTTGGAGATGCTGCCCGTGTAGTCGACCTCGCCGGACTGGAAGCGGCGCGGCGCGAGGCCGAGATAGGCGCCCAGATCGCGAGACCGCCTGAAGCGATTCGGATCATCCACAGCAGCGGTAAAGGCGAGCGCGGTGAGATGGCCAACACCGGGGATCGTCATCAGCCGGCGGCAGGTCGTGGAAGCTTTGGCCATCTTCTTGATGTCGGCATCGATCGCTGCGACGGCCGAGAGCACCGCGGCGCGCGCTGCAATGAGGCCCTGCATGGCGGCAGACAATCCGGCTATTCCCTCGCTGGCTCGCAGCGCCTGTTTGATGAAGGCAGGGCTGAGGGCCCGCGGCAGGCGGACACCGAATACCACGGCGAGTCCACGGATCTGGTTCTCCAGCATGACCCGCTGTCCGACCAGCTTCTTGCGGGCGATGATCAGCGCGCGAATGGCATGCGCCGGCAGCGACTTCACGTGCACGGGCTTGAAGAAACCGGTGCGGGCCAGATGCGCCAGGCCGCGGGCATCGTTGCGGTCGGTCTTGTGGGTCGCCAGGGATTTGAGCGCCTGGTACGCTTGCCGGCTCTCGATGCAGATGACCGGCAGGCCGAGCGCTGTCAGCCCGTGGTAGAGCATCGGTGCCATCCGCCCGGTCTCAAACACGATGCGCCGGCAGCGGGCCGCCTTTGCCAGCGAGGCCGCGATCGCCTCCGGCGTCGACGCCGTCTTTTGCTCGTGGATGACGGTCCCCTCCCGATCGACGACGCACACGTGCGTCTCCTCCATCGAGATGTCCAAGCCTGCAAAATACTCCATGGTCGGTCTCCTCTGCCAATAGCGAAGCCGATCTTAATCGACCTCCGCAGAAGAGCCGCCGCCCATTACCCCATGTTGAATAGGGCATTCCCTGGAAGCGGACGCCCCAAGATCGCCGAGGTTCGGTCTCGCTACCTCCTCACGCCTTGGTGTGACTTCGTTGACACGAAACTGAGGAGTAGGAGTCATGAAACCCTTAATCGTAACGGCACTCGTTATCTGCCTAGGCTCGTTCACAATAGAGTTTACCAACGCGCAGAAAGGCCCGGCTGATTCTGCGACGCCCAACTTTGAGCATCCGCTTGCCAAAAAGCAGCCGTCCAGACCAGCACTGCCAAACGTCTTCGTCATGGGACTCCTTCTGTGGTTATGGCTTTTCTTGGCCACATTCGGAGACTGATTATTGCAGGATACTTGATTGAGGCTGAACGCTCTAACCTGTAGAATCCGCATATCTTCGCAGCCGTCCGGAACTGTCTATGGATCCGCTCTCTGACGTCCTATCGCTTCTGAAACCACAGAGTTATGTATCCGCCGGCTTCGACGCTGGGGGAGACTGGTCGATCCAGTTCGCCGACCAGCACGACCGTATCAAGTGTTACGCCGTAATCTCCGGCAGATGCTGGCTGTCGGTCGAGAGCGTTCCCGACGCTGTGCGTCTGGAAGCAGGAGATTGCTTCGTGCTGCCGAGCGGGCGGCCCTTCCGCCTGGCGAGCGATATGAGCCTAACTCCCGTCGACGCTAAGTCGATTTTTCCGCCCGCGCGGGCCGGCGGTGTCATCTCGGTAAATGGCGGCGGAGGTTTGTATCTTGTCGGGAGTCGCTTCGCTGTCCGTGGCAATCATGCCAGCATCCTATTGGGGATGCTACCGCCGATTGTGCATATTCATAAGGAGTCAGAACAAGCGGTGCTGCGCTGGTCCGTGGAAAGGATGATGCAGGAACTGCGCGAGCAGCAGCCAGGCGGCTTTCTGGTCGCGCAACACCTCGCCCACATGATGCTGGTTCAAGCCCTGAGGCTGCATCTGGCGGAAGGCGTGAACGGTGGCGTTGGATGGTTCACTGCCCTCGCAGATAAGCAGATCTGTGCCGCGATCGGCGCCATCCACGCTGAACCGGCCCGGCGCTGGACATTGCAGGCATTGGCGGAGCGCGCCTGCATGTCGCGGTCGACCTTCGCCCAAAGATTCAAGGAGTCGTCTGGCGAGACGCCCATGGAATATCTTGCGCGCTGGCGAATGCTGCTGGCCGGCGACAGGCTGGAAAATTCCAGCGATCCCATTTCCGTCATTGCCGTGTCACTCGGATATGAATCCGAAAGCGCCTTCAGTGCGGCGTTCAAGAGGGTCATGGGGTGCACACCACGGCAGTACGGCCGTGGTCAAGAAGCGGCTTCGCGTGCGTCTCGTAAGGACGGTGATACTCGGCACTGACCACCCGGTCCGACGCGGCGATGATGCCGAGCGTATCGCCGCCTTCCTGGCGGCTGACGTCGCCAGCCTCTTCCCAGAGCCTTTTCGCCTCCGAAGCCTGGGTTTCGTCGCTGACTTGGCCCTCGGGTCCGAAGTCCCACTCGACCGACATAAGATCGAGCGCGGTCTTGGTGCGGTACCAACTGTCTGCGACGACCGCGATTGCGTCCTGCAGATGGTCCGATCCGGTCTTGCCTTCTTCGGCACGGAACTCGATGACCGCGACGACACCCGGCCGATTTCTCGCCGCCTCCGCGTCATAGCTAACAAGGCGCCCCCAGGGGACAGGACAATTCTTGACCGCGGCATAGACCATGCCGTCCAGGCGCGTGTCGATCGCGTAATGGGCGCTGCCGTTCACTTTCACGCGCTGACGCGCCGGCGCGCATCATGTGCGGGTGCTGCATGCGAACGAGCTGCGACCCGTGCGTACTGGTGACGATATATTCCCTGCCTTCATCGACGTGGCGGTTCATGTCCGCGAACACGGCATGGACACGGCACGTCGAGTTCCTCGGCCACCGTCATGGAAACGGAGGTGAGAGCCCCCTGCCCCTGTTCCGTGTGCGGCACGCGAATGGTCACCGTGCCGTCGGGGTCGATCGTCAGCCATGCATTGATTTCAACTCCGTCCGTCGGCGCCGTCCAGGGCTTCGGCGCCACGACGGCGGCTTCGGCGCTGGAATGTGAAAGCCGACGATCATGCCGCCTCCGGCACCGAGCATCGAGCATATGAGGGTGCGGCGCGAAATATTGTTATCTACAAAGGCCATGACTTGTTCCGTCAGGCCTGCGACAGTTCGGCGGCGCGGTGGATCGCCTGCCGGATGCGCAGATAGGTCCCGCAGCGGCAAAGATTGCCGGCCATCGCCGCATCGATGTCGCTGTCCGCGATTAGGCGTTTGCCTCAGGAGGGCGGCCGCCGCCATAATCTGGCCCGACTGGCCGTACCCGCATTGTGGAACCGTATGCTCGATCCAAGCGCGCTGGACTGGATGACTGTTGTCTTCGGATAGGCCTTCGATCGTGATGATCTCGCAGCCGACCACACTGTCGACACTGATGCTGCAGGACCTGACCGCCTCTCTGTAGCGATGGACGGTGCAAGCGCCGCGTTGGGCAATGCCGCAGCCAAATATGGCGCCGGTCAGACCGATACTGTCACGCAGGACCCAAAGCAGCGGTGTCTCAGGCTCTACATCCACCTCATGGGTGGCACCATTCACATTCGGTTCGAAGACCATGTGTCCTCCACCACCATTTCCAGCCAAAGATTTTGTAGTTTGCAGTTCGCTCCTGGAACCAAGAATACGTGATCCGGCAACGCGCTCTGGTAACCGTACCAGAGCGTCCCCAGTTCCGGCGGTTCGTCAGTCGGACCGACCAAAGCCCGCGCTTCGCCGGCAGGAACCAGGACGCCCGTGACGCCGCAGCTAGACCAGGTCTTCGATACGGACCGGCAGATGGCGTGCGCGCACCCCGGTTGCGTGGTAGATAGCATTGGTGATCGCAGGCGCCACGCCGACAAGGACAACCTCGCCCAAGCCTTTCACGCCGGACCGATTGACCATCGGATCGGGCTCGTCAATGAAGCCGACCTCGATCGAACCGATATCTGCGTTGACCGGAACCAGGTATTCGGCCATGTCGGCATTCAGCACGCCGCCATAGCGCGGATCGACCTCTCCGGCTTCGCGCAGCGCGCCGCCCACACCCCACACCACGCCGCCGATAGCCTGGCTGCGGGCGGTTCGCGGGCTCAAGACACGCCCGCAGTCGAACACGCTCACCACTCTTGGCACGCGAATCCGGCGCGTGGTCTGCTCGACCCGGACTTCGACGAAATGCGCCGCATAGCTATAAGTAATGAAATCCGGATAGACGGGACCGCTGGGCGCGACGTGTCCGGTGTCGATTTCCCCAAGCGCATCTCTATTCTGCCCGGGGGCGAAGGTCGCGGCCTCCACCGAAAGCTCGTCATGGTCGGCAAGAGCCAGAATCTCTGCGGGAGAAGCCCCTTCCGGCGCATTCGTGCCGAGAGCATCGAGCGCCTCGCGCAGTGCCTCGCACACCGCCTCGGCGGCGGGGATCGACGAAGCAGAACCCCAGGACCCGGCCGTTAGCATTTGCGGCACGCCGCGCGTATCGCCAAGGATCGCCGTCACGCTCTCCGGCGCCACATTGAGGTGGCGCGCGACAACATTGGCGATCGCGGTGCGGATCCCCTGACCCATTTCATGGACGCCAAGGCTGATCTCGATGATGCCGTCGCGGGTTGCACGAACGCTGGCGCGATTGGGGCCGCCGGAGCCGGCATAAAGGCCGATGGCGACTCCCATCCCGATCAGATCACCATTTTGGGCGACCATCGACCGGGGTTCGGGTGTTCGTCTGTCCCAGCCGAACAATTCCGCTCCACGCCTGAGGCATTCGGACACGTGCCGCGAAGAGTGCGGCAGCCCATCGACAATGTCGGTGTCGGTATCGTTCAGCAGACGGATTTGCACCGGGTCCATGCCGTGCTCATAGGCGAGTTCATCGACCGCGCTCTCGATGGCGAAGGCCGTGGCATGTTCGAAGGGTGCCCGCATATAGCCGGGCGTGGGTGTGTCGGTGCGCACCAGCCGAGTAAAGCTGCGGAACGCACCATAGCCGTAGTGGCGCGCGGCGGTGTCAGCATGCTCGGATTGAAAGAAGTCGTGCATGGAAGTTTGTGCATCGACATCATAAAGCGCCGCCGTGAAGCGGCCCGCGCTGTCGGCGGCGAGGCGCACGCGCTGGCGCGTGGCGGGCCGAAAGCTCGAATCGTGGAAAGTCTGCCGTCGCGGCACGACCACCTTGACCGGCCGCCCCAGCTCCCGCGCGGCGAAGGCGGTGAGAACCTGTTGCGATTGCATGGTGTTCTTCTGCCCGAAGCCGCCGCCGGTGTAAGGAGAGATGACGGTCACGTTTTCCGGCGGGATGCCCAGTTGTTCTGCAAGGCCGAACTTGCAAGCGCCGGCATTTTGCGTGCCTTCGTAGACGGTGAGGTGATCCCCGTCCCACGCAGCCACGGTTCCAATGAGCTCCATCGGGTTCTGGTGCTGGGTCGGCATGGTATAGGTCGCATCGACCTTGACCGCCGCATCCGCGTAGACCGTCTCGGCATCACCGACAACAATGTCGTCGATCGGCCAGGCCGTGGCGGCTTCGGCCTGGGGAACAGGCTCCGCCCGCTCGCTGTCCAAAGTGGCCGCGAAGGGGTGTTCCTCATAGCTGACACGAATGCGTGATGCCGCTTCGATAGCGGATTCGAGCGTGTCGGCTACGACCAGGGCCACCGGCTGGCCGCGATAGGCGACATTGGGCGTCAAGACCGGCGAATAGCTCTGAAAGGCGAAGCCGTGCTGCATGATGAAACGCGCCGGCTGCAGGTCGCTGGTGTGCTCATGGTTCACGATCAGCCTGACGCCGTCGATGGACTGCGCTTCCGACAGGTCCATTGCCGTGATGCGGCCTCTGCCGATCGTGGCAGTTACGAAGGCCCCATACGCAACGCCGGAGGGGTTGTTGTCGGTTCCGTAGATCGCCCTGCCGCGCACCTTTTCATAGGCATCGACGCGCGGGATCTCGGCATAGGGTCCGGTGGGCATGTCAGGCTCTCCCGCTTGCGATGAGAAGTGCGTCTCTAACGACGTTGGCGCCAAGTTCGACCTTGAATGCGTTGTGTTCCCGGGTGACCGCATCGGCAAAGGCGATCTCGCCGACCGCACGGGCGGTCTCGGCGGTCAACGCGGTACCGATGAGCGAATGCTCGGCCTCGCGTGCGCGCCAGGGCACGGTGGCGACACCGCCGAGCGCAAGCCGTGCATCGGCGACCACGCCCGCCTCGAGGCGTACCGCCGCTGCCGCGGAGACCACCGCAAAGGCATAGGACTCGCGATCACGGATCTTGTGGTAGGTCGAGCCCCGCCCGACGGCATCGGCCGGAACACGAATCCGTATGATGATCTCGCCGGGCATGAGAACCGTCTCCGCCTCCGGATTGTCGCCCGGCTGCCGGTGCAGATCGGAGACCGGGATCGTCCGCTCGCCATCGGGCCCGGCGACATCGACTTCCGCGTCGAAGGCGATGAGCGCCACGGCGAAATCGCCCGGATAGGTGGCGATGCAGGCGTCGGAGCCGCCAAAGAGCGCGTGGCCGCGATTAAGTCCCTCGATCGCCGAACATCCAGACCCAGGCGACCGCTTGTTGCAGGCGAAGGGTTCGCCGTGACGGAAATAGGCGCAGCGGGTCTGCTGCAACAGATTGCCGCCGAGACTGGCCATGTTGCGCAGCTGCTGTGAGGCGGCCTTCCACAGCGCCTCGGAAAGGGCTGGAAACTCATCGGCCAGACGGGGATCTGCGGCGACATCACTCATCCGTGCAAGGGCGCCGAACACCAACTCGTCGCCGGACGTGTCGATGGTCGAGAGTTCCGCAAGACCGTTGATGTCGACGATCCGCTCCGGCCGCTCGACGTCCAGCTTCATGAGGTCATAGAGCGTCGTCCCGCCAGCCAACAACCGCGTGCCTTCGCCGCCTTCGGCAAAGGTGGCGATGGCCGAGTCAAGGGAGGCAGGCCGGGCATAGGAGAATGACTGCATTGCTTAGCCCTCCATCACCTGCGCTGCGTTACGAATTGCGGCGACGATGCCGGGATAGGCGCCGCAACGGCATATGTTGCCACTCATGTACTCGCGGATTTCAGCTTCGCTGCCGGCATGGCCTTCATGGACACAGGCGACTGCAGCCATGATCTGCCCCGGCGTGCAGTAGCCGCATTGCAGGGCATCGTGATCGATGAAGGCCTGTTGCATCGGATGCAACGCTTCATCGTCGCCGAGCCCCTCGATGGTCGTGATTTCCCGATCCGCCACCTGCGCGGCCAGTGTCAGGCAAGATGCCACCCGCCTGCCGTCGACATGCACCGTACAGGCCCCGCACTGGCCGTGGTCACAGCCCTTCTTGGTGCCGGTAAGTCCGATGGTCTCGCGAAGCGCGTCGAGAAGCGATGTGCGCGGATCCAGGTCAATATCCTGCGTCACGCCATTGACCGCAAAGGAGACCAGAACCCGCGGCAGGAACGCCGCGGGCGCCGCGGGCGTGGTCTCCTGAGCCATGGCTGGCGTCTTCAAGCCAAACGCCGCCAACGCCCCTACGGCCGAACCGCTGGCCAGAACGGCACGACGGGTGATGGACCAAGGCCGTTTTTCTATCGTCCGCTTGCGGTCGTCGCTCATGAAACGTCCTTTCGTCGCGTCTTCGTTGAAGCCTGCGGTCAGGCTGGGTTGATGAGACTAAACACTTTCTCGAAATTGCCGGTCTGCTCCGCTGTCCGCTGGAGTATCACCCGCTTCACCAGCACCTCGTCGGGCGTGGGTGTGGCGCACAGAAGCTCGATCGCTTCACTGACGAAATCAGCAAGCGGCATCGCGTGCGGTAGCTTCGACTGTCCGGGCGTGAGCTCGGTCGCGACAAGCGGCGGCGCAATCTCCACGACCTTTACGCTCGTGCCACGCATTTGGTGCCGGATGGATTGGGTCCAGGAATGGATAGCCGCTTTCGTAGCGCTGTAGGCGGGTGCATCGGCACGCGGCACGAAGGCCAAACCGGAAGAAACCGTCACCAACGCGGCCGACTCCTTGGCCCGGAGATGCGGGAGCAGCGCTGCGGTCAACCGGATCGGACCGAGCAGATTGGTCGCAATGGCCCGTTCAGGCACCTCGAGGTCGACAGGATCCGCGACGAGTTCTTCGTAGTTCATGATGCCGGCGTTGTGTATGACAACATTGATCTCGGGACGCTCGCGCAACAGTGTCGCCGCAAACTCCTCGATCGCCACAGAATCCGAAACATCGAGCTGATCGCCGGACATGCCGGGATTGGCATCCAGTGTCTCCTCCAGCGACCGACTGTTCCGCCCGGTAATGATCAGGTTGCTTCCCCGTGCGGCCAAGGCTTCGGCGAGACCGCGGCCGATACCGGAATTTCCGCCGGTGAGAAGGATCGTTGCTTCTGAAAAATCCAAGTCACTCTCCAAGCAGCGTAAGAAACGCGATGCGGTCCCGGCCGCGGTGATTTCAGTGGCTTTTCATATCAACTTGCCGGCGCCCGGACTTGCCAACACCTGCGCAAAACTTGCCTCATCCTGCGGGTGGCTGGCGCCTGTCGGTCGCCATGCTAAATTCGAGCCAATGCGCAGTCGGAGGCACGTGCACGCGCTCAAACAGGCTGTCCTGGCTTACGCCGGCCGACATGCAAACCGCGACGGCTTGGCGTTGACGCCGGTGCCGGGCCTGCAGCGGCCCTGGCGGTCGTTTCGCCGTAGAGTGAAGGTATCCCTCCGGTTTTCGCGGTGGTCGCCCGCTACTCAGGCAGCCGCGCCGAAGACCATCGATGGACTGTGACCCTCTGGATTCACGCGTTGAGCGCCTCCAGCACGCGCTCCGGCAGGAACGGATAGTGCCTGAGCCGCACGCCGCCGGTAAGCCGCGCCACCGCGTTGGCGATTGCCGGACCAACTGGCGGCAGGCCGACTTGGCCCATGCCTCCGACCGGACTCCCGAGCGTTGGCACCACGGCCACCTCTATGTCCGGCGCTTCGGACATGCGTATCACCCGGTAGGTGTCGAAGTTTCCTTCCTGCACCTCGCCATCGATGATGTTGATTTGCTCGAACAGCGCGTGGCTGGTCCCGTTCGTGATGCCGACGATCATCATACCTTCGATGTGGAGCGGTTGGATTGCGACTCCCGGATCCACCGCGCACCAGACCTTGTGCACCCGGATCATGCCCGTTTGCAGGTTGAGCGAAACCTCGGCGACTTGGGCGCAATGGGTGCCAAAGGCGTCGGAATAGGCGACGCCTACCGCCCGGCCATCGCGCTCGCGATCCCATTCCGCCATCTTCGCGACGGTTTCGACGACCTTGCGGGCGCGCGGCTGGTCCCGCAGGAGCTCGAGCCGAAGCTGTACAGGATCGGCGCCCTTGGCCGCCGCAACTTCGTCGAGGACGCATTCGATGCCGAACCTGGTATATCCGACCCCGACTGCGAACCAGAATCCGATGTCCAGGCCATTGTTTTGGCGGATATAGTCGATCCGGTGCGCGGGGACCGCATAGTTAAAATGCGCGCCCTCGGTCACGACGTCGTCATGTCCGCCCTGGCTCTCGAACAGATCGGGCATTGTCCGGGCGAAAATCGAATCCGCCACGATGCGATGCCGCCAACCGACGATATTCCCGTCATCATCGAGCCCGACCTGAATGTGCTGCGCCTCGAGAGGCCTGAACTTGTCGTGCCGGACGTCGTCTTCGCGGCTCCAGATGACCTTGACCGGGCGGCCTTCCGCCTCCCTTGCCAGTGACACCGCATCGACGATGAAGTCTGCCTCGGCTTTGCGGCCGAAACCGCCGCCAAGCAGGGTCGTGTTCACCTTGACTTTATCGGGCGTGGTGCCGACCACCTCCGCGGCAAAGCCCTGAGTGCCCGTCGGGCCTTGCGTCGGAGCCCAGATTTCCACGGTATCGCCGGTCACGAGCGCCGTAGCGTTCATCGGTTCCATGGTCGCGTGGTAGACGAGGTCGCTCATGTAATCGGCCTCGATGACCGTGGCGGCACCAGTAACGGCCGCTTCCGCATCGCTTTCTGCGAACGCCTCGACGCCAGCTTGGGAGAGGTCGCGCCCGACGCTGCGATACTGTTCCAGTAGCCGGTCGCTCGTGTAGGCGCGGACCCGCGATGACGTGCTCCACGTCACATTGAGCAGGTCCTTGGCCCGCGTCGTTGCCTCCACTGTCTCGCCGATGATTCCGACGCCGTAGGACAGTGGAACGATATGCGTGACGCCCGACACGGCTCTGGCTTCCGCGTCGTCAATAACCTCCGGTCGTTCTCCCTGGACGGGTGCCCGCAATACCGCGCCGTAAAGCATGTCTGGAAGCTGCACGTCCATTCCATAGATCGCGGTGCCGTCGACCTTCGAGGGTACGTCGACGCGCGGGATGTCGCGTCTGCCGATGTATCGCCACTGGTCGCTCGGCTTCAGATCGGCCTCGGTCGCCTGCGGCAGCGGATCGGGAAGTGCACCGTTCGCGGCGATCTCGCCAAAGCTGAGTGAGCGTCCTGACTGAGCATGTACGACTCTGCTGGTTTCGGTCGCGAGCTCGCTTACGGGGACATTCAACATGTCGGCACCGCTCGCCAAAATCACCTTGCGCGTCTGAGCTCCAATCAGCCGCAACAAATCATAATAGCCTCGCGTGGATTCACTGCCGCCCGTGAGCTGGATGCCATAGAAGCCGGGATTGCCGTAGCTCTCCGCGTCGGACGGCGCCTGGACGATCCGAACGCTGTCCCAATCAGCATCCATGTCCTCGGCGATGAGCAGCGGCAGCGTCGTCATGATGCCTTGGCCCATCTCGGAAGCAGGCGACATGATGGTCACCATGCCATCGCCCGCGATGGTCACCCAGGCATTCGGGCGATAATTGCCCTTAACGGCTGGTGCCACCGCGGCGCCCGAGGCATCCCGGAGCAGACCGCCGAACGCGACCGCGACGCCGAGGCTGCCTGCCGTGATAAGGAAGCTGCGCCGCGAGAGCGCGTAGCTGTGCAGCTGCACTGTCTTGGTCATGTCTCAGGCCTCCTGTGCGGCGCGCTGAATGGCGCTGATGATGCGCACATAGGTTCCGCAGCGGCAGATATTGCCGTCCATGTGTTCGATGATCTGCTCGCGCGTGGGATTGGGGTTGCTCTCAAGGAGAGCCGCTGCCTGCATGATCTGCCCGGACTGGCAATAGCCGCATTGCGGCACCTGCTCGGCGATCCACGCTTTCTGCAGCGGATGACTGGCGTCCGGCGACAGCCCCTCGATCGTCGTCACTTCCCTGCCGGCGACATCCTCAAGCCAGGTCACGCAGGAGCGCGTCGGCGCGCCGTCGACATGAACGGTACAGGCGCCACATTGCGCGATGCCGCAACCGAACTTGGTGCCGGTGAGCTTCAGGTGCTCCCGGATTACCCACAGAAGCGGTGTGTCGGGCTCGGCGGCGACATCGACCGCGCGCCCGTTGATCGTAAACGCTGTCATGAATGCTTCTCCCTCATCAGGCTACTGGCTTTCGAGATAGGCGATGATTGCTGCGCGCTGGTCTGCATCAGGGACGGCGACAGTCATCCGTGCGCCTGAAACCATCTCGCGCGGTGCTGCGAGAAAAGTGTCGAGCAGCTGATTGTCCCAAACGATCCCGGAATCCCGCATCGCGTCCGAATAGCGGGCACCTTCTATGCTCCCGGCAGCGCGGCCGATGACGCCCGACAGATGCGGCCCGATCCTGTTCCGACCAGCCTCCGTGCTGTGACAGCCGCCGCAACGCTGCTGGAACAGCCGTTCGCCGTCTGCTTGCTGGGCGGTGGCCGCAACGGGTGCGAATAAACCTGCAGTCACCGCGAAAACGGCCAACGGCGCACATACTCGCCACCGAACGGCGGCTCGGTTGCAAGGGAAAAGGGCTTGGTCAGGGGGCAAAGTCGAGTTCATGGGACCACCTCTTCAGGATCGCCCAACAATAGAAATAGTGGTGCAGACGAACCATGCTGCAACGTCCGTTTTCCCTTCGCGATCGTCCGGACGAGCTGCTCGCCGCTCTGTAAGGATCAGAGGTGTCACCGAGCATTCCGCCCAAATGCAGCGATCGCGCGAGTAGTTGTGGCAAGCGGGCTATTCTTGAAAAGTCGCATAGTGGTGAGTTTCCTTTGCTTCGGTGGAACAATTGGAAAGTCACACTTCTCCACTTCCTCGTTCTGCGTCTCCAGCAGGTTCAGCGGTACCATCGTCACGCGACTTCCTCTGCGAGGTAGTCGGAGGAAGGCGGGCGTCCGCAGTGCCCGTTCGATCAAAGCATGCTCCCACTCATGGTCATGGAACTGCAGGAGAATGGGCATCCAGGTGTCCGCCGGCAGATCGGCCGGCATCTGGTTGAGCGCGAGGCTTTGGCCGCCTCTCGCATTTCCACCTGCGTCCCCAGCACCGCCGCAAGCCGCCGCAACGCCGCGCATTTCGGACCGGACCCCAGGATCACAAGCCGAAGCGAGGGAATGTAGGATCGCTCGTGTAGGAGCCAGACCTGTGTCCCGACGGCGACGGCAAGGCGGCTGGCTTGCGCCTCGCTATTTTCGAGGCTGCGCGCCAGCAAGGCACGGTTCGGCGCCGGATCGATCAATATGTTGAGGCGCGAGCCACACAGCAGGCGGAAATCGATGAATGGAGAAGCCGTGCCATAATATAGCAGCATATAGCAGCCTCACTCCCCCTGATGTGCCCGCGGCGGCTGCCTGATTCGCCAGTTCGGCATCAAGGCAATTGTCGGCTATGTCGCCGATCTTGGTGCCGTCCCGCCCGACCGCCGCGCCACACCGCCGCGGGCGCATCAGCGGGAGATGAGCCACTGGCGAAGACAGACGCGGCCACGACCGCGGCGCCGCCTTCGAGCGCGCTCCTGCGGGACATCGGGAGGAAGCCCAGATGATCAATGCGGCCTTCGCCTTTCTTACCGGGTGCCGGGGCGTCGTCACTCTCGGTCATAGCAGCGGTACTTTCTGCTCCATCTACTCTGGGTTTCGGGTCAACGATGGGGCTCATGCAGATGTGGTTCGCCGGTCAGCACGGCTCCGTCCGCTACTGAGCGCGGTAACGGGCAACGCGCCTAACAATACTTGATCTGCCTTATTCATACTCGCGCCAGGGCGCCCTGGCTTGCCCAAGACTGCGCAAAATTTGCCTTATTCTGCGGGACCACTGATTCTTCTTCACTGTGATGTTAGATGTTGTGGTGTCCTGCAGGAGCCAACGCGTGGACTCGCTCAAACAAGCTGTTCAAGCCTACGGCAGCCGACATGCCAATCGTGATGGCCTGGCGCCGACGCCGGTCCCAGGTCTGTTGATGAAGTATATTGAAGCCCCGCGCGGCAACTTTCAGGCAATAAGCCGGCCCCTGATTGTCCTGGTTCTGCAGGGTGCAAAGAGCATGATCGTGGGGCGAGAAGAGCGGATCCTTTCCGCCGGCCAGACCGGGATCGTGAGCGCGGACATGCCGATGGTTACAAGGATTCTGCAAGCCAGCACGAGCCAACCCTATCTTGCCATAGGCGTTGAACTGGAGATCGCCATCCTATGCGATGTGGCTTCTGAACTGGGCGTCACCCGTCCCAAACGCCCGCCTGTAGCGCGCAACCTGTTCGCCCAGGACACGGAGGTTGCGGCATTGGACTGCATGTCGCGCCTCATGCACCTGATCGACAGGCCGGAAGCGATTCGGCTTCTTCGCCCCGGGATCATGTGGGAACTGAGCTATTGGCTTCTGTCGGGTCAGCATGGCGCAAGTCTGCTGGAGCTTTGCGATCCTGCGAGACACGCAAGTCGCCTCGCCTCGGCTATCGCGATCCTCAGGGCCGAGTATCGCTCCCGCATACCCATCGAACTTCTTGCGGCGGCAGCGGGCATGAGTCTCAGCGTCTTCCATAAGCACTTCAAGCGCATGACCTCGCTGACCCCAGGGCAATACCAAAAGCGGCTTCGTCTTGTGGAGGCGCGCCGCCTTATGCTGGAGGATGACGCGTCGGCGAGCAGTGCCGCCTTCGCCGTCGGCTACGAGAGCGTCTCCCAATTCACACGGGAATATGGCCGCCTATTTCAGGCTCCGCCCAAACGGGACACGCTGCGCGTTAGATCTGAACCCGACAGCAAAGCGCGAGTTCGGAAGGATTAGGAACGGCGGCTGACCGAGCCACGTTCCAGGCAAAGCCTCGTCAGTGGCCTGACCCAACTTCACCCCGCCGACAGCCATTCTGCAGGTGCAGAGGGCGACGCTGGCCAGCGTCTTGAATCGGGATGTGACCTGACGGGTCGGCCTACGGGCTCATAACTCGACCCGGTAGTTCGTCATGCCAACATGACATAATCCTTCTCACGGACCTCCGCAGCGTCGACCACCCTTTTTGTGATCTTACGCATAGCGCGCGTCCGACTTGGCCGCGATTTCTCGCGTAAGCGCCACGTAAGCAGTCGAGCGGAAGCCCGTGCGGGAATTCGGATACCAATGTCGTTAATGGACACACCGAAATCTAGGGTTTGAAATGGATAGCGTACCATGGCGTGCCCTATCGAAGAATTCCCGACGTGCGACCGAAACATCACGACAGTTGCCGCAACCTAGAGAAGGCGGGGCAGATCTTTCAGCGCTACGGCTGCATTGTCTCAGTTGCCCTCGGGCAGGAGCTGATGGGACCGCTGCAAGGCCAAACGGTCAAGTGCCCACCCTTTGGCGTTTGGTCCTCCGCGGTACCTTGGGTGAGGAGACCGGAGAAACAGGCATGAAGATTACCGGCAATACAGTGCTTTTTACGGGCGGCAGCTCGGGACTTGGCCGCGCCCTTGCGCACCGGTTCCACGACATCGGGAATGAAGTGATCGTCACGGGCCGCTGCACTGAAAAACTCCATGAGGCCATTGCCGGGCGAAGCCGCATGACCGCTTACCACCTCGAATTTACCGATACCGCCGAGGTTGAGACATTCGCGCGGCGGGTCACGGACGACCATCCGCGGCTCAATCTCCTCTTCAACAATGCCGGCATCATGCGGCGTGAGGATGTGACGATCGAACGAGACCTCAGTGACGCAGAGGAGACCATCGAGGTAAACCTGTTCGGTCCCATTCGGGTCACCAACGCGCTGATCTCGCACCTCACACGTCAGGCTGATGCTGCGATCGTCAACATCTCATCTGGCCACGCCTTCGTTCCGCTCATCGCCACCCCCACCTACTCGGCCACGAAGGCAGCACTGCACTCCTATACGGTGTCACTGCGCGAGCAGCTGAAAGGAATGGTCGAAGTGATCGAGCTGGTGCCGCCTGCATTGCGTACCGAGCTGATGCCCTACCAGTCACTACGTGCCGACTGTATGCATGTCGATGAATTCGTGGAGGAGGCAATACGCCTCTTTCGCCGGCAACCGACGCCGCCGGAGATCCTCGTCGAACGCGTCAGGTTTCTGCGCGAAGCAGAGGCTGAAAACCGATTCAAGCGCGCTCTTGCAGCGGTCACTCTCGCAGAAGTGGAACAGTTGTATTGAAGACTTGTCCACTTTGGAGGTGATCAAGGATTGCCTCGCTGCTACTGTAGGAGAAACAGAATGCGATCGAGGCGCTTTCATGCCCGAAGATCCGAAGACTACCGAAAATCAGCAGAATGTCGTCTCGGTGATCACCGAGATGGAACGTATTCTTGACACGCCTCCAGACCTCGCCCCCGCGATTCTTCGTGGCGACACACGCCTGACGCGTCGCTGGCGTCATGGCGCGTTGCATGACGCGTTGCCGGCGATGAGCGGTCATGTGGTGATGACGTATTACTCGCAGCCACAGGATATCACGTGGCAGATAGGCCGACAGCGAACGGTCGCCACCACGCGGCCTGGCACCATCACACTCATTCCTGAGTGCGCCGAAGGACGCTGGGATATTTCCGGCGGGATCGAAGTCTCGCACGTCTATCTCACGCCCGAGCGGCTCCAGTCCTGCGCCGACCCGCTCACGGACGGCAAACCTGTCGAACTGCTCGGCCGAGTGGGATTCGATGATCCAACATCCGCGCGCATTCTCGAGCTTCTGGCCCGCGAGGCCGCCACGGAGGACGCTTCCTCTCGATTGTTCGTGGAGCAGGCGCTCGATCTTCTTTGCACTCAGCTCATTCGCGGCCATTCGACGTTCCAAACGCTCGCACCGCTAGCGCCACGACGCGGGCTGGCCGATTGGCAGGTTCGCCGCGTCACCAACTATATGCGGGACAATCTCGCCGACGAGATCGGTCTCAACGAGCTGGCTGCGATTGCCGGCTTGAGCCGCTATCATTTCTGCACCGCATTCCGCCTCGCGACTGGCCAGACCCCACATGAGTGGCTGACACGAGAACGTATGGAGCGCGCTCGTGCCATGCTTGCCGTATCCAACACGCCAATTACCGATGTTGCGCTTTCTGTCGGCTACAGCACGCCCTCGGCGTTCACAGCAGCCTTCCGCCGCGTTACCGGCCAGACGCCCACGGAATTCCGCCGTCAGCTCTGAAATTCCTCCTCTCAAAATCATATAGCCGAAACATTGCGACAGTCGCCGCAAGTAGGCGACGGCGGGCGACCGCGGGAAGGATTACATCCGACTTGTCCAATGTGAGGTATGAGCGCGACGTTCCCTTGTGCCGCGCCCCACCTCACAGGATCGCATCTGAGAACTCATCCGCACGGCGAATGACCTCAGACGCTCTCAACCTCAACACTGAAAGGAAATGCAATGCGTAAGATCATTCTCCTCACATCCACCCTTGCCATGCTCGGGCTCGGCCTTGGCGGCGCTAGTGCTTACAACGCCTCGGACGATTTCGGCGTCAGCGACCAGAACGACCTGCCGATCTCGATGAAGCGGAACCACGCCGGCATCTCCGATTCCGGGCTTGTCACTTCGAGCACGGGCGCGTCAACGGTCACCCTAGGCTACCCCGCTGGCACGCGGATCGGCCGCGTGAACCGGGGCTATAACGCCTCCGATGATTTCGGCTTCAGCTCGCAGAACGACCTGCCAGTTCGGTAGCTCCGATGTTGGGGTGTTTTCATCGCCAGCACCGGGTGGGGAGGGTGACGCGGTTGCCCTCCCCACGTGCACGTTGCGACCAGGGACATACGCCGTGGCGCACTACTTCAATCTGACCTTCGTTCGCGCGCGGTCCGGTCGATCGGACGACCTTGGCGAGGCACTTCTTGCTCTCGTTGCGCCGTCGCGCGGGGAAGCCGCGTGCATTTCTCACCACGTGCATCGCTCGAAGCACGATCCCGACCTGTGGATGGTCTATGAGATTTGGCTGCCCGCCGACGGCCTCGACCGTCACTTCTTTCTTCCACACATGAATGCCTTCGCCGTTCGGAGCCCCGAACTGGTCGAAGGCGATTTCGATTTCCATGGTTTTACCCGGCTCTCCGACCGGGCGTGAGCCCTTCGGCGACGCCGTTTGCGCACGGCTGCCTCCGGGCGACCTCCAATCTGAACAACTCGATCCTCTTCGCCGGCCGAGATCCTCAACACCGTCCGAGGTGTTCGTGCGAATGTTATGAGGCGTTCGCCTGTTCGACCTGGTGTAGGCTCTCCCTGCCCTTCCCTGACGCTTGTCGAATGCGAAGGACGGAACGCTTCGGCGGGGCCTTGAAGAGACGGCCATACTCGCGGGTGAACTGCGAAACGCTTTCATAGCCCACCTCGAAGGCCGCGCTGCTTGCCGAGAAGCCCTCATCCAGCATCAGACGGCGGGCTTCGATGAGGCGAAGCCGCTTTTGGTACTGTCCCGGCGTCAGCGACGTCATGTGCCTGAAATGCTTGTGAAACGCGGTGAGGCTCATCGCTGCTGCCGCGGCCAGACGCTCGACGGGCACACGCGATCGATACTCCTCCCTCAAGATGGCGATGGCTGCCGCCAAGCGACCCTCATGGCCGTCGGGGGCTGCCAGCGCCCGCAAGGCTTTGCCGTGCTGCCCGGAGAGAAGCCAGTAATGTAACTCCCGCATGATCCCAGGACGCAGCAGCGGCGTCGCATCAGGCCGGTCGACCAAGCGAATCAGCCGCATTGCGCAATCCAGAACCGCGGCGTTTGTGTCTTCGGCGAACAAGGTGCGTATCTCGGATGGACGCTGAGCGCGCATATCGCCCAGATGTGCTGCGAGCTCGCGCAGGGTTGCCATCTCGAGTTCGACGGCGACCGCGATATAGGGCTCGTCCGGGCTTGCCTGCACGATCCGGCCCACAACAGGCATGTCCGCGCTCACGATCACCGACTGCCCGGCGGAGAAGACGCGCTGCTCCCGCCCCACGGTCATGCGTTTGGCGCCCTGCAGAACGAGGCAAACCAGCGGGCGGTAGACTGAATGCAGATCGCCGGGCGGCGATCCAACACACATCATGCGTAGACCCGGCACCGGCGTCGTCGCCAATCCCTCACTGTTTGCATGGTGTGCGGCGTAATTGCGAATGGCAACCTTGAGCGTGTCCATGGGCTCTCTCCTACAATGCAGCGACCCTAGCACGCCCGCGATCAAATATCACCTGGCCTGCAGGATTCGGCAAGTTTTGCGCATGCTTTGGCAAGCCCCGGCGGGCCCATACGGGGTATGCAACGTCCCGACAGAAACCAAATCGCTCGAAGGAAAGGAGCCTACAATGTCTGGACAAAACAAAGTGCCGAGGCGGACGGTGCTGGCAGGTGCTGCGTTGAGTTCCGCAGCACTCGCGATGGGGGTTGCCCACGCTCAAACGACTGGTCAGGCGCCGGCGTCGAACGGCAAAGTCGCGCTGGTGACCGGCTCTTCAAGGGGTATCGGCGCTGCAACGGCCAAGCGCCTCGCCCGTGATGGTTATGCCGTCACCGTCAATTGCGAGAAGAACCGCGATCTCGCGGCCGGCGTGGTGAGAGAGATCGAGGCCGCCGGCGGCCGCGCCATCTGGGTACAGGCCGACGTCAGCGACCTGGATGCGGTGCAGCACCTGTTCGAGGAGAACGAGCGCGCATTCGGCGGCGTCGACGTGGTGGTCAGCAATGCCGGCATCATGCGTCTCGCGCCGTTCAGCGACATGACCGACGCCGACTTCAGCCGGATGGTCGATGTCAACCAGAAGGGCAGCTTCTTCGTCCTGCGCGAGGCGGCACGGCGCGTGCGCGACGGCGGCCGGATCATCGCGCTCTCTTCGAGCATCACCCAGCTGCGCAGCCCGACCTACGGGGCCTATGCCGCCACCAAGGCCGCGCAGGAGCTTTTCGCGAGTGTCCTCGCCAAAGAGCTCGAAGGTCGCATGATCTCGGTGAATGCGATGGCGCCGGGCGTCGTCAACACCACGCTCTTCACCGACGGCAAGACGCCGGAGCAGATCGCCGGCTTCGCTGCGCGCACACCGCACAAGCGCCTCGGAGAGCCCGAGGACATCGCCGACACGATTGCAGCGCTCTGCAGCGGCGACGGTGCCTGGATCAACGGTCAAACGGTATTCGCCAACGGCGGCATCGTCTGATCCCGAACAGCTGGATTGACGGAGTACAGAACGATGAAAATGACAGGAAACACAGTTCTCATTAGCGGCGGTGGGTCCGGGATCGGCCGGGAAGTGGCCAGGCGGTTCAATGCACTCGGAAACACCGTAATCATCACCGGCCGCCGCAAGGAAACGCTTGAGGAGACAATTGCCGGCCGAGATCGCATGCATGCGATCATGCTCGATATGGAAGATCCGGAAGCTATCACAGCCTTTGCCAAGCGCGTTACCGCCGAGCATCCGGCGCTTAACGTGCTGATCAACAACGCCGGCATCATGCGCCGCGAGGATTTGACCAAGTCCCGCGATCTACGCGATGCGGAGGAAACTGTCGTTACCAACCTGCTCGGGCCGATCCGGCTGACCAACGCGCTGATCGACCATCTCCAAGGCCAGCCGAACGCCGCAATTGTCAACGTCTCGTCGGGCCTCGCCTTCGTGCCGCTGAGCCACACGCCAACCTATAATGCCACCAAGGCGGCAATCCATTCCTACACGGTCTCGTTGCGGCAGCAGCTGAAAGGCAGCATCGAGGTGATCGAGCTCGCGCCACCCGCGGTTCAAACCGAGCTCACGCCGGGCCAGTCGACGCGCGAGGAGTATATGCCTCTCGACGCGTTCATCGATGAGGCTATGGCGCTCTTTCAGCAGCGGCCGACGCCGAAAGAGATCCTCGTCGATCGTGTCGGTTTCCTGCGTTGGGCCGAGCGAGACGGCCGCTTTGATCAAGCGGTCGAGATGCTCAGCGCTCACTGAGTGTCACAGTCGTTCAGCTGCCCGCGTGGCCGTAATAGCCGCGCAGCCGGTGATCCGGTTGCGCGGCTCTCTGCGTTTCATGGTTTCCGCCGATCCGTGGATCCGATCGCGATCTATTGATCGCGATAGAGGATCATCCCGGCGTGGTGCAGGACGCCGTCGATGAAATCGCCATCGGCTGTAAAGCCTGTGTCGTCCCAGTACTGGATGTGGTTGCCCGTGATCTCGTAGCGGCCCTGGTAGGCGCTCTCCCGATTCCCACGCGCCTCGACATAACGGCCGTTGGGCAGGAGTTCGTGGCGGATAAGGTCGTCACCGGTCACCCACATGCCGACATAGGAATGGCCTGCGGTTTCCCCTGTCATTTCCGATCCTGCCCCTTTTCGAAAAAGGGGTGATTTCCTTGGGCTCGACGAGCCAGGCGGAATTGAGTTCGTGGCGGATCACCCATTCTCCGCTATCGCATTCCCAACCGAGCTGCGAGCGGGCATTGAAGGTGATCCTCTCGCCCGTAAGGCGTACAATATCGCCGACAAAGCCGAGCGTGGTCGAGGCGACCCTTTCGCCGACGATCTGGTCATGGTGTTCCGTCAGCGCGTGGCGGATGGTACGCGAGCTGTTCACGGGCGCCTCCCAGTTGGCGCCGTATTCTGCCGCGTTGTCGAAGGTCGGCGCACCGTTCGGAGCGAAGTTGTCGTAGTAGACGCCCTGCGGATCCTCCAAGTCATAGTAGCGGTCCATCTCTTCGGCAAAGACGAATTCGGGGTCGCCCTGACGAAGTTCCCAGCCCTTGAGTATCCAAGCCTTGTGGAGTTCGAGGGGCGAGTTCATCCCTTCCTGCGCGCAGATGTTCTCCTGCGCGACGATGGGCGCGGTGCCGGCTATGAGCGCCAGACCGGCGGCGAGAACGGTGGTGCGACGTTTCATGCGTGGGATCCTTCTAGGAGAGAATTGGTTCAGTTGGCGGAGGCTGTCGGTCGTATGGTGATCTCGCTGGTGTCGACGCTCTCAGGCGCTTCGATGAGCTGTCGTACGGCGCGGGCAACGTCAGCGGGCTTGAGTGCGATGCGCCGCCACTCCTCCATGGCTTTCGCAGTTTCTGGATCGGTGATGGTCGAGGCGAGTTCGGACTCGACGACGCCCGGGTTCACACAGGTCACGCGGATGCGGTCGCTCTCCTGGCGCAAGCCGTCGGAGATCGCCCGCACGGCGAATTTGGTCGCGCAGTAGACGGCGGCCGTCGGAACGACGCGGTATGCGCCGATCGATCCGATATTGATGATCTGGCCGGCTCCTTGCCGTTCCATCGTCGGCAGCACGGCGCCGATACCCCACAAGACGCCCTTTATGTTGACGTCGACCATCCTCTCCCATTCGTCCAACTTCAGCGCGACGAGGGGTGAAAGCGGCATGACGCCGGCATTGTTGATGAGCACGTCGATGCGACCCCAGCACTCTACCGCCTGGTTCGCAAAGGCCGTCATTGCGTCCCTGTCCGTAACGTCGAGCGCCATGGCCTCGACAGAGCCGCCGGCTTCCTTGATTTCCGCGGCCAGCGTTTCGATCCGGTCAAGGCGCCGCGCGCCGAGCAGAATTCGCGCCCCTGCGGCCCCTAGCTCCCGTGCGAGCCCGGCGCCGATGCCGCTGGATGCGCCGGTAATCAAGATGACCCTATTCATTCCTACCTCCGTTCAGGTTGAAGACTTCTGATGTGGTAGGAAGCTAGACGACGGGAATTGTCGCCGGTATCCTTCCATTGCTAACCTCAATGGTTAGCAAGGAGCGACAATGGCGATCGATCTGAACCTCTTGACCTTGTTCCTCGCTGTGGCCGAGGAGGCAAATTTCCGGGCCGCCGCCGACCGTCTCGGCGTCACCCGCTCCGCAGTCAGTCAGGGGGTTCGGCGGCTGGAGGATGCCTGCGGGGTAGCCCTCGTCACGCGCACCACCCGCAGCGTGCGCCTGACGGAGGCGGGGGAGCGCTTCCGTGCCGCACTCTCCCGGCCGCTGGCGGACGTGCAGACGGCGATGGAGGAGATAGCGGGCGACACCGCCCCGCGCGGCCTGCTGCGGATTGCGGCGACCTCGATCGCCGAGCAATTCCTTTCCGGCCCGCTCATCGTGTCGTTCGCGGAGGCCTATCCCGAGATCACGATCGACATCACCGTGACCGATGATGAGTTCGACATCGTTGCTGCGGGGTTCGACGCCGGCGTCCGCTTAGGGCACGTGATCGAACAGGATATGATCGCCGTCTCCTTGACCGGCGATCAGCGAGAGGTCGTGGTAGCGGCGCCGCAATATCTCAAAATCCACGGATCACCGGACCATCCTCGCGATCTGGTCGACCATCGGTGCATCGGTTGGCGGCCCGCCCCTGGCGTCGCACCGTACAGATGGGAGTTCGAAGAAGATGGACGCGCCTTCGACGTAGCGGTCGAGCCGCAGATCACGACGAACGATCTGCTCCTGATGATCCGGACTGCACTGGCAGGCGGCGGTATTACGTTCGCCATGGAGGAGACGTTTCGCCCCTATCTCGACTCTGGCGCGTTGCTCTCTTTACTGGACGACTATCTGCCGCCGTTTGCAGGTTTCTTCTTGTACTTTCCGCACCGCCGGAACATGGCGCCCAAGCTTCGCGCGCTCGTCGAACATGTGCGACGGTACAGACGGGAGCAGGTTGCATCCACACCGCATCTATGAACGCTCATACCGGCAGGCAGGTCTTTCTGTCCACGGCTTCTCCGGACGATCCAAGTTTCGTATATTCCGTTCATGAAGAATCCGAACGACAATCAGATTAACACCCTACGGAACGCCATCGACAAGTTCATGCGCCGGTTCAAGATCGCCGAGACCGCAAGCGAGACGGGCCGAAGCTCAACCAGATCGACCTCCAGGCGATGTTCTTTGTCGCCGATCATCCCGGCTGCACGGCAAGCGAGGTCGCCCAGTATCTGGGCGTAGCCGCGACGACCATGTCGGCGGTTGCCGACCGCCTGGTGCGGCAGGGGCTCATCACGCGGGAGCGGGTGTTGAGCAATCGGCGGATCGTGCCCCTTACCTTATCCAAGGAGGGGCGGCGACGGGTGGACGCAGCCGTGCAGATGCAGAACAACCATTGCCGCGCCATGCTGTCGGCCCTCGAACCGGACGAGCGAGCGGGGTTCCTGTCGGCGATGCCAAAATAGCAGACTCGCCCTGAAAACGCGAAATTCGTAATATACATTCCTCCCTGTCGAGGCCGGTGAGATCATCTTGCTGTCACGCAACGACGAGGACGTCATCGGCAGCGCGGCCAATCTCAGACCTGTCAACGCCCACTTTTTGATCCAGCCCGCACCAGCCGGAGGGCTGATGCGCATCGTCCACGGAGGTGGCGGCGAGAGAACGCAAATCCTCTGTGGCTATATCGGCACCAACATGCCGAACATGCCGATCATGCCGATCATGCCGATCATGCCGATCATGCCGATCATCGCCATCCTGCCCCGAGTCCTCAAGATTGGGGCGGAGCAAGGGGCTTCCGCCAACTGGATCGAAAGCTCGTTCCGCTTTGCAGCGCATCAGCTGGCCGACGGCCGGATCGAATCGCCGACGGTTCTCGCCAAGCTTGCCGAACTCCTGTTCATGGAAGCAGTACGCCGCTATGTGGCCTCGCTTCCGCCCGAGACCAGCGGATGGGTCGCCGGCCTGCGCGATCCTGTGGTCGGGCGGGCGCTGGCGCTGCTCCACAGCAGCATAACCCACCGCTGGAAGACGGAAGAGCTCGCGCAGGAGATCGGGTTGTCCCGCTCCGCGTTTGCGGAAAGATTCACGACTCTCATGGGCGCACCCCTATGCGCTATCTGGCAAACTGGCGGATGCAGGTCGCCGCCCAGCGTCTGAAGGACTCCCATGAGCCTATCGCCCGCATCGCCTTCGAGATCGGTTACGAATCGGAGGCGGCGTTCACCAAAGCATTCAGGCGGGCGTTCGAGATGCCGCCGGTGACTTGGCGCAAACTGCAATCGGGCGTGAGCGCGGCGCCCTGACAGGGGCATCAGATAAGTGAGCGCTCCGCGGTTGCTCCCTGGGCGCCAGCTATTCTTGCAGGCTTTCTGGATAAAGGTCGGTCAGCTTGGTGAGGATGGCCTACGTGTTCAGTCACGACTAGTCCACGCTCCCTCGATGTCCGCTCTTCAAAGATCCACAGACTCAAGGCTGCCAGTCCGATTGGCCCGACGCTGCCGATGCTCTCGTGTTGGAGGCTGCCTTGGCCCACGATCCAGAAACCCAGGAGAAGATTGGCGCTGGCTTGAAGAGCTTCAGCGCGCGAAGCGCTGATTTCGGGAGCAAGTACTTCTGGGTGAACAGGACAGACGGCACCACGAGGAAACGCTCTCTCACAGCATGTGCTTGGAATACCCAAGCTCGCCTTGAGTATGGGTACACGGCGCATCTGTTCATCGCGTCCGCGTTTGGCTAAGAGTTGGATCATTTCGGAAACACAACAGTCATCTGACCCCGGGGTACCGGGGCCGTTCCACTCGGCGAGGTCTTGGCGGCGGTCGCAGAGCGCATCCACTATGCCGAAGGACGCCGCACGAATTTCACCGTGGTAGCAGGCGCATTGCTAGCGGGCGGGATCGCCGTGCTCACCTTCATCATCGACAGGCAGCTGGCGAGGATAATCACTTATCCTGCCGTAGCGGCGGCCATCGCTTCCATTGTGCTGCTCGTCGTCTATGCACGGCAGACCAACCGGTATCCTTGGACTGATGCCACACGGACATGGAAGTGGTTCTATCGCGATGCTTTACCGAACCAAGCGCAGTTCGATCCCAAATGGTGGACCATCTTGTGGTTTGGCTCCGAACGCGAACGCCTGAAAGCCGCTTACGCCGAACAGTTGCCAATGTTCCGTGCGCGTTTGGGGGATCTAAAGGACGCAGCCAACAGCTTCGACCAGGACGTGCAGCAGCTCTACGTTCTTCACATCAATGAGAAGTTTAAGAACGTGCATCTCTCACAGCTGCGCTCCCTCTTCCAAATCGGAGTTTGGGCTATCGTGGCACTCGTGCTGCTGGCGGTTATCGTTGGCGCTTGGGCCGATCGACAGCGCCTGGCGGAGCATCGACTCACCGAGACCTACGGCGACCTGCGTCTTCAAGTTGCATGGCGCTTCATTTCCGTTTCAGAGGAGGATCAAACTGTGCTAGTTCAAGTCGCGGCGCAGAACTTGGGGCAGAATCCGGTGGCGGCGCCGTCGTGATTCTTTCTGGACGTAAATGCGTCTCCCGTTCCTGCGGAGGTGACCGCATCGACGGAGGAGGTGGCTCGAATATCCCCTGACGGCACCGCCTATTATACGCTGTTCGTCCGCCTCCGCCGGCTTGACGGGAGGGCATCATGGAAGTGACCAACAAAGCTAAGGGTCTTCAGGGCGTTCGGATTGACGGCGGCCGCGCCGTCTTCCTCAAGCCCAGTGTGAGGCCCGCGACCTGAAATTGTCGGGCAAGGAGCTGGAGCGCGCCAAGCGACTGCCGTTCCTTTCCTTCGGCAAGGCTGAGAAGAAGTCGGCTTCGGCAAAGCTCAAAGCGAGGCACCGCGGCGGCGGCTCGTATTCGATCATGCGAGGCGAGGAAGAGCTCGTCGAGAAGCTGTCGAAGGAGGACGCCGAGACGTTCAATGCGATGTCCGACGAGGACAAGGCGGCCTACGTCGAGACGGTGAAGAAGTAAGGAAGCCCCAGATATGTGTCAGGCCGCCTCTCACGAGGGGTGGCCTGACACCTGTGGTTTCTTAGCGTTTTAGAGCGTCGCGAAGCTTATCCTTGACCTTGCCATAGCCCTTTTGCAGGCGTCCTTCAGCCTTGTCGGCTTTGCCTTCGGCACGCATCTTGTCGTCGCCGGTGGCTTTTCCGACGGTCTCTTTGGCGCTGCCGCGAGCCTTCTTCGCGGTGCCCTTCACTTCGTCCTTGTGCATGGCTTTCTCCATAGCTGACGATGACGAACCTGCGCATCAACCGAATGTTCCAGAAGCTAGGAAAATCAGATGGTGGGCTACGGCGACGATGCGGGTTTTCAGGCCTGGGCGACTGAGAACGGCTATACCGTTCCGGCCAACACTGTTGCGGCTGCCCGGCAGCGCGTATGTGGACGCCGTGTGCGGCGATCGCTTCCCGGGCGAGCCAACGGGAGGTATCGAGCAGGATCGGGCATGGCCTCGCACTGGTGCCGCGGACAAGCGGGGCAAGGCGATCGCAAGCAACGCCGTTCCGAACCGCGTTGTTCATGCCAGCTATCATGCCACGCTGGCAGAGTTGGACAGCCCGGGCAGCCTTGAGCCAATCATAACGGCAGGCGAGCGGATCAAGCGGGAGAAGGTCGGGCCGCTTGAGACGGAATATGCCGACACGGCCGATATGGACCCCGTGCAGTCGATGACGCCAGTGCTGACGGCGATCGAGGAGCTGCTTGAGCCGCTCCTGAGGACGTCGGCCGATATCCCAGCCATATTCTGGTGGTGTGACGTGGCGAAGTTCGACTATGGCCGGTCCAAGGCCACCGCAGCGCGGCTCATCAAGCGATATGGCCAGCAGGGTGCAATCCGTCGCACCACGATGACCGGCGGCGATCCGTGGAACCGCCTGGAACGAACGATTACGCGTGCACCCTCGTCGTGATCGAGTATTCGGCATTCGAGCGCCAGGGTTCCTCCATCGGCGCAACCGATAAGCGCGTTCTCATTTCGACCGAGGGCGTCACGATCCCGGCCTATGGCGATGATCCGGACAGCGCAAACGCGCCGACAGAGCGGGACCAGAGTGTGGTGGGCGGAACGGCGCATGAGATCGTGCGCGTTGATCCGCTCGACCCGGGCGGAACCGTGGTCATGTGGACGGCGCAGGTGACGTTCTGATCAGGTGCTTAGTCCGGGCCATGTCGAGTCGACCATCAGCTTTCTACGGCAATAGGAATCCGGCACAAACTCCCCGTTCGATTTATCTCTGCATCTCCAGATTGGCTGGTAGTATTGGTTGTAGAACTGATCCCAGGCAACGCCGGATGAGCCATAGCTCGGGGAATAACCTCCACCATTGCTAGCGCCGACCCCTGCAGCCAGAGCTGCCCCGCTGACGCCAATCGCCGTTGCAAACATCGCGTTGTCTACCTCAATAAGCTTGAGGCATTTTTCGGCGGTAGCACCACGCCGGGCGAGCAGCTTAGCAGCTGCGAGGCGATAATTCTCGTCTGTATTTTCAGCAACTATTCGGCAAAGGTTCGCGGTGTTCTTATTCGGAAGTCCAGCTACGTCGTAGGTTGTTGTGGTTGCGCACGCTGCGGTTAGGCCAGTCACGGCCATAGCAATGATCATTCTTTTCAAGATAGCCCCTCCATTCCCCAAAGGCAGTGTGGGGGGAACTACTCTCGCCGTCCAGTGCCCGAGCAGAAAAGAGGCGAGGAAACGATGCCCCGCAAATCCGCCCGCCAGCTCGTCGACGAACTCGTCCAGCGTCATGAACCGCGCCTTCGTGAGGCAATCCTCGCCGCCATCGACGACATCCGAAACTCGATCAGGCTACGCGTGGTTATCGAGCGTCTTGAGCGTGGTGATGTAACCGGCGCAACTGAGGCGTTGCAGATCGAACCGGAAGCCTTCGCCAGGCTTGAGCGGGCGACATTCGATGCCTATGCGGATGGTGGACAGGCGGAAGTCGGAAACCTGCCGCTGGTCAGAGATCCCAATGGCAACCGCGTCGTGTTCCGCTTCGGTATCCCCAACCCGGAGGCCGAGGCCTGGTTGAGGGAGCATTCCTCAACGCTGGTAACGCGCATCGTTGACGATCAGCGCCAGGCGATCCGGCAGCACCTGACGACAGGGCTTGCCGAGGGCCGCAATCACGTCAGACAGCGCTGGAAACCGTTGGCAGGGTCGTACGAGGCAGCAACCGGCGCGAGGGCGGTATCATCGGCCTCACGGCACCCCAGGAGCGCTATGTGAGCGCGGCGAGGCGGGAACTGCTCTCGGGCGATCCAGAGGCGCTGCGGCGCTATCTGACGCGTGGCCGGCGCGATCGGCGCTTTGACCGGGCCGTCATGAAGGCCATGCGCGAGGAACGGCCGCTCAACGCTGAAACGGTGGACAAGGTCACGGCTCGCTATGCCGACCGGCTCTTGCAGTTGCGTGGCGAGATGTTGGCCCAGAACGAGACGCAGGAGGCGATATCCAAGGCGCGCGCCGATGCCATCCGGCAGCAGATCGTGGCCGGGAAGATCGATGCGCAGGCGGTGACGAAGGTCTGGCGTCACACGCCGCAGGAGCATCCCCGCCTTCACCGTCAAGCAATGAACGGCAAGAGCGTGCCCTACGGGGAGGATTTCGAACTGCCGAACGGCGCAAGGATGCCGTATCCCCATGCCCCTGACGCACCCATAAGCGAGAAGATGGGATGCAAATGCATCTTCTCCTACAAGATCGACTTCTTTGCTGCGGTTGAGCGCCGGTTTCGCGCTGAGGCGGTTTAACGCGGACTGGCGAGGGAAGATATATACCCGGTCGACTAAAACACGGCGAGGTATCTCAAGAGCGCGATGACGCCAATGATGATCACAACGATATTTGCGATCTGTTTCGTGCGCCCATCCAAGGGCAACCTGCCGATCAGATAGAGCACCAAGATCACTACGAGAAAGGTGATCAGGATGCTGATGAGAACGCTCATAATGAATTCCCCTCAAAAACCGAATGCTCGCATCAACTCGCTCTGATTGCAATGGTTCCGGTTGATCGGAGCCTTGAACAAGGATGGGACAGTTCTGAGCTGTCCCAGGAGAGAGGCGATCGCGACCGCGCCAGCCAAATCCGCCCCCATGGTGCGGAACAGCTCGATACCGATAGCCTCTATCCCGAACGTGACGAAGCTGTTCAAGGCGATGACGAGCACCAGTAGTCCGAAGGTCAGGCCCTTGGGGGCAGGCTTTTCACCCGTGGTTTCGGGTTCGGTGGAGCGCCCAGCCTCCGGCAATCCAAGCAGCACCAAAGGACAGACGAGCAGAAACATGGTCCCGGCATAGACAAGGACCGCGCCCCGCCAGCCGAACGCGCGGTCGAGAAGCGCGGTGACAGGCCAAAAGACACTTCCCGCAAGGCCGGTGAAAAGCATCAAGGTGCCAATCAGACTCCGCGCCCGATCATCTGCATAATTCGCGAGATAGACATAGGCGGCCGTGGTCAGGAACATCGCCCCGGCAAGGCCGATTATCGCCCATGCGGTCGCCGCCTATTCGCTGACCTCGAACCGCCGCGCCTATGATCAGACGGTCGCCGACTGCGGCATGTAAATTCTGTCACCCACAAATATCAGGTGCGGATTGTGGATATGGTCCATGTTCAGCACGATGGTGTCGGCGACGTCCACTGACCGGCTTCGGGCTATGCTGCCGATACTTTGACCGGGCTGCACACTTATCCACTGGTAGCCTTCACTCTCCAGCTGCGGGTTAAAGCGGCCGTCGGCATCCTGTGCGCCCTCCTCGTGAGGGGCGACGAAGGACGCATCCACCCAACCCTCGTACTGCTGCCCGTCCCAGCTGAAACCGGTGACTGCTACCCATTCGTTGCCGTCGTCGTCCGTCCTGCGCTCTCCGGTTTCATGGATAAACGACCCTGGCCGCAGAACCGTGATCGCTTCCGAACCACTCGCCGCTTCCTCACGCAGGTTGAGGCCGACTTCCGCAATGACGACGAGTTGCGGCCCCGGCGTTTCCGGTTCCTCCGGCTCGGTAGGAGGCTCCTCCCGCTCAGGTTCGCTGCGCGACTCCTCCGGCACCGGCGTGGTCACGGAGTCCTCTGGCGTCGTGTCGTCGTCAGGCGGCGGGGCACTCTGATCGCCTCCGAATATATCCGCCCATGACATCGCGCTGAACGCTAGGAGACCCCCACCGAAGGTGACAGCAAGGACGACGCGCGGTCCAAGCCCCGGCTTGCCGTCCTTTGTCAAGGAAGGACGCCAAGCATCGTACAGAAGATGGCCCGAGCCGTAGGCGAACAAGCCGCCCGCAACAATGTCCGGCGTGACTTTGGCGAATGTAGAGACGTCCCCTATGAGTTCGCCAGTAGGGCCTCTCATATATTCGAGAGTGCCTGCCGCATAGATAGGAAGCGCCACTTTATCCGTTTGCGGAAAGGCGCTCTTGCGGGTTCGCAGCTCCTCGATCGACTTGCCCGCATACATCAAATTGCCGATCTGGTAGGTGCTGTTGACAAACGGGCTTTCCGACAAGTTCAAGTAGCCTGAGGCGATATTGGGCATGAAGGTGAGGGCATCCACCCCCCTCAAGATACGACCGAGGGGCTGGTCGGGGCCGGTCTTGTCGGGATACTTGGCCTTCACGAACATGCCCAGACCGCGAAAGCCGAAGGCGCTCGCGGAAATCGGTGCGAGGATATACGGCGGCAGCACGCCGAATGCCGCGCTGCCGACCACAACCGTCGAGTAGCCAATGATAATCGCCGGTTCCATGATCCCGAGCGCGGAGCTCTGCTCGGGCGACAGTTTGAGCTTTTGGCTCCATCTGAGGGCGCCCGCCTGCTCGGACGTGAAGGCGTTCAACTGACGCAGCGTGAAGGCGGAAATCTGCTCCGGTGCGAACTTGCGCATAATTCCCCTGGCGATCCCCGAGATAGTTTCTGGGGAGATCGCCTGGAGTTGTTCTGCCGCAAATATCCTCAACTGCTCCTTGCTGAGCGCGTTGAAATGTTCGGCCTTGAGGGCGCCCACCTGCGCGGGGGTCAACGCTTCGAGCTGCGCGGGAAGGAACGCGGCGACCTGTTCCGGTCGAAGCTCGGAGAGCTTCTCCGGCGTGAGCGTTGCGAGTTGCTCCGACGAGAGGGTTTGAAGTTGTGCCTCCCCCAGCGCCTTCCACTGATCGGTGGTGAGTTTCGTCATCTGATCGGGCGTTAGCGCCGTGATCTGCTCGGACGTAAAGCTCGCCACCTGCTCCGGTCGAAGCTCGGAGAGCTTCCTCGGCGTGAGCGTTGCGAGTTGCTCCGACGAGAGGGTTTGGAGTTGTGCCTCCCCCAGCGCCTTCCACTGATTGACGGTGATTTTGGCCGTATGATCCGGCGTCAGCGCCGCAATCTGCTTGGGCGTGAAGCTGGCCACCTGCTCCGGTTTCAGTTGGGCGATCCGCCCGGGCTTGATCGCCTCGAGGCGACTCGGGGGGATTGCCTGCAGCTGCTCGGCACTCAGCGCCCGCAACTGCTTCGGCCGAAAGGCCGCAAGCTGGTCGAAGGTGAGCTTCCCAATCTGTCTCGGCGTAAGGGCACCGACCTGGTCGGCGCTAAGCTGAGACATATGCCTCGGCTCGATCGCCTTCAGGTAGCTATCCGTCAGCGTGGGGATTGCCGCGCGCGTTAGCTCCCTCACCTCGCGTCCCGACAGAGGGGACGCGGGCGGTGGGTTGCCCGGATGGGCCTCAGAACTCTCCGGCGAATTGGCCTGCGCGGTTGATTCCGTCGCGGGATCGCCCTCCTCTGCCGGTCGCGGCTGATTCCCCGGCGGCGGTGTATGCTCGTTGGATGCCCCCCTTATCCAAGGGATCACCGCAGCCTCTCCCGTCTCGGGATCGCGCACGAGAATATGCGTCTTGTCGGCAAGGCTCGGATCGTCTCCGCGCCTTTGCGGCCCGTCGGCCTGCGGAACATAGACCCGATCGCCGCTTGCCGGAGGCTCGCCGTAGGCGAAGGCGATTATGTTCTGCCCATTCTGGTCGGTGAGGCGGAAGGTGGGCGGCCCGTTGGCCCTAGCGTAGGAAACGAAGCTCGCCGCGCCCATTCCCGTGCCCGCGAGGCCCGTCATGAAGCCGGTGATCGCATCGGCGATCTGCAGACCCGACATTTGATCGTGATGGAGCACCAGGTCCTTGACTGAGAAGTACATGAGCGGAGCGCCGATCACCATCGCGCCCCCGTCGAGCGTATAGGCAGCCAGGTTGAGGCCGCCGGCGCTCCTCATATAGGTGCCGACTTGACGCGCATGGGGAATCTGGTGCCAGAGCCGGCTGAAGCGGGTGCTGTGGGCGGCGGCGTTGGCCGTGCCGCTGGTGCGGACGGCGCCCATGCCGGCCAGGAAGGCCTGTCCCTTGGTCAGGTTGAGGCTGTGCACCATGCCGATGCTCCGCAGCCCGCCGGAGATCATCGGCAGCGCCGTCGTCGCGATCATCGCCATGTTCATGAGCGATTCCGTTTCGCCCCACTCGCCGCCATGCTGGAGGTGGTTGTACTGGCGAATGGCGGCGCGCGTACCGAGATATGTGCCGCCCGCGACGGCCAGCGGGGCGGCGATCGGCGCCGCCGGCGTGAAGGAAGCGACGGTGGCGATGGCCGTGCCGATGCCAACAAGCGGATCGACGACCTTGTCCCAAGCGGAGACGTTGCGCGCCTTGACGACCTCGAGCGCGATCTCGCTGTCAGAGCCGGGCGTCATCTGGAAGTCGGTCGGCACGATCAGATGGCCGTCCTCGGAGAACAGGCTGTTGTTGTCCTGAAAGTCCCCCACGTCGTCATACGCCTTGCCGGCGATGTCTACGCAGCGCACGTCGCCCTGTTCGTTCCTGACGGCGAAGAGCGCCATTTGCTGGACGCCCTTCTCCGGATCGACATAGAAGAGCGGAACCACGCGAACCTCGGCGTCATCGCCGCCGATATCGCGAATCTCGTTCATGACCTTATCGAGTGCCTCGCTGCCTTCCTCCGTAGATGTGTCCAGGTGCAGCGCCTCTATGACGGTCTGGTCGGTAACAGACCGGAAGGTTTCATCATAGCCTCGTTCGTAGTGCGCTCCGATCTGCTGCTGGATATTTTCGAGCACATCGCCCTGACGCTCCTCGAAATAGGCGCTCTCGAGGCCCTGGAGATGCTCCCGCCTACCCTCCTCGTCAAGCGGCGCGAGCGACTGCGTGCGTTGAAAGGCGAGCCAGTCGGCCGCTGACTCGGCCATATCGCGGGTGTCCTCGAGGGTGCCGCGCATATCCCGCGCCAGTTCCAGCGCGAGCCAGGTATATGCAAGTTGCGGATCAACCCAGCGCGTTTCGTTGGCTTCGCCGTCCCCGTCGCTGTCGATCTCCACGCGAACGGGCGTATCGCTGGTGGTCAGGGCCTCAAGGCCGTTTGCCTCATAGGCGTCGGCGACGTCGGGATGCATGTAAACGTCCCGGCCGCCAATCTCTATCTTGAGGGGTTCGACGCCTTCCGGAAAGCTTCCCTCCGGCGGCTCGACGCTGCCTGGGCCGTGCTCTTCCAGAAGTTCGCCGTACTCTGCCTCCAGCCCCTCGATCTGTTCGCCAAGATGATCGATCCTGACGCCCAATTGCTCTTCCAGCGTCCGGTTGACGGTCTCACCGGCGCTCTGTTCGGCTCTCTGCAGGATATCGAGCCGGGTGCCGGCGCTGCAGACGTCCGAATCCGGCTTGGTGCCCTGGAACGTTTGCCATTCCTGGCCGAACGCATGGTAGGAATAGCTCTCGTCTACGTCGTCGCTGTCCCAGGTCAGCTGGTACTTGGTCTCGCCGTTCTCGTAGTGATTGACCACCCACAGATGGCCGTCTTCCGCGACGATCTCGTTGCCCTGGAAGTCGTCATCCTCGAACAGCTGAGGATTGTTCCTGTTGTACTCGGCCAGCAGGCGCTGCTTGATGTCTTCCAGCTCGACCTCGGCATCAGCCAGGTCGCTCCTTGACTGGTAGAGATTGACATAGGCCTGGTCGATCTCGACCTGCCTTCCGATCGCGTCCTGCTCGGCCTTCAGTTGAAGCCAGGTGGTTGCCGTCTCGGCGTCGATCCACAGGCATTCGAGCGTACTGTCTCCATCGGTGTCGCGTTGGATCCCGACCGGTTGTCCGCCTTCGGCAAGAGCGGGCAAGCCCTCCTCTTCATAGGCTTCCGCCACTTCGGGCGCGACCTGCACCTGTTGGTCCCCAACCGTGATCTCGACCGGCTCGACGTCGTCGGGAAGCCCCTCCACACCGTCTCCGAACTGGCTTTCCAGATCGGCGAGCGTGATACCGGTGACCAGGCTGTCACCCAGGGTGCGTTGATAGTTGGCCTGAGAAAGCAGTGCGTCCACTTCCGCGTGCGCGGCCACCCCCTTCTTGTACTCTTCCTGATAGTTGTAATCGCTGTCGGCGGAGGTGATGACCGGCGTCTCCCCGTCGGGGTAGAACGGCATGTTCGCCTGCTTCGTGATGGCCTCATCGAGCAGGCGCTCGGATTCCTCATAAGCCTCCAGCGCGTCCTCCGTGTCCGTCACGCGGTCATTGGCGTTCGACAGCCGCTCCCGCGCGTCCGACAGGTCGCCTTCAGGCTCGGGCCGCACCCAGCGATAGCCGTGCTCGCCAAGCGTCTCGTCAAGGGTTGTCCCGGCTGCTTCCGTCGCCTCCTCGGCGTCCGGATCGAGCGCCCACACGTCGAGCTGGGCCTGGATCTGCTCAATCTCGGCTTGGAGCTGCATCATCTCCCCAAGGGTGACGTTTTCAGCCGCGATCGCCCTGGCCACCTCGGGATGGACCCAGCGCCAGGTGCCATCCACCTTCATCGGCACCCAGTCCACGTTGGGATCCAGCCCCGCCGGCGGCTCGCCCTGAAAATTGATGCCGGTCACGTTGCCTTCTTCGTCCGTCTCGACGGTCGGCTGGGCTTCCGGGCCGAGCCCGTGCTCCTCGATTGCCGCCTCGGTCGCCTCTCGCCGCTCGCCGGCCTCCTCGATGAGGTCTTCGTAGGTCTTTCCGGCAAACATGCCTTCGATAACCGTCATGACGATCTCGTCTTGCGCGGCCTGGGCGGGATCGTCGCCGTCCGGATTGATCGCCAGAAGCTTGCGTGCCAGCGTTTCCTCGAGGCTGCCCCGTTCGATCTCGATTTCGGCGCCGTCCTCGTTGTTCTTGAGTACCATCTTGCCGTCGGGATCGGTCGTCAGGGTGTAGCCGTTGAAGGTTACTTCGACGGTCTCTTGGGGATCGCCGTTCTCGCCCGGCTCCGTGGTTGTGACGGTACGGCGCCCCTCCTTGTCGACAACGGTCTCGACCACCCTTCCGTCGACATAGCTTATTCGGTGGACCTCATCACCGTCGTCCTCGACGTACTCCACCGTCGTGGTGTTATGTTCATTGCGTGAATAGGAGGCGACAACTTCGTCGCTGCCGGCCAAGGTGATGAGGACCGATTGGTTGTAATAGTTTGAGTTGCTCGGATCCGTCGCGCTCACGTCGTAGCCGGCCGCTTCGAGCTGGGCGATCACCTGTTCCCGGGTAAGTCCGCGCTCCTCGGCGATGGTTGCAATGCTCTTGCCTGCGATGACGTCTTCGAGGATGCCCACGCTACCCTCTTTCGTGGGAACCTGCTCCGGATTGAGTTCGGTCTCCTCGCCATCGGAGATAACGACGGTGGTCGTATCACCGTCCTCGGGCGTGGTTTTCCTGATCACCACGCCGCTCGGCAGCCTCGTCTCCTCCACGATGGTCCCATCGCCCAGGTCGTCCTCGTACCGAGTGGTCGTCACACCGGTATCGGAATCGTACTGCTCCTCGACCTTCCAACCGCGCTCGTCGCGCACAGGGCCGCGCACCTCCTCGCCATCCTCCTTGACGCCCGTGTGATAGGTCCCATCGTGAAAATCATAGTATTCGGTGACCCCGCGGCCGCTCTGCGGGTCCGTCACCTCGGTCGTACGCACATCCCCGTTGTCGCTTTCCGGCTCGGTCGTTTCCACCGTGTAGCCGGCAGCCTTGAGCTCGGCGATCACCTCCTCGCGCGACTTGCCCTGCTCCTCGGCAATGAGGTCGATGCTCTTGCCCTCTTCGATATCCTCCAAGATCGCATCGGTGGCGTCCCGCGCCTCCGTGCCCGTCTGATCGGGTTGGACCGGATCTTCATAGTTTGTCGGCGTGAAGTAAAATTGCGGCACCGTCGAATTTTCCGGGCCGAGATAAAGCGCCGGCCTGCCAAAGTTCTGAATGCCTCCGTCGGTTGTCGTCGGTCCGTTATTTGCGGTGGTGACAACTTGCGTCGGTTTCGAGCTCTCCGCAGCCGAAGCCTGCTGCCTTCGAAGCTCGTCCATCGCGGCACGCACTGCCGCAAGGGCTTCCCACGGCGTCCCCAGGATCGGCGAAATCCGGCGCAGCGCCATCAGATTTCCCTCCAATATCGCGGTATCTCACCGCTTCATCGCCCAACTCCGTCCCCTGTCATAAAAGCAACATATGGAACTTATGGGAAGAAATAATTCCAACTGGCATTTTTCCCTTTGGCCCAGGATGCCCACGTGCAGGTGCTCTGGTGCCGTCACGTTGACTGTGCGGAAGGGAAATTGAGGTGGCTGCGCGACCATGACGGAGCGCAGCGACCTATACGAGGAGGGTTGGAAATTATCCTTGAGCGATCGCCGTTCTGAGACGATACGATGGCTGCCAAGGTGAGACGAAAGGGCCGCGCGGCCGCGCGCGTCACTGTCATCAAGCCTAGCACGTGGTCAGGTAAGCGCTTCAACTTCGCCCACGAGGTCACGTGGTCATCGCGCCATGCGAAGGGGTGAACGAGGAAAGGCAGCGCATCGCCTCGCCGGCGCCTTTCTGATCCCGGCCGACGTTCTGCGCGCCGAAGTCGGCGCCCACCAATCCTCCATCAGCATGCGAGCTCGTCGCTCTGAAGAAGCGCTTCTGCGTGAGCTACCGATGCAAGGATCTCGGCATCATTAACCAGTCCGCCTTTGCCCATCTCTTCAAAACTTTCCCTGAGCGGGGATGGAGAAGGCCCCCTATGACCAGCCGGAGACGATGAAACCGGAGCTTAAGGAACCCAGGCGCTTCGAGCGCCGCCGCCACCGGGCCTTGGCAGAAGGAGCAAGCCGCGGAACTCTTCGGCGTTCCCGTCCGCGAACTCGATGCCAGGCTGGATCAGGTAGCGGCTTGATCAGTGGCGATCCTCCTCTCCGACACATAAGTTTCGCGCTGTTCGGTATTTAGCCAGTAGCGTGTGTGCCGCCGCTGGCCGGTGCGGGTAAGTGCGCCCTTCTCGACCAGATCCTGCAGGTCGCGCGTGGCCGTGGCGCGCGATGCGCCGGTGATGCTGATGTAGTTCTCGGCGCTCAAGCCACGCTTGAAGCCGTCGATGCCCTCGCGGAACATGCGTGCAATCGCCTTTTCCTGGCGGGGGTTCAGCTTGACGCGCAGTCGGTCATAGAAGCGGGCCTTGGCGATCTGGAATTCAATTCGTTTGAGCGTATTGCCTTGCGCTTCCAGAACCGTCTCGGCGAAATAGACCAGCCAGTCCGTGATCTCGTTGTCTTTGTTCGAGCGCTCCAGCATGTCGTAATAGGTCTTGCGGCCGCGTTCGATCGTATAGGCCAGCATGATCAGGCTAGGCTGGCCGAGTTTTTGCGCCAACGCCTTTTCCGACAGGGCGCGGCCGATACGGCCATTGCCGTCCTCGAAGGGGTGGATGCTCTCAAAATACAGGTGGCCAATCCCGGCGCGCGTGAGTGTAGGGAGCGCGCCTTTCTCATCGGGAGCGCTGCCGTTGAACCATTTGACGAATGCGTCCATTTCCGCGCGGACCTGATTTGAGGGTGGCGCCTCGAAATGAACCTTCTCGCGCCCGACCGGCCCCGAGTTCACCTGCATCGGATCGGCATGCTTTCGATACGCGCCGATGACCTCAATGCCGCGGTGCCCGGCCATCACCATCTTGTGCCAGTTGAACAGGCTTTTATGCGTGAGCCTGTTGTCATAGGAACGGTAGAGAGTGACCATCATCTCCGCGATGCCGCGTTCTTCGGGAGGAACGCGCCGTGTTTCGGCGTTAAGTCCCATCTGTTGGCGCAGTGAGGACTGGACGCTGTCACGGTTGAGGATCTCGCCTTCGATCTCGGAGGTCTTCAGCGCTTCGTCGCTGATGAGCTCGATGCGAAGTGTGTCGCGATCATCGGGACTGACATGACGAAAGGCGCCGAACAACTCACCGGCCCGGAGCAGGAATGTCTCCTCCAGTGAGGCCAGCGCCGCCTTGTCGTGGCGAAACTCGGGCCAGTCAGGTTGCTGCCAGTTCCAGATCATGAGTTATAGAGTACCTTTCTATAACTCATTTTATCCAATATTTGTGAGCGATAAAAGGGCTTTCTATGCTTCACAGTGTCTGCGTGGCCCCGGCGGGCTAACCTCCAGCCGGTTCGCTACCGCCTCAAGCACATGGAAGTTTCTATCATCACTCATAGGGTGACACCGTGACCTCCTCCGCCTGCCGCTCCAGTGCCTCTATCTCCCGCTCATCCATCACGCTGCACCAGATAGGGATCACCTAAACGCCTACATCAAGACAGTGGTGGTTGCGGAAGGTGGCGCCCATGAAGCCTCGTACCTGCTTCCGGGGAACAGAATATCCGGCGGCAGCATTCCACATGCCCATCCGCTAGCCGATGTACCTCTATAGAATGCCTTCGTATCGTTCTAGATATTTCCGACTCTCTTTGACAAGCCGAGCGCGCCGCCCTCCGGCGTCAACCTTCAAGGATGGCAAGTTCCGCTTCCCTTTGTCCTCTCGTCCTTCCAGCGTTCGCGTTCATCTTTTCCGCGGTGAGGGCAGCGAGAAATTCCGTCGCCGCCAGTGCCGTCGTCGCACTTGGAAAGCATGAATGCAGCTTCGTGGGGACGATGATGTTCTCACGGGCTATTCGCTGTAGGGTCGAAGCCTTGCCGTCTGTGACCGCCACGATTGCAACGCCGCGGTCCATCATCTGACGCGCAAGCTTGCTGGTTACCGGCGAATGCGGGGCAAAGCTGACGACAAGCATGGCATCGCCGTCCTGCGGCCTGTGAGGAATATCGGTTCCGCTTTCGGGCACCATGCTGATCAAAGCGGTATTCTTGCCCACCTGAGAGGCCAGGTGGACGAAATGGCGAGCAATCATTTCGCCCGAATGCATGCCGAAACAAAACAGCCCGCGGGCTTCTGCGAGAATGTTTGCTGCAGCCAAAAGCCTTTTCGGGCTGATGCCACTACCCAGGCTTTTCACTTGCTCCGTGAGAGAATCGGCAACGCCTGTGACCATGGAAATTTCCTTCGCGGTTGCCTGTTGTGTCGCGACGGCTACGCGAAGCCGTGGACCATCGGGGTCGCGCCTCATCTGAGCACAGATCGCGCGCAGATCATCATAACTGTCCAGGCCAAGCCAAGCGGCGAGCCTGATCATCGTCGAATGGGACACCCCTGCCCGGCGCCCTTGCTCGCGCATCGACATCCATGCCACCTCCGCGGGGTGTTCCAACACGAACCGAGCGGCCGCGCGAAGCCGTGGCGGCATTGTCTCGTACTCTTCCAACAGCCGGTCAGCTAAAGGGTTTTTCTCCATGCCAAGCTACCTCTTAATTGGTGTCGGCTGAAAAGGCTAAATCATCCGATCGTTGGTATTCATTGCCTGCGTTTGTAGAAGCACAACGTTTCGTCGGACTTCAGAAGCCGGTATGCGCTCACCTGTTCTAATCGGTTGCGCTAGCATTCCCCCTCATTGCTCCTCACTCCGACCTTACGTCCAGATATAATGGCCACGAGAAGTTGTATGAGTCGAATTTTTAGTTTTGATCGAGTTCGATGAATTTCATTCATCGAAGCCCTACCCGGCCGGAAGAGCGCACTGCGGTTATTGCCGGCTCAGCCTGACAGCCCACAGAAGCATTGCCCCACAGATTTGCAGCAGCACCGCCCATAACAGCACAGTCTGAAAGCCAAATGACTCATAGAATGAGCCCGCCACAGTTACACCGAATGTTGCCCCAAGGTAGGTCGTGGCGCTGTTCAACCCTAATATGCGTCCCTTGTCCGTGGAGCTTATCTGCGACAGCAAGAGAACAATCATATTGAGTGAGACGTTTGTCATGGCCCCCCATAGGATGACGACAGCCAGAGTTGCTGTATAATCGTTTCCAGCCACGCCCATTAGCCCGTAGACTGCGGCATTCATCAACAGCACGACCGGCAAAAGCCTGCTCGCGCCAATCTTGTCGACCAATTGCGTGGCAGGGGTTCCTGCCGCGAACCCGACACCAAATGCAAGGATGATGGCACCGGCCGCGCTTGCCGAAATGATCAACGCCTGTCGAGCCTGATCGGCAAGAAAAGCAAAAACTCCATAAAACGCCGTGGTAAAGCACAGGCACACTGCGAGCAGCCGCAGAACATCGCGGTAGCTCAGAGCAGAAAAGGTGCTAAACCGAACAGTATCATTTGCAACCCTGTCTCCAAGACTTGGTACACGATGGATCTCAACAGCAATGATAAGCACAACAGCAAACAATATCAGATAAGCAAGACGCCAAGCCAACAAATCTGAGATTAAGGCCAGTCCTGGAATTCCACAGGCAAACGCCAACGACCAGCCGAAAAGCACCTTGCCGAGAGAGCGGGAGAGATCATTGGGGCCGGCGCAGACCGTAGCCAGGGTGTAAGTAGCCGGCAGGATGATCCCGGCACTTAAGCCCGCAAGAGCCTGGGCGCCCATGAGCATTAGCGAATTGGTGGCTCCTGCGCTGCACAAAAGCGCGACAGCAAGAGCCAGCAGACCGAACCGCAAGGCTTGCCTTGCACCAAATCGGTCGATCTGTGGCGCAAGAAAGAGCGCCGAAAGCATCGTTCCCGCTCCGTAAACTGCAACAGCTCGTGAAATCGCAATGTGGGTTGAACTAAGGGATCTCGCTACATCGGGCAGAATAGGGCTCAAGACGAGCGAATTTGAAGCAACGACCGCCACGGCAAGCATTAGGATATTTAGCTGATTTACGCCGCCTTTCTCTTCGGCGGTGCCTGCCATTATTATATCTTGTAACTTTCCTTCCAAGCTAACTGTCATCGCACTTCCCCTGGATTTGCGCCTAAAGACAGTATATCTATTATATTTTTAAAGATTTGTTTATGTAAGTAGCGTATAATTTTCACATTCTAATCTTTTACTTGTAATCTCGTAGTAATTTTGCAAACTAGTATAGATTTATATTTCTAATATCCATGAGAAGCGCGCCGTCTCCAAACGATTAAATTTAGACAGAAGATTAGCTCAGATAATGATTCGAATCTGAGTGTCTTCTCGGCCCAATATTTGAAGGTCGAGTGCCTCGTACGGAATGTTCTCCGGCAAATCATTCCAATTGGACTTTGCCGTTGCGACGGTCTCGATACAATGCGTTCGGCTGTAGGCTTGCGCAGCCGAAAAGGTATCTTCGGCGAAGCTTCCGCTCCCGGCGTTCGCCTCTGGCGGTATCCAGAATTGAAGGTGGGGAGGATATGCAGGTCTCGGGAATTTTCCTGAAGGCTTTTCGATGATCGCGGCGCTGGCATCGTCGCGATAGGCCGCGATTGTTGGATCGCGTCTCGGGAGGTCAAGCACAAAGTAAGTGGAGGTTGAACCGGATGGTCGTAGCCCGGGTATCGAAGCAGGCGTCGAAGCTTTTGGCGGAGGCTGGGTCGTCCTCATCGAAGGAGGCGACGCGCTTTCGCGATCAGGTTCATTTGGCCGGAACGATGGTATCGCGGACGTTGGGGCAGAAGCAAGGCCAGCCGATATCTCCGTCTGACAGTACGACAAATGTGGACTCGCATTTCTTTGTTACCGCGACAGACGGTGGGACGGATGTGCACGCTCAGAATGACGGTTCTGAGGAGAGCGAACCTGCTTCGATCCTCGAGGAGGTGAAAGAGGGCAAGAGCATCCAGCAGGTCGCCGAAGAGCTCGGTATGACGCGCGATGAGGTGATCGAAGAGCTTGAGGCCGCGGGCTATGAGGTTGAGACGTCGGAGACGGGCCCCATCGGTTCGGAAATGCGGGTGACGACGATCGAGGACCCTGAAAGCGGTGAGACGATCACTGAATACTACAAGTATGACGGCACCTACGACATCGTGGTCGACGGCGAGCCGGAGGAGTATAAGGTCCAGGAAGGCGATACGCTGTGGGACATCGCCGAAGCGTATGGCGTCACTCTGGACGATTTGAAGGAAACCAATCCGGAGCTGTTCGACGACGCACACGATGGCGGCGACCTCATCCATCCGGGCGAGACGGTTGTTATTGACGATGGGGCTGGAACGGCGAGCGGAGAGGAGGCGGCGGGCGCGGCTCTGGACGAGGCAATGGCCGAGGTCGACGCGGCGTTGGAGGAATCGGGATTCTGGGACGACTTCATAAGCCAGTGGGCGGAGGAGCATGAGGACTCGTATATCGATGCCAATGGCAAGCTGGTCGTGCCGGACGGTCAGGACGAGGAGCTGCAGGCCGCATTGGAGGAAGAGTACCAGGACTGGCTAGATAAGCACCCGGAAGAGGCAAAGGCGCTCAACGCGGCGCAGGCGGATTATTACACGGCGGTTATGCTGGAGCTGCGGCTTGCCGCCCTTGAGGCTGAGCGTCTGGGCGAGGATCCCAACCAGGCGATCGAGGACACGGCCAACGAAATCCGCGAGCGGGATACCAACGGACAGGACGAAACCGCTGTGGAGGCTATCGATGCCGCCGAGCAGCAGGTGCTTGGGGAGTCGCAGGAGGTTCGCGCTGCGCAGGTCGAATATGGCACGGCGCTGGACGAACTGGAGCAGGCAGCGGCCGGGCTTGAAGATGGCAAGGAACTTTCGGACGAACATCGCAAGGAGATGGAAGAGCTGGCGTTAGCGCTGGCCGAGGCACTCGGCGAGGAGTTGCCGGTGCATTTCGATGCCGGGGACGAGCGGTTCGTCACCCTGTCGGACGCAGAGCTGACCGCGTTCGTCTTGGACAAGTTCGGTGCTCTCGACGAGGCCGGCAGGGCCACGCTGGCCGAAGCGCTCGGCGTAGAAGCGAGCGAAATCGAATCCGCGCTGACCGCCCTAGGCGAGGCGATCGATCAACAGGTGTCGGATCTCGAGCGCTCTGTTCTGGAGGAAATGGCCGGTCTCCTCGGGGTGACGGCGCCGAACGCTGGTCCTTACCGTCCGGGGGAGCAGACGCTTGCCGATCTATCGGGTGAGGAGCTGCGAAAACTGATCCACGATGCGCTCGACAAGCTGGAGGATACGGACAGTGCCGGCGGTGCGCTCGACTCGCTCGATGAGACAGTTCTGGAGGAACTGGCGGGAACCCTGCTCGAAACGCTTGATGAGGATGGACGCAACCAGCTGGCGGAAACCCTGGGGGTCGAACCGGACGAGCTCGGTACAGTCTTGAGTGATCCCGGCACGTTGGCCGAGGCGCTGGGCGCCGTAGACGAGCAGGCCGTCACCGACGCCTTTGACGACAAGCTTATCAGCATGGCGGCAGAGGAAGTCAGCACAGCGCTCGGCGACAATCCCTACGTTAACACCCTTATGTTCAGCGATGAATACAGCCCCGGGATAATCGATCAAATTGCCATCGATCTTCAGGCCGGCGAATTGGGCCGCATCATCGAAGAGATCGATCCCGATGAATTGAGCGGGGTGGAGAAGGAATTGTGGGAAGCGGGCGACCAGGCGTCGGTGGCGCTGCTGCGGCAGCTCGAGGTCAGCTTCGTCGAGTCACAGGACGTCCGTCCCGAGGGCAGCGGCCTCAATTACGGTGACGAGTGCATATACGCTATTGTCGACGGGGAACGCTTACGCCTAAGCGGCGCGGAAGAGGAACTGCTGAAGAATGGCGATGCCACCACCTTGGCACTGTTCCTGAAGGCCGGCTTCCGCTTCGAGGGGAGTAGCGGCAGCAGCATAAGGCTTGCATTTGACGGTGTATCTTATGCCAACGTCGAGGACCAGATCGGATCACTTGAGCGGTCAGAGCTGGAGGAATTGGCCGAGCAGCTCGGGGTAACGGCGAATGCCGGCCCTCTCACCCCGGATGAGCTGCAGACGCTCGCAGATCTGTCGGACGGGGAACTGAGGGCCCTTGTTCTGGACCATCTCGAGGATTCGGACGATCTTCCCGACGGTCTCAACCCCACGCTGGCCGATCTGACGCAGAAGCTAGTGGACGAGGGCGGGTCCGCGCAGGATCCGCTGGCCCTCGCGGAAGGGCTGGAGGAGATGCTGGCCCAGGCAAAGGGCAACTCGGATGTGCTGGCGACGATCGCCGGCACTCTCTGGTGGTACGGCAACGACGCCGAAAGTTTGGCGGCCGACGCGGCCGCTGCCGGCGCGCTGCGTTTGGAGCATACGGCAGAGCAGGTATCGGCGCTGATGGCTGAGGGCAAGGAGGAGGGCGCGCGGCAGCTTCTGACCGCGAATATGGATGCCGTCCTGAGCGAGGAGGAGCGGGCCATCCTGTGGCAGCAGGTGGGGCTTAAGCATTTCGGACAAGACTATTGGGAGGAGGAGCTCGACGCCATCATCACGGCCTCCGAGGGCAAGAGTTCCTTCGCCGAGGATCTCGCCGATTGGTTCCGGAGCATAGAAGACACCATTTCTCCGGAAATGGCACACATCATTCTCCCCCTCGTCGAAGACAAGGTCGATCTTGACCAGATCGACCTCTACGACGGCGACTTCTTCGCTGCCCTGTCGGCAATCGTCTCGGTTGCCGAACAGCGCGCCGATCCCACCCGCTCGACGAGCTGGGCAGTAGGCATGGCCGAATGGCTGTTACAGCCGACGGAGAGCCATCCTTATGGCTACCAATTCGGCCTGAGCGCTCTCACCAACGCCATCACCCAGGGCTCCGGCAGTGCGCTTGCGGAAGCCTATACCGCTCTGGCCAACGACAAGGAGTTTCTCGAAGACTGGGATTACCAGGAGTGGGTATCCGCCATCGAGGAGGCCAAGCAGCACCCGGACGCCATGGCGGATTATTCAGCCCAGCAGCACACCTACTTCCAAAATAACGCCCACAACATCGTTCCCGACTATTTCGACCGCATCATGAGCCAGGAGAGTATCGGCGAAGAGCAGGAGGTGGTCTATAGCGACGAGCTGCGCGATCTCATCGCCGCCGGCATGGATCTCGACTGGCGCAACAACGAGGTCGACCGCGAAACCGTCGACTTCATCATGGCGCAGATGTTCATCGAGGCCGGCATCGATGAGGAAAACCGGGAAGACACGCCGATCACGGTAACCGTGATCCCCTATATCTACGCCGCCGAGCGCGACGGCTGGGCCACGGGGGCGCTGTTCGCCGTGGACGGGCCGGATACACAGATAAGCTATCGCAACGGCCGCGCGACCCGAACCGTTCCTAACGAATTCGTCATCGATGGTGGGGTGATGGCCAATCTGGCCAGCCAGGCGATGACCGAGGGCGTGGAGATCGACGCCATCACCAAGGAGCAGCCTTGGCTGTTCGACAGCGTCAAGAACTTCCAGGACAAAAACTACCTCGACGAAGAAGGCCTGCTCTACCTGCCCCATGGGCTGGGTGAGCAATACGGTCTTGAAATGGACCTGTTCGGGCCCAGCGCCGGTCACGATGTTCAGGTGGGCACGACCGTGGCCGCCATTGAGACGACTGGTGAAAAATGGATGAAGGGAGTGGAGGTGGCGGTGACCGTCGCCAGCTTTGCAGCCATGTTTGTGCCGGTGGGAGGCCCCCTCCTCTCCGGCCTGCTGAGAGGTGCAAGCGCAGGCTTGCTCAAAGCGACGGGCCTGGGCCTTGGGGCAACGCGGCTCACCCAGTACTCCGCCGGAGTCGGATTGTGGGCCGGGAACGCCACAAGGTTCACGAATTGGTTTACAAAAGCATCCCCCGCCTTGCTGCCCGGCAAAATGACGCCGCTGTGGGCGACGCTTTGGGGCAGCACAGTCTACACCGCCGTCGACGGCGCCTATCGGCTCGGCCAAATGAAACGCCTGGGCATGGACAGTGGCTGGTCCAATCGCATGGCGCGCAATATTTATCTCGACATGATCGGCGCCGGCGCGGGCGGCGTGGCCATGGGCGGCAGTTGGTTCCTTACGCGGCTTTTGGCCCGGACGGGTCCCGGTATCGTCTCCACCGGGGCTAAGGCCGCCTATTGGGGCACTCAGACGGCCAATGCCATCGATCTGGGCATCGGCGCCTATCTCATGCCAGACGGTGTTCGCCACCTGGGCCAGGCCGGTGAGGAGGCCTCGGCCTGGGAACGGCTGATGACCGTCATGGGCGGGGCCATGCTCGTTATGGGCGGCGTGGGGATGCGCCAGGAAATCGTCCACTTCAATGCGCATCGCAAGCGGACTTCCGGAGAGCACATCCTGACACCGGTGGACGAGGCCGCCAAGGACGGTTCTCCCACCGATTGGTTGCAGGCGGCGGGAGCGCTCCGCCCGCAACTGGTCGAAGAGCGCATGCAGCATCATTGGTATCTTTGGTACGAGAGTGAGGGGAAGAAACCGGAAAGCGAGAAAAAGTCGAAGGAGGACTTCCGCGTCGCCGCCGAAGACGAAGTCGACGGTGTGCTTTTGAACGGGTGGATCGGCAAGCAGAGGCAGGCGGAGGACGGGGAAACAGACAATACGGCACCACAAGTTCAGGCTGCGGCCGCTGCGGAGCTCTATTGGTACGTTGTAGCCGGCCAGGCCCGTGACGAGTGGGTGCGGGTCGGAGAGCCGGAAGACAAAGCCCCGAAGGACTTCCTGCCCGATGCCGCCAACAATTTCTATCAACAATGGGTCGAACGCCTAGCCGGCAAAGGCGCGTCGGACGAACTTATCGAACACACCGCTGCCGAATTCAATCGGGCCCTGCTTGACGTGCAAATCGAAAACCGTCGGTCCGAGGACGGGGAACTGAAGGAGGACGACAATGCTAACCGGCTCCAGGCGGCGGTAGAGCTTCTCCCGAGCCTGCTCCATCCCTACCGCGGACTCCTGGCACCCCGCAGGGACGGTAAGGACGAAGACGAGTTACTCAACGAGACCTTCAGCACTATCTACCGGACCTTTGTCGAACACGTGGCTGGTCCCGGCGTGTCGGACGAACGCATCCGCCAAGTCGCCGACGCCTTCCATCGCACCCTCTTCGACAGGCAAGCTGAAAACCTTCAAACTAAGGATGGTGAACCGAAGGAGGACGACACCACGTACCGGCTGCAGGCGGTGACAACGCTCTTCCCGAGCCTGCACCAACCGTACAGCGCACTCCTGGCTTCCCGGAGCGGCGGGAAGAGCGAGGACGGCTTCATCGACGGAGCCCTATACGATATCTACCGGAGCTCGATCGAATACATAGCCGGCGACGGCGCGTCGGACGAACTTATCGGCCAGGCCGCCGCCGAGTTCCACCAAACCATTGTCCAGCAACAGGCCAACGCCCAACAGCTGAAGGAAGTGGGTTCGCTGGACGGAGACCAGGGTCGCTTCCTGGCCAGCGCGGCGAGAGAGCTCTCCCCGTGGTCTACGGCATCGCTCGCCGATCTTCTCCGCAGGCGGGCCGGAGCGACGGACGACGCATGGGGAGATTTCTACAAAGAGGCCGACGAAATCATCCTCGCCGCTTCGGACGAACAACGCATCGACTATCTTTGGGAGCTGGCAGGCAAGAAGGGGCAGAGGGAGGATTATCGCGACCAAGCCGAACGCGAGGTCGACATCATACTCGACCTTGCACCCACTAGCCGGCGCAGCAATCCGAACTCTGTCGGAGGGGAAAGCGCGACGCTTTCCAGCGATGACGTCACAAATGAGCTGATCGCACATCGCAAGGACGGGACGTCCGATGCCATTCCCGCCAAGACAGAGTGGAACGCGGTCCGAATTCATGACCCGCGAACCGGCGCGATAGTCGAAGCGTGGGCCGGACCGGAGGCGCTCAGCCAGCTCGAGCCGCTCATTAACGTCTACGGCTTCCTCGATGCGAGCCATATCGTAGCAGCCCCGGACGAGCGCATCGAGGGCGTGCAGCTGCCCGGCGAAGGCCCGAAGTTCTTCCTCATAGAGGACAGGCAAAGCGGACGCCGTCAGCTTCTTGCACTGCAGAGCGGAGACCAGCTTTCTGCAGATCCCGAGGCTGCTCACACGAGCGCGTATGCGCCAGTTCTTGGAAATCTCCACGGGCCTCATGTAGCCCAAGCCCAGGCACCCCTTCCCGAGTCAGTGCAGCCTGTGGAGCCGTCCAACGACAACGCACATGATGGCTACGCCGGTCAACAGGATAATGGCAGGCATGAAGCCGACGACGAGGCCGGCAGCGAGACCGTGACGGACCTAGAGGCCACCTTTGCGGCGTGGGCCAAGAGGCCGGTCTGGGGGGCGGGAACGCTGAACAGGGCCGAGTTGGTCCTGGCAGCGCGACGGGTAATCCCGGATGGTGGCAGCGAGCCGACCGACTATGCGGCGTACGGCGAGGCCTGGACGAGCGAGGAGGTCGAACTTTATCGGGATCAGGTCTTGCTGGAGAGTTTCGGCGAACCCGAACGAAAGGAGGGCAGCATACCTACTCCTCCCCAGAATCTTCAGCACATCAATATCATCCGGGAGGAGGACTGGGATGACAACGTTATCCAGATAGAGAAAGAACTGAGAAGTCAGGGGATCGAGATCGAACTCTACGACCGCGCAACCGGCAAGGCGTTGGTCGACGGCCTCACCCTTTTCAACGAGCATACGCGCATGGCAGTTGTCAGCTATGTCAAGGGCAATCCCCCACCAGCTAAGGACGCCGATCGCACATCAGTCACGCCAGCCGATCCGGAAATCTTGATCCATGAGGCGGAACACGGTGCGGGCGGCGCCAATTTCCGACTGGCGACTACGGCCTTGAGGCCCAGTTGGGAAGGCCTCAAGCCCGACCATGCTGCGGAGCAGTTCGACAATCTCTACGAAGCCGTAGTGGACTGGCGGACTCGCCGGAAAGTAAAGAAGCAACGGGAGCTACATCCGGAATGGTTTAGGGATGCGGACGGCAATGATAAGCTATTGACGGACTCGCCCTACAATGTCGACGCCGTGGAGCGGCTTCTCAAAAAAATCGCGGCCGCCCACTATCGTAACACGCCCGGCGCCAGAGCGAAGGCCGAGGAGCTCCTGGACAAGGCTTTCCACGATGACGAGGAGGCCCTAGCCACGGTCAAGGACATCGCCACCAAGTCGATGGACGAGGTCAATGGAGCCGTCACGCAAGCGGCGCCTCGGACGGGCGAAGGAGGCGATCTGCCTCGACGTCGACGTGGCGATCTGAATTACCTTGGTGAGAGGAGCGTGACGGTTGATGGCGAGCCCATCGATGTCCAGACGCTCACGGTCCCCGCGCCGGAGGATGCCTTCGTTGTCATTGCCGACCATGACACGTTCATGGACAATAATGGCAAGCTGAAAGACCCGGAGGCGGTCAAGCAGCTTGTCGAAGACATCCGCAATCATAAGAATTACTCGGAAGGCCAGGACATCGTCTTTTGGGGCTGCCTGGACGGCACGCGCACACATGAGAGACAGGGGGACCCCTTCTCCACCTCGCTGGCCCGCGAGGTCGCGAACAGGCTGGGCGCGCGCGTCCACGCCATCGACGGGACGATCGAACTCGGCGAAGAGGTCAAGATCACGCCGAGGGATAAGCATGTAGTGGACCCCAGGGTGAGGGAACGACCGAACCTGCCGCTGGTCGAGGTCAAGGAAAACGGGGTCGATAAGCCGGTAAACCGGCAATTCCAAGACGCTTATGCTGCACAGCGCAGCTACTGGCTTGGGGAAAATCGGCCCCGCCGCCACATACCGGACCCGTTCAGCGAACAGGTCCTGAAGAAGGGAGCGCGGGTCGAGGGGGAAGATGGCAAGCTCCAGCCGGTCGATTCGAGAATGCTCGGCGCCTTCGAGGAGAGCAACCTGCCGCCGACACCGGCGGAGAGCCTGGCCGAGGTGGACTTCTATCTTGCGCGTCTGAAGAAAGATCAACCGCAACAGTTCGATGCGCTTCTTGATTCACCACGGCAGATGGCGCAAGCGGTCAAGACGTGGCATGGAGTCCGGGGAAGGGGGTATGGGCCTGATTTCTACACCAGGCTGGAGGATTGGTTCACCCGGCAGGAAGGTGATCCAGTAACTATACGCGCAGCCAAATTGGCGGACTTTCTCGAACAAACAGATCATTTCATTGTCATTATCGATGATGAAGCGTTGGCTCAGACACTGGCGATGGGCCCCGAAGCCGATTTTCAGCCCCGACCGATCGACCCAGGACTTCTTGGCGGCGCCGAGGCGAATGAGCCGGCGGGCAAGATGGAGCCGGGCCAATCGGATCGCACCGGAGCTCCGGATACGACGTTTGAGCAAGCATGGGCAAATCTGCAAAACGGGACGGTTTCAGAGAGCGAGTATCAGCTTCTTCTTCGGGCGATCGATAATGAACGGCGGCAACGAATGCTGAATGGCGACCAAGATCCCGGCTATTCCGTATTCAAATCACGGGCCGAGGAAATCCTTCGCTCCATTCCCTCAACTGAAATCCCACAGGGCGCCAACGGGAAGATTATCGACGTAAAAACATCAGAACATAATACGGCTGTCCGAAATATTATAAATCTATCTATCCTTATAGCGAGGGTAGAAATTCATCACTTTAATAAGGATAATTCACAAAAAAGTGTTTTATCGATTGCTCCAATTTTGCCATTCAACAACTTTAGCAAACTAACTCTTTCTTTGCACTTTATCATTAATCTACGAAGAGATTCGAAAGAAAATAGTCAAAATATAGTTTTAAGAGACGCTGATCATTATTACACGCAATTCCTGCAGAACTGGCAGAATCAATTTCCGCCTCGACGGTTTATGTCTTATTTATCCGATTTGGCTGCTCTGCATTATGACAAAATGAAAGTAAGACAAAAGAAGAAAGAACTGAGGGGCGAAGAAATCGATTACCGGCTAGAAGAGTCTGACTACTCGGCGGCTCCTCCGGGCGGAAGAAGCTGGGCGCATCTGGGCGCGCGGCATTACCGGCGTTATGCCGGGATTATGGAGGATCGTGATGGCCTGCCCCTTCTTTTGGTGACGGAACTACCAAGAAGCATCCAGCCGAAAGACACGTCGGCCGAGTCTTATAGTCCGACCTCGTGGACCCAAGACAGTTTGAACGAGTTTACGGACACGTTGCTCCACATATTGCCCGATCTTTACTCGACAGTCCTACCGCATTTCTCTGAAGGCCGGTTCTCCCTTGCGGGCCTACCGAACATCAATTTGAAAGCTCCTGAGAGTTGGAAAGCCACTGTCCGCACGCATGGCAAAAACATTGTCGACCCCGACAAGGACAATGCCTTCACCGTGTATGACAAGCGCACTGGCGAGGCGAAGGCGATCTACGTCAAGAGCACGGCATCAGCCGACGATGTGGCACATGAAATCCTGCATGCCCTTATCGCCCCCGAACTCAGAAATCTGCTTACCGGGCTGGAGCTAAAACACGGCTCCAACATGCATGAGTCCATGATCGAAGGCCTGACCCGGCGGCTGCGGTCGCGTTATCCGGGCCTTTTCGGGCCGGACAAGAACCGGGGCTACGCCGAGGAAGTCCGCGCCTTTGAAAAGGTGATCGAGCACATCGATACCAAACGGGGAGCGAAGCACCATATCGGGTCAGACGCAGAACAGGTCATTTGGGGTGCCCTTTTTGGCGACCTCATGTGTCGCGGCATTGTCCTCGAAAGCATTGATGAGGCAGTCAAACCGTCGGAGACCGACGTCGCGAAAGAAAATCCCAATGCCTTGCGGGTCGCGGCTCGCTCCGGGGAACCTAGTGGAGACCAAGAGCAGACTGGGGCCATCGGAGATCCGTCATCTCGAGACATCTCATTTGACGATTGGAACGGCTCGATTGAGGGTAAGACACCGGACCTGTCGTTCCGCGATGGCGATTTCAACCTGTTCGTTGAAGAACTCATTTATAGCCCTGCGGGCAGCAAGCTCCGTGCACTGGGTGCTGATCTGGATACTCTCGCATACAACCTACGGGTGGTGTTTAGCCAATCTCCGACACTTCAGCAGCTATGGAACAAAGCGATCCTGCGCGGCGGCGTGGAGATCGTCCTACCCGGAGCCATGACGCTTTACCGGCGCGACACAAAGCAAATTATTTTCGAGTTGGACCGACTGTTGTGGCCAGTTGAATTTGCACTCGTGCTGGGACACGAGCTGCGCCACGCAATCAATCACTCCCTTATCAAGATTGATCTTCCAGGGTCGGCCTCCAATCCAATTCTGCCCTTGCTCAACCGTTGGGATGAGCAGGGAGGTCCTCGCACTGCCGAGATTATCGCTCATGGCACTGAAGCTGGGCTGCTAGAAGAGGCGTACGCGACACTTGCTGGCGATCTGGCGGTGCGCGACGATCTGGTTCGTGCTGGGATAACCATTCCTCCCAAGATCGACGAGTATTATATCGAACACGGGATGCTCCGAACTCGCGAACAATATTGCAATGGAGAGTTGAACTGGCTAGAGGCAACCCAACAACTCAGAGAGACTGTAGCGCAGAGAATCCCCTCGGGTGCAAAGTCAACCTACAGAGAGCATTTTGCAGCCGGGGTGGAGGAGATTTGGCGCAATATCAGCGAAGGCAATGGTGGACGGCCGACTGGCTGGCAAACCTCGTTTAGAGCATGGGATCGGCCGTGGTCTGCCGAAGAGGCTTCTCAATATATCGAAAAGACTGCAGATGACGTTCGGGCGGGGCTTGAGCTTCCCGAGGAGCAGCGTTTTGGCTCCGGCTTTGTCAAGCCCGTCGACACTGAGGAGTGGGCGCAGCAGCCACATGCCGAGGGGCGGCATGCCTATGCCTACAGCCGGTTCGACAACGGAAAGCCGCGCGGTATTATAGCGGAGATTGCCCCTCCTGGAACGGAAACCCCCGTTGACAGCGGCGATCTGGTCCATTCGCTGGTGGACGCCTCCGCCCATGACGAGTTTCGCCATAGGGCGGTGAGTCTCCATCCCAATTTCTACAAGGCCGCACTCGAATGGATCACAACCCGTATCAGCGGCCAAACCGGTTACTGCCACGATAGCACCGTGTTTATCGACGGGGTGATCGAGGCGGCGGTTAAGATGCATGCCGAAACTCATGATCTTGGTGACCTTAGCGATTTTCCGAGGGTGGCCAACATCCTCAAGCAGGAAATCGAGCGCCAGTTGATCCGCGCCTTTGCGCATGGCGAGTTAGAGACATGGGAGATGTTCAAACAGGCGGCGCAGAACGTGGGAATGCGCGACCTTGCCCTCAGCGACGCGGCGTATATTCGCCTCCAAATGCTGGATTTATTTATCAAAACGACACTCGGCGAAAAGCGTCATTATAGTTTAAGTACACCCGTCGTTTACCCGTATTCCGTGAAAGCTTTTTACGATGAATTCGGTTCTGTCGACAAATTTTTGCGAAAAATCGAGGGAGAGCGTCAATCTCTCATCGCCGTAGATGTGCCCGGAAGCGACAATGCACACGCTCCCACGGGAGGAAATGATGAGGCAAGACAGGCATTGCGGTGGGAGCCATACAATCCAATGTTTGAGAATGCTTATATCTCGCAGATTTATGGCTTCAGGCAATATTTTAGAATTCCGAAAGAATTTGATGAAGATCTGAAACAGCACGGGCGTTATTTTCGAGCGCAACTGGGAGTGAGAGTGCCCTTCCATGATAAATTGAAAGGGTGGCAGCCTGGCAATCCCATTGTACTGGACATCTTCAGTTCCAATGGGCAGGACAGACTCTTGGCGCAGGAGGTGGCCGATAAGGCCGGCGTAGAGGTTATCTTTCCCAAGGAGGACGATCCGTCACAGTGGGAGATGGTGGAGCCATCTTCCCAGCACATATCCGATGTTCCCGCGCCGAGGCCCGATGGTACGCCCCCGCAGTCGGATAATGGCCCCCGAGATCTGTCGGCCGCCGCTGCCCCGGCAGAGTGGCCATCGAATAAGCCAAACATCCCTGCGATATTCCGCAACCTACAAACATGGCAGGCTTCCAAGAAGCGGCCAACCCCGTCGGAACTGCTTAAAAACTATGCCTCTCCCGTCACGGTAGATCTGCTGGGCGGACAGGTCCCGCAAGCGGAGGAGATTGCCGCCGAAAGTATGGTGGCGGGGCTGGTCGACCCGCAGTTCCGTAGTGCGTTGGCCGAGCATATCCGATCACAGGGAAAGGTTACCTTTGCCGACTTCTGGGAACTCACCCTCTACACAGGGACCGACGGTGAAGGGGGGTATTACAACTCAGGCACTGTCGCTATCGGTGGCGACACATCCGATCACTTCCGCACCGCGCCGGAGGTGTCCCCGGCGTTCGGTTATACGCTTGGCAGCGCTCTTGCCGAAATGTACGAGGCAATGGGAGCCTCGGATCGCTTCACCATCGTCGAGCAGGGAGCCGGAAACGGCACTCTCGCTCGCGACATTATCGATATGCTTCGGGTTGAACACCCGGAAATTTATCGCGTTCTGAACTATGTGATTGTCGAGCGCAGCCAGGCGCTGATCACACGTCAGCGGGCGAAATTGGAAGGCGAAAATCGGGTTAGCTGGGCGGACGCCCTGCCCAGGAATCTGCAAGGCGTAATTCTTTCCAGCGAACTGGTCGACGAGTTTCCTGTACATCGCGCCGTCCGGCACCCAGACGGGCGTATCGAAGAGATTTATGTCACGGTCGATGACAACGATCGGTTTATTGAGAAACGGGGCGAGCCAAGCCCGGAACTGAACGCGGCGCTCCGGGAACTGGCTGCGCGGCAGCTGCTAAACCCACCGGACACTCAGCAAGAGCAGGACTTGACCGTCAGCGCAAAAGCAATCGCCTGGATGAAGGAGCTTGATGGCGCGCTCACCAAAGGCTTTGTCCTTACGATCGACTACGGTAAGCCGGGAGATATGTGGCGAAAGCCTTATTCCTTTTATAGAAAAGCGCGGCCGGTCGAGTGGGCATACCGTTACCCGGGCGCAATCGACATTACCGCGAAGGTCGATCCGAAGGTTCTTTCACAACTCGGAGAACAGATTGGATTGCAGCCGGCCCGCTCGATCGGTACGCCGGACAAGGGTTTCGAGTCCCAGGAAGACTTCCTCCGAAGGCATGGTCTCGGAGCCAAGATAAATGCTGCATCTGGCGCTGAGCGGATTAACCTTATGTCCCTTTGTGCACATTTCCCCTCATTCTTCGCGCTGACACAGGAAAAAAATATACCTCCGGTGGAAGCCGGGCAGGTGGACCCGGGTAAGGGAGAACACCCGCAGCCCGCCGAAGACGAGACCGATGCTTCAACGCCGAAGCCCGGCGACAGCACGCTGCCTGCCACCAATCCTCGTCCTCTGAAATCACTGACACCCGGGGAACTCGCAGCACTCACGCCCGAGGAAATCGATACCCTCACTCGCGACGATCTGCTTTTGCTCTCCGATGAGCAGTTGCAGGCGCTTCTGCCTGAGAAGTCAGGCAAGCTGAAGCGGGTTCTGGTCGCCGACCCGGAGAGAAGCGATAAGCTGGTCGTCGCGTTAATCGACAAAAGGTTGCCTTTTCTGCAGGATCCAGAGCACGTCCCGGACCCTCGTATTATCGACGCGAAATATATCCGCCCGTCCGACAAGCCATCGTTGCAGGAAAATTGGAAGAAGGGACCGTGGCTGGATTTGCATCGCAATTCCGACGGAACCTATATGCTCATGCCGGTGATGGGCGGCGGCGCGCCGACCCCTGCGGAAAGCCTCGCCGGAAAGGACTTCAATCTTCAGGACCTGAAGGACGACCAACAGCAACAGTTCTATAATCTCCTCAATTCACCCGAGGACATGGCGCAAGCGGTCAGGGCAGCGGATCGGGCCAACGGGACGCAGCGTGAGCCCGGTTTTTATTCCGACCTGGAGAATCGGTTCTACCAAGAGGTCGGCGCCTCGGACGCCGTGCGTGAACTCAGATTGGCAAACCTGCTGCAAACGGGCGGAGAGACCGCAGCGATCCAGAACCTGAGCGCGGATGATGTGGCGAACCTGTTGGCCGACGACTGGCAGGATTTCAGCGATGCGGGATTGCAGGCGCTCAATGCTTGGCAGATCGGAGCCATTCCGGAAGAGTTTATAGGGTTTATCGATGTCGGCGCGTGCACACCCTGGCAGATATCACAATTTACGGCGGAGCAGGTGGGCAATATCCCGCCGGAGCAGATGGCGACCCTCAGCGGGGATCACTTGGGGGCGTTCACCGTCGGGCACGTGAAGACGCTCAATGCTCAGCAGGTCGGAGCAATCCCGACCGAGCACATCCGGTATCTGGACGTAGCCAGTCTGAAGGAAGAGCAGATCCCGTGTCTCACGGGCGAGCAGGTGGCGGAGCTTCTAATCGGGCAGTTAAGAGGTTTGAGAGACACCGGCCTCCAGACGGAGCTCATCGAGAGCCAGCTGGCCGCGATCCCGGCCAAGCGCATCTGGTATCTGGACGTGGCCAGTCTGAAGGAAGAGCAGATCCCGTGGCTCACGGATTCGCAGGTGGCGGAGCTTTCGATCAAGCAGTTGAAGGACTTGAGCGACGCCGATCTGCAGACGGAGCTCGCCGAGAGCCAGCTGCGCTTGATTCCGGCCAATCGCATCCGGCATCTGAACGTGGCCGGTCTGAAGAATGAGCAGATCCCGTGGGTCACGGACGAGCAGGTGGCGGAACTTTCGACCAGGCAGTTGAAGGACCTGAGCGAAGCCGGCCTGCAGACGGAGCTCACCGAGAGCCAGCTAGCTGCGATCCCTGCCAATCGCATTCGGCATCTGAACGTAGCCAGCCTGACGAAAGAGCAGATCCCGTGGCTCACGGACGAGCAAGTGGCGGCGCTTTCAAACAAGCAGTTGAAGGACCTGAGCGAAGCCGGCCTGCAGACGGAGCTCACCGAGGGCCAACTGCCCGCGATCCCTGCCAATCGCATCCGGAATCTGGACGTGGCCGGTCTGGAGAAGGAGCAGACCGGTTTAAAGCCGGAGCAGATCCCTTGGCTCACGCCCGAGCAAGTCGCCAACATAACGGCGGACCAATTTGCCAAGTTTACCGCGGAGCAGCTGAGAGCCTTCACGCTCGAGCAGGTCGAGCTCATCGAACCCCACCAAAAGGCAAAGCTTGAGGGTAACGAAAAGGCCATTCTCGATCTCGATTATGTGTGCAACCTCTCGGTAGGGGAGATAGCCAAACTTCCTGTCGAGAAATGGGATGCTGCGGTCGGAACCCACCAGGTCGAGGCGTTCGCCGGCGACACGGTGGATACAAAAGCGGCTTTCGGAACGGCCCAGTTGCAAACGTTCACGGGCGATCAGATAAGAGCCATTCCGCTCAAGCGCATCAAATATGTGAACCTTGCGGCGTTCAAGCCGGAGCAGTTTCCGGAGTTCTCCCTCAGGCAGGTGCTCAAATTCACGCCTTATCAGATGGCCAGGCTCGATCGCCGACATCTGGGAGCGTTCACATCCGCACAAAAGAGGGTGTTGAAATCCATTCAGACGGTTTTGCTGGATGCCGATCAACTGGCCGCCCTCGACGGGTACAAGGCACCCTCCCGCATGCGGAAAGCCGTGGCTAAGGCCAGGGCAAAAGGAGCCACCGACTTTGTCATAGCGGGAACCGCAACCGGCACCTTGGCGACCGTTTGGAACGTCTTGTCGGACGATGTCAAGGTAGTCCTCAGCGCCGGCATTATATTGCGCGGCATCAGCCTCATCGCAAAGGAGACGTTTCCTACCTTCACCCCCCCGCACAGCCCTCTGGGCCGGGCTCTGAGGGGTCTCGATTTCCTGACCCTCCCACCCAACATAGCCAACGGTTTCCTCAAGCCCGACTTCGCCAATCTCACCATCCACTCCGGCAACTTTTTGTACGCTATGAAATCCTCCAGGGAGGCCCGGACGGGGCAAAGGGCTTTTGGACGGGTGGACTATTGGGCGCTTCCCTTGTTTTTCGGCGGCAGCGTCAAGTATACTTGGGATTCCGCTTTAGGGTCGGGAGGAGGCCAAGACCTGTCGGGCATCTCCCCGGACTGGTTGGGCTTTATTCCAGACGCCTTGAATACCGTTCCGGGAGCAGCGGACACCGTCGCGGGGGCAATGTTCACGGCCGGAGCGTTCTATCTAGGATATCAGGCGTTCTTTCCACCGAAAAAGGAGAATCCGATAGCGCCGCGCATCGTCGATGGCGTTCTTTTTGGTGGCGGTATGATCCTGCTTGGAGCGATGGGGATCTCGAAATCGCTTGATGACAAAGCCGAGGAGGCCGAAGAAGAGGAAAGGGAGGCCGAACTCCCGCCGCCGGAAGAACCGGAAGAGCCAACACCGCCGGAGGAACCCGACGAGCCGGAAGAGCCGCTGCCACAGCTCGTCGTCACCACCGAGGACGGGCTTGCTATGCGGGAGGAGCCAACGGACCAGTCCGAAAGGCTTGCGGTCCTGCGGCCGGGTTCGCTGGTTCACGAGACGGGCGAACGCAAGACCGACGAGGCAGGCACCGAGTGGGTGTTGGTCACCGGTTATGGATGGGACGGCGTGGAGCATCAGGGCTGGGCGAAGGCATCCTTTCTGGCGCCTCACGCCGACGGCGCCCAGAATGAGCAGGGCCGTTTCAATCCGGAGCTCGAAAACGACGGTTATGACTGGGTGGACGTGCAGCCGGGGCAAGACATCGGGACCATTGCACGAGAGAATTCGGTCGATGTTGCCGAAACGGTTCTGTTGAACATGGACCATATCATCAACCCCGCGGTGGTCTTCGCGGGAGACAGGATTTATCTTCCGGCTTCCGAGTGAATGAGCCGGCGGACTCTCAATGTTGCAATTCGGAAATATCGGCAGATGCGTTGTGATCTACGCGTTCGACGGAAACGCTTTTGGCCGAGATCTCGAGTTCCTCTTTCATCCACGATGCAAACTGTGCCGTGATTCCGGAGTCGCCGACGGGTTCTAAGGTGAGAAGACGGTACTTGGCGCCAGGAGCTGCAGCGGGGCCAAACGGGCGCATGAGATGTCCACCGACGAGGTGGTCGGCGGCGAGAATGGATCGCCCCATGGCTAACCCTTGATCCAAAAGAGCCGCCCGCATTGCCATTTGGGCGAGATTATAGTGCTGGCCGCGATCAGCATCGATGTTCGAAGCGCCCTGTGCTTCGATCCAGCTGCGCCATTCAATGCAACGCTCGGCGCCCACCCACGGCTCGAGATCATGAAGCAAGGTAAGCCGGTCCAGTTCAGAAATTTGATCAAATTGGTTGTTGTTGCGCCAATAGGCGCCAGTGCAGACTGGAAAGATTTGTTCCTCAAACAGATCGATCACGTGCAGGTCGTGGTAGGTGTCGCGATCATAGCGTATCGCCACATCTATGTTTTCATTCAGCATGACCTCTCGGTTCATCCGATGAAACTCAGCTCGAATTTGAATTTTCGTATTCTTGGATGAACCGTGCCAAGAGTTCAGCCTTGGCAGCAACCACTCCATTGAGAGCGAGGGTATACAACTGACGACTAGACTCGTCTGCTGACGTTCCCGAACGAATGTCGCGATCTTGGCCTCAATGTCATGAAAGGATCCGTTGATGACTGCAAACAGATCCTCTCCGGCAGCAGTCAAAGTAACTCCGCGTCCGACCCTGGCAAATAATTTGGCGCCAAGCCGATGCTCAAGCTGCCTGATGCGTTGGCTGACGGCGCCCTGAGTAACGTAAAGTTCTCGGGCCGCGGTGCCGAAACCTTTCTGACGCGCCACAACTGTGAAAAACCAGAGGCTTCCGATCAGCGAAGTATCGAGGCCACGAAAATCGTTAGCTGATCTTATCGGAGGGCTAATATTCATCGTTTGCTTCCGACGCCCCTCAATGGAAAGATAGTCCACAAAGACCATAACAGTAATGCCAGCATTACCGAAATCCATATGGATTTTTCGGCTTTCTTTTTTCGTCCCAACAACGGCGGCATGGACGGCTTGAAACCCGTCCTGATGATTTTGTCTGAGCAAATTGCGGCAGATCCGCAGTGCCTCCAGGGAGAGAAGAATATGACAGACGGGCGGCGAAACGCGCCCGGACTTCCGGCCAGGATTGTGCAGGAGTAACCCATGCCTATAACCGCCGTTTCAGAGATCGAACCGTCCGTCTCCTCTGCAAAGGCAAGTCACCGAGCCGCGCTCGGCGTTCTTGCCTCGCTCTTCTTTATTTGGGGTTTCATCACTGTCATCAACAACACGCTGCTTCCGCATCTGCGCAGCGTATTCGTCCTCGATTACACGCGGACGACACTGATCCAGTCCGTCTGGTTCATTGCCTATTTTCTCGTTTCGATTCCATCGGCAAAATTGATCGAGCGAATCGGCTACCAGCGCTCTCTCGTGACCGGCCTGATGCTGATGGCCGTCGGCTCGCTGATGATGCTGCCCGCCTCAATGGTGCCGTCCTACTGGCTGGTGGTGACCGCATTGTTTGTTATCGCGAGCGGAATCACATTGCTCCAGGTTGCGGCGAACCCTTATGTCGCCGTGATCGGCTCGCCGGAGACCTCCTCGTCGCGCCTCAATTTCGTCCAAGCGTTCAACGCCCTTGGAACGACGCTGGCGCCGCTGTTCGGCGGCTATCTCATCCTCGCACGATCGACATCGGGCACGGCCGAGGCCGGAGCTGTCCTAACCGAGGCCGAGCGGCTGGCGGATGCGCAAGCCGTGCAGCTTCCTTATCTGATCGTCGCGGGCGTGCTCGTCGTTCTGGCAATCATTGTCGCAATGTTCCGGCTGCCGGACATTAGCGCCGAAAACCGCCGCGCTTCGGCCGAAGAGCGACGCAAGCATTCTCTCTGGCGCCACCGCAATCTCGTCTTCGGTGTACCCGCCATCTTCGTCGCCCTCATTGCCGAAATAGGCGTTTCCAACCTGTTCATCAATTTCATTTCCCTGCCAGAGATCGGCAACATGACCCATGCCGATGCCCCACATTATCTCTTGCTCCTCTGGGGCGGGATGATGGTCGGACGTTTCGGGGGTAGTTATCTGATGCGCATCTGGAGTGCGGAAACTATCCTTGCCTGGTTCAGCATTGGCGCGTTCGCGGTCATGATGATCACCGTTCTCGCGTCAGGGTCGGTTGCCATGTGGTCGTTGATCCTCGTCGGCCTGTTCCACTCAATCATGTTCCCGACGATCTTCACGCTCGGCATTCGTGGTCTCGGGCCGCTCACCGAGGAGGGGTCGGGGTTGCTCACCATGGCGATTTCCGGCGGTGCGCTGGTAGTCGTGCAGGGCTGGCTTGCCGATCTTTACGGGCTTCAGCTTTCCTTCCTGCTCATCGCGGCCTGCGAGATATATGTGCTGTTTTATGCACTGTGGGGCAGCAGGCCGACTGAGGTCCTGCCAAAGAAGAAGGTGGCCCTTACGGCCTAATAATACATCTATAGGTCGTCTAGTGGCGCTTGGGGCCAATCGCCGGGCGATGCGAGCGGGCAACAGGTATTAGGCAGCCGCCTCTTCAGCCTTTGTACCCATCTTTTGCGCGGTCAGGGTGGCAAGGATTTCTGTTGCCGCCACGGCGGTCGTCATACTGGGAAAGAACGAGTGCGCATTCGTCGGGACGACAATACCGCTGCGGGCTGTTCGATGCAGTGGTGATGTCTCACTGTCAGTGATCGCGACAATCGCAACGCCGCGGCGCGCCATCTGTCGGGCAAGCTTGTCCGTTGCTTGGGAATAAGGCGCGAAATTCGCTACAAGCATGGCATCGCCTGCTCTTGCACCGGGAGTGGCATCGGCTTCGTTTTCGGGTGCCAAATTGACCATTGCCGCATGCTTATCCAGCCGGAACATCACCTCGGCGAAGTAGCAAGCGATCATCTCGCTCGACTGCAAACCGAAACAGAACCGCCGGCGCGCTGAGGCGAGTACGCTGGCCGCCGCTAGAAGCTGCTCGGCGCTTGGAGCACAACCCAAGCTCGTCATTTGAGCGGTTAGGGAATGGGCAACTCCAGTAACAGCGGAATTGCCTTTTCCAATCCCCGGCTGCCTGGAGTCGATCTTCTTATATCGGATGCTGCCGGATTCTCGCCAGGCCTGAGCACAAATCGCGCGCAGATCATCATAGCTGTCCAACCCGAGCCAGGCCGCGAGCCTGATCATTGTCGAATGTGAGACCCCTGCCCGGCGCCCTTGCTCGCGCATCGACATCCATGCAACCTCTGTTGGGTGCTCTAGGACGAACCGTGCGGCCGTACGAAGCCGTGGCGGCATCGCGTCGAATTCCTCCAACAACAGGTCAGCTAGAGGGCTTTTCTCCATGCCAGGCTACCCCTTCTGGTCTCGGATGAAAAAAGCAAAACCACCAAACCGTCGAGATCTCTGCCATTGAATTAATAATGCTCAACATACATATATGTGACAATACACATGTAATTTAAAAATATCAGTGGAAATATTACAGGGGAATAATATTTTAATTTCTCTCCTGAAATCATCAGAATTCTTTTGCGAAGACTGCCGCCTTGGCCTTTGCCTCTGCCCGCGCATTTTCATCGATATCGGGGCCGAACAAGGTCTTCTCGACAATGATCGTAGAGATGTCCGTAATACCGACAAAGTTCAACCACATCTCGAGATAAGGCTTCTGGAAATCATAGCCGGCGGCCGGAGTAATTGAAGACGAGGAGAAGTAGTCGAGGCCTCGCGCATAAATGACAGCAGCCTTCTTGCCCGTCAGGCGACCGCTGAATCCGCTTTCGTCGAAATTGAACAGCACATCTTTTTGCGAGATCACATCAATGAGATGCTTCAGCTTGTAGGGAATGCCGAAGTTCCACAGCGGCACCGCAAACAGCAGCTTATCGGCCGCCTCAAACGGTCGCGCCAACTCTTTAATCCCTTCCCAAGCTGCGCGCTGACCAGACGTCAGCTCGGTACCGCTCAGGCCTGCGTATTTGGCGGCCATGGCATCGCCGTCAAACTCCGGCATAGCCAGATTCCAGATATCGATTGTCTTGACCGTATCGCCCGGGTGCTCAGCGGTGTAAGCATCAATAAACGCCCGTGCGACCTCGATCGATGCTGAGCGCTGCTTGCGAGGGGAGCATTCCACATAGAGCAGATTCGACATGTCTTGCCTCTCCGATCATCCAACGTCGACCAAGCATCACGGCCTGGAAGCGCTTCAGCCATCCCCCCGGTTAGGCCTGCTTGCTTTGGCAGGATAAGAGGCAAGATTTAAAAACACTAACGAATTAATATGCTGCCATTTAGAAAGCCTCGTGCTAGACTGAGGGCATGTTCGATACGGAACTCCTGCGCAGCTTCGTGGCCGTTGCGGAATCGGGCGGCTTCACGCGAGCCGCCGAACGCCTCCATCTCACCCAATCCGCCGTCAGTGCGCAGATCCGGCGCTTAGAAGAGCAGGCCGGATGTCCCCTTTTAACGCGAAGCACGCGTTCGGTAGCGCTCACGGAAAAGGGAGAGACGCTGTTAAGCTACGCCCGAACGATATTGCATCTGAATGAGGATGCGCACGCGCGTCTAACAGGATCAAAGCTCACAGGAACGATCAGGATCGGCACGTCGGAGGATTTCGCCTCCACCTGCCTGCCACATATCTTGCGAAGATTTCGGGCCTCTCATCCAGGCGTTCTACTTGAGGTTGAGGTCGGCATTCCACCAGTGCTCCTTCAGGCATTGGATCAAGAGCGCCTGGACTTGGTTCTTGGCAGTCGCTGCCGTGGCGAAGCACGAGGGTGGCGACTCTGGCAGGAACCGCTGGTTTGGGCTTTCTCTGAGCACGACAGCCTCCCTTGCGACAGAGAGCTACCCCTGGCGTTTTTTCCTGAACCGTGCCCGTACCGCGAAGCGGCAATCGAGTCTATGGCCCTGAACAATCAGCCGTGGCAAATCGCTTATGTGAGCCCCAGCGTGGCCGGCGTGCGTGCCGCCGCGCTCGCCGGACTTGCCATCACACCCCTGCCCCGCAGCGCTCTTGGCAGTGGGTTGCGCGAATTGGGGCGGGAAGACGGATTGCCCGACCTGCCCGATGTCGAGTTCCTGGTGTGTACGCGCGATGAGAACCGCACAAAACCTAGTCGCACCCTGGTCGAGATGATCAGGGATGCCACGGCCCGCCGCCCCGTTTCCTGATCGTAGGCGGTGCAGGCCAAACGTAGCCGGTTTTGGTGGCGAATGCGGATACCCGCGACAAGAAGCATCGCGTTGACGATTGCGTGTTGGAACGGATCGATGGTCGAGGGGACCACAGTCGGCTTTGATCCTTCGAACGCTTCGATCGCTCAGTGCATATCATAGGCGAGGTTGCCTGATGGAATTTGCGGAGTTCGACGCACAGCGTGTCCGTGCCGACACGCCGGCCACCGAAGAGCAGACCTTCTTCGTCAGCGCCCCGTCGATGCCCGGCCGCATGACCGCGACAATTCCGGCAATCCGATGATGCTTGAAGCCGTCATGCCGGGCCTTGACCGGGACGCCGCCCTCCGCAATGATGGTTGTGCGCGAGGGGGCGCGCACGCGGAGGGTGTGGCATGCATGGCTCTGTTTCCGGCGCGTCGGGAGCCGGCGGTTTTTCGCCGTCGGAGAGTCGGGGCCGAAGCGCCGGCACCGCTTCCTACGGCGGCTTCAGCAGTTCCAATGGCTTCGGCACGTTCTCCAGTACCTCCTCAAGTGCAGCCCCCAGCGCGTCGCCCGGTTACGGCTCCAGTAGCCCGAGCCACCGTGATGCGGAACGCTCCAGCATGGCAGCCTACAACAGCTCCCGAGGCAGCAGCACACATCCATCCCGAACAGCTTCCGGCCGTGAGCCCAGCCATCGCGAGGCGGAGCGTTCGAGCATGGCCTCTTACCAAAGTGCGCGGACAGCGCAGCGGGAGGCGCGGGCGGACTTTGCCGCCAGCGTGGAGGCGGCCAAGGCGTCGCTTTCCGGCAACGCTCCGACCTCGCAGCCAAGCATGCTGGACGGCGGCCGTGTCGAGCCGCAGGATGGACAGCCCAGCGCCCGCGAGGCGGAGACGGCCAGCATGGCCGCCTACACCCGCTCGCAGGTCATGGCGAGCCTGCCGGCGGCGCCCAGTGCCCGCCAGGCGGAGATCGACAGCGCGCAGGCGCTAAGCCGCTATCGATCCAGGCAGGCGGCGGTCGCGTATCAGGCGGCTACCACCCCTATTGGGAGCTATACTCCTGACAAGCTTGGCTGGCACGACTACATGACCACCAACATGGTCTGCGAAGCAGGACTGTCATGTTCGGTCGAGGAAATCGCCGATCAGCTGGCGCGCTACTCAGTGCCAGGTCAAAATCCGGCGATACCGGTGGAGAATGGTGACCTCTGCCTGGTCTATGATCCGTTCGAAGGTATTCCTGCTGGCTACATTCAAACGACTGTCAGCGCCGATAACCTGACGATCACCAACACCACATTGCCAGTACACGTCTTCTATGACGGGCAAATCACCCGTACGGTATGGCGGGCGCCTGACGGCTCTTGGCATGTCACGACACGCGGAATTGGCAACAACGTGGTGCCAGGCATGAACAAGATCAACGAGATGTTCGGACCGGAAATCTTCGACGCTTTGGACCGGCAGATGCGCGAGAATATCGAACGTCACCATCGTGGTGAGCGGCTTTTGTCGAATTAGCGATCAGCGCACTGGTAAGGTGGACGTGACTATCTCATTACTCGGAGCAAAGGATGACCAAACGCCGGGCATTTCTGATCGGGTTTCTGGGGTTGGTCACAGCCATCGGCGTGGTAAAGGGACTTAGCATGACGCCCAAACTAGGCCCTGCGCAAAAGCCCATCCAATCGGTGAACATCACCGTACCGCAGGCTTCACGGGAGCAGTTTTTTGATCAGCTAGAACAATTCGCCAACCTCCACGGTTTTGACATCCGGATTGCTCCGACAACACCCGATAACGAACACTATTCGGTTCAGATGTATCGCGAGGCTATCAGCGTGATTGGCAATAGCTCCATGGAGTCGGAAAAGTTCTTCTTTGGCTTCTATCAGAACCGCGAGCATCCAATCCCGTTGGGTTCGGTGGATAAGCTGATTAGTGCTCTAAAACAGGCGGTCGAGTCAGTGACGGGCGTTACCGTGTCACTCGCAAAATGACTCAGTTAGGGGCGAATTCCGGCGCGGCGATCTTGAGGTTGAGGTAGCTCTCGCCGCTCGACCTGGCGACCTTGCTCCAGCCGGCGCCAACCTCGCAGCGCTCGCGGTTGCCGGCAAAGATACGATAGTCTGCTCATCCGCAAGGTTCACTCCGTGTTTGTGCTCCGATCAATTGACTTGCGGAGTTTAAGGTCGGTCGATAGATCGAACACGCAGTAATCCAATGATCGAACGGTCCAACTTCATCCGCCTCAACGAGGACAGCAGACTGAGCGGCAACATCGCAGCCATGGACTTCGACTTCAACGAATGCAGGCCGGCTGTCTGCCGATGAAATCCCGCACCGTCAGTCACGACAAAGGCGCCGGCGCAGAACAACAGCGCCAGTCTGATCCAACCCGACGAGGCTACAATAGGTCCGAGGGCTTCTAGAAAAGCTTGAAGGAACCGATATCCGCTCGCCCGTCGATACTGGTGAGCAGCATATGTCCGGGCGATTGGGTAATGCAGATCTCCAGCTTCGCCCGTTGCACTGCATGATGCGCGGTCAGGCCGCTGGCCCAGAAGACGGGCACTTCGTCCGGCGCCATGGTGAGCGAATCGCCCGATAAGGGACGATTAAGATCATCGATCCCGATTTCCGCGGGGTCACCGACATGAATCGGTGCGCCGTGCGCCTGGGGAAACCGTGCGGTAATGGCGCGCACCTTGTCGATGTCCTTTGCGCGGATGGTCCGCATGGACACGATCAACTCGCCGCAAAACAGTCCCGCCCGCGATGTTGGAATGGCTGTTCGGTAAACCGGCACGGCCTTGTATCCCCCCATCCGGCGCAACCGGACGCCGCGCGCTGCAAGCGCGTGCTCGAAAGTGAAGCTCGAGCCGATGGCGAAAGCCGCAAAATCTTCCCGCCACAAGGCAGTGATGTTCGCCGGCCGCCCGACGAGTGCGCCGAAGCGATAGATGTCGTAGCGAGGAACATCCGTGCGCAGGTCGATGTCACCCAACTGCGGGATCGCCGGCACGCCGTGCCGGGCGACCCCGATCAGCGGCAGCGGCTTCGGATTGCGCTTGCAATAAAGCAGGAAATCGTCGGCAAACCTGCGGGTAAGAATGATCAGATTCGCCTGCACCCTGCCCGGCGCAAGGCCTGACGTTCTTCCTTCATAGGCATCCTGCCGGATGATCTGCCGCAACCGAGCAGCGTCGCAAGTGCCCAGCGTCGCCTGAAACGAAAATGCTCGATGGTCGGTGATCGGTACCACGGCGCCGCCCCCTTGGCTTGTCGATGCCCAACCATCTTCAGCAGCGAAGGACATGTCAAATTACGAGATTTTTTGCTTCGCGATAGATTATTTCTTCACCTGCAAGGTTGGAAGCATCATCAGGGACAGGACGGACATGCAATCAGTTCGAGGTAGCGCGCGGCATCACGCATGAAGCCGAGATTTGTATTCATGTAGTGAACCAGAAATGGGGCGTATAACACCAGCACCACACTGAAAACCGCGGTCTTCACCACGAGCGACAGGGCGAAGATGTTGAGATGCGGGGAGGCACGCGCGAGAAATCCCAGCATGACGTCCGACAACAGAAGCCCCACGATGAGGGGGAACGCCAGGATGAGCGCCATCGCGAAGACACGGTTCAGAACATCGAGGAGGAGATCGGCGGCATCGGCGCTGAAGGTCGGCGCGAACTGGTCCAGCGGCCAAAGCTCGTAGCTGCGATAATGCACGGTGAGCACGAGTTCGAGCCCGCCCGCGGCCAAAAAGATGGCCAGCATGACGATTGCAAGCAACGTGCCCGTCGGGCTGGTCTGGTGTGACATCATGGGGTCGAGCAACACGCCCATCGATGCTCCGCGCTGCAGGTCCACGATGTCGCCCGCCGCTTCCGCGGCCCAGAACGGAATGCCAAGCACAATGCCCAAGACGAGGCCGATCAGAACCTCCTTCAACATGATGACGAGAAGGAAGAACGTCGGCACCGGCTCCATCTGCGGCAGCATCGAGGCGATTGCCGGAATGACCGGGATGGACAGCGCTATCGCGGCACCGTTGCGCACAAGGCCGGTCAGCCGCATGCGCGTGAAGAGCGGCATGATGGACATCACGCCGATCATGCGCGCCAAGGAATACGCAACTGCCAGTGCGTAATATTCAAGCCCCTCGATAGTTTCAAAAAACGCCGTGTCCATTAGGGCCTTAACGCGTCACGCGGGGGAACTGATCGAGCGCCTCGGAAGCCTGTTCCGCGATCTGGTAGGCCATGACCGGCCCGAACAACAGGATGACCACCAGGACCGCAACGAGCTTGATCGTCTGTGGCAAGCTTTGATCCTGTATTTGTGTAAGGGCCTGCGCCAGCCCGACCAGGAGCCCGACCGCAAGCGCGGTGATGATCACCGGGGCCGACGCGAAGAGAACGATCACCAGGGCGGTCTGGACCTTCGCGAGAACGAAATCAGTGGTCATGCCCTCCTCCCATCAGACGTAACTCAGGATGAGGCCCTGCATCAGTCGCGACCAACCGTCGATCGCCACGAACAGGAACAGCTTGAGCGGAACGGAGATGAGCACCGGCGGAACCATGATCATGCCGAGCGTCATCAGAATGCTGGCGACGACGACGTCCACGATCAGAAACGGCAGGTAAATGAGAAAACCGATTTCGAAGGCCCGGCTCAGCTCCGATGCCACGAAAGCCGGCACGAGAATCGACAGATCATCCACCTGGACGTCCCGGCGCGCTCCGTCCGGCCAGAGCCGTTCGGTCGCCTGAAGAAAGAATTCCCGCTCGCCCGGCCGCGTGAAGTGAAGGAGATGCTGCCTTAGGGGTGCGCGGACAAGGCGCGCCGCCTCTTGCACGTCCTGGCTGGACTCGAACGTGATTCGGTTCTCTTCGAGCCGGCTGGAAATTTCGCTGGCAAGCGGAGCCGTGACATAGGCCGTCAGGACCAGCGCTATCCCATACAGCACCAGATTTGGAGGCGTGTTCTGTGTCCCTAGCGCGTTGCGGATGAGAAACAGCACGACCGAAATCTTCAGAAAGCCGGTCATTGTGACGACCGCCAGAGGGACAAGCCCGACGACGCCAATGGCAACAAGAATGCCCAGAATGTTCGGGGCGTCCTCAAGCATCGCCGAATATCCGGGTGACTTGCACGCCGACACCGTCGCCGATGCGGACCATCTCGCCGCGGCCGATGCGTTTGCCATTGGCAAGCAGATCGACCGCCTGGTCGGACACATCGGCGATCTTGACCACGGCCCCCGGCGTCAACTGGCTGAACTCCTTCAGTGACATGGCTACGCGCCCAATCTCGAACGCAATGGTTAGCGGCAGGTCTTCAAGGTCGGAATCTTCCACGACCGCCGTCGGCGGCTGTTTCGAATGATCCATGATCCACTCCCATTTTGTCGCAGCGAGCGGGCGCACGCCGGCGGTCAAGAGCCAGCCATCCGAGGTGGCCTGAACAGGTACCACGAAACGGTCGGCGAAGATGGCGATTGCCGTGTCCTGCGTATGGTTCAATTCCTCCGGCACGATCACATCGCCAGGCCGAAGGCTCCGCAGGTCGGCAAGGAAAATCGTGGTCACGCCGCGCCAAAGGTTGACGGTGACCGGCACATCCAGACGGAGCCGAGGCGTACCGCGTTGCGCTCCATCAAGCGCTTCGCCAAGCCGTATTGCCCAGCGGTCCTCCACGGAGAGCGCGCAAATTGCGGCCGCCTCGCCGCGATTGAGCCGCAACTTGAAATCGCCCCCGACGAGATCCGCCAGCCCGGTTTCGACCGCCTGCACAACGATCGCACAGCCAAGCTGCGCCTCCAGGCGGTTCAAATCCTCGCTCAAGACACATTCGACCAGGAGTGCCGCGTGTTGGGGAGTCAACTGCGCAAGATCGGCGTTGGGGTCGATCCGGGAAATCCATTCCTCCACCATCGAAAGCGGCAGGTTCAGTTCGCCCGGGGCGCCGTCGATCGAGAAGTTAACGGCTGCCTGCGAGGCAGTATCGGTCTCAACCGGCCAGGCGGCCGTGACCGAATATGTCTGACCCTCAACCGTGAGCTTTACCGGTCTGCGCCGGCGATAGAATGCATTGAATGCGTGCAGCCTGGATTGTTCGATTTCATGGAGGAGCACCGGCTTCACGCCGGGTTTGGGCTTCTTTTTCCCCGGCGCGCGCCGGCTTGTTCTCTTTTCGACCACCGCCTGGGACACAGTCTAGAGCCCGCCCTTATGCTTGGAGGGCCTGCGGTCCGCAGCGGTCTCCTCCTCCTCGAACTCCTCGCATCGTGCCCATCCCCCGATCGACCTGGAAGACAGTCGGTCGAGCAAACCATCGAGTTTCGTCACTGCCCGCATATGCCTGTTATGATCTTCGCGCGCCCGTGCAAGTTGATCCTTGCGTTCCCGCGCGGTTGCAGCCGCCTGCAACTCCACGTCGCGTAACCGCGCCAAATCCGCGGTCCCCTTTTGAAACTGTCCCTCAAGCTGATGCATGCGGCGGACATCCACCGGCTGCCCGACAAGAGATTCGAACTCTGATTGCTCCGCGGCAGCGGCCTCCTGCAAATGCCTTTCGGTCGTGTGCGCCGCCTTCTCGACCTCCCATTTTGCTTCATTCAGCGCCGCATGCCTGCGGAAAACGGTCTCGTTCGCCCCCCGCTCGCGCAGGCGGCGAAGGTCGCGCAGGCGGACGATCGTCTCACGTTCCTTCATCGGCGATCTCCTGCAAGAGCTTGCTTGTCGTCTCCACGTTCTCGAGTTTGTTCGGTGGCTGGCGCAGGAAGGCGTTGATTCGGTCGATCTTGCGCACGGCCTCGTCCGCAACCGGGTCCGACCCCTTTTCATATTCGCCGACGCGCAATAGCAACTCGATATCTGCGTAACGGGCCAGCAGGTTCCGCAATTTCCCAGCGGCGGCCCGGTGTTCCGGCGACGCAACGCTCTCCATCAGCCGGCTTCGGCTGCGCAGCACGTCAATGGCCGGAAAGTGATCGCGGCGGGCAAGGTCGCTCGACAGAAAGACATGCCCGTCCAACAGCGCCTGCAGTTCCTCGGCGACCGGATCGAGCGTGCCGTCCCCCTCGATGAGCACGCTGTAAAGGCCTGTGATTGAACCACGCTCAGCGGGGCCAGAACGCTCCAGCAGCCTCGGAAGGGCGGCAAACAGTGAAGACGGAAATCCACGCCGGGTTGGGGGCTCGCCCGAGGCAAGGCCGATTTCCCGCTGGGCGCGGGCGAACCGCGTGATGTTGTCCATGGCCAGTAGGACATGCTTGCCCTGATCGCGAAAAAACTCGGCGATCGCCGTGGCGACATATGCAGCCTTGACCCTTTCTATCGCCGGCCGGTCTGAAGTCGCGGCAACGATGACGGTCCGCGCCCTCCCTTCCGAGCTGAGCTGGCGTTCGACGAATTCGCGCACCTCACGGCCACGCTCGCCAACGAGCGCTACCACGGCGACGTCGGCATCCGTGCCGCGCACGATGTCGGAAACCAGCGCGGATTTGCCCACGCCGGGCTCGCCGAACAGTCCCAAGCGCTGGCCGCGCGCGCAGGTCAGAAATCCATCGAGCGCGCGAATGCCGAGCTGGATCGGCTCCGATATGAGCGCGCGCGACATGGGCGGGGGCGGATAGGAGTGCACCGGATAGGTCCCTTCCATGGCCTTCGGCGGCCATGGCCCACTATCCAGGGGTTCGCCGAGAGCGCTCACGACGCGCCCCAAAAGCCCCGAACCGACCGGCACTTGCAGGTCCCGGCCCGTAGGAATGACTTCCGTCAGGCTCGAAAGCCCGGTCATGTCGTCAAGCGGCACCAGAATGGCTTCCTCATCGGCAAGGCCAACAACCTCCGCCCTCGCCCGCCGGCCGGTCTTCGGATCAACGAGGTCGCAAATCTCGCCGAGCCTCACCTCGTCCACTGCGGCGTGAATGATCACGCCGACAACCTGGCGCACCCGTCCCTTGCGCGAGCGGCCGGCATCCTCGCGCAACCTTTCCCGCAATCGTGGAACGATGGTCGAGAGGCGGGCATCGACGCCGGAGGCCATGTCGCTCATCGCTCGGCCTCCGTGTCCTTGCCGATGGCGTCTTTCAAGACTTCGAGTTGCGCTTCAACGCTGGCATCGAAGACGGCAGCGTCAGTGGCGATGACGCATGCATGAGGCGCCAGAGCATTATCGGCTTGAACTTCGATGGCACATCCGAGCGCATCTTCGTCGACAATGCCGGAGAGCCTCTCCTTCACCTCTGTGGCGACATCGGGATGAACGGTGAGGCGGATATATTTCGCGCGCCTTAGATCTGCGATGGCGTGCTTGGCCGCCTGCGCGACACGTTCGCCGACATCGAAATCTCCAAGCACACGCTGCACGATCTCGAGCGCCAGCGTCACGACCTCGCCTTCGATCCCCGCCAGATATCGGTCCACCTTGGCCGCGGTCTCGTTGACCAACCGTCCGGCCTCGGCTTCACCAGCCGCTTTGCCGTCCTCATAGCCTCGCGCATATTCCGTCGCGTAACCTTGGCGCGCCATCTCCCGTATCTTCGAGGCCTCGTTGCGCGCTGTCTCGAGAAAGGAAAATCCATCTCTCCATGCCGTCGCTTCGGCCGGACGCAGAACATGCGCCAAGGGTCTCCTTGGCAGAGATTCCAGCGACGGTCCGCTTGCCTGCTTGATGACCATTCCCTCTTCCCCTTCAGCAGTTCATCGCGCGGCCCGGCGCACGATCTCAGGCCCGGTTTCGACAAAGGGTGGCGCGGGAATCTCTTCCAATGGCGTGGTGGGAGGCAGCTTGAGACGAAAACGCGCACCGATCGCGGGATCGACGGCATGGCACCATGCGGCAAGACACCGCCACCCGTCGGCTTCGACACGTTCTTTGAGCGTCTCAATCGGCTCGATTGGCTGCGGCGGACCGGCAAGGTCCTTGTTGGCGACCGCGAAGGTGGTCAATTCCCCATTGAAGACGGCCCGCAGAGCGGCAGCCTCGCGGCCCAGGATCGTACTGGCAAGTACGTCCGACCAATAGATCGCCCCGGATTGCAGAATGAGGTTGCTCAAACGGTCGACGTTCCAAAGCGCAATCCTCCGATCAGCATTGTCTGCGGTATGCGCATCATCGTCCGGCAACCGCGCGAGCGCATAGTATTCCGCAAGAAGCGTTGAGAGGCGACCATGCAACCTCCCGTTGGCAAGCAGGCGCTCGCAAGCCCTATTGCTTATCTTGCCCATAAAGCACAGCGCCAAACGCTCGGGATCTGCATAAGCCGCAGGTTCCCGGAGGAACGATTCCCAACCGTACTGTCCGCTATTCCGCTCAGCCTTGCCTTCCGGATTCATGTCTTTTTCACGGGCACCGGCAGAGAGTAGACGTCACGGCGCTGACGCCAGTATTCGTATCCGAGCCCCACAGCCAGCCCCAGAACCAAGGCAAGAAGCCCGAAACAGATCCACTTGGCACGTGCTACGCTGTCGGGATGAAGCCAGAGCCCGAGAAAGCTGGCAAATGCCGGCTCGGATACGTCCGCAGCCTTGCCCTGTACGGGCACCAGAACCACCGAGATATTGTCGTAGGCGAGCCCGGAGATGCCATTGGCGACAAGCAGCTTTACTTGCGGAACGAAATCGCTCATCGCCACGGTTGCACGATGGCGGATAAAGACCGATGCCGATGAGGGAACGAGTTCCCGGCGAAGCGGGTCGTTATCTGGAAGCACGAGATGGACGCGCGCCGACAAGACGCCGTCTATGTCCGAGATCGTTCGCGACAATTCCTGGCTCAGGCCATAGATCATGGCAGCCCGTTCCTCGACCGGAGAAGAAACGAGGCCGTCCCGCTTGAAGACGTCTCCCAGCGTCTGGAATTCCGTCTTGGGCAGTCCGGCATCGTCCAGAATGGCCATGGCATCGGCGAAGCGGTTTTTGTCCACAGTCACCGTCATCGTGCCGTCATCGCTGGGACGACGCTGGGCTGGAATGCCCTCGCGCATGAGGGTAGCTACGATCTCATTGGCCTGTCGCTGGTCCAGGCCGGTGTAGAGTTCCGACGAACAGGCTTGTAACAACAACAGGCCCAACCCGACGATCCCCAGACGGGCCCTGCCAAGCCACACCATGACGACAGATCGTGACATAGACTCTGTCACCGAGTGCACCGTTAGCTCTGGTGGATCAGTGATTGGGCCGAGGATGTGGCAGCGACCACACTATTGGTAACCGCTGTAGCACGATAGACTGTCCAAGTAGCCGACCAAAACTGTTCGACGATCTGCCCCATGTCTATTTCCTCCAGGCCCGGATCCGAGGTAGTCCCCGCCTTCTGCGCCTGCACCGCGCCCGAGGCATCACCAGAACGTGTGCTTATGCTTTTGACAACGTCCTGCACCTGCTGACTAATTTCGTCGGCATGGTCCAACACCTTGCTGAAAAGCGCCGCTGGATTGGCAAATTCGCCGGATATTCCAAGCCCCTTCTCCACATCGATCAGGTATTCGAAGAGGTTTTGCTCTTGTGTGATCGAAACCGGCATTTGGTTCGACTGCATCTCCGACAGCGGAGATGAAAGTGACGGGGCCGCGGCGGATGTAGCTTCCATAGTCCCACTCCTGATCGCAACGAAGCGTTCGACGAGGGTTGCTAGCCTTCGTCCGGCTCGGCCCCTTGAGATTCCCTGATCGCGTCGCTGTTCGCCTGCATGGGCTGAGACATTCGGTTCACGGAGCGGTCGGCCAGCGCATTCTCGATATGCGCCTGCATGGTCGTCTGCTTGGCTTTCAGCTTCATGTCCGCTTGCATCTGAGCGTTGGTGGCCGAGTTGTCGATCCTCATCGCCTCTCTCCTAATTGCTTGCTGGAACCGCGGTGGCGGCAACATCCTTGCCGCGAAACACACGAACGCTCCTTACCCCGCCATCTCCTTCCGACAGCAGCCCTAGCGCCTTCTTGACGGCTGCGATATAGGCCGGAGGCCCGGAAACGGACATGAGGTTGTCATCCTCCATGAGCCGGATCGGGAAGCGCGGATTGCTTATTCCCACCCTTTCCAGGCGCGCGCGCATGGAGCGCATTTCCTCGGTCGCAAGCTTCACCATTTCGGTACGAAGCTCGCTTTCCGCCGCGATATGGAGGACTGCGCCGTCATAGTACCAGACAAGTCCGTACCGGTCGCAGATCCACGTCAGAAATTCACGGGCCGTGCCGATCGGCATACCATGGCTCAAGCGCCCCTCGACGCGGTCGCTCACCCTGACCGGCAGGCCGACGTTGCGCCCGAACTCCTGCAGGGCCTCCGACACCCTCTGGTCGATCGGGATGTATGTATAAATGCCCGCGGGCCACTCCGGCTCCGCCGCGATCGCCTGTATCCCGGCTACACAAAACCACAGACCCACAAGCAGGCCAATTGCCCTATGGTGACGATGGCGCATCTTGCCGACGGTGAAGTTCATGTGATCTCGCTCGATTGAACTGCGGTCGGCCCCTCGGCCCGCGCGAACAGGCTGCAGACTATAGCGCTCCTCGCCAAAAGAAAAGTCCATTTGGACTGCGCAGATTAAATAGGTTCCATTTGTTGCGCACGGGCAGTAATTGTGCTGGTAACGACTTCGTTGATTCCGTTGCCCGCGACGATGGGAGCGCCGGCAGATGATATGTGAAGGCCTTCAACAGATTGTCGGGGCGTTTGCGCGCAGGCATCGCTCGGGAACGGCAGGAATCGTCCGGCTTTCCCCGTTGGTGACGCTGCTCATAGCCATGTTTGCAGCGTCGCATCCCGGCGCGCTTGCCCAGTCGGGCGCCTATGATCCGAGGACCTGGGCCTTCGATTCGGACGCACGGAGCCTCTTGCCGCCCGGTGAGACGAGCGCTCAAACCGCGTTTTTGCGGCAACCGGACTTGCAGCCGATTGTACGAGAAATCGTCACATTCAGCGAGCCGCAGCCGCCCGGCACGATTGTCATCAGCACGTCACAACGGCGACTTTACTATGTGCTTGGAAACGGCAAAGCGCTGAAATATGCCGTCGGTGTCGGCAAAGAGGGCTTCAGTTGGAGCGGCCAGCACCACATCACAAACAAGCGAAAGTGGCCGGACTGGCGCCCGCCGGAGGAAATGCGGCGGCGAGAGGCGTGGCACGGTCGCGTTCTTCCCGCTTTTGTCAAGGGCGGACCGAACAATCCGCTGGGCGCCCGTGCACTTTATATCGGCGACACCCTCTGCCGGATCCACGGCACAAACGCGCCTTGGACTGTCGGGCAAGCGACGTCATCGGGTTGCATTCGCATGGCCAATGAGGATGTGATCGATCTGTATGAAAGGGTGTCGATGGGCGCTAAGGTGGTCGTCAGACACTGACCCAATTATTCTCTTGCGGTGACAGGTATTTGTGGGCGCCGTGATCTCCTTCAACATCAAGCAGCTCGATACTTTTTTGTGGGTGGCCACGCTGGGCAGCTTTCGCAAGGCGGCCGAGCGGCTGAACACGACCCAGCCGGCCGTTTCGGCACGGATCGCCAGCCTGGAGAATGCGCTGGGCGTGCAGCTTTTCGAGCGCATGAGCAATACCGTTCGCCTGACGGCAATGGGGCAGCAGCTTCTGCCTCTTGCGCAACGCACGCTGCGCACAGCCGACAAGCTGCAGCGCGCAGCCAACACGCTGGCAACAGTCAACGGCGTTCTCCGGCTGGGCGTTGCCGAGACCATCGTCCACACCTGGCTATCCGATTTCCTCCGGGAATTCGACAAAAGCTATCCGCTCGTCGATGTTGATCTGGTCGTCGATGGCACACTCGCGCTACGCAGCGATCTCCTGTCGCATCGGCTCGACATAGCCGTTCTCATGGGACCGGTGTCGGAATACCGCATCGAAAACGTGAACGTGCCGTCTTTCCCGCTGATATGGGTCTGCGCGCCGCACCTCGACCTGCCGGAAACGCGCGTATCCCTCCGCGAATTGCTGCGGTTTCCGGTCATCTCCTACGCGCGCGCCACGCGTCCCTATAGCGAGCTCTATCACAAGCTCAGCGCAGACGCGGACGACGCGCCGCGAACGTTCCCGGCCAACTCGCTGGCGGCCTCGCTGCGCATGACGATGGACGGCATCGGCATCGCCGTCCTGCCCCTGGATGTTGTGCGAGATCATATAGCCAGGGGAGAGCTGCGAAAGATCGATTGCGAATGGCAGCCGTCCGACCTGCAGTTCACCGCCTCATTCTTCCTGGAACCGGTCAATCCTATTGCCGAGCATGCGGCGCAGCTGGTGGCCGAAGTTGCCGAGGCCTATGCAGCGAAACACCATCTGAGGACCGCCGAAACGGCGTAATCCTTCCGTCTGCGAACTCGGCAGTTTGACCCATCAGGAACTCCAATAGACATCAAGGGCGGAGAGCCGCGCCTTCGCCTCTTGCAAGGCCTGTTCCACGTCAATGCCCCGCCTTGCTGCAACCAGCGCCGCGAGGATTTCCGCCGCTGCCATGGCCGATACCAGGCTCTGAAAACCCACGAGCGAATGCGTCGTAACAATGATGCTCTGGCGCGCAATGCGCGCCAGCGGGGAAACCTGACTGTCCGTGATCGCCACGACGGCGATATCGAACGCGGCCGCCTGCCGGGCGATCTCCACCGTCGCTCGGGTGTAGGGCTCGACTCCGACCGCTAGCATCACGTCCCCCGAACCGCCTTGCCCAAGGTTGTCGATGCCGGTTCCGCCCACCGCGTCCAGGAGTGTTGCCTGCTCGTCGAAAAGCGAAAGCGTCTGGTTGAAATGGTGCGCCACCGCATGCTCCGAGCGCAAGCCTAAGCAAAACAGACGGCGCCCACCAGCGAGCACATCCGCAGCGGCCATCAGTTGCCTGGCGGCTCCATAGTCGCCGAAACGCGCCACCTGCGCGGCCAGTGTGTCGGACATGCGGCCGACCAAGGAAAAGCCGCCCTGCTCCGCATCTTCTCCCTCCGAAAGGCCGGGCACCTCGAAGTTCCGGTGCGCTTCTCGCAACCCCCTTGCGTAGAGCGCGCGCATTTCCTCGTAGCTGTTAAGACCCAGCGACCGCGCCAACCGCATCATCGTACTGTGCGATACACCCGCTCGATTTGCCTGCTCGCGCATCGACATCAGCGCCACGTCGTCGGGATGATCGAGCACGAAGCGGCTCGCCATCTGCAACTGTGGTGGCATCGAATCGAAACGTTCGAGCAGTAGCTCTGCCAAAGGCCCTTGTTTCATTTGTCCATACCCCTTGCCCATTCCCACATTACGTCTTGGTCCACGTCAATGCAACGGAACGCAGCGAATGGAATTTAGGAAGCGTGAAAGTTCCAAATGGACTTTAACTTTTAACATTGCTGACCTAAGATCGTTCCGTGCATGGCCACCGGCATACCTGCTCGGGCGGTTCGTGCATATGCAGCGCATTTGAATTCAAGGAGCGACTTATGGCCTCAGAAGCAGAATCCATCGCCAACGCTGTTCAGGATTACAAGAAATCCTCGAATGAAGTCATGAAATGGCAAACCGAGCTTTCAAAGGCACAACTTGTTGGCCAGTTTGCGATCGGCGCCAAGTCCAAAGAGGGCGATGTCGCCCAGAAGGTCTAAAGGACACGGCCAACAGCGGTCCTCGTGTGTCGCCAGCCCGGAAACGGCGGCACACTCGCTTTATGAACAAATTGCGGCGAACCATGTGGCCTCATCTTCAAGGGAGTGCTCCTAGATGGCGCAGGAGTTGGCGAGACTGGTTGATCGGGTGCGGGACACGGAGCTTATCCGCCGCATTTCTCACTGCATGCCGCGTCTGAATCATGGTTCAGACGCGACGGAGGCGCCTGAGCCGCACATCGCGCTCGAGGTGATCGGCGGGCTCCACGCCGGAGCGAAACTGGACCTCACCGAGACGATTTTCACGGTCGGGTCGAGTGTTGACGCCGACATCGTTCTTAGCGACCCCGAGATTGCGGACACTCATGGCCGGTTTCGCGTTGTGGGCGGTCGGGGGGAACTGGAGGCACTGGGAGGCGCCATCGGCCTTGCAAATGGTCAAACCGTGCCTGAGGGATATGGGCGCCGCTGCCGGTTACCGCTGGAAGTATCAATCGGTGGCGCGACGATACGGCTGACCGACACGAGTCCCGCCTACCCGGCGAAAAAAATCGTCTCGAGCCGTTCCATGATGATCGCGGCCGGTCTGGTCGCCACGATTTTTGCCGTTCCAGTCGCCTCCAACACGTTGTCGCAGATAAAGCCCGAGGTAAGTAGTGGGACGGCCGTCGAGGTTGCGGAAGCAGTCGGACCGGATTCAGCCGGCCAGTCGGACATGTTGATTGAAGGGCAGGCGAAAAGTGCGCTTGAGAGCCATTTGGCACAGGCCGGCATCAACAGCCTCGATGTGGCGGCGGCACCGGGTCGGCTGGTGGTTTCGGGAAGCATCACCGATCATCAGGTCGGAGCCTGGCGCGCGGCCCAGGCTTGGTTCGATAAGGAACAACGGGGACGCCCCGTCCTTATCTCCAATGTCGCCGTCGGCAACAGCACCGAGGCGCCACGACTTCCCCTCCGGGCGATCTGGTACGGTGAGGGCCCCTACATCATAACCGCCGATGGCGCCCGCTATCATGAGGGGGCATTCGTCAGCGGCGGCTGGATCATCAAGGAGATCGGTAAAGAACAGCTCCTTCTGGCGAAAGGCGAAGCCGTGGTGGCGCTGAAATATCAATGATCAAACGTATTGAAGCGCTGCGCATCGATCCCGCCAGAGTACATTCGACGGGGAATGAAGCACAAAATATCGAGGTGCCCGGCACCGATCGTATTCGCTCCCAGCAGGTCGACCAGATTGATTTGCGGACCGGCCGTGCGCAGGAAGCCGACACGCCGGAGCAGTCAGCGATCGACGGCGTTCAGGAGCCGTTCTCTTCGCGCCGCGCGCAATCGCCAGACGAAATTCTGGCCGAATACGTGGCTCCGGACGCCGATCTGGCCATCCTGCGCCGTTTGGTTTCGATCCTTCAGCACTGCATCACCGACGTGGTTCCAAATCTCGACGGTGGAGCACAGTTTTCCGAATTTGCGACGGACCTGTTGAAAGGGGAGATCGACCAATGCCACGCCCTGCAAGAAAGGATGCAGGGGGGATTTGAGCCTGACTGAAATGCGCGACGCGGTGCAGTTGCTGCATACTCTCGGCTACCTCTATGGCAGCCACGGTCAGGTGAAACGGGGCGTAGCCTACCTGCTGATCGCGGTGCAGTTGTCGCCCGATGATCCCGGCCTCCTGCGCACGCTTGCACACTTGCTCGTACGCGATGGCGACGCCGAAAAGGCCCTCGCCACCATCGACCGCTTGGAGACTATGGACGATATGGCAAGCCATCCCGCGCTCGCACTGCTGAAAAGCCGGGCCCTGCTTCTAAGTGGGCGCATGGAGGAGGCGCGCAGAACTTTCCAAACTTTTCTCGCCGGAAGCAGGAATCATCCCCGTGCTTGACCGCATCACCCCCGTGTTGGCCAATCTGTCGCGCCGTAGCGATCTCGTCATCGCCAGCTTGATGCTCGTCGCTGTGACGATGATGTTGATCCCGCTACCGACCTGGCTCGTCGATATCCTCATCACCGCCAACATCGCCGTCAGCGTGCTGATCCTTCTTGCAGCATTCTACATCGCACATCCGCTGCAGTTCTCGTCGCTGCCTTCCGTCATCCTGATCGCCACGCTGTTCCGGCTGTCCATCACGATCACCACAACCCGCCTCATCCTGCTCCAGGCCGACGCCGGACAGGTCGTGACGGCTTTTGGCGATTTCGTCGTCGGCGGCAGCTTAGCCGTCGGCCTCGTGATTTTCCTCATCATCACCGTGGCGCAGTTCGTGGTGATCGCTAAAGGCTCCGAGCGCGTGGCGGAAGTGGCCGCGCGCTTCACGCTGGATGCCATGCCCGGCAAGCAGATGAGCATCGATGCCGAACTGCGGAACGGCGACATCGATCAAGCCGAGGCCCGCCGGCTGCGAAGGCGCCTTGAGCATGAAAGCCAGCTCTACGGCGCCATGGATGGCGCTATGAAGTTCGTCAAGGGCGATGTCATTGCCGGCATCGTCATCATCGCGGTCAACCTGATAGGCGGCTTTGCCATCGGTACGCTGCAGCACGGCATGTCGATCGCCCAGGCGATGCACACCTATTCGCTACTGACGGTAGGCGACGGACTGGTGGCGCAAATCCCTGCCCTTCTGGTGGCCGTTGCGTCGGGGACCATGATCACACGCGTCACCGGCGGCGACGATCAAAGTGATCTCGGGCGTCAGATCACGGGCCAGTTGCTGCGGGACGGCCGCACGCTTACTTCGGGCGCGGTTATCCTCATTGCCTTGAGCCTCGTGCCGGGCTTCCCCTCCGCCGTATTCCTCGTTTTGGGCATCGCCATGGGCGCGGGAGCCTATGGCCTTTACCGCAAATCCCGCAACGAGGAGATCGTCGACCTCACGCCCTTGTCCACCTCCGCGCCCGCGCAGGCTCGCGATAACGGAATTGATGCGCTCGAGACACGGGAGCAATTGGCCCTCCCCCTGCTGCATCGCGTGGTTGTGCGGTTGGGCCGAGATCTTGGTGAGCTTGTCTCATCCACGGATTTCGCAAAGGAAAGTCAGCGCGTTCACCAAGACATTCTCGAGGACCTCGGTATCGAGACACCGGCGATCGCATTGCATATCGATGACAAACTCGATCCCCAGCGTGTGCGCATGGACCTGGAAGGCGCGCCGATCCTCACCGTCGACATTCCAGCCGATCGCGTGCTCCTAGAGGCTGATCCTTCCCATCTCGATCTCCTGGATATCGCCTATGAGGAAGGCTCGCCCATCGCAGGCTGGCGCAAGCCAATCTGGGTGGAGAAGAGCCACACGCCTCAGCTGGACGAGGCGCGTCTGCTTTTCCTTTGGCCGATCGAGATTGTTTGCCGATCCGCCGAGCACGCGCTGCGCTCCTATGCCAACCATTTCATTGGAATTCAGGAAACGAGGCGGCTGCTTTCCTCGCTCGAGGGAGACTACGCCGATCTTGTCCGGGAAGCGCAGGAAATGGTGCCGCTGCAGAAGATCTCCGAGGTTCTGCGCCGGCTCGTCGCCGAGAACATCCCCATAGGCAATCTGCGCATCATTTTGGAGGCGCTTGTGGAATGGGGTCAGCGCGAAAAGGAACCGGCTCTGCTGACCGAGCACGTGCGGATCGCGCTGAAACGGCAGATCACCTTCCGCCTGGCCGATCGCAACAATATCATCGCCGCCTATGTGTTGCAGCCATCGGCCGAGGAAGCATTAAGGGCGGCGGTGAAAAATACACCCGGCGGCGGCTCCGTCAACATGGCCGACAATGGAGTTCAGTTCATCGTCGAACAGATCGAGCGTGCGCTCTCAAAGACGGCGGCCGACGCGGCGCCTGTCGTTTTAACGGCGATGGATGTGCGCCGCCACATGCGCAACCTTCTCATGCAAAGGCAAATCAATCTGCCGGTCTTATCGTATCAGGAGCTTGCGCACGAATTCCACGTTCAGCCGCTTGCGACGATTACCAGCCGGCAACGCGACGCCGGGACAAGGCCGCAGCCAAAATCACTGCCGGCAGCGCATACGCCGGCGACACAATCTTAGATGTTGGGACTCGATTAGATGCCAGACAAACACCTGGAACACTTATCCGAAGAAGAGGGTCCGGCTGCATCGGGCAAACGGATCGTCACGACCATCCGCCGCACGGGGACATGACGTCATTTCGGCCGGATGACTAGGATCTGAAATTCCGGGGATCGAGATAGCACTCGACGTCGTGCTTGAGAGGGGAATTGGCATGATATTTTCTGGTACCGCGGCAGGCCTTTGCCGCATGGCCCGGCTCATGGAGTGCTGGAGCCTGCACCGGATTGCGGCCGCTTTGGCGGCCTTGTTCATTGTTGCGTTCGGCGAGGCGGCACAGGCGCAGACGAGCGCACCGGGCGGACAGGTCGACCTTCATGTCGGACAGGGCCGCATCTTTCGCTTCGAGCAACCGGTGGAATCGGTTCTTATCGCGGATACGAGCGTGGCCGATCTGCAGATCGTATCCGCGGATGTGATCTATGTTTTCGGCCTCAAGCCCGGCACCACGAACCTGATCGCCGTCAGCGCGAACCAGCAGGTTGAAGCTTACATGCAGCTCCAGGTAAGTGCTGACAGCGCTGCCGCGGCGGCGGCGGCCAACAGGCTTCAGCCGACCTCGATGACCGAACTGACCTTCCTCGGCGATCGCATTGTGGCACTCGGTCGGGTGCGCGACATCGGCGAGGCTGTCGATATCGACAATGTCGCGCGCTCGCATTCGCCCTCCGATCAGCCGCCACTCAACAACACCATCATCGACGGGTCCCAACAGGTGAACATCCGCGTTCGTTTTGCGGAGGTCTCGCGATCCGAACTGCAGGCCTACGGCCTTGACTGGAATGTGACAGTGACCGACGGCAGCTTCAACTTCGGGCTTTTAAACAACGTCGGCGATCCCAATCTTGGTTTCGGCATCGGAGCTGGCAATGTGAACATCGAAGTCCTCCTGGAAGCCCTCCAGCGCAACGAGATCGTTAAGATTCTCGCCGAACCGAACCTCACGGCCGTCAGCGGTCAAACGGCGAGTTTTCTGGCCGGTGGAGAAGTCCCTGTTCCAATACCGCAGGGCAACGACACGATCGCGGTCGAATACAAACCCTTCGGTGTGTCGCTCCGCTTCACACCCACATTGATTGGCAATAACCGCATTGCCCTCAATGTTCGGCCGGAGGTCAGCACGCTTTCCGACAGCGGAGGCGTCTCCATTGACGGCCTTTCGCTTCCTAGCTTCGTTGTCCGCCGCGCCGACACCACCGTGGAGGTGGCAAGCGGCCAGACATTTGCGATCGCCGGTTTGTTCCAGCAACGGTTGACGCGCAATCTTCAGAAGGTTCCCGTGCTGGCAGACGTGCCCGTTCTTGGAGCTCTTTTCCAGTCTCAACGCTATCAGAGGCAAGAGACCGAACTGGTGATTCTGATTACGCCACATCTGGTGAATCCCGTCAGCGGCGGGCGGCTGGCCACCCCCCTCGACAGGCCCGCGCCACAGCCGCGGGCGAAAAACACCACCGGTATCGGCTTGATTGTGAAATAAGGGAGGAAGGGCAAATGACTTCGCCTATCGATTTTCGTGCCGTCCTGGCGCTTTCTCTTCTAACCATTTCGGGGTGCGCGACCGCGCCGAGGGATCACACTCCCTATTACAGCTTTGTCCCGACCAACAGCTATGTAGGGATGGAGAAAGGGGTTGGCGGCTCGGTTCTGGTGCCCGAGGCGTGCCTTGGTGAGCCGGCCGATATGTCGCCCGGGTTGGCGGAAACCGACTTCGTCGTCACCCCGGCATTGGGTCCGCACCTGCCACCGGGCTGCGCCAATGCTTACAATCTTCAGCGCATGGTGGAGAGCGAACGCGACCTCATCGAGGGACGGACCCTTGGTCCCGCACGTGCGGCACCCTCCGTCAGAGCCGCTCACCACTACCTTTATGGCGAGGAAGAACTCCTCGGTGGCCCCAGCCGGTCGCAGGATCTGAATATCACCGCACCCACATCAGTCGAATGAAACGGGAATGATGCCGGCCATCGCCATTCCTGCGCCGCTCCGTCACACGAGCTTCAAGCGGACGAGATGCTGAGCGACGAATGGAAACACGTCGGTTTCGATATCGTAACCGACACGTGCTTTCGCAAACATCCTGCTCACAAGCTCCCCGTCCTCAACAACCGGGCAATTTTGTCGTCGCGCCTGCGCCAGCAGGGTAGCAACCTCGCCTCCCTCCTCCTTAGCGACGATGATTGGCACCGGCGTGTCATCCGACACATACCGCAGCGCCACCAGACGGCTTCCACCATAGAGGACGAGCGATGCTTCGTGCAGGCCGCGTTTTGTGGACCTCGTGACCGCTTCACGCCGGAGCCGGCGCAACTCCTGGCGGAACTGCGGATCGCCCTCCAGGTCCTTTCGCTCCCGCTTGAACTCCGTTCGCGTCATGCGCATGTCGCGCCGAAAGAGCCAGCTCTGAACGGGCATGTCGAACAGGCCGATCAACACGAAGGCAAGCCCCACGGCAACGGTGAGCGGCGTCAGGATGCCGATCACCGTGCCTCTGACACACCCGGCGCCGCAACCAGGCACTTCGAAGAGCGATTGCAGCCAGACAAGCAGAACGGCGGCCAGCAGCGCGGAAAGGAACACGACCTTGATCAGGCTCTTGACGAATTCCACGACATTGCGCATCGACATGACCCGCTTGAAGCCCTTTGCGGGACTGATTTTTTCGAAACGGGGCTTGATTGGGTCGGAGGAAAATACGGGGCCGCGGGTGGCGATGATGCTAAAAAGAATGACGGTGGCGACCGTCAGCGCCACAACGGGACCGAGCAGTGCAAGAAGGGTTCTGATCGCCTGATGAATGGCGAAGTGGCTGGCGTCGGCGAACACGTCATCCTGGCGGCTACCGATCGTGTTCACCAGTTCAAGAAGCCTGTCCGACATGGTCGGCCAAGCGTAGAGCAAATACATCAGGACAACAAAAATAGAAAAACCGGCCGCGAGGTCCTTGCTCTGCGGCACCTGCCCCTTGCGCCGCGCCTCCCGAAATTTCTTCTGGGTTGCGGGAAGTTCTTTTTGTTCACTTTCCTCGGCCATCGGACTCGCCTATGGGTTTTTGGCTTTTTTTGCGCGATGGACATTCCGCGAGGTGCCCCATCGAGCTGCACGGAAGGAAGCCTGACATGCGACGACACATGGTTTGTGTGGCTTTGTCGACAACATTAGCGGCTTCAGGCTGCGCCACAACACAAAATGAACAAGCGCTGGAGGTGGAGCCGACAAGCCAAAACTCTCGTCTCATGCGGCTGGCGGCAGATCTGGAGAAGCAAGGTGCCACCGGCACAGCGATCGCGCTCTATGAGCAAGCCGCCTCCGCACCGGGAGCGCCTGCCAGCGCCTTCGTCGGATTGGGCGACATCTATATGCGCGCCGGCTACATCGAACAGGCCATAAAGTCCTATCAGGCCGCCCTCTCCCGCTCTCCGAGCTATGGTCCCGCCCTTGTCGGCCTTGGCTGGGCGATGGTCCGGTCCGGCGACGCGGAAGCCGGCATCCGCACGCTTGCCGAGGGGGCCCAGAGTGTCAATACGAGCCAGGCCTACAACCGGCTCGGCGTCGCTCAAACCTTCGCCGGGCAGATCCAACCTGCGATGGATACGTTTTCTCGCGCCCGTTCGCTGGCGCCAGACGATCCCGACATCAGCTTGAATATCGCCCTGGCCGCCGCCCTCGCGGATGATTCGGCAACGGCCCTGACAAGCGTACAAGAGCTTGCTACCAGTCCGAACATCAGCCTGCATCACAAGCGCAACATCATCATGGTCTACGGTCTGCTTGGACGCGCGGATGAAACCCGCGCACTTCAACTCACGGGTCTGTCGACCGAAGAGGTCAACAAGCTGCTCGCGACGGCGAGATCGATTCGCGCCAGGCCGACGGTGGCTGCTCGCGCGGAGGCGCTGGGGTCCATGAACGGATAGAGAGTCAGCTCCACGGCAGTTGCCCTGTCAGGGTACTGCGACGTGAATTTCACAAAACTGCAACACAACCTTTAATTCAGCGCCGGGTTTGACCATTACATGAGTTGCCCATCTTCTTGCCGCGGATGGGTACTCTGAAATGGCATTTCGCATCGATACAGAAGCACTTCGTCGATACGGCGAGAACGGATGGACCGGCCTGTCGCAGGCGCAGCAGCAGGCTTTCCGCGAAGCCATTGACGAGGCGCTCCGCGCAAGGGAGGACGCTGGCGGCTCGGGCGAAATCGACGAAACCGAGGAACGCGCGGTTATCGTCGAGAGCGGCGACAGCCTGTGGGCGATAGCGGACGAGTTCGATGTTTCCCTTGAGGAGATTCAAGACCTCAACTTCATCGAGGGATCGAATATCGACCCGGGCGAGGCCATTATCATCCCCCATACCTCCCCCGAGGAGGCCGCCGCGACGCCCCTCAATGCTGAAGGCATTCCGGAAGGCGAGGAAGGCTTCGCCCAAAATCTCTGGGAGCGTGGTCATTATCTCGAAGATCCCGACAACCCTTCAACCATCGATTTTGATGCGGAAATCGGTGAGATCGCAACGGACGTCCAGGCTTACATGGAAGCCCTGCCGCCCGGGGATAGGAAAGCCGCGTTGCAGCGCCTCTACGACCGAAGTTGGGGGAATGCCGGACCGACGAAAATGGCCATCGAGCAGGTCGCGGAGTCGACGGGCATAATACTTGCCGAGAGCAGCCATGCGGGCTCGGAAACGGAAACCGCTGCACGTGAAATCATTGCGCAGGCACAGGCGGAGTCGGATCCGAATGAAGCCCTACGGGTGCTGGAGGATGGTTACGCCAATGCTTCGTCGGAGGTACAACGCGCGCTCGACGATTACGACGCAACGGACGAGATCGCCAATCGCGCCGCCGAGGATCTCGTCTCGCAGATCGACCAGGACAATCCGGCCCAGGCACTGCAGGATCTTGAAGCCGTCTACGAGAATGCCCCCTCCGACCGCGTTCGCGACGCCCTCGACGAGTCGGACACGGTCCAAAGCATCATCGATAATGCGGCCGATTGGGCCGAAGAGCCGCTAAACGGGGATCTGGACGAGGAGTTGCCTGGCGCCCTGACGCGCCAGACAATGGAACGGCTGGAGACGCTGACGGCGGATCTCGACCCTGAAATCGCCGCCGAAGTGATCGATGCGATGACCTCCCGCTTCGCCGAGGCGGAGCAACGGTTCCGGGACGAAGGCTATGCCGGTCTGGAGTTGCATTACAACGGGACAATCTCCCTGCTGACCGTTCTCGACCGCGTCGAGGGAACGACGAAGGGCGATGCGGCGGCGCAACAATTCGCCCAGATGGGCCTGTTCAATATGGACGCCGTGCGGTCGACGCTGAATCAGGCTCTCGATGAAGGCAAAGATATTCCCGGCTATGCGCTGACCATCGCCTCCATGGAAGGTGTCGATTTCCTTGATGAAATCCTCTCCACAGTTGAGAGCGAGCGCGATCACGACGTCGTCGATCTTGTCCAGGATTACAGCGAACACCTGGAGGAACTGGGCTACCTCATCACCAATGGCGGCACGGCGATGACGGAAGAGCAGCTCGAGGCGGCCATCCAGGATTATATCGATGAAAAGGGACCGGAATGGCAGGAGCGACTCGAAGAACTGGAACAGCAACTGGCCGAAAGAGGGGAGGATCTGCTGGGCTATGCTCAGCAATTCCAAGACCTTCCCGATGATGTACGAAGCGATTACCAGGAGCGTATTCTAAACCTGCTCGGCGACCCGAATGCGCAAGTCGCCATTTCCATTGCCTTGCGCAACGTTCCCGATCTCACGAAGGGCGAGTCCGGTCAGGAGTTGATACAGCTCTTCGACGAGTTGGGAATCAGCGGCAGCGACAATCCGCTCGCGAACAACCTCATCAGCGCCTATATGCGCGAAAACATCATGATCCCGGCCGGCGATATCGATCCCAGCGATCCGTCGTCGCTGCAGCAGGCCCGCGAGCAGATTGAGGAGGCTTTGGACAACAATCCGGAGCTTGCCTCCTTGCTTGGCATCACGAACAGTGAACTTGGCGAGCTTTCCGACGCATTTCTCGACCTCGTGCCGGAATACTCGGACGAATTCAACGCGGAGCGATATGGCATCGATGTGGCGCGCAACTTCAATAACGCGTTGGACAAATTCGATGACCTCGTGCGCGACGCGCCGTTCAACCGCCTCTTCCGTACGACCGCGCTGGCCATTGTAGGCTCCGGACTTTCCAATGCCATTGAGCAGTATGGCGAAGACCCATCGCTCCGTAATGCCCTGCAGGTCGCGGTTGATTCGGCGCGTGTAGGGATCGATGGCGCACAGTTTGTCACTGCCTTGCTCACGTCAAACGACTCTGCCTTCACGAACGGCCTGAAGATGGGCGGCAAGTTTGTCCATCTCCTTGGCGCCGGTCTCGCCACCATCGACGGACTTGGACGGCTAGCAAACGGCGATATACCCGGCGCCGTCCTGAACGGAGGCGTGGCCTTCGGCGTAAGCTGGGCTGCGCTCGGCTCATCCAGCCTTGCGGGGCCGATCGGTTTCACCATAGCCGGGCTGTCCACAGTCGGCCTCTTCGTCTGGGATGGCATCCAGAACGTCCAGCACAATAACCGCTTCCAGACAGATACCACAGCCGCCTTCCTGGAGCAGGCTGGCTTCAACGAGGAAGCAGCCCAAGCGTTAAAGGACCAGAGCGGCGAAGGATACAGCCCGGTGCCGATCTTAATGCGCTACGGAGAGCTGAAGGGGCTGACACCAGAGCAGACGGTGAACTGGGTCAACTCGATTGCCAACAGCGAAGACGGCCCGACCAAGCTTGCAAAGTTGCGGGACAATCTCCACCATACGCTCGATGACATCGACGGCGATCTGAGTCAGTTCAACGCCACGGCTGATAATGACACCTTGAGCGTCTCCGATATCGAGCAGCGCCCGTGGTTTGCCAATGGCGGTGACGCGACCCCGGATTCTGCAGCGCAAGTCGATGCTGTTCTGGCAGCGCTCGAAATTGCTCAGCCCGTGGCTTAGGCGGTATCTATCGCGAGCAATTCTTCGCGCTTGCCGCCCAGCGCAAGCGCGGCACCGCCGAGATTGGTCTGATCACGGCTGCGAAACAAGAAAAATAGCCTATTCCTGCTGATCGGCTGGAAGGCAGATAGACGGTCTCTTTCGCACACTGCCCCTTTTACCACCGGCCACGCGCGCAGCTATGTCGACGGCCAGTTCGACAGCCAGACTATCGGGTGATTCCAGCCAACTCGCACAGTGAGAGGGGGCATGACGACATCGGACTGAATGCGTACCAGCGTCCGGCTCTTCAGCTCCATCTCCACCAGCTCATCCGGGATGACGGCAATGCCCAACCCTTCCACGGCGAGGTGAACGGCGGTCGCCATCGACGCGCTGGCATGAAGCTTGATCGGCGGCAGGTCGGGCTGGTTAAAGAGAGATTTGACAAGCTCATAGGGCTGCGTCTTGCGCGCAAGGTGATGAGGGGGAAGGCTGCGAGATCATGCACCGTCGCGGGATTGGACACACCAAGAGACGGGGTTGCAATGAAGCGGACTGGATATTCGCAAAGCAGCCGGTTGCGCAGAAGCGGCGCCGAAAGGGGGCCAAGCAGGAAGGCGATATCGATCTCCTGCGCCAGCAGCCGTGCGCGCAGCGAGGGTGAAATATCGACGTCGAACTCCACCGAGATATCCGGATAAATGCGGTTTACTTCCTTGATGAAATCGGGAAGCCAAGTGTGCACGATGGTTTCGGACACGCCAAGCCGGATCACCCCGCGCACCGCCGAAGTATCGCGCAAGGCCGAGAGCATCTGCGAACGCACCGCCAGCATCTTTTCGGCATAGACCAGCAACTGTCGCCCGCGCTGTGTAGGACGTCACATTGCGCGTCTCACGGGTGAGCAGCCTTGCGCCGAATTCTTCCTCAAGCTAAGCGATCCGGTGGGAGATGGCCGGCTGGGTGGTGTTAAGTTTCCGGGCGGCACCGCGGAAGCTACCGAGGGCAACCACCCAGACGAAGTTTTCCAAGCCTCTGAAGTCGACCATTTGAAGCCTATTGCGGCACATTTGCGCGCTGCACAGCGCGATTCCGAACGCATGTGGCTATGCCTCAACAAATGAATTCGGTTGCAGGACTGTATTGGCGGCAGCGCTCCCTAGATTCGATACCCTCTCGTTTTATCTCCTACGCTGGAGCACGCCAGAGCAACATCATCGCCCCCGGCCGAGTTGTCCCAAACTCAACTTCCGCAGACGGACCCGCGGATGCCGCTTCGCGCCGCCGAAGGGCGCCATTCGTTCCACCGCGACAAATCCCGAAAACTGCCGTTTGCCAATCGACGGCTATATTGGCAATGCACCGGGCGGCATGACAGCCATCCCGACGCCCGACGCACCGCATTAACGGGAGACCTTGCCAACCGTCGCCTTTGAGACCAAGCTCCGCGCAGCCAGGCATCCCGAGGCTGAATGCCATGTGGTCTCTGGTCGGGGACGGGAGATTGGAAACATGTATGATGAGATGTCGGATGCGCGTGAGACTGACGCGGTAGCGCGTCCCGACCGCTCCTTAGGCATTCTCAACCGCCGGTCGTTTCTGATCGGCTCCGCCGTCAGTCTCACCGCGTTTGGCTTTGCGGGTTGCGCAACGTCCGGCGGTATGAGTCTTGCTGAAGCGGAGAAAGTCTACGGGCCAGTCCCCGACGAGCGCTTTCCGATCCCCGCTGTCGATGTCAGCAAGATCAATCCGAAGTATCTTCGCCGGACGGTGCGTTACGACACAAAGGAAGCAGCCGGCACGATCATTGTCGATCCCCGCAACTACTACGTATACCGGATCGAAGGCGACGGATATGCCACCCGATATGGCGCCAATGTCGGCCGCGCCGGGTTCCTGTGGAGCGGTGACGCCTATGTCGGACGAAAAGCCGAATGGCCGATCTGGACGCCGCCCAGGGAGATGATCCTGCGCCAGCCAGAGGTCGCCCAATATGCCGGTGGTATGGCGCCTGGACTAAACAATCCACTCGGGGCACGAACACTGTATCTTTACCAGAATGGCGTCTACACGCTCTACACGATCTACAGCACGAGCGTGCCTGAGACGATCGGAAAAGGCGTTTCAAGCGGCTGCATCGGCCTGCTCAGCCAAGATATGATGGACCTCTATTCCAAGACGCCAGTGAACACCAAGGTGGTGGTCCTGCCGGCATAGGGTCTACTGCCGTTAACTTGCGTGTTGACTATGCAACTCTGAAAGGTCGCTCGCTAGGCAAAAGCCACGACGATCTTGCGCACCATGTCGGCCGTCGAGGCCAACTTTGCCACTTCCCGTAAGCAGACATTGCCTGCGACGACGCTGGAACCGCTGACCATGCGGCGCCCTGCCGTCTCCCTCAAGCTTCCGCTGCCTCGCGCCTTTCTGATGTCGACCACGTTCCCCTCTCCGTTGATTCATCCTCTATATGACCACTGGTTCCCCCGATCTGGATTTCGGTCCGGTCGAGGGATCCACAAAGGGAATCCTGCATGGGGATTGCGCCTAGACATCGCGGCAAGGCGTTTGCCTTGGCACTCGGCGCGACGGCACCTACGTCAGGCGATAGTGTCCACCCATCGGCGATGTTCGGCAAACCGCTCGACCAGGAGGTCGATGAAGGCTCTCACCTTTGCCGAGAGATGATGGCGGTGCGGATAGATCGCATTGATGGAGAATTCGAGCCCGGAATAGCGTTCGAGCACGCGCACAAGGCGCCCAGCGCGAAGGTCGTCTGCCACGAGAAAGGTCGGTGGTATGAATAGACCGCGGCCGTCCAGGGCGAGGCGCCTGAGCGTCTCTTGGCTGTTGGTAACTAGGTTGCCGTTGACGCGAACGGTAACGGGCTCGCCGCCGGGGCCCTCGAAACGCCACTCGTCGCCGAAAGGATAGGAGGGGTGGTGCATGCAGTTGTGGCGTACGAGGTCACCTGGTTCATCCGGGGTTCCGTAGCGTTCGAAATAGCCGGGCGAACCGCAGACGATGTTGCGCCACGACGTCAGCCGCCGCACGATCAGGCTCGAATCGGGAAGCGGCAGCGAGCGCACGGCAAGGTCGAAGCCCTCCCCCACCATGTCGACCATTCTTTGACCAACGGTGAGATCGACCGACACGGCTGGATGAAGAGCGACGAATTCGGATATGACCGGCGCCAGGAAGCGGGCGGTCGTCATGCTCGAGTAGAGGCGCAGCGTGCCTTGCGGCGTGGACTGCAGGGCTCCGGCGACCCGGTCCGCCTCCTCCAGGTCGGCGAGGATCCGGGAGGAACGTTCGTAGTAGGCCTCGCCGATCTCGGTCAGGCTCACCTTCCGGGTTGTGCGGTTGAGGAGCCGGACGCCGAGCCTGTCCTCCAGAGCCTGGATATGATTGCTGACCATCGTCGTCGACATGTTGAGACTGCGGGCGGCGGCGGAGAACCCGCCGCATTCCACGACACGACCGAAGACCGTTAGGCTCGTGAGTCTGTCCATCGTGCTCGATTATCCGCTCTCGGTGGATGATCCTTGCGCATTTTCACTGATTATCACCTCAAGATTGATATCGCATCCTAGCAGTTAGCAGGAAACGCTTCACCTGCGAAAAACACCCTGGAGGTTGAAGATGGCGCACATTCCGCTGAATTCCCCAAGCTCGACCGTCTTCGGCATCAAAGACCCTTCGCAGCGCACATTAGCTGCGCTCAGACTACTGGCGGACTTGTTGGCCTTGCCTAACCGGTGGCGGCAGCGCGCATTGGAGCGGCGACATCTCTGCGATCTCAGCGATCGCCTCCTCGCCGATATCGGCCTTACGCGGGCCGATGTCGATCGGAAAGCATCAAAGCCGTTTTGGCAACCCGTCGATCCATCCCAAGGCGATTCGCCTTTGTCTCAATCCAGCAAATGACCACCGAAAGGAACCACCATGCACAAGTCACTGATCATTCTCGCCGGCCTCTGCCTCCTCGGTGCCGGCACGGCCGCAGCCCAGGACTTCAAGCCGAGTAATGCCAATGCCCTTCCCGGCGATCCTGGGCAGCAGGCCGTCTATACCGGCGAGACCGTCACCATCGCGACCATCCATCGTGGTTTCAATGCCTCGGATGCGTTCGGGCCCAACGAGCAAAATTCTGTTCCGCGGCACTCGGTGAGGCCACCAGACATAGAGAAGGCTGAAGGCGCACTCGTGACCTCCAGCACCACCGTGGCGTCCAGACATTCCGGCTACAGCGCCGCCGATCACTTTGGCCCGAGCGCACGGAATGACTGCTGCGGCGTAGCCTTCCCCGCACGGAAGTAGCCCCGACCTCCGGAACAGCGAAAGGCGGTCCCACCTCCCAGGCCGCCTTTCGCTCCGGCGGAAGCATCGAATCACCATTCACTACTGGTGAATAGTATACAGAAAAATTCAAATATTATCGTCGCAAAAGACGCCAATTACCTTCAGCCCTGCGTCGGCGGAACTGCTCCCCCTGCCGCGCGAGGAGCCGAAAGGAGGCGCGTGATGAGGGTGCCCGAGATGAAAGGCGTGAAGGGCTGCACACGGGAATGCTTCTGTGGGCGCTGATCGTGGGGCTGTCCTTCCCGGCCGTTGCGCTGATGAGCGAAGGGCTGCCACCGCTGTTCCTGACGGCGCTCCGCTTCGCCATCGCCGCACTCGCCCTCGGGGACCCTCGTCTGGCGGGGGCGGCCAAACACACCGAAATGAAGTCATCCGCGCTCGCCGGCATGGCGGACCAATCATTGAATCGAAAAACAGGAGATATCAGCAATGACCAAAATAGCAGTTCTCGTCGGAAGCCTTCGGAAAGAGTCGTTTAGCCGAAAGGTTGCTGCTGCAATCACTGGACTTGAAAAGAACCTGTCCTTCGATTTCGTCGACATCGGCAAAATCTCCTACTTCAATGAAGACCTGGAAGCGAATCCACCGGCGGACTGGACCGATTACCGCAACCGGATCATCGCGGCCGACGCGGTGCTGTTTGTCACTCCCGAGTATGTCCGGTCAGTGCCCGCCGTGCTCAAGAACGCGGTCGATGTCGGCTCCCGGCCGTATGGACAAGGTGTCCTGATGGGGAAGCCTGCCGCAATCGTCTCCACCTCGCTCGGTGCAATCGGCGCCTTTGGAGCCAATCATCACCTTCGACAGTCTTTGGCCTCCCTCGACATGCCGACGCTCGGCCAGCCTGAGTGTTATATCGGCAATACGGGGCGCCTGTTCGATGATGACGGTGAATTGGTCGATGAAGGCACGCGAGAATTTCTTGCGACCTTCGCCAAGTCCTTCAAGGAATTCGTCGAGAAGATGGTGCGGCCCGGGTCAGAGTTACACCTCTTAGAGCGCACCATTGCATGACATGGGGCCGGCTCAAATGGCACCGCCTAGCCCCGCCCGTGATGCGGTCTCTGGAAACCGAGTTCTGACGCTGAACGCGGCCCACCATCTTCAAATGGAAATCCGATGAGACATATCTGGGACTCGGCCTTCGGCCTCCTCCTCGTGACGGGAGCCTTGCTAGGCGCGACGCCGCCTCTCGGCAAACTGGCGACGGAGGCCGGGATTCCGGCCATGGCCTGGTCCTTCGTCATTTCCTTCGGCGCGGGCGGCGTTCTTCTTTGCGTTCTGCTCGCGCGGCGGAGTTCCGTCGGGTTTGCCGCGCCTAAGCTGCGCTACTTCATCATCACGGCCGCTATCTCCTACGCAATTCCCAACATCGTGATGTTCTCGGCGATCCCGCATCTCGGCGCCGGTTACACCGCAATCATGTTCACGTTGTCTCCGGTGATCACGCTGGGGCTTTCGATGCTAATGGGCGTGCGCCGCCCCAACCTCCTGGGCATCGCCGGCATTTCGGTGGGCTTCGTCGGAGCTGTCATGGTGGCAACGACGCGCGGGGAGGTGGGACAGCCCGCTGAACTGTCCTGGGTCTTTATCGGGCTGCTCATTCCGGTCAGTCTCGCCGCCGGCAACATCTACCGGACCATGGATTGGCCGGATGCCTCTACGCCGCTCGAGCTCGCTGCCGGAAGCCACCTCGCTGCAGCGGCGATGCTGCTTCTCGGGATCATTCTTGTCGGTGACGCAGGAGCGTTCAAGCTGCTTTCCGGCTTCCAGATTCTCGTCCTCGCGCAGGTCGCCGCGGCATCGATAATGTTCGCCTTCTTCTTCCGCCTGCAGGCGGTTGGCGGGCCCGTCTATCTCAGTCAGATCGGCTATGTCGGAGCGGCGGTCGGCCTTGCCGCCGGTGTTCTGTAGTCGCCGGAAAGCCTGGCTCGCGTGTCATGACGTGCCCCATTGCCTTATCATTCAAAGGACGTTGAAGACCACGCGCATCATCGTGTTTGGAGTGTTGGGTACGGGCGCATACAGAGGTCATCCCTACCGAGCACGTTGACCATGAGCAGGCCGACGAGCTCGAAGAGTTCTTCTCAGGCTCCAGCTTCGACACCGCTGCGACCGCCGCGGCGACGAACATGCCGACCATCATCGAAGATCGCCGGCTTCGGGGGTTCGCGACCATCATCGGCGCCCAGCGGGTCTCTTGGACCCAACCGCTTCTCATGCTGCTTCTGGACCGAAAGCAGCTGTCGCACGGCGACTATGTCGACTTGATTGCCAACCTCGGCAGCAAGCGGATTGGCTTCGTGTCTGCCGGCTCCGGGGACTTGTTCGCCGCAGCGCAGCTCGGCTTCGACTCCCCTCAGTTCAAGTCGCTCGTAGAGGTCATTTCCCGGAAGACCGTCGAAGCGCCCTCACTTGCGAGGGTCGCTGTAGAGTTCTTCGTCCAGTTGTGGAACGCGGAAATTCCAGGAGCGCGTCACAGGCTTGTCAGCTCGGTACTGGAGGCAATCCTGACCCGGCCGGATGCTATAAGGTTGCTCAGGGTCATCATCGTGGCAGTCGACAAGAATCTGCGTGAACGGCGATTCCCCGAGAATCTGATTTCTAGATCCTGGAGCGACTACGTGGAGCGGTTCGTCGCGGGGCATTTCATTAGGGACGCCGTTATTGGCTGATAAGAGTCCGAATTTCAATTGTGGTTGTTCTTGCGCGTCCCGTGTCGCAAGATTCAAAGCGCGTAACGAACATCGCAAGTCTGAAAATCAGACAGCCGGAGCCAAGCCGGTCAGTCCGCTTCCGGCCCGAACTGCACCGTAACAACGGCTCATTCTCGAACGCGGAATTTGGCTGAAAAGGTGCGTCAGGCAGACATCGTGGTGGCAGCAACGGGACAGGCCGGAATGATCAAGGGAGATTGGATCAAGCCCGGCGCAACCGTGATCGATGTAGGAACCACGAAAGTGATTGTGGACGGCAAGAAGCGGCTTCTCGGCGATGTGGACTTTGCCGCCGTCATCGAAACAGCGGGGCCACAACACCCGTGCCAGGTGGCGTTGGGCCGATGACGATCATGATGCTGATGCACAACACGGTCCTGGCGGCTTACCACCGCGAGGGGCTGCCGCATCTACAGCTCTGGTAGATCGAAGCAATCTTTGAAGGGACTTATCTTCGACGACAGCAACGGGTCGTCAGCTGGCGAGCGCCCGTAAACCGGCAGTCTCTTTCCGATCCACTGAAAACGGCCATAAATGGTTATATGAAAGGCTTAGCCGCATCATAATAGTTGTTCTTTTCCTCATCGACATGACAGCCGACCAGGCACAATCCCGACGCTTCCAGGAGTCGTTCATACACTTCTTCGCCAAGCGATCTCGAGCGTCGTCCGGTCAGCATGTCTTGCCAGTCGCACGTCTCTCGAGGTGCGCTGAACAGAAAGCGCCCCCCTGGCCTGAGAGCCTTTGCTACCCCATGAAGTACTTCAAGCTGATCTTTCGGCGAGAGCAGGAACAGCAGACCGATCGAAACAGCCGCATCGAAGGTGCGCTGAAAGAATACACTGTCCTGCACGGCTTCACAGGCGCTTTGCGCTTCCGGAAGTCTACGACGGAACGCATCTATCATTGTAGGCGATGCGTCGATCCCGAAGACCGTGAAGCCATCCTCGATTAGAGCTTGCGCGATCGGCACTCCGGAACCGCAGCCGACGTCCACGATGGAGCTCGACGGCGGCAGATTGTTTCGTGCCCAGGACCGCACGAGGGTCGCACCGATGGCGGAGCGAGCGGCCATGAATTGCCGGGCAACGCCGTCCCAACCTTCAGAGCGGTCGATGTGCATGCGGCGAACCTCCAAGGCTGGCAATTGCAACGGACTCTACTCGCTGGTGCCCAGTAGGAAAGTCAAATATCCATAACCGGGTCGGGAGCGGAATGGCAGCACATTAGTACTTCGTCGTTCCGATAGCAGTCAGTCCGCAGACGGCCCCTCGAAGTCTATAATGGGCTACCAGATCAAGGGCGGGAGTTCGTCGACGCGCTTTGCCGAGTAGCCGACGATGCGGACGAGGACGTCGGCGAGGTAAGCCGGAGGGCTCAGGCCGCTGAGGATGGCGGTGTCGATCAGCGAGTAGATCAGGGTGGCGCGCTCGCCTCTGTCATCGGATCCGGCGAACAGGCAGTTCTTGCGGAGCGCCCGCTCGGCTGGATTGTTTTCGATCGCCAGATGGCCATCGTCAAGGTAGCGGGTCAGCCCGTCACCATAAGCAAGCGCCTACCGGATTGCGGCCGCGACGCCGGCGCGTCCGGCAACCTCGCTGGCGCGCATCCCAGATCCACTCAACTCTCCAGCATGTAATCCGCCAAGCTGTAGCAGTGGCTCGCCTGGTAGGCGTTCCGCCCCCGATTCATGTGCGTCAAATTGAATGTCCGGATGGCGCGCAACACGCGGCGGGCCGCGAGGAATTTGTGGATCGAGGCGGTGCCCCGCACATTGATGCCGAAAATGTCCTCGCCGCGCGGGAAGAAATAGCCCACATCTTCCGGCGTCGTGACGCAGTGCTCAAGAAAAGGTTCGTCCACATCACTCTGCGCGAGCGAGTGGTCCCCGGTGAAGTCCGAAAGATGCACCAGGAATCTTGCACGGATGCCCTCGCCGTCCGCATACAGCGTGAAAAGCTCCATCCAGCTCGCATTGACGCGGACAAGCGGCTTATCGGATGTCGACGGCAGACAAGAAACCGACCAGTAGTGACGCTCGGTCTTGCGCGGGATGGGGATGCAGTTCCGGCCGTAGAGCCTGAGAACCTCTAGAACCTCCTGTGCCTGCGGGCGAAGAAGCAGCTTTTGAAATCGCGCGGCGTACTTGAACCGCAGTTCCATGGACTCCGAGCGTTCGTCGGCGTCACGCAAGTTCGTCTTGCCTTCCATCCATTTGCGCTGCTGCTCGGGATTCAGAAATTGGCGCAGTCCGGTGGTGCTGCGGCGAGGAGTTGTGCTCATGTCTGGTGCCCTCCGGGCGCGAGGTCGCGAGTGGCAGGCATCCCCCTATCCCTTTACGTATCCGAGACCTTCAACGATCTTTCCGCCCCGAACGCGCATGATGTTTACCCTCGAACCCGCTCCGTCTCGTTCTCTCCCCAGCGGAGTTTCCAACGGATGATCCCGCGGTCCTCGCTGGCCCAGATCTCCTCTGCCTCGAAGAGAAGGTTCGCCGAAGATGCGATGCCCTTCCAGAAATCGAGGCATGCCTCACGCCCGTCATATCGCGCGCCGTCCGGGGCTGGCGCCGTATTTTCGAGAACGCAATCTTCGCCAACTAGATCGTCGAGGTCTTCGGGACGGTGCGCCTCAAACGCGGCATGGAAACGTTCAATGATTTCACGGGTAACTTCGCTGTTGGTATTCATCCTCTCACCTCATTGAGTCATGCAGCCATTGGCTGGTGTCCGCTGACCGCCGGTCCGAACGCTGAGGGCGCTACGAACTGGGTGTGGGGTCGATGCGGTAGGTCCGCGGCGTCCCGTCCTTAGAACGGCTTTTCGGCCTTGTCGGCGCGATAGAGGCTCACCACGACCTCCCGGGGTTTCCCCCGCGGCCCTTTCGCGACCTTGCGCCAGGCGTCCAGTGCGGTCTGGTCGCGCCAGCATTCGAAGAGATTGACGCGCTCCGGATCGACCGCGTCAGCGCTTATGGAGAAGTCGAGACAGCCATCGTACGACCTCGCGCGTTTGACCATGTCCCTGAAGGCTTCCACTGCGCGGTCCCGCTTCTCGGCGTCGGTGCGGGTGTAGCCGGCTATGATGATCATGAACATTACTCCTTCCTTTAAAGCACAAGGGGTCGACCATCGCCCTCGCCGAGGCCGCACGGCATTGGACCGGTTCACTCAGGCAACGGTGCCGATTGACCCGGTGTCTTCACGGACACGGATCAGGCTGACGCCGCGGAGCGAGCCGCCGTCACCGAAATGGAAGCGTCAGCGAACATTGGCGCGGTCGCCCATCACGAAGGTGTCCTCCACCTCGAAACGGTTGACGCGGTCCGCCGCCATGCTCTGCCAGAACGTCAGGTTCACCTCATAACCTTCGTAGCGCGTGCCATCGGGCGCGGGCTGGATCGACTCCATGACGCAGTCCGGGGCGATGAGGCCTTCGAAGATTGCCGGATCGTGATCGAGGAACGCCTGGTTGAACCGGTGGACGATTGCTGAAGTTTCGTTCGCTTGCATGGTGTCCTATACAGAAAGATCTGTCTAAGTGTTGAACACTACAGACCTGTCTGTTAGAGTCAACCCATGAAAAGAAAAGACTCAGATGCCGGCGCTGCCGTCACTCCAGCACGCCGCCGCTTGTTCGATACTGCGACGAGGCTCTTCTACACGGAGGGTATCCATGCAGTGGGAATCGACCGCATCATTGCGGAAGCGGGCGTCGCCAAGGCGACGTTCTATAACCACTTCCCGTCGAAGGATGATCTCGTCCTTGCGTATATCGAAGAGCAGGATCGGCTCGGGCGGGAAGCCGTCGCAGCGCTCCCGAAGCAGCCTCCACGCAAAATGATCGCGGCGATCATGGGGCGCATCAGCAAGGCCGTGGTCGCGGGGGATTGGCGGGGATGTCCGTTCCTCAACGCGGCGGCCGAGTACCCCAGCCCGACCAGCCCCGTTCGGCAAGCCATTGATGCGCGGCGCGCGTGGTATCACGGCGTCCTCCGGCAGCTTCTTGCAGAGGATGGCGATCCAGCCCCTTCCGTCACCGCCTCGCTCCTCGTCGCCCTGTCAGACGGCCTGCTGGAAACCGCATACCTGGACAAGACCGAGGATGTCCCTTCCCTTGTCAGGGAAGCGGTAGCCAGACTGCTGGCCCGTCGTTGATTCACTGTTTGACCGCGAAGAACTCCAAATCGCAAAACTACAGTCGAGCCGTTCATTTGGTCCGCGCCGACGACTGAAATGGGGTCGCTCAGCTGAACGGCCGCTTGCTGCTACTTCGCCCCGATTGCGGACCGACGGCTTCCGGCCACTGCAGCCATTCCGGAACACATCCGAATAGCCGTTGCGCTGGGCCGTGCGCAGCGGGTTCTTCTCGCCATAGCCAGCGCCGGTGGCAGCGCCAACCTCCATCTCCATCAGCCGTTCGGCGGCAAAGCCGATCATCTCGCGCAGGATATCGGCGTCAGGGGTCTTCTCTACGAGCGTGCGCAGGTTCATCATGTCGTTGGTCATCGGTGGTTCCTTCGAATCAGGTTGGCGTGAGCAACCCAACCCTACCGGAGAACATCGATGACCACTGCTCGCCGCTCGCTCGCTACAGCGCTGTTGAGGGCGCTCGCGAGCGGCTTCGTCACCGCCGAGCTACACCACTCAGCGGGGCACGACCCGAGATCGAGCTAGTGATGCCGTCTGATACTTAGACATCAGCCAAATGACGGCCTGCGGTTAGAAGATGTTCACAGGCTGACAAATGGTCTGGAAGGGGCTGAAGGACGTCTGCTTCCGAAGCTTTCCTCGCCAGAAGCAGTCCGTCAACTTCCGGCCCCGTCGTCGGCTAAAAGCACGAGGAGGGTCTCGACTGGCCTGACCGAGACCTTAACCGTTTGACGGCAAAGATTGGGGCGGAAACCGGCCCATTGCATCGGAGCACTCGAACTGAAGTGCGTATGATCGGTCAAACCGTCACGACGATTTTGCCGAACTGTTCATTCGACTCCAAAAAGCGATGCGCCTCGACGACCTGGTCAAACTTGAATGTCTTGGCGATAGTGGGTTTAAGAGCGCCCGATTCCAGGCCTTCGAGGATGAATGCCTTGGCCGCCTCCAGCCGCGCCGGATCGCAGATGACCTCATGGACGAGGTAGCCCCGGACCGTGAGTGTTTTGCTCAAGACGGCGAACAGCGGGAAGGGAGTTTCTTCGGGGCTCAAGCCACCATATTCGATGAGTATGCCACCCCGTGACATCGCGGCCGTCAATGGCTCGAAGATCGGGCCGCCTACGGGATCGAATACGACTCGTACGCCCTCCGGGCCAGCGATGTCCTTCAGCCGGACTTCCAGATCTTCCTCCGCTGAGGCGATAACATGGTCAGCGCCGGCTTCGAGCAAGACCTCTTTTTTGGCAGACGTCCGCGTAACCGCGATGCGGGTCGCGCCGACCATATTTGCAATTTGGATCGCAGCAAGCCCGACACTGCTTGATGCTGCAGTGATAACCACAAAATCCTTCCTGCGGAGCTGGGCGATGTCGATCAGTGCGCCGTAAGCAGTGAGATACTGCATCCATATGGCAGCCGCCTCCTCCCAGCCGAGCGACGACGGGTGCTTGACGACCAGTTCGGCGGGAAACGTCGCGAGTTCGCCGTATGCCGGCCAGCGAACCATAGATGTCGGCGGCACCACACTGACGGCGTCTCCCGGCGCGAAACCGTCCACGCCCTCGCCGACGGTTTCGATGATACCAGCGGCCTCGAGACCGAGACCAGAAGGCAACGTCGGTGTCTCGATATAGGTGCCGTTGCGCAGAAGGACCTCGGCCCGATTGAGGCCCAGCGCCTTGACACGGATTTGGACCTCGCCCCGACCGGGCCCCGGAACATCGACATGCTCGATGCGCAGAACTTCGGGACCACCATGCTCATGAATGCGAACAACGCGCGCCATCCGGCTGTAACTCCAAAATGCTTGAACTGAATGAGCTATGCCAGCGCGCTAAATGCCGATAAAGAGGCGCAAGAGCAGCACAGCCGAAACCAAAAGTTTTTAATCATGGATCGCCTGACCAGCATGGCCGTGTTCGTTAAGGCCGCCGACCTGGGATCGTTCGCGGCAGCCGCGGCGGCGCTCGATCTGTCCGGACCGATGGTCGGCAAGCATGTCCGGTCTCTCGAAGAGCGTCTGGGGGTGCGCCTCATCAACCGCACCACGCGTCGCCATAGCCTGACGGAGTTTGGGCGCGCCTACTACGAACGTTGCCGGGTGGTGCTGGCCGAATCCGAAGCGGCCGATGCACTCGCGGCTGACCAGATTGCCGAGCCGCGCGGGAAGCTGCGTGTCACGATGCCCGTGCATTTCGGCCGGCGCTGCGTTGCCCCCGTGCTGTTGGACCTCGCGCAGCAATATCCTGCGCTAGAGCTCGATCTGTCGTTCAATGATCGTATCATCGACCTTTCGGACGGCGGCTACGATCTCGCCGTTCGGACCGGCAGTCTGGAGGACAAAGGCGGGGTGATTGCGCGCTGCATCGCGCACCAGCGCATGGTGGTCTGCGCGTCGCCGGCCTATATCGAGAGGCACGGCCAGCCGCGGCAGATCGAGGATCTGAGCAAGCACCATGCCGTGGTCTACCGCAGGTCAGGTCCCGTTCCGCCGTGGCTGTTTCCGCGCAGCGGCCAGCCTGAGGTGGCGGTCACGCCGCCCAACCGGTTGCGGCTCGATGACCTCAACGCAATCGCCGATGTGGCAGCTGCCGGCATGGGACTGGCCTGGCTGCCCTACTGGTTGGTTCGCGAACGCATTCTGGCCGGCGTGCTGGTCGAACTCCTGCCCGATGGGCCAGGATTCCTTTATAACGCCTATGCGCTATGGCTGGAGACATCTCACCTGCCGCTGAAAATCCGTCTAGCCATCGACGCGCTGGCGGCGGCATTGCCCAAGTACATGACATGAAAAAATGGGCGGCCTTCGACACGAAGAGACTTGAATGGCGGCTCAGGGTCCGTCAGCTGAACGGCCGCTTATCGGCATTTCGTTCTGATTGCGGACCGGCGGTTAGCGGCGCCGCTCACGCCGAAAAGTAGCCCGACCGCTTCCCGTTGGGACTGTCCCTGCGGATGATCAGGCCGCATTCGACCAGCGCGGCGAGATGCCGGCGCAGCGCCGGCATGCCGTTGGCGCGGGCCATCAACTGCTCGTTTGACTCAGCAAGACGCAGCCCCCTACTGTTCAACCATAGTTTGAGGCACTGAACGGCGGGAGGGGTCAGTATCAGATGCCCGGCACTTTGGAAGGGCCGTTGGGGATTCTGCGGCGGTGTTGTTCTGCCTTGGGCAGCCGCAACGCTGCGTATCGCTCCTTCGACGTCAGGGCCAAGTTAAGAGTTCATATGAATAGAGCGGGTGCTTGTTGTGCCACTCTTTTGCTTGCATGTGCGATACTGGTAGTTGCATCGGAAACCCCACATTCATTTACTGGCCCCGATCATTTCGCATGTAGTTCTCCGAGCGAACTTCGAAAGGCCATTCGCAATCTGAGCGACGAGCAATTCATAAAACAGAGCAAGCTCTGCAGAAATTCTGAGTCAACTTGGAAAGACTTTCTTGTTAGATCTGGCGGAAAGCCATTCCGAGGGTCTGACTCCATGTATGTTTTCCGATTTTCCTTCTCAGAGCATTTCGCGTCGGGCCGCTTGTCGCGGTATCCTCAGTGTCAATCGATGACATTTTCGTGTTGGGTTCATGCACAGATCAATTTTTTACTTCCTGATATTATTGTGAGTATCGGTAGTTCAGCCGACAGTTCATATCCGTACATCTCCAAAGAACTTACCAGTGGGCCATAGGAGCCGTCATGGGAATCGTTACTATCGAAAGAAATCCAGTACACACTGCCCGATATCCCGTTGGTTGGCATCTGTACCTCGTCTATCGTCCGAGTGACGGTGCGCCCATGGATACATGGAAGGTAATACGTGCGGGACGTAGAGAAGACAGCAACTCTCCATCGGGTCTCACTCTCGATATAACAATTGGAAACCTGCAAGCCTCCCCGGATCGGTATGACATTGAAGACACTGGAGTAAGGCGGGGGGGGCCGCGTGCTGGGTACCGGGGATTGATGTGTGCATCCATAGTTTTTTTGATGCACACTTGAAGCTGGGTGCATCAATATATAATTTGATGCACACGCAGCGAGAAATGAAGAGACATGGCAATCATTACTCACAGTCGTCCGGCCGTAGTGGCCTACCAGGACCTGCTGCGGCTTCACCTCGACGAAAAGGCCTCCAGCCTGGTTGGCACCATCGAAGAGCGACAGCGCAACGGACGAACCTATCTCTATGAGCGCTTCCGGATCGGGACCGAGATGATGAGCCGGTATCTCGGCGAAGACAAACCGGAGTTGCGTGCGCGTCTGGAACGCGCGGAAGCGCTGAAAGCCGACGCGGACGCGCGCCGGAAGCAGATGGCGAGGCTTACCAGGACGCTCCGGGCCGAAGGCTTCATCACGACCGATCGCGAGACCGGTTCGTTACTTCTCGCTTTTTCTCGGGCAGGGGTGTTCCGGCTTGGTGGCACACTCGTGGGGACATCGGCCTACAGCTTTTACCAGGGCGACCTCGGCGTGCGCATGGATTACGAGGAACTGGCCCAAACCGGCGACATTGATTTCGCCAGTTTCGAGCGCCTCTCGGTTGTTCTGGAAGATGAGGTTGAAGAGAACCCAGCCGATATTCTCAAGTTTCTCAAGTTCGACCCGGTTCCGGGTATAAACGATCGGCAGGTTTGGAAATGGCGGCAGAGCCATTCGGAAGCAATGGTAGAGTTCCTGACACCGGCCTTCGGCGAGGAAACGGTCAAGCCGCTGCCAGCATTGGGGGTGAGTGCCCAAGCCCTGAACTACCTGAACTTTCTGATCGCGGACCCGATTCACGCGGTCGCTCTCTACCGCTCCGGCATTCTGGTCCAAGTCCCGAGGCCCGAGCGGTTCGCCATTCATAAGCTGATCGTGGCCGATCGGCGCCATGGTGGGCCCGATCAGTTGAAGGCTCGAAAGGACCGGACCCAGGCCGAGTTCCTGATTGCGATTCTTTCCGAGGACCGTCCAGACGAGCTCGCAGAAGCCTATGAGGACGCGCTATCGCGTGGTCCTCGCTGGCGTGACCGGATCAAGGCAAGTTTGAAACGCATGCCCGAGACGGCAGAACGGCTTTCGGCCCTGGTTTGATACACTGAGAAGGCTCCTGTCTGGCGCCGCGCCCCTCCCGCGCGCGCGAGTTCGTTCTCTGACCCAAGAGACCTTGCTCTCCTTAAGGTTAATGGCCGCTTCGCGCCTCCTTTGTCGGTCATTCCAACGCGCCCGTCCGTGAACCAAAAGCCGACATCGCATGTGCCGAGGTCATAGGCGAGTTTTGCGTACTTTCCAGACTTTCGCCGTGTGGCGACATTCCTTTCTGCTGGAGCTTGTTGCGTTCATTCGATGGCAGCACCGATCAGCGCTACTGTTTGAGTTCGGCTCGGCAGATGGCATAGAACTGTTCCGCCAACTCGGCGAGTGTGATCTCACCCAAACTACCGATCAGCAGCCGTTCGGCTCGATCCAGCGCATCCGCGACTGCGCTGTTGACGACCCGTTCGACCGCGCAGGATGGATTGTCGTTGTCTAGGCCAATCGCGAAGATATGGCGACCGCCGACCGCCCGGTGAATGTCCAGCAAAGTCGTTTTGTTAAGGTCGCAGGCAATCGTCCAGCCGCCCCCCTGTCCAGTGACAGATTGAACATAGCCGTGGGCGCGCAAGCCAGCCATGGTCCGACGAACGACAACAGCGTTCGTCTGAAGCATTCCGGCGATTTGCTCGGATGTATACGGGCGATCATGGCGGGCCATGTGCAGCAGGACGTGGAGCATGCGGGATAAGCGGCTATCGGTTCTCATGACACCCTTTGTGAAATGTCAGCCGAATCGGCGTTCTTCTGATTGGCGGTTCGCCGCTCTATCTCTCTCTCCAGCAGATACATGACGACGTGCGGGCCAACATTGGTGCCAGCAGCAGATGCGTGAGCGAGATGAGCGGCGGGATCGGCAGCGTTTCCGACGGCAAAAATCCCTGGTCTGCTTGTCCGTCCGGCGCTGTCGACCCGCGCCAATCCCATTTCGTCGACATCGCACAAGCTTGCGGCGAGATCTGAGGCCGCTACCATATCAGCGGCAATCCACGCGGCGTCGCAGGCGATCGAGTTCCCCTTGCGTGTTATGAGCGCTTCAAGGCGCTCGCCGCTGTGAACCAGTCCCGTCACCTCGTCGGCTATCACGTCGATATCCAGAAGCCGCAAGCGATCGAGCTCGACGTCGGTGAACGCATGCTCCGAAACCACTGTCACATCGCGAGACCACATCCAAACCCATGATGCCATGTGGACCAGCCTCTTCGGCACTCCGAAGACCACGAAGCGCTTTCCTTGCACCTCATAGCCATCAAAGCAAGGACAGACGCGAAGATCTCGACCCCAGGACATGGGTAATCCCGAAAGCGGAGGCAGCTTGTCGATCAGCCCGGTTGCAAGAACAACGGTGCGAGCAAGCGTTACCGAATGGCCGTGATAAACCTCGAAAAGGCCGTCGGCGCGTGGCGTCACGGACGCTACCCGCTGGCGTTTGATCTCGATCCCATATTTGTGAACCTCGGCGCGCGCTCGAGAAAGAACCTCCTGGGGCGGCAACCCATCGAAGCCGGGATATTCACGGACTTCCTCAACGCTTTCGATTCGAGTTTTTCCGCCATCGAATACGATCGTCGACCGGCCTGCTCTGCCGAGAAACAAAGCGGCGCTTAGGCCCCCAACACCCGCGCCGACGATCGCCGCGTCCACAATACGCTCCATACCACTGTCTCGCTCTAGATTTCGTTCGGGCCGCGAGCATAGAGCGTACAGCGAAATTCGCAACATCAAATGTTACAAATCGATGCGAAAAACTACGATTGCTCCGGATGACTGCTTCGTCGACCCAGTTAAGGCCCTTTCTTCCGCAGGTCCTTTACGACATCGAGAAAAGCCCGCAGTGCCGGCGGCACGGCTCGATGTCCGGGATAGTAGACCGCAACCCCTTCCGGAGCGGGCATCCACGCGGTCAGGACCTTGCGCAGCCGGCCATCGGACAGGGCCGTTTCTGCAGCCCAATCCGCTACATAGGCGATGCCCAGACCCTCCATAGCGGCTTCGACCATCAGTTCCTCGTCATCGAGGACGATGGGGCCGCTTGCGTCTATCACGAGTTCCTGGCCGGCGCGTTCGAACTCCCATCGATAGAATTTGCCGCTGGGCATGCGGTGGCCGATGCAATGGTGGCGCTGCAATTCCTCAGGCGTTCCCGGGTCGCCGAAGCGATCGAGATAGGCGGGCGAGGCGACGCAGATGAACGCCAACGGGCGTGCAAACGGCACGGCGATCATGTCCTTGGGGACCGATCCGAGAAGGCGCACGCCGGCATCGAACCCGCTGGACACGATATCAATGAGCCGCCCCTCGACGACGATATCCACCGTCACGTCCGGATGGCGCTCCGCCATCTGCGGAAGAACCCCGCGAACGAGAAACGCGGCCACCAATCGCGGTGCGTTGATGCGGACAGTGCCCGCGACATTGCCCCGGAATCCCACGACGCTGTCGAGCGCCTCGTCCAGCGAGGCGAGCGCCGGCTGAAGGCGGCCGAGCAACTGGAAACCGGCTTCCGTCGGCGAGACGCTGCGCGTGGTGCGGTTCAGAAGGCGCACGCCCATGCGCTCTTCGAGCGCACGCATCGCATGGCTCAATGTGGAAGGTGCCGTGCCGATCTCATCCGCTGCACGGCGGAAGCTGCGGTGCGTGGCAACGGCCACGAAGGCGGTGAGATCGTTGAGCGACGGGCGGGACATTGATGGGGATTTTGCATCATCTCATGCCGATTTCAACGTCTAATGCACGCAATACGATTGCCCTATCTCCTCCCTGGAACAACTTGGAGATATGAGAAATGGAAAAGACCTGGCTCATAACGGGTGTGTCGTCCGGTCTAGGCCGGCTGCTGGCGGAGAAGGCCCTGATCAGGGGGGACCGCGTCGTCGGTACCAGCCGCAGCGAGGATGCGCTTGTCGACCTGCGGGCACGTTACCCCCAACAGCTTCGCATCATCGCAATGGACCTCAGGGACCAGAGCTCGGTCCGTGCGGCAGTCGACCACGCCTTCGCTGCGTCCGCTCGGATCGACATCATGGTCAGCAATGCCGGCTACGGCCTGCTCGGCGCTGCGGAAGAGGCCGGCGATGTGCAGGTCCGGGACATCATCGAGACCAATCTCATCGGCTCGATCACACTCATCCAGGCGGCGCTGCCGCATCTGCGCGGCCAGGGTGGTGGCCGGATTCAGCAGGTGTCGAGCGAGGGAGGCCAGATCGCCTACCCGGCTTTCAGCCTCTATCACGCGACCAAGTGGGGCATCGAGGGGTTCGTGGAATCCGTGGCGCAGGAGGCCGCTCCCTTCGGAATCGAATTCACCCTGGTTGAACCCGGGCCGGCGCGAACCGGGTTCGGCGGCAATCTCGCGCGGGCCGAGCCGCTCGCGGCCTATGCGGGAACCCCCGCCGATCAAGTCCGCGAGGCGCTCCGTGGCTCCTGGGTGATCAAGGGCGACCCCAACCGCATGACAGACGCGATGATCGGGCTGGCCGACCGGGATCGGCCGCTTCCGAAGCGGCTGGTGCTCGGTGCCGAGGCCTATGCGGGCATCCGCAGGGCACTTAGCGGGCGCATCGAGGAACTCGACAGGCAGAAGGACATCGCGGTCGCGGCGGATTTCACCGACGAGGAGCTGGCGCGGCTGTGATCCAGTCTTTCCCGCCGATCCAGAGCTGCACGCCGCCGTCGTGCAGCTCTCCGCCCTTTGAAACCCGATAGATCACCCCGGCTCCAACCGGCCCTCTTTTCATGAAAGCAAGGAACACGAAATGCCTACACGTGACGCCATCTATCCGGCCAACCGCCACGCGTTGTACGATATTCACCGATATTCCGCGGCCATTCGGTCCGGCGATCTTCTCTTCGTGTCGGGTCAGGTCGGGAGCCGTGAGGACGGCTCGCCCGAGCCCGTATTCGAGGATCAGGTTCGGCGGGCCTTCGCCAATCTGCGCGAGGTCCTGGCCGCCGCCGATTGCAGCTTCGACGATGTTGTCGACGTCACCACCTTCCACACCAACCCGGACGAACAGATCGAAACGGTGCTGGCCGTCCGGGCAGAAGAAATCGGCGAGCCTCCCTATCCGAACTGGACGGCGGTAGGCGTCAACTGGCTTGCGGGCTTCGACTTCGAGATCAAGGTCATCGCCCGCATCCCCTCGACCACCAGCAGTCAGCCAGCGGACAAGCGCTGATCGCTCACCCCGGCAGTTTCGCGATTGTTCCCGACGACGGCAGGGGAGCTTTCAGGCTTCCCTGCAAGCAGCATAGAACGCCAATAGCCAATACGCTGCTCAAACTGGGCAAGTTGAGGCCCAATCCGATTGAATGTGCGGGTAAAGCAGCTGGAACGTTGAGTTATCGCGGGGGCGCAGAGCCGCCGCGCTAACCCAACTTCGCTAGTGCGGAAGCAAACCAGATGACCACAAGGAGGTCGTCAGCTGAACGGCGGCTTATTCATTTTTCGGCCAGAACCGGACAGGCAGCAAACGGCCCCGGTTGAACCCTTGGAGCGGTCGGACTGGATCGCGCCCTCATTTCGGCGCCCTTTCCTGAAAGCAGACATTGCAGGCGACCGAGCTGGAGATCTCGGCCGCGCATGAGCGGAAATTACGCGAGGTGGTCTTTGGTTTTCTTACAACGCAAGCGTTGCTATCTGACCTTGATGACAACCTTGCCCTTGGCCCGTCCTGTTTCAACGTATGCCAGGGCCTCATTGGTTTTTTCGAAGGGAAAGACCCGATCCATGACCGGGCGGATCGTTCCGGATTCGATAAGGCTCGTGATTTTGCTTAACTGATCACCCTGCGCCCACATGAAAAGGAACGAATAGCTGACACCTGCGCGTTTGGCTTTGGTCCGAATACCGCGGCTCAGCAGACGCAGAATCAGCTTGAGCACCAGATTCAGCCCCTTCTTCTTGGCAAATTCGGTATCCGGCGGGCCGGAGATGGAGATGAGCTTGCCGCCCGGTTTCAGCACCCGCAGCGATTTTTCGAGCGTTTTGGCGTCCTGACTGTTTACGACGACGTCGTAGCCGGAGAGAACTTTCTTGAAGTCGTCCCTCCTGTAACCGATGACGATATCGGCGCCGAGACTTTTGACCAGATCGGCGCTCGCCGCGCCCGCCGTCGTCGCAACGGTTGCGCCGAGGTGCTTGGCAAGCTGGATGGCGAACGTCCCAACGCCGCCGGAGCCAGCCTGGATGAAGATTTTCTGGCCTTTCTTCAGATTGGCCCTGTCGACCATCACTTGCCAAGCGGTAAGTCCGACCAGAGGGATAGAGGCGGCTTCCTCCATGCTGAGGTTTTTCGGCTTCAGCGCTACGTCTGCTTCATTGATGGCGATGTATTCGGCGAACGTTCCTATGCGGCCGTCGCGCGGCCGCGAATAGACTTCGTCGCCGGGTTTGAACTTGCGCACTTTCGATCCAACCCGGACTATCGTCCCGGCCACGTCATGGCCGAGGATGAACGGCGAACGATAGGGCAGGATGGGTTTGAGCTCTCCGGCTCTGACCTTGGAATCCAGCAGATTCACTCCTGCAGCATGGATCTCGACCAGGACATCGCTGTCCTGGAGAACCGGCACCGGCATCTCGGCCAACCGCAGAATGCCCTTCTTATTATACTTGTCGACAACGAATGCCTTCATGGCAGTTGCTTTCCAAAGAGGATGTTGGGCGATCCGGCAAGGAACACCCAGCTAATCGCCGGACAGCCGCCCCACGGAGAGGCGTGTTGTGTTCAGACCGGCAAGCGGAACTGCTTACGCAGGCTTTTGTCGAACATCTCTGAGGGGGCGAAGCGGCGCAGAATGCTGACCTGCCGCGCTGCCTTGCCGGCGGTGTAGCGCCGTTGCGGACTAACATCGGTCGCGGCCCTGACGACCACATCCGCCACCACTTCCGGCCGGTCGGCCTTAGGCATCACATCGCGAAGGAGTGCGTCGACCTCGGCCCGAGCGCGATCGTATTCCTTCAATACCGAATCCGGCTCGATCCCGTTCTGATCGAAGATGGTGCGGACATATGCCGGCTCGATGACCGAGACACGAATATTGAAGGCACGAACCTCGTGATCGAGCGATTCGGAATAGCCTTCAAGCGCGTGCTTGGCGGCGGAATAGTGAGCCGAGTACGGCGCGGGGACCAATCCCAGGATCGAGCCTATGTTGATGATGCGCCCTTCGCCGTGCCTTCGCATCAAAGGCAACACCGCATTGGTCATCCGCATGACGCCGAACAGATTGACGTCGAACAGAGCTTGAACCTGGGCGACCGAGGATTCCTCGGCGCCTCCAAGCATACCGATGCCGGCATTGTTGACCAAGAGGTCGATCCGGCCGGCCTGCGAGAGCACCGTCGAAACGAGCGCATCGACGGAGGCGCCGTCCGTCACGTCGCAAACCAGCATGGTTACCCCATTCGGGCCGCTGCCGACCGTGCGGCGACTTGTCCCAAATACAGTGAATCCCGCTCGCGCCAAGGCCTCGGCGCTGGCGCGGCCGATGCCCGAGGAGGCTCCTGTGACGAGTGCAACGCCACGATCGGTTCTGGTCATTTTCGTTTTTCCTTCTCTTCAGGGTGGAACGCTACCAAGAGCCGTGTTACTATCATTTTGATACGAAGTCACTATCAAAATGGTATCGACATGAAAAATGTTGCCGAAGCCACCTGTCCCATCGCGCGCAGCGTCGCCTTTGTTGGCGACGCATGGAGCTTGTTGATCCTTAGGGACGCGAGTCTCGGGCTCACCCGCTTCGATGATTTCCGCAAAAGCCTGGGCATAGCGCCGACTATGCTGACCCGGCGGCTGGCGACGCTGACGGAGGAGGGATTGCTGGAAAAACGGCGCTATTCCGAGCGCCCGCCAAGGGATGAATATTTGCTGACCGGCGCCGGACGGGATTTCCTGCCGGTGCTGTTCATGATCGGCGATTGGGGACGAAAGCATCGCGGCAAGGGCAAACTGACGCGTTTCGTGGACGCCGAGACCGGAGAAGAAATCCAGCCGATTGCCGTGGACACTGCGACAGGGGCCAGAATCGGCACCCGTCCCATCAGGGTTGTCGCGGCGGAATAGCCTAAGCGCCTTTGGTCGAACTTTCCCTTTGGCGTCCGGACGCTGGCGCGGCCGATGCCCGAGGTTGGCATCCTGAGCGGCGGAAAAAGCTGCAGTTGTGGCAACGCCAAAGGGCTCGCAACATTCGCAAGTGCATGGTGGGGAAAGGTCTGCGCCGGGTCAGATTGGAACGGCACCTAAACTTGTCAAAAGTCTGCTAACGTGCTCTGGATGCCAGAAACTGACGGTCAGCGTCCGGCCCCCCAAGTCGCCCTCGACGACCTCCGAATGTGTCAAGATGACGTGCGGGCTATGACGGTTACTTCAGCGGCCACACCTCAACAACACCGTGTGCAACGGCGCAGGGAGTTCGTGACGCCATATCCACGGCCTCAGCCAAATTGGCGGCTTCGATGATAGAAAACCCAGCCACCGGCAGCGACGACTTCATAAACGGGCCATCTGCCGTTTCAACCTGAGCGGAGTTGGGGTTTCTCACTTGCACAGGAGCGCCCGCGATACCCATCAACGCTCCGTCTTTCTGCAACTTCGCGTCGTGCGCATGGGTTGCGTCTCGAACGGCCACTGCGGTGCGGTCGTATCCCTCACGGTCTCCATATCCAATCATCACGAATTTTTGCACAGTCGCTCCCTTCAGGTTCTTGGTGAACTGCCGAGCCTTGCTCGCAAGGCGTGCATTTTGGTCGCCAATTGAAGCGCAACTTAGATCGGCTCTCTCCGGGCCTTCACTTGGCCCTGAGAGAGCAGCTTTCCACCCGTCTTTGCAGCTTGCGACGACGCGTTTGAAACAGAACTACCAATTGGGTTTCAGCAGCGTCCGCGGTAGCGAATGGCCGATTTTCTCGTCCTCGATCTGAAACCGGACCGACTGCAACCGGCCCCTTACCCGGCGACGCGGTCTTAACCGCCAGATCTCGAAAGGAGGTTCAATTCGGAGCGCAGATGATTCGGGTCGGACAGCGCCGTTTCGATCGCCGCATGGAGATGCCGCCAGATCGGCACCGCCTCGGCCAGAACCGCCCGACCGGCTGGCGTCAGCCGCAGCAGTCGGGCTCGCCTGTCCGTCGGATCGGGCGCCGTCTCGACGAGGGCACGACGCTCCAGCGGCTTGAGATTGGCAGTCAAGGTCGTCCTGTCCATCGCCAGCAGCGCCGCCACGCTGCCGAGGTTCGGTGGTTTCGGCCGATTGAGCGACATGAGGAGAGAGAACTGCCCGCTGGTTATGCCGGCGGGCTTTAACGCGACATCGAAACGGCGTGCCAGCGCACGCGCTGCCCTCTGCGTATGCAGGCACAGGCAGGTGTCACGTACCAGGAGGGTGGTTTCGAAGGCAGGGTTGGCAGGAGCGTGCATCTGAAAGGTTGACATCCATAAACTTGTTACGTTGATATCAACATAGATGAAGGAAGGCAATCGACGGCTGCTTTCCCAAAGATCTAACCTAGAAGGAAGCGGACCATGCCCGCGGTGCAGCCATTCCTCATATTCCAGGGCGGCCATCCCGAAAGGGCGATGAACTTCCATGTCTCGCTGTTCGACGGCAGCGAGGTTCTCGATGTCACGCGCTGGCGGAAGGGCGAGCAGGGCGGAGTGCAGTCCTGGCAGCTCAATCACTGACGCGCGCCGAAGCACCAACCAAAAGGAGACGATAATGAAGATCGTGACCAGCCTGAGTTTCCAAGGCCAGTGCCGCGAGGCATTCGAGTTCTACGCCAAGGTCCTGGGCGGAAAGATCACCGCCGCCATGCCTTATGGCGATGGCCCCCCCGACATGCCGATTACCGACGAGAAGTACAAGACCTGGCTGATGCACTGTTGGCTCGATGTAGGGGACCAGGCGCTGATGGGCGCCGACATGGACACCGGATGGGCACCCAACGTCGACAAACCCAAAAATGGCTTCGACGTTACCCTCCATACCGAGGACAAGGCCGAAGCCCAACGCTGGTTCGATCAACTGTCCGAAGGCGGCAAAGCTGTCATGCCTTTCGGCGAGACCTTCTGGTCTCCCGGCTTCGGCTCTCTGATCGACAGGTTCGGGGTCCCGTGGATGGTCAACGTCATTCCATCGGCTGACTGGAGGCCATCGCAGGGCTGATCCCATCCCAAGCCGATAGAAGAATGCAACCGGATGTCCGCGGCGCCGGTGGCGCCGCGCGCCGGCTGCTTTTGGCAACTTCGTTCCGATAGCGGACGGGCAAGTTTCGGCCCCACTGCAGCCATTCCGGAACACGTCCGCATAGCCGCTCCTGGCGCTGCCTACGGTTCGATAGCTTAGCTGGAAGTCCAGATCATCTTTGGGTACTCGATCGCGCGAGAGCGTGTTGCAGCGCGATTCCGAACGCATGTGGATATGCCTCAACAAATGAATTCGGTTGCAGGACTGTATTGGCGGCAGCTCCTCCGCTACCATCAATACAGTCTTAGGCGCCTCACCCGATTTGCGATTTGGCAGGTTGATAAGCTCTGCGAGCGCGCCATGCACTCTTACCCCCAACCTGTCCCCTGCCCTCCTTTGGCACGATCTCAATACCGGTGACCAGCGAGCGGATGATGTTCGCCGCTTCACGGCGCTCGCTATACAGAACAGCGGTTTCTTGTTGCTCACCAAAGACTGGTCTATTGATGAGCGTCAGGCATTCGCCAAAGCGGCAGAGCGACTGCTTGAACGGTCGAGAGCAACCCATTTGGCACCACAGTAGCGCTCAGTTGGCCCAGTTTCATGTTGCACGCCGTGCAAGGTGCAGAACTTCTGAATTTTGCACCGAACTCTGCTCCTGCTTATGAGTAAGCGAACAGAATAAGCGATCAAGGGACACCTTAATGGCTCGACATGACTTTGACCCCGCAACCGTCATGCCGGACGAGCGCCAGGCGGCAAAAGAACGACTTTTCGATCCCTTACTTCCTGGTCCGTGGCGCGGTCACATTGCCGGAGAATTGCTGGGCGCATCAAACACGGTCTTGGCGTACGGCAATGGCACGCCTGGGGAAGGACCAAGGTTGCATGTTCACCCCTATGATGAGATTTTCATCATTGTACAGGGGCACGCGCGCTTCTTCGTGGGAGACAAGGTGATAGATGCGGAAGCCGGCGATGTTGTGCTCGGCCCGAAAGGTGTACCGCATCGATTTGAGAACCTCGGTCCTGGTCGGCTCCAGACAATCGACGTCCATCTGTCTCCCCGATGGCTCCAGGCCGATATTTAGGGCGATGGAAATGAGATTGGAGGGTCATCTTGATGAAATCGCAGCGGGTCAAATTGACTGACGTTATTGGTGTTGGTCCGAACTCATTGGCCGCGACGGGAGTATCGACTGTGGGGCGCACAGCGACCCACGCATCGCCACTAGCCTGACTGCGTCCAGGATAGGGATAGGCTGATCTCAACGGCCGATTTTGGGCGCATATTGGTCTAAATGTTGGGTATCTAGGCGGTCAATCTCGGTAGGTCCAATCGGTAACGACGGCGACCTGCTTGAAGACACCATCGACTCCATTGGCTGTCGGATCGGCCCGCTGGAGCCACTCCTCTGCCCATGCGATCCACTCTTCAACGCTGCGTCCATCGATCTCGGCGGCGGACTCGGTGTCCATTGATCGCAATGCCGTCAGGAAATCGCGCACGGCGGCGAGTTCGTGCCAATCCTGTGCCAGCTCCCTGAATTTTCGCCAGCGGTTAGCGTCTCGCTTGCGTCGTTGCTGCTCCTCATAGCGGCGCTGCTCGGCGAGTTGGCGCTCGCGCTCTGCCGCCTCTCGATCCTTGCGTTGTTGAACGAGCAATGGCCCGGCTGCCACGAAAGTGGCCAGGATGTCCGGCAGCATACTCTCCATTGGCTGCTTTTCGGATTCAAGCCATTGGCGTGGAAGGCCTGCCGGCCATTGCCAGGTCTTGATCTCAAAAACCAGCCATCCCGTCGGCACCAGTTCCTTCCTCCAGCCGTTGTCGCCGGGTGAGCGCCATCGCTTCTCGTCGTCGGTCAGAGGCCGCCGTTCCTGCCTTTGCTTCTCGCGAACCTGGAACTCCACCTTTTCGCCCACGACTTCGGCATACAGGACGCCTCGCTCTCCCTGCGCGACCTTTCCGCCTTGGCGCTCAATCGCCTTGAAAAGCGCATCCAGAATGCGATGCTTGCGACGGTCCGTTTCGGTGAACTCGCTCGGACGGTACAGATTGCGCATCCATGGATCGCGTTCGTTGCGGGCCTGCCGCTTCTTTTCCTCATACTCAGCAAGCCATGACGCGATCACCGTGTGTGGTCTCAGAAGACGCTCGGGTACTACAAGGGCGGATGCGCTCGCGCGGGCTCTGTCCGCCTGTTGCTTCACCTCCGGTGGCAACTCGATGAGAGGCGGCGGCAAAGGTGTCGGACGGATAGTGATGGAGCGTGCGCTGCTCGATTTCGGCAATGGCGTCTGTTTCGGCGCTTTGCCCACGGCATGCTTCGCCCAATATCCACGCGGCGGATACGGGATATCCTCCCGATCGCAAATCTTGGCGAGACCATTGCCGCTGATCCCATATTCCTGAGCCAATCGCGACATCGGCGTCGTCCACACCGCGCTATGGAGCTCCTCTCGTGTCATTGTGGTCGGTTGTGTTGGACGTGGCTTTGGCGTGGTCTGCACAGGATTCTCAGGCGCGTCCATTGGAGTCTTCTGTGCCATGCCGAGGGCGCTCGCCGGATCCGCTGTGACATGTTTAGGTTTGCGCCTAACCCCCTGCTTCTCGGTATCCAGCACTAGCGGCTCAACACATCCAGATGGTGTTGGCGGTAAAGGGGGCTGTTCTATGGGCTTTCCGAACTCTTTCCGCACCCAGTGCCCGGACGACGGCGTTGGGATATCGGCACGTCGCAGCAATGTGCTGAGGATCGCCGTGGTGGTCCCGAGTTCGGTGACCAGGTGCGACATCGGCCTTGACCAGACGCGGTCATAGAGTTCTTGACGGGTAAAGCGGTGTTCCATGGAGATCAGGCGGAGCGGCTATCGTGTGTGCTCGACAAACGGATGCAAGCAATATTCCATAGAACATAATAAGAACAAGTGATAGCCTGAAAAAGGTCAAAATTCGCCATACGACCGTATGCGATTCGAACTTTTTCACCGCCGAACGCCGCCGTTTCTACGCTTTTTCACACACATGCTATTTCCCGCTCTTTGCACGAGCGTAGTCTCGATAGCGTATTTTGGCGCGCCAGACGAGATTCGAACTGCCTTTCAGGTCAGTGTCCGGTACGAGCAGGCCCATGGGTTTCCAGATTTCAATGTCTGCGTTATATCGCATCATTCGGCCGTTGGGCTCTGCAGAATGCGAAGCCTTGGCAGTGCGGAACAAGCTCGCAAGTGCGGTGATGCGCCTCCCCGAGGGCGGGAAGCGGCGCTAAGCCATTTGTTATATCTTGATATGTAGTGATTTATGACGAAAGTGGTTGCGGGGGCGCGCAACCGTCGATATCAGAAAGGGCTTTTCGAGGTGGCGGCATGATGGGCCAAGATAGTCCAATTATGCTCTCAATAGTTCGTCCCAGAGTGCGGCTTGGTTTGCCCACTCCCTACCGCTCAGTGTGCCATCGTGACTGCCGGATCCGAGATGAGGGTTGGAAGGCGCTGACGCCGGGGCGCGGAAGTCGACCACGCGATCCGATGCCGGCGCATTTTTGCTCGACGCTGATGCGCTATTGATGAGTGACCCCTCTTGACCGCATCGACAATGCAACTGACGCCGCAGCCATAATCGGTCAGTCGTTCATCATACCGGATGCTTCTGCGAAGCGAACAACCCTCACTGCCAGATGTTGATCGTGGCCAGTGTCCGCATCAAGTGATCGGAGAGAAGGCTCTCGGCAAGTTTCGCGTCTCGCGCGGCGATTGCCTCGACAATCGCCGAAAGGTCCTTGTGTGTCTGCGTGCGCACCGGCTGCGGCGCAGGTTTTTCGGTTTCCCTGCCATCGAAGGCAACGGCCCGCCGGTCGGCTAGGATGCTCTCCATGATCTGCATGAGAAACCGGTTTTTGGTCGCCGCGAACATCTGCTCGTGGAGCGCATAGATGCTTTCCTTGAAGTCGGCCCAGGTCGTCGCATCGAGGACGTTTTCGAGCATCTGCCGCATGGCTGCTACATCGCCTTCATCGGCACGGCTGACCACTAAATGCATCATGGCGGGCTCGAAAAGGAGCCGCCCCTCGACGATTTCCACGAAGGAGGGTACGGCGTCATGCGTGCCAGCGTCGGTCTGGTCCATGCGCTCGAAGACCTGGTCGGCATCTTCGGTAAGGAAGGTCCCTGCCCCGACGCGGCGGCGCACCAGCCCTTCGCGCTCCATCATCGAAAGCGCGCTGCGCACGGCGGTGCGGCTCGTCCTCAGCTGGCTCGCCAGCTCGCGCTCGTTGGGCAGCTTGGAGCCCGGTATCATGATGCCATCGCGGATCGCCCGCAGAAGCGCGCGATAGACGAGCGAAGGCGTAGCCCTCTCCTGTGAGGTCACGACATTGAGTTCGATGGGGCGGGCGCTGGTGTCCATTTTCTCTTCTGAACGAGTCGAATGCGCTTGAGAAACCCTGTCTTATGCGTGAAGTCAACCATTCCGGTTCAATCCGGATCGTTCTACCTCTGGACCGTCACTGGTTCCCCGCTCGCCGCTGAATGCGCAAGCGCATCCAGCACCGGGATCGCGTCGAAGGCTTCCTGCCATGGCTGAAGATAGGGCGTTCCGTTGCGGGTCGCGGTGACGAAATGGTCTATTTCATCGGCAAGGTCGCCGGTGATCCGGCCGTTGATCTCCGGCCACAGATGTGTGTCCCCGCCAGTCGTGCCGGCATCGGAGACGGCATAAAAGCCCTGGTCGGTAACATCGAGATAGGTGGCGGCCCTGGTGCCGACGACTTCCAGGGCGGCGCGGAACCCGTTCATCAGCCCGTCCGGCCAGGCCCAACTGTAATCGATGCTGCCGATAGCGCCGTTCTCGAAATTGACGACGGCGTAAAGCGCATCCTCATTTCCGGTACCCAGCACCTCGCGCTTCTGGGCATAGACCCGCGAGATCCGCGAGCGGGCGATCCACTGCATGGCGTCGATGTCGTGAACGCCAATGTAGAAGAGAATGGAACTCGCCGGCCCCAGCCGCCGGGCCGTGGAGCGGATGCCGTTGCGCTTGGCGCGCAAATGGATCACCTCACCCAGGCGCTCGGGCGCAGCCGCCTCGTAAACCTGCACGTAGCGCGGGTCGAAACGCAATATGTGCCCGACCATCAGCTTGGCGCCGCTCTCTTCGACCGCCGCCGCGATCCTGCCGGCGGTGGCCGTGTTATGGGCCATGGGCTTTTCCAGTAGGATCGCCTTGCCTGCACGGACCGCGGCGACTGCCGCCTCCTCGTGCAGGCGGTCCGGCAGGCAGATGCTCACCGCCTCGATATCGGCACGCGCCAGAAGTTCCGTGAATTCCGCATGGGCCTCAGCGCCGGTGGCGCTTGCCACTGCCGCGGCTGCGTCCGGGTCCTTGTCGCAGACAGCGACGAGCTTCGCCGCCGGGTGCCGGGCATAAAGGCGTGCGTGCCGCGCCCCGAAATAGCCGAGCCCGATGACGCCGACGCCAAGCTCTTTCATGCCTGTTTGCCCCCTTCGATCGGCCACTGCGCGAAATCCTTCAGGAATTGCACCAGCGTTTCGGTGCAGGCGGCGAAGAACCGTTCCCCTTGTTCGGCGCTGGCGAGCGACGGGTCGCCCAATGTGCCGGTGGGCGAGAGGTCGGCGAAGTCGAGATAGGTGCTGACCCGGCTTCCTTCCACGAGATCCGTGGAGAGATAGGGTGTTCCGGTCTCCGGATAGATCGAAGCCGCCTCGTCGATGCGCACGAGGCCCGGCCGCAGGTGCTGCATCATTGCCGTCTCGAACTCGCCGGCATGGCCCATTCCTCCCTTGCGCGATTTGCGCAGGGAGGCGATCTCGGCGGCGGCGAGCTGGAAATAGGTGAGACCGGCGATGCGCGCCTTACCACGGTGCTTATGACCGAGGGACGTGGCCATCATGCCGATGAGATCGGCATTGCCGCCATGGCCGTTGACAAGGGCGATACGGCGGAAGCCGTGCTTCACGACGCTTCCCACGATGTCGGCGCCGAGCGCCATCAGCGTTTCCGCCCTGAGCGTGACGCTGCCGGCAAACTGCATATGGTGCGGGGAATAACCGTACCAGGGTGGCGGCAGCACGAGAACATGCGGCGCCAGCCGCTCGGCGGCGGCAAGGCACAGGCCCTCGGAGAGCATCGTGTCCGTACCGAGCGGCATGTGGTTGCCGTGCTGCTCCACCGACCCGATCGGCAGGACGAGCACGGTCCTGTCCCTGTCGAGCGCGTCGATTTGGGGTGAGGTCATCTCCTCGAAGCGCACCTGCGGCCCTCCTATCCGATGGTGAAGGTTGCGGTTCTCAGGTCGGACATGGCTTCCAGCGAATAGCGCCCACCGATGCGGCCAACCCCGCTTTCCTTACCGGATGCGCCACCGAAGGGAATATGCAGCTCCCAGTAATTGCTGGTGTCGTTGACATTCACGATCCCCGCCTGCACCTCTTCGACGAAGCGGAACGCGCGGTCTATGTCGCGCGTAAAGACGGAGGCGACGAGCCCGAACCGGTTGTCGTGAGCCGCGGCGAGCGCTTCCTCATCGCTCTCCACCCGGATGAGCGGTGCGACAGGACCGAACGTTTCCTCTTGGTTCAGGAGGCTGTCGCGGCCAACATTGCCGAGCACCGTGGGCTGGAAATAGAGGTCGCTTGGCAAGCCCTGGGCGGGGCCGCCGCCTGCCAATGCCTGCGCCCCGCGCTTCAGCGCATCGTCGACATGCTCGGCCACCTTTGCCGCGACGGCTGGGTTGTTGAGCGGCCCCATGGTCACATCCTCCCGGCGGGGATCGCCGAGCACGACCTTTCCCGCTTCCTCCACCATGCGTTCGGCGAAGGCGTCATAAATGGCGGTGTGAACGAGGACGCGCTCGGAGGAGGAGCAGACCTGGCCGGCATTCACGAAGCAGCCGGAGGCGGTCGCGCGCACGGCCTTGTCGAGATCGGCATCGTCGAGCACGATCACCGGGCCGTTGCCGCCCAGCTCCAGAAGCTGCGCCTTACCTGCGGCGCGCGCGGCGATCTTCCGGCCGGTCGGCACGCTGCCGGTGAAGCCCACAGCTTCGGTGCCCGGGTTGGAGACGATCTCGTCGCCCACTTCCGGGCCGGCGCCCGTGACGAGGTTGAGAATGCCGGCGGGCGGATCGGCCTCGGCGATCACCTCCGTCAGGGCGGTTGCAATCAGGGCGGTGGTGGGCGCTGGATTCCAGATGATGGCATTGCCCGCCGCCAGGCCGGGCGCCAGATACTCCACGGGAATGTTGACCGGAAAATTCCAGGGCGTGATGACGGCGTAGACGCCGCGCGGGCGATAGAATGTCATCACCCTCTTCGAGGGGTCCTCGGTCGGGATGGTGTGCCCTTCGAGATATTTGACCAGGTCGGCGGCGAGGTTGAACCCGTCGGCCGCTTTGCCGATTTCGAAGCGCGCTTCGGCGATGGGCTTGCCCTGCTCCAGCGTCAGCAAGGCCGAAAGCGGCTCGGCGCTCTTCTCGATGCGGTCTGCCATGCGGCGCAGCAGCGCCGCGCGGTCCCAAAGCGACGTGCGCCCCCACGCGGCTTGCGCGTTTCGCGCTGCCGCGATCGCCTGCCGTGCCGTCTCGCGGCTGCTCCACGCCATGCGGCCAATCGGCCTACGGTCGATGGGGCTTAGCGCTTCCTTGGTGGCGCCCGACGCTTCGCCCTGCCACTGCCCGGCGATGAAGTTCGTCCTGCCGTCGAATGTGAAACTCATGGGCGCACTCCAAAGCTCGCAGTAAAGGTTGCAATTGATTTGGAATGGTCTCTATAGTGCAGCCGATGGGTAAACTGTCAATGATCTTTGGCCGCGATTGCGGCCGGCACGCCATGCCCAATGGGGTGAGCCAAGGGAGGACTAGAATGTCACTGAAGAAGCTTTCCGCAGCGGCCATGTTGGTAGGCGCGACCCTCGCGGCCCAGCCCTCCTCCGCGCAGGATATCACGTTGGAATTCGTCGTCTGGAATTATGCGCTGGACACGATCCAGGACAATGTTCGCCGCTTCGAGGAGGCCAATCCGGGCATCAAGGTCAACGTTACCGACTATACCTGGCCCGACTATCAGGACAGTCTAGTGCTGCGCTTCCGTGGCGGCACGCAGACAGACCTGCTCTATGGCGGTCAGGATTGGTTGCCGGCCTGGGCCTCGGCCGGATGGATCGCGCCGCTCGACAAGATCGCGCCGGAAGGCATGATCGACACGCTGAGTGGCGAGATGGCCGGTTTCGCCCTCTCCGATGTCACTTATGAGGACCAGGTCTACGGCCTGCCCTACTACGCCGACACGATCTCTTTCCTCTACAATTCCGAGATTCTCGAGGAGCACGGCATCGAGGTGCCGGAGACCTGGGAGGACGCGACGGCGGCAGCCGAGAAGCTCAAGGCGGCCGGCATGAATCGCCCCATCGTCTACGAATACAATCAGGAACTGCCCAATTTCTTCGATGCATTCGTGGCGCAGGTCTATGGGCGCGGCGGCGATCTCTTCGATGAGGATCTGAACGCGGTGTTCAACCAACCGGACAATGCCGCCTACCAGCACCTCGAATGGCTGCGCGATGCCTTCGAGAAGGAGTTGGTGCAGCCGGAGAACCACGAATCCAACATCATCACGACGATGAACACCGGCCAGCATGCCTTCACCATCGTCTACAATTACGTGCTGGCGGCCATGAACAACAAGGCAGAGCAACCGCTTGCCGGCCAGTTCTCGCTGGCCCCGATGCCGGGCGAGGCACACTCGACGCTGGGCTTCGCCAAGTTCTACGCCGTCACGGCCACGACGGCCGACGATCCCGAAAGGGCAGAGGCTGCCTGGAAGTTCATCGAGTTCATGGCAGGCCAGCCCTACGATGTCGCCAAGCGCTGGGCAGTCGAGCACGGGCTGGGCTTCGGACAACTGCCGCTCCTGGAGGACCAGGAGGTCAGAGAAGCGTGGGGCGAGTGGGTCGACATGGACGTGCTTTCCAATCAGATAGAGAACGCAAGAGCCGGCACCTGGACCGAGTGGACGGCCGTCTGGTCGGCCTTTTTCCGGCCGCTGCTGGCGAGCGCCATGGTGGGCGAGATCAGCGTCGAGCAGGCCATGAACGACGGCGCCGAGCGCTGGAACACGCTGCGCGAGCAGTTTGCCAACCGCTAGCGGTTAGCTCACGGGCGGCTTGTTCACAGGCCCTCCATACCCGCTCAGTCTCCACTTCCAGGATGCCATCCCGCCGATGTGGGCCATCAAACGTTATCCGCTGCTCTGGCTGCTGCCCGCGCTCCTGCCGGTCGCGGCCTTCATCGTCTACCCGGTGGCTTACGCGTTCTGGACCAGCCTGCATCAGGTGATGCTCCTGTTTCCGGGCGAGCCTTTCGTCGGCTTCGACAACTACGCCCGGGTGCTCACCTCCAGCTACTTCAGGACCGCATTTCTCAATTCCGTCGTCTTCATGCTCCTGGCCGCGCCCCTTGTGGTGATCCTGGGGGTCTCTGCGGCCTTGTTCCTGCAGCGGCGCTTCGCCGGCTCGATGTTGGTCCGCTCCGTCGTGTTGCTGCCATGGGTGCTGCCGGGCGCGATCAGTGCGGTCCTTTGGATCTGGGTTTTCCACCCCAGCTTCGGCATCATAAACGGCGTACTTCTGGGGGTCGGCGCCGTGGATACGCCGATCCAATGGCTGAACACGCCGCGGCTGGCCTTCGCCTGTGTCCTGGTCGCCCATGTCTGGACGCAAATTCCCTTCGCGGTGGTGCTCACCATGGCCGCACTTTCCGCCATAAATTCCGAGACGTTGGAGGCGGCAACGATCGACTGCCGCAACGGCTGGAAGCGCTTCTGGTATGTCGTCTTCCCGGAGGTCAAGGCGATGATCGTCGTGCTTCTGATCTATAACGCCCTCATCGCCTTCACCACTTACGATCTCGTCTATGCGATGACCGGCGGCGGGCCGGGCACGGCCACGACGCTGCTCGCCTTCCAGATCTGGCGCGAGAGCTTCGCGATGTATGATTTCGGCGCGGGTTCGGCGCTCGCCTTCGTCATGGTGGCCGTGGCGGCCCTGCTGATCGTCCTCATCACCCGCGCCCTGCCGTCGGATCTGTTCGGGGAGCGTCCATGATGGCCGGCCGCGGCAACCGCCTTTCCACCTTCCTCATCGCCACGCTGATCCTGATGTTCACGGGCGGGCCAGTGCTTCTGGCGCTCTATGGGAGCCTTGTTCCCGACCGGGTCCTGCTCAGCCGGGAGACTTCCGTTTTCGACTACGGGCTTTCGCTCGAGAGCTATCGTTATGTCTTCTTCGGCGAGCTACCGCCCTCCTATCTGGTGGAGGGCGCCAACCGGTCGATGATCTCTGATGCCGCCCGGCAGGTGCCGCAGAGCCTGTGGAACAGCGCGCGCATCGCGCTTTCGGCCATGGCGCTCAACATCCTGCTTGGCGCGCCGGCAGCCTATGTCTTCGCCCGCTACGCCTTTCCGGCCAAGAAGCTGAGCTTCATGTTCATCATCCTCTCGCCGCTGGTGCCAACGACGGCGCTCGTGGTGCCGATCTACATGCTGATGCAGTCGCTGGGGCTGATCGGCTCCATCTACGGTATCATCCTCGTGCATACCGCGCAGGCGCTACCTTTCACGGTGCTTATCTTGTCAGTTTTCTTCCGCAAGCTGCCGACGGAACTGTTCGAGGCGGCGATGCTCGACCGCTGCACCGGCTTCCAGGGCTTCATCCGCATCGCCGTGCCGCTGGCCCTGCCCTCCATAGGGGCGACGGGCCTCTTTGCCTTCATGCTCTCCTACTCTGAGTACATCTTCTCCCTGGTATTGTCCGGCGAGGCGCGATCGCGCCCCGTCTCAGTGGTCATGGCCGCGCTTGCGCGCAACACGGACGTGTCGTGGAGCCTGCTCAACACCAGCATCTTCATCGCTATCATCCCCACGCTCGTGCTTGTGGTCCTGGTCTGGCGCTTCGTCGTCGAGGGTCTGCTCTCGGGCTCGGTCAAAGGATAGGAGACAATGGAGTCAGGAAACCAGAACCGTCCCCACCCGCTCAAGCATCTGCCGGCAGGGGCTGCGCAGCACAAGACCGCCGGTCCCTACTCACCGGTTCTTGAAGTCGATGCCCGCCGGCTGGTGGTGATCTCGGGCCAGGTGGCGGTGGACAAGGACGGCCATGTGATCGGCGCGAATATAGAGGAGCAGACGCGTACTACGCTCGACAATTGCGCGCGGCAGCTGGCCACGGTCGGCTGCGGTTTGGCGGATGTGTTCAAGGCCAACATCTACCTTCTGAACCTTGCCGATTGGGATCGTTTCAACATGGTCTACGAAGCGATTCTGCCCGAACCCCGCCCCGTCAGGACGGCGGTTCAGGCGGTGCTTCTTCCAGGCTTCCTGGTGGAAATCGAGATGTGGGCCGTAAAGGCCGGGAAATAGGATCGTTCATGGCATCCGTCGAATTGAAATCGGTCAGCAAGAGCTTCGGCAATGTGAAAGCCGTACGGGACGTCTCTCTGACGATCCCGGACCGCGAGTTCGTGGTCTTCGTCGGGCCCTCGGGATGCGGCAAGTCCACCCTGCTCCGGATGATCGCCGGACTGGAAGAAATAAGCGCGGGCGAGATTAGCATCGGCGGCAGGCGCGTGAATGACATACCGGCGGCCGATCGTGGCATCGCTATGGTGTTCCAGTCCTATGCACTCTATCCGCATATGACGGTGGGTGAAAACATGGGTTTCGGCCTGAAGATGTCCGGTGTGCCAAGGGAAGAGGTGAAGGCCAAGGTCGCACAAGCAGCTTCCATATTGCAGATCGGGGAATTGCTGGAGCGCAAGCCGAGGGCGCTTTCCGGTGGCCAGCGCCAGCGTGTCGCCATCGGCCGGGCGATCACCCGCAACCCGGATGTTTTCTTGTTCGACGAGCCTTTGTCCAACCTGGATGCCGGCCTGCGCGCACAGATGCGCGTCGAGCTTGCCCGCCTGCACGCCGAATTCAACGCCACCATGATCTATGTAACGCATGATCAGGTGGAGGCGATGACTCTTGCCGATCGGATCGTCGTCCTGAACAAGGGTCGCATCGAGCAGCAAGGCGCGCCCCTCGATCTTTATGAGCGCCCCGACAGCATGTTCGTGGCGAGTTTCCTCGGACAGCCCAAGATCAACTTCCTCGACGTCACAATGCAAGCGAAGCAGGGTGCGACCGTTCTCCGCCTTTCCGACGGACACGAGGTGACACTTCCAAGTGGCCTGTCCGGCAAAGTCACGCCGGACGCGGCGGCGGTGCTCGGCATACGGCCCGACGCAATAACCGTTTCGAGCAGAGCAACGGCAGGCGCCATCCCCGGCAAACTTGAATTGGTCGAGCATCTGGGAAGCGAAACGTTGATGCATATCCGCCTGCCGGAAATTTCCGAGCTGGTCACCGTCGCCGCGCCAGGAAGCAAGCGCTTCAAAAAGGGAGCAAACTGCTGGATCACCTTCGATCTGAAACGGGTTCTCTTATTCGACCACAGGGGATTACGGATTCGCTAGCCTGCTTCCAGTGACGAAGGATGAATGCGTCTGCCCTGCTGGCGCCGAGGATGCCAACCTTCAGACCGAAGCTACGCGACAGCCCGCGGATACCGTTCTCGACGACGATGGATTGCTGCGAAGCAAGGGGCAGCGAAGGTCGACTGCGGCCGCAGCGCGAGCTGGAATTGGGGGCAGGATTTGGACCTGTAGATATCACTGCAGCAGCGAGACATTTGATGCACCTCAGCACGCAAATTCAGTCGTCGCACTGTATTGGTGGATGCGCTCCCTAGACTCAATACCCTCTCGTTTTATCTCCTACGCTGGAGCACGCCAGAGCAACATCATCGCCCCCGGCCGAATTGACCCAAACTCGACTTCCGCAGACGGGCCCGCGGATGACCGCTTCGCGCCTCCATCTCGGCCGTAGAGATCAGCTTTGCCGTTCCCTGAAAGCAGACATTGCCGGCGAAGACGTTGGAGGTCGCAGTTGCAGACGAACGGTCACCTAGGGCTGGCACGCGGAACGCCTGATTTGCGGACAATCACGTCACACTTGTCACTCCCATGGATTTGCCATGCTGCGCTAAGTTTATCCTGCAACGCACCAACTGCTTCGAACGGCGAAATGAAGATCCGAAGGAAGGAGACAGAAGCGATGAAGACACATAAGACCGGAACACGTGAAGAGTGGCTTGCAGCCCGGCTCCAACTTCTTGAGGCTGAGAAGCAGCATATGCGCCGCGGTGACGAAGTGGCACGGCAGCGGCAGGACCTGCCGTGGGTGCGGATCGACAAGGAGTACCGCTTCGAGACCGAAGATGGAAGCGCCTCGCTGGCAGATCTCTTCCAAGGGCGCTCGCAGCTCCTCGTCTATCACTTCATGTTCGGCTACGGATTCCGGCTCACTGACGAGCGCCGGGGATGCACCGGATGCTCCCTGATCGCCGATCATTTCGACAGTGTCATCCCCCATTTGAACGGCCGCGACATCACCCTCGTTTGCGAGTCGATCGCCCCGTTGCAGGAACTCCAGGACTACAAGCTGCAAATGGGCTGGCGATTCCCGTGGGTTTCCTCGCTCGGGAGCGACTTCAAGTACGACTTTGGCGCGGCCTTCACCGATGAGCAGCAGAGGAATGGCGCCGAATATAACTACCAGCATGTCGACAAAGCCGAGCCGCAAAAGGAGGGCATAAGCGTCTTTGCTCTCCAGGACGGTGCTGTCCACCACACTTACTCCACCTACGCCCGTGGCACCGAGCCCTTCATGGGGACTTACCGGTTCCTCGACCTTGCCCCGTGGGGCAGGAACGAGGACGGACTCGAAGAAAACTGGTGGCGCCGCCACGACGAGTACGACATGCGCTAAGCAGCCAGGATTCAAAAGGCGCAGCTCCAGAACACTCAGCGTTCACTCTCGTTACGGCCTGCATGCTCGCGCGGCCACCAAACTGTGACCCCTATCCGGGGGCTTCGGGCATTTTGTCACCTCAATGCCCGCCCGGTTGCTTCCGGCTGGAGCGTTTGCCGGCTGGGACTTGCACCCACTGGGAAGCGCCGCCTTGGCGCGGCGCACGTGGAACATCGCCGTTCGGCGTGGATCGGCCGAACGGCTTAGTAGCGGAAGAAGATGGCATTGGAACAGTTGCCGACACGAGGGGGCCAGCGGCCTTAAAGAGCACAAATACAACCGTTCAAATTATCCGAAATTCCAATCTACAAGCTTGCCGCTGATTGGCAATTCGCGCGCCGAAACGCCAGTGCAAAGAAGGCCTCATCCGGGATTGACCGCAGGAGGTGCGCAGTCAGAGCAGTTGCTGCGACCGCGAATACAAGCCGCCCGGCGAGCACGCCGAGGGCGTCCGCGCCCAAAGCCATCACGATTAGAGTGTCCTCAATAATGCTATGTGCAAATCCCATGAAGACGCATGAAATGAAGACCTGGCGGGGCGGCAGGTTGCCTGATCGCGCTTCGCGGATCAGCAATCCGCCACCATAGGATATGCCAAGAAACAAACCGACGGCGGTAAACTGACCCGTTTCGCTCTTTATTCCGGCGAGGCGCAGTGCCGGGGCGAGGATCTTCATCAACAGCGCCATGATGCCTGTCTGCTTCAACACTTCCAGCCCCCAGGCAAGAGCCAGGAGAATGGCGAGCATGTAGATAAGCGCCTCCATGAGCCCGCCAAAGAAACCGATCCAATCAGTGGAGGCAGCCACCGGTATCCAGGTTGGATCCAGCGTTTCCGCCAGCCAACCGGTTGTGGCATACAGATGGTGGAGAATCATTGCGTAGACGATTGCACCGGCAATCCGGATCATCGTGGTGATCGCAAATCCCGGCCCGGCCTTCTGGATGATCTTCTGTTCGATCGGCAGGCCGTGCGCAATCAGCACAAGCGCCGAAAATACGGTAATATCGGCAACGGTCATCGATGTGGCGGGCACCAGCGTGAAGATCATCGCAATCGCGCCCCATATCCCCACAAGCATTCCCGTCAGCCAGGCAAGGCCCAATTCCGGCGGCAGCCCAAAAAGCTCCATGACCGGCGCAAGGGCAGGAGCGGCGAGGTCGATCAACCCGGTTCGCGACATCACCTCGGTCACGATTGTAACCGGAACCATGATGCGCACGAGTTCCCAGTAAATTTGCAGTGTTTCGCGGGTTTTGTGGACGGCGAATCTGAGCGCTGACATCTCGGTCTCCCCAAATTGTTGCCGTCATTACCTAGCCTGCTCCCATTCGCATTTGCGGTCAAAAATTGCGCCTCCGTGCATTTTTATTGCATACTGGACTTTGCGATTTTGGAGATGCGGATGGATCGGATCGACAGGAAACTGCTGAACCTGCTGCAGCACGATGCCTCACGAACGAACGCCAACTTGGCCGATGAGGTCGGCCTGTCCCCTTCGAGCTGCTTGCGGCGGATTCGACGGCTGCGTCAGGCGGGTGTCATCGACCGGATTGCCGCAATTTTAAACCCTGCCAAGGCCGGGCGCACGTTGAGAGCCGTGGTGACAGTGGAACTGAGGCTTCACGGTGAACCGAATACGCGGCAGTTTCTCGATTCAGCGGTCAGGGAGGATGCAGTCGCCCAAGCTCATGCCGTCACAGGGGACGTTGATGCCGTCTTGATGCTGCGCCTGCGCGATATGGAAGAATATGATGCACTTTGCCATCGGCTGTTCCAGGACCGGACGAATGTTGCACGCTACTGGACGATGATGGTGATCCGTACCGCCAAAGATGAAACTGCAATCCCACTATAAAAGGCGCTGGGTCGATGCAATAGCGTATGACGGCTATGGGCTCGCGACCTCAATCCCAGCATGTTGAACGTCTGAAATCGCCGTTGAGAACTAGGAAGCTGCCAGACTGCAACCCGGCCCCGCAATGGCCGCAGGAGATGATATTCCAGCGAGTTTGCCGGCAAGCCACGCGAGAGGCTCCTTTGCGCCCCCGAATTGACCGTCCACGGCGTCTTGGCTGCTGCTTGAAAGCCGACGTCGACCACTAGACCTGATGTCGCTAACCGGTACCGCGTCAACAAGGGCTGCTGCCCCGTTTCCCCTATGCCTGGAGATCAAATTTTTCTCTGCCGCAGGCGTGAGAGCTCATGAAGCCGTCACTTCACTGTCAGGAGCGCTATCTCCCATAGTACCCAACACCGCATCGCGGATCGTCCCGTCATCGATCAGGATTGTCTCCGGATTGCCGAGTTGCACGTAGCGAATGGCTTCGCATTGCGCAATAACATCCCTTATGCGCCCCTCGACCATGGTCCGGTCCTCGTTTCGAAAGGCGCTTACGTGGTCAACGAGATTCTCGAACCACGCCGGATCGCCGCTGTTGATGTCCATGTTCGCCTGCCGCTGAATTTGCCCGCGCGGGCTAGCGAGTGGAGCGGGCGGGCCGACCAGGGCATCAAGCACTTCCGATGCGAACAGCATGCGCAGCATCCCCGCGATCACCTCCGTCCAGTTGAGGACGCGGGCGCGGGTGGCGATCATTGCCGGAAGAAAGTCGGCCAAACGATAGATCAGCCGCGCGATGAACGCGCCCGATGCCAAGCCGCCGACGGGTAACAACGTTGCCAAGACCGCGCGCGCGCCGAGCGCGAGGAAGCCATTGCCGACCGTGGCGTGCGAGCCGCTATCGATGCCCTGCGTATCGCATGCGCTCAGGATGACGATCGGCGGGATTTTGACATGGCCGCGTAGGCTCCAAACATCCATTTTCTCGTTTCCAACGACGAGATAGCCGACCGGATCGACATTGTTGATCGCGCCGTGGCCGTCAAAAATGAGGATGCTGCCGTCGAATTCATTGAGGGCATCGATGAAGGCTTGCTTCGTCAGAGCGCGTTTGACGACAACCTCGACCTTCCCCTCCCATTGGTGCCTGATGGCGTTGACTGAGCCCAGCAAGGCATTGCGCAAAGGATCGTCCGCCGTAAGGCATGAGAGAATGAGCACCTTTTGCAGCCCGGCGGGCGGCACTGTCACCACGTCCGGCTGCGTCAGCAAGCCCATCATGAGATTGCCGGGAGTCGCGTTGATGCGCGAGCAATCGAAGCGCAAGCCTAACGGCAGGCCGTTGACGGGAAGCCACTCGATAGGCGCATCGGCGACAATCTTCATGGGGCGCTCGGCGTCGGCAATGAACGCCAACCGCTCGGGGCCGATAGCCGAAACAAGCTGCTGCTGAACGGTCTCGAACAGGCGGCGGGCCTTGCGCCGCGATTGCGCATTGGCCGAGCGGATATTGCGGGCATAGGCAGAAAGTGCCGGAAATACGTGATTGACCGCCGGCGAGAGGCGCAGGACGGCCGAACAGGTCTGCGCTGCCTTGAGGCCGACGCCGAGCGTGTGCGCTTCAAGCTCCCACTGGCGCAGGTGCAGCAGAAATCGCGCACCCGGCCTGTTCTGGAGGATTTCGAAAAAATCGCTGTGAGCAGTGGCGAGATGTCCGGTTTGTGTTTGGAGAAGCCGCAGGACCCGAAACAGTTCCCGTTCCTCGCGTGCGGAACGCTTTTGTGGCCGCGCATAGGCCTGGCGATAGAGGGCGGGCTCCGTCAGAATAAGCGCGGGATGCAGCAGCATCGCCCGGTGAAATCGCCATAACCCAACCTTTTGGCGCACATTGCGGACGGCTTGTGCGCTCTCGACAATAAGAGACGCGTAGTCCGCTTCGCTCCGGCCGACAAAGGCTTCGCCCGGTTCCAGCGAACGCCCGGCGCGCGTCAAAACCATATGGTTTGGAAGAACCACATTGTGTGCCCAGCCCTTCAGGCCGCTGGGGACCGGTTCATGTTCCTGCCATTCCGCAAGTTGCCGGGCTGCCGCTGCTTGTCGATCCGGGGTGAATGCGTTGCCGCGACGTTCCAAGACCATCCGGCAGTAATCCCGGAGCTGGTCCATGGTGAAATCGGCAGCAGCCAAAGCGCCTTCCGTTGCCACTGCCGCTATATGCATGACAGGATGTACTTGCCGATTGACCCAATCCTGCACTGCCGAGCCTACAGTGGCCGATCCGGAAAAGCACACCAGGAAATAGCCGAACTGCTCGACGTGGGTTTGAAGCAGGGCACCGAGATTTAGCGGCAGCCACGACAGTTGGCGCGCGCCACCCATGCGCTGCGCAATGATGCCATCGCGCGGGGATGCGCCCTCCAAAACATCGGCGGGAAGTTGGCAATCAGCGGCAATGTCCAAAGTACATCCTCCCAACCGGGCGAAAAACCCTGGAACGGCGATGCATCCTCGATAGGGGCGTCATCAAGAACGACGATGTAATAGATCTTGAGCGGGTCGGAAAAATCCATTGGCTCTCATGTCGCACGAGTGTTGGTGCATCCTATGACGTGCCGACAAGGGCGCAACGGGTTTCGTAGTGCGCTGAGCGGAATCCGCCGTCTACCCAGATGGTGGGACGGCTTCAGTAACGTGCCGGCGATTTACAGCTACGACCATGTTGTCGTTCCGCTCAAAATGACAATGTTCGCTTTCACAATCAGGCGATCAATTGCCGACGTTCCGATCTCGGCCCGGTCTGACAGGCGGCAAGGCGCCCCCACTTCAGCCGTTGGGGCAAACTTTGCCTCCACCCGGAACCGGACATCGCGGAAAGAAAATGTAGGTCGTGGTTGCGGACAAACCGGTCGTTCGCGCGGCTGACCAATAGCGGCCGTTCGCTGTACGACGTGGTCGACCTCGCTGCGGACCTTCGGGAATTCCCAAGCTGATCTGGAAAGCTGCCCTCACGGCGTCGTCCGCTAACCGAATTGCGCTGATTTGGCCGAGTAGGTTAAAGCCTCGATCTTGTGCCCGTCTGGATCGCGGACGAACGCACCATAATAATTCGCGTCGTACTCGGGGCGGAGTCCCGGGTCCCCGTCGCCGCTACCACCGTGATCCAGCGCCACCGCGTAGAAGCGGTCGACCATCGCGCGATCCTCCACTGCAAAAGCGATGTGGGTTCCGTTGCCGACGGTCGCAGGCTTCCCGTCGATCGGCACTTGTACGCTGAAGTGAAATGTGCCGCTTCCGTAACCTAATCCGCCCTCGTCCTCGGCCATCGGCATAATGCCGACGATGGGCAAAACGGCGTCGTAGAAACGCTTCGAGCGCCCGACATCATTAGTCCCTACCGAAACATGGTGTATCACAACAGCCTCCGGTCTGACCTTGTTCGATAATGGCAGCTTCCGCTCTTTGTTCCCTCAAAGTCGACTGACCGCTCCGCCACCCAGCCACGACGTAGAATGCGTCTTGGCCGTAGAGCCGGGGTGAGCGGGGTAGCCGCCTCCATCGCGGACAAGGCGGAAGCTCGATACGAGTCCGTCAAACAGCTGGTTGAGGCCGCGAAGCTGTCGTCAATCCGTTCGACGTTCGGGCATTCGATGTTCTTTGGCGTAGTTTCAACGCCATAACTTCGAGCCGTGAATATCTACGACGGTGCTCGCACGCTGAGGGCGGGCGACAGTCGCAGGCTCAGGCCTGGTCGCTGGTCGGGCGGCTCGGGCAGCTCCACGAGAATCCCGCTCGGACTCCGTCGCCAGCGCAGAGGCCCATGCCTGCCCACCAGCGAAACTTCTGCGCCGTCGTCCAACTGCACATTGAGCTCGACCATTGCCGTTCTCGGCGTCCCAAGGACAATGGCGTAGGCTGCATCTCGCCCAGCGGTATAGCGGATATGCAGCCTCTCGTCGGTCATCCCACCGACCTGCGCCCAGGGCCTTGTACCGTAGATCGCATCTGCATGGACACGCAGCCATTGCCCCAAGGCGAGAAGCCGCTGGGCCTGCGCCCAGGGAATGGCGCCGGTGGCTGTCGGACCGACGTTGATCAACAGGTTCCCGCCCCGGGCAACAATATCAACGAACAAGTGGATGAGTTCGGTGGCGCTGAGATAGTCGTCGTCGGTTTCTTGCCGGTTGTAGCCGAAGCTGTTGCCCATCCCACGGCAGGCTTCCCATTTCCGATCCGCAGGACCTTCCGTGGCGTATTCCGGAGTGACGAAATCGACGGGCAGTTCCCCCTTGCCTTGTCGTCGCGTGTCGAAGCGATCGTTGACAAGCCCATCGGGCACTTGTTCCCGGTACCAGCGAAAGAGCCCGGCCAGATCGGCCCCGCGCGGCGATTTCCCGTAATCGTTCCAAAGGATGCTGGGCTGGTAGCGAAGGACGAGTTCACGCCAGTGGGCGTCGACATAGATGCGATAATCCTCACCCTGAGGCATCGCCTTGGTGTAGGACGAACCATCATGGACCGGTAGCCCGCCAAAGGTCCAGTCAAACCCCCCACTGTAGTAGGTCCCGAAGCGCAGATCGTGTTTGCGCACGGCGGCGGCCAATTCGCCCACGACGTCGCGATCGGACTGCCAGTTCCCCTTGTGCGGGTTGCGGTGGTCGCTCGGCCACAAGAGAAACCCGTCTTCGATCTTCGTGCACAGGACCACATATCTCGCCCCCGCCTGAGCGAAGAGATCGACCCAAGGTTGGGGATCCCACCCTGGGATCATCTCGGTGCGGAACTTTTCGACGAAGGCATCATAGGGCAGATCGCCGTAGGTCTCCTGGTGATATCGGGCCGCAGCACTATCCGGGATCGCCATCGCGTTCTGGTACATCTCGGCGAACGGCAGCGAGCGCCACATCTGTGGGCTGCCTAGCTTGTCCGGATCGTCGGGATCGAAATTCTCCGGGTTGACGCCCGCAGAATCCAGGGCCCGAGACTGCGGCACCGGCGCAAAGGCGGGGATCGCGGCCGCCGTCCAATGGATGAAGATACCCAGCTTGGCATCGTCGAACCACGCCGGCACCGCACGGGTCGCGTCGCGCGAGATCGTTCCCATTGTCTCGCTCCTCTGTTCTTGGTTTCCCGCGCCCTGCTGACTGTCCGCAGCGGCTGCATCGGCCGCGCGTGCACCCGCCTCATATCGTCGCCGCTTTCCTCGGAACGAAGAACTCGGACCGCATGTTCCGGAGGTTCGCGCAAAACGGACGAATGGACGGGCCGGATCTGAGGCTCCTTAGGGCTCAAGTGGCTGGTTCACCCGAACGTCCGCTATCCGGTAGCAAAATGGGCTTGGGAAGGTCCGGAAGGGGGTGGAAAGCTGACATTCGACCGGTTAAGCTCCCGCGATGCGAGAGCCCGACTTTGATAACGATGGTTGGTCCCTCGACGATGCCGAAGAAGCAAATCGGAAAGCGCCAGATACATTCTGGATCCCACCTCTGGAGGAGCGCGAGGCCCTTCGACCGGGGGATCTTGTCAAATTGATCTTTCGCATCTCCGTGGACAATGAGAAAAAGCCTGTCGCCATCGAGCGCATGTGGGTGCTTGTTCGTGGTCGCGTGGGCGATCAGTATCTCGGCATTCTCGATAATGATCCGTATGCCATTGACGAAAATGATGAGCTGTGGAGCGGTGTGGAGCTTCCCTTTTCCGCCCGGCACGTGATCGACATTGACGGCGGAGACGAAACAACATTGGCGAGGGCTTTAGCCTTGCCCCGCAGGCACTGGCCGCGCAGCTGAAGCTCCCGCGCGCTTGCGGGTGGGACGCAGCTCCGCCTCCATCCCCGACAACTCCGCATCCGACAGCAGCGCGGTGATACCGCTCTGCCGTTCCTCGGCGCCATGCCGCACGGGCCGGCAATCCAGAGCGTCTAGACCGTGATCGATCCGCTCAGCCATTCATCCAGGAATTGCCGTACACTTGGCGCAAGCCTGCGGTGCTCGGCCTCGTACGGATAATAGGCCCATACGCCCATCATTCCCACGCGGAAGCAAAAGTCCACTCCGTCGACTCCCGCATCACCGATGATGAGAGCGCTTCTCTGTGGGGCAATTTCGACGCCTTTTCGCTTCCGGATGTACCACATCTGGCCGCCCTCATCGAAATAGCCCTCGCTATAATCGCGGAAATACTCCTCGCAGGCCGGGAGCCAGGCACCGAACTCCGCAGGCGTGGACTGACCGTTCATCAGTGGGCCAGTCATACTTCTACGACATCGGAGTAACCCGCGCGTCCGATGGCGGCAAGTTGGCGCGCTGCGACGACCAGGAGCTCGGGATGCGCGTCGAAACCGAAGCGGACCATTGGCTTGAGGCCGAGCGACCTCGCTCCTTGCTCGGTCAGCGACAGGGTAAGTCCGCCCCCCTCGCAGGCAAACCGGATCACTTGACCAATGCAGGACAGACTTTGGTCAGTGCGCTCAACATAAAGCGGCGTTTTCCGCTCCGGGTTGTTCCCTGCCACAAAATGCAAGGTGTCCAACGGGTCGTTCGGCGAGACGAATCCGAGTGACAGGGCGAGTCGGTCACCGCTTTCGGTCATTACCTCGTCGACTTGGAAATGCTCTGGCATTTGGGGTACCTCGCTGGCCGGGATTAGCCGTCGTGCAGGGAGGTTTGCAGGTGTGTTCCTCCACACCTGATAATATCGGCAACAGGGGTCATGTCGACTTCGTGCTCAAAGCATCGGCATCATTTTGCGCAATCCAGAGATTGAAGGCGGTATCTGCAAAGCCGACTTCCACGACCCGCGCCCCGTGCATCAGGACACCAAGCCCGTGCTCCTCATCCCATTCACAGCCGAACTCGTAACCGACGTATGGCACCCCGCCGACATCGAGCTGATGGACGTTAACGGCATAGAGACCGACATTTTCCTTTAGACTTTGCTCATCCGATATAGCCGGAAAGTCGTCAGAAAAATCAAACCTCGTCTTGCGTTCGATCGACTCAGGCGAGCACCAATTGATGATGCCCGCCTTTACGGCTTGCGAGATCATTGGCTCGTTCTCTTCGAACCAGGTGATCAAGCGCCCTTCGCGCTCACTTAGTGGCCCACACCCCGGCCCTCGGGCGCGAAGATGAGCGTCGCCGTGCCATTCGACGGTGCCGGCTTGTCCTTGGAACCATACGGCCCCAGACGGCTCTGGTAGCCAGCCCACGACAGCAAGCGCAGGTCGGCCCCCCACCATAGATCGTCTCTAATCGAAAGATCCATGACCGTGTTCCACGATACTTCCGAATGACCGCAAATGGCGTTAGCGAACGTGGGCAGCCTGACCGGCCTCGTGTCAGCTTTCAGGCTCATGAGGCGGAGAGCAGACGGTCAGCTACCGGCCCCAAGCACGACGTTCGTACCTCGGGTATCCAAGGATCGCAATGCGGACACTTGCGCCGTCGCGTTGGCCGAGTCGGACTGCTGTAATGGGGACGTATCCTGCCCCGCGGCGATCAACTGCGCCGAGTCCGGCAAGTTGCAACTCGGTGGCCAGACGATTAACGATCAAGTCGTTTGGATTCGCTCCAATTCGAGAGAAAACACCGGCTCTTCCTGTCGGTGGTAGCGGACCTGCGCTACCATCGTTGCACATCTGTCCGAACGAAGACGCACGCCGCAGAAGTCTACCCGCGAGCCGATGTGAGACAGGCTCCTTTGAGCTTTCCGTCCAATCCATCACAAGCAGATCCGAGGTATCCGTCTCAGCAGCGCGCTTCGACCAGGTCACGTACATCCATTCAGCCGCGAACATCGCCGCGACGATATCGAGGAAGCCGCCTTGCCGGGCGATATCGAGCATGCCTGTGCGAAAGGCGTTCACCTCCATCCGGTCCAGCACATGTCTTGAAGGATTTATGCCTCGCGCGGCGAAGGTCCGCTCGAGATATGCGATCTGCTGGTTCGCAAGAGTGTCAAGAAACGCCAATCAGCCAGCGTTTCTGCGCGATATTCTCCGCCTTCGCCACCGCATAGGCGAAAATCGAGATCGCCATATCGACGAATGCAGCCTCATAGACGAGATAGCGCTCGAAGACACGGGGCTCCAAGCGGTCCTGCTCTATGTCCCGAACGAAGCGGTGGTTCACCATCGCATCGAATACCGTAGCATTCTCGCGCAGCATCTGCTCGCTGAGGGTTTCGGCTATCAAGACTCAAGCCTTCAGCGCGGGTTCGGCGGCCGCCCGGAAAGCGCGCACACGCTCGATGTCCACCGGGTTCCACCAGACGCCGTCCTCCTTCAGGGAGGAAGCGACGATGGCACCGCTGGTGCGCTTAAGGATCTCGACGATATTTTGCTTGGTCGCACCGGAGCCGACCAGCACCGGCAGATGCATCGCTGAGCCAATGTCCTCGATTTCCTCGATGGTCGCCGCATTACCGGTGCGCTGCCCGGTGGCGATGATCACGTCGGCGTCGAAGAAGGCGAGGTCGCGGGTGAGTTCCTCGATCGACCGATCGGCGACGATGGCGTGGCTTCCGTGCTTCACATGGCTGTCGGCGAACACCTTTATGTGATCGGCCCGCAGGAGTGAGCGATAGCGCATCGCCTCGCCAGCCCGCCCTTCCATGAACCCTTCGTTGGCGACATACGCGTTGGCCCACTGGTTTACCCGGATGAACCTAGCCCCGCCTGCCATGGCGACTGCAAAAGCCGGGATCGGGGCATTGGCCAGAACATTCACACCGACCGGCACGCCGAAAGCGCGATTGATGCGATCGGTTACGACCGACATGAAGGCCGGCGTATCGTGCCCGATGTCTTCCGGTTTGGAGAATGGAATGTCGCCGTGATTCTCGATGATGAGGCCGTGCATTCCGCCCTCGACCAGCGCTTCCGCATCGCGCATGCACGCATCGTAGATCGCGTCCACGCCACCGCCGGCATAGCGCGGCGCACCGGGAAAGGCCGGGCAATGAATCATCCCGATCAGAACCTTGCCAGTGCCGAATATGTCACTTATGGCGTTCGAAGACTTGTTCGCTACCGTTGTCATCGTCTCACCTCTACTGAAAGCAGGTTATGCAGGCGTTCGTGATTGGCAATGTCACCGTCGATGAAACCATCGCTATCGACGACTGGCCGCAGCCGGGCACCTCCATACTCGGCGCGCAGACGACCCGCGACCTGGGCGGCAAGGGTTGCAACCAGGCAATTGTCATGGCGCGCTGCGGTCTGCCGACGAGCTTGATTGCGGCCACTGGAGACGACTTTCGCGCGGCAATGATCCGCGAGCAGCTTGGCCGTGAGCGCATTGCCTGCCGGCTGGTCCAGCTCGAGGACCACGCCAGCGATCTTTCGATGATCCTCACCAAGCCGGACGGCGAGAACGCGATCGTCACCACCACCGACTGCGCCAGCCGCCTGAGCGCACTGGAGACACAGGCTGCGCTGAATGACGCCGCAGCCGGGGATCTCGCCGTCTTCCAAGGAAATCTCAACGGCGAAACCTCGACGACCGCGCTCAAGGCGGCGCGCGAAAAAGGCATGACGACGGCCTTCAACCCGTCGCCCGTGCGGCCCTATTTTGGTCAGTTGTGGCCACTGATCAATGTCGTCTTCATGAACCGGGGTGAGGCGCGGGCGCTGACCGGCGCCACCGACGCCGAGGCCGCGAGGCGGCTGCTCGCCCAGGGCGTGAGCAGCATCGTGGTGACACTCGGCGCGGAGGGCGCCCTTCTGGTCGTTGCCGACGGCGCCCTGCACGTTCCCGCCGAGATATGTGCCGTGATAGACACGACGGGAGCCGGTGATACGTTCATGGCCGTGGCGCTTGCCTCGGCGGCCCTGCGCGGAACGGCGCTCGACCGGCGCGCCATCAGCGACGCCGGCAAGGCCGCGGCAATCACCGTCGGCCGCCGCGGCACCCATTCCGCCTTCCCCTCCAGTCGGGAGTTGCAGGCGATACTCGCGGCCCGCTAAGGCCGACCCGCCGGCGCACATCACCGCCCGGCCGGTTCCGAAAGCCAGCCCAGGATGTTCTTCCAAAGGATACCGTAGCCCTTCCAGGCGCAGAAGGCCGGCGACAACCAGTGCGGTCCAATGTCCGAGGTCCAGACCGCCGTACGCCCCTTGCCGTAGCGGCCGGTGACAAGCAGCGGATGTCCGCCCTGATCTTCCGGCAATCGTGCGACGAGCTCGACATCATCGCGGTCGCGCAGTTCCACTTCGTTGACTCCAAGCAGCACGGGCCATTCGCCTTCAAGACCAGCGATGGTCGGGTGATCGGGCCGGACGACATCGGGAACCGCACCTTCGGGAATTTCCACACGGTCGTCATGGGGCAGACAGGTGACTGGCAACACGTCCTCGACCGGCGTGCGCCGCCAACGCGCCTTACCATCGATGCCCTGGAACGAGAAGTAGCCGCCCACCATCAGCAGGTTGCCGCCCTTTTCCACCCAGCTGCGGAGAAGCTTCAGACGGTTCGGAACCGTCCGCGAGTGAAGCCACACGGCAGGCGGCAAGAGGAGTGAGTTGGCACCGATGTCGGAAAGGATAATCACGTCATAGGTATCGAGGCCGCTCATCTCGAACGGGAACTTCTCCACCGCCTCGTGCGCGGGCATGTAGGTCAGTTCGTATTCGCTGCCCTCCAGCGCCTTCACCAGCGGCTCCGCCCCAAGGTGGAAGGTCACGCTTCCGAACTGGTCAAAACCTTTGTAGTGGGTTGCGGAGCTGAACCAGCTCTCGCCTACGAGCAGCACTTTCTTCGTCATTGCATTTCTCTTTTCTCAGGAATGGGCGGCCTCAGCCAGCATAAAAAACGCGTTTCGGATTGCCGCGCATCAGCGTCTCCAGCGCCGCCTTGCCGACGCCGTGGCGCTCAAGGCGCGGCAGGAAATGGCGCAGCACGAAGGCATAGCCATTGCCGCCGTAGTGCGTCAGCATCATTTTCAGAAACACGTCGTGCGACAGCAGTATGCGGTCGAGATGGCCTGCTTCGATCAGCTTCACGATGGCGCGGGCCACCTCGTCGTCGCTCGGGCATTGCGCCTGCTGGTCGGCATAGAAGAAGTCCATACCGATCATGTCGAACTCGATGAAGGCGCCACGCGCCGCCAGTTCGCTCTGATAGGCGAAATCGTCATGCGAAGGGTTCATGTGGCAAAGCACCGTATGGCGCAGATCCGCCCCCTCCTCGGCAACGATGTCGAGCACCTTGTGGCCGAGCCGAAACCAGCCAGGCAGATGCACCATCAACGGCAGGCCTGTACGCACCTGCCCCCGGGCGGCGCCACGGAGAGACTTCTCTTCCTCGCCGGTGAAATGCGACGAAACGCCGATCTCGCCGATAAGACCGATACGAACGCCGGTGCCGTCGACCCCCTCGAGCGCCTCGCCTACAATCTGGTCGGCGATCTCATCTGCCGACATGCCAGCCACTTCAGGCGGGTGAGACGACTGCAGATAGTAGCCCGCGCCCATCACGATCTGCAGACCGGTCGCCGCCGAGATCCGCTTCAGGGCAAGCGGATCCCGCCCGATGCCACGGCAGGTGGGATCGACCACCGTGTTGCCGCCCGCCTTGGCGAACTGCCGCAGCTCTTCGATCGCCAGAGGCTCATCGTCCAGCGCGATGTTGTGCTTATTGACGAACGGGTCCTGGCGCAGCTCCGACAGTATCTCGATGCGGACCGGCTGCCCGGCCAGGTAGCGGCGCTCCGGTTCCTTCGGCTCGTTCCACCAGCAACGGCAGTCGTTCAGGATGTGCTCGTGCATCAGCGTGACGCCGAGCTGTTCGGCCGGAGTGGTGCCGCCGACCGTCATAACAAGGCCGGAGCCGACATGGGCCTTCGAACGTTCATCACGCATGGCCTATTTCCCCTTTCCGAATCCGAATCGGAAATTCGCCGTGAAGATGCGCGTGTTCAACCAGATGGCGATCAGGATGATCGCTCCGGTGACGATCTGGGTAAAGAACGGCGAGATGTGCATCAGGATCAGGCCATTGCCGATCACGGCGATGGTAAGGGCGCCGAGAATGGTTCCCACGATGGTGCCTCGGCCGCCCATGAGCGACGTTCCACCAAGGACAACGGCGGCGATCACCTGCAGCTCGAAGCCGACGGCCGCATTGGACGAGCCGGAGCCGAGGCGCGCCGCGATCAGCAGCCCTGCCAGAGCAGAAGCGACGCCCGACACTACATAGACGGAGGCGATCGTCCAACGCGCAGGCATGCCGACGCGCCGTGCTGCTTCCATGTTCGATCCCACGGCGACGACCTGGCGTCCATAACGGGTGGCGGTGATCACCACATAGCCCAGGATGGCGACGGCGATGGCGATCAGAGCCGGCAGCGGAATGCCAAGAAGCTGGCCACGCCCGAGCGCGAAGAAACCCGGCACCCCCTGGATGGGGATCGAATAGCCCTGCGTCAAATAAAGCGCGACGCCCCGTAACATGGAGAGCCCGGCCAGCGTGACGATGAAGGCCGGAATACCCTGATAAGCCACAAACCAGCCCTGGCCGAGACCGATCAAAGCGCCAAAGCAGAGCATCGCCACGACCGCCATAGGCCATGGCAGGCCGGCGGAGAGCACAATGGCGGCGACGGCGTTCACCAGCGCCACCTGCGATCCGACCGAAAGATCGATGCCGCCGGTGATGATGACGAAGGTCATGGCGACCGCGACGATCAGGATGGGAGCAGCCTGCCTGATCACGTTGAGCAGGTTGCCCAGTGTCAGGAAGGTGTCCGTCGTGGCGGCGAAGTACACGACGCAGAGCAGAAAAAAGAAGGCGATCGAAAGCACCTGAGCCTGTTCCGACAGGAAGTCGGCCCACGGCGAGCCCTGGCTTCGCTCGGTATAGGCGCTCATTTTTCGTCCTTTTCGCCGACAATCAGTTTGACGAGATCCTCGAGATCCGTTTCGACAATCGAACGTTCCGCCACTTTGGTGCCCTCATACATGACGGCAATGCGGTCGCAGACGCGAAACAGGTCCTGAAGACGGTGCGTGATGAGAATGACGGAAACCCCGGTCGCCTTGACACGGTTGATCAGCGACAGGACCGCTTCGACCTCGGCCACGGCGAGCGCCGATGTCGGCTCGTCCATGATCAAAACCTTGGGATCGAACGAAGCCGCGCGGGCGATGGCGATGGCCTGGCGCTGGCCGCCCGAAAGCTGCGCCACCTTTCTGCCTAACCGAGGAATGCGAATTTCCAGTGCGTCGAGCATCTTTCGTGCTTCCGACAGCATCGTCTTGCGATCGAGGAAAGGCCCTTTGGTGATCTCGCGACCAAGAAACAGGTTACCGGCCACATCGATGTGGTCGCACAGGCTCAGATCCTGAAACACCATTTCGATGTTGCGCCGGCGTGCGTCCGCCGGACCGCTGAAGCGAACCGGCTCGCCGTCGAGGTGGATCGTTCCGTCGTCGGGAATGTAGGTTCCGGATATTATTTTCGTGAGCGTCGACTTTCCCGCCGCATTATCGCCAACGAGACCGAGGCACTCGCCCGGAAAGATGTCCAGATCGACGCCGCGCAGCGCCTGCAGCGATCCGAAGTTCTTGCGGATGTTCCTGAGCGAAATGCGCGGTTTCATTCTGCTGCTTCCCGTACTGTCCCGGGCGGAACTTGCCCGCCCGGGTTCGGCGACAGCGCTTTCCTGCTGCCCGTTCGGCATCACTGGAAGGTCGCCCTGTAGGGGTCGACGTTCTCCTTGGTGACGATGGTGACCGGCACGGAGATGTTCTTCTCGACGTTGCCGCCGTCAGCCAGCGTGTTGAGCGCGTCGACGGCCGCAGCGCCCATCGCAGCCGGATCCTGCTGAACCACCGCGGCGACATAGCTTGCATCGATGCCGGCGATCGCCTGGGCGGTCAGGTCCCAGCCGAAGATCTTCACATCGTCCTGCTTGCCTTGGCTTTCCACCGCAGCGATCGCGCCCATGAGTGCCGGTTCGCCCGTTGCGTAGATCGCGTTCATGTCGGGATTGGCGGTGATCAGGTTCTCGGCAGCCGAAAGCGCGGTGTCCTGGACGTTCTGGCCATCGACAACGCCCGCCTTCTCGATGCCGTCGGCGGCATCGACGACCTCTTCGAATCCCTTCTGACGGATGTTCTGAATGTAGGAGTTGAGCGCGCCGACGACGCCGTATTTGGCATTGCCGTCCATATTTGCCTCTACATAATCGAGAAAATAGGCGCCCATGCCTGCGCCGGCAGCCGCATTGTCGACACCGATCTGCGCCTTCTGCGGGCCGTCATCGGGCAGGATCGCATCGATCGCCACGACGGGAATGCCTGCTTCAGCGGCCTGATTTACTGCCGGCATGATGCCATTGACATCGATGGCCACCACAGCCAGCCCGTCCACCCCCTGCTGGATGTAGGTTTCGATGGCGCTGTTCTGTTCCGCCGGATCGTTGTTGGCATTGAAGATGACTAGCTTCACGCCGGCCTCGTCAGCAGCCTTCTGCGCGCCTTCGTTCATTTGATTGAAGAACAACGCCTGCTGGTTGATTTGGATAAGAGCAAATGTCTTTTCGTCCTGCGCTTGCGCCGCCCCCATGCCGAATGGCAGGGCCATGGCGGCACCGAGCCCGAGCGCCAATGTGTACGTGAATTTCGTGGTCATGATGTTCTCCTCTTTCGGTTCTCCGCTGCGGTTAGGGTTTCGCGCACAGGGCAACGGACTCCCGCACGACGATTTCGACCGGAAGCAGTTCTTCTGACGAAGCCTCGCCCCTTGCCTTCCAATCGGTTTCGGTGAGCAGTGACAGCGCCCGCCTGCCGATGGTGCGGACGGGCTGGCGTATGGCAGTCAAAGGCGGCGCGAACAGGTGAAGCGGCCCGACATCGTCGAAGCCGATGAGCGATACGTCGCCGGGGATGGAAATGCCTTGACCGCGCACCACTTCGATGAAGCCGATGGCAATCTCGTCAGAACTGGCGAATATGGCGGTTGCGCCCGAACCTTCCGCAATGAACCTTCGCGCGGCCTCGCGACCGAATTCCTCGGTGTAGCCACCCTCATAGCGCTGCGGCCGGATTTCTGTCCCGAAGCGGTTGCTGAGCGCGCCCGCTAGACCCTGATAGCGCCTGCGGGCACTGATCATCTCATCGGACTCGCCGATGAACAACACGTTCCTGTGGCCGTTCTCCGCAAGCAATTCCCCGGCGAGCCGTCCGCCCTGCTCATTGTCACAGAAGAGTTTTGGCACGCGCGCAGCGGGCACATCTTCATCGACGATGACGACATTGCCGGTGCGGTTGATGACTTCCGCGAGCCGTCCATCGTCAGGGTGGTTGGTTACGAAGATGAGACCATCCACATGGTTGCGCTCGATCAGCTCGAGGTAGGCCAGTTCTCTGCCCTGTCGGTTCAGCGTGGCATAAAGCGACAGCGCCAGCGTCTGTTCATCGGCAGCCTCTTCGACTGCAGCGACAAGCATGGCAAAGAAGGGATTGGCTATATCCGGCACGACAAGGCCGACCGTATCGGATCGCCCGCGGCTGAGCCGTCTCGCATGCGGATTCGGCAGGTAGTTCAGCTCATCTATGGCGTTCTCGATGCGCTGCCGGGTCCGCACCGGCAATTCGAGCGAGCCGTTCAGCATCCGGGACACGGTAGTGACGGAGACCCCCGCCCTCTGTGCCACATCCTTCAGGCCGGGCTTGCTCGGTTGCACCATGAACAGGCATGCCTTGTAAAGCGGTTTAGTAAAGCGCTTTACAAGATTGCCGACCAATCACTCCGAGTCAAGGATGAAATCTGTCCTCTCCGACCACCCGCCTCCGTCGCTACGGCTTTGCCGCAAACTACGTCAGGGTTTTAATCCTCCAAAGTCGCCGAATTAACGCTAAAATCAAGCAGTTGCTCAGGATTATGAAGCGACCGGCAGCGTTGGTGGGCAACCTGTTCTTCAATGGAGCTCCCGGCATACGGCGGCCATGAAATGTCGCCGCAAATGCACCAATTCACGGGAATTCTGCCGTTCGCGCGAGAATTGAACCCTATCACGGAATTGGAGGAGCGCCTTGAGACTGGTCATGATCGGCTCCGGCTATGTCGGACTTGTAACGGGAGCGTGCCTTGCTGATTTCGGCCACATGGTAAGCTGTGTGGATAAGGATGCATCCAGGGTTGAGACGCTGCGACGCGGGGCAATGCCGATCTATGAGCCCGGACTTGAAACGATCGCTGCCCACAACGTTCGTGACGGCCGTCTATCGTTCACAACGGATCTCACGGGTTCGGTGAAGGGCGCGGATGCCGTTTTCATCGCGGTCGGCACGCCCTCCAGGCGTGGCGACGGCCATGCGGATCTCTCATATGTTTACCAGGCTGCGCGCGAAATCGCTATGGCCCTCCAAGGTGACACAATCGTTGTGACGAAGTCGACCGTTCCCGTCGGCACGGGAGACGAGGTCGAGTGCATCGTCCGTGAAACAAGGCAAGGCAGCGCCTTCAGCGTTGTCTCCAACCCGGAGTTCTTGCGCGAAGGCTCCGCCGTTCAGGATTTCAAGCATCCCGACAGAATCGTTGTCGGCGTGCAGGATGAACGCGCACGCGCCGTGATGACTGAAATTTACAGGCCCCTGTTTCTCAACAAGTCGCCAATCCTGTTCACCTCGCGCCGCTCGGCCGAGTTGATCAAGTACGCTTCCAACGCGTTTCTTGCCATGAAGGTGACCTTCATCAACGAGATTGCAGATCTGTGTGAAAAGGTCGACGCGGATGTTCGGGAAGTGGCACTGGGACTGGGCGCAGATAACCGCATAGGGCCAAAGTTTCTTCATCCCGGCCCCGGGTTCGGCGGCTCATGCTTTCCCAAGGATACGGTGGCTCTCGTCAAGACCGCACAGGACCACAACTCACCGGTGCGTCTTATCGAAACGACAATCGCGATCAATGAGGTCCGCAAGCGCGCCATGGCGCGCCGCATCATCTATGCCGCCGGCGGCAATGTGCGCGGGAAGAGGATCGCTATTTTCGGGCTGACCTTCAAACCCAACACTGACGACATGCGCGAGGCTCCGTCAATTTCGATTATCCAGGCGCTTCAGGATGCTGGTGCCCATGTCAGCGCCTATGATCCGAAAGGCATGGATCAGGCCCGTGAATTGTGGCCCGACGTGTCTTTCCACGCCAGTCCCTATGAAGCTGCCGAGAATGCCAGCGCGATCTGCATTCTCACCGAATGGGAGCAGTTCCGCGCCCTTGATCTGCAGCGGTTGGAAAAGATCGTCGCACAGCCAGTTCTAGTCGATCTGCGCAATGTTTACTCTGAAGAGGAAGTGAAGCGCTTCGGCTTCGCCTATTCGGCGATCGGCTCGAGGTCCAGGACACCGGCGCACATTGCCGATTTAGCGGCCGCACGCGAAAGATTGGTCGAGGCCGTGTGACCAGGAGCGGGCGGTGCGCTCGACGGCCGACATCGCTCTTGCGGGCGATGTCGGCCTGATGCCGCGAGCCCTTCCCCAAAGAACCTGCCAACCCGGCCAAGCTTTCCCAAAACGAAGAAATGTTTGGAAACGGCATCGTGCGTGTCCGGCATGCGCGGCTCCAGTTTCATGACCAGAGGCGAACCGGACTAGCCTCACATAGTCGCTGCGCGCTTGAATCCCGCACCCGGAGCATCGTCTACTGGATGAAAGCTGTCGACTTGGTTTCCACGAAAGCTTGGCAGAACCGTGTGGATCGAGGCGAAGAGACCGTCCGTCTCGCCTTCCATGGCGCAGACCTCTAGTCTGGCGAAGATCTCCTGCAGCACCGGAACGGGAACGGGGGTTGGCACTGCACCGAGGACTCGCGGAACGGGCGGCGAAACTCTCCTTTCCGTCTCGTCGAAGAGTTCCTCGAACAGCTTTTCCCCAGGGCGGCAGCCGATGATCTGGATGTGCACATCCTTGTCCGGAGTGAAACCTGCCAGACGGATCATGCGCCGGGCGATGTCAACGATTTTGATCGGCTCGCCCATGTCGAGCACGAAGATTTCGCCCTGCCCCAGTTCCTTCTCCAGACCGTAGGCGGAGGCCTGGAGGGTGAGTTCCACCGCCTCACGGATCGTCATAAAAAAGCGCTTCATTTCGGGATGGGTCACCGTCAACGGCCCACCATGCACCAGTTGGCGCTTGAATAGGGGAATGAGGGAACCGCTTGAACCGAGCACGTTGCCGAAACGTACTGTCATGAAACGTGGAGCGCCAGAGCGATTCACTCCCTCCAGATCAAGGGCCTGGCAATAAAGCTCGGCAAGCCGCTTTGTCGCGCCCATGACGCTGGTCGAATTCACCACCTTGTCGGTGGAGACTTGCACCATGCCGAGCGCGCCCCATCGCAGCGCAGCATCAGCCACGTTCCGCGTGCCGCAGACATTGGTAAGCACCCCTTCACACGGGTTGAGCTCCACCATGGGCACATGTTTCAAGGCGGCAGCATGAAAGACGAGTTCGGGCCTGTGCCGGAGAAAGACTTCGTTCACCCGGTGTTGGTCGCGCACGTCGCACAGATGCGCCGTTCTCGGGACACGGGCGAACTGCTCGGAGAGTTCGAGATCGATGGAGTAGAGGTTGAATTCGCAATTGTCGATGACGGCCAGATGTGAAGGCCCGAGCGCCGCCACCTGCTTCGTCAGTTCGCTGCCGATCGATCCGCCGGCGCCGGTCACGAGCACGCGGCGGCCGCAGATGAAGCGCTGAAGCGCGGCGATGTCGAGTGCCGCTTGCGGCCGTTCGAGCAGATCCGTGAGTTCAATGGGACGCAATTCGAACTCCTTGGTGAAGTAGGTATTGCGCAGTTCCGTGACGGGATTGAGTCGGGAAATTGCCATGCCAGTGCGATCGGCCTGTTCGATCAGCTGTTCGGCCGCCTTCCCCTTGAAGGAGGACGGCGCGGAAGTGAATATGAGGTGGCGTGGTCTTTGTCCGCGCGCCTCGAGATCCTCCATCACGGTCTCGAAATCTGCAGTGGTGCCGAGCACGGGGACGCCGCGGAGCATCGTTCCGATCTCGGCCGGTGAATTGTCGAGAAACCCCACCGGCCAATATGTGGAATTGCGGTCGCGCTGCAGCGCGCGCAGATAGAGGTCGGCTTCGTGTCCTGCGCCGACGAGCAGGACGGGCAGCATGCAACCGGAATTCTCTGATGGTCCGCTTGCAGTCGATATCCGGAACTTGAAATCCTCCTGGCGAAAACTGAGCCGAACCGCCGCCAGCAGCGGCACAAGCGTGACCACCTCAATGGCGATAACGGAGCCAGGCACGAGAGTCAGCCCCGAGTAGAAGAACAGGCACGCCGTAAGGATCGCGGAAGCGAAGAGAATGGCCAGCACAAGGGCGATATAGTCCAGGATAGAGGCAAATTCCCATTTCCGCTTGTAAAGACCAGCGGCCGGAAAGGTGACCGCACAAATCATCACGAACAGTGCCGTTATTGCGCCGACGGCGCTTGCTATCGTGGAGTCGGCGAGGATCACTTGCGAACCGAGCCGGAGCCAGATCGCCAATACGAGTGCCACCGCACTCAACCCCAGATCCACTGTATAAAGGAGGCGGTTGCGAATGGTCGACTTCACGAGAGTGTCGAATTTGCAGCGAACCCTACGATAGAGGATATGCTTGCCGGGACCTACGACAAGCGTCGGAATGGGTGCCGGAACCTTTTGGAAATTCCGCGAATGCGCCCCCTTAGCAGCCAAGTCGTTGTCCATGGTAGACAGCCCTCGAAGCATAGAGCGAAAGGACTTCGGCGCCCGATCAGCTAGCGGCGCGGTGGTGAAGGTCCCGCCTTGGATCCATTTCGCTTTCGGAATGCCTTGCGTAGGTGGATGAACCTGCCCTGCGTAAGGCAGCGTTCCTCGAAGCCTTTGTAACTGCAGCTATTTTGGGGGAAGTGAGGAGGCCATCAAAGAAGCGGGAAGCCCAAAGCGTGTCAGTTAATGCCCCGCAACTGCTTCCGGTTTTGCGCAATTGTCGCCGGCCGGTTTCCGTTTGCCCTCTCGAACGAGGGTCGTCATTTCAAACGGCCGATCGGCGCAGCCAGTGCGACAGGTCGCGGCCGAGGAGACGTCCCAATAGTTCGACGTCCGGCTCGTAGTGGTCGATCAGCCGCTGCCGCAGAGAGTCTGGAAATGGCGGGTAGGATATCTCCTTTGCAATCGCGGCATGCACACGACGGAACGAGGGCGTCTCCCGCAAGGGTGCAATGACCGGCTTTAGCGGGCGAAGCAGGCGGCGCATGGTGGGGTTCAGCATCGGAACGGACTTGTCCTTCACCTTGCTACGCAGCAGGTGGCATGACGGTGGCTCGCCACGGGGCAGTCCTAAGAAATTGCTGACCCTGGCGAACTGCTCCTCGGGCCGGGCCGTCACTGCTTCGTAAAAGGTCACCAAGATCCGCTCGGCCGGGAAGAGATCGAAATAGGCATGCAGCTGGCGATGGTAGAGGCCAGCGCTGATCGGGCGGGTATTTGGCGATCTGGTAGGGTCGAGATAGCGCTCAATATCGCTGCTGACCTCCCCACGCCGGTACAGCATGCAATAGTCGGAATAGGCGCGTTCGACTGGGTCGCGCAGCTGCACCACGAGCTTGGCGTTCGGTACTTTTCGGGCGATGCGCTCGGCCGCTTCGGGCTTTTCCAGGTAGGAGTTCGACTTCTCGCCAGCCACGAGGACGTCTGCATCCGGCGGAAACTGTGCGAGATACCAGTCGTCGCCCCTGGCGAATTCCCGACTGAAATAGTGCAGCTCGGGATCCGGCATCGAGACCGTAGGATCTGCCTGAAGAGATTTCTGCAGCCAAGTGGTAGCGCTCTTGGTCGCGCCGATGATCAGAAAGTCGATGTCGTCGAGCCTCATGGAACCGTCCTTTGATCGGAACCATGGTGAACATTGCAAGTTTGTTTTTGGCCGCTGAGGAGCACACCATAGATAGCCATCACCTTCCGAACATGGGTTTCAACGCCATAACTGGCGAAAGCGCGTCTTCGGGCGGCGTCGGCAATCCGATTGCGGTAATCGTGATCGGTCAGGAGCGCGTGCACCGGGTCAACGAAGCGCTCCGGCTCCTCGGGCGGCACGAGAAGCCCCGTAACACCGTGTTCGATGGCTTCGGGATTGCCGCCGTCGTCGGTTGCCACGACCGGTGTGCCGAGAAGCATGGCTTCGATCACCGTGCGGCCGAAGGGCTCGCGAACGGCGGGGATCAGCAGGACGTCGATCGCCTGCATCCATGGTTCCGCCGGTGTGCGAAAGCCCATCAGCCGGATCCGCTCACCGATTCCGAGTGCTTCGGCCCTTTGGGTGACCGCCCGCCCGAGGTCGGGCGTGTCAGTTCCGGGCGCGCCGAACAACAGCCCTACGACTGGAACGTCCGGATAGCGCCGGGCATAGGCGGCAACGGCTTCGACGAAACCCAGTGGCCGCTTGCGCTCGATGAGGAGGCCGAAATAGCCCAGAACCCGAGTTTCGGGAGAGCAGCCGAGCGCTTTGATCAGCATGGCTCGGGCGGCGTGCCTGTCACCACGATCGGACGGCGCGTCAAACGGGCTGTGAATGACGGAAAGCTTTCGGGTAACGTCGATCACCGGCCGTTGCGGCTTTGCGAACCGGGAAACCGTCACAATGTGGCTTGCCACCAGAGGCGCCAGCCAGTTCACCCCGCGTGCATTCGGATCACCACGATGGTGCCAGACCTGACGCGTCCCGGACAGCCGCGCCGGTAGAGCCCAGACCACATGGATACGACCGTCGTTGGTATGCACTAGATCGATGCTGTTCGCCTTCAGAAATCGGGTCAATGGCGCTAGTGCGTGAATGGCGTAGCCCATAGTCCGTCGGGCGGCTTGGGGATAGCGGCGGGGAAGCGGCCCAGCGGGCGCTTGGACAAAGGGCACGCCTCGCTCCACCAAGTAGTCCGCTAACGGCCCGTCGAAGGAATGCAGTACCACGAGCGGCCTGACATAACGGTGATCCAGAGCCTGGATCAACCTGACCGCCGACACGTGACTGCCGCCGATCTCATCGCCAATGAATGGGAAGCAAACGGAGATAGGTCGATCAAGCATGAATCCTCGCGGGGAACGGCGGGTTCCGACAGACGGTTTCTGGAGGCAAACGCACCGATGCCTGCGTTTGAAAGATATCCATAATGCATTCCAGCCGAAACCATTGCTCGGTCAGGAAAATCAGCAGCTCGTGGCTATACTTTCGAGATAGAGTTTCCGCCGTGCCTCAGGGGCGTGCCGGTTCCTCTACTGGAGGGGTCGGGTCAGGCGTGTCTGGAGGCAACGTACTGGAATGCGATCTTATTTCTCTATGGAAGGCTACGAGCAATCCGGCAAGCCAAAGCCCGGCCATTATCGTATGTGCGATATTCGCCCCCATGGCGCCCAAGACCGGGATCGTTGCAAGAGCCACTGCATAGAAGACCAAGGTCGAAACGATGACGATTCTCAGCACAACGGGTTGACACCCCATGGCAAGGAGTGCCGAACGTACCGCGCTGCCGCTCAACATCATCGCCACCGCGATCATCTGCACCACAATCAGGGGAGCTGCTGCCTCGAATTCGGGACCGGCTGTCCAGGAGAGCACCGGCCCCACCCAGAGGGCTACAGCGGCGAACACCGCCACGCCGAGAGCCAGCAGCAGAATCTCGGTCTGCAGAATGATCCTGCGAAACTCCGATACGGCTTGTTGCGCCCACAGCCGAGCGATGTCAGGATAGACCACCGCCTGCACTTGAACGCCCATATGCAGCACGAGGCGGCCCAGACGTTTGGCGACGTGATAAAGTCCGGCGGCAGGCGCCCCGGCAAGCGCCCCGACGAGCAGCGTGTCGAACTCCGTTGTGCTGGAACGTACCATCAGTTCGACCTTGCTGCCTAGGGTGAAAGCCCACAGGCCTTTGAAACGCCTCGTCACCCCGGCCAGTGGCGCCATCAACAGGCGCCGGACCCCCTGGCGACGCAGTTCGATCAGGGCCAAGGTCAGAAAGATCAGCGAACCGGTAACTTGGCTCACCGCCCATGCGACCACGAAATAAACAAGATCGGCGCCCGCCAGAAGACCTGCGGTACAGAGCGCGAGTCGAAGTGTCGTGCTGATCAGCGAACTGTATGCCACGAGCCTGAACCGGCCAGCCAGACGCAGAACAGCTGTCGGAAACCCTTCGATCTGAAACAACAGGACGGTCGAGTAGATGAATACCTGCTGAATACCGCTCTGGCTGACGCCGACGAGCGGACCAAAGACAAGAGCAAAGCCGACCGCCGTCACATATGCCGTCAGTGCCGCCGAGAGGTCGATAAGAAGGCCAAATTTCATCAAGGCCCGGTAGGCGCCGCCATCTTCCTTTCCGCGCACCTCGGCGCCATATTTGATGAGCGGTTGCCAAATCTGAAACGCGATCAGGAGTTGAACGGACCGGGCATAGCTGAGCGTGAGGGCGAGGATGCCGAAGTCGTGGGGACCGAGGGCACGGGCAGTCACCACAAAGGCCAGGAGGCCCACCATGGAGCCCATCATGTTGCCGGTAATCAAATGACCGATGCTGATGAGCCGCGCGCGCAGCGAGGCTTCGTCGTGCCAAAACCTGCAGGCACGCCGGCCAAGAGTTTGAACGGTGGCCGGTAAGGACAAGCAATGCCCTCCACCAAAGCGCGCAGCCCTATTGCGGCTGAGCGACGCGACAAAATAGCAACGTGGCGACCGCCTGGTACGGGCAACCCCGCTCGCTGCTCGGCTGGGATGGCTCCCGGCCTGTGAGACACTGTAGCAGCCGTATGGCGCGCTGCACGTCCGCTGAAGCCGGATGACGGCACTTCCTCGACAGGAAAAACCCTACATTCCCGTCGAAGCATGGCTGGACCGATTATCGCGATCGCGCTGCAGCCAAGCCAAGCACTCGTCAAGTGCGTCCAGACTAGTGATACGTGCATGAGGCTCATGAGCGGCACTGGGAGCTGGGAGATGATGAATCCGCTCCGGACGTACAATCTGTACGGTGCACCACCCACGAGCGCGAGGAGTGACGAAATCCTTGACCGGATTGTCCGCAACGTAAGCGAGTGGGAGGCCCATAGGTGCTGCCCACGTCTCGATGCGGGCGAAGGCGCGCGGATGCGGCTTGTGGAAGCCCTGGCCCAGCGCCCCGGTGCAGATGATGCAGCTGATGAATTCCTCGATCCCCAATGCTTGCGTTTTCGCCCGTTGCACGGTGCTCCGGCCATCAGTTATCATCGCGCATGGAATCTCGCGGGAGCGCGAACCGAAATAGCGCGCTGCGTCAGCGGTCAGGTTGATGCTCGGTCGATGCGATTGGTAAACTTCGATGAGTTGGACAACCAGCCGGTGATCTGGGGCCAGGCCAAGGGTCTTCAGTCCTTGGTCGAAAACGCGGGACCGTTCTCCGGCCGCAAACAGCCTAAGGCACACCTCGCCAAGCCCCTCCACTCCGGCCGTCGCGCGGAACCAAGCATCTGCGGCGGCAAAACCGCTTATCACGAAATCGCGCTCCAGGTACAAGGTGTCGTCGAGGTCAAAAACGATCAGCGCTGGCGTGACCATAGCCTGCTACCCGCATAGAATCGCTGCATCGTAGCGCAGCATCAACGCTCCGGCGCGCCAATCGTCATGTACGGTCGACGGCAGGCCGGCCACCTCCTCCAGCAGCCAGCGCGTGTATTCCGCACCCGCATAGTGAACGAGTGGATAACCTCCGCCAAAGCGCGCATTTATGTCGAAGACGCAAGGCCCGATCCTGTTGTCCACGATCACCTGGAAGCAAAGGACGCCGCGCGCCAGCGGTAGCGCCCGCGCGACGTCTTCTGCTAATCGACGCAGCATCGGATCGCGCTCCGTCTGCCCCTTCTCAACTTCTCCGGCCCGAATGCGCAAACGTCGATGCGCCACAGCACTGCGCAACACGCCTGCCTGGTCGATAAATATGTTGACCGTATATTCCGGGCCGATGAGCAACTGCTGCAATATCATTGGTTCCTCGGGGGCATCAGGCAGATCCGCGGAACTGCTCGCCACCTTGGCGTTGCGGCTTGCGCTGCCACCCGAGGGCTTCAGGAACATCGGCCAAACGATCGGATAGGGGTAGGCGTGTGCCGCCTCGAGCGGTACGGTCCGAGGCACCGGGACGCCGGCTGCTGCCATCACCTGAGCCGTCTTGAGCTTGTCGCGGACCACGTCGATGACGCAGGGCGGGCTGACATGCACGCGCGCGCCGCTTGCCTCGAATCGTTCCGCGGCGGCGGCAAGCGGGGCAAGTTCCGGATCGATCGTCGGGACGACAAGCTGGACACCGCGCTCGCGCACAATCCCCAACATAGCATCCACGAAGGCGAAGTCATCGCACTTTGGCACAGTATACGCCCGATCGGCCACCTGGCAGGCGGCACTAAGGTGCGGCTCCCGATCGCATGCAAGCACCTCGAGCTCGATTCCCATCGCCGCTGCGGATCTGCGGAAACACTTGATGAGTTCGACCCGTCGCCCCGCTGACGAAAGCAGGATCGTAATATGCATCTGTTTCGTGCCACCCTGCTCCGTTGATGGTCACCACGCAAGGGCCGCGCGCCGTTGTGCGATGCCAGGCACCACATCGGCCGTAGCCGTCTGCATCACCTTGCGCATGATCCCGGCCGCCTTGCGCATGGCGGCGGGGCTCTGGCACGGATCGACCAGGAACGCCAAGCTCGTCTCACCGAGTGCGGCAGAGATCGGAAGCCGCTCGGGTGGCGCCATACCGGAATCCATGAAGGCTTTTTCCCGATAGATTTCGGGACAGCTCCCAGTGAAACAGGCAACACCCGAGACATTGAGTGCCGACAGGATCCTATCCCGGTTCCAGCCATTCTTGAGCCTCTCGGGACGCACGAATGTGTAAAAGCGGTACCACGCGTGGCGGATGTGCGGCGGCGGCTGCGGCGTTCTCAACCCGGGGAGGTCGTGCAGGGCATCGATCAGAATGGCCGCATTCGCTGCGCGCCGCGATTGCCATTCAGGCAGCCGGTTGAGCTGCCTCAGGCCTATCGCCGCCTGGACTTCCGTCATCCGATAGTTGGAGCCGAAACTTTCATGAAGCCAACGAAAGCCGGGTGCATGGCCTCTGTGGATCACTGCCTCATAAGCCTTGCCGTGGTCCTTTCGGCTCCAGGCCCGGTTCCAGATCGCTTCGTCGTCCATCGCCAGAAGCCCGCCTTCCCCGCCGGTACTCAGGATTTTGTCCTGGCAGAAGGAAAAGGCCGACAAATCGCCGAAGCTCCCGACCGGATGGCCGGCATATGCAGCGCCGTGCGCCTGGGCGCAATCCTCGATCACGACGATACCATGCTTACGCGCAAGGCGCATGATCGGCGGCATGTCGGCGGGCCACCCTGCCAGGTGAACCACGATGATGGCCCGGGTGCGCGGCGTCAGCACCGCCGCGATGCTGCTCGCGGTTATGGCCTGGCATTCAGGGTCGACATCGGCGAATACGGGTACGCCGCCTGCCATTGGCACGCAGGCGGCCGAGGCGACAAAGCTGCGTGGCGTGACGATGACCTCCTCGCCCGGCTGAAGACCAATCGCATGGAGCGCGACATCAAGTGCCACGGTTCCGTTCGCCAGGGCGATCGCGTGGCGACGGCCGAGCAGCGCAGCATAGGCAGCCTCAAACTCGGCCACCTTGCCACCTGTCCACGCATTGACCTTACCGGACCGCAGTACGGCCACGACGTCCTCGATCTGCTCCTCGTCATAGTGAGGCCACCGGTTTCCAACCGCCGGGTCGCGCACCGGCTGCCCCGCGCCGGCGCCGAACTTACGCGCCTGTACTCGCTTGGCAGCCAAGTTGTTGTCCATCATGACCAACTCCTCTATCGAACAGCGGTAGGATGAAGGTGTGCTTTCACACGCTACTCCGTTGCCGAGAACCCGCCCTGTTGCCGAGGACCAAGCAGACAGCCTTGGTGCATTCCCGTCTCCAGTATCCTGAGAGGGCAGACTTGTGTTGCAAATGCGCGTGATACCCAGGGCTTGTCAGTTAAACCCCGCCTCAGGTTCCGGTTTTGCGCAGTTGCCGGTAGACCGGTTCAGGGCGTGCCTTCGTCAGACAGCGCGAACCGAACACGCTCCGGTAGCCCGGCAGTGCGCCGACCATTGCCTTCGCGGGATCAAAGTGCGAAGGGCGGCCCCGGGTCCGAGTGAATTGCCTGGGAGTTCGAAGGGAAAACGGCGGGCTCGGTACCGTGCGCGCTTTGATTGCCGGCAGGTTCCGAACCCTTTGCCGCACGGCCATTCCCTATGCGCTTGGCAACGCAGCGACGGCGCTGGCCGACATGGCTGACCGGCACGATCATCCTCGGTGCGACCCCCCACCTGCGCACCAGCCCGCGGAAGGTCGCGGTCGCCACGAAGATCGTTTCGGCGGAGAGAACGGCTTCACGCACGCGCTTTTCGTCGCCAGCATCGATGTAAAGGACGCCTGGGATGTTCAGCGGCAATGTCGGAACAATGGGATCCAGGATGAGATTGACCATTTGTGGCGAAATGCCGTGAAGGACAAGGCCAATAAGATGGTCCTGGCTGGCTCGGTAGCTCACCTCGATCAACTTTGCCGGCACGCAGTCGTTCGATCTGCTGATTTCTACGATGTCGTGAATATGCATGGACGCCTCTATATCGAGTTGTGCTGCATCCGACCCCGCGATACCCGCCTGTGTCTTCCCCTTCGCTGCCGAGGATCGGCAGACCAGCCGGAGCGTGCCACAAGGAAGGAAGCCTGCACCCATGGGATCAGCGGCGCACTATGTCAGGTTTTTTCTCCCTGCAAGCGCGCGGACAGCTCCACTAGACTTCGCCTGATGAAGGGGCCTTTCGCCACGCATCCCATAGGGTCGGCCGGGGCGAGGCTGTGCGGGTTTTGGCGGAGGAAAAATCTCACCGGCAGTGTGTCATGCGATGGGTGTTGGTTCCGATTGTCTTGGCTGGTCTGACACAGCCTTCCTGGTCTCAAACGAGCACCACGGATAACCTTGTTGCGCGCGCAGAAGATCAGATGCGGAGGGCGGCCCTCTATTTTTCCGAACGGGTTGCGCGCTACGGCAGTTATGTCTGGGAAGTCTCGAGTGATCTTGAGTGGCGGTCTGGCGAAGGCGTGACGGCGGACACGCAGGGCTGGCTCCAGCCGCCGGGCACGCCGGCTGTGGGCCGGGCGTACCTTGCCGCATTCCACGCGACGGGAGACCGGCGTTATCTAAAGGCAGCAATCGAAACCGCCGAAGCGCTACGCGCAACACAGCTCGAATCCGGCGGCTGGTGGGCGCTGCTCGAATTCGATCCGGTGTCCCGTCTGTCCTGGTGCTATCGCGAAAACCGTGCAGAACGTCCGCCCTGCGACGAAATCGAGGGCAACAAGGAACGCAACGCGACGATCCTCGACGACAATATGTCCCAGAGCGCATTGGCGTTCCTGATGCTTGTCGACGGAACGCTGAAAGGAGGGCACGAGGGTGTACGTGAGGCTGTCGTCTACGGGCTTGGGGCCCTCCTCGATATGCAGCATCCCAATGGTGCCTGGCCCGTGCGATCCGACCGCAGGACAGCGGACGCGCTCACGGTATCGGCCTGGCGCGCACGCATGCCTGACAGGTGGTCGCGCAAATATGTAGAACCTGAGGGAGAAGTTTACATTCTCAACGATAATCTGCAGCGGGACGCGATCAGACTGTTCATCCTTGCGTATCGCCTCTATGGAGAGCCGGAGTACCTCGCAGCCGCGCGGCGCGGCGGAGAGTTTCTCTTGCGGGCTCAGATGCCGGGCGCACAGCCGGGCTGGGCTCAAACCTATAACGCCGATCTCGAGCCGATCTGGGGACGCAAGTTCGAACCGCCTTCCATAGCCTCGAACGAGACTGCGGGTGCTGTTGATGCACTGCTCGAACTTTACGAGCTGACAGGCAAACGCCGCTACCTGGAGGGCGCCCAGAGTGCGGCCAAGTGGCTGAGCAACGTGCAACTTCCGGACGAAGATTGGGCACGCTTTTACGAGCTTGGCTCCGGCGCCCCGCTCTATTTCGATGCCGAATACAACCTTTCCTATTCGGCACGGGAGGCCCCGGACCACTACAGCTTCAAAGGAGGATTCGACATCGCGCACGTACTGGAGCGCATGGAGGATGTCGGCCGTGACGACGTGGATACCGGCAAGTCGCCTAACGCTCGGCATGGCATCCCAGAAGCCGAGATAGAAGAAATCCTGGCAACGACCGATCGCCAAGGCCGGTGGGTGGAGGACGGGAAAATAAGGTCCGAGACGTTTGTCGGCAATCTCGGCCGCCTCGCCCAGTTTATCGCTCACGCAAGGGGCCGCCCGATACCGGACCCAACGAAGCTTTTGCCGCTGCCAACTGCGGAGCCGTAGCCAGGCAAGTTCGGGCTTCGCCACGGGAGCCGGTGTCCAAGGAGGGGAGAGTGCCCGGAAAAGAGGAACGGGAAGGAGGGAAACGGCTTGCCCTTGCCGCCTGCACAACTGTTGCGCTCTATTTCCTGGCAAGCACGCTTTATGCATTGGTGAACCTCGATGCGTTCGCCTCCGCCAAACCGCAGTTTCTGCGCTATGTGCTTGCACCTGCCCTGGTGGGAGCGAGTTTCCTAGTGATCGGTCTTTTGGCAAAGCCACGGTGGTCGAGACCGATCGGCATATACGGGCTGAGCCTTTTGATAGGGCTCTTCCTTTTTGAGGGATTTCTGACAATCCGCCAGCTGTCGGTGCACTTCGCCTCGCTCGGCCGGCTCGATCAACATCAGCGCGCCATACTGGCGCACGAAGAGGATTTTGTTCGCGGGTTCACTCTGCGACGGCTCAATCTTCTTGCCGGCGTGGAGGACTTGCCGGAATCGATGCTGGCTGGCTTTCCAGGTTCAACAACGCTGCTATGTTCACCGCCTGGGCAGGCCATCACCTACAAGGCCGATCGGTACGGCTTCAACAATCCGAACACTGTCTATGAAGCTCCTGTCGATCTCATGCTTCTCGGCGACTCGTTCGTGGAAGGCTTCTGTCTCAAATCAGGTGAGGATTTGGCGTCGCGGCTGCGGCAGCGCGGCCCGAACACCGTGAGCATGGGGATACGCGGCAACGGTCCACTGATCGAACTTGCCACGGTCGGACGCTATGGCCCGTTGCTCAAGCCTGCGCATGTGGTGATGGCCTTTTTCGAAGGGAACGACTGGGAAAATCTTGAGCGTTCGCTGAACGAGCCCTGGCTTCGCGCAGCGCTCCGGGCAAACGCCAGATTCGGCTCACCGGAAGGCGCGGCTCAGACTGTTGATAAAGCCCGCTCCGTCATGGAACAGATCAACAAGGATGATGTGACGATGGCGGACCTGGTCGCACGGAGATCGTTCCTGCGCAATTTCGCCGCTCTCCAGATGACGGGAACCTCGCTCGGACTCCTGTATCCGAAGATCTCTGTGGAGATCCCAGAATTCCAGCAGGCATTGAGGCGTGCCAGGGAACTCACCGAAAGCTGGGGCGGATGTTTCTCCCTCCTGTACATACCGCGCGTAGACCGTTTCGTCGGCGTCTTCCCGTCTGATGCCGGCTTCGACCAGCTGCTCGATCTCGTGCTTGACGCTGCGGCTGCCGAACGGGTCCCGGTGATCGATCTGAATACGGCCTTCCATCGGCAGCCGCAGCCGGCGCGCATGTATGCCCCCGACGCGCATTTCAGCCGGGAAGGCACCGTTCTGGCCGCCGAAACGATCCTCCGATCTCTGGCCACGCACCGTTCCTCATCCGGTGAGCGCTGTGCCCGGCTTACGATCGGGGAGACGGCCAAGTCGGCGGCACGATCCCCCGAGAAGTATACGCGCCCGGGATCCGGAGGCTGATTCGGCGGGGCGTTGATTGGGGCGAGGTGGCCGGTTAGATCGGCTGCACCCACTCCAGATAGTCATCCGTCAGCGAACAGTCCGGCGAGATAGCCGGCTGTTGAACGAACTCCCGCTCCGACGCGATGCCGCCCGGCCCGCCGTGCCAGCCTTCCTCCATCCATTGGTCGAGAACCTCCGCCACGAGGAAGTGACCGTACGGAGTTAAATGTTTGTCTATGACACCGTAGGTGCGGGACGGATCCGCTTCCACCAGCCGCGGCGTGACGTCGAGGAGATGTGCATTCGCCGTCTCTGAGACGAAGGCACGCAGCATTTCCCGCTGACGTTCCGGGGCCATGCCGTCGTCCCTGCCGACGATCTCCGGCCAGCCGGGGATTGCCAGCAAAAGCAGATCGGCATTGTTCGCCCGCGCTGCTTCTGCCAGCGCCACAAGCAGGCGCCTCGTCAGCTCCAGCGCATTGTCGATGTCGCGACGGGCATCCCAGTTTTCGAAATGTGAGCGAATGGAGAAGTTGTAGACGATGCGGTAGAGGCTGCTCACTCGCCAGATAAATTTGTGCACCTCGAGAAGGAATATGGTGCTCTCGGTTGTCTTGGCCGTGATCTTCTCGAAATCAACCTCGATGCCGTCCCCTGCCCGCTTGGCGCGTTCAACATTGTCGTCGAGGTCGTTGGGCAAGGTGAACTGCTGGATCACCAGCCGGTGCGGCAGCGTGGCTCCCTTGTCCCGATAGAGTTCGAGGGTATTCGCCTGGCCATAGCCGCCGACGCCGTAGATGTGAAATCCCATGTCGGGATGCCATTGGTTCATCAGGCTGGCAAAGGTCTCGTGCTCGTTGACCAGCGTTCCCCGCAGCATGGAATCGCCAAGGACAATCACCCGTTCGCCGTCGTGGCTTTGATTGTCCCGAAACCCTTCTTCGTTCACCCGCACGTAGTACCAGGGGTCGAGCCGGCTATTTCGCTCGAAGTAGCTCGCGCCGGGAGACTCGGTATAGCCGAAGACGGGATGCTCCACATGGCGCGTATAAGGTGGCGAACAGAACAGGTATTTGCCTTCATTGGCCTGGACCTGAAACTGCGGAAACGCCGCCAGAAACGTCTCGAAAAGAGCCACCACAAAGGCGATCGAGAGCCCCAGGAGCAGAAGATTTCCCGCTATTGCGGCGGCCCTGCCTCGCGCCTTGCGGCCGACACGCCCGGTTGGTGTCTCGACCGCAGAGCCGGTGTCATGCCTCGTGCCGGCGACAGCCGTCTCGGTGGAGAGTTCAAGGGGGCTGACCATCGCGGAACGTGTATCCGCCTCGCGATAAAAGGGCCGCCGCGCCATCGGCAGACGGATACGCTTCACCATCCTGGCTCCCCTGCCCGCCGGCTCTCATGGAATCGGCCAAGACTCCGCTCAGCCGAAAACCTGCCGGACAGCGGCATCAATCCAACTCGAACTCTTCCTTGTAATCCCTCATGAGCGCGGCGGGTTGGTCTTCCTTGCGCAGGACGGTATTGCCGATCACGAGCCGCTCGATTTCGGTTCCCATGAAGCACCGATAGGCGTCTTCCGGTGAACACACGATCGGCTCGCCGCGGACGTTGAAGCTCGTATTGACCAGCACCGGGCACCCCGTCCGCTCTTTGAAGGTCGTTAGCAACTCCCAATAGCGTCGATTGGTCTCCCGGTGCACGGTTTGAACCCGTGCCGAATAGTCCACATGCGTAACCGCCGGAATGTCGGAGCGCGGCACGTTCAGCCGCTCGATCCCGAACAACGCCTCCTCGTCCAGATTGGGCCGCACACGCTTCTCCTCACGAACGTCGGCGACAAGCAGCATATAGGGGCTGTCCGTGGACAGGCCGAACCATTCGGCCACGTCCTCGCGCCTCACGGAAGGGGCAAAGGGGCGGAAGCTTTCCCGGTACTTGACCTTGAGATTAAGCGTCTTCTGCATTCTCGGCGAGCGTGGGTCGCCCAGGATGGACCGGTTGCCCAGTGCGCGCGGACCGAACTCCATCCGCCCCTGCATCCAGCCGACAGCCTTCTCCTCCATAAGCGCACTGACGGTCGTCGATATCAGCTCGGAATCGGACAGGACACCGTAGACGGCACCGGCCGCGGTGAGCCGTTGCTCGATTTCCTCTTGCGAATAGGTTGGGCCGAGATAGGCGCCTTCCATTAAATCGCAGCCGTTGGGCGCCCGATCCTTGTCGAGATACTGGTGCCAGACGGCCAGAGCAGCCCCCACCGCACCGCCTGCATCTCCGGCAGCCGGCTGAATCCAGATGTCGTCGAATATACCCTCTTTCAAAACCCGGCCATTGGCAACGCAGTTCAAGGCAACGCCCCCCGCAAGGCAGAGCTGGCGCTCGCCCGTCTCGCGCCGCGCGAACGTCGCAAGTCTTAGAACGACCTCCTCGGTGACCGCCTGAATCGAGGCCGCCAGATCCATTTCGCGCTGCGTCAGGGGCGACTCGGGCTTGCGCGGTTCGCCGCCGAAGAGCTCGTGAAAAGCGGACGACGTCATGGTCAGGCCCGTGCAGTAGTCGAAATAGCGCTGGTCGAGCCAGAACGAGCCATCCGCCTTCAGATCGATCAGATGGTCGAGAATGGCCTGGGCGTATAGGGGCCGGCCATATGGTGCCAGGCCCATGATCTTGTATTCTCCGGAATTGACCTTGAACCCGGTGTAGTAGGTGAAAGCCGAGTAAAGGAGCCCCAGGGAATGCGGAAAGTGGATCTCCTTGAGCAGGTCGAGACGCTTGCCGTTGCCATGGCCGAGCGATGTGGTGCACCACTCCCCTACCCCATCCATGGTGAGCACGGCGGCGTTCTGAAAGGGCGAAGCGAAGAACGCGCTGGCGGCATGGGCCACGTGATGCTCGCTGAACAGCAGAGAGCCGTCCCACGACTTGGAGCCGGCGATTTCGCCGAGCTTCCGCCGCAGTCCCTTTTTCTGGAAGAGCTTCTCCTTGACCCACACCGGCATTGCGGCGCGGAAGGACCGGAAGCCGCCCGGCACCGTCGCGAGATAGGTCTCGAGCAGTCGTTCAAATTTGAGAAAGGGCTTGTCGTAGAAGACGACGTGGTCGATATCGTCGATCGCACAGGCGCCTTCCGCCAGGCAATAGCGCACCGCATTGGCGGGGAAGCCCGGGTCGTGCTTTCGGCGCGTGAAGCGCTCTTCCTGTGCCGCAGCGACGATCCGCCCGTCTTCTATGAGGGCGGCCGCACTGTCATGGTAGAACGCCGAGATCCCCAGAATCCGCACGGTTTTCATGCCCCGTCAGAACAAGGTGTAGATGAAGGGCGCCACGGCTGTGCCCTGTGTCAGCACGATCAGACCGCCGAATACGCCGAGCATCACGAAAATCGGCAGTAACCAGAATTTCCTGCGATCGGACATGTATGACCACAGTTCGCGAACCAGTTCCATTGTCCAGCCTCTCTCACCGATTAGCCCATATTGGCGTGCCTCGCCGCCCGCCATTCCTTCAGAATTGATTGCGCATTTTCGACGCATCGGCGCGCGGCCGCGCAATCCAGTAGCTATCGCGCGATCTGCCGTCCTTGCGGCCAAGTGGGTCGTGCCCCCGCCAGCGCTGGATCAGCCCAATCGGGACGAAGGTCGTGACATAGATGGCCAGCATGATGACCGGATTGATCACCCGGAAAAGAAACATCCCGAGCGCGGTCCAGAGCCGGTTCGGCCGTTCCAGGACGGCCGGTTCCACGGCAGCCAGCAAAATCAGAAGCGCGCCGATGCTAGTCAGGCTAGCCGTGATGGCAGTGAGATGACCCACGAACCACCACCGCACGGCCACGAACACAAGGAGGATACCGCCCACCGTCAAACCGAAGCTGCGGTTGGACGGGCCCTCCGGCCTGTCCTCTATAAGTTTTTCGTGCGGCGCCACTATCGGCTCCTCCCTGACCGAAAATCCAGGCTCTTTCCTCGGCAACGGCTCTGCCCCCGCGCGTAGCTTGCACGGCGACCCGACTTCCCGGCTCGGCACGGTCATCCTGAGGTAACGTGGAAGCGGTGCAAAGGCGCGCGAAGCCCGACGCATGTCAGTTAAACCCCTGCGGCAGCTTCCGTTCTTGCGCGTTGAACGACATGACGAACCAGCACGAAGGCCTCGGCGGCGGGCAGATGCACCGTGGCACCGCGCAGAAGCGCGAGCGCCTTCAGCGCTTCCAGGGACCGCTCGTGCGGGAAAGCCTTCAGTTGCGTCTCAAAGATGCCCATTGCCTCGAGCTTCAATGGAAGGGTTTCGCCGATTTCGACGAAGAGGTTGGGATGAAATCCGGCCGTCAGGTAAGGCGCGTTCCAATTGGTCTCCGACAGCGTTTCGTAAGCGAGGATCCGTTCAGGATAGTCGGCTTGGTGCGGCCGCGCCGCCACGAGCGCCGAAGCGAAGCTCAACTGATGATCAAGATGCATGTCGCCGACGAACGGCAGGAGCATGGTTGCCGGGCGCAACTGCACGACAAGCTTTTGCAGCGCGGAATTGAGCTCCGAATGGGGCGTGTCCGCCAGGCCCGCGGCCGGAAAATCGAGCCAGAATGTCCTGCGCACCCCAAGCAGCGCGTGGGCGTGCTCGGCTTCGCCGCGAACCGTCGCGATCTGACTCGGCGAGAACGTGGGCGGGCGGCCGGAGGTCACGATTGCCACGAACACGTCTTCTCCGGCGCGGGCGAGCCTCGCGATCGTGCCGCCGACACCGAGGATTTCGTCGTCAGGATGCGGCGCAACCACTAGGGTCCGCCCGAACGCCAACGGATCGGTCATGGAACTTTCATCCCCAGTTTGGAATGCAGGCGCGGCTTGCGAGCCTCCCCGTCCAACCTCCAGGAGGTGATGTGAAGGCAATCGCCGTCACCGCAGCGAACGACGAAGCCCCGCTGCGTGTCGCTTACCACCTGGCCGGGCAAACCGATGAAGCGATGGGAATCGGCGAATGGCTCTGCAGCATCGACGATAAGCTTGTGCGCCTTATAGGCGGTGAAGGCCCCGGGGTAGGGATCGCCCACTGCACGGATGAGGCGGAGAGCGGCTTGTGCGGGCTGGCGCCAGTCGATCAGCCCATCCTCCGAGGTCCGCTTTGCGCAATAGGTGGCACGCGCATGATCCTGCTCGATCCGCGGTGCATTGCCGGAACGAACGAGTTCCATGGCCTTGGGCAGCATGCGTGCGAGGGCGCCGGTCTGCTTGAGGTAGAGCGTCCGGGCCGTTTCGTCTTGCACCACATCAATCGTTTCCTGAAGGAGAAGCGGGCCGGAGTCGACACCCTCGTCGAGCCAGAACAGCGATGCCGCAGTCGTAGTCTCCCCGAGAAGAATGGTCCAAGGGATCACCGCCCGCCCACGCATGCGTGGTAAGGGGGCCGGGTGAAAGCCCACAGCACCGATGCGCGCGCTGGAACGGAAAGCCGGACCACAGATCTGCGACCAGCCGATCACCAGCGCCAGATCCGTCTCCAACGTGCGCAGCACCTCGAGCACCGGCGGTGTATTCACGTCCGTGGTATAAAGAAGCGTGCTGCCGAACTCATTGGCCAGGGGGGCAAGATCGACATAGTCAGAATGCCGATGCGCTGCATCCGGCGGCAGTGTCACGACGAGCCTGGGCGTCAGACCAGCACGCACGAGCGCCTCCAGCGCGATAGCAGACCCCTCGACCGCTCCAATGAACGCTGTTTTCATGAATTTCCTCCGTCGGCTACCACGTCGCCTTGAACGGCAATGGTGGACCGGCCGGCAAGCCGCTCTCGCGCCAGCGCCAAAGGTTTTTCGCGAATGCGTTCTCCGCGCAGCAGAGTGACGACCGTGAGAAGAACTATCCAAGTATCGAGCGCAGCCGAATGGTTGTCGATATACCAGATGTCGAGAGCCAGCTTGTCGACGTCCGAAAGGCGCGTGTTGCCGTTCACCTGCGCCCAGCCGGTCAGACCGGGGCGGACCTGGCTCCGCACCGTTCCCAGGTGACCGAACTTGGCGACCGTCCAGGGCTGTAGCGGACGCGGACCGATGAAATTCATGTGGCCGTTGAGGATCGCCAGCAGTTGCGGAATCTCGTCGAAGCGCAGAAAGCGAATGATACGTGTCACGGCGGTTTCGCGCAGACGGTCGGGCAGAAGCTGTCCGTCGGGACCGCGGAGGTCGTGCATAGTGCGAAATTTGACAAGGGTGAACAAATGCCCCCCGGCTCCGATCCTGACTTGGCGAAACAGCAGCGGCCGGCCAACGGAAATCCAGATGAGAATCGCCGTCATAGTGGCTGGTATCGCGACGATCACCAGCGCCGCCAATGCGGCAACACGCTGCATGCACGCCGTGCTCGTCTTGTAGACGTTGGCGGTAGTCCGTTTGCCGATCCTGGCTAATGCCGTCATGTCCTGCTCCTATTTGCCTACACGGCTCGGCTAGCGGACCGCAGAAATGCTCGCCCCTGCATCTTCGCGCGAAGCACCGTCATTCCGCGGCAGCGTTGCCGCGGTTGGTCTTGTGCTCCCCCCGATCATTCTCACGACGATTACATCGCCCGGCGCAGCAGGCGTGGTCGCAGCTGCGGAGAGCTCTACGAGGCCATCGTCGGTCTGCCGTCGGATCGTGAAGTCAAGGACGATCTCGTTGTTGTTAGCCAATTCTTCCACCGTCATGCTGGAAAGAAGAGCGAGCTGTTCCTCTGCCGCCCGGCGGGCGGCGATAGCGGTGGCGAGATTGGTGTTCTGGATCTGCAGTTCGACCAAGGCGCCGACACGGCGCTGCTGCACGAGTTCCGCGAGTCGGCTCTTCAGCGTGCCGACATTTCTTCTGGCTGCCGAGAGATCTGACAGAACCTGGAGCTGTCGGATCTCTTCCATGGCCGTTTGGCGCTCGACATTGGAGACCTCGGTCAATGTCTGAATGCCGCGCCGCTGGAGTTCGCGCGCGCGTTCCAGATCTGCACGGCTCAGTTCCACGGCTCTTTCCACCTTCCGCCCAAGTTCCTCGAGCAAGGCGATCTCGTCTTGTGCATCTTCCAGATTCGCCATGAGGACCCCTTCCTGCATGGCAAAGCTCTCATTGCCGGCTGTAAGGATTCGCAACTCGACCCCACGCAATGAAGCGGCGACCGGTCCAGTGATGTAGGGGCGTGCTATCGTGGGGACGTCCTCGTCGAGAAGTTCATCTCGGCCGGCAAGCTGTGCCGTCAACCTGGCGAATGACAAGGCCGCGCCAACGATTTTGGCCTCAATCGCCTCAAGCTCGCCGCGGATGCGTGCGCGGGCCAGAACCGGATCGTCGGCAGCCGCGGCGATCACCTGGCCGCCGGCCAGCGCAACAGCCTTTTCCACCGTGATCTGCGGCTTGAAATCATAAGCACCCGGCTGGCGCACATCGCCCATAACATAGATCGGTCGATACGCCGCCACGGACAACGCCAGTTTCGGCGCGACAAAGATCTGCTGATCGGAATAGCGTCGGCTCAGCTCCTTTAGCGCCCCTGAAATGGCAAGCCCGGCTATCGGAACCGCGCCGATATAGGGCGCCTGGATTGATCCATCCAGCGCGATCGGCAGCTCGATCGGATCCTTCTCATCATCCAGGATGTCGAACTTCACCGTGTCTCCGGGTGCAAGAGCATAGCCGACCATATCGAGCGAGTCTGCCACCGAAAAGCCGGCCCAAATGGTAAATATATTGAAGAGCAGAAGGCGCAACCAAGAAAATCCGGAGTTGTTATAGATATTCATATCAATCTCCATTTTCATTTTTTTGCTCGAAGATAACATAGCGGAACACACTACTACTAAAATATGACTTTACATATTCCTCATGGTGAAAATACTGGCAGTAAAGGAATTGTAGGGGCGGCTTATCCGGTATCACTTCAGCCCTGGAGGACATTTCATGGATCGGTTTGTCGGATTCGCCTCCTCCCACGCGGCCGCAAAACGGCGTAAAATCGCAGTCGTCTGCAGCTATACGGTCTCGCTCGCCAATTTCCGGTTCAAGCTCCTCCAAGCCATGGTGGACAATGGGTATGAGGTGGTAGCGCTGGGCCCTGAACGCCATGCCCCGACGATCGAGGCCCTGGCTACTATCGGCGTCGCCTTCATGCCGATCCCCATGGCCCGGGCCGGCGTCAACCCCGTAGAGGATATGAAAACGCTGGCTGCGCTCTGGGTGAGCCTTCGCAGGATTTCGCCGGACGTTGTCCTTTGCTACACGATGAAACCCATCATTTACGGGCTCATTGCGGCGCGGCTGGCCGGTATCCAGGAGCGCCACGCGCTGGTCACAGGACTTGGCTACATTTTCAGCCAGGACGCCAAAAGCTCGCGCCTGTCGCTCATCCGTGCTGTCGCGATCAGGCTCTATCGCTTCGCCTTGCGCGGGCACGGACGGGTGTTCGTCTACAACCAGGCGGATGCGGACGACATCCTTGCCGGCAGGATGGTCGATGATCTCACCCGCATCGTGTCCGTACCCGGATCCGGCGTCGATTTCGACCACTTCCCCCCCGTCGCGGTGCCGGCCGGTGATCCCGTGTTCCTGATGATAGCCAGGCTTCTCCGCAACAAGGGGATTGTCGAATTCGTCGAAGCCGCACGGCGGTTGCGCGCGCAACATCCGAACGCCCGCTTTCAAATCCTGGGGCGCCTTGACCCCGGTCCGCTTGCCATCTCGCGACAGGAGATCGACCGCTGGGCGGCGGAGGGCGTAGTCGACTATCTGGGAGAAGCGGCTGATGTACGGCCATTTCTGGCCGCCTGCACCGTGTTCGTTCTGCCCTCCTACTATCGCGAGGGCATTCCGCGGAGCACCCTCGAGGCATTGGCGACAGGGCGTGCCGTCATCACCGCCGACACGCCCGGCTGCCGGGAGACGGTCGTGCAGGGCGAAAATGGTTTTATCGTGCCGCCGCGCGACCCGGTGGAACTCGCCGCTGCGATGAAGCATTTCATCGACGACCCTCGCCTGGCCCGGCAAATGGGTCGGCGCTCTTTGGAGATCGCGCGCGAGGGGTTCGACGTAAGGATCGTAAACCGTCTCCTGCTGGAGAAGATGGAACTTCTCGATGCCGGCGCATAGCCGCTCCGACTTTCTCCCATCCATCGGACGTTGAACGAAGCTATGTGCCAAGGTACGCCCTCGCCTGCCGTGGATAGCTCATGGCTCCCAAGGAATCCTCGCCCGTCTGCAGCCGCGGATCCACGCCGTTGAGCACGGTGCCGAGCAGCGGTGCCCGGTTTAGGCGCAGGCGTGATACCGCGCTCGCCAGTTCCTGCTCGGTGGTGTGACCGAACCGGGTGACCAGCAGCACAGCGTCGACCAGCGACGTCATCCAATTGGCATCCTCAGTCACCAGAACGGGCGCGCAGTCGATCACGATCAGATCGTAAGAAGCGCGCAGCCCCTCGATCAGAAGTCGCATGTCTTTCGACCGTTTCAGTGCTCTACCGCAATCCAGCCCTGCGGCATCCAGCCGGTCCAGTCCATCAACCTCCACAACCGGATAGGTCGCGTTGGTCAGGCAGTAATTTTCTTCCGGTGTGGCCGGCACGTCAGCCCCGGCACGGGCCAAATCCGATAGGCGCGGATCCAATTCGACGTAAACGGTCTTCAGACCATCGCGCGCTGCAGAGCAAGCGAGGCCCAGCGCGACCGAACTCACGCCGTCACCCGGCAACGGCGCCGTCACGAGAACAACGGGCTTGGCAATGGTTAGTTGGGCGCGACAAACCAGGTACAGAGATCGAAACGCCTCCGCCTGGATGGAGCGCGGCCGCTCAACAAGCGCGCGCGTTGTTCGCGTCCTTCGGTGGAACCAGCCGCGTGACCTCGGCACGTTCGCCAGATTCGGAAGCCGCGCGACCTGGCGGATGCGATCCCCCGACCGGATCCGCGTGTCTCCCGCTTCAAGCAGCATCGCTAGAATGAGCGACAAAACCATCGCACCACCGATCCCGCCTACCAAGATGCGGTCCTTCTGCGGGAAAGAAGGCTTCGTTGGCACCTCGGCGACCGAAACGACCCGGGCGCTCGGCTTCGTGATCTCGGAAAATGGATCCAGATCGCCTAGGCGTGCGACAACCAGATCATGCATCTTCTGGTCAGCGATCAGTTCCCGTTCCAGGACACGCAACCTAATTTCCGCCAGACTGCGTTTGCGGACGGTTTCCTGCATTTGCGAAATCTGCGCGTCAAGCTGACCGACCCGATCGTTGATGATCCTCTCCTCACCCGACAGATCGTCCAGAATGCGCTGGTGTTCTTGCTCGATCATGGCGTCGACGCTGCCCAGTTCAGCGTCGGTATCGATGACCTGCGGATGGTTGGCGCCGAGATTAGACGCATGCTGCGCTCGTTCGCGCACCAGAATGGCCTTTTCGCTGCGCAAGGTACTAAGCAGAGTCGAATCCAGAGCCGTTCCCTCTGCCGGCTGCGTGCCGGTAAGCACACGGCGTGCTTGCTCCTGGCGTGCGCGGGCCGACGCCAGTTCGACGCGTGCAGCGGTCAGCTGCGTGCTCATTTCATCGATGCGCTTGCGCAGCAAATCGTCCCGTTCGTCGGAGGAAAGCGCGTTCATGCGGCTAAATTCGGCAATTGCGCGTTCGTTATCGGCAATCTGGGTTGCGATCTTCTCGGCACGTTCGCGCAGAAATGTCACCGCGTCGGCCATGGCCTCTTTTTTGAGATCGCGCGACCACTCCACATACACACTTGCGACAGTGTTGGCGAGCATCGCCGAGAGTTCCGGATCGGGAGTACTCACGCGTACGGTCACGGCGAAACTCTCGCCGCTTCTCGACACCGACATACGGGAAATCAGCATCGAAATCGCGCGATCGCGCTGTGCGGATTCGCTGGGCAGCCCGCTTCCCTCTGCGAAATAGCCGGAGGGAAGCAGTTTCGCGAGCACCGTCTTCACCGCACCCACGATGTGCTCCGATGTCGTGGTCGTCGCGTCGCCGCTTTGCTCGCGCAGATAGGTGTTGAACCAGGGGTGCTCGATCAGATTGGCCGCGTTCACCACGCGACCGACAAACACCCGGGACGAAATGATATCCATCTCCGTCTCGATTGCGGCGCGATCGCGCTCCTCGCTTTCCAATTGAGTGACAGCCTCCAGCATTCTCGTGTCATTGCGTTCCAACACTAGGGTTGCGGTCGCGGTAAATGTGTTGGCCATCGACATGACTGCGACGCCAATCAGGACAGAGCTCACCAGAACGAATGAGAGTATGAAGTACTTCCTTCGCATTACAAGGCGTAGAGCATCACGGAAACCAATTACGCCATACGTCTTACCTGGATCATCGCGATCCAGTATATCCATGTCGATAGCCAACTTGTTCCTGACGGTTGGATCATTCATATTGACGCCCGCGCTGTAGCTACTTGCCCATAAAGGGACTACGCTTGTTTTTTATAAACAAATTTGACTTATATTTCACTTATTGATATGCATCATGCTCTGACGCATCTTGAGCCGCCATCATGGAGCAGACCCACCTTTGGCCGCGAACGCCAGTGCCCCGGGCGATGCCTGCCCCGTTGGCGGCCGCCCGCAAGCTGGAATTTGCGCTCGCCTGCGCAGTGGTGTTTCTCGCTCCCATGAATGTTCTGAAACTGCCGGCATTCTACTTCACAGCCAGCGACGCATTCACCTGTCTCTGCCTGGCGACCATGGCGTTCAATGGAACTATCCGGTTGAAACCGCTCGGTCCCGGAACAGCCTTCTGGATCTTTGGTCTCGTGATGATGGTCGGCACGTTGCTGGTCAGTAGCCTGCTTGTGGGTGTGGTCGACCGCGGTCTGATCCTGTCGCTGCAGTACCTGTTTGCCTATTTTCTGCTGCCCATCGTTTTCCTTGCGCGCCCGTGGGACGAGACCATCACTTTGATGAAGGTGTTCGTGGTGTCCATGGTGGTCATGGCGATACACGGCATCTATGTCGTCAACATCGTCGGGGAAACCAACACCCTTTTCGTTAGCGGCAGCGGTCGTCTGCAGGGGTTCGTCGAACGGGAAAACGAGTGCGGGGCTTTGTTCGCCCTGACTGTTCCGATGGTGCTGTCGATGACGGCGATGCGACTGATGAAGAACGTCGTCGCCATACCCGTTCTGATTCTTCTCGGCTACGGCATCATGTTGACCGGCTCGAACACAGCGCTCTACGGAATGTTGTTCGGTTTGAGCACCTTTCTCCTTTCCACCCTGACGCCAAAGCGCATTTTCATCGGCGCCATAGGCTTTGCCGCCATATGGAGCTTGCTCGGTGCACCGGCCTTTCGCGATATGCTGCCGGCCGTTTTTAAGAAGCGAGTCCTGAGCGGTCTGGTAAGTGGAGACCTGAGTGGGGCCGGCACGTTCGCCGACCGGATGCTGCTGAACGAGGAGGCAATCCGTCTCGGCGGAGAGGCTCTGCTGCTCGGTTACGGTGCCGATCAGTATCGGGAGATCAGCGACTATGGCAGCCCGGTCCACAATGTCTACCTGCTCATCTGGAACGAAGGGGGCGGGCCGGCATTGATCGGTTTCATCATCATGCTGTCGGGAGCAGCCATCACAGTGTGGATGGCGTGGCGTCGGCGTGAAGGCCGGTACGAGGCCATATGCGGTTTCTCTGCCATCACGCTTTTTGCCATACTTATCAACGCTGCCCCGCATGTTTATGGCCGTTTCTGGGCAATCCCGGTGCTCCTGTCGGTCGCTCCGTCTGTCGCCTTTCTCAACTTCGGACGACCAAGGCAGCAGTATTCCCCAACCGGAAGGAAACGGCGTTGAGGGCCTATGCAGGGCCGGCATCGGTGCGAGGCTAGTCACCGTGTCGGCGAACATTAAGCTTTGCCGAACGCATCCCCACACTGTCACCTGCAAGCTCATGGAGATACTCCTCTAGGTTGGTCCAGCCGTCGCCGTCGAGGTCACGCTGGCCATCGCTGGGATCGTCAGGGCGCAAACCGATCGAGCGTTCCCATGCATCCGCCATCCCGTCACGGTCGACATCGGCCGGCGGCAAAGCCGAAACGAGCTTGGGCCATCCACCGACCTTTTCTGGATTGGATCTCAAAAGGGCTCCGGACCGGGTACGGACCGCATCGACTATTCTCAAATCGACGGCATCACGGGCCGGTCGGACCGCCCCGGCGCCGACAAGCACTTCGTCATAGGCCTCCTGCGCCGAATCGGCGCGCACATACTCGGTCGGGAATGGGTTGGAAACCACGAAGCGACGCATGTCTTCGTCGATCACCCGATCCTCAGGCATGGACGTATCGGGTCGGTAGGTTTCATCGATGTTGCCTTGCAGATGCAGCGCAAACTCGCCATCGCCCTCCTCGAAAAGGTGGACCAGATGGTCGTCTTGCTCGTTCGAACCCGCAATCTTGTAGTTGCCGACCACATTGGCGCGGACCGCGGCCCAGCGATCGCTAAAGCTGATGACGTAGAGCCACTTGGGCGAATATAGAATGTTGTTGACCACGTCCGCCACGGCGCCGGGATCGCTCAACTGGAACAGTGGATTACGAAACTTGCCGAGCGCGAACAGATTGTGGTGCACGGAGATGTTGCCGCCTTTGACGAAATACATGTTGCGCGCGCGGTTGCGTTTGCCAGGGCCACCGTCCAGCAGCGGCTCGGAGATGAAACTCCATTGTATTGTGACATTGGTAGCCCCCTCGGAATCGATGGTCTCGTCCGATCCCCAGCTTGCCGAGATGTGGTCGAGTATGATGTCGGTTGCGTCCTTGCCATAGAGCCCCAAGGCGCCTGAACAACATGCCTCTTCCGCATGCGGGCCCGGACGCAGGCGCAAATGTCTGATGACGACGTTATGGGCAAGGATCTCCAGCGAGGGGCGCAGTTGCTTCGGACCGTTGCGAATGGCGATCCCGTCACCGGGCGCACTCTCGCCGGCAATGGTAATATACGGATTGCGGATGACGAGCGACTGCTCCTCCAGGGTGATCGTGCCGTCGACTCGGAACACGCAGGTACGCGGGCCTGGCGCTTCAATACAGGCTCTGAGAGTACCCTCGCCCTTGTCTTTGAGGCTGGTGACGAAGATGGCGCGGCCGCCGCGCCCTCCCTTGGCGGCGGCGCCGAAACCTTCAGCCGATGGAAAAGCCCGCTGCCTGCCATCCGACAACCTGGGAGAAAGTTGAGCCACGCTGTTCTTCGAGCCGGTCAATGCGCCGAAGGAACGCTCCGTCAGTTGTGACAGCCCGACCGTCGAGAGGTCGACCGAATAGAAGACACTGCCCGAAAGAAGGGCAAATCCGGCGACTGCCGCCAGGATCTTCGAGTAGATAGGACGGCCGTTTCCGCTCATTGTCAGCCTCTTCCGCGACCGGAAGTGCGGCCGAGAACCGACGCCTCGAGCTCGCCCCCACCGTCGGCCTGCAACCGCAGCGCGACTTCTCCGCATGCCGAGACACGCAACAGCCTTGACAGCATCGCTTCCGCCCCGGTATTCGTGATGATGCGCATTTTCATTCGCGAAGCGCCCTGGCTCTCCTTGATGTGCATCGACAAAGGAGGACAGGCGGGGACGATTACGTCACCGAAGCAGTTGCCTGTCTTCGTTCGCCTGCACGCAGACTGCACCGCAAAGATAGCCCGAGCCACCGGCACTTAGGAGCGTTAAAAACCTGACGAGACTGGCGGTAACCTGACAGGGTGTCATAGTTGCTCCGACGCCGCTTGTTATCGGTCGAAAGCGAGCGGCAACACAAAAAATGGCCCACAACACCCGCGAATCGGGAAATTCCGAAGGCACGCGCTGAAACCGTCGGCTAATTCAGCAAAAGAAGATCACTTCTTCGGAAAAACCTGACAACCAAAAGTATTTAAGGAATTATGCACTTCAAATTGACGTGGAACGATAAGTTTCAATAGCTCTTTTTGCCTACGACCTGCCCCCTTAAGTCAGTAGCCACCACCACGCAGCAGGAGTAGTCTTCCCGACGCTAGGGTACGAGGGAATGGGAGGGGGCAGAACCGAAGGGGCAGCAGCCATGCGTCCTACCCCTATAAAGCGCGCCGGCAAGTTTCACCTGCACAAGTCAGGTTCCGAGGATCTCGTCAGGCAATTGCACCAAACAGAAGGCAAAAGTCGGACCTGCTCAAGTCATTTCGCAATTGCCGTCGCTGTGGAGACGGCCGGTCCACCCGATCGTCGATATGGCGGCGGACATGCGGCGGATAATTCCGGCGCTACACCGTGGCCGTGGACAAATGGCGAACGCGTGGCCAGCGGCTACGGACACCGCTCCATGATTTGCAATAAAGGGCGGGGTTCGCTGCGCGGGAGACAATCGATCGCGCGGATGCATGATCACTCCATCACCGGTTCCGCAAGCCCTGGCCTGCCCGTGAATGCGGCCGAATCGTGTCGGTTCGTGTCCAGCGCGACGGTCGCTAGTCCAGTTCGCCACGAGCACGTTGCATATGACGTTGTTCAGCTTGCCGTCGAACAGGAGCGCCATCGCATAGCACGTGACATCCATGATCATGTCGGACAACACCTCGTCGGGATCATGCTTCGGTTGGCGGCTCTGGAGCATCGCTTTGTAGAACCGAGCCTGCGCTCTTCGCTTGGGGAACTTTGCTCCATCATCGTGCGGTTCGGCGAAGAACTCAAAGCCGTTTCGGCAGGAAAATGCTGCGGGGTGCCATCTGGCAACGAGCTCGTTCCTGCACTCAAGAAGCTCCTCGGGGACTGGGGGCGCAACACAGGCATCACAACCGTTTTCGAATGCCGAGCAGAAACTGGCATCGAACCAAGCGATGCCATAGCGGAGGTGGTTTACCGGGGGGTTCAGGAGGCCCTGACCAATGTCGCCAAGCACGCCCCGGGCGCGTCTCGGGTGAAGGTCCGGCTTCGCCTGGCTGTCTGGTCACTTCGATTGCGTATCGAAGATGACGGGCCGGGCCTATGCGCAGCGCCTGCGCTGGGACGCCGCAGCCCGCGGGGTCCCAACGGCATCGTAGGGATGTGCGAGCGCCTCGCCGAGGTTGGAGGAGAGCTGGAAATCCGCCGCCTTCGGCAAAAAGGCACATGCGTGCTCATCACAATCCCTCTTCGGAAAGGCGCAAGCCAAGCATTGGGGAACCGGTGATGGCGACGGAGTCGATTCGCACCTTTCTCGTCGATGACCACCCGGTCGTTCTTGCCGGCGTCCGCGCCCTGATCGAAGCCTCGCCCGACATCGTCTCCGTCGGCGAAGCCAGCACCGGAAAGGAAGCCGCCGCCCTTATCGAAGAGATCGAGCCGGATGTCATCATCCTAGACGTGTCTCTTCCCGACATAAACGGTCTCGTTCTCGCAGAGCAGCTTCTGCGAAATGGCTGCCGATCCCACATCGTCATGATGACGCTTTATGAAGAGCGAACCTATGTGCAGCAGGCGCTTCGTGTGGGCGTCAAGGGTTTCGTCCAGAAACGATCGGCGGGACAGAACCTCCTCCTCGCAATCCGTTCGGCCATGCTGGGAGGGCTGTTCCTGGATCCTCCGACCACATGTGAAATGACATCGTCGACGGAGCATAATCCGGCGCTATCGAAATTAGGGAACAACCTGGGACTTACCGCGCGCGAACAGGAAGTCCTGCGCATGGTGGCGCTGGGATTCTCGAACAAAGAGATCGCCTGGCATACGAAGGTCAGCGTCAAGTCGATCGAGACATACAAGGCGCGCGCTGCCGAAAAGCTGAAGCTGCACTCCCGCGCGCAGATCGTCCGCTTCGCAATTACGCATGGGTGGATGAACATCACCTAAGCTGGTCAACAGCACGCGCCGGCAGCGACCTTCGGCTTCAGGCGAGCAGAGGCACTGCGGAAAGTATGAGGGTTTCGTGAAGATTGCATTCGTCCTGTCGGGTCTCACCGCCGGCGGCGCAGAAAAGATCGTGAACCTCCTCGCCCATCACCGCAGCGACCAGGGTGATACGGTTAGCATCCTCGCCGTCAACGCCGCAGACACACAATCCTACTATCCTTACGCGCCTCACATTGGCATCGAAACCCTGGGCGCACGGCGAGCAAGCTCCCTTTCGACGGCGAGCCTGCGGTTGCTGCAGCTTCGCAGAAAGCTCCGGGCCCTTGAACCCGACCTTGTGGTCGCGTTCTTAACGAAGGTCAACGCACTTGTGGGATTGGCCACTCTCGGGCTTAAGACACCCATCGTCATGTCCGAGCGCAACAATTTTCTCTTGCAAAGGAAGAACCCCCTCTGGCGCCTGATCAGCCCGATCGCCGCTCGCAAAGCCGTCTGTCTTGTCATGCAGACCGAAGACGCTCGCGCCGCCCTTCCCGCGGCGCTGCGGTCCCGGGCGATGGTGATACCCAATCCCGTCACCCTTCCGAACGGAATCGTCCCCATTCCTGACGAAAAGATGCGGATCATCGCCGCGGGACGGCTGGACAAGCAGAAGGGATTCGACCTCCTTCTTCAGGCGTTCCGTTCGGTGGCGGACGATCTTGCAACCGTCACCCTGACCATCTTCGGCGAGGGGCCGGAGCGGCAGGCACTCGAGCGGCAGGCGCGGGATCTCGGGCTGACCGAGCGTGTCAGTATGCCGGGCGTAACCACTTCCCCGGCCGAGTGGATCTCCAAAGGAGATGTCTTCGTGCTGAGTTCGCGTTTCGAAGGATTTCCGAACGTCCTGTTGGAGGCGCTGGCAGCCGGAATACCCACGGTCGCATTCGACTGCCCATGGGGGCCTTCGGACATCCTCAAGAACGAGGTGGGGCTGCTCATCCCGCCCGGCGATGTCGTCCAGCTCGGCAACGCGATGCGCCGCCTCGTCGCGGACGCAGCCCTCAGGTGCAAACTGGCGGAAGCTGGCCCTGCTGTCTCTGCGCGCTATTCCAAAGCATCCGTGCTTGCACAGTGGGATGAGGTGATCTTTCGCGCAACGCGGTTCCGCTCAGTCATTCCCCTTGCGCCGGGCGGACATACAGCAGGCCAGTGCCGTACCTGTTCGTGATGCCAATGTTCTCGACCGGGACGTAGCCGTTGCTCTCGGCATAGGCCAGCAACGGCGCTTCAAGACTGGCATCGAAGCCTAGAAGCAGCGCTGCCGGCGGGTCAGTATCGAGAAGCTGCCTAACCCTCGTGGGCGAGGTCATGCGGTAGAAGCGGGCGAGATCGGGCGGGGTGAGGTCGGCAGTGCGATAGGCGAACGGTCCTGTTGCAAGCTCGGGATAGACCTCAAGGCCACCTTCCAGCGGATAGATAGGCACCAGCGTGGCCACTTTCCCCTGGACTCTAGCTTTTTCAAGAAGCTGCGCAATGGCCATACCGCCGTCATGGACACGGCTTACGAGCCAGTGCTGTGGATGAACGGCTGTACCTATGAACTGGGAAAGCCGCGGAATACTGATCGCCAGCACGACGATCGTCGCGGCCACAACCGCCGGCAACACCTGTTTCCGTGCATTGCTATCGAGCCCGGCAAACAGCAACGCCAATATCAACGGCAAGCATATGAGCGGCGGCGCGAAATATTGAGGGAAGGCCGGCGTGGGGACGAAGCTCAGGAAAACGCTGGATGCAAGTGCCGCAAAAACGACAATCACTGGGCCGGAAGACAGCAGCCAGTCGGTGCGACGAAGCGCTATCCCCAATTGTGAGCCCGTAAGGACCATGGCTACGACAACCACAAGCGAGACAGCAACAGCGTTGGACAACCAAATGTCGCGGGCAAGCAGAACCTTCTCCGCCAGCGATACCGCGGCACCTTCTCCTCCACCCTGCCAATAGCGGGCATGCGGCCCAGTGTGGTAACCGACCACGTGCGCGAGAAAGCGTGCCGGATCCGAGACGAGATAGAACAGAATCGGTAGGCCGCCGACCAGCCCGCCTATGGCCAAGGGCAGGACGATATGCTTGATGCGATCCGGAAAACTCAATGCACGCGGGAAGAAGAAAGCCGCGATGGCGACCGGCGGAACGAACGCCACGGCGCTGATTTTCAACACCACTGCGACCGACAAGCACAGTCCCGCCGCGCCTGTCAGAACAAGCCGCCGGCGGCTGCTGCGCATCACCAGAATGAAGAGACCGATGCCCAGGAACGAGAATGGTAGCGGCAGAAGATTGTTCGTTGCCGTCATTCCGGTCTCGGTGAGGAACAGCGGGTTGAGCACGGATAGCACGACGATGCACCAGCTGACCAGGCGCGAGCGCGTCAGCGCAAAGCTGATGAATCCGATCGCTGCGGCGAAAATGAACCACCCGGCCAGAACACCGAGGCGGCCGTTCATCAGCAGGTGGTCGGACCCGGTGAGTTGCCGAACACCATAAAACCACCAGGCGGAACCCGGGACGTGGTTATAGAAGAAATCCTTGTAAAGCGTGCTTTCGTCCAGCAGACGCATTGGCGGAACATAAAGCGCTTCGTCGCGCCGGAGATCATAGTTCATGATCCGAACGGCAAGAGAGACGACCAGATAAGCTGAAGCGACAGCCAGCGCACCGGCAATCAGGGTCGATGTTGTCTCCTCTCGATGTTTGATCAGCGTGTGCATGGCGGTTCCTTTATAACCCGCGAACCCCGGTAGGGACGGCACCTGCACCAGGGGCGGTCCTGTCGAACCACCATCACAAACCACGCCCGTACCATGCCGGCACAGCCCGCTGATTGAAGGCCAGCTACACAATAAGCAACCTGCCCCCCGAGTAGCCGCATGGGGCCAAAAAAGCCAGTCAGCGCTAACCCTGACTCTTGCAAAGGGCTTTACCTGACGACAGCGTTCCTTGTGGATTTACACGACATGTCGTACGCTTAATCAAGCGCAATGAATATAACTAACTTCGCTTTCAAGTTAATGACGAATTGTATGGAACAATGTATCTACAATGTTCTATGATGTGTATAAAACTTAGCTAGTAGTAGGGAAAGAATTTCATTAGATACCCTTGTATTAGGCACGCCCTCCTGAACCAGGGCATTTCGAGTTGTCGCCTGATCTTCCACTCAGGCAAACACACGCGAGGCCGAAATGAAGGTTGTTCTTCTCGCAGGAGGTCTCGGCTCTCGATTGGCCGAGGAGACGCATCGGATTCCAAAACCGATGGTGGAGGTTGGGGGCCGTCCCATCATTCTGCATGTGATGGACGTATACAGCCACTGGGGCTTCCGCGATTTCATTGTCGCGGGCGGCTACAAATGCATGTCGATCAAGAGCTTCTTCCACAATTTTCACCTGTCCACCGCGGACTTTACGGTGGCACTCGGAAACGGCTCCATGATTCTGCGGCCGAGCCGACCGCTGGACTGGAACGTTTCGGTCGTCGATACAGGCGTTTCGACTATGACCGGCGGTCGCTTGTTGAACCTGCGCGACTGGCTCGACCGCGATACCTTTATGGTCACCTATTCCGATGGTCTGGGCAACATCGACCTGGAAGCGCTTCTGGCGTTCCATCGCTCGCACGGCCGTCTGGCGACAGTGACGGCTGTTCAGCCGCCCGCGCGCTTCGGAAATCTGGAAATCGAGTGCGATCAGGTGGTTGAATTCACCGAGAAGGTCCGGAAGTACGAGACCTGGATCAACGGCGGCTTCTTCGTCTTCGAACCTGGCGTTCTGGACTATATCCCCGGTCCGAGCGAGCCGCTCGAGAAATCGCCGCTGACGAATCTGGCTCTGGACGGACAGCTATTTGCCTATAAGCACAGGGGCTTTTGGCATCCGATGGATACCATTCGCGATCGCGACGTCCTGGATGGCCTGTGCGAAACCGAGGAGCCTCCATGGCTGCAGTTCGACCAAAGCGATGCCTCGCACTGTAGCACTCCCAAACCACTGTTCGAGATTGCAGGCCATGGGCGCAACTCTGGATGAAACCGCCCTCGTAAGGACATTCGCTGGCCGCCGCGTGCTCGTCACTGGGCACACCGGCTTTAAGGGAGGATGGCTGTCCCTTTGGCTAAGCCGCCTCGGTGCCACTGTCGTCGGCGTCGCACTGCCGCCAACAAGGCCGTCCTTCTGCACAGCTGTCGACATCGAGAACCTCATTGGCAGCCGCATCGGCGACATCCGTACGGAAAGCGGTTTGCGCGAGGCCATCGGCGAACTTGATTTCGACCTTGTGATTCACTTGGCCGCACAAGCGATCGTCCGTACGTCCTATGAGGCGCCGGTCGATACATATATGACCAATGTCGTGGGAACGGCTGTGGTCCTGGAAGCGGCACGCCGGATGCCGTCGCTGCGTGGCGTAATCGTCGTCACGAGCGACAAGTGCTACGCGAACGGGGAATGGGTCTGGCCTTACCGCGAAAACGATCCGATGGGCGGTCGGGATCCCTACAGCTCGTCGAAGGGTTGCGCAGAACTGGTTGCGGCGGCCTACCGAGCCTCTTTCTTTAGCGATGCCGGCGGCGCGCAGCTTGCAACGGTGCGCGCGGGCAATGTCATTGGCGGGGGAGATTGGGGGAGCGACCGGCTGGTTGCCGATCTGGCTCGTTCGGCTAGCACCGGTACACCGGCGCGGATTCGCAATCCGGGCAATGTGCGCCCCTGGCAGCATGTGCTCGAGCCGATCCGCGGCTATCTGATGCTGGGCGCCGGTCTCCTCGATCATGGTCGCAGCTTCGCGGGAGCGTGGAATTTTGGCCCCAGCGCGGATGCCGACGTCAATGTAGGCACGCTTGCCGATTTGGCGCTCTCAAGGTGGCGGGGGGAGTGCCCCGACTATTTGGTGGAGCGCCAAGAGGGTGAACCGCCGGAATCGGTTGTGCTGCGTCTCGATAGCACAAAATCGCGCGTGGAGCTGGGTTGGAAGCCCCTGTTGCGCCTGGACGAAGCGGTCGCGATGACCATCGACTGGTACCGTGCATATTGCCGGGAACCACATCGGATGCGAGCGTTCTCTGACCAGCAGATCAGCGAATATGCCATGCGTTGGGCCGCAACCAATGAAGCCACCCCCATGCACGGACAAGGAATGAGGGACGCCTCATGCGCGTGAATTACGGCCAATCCGTCCACGGCGAAGCCGAAATCGCCGCCGTCCTGGAGGTCTTGCGATCCTCGACGCAGATGGGCGAGCGAGTGCGGCGGATGCAGGAGCGCGTCGCTGCACTTTTTGCCAAGCGGCACGGGGTCATGGTGAACTCCGGCTCTTCCGCGAACTACCTAGCTATCGAAATACTCGACCTGCCACTCAGGGCCGAGGTCATCACACCTGCCCTCACCTTCGCGACGACCGTCGCCCCGATCGTCAGAAAGGGCCTGATTCCAGTCTTTGTGGATGCCGCCGAGGGCACTTACAATATTGATGTCACGGCGATCGAGCGTGCTATCTCACCCAGATCACGAGCGATGATGATCCCCTCCCTCATCGGGAACTTGCCCAATTGGGATCGCATCCGCACCATTGCGGAAGCACACAAGCTCATCGTCATTGAGGACAGCGCAGACACGCTCGGCGCAACGCTCAACGGCACGAGCACGGGAACCCGCTCGGACATCAGCACGACCAGTTTCTATGGTTCGCATGTTATTACGGCCGCGGGCAACGGCGGCATGCTTTGCGTCAATGACGACGCACTTGCCCGCCGTGCGCTGCTTCTGCGTTCGTGGGGACGGGCCTCCTCACTTTTCGTCGAATCCGAGACGATAGAGAACCGCTTTAATGTCGAGCTCGATGGTTTTGAGTATGATGCCAAATTTGTCTTTGAGGAACTCGGCTTCAACATCGAACCCTCGGAACTGGGCGCAGCATTCGGACTGGTCCAACTCGACCGGCTGGAGCAGAACATCGCCGCGCGCGAGCATAACTTCGCGGCTCAGTACGCCTTCTTCAAGGACTATGAGGACTGGTTCGTGCTTCCGCGGCAACTGTCTGGATCGCGCACCGGCTGGCTCGCCTTCCCTCTGACGGTCAGGCGCGGCGCGCCTTTTTCCCGTCGCGATATGCAGATCTTTCTCGAGCAGAGGAACATCCAGACACGCCCGATCTTCACCGGGAACATCCTGCGTCAGCCTGCCATGGCCAATGTCGAATACCGGACAGAGGCAAGCGGTCATCCCGTGGCCGACGATGTCATGCGAGGGGGCATTCTTCTGGCCTGCCATCATGGCCTCACCGCCGAACAACTGGATCATGTCCATGGCTCCTTCCGCGAATTTGCGAAGCGTTTTTCAACCGCGCGTCCGGCAACAAGCGTGAAACCTGTTCGGTCGGTTCAAATGGGAGTGTGACGATGGCTTTGCTAACCTGCTGCCGCGCGTGCCTTGCCCGCGACCCGTATCTTTTCCTGCCAATGGGCGATCACCCGCCAGCCAACGGCTTCGTACGCCCTCAAGAGATCGAAGGAGACCAGCCGGCTTATCCGCTCAACTCACAGATATGCCTGGAATGCGGTCTGATCCAGGTGGCCGATCAGGTCCCCGAAGGTTTTTTTGAGCATTATCTCTACGTGCCTTCCAGTGCCACCCGCATGCACAGCCACTTTGCAGATCTCGCCGAGGTGCTGAAGCAGGAGGCCGGCAGCGGTTTAATCGTGGACATCGGCTGCAACGACGGCCTGTTGCTGTCGACCTGCAACGGCCTCGGCTGCACAACAGTCGGCGTCGACCCGGCCGCCAATCTGGCAGAGATCGCTCGATCGCGGGGCGTCGACGTGGAGGTCGGATATTTCTCGGAAGCCGCGGCGCATAGGCTGGCGGACACGCACGGGCCTGCCAAGGTCATAGTGACAACAAACACATTCAATCATATCGGCGACCTCCATGATTTCATGAATGGGATTGCCTGCTGGCTCGCCACCGACGGCGTCTTCGTCATTGAGGTCCCGTGGGCGAAAGATCTTCTGGAGAAGAACGAGTTCGACACGATCTATCACGAGCATGTCTCGGAATTCAGCCTGCTGTCGCTGGTCAAACTCGGTGCATTTTTCGATCTAACGGTCGTGGACGTTCATCGCCTCGGCGTACACGGTGGGTCGATGCGGGTCTTCCTGAAGCGAAGCGCCGCCGCCACAGCGATCAAGCGGATCGTGAAGGAGATGCTGACGGAGGAGCGCGATGCTGGAGTGCTTTCAATGCAGACCTATCGCGCCTTTTCCTCGCGTATCGAGGAAATCCAGGACGATCTGACCACCCGGTTGGCCGAAATGAAGGATCAGGGACTCAGGATCGCCGGCTATGGGGCCCCCGCAAAGGGCAATACACTCTTGAACTTTTTTAAGATCGGACCCGAGACACTCGACTATCTCGTCGATCGTAACCCGCTCAAGCAGGGGCTCTATTCGCCGGGTATGAAGATCCCGATCCGCCCGCCAGAAACCCTGGAAGAGGACAGGCCCGACATCCTCCTCGTCCTCGCTTGGAACTTCTTCGACGAAATCCAACAGCAACAAAGCGCATTCCTTGCCCGTGGCGGGCAATTTCTCGTGCCCTTGCCAACCCCGGTCCTGATCCCGGAGAAGGTAAGCACTCGCTCAAAGCCCGTGGCGCAAGCCATTTCCGGGATGTGAGGTGGAGGTGTGCGCCGACGGCTGCGGATACTGATCACAGGCGGGGCCGGTTTTGTCGGCTCCCATCTGGTAGGCGCCTGTCTCCAGAACGGTCAGGAGGTCCATGCCGTGGTCCGCGGGCCTTCACGTGAGGACCGGCTGCGGCGCTTCGGACGCGAGATCGTTTTGCATCGTTTTGATCTGCGGTCCGATCAGGAACTGAAGCGGTGCATTCGAGATGTCGCTCCCCACGTGATCTATCATCTGGCGGCATCTCCGCGACGTCCCGAAGATGCGCAGTTCACAGATGCCCGCCGCTATATCGGCGAGGACCTGCAGATCCTGATCAGTCTCTTGTGCGCCGCCGCCCGAGCTCGCGTCCCGCCCGTGGCCGTGATCAGGACCGGATCACTGGCGGAATACGGACTGGCGCCGCGCCCGTATCGTGAGGATGCGCGGGAAGAGCCAGTTACTCTTTACGGCGCCGGGCTCGTTGCCGCTACTCATCTCGCCGCCGCACTGCAGCCAAGGCTCCCGTTCCCGGTCGCCACCGCGCGCTTGGCGCTTGTCTACGGCCCAACGCAATCGAAAGACTACTTTCTACCCTGGCTTATCCGCCGCTGCCTGGCCGGCGAACCTTCCACTGTGCGCCGTCCGCAAGACCGCCGGGATCTGATCCATATTGACGACGCCGTCGCAGCCCTGATGCGGATGGGAAGAGTGCTCCTGTCCGGGGCTGCCGTCGTCAACATCGCAACCGGCCTCGCTTTGACAATGCGCGAACTGGCAGAGCAGGTTGTCGAGGCGACCGGCACTGATCCAGGGCTCGTCACATATGGTAAGGGCAATCCGCTACACGGCGCACCGGACCTTTGCGGTTCGCCCGATCGCGCAGCGCAGCTTCTGAGTTGGCGCGCGCGTATCCCCCTCCCGGAAGGCATTTCGCGGCTGGTTGCCTGGCATCGCGACACCGCCAACCGGTCCTCTCACATGTTAACTGACTCGCAGGTCTTCGAGAACCGTACGTTGGGAGCGGCATGATGGTTGGAGCGGTAGTTGTCTCCGTTTTGGTGCCGGCTTTCAACGAGGAGGCGAATGTCCGTCGGGCCTATGCGGCGATCGTGGACACTTTCCGCACGCTTCCGGGCCATGATTATGAAATCATCTTCACCGACAACCATTCCACGGACGGCACATTCGAAATCCTGAAGGAGATATGCAGTCTCGACCCGCGTGTCCGAGTCATCCGTTTCAGCCGCAACGTCGGATACCAGCTCTCCCTGCTGGCCGCCTACAAGGTGGCTTGCGGTGCTTGCTCGGTCCAGATCGATTGCGATCTCCAGGACCCGCCACACCTGATCCCCCATATGCTCACTCTGTGGCGGCAAGGTCACCAGGTTGTCTACGGCATCCGGCGTTCGCTCACAGACAATCGACTGAAGGCGCTCACGCGGCGCTTATTTTACCGCTGCATCAATGCCCTCAGCGAAGATGACCTGCCGCTGAACGCCGGCGAGTTCAGGCTCGTCGACCGGCGCATCCTAGACGAGTTACGCCACGTCGACGACACCTCGCCCTACCTGCGTGGTCTTATCAGTTCCATGGGCTTTTCGCAGGTCGGATTCGAGTATGACCGGCAGGCCCGTGTGGCCGGTGAAAGCAAGTTCCCGCTCAAGGCCATGTTGTCGCTTGCCGTCGACGGTATCCTCAACCATTCACTGATCCCGCTCAGGCTCGCCTCGATCGCAAGCCTCGTCGTCGGAACGGCGACTTTTCTGCTGCTCGTCGGCTATTTGGTCGGGAAGCTGCTATTCGGGCAGAACTGGCCGGCCGGTTTCGCCACCAGCATCGTGCTGTTGCTGCTTTCCATCACGCTCAATGCGATGTTCCTGGGAATCGTCGGCGAGTATGTCGGGCGGATTTTCATGCAGTCGAAACGGCGGCCTGTGCCAATTGTGGAGGCAACGCTGAACGACAGGACCGACCTTATGGTGGAGACAGCATCGCCCGCACTGGAGCAGATACAATGCCTAGACCGTATAGTGCCGTCTGGATCGAGAGCCTCGAACGCAGCATCGTAACGGCGGCGCGTTTCACCGTTGTGGGTGCGATCACCACCACGTTGGACGTGGTGCTTTTCACGAGCTTGGTGCTGATGTCATTCGCGCCGGCACTCGCTAACGTTTTTTCCTACTCCGCCGGTATCCTGGCGAGCTATCACCTCAACCGCTCATGGACCTTTCGCGCCGACAGGAGCTCTGCGCAGGCGATTAAATTCTGCGTGTCGAACTTGGCCGGCCTTCTGCTCTCCACGATTCTAATCACTTTTTTGGCGACCTTGATCCCCGCCCCGGCTGCAAAGATCGTGAGCGTGCCGATGGTCTTCGTCTGGAATTATGTTGTAGCTCGCCTGTGGGTATTTCAGTCCGAGTGAACGAAAAGCTTCAAGCGACGACTTCGACTTCGCGGCGGGTATAACCTGCGTAGTTGCGATACCAGCCGACGAACTCCCTGATGCCATCCGAGAGGCTTGTGGTTGGATGGAAGCCATAGTCGGTCTGCATGCTTTCGATGTCGGCATAGGTTGAGACGACGTCGCCTGGCTGCATCAACTCGTAGCGGATGGTCGCAGAGCGTCCCGTATGCTGCTCGATGAGTCTAACCAGCTCGATAAGCTTCGTCGGGCAGTTGTTTCCGACATTGTAGACGCGATGTGGGTGCTCGTCGGAAAGGAAGACAGGTGATACGGCCGTCGAAACGACTCCCGACACAATGTCGTCCACGTGAGTGAAGTCGCGCATCATGTCGCCGTTGTTGAACATCCGGATCGGATGTCCCTCGATTACCGATTTGGTGAAGATCCAGTAGGCCATGTCCGGCCGCCCCCAAGCGCCGTACACAGTGAAGAATCGCAACCCGATCTGCCTGAGGCCGTAGAGGCTCGCATAGGCCTCACTCATCAGTTCGTCGCTTCGTTTTGTCGCGGCATATAAGGATTTCGGACTGTCAACGCGATCTGCTTCGCTAAACGGCACGTTCTTGTTGTCCCCATAGACCGAACTCGACGAAGCATAGACGAGGTGGCGCAGTCCCTTCCAACGCCGGCACGCTTCGAGGACGGACAGGTGCCCGATAAGGTTGGATCTCGCATAAGCCAGAGGGTTCTCGAGTGAATAGCGAACGCCGGCCTGAGCGGCCAGATGAACAATCACGTCGGGACGTTCCGCTACGACCAGGGCACTCAGCGCTTCGATGTCGGCGATATCCATCTTCCTGAAGCGGGCGCGCTTGCCGAGAATGTTTAATCGCGCGCGCTTGAGTGAGACTGGGTAGTAGTCGTTGAGATTATCGACTCCGATTATCTCGTCACCGCGAGCTGCTAGTCTCAATGCAGTATGGAATCCGATAAAGCCGGCTATGCCTGTTAAGAGCACTTTCACGACTTACATCCTTTCGCAGCAGGTCGGTGAATATTGCCGCTCGGGGCCGTTTCCGGCGCATCACCAAGAATACCCTGGGTTCTCCAGCCGTGACGAGACGTGGTTTGCCCACCTTGGAACACTCCCATAAAGCGGCCGTTGACCGCGGCAGAAATCGGGCGCCATACCGTCGAGCAAAATATCAATAACGCAATCAAAGGATTAGCATTTCGCAGGGCACAAAGACCGGAACGTCCGATCAAAAAGCAGCCTCCGCGTTCTCGAAATGCGGAAACAGTCCCGGTCAGGTTTTTCCCGGCGCAGTTTCATTTTCGGCGACTCTTCGTTCGTCGTCTTGGAATTTGCCGAAGGCAGCCGCAGCGCCAACCTCGATCACAGCCCCGGTCCTTCCCGATTCGGTGTGCGGCGGCCAATATAGGACATAACGGTCCTTACGACCTCCTCTCCGAAACCAGATCTGGCGCAGACATCATTGCACATGCACGGCTCCTCAGGCGATGTTTCGGTTTGCCCGGTAACCGCCCTTCAGAACTTGTTCGTAAAGCGCGAGGTATCGATTGACGTAGATTTCAAGCGAGAAGTTGCTGACGATACGTTCCCTGGCGGCATCGCCGAGAGCCTCGCGATCTTCGCGAGAGAGACCCAATACTTCCGCTAGTGCAGCGGCAAGCGCATTCGGGTCGGACGGTGGCACTACCATCCCTGTGGGTCCGACGAGCCAATTGCTGTCACCCACGTCCGTTGCAACAACAGGTACGCCGCTCGCCATAGCTTCGCCGGCGGCCACTGAGAACGCTTCTCCCCATGCAGAAGAAAGAGCGAAGACGTCCAACCCAGGCAGAAGCTCTGCTATATCGTGACGAATGCCCAAGGTCGTGACGCGGTCATCGATGCCCAGCTTCGACGCCGCCTCTCGAACTGGGCCGTCCTGGTGACCCCCGCCAACAACGACTAGCTGAACGTCATATCCGTTGCGTGAGATGATGCTGACCGCCCTGACGAGACTGAGCTGATCCTTCATGGGATGGTATCTGGCAAAATGACCGATGATGCGACGCTTTGGCGGAATCGCCAGCATTGAACGCAATCGAACCCGGCGCTCGTACGTCGGACAGAATATGTGGCAGTCTATTCCATTCGGAATGACAACGCTTCGGCGAGGATCGAAGCCGAGGCGCTCATGCTGGTACGCAGCCGCATTTGAGCAGTAGCAAATCGCCGCAGCATGATGTGACAGAACCGCTGAGTAACGGAGAAGACGGCGCGTCCTGGGCTCTTCTTGCGCAATATCGGCGACCGTGTGATGAACGCTCCAAATCACCGGTGCGAATATGAAACTTGCAACGGAACCGATCAAGGCCGCCAGATTGCCATGATACATCCAGCCGTGGATGAGATTTGGCTTATTCTGGCGCACCAACCTCTGCAGGGCGAGCAGATTGCCAGGCCCCGGCATTGCCCTTTGCATTGCAAGCGTGAGCAGGTTCGACTGCGTCTTGCACGGCAGTTGCGTCGCCAGAGCACCCGGCGAAAGAAGCGAGAGAACTGTCGAGGGATAGCCGGCATCGTCTATCTGGGCGACGAAGCGCGTAAGCATGCTTTCTGCTCCACCGACATTGAGGCCGGTAATGGTATGAAGGACTTGGCGCATGGCTCCAGACTCCCGCCTCAACAAGTGGAGCAACGTCTGGGCTTTTGTCAGGTCAGGAAAATGCGTCTCTCGTTAGCCGATGCGGTCCTTATCCCCGGTCACCGTTGCCCAATCGACCAACACAGGGCAGTCTAGGATCGCGCTGTGGCACGCCACCCCACTGAACAGAGCGCGAAGCCCGGACGCTCGCTTACTGAATTTGCACGGACTTGTGTAGTCAGGCTTTCCCAGCACGCGCGTGTCGGGTTTTTCATCCTTTTGGCTTCCGGCGACCTGGGGATCCGGTTGCTCGTTCTGCTCTTCCTCGTGGTGCCGGCGTGCGATTCGCGTCGGAGCTATCCCCTTATGCCGTTGCAATGAAGACGGACGAGCCGTTCTATATCGCTGCGATCTGGGAGGAATGGAAGCATCGTCAGACCGATGCGGTCATTCGCACGTTCGCTGTCGTCACCTACGAAGCAAACGAGCTGATGGCAACGATCCATCCCCGCATGCCGGTGATCATAGCCGACAGCTTTCTTAGTCAGCAGCCGACGCTAGGCCCGACCCATTTCGAACGTCCGCGTGCGTTGCCTTACTGGACCCGAATACCGTCCGTGCGCAGCTCGGGCCGCCGGCGACCAGATCAGTTGGAAGGCCGAGCCGCACGGGCCTCACCTCCTTTGAACCCTGATGTCGCCTGCGCGATTCCCGTGGACCGAAAGGAGTCATGCCAACGCTGTCCGACTGCTGGCAGGTCAGCGTTATCTCGTAGCCGCAGCGAATCAGCATTCGGAACCGCCCCTAACGGAAATCGGCGGCGGTCAAGGTGTAAGACGTGCGCCGTCCATGAGAATAGGCTTCGCGTGCGACAGCGTGGATGGAATTGCGCGCTGCATCGAAAGCCGTGAGGAAATCCGTTTCGGTCAGTTCCGTCCTGCCCGGCCGTGACAGTGCGGCCGCCTCGACGAAGAACGGCACTTCGAACATGCCGTCATAGCCAATGAAGTGGACGGCGTTGCGCGCTTCGTCGAAGCTGCGGCTCCGGTTGGGAAACTCCAGTGTCACGATAGGCAGTCCTCTGTCGCAGATCGCGCGAGCCAGGCGCGTAGTGTGAGGCTGCCCCGATCCTTGTGGCGTCCGTCCCTGCGGCGGTTGAGGGACACCATGCCATCGGTTGCGTCCAGCCGGCTGAGGCCGGTCATGGTCTGACCGTCTGCATGCGCGGGAATGCCGCTGAAGATGTGATAGACAGTCCAAGACCGATCCGCTTCGACTTCGATGCGGCGGCCATATTGTTCGTTGTCGCGAGCCTTCATGATCACAGCCTTCCTTCGTCGACCGCTTAGGCGTCGAGAGCGCCGGTGTAGATCGTTGTGCCCTCCGCGTCGGTGATCATCATGGCGTCGGGCCGCTGCGGCATGTCGAGAGCCTGGGCCAACAGACGCGCGATTCCGATCGCGTCATCGAGATCAACCGCCTCCCTCGTCTCGCGGCCGACGACGGCATGTGCGTCGTCCGCATCCCTGGTGCGGTAGAACTCGATCACGATCTTCATCGGTCGTCAGCTCTTGCCCTTGTTGCGCTGGGCGTTGGCATTCGCGGCAAGCTTGATCTGGTTGCCGAACGTGCTTTCAGGTTTGGGCGGAGCCTTCGCCTGCTTCGGCTTTCGGATCTCGCGGTTACTTCGTTTCTGTCCCTTGGCCATGGCCGAACGTCCTTTCGATGAGAGTTGCGCCGCTGCCGGCCTGCGGCGTGCGGACCGGTTCGAGACTGTCCTGCGTGGTCACCCGCTCATGACGTTCATCGTCGCTGCGAATGCGATACTGCGGCGAATCTCCCTGCGGCGGGAGTGTGCCGGTGATGCGATAGATGTCCGAGGGCAGGGCGGATCTTCCGAAGCTACCCTTCAACCGGACAGTCTGGCCGACCGTGAAGAGATGCGCTGCGGCGTCGCGCCGGATCGGACGGGCATTGCGTTGCAGGATGTTTGCTGCGGTCATGATTGTTCAAGATCCTTTTGAAGTGCGGCTTCCAGGTCCGCCGGGTCGATCGGCACCATCTGCTGCATCGAACTGCGGACGGCGATCGCCGGCAGGTGGATGAAGGCACCAACACGACGCCAGGCCAGCCGGGAAATCCCCTCGATCAATTCCTCGTCGTGGTCGACGCGGTATTTTCCCGCCGGCTGCAGCGCGTCGATGCCGGGCAACGGGAAAGCGGACGAGAAGCGAACGACGGTCTGCGTAGTGCGTGTTGTCATGGTTAGATGTCTCCGCAGGAGCACGCGGAAACGCCTCCTGCATCATTCCCATCCGAACCGGAACGAATTCCCAGGCTGCCAGTACATCCGTGGTCAGCGCCGGGGTTCATTCTAGGTTCGAACGGGCGGCATGCGCGCCGGATTGACGCCATGCATTCGCTGTCGAGAATTCGGTGGTGAATGGCGGGTCGAAGTCTCTGACACCGCGAAGCCAAATCGGCCAAATCAACGTATCTTTTACATACACTTCAAACTTGCTCCAAACAAGGCGTCTTTCTGGTTTTATTTGCGGGCCGGGACCAAAGGTTTTCAATGATTACGTGCGAAAAAGGAAGCCTCCAAGAAAAAATCTCGATCTGCGGGAGAAAAACGAGGAAGCATCGAATATTACCGGAATCGTTATTTTTGACTGCCAAGAATAAATTTTTTAGCACTCCTATCATTCAAGTGCCAAAGGCGTTATGTTGTCGAGGTGGTCGCCCTACACGCCGACCTCAGAAAGAACCCAATGAAATTCCGTCCACTCCACGACCGTGTCGTCATCCGACGCGCGGAAGGCGATTTGCAGTCAAAGGGCGGGATCATCATTCCCGACACAGCCAAGGAAAAGCCTCAGGAAGGCGAAGTGATCGCCGTCGGCCCCGGTTCGCGTGACGAGAGCGGGAAGCTGATCCCGCTGGACGTCAAGACGGGCGATATAGTCCTGTTCGGCAAATGGTCCGGGACCGAGATCAAGATCGATGGCGAAGACCTTCTGATCATGAAGGAGGCCGACATCATGGGCATCGTTGAAAAGACCGAGGCGGCCACCAAGAAAGCCGCCTGACCAATCTCTGATCTCAAACCTGAACTGGACGAAACATCATGTCTGCCAAGGAAATCAAATTTGGCACCGACGCCCGCGATCGAATGCTGCGCGGCGTTGAACTGCTGAACAATGCCGTCAAGGTTACGCTCGGACCGAAGGGCCGCAACGTCGTCATCGACAAGGCTTACGGCGCCCCGCGCATTACCAAGGACGGCGTCACCGTCGCCAAGGAAATCGAGCTTGCCGACAAGTTCGAGAACATGGGCGCGCAGATGGTGCGCGAGGTGGCCTCGACGACCAACGACCTTGCTGGCGACGGCACTACCACGGCGACGGTGCTCGCCGCTTCGATCCTGCGCGAGGGCGCAAAGCTCGTGGCCGCCGGCATGAACCCGATGGATTTGAAGCGCGGCATCGACCTCGGTGTCGCTGCCATCGTGAAGGAGATCCAGGCGCGTGCCAAGAAGGTGAAGTCTTCGGCCGAGATCGCCCAGGTCGGCACCATTGCCGCCAATGGCGACGCCACAGTCGGCGAGATGATCGCGAAAGCGATGGACAAGGTCGGCAATGAGGGCGTCATCACCGTCGAAGAGGCAAAGACCGCCGATACAGAACTCGATGTCGTGGAAGGCATGCAGTTCGACCGCGGCTATCTCTCACCCTACTTCGTCACCAATGCCGAGAAGATGCGCGTGGAACTGGAGGACCCCTACATCCTCATCCACGAGAAGAAGCTGGGCAATCTGCAAGCCATGCTGCCAATCCTCGAAGCCGTGGTTCAGAGCGGCAAGCCGCTGCTGATCATCTCGGAGGATGTCGAGGGCGAGGCGCTCGCCACGCTGGTCGTCAACAAACTGCGCGGCGGCCTCAAGGTCGCGGCGGTCAAGGCGCCCGGTTTTGGCGATCGCCGCAAGGCGATGTTGGAAGACATCGCCGTGCTGACGGCCGGCCAGATGATCTCGGAAGACCTCGGCATCAAGCTTGAAAACGTGATGCTCAACATGCTCGGCCGCGCCAAACGCGTGCTGATCGAGAAGGACACGACCACGATCATCGACGGCTCCGGCGATAAGGCAGGCATCGCCGCGCGCATCAGCCAGATCAAGGCGCAGATCGAGGAGTCCACCTCGGACTACGACAAGGAGAAGATGCAGGAGCGGCTGGCGAAGCTTGCCGGCGGCGTCGCGGTCATCCGCGTTGGCGGTGCGACCGAGACCGAGGTCAAGGAGAAGAAGGATCGCATCGACGATGCGCTCAACGCCACCCGCGCGGCGGTAGAGGAAGGCATCGTGCCTGGCGGCGGCGTGGCGCTGCTGAGGGCCAGGGTTGCCCTGTCCTCGCTGAAAGGCACCAATGCCGACGTGACCGCCGGCATCTCCATCGTGCTCAGGGCGCTCGAGGCCCCGATCCGTCAGATTGCCGAGAATGCCGGCGTCGAAGGCTCGATCGTCGTGGGAAGGCTCATTGATCTCAAGGACGCCGACCAGGGCTTTGATGCGCAGACCGAAACCTATGTCGACATGATCAAGACCGGCATCGTCGACCCCGCCAAGGTCGTGCGGACTGCCTTGCAGGATGCCGGCTCGATCGCCACCCTGCTGATCACGGCCGAGGCTATGATCGCGGACATTCCCGCGAAGGATTCCGCCCTGGCTGCAGGCAACGGCAGCATGGGCGGCATGGGATACTGAGAACGGTGCCGGAACCGTCCGGCCAGCGCGGCCGGACAAAGCCACCCGCGCTCTAACCTGGAAGGAAAATCTCCATGGCCACTCATAACAAGGCCAAACTATCTCTCTCCCGACGTTGGGAAGACTACCAGCCTTCGAAGTCCATTTTGGCCTGGGCCAGCATCGCGGCGGTGATCGCCACGGTCGTCGTCGGGTTCAGCTGGGGGTGGCTGGGTCACAGGTGGCACGTCGCGAACCATAGCCGCAGCGGCCGGTGACACGGCACGCGGAGAACTGGCGTCCGCCATATGCGTCGAACGGTTCAACGCGGCACCGGATGCGGCGGCGCGCCTCGCGGAGTTCAAGGCCATACCAAACAGCTTTAAGAAGCGGCAGTTCGTGGAAGCGGGCGGCTGGACAACCATGCCTGGACAGACCTCTCCCGACAGGCGCGGCGCAGAAGCCTGCGCGGTCGCTCTCGCTGCCTAAAGCTCGAGAATTGAAACGGCGACCGCCAGGACGCCCGCCCCGGGCGCGCGCTTCCGATCAATCTGAGCAAGGAATGCGACTGATGATCACTTTCGTAAAGAAAGCCGAGCCCAAACCTGCGCCCGATGAGAGCGAAGGGAACCGCTTCGAGCAGATCCGCAAGGCTGCGAAAGAAGGGCAGCGGAAATCCGACACCGACGGAACCCGACGCCGCGCCCACCAGAAGGCTGAGGACAACAGGCTGATCTGAGGTGCATGCGCCCTACCCGAAAAGGCAGCATCCGATGAGATATCTTGATCTAATAAAGACGGAGCCGTCGCTCTGGCTCCTGATACTGATGGTCGGCGGCGTGGTCGCCACGCTTCTCTACGTGGTTTTGACCAGCATCACCTATTGACCGAACTGCGTGCGGACATGTGTCCTGTGCCGTGCTGCCGTCGCGCGCTCGAGCGGCACGGGTGCGGCACTGCAACCAGTGTCAAACAGGCAACTGGTGAACGCTCCGCGGGTGATAAGCACGTTTGAGAGGAGCGCGCAGATGGCTTCTCGTCACCGTATATCGGATCCTTGCTTACCATAGGCCAGATGATCGGCGAGGTCGCGACTTCCCCCTCAACATGTTCCGGCTGAGAGACGATTGTCGAGATCGTGCCGTCTGAATTCCAGTCTCAGCGGTGCTGCGCCGGTCGCCTCAATCACGCCCTGTACGGCCGCAAAGTCAGTGTTGATAACGCCGTCAATGGCCTGCGCGAGAGCAGGGTGCCGTTTGCCGGCGGGCAATGTATCGGCGCCCAAATGGAGGTCAGCCGCGGTGATAGAGGCCAGGCGGAAAACCGTGTTCTCGCGCATCTCCCATCCGGCTTCGGATCTGACGAGCACCACCCGAGAAACCTGGAACATACAAGGCTTGTGTGCGAGCCGATCCGGCTCCGCGGGGGCCGATCGACCACTACATCAAATGACTTGTTTCGGAGATCGAAACAGATAACTTTCAGACTCTTCGTCCACAGGCCTTGAGATTTGGGGCCTCTTTCCTGTATTGATCTTCACTAGGCCGCGTCTGAGAACGAGACGCTTAGCAAATCGAACTATGTGGTGGCGGTATTTTTCCGGGGTTGAACATCCCGGGCCATGTCGTGGGCCTTCTGCCCCACGCCCTACCCGGCCACCGCCGATCTAAAATTGTGCGCCTGCATTCGCCGCAAGCTGCGCCGGTGCGACCCGGGTATGCGAACACGTCAACGACGAGAGGAGACTTCATGTCCAATTCGAGTGCGATGAACACGGAACTCACCCTGACCGACCAATTGTATAGCGGCAATCCGCTTCAGGATCGTGAGACGAACCAGTATCGCAACGAGTACGTGATGAGCTTTGTCGAGAAGTGGGACGAACTGATCGACTGGCGGGCGCGCGCCGAAAGCGAGGGCCAGTTCTTCATCGATGTGTTGAGGGCCCGCGGCAAGGAAACGGTGCTTGATGTGGCGACCGGCACCGGCTTCCACTCGGTCCGCCTGACCGAGGCCGGCTTCAACGTGACCTCCGCTGACGGCTCGGCGGCGATGCTCGCCAAAGCGTTCGAGAACGGTCAGGCACGCGGCCTGATCCTCAAGACCGTGCAGGCTGACTGGCGCTGGCTCAACCGCGACATTCAAGGCAAGTACGACGCCATCATCTGCCTCGGCAACTCGTTTACGCATCTGCACGAGGAACAGGACCGTCGCCGCGCGCTCGCCGAATTCTACGCCGCGCTGAAGCATGACGGCGTCCTGATCCTCGACCAGCGCAACTACGACACCATGCTCGACGAGGGCTTTTCCTCAAAGCACAAGTACTACTACTGCGGCGATAAGGTCAGCGCGGAGCCCGAGCATATCGACGAGGGTCTCGTTCGGATGCTCTACAGCTTCCCCGACGGGGCGCAATTCACGCTGAACCTCCACCCGATCCGCAAGAACTATGTCCGCCGTCTGCTGTCCGAGGCTGGTTTTCAGAGGGTGCGCACCTATGGCGACTTTCACGAAACCTATGCGGAGAACGATCCCGACTTCTTCATCCATGTCGCCGAGAAGTCGACGCTGCACCTTGTGCGCTGGGGCCGTGGCGCGCATGAGAGCGGCGAGGTGGATGTACGTGACATCGCCGAGACCTATTACGACAGCAACGACGCCGACACCTTCTATTCCACCATCTGGGGCGGCGAGGATCTGCATATTGGCCTCTACGAGAGCACCCAGGACATCCGCGCCGCGAGCGACGAAACCGTCGATCGCATGGCGACCCTCGTTCCGGGCCTCGACCAGTCGACGTGCATTCTCGATATCGGCGCGGGCTACGGTGGATCGATGCGCCGGGTGGTGCGAAAATACGGCTGCACGGCGACGTGCCTGAACATCTCCGAGACGCAGAACGACTATAACCGCGCCAAGACGCGCAACGCCGGCCTCGCCAAGAACATCGGCATCGTCCACGGTGTGTTCGAGGATATTCCAGAGGCCAAGGACAGCTACGACGTGGTGTGGAGCCAGGACGCGATCCTGCACTCCGACCAGCGCGACAAGGTGCTCGAAGAGGTCTGGCGCGTGCTGAAGCCGGGCGGCTACTTCGTCTTCACCGATCCCTGCCAGGCCGACGACGTACCCGAAGGCGTGCTGCAGCCCGTCTATGACCGGCTGCAGCTTAGCAGCCTCGGCTCGTTCCGCTTCTACCGCGAGGCGGCAGAGGCGCGCGGCTTCGAGGTGTTGCGCCAGGAGGAGATGACCAATCAGCTCCGCACCCACTACGACCGGGTGCGCGAAGAACTGATCGCCAACTACGACAAGCTGCGAGAAGGCGGCGCTTCCGCCGCGTATCTTGAAAAGATGCTCGTCGGGCTCGAGAACTGGGTGAAGGCGGCGGATGCCGGCCATCTGGCCTGGGGCATCCAACTGTTCCGCAAGCCTGCGTGATTCGGGGGGACGGGCGGCGCCCGCCGCCCGTCCCTTGACGCTTTCCAGGTCACACAAAACACGGAGCAATCCGCATGGGCGGGCCTTTCCCGAAACACCCCATCGCCGTCTCGTTCAAGCGGTTCCCGCGAACGGGGCTTCATGGACCGCGCCCGTGCCGCCGGCAGCCTCAAACGTTTCTCACAAGGCTGCGGTGTCTCGATTCCCGACTGGATGGAGGCTATGTTCAGCGGACTGGACGATGCGCCCGATATGTGCGCGATGGTAGCGGCAAGCCTTGCCAGCGAGCAGTGCCGCCGCCTCGCGACCGAAGGCGTTGTGGGCTATCACATCTATACCCTGAACAAACCGGATGTGAGTCTCTCGGTCTGCCGCGCGTTGCCCGTGCGCGGATGAGCGCTGAACTGGCCGCGTAGGAGGACAAAAGATATGACAGCCGACATCGAACGCCATGCCGCAGAGCGCATCCTTGTGCTCGATGGCGCGATGGGAACGATGATCCAGCAGGAGAAGCCGAACGAGGCCGTCTATCGCGGCGAGCGCTTCAAGGATCATCCCGTCGACGTCGCCGGCAATAACGAGCTTCTCAGCCTGACTGCGCCTGACATGATCCGCGGCATCCATGCCGCCTTTCTTGAGGCCGGAGCTGACATCCTGTGCACCAACACCTTCGGCGCCAACGCGATCAGTCAAGCCGACTATTCCATGCAATACCTGGTGGCCGAGATGAACGCGGAGAGCGTGCGGCTGGCGCGTGAGGCGGCCGATGCCGTGGCCACGCCAGAGCGGCCGCGCTGGGTTGCCGGCGGGATCGGGCCGACGAACCAGACAGCCTCGATCAGCCCCGACGTGAACGATCCGGGTTTTCGCGGCGTGACCTTTGACGACCTCGCCCGAGCCTATGGTGAGGCGGCGCGGGCGCTGATCGAAGCTGGGGCGGATTTGCTCCTGATCGAGACGATCTTCGACACGCTCAACGCCAAGGCCGCGATCTACGCCATCGAAACGCTGCGCGACGAGGGTCTCGCGGTGCCACCGCTGATGATCTCGGGCACCATCACCGATCGCTCGGGCCGCACGTTGACCGGCCAGACACCCGAAGCGTTCTGGGCGTCGATGAGCCATGCGCGCCCGTTCTCCATCGGCCTCAACTGCGCGCTGGGGGCCGGCGAGATGCGCCAGCACGTCCGCACCCTGTCGCAGGTGGCCGATACCCGCATCAGCGCCTACCCCAATGCGGGCCTGCCCAACGAGATGGGGGGCTATGACGAAACGCCAGAGGACACCGCTGGTCATCTGGGCGAATGGGCCGACTCCGGTCTCGTCAACATCGTCGGCGGCTGCTGCGGCACCACGCCTGCGCATATCGCGGCCATCGCCGAAGCGGTGAAGAACAAGCCGCCGCGCACGGTTCCATCGAAGGTGAAGCGGATGCGGCTTAGCGGGCTTGAGCTGTTCGAGGTATCGGGTGCCGAGGCCCAGCAGCCGCATGAGGGCGCCGTATGACCGGGATCGCGAATTTCATCAATATCGGCGAGCGGACCAACGTCACCGGCTCAGCGAAGTTCAAGAAGCTGATCATGGCCGGCGACTATGCTAGCGCGCTGGACGTCGCGCGCCAGCAGGTCGAGAACGGCGCACAGATCATCGACGTGAATATGGACGAGGGGCTGCTCGACTCGGCCGAGGCGATGAAGACCTTCCTCAACCTCATTGCGTCGGAGCCCGACATCTCCCGTGTGCCGGTGATGATCGATAGCTCGAAGTTCGAGGTGATTGAAGCCGGGCTGAAATGCGTTCAGGGCCGCTCGGTCGTCAACTCGATCTCGCTGAAGGAGGGCGAAAAAGCGTTCCTTGAACAGGCCCGGATCGTGCGCCGCTACGGCGCGGCCGTGGTCGTCATGGCCTTCGACGAGAACGGCCAGGCTGAGACCGCTCAGCACAAGTTCGATATATGCAAGCGCTGCCATGACCTTCTGACCGAGAAGGCGGGCTTCGATCCTTGGGACATCATCTTCGACCCCAACATCTTCGCCGTGGCGACCGGGATCGACGAGCATAACGATTATGCCGTGGCCTTCTTCGAGGCCACCCGCATGATCAAAGAGGCGATGCCGCACTGCCACGTTTCGGGCGGGCTGTCGAACGTCTCGTTCAGCTTCCGCGGCAACAATGCGGTGCGCGAGGCGATGCACTCGGCTTTCCTCTACCATGCGATCCCGCTGGGGTTGGACATGGCAATCGTGAACGCCGGTCAGATCACCGTCTACGACGATATTCCCGACGAGCTGCGCGAGCGGGTCGAGGACGTGCTTTTAAACCGCCGCGCCGACGCGACCGAGCGGCTGTTGGAGATCGCCGACAAGTACAAGGGCTCCGGCGAGGCGGCCAAGAAGGAAGACCCCAAGTGGCGCGAGCAGCCGGTCGAAAAGCGGCTGGAGCACGCACTGGTGCATGGCATCACCGATTTCGTCATCGAGGACACGGAGGAATGCCGCCAGAAAGCGGACAAGCCGCTCGACGTGATCGAGGGACCGCTCATGGATGGCATGAACGTCGTCGGCGACCTTTTCGGCGCCGGCAAGATGTTCCTGCCGCAGGTGGTGAAGTCGGCGCGCGTCATGAAGACCGCCGTGGGCCATCTTCTGCCGTTCATGGAAGAGGAGAAGAAGAAAGCCGGCGACACCTCCGCCAAGGGCAAGGTGCTGATGGCCACCGTCAAGGGTGATGTTCACGACATCGGAAAGAACATCGTCGGCGTCGTCTTGCAGTGCAACAACTACGACGTGGTCGATCTGGGCGTGATGGTTCCGACCGAGGATATCCTTGCCAGGGCGCGCGAGGAGAAGGCCGATATCATCGGCCTTTCGGGCCTCATCACTCCCTCGCTCGACCGCATGGTCGAAGTCGCGGCCGAGATGAAGCGGCAGGATTTCGACCTCCCATTGCTGATTGGCGGCGCGACCACATCGAAGAAGCACACCGCACTGAAGGTTGCCCCGGAATACGCGCACGGCGTGATCCATGTGGATGACGCCTCGAAGGCGGTCGGCGTCGTCTCGCGGCTTCTGTCCAAGACGGCCCGCGCGGACTACCTGGCCGGCATCGCGGCCGATCAGGAGCGGATTCGCGCTGCGGCAAGCCGCGGCGGCGACAGGCCGACGATACCGATCGCCGAGGCGCGAGCGAATGCCTTCGACGGCGAGTGGGACAGCTACGTCCCGCCAGCGCCGCAGACGCCCGGCCTGTCCGTTATCGACGACATGCCGCTCGAAGCGCTGGTCGGCTATATCGACTGGAGTCCCTTTTTCGACACCTGGGAGATGCGCGGCAAATTCCCCGCCATCCTCGACGATCCCGACAAGGGCGCTGCCGCGCGCGAGCTTTACGACAACGCCAGGACGATGCTCAAACGGGTCATGTCCGAGGGCTGGTTCAGGCCTCGCGGTGTGGTCGGCCTCTGGCCCGCCAATCGCGACGGCGACGACGTGGTCGTGTGGACGGGCGAGGACCGCAGGTTCGAGATGGCGCGGCTGCCGCAGCTTCGCCAGCAGGGTCGAAAGTCGACCGATAGACCCAATATGTGCCTGGCCGACTTCCTGGCGCCGAAGGGCATCGACGACTGGATCGGGGCGTTCGCCGTGACCGCGGGCCATGAGGTTCACGAATTTTCCAACCGTTTCAAGGCCGCGGGCAACGACTATGATTCGATCATGGTCCAGGCGCTCGGCGACCGCATTGCCGAGGCCTTCGCCGAGGCCTTGCATGCCCGCGTGCGCCGCTCGCTGTGGGGCTATGCTCCGGACGAGGAGCTCAACAACGAGGCGCTGATCGCCGAGCGGTATCGCGGCATCCGCCCCGCGCCCGGCTATCCGGCCTGCCCGGACCATACCGACAAGCGCACCCTCTTTTCGATGCTCGAGGCGCCTTATCACACCGGCATCGAACTGACCGAAAGCTGTGCGATGTGGCCGGCCGCGGCGGTGTCCGGCTTTTACTTCGCCCATCCTGGCGCCCGCTATTTCGGTGTCGGCCGGATCGGCCCGGACCAAGTGGCCGATTATGCCCAGAGAAAAGGTATGGATCTGGCCGAGGTCGAACGCTGGCTGGCGCCGAGCCTCGCCTACGTTCCCGACCGCAATGCCGCGCGGGTCGAAGCCGAGGACAAGGTCGCGTGACTGCGTGACCGCGACCACCCCATTTCAATGCAGAGGAGAGGAACGAGATGAACGACAAGACCTGGCTTTTCACCAGTGAATCGGTATCCGAGGGGCATCCCGACAAGGTCTGCGACAGAATCTCGGATGCTGTGCTGGACGCCTATCTGGCCGCTGATCCGAACTGCCGCGTTGCCTGCGAAACGCTGGCCACCACAGACCACGTGACCATCGCCGGCGAAGTGCGCGGCCCCGACGAGGTACGCCAGCACGTCGAAGAGATCGCGCGCCGGGCGATCAAGGACATCGGCTATGAGCAGAAGGGCTTCTCCTGGAAGACCTGCGCCGTCAACAACCTGCTGCACGAGCAGTCGTCAGACATCGCAATGGGCGTCGACGAAGGCGACAAGGGCGAGGAAGGCGCCGGCGATCAGGGCATCATGTTCGGCTATGCTTGCAACGAAACCGACGAATTGATGCCGGCCCCTATCCAGTTCTCACACCGCATCCTGCGGCTGATGGCTGAGGATCGGAAAACGGGTAGTCAGCCCAAGTTCGGCCCCGACGCCAAGAGCCAGGTGACGCTCAAATACCGCAATGGCAAGCCCGTCGGGCTCGACACAGTCGTCGTCTCGACCCAGCATGCCGAGGGCCTCAGCCAGGATGAGGTGCGCGAGCTCGTCAGGCCCTACGTCGCGGCGGTATTCCCCGAAGGTTGGACAGTGCCCGAGGACCGGTTGATCGTGAACCCGACCGGCAATTTCGTCATCGGCGGGCCGGATGGCGACGCCGGGCTGACCGGCCGCAAGATCATCGTCGACACCTATGGCGGTGCCGCACCCCATGGCGGCGGCGCCTTCTCGGGCAAGGATCCGACCAAGGTGGACCGTTCGGCGGCCTATGCCGCCCGCTATCTTGCCAAGAACGTCGTGGCCGCGGGCCTCGCCGACAAATGCCAGATCCAGCTTGCCTACGCCATCGGCATGCCGGAGCTGGTGGCGCTGTATGTCGAGACGCTTGGCACGGGACGGGTGGACAACGACAAGCTGTCGTCGATCCTGCGCGAGATGGTGCGCCTGACCCCGCGCGGCATCCGCGAGCATCTGGACCTTATCAAACCCATCTATGCCCGCACCGCGGCCTACGGTCATTTCGGGCGCCAGCCGGACGGCGACGGCGGCTTTTCCTGGGAAAAGACAGACCTGGCAGACGAACTGGCCCGCACCTTCGGCGCCACGCTGGCGGCAGAGTGAGCGAAACGACCCAACCGGAAAGCAAACTCGAGAAATCCACCCTCAAGGATGCGCAATCCGCGACATGTCATTTGCAGCTGCGGGCATCGCTCGTTCAGCAAGTCGCCCCTGATGAGCCGCATGGTCGGCGGTTCCGCCTGAGGCTCGTTGCGTTAAGAAGGTAGCGGCTGGCGCGCGAAGTCGGTGCCCCGGCTTCGCGGTCGCCCTGGCTGCGGACGTTGCGCTCGTCGCTCACGGTCGGAACACCGTACACTGCCGAGGGCCGCATGGCGCCCACAGTCAGCGCCAACTCGTCGGCTCGTTCGTTCCCAACGCTGTCGGATGGCCCCTCACCCAGCCGAGCGTAGTTGGAACCTCATCCAGCTTTTCAGTTCCGACCATGAGCGACAAGCGCAATCCCTATTGCACAGAATTGTGCGTAAGAGCTTGAACCCGCCGGCCGCCCTGCGCTTCGAAAAGGTGGATATGCGCGGTGTCGAAGACGAGATCGATGCTTTCTCCCGCCCGGGAGACGCGCCCGGGTGTAAGCCGCGCAGTCAACTCCAGACCCCCAAGTTCACAAAGCGCAATCACGTCTGATCCCAATGGTTCCAGGATTTTTGTCATCGCGGGAAGCGTGATCGCGTCTCCATGCGCGCGAAACTGGGATGGCTCGAGATGCTCGGGGCGAATGCCGAGGACCACTTCGACGCCGTTCTGTAACCGATATTGCGGCAGCGTAATGCGTAAGTCATCACGGATGACGGCCTCGGCTTTGCCGTCCTCGACCACATAACGGGCCTTGACCATGTTCATGGCCGGCGAGCCAATGAACTCGGCCACGAAGAGATTGGCCGGACGCTCGTAAAGGTCGAATGGCGTTCCCACCTGCTCGATATAGCCATTGCGCAAAACTGTGATCCGGTCCGCCAGCGTCATCGCTTCCACCTGATCGTGCGTGACATAGATCGTGGTGGTCTTCAAAAGCGCATGCAGTCGTTTGATCTGCGTGCGCATGTCGACGCGAAGTTTCGCATCCAGATTGGAAAGCGGCTCGTCGAACAGAAAAGCTGAAGGCCGTCGGACGATCGCCCGCCCCATTGCCACACGCTGGCGTTGCCCACCGGAAAGCTGACCCGGTTTTCGATCGAGAAGCGGGGTGATCTGCAGAATATCTGCCGCTTCGGCTAACCTCTCTTTGACCTCCGCGTCAGAGGCCTTACGCATTTTCAGTCCGAACGCCATGTTCTCACGCACGGTCATGTGCGGGTAGAGCGCATAGTCTTGAAAGACCATGGCGATATCCCGATAGCGCGGCTCGAGCGCGTTCACCTGCTTGTCACCGATCAGAACATCCCCGTCCGTGACCGTTTCCAACCCGGCAACCATGCGCAGCAACGTGCTTTTGCCGCAGCCTGAGGGACCTACGAACACCATGAATTCATGGTCGGCGATCTCAAGCGATACGCCATGGATAACCTCCACGCCGCCGTAACTCTTGATCACATCCTTCAGCTCAATCGTGGCCATGCGCGCCGCATTCCCTTATTGGCACTTGCTTTATCGTTATCGTTATTGATAATGATAAAGGAAACGGACGCAAGCGACAAGAGGCGGTCCAAATGACAATTGCCATGATTGGCAAAAAGGGACGTGAGGCGCCCGCGCGGGTGTCGAAAAGCGCTGAAGTCTTCGAAGGCATCAAGCGGGCGATCATGCTGGGCGAGATCGCGCCCGGTGAGGCTCTCCTGGAGCTCGAGCTTGCCGAATACTTCGGATGCAGCCAGGGCCCGGTACGCGAAGCGCTCCTCAACCTCCAGGACGAGGGCCTCGTCGTACGCATGGGGCACCGGGGCACGCGCGTGTCCGACTGCACGCGGGACGAAGCGGTCGAGATGTTCCGCCTGCGCCACGGGATCGAGACCCGCGGCATCTGCCGCGCCGTCCGGCGGATCAACGACAAGGGGCTTGAAGAGCTGCGCTGCTACCTCGCGGCGATGATCAAGGCTGCCCGCGCCAAGGACGAATACGCCCTCGCCAAGTTCGACCGCAGCTTTCATATGTGTCTTTTCCAGGCCGCCGGCTTGCCGGCGGTCGAGCCACTGCTTTCGCGCTGCATTCTGCACAACCAGCGCTTTAAGATCCTGCACAGCGGCGAGCAGCGTGATCTCAGCGTCACCGCACGGCGTCACGAGTCCATTATCGAGGCGCTCGAATCCCGTGATGAGGCAGCCGCCGCGCGAGCCATCGGCCATCATGTCGCGACGATCGTCGATTTCGGACCGACCTTGTTCGAGCAGCCTTCCCGCGAGGAAAGCGCATGACCGGGCCGGCCGAGCCAGTGGACGCGCGGCTTCCCGAGCTATCGCCCGAAATGCGTGCACTCATCAAGAGGCTCACGGCACAGGACGCGGGGCTCCCCGACCCTTTCACGCTCCCGCTCGATCAGGCGCGCTCTCTCTTCGAGCGGAATAACCAGCGCTGGAACATCGAACTGCCGGAGATGGCAGCGGTCGAGGAGATCGTGCTGCCGGTCGTCTCTGGCGTTGGCGAGATAAAAGCCACCCTGCGAGTTCCTTTCCATCCCCGACCCGGCTTCATCCTTTATCTCCACGGCGGTGGCTGGATGTTCGGCTCGCCGTACACTCATGAACGGGCCATCCGGTATCTCGCGAAGTCCTGCCGAATGGCGGTGATCGCGCCTCACTATCGCCGCTCGCCCGAAGCATCGTTTCCCGCCGGACTGGAAGACTGCGAGGCAGCTTGGCGTGCCACGCGAGCAGCCTGCCCAGAATACGGCGTTGAACCAGGTCCGGCCGGGATTTCAGGAGACTCGGCCGGCGCCAACCTCGCCTTGGCGACCATGCTTCGCGCTCGACAGACTGGCGCTCCCTTGCCCGATTTCGCGTTGCTGTTCTACGGCGTCTATGGCGCGGACTTTTCGACACCATCCTACCGGATGCCGGACCCACCCTACGGGCTGACACCGCAGCGCATGAAGGCCTATTGGGATCGCTATGTGCCGGATCATGCAGTGCGCGGCGATCCCTTCGCCACTCCGCTCACTGCTTCGGACGAGGCGCTGGCGGCCCTTCCGCCCGTCTATCTCAATGCAGCCGAACTCGACCCTCTGAGGGACGACACGCTCGGCCTGCACGAACGCCTCACAAACTTGGGACGCAACGACGCGTGCCACCTGCATCGCGGCGTCGTACACGGCTTTATGCAAATGACTGTAGCGCTTGAGGAGGCGCGCTCGGCCTTTGCTCTGGCGGCAGACTGGCTCGAAGCAGCCGGATATTCATCCAACTAAGGGAGGTAACGATGAGAAGAGCCTTAAAAATCCTGGCCCTGGCGGCGTCGGTATCGGCAATGGCGGGTCTCGCCCACGCCGATTCGACCGTTCGGTTCTGGTACCACTTCGACAACCCGGACAATCCGATGGACGAGCTCATCGCCAAGTTCGAAGAGCAGAACCCCGAGATCACCATCGAAGCCGAGAACGTGCCGTGGAACAGCTACTACGACAACCTGTACACGGCGATTGTCGGCGGCGGCGCGCCGGATGCCGCCATGGTTAAGCTCTTTGCCCAACCGCGTCTTGTCGAAATGGGCGCGCTGGAGCCGATCGACGACTGGCTGGCCAATTGGAAAGGCAAGGACGACCTGCTCGACAACATTTTGGACATCAATGCCGGCCCGGACGGCAGCCAATACTACCTGCCGGTGCAGTATGTGGTGCTTTACCTCTATTACCGGGCGGACATGTTCGAGCAAGCCGGTCTTGAACCGCCCGCCACCTGTGAAGACTTCCTCACCGCGGCCCAGACGCTGACGCAGGACACGGACGGGGACGGCAACAACGACGTCTACGGGTTCGGCTTCCGCGGCGGCAAGGGCGGTCACGATCATTGGGCAAGCCTGGTGCTATCCCACGATGGTGTCTCGCTTGATGAAGACGGGGGCCTGACGAACGAGACGGCCATTGCCGCGAACCAGTGGGTGATCGACTTGCATCGCGAGCACGGCGTATTTCCGCCTTCGGCCCCAAATGACGGGTTCCAGGAAATCATCGCCGCCTTCCAGCAGGGCCGTACGGCGATGACGATCCACCATATCGGCTCCTCCAATGCCATGGCTGAGGCGCTCGGCGAAAAGGTCTCCGCGGCACCGGTTCCTCAATGCGGCGGCGGGCGCTGGACCGCCTTCGGCGACGAGTCGCTGGCGGTGTTCTCCTCGGCGGAAGACAAGGAGGCGGCCTGGAAGTGGATTTCCTTCCTGTCCTCCAGCGAGAACAACGCGCTCTTCAACGAAGCCACCGGCCAGTTGCCCGTGACCAAATCGGATTCGGAGAACTGGCAGAACCACGAGGCGCGCTTTGTTCAGGCGACCATGGACTCCCTGCCCTTCGCCGAGACGCTTCCAGCCACGGGCGCCACGTCGGATTTCGTGGACAATGTCTGGCCACGCGCCATGCAGCGGGCCCTTCTGGGCGAAATCACCTCCGAGCATATGATGCGTGAGATCGAGAAGCTCTACGCATCCGAGTAAAGCCATTTGGCAGCCGGGCCGCGGCCCGGCTGCCCATTTCCCCGGAACTGATTCCGACATGTCCTCAACTGCCAGCATAGTACCGCACGGCTGTAGGAGATCCCGGGAAGGTTTCTCCATCTTTCCTTACGCTCTCTTGACGCCAGCGGTTCTGGTCACCCTGCTGATTGTCTTCCTGCCCATGGCGGAAGCGGTTTTCCTGAGCCTGCACGACTATGTCGTCTGGCGCCCGGCGGACCGCACATTCATATGGTTCGGCAACTTCATCGCAGCCTTTCAGGACGACGTCTTCTGGATCTCCTTCTGGAATACCTTGCTATGGATCGGAATCACCATTCCCGCACAGGCTCTGCTTGGGCTCATCACCGCTATCCTGCTCAATCGCGATTTCTTCTGGCGACCGCTGGCGCGGGCGCTGATCATCATTCCCTGGGCCCTGCCGAGTGTCGTCATCGCCCTGATGTGGCGCTGGATCTATGACGCCAACTACGGCGTCCTCAACGACATCCTGTTCCGGCTTGGGATCATGCAGTCCTCCTTTCCGTGGCTCGCTGATCCCGACACAGCACTCTACGCCATCATTCTCACGCTCACCTGGCAGGGCTTCCCCTTCTTCGCAGGAATGATCCTGGCGGGCCTGCAATCCATTCCCACGAGCTATTACGAGGCAGCGGCCATCGACGGCGCCAGCAATTGGCAGCAATTCCGGAACATCACGCTCCCCGGCATCGCCGGCGTCCTCGGCACGGCGATCCTGCTGCGCACGATCTGGGTCGCGAACTCGATCGACGTCATCTATGTCATGACTGGCGGAGGACCAGGATACGCCACCCACACATTGCCGCTCTACGCCTTCATCGAAGCCCGTTCCAGCCTGAACTTCGGCTATGGCTCCGCGCTTGCGGTGATCTTCACCATGATGCTGACCGGGCTCGTCCTCGTCTATCTCTCCCGCGTGAACAGGACCCTGGACTGATGGTACGCCGCCAATCCGCCCTCCGTTCGATCTTCGGCACGCATCTGCCGGTCCTGGCGATCGTCGTCTTCGCGCTCGGTCCATATATCTGGATGGCGCTGACCTCCTTTACGTCGCAGGATCACCTCCTACAGGCTGGTGTTGCCCTCGATCCGCAGAACTGGACCGCGGCCAACTACGAGCGCCTCCTGAGCCGCACCGATTTTGCTATCAACATGATCCACAGCTTCATCGTTGCGATTGGCACCGTGATCCTAGGGCTCAGCCTGAGCGTCACGGCGGCCTATGCGTTCTCGCGTTTCCGTTTTCCCGGGCGACGACTTTTGATGATCAAGTTTCTAGTCATCAACATGTTTCCAGTCGTCCTTCTTATTCTTCCCTTGTTCGTGATCATGCGGCGGCTCGGCCTCATCGACACCCATGCGGCGCTGGTCATCGCCAACGCGACCGTGGCGATCCCCTTTTCGGTCTGGATGATGACGAGCTATATCAACTCCATTCCCCGAAGCCTTGATGAGGCGGCCATGATCGACGGCTGCTCGCGGCTCGGAGCACTGCGGAAGGTCATCCTGCCGCTCATCCTGCCAGGCATCATCGCCACCGGGATCTACATCTTCATCACGTCCTGGAACGAATACCTCTATGCGCTGACGCTTGGCGGACGCAACGTGCGCACCATCACCGTCGCCATCCAGACGCTCATCGGCGAATACCAGATCGAGTGGGGCCTGCTGACGGCTGGCGGGGTTCTCGGCGCGTTGCCCGCCACACTGCTCTTCCTGCTTATTCAGAAACGCCTGATTTCAGGCCTCACGCAGGGCGCCGTCAAAGGTTGACCAAACCATGGAGAAGGCATCAATGACCAATCCCGTCGGGCTGATTTCGATGCAGATCGCCCGCCCCTTCACCGAAGATTATTTTCCATGGCTGAGCCGGCTCAAGGAACTGGGCTACGATTTCATCGAACTGCTCGTGCCCGAGCCGGGGGACGTCGAACTCGGAAATCTGCGCAGGGCGCTGGACGATGCCGGCCTTGACGTTGTACTCGCCGCGCGCGTCAATATGGAGCGCAACCTGACCAGCAGTGATGCGAACTGTCGTCGGCAAGGCAAAGACTACCTGACATACGCTATCGAATGTGCGCATGAGCTCAGCGCGCGCATCGTCGGCGGTCCGCTCTACGGCAATCCGCTGGTGTTTGCGGGACGCGCGCCGCAGCCGGTCGATGAGGATTTGCGTTCTGCGCGGGAAAATTGGTGCATCGAAGGCCTCAAGACCATCGCTCCGCTTGCCACGCAGGCGGGTGTGAGGCTCGCCGTAGAACCGCTCAACCGTTTCGAGACCGACATCCTCTGCACCACCCGGCAAGCAATCGCGCTCATCGATCTCGTCGATGAACCGTCCGTGAGGCTCATGCTCGACACGTTCCATATGCACATGGAGGACGCGAGCATCCCCGAGGCCATCCTGGAAGCAGGCACCCGTATCGCGCATTTCCAGGCAAACGAGAACCATCGCGGCTTCCTCGGCACCGGCGCGACCGACTGGATCGCCGTCGTCAGGGCGCTTCATGCCGTCGGTTATGACGGCCCCATTTCGCTGGAGCCGTTCCGCCGCAACGACGATCGCATTGCCGTGCCAATCGCGCAGTGGCGGCCGCCACACGAGGACGAAACCGAAAGACTTTCCGCAAGTCTCGCCTTCTTGAAGAGTGCGATAACAATGGGACGCTATCGTAGATGACGCTGAATATCGGCTGGATTGGCTGCGGGCGCCACGCCTCGCAAATGCTTTTGCCTCAACTCGTCCGTGAAGATGTCAGGATCGCCGCGGTCTGCGACGTCAATTCCGTCCGCACTGCCGAAGTCGCCCGGCAATACGGGGTGCGCGATATCTTTTCCAATGCGCACGACCTGCTCGTCCACCCCGGGCTCGACGCCATAGGTCTCGCCATCGGTCCCGCCGCACATCTCGAGATCGGCATGGCGGCGCTCGGGCGCGGTCTGCCGGTCTTTATGGAGAAGCCGCCCGGGGCTTCCCACGAGGATGCGCTGCGCCTGCAGGACATGTCCCAGAAGGCCGGGAAACCCCTCGTGGTCGGGTTCATGAAACGCTTTTCAGTCGGCAACAAGATCGCCAAGAGGGTCATTGAGCGGGATTTCGGCTCCCCTCTCGGTTTCTACGGCTCGTACATGACGGCGCCCACCTATTTCGAGGGCAATGCCGACTACACCGGATTCCTGCTGCACCACTGCGTGCACTACATGGACCTTCCGGCCCATCTCGTCGGCCCCATCGCGGCGATGGAGCCGCGCGTCATTGAAAGGGAGCCTGGCAAGATCCTACTTCACATCGCTATCGAATTCGATAACGGGGCGATCGGAACACTGGTGATGGGAACGATCCAGTCCCGCGGCACGCCTATGGAATTCGTGCAGGTGATGGGGGATCACCGCCGCATCGAGATCGACAACATCGTCCGGGTCTCATACCACCGCGACCCACCGTTCAAGTCCGACAACCCGGAGGCGAGCCTGTTCGATGGGGAAGATACTTTGACCTGGCGTCCGAATTTCACGGCCGCGGCGAACGAGGATTTTAAAGGATACCATGAATTGCTGACGAAGACAGTTGCCGCCTTCCGTGGAGAACGTAGCGCAGTCCCCCTGATTGAGGACGGCGTCACCGCAATGCGTTGGCTCGAGACTGTCCGCGCCGGCCTCCCTGCATGAAATCAAGCACCGTGGCGGTGGGGAGATGCGGCGCCTAGGTCCAGCCCGCCTCTCCGAAGCGGCCCACTGGCACGCCGCGACATCGACATCCATCATGAAGACATTGCCGCACTCGTGGCTGGGCTCTTGTCCACGGCGCAAGCTGGCGAAAGACAGGGTGGTCAAAATCATACTGACGGCCTCCGGCGAGCCGCGAACTGTCTCGTTAAAAAGCTCCATTTCAAGGCTTTCCCTTGTTCACTGCTTTGGTCCCGCGCCACAACGACACTCCAGGGTTGTTGGCCCCACCGGCACCGAGCGGATGTCCTCTTTCGCCTCTCTGCTGTCGCATCTGGTGTAATCGCTCCTCCTCTCCGACCGGAAAGATCGCGTCGATCCGTTCCCGTTGGGTGTCCAGGTTCCAGGGTGACGGGCTCTGGTTCCTTTCCGGCGAACTGGGCGAAGGCGACCAGACGGTCCTGCCCGTCGCGGAGGCCGCTGACGGAGGCGCGATGCAGAAGGACTGCTCCGAGCCACATCGCGACATGCTCCTCTCCCTCGGCGTGCCCGGTCTCGCGAGCACACGGGACGTGCCAAATACAGCCTACGGTGTCGCAGTCGACCAGCAAACACCCGCCGTTCTGTAACTCGTCCAAGGACAAGAATGAGCTCGATCTGACAAGAACGGTCTCCTACGAGATGGAAGACGATGTGATAACCGCCGTTCAGATATCTCAGGTGACGACAAACTAAGAGCCAGTTGCCGCATACGTCCAACAGCGGCAGGTAGGCTTGTTCCGGCAAGCTGGCGGGCTTTTGCGTATCTGCTCAACGTCGCGAGTGGGTGGGACTTTGCCATTCGAACTGGCTGCCGGAACGGCTGGGTCGCGGACAGGAGTCGACTTTCCTGACGCTTCGCCGAAGCGGACGTTGGCACCACGGCCAAGCCGAGTTTTCGGATGTCTTGGATATGGCCATCTCGGCGAAGTGCAGCCAGCCATGCGGTGCCGCGTTATTCAGGCAAGGCGAATGCGACCAGTGTTTCGCCGATTTCAATACCCAAGGAGGGATGCCCGCCTGCGGCGATGACGACGTACTGTCGCCCGCCGACTGCATAGGTCATCGGGGTGGCTTGACCCCCGTTGGGCAGATCCCCAGCCCATAATTCCTCGCCGGTCCTGGCATCGAAGGCGCGCAACAGGTTGTCCATCGTCGCGCCGATGAAAACGAGGCCACCCGCGGTGACGAGCGGGCCTCCAAAATTCGGCGTTCCGAATGGAAACGCCATGCCGAAGGGCGCGAGTTCCTTCGTGTTACCGAGTGTTGTTTCCCATGCCATTTCACCCGCCTCTAAATCGACGGCCGCCAAGGCTCCCCAAGGTGGGCTGTTGCAAAGCATGTCAAGCGGAGAGGTTAAAAGTTCCCGCCTCATGCCGTAGGGAGCGCCCCGCATGGGCGAAATCTCCATATCAGGCTCAGCGGCCCTACGGCGTTCCACTTCCTCGGCGGGAAACAGCGTCACCAGGTTTATGGCGCGGCTGGTGTTTATGAAAATGCGGTTTGTATCCGGCTCGACGGCGACACCGCCCCAGTTTGCGCCACCGCCGCCGAACGGAACCAGCAGCGTGCCGCCGTCCGTGCTGGGCGGAGTGAATATGCCCTCGTTGCGGGAAGCCGAACGGATTGCCCGGCGGCACGCGATCTTGTCCCAGACCATCAGGCCGAAAGCGTCTTCCTCATTGACGCTGTGAGGGACGAGGATCGGTTGACCAATGGAGAAGGGCTGTGTCGGAGACGCCCATTCGCCGTCGACATCGCTTCGCGGCACCGGACGCTCTTCGACCGGTGTGAGCGGCTCACCTGTCTCGCGATCGAGGACGAAGAGAAACCCGGTCTTAGTCGCAAAGACCAGCGCGGCAACGGCGCGCCCGTCCCTTCGGAAAGTGATCAGGCTTGGCCCGGCAGGGACATCATAGTCCCAAAGGTCATGGTGGACGGTCTGGAAATGCCACACGACTTCGCCGGTGCTGCCCCGCAAGGCCACCATGCTGTTCGCATAGAGATTTGCGCCCCTGCGCTTCCCGCCATAGAAATCCGGGCTTGGGCTCGAGGTCGGCAAGAACACGAGGTCGCGCTCGGTGTCCACGGTGATGGAGCCCCAGACATTCGCCTGCCCCGTTGTTGCGGCGCTATCGCCTTCCCAGGTCGGGCTGGCGACCGGATCGAACCCGCGTGGAATGGGGTCGAACTGCCATTCTTCAACGCCCGTGCGCGCATTGAAAGCCCGCACCGTGCCCTCAGGGCCGAAGGTCCGCCCGTTATCCCCGCTCGCCGACCCCACTACAACGACGTCTCCCACGACCGCGGGTGCCGACGTGAATTGAAGCTCCCATTCCCGCAGTTCCGGTCGATCGAGACCCACCCGCACCTGCCCTTGCTCGCCGAAGCTGGCGCATGGGTCTCCGCTTGCGGCGTCCAGCGCGATAACGCGCCTGTCCGTCGTCGCCACAAAAAGCCGATCTCGGCAAGCGGCGTCCTCGTCGGCCTCGACATCTCTCCACTGCGCCAGCCCGCGGCAATTGAAGTCTTCGCCGGGCACTTCCTCGGGGAACCGCACATCAGGTTCGTAAGCCCAACGTTCGGCGCCAGTGGCGGGGTTGAGAGCGATCACGCGGCTGAAAGGGGTGCAGAAGACCAGATTGCCGACCGCGAGAATCGGTGTTGCCTGAAACCTGCCGTATTGAGCCCATCGACCGCGGCGCTGGAGCTCGCCCGTCCTGTAAGTCCAGGCGACTTCCAGATGACCGACATTTTCGGTCGTAATCTGTCGGATGCCGGAATGGCGCGTTTGGCCGGGATCACTGCCATAGGAACCCCACGAAAAGTCATCCGCCGCAAGCTGCACCTCAATTGGGGGGAGCGCACGCTGTTGTTGGGGCGGAACATAACGATTGAGCCAGACAAATCCGCCGAACGCCCCGGCTCCTGCGATAGCTAACACCGCAACGGCAACCAGGATTCTCGCAACTGTTCTCATAGGTATTCTCGCTCACGCACTATTGGATAGGCGAATTGGCGCGCATATCCATGAACGCGAAGCTCCGCGACAAGAAGCGCGTCGACGTCCTGCTCGGCGCGGCTGCTCGGGGACAGAAGCATTTTACTGCGTTCTAAGCCTCTCTTTGCTTGATGCTAAGCAGCGCCTTAAGCTGATTTCCGAGCGCACATAGCCTCTTGGAGAAGGGTGTGTGGGATGGCCAAGCGTACCGCGCTCTAGCGTGCTCAACTCGACACGATCATAGAACCAAGGATGCAGAAGCTACAATGCCAATACTGGGAGGTTGGCCCCTTCTTCATGGTACGCAGTGTTCCTGAGGCCGAGAAGACTGACTGATGGCGGTGCACCGAAAGTCCGACGGAAATCATTGGTGAAATGGGCTTGGTCCGCAAAGCCCGCTGCATGGGCGGCTGTTGTAAAATTGCTTCCGTTCGCAATCTCGCTTATGGCTACGCGCATTCGGTTCCAAGCCCGGTAGCGACGGAAAGGCACGCCCACCTCCCGAGTGAACATTCGCTGAAACTGGGACGCGGATAAACCCGCGTTCCTTGCCAGCTTCATCACGGGCGTCAGCTCGTCTGAGTGCATTCGCAGGTAATCAGCGGCCGCAGAAACACGCGGATCCATGCGCTTGGCGGCTCGCAGTTTGGAATAGGCGAGTAGGTCGTCTAGTGCTTGGCCGGCCCATCTTGCGCTGGCACTGTCCTCCCACAGCTCACGCATGATGGAGAACTCGCCGCTACGGCCAACAAGGACGCCGTCCACTTCCCAACTATCGCCGGATAGTGGCACGAGCGCGTCGACACCACCGACACTTGGCTCAACATAAAAGACCGCCAATGGATAACCGGCGAGATCAAGTTCGTGAAGCACTCCGGCGGGAATGACGGCTGTGCGGCACCAATGCCAACGACCCCCGTGGATTCGCAACCCGAATTTGCTGTACATTCCGGCCAGGTAAACGGGCGCCCCATGCTGATGAAGCCTATTGTATTCAAGCGGCCCTACGAAAAAGGTGCGCATTTCGTCCACATGCCAAAAGGGGCGGAGCGCTGGACTTACGGCAGCACGTTCGTACAAGCCATCTGGAGCAGGCACAGCTAACCTCCCTTTGCTTGCGACCGCCGGGCCCTCATCCCGGTCGCAGCACGCAGTGTAAGCGAACCGTGCAGAAATAGAATGGCAGCACGGTCAGGCACTTTGCCAGCAAGTGGAACCGCACTAGCAGGGATCAGTGGCTACGGAGGATACCGCACATGCTTCTACCTCGCTCGACCTTATCTCGACGAAAAGTTATCGCCTCGGCTGCTACGTTGACAGCAGCTCCGGCGATATTCGGTCTGTTCGCGTCGGCAGCACATGGCGCCGCAATGCCGCTTGGTCCGTCAATGCCCACCCACTATCGGTTCAAACTCGGCGAGTTCGAAGTAACCAATATTCTCGATGCCGGCGCAGTGATCGATGGACCCTGGCCGATCGTAGGGCAAGATCGACCGCAGGCGGAAATCGAAGAGCTGATGCGCCAGAGCCTGCTTCCCGAAAGTAAGTTCCAGCCCGGCTTCACTCCCACGATCGTGAACACCGGCAAACGGCTCATTCTTTTTGATACCGGTAACGGTGCGGATGGCTTCGTCCCGCGGCCGCATGGCGGCTGGCTTGCGAACCTGCTGGACTCAGCCGGGTTTGCCGCCGAGCAGATCGACCTCGTGGTCCTGACCCATGCGCACCCCGATCATATTGGTGGCTTGATGGAGGGGGGAGAACCGCTGTTTCCCAATGCTCGATATGTAATTGGAGATGCGGAGTTCGATTTTTGGTCGTCCGAGGATCGTCTCGCTGCAGCTCCCGACGACAACGAACATATGTCGGCCAGACTCTTCGCGACGAACGTTGCTCCTTTGGCCGAACGTATAAGCTTTATCAAACCAGGTGACGAGGTTGCCCCCGGCATTCACGCCGTTGAAGCCTACGGACACACCCCAGGACACTTAGCCTTCCACATTGAAAGCCAGGGCAAGCAGCTGTTCGTGTGGGGTGATTGCGCACATCACGAGGTAGCATCGCTAGCGCACCCCGAGTGGCATGCCTTCTTTGATATGGATAAAGCGAAGGGTGCGGAAACCAGACGGCGCATTTACGATATGGTTGCGACTGACCGGCTTCCCGTCGCTGGCTACCACACGTCGTTCCCTTCCCTTGGGTTTGTCGAGAAAAAGGATGGAGGCTACCGCTGGCTGCCGATTTCCTATCAGCTCAATTTATAGATCTTACTCGATCCCGTACCGCAGGTTCATACTGTGAAAGTCCTTCATAGTTCTCCTTCGGCCACAATTAGCAAAGAGGAGAACGAAAGGTCGAATGGGGCCGGAAGGGGACTGGCAGCTTCCGGTGTCCGGAACGGGGATAGCGGACGTTCGAGCCGCCTTGTGCAGCCTCAATAATCCCCGCCGCATCGCAACCCGCTAGGACGGGCTGGCCGGTGTACCTGGCCAAGCCAGGCGGAAGGTTCCCGGCATCGTCTTGCAAGAGACGCCTGCCGGCTGTTCGGCGTTGTCCACGGTCGGCGAGATTTCGGTGAGAAGGAACTCACTTTCGTTTTTCGAAGATTGACATATTTTCATTGAAGGATGATCGCGCTGCCGCTAGACGTCCCGAAAAATGAGCACTTGCGCAGATGGCCAGACACCGTAGTGACAAGAGGGGTTCCCAAAGGGGCGAATGGGGCGATGAAGGCCCCGGCGATTTCCAGGAGCCCAGCTTCTTCAGCCGCCGGCCGGAACCGGTTCGGTCGGTAACAGCCCAGCCCGATCCTGTTGAAGCTGACGTGCTTTGGTTCAACGCTTCGAAGGGATTTGGTTTTGTTCAGCCGCTGGGCGGCGATAAGGCCTTCCTTCACGTCAAGCAGTTGGCAGCTGCCGGTCTCAGCGACATCGCTGAAGGCGCTCGACTTCGCGTCGTCATCGAACCCGGCCCGAAAGGGTTGAACGTCACCAGGGTTATGGAAGTACTGTCGACGCCTTCCGCCCCAGCCGGACGACAGGAACGACACCGGGCTTCAGCCAGCCATGATGCCACGGAAGACGAGGCTTCTGGCACGGTCAAATGGTACAATGCCGTGAAGGGGTTTGGCTTCATCAGACGCTTCGACGGGGGTCCCGACATCTTCGTTCATGCAACGGCGCTGAGCCGATCGGGCATCACCACCCTGGAAGAAGGCCAGGCAGTGACTGTCCGTTATGTCGAAGGGAAGAAGGGGCCGGAGGCGAGGGCGCTAGACCTGACCTAATTGCTGCTGACCTCATCAACCGTGCGGTCGGCCCCGTTGGGCACATATCCATCTTGAAGCTTCCACGGAGGTTGCATGATTAGCGCATGACGGCCGTTCCGCATCCCAGCCTCAGGCTCCAAGAGCTATTCACGGCTTGTCCAAGCTGGGCCGGAAGTGGTCCGTCGGCTTTCGTGATGGTGCTGCCGACAAGCGGCCGTTCCGCCGACGGGACGAAGCAACTGGGTTGTTCCTATGGCGACTCGCGAGGAACGAGCCGGGCGTGGAAGATGCGGCCATCGGTTATGAAGTGGGTTCCCACCGGTTCGCCTGCTTCGATATAGCGTTCCTCCGCGATGCAGCCGGAGCCATGAAGCGTGGCCACGATATGCTCGCGCTCGGAATCTGCATCGCGGTCCACCCTATGCGAAATCTGCCACGTCATGGATTGCAGGCCGAAGCCGGTATCGGTCGTGCCAGCGCCGACCCAGATATGTGATTGCGACGGATCGATGCGCAGTCTCCGCGTCCAGTATGCAAGATCGCTGACTCCGAATTCAGGGTCGATGTTTGCCGCCCAGAAGCGGATGTGATGCCTCTTCCTCGGGCTGTCGCCGACGTCTTCTTGGAAGCCGATGTCCTGCCTGCGGCCGAACAGATAGAGCGCGCTGAACGGGGCGGTAGGATAGGAACGATCGAGAATGAAGCTGACCACCATTCTCGCGGCAGAGCGAATTGTCAGTGTATCCGCAACGTGCCAGCCTGCCGCCGCAAATGCTGAGCGAAGCTGCTCCTGCGAGCCGACCAGGACGACATTGACGGGATCTGCGGGAAGGCCATCCGCTGCGCGCGTGACTCTCGGGATACGGTTGCGGCGGAGAACTGCCACGCTCGCATGAATGACCGGCGGCAGGACCACATAGGCAGCGAGGGCGTAGGTAAGCAGCAATGCAGCAAAGACAGGGACCCGCTGGTCAATTCGTTCGAAGATCTGGGTGACGATGAACCATAGCGTCACTGAGGCGATCAGGAAGATGAGGACGCGTTGTATCCATCGGGCGAGGCGGGTCATGGGCACATCATAAGCGTCAAAGCCTCGCCAGCGGTAGCCGGCGGGGCACCCACGTCGGCGCCCGCCGCCTTGCTGTCACTGGCGTCGGACAGGAGCCCGCAGCATTCCTGCCGTCATGCAGCAAGGGCCATCGCATCGGCGCCTGCAGCCTGGCGCAAGGGGCAGTCCGGTTCGGTCACTGCCCGCCAAATGGCTGCAACGACCTCCTCCGGCTCGGTGACCTTTGCGTCCGCTGCCGCTGTGTGGGCGGCAAAGACCTGTTTGGCAATGGGGTCATAGGCTTCGGGAATGCCTCCCGCCTCTGCCATCTTGCCGCGTGCGTTAGCCCCGAAACGGGTCCCCGGGGCCTGGCCGGGCAGGACCAGCCGCGTGCGGATGCCGAAGGGCTCGAGCTCCAGCGCGAGGCATTCGGTGAAGGCATTCACAGCAGCCTTGCTGGCCGTATAGATCGGCAGCAGCGGCAGCGCCTTCAGCGTCGTGCTGGAGGAAACATTGACGATCGCCCCCGCTCCGCGCGCCCGGAACTGAGGTAGCACGGCGCGGGTCATCTCGAACGTGCCGAAAGTGTTGGTCTCGAAAACTTCGCGGATCGTCTCTTCCGGCGTGCCTTCCAGTGGACCCATCCAGCCGATGCCCGCATTGTTTACGAGGGCGTCGATCGGACCTGCCGCCTCGACCACGCGGCTGATCGCATCGCGCTCGGTCACGTCGAGTTGCAGGATGCGCAGCCGATCGGAGGCGGGCAAGACATCTTCGCGCGGGCTGCGCATCGTGGCGACGACCGACCAGCCCTGGTCGATGAAATGGCGCGCGGTCTCCAGCCCGAAGCCAGAGGAACATCCGGTGATCATCACGGTATTCATGATCGTGTCTCCTTTCTTGAATGCCTAAGGATATCGACCTTGCGGCGCGAACTTTCTATAATCAAATGTCCACAGTTGTTTATCGAAAGTCCGAAATGTCAGATCCACTCTCCGAAGTGATTGCCCTTTTGCGTCCGCGCGCGCCCTTTTCGAAGCTGGTGGACGCTTCCGGCGCCTGGCGCGTGCGGCGGACCGAGGTGGGACAGGTCTACTACTGCCTGCTTCTTGCCGGCCGGGCGCGTCTCGAAGTGGACGGCAAGCCGCCGATGGACCTTTGCCAAGGCGATTTCGTGCTGGTGCCAGCGGTGCAGGGGTTTTCCATGTCGAGTGCCGATCCCGTGCCGCCGCCTGGGTTGGAAAGCCATCCCTTGATCCGTCCGGACGGATCAGTGCGGATCGGGCCGGAGGATGCGCCTGTCGAGGTGCAGCAGCTCATCGGTTATTGTAGCTTCGGCGCTCCGGATGCAGAGCTGCTGGTGCCGCTGCTTCCCGATATGGCCGTGGCGCGGGGCGAGCAGCGTCTTGGCGATCTGGCGCGGCTGGTGCGCGACGAGGCATTGGCGGATCGTCCGGCCCGCGATGTGGTTCTGGAACATCTGCTGCAGGTGCTGCTTATCGAGGCTCTGCGTTGTTCGTCGGAGACGGGCGCGACGCCGGGCCTGCTGCGCGGCCTGGCGGACGACCGGTTGCGCGGCCCGCTGCGCGCCATCCACGCCGCGCCGGACCGTGCATGGAGCGTCGCCGAGCTGGCGCGCGAGGCGGGGCTGTCCCGTTCAGCCTTCTTCACGCGGTTCAACCGGGTGGTGGGCATGGCGCCGATGGAATACCTGCAAAGCTGGCGGATGACGCTCGCCAAGCACATGCTTAGATCGCGGCAGCACAGCATCGCAGAGATCGCGGCAAAGATCGGATATGGCTCGACGAGTGCCTTCAGCTCGGCCTTCTCGCGGCGCATGGGGGCGCCGCCAGCGCAGTACGCCCGCGGTGCATGAAGCTGCGAAATCAGGTGTTTTTAGCTGTGCCAGTTCGGGCCGGATGCCGACTGTCCGGTGGCAGGCAAGGATCTTGGTAAGCGGACATCCGTTCATCGGCTTCTATCCGGCGGCGCCCTCGGCCTTGCCCCAAGCTATCAGTGAGCTTCCATCCCTGTCCCTGAACGGGTCCGACCAAGACCGCTGAATGGGACTTACGCACCGCCAGAGAACTCCGCACGCCGCCGGCAGCAAGTGCTCATGCGTATCGGGTATACTGGGCGCCACTTCTAGGGGAGACGGGCATGGGCAAGAACATCGTTATCTTCCGATGGAACTGGGCAGCGTAGCGGCCTTTTCCTCGATGAGAACCGTAGCAACATCTACAAACTCTACCGGGCGACGCGGTGCGGACCTGACAAGGAAGTCGACCCGGTCGAGCAGTTGACCTTCTATGATCCGGGCATCGGCACCAGCTCGATCAGCGAGAACTTCTTTCTCCGACTGTACCGCCGCGTCTACAACGTTGTCAGTCAGGCCACCGGTCTCGGCCTCACCAGCAATGTCATCGACTGTCATGCGGCGATCATCCGCATGTGGCGCCGGGCGATCGTATCTTCCTTTTTGGATTCAGCCGGGATGCCTACACTGTCCGGTGCTTGGGTGGCGTACTGGCTTTTTGCGGCGCCCCGACGCAGATGCCGGATGGCAGCCCAGTGCGCCGTCATCAGAAAACTTCGAAGGCGATCCGGGAGAGCCGCCTAAGCGGAATCATCGCTGCGAATATCGTCCCCAAACCAATTCAGGCAGGAAGGAAAGTACCACAAGCCCAAAGGTGGTCCATAGGGTCAGGCTCAGTCCGTTCGGGCCGAGCGGAACCAGGCCCCAACCGAGGAGGGCAACGACGATCGCCCCGGCCAGCAAGACTGGCCCAGAGAGGTAGCAGTGCCGGCGGTGGCAGCGCCGGGCATTGAGCACGCAGCCAAGCCCCATCCACGCAAGCGCCGCGGCCCAAACCAGCGCCGCCGCCGGCCGCGAAAGCGGCAAGAAATCGGTCAGCACGCCGGCGGCAATCGGGATCACCCACCAGATCGCGATGCTGATCGGGCTTCGCGCCCAGTCCATGGCTGACGACTTCGGCAGCCGTTCGGTTTTGGCCGTGTTCATGGTTATCCTCCGTCACCTCAATGAGGCCGCCAGCTCAATCATTGGCATGCTCTCGTCTCGGCGATGACCGATCCGGATGGCGCTGGCAGCTACGCCGTCGCTTTTCGGTGCTCAGTAAGCTCGGCCTGGAACAGATGCGCATTGGAGCGCTTGCCGAAATCGAAGGCCACGTCGAGCGAGAGCAGGATGGTTGCAGGCTCCGTGTGCTTCGCCTGCCAGCGCTCGCCGGAGGCGCGCGAGACGAAGAAGTAGATGTGGTGGCAGGCCGTTGCAATGATACGCGCCGCGGATGATTGATCCCACGTGTCGGGACGTCCCATGGACACAACGATGTCGGCCGGCTCCGTGGAGATGATTCGCTCGGGCGACACGGTGAGACGGATCAGTTCGTTCGATTCGGGATCGCGCGACTCGATCTCGGCGGTCTCGCCGAGGAGTTCCGGGATGAACAGGCTGTCATACGCACACCATGTCCAAAGCCTTTGTCCCTTCACTGTGATCTGGTGGTGCGTCGGCGCTACCGAGAGCCCCCAGAATCCGATGATCCGATCCCTTTCGTCCGTGTAGATGAAGGGACACAGCGCGGAGTCTTTCATGAGGGCTTCCGCCGCGCCGAAGGTCGTGCCGAGCGCCTGCGCCAGCCGAGAGCAGGTTACGGCTTCGCCTTTCGCCAGTTCTCGGAGGAGAACAATGCCGGCGTGCTGTTCGGTGAGCGAGAACACTGGCAGCCACTGCACTGCCAGATCCCACAAATCGTCATGAACCGTTTTATCGCTGCGTGTCATGGTGACATATCTCCTTTCCGAACCTCCCTTTTTTGACATCTGCCATCGTTTCGACGACGGCTTATTCAGGCTGGCCATGCAGGGAGTGACCGGCGCGGGGGTTGCCGGCTTCGTTCTCATTCATGCGCGCATTCCGGCGGCACAGATAGACCCCGGCGATGGGCAGGACGATGACGGCAAGCCAGAAGTAGCCGCCGCCGGCAAGCCAGTTGGCGAGGCCGGCAAACCTGATCGCCCCGGTGGCGGCAGCCACCAGCGCGCCGCAACAGATGATCTTTGCTGCTAGCAGCCCTGCAAGACCATAGCCGTGCGGGGGTTCCATTTTTCCTCCTATCCGGCGCAGCAGGACAGCTTCGCCACGTCCTTGCCAAAGCCCTGCGCGGCAAGTTTCAGCCCTTCGACCGTGGTGAGGTAGGGAAAGATCGTCTCGCCTAACGCCCTTGTCGTCATGCCGTGCTTGATGGCCAGCACCACCGTCTGGATGCTGTCGGCGCCCACGGGCGCCAGGATCTGCCCGCCAAGCAGACGATCGGTGCTGGCATCGGCGACCAGCTTGATGAGCCCGCGCGTGTCGCGGGCGGCCAGCGCCCGCGGCACCTGGTCGAGCGGAACGATAGAGGTCTTGGTCTCGAAGCCGGCGGCTTGCGCGGCCTGCTCGCTCAGCCCGACGCCGGCGACCTGCGGATCGGTGAACGTCACCCATGGCATGGCCGTGTTGTCATAGACCAGGCTGTCGCCGTTCAGTGCGTTTTGCGCCGCGAGCTTGGCGCCGTAGGCCGCCATGTAGACGAACTGGTCACCGCCGGTCACGTCGCCAGCAGCATAGACACCGGACTTCGAGGTGCGCATCCGCTCATCAACAACGATGCCGCCATTCTCGGACAACCTCACGCCCGCCTCCGCAAGCCCCAGACTATTGGTGTTCGGAGACCGGCCAGTGGTCAGAAGAACTTGCTCGGCGGGAATCACTTCCTCCGCCCCGTCGATGGCAATCGTCAGTTCGACACCGCGATCCGTCTGCGCGATCCTGCGATAGGCAAGGCCGGTGCAGACGGTGATGCCCTCGTCGCAGAGATAGCCGGTCAGGGCTTGCGCGATTTCCGGCTCGGTCTCCGGCAGCAGGCGGCGACGGGTGACGAGCGTCACCTCCACCCCCGCGCGGGCAAACATCTGCGCCAGCTCGCAGCCGATATAGCCGCCGCCGATCACCAGCAGTGAACGCGGCAATTCGGGTAATTCGAGCGCGGTCGTGCTGGTGAGGTAAGAAATGTTCGCCACGCCGGGAATATCCGGCAAGGCCGGCGAAGCGCCGGTCGTGATGATAATCTTGTCGGCCGGGATCGCGGCACCGTTCACCAATATGCCCTGCCCGTTCAGGCGCGCAGGACCCTCCAGATAGGCAATCCCGTTATACTCGGGCAGCAGGTCGACATACTTCTTCTGCCGCAGGGTTGCGACCAGATCATCCTTGGCTCCGATCAGTTGGGCCCAGTCAACGACGTTAGCTTCGCCGGCAAGGCCGGGAAAACGATGCACGGCGCGCGCGCCATGCAGCGCCTCGGCGGCGCGGATCATCGTCTTTGATGGCACGCAGCCGACATTGACACAGGTGCCGCCGATCGTGCCGTGGCCGATGAGCACGACCTGCGCGCCCTGCTCGGCGGCCGTGATCGCGGCGGAAAAGCCGGCGGAGCCGGCGCCGATCACCGCCAGATCGTAACGGCCACTGCGCGTTCCATTCGTGACGCAGCGATCTGACATTTCACAGCCCCTTTCGTCATTCGTTCGTGTTTCGGCCGCGCCGTAGGCCGCTGCGCGCTGGCGACGCCATACGCCGTAGGCGGTGATGCCTAGGAACAGCGCCAAGGCCGGGAACAGCACATGGTCGATCCGGCCGAGCCACGCGGACAGGCCCACGGCGCCAAGACCGATTACCAAAACGGGGGTAAAGCAGCAGATGGCGGCGATGACCGAGCCTATGATACCGGTCTTGAGGATTGTCCTATCCTTCATTGCGTCTCAACCGCCGGTGTTGAGGGCGAGCCTGGAGGGGTATCCGGCGTTCGTGGTAGCGCTGATGAGGGCGTCTACATTGGTGATATCGTCGTCAAAGACGACGGTGGCGCTTACCGGCGGGGACATGCTGTAGTTCTCCACGACATCCACGCTTGCAACGCCCGGCACCCGCTGCAGCACAGAACGCACGATCGGGGCGCACAAAGCGCATGACGCGTTTTCCACGCCCAAAGTGACAGTTCTTTCCACAGCATACCCAGCAACGGGCGAGAGCAGTGCGAGGGACGCGACAGTGATGGCCACGCAGCGAACGAACGAAATCCTCATGTCTTCTTCTCCTTCCCAAATGGCGCTGATCAGAGGAAGTAGACTGCGAGACGGGGAAACGCATAGGCAAAGATGACGAGGACCGTAGCAAGCCAAAGGCCGATCCTTGCGATCCGGGTTGACCTCGGGCTGGCGCAGTAGCCGCCTTCGGTGCAGGCTTTCCTTGCCTTCCAATAGACCGCGTAATAGCCGTAGGCGAGGAAAGCCGCCGTCATCGCGATGAAGTAGGGCTGGTAAGGTTCCAACGCCGTCAGATTGCCGATCCAGGCGCCGCTGACGCCAAGCATGAAAAGCGCAAAAGGCAACACGCAGCAGCTCGATGCTGCAATCGCTCCGAGAATTCCTCCGACAGCGGCCAACTTGGATCCCCTGACGGCACTTTCGCCACCGTCGATCCCGCGCGCAGAACCCAGGGAGGCGTCGTGGGCATCATTCATCATCCAAACCTCATGACAGTCGCCAATCCGCATGGTACATAACGCCTGTACCAACTACAGGCTCAAGACGGAATTGCGCCATGGCAAAACACACTTCCGTGAAGGGGTTGCAGCGCAGCGCGCTATCTAAGCGAACCGGCTGCCACCTCGAGACCATTCGTTACTACGAGAACATCGGCCTCATGCCCGAGCCACCGCGCAGTCCCAAGGGGTATCGTCTATATGACGAGAGCCATGTTCGGCGCCTGCGCTTCATCCTGCGCAGCCGGGAGCTTGGCTTTGGCATCGATGAGATTCGCAGTTTGCTGGACCTCGTCGACCGCAAGTGTCAGACCTGTGCGGAGGTCCGGGAACGGACAAAACCGCATTTGGCCGAAATCAGGGCCAAGATCGCCGATCTTCGGCGCATCGAGCGGCTCCTGGCCCGGACCATGGCGCAATGCTCGGGCGAGGACGTGCCGGAATGCCCGATCCTTGATGCGCTCGCCGCCTGAGTGTCAATGGGCACCGAAGTTTCCCCGATTGTGGGCATTCAATTTTCCCTAGTTCGGCGTGTTCGGGTGTCGTCGGTGATCAGCCGTTTTCGTGATCGCTGGCTTTCCTTGCTGGCGGCCTTCCGCGGCGTTTTGGTGCCGGCGGCGGTGTGTTGAGAGCTTTTGACCGAACGTGCTCGGGGACGAGGTCGGCATGCTGCCTGAGGCGGTAGCTGGCGCCCTCGATCTGGATGACGACGGCGTGGTGGAGCAGCCGGTCGAGCAGCGCGGTGGCGACGGCGGGATCGCCGAACACCTCGCCCCATTCGGCGAAGCCGCGGTTGGAGGTGACCATCATGGCGCCCTTTTCGTAGCGGGCGTTGACGAGCTGGAAGAACAGGTTGCCGCCGCCGGGGGTGATCGGCAGGTAGCCGATCTCATCGACGACGAGGAGCTGCGGCCGTCGCAGATAGCGGATGCGTTCCCTGAGCTTTCCTTCCCGCTCGGCCTCAGCCAGCGAGGCGACGATGTCAGCCAGGGTGGAGAAGTGTACGCTCCGACCGGCCTTGACTGCCTCGATGGCGAGCGCTGAGGCCAGGTGGGTCTTGCCGGTGCCGGGTGGGCCGAGCAGGTGGACCACCTCGGCACGCTCGATGAAGGTCAATTCGGCGAGCGCCAGAATGCGCTGTCGGTCGAGCGACGGCTGGAAGGCGAAGTCGAAGCCGGCCAGGGTCTTGATGGTGGTGAGTCGTGCCAGGGTGAGCGCCGTCTTGATGCAAAGCCCGAGGTGAAGGTTCTGCTCGCCGGCGCCGTCGAACGCGTCGCCGACACGGCCGGAGACCTCTGCGCGGAAGGACCTCATCTCGCAAAGCCCTATGACCACAAACTCATCCTAGATCACATCAACCGGCTGCGTGGTGGCTAAGCAGGGGAGACCGCCGCCCCTCCATCGCGCACGCTCCCCCTTCACGATGCCGCCTCACCTCCCGGCTCACTGCGCGCGCCAATCACCCACATTTCCCGGGACACTTTTCGTAATATCTCGTGTTGGTTCCGAATGTGATTCCATGCCTCGGGGTCGCCACTTCACGGGCCAATCACCGCCACGTTGCGCATCAAGTCTCCTGACCGCGGTCCGGTTGGATCGCCGGCCCCACAAATGAGGGGCCGCACTGAAGCAAAGATGGAGTGTCCACATGCCCAAGACCATCCTCCCGTTGGCTGCAGCCACCGCTCTGGCGTTGACCTCGTTGGCCCATGCTCAGGCGCCCGATTTTGCGACCGTCGATGCCGATGCAAGCGGTGAAGTCTCAATGGAAGAGGTGTCTGCGGCCGGGGTGACGATCACGGAAGAGCAGTTCGCAACCGCAGATGCCGATGCGAGCGGCGGCCTCAGCGAGGCGGAATTGTCTGCCGTGGTTACCGCCAACTGATCCTGGCTCATGCCTTTGCGGGTTGCCCGTTCTGGGCAGCCCGCTTCCAATCACGCCCGTAATTGACGCTTTCGCGGTGTTGCTCTCACGGACGCTTCATGCGGTCCCTGTCGGGTTCGCCCGAAGCGATCGACTCCTGACCGATATGTTTGGAGCCGATCTGACTTGCTGCGTCGAACCGCCCGGATATGACGTCATCTACAGAATGCTTTCGCGGTGACTGTCGCACCGGGAGCGCAAGCTGAGCGGATCGCGGTCGCCGCCGAAGACCATCATCAGGTCCGACTTACGATAGAAACGCGTGTTGAGCGCGCTGGTAAGGCGATGCTTGCGGTCGAGGAGCGGTTCGAGGCTTTGTGGAGCGATCTTGCCAACCGGACCAATCATATCATCCGTTCGCTCGGAGATCGCCGCTCCCGAAGCAGAATGCCGAGCGGGTCGGCAACGCATCGAAGATGCTCCAGGCCATGAATAAACGATACAATAAGCGGCTGGAAGACGAAGACCTATGGGAGGTCTATGACATGAAAACCGGCCGCACGGTCATCATGTGCGGGTTTCCTCTCGATGGCCTTGGTGAGCATGCGGCCGAGGAATACGTGCGCCTGCTCGAGGCCGGCGAACTCGTGCCGGACGCGTCGGACGGATCGTAAACCCGATTCTGATCAGCACTCCCAATACTGAATGTCGGCCGCTTGCCATGCTCCTGGAGGCGTTCAAAGATGGATATGGACCGGACAACCGGGCGGATTCCTGACAGATAGTCCAATTTCCTGCGGCCGGCTCGAAAGCACCGGCCGCTTTTCTTGCTGCGCCCGCGAGCGGGCTGCGTTCACAACGGGCGGACCTGCTGGCACAAATCGAGCCAGGCACCCGTAACATTTCCTTCCACCACGATGCTCTGGCACTCTTCTAAGAGCATCACCTGTTGCTCGCGCGTCAGCAGGTCGAACTGCGCGCGCAATTCCGCATCCGGAAGCAATGTGCCTTGCGCCTCATCGGCGAAGAAACCCCCTGGGCGATATCGAGGCAGGGTTTCCCACTTTCTATCATAGCGACGACGCTGCGCAGGTGACCCTCAGCGCGCTTCAGGCGCTTGACGATCTCGGGATGGGAAGCGTGGCGGTGGTCGATCATGACAGAACTGCTATCCCCCAGGTGGGGATCAACCGGGAATAGCGATCTGCTGCCTCAAGCTAGCCTTAGCCACCATCAAGCCACGGTCGATCGAACCACCATTCCCTTCCACGAGCTTTGGCCGAGGCACCGCCATCGCCTTCTTTTGACCGGTATGTCTGCTCTTGGCGCGGCCCCCTCTGGACTTCCGAAACGGGTCATGGGCGTGAATTCGGCAGGGTTGAACGAATCTCTGCAAGGGGTCGCGATTTCACATTCGGGTAGGCAGCAATTGATGGGGCAGTACGATGACGACCGCCGACGAGTTCCACACTGCGATCTTGTGCCACTTTCACCCGATATCAGGTCTGCAACTCCGCGCCAGGAGCAGTCGTCTCTGAGCCAAGCGCCGAATGACGTGTTCGGGGCCTTCTGCCGACGGTCGGCTATCGGGTGGGATTTTGCAGAAGCTGCCGTTCCGCAGACGACCCAGGCTGTGTAAAAACGCCGAACATGATACCCTTTCGACATGGTCGAGGGGGTGTCATGAAGCGGTATATCGAGGGTGTCGACAGGAGCCAGGGTACA
>NZ_JAOCZP010000006.1 GCF_025336525.1 Chelativorans salis
GTAACGGCCCCAATCGGGTGCAGCCGGGAAGGGCGGGGGGCCGGGTGACCGGCCGACCGTCGGGACAGACTCCGGCGGGGCGCGTTGGACGCGCCTTAAAAATAAATAGAGTGGCTCGGACAACGCGCCCCGCTTCCCACCCTGAGCCCCAAGCTTGTCGTGGGGTCGGAGGGTCAACGGCCAGACGGTGAAAACCGGGCGTGGCGACGAGGACGCGCGTCCCTGTCGAAGAGGAGGGCCTTGCAACTGATCTCATATCTGAATACTTTCTTCACAAGAGAAAACAACCCTCGTGGAGGAGACATGCCGAAGACAAAGACAGGCGCGCCGGAGAACGGTGCCTTGGCCGGGGAGCTTACCCGATGAGCGAAGCCGCACTGCCGCTGGAGGGGCTCGTCGTCGTCGACATGAGCCAGTTCCTTTCCGGCCCCTACTGCTCGCTGCGCCTGATGGATCTCGGCGCCCGCGTCATCAAGATCGAGCGGCCGGACGGCGGCGACCTGTCGCGCCGGCTCTACCTGAGCGACACTGAGATTGGCGGCGATTCCACCATCTTCCACGCTATCAACCGTGGCAAAGAGAGCTTTGCCGTCGATCTGAAGAAGCCGGAGGACGTGGCCGCCCTGCGCAAGCTCCTCGCCACGGCTGACGTCATGATCCAGAACTTCCGCCCCGGCGTGATCGAGCGGCTCGGCCTCGACTATGCCTCGGTGAGCGCGCTCAACCCGCGCATCGTCTACGCCTCCATCAGCGGCTATGGCGAGGAAGGCCCGTGGGTCGACAGGCCCGGCCAGGACTTGCTTGCACAGTCGCGCTCGGGCGCCATGTGGCTGAGCGGCGACGACGGCCAGGGGCCGGTGCCCTTTGGCCTGGCGGTCGCCGATATGCTTGCGGGTGCGGCCGCCGCGCAGGGCATCCTCGCCTTCCTGGTACGCCGCGGCGTCAGCGGCAAGGGCGGGCACGTGCAGACGAGCCTGCTCGAGGCGCTGGTCGACTTCCAGTTCGAGGTGCTGACCACCTTCCTGAACGACGGGCGGCGGATGCCCAAACGCTCCGCCGTGCGCAGCGCCCACGCCTATCTCGCCGCGCCCTATGGCGTCTACCCGGCGAGCAACGGTTTCCTCACCATCGCCATGACACCCATCCCCAAGCTCGCCGACCTGATGGAGATCTCGGCACTTGCGCCCTATCGCGACAAGCCGGAAAGCTGGTTTTCCGAGCGCGACGCCATCAAGGCCATCATCGCCGAGCGGACGGCCGAAAAGACGGTCGAAGAATGGCTGGCGATCCTCGAGCCGGCCGACATCTGGTGCGCCAAGGTGCTCGACTGGAACGACCTCCTCGACCACGACGGCTTCAAGCACCTCGACATGCTGCAGACCGTCACCCGCGAGGATGACGTGTCCATCCTGACGACCCGCTCGCCCATCCGCGTCGACGGCCAGAGGCCGAAAGTGGCGCGCGCCGCCCCGCGCGTCGGCGAGCACAGCGAGACGATCCGCCGGGAGTTCGGCCTATGAGCACGACAAGGCTCAAAGGCATGACGTGGAGCCATCCGCGCGGCTACGACCCCATGGTCGCCTGCTCCCGCCTGTGGCAGGAGAAGACCGGCGTGGAAGTCACCTGGGACAAGCGCTCGCTACAGGACTTCGAATCCTATCCCGTCGAGGAACTCGCCCGCCGCTATGACCTGATCGTCATCGACCATCCACATGTCGGCCAGATCACCGCCGAAGGCTGCCTCGCCCCGCTCGATGTGCCAGGCCGCGAGGCCGAGCGCGCCGCACTTTCCGGGGGCAGTGTCGGCCTCTCCTACCCGAGCTACCAATGGCAGGGCCGGCAATGGGCCTTCCCCATCGACGCCGCCGCACAAGTGCAGGCCATCCGGCCCGACCTTCTGGATCGCGCGCCGACAGCCTGGACGGAGGTGCTCGAGCTGGCGCGGGAAGGCCGCGTGCTCGTCCCCCTGCGGCCGCCGCATTCGCTCATGTGCTTCTTCACCCTCGCCGCCAATCTCGGTACACCCTGCGCCAGCGAAAGGGCCGAAGCCCTCATCGCGCCGGAGGCGGGAGAGATCGTATTCGCCGTTCTCCGCGAGATCGCCGATGCGGCCGGCGGCGATGCCCTCGGCATGGACCCGATTGCGGTCTCCGAAGCCATGGCCGCCGAGGGCTCGCGGATCGCCTGCGCACCGCTGATCTACGGCTACGTGAACTACGCGATGGAAGGCTTCCGCCCTTTTCGCCTTGCCTTCGCCGACATCCCGGCACTCGGCACCGACGGCCCCAGGGGCTCCGCCCTCGGCGGCACGGGCATCGCCGTCTCCGCCTTCTCAAGCGCGAAGGAAGCAGCCATCGACTTCGCCTACTTGATCGCCGGCGGCGAGACCCAGCGCGGCCCCTACGCGGCGGCAGGCGGCCAGCCCGGCCACGCTGCCGCCTGGGAGGACGAGACCGTCAATGCCGCCACCGCCAACTTCTACCGCGCCACGCGAGCGACCTTGGAAGGCGCCTGGCTCCGCCCACGCCACGACGGCTACATGGCCTTCCAGGAAAAGGCATCCGCGCGGCTCAACGAAGGGCTTGTGCGGCGCGAGGATGGTGCGGCGGTCGTTGCCGATCTGAACCGGATGTTTGCGGAGGGAACAAAAAATCGCTCGTGAGGAACGAAGCCACCAATACTACCGGTAGGCCGCGGGGATTGTTACCGACCCAACCCCCAAATCCGCCGCGCATTCCCGGAGTACAGCTTCGCCCGCTCCGTTTCGCTCGCCCCAGCAAACAGCACCTGCGTGGCCCCCACCCAAGTGGAAAGCCCGCCGCCCAGCGTGCAGACCGGCCAGTCGCTGCCCCAGACCACACGGTCCCAGCCGAAGCAGTTCACCGTGTGCTCGACCCACGGACGCAGCGTCTCGACGGTCCAGCTTTCAGGGTCGGCATATGCGACAACGCCGGAGATCTTCGCCGCAACGTTCGGCCGCTTGGCGATCTCGGCCATATGGGTGCGCCAGGGCTCGGTGGCGTCCCCCTTGATGTCCGGCACGCCGCAATGGTCGAGGATGAACTGCACGTCCGGCGCCAGATCGGTCAACGCCATGGCCTTCGGCAATTGCCGAGGCAATACGCAGAGGTCGAAGGTGAAGCGCGTGCCGGAGAGCCGGGCGATGTTCCCGCGGAAGAGCTCGCTCTCCGACAATTCGTCGGGCATGACATGCAGGACGCGGCGGAAGCCCTTGACCAGCGGGTTGGCCTGCTGGCGCTCCAGATAGGCGGCAAAGCCTTCCGACTCCGGCCGGCAGGCGGCGATGGCACCGATGATGAGACTGTCCGGCTGTTCGGCAAGGTCGCCGACATGAGCGGTCTCCGCCTCGATCTGGTCCTCCGCGACGTCGACCTCCATATGCAGCGTCGCCTCGATGCCGACACGGCGCGCCTCGCGTGCGTAGTCGTCGTAGGAGAAATTCCGGTTGAGCGGCGGCACGCCGTCGAGCCATGGGTAGCCGAGTGCGGTCTGGTCGATGACGTGCAGATGAGTGTCGACGATCATGCGTAGCCTCCTCCTCCTTCAGGCGATGGAAATCGCCTATCCCAACAGAAACATCATGCCGCCGGCGCCATATCCGCGCCGGCCAGCCGCGAGAGCTTTTCCGTCGTCTTCAGAACGAGCTGCATCGTGCCCGTGATGTCCGGCGCATCCCTGGTGTTGACCAGCGCGATATAGGGCACAGTCAGCGCGGCGATGGCCTGCCCATCGGGGCCAAGCACGGGTGCCGAGAGGTTGAAGACGCCGGCGGTCTGGGCGCTCGGCATCATCTCGTAGCCGCGGTCGCGGATCTGGTCGAGCCGCTCGAAGAACTCCGGCGCCAGTTCCGGCTTCTCGTTGCTCTTCAGGTTCTCGGCAATCATCATCTGCCGCTCCTCTTCGCTGCGGAAGGCGAGCAGGATGTGGCCGGAGCCGGTGTCGAACAGGCCGATATGCGAGCCGACGCGGATCGAGATACCCCAGTAGCCGGGCGCCTCCTGCTGGGCGATGACGACGGCCGCGCCGCGGTCGAAGACGACGAGCTGGTTGGCTTGGCGCGAGCTTTCAGCAAGCTCGCGCATCAGCGGCGTAGCGTAGGAGACGAGCCGGCGCACCGGTGCGTGAAGCTGCGCCAGGCCGAACAGCTTCAAGGTCAGCGCGAAGCGGTCGCCGTCGATGCGGGTGACATAGCCGCGCCGCACCAGCCGGTCGAGCATGCGGTAGAATTCGTTGGGGCTGCGGTCGAGACGCTTGGCGATCTCGGCCTGGGTCAGCCCTCCGTCGACGCCGGCGAGCAGCTCCAGGATATCGAGGCCCTTGTCCAAGGCCGGCGCGCGGTAGCGTTCGTTGTCCTCGTCCTTCACGGCCCTCTCCGGTGAAACCCGCTTTTCATATACGCAACCTGCCGGGCTGCGCAACGCAGTTCACGCTTGACGGCGACCATAGCAGGTGTTTGTATATGAATTAAGCTCTCACTGATGAGAGTGACGCATGATCCCGCCCCGGCAGGCGCCGAGGGCGAACTGCTTTCTGGGGAGGATACTCATGAACAGACTGCTTTTCGGTGCTTCCGCCGGCGTGCTCGCCATGGCGCTCGGCGCCGCCCCCGCCCTGGCGCAGGAACTGCCTGGCAGTTTCGAGGGCGTAACGATCGACGCCAAGCTTATCGGCGGCCAGCAGTACGAGGCGCTTTACGCGCGGATTGCCGAGTGGGAAGAGGCGACCGGCGCCAAGGTCAACGTCATCTCGAAGAAGAACCACTTTGAGCTCGACAAGGAGATCAAGTCTGACATCGCCACCGGCTCGATCAGCTGGTGCGTCGGCTCCAACCACTCCTCCTTCGCCCCGCAATATCCCGGCATCTACACCGACCTCGCGGCTCTCCTGCCGCAGGAGGAGATCGAGGCCTTCGTGCCGGCCAACATCAAGGCCTCCACGCTCGACGGCAGGCTGGTCATGCTGCCGCGCGCCCAGTTCGACGTCTCCGCGCTCTATTACCTGAAGAGCCTCTACGAGGATGAGGAGAACAAGGCGAAGTTCAAGGATGAGTACGGCTACGAGCTGACCCCGCCGGATACCTGGCAGGAGGTCGCCGACCAGGCCAGGTTCTTTGCCAATCCACCGGACTTCTACGGCACGCAGTATGCGGGCAAGGAAGAGGCCATCAACGGCCGTTTCTACGAGATGCTGGTGGCCGAGGGCGGCGAGTATCTGGATGCCGAGGGCCGCCCCGCCTTCAACTCCGAGGCCGGCGTGCGGGCGCTCGACTGGTTCGTGGATCTTTATCAGGCGAAGGCCGTGCCGGCCGGCACCACCAACTATTTGTGGGACGACCTCGGCCAGGGCTTCGCCTCCGGCACCATCGCCATCAATCTCGACTGGCCGGGCTGGGCGGGTTTCTTCAATGACCCGGAATCCTCCAAGGTCGCCGGCAATGTCGGCGTGAAGGTGCAGCCCAAGGGCTCCTCGGGCAAGCGCACGGGCTGGTCCGGCCATCACGGCTTTTCGGTGACAGAAAGCTGCGCCGACAAGGAGGCCGCCGCCTCGCTGGTCTGGTTCCTCACCAATGAGGACAGCCAGAAGCTTGAGGCCTCAGCCGGCCCGCTGCCGACAAGAACGGCCGTCTGGGACTGGGTTGTCGCCGAAGCCGAAGGTGATGCCTACCGCCAGGAGGTGCTGACGGCCTTCCAGCAGGCGGCAGAGCATGCCTTCCCCGTGCCGCAGACGGCCTCCTGGATCGAGATCTCCAACGCAGTCTATCCGGAGCTGCAGGCCGCCATTCTGGGTGACAAGACTTCCCAGCAGGCGCTCGATGATGCCGCCGACAAGGCGACCGCCATCCTCGAGGACGCCGGCGAGCTCTGATCACTCTCCCGAGGGTGCGAGGCATCATGCCTCGCACCCTTTTTCTTTCTGCATGGGGCAACAAGCGCGATGAACGAGGCCGGCACGGTCGTCGAAACAGCTGAAACGCGGGGCGGTAACGCCTCGACGGGCACCCTCAAGGCCTGGAGGTTGCCTGCACCCGTTCTCCTGCTTCTACCGGCCTTCGTCGTGCTGGCGGCGGTCGTGGTTGTGCCGCTCCTGCTCTCGCTCTATTCCAGCTTCACGCCCTTCCGCCTCACGCGGCCAGATTCCATCTGGACCTTCATCGGCTTCCGCAATTACGAGCGCCTCTTCACCGACTGGGAGTTCTGGGTCGCCTTCGGGCGCACGGTGCTTCTGCTCACCGTCGCGCTCAATCTGGAGATGGTGCTGGGGCTCGGCCTCGCCCTCCTCGTCGAGAAAGCGACGCGCGGCCAGCGGATTCTCCGCACCATCATGATGTTTCCCATGATGTTCTCGCCGGTGCTCGTCGGCTTCCAGTTCAAGTTCATGTTCAACGACAATGTCGGCCTCATCAACAATGCGCTGCAGGCGCTGGGGCTGACCGACCGGGCGATCCCCTGGCTGATCGACGGCACGCTCGCCTTCATCGCGATTCTCACCGCAGAGGTCTGGTCGTCCACCGCCGTCTTCGCGATCTTCATCCTGGCAGGCCTCATGGCGATGCCCCGGGAGCCAGTCGAGGCGGCGCGCGTCGACGGCTGCACGCCCTGGCAGACCTTCCGCTACGTCACCTGGCCCTATCTCATGCCGTTCGCCTTCATCGCCATGACCATCCGCTCGCTCGACATCGCGCGCGCCTATGACATCGTGAAGATCATGACCGACGGGGGCCCCGCCAAGCGCACCGAGATCCTGTGGACGCTGATCGCCCGCACCGGCTATTCCGACGCGCGGATGGGGCTCGCCAACGCCATGGCCTATGTCGCCATTCTCCTGTCCATCGTCTTTACCGCCCTGTTCTTCCGGCAGCTCGCCAAGGCGCGGGCTCAAGTCGCGGCGGAGTGGTGAGGATGGACCGGAACGCCGCCCACCGGGTGAAACGCGGCCTCTTCAAGGCCACGCATCTCACCCTTCTATTCCTCGCCATGGCCATCATCTGCCTGCCGGGCTTATGGATCGTGCTCTCCTCGCTCCGGCCAACGGTGGAGATCATGGCGAAGCCGCCAGTATGGATCCCCCGCGAGATCTCCTTCGACGCCTACATCGCCATGTTCTCCGGCGTTGGCCAGGGCGGCATTCCAGTGATCGAATATTTCCGCAATTCGCTCATCATCTCCGTCACCTCGACGGTCATCGCGCTGGCCGTCGGTATGGCGGGCGGCTATGCCTTCGCGCGCCACCGCTTCCGCTTCAAGTCGTCGATCTTCCTCGGCTTCATGCTGACGCGCACCGTGCCCGGCATCGCGCTCTCCCTGCCGCTCTTTTTCGTCTATGCAAAGCTCGGCATCATCGATACCCATTTCGGGTTGATCCTCGCCTATGTGGCGCTCAACGTGCCCTTCACGATCTGGCTCATCGACGGTTTCTTCCGCCAGGTGCCGAAGGATCTCGCGGAAGCAGCGCAGATCGACGGTTGCACGCGCTGGCAGGCCTTCTGGCAGGTGGAGTTCCCGCTCGCCCGTCCCGGCATCGCATCGGCCGGCATCTTCGCCTTCCTGATTTCCTGGAACGAGTTCGCGCTGGCCTCGCAGCTCACCCGCTCGACCAGCTCCAAGACGCTGCCCGTCGGCCTTCTCGACTACACCGCCGAGTTCACCATCGACTGGCGCGGCATGTGCGCGCTCGCCGTCGTCATGATCATCCCGGCGCTCACCCTCACCTTCATCGTCCAGAAACACCTCGTCTCCGGTCTCACCTCCGGCGCGGTGAAAGGATAGGCCATGGCCACAGTCTCGCTTCACTCGCTCGTCAAACGCTACGGCAACATACCGGTCGTACACGGCATCGATCTGGAAGTCGCCGACCGCGAGTTCATCGCCCTTGTCGGCCCGTCGGGCTGCGGCAAGTCGACGACGCTCAGAATGATCGCCGGGCTTGAGGACATCTCCGGCGGCGAGATCCGTATCGGCGGCAATCTGGTCAACGACCTGCCGCCGCGCTCGCGCAACATCTCCATGGTCTTCCAGTCCTACGCCCTCTACCCGCACATGACGGTGGCCGAGAACATGGGTTTCTCGCTGAAGATCGCCGGCAAGCCTCAGACTGAGATCGCGGCGCGGGTAGCCGAAGCCGCGAAGACGCTGGATCTGGAAGCGCTGCTCCACCGCCGCCCGTCGCAGCTTTCCGGCGGCCAGCGCCAGCGCGTCGCCATGGGCCGCGCCATCGTGCGCAACCCGGAGGTCTTCCTCTTCGACGAGCCCTTGTCGAACCTCGACGCCAAGCTGAGAACCCAGATGCGCATCGAGATCAAGAAGCTGCACGCCAAGGTCAACTCCACCGTCATCTACGTCACCCACGATCAGGTGGAGGCGATGACACTCGCCGACCGCATCGTCATCATGCGCGACGGGCACATCGAGCAGGTGGGCACGCCGGAAGACGTGTTCCGGCGTCCCGCCACCCGCTTCGTCGCCGGCTTCATCGGCTCGCCGCCGATGAACCTGCAGGAGGCGACGGTGGAGGACGGGAAGCTGGTCTTTGCCGGCGGCGCGACACTTCCCCTGCCCCGCCAGTTCCACGATAAGGTGGAGGCGGGCAGAAAGGTCGTCTTCGGGCTTAGGCCGGACGATCTCTATCCCACAGGCCACGGCATCCATTCCGGCGAACAAGCTGAGGTGCACGAGGTGGAAAAGGCGGTCACGTTGACGGAGCCGCTCGGCAACGAGACACTCGTCTTTACCGAGTTCGCCGGTCACGAATGGATCTCGCGCATGCTCAATCCGAAGCTCCTGAAGCCTGGCGAGAAGGTGAAGCTTTCCTTCGACCTGTCGCAGGCGCATCTCTTCGACGCCGGGACGGGCATGTCGCTGAGGGCCTGACATGGCAAGCATCGAAAAAGTCGAACTGCGCATGGTGAACCTTGAGCCCAAGGTCAAGCGCACCGACGCCATCCAGAGTTTTGTCCGCCAGGAAACGCCCATCGTCACGATCACGGATTCGGACGGCGCATCGGGCACCGGCTACAGCTATACCATCGGCACCGGCGGCTCTTCCGTCATTCGGCTTCTGGCCGACCATCTGGCCCCGCGCCTGATCGGCCGCGACGCCGACATGGTCGAGGCCATCTGGCACGAATTGGAGTTTGCCACCCACGCCACCACCATCGGCGCCATAACGGCGATCGCGCTTGCCGCGGTCGACACTGCGCTGTGGGACTTGCGGGCGAAGAAGCTCGGCCTGCCCTTGTGGAAACTCGCCGGAGGCGCGAAGGACCGCTGCCCGCTCTATACCACCGAGGGCGGATGGCTGCATATCGAGACCGCAGCGTTGGTGGAGGATGCGCTTGCCGCAAAGGCGCAGGGCTTCCGCGGCTCAAAGATCAAGATCGGCAGACCTACGGGCGCGGAGGACTTCCGCCGGCTGAAGGCCGTGCGCGAAGCCGTCGGCGACGATTACGAGATCATGGCCGACTGCAACCAGGGTTTTACCGTCGACGAAGCGGTCCGCAGGGCAGAGCGCCTGAAGCCGCTCGACCTCGCCTGGCTCGAGGAACCGCTGCCAGCAGACGACATCGACGGCCACGTACGGCTCTCGCGGTCGACGCCGATCCCGGTGGCCGTCGGCGAATCCCTTTATTCGATCCGCCATTTCCGCGAATATATGCAGAAAGGTGCCTGCTCGGTCGTTCAGGTGGATGTCGGCCGCATCGGCGGCATCACGCCGTGGCTGAAGGTGGCGCATGCGGCGGAGACCTTCGACATCCCCGTCTGTCCGCACTTCCTGATGGAGCTGCACGTGAGCCTGGTGTGCGCCGTGCAGAACGGGAAATACGTCGAATACATCCCGCAGCTCGACGACCTGACGCAAAGCCGCATGAAGGTGGAGAACGGAGAGGCTCTCGCGCCCGACGCGCCGGGCATCGGCATCGACTGGGACTGGGAGGCGGTGAAGGGGAAGGACCTCACCGAATTCACCACCGAGATCACCGCACGGGGAGGATGACATGCAACGCATGGGAATGGTCATCGGCCTGAAGCCGGAGAAGGTCGCCGAATACAAGCGCCTGCACGCCGCCGTCTGGCCCGAGGTGCTTTCGATGATCTCCGCCTGCAACATCAAGAACTACACGATCTTCCTGAAGGAGCCGGAGAACCTCCTGTTCGGCTATTGGGAGTATCACGGCGAGGACTTCGAAGCCGACGCCGCCAGGATGGCCGCCGACCCGAAAACGCAGGAATGGTGGTCCGTCTGCATGCCCTGCCAGGAGCCGCTGGAAACGCGCAAGGAAGGCGAGTGGTGGGCGATGATGGAGGAGGTGTTCCATCATGAGTAGTTTTAATCCCACCACCCTCGCCCAGTCCTGGCCGAAGCCTGCCGACCCTCGGCCCATCGTCACCTTCGGTGCCGGCTCCATCGTCGGTGATGCGCATTTCCCGGCGTACCGCAAGGCTGGCTTCCCTGTGGCCGGCCTCTATGACCCCGACCGCGCCAAGGTCGAGAAGCTCGCCGCCGAATGGGGTGTGAAGGCCTTCGGCTCCGTGGAGGAGGCGGCTTCGGTGGAAGGCGCGATCTTCGACCTCGCCACCCCGCCCAAGGCCCACACTGATGTGCTACGGGCGCTACCCGACGGCGCGGCTGCGCTGATCCAGAAGCCGATGGGAGGCGATCTCGACGGCGCTACGGAAATCCTCGCCCTTTGCCGGCAAAAGAACCTCAAAGCCGCCGTCAACTTTCAGCTCCGCTTCGCGCCCATGATGCTGGCGCTGAAGGATGCCATTCAGCAGGGCCATCTCGGCGAAGTGGTGGATTTCGACGCCTGGCTGGCGCTCGCCACGCCGTGGCAGCTCTGGCCCTTCCTCAAGGGCCTGCCGCGCATCGAAATCGCCATGCATTCGATCCACTATCTCGATCTGATCCGTCAGCTTCTAGGCGATCCCGACGGCGTCCACGCCAAGACCCTTGGCCACCCGAACCACGACGTCGCGCAGACGCGCACCAGCGCCATCCTCGACTATGGCGACCGCGTGCGCTGCGCCCTGTCGATCAACCACGACCACGACTTCGGCCGCAAATACCAGGCCTGCGAATTCCGCATCTGCGGCACGAAAGGCGCGGCCTATCTGAAGCTCGGTGTCAATCTCGACTATCCGCGTGGTGAACCGGATATCCTGGAGATCCATCCCGAAGGCGGCGAGGGCTGGATGAACGTGCCGCTCCAGGGCGCCTGGTTCCCCGACGCCTTCGCCGGGCGCATGGCCAATTTGCAGCGCTTCGTCTCCGGCGAGGATGCCGAGCTCGTCTCCTCCGTGGAAGACGCCTGGAACACCATGGCGCTGGTGGAAGCGGCCTACCAGTCGAGCGCCGCCCCGGCCACGCCACTTGCAAAGAGACCATAAGCCATGGAACAGACCACCTATTTCGAGGACTACGAGATCGGCTCGACGCGCACCACGACGGGACGCACCATCACCGAGACCGATTTCGTGGTGCACGCCGGCCATACTGGCGATTTCTTCCCGCACCACATGGATGCGGAGTTCATGAAGAATACCCCCTTCGGCCAGCGCATCGCACACGGCACGCTGGTTTTTTCCATCGGTGTCGGACTGACGGCCAGTGTAATCAACCCTGTTGCCTTCTCCTACGGCTATGACCGCTTACGCTTCGTGAGGCCGGTCTTCATCGGCGACACGATCCGCACGAGGACCACCATCGTCGAAAAGCTGGACGACCCGAAACGTCCCGATGCCGGCCGGGTGATCGAGCGCTGTGAAGTTTTGAACCAGTGTGACGAGGTCGTGCTGGCGGCGGATCATATTTATGTGGTGGAGAGGAAAGAGAAGGGAATAGTGAGTAGTGAATAGAGAGTAGGGAAGCCGTCCGTGACGGATGCGCATCCCTTCCGCCGCTGGCATCCATTCACTACTCACTATTCGCTACTCACATTCGCCCGGGAGAAACCAATGGCAGCCAACCTGCAGAACAAGACCGCCCTCATCACCGCCGCCGCGCAAGGCATCGGCCGCGCCAGCGCGCTCGCTTTCGCTCGCGCTGGGGCGAAGGTCTACGCCACCGACATCAACGAAAAGCTGCTGGCCGAGTTGGAGGGTGAAGACGGCATCGTCACGCGCAAGCTCGACGTGCTCGACGATGCCGCAGTCAAGGCACTTGTGGCCGAGATCGGCGCCGTCGATGTTCTCTTCAACTGCGCCGGCGTGGTGCATTCCGGTTCGGTGCTGGAGATGAAGGACGAGGATCTCGACTTCGCCTTCGACCTTAACGTCAAGGCCATGGTGCGCACCATCCGCGCCGTCATTCCCGGCATGATCGAGCGCGGCGGCGGAGCGATCGTCAACATGTCGTCCGTCGCTTCCAGCGTGAAGGGCGTCCCCAACCGCTTCGCCTACGGCACCACCAAGGCCGCCGTCATCGGGCTGACCAAGGCGGTGGCCGCCGACTATGTGGCCCAAGGCATCCGCTGCAATGCGATCTGCCCCGGAACGGTGGAAAGCCCGTCGCTGCAGGAGCGCCTGAAGGCAACCGGAGATTACGAGGCCGCGCGCGAGACCTTCATCGCCCGTCAGCCCATGGGCCGCCTCGGCACGCCGGAGGAGATCGCCGATCTGGCCGTCCATCTCGCCGCCGCCACCTACACCTCCGGCCAGGCTTATGCCATCGACGGCGGCTGGACGATCTAGAGCTCTATCTCACGAGGCCCCATTGACCCGCATCACCGACCTCAGCACCCACGATCTGCGCTTCCCTACTTCGCAGTCGCTCGACGGCTCTGACGCCATGAACCCGGATCCGGACTATTCCGCCGCCTATGTGGTGCTTAAGACGGACACGCCGGGCCTCGAGGGCCATGGCCTCACCTTCACTATCGGCCGCGGCAACGACATCTGCTGCCGGGCCATTGAGGCTATGCGGCATTTGGTGGTGGGGCTGGATCTCGACTGGATGAGGGAAAGCCCCTCACGCTTCTGGCGCCATGTCACCGGCGACAGCCAGCTGCGCTGGGTCGGGCCGGATAAGGGCGTCATGCATCTGGCGACGGGCGCCGTCGTTAACGCCGTCTGGGACCTGTGGGCGAAGGTCGAGGAGAAGCCTGTCTGGCAGCTGGTGGCGGAGATGAGCCCGGAGGAGGTCGTCGGCATCGTCGACTTCCGCTATCTGACCGACGCACTGACGCCGGAGGAGGCATTGGCTATCCTGAAACGCACTGAGGCGGGCAAGGCAGAGCGCATCGCCACGCTCAAGCGCGAGGGCTATGCATGCTACACCACCTCGGCCGGCTGGCTCGGCTATCCCGACGATAAGCTGCGCCGGCTCTGCCAGGAGGCGGTGGACGCCGGCTTCAATCACGTGAAGCTAAAGGTGGGCCGCGACCTGGAAGACGACATCAGGCGGCTAAAGATCGCCCGTGAAGTGCTTGGTCCCGACCGCTATCTCATGATTGACGCCAACCAGGTGTGGGAGGTCGACCAGGCCATCGACTGGGTGAAGCGCCTTTCCTTTGCAAAGCCCTATTTCATCGAGGAGCCGACGAGCCCCGACGACATTGCCGGCCATCGTAAGATCCGCAAGGCGGTGGCACCGGTGAAGGTTGCCACCGGCGAGATGTGCCAGAACCGCATCGTCTTCAAGCAGATGATCGCCGGCGGCGCCATCGATGTGGTGCAGATCGACGCCTGCCGCATGGGCGGGCTCAACGAGGTGCTGGCCGTTCTGCTCATGGCCGCCAAGTATGATCTGCCCGTCTGGCCGCATGCCGGCGGGATCGGCCTGTGCGAATACGTGCAGCACCTTTCCATGATCGACTACGTCGTCGTCTCCGGCACCAAGGAAGGCCGGGTGATCGAATATGTCGACCACCTGCACGAGCACTTCCTTGAAGCCTGCGTCATCCAAAACGCAGCCTACATGCCGCCTCGGGCGCCCGGCTTCTCGATCCAGATGAGGCCGGAATCGATCGAGGAATACGAAGTGAAATCTTCCGCGCAATGATGCGCGGAGGAATTCAGAACTCGCGGCCGATGCGCGCATCGACCGAGTGCCGGTTGCCGCCGCGGATAACGAAAAAGAAGAAGATCGCCGCCCAAAGAATCGATTTCTCCGCACCGGAATAGCCCTGCCCCATTGCGACCCAGTGGGCCCACACGGTAACGAGAAGAACGATCATCGCCGCAAACGAAGCTGGCCGCGTCAGAAGGCCGATGGCGATCAGAATGCCGCCGAAGAACTCGGTGCAGGAGAGCAGGGGCGACCAGAAGACGCCGGGATAGAAGCCAAGGCCCTCCACCATGCCCGCCGCGCCGAACGGATTTTGAATCTTGCCGAAGCCGTGCGTCACGAGCGCGACGCCCGCCACGACCCGCAAGATCGTTTCCGCACTCTCATGCGCAGCCTCGTACAAACCCTTGAACGCGGGAACGAGAAGGCGGCGTTCGGTGATGTCAGTGGTGTCGGTGGTATCGCTCATGTCGGCCCTTTCCCTCCGTTTGGGCCAGACGGTACAAGTTGAGGGTTCTAGTCAAGTAACAAAGAATTGAAGCGCGTGACGCAAGCTCCGGGCCGTCGGCGCAGCGAAGACCACCGACTCTCCGAGGCCTTTTCCAGTCCGGGATTGCGGCAAAGGACCGGCGGATCACCGATGCCGTGGAACGATCCGCTCACAGCTAGCTCCGCCAGGCGCTCTCGCTCTTTTGCTCGTAATGGTCGAAGGCTTTGGTAAGCCCGCCGAGCACTTCGGCAGAGGTTTCGAACATCGCCTTCAGCTGGGGCTCCTCCACCTTGTCGATGTCCTCGCGCAGGTGGCGTATGGTCTCTTCCAGCCGCGCCTTCATCTTCCGCGTGTGGTGACGTGGATCGGGTTCGTCCGTCATGCTCTTCTCCTGTTCCTGACATGGAACGGGCGGCCACGAGACGCCGTCAGCGTTCGTAGATGCCTACAATCTCGGCCTCGTCGAGCTTGTGCTTGCTGGCCTCCTTCCATAGATCCGCGACACCGACCTGGGACGGCAGGTTGATGTCCGGCACGTCGAGCGCGGCGAGGCGGAAATGGTAGTGGTGCGTCCCGTGCCCCTTGGGCGGCTCCGGGCCGTCGTAGTGGGTGTTGCCGAAGTCGTTTCCGGCAATACGCAGGCGTGCCTTCTCGGGTCCGGTCTCCACGCTTTCGGGCAGTTGGTCCTGGTCGGCCGGGATGTTGAAGAGGCCCCAGTGACAGAAGGTCCCGTTCGGCGCATCCGGATCCTCGACCGCAAGTACGAAGCTCTTCGTGCCTTCGGGGGCGCCGCTCCATTTCAGGGGTGGCGAAAGATTTGCGCCGTCTCGCGTATATTTCTCCGGGATTCTCTCGCCGTCGGCGAATGCGGGGCTGATGAGGTTCAATGGCATTTCGCGTCTCCTCTTCTCGCCTCTCTTGCTATTGTGGATCGGGCAGCCATTCGCGCGCGGCATTCAAAAGCTGCACCACCTCCGCATCGCTCGTCTGGTCGAAATTTCGGTAGTGCAGCCCGACGGCGCGAAAGTTCAGCGGCGCGGCGAGGCACACAACCTCGTCGGCATCGGCCTTCAGCGAATCGAGCGTATCGCGCGGCGCGACAGGCACCGCGAGCACCGTGCGCTTGACCTTCGCGCGGCGCAGCGCCTTCAGCGCCACGCGCACCGTGCCGCCGGTGGCAATGCCGTCGTCGACGACAATTACCGTGCGGCCGACGAGCGGCGTCGGCTGACGGCCGGCGAAATAAGTCTCGCGCCGCCTTTCGATCTCCGCCAACTGCCGCTTCTTTTCCGCCTCCACATAGTCGGGCGACGGATTGACCACTTGCATGGCCTCCTCGTTCAGCACCAACTGCGGGTCGGCGCCATCAACCAGAGCGCCGATGCCGTACTCAGGATGGCCGGGGGCGCCGAGCTTGCGCACCATCAGGAGGTCGATCTCCGCCTGGAGCGCCTTGGCCACCTCGAAAGCGACGGGCACGCCGCCGCGCGGCAACGCAAGCACCACAGGGTGCTCTTCCTTCAGGTGCTCAAGCACCTCGGCCAGCCGTTGCCCTGCCTCATAGCGGTCGTTGAATTCCGTTTGCGTGCCGAACATATCAATCATCCTTATGTCCCCACGCTGTCCGTCAAATGTGTCAGGAACCAGTTCGTCGCGTGACGGACGACCTCGTCGAGCTTGCCCGGTTCCTCAAAAAGGTGGCCCGCCCCTTCGACGATGATCAGGCTCTTTTCGCCGGGGAGCGCGTCGTGCGCCTGTCTATTCATGTCGATCACCGGTCCGTCGAGGCTGCCGACGAGAAGCAGCGTCGGCGCCCGTACTCTGGACAGGACAGGCAGCGCCATATCCGGCCTGCCGCCGCGTGAGACGATCGCCGCGACGCGCGACCCAGCGTCGGCCGCCGCCGTCAGTGCGGCGGCAGCACCGGTGCTGGCGCCGAAATAGCCGGGCTTGAGGTGCGCCGTATCAACCGCGTCGGCGGTCCACCGGGTGGCCCGCTCGAGGCGCGAGGCAAGCAACGGGATGTCAAAGACGTTCCGCCGGTCCGCGTCCTCCGAAGGCGTCAGGAGGTCGAGCAGGAAGGTTGCGAGTCCCGCCTTCCTGAGTTCCGTGGCAACGTAGTTGTTGCGCGGGCTGAGCCGACCGCTGCCGCTGCCGTGCGCGAAGATGACAATGCCCTGTGCACCCGGCGGCACGCCGACGAAGCCGTTGAGACCTTCCGGCTCGACGCGCACTTCCCGCAGATCGCTCGCTGCTGTTGCCACCTCTAAACTCCAAACGGATAGGTCTCCGCGACCCCGTGCGGCCGCTCGGCTGGAAGCGGTGTCACCGCATTGGTCTCGTCGAACCAGACGAAGGCGTCGAACTGCTCCGGCAGGACGGCTTCGAAGTAATGGCTGAGGAACTCCGACTGTTCCCGATAGATCACGCCGATGGCCCGCTCCAGCCGCGGTGTGCTCAGCACCTCGCGCAGCTCACGGTTGCCAGGCGCGCGCAGATCGGTGAGCGAATGTGCGACGCCCGACTGGCGGAACACGCGCTCGTAGGAATCCGGCCGCGAGGGATTGATCCTCTTGATGCGCATGGGGCCGTCCCAGTCGTCGGCAGCGGCAACCGTTCCGCGGTCCGTGCCGAAGCCGATCAGAACGGCACCCTCGCCATAGGCCGTGCGGCAAAGCTCGCCGATGTTGAACTCGCCCTGCCAGCCCATGGCCGTGGCCGCCGCGTTGCCGATGTGCGAGTTGTGCGCCCACACCACTGCCTTGGCCTTGTCGCCGCGCGCCGCCAGAAGATGCTGCAGCGTGTCGAACATGTGCCGGTCGCGCAGGTTCCAGGATTCGGTCGAGCCATGATACATGATGCGGTAGTAGTGCTCGGCCGCACGCGCGACGCGCGCGTTCTGCGCGGCATCGAAGAAGTCCTCACCATCGGCGGCGGCGTATTCCAGCCGCTTATCCAACAGCTCCTGGAGCTGAGCGACCACCTCGTCCTCGCAGGTGTCGCGGCCGCCCCTGAGCATGGCACGGCCATAGAAGGCGGGCTCGGCCTGCCAGGGGGTGAGGCATCCATAACGTCGGCGTGCCTCACCTGCCGCTTCCGGATCGACGCGATCGAGATAGTGGATGACGGCGGCGATCGAGGCGTTGAGCGAATAGACGTCGAGGCCGCGCAGTTCGGCCCGATCGCCCTCGGCGAGCCCTTCATTGTGACGGCGCAGCCACTCCACGAAATCGGCAAACTCCCGGTTGCGCCACATCCAGGTGGGGAAACGCGCGAACGTCTCCTCATCGTAGCGTCCTGTCCGCTTGTGGCGCACATAGCGGTCAACTCGTGCCGCATCCGGCCAGTCTGCCTCTATGGCGACGATGTTGAAGCCGTGATGTTCGATCAGCCGCCGCGTGATCGCCGCGCGGGCGCGGTAGAATTCGGATGACCCGTGGGTGGCCTCGCCAAGAAGCACGACACGGGAATCGGCGAAGCGGTCGAAGACCGTGCCGAAGAGTTCCGCCTTTTCGACCGGCGGAAGGTGCTCGCAACGGTCGCGCACCCAGCTCGCAGCCTCGTCTGCATGGCGCGCTCTGTTGCGCTCGGTTAGCGAGGCATCGGCCATTCCACGTCGTCTCCGTTATCTCAGGCGCCGACTGTTTCCGGCCACAGCGCCTGAATCTCCTTCGGCAGCGCTTCGCGCACCTTGGCCGACTGTCCGAGATCGATGTGATGGTTGATGACGCGGAACACCGTGCGCGTGGCATCGGCCGAGTTGACCGGCCTGATGTCCTTCAGCCCTTCCTGGACGTGCTCCAGAAACTCGTCGAGGTTGCGGGTGACCTTCGGCTGCTGCGACGGCTGATACTGATCGTAGTAAAGGCCGCGCACCAGGATAGGCAGTTCAGCGCCCAGATGTGCCGAGAGATCGGCGGGAAGTCTGTCCCGCAGCGCCTTGAGCACCGCACCCAGTATGTGCCATGCAACTTGGCGATCGTCGCCATGTTCGGCCATGATCTCGTTGAGCCAGATATTCGTGGTCTGGACGGTTTTGTCGAAAACTTCGAGGCCTGTAGCAGTCATTGTTCAGCCCTTCCAACTGTCCTTTCTGACGAATGCACCGGTGTGCTGTCCGGTTCCCTGACTCCTAATCAACAGAACGCAGGAATGTTCGCTGCGCCGGAATAAAAATGTCCCGCGATTGAGGCTTTTGCCGGCGGTCGGCTATAAGGCCTTTGTCCCGACACGGGAAAACGCACAGGAGAGAGATGGAGTTGGGGAGCGATATCAAGGTGAAGCCGGCTGCGGGAGGCCGGCAGCAGAAAGCAAGCCGCGACCCGGAGCGCACGCAGGCCGCCATCCTCGATGCGGCGACCGCGGAGTTCGCCGAAAAGGGCATCGGCGGGGCGCGCGTCGACATGATCGCCGAGCGCGCCGGCACCAACAAGCGCATGCTCTACCACTATTTCGGCGACAAGATCGGCCTCTACGTGGCCGTTCTGGAAGCCGCCTACGCCTCCATCCGCTCAGCCGAGCGTGAGCTGGACCTCGCCCATAAGGCGCCGGAGGAGGCGCTGTCTGAGCTGTCGCGCTTCACATGGCGTTATTTCCTGGAGCACCCGGAATTTATCAGCCTTTTGAACACAGAGAACCTCCACAAGGCCGAGCACCTGCGCGGCTCGCGCAAGCTGATGGAGATGCACTCGCACTTCGTCACCGAGCTGGCGGACGTCCTGAAGCGCGGTGCCGAAGACGGCATCTTCCGGCCCGGCATCGATCCCATCAACGTCTACATCACCATCGCCGCGCTCGGCTATTTCTATCTCTCCAACCGCCACACGCTCTCGGCCATCTTCGACCGTGACCTGTCCGCCCCCGCCCGCCTTGCCGAGTGGGAGGCGCATGTGGTGAAGACGGTGCTGGCTTCGGTGAGGGCGGAATAGGCCGGATGTTTATCGGCTCGCAAAAGCGTGGATTGCAGTCCTTTCCGCACTTACAGCGTCAACGTTATCAATGGCACCGTGTTTAGCGAGATATAAGCATGCTCATTGTTTTTTCGGGGCTTCCTGGGACCGGCAAATCGTCAATCGCACGGAAGCTTGCATCTGAACTGAAAGCGGTCTGGCTCCGAATCGATTCTATCGAACAGGCGATTCGTGAGTCCGGTGTGGTCTCCGGCTCGCTGAATGACGCGGGGTACCGCGCAGCCTACGCTGTCGCGCAGGACAATCTAAGCCTCGGTTTGTCGGTGGTTGCCGATTCTGTGAACCCTTGGATGCTCACCCGAAATGCGTGGCGTGGCGTAGGGTTGCGCTCAAACGTAGCTGTCCTGGAAGTCGAGACGGTTTGCTCCGACAAGGAGGAGCATCGTCGCAGGATCGAAGCACGTGCTTCCGACATCGCCGGCTTGAAACTGCCGAACTGGCAGGCTGTGCTTGAGCGAGACTACCAACCATGGGACCGTGACCATTTGCAGGTAGATACCGCAAAACGAAGCATCGCTGACTGCGTCGCGCTGATTCAAGCACAACTTTGACGAGAATCTCCTAGCCAATCTCTGAGATTTCGGTAGAAGCGAGAGTGATCGGGCGGACGGCGACGGGGGCCCTACGCCTTCACCCGCAAATGGTCGAGCACCATCTCGACCGCGTGCGCCTCGCGCGACGCGATATGGGCGCTGCTGGCCAGATCGGTATCGAAGATCACGGAAAGCGTGGCGTTGTTGGAGACGTAGAAATAGCCGAGCGCGGCGATGGAGATGTAGAGCTGCACGGGGTCGATGTCGGCGCGGAAGGCGCCACTTTCACCGCCGCGGTGGATAAGCTTCCTGAGCTGATCGACCAGGGGCGAATGCAGGCCGTGCATCTCCGGCAGGGTGCGCAGATAGCGCGCCTTCATGAGGTTCTCGTTGGTCAGAAGCGCGATGAACCACGGGCATTCAAGGAAGTGGCGGAAAGTGAAGCGCACGAGCCGCTCGACCGCCTCCACCGGCTCGTACTGGTCGAGCTGCAGCGCCCGCTCGCCCTCGCGGATCTCGCGATAGGCTTCCTCCAGAACGGCGCAATAGAGGGCGTCCTTGTTGCCGAAATAATGGTAGAGCATGCGCTTGTTGGTGGCCGCTCTCGCGGCGATGGCGTCGATGCGCGCGCCCTCGAGCCCGCGCTCGGAAAACTCCGCGCGCGCCGCCGCCAGGATCGCCGCCCGTGTGCGGACGGGATCGCGGGTGCGCGGGGCCTGCGCCTCAGCCGGCAGGGCGCTGCGAGTCGAGGCGCTTGAAGAGGTCCGTGACACGTCGGCTCACCATCGGCAGGCTCATGAGGATCGTCATCGCGATGATTGCGAAGAGCACCGCGCTGATCGGTCGGGTGAAGAAGGGTGTGACGTCGCCGTCCGACAGGAGCAGGCCACGGCGCAGATTGACGTCGAGTAGCTCGCCTAGCACGATGCCCAGCACCAGCGGCGCCATAGGATAGCGCATCTCGCGCAAGACGAAGCCGATCAGCCCGAAGGCGATCATCACATAGACGTCGAACATGCGCTGCGTGATGGCGAAGGAGCCGACGACGCACAGCACATAGACCACCGGCATCAGCTTCTCGCGCGGGACGAGCAGAACGCGCACGAGCAGCTTTGTGAGCGACAGGCCAAAGACGGTGATGGCGATCGTCGTCAGAAGCAGAATCCCGACAATCTGATAAAGGAAAGCGGGATTCTCGGTCATCAGCAGCGGTCCGGGCCTGATGCCGTGGATGAACATCGCGGCAATCAACACCGCGGCCGCCGCCGAGCCTGGCAGCGCCAGGGTGAGCGTGGGGATCATGGCGCCGGGAATGACCGCCGAGTTGCCGGTCTCTGCAGCCACCAGCCCCTCGATGGAGCCCTTGCCGAACTGGTCGCGCTCCTTGCTCGCGCGCCGCGCGGCCGCGTAGGAGGCCCAGGCGCCTATGTCCTCGCCGACGCCAGGGATGATGCCGGCGATCGTGCCGACGATGCCGGAGCGTATCGTCGTGCGCCAATAGCGCGTGATGTCGGCCAGCCGCGGCAGCACCCGGTCGTCGCTGGTGACGAGCTCGGCCGTAAAGCGCCGCTTCATGACGGCGAGAATCTCGGCGAAGCCGAAGGCGCCGACCATGGCGGGGATGAGGTCGATGCCGCCGCCGAGCGCGCTGACACCGAAGGTGAAGCGCTGAAAGGCGTGCAGGCCCTCCATGCCGATCATCGCAGCGAGCAGCCCCAGAATGCCGGCGATATAGCCTTTCAACGGATCCTCGATAGCCGTCAGCCGGCCCGAGATCAGGACGCCGAACAAAGCCAGCCAAAAGAACTCATAGGAGCCGAAGCGCAGCGCGAATTCAGCCAGCCAAGGCGCGATCAGCGCCAGAAAGAAGATGCCGACCAGCGTGCCGAGCGCCGAGGAGGTGGTGGCGATCCCCATGGCCATACCGGCCTTGCCGGCGCGCGCCAGGGGATAGCCGTCGAGCGTGGTGGCGGCACTCGCCGGAGTGCCGGGAATGGCGAGCAGGATGGCCGAGCGGCTGCCGCCATAGATCGCCCCCACGTAGAGCGCCATTAGGCACAGGATCGCCTGGTCCGGCGGCATCTTGTAGGTGAGCGTGACGAGCAGCGCCACGCCCATGGTCGCCGTCAGGCCCGGAAGCGCGCCGATGACGATGCCGAGCAAGCTCGCCCAGGCAAGGTTGAACAGCGCCTCCCAGGTGAGGAAATGGGCGATGCCGTGTCCAAGAAGGGAAAGGCCTTCAGGCATGTATCGAGACTCTCGGGCTAGGGCAGGCGAACGAGGAAGCCGTATTGGAAGACGAGGGTGACGACGACGCCGACGATCACTCCCTGGACGAGCGCCAGGAAGGTTGAGCGCAGAAGCGACCTTGGCTCAGGCGACAGCCAGGTCTCGAAGACGACGATGAAGGCGAAGACGAAGGCCGCACTGGCGAGCCAGAAGGGCAAGCGCCCCACTAGAACGAGCGCATAGACGAGCGCCAGCCCCGCCACGGCGCAGAAACGCCCCGCCTCTTCGGTGCGGAAGAGCGCCAGGAGATCGCTCCAGCCCCCCGCGCCGCGCCCCTCGCGATAGGCTTTGAGGCCAAGCACAACGCCGCAAAAGGCCAGAGCAAGCCCCAGGAGGCCGGGCACGAGGCCCGGCACGGTAGCGGGGTGGATGCCGCGCATTTCCAGCCGGGGCATGGTCCAGGACAGGTAGACGATCGCCAACCCCAGCACCGCGAACACACCGCCGGTGATGAGATCGATGCGGTTCATGCGGCGTTCCGTCTGCGGATCGGCCGAAAGGTCGGTCATGAATGCCTCTGATCTGCCGGTATTGCCGGCACCCCGGAAGGGTGCCGGCCTTTCGCTCGGCCAGCTCATCGTCTCATGGAATCGATGAACTGGTCCAACTCCCTGTTTTGTCGCAATTCCAAGCGGAAAACTGGTTTTCACTTTTCCTGGAATTGCCCTAGCCCGCTCGGGCTACATCTCGCTCTTCGTCTCGCAGTCGATGCCGATGGTCGAGGGGTCGTTCACCTCCAGGCCGCGCTCTTCCGCCGCGCAGGCCTCCTCAATCACCACCGGCATGGCCACTTCACGCGCTTCCTCGCCATAGGAAGGGGCGAAGACGGCGCCGTTGGTTTGGGCATAATCCTTCAGCGCCTGGGAGTTCATCACCTTTTCCTCCCAGATGCGGTTCACCGTGGCAACCACCTCCTCGGGCACGCCCTGCGGAATGAAGATGCCGAAGTAGTCCGGTGCGATGGGGAATTCCGGCAGCCATTCGGTGATCGGCGGGATGGGATCCACGCCCTCGATGGTCAGCGGCTGGTCGCTTAGCACCGCGAGCGGACGCAGGCGGCCGCCGCGGATCAGCTCTGCCTGCTCCACGGCGAGCTGCGTGGTGACCATGGCTTCGCCTGCCGCGGTGGCGATCGCGGCCGGCCCGCCGCCGTCATAGGTTACCATGCGGTATTCGAAATCGCCCTCCGTGCCCAGGCCGGCAATCGCCATGCCGCCGGAGGAGGTCACGCCCGCCGTGCCGACGGTGATCTCGCTGCCCCGCTCCTTGAAGGCTTCGAGCAACTGCCCGAAATCCTCGAACTCGCTGTCGGACGGCACCGCGACCACCGGCACGTTGGCGACCGACAGATAGATGTGCCAGTCGTCGATACTGGTGTCAGGCACCAGTCCCGTCACTGAATAAGTGGCGTTGTTGGCGATGGCGTTGGCGGTCCAGGTGTAGCCGTCTTTCGGCGCGTTCAGCACCTCCTGCGTGCCGACCGCACCCGAGGCGCCCGGCTGGTTGACCACCACCACAGCCTGGCCAAGCTCTTCGGCGATGATCGGCGCGGTGACGCGGGTCACCTGATCGGTCGAGCCGCCCGCGCCCCAGGGCACGATGATGTTGATGGGGCGGTCCGGCTGCCACTCCTGGGCAAGGGCCGGTGCTGCGGACAGGGCAAATACGGATGTGGCCACGACGAGCGTGGCTCTGGTCAAAAGACCCATGATCTCCTCCCAAAGTATGTTTGACGCGCCGCGGCCCGCTCTCCCAGGCCCCGACGCCGGCCCGAACTGTGAAGTCAGTTCCGCGACCTGTCAAGTAAGTAACTGGTTAGTTCCTTAGGCTGGACTCCCGTCAAGCCAGTCCAGAACACCACGCACATACCCGATGGCGCGGGCTGCGCAGGCCGGGCCGTCCGGCACGTACTCGAACGGCTCGACCGCCAGCGCCCCCCGATAGCCGGCGTCCAGCAACGCCCGCAGAAGCGGCGCGATGGCATCGCGGCCGTCCGCGCGCTCCCCCTGCCCCGGCCCGCGACGGTTCGACGCGTTGAGCTGGATATGGACAAGCTTGCCCTCCCGGACATACCGGGTGGCAAGTGCGGCGAGGCTTTCCTCTTCCTCCTGAGCGGCGTGACACACATCCAGCATGAGCTTCAGCGCCGGCACGCCGATCTCGGCGATCATCGCGTCGGCCTCGGCGATGGTGTTGAGGAAGTTGCATTCCTTGCGGTTGATGGCTTCCAGGCAATAGGCGATGCCATGCTCGCCCGCCCTTTGTGCAGCCGCCTCGAAATGCGCCATGGCGACCGCGCGTTGGCGCTCCGGCGCCTCCCCCAGCCTTCGCTGGGCCGGCGAGCCGTGCACGATGACGCCGGCGCCGAGTCCCGCCGCAAGGTCCACCAGCCGCAGGAGAGCCTCGCGCGTCCGCGCACCCACCTGCCCATCGAGCGAGGTGAGATCGAGCCCCACCGGCGCCATGGTCAGCCAATGCAGGCTGGAAACGGTAAGACCGTGATCCTCGATCACCCGCCGCGCCCCGGCAATCTCTGCCGCCGTCATGCGTGTCGGGTCCTCCGCAAGCATGAACGGCGCCACCTCCAGCCCGTCATAGCCGGCATCGCGCGCGAAGGCGCATTGCTCGGCCAGGGCCATCGGCCGCAGGACCTCGTTGCACAGGGTAATTTCCATGCCTTCTCCTCGTGTTTCCCAGTCTCGACGAATAGCCGCTACTCGCCCATCGCTGCCAGCCGTTCGAAGACAGCTGGCCGTTCGAGGCGCTGGTCGAGCCGCCGGCGGATCGCCTTTGCACATTCGGTCGGGCTCATCCGCCCAGTATCGACCTCGAAGTCATAGATACCTGGATCATGCACTGCGCACTGCCAGCTTTTGACTGGCTCAGGCACCGGCTCGTCCGTGGAGCCCGTCACGTACTGTCCTTCCCGACTGGAATCGACGAGGTTGCGCCGCGCCATGATGGTTTCGAGAGAACAGCGTACGCCAACGAAGAGAACAGGCAATCCGGCAAGGCGCTGCGCACAATCCGTCAGGATCGCCCGCGGTTCTGTATAGGCATCATGATGGCCCACATCGGCGGCAACGTTGAGTCCCAGCCGGGCGTGCGCGGCGATCGAATCGTAAAGCGCCGCATAGAAGACCGGCACCAGCGGTTCGAGGTCGGGCCGCTCGCCACCAGGGCGTAGGCCGATGCCCGGCCGGCAGCGTTCGGGCGTCATGTGTCGTACATGCACATCAACGCCAATGTTCATCCAAACCCCATCGAAGGTCTCCTGAATGGCGGAAACGATGCTCGACTTGCCCGCCCGCGGCACCCCGTTGAGAATGACGATCTGGCCCGGCGCGCCCATGGGCGTGTTCTCCTCTCCTCGCATCAATGCCGGAAGGCTAGACCGCCCCCTCGCCTCTTGCACACCCGACGCCAGCAGTCATACGGCTGCAACCGAACATACCGGTCATCTTCTGCGTTTCACACGGCAGGAAGAGTCGGTGCCTGTCAAGCCGGGCCGCAGGTGCAAGGCGCCCGCTTGACACCTACCTCTCGGCTAAGTAAGTAACTGGGTAGTTACAAAGTACGAGGATTTCCAGGGAGGTCTCATGGCCCAGCGGCGCATCGGCATCATCATGCACGGGATCACCGGGCGGATGGGCTACAACCAGCATCTCGTCAGGTCCATCCTGGCCATCCGCGACCAGGGCGGGATTGCCCTCGCCAACGGCGATACCCTCGTTGTGGACCCGATCCTTGTCGGCCGCAACATCGAAAAGGTGGGCGCGATCGCCAAGAAGCACGGCGTTTCGCGCTTCACCAATGACCTTGACGCCGCGCTTGCCAACAAGGACGACGAAATCTTCTTCGATGCAGGCGCCACGAAGATCCGCGCCGGCCTATTGGAGAAGGCGCTCGCCGCCGGCAAGCATGTCTATTGCGAGAAGCCGACCTCGGACGATCTCACTGTTGCCGTCGACATCGCCAAGAAGGCCCGCGCCTCCGGTCTCAAGCACGGCGTGGTGCAGGACAAGCTGTTCCTCCCCGGCCTCATGAAGCTCAAGATGCTGCGCGATTCCGGCTTCTTCGGCAAGATCCTCTCGGTGCGCGGCGAGTTCGGCTACTGGGTCTTCGAGGGCGACTGGCAGCCCGCCCAGCGGCCTTCCTGGAACTACCGCAAGGCCGATGGCGGCGGCATCATCATCGACATGCTGTGCCACTGGCGCTACGTGCTCGATAACACCTTTGCCCCCGTCAAGGCCGTCTCCTGCCTCGGCGCCACTCATATCCCCGAGCGTGTGGACGAGGCGGGTAAGCCTTATAAGGCCGACGCCGACGACGCGGCCTACGCCACCTTCGAGCTCGAAGGCGGCATCGTCGCGCACATCAATTCGAGCTGGGCCGTGCGCGTGCGCCGCGACGATCTCGTCACCTTCCAGGTCGACGGCACGCACGGCTCGGCCGTCGCCGGCCTGCACAAGTGCTGGACGCAGCACCGGGTCAACACGCCCAAGCCCGTGTGGAACCCGGACCAGCCGCAGACCATGAACTTCTTCGACGATTGGGAGGAGGTGCCGGACAACTGGCCCGCCGACAACGGCTTCAAGGTGCAGTGGGAACAGTTCCTGCGCCACGTAGCTGAGGACGCTCCTTGGGCCTACGGTCTGGAGGCCGGCGCCAAGGGCGTGCAGCTTGCCGAGCTGGGCCTGAAGTCGTGGGCTGAGCGCCGCTGGCTCGACGTTCCCGAACTGGAATTTTGAGGAGCGTGTCAATGCTTAACCTCCCCAACCCCGACCGCTCCGTCTCCGCCTACGAGATCAGGAACGCGCCGGTGGAGACTGCCAAGCGCGACGCCTCTTCCTTCAACCGCATCGCCTATGCCGCCGCCCACGTGGTGGCCGATCCGCTGGCCGACAACGATCCCTGGCTGAGCCCCGCCATCGACTGGGACAAGACGATGGCCTTCCGCCATCACCTGTGGGATCTCGGCTTCGGCGTGGCGGAAGCCATGGACACCGCCCAGCGCGGCATGGGGCTCGGCTGGCCAGAGGCCCGCGAACTGATCGAGCGCGCATTGAAGGAGGCCAAGTCCCGCCCCGGCGCGCTGATCGCCTGCGGCGCCGGCACCGACCATCTGACGCCCGGCCCCGACGTCACCATCGACCGCATCATCGCCGCCTACGAGGAACAGATCGCGGCGATCGAGGCCCATGGCGGGCGCATCATCCTGATGGCAAGCCGGGCGCTCGCCGCCGCGGCAAACGGACCGGACGACTATGCCCGCGTCTATGACCGCATCCTTTCGGGCGTGAAGGAGCCGGTCATCATCCACTGGCTGGGCGAAATGTTCGATCCCGCGCTCGAAGGCTACTGGGGGGCGGCCGACCACATAGCGGCGATGGACGTGGCGCTCGAGGTGATCGCCACCCATGCGGACAAGGTGGACGGCATCAAGATCTCGCTCCTGTCGAAGGAAAAGGAAATCACCATGCGCCGCCGCCTGCCCGCGGGCGTGCGCATGTATACGGGCGATGACTTCAACTATGCCAAGCTGATCGCCGGCGACGGGGAAGGCTATTCCGATGCCCTTCTCGGCATCTTCGATGCCATCGCCCCGGCGGCATCCACCGCCCTTGCCGCGCTCGGCGCGGGCGAAGAGAAAAAATTCTTCGATCTGCTCGACCCGACAGTTCCGCTGTCGCGCCACATCTTCAAGGCACCGACGCGCTTTTATAAGACCGGCGTCGTCTTCCTCGCCTATCTCAACGGCCTGCAGGACCACTTCACCATGATCGGCGGCCAGGAATCGACCCGTTCGACGCTGCATCTGGCCGAGCTCTTCCGGCTTGCCGATCAGGCCCGTGTTCTCATCGAGCCCGATCTTGCCACGGCCCGCATGCGCCAGGTGATGGCCGTGCACGGCATCGCGCAGCCGTGATGGGTACGGCACCTCGCATACGTCTGATCGCGGCCGACGCCTTCGAGCGGCCGGTGCCCTTCCGCTTCGCCTTCCGCTTCGGCGCGGCGGAGGTGACGTCGGCGGCCCAGGCGTTCCTGCGCGTGCGCATTACCGACGAGGCGGGCCGCGAGGCTGTGGGCTGGTCGGCGGAAATGATGATGCCGAAGTGGTTCGACAAGAGCCCCGAACTGACGCCGGCGGAGAACACGGACCAACTTAAAACATCTCTACAACTGGCGAAGGACGTCATGCTGACCGCCGGCTCCGACACGGCCTTCGGCCTGCATGCGGCGGTGGAGCCCGCCCATCATGCGGCCTGCGCACGGGCCGACCTCAACGGCCTCATCGCCTCCTTCGGCCTGGCGCTCGTCGACCGCGCCGTCATCGACGCGCTCGGCCGGCTGGAAGGAGCACCCGCCGGGAAGCTGGTGAACGACAACAGGCTCGGCATTGACGCCCGCACCGCGCCTGACCTTGCAGGCTTCGACATCGACACATTCCTTGCCGGCCTCGCCGTTCCGCAAACCATCGAGGTCCGACACACGGTCGGCCTCGGCGACGCACTCGAAACCGGCGATCTCGCAACGCGCCTTGGCGACGGCCTGCCGGAGACGCTCGAGGAGGTCGTCGCCGCCTATGGCCACCGCTATTTCAAGCTGAAGATTTCCGGCGATGTCGCGGCAGACGTCACCCGCCTCACCCGTATCGCCGCTGTCCTCGACCGCCTCCAGTCAGAATACCGGGCAACCCTCGACGGAAACGAGCAGTACGAGGACGAGGCGCACGTGCTGGCGCTGCTCGATGCCATTGAGGCCGAGCCGAAGCTAGCCCGGCTCCGCGAGCGCATTCTCTTCCTCGAACAGCCGATTGCCCGCGCCAAAGCCCTCGCCTCGCCCGTCGCGAAGCTCGCCGCCCGCATCGCCGTGGAGATCGACGAGTCGGACGCCGACATCCAGTCTTTCGTGACGGCGAAGGACCTCGGCTACACCGGTATCTCGTCCAAATCCTGCAAGGGCTTCTACCGCGCCCTCCTCAACCGCGCCCGCATGGCGCAGTGGAATGCCGAAGCCGGCGCCGACCGCTACTTCATGTCGGCGGAGGACCTCACCACGCAGGCGGGCATTGGCATCCAGCAGGACCTCGTGCTCGCCGGTCTGATCGGCGCAGGCCACATTGAGCGCAACGGCCACCACTTCGTCGACGGTATGGCCGGGGCGCCGGTTACCGAGGCAAAGGCCTATCTCGCCACCCACGGCGATCTCTACCACGAGCAGAACGCCCGCACGCGGCTCAACATCCACGATGGCCGCCTGTCGCTCGTCTCGCTCGCCGGCGCCGATGGCCTCGGCTCGGCGGTGGAGCCCGACTGGGCGGCGATGCAGCCGTTATCTTCGGCATGATGAGTTCAATTTGATCCAAGCTGGAAGAGCCTCATCATCCGGCCTTCACTCCGTTCGGCCGGGATGACGAAAGAGGGAGGAACCCGCACCATGAGCCTTGAAGGCCGTCTGTCGATAAATCTCGCCACCACACGCGGAAGCTGGGGCTTTGCCGAGGCCGTGGACGGCTGCTTGCGCCATGGCATCACCGCCATTGCCCCCTGGCGCGACCAGGTGGAGGCGATCGGCCTCAAGGAGGCCGCCCGCATCGTCGAGGCGAACGGGCTGAAGGTGACGGGACTGTGCCGCGGCGGCATGTTCCCAGCCGAGGACAAGGCGGGCCTGCAGGCGAAGATCGACGACAACAAACGTGCCGTCGACGAGGCGGCAGCCCTCAACGCCGACTGCCTGGTGCTCGTGGTCGGCGGCCTGGCCGGCGCCTCAAAGAACATGCCGGAGGCGCGCAAACAGGTCGCCGACGGCATCGCCGCTATCCTGCCCTACGCGCGCGAGGTAGGCATGCCGCTAGCCATCGAGCCGCTGCATCCCATGTACGCCGCCGACCGCGCCTGTGTGAACACTCTCTCCCAGTCGCTGGATCTGTGCGTGGAGCTCGGCGAGGGCGTCGGTGTGGCCGTCGACGTCTACCACGTCTGGTGGGACCCGGAGCTTGCCACCCAGATCGCGCGGGCCGGCCAGATGGGCGCAATCCTCGCCCATCACATTTGCGACTGGCTGGTGCCGACCACGGACCTCCTGCTCGACCGGGGCATGATGGGCGACGGCGTTATCGACCTGCCGGCCATCCGCCGCATGGTGGAGGAGGCCGGTTTCCACGGCCCGCAGGAGGTGGAGATCTTCTCGCGCGACAACTGGTGGAAACGCCCTGGCGACGAAGTGCTTTCCACCTGTATCGAGCGCTTCGAGACCGTATGCTGAAAATCGCCACGTCGACCGTCGACGCGGCGGCTGGAACGTTCTGATAACAGAATAGTTTGGCCCATAGATGGTGGGCCGGAAGCTGCGCTTGGACGCCACCGGCTTTGCAACCGCAAGCCCATGGGGTTCGTCGTGTATCGGATCATCCTTTCCGTCGTCGTCCTTGCTCTCGGATTCGTCCTTACAGCGGGCGGCGTCTGGCTCGCCCTCGTGGGCGGTTCCTGGTTCTACATTCTGCTCGGTATCCTGCTCATCGTCTCCGGCGCGCTGCTTTTGATGCGCAATGCCGCTGGACTGGCGCTCTACGGCATCACCCTTCTCGTCACGCTCGTCTGGTCGATATGGGAAGTGGGCCTCGACTGGTGGGCGCTTTCGGCACGCGGCAGCCTGCTGATGGTGCTCGCGCTTCTGCTTTTCCTACCGCCCGTGGTGCGGGCGATGCGCCCTTCCGGCGAGGCCCCCGCGCGCTACGGCATGAACAGCATGGTGCTCCTGATCTCCTTCCTCATCGCCGCTGCGATCGGCGTCTACTCCATGTTCCTGACGCCACACGATGTCGCTGGCGCTTTCTCCCAGGAGCGCATGGCGGCGGAGGCAGACGCCGAGGGCGACGTACCGCCCGGAGAATGGGCCGCCTATGGCCGCACCTCCTACGGCCAGCGCTATTCACCGCTCGACCAGATCACGCCGCAGAACGTCTCCGACCTGGAGGTCGCGTGGAGCTATCAGACCGGCGAGGTGCGCGGCGAGAACGACCCGGGCGAGACCACTTACGAGGTCACGCCGCTGATGGTGAACGACACGCTCTATATCTGCACGCCCTTCTCGACGGTGATCGCGCTCGACCCGGTGACCGGCGAGGAGAAGTGGCGCTTCAACCCGCAGCTCCAGCAGCCGCCGACGCAGACCACACAGCACATGACCTGCCGCGGTGTCTCCTTCCACGCAGCATCGCCCGCCGACCTCCCCGCGACGCCCCCGGCCGCCGAGGCGCCGCAAGCCGCGGCCGAGCCCGGCGAAGAGGAAGAAGCTGTGGCAGCTGGCGAGGATGAGGCGCAACCCGAAGACCAGGCGGCCAAGGGCAGTGAAGCGGAAGGCGAGGCACAGGTGGCGCAAAGCCTCGACGAGGTGACGACCCAAGCCGCCGGCGTGCCCCAGAACGTCGTTACCGGACAGGCGGAGTCCGACGACCCGAACCCTACAGTCGAGCGGGAAGAACCGCCGCAGAGCGTGACGCTCAGCGAAGAGTGCATGGATCGCCTGTTCGTGCCCACCTCCGACGGACGGCTGATCTCGATCAGCGCCGGGACCGGCGAGATCTGCCCCGGCTTCGGCGGCGAGGACGGCACCGTCAATCTGTGGGCCAACATGCCGAACGTCACGCCCGGCTCCTTCTATTCCACCTCACCGCCGGTCATCACCGAGGACAATCTCGTGATCATCGGCGGCGCGGTCAACGACAACGCGGCGACGACTTCCCCATCCGGCGTCATCCGCGCCTACGACGCCTATACCGGCGCCCTCGTCTGGAACTTCGACAGCAAGAATCCGCAAGCGACAGAGCCCATTCCCGCCGGCGAGACCTACACCGAAAACGCGCCCAACTTCTGGAGCGTGGCGAGTTACGACCCCGAACTCGGGTTGGTCTACATTCCCATGGGCAACGAATCGCCGGACCAGTACGGCGCCGCGCGCGGCGAGAACACGGAGCGTTTCTCCTCTTCCGTCCTCGCGCTTGAGGCGGCCACCGGCGAAGTGGCCTGGGTTTTCCAGACGGTCCATCACGATATCTGGGACTACGACGTACCCGCGCAGCCGAGCCTCGTCGACCTGACCATCAATGAGGAGACGGTGCCGGCGCTCGTCGCGCCCACCAAGCAAGGCGACATCTTCGTGCTCAATCGCGAAACGGGTGAGCCGGTGCTGCCGGTCGCCGAAGGGCCGGCGCCGCCGGGTGCGGTGGAGGGCGATTTTACGGCGCCGATGCAGCCGGCCTCGGCCGTTTCCTTCCGGCCGGAGCGATTGACAGGGGCCGACATGTGGGGTGCCACGCCCATCGACCAGCTCTATTGCCGCATTCGCTTCCACCAGCTCGACTACGAGGGGATCTATACCCCACCCTCCACCAACGGCACCCTCGTCTATCCGGGCAACTTCGGCACCTTCAACTGGGGCGGCGTGGCGGTCGATCCCAGCCGGGAGGTCATGTTCGGCATGCCCGTCTATCTGGCCTTCACGGTGAAACTCGTCCCGCGTCCGGACGATACCACCCGCGTGGTGACCGAGGAGGGCGAGGCGATCATCAATGAGAACTTCGGTGCTCCATACGCGGTGGAAATGGGACCGTTCTATTCGCCGCTCAACCTGCCGTGCCAGGGTCCACCCTGGGGCTACATCGCCGGCGTCGACCTTAGAAACGGCAAGACGGTCTACAAACACGTCAACGGCACGGTGCGCGACCTCGCGCCCTTCCCGATGCCCTTCGAGATGGGCGTGCCCGGCATCGGCGGTCCGATCGTCACCGCCGGCGGTGTAGCCTTCCTGAGCGGCACACTCGATTACTACGTGCGCGGCTACGACCTCGCCACGGGCGAGGAGATCTGGCGCGCGCGGCTGCCCGCCGGCGGCCAGGCGACCCCCTCCACCTATAGGGGCGCCGACGGCCGACAGTATCTCGTGGTGGTGGCGGGTGGCCACGGCTCTACCGGCACCGAAGCGGGCGATTCCATCATCGCGTACGCCCTGCCGCAATAGGCGGCAGGACACCGGGCCGATACCCGCCGCGGCGGAACAAAAGCGCACCGCCGCCGGTTGAGAATTGGTGAAGCAAGGAGCCCGGCATGGCAAAGAAACACACGAAAGCCGAGACCGATCTGCGCAAGACCAGCGGCACCGAAACCGCCCATGAGCGCGCGAAAGCGCAGCCGGACACTGAGGATCTCACGGGTCCGGAGGAGGTCTGGAAAGACGCCGAAACCACCCCGGCCAGGGACAGGAAGAGGGCCTCTGGCGGCGACCGCGTGGCCGATGCCGGCGATGTGGGCGGCGGACAAGCCTCGCCCTACGGCACCGAAGCGCAAGCCGATGCGCTCGCCCGGCAAACGAAGCGCGCGGACGAACCCCGCGGCGTGGAGAAGCCGAAGCGCAGGTAGCGCCCGCTGCAGTTCGGCTCCACAGGACCTCACCCTCAATGGGAGGGCTCGAGCGCGCCATCGTCCCCCTCCCCCTCGAGACGAGGGTTTAAGGGTGGGGATTGGCGCCAAGCGCCACCAAAAAGTCTTCCCCTTACTACGGTACCCTTCTCCGAGGGGAAACAAGCGCCCAACACCTGCCGGAGAGAATTGGCAATACGTGACTTACCCCTGCAAAAGAGGCTGGACCGGCCACATTTCAGTGCTAACAAGCCGCCGTGATCGGACAATACGACATTGGCGGCAGATGGCGGGCGGCGGCAGGAATTCTGCTGCTTATCTTTGTTGCGGCCTGTGCCGCCGGCCCCGAACGATCGCTGGACAACATTAACGATCTTGAGAGCCTCAGGCGCACTGCCCTTTCGCTCGTCAATGAAGAACGCGCCCGCGAAGGCCTGCCGAGCCTGCGGATGTCGGCCCCGCTCAACGCCGCCGCCCAAGCCCACGCGGAGGACATGGCGCGCCGGAATTTCTATGCGCACCGCTCGCCCGAGCGGCGTGGCGTCGGCGACCGCTACCGCGCCAGTGGCGGCGGACTCTGGAACATCATCGCCGAAAACATCACCAGGTGCATCGCCTGCCGGTCTCCTGCCGAACAGCTACACGAATTCCACGCCGGCTGGATGAGGAGCTCCGGCCACCGCCGCAACATTCTCGACCCCAGAGTCAGGAGCTTCGGCTTCGGCATCGCCTCCGCCGAGGGCAGACTTTACGCAGTGCAGACCTTCGTCGGAGAGCGGGGCGAAGCCGTTTCTCAGACGATCCCGCCGCCGGTACCGGTAATCGCCGGCCGCTCTGCCGCAGCCTTCGCCCGGTAGCCGCTGGCGCGGTAGGCCACGACAGGATCGACCGCACCGCCGGACTTGAGCCGCGCCATGGCGAGGATGGGGCCAACATCCGTGCGGAAGGCAGTCTTCAGCGTCTCGCTCGCCATCAGCGCATCGTTCTCCTCCTGACAGTCCGCAAGCACCTTGCGGTCCACCAGCAGCGCCTGGGCGAAAGCCCGCGTGACCTCGGTTGCTGAGACCATCAGGCTTTCGATCGGATCCGTCACGTTGTGGCTCTGGTCAAGCATGTGCGCGGGGTCAAAGCCCGCAACATTGCGCAGCTCCGCCCCAACCAGCTCGTTGAAGACGAGGAACAGCCGGTAGGGATCAACGGAGCCCGTGTCGAGGTCATCGTCGCCGTATTTCGAATCGTTGAAGTGGAAGCCACCCAGCTTTCCGAATTGGATAAGCCGCGAGACGATCATCTCGATGTTCACGTTCGGCGCATGGTGGCCGAGATCGACGAGGCAATACGCCTTCGGCCCCAATTCCTTCGCGATCATGTAATTGGTGCCCCAGTCCTGCACAACGGTCGAATAAAAGGCCGGCTCGTACATCTTGTGCTCGGTGAAGAGGCGCCAATCATCCGGCAGTGCGGCATAGACCTCTTTCATCGAGGAGAGATAGCGCTCGAAAGCGCGTGCGAAGTCGCTCTGACCAGGAAAGTTCGAGCCATCGCCGATCCACACCGTCAGTGCCTTGGAGCCGAGCGTCTTGCCGATCTCGATGCACTCCAGATTGTGCTCGACGGCTTGCCGGCGCGTGGCGGCGTCGGTGTGCGACAGGGAGCCGTATTTGTAGGAATGTTCCTGGCCCGGATGGTCCTGAAAGGTGTTGGAGTTCATCGCGTCGAAGGCTAGCCCGAAGCGTTCCGCCGCCTGCCGGAGCTTCTCCGGCTCCGCCTTGTCCCACGGTATATGCAGCGAAATCGTCGGCGTGGCGCGGGTGAGCTGGTGGATGACGGCGCAGTCCTCGATCTTGTCGAAAATGTCGCGCGGCTCGCCGGGGCCGGGAAAGCGCGCGAACCGCGTGCCGCCCGTGCCTACGCCCCAGGAGGGGACGGCGACACCGAAGGCGGCGACACGGTCGCGGATGGCATCGATGGAAATCCCACGCCGGTCGAGCTGCTCGCCAAGTGCCTCGTAGTCACGCTTGAGGGCAGTCTCGCGGGCAGCGTTTTCGCGTTCGACAAGATCGGCTGTGATCGGTTGTTCGGTCATTGTTTCCTCCCGGGACTGTCAGTTTAGACGCCGCGCTCGGCAACGCCTCCTCAGCGCGTAAAGCTCTGCGCATTCCCGGCGTCGACATTGACGATATTCCCCGTCGACTTCGCCGACATCTCCGAGACGAAGAAGAACACCGCCTCGGCCACATCTTCCGGGTAGACGCTGCGCTTCAAGAGCGAACGCTTGCGGTAGTGCTCCTCCAGTTCATCCGGGCTCATATTATAGGCCGCCGCGCGCTGCTCGCGCCACTCGCCGGACCATATCTTGGAGCCGCGCAGCACCGCGTCCGGGTTCACCGTGTTGACGCGGATGCCAAATTCCGCCCCCTCGAGCGCCAGGCAGCGCGCGAGGTGGATTTCAGCGGCCTTGGCCGTGCAGTAGGCCGCCGCGTTGGGCGAGGCGGCAAGGCCGTTCTTCGAGGCGATGAAGACGATCTCGCCGCCGGTCTCCTGCCGCTTCATCAGCCGGAAAGCCTCGCGCGCGACGAGGAAATAGCCGGTGGAGAGGATCTCCATGTTGCGGTTCCACGTGGCGAGATCCGTCTCGTCCACGGGCGCGGCCGAGGAGATGCCGGCGTTGGAGACGAGAATGTCGAGCCCGCCATATTCGCGGGCCGCAAAGGCGAAGGCGTTGGCCGCGTCGGCCTCGCTCGTCACGTCCAGCTTCACCCGGCGCACGAGATCGGCCGAATATTGCCCGGCAAGCCCCCTCTCCGCCTCCTCCAGCGCTTCGCTATCGATATCCGCCAGCACCACGCAGGCGCCGTCCTTGAGCAGCCGCTCGGCGGTCGCCTTGCCGATGCCGCCGGCGCCACCGGTGATCAGCGCCACCTTGCCAGCGAGCGGCCGGGGCTTCGGCAGACGCTGCAGCTTCGCCTCCTCCAGCACCCAGTACTCGATGTCGAAGGCCTCCTGCTCATCGAGTCCTACATAGGACGATACGCTGGAGGCGCCGCGCATGACGTTGATGGCGTTGACGTAGAACTCGGCCGAGACGCGCGCCGTCGCCTTATCCTTGGCGAAGGTGATCATGCCGACGCCCGGCACCAGATAGACCACCGCGTTGGGATCGCGCATGGGCGGGCTGTCGGGCCTCTTGCAACGCTCGTAATAGACGGCATGCCCTTTGCGGTATTCCTCCACCGCGGCGGGCAAGCCTTCGAGCGTCTTGTCGAGGTCGGGCTTTGCCGGATCGAAATCGACGACCAGCGGATTTCTCTTGGTACGCAGGAAATGGTCCGGGCAACTTGTCCCGAGCTCCGCGAGCCCTTCCATGTCACGTGAAGCGACGAATTCGAGGACGGCGGGGGAATCGTCGAAATGCCCCACCTTGCGCTCGGACGCCGAGATCATGCCGCGGATGACGGGCATCAGCCGCTCTGCGACCTCACGCCGCTCCGCCTCGGGCAGTGTCGGCCGTACCTCGCCGCCAAACCCCGGCTTGCCCCCCGTCTCCGCCTCGAACCACTCGATGGCGCGATTGATGATGCGGATTGTTGTCTCGTAGCAATCCCTGGCCGTGTCGCCCCAGGTGAAGAGCCCATGCCCGCCGAGCACCACGCCCTTGGCGTCCGGATTCTCGCGGCAGAACTTTTCGAGCCACAGACCGAGCTCGAAGCCCGGCCGCTTCCACGGCAGCCAGCCGATCTCCTCGCCGTAGATCCTCGCCGTCAGCTCCTTGCTGTTCTTCGCCGCTGCGATGGCGATCACCGCATCGGGGTGCATGTGGTCGACATGCCGGTACGGCACATAGGCATGCAGCGGCGTGTCGATGGAGGCGGCGCGCGGATTCAAGTTGAAGGTGCAGTGGGGTAGATACCCCACCATCTCGTCCTCATATTCCACGCCCCGATAGAGCTTCTTCAGGCCCTCAAGCTTTTCCATATAAAGCGTGGCGAAACCGTCGAGCTTGATCGTGCCGACGTCGCCCCCCGACCCCTTCACCCATAGAACCTCGACCTCATCGGCCGTCAGCGGGTCCTTCTCCGTCACCTTGGCCGAGGTGTTGCCGCCGCCGTAATTGGTGATGCGCTTGTCGGAACCTAACAGGTTCGACCGGTAGAGAAGGCGTTCCGGCTCGCTCATGGAGGCCGCTTTCGCCTCGTCCCAAAGGTCGGCAAGCCGCGTTCCGCCGCGCGTCTCAAGCATGAAGTCCTCCCTCGCAGCGCCCTCGGCGGGCGCACATTTCTTGCGGGTAAGGGTGGCAAATGGGGTGCATCATGTCAATCAATATCGATCAGTTTCGCTCATATTGCACTGCAATACGCGCATTTGTGACGGAATGTGATTGACAGTGCGTGTTTCCAGTGCGTTAATTCAGTCCGCAGGGGAGGAACCATGCACGAGAAAGAACGCCACCGCATCATCCTGTCGGCCATCCAGGAGAAGCCGGTCGCCACCGTGCAGGAAATGGTGGATCTCACCGGCGCCTCCGAGGCGACGATACGGCGCGACATCGCCGCACTTCACATGCAGCAGAAGCTCAAACGCGTGCGCGGTGGCGCCGAGGCCAACACCCCGCCGCAGGTGATCGGCCTTGCCGGTCGTCCCTTCAAGGTCAACGAGACGCTGAACGTCGACAAGAAGCGGGCGATCGCCCGTGAGGCGGTGGATCTGTGCAGCGACGGCGAGCCGATCATCATCAATGGCGGCACCACCACCTTCCAGATGGTGCACTTCCTGGCCAGCCGCCGGATGCCCATCCTCACCAATTCCTTCGTCATCGCCGAGCATCTTCTGAAGCATTCGAAGAACACGGTGGTGCTGCCGGGCGGCACAATCTACCGCGAACAGAACATCGTTCTGTCGCCCTTCGATAACGACGTGACGGCCAATTTCTACGCCCGCCGCATGTTCATGGGCGCTCAGGGGCTGGGGCCGCTCGGCCTCATGGAGGGCGACCCGCTGCTGATCCAGGCCGAGCAGAAGCTGATCAACCAGGCCGACGAACTGGTGGTGCTGGCCGATTCGTCCAAGTTCCGCCAGCGCTCGAGCCTGATCCTATGCGGGCTGGAACGGATCGCCACGGTGATCACCGACGAAGGTGTGACAGACCGCGAGGCGAAGATGCTGGAGGCATTGGGCATCAGCCTGATCGTCGCCGGCGGTACGACACGAGGCCAGGAGGAAACTTCCCTGCCGGCATGAGCCGGCGGGGCTGACGAAGCAAACGCTCAAGGGAGGAAAACGATGAGCATTGTGAGGAAGTTACTGGTAACCGCGGCGGCCACCGCCGCATTGACCATCGGCGCGGCACAGGCGCACGCACAGGACAACGTGCGTATCGCGCTGGTCGTCAAGGCACTCGGCATCGGCTTCTTCGAGGCCGCCAACGAAGGGGCCCAGGAAGCAGCCGAAGAACTCGGCAATGTGGAGATCATCTACACCGGGCCGACCGATACCACAGCTGAAGGGCAGATCGAGGTCATCAACTCGCTGATCGCCCAGAACGTTGATGCCATCGCCGTCTCGGCCAATGATACCGACGCGCTGGTGCCCACGCTCAAGAAAGCGATGGACCGCGGGATTACGGTTATTTCCTGGGATTCGGGCGTCGCCCCTGAAGGCCGCGAGATGAACCTGAACCCCTCGTCCAATCAGCTCATCGGCGAGATGTGCGTGAAAATGGCAGCCGAGCATCTGCCTGAGGGCGGCGGCGAGGTGGCGATCCTTTCGGCCTCGGCCACACACACGAACCAGAACAACTGGATCGCCGAGATGAAGAAGGTCTTGCCGGAGTATCCTGAGGTGAACCTCGTCACCACGGTCTATGGCGACGACCTTGCCGACAAGTCCTACCGCGAGGCGCAGGGCCTCATCCAGAGCTATCCGGACCTGAAGGCCATCATCGCCCCCACCTCCGTCGGCATCGTCGCTGCCGCGCAGGCCGTCACCGACGCCGGCAAGGTGGGCGAGATCAACGTCACCGGTCTGGGGCTTCCCTCGGAGATGGCCGGCCACGTGGAGTCCGGCGCCTCGAAGAGCTTCGCCATCTGGAACCCGATCGACCTCGGCTACGCCGCCACCATGATCGCCTACAATCTGGCGACCGATCAGGCGACGGCTGAGCCGGGCGCGGAAATCTCGATGGGCCGCGTCGGCACGGTGACGCTCGACGAGAACCGCGAAGGCGCCATGGCCGAGCCCTTCGTCTACGACGCCTCGAACATCGACAAGTTCAAGGATATTTTCTGAGGTGCCGCTACTCCCTTCCCCCTTGAGGGGAGGGGTAAGGGGTGGGGGTCGGCGCGAAGGGTAGGACTTTCAAAACCCGGCACACGGCCTCTACCACCCGACCCCGCCGGCAAGCCGGCGGGCCCACCCTCCCCACAAGGGAGAGGGAAAGGGCGCCCAGCAACCGTGACAAAGCCGCATCATGCTCCACCAAGCCCGACCTGCAACGGCGGATAGTCAGGCACCGGCAAACGAACCGGTCCTGGCGCTCTCCGGCATCTCCAAGAGCTTCCCCGGCGTGCGTGCGCTTTCCGGCGTATCGCTGGAGCTCTACCCCGGCACCGTCACCGCGCTTGTCGGCGAGAACGGCGCCGGCAAATCGACGCTGGTAAAAATCCTCACCGGCATCTATCAACCGGACGAGGGCGCGATCAGGCTTTCCGGCGATGAAGTCACCTTCCCCACGGCCTACGACGCCACCCAGGCCGGCATTACGGCCATCCATCAGGAAACGGTCCTCTTCGACGAACTTTCCGTGGCCGAGAACATCTATCTCGGCCATGCCCCGCGCGGGCGTCTCGGCTTCATCGACCGCGGCCGCATGAACCGCGACGCCGCGGCCGTGCTGAAGCGCATCGGCGCGGCGATCGACCCCGACGCCCGCCTGCGCGACCTGGGCATCGCCAGCAAGCACCTCGTCGCCATTGCGCGTGCGCTTTCGGTCGAGGCGCGCATCGTCGTCATGGACGAGCCGACGGCGGCTCTTTCCTACAAGGAGATCGAGGAGCTTTACGCCCTGGTGGAGCGGCTGAAGGCGGAGGGCAAGGCCATCCTCTTCATCAGCCACAAGTTCGACGAGATCTTCCGCATCGCCGACCGCTACACGGTCTTCCGCGACGGCGAATGCGTCGGCGCAGGCCTCATCTCCGAAACCGATCATGACGCGCTCGTGCGCCTGATGGTCGGCCGCCCAGTGGGACAGATCTTCCCGAAGCGCGAAGCCGAGATCGGCGAGCCCGTGCTCACCGTCTCCGGCTACAGCCATCCGACCGAATTCGCCGACATCGGCTTCGAGTTGAAGCGCGGCGAGATCCTCGGCTTCTACGGTCTCGTCGGCGCCGGCCGCAGTGAATTGATGCAGGCGCTGTTCGGCGTCACCAGGCCGTCCAAGGGCGCCATCAGGATCGGCGGCGAGGTGGCCGTCATCCGCAGCCCGGCAGAGGCCATCCGCCGCGGCATCGTCTACGTGCCGGAGGAGCGCGGACGACAAGGGGCAATCGCCGGCCTGCCGATCTTCCAGAACGTCACCCTGCCTTCGCTTTCGCGCACATCGCGGCAGGGCTTCCTGCGCCTTGCGGAGGAATTCAAGCTGGCGCGCGAATACACCTCCCGCCTAGACCTGCGCGCCGCCGCGCTCGACCGCGACGTCGGCACGCTGTCGGGCGGCAATCAGCAGAAGGTGGTGATCGCCAAATGGCTCGCCACCAGCCCGAAGGTCATCATCCTCGACGAGCCCACCAAGGGCATCGACATCGGCTCCAAGGCGGCCGTCCACGAATTCATGAGCGAACTTGTGGCGCAAGGCCTGAGCATCATCATGGTGTCCTCCGAAATCCCGGAAATTCTCGGCATGTCCGACCGCGTGATCGTCATGCGCGAGGGCCGGATGGTGGGGGAATACCCACGCGAGAAGGTGGATGCGGAAACGCTGGTAAGGGCTGCTGCAGGAATTGGAGGGAACGATGCTTTTAGGAAATGATGGCGCGCTCCCTCTCCTCAAACGCGCGTCATCCCGGAAGCCTGAGCAAAGCGAAGGTTGTCCGGGGCCCATTCCGGAACATGGATCGGTCACGGAATGGACCCCGGCTCGACGGTCGCCGCGCCCCTCGGCCGCGATGACGCGGCGGGTGAATCGGCGCCAATCAACGTTGAACAGCTGGGCGTGAAGTAATGGCAAAGCTCCTCAAATCCCGTGAACTGCTTCTAGCCGCAGTCATCGTCCTGCTGCTGACTGCCATCGCCTGGCGTTTCCCTGGCTTCGTGCGCCCGCGCAATCTTGCCAACGTCTTCAACGACACCTCCATTCTCATCATCCTGGCGCTCGGCCAGATGATGGTCATCCTCACCCGCTGCATCGATCTTTCCATGGCGGCGAACCTGGCGCTCACCGGGATGGCGGTGGCGATGCTGAACGCGGCGATGCCGGGCATCCCCGTCCCCCTCCTGATCGCGCTCGGCGTCCTCCTCGGCGCGGCGCTGGGCGCCTTCAACGGCGTTCTCGTATGGAAGGTCGAGATCCCGCCCATCGTCGTCACGCTCGGCACGCTCACCATCTTCCGCGGCATCATCTTCCTGATGTCGGGCGGCGCCTGGATCAACGCACACCAGATGAGCGCCGCCTTCAAGGCCTTCCCGCGCGCGCCTCTCCTCGGCCTGCCGGTCCTCTCGTGGATCGCGCTCATCATGATCGCTCTGATGGCGGTGGTCATCACGCGCACGCCGCTCGGCCGTGCCTTCTATGCCGTCGGCGGCAACCCGACCGCCGCCGTCTACACCGGCATCGATGTCGGCCGCACGCGCTTCCTCGCCTTCACCTTCGCCGGCGCGCTGGCGGGGCTTTCCGGCTATCTATGGGTGTCGCGCTATGCGGTGGCCTATGTCGACATCGCCGGCGGCTTCGAGCTCGACATCATCGCCGCCTGCGTCATCGGCGGCATCTCCATTGCCGGCGGCATCGGCTCGGTGGGCGGCGCGGTGCTTGGGGCGCTGTTCTTCGGCGTCGTCAAGAATGCGCTTCCCGTCATCAACATCTCGCCTTTCTGGCAGCTCGCCATTTCGGGAAGCGCCATCATCCTCGCCGTCGCCTTCAACGCCCGCGCAGAGCGCAAGAAAGGCCGGCTCATCCTCAGGAACAGGGAGGCCGCGGCATGAACGACGCCACTCAACGCGCCGTCCCCGATCGGCTGGAAGGCCGCTGGACCTCGTATCTCAAGAGCTGGGAAACGCTGCTCGTCGCCGTCGCCGTCTTCGTCTTCGTCATCAACGCGCTTTCCTCGCCCTATTTCCTCAACGCCTGGAACCTGTCGGACGCCACCTTCAATTTCACTGAGAAGGCGATGATCGCCATGGCGATGGCGCTCCTCATCATCTCCGGCGAGATCGATCTTTCCGTCGCCGCCATCATCGCGCTCGCCTCCACCGCCATGGGGGTGGCGCTGCAATATGGCGCCGGCACGCCGGAGCTGGTGCTGGTCGGCCTTCTCGTCGGGCTTTTGTGCGGCGCTTTCAACGGCTGGCTGGTCACCGGGCTCGGCCTGCCATCCATCGTCGTGACCATCGGCACCATGAGCCTCTTCCGCGGCATCGCCTACATCATCCTCGGCGACCAGGCCTTCACCGGCTATCCACCGAGCTTCGCCTGGTTCGGTCAGGGCTATGTGTGGTGGGTAATCTCCTTCGAGCTCGTGCTGTTCGCCGCAATCGCCCTCGTCTTCGGCATCCTGCTGCACTGGACGAGCTTCGGCCGCACCGTCTACGCCATCGGCAACAACCCGACCGGGGCGCTGTTCTCCGGCGTGCGGGTGGGGCGCACGAAGTTCATCCTCTTCCTCATGACCGGCTTGATGTCTGGAATCGCTGCCATCTGCCTCACCGCGCGCCTCGGCTCCACTAGGCCCTCCATCGCCTTCGGCTGGGAGCTCGAGGTGGTAACGATGGTAGTGCTCGGCGGAGTGAGCATCCTTGGCGGTTCGGGCGGTATTCCTGGCGTCGTGCTTGCCGCGATTATCATGGGCCTCGTCACCTTCGGCTTCGGGCTTGCCAACGTGCCGGGCATCGTCATGTCCATCTTCGTCGGCCTGCTTCTCATCACTGTTATCGGCGCGCCGATGCTGTGGCAGCGGCTCAGGGAGCGTTCGGCGTGACAGGTCCCATCCGCCATGTCGCCGTCATCGACATCGGCAAGACCAATGCCAAGCTGGCGCTGGTCGACCTGGAACGCGGCGCGGAGACAGACCAGCACCGCATGCCGAACGCGGTGCTGACGGACGGCCCCTACCCTCACTTCGATATCGAAGCCCTGTGGGCCTTTATCCTCCAAAGTCTCGCCTCGCTGCGGCGGAAAAGCGCCATCGATGCCGTCTCCATCACCACCCACGGCGCCACCGCAGCGCTGATTGACGATGGGGACACGCTCGCCCTGCCGGTGCTCGACTACGAGTATGAGGGGCCGCAGCAGACGGCCATCGAATACGACACCATCCGTCCGCCCTTTACCGAGACAGGTTCGCCGCGCCTGCCGATCGGGCTCAATCTTGGCGCCCAGCTCTTCTGGCAGAGACAAGCCTTCCCTGACGCCTTCGCCCGCACACGTTCCATCCTCCCCTACCCGCAATACTGGGCTTGGCGGCTGACGGGCGTTGCCGCAAGCGAGGTAACTTCCCTCGGCTGCCATACGGATCTCTGGTCTCCGTCCGCCGGCGATTTCTCCAGCCTCGTCGAGGATATGGGCTGGCGCCCACTCATGCCACCCATGCAGCCGGCAAGCGCGCGGCTCGGTCCCGTCCTGCCGGCGGTGGCAGAGGCCACCGGCCTCGACCCGTCGACACCGGTCCTGTGTGGCGTGCACGATTCCAACGCCTCGCTGCTGCCGCATCTCATCAGCCGCCGCCCGCCCTTCTCCGTCGTCTCGACGGGCACCTGGGTGGTGGCGATGGCGATCGGCGGCCGGGAACCCGCCCTCGATCCGCGGCGCGACACGCTCGTTAACGTCAACGCCTTCGGCGACCCGGTGCCGTCGGCCCGCTTCATGGGCGGGCGCGAGTTCTCCCTGCTGACGGAAGACCGGGAAACCTGGACCGAAGCGGACGCCGAAGCCGTCCTGAGGAAAGGCCTCTTCCTCCTCCCCTCCGTCCAGCAAGGCTCCGGCCCCTTCCCCGACCGTAAGGCTGAGTGGCGCGGCGAAGCCGCCGGCGCTGGAGAAAAGCAGGCGGCAACCTGCTTCTACCTAGCGCTGATGACGGCGACCTGTCTCGAACTGGTCGGCGCGGCCGGCGAGACGATCGTCGAAGGACCCTTCGCCGGCAACACTCTCTTCATACGCATGCTGGCTGCCGCCACGGGGCGTCCCGTCATCGCCGATCTCGCCGCCGCCACCGGCACCAGCATCGGTGCCGCCCTTTTGGCTGCGGAGGCCCGCGAGCCCCAGATGCAAAAAAGCCGGCCGATCACCAGTCCGGGCGGTGCATGGGAGGCCTACACCCGCACGTGGAAGGCCGAGGTCCTGCGCACGGCGGCACAGTAGCGCAGACCCGCATTCCGCTAACTCGATCCAAACCGCTTTTTCTAGGGAAGGCGCGAGAGGCGGCGGCGCCTTTCCTCGGGCATTCCCCATGGAAAGCCGGGAATGAGGTTGCGGGCGAGCGCAAAAAGTATCAGCAGTGCGGGAATTGCTATGAAGCCGCCGACCGGGCCCCAGATCCACAACCAGAACGCCACGGCAAGAAAGATAATGAACGGATTGAGCGTCATGCGCTTGCCGATCGTCATTGGCGTGACAATCTGGGCTTCGATGGCGTTCAGCGCGAGATAGGCGAGCGGTGGTAGGAGAATTCCCGGCATCCCATCGAAGCTGGCGAGTCCGACCCCCAGCAGGATTACTGCCATCAGCGCCGGACCGATATAGATGAAGAAATTGAGCACACCGGCAATGGCGCCCCATAGTGGAGCTGAAGGCACATTGAGCAGCCACAAGACAACGGCGACTGTCACACCGAGCCCTATATTGATGATGGCGATGGAAAGCAGGTAGTTCGAAACGAGTCCCTCGACATCCCGGAATACATGGGCAGCGCGCCAGCGAATCCGTCGCCCGGAGCACATTTTGAGGATGGCTAGGCGAGTGTCGTGCCTGGTGGCTACAAAGAAATACAGGCTGGCAAAGAAGATCAGAACCTGAGCAAGCAGTGCCGGGGCCAGAACGGCAACGCTTTCGACTGGCGAGCCGTCCTGAACGGAGACGGTAACGTTCGGTTCGCCCGTCACGTTGCGGATCTCCTCGCGCACACTGCGGATCGTCGCCAAAGGCTCGGAAAAGCTGGTCAGTTGGAGTTGGAGCTGCAACTCATTCCATATCTGCGGCACCCGCGCCGCCCATGAGGCGAGCGGAGCGGCAATCGCCGCCGCGATGGAGCCGGTAACCAACACGAAAATGAGGACCACTGCCGCGGCAGAGAGGCTGGGCGGCAAACCAATGTCTTCCAGCCGCAGCGCAACCGGCGCCAGCATCAGCCCAACGACGATGGCAAGCGAGACGGGAGCGAGCAGAAAGCTGCCTGTCTTGAGCACAAACAGCAAACCGACGAGACTAAGAAAGATGGTTGCCAGCTGCGCGAATTTGTCAAGCCGCAGTTCCAGATCGGGCTTTGGCGGGAGGCGCACCTCCGGTGGCTTCTTTGTGCTGGCAGTGCTCATCAACGGCTTCCGGCGGACTGCAGTTGCTTCAACGGGGTGGATGACCCCATAGTTCCCTGGAAGCATGCGCTTCAGGCATGGAACTCGCTGCAGGAGTCGCTGTCGACGGAACGGATGGGGCATTGGAGCGTTCCTTGCGGTTCCGCCGCCCCAATGAAGCATCCCTCACAGTAACAGAGCGGGGACCGGAGCTACCACTCTCCACTCACAGCCGAAATGCACTGAGTCACAACCGGCGCCCGCCTCACTTGACGCCTCGCTTAATTAATGTACTAATATATTAGTATAGAGGTTTTGGAAGACGATGAAGTGGGGCGCCCGCAACGGGTGCTTCCATCAGGGAGGAAATTATGAACATCAGTCGCATTTTCTTGCTGGCCACGGTGGCGGCCGTGGCGATGCCCGGCGGCGCCTTGGCCGCCGATTACACGCTCAAGCTCGGCTCCGTTCTTGCCCCCACAGATCCGCTGCAGGTGGCGGCTGAGGGCATGAAGAAGGCGGTTGAGGAGCGCTCGGACGGCAGGCTGGAGATCGAGCTTTATCCAAGCTCACAGCTCGGCGACACGCAGGACATGATGGACCAGGCCGCCGCCGGCGCCAATGTCGGCACCTTTGTCGAGGCCTCGCGCGTTTCCGTCTTCGTACCCGAGTTCGACGTGCTGGTGGCCCCTTATGCCTTCGACAATGTCGAGGAGATCGCCCGCTTCGTCGAGACCGACACTTTCGCAAGCTGGAACGACCAGCTGCGCGAGAAGAGCGGCCTGACGCTCCTGTCCTACAACTGGTACCAGGGCGCGCGGCACCTTCTGACGAAGAAGCCGGTCAGCGAGCCTGCCGACCTCGAGGGCGTGCGCGTGCGCACGATCGGCCAGCCCCTGTGGGTGGAGACGATCCAGGCGATGGGTGCGGTGCCGACTCCGCTCGCCTGGGCGGAGGTATATCCCTCCATCCAGACCGGCGCCATCGACGGTGCCGAGGCACAGCCCTCGGCCATCTGGGGCTCCAAGCTGCACGAGGTGGTGAGCGACATCACGCTGACCGGCCACATCCACCTGATGAGCGGACTCCTCGTCAGCGACGCCTGGCTGCAGTCGCTACCCGAGGATCTGCGCACGATCATTACCGAGGAGGCGAAGAACTGGGGCGCCTCCGCACTCAAGAACAACGTCGAAAGTGCCGACAAGATCTTCGCCGACATCCGCGAGACCGGGGTCAACGTGACGGAGATCGATACCACCCCATTCAAGGAAGCCGTCCAACCCGTCTATGAAAAACTCAACCTGACGGAAATGGTGGAGGAAGTTCGCGCCGCGCTCGGCGAGTGATGCGCACCCTTCCCTGCCCCTTGCGGGGAGGGTGGGCAGCCGCCACAGGCGACTGGTCGGGTGGGGGTGGCCGAGGCAGCGTGCCAGCTTTTCACGGCTGGCCCCATGCAACGCACCGCACACGGCCTCGGCGACCCCCATCCGCCTCGCTTCGCTCGGCACCCTCCTCACAAGGGGAAGGAAATGCTCCAACCTTGACCCCCTCCTCCACCCACCGCAAAGTCCCCACGGCACAATGACCATGCCCGATCCCACCCTACTCCAGTCCGCCGACGGTCAACGGCAAGGGAGGCTACCGTTGCCGATGGCATACCTCCTGAAAGCCCTTAGAAAGGCCGAACTGTACCTGGCCATCCTCGTGCTCGGCGCCATCGTCGCCGTGGTGTTCGCCGGCACCGTCGGCCGTTATGGCGGGCGGCCGGTCTTGTGGAGCGACGAGGTGGCGCAGGCGCTGTTTCCGTGGCTGGTTTTCCTCGCCGCCGACCTGACGCTGCAGCGCCGCGGCCATTTCCGCATCGACTTCGCCGTAAAGCCCCTGCCGGTGCCGCTGCAGGTCGCCCTGGAGCTCGCCATCAAGCTCATGCTCCTCGCGCTCCTGGTGCTGCTCGTCCATTTCGGCATCAAGCTGGTCGGCATATCGCAGTTCCGGCCGCTGCCGATGACCGGCGTCTCGACCGCCTGGGCGGCGGCGGCGCTGCCGGTCGGCTTCGCCCTTATGCTCATCACCATCGTCGAGCAGACGGTCGCACTCCTTCGCGGCGAGCCCGTCCATGACGAAGCGGCGCGGGACGTCATGTGATGCTGACAGCTGTCGCCCTCCTCTTCTTCTTCTTCCTGTTCGTCAGCGTGCCTGTCGCCTTCGCGCTGGCACTGGCGACGATCCCGATCTTCATGCTGGGCGACTACATGCCGATGACGGTGGCGCTGCAGCGGATGTACGGTGCCACCCAGTCCTATCCGCTGCTTGCCGTCCCTTTCTTCATCCTCGCCGGCAACCTGATGAACAGCACCGGCATCACCGAGCGGCTCCTCCATTTCGCCCGCCTGCTCACTGGCTGGATGACTGGCGGCCTTGCGCAGGTTTCGATCGCGCTTAGCGCCATGATGGGTGGCATCTCCGGCTCGGCCGTGGCCGATGCGGCCATGGAATCGCGCCTGCTGGGCGACGCCATGGCCGGGCGCGGCTATCCCAAGGGCTTCTCCGCTTCCGTTATCGCCTTCTCCTCCACCATCCCGCCTTCCATCGGCCTCATCCTGTTCGGCTTCGTGGCTGAGGTCTCCATCGGCCGGCTACTCCTTGGCGGGGTGGTGCCAGGCCTCCTGATGACGCTCACCATGCTCGCCACGACGGCCATCATCGCCCGCAGGAACGGCTATGCGCCCGAGCTTGCCGAACGGCCGCGCGCCGGCGAGGTCGGCCGCGCTTTCCTGAGCTGCTTCTGGGCGCTCGCCTTTCCCGTCTTCCTGCTGGTCGGCTTCCGCTACGGCTTCTTCACGGCAACGGAAGCCGGCGCCATCGTCGTCGTCTACGCACTCATCGTCGGCGTCTTCATGCACCGCGAGCTCACCTTCGGCCGCTTTCTCAAGGCGATGGAAGATTCGGTCTGCGACATCGGCATGGTGATGCTCATCGTCGCCATGGGCGCCGTGCTCGGCCACGCGCTCACCATCGAGCAGGCGCCGCACGCCATCGCCGTCTTCCTGACCGACTTCGCCGGTGAGCGCTACCTGACGCTGTTCGTCGTGCTGATCATCGTCTTCCTGGCCGGCACCATCATGGAGGCGACGGTCAACGTGCTGCTCTTAACGCCGCTGGTCCTGCCGAGCCTGGTGCTCGCCGGCTTCGACCCGGTGCATGTCGGCGTCCTGATGATTATCCTCGTCACCATGGGCGGCAACACGCCGCCGGTCGGCGTCATCATGTACACGGTCTGCGGCATCCTCAAATGCAGCTTCACCGAGTTCATCCGCTGGTCCTGGCCGTTCCTGGCGGCCATGCTGGCGCTGGTGGCGATAATGGCGCTGTTCCCTCAGGTGGTGCTGTTCCTGCCCGACTGGGTGATGGGGCCGGCGCGATGACAAGCGCCTCAGCTGAAATTGTCGGGGAACCGCTCGGCCAGTTCGTCGAGCTTGCTGAGCGTGCCGGAGAGGTGGCTGCGCATGGCCGCGCGCGCACCTTCCATATCACTCTCCTCCACAGCGGCGAGGATGGCGCGGTGGTCGGCGATCACCTGCTGCATCTTTCCCTCGTCGGGCAGATGGAGGTGGAAGCGTCGCACCCGGTCGAGCTGGCCGCTCCTCTCGTCGATCAGGGCGTAGAGGCCAAGCTTATCGGCAGCGGCGAAGAGCTGCCGGTGGAACACCTTGTCGAGCACGATGAAATCCTGGAAGTCGCCGTTCCGCTCGCTGATGGCGACCTGCCGCGCGAAGGCGTCGCGGGTGGGTGCGAGCCGGCTCTTGTCCGGATCCGCGGCCACGAGTGCGATGATCTCCGTCTCCACGGCGGAGCGCAGGAACTGGTCCTCGCGCACGCGCCGTGTATCGATACGCGTGACGACTGTGCGCGACTGCGGAAATATCTCGACCAGCCCCTCCTTCTCCAGCCGCAGGATGGCGTCACGCAGCGGCGTTTGGCTGACGCGGTAGAAATCGGAAAGCTCGCTGCGCGAAAGACTGGTGCCGGGCGGCAGCTCCAGCGATATGATGCGCTCGCGCAGGTGGCCGTAAAGCTGGTCCGCGAGCGGCAGCCTGCGGTCGAACGCCCAGTGCTTGGGCATGCTTTCAGCGCGGTTCTCGATGGCGGTGTCCATATCCGATCTCGTGTTCCTGCCTCGAACGCACATTGCCTGTCCGGGAGTGATATATTAATACATCACTTTCGCATAGGCGTCCAACACGAACAGGCGGCGGCCGCAAACGGGATGGGCGCCGGCGCCGCTTGAAGCCCGGTCGCTCGGTGGCAATTGGAGGACAGATGACGAACGCAAAGAGGCGCTCCCCCCAGGATCTGCGCAGCGCACGCTGGATGGCGCCGGATGACTTCCGCTCCTTCGGCCACCGCTCGCGCACCATGCAGATGGGCTTCGGGCCGGAAGACTGGGTGGACAAGCCCGTCATCGCGGTCGTCAACACTTGGTCCGACGCCCAGCCCTGCCATGCCCACTTCAAGCACCGCGCGGAGGACATCAAGCGCGGCATCCTCCAGGCAGGCGGCTTCCCCATGGAGCTGCCGGCGCTCTCACTCAGCGAGAGTCTCGTCAAGCCCACCACAATGCTCTACCGCAACATGCTGGCCATGGAGACGGAGGAGCTGTTGCGTTCGCACCCCATCGACGGCGCGGTGCTGATGGGCGGCTGCGACAAGACCACGCCGGGCCTCGTTATGGGCGCGCTTTCCATGGGCCTGCCTTTCATCTACGTGCCCGCCGGCCCCATGCTGCGCGGCAACTACAAGGGCAATGTGCTGGGCTCGGGCACCGACGGCTTCAAATACTGGGACGAGCGCCGCGCCGGCACCATCACCAAGGAAGAGTGGCTCGGCGTCGAAGCCGGCATCGCCCGCTCCTACGGCCATTGCATGACCATGGGCACGGCCTCCACCATGACGGCCATCGCCGAGGCGCTCGGCCTCACGCTCCCCGGCGCCAGCTCCATCCCCGCCACCGACTCCAACCATCAGCGCATGTGTGCCGCCGCCGGCCGCCGCATCGTCGACATGGTGTGGGAGGACCTCACCCCCGATAAGATCCTCACCGAAGCGGCGGTGCGCAACGCCGTCACGGTCGCCATGTCCATGGGCTGCTCCACCAACGCCGTCATCCACCTGATCGCCATCGCCCGGCGGGCGGGCATTTCTCTGACCCTCGACGATCTCGACACCATCGGCCACACAACCCCCGTCATCGCCAATGTGCGCCCGGCCGGCCAGTCTTACCTCATGGAGGATTTCTACTACGCCGGCGGTCTGCGGGCGCTGATGAACAATCTCGGCGACAAGCTCGACCGCACAGCGCTGACAGTGACCGGCCGCCCGCTCGCCGAAGGATTGGAAGGCGCGGAGGTCTATAACGAAGACGTCATCCGCACCGTCGACAACCCCGTCTATCACGAAGGCTCGCTTGCCGTTCTCAAGGGCAACCTCGCGCCCGATGGAGCGGTCATAAAACCCGCCGCCTGCGACCCGAAATTCTACAAACATTCGGGCCCCGCGCTGGTCGCCGACAGCTATGCCGAACTGAAGAAGATCATCGACGACGAGAACCTCGACATTTCGCCGGACACGGTCCTGGTCCTGCGCAACGCCGGTCCGCAAGGCGGCCCCGGTATGCCCGAATGGGGCATGATCCCCATGCCCAAGGCGCTTCTGAAGAAAGGCCACCGCGACATGCTGCGCCTTTCGGACGCCCGCATGTCCGGCACCTCCTACGGCGCCTGCGTGCTGCACGTGGCGCCGGAGGCCTATGTCGGCGGCCCGCTGGCGCTGCTTCGAACCGGCGACATCGTCGAGATCGACGTGCCCAACCGCACGCTCAACATGCGGGTCAGCGACGAGGAACTCGCCGCCCGCAGCAAAGCCTGGACACCCCCCGCGCCGCGCTACGGCCGCGGCTACGGGTGGATGTTCTCCCGCCACATCCAGCAGGCGGACAAGGGCTGCGACTTCGACTTCTTGGGCACCGAGTTCGGGCCGAGGGTGGACGAGCCGGAAATCAACTGAGGAATGGACGCGTAATGGGCATTGAAACGCTTTCGGAAGGCACCCGCGAGAAACTGATGCAGGTCTCCGTCGCCACCTTGGCGACGGCCCTCTTCAAACGCGGGTTGCGCAACCAGGTCATCCAGGACGTCCGCCCCGTGGCGCCCAAGGGGCGAAACATGGTCGGCCCGGCCTTCACGCTCCGCTACATGCCCGCCCGCGAGGACCGCAACCAGCTTGCCGAGTTCCGCAACCCGGACCATCCGCAGCGCAAGGCCATCGAGACCTGCCCGCCGGGTCATGTGCTCGTCATGGACAGCCGCAAGGATGCCCGCGCGGCATCCGCCGGCGATATTCTCATCACGCGGCTGATGGTGCGCGGCAGCGCCGGCGTCGTCACCGACGGCGGCTTTCGCGACGCGGCGGTGATCGGCGGCCTCGACATCCCCGCCTACCACAACCGTCCCTCTTCCCCGACAAACCTGACACTCCACGAGGCCATCGAGATTAATGCGCCCATCGGCTGCGGCGACGTCGCCGTCTTTCCCGGCGACATCGTGGTGGGCGATGACGACAGTGTCATAATCATCCCCGCGCATCTGGCCGATGAGGTGGCCCAAGAGGCGTTCGAGATGACGGCCTACGAGGATTTCGTGGTCGAGCAGGTCAAGGCCGGCGCAACGATCGTCGGGCTTTATCCCGCGACAAAGGAAGGGAACCTGGAAAAATTCGCCGCGTGGCGGAAGGACAAAGGGCGATAGGCTGCGCTGCATCCTGATTGGCGTTCGCGTACCTCACGCAAAATACGGATCGTCCGCATTCTTCAATTCGCAGGCGTTGCCATCGGGATCCATGAATATGCCCACCGTCCCCCAGGAAAACGACTTGATCTCGACCTCCACACCCCGCTCCCTCAGCGCCGCGGCCGCGCTTTCGACATCCTCGACATTGAGCCGCAGCGTCGTCGGGTTCTCTTTGTTCGGCTTCCGGTGGTTCCTCGCCACCCCGCCGGTTTCTACCATGAGATAGCCGTCGCCATAGCGTAGGCAGACGAGGCGCTCCTTCTCGAACCAGACCGGCAGGCCCAGCGTGTCGCGGTAGAAGTGGACGCATTCCTCGAAACGTTCGGTACCAAGAATGATGCCGAACGTCTTTACCTGAAAAGGCGGCTCGTTTTTCGTTTCCACCTACGCCTCCCGTTTGGTGCCGCCAATAATCGGCAATACAGCACCAGGTGCAACCGTTACGGCGCCACCACCACTTCCGCCTTCCTGCACCGCGCGACTTGCGACTGGATTTTCCAGATCATTGCGGCAGATTCCATTCGAAGCGAACAGGAGGCTGCCCGTGAAGGATGGTTTGGAGGCGAAACATGTGCGCGTCACCGGCAGGGTGCAGGGCGTGAACTTCCGCGCCTGGACCCGCGCGGAGGCCGAGCGGCTGGGATTGACCGGCTGGGTGCGCAACGAGCCCGACGGCGCGGTGACGGCGTTCATTGTCGGGCCAGGGGCGGCGGTCGAAACGATGCTGGAGCGGCTGGGCGAAGGCCCGCCGGCCGCTCGCGTGGCCGGTGTTTCAGCTGAAGCGACCGATTCGGAGGAAGCGCCTGACCGGTTCGCTATCGTCTACTGAGTTTTCGACCCGCTGCAGCCGGCAGGAGATCGTCGCGCCTTACGGCGCGACGATTGCACTCTTCTTGGCCCGCAGTATGCGCCCGACGAGAAGCGGCGCCACGAAACCCAGGATCGCCAGCACCCAGATCGTGATCGCTATGGGCGATCCCCACAGGATCGACAGATCCCCGTCGGAGATGGTCAGCGCGCGGCGCAGGTTCTTCTCCATCTCGTTGCCGAGCAGAATGCCGAGGATCACCGGCACCAGCGGCACATCGAGCTTGCGCAGGAGATAGCCACCCACCCCGAAGATGATCATCACCAGGAGATCGAAGGTCGAGCCCGACAGACCGTAGATGCCGACGAAGGAGACCATGGCGACTGCCGGCATGAGATACTTCGCCGGTACCTGCAGGACGCGCACGAACAGCCCCACCATGGGCACGTTGAGCAGAAGCAGCATGACATTGCCGATGAAGAGCGCGGCGATCAGCCCCCACACCACCTCCGGCTGCTGGGTGAAGAGCAGCGGCCCGGGCGTGATGTTGAGCGCCATCAGCATGGCGAGAAGCACGGCCGTCGTGCCGGAGCCCGGCACGCCGAGCGCCAGCATGGGCACCAGCGCGCCGCCGGCGGCCGCGTTATTGCCGGCCTCGGGCGCGGCCACGCCGCGCGGATCGCCCTTGCCGAAGGTGCCTTCCTTGTCCTTGAGCCGCTTCTCCAACGTATAGGCGACGAAGGAGCCGAGCGAAGCCCCTGCCCCCGGCAAGACACCGGAGAGGAAGCCGATCACCGTGCCGCGCGCCATCGAGCCCGTCGTCTTCTTGAGCATGGGCAGCGGCGCAGTCAGCCGGTTGAGCTTCGCCCTGGCATCGCCCGGTGCCGAGCCGTTCGGGTGCTCGAGGAACAGGAACACCTCAGAGATTGCGAACAAGCCGACGATGGCGATGAGGAAGTGGATGCCCTCGTAGAGATGGATCTCGCCGAAGGTGAGCCGCGGCACGCCCGTCTGATGGTCGACGCCGACCATGGCGATCGCGAGCCCCAGCGCTGCGGCGATCACGGCCTTAGCTTGACTGCGCGCGGCGATCCCGCCGAGCGTGGCGAAGGCCAGCGTGAAGAGCGCGAAATATTCGGCCGGTCCGAACAGGAGCGCCACCTTGACGAGCTGCGGCGCCAGGAACACCAACCCCCAGGTGGCGAAGAAGGCACCGACGAAGGAGGCGACGCCGGACAGCGCCAGCGCCTCGCCCGCCTGCCCCTTCTGCGTCATCGGATAACCGTCGAGCGTAGTCATCATCGCCGGCTCGTCGCCGGGAATGTTGAGCAGGATCGATGAGATACGCCCGCCATACATGGCGCCGAAATAAACCGAGGTGAGCAGGATCAGCGCCGGTGTAGCCGGCAGGCCGAGTGTGAAGGCGAGCGGGATGAGGATGGCGACGCCGTTGGCGGGGCCGAGGCCCGGCAGCGCGCCGATGATGGTGCCGAGAAAGCAGCCGATCAGTGCCAGCCCCAGGTTTTGCCAGGTGAGCGCGACGGCGAAGCCGTCGCCGAGACTTGCCAGGATATCCATGTCAGAACCCCCAGGGACCAATGGCCAGCGACAGCTTCAGAACCAGCCGGAAGATGACGAAAATACCCACCGCAATGGTGACGCCGGCGATCGAAGCGGCAACCGGCCCGGCGCCCAGCCGCCAGGAGAGCAGCCCGGCGGTGACGCTGGTGGAGATGACGAAGCCGAACTCGGGCAGCGCATAGGTGTAGGCCACCATGACGACGACGGCGAAGACGATCTCGCCGAAGCGCCCGAGATGCGGCCACACCGGCTCTGGGTCTGGCTTGAAGAGCGTGTAGAGCGCAGCCAGCGCCAGCACCACCCCAACGGCGATGGGAAATGCCTTCGGCCCCATCGGATCGGAGATGAAGCCGACCTGGGTCTGGGCGGCGAAATAGATGTACAGCATGGAAAGCAGCAGACAGGTGCCGCCCAGTATGCGATCGCTCATGGCGTCCTCCCAAGATCAAGGGATGTGGGCCGCGAAACATCCGTCTCGCGACCCGACCGCCCCTTTGCGGGTGCTTATTGCAGGATGCCGATCTCGCGGCTCAGCGCCTCGGTGTTGGCAATCTCGCCGCTGACGAAGGCGTTGAAGTCGTCGCCGAACTCGGCGAGCGGCATCAGGCCGTTGGCCTCCATCACCGCCTTCCACTCCTCGCTCTCATAGGTCGTCTTGATGGCGTCGACCCAGAAGTCGTAGGCCTCGTCGCTCATGCCACCCGGCGCATAGAAGCCGCGCCAGTTGGCGCCGACCGCATCGATGCCCTGCTCCTTGGCCGTCGGGAACTTGCCGAACTCGCCCGGCAGCCGCTCTTCTGCGAGCACCGCCAGCACCTTCAGGTCGCCCGAATCAACAAAACCCTTGGTCTCGGAGATATCGCCGGAAAACGCCTGCACGTGGCCGCCCAGGAGCTGCGTCACCGCCTCGCCGCCGCCCTCGAAGGCGACGTATTTGATCGAGCGCGCATCCTCGATGCCGGCCGCCTTGGCGGCCACCAGCACCTTCAGGTGGTCCCAGCCGCCGACAGCGGAGCCGCCGGCGAACGACACCGCGGACGGGTTCTCCTTCACCGCCTCGAACAGGTCGGCAAGCGTTTCGACGGGCGAATCCTTGGCCACGGCGATAACGCCGTAGTCGGCACCGATGGTGCCCAGCCACCGCACCTGGTCCCTGCTAGCGCCGGGGAAAGCGCCCTGGGCAAGCCGCGTCGTGGTCGCCGAGGATGCAGCGACGATCAGGCTGTCGTCACCGTTGCGCTTGGCGACCACCTCGGCGAAGGCCACGCCACCGCCGCCGCCGGCAAGGTTGGTGACCTGCACCGGGCTCGGCACGATCTTAAGATCGTAGAGCGCCTTTCCCACCTGACGGCAGGTGAAGTCCCAGCCGCCGCCGGCATTGGCCGGCGCGATGCACTCGGTGTTTCCCGCCTCGAACGCGAAAGACGCGCCCATCGGAGCGAAGGTTGCAAAAAGGGTTGCGGCACCGGCCGCTATGAGCTTCTTCATAAGGAATCCTCCCTTGTTCCTGCCGCACGGGTTTCGTGCGAAGGTTCGATGAGGATACGGCTGCAAGCTGTCACTAAGCTGTCATTTTGCGGAGGAGAAAAAGAGCGTGCGTGTTTTGGTGGTGGAGGATACCGAGGACGTCGCCGAGGCGATCCTTGCGCATTTCCAGCGCCAGGGCCACGTCTGCGACCATGCGGCAAGCCGCGAAGACGCCGCGCATTTCCTCGGGCTTACGGAGCCCTACGACCTCGTCATCCTCGACTTGAACCTGCCCGACGGTTCCGGACTGGAACTGCTCAAACAGCTCCGCGCCGCGAAGAACCCGGTGCCGGTACTGGTGCTTACCGCCCGTATGCATGTGGAGGACAAGATCGACGCGCTCGACTTCGGCGCCGACGACTATCTGGTCAAACCCTTCGACCTGCGCGAACTGGAGGCGCGCGCCCGCGCTGTCAGCCGCCGCCGGCACGGTGCTGCGGAAGCGGTGGTGGAGGCCGGCAACCTGCGCTGCAATTTCGCCGCCCGCGCCGTCGCTGTCGCTGGCCGCGAGGTGGAGTTGACGCGGCGCGAGTTCATCCTGCTCGAGGCCTTCATGGGGAATCTGGGCCGCGTGCTCGAAAAAGACGAGCTCTATTCTCGCCTCTATGGCCTGACGGGCGAGGCAGGCCTCAACGCCGTCGAAGTCTACATTGCCCGCCTCAGGCGCAAGTTGGACGGCGCCGATCTTGAGATAAAGACCCTGCGCGGCCTCGGCTATCAGGCCATGCTGCGCGAGGGGGCGAAGGCGCCATGACCGCGCTTGCCGCCGACACCGCACGCGGCCAGTCCATCGCCTTCCGGCTGGGCGTGGCCATGGTCCTCATCCTGGTCCTGGTAGTGCTGGCGAGCGTCGTTGCGGCGACGCGCTTCGGTCAGGCGGCGAGTGACGAGACCTTCGACCGGCTCCTGCGCGGGGCCGCCCTGCAGATCGCCGAGCGCGTTTCGGTGACGGACGGGCGGGTAAGAGTCGACCTGCCGGTCTCCGCCTTCGAGCTTTTGTCGCTCGCCCGCTCCGACCGCGTCTTCTACCGCGTCATCGGCCCCGACGGGCACACCATGACCGGATACGAAGACCTGCCCCTGCCACCTGGCAACGCCGGCTCTGATGCCATCTACGACGCTCGCTACAAGGACACGGCCATCCGCGCCGTCAAGCTCACGCGCCTGCTCGCCGAACGCTCCATGAGCGGACAGGTGATCATCGTCGTCGCCCAGACGACGCGCGAGCGCACCGGCCTTGCCGCCAGCATCGCCACCAACGCCGTGCTCATCATCGCTGCTGCCGGCGTGCTCCTCCTCTTCCTGGCGCTCCTCGTCCTGCGCGTGGCGCTGCGCCCGCTTGCCCGCGTCGAGCGCGCCATCCTCGAGCGTGAGGCGAACGATCTGTCGCCCATCGACGTGCCGGCGCCGGAGGAGGTCGCCGTGCTGGTGGCGGCGATCAACCGCTTCATGGGGCGGCTCGAAAGCCGCATTGAGGCCATGCAGAACTTCGTCGCCGACGCCGCCCACCAGATCCGCACGCCGATCACCGCGCTCCGTGCGCAGGCGCAGCTTGCGCTGGAGGAAAAGGACCCGGAGAGGCTCAACCGGCTGCACCGACGGCTCTATGCGCGCAGCGTAGGCCTCGGCCGGCTGGCCGACCAGCTTCTAAGTCACGCGCTGATCGCCCATCGCGCCGACACGGCCGCAAGGGAAATGATCGATCTCAGACGCGTGGCGCTGGAAGCCGAGCGCGAGACGCGTGCCGCCTCCGCCCAGGCGATCACCGTCGAGCTGCCGGACGAGGAGGTGTGGGTCGAAGGCGACCCGGTGAGCCTGCGCGAAGCGGTGAAGAACCTCCTGAACAACGCCGCCAAACATGGTGGCGCCCCCATCACAATATTGGTCGAGCGGCACGACGGATGGGCCTCGATCATGGTGCGCGACCATGGGTCCGGCATTCCCGAGGCTCTCGCCGCACGCATCGGCGAGCGCTTCACCTCGGACGGCATCAGCCCCGACAGCGCCGGGCTCGGGCTTTCCATCGTCGCCTCGGTGGCAGCCACACACGGGGCGCGCCTCGCCCGCCGCACCGGCGAGAACGGCTTCGCCATCGGTCTGGAAATCCCGGTAACGCGGCCATGAGGCGGCTCGCTCCTCTCCTCCTTGCCGCCGTCATCGCCTCGCCTGCCGGCGCGGCCGAGACGCGCATGCCGCCGCGCGGAGAAGAATCGCAGGCGCATCTGGTGATCGAGAGCACCACGGACTTCGTCATCTTCGAGCCCATCCTGCTCGCCTTCCAGCGCCAGAACCCGGGCGTTACCATCACCTACCGCGAGCTCACCACCAACGAGGTCGCCGACGATGTCGCGGCAGCCTGCGAAGAGGATCGCTTCATCGCCGACCTCGTCATTTCCTCCTCGATCGATCAGCAGCTCAAGCTGGTCAACGACGGCTGCGCCCTGCCGCTCGGCGCAGAAGCGCGCGCCGGTCTTCCCGACTGGGCGCGTTGGCGCGAGGAGCTTGTCGGCCTCACCTTCGAGCCCGCCGTCACCGTCTACAACCGCGCCTATTTCGAAAATCGTCGGGTTCCCGAAAGCCGCTTCGAGCTCATCGACCTTCTGCGCGAAAGCCAGGATTTCGTCGGCAAGGTCGGCACCTACGACATCGAAAGCTCCGGCGTCGGCTATCTCTTCGCCTTCCAGGACGCGCTGCAGGCCAGCACCTGGGGCCGTCTGGTGGAAAGCCTCGGACGCAACCGCGCGCGCCTTTTCTGCTGCACCGCCGATATCCTCGACCGGGTGGCCGACGGGCGCCTCCTCATCGGCTACAATGTACTCGGCTCCTACGCGCTTCAGCGCATCGAAAGCGACGAGCGCTTCGGCATAGTCCTCCCCGACGACTATACCCTCGTGCTCGCCCGCGCCGCCTTTGTCGCCAAAGCCGCGCGACAGCTGGAGCTTGCGGAGAACTTCATCGCCTTCATGCTGTCCGCGGAAGGCCGCGACATCCTTTCCTCCGAAATCCGCCTCCTGTCGCCCATCGACGGCCCCGAGCGGCTTGCCGCGCTGGCGGCAAGCGGTAGCGCCGACCCACAGACGCTGCGCCCCATCGCAATGACCCCGGCGCTCCTGGTGGGCCTCGACCGGGCCAAACGCGAAATCTTCCTCGAACAATGGCGCGCCGCCCTGCCGGCCGGTTCGGTGGCGGCGGGAGAGGAGTGATACCACGACGGTTGATCTGTAGCGGGGTGTCGAGGTTCCGGCATGGTCCTCGGGCTTGACCGAGGACCCATGCCGGAACTGCCACGCAGCAAACGGTCGACCTACGAAGCAACCCTTTCCCGAAACGCCGCCACCAAGCCAAGGGACCCGCCCATGCCCGACCTTCTCGTACCCCTCTACAAGCTCCCCCAAGAGCCCGGGACAGGCGTAGAGAACGGCGTCACCGTACGCCGCGCCCTGGCGCCGGAGATGCATGCTATATGTGCTTTCGCGCAGAAGCACTTCAACAAGGGCTGGGCGAGCGAGTGCTCGGTGGCGATGGCCGGCCGACCGCCGGGCGTCTACCTCGCCGTCGAGGGCAAGACGCTGCTCGGCTTCGCCTGCTATGACGCAACGGCACGTGGCTTTTTCGGCCCCACCGGCGTCAGCAAGGCCGCGCGCGGAAAAGGCCTGGGCCGCCGGCTCCTTCTGGCGACGCTCCACGCCATGCGCGAAGCCGGCTACGGCTACGCCGTCATCGGCGGTGCCGGGCCGGTTGATTTTTACCGGCGTCATTGCCCGGCAATCGAGATCCCGGACTCGGAACCTGGCATCTACGAGGGGATGCTGAGATGACGAAAAACCCCATCCCCCTTGAGGGGAGGGAAAGACACCGCCATCTCTTTACGGTTACGGGAAAGATTGATGAGTGTCATGATGGATGCTAGCTGACATTCCACCACATTTTTCCAGAGGGAGAACCGAAATGAACAGACGCCTCTTCTCGATGGTTGGGGCCATCGCATTTTGCATCGCAGCCGGCGGCGTCACGCTGGCCCAGCAACCGCAGTTTTTCCGCATCGGCACCGGCGGCACGGCCGGCACCTACTATCCCATCGGCGGTTTGATCGCCAACGCCATCTCCAACCCGCCCGGCTCGCGTCCCTGCGAGGAAGGCGGTTCCTGCGGCGTGCCGGGCCTGATCGCGACAGCGGTTTCGTCCAACGGTTCGGTAGCCAATGTCAATGCGATCGCCGGCGGCTCGCTCGAATCGGGCTTCTCGCAATCCGACGTCGCCACCTGGGCCCACGCCGGTACGGGAATCTGGGAAGACCGCGAGCCGGTGGAGAAATTGCGCGCCATCGCCAATCTCTACCCCGAGACCATCCACCTCGTCGCCAGCGCCCAAAGCGGCATCGACAGTGTTGACGATCTTGCCGGCAAGCAAGTCTCTCTCGACGAGCCGGGTTCGGGAACGCTGGTGGATGCTCGGATCATCCTGGAGGCCTACGGTCTGAGCGAGGATGACGTCGAGGCGCATTACCTCAAGCCCGACCAGGCCGCCGAGCGTATGCGCGACGGCGCGATGGACGCCTTCTTCTTCGTCGGCGGCTTCCCGGCCGGCGCCATCGCCGAGCTGGCCAGCCAGCACGACATCACCCTGGTGCCAATCTCGGGTGAAGAGGCTGCCACGGTGAGGGACGAATACACCTTCTTTGCTGAGAACATCGTTCCGGCAGGCACCTACGATGGCGTGGAAGAAGAGGTGACGACGCTTTCCGTCGGTGCCCAGTGGATCACCAGCGCCGACCAGCCCGAGGATCTGATCTACGGGATCACCAAGGCGCTGTGGAACGACAACACGCGCAAGCTTCTCGACGCGGGCCACCAGAAGGGCCAACAGATCACGCTTGAGACGGCGTTGGACGGCGTCGGCATTCCGCTCCATCCCGGCGCCGAAAAGTTCTACCGCGAAGCCGGTGTGTTGAGCGAGTAGCCTAGTTGACCGGCAGACAGCCGGCTGAACAGCGACCCGGCACCGCAGGCGCCGGGTCGCCTTCCAGATGGCGGGCGGGCAATACCGCCGCCCTCGTTTCCCGAAAGGTCGTGCAGGATGGCGGCTCCGTCTGAAGCTGAACGCACAGAGGCGTTGACCGAGCAACAGATGAAGGAGCTGGAGGAGCGCTTCGACCCGGAAGTGCGGTTCCGCCCCTTGCCGCCCCTCCTCGGCTGGACCGCCGCCGGCGCGCTGTTCATCCTCTCCTGCTATCACTACTACACCGCCGGCTTCGGCATCCCGCAGGCAACGACCCATCGCGGCCTGCACCTTGCCTTCACGCTGGCGCTTACCTTCGTCTTCTTTGCCGCCTGGGGACAACCGCGCGAGCCGCGTTCCGGCCTCCTGAGGCCACTGGGCCTGCCGCTATATGACTGGCTCTTCGCCATCGCCGGCGCCGTGACGGCGCTTTATGTTCCATGGATCTTCAACGACCTGGCCTTCCGCGTCGGCAACCCGCTGCCCATCGACGTTTTCATGGGCACGGTCCTGATCGTCGTGATGTTGGAAGCCACCCGGCGGGCCATGGGATGGCCGCTGCCGGTGATCGCGATCCTGTTCATCGCCTATGCCTATTTCGGCCGGTCGATGCCGGGCGTCCTGGCGCATCCGGGGGCGAGTTGGGACAACATCGTCAACCACCTTTACCTGACCAGTCAGGGCATCTACGGCACGGCCCTCGGCGTCATCTCTACCTACGTGTTCCACTTCGTCCTGTTTGGCGTGCTGGCCACGCGGATCGGGCTCGGGCAGCTCTTCATCGATCTCGCCTCCGCGCTCGCGGGGCGCTATTCCGGGGGTCCCGCCAAGGTGTCGGTCCTGTCTTCGGCGATGCTCGGCTCCATCTCTGGCTCGTCCATCGCCAACACGGTGACCACCGGCTCGCTCACCATTCCCGCCATGATCCGCATCGGCTATCCGCGCCACTTCGCTGCCGCGGTCGAAGCGGCCAGCTCCACCGGCGGGCAGATCACGCCGCCTGTCATGGGCGCGGTCGCCTTCCTGATGATCGAGTATCTCGGCGTGCCGCTGACGACGATCCTCACCGCCGCGCTGGTGCCGGCCTTCATGCATTTCTTCGGCGTTTTGGTGCAGGTGCATCTCGAGGCGCGGCGGCGCGGCCTCCGCGGGCTGACCAAGGACGAGCTTCCGGTCGCCTGGGTCGTCTTCAAGGCCGGCTGGCTGACGACGCTGCCGCTGTTCGTGCTGGTGGCCGTGCTCCTGTCCGGCAAGACGCCCTATCTCGCCGCCTTCTGGGGCATCACCTCCTGCCTTCTCGTCCTGGTGATCCAGAACCTGATCCGCCACGACATCCGCACCGCGCTCAGCGAAAGCGTCCGCGAGACCTGGGATGGTTTGGTGGTGGGTGCGAAGTACTCGCTCTCCGTCACGGCGGCGGCAGCGCTCGTCGGCGTCGTCATCGGCGTCGTTACGCTGACCGGCGTGGGCTTCAAGATCGCCTACATGGTCACCTCCATCGCCGCCGGATGGGCTCAAAGCGTGTCGGCCAGCCTCGCGTTTCTGCCCTTCGAGGTGCTGAGCGTCACAGCGCTGACGCTGCTGTTCACGCTCATCATGACGGCGGTGGTGTGCGTCCTGATGGGCTGCGGCATTCCCACCACGGCAAACTACCTCATCATGATTGCCGTGGCGGCGCCGATTCTGGGCCTGCTCGGCGTTGAGCCGCTCGTCGCCCATTTCTTCGTCTTCTATTACGGCGTGCTGGCCGACATCACACCGCCCGTGGCCTTGGCGGCCTATGCCGCCGCCGGCATTGCCGGGGCCAACGCCTTCAAGGCCGGCAACACCGCCTTTCGGCTTGGTATGGGCAAGGCACTGGTGCCTTTCGTCTTCGTGTTCTCGCCCTCCTTGCTGCTCGTCGTCGAAGGCTTCAGCTGGACCGAATTCCTGCTCGCTGGGACCGGTGCGATGGCGGGCATCTGGATGCTCTCGGCCGCCTTCGCCAACTGGCTTTTCGCACCGCTACGTGCATACGAACGAGCACTCCTCATAGTGGCCGCGATCCTGCTGGTGGCTCCGGACCTTTACGCCACACTCGTGGGCGTCGTTCTCGTTGCGCCCGTGTTCCTGCGGCAGGTGCCTTTCATCGGCGGGGAGGCGGCGGCAGGCAAAGAGCGGTGAACGCACGCTCCATGCCTGGCCGCCACCCCGCTCATTCACCCGCGCTGACGGCGGGAGCGGGGATCGTCGCCTCCCCCGTTTGCTTCAGCGGCCGATTGCCGGCGAGGCGACGCAGTGCCACGTAGAAGACCGGTGTCAGAAAGATGCCGAAGGCCGTCACGCCGATCATGCCGGCAAACACCGCAATCCCCATCGCCGCGCGCATCTCCGCGCCCGCGCCGGAGGAAAGCACCAGCGGCACCACGCCCATGATGAAGGCCATCGACGTCATCAGGATCGGGCGCAGCCGGAGCCTGCTGGCCTCGATTGCCGCTTCCTTCGGCGTCATGCCGGCGAATTCGAGCTCACGCGCGAATTCGACCATCAGGATGGCGTTCTTGGCCGACAATCCGACGAGAACGATAAGCCCGATCTGCGTGAAGATGTTGTTGTCACCCTCACTCAGCCAAACTCCGGTAAGCGCTGCCAATATACCCATCGGCACGATCATGATGATCGCCAGCGGCAGTGTCAGGCTTTCATAGAGCGCCGCCAGCACCAGGAACACCAGAAGCAGCGCCAGCGGGAAGATCACGATTCCCGAATTTCCGGCTAAGATCTGCTGGTAGGTCAGTTCCGTCCATTCAAAGCTGATCCCCGGTGGCAAGGTCTCCGCGGCAATCCGCTCCACCGCCGCCTGCGCTTCGCCCGACGAATAGCCGGGCGCCGGCCCACCGCTTATATCCGCCGACAGGAAGCCGTTATAGCGCATCGCACGCTCCGGTCCGGCACTGGGCTCCACGTCAAGCAGTGCCGACAGCGGGATCATCTCGCCGGATTGCGACCTGACCTCCAGCCGGCCGATATCGTCCGCCCGCCCGCGAAAAGGCGCATCCGCCTGAACGCGCACGGAATAGGTCCTGCCGAACTGATTGAAGTCATTGACATAGAGCGAGCCGAGATAGATCTGCAGCGTGTCGAAGACATCGGTCACCGCCACGCCGAGCTGGTGCGCCTTGGTCCGGTCGAGATCGGCATAGAGCTGCGGAACGTTGACCTGGTAGCTGGAAAACAACCCCGCCAGCTCCGGCGCGGCGTAGGCCTTAGCAAGAAACGCCTTGGTCGCTTCGTCGAGCGCTTGGTAGCCGAGGCCGTTGCGGTCCTCGATCTGCAGCTTGAAGCCACCGATCGTGCCGAGCCCCTGGACCGGAGGCGGCGGGAACATGGCGATGAAGGCCTCCTGAATGCCCGCATACTGCGCATTGAGCTGCTGGGCGATCGCCCCGCCGGAAAGCTCCGGCGCCTGGCGTTCCTCGAACGGCTTCAGGGTCAGGAAGACAATGCCGGCGTTGGAGCTGTTGGTGAAACCGTTGATCGACAGGCCGGGGAAGGCCACGGCACTTTCGACACCCGGCTGCTCCAGGGCGATGTCGCCCATGCGCCGGATGACCTCATCGGTGCGGTCGAGTGTTGCACCGTCCGGCAATTGCGCGAACCCGACAAGATATTGTTTGTCCTGCGCAGGCACGAAACCGCCGGGCACCACGTTGAACATGCCGAAGGTCGCGCCGACGAGCACGAGATAGAGCCCCATGATCACCGTCTTGCGCGACAGGATGCGTCCAACGCCACCGCTATAATACTGAGAACCATGGCCGAAGGCATAGTTGAAGCCGCGGAAGAACCAGCCGAACACCTTATCGATGACACGGGTAAGCCAATCCTTCGGCGCATCGTGGCCGCGTAAGAGCAGAGCCGCCAGCGCCGGCGACAGGGTGAGCGAATTGAATGCGGAAATCACGGTGGATATCGCAATCGTCACGGCGAACTGGCGATAGAATTGCCCGCTGAGCCCGGAGATGAAGGCAAGCGGCACGAACACGGCAACCAGCACCAGCGAAATCGCAATGATCGGGCCCGAGACCTCCCGCATGGCCCGGTACGTCGCCTCGCGCGGCGCCAGGCCCTCTTCGATGTTGCGCTCGACATTCTCCACCACGACGATGGCGTCGTCGACGACAATGCCGATGGCGAGCACAAGACCGAAGAGCGTGAGGGCGTTGATGGAAAAGCCCAGCATGTAAAGCACCGCGAACGTGCCGATGATCGAAACCGGGACGGCGACCAGCGGAATAATTGAGGCACGCCAAGTCTGCAGGAACACGATGACGACGAGCACGACCAGAGCGATCGCCTCGAGCAGCGTGTGCACCACCGCATCGATCGAGGCGCGGACAAACTGCGTCGTGTCATAGACGATCCGGTATTCGACCCCCTCCGGCATGACCTGCTGGAGCTCGCTCATCACCGCCTCGATATTGTCGGAAATCTCGATCGCGTTGGAATTTGGCGCCTGGAATATTCCGATCGCAACGGCCGGCTTGTTGTCGAGCAGCGAGCGCAGCGCATACTCCGCCGCTCCGAGCTCCACACGGGCGACATCGCGCAAGCGCGTGATCTCGCCGTTGTCGCCGGCCTTCACGATGATGTTGCCGAACTCCTCCGCGCTCTGCAGTCGTCCTTGCGCGTTGATGGAAAGCTGCAGATCGAGGCCGGGGACACTCGGCGATGCGCCGACGACACCGGCGGCGGCCTGGATGTTCTGCCCGCGGATCGCCTGGACCACGTCGCTCGCCGAAAGATTGCGCTCCGCCACCTTCTGCGGGTCGAGCCAGACGCGCATGGAATAATCGCCCGAGCCGAAGACCTGCACATCGCCGACGCCGTTGATACGCGCGAGCCGGTCCTTGACCTTGAGCACTGCGTAATTGCGCAGATAGGTGATGTCGTAGCGGTCGTTCGGCGATAGAAGGTGCACGACCATCGTCAGGTCGGGCGAACTTTTGACAGTGGTGACGCCAAGGCGGCGCACTTCCTCGGGCAGGCGCGGTGCGGCCTGCGCGACCCGGTTCTGCACGAGTTGCTGTGCCTTATCCGGATCGGTGCCGAGCTTGAAGGTGACCGTCAGCGTCATCAGGCCATCCGTCGTGCCCTGGCTCGACATGTAAAGCATGTCCTCGACACCGTTGATGGCTTCCTCGATCGGTGTTGCCACCGTCTCGGCGATGACCTTCGGATTGGCGCCTGGATACTGTGCGCGGACAACGATCGACGGCGGAACAACTTCGGGATACTCCGAAATCGGTAAGGCACGTAGGCCAAGCAGGCCGGCGACCAGGATCAAGACCGACAGCACACCCGCGAAGACCGGCCGGTCGACGAAAAATCTTGAAATATTCATGTCACATCCGCCCCTTCCGGCAGTGCGTTGGCATCGGTGGATAGTTCGCGGCGAATGGCGTGCATCGTCGCGAAGGGATTTTCGGTAATGTTCGGTGTCGGGAACGGAGAAACCTCCGCTCCCGGCTACGACTAGAGTCTAGATCCGTCAGCTTCGGCCATCGCCCGCTCGGCCGGCGCTGCATCCGCTACCTGAGGCTCTACGAGGGCGCCAGGCCGGACCCTTTGCAGACCGTTGACGACGATACGCTCTCCCGGCTCAAGGCCGCTTTCGACGATACGCAGACCTTCAGTCGAGGGGCCCAGCGTCACCGGGCGATAGGCAAGGGTGTTTTCCGCATCGACGACAAGGACGAACTTCTTGTCCTGATCGGTCCCGACTGCCCGCTCGCTGATCATGAGTTGCCGCTCCGGCTTGGGCTGGCCCACGCGCACGCGCACGAACTGGCCAGGGATAAGGCGACCGTCGGCATTGTCGATAACCGCCCGGGCACGCACCGTCCCGCTCGCCGTGTCCACTTCGTTGTCGATGAGCTGAAGGTGCCCCTGGATCGGCGTGCCGTCTTCATCTGCCGTGCTGATCCGCACGGGGATCTGTTCCACGGCCGGCGCACCCGCCTCCGTCGTCGGTAGCTGCGACAGGGCACGCGTCACGAACCGCTCATCGATGTCGAAGCTCGCATAAATCGGATCGACCGAAACCAGCCTTGCCAGAACCGGCGAGCCGGCACCTGCCGCGACCAGATTGCCGGCCGTGATCTCGAGTTGGCCGACGCGGCCCGAGATCGGGGCGCGAATCTCCGTATAGCCGAGATCGAGGCGGGCGGACTGCAGCGCCGCCTTGGCCGAACGAAGGCTGGCTTCCGCCTCATGGTGAGCGCTCAGGCGTTGGTCGAGATCGCTTTGCGAGACGGTACGGGAGGCGGCAAGCCGGCGTCCACGCTCAAGTTCGAGCTTGCTCAGTTCCACACGCGCCTCGGCGGCGGCGACAATGGCCTCCGCCTGTGCGACCGCCGCTTCAAAGGGTGCGGGATCGATGGCGATGAGCAGATCGCCCTTCTCCACCAGCGCCCCTTCGCGGAAATGCACCGACTGGATGGCGCCGGCGACGCGGGAGCGAACCTCCACGCGATCGACTGCTTCCAGGCGGCCGGAAAATTCCCGCCAAACCGTGACCTCGCGCGGTTCGACCACGGCAACGGATACGGGTATGGCCTGCTGGGCAGGCGCGGCGGCAGTTGTGTCGGCCGGGGCCCCGTCGAGTGACTTCGGCAACAAGATGGTGCCTGCGATCGACGCGACAACAACCAGGCCGGCTCCCCAGAGGAGCCCGCGGGTGATAGTTCTTTTCATGAATCGTCTCCTTGCGGCGCTAGGGCCGGATCAGGTCAAAACAGTCCGTGTCAGTGGGAAAACGCTCCGGTTTCATGGAAGAACGCGGCGAAATGGCCGCAAACGGTCTCCCCCCAGTCCGGCTGCACGCCCACGCTATTGCCGTAGGCGCCCGGCCATCCGGTCCGAACAGTCAAAACGTGCTCACGCACGGCGACGCCCGCCTCCCTCAGGCGCGTCGCATATTTCAGGCTCTCGTCGTGCATCGGGTCGTCCTCGGCTGTCAGCACGAGTGCCGGAGCGACCCCGGCAAGCCGCATGCAATAGGCGGGTGCGGCGTAGGGGTGGCAGGCCTTGGCGGCAAATCCGAGATAGCGGTTCCAGCCATCCGCCCACCTGCAGCCGCTTGCGCCCGCTTCCGCCTTGCGGAACGAGCCTGTCGCCATGCACGGGTCGAGCATCGGCGAGAGCAGGATCTGCCCCTGTAGCCCTCCCATGTGCTGGTCGCGGGCCATGAGTGCGACGCCGGCCGCAAGATTGCCTCCGGCCTCTTCCCCGGCCACGAACAGAGAGGATTGCCTGTGCGCCAGGCTCGCGCGCCGGCTGCACAACGACCTCATGATGTCGAACGAGAGCTGAAGCGCCGCCGGGAAGGGATGCTCGTTTGCACTGGAATAGTCGGCCGAAACCACGACAGCCCCCGCCTTGGCAAGCAGCGTGGAAACCAATTGCCCGGTTGCCAGCGAACCGTTGAGAAAGGCGCCTCCATGCAGGTGCAGCACGAGAGGGGGCGATTTCGTGAGGACATTGTCGCGGTAGATGCGCACCGGAACCGATCCGGCGGCAGCATCAAACCTCTCCTCTGTCCACTCCGTTCCCATGGCTTCCAGCATCTTCCCGTATGAGCAACCGTCCCGGCTGCGAGAAATTCCGTTGGCGTATCGCACAACTCTCCTGACAACACCTCGTCAGGAGACGCGCGATAACGTCGCCGCGCCCCTGACGGCCGGGTCGTCCAGTGTCGATTTGGAAGATGGTATTGTTCTCCTCTTGGAAAAAGTCTGCTATTTATGACTTCACTATTTCTACATATGAATAATCAACGTAGCACCAGGAGACAGGGGATGGACCAGCTTGCTGCGATGCGCGCCTACGTTCGCGTCGTGGAAACAGGCAATTTCACGCGCGCCTCGGACTCCCTCGATATGCCGAAGGCGACCGTGACCAAGCTGATACAGGGACTGGAAGCGCACCTTCGGACGAAACTTCTGAACAGGACGACCCGCCGCGTTCTGGTGACCCCCGATGGAGCGCTCTACTACGAAAGGGCGCTCAGGCTCCTGGCGGATATCGAGGAGCTGGACAGCAGCATGGCCTCCTCCTCCTCCCTCCCTCAGGGCAGGTTGCGGGTCGACATGTCGGGAGCGCTGGCGAGCCTGATTCTCATCCCCGCAATGTGCGATTTTCATGCCCGCTATCCGGATATCGGGATCGATCTTGGCGTTTCGGATCGACAGATCGACATCCTCGCTGAGAATGTTGATTGCGCAATCCGGGTCGGAGAGCTTTCCGAACCGTCGCTGATCGCCAGACGCATCTCGGAGATGAGCCTGGTGACCTGTGCCGCCGCTACGTACGTGGCAAGATACGGCGAACCCCGGCATCCGCGCGATCTGGAGCAGGGCCACCATGTGGTGGGCTATTTCCGCGCCGAGAACGGCCGCCAGCTGCCCTTCGTCTTCAACCGGGGGGATGAACAGCTCGAAGTGATTGGGCGCTCCGTCCTATCGGTCAACGATGCCATGACATACATGACAGCCGTAAGAGCTGGAATGGGTGTCGCACAGGCTCCCCGCTTCATGGTCGAGGACGCATTTCGCGACGGCACCCTGCAGCCGGTCCTCACCGAGTGGAACAGGGACGCGATGCCGATCTACGTGGTCTTCCCGCCGAACAGGCACCTCAGCAACAAGCTGAGGGTTTTCGTTGACTGGGTCGCCGCTCTTTTTGCGGATTCAGGAATCGATGGCCGGCGCTCCGGCTCGCAAGCAGTGTCGCGCTCGGCCGGGTTTCCCTCCCCTCCTGAGTTTGTCGAGGGGGTGGAGAGGGATTGAGGATGGGGATCCGGCGAAGCCGAACAAAGACTCCATCCACGGTAGCGGGAATAATCCCGTTTATGCTCCCACCGCACTCCCTTCTACGTGGGCCATCTCCCCGGCTGCAGTGCGCCGTGGAACCAATGGACGAAGCTCGCCATCGAGAACGCCGGCAGGCCTGTCGCCTCGCGGATGTCGGCGGCATAGGGGATCATGTTCGTGCATTCGAGCACGATGGCGCCAAGGTCGGGATTAGTCGCGGCCAGTTGCAAGGCTGCTTCGACATTGTCCTGCCGCGCAGCCTCGACATCCAGCTCGTTCTCGTCGCCGAGGATGACGCGGGTGAATTCACGTCCTCCTTCCGTTGTGCCGATCGGTGTGTCGGCAGGAGCGCCGGCTTTTTCCAGATGGAGGGGTGTCAGCGTCGATCCCGAAATGGTCAAGATGCCGGCGCGCTTGCCCTTGGGCAGGAGCCGGTTCACGAGCGCGACCTGCATCAGCGAGGACGTTGCCACCGGCACGCCCACCGCCTCGGCAAGCTCGTCCTGGAAGAGCGACAGGAACCCGCAATTGGTGGTAATGCCGTCGGCGCCATCGGCCACCAGCTCCCGCGCCGCATCAACGAAGACGCCGAGCAGGCCTTCCGCGTTCCGCCGCACCACGCGGTCGGGCGTGGCGCCGCGGACGACCTTGTAGAGGACAGGAAACGGCCAGGTGAGCGCATTGCCCATGTCGCCGGGTATGCGCGGAAAGCGCGCCTCGAGCATCAGGATGCCGACCGCGGCACCATAAACCGGCTTCCCGCCTTTTACACGCATGATTCGTTCCTGAGCGGCATGATCTGGAAGTCCCGTCTTGACGGCCCCTCCCATTCGCGCCTGTATACGGGCTTCCTGCCCGTGCGTCCAAGCCCTTCGAACGGTCATCGATGACTTCAACCACACCGCAAAATACGCTCACCGGCGCCGAAGCCATGGTGAGGATGCTCGATGCCTACGGTGTCAGGCACATATTCGGCCTGTGCGGAGACACCACACTGCCGCTCTACGACGCGCTCTTCCGGCTCGACCACGGCATCACTCACCTGTTGACCCGTGACGAGCGCCACGCAGCCTATATGGCCGACGCCTACGCCCGCGTGACCGGGCGGCCCGGCGTCTGCGAGGGCCCGTCCGGCGGCGGGGCGACCTACATCCTGCCCGGCGTGGTCGAGGCGAACGAAAGCTCGGTGCCTGTGCTGGCGATCAACAGCGACGTGTCGACCGCCTCGCGCGGCCGCTATCCGCTGACCGAGCTCGACCAGGTGGCGCTGTTCAGGCCGCTCACCAAGTGGAACGCCTCGCTGGACGACGCCGAGCGCCTGCCCGCCATGGTGCGCCGGGCCTTCCGGGAGATGACCACGGGGCGGCCAGGCGCGGTGCATCTGGCGCTGCCCTTCGACGTGCAGAAGGCCGAGGTGACGCCGGATGACATCTGGGCCGACCCGCGCCACCAGACCTTCCCGGCGATGCCCGCCGCCCCGGATCCGGGAGCCGTCGACGCGGCAGCCGCAGCACTCTCCTCCGCCAGGCGCGCGGTGGCCGTCTGCGGCGGCGGCGTGGTGCTGGCAAACGCGATGGAGCCGCTCTTAAAGCTCGCCCGGATGCTCGACCTGCCGGTCGCGACCACCGTCTCCGGCCAGGGCGCCATCGCCGAGACCGATCCGCGCGCCCTCGGCGTGGTCGGCTCCAACGGCGGCGTCCCCGCCACCCGCGTCGTGGTGGACGAGGCAGACCTTGTGCTCTTCATCGGCTGCCGTGCGGGTTCCGTCACCACGGAGCGGTGGCGCAGCCCCACGCCCGGCGCACGGATCGTCCATATCGATTCCGACCCCGCCGTCATCGGCGCCAACTACGCCATCGAAGCCGCTGTCGCCGCGGATGCGCGGCTGGCACTCGAGGCGATCGTCGCTGTGCTCGAAAGGCGCGGCGCGAAGGGCGCGAACGAAGGTGAGGCACGCGCCTCGGCGGCCTGGCAGGCGAAACGCGCCGCCTTCGCGCCGCTGGCCGCCTCCGACGAGACGCCGATCCGGCCGGAGCGCATCATCGCTACGCTGCAGCGCCTTCTCGATGCCGACGCCATCGTCTGCGCCGATCCCGGCACGCCGTGCCCCTATTTCTCGGCGCACTACCGCTGGCCCTCGGCCGGCCGTCACTTCATCACCAACCGCGCCCACGGCGCGCTCGGCTACGCCATGGGCGCGGCGATCGGAGCCCATGTCGGGCGGCCGGATGTCAAGACCGTCGCCGTGATGGGCGACGGCTCCTTCGGCATGAGTGTCGGCGAACTGGAGACGGTGGTGCGCTACCGCATGCCAATCACCTTCATCACCCTGTCGAACAGCGCTTATGGCTGGATCAAGGCCGGCCAGCGCTCGGGCTTCGGCGCCCGCTTCCACAATGTCGACTTCACGCGCACGGACCACGCGGCCGTCGCCGCCGCCTACGGCCTGAAGAGCTGGAAGGTCGAGGACCCGGCGAAGCTCGAAACGGTGCTGCACCAGGCGCTCGAAGCCGGCGGGCCGACGCTGGTCGACATTGTCACCCAGCCGCTCGACGAGGCCGCGGCCCCCGTCTCCGAATGGGTCGCCTGATGGCCGCAAACGGCGCACAAGACCGCCTCCCCGTCGCCGTCATCGGGGCCGGCATCGTCGGCGTTTCGACCGCCATCTGGTTGCAGCGCACCGGCCATGAAGTCATCCTCATCGACCGCGGCGAACCGGGCGAGGGGACGAGCTACGGCAATGGCGGCGTGCTCGCCTCCTGCTCGATCGTACCCGTCACCGTCCCCGGCCTCATGCGCAAGGCGCCGCGCATGCTCTTCGACCCGCGCCAGCCGCTCTTCCTGCGATGGTCGTACCTGCCAAGGCTGGCGCCGTGGCTGCAAGCCTATCTGAGGCACTGCACGCCGGAGCACGCCCGGCGCATCGCCGCCGCCCTCGCCCCGATCATCGGCGACAGCCATGCCGAGCATCAGGCGCTGAGCCAAGGCACCGGCGCGGAAAAATGGCTCGTGCCGTCCGACTATGTCTTCGTCTATCGCGACCGAGCGCATTTCAACGGAGATGCCCTCGGCTGGTCCATCCGCCGCGACCACGGCTTTCGCTGGGACGAGCTCGAAGGGCAGGCCTTTCGCGCCTACGATCCCGCCTTTGCCGATCACCTCGGCTTCGCCGCGCGGCTTCCCGATCATGGCCGCATTTCCGATCCGGGACGCTATGTGAAGGACCTCGCCGCCCATGTCGCGGTATCGGGCGGCAGGATCGTCAAGGGCGAAGTCGGCGATCTCGTGCGCGAGAATGGTCGCGTCACGGGCGTGCGCATCGGCGGGGAGACGCTCCCCTGTTCGGCGGCGGTGCTTGCCACCGGCGTCTGGTCGAAGCCGCTTTGCCGCAAGCTCGGCCTCGACGTGCCGCTCGAAAGCGAGCGCGGCTATCACCTGGAGCTTTGGGAGCCGAGCCTCATGCCGCGCTCGCCCGTCATGGTGGCCGCGGGCAAGTTCGTCATAACACCGATGGAAGGGCGGCTCAGGCTTGCCGGCATTGTCGAGTTCGGCGGACTGGAGGCGCCGGCTTCGCGCGCGCCTTTCGCTCTCCTGACCAAGAACATACAAGCCGCCATGCCCAGCCTTACATGGAAAGAAACCAGCGAATGGATGGGCCATCGCCCCGCGCCCACCGACTCCATACCGCTGATCGGCGAGGTGCCGGGCGCAAAAGGCGCCTTTCTCGGCTTCGGCCACCACCATGTGGGGCTCACCGGCGGTCCGAAGACCGGCCGCATCCTGGCGCAACTCATTTCCGGCACAGCACCGAATTTAGACCTTGCACCATACGCGCCTTCGCGTTTCCAATAGGGACAGAGACTTAGAACAGGAAACGACACGGCGATTTCCGCCAGAAAATGGGAGCACTACGATGAGGGGTAGTTCAGTTCTTTTCGCGTCGGTGGCCGCCGCCGCGATTGCCACAGGCGCGGCCCGGGCCGAAACATGGGACATGCCGCTTGCCTATCCGGCGACCAATTTCCACTCGGAGAATGCCGAGCAATTCGCCGAATGCGTGCGCGAGGGCACGGACGGCGAGATCGACATCGTGACGCACCCGAATGGCTCGCTGTTCAGCGGCGACGACATCAAGCGTGCGGTCCAAACGGGCCAGGCGCCGATCGGCGAGCGCCTGATCTCCGCGCACGCCAATGAAAACCCTTTGTTCGGCGTCGATTCCATCCCCTTCCTGGCCACCTCCTACGAAGAGTCCGACAAGCTCTGGGAGGCAGCGCGTGACAAGCTGGAGGCAGTGCTCGAAGACCAGAATCTTGTCTATGTCTATGCCGTGCCTTGGCCACCGCAGGGCTTCTACTTCAAGAAGGAGGTCAACTCCGTCGACGACATGCAGGGCATCAAGTTCCGCGCCTACAACGCCGCCACCGCTCGTATTGCCGAGCTTGCCGGAATGGCGCCGGTGCAGATCGAAGCGGCTGAGCTCAGCCAAGCGCTCGCCACAGGGGTGGTCGAGAGCTTCATCTCGTCCGGCTCCACGGGCGTGGATTCCAAGGTCTGGGAAAGCCTGACCCATTTCTATGACGTGCAGGCCTGGCTGCCGCGCAACGTCGTCTTCGTCAACAAGGATGCGTGGGACGGGCTGGACGAGGCGGCGCAGCAGGCCATCACCGAATGTGGCGACCAAATCGCCGCTGAGGGCACCAGCAAGTCCGAGGAGCTTTCGGGCGGTTATCTGGAGACCCTTGCCGAGAACGGCATGACCGTTTCTCCGCCGAGCGATCAGCTCAGGGAGGAACTCGCAGCCTTCGGCAAGACGATGACCGACGAGTGGCTCGAGAGCGCCGGCGAGGACGGCAAGGCCATCATCGACGCCTATCGCGCCCAGTAATCCGCTTGAACAATGCGGCCCGGATCCTCCGGGCCGCTTCCCTTCTGGAGCCTGGAATGCCAACAGCCGCGCGCGCGATACGCCGCAGCCTCGACGCCGTCTATGACGGGGCGGGCGCACTTGCCGCACTCTGCCTGCTCGCCATCCTCATCGTGATCTCTGCACAGGTGGTGGCGCGCTGGACAGGTGTCCCCTTCCCCGGCTCCAGCCAGTATGCCGGCTATCTCATGGCCGCCGCGTCGTTCCTTGCCTTCGCCCATACCCTCAACCGGGGAGCCCATATCAGGGTCAACCTGTTTCTCACCGCGCTTGGCCAGCGGCGCTTCTGGGGTGAACTCTGGTGCCTCGTCATCGCCTCGGCCGCCTCGACCTATCTTGCCTGGTTTGCGGTCAGGGCCGTCTACTGGTCCTGGAGGCTCGGCGACGTCAGCCAGGGCCAGGATGCCACTCCGCTATGGATCGCTCAGACGCCAATGGCGGTTGGCGCCGTCATCCTCGCCGTCTGCTTCATCGACAATCTGGTGACATTGCTTCTGGCCGGCCGCGACAACATCCGCCCCGACCTCAGCCAACAGAGCCGGGCGGAGTAATCATGGACCAGATCTACGCCATCGGCCTCTTCCTCTTCGTCCTGTTTCTGCTGCTCGGCTCGGGCGTATGGATCGGGCTGGCGCTGCTCGGCGTCGCCTATGTCGGTATGGACATCTTCACCACGCGCCCCATCGGCGATGCCATGATGACGGTGATGTGGCGCTCGGCTTCCTCATGGTCGCTGACGGCCTTGCCGATGTTCATCTGGATGGGAGAGATCCTCTACCGCACGCGGCTTTCCGAAGACATGTTCAGGGGCCTCTCGCCCTGGATGGCGCGGCTCCCCGGCGGGCTGATGCACACCAACATCGCCGGCTGCACCGTCTTTGCCGCCGTCTCGGGCTCCTCTGCCGCCACGCTCACCACCGTCGGCAAGATGACGATCCCGGAGCTGCGCAAGCGGAACTATCCCGAGCGCATGGTGATCGGCACGCTCGCCGGCTCAGCGACACTCGGGCTGATGATCCCGCCCTCTCTCACCCTCATCGTCTACGGCGTCAGCATCAACGAATCGATCACCAAGCTCTTCATCGCCGGCATCCTGCCCGGCCTCATCCTGGCGGCGATGTTCATGGTCTACGTCGTGGGCGCCTCGCAGCTCTCGAAAAGCTACCAGCCCATCGCCGAGCCCGCCATGACCTTTGCGGAGAAGGTCCGGCAGTCACGATTCCTCATTCCGGTCTTCATTCTGATCCTGCTCGTCATCGGCTCCATGTATATGGGCGTGGCGACGGCGACGGAGGCCGCCGCCATCGGCGTCATCGGCTCGCTTCTCCTTGCCGCCTGGCAGGGCTCGCTTTCGGCCAGCACGTTCTTCGAGACCCTGATGGGGGCGGCGCGCACCTCGGCCATGATCGCCCTCATCCTGTCGGGTGCCGCGTTCCTGTCGCTCGCTATGGGCTTCACCGGCCTGCCGCGCGGCCTGGCGGAGGTGATCGCGGCTATGGAGCTTTCCCGCTTCGAGCTCCTCATGGCGCTGATGGTCTTCTACGTCGTGCTCGGCTGCTTCCTCGACGGCATTTCCATCGTGGTGCTGACCATCGCCATCGTCGAGCCGATGATCCGCCAGACCGGCATCGACATCATCTGGTTCGGCATCTTCGTCGTGCTGGTGGTGGAGATGGCGCAGATCACGCCGCCCATCGGCTTCAACCTCTTCGTGCTGCAGGGGATGACCGGCCACGAGATGAATTTCATCGCCCGCGCCGCACTGCCGATGTTCATTATCATGGTGCTGATGGTGTTCCTTTTGATCGCCTTCCCGGAGCTGGCGACCTGGCTGCCCGCCAATATGCGGCCGGCAGCCGGCGGTTGATGGAATTGGCGTGACCGCAGCCCTCAACCTCCTTGGCCTTGCCGCCCGCTACGGCCGCCTGGTCCTCATCCTCGGCCTTGTCGCCGGCATCGCGCTTCCCGATCTCGCTCTCGCCTTGCGGCCGTGGATCGGATCGCTTATCGCAGCCCTTCTGTTCCTCGGAGCGCTCCGCGTCGGGCCACGCCAGGCGGTCGGCGCGCTAAGCGACCTGCGCAACTCCATCGGCTTCGCCCTCGTCTTCCAGGTGGCGCTTCCCGTCGCCGCTCTCCTCACCTTTCAGGCTGCAGGATGGGCGGGAGCGCTCGCCACCGCGCTTATCCTGATGATGGCGGCCTCGCCGATCTCCGGCAGTCCGAACCTCACCATGCTTACCGGAAACAATCCGGCTCCGGCCCTTCGCCAGCTCGTCGTTGGCACCGCACTTCTGCCGCTGACGGTCATCCCCGTCTTCTGGCTGTCGCCCGCGCTGGGCGGGGTGGGGGAGGTGCTTGCGGCCGCCGGTAGACTGCTCGCCATCATCGCGCTTTCGGCGGGTATTGCCTTCCTCATCCGCGCGTTCGCCCTCAAAAACCCCTCCCCCGCCGCGATGGCCGGCATAGACGGGCTTTCGGCGATCGTCATGGCAGTCGTCGTCGTCGGCCTGATGTCAGCCGTGGGCCCGGCGATCCGCAGTGCACCGCAAGCGCTGGGCATTGCCCTCCTCGCCGCCTTCGCCGGCAATTTCGGGCTCCAGATCCTGGTGGCCGCCGCGTGGCGCCGCGCAGGCAACCCCCACCTCGCCGCCCCCTTCGGCATCGTCGCCGGCAACCGCAACATCGCCCTGTTCCTGACCGCTCTCCCCGCGACCGTAACCGACCCCCTGCTCCTGTTCATCGGCTGCTACCAAATCCCCATGTATCTGACACCGATCCTGATGGGGTGGCTCTACGGAACCGAACGATCCCGTTCATCACGAAGCGCCGGCTAAACATTCCGTCCCGGGCCACAGAACCGTGGCAATCAATCCGCCTTGGTGGCTGATTGCGTATCGTGAATGTTGTCCGGCTCCATCCTACCAGTATGCAGGTGGTCGACGGCCTCGCGGGCTTCGCGGTCGCCCAGGCCAGACAGCGGCATGCCGTCCACGACGACGACTTCCCCGCTCACCGTATCGTAGATCTCCCACAAACCATCCCGGTTCTGGCGCCTATCGAAGTCGCTCAGCATTAGTGCTCCTTGCGCGGCCTCACCGCTTGCTCTCGTTCTTCTGCTCGTAATGGTAGACGCTGTCTTGCCTGTGTCCGGATGGAACGATGCCGCGCTGAGATGCCCGGCAGAACCACACCGACCAAACATCGTCGCCTTCCAACGGTTCCCTAGCTGGGCATCACTTGGGCCTGGAATCTCTCGATCTAAGGAACTGCAGGACTGCGAAAGGGTTGAAGGTTCAACTACCTTGCACCGATGACTGGGACTGCAAAGGTGATGACTGAAACTGCAAAGCTTTTGTCGCTCGCTACAGCGGTCCCTCCCTATGTTCTGCCGCAAGACGAAGTGGCTGAAAAAGCTTGTGGCGTCTTTGCGCACCGGCTGCCCGAGTTCGAGCGTTTGGCGCAGGTCTTTGAAACCGCCGGGATAGAACGGCGGTACGGTGTCCGCCCGATCGGCTGGTATCTTCAGCAAAGAGGCTGGCCCGAGAGAACAGCCGCATATACTGACGGTGCCGTCGACCTTTTCGTCGAGGCGGCCGGCGCCGCGCTCACTTCGGCCGGTCTGAAGGGCGAGGATATCGACGTCGTCGTCACGGTGTCCTCCACGGGTATCTCGACACCAAGTTTGGAAGCCCGCGTCGCCGAAACCATACGGTTCCGCCCCGATCTCAAACGCGTGCCGGTGTTCGGGCTGGGCTGCGCGGGCGGAGTGACAGGGCTTGCAATCGCCTCGCGCCTGGCGACATCGCTGCCCGGCAGCACAGTTCTGCTGGTGGTCGTTGAAATCTGCACGCTGGCGTTTCGGCTGGACAAGCTGACGAAGGCCAATCTGGTCGCCACGGCGCTTTTCGGGGACGGTGCTGCGGCATGTATCCTGAAGGCGGGCCACGAGGGTTTTGCCGAGGTGACTGGAACCGGCGAATACATGTGGCCCGACACACTCGATATCATGGGGTGGAAGGTCGATGTGGAGGGCTTCGGCGTCATCTTCGACCGCGCCATACCGCCCTTTGCCGAGGAGAACCTGGGGGCGGCGTTTGCCGCCATCCTCGAGACGGCCGGCATCGAACGGCAGCAGATCGACCGCATCCTGTGCCATCCCGGCGGGGCGAAAGTAATCGCCGCCGTCGAGCACGCTCTGGCGATGCCGGAAGGCACGCTCGACCACGAGCGCAGGATCTTGCGCGAGTTCGGCAACATGTCCGCGCCGACGGCACTTTTCGTGCTGGCGCGGGCACTGGAAGCTGGTCTGCCGCAGCATACTGCGCTGCTCGCGCTCGGCCCCGGCTTCACGGCAAGCTGCATATTTCTGGCAAAAGCGGCATGACTCCAGCAAGTCTCGTCCTTGGCTTCGTCACGCTGATGCGGCTCGTCGAGCTTTTGCTATCCCGCCGCAACACCGCACGATTGCTAGCCGCCGGCGCTCGTGAGCACGCTCCAGGCCACTATCCCCTTATTGTTCTACTCCATGCCTCGTGGCTTGCGGGCCTCTGGCTGCTCGCTTGGGACCGTGCGATCGACCCCTTGTGGCTCGGGCTCTTCGCCGTCCTGCAGGTCGTCAGGATTTGGGTGCTGGCAACGCTTGGGCGCAGGTGGACGACGCGCATTATCGTGCTGCCAGGCGCGCCGCTCGTCACAAGCGGACCGTACCGGTTCTTCTCCCACCCGAATTATCTGATCGTCGTCGGCGAGATAGCGGTTCTGCCGCTCGTATTTTCAATGCCGCTCTACGCGCTGGTTTTCTCGGTCGCGAACGCGGTCGTCCTTTCCGTGCGCATCAGGGCGGAAGATGCCGCACTCGCGTCACAACGGCCGGTGACGAAGCAGAATTCGTCTCATACCGCATCATCGGGACGTTGAGCTGTTGGAGGCGCGGCCGCGTCACCGCCTCGCATATCGACTCTGCATCATTCCCGCCCCTCAAGGAGCGGGAAAATAGGTTACTCCACCCCCTTCGCCACATCGCACAACGCGGCTTCCGCAATATCGAACATCTCGTCGATCTCCTTCTCGGAGATGACGAGCGGCGGACAGAAAGCAAGCGTGTCGCCGAGGTTGCGCAAGATCAGGCCTCGGTCCTGCATGGCCTGGTAGATGCGGCCGCCAAGCGCGCCGGGCGTGTCGGCGAGCGAAGGATGCGTGAACTCGACGGCGCCGATCAAGCCGATGCCGCGCGCCTCTATCGCCAGTGCATGCCCGCCCAGCGCCTGAAGCCTCGCCAGGAAGCGCGGGGCGATTTCCCGCACATGACCGAGCACATCGCGCTCCTCCATGATCTTCAGGTTCTCCAGCGCCACGGCAGCCGCTACCGGATGTCCGCTGCCGGTAAAACCGTGGCCCCAAGTGCCGATGGTGTGGGATTCGTCGGCGAGCGGCGCATAGACCTTCTCGTTAACGAGCAGCGCGGAGATCGGCAGGTAGGAGGACGAAAGCTGCTTCGACAGCGTCATGATGTCGGGCTCGAGGTGATAGGTGGTCGAGCCGAACAACTCGCCGGTCCGCCCGAAGCCGCAGATCACCTCGTCGGCCACGAAGAGAATACCGTATTTCTTCAGAACCGGCTGGATCGCCTCCCAATAGCCTTCCGGCGGCACGATGACGCCGCCCGCCCCCATCACCGGTTCGGCGAAGAAGGCGGCGATGGTCTCCGGCCCTTCCTCAACGATCAGCGCCTCCAGATCCCGGGCGCAGCGTTTTGCGAACTCCGCCTCGCTCTCGCCCTCTTTCTTCATAGTGCGGTAGTGCGGGCAGGTGGTGTGCAGGATGCCGGCAAGCGGCAGGTCGAAGGAGCGGTGGTTGTTGGGCAGTCCCGTGAGGCTGGCCGAAGCAAGCGTGACGCCGTGATAGCCCTTGACGCGCGAGATGATCTTCTTGCGTTGCGGCTCGCCCATCGCGTTGGCGCGATACCAGATCATCTTGATAGCGGTATCGTTGGCCTCGGAGCCGGAATTGGTGAAATAGGCCTTGGACATCGGCACCGGCGCCATGGCCACCAGCTTCTCGGCGAGTTCCACCGACGGCCCGTGCGATTTGTGAGCGAAGGTGTGGTAGTAGGGCAGCTTCTCCATCTGCCGCGCCGCAGCCTCCGCCAAACGCTTCTCGCCGAAGCCCAGCGCCACGCTCCAAAGCCCGGCCATGCCCTCGATATAGCGCTTGCCATTGTTGTCGTAGACATGGACGCCCTCGCCCCGCTCGATGACAAGCGGCCCCGTTTCCTCGTGCTTGCGCGCGTCGGTGTAGGAGTGGAGGTGGTAGGCGATGTCGCGCGCTTCGAGGGAATTGGGCAGGCGGCTCATGTCGGGCCTCTCCGTTTGTTGGCATCGGCCGTGGCACGCCGCCACGGCTCCTCACCATTCCTGACAAGCGAAAGGCTAGCGATCAATAGGCCACGGAGGCAGTGGACCATAGGCCGCGCCCCGGGCGCGCCATGCTATCCCCGCCCAACCAGCGGCATTTTGGTGGCCATGACCGCCAGGTTCAGCACATCGGCGCGCCGGCCCGAGACGACCACCGTGTAGCCCTCCGCGCCGAGCGCCTCGGCGATGCCGCGCCCGACGCCGGTACCGCCGCCCGTCACCAGGGCGATCCTGCCCGTTGCCGATTTTGCTTCTGCCAGGTCAGATCGCTCCGCGAAGTTCGTCATCAATATGGATCCGTATGATGTCGTCGAAACTGTTCTCCGACGCAAAACCCAGCCCCTCGGCGCGCCTCGCGTCGAAATTCGTCGGCCAGCCGGCAACGATCGCACGGATCGTTGGGTCGGGCTCGTGCATCTGAAGCGTTCCTCTCCACGTCGCGCCACTCCGAGGACGGCGGGGCGCAGTCTGTCATCAAACACAAAGCAGCGGTATGCAGCGATTCTCCGCGCGAGCGGAGGGCAGTCGGACGGCGAGGTCGAGTTGTGTTGGTAGCAACAGTGCTAGGCTGCCGCGGCCCAGCCGTCGCGGATGTGGCGGTAGCCCTCGCGATAGACCTCCTCGGGGCTTTCGGCGAAGTCGCGCCAGACCTTGGTAGCCGCAGCCAGGTCCTTGAGCCCGCGGCCGAAGGACTCGATGGTGAGCCACCCGTCATAACCGCTCCCGCGGATGGCGGCGAAGGTCTGCGCCCAGGGGATGTTGCCGCGGCCGGGCACACCGCGGTCGTTCTCCGAGATGTGGACGTGAACGATGTTTGCCGCATTGCGCGTGAAGGCGCCGATGGGATCGGCCTCCTCGATATTGGCATGGAAAGTGTCGTAGAGCGCCTTGATATTGGGATGGCCGATCTCCTCGATATGCGCCGAGAGCGCGTCCATGGTGTTGAGCAGATAGGATTCGAACCGGTTCAGCGCCTCGAGCCCGATGGTCACGCCGCGGCTTGCCGCATGGTCGCCGATCAACCGCTGCGCATCGACCGAGCGCCGGCGCTCGGCGGGGGTGGGGCCTTTGCCGGAGAAGTGGCCGAGGGTGGAGTGCAGCGGCCCCGAGAGCGTGGTCGCGCCGAGCGCCGCCGCGCAGTCGATCGCCCGCCGCATATAGGCAATGCCGGCCTTGCGCGTAGGCGCGTCGGCGGCGATGAGGTTCTGCCTCGGATCGCCAATGGCAGAGACCGCCGTGCGCTCCAGGCCGATATGGTCGAGCATGGCGCCCAGCTTGCGATATTTTGCCGGGTTTCCGGCCATGACAGGAACCTCGACGCCGTCGAACCCGGTCGCCTTGATGTCGCGCAGCAGCGCCTCGTGCCTTGCGGAGACGTTCGTCGTCCACAGATACATGCACATACCGATCTTCATGCGTTCCCTCCCGAACCCGCCTCTCCGGGCGGTTTCTTCTGGTAATACCAAAATGAACAATGGGTCAAGGATGCAACGGCTGTATCAATGGCAAGGGACAGGACCTGAAGGAACGCTGGAACATGCGAAAAAAGGAGAGAATTTGCCTCCTCAGCGCTCCCTTTCCTGCATCCTTGCTGCAACGAGAAAAGTGCGCTAGAGCTTCCCTTCATGCATATTTGGTCGAACCAGTTACTCAGAGACTGGACGGCTAGAGGAGGAAAAGGCGCGCCTGCCCTAAAGGTCTGCGCAGGCGCAAGGACCGGATTCGGGGAGGAACACCATGCATCTTTCGACGCACAACTGGATGCGCGCGGAGCCACTGGAAACGACGCTGCGGCGGATCAAGCAATTCGGCTACGAGAGCATCGAGATATCCGGCGAGCCGGCCCAGTATGACGTGAACGAGACCCGCGCGCTCCTCAAGGAGCATGGCATCCGCTGCTGGGGTGCGGTGACGCTGACGCTCGGCGAACGCAACCTGGCGGCCAAGGACGAAGGCCAGCGTGCCCGTTCCGTCGACTATATGAAGAGCGTCATCACTATGGTCTCGGAGCTTGACGGTGAAATCGTCACCCTGGTGCCGGCGACCGTCGGCAAGGTCGTGCCGGACGGGACCGAGGAGGAAGAGTGGAGATGGGTGGTGGATGCCACCAAGGAGTGCTTCGCCCATGCCCAGGCCAAGGGTGTGCGGGTGGCGATCGAGCCGCTCAACCGCTTCGAGACCTATCTCTTCAATCGCGCGGCGCAGGCGCTTGCCCTGGCAGAGGCAGTGCATCCCGACTGCGGCGTGTGCCTCGACGCCTTTCACCTCAATATCGAGGAGGAAGATATGTACGAGGCGATCCGGCTCGCCGGAAAACGCCTCTACGATTTCCACGTGGCGGATAACAACCGCTTCGCCTGCGGGCTAGGCATGCTCGACTGGGAAAAGATCATCGGCACTCTGAAGGAGATCGGCTATGACGGCGCGCTCACCAACGAGTTCGTAGCGCCCGTCGATCGCACACCGGCGGCGAAATATCCCAACATGGTGGAGCGCGACCCGGTCGACATCCCGCCCGAGCAGCTCAAGTTCATCCAGGATCACGGCTCCAGCCTTCTGACGGAGGAGTTTTATTCCGACCAGATGCGGATCACGGCCGAAACGATCCTGCCGCTCATCAGATAAGCGGCCTCAGGCGGCGGGTCGGGGGAACGGGCATGCGGATCAAGAAGGCAGAAGCGTGGTGGGTGCGCATACCCATCGAGGAAAGCCGCCAACACCGCAGTGATTTCGGCCAGACGGCCACCTTCGACGCGGCGATCCTGCGCATCGAGACCGACGATGGCCTCGTCGGCTGGGGGGAAGGCAAGAATGCGGCGGGGAGCGCCGGCACCTACGCCGCACTCGTCCATCTTCTCAACCACGAGATCTGTCCGAGGCTGATCGGCCGCGACCCGACCGACATAAGCATCATCTGGGAGATGCTCTATAACGGGGTGCGACACGAGACGGCGGCCGCCAGTGGCCACGCCATGCCGGTGCTTGCCCGGCGCGGGCTGACGGTGGCGGCCATCAGCGCTGTCGACATCGCGCTGTGGGACATCCTGGGAAAGTCCGTCGGCCAGCCGGTATGGAGGCTTCTCGGCGGCCGCAAGGCGGAGCGCCTTGCGGCCTACGCCTCCGGCGGCTGGGCGGGAGCGGAGACGATCGGCGAGCAGCTACGGGCCTATGTCGGGACCGGCGGCTTCAAGGCGGTCAAGATGCGCGTCGGCGCCCAGGACGGGCCGGTGCAGGCGTCGGCTGCACGCGTGCGCGCGGCGCGCGCGGCGCTTGGTCCGGAAATCGATCTGATGGCGGATGCGCACGGTACCTATACGGTGGCCGAGGCCAAGCGCTTCGCCCATCTCGTCGCCGACTGCGATCTTGCCTGGTTCGAGGAACCGGTGATCGCCGACGACAAGAGGGGCATGGCGGAAGTCCGCGCCTCAAGCAGCGTTCCCATCGCTGCCGGCGAAAGCGAGGCGACGCGGTTCGCTTTCCGCGAGCTTGCCGTATTGAGATCGGCGGACATCTTCCAGCCCGATCCCGGCTTCTGCGGCGGCATCACCGAGACCATGCGCATCGGTGCGCTTGCCAGCGCCTTCAACCTGCGTCTGGCACCGCATTTGTGGGCCGGGGCGCCTTGTTTCTTCGCCGGCTTGCATGTATGCGCGGCCTCGCCGGCGAGTTTCATCGTCGAATATTCCCTCGGCGCCAATCCCATGATCCACGACCTGATTGAGGAAAAGGTGGAGGTGAGCGAGGGCATGGTCCAGATTCCGGAAAAGCCGGGCCTCGGTTTCACCATACGCGAAGAATTCCTGGAGGCGCACGCGCAGAAGAGCTCATGAAGGAGAACAACCTCCTGCCGGATTTGGCGGCCTATCTCTATTCCCGCTCCAACGCGGACAACGGACGAACACCGTCCGAACGCGAGCTGGCGGAGCATTTTTCCGTAAGCCGCGGCCAGGTCCGCGAGGCCCTAGCGATCCTCGAGGCCATGCGCATCGTTGAGCGCCGTGCCAAGTCTGGCATCTATCTGACAACGCGCCAGGCGAGCGTCGAGGCGATGGCGCTGTTTGCCAAGGCAGGCGTGCCGCTCGACCCGATCCAGATCTACGAGACGGTGGAATTGCGCAAGATCCACGAGATCAAGGCGGCGGAGCTTGCGTGCGAACGCGCGACGGAGGAGAACTTCGCGCGGCTGCGCGAGATCCTGAACGCCTCGGAGCAGCAGCTTGCCGCCGGCGAAGGCCTGTGGCGAGAGGACCGCGACTTCCATCTGGAGATCGTACGCGCCACCCAAAACAGCGTCTTCCATAAGGTGTGCAGCGTCTACTACCTGATGGGAGAACAGCGCCTGCCGATCTATTTCAGCGATCCGGAGCGGGCGCGACGCTCGCATGCCGAGCATATCCAGATCTACGAGGCGCTCCTGCGCCGCGACGGCAATCTGGCGCAGGCTTTGATGAGCGCGCATCTCAAAGGGGCGGAGAGCTATTGGAAGGGCCTGATCGGCGGCGTAGAGTCCGAGGCCGTGGAGCAAGCATAGGTGCGGGTCCCTTGCCGATTATCCTTTCCACCAACGCGCTTCATCCGCGCGCAGAAGCGATGCTGGCCGAGGCCGGCGAATTGCGCATAGCGAGCAATGCCAAACCGGAAACACTGCTTGAAGAAGGCCGCGAGGCCGACGTTGTCATCGTCCGCGCGCCCCTGCCTGCGCCGCTTTTTTCCGCCGCACCCCGCTTGCGCGCCGCCATCCGCCATGGCGCGGGGCTCGATATGATCCCGGTCGAAGCGGCAACGGCAGCGGGCGTGCTGGTTGCCAATGTGCCGGGCGTCAATGCGCGTGCGGTGGCAGAGCACGTGTTCCTGGTCACGCTAGCGCTTCTCCGGCGCTTCCGTCCGATGGACTGCGACCTGAGGGACGCGGGATGGTCCGCCGGCCGCGCCCATGCCGACAACGGTGCCGAGCTCGCCGGCCGCACGATGGGCATCGTCGGCATGGGCAATGTCGGCCGCGCCGTCTTCCGCATCGCGCGCGGTTTCGGCCTGGATGTGCTAGCCAATACACGCAAGCCGGCGACGTTGCCGGAAGGCGCGCTCGCGGCAAGTCTCGACCAGCTCGCCGAGAAAAGCGATATCGTCGTCCTGTGCTGCCCGCTGACCCCGGAGACGCGGGGCCTCATCGGACGGGAGCGCCTTGCGCGCATGAAGCCCTCGGCCCTGCTGGTCAACGTCTCGCGCGGCCCCGTCATCGATGAACAAGCGCTCATCGCCGCACTTGGCGAGGGCCGTATCGCGGGTGCCGCACTCGACGTTTTTGACGTTCATCCGCTGTCCGCCGATCACCCCTATTTCACATTCGACAACGTTGTCCTAACGCCGCACGCGGCCGGCATCACCGATGAAAGCATGATGAGGATGGGAACGGGCGCGGCCGAAGAGGCGATCCGCGTGCTCAATGGACAATTGCCCGAGAACTTATGTAACCCAGAGGCGGTGGAGCGTTATCGGAAGCGCTTTCCGGCGGAGTGAGTCGCACCAGAACCGTCGGCTGCGGCAGGCGGAAGCAGGGTAACAACCCCCGCCCTCCTTCCGGCGTGCCGTCAGCCTCCTCTATCCCCCGTGCCTCAGGCTGAGCCCGCTAGCGCCATCGAAAAGAACCACCTTTTCGGGGTTCCATGCAAACCGTACCGTCTCGTCCACCGCGACATTCGTCCGAGCCGAGACGGTGGCGCGCAGCACAGCATCGCCGGCATGCAGGGTGAGGATTTTTTCCACGCCGTGGTTCTCCACGTCGTGCACCATCGCCTCGACAGGTGCTCCCGATTCGACGGTGAGGTCTTCCGGGCGGATGCCGAAGACGAGCGGCTGCCCTTCCGAAACCGCTCCCGCCTGACCGTTCAGCGGCAGTTCGAAGCGCTTCGGCGCAACGACGGCGCGTCCCTTCACCAGACGGCCGTCGAGGAGGTTCATCGGCGGCGAGCCGACGGAACGGGCGACGAAGGTGTTGCGCGGGTTGTTGTAGATTTCATAGGGCGTGCCCGTCTGCACCAGCCGGCCCCTGTCCAAAACGCCGATCTTGTCGCCCATCGACATGGCCTCGATCTGGTCGTGCGTGACGAATAGAAAGGTAGCACCAAGCGTCATCTGCAGGTTTTTCAGTTCCGTGCGCAGCGCCTCGCGCAGCTTGGCGTCGAGTGCGGACAAGGGCTCGTCCATCAGGAAGACGCGCGGCTTGCGCACGATGGCGCGACCGATGGAGACGCGCTGCATCTCGCCGCCCGAAAGCCTGTCGGTCTTGCGGTCGAGAAGGTGCTCAATGCGCAGGATTTTTGCCGCGCGGGCTACCTGCTCCTTAATCTCCTCCGACTCGACGCGGCGGATCTTCGCCTTCAAGGGAAATTCGAGATTCTCGCGCACCGTGTAGCGCGGATAGAGCGAGTATTGCTGCAGCACCAGCGCCACGTCGCGCTCGGCCGGGCCCCAGTCGCTAACATCCGCACCATCGATGAGGATTTTTCCTTCTGTCGGCCTTTCGAGACCGGCAATCAGCCTGAGCGTCGTCGTCTTGCCGGCGCCCGTCTCACCGAGCAAGACGAAAAATTCGCCGTCGGCGATCTCCAGGTCGAGATTGCGGAGCGCCGTCTGCGCGCCGAACTTCTTGGTGACGCGTTTGAGCTCGATATGGGCCATTACAACCTCACCCCAAGGGACCTGCCGCTCTCTACGTCGAAGAAATGTGCCTGGGCGGGATCGATCCTCACCCACACCTTTTCACCGGGCCGCGGCACGAAGCCTGCTTTCGTGCGTGCCCTCAGCATCTGCGTGCCGACCTGCAGGTCGATGATGTCGTGCGAGCCGAGCGGCTCTATGATGTGTGCCTCGACCGGCAGGTAGCCCTCCCGGCGCTCGCGCTCGACAAGCACGCCCTCCGGGCGGATGCCGAGCGCGAGACCGTCCCCCTTCGCTCCGCCGGCTTCGAGCCGGCCGAGAAGATTTCGCGGGAAGACAAAACCTTCTGCCGCACCCGGCATGACGACGCGGGCTTCCGAGTCCGCCTCGGCCACCTGCGCCTCCGCAATGTTCATCACCGGACTGCCGACGAACTGTGCGACAAAGAGATTGGCAGGATGGAGATAGACTTCGTCCGGCGAACCCACCTGCTGCAGCACACCCTCGTTCATGATGACGATGCGGTCGGCGAGCGCCATCGCTTCCACCTGATCGTGGGTGACATAGACGGTGGTGGAACCCTGTTGCATGTGCAAGCGCTTGATCTCGGTGCGCATCTCCTCGCGCAGCTTCGCGTCGAGCGCACCGATAGGCTCGTCCATCAGAAGCGCCTTGGGGCTGCGCACCAGCGCGCGACCGATCGCAACGCGCTGCATGTCACCGCCCGACAGGGCCGACGGACGGCGCTTCAGGAGCGGCGCGATCCGCAGCACATCCGCCACCTGCCGCACCGCCCGGTCGATCTCCGCCCTGCTTTGCCCGGTTGCGCGCAGGGGGAAGGCTATATTTTCGTAGACGGTCATGTGCGGGTAGAGCGAGAAGGACTGGAACACGAAAGCGATGTCGCGGTCGGCTGCCTTCAGGTGCTGAACCACCTTGCCGTCGATCAGGATATCGCCCTCATCGATCGTCTCGAGGCCGGCGACGGCACGTAGCGTCGTTGTCTTGCCGCAACCCGACGGCCCCAGCATGACGATGAACTCGTTGTCCTCGATCACGAGGTTCATGTCCTTGATGACCTGAACCTCGCCGAAGAATTTCTGCACGTCGCGCAGTTCGATGTGTGTCATTCCGCCAGTCTCCCCTCATGCGCATCCTCCTCCGGCGCCTCCTGCTCGGGCGGAATGTGGGACGTTATGATGAAGGAGACGAGCCCGATGAGGGTGATCGTCACGCCGTAACGGTGCAGGAACAGGTTCCAGGGCTGGCAAAGCGCGATGATGCCGAGGATCATCACGGTCTGCGCACCCGGCACGAGATACTTCTGGTTCAGCCTGCGGAAGCTCATTTGCGGATCGCTCCGAAGGACATGCCGCGCAGGAGATGGTTGCGAAGCAGGAAGGTGAAGATGGCGACCGGCAGCAGGAACAAGAAGGTGCCGGCGGCGATGGTCGTCCAGTCGGTCAGGCCGGAGCCGACCTGGGCGGGAATGAAGGGCGGCGCAGTCTGGGCATCCCGGTTGGTCAGCATCAGCGCGAAGGCATATTCGTTCCAGGCGATGATGAAGCAGAAAACACCCGTCGCGGCGATGCCGGTCGCCGCCTCCGGCAGCACGATCTTGAAGAAAGCCTGCATGCGTGTGTAGCCGTCGACGAGGGCAGCTTCCTCATACTCCCTCGGAATCTCGTCGATGAAGCCCTTCATAAGCCACACCACGAAGGACAGATTGAAGGCGGTATAAAGGATGATCAGCCCGAGATGCGTGTCGGTCATGCCCACCGCGCGGTACATGAGGAACATCGGGATCGCCACGACCACGGGTGGCAGCATGCGCGTCGACAGGATGAAGAACAGCCAGTCCTGTTCGCCCGGCACCCTGAAGCGTGAGAAGCCGTACGCCGTCAACGTGCCCATCGAGACGGCGAGCAGGGTACTGGTGACCGCGATGATCAGGCTGTTGAGGAACCGGTCGGGATAGGCGGAAAGCTGAACGCTGTCGCCCACGCGCAGCACGCGCTCGCCGCCGTCCAGAATCCTTTTTTCCCACCAAGGTGCCGCCTCGTAAACCTCCTCGTCGACGGGCTGGGTGAGTTGGACGCGCTTGGTGAACAGCTTGATGAAGGGCGTAATCTCCGGCTGGAATACGACCGTCGGCGGCACGGTGGTGGCCAGCGCCCGCGGCTTGAAGGCCGTTGTGGCGATCCAATAGATCGGCGCCAGAAAGATGATGGTGGTGACGATGACGGCCACGATGGCGAGCCGGTTCGCGATCCTCTGGCGCGGTGTCTGGACGGCGGCCATCTCAGCGCTCCTTCACGCGGTTGAGATATTTGATGTAGATGTTGGTGATCGCGATCACGACGATCAGCATGATGTAGGCGAGTGCGCAGGAAAGCCCCGTCTGCCATTCCTGGAAGGCCATCTTGTAGAGGCGGATGGCGATCACCTCGGTGGTCGGCTGGCCGCTCATGATGAAGGGAAGGTCGAAGCTCTTGAACGCCTCCATGGTACGGAAGATGAGGGCGATCAGTAGCATCGGAGCGACCAGCGGCAGCGTGATGCGCGTGAAGGTGTACCAACTCGAGGCACGGTCGATCGCCGCTGCCTCGTAAAGGTGCTTGGGCACTGCCGAGAGGCCCGCCAACGACAGGAGCATCACGAAGGGCGACCACATCCAGATATCGGTGATGGCCACCGCGTAGAGCGCCATGTCGGGATTGGAAAGCCAATCGAACCGGCCGAGGCCGAGTGCATAGTTGATGATGCCCCAGGACGGATCGTAGAGCAGCTTCCAGAAGAGGCCGACGACGGCCATCGACATCATCATCGGCAGGAGCAGAAGCGTGGTGAAGAGCCCCTTGAAGGGGAACGCCCGGTTGAGCAGCAGTGCGATACCGAAGCCGACGATCATCTGACCGCCCACCGAGACGATCACGTATTTCGCCGTGACCGTGAAGTTGCGCCAGATGTTCGGGTCGGAAAGGAGCCGCTTATAGTTGTCGAGGCCGACGAAGTTCGCCGGCGCACTGACAGACGCACGGAAGTCGGTGAAGGAATAGCCAAGCGAATAGAGCAGCGGGAAGATGTTGAAGACGATAAGGAAGACGATCGTCGGAATGATGAATACGTTGCGGATCGTAAGATCGCTCCAGCCGCGGGCAGCAGCGCGGGAGCTGGGATCCAGCCTTTCAAGGGCGATCGTCGTCACGACCCGGTTCCTTTCCACTTCAGCCATGGCAGATTGCTAAAAAAGGGCGGAGGGAGCAGGTGCCCCCTCCGCTTTCCCCGCCCTCAATCGAGACGGCCATACCGCTTGAACGTCTCTTCCCAATCCGTGGCAAGCCCGTCGAGGGCCTCTTCCGCGGTGCCCTCACCGCCGACAACGTAGGGATAGACACGGGTATTCATCTGCGTGAGCAGCTCCGCGTATTCCGGCACCGCCCAGAAGTCCTTCACGATCTGCATCGACTGAAAGAAGGCCTCGTTAAAGGGGGTGGCGTTGCGGAATTCCTCCGACTCCAGAACAGCAGCGTGGCAGGTGTAGCCGCCGAGCGCGGCCCATTTCTGCTGCACGTCCTCACGGATGAACCACTCCAGGAACTTGAACGCTTCCTCCTTGTTCTGCGAATAGCTGACGATCGACATCCCCTGCCCGCCGAGGGCAGCATGGTGCGCGCCCGTCGGTCCGGGCGGGTTGACGAAGTAGCCGGTCGCATCCGCGTGCGGGTTGGTCGCCGGATTGGCGAGTGCCGGGAAGAAGGCAAAGTAGTTCATGCTCATCGCCGCCAGGCCCTCGGTGATCGCCTGGTTGTTCTCCAGGAAGAACGTCTTGCCCCAGTTGGGCGGCGTGAACTGGTAGAGCTCGCGATACATCTCGAGCGCCTGCACGTTCTCCGGCGAATTGGTGATGCCCTGCACCTGGAAGGTCTCGTAATCGCCGAGCTCGCCCCCATAGGTGAAGATCGTCTGCTCGACGCCCATGATCAGACCGTCATAGGAGTTGTCTGTATAAAGGGCGATGCCGTAGCGGCCCTCGTCCGGGCGGTGGAAGAACTCGGCGATATCGCGAAGCTGCTGGTAGTTCTCCGGCACCCCGAGCTCGTAGCCGTACTTCTCCTGGAAGGCCGCCTTCTCCTCTGGGTCCTCGAACCAGTCCTTGCGGTAGGCCCAGCCGTTGGCGTCGCCCTCGGTCGGGATCGCCCAGTACTTGCCGCTCGCCTTCGGATATTCGGCATAGGACTCGACTGTCGCGGGAACGAAGACCTCGGCGAGATTGTGCTCCTCGAAGAACTCCGTCAGGTCGACATAGTGACCGCCCTCGGAACCAGCGCCCAACCATTGGGAATCGCCGACCACCAGGTCATAGGCGTCGCCGTGGGCGTTGAATTCCGCGAAGGCTTTGGTCTGGAAGTCCGCCCAAGGGGTCGTCTCGACCCTGACGGTGACGCCGGTTTCGGCGGCGTACTCGTTAACCAGTTCCTGCAGATAGTTAGCTGGATCCCACTCGGCCCAGAAGATGGTGAGCTCCTGCGCGAACGCCGACGTTCCGCTGGACAAAGCAAGGCTTATCCCGGCAAGCATGCCGGTCATTTTCATGCGCATGACGAATTCCTCCCAATCATACCTACGCATTTCTGGATGCCGGCGGTGCCGGCTCCTGTACTCCTCCGTCTGCCGCCTCCGTGAGCAAAGCCCTCCCCGGCTTCGCCCGTCCGGCTGCGAACCCGACGGCCCGCAACCTCCTCGATCTGGTATTACCAAATGTAAAGTTCCGTCAAGCTCTTTGTGGCGTATTCCTCCCGCTACTCCTCCTCAAAACACCCTTATATTCCGGCCTTTCTTGCTCGATCACGACCGGGCTTCCAGCTTGCAAAGATTCAACCGCATCATTTTCAGACTTTTCGATAAAAACCCGATCTGGTCGAACCAGATTCCTCAGCCTTTCTTCGAGGACCTTGCCTCCTCCACCGCCGCGCGCACTAGCGCGCTTGCAGCCCACTGCGCCACGGCTTGCGTCCGGCCAGCGTCGAGGCCCCAGATATCCTTCAGGACAATCAACGTCTCGACGCCGAAGGTCAACGACAGGGCCTGCGCCAGCCGGTCAACCTGCCCCTTGGAAAGCTCCCCCTTGAGAGGTGCCAGCGCTTGCCGCAGAAGGTCGACGCGGTGACCGCGCGTGAACTGCGGCTCGTTGCCGAGCGTGCCGGCCTGACGTCCCGCCCACTCCTCCAGCGACAGTTTCAGCGCTGCCTTGAAGGTAGCTTCAAACTCCTCGATGCGCGGCAGCGAGCTTTCGAAAAGATCGGCCACGCGCTCACCAGCGTCGGCCGAAGTCGATCGCCAGGTCAGGATTGGCCCCAGCGCCTCGTCGACGACTGCATGCACGAGGGCGGCCTCACTGGGAAAATAGCGATATGCGGTGGCGCGCGATACGCCGGCGGCCTCCGCAACCTCGCTCACCGACGGCGTGACGCCGGCCTGCATCAGCCGCGTCGCCGTCTCCAGCATCAGCCGCCTGGTCCGTGCCCGCGGCCCCCGCTCGGTCTCCTCGACCGGTTCTGATTGTTGACGTGAGACGTCCATATCAATATGATACGCGTGTCTCAAAAATTTGCAACGGCATTCTTTCGGGAGGAGCCGCGGCAAGCGGGGCAATAGCGGGGGCTGCGACGGCGCAGACTGCCGCAAAGACGAGGCCCGGGCCGCGCGGGAGGACGATGAAGCGCATCTATGCCGTCGCCACGGCTGATACCAAAGGCGAGGAATTGGCCTTTCTGGCCTCCGCCATTGCGGCGGCCGGCGGAGACGTTATGCGTGTCGATGTCGGCACGCGTGCGCCGACCGTGGAGGTCGACGCAAGTGCTGCCGAAGTCGCCGCGCACCACCCGGAAGGTGCCGAGGCGGTGCTTGGCAGCGACGACCGCGGCAAGGCGGTCTCGGCCATGGGCGAGGCCTTCGCCAATTTCATCGCTGCACGCGACGATGTCGGCGCGGTGATCGGCATCGGCGGCGGCGGCGGCACGTCCATCGTCACCGCCGGCATGCGGCGGCTTCCCTATGGCGTGCCCAAACTGATGGTCTCGACGCTGGCTTCCGGCGACACCGCCCCTTACGTCGACATTTCCGACATCATCATGATGCCGTCGGTGACAGACATGGCCGGCCTCAACGGCTTGAGCCGCACCATCCTGCACAACGCGGCGCAAGCGATCGCCGGCATGGCCATGCGCCCGGCACAGCGGGCGGACGGAAAGCCGGCGCTCGGGCTCACTATGTTCGGCGTCACCACGCCCTGTGTGACGGCGATCACGCACCGCCTGCGCGACGATTACGACTGCATGGTCTTCCACGCCACGGGGACCGGCGGGCGTACCATGGAAAAGCTCGCTGACAGCGCCATGCTCGCCGGTCTCCTCGACATCACGACGACCGAGGTCTGCGATCTGCTATTCAACGGCGTGCTGCCGGCGACGGAGGATCGGTTCGGGGCCGTGGTACGCACAATGTTGCCTTACGTCGGCGCACCGGGTGCCTGCGACATGGTCAACTTCTGGGCACCTGAAACCGTGCCGGAGCGATATCGCGGCCGGACCCTCTACCGCCACAATCCCAACGTGACACTGATGCGCACGAATGCCGAGGAGTGCCGCGCCATCGGCGAGTGGATCGGCACGCGGCTCAACGCTTGCGAGGGACCGTTGCGCTTCCTGATTCCGGAAAAGGGCGTATCGGCCCTCGATGTCGAGGGCGGCGCTTTCTTCGATCCGGAGGCCGATGCAGAACTTTTCGCTGGCGTGGAGCGGACACTGAAACCAGCCGCCAACCGGCGCATCGAGCGCCTGCCGCTCAACATCAACGATCCCGAATTCGCCGAGGCGGCCGTCGCCGCTTTCCTCGATATGGCCAGAAAGTGAGACACCGCATGCCCGCCATCCCCCGCACGACAATCCTGGAGAAATTCCGCGCTATGATCGCCGAGGGTCGGCCGATCGTTGGCGGCGGCGCGGGCACAGGCCTTTCCGCCAAGGCGGAGGAGGCTGGCGGCATCGACCTCATCATTATCTACAATTCCGGCCGCTACCGCATGGCCGGTCGCGGCTCGGCCGCTGGCCTGCTCGCCTATGGAAACGCCAACGAGATTGTCAGGGAGATGGCCGTCGAGGTGCTGCCGGTGGTGAGAAACACGCCGGTGCTGGCCGGCGTCAACGGCACCGACCCGTTCGTGCTGATGCCGCAGTTCCTGGCCGAACTTAAGGCGATGGGCTTCTCCGGCGTGCAGAATTTTCCCACCATTGGCCTGTTTGACGGCCGCATGCGGCAGAGCTTCGAGGAAACCGGTATGGGCTACGGTCTGGAGGTCGACATGATCGCTGCCGCCCACGAGCTCGACCTTCTGACAACGCCCTACGTCTTCAATACGGAAGAAGCCGCGGCCATGACCAAGGCAGGGGCCGACATCATCGTCGCCCATATGGGCGTGACCACCGGCGGCACGATCGGCGCCACCTCGGCCAAGTCCCTCGATGAATGCGTCGGCGAGATCGAGGCAATTGCTTCCGCCGCGCGCGCTGTGCGCGAGGACGTCATCGTACTGTGTCACGGTGGGCCGATCGCCATGCCGGAGGACGCGCGCTACGTCCTGGAACGCGCTGAGAGCTGCCACGGCTTCTACGGCGCCAGCTCGATGGAACGCCTGCCGGCCGAGGTGGCGATCCGCGATCAGATCGCCAGCTTCAAGGCGCTGCCAGTTCGGGTGCCAGCTTCAGCAGGAGGATGAGATGAGCGGCATGGAAAAAATTTTCGTCTATCCGGAGGAGGTCGACGCCTTCGCCTTCGACTGGGGGCGGCTGGCCCTGACGGTGGGACCGGAGGTGAACGGTGCCGGGCGTTTTTCCGGTGGCGTGGTCGACCTCGAAAAGGGCCAGGGCCATGCACGCCACAACCACCCCGGCGCGGAGGAGATCATCTTCGTGATCGCCGGCACCGGCGAGCAGATGGTCGAGGACGAGGAAGGTAATCCGGTCGTGCATCAGGTCCGGCCCGGCTGCACGATCTACGTACCCGAAAGCCGCTACCACTCGACGCTCAATACGGGCGAGGGACCGATGCAGCTTTTCGTGGTTTACTCCCCGACCGGCCCCGAGCAGGCGCTGCGGAAACTGCCTGATTTCCGGCTGGTGCCGGCCAAGGGATAGGCCGCACCGGCCGAGCGAGGTTCTGTGATGGCTGGAGAAGAATGGACGGGCGGCTGCATGTGCGGCGCTGTCCGCTTTCGCGCCCAGGGTTCGCCGATCCGCGTCGAGATCTGCCATTGCAGGACCTGCCGCAAGGCAACCGGTTCTGCCTTCGCCGTGTTTGTCCTTTTTGCCGGCGATCAGGTGGTGATCGAAAGCGGCGAGACGATCCGGTTCGTATCGTCCGAGACGGTCATCCGCCACTCCTGTGGAGGTTGCGGCTCGCCGGTATTCGACACCTTCACCCATTCCGACAACATTGATTTCCACCTCGGTGCTCTGGATCAGGCGGAGCGGCTCGTTCCGCAGAGGGAAGTTTGGACAGCGCGCCGGCTTCCCTGGGTTTCACGCGCACCGGGCACGACTTGCCATCGGTTCGGCAACCCGGACTGAGGCGGCATGCGCCGGGATGAGCTGCCAGCCGCGGGCGCTCTCAGCGGTGCGTGCAATCGCCTTTTTCTTGCCAAGCTGCCTCCAAGTTAACGCCCCATTGGTTGGCCACAAGCCCCGCAAAACAAGATAGCAAGGGGTTGGGCGATGATCCGATCAATCGCGAGCGCAAAGCTCGCCATGGGCGCCTTGTGCGTCATTTTTTCCGCCTTGTCGGCCACTGCCGGGCCGATACCGGTGCCGAAATTCCGCTCCGCGGTGGCGCCGGCCTATCTGAGTTACAGCAAGGAAATCGAGTGCCTGGCGCGGGCGATCTACTTCGAAGCAAGAGGAGAATCCCGCGACGGCCAGAGAGCCGTGGCGCACGTGGTTCTCAACCGGGTGGAGAGCGGCTTCTATCCAAACTCGATCTGCGGCGTGGTGTATCAGAACGACCACCTGAGGGATGCCTGCCAGTTCTCCTTCGCCTGCGACGGCACCCCCGACCGGATAAAAGACCCCGAAGCGTACGAGACCGCGGAAACGATTGCCAAGCGAAGCTTCGCACGCGACGGCTGGTGGCGCGTTATTAACAGCGACCTCGCTCGCTCGACCCACTACCATGCCGACTATGTGAAACCTTGGTGGGCGAAGAAACTAGAGCGGACCGGTCAGATCGGGCGGCATATCTTTTACTATACCGCCACGATGTAACCCGGAAGCGTGCCTGATCCGGCCTGTATCGGCACAAGGATAGGGACGACCCCCGAGCGGGAATGGCTCATACCGCTGAGGGATGGCCGCCTGCACGGCCGGCATGACGATCATTGTCATTTCCCGGATTTCGGCAGACACTGGATTGCGCTATCCGCGCGCAAGCTCTGGGAGGAAGCAATGACGAGGACAATTGCGGCTTCGCTGGCCATGTTGATCGGCACCACGGCGCTGGCTTATGGTCAGCAGCAATCGGACAATCTCGAGCGGCTGAGCTCTTTCAAGACCACCGGCACCACCAAGTTTACCGAGATCGAGCAGGGCGGAGAGAAAGCCGAGGCTATCAACCGTACGCTCGAAAAGATCAAACTGCCTGACGGCTTCCAGATCAGCCTTTATGCAATCGTGCCCGATGCCCGTCACATTGCAATCGGGCCGCAAGGCGTGGTCACATTCGTCGGCACCCGCAAGACAAAAGTCTGGGCCGTGACCGATCGCGATAAGGATCGCGTTGCCGATGAAGTCAAGGACTTCGCGCCGCCGCTGGCCATGACGGTACCCAACGGGCCGTGCTTCTCGCCGGAGGGAGTGCTCTACATCGTCGAGCAGAACCGTGTGATCGCCTATCCGGCTGCCGAATTCTTCTACGAAAGCCCCGACGTTGCCGCCAGCGAGATGGTGAAGCAAGGCGAACTGATCCCGGTCGAGGAGGAAAGCTATAACCACACCGCTCGCGTCTGCCGTGTCGGGCCCGACGGCAAGCTCTACATTTCGCTCGGCCAGCCCTTCAATGTTCCGCCGCCGGAGAAGCTGGATCTCTACAATGAGCATGGCATCGGCGGCATTATCCGCATCAACCAGGACGGCACCGGCCGCGAGGTCTATACCTATGGCGTGCGCAACTCGGTCGGCCATGATTTCAATCCGGCCAATGGCGATCTCTGGTTCACCGACAATCAGGTGGATGGGATGGGTGATGACATCCCGCCTGGTGAACTCAACCGGCAAACGGAAGCTGGCCAGCATTTCGGCTTTCCCTGGTATGGCGGAGGCTCGGTGCGCACGGAGGAATACAAGGGCGAGGAACCGCCGGAAGACGTGGTCATGCCGGCGGTGGAAATGGACGCTCACGCGGCCGATCTCGGCATGACCTTCTACACCGGGCGGCAATTCCCCGCCAAATATCGTGGCGGCATCTTCTCCGCTCAGCACGGCTCGTGGAACCGCACCACACCAATTGGCGCGCGGGTGATGTTCACCGCCGTCAAGGAGGATGGCACCGCCGGAGAGACGGAGGTCTTCGCGGAAGGTTGGCTGAACGAGAACGGCGAATATCTCGGCCGCCCGGTCGATGTGGCGCAGTTGCATGACGGCTCCATCATCGTCTCCGACGATCTGGTGGGGGCGCTCTACCGCATATCGTACGAATAGGAAGGGTGGGCGTGAGCGGTCCCTCGCGTATTCGGCACGAGGGACCATGTGTTCAAGTACCGCCTGCCGCCAAGCGGCGGGCGTCTTCTAGTGAGCACTGAGATGGCATCGATCGTCAAACTGCTTCTCGCCGCATCTCTCCTCGCGGCATTGCCAGGCGCGGCCGCCGCAGCCGATATCAAGGCGGGTCGGCAGATCGCAAGTGCTCAGTGCCGCACCTGCCACGGGCTCGACGGGATCGCACAAATCCCCGTCGCGCCTCATCTGGCGGGCGAAAGCGAGATCTACCTGCAGACGCAGTTGAAAGCGTTCCGCTCCGGCAAGCGGACGAACGAGATGATGGACGTGGTGGCGAAGAACCTCACGGACGACGACATCGCGAACGTCGCAGCCTGGTATTCGGCGATCAAGATTTCGGTCGAGATGCCGGAATAGTGCATCACCCCCCGCCCCTGTTCCAGCCCCTGCCCCGGTCGCCGAACATTTCGTAACCGTCGGCCGTCACCGCCACCGTGTCTTCCAGCTTGATGAAACCACGGGTGGGATGAAGCATGGTGGTCTCCACCGAGAGCACCATCCCCGCCTCCAGTGGGCGCGCGGCGTCGACACCCTCGTAGGTGACGGGATGGTTGGTCACCAGGAACGGCACCTCGTGCGTGATCAACCCGATACCGTGGGCGAAGAAATCGGTGAAGTCGGCAACAGGTGAGGCCTTCAGGGTCTCTTGCGCGTGGGCGATCACGTCGCCGCCCAGCGCGCCAGCCCTGACCTTGGAGAAGGCTGCCTGCTGCACCGCCTCCACCTCTGCCAGGAGATCCTGGAGTTCCGCATCCGGCTCGCCGAGCACGCCCATGCGGCAAAGGTCGCCGATGTAGCCTTGGTAGTTGCCGCCCGAGTCGATCGACAGCACCTCGCCCCGCGCCCAGGCCTGCGGTGAGGCGGCCCGGTTGTGACTGGCGCCCAGCGTCAGCAGGCAATATTCGAAGGTGAGGCCACGTTCCGTTTCTTCCCGGCGCAACCGTTCGATGATCTCCGTCTTCGTCGTCCCCTCACGCGCCCAGGCAATGGTCGCAAGCATGGAATCCGTGATCAGTTCCGACGCCAGCCGCAGCTTGTCCAGCTCAGCGGACGTCTTGATTGCGCGCAAGCGCTCCAGCGTGCCGGTGGCATCGACGAAAGAGGCGCCCTCAAGCCGCGCAGTCAGGAGTTGGTATGCATCGACCGGCAGAAAGGCCGGCTCGATGCCGATGCGTGCGCCTGCCCTACCGATCTTTTGAAGATGCTCCACCGCCATTCTGGTGGCATCCAGGGTCCCCCAGGCGGCGGGGTGAAATGCCGGCGTCCAGAACGGATTGTTCTGATGCTCGCCCCCCTCCATGCGGTTGGCGACATAGGCCGCCCGTTCCGGCCGTCCCTTCTCATAGACGACGATGGGGAGATAGCGGCTATGGCCGATGGCATCCATGGCGGCAAAGAAGATGAACTTGTAGCCACCCAGCAAATACTGCGTGTTGTGCTTGGACGTCGCCAGGAGCACGTCGATGCCTGCCTCTTCCATCAGCCGGTCGAGCCGCTCCGTGTCGAACGGAACATCCAACGCCAGGTCGTTTTCCTCCTGCATCATGCTCATCCCTCCTAATCCGTGCGCTTGCCCGGTACTTTTCGCGCACCGTAGCATCTGGTCCGACCAATTTGTCATCTCACTCGAACAAGGTCCAGAGCGTCAAACAAGGTAAAGGTGCAGGGACTCCGGCCGCCGAGGCGAACCGAATGCCGCATCCGCGCGTTGTCCAGGCAGACTAGTAGGCAGCCGGACCGAAAAAACGTCGTGCATGCAGGGTGAGATCGAGGTGAAAGGCGCAGCAGGAATCCGTCCGGGGCAGCGGAAGCTGCTGGTACCGGGTCGCAATTGCTGCGCGGCCGCCATGGCGCGCCGCGCTGCTCTGCTGGTGGATGCCGAAGCCTACTTTGCGGAACTCGACAAGGTGCTCCGCATGGCGAGGCAGTCGATCTATATCATCGGCTGGGACTTTGATGCCCGCGTCCGCCTGCGCCCGCGGGACGGGCCGGACACGCCGGCACTGGGGGCCCTTCTCCGCGCACTGGTGGAGGAACGCCCGGAACTGGAGGTCCGGGTGCTCGTCTGGAGCCTGGCCGCCGTGCATGCGCCGGGCGCCACGCTGCCCCTGGTGCTGGGCGAGGAGTGGCAGAACCACCCGCGTATTCACCTGCACCTCGACACCCATCACCCGCTCCATGCCGCGCATCACCAGAAGATCGTGCTGATCGACGACTCCATCGCCTTCGTCGGCGGTATGGACCTGACCATCGAGCGCTGGGACACCACAAGCCACGAGGCGGAGCATCCGCTGCGCCACAATCCCGACGGCTCGTCATACGATCCGGTGCATGATCTACAGATGGTGGCCGACGGCCCTGTTGCACGCATCGTGGCACAGGTCGTGCGCGAGCGCTGGCGGGATGCAGTCGGTGAGGACCTGGCTCTTGGACCGCCCGTCGAGCGGTGGCCGGAGGGGCTGGAACCGGAGTTCGCCGATGTGCCCATGGCCGTGGCCCGTACCATCCCGAGCCTCGGCGGACGCCGCCCCGTCGAGGAGTCCGCGCAACTGACGGAGGACATGCTGCGGGCAGCCGAACACACCATCTACATCGAAGCTCAGTACTTCACAGCAAGACGACTGCGCAGCATCCTCGGGGAAAGCCTGTCGCGACCGCGCGGACCTGAAATCGTGGTGATCTGCACACGTTCCGCCAATGGCATGATCGAGCGCTTCATCATGGGGGCCAACCGCGAGCGGCTGCTGCGCGTCCTCAAGCAGGCCGATCGCTACAACCGCCTGCACATCCACTACCCTGTCGTGCCCGGCCTTACCGGCGATCACCGGGTCCTTGTGCATGCCAAGCTGATGATCGTTGACGACAATGTGATGTGCGTCGGTTCTTCCAATCTCAACAACCGCTCCGTCGGTCTCGACACCGAATGCGACCTGGCGATCGAGGCCGACCGGCCGGAGAGCCGTGCCGCCATCGCCGGATGCCGCGAAAGGCTGATGGCCGAACATCTCGGTGTCGAGCCTGCGCTGGTGCGCGCGGCAGTCCTTCGCGAAGGCAGTCTCAGCCGGGCCATCGAGCGCCTCAACCACAATAGCCGCGGGCTGCGGGCGCTGACGGTCTACCGCGGGTCGACCCGCTCCTTTCCCGGCACGGGACTCCTCGATCCCGAGCGCCCCTTCCGCTTCATTGAAAGGCTGCGCAAGTTGTTCGGCCGCGGACCGGCTCACGACGTGCCGGCCGAGCGCGATAGGACAAGCTCTGACGAGGCCAGCAAGACGCTGCCGAGCACGAGTGGCAAGAGAAAGTAGACGAAGCGGAACGCGAGCACCGCGCCGATCAACTGCGCGTGAGGTAACAGGAAAAGAACGACGCTTTCCACCACGCCTAGTCCTCCCGGAGCATGGGTGACGAGCGTGGCTACATTGGCCGTCACGTAGACCGATGCCACCGCAAGATAGGACACATCCTGCAGTGCGACGATCGCCTGGTGCAGCGCGGCCGCCACCAAAGCGAAGTTCACCGGCCCGATGATCATCTGCCCGATGGCCAGCCTGGGGCTTGGCAAGGCGAGGCTGCGGCCGCGAATGTGCAGCGGATGCTTCAAGGTGGCGGTCAAAAGCAGATAGAGCACCGGCCAGGTAAGGCACGCCGCCCCCGCAAAATACACCACCTCGCGCGGTACTTTCATCACCTCGACGGCGAGATCGGGGTGAACGAGAAGCGCCACACCGCCCAAAATCGACAGGCCCAGCCCCACGGTCAGCGCGCAAAACAGGATGACCTTGGCGACCTCCCCCGTACCGAGACCCCAGCGCGAATAGAAGCGATAGCGGATAGCGCCGCTACTCAAGGCGGCGAAGCCGATATTGTGGCCGATGGAAAGGCTGCAAAAGGAGGCCAGCGCTGCCTGTCGGTAGGCAAGCGGATGGCCAGCATAGCGCAAGGCGAGATAGTCGAAGCCTGTAAGGCTGAGATAGCTTGCCGCGGTAAAGCCAATCGCCAGCAACAGGCGGTCGAGGGAGACAGATTTGACGGCGGAGACCAGCTCAGACCAATCATATCGCGACAGCGTCCTGTATAGCAGGAACGCGGCGATAGCCACCGCCGCAGCAGCAACGATGTAGCTGAGGTAGCGCCGCCATGGCTTGGCGGACCGGACGCCTGTCTCACTCCGGGATATCAATGGCAGTTACCTTTCTCCGTTGCCCGGTCAGGGACAACGCGCCGGAGCCCTCAGCGATCCAGATGCGAAAAAAGCTCGACCGCCACCTCAACGATCCTGCTGCCTCGACGTTCACATGGTATGGAACCCGATACCCCTGAAATGGCACACGCGGATGGCGTCAGTGCCGACCTCGCCACCGTGCGGGTGATGACCTGGAACATCCACGGCGGCCTCGGCCCCGACCGCCGCCGCGATCTGCAGCGCGTGGTGGCGCTCGTACAACGGCATGCGCCGGACATCGTCGCCCTGCAGGAGGTCGATTCGCGCCGGCGGCTTACGGAAACCTCGGACGCCTTCGCCTTTCTCGCCGCCGCATTGGGCGGCAATTCCAGGGAAAGCCGGCTGATCACCGCACCGGACGGCGATTATGGCCATGCCGTCATCAGCCGCTGGCCGATGTCGGAAACGCACTGCCACAACATCTCCTATCGTCGGCGCGAACCGCGGGCGGTTATCGAAACACTCGTGCACACGCCCCACGGCCCGCTCCACCTCGCTGCCGTGCATCTCGGATTAAGTTTTGCGGAGCGGCGCCATCAGGCGCGATTCCTCACCCGGATCTGCGAGAGCGGACCGCACCGCACGGTCATGCTCGGCGATTTCAACGACTGGATCTGGCGCGGTTCGGTGCAAACGACACTCAACCGCCTGTTCCCAGGGCACAGCCATATGAAGACATATCCCGCCTTCTACCCCCTGCTCGCCCTCGACCGCGTCTATTGCCGGCCGACCGGGATGCTGCTCAAAAGCTGGACAGACCCAACCGCCCGCGCCGCATCGGACCATTTGCCGGTGGTAGCCGAGCTAGCAATGGAGGAGTAGCGGGGACGGATGCCGAGGCGGCTACAGCCCGATCCGCAACCACGGCCGCGCCAGCGCGACAAAGCGGCGGGCCACCTCCGGCAGTCTCTCGCCGAAGGCTTCGCGCAGCTTGCCGTGCTCGTCCTCGAGGCCGGTGTTCACGTAACGCTGGAGGGAGACGACCAGGTGCTCCTCGTCGCGCACGCGCGGCGACCATTCCCCCATGGGCCGCTTGGTACTGGTGCCGTGTGCCGCACTCCACAGCGACCAGGAATACGGCCATCCCAGCTCGTCGGCGATGAAGGAATGGGCGATCTCGTGCTCCGTCAGCATGCGCCGCTGGTCGCCGCCGTAGCCGGCATACCACGACGCACGGATGTGATCGGGGTCGCCCCAGTGGACATCCGCCTCGGCCACCGACCCGTCCTCGCGGAAGATCGTCTCCACTCGGCCGGGCCACACGCCGATCTCGGCGGTGCGTAATTCGACGTTGAACCCCTCCTGGGTCGCCGCCTCGGCGGGAACGGCTTGCGGTGCATGCTGCAGGACGGGAAGCGGCCGCGCACGCGCGCCCGCTTACTGCCGAATCGTGGCATCTACTATTCGCAAGTTGCTCTGCTTCATCGCTTGGCTTGCCCCTGAATTCCTCATTCAGCCGGTGTCTCCTTGGTCATACCAGGTACAAGGCTGGCAAGTTCCATGGGGAAGGGAAAAACGATGGTGGAGTTCTTCTCGCCCGCCACCACATTAAGCGACGCCAGGTAGCGGAGCTGCATAGCCTGAGGCTGCTTGGAAAGGATTTGTGCCGCCTCGAGCAGCTTCTGGGCGGCCTGCTGCTCGCCCTCGGCATTGATGATCTTGGCGCGCCGCTCGCGCTCGGCCTCGGCCTGTCGGGCGATGGCGCGGATCATAGATTCGTTGATGTCGACATGCTTGATTTCGACGTTGGCGACCTTGATGCCCCAAGCGTCGGTCTGCTCATCGAGAATGTCCTGGATGTCGTTGTTGAGCTTGTCGCGCTCGGCCAGCATCTCGTCGAGGTCGTGCTTGCCGAGCACCGAGCGCAGCGTCGTCTGGGCGAGCTGGCTGGTCGCCATCATGAAATCCTCGACCTGGATCGTCGCCTTCTCGGGATCGACGACGCGGAAGTAGATCACCGCGTTGACACGCACCGAAACATTGTCGTGGGAGATGACGTCCTGGCTCGGCACGTCGAGCACGAGCGTGCGCAGATCAATCCGTACCATCTGCTGGACGAAAGGGATGATCAGGATCAGGCCGGGACCTTTGACCGCAGTGAAGCGGCCGAGCGTGAAGACAACGCCACGCTCGTATTCCCTTAGGATTTTGATCGCCGAAGCAAGAATGAACAGCAGGATGACGATCAGGACGGCATAGAAGGTGAAACCGCCGAAAAGATTCATGGTTCTTCTCCTCTCGCGCTCGCGGGCGCCTGCCCGTTAGTGGCAACGACTTCGAGGGTGAGGCCCTTGAGGTCGGTGACGCGCACCGCATCGCCAACCTGCAACGGCGTGGATGAAACCGCTTTCCAGCGCTCGCCATGGATAAGCACATAGCCCTGTTTTCCGTTCCAGTCCCGCACCTCGCCGACGGCGCCGATCATCCCTTTCTCGCCGGTAACGACCGCGCGCCTATGCGAACTCCAGGCAAGCCGCATGATGAGAAGCGTCATGCCCAGGCTCGCCACCGCCACAGCTCCCACCACCTCCCAGGAGAGCCCGAAGCCCGGAACCTCGGTGTCGAACAGGATGGTAGCGCCCAGCACCAACGCCAGCGTGCCGCCGATGCCGAGAATGCCGAAGGACGGCGCGAACGCCTCGGCCACGACCAGCGCCATTCCCAGCACCATCAGCGCAGCACCGGCATAGCTGACCGGCAGCACCGCCAATGCATAAAGCCCGGTGAGGAGGCTGACTGCGCCGACGGTGCCCGGCAGCAGCGCGCCGGGATTAAGGAACTCGAAGATGAGACCGTAAATGCCGATCATCATGAGGATAAGCGCAACATTGGGATTGGTGATGACGGAGAGTAGCCGCGTGCGCCAGTTGGGCTCCATCTCCACTACCGACAGCCCGGCCGTCTCCAGCGTCACGGTCTGCTGGGCCACCTCCACCTCCTGCCCGTCGGCCGCCTCAAGCAGCTCTTGGACGGAGGCGGCGGTGTGATCGATGACCCCCTGCTCGAGCGCCGCCGATGAGGAAAGACTGGCCGCCCGGCGCACGGCGCGCTCGGCCCAGTCGGCGTTGCGCCCACGCAGTTCGGCCAGCCCGCGGATATAGGCTACGGCGTCGTTGATGGCCTTGGCCTCCGATGCGTTCTGCGGCGCCTGGGCCTGCCCGCCGTCCTCCTCCTCCGTCGTCTCGCCGTTCTCTTCCTCCTCCTGCCCCTGCGGCTCCTCACCGCCGCCGAAGGGCCACCCGCCGCCACCGTCTCCGCCGCCGAGGGCGACAGGCGTGGCGGCGCCGAGATTGGTGCCGGGCGCCATGGCGGCAACATGGCTGGCATACATGATATAGGTGCCGGCACTGGCCGCCCGCGCGCCGGAAGGCGCCACGTAACAGGCCACGGGCACCGAGGAGGCAAGAATGGCGCGGATGATGTCGCGCATGGAGGTGTCAAGTCCGCCGGGCGTATCCATCTGCAGGATCACCAGCCCGGCGTCGCGATCCGCCGCCTCTTGGAGGCCGCGCTGCACATAGTCCGCCGTTGCCGGGCTGACCGCGCCGTCAAGCCGCAGCAACAGCGCCACACCGCCTTCCTGCGAAGACAGCGGGAGCGCGAGACCGAAAAGGCCGGCCATGACGAGAAGCAGCGAGGCGAGCGAGCGCACCCGGCGACGCAAGCCGCAAATGAGCCGCGCAATTTGCCGTTGAGCCGTCATGCGAAACGCATATAGGCCACAAACGCGGAACGGACAGGAGAGGACAAAGCAGCCGGCACCCCAGGTGAGCCAGGGCAACTGAGGTTGGTCGCGGCTGGGGCCGTAGCGATAGATCAACATGATCCCTGCAGTTACCGCAACGTATATTGCCGGCCAACGGACGAAGCGCAGCAAACTCTCGAGCCACCCATCCAGACTGAGAAATGCCACTATAGCCTGAACAATGCCCAACGCGACCAGGAACGCTGTGCCAATCACAATGACCCCCATGGTGAAAGCAAGCGTCACGAGGTTCAGCCGTACAAAGCCGCGCTTTTCGGTTTTGTCGTAGGCCACATCATCGCTTCGAACAATGCCTTCATGCCATTGTTGGCGCTCCAGAGCGCGACCAAGAGCCCGAGAATGAAACCAAAGGTTAAGGCACTCGCATCTTGGGCGGCGAGGCTTTCTAGCTGTGCCTGATGAGATCGAGGCCGGCAGATGGCATTAAGTTCCCGAGAAAGGCGATGTGTTCAACGATTGTTCTCGGGTCGGCTATTAAGCTTCAGTCCCGAGCGGCCGGCAAACCGTCACCATGCAGCACTTCTCCCCGGCCATGCACGCGTTTGCGGGCGATGACCGGCCAGATGCAGGGTCTCGGCATCGCGCAGCGGCCGAATGGCCGGCTTGGTGGCCTCGGCGAAGCGGGCGATCACGGCCGCATCGATCAGATCGGCCTTGGCTCACAGACCGAGGGAGCGCGCAAAGGCGCGGGCGGCGTGTCGGCCCTCACGCAATCGCCTTCCCGTCATCGTCGAACCGATAGATCCGCTCCGGCTGCGGCGTGGCGTAGAGCACGTCGTCCGTGCCGAAGCGGTGCTCGCCGAATAGGCGAACCGTGAGGAAGCCCGCCTGCTCGGTATCCAAATAGAGGATCGTGTCGGCGCCCAGATGCTCGGCGTGGAGCACGGTGCCCTTCCAGCGGCCTTCCTGCGCGTCGACCGTGATGTGCTCCGGGCGGATTCCGACGGTGCTCGCGCCGCCATCACGCAGCGTTGCAGCGGGGATGAAGTTCATCTTGGGCGAGCCGATAAAGCCGGCGACGAACAGGTTGGCCGGCCGGTTGTAGAGCTCCATCGGCGTGCCCACCTGCTCAATCCTGCCTTCGTTCAGGATGGCGATCCGGTCGGCTAGCGTCATCGCCTCCACCTGGTCGTGGGTGACGTAGATCATGGTGGCGGATAGCTCGCGGTGGAGCTTGGCGATTTCCAGCCGCGTGTTGACGCGCAGCGCGGCGTCGAGGTTCGACAGCGGCTCGTCGAAGAGGAAGAGCTTGGGGCTGCGCACGATGGCCCGGCCGATCGCCACGCGCTGGCGCTGGCCGCCGGAAAGCTCTGCCGGGCGGCGGTCCAGATACTTGTCGAGGCCGAGCATCTTCGAGGCCACGGCAACGCGTTCTCCGATCTCCGCCTTCGGCCGGCCGGCCTGCTTCAGGCCCAGGCCCATATTGTCGCGCACGTTCAGATGCGGATAGAGCGCGTAGCTCTGGAAGACCATGGCGATGCCGCGCTTGGCGGGCGGCACGTGATCCACCGCCTCGCCGTCGATCAGCACATTGCCGGAGGTGGCGTCCTCCAGCCCGGCGATGACGCGGAGCAGCGTGGACTTGCCGCAGCCCGACGGGCCGACGAAGATGACGAACTCGCCGTCCTTCACCTCCAGGTCGATGCCTTTCAGCACCTCCACCTTGCCGAAGGACTTGCGGATGTTTTCTAGCCTCAGCGAACCCACAGAGCGCCTCACAGTCTGACCGCGCGTCCGGTGCGCACGCTTTCATCGGCGGCGAGGCAGACTTTGAGCGACTGCACCGCGTCCTCCATATGTCGGGAAAGGTCGAGATCCTCGCGCACCGCCTTCAGGAGAAACGCCTGCTCGCGCTCGCACAGCTCCTGATGTCCCGGCTCCCCCTCCATGCGCAATATCTCGTCGGGCGCAGCGAAGTGGCCCTCCGGCCCGCGCGCAGCCTTGTGGATGCGAATGGTGGCGGTCTTGGTATGCGTGTCGATATCGTCGGACTTCGCGCCCTCGTCCATAATGATGGAGACGCTGCCCTTGGGTGACATGATGTCTTTGACGAAGAAGGCGGTCTCCGAGATCATCGGCCCCCAGCCCGCCTCGTACCAGCCGACCGAGCCATCCTCGAACAGCACCTGCAGGTGCCCGTAATTGTACATGCCGGGCTTGATCTCGTTCGACAGGCGGAGGCCCATGCCACGCACCTCGACGGGCCGCGCATCGGTGATCTGGCACATCACGTCCACATAGTGCACGCCGCAATCGACGATGGGGGAGGTGGTCTGCATGAGCTCTCTGTGCGTCTCCCAGGTCGGGCCGCTCGACTGCTGGTTCAGGTTCATGCGGAAGACGAAAGGCCCGCCCAGGGCCCGCGCCTCGGCGATGAGGCGCTGCCAGGAAGGATGGTGGCGCAGGATATAGCCGATGACGAGCTTGCGCCCGTTCGCCTTGGCCGCCGCCACCACGCGCTCGGCATCCCTCACCGTCGTCGCCAGCGGCTTTTCCACGAAGACGTGGCAGCCGACCTCCAGCGCCATCACCGCGAAGTCGGCATGGCTGTCGGAATAGGTGTTGATGGAGGCGACGTCCGGCCGCTCGCGCTTCAACGCCTCCTCGAAGGAGGGCTCCATTGCGTAGCCGGCAAGCTCTCCCTCCAGATTAACCGAAGAACGGTTAACCAGAGCCGCTATCTCGAATCCGGGGTTGCGGTGATAGGCGAGGGCATGGCTGCGGCCCATATTGCCGAGGCCAGCGACGACGACGCGCAGCGGGTCATTCCGCGTTTCGCTCATTTGACGGCTCCTGATGTGATCCCGCGGATGAGCTGGCGGGAGAAGATCAGATAGAGGATGAGGACGGGCAGGATCGCCAGCGAAAGCGCGGCAAGCACCGCGTTCCAGTTGGTGACGAACTGCCCGATGAAGACCTGTGCGCCGAGCGTGATGGTCTTGGTGGATTCGGCCGGCGCCAGGATCAAGGGGAACCACAGGTCGTTCCAGATCGGGATCATGGTGAAGACGGCGACCGTCGCCATGGCCGGACGCACCAGCGGCAGGACGAGGCGGAAGAAGATCCTGTATTCCGACAGCCCGTCCATGCGGCCTGCATTCTTGAGATCGTCGGAGACCTGCTTCATGAATTCCGACAGGATGAAGATGGCGAGCGGCAGCCCCTGTGCGGTGTAAACGAGGATGAGCGCCGTCAGCGTGTTGACGAGGCCTCCCGCCACCATCATCTGCAGGATCGCCACCGTGCCGAGGCGGATCGGGATCATGATGCCGAGCGCCAGGTAGAGCGCCATCAGCGGGTTGCCGCGGAAGCGGTATTCGGCCAGCGCAAAGGCCGCCATCGCGCCGAACAGAAGCACCCCGGTGATCGACATCACCGTGACGATCAGGCTGTTCTGAAAGTAGAGCAGGAAGTCGCCCTGCGCGAGCACGGTATCATAGCCGATCAGGCTGAAAGATTCCGCATTGGGCAAGGAGAGGGGTGAGCGGAAGATTGCCCTGCGTTCCTTGAACGAGTTGATGATGATGACGAGCACGGGAAAGAGGGCGACCACCGTGTAGGTGATCAGGATCGCGTGTGCCGCCGCGCTTCGCACTGGGGAGGTGCGGGCCTTGCTCATCACCGCCTCAAAACTGGTAGCGGCGCAGCCGCGTCTGGATGACGAAGAGGTATAAGCACACGCCGATCAGGATGATGAAGAACATCATCGAGGCGATGGTCGCGCCCATATTCGGGTCGCCCGTCTGGAGCTGGAAGCCGAAGAAGGTGCGGTAGAGGAAGGTGCCGAGGATGTCGGTCGAGAAGTTCGGCCCGGCGAGTGCGCCCTGGGTGGTGTAGATCAGGTCGAAGGCGTTGAAGTTGCCGACGAAAGTCAGCACGGAGATGATGCCGATCGAGGGCAGGATGAGCGGCAGCTTGATCTTCCAGAACTGCCCCATGCCGGTGATGCCGTCGCATTCGGCCGCCTCCAGGATCTCGTCGGGAATGGCCAGCAGCGCGGCATAGATCAGCATCATGGGAATGCCGACGAACTGCCAGACGGAGATGAGGCCGAGCGTCGTCAGCGCATATTCCTCCTTGCCGAGCCAGGGCGCGAAGAGGCCTTTCAGCCCGACAAGGTCGAGCAGGCCGGGCGCCACGCCCCATATCGGGCTCAAAAGCAATTTCCAGACGAAGCCGACGATGACGAAGGAGAGGATCGTCGGCACGAAGATGGCGGTGCGGTAAAAGCCACGCAGCCGCAGGCGCGGGCTTGAAAGGAGCGCGGCCAGAAGCACGCCGATCGGGTTCTGCACCAGCATGTGGATGATGAAGAACCAGGTGTTGTTCCACAGCGCGTTCCAGAAGCTCGCCGACCAGCGCGGGTCGCCCAGAAGCGTGCGGAAATTATCGAGGCCGACGAAGGCCTGGCCTACAAGCGAGGGGCGGAAGAGGGAGAACTGCAGGGTGCCGAACAGCGGCAGGATCATCACCGTCGTGTAGACGAACACGGCCGGCGCCAGAAAAACGGCGATGTGCCAGCGGATCGGCTTCTTCCTGCTGCTTGCGAATTCCATGAACCCCTCTGCCGTTTAGGGCCGGCGCTTTCGTCGCGGCTGGCGTTTCCTCGCCCCCGAGAGGCGGCCCGCGAAGCGGGTCGGTGAGGGGGTAAGCGGCGGTGCACTTTCCTCATGCACGGACTTCGGACCGAGAGGGCGCCCGCCGGGGTGAGGCTTGTGCGGTGCTTCCCGCCGAGCCCGGTCCCCTCACCGTCTCGGCCTTCGGTCGATCCACCTCTCCCCCATCTTCATGGGGGAGAGGAACTCGGGCGCCAGCTTACTTCTGCTGCGGCTCGTACCAGCTCTCGAGCCCCTCCTGGAGGCGCTGGGCGGCCTCCTCGGGCGTCTCTGTGCCGTTGATCACATTGGCGGAGGCGACCCAGGTTTCGTTCTCGAGATTGGGCGTGCCGCGCGACAGGATCTGGTAGGTCGAGCGGATCGTGCTCTCGCACTGCCCACGCCAGGAGACGAACTCCTTGGCCAGCGGGTCCTCCATCTCCACGGGCGTGGAGGAGAGGCTGAAGAAGCCGGGCAGGGCGTTGGCGTAGATCTTGGCGAATTCGGGCGAAGCCACCCAGGACAAGAACGTCTTGGCGGCTTCGGCATTGGGGCTCGCCGCGTTGAGGCCAATGGCGATGTCCGTATGGTCGGAGATGTAGCAGGTGTCGCCCTCTGCCTTCACCGGCGGCGGGAAGGCGCCCATTTCAAAATCGGCCTGCTCGTTAAACACGGAGATTTCCCAGGAGCCGGCCGGATAGATGGCGGCGCGGCCGAGCGTGAAGAGGTTCTGGCTGTCGGGGTAGGACTGCGCCTCGAAGCCATCGCCCAGATAGTCGCTCCAGCGCGCGAGCGTCTCGTAAGGCTCGACCCATTGCGGGTCGGTCAGCTTCTGCTCGCCCTGGATCAGTGCCAGCCGGCCTTCCTCGCCCTTCCAGTAGTTCGGGCCGATGTTCTGGTAGCCCATGGTGGCGGCTTCCCACAGGTCCTTGGTGCCCATCGCCATGGGGATGTAGGTGCCGTCCTCCTTGATCTTGTCGAGCACGGCGAAGAACTCCTCCTCCGTCTGCGGCACTTCCAGCCCCAGTTCCTCGAAGGCGTCCTTGTTGTAGATGAAGCCGTGGATCACCGAGGCCATGGGCACGCAGAAGGTGGCCGAGCCGTCGTCGGTCTGCCAGGCGGACTTGGCGACGTCCGAGAAGTTCTCCATGCCGGGCAAGTCGGAAAGATCGGCAAGCTGACCCTTGTTGAAGAGCTCCAGCGAGGCGTCGAACGGGCGGCAGGTGATGAGGTCGCCGGCCGATCCCGCGTCCAGCTTGGCATTCAGCGCGGCGTTGTACTCGGTCGGTGCCGAGGGCGAGAAGACGACATTGATGCCCGGATTGGCCTCCTCGAAAGCAGGGATGAGCTGTTCCTGCCAGATGGCCAGATCGTCGTTGCGCCAGCTCTCGATGGTCAGCGTCACGTCCTGCGCCGAGGCGACGGCGACTGAGCCGACGAGTACCGTCGAGCCCATCAGCAGCGTGGTCAAAGATGCAAACTTCATGTGTGTCTCCCTCGGCGCGCTCGACGCCTTGTTCCCGTCATTCATTTTTCTGGGCCGCAGTCGGCCGTGTCATGGCGATCATAGACCCGGCGCCGGCTGTTCAACAACGATGGCGGTGACGCCCACACGGAACGCCAGCCCTCGAGTATGAGAAGGTTGTGTGCCGTGTCGAACGTGGTCCGCCTTGTTGTCCATCCCGCCGGAAATGCCAACCTGCCACCAGACCAGTCTATGTTAAGAATATTCCTGACGCGTTTTCCAGTGGAGATAATCTTTTCCTCCAGTTGGCGCGGGGGCGGGAAAGACGATGATCGCGATCCCGCATCAGCACGCCGATAGTGTCGAAGCGTTTTTCCTCGATCGGATCGGCGTGCCGCTTGCCGATCAGATGATTGCCGAATTCGGGTCGGGTGAGGGCTGGCAGCGCGCCAACACCATCGAGTGGATGATGAGACTAGCAGAATCGGTAAACCCGAGCGCAAATTGCTGTTTGAAGGCCAGATCTACCCGCCTCTCTTTCCTCACAGAGGGAGCGGCGGCTGCCGGCGAACTCGCCTATCTGCCGATCCTCGTGGACTGCGACGACGACAGCCGATGGAAGCGTCTGGCGATCGCTCGCGAACAGCCTGAACTCGTGAACCGTGCGCACCGTCCGGGTCGCGACCTTCGCGTAAAGGGCGGTGTTGTCGAGCTGGCGTTCCCGAGCAGGACCTGGACGACCCGGATGTCGGTGCCGTCCTCCAGGAGGTGGGTGGCGAAGCTGTGGCGCAGCGTGTGCGGCCCGCCCCGCTTGGCGATGTCGGCGGCCTGTGCCGCCTCGACCGAAATATTGGTCCATGGCTGTCCTCCGTTCGATGCCTGGGCCCAGTGTCAATCGTGAGCCCGTTCTTCATCCTATCGGCGGACAGCCAGCCGGCTAGATGTTCGAACATCGCCGCCACAACTTAGGTGGCTACCGCTCCTGCGATTACGTCATGTTCGTTCCCCGGCCCGCTGCTGGCAAGCAGCGCCCTAGAACGGAACGGCGATCCGCGCCTCAGTCGATCTCACCGCCGAGCGCAAGCTGCATCGAGTTGCCAATGTGTTTGCGCATGGCCGCCGCGGCTTCCTCCCCCTGCCCGCGGCGCAGCGCTTCGAGGATGGCGAGATGCTCGTTCATAACGCGGATGGCGTTTCTGGGCGTGACCAGAAGACGCTTTTGCGCCGCCATCCGCACCTTGATGGCGTTGACGCGATAGACCTCGGCGATCAGGTCGTTGCCCAACGAGCGAATGAGGTGTTCGTGCATCCCCCAGTCCAGGGCCTGGGCCTTCTTTGCCAGCTCTTCCGTCGCCTCCTCCTGCAGGCGCTGCAGAATATCCCGGTGCTCCCTTTCCCATTCCTCGATGGTGGCAGGCTCGATGTTGCGCGGCACGTTGGCGATCGCCTCGAGCTCCAGAATGACGCGCAGCTGATAAGCGTTGCGTATGAAGGTGACATCGACATTCGGAAACATGAGGCCGCGCTGTCGCAGCGTGACGATGAGACCCTCCGCCTCGAGGCGCGGGATGGCCTCACGCACGGCAGCAAGCGAGGTTTGCGTGCGCTCGACGAGCTCGCGCTGGGTCACCACCTGCCCCGGATGCACCTCCTGCGTGTTGAGGAGATCGACAATCCGGCCGTAAGCCTCCGCGCGAAGCGTCTTCAGGCCGTTTTCAGACTTCAGCATCCCGCCACTCGTGAAATGTCATTGACATGTTAGTCTGCGTTTGCATTGTAATAGCATCGTTCCCCGCAAATGGGAATCCGAACTTAACTGCGATCAGGGAGGAGTGAAAAATGCACATGACCAGACGCCTCACATTAGCCGCCATGGCGGCGCTGGCCCTTTCGACGGCCGCACCGGCGCTTGCAACGGCAGACACCGTCAAACTGAGGATCTCGACGCCAGCCGTCGAGTCCGACTGGCACGCAAAGATGCTGACCGTCTTCAAGGACGAGCTGGAAAGCGCGGCCCCCGGTGAGTTCGACGTTGAGATCCACCTCAACGCCACGCTCTTCAAGCAGGGTACGGAGCCTGCTGCCATGCAGCGCGGCAATCTCGACATGGCGATGATCTCCGCCCAGGACATCGCCAAGCAGATCCCCGCCTGGTCCGTCTTCACCGCCGGCTACCTGATCCGCGATCCGGAGCATCAGAAGAAGGTATTCCGAGGCGACATCGGCGCCGAGTTCTACGGCATGGTCGAGGATGAGATGGGCATCCACATCCTCGATGTCGGCTATCTCGGCACCCGCCAGCTCAACCTGCGCACCGACGACGAGATCCAGACGCCTGAGGATCTTGCCGGCGTGAAACTGCGTATGCCGGGCTCTGACGCTTGGCTATTCCTGGGAACAGCGCTCGGCGCCTCGCCGGTGGCGATCGCCTTCGGCGAGGTCTACACGGCACTGCAGACCGGCGTCATCGACGGACAGGACAACCCATTGCCCACCAACAAGGCGGCGAAGTTCTACGAGGTCACCAATCAGATCGTGCTGACATCGCACCTGGTCGACGGAATCTTCCTGTCCATGTCGGGCAAGACCTGGGATGGCCTCTCCGATAGTCAGAAGGAGGCGGTCACAGCCGCCGCCGAGAAAGCAACCGCCTATAACGATGAGAACCGCATCGCCGACGAGGCGGAACTGGTGTCCTTCTTCGAGAGCGAGGGCCTGAAGGTCTACGAGCCCGACCGCGAAGCCTTCCGCGAGCGGGTGCAGAAGATGTACCTGGAATCCGAGTTCGCCGCCGACTGGCCGGAAGGCATCGTCGACCGCGTCAACGCCGTCGAGTAGCGTTCGAAGGATCCGTCCAGCTCCATGATCGGCATGTGGCGCAAATTCGCTGAGATCGTGGCCGTGGGCTTGCTCACGGCCATGTTCGCCTCATTCCTGTTGCAGGTCTTCACGCGCTACGTCATCAACCAGCCGCTCGGCTGGACGTCGGAGGCTTGCGTCATCCTCTATATCTGGGCGGTCTTCTGGACATCCGCCTTTCTTCTGGAGGAGCGCGAGCACATCACCTTCTCAATGCTGTCCGATGCGCTCTCCCCGCGGCCACGCTGGGTCCTGAGCCTGATCGGTCATGCCGTGCTGGCCACCGCCTTCGCCAGTGCACTGCCTGCTATCGTCGACTACATCGCCTTCATGAAGATCGACTCCACGCCGATCACCCGCATCCGCTTCGACTATGTCTTCTCAATCTTCGCGGTGTTTGCCGTCGCGGTGGTCATCCGGTCGGTCCTGGCGCTCTACCGCGCCCTCCGCGATGGCATAACGGCAACCGAGAGGGCGGCGGAAAACCCATGAGCACATCATTTCTCCTCGCCGTCGGCGGCTTCTTCATAATGGCCGGCGGTGGCCTGCCGATAGCCTTCGCCATGTTCGCGGCGGCCATCGCCTACCTGTTCATGAGCGGCCAGGACGTCGGCCTCATCGCCGAGCAAAGCCTGAACGGGTTGTTCGGCTCCTTTGTGCTTCTGGCCGTCCCGCTATTCATCCTCGCCGCCAACTTCATGAACGCAGGTACCGTGACGGACCGGCTCCTGACGTTCTGCGTCGCCCTGGTGGGACGCTTCCGCGGCGGGCTGGCGCAGGTCAACGTGGTAGCAAGCCTTATCTTCTCGGGCATGTCGGGGTCGGCCATCGCCGACGCCGCCGGCATCGGCCGCATCATCATCGACATGATGCGCAAGGATGGCCGCTACCCCGCCGGATACGCTGCCGCACTCACTGCCGCCTCGTCGGTCATCGGCCCGGTCATCCCACCGTCCATCCCGATGGTGCTCTACGCGCTGATCTCTGGCAGCTCGATCGGCTACCTGTTTCTCGGCGGCATCGTGCCGGGGCTGCTCATCGGCGCCACGCTGATGGTCTTCAACGCCTGGACGGCACGGCGGCGCAACTTCCATACCGATGAGGTGGTGCCACTCAAGGCGCTGCCGGTGATCACCTTCCGCGCTTTTCCCGCGCTCATGCTGCCGGTCATCCTGCTTGCGGGCATCTATGGCGGTGTGACGACGCCGACGGAGGCCGCTGCGGTGGCCGCCGCCTATGCATTGCTGCTCGCCGCTTTCGTTTACCGTGCCATGAGCTGGCGGCAGTTCCACGAGCTGGTTCTGGGCAGCGCCCGCTCCACCGCCGTCATCGGAATGATCATCGCCGCCGCATTGGTGTTCAACTATCTGGTGGCGAGTGAGAATATTCCGGGCATCGTGGCCGAGAGCCTCGCTGGCCTCGATATCCCGCCGGTGCTGTTCCTCATCGCCGTCAATCTCCTGTTCCTGGCACTCGGCTGCCTATTCGACGCCACGACGCTCCTGCTCGTCGTCGTCCCCCTGTTCCTGCCCACCGTGGCAGCACTCGGCATCGACCCGGTGCATTTCGGCGTCGTCATCGTCATCAACATCATGGTCGGGCTCATCACACCGCCCTACGGCGTGCTGCTGTTCGTCATCAATGCCGTGACGGACATTCCGCTCAAGGACATCATCCGCGAGATCTGGCCTTTCATGGGCGTCCTCCTCGCCGCCCTCCTGGTGATGATTTTGTTCCCGCAGATCGTTTTGTTCCTACCTGAACTCTTCGGATACCGCTGAACCTAAACCCCAAGGCCCCTCCCGCCTGCCATGAGAAGTCCCCAACCATGATCGCCCCCATCGATGGAATCATCCCCGTCATGCTGACCCCGTTCGACGATGAGGGGCGCATAGACTGGGCGGATCTCGAAGCCCTGATAGAGTGGTACATAGTCAACGGCTCGTCGGCGCTTTTCGCGGTCTGCCAGTCCAGCGAGATGGCGCGCCTGAGCGTCGAGGAACGGGTCGCATTGGCGCGCTTCACGGCCAAAGCGGCGGGCGGGCGGCTGCCGGTCGTCGCCTCCGGCCACGTGGCGGACGATCTGGAGGAACAGAAGGCCGAGCTTTCCGCAATGGCCGACACCGGCATTGACGGGCTGGTGCTCGTCACCAACCGCCTCGACCCGTCGAAGGCGGGTGCGGAGACTTTCCGATCCAATCTTGAAGCCTTGCTCGCGGCCCTCCCGGCCGACCTGCCGCTGGGGCTCTACGAGTGCCCAGCGCCCCATCGCCGGCTGCTGGGCGACGAGGAGTTCAAATTCTGCTGCGACAGCGGGCGCTTTGCGGTCCTGAAGGACGTTTCCTGCGACCTCGACATCCTCAAGCGGCGGCTGGCGCTGGCGAAGGGATCGCCGCTTGCGGTGGTCAACGCCAACACGGCCATCGCCTGGCCGGCGCTACAAGCCGGCGCACCGGGCTTCTGCGGCATCGCCAACAACTATCATCCCGACCTTTACCGCTGGCTCGCCGACCATGGCGCGGAGTGGCCGGAATTCGCCGGCGAACTCGCCGCCCATCTCACCCTTGCCGCTCTTTCGGAAGCCTACGGCTACCCGGCAGTCGCCAAGCTCTACCACCAGCGCCTCGGAACGATGAAAAGCGCCCGCTGCCGGGTCATCGATTACGACGTCCGCCAGCGCTTCTGGGCGCTCGACGCGATTGTCGATGCGGTCATCCGGGGCACGGAGGATTTTCGTGCCCGCATTCGGGCGCTATCGCGCGAAGGCGGAGAGCGCTTCACGGCATAACCAGATCAACCAGCCAATAGGTCGTTGCCGGCACCGCGACGACGAGAGCGATGCGCAGGAACTCCGCCAGGATGAAGGGGACGGCGCCACGGAAGACCTCGCGCGTCTTTATCTCCGGTGCTAGGGCGGAGATGACGAAGAGGTTGAGCCCCACCGGCGGCGTGATCATGCCGAGCTCCACCACGATCAGCGTGATGATGCCGAACCACATGGCCTGGTGCACTTCGGTCATGCCGAAATCGAGCCCCATGAAGGCGGGGAAGAAGACCGGCACGGTGAGCAGGATCATCGACAGGCTGTCCATGATGCAGCCCATCACCAGATAGAAGCCGATCAGCACGATCAGCACCAGCATGGGCGAGATCTCCGCTGCCTGCAACCAACCGGCGGCAAGAGTGGGAATGCGCGTCAGCGCCAGCGCCACGTTGAAGAGGTCGGCGCCGAAGATGATGGCGAAGATCATCGCCGAGGTTGCCGCCGTCTCTATGACGCAGTCGAACAGGCTTTTGACCGTCAGGCTGCGCAGGACAAATCCCACCGCTGCCACCATCACCACCCCGACGGCCGCGCCCTGGGCGGGGGTGAAGAAGCCGGCATAGATGCCGCCCAGCACGCCGACGAACACCAACGCCACATGCCAGACCCCGAGAAGCGAGCGGAAGCGCGCCGCAAACGGCATGCGCTCGCTCGCCGCCGCCTCCTCAGGAAAGATGCGCACATAGACGGCGATCGCCAGCACGAAACCGACGACGGCCATCAAGCCCGGCACGGTGGCGGCCAGGAACAGCTTGACGATGTTCTGCTCCGTCAGAAGTGCATAGATGATGAGCACGATGGAGGGCGGTATGAGGATGCCGAGCGTGCCGCCGGCGGCGAGGGAGCCGGCGCTGAGCGCTCCCGAATAGCCGTGGCGGCGCATCTCCGGCAGGGCCACCTGCGCCATAGTGGAGGCGGTGGCAATGGACGAGCCGCAGATGGAGCCGAAGGCGGCACAGCCGGCCACCGAGGCCATGGCGAGGCCGCCGCGGTGGTGCCCGAGCCAGGCATTGGAGGCGGAGAAGATGGCCCGGCTCATGCCCGTGCGCATGGCGATCTGCCCCATGAGGATGAAGAGCGGCACGACCGCGAGGTCGTAGGAGACGAACTTGTCGACCATCGCCGTCTTCAGATACGCCGCAAGCGGCGGCCAGCCCGTCTGCACGATGTAGCCCGCCGCCCCCACGAGCCCCATGGCGAGCGCGATGGGCGCGCGCAGCGCGATCAGCGCCAACAGCGCCACCACCATTGCGGCGAAAACCTCGGTGGGGCTCATCGCGTCACCGTGGCATGACCGATGGCCCTGCCGCTAAGAAGCGTGACGCCGTGGCGTATGGCGACGATTGCCGAAAGCACCGCGCCGAAGAGCGCCGGCACGTAAATTGCCCACAGCGGTATCTTCAAGAGCATGGAGCGGTCGTCATATTCGAGTGCGCCCGCCATGCCGTCGGTGAAGCGCCAGGCGATCACCAGCCAGGCGGCAGCGAAGACGATCTCCCACAGGCCTTCGAGACCGTACCGCCCCCTTGCCGGCAGCCAGTTCGAAAAGAGGTCGACGATGATGTGGCCGCGCCTGAACTGGCAAAGCGGCAGGAATAGAAAGGCGGAAACGCCGCAGCCATATTCCACCAGCTCGAACTCGCCGCGGATGCCGCCGAAGCCCAGCGCACTTCCCGCCACCGACCACACCACGGCGAGCGAGACGCCCAGTACCACCGCGCCGGCAAGCGTCGCCGCGGCCCAGCAGAGAAAGTCGACAAGCCGGTTCAGCGCGGCAAGAACGCCACTTCGCCTTGCCGGGCCGTCATCCTCGCCAGACCGCACCATGCGCGCTTCACGTGCTCTCGGCGTCGATCAAGGCATTGAGACGCTCGACCGCATGGGCGCCATCGATGCCCTTGTCGTTGAGCATGGCGATCCAATCGTCGATGACCGGCTGCACCCTCTCGCGCCAGTTTTCCACCTCCGAGGCCGGGACCTCAACGAAGGTGTTTCCCTGCTCCTCGCAGAGCTTGCGTCCCACCTCCTCAAAGGCGTCGAAATTAGCGCCGATGCGGCGCGCGAACTCGACGCCCGAATGATCGTCCACCACTGCCCGCAGATCGTCCGGCAGCCCTTCGTAGACCCGTTCGTTCATCAGCACGTTGAAGGTGTTCGAATAGAACCCGCGGCCGACAGGGGCCGCAGCGCTGTGCACGCTCGTCAGCTCCTGCAGCTTGAAGACGGGCACCACCTCGTAAGGCAGGAGGGTGCCGTCGATAACGCCGTTGGCTAGCCCCACCGCCATCTCCGTGACGGGGAAGAAGACCGGTTCGGCACCGAGGATCTCCAGCGCCTTGCCGAAGGTCTCGTTGGGCGCGCGGATCTTCAGGCTCTTCATGTCCTCCGCCTTCTCGATGGCCTGTTCGCGCATGTGGAATTTTCCGGGCGCATGGGCGTGGAAGGCGAGCGGCTTGACGCCCTTGTACTCGTCCATGCCCATCTCCTCCATGAACTTGTGAAGCGCGACGGAGGTCTTTTCCGCCGTCGTCACCATGAAGGGCAGGCTGCCGGTCTCCGACAGGGGAAAGCGGCCGGGCGTGTAGACGACCAATGTCCAGGCGATGTCGGCGATGCCGTCGCGCACCTGATCGGCGAGCTGCGGCGGCTTGCCGCCGAGCTGCATGGCCGGGAAGATCTGCACATCGATACGGCCTTCGCTCTTCTCGCCGATCTCTTTGGCCCAGGGCTCCAGAACCTGGCTGTGCATGGGCGAGACCGGCGGCAGCATGTGCGACAGGCGCATGGTCACCTCGGCCGCATGCAGGTCGCGGATATAGGCGGGCGCTGCCAACGCACCGCCGATGAGGCCGAGCGTGTGCCGGCGCGTGATGGAACGTCTCTTGTCAGTCATTGCTTCCTCCCTGGTTTCGATCCCGCGGGCGGCATTTTCGCCTCCTCCTCCACGCGGGAATGGATGCAATCGATTCCGTTTCCTCCCGATGCCTCCCCTGCCCCTAGCGGAAGCGCGGCGAGCGCTTTTCGAGAAAGGCCGTCAGCCCCTCCCGTGCGTCCTCGCTGGAGACCGAAAGGGCCGCGCACAGGCTTTCGGTGAACAGCCCGTCCGCGCGCGACATGTCATCGATGCGCGCCAGGCTCTGGATGATGAGGTGGTTGGAAAGCGGCGCATTGCCGGCGATCTGCCGCGCCAGCTTCTCCGCCTTGGCGAGCGCCTCCCCCTCGTCCACGCGGTAGTGGACGAGACCGAGGGAAAGCGCCTCGTCGGCATCGTATTTGCGGCCCGTCAGCATCATCTCCGTCAGCCGGTCAGGGCCGAGGATGCGGCCGATACGCACCGAAGCGCCGCCGCCCACGAAGATGCCGCGCCGCCCCTCGGGCAACTGGAAGAAGGCCGAAGGCTCCGCCACCCGCACATGCGTGGCTGCCGCCAACTCGAGCCCGCCGCCGATGGCCCCGCCATGCAGCGCCGAGACCACTGGAAGTCCGCCGAACTGGATCAGGTCCATCACCCGGTGCCAGTTGCGCGAGTGATGCATGGTCTCGGCCGCGCTCCGCTCCACGTGCTCGCCGAGGTCGAGGCCGGCTGAAAAATGATTTCCCGCGCCCGAAAGCACCACCACGCGCACATCCTCGCCGGGTTTGGCAAAGAAGCGGTCGAGCGCGTCGATCACCCGGTCGTTGAGTGCATTCTGCTTTTCCGGGCGCGTCAGCTTTAGGTGGGCAATGCCCTCCTCGATGCGGACAGACAGCACATCACCAAAGGCGGGAATTTCATTCATCGACGGCCCTCATGCATTGGCTTGAATGATAACGCAGAATTTTGTTATATTCAATAACAATGTACCATCAGCCTATCTGAAAGATGCCGCCGCCGGAAGGGTATTGCCTGACGAGAAAGGTGTGGGCACACAAGGGGTAGAGGTGCACCGTCTGTTTGGGAGGAGTAAGCGCATGAGCGCAATGGTTTCGAGCCCGTTCCGGGACGTGCCGTTCGGCAACCTCGACATCACGCTGGAGCGCCGCGACGACGGGGCCATCTTCGTGACGCCGGTGAACACGCTTCCCGACTACGCCCCCTCCATGTGCGACTGCCTCGAGAAATGGGCCGTGGAGAGGCCGGACAAGGTGTTCATGGCCGAGCGCCAGGGCGAAGGCTGGCGCAAGATCAGATATCGCGAGACGCTGGCGGCGGTGCGCCGCCTGGGCGCGGCCCTTCTGCCCTTCGAGCTTTCCGAAGAGCGGCCGCTGGCGATCTTGTCGGGCAACGGCATTGACCACGCGCTCATCGCGCTCGCCGCCATGTATATCGGCGTGCCGCACGCCCCCCTCTCGCCTGCCTATTCGCTGGTATCCACCGACCACGGGAAGCTGAAGCATATCTTCAAGCTCATCACTCCCGGCCTCGTCTTCGTCGCCGACGGCGCCGCATTCTCGAAGGCCCTCGATGCCGTATGGCCGGCCGATGCGCCCACCGTCTTCACCCGCAGTGCCCCGGAAGGCCGGGAGGCGATCCCGCTTTATACGCTTTGCGACACCGAACCCGACGCCGCTCTCGACCGCGCCCGCGAGAAAGTCCAGCCGGATAGCATTGCCAAGTTCCTCATGACCTCCGGCTCGACCGGCGGCCCGAAGGCCGTCATCACCACCCAGCGTATGCTGACGGCCAACCAGGAGATGCTGCGTTACGCGCTCACCTTCCTGAAAGACGGCCCCACCATCATCGACTGGCTGCCCTGGAACCACACCTTCGGCGGCAACCACAATATCGGCCTCGTGCTCTACAACGGCGGCTCGCTCTATATCGACGACGGGCTGCCGACACCCGCGGGCATCTCTGCGACGGTGAAAAACCTGCGCGAGATCGCACCGTCCATCTATTTCAACGTACCCAAGGGATATGAGGCGCTGGTGCCGTTCCTGAAGGAAGACAAGGTCTTGCGCGACCACTTCTTTTCGCGCGTCCAGGCGCTCTTCTTCGCCGGTGCCGGGCTCTCTCCGCATGTCTGGAACGCGCTCGACGAGCTTGCCGTCGCCTCGATCGGCGCTCGCATTCCCATCCTCACCGGGCTCGGCGCCACCGAGACCGCACCCTTCTCGCTGAGTTGCACGCCATACACCGCCGCATCCGGGCGCGTCGGCGTTCCTGTACCGGGTAACCGGCTGAAGCTCTTCCCCGTCGACGGCAAGCTGGAGGCGCGGGTGAAGGGGCCCAACGTCACACCCGGCTATTGGCGCGAGCCGGACAAGACGGCGAACGCCTTCGACGAGGAAGGTTTTTACCGCTTCGGCGATGCCCTGAAATTTGTCGATGAGAACCGTCCGGAGGAAGGCTTTTTCTTCGATGGTCGTATCTCGGAGGATTTCAAGCTCGCTAGCGGCACCTGGGTAAGCGTCGGGCCTTTGCGTGCCCGTATCATCGCCCACGCCGCCCCTCTTGTCCGTGACGTGGTTCTCGCCGCCATCAACCGTGACTATCTGACGGCTTTGATCATAGTCGACCCGCAAGAATGCCGCCTGCTCGCCGGCGACCTTTTAGCCGATGCCCCACTGGCCGAGATCGTGGGCCATCCCGCTGTGCGCGGCGCGCTGCAGGCCCATCTCGACAGCCTTGCCAAGCTTCCCGGCGGCTCGTCCACCCGCGTCATGCGTGCCATCCTGCTCGACACCCCGCCCTCCATCGATGCCGGTGAAGTCACCGACAAGGGCTCCATCAATCAGCGTGCCGTACTTGAACATCGCGCGGCGGATGTGGAGGCGCTGTATGCCGAGCCGCCGGACGGGCGGGTGCTGGTGGTGAATGTCTGACCCATCAATCCCGTGAATCGCAGCGCCCTGATCGATTCAAATTAGTCATTGGACCGGCGCCGGGACGGCGGGGAAGATGGCGGCATGGAACCCGCCGACGAACCCCTCGTCCTCACGCGCATCGACCCCGCCCGCAACATGGCGCGCTTTTATCTGCTGTCGCTCGAGCCGACGCTCCTCGGCCAGATCGCGCTCCGGCGCAACTGGGGACGCATCGGCACCTGGGGCCGGCAGCGGCTGGAACTGCATGACGACGCGCAGGCCGCGAGGCAGGCGCAGGCACGGCTCCTGGCGGAAAAGCTCAGGAAGGGCTACCGGCCTTCCTGAGCTGTTACTCTCCGTACGGCACCCAGATATTCTTCACCTGCGTCGCGCGCCGCAAAAACTCCCTCCCCCGCGCCTGGCGATCGTCCAGCCAGTCACGCGCCCTGCCGTCGCTCACCCAGGTGGCCTTGAGATTGCCGCAGGAGGCACGTTCCACCATGGCGCTGCCTTTCTTGCCGCCGAAATACCACATGGCCGCCACCTCGTCGTGCTCGGCCAGCGTCTTGGCCAGCACGTCCTTCTCGCCGGTGACGATGTTCACCACACCACCAGGCACGTCGGACGTGTCGAATATCTGATAGAGGTTGGTCGCCAAAAGCGGATGGCGCGTCGAAGACACCGCCACGACCCTGTTCCCCATGGCGATCGCCGGCAGCACCAATGACACGAAGGCGGCAAACGGCGCCTCCTCCGGCGCCACGATCCCCATCACCCCCCAGGGCTCATTCATGGCGAGCGTCACATGCCGCGACTTTGTGGCGTGTACCGCACCGTCATATTTGTCCGCCTGTGCGGCATAGTAGAAGATGCGCCGAAGGGCGACGTCGAACTCGGCGGATGCCGCCTTGGCGCTCTGACCGGTGCTTTCTGAAAGGAGCGCCTCGAACTCCTCGCGCCGTGCATCCAGGTTCTCGCCCACATAGTAGAGCACCTGTGCCCGGTTGTGCGCCGTCACGCCGCCCCAGCCTCCGGCTTTCGCCGCCGCCTCAACGGCGTTGCGGATGTCCTTGCGGTTGCCGAGCGGCGCTTGGCCAATAACGGCGCCGCCCTTGCCGAGTACGTCGTAGGAATAGCCGCCGTCGGGCCGCGACTGCTTGCCGCCGACATAGTTCTTCGCCGTGCGGTCGATGCGGCTGAGACCGGCAAAGCGACGCTCCTCTTCCGGCGCCCCGCGCGGTATAAAAATCTCGGCTTCCTTAGCCGGCTTCAGAGCCTTCTCAACGTCGCTCACGAAATATTCATAGAGCCCCTCGCGGGCGCCCTCGCGGCCGAAGCCGCTCTCGCGATAGCCGCCGAAACCGGAGCCTGCGTCGAGCATGTTGGTGCAGTTCACCCATACAACGCCGGCCTTCACCTTGGCCGCCGCGTCGAGCGCCAGGTTGATGTTCTCCGACCAGATGGAGGCGGCAAGGCCGTAGCGTGTGTTGTTGGCAAGCTCCGCCGCCTCTTCCGGGGTGCGGAAGGTCATGGCGACGGCCACCGGCCCGAAGATCTCCACCCCGCAAACGGTCGAGGCGGGATCTACCTCGGTGAAGAAGGACGGCGAGAAGAAATAACCTCTTTCGGGCAGCACCCCCGGCGCCCGCCAGAGCGTGCAGCCCTCCTCCTCACCTTGCTTCACAAGCGCTGAGACACGCTGAAGCTGCTCGGCCGACACGACGGCGCCGACATCTATCCCCTTGTCCAGCGGGTTGCCCACCCGCAGCGTCTCCATGCGCCGGCGCAGCTTGTCATAAAAGCGCTCGGCGACACCCTCCTGCACGAGAATACGCGAGCCCGCGCAACACACCTCGCCCTGGTTGAACCAGATGGCGTCCACCACGCCTTCCACCGCCCCGTCGAGGTCGGCATCTTCGAAGACGATGAAGGGGGACTTGCCGCCGAGCTCCAGCGACAGTTTCTTGCCCGAGCCCGCGATGGCCTCGCGGATAATGCGCCCGACCTCCGTCGAACCGGTGAAGGCGATCTTGTCGATGTCCTCGTGCGCGCAGATGGCAGCCCCCGTGCGCCCGTCGCCATGGACGATGTTGACCACGCCTGCCGGCAGGCCGACCTCCTCGCATATCTCGGCAAAGGCTGTAGCCGTCAACGGCGTCTGCTCGGCCGGCTTCAGAACAACGGTGTTGCCGGCAGCGAGCGCCGGCGCGATCTTCCAGGCGAGCATCAAAAGCGGGAAGTTCCAGGGGATGATCTGCCCGCACACGCCGACCGGCGAGAAGCCCTCGAATTCGCTCTCCACCATCTCCGCCCAGCCGGCGTGATGGTAGAAATGACGGGCGACCAGCGGAATGTCGATGTCACGCGTCTCGCGGATCGGCTTGCCGTTGTCCATCGACTCCAGAACGGCGAAGAAGCGCTCGCGCTTCTGGATGTGCCGGGCGATGGCGTAGAGATAGCGTGCACGCTCGTGCCCCGGCAGCTTCGACCATTTGGCGAAGGCACCGCGCGCCGCCTTCACCGCCGCATCGACCTCCGCTTCGCTGCCCTGGACGACGCGTGCAAGCTCGGCCTCTGTCGCAGGGTTCACCGTCGCAAAGCGCTCCTTTCCCGAAGCGATGAACTTACCACCGATGAAATGACCGATGCCGGCGGCCCGCGCCTTCAGCCACGCGGAGACCTCCTCATTTGCCTCCGGCGCCGGCCCGTATTCCATGGTGCGCATGATATCCCTGATCTGTTCCATGATCCCCGGCCTCAGGCGAGAGCGTGGCGGTAGGACGCGGAGTAGCGCCCGGTGGCGTAATGTTCGAGCTGCCTCTCGATGTCGCCCAGCATGGTGCTGGCGCCGAGGCGGAAGCGGTCAGGCATGGTCCAGGCCGTGCCCAACTCCTCCTTCATCAGGATGAGCCAGGAGAGCGCGTCCTTGGCCGTGCGCATGCCGCCCGCCGGCTTGAAGCCGACGATCTCGCCCGACAGCGCGCCATAGTCGCGGATTGCCCGCACCATGGTGAGACCGACGGGAAGGACGGCATTCACCGCCTCCTTGCCGGTGGAGGTCTTTATGAAGTCGGCGCCGGCCTGCATGGCGACCATCGAGGCGCGGTAGACGTTGCGCAGGGTGGCGATGTCGCCGGTGGCGAGAATTGCCTTCAGATGCGCCGGTCCGCAGGCCTCCCGCATGGCGCGGACCTCGTCATAGAGCGCCGGCCAGTTCTGCGTCAGCACGTGTTCGCGGGTGATCACGATGTCGATTTCGTCCGCTCCCGCATCCACCGCGTAGCGGATCTCGGCAAGCCGCTGCGGCAAGGGCGTGAGCCCGGCGGGAAAGCCGGTTGCGACCGAGGCCACAGGAATGCCCGAGCCCTCCAGCGCCTTCACCGCGTGCGGCACCATGGTCGGGTAGACGCAGACGGCGCCCGTGGTGATACGTTCCTCCTCGAGCCCGAGCGCGGCCTGTAACTCGCTGGAGAGCGGTTTCTTCGCCTTGGCGCAAAGCCGGCGCACGCGGCCGGCCGTATCTTCGCCGGCAAGCGTGGTAAGGTCGATGCAGGTGATCGCGCGGACTAGCCACGCCGCCTGCCAAGCCTTCTTCACTGAGCGTCGGGTGACAAGCGTCGCCGCCCGGCGCTCGGCGGCGGAAAGGTTCACCGCCACGTCCTCGAACCATTCGGGCGTAAGCGCCGCCGTGCCGCGGTTGCGGACCTCGTGCAGCTGGCTTTCGGCCTCGGGCACGGCTTTGATTATCGTGTGCTTCTCCGGCAGGACCATCCGCGATCCCTCCTCATTTCCATGACACGGTCGGGCAGAACTATGGCGGCCATGATAAGGCCGCTTGCCACCATTTGACAGAACGATCCACGTTCCCGCAAGGCGGAAAACATCCCGGAGGCGACCGCACTCATCGATGTCGGCCCTCCGTCGCCGAAAGCCGATGGAGCACCGGCGCCAGCGTGCCGGTGAGCGCGTCATACCGCCCAAGCGCGGCATCGTACCAGGCGGTGCGTTCCGGCTCCGGCATCATCGCCTCCGTGCCAGCGGCAAGCGACCGCGAGGCAGAGGCAAGGTCGGGGTAGAGGCCAAGGCCACAGGCCGCGCTCGCCACGGTGCCGATCAGCGACAGGTTCGCCTTGCGCACCAGATGCACAGGACGACCGAGCGCGTCGACAGTGGCCGCCAGCCACAGCGGGTTGTGGCAGATGCCGCCGCCCATGACAACTCGCTCGATCTTCACGCCTTCATTCTCGAGCGTGCGCACCACATTTATCGTGCCGAGTGCCACCGCGTCGACCGCCGCCCGGTATATCTGCGCCCGCCCATGGCCGAGAGAGAGGCCAAGAACCGCGCCGCGCAGCCCGGCGTCGCGGTAGGGCGTGCGGTTTCCCATCCAGTAGTCGAGCACCATCAGACCGGTTTCTTCCGGCGAAAGCCGGGCGGCTTCGTCAATCAGGGCATGATGTCCGACCTCGTCCAGCCCGAAAATCGTCCCCGTCAGCCAGTCGAGGATGGAGCCGGCCGAGACCTGTCCGCCTTCAACCAGCCAGAGCCCGTCGATCAACGCGTTGGGATAGGGGCCCCAGAAACCGGGTAGTGCGCGCTGTTCGTCGATATGCGTGAGGTGGGCGACCGACGTGCCGGCGACGATGAGCATGCTGCCGGGCTCCGTTGTCCCCGCCCCCAGCATGCCCATCTCCGCGTCGATGCCGCCCTGGACGAGAAGCGGCGCGGAGGCGAGGCCGAGTTCGGCCGCGATCTCGGTGCGCAGGCGGCCCAGCGGAGCCCCCACCGGCACGACGCGCACCGGCAGCTTGTCGGCGAGCGCGCCGACACCGAAACTCTCGTAGAGCTCGGGCACGTAGCGCCCGGCAGCTGAATCGTAATTCCACTTGCAGGCGGCCGTCATGCGCGAGGCGGCCCATTCGCCCGAGAGCCGATAGTTGATGTAGTCGATGGCCTCGCAGATCACCTCGGCCCTGGCGAAGACTTCCGGCTCGTGGCGCTTGAGCCACATCGCCTTCGGCACGAGCCATTCGGCCGCGTCCTCGCCGCCGCTATAGGCCATGACGGGGTGGTAGGCCTCGCCCGTCTCGCACGCCTCGCCGGCCGCCCGGCAATCCATCCACAGGATCGCCGGATAGACTGGCGTGCCGTCGGCCCGACAGGCGACGACCGTGGAAGCCGTGGCGGCGACGCAGATGGCAGCGACCTCGCGCCTTCCCGCCGCCTCCACCGCCCGCAGGCCGGCGGAAAGTAGCGCTGTCCACCATGCTTCCGGCTGCTGTTCGGCCCAGCCGGGACGCGGGAATGAGGTCGCATAGCGCTCCTCCGCGCCGCCCAGCATCGTCCCGCCGTCAACATCATAGACGCCGGCGCGCACGCTTCCCGTTCCCAGATCGAACCCCAGGACGAGTGACATTCGTTCTCCTCCCACCACGCGCGCCTTGCCGGACCGACACAATCTACCGCCGGAACACGACCTTGGAACACTTCATATCCGGCTCTTCGCGGAACCGCGCCAACATAGCGGGCAATTCGGCAAGGTCCAGATCGCCTCTGAGGAGGAACACGTTAGCTGGAGATGACGTCAGAGGCGGCTATAGTGTGCTATTGCCGTGCGAATAGTTCGGGAGGACCGCTTGTTGATGGACAATGATGAAGACCGCGATGCGCCTGCGGCGCCCAACGGCGTCAGCCTCGGCCCCCTTCCGGGCTTCATCGGATACGCCTTGCGCCGCGCCCAGCTCGTGATCTTCGACGACTTCATCCGCACGCTGGAGACCGTCGATCTCAGGCCGGCCTATTTCTCGACGCTCATCATCATCGATGAGAACCCCGGTCTCAACCAGTCCGAGGTCAGCGCGGCGCTGGGTGTCCAGCGCACCAACTTCGTAACCATGGTCGACCACCTGGAAAAGCGAAACCTGATCGAGCGCCGCCCCTCGAAGAAGGACCGCCGCTCCTACGCGCTGCATCTGACGGAGGAAGGCAGGACGCTGCTCGACAAGGCGCGGCAGCTACAGGCCGAGCACGAGGCACGTTTCGCGCGAAAGCTTGGGCCCAATGGCCGCGAGCAGCTTCTGCCGCTTCTGTGGAAGCTGGTGGAGTAGATCCATCGCGGTTTCAAGGAGCGGGAATATCACCCCTCGACCCGCCGCCCCGTCTCGGGGTCGAACAGATGTACGTGCTGCGGCGCGATGGTGAGCCCCACTGCCTCACCCGGCCGCACCTCTGTGCGCCCGGCGTGGAAGACCGTCAGCTCCGGCTCTCCGGCCGACGAGAGATAGCTTGCCGCGCCTGTGAACTCGACAACGCCGACGCCGATGCGGATCGCGCTCTTGTCCGGCGCGCCCAACAGCAGGTGCTCCGGCCGCAGGCCGGCCACCACCCGCCGTCCCGGCGCGAGCTTTATGCCGAGCGGCAACACCGCGCCGTCGAATCCCTCCAGCACCACCGCGTCGCCTGCTTCCGTCGTTGTCGCTTCCACAAAATTCATCGCCGGCGAGCCGATGAACCCGGCGACGAAACGGTTGGCGGGATGGTCGTAGAGGTCGAGCGGCGCGCCGGCCTGCTCGATCACGCCCTCGCGCATCACCACCACGTGATCGGCCATGGTCATCGCCTCCACCTGGTCGTGGGTGACGTAGACCGAGGTGGCACCCAGCCGGTCGTGCAGGGCGCGGATCTCCTTGCGCATGTGCACGCGAAGTGCGGCATCGAGATTCGACAGCGGCTCGTCGAAGAGGAAGGCTTTCGGATGGCGGATGATGGCGCGGCCCATGGCGACGCGCTGGCGCTGGCCGCCGGAGAGCTCGCGCGGATAGCGGTCGAGCAGGTTACCGAGGCCGGTGATCTCCGCCACCTCCTTAGCCGCCTTGTCGCGCTCCTCCCGCGATTTGCGCTTCAGCCGCATCGAATAGGTGAGATTTTCCTTCACCGTCATGTGCGGATAGAGCGCGTAGGACTGGAAGACCATCGCCACGTCGCGCCGGCGCGGCGGCACGCCGTTCATCGTCTCGCCGGCAATCTTCATTATGCCGCCGGTGATTGATTCCAACCCCGCCAGGGAGCGCAGAAGCGTCGACTTCCCGCAGCCCGACGGCCCGACCAGCGCGACGAACCGGCCCTTGCCGATCTCAAGATTGATGTCCTTGAGCGCGTGGAAGTGGCCGTAGTGCTTGTCCACATGCTCCAGTTCGATCTGCGGTGAGGTCATTTCAGGGCTCCCGCGGTCAGTCCGCTGACGATGCGCCGCTGCAGCAGCACGAAAATGAAAAGGATCGGCGTCACATAGATCGCTGAATAGGTCATGACGCCCGACCAGTCGCTCGTGTTCGGCCCCATGAAGGACTGCAGGCCGACGGTCGCCGGCTGCAGCGCCCGCTCGCCGATCAGCGAGCGGGAGTAGACGTATTCGCCGAAGGAGAGCAGGAAGACGAGCACCGCCGTCACGAGGATGCCGTTGCGCGCCAGCGGTATGGCGATCTGCAGGAAGGCGCCGAGACGCGAGTTCCCGTCCACCAGCCCCGCCTCCTCCAGTTCCCGCGGCACCTGCATGAAGGCCGTGCGGCAGAGGACGATATAGAGCGGCAGAAGCTTCGCCGCCTGCGCCAGGACGACCGCAAGGCGCGGATAGTCGAGCAGCCCCACATGATTGAAGGACACGAAGATCGGCGTGATCATCAGCGAGGACGGCAGCACCTGCATCATCAGCGTCGTGAACATGGCCACATCCATCCAGATGGAGCGCACCCTGGCCAGCGCATAGGCACAGCCGGTGCCGACCGCCATGATGATGACCGTCGTTCCCGCGGCGATGATCAGCGAGTTTGTCAGGAAGCGATCCATACGCAGCCGCGTCCACACGTCGGCGACGTTGAAATGCAGGGTGGCAGGCCAGAAGGTCGGCGGAAAGCGGAAGATCTCCGAGCCGGATTTCAGCGCCGTCACGTACATCCAGTAGAGCGGAAAGAGATAGATTGCGACGAACAGGGCGGCGAGCGCCAGCAGAATATAGCGTTTCATCGCCCCGCCTCCTCAGTAGCTCTGCTCGTGCCGCGTCGAGCGGGTGTAGACCGCCGCCACCGCCACCACGAAGACGATCATCAGCACAGACACCACCGAGCCATAGGAGATCTGGTAGGTCTGGAAGGAAAGCTGCCAGGACCAGTACTGCGCCACGTTGGAAGCATTCGACGGCCCACCCTGGGTCAGAGCAGCGAACAGGTCGAACTGCTGAAGCGTGAAGATGGTGCCGAGCGAGACGACGGCGCCCAGCGGCGCACGCATCAGGGGCAGCGTGATGGTGAAGAAGCGCTGCCAGGCGCCGGCCCCGTCAAGCTCGGCTGCCTCATAGATGTCGCGCGGGATGGCGGCGAGGCCGACCGACAGGAGGATCATGTTGAAGGGAATGCCGAGCCAGATATTGGCTATGATGACGGAATAGAGGGAGACATCCGGATCGGAGAGCCAGAAGATGTTCCGCTCCGTAATACCGAGCGTGCGCAGCACGTAGTTGAGAACGCCGAAGTCGCCCGCCAGGATCCAGCTCCAGACCGCGCCGACCACCAGCGCCGGCATGATCCAGCCGGCCAGGAACAGCCCGCGCAGATAAGTGGCGCCGGGAAAATCCTGCTGAAAGAACAGTGCGAGCCCGAAACCGATCGCAAGCTGGAAGACGAGCGACAGCACCACGAACCGGATCGTGTTCCACAGGACGGTGCCGGCCACCGGATCGCTCAATACGTCACGATAGTTCTGCAGGCCGACGAAGGGCCGATCGAAGGAGGCCAGCGAGAACAGGTCCACCGTCTGCAGCGAGATGACGATGTTGTAGACCAGCGGAAAAGCCGAGAAGACCAAGAGATAGCCGAGCGCCAGCCACACCAGTGCGGCGTAGAGGCCGCGAGCGTCACGCACGGAGCGGATGAAACGTGCCATGGCTGGATTCCCGTTGGCCAGCGTTGCGGGTTGCGGGCGGACGTGCCGCCCGCAACAGTCTTGGGAGAAAGGCTACTTGCCCAGCACCCCGTCGATCTTCTGCTGCGCCGTTGCCAGCGCGTCCTCGGCTTCCGCCTGGCCGGTCAGCGTCGTCTGGATGGCCTGCTGGATCGCCTGTGAGATGCGCGGCCACTCGGGATGCGGTCCGCGGTTGCGGGCGTATTTCATGCTCTCCTCGAAGACGGCATAGATCTCCGGGTTCTGGGGATCCTTCACCTCGACCTCCGAGGCCGGCAGATAGCCGAATTCGTTCCACACGCGCGGCATCTGCTCATAGAGAAACTCCACGAACATGAAGGCCTCGTCGGGGTTGTCCGTGCTCGCCAGGATTACGTTGTCACCCTCACCGAGAGCGGAGGCTCGCTCGGCCCCTTCTTCCGGCACCGGCAGGAGTGCGGCCCGATAGTCGAAGTCAGCCTCCTCGCTCATGCGCGGCAGCTCCCATGGGCCGGAAATCGACATCGCCGCGCTGCCGGCGTTGAAGGTGCCGGTGGAATCCCATTGGCCGCGGATCAGCGTGTCGGGCGAGGCCAGCCGCTCGTCGAGGAGCCGCTTCCAGAAATTGAGCGCCCGCGCGCCGCCTTCGGTCGCCACATTGTCGTAGTCGCCGCCCGTCATCTGCAGCCAGGGCAGGAACTGGAAGGTCCCCTCCTCCGTCGCCACGGCCGAGAAGGCGATGCCGTAGATGTTCTCCTCCGGCTTGGTCAGTGCCTTGGCGGCCTCGTAGAGCTCGTCCCAGGTCTTCGGCGGGTTGTCGGGGTCGAGCCCCGCTTCGCGGTACATGTCGGCGTTATAATAAAGAGCAATCGTGTTCGCCCCTCGCGGCAAGCCGTAGATGCCGCCCTCCCAGGTCACCGAGGCGAGCGGGCCGGGATAGATGTCCTCCTCGTTCACGATCTCGGACTTCTCGATATAGGGCTTCAAATCCATCAGCAGCCCGCGCGAGGCAAACAGTGCCACCTCCGGGTTGTCGATATAGGTGATATCCGGTCCGGTCCCCGTCGCCACAGCGCGGGCCAAGTCGTTCACCATGTCCTCGAACTGCACCGTGCGCACGTTGATCTGGATATTCGGGTGCTTCTCCATGAACTCCTCGGCGAGCACATAGTGGTACTCGCCCGGATCGTCGATCGTCCAAAGATCGAGGCTCACCTCCTGTGCGGACACGATGGCTGTCGAAGCCAGAAGCCCGGCGACGGCATGGATGCATGTCTTCAGTCTCATTTTCTCCTCCTCTTGCGGGCCTCCACCCGCGTTGCGCCGCCGGCCCTTCCCCCAGGCCGGCCCGGCTCGTCATCCGGCAGCGACGAAGTCGCCGCCCCGGCATCTCTTCAGATATTCCAGCGCGCGCACCTGCCCGGTCATCTCGAGCTCATCGCGGTAGACCGGGTCGTGCCAACCCTCGATGTCGATGGAGCCGCTCCAGCCCGCGAGCCGCAGTTCGGAGATGATGTCCGTCCAGTTGCTGTCGCCGAAGCCCGGCGTGCGCATGAAGACGAAGGGGTGCTTGCCGAAGATCCCGTGCTCGCGGATCACGTCCCAGCGGATGGTCGCGTCCTTGCCGTGGATGTGGAAGATTCTGCTCGCCCATTTGCGGATCTGCGGCAGCGGGTCGATGAGATAGACCATCTGGTGGCACGGCTCCCATTCAAGCCCCAGATGGTCGTCCGGCGTCTCGTTGAAGATCAGCTCCCAGGCGTCCGGGTTGTGGGCGATGTTCCAGTCGCCCGTCTGCCAGTTGCCGTCCATGGCGCAGTTCTCGAAGGCGATCTTCACGCCCTTGTCGGCGGCATGCCTGGCAAGCTCGGACCAGACTTGCCTGTATCGCGGCAGGCTGTCCTCGATCGGCATGTTGCGGACGCGGCCCGTGAAGCCGGCGACACATGTCGCACCGAAATGGTGCGCGTTGTCGATGCACTGCTTCCACCCTTCCAGCGTCTCCCGGTCCAGCGGCCGCTCCTCGAGCGGATTGCCGAACATGCCGATCGTCGGGATGGTGATGTCGCGGTCGCCGATCGCTTCGCGGCAGCGCTTTCCGAGTTCGGCAAGGTCCTGCCCCTCCGTCGTCTGCCAGAAGAAGGGCTGGAAGCTTTCGAAGCCCAGATCGGCGATGGCGGCGATGGTCTCGTCGGCGCGGGCGCGGGTGCCCTTGATCATGGTGCCGATGCGGATGGATTTGGCTGGATCGCTCAACGTCTTTCCCTCCCTTATTCCCTGATCTCGACCCTGCTTTGGGTCGCCGCGCTCTCGATGGCGGCGAACACCATGGCGAGGCTCTTGATGTTGTCCGTTCCGTCGGTCTCGGGCCTGCGACCTTCCTCGATCGCCGCCAGGAACTCGGCTATGACGCTGGCATGCCCGTGCGTCTTTTCCATCTCACTCGCCTTGGGAACTTCCACCGGCGTGAGGTCGTTCAAAAATTTCCCTTCGCTTGCTACCACGCGCGCCTCGAAGCTTTCCGCTCCGTCCCAGATGAGCGAGCCCTTCGTGCCGATGAAACGCCACGCCGCCTCCCAGCTCGTCGGCGCCCCGTCTGCGCACCACGAGCCGCGATAGGTGAAGGTCACATTGTCCGAGAATTCGAAGATGGCGCTTGCGGCGGCCCCCTGCGCATACCAGGAGCCGGTGGGGTTGGTCTCGAGCGCGTAGACCGCCAGCGGCACCTTGCCCGCCATGAAGCGCGCCGCGTCGAAGGTGTGGATCGCCATGTCGAGCAGCAAAGGGTGGTCCATCTCCTCGCGAAAGCCACCGAAATGGGGAGCGAGAAAGAAGTCGCAGTGAAGCCCTGTCAGTTCGCCCAGGGCGCGGCTTTCCAGAAAGGCGCGGATGCGCCGCACCCCGGAGATGAAGCGCCGGTTCTGGACGACGGCATGAAGGCGCTCCGCTCGTTCTGCCGCCGAAATCAGAAACCGCGCATCCTCGATGGAGGTCGCCATCGGCTTCTCGCTCAGCACGTGGCATCCATGCTCGAGCCCTGACAGCACCACCGGCCTTCGCACCGAAGGCGGCACTACGTCGAACAAAAGATCGGCGCTGGTCGCCTCAAGCATCGCCGGAAGATTGCAACCGGTCGCTGCCAACAGGCCGAACTCCTCCGCCAGTGCGCGCGCGGCATCCTCGTCGACATCGACCAGCCCGGCGATCTCGATACGGTCTCTGAGCGCGGGCGCCTCTTCCACGGCCCGGAGCCAGCCCTTGGCCATGCCACCGCATCCTGCCAGAACGGCCCTCAATTTCACGACTAGCCTCCTCCCGGACATTGTTCAGTCTGCGGCCTGCCCTCCCCGGCTGCGGCCACTCTTGCCCGTAAACGTTTACGACGGTAGAATCGGCGGCGCATTCGTGTCAACAGGGAATCGAAAACGTTTACGAAGAAACTGCCCTCCGGCCGGTCCGATCCGCGGCGAGGGAGCCCTCCCGCAATCGGTCCCAGAAGAGGTATAAAGCAGAAAGTATGGTCGGCATCAGGCGTCTCGCCCAGCATCTGGACATCTCCATCGGCACCGTCTCGCGCGCCCTCAACGGGCGCCCCGACGTCAACGCCGAAACCCGCCGGCGCGTGCTTGAAGCCGCCCTCGAGCTCGGCTACGCGCCCAACCAGGCCGGCCGATCCCTGCGCAAAGGTTCCACCGGCGTCGTCGGCTTCATGATGCAGAGCGGCTCGGAGATTACCGGCGACGGCGACACGTTCTTCATGAGCGTCTTCGATGGCGTGCAGGCGGTCTTCGCCCGCCATAATCTCGACCTCGTCGTCCTTCTGTGCTCCTCGCGCGAAGACCCCGACGCCTATCTCCGCCGCACGGTTGCGCGCGGCTTCGCCGACGCCCTCATCATCTCGGCGACGCGGAAACAAGACCCGCGCATCGATTTTCTGGCCGAGCGCCATATTCCCTTCATCGCCCTCGGACGCAGCCAATCGGATGTCGACCACCCCTGGATCGACCTCGACTTCGAGGGTCTGGCCCGCATCGGTATCGACCGGCTCGTCGCCCAAGGCCACCGCGATATTGCCATCGCCGCGCCGGCCGACGATGCCAATTTAGGCCATATCTTCGTCGAGACCGCCCAAAACACGCTGGCCACCCACGGGCTCCCGCTACCGCCCCATCGCCTCCTGCGCTCACCGCCCAATGAGGCCGGCGGCTACGCCATGGCGCAGAAGATCGTCGCCATGAGCGACCGCCCCACGGCGATCCTGCTTGTCAACGAGACGACGGCCATCGGCTTCTACCGCGGCCTCCACGACGCCGGCCTCGCACCGGGCCGCGACATTGCCATCATCGGCTTCCGAGAAAGCCCGCAAGCGAAGTTCCTCTCCCCGCCGCTCACCTGCTTCCGCCTCGATCTGCACGCGCTCGGCGAGGCGCTCGCTGAAGCCCTTCTCGCCACAATGCCTGCCTATAAGGAGCAATATCCGCTCGGCACCGTGCGCCGGATCTGGCCGATGGAGCTGGTCGAGGGCCTGAGCGACCGGGAGGAGTGATGGCGTGTGAGAGCCTTTGGCCTTGCCGATGGCCTTTGCGTCTCAAGAGGTGCCTTGACAGCCCAGCGGGGATGGTACACGGTTGTAACCATCTGGTTATTTACCAGCTCTTGAGAAGCGATGCGCATGTGGCCCGCGAGGGGCGCATGAGGTGTGTCAAGTGGGAGGAAAATCGATGACATTCAGGATCAACAGGCGCGGTGTGCTTGCCGGCGGTGCAGCTGCATTGTCCGCTTCAGCCTTTGGACTTCCGGGAGCGGCCTTCGGCCAGGAGACCCGGCTGAGATTGATGTGGTGGGGCTCGCAGCCGCGCGCGGAGCGTACGTTCGAGGTCTCTAACCTCTTCATGGAAGAGAACCCCGAAGTGGTCATCGACGGTGAAACCGTCGGCTGGGACGACTACTGGCCGAGGCTCGCCACGCAGGTCGCCGGCCGCAACGCGCCCGACATCATCCAGATGGACTACCGCTACATCTTCGAATATGCCCGCCGCGGCGCACTGGCGCAGCTGGAAGGTCACGTCCCGGATGTCCTCAAGGTATCGGATTTCGACCAGGCCGCAATCGACGGCGGCTCGGTGGATGGCTCGCTCTACGGCATCAGCCTCGGCGCCAACTCGTCGGCCATGATGATCAATGCTGCCGCCTTCGAGGAGGCAGGCATCGAAATTCCCGACAATTCGCTGACCTTCGACGAGATGAAGCGCATCGGCGAGGAGATTACCAAGGCCGGCAAGCGTGAGAACTTCTACGGCCTGTCAGACGGCTCGGGCATCGAGCCCTTCTTCGAGAATTTCGTGCGCCAGCGTGGCAAGGCGCTCTACACCGAGGACGGCGAGCTCGCCTTCGACGCGGAAGACACGCGCGAATGGTTCGAGCTATGGGCGGCCATGCGCGAATCCAAGGCCTGCGTGCCGCCGGACCTGCAGGCGCTGGACAAAAACCAGATCGAGACGGGCATGGTCTCGCTCGGCCACGCTGCCGTCTCCTACGCCCACTCGAACCAGCTCGTCGGCTACCAGACGATCAACAAGGATCCGATCGTCATGCACCCCTATCCGCGCATCGAGCCGGGTGTCGGCGGCGGACACTACCGCAAGCCATCGATGTTCTTCTCGGTATCCTCGCAGTGCGAGAATCCGGAAGCCGCCGCGGCCTATATCTCCTTCTTCGTCACCGATCCAGACGCAGCAACCATCCTCGACGTCGAGCGCGGGGTTCCCGAGTCGGCGGCGGTGCGCGAGGCGCTTGCGCCGCAGCTTGACGATACAGGCCGGGCCGCGGTTGAGTTCATCGGCGGCCTGGGCGACCTTGCTGGTCCCCTGCCGCCTCCGCCGCCGCTCGGCGCAGGCGAGATCGACAAGATGCTGCTCCGCATCAGCCAGGAGGTCTCTTTCGGACAGCATACGCCGGAGTCGGGCGCCGAGGCGTTCGTCACCGAAGCCCAGTCGATCCTGTCGCGCGGATAGACGCTGCAGATCGAGGCTGAACCGTATGCGCATACCTTCACCCTCGTCCCCGGGCCGCCCGACAAACGCACGGCGCGGGATGAGGGTGAAGGCGAAGCACCCTCACCGCAGGCTTCGACGAATACGGGTCGGCAACGCCGTACCTGCCGAGGGCATTCGTCCTTCCCTCACAAATGACAACCAGTAGAATTCGGGCAAGGCTCAGAATGCTTCTTCATCGAGTGCGAAGACACCTCAGATGACCACGATCGCCTCTCCCGCATCCCCTTATGTGCCCACCGGCGGCCGGTTCGCCCGCGCCTTGTCCCGCAATGGCGCCGGTTACATGTTCCTTCTGCCGTGGTTCATCGGCTTTTTCGGTCTGACTGCGGGCCCAGCGCTGGTGTCGCTTTATCTTTCATTCACCAATTTCGACCTCCTGACCGAGCCGCGCTGGATTGGTACGGCCAACTACGTGCGTATCGCCACGGCCGACCCGCGCTTTGTGGCCTCCATACAGGTGACGTTCTTCTACGTGCTCCTGTCGGTGCCCCTGAAGCTCGCCTTCGCACTTCTCGTCGCCATGGCCCTGAACCGCGGCATGAAGGGTCTTCCCTGGTACCGCGCCATCTTCTATCTGCCGTCGCTGCTTGGCACCTCGGTCGCCATCGCCGTGCTCTGGCGTCAGCTTTTTGCCGGCAACGGCCTGGTCAACTCGTTCCTCGCCAATTTCGGCATCCAGGGCCCAAGCTGGATCTCCAACCCGGATTACTCGCTCTACACCCTCGTCGTCCTTTCGGTCTGGCAGTTCGGCTCACCGATGATCATCTTCCTGGCCGGCCTCAGGCAGATCCCGCAGGACATGTATGAGGCGGCGAGCCTCGACGGCGCCTCCAAGTGGCGCCAGTTCTGGAAGATCACCCTGCCGCTCCTCACGCCAGTCGTCTTCTTCAACGCCGTCGTGCAGACCATCGAGGCTTTCAAGGCCTTCACGCCGGCCTTCATCATCTCGGGCGGTACCGGCGGGCCGATCAATTCGACCCTCTTCTACACACTCTATCTCTATCAAGAGGCTTTCGGCTTCTTCCGCATGGGCTACGCCTCGGCGCTTGCCTGGATCCTCCTGGTGATCGTCGCGCTGTTCACTGCCTTCTCCTTCCTCACCGCGCGATACTGGGTGCACTACGATGACTGACTTCGCCGCAACGGACGACGTCCGCCCAAACGAAATCGTGGGGCTTGAAAAGCGCCGGCGCTGGGTGTCGGTACTCTTGCACGTGCTCCTCATCGGCGCGTCCATCGTCATGCTCTATCCGCTCCTGTGGATGCTCTCGGCCTCGTTCCGGCCCGAGGAGGAAATCTTCAGCGCCACCTCGCTGATCCCCTCCTCCGTGTCGCTCGACGCTTATCCGCGCGGCTGGTTCGGCCTGCGCGTCGACTTCGGCACCTTCTTCTGGAATTCCTTCGTCATCTCGATCCTGTCGGTGATCGGCAACGTGCTGGCCTGCTCGCTCGCCGCCTTCGCCTTCGCGCGGCTCAAGTTCTGGGGTCGCAATTTCTGGTTCGCGATCATGCTGGGCACGCTCATGCTGCCCTATCACGTCACCCTCATTCCCCAGTATGTATTGTTTCTCAACCTCGGCTGGGTCGGCACAATGCTGCCGCTCGTGGTTCCGAAGTTCATGGCCGTCGACGCCTTTTTCATCTTCCTTATGGTGCAGTTCTTCCGCGGCATTCCGCGCGAACTGGACGAGGCGGCGATGATGGACGGCTGCAGCGCCTGGCGCATCTACTGGCGCATCATGCTGCCCCTGTCGCTCCCGGTGCTCGCCACGGCAGCCATCTTCACCTTCATCTGGACCTGGGATGATTTCTTTGGCCCGCTGATTTACCTCACCGACATGCGCACCTATACCGTCCAGCTCGGCCTGCGCTCCTTCGTGGACTCGACCGGCCTGTCGGACTGGTCGGGGCTGTTCGCCATGTCCATGCTGTCGCTGATTCCGGTGTTCTTCTTCTTCCTCTTCTTCCAGAGGCTCTTGATCGAAGGTATCGCCACGACGGGGATCAAACGGTAAAGCGGGCGTGGAGACGAGCATGTTTGGAGACGCCGGCGCCGCTTCGCGCCTCGCCAGCCTCACGGCGCAAGCACAGGAAAACTCCCGATGACCCCCATCCGCTTTGCCGCTATCGGCCTCAACCACAGCCACATCTACGGCCAGGTCGACATGCTCCTGCGTGCTGGCGCGGAGCTTGTCTCCTTCCATTCGCGCGAAGACAATCTGGCTGCCGAGTTCGCCGAGCGCTACCCCCAAGCCCGGCGCGTCGGTGACCGGGCGGCGATCCTGGAAGACAGGTCCATTGCACTCGTCACCAGCGCCGGGATCCCCGACGAGCGCGCGGGCATCGCTGTCGCGGCGATGGAGCACGGCAAGGACGTTCTTCTCGACAAGCCGGGCGTCACGAGCCTCGAGCAGCTTGAAACGGTCAAGCGCGTTCAGGCCCGCACGGGCCGTATCTTCTCCATCCTTTATTCGGAGCACTTCGAGAGCCCCGCCACCGTGAAGGCGGGAGAGCTGGTGGAGGCCGGCGCCATCGGCACGGTCATCCACACGGTTGGCCTCGGGCCGCATTCGCTGCGCAAGCCGCAGCGGCCCGGCTGGTTCTTCGAACGCCCACGCTATGGCGGCATCCTCACCGACATCGGCTCGCACCAGGCAGAGCAGTTCCTGTTTTTCACCAAGTCCGATAGCGCTGAGGTGCTTTCGGCCACTATCGCCAACCGGGCGAACAAGGACGCACCGGGCCTGCAGGATTTCGGCGATATGCATATGAGGAGCGAAAGCGCCACCGGCTATGTGCGCGTCGATTGGTTTTCGCCGCCAAAGCTGCCAACCTGGGGCGACGGCCGCCTCACCATTCTCGGCACCGAAGGCTATATCGAAGTCCGCAAGAACATCGACATCGCCGGCCGCGAGGGCGGCAACCACCTCTTCATCGTCAACGAGAATGGTGTGAAGCACATCGACTGCCGTGAGGTCGGTCTGCCCTTCGGCCGCGCCTTCCTGGAAGACATCCAAAACCGCACAGAGACCGCTATGCCGCAGGCCCGCTGCTATCTCGCCATGGAACTGGCGCTGAAGGCGCAGGCGCTCGCCGAGCGCGCCGCAACCGAAGGATAATAGATGCCCGAAACCCTGACTGTCGCCATCGTCGGATGCGGGATTGGCCGCGCCCACATCACCGAAGGCTATCTGGCCGACCCAGAGCGCTACCGGGTGATCGCCGTCTGCGACCTCGACCGTGCACGCCTCGATGCCTTTGCCGAGGAGTTCGGCATCCCCCGCAAGACGACCACCTTCGACGATCTCCTGGCCATGGACGATGTCGATATCATCGATATCTGCACGCCGCCATCCGTCCATTATGCCCAGATCCTGGCGGCCCTCGCCGCGGGCAAGCACGTCATCTGCGAAAAGCCGCTTGTCGGTTCGCTCAAGGAGGTCGATGAGGTCATCGCCGCCGAGCGCAACGCGAAGGGCAAGCTCATGCCCATTTTCCAGTACCGCTATGGCGATGGGGTGCAGAAGGCCAAGAAGATCATCGAGTCGGGCGTAGCGGGGATGCCCTATGTGGGCACGGCCGAGACTTTCTGGCAGCGCCTGCCCGAATACTACGCCGTTCCCTGGCGCGGCAAATGGGCGACCGAGTTGGGCGGCGTTCTGATGACCCACGCCATCCATATCCACGACATGCTGATGTGGCTCATGGGCCGTCCGGCCGGCCTCTTCGGCCGGGTGGCGACGCGCGTGCACGCCATCGAGGTGGAAGATTGCGTCTCCGCCAGTCTGGAGTTGGAAAGCGGCGCGCTGGCCTCGATGACGGCGACGCTCGGCTCGCGCGAGGAGCTGTCGCGCCTCCATCTCGCCTTCGAGAACGTCACCTTCGAATCGAGCCACTTTCCCTATGCACTCGGCAACGATCCGTGGCGCATCGTGCCCCGCAACGACAAGGTCAAGGCCGAGATCGATGCACTCCTGGCCGACTGGACACCAGTGCCGCCGCGCTTCGCCGGCCAAATGCGCGATTTCCACCGCGCACTGACGCAAGGAACGCCGCTGCCGGTTACCACCGCCGACGCCCGCGGGGCGCTTGAACTGGTGGCCGCCTTCTATCACTCCGCCCGCACCCGCCAGGACGTCCGCTTTCCGATCGGCCCCGGCCACCCCCTCTACGAGGGCTGGATTCCCGCCCCGCCGCAACCCCGATCGGCCTGACAGGAGAAAGAAATCCGCATGTCCACGTCAGTCACGCTTTCCAAGGTCCGCAAGCACTTCGGCTCCGTCCAGGTCATCCACGGGATCGACCTGTCCATCGATCCGGGCGAATTCACCGTCTTCGTCGGCCCGTCCGGCTGCGGAAAATCGACCCTTTTGCGCATGATCGCTGGGCTGGAGCCGATCTCCGGCGGAGAGCTGCGGATCGACCAGGAACTGATGAACGAGGTGCCAGCGGCCAAGCGGGGCATCGCCATGGTGTTCCAGTCCTACGCGCTCTACCCGCATATGAGCGTCTACAAGAATTTGGCCTTCGGGCTGGAGACGGCCGGCATGAAGAAGGCCGAGGTTGCGCCGCGCGTGCGCCGCGCCGCCGAAATCCTGCAGATAGAGCCGTTGCTCGACCGCAAGCCGAAGCAGCTTTCCGGTGGTCAGCGCCAGCGCGTGGCCATCGGCCGCGCCATCGTGCGCGAGCCGCGCATCTTCCTCTTCGACGAGCCGCTCTCCAACCTCGATGCGGAGCTGCGCGTGCAGATGCGCGTCGAGATCGCCAAGCTGCATCGCGACCTCGGCAACACCATGATCTACGTCACTCACGACCAGGTTGAGGCGATGACCATGGCCGATAAGATCGTCGTCCTGCGCCTCGGCCACGTCGAGCAGGCCGGCGCTCCCCTCGACCTCTACAACAATCCCGCCAACCGCTTTGTCGCCGGCTTCATCGGCAGTCCAAAGATGAACTTCCTCGACGCCGGTGTCGAAGGCGCCGACGCAAGCTCCGCCGCCATCCGTATCGGCGGCGAGAAGGTCGTCCTGCCGCGTCATGCCAAAGGTACGGCAGACGGAAAGGTGGAGTTCGGTGTCCGACCAGAGCACATCACCATCGCCGGCGGAGATAACCGTATCCCCTTCGCGAAGGTGAAGGTCGACCTGGTCGAAAATCTCGGCGGCCAGACCCTCCTCTACACGACGCTTGCGGACGGCCAGAACCTCACTGTATCTCTGGAAGGCCAGCGGAATATCCAAGTTGGCTCTTCCGTAGACACCTTCGTCGATCCCGCCAGCTGCCATCTCTTCGATGCCGACGGCCAGGTGATCTGACGGCGCGGATCATACCGCGCCGCCTTGATCACATGCACCGGCGGCGGCGGAGCGGAGACAGGCCGCTACATCACCGCCCCGATCTGCCAGGGCACGAACTCGTTGTCGCCATAGCCCAGTTGCTCGGACTTGCTCCGCTTGCCGGATGCCACGGCGAGCACTTCCTCGAAAATCTGTCGCCCCTTCTCCTCCAGGCTCACGCCGTCGAGGATGTCACCGCAATTGATGTCCATATCCTCCGCCATGCGCTCGTACATGGCGGAATTGGTGGCGAGCTTGATGGAGGGGGACGGCTTGCAGCCATAGGCGGAGCCGCGGCCCGTGGTGAAGCACACGACATTGCAGCCGCCAGCCACCTGTCCCGTCACGGAAACCGGATCGTAGCCCGGCGTGTCCATGAAGACGAACCCCTTCTCCCTCACCTGCTCGGCGTATTCATAGACGGCGTTGAGAGGCGTCGAGCCGCCCTTGGCGGCGGCGCCCAGCGACTTCTCCAGAATCGTTGTCAGGCCGCCGGCCTTGTTTCCCGGCGAGGGATTGTTGTTCATCTCGCCCTTATTGCGGGCGGTGTATTCCTCCCACCAGTGGATGCGCTCGATGAGCTTCTCGCCCACCTCGCGGCGAATGGCCCGACGGGTCAGAAGATGCTCGGCGCCGTAGATCTCCGGCGTTTCGGCCAGCACCGCAGTACCCCCGTTCCGCACCAGGATGTCAGCTGCCACGCCAAGCGCCGGATTGGCGGTGATGCCGGAATATCCATCCGAGCCGCCGCATTGCAGCGCCAGGGTGATCTCGGACGCCGGCATCGTCTCGCGCTTGTGGGCGCCGACGGCCGGCAGCATCTCCCTCACGCGTGCCAACCCGGCTTCGATGGTGCGCCGCGTACCACCCGATTCCTGAATCGTCATCGAGCGGAAGGTTTCGCTTTCCTCAAGGCCATAGAGTTCCTTCAGGCGCGCGATCTGGAAGACTTCGCAGCCGAGCCCGACCATCAGCACGCCGCCGAGATTGGGATGAGCGGCATAACCCCATTGCGTGCGTTTCAACAGATCGAAACCCTCGCCCGAGGATGCCAGCCCGCAACCCGTGCCGTGGGTGAATGAGACGACGCCATCGATATCGGGGAAGTCGTCGAGAAGCCCCTCGCGCATAGCCGCCTCCGCGATGAAGCGGGCGACCGAGGCGGAGCAGTTCACACTGGTCAGAATGCCGATGTAGTTCCGTGTGCCGACACGGCCATCGGGGCGGCGGTAGCCTTCGAAAGTCGCCTGCTCCTCAGGCGGCAGGACGTTGATCGGCCGTGCTTCCTCACAGAAGCGGTAGTCGCGCTCGAAGTCGCCCATCTCCACATTGTGCTCGTGCACCCAGTCGCCGGCTGCGATGGGCACCTTGGCAAAACCGATGATCTGGCCGAACTTGCGGACTGCCTCGCCGCGCGCTACTGGCTCCAACGCCACCTTGTGGCCAAATGGGATGCGGGATGCGGCGCGCACGCCGCCGATCAGCGGAGCACCTTCCTCGATTTTCCGCGCCGCCACGGCGATGTTGTCCGTTTCGGCAAGCCGCAGAAAGGAGGGCCGCCCGTTATGTTCGTTCATGATATGCCTCCGGCGGATTACCATCCGCCAATTGATGTTCAACGGTAGATCAATGCCGGCAGTCACACGGTCGCGGCCACGCACGCAATGCTTGGATAGCCACACCCGTTTTCAGCGCAAAAGGCCGAAGTATCGGCACGGGGATGGCGATGGCTGCCACTGTCTCAATCCATCCCGCCCGGCCATGACTGTCTCCATAACACGGCCGGTCGATCCATGATTTTCAAACCACCGAAATCATACTAACATGCTAGCATGACATCAAGCATCAAGATTGCCGGAGCGGGTCCGGAGAGAAGATCCGGCGCGAGCGAGCATGTTGCCAGCGCGCTGCGTCAGGCGATCGTCACGCTGGAGCTGCGACCGGGCCAGCCGCTCGACAAGGCCGCGCTGACCGCCCGCTTCGGCGTCTCTCGCTTTCCCATTTCCGAAGCGCTCCATCGGCTGAAGCGGGAAGGGCTGGTGGACATCCGCCCGCAAAGCGGTTCGAGCGTATCGCTGATCCGGCTCAAGGACGTGGACGAGAACCTCTTCATGCGCCGCGCGCTGGAAGCGGAGGTGGCCGAAGCGCTGGCGCGCCGCCGCGACACCGCACTCTTGGCCGAACTGAGGCGCAATCTGCGCTATCAGAAGGCAGCCGTGGACGCCGAAGACCGCGCCGGCTTTCACGCGCTTGACCTCGCCTTCCACGACCTGATGGTGAGCGCCCTCTCCTATCCGCGGCTGCGGACAACAGTCGAGAGCCTGCGCCTGTCATTGGATCGCGCCCGACGCCTCATCGCCTCCCCCCGCCGCCATGCCGTCACCTATGCCGAGCACGTAGCGATCGTCGAAGCCCTGGAAGCTGAAGATCCCCCAGCCGCGCGTGCCGCCATGGCCGCGCATATAGACGCCGTCATTGCGGAGTTGGAGACGTTCTCGAAGGTACATCCGGAGATTTTTGCCGACACCGGATGATTTTGGGGCCGCTGCCTCGCGAGCGATCTAGTCTAAACCAAGGGGCAAAGTTCTATCGGGGCGGTCGTCTAATCTCGACAGCCAGTATCGATGCACGGGGCGGAACTCTGTCTCGGCCCCGGTTCGAAGACCGGCGGCAAAGCCAAGCGACAAGCAGGGTGCGCCTGCGCCTTTACCCGTTGCGGAAAGCATAGCTGTAGCCGTTGATCGCCGGCACGCCTCCCAGATGCGCATAGAGGACCTTCGAACCCTCCGGGAAGAACCCCTTCTTCACCAGGTCGATCATGCCCTGCATGGATTTCCCTTCATAGACGGGATCGGTCATCATGCCCTCGAGACGTGCGCACAGGCGCATCGCCTGTTTCGTCTCCTCCGACGGCACTCCATAAACCGGATAGGCATAGTCCTCGACCAGCACCACATCGTCTTCCTCGATCATACGTCCGAGTTCCACAAGCGCCGCTGTTTTGTGTGCGATATCGAAAACCTGCGCCTTCGTCTGTGCCGGAGTTGCCGAGGCATCGATGCCGATCACCTTGCGTGCTCGCCCGTCGGCCGCAAAACCCACCAGCATGCCGGCGTGGGTCGAGCCGGTTACGGTGCAGACGACGATATAGTCGAACTTGAAGCCAAGCTCGGCCTCCTGCGCGCGCACCTCCTCGGCAAAGCCCACATAGCCGAGCCCACCATATTTGTGGACCGAGGCGCCTGCCGGGATCGCATAAGGTTTGCCCCCTCTCGCTTCGACATCCTTCAGAGCGTTTTCCCAGCTCTCGCGGATGCCGATGTCGAAGCCCTCATCGACCAGTTCCACTTCCGCGCCCATGACGCGGCTCAAGAGGATGTTGCCGACGCGGTCATAGACGGCGTCCTCGTGCGGTACCCAGCTTTCCTGAACCAGGCGGCATTTGAAGCCGATCTTCGCCGCCACGGCCGCGACCATGCGCGTGTGGTTCGACTGCACGCCGCCGATCGATACCAGCGTATCGGCCCCGGACGCTAAGGCGTCGGGCACGATATATTCCAGCTTGCGCAGCTTGTTGCCACCGAAGGCCAGACCCGAATTGCAGTCCTCCCGCTTGGCATAAAGCTCCACCCTGCCGCCCAGATGCGCCGAAAGACGCTCCAGCGTTTCAATGTGGGTGGGACCGAAGGTGAGAGGGTAGCGTTCGAATTTCTCCAGCATGTTCAGCCTTTCCGAAGGAGCAAAACCGGCGGAGAGGCTAGTGGACTTTTGTCAAAAGGTGCTTCCATATTTGAAGCTAAAGCTGCTACGAACGCTTCACCTTCATCGCAAATATGGTGGATTCTCCCATAATAGATGACCTATATGAAGCAACCTTCCGATGAAGAAGCACTGGACCGGATCGATCTGAAAATCCTCCGGCAGCTGCAGCGTGACGGCCGTTTGAGCAATGCCGATCTCGCCAGGCTGGTCGGTGTCAGCCCCGCGACCTGTCATCGCCGGACGGAGCGGCTTTTCAAGGCAGGCTACATCCGTGGCGTCCATGCGGTGCTTAACCCGGAGCGCGTCGAACGGGGCGCGCTGGTCATGGTCGGTGTCGTGCTCGACCGATCAACACCGGAGAGTTTTTCTGCCTTCGAAACAGCGGTGCGGAAGCTGCCGTTCATTCTCGACTGCCACCTGGTCGCAGGCGACTTCGACTATTTCCTGAAAATCCGCGTACGCGACATGGCCGACTTTAACCGGCTGCACGGAAGCCAGCTCATCGCCCTGCCCGGTGTGCGCCAGACGCGCACCTTTTTCGTCATGAAGGAGGTGGTGGACGGGGCGCAGCTCGACTTCTGAGGCGCCCCGGCCGCCTATTTCAGCCGCATCAGGAGCCCAGCCATGAGCTGTGCACGTTCAACCAGACTATCGATCTCGATATATTCGCCGAGCGTGTGCAGGCCAGCGCCGCGCACGCCTATGGAATCGAGCGTCGGCAGGCCGAGCGCGCCGGTGAAGTTGCCGTCAGAGCCGCCGCCGGCACTGGCATGTGTCAGACCAAAGCCGATCTCGCCGGCGATTTCGTGCGCCAGGTTATAGACTGCCATCGTGCCCTCATCCGGCTCCCACACGGGCCGCATCACGCCGCGCGTTACCTCAATCATCACATCGTTCTCCTCGCCGGAAAGCGCCAGCATGCGCAAGACGCCTTCATCGAGGTCCGCCTGGCGCTTGGCCATCGACAGAACCTCCGCATCACAGAAGGACGAGACGCAATTCACCCACTGTCCGGAGTGGATCACGCCCACGGAGAAGGTGCAGTCGTCGCTCGTCATCGCCTCGATCTCAAGCACCTTGCGCGCCATGGCGGCGATTGCCGAACGACCGTCCTTCAGGGCCCAGCCGGCGTGGCTCGGCCGGCCCGAGGTTTTCACGTTGAAACGGGCGATGGCATAGCGGCCGGTCACCGCTCCCCCGTCCGGCCGTGCGGGCTCGGGCACCAGCACCACCTTATTTTTGCGCGCCTCCATCTCGATCAGTTCGCGCGTCGAAGGCGTACCCACTTCCTCGTCGGGCGTGAACAGCACGGTAACCGGAAGCGGCGTTTCGAGGCCTGCCAAGGCAAGCTGGCGGATGGCCTCGATGCTCACGTAGTTGCCGCCCTTCATGTCCTGAATGCCGGGGCCGTAGCAGCGGCCGTCCTCAATGCGCCACGGGTTCTTTTCCAGCGTGCCGATGGGATGCACCGTATCGAGATGACCGGAGATCAGGATGCCGGGCTTGCCGAAATCCTTGTGCGGAAAACGCGCTCGCACGGAGCCGCCGAAGCCCATGCGTCCGGGAATGCGTTCGATCTCTGCGCCGGCTACCGCCAAATCATAGGCGGCAAGATTCATCATCCGGTCAACAGCCGCGGCATCGAAGGTGGGGCTTTCGCATTCGATCCAGGGTTTCAGCCCAGCGAGCATCGTCGCGGTGTCAAAAGGTAGCTGCATGTAATTCATTGATGTCGCGTCCTGGTTGGAATTGTTTACCCCTGGCCGCTTCCCGGTAAGAGCGGGTACGGAATGGGCTTCGAGGCCGCGCCTAAAGTGCTAGCCGCTTCTCGACAATTCGCGCCATGATGCTGGCGCCGACCGGCAGTATATCGTCGTCTAAGGTGAAACCCGGATTGTGCACCGGCAGGGTGCCCCCATGGCCAAGCGTACAATAGGCGCCAGGCACGACCTTCAGCATGTCCGCGAAATCCTCGCTGCCGGTCACGAGCTCCTCGGTAATGGTGGCGTTCTCCGCGTCGACTATCTCGGCGGCTGCCACCCGATAAGCTTCGGAAAGCGCCGCGTCGTTCATCAGCACGTCGAAGATCGGCCGGAGATCCGGCACAATCTCCACTTCATAGCTCTCGGCAAAGCCGGCGCACAACTTGATCACGCGGTTGTGGATCAGGTCGCGCACCTCATCGGCAAAGTAGCGTATGGTGCCGGAGATCACGGCCCTGTCCGGCACCACATTGTAGGCCGAGCCGGAATGGACCTGCGTCACCGAAAGCACGGCCGGCTGCGTCGCCTGCACATTCCGGCTGACAATGGATTGCAGGCTCTGCACAAGCGCCGTAGCGACGACGATCGGATCCTTGGCATGGTGCGGCATCGCGCCGTGGCTGCCCACCCCATTGATGGTGATGTCAAAAAACGTCGCCCCCGCCATCGCCGGGCCCGGCTTGACGCTGAACTTGTTAGGTTCCTTCAGCGGATTGTTGTGCATGCCGTAGATCTCATCGCAGGGAAACTTATCGAACAGCCCGTCCGCCAGCATGGCGCGGGCGCCACCAAGCCCCTCCTCTGCCGGCTGAAAGATCACCACGGCACGGCCGGCAAAATTGCGCGTCTCCGCCAGATAGCGCGCCGCGCCGAGCAGCATGGTCGTGTGGCCGTCGTGCCCGCAGCCATGGAACGCACCTGGGGTCTTCGAGGCGTAGGGCAGATTGGTCAGTTCGTCCATCGGCAAAGCGTCCATGTCCGCGCGCAGGCCCACCGCGCGGCCGCCTTCCTTCCTGCCCTTGATGATGCCGACCACGCCAGTCTTGCCGAGCCCGGTATGCACCTCGTCGACACCCCATCTCCTCAGAAGCTCGGCGACGATACCGGAGGTGCGCACCTCCTCGAAGCCGATCTCGGGGTGTTCATGGAAATCGCGGCGGATCGCCGTCAGCTCATCGGCATATTCGGCGATCGTAGGTAGAATGGGCATATCGTTTCTCTCTCCGCTATCGTGGTGTGGAGGCCGCGTTCATGCGGTCTGCAATTCATGAAAATTGGCAAAATCCCAGGCGCGCCCGGGGGCCGCCTCGATGAGTGCGCGGGTATAGGCGTGCCGAGGGTTGGAAAGCACGTTGGATGCACTGTCATGTTCGACGATGCGCCCGTACTGCATCACCACGACTTCGTCACAGATCTGCGCCGCCACACGCAGATCATGTGTGATGAAGAGAATGGCAATGCCGAGTTTCTTCTGCAGCGCCTCGAGCAGTTCCAAGACCTGCGCCTGTACGGACACGTCGAGGGCGGAGACCGCTTCGTCCGCGACCAGAACGTCGGGTTCCATTGCAATGGCGCGGGCGATCGCAACACGCTGCCGTTGGCCGCCGGAAAACTGATGCGGATACCGGTTGACCGCATCGTCCGGCAAGCCGACCAGCATCAGAAGTTCGGCCGCCCGTTTCAGCGCGGCCTTCTTGTCCTCACCTGTGTTGAGCGGCCCCTCGATCAGGCTCCGGCCGATAGTCCAGCGCGGATTGAGCGAGCGGAATGGGTCCTGGAACACGATCTGGATGTGCTTCCGGTAGGGCCGCAATGCGCGTCGCGAAAGCCGGGCGATCTCCCTGTCGGCGACACGGATCTCGCCTTCGGTCGGATCGATCAGGCGCATGATGCAGCGTGCGACGGTGGACTTTCCGGAGCCGCTCTCGCCAACGATGCCGAGTGTACGCCCGCGTGGAATGGAAAAGCTCACATCGCTCGCAGCCTGCGTCGCCCCGCGCCGGCTGAAGATGCCTTGAGTGCTATAGATCTTCTGCAAGCCGTTCACCGAAAGAACGGCCGGGCCCTCAGGCTGCGACCGGGCCGGGCGAGGCGTCAGGCTCGGCACGGCCTTCAGCAGTTCCCGCGTGTATTCGTGCTTCGGGTGGCGCAAAAGCTCCTCGACCGGTGCCCGCTCGACGATCTGTCCGTGTCTCATCACGTGCACGGTATCGGCGATCTCCGCCACCACGCCCATGTCGTGAGTTATAAAGAGGACGGCGGTGCCGTGCTTCTCCTGCAACTCGGCTATGAGGCTCAGGATCTGCTGCTGTGTCGTGACGTCGAGGGCGGTGGTCGGTTCATCGGCGATCAGCAGTTGCGGCTCGAGGATCAGCGCCATGGCGATCATGATGCGTTGACGCTGCCCGCCGGAAAGCTGGTGTGGGTAGGAGCGGTAGATGCGCTCGACATCCGGCAGATGCACCTGGTTCATGATGTCGAGCACACGCGCCTTCTTCTCCTTGGCCGGCAGCTTGGCGTGGGTATCGAGCACCTCCTCGATCTGTGCGCCGACGCGGATAACCGGGTTCAACGCCGTCATCGGTTCCTGGAAGATCATCGAGATCTTGCGCGCCCGCATGTGGCGCATGGCCTGGGGCCCGAGTTCGAGGAGGTTCGTCCCTTCCAGTTCGATGCGTCCCCCCGTGGCCGCGAGCGCCCCCCTGGGCAACAGCCCCATGACGGAAAGCGAGGTGACGGACTTGCCGGAGCCGGATTCGCCGACAAGACAGACGGTCTCCCCCTGCCTGATTTCCAGCGATACCCGGTCGAGCACCGGTGGCGCTGTGTCGTTGTCGGCAAGCCGCACGGTCAGCTCGTTGATCTCCAGCACGCTTGGCACATCGTTGAAATTGCGGGTCTTGAAGCGCATGGTCATCTCTCCCGCTTCTTCAGACGCGGATCCAGCATGTCACGAGCCGTATCGCCGAGCAGGTTGATCGAGAGGATGCACAGCGACAGCATCAGGCCCGGCCAGAAGATGAGCGACGGCTTGAGTTGGAAATAGACCCTTCCCTCGGCCATGATGTTGCCCCAGGTCGGGATCTCTGTCGAAACGCCCGCTCCCAGAAAGGAGAGAATCGCTTCCGTCAGGATTGCAGAGGCGCAGATATAGGTGCCCTGCACGATGAGCGGTGCGAGGGTGTTGGGCATCAGATGCTGCCAGAGGATTTTCGGCATTGAGGAGCCAAGGGCGATGGCCGCTTCCACATATGGCTCCTCGCGCGCCGACAGCACGACCGAGCGCACCAGACGCACCACGCGCGGGATTTCTGGAATGGTAATGGCGCTCATGACCGACCAGATGCTCGGGCCATTGAGTGCCACCAGCGCGATGGCCAGGAGAATGGAGGGGATGGCCATGAGGCTGTCCATGATGCGCATGATGATGGCATCTGCGAGCCGGAAAAAACCGGACACGAGGCCGATCAGAAGGCCGATCAGAACGCTGACGACCGCAGCACCGATGCCGATGAACAGCGATATGCGCCCACCCGTCACGACGCGCGACAGGAGATCGCGCCCATAAGCGTCTGTACCCAGTGGATAGGTCTCACTAGGCCCTTTCAGCCGCTGCAGCGCGTCCATGGACATCGGGTCATGCGGCACGATGAGCGGCGCCAGAAGTGCCGAAAGCACAATCAGAATGAGCACAGCTGCAGCGATCATCGGTCCGGCGCCGGCGCGCCAGCCGCGCGGCATCGCCATCGCTCCGAAGAGCCATTGCAGTCTTGCTGCGGGTTGCGGAGAGGCGACCATCAGTAGCGGATCCTCGGATCGAAGAAGGTGTAAGACAGGTCGATGACGAGGTTGATGAAGACGTAGAGGCCGCTCGTCAGGAGGATCATGCCTTGGATGACAGGGTAATCGCGTGCCAAAATGGCATCGACGGTCAAGCGGCCGATGCCGGGAATGTTGAAAACGCTCTCCGTCACCACCACGCCGCCGATAAGAAGCGCGAAACCAGTGCCGATGATGGTCATGATCGGGACCGCGGCGTTTCGCAGCGCGTGGCGGAAGAGAACCACGGTCTCCTTCACCCCCTTGGCGCGTGCGGTGCGGATATAATCCTCGCCCAGCACCTCCAGCATTGAGGCGCGGGTCATGCGGGCGATCAGCGCCACGTAGATGGTGGCGAGCGTCAGGCACGGCAGGATGGCGCGGGACAGGAACTTGCTGAAATCCTCCGAGGGCGCGATGTAGCCCTGCACCGGAAGCCATCGCAGCTCGATCGAAAACGTCTGGATGAAGAGATAGCCGATCACGAACACCGGAATCGAAAAGCCGAGCACGGAAAAAGCCATCACCACATAATCAACCCAGGTGCGGTGCCGCCAGGCTGCGAGCACCCCCATCGGCACGGCGATGAGAATGGACAGGATGATGGTGAGTACGGCGATATTGACTGTCGGCCAGATGCGCTGGCCGATCATCTGCGTCACCGGCGTGTTGGAGATCAACGAAGTGCCGAGTTCGCCCTGCAGAAGCAGGCCGACCCAGGTGATGAACTGCTCGTGAAGCGGATCGGAAAGGCCGAGCGAAGTGCGGATGCGCTCGAGCTGGGCCGGGGTGGCCATGTCGCCGGCTATGATTGCCGCCGGATCGCCCGGTGTCAGCCGCAGGAGCAGGAAAACGAAGACGGCGACAATGGTCATCACCGGAATAACGGCCAGGATGCGCCGGATGATGTAGCCTAGCATCGGAACGGATTGTCCTCTGACACGCAAGCTTCTACATGGCCCGAAACGTGCACGGCACCAGCTTAAAGACTGCCGTCACCGCACGGGGAACAACCCCCTGCCGCTCGGAGCGAGGCCCGCCCGGCGGGTGCAACGCCGGGCGGGGTTGTTCACGGCGGTCAGTCCGCCTTTTCGATGTTCCAGAACACCGGAACCGGCGATGGGATCATGCCGGTCAGCTTGTTGCTGCGCGCTTGTGGGGACGCATACTGGCCAAGTGGTATATAGAGCACGTTCTCCAGCGTATGCTTCTGGATCTTGCTTGCCACTTCCTTCTGCTTCTCCGACGTGTCGGCGGCGATGAACTCCGCACGCAATGCCTCGATCTCATCGTCCTTCGGCCAGCCAAACCAGGCGTCGTCTCCGCGGCCGTTCAGCATGGGGCTGATCAGGGGCGAGTTGATCTCCGGCACCATCCAGTTGGTGAAGAACATGTTCCAGCCGCCTTCGGAGGGCTCCGCCTGGCTCGCGCGGCGCGTCACCAGCGTCTGCCAGTCCATCGGCTGCATATCGACATTGAAGCCAGCTTGGCGCAGCGCCTGGGCGGCGACCACCGGCTGGGCCGTGAGGCTCACCACGTCGGTCGGCTGCATCAGGACGACTGGCGTGCCGTCATAGCCGGCCTCCTCCAGCAGCTTCTTGGCGCCTTCGATATCGCCGCCGGAGGTCAGCGTCTCGGAGCCGGATTCGTCGGCCAGCGGCGTGCCGCAACCGAAGATCGCACCGCATATCGTGTAATAGTCAGGGTTGCCGATGAGCGTCCCCAGGACGTCTTCCTGGCTCAGCGCCATCATCGCTGCCTGACGAACCTTCACATTGTCGAAGGGCGGATATTTGAAATTCATACGGCCTATCGTCTGGTAGCCCAGCTCGTCGCGTGTCTCAACCGTCACGTTCTCGCTGGTTTCCAGGATCGGCAGCAGATCGATCTGCACCTGCTCGAGATAGTCGATCTCACCCGACATCAGAGCATTGATGGCAGTCTGGGCGTCCGGCATCGTCACCCATTTGACCTCGTCCACCTTGACGTTCTTGCCGCCGGCCATCCAGCTCGCCGGCTCCTCGCGCGGCACATAATCGTCGAACTTACGATAGGTGACGGAAACACCCGGCTGGTATTCCTCTTCCACGAAGACGAAGGGGCCGGAACCAGTGTAGTCGGTGATCGCCTCATCGGCCGATCCGCTCGCGACGCGCTCCGGCATGATGAAGGGCGGCACCGCCGATTGCTTGCCGACGATCTCGAGAAGCGCGGGGAAGGGACTTTTCAGCGTCCACACCAGCGTCTTATCGTCTTTCGCTTCCAAGCTCTCGGTCACGTCGAAGAGAAGCTGGCCACCGGAATCGCGCTTGCCCCAGCGCCTCAGCGAGGCCACCGCGTCGGCGGCCGTCACGGGGTTGCCGTCGTGAAACGTCAAGCCGTCGCGCAGCGTGAAGGTGTAGACGAGGTTGTCGTCGGAAATCGCCCAGTCGGCCATTTGCGGCTGCGGTTCGAAGTTTTCGTCAACGGCCACCAGCACGTCATAGATCATGTAGCCGTGGTTGCGGGTGATGTGCGCCGTGGTGATGATCGGGTCGAGCACGCGCAGGCCCGAATGCATTACGGCGGTGACGGTTTTGCCTTCGGCCACGGCCGGTATCGTGGCCATGCTGCTGCCGGCCATCAGAACAGCGCCTGCCAAAAGGCCAAGTGCTGCACCTCTGCCAAGGCTCCTGCCGCGGAAAAGTCTCTCCTGAATACGCAACATTGTGTTCCCTCTTGTTTTGGATGTGGATGTTCTGCGTTCGGTGACTCTTGACGTTTGGCGCGGTTCTTCTGCCGCGTTGGATGCTTCAGGCCTCCTTCTTTTCGCGCGCGATAGCGGGGCGAAAGACCGGCCCATTGGGGGAAAGGCGCATGCCATCGGCCAGCTTGGTCCAGGGCAGATCGGCCGGATCGAGCGGCATAGGACCCGGTGCGGTGCAGACCAGCACCGCCTCGGCTATAGGCTCGAAGTCAGCGCGGAAGTGGACCGAGCTCTTGTTGACGAGGATGGCCATCTCCGTCGGCTCAATGCCGACAAAGCGATACATTGCAAGGTCCGCCATCTGCGCTTTGTGCGAGGTGACCACCACCTTCACTCCATCGATGGAAAGACACGCGGAAGGACCAACGTTCATGCGCGTGCCGCCGTAATACGGCCCGGTCGCATGCAGGTCACCTTGCGATAGTCTCTCGACGCGGAATGTCGCCCCAAACGGGGCGTCGCCTCGAACCCCCGACCCGCCGCCGAGTGCAACGGATATCTCGGCTCCCTCCCCCGCTGCATGCGCCGCACGGGCCGCATCCGGATCCACCATCATGCCGAGCGCCGCTTTCCTTGCACCATTTCTCAGCAGCGCGCGCAGCATGCCGGTCGTGTTGGAATCACCGCCGGCACCGGGGTTGTCCTGGGTATCGGCGATCACCACCGGGCGGCTTGCGCCCTCGGCGATGCGCATTGCCTCACGCACGCCTTCGTCCGGCTGGTAGGCCCGTCCGGCAAAGGCACCCTCGCTTGCCAGAATGCGCGTGTAGAGGTGATCGGCGGCTCGATCCGCGGCTTCTTGCGTTTCACCATAGACGAGCACGGTCTGGCCGCATTCTTCGATATCGGCGGCGGGGAAGCCCATCCAGTAGGAGACGCTCGCGATGTCGCCCTCCTCCAGCGCCACCACGTCGGCATAGAGACTTTTTGCCGGCTCGATAAGCGTGCACTGCCAGGGAATAGACGTCAGGTAGGGCAGTCGGCGGAAGGCCTTGGCGAAAGGCCGACCGCGCGCCATCAACCTGTCGAGCCCCTCCGCGGCACGGCGGCCGGTCGCCGCCATATCCACATGCGGATAGGTGCGGAACGCGACCAGGAGATCGGCCTCCTCGACCATCCGCCTCGTCGTGTTGCCGTGCAGATCGAGGCTGATGGCGATCGGTACGCCGGGGCCAACGACACGGCGTATGCGGGTGATCAGCTCGCCCTCGCCGTCGTCTAGATGCTCGGCCACCATCGCTCCGTGCAGGTCGAGGCATACGCCATCGAGGTGCCCCGCCTTTGCAATGCCATAAACGATCTCTTCGGCGATCCTTTCATAGGCATCGCGGGTCACATGGGCGGAGGGAATGGCTCCTGTCCATAATACCGGGACCATCTCCCAGCCCGCTTCGTCGGCATGCGCCACGGCACCGGAAATGCCGAGATTCACACCGGGGCAGCGGTCGAGAATCTCCGCACCCCGTGACATCGGCAGATAGCCGCCCCCTTGCTCGAATTGCGCATAGGTCGCTCTGGAGGGTGCGAAGGTGTTCGTCTCGTGCAGGAAACCGGCCAGCGCCACCCGCTTGCTCATGATGCGCCCCCAACCGGCCGGATGCTGACAGACATGCGTTGTGGCACTCGAAACGCTTCCGCTTCCTTACGAACACCTTTTCGGGTCGACGCCCCTGAGGAATGCATGATAGGGATAGGCGTGCCGTATCGCTGTACGATACAATCGTATTACATATACGATAAGTGTGCCGCAGAGTGGAAGTCAAACGAATTTTGGAGATGATGCTTGCGCTATATCCAGAGGGCCGAATATGGCGTGCGTCCGACCACCCATATCGATGAGGATGATCCGCTTTTTGTCCAGGCAATCGCCCGCGCCTTGCAAGTGCTCTCGGTGTTTCATGAGTCGGGAAAACCGCTGACGCTGAACGAGATCGGCGCCGCCGCCGGCGTGGGCAAGAGCGCAGCGCAGCGCGTTGTCCACACGCTGAGACAACTCGGTTATATCGAGCGCGATGCCAACGACCGCGGCTATGTGCCCGGCATACGCATCCTCGACCACGCGCGCGATTACCTGCGCCTCAACCCACTGGTTGCTAGGGCATCGCCCGTACTGATGGAACTGAGACGCAATGCCCGCGAGCGCGTGGATTTGAGCCTGCGCGACGACCTTCGCCTCATCTATGCAGCCCGCTTGCAAAGCAAGCGCGAGACATTCTTCGCGACGCTGATTGGGCAAAGCGTGCCGATTTACTGCACCTCCGGCGGCCGTGCCATCATGGCGCATATGGGTGACGCCGAAGTGGACGACATCATCGCACGTTCGGATCGTCGCGAGATCACACCGAAAACGATCACGGATCCTGACCAAATCCGCGCCAAAGTGCGCGAGGCGCGCGAACACGGTTATGCGCTGGCGCTGGAAGAAATCCTGCAGGGAGAGATTGCCATCGCCGCGGCAATCCTGGCGGCCGACGGCACGCCGCTTGGCGCGATCCACATCGCCGGCTCCCTCAGCGAATGGGATGCAGACACCTTCTGCCGGCGCTTTGCACCGCTTGTGGGGGAAGCGGCCGGCGCCATCAACCGATTCTAAACCGTCCCGACGTTTGGCTATGCCACCGAAGGCGTTTCAGTAGAGGCTGATTACAGCACCAACGCCCATTCCGACCTCTCGGCGGCGGCGTTGTGAAGGCAAGAGCTGCCTTGGCATCACGAAGGCTTTTGGAAAGCGGGCCGGCGAGCGTGCCTGAAGCCCTGCAGATTCAGGAGAACAGCCGATGGCTCTGACGCAGCAAGATTTCGACACAGCAAAGCAGACCGCCTCATCGCTGAGCGAAGCGCTCCGCGATGTTCCTTTGCTCCCGAAGCATTATGGAATTTCCATCTATCTGGCGGCCGACATTGCGGCCAATGCACCGACCAAGCACCAAGCCGAAAAGATGCTGAAGGCCTTCCTAAGTGAGACACGCCACGAGATGGAAGGCATGCTGTCGCGGCTTGGAAAGAGCTGATATTTCGTTCTACGGCTCCCGGAGGACAGGCTCGACCGTTCGTCCTTGTGAGCTTGTCTTGCTGCAGCTGGCTGATTGCGGTCGACTTGCGCTCGTCATTAAGGCGATCGAGTGATCAGTCCAATACCATGGCTTTGACAATCATTTGGATCTCATGCTTGCTGAAGGTGATCGAGAACCGTTGCGTCGCCCTCGGGGTGTAGATGTCGTCGCCGATGAACGTCACGGTTACGGCATCAGCTTCATTAACTTCGATATCGCTCAACTGGAGTTCCCCGGCGAATAGAGCCTTCGGAAGGCCGGGGCGCTTCCCCGGTTGCACCGTCATCTTCATCGTTCCGCCTTTCGATGTAAATCGTTCACCGAAAGACCCCTGCAAGTATGATGCCACCCATACGGGCCGATGCCTGTTTCAGAATGGCACTTCTGTCATCGAAGGTGTCAGATCGAGACAGCACTGCCTTGACTGAAAATCCCATCCCGCCTGCCGCGATTAGGAATTCATCGAGGCTTCGGCAGGTGGATGGAGTTCGCCACCTCGATTAGATGCGGTGCAATCTCGTTACGCACTCTCGCGATATCCCACCGCAGCGCTGAAATCGAGCATTGCACGGCGGCCACTGGACGGCCGTCGCCAGAAACGATCGGCGCGGCAATGCCGATCTCGTTCATGATGTTCTCGCTTTCCGTCAGTCCGTATCCGTCTCTGGCGGCCTGCTCTATGGCGGCGGCAACCTTCGACCGGTCGAGCGTGGTCCGCGGCGTCGCCTGGACGATCGGCCACGTCTCGACCGCCCGCTTGCGGGCATCAGCGTCGAAGCAGGCAATCATGGCGCGACCGCTGGAGGTGGTCAGCGCCGGCAGCCGGCGTCCGACGACCATTGCGCCGAAACTGGTAAGTTGCGTGGGGATGCGGATCACATAGACGATCTCGCTGCCGTCGAGCCGCGCCGCGTTCACCCGCTCGCCGAGCTTGCGGCCAAGTTCGATCATCTTCGGCATGGCGAGCTGCACGAACCGGTCCGACCACAGATAGGCGTTGGCCAGCTCCAGATACTTCAAGGACGGGCTGTAGCGCCTGGTTTCCGGGTCCTTGTTCAAATAGCCGATCTTATGCAGCGTGTTGGTCAGCCTTTGCGCCGCGCTCTTGTCCAGACCGGCCGCCTCGGCGAGCTCAGTCAGGCCCATTTCGATGCGCCGCTCGTCGAATACGCCCAGAATGCGCATCCCCTTCTCGAGTGAGCCTACGAACAGCGTATCCTGTTTTCCTTTAGACATCGAAAATCCCCGCTCCTCTCGCCCAGAGCCTGCCGCTTCAGCCATTCGCAGGCGGCACATTTCTTGACAAGCATAAATCACCCCAATACCATCCACCATTATACGGTTTTCCGTATTATTATATAATAAAATTGGGGATCAAACAGAGGGCCGGTATCCGCGCCGGTTTGGAACAATGAAACCATTTCTTCTTCTGAGCTCAGCCGCCTTGGCCGCCTCGTTGGCCAGCGGGAATGCGATAGCTGACAAAGCGAGCGATACCTTAAACGTTCCCTTCACGAAGGAGCTGGAATCCGTCGACAGCTATTTCAATTCTGCCCGCGAGGGCGTCATCCTACAGCGCTCGATATGGGACGGGCTTCTCTTCAGCGATCCGGAGACCGGGGAGTATAAGGGAAATCTCGCCACATCCTGGGAATGGGTGGACAACACCACGCTGGAGCTGAAGCTGCGCGAAGGCGTCAAGTTCCACAATGGCGAGGAGTTCGACGCCGACGACGTCGTCTACACGGTCAATTTCGTTGCCGATCCGGCGAACGGCGCAGTCACGCAGCGCAACGTCAACTGGATGAAGGAAGCGCGAAAGGTCGACAAATACACCGTCCAGATCATCACCGACGGCCCCTTCCCGGCCGCGCTCGAATATCTGGCCGGTCCCGTTTCCATCTACCCGAACGAGTATTATGCTGAAGTTGGTCCCGCCGGCATGGGCCTGAAGCCCGTCGGCACGGGCCCCTACAGGGTGGAAAGTGTCGAGCCCGGCAAGCATTTCGTGCTCAAGAAATATGAGGACTATCACGACAGTCCCAAGGGCAAGGCCACGATCGGTACCATCGACATCCGCACCATACCGGATGTGAACACGCAGCTCGCGGAGCTGTTCAGCGGCGGTCTCGATTTCGTGTGGGGCGTTCCGTCGGACCAGGCGGAGAAGCTGGAGGCCATGGGGCGCTTCAACGTCGTCAACGAAAGCACCATGCGCATCGGCTATCTGGAAATGGACGCGGCGGGCCGCAGCGGCGCCGATAATCCGATGACGAAGCGCGCCGTCCGGCAGGCGATCAACCATGCGATCGACCGCCAGGCTATCGTCGACAACCTTTTGAAGGGCAGTTCCAAGGTCGTGAACTCCGCCTGCTTCCCCAGTCAGTTCGGCTGCGAGCAGGACGTGACGGTCTATGACTACGATCCTGAAAAGGCCAAGGCACTGCTGGCGGAAGCAGGCTACCCCGACGGCCTGTCGATCGACCTCTATGCCTACCGCAATCGCGAATATGCCGAGGCAATGCTCTCCTTCCTCGCAGAAGTGGGCATCGAGGCAAACCTCAAGTACCTCCAGTATTCGGCATTGCGCGACCTGCGGAACAACGGCCAGACCAGCCTCTCCTTCCAGACCTGGGGTTCCTATTCGATCAACGATGTCTCGGCCATCACCAGCCAATTCTTCAAGTTCGGCGGCGAGGATTTCGCCCGCGACGAGGAGGTGCGGGACTGGCTTGAGACGGCCGACACCTCGGTCGATCCCGAGGTGCGCAAGGAATTCTACGCCAAGGCGCTGAAAAAAATCAGCGATGAGGCCTATTGGGCTCCGCTCTTCTCTTACAATGTGAACTACGTCTCCACGGAAGAGGTGGAGTTCGTCCCCTCCCCCGATGAGGTCGTCCGCTTCTTCCAGGTAAGCTGGCGATAGGATCGAGGGCGGGCCGGGCAGCAGGTCCGGCCCGTCGTTCCTTTCGGGGAGGCGACGATGCTGACTTTCGCGTTGAAAAGGCTGGGGCTTGCCGTGCTCGTGGCGCTGACTGTTTCAGCCGTGAGCTTCAGCCTTCTTTATCTGTCCGGTGATCCGGCGTCTGCGATGGCGGGCGAAACGGCGACATCGGCCGACATCGAGTCGATCCGTACGCTCTACGGCTTCGATCGACCCTTCCTGGTGCAATATGCGGATTGGCTGTTCAACGCCCTTCAAGGTGATTTCGGCCAGAGCTACTATTTCAAGCTGCCGGTCTCGCAGCTCATCGCCGACAGGCTCTCCATCACCATGCTGCTTGGCGTGTGTGGCATTTCCTTCGCGCTTGTGACGGCGATCCCGCTCGGTGTCGCTGCAGCCGTGCGCCCCAACTCCTTCATCGACCGGACGGCGCTCTTCATCTCCGTCATGGGGCAGGCGATGCCGAGCTTCTGGTTCGGCCTGGTGCTGATCGTCATCTTTTCGATCCAGCTCAACTGGCTGCCGCCTTCCGGTTCCGGCGGCTGGAAGAACTTTATCATGCCCACAGTCGTACTCGGCTATTATGCGATGCCGGCGATCATGCGGCTCACGCGCGCCGGCATGCTGGAGGTGCTCAACGCCGACTATATCCGCACGGCGCGCGCCAAGGGCGCCGGAGAATGGCGCGTCATGTTCAAGCACGCGCTGCGCAACGCGGTGGTCCCGGTGGTGAGCCTCGCCGCCGTCCAGATGGGCTTCATGCTGGGCGGGTCCATCGTGGTGGAGTCGATCTTCGCACTACACGGAGCCGGCTACCTGGCATGGGAGTCCATCGGCCGAAACGACCTGCCCACCGTGCAGGCCCTGATCCTGGTCTTCGCCGGCTTCTACATCGTATTCACCTTCCTGTCGGACCTTGCCAACGCTTGGCTCGACCCGCGCATAAGGGTTGGCTGAGATGGCAAGCAACATCGATACACTGGCACAGGAGATCCAGGGGCCGAGCCCCGCTGCTCTCTTGCGCCGGCGCGTCTTCGGCCATTACGGCCTGCTCTTTGGCGTGACGGTGCTCATCGTCATCGTCGCGCTCGCCGTCCTGGCGCCGCTTCTCGCCGGCCAAGATCCCTACGCCCAGAGCCTGGTGGCGCGGATGAAGCCACCCTTCTGGATGGAAGGCAGCGATCCCAACCATCTGCTTGGAACCGATCACCTGGGGCGCGACTACCTCGCCCGCCTGCTCTACGGCGCGCGCATCTCGCTCGCCATCGGCCTGATCGCGGCTCTCATTTCTGGCCTCATCGGCACCACGATGGGCGTGGCGGCGGGATATTTCGGCGGCCGGGTCGATCTCGTTGTCACCTTCCTCATCAATGTCCGGCTCGCCATGCCGGTCGTGCTCGTCGCGCTGGCTGTCGTTGCCGTTCTCGGCGGGTCGCTGCAGGTGGTAATTGTCGTGCTGGGCTTCCTCCTGTGGGATCGTTTCGCCGTCGTCATGCGCTCCTCGACGCTGCAGGTTCGCGGCCTCGAATACGTGAATGCGGCGAAGGCCATCGGCTGCTCGACAAGGCGCATCATCCTGTCCGAGATCATGCCCAACATCCTCAACAACCTGATCGTGGTCATGACGCTGGAGATGGCGCACGCGATCCTGCTCGAGGCCGCTCTCTCCTTCCTCGGCCTCGGCGTTCAGCCTCCCACGCCCTCATGGGGTCTGATGATCTCGGAAGGCAAACAGATGATGCTCTTCGAACCGTGGGTGATCGCCATTCCAGGTGTCGCCCTCTTCATCCTCGTCCTTGCCATCAACCTCCTGGGCGACGGGCTGCGCGACATCACAGCGCCGGAAAACAGAAGCTAGGAGCGCGGGATGAGCGAAGAACCGATCCTTGCCGTCGAAGGCCTGACAATCGACATTCCCATGGCGCAGGGCACGCTCCACGCCGTGCGCGGGATCGACTTCGAACTCAACCGCGGCGAAACGCTGTGCATCGTCGGCGAGTCGGGCAGTGGCAAGTCCCTCACCTCCCTTGCGGTCATGGGCCTGCTTCCCAAGCGGCTCGAATGCACGGCCCGCAAGCTCGCCTTCTGCGGCACCGAATTGCAGGGCCTGCCGCCGAGCGCGATGCGGCAGTTGCGCGGCAACCGCATGGCGATGATCTTTCAGGAACCGATGACCTCGCTGAACCCGGCCTATACGATCGGCGACCAGTTGGCGGAAGCTCTGCTCCTGCATCGCAGGGTCGGCAAGGCCGAAGCCCGCACCCGTGCAGTGGAGCTATTGGGCAAGGTGGGGATCACCGCCGCCGAAAGCCGCCTCTCCCAATATCCGCACCAACTCTCGGGCGGCTTGCGCCAGCGCGTGATGATTGCCATGGCGCTCATGTGCGAGCCGGAGCTGGTCATCGCCGACGAGCCGACCACGGCGCTCGACGTCACCATCCAGGCGCAGATCCTGCGTCTGCTTGTCGATCTGCAGCGGGAGATGAACATGGCGATGATCCTCGTCACGCACGACCTCGGCGTCGTCGCCCGCGTTGCCGACAAGGTGGCGGTGATGTATGCGGGCGAGGTGGTCGAGCAGGGAACAGCGAGGGAGATCTTCGAGAATCCCAGCCACCCCTACACGCAAGGCCTTCTGCGCTGCATCCCCGTGCCCGGCCGGACGAAGCCGGGCGAGCATCTAGGCTCCATCCCCGGGATCGTCCCCTCGCTCATCGGCAAGGTTGAGGGCTGCGCCTTTCGCACGCGCTGCGACCTCGCAGAAAGCGCCTGCGCAAAACCGATTCCGATCCACGAGACTGAGGGCGGCCATTCTTGGCGCTGCATTCATTCCCATATGGACAGGATGCCCGCATGAGTGCCGCCGCCTCTCCCCCGCCGGTACTGGAGCTTTCCGGCGTCACCAAGACCTATCGCGTCAAGCAAGGCCTGTTCTCCAGGCCGAAGCCGCTTCGGGCCGTGGGCGGCGTTGATCTGCGCATCCACAAGAAGGACGTGCTTGGCCTCGTTGGGGAATCGGGATGCGGCAAGTCCACGCTGGCGAAAATTCTCCTCGGCCTGGAGGCGCCGACATCCGGCCGGGTGATGGTGGACGGCAGGGAGGTCAGCGGGCAGGACCGCACGCTGCTCGCCCGGCGCATCCAGCCCATCTTCCAGGACCCCTATTCCTCACTCAACCCGCGCAAGAGCATCGAAGACATCATCACCCTGCCGCTGGTTGTCCACAAGGTCGGCGACAGTGCCAGCCGCGAACAGGCAGTCTCGAAGATGCTCGATCTGGTCGGCCTGCCCCAACGCGTGCGCCGGGGATATCCGAACCAACTTTCCGGCGGCCAGCGCCAGCGTGTGGCGATTGCCCGCGCGCTGGTGATGAAGCCGGAGATCGTCATCTGCGACGAACCGACCTCCGCGCTTGATGTGTCGGTCCAATCGCAGATCCTCAACCTGCTCGGCGACCTGCGCCAGGAACTGGCGCTCACCTATCTCTTCATCAGCCACAATCTTGCGGTGATCGAGCATCTGGCGACGCGCGTGGCGGTAATGTATCTCGGCAGGATCGTCGAGGAGGCAACGGCGGCGGACCTTTTCGCCGAGCCGCGCCACCCCTACACAAAGGCGCTATTGGCATCGGTGCTGACGCCAGACCCCTCGATGTCCGTGCCCGACACGCAGCTTGGCGCCTCCTATCCGAACCCCATAGCGCCACCGGGCGGTTGCCATTTCCACCCGCGCTGCGCGGCGATCCGCGACATTTGCAGGACGGTCCCGCCGCCCCATGTCTCGGATGCGAAGGGCCATGTCGACTGCCACCTTTACGCGGAACGGACACAAGCCGCCTAAGCGGGCGAAACACTCAAGGCAGGAAGATGAGCAATTTTTCGCGTTCGCAATCCGTACGCAAACACGTTGCCGCGAGCAGAGCCGGCGTCGTGGCGGCTCAGCACAGACGCGCCGCGGAGACGGGCGCCGCCGTTCTTGAAGCGGGCGGCGATGCGGTTGATGCTGCAATAGCCACCTCTTTCGCCATCGGCGTGGTCGAGCCGTGGATGAGCGGTCCCGCCGGCGGTGGCGCTATGGTCATCTGGCGTGAAGACGAGCAGAAAGCCTACACGATCCAGTTCGGTATGCGCTCGCCGAAGGGGCTGGATCCGGCGAAATATCCCCTCGTAGGCAACGGAAAATCGTCCGATCTCTTCCCCTGGCCTGCGGTCAAGGACGACCGAAATGTTCAGGGCGCGACCGCGATTGCCGTGCCCGGCACCGTGGCCGGCATGGAACTGGCGCACCGGCAATACGGCACATTTGAGTGGCGGGAGCTTCTTGTACCGGCCGTCGGCCTTGCAAAGGAAGGGATGCTGGTCGACTGGTATGCCTCCCTCCTGATCGCCTCCACGGCGCGCGAGCTAGCGCAGGACCCGGATGCGGCGGCCATGTTCCTCGAGGAGGGGCAATGGCCGATCATCGCCGGCTGGACGGCGCTGTCGGAGCGGCGGCTGGATCAGTCCCGCATGGCCGATACCTTGGCATGCCTTGCGGAAGCCGGTGCCCGCGATTTCTATGAAGGCGACATCGCAACGAGCCTTGCTGCCGATATTGGCGCCAAGGGCGGATGTCTCGCCCGCGAAGACCTTGCCGCCTATCGCGCCAGGTTGACATCGACCATAGAGGTTCCCTACCGCGGCGGCATCGTCTATGCACCCGAGGGCCTGACGGCGGGAGCCAATCTCGCCGAGTGCCTCGCCATGATGGAGGAATTCACACCGGGCGCTGCCCCCGACGGTAAAAGCTTTGCCACGATGGGCCGCGCGCTCGGCACGACCTACCGCCGCAGGCTTGCCGAGATGGGCGACCTCGATGCGCCGCATGCGCCTTCCTGCACCACCCATTTCAGCATTGTCGATCGCAAGGGCAATATGTGTGCGGTGACGCAGACGCTTCTTTCCATCTTCGGTTCGCGCGTCGTCTCACCCTCGACCGGGCTTCTGATGAACAACGGCATCATGTGGTTCGACCCAGAGCCCGGCAATCCAAATTCTCTGGCACCGGACAAGGGCTGCCTGATGAACGTCTGCCCGACCATCGGCCAGAAGGATGGCCGCCGCTTCGCCATCGGCGCGTCCGGCGGGCGCAAGATCCTGCCGGCGGTGCTCAACCTAACGTCCTTTTTGATGGATTTCGGCATGTCGCTGGAAGATGCCTTCCATCATCCGCGCATCGACAACAGCGGCGGGGATATGATCGTCGCCGACGAAGAGCTTTCGCCGGAAATCGTCCGGGCGCTCGAAGAGGTTCACCCGACCGCCACTGCCAAACGCACCGTCTTCCCCTACGCCTTCGCCTGTCCGGCGGGTGTCGCGCGGGAGAACGGGATGAACATGGGCTGCACCGAGATCACGTCGCCGTGGGGCGACGCCGTGGCCGAGAAACAGGACGACTGACATGACCACACGGGAAAGCGCGATCGCGCGCATCGACGACTATCTGAGCTCGGGCGGATTCGTTGAGGAACTGGGGCGCATGGTCGCCTACGAGACCGAAAGTCAGGTGCCGGAGAAGCGGCCGGAGCTCCTGCGCTATCTCATGGAGGAAATGGTCCCCAAGATCGAGGTGCTGGGCTTCACCCATCGCATCCTGGACAATCCGCTCGTCGCGGGTGTGCCATTCCTTTTCGCCGAGCGCATCGAGGATCCCTTTTTCGAGACTGTCCTTGTCTATGGCCATGGCGACGTCATCCGCGCCCAGACGGCACAGTGGCGGGAGGGGCTTCATCCATTCAGGCTCGTCGTGGAGGGTGATCGCATCTACGGGCGTGGCACCGCCGACAACAAGGGCCAGCACTGCATCAACATCGCCGCGCTTCGTACTGTTCTCGCGGAGCGCGGTCATCTCGGCTTCAACTGCAAGATCGTCATCGAGATGGGTGAGGAATGTGGTTCGCCCGGCCTCGCCGAACTGTTCCGGGAGAACAGCGCGCTTTTCGCCGCCGACACGCTCATCGCTTCGGACGGACCGCGCCTTCATCCCGAACGGCCGACCCTCTTCATGGGCTCACGCGGCGCCGTCAATTTCGACCTGCTTGTCGATCTGCGCGAGGGCGCGCACCACTCAGGCAACTGGGGCGGGCTCCTCAAGGACCCGGCGATCGTACTCGCCCATGCGATTGCGACGGTCGTCGACCGGCGCGGGCAGATCCAGGTGCCGGAGTGGCGGCCGGACAGCCTGACGCCGATCGTCCGCGAAGCCCTCGCGGATTGTCCTGTCGGCGGCTATGACGGGCCCACGGTCGATCTGGACTGGGGCGAAGAGGCTCTCACGCCCTCCGAACGGGTGTTCGGCTGGAACAGCTTTGCCGTTCTTGCCCAGACGAGCGGCGTGCCGGAAGCACCCGTCAACGCAATATCGGCAAGGGCGAGCGCCCACTGCCAGCTTCGCTACGTGGTGGGCACGGACCCGGACGACATCCTGCCGGCGCTGCGCCGTCACCTCGACCGGCACGGCTTTTCCGAGGTCGAGGTCGTCCCCGCAGATCGCGGCTTCTTCCGGGCGACGCGCCTCAATCCGGATCATCCCTGGGTCACACGGGTGAAGGAGTCCATCCTGGCCACCACCGGCAAGAAGCCGGCAGTGCTGCCCAACCTGGCGGGCTCTCTGCCCAACGAGACCTTCGCCGAGATCCTGGGCCTTCCCACCGTATGGGTTCCCCACTCCTATCCGGGCTGCTCGCAGCATGCGCCGAACGAGCATGCCCTCCTTTCAATGTCCAAGGAGGCGCTTGAACTCATGACGGGGCTGTTTTGGGATATCGGGAAGCGCGGCTGAGTGAAATGGACAAAGGCCGGCACGGCGGCCTTTGCCACCCATTCGGGCATCGGTGCGGCTACCGATGCGCAAGACGTCTCGCTCATGCGTTTGTGCCGCCATCGATGGTCAGGGCCGCGCCGGTTACGGAGCGTGCCTCCGGTCCCGCCAGCCACGCGACCAAGCCTGCAACATCTTCCGGTCTGCCGTAGCGCGGAATGGCCATCGCACTTCGCTGCAGGTCCGACTGCGGGCCATCCGCAGGATTCATGTCCGTCTCAGTGGAACCGGGATGGACAATGTTGACTGTTATTCCGCGCGGTCCAAGGTCGCGCGCCAAGCCTTTGGTCAATCCGATGAGGGCGGCCTTGCTAAGCGCGTAGAGGCTGATTCCGGGCCAGGGGACTCGCTCGGCTAAATTGCTGCCGATGGAGACGATGCGACCGTCGTCCCCCATTTGACCGGCTGCGGCCTTTGACGCGGCGAAGACAGCGCGTGTGTTGACAGCGACCGTCACGTCGAAATCCTCGAGCGACATCTCCTCCAGCGTCCCATAGGGGAAGATGCCGGCGTTGTTGACCAGGATGTCGAGCCGCCCGAAGTCGGCAGCCGCCTTTTCCACCGCGGCCGCGACGGCGGACGCATCCGTGTTGTCCGCAGCGATCGCCAAGCCCTTGCAGCCGAGCGCCCTGATCTCCGCCGCTACCGCCTCCGCCTTCTCGGCCGAACGCGCATAGGTGACGGCGACATCGGCGCCGTCGGCTGCAAGCCGTCGCGCAATCGCGGCACCGATGCCGCGGCTGCCACCGGTTACCAGCGCTGCTTTGCCTTCAAGTCGTGACATGTCATTTCCTTTATGTATCGAGCGATACATATTTCAATGCCTATCTTGCGCGGCGCGGTCAAGCAATTTATGTATTGGTCATCACAGAAAAGAGGTTCGATGGCCGAAAGAGGTCGCCCACGCAGCTTCGACCGCGCCGCCGCCTTGCGGCAGGCGATGGAGGTATTTTGGGCCAAGGGCTACGACGGTGCTTCGCTGTCCGACCTGACAGCGGCGATGGGTATCAACTCACCCAGCCTTTATGCCGCCTTCGGCTCAAAGGAAGCCTTGTTCCGGGAAGCGGTTGCGCTCTTCGAGACGGAGGGTACCGAAATATGGAGCGCGATTCCGGAGGAGCCGACTGCGTATGCAGCGTTCGAACGCTTCCTTGTCGCAAGTGCCAAGGTCTACACACGGCCCGGACAGCCCGCCGGTTGCCTGATCGTGCTCAGCGCGCTCAACGCAACCGACGCTAACGTGAATATCTGTCAAGAACTGCGGGACAAGCGCGCCGCGAATGTCGCGACGCTACGCGACCGGCTGGAGCGCGCCGTTCGGGAGGGGGAGCTCCCCGAAGGCATGGACTGCCTTGCCGCCGCCTCGTTTTATGCGACGGTTCAGCAGGGCATGTCGATCCAGGCGCGTGACGGCGCCTCATACGAGACGCTGCGATCGGTCGCGGCCTGCGCCATGGCCGCCTGGGACGGATTGACCGCAGCGGCGCAGGGCGCGGACGGCATAAGGCAACGCGCACATACGTCTTAAACCTGCCGACTTGGAGGGCAGTGGGCAAGTTCCGGGAACGTCACAATATCTGCGTATGCGGAAATCCGTAGTGTGGAGATTATCGCAATTACTGTGACGGCAAGGCGACAAGAAAGCGCTCTGTACGCAAATTGATGCTTTTTCTCTGCCGCTTTCGTAGCTTAAGCGCGGTGGCTCAGCGCGCCGCATCCATATCGGCAAGCTTCGCCACCCTTCGGCGAAAATCTTCGTCCGTGGAGAATTTCGCCGAAAGGTAGGCGCCCACCAGATCCTTGGCGAGCCAGGCGCCGACGATCTGCGCGCCGATACACATGACGTTGACGTCGTCGTGCTCGACCGACTGATGCGCTGAGTGGACATCGTGGCAAACGGCGGCCCGAATTCCCCGAATCTTGTTTGCGGCGATCGAGGCGCCAACCCCGGTGCCGCACACCAAGAGGCCGCGATCGGCCTTGCCCGAGGTGATCCTGTCGGTCACTGCCCGGGCGATATCCGGAAAATCTACCGGGTCAGGGTCATGGGACCCTACATCCTCGACCTCATGGCCGAGGGATTTCACGAACTCGACAACATCGGCCTTCAGGGGAAAGCCGGCATGATCGGAACCGATAACAACACGCATTCTCATAATCCTTCAGATTGTGGGTCTTTAGCGGATCAGGCTCGGCAGCCAAAGCACCAATCTGTCCGCGAAGGTGATAACGGCCAGCGTCATCAGGAGCGGCACGTAGAAGGGAATCAGGGCCCGCAGAAGCTGGCGCAGCGATATCTCAGCAATACTACTGAGCAGGAACAGCGAAAGCCCCATTGGCGGGGTCAAAAGCCCGAACATCAGGTTGAAGATGACGAGGATACCCAGATGCACCGGATCGATCCCTGCCGATACGAGTGGCGGTGCCAAGATCGGAACCACGAGAAGGGTCGCCGTGGTTGAATCCAGAAACATCCCCGCAACGAAAAATATCAGGTTGGCGATCAACAACAACACGATCGGCTCGGTGCTGAATTGAAGAATCCATCGAGAGAAGTCCTGAGGCACCTGCTCGACGGCCAAAATCCAGCCGAACAGCGCGGCGACAGCCACGATGGCGAGAATCGCGCTGGTGCTGCGCGCGGTAAGAAACAAGGCACTCCACAGATGCGGCCAAGTCAGGTCCCGGTAAAACAGTGAGCTGATCAACAGGACGTACACCGCCGTGACGGATGCCGCCTCTGTTGGCGTGAAAAGGCCGGCCAGCATTCCGGAAATCATCAGGACGGGAGCGACGAGCGCGGGAAACGCGGGCAGCAGATCGCGGGCGATATCTCGCAAGGTCGGCCACCGTTCTGCACGTGGCAGCTTCCGCCGATAGGATAGGACCGCGACCGTCAGCATCAGCAGCACCACACAAATCAGCGCCGGAACGATGCCGGCGATCAAGAGCTGCACGATCGAGACGCTGGTAATCGAGCCATAGACGATGAGCGGAATACTCGGCGGGAAGATCGGGCCGACGACTGCCGAAGCACCGGTCACGGCAGCTGAAAATGGCGCAGTGAACCCTCTCTTCCTCATCGCTTCGATTTCGATCCTGCCAAGGCCACCGACATCGGCCAAGGCCGCGCCCGACATGCCGGAAAAGATCAGGCTTGAAAAGACGTTCACCTGTGCGAGCCCGCCGGGAACACGGCCTACGAGCGTGTCGGCAAAGCGAAAGATGCGGTCCGTGATCCCGGCCGAATTCATGAGATTGCCGACAAAGATGAAAACCGGCACGGCGACAAGAGGGAAGGAGTCGAGTGCGTAGGTGATGCGCTGCGAGAGCAGGCCCAACGGAAGCCCCTCGATCAGCGTATAGGCGATCGAGGGGATGAGGATGGCGTAGACGACAGGGAAACCTGCGATGAACAGGACCAGAAAGGCCGCTATGATCAATAGCCCCATCGTGCCGCCTCAGAGGACCTTGGTTTCTTCCCTGGGCGGATGTCGCAGATCCGCCAGGTGAATGAGACAGGCGAGCGCGAAGCCCAGGAAGGTTGAGCCCAGAAACAGCCAGAAGGGGATCTTTAGGGTGGGCGTAGCATTGTTCAGGTTGTTGAAGATCGTTCCCCACGAAACATAGGCGATGAAACCGGCCGCCGCCGCCGCCGACAGCGTGATCACGAAAGCCAGCACCTTGCGCAAACGGCGAGGCAGGACCTCGCGGAACTCTGCCATGACGATATTTTCGTGCTCCATCACCACAACTGGGAACGCCGTGAACACCAGCACGATCAGAAGAAAGCGCGTAAATTCCTCCGCGCCGACGATCGCCGCCCCCACGACATCGCGCATCACCACCTGGATGAACGGAACGGCAACCAGTGCGACAAGCACCAGAACGCAGAAGGCGGCGAGAACTTTCCTGGCGATGGACATGGTGACACCTGACGGCGTGCGGAAGCGGATATCACCGCTCCCGCGGTGACGTTCCTTCGGCTATTCGACCGCCGCGATCTGCTCGATATAGGGCTCGTAGTTCGGGAAATCCGTCCGGATCTGTTCGAGGACCGCCTCCCTGAAAGCCGGAATGTCGAGACCATCCTCTTCCGTTATGATGGTCATGCCGTGCCCCTCCAACTCCTCCATGAGTTCAGCTTCCGACTCTGTCGCCCACTGCAGCGACTCCTCCGCCTTCTGGTCCAGCACCTCGGTGATCGCCGCGCGATGCTCCTCGGAAAGTCCCTGCCAGGCCTCCTCGTTTACGAAGACGGCGAGGATCGACTGCATATGGCCTGTCATCGCCACATGCGACTGCACTTCGTAGAGCTTGTTCGCTGAAATCATGGTCAGCGGGTTCTCCTGCCCCACCACCAGTCCGGTCATGAGGGCGGTTGGTAATTCCGAAACTTCCACCGGGGTGGGAGTCGCGCCGAAGCCTTTCACCATGGAGACCCAAAGGTCGAGCGGCACGGCACGGAACGGCTTGCCCTCTAGATCCGCCGGGGTTTTGACCGGGAAGTTCGACGAGATATGGCGGTCGCCCCGATAGATACGGCCAATGATGCGCACACCACCTTCGGCGATCAGCTTCTCGTTGAGCTCCTGAAGAGCCGGGGAGATAGCGGGATCTGTCGCACTCAGCGCATGTTCGCCATCGCGGTAGATGAAGGGAGCATTGAACACCGCAACCTCCGGCACGATCCTGGCGAGCGAGGCGAAATCGTGATGGCCCATGCTGATCGAGCCCATGCGAATGCCATCGACCATTTCGCCGACACCGCCAAGCTGGCTCGCCGGGTAGACCTGTATTGTCACCTCACCGCCGGTGGCGTCGTCGATGGCCTGTGCTGCCTCTGCCGCATAGCGCGTCTGAATGTCACCTTCCGCGCCGACATGGGCATAGCGCAGTTCCTGCGCTGCGGCGCTCGCAGCGGAAAGAAGACCGAGCGCGAGCGTCGCGCCTGCTAAGGCCTGCGGGATCTTGAACGGATACATGGCTTTTCCTTTCCTCCAGCTTAGTCTTTTGGTTGTGATGCCGCCTTTGAGTAGGCTGCGATGAAGCTCTTGCGGCGGAATTCGTCGCCGATTGCGAAATGCTCGCGAAGGCGCTTCTCTGCGGCATCGGGATCGCGGGCCACGATCGAAAGAAAGACCTCCCGATGCGCATCAACGAGGTAGTCCCTGATGCCGGGAACCTTGACAGTCAGCTGCCTCCGCTCGACGTGGCTGCGCCTCAACAGTTCAGAGACCGCCTGATAAAGCGTGATGAGCGCTGGGCTTCGCCCCGCCTCCACAATAGAAACGTGAAAAGTGAAGTCGGCCTCGCCGCCGGCCTCCGGATCGTCGAGTGTTTCCATCAGCCGTGACAGATGGCTGCCGATCCTGGAAAAATCGCTGTCGCCCGCGCGTTCGCAAGCGAGCCTGATGGCCTGGCATTCTATGGCGATGCGTGCCTGCATGACGTCATCGAGAATGTCCGGCTGCTGGGCGAGGCTGAATGTAAAGAAATCAGTCAGAACCGAGATATCCGCCGCCCTTACGTAGGCGCCCTTGCCGTGACGGATGTCGAGAAAGCCGAGCATTGCGAGAGAGCGCAGGGCCTCGCGCAACACCGGTCGGGAGACGCCAAGCGAGAGGGCGAGTTCCCGCTCGCTCAACAGGCGGTCGCCGAGCTTCAACGCACCTGCAAGCAACTGCTCTCGAAAGAAGGAGAACACCTTCTCCGTTCCCTGCAGGTCGTCGGCGTTCTCGGCCAAAGCCACGGATGAAGCTCCCTTCCAGTGGTATGACCACTTTCAACCACTCATCCTCGCCTGTCAACTGGTACCGCTCGCATTGATGAAGGCAGCCGGCGCGGCGTGATAGAGCTCGTGCATGACGAGGCGCAGAACGCGGCGGCGTCCGCCTGAGCCACATATCAAGCATCGAAGGTCAGGATGAAATCTAGGATTGTCCCGACCCATTCTAGGACCCGTTGCTCAGCCCTCGCTTTCACCCAATTGCCCATGGCGCAGTTCGCACCGCCCTACGATCTGCCGCCCAGCCTCCGCATTGTCGACGTTGGTCCAAAGCGCTCCGATCGAGGCGCCGGCGAGGTGGGCATGATCCGGATTGTGGAGCGGCGCGTCATCTTCAATAATAGTCGACGTGATCCATTCGATCAGCTCGTGCGCCGCCGGAAGATCGGGCAACGCCCTCTAGCAGATCGGATGGCGGAAAGACGCGATGCTTGATCCTGGAACTCATTTTTCCGGCCCGCATTTGCTCCGTAAAGGAGGATCGGGCATGAAACCATTGTTGGCTATCATCGCCGGCTTCTTGGTCTCCTCGGCAGTCTTCATTAGCGGAGCGGCCGTAGCCACCTATCTGATCATGGCAGAACCGGTACGGAAGCCGGATGCCAGTCAGGAAGTAACCGATCTGCAGGGCCAGAAGCCGGGGGCAGCCAACGCTGCGATACGGATGGTTCGGCCCGTGTCACCTGGCGGCGACCAAGATATCCCCGATCCCGAAAGCGAGACGCAGGAGACACTGACGGACGCACGCACGTCGTCCAGCGCGCCTGTTGAAGAGATCGATGTGATCAGTACCAGCAGCATCGGCGCGCCGAATGATGCCGACAACGATCAATCGTCGGAAAGTCAGGAAACGCTCTCCGCGGCTCACATTGAATGGTGCTCTGACAGGTATCGCTCATATCGGCCCGAAACGAATAGCTACACGCCCGATGGCGGGGGAACTCGGCCCTGCATTTCACCATACGCGACTTCTGGGACATCTGTTTCGAGCAATTCCGGCCAACAGCGCTACGCCACGAACGATGGGATCATTCTCTCCCCCGAACATGTACAGGATTGCCTTCGCCGATATCGTTCCTACAGGCCAGAAGACAACTCGTATCAACCCTACGGCGGCGGTCCAAGACGACAATGCCGCTGAGTGGGCACCTTCAAGGACGGGACGGATATGGCACGGCACTCCGATGACCTAATCACGGCTCTGGATGCGGACCTCATCGTCGACCTGACACGGCGACTGGTGGCATTTGACACGCAGAATCCGCCGGGAAACGAGAAGCAGTGCGCGGAATTCATCCACTGCACACTTTCCGAATGGGGAATTGAAGCCGAACTCGTCGGCGAGCCCGATCCAGACCGGCCGCAGCTTGTTGCCTGGCTCAGGGGACGAGAGCCGGGCCCGACGCTGATCCTCAATGGCCATATGGACACGGTTGGGGCAGGCGACTTGCAAGCCTGGCGTCATCCGCCGCTCGAGGCAATCGTGGAGGACGACCGGCTTTGCGGCCTTGGTACCGCCGACATGAAGGGTGCGCTCGCGATTGCCATGGTTGTTTTAAAGACGCTCAAGGAGGCCGGCCGGCCACGCGCCGGAACACTCATGTTCCAATCCGCGATGGGCGAGGAGATGGACGAGCCAGGAACCAGGACGCTGCTTCAGAAAGGGTACACGGGAGACTGGGCCATTGTACTCGAGCCCACCGATTTAAGGATCGGCCCCGGCACGCGCGGCGCCTGTTGGCACGATATCACCTTCATCGGGCCCTCGGCTCATTGTGGCCTGGTGCCCGGCGAGACGGCGGACGTGATGCAGGCCGTCAGCGCCTTTGGAAGCGCAATCGCCGAATTGCACGCAGCGATTTCCCAGAAGGCGCATCATCTGATGCCGAGCCCGGCATGCCGGATCACCCGTATCGAAGGCGGCAGAGCCCACAACGCGACGGTCGACACGTGCAGGCTTACCGTCGATCGGCGCATGCTGCCCGAGGAATCGTTCGACGGCATCACCCACGAACTGACAGCGCTCCTCGACGATATCGTGCAACGCCATCCTGGTGTCAGCTATGAGGTTGCTTTTGTGGCCGGCAACGAGCCCACCGAAACCTCGCTGGAAAATCGCCTGATACGCGCGCTCGACGCAGCCCATGAGGCGGTGTTGGGCGGGAAGGCCGAAGTCTGGGGCCCGCCCTATGGCTCCGATATGCGCAATTTCGTGTGGGATGCGGGAATTCCGGCCACCAATTTTGGGCCTGGGGACTTTACTGTCTGCCATCAACCGAACGAGCACGTGAAAATCGAGGACCTCGCCAACGGCGCGCGGATCGTGCTCGCCGCCACCCTCGACCTCCTGGAAGGTTAGAGCATTTTGGCTGCTCTCGCTGCGGTCTCGCGGTGGTTAATCCGTTCAATGAACCGACGGGTGCGAGGGATGGGTTCAAACAGGTACTGATCTGGTCCAAGCATCTTGCGCCGATTCAGTTCACTCGTGCTCAGCATACCAAAATCCACTTTTTCGATGGCTATTCCCATCCCGCATGTCGACGCGACCAACCCTTCCGGTGGTGTTCGAACAGATGCTACGGGCGGAATAGCCATGATAGTCGAAGGCGATTTCGCCGTCGGTCACATAGATATGATTGCCGGCAAAACCATCGCTCGGAATGCTATGTGCCCGCGAGAATATGCACGCGCCGTGGCCAAAGAAGACGCGGTCGGGAAGCACCCAATGTCCTACGGGGTCGCGCTTGATAGGGGCGCGAGCAGGAGTTTCCCTGCCTGTGTTCAAGTGGGACGACGCGCCAGACCGGATCTTGCATCAAGCAGAGCTCAGACTTGCTCCAAAAGTGCCCGCGCCAACTCTTCCCATTCCTCGTCCAGCGTCAGGATCGATCGCGCAGAATCGCAGCGACGGTACCAATATTCCGCATTGGATTGATCGCCTTCTTTGCGATGCAGGTAGGCGTGCACACGCATGCCGGCGATATCGTCGTCTTCCTGCGCGCGTTCGTGCGCCTTGTTCCAATCGCCCTTCGCATCCCACCAGAGAGCCTGCAGGGCTGAGCTTAAACCTGCGGGTGGCTGCGGATTAATAGTCGAATCTCTGAAAGTCTGCAGATCCAATTTATGCCACCGTCGCGAAATCTCGTTCACCAATGATAGCCTTGCCGTGGAAAGAGTGGAAGCGCGTTAACCGAACCCTTTTCCAATGCATCCGTCACACTACTCCCCATCGTTGGATCGACGTAGGCTCAAGACACTCCCTTCCCTTGCGAAGAAAATAGATGCACCGTGAGGTTATCCGTAGGGAGAGCGTGGAGCCGGAGCTTTGATACCGCGCGACTACATCACCGACTGGCGCGGGCTGCGCCGTGAGTGCAGAATTTCCGCCCAAAATCGATCGGAACAGCAACAAGGCCGTCTACGCGACGATAACAAGCCCGGGGCCATGACGCGATGAAGGCAATGTTCTACGAGATGTTCGGTCAGACTCCGACGATCGCGAGCCTGCCGGACCCGACCCCGACGGAGGAAGGTGTCGTCATTGAGGTTGCAGCCAGCGGCGTATGCCGCAGCGATTGGCACGGCTGGATGGGACATGATCCCGATATCAAGCTGCCGCATGTTCCCGGCCATGAGCTGGCAGGTCGGGTCGTTGCCGTCGGCAAAAGCGTCCGGCGGTTCAAGATCGGCGACCGAGTTACGGTGCCGTTCGCTTCGGGTTGTGGACGCTGTGCCGAGTGCCATTCCGGCAATCAGCAGGTGTGCCCCAACCAGTTTCAGCCCGGCTTCACTCATTGGGGCTCGTTCGCACAATATGTGGCCATCGACTTCGCGGAAACCAATCTCGTTACCTTGCCGGATGCTGTCGACGACAGCACGGCCGCGAGCCTGGGGTGCCGTTTCGCGACATCGTTTCGTGCTGTCGTGGACCAGGCCCGGTTGAAGCCTGGCGAATGGATCGCCGTCCATGGCTGCGGCGGCGTAGGTCTTTCCGCGATCATGATCGCCGCCGCGCTCGGCGCCAACCCGATCGCCATCGATCTCTCGGAGGAGAAGCTTTCGCTCGCCCGCGAAAGCGGTACCGTCGCGACCGTCAACGCCTCAACCACCCAATCTGTGGTCGAGGCCGTTCAGGAGATCACCAAGGGCGGCGCCCATGTTTCAATCGATGCGCTCGGGCATCAGACGACATGTTTCAACTCGATCCAGAACCTGCGCCGGCGTGGCCGGCACGTGCAGGTCGGCCTCATGCTCGGCAATCAGTCGAAGCCGCGCATTCCAATGGCGCAAGTCATCAGTCACGAGCTGGAGATCTACGGAAGTCATGGCATGCAGGCATGGCGCTACGACGCTGTTCTCGCGATGATAGAAACGGGCAAGATCGCGCCGGGCAAATTGATCGGCCGCGGCATCAGCATAGTAGATGGCATAGAGGCGCTCACGACCATGGACAAATCGGATGCGGTCGGCATGAGCGTCATTACACGGTTCGGGTGAAGCGGACGGCGGAGCCATGGCAAGGGAGGGGATAGGCCGCCGGGCGGCGCAAAGCGAGACTTTGAGACCATCCATGTCGGCAGGCGCCACGACCTCGAACTGAACACGGAGGATGGCCCTGAAGCCAACGTGGAAATTCTGCTCAAGACATGGCGGAGCAGCCGGCGTTCATCCGATTTCAGCCCTGTGCCAGCTGATCAGGAATCCGTGATGGGCGCGATCGAGCCATTCGTTGCGGCTGACGCCGAGTAAGCGCGGGTTGATCTTAAAAGATAACCAGCCCAAATGAATCGAAGGCGGGGCACCTTGGAGCAATAAAATGTGCCGAAACATAAAGACTCTCTTCAATTTCGATCCCCCAGCCACGGATGAAGAAATCCGTGACGCAGCCCTTCAGTTCGTCCGGAAAGTGAGCGGTTCGACACGGCCCTCAAAGCGAAACGAGGAGACGTTCGAACGCGCCGTAGATGCCATCGCGACTTCGGTTCGCGAACTTCTCAATACTCTTGAAACAGCTCAGCATCCGCGTAACCGCGAGGAAGAGGCAGCCAAAGCGCGCGCCAAGGCGGCGATCCGCTTTGCATGACAGCAGCAATGGCAGTCCGCAGACTAGCCTCACCTATCCAGCGCGGGCCGCCATACCGTGTCAGATTTGATTTCCTGCCGGGCATAAACGCCACCGGCGATGACATTGATGCTGGGATTCAAAGTCGATGCATCGGTGCCTTCCGTCACGTCGCAAATATCGTCTTTAACTGCGATTTTCACCTTCAAAGCAATGAATAGGAAACCATCTTTGCTAACGCGAATGTAGCGTGGTTCTGGTTCTCTGCCTGAAACGGCGGGCATCGGGACGTGGACAGTTTTACTCTATTTGCGGCAAACACGCTGGCTGCCCTCGTATTGGCGGCGGCGTTCTTCATTGCCGGAAGAGCGCGCCAGAGCGAACGCTATTGGAACTCCTGGTGCATCGCAAACATCATCATCGCGGCTGCCCTTCTGGCATTCATGTTCGAACGCCATCTGCCGGATCTGTTTCTGGTGACCATCCCAAATTGCTTGCTGGTCTTGGGGATGTCCCTTCGTTTTCGTGCGGCCCGGGAATTTGCTGGGCGTTCAGTTCACCCAGTTGCCGTGTGGGGCCCGGCAGTGGTTTTCGTCGCAACCTGCGCGTGGCCCTGGATCTATGGGTCATATGCAACCGTCTACACAATCGTGAACATCCTGCTGGCCGCTCTCGCCATCGCTTCGGCAGCCGAATTCTGGCGAGATCGCAGTGATCGATTGCCGTCACGATACGGCATGGTTGCGGCCTATGGAATTATTGCGCTCTCCTTCGCGGCCAGGGTCGCTCAAGGAGCGATTTTTGGCGATGACATGCCGAGGCACCTTCCGGATGATTTGATGCTGATGATCCATCTGTCGGTCGCGGTTCTGCACTTAACAGCATCTGGAGCCTTTGCGCTGTCGCTCGCTTACGAGCGGGATGCAGTCAGATTGCGCCAGATGGCGATGCACGACTCCCTCACTGGATTGCTGAACAGGACGGCGTTCGAGGCCCAGGTACGCGAATATCTGTCAGCCGCAGAACGCCGCGACTTCGCCGTCGTGCTTTTCGACCTCGACCGCTTCAAGCATATCAATGACACCTACGGCCATGCAGCCGGCGACGAAGCCCTCCGGGCTTGCGCCAATGTCTTCACTGAAACATTGCCTCCCCAAAGCATCGTCGCACGTTGGGGAGGCGAGGAATTCGCTGCATTCTTGCCAGGTACCTCGACATCAGACTCGCTTACGGCCGTCGAGCGTGTCAGGCAGAATATCCGCAGCACCATCATCAGAACTCGAGAGCAGGAAATACACGTGACCACGAGCGCGGGTGTCTGCCACAGCTCATGCGGTTCTGGTGATTTCGATGAGCTCCTGATGCGCGCGGACGCCGCGCTCTACTCAGCAAAGAACAGTGGGCGCGACTGCGTTGAACGGATGGTGGCCTGATGTCGCATCAATAGTCGTCGGCATAAAAGAGCAATGGTACCCGCTTCATCTCCGATGGGTCGGGCGGAAAACCGACACCTCCCACCTCGGGCGCGTTTCGCACGCGCGGAAGGCTTCCTCTCTTCTCGAAAGCATGCCTTGTCCGCCAGAAGCGGATTCTTCGGTTGTCTGGTGGCCGTCTTTAGGAGGTTGTCCACCCGGTCGCATACATCATCAGGGGGCAAGGATCCTCGCCTCTTTGGCAGCAGCCAAAACGGCCCACCTTGCATGTGAAGGTGCGTTCTTGCCATTGAGGGCGGCGAGGACGGCCTTTACCGCCGCAGCATGCTTGACACCTTTCGTACAGGGCCACTCGTGGGTGAGCATCTGTGCGGCCTGCGACCAGTTACGCTGTCTGCCCCGCCGACACGCGGACGGACTGGACCTATCTGATCCGGCCCGCCCTGCTTCAGCCGCTACCGGCCAGTGAAGCCAACGCCAATGTGATGTTCTAGTCTAGCCGGCCGATCAAGAGGAGCAGCCGGATGGACCCGACGGCACCCATCGAGACGGGCTGACGCTGCTGAACAGCCTCGGCTGGTCGCCTTACGCGAAGCACATGCATCCGACGGATGCGGCACTGCGTGCCATCTTCCTCGGGGCGCGGAAACAGCGCTGCCCACCCCGATTGTCCGTAGAGGGATAATCCTTCCCACGGCGCTCAGTCCCTTTAGAGCTAGCAAACTCTCAGGTGTCTGCCTCGCTGGAAAGCGGGATCACGCGCAGCCTGGTCACTTGCTGGGATGCGCAATCAACGTGTCACCGATAGGTGCTTGTCGTCGTATCCAACCAACATCACCGCTATGCCGTGGGCAAAACGCGGGCGGCGCAATATTTAAACTCCGGAATCTTGCCGAATGGGTCGAGCATTGGGTTTGTCAGCTCGTTGGCTGGGCTTTCGTTGAAGCAGAAAGGCATGAATACCATGCCGTCGGCAACATCCCTGTCGGCGCGCAGGATCGCCTCGACGGTGCCACGCCGGGTTTGCACCTCGATAACATCGCCCTGCGTCAGACCTTGCCTGGCGATTTCACGCGGGTTCATCGTGGCTATGCCGTAAGGCTCTATGGCGTGCAATACGCCGGCCCGACGCGTCATCGCGCCGGTGTGCCAATGCTCAAGCAAACGTCCGGTCGTGAGGATGAGCGGATACTGCTCGTCGGGCACTTCAGCCGGCGGCAGCAAATCGGCTGGAGTGATGCGGCCTCGGCCATCCGCAGTCGGGAAACCGTCCGTGAAGATGATCTCGTTGCCGGGCTTGTCTTCGGCATCAGCCGGATAGATGACCGAACCCTCCCGCTCCACACGCTCCCAGGAAATATTGCGGAGCGAGGGCATCATGCTCGCCATTTCGGCATAGACATCCGACACATGCTGATACTTCCAGTCGAGCCCTATGCGCTTGGCTATCGCGACGATCAGTTCCCAGTCCTGCCGTGCCTCGCCGGGCGGATCGAGCACGGGGCGGCCGATCTGCACCTGACGGTTGGTGTTGGTGTAGGTGCCAAGCTTTTCGGCATGGCTCGAGGCGGGCAGCACCACATCGGCGTGCCATGCGGTCTCGGTGAGAAAGATATCCTGCACCACCAGGTGGTCGAGCATGGCCAAAGCCTGGCGGGCATGGGACTGGTCGGGGTCCGACATGGCTGGGTTCTCCCCCATGATGTACATGCCCTTGATCTCGCCTTCATGGATGGCGTCGACGATCTCCACCACGGTCAGGCCGCGCTTGGGATCCAGCGTCTGGCCCCAGAAATTCTCGTACTGGCCACGGATGTCGGCGTTCTCGACCGACTTGTAGTCGGGGAAGTACATCGGGATGAGACCGGCATCGGAGGCGCCCTGAACGTTGTTCTGGCCGCGCAGCGGATGGAGGCCGGTTCCCGGGCGCCCGACATGGCCGGTGATCAGCGCAAGCGCGATCAGGCAACGGGAATTGTCCGTGCCATGCGTGTGCTGGGAGATGCCCATGCCCCAGAAGATGATCGAGCGCTCGGACTTGGCATAGGTGCGGGCGACATCGCGTAGCGTGGCGGCGTCGATGCCGCAAACCTCGGCCATCGCCTCGGGCGAGAAATCCTTCACCTTATCCTTCAGCGCCTCGAAGCCCGACACATTCGCCTGGATATACTGCTCGTCGTAGAGTTTCTCTTCGATGATCACATGGATAAGCGCGTTCAAAAGGGCAACGTCGGTGCCCGGCTTGAACTCCAGCGCATGGCTGGCATGCCGCATCAGGTCCTGGCGGCGCGGATCGATGACGATTAGCTTCTTGCCGTTCTTGGCGGCCTGCTTGAAGTAGGTAGCCGCCACCGGATGGTTCGTGGTCGGACGCGCGCCGATGACGATGATGCAGTCGGCCTTGAGCGCATCGTTGAAGGGCGCCGAAACAGCACCGGAGCCGACGCCTTCCATGAGTGCGGCCACCGAGGATGCGTGACAAAGCCTCGTGCAGTGGTCGACATTGTTGGTGCCGAAGCCTTGCCGCACCAGCTTCTGGAACAGGTACGCCTCCTCGTTGGACCCTTTGGCCGAACCGAAGCCGGCCAGCGCCTTGCCGCCATGGGCCTTCAAGAGCGAGGTCAAGCCGCCGGCAGCGCGGTCAAGCGCCTCTTCCCAGGTCGCCTCCCGGAAGACAGTGAGCGGATCAGCACCGCGCATGTCGATATCAGCGGATTTCGGCGCATCGTCGCGGCGGATGAGCGGCTTGGTGAGGCGCTCGGGCGACATGACGTAGTCATAGCCGAAGCGGCCCTTCACGCAGAGGCGGTTCTCGTTGGCATAGCCGTTGCGGCCATCGACCTGGACGATCTTGTTGTCCTTCACTGCCACTTCAGTCTGGCAGCCGACGCCGCAGAACGGGCAGACCGAAGCCACCACCTTGTCGAAAGATTGAACGGCGCGGGTCCTGCCTTCCTTGTCCATCAGCGACTTCTCATAAAGTGCGCCAGTGGGGCAAGCCTGTACGCATTCGCCGCAGGTGACACAGGTCGACAGACCCATCGGGTCATGTATGTCGAAGACCGGCACGGAATGATCACCGCGGCCGGCCATGCCGATCACGTCGTTCACCTGCACTTCACGGCAGGCGCGCACGCAGGCGCCGCAGGCGATGCAGGCATCGAGATTGACGGCAATCGCCGGGTTGGTGACGTCAAACTCCGGCGCGAAATCGTCGGACGCGAATTTCGAGCCGAAGCGATCGCTTCCGGATATGCCCATGGAGGACGACCACTCCCAAAAGAGGGACTGGTCGTCCGGCCCTTCTTCGGCAGGGCGCATGTTGCTGGCCAAGAGTTCAAACACCATCGCGCGCGACTTCTCGGCGCGCTCGGTGTCTGTATGCACGACCATTCCCTCGGTCGGCTTGCGGATACAGGAAGCAGCGAGCACCCGCTCGCCCTCGATGTCGACCATGCAGGCCCGGCAGTTGCCGTCGGGCCGGTAGCCGGGCATGTCGACGTGGCACAAATGCGGAATGCGCGTGCCTTCGCGCTTGGCCACTTCCCAGATGGTCTCGCCTTCGGCGGCAGTTACCGACTTTCCATCGAGCGTGAAGGTGATCTTGCCGGTCATCTCAAAGGTCGTCCTGGAAATGAGTCAGAAGGTGGTTGACGGGATTGGGCGCAGCCTGGCCCAACCCACAGATGGAGGCGTCACGCATCACCATTTCAAGGTCGCGGATGGCAGCCTCGTCGGGCTTGTTCTGTTTCTTGAGCAACGTGACCATCTTCTCGGTGCCCTCGCGACATGGCGTGCACTGGCCGCAGCTCTCGTGCTTGAAGAACTTCAGCAGGTTGATTGTTACATCCCTGATGTTGTCTTCCTGAGAGAAAATTACGACCGCATGCGAGCCGACGAAAGCGCCCTGTTCGGCAAGTTTGCCGCCAAAATCGAGCGGAATGTCGCCCATCGATGCCGGAAGGACGCCGCCGGATGCCCCGCCAGGCAGATAGGCCTTGAATTCGTGGCCCTCGGCCATGCCGCCGCAATAATCGTCAATCAGCTCGCGTACGGTGATGCCGGCCGGCGCCAGCTTCATGCCCGGCTCCCGTACTCGGCCCGAAACCGACCAGGAACGGACACCGGGATGGTCCGGCTTGCCCTGTTCTGCGAACCACTCTGCCCCCTTCTCGACAATGTCCCGCACCCACCACAGCGTTTCGACATTGTGGTTGAGCGTCGGGCGGCCGAACAGGCCGACCTCGGCGATATAGGGCGGGCGGTGGCGCGGCAGGCCGCGCTTGCCCTCAATGCTCTCCAGCATCGCGCTCTCTTCACCGCAGATGTAAGCGCCGGCGCCCCGGCGCAGCTCGATGAAACCTGGTGTTACGATGCCGGCTTTCTCCAAGGCGGCGATCTCGGAGCGCAGAATGTGAAGGACTGCGGGATATTCGTCGCGCATATAGAAATAGATGCGCTCGGCCTCGACCGCATGGGCGGCGATCAAGGCGCCCTCGAAAGTGCGGTGCGGGTCTTTTTCCAGGTAGATGCGATCCTTGAAGGTACCTGGCTCGCCCTCGTCGCCGTTGATCGACATCAGCCGTGGGCCGGGATAGGAGCGCACGATGCTCCATTTCCTGCCGGCCGGGAAACCCGCGCCGCCCAGTCCGCGAAGGCCGGCATTCTGCATCGTCTCGATGATCATGTCAGTGGAGGTCTCGCCTGCCCTCACCCTCTCCAAAAGCTGATAGCCGCCGGAAGCGATGTAGGCCTGGAGGCCGGTATAATCGGGAACCGCGACCCCGACGTCGCCCGAACGTGCCAGATCGATGAGGGCTCGGCTGTCGGCATGGTCGACTTCACGATCGCCGATGCGTGCCGCCGGTGCGCCGGCGCAGCGGCCCATGCATGGCGCACGCACCACACGGATGGCCTGCGGATCGATGGCGGCGGAAAGCTCATCCAGCAGGTCCTCGGCCCCCGCCAGCATGCAACTTATGGAATCGCAGACGCGGATTGTGAGAGGCGCAGGCTGTGCCTCCCCTTCCTTTACGATGTCGAAGTGATCGTAGAAGGACGCGACCTCGTACACTTCGGCCTGCGACAGACGCATTTCCTCAGCCAGCGCACGCAGATGAGGGGCGGACAGGCATCCGTATTGATCCTGGATCAGATGCAGGAATTCGATCAGCAGGTCGCGGCGGCGGGGGCGGCTTGCAAGAAGTGCCTGGACGTCGTGCAACGCCGCATCATCGAGCGCACGTCCCTTGTGCCCACGATCGCGGCCGCGCCGCTCGCGAAAGGCCATTGCCCGTCCGTTGTGGGACGAGTTGCTCCCCGTCAAATCTGTAGGCCCATCGGAACTTCCACTATCGTGCAAAAGACTTTCCTCCGTCACCAACTGCGAACCGGTTCGGTTTTTCCTCGCGCGTACGAGCCGCATACTGCCCAAGTAACTAGCAGAACTAAAAGTCGTTTCGGAACAGTCCTATCGGTTTGCTCGCCTCTCGATCAGGAAGGTTATCCTGTCTCCGTCGCGCGCGATGTTCTCAATGCGATCCCCCGTTTCGCTAATGAGATTAGGGATATCGATGGCGGCGAGCGGATCGGTACAATGGACCTCGAGCCGATCTCCCGGCTCGATCCTGCCCAACGCCCTGCGCGTTTTTAACGCAGGTAAGGGGCACTTCAATCCCGTCAAGTCCAGTTGGATCGTGGTCATGCGTGTCAGGATGACGACGGGCGTGCGCTTCGTCAATCGACGCCACCAAGCCGAGTTATCGACTAGATAAGGCTCGAATAGGCGAGGAAGTTGGCAGTATGGCCCGGCTCGATCCCAGTGCTTTCCTCATCAAGTTCGATAAGCCCATCCGTTTCCACCAGCGATGATAGAAGACCCGCACCCTCGCGTGGAAATTTCACTGCCTCGTATGATCCATCCTCGGCTCTCCGAAGGCTGGCCCGGACATATTCGCGTCGACCTTTTTTCTTCCGGTAGGAGAAGGCCGCGCGCATGGGTGTTGAAAGCTGCGGTGGCACGTGTGCTCCGGCAAGCGCAAGAATGGCGGGACGGGCTATGTGGGCGAAGGTGACGAAGCTCGCCACCGGATTTCCCGGCAGTCCTATGAATGCCGTGCCCCGGATCACCCCCATCGCCACGGGGCGACCAGGCTTGATGGCCACGCGCCAGAAGACCAGCGAGCCGACGTTCTCCACGCTTTTCTTGACGTAATCGGCCTCCCCTGTGGAGACCCCGCCGGAAGTCAGGATTAGGTCATGCGACACAGCGGCGGTATGCAAGCTGTCGGAAATCGTATCGGGATTATCCTGGAGGATCCCGAGATCGGTGATCCGGCAGCCCAGACGCTCAAGCATAGCAATCAGCATGAACCGATTGGAATCGAAAAGCTGCGTCGGGCTGCGCGGCTGGCCCGGCGCAACAAGCTCGTTTCCTGTCGAAAAGACCGCAACACGTATTCGCCGGCGGACATTGACCTCAGTCAAGCCTAACGCCGCGACTAGCGCTATATCCTGCGGGCGCATGCGATGGCCAGCCCTCAGAACAGTCTTTCCGGCAGCAACATCTTCGCCCGCCGGGCGCACATTCGCCCCGCGCCTGAGGCCGGGCGGAAGGATCACTCCGCCAGTATCGTCCACGCGGACATCTTCCTGCATGAAGACGGTATCGGTCCCCTTGGCCATCGGTGCACCGGTAAAGATGCGCACGGCCCGGCCCTGAGAGATCGGCAGGCCCGACGACATACCGGCCTCTACCCTGCCCACGACAGGATAAGCCCGTTCGTCAGCCTCCGGCAGATCGGCACCGCATACAGCGTAACCGTCCACCGCGGAATTGGTGAAGGGGGGTAACGGGAGCGGAGCCAGGATATCTCCGGCCAGGACGCGCCCATCAGCGGAGCGAAGCGGGACGGTCTCGGTCCCGTCCACGGCGGTCAGGCGCGAGGTAATAAGGGCGACAGTATCGTCGATGGACCTCAACGGACCGCCGAATGCAAAACAGTCGTCAGAAAGTTGCGCCATCCTGATCTACCGTTTCACCCGATCGACGCTAGGCATGCTCGCGCGCTACTATAGTACGAAATGCAGACGCGCGAGCGTTTTCGTGCAAATTTGGGATCAAGTCCCAGTCGCTGTGGCGACGAACAACATCTTGCGAGAGCATAATGCATGACATCAAGAGCCGCGTCAGCGTGATCATGCCTGATCCGGAGAACCCGCGGCTGACGGAACGCGTCAGCGGCATCGACCACACCGGAAGCTGCGTTGAGGTGAGCGTTCCGGTCGAGCGTGCGTTGACGCTCTATCTGAACGCACAGGAAATCGTCACCATGATGACGATCAACGACTATCCCGAATATCTGGCGGTCGGCTATCTGCTCAACCAGAACATGCTCAAGCCTACCGATGTCGTGACGGGGATCGACTATGACGATGACCTTCAGGTCGTCGTCGTGCGCACCGAAAGTGGAACGAACTTTGAGCAAAAGTTGAAGAAGAAGACGCTGACCTCCGGCTGCGCGCAAGGCACCGCCTTCGGCGATCTCATGGAGGCGCTCGAGACGATCACCCTGCCCGCGGCGGAATTGCGCACCTCCTGGCTTTACCAGCTGACCCGTACCATCAATACCACGCCCTCGCTCTATCTGGCGGCGGGGGCCATCCATGGCTGCGTGCTATGCAAGGAAGGGACGCCGATCTGCTACATGGAGGATGTCGGGCGTCACAACGCCGTCGATAAGATCGCCGGTTGGATGTACCAAAACGATGTCGAGGCAGGCGACAAGATTCTCTACACCACCGGCCGGCTAACCTCCGAAATGACGATCAAGACGGTCCGCATGGGTATCCCGATCCTCGTCTCGCGCTCCGGCTTCACCGCTTGGGGCGTGGATCTGGCGAGACAGGCAGGTCTGACGCTTGTCGGCCGCGCGCGTGGCAAGAGGTTCGCCGTGCTGTCGGGCGACGAGCGGATCGTCTTCGACCAGGATCTCGCCGTCGTCGAAGAGGAACCGGCGCGCAGCCAACGCAAGGGCGGCGGCAATGACGGATGAGCGCCCGGCAACGACCGGTGTCATTCTCGCCGGCGGGCTGGCCCGGCGCATGGGCGGCGGCGACAAGCCGATGCGCACGATCGGCGGGAGCCCCATCCTCGATCACGTCATCACTCGCCTTACGCCGCAGTGCGAGGGGCTTCTGCTGAACGCCAACGGCGATCCGGCCCGCTTTGCACGCTTCGGCCTGCCGGTGATCGCGGATACGGTGGAGGATTATCCCGGCCCGCTTGCCGGCGTGCTGGCCGCGCTCGACTGGGTGGCCGAGAACCGTGCGGGAGTGGAGTGGGTCGTCAGCGTTGCCGGTGATTGCCCGTTTCTGCCAAACGACCTCGTAGAACGCTTCCACCAGGCGCGGTTTGCAGAAGATGCGCAGCTTTGCGTTGCGGCATCCAACGGCCGTTCACATCCGGTGATTGGCCTTTGGCATGTGGGCTTGCGGGAAGATTTGCGCCAGGCGCTTAAGGAAGGAATGCGCAAGATCGACCGCTGGACCGCCAACTACCGGCTCGCAACCGTCTCCTGGCCGGCCGATCCGGTCGACCCCTTCTTCAATGCCAACACGTTGGACGACCTTGCCGAGGCCGAACGCCTTGCACGCGTTCTCGGCGAGTGACAGTCAAGCCCGGCGAAATCCCGCCTGCTCCAGCGAGATTCTGCTTTCCTCAGACTGCAGGGCGGCGAGAAAGGTTTTGACGGCCGGGCGATCCTTCCGCGCCGTAACCAGCGCGAAATCATAATGCTCTTCGGCCAGCGGGATGAACCCGAGCCCCGAGGCCTCGGCAACGGGCGCGATGGTGACTCCCCAATCCGCGCGCTTCTGCGCCACCGCCGCCGCAACGGCGTTGTGCGAGCGCGGCTGGTTCCAGTAGCCGTCCGGCCGGGCCGAGCCCAGTAGCGTATCGATCAGGATGCGGGTGCCCGCGCCCTGATTGCGATTGACCATCAGGCAGTCTGGATCCGCAAGCGCCGCGCGCACGGCATCATGCGCATCCAGCCCTTCGAAGCGCAGATCGCCGGGGCGAAAGACAATGCCCTGCATCCGCCGCCAGCCGGGCACGAGTTCTAAGCCCGCCTCCAGGAAGGGTTCGTTGTAGCGCCCGGTCTTCTCGTCCAGGAGATGGATCGGCGCGAGATCGCATTCGCCCCTACGTGCCGCCGCAAGCCCGCCGAGGCTGCCAACGGCAAGCACGCGTACGGAAAATCCGTCTCGCACGAGCGGCGCCACGACACGGTCGAGACCGGTGCAGTGGCTGCCGATGATGGAGAGATCCGGCACCCGCACCTGCGGCGTGAAAAGCGTCACCTGGGTCTCGCTGCCAGCCGGCATGTGATCGGCCAAAGCCTCTATTCGAATGAAGCCGTCAGCCTGGGCGAAGGAGGTTATCGCGCCCGAACCCTTGCCGGTCGGATAGGCAACGAGACCCTCCTGCCCCTTGACCAGCGAAACCATGACAAACTCGGTGCGGCCGATCTCGGAGGCGATGCGCAGCGGAACCCGCGCTGTCACCTGGGCGTCGGTTCGCGGTGGAAGACCAGCCATCCGACGCAGAACCGGTACGATCATGTCGTGAAAGGTGAACATCGCGGAGGTCGGGAATCCTGGAAGGATAACAATTGGCTTTCCATCGCAGACCGCAAGGCACAACGGCTTACCCGGCTTCAGTGCGATTCCGTGGGCGATGATGCCCGGTTGACCCAACCGGGCGACGATGCGGTGGCTGACATCGCCCGCGCCCTTCGACGTGCCGCCTGACAGGATCAGCATGTCGTGCGTAGCCAGGGCCTGCCGCATAGCCGCTTCGAGCCTTGCTTCGTCGTCAGGAAAGCTCCCGAGGAACTCAGCCTCACCGCCGTTCTCTGATACCGCCGCGGTGACGATTGCACCGTTGGTGTCGTAGATGCCGGCGGAAGGCAGCGCCTCCCCCGGCTGGACAAGCTCATCACCAGTCGACAGGACGGCAACGTGCGGTTTGCGCGCCACCGGGATAGAGGCGATACCGCAGGCCGCGAGCATGCCGATCTCGCGAGAGCCGATCACCATCCCCACCCGTAGCACGATCTCGCCCATGGCAATGTCAGAGCCGGCATGCGAGACGAACTGGCCGGGCGAGGCGCTGCGGCCAACTTCGATAGCATCGCCTTCCGAGGGGTGAGTGTTCTCAACCATCACGATTGCGTCGGCGCCACGCGGCAGCGGACCGCCAGTCGAGATCGGGGTCGCCGTTCCGGGCAGGACCGTCAGTTCCGGGGTTACGCCGCAGGCGATGGTTTCGCCATTGAGCGTGAGGCGGACCGGCTGCCCCTCCGAAGCCGCGGCGATATCCGCGGAGCGCACCGCGAAGCCATCGACGTTCGCGCGGTCGAAGGACGGCACATCGATAGGCGCAACGACGCTTTCCGCCAGCGCCAGACCCAGCGCATCGGCCAACTGCCGCTCCTCCGCCGCAATCGCGCGCGGAAACAGTGCCGCCTCGAAGCGCGCCAGCGCCTCCTCCCGTGACAGGATTGTGAGGAACTGGTCCTGGCCGATACCCTGGCGGTCGGCGGAGTTGGAAGGCTTGTGCATGTCGGTCATTGCGGCAGGCTCATGTGAAATCGCGAAGCAGAAACGCTTCTATCGGCGTTCCCGCTGCATGTCCTTCGCTGTCGCCGGGAACGATGAGCCACGCGTCGGCGCTACGCATATGATCCAGCGAAAGCCGGCTGGCGGCAAGCGGCATCCAGGCGGCCTGTTCCCGCTTTAGCAGAACCAGTTCGGCAATGCCCACTCCCGAGGAGATCTTGCGCGCCAGCGGCAGGACCATGCCGCGCCGCTCCGACCGGCCGGAAAGGCGGTCCAGCACCGGCTGAACGAGGGCGAGGAAGGCTGCGAAAGCCTGATCGGGGGCGCCGGGCAGTGCGATTATCGGTAGTTGACCGATCCGGCCGACCGCCGCCGATTGACCAGGCTGGAGCGCGATGTCATGCGCGATAAGCGCCCCGCGCGCGGCAAGCGCTTCAGCAGTGGCATCAGTGCGCCCCCGGCCCGTGCCGCCACTCAGAAGGATGAGATCGCACTCTCCCTTATCCAGTGTTGAGGCAATGGAGTTGGCGTCCCGGCCGACAGTCTCTATGTCGGTGACTTTCGCACCCGCCGCTGTTGCGTATTCATGGACGAACGGTGCCGTCAAGCCGTCGCTATTTGCGGCGATATCCACCACGCGCAGGCGCGGAATCCGCACCGCGACTTTGTCGAGCCCCGCGCTGCGCAAGACCAGGAGATCCAGCGCTGAAAGCGGCCGTCCCGGCAGGGACACAGGGCCTCCCGCGGCCATGTCTTCACCGGCGCGGCGAACGCCCGTTCCCGGAATGGCCTCGGCGAAGGCTTGCGATATCGGGCCGCTGCAATCGACAAGATCGGCCTCGAGCACGCAGTCGCATCCTTCCGGCATCGCATCGCCCGCTTCGACCCAGGCAGGCGAGGCCGCAAGCGGAACCGGCGAATAGGCGGACGCTCCGGTCAGGTCCAGCGCGCGTAAGGCCCAACCGTCCATTACGGCGGTGCTGCACGGCGGCAGCGGATCACGCAGCGACTCCATCTCCGCTGCGATGCGGCCAAGCGCTTCATTGAGCGGCAAAAAAGTCGGAGCGACCGGCGCCAACTCGTCCAGCATTGCGGTGAGTGCCGTTTCGAGGCTGGTCAGCACGCCTTTCGCAGGCTGTATTCGGTTCATGCCCGCATGATGGGCCAGATGCGCTTCCGTTTGCAACAGCCGTCGCGCTTGCTCAGGTCCGCCCCTGCTCGGCGTTCGGAAAGAAAAGCTGCTTCCCGCCGATCTCATACTCGCCGATGGCCTCCTGCCCCTCCGGCGAGATCAGCCAATCGATGAATCGCTGGCCGAGTTCGGCCTTCACGCTCGGATGCTTCTGCGGATTGACGAGCATGATGCCGTACTGGTTGAACAGCCGCCTGTCGCCCTCGACCAGAATTTCCAGATCGCCACGGTTCTTGAACGACAGCCAGGTGGCACGATCCGACAGGACATATGCATTCATGGCTCCGGCGGTGTTGAGCGCGGCGCCCATTCCTTGCCCGATCTCGCGATACCAGTCGCCCTTCCGCGCCGATATATCGATGCCGGCGTCCTGCCAGAGCTTGAGTTCGGCCGAATGCGTTCCGGACTTGTCGCCCCGCGAAACGAACGGCGCCTGAGTGGAGCAAATGGCGTCGAGGGCAGCGGCAATGTCCGATGATCCCCCAATGCCGGCCGGATCGCTTTTTGGGCCGACCAGGACGAAATCGTTGTACATCACGTCGAAGCGCTTCAATCCGAAGCCGTCACTGACGAATTCTTCTTCCTGCGCCTTGGCATGCACGAAGATGACATCGGCATCGCCGCGCCGCCCGGTTTCGAGCGCTTGGCCGGTGCCCTGCGCGACCACCTTCACGTCGATGCCGGACTCCCCCTCGAATAATGGAAGGATGTGTTCGAACAGACCGGAATCCTGTGTAGATGTCGTCGAAGCAACGACAATCGATCTATCCTGCGCAAAAGCTGCAACGCCAGCCGAAACCAGAACCGCTACTGCGGCAATTGCTGAAAACAACAGACGGTTCGGCATAAATCCTCCCGGTTGATCAAAGAACCAGATCGCCGCGGATGAAGGCGGCGGCCTCGGGTGTCGATGGATGGTCGAAGAAATCAGCGGCGCTCGCCTGTTCAAGAATGCGGCCCCGGACCATGAAAACGACATCGCCGGCAAGGCGGCGAACCTGGCCCAGATCATGCGAAGCCATGACGATCTTGGTGCCCGAATGGGCGGCCATGAGGGCAATCGTTTCGAAATGGCGGGTCGCCGCCGGATCAAGGCTAGCGGTGGGCTCGTCAAGCAACAGGATCTCTGGCTCACGCGCCAGCGCCCGGGCGAGCGCGACGCGCTGCTGCTCGCCGCCGGATAGTCGCCGCGCGGGGCGCGCCGCGAGTTCCAGGAGGCCGACCCGGTCGAGCAATTCCTCCGTGCGTCCGGCGCGGCGAGCGCGTGGATAGCCAGCTTGTGCAAGGCCATAGGCGATGTTCGCGGCGACCGAGCGGCGAAGCATCACCGGTTCCTGAAACAGGATCGCGCGGCGGGTCTGGGGGGTGTTTGTGCGCCCTCCCCAACTAACCGCTCCTTCGGAAGGCGCGTCGAGCCCCATGCAAAGCCGTAGGAGCGACGTCTTGCCGGAGCCGTTCGGCCCGACGACGAGTGTCGGCGCGCCGGGTCCGATCGTCAGGCTCAGGCGGTCGAGCATCGTCGTCCCGCCGGCACGGAACGAGACGCAGTCGAGGACAAGGGGAAGGTCGCTCAGCGAAGCACGCATCATCAACCCGTTCGTTGCTCGGACCACACGCGCACGCCCCAGGCGGCGGCGTTGATGACCAGGATCAGGCTGATGAGGATGAGCCCGAGGCCCATGGCGAGCGGAAGGTTCCCCTTCGACGTTTCGAGAGCGATTGCCGTGGTCATGGTTCGCGTGAAGCCTTCTATGTTGCCGCCGACGATCATCACCGTGCCAACCTCCGCTGCCGCCCGCCCGAAGCCCGCAAGCATCGCCGTGATCAGGCTGAAGCGGCCGTCCCACAGAAGCGTCACCACCCGGCCCGACGGACCCACCCCCATGGCGGTGAGCTCGTCGCCATATTCACTCCACAGATCCTCGATGGTCTGCCGTGTCAACGCGGCGATGATGGGCAGCACGAGCAGCGACTGTGCGATAATCATGGCGGTCGGCGTGAACAGGAGGCCCAAGGCGCCGAGGGGACCGGACCGCGACAGAAGCAGATAGACGGTGAGGCCAACGACGACTGGCGGCAGTCCCATGAATCCGTTGATTACAACGATCAGCACACTGCGGCCTGGAAAGCGGGTCAACGCCAGGATAGCGCCGAGCGGCAGGCCGATGAAGCCGGCAATCGCAACGGCCGAAAGGCTGACCACCAGCGAGAGGCGCACGATCGCGAACAACGTCGCGTCACCACTCGCAATAAGCTGCCACGCACTCATGCTCTCCGGCATGCCTAGCCTCCCGGTTTCTTTTTTGCTGCAGTTTTTCCGGCAGTGTCAAATTATTGAATCTGAGCTGAAATATGCATAAAAATGCATATGGATTTTCTCACCACGAGCGAAGCTGCCGACTATCTGCGCCTTGGCGAACGCAAGCTCTACGAACTGGTCGCCGACAATGCGATCCCGTGCAGCAAGGTAACGGGCAAATGGCTGTTCCCGCGCCATGAGCTTGACCGCTGGGTGCTTTCCGGGCTGGCGCGGCCTGAGGGCATGGTACCGGCGGAGCCGCCGCCCATCGTCGGGGGAAGTCAGGATGATCTGCTCGAATGGGTGTTGCGCCAGTCAGGCTCCGGTCTCGCCTCGCTGGCGGAGGGCACCGAAAGCGGGGTTGGGCGGCTGATGCGCGGAGAGGTCGCCGCCGCAGCGATCCATTATCATGGCGAGGCGCTGGGCGAGGACGCGAATATCGCGGCCGTACGCGCCATGCCGCGGCTGCACGATGCGGTGCTGGTGGGGTTCGCGCGGCGCGAGCAAGGACTTCTGGTCGCGCCCGGCAATCCGCGGCAACTCCGCACCCTGGCCGATGTCCTGACCAGCGAGGCGAGGATGGCGGTGCGGCAGCCGGGGGCCGGTGCGTATATGTTGCTTGACGTCCTCCTGGCACGCACTGGCGCCACTGTGCGCGATCTGAACCGGCTTGACCCGCCATGCCTGACCGGCCCCGATCTCGCCGTCGCAATCGGCACCGGCCGGGCCGATTGCGGGATAGCGGCGCGCGCGGCCGCGCGTGCCGCTGGCCTCGAATTCGTGCCGTTGATCTGGGAGAATTTCGATCTTCTGATGCGCCAGCGGACCTACTTTCAGCCGTCGCTGCAAGCCTTGATCACGTTCCTAGCGCAAGGAGGTGTCAACGGGCGCGCCGCCGAGCTTACGGGATATGACGCTACCCCGGCGGGAAAGATCCGCTTTTACACCTAGCCATGGCGTTGTCAGGCGCTCACCCTAGATCGATTTCGCCCTCCACGACGTGGTGCAGCTTTGCATCCTCCGAAGTGATCACGGCCTTTACGGTCAGACGGCCTTTTCCCTTCAAACCTGCTTCCTCCACGGCCTTTTCGATCGCATGCTGGGAGGTCACGCCAACTTGCTTCAGGAACTTGCGCATGGATACGTTGAAGGGATCGACTTCCATATTCCGGGTCATATGTTTGCCTCGAAAATCTAGGACGGTTGGACCGTCAGGTTGAGGTTCAGGACAGCTTTGCGGCCCGCTCCATCCAGCGAGCGGAAGCCGCCCGGCTAGCGGAACACGGAATGATTGGGTACGCAATGCATATGACACGCGCACCACGCTTCCTGGCGGCTGCTTTCCTCCTGTTCACCACGACGGCAGGCGGCACGGAACTGCGGGGCCATGGCGGCCCAGTGCGGGCAATCGCCGTGGCGCCGGAAGGAACGGCGATCACCGGCAGCTTCGACACCAGGGCAATCGTCTGGTCGCTGGAGACGGGTGAAGCCCGCGAGGTGCTGCTCTTCCACGGCGACGAAGTGAATGCCGTCGCGGTGCTCCCCGACGGCCGCTTCGTCACCGCCGGCGCGGATTCCCGCATTGCGATCTGGGAATCGGGTCGGCAGGCACCGGTTCGGGTGCTCGAAGGGCATAGCGGGCCTGTCACGGCGCTCGCCGTATCGCCGGACGGAGCAACGCTGGCCTCCGCCTCCTGGGACACAACCGTCCGGCTGTGGCCTGTTGCTGGGGGAGACGCACGCGTGCTCGAAGGTCATGACGGCAATGTCAATGCCGTCACCTTCCTCGCCGATGGCACGCCCGCTAGCGCCGGATACGACGCGAACTTGATCTTCTGGCCGCGCGATATGGGCGCGGCGGCGGTCCGCGTTGTCCTGCCCACCCCGCTCAATACGCTGGTGGCGTTGCGCGGCAACCGTCTCGCCGTAGGCGGCGCCGATGGCATGGTGCGGGTTCTCGACCGTGACGGCACGACCGGATCCGAAGTGCAGGCTACCCAGAGCCCAGTCGTCACACTGGCAGCCTCGCCGGATGGAAGGTATCTCGCGGCCGCTGGCATAAGAGGCGCCATCATCCTGCTCGACGCGACAGACCTCGCGCCCGTGCGTGATCTTCGCGGTCCCGGCATGCCGGTCTGGTCGCTCGCCTTCACGCCGGATGGGAAGACGCTTCTGACCGGTGGCTCGGACCGCGTGGTTCGTGAATGGGATGTGGAAACTGGCGAGCACCTCGGCGCCACCATGACCGATGAGACCGACCCGCTGGCCGAGTTCGCGGGCGATCGGGGCGCGGAGGCTTTTCGCGCCTGCATCGCCTGCCACACACTCGACCCGGAGGACGACAACCGCGCCGGCCCGACGCTGCACGGCATCTTCGGCCGAAAGATTGCTTCCGTTCCCGGCTATCGCTATTCGCCGGCGCTTCGCGATATGGACATCGTGTGGACGCCGCAAACGGTATCGAAGCTTTTCGAGGTGGGGCCGAACACCTACACGCCCGGTACCAAGATGCCGGAACAGACGATCAGCGACGACGAAACCCGCGCCGCCCTCATCCGCTTCCTGCAAAGGGAGACCAGGACCGAGTGACGGCTCAGCCCGGCTTGTCGCTGGGAGTCCCCCGCTCTCGAAGATAGTCTTCTGTCGTGCGCGGCGCCGGCCGACCGGGACTGGCATAGGGATCAAACCCTTCGTTCGTCACCGCATCGACCCGGCAGTTGTCACACATCCGCACCACATCGATCCGCCGCGCGTTCTCGCCCGTGAACATCCAGTGCTTGCCCTCCAGCCTGGCAACGATGCGTTCAACCGTGCTCTTGGTGCCGAAGGGCTTGCCGCAGCTGATGCAGTGGTAAGGCTCCTCCTCCTTCACCATCCGGCGCGGCGCGCGCCATGCCTGGAAATCGAGCTGCGGCGCCAGCGTGATCACGTGCTCAGGGCAGGTCGCGGCGCACAGGCCGCACTGCACGCAGGCGCTTTCAGCGAAATATAGAGCCGGCTTATCCTCGCTGTCGGACAGCGCACCCGTCGGACAGGCCGACACGCAGGAAAGGCACAGTGTGCAGCCGTCGACATCGATGTCGAGGCTGCCAAAGGGAGCGCCAGCAGGGAGTTCCACGCGGTCGACCGGCGTTGGTGCTGCGCGATGCAGCTCGACCATCGTATTTTCCAGCACGTGCCGCTTCTTGCCGAGCGGCAGGAATGTCGACGGTTGCGCCGGTGCGACGCCAGGAACCACCTGATCGAGCGCGGATCTGAGCATGTCGGGATCGTCGGCTTCGATCAAGTCACAGGCTTGCGCGCTATAGCCGAGGGACTGGGTCAGGAGGTTCGCAATGGTGATGTTTGCCGCGATGCCCGCCGTATCGTGCTTGGGTCTGGCGGGGCCTAGCGCCCTGACCGCGGTCGCCCCCCAGGCGAAGGGTGCGGTCCAAGCCTCAACGCCCAACTGCGTGATCTCGTTCACCGCCACTGGCAGCACGTGGGCCGGAAGTCCGGCCCCGAAACGGGCGAGCGCATCGATCAGCGGCTCGCCGTGGCCGGCATCGTGAAAGAGCACGACCGGATCCTGGCCTTCCGCCTGCCGATAGGTAAGCAGCAGAGTTCGCACCCGCCGCAGCAGCGCATCGGCGGCTGGAAGCGCGTAAGCAGCGGCGCCCGTTGGACAGACGGCCGCGCAACTGCCGCATCCGGCACAGACTTCCGCATTGATGGCGACATGGTCGCCGGCCGGCGCGATGGCACCCGTCGGACACAGGTCGAGGCAACGGGTGCAGCCTGTGATCCGCGAGCGCGAATGGGCGCACAGGGAATCGGAGAAATCGATGAAGCGCGGCTTGTCGAACTCGCCGACCAGATCGGCTGCCTTCCAGATTGCCTCGGCAATGGATCCCCGGTCGCCGGGATCGACCCGGATATAGCCATCGCGCAGTTCATGCGCTGGAAAAAGGGGAGTGCCGCCGGTAAGGTCGAGCACGATGTCCGCATGCGAGACCGCGCCGTCCCGCGAAGCGCCGAACCGCAGCCGATCGCGCGAAGAGGGCGCCGGCGCGGCAAAATCATCAACGGCCAGTTCGAACGCCCCAAGATGGCCGCTCGCATTGCGGATCGTCCCCTTCATCACGGGAAAATCCCAGACCCGGTGCGGCATGACTTCATCTGGCCGGGAGAGGAGGACGGTCACATCGAGTTTGTCGGCGAGTTGCTGCCCCGCCTCGATCGCCGTCTCATCACGGCCGTAGATCAGGATCACGCCCCGGCTGGAAAGGGTCACGAGCTCCGGCGCGTCGGCGGATTCCGCGGCCATGGCCATGAGTGCGGCGGCTTTAGGGCCAGCAGCCGCGCCCGCCTCCGACCAACCCGCCGTCTCGCGGATGTTGGCGAAAGCCAGCTCGCCGCCGAAGCCGAGTTCCTCGGCGACCTCGCTGAAGAGCGGCGCCTGCTGGGTGCAGCCGATCGTCACTGCCTCGGTGCCGCTCAGGATGGCTCGCACCCTGTCGAGTTCTGCACCGCAGAATTGATTTCCCGTTTCGACCTCAGCGCGCTGGCATCCGCGAGCAACGCTGTCGCCATAATCTGGCATGCTCCTTTCGCAGGAGCAGACCAGAACGTTCCGCCGTTTTTCTAAGGCCATCTCAACTCCCGTGGCGCATTGCTGCCGATCGGTAGCGTCGCCACTTTAGAAGTATTATAATGAATGACTGCGGTCATCAATATACGGCTCGAAATGCCCTTGAGCACATCCGTCACCGACCGGGCCCTAGATCTGCCCCCGCCCTACAACCTTATCCCGTTGCGTGAGGCCGGCGACGCTTTCGCGCATGCCTGTTCCATCACCGATGATCATGGGGCCGGCACGCTCGTGTGGGTCCGCCGCTATGATCTGGTCGAGTTCGCCGTGATCCTCGAGCCCGAGGAACCGTTGGCGGAAGCACGCCGCGCCATTTACGCCGGTGCAAACGCGCTCGCCGATGCGCTTTCCGTCCACGCGCCACCGGAAAGACCAGTCACCTTCGACTGGCCGGATGCGATCCGCATTGACGGCGTGCTTGTCGGAGGATGCCGCCTCGGCTGGCCGGACGGGGTGCCCGAGCACGCGGTCCCGCCCTGGCTCGTCTTCTCCGGCATGATACGTGCCGTCGCACTCCGTACCGCCGAGCCCGGCGCGCGGCCGTTCAACGGGGCTTTGGAGGAGGTGGGGTTCGAGACGGTCGACGCGGGCGAGATCGTCGCGAGCTTCGCGCGCCATCTGATGCACTGGTTTCATGAGTGGAACGAAGCCGGTTTCACGCCGCTCGCCAGACATTGGCTCGAACGCCTGCCCCGGAAGAAGGGCCAACGCATTCGCATCGCCGACAACGGAGATCTTCTGCTCTTCCGGGCGGCCGACCTGCAGCCCGTCGAACGGCGGAACCTCAGAGCGGCGCTGTCAAAACCCTCCTGGCTCGATCCGGCAACGGGGGTACCATGGCTATAAAATTGCCCCGGACCATCCGGCTCGATCGATCTGACACCTTCGTCTACCACCGAGCCGCGGACCCAGGAGAATGGGCGGTGACGGGCACCTTCCTGTTCTTCGGCGTCGATACGGCAAGCCTTGTCGGCAAGGAGCGGCAGGCGTTCCGTGCCGGCTTTCTCGGCATAGACAGCTTCGGCTGGTCCACACTCGCTATCGTGACGGAAGCCAGTGTGCAGGAGGAAGCCAAAGCCATAGAGCGGTTGTCCGAACAGCTCGTCACCCATTGCGGCGCACCCGATATGGAACGCGCACGTGCGGCCGCGAAAGAGGAAATCGCCTTCGCACAGTCGCTTTGCGATCACCCGCCGAACACGCTGCTTGGCATCCACCGCACAAGCGAGGGTGACAGCATCCGGGAAACGTTCCGAACCCTGCACCGGGACGCCAACAGGCTCGATCCCCTCGACGCCTTCCGCTTCATCGAAGTCGAGGAAGAGGAAATGCCGAACGACGAGGTTGACCTCCACGCGATAGCGAGGGAGCGGAAATGAAGGATTTCTGGGTTGCCTCCGGCCATCACCTCCTCGATCGGGACGAGGCGGGGCGGCTGCTCGTGACAGATGCCTTTCTGAAGGCATATCTCGCACGCCCGGAGCTTCTGCCGCCCGAAGACGCCTGCGAGACGGAGCGGCGGCTGCATCACGAGCTTTTGATGCACCATCCGCGCCGACCCGTGGCCAGCGAGGAGATCGCCGCGATGGAGGACGCGGATGCGCGCGAGAACTGGACGTTCATGATCGACTTCCGCGACCTGCTCATATCCGCACCCACGCTTGAGGCGGCCTATCTCAAGCTGGCCCGCGGCGCGGCAGCAAAAACGCCGCCGCTCTTCATGAACCAGCTTGCCCAGGTCGTGCTGCGTAACGCCCTGGACGGCGAACAGAACGCTCATGTCCTGCGCGCCGCCGAGCTGTTCTTCCGCCCCCAGCGCGTGACGTTTCATGACGGAACGGTGCTCCTCGCCGACGTCGAAGCGATTGAATTGCACGAACAGAACCGCCATGCCTCTCCGCTGCTCGACATGCTCGGCGGTCCCCCGGCCACCGAGCTCGACATCCTGGACGAGGCGAATGCCGCAGGCTACTTTGCGCGCAGCGACGCTTTCGACATGGTGCTTAATCTCGGCGGCAGCAGCAGCCTGGCGCGGCGTGGCCTGGCAGCCGCGATGGCCGCCTGGATACGTCATCTCCTCGCCGTCGAGGTGGAGATCGAGCCGGTGGAGCGCATCGAGGATGAAAACTGGACGTGGTTCGTCGGCCTCGATGCCGAAGCAACGCGGATCGGAAACGCACTCTGGAATGGTCATGAGATGGAGCCGGAAGCGGCGGAACACATCGTCGCGCTGTTCCGGCTTGGCTTCTCCGATAACCGCGAGGCGCCAACCGATATAGGCACCCGTCCCGTCTGGCTTATCCTGGCGATGACGCCCGACCGGACGATCCGCATGAAACCGCAGAACCTTATTGCTGGTCTGCCGTACCGTGTTTCGGCTCCGGTGAACTGAGGAAGCAAGTCTTATGATAAGAGAGGCGACGGAAGTCGGGGTGATTGTCGAGCGGCGGGCTCTTAAGAGCCAATGGGCCGATCATGCCTGGGTGCCTGTTGCCGCGCTGGTTGGCGCGCCGGCCGCCGCGCCCTGGACGGTTCTGGACGAGATGCCGGACGCCACGCGCTATTATGCCGGCGCCTTCCAGCTGGAATTTTTTGCGTCCGAGACGGGCATGTATCGCGACAATCTTCGATCGGGGCAGCCCAGCCTCTGGGTCTCTCTGAGGGCTTCCCGCACACCGCCCGGCATCACGCTTCACCTCGTGACCGCCGATCCAGCCGAAGCCGAGGCGCTGACGGAGCCCGGCACAGATATCATCGAGGCCGTGCCGATGCCGCCCGAGATCCAGAACCGACTGGCCGCCTTCGTAAAGGCGCATCACGTCGAGCGCCCCTTCATCAAGCGCAAGCGCGACAGAGCAGATACCGAGGCGATGGCAAGGAGGGTGCCGGGCAAATGAGTACCCGCGACGACAATCCTTTTGCCCGCTGGTCGCGCCGAAAGCAGGCGGCGCGGAAGGCCGAGGCTTCGCCCCCGGAAGAGGAAAAGCATACGGGTGCAGAGAAAGAGGAGCGTGGCGAATCGCCCGAACCGGCAGCTGAATTGGATGCGGCCGAGACGGCAGAGCCCCTCCCCCGCCTCGAGGATATCACCGCCGAAAGCGATCTTACGGCTTTCCTGCGCAAGGGCGTGCCGGCGGCGCTGAGAAATACCGCGCTCAGGAAGATGTGGTCGCTCGACCCGGTGATCCGCGACTATGTCGGTCCCGCCGAATATGCCTGGGATTTCAACAAGCCGGGCTCGATGGCCGGCTTCGGTCCGCTGGAGGCGGGCAAATCGGTGGCCAATTTTCTCTCGAAAGTGGGCCGTTCCGATCCGCAGGATACGCTAGCTGAACCGCCTGAGGAAAGGATTGCCTCGTCCGACCATGACGTGGCCGCCTCGCCGGATCGACCGACGGAGACTTCCGAGCCGGCCGAACCCGCCCAGCCTGTGGAACAGCCGGAAGCACCGCAATCCGACCTTTCGCAAAGCCAGGCGACCCCGGACGAGGCTGCCGACAAGCCTACGCCTGCGGAACCGCCCCGCACATTGGCGCAATCACGCCATGGTGGCGCCTTGCCGCGATAAGGCCTACGTTCCAAGGCAAGATCTAAAATGGACTATTAAAGTCAACTTTCCGGTTTTTCTACACAGCGCGTCGTTGCATTCGTTTCCGGCTTCATGTTTGCGGAAAAGATCGCCCGCCATCTCTATCGAAAACTTTATGTTATGCTTGCAAGTTGCCGATTTGAGCCTTGCAATCACAGCGAACTAGGTTTTTACTGTGGGGTGGACGGTGACTCCATTCAGGAGGGCACCGCCAAGGTCGTGACATGGACATGGTCTCAGGTCTGGAGGAAGCGATCAGGAAGGCGGGCGGCGTTGGTGCATTGGCGCAGGCGCTTGGCTTAACTCAGCCTTCCGTATCGGCTTGGCATTCGATCCCCGCCGAGCACGTACTCGAAGTCGAGGCGCTGACGGGAATCGCGCGAACGGTCCTGCGCCCCGACCTCTACCCCGAAGCGGGCGGAAGTGCCGCGGAAATCGACGAGGTCGATATGGCGCGCGCTCAGGAATATGCCCTGCTCGGCTCTCTTCTCTTGCGCGCCCCGGACGCGGATACCCTCGCACAGCTCTCAGGGCTTCAGGGCACGGATACGCCGCTCGGCGCGGCACATATCGCGCTAAGGCAGGCGGCGAGCACTGCCTCTCCCGAGGCGCTCAGACGCGAATATTTCGACCTCTTCGAAGGGGTCGGGCGAGGCGAGCTGCTGCCCTATGCATCGTACTATCTGACAGGATTCCTCAACGAACGGCCGCTTGCGCGGTTGCGGGGGGATCTCAGGCTGCTCGGCCTAGAACGCGCGGAGGACCATTGCGACCCCGAGGACCACCTCGGCACGCTGTGCGAGATCATGAGCGGCCTTGCCGGCGGTCGCTTCACAGCCTCGCCTGATGAGGAGCGCGAGTTCTTCGGACAGCACGTCGCGCCATGGGCAGGACACTTCTTTGCCGACCTCGAGAAGGCACAATCAGCGCGGTTCTACCGGGCAGTCGGCACTGTGGGACGGGTGTTCATCGACATTGAAGCCGAAGGCTTCGCCATGGAGAGCCGCCGCAGTGCGTAACGGATACAGAAAAACGGGCGTCAAGCTGGACGATACCGAGGGAGGATTGGAGATGCACGACAAGCAACAGACGGGGATCAACCGTCGCAATTTCCTTCGCGCTGTCAGCGGCGCATCCACCGTCGCTGTCGCCACGGCGGCCGCGACGTTCACCCCGAGCGAGGCGCATGCCTACAATCCCGGCGAGGAGGAAATGGGCACGCGCTATCAGGAAACCGATCACGTCAAGGCCTTCTACCGTGTGAACGGCTACGAGACGCTGGAGAAGTGAGGGTGCCATGCTGACGAAACGGAAGAACGGGCAAGCAGGCCACGCAAAACTGCAGTCGCTGCTGGGCAGGACAGACGCGGCTCCCATGGACCGGCGAACCTTCCTTCGGCGCTCCGGCCTTGCCGTCGGCGGGATGGCTGCGATCGGCTCATTCCAGCTCGGTTCCGTCCGGAAAGCCGAGGCAATCAGCCCGCCGCAACCCGGCGTCCCAATCGAGCTCAAGAAGAGCATCTGTACCCACTGCGCTGTCGGCTGCACGGTTACGGCCGAAGTCCAGAACGGTGTGTGGACCGGTCAGGAGCCATCCTGGGACAGTCCTATCAACCGCGGTTCCCATTGCGCCAAGGGTGCCGCCGTGCGCGAGCTGGTACACAGCGACCGCAAGCTCAAGTATCCGCTCAAGCTCGTTGACGGGCAATGGACCCGCGTCTCCTGGGACGAAGCGATCGATGAGATCGGCGACAAGATGATGGAACTCCGAGATGCCTCGGGCCCGGATTCCGTCTACTGGATGGGTTCGGCTAAGTTCTCCAACGAAGGCACCTACCTGTTCCGCAAGCTTGCGGCCTTCTGGGGAACCAACAACCAGGATCACCAGGCGCGCATCTGCCATTCGACGACCGTCTCCGGCGTGGCCAATACCTGGGGCTACGGCGCGATGACAAACTCCTTCAACGACATCCGCAATTCTAAGACGCTCATCATCATGGGCGGCAATCCGGCGGAGGCGCATCCCATCTCCTTGCAGCACCTTCTCGAAGGCAAGGAGCTCAACCACGCGAACTTCATCGTCATCGACCCGCGCTTTACCCGCACCGCCGCGCACGCGACCGAATATGTGCGGCTGCGCTCCGGCACCGACATCGCGGTGCTGTGGGGCATGCTCTGGCACATCTTCGAGAATGGCTGGGAGGACAAGGAGTTCATCGCCCAGCGCGTCTACGGCATGGACGAGATCCGCAAGGAGGTGGCGAAGTATCCGCCCGACGAGGTCGAGCGCATCTCCGGCGTGCCCGGCGAGCAATTGAAGCGCGTCGCCGAGCTGTTCGCCACGCAGAAGCCGGCGACCTTGATCTGGTGCATGGGCCAGACGCAGCACACCGTAGGCACCGCCAATGTGCGCGCAAGCTGCATCCTGTGCCTTGCCACCGGCAATGTCGGCAAGCCCGGCACCGGCGCCAACATCTTCCGCGGCCACGACAATGTGCAGGGCGCGACCGATATCGGGCTCGATGTCGTCACCCTGCCCTTCTACTACGGCCTCACCGAAGGCGCGTGGAACCATTGGGCGCGGGTCTGGGAGGTCGAATATGAGGACCTGCTGTCGCGCTTCGCCTCCAAGGAGATCATGGAGACGCCGGGCATCCCGCTGACGCGGTGGTTCGACGCTACCTTGCTGCCCAAGGACGAGGTCGAGCAGAGCGATAATCTGCGGGCCATGTTCGTCCAGGGCCACGCGAGCAACAGCATCACGCGCATCCCTGAATCGGTGAAGGGGCTGGCAAAGCTCGACCTTCTGGTCGTCGCCGACCCGCATCCGACTACCTGGGCCTCGCTTGCCGTCCAGGCAGGGCGTACGGACAATACCTACCTCCTGCCGGTGTGCACGCAGTTCGAGACCTCGGGCTCGCGCGTGGCCTCCAACCGTTCGATCCAATGGGGCGAGCAGATCGTCGCGCCTTCCTTCGAGCAGAAGGACGACTACCAGGTCATCTACCGTCTGGCTCGCAAGCTCGGATATGCCGAGCAGATGTTCAAGAACATCGCCGTCGAGGATGACCGTCCGGTGCCCGAAGACGCTCTGCGCGAGATGAATCGCGGGGGCTGGTCGACCGGGTATTGCGGCCAGTCGCCCGAGCGCCTCAAGGCGCACATGAAGAACCAGCACAAATTCGATCTGGTCACGCTACGTGCACCGAAGGACGACCCGGAAGTCGGCGGCGACTATTACGGCCTGCCATGGCCTTGCTGGGGCAAGCCGGAACTGCGCCATCCGGGCACGCCGAACCTTTACAATCCGAGCCTGCACGTCATGGACGGCGGCAGCCCCTTCCGCGCGCGCTTCGGCGTGGAGCGGAACGGCGAGACCCTGCTTGCCGAAGGATCCTATACCGAAGGCTCGGAACTCACCGACGGCTATCCGGAATTCACCATGGCTGTCCTGAAGAAACTCGGCTGGGACGCTGATCTGACCCCGGAAGAACTCAGCGTTATCGAGGGCATCGGCAGCGAGATCGACCAGGTCTCGTGGTCGACCGACCTTTCGGGCGGCATCCAGCGTGTCGTGCTCAGCCATGGCTGCCATCCCTACGGCAATGGTAAGGCACGCGCGTTGGCGTGGAACCTGCCCGATCCCGTCCCCACCCATCGCGAGCCGATCTACACGCCGCGGGTGGATTTGGTCGAGCAATATCCGACGCTTCCCGATGCCATGCAATTCCGCGTGCCCAACATCGGGCACACAGTGCAGCAGGCTGCCATCGAGAACGGCATCGCCAGGGACTTCCCGTTGATCCTCACCTCCGGCCGTCTGGTCGAATATGAGGGTGGCGGCGAGGAAACCCGGTCGAACAGATGGCTCGCCGAGCTGCAGCAGGAGATGTTCGTGGAGATCAACCCGGCGGACGCTGCCGAGCGCGGCATCTCCGACGGCGGCTGGGTATGGGTGAGCGGCGCAGAGAACAATTCACGGGCGCGGGTCAGAGCCCTGGTGACGGAGCGCGTCGGCAAGGGTGTGGCCTTCCTGCCGTTCCATTTCGGCGGTTGGTTCCAGGGCGAAGATCTGCGGGCCAACTATCCCGAAGGCACCGACCCCTACGTTCTCGGCGAAAGCGCCAACACAATCACCACCTACGGATACGATCCCGTGACAAACATGCAGGAGCCAAAGGTCACGCTCTGCCAGATCCAGGCGGCGTGAGTGGGAGGAAGACATGGCGAGAATGAAATTCCTTTGTGACGCCGACCGCTGCATTGAATGCAACGCCTGCGTCACCGCCTGCAAGAACGAGCACGACGTGCCGTGGGGCATCAACCGCCGCCGCGTGGTCACCATCAACGACGGCAAGCCCGGCGAGCGCTCGGTCACGATGGCCTGCATGCATTGCACCGACGCGCCGTGCGCGGCGGTGTGCCCGGTCGATTGCTTCTACACGACGGCCGACGCGGTGGTGCTGCACTCGAAGGATCTTTGCATCGGCTGCGGCTACTGCTTCTACGCCTGCCCCTTCGGTGCACCGCAATATCCGCGCACCAGCAATTTCGGTTCGCGCGGCAAGATGGACAAGTGCACATTTTGTGCCGGCGGTCCCGAGGCAGATTCCACCGAGGTCGAGTATGCGAAATACGGTGCCAACCGGCTGGCGGAAGGCAAGCTGCCGCTTTGCGCTGAAATGTGCTCGACCAAATCGCTTCTTGCCGGCGACGGCGAGATCATTGCGGCGATTTACAAGGAACGCGTGACGCAGCGCGGCTATGGCTCGGGTGCTTGGGGCTGGCAGACTGCCTACCGCGAAACGATCACAGTCTGACGAAGGGCAACTCCGCAGCGCGCCACGGGAGGATGGAGAAAATGCAGGTCTTGAAGCGTATTTGCCCAATCGGACCGGTTCTCGCCGCGATCGTTCTGGCCTTCGGTCTCACCGTCGCGCCGGCAGGAGCGCAGGAGGGCCCATCAGGGAGCAATCCCACCGCGCAGTCGGTGAACGAGCAGCAGCTTCTCCAGGAACTGAACAAGATCCAGGGCCGCGTCACCATACCGGACGCAAGAGCCGCCACCTTGGAGCAGCCGCGCGGCCGCGATTTCCGCGAGTACCGCGAAGGCGCCCTACCCTGGATCGGCGGGATCGCCGTGCTCGGGATAATCCTTTTACTGGCAGTGTTCTACTTCATCAGGGGCCGCATTCGCATGCGGTCTCCGGAAGCGGGTGTCAAAGTCCTGCGCTTCAACGCTGTCGAGCGCTTGACGCACTGGGTGACCGCCACCGCCTTCATCGTCCTCGCAATCACCGGTTTGAATTTTATTTTCGGTAAGCGACTGCTAATGCCGCTTATAGGGCCCGATGCCTTTTCCGTATGGTCGCAGTGGTCGAAGTACGCGCACGACTTCTTCTCCTGGGCGTTCATACTCGGCATCGTGGTGATGACTGTCCTCTGGGTCTGGGACAATCTTCCCGATCGTTATGACGGCCATTGGCTAAGGGTCGGCGGCGGCATGTTCGACAAGTCGAACAGGACGCATCCGCCGGCTGCCCGCTTCAACGCAGGCCAGAAGCTCATCTTTTGGTCGGTGATCATCGGCGGGATCGCCCTTACCGTGTCCGGGCTCTTCCTGCTGTTCCCGTTCACCTACGCCGATGTGAACGGCATGCAGCTCGCCCAGACGATTCACGCCACCGTCGGCGTGCTGATGGTGGCCGTCATCATCGCCCACATCTATATCGGCACCCTCGGCATGGAAGGCGCCTACGAGGCAATGGGCTCGGGCACCGTAGACCTCAACTGGGCGAAGGAGCACCACAGCGTCTGGGTGGAGAAGCAGGGCGCCAAGACCGAACCGGCTCCCGAGCCTTCAGCGCCGAGGCCGGCCGAATAGCCATTCGCCTGTTGGCTTTTCCGCCAACCGTTCACCCCTGCATTCTTGCGGGTGCTCACTATAAAACGCCGCGCGTTCATTCGGGCACGCGGCGTTCCATCCCTTGTTTGCCCCCCTTTCGATTGGCGAAAGGCATCGCGACGGCCAACCCCCTTCATGAGAAGGTATCCAGTCCTACGACAAGCTCAGAACAGCGAGGGCGCGAGGGACTAGAGCAATTCCAGGAAAAGTGGGAACCGGTTTTCCGTCCGGAATTGCGACAAGACAAAGGGTTGGATCTGGTCACCGATTTTGTGAAACGGTGATCCGGATCTAGGCGCGAACGCCGCTTAAGAGGGCGGTTCCTCCGGCTCCGCCGCGGCGACCGCGTCGTTTCCAGGGTTACCCGTCCAGGTCGCGCCCACCAGATTGTGTCCTGGGTCGCCCACGCGCGTGCTTTGCGTGCTGTAGACTTGCCAGGACGGCCTCTGCTCCAAATTCATGAAATAGCCGGTACCGATCGCGATCGCGATGGCGACGACAATTCCCGTCAATATCATACCCATCCGGCTTCTCCCTTCTTCTGTTATCCAAAACGCCCCGCCCGCGCCGGGCCGTCAGCAATCACTGCTGCGGCTGTGTTTGCTGGGCCGGAGTTTCCGCTTCCGTTTCCCGCGTTTGGTACTGCAGATCGAGCGCCGTCAGCGCGAGCAGTGGCGGCGGCATGGCAGCGCCCGCAAGCCTTAGCTTCCTCGCTGCATCCTTGCACGCCACGATGTCGTTGGCATCGGCGAGTTCTTCGGCCCTGTCCAGGTTCAGCGGAACATCTTCCTCTGCTTCGCTCGCCTCCGGCGGCACCGGTGCGCTCAGGCCGGAGGTCTGCGGTGCGTCCTCCCCATTGCTTTGCGTGGCCGCCTCGGTGTTCGGATCCGGCGCCTCGTGTGCCGGACCGCTTTGCCCAGATTGCTCCTGTGCGGAACTGGACTCGGAGGAGGGTTGCGGCGGCACTGCCTCGCCTGAAGCCGGCGAGGAATCCTCTCCCGCGGCGGCGGATTGGTCGGCGGGTGCGTCCGCCTCCGGCGGATTCCCCTGGGCATCGTCCGCCTCAGGTGGGTTCTCCCGAACGAAGGCGAGAAGCTCCTGGCAGAGGTTGGCCGGTCGGCCGGCATCGGCTTGCTGAGTATCGGTTGCCTCCGCCGTTGCAGGCGCTTCGCCCTCTGTGGCTCCCGGCTCCGTATCTGTCTGTGCAAGCGAAGTCGACGCCGCCAAGGCGAAGATTCCCGCGAGAATTATCGTTTTCATCGCATTGATCTCCTTCCCGAAAATCTCCCGTTCCGCCACCGAGCTACAGTAACCTAAAGTGTGGCCAGACGATATATATCTAGATCACCAAAACCAAAGGTGTACATGCACTCGCAGTATCCGAGGTGAGACGCGAGGAGCTTTCGGTGCGATATCCTCACATGACGAGCGATAGCGCCGCCGCCAGTAGCACCAGGAACAGCGTGATGGAGACCACGACCTTGATGTGACCGGCACCAAGAGCGAACATCTCCTTGAGTGCAGTCTTGACGCCAAGAGCTGCGATGGCCGTGATCAGAAGCCAGCGCGAGACTTCCGACAGGAAGGCAGCAAGGGCCGCGGGTACAAAGCCGAGGCTGTTGACGACGACCAGAGCCGCGAACAGAAGGACAAAGGACGGCAGGGATAGCCTCGCCGCGCCCTCCCCGCGCCGGGCAAAGAGCATGATGGCGATCACCACAAGCGGCAGGAGCGCCACGCGCAGGAGCTTGACAAAGGTAGCGGTATCTCCCGCCTCGTTGGAAACCGCGTATCCCGCGCCCACCACCTGCGCGACGTCGTGGATGGTGGCACCGATCATCACGCCGATTTCGCGATCGTCGAAGCCAAGTGCGGTGAACAGGATCGGATAAGCGATCATGGCGATGGTGGACAGGCCGGTGACGGCGATGACGGTGAAGAGTGTATCCTTCTCGCGCTCGGGCCGCTGAGGCAGAACGGCGGAAATGGCGAGCGCGGCCGATGCGCCACAGATCGCCACCGCACCGCCGGTCAGCAATCCGAAGGACCAGTGGCGGCCAAATAGTCGCGCCATCACCACGCCGAAGCCGATGGTGGCGGCTACCGAGATGAGCACCAGCGCTATGGGCTCGAAACCAAGCGCGCCGATCTGCTCGAAGGTGATGCGCGCGCCTAGCAGCCCGACACCCAGGCGCAACAGCGTCCGGGACGCGAAGTCGACACCCGCCGCGCTGCGTGGCTCGCTGGCCATAAAGTGGAACGCCATGCCCAAGAGCAAAGCGAACAGCATGGCGGGCCCGCCATAATGCTCCGACAGGAAATTTGCTGCCACGGCAATGAGCAGCACGAACAAGATGCCCGGCGCGAGCGCCTTCAGCTTTTCAAGACGGGCTCCAGTCTTGTCGATCAGCGACACGAAGAGTGATCTCTGTGTGTTGACGACAAACCGGCAGGCATAGCGTCCAATGCGTGATGCCCCGCGGGGCTATCGGTTTCTTTGGACCGATGGCGTACGCGCTGTGCCGGCATGACTTTCACGTTGTCGATGAGCCTCGTTTCTCCCAACCAGGCGGCCGCAAGCAAGCGCCCTGGCCTTTCTGCTGCGCTGAACGGTCTAAGATCGTCGTCGGCCCGCAATTCCAGATATTCGACCTTGCTGAAACCCGCCCTCAGAATTGCTTCTCTAGCGGTTGCAAGCGCATCGTCGACGGATGCACCTTTTGTCAGCCGGTCGGAGGTATCGAAGAGGATCTCGGCGAGCATTGGGGCCACCTTGCGCTCCGCAGCCGACAGTCGGACATTGCGTGACGACATGGCGAGGCCATCCGGTTCGCGCACGGTTGGGCAGCCGACGATTTCAATCGGAATGTCGAGATCGCGGGCAAGCCGTCGCACGACATGGAGTTGCTGGAAATCCTTCTCGCCAAAAAAGGCGAGGTCGGCGCTGGTCTGGAGGAAGAGCTTCGTAACAACGGTGGCGACACCATCGAAGTGGCCTGGGCGGAAAGCGCCGCACATGCCTTCGCTGACGCCTCTGACTGACACTGTGGTGGCGAAGCCTTCCGGATACATCTCAGCCGCATCCGGGGCATAGAGCATATGGGCTCCCAGCGAAGAGAGTTTAGCGGCATCCTCATCCTCGGTGCGGGGATATGCAGCAAGATCGCTCGAACTGTTGAACTGCGTCGGATTGACGAAAAGCGTTACGATGACCCGATCGGCTTGGTCGAGCGCCGCGCGCACCAAGCTCAAATGGCCTTCGTGCAGGGCGCCCATGGTCGGGACGACGGCAATGCGAGGGTTGTCCCGACGCCACGCAGCCACCGCTGTTCGCAGCTCGGTGACGGCCCGGATGATGGATATGCTCATGCTGCGTCTCCCCCTGGAACAGCCTCCGATTGATCCTTGAAGACATGCTCGGGCGCCGGGAACCGCCGCTCACGCACCTCCCGCGCATAGTCTGCGATGGCCGCTTCAGCCATCTGCCCCAATTCCGCATAGCGTTTAGCGAATTTCGTCTGGAAGGCAGTAAAGAGGCCCAGCATGTCATCCACCACCAGAATCTGGCCATCGCATGCGGGCGAGGCTCCAATACCAATGGTGGGAATCGCGACACACTCGGTGATCCGGCGGGCGAGCACCTCTGGTATCTTCTCCAACACCACGGAAAATGCGCCTGCCTCCGCGCCGGCTTCGGCATCTTTGATCACGAGTTGCGCATCCTTGCCCCTACCCTGCACACGATAGCCACCAAAGGCATTGACCGCCTGCGGCGTCAGACCGATATGGGCCATGACCGGAATGCCGCGTCCTGTGAGGAAGGCGATCGTTTCGGCCATGCTCTGACCCCCTTCCAGCTTGACCGCCGCACAGCCGGTCTCGGCCATCACACGGGCGGCATTGCGGAAAGCCTGTTCGGGACCTTCTTCATAGAAACCGAACGGCATGTCCACGACCATCAGAGCCCGCTCCAGTCCGCGCTGTACTGCCTTGCCATGCATGATCATCATGTCGAGAGTGACTCCAAGCGTAGACGGCAGGCCGTGCAACACCATGCCGACGCTGTCACCGACAAGCACGATGTCGCAATGCGGGTCGACGAGCCTCGCGACGGGCGTCGTATAGGCGGTCAGGCAGACGAGCGGGGTCTGGCTCTTTCTAGCTGCAATGTCCGGCGGCGTGAGGGCAGTGTTTCGTCCCGTTGCGCTCATTACGCTTCCTTCCCTGCCGTCAACGGATGACGCGGCTGTTTCGCATATCCTTGTGCGATTGCGAAGGAGAGAATCGCACTGCACAATGTCGCTTGTTCGCAAATAGCGTTGTAGAGCCGATTGCTGTGGTGTTTCGCCGGATATCTCCGCCTGATAATACTCCTGAGGGAAAACATCCGTGGCAGCAGGGCGCGACAAATCGAAGATGTATGCCAGCGACGGGCGACCTCGCGAATTGAAGGTGGATCTGGTCGCTGTCGTGGCTGCCGTGACCGACAACGATCCACGGGCATTGACTATCAGTCAGGGCAGCGCCCTGCCCGCCGGACCTTTCGAAATGGGGCACCGTTCACTGCAAGCGGGGCTCCGTGACTGGGTGGAACAGCAGACCGGGCAAGCGCTCGGCTATATCGAGCAGCTCTACACCTTTGCCGACCGGGACCGCATCCCCGAGGAGCAAGCACGGCGAGCGATATCGATCAGCTATCTTGGCCTCACACGCGACGAGTGGAGCGAAGGCGGACCTCCTCGCGACTGGCAAAGCTGGTACGACTATTTCCCGTGGGAAGACCATCGTGCAGGCGCGCCCTCGATCATCGCCGATGCCATCCTGCCGCCCCTGAGGGCATGGACGGAACAGCAAGGCGGAAAGGCTCGTGAGGAGCGCCGGCAGCGTATCGCTATCGGCTTCGGCATCGATGGCCGCCCGTGGAACGAGGAACTCGTTCTGCAACGCTACGAGCTGCTCTACGAGGCAGCCCTCGTGGAGGAGGCGCTTAGGGATGGGGGTGGAGCGCGCGCGCCGCACATTCCGGGGCGGCCTATGATTGCAGATCACCGCCGCATCCTGGCGACCGGAATCGCGCGGCTGCGGACAAAGATCAAGTACCGCCCGGTGGTATTCGAACTGATGCCGCCGGTCTTCACACTGCTGCAACTGCAGCGGGCCGTGGAGGCGCTTGCTGGCAGACTCGTCCACAAACAGAACTTCCGCCGCCTCATCGAACAGCAGGAGCTTGTTGAGGAGACCGGCGAGACCATGTCGGAGACGGGTGGCCGTCCTGCCAAGCTGTTCCGCTTCCGGCCGGCCGTGCTGATGGAGCGATCGGCCGCAGGCACGAAATTATCCGTCTCACGATCTTGACTCCTCTTATACTCAAGGTAAGCATATGCACGGCTTATACTCATTCGAAGCATAAGGAGGCGGCTGTGTTCGACCCCCCGAGCCGAACTGACGAACTTTACGACAGAGTGAAGCGCGTGATCCCGTCGGTCGAGTGGCCAGCCTTCGTGGAAGACATCGAGGCCATTCTCGAACTGAAGCGACGGCGCAATGCCGTTATCCTGGCGCACAACTACCAGACGCCGGAGATATTCCACTGCGTGGCTGACATCGTGGGCGACAGCCTGGCGCTTGCCCGCAAGGCCATGGAAACGGAGGCAGACGTCATCGTTCTGGCCGGCGTCCACTTCATGGCCGAGACCGCGAAGCTGCTCAACCCGGACAAGACTGTGCTCATTCCAGACCTGGGGGCGGGGTGCTCGCTTGCCGAGTCCATCACGGCCGAGGATGTCTGCCTGATGCGCCTGCGGTTTCCGGGGGTTCCGGTCGTCACCTATGTCAACACATCTGCCGCGGTAAAGGCGCAGTCCGACATCTGCTGCACCTCCAGCAATGCGCGCGAAGTGGTGGAATCCCTCGGTCGACCACGCGTCATCATGCTCCCCGACGAATATCTCGCGAAGAACATCGCAGCACAGACGGATGTCGAGATCATTGCCTGGAAGGGCCGTTGCGAGGTGCACGAGCGCTTCACCGCCGAAGACATCCGTGAATTGCGGGAGACCCATCCTGGCGTGTTGGTACTCGCACATCCCGAGTGCCCGCCGGAGGTCGTTGCGGAGGCGGATTACTCTGGCTCTACTGCCGCAATGTCGGACTATGTGGGGCGCGAGAAGCCGCAGCGCGTGGTCCTGATGACGGAATGCTCCATGAGCGACAATGTGGCCGTGGCGCACCCGGACGTCGAGTTCGTCCGCCCATGCAATCTCTGCCCGCACATGAAGCGCATCACGCTTGCCAATATCCGCACAGCACTTGATGAGAACCAGCACGAGGTGACTGTCGCGCCCAAGGTGATGGAGCGTGCCCGGCACGCGGTCGAGCGGATGCTTGCCATATGAGGCAAAACATCAACGTCCACGACCTCGGCGGGCGGCCAGTGATTGTCGGCGCGGGCCTCGCCGGGCTGATGACGGCGCTACATCTGGCCCCGGAGCCCGTCGTGATCCTGTCCAAGGTGCGCCTCGGAGAGGAAGCGGCGAGCGCCTGGGCGCAAGGCGGCCTCGCCGCCTGCCTCGGGCCCGACGACAGCCCTGACCTTCACCTGGCCGATACGCTCGCTGCCGGTGAAGGGCTTTGCGACCCGCAGGTCGCGGATGCGGTAGTCCGCGTTGCCCCGGCGGCCGTCGAAGCGTTGATGGGCTTCGGCGCACGTTTCGACAAAGCAGCGGATGGCACGCTGATGCTCGGCCTAGAGGCAGCCCATTGCCGTCGTCGCATCGTCCATGCCGGAGGGGACGCCAGCGGCCGCGAGATCATGCGAGCGCTCATCTCCACGGTCCGCCGAACGCCATCGATCACCGTCCTCGAAGGCATCGAAGCGCGGCGGCTATTGGTGGAGGACGGCGCCGCGTCCGGCGTACTTGGCGTCGGCTCTTGCGCTCCGGTGCTGTTTTCCACCGGGCGCGTGGTGATCGCCACGGGCGGCATCGGCGGCCTCTTTCATGACACCACCAACCCTCCCGGCTCCTTCGGTCAGGGCCTGGCGCTGGCGGCACGCGCCGGCGTGGAGCTCGCCGATATGGAATTCATCCAGTTCCATCCCACTGCACTCGACCGACCGGATCGGCCGATGCGGCTCATCAGCGAGGCCGTACGCGGCGAAGGCGCGATCCTGATAGACGAGTGTGGCCGGCGTTTTCTTGAGGCGGTGCCGGGTGCGGAGCTTGCCTCGCGAGATGTCGTGGCGCGCGCAGTGGCTGCCCATCTTGCCAAGGGCCATCGCGTGTTTTTAGACGCGCGGGAGAAGCCCGGCACCGCGTTTGCCTCGCGCTTTCCCGCAATCGCCGCAGCGTGCAATGCGCGCGGCATCGATCCGTCGCGCGAGCCGATCCCAGTCCGGCCCGCTGCACATTTCCACATGGGCGGGATTGCCGTGGACGCGCGCGGGCAAAGCTCGGTGCCTGGCCTTTGGGCCTGCGGCGAGGTTGCCTGCACCAGCCTTCACGGCGCCAATCGGCTCGCCAGCAACTCGCTCACCGAAGCCGCCGTCTTCACCCGCTGGGCCGCGGAAAGCGTGGGCGGGGCGGCGGTGCGGTCAAACCCGCGGCCAGTCTCTCTCTCGGTACCCTGCGCGGCAGATCCCACCATGCTGCGTTGCCTTGTCTCCCGCATCCTCGGCACCGTGCGCGAGGGCCAAGCCTTGTTGGACGCCATCCCTCTTCTTGTCTCCCTGGCCAACCGCAAAGGCCCCGCTTCCGATCCCGCCGCAATCGCGCTGATGACCGCCGTTTCGCTCTCATGCGGGAAGAAAGCCGAGGTGCTCACTTCCGCTCCGACTTTCCATGGCGGGGCACGCGCGCCCGGCACTCGCGCCTTACCCTCAAGCAGGCGTTCGAGGCCGGACGGGATCTAGTCCCAGAACCCACTCTCCTATCGGCCCGGAGTGCATGATTCATGGCTGTTCCTCCCCTTCCCCCCATCTTATTCGAGCCCCTGGTCCGCTCTGCGCTAACGGAGGATATCGGCCGTGCCGGCGATCTCACGAGCGATGCAGTGGTCTCCGCCGACCTCCATGCTGAAATGACGTTCGTCGCCCGTGAGCCCGGCGTCATCGCCGGGTTCGATCCGGCCGCGCTCGCTTTCCGCCTCGTGGACCCGACGATCGCGCTACAGATCACCCGACCGGACGGCAGCACCGTTGACGCGGGCGACGCCATCGCCACCGTAAGCGGGCCCGCACGCAGCCTTCTTTCCGCCGAGCGCACGACCCTCAACTTCCTTTGCCATCTGAGCGGTATCGCCACAGCGACCTCAATGATGGTCGAGGCTGTGAAGGGACACAAGGCGAAGATCACCTGCACACGCAAGACGACGCCGGGCCTGCGCACGATGGAAAAATATGCCGTGCGCGCCGGCGGCGGTTCGAACCACCGCTTCGGCCTCGATGATGCAATCCTCATCAAGGACAATCACATTGCCATCGCCGGCGGTATCCACGCCGCGGTCGAGCGGGCGCGCACCCATGCCGGTCACATGGTCAAGATCGAGGTGGAAATCGATACGCTAGACCAGCTCGAGGAGGCGCTCTCACTCGGTGTTGACGCGGTGCTCCTGGACAACATGACCCCACATGAGTTGGCTCACGCGGTGCGCCTAGTCGGCGAGCGCGCGATCACCGAGGCCTCCGGCCGCATCACGCCGGAAACCGTGTCGGCTATAGCTGCATCCAATGTGGACCTCATCTCCGTGGGCTGGATCACCCACAGCGCGCCTGCACTGGACATTGGGCTGGATGTTTTGGTGAGGCGATAGCCGGAACCTCCAAGGACATGGCATTTCCGCTCCGAGCGAGCGGGACGCAAGGGACAAGCCCGCTTGACAAGCGGGGGTGTATTTCTTCTACACTAAAGTCATCACCAGGGGAGCCCGGACAACGGGCTGAGATACCGCTGGCCTTGCGCAGCGCGGTGACCCTTTGAACCTGATCCAGTTCATACTGGCGTAGGGATGGTGCGACGGCTTTTCAAAGGATCGCCCGATCCGAATCCCAGGTCCTAAGACCTGCAGTTGGAAAAGTCTCCCCCTCCTCCTCGGCAAGAACTGGGTCTCCGATGCAGACGCAAAGGAGCCTCGTCATGGATGCCCGGAATAATCAGAAACCTGAAGTCACCACCGGCCCCCTCCCCGCCTCGCGGAAGGTTTACAAGCCTGGCTCGCGCTATCCCCACCTGCGCGTGTCCATGCGCGAGATCGCCGTGCATCCGACGGCCGGCGAGCCGCCGGTCACGGTCTACGATTCCTCCGGTCCTTATACCGACACGAAAGCTGGGATCGATATTGGGGCGGGCCTGCCGCGGCTGCGCGAGGCCTGGATCAAAGCACGCGGCGATGTCGAGCGCCGGGATGGCCGCGCCGTCAAACCGGAAGATAACGGCTTTGTCACCGGTGATCGGCTGACACCGGAATTTTCTGTTCGCCACCGCCCCCTGCGCGCGAGCAGCGGTGAGGCGGTCACGCAGCTTGCCTATGCGCGGGCAGGCCTGGTGACGCCGGAGATGGAGTACATCGCCATCCGTGAGAACCTGGGCCGTGAAAGGCTGAAGGAAAAGCGCGACGGCGAAAGTTTCGGCGCCGCCATTCCCGACTACGTGACACCGGAATTCGTGCGCGACGAGGTGGCGCGCGGGCGTGCCATCATCCCTGCCAACATCAACCATCCTGAATCCGAGCCGATGATCATTGGCCGCAACTTCCTCACCAAGATCAATGCCAATATCGGCAATTCCGCGGTCACCTCTTCCATGGCCGAGGAAGTGGAAAAGATGGTGTGGGCGATCCGCTGGGGCGCAGACACGGTGATGGACCTCTCGACCGGCCGCAACATCCATAACATCCGCGAGTGGATCATCCGCAATTCCCCCGTGCCGATCGGCACCGTGCCGCTCTATCAGGCGCTGGAGAAGGTGGGCGGCATCGCCGAGGAGCTTAGCTGGGAGGTTTATCGGGACACACTCATCGAGCAGGCCGAACAGGGCGTGGACTATTTCACCATACATGCCGGCGTGCGGCTGCACTATATCCCGCTCACGGTCGACCGGGTGACCGGCATCGTCTCCAGAGGCGGCTCGATCATGGCAAAGTGGTGCCTGCACCATCACCGTGAAAGCTTCCTCTATGAGCATTTCGAGGAGATCTGCGACATCTGCCGCGCCTATGACGTCTCCTTCTCGCTGGGCGACGGGCTGCGCCCCGGCTCCATCGCCGACGCCAACGATGCGGCACAGTTCGCGGAGCTGGAGACACTGGGAGAACTCACGAAGATCGCCTGGGCCAAGGACTGTCAGGTGATGATCGAGGGGCCGGGCCATGTTCCCATGCACAAGATCAAGGAGAACATGGACAAACAGCTCGAAATCTGCGGCGAGGCCCCATTCTACACGCTTGGACCGCTGACGACCGACATCGCGCCGGGCTATGACCACATCACCTCCGGCATCGGCGCGGCGATGATCGGCTGGTTCGGAACGGCCATGCTCTGCTACGTCACGCCGAAGGAACATCTGGGTCTGCCGGACCGGGACGACGTGAAGACCGGTGTCATCACCTATAAGATCGCCGCCCACGCGGCTGATCTCGCCAAGGGACATCCCGCGGCACAGGTCCGCGACGATGCGCTCTCACGCGCGCGCTTCGAATTCCGCTGGGAAGATCAGTTCAACCTGTCGCTCGATCCCGAAACGGCGCGCTCCATGCATGACGAGACGCTTCCGAAGGAGGCACACAAGGTTGCCCATTTCTGCTCCATGTGCGGCCCGAAATTCTGCTCCATGCGCATCTCTCACGACATCCGCGCCGAGGCGCAGAAGGAAGGCATGGCGGCGATGGCGGAGAAGTACCGCGCCGGAGGCGACCTTTACATGCCCGTCGAGGAGGTCGAGGCCACAACGGCGGATGCCGCCCCATATTCCGAACGCGAGAGGTGAGCCGTGCGCGTGCTGGTGAAGGGAGCGGGGGTGGCAGGCCTCGCCGTTGCGCATGAGCTTGCCCGGCGCAACATGGCCGTGACCGTTGCCGAAATCCGTGCCGGCATCGGCGGCAACGCCTCGTGGCTCGCAGGCGGCATGCTCGCCCCGTGGTGCGAACGCGAGAGCGCCGGGGAGGCGGTGATCGCGCTCGGGCGCGGCGCTGCCGACTGGTGGAGCGCGGCCCTTCCCGGCCATGTCACGCGGGCGGGAACGCTCGTCGTGGCGCATCCCCGCGACGCCTCGGAGCTGAGACGTTTCTCGCAGCGCACGGAGAACCACGCCTGGCTGACGGAAGACGCGATCGCCAAACTCGAGCCCGACCTTGCCGGCCACTTCCGACTAGGTCTTTTCTTCGACCAGGAAGCGCATCTCGATCCGCGGCGGGCGATGGAGGCGCTTGTCGAAAAGCTCTCCGCCATGGGCGTCACATTCCTCTTCGGCAGCGGACAGCCCGTCCCTTCCGGTTTCGACCGCATGATCGACTGCACCGGGATGGCAGCCCAAGATCCGGCTCTGCGCGGCGTGCGCGGAGAAATGCTGATCCTGCGCACCAGCGACATCAGCCTTAAGCGGCCGGTGCGTCTCCTCCACCCGCGCCATCCGATCTACATCGTTCCGCGCCCCGACCACCACTTCATGGTCGGGGCGACCATGATCGAAAGCGACAATGAAGGCCCGATCACAGCGCGCTCGGCCATGGAGCTCCTCAACGCGGCCTATGCGCTCCACCCCGCCTTTGGTGAGGCCGAGATTGTGGAGACGGGGGCGGCGCTAAGGCCCGCCTATCGCGACAATCTCCCGCGCGTAGACGCCCGCGACGGGACCGTCACCGTGAACGGTTTCTACCGCCACGGCTTCCTGCTCGCCCCGGTAATGGCACAGCAGGCCGCCGAACTTGTCTTCGCATCTGAAAGCGACACGGAGCCCGAACATGAAGCTGATCATCAACGGCGAAGCGCTTGAGGCATCGGCGGCAACGCTCGCCGAGCTTCTTGCCGAACTCGACTATGAGGGAGCCTGGCTCGCCACTGCCGTCAACGGCGAGCTCGTGCGGGCAGAAGAGCGGCAGGATTGCCGGCTGTGCGACGAGGACCGCATCGAGATACTCTCGCCAATGCAGGGAGGATGAACCAATGCTGACATGCTACGGCGTGGAGCTTGCCTCGCGCCTCTTCCTCGGCACCGCACAATATCCTTCGCCTGCCATCCTCGCCGACACCGTGCGCGCCTCGGGCACGGAGGTCGTCACGGTGTCGCTGCGCCGCGAGACAGCGGGCGGCGCCTCCGGCGGGCGCTTCTGGGAGTTGATCCGCGAGCTAGGCGTGCGTGTCCTGCCCAACACGGCCGGCTGCCACTCGGTCAAGGAAGCCGTCACCACGGCCCGAATGGCGCGGGAGGTCTTCGCCACGGACTGGATCAAGCTCGAGGTGATCGGGAACCACGACACGCTGCAGCCCGATGTCTTCGGGCTCGTCGAGTCCGCGCGCATCCTGTCCGAGGAGGGCTTCTCGGTTTTCCCGTACACAACCGACGATCTGGTCGTCGCCGAGCGGCTGCTGGAGGCTGGTTGCAAAGTGCTGATGCCGTGGTGCGCGCCCATCGGCTCCGCGGCAGGGCCACTCAACGTCCGGGCGCTCAGGTCGCTGCGCGCCCATTTCCCTGACACACCCCTCATCGTCGATGCCGGCCTCGGTCGCCCCTCCCATGCTGCTGCCGTCATGGAGCTAGGCTTCGACGCCGTGCTTCTCAACACTGCGGTCGCCAAGGCCGGTGATCCCGCTGGCATGGCGCATGCCTTCGCCGGCGCCGTGGAGGCCGGATTAGAGGCCTACCGAGCCGGCATCGTAGAACCCAGGGAGACGGCCGTTCCGTCGACGCCGGTCATCGGCCAGGCGGTGTTCTCGTGAAGCTCGAACCGTTCTATCTCATCGTCGACAGCGCGGCCTGGGTGGAGCGGCTCGTGCCGCTCGGCGTGAAGCTCCTGCAGTTGCGCATCAAGGACATGGAGGAGCGCCGGCTGCGCGAGGAAATACGCGCCGCAAAGGCAATCTGCGCCGCCCATGACTGCACACTCGTGATCAACGATCACTGGCGGCTGGCCATCGAGGAAGGTTGCGGCTGGGTCCATCTCGGCCAGGAAGACCTTGCGACTGCCGACAGAGCGGCGATCCACGCGGCAGGCCTCAAACTCGGCCTCAGCACCCACGACGAAGCCGAGCTTGCCACCGCGCTCGCTGCTTCGCCCGACTATCTCGCCCTCGGGCCTATCTTTCCGACCATCCTGAAAAAGATGAAATGGGCACCGCAGGGCCTCGACCGCATCACCGAGTGGAAACGCCGCGTGGCGCCACTGCCGCTGGTTGCCATCGGCGGCCTGACGCCGGAACGTCTTCCAGGAATTTTCGAGAACGGTGCGGATACGGCTGCCGTCGTCACCGACATACTGCTGCATCCCGATCCGGAGGCGCGAACACGCGAGTGGATCGAGGCGACCGCACCATGGCGATAACAGCTTCGCACGTGCTGGCCATCGCCGGCTCCGACTCATCAGGCGGCGCCGGTCTGTCACGTGACGTCGAGGCTATTGCCGCTTTCGGCCTGCGCACCGCCATCGCCGTGACCGCGGTCACGGTTCAGACGCACCAGCAGGTTCTTACCGTCGAAGCCATGCCGCCCGCCCTCGTTGCGGATCAGATGCGGACCGCGCTCGAGGCTAATCCGATCGGCGCGATCAAGATCGGCATGCTCGCCGCGAAAGGCACAATCGATGCGGTGGCATCAGTCCTGCGCGCCCATGCCAATGTGCCGGTGGTTCTCGACCCCGTGCTCGCGGCGTCCTCCGGCGGAGCACTGTTGGAACCGGACGCAGTCGCCGTGCTGACACACGATCTGATGCCGCTTTGCCGACTGATTACTCCAAATCTCCAGGAGCTGGCTCTCCTAACCGGCTCTCGATCAGTTGGGAGTGAAGAGGAAGTGCTACGCCAGGGCAGGATCCTGCTCGACGCCGGCGCGCCGGCAGTGCTGGTCAAAGGCGGGCACGGCTCGGGGAAATGGTCGACAGATATCCTGCTACGGCCGGATAGTGAACCGGTTCGATTTGAGGCGCTTCGTCTGAACCGCCAACTGCGGGGAACGGGTTGTATGCTCGCGAGTGCAATCGCGGCGCTTCTGGCACTTGATGCAACTGTGGAGGAAAGCGTGCGGAGGGCCAAGCAATTCGTTCGCGACAATATCAGCCGAGCTGAATAACGGAAGAGCTGGTACGGCACGCAAACTCGAGTGGAAGCATCCGCCTCAATCCGATACCGCGTTTGAGGCATCCGCCGGTTAGGGAGAAATTCGTTCTCCTTTGCCCGGTTTAAGCAACACGCAATTGTCCGTGGCGAGCCCTTCGGCAGGTGCCGGAGCCTTGTCCAAATTTGCGTTAGCCTTAGATTTCCGGACCATTCGGCGCTTGCCGCCAAGACAAGTAACGGGAATAGCGACAATGAATTGGCTGAAGACCCTCTTCGCCGCCTTTGCTTTGCAGGCGGCAGCGCTCTCATTCGCCCACGCAGAGCTTGCGGATGTGAAGGCCGCGGGCGTGCTGCGGATCGGGACGGAAGGAACCTATGCCCCCTTCACCTACCACGACAGCTCCGGCGATCTGGTCGGTTTCGACGTCGAACTCGGACGCGAGGTTGCCAAGCGCCTTGGCGTGGAGGCTCAGTTTCTTGAAGGCCGCTGGGACGGTCTCATCGCCGGGCTCGATGCGAACCGCTACGATGCTGTTATCAACCAGGTCGGCATTACCGAGGAGCGCAAGGCAAAATACGATTTCTCCGAGCCCTACATCGCCTCCAAGGCGGCGCTGATCGTGCGCGAGGATAATGACGAGATCGGCAGCTTTGCGGACCTGGAGGGCAAGAGGTCCGCCCAGTCGCTGACGAGCAACTATGCGAAGATGGCCGAAGAGGCGGGCGCCGAGCTGGTCGCCACTGAAGGCTTCGATCAGGCGGTCCAGCTCGTCGTCAACCGCCGGGCGGACGCGACGATCAACGACAGCCTGTCCTTCTATGATTTCAAAAAACAGCGGCCGAACGCACCGGTGGAGATCGCCGCGACCCAGGAGGATGCCAGCTATTCGGGCATCATCGTCAGGAAGGGCCAGCCGGAACTCGTTGCCGCAATCAACAAGGCGCTCGAGGAGATCAAAGCTGATGGCACCTACCAGAGGCTTTCCGAGAAGTATTTCGGCGTGGACGTTTCCGAGTAGGCAGATAGTCTGGACATGAGCGAGCGGGGCGGATTTCCCAAGTCTGCCCCGCTCGTCTTTTGAAGGAGGTTCCCGTGCCGCATTGGCTCGACCTGATGCTATCCTCGCTTGGCCCGCTGCTCTTGGCCGGGTTGCGCTTCACCGTGCCGTTGACGCTGCTGTCGTTCAGCCTCGGCCTGATGCTCGGATTGGTCGTGGCAGTGGTGCGGCTGTTCGCGCCGACACCCTTTGCCGCGGTGGTTCGCTTCTATGTCTGGATTTTCCGCGGCACGCCGCTCCTGGTGCAGCTCTTTCTGATCTTCTACGGGCTGCCCAGTGTCGGCATCGTGCTTGATGCCTTTCCGGCGGCGCTCATTGGATTTACGCTGAACATCGGCGCCTATACGTCGGAAACGATCCGCGCCACCATCTCTTCTGTACCGAAAGGTCAGTGGGAGGCGGCGTACTCGATCGGCATGAGCTGGAGCCAGGTAATGCGCCGCACGATCCTGCCGCAGGCCGCGCGCGTTGCGGTGCCGCCGTTGTCGAACACCTTCATCTCCCTGGTGAAGGATACCTCGCTGGCTGCCGCCATTACCGTGCCGGAGCTGTTCCAGGCCGCGCAACGCATCGTGGCAACGACGTATGAACCGCTGATCCTCTACATCGAGGCAGCACTGATCTATCTCCTGATGAGTTCTGTACTGTCGCAGCTCCAGGTGCGTCTCGAACAGCGTCTCGGTCGCTATGGTGGTTTTCTGGAGGCGCGGGCATGATCGAGCTCACCGACATCGAGAAGCGCTTCGGCGACAATCTCGTCCTGAAGGGCGTCAACCTGCGGATTCCGGAAGGCTCCGTCACGGCCCTGATCGGCCCCTCCGGCGGTGGCAAGAGCACACTGCTTCGCTGCATCAACCTTCTCGAGATCCCAACCTCCGGAAAAATTCGTGTTGGTGAAGAGACGCTTGAATTCCACCCCGGGATGAAGCTTGGCTGGAGGGACATAAGACGGCTGCGTAGCCAGACCGGCATGGTCTTCCAGAATTTCCAGCTGTTCCCGCATCGCACCGCGATCGAGAATGTGATGGAGGGGCTGGTCGCCGTTCTCAAATGGCCGAAGGCGAAGGCGCGGGAGCGCGGCCTGGAGCTCCTTGAGAAGGTCGGCCTCGCACACAAGGCCGACGCATGGCCGGCGACGCTCTCGGGTGGTCAACAGCAGCGCGTGGCCATCGCCCGCGCGCTCGCACTTTCGCCGCGGGTCCTCTTGTGCGACGAACCGACCTCCGCACTTGATCCGGAACTTGCCGGCGAGGTTGTGGAGGTCCTGACCCAGCTCGCGCGCGAGGGAACGACCATGGTGATCGCCACCCACGACCTGCGTCTCGCCTCGCGCATCGCCCAGCAGGCCGCCTTCCTCGATGCCGGCTCAATTGTCGAGATCGGTTCCGCACAGCACATCTTCTCCAATCCTGAACGCGAACGCACCAAACGCTTCGTGGCGACGCTGCTGCAGGATGCGAATGGGCAGTAGCTGCCGGCTCCGCAGCTCATCGTTTCAAGCGCTCCTGCGTGGCCGGTTGGATGGAGTATCAGCCGGTTAACCGAACGGCCTCATCGCGCCGCAATCTTCACGTCGCCGAACGTGACGTTTCGCGTCATCGGCCGTGCCAGAAACTCATGCGGAAAACCGAGGTCGATCGCGCTCACGTCGTCCAAGCGGGCTCGCTGATCGTCGGTCAACGTCACGTCAAGGGCGCCAAGGTTGTCCTCGAGCTGCGCCAAGGTCCGCACGCCCATGATCGGAGCCGCGACCGTCGGATTGAGAAGTGTCCAGGCGAGCGCCACCTGTGACGGGGACTTGCCGGCCTCGGTGGCGATTGCCTTAACCACATCCGCAACTGCCAGGCCACGTTCGCTGAGCGCGCCATTGGCGGCAGCAACGTTCTTGCGCGTACCAACGGCGGAAGCACTGCCGGTGCCGATTTTAAGGTCAGCTTTGCTGTATTTGCCCGTCAAAACACCACTGGCAAGCGGCGACCAGGGTATCACGCCAAGCCCCATCTCACGCGCCATGGGAACGAGGTCACGCTCCACAGTTCGCTCAATGAGGCTATACTCAATCTGCAGCGCGATAAGCGGCGCCCAGCCGCGCAGGTCGGCGATCGCCTGCATGCGCGAAATCTGCCAGGCCGGCGCGTCGGATATGCCGACATAGACGATCTTCCCCGCGCTGATGAGATCATCCATAGCACGCAATATCTCCTCTACCGGCGTCGTGAAATCCCACAAGTGAAGGTACAGAAGGTCGATGTAGTCGGTCTTCAGGCGTTCCAGGCTTTCTTCTACCGAGCGCACCATGCTCTTGCGGTGGTTGCCGCCGGAATTGGGATCACCGGGCCGAGAGGGCAGCGTATACTTCGTGGCGATCACCAGCCCATCGCGCTTCCCTTTCGCGAATTCGCCGATGAAGCGTTCCGACGTGCCGTTCGTGTATTGGTTGGCCGTGTCGATGAAATTGCCGCCACGACCGACATAGGCGTCGAAGATGCGGCGCGCTTCGTGCTCGTCGGCACCCCAGCCCCAATCGGTTCCGAAGGTCATCGCGCCGAGTGAAAGGGGGGAGATCCGGAGGCCGGAGCGGCCGAGAAGGCGATAGGTGTCCAAGGAAAGGGATATGGTCATGGTTATCTCCGGTTATCGAGACCGGCAAGATGCCATATTGCATTCGTTTGAAAATGCGCCATTATCTGCATTAGCTATGAAGAAACAGAAATAGAATGCGCGGTAGCGATTATGCCGAGTTGAGGGCCTTCGCCGCCGTGGTCGAGCATGGCAGCTTCGCTCGCGCAGCCGCCCATCTCAGCATGTCCCCCTCGGCTTTGAGCCAAACCATTCGCCGTCTGGAAGAGCGGCTCGGAATTAGACTGCTCAACCGAACGACTCGCAGCGTGGTACCAAGCGAAGCCGGAGAGCGCTTCCTCGACCGCCTCCTACCTGCATTCGCGGATCTCGACGCAGCCGTTGCGGAACTTCGCAGCCTGCGCGATGTCCCATCGGGTCTGCTGCGGATAAATACAACCCGCATCGCCGCAATGCATTATCTCGCGCCGATGATCGGTCCGTTCCTGGGCAGCTATCCGGAGATAACGCTCGATATCGTCATCGACGACAAGCTGGTCGACATCGTCGCAAGCCGTTTCGACGCCGGTATCCGGCTCGGCGAGAAGGTGGAGAAAGACATGATCGCCGTCCGGATCAGCGGCGAGCTAAGGCAGGTGGCGGTGGCAGCACCTTCCTATCTTGACCGTTTCGGCGCGCCCGCCACGCCACACGATCTGCGGCACCATCGGTGCATCAACTTCCGCTGGCCGACCGACTTCAGCCTCTATCGCTGGGAGTTCGAGCGCGACGGTGAGGAGCTGGAGGTGGCTGTAGAGGGTCCCCTTATCGTGAACGAGCCGGAGATGGTGACGTCCGCCGTCCTCGATGGCGTCGGCATCGCTTATCTTTTCACTCATCAGGTCGAATTCCTGATAGCAGCCGGGAAGCTGGTGCATCTGCTAAAGGAGTGGTCGCCGGCCTTCCCGGGCTTCTATCTATACTACCCAAGTCGCCGGCAGATGGCTCCGCCGTTGCGCGCCTTTCTGGATTTTGTTCGAAAGGCTGCAGCCGCCAGCTAGCTGCGAGCTGATCCGGGCATACAGTTGACGGCTTCAGCGGGCATCCGTCTTTGGCTAGAGGCAACACGCTGGACCAACTTCACTTGATCGACTAATAGTCGATAACCATATAAGGTGGTGCCGCACCTGTTATCGTAGGGCGGCAATCTTTTTAGTTGGGGTCCGTTCGGGCCGTTTGTCATCCGACACCTACACTGGCCAAGACTGCGTACGCGCTCGTGTCAGGCCGCGCTTAAACGATAGATCGCCGATGGTGCGGAAGAGTTTTCCGCCACTGGCTGATACTTCGATTTTTCGGAGGGACGTATGAACGATATTACCAAGATCCAACTTCCTGACGCCGTTCTTGCGGCCATGTCTGAAGGAAAGCACATCATCCGCGCCTACCGTGAATTTCTGGGGTATTCGGTCGAAGAGCTGGCCGTGGCTTGTGGCCTTTCAATCGAAGAAATTGACAACATCGAGGCTGGCCGCAGATACGACAAAGGCTACCGGGAAAGGATCGCCAGATCCCTGTCGTTGCCTGAAAATACGTTTTCGGTGGATGCGGCCTGAGGGAGTTTCAGGATCAACCGATCGATCGGACCAGAAGCACGGTGATGCAGGCACTATGCCGGATCCACAGCGTTCGCCGTTGTGCGCGGCTGTAACATTGCCAATGGAAACCGGGGCCTCGAAACGGCTGAGCTTCCCGCGATCGCAACAATCTTTTTGGAATTAACCAATCTCGAATGTGGGAACATTCGCTCGGTAAGCGCGTTTTATAATCGCTTCGCAAGAAAGGAGCGCTGTTAGGACACTGATCTCAGGATCAGTACCTCAGCCTCCAGACTTGCGGAGAAGGCGGGGCCGCGTCAGTCAATGACGTGGCCTCGCGCCTTTTTCCACCCTCCTCCCGGCGGAACCGTTCAGCCCTAAACCTGTTAAGCGGAAGAGAGAATGTCACGCCAATCGCGGGACAGAGCTGTCTATGCCTCATAAGTCAAAGATCACTACGGGCGCGAACGATCGGCCGGTCGATGAGACGGTCGCACAGACCGGAGCCGGTCTACCTGACGACACATCCAAGCAGATGGACGTCGATCAACGGCAGGTCGATGAGACACGCGAGGTTCTCGAAAAGGGTCGGAAGAGCCGGCCTGGCGCCGAATCAGAAAACCCGGAGACGGTGCCGGAAGGCACGCCTGGTGCTGGTGAGAACATCTGTCGGCAGTGCGAAGGAGCCGGATTGATCAAGGGAATGACCTGTCCAGACTGTCGCGGCACCGGCAAGGTCATTACGCCTGTGGGCGGGGCATGACGCTAAGCGGACGCTTGGTGCCTAAAATGATATGAGGGACAAGTCGGCTATGAACTGGCCGCGCTTCCCATTCTACGGCAGCAAGGGTCTGATGCTCAATGATCGATCTCTACACCTGGACGACACCGAACGGCCGCAAGGTCTCCATCGCGCTTGAAGAGATGGGCCTCGATTACGCGGTTCATCCCGTCGACATTGGCGACCGCCAGCAGTTCGAGCCCGACTTCCTCGAGGTCTCACCCAACAACAAGATCCCCGCCATCGTCGACCGTGATAATGGTCTCAGTCTGATGGAATCAGGCGCGATCCTCCTCTACCTGGCCGAAAAGACCGGACTGCTGATGCCGCGTGAGGGGGTGGGTAGGCTCAAGACGATCGAGTGGTTGATGTGGCAAATGGGCGGATTCGGTCCGATGCTCGGCCAAGCCCATCAATATCTGAAATTCAATCGAGGCAAGGCTCCCTTTGCGGAGGAGCGATTTGCCAAAGAGGCACGCCGTCTGTACGGCGTGCTCGATCGGCAGCTCGGCAGGGAGGGCTTCGTCGCCGGCGACTATTCGATTGCCGACATCGCGATATGGCCGTGGGTGTCACGCTACCAGTGGCAGGATATTGCACTTGGCGAGTTTCCGCAGGTGAAGCGCTGGTATTTAGAGATCGCCGCGCGGGAGCCCGTGGCAAAAGGATACCACGTTCCCAAATTCACGCAGGACATCCCAATGCCCTGAGCATGCCCGCTGCGCAGCCAGTGCGGGCTTTTTTGCCCCGCTGGTCGGCGCAAAGGCATACCGCCGGCATTAAGCGTCATGGATCCGGCAGTTTCCGCGGCGGATGCGCAGCCGGAGCTTGGAAAATGTCTGCCGGGTCGATCGGGGCGGCGGTGGGCGCCTCGACTGGCCCCAGATGTGGTTTGCCACCCCCGGCCTCCAGCCGCACCGCTGCCGGCCAGCGCAGATTGATCAATAGTGCCGCCATGCCCAGGGCCAGCCCCGAAAGGTCGGTCCAGACTCCGGGCTTGATCAACGTGAATGCCGCGGCGATGAACAAAATCCGCGTCAACACGTTTGCCGGCTTCACGAAAAAGCCGCTCAATCCGCCAGCGAGCAACGCGACACCCGCGGTCGCCGTAACGGCGGTCAGAGCGATCACGTGCCATTCGCCGATGAGAAGCAGCGACGGCCCGAAAACGAACATGAAGGGAATAATGTAGCCCGTCAGCCCAAGCTTCACCGCTGCCCAGCTCGTCGCCCAGACGGCGGAGCGGCTGATGCCGCAAGCTGCATAGACCGCGATCGCCACTGGTGGCGTGATCGCGGACAGGATTGCGAAATAGAAGACGAACATATGTGCCGCTTCGACAGGGATGCCCAGGCGCACGAGCGCCGGCACCAGCAGCGCGACCTGGACGATATATGCAGGGGTCGTGGGCATGCCCATGCCGAGTATGATCCCCGCCACCATTGTCAGGATGAGCGCCGGCAACAGCAGGTCCTGGGCCGCCGCCCGCACTACGCCGGTGAAAGTGAGGCCGAGGCCGGTCTGGGCAATGACGCCGATCACGATACCCGCGGAGGCGCACGAAAGGGCGACGATGACCGAATTGATGGCGCCTGCTTCGAGACCGTCGATAACCCTGGCGATGGTGAGTTCGCCGCGTGTCGTGCTGCGCATGAGTACGACGGGCACGATCGAAAAGATGCCCATGAGAGCGGAGTACGGCGCCGAGAACCCGGACATCAGCGTGCCGATGATGATTGCCAGCGGCAGGAAAAGATGGCCACGCTCCCTGAGCACCTGGCCGACTCGCGGAAGGTCGGCCTTGGGCAATCCCTGTAGCCCCTGCTTGCGGGCCTCGAAATGCACTGCAAGGAAGACGGCGAGATAATAAAGCAGCGCTGGCAACAGCGCAAAAGCGGCCACGTTGAGATAACTCGTTCCCAAAAACTCGGCCATCACGAAGGCGGCGGCGCCCATGATCGGCGGCATGATCTGGCCGCCCGTGGAGGCGACCGCCTCGACCGCCCCGGCAAAGGGAGCGGGATAACCGATCCTCTTCATCAGGGGAATTGTGAACGTTCCGGTCGTCATCACATTGGCGACAGCCGAGCCCGATACGGATCCGAACAGGCCAGAGGTCACCACCGCAACCTTGGCTGGGCCGCCGGCCCGGTGTCCCGTCAGGGCCAGGGCAAAATCCATGAAGAGCTTGCCGATACCCAGCCGCTCGGCCAGGGCGCCGAAAATGACGAACAGCACCACATAGGTCGCCGAGACCTGCGCAGGGATGCCGAACAGCGCATCGGTCGTCATGTACTGGTATTCGAGGAGGCGGACGATGCGGGTGTTGGTGAAGAAGATCTGATAGCCGAGGAAAGCAAGCGCCGTGAGCGGCAGGATCGGCCCGATCGCGCGGCGCGTGGCCTCCAGCACGACGATGATCATCAGCACGGCGAACGCCTGATCGGTGGCCGAGACCGGCCCAACATAGGCCATGCGGGTGTTGAAGTAGGTCTGTTCGATAATCGGATAGGCCGAGGCGGCCACCGAGACGACGAGAAAAAGCCAGTCCAGGAGACCTGGTGCCTTGCCCTGGCGCGAGCGCAGGATTGGCAAGGAAAGATAGGCAAGAACCAGGGCAAAGCCGAAATGGGTCGCGCGCAGGGTGAACGCGTTCGGGGGCCCGAAATATGCCACGTAGAGGTGGAACAGGCTCATGGTCACGGCCACGACCGTAATCAGCCGCTTCAGCCAGAACTCGTAGCGAATCATCGCGTGCTCCGATGGCTAGGCGATCATGCCGGCAAACGGCAATGTTCTAGGCAGGCAGGAAAGGTTGGGGGCAGCCGCAGTTGGCTGCCCCCTTGGCACGCGCTTCTACTGCGCAACTCCGTTGGCCGCGTAGAATGCCTTGGCGCCTTCATGCATCGGCACGCCCACATCCTGCGCCATCTTTTCGAGGGACATGTCTTTCATGGCCGAGGCAATGGTGGCGAGGTCGGAACGGTTCTCCCACATCTGGGTGAGCAAGCCCTCGACGATCTGCGCGTCAAGATCGCAACGTGCAATGACATGGGTCGCGTAGCCGACCGTAACGACATCCTCGTCCTGCTTGGGATATGTTCCGGCCGGAATGGTGATCGAGGTGTAGCCCGGATTGATCTCCTTCCTCATCTTGTCGATGAATTCCGGCTCGAGAGGCACCAGCTTGATGGCGGTGCTGTTTGCCAGGTCCATGATGGCCGAGGACGGGATGGTCGTGCCGAGCGCGAAGACCTCGGAATTGTTGTCTTGCATCAGGGCAACACCATCCGAATACGACACGAAATCGACGGCTTTCAGATCCTCATATGAGAGATCCGCCGCCTGCAGCACAGCCCTCGTTACCTGCTCTGCCGTGTTGCCGACGGGCTGGGTATTCAGCCGCTTTCCTGCAAAGTCATCGACCGACTCGATGCCGCTGTCTGCGGTGACGACCATCTGGAAATATTGCGGATAAAGGGTCGCCACGTTGCAGACATTGTCGGCTTTGCCCTCGAAGGGCTCGCGCCCCTCGATGGCATCCACTGTGGAAATGGAATTGCCAAATCCCAGATCGGCATCGCCGTTCTGCACGCCCTGTACATTCGCCACACCGCCACCTGGCAGGACCTGTATCGAGACGCCGAGCGCTTCGGACGCCATACCCTGAATGGCGCCTCCCAGAGGATACCAGGCACCGCCTTGCGGGCCGGTCATCATTCGCAACTGCTGCGCTTGCGCCGGCACGGCAACCGCCGCCCCGGCTGTGACCAGCGCGAGTGTCAGGATGATCTTTCGCATTCCTCATTCCTCCCTTGTCAAATCAGTCGTTCAAAAAACCTTCATTCACGTCGATGCGCGCTCCTCCTTCAGTAGAAATGCAGCGTTCGCCTGCTCGGCAATGCCACGCAGTTGCTCGGCAAGCTTCGCAGGCAAGGGAATGCCGTGAGAGAGGCGCTCGGCCTCGCAGGCATATTCGGGATCGCCGGCGACCATGACCGGACGCGCGGGGTTGGCCGGCGGCGTCTGCCGGAGCGCGTCGGTCATCCGGTCGAGATCCGCCTCGAATTCGGCGCGCGAGCCGCGCATCATCGCCGGATCGAGCGCCAAGACGAAGTGCCCGACATCGTGCCGCTTGCCAGGCTTGCCGCGCAGTGGCGTCAACGCCGCGCCGGACAGCACGCTCGAGAGCACTTCGACCATGGCCGCAAGACCGTAGCCCTTGTGACCGCCGAGCGGGACGAGAAGCGTGTCAAGCAGCGCCAAGTTCGGATCGCGCTGGGGCGAGCCCTCGCGCGTCAGAGCCCAGCCTTCGGGGATGTCCGTTTCGGCGCGCTGCGCCAGCTTCAACTTGCCGATCGCTGCAGTAGAGGTCGCCATATCGAGCAGGAACGGCTTTCCGCGGGCGGAAGGCGCCGCGAATGCAATGGGATTGGTGCCCAGTCGAGGCTCAAGGCCTCCGGTCGGCACGATTGCCGCACGCCATACGGACGAGGTCGAGATGCCGATCAGACCTTGTTCGGCCAGGCGGCGCACATAAACGCCTGCCGCGCCATAGTGATTGGAGTTGCGGATCGCCACGGCGGCGATACCGAATTTTTCGGCCCGCTCCGCCGCCAACTCGACCGCCATCATCCCCGGAACCTGTCCGAACCCGGCATCGCCGTCGATCAGAGCCACCGCCGCCCGGTCATGCACAACGCTGATGATCGGGGTCGCCGTCGCACCACCGTCTTGGATCTGCTGGTGATAGAGCGGGAGCAGAGCCATCCCATGCGAGTCGATGCCCATCAGGTCCGCGGCACCAAGTACGTCTGCCGTTACCTGCGCGTGAGCATCGCTCATGCGCCAGGCGCGCAGGATTTCCAACATCTGGCGCCGCCAGAGCGCGGCTGCGACGTATGGGCCGAGTTCGGGTCGCATGCCGTTTCCTCGGGCGGTTCTGGCGCGGCCCCTGCCATGCGGCCGACCGCTTGATCATCAGCGCATCATGAAGGCGCCTAACTTGTCAAGCACACCGACACTATTGGCTCAACCGCCTCCTCTCCTGGCTCAACCATTGATCCTGAGCGCAAAGCCAATTCCGGAGCGCTCGCGGGAGTGGCTCTACTCTGCCAGAAGACACCGAATGAGAGGGTGGCGTGGATCTGTGAGACCGTCGATGACGGTGAAATGGTGACGGTCGGGCTCCACCACCGCTGAGGTGATCGCGCCGAGGCCCGTCCACACGTTTGCCAGAAGCTCGTTCTGGCGCAGGAATTCGGCACGCTCGTTCCCGCCCACCCAGCAGGTGACGCGCGCGCCTTCCATCGGGCGCAGCAGCGCCGGACTTTCGGCCCCTGCCTCCGCTTCGTCGATAAGGAGCTCTGCATTCATGGTCGTGCGCATCAGCGGGCGCAGATCGTGCACGCCGGAAATCGAGACGACACGGCGGATGCGTTCCCGGACGGGAGACGCAAGCGGCGTGGTGGCTGAAACCATGCGGCCGACGAGGTGACCGCCTGCCGAGTGCCCCGTCAGCATCAGCGGACCCTCGACCATGGCCGCGGCCGCTTCGATGGCGGCGGATACCTCCCGCACGATGCCGCCGATACGGACTTCCGGGCAGAGCGTGTAGGACGGCATCGCCACGGCATAGCCGCTTTCCAGAGCGCCTGCGGCTAGATGTGACCAATAGCTCTTGTCGAAACGCAGCCAGTAACCTCCGTGGATAAAGACGACGAGGCCCTGGGGCTTTTCAGGGGGATGGAAGAGGTCCAGCCGGTTGCGCGGCCGGTCGCCATAGGCGAGATCGAGCTTTGCGCGGCCTGCCGCGAGAAGGCTCTCGCGAAAGCTTCGCGCCGGCTCCACCCACGCCTCCGGCCACCGATCCCCGCCCGGAATGTTGGGTCCGTTGGCGTAAGCATCGTCCCAATCGGTAATCAGGCGCTCGAACATCATGCTCCTCCCTCTTCAGCATAGAAGCGTGAGAAGGGGAGGCAGAGTCAACCTTCCCGCCAGAAATTTTAGGCTTGAAGTAAATGGCGCCCGGTGCCATCCTTGATTGGCTTCGACGAGGATGGGAGGCCGTCGTGCTTTTCGCTGTTTCCGCTATATTCAGGTGCTATGCACAAGCGCATTTCCGCGACACCCCCGCGACGAAGGAAGCCGCGTGATGCTCGGGCCGACGGCACATGTCGACACCTTCACGCGCGACAACCTTCCGCCCGAGGATGCGTGGCCGGATTTCCTGCTCGAGGGGTTCGAGTATCCCGAATATCTCAATGCCGCCGTCGAACTGACGGACCGTATGGTGGAGAAGGGTTTCGGGGACCGCACGGCGCTGATCGGCAACGGCCGCCGCCGCACCTACAAGGAGCTTTCCGACTGGACGAACCGGCTCGCCCATGCGCTGGTCGAGAATTACGGTGTGAAGCCAGGCAACCGGATCCTCATCCGCTCGGCGAACAATCCGGCCATGGTGGCCTGCTGGCTGGCCGCCACCAAAGCCGGCGCCGTCGTCGTCAACACCATGCCGATGCTGCGCGCCGGCGAACTGGCAAAGATCATCGACAAGGCCGAGATAGGCCTCGCGCTTTGCGACACCCGCCTAATGGACGAAGTCGTCGCCTGCGCCAAGGACAGCCGGTTCCTGAAACAGGTGGTGGGCTTCGACGGTACGGCGAACCACGACGCGGAGTTCGACCGCATCGCACTCAACAAGTCGGTCGTCTTTGAGGCTGTGAAAACCGGCCGCGACGATGTCGCCCTTCTCGGTTTCACCTCTGGCACCACGGGCGTGCCGAAGGCGACCATGCATTTCCACCGCGACCTGCTGGTCATCGCTGACGGCTATGCGAAGGAGATCCTGCGGGTGACCCCCGACGATATCTTTGTCGGCTCCCCTCCCCTTGCCTTCACCTTCGGCCTTGGCGGACTGGCGATCTTCCCGCTACGCTTCGGCGCCGCCGCCACACTCCTGGAGCAGGCAACGCCGGCGAACATGATCGATATCATCGAGACCTACCGCGCGACCATCTCCTTCACCGCACCCACCGCGTACCGCGCCATGCTGAAGGCAATGGACGAGGGGGCGGACCTCTCCTCCCTCCGGGCGGCGGTCTCGGCGGGGGAAACGTTGCCGGGACCCGTCTTCGAAGAGTGGATGGCGAAGACCGGCAAGCCGATTCTCGACGGCATCGGCGCTACCGAAATGCTGCACATCTTCATTTCCAACCGGTTCGAGGATCTGAAGCCCGGCTCGACCGGCCGCCCGGTCGGAGGCTATGAGGCGCGTATCGTCGACGAAGAGATGAACGAGCTTCCGCGCGACACGCCCGGCAGGTTGGCGGTGCGTGGGCCGACCGGCTGCCGTTACCTGGCCGACACGCGGCAGCAAGATTACGTGCGCGACGGCTGGAACATTACCGGCGATACGTTCCTTGAGGACGAGGACGGTTTCTTCCACTTCGTCGCACGTTCCGACGACATGATCGTCAGCGCCGGCTATAACATCGCCGGTCCCGAAGTGGAGGCGGCGCTGCTGTCTCATGCCGATGTCGCCGAATGCGCCGTGATCGGTGCGCCTGATGCTGAGCGCGGGCAGATTGTGGAAGCCCATGTCGTTTTGGTTCAGGGCATTGCACGCGATGAACTATGCGTGAAGCGCCTGCAGGACCATGTGAAGGCCACCATCGCGCCCTATAAATACCCACGCTCGGTGAGGTTCGTTGACGCCCTGCCCAAAACGCAGACAGGCAAGATCCAACGGTTCCGGCTGAGGACGGAGAGGGTGCATTGAGCAAACCATACGATCCCTCCGAAGAAGGCGCCAAGATGTCCTTCCGGGACCGCATGTCCTATAGCGACTATCTGCACCTGGAGAGCGTGCTTGATGCGCAGGAGCCGCTTTCCACCGCCCATGACGAGATGCTGTTCATCATCCAGCACCAAACATCGGAACTCTGGATGAAGCTGGCGCTGCACGAGCTGGGTTCGGCCATGCGGATGATCCGCACCGACCAACTTGAGCCCTCCTTTAAGATGCTGACGCGGGTGGCTCGCATCTTCGAACAGCTCAATAATGCCTGGGACGTACTGAGGACGATGACGCCCAGCGAATACACCGAGTTCCGGGATGCGCTCGGCCAGTCTTCGGGCTTTCAGTCCTGGCAATACCGCGCCATCGAGTTCACGGCCGGGAACCGCAACCCCGCGATGCTGCGTCCCCATATGCATAAGCCTGAACTCGTCGCGAAGCTGGAGGCGATCCTGGAGGAGCCTTCACTCTATGACGAAGCGATCCTGCTTCTTTCGCGCAACGGCTTCGACGTCGGCGCGGACGCCAGGCGAACCGACTGGCGCGAGGCGCGGGCCGAGAGCGAGGAAGTGCTGGGGGCCTGGCGGATCATCTATCAAGAGCCCCTGCGCTACTGGCAGTTCTATGAGCTTGCCGAGAAGCTGGTCGACTTCGAGGACTATTTCCGCCGCTGGCGCTTCAACCATGTGACGACGGTGGAGCGCATCATCGGCATGAAAAGGGGTACTGGAGGCACGTCCGGCATTTCCTATCTCAAGAAGATGCTGGAGGTTGAACTGTTTCCCGAACTCTGGAAAGTTCGCACCAGCCTCTGAGCCGCCAATCCGGAGGAAACAAAATGAAGAATAAGGAGGGGAATAAGATGAAGGAAATTCTCGCAACCGGCCTCATCGGCCTGTCACTGGCGGTATCGGGCTATGCCCATGCCGAGCCGGTCAAGATCGGCGTCATCACCACGCTTTCGGGCGGAGGTGCAGGACTCGGCATCGACATGCGCGATGCCTTCACGCTGGCCATCGAACAATCCGGCAACGAGGAGATCGAGCTCGTCATCGAGGACGATGCACAGAAGCCCGAGCTTGCCGTTCAGATCGCCGAAAAGATGATCCAGAGCGACAAGGTCGACCTCATGACCGGCATCATCTGGTCGAACCTGGCCATGGCCGTTGTGCCCAACGCCGTGGCGCAGGATGTTATCTATCTTTCGCCCAATGCCGGCCCTTCGGTGCTCGCCGGCGCCAACTGCCATCCGAACTACTTCAACGTCGCCTATCAGAACGACAATTTCCACGAGGCGATGGGGCAGTACGCAAACCAAGATTACAAGAACACCTTCATCCTCGCCCCCAATTATCCGGCCGGTAAGGATTCGCTCACCGGCTTCAAACGTTTCTACAAGGGTGAGCTCGCCGGCGAGGTCTACACGCAGGTCGGGCAGACCGACTATGCGGCCGAGATTGCGCAGATCCGCGCCTCCGGCGCCGACTCTGTCTTCTTCTTCCTGCCGGGCGGCATGGGTATCGCCTTCATGAAGCAGTACGCCCAGTCAGGTGTCGATATCCCCGTCATGGGGCCCGCTTTCTCGTTCAGCCAGGATATCCTTCCCGCCGTGGGTGACGCGGCACTTGGTGTGAAGAATTCGGCCACTTGGGCGAAAGACCTCGACAATGAGGCCAACAAGGCGTTCGTGGAGGCCTTTCAGGCTGAATACAACCGCCTGCCCTCTGTCTATGCGGCACAGAGTTGGGATACGGCGAACCTGATCCTCTCCGCGCTCTCCAAGGCGAGTGTGAAAGACAAGGAGGCTTTCCGTGCGGCGCTGAAGGAGGCGGACTTCGACTCGGTTCGCGGTGAGTTCAAATTCAACACCAACAACCACCCGATCCAGAACGTCTATATCCGCGAGGTGGTGAAGGAGGACGACGTCCTCACCAACAAGATCGTCGGCACCGCGTTCGAAGACCACACAGACGCTTACGCCGAACAGTGCAGCATGCAGTAAGCATAGAGCTGTCTCCATGCCGCGCCGTCACTCATGACGGCGCGGCCACTCCGCCAGCTTGACGCTGAGGAAACAGCGACGCGTCAAATCGCAGCTCCGGATCGGCCTCCTTGTCCACCGCACTCTTGATCGAGCAACTGCTGAACGGACTCCAGCTTGGGGTCATGCTTTTCCTGATGGCGGCGGGGCTGACGCTCATCTTTGGCGTCATGGGACTGATCAACCTCGCCCACGGCTCGTTCTACATGATCGGCGCCTTCGCGTGCGCGACTGTCGCAGCAGCCACAGGCTCCTTCTGGACAGGGCTGGTTGCGAGCTTGATCGCTGCGGCAGCCGCCGGCGCAATCGTTGAGATGGCTGTCATCCGAAGGCTCTATGAGCGCGATCACCTCGACCAGGTGCTCGCCACGTTCGCGCTGATCCTGATCTTTTCGGAAGGCACGCGCTGGCTGTTCGGCTCCTTCCCGCTCTATCTCGACATCCCTCCCCTGCTCCATGGCGCGGTCCCCCTGCCGGGAGGCGGACAATACCAGCTCTACCGGCTCGCCATCATCGGCGTCGGCATCGTCGTGGCGGTCGGGCTCTACCTGCTCATCTCCCGCACGCGTCTCGGCATGCGCATCCGCGCCGGCGAATCCGACCGTGAAATGATCGCCGCACTGGGCGTCGACATCTCGACGCTCTATACGGTCGTCTTCGCGCTGGGCGCCGCACTTGCCGGCCTTGCGGGTGCGCTGGTCGGTGCACTGCAATCGGTGCAGGTCGGCATGGGCGAACCGGTGCTGATCCTCGCATTCGTGGTCATCGTCATCGGCGGCATCGGCTCCATCAAGGGCGCACTGTTCGGTGCCGTCCTGGTCGGCGTGGTGGACACACTGGGGCGGCTTCTCCTGCCGCAAGCACTGACGCTGATGCTCCCTCCCTCCCAGGCCGCTTTGATCGGCGGCGCACTGGCATCCATGTTGATCTATATCGTCATGGCGCTCATCCTCGCCTTTAGGCCGAGCGGCCTCTTTGCCGCGCAGTCATGAGAAAGGTCGTGACACGCGAAGCCATCGCCAACGGGAGCCTCGCCCTCCTGCTGCTGGCGGTGCCGTTCGCGGCGATCGCCATGGATGAACCCTTCTACGTGACGCTCGCGACGCGCATCGCCATACTGGCGCTGGCGGCGGTCGGCCTCAACATCGCGCTTGGCCTCGGCGGCCTGGTCTCTTTCGGCCATGCGGCCTTTTTCGGCCTCGGCGGATACGCTGCGGGCATCCTTGCCACCCACGCCTTCAACGCCGAACCGCTTCTCCTCGGCATCCCCGCCACCACGTCTATGCCGGTGATCTGGCTGGTGGCGCTCGTCGTTTGTGGCCTCGTGGCGCTTCCCATCGGCGCGGTGAGCCTGCGCACCTCCGGCGTCTATTTCATCATGATCACCCTCGCCTTCGCACAGATGATCTACTACTTCGCCATTTCCTGGCCCGCCTATGGCGGCCAGGATGGTCTTTCGATCTATGTCCGGAACAGCTTTCCGGGTGTGAACACCGCCCTGCCGCTTCCCCTCTTCCTGATCTGCTACGGTTTGCTTCTTCTGGGGCTTGTGCTCTTCTGGACGCTGCGCAACTCGCGCTTCGGCGCCGCACTTCAAGCGGCACGACAGAACCCCACCCGGCTGGCGGCTGTCGGCATTGCACCCTTCAACATCCGGCTCACGGCTTTCACCGTCTCGGCAATGATTACCGGACTTGCCGGCGCGCTCTTTGCCGACCTCAACCGGTTTACGAGCCCGTCGATGCTTTCCTGGCACATGTCGGGCGAGCTGATCGTGCTCATCATCCTCGGCGGCAGGGGCCGGCTGTTCGGCCCGGTGGCGGGTGCGATGCTCTTTGTGCTCTTCGAATTTGCACTTGGCGGCATCACCGAACGCTGGCAGCTCTTCCTCGGTCTTATCCTGCTCGGCGTCGTGCTCTTTGCGCGCGGCGGGCTCATGGGCTTCATTGCGGGAAGGGAGCGGCATGGCTGAACCGGTGCTGGAAATTCGCGATCTCAAAAAGAGTTTCGGCGCGCTGAAGGCCACCGATGGCGTGAGTCTCCATCTCGCGTCCGGCGAGATCCACGCCCTTATCGGTCCCAACGGCGCGGGCAAGAGCACGCTCATCCACCAGATTTCCGGTTCGCTGACGCCGGACAGCGGAAAGATCCGCTTCCTCGGTCAGGACATAGCCGGCCTGGACATGGCCGCACGGGCGCGGCTGGGACTGGCACGCAGCTTCCAGACCTCCTCGCTGGCGCAGGAGTTTTCGGCGCTGCGCAACGTCATGCTCGCAGTGCAGGCGCGGCAAGGAACGAGCCTGCGCTTCTTCCGCCCCGTGATGCGCGACAGGAGCCTTACCGAACCGGCCATGGCCATGCTGGAGCGCGTGGGTCTTGCAGGCCGTGCGCACGTCCCGGCGGCGGAATTGTCGCATGGCGAGCGCCGGCAGCTCGAGATCGCCACTGCTCTGGCGCTCGGACCGAAGGCGTTCCTACTGGACGAACCGATGGCCGGGATGGGTCCGGAAGGCGCGAAGAACCTCACGGGATTTCTCGATACCCTGCGCCAGGAGGCACCGATCCTTCTCGTCGAACATGACATGGATGCGGTCTTCGCGCTCGCCGACCGCGTGTCCGTCCTCGTCTATGGCCGCATCATCGCCACGGGCGATGTGGACGAGATCCGCAACGATCCCGAAGTCCGCCGGGCCTATCTCGGAGAACCCGCGTGAGCCTGCTCGAACTTGAGAAGGTGGAGAGCTTCTACGGCGCCTCACAGGCGCTGTTCGGCGTGAGCCTCGACGTGAAGGAGGGGGAAGTCGTGGCGCTCATGGGCCGCAACGGCATGGGCAAGACGACGACGATTGGGTCGGTCTTCGGTCTCGTGCGCCTGCACTCGGGCTCTATCCGCTTTGCAGGACGGGAAATCGCCGGCCAGCGGCCGCACCGCATCGCACGGCTGGGCCTCGGGCTGGTTCCCGAAGGCCGCCGCTGCTTCCCCAATCTCACGGTCTCCGAAAACCTGGTTGCGGCAGCACGCGCCGGCGAATGGACGTTCAAAAAGGTGGTGGAACTCTTCCCCCGCCTGGCCGAGCGGCGCGATCAATACGCATTCACACTCTCGGGCGGCGAGCAGCAGATGCTGGCGATCGGCCGTGCTCTGATGACGAACCCGCGCCTTCTGATCCTCGACGAGGCGACCGAGGGTCTGGCGCCGGTGATCCGCCGTGACATCTGGGCAGCGATTGCCAAGCTCAAGGCCGGCGGCCAGTCGATCCTCGTGGTCGACAAGACGCTCTCCGAGCTCCTGCCCGTCGCCGACCGCTGTTTCGTCCTGGAGAAGGGCACGACGGTGTTCGAGGGACCGTCCGAGGCGCTCACACCGGAGCTTCAGGATCGCTACCTGGGGGTATGAGAAGCGCCCTCAGGTCACTGCCGCGCGGGCTGCAAAGCGCTCATCCTTCCAGACCTCCGTCCGCAGCGCCTCTTCCAGAATCTCCACCGCCTGCCAGACATCCAGATAACGGAGATAGAGCGGCGCAAAGCCGAAGCGCATGATAGCGGGCGAGCGGAAGTCGCCGATCACGCCGCGAGCGATCAGCGCCTGCACGATCTCATAGGCGTGGTCATGGGTGAAGGAGACCTGGCTGCCGCGTTTCGCACCCCCGCGCGGACTTTCGAGCGCCAGGCCGAATGGGGCGCACTTGGCTTCGACGAGACGGATGAAGATATCAGTGAGCGCAAGGCTTTTTTCCCGCACGGCCGCCATATCCACGGTGTCCCAGATGTCGAGCGCCGCCTTCAATGCCCGCAGCGAGAGAACTGGCTGGGTGCCGCACTGGAATTTGCGGATACCCGCGTCGGCATCGAAGCGCGGTTCGAAAGCGAAGGGCCGCGCGTGTCCCCACCAGCCGCTGAGCGGTTGGCGCGCCTCGGCCTGATGGCGCTGGGCGACATAGATGAAGGCAGGCGAGCCGGGACCGCCATTCAGATATTTGTAAGTGCAGCCGACGGCGAAATCGACTCTCGCGCCATCGAGATCGACAACCAACGCGCCGGCCGAATGGCATAGGTCCCAGACGACCAGAGCGCCGGCCTCATGTGCCCTCTGCGTCAGCGCTGCCATGTCGCGCAACTCGCCGGTCTTGTAGTTCACGTGGTTGACGAGGACGACGGCGACGCGATCATCGATCAGTTCCTCGATCGTCGGCGCATCAACCCCTTCGAGGAGCAGCCGCGCATCCGGCTGCGTGGAGATGACGCCTTCCGCCATATAGAGATCGGTGGGAAAACTGCTCCCTTCGGCGACGATGACCGAGCGGCCACGCCGCAGCCCCATCGCTGCATGTAAAGCCTTGTAGATGTTGATCGAGGTCGTGTCGCAGACGACGGTCTGGCCCGGCGTGGCACCGATCAGCCGGCCGATCCGGTCGCCGAGTTCGACCGGCAAGTCGAACCAACCGGCGCTGTTCCAGCTGCGGATCAGGCCCTCGCCCCATTCCTCTCGTGCGGCCTTCGCCAATTCGTTGAAGACGGCGGGGGATGCCGGCCCCAGCGAATTGCCGTCGAGATAGATGACGCCCTCGGGCAGGCTGAACTGATTGCGCATCGAGCGCAGTGGATCGGCGTCGTCCATCGCCTTGACGGCGGCGAGATCCGGAACCTGGCTCATGGGAGCAATCCTTCCTTCGCAACGTACATCGGACCGCCCCGATGCGCGGGAAAGCCATAGCCGTTGATCATGACGAGATCGATATCGCTCGCCCTTTCGGCTATGCCCTCGGTCAAGAGGGCATCGCCCTCGGCAGCCATGGCGGCAAGCAGGCGCGATACGATCTCCTTTGAGGAAACGTCTCGCAGTGCGATGCCCTTCGCTTTCCGGCACGACTCGATCAAGGCCGTCACCTCCGGATCAATGGTACGCTTCCCGTTCGCGTAATCGTACCAGCCGCGGCCCGTCTTCTGGCCAAACCGTCCCATCTCGCAGAGCCGGTCAGCAATCTCGACATAGCGCTCCGAAGGATCGCGGGTGGCCGCCTGGCGCTTGCGCCGCGCCCAGGCGATCTCGAGGCCCGCGAGATCGAAGACGGCAAACGGCCCCATGGCGAAGCCGTAGTCCTCCATCGCCGCGTCGATCTCCTGTGGCCAAGCGCCGTCTTCGACCAGAAACTCGGCCTCGCGGCGATATGCCGAGAAGATGCGGTTGCCGATGAAGCCTTCGCAGACGCCGCACACGACGGGCAGCTTCTTGAGCCGGCGCGCGACGGCAACTCCGGTCGCAAGCACGTCTGGAGCCGTCTTGGCGCAGCGCACGACCTCGACCAGCCGCATCACATGCGCAGGCGAGAAGAAGTGGAGGCCGCAGACGCGCTCCGGCCGGGATGTCGCCGCCGCGATGGCGTCGGGATCAAGATAGCTCGTATTGGTGGCAAGAACCACCTCCGGCCGGACGATCCCGTCCAGCGTCGCGAAAAGCTCCGTCTTGACGTCAAGGTCATCGAAGACCGCTTCGATGACGAGATCGGCAGCGGCAAACTCTTCGATATCACTGCCCACCGACAGCCGCTGCAGGCGCTCGGTGCGGCCTTCGGCATCGATACGTCCCGACTTCACCGCCCGGTCGAGGAGCCCGGTGATCCGGTCGAGGCCCTTCGCTACCGCCTCGGCCGTCTTCTCGACGACGATAACGCGATAGCCCGCATCGAGGGCGCAGACGACGATGCCGGAGCCCATCAGGCCGCTTCCGACCACGCCGACCGTATGCACCTTCCGCGGTTCAACACCTTCGAGTCCGGGCACTTTCGCCGCCGCGCGCTCGGCGAAGAAGACCTGACGCAGTGCCTTGCCCTGATCAGAGTCGCGCAGCCGCAGGAACGTGGCACGCTCGTCGGCGACCCCCTCCGCAAACGAACGGTCGCCGGTGCTTGTCACAAGCCGCACCGCTTCGGCCGGGGCCTCCCGTCCGCGCGCGCGAGACAAGGCCTTGTCGATCGCTTTATCGACGGCCCCCGGTTCCGCCGCCGGCACGCTCAGGTCTCCTGTCCGGCGCAACGGCTGTGGTGCGAAATTCCGCGCGGCGGCGATCGCCGCGGCGAGGGGATCGTCCTCCACGACTTGGTCGACGATACCGAGGGAGAGGGCTTCGCCCGCGGACACGTTGCGCCCGGTAGCAATCAGTTCCACAGCCTTTGCGACACCGATGAGACGCGGGAGGCGCTGTGTGCCCCCTGCCCCCGGCACGATGCCGAGTTTTACTTCAGGCAACCCGAGACTTGCCCTACCACTGGCGATGCGGCGATGGCAGGCAAGCGCAATCTCGAGACCGCCCCCGAGAGCGGCACCATTGATGGCCGCCACCACGAGTTTTCCGCTCTCCTCGATCGCGTCGACAACATCAGGCAGGATAGGTTCGGTTGCCGGCTGCCCGAACTCCTTGATGTCGGCGCCGCCGACAAAGGTGTTCCCCGCGCCGGTGAGGACCACAGCACGGACTTCCCCCTCGGCGCTGGCGTGGCGGATCGCCGCCAGCAGGCCGGAACGCAGGTCTGCCGAGGCGGCGTTGACCGGTGGATTGTCCATGGTGAGGACGAGAACCCCGTCTTCCATCCTTGCTGAAACGGTCGCGGAAAAACGGATTGGTGACGCTTCGCCCATGGAACCCTACTCCGGTACGACGGCCATCGCCTGAATCTCTACCTTGGCGCGGTCTTCCATCAGCGCCACCACCTGCACGGCGGTCATGGCGGGATAGTACCAGCCCATCACCTCGCGGTAGACGACGCCGATCTTCTTGAGGTTATCGAGATAGTCGGCCTTGTCGGTAAAATACCAGGTCATGGAAGTGATATGTTCCGGCCGCGCATCCGCCTCCGCGAGCACGGCCGCCACATTGAGAAGGGTCTGCCGCACCTGCGCGACCAGATCGTCGCTCTCGAACTCACACTTCTCGTTCCACCCGATCTGACCGCTGACGAAGACGAGCCTGCCGTGGGCGGCGATGCCGTTTGCATAACCTTTGGGTCTTGCCCATCCCTTGGGCTGCAGAACGCTATGCATGAAACTCCTCAATCTAGGAAAACCAACCTTTCAAATCGGCGAGCGGCGTCACGTCATACCCAGCACCTGTCGGGCGATCACCACCTTCTGCACGTCCGACGCGCCTTCATAGATGCGCAGCGCCCGGATCTCACGATAGAGACTTTCAACGATATGCCCGCGCCGCACGCCATCGCCGCCGTGAAGCTGCACGGCACGGTCGATCACTTCTTGCGCCCGGTCGGTGGCGAAGAGCTTCGCCATCGCCGCCTCGCGGGTGACGCGGGCAGCGCCCCTATCCTTCGTCCAGGCCGCGCGGTAGACGAGAAGTGCCGCCGCGTCCACATCCAGCGCCATATCCGCCAGATGCCCCTGCACCATCTGCAACTCGGCCATCGGCGCGCCGAAGAGCTTCCGCTCGGCCGCCCGCTTCACGCTCTCATCGAGCGCACGGCGGGCGAAGCCCAGAGCCGCGGCACCCACCGTCGAGCGAAACACGTCGAGCACCGACATGGCGATGCGAAACCCCTCGCCCGGCTTGCCGATCATGGCGGAGGCTGGAACACGCGCGCCATCAAACGAAAGGCGTGCAAGCGGATGCGGCGCAATCACCTCCAGCCGCTCGGCGATTTTCAAGCCCTTGGTGTCCGCTGGCACCACAAACGCGGAGATGCCCTTGGAGCCCGGCGCCTCGCCGGTACGGGCGAATAGGACGTAGAGATCAGCAATGCCGCCATTGGAGATCCAGGTCTTCTCGCCCGTGAGGACGTAGGAGCCGCCGTCCAGCGTCGCGCTCATTTCCATGTTTGCCACATCGGAGCCCGACCGCGGCTCGGAAAGGGCGAAAGCGGAGATCGCTTCGCCGGCACGTGTCTTGTCGAGCCAGCGCTGCTGCTCCGATGTCCCGTAAAAGCTGATGGCACCGGTGCCGAGCCCCTGCATGGCGAAGGCGAAGTCGGCAAGTCCATCATGGCGTGCCAGAGTCTCGCGGGTGATGCAGAGTGTGCGCACATCGAGGGGCGCGGGATCGGCAGGATCGACCGCCGTCGGCTTCAGCCAGCCGTCACGCCCGAGCGCCCGCACCAGCTCGCGGCAGGCGGCATCCACATCGTCATGGGCGACCGGCAGGTTCGCCGCACACCAGGCTTCGAGCCGCTCGGCATACTCGCGGTGGCGGTCTTCGAAGAAGGGCCAGGTGAAGAAGCTTTTGTCCGCCATCAATCGCCCCCGAACACCGGCTTTTTCTTGGCGACGAAGGCGCGGTAGGCGCGTTCGAAGTCGCGGGTCTGCATGCAGATTGCCTGCGCCTGGGCTTCGGCTTCGATGGCTTGGTCGAGGCCCATCGACCATTCCTGATTGAGCTGCGTCTTGGTGATGCCATGGGCGAAGGTCGGGCCGGAGGCGATGCGGGCGGCGAGATCGAGGGCCTCCGCCTCCAGCGTGTCGGCGGAGACCAGCCTGTTGTAAAAGCCCCAGCGCTCTCCTTCCTCCGCGCTCATCGTGCGACCGGTGTAGAGAAGCTCCGCCGCCCGCCCCTGGCCGATGATGCGCGGCAGGATCGCACAGGCGCCCATGTCGCAACCGGCAAGGCCGACGCGTGTGAAGAGGAAGGCGGTTTTGGCTTCGGGCGTGGCGAGGCGAATGTCCGAGGCCATGGCGAGGATCGCGCCGGCGCCCACCGCAACACCGTCCACCGCGGCGATGATCGGCTTGCCGCAATTGAGCATCGCCTTGACGAGATCGCCCGTCATGCGGGTGAAGGCCAGAAGCTCCTTCATCTCCAAGCCGACCAGTGGGCCGATGATGTCGTGCACGTCGCCGCCGGAGCAGAAATTGCCGCCGTTCGGCAGAAGCACCACGGCGTCGACATCCTCGGCGTAGGCGAGATTGCGGAAGGTATCGCGGAGTTCCGCATAGGAGGCGAAGGTGAGCGGGTTCTTCCGCTCGGGCCGGTCGAGCTTCACCACCGCAACCCGGTCCTCCATGCGCCAGAGGAAGTGTTCGGGCACAAGGCCCGCCATCTTAGTCGGAGTCAATGCTCGCCCTCCCAGTTGCTGCGGAATGCGTGGAGCATTTCGGAAAGCCGGTGCACTTCGAATGTGTCTACGCCGCCGAGGAGTTCGGCGATCCAACTTTCATGGGCGGCAGCCATCTTCTTGAAGGCGCCCATGCCTGCCGGCGTCAGGCGCACCACCGAGGTGCGCTTGTCCCCCTCGCGCTTGGTGCGCGTCACATAGCCGTCAGCCACCAGCCGGTCGATGATGCCCGTGACGTTGCCGTTGGAGACCAGCAGGAAACGCGAGAGGTCGCTCATCAGCATACCCTCGCGCTCGCGATAGAGCGCCGACATGACGTCGAAACGCGGCAGGGTGGAATCAAACTCGCGTTTGAGCCGCTCGCGCAACTCCGCCTCCACGATGCGCGTGGTGCGCAGCATGCGGATCCAGAGGCGCAGGCGCTCCTTGTCACCCGGTCCTGCATCGGCCACCGCCAGCGGCGCGCTCACCATGTCTCACCCCCCGAAATCGATATGGTCTGGCCGGTAACCGAGGCCGCACCCGGGCTGCAGAGCCAGAGCACTGCCGAAGCCACCTCCTCCGGCTGAATGAACCTGCCCTGCGGATTGGCAGCCATCAAGCTTGCGCGGGCTTCTTCCTCAGAACGCCCGGTCTTTTCGACGATGCGGGCGACAGATTCGGCGAGCATGTCCGTCTCCACGAAACTTGGGCAGACGGCGTTCACCGTGATCTCCGTCTTGGAAAACTCCACCGCGAGCGCGCGCATGAGGCCGACCACACCGTGCTTGGAGGCAACGTACGGCGCAACATAGCCATAGCCTTTGAGACCCGCGACGGAGGCAACAAAAATGATGCGGCCCTTCTTCTGTGCAGCCATTCCCTCGAGCGCGGGTTGGACGGTGACGAACGCGCCAGTGAGGTTGACGTCCATCGTCTTCTTCCAGGCATCCAACGTGGTCTTGGCGGCTGGGGCGCTTGACGAAATTCCGGCATTTGCGATGACAATATCGACTGGTCCGCGCGCTGCCTCGGCATCCCGGTAAAGCCGGTCCATTGAGGCTTGATCGGTTACATCCCCGGCAATCGCGTGGATATGCGGGTGCTCCCCAGCAACCATTTCCAGCGCCTCGATACGCCTGCCGCAGATGGTGACCTGGATGCCGGCATCGGCTAGCGTCAGGGCGATCGCCTTTCCGACGCCCGAGCCACCGCCGGTCACTAGCGCGTGCTTGCCGACGACCACCGCCATCACACTTTTCCCAGCATGGCATCCCGCCGTTCGGCAAGCCGGTAAGCCTGCTCACGGCCCCGAAGATAGGGATCGGGCCATCTGACGTGGCGATCGCCGAGCTCGACGGCGGCATGAAGCGTCCAATAGGGGTCTGCGAGGTGCGGCCGTGCGAGGCACACTAGGTCGGCACGTCCCGCCATCAGGATCGAGTTTACATGGTCCGGCTCATAGATGTTGCCGACCGCCATGGTGGCCATGCCGGTCTCGTTGCGGATGCGGTCCGAGAACGGGGTCTGGAACATGCGGCCATAGACGGGCTCGGCCCGAAGCGAGGTCTGTCCGGCCGATACGTCGCAGATATCGACGCCAGCCGCCTGCAGCATGCGGGCGATCTCCACCGCGTCCTCGGGGCGGATGCCCTCCTCGCCAACCCAGTCGTTCGCCGAGATGCGAACCGAAATCGGCTTTTCATCCGGCCATGCCGCACGCACCGCATGGAACACCTCCAACGGGTAGCGCATACGGTTTTCCAGGCCGCCCCCATAGTCATCGGTGCGCCGATTGGTGAGCGGCGTGATGAAGGCCGACAAAAGATAGCCGTGCGCCATGTGGAGTTCCAGCATGTCGAAGCCGGCGCGGTCGGCCATCTCGGCAGAGGCAACGAAGGCGTGGAGTACGTCGTCCATATCCTTGCGCGTCATCTCCTTCGGGATCTGATGGAGATTGCTCCACGGGACCGCCGAAGGCGCGAGCAGCGGCCAATTGCCGGAGACGAGCGGCGCTTCAGAATCCTCCCAGGGAACCTGGGTCGAGCCCTTCGGGCCGGAATGGCCGATCTGGGCGCAAATCTTCGCTTCGGTCTCGCGATGGACGAAGTCGACGATCCTCTTCCAGGCGCTCTCGTGCTCGGGCTTGTAGAAGCCGGGGCAGCCGGGCGATATACGCCCATCGGGCGTCACGCAGGTCATTTCGATATAGACCAGCCCCGCCCCGCCCTTTGCGCGCTCGGCATAGTGGACGAAATGCCAGTCGGTCGGGCAGCCGTCGACCGCCCTGTACTGGGCCATGGGCGAAACCACGATGCGGTTTTTCAGCCGCATGTCGCGCAGCCGGAAGGGCGCGAACATCGGCGGGCGGGCGCCGTTCACGTTGCTCCCCGCCCGGTGCTGGAACCACGCCTCGGCACTCCCCAGCCATTCCGGATCGCGCAAGCGCAGGTTCTCGTGGCTGATGCGCTGCGAGCGGGTGAGCAGCGAATAGTTGAACTGCACCGGATCGAGATGGAGGTAGCGCTCCACGTCCTCGAACCATTCGAGCGAGTTGCGCGCCGCCGACTGCAGCTTCAGCACCTCCGTGCGGCGGGCGTCCTCGTATTTCGCAAAGGCGGCCTCGCGCGTCGGCTCGGAGTGAAGGTAGTCCGCCAGCGCCACGGCGCTTTCAAGCGCGAGCTTTGTGCCCGAGCCGATGGAAAAATGCGCGCTCGCCGCCGCGTCGCCCATGAGCGCCAGGTTCTCGTGGGACCAGCGCGCGCACAGCACACGGGGGAAATTGATCCAGGCCGAGCCACGGATGTGGCTGGCGTTGGACATAAGCTTGTGACCCCCAAGGTGTGCGGCGAATAACCTTTCGCAGGTGGCGATGGACTCTTCTTTCGACATCTCGCCGAAGCCGAACTTTTCCCACGTCTTCTGAGAGCACTCGACGATGAACGTGGCCGTGTCATTATCGAACTGATAGGCGTGCGCCCAGACCCATCCGTGTTCCGTCTCTTCGAAGATGAAGGTGAACGCGTCGTCGAATTTCTGATGCGTGCCGAGCCAGACGAACTTGCACTTGCGGATGTCGATATCGGGCTGGAAGGCTTCGGCGAAGACGGTGCGCGACTTGGAGTTCAGGCCATCGGCAGCGAGGACGATGTCATGGCTTTCCATGAAGGGGCGTGGATCATCTATCTCCGTCTGAAAGCGCAGATCGACGCCGAGTTCGCGCGCCCGCTCCTGCAGGAGAACGAGCAGCTTTTTGCGGCCGATGCCGCAGAAGCCGTGGCCGGTCGAGACCGTCCGCGTGCCGCGGTAGAAAACGGCAATGTCGTCCCAATAGGCGAAATGCTCGCGGATCGCAGTGGCGCTCACGGGGTCGTTGGCTGTCAGGTTGGTAAGCGTCTCGTCCGACAGGACGACCCCCCAGCCGAAGGTGTCGTCCGGACGATTACGCTCGTAGACAGTGACCTCGTGGCCGGCATCCCGCAGCTTCATCGAGATCGCAAAGTAAAGGCCGGCCGGACCGCCTCCCAGAACCGCAACCTTCATTCGATATCCTCACTCTCGACGAAAGCCTGAGGCAGGATCGCACCGGAGCCTATATATTTCAAGCCTAAAATATCTGGGCTGACAGCCGGGATAGCTATCGTAGCGTATGGCAGTCAATATCGACGCATCGCGGCCTTCCGCCACACGGGATCGGCGTTGGAACCGATCACAGCGAGTATTGGAGCTTCGTATACCAGCCCGCCGCCCCGTGCGGATGTCACGCGACTGTGAAAGGGCTTTGCTTGGTTTGCGGCTCGTGCTGTGCATCATGTCATTCTCCGTAGAGGCGTGCAAATCGCAAAACCATGGGTATCCACCCCTGCTAGGTGGCATTACCGGTGGCCACAAAGGAGGCGATCTGATGAATATCGACCGGATTTCGGCCTGGGCGCCGCAGTGGCTAAGCGTTGTGAGAATCATGTCGGCGCTACTGTTCCTGGAGCACGGAACCCAGAAGCTTTTCAATTTTCCGCCCGCCCCCGAGCCCATGGAACTGTCCGGGCTTTTCGTGGTTCAGGGCCTGATCGAGGTGATCGGCGGCATACTGCTCGCGGTCGGGTTCTTCACGCGGCCCGTTGCGTTTGTTCTGTCCGGCGACATGGCTGTCGCCTATTTCATGGCGCACGCACCGCAAAATTTCTATCCGATTCTCAACCAGGGCGACGCGGCAATCCTCTTCAGCTTCATCTTCCTCTACTTCTTCTTCGCGGGAGGCGGAGCGTGGAGCGTCGATGCTGCCCGAGGCGGACGTGGCCTTGCGGCGCCCTGAGCACAAGAGAGAGTTTCAACCCGTACTCCTTCCTATCTGGATCCCGTCGTGTAGATATCCTCCGCGATTGCACTAGAGTGGGCTTTTGCCGACAACGTGGGTCTGAGTGCTTGCGCGGCGGGCGACCACAACTGCGGTCAACGCGCTGAGACAGGAGCGGATCGATGATGGGAGGAGAGCGCTTGGAGGCGGCACGGGCAAGCGAGCCTTTCTCGACCACGGGACGTGTGTACGAGCATGGCTGTGCGATACTTGTCGGCTTGCTCGGTCGGGGTATCCAGCTCTCACGCACTCCGGCGATGCACGAGGCGGAGGCGCGCGCACGCGGCATCTCCTATATCTATCGTCTCCTCGACACCGAGCTGATGGGCGAGCCGCAGCCTTCCCTCGCAGATCTCCTGACCTTCGCCGAACATCTCGGCTTCTCCGGCTTCAACGTCACTTTTCCATACAAGCAGGAGATCCTGCCGCTGCTGGATGAGCTGTCGCCAGCCGCGCGCGAAGTGAATTCGGTCAACACCGTGGTGCTCAGGAACGGCCGCCGCTTCGGCCACAATACGGACGTATGGGGCTTCCGCGAGAGCTTCCGCCGCGGCATGGACGGGGTGGAACGCGACCAAGTGCTGCTACTTGGTGCCGGCGGCGCCGGCGCTGCCGTGGGGCATGCGCTGCTGGATTGCGAGATTGGCCGCCTGCTGATCGTTGATGCCGAGCCGCAGCGCGCCGATCAGTTGGCGGCGCGTCTCAAGGCCCGCTTCGGAGCGCAGCGGGCAGAGAGCGTGCAGGATGTGGCGGCCGCAGCGGGCGCAGCCGCCGGCATCGTCAACGCGACCCCTGTCGGCATGGCCAAGCTGCCGGGAATGCCCTTGAGGCCCAAGCATGTCGCCCCGCGGCACTGGGTTGCGGACATCGTCTACTTCCCGCTGGAAACCGCGTTGCTGCGCCATGCCCGCGGCCTCGGATGCCGCACGCTGTCGGGCGAAGGAATGGCCGTGTTCCAGGCGGTGCGCGCGTTTGAGCTTTTCACTGGCATCCAGCCGGACGTCGAGCGGATGAAGGCCGCCTTTGCGGGCTTTGACCCTATGCCCGCCGCATAGCGGCAGTCCGGAAACCGACCCTCACACCGGCCGATAGACGCGCTCGGCAGTGTTCCAGAAGATGTTGGCCTGATCTTCCGCAGAGTATGATGCGGCCGCGTCACGGTAGGCGTTCATCATCGACAGATGATCCGTCCACAGCTTCTCGATCGGAAAGTTCGAGCCGAACATCAGCCGTCTGCTGCCAAAAATGTCCATTGACCTGGTGACAACGAAGGAAATGAGTTCAGGGGCGTTCCTGTGTATGAAGGTGCCGAGACCGGAAAGCTTGGCAGAAACGTTGGGGTGCGCAGCCAACATTCGCAGCCCTGCCTCCCATTCGGCGATCGTCTCGGGCCGCATGTCGGTGAGCATGCCCGTATGCGTCAGGATGAACTGCGTTTGCGGGTTCTCGGCGACCAGGGCGGCACCATCGCGCATCTGCCCCGGAAAGAGCTGGAGATCGAAGGAAAAGCCGTAGTCCTTCAGACGCGCGATGTTGGCGCGCAACGCAGGGTCGACGACCTGGTGCGGCGAGGGGGCGAAGCGGTATTCCGGCGTCTCGTGCCAGTGAAGCTGCATGCGCACACCGCGCACGAGCGAGTATCGCTTAAGGCGGTCGAGCTGCGGGCGAATGTCATCCACGGTCATATCGGCATAGCCGACGATGGCGTGCGGCCATCCCGTCTCCTCCGCCGTCGCCTGCACCCACGCCGCCTCCTCCTCGAAGTGCTCCCTGGCCCAGTTGGTCTGCACATAGACGGCCTTCTCGATACCCGAATCCTTCTGGTCGTCGAGGAACTCGCCGATCGTGTAGTCGCGCCGGATCGGCTCGTAAGGGCCGAAGATGCGCGGCACCATGGGGCCGGCGAGCCAGGGGAGGTCCTCCTGCCGCCAGATGTGGAAATGGGCATCGATGGCTTTTTGCATTACGTTCTCCGTCGACTCAGCCCGCCCCTGCCGCTTCCATCTCCTTCAGCGCCCGCAGCACGCGCTCCGGCGTGATGGGCAGCGTGTCGACGCGTACTCCGACGGCATCGAAGATGGCGTTGGCAACCGCCGGTATCTGAGGGTTGGCGCACATCTCGCCGGGCCCCTTGGCGCCGAAAGGGCCGTCTCCGGAGGGACGCTCCAGAACGGCGATCTCAGTCTCGGCCAGATCTCCCGGCCCGGGCATCAGATACGCGTTGTAGTCGCGCGGCCCTTGCGTCCGGTTGGGATAGTAGGGCTCCGTCGTCTCATAGAGCGCGTGGCTGATCCCCATCCACGAGCCGCCGATAAGCTGTTGCTCGACCATTTTCGGATTGAGCGCGCGGCCGATCTCGAAGACGTTCTTGACGGAAAGGACAGAGACCTCGCCGGTCTCGTCGTCCACCTCCACCTCGGCCACCGTGCAGGCATGGGCGTAGCAGGTGGAGGGTTTCATGGCGCCCGTCTCGGTCTCGGGATAGGAGCGCGGGACGAGGAACATGCCGCGGCCGGAAATGGAGCGGCCCTGTTTGAAATGCGCGGCGAGCGCGGTGTCGAAGATCGAGATGTTAAGGTTCGACGCGCCTTTCACGCGGATGTTGCCCTGGCCGTCTGTTTCCAGATCGGCAGGGTCAACCTCCAGCTCCTCGGCGGCTACCTCCAGCATCACCTGCCGCGCCTCGCGCGCCGCCTGGACGACGGCGTTGCCGACGCGGTGCGTGCCACGCGAGGCGAAGGTGCCCATGCAGTGCGGGCCGGTGTCGGTGTCGGCCGTGTCGATGGTGACGCTCTCGGTGGGCACGCCCATCGTCTCGGCGCATATCTGCGCAATGACGGTCCTCAGCCCCTGGCCGAGGTCGACGCTGGACAGCGTCACCATGAAGCTGCCAGTGGGGGTGGAGTGGACAAGCGCCTGGGTGGGATCGCCGCCCAGGTTCATACCGGTTGGATAGTTGACTGCCGCCACGCCGCGGCCGCGTCTCAAGGCCATGGCTCAATCCTCCCTTCCACGCGAGGACATCTTCATGAACCGCTCGTCCACCGGCCAGTCGGCGATGACCGAAGCCTCCTGCATGCATTCGATCAGTGCGGCACCTTCCGTCGGCTGGCGATGAGCCTTCATGTCGCCGTCGCGATAGGCGTTGATGAAGCGGAATTCCAGCGGGTCCATACCGATCAGCCGCGCCAGCTTGTCCGTCTGCACCTCGAGCGCGAAGTCGCCGATCGTCACGCCGAAGCCGCGCATGGCGCTCGACGGCGTGCGATTGGTGTAAACGCAGTAGCTGTCGATCGCGACATTGGGGATCGTATAGGGCCCTGGGAAATGCGCCGCCGCCTTCTGTGCTCCGTAAGGGGAGTGGCGGGAGTAGGCGCCGGCATCCACATAAGCCGTGACCTGGCGCGCGACGATGCGCCCGTCCTTCATCACCCCGTCCTTGATGACGATCTTCTCCGCCGCACGCGGCGAGGAGACCTGCATCTCCTCCTCTCTCGAATAGATGAAAGACACCGGCCGTCCGGTGAGTTTGGCGGCAAGGATGGCGATCGGCTCGACGGTCACGTCGACCTTGCCGCCAAAGCCGCCGCCCACAGTGCCGCCAACCATGTGCAGTTTATGGCCGGGCATCTGCAGGATGATGGACGCGTTGTCGAGGGTGAAGAACATCGCCTGAGTGTTGGTGTAGCAGGTGAAGCGGCCATTCGCCTCGGGGGCGACAATGCAGCCGCTGGTCTCCAGCGGCGCATGCTCGATGGGGCTGGAACGGTAGGTTTCCTCCAGGATGTGGTCGGCCTGTGCGAAGCCTTCCTCCACATCACCGAAAAGCACCTTGCGGCATTCGCCGCTGTCATAGAGATAATAGTTGCGGCCGTGATGCTCGTTGACGATGGGCGCGTCGGGCTTCAGCGCGTCCTCGATGCTGAGCACCGGGTCGAGCACTTCGTAGTCCACCTTGACCTTGGCGGCCGCCTCCTCCGCCGCGCGCGCCGTTTCTGCGAGCACGGCCACCACCGCCTCGCCCTTCCAGCGCACCTTGTCCTCGGCGAGCACGTGCTCGTCCTCCGGCCCCACCTGGATCAGGATCAGTATGGTGTAGAGGTTCTGCGGGACGTCCTTGGCCGTGATGACCCTGGCCACACCCGGATGCTTCTCCGCCTCACTGGTGTCAATGCTGCGGATGCGCGCGTGATGGTGCGGGCTGCGCACCATCTTCAAATGGAGGAGGCCTGGGAAGGTGCGGTCGGCGAAATAGGCGGTCCTGCCGGTGACGTGGCCCCTGATATCGGAACGCGGGCGCGGCTGACCGATCTCGACCAAGTCGTCGTCGCGTTCATCGGCAAAATACTTTTTTGACAGCTTCATTGCCGTCTCCCTCAAGCGGCGGAAGTGGAGTTGGCGCGCGCGGCAGAAAGGACCGCCTGGATGATCGGCTCGTAGCCCGTACAGCGGCAGATGTTTCCGGAGATCGCCTCCACCACATCGTCCCGGCTGGGGTTCGGATTGCGCTCGAGCAGGGCCGCGGCGGCCATGATCATGCCCGGCGTGCAAAAGCCGCATTGCGCGGCGAACCCGTTCTCGAAGGCGCGTTGCAGGGGATGCAGCACCTCTCCGTTGGCAAGTCCCGCCGTGGTGCGGATATGCGCGCCGTTGCACGTCTCCGCCATGGTTAGGCACGACAGCCGCAATTCCCCGTCGACCATCACCGTGCAGGCGCCGCAGGTGCCCTGATGGCATCCGCCCTTGGGCGAGGTGTCGCCCATCTTGTCGCGCAGGGCGGCGAGCAGTGTGGTTCCGCTTTCCACGAACTCGGCCCGCTCGCTGCCGTTCAGCGTGAATTGAACCGGAATCTTTGCCATCGCTTCCTCCCCGTCGATGTAGTGGCCAGGCTTTCCAGATTACCCCTAGCCGAGCAGCAGCCTGCCCAGATGCACGGGCAGAACCTCGCGCCGGTACCAGGCGCTGGCGATCGCGTCCGTCGGCGGATCGATGCCCTCGAGCGCCGCGGCAAGCGCCGGCGCGATGCCTTCCTGAGTGCGCGGGCGCCCGACGAGCGCGGCTTCGGCCCTGCGCGCGCGGATAGCGCGGTCAGCCATGCAACCAAGCGCGATCCGCGCCCGGGCGATCGATCCGGTTTCCTCGCGGATGTCGGTGGCGATGGTGAGCACGGCCGCGCCCTTCGGATGCACACGGCTGATCTTTAGGAAACGGAAGCTGTCCGGCGGCGGTGCAAAGGAGACAGCCGTCACCAGCGCGGAAGGGTCGAGCCCCTCGCGCTCCTGCAGAAAGGTTTCAAGCGCCATCTCCCCGCTGCCAGCAACGGACACGTTCGCCTCGAGCGCGAGAAGCGCGACCGTGAAATCGCCGTAGGGGGCGGGCGCGAACAGATTGCCGCCCACCGTCGCCATGTTGCGGACCGCAGGGCCGCCCACCGCGCGCGCGGCTGGGGCAAGATAGCTAAGCTGCGGATGTGCCAGCACCATGCCCATCGTCGCGGAAGCACCGATCCTGACGCCGGCCTCGGAAGTTTCGATCTCCGATAGCGCGGGATCGGTCGTCCTGACGATGGTCGAGAAGGACAAGTCCCCCTCGTTGGCGGCCCGGACCACGAGCGTTCCGCCACCCATGTAGCGGACATTGGACGCGGCGAGCGCGGACTGCGCTTCGCTTGCCGTTGGATAGGTCTGAAGGCTCAAGCCCATCGCTGCTCCTCCCGTTCAACCTTCCGCAAAACGCTTCTTCAGCGCATCGAACCCGCCCTGAAAGACATTGGCCCCCATCCCCTTGGCGATCTTGTCGGCCTCTTCGGCGGGCGCGTCGAAGCTCGCCGTCCAGACGGCACAAGTGCGCTCGCCGTCGGTGACGGGAATGAGCTTCAGCGTGGCGACGTGATTGGATATCGGTTGGGGCGTTTCCAGGATGGAGTAGGTAACGGAGTAGTCCCGGTCGGAAAGGCCCAGCAGTTTCTCCCTGATCATCGCGCCGCTGGCGATCTCGAACTTGCGCACGCACCCGATCTCGCACGACGGCCGGCCGCCCTCGATCTCGCTCTTCACCATGCGTGGATGCCAGTCGGGAAGGCCGTTGAAGTCACGGATGCAGGCCCAGACCTCGGAGGCCGGTGCATCGATGACGCTTGAGACGGTGACGGTTGCCATGAATAACGCTCCTTGCTGCCAAGCCTTCACGGGAAGCATAGCCCGCCCGCTGGGTGGCACTTATCAATGCGTCTGGAACGCCTATCAAACAGTCTGAAAATGTGCGCCGGGCAGCGCTATTGCCGAAGTTTGCGCGCCGCCGAACGGTAGGCGTTGGGCGGCACCCCGAAATGGTCGCGGAAGAAGCGCGAGAAATTTCCCTGTGTGGAGAAACCGAGCCCGCAGGCAATGTCGATCAGCGACTGCTCCGAGGCGCGCAACTGACGCGCCGCCTCGGCCATGCGCATCGAGTTCCAGTACACATTGGGGGTGAGCCCCATCTGCTCCTTGAACAGCGCGAAGAAATGCGGCCTTGACAGGCCGACGCTGCGCGCGACCTGGTCGAGGCAGGTCCGCTCGCAGACGTGGCTTTTCATCAGCGCAGCAGCCTTTCGCACGCGATGATCCCGTGCGGCCACGCGAGCGCGCGCACTCCTGCGCCGTTGCTGCGAGGTGGCAGTATCGAACATCAAGTCGATGAAGTGCTCAGTCTCGTATTCAACCAGATGAGCGGGCATGTCGCCGCCCGTCAGGCTTTCGAGGAGATTGAAGGCGGATTCGTTCAAGTGCCTGTCGGTGGGAATAGCACTTGCGGCAAAGACACTTTCCTCGCGCTGGCTGCCCCTGCGGCCGGCAATCCAGTCCGGATCGATATAGAAGGCAAGAAATCGCCCTTCCTGGCCGTTGGCCGGAAAGTCATGACAATGCGGCTGCAGCGAATTGACGCCCACTGCGACATGCTGGCCGGGCCGCACGCGCTCGTTCCCGACCGTCATCTCTCCGGCCGCGCCGGCGAGCCAGATGATGATGTGAACTTCCTCGTGGGCGTGAGTCACCAGATCGCTCGCCACGTTCAGGATCGAGACATAGCCGAACGCGCCATCAAACAGCTTGATAGAGCTGGTCATTGTTTCCTCCCGGGCCTCTCAGAGCCGTTTTGGCGAAATTCTCGTCGCGCTTCGGGAATCAGTCAAGCCGGGGAACAAGCCGCCGGATGCAGCCTATCGCGGCTTGAATCCGCCCCATCCGGCGGCATCGAAACGGTGCACCCAATTGCGCGGTATCTGGCGATCCATGCCGCATCAGGACGACTTGTTGCAATAAGCTTCGCGGAACCGACGAGGGAGGTGGCGGTTAGACTGCAAGGTTCACCGTTTTCGGCGCCAAAGAGGCCCTTTCTTGAGACGTTCCACCTGGATTGCGATCGGTATTGCGGCCGCGGTCGCCGCGTGGCTTGCCAGCGGGCTGTTCATAGGGACTGACGTGGAAGAGGATGAGGCACCCTCGGCGGAGGCTCCGCAGCCGACGTTGGTCGAGGTGCGTTCGTCGGCGGCCGAGGCGGTTCCACAGTACCTCTATGCACAAAGCGTTGCTCAGCCATACCGCACCGTCGACGTCATATCGTCCACCGAAGGCACACTGGCGGAAATCGAGGTGGACGAGGGCGACGAAGTCGAGGCCGGCACAGTGTTGGCGCGGGTGCGGCCGGAGGCACGGGAGAGCGAACTTGCAAGCGCCGAGGCCCAGGTCGAGAGCCTGGAGGCGGATTTGGCCGCAATACGCGAGCTGGAGGCCCGAGGGTTCGCCACCCAGTCACGGGTGCGCGAGCTGCGATCGCAGCTCGAAAGCGCACGGGCGACGCTGGAAAGTGTCCGCTCCGACATTCGCGACACGACCATAGAGGCGCCCATTCCAGGCATCGTCAGCGACTTGTACGTAAACAGCGGGCAGACCACGCCGGTGGGAACCAACATTGTCCGTATCGTCGACAACGCGCCGCTGCGTGTCACCGCCCAAATCTCGCAGCGCGACGTCGGCCGGGTCGATGTGGGGCGCGAGGCGGTGGTGAGCTTTGCCACCGGGGCGCTTGCCAAGGGGCGGGTGTGCTATGTCGCGCCGGCGGGTGACCCGGAGACGCGCACGTTCCGCGTCGAAATCCGCGTGCCGAACGAGGAGAGGAAAGTCCCGTCGGTGGTCAGCGCCGAGATCCGCTTACCGACGGGAGAGGCTCAGGGGCATTTCGTTTCGCCGGCGATCCTGTCGCTGAGCGAGGCGGGAGAGCTCGGCGCGAAGTCCGTCGACACGGAAAACGTCGTGCGCTTTCACCCCGTCGAGATGGTGCGCACTGGCAAGGACGGCATCTGGATTGCCGGACTGCCGGAGGAGGTGCGTCTGATCACCACCGGGCAGGGCTTCGTGCGCGAAGGTGAGCGCGTGCGCGTGCAGGAGGGCGAGGACGGGCCGGAACGCCAGATCGGACGCGCGCCGCTGCCCACCTCTACCGTTGCGGATGAGGAATTCGACGGGGTGGAAGAGCTTGCCGAAGCGCCGCCTGCCGAGGAACTGTGCAGGGGTCCGGCTGCCAATGCGGCTATGACCAGCGCGATCTCATCCGGAAACGGGGCGGCTTCCGGTAGCGGTGCCGAAAGCCCACTGGGCGGAACGCAGCCCGGCGGGGCAGTAGCCGCAGAACAAGAGGCGCCTAACACCGAAGTGGAGCCCGGAGCCGCGACGGGCTCCGGTTCGACACTAACGAATCCGGCGCAAGAGGCCTCGCCTACCGCGCCGGCCGTCCCGGCACCGCCGAACGAGCAGCCGGCGCAGACCCCAGGTGCGACCGGCCAGCAACAGGATCAGGGAGGGGTAGATGGCGGCAGCGCGGAGGGCGGCGCTCCATGAGGACCGTCATAGACGCGGCCTTTAATCGCAATCGGGTGGTGGCGATCCTGTTCGTGATGATCCTCATCGTCGGCTCGTTTGCTTATGTGGTCATCCCCAAGGAATCGGCACCCGACGTCCCTATCCCCATCATCTATGTGTCGGTGCCGCACGAAGGTATCTCGCCGGAGGATGCCGAGCGCCTCCTTCTTCGGCCTCTGGAGACCGAGTTGCAGTCGATCGAGGGTCTAAACGAGATGTCCTCGGTCGCGGCCGAGGGGTACGCTGCCGTCACGCTCGAATTCACGGCTGGCTTCGATGCCGACCAGGCAGAAGAGGACGTGCGCCAGGCGGTCGACCGTGCCAGCGCAGAGTTGCCGCAGACGGCTGAGGAGCCGGTGGTGCAGGAGGTCAATGTCGCGCTCTTTCCGGTGATCACCGTGATGCTTTCCGGCCCGATCTCCGAGCGTGCGCTGATCGATCTTGCGGAGGAGTTCCAGGACAGGCTGGAAGCACTCGGCGACGTCCTGGAGGTGGATATCGGGGGTGCCCGGCAGGAAGTGCTCGAGGTGCTGGTCGATCCCACCGCGCTCGAAAGCTACGGTGTGCCTTTCGACCAGCTTCTCACCAGCATCCAGCGCAATAACCAGCTTGTCTCCGCCGGCTCGATCGACACGGGCGCCGGCAGGCTCACCCTCAAGGTACCTGGTGTCATCGAGGATATCGACGACGTTCGCGGAATCCCGATCACCGTGTCGGGTAACGCCGTGGTGACCGTGGGCGACGTGGCGGTCGTGCGTCGCAGCTTCGAAGATCCCACGGGCTTTGCGCGCATCGACGGCCAGCCTGCGGTGGGGCTGGAAGTGAAGAAGCGTATCGGCGCCAACATCATCGAGACCGTGGAGGCGGTGAAGGCGGTCATCGAGGAAGGGCAGGATCTCATCCCTGAAAGCGTGGTGGTCACCTACCTCCAAGACCAGTCCGAGGAAGTGCGCGAGACGCTGAGCAGCCTGCAGAACAACGTGCTGGCGGCCGTGTTGTTGGTGATGATCATCATCGTCGCTTCGCTCGGCTGGCGCAACGGCCTGCTCGTGGGCCTTGCTATCCCCGGCTCGTTCCTTGCAGGCATCATTATCATCTGGGGGATGGGCTATACGCTTAACATCATCGTGCTGTTCAGCCTTATCCTGGTACTCGGCATGGTGATTGATGCCGCTGTTGTTTCGACGGAACTCGCCGACCGCCGAATGGCCGGCGGAATGCCGCCAAACGAAGCCTACCGGGCCGGCGCCAAGCGTATGTCCTGGCCCATATTCGCCTCCGCTCTGACGACGCTTACCGTGTTCTTCCCGCTGCTCTTCTGGACTGGCGTGGTGGGCGAGTTCATGAAGTTCCTGCCCATCACCGTCATCATCGTCTTGACCGCCTCACTCGCCATGGGGCTGATATTCATTCCCGTCCTCGGCGGCCTCATCGGCCAGCGCACCTCGCGCCCGCCCGAGGAGGAAAGAGCGCTGGCCGCGGCCGAAAGCGGCGATTTCGCCGAAGTCGGCGGTTTCACGCGATCCTATGTTTCAGCCCTGCGCCGGCTGCTCGACTGGCCGGGCACAACGCTCGCGGCGACTTTCGCCGTCCTCGTATTGGCCGTGGTGGGCTACACATTCCTCGGTCGCGGAGTCGAGTTCTTTCCCGAAATCGAGCCGCGCTTCATTCAGGCCACGGTGAAGGCGCGGGACAATCTGTCCGTCCACGAGAAGGACGCACTGGTGCGTAAAGTGGAGAATGCCATTCTCGGCACAAAGGGAATCCGGCACATCTACGCGCGCACAATCGAGAGCGGAGCGAGGGGCGGGACACAGATGGGCAACGTTTCGGTCGATACGATCGGCGTCCTGCAACTCGATCTGCTCGACTGGGACAGGCGTCGTCGCGCTGCCCAGATCATCGATGAGGTGAGAACCCGCGTCGCCGATATCCCCGGCATCGTCATTGCGGTGAACGAGCAGCAGACGGGACCGGCCGAGGGCAAACCTATCGAGCTGCGCCTTCTCGGCTCCGACATGGCAACGATGGAGCAGGCGGCGGCGCAAGTACGCGCTCTCATGCAGGAACTGGGCGGCTTCACCGACGTCGAGGACGATACCACCGTGCCGGGTGTTGAATGGCGCATCCAGGTCGACCGCAGGAGCGCTGCGCGCTTTGGTGCCGATGTGACTACGCTGGGCCAGGCCGTGCAGCTTCTCACCCAGGGCCTTAAGCTTGCCGAGTATAGGCCGCCGGACGTGGAGGAGCCAGTCGACGTTCGCGTGCGCTTTCCTGCACGTGAGCGCACGCTGGACGACCTCACGCGGCTCACCATTCCCACTGAGCGCGGCCAGGTTCCAATCACCAACTTCGTCACCATTGAACCAGCCAGCAAGACCGGGATCATCAACCGCGTCGATTCCCAGCGCGTCGTCACGGTGGAGGCAGATGTGGCCGAGGGCGAGCTGCCGGCCGACAAGACCGAGGAACTGCGCCAGGCCATCAACGAGGCTGGCCTTCCCGAAGGCGTTGAGGCGCACTTCGCCGGTCAGGAGGAGGAGATCAACGAGGCACGCAACTTCCTGCTTTCCGCATTCGCCACGGCCATCGCGCTCATGTTCCTGGTGCTCGTCACCCAGCTCAACAGCATCTTTCAGGCGGTTGTGGTGATGAGCGCCATCGTCTTCTCCATTGCTGGGGTGCTGATCGGACTTCTGATCACTGGCCGGCCCTTCGGCATCGTCATGAGTGGCATCGGCGTGATCGCTCTCGGCGGCATCGTCGTCAACAACAACATCGTGCTGATCGATATGTATAATGAAATGCGCGCTAGGGGCCTTGACGTCGTCGAAGCGGCGATCCGCACGGGGGCCGTGCGCTTGCGCCCCGTGCTGCTCACCACCGTCACCGATATCCTGGCGCTCATGCCGCTGGTGTTGGGCCTTAGCATCGACCTCATCGGGCGCCAGGTCCAGTACGGCGCGCCCTCGACGCAATACTGGACGGAGCTTTCGACGACAGTCGCCGGTGGCCTCGCCTTCGCCACCTTCCTCACACTGATGTTGACCCCCTGCATGCTGCTCCTCGGCCATCGCACGCATGAGCGTCTGTCCGGTCTTTACCGGCGCTGGCGCGGTCGAGAGGCGGAGGCCGCGGAATAGCTCCTGCTCATATTGGTTGTCTTCGCTTGCCACCGCGTTGGAAGTCTGCATCGCACCCACTTGTCGCAGTGGATCGCCGCCCGCGGGGCTGTCCTGTTTCCATTGCGGGAATATCTATTTTGGGATATACGGATATCTCTTAGGAGATATCCACATGCCGCTCTTCATTCGTGATGACGACGTTGACGCCCTGGCGTCCGAGCTTCAGAAGCTTACCAAAGCACGCACCAAGACGGAAGCCGTGCGCGTAGCGCTGCAGCATGAGATCGAGCGCAGCCGCCAAAGCATTCCGCTTGCTCAGCGCCTCGCCAAGCTTCAGGACAAGGCCGCAGCTCTCGGCCTGCCGAATCCGGATTTCGATATGAAGAAATACACCGACAAAATGTGGGGCGATTGATGTTCATTGACGCCTCCGCGATCGTGGCGATCCTCAACAAAGAGCAGGGCTGGCAGGAAATCGCCAAGCGCTTCCAGGATGTGCAAGGCCAATGCTATATCTCGCCGCTCGTCCGCTTCGAGGCATCGCTTGCCGTCGCCAAGGCCGTCGCCGGTGCCACCGCACGCGCGGCCGGCGATCGCCGGCGCGCAAACGTTAAGCCGACGGCCGACATGCTCGCCGCCGCGCACGATTTGGTCAACGAGTTCGTGACCGAGATCGCCGCGCGCGAAGTCGCCGTCGCCGACGAGATCGGCAACAAGGCGATTGAAGCGGCCATGACCTACGGCAAAGCCGTCGGGCACCCGGCCGACCTCAATTTCGGAGATTGCTTCGCCTACGCCTGCGCCAAAGCCTACCGCATAGGCTTGATCTACAAGGGCGACGACTTTGCGCAAACGGACCTCGCATGAGCGTATGGGCTTGAAACTTTCTCGCTGCTAATAGGTCGGGTTCTACTCGATCCTTGAGAAAGATTCCTCCCCGCCCGACGGCGCACATTGGCGCCACTACGGTTAGCCGGCGTATTTTCATGGGTGGCGCTAATCCGGGGGCGGCACCAAAGTAGGGTAGCTCTCACTACCGGCGCATGGTTCTAATGAGCCGCGACTACCTCCCTGTCACACCGTCTTGCCCCTGTCTTGGCCGGGGCATTTTTTTCCACGGGGCGACACCCACGCATCAGGGGAGCTAGAGCGGTTCACTGGTTGTCTGAATCGTTTTGGGATTGAACGAAGCCGCTAACGCGGCAGTTGGTGGGACGGTTTGCGGTTGAGGCTTCTGTTGGAAGGATTGCGGCTGTTGAAGCGCAATCTTTGGAACAGGAGCACTGAGATGGCCGAGTTGAGCCCTCTTCGCCGGCGCATGATCGAGGACATGACGATCCGCAATCTGTCGCCGGCCACGCAACGATCCTACGTGCATGCGGTGGCAAAGTTTTCCCGCCATTTTGGCCGCTCGCCGGACCGGCTTGGTCTGGAGGACGTCCGCGCCTTCCAGGTTCATCTGGTCTCGACCGGGGTCTCGTGGCCGGCGCTGAACCAGACAGTGTGCGCGCTGCGGTTCTTCTACGGGGTGACGCTCGGCCATGCCGAGATCCCGGAGCGGATCGTCTATGCCCGCTCGCCGCGCACGCTGCCGGTGGTGCTGAGCGCCGACGAGGTCGTCCGGTTCCTTGAGGCCGTGCCGAGCCTGAAGACGCGCACCGCGCTGACGACGGCCTATGCCGCGGGCCTTCGTGCATCGGAGACCGTTGGGCTGAAGGTCGGCAACATCGACAGTGAACGCGGCGTGATCCGGGTGGAGTACGGCAAGGGCGGCAAGGATCGCACCGTGATGCTGTCGGCGCAGCTCCTGCGCATCCTGCGTGTCTACTGGCGGCTGGCCAAGCCGCAGGGTTGGCTCTTTCCCGGGCGCAGCGCCAATCGCCCCATCGACGTGCAGGTGCTGTATTCGGCCTGCCGCTCGGCGCGGGTCGCCGCCGGCATCGACAAGCGCGTGACGGTCCACACGCTCAGGCACAGCTTCGCCACGCATCTTCTGGAGAACGGCACCGATATCCGCATTATCCAGGTTCTGCTCGGCCATAACAATCTGTCGAGCACGGCCCGCTACACCAGGGTGTCGAACGGCCTGATCCGGCGCACGACCAGCCCGCTCGATCGGCTGAACATCGAGGTCGTGCCGCCGGGCTGATCGGTCCCGCCCATGTCGTCGAGACTGGAGGTGGCGGACATCTTCCGCCGCCATGGCGATGCGTATCGACATTCCAATGACGGCCGTCTCGGACGCGTCGAGCGGCGTGTGATGAGTGCGATCGAGCTTTGCCGGACGGCCCAACTCGGCGGCCATGTCGAGGGCTGCCGCTCCTGTGGAACGATCCGCGTGGCCTACAATTCCTGTCGCAACCGGCACTGCCCCAAATGCCAAGGTCAGGCCTGTCGGGAATGGCTTGCCGCTAGGCAGAATGAGCTTCTTCCGGTTCCCTATTTCCACGTGGTGTTCACCCTGCCGGCCGAGATCGCCGCCATCGCCTTCCAGAACAAGTCGGTGGTCTACACGATCCTGTTCAAGGCTGCGGCCGAGACGCTGCGCAGGATCGCCGCCGATACCAGACATCTCGGCGCCGAGATCGGCCTCATCGCGGTGCTGCACAGCTGGGGCCAGAGCCTCACCTACCACCCCCACCTCCATTGCATCGTGCCGGGTGGCGGCATCTCCTTCGATGGAAGGCGCTGGGTCTCATGCAGGTCGGGCTTCTTCCTGCCCGTGCGCGTGCTGTCGCGCCTGTTTCGTCGACTCTTTCTCGAGGAACTGCGAGCGGTCTATGATAGCGGGCGGCTGGGCTTCTTCGGCGATCTCGCGCACCTGGCAAGGCCCGATGCCTTCGCCCGCTTGCTTGCCGAAGCTCGCAGCCGGGAATGGGTGGTCTATGCCAAGCCGCCCTTCGGCGGTCCAAAGCAGGTGTTGGCCTATCTCGGCCGCTACACCCACCGCATCGCCATCGCCAATTCCCGGCTGATCAGCATGGAGGACGATCGCGTCGCCTTCCGCTGGAAGGATTATCGCCGTGGCGGCAGGACGAAGGTCATGACGCTCGACGCCCACGAGTTCATCCGGCGCTTTCTGTTGCACACATTGCCCGATGGCTTCCATCGCATTCGCCACTACGGCTTCCTCGCCAACGGCCATCGCGCCGCCAGGCTCGACCTGTGCCGCAGGCTGCTGGCCACGCCGCAGCAAGACGACGTTGAACCCGGGACTGAAAGTGCCGTCGCAGAGCCCTTTGGCCCAGCGCATCGCTGCCCTTGCTGCGGAGAGCCGATGATCACGCTCGCCATCTGGCGGTGCGGGCAACCGCCGCCGAGCCCGTTCTGGAACGATACCTCATGATCATGCCGGGCGCGTCCACATCACCGAAGACCCCACCCGACGCCATCCGCGTCGGCATGGCTGATCTCGATCAGTGCGGCGGGCCGCGGCAATTTCGCCCCGGTCGCGCCGCCGGCAGCCGCCGGATAGTCCCACATCATCGCCCAAGGACGCTGCCGCCGCCAGGCACGGGCCCTGCCACGCCGTCGCACTTTGCTGGCAACCGTCAATCTCGAACCGCGACATCGCTCCGCTCCCGCTACAATCCCCATAGCGCCAGTCCGGCCTGCGGCTCCGTTCAATCCGGCTTGCAATGAGGTCCGACAACCCAGCCCGGCCGCTCCGTCGTGCCTGCGGACCTCACAGAAGCCTCCAGATTCCCGTGGCTGTTGTTTTGTGATTCAAGATGCTGGCTGGAGAGGAGGCCAGCATCTGATGACAGCACCTCTTTCCAATGATCTTCGCGAACGTGTT
>NZ_JAOCZP010000007.1 GCF_025336525.1 Chelativorans salis
AGAGCCAGAGCCAGAGCCAGAGCCAGAGCCAGAGCCAGAGCCAGAGCCAGAGCCAGAGCCAGAGCCAGAGCCAGAGCCAGAGCCAGAGCCAGAGCCAGACAGGCAGGTTGCAGCGCTCGACACTCATCCTGAGCTTGTTGAAGGGCGAGGTGAAGCGGGTGCCGGCGATGAAAGTTTGCGTGCCGCCAGAGTCACGGTTTCAAGGGCCGTCGAGCGCAAGGCGGAAGAAGCGCCGCTCCCGGTCGAGGAGGCGCCGCGCAAGCCATGGTTCCAGCGGCTGCGCGAAGGCTTGTCACGCTCCTCCAGGGAACTGCGCGACAACATCTCCGGCATCTTCCTCAAGCGCAAGCTCGACGAGGACACGCTGCAGGACCTCGAAGATGTTCTGCTGCGCGCCGATCTGGGGCTAGAGACGGCGATGCGCGTGACAGACGCGCTGTCGGTCGGCCGCTACGGCAAGGACATCTCCGGCGCCGAAGTGCAGGCGGTGATGGCCGAGGAGATCGAGAAGGTGCTGGGGCCCGTGGCGATGCCGCTGGAGCTCGACCTTGGCCACAAGCCGCACGTGATCCTCGTCGTCGGCGTCAACGGCACCGGCAAGACGACGACCATCGGCAAGCTGGCGGCGAAGCTTAGGGAAGGCGGCCTGTCGGTGATGCTGGCGGCGGGCGACACGTTCCGCGCCGCGGCGATCGAGCAGCTCAAGATCTGGGGCGAGCGGACGAATTCGCCCGTGGTCGCCTCCAAGCTCGGGGCCGACGCGGCGGGGCTTGCGTGGGATGCCTACGAACAGGCCAAACGCGCCGGCAGCGACGTGCTCATCATCGACACGGCAGGCCGGCTGCAGAACAAGGCCGAGCTCATGGCTGAGCTGGAAAAGATCGTCCGCGTGCTCGGCAAGCACGATCCGGAGGCGCCGCACACCGTGCTGCAGACGGTGGACGCGACAACCGGGCAGAACGCCCTTAATCAGGTCGAAATCTTCCGCAATGTTGCGGGGGTGAACGGGCTGGTCATGACCAAGCTCGACGGCACGGCCCGCGGCGGCATCCTCGTCGCCATCGCGGCAAAGCACAAGCTGCCGGTCTACTTCATCGGCGTCGGCGAACAGGTCGACGATCTGGAACCTTTTTCGGCGAGCGATTTCGCAAAAGCGATCGCGGGAGTTGCCTGAGTGACTGACAAGACAATATTCGAACGCGATCCGTCGGACCCGAAGCGCAAGGAGATCAACCCGCTCCTGAAGCTGGTGCTGGAGCTCGGCCCGCTCCTGGTGTTCTTCTTCGCCAATGCGCGCGGCGAGTGGCTGGCGGAGCGGTTCCCGGCGCTCGGCAGCCTCGGCGGTCCGCTGTTCATCGCCACGGCGCTCTTTATGGTGGCGACGGCGACCGCGCTCAGCGCCTCATGGCTCCTGACGCGCACGCTGCCCATCATGCCGCTGGTCTCCGGCATCGTCGTCTTCGTCTTCGGCGCGCTGACGCTCTATCTGCATAGCGAGATGTTCATCAAGATGAAGCCTACCATCGTCAACACGCTGTTCGGTGCCGTGCTTCTCGGCGGGCTCGCCTTCGGCAAGTCGCTCTTGGGCTACGTATTCGATTCGGCCTTCAAGCTGGACGCGGAAGGCTGGCGGAAGCTGACGTTGCGTTGGGGGCTGTTCTTCCTCTTTCTCGCCGTCACCAACGAGATCGTCTGGCGCACCTTCTCTACCGACGCCTGGGTGGCGTTCAAGGTGTGGGGCATCATGCCTATCACCCTCATCTTCACCATGAGCCAGATGCCGCTCATCATGCGGCATTCGCTGGAAGAGAAGCAGCCGGGGGAGTAGGCCTCAGACGCTTTCCTTCCCAGCCTAAACCCCAAACCAGCCAATGATGCCGCCCATGATGAGCGCCACACCCAGCCAGTGGCCGGCGTCGATGATGGTGAGGTCCCAGCCGAAGCCCTGGTAGCGGTGGTTGACGGAGATGATGGTGGCCATGAAGCCGAGCCAAACGAAAGCGCCGGAGACGAGGCCGTTCCACAAGGTCACCTGGCCCGTGCCCAGATGGCCGATGACGCCAGCCAGCACCCAGGCCATGATGAGCTCGGCCACGAAAGACGTGATGAACGGCACCGGGCTCATCTGCATCTCTTCGGGCTTCAGGCGTGCCGCACTTATCCAGAACCTGCCGAGCAGGCCGTAATAGGCTGCGCCGAAGGCGAAGGCGGCGACGGCTGCGGTAAGAATCGCCAGATATTGAATTCCTGCGAAATCCATCAGTCCCCTCCGCATATTGATGCACAGCAGGATTGAACGCCCGCGCGCTTCCAGCGTCAAGAGAAGCGCCAGACCGTGGTGCGTTTGACTTCCGCGTCTTCCAAGGCGCGGGTGACGGGAACGGAGTAGGTGGCGAGCGGCTGCATCTGCGCCTTCGGCAGGTAAGCCCGGCCCGGATCGCCGACGAGGACGGTGATGCCGCTGGCGGCCAGATGCGCAAACCAGGGCGCGACCATTTCAGCAAGGGTGCGGTCGTAGAAGACATCACCGGCAAGAAGCACCTCGCATCCGGGATCGCTGCCGACAAGCTCGTCGGCTGTCAAACCGAAGGTGACCCCGTTTGCCGCCATATTGAGGCCGCAAGCGGTTGCGGAGAAGGGGTCGGTGTCGGCAGCCGTCACCCGCGTCGCACCCGCCTTGCAGGCAGCGATGGCGACGAGGCCGGAACCGGTGGCGAAGTCGAAGACGGTGCGGCCGCGCACCGCCTCTCGATGGTCGAGGATATAGCGGGCGAGCCCCTGGCCGCCGGCCCATGCGAAGGCCCAGAAGGGCGGCGGCAAGCCTATCGCGTCGAGCTCCTCCTCCGTGCGCTGCCAAAGGTCGTGCGCCTCGTCGGCGAGATGAAGGCGGATTTCCGGCACATGGGGCGGGGGTCGAAGCGTGGTGTTGGCGCGGATGAAAGCTTCCGCGCCTTCAGGTGTCAGCTTTCGGATCACGGCGCCCTGTCGAGGCCCCCCATGCGGCAGACTTCCTGCCATTCCGCCGCGCTCACCGGCTGCACGGAAAGGCGCGAATTGTTGACCAGCACCATGTCCTTCAGCTTCGGGTTGGCCTTGATATCCTCCAGCGAAACAGGCTTCGGCACGTCGCGGACGGCGCGGATATCGACGCATTCCCAGCGTGGGTCGTCGGTGGTTGAGTCGGGATGGACGGTGGCGCAGATTTCAACAATGCCGACCACACTCGTCTCCTTCACCGAGTGATAGAAGAAGCCGAGATCACCGATCTTCATCTCACGCATGTTGTTGCGCGCCTGGTAGTTGCGCACGCCATCCCATTCCTGGCCCTTGTCGCCCTTCTTCTTCTGCATCTCCCAGGACCAGGAGCTTGGCTCCGATTTGAACAGCCAATAAGCCATCACGCGTTCTCCGGTTTGTTGAAGACCCAGTTCCACGGGCGTATTTCAACGGATTCGAAGAGCCCGGCAAGGGCATAAGGGTCGGCCTTGGCAATGGCCTCCGCGGCGGCGCTATCCTCCGCCTCGACGGCCACCATGCTGCCGCAGGGCTTCCCTTCGTCGTCAAGGAAAGGCCCGGCGAATTTCAGCGTGCCTGCGGCGTTAAGCTTTTCCAGATGGGCGACATGCTCAGGGCGCGTATCCATGCGCACCTGCAGGTGGCCGGGCTTGTCCTGGCACAGGATGACGAAGATCATTTTCAGCTTTCCCTCCTTCAAATCGGTTGTTCGGCGGCGTTTGTACCCTTCGCGCCTCCCTCTGCCCTGCCGGGCATCTCCCCCACAAGAGGCGGGAGATTACACTGGCAGCTTGCTCCAGCGCCTTTCCTGCAACGCTGGCGATTGGCGAACCAACCGATGACGGCCAATCTCCCCCCTCGCGGGGGAGATGCCCGGCAGGGCAGAGGGGGCGCGACGGGATGCCAGCCTCGCACCTTTACACAACCTCGGAGCACCGCCATCCCCCTCACTCAACCTCGCTCTTCAACGGCCGCGCAAGCAGGGCCTTCATGGCGGCGTCCACCGTGAGGCGACCTTCGAGTATCTCCGTCACGCTCCCGATGATCGGCGCCTCCAGCCCACGCTCGCGCACAATCTTGGCGGCGATGCCGGCGGTATAAACGCCCTCGGCAAGCGGCAGGCCCTCCACGCTTTCGCCCCGGCCCAGCGCCAGGCCATAGGAGAAATTGCGCGACTGTGCGGAACTGCAGGTGAGAACCAGATCGCCGAGGCCGGACAGGCCCATCAGCGTCTCTGGTTGGGCGCCGAAGGCCGCACCAATTCGTCTCAGTTCCACGAAGCCGCGGGTGATGATGGCGGCAACGGCGCTGGCGCCGAAGCCGGCGCCGCTGGTTGCGCCGGCGGCGATCGCAAGCACGTTCTTCAGCGCCCCGCCGATCTCCACGCCAACAAGATCGCCGCTGGAATAGCAGCGCAGGTTGGGGGCGGAGAGGCGCGCTGCAAGTTCCGCCGCCAGCGCACCGTCATGGGCGGCAATGGTAACGGCCGTCGGCAGGCCGGCCGCCACGTCGGCGGCGAAGCTGGGGCCGGAAAGGGCGGCGAGCGGGTTCTGCGGCAGCACCTCGCGGGCAACCTCCGACATCAGCCGCCCGGTCTCGCGCTCGATGCCCTTGGCGCACAGCACCACGGGAACATTCGGCGCGAGCGCATCGTGGGCTGTGCCCAGCACCGCGCACAGGGTCTGCGCCGGCGTGGCAGCAAGCACGCAGTGCGCGCCGTCGAGAACGGCAGTGATGTCGGTGAGCGCAGCAAGGCTGGGATCGAGCTTCACGCCCGGCAGATAGCGGCTGTTCGCATGCGTGCGGTTGATTGCGTGGGCGGTCTCGGCGTCACGCGCCCACAGCGTCGCCTTATGGCCGCCGCGCCGCGCGGTGAGCGCAAGGGCCGTGCCCCAGGCGCCAGCGCCGAGAACGGCGATGTTCCACGTCTCGCTCATGCCTTGGCCCCTCGCTTACCGGCGCCGAAAAGCGGCTCTGATGCAGTGTCGAGCGGCCAGCGCGGACGCGCGAAGGCAAGCGCATCATCCTCCGGGAGCCCCGCTTCCAGCCGCTCCAGCCCGGCCCAGGCGATCATGGCGGCATTGTCGCCGCATAGGTTCAGCGGCGGCGCCACAAGGCGGAAACCTTCGCGCTCGCACAGGGCTTCCAGCGCTGTGCGGATGGCGGCATTGGCGGCCACACCGCCGGCCACCACCAGCGCCGGCCGCTTCGGCTTCGGGTGCGCCTTGCGGAAGCGCTTGAGGCTCAGCGCCACGCGGTCGGCAAGAGTCTCGGTGACGGCGAGTTGGAAGGACGCGCAGATGTCGGCGATATCTGACTCGGACAAAGGTGCAAGTTCCGTGGCGGCACGGCGCACCGCGGTCTTGAGGCCGGAGAAGGAGAAATCAGGCCGCGCCTCGCCCTTGAGCGGCCTCGGGAAGGTGAAGCGCTTCGGGTTGCCCGCCAGCGCAGCCTTTTCGACGTTGGGGCCGCCGGGATAAGGCAGGCTCAGGAGCTTCGCCGTCTTGTCGAACGCTTCACCCAACGCATCGTCGATGGTGCTCGCCCAGCGCTCGTAGCGGCCGAGGCCCGCAACGTGCACGAGCTGCGTATGACCGCCGGAGACGAGCAGCAGGAGATAGGGAAAGTCGAGCCGGTCGGTCAGGCGCGCCGTCAGGGCGTGGCCTTCCAGGTGGTTGATCGGCAGGAGTGGCTTGTCGGCGGCCGCGGCGATGGCCTTGGCTGTCGTGAGGCCGACGATCAGGCCGCCGATCAAGCCGGGGCCGGCAGTGGCGGCAATGCCATCTATGTCATCGAGTGCAAGCCCGGCCTCGGCAAGGGCCGCCTCTATCACCCCGTCGAGTGCCTCGACATGGGCGCGGGCGGCGATCTCCGGCACCACGCCTCCGAAGGCCGCATGCGCCTCGATCTGGCTCAGCACGACGTTGGACAGGATCGCCGGCGCGCCGTCATCCGCGCGCACAACAACGGCGGCGGCGGTCTCGTCGCAGCTCGTCTCGATGCCCAGAACGCGCGTCATTCGGTCCAGCCTGCCTTTGTTGCCGATAAGTGCTATCCCCGATAGGTAGGGAACTATCCTGAATTCAGGAGATGCGGGTTAGCACGGACATGGCGGCATGCAAACGGATGTGGTGAGGATTGGAACGCGCGGCAGTGCCCTCGCGCTGGCCCAGGCGGCGGAGACCAGGGCGCGGCTGATGGCGGCGCATGGGCTGCCGGAGGAAGCGTTCGAGATCGTCGTCATCCGCACCTCGGGTGACCTCATCCAGGACCGGCCGCTCTCGCAGGCCGGCGGAAAGGGGCTTTTTACCAAGGAGATCGAGGAGGCGCTGATCGATGGACGTATCGACCTCGCCGTGCATTCCTCCAAGGACATGCCGACCCTCTTTCCGGAGGGGTTGGAGATTTCCGCCTTCCTGGAGCGCGAGGACGTGCGCGACGTCTTCATCGGCCGGTCGGTGAAGCGGCTCGATGATCTGCCTCATGGGGCGAAGCTCGGCACCTCCTCGCTGCGCCGCCAGGCGCTGGCGCTGAGGATCAGGCCGGACCTCGACGTCGGCATGTTCCGCGGCAACGTGCAGACGCGGCTCAAAAAGCTGGAAGAAGGCGTGGCGGAAGGCACGCTCCTGGCGCTCGCCGGGTTGAAACGGCTGAAACTGGAGCATGTGGCAAGCGCCGTCATGGATCCGGCGACCTTTCCGCCGGCGCTGGGGCAGGGAGCGATCTGCATCGAGAGCCGCGCGAACGATGAGCGCATCCTGCCGCTGGTGCGGGCGATCCACCACAAGGCGACGGGTATCGCCCTCACATGCGAACGGGCATTCCTGGCCGCGCTCGACGGCTCCTGCCGCACGCCGATTGCCGGGCAGGCCACGGTTGAAGGCGACAGGGTCAGCTTCACCGGAATGATCCTGACGCCGGACGGGCGCGAGACGCACGAGATCTCCGGCGAGGGCGGTTTTGCCGAGGCGGCGAAGATCGGCGCGGACGCAGGCGCGCGCATCCGCGAGAAGGCTGGAAGCACTTTCTTTCAGGCCTGGGAATAAGGGATGCGGCGCGTCCTCGTCACACGGCCTGAGCCCGGCGCGTCGCGGACGGCGGCGCGGCTGAAGGCCAGAGGCTTCGTGCCGGTTGTCCTGCCGCTGACGAAGATAGAACCCCTGCGGCCGGGCGCGTGGCCGGCGGCCGCGCAATCGAGCGCGGTGGCGATCTCCAGCGCCAATGCCGTACGCCACGCGCCGGCCGATCTTGTGCGGGACATCGCGCATCTGCCGGCCTATGCGGTTGGCGAAAGGACGGCGGGGGCAGCGCGGGAAGCGGGACTCACAGTCGCAGACGCCGGCGCGGGCGATGCGGAGAGGCTCGTAGAACGCATCGCCGGCGGCGTGGCGCCCGGTGGGCGTGTGCTCGTCCTCGCCGGGCTGGTGCGGCGCGAGACGCTGGAATGGGGGCTTTCCGGAGCCGGATTCGCGGTCGATGTCGTCGAGACCTACGAGACGCTGCCGCTCTCCCCCTCTCCAGGCGAAATCGACGCGGCGTTCGGCGCCGCCCCCATCGACGCCGCGCTTTTCTACTCGGCTTTCGCGGTGGAGGCGTTCGGACGGCTCCACGAGCGTGCCTCTGCGGGATTGTTCGAAGGTACTGTCTTCATTGCCATTTCCGCGCGCGTCGCCGAGCGCCTGCCCCATGTGCCTCGGGCCAGGGTGCGCGTTGCCGCGGAACCGACCGAGGAGGCGATGTTTTCTTTGCTTGAGGTAGGAATGTGACGTCTGCCTCTTCTCATGCCCTTTCCGTGTGCTAGGGAAGGTGCTGCGCCGCACAAGCGGACAAGAACTGGAACTGCCAGCGGAGCTGCCTGATGGCCAAGACACCGAGGACGCGCCACTCCAGAACGAAACGGGAGCCGGTGACGATCGATCTCGAAGCCGACCAAGTGAAGCGCGAATCGGAAGAGGCCGAGGACACGACCGGCCCCGCCCCCGCCGAGGAAGGCAAGGCTCAGGAGGCGGCTGCGGCGGAGACATCGGAGGCGGCAGAGAAGGAAGAAGCACACGCCTCGAACGAGCAGGAGAACGCAGCTTCCGAGGCTGAGGGCGAAGGCCCGACCGACGAAGCGGGTGACGCCGAAACGGCCGACGCCGGCGCACAGGATGAACCCGTTTCGGAACCCGCGCCTGCCGAGCCGCGTTCGGGCGGCGGGGGTGGCCGCGCCTTGGCGGCGGGTGTCGCCGGCGGTGTCATCGGCTTGGTTCTGGCCAGCGCTCTGCAATGGGCGAACGTACTGCCCGTTCCGGGCGCGCCAGGGGACGCTCCGGATGCGGCTGTGGAAGGCCTCCGCCAGGAGGTCGAGACGATGCGTGGCGAGATATCGCAGCTGCGCGAGACTGCTTCGGCGGGCCCGTCCGACGAGACGGTGGAGCAGGCGCTGGCCGAGCCGCGGCAACAGATCGCCGAGCTTCGCGAGATGGTGTCTTCGCTACAGGAGTCCGTCTCCTCCGGCGGGGCGGGCGAGACCGCCGGCCTCGACGCACTCGACGCGCGCCTCTCCGATCTGGAAAGCCAGTTGGCAAGCCTTTCCGAAACGGCCGGGCAGGCCGGGGCCAACGGTGCATCGGCCGAACGCCTCGAGGCTCTCGAATCGGCCTTAGCCGCGCAGGAGGCAGCGTCCGCCAACGCGCAGCAGCTCGATACCCTCTCCGGTGAGGTGCAAGCCCTTTCCGAACAGGTGGCGAGCCAGGACGAGGGGCCGCGGCTGGCGCTGGTGGTCGCGGCGTCGGCGTTGCGCTCGGCGGTGGAGCGAGGCGAGCCCTTCGCCAGCGAACTGGAAACTTATTCTGCGCTGGCGCCCGACACGCCCGAACTCGATCCGTTGCGGCAATATGCCGATACGGGCATCCCCACCCACGCTGAGCTCGCCGAGGAGGCGCCGGGCGTGGCCTCGCGCATCGCCGCCGTGGCGTCCGCCCCGCCTGAGGGGGCCGGTTTCTTCGAGCGGCTGATGGCAAGCGCGCGCTCGGCAATCACGGTGCGGCCGGTGGGCGAGGTCGAGGGCGAGACGCCGCAGGCGATCGCCGCGCGATTGGAAGCGGCCGTCATCGAGGGCGACTACGCCCAGGCACTCGCCGAATATGAGGCCCTGCCGCCCGAGGCGCAGGAGGCCGCAAACAGCTTTGCCGAGAGGCTGCGCGCCAGACAGGCGGCGGACGGGGTTCTCGAACAGGCGCTTTCCGATGCGCTGAAGCCGGCTTGAGGAAGGACGCCCATGTTTCGCATTCTTTTCTTTCTCGTCGTTGTCTTCCTGCTCGGCCTCGGCTTTGCCTGGCTGGCGGAGCGGCCGGGCGATCTGGTGATCACCTTCGCCGGATACCGCTACGAGGTGACGCTGATGGTGGCGGCGGTGCTGGTGGTGGCGGTCGTCGCCGCGGTGATGATCGTGTGGTGGCTGATCCGCAGCATCTGGAACAGCCCTTACGCGGTGGCGCGCTACTTCCGCGTGCGGCGGCGCGATCGGGGCTATCAGGCGCTTTCCACTGGCATGATCGCCGCCGGCGCCGGCGACGGCGGGCTTGCCCAGCGCATGGGCAAGCAGGCGGCGAAGATGATCTCCTCGGACCAGGAGCCGCTCATCCACCTGCTCGATGCGCAGGCGGCCCTGCTGGAAGGCGACCACGAGACGGCGCGAAAGAAATTCGCCGCCATGGCGGACGACCCGGAAACGCGCCTTCTGGGTCTGCGCGGGCTTTATCTGGAGGCCGAGCGGCTTGGCGAGCGGGAGGCGGCCCGCCACTACGCCGCTCGGGCGGCCAGCCAGGCGCCGCAGCTAAACTGGGCGGTGAATGCCACGCTTGAAGCCAAGACCGAGGAGGGCGACTGGCCGGGCGCGCTGGCGCTCGTCGAGGCGCAGAAGGCGACGCACAAGGCCGACCGCGAGGCGCAGACCCGCCGCCGTGCCGTGCTTCTCACCGCACAGGCGATGGAGCAGCTCGACACCGACACAGCCGCCGCGCGCGCGGCGGCGCTGGAGGCGCACCGCCTGCAGCCGGATTTCGTGCCGGCGGCGGTGACGGCCGCGCGCGCTCTTTTCCGGGAGAGCGACCTGCGTCGCGGTTCCAAGGTGCTGGAAGCGGTATGGAAGAAGGAGCCCCATCCGGAGGTGGCGGACCTTTACGTCCATGCACGCTCGGGCGATTCCACCCATGACCGTCTGGAGCGGGCCAAGCGGCTTGCGCGTCTGAAGCTCAATCATGTGGAGTCCGAGCTGGTGGTGGCCCGCGCCGCGCTCGACGCTGGCGAGTTCCAGGAGGCCCGCGCGGCAGCAGAAGCCGCCGTGCGGATTGCCCCGCGCGAGGGCGCCTTTCTGCTTTTGGCCGATATCGAGGAGGCCGAGACCGGAGACCAGGGCCGCGTGCGCCATTGGCTCGCCAAGGCGGTGCGCGCGCCGCGCGATCCCGCCTGGGTGGCCGACGGCGTCGTGTCGGAACACTGGGCGCCCGCCTCGCCCGTGACCGGGCAGCTGGACGCCTTCGAATGGCGTGTGCCGGTGGAGCGGCTGGGCCAGGTGATCGAAGGCGAAGAGGCGCTGGCGGCACTGCCGGCAGTGGCCGAGGAGCCGCCTGCCGAAGAACCTGCAGAGGAAGAGACAGTCGTCACGGTCGATGCCGAGCCTGTTCCTCCGCCGCCGGCCGAAGAGGAAGCGCCGGCCGAGCCGGAAGAAGCGCAGCCTTTGCCGGAAAAAGCCGAAGGAAACGGCGAGGGTGAAAAAGGGCCGCCGGCGCCGGACGAGCCCGCCGAGGAGCGGCCGCCGATTCCCGATGATCCCGGTGTCGAACCGGACGAGGAAAAGGCAAACGGGGCGTCCCGTTTCCGGTTGTTTTGATGAACGGGCCGGAACGGTTGGGGAACCCTGGCGATTATTTTTTCTTTACAGTCGTAGCAGGCGCAAAAAAAGGCGCTTGTGCGGCCTGCCGCCCGTCCGCAACATATCCGCGATGATTCCATAGGATCTCGATGTTCGAACGCATCCTCTCATTCCTGAAAGACTTGCCGGCAGGCGGCGACACATCGCGACATCTGGACGCGGACGACCCGCGCGTAGCCGCCGCCGCGCTCCTCATCCACGTGATGGCGGCCGACGGCGAGCGCAGCGACGAGGAGCAGGCGCGGCTGAAGGAGACGCTGTCGCAGGCCTACGACCTGCACGGGGCGGAGCTCAAGGCGCTGATGAAGGCCGGCGAGGAAGCCGAGGCCGATGCCGTCGATCTCTACACTTTCACCAGCGTCCTGAAGCGGCACCTCGACCACGATGCGCGGGCCGAGTTCATCCGGCTGATGTGGGAGATCGTCTTCGCCGACGGCGAGATGCATGAACTAGAGGACAACCTGGTCTGGCGCGTGGCCGAGTTGATCGGCGTCGACACGCGTACACGCGTGACCATGCGACAGCGCGTGCGGAAGACGGAAGACGGGGAAGGGGACGAGTAGCCGCGAAGATGGCCAGGGGGACCGACAAGAAGATCCTGATCGTGCTGCATCAGGAGATGTCCAGCCCTGGCCGGGTCGGCCAGCTTCTGCAACGCAACGGCTTCACGCTCGATATCCGCCGCCCGCCGCTGGGCGATCCCCTGCCCGAAACCCTTGCCGAGCACGAGGGCGCGGTCATCTTCGGTGGGCCGATGAGCGCCAACGACCATGACGACTTCGTGCGCCGCGAGACGGAATGGCTTTCCGTGCCGCTCAAGGAGGAAAAACCCTTCCTCGGCATCTGCCTGGGCGCGCAGATGCTGGTCAACCATCTGGGCGGCCAGGTGACGAGCCACGACGACGGGCTGGTGGAGATCGGCTGGTATCCGCTCAAACCCACGGAGGAGGGGCGGCACCTCATGCACTGGCCGGAGATGGTCTACCAGTTCCACCGCGAGGGCTTCTCGCTGCCCTCCGGCGCCACGCTGCTGGCCACCGCCGACCACTATCCGAACCAGGCCTTCCGCTACGGCCGCAACGCCTGGGGCATCCAGTTCCATGCAGAGCTGACGCGGGCGATGATGCAGCGCTGGGTGGTGCACGGCGCGCACCGCTTCGTGCTCCCCGGCGCCCAGCAGGGCCGCGACCATCTGGGCGGCCGGCTCATCTGGGACACGCACCTGAAGCAGTGGCTGGTAGGCTTCCTCGACATCGTCTTTGGCGCCGGGATGGAAGCCCGCGTGACGGCGGGAGACGAAGCCGAGGCTCGCAAACCCGTCGGACGGCGCCAGGTTGGGCGGCGGGGTGTGGCGTAGACCCGGCCGGCGGTGGGAATACCGCTAGCGTCTAAATTCGGCCCGGTCTGGGGATTGATCGGTTCCAACCGTGCCGTCACGCCACGCTGCGGGTGAAACGCCTACGGCCTTTTTGAAAGCCCTGCTGAAGGCTGCCTCGGATTCGTAGCCGATCTCACGGCCCACCGTGGCTACCTTCATGGAGTCATCCGCAAGAAGACGTGCGGCAATCTGCATGCGCCAGAGCGTCAAATACTGCATCGGGGGATGACCGACGACATGGGTGAAGCGTGCGGCAAGTGCTGCTCGCGACATGCAGGCACGACTCGCCAACTCGTTCAGGGTCCAGGGATATGCGGGCTGTTTGTGGAGCATCACCAGGACTTTGCCGATTGCAGGGTCGCGCAGGCCCGAAAGCCAGCCGGTTTCGTGGGCCGGCAGGGTCTCCAGATATCGTCGCATCACCTCGACGAAAACCAGCTCGCTCAGTCTCAGTCGGATCGACTCGCCGCCCACCCGCGGGCAGCGCGCCTCGGCAAGCGTGAGATCGATGAGACGGCCCAAAAGGTTCTCGCGTCCGTTGTGGGACTGCTTGATCCGCAGGAGGCGCGGCAGGGTCGAGAGCACGGGGTTGAAGGGCTGCATGTCGCAGCCGAGAAAGCCGCAGACGAATTCGCTGCGCGGCTCGCCGCCGCCACCTTCCTTCGATACGAAGGGCAACCTGCCCGCAGCCATGTCCCGGAAATAGTCCATTGTCGCTTCAGCATCGAACTCCGGCGGCTGTCCGGGCTCGCTGAGCATCAAATACGGGTCGCCATGCGGGAGCACCAGCACGTCACCGGCCTCGAACGACGTGGAGGTGACGTTCGGAATGCCGGCCCAGCCCGAGCCCTTCAAGATGACGTGATAGGACACGATATGCTGGGCGCCTGGCAGGATGATGGAGGAAAACTCATCCGCGTGCGGCACCTCCACGCCCCAGGGGAAGGACGCATCCACCATGAAGAAGAGCGCCCCCGTCAGCTTGACCGTGCGCAGGACGTCTGAAAGCGGATCGGTGCCATGCGTCCTGTCCGGGGCAGGCGGCACCACCGCTGAAGTGTCGTCCGCCCGCTCCGCATCGAGCGCTATGGACGATGCGGCAAGCGATAAAGACTTACGATCATGGGCCTGAACCATCCTCGAAGCATACTCTTTGCGCACCGGCATATCCACCGGATGTACCGGAAACTGAAGATCAGGCTGGAGACAAGACCATGACTACGCTTGAGGAAGTGCGCAGTCCGGCGGAGATATACGATGCCCGTTTCGTGCCGGCGCTGTTTGCCCAATGGGGCCCTGTGATCGCTGCGGAAGCTGGGGTGCAGAAGGGAGACCGCGTGCTCGACGTGGCCTGCGGCACCGGCGCTCTGACGCTCGCCGCAGCCGAGATCGCCGGCCCATCGGGCTCGATTGTCGGGCTTGACGCCAATCCGGAAATGCTGGCGGTCGCCCGTCGCAAGCCCGTGCAGATCGAATGGATGGAAGGAACGGCCGAGGCGCTGCCTTTACCGGACAACGACTTCGATGCCGTTGTCAGTCAGTTCGGGTTCATGTTCTTCGAGGATAAGCCGCAGGCGCTTCGCGAGATGATGCGGGTCTTGAAGCCGGGCGGTCGATTGGCGGTCGCCGTGTGCGATGCGGTCGAAAACTCGCCGGGCTACGGCGCTTTCGCGCTGCTGCTCGACCGGCTGTTCGGTAAGGAGGTGGGGGATGCCTTCCGCGCGCCGTTCAGCCTCGGTGATGCCGGGCGGCTGCATGCAATCTGCAACGAAGCCGGCATCGCGGATGCCGAGGTCGTCCAGCGCAACGGAAAGGTTCGCTTCAAATCGATCGATGCGTTGGTGTCCACCGAACGCGCTTGTGTGTGGACCCTCGGCGGCGTGCTGACCGACGAGCAGTTCGAGCGGCTTCTTACGGAGTCGGAGACGGCGCTCAGACCCTTCGTGATCGACGGCGGCACGGTCGAATTCGACATGCCGTCGCTCGTCATAAAGGCACAGAAGTTCTGATCGAAATTTAGGTGAGGGCGCAGCAAAACCGGGACAACACAAACTATCGCTGATACTTGACGAAGGGCGTGAGCTTGCCCACGCGGTCATAAAGCCTGCGGGCTGTGTGGTTGAATTCCTGGGTCAGCCAATAGGTCTGTGCGGCTTCCTTCCGGTCCGCTTCCGCGTAGACCGCCTCGATAAGCGCACGGCCGACACCCCGCCCACGTGCCGCCGGCTCGGCATACAGATCTTGCAGGTAGCAGCGCGGGTTCCAGTCGGAGGTGGAGAAAACGAAGAAGTAGTGGGCAAAACCGACCACAACGCCGTCAAGCTCAGCGGCGAAGCCATAGGGCTCGCCGCTGTTCTCGAGCAATCGCGACCACAGGCGCTCGGTGACGCGATCTTCGACGCTGCGTTCGTAGAAGATGTTGTAGTCCTGCCAAAGTGCGTTCCAGCGCTTGCGGTCGATGGCTGAAAACCGGCGGATGATGGCTTCGGGCATGGGTGCTTTCCAGATTTGTCGCGGCGATCTTGCCGCTGTGAGCAAGAGCGGCAAGGACCAGCGCCGCTGCGGCCGTTGTACCTGGGCGATGAAGGGGCGACGAGATAGATCACAGGCGCCGGCTGGCCCAATGTTGATCCAAAGTGGGGATAAATTCCGCCCCTCGTTCCCGCCAACCCATTGATCCCCCACAACCTGCAAACTTTTCTCGCAGGAAAACTCGCCCCCCACCTCACGCCGCCCCTATCATAGCCTCATCGCTCTCGCGGGAACCGGATGCGCACCGGGTGTTCGGGATAGCGGCGGCAGCCTCCCCCTCCGGGTCGGTTCCGGAGGCATGTGAGGGCCCGCGAACGGGCCGGAGTCCGGCAGGCCCATCGCAAGATGGCAATGCCGGATGCGGAAAAGCCGCGGGGTTTCGGCAAAGGCGCTTCACTGCGTGTGTCCGTCCGGAGCCAGAAAGAGCCCTTAGACCGGTCGAATGTCGGGACAGCGGCCGGCGGGGCGCGTTGCTCGCGCCTTAAAGTTAATAGAGTGGCACGGACAACGCGCCCCGCTTCCCACCCAATCAACGGCCAGACGCTTCGGCGGGCGTGGCGACGATGAGGCGCGTCCTTACCTCCCGCACTGGCAAGACCGAAAGAGGCATATCGATCATGAATCTGACTACGCAGCCTGAATTGCAATCACCTGCCACTGGCGCGGCCCGTGCGCGCGGCCTATATTGCGGCTGCGGTCTGCGCCTCGCGACAGGAAATCATTTCCCCGGGGCCTTATCGATCCTTAAGGGAGCTGTCCCTGGCCTCGCTCGTGGGCTTGGCTATACGGCGCCCACCTACTTTGTAGGTTCCCGGGATCGACATTCCATCGGTTGTCGTGGATCGCATCTTTCCCTCTTTCAGTCGTCCTCCTTCGCTTCAATGTCGTCTCCCAGCCTTCCCGCCGGGCGGAGTGCCCCCTATTGTCCGGGCGTTGACGAAGGACCGGCGGATGACAATGACGGCACGTGAGATGAAGAGGGCGCTTCGAGGCGAGGCGCTGGCGCGGCGCGACGCGCTCGATCCAAACTGGCGGGTGGAAGCCTCGCTCGGCTTTGCCGAGTGGGTGGACGAGCTTGCGCCGGGGCCCGGCAGGGTGGTGTCGGGCTTCTGGCCCATGCGTTCGGAGGTCGATGTGCGGCCGCTGATGGCGGCACTCGCCGACAGGGGCGCGCGGCTTTGTCTGCCGGCGATCCTCGACAAGACCACCATCGTCTTCCGTGAGCTCAAGCGCGGGGCGCCGCTCGTCGACATGGGCTTCGGCACGCAGGGGCCGGGCGAGGACGCGGCAGTGCTGGAGCCGGAGCTGATGCTTGTGCCGCTGGCCGCGTTCGACCGGCGCGGCCACCGTATCGGCTATGGCGCGGGCTACTACGACCGGGCGATCGCGCGAATTCAGGAGAATGGCACCGCCGCGCCACGCCTCGTCGGCATCGCCTTCGACTGCCAGGAGGTGCCCCAGGTGCCGGACGAAATGCATGACGTCATCATTCCGGAAATACTCACCGAAAGCGGCTTGCGCCGCTTCCCCCCACCCCTGTAAGAGCGGGAAATGCGACTTCTTTTTCTTGGCGACATGGTGGGGCGGACCGGCCGCACCGCGGTTTGGGAGCGGCTGCCAGGCCTGATCTCCGACTTCAAGCTCGACTTCGTGGTGGTGAACGGCGAGAACGCGGCCGGCGGCTTCGGCATCACCGAGGAAATCTTCCGCGAAACGCTCAATGCCGGCGCCGACGTGGTGACGACGGGCAACCACGTCTGGGACCAGCGCGAGGCGCTGAGCTTCGCCCCCTACGAAGAGCGCTTCCTGCGGCCGGCCAATTTCCCCGAGGGCACGCCCGGCCGGGGCTCGGGGCTTTTCATGGCCAGGAACGGCGCCCGCGTGCTGGTGGCGAACATCATGGGCCGCGTCTTCATGCAGCCCGATCTGGACGATCCCTTTCGCGCCGCCGAGGAGGCGCTTGCCGCATGCCCGCTCGGCGAGCAGGCGGACGCCGTGTTGATCGATTTCCATGCCGAGGCGACGTCGGAGAAGATGTGCTTCGGTCATTTCGTCGACGGGCGGGTGAGCGCGGTGATCGGCACACACACACATCAGCCGACGGCGGACCATCAGATTCTCGACGGCGGCACCGCCTACATTTCCGATGCCGGCATGTGCGGCGACTATGATTCCTCGCTGGGGATGGAAAAGGAGGAACCGCTTAACCGCTTCCTCACCAAGGTGCCCAAGGGACGCTTCGAGGCGGCGACGGGGCCGGCGACGCTGTGCGGCGTCGGCCTGGAAATCTCCGACCGTACGGGACTTGCCGAAAGGATAGCACCGCTCAGGCTGGGGCCGAGGCTGGAGGAGACGATTCCCGCCTTCTGGCGTTGACGGCGGCGGGAGGCGGGCCTACCTGTGCGAGGCTTTTTGCTTTTTCATCAAGAGAGACGGTTGCCGCCATGGACTGGCTGATTTCCCACTTCGCATTCGTGTCGAGTCCCGAGGCCTGGGTCGCACTGGTGACCCTCGTCGTCTTGGAGATCGTCCTCGGCATCGACAACCTGATCTTCATCTCCATCCTCACCAACAAGCTGCCCAAGGAGCGCCAGGCATTCGCCCGCAAGCTGGGCATCAGCGCGGCACTCATTCTGAGGCTGGCACTGCTGGCCACCATCTCGTTCATCGTGCAGCTTACAGAGCCGCTGTTCACGCTCTTCGACCATGGCTTCTCCTGGCGCGACCTCATCCTGATTGCCGGCGGCCTGTTCCTCGTCTGGAAGGCGACGAAGGAGATCCACCACTCGGTCGACCCGGTGGATCTGAAGGAGGATATGGTCGGCGGTGCGGTAACGATGTCGATAGGCGGGGCGATCGTGCAGATATTGCTGCTCGACCTCGTCTTCTCCATCGATTCCATCATCACCGCCGTCGGCATGACCGACGAGATCGCCATCATGTTCATCGCCGTCATCAGCGCGGTGACGGTGATGCTGCTGGCAGCCGAACCGCTGTCGCGTTTCATCGCCGCCAATCCAACCGTGGTCATGCTGGCGCTCGGCTTCCTCCTGATGATCGGTATGACGCTCATCGCCGACGGCTTCGGCTTCCACGTGCCGAAAGGTTACGTCTACGTCGCCATGGGCTTCTCGGCACTGGTCGAGGCGCTCAACATGCTGGCGCGGCGCAAGCGTGCGCGGGAGAAGGCCATGCGGGAGGAAGAGGCGTAGGAAAGACCTACACCCCTTCCAGAACGACGATAGTCGGCCGCTGCGGCAGCGTCGTCAGCGAGACGGTGAGCGAGCGTGAATCGCGGAAGTCCAGGTCGAAGCCTTCACCCATGCGCCGGGTGAAGGCATCGAGCGGCGTAGTGTGCCGGTGCATGGGCAGGATGACCGATGAGGACAGCCTTCGCGCGATCTCGCTCATCCCATCGAGCGACATGGTAAGCCCCCCGTCCACCGGCACCATGACCACGTCGAGCCTTCCGATGGCGGCATAATGGGAATCCTCCAGCCGATGGTGCAGGTGCCCCAGATGGCCGATGCACAGGCCGGCAACCTCGAAGATGAAGATGGAGTTTCCGTCCTTCTCCATGACGCCGTAACGGTTGATGTCCGTCGCCACGTTGCGGATGTAGACGTCGTCGACCATCAGCGAGTGCTCGGCAGGGCCACCATCGGGATTCCAACCCCGAAGCACGTGCTCGATCGCCGGGTCGGGACTGGAGGTGAAATGGGTGGTGTGCGCCTTGTTCATGGTGATGACGTCGGGCGTCGGGCGCGTTCCGTAGGCGCCGGAGAAATCCGTAGCGATCCGCACGCCGGCGGGGGTCTCGATGATATAGGTGGAATGACCGGCATAGGTGATCGTCACGTCCTCGCCGGCTGCCAGCTGGAGGTTGACAAAGGTCACGTTTGGCAGCGCCTCGGCCATGGCAAGGCAGGTGCTTGGCCGCGTCTCCTGCGCATGAGCGGCAAGCGGCATCAGAAGAAAGGCGAACATAGAGGCAATCAGGCGGAAGGCGGACATCGGCATCTCCCGGGATTGGCAAGGCGTGCATCCTAACCGATGATCGCGCCTCCCGCCACGGAGGGCACCGTAACCATTGCGTGAGCATGCTCGGCTGTGCACCTTCTGGACGTTGCCGGCCAATTTCACTATAAGGCCGCCAATCCGTGAAAGCGCAGGAATATTCCGACGAAGGAGCCCCATGGCCGGCCATTCCCAATTCAAGAACATCATGCACCGCAAAGGCCGCCAGGACGCGGCCAAATCGAAGGTCTTTTCCAAGCTGGCGCGCGAGATCACCGTCGCCGCCAAGTCGGGCTTGCCCGACCCGGACATGAACCCGCGTCTGCGGCTTGCCGTGCAGAACGCCAAGGCCCAGTCCATGCCCAAGGACAATATCGAACGGGCCATCAAGAAGGCCTCGGGCGGCGATGCGGAGAACTACGAGGAAGTGCGCTACGAGGGCTACGGGCCCGGCGGCGTGGCGGTGATCGTCGAGGCGCTCACCGACAACCGCAACCGCACCGCCTCCAACGTGCGCGCCGCCTTCACGAAGGCCGGCGGATCATTGGGCGAGACCGGCTCAGTGTCCTTCATGTTCGACCGGGTGGGCGAGATCGTCTATCCGGCGGATGCCGGTGACGCCGACAAGGTGATGGAAGCGGCGATTGAGGCCGGCGCCGAGGATGTGCAGTCGGACAACAACGGCCACGTGATCACCTGCATGTTCGAGGATTTCGGCGACGTGACCACAGCGCTGGAAAAGACGCTCGGCGAGGCGGAATCGATAAAGGCAGTGTGGCGGCCGCAGACCGGTACGCCGGTGGACGAGGATCGCGCGCAGTCCGTGCTGAGGCTTCTCGCCGTGCTCGAGGACGACGACGACGTGCAGAACGTCTACGCCAACTTCGAGGTCGACGACGAGACCATGGCCAAGCTGAGCGCGGCCTGAGGACACGGGCATGACCGATCACCGCGTGACCATCGCCTATTGCTCCCAGTGCCAGTGGCTCTTACGCGCCGGCTGGATGGCGCAGGAACTGCTATCCACCTTTTCCACGGAATTGGCCGAGGTGAGCCTGAAGCCGGGCACTGGCGGTATTTTCGAGGTCCATTGCGACGGCGAACTCATCTGGGAGCGCAAGCGTGATGGCGGCTTTCCCGATGCGGCCGAACTCAAGCGGCGCGTGCGCGATCTGATCGATCCAGAGCGCGATATGGGGCATCTGGACAAATAGCGGGTGTGCAACCGGACAAATAAAAAGCCCGCCGGTACGGCGGGCTTTTTATTGTGCGTGAAAGCGGGCTTAGATGCCCAGGCCCTCGTAGCGCTTCTTGAAACGGGAGACGCGGCCGCCGCGATCCACCAGCGTCTGCTGACCGCCCGTCCAGGCGGGGTGCGTGGTGGGATCAATGTCGAGATGCAAGGTGTCGCCTTCCTTGCCCCAGGTCGAGCGCGTCTCGTATTCGGTGCCGTCTGTCATGACGACCTTGATCATGTGGTAGTTGGGATGAATGTCGGCTTTCATCGATCTGTCCTGAATCTGTATCCGCATCGAGGCGCTGCACTTGCGCTGCGGCAATCTCGCCCATGCTGAAAACTTGAAGCCGCGGCCATTGACCGCTACGGCTTCGAAAAGGTTCGCGTGCCTATACATCAGGCGTCCGGTGGATACAAGGCCGGCACCGTTCGAATCTTCGACGGGCGCCGGAGGGGCAGGTAATGGCAGAGATCAGTGCGGTATCGGACGGCAAGGCGCGGCGTTCGCTCCATCCGCTCCGGCGCTTGGCGCCGTATGTGGGCCGCTACCGCGGCCTCGTCGTCGGTGCATGTTTCTTCCTGCTTTTGGCGGCAGGCGCCACGTTGACGCTGCCGCTCGCTGTCAGGCGGATGATCGATCACGGTTTCTCGGAAGCCGACAGCACCTTCATCGCCAACTATTTCTCCATGCTGATCGTCGTGGCAGCCGTGCTGGCGGTGGCGTCAGCCTGCCGGTACTATTTCGTCGTTACGCTCGGTGAGCGGGTGGTGGCGGATCTGAGGCGCAATGTTTTTGGCCATGTCACGTGTCTTTCACCGGCTTTCTTCGACCGCGCGCAGTCGGGGGAGATCGTGTCGCGGCTGACGGCGGACACCACGCAGATCAAGGCGGCGGTCGGCTCCACGGCCTCGTCGGCCCTCAGAAACGTCATCATGGGTCTTGGAGCGGTCGTCATGATGGTGATCACGAGCCCGCGGCTTTCGCTGCTGGTCGTCGTCGCCATTCCCTTCATCGTCCTGCCGCTTGTCGCGTTCGGTCGCTCTGTACGGCGGCGCTCGCGGTACGCGCAGGACCAGCTTGCCGAGGCGACGGCCTATGCGAGCGAGCAGATCGGCGCCGTGCGGGTGCTGCAGGCCTTCACCAGTGAGAAAAGCGTGAGGGGGCGCTTCGGCGCAGCGGTGGAGGCGGCATTCGCGGCGGCACGCTCCTCCATCTTCGCACGCTCCTTCCTCACCTTCTTCGCCATCTTCACCACCTTCTCCTCAGTGGTCGCGGTGCTGTGGGTCGGCTCGCACGATGTGCTTGCCGGCACTATGACCGCCGGCACGCTCGGCCAGTTCCTGCTCTATGCGGTGCTGGCGGCCGGGGCGCTGGGCGCGTTGTCGGAGGTGTGGGGTGAACTCTCACAGGCGGCCGGCGCCGCCGAGCGGATGGGCGAGCTTCTGGATGAGGAGCCGGCGGTTGCAGTGCCGGAGGCGCCCGTCGCCATGCCATCGCCGCCGCGCGGTGCCGTCTCCTTCCGCAATGTGAGCTTTTCCTACCCTACCCGGCCGGAGCGCTCCGCATTGCACGGGCTGTCTTTAGACGTCGCGCCGGGTGAGACGGTGGCCATCGTCGGACCGTCCGGGGCGGGCAAGAGCACGATCTTCTCGCTGATCCTGCGCTATTACGACCCGATCGAGGGCCAGGTGCTGGTCGATGGCGTCGATATAAGACAGGCGGACCCGCAGGCGGTGCGTGAGCGGCTCGCCATCGTGCCGCAGGACGTGACGGTGTTCGCCGAGAGTGCGGCTGAAAACATCGCCTTCGGCCGGCCGGGCGCAACGCGGGAAGAGGTGGAAGCGGCCGCGCAGGCAGCGCTCGCGCATGATTTCATCATGGCGCTCGAAGACGGCTACGATACGCAGGTGGGTGAGCGCGGTGTGACACTGTCCGGCGGGCAGCGCCAGCGGCTGGCGATTGCCCGGGCCATCCTGCGCGATGCCCCAATCCTGCTCCTCGACGAGGCGACCTCGGCGCTCGACGCCGAGAGCGAAACGCTGGTGCAGAAGGCGCTGGAGCGGCTGATGGAGGGGCGGACCACCATCGTTGTCGCACACCGGCTGGCGACGATCCTGAAGGCCGAACGCATCCTGGTGATGACGGATGGAAAGATCGTGGAGGAAGGCACGCACGCTGAATTGGTCGGGCGGGGTGGTGTCTACGCACGGCTTGCGAGCCTGCAGTTCGATGCAGGTGCGGATGTCTTCAAGGGCGCGGCGGAATAACGACTACAGCGCCTTTGCGGCGTGCCGGCCCGCGTTGCGGCCTGAGAAGAGACAACCGCCGAGGAACGTTCCTTCCAACGCGTTGTAGCCGTGGTAACCGCCACCACCGAAACCGGCGGCCTCGCCCACCGCGTAGAGGCCGGGCACCGGCTCGCCTTGAGCGTCCAGCACCTGTGCGTCGAGATTTGTGTGCAGCCCGCCCAGCGTCTTCCGAGTCAGGATGTGGAGCTTTACGGCGATCAGCGGCCCGTTGTCCGGATCGAGGATCTTGTGCGGCCTGGCCGTGCGGATGAGCCGATCGCCCAGATAGGCGCGGGCGCCGCGGATGGCGACGATCTGCGCGTCCTTGGCGAACGGGTTGTCGAGTTCGCGATCACGGGCGGCGATCTGCGCCTCGATATGGTCGTGGTCGAGCAGGCTGTCGCCAGCAAGCGCGTTCATCGCCGCCACGAGATCGCGTAGATCGTCGCGGACGATGAAATCCTCGCCCTTTTCCTTGAAAGCCTCGACGGGCGGCGGCGCGCCCTTGCCGCGGCGGCTTTTCAGCACCTGGAGCCAGCTCTTCGAGGTCAGGTCGGGGTTCTGCTCGGAGCCCGAAAGCGCGAACTCCTTTTCGATGATTTTCTGCGTCAGCACGAACCAGGAATAATCGTATCCCGTCGAAAGAATATGCCTCAGCGTGGACAGCGTGTCGAAGCCGGGGAGACAGGGGGCGGGCAGGCGGTTGCCAAGGGCATCGAACCACATGGAGGAGGGGCCGGGCAGGATGCGGATGCCGTGGTAGGGCCAGATGGGCGACCAGTTCTTCACGCCTTCGGTGTAGTGCCACATACGGTCGGTGTTGATGGTGGCCGCCCCTGCCTTTCTGGCAATCTCGATCATTGCGCCGTCGACGTGGTGGGGCACGCCGGAGACCATGGATTTGGGCGGCGGGCCTAGGCGGTTCGAGGGCCAGTTCTTGCGCACGAGGTCCAGGTTGCCGCCGATGCCGCCTGATGCGACGACGACCAGAGGTGCCTTGAAAGCGAAGTCGCCGATGACGGTGCGGCCGGACTTCTCGCCGCGCCTTTCCGTGGAGGGTTCCAGGATGTCGCCGGCGACGCCCGTTATGGCGCCCTTCGATTGACGAGCCGGGTCGCCCGGTGGCGGAATTTCTGTGTGACCAAGCCATGTTCGGCATGCGCACGCACCCGGCGCTCGAACGGTTCGACCACGCCGGGGCCGGTGCCCCAGGTGATGTGGAAGCGGGGGACGGAGTTGCCGTGGCCGTGAGCCTGCGCCCCTCCACGCTCAGCCCATCCCACGACGGGAAACCAGCGCATGCCCATTTGATAGAGCCAGGAGCGCATCTCGCCGGCGGCGAAGTCGACGAAGGCTTCGGCGACTTTCCTCGGCCAGTGATCCTCCTCACGGTCGAATCCAGCCGAGCCCATCCAGTCCTGAAGCGCAAGCTCCCGGCTGTCGCGGATGCGCATGCGCCGCTGCTCGGGACTACCGACCATGAAGAGCCCGCCGAGCGACCAGAAGGCTTGGCCGCCGAGCGAATTCTCGCCTTCCTGTTCGAGAATGAGGACGCGTTTACCGGCGTCCGCCAGTTCCGCCGCCGCCGTCAGACCGGCAAGCCCGCTACCGATGACGATTGCGTCGGTATCGTCGGCCATGATTCCCCTCCGTTTCGGCCAGAGTAATTGGAGCCGCGGACAAGGGGAAGCCGCTTACTTCTCGGTGAGCTTCAGCTCGATACGGCGGTTCCTGGCACGTGCCTCCGGCGTGTCGGCGGGATCGAGCGGCTGGTACTCTCCGAAGCCTGCAGCGACCAGCCGGCTCGCCGGAACGCCGTTTTCGATCAGGAACTTAACGACGGAGGTGGCGCGCGCGGTGGAAAGCTCCCAGTTGTCGCGATAGCGCCCGGTTCCGGACAGCGGCACGTCGTCCGTGTGGCCGTCGACACGCAGCACCCAGTCGATCTCCGGCGGGATCTCCTTCTGCAGGTCGAGAATGGCGTTGGCGAGCTTCCGCATCTCCTCCCGACCATTCTCGTTGATCTCCGTGGCGCCGGAGGCGAATAGCACCTCCGACTGGAAGACGAAGCGGTCGCCGACGATGCGGATGTTCTCGCGGTCGGAGAGAATCTCGCGCAGGCGACCGAAGAAGTCGGAGCGATAGCGGTTCAGTTCCTGCACGCGCTGGGCCAGCGCCACGTTGAGCCGGCGGCCGAGGTCGGCGATCTTGGCCTTGGCTTCGACATCACGCTGCTCGGATACCTCAAGCGCGGCCTCAAGGGCGCCGATCTGCTGGCGCAGCGCCGAGATCTGCTGGTTCAGGAGCTCCACCTGGGACAGCGCGCGCTGGCTGACCTGGCGCTCTTCTTCGAGCTCGCCAGTGAGCGTGCCGATACGCTGCTGGGCCTCTTCGCTGCGACCGCTATCGCTCGCCAGAAGCTGTTGGAGGCGCGACTGCTCGGCCTCGGCCTCGGCCAGCGAGGCGCGCAGGCTGGCAAGCTGATCTTCGGCATCCTGGGCATTGGCCTGCTCCAGCGCCAGGAGCTGCGTCAGCTCGTTCACCTGCGCGTTGAGACGGTCGAGAACGGCGTCCCGGCTGGTGATCTCCTGGCTCAGGAGAAACTGCGCCAGCACGAAGACCGACAGCAGGAACATGATGGCGAGCAGCAGCGTGGCCATGGCGTCGACGAAGCCCGGCCAGTAGTCGACTCCCCTCTCACGGCGACGCGCGCGTGCCAGCGCCATCAGTTATTTTCCCGTTTCTTCAAGGAGGCGGCGATCTTATCGAGCGTTTCGCGCAGCGCCTTCTGATCCTCGGCCTGCGCCTCCACCCAGTCGCGCATCATCTGCTGCTCCTGGCGCATGTTCTTCACCAGACCCGAAATGCCGGTGGCAAGCGACGCCATGGCGGCGGCTGTGCGCGGATTGCTGCCGCCGGACTCCTGCACCGTGCGCAACTTCTCCGCCAATGCGCGCAACTCCTCAGACGTGCCGTTTTTTGCGCCTTCGGTAAGATCGGAGCTCAAGTCGGTGACTGTGGACAGCCAGTTTTCCAGTTCGGTGTAGAAGCGATTCTGGGCGCGGCCGGCCTGCAGGTCGAGAAAGCCGAGGATGAGCGAGCCGGACAGGCCAAAGAGCGAGGACGAGAAGGCCGTTCCCATGCCGCCCAGCGGCGCCGACAGCCCCGCCTTCAGCGAATCGAGGATGTCGTTGGCGTCGCCCGTGCCCGGATCGAGCGACTGGATCGTGTCGCCGATGGAGCTGATAGTCTGCAAAAGGCCCCAGAAGGTGCCGAGCAGGCCGAGGAAGACGAGCAGGCCGATCAGATAGCGCGATATGTCACGGCTCTCGTCGAGGCGGGTGGCGATGGAATCGAGGATGGAGCGCATGGAGCTGGTGGACAGCGCCATGGCGGAAGAGCGGCTCAACAGCGCCTTCATGGGGGCCAGCAGGACCGGCTCCGTCGCTTCGGTCCCGGCCAGGAATGAATTGATCCAGCGCACCTCGCGGAAAAGCCGGATGACCTGCGCGAAGGCCAGCAGGATGCCGACCGCGAGCACGCCGAGAATGAGCCCGTTGAGCCCCGGGTTGCTTTGGAATGCGGAGGAGATCTGGCGATAGAGGATTGCCGCCACGAAGCCGGCGATCGCCAGGAAGATCAGCATCGAATAGAGGAAAACATGAGGGCTGGAAAGGCTCCGCGGGTCGTATCTCTCTTCTTCGGTGAGACCGTCCGCTCCCAGCGATTTCAGCAAGGCCATATGTTCCTCGAGTTCGTTAGGCCGTGTGGGCGGATCGTGTTGCGGTGACGGAGCGCCGCCCGACATGAATGTAGCCTATATCGCCCGCCCCGGGGGCACCAAATACTATTTATCACCCGACCTCCGCCTGAGACTGGCCGAGACTCTAAACGGAATTGTGACGAAATTGAAATAAGCCTTATTGCCTCTCCATCCCGGGAAACGTACACGCAGCCAACCAGCGAGGGCAAGTTCCATGGCGAAAGTGCTCGTCACCGGCGCGTCCGGCTTCATCGGTCGCCATCTCGCGCCGCTGCTGGCGGCACGCGGGCACGATGTCGCCGAGGCGGGCAGGCGCCCGCGCGCGGGGGCGAGGCGGTTCTTCGCAGTTGGTGAGATCAACGCCGCCACCGACTGGCAGGCGGCGCTTGCCGGGGTCGACGCCGTTGTTCACCTTGCCGGAGTGGCGCACCGAGAAGATGCATGCGAGGCGGAGTACTTCGCCATCAACGAGGCGGGGACGGGGAGGCTTGTCGAGGCTTGTGCGGCCGCCGGCGTGCATGCGGTCGTTTTCGTCAGCAGCATCGCCGCGCGGGAGGGCGCCAACGCTTATGGACTGTCGAAACGTGCCGGCGAGGCCCATGTGCAACGTTTTGCCGCGATGGACGGCAAGACGGGCATCGCGCTGCGCCCGCCGCTCGCCTACGGACACGACGCACCGGGCAACTGGCAACGGCTGCAGCGGCTTGCCGCCACGGGCGTACCCTTGCCCTTCGGGCTGGTCTCCAACCACCGCTCCCTGTGCTCGGTGGGAAACCTCTGTGATGCGATCGCCGTCGCGGCGGAGGCGGGGCTGCTAGGTATCGGCAGCGGGGTCTACGAGGTGGCGGACCGGGAGCAGGTATCGCTCTGCGAGATGCTCACATTGCTCCGCGCGGGGATGGGGCGGCCGAGGCGGCTCCTGCCGGTCCCTCCGGGCCTCCTGCGTTTGGCCGCTCGCGCGAGCGGCAGGCGGAAACTTGCTGCGGCGCTGCTGGACGATCTAACGCTCGACCCGTCCGATTTCATGCGGACGTTCGAGTGGAACCCGCCTGAGACGGCGCAGGATGCGATCCTGCAGTCCGGCCAGTCCTACGTGAAGCAGTCCCGCCCTCATGGTGAGCTTGTCGAGCCATGAGGGTGAAAGCATGCCTCACGGATTAGCGGACCGGCTTCTGCAGCGTCTTGAGGAGCGCGCGGTGGATGGTTTCGTTGCCGGCGACAATGGAGCCGGTGCCGAACATGTCCTGGCCACCGGACCTGTCGGTGACGAAGCCGCCGGCCTCGCGCACCATCAGGATGCCCGCCGCGGTGTCCCAGGGCTGCAACGCATCTTCCCAGAAACCGTCCACGCGGCCGGCGGCGACATAGGCAAGGTCGAGCGCAGCCGCGCCCATGCGGCGGATGCCGGCGGTCTCGGCCATCACATTGCGCAGGTCGAGGAGCGCCTGGCCGTGGTGGCCACGGCCGAGATGAGGGATGCCCGTGCTGACGACGGTGTCGGACAGCCGCATGCGCGCGGCCACGCGCATACGCCGGTCGTTGAAGAAGGCGCCACCGCCGCGCTCGGCGCTGTAGAGCTCGTCCATAGCCGGGTTGTAGATGACACCGGCCACGATCTGGCCCTGCCTTTCGAGCGCAATGGAGACGGCGAAGATGGGGATGCCGTGCAGGAAGTTGGTGGTGCCGTCGAGCGGGTCGACCAGCCAGCGGTGCTGGGCGTCTTCGCCTTCCACCACGCCGCGCTCCTCCATGAGGAAAGCGTAGCCCGGGCGGGCGCGCGAAAGCTCGGCGTGGACGATCTCCTCGGCGCGGCGGTCGGCCTGGCTGACGTAGTCGCCGGGTCCCTTGAGCGAAACCTGCAGGTTTTGCACCTCGCCGAAATCGCGCGCCAGCGAGCGCCCGGCCTTCATGGCGGCTTGAACCATGACGTTAATGATGGCCGAACGCGGCATGGAAAATGTCCCTGGAGTTGTGTTGCGAGACGCGCGCTCAGTCGGCGCGGCGTATATAGGTGATGTCGTTCGTATCGACGACGATCTTTTCACCGGACGTGACGAACGGCGGTACCATAACGCGAATGCCGTTTTCCATGACAGCCGGCTTATAGGAGGACGCCGCCGTCTGGCCCTTGACCACGGGGTCAGCCTCGACCACTTGCAGCGTCACCTGGTCGGGCAGCGAGATGCCGATCGGCTTTTCCTGATAGAGCTCCACCGTCACGGTCATGCCGTCCTGCAGGAAGGCAGCGCGGTCGCCGACAAAATCCTTCTGCAGTTCAAGCTGCTCATAAGTCTCCGTATCCATGAAGACCAGCGCTTCGCCCTGCTCGTAAAGGTAGGAGAAGTCCTTTTGTTCCAGCCGCACCTTCTCGACCGTCTCGGCGGCGCGGAAGCGCTCGTTGAGCTTGGTGCCGTCGATGAGGTTCTTAAGTTCGACCTGGTTATAGGCGCCGCCCTTGCCGGGCTTGACCGCATTCGTCTTCACCGCGACCCACAGGCCGCCATTGTGCTCTATGACGTTTCCGGGACGGATTTCGTTGCCGTTGATCTTCATCGTGACTGTCCTGATACGTGTCCGCGTCGCATGGGCGCGAGCCGGCGCCTCCAAGACCACAAAACACCCAACTAAGCAAGACAGGCGGGAAGGGAACAGGTGAGTGAGGCAAGAAGGCACTAAGGCAAAGCGCTCTCTTACTGCCGTACTGCCTTATCGCAACCTGTTGGCGCGTTCCAGCGCATCCTTCAACTGTTCGCTCGTCAGGCCATCCAGGAAATCTTCCATTTCGCTGTCCGTGAGGCCGGCGCGGCGCGCCAGGATGTACCAGGCCGCGGCCTGGACGGGGTCTGCCTCGACGCCGACGCCGGCGCGAAGGAGCTTGGCGACGCGGTTCTGCGCGGCGACGTTGCCGCCTTCGGCGGCGCGCTTCAGCCATGCGAAACCCAGCTCAGGCTTCGCCTCACCGCCGCGGCCTTCGACGAGCCAGGTGCCGAGGTCGAGCTGCGCCGTGTCGTAGTTCTGACGGGCGGCCCGTAGCAGCCAGCGCAGTGCCGCGGCAGCGTCTTCCGGTTTGCCGCCGACTCCGTTGGCATGCACCTGCGCCATAGCATATTGCGCGTCGGGCAAACCTGCCCTGGCGGCGCGCTCGTACCAGCCAACCGCCTCCTCCATGGAAGCGCCCTCTTCAATCATCATCTGCGCGAGGTTGAACTGGGCGAGCGGCTTCCCGGCTTCGGCCGCGCTCCGCATCAGGGTGTAGGCCTTTTCCCGATCCTCTTTCACAAAGCGGCCGTCGATGAGCATGAGCGCGTACTGCATCTGTGCCTCGGGATCGCCCTGCTCCGCCGCCTTGGCATACCACTTGGCCGCTTCCTGGGCGTCGCGCGCGACGCCCAGGCCACGGGCGTAGATCTCGGCCATCAGCGTCTGCGCGGCAGAATTCCCTGCTTCGGCGCGGGGGCGGGCAAGTTCCAGGGCGGTGAGATAGTGTCCACGCTGATAGGCGCCGAAAGCGGGGTCCGGCACCTTGCCGAAGCGCTTCGGGTCGACTTCTCTGGACGATGGCTCCTGGGGGCCCGGTCTGGGCTGCGTCTCCGCAGCCGTGGTGCCGTCCTCCTGCGCCCAAGCAGCTTGGGGCCCCATGGCGAGCGCAAGCAAGAGGATCACGAGACAGGATTTGGCGGCTTCGTTCATGTCACCTGTCTTCGAATGCGGGCGCGTGCAGGTCGAGCAGCATGTTGGCTCCCGTCACCATGCGCGCCGGGTCCGCCCCATCGGCGAAGACGGCGGCGCCGAGGGCGACGAATTCCGCGCCGGTCTCGGCCACCGCCTGCACGGAGCGGATATCGGTGCCGGCAAGCACGATGCAGGGAACGCTAATCATCTGCGACCACCAGCCGCCGAGTGTGAGATTGCGCGGGTGGGGCTCCGGCTTGTTATCGTAGCCGAAGCGGCCGAAGAAGATATAGTCAGGTTGCGTCTCTCCGAGTTCCAGCGCGTCGTCGCGGGTTTTCGCCCCGCCGCAGCCGACCACCATTCGGTCTTGATATTTGCGGACAGCGTCTGCCAGTTCCGACTTCGAGCCCTCGACGTGGATGCCGTCGGCTTGGACGCGGGCGGCCGTGCGCGGCTCGCCGGCGATGATAACGGCGATACCGCGCGCCTGGGCCAGCGGCGTCAGCCGTTCGGCATAGTCCTGGAAGGCCGCCTCGTCGGCGCCATAGTCGGGCAAGATCAAGGATGCGATGTCGCCGCCCGACAGCGCGGCCTCGATACGGGCCGCGTCGCCCGCACCTGCTGGCGGGGCGATGAGCACGATGCGGCAGCGGTTAGGCGTTTCCTCTTCACTCATGGCGTTCCGACATCATTTTCCGGCTCTGGCGGGCAGCCGGTACTGCCTGCCGTTTTTGGTTTGATTGGGGCATAGCGAAGGGGCGGTAAGCCCACAAGAGAAATCGGAAACTTCGCTGCCGCCCCTCGTCAAGCGGTGGGAATGGGGTTATGCCGCTACCGCACAATCGACGTCTCGACATGGCTCCCATTCTCAGCGACCCGCTTTTCTATCTGGCCGCGATCCCGGCCGTCATCCTGGTTGGCCTGTCCAAGGGCGGGTTCGGCGGGGCGATGGCGCTGCTCGGCGTGCCGTTGATCGCACTGGTGGTGCCGCCGGTGCAGGCAGCGGCCATCCTGCTGCCGATCCTCATCGTCATGGATGTCGTTTCGCTGTGGGCCTGGCGCGGCTTCTTCGATCGGCGGCTGCTCGCCATCATGCTGCCCGGCGCGCTTATCGGCATCACCATCGGCTGGCTGACGGCGGCTGTCGTCACCGAAGGACACGTGCGGCTCATCGTCGGCGTCGTAACCTTCCTTTTCTTCATGCGCTGGGTAGTGGATAAGGTGCGCAGCGGCGAACGCATTGCCAATCACAGTCCTTACAAAGGGTTCTTCTGGGGCACGGTTTCCGGTTTCACCAGTTTCGTGGCCCACGCGGGCGGCCCGCCTTACCAGGTCTACGCCCTGTCGCTGAAGCAGGACCCGAAGCTCTATACCGGTACGAGCGTCGTCTTCTTCGCCATTGTGAACGCGGTGAAGCTCATTCCCTATTTCGCTCTCGGTCAGTTCGATGCGACCAATCTGACAGCTTCCCTAATCCTCGTGCCGCTGGCGCCACTCGCTACGCTCGCCGGCGTGTGGATCGTCAAGCGCATGAAGCCGCAGGTCTTCTATCCCTTCATGTACACGATGGTGCTGATCGTTTCGCTCAAGCTCATCCACGACGGCACGGCAAACCTTTGGGGCTGGTGAGACAATTCCTCCTGTCTTAAGAATGGAGGAAAAGCCTGGGAGGAAAACGTGAGCGACAATCCTTACGCGCAGAATCTCGACAGAAACCCCGCGAACCACCAGCCGCTGACGCCGCTGACGCTGATGGAGCGGGCGGCGATGACCTTTCCTGACCATACGGCCATCATCCATGGCGAGACCCGGCGTACATACCGGGAATTCTGGCAGCGTTCGCGGCAGCTTGCGTCCGCCCTTGCCCGCCACGGCATTGGCAAGGGCGACACGGTGTCGGCGATGCTGTCGAACACGCCGCCCATGCTGGAGGCGCATTTCGGCGTGCCGATGACGAAGGCGGTGCTCCACTCTATCAACACGCGCCTCGACGCCGCCGTCGTCGCCTTCCAGCTCGACCATGCTGATGCGAAGGTGGTGATCGTCGACCGCGAGTTCTCCGGCGTCATGAAGGAGGCACTGGCCAGGGCCAAGGTGGAGCCGCTGGTGATCGACTACGACGATCCGGACTATCCCGCCGACGCACCCCATCCCAAGGGGGAACCGATTGGAAGCGCAGAATACGAGGCTTTCGTGGCCTCGGGCGATGCCGACTTCGCCTGGGCGATGCCGGACGATGAATGGGACGCCATCTCGCTCAACTACACCTCGGGCACGACGGGCAATCCCAAGGGGGTGGTCTACCATCACCGCGGCGCGGCGCTGATGGCTTATGCCAATACGGTCCATGCGGGCCTCGGGCGGCATCCGGTCTATCTGTGGACGTTGCCCATGTTCCATTGCAACGGCTGGTGCTTTCCCTGGACGCTGGCGCTTCAGGCGGGAACTCACGTATGCCTGCGCTGGGTGCGCGCGAAAGCCATGTACGATGCGATCACCGATCATGGCGTGACGCATCTTTGCGGGGCGCCCGTCGTCATGGGAACGCTGGTCAATGCCGAGGAGGCGGATCGCCGCGACTTCCCGCAGACCGTCATCTTCAACACAGCCGCTGCACCGCCGCCCGAATCCGTTCTGGCGGCGATGGCAGATGCCGGTTTCATCGTCACTCACCTCTACGGGTTGACTGAAACCTACGGCCCCGCAGTGGTGAACGAGTGGAAGATGGCTTGGGACGGCCTCGACGGGCCGGAGCAGGCGACGCGCAAGGCGCGGCAGGGCGTGCGCTACGCGACGCTGGAAGGCCTGACGGTGATGGACCCCGAGACCATGAAGCCCGTTCCGCCCGACGGCGAGACGCTGGGCGAGGTGATGTTCCGCGGGAACATCGTCATGAAGGGATACCTGAAAAACAAGGCGGCGACGGACGAAGCCTTTGCCGGCGGCTGGTTCCATTCCGGCGATCTCGGTGTGCTGCACCCGGACGGTTACATCCAGCTCAAGGACCGCTCAAAGGACATCATCATCTCAGGCGGCGAGAACATTTCCTCCATCGAGGTGGAGGACGCGCTCTACAAGCATCCGGCCATCGCCGCATGCGGTGTGGTGGCGCGCGCGGACGACAAATGGGGCGAGACGCCGGTGGCCTTCGTCGAATTAAAGCCGGGCAAGCAGGCAAGTGCGGAGGAGATCATCGATCATTGCCGGCGGCTGCTCGCATCGTTCAAGTGCCCGCGCCATGTGTTTTTTGTGGAAATCCCGAAGACGTCGACGGGGAAAATCCAGAAGTTCAAGCTGCGCGACCTGGCAAAGGCGATGTGAGAGGAAGTGAAGCATTTTTCGCGGTTTTTAGTCGAAGATCCGCGATTTCGTTAACCTTCTGTTAAGCTTTACGGGTGTTTACTGTGTTTATCCAGTGATCTGGATTCTTACCGAGTGGCTGGAGCCATTCTGTTTGACGCCTCCCTGTTAAACTCCTGAGAGCCGCAACCGCGGCTCTTTTTTTTCAGCCGTCGATGTTTTTGCCAAAGTCGGCCGTTAACGCTTTGTTAAGCTAGGGCTTGCGTTCAGGCTTCTCAAAGCGCATTTTGCCGCCCTCAAGAAGGCTACAACAATGGACATGCGCCGGATTGGGCGCAGTGGGATTGGGGCGTGATGCGCATGGTCACGGGCAGTACGGGTAGCGCCAATATGGTCAAGTTGGCGGAGAGGCGGGTTTTCTCTCATTCGTTTAAGCCGCTCTACAATGAGGGCATGGGGCTGGTCGAAGAGGCGGCCGAATATCTCGATGGCGATGGGCGCTTGGCCGCCAAGGAGCTGCCGCAGGTGGCGGCGGGGCTCTATGCGGCCGAATCGATGCGCCTGACGACGCGCCTCATGCAGCTCGCTTCCTGGCTCTTGCTGCAAAGGGCCGCCAATTCCGGCGAGATGACGCGGGAACAGGTCGCGGTCGAGAAGGCGAAGGTGCGGCTCGACACCGCCTCCGCCCACGAGGATGCGCCCGGATGGGCCGAACTGCCGGAGGCTTTCCGCAGTCTGGTGCGGCGTTCGCTGCGGCTGGAGGCGCTGGTGCGGCGCATGGACGAGCAAATCTACGGTCCGGAGGCGGAGCGGACGTTGGACGAGCCGTTCGCGGTCAATCCTGTCTCGGACCAGATCACCCTGCTGCAAACCGCCTTCGGGCGTGGCTGAGCTGATCCTTACGCGGCTAGGGCGCTTATTGCCGCCCTCACGACATATTCCGATGTCGGCATCGCAATGAGCGCAGCCGCAACGACCAGTGCAAAGGTGAACCGGCGATAAACCTGTTCGCTGGAGCGGCCGTAGAGGCCCCAGCCCAGGAGCAGGCCGGTCAGATAAAAAGGCGTTGCGGTGAGCCCCAACATCAGGCGGGGCATTTCGAAAAGCCCCGCGGCCCAGAGATTGCCGATCGACAGGAATTCGCTCAGGAAGAACAGTGCCAGCAGGTTGGCGCGCACGATCGCCGCCGGAAGCGCTGTGGCGAGCCAGTAGACGATGACTGGCGGGCCGGGGAGCGAGGCGATGCCCGAGAGAACGCCGGCCAGACCGCCGACTGAGAAGGAAATGGGAAGCGAACGCGGACCGCGGTAGCGCCAGCCGCGCCAGAGGGCGAGAACGCAGACGAGGATCGTCAGGCAGATGAACCAGCGCAGAAGCGCCGGGTCGCCGTGCTTCAGGATATAGATGCCAACGGGGACGAAGACGCCGAGGCCTGCCAGGATGGGCAGCACTTCGCGCCATCGTGCGATCTTGAGGACGGGTATCGTCACCGGCAGCATGGGCAGCGAATCTATGATGACGATGAGCACAACGGCGGTGATCGGATCATAGAGCGCGGCGGCGATCGGCGTGACGATCATGCCGGTTCCGAAACCCGATAGGCCGCGCGCGACGCCGGCCACGGCGACAGCCGCCAGAAGCAGGGCCAGATTCTGATCGAGGACGGGAAGGATCACGTCGCGCCGTAGGCCTTCTTCGTGCTGCGGCCCATGCCGTCCGCTGTGCGATTTTTCTTCCCATTGTTCCTGTTCGCGCTGTTGGCTGATGGCAATAGGCCTGCCTGCGGCTATGGTAGTGCCATGGCAGGCGCGATTCGCATCATTGGCATCGATCCCGGGCTGAGACGCACCGGCTGGGCGATCATCGAGACGCTGGGCAATTCGCTGCGTTTTGTGGCGGCTGGCACAGTGCGCTCGGACGAGAAAACCGATCTCGCCACGCGGCTCTGCCAGCTTCACGATGGCCTTTCCGGCATATTGCATACGCACACGCCGCAGGAGGCGGCGGTGGAAGCGACCTTCGTCAACAAGGATGCGGCGGCAACGCTGAAGCTCGGCCAGGCGCGCGGCATTGCCATGTTGGTGCCGGCGCGCGCCGGCTTGCGGGTGGCCGAATATGCGCCGAACGCGGTCAAGAAGGCGGTGATCGGCGTCGGCCATGGCGATAAGAAGCAGATCCACATGATGGTGAAGGTGCTGATGCCGAAAGCGCAATTCGATACCGACGACGCCGCGGATGCCATAGCCATCGCCATCTGCCATGCGCACCATAGACAGTCGGTCACCTCCCGTCTGGCCCTGGAAACGGCGAAATGATCGGCAAGCTGAAGGGCATCGTCGACGAGATCGGCGAGGATCACTGCATCGTCGACGTTGGCGGCGTCGGCTACGTCGCCTATTGCCCGGCGCGTACGCTGTCGAGCCTCGAGGGCGTGGGGACGGCGGTGACGCTGTTCATCGAGACCTATGTGCGCGAGGACATGATCCGCCTCTACGGCTTCCGCACGGTGCTGGAGCGCGAGTGGTTTCGCCTGTTGCAGAACAATGTGCAGGGCGTGGGGGCGAAGGTGGCGCTGTCGGTCCTTTCGACGCTTTCGGCGTCAGAGCTTGCCAACGCCATCGCACTCAAGGACGTAGCCATGGTGGCACGGGCGCCGGGCGTGGGCCGCAAGGTGGCCGAGCGGATCGTCACGGAGCTGAAGACCAAGGTGCCGGCCTATGCGGGCGAAGCAACGGGCACCATCGGATTGAAGCAGGAGCTGGGAGAGGGAGTGGCGGTCGCACCTGTCTCCGACGCGGTCTCGGCGCTGGCCAATCTCGGCTATTCGCGCGACGTGGCGGCGAACGCGGTGGCCGCGGCAATGAGGTCGGCGGGGGAAGGCGCGGATACGGGGACGCTGATCCGGCTGGGGCTGAAGGAGTTGGCGCGGTAGTGTTCCCGTCCTTGGATCCGGACGTTCGAGTATGCGCGTGGTGAAGTGTGGCTGGCGAGATCCTTGACGTCGATGATCTGGTCGTTGAGAAGCGGGAGCCGATGGTCGAGGCGGCCGGACAGGCGAGGAAAAACAGAACCGGGTTTTCAGATGTGATGGTTGCGTCGGGCAATCTCAGCACCGGCTGCGCGCGTGCGGTGGCATTCGACCGCCATGCGGGCAAGCGAAGTAAAGCCATGGAGTTGCTTTCATGAGCGAGGCCGACCGCCTCATCTCCTCCGACAAGCGCGGCGAGGATGTCGACGCCACGATGCGGCCGCAGACGCTCGACGAGTTCGTCGGGCAGAGAGCGGCGCGGGCGAACCTCAAGGTGTTCGTTGAAGCCGCGCGTGGGCGCGGAGAGGCGCTGGACCATGTGCTGTTCGTCGGGCCGCCGGGGCTCGGCAAGACGACGCTGGCGCAGATCATGGCGCGCGAGCTCGGCGTCAACTTCCGCGCGACGTCCGGTCCGGTGATCGCCAAGGCGGGCGATCTGGCGGCGCTGCTCACTAATCTGGAAGAGCGCGACGTTCTCTTCATCGACGAGATCCACCGGCTCAATCCGGCGGTGGAGGAGATCCTCTATCCGGCGATGGAGGACTACCAGCTCGACCTGATCATCGGCGAGGGGCCAGCGGCGCGCTCGGTGAAGATCGATCTTGCGAAGTTCACCCTGGTGGCGGCGACGACGCGGCTCGGGTTGCTCACCACACCGCTGCGCGACCGTTTCGGCATTCCCGTGCGGCTGGAGTTTTATACGGTGGAGGAGTTGCAGGCGATCGTCACCCGCGGAGCGCGCATCCTCGGTCTGCCCCTCACGGAAGATGGGTCAGAGGAGATCGCCCGGCGCGCCCGCGGAACGCCGCGCATCGCCGGCAGGCTCCTGCGCCGGGTGCGCGACTTCGCCTCGGTTGCGGGTGCGGAGAAGGTAACGCGCACGGTGGCCGATGAAGCGCTGTCGCGGCTGGAAGTTGACGCGCTCGGCCTTGACCAGCTCGACCGGCGCTACCTTACCATGATCGTGGAGAATTTCGGCGGCGGGCCTGTCGGTATCGATACCATCGCGGCGGGGCTTTCCGAGCCGCGCGACGCCATCGAGGACATCATCGAGCCTTATCTCATCCAGCAAGGCTTCATCCAGCGCACGCCGCGCGGGCGTGTGCTGGCGGCGCGGGCATGGAAACATCTGGGGCTGACGGCGCCGAAAGAGCTGACACAGGCGCAGATCAGCCTGTTCCAGGAAGAGGAATAGCAGTCATTGGCCGATGCCGACCGCAACGATGCGCTGACCGCCGGGCTCAGCGGCCAGCTTACACCCACGGGCCACCGGCTGATGGCGCGGGTCTATTTCGCCGATACGGATTTCACCGGCGTCGTCTACCACGCGCGCTATCTCGAGTTCCTGGAGCGTGGGCGGTCGGATTTCCTGCGCCTGGCCGGCGTCCATCACACAGAGCTTGCCGACGGCAAGCATGGGGAGCGGCTTTCCTGGGTGGTGCGGCGCATGGATATCGAGTTCCGTCAGCCTGCCCGCATCGATGATATCGTGACCGTGGATACGCGCTTGGAACGGATTTCCGGGGCGCGCATCTTCATGGCGCAGCAGCTTTCGCGCGATGGCGAACGCTTGGTGGAGGCGCGGGTGGAGGCGGCGATCATCGGCGTTTCAGGCAAGCCGCGGCGCTTTCCCAAGGAGTGGGCGGCGGCTTTTCTGCGCCGTCCTGCGTAAGGTGCTGCGCATAGAGTTTTGAATAATTACGGTTTCCGACAATTATTGGTGTCGTCGTAATATACCGTTAACCATGATTCCCCATATGATCTAGGTATAACCAGCGTTACGCGCGCCTTCCTTTGACCAAAATTTCCCGGAAAAAGGCGCGAATGAAAGCTCGCGGGGGGGCGCTGCGACTTCGTTGGGGTGATGCAGCCACGCGGGCGGGACGGATCGGCATTAAGATGCTGCCCAGATTTTACGAGGATGTTTGTCCATGGAAAGTGTAGCGCTCACCGCGCCGGGTGGGGATCTGTCCATCTGGGCGCTGTTCTGGCAGGCGGGATGGGTCGTCAAGCTGGTGATGATCGGCCTTCTGGCCGTCTCTATCTGGACCTGGGCCATTATCGTCGACAAGACGGTTGCCTATGCGCGAATGCGCGTCGCGCTCAACCGGTTTGAGCAGGTGTTCTGGTCCGGACAGTCGCTGGAGGAGCTCTACCGCTCGCTGTCGGAGCGCAAAACCTCGGGCATGGGCTCCATTTTCGTGGCGGCCATGCGTGAATGGAAAAAGAGCTTTGAGAAGGGTGCGCGCTCGCCGCTCGGCTTGCAAACGCGCGTCGACAAAGCGATGGACCTGGCGCTGACGCGGGAGATGGAGCGGCTGGAGGGCAAGCTCGGCTTCCTCGCTTCGATTGGTTCCTCGGCACCCTTCATCGGCCTCTTCGGCACGGTGGTGGGCATTATGACCTCATTCCAGGCCATCGCCGGCTCCAAATCCACAAATCTCGCCGTGGTGGCGCCGGGCATCGCCGAGGCGCTGCTGGCCACCGCCATGGGGCTCCTGGCGGCCATTCCCGCTGTCATTGCCTACAACAAACTGACATCCGATGCCGGCAAGCTGGCCTCCAGAATGGAGGGCTTTGCCGATGAGTTCTCTGCCATACTGTCGCGGCAAATTGATGAGAGAGCTGTACCGAAGCAAAGGGCAGAGGAGTACGCCTGATGGGCATGTCGGTTTCCTCGGCCAATGGGGTTGGGAACGGGCGCAGGCGCCGTGGGCGCCGGCACGCGCTGATGTCGGAGATCAACGTCACGCCTTTCGTGGATGTGATGCTGGTGCTGCTCATCATCTTCATGGTGGCCGCTCCGCTCTTGACGGTCGGCGTTCCCATCGACCTCCCCGAGACGCAAGCACGGGCGCTGAACTCCGAAACGACGCCGATCACCATATCGGTCAACAATGAGGGGCTGATCTATCTCCAGGAAACGGAGATCCCGATCGACGAGGTGGTGCCGAAGCTGGAGGCTATCGCCCAGGCCGGCTATGACGAGCGCATCTATGTGCGCGGCGACAAGTCGGCGGACTACGGCACGGTGATGCGGGTAATGGCGCGCATCTCGGCCGCCGGCTTCCGCAATCTCGGTCTCGTCACCCTGCAGGAACAGGACAGCTGATCTTCATGAAGACCGGTCTCGTCACATCGGTCACGATGCACGCGGTGCTTCTCGGCTTCGGGATTTTCTCGTTGTCGGCGCCACGCGCCTATGAAGTGGCCGATGTCGAGGCGCTACCGGTCGACATCGTTCCTGTCGATAGCTTGTCACAGGTTCAGGAAGGCGACAAAAAGGCGCCGTTGCGGCAGAAGCCCACTCCGACGCCGACGGAGCGTCCGGACATAGTGGAAAACGCGCAGAAGACAGGCGAGGCGGATACGGACCAGAAGACGCCGCCGACGCCGGAGGTGAGGCCAAAACCGGTGGAGGAGCGTACGGCCGAATCGGCCCCCGCTCCCAAGCCCCAGCCGAAGCCCGTGGAGAAGCCCGCCGAAGAGACGGAGCAGGCAAAAGCTGAAAATGTGCCTGCGCCGGCCACCGAGCGCGAGCCCGAGCCGCAGCCCCGACAGGAAGTCACGCCGGAACCGGCCGAGGAGCCCGTGGTGGCGGAGAATGCGGAAGATGAAAGCGTGAGACTGCCCCAATCAGCCCCCGTGCCGCGAGCGCGTCCGCAGCCGCCAAAGGCGCAGACCGCCAAGGCGCCGGAACGCAAGGAGACGGAAAAGCCGACCGCCCGCGAGCAGGCGAAGAGCGAGGAGAAGGATGAGGAGCTGCTTGATCAGGTGGCGGCGCTCCTGGACAAGCAGAAGGCCTCCGGCGGCGGTGCCAAGCGCTCCACGGAGGAAGCTGCGCTCGGCGGCGAGCGCACGACTGCCGGTGAGACGCTGACGCAGAGCGAGATGGATGCATTGCGCGGCCAGATCCAGCGCTGCTGGAACGTGCCGGCGGGCGCGATCGACGCGGAGAACCTCAAAGTGTCGCTCAAGTTCAAGCTGGATCCGAACGGCGCCGTCGAGGGGAGCCCCGAGATCATATCCGGCGGCAGCGGCTCCACCGTGGAGCGCGCAGCGGCCCTCTCGGCGCAGCGTGCTATCTTGCAGTGCGCGCCCTACAATCTGCCGGCTGAGAAATACAGCGCCTGGGCCGACGTCATCGTCAATTTCGATCCCACCGACATGTTCTGACACGAACACCCGACCGAGAATTCAAGAGGCATGAGCTGATGCGGAAATTCGTGAAAACGACCCTCGCCATCGTGACGCTTGTCGCGGGCTTTGCCGCGCTGGCTGTCGTCCCGGCGCGGGCGCTGGTGGAAATCGACATCAACAAGGGTGTCGTCGAGCCGGTACCGATCGCCATCACCGACTTTCTGTCGGGCGATGCGATGGGCACCGAGATCGCCGGCGTGATCTCCGCCGATCTCAGGCGCTCAGGTCTCTTCGCGCCGATCGAGAAGAACGCCTTCATCGAAAAGATATCCAATCCCGACGTGACGCCTCGCTTCGAGGACTGGAAGGTCATCAACGCCCAGGCCGTGGTGACGGGGCGCGTGACGCAGGAGCCGGACGGCCGGTTGCGTGTGGAGTTCCGTGTATGGGACACGTTTGCGGGGCGGCAGCTCGCGGGGGAGCAGCTCTTCGCCAACAAGGACAACTGGCGCCGCGTCGCGCACATCATCGCCGACACGATCTACGAGCAGTTCACCGGCGAGAAGGGCTATTTCGACAGCCGCATTGTCTATGTCAGCGAGTCCGGGCCGCGGGACAACCGCGTCAAGCGGCTTGCCATCATGGACCAGGACGGAGCCAGGCACGAGTACCTCTCCGACGGCCGCTCGATCGTGCTGACGCCGCGCTTTTCGCCGCAGCGTCAGGAAATCACCTACATGTCCTACGAGAGCGGCAATCCGCAGGTTTATCTGCTGCAGCTTGAAACAGGCCAGCGCGAGCTGGTGGGAAACTTCCCGGGCATGACCTTTGCCCCGCGCTTCTCGCCCAACGGCGACAAGGTCATCATGAGCCTGCTGCGCGAGGACGGCAACTCCAACATCTATACGATGGATCTGAGGACGCGGAACACGGCGCGGCTGACCGACACCAATGCCATCGACACCTCGCCTTCCTATTCGCCAGATGGCAGCCAGGTGGTCTTCACCTCCGACCGGGGCGGGAGGGCGCAGATCTACGTCATGGGTGCCGACGGCAGCAACCAGCGCCGCATCTCCTTCGGCGACGGCGCCTATTCGACACCGGTCTGGTCGCCGCGCGGCGATCTCATCGCCTTTACGAAGCAGAGCGGAGGGAATTTCCAGATCGGCGTGATGCGCACGGACGGTTCGGGCGAGCGGATCATCTCGTCGGGCTTTCTGCAGGAGGGGCCGACGTGGTCGCCCAATGGTCGGGTTATTATGTTCTTCCGCCAGGATGCAGGCGCGGCAGGGCCGAAACTCTATTCAATCGACCTGACAGGCCGCAACGAGCAGCCGGTGCCGACACCGACTTTCGGCTCGGATCCGGCCTGGTCTCCACTGCTGAAGTGATTTCCGCCGCCTTTCAGCCGCATTTGCCACTACCGTCCGAATCACGGTTTTTGTAATGTGGTGCGGGTGGGGACAGTGCGAAAACAACGAAACGTTAACCTCGTTTCTTGAACGCGCGTTAACCGCACCATGGTTACTAGGTGTTGAAGAAATCCACTCAAATGCCAAGGAGTGACGGCAATGCGCCGTATCGCAGCCCTGACTAGAAATCCCGTCGCCATCGCCCTTTTCGCCGCTCTCGCGGTCGCGGGATGTCGGTCTCAGCAACAGGTTCCCAACACGGCGGCCGATCTCGGCCTGGGAGGCGGCGCGGGGTCGGCGACGCCGGGTTCCACGCAGGAGTTTACGGTCAGCGTCGGCGATCGCATCTTCTTCGATACGGATTCCTCCGTCATTCGCTCCGACGCGCAGGCGACGCTTACTCGTCAGGCGCAGTGGCTGAACAGGTACCCGTCCTACTCCATCACCATGGAAGGCCATGCCGACGAGCGCGGCACGCGTGAATACAACTTGGCGCTGGGCGCCCGCCGTGCCGCTGCCGCTCGCGACTTCCTGGTGTCGCAGGGCGTGCCAGCCAACCGCATCCGCACGATCTCCTACGGCAAGGAGCGGCCGGTGGCCGTCTGCGACGACATCTCCTGCTGGTCGCAGAACCGGCGCGCCGTCACAGTGTTGAACGGGGCGGGAAGCTGACGCCCGAGCGAGAGTGGTTCACGAGGGCGGCAAACGATGCCGCCCTTTTTGCATGGCGCACACAATCAAAATTTGGCCGAAGTCTCACGGCCTGATAAAGGGAAGGCGGGGCCGCTGCCGCCGCCTTTATCATGTCCTTTTCGAGAGCGAGACAGGAATGCAGTTCCGAACATTTTTGACCGGTCTGTCCGTTGTAGCCTTCTCCCTCGCCGCTACGGTGGGGATCGGCGAAGCGGGATTCCAGCCGCGTCTGTCCGACGCTCCCTCCATCGGCCACGAACGCCGTCATGAAGCACCCATTATCTTGGCCCAGGCGAGCGACCCGCGCCTTGTCGGCCTTGAGGAAGAGGTGCGGCGGCTGAACGGCCGGGTGGAGGAGCTCAACTTCCAACTCCTGGAAATGCAGGACCAACTGCGCCGCATGCAGGAAGACAACGAATTCCGTTTCCAGGAGCTGGAGGGCAAGCGCTCCGAGGCGACGGGCCAAGAACCGCTAGAAAGGGCTGAGCGTCCCGCAGTCCCCTCTGGCGATCCCGCGACAGGCACGACCAGCACGGCGGATACCACTGCCCCGACCCAGGGAGAGCCGCCGCGTACGCTTGGCACCCTGACCCTCGACGAGAACGGCAATCTCGTCTCCAACGGTACCAGCGGGCCGGTGGATCTCTTGCATGGCAACCAGGACACCGGCAATGGCGGCTCCATCGTCGCCGCTGTGCCGCCCTCCGATGATCCGGATGAGATCTACCGCAATGCTTACGAGTTCGTTCTTTCCGGCGACTACGGTACGGCGGAGGCTGGGTTCCGTCAGTATCTGGAGCGTTTTCCAGACGGGCAGCATGCCGCCGACGCCAGTTTTTGGCTGGGCGAGGCGCTTTTGGGGCAGGACCGCCACCGCGAGGCGGCGGAGGTCTTCCTGCAGGCCAACCGCGACCACCCCAACGCCGGCAAGGCGCCGGAAATGCTCCTGAAGCTCGGCGTCTCCCTCGCCGCGCTCGACCAGATCGACGTCGCCTGCGCAACCTTTACCGAAATCGGCCAGCGCTATCCGCAGGCCTCCGACGCGCTCAGGGAGCGGGTCAGGCGGGAACAGGCTTCTGCCGGTTGCTGAGCCAGGTTTCCCCGCCCGCGGCGGGTCCTCTCTTTTCCGCGATCGATCTTGCCGGGCGCAGATGCGTGATTGCGGCAGTCTCAGGCGGCGGCGACTCGCTTGCCCTTCTGCTCCTTCTCCACGACTATCTGAAAAGCGCGCAAAGCGGACCATCGCTTCTGGCCGTGACGGTAGATCACGGCCTTCGCCCCGAGGCCGCGGAGGAGGCACGTGCGGTAGGCCGGCTGTGCGCAGCGCACGGCATTGCGCATCGTGTTCTTCGATGGGAGGGGCGGAAACCGGCGACCGGGCTCTCGGCTGCGGCGCGGGAAGCCCGGCTGCGGCTTCTGGCGGGCGCGGCGGACGAGGCGGGCAGTGATCTCGTGTTGACTGGCCACGCGGCGGACGACCAGGCCGAGACGCTGGCCATGCGGCTGAAGCGCGGAGGCGGGCGTGGAACCGCAGGCATCGCTCCCGCCACGCTCTACGACGGCCGCGTCTGGTTCGTACGGCCGCTTCTCGGCGCGCGCCGAAGCGCGCTGCGCCGCCTTCTTCAGGCGCAAGGCATCGGCTGGTTCGAAGACCCCAGCAACAAGGACCGGCGGTTCGAACGGGCGCGCGTGCGACAGACGCTGGACGAAGAGGATGTCGAGCGGCTCGTCGACCGGGCGCGGGAAACGGGCCTTGCGCGGGAGGAGGCAGGGGAACACGCTGCCACGTTCATCTCCGGCACGACGCGGCTTGTTGTGCCAGGACTCCTTTGCCTGCCGCATTCAGCGCTACGACAGGCGGAGGAGAGCGTGGCCCTCTATACGCTCCGGATCCTTCTGGCGGTCGCCGGCGGCACGCAGCATCTGCCGGACGAGACACGGACCGCGGCTATTCTGGCGCGTGCGGGAGACGAAGGCTTTCGCGCCACCTTGTCGCGGGCGGTTATCGCCGCAAGGCGTGGAGGTCTCTATATTCATCGGGAGAGGCGTAATCTGCCTCGGCTCGCCGTCGCCGGCGGTATGATCTGGGACGGGCGATACCGCGTCCAGGTGCGTGAAACGCCAAGCGACTTGATGCTCGCTCCTTTCGGCACCGAGAACGTGCGGGCATCCGAGCTAGCCGATCTGGATGCACCCGCCGGTCTTGCGCGCTCGGCGCTTGCCGCCGAACCGGCGCTTTGGCGCGATGGGCGGTTTCTCGGTCGTGCAAGCGAGGGAGCGGCGGTGTCTCTGCAGTCGGTGGCGGGGCCGTGGGCGCGGTTTTTGCCCACGTTCGATCTCGCTCCAGCACGGGCGGTCGCCAAGGTGATAGGCGGTGCGACTATTCAGCCTTCGCCATGGCGCGGCCACAAAGGGGATAACAGATAACCATATCGGCTGGGATATGAGCGCAATAGCGGGCTTGCGCTTGGCAATATTGCGCACGCTCCCTATGTTAGTTGAAACCCGTGCTTTGGGATGATGCCGGCCTCGGCGCACTTACAGGACGCACATGAATCCGAATTACAGAAATTTCGCGCTGTGGGCGATCATCGCCGTTCTGCTCATCGCGCTGTTCAACCTCTTCCAGGCGCCGCAGCAGCGTGGAGCGACGCGCGACATCGCCTATTCGCAGTTCCTTCAGGAACTGGCGAACGGCCGCGTTGAGAGCGTGACGATTACCGGCGATCGCATCACCGGCACCTACACGGATAACCAGACGCCGTTCCAGACTTATTCTCCGGGAGATCCGAGCCTCGTGCAGCGGCTGGAAGACCGTGGCGTGACCATCAACGCACGGCCGGAATCGGACGGCTCCAACTCCATATTGGGCTACTTCATCTCCTGGCTGCCGATGATCCTCATCCTCGCCGTGTGGATATTCTTCATGCGGCAGATGCAGTCGGGCTCCGGCCGCGCCATGGGTTTCGGTAAGTCCAAGGCGAAGCTTCTTACCGAGGCGCATGGCCGCGTCACCTTCCAGGATGTGGCGGGCGTCGACGAGGCGAAGGAAGACCTGGAGGAGATCGTCGAGTTCCTGCGTGATCCGCAGAAGTTCCAGCGCCTGGGCGGCAAGATCCCACGCGGCGTGCTTCTGGTCGGCCCTCCGGGAACGGGTAAGACGCTGCTTGCCCGCTCCGTCGCCGGCGAGGCGAATGTTCCGTTCTTCACGATCTCCGGCTCCGACTTCGTTGAGATGTTTGTCGGTGTCGGTGCTTCGCGCGTGCGCGATATGTTCGAGCAGGCCAAGAAGAACGCGCCCTGCATCATCTTCATCGATGAGATCGACGCGGTCGGCCGCCATCGCGGCGCCGGCCTTGGCGGCGGTAACGACGAGCGCGAGCAAACGCTGAACCAGTTGCTGGTCGAGATGGATGGCTTCGAGGCCAACGAGGGCATCATCCTGATCGCCGCCACCAACCGGCCCGACGTGCTCGATCCGGCGCTCCTGCGTCCCGGCCGCTTCGACCGGCAGGTCGTGGTGCCGAACCCGGACATTGCCGGACGCGAGAAGATCCTCAAGGTTCACGTGCGCAACGTGCCGCTGGCGCCCAATGTCGACCTGAAGATCGTCGCGCGCGGCACGCCGGGCTTCTCCGGTGCCGATCTCGCCAACCTGGTCAACGAGGCCGCCCTGATGGCTGCGCGCCGTAACAAGCGTCTCGTCACCATGGCTGAGTTCGAGGACGCCAAGGACAAGGTGATGATGGGCGCGGAACGGCGCTCGCACGCCATGACCCAGGAGGAGAAGGAACTGACCGCCTTCCACGAGGCGGGGCACGCCGTGGTGGCGCTCCACACGCCGTCCTCCGATCCGGTGCACAAGGCGACCATCATTCCGCGTGGGCGGGCGCTCGGCATGGTCATGCAGTTGCCCGAGGGCGACCGCTATTCCATGAGCTACAGGTGGATGATCTCGCGGCTCGCCACCATGATGGGCGGTCGCGTGGCCGAGGAGATCAAGTTCGGCAAGGAGAACATCACCTCCGGTGCGGCCTCCGATATCGAGCAGGCGACCAAACTTGCCCGCGCCATGGTCACGCAGTGGGGCTTTTCCGACAAGCTCGGTCAGGTCGCCTATGGTGAGAACCAGGAAGAGGTATTCCTCGGCCACTCCGTGGCGCGTCATCAGAACATGTCGCAGGAGACGCAGCAGAAGATCGACCAGGAGGTGCGCAGGCTCATCGACGAGGCCTATACCAAGGCGCGCGAAATCCTGACCAAGAAGAAGAAGGAATGGATCGCTGTCGCCGAAGGCCTGCTCGAATACGAGACGCTGTCGGGCGACGAAATCCGTGCCATCATCCGCGGCGAGAAGCCGGCGCGCGACCTTGGCGATGATACACCGCCGTCGCGCGGCTCCACCGTGCCCAAGGCCGGTGCGCGCAAGGAAAACAAGAAGGGCGGCGAAGAGCCCGACGCCGGGATGGAACCACAACCGCAAGGGTAGGAACCGTCACAGCGACATAAAAATCCACAGTGCTGCGGGGCCTTGGCGCCCCGCAGTTTTGTTAGCGCATCGCTTCCTGTATCACGGTTGTTTACCTACCGTTAATCATGGTGGGCAAGCACCTATTCATATAGATCGGTTACGATTTCTGACATAAAGTGATGAGCACAAGCTCCCGAACCTGTGGCAAATGAAGATGGGGACCGCAGTTTTGCGACAAATTTCCAAACCGGTGCGGGCAAAAAAAGACATGACGAAGAGATACTTCGGGACCGACGGCATCCGCGGTCGTGCCAATCGATTTCCTATGACAGCCGAGGTGGCCATGAAGGTGGGTATGGCCGCCGGCTTGACCTTCCAGAACGGCAACCATCGCCATCGCGTGGTGCTTGGCAAGGACACGCGCCTTTCCGGCTACATGATCGAGAACGCACTGGTTTCCGGTTTCTGCGCGGCAGGCATGGACGTGTTCCTTCTGGGGCCGATCCCGACGCCGGCGGTGGCTATGCTGGTGCGCTCGCTTCGGGCCGATATCGGCGTCATGATCTCGGCTTCGCACAATCCGTTCGAGGACAACGGCATCAAGCTGTTCGGGCCCGACGGCTATAAACTTTCCGACAAGATCGAGGGACGCATCGAGGCGATGCTCGACAAGGACATCGAGCTGGCGCTGGCCGATGCCGAAATGCTCGGCCGGGCAAAGCGCGTCGACGGCGTGCATGATCGCTATATCGAATTCGCCAAGCGCACACTGCCGCGGGCCATGTCGCTCTCGGGGCTGCGCATCGTCGTCGACTGCGCCAACGGTGCAGCCTATAAGGTGGCACCCGCTGCCCTCTGGGAACTGGGTGCGGAGGTGGTGGCCATCCACGTCGACCCGGACGGCCTCAACATCAACAGCGATTGCGGCTCGACCAGCCCCTTGAGCCTTGCAAAGAAGGTGCACGAAGTGCGTGCCGACATCGGTATCGCGCTCGACGGCGATGCAGACAGGGTGGTGATCGTCGACGAGAACGGCACCGTGGTCGACGGCGACCAGATCATGGCGCTGATTGCGCAGTCCTGGCATGAGAGCGAGCGGCTGGCCGGCGGCGGCATCGCCGCTACGGTGATGTCCAATCTCGGCCTGGAGCGCTTCCTGAAGGGCCGCGGGCTCGATCTGCACCGCACCAAGGTGGGCGACCGCTACGTGGTGGAGCACATGCGCGCCAACGGGCTCAACGTGGGCGGTGAGCAGTCCGGCCATGTCATCCTTTCCGACTTCGCTACCTCGGGCGACGGCCTGGTCACGGCGCTGCAGGTTCTGGCCTGCATCAAGCGCGAGAACCGCCCGGCCAGTGAGGTGTGCCGCAAGTTCGAGCCGGTGCCGCAGGTCTTGAAGAACGTGCGTACCAGCGGCGGCAAGCCGCTCGAGAGGGCGCCGGTCAAGGCGGCGATCGCCGAGGCGCAGTCACGGCTTGGCGAGAGCGGTCGTCTCGTCATCCGCCCCTCCGGCACCGAACCGCTCATCCGTGTGATGGCCGAAGGCGACGATCCCGATCTGGTGCACGCCGTGGTCGACGATATCATCGGTGCCATCGCCAATGCTCGCACGGCGGCCTAGGAACCCGTCGGTCTTCAGCCTGCCAGACTGGTTAAAACCGGCTACGACACGCAGGCTGTGCCTGACGCGGCTCCAATTTCCACTTGAATAAGAACAAACTTATCGCTGCATGAAAACGCGGAAATCAAACTGTTAGGGTTAAGCGGCGTTTAACTTTTTTGCTCCAATCTTCACCATGACTCAACCAAGCGAGGCGCCAAACCGTGCGGCCGTCGTATTTTTGGGGGATGGGGAAAGATGCTGAAGACGATGAAGCCGGTTATCGTGGCTGCCGCGGTTGCCTTCGCCACCGGCGCCTACGCTGCCGACATCTATGAACCGCCGGTGGTGGAGATGCCGCCACCGCAGTACGTTGAAAAGGAGGTGGCCGCGGGCGGCTGGTACCTGCGCGGGGACATCAACTATCACTGGTCGAAACTGCGCGGTACCGAATACATCACCTATGGTCCGCCGCCCGGCACGGACGATTTCGACACCACGGATCTCGATGGCGCCATGTCGCTTGGCGCGGGCGTCGGCTATCAGATGACGCGTTATCTGCGCACCGACTTCACGGCGGACTACTGGTTCAAGTCAGACTTTCGCGGCACGACCTCGGGCGTGTGCGGCGATCCGCCCGTGCCCTGTACGTCGACTGACAGATCGGCTTATTCGGCGCTTCTCCTGATGGCTAATGCCTATGTCGACCTTGGCACCTATCGTGGTGTCACACCCTATGTCGGCGCGGGTATCGGCGGCGCATATGTGAAGTGGGACGATCTCGAAAACACCATCGACGGCGAAACGGATGTGCACAGAGGTGCCAAGAATTGGCGCTTTGCCTGGTCGCTCATGGCGGGTGCGTCCTATTGCCTGACCGAGAACCTGCAGCTCGACGCCGGCTATCGCTTCAGCCGTATCGAGGGAGGGCGCATGTTCGAAGAATCCGGCTTCGGCGTTGGCCCCGGCTACGACGACGGCTTCAACGTGCACGAGGCGCGTGCGGGCCTGCGCTATTCGTTCGGCGGCGGCAATCCGAACTGCGCCGTGCCGCAGATGGTGGCCTACGACCCGCCGCCTTTCAAGTACGAGCCGCCGGTCTACAAATAAACATATCTTCCATCGTACCTGTAGGCCGCCCGGCTTTCCGCCGGGCGGCCTTTTTCGTATCGCTCGTTCACGCACTGTTATCCTTAACCATGACTTAACCGAAATGGTTAACACTGCCTCTCGACTGGCGGCGGGGGGCAAGCACTGCTCCGTCGCATTTTCGCGGAGCAGGTTATGTATAAATTTTCCAGCACTCTCATTCTGATCGTTGCGGGTGCCGCGCTGGCGACATCCGCCGGCGCGGCCGATTACGACCCGCCCATCGTCATAGAGGAAGCGCCGCAATACGTGCCGGTGGAGTTCGGTTCGGGGTGGTATCTGCGCGGCGACGTCACCTACAGCGTCAACGATTCGGTGTATGATTTCAGCCTCTTCGGCGAAGAGGCGGACAACAACCGTTTTGGAGGCAGCATCGGTGTCGGCTATCACTTCACCGACATGCTGCGGGCAGATGTCAATCTCGCCTATATAGGGGACGACAGCTTTGACTACGACAACGGAGTCGATTCGGTATCGGGCGAGAACCGGGTGTTGGGCGCGATCGTCAACGGTTACGTCGACCTCGGCACCTTTGTCGGCATCACCCCTTATGTCGGTGCCGGTGCCGGCCTCGTCTTTTCCAAGCACGAGCTGGAGGTTGATTCACCGACGCTGAATACTCCGCCCTCCCCATCGGATCGGCAATACAAGTTCGCCTACACACTCAACGCAGGCGTCAACTATCAGGTCACGAAAAACGTCTCTCTGGACGTGGGTTATCAATACCTCAACTCGCCGAGTCTGGAATATCTCGACGTATCCTCCAATACCGTCGAGGACGGCGTGGACTATCACCAGGTCAAGGTCGGACTGCGCTACGATCTCTGGTAAGTCCCGGCAAAGGCTCAAAGTTTCCGCGGTGGCGGGCGGAAGGGCCCGCCATGCGCTGCTCTGTCTCGTGAAGAACCTGCTTGACGCGGCGGCCCTGACAGCATAACCCCCTCCGTGGGCCACCCCTCCCCACCGAGGGGCGAGCTATCTGGAAGGGTAGAACATCATGAGCACACTCCCCAAGCCGGACATCCGTCCGGCCAATCCCTATTTTTCATCAGGACCTTGCGCAAAGCGCCCCGGCTGGACGCCCGAGGCGTTGAAGGATGCCGCGCTCGGACGCTCCCACCGTGCCAAGATCGGCAAGGAAAAGCTCGGACGGGCAATCGAGCTCACGCGCGGGGTTCTTCAGGTTCCCTCAGACTACCGCATCGGTATTGTGCCGGCGTCGGACACCGGCGCCGTCGAGATGGCGCTTTGGTCGCTGCTCGGCGAACGCGGCGTCGACATGGTCGCTTGGGAATCCTTCGGCGCCGGCTGGGTGACGGATGTCCTCAAGCAGCTCAAGCTTGCTGACGCGCGGCGCATCGAGGCGGACTACGGCCAGCTGCCGGACCTCGCGCAGATCGATTTCGACCGCGACGTGGTTTTCACCTGGAACGGCACGACCTCCGGCGTGCGTGTACCGAACGGCGACTTCATCCCCGCCGACCGTAAGGGGCTGACCATCTGCGACGCCACCTCCGCCGCCTTCGCGCAGCGGCTTGATTTTTCCAAGCTCGATGTCGTCACTTTCTCCTGGCAGAAGGTGCTGGGCGGCGAGGCCGCGCACGGCATCCTCATCCTCAGCCCGCGTGCCGTAGAGCGGCTGGAAAATTACACGCCCCCCTGGCCGTTGCCGAAGATCTTCCGCCTGACCAAGGGCGGAAAACTGATCGAGGGCATTTTCAAGGGCGAAACCATCAACTCCCCCTCCATGCTGTGCGTGGAAGATTATCTCGACGCACTTTCCTGGGCGCAGTCGGTGGGCGGGCTCGAAGGCCTCATCGCTCGCGCCGATGCCAACTTCGCCGTCATCGACCGGTTCGTTGAAAGGAGCGATTGGCTCGCGCATCTGGCGCAGGACCCGGCCACGCGCTCCAACACCTCTGTGTGCCTGTCGATCGTAGACGAGACGGTGGCTCGGCTCGATTCCGACGCCAAGGCGGCCTTCGCCAAGGGCATGGTATCCCGGCTCGACAAGGAGGGTGTGGCCTATGACATCGGCCATTACCGCGACGCACCTCCAGGCCTCAGGATCTGGGCCGGCGCGACCGTCGAGACCTCCGATCTGGAGGCTTTGATGCCTTGGCTCGACTGGGCATTCCAGGAACAGAAGGCGGCGCTAGAGAGCGCCTGAACAGTCCAGCGCCGACGTCGGCGCTGCCTCTTCCCACCGCATTCGCTTTATACGGAGCCCCTGAAATGGCACCTCGCGTTCTCGTTTCCGACAAGCTTTCGCCCACGGCCGTCGATATCTTCAAGCATCACGGCATCGAGGTGGACTATCAGCCGGATCTCGGCAAGGACAAGGAAAAGCTCCTTGCCATCATCGACCAGTATGATGGTCTGGCGATCCGCTCGGCTACCAAGGTGACGGAAAAGCTGATTAACGCCGCGACCAATCTGAAGGTCGTCGGCCGGGCCGGCATCGGCGTCGACAACGTCGACATCCCCGCCGCCTCGCGCCGCGGCATCATCGTCATGAACACGCCCTTCGGCAACTCCATCACGACGGCCGAGCACGCGATTGCCATGATCTTTGCGGTGGCACGGCAGATCCCCGAAGCCAACGCCTCCACCCACAACGGCAAGTGGGAGAAGAATCGCTTCATGGGCGTCGAGATCACCGGCAAGACGCTAGGCGTCATCGGCTGCGGCAACATCGGCTCGGTGGTGGCTATGCGCGCCATCGGGCTGAAGATGCACGTGGTGGCGTTCGACCCGTTCCTCTCCCAGCAGCGGGCGGAGGAACTGGGCGTGGAGAAGGTGGAACTGGACGAGTTGTTCGCCCGTGCCGACTTCATCACGCTGCATACGCCGCTCACCGACAAGACACGGGGCATCATCAATGCCGCGGCGATCGCTAAGATGAAGGACGGCGTGCGCATCATCAATTGCGCACGTGGCGGCCTGGTCGTCGAGGCCGATCTGGTCGAAGCCTTGAAATCCGGCAAGGTGGCGGGCGCCGGCATCGATGTGTTCGAGAACGAGCCGGCTACGGAAAACCCGCTATTCAACCTGCCGAACGTGGTGTGCACGCCGCATCTCGGCGCCTCGACCACCGAGGCGCAGGAGAATGTCGCCCTGCAGGTGGCCGAGCAGATGTCGGACTACCTCATCAAGGGCGCGGTCACCAATGCCATTAACATGCCCTCGATCAGCGCCGAGGAGGCGCCGCGGCTGAAGCCTTTCATCAAGCTGGCCGAGGTGCTGGGCGCCTTCGTCGGCCAAGTGACGGAGGAGGCGATCCGCGAGGTGGAGGTGGTGTTCGACGGCTCCACCGCCGCCATGAACACGCGTGCCCTCATCAGTGCCGCGCTGGCGGGCCTCATCCGGCCGCAGGTCTCCGACGTCAACATGGTCTCCGCCCCCATCATGGCCAAGGAGCGCGGCGTCATCCTGTCGGAGGTCAAGCGCGACAAATCGGGCGTCTTCGACGGCTATATCAAGCTGACGGTGAAGACCTCTGCCAAGACACGGTCGATCGCCGGCACGGTCTTCTCCGACGGCAAGCCGCGCTTCATCCAGATCAAGGGCATCAACCTCGATGCCGAGGTGGGCGAGCACATGCTTTACACCACCAACTACGATACGCCCGGCATCATCGGACTGCTCGGCACCATCTGTGCCAAGCACGGCGTGAACATCGCCAACTTCCAGCTCGGCCGCAACCGGCCGGGGGGCGATGCCATTGCGCTCCTGTATCTCGACGCGCCTTTCCCTGAGAACGTGCTTCAGGAGTTGAAGGCGACGGATTCCATCATCTCGGCCAAGCCGTTGCATTTCGACGTGAGTGCGTAGTCTGACGGAGGCGCAGGTTAAACCTGCGCCTTCGAGATCACGACCCGTCGACTGGTGCCCGCACGCGCGGCGGCGCGCCCATCGCCTTGCGGCCGCTGTATTCGGCTAGCCCAATGCCGCAGAAGACGAGCGCCATCGCGAACGCGTGGTACGGGTAGAAGTCCTCCCCCAGGATGAGGATCGAAAGCAGCGTGCCAAAGATTGGCACGAGGTTGACGAACAGGCCGGCACGGTTGCCGCCGATGAGTTCGTTGCCGCGGATATAGAAGACTTGGGCGAGGACCGACGGCATTGCAGCGGTGTAAAGCACGATCATCCAGCCGCGCAGGTCCGGCAAGATAAGGCTGCCGGTTGCGTATTCCCAGGCGAGGAAGGGGATCGAGCTTAAAAGGGCCGATGTCGCAAGCACGGTGATCGTGCTCAGCCAGTGGATGTCCGGCTTGAAGCGTAGGGACACGGTGTAGATCCCGTAGAACAGGACGGCGAGCAGCATCAGAAGATCGCCGACATTGATGTCGAGTTCCGCAAGCCGCGATAGATCGCCGTGGCTCGCTGTCAGCGAAATGCCAATAAGGGAAAGCGCGAAGCCTACAAGCTGAAGCCTTGTCGCCCTTACCTGGAACAGACAGAAATTCAGCACGATTATGACCATCGGAATGGCCGCTTGCTCGATCGACACGTTGACTGCCGACGTGAACGTGAGGGCGCTGTAGAAGGCGGCGTTGAAGCAGGTGAAGCCGATCGCTCCAAGCATGGCCATAAGCGGCAGGTTGCGCCTTACCTGCGGCCAATCGCGATTGAGCGGTTTCCATGCGAACGGGAGGAGAATGGCAAGCGCCACGATCCAGCGCAGGAAGGTCAGGGCGAAAGGCGAGACATGGCCGACCGCCAGCTTCCCCGCAACTGCATTCCCGCCCCAGAAGAGCGTGGTGAGCAGGAGGATGGTGTAGGCCTTGTTGTGCATCGGTGGCTTCCGGGCAGTCTTCGAGGCGGTAGGAGGCAATAGCCGGTTCAATGCGCTTCGTAAATCGAACGGCGCGAAGAAAACCGGCGGAGCGCAGGCGGTATCGTTGAAAGGGAGTCGCATCGCCAGGCGCATGACGGTATAGAGCCTGTGGTTTTTCACGAGCAGCCGGGCGTTCCGCGCAAGGCCGGCAAGAAGGATGCACTGATGGCGAATGTTGTGGTCGTCGGCTCGCAGTGGGGCGACGAGGGAAAGGGCAAGATTGTCGACTGGCTGTCGGAGCGCGCCGACGTGGTGGTGCGCTTCCAGGGCGGGCACAATGCCGGCCATACGCTGGTGATCGACGGGGTGAGCTACAAGCTCTCGCTTCTTCCCTCCGGTGTCGTGCGCGAGGGTAAGCTGTCGGTCATAGGCAACGGTGTCGTTTTCGATCCGCACGCTTTCGTGGCCGAGATCGAGCGCCTAGCGCAGCAGGGTGTGTCGGTATCGCCGGAGAGCCTGAAGGTCGCTGAAAATACTGCGCTGATCCTGTCGCTGCATCGCGAACTCGACGCCTTCCGCGAGGACGCGGCCTCCAACTCGGGCACCAAGATCGGCACGACGCGGCGCGGCATCGGGCCGGCCTACGAGGACAAGGTGGGTCGCCGCGCAATCCGCGTCATGGACCTTGCCAACATGGAGACGCTGCCGGCCAAGGTCGACCGACTTCTGACGCACCATAACGCGCTTCGCCGGGGGCTGGGCCACCCGGAAGTTTCGCACGCGGCCATCATGGAGGAGCTTTCCTCGGTGGCAGACCGTATCCTGCCCTATGTCGACCGGGTGTGGAAAATCCTCGACGACGCGCGCCGCGCGGGAAGCCGCATCCTCTTCGAGGGTGCGCAGGGCACGCTGCTCGACATCGACCACGGTACCTATCCCTTCGTCACTTCGTCCAACACGGTGGCAGGCCAGGCGGCCACGGGTTCGGGGTTGGGACCGAGCGCTGTCGATTACGTCCTGGGCATCACCAAGGCCTATACGACCCGCGTTGGCGAAGGGCCTTTCCCCACAGAGCAGGACAACGAGGTCGGCGATTTCCTGGGCACGCAGGGCAACGAGTTCGGAACGGTGACGGGGCGTAAGCGGCGCTGCGGCTGGTTCGATGCCGTGCTCGTGCGCCAGGCGGTGGTGGCGAACGGCATGAGCGGCATCGCGCTTACCAAGCTCGACGTGCTCGATGGGCTTGACGAGGTCAAGGTCTGCACGGGATACAAGCTCGACGGGCAGACGATCGACTATCTGCCTGCCGGCCAGGGCGCGCAGGCGCGGCTGCAGCCGATATACGAGACGCTCGAAGGCTGGAAGGAGACGACGCGTGGCGCCCGCAGCTGGAACGATTTGCCGGCCCAGGCAGTGAAATATGTCCGCCACATCGAGGAGCTGATCGGCGCTCCCGTGGCGCTGCTGTCGACCAGTCCGGAACGCGAGGACGCGATTCTGGTGACAGATCCCTTCCAGGATTAGCGAGCAGGTAGCTAAGGCTTTGAATCTACGAATTGATCTTTTTAGAAGGCGATTCCATTGTTTGAGGCCATGCTGTAGAGTCACCACAATTTCATGCATGTTGCGGGTGAAACTCGGGCAGTGAGAGGGCAGGAGCGAACAGTTTAGGCATGGCGGATTTTGCTGCGGTTTTGCGCAAGACGATCGGTGCGCTGAAAGAAAATACCCCCGCAACGCGGGCGAAGGTCTACGAAAAGGCACGCGCCACCATCGACGCCAAGCTGGCTGCGGTCTCGCCACCACCTTCGCCGCAGCTTGTCGAGCGCCAGAAGAAACTGCTGGAAGACGCCATCAGCACGGTCGAGGCTGAGTACGCAGAGCCTGCGGCCACTCCGCCGGAAGACGATCTCGACAGTGTCATGGCGGAGCTGAGCACTCCGTTCGGACTGCGCCCTTACCCTGATGCCGACGAGGCGGAAGCCGAACCGACTGTGGAGATGGCAGCGCACGATCGGGAGGAAGCCGCCGCGGCGGATCACGCCCATGCCACGGATGCGGACGGCGAGACCGACGAGGCGCATCACCAAACTTCTGAGTGGCCGGGGGGCGGTGCAGCGGATGTGCCCGTGGACGGGTCGGAATCCGGCCCGGATGAAGATGTAAGCCTTCCCGGAGACGAACCTGGCCGCCGACGTCGCAGGGCGGGCGGATGGGGCGCGCTGCTCCTCATCGTGGTTCTGCTTGGCGCCGCGGCAGCCGGCGCGTGGCTTTATCGCGACGACGTGGCGCAACTGGCCGGATTTCAAAGCTTCGACCAAATGATGGCGCGGGATACCGACACCGCACCGCCCGAGGAGGTGGGGGACGCGCCGGAGGAAACCGCGCAGGCGAGCGATGAGGCAGAGAGTCCGGAACCGGCGGGCGAGGAGCCACCAGCCAAGTTTACCCAGCGCCTGACGCCGGAGGGCCGGGAAGTCGATCCAGGCCCCGCCGGTGGTCAGCCGGGTGTGGGCGAGGGCACCTCCGTTGCCGAGGCCACGCAAAGCAGCGCCGCACCGGGCGAGGATAGCGGCGCCGGTGAGACGGAAGGTGAAGCCTCCCTACCTGTAGGCCAGAGGGCAATCTTCTACGAGGAGCGCACGAACGCGTCGCAAGGCTCCGCCGACAGTGGTGCGGTGGTATGGTCGATTGTCGAAGAGTCGCCCGGCAACAACCTGCCGCCCGAGCCGGCCATCCGTGCCGAGGCTACCGTCCCCGATAAGGGATTGCAGCTCAAGATGACCATCCGGCGCAATGTCGATCAGTCCTTGCCGGCAAGCCACATCATGGAGCTCATCTTCCTGACGCCCGACGACTTTCAGGGCGGCAGCATCGATAATGTGCTGCGGGTGGCCATGAAGCGGTCGGAACAGGATACGGGCAGTCCGCTCCTCGGCATTCCGGCAAGGATTGCACCCGGGTTCTTCCTGGTGGCGCTGAGCGACAGCAGAGCGGATGTAGAAACCAACACACTGCTCATGCGGCGACAGAACTGGATCGACATTCCGATCGTTTATACGTCCGGCCGCCGCGCCCTCATCACATTGGAAAAGGGCGTGCCCGGCGACCGGATCTTCACTGAGGTATTGGAGGCCTGGCAGAGGGGATCCAGCGGGTAAGACCTGCTGTCTCCTCTGCCTTGCCTTGCCGGAAGAAGGAAATTAGACGGCGGCGCTCTGTCCTTCGCCCTGAGCGGTGCGCGGAGGCTGCGCCTGCTTCCTTGCCGAAGCCTGCACCGCTTCCTGGACCTTCTCGAATGCGCGCACCTCGATCTGGCGGACACGCTCACGGCTGATGTCGAACTCGCCGGAAAGCTCTTCGAGCGTTAGCGGCTCATCGGACAGCCGCCGCGCCTCGAAGATGCGGCGCTCGCGGTCGTTCAGGATGCCCATCGCGTCGCCCAGCATGCGACGGCGGGATTCAAGTTCGTCCTGCTCGACCAGCATTTCTTCCTGGCTGTCGTGCTCGTCCACCAGCCAGTCCTGCCATTCGCCGGACTCGCCCTCGGTGGCACGGATGGGCGCGTTGAGCGAGGCATCGCCGGAGAGGCGGCGGTTCATGGAAACCACTTCCTCCTCGCTCACGTTCAGCCTGGTGGCAATCTCGGACACCTGCTCGGGGTTGAGGTCGCCCTCGTCGAGCGCCTGGATCTTGCCCTTCACCTTGCGAAGGTTGAAAAACAGGCGCTTCTGATTGGCCGTGGTGCCCATCTTGACCAGGCTCCACGAGCGCAGGATGTACTCCTGGATCGACGCCTTGATCCACCACATGGCATAGGTGGCCAGCCGGAAGCCACGCTCCGGCTCGAACTTCTTCACGGCCTGCATCAGGCCGACATTGCCCTCGGAGATCACTTCGCCGATCGGCAAGCCATAGCCGCGGTAACCCATTGCAATCTTCGCCACCAGCCTCAAGTGACTGGTGACCAGCCTATGTGCAGCATCAGTATCCTCATGCTCGCGATAACGCTTCGCAAGCATGTACTCCTCTTCCGGCTGCAGCATAGGAAAGCGGCGGATTTCTTCGAGATAGCGGGTAAGACCGCCTTCTCCCGAAACAATGCTCGGTAGTGTCTGGGCCATTTCAGCACCCTCCTCATCTTCAGCGTCCCCTAATCAAAGGCGGACGGAAAGCGCGGCCGCGCCAGCGCGCACCGCGCCACGTTCTATATAGGAACAAATTCCGAAAGGCAAAAGCTTCCGGTAACGGTCAACAAACCGTGACCGACCGTGAACAGCGACATCACGCCGGCTTCCGATTACAAACGGGCGAAACGCGCCAACAGTTCCGCTAAGTCAGCCGGAATCGGCGCTTCAAACCGCATTATAGCGCCGGTCTCAGGATGACGGAAGGCCAACATGCGCGCATGCAGCGCCTGGCGCGGAAATGTCGCAACCATGTCCGCCAGCGGTTGCGGCAGGCGCTTCGCCTTGGTGCGGAAGGCGCGGCCGTAGGCGGGGTCGCCAATGAGCGGGTGGCCGATATGCGCCATATGCACACGGATCTGATGCGTACGGCCGGTCTCCAGGCGGCATTCCACGAGGGCGGCGATCTCCTCGTTCGGCTGGCCGTAGCGCTCAACAACGGTGTAGTGGGTGACGGCGAGACGGGCGTCGGGGCGGCCCTCCGGCACCACGGCGCGCAGGGTCCGGTCGTGGGTAGAGCGGCCGAGCGGGGCGTCGATGGTGCCGGAAAGGCGCTTCGGCACTCCCCACACCAGCGCTACATAGGCGCGTTCAAGGTCGCCCGTACGGCCGTGGTCGGCGAAGGCCTCCGCCAGCGCCCGGTGGGCGCGGTCCGTCTTGGCCACCACCATGACGCCGCTCGTCTCACGGTCCAGCCGGTGCACGATGCCGGGCCGGCGCACCCCGCCAATGCCCGACAGCGTGTCGCCGCAATGGTGGATGAGCGCGTTCACCATTGTGCCCGTCCAGTTTCCTGGGCCGGGATGCACGACCAGGCCGGCCGGCTTGTTGACTACGATCAGCGCATCGTCCTCATAGAGGGTATCGAGGGGGATGGCTTCGCCCTCGGGCTCCGGCGCTCCGGCTTCGGGTAATATGATCCTGTAAAGCTCGCCGGCGGAAACTTTGCGCTTCGGCTCCGTGACGGCGGCCCCTTCGAGCGTCACGGCGCCGGCACGAATGAGCGCCTGCACGCGGCTGCGCGAGATATCCGGCGCGAGGGCGGCGGCAAGCCACTGGTCAAGCCGTTTGCCCGCGGCCGCCTCGTCGGTGGCAAGCTCTTTCAATTCCGTGTCGGCTTCGCTATCAGGATCGCTCATTTTCCGACACATCCTGCGATTGGGTACCCATGGCCGGACCGGCGCCGAACCAAAACGACGAAGACAAGCCGCTGGACCCGGCGGCCGAACGCGTGCGCCGCAAGCTCGTGCGTTTCATGGGCATCAATCTCGCCATCCTCTTTGCGGCGGTTATGGCGGTGGTGCTGGCTCTTGTCTACCGGTCGATGACGCCGCAGCCCGATGATGCGGCCCTCACGCAGGCGCCGGCCTCGGGCGAGGCACTGTCGGGCGATATCCGCCTACCGGCAGGTTCGCGGATCGTTTCGCATGCGATCTCGAGCAACCGGCTGACGCTGCATCTCAGGCTTGCCGAAGGCGGTGAAGCAATCGTCGTCTACGACATGGCCGAAGGGCGGACGGTCGGCCGCCTCGAGATCGGCTACGAAACGCCATGAGCCCGGTGGCAAGCCGCCGCATCGCGCTTACGACGTTGGTGGTGCGCGACTATGACGAGGCGATCGCCTGGTACCGCGAGAAGCTCGGCTTCGAGGTAGCCGAAGATACGCCGCTCGGGCAGGGCAAACGCTGGGTGGTGATGGGGCCGCAAGGCGCAGACGGCGCCTGCCTGCTCCTTGCCAGGGCGGACGGCTCGGTCCAGGAGGCGGTCGTCGGCGGGCAGACAGGCGGGAGGGTTTTCCTCTTCCTCCACACGGACGACTTCCGGCGCGACTATCATGCCATGCAGGCGCGCGGTGTGGCGTTCCGCGAAGAGCCGCGGCAAGAAAACTACGGCACGGTGGCCGTTTTCGCCGACCTTTACGGCAACCTGTGGGACCTCATCGAGCCCAGGAACACGAATGTTTGAGGCAGCGCGATCACGCCTGTTGCATTTGCCGGCGATCACGACTATATCGCGGCCTTCAGCCGGACGCTCCCATCGTCTAGCGGTCTAGGACGCCGCCCTCTCACGGCGGAAACAGGGGTTCGAGTCCCCTTGGGAGTGCCAAACAATTCCCGAGTGATATAGGACCGTGGGCGGTCACTTCTGCCTCTTCAAGAGTTCGTTGATGGCGCTGCATCCAGGTACTTGAGGGGACAATCGCCAAAATCGAACGCGAGCGCCTTGCGAAGTAGGAAATCTCCCGCCCCGTCGACTTCGGGCGTGCGGCCTTGACTATTGTGAGGGCTGTACCGCCGCACCCTCACAGCCCCTCCTGGTCAGCGAGCGGTTCATCGCCTCAATCCGGCCAATGGCGATACCTTGCTCCCGTTCCGCTCGAGATCTTAAATCGGGTAGAAGCGACCCGAGTGGAGGGTGCTTCTGGATCTTGAGCATTCTGCTGTGATCGACCGTTGCATTTCGCGGTAGGTTGAACCGAGCGGCTTCCTGGTTCCGGAGCGTCGTCAGTTCCTTGCATGAGAAGTCGTCGAATTGGATCGACGATATGATTTCGCGGTGCATGGCAGTGGTGATGCTCTGACACCCTGCCATCGTGCCGACGCCGCAGAGTGCCGCAACATGCGCCAATCTTGCCATCGAGAGCATTGCTGCCTTCTCCGCCACGGCCGACGGCGTCTGTCCGGGGCCAGTTGAAGACTATATCACGAAAGGGAGAAGCTAGACCGCCAGTTCAGCTGTCCGGGCCTCTGAAGCTAGAATTGGTGCCTCTGCAGGCATAGCGGTTCGCACTAAAAGCTATCGGCCGAAACGCGTGGTGATCGCGGCCTTGTTAAACAAGATTCGCCATGCTCAGGCACCGTGATTGAGCGGCTGAGTACAGTGGCCGCGATTGGATAGACACCAAAAGAGATGCCCCAGCCGGAATCAGACGGGGGCATCGTCTCTCAGCAGAGGCCAGCTTGCTTCTGCTCGGGCGTGCACTCTTGGGCCGGCGCCTCTTCGGGAGCAGCTTCCTCGGGCTGCGCCGGCTGTTCGGGAGCCTCTTCGGTCGGGGGCTGCTCGGCCTGCTCGCTGTTAGGAGCTTGGTCGGCCGGCTGTTGCTGCTCTGCGGGCTCCTCCTGCGTCGGCTGCTCCTGGGCAGGTTCGCCCTGAGGCGGCTGCTCCTGGGTGGGGGCAGGTTCTTCCGCGGCCGGTTGTTCTGCAGGTGCCTTCTCAGGGGGCTGTTCCTGCGCTGGCTGCTGCTCCTGGATGGGCTGCTCCTGGTCGGGAGCCTGTTCTGCCGGCTGCTCATCAGCCGGTGCTTCCTCCGCCGGAGCCTGTTCGGCTGGTTGCGTCTCGCTGGGGCTTTGTTGCTCCTCGCTCGGCGGTTGTTCCTCCTGCTCCGCAGGCTCCTCCGTTGGTGCGGCTTCACCTGCTGGCGGCGCTTCCTCGGCGGGTGATGCTTCCTCCGCCGGCTGCTCGGCCTCGGGGGTTTCTCCGGTTGCTGATCCCTGTGCCTGAATCTCCTGGCCCGCTGTAGGGGCTTCAACCTGAGTAGGCTCTGCGGCTTCCGCGGGTGTAGCGTCCTCGCTCGCAGCGATCTCACCTCTGAACACGGTGGGAGTGTCGGCCTGAGCCGCCTCGGCAGGATCCTGCACCTCCTGAATTTGGACGACCTGCACCTCTTCCTCGGAACGCTCCTGGACAAAGTCGATGTCGACGACGTTATTGACCACGATATCGTTCTGGACGCTGACGGGGCCGAGCACCTCGGTCCGCTCATAAATCACCGGCACCTCTTCGCGGTTGACGATCACCACCGTGAGATCGGGCGCGGTGAACTGTTCGACGGGCACGAACACCCAGTAACCTTCGGGAGGCTCGGTCGAAACCTCAATCTCGACCACGAAGCCGTCGCCTTCCGGCGGCAGCGGCGCCCAGCCGAGATAGTCGTCTCCGCGCCGCCAGGAAACCCAGGCAGGCGCCCAGTGCGTTCCCGGCACCCAGAACCAGCCAATATCCGGGTCATAAGCCCAGCGGCCGTAATGATAGACCGCCCAGGCGAAAGGCTCGTCCGAAACGAAGTACCAGCCATACTGCTCGGTGTAGACCCAGTGGCCATTTGTGTATGGCTCCCAACTCGCTTCGACCTGCGTCGGCACCCAGACATACCGGTATTGGGGGTGGCTGACCCAGTTCCCGTGTTCCTGCAAGCTGTCGAAGAAGATGTCGATGCCGACTTGCGCCTCCTGGGCGTGCACAGGCACGGTGCCAGAAAGCTGGAGTTGCGGAATGGCCGACGGCCCCAAAAGGAGGGCGGCGGCCGCGACACTGACAAGAAGCTTTTTCACGGCAGTAATCCTTCTATCAGATCAGTGGCCGATGAATTTCCTAAAGCCGCTTTTGTTCCTCTTGGGCGAGGAAACAGGAACCATTGCGAGTTATATTGGACTAAATACCCTAGCTTATTTAGGACCAAAGCCCAAAAGACATACGCTCTGGCAGTTCCACTAGTAAGGCCGATCGAGGGATGGCCTCCTTCCTGCGATCGTGACCAGTGCGACTCGAAAATCGGAACAGGTTTCCGATCTGCACTTCACGAATGGACCCCCGTATCCGGAAGCGGCTGGACAACTTCATCGACCGCTCCGGCGGGAAATTCCACGCCCTCCTTCTCCAGAGCAGTCATGATAGCGGTAATCTTGTTATAGGCCGCTTGTGAGCGTGGCAGCGCCCTTCTTTTCCATTGCCACAATCGTGTTGACGTTGACCGCCTGCCCTTTGGGCAAGCTCTGGTAGTTCCTTTCGGATCGTTGCGGTGAGTGATAGGTTTTGATCCGGGTTGGAATGGTGCTCGATTGTCGTGCCGACGCAATCCTTAGTGGAGGTGAGCCCAATGATCCGCAAATGGCGGCGGCTGGACGAAGCCGGCTTGGAGGTCTTCCAGATCGCGCCTGATGCCGAGGGGTTCCGTGCCACCTCAACGATCGTGCATGCGGGCGCCGAAGCATTCGGCATGAGCTATATCTGGCTGCTGGATCAAGGCTGGCGAACGCGCCAACTTGATCTGCGCCTCTCCAGCCCGACACTACGAGAGATGCGAATCCAGCGTGCGCCCGACGGATGGCTGGTCGACGGGCGGAAAGAGCCTGACCTGGTTGACTGCGAGGAGGTCGATCTGTCGGCGACGCCGTTCTGCAATTCGCTGGCGATACGTCTGTTGAAAGGTCCCGGCGCTTTGACGGCGCTGTATGTGGACCTGCCTTCATTGCAACTGCTGCCTTCGCGTCAGCGATACGAGGTTCTCGGGGACAAGCGATGGCGATATGTCGACCTCGGGGTAGCCGAAGGATTCGAAGCCAACCTGACGGTCGACCAGGACGACCTCGTCATTGACTACGAGGGCCTGTTCAAAGCCGTCGAGTAGGGTCGGGGCAGCACAGCCGAGAAAAACGGTCACGCTGACCCGCTTGGCGCTAGTCCCATGAGTTAATGCCGATCTGGTCGTCGCCGACGACAACTTTCGCCTGTTTGGTGCCGATCAGAACCCATGTCTCGCAGACCTCGTTGCCGTCGTCGAAGGCGGCCCACTGCCGGCAGAATTCATCGCCTTTTATTCTCCAGGTGCCTTCGAGAACGAAAGTCTTCGTCCCGTCATCCGTCTTTGCCTGTCCGTTGCCGCGCCCGTCACTGGTGAGCACAAGTTCACCCGAATATCCCGTCCCGGGGCCGCCCAGCCGAATGTTCTTTCCGGCTGACAGGAGCTCGGACAGTTCCTTGCCCCCCATCTTTACCTCGTCGGCAATCGCAGGGCTGAGGCCAAACTGCACCATCAGAGCTGCACAGATCGTATACTTGAGCATGTCAGTCTCCCATTCATCCTCGGTGGGCGTGCCGCATCAGTTTACTCTGGCGCGGCAGAGAGCCTCTCGGCGAATTTGGGTGAGCGTGTGCATTCAATGGAGGTATGGCACGAGAGGACATCGCGATTAACGGTTCGGGCATTTCGTTCTTCGCCAATTCGATCTCACGAAGGAGAATGGGGAACGACCTTCAAGTTGGGCTAAGCTGTGCCGCCATTGCTCAGTAGTAGTTGCAGCTTTTCGATCGCACCCTGCAAAATACCGACTGCCTCTTCATTGATGTAGAAACTGATCTCGCCTTCATCCGTGTAGAATGTTAGGATCCCTAGTGTTATGCCGTTTTCGCCTGTTACCTCGCCGATTTGAAGTCCGGTTGGCACATGGGGTTCTTTTTCCAGATCGTTCATCTTATCGCTCACTGTGTGTTTCACCGACTAGATGTGTTTGGGCTGGCGCTGGCGCAGGAGGAAATCGAGACTTTTGGCGTCTCTTTGAAGAGCGGTAGGCCGGCGCGCTTGCACGAGGATAACTTCGTGAGGTTGGCCTGCCAGTGTGGCGGGAAGCGATCCACGCACGCCGAACCGGCGAAGGACTGGAAGGTTCCGGCCGGTGGGTCTTTTGTGGTGGCGGTGGCGAGAGAGCACCGAGAGCCGCCGCCTTAGCTATCAATCGATGCGAACGTCACAGGTGACTGAGTGCGCCTCGTCAGTGACTCGGTCATCGTCGCTGGACAATTCGACACCAGCAGCAGTTTGCTTGGATTGGACAGGGCAAAACGGAACGATTGGTGGCGCTGGACATTAACTCGGCCTCGCAGAGCTTCATCTTGAAGCTTTCGATCGGCCGTTTGGGAGCAGGGACAAACGGAGCAGGGGCCTGGGATCGAGGATGTCGAACGTAGAGCAACTCTCGGTTACCACGAGCAGATTGAGCGAGTACGACACGCTCATCGCGGCAGCGCCCAGCGCGCTTGATGCCATTCCCGGTGCTGTCTATCTCTGCGACCGGGAAGGATGGCTCGTTCGTTACAATTCGGAGGCAGCTGAACTTTGGGGGCGTTCTCCCTCGACTGGCGAAAAACGTGAGCGCTTCTGCGGCTCGCATCGCCTTTTCCTCCCAGACGGGACGCCCCTAGCACACGAAGACTGCCCGATGGCGACGGCAGTGTTGACCGGGGAGGCGACACGCAATGCCGAAGTCGTGGTAGAAAGGCAAGACGGGTCGCGCTTCGTTGCCTTAGTTAACATTCGTGTACTGAGAGACGGCCACGGCAGGATTCAGGGCGCGATCAACTGCTTTCAGGATGTTTCCGCGCAGAAGGCGATGGAGGAGGAGGTCCGCCGCAAGAGCGCTGATCTTGAGGACTTTTTCGAAAACAGCGCAGTCGGCCTTCACCTCGTGAACCGCGAAGGGATAATCCAGCGCGCGAACAAGGCCGAGCTCGCCCTCCTTGGCTATACGGCCGAAGAATATGTCGGCCGCCACATAGCGGAATTTCACGCGGATCCGCCGGCGATCGATGACATCCTCAAGAAACTGTCCTGCGGCGAAAGGCTGGACCGCTATCCCGCGCGCCTTCGTGCCAAAGACGGCTCCATCAAGCATGTGCTGATCACATCCAACAGCCGCTTCGAAGAGGGCAAATTCGTCAATACGCGCTGCTTCACAACCGATGTGACTGGCCTCTACGAAGCCGAGCGCGCACGTCGCGACAGCGAGGATCGTCTGGCGGCGACCTACGAGGCCGCCACGATCGGTATCGCCGAAGCCGATGCGGAAGGGCGCTTGCTACGTGTGAACGACGCCATCTGCAGAATGCTCGGACGCTCGCGCGACGAACTGCTGAACATGACCTTCTTTGACTATACGCACGAAGCAGACCGCGCGGAAGATGCGGCCTGCTACGCCCGTCAGATCCGCGGCGAACTCGACAGCTATGTGCTGCGCAAGCGAGCACAAAAGCCCGACGGCACGACGGTTTACCTCGACATCCACAGCTCCTCCGTGCGTGAAGCATCCGGCGAATTTCGCTATGGCGTGCGGGTGATACAGGACGTTACCGCCGCAAAGCGACTGGAGGATCGGATCCTCGAGAGCGAGCGATACATGCGCAACCTCCTTGAGGCGTTGCCTGCCGCAGTTTACACGACGGATGCGAAAGGTCGCATCACCTTCTATAATAAGGCGGCGGCGGAGATGGCCGGACGAACGCCTCAGGTCGGCGATCTATGGTGCGTTACGTGGCGCCTCTACAACCCTGACGGCAGTCCCCTCCCACACGACGAATGTCCGATGGCGGTGGCGCTAAAAGAGGGTCGGCCTGTGCGAGGAGTTGAGGCTATCGCCGAGCGGCCCGACGGCACCCGCATTCCGTTCATTCCCTATCCAACCCCGCTACACGATGGCAAGGGGAAGCTCATCGGCGCCATCAACATGCTTGTCGACATCACTGAGCGCAAGCGTGCCGAGAGCAGACAGAAGGTCCTCATCGACGAACTCAACCATCGAGTTAAGAACACGCTTGCGACCGCACAATCGCTCGCGGGGCAAACGGCGCGTCATGCTGAGAGCCTGGAGGATTTTAACCGCCAGTTCGAAGCGAGGCTGCTTGCCCTTTCGCGCGCGCATAGTTTGCTGACCGAGTGGCAATGGGAGGACACACCCCTGGATTCGCTTGCCCGCGCGGTACTGGCACCCGTCGCCGGTGAGGCGGCAGTGCGGATCACAATCGATGGGCCCTCCGTCGACCTCAACCCACGCGCAGCGCTAAGCTTCACAATGGCTCTTAACGAGCTAGCCACCAATGCTGTCAAGTACGGGGCGTTGTCGTCCGAAACGGGCACGATTTCAATCAATTGGCGCCTTGCTGGGAAACGGCATTCAATGTTGAGTCTCAAGTGGCGCGAGTGCGGAGGGCCGCCGGTAACGCCGCCGACACGGCGTGGGTTTGGCACCCGCCTGATGGAACGTTGCATTGAGCGGGATCTCGAGGGCAAGTTCGACCTCGCCTTTAGCCCCGACGGGATATCCTGCCACATCTCGATCCCACTGGCGGGACGCCATGAGTGAACTGGTCGGACTTAGAGTTCTCGTCGCAGAGGACGAGGGCCCCATCGCCCTAATGATAGAGGACATGCTGCAGGATCTCGGCTGCGAAATCGCGGCTTCCGTGGCGCGACTCGGCGACGCGCGGGAAATCGCAGCCACGGAAAATCTCGATCTTGCGGTGTTAGACGTCAACTTAGGTGGTCACGCCGTCTTTCCCGTCGCCGAGATTCTTCGCGAACGCCAAATACCGTTCGTGTTCAGCACCGGGTACGGCGCGAGCGGCCTGCCCCACGAATTTTCTGCCTACCCGGTGCTCGGCAAACCGTTTTCCATGAGACAACTGCAGCAGAAAATCTCACTGGCCCTGAAGCGTTGACGTCCAACAAGTTTTTGGGCGTCAGTAGTTCCGGTCAACCCGGTAACGACGAGCCAAGCAAGTGTCCTGCCGCTTTCCGGCGCGCCACTGCGGGTCTTCGGCATTACGACGGTGGCGGCCAGCGACTGGGGCGTGGAATGGGGTCCACTGTGCCTCCGCCCGCCACCGCTGATCAAGGTAGCGCGGACGTGCGCATCACCAGCAGTGGAAGGCAGTCTAGCGCACTGCTGCCTCGATATCCTCGCAGCGTATCCACCAACGTTGCTCAACGGCCGCTTCGCGCAGTTGCTCGACGATGCCTTCGTCCGATCCCGACAGGTCGACTAGGCAGAGGCGCTCACCGTTGCTCTCCAAAACGCTAATATTCACATTCCGGCAGCCCTCGGGCATAATGTCTCCATTACTGCCCAGGACCTGCTCAAGTTGCTGCTGGTCCTGGCATGCCGGGATCGACTCCTGAGCGGTTGCAGCAACGGGTATCGCGATGATGCATGCAATACCTAGCAATGTCATACGCACGGCTTCCTCCTTCTGCTTCCAGAGACGAAACTCGATAGGCGCTGGATTGTTCTACGGAAACTGCGCCCGACCCCGTCGACCGATCTGCGTGATGAGCCGGCTTAGGCGAGCATCGTCCTAGCCAGCGCTGCGGCTCAGAAGTGCGATGATTGCGCCAGTTCCCAAAAGCGCCGTCTGCGAGAGAACCTCGACCAGCCTGCGATGCGGATTTCTGGTGTGTCCGCGCCCGATATGTTCGGCGCTCCGGCCTCGCGGTGGCGGCCTTCGCTTTAGCACCGACCCTTCTTTTGCTGGCCGGGCGGACAGAAGTCTGGTCCCTTCTTGCGAATGCCGGGAGGCACGTCTCTCCGGTGCGGCTCCATCTCTATGGCTCGATAGGTGCGTTCGGGTTCAATTTCCGCGGCCCATCCGCTTCTCCATTCACGGCGCCACCGATCACGCTCGCGGTACCAGGGACGGTCTCGGTACCAGCGATCCCAATATGTTCCGAACTCGAAGGTGATGATCGGAAGGCCGATGGTCCGTCCGTAGTCGGGCACAATGACCCTTCGATCATCATAGAGAGATTCCAGGTAATGCGCGCTGACCCAGCCGCGCAGGCCCCGCCAACCCGTATCGCACCAGTCCCATGACCGGGTACAGCCATAGACGGTGGTAGCCACACCGGCAGGAAGTGTGGTGATGCGCGGAAAACGGGTGCTTGGCCCGGCACGCATATTGACATCGGTGATGGTAAAGGCATCGGCCGCGCTCGCCGCTTGCGGACCACCCGCCGCGCCTAAGAATGCAAATGCAGCGAACAGCCAAGATGCCTTCATTTCCTGTCTCCCGATGCCGCTATCAACTAGGTCGTGGTTCGAGGATGGCAATGAGGCAGCCTGATGGCCTTCAGATGAAACTCTTCGTCTCAGGTTTTCGCACTTTGTGTTCAAGGCTCATGGTGTGAGCTTACTTTGGTGCCCCCTCGCCGCGGGCGTTTTCGTTTGTGGCGCGCGTCCGCACACCTCCAAGGATGAGTTAAGCGGCTTCGCTCCTGAGACAGCAAGTCGAGGGGTGCCGTCGGAATCGCCTACACTAGCGTCGGCAGTAAGGGGAGGGATTACGTCTGACGCACGAGATCCTTTGTCCCGTGGTTGAGTTTTCTTCGACAAGGCGCACGTGGTTCAAGCATTGGATGGTTTCCCAGTGCTGTCGAAGCACCTTCGTTCCCAGCCGAGGCGCCGACGCGCGCGCTGGCGCTGATTCAAGTTGCGCGTCTACAAGCGGAGGAGCATAACGAAGCGGACCTCTCTGCCACGAATGGAAACTGGCGGGTGTGAATGAACAAGAAGTTCACCAAGCGCCCGGAAGCTCCGGACCTGTGGGAGATATACGACGTAGAGACTGGGCAGATCGTTACGCTCGACGGCTTTCCACTCGATAGCCTCGCGAGCTACGAGGCCGATGAACTCGTCAAACTACTCTTCATGGGAGAAATCTTCCCCGATCCATGGGAGGGCGGATAAGTCAGCCCCGGCGATGTCATGGGAGCGCGCTAGATTCTTGCCCTGCGCCAGCCAGCAGCCCGGGCTTCAGCCTCCGAACAGAACCAACGCTCGCCGCCAGCAACGTTGATCCACGTCGCTGAGTAATATTCCTGGCCGGGAACGTGATAGATGCGCTCTCCGGTCCTGTTGATATTACCTTTGATGTCACATCCAGGCTTCAGAGTATTGACGACGGAGCGATCGAAAAAGCCGGCACTCACCACAAACGTTGCGGCGCCTGCACTGAAAAATGCCAGCGCCGGTAAGTGCCAGCTCCATTGCGGCGCACCCTTTCTGGCCCGAGGCGGAATGTCATTCCGCATAGCTGCCCCCCAAGGCGCTATACTATCTTGCGAGGAGACCCTGCGGCAATGGGTGTGACATGCCACCATGGTACGTGGAAAGCCCCTCGGCTGGTCTTGTTGTTCAGATTAGGTGCCAGTTCGTGATTATCCATAGCCGCGAGTTTCTCGGCTAGCTTTGCATCAGGTCGGCCGGACCACACGATGCTTTATCCTGGAACTCATTTTGCCGGTCCGCATTTGCTCCGTGAAAGGAGGATCGGGCATGAAACCATTGTTGGCTATCGTCGCCGGCTTCTTGGTCTCCTCGGCAGTCTTCATTAGCGGAGCGGCCGTAGCCACCTATATGATCATGGCGGAACCAGGACGGAAGCTGAATACCAGCCAGAGCGTAGCTGATAGCCGTAGCCAAAAGCCGGGGACAGCCAACGCTGCGGTACGGATGGCTCGGCCCGTGTCACCTGGCGGCGACCAAGATGTCCCCGATCCCGAAAGCGAGACGCAGGAGACACTGACGGACGCACGCACGTCGTCCAGCGCGCCTGTTGAAGAGATCGACAAGATCAGTACCAGCAGCATCGGCGCGCCGGATGATCCCGGCAACAAGCAATCGTCGGAAAAGCGGGAAACGCTCTCCGCGGCTCACATTGAATGGTGCTCTGACAGTTATCGCTCATATCGGCCCGAAACGAATAGCTACACGCCCTATGGCGGGGGAACTCGGCCCTGCATTTCACCATACCCGACTGCTGGGACATCTGTTTCGAGCAATTCCGGCCAACAGCGCTACGCCACGAACGATGGGATCATTCTCTCACCCGAACATGTACAGGATTGCCTCAGCCGATACCGTTCCTACAGGTCAGAAGACAACTCGTATCAACCCTACGGCGGCGGTCCAAGAAGACAATGCCGCTGAGTGCACACCTCCAAGAGGGTGTTGAGCTGTTTCACTCCTTATGGGCCGCTTGTTGATAAGGGCGATGGTTGATACTCTTCTTGTGACCTAGATGGAGAGGAAATGGCGAATCCGCAGACCGGCTGCCCAATCTGCGATGGGCTGGCAAAGCAGAAGAATACCGCCACTGGTGAGTATTTGGACATCAGCTGCTCTGACTGTGGCCAGTTTCAGGTTTCCCGCACCTTCCAGCGGCTTGTGTCGGGCTTGCCTATAACCGCAAGGCGGCAAGCTCTTGAGCGAGCACGTATCAGAGCGCGGTACGGATCCGTGCCAGTTGTGACTTCATACGACGTTCCATGACAACGCCGCCAAGTCGTTCGGCGGCGGACGAGAACTCCATCACAGCCTACGGCCCTGAAGCGAGACGACAAAGCGCGGTCCGTACGTTGGGCGCCCTAGTTGCGTCCTCCTATTTCACGGTCTCGGCGCTGCTTGTCGGTGAGCGCCATCTGTGGTTACTTTGAATTCGTTTGATGAGAGGAGATCTACATGGAAGATGCAGGCGTAGGCTGGATCGCCGCGATTATCATCGGTGGATTGGCCGGGTGGATCGCCTCCATGATCATGAAGAGCGATACTGGCATCTTCACGAATATCATTCTGGGGATCATCGGCGCTGCGATAGCAAGCTTTCTTTTTGGCTTCTTCGGCGTCACGTTCGCAGGCTGGATTGGGTATCTCATTGCCGGTTTGGTTGGCGCCTGCATACTCATCGCCGTCTGGCGAGCCATCAAGCGCTGAAAGGTGCCCGTGGCGGTAAACCGAATGCTTCTGAGGAATTTGCGCATGCTGCGCGCTGCGGAGGGTGACGAAACGCCCTCCTAAGGCCCGGCGAGCATTCCCTGCAATCAGGTCCGCTACTGAACAGCCAAATCGTCTATAGCGGGGAAAGAGAGCGATTTGCAGCGTTCTGTCAGGCCGCCCCCAGTTGGATGGGGTCAGTTGAGTCCATCATGCCAGAGATGCGGTTGGAACAAATAAGCACTGGCAGAATTCCGACATAAAGCGATTGAAGTTAAAGGTGATCGCGCCTTCCCTCTTACTCTATGGAGGACGGAATGTTTCGCGAGCTTCTTACAGTCGCCGCCATTACGACCTTCACCGCGCATCCGACAACTGCCCTGTCACAGGCGCTGTTTTCAGATCAGCGCGATGCCATCGCACACATGGCCAATGCAGTCATTGCAGATGAACAGTGCGAGATGCGAGTGAACCAGGAAGTTCTGAACGCTACGATGCGGCATGTCGGCCTGGGCTTGGTGGATTTGGAGGCTCAACCATACAGAGCCGCGGTCGCGGAAGCAGCACAGGAAGCGCAGCTTAGCCTCCAAGTATTTGGCAGCCAGGTGGTCTGTGACCGTCTTGATGCGATGTATGGACCAACCGGGCTACGAATCCCCGGTCTTATCGCGAGATAGCCACCGAGGATTCAGACTACACCGCCTCAAATTCGCTGCGATTGATGAGGGACGCGCGGGTGAGCGTGCAGTAGGCCGTACATCTGCCATTCAGGCGCGAGTGAATAATTAGACTCCTCGACGAAGGAGGCAGCGATGCTCAAGTGGTTAGCCTTTACCGTTTTGGTCATTGTTGGCGCCGGCTCGTCCGGTATCGCCTCGGCCGATCCTGTTGCGCCTAGCGAAGAGCATTGCGTCGTCAACGTCCGCTCGGATGATCGTCTCAACATGCGCGCTGGCCCAACTGCGAGCACACCAGTCGTCGCTCAAAAGCGTTATGGAGAGTGCGGGATTCGAGTGAATGACGAATGCCGCGGGAACTGGTGTCCCGTCGAGGACGGCCATTCACTTGGATGGGTGCATCGCCGCTATATCGCAATGGTCTCCCCGGCGATGTACTGCGTGACCGGCGTTGCAAGTGGTGACTCTCTCAACCTTCGCGCCTGGCCATCCCCGCAGTCGCGTGTGCTCACCCGTCTCCCGCGCAACCGCTGCAACATAGCCTTCCTCCCCTGCTCAGTGAGCGGTTGGCAGAGAATCCGAGTGGACGGTTGGCAAGGCTGGGTGAGCCGGAGGTATCTATCTGGACAGTAGCGAGATTCGGATCGCTCTAGGCAACTTCCAGATCGCTTGCCCCGACGCGCTCCTAGCCCCCACACGCTAGCCGCGGCACGATCTATTCCAGACATACCCCGAGCGATCCGGCTCTAACCGCCTCTTCCCATTTAGGGCCAAGCATTTGCCGCGCCGATAGCGCCACATGAGCGCCGGGGCCGCCCTCACGGAGCCGCCCGGAGTGTAAGTGGTCGTAACTTCCCCCCTCACGCTCTGTGAATTCAATGGGATAAACGTTACGCAACGCTTCTCACTTGCCGCTCTTGACCTCTCAAAGAAGGAGAAATTGCGATGCGCGACGACATCGATATTGGGTCGTTTGAAGAGCCCGTTCATGTGGCAACAGAGGCCGGAGAACGCGACGTTTGCAGCGCCCGAGAAGCTGCAGAAATGTTGCTCTACGATTGGCCGATTGGCGAGACCGGCATGCGAATTCAGGCACGTATGACTTGCATGAAGGTATTCGCGGGAACCGAGCCGCCAACATCTGCGCGAGACGCGTTCGTGAAGGCAGCAAAAGAGGCGCGGATTCTTAACGAGAAATACGAGGAAATGCACTAGGCTGCGCTCCTCTCTTTCGCCCGTGGCTTCGCTCGCAGGTGACGATCCGCGGAAGACGCCCGGCTAGCCTTTGCTGGTGCGCCGGATAACTGGCCGCCCGCTCTCATCGCATCCGATCGCGTAGCCTCTCGCTTCCTCACACTGGAAGCGGGCCATCATGGTACGTCTTGCAGACGCTCTCGGTGTTGTCGAGGTCGAAGAACAGCAGCTCGTCGCCTTTGTTGGGGTCTTATGATTGACCGTTACGTTGCAAATGCGAAGGTCGATTCCAAAGGTTGCGGTTGGCCCTCGATCTCCACGCGGCTACACTGTTCAAGACGCTGGCTTGGCCGCGGGGCAAGGCCGGCGCATGTACCGCTTTGGTTTGTCCGGACATGCCGCAGTGACGGATCGTCGAAAGAGCGTGAAACGATGGATGGCTTTTCCTGGAACTATGGCCGCGCGGAAATCATCGCCGATGGCACAATTCATGTCACCGGGATAATCTTCGCCGTCTGCGGCGCGATCACCATGATCCTGGTGGCATTCATGCTTGCGGATGCGACCGATGCCGTCGCCGCCTCCATCTACGCCCTGACGCTGCCAACGACGCTTCTCATGTCGGGAATCTATAATATGTGGCCGGTCGGTCCGCGCAAATGGCGGCTGCGCAAATACGACCATGCAGCGATTTATCTTCTGATCGCCGGCACTTACACGCCTTTTGCCACGCAGATGGGCCCGCAGGGGACATGGCTGTTGGCTTTTATATGGAGCGTGGCCGGCCTTGGCATGTTTCTCAAGATCGTATTCCCCGGGCGCTACGACCGGTTTGCCATCTTGCTTTATCTGGGGCTGGGTTGGGCCGGCGCTGCCATGTACGACACGATGATGATCAGTCTCACTCCAGTTGTCGTCTGGCTTATTGTCGCTGGCGGTATCGTCTATTCGACAGGCGTGATCTTTCATCTCTGGCGGCGCCTGAAGTTCCAGAACGCGATCTGGCACGGCTTCGTGCTCGCTGGCGCGGTCTGCCACTACAGCGCGGTCTTTGTATCGACTGTTCCCGGAGCGTGAGCACCATCGCTGATCGGCGGGCCTCAGTGCATGCCGCGTTAGTCCACTGTTAAGCTTAGTCAATCGTTAATGCTTAGCAGGCATCCTAGCAAACTCGGGGGTGTTGCAAGAGGACCGTCTTTGTGGGGGTGAAGGGCAAAAACCTGGAGTCGGCGTCTGAACAGGGGCGTGAGGACCAGGACGCTTCGCTCTATTCCGCGATGGGCGAGGCGGAAGCACGCCCGCGCGACTTTTCCCGCGACCAGATGGCCGAGATGGTCCAACTGACGGCCGAGTGGTTCTGGGAGACCGATGAGGACCTGCGGCTCATCTGGATTTCGGAAGGTTTCCGCACGGCCACGGGCATCGATCCGCAGCATTTCATCGGCCGTGCGCGCCTCGATGCGGTGGAGCCGGTAGCGAGCGGAGACGCAGCCGCCGCCGACCCGGAACCGCATCGCGCCGCGCTCGCGGCGCACAGGCCGTTTCGCAATCTCGTTTTCGAGATGCCTGGTGACGGCAAGGGCCGTCGTTGGGTTTCCGCCAGCGGCATGCCGCGCCTCAACGACGACGGCAGCTTCGCCGGCTATCGTGGTTTTGGCCATGACGTGACACACCTGCTTTCGAGGGTGACGGCGTCGGCCAAGGCACTGGAACAGTGGAAGCTGGCCCAGGCGGTGCTCGACGGCCTTCCCAGCCCGATTTTCGTCAAGGATTCGAATCTCGATTTCGTGCTGGTGAACAAGGCATTCGCCAAACTGTTCGATACCGAGCCGCGCAACATGATCGGCAAGAAGGGCGGCGACTATGTGCAGCACGCCGACGCGGCCCTGTTCGAGGAGACCGAGCGGCGCGTGCTGGAAACCGGGGAGGACTACCAGGCGCAGGAGGATTTTGAGGTCCGGGGCATCGGCCGCAGCCGCATCGTACGCAAGAATCGGGTGCGGCTTCCAAGCGGCAAGGACTACGTGGCCTGCACGATCTTCGATGTGTCGGACCTCAAGCAACGCGAGGTCGACGCGGAGGAGGCGCGCGCGCAGCTTGCCCATGTGCTGGAGACGCTGCCAGCCGGCGTCGTCATCTACGATCGGGACGATCGTTTCGTGCTTGCCAATCAGAAGATCCACGACGCCCTGCCCGCCATGGTGCCGGCCATGCAGCCGGGCAAGCCGCTGCGCGAAGCGCTTGAGCTGGCGCACAAGGCGGGCTACTTCCGCGACAGCGGCGATCCGGAGCTCGACCGGCTCTACGACAGCGACTGCGAAGCCTGGATCGACCGCTATACAAAGCTCTATCGGGAGAAATTACGCATCGTCGAGCGGCGCAATCCCGACGGCCGCTGGTTCAAGGTGTTCGATACGCGAGGCGAGGACGGCACGTTCGTCGGCGTGCGCGTGGACATCACGGAGATCAAGGAGCGCGAACGCGAGCTCAAGGAGAGCATGCGCGAGAACGAGGTCTTCCGGAACCTCATCGATAACGTTCCCGTCGCCATCTATGCGAAACGCCCTGACCTCAGGCTGATGTACGTCAACAAGGGGTGGTCGGACCTGCTCGGAGTGCCGCGGGAAGAGGCGGTCGGCAAGACCGACGTAGAACTCTTCGGGCCTAGCGGCGAAGCGTTCATGGAAGCAGACCTCGCCGTCCTTCGTACGGGAGAACGCCAGGTATCGGAGGAGACGCATACGCTGGAGGACGGCAGCGTACGGCACCAGATCGCCCGCAAGGATGCGCTGGTCGCCTCCGACGGGTCGCTTTACCTGATCGGCTCGACCACCGACATCACCGAGATGAAGCGCCGCGAGGAGGAACTGCGCATCGCCCAGGAGAAGGCTGTCCTGGCCGATCGGGCGAAGTCGGAGTTCCTGGCCAATATGAGCCATGAAATCCGCACGCCGATGAACGGCGTGCTCGGTATGGCGGAACTTCTGGCCAAAACGGGTGTCACACCGAAGCAGAAGACCTTCATCGACATCATTGCCAAGTCCGGCAGCGCACTGCTCACCATCATCAACGACATTCTCGATTTCTCCAAGATCGATGCCGGCCAGCTCGTGCTCGACCCGCAGCCCTTCAAGCTGGCCGAAGCCGTGGAGGACGTCGCCACGCTGATTTCCTCGGCCGCCAGGGAAAAGGACCTGGAGATGATCGTGCGCGTCGACCCGGATCTGCCAGAGACCTTTGTCGGTGACGCGGGGCGCATTCGACAGATCGTCACCAATCTCCTGGGCAACGCCGTAAAATTCACAGACCACGGGCACGTCCTCGTGGATGTCACCGGCGAAACGGTGAACGGACACACGCGGATCAAGGTGGAAGTCACCGACAGTGGCATCGGCATTCCGGAGGAAAAGCTCGAACTCATCTTCGACAAGTTCAGCCAAGCCGACACCTCCTCGACCCGGCGGCATGAAGGTACGGGTCTCGGCCTCGCCATCACCTCGCGCCTTGTGGATCTGATGGGCGGCGAGATCGGCGTCGAGAGCGAGGAAGGGAAAGGCTCCACTTTCTGGTTCACGCTGACATTGCCGAATGCCGAAAGCGATGCCCAAGCCAAGGTCGCCCCACGCGACGTGACGGGTGCGCGTATCCTGGTGGTCGACGATAACGCCATCAACCGTACGATCCTCGCCGAGCAGATGGCCCATTGGGGCTTCGACGCCTGCGCGGCGAAAAGCGGCGAGGAGGGCCTGAAGGTGCTTGAGGAGGCAGCCCGCCTCAGCGTGCAGGTTGACTGTGCAGTGGTCGACTATCAGATGCCGGGTATGACCGGCGTCGATATGGCGCGCGCCATGCGCGCTAACGAAGAGATCGCCCAGACGCCCCTGATCTTCCTGAGCTCCGTCGACCAATCCTTGTCGACCGCCAGCGCACGGGAGCTCGCCGTCGATGCACAACTCGTCAAGCCGGCGCGGGCCTCCAGCCTGCTGGAAACGATGGTGCATACGATCCAGAAGCACCGCGCAGGTATGGCCGAGAGCGAGGCGGATGCGAGCAGGGCGAGCGAGGACGCCGGAGGCATGGAAAAGGGACCGCAACCCGCTCCGCAAGCCATGTCGCACGTGGCCGGTGACCGGGAGGTGGTGCACGGCGTCGACATTCTGGTAGCAGAGGACAATGAGGTGAACCAGCTCGTCTTCACGCAGATATTGAGCGAAAGCGGGCTTCTCTTCGAGATCGTCGATAATGGCCTTCTGGCGGTCGAGGCGTACCGCAGGCTCAACCCGCGGCTGGTGCTGATGGATGTTTCGATGCCGGAGATGAACGGCTTGGAAGCGACAAAGGCGATCCGTCGCCTGGAGGCGGAGGTTGGGCAGCACGCACCAATTATCGGTGTGACCGCCCACGCGCAGAAGGGCGACCGCGAGCGCTGCCTGGAAGCGGGGATGGATGATTATCTGTCGAAGCCGATCAGCCCTAAAACCCTGCTCGAGAAGATCAGCCGCTGGGCGGCAGGGCAACAGCGCGGGCAGTCGTTCATCGCTTGAGCCGACTGGCAAGAAAAGACGATGGCCGCGTGGGGAACATGACTCTCACCGGTTGATAGGCGGCCTTCCCGGAACCCGCACTGTGTGCATCTGTCGATCTTTACGGCGCTGACACGGAACTGTCATCCAACTGTTACACAGTCCCTTTATGCGACTCCCCGACGCCCTAAAACACAGGTGTCACGTCGAATTCCGAACAGGGAGTAGCCCTCATGCAGAAACTCATCCTAACGACATCGGCGACGGCGATCGCCGTGTCGTTGTCTGTCGGCGCCGCCGCGGCGCGCGACCAGATCCGTATCGTCGGCTCCTCGACGGTCTTTCCCTACACCCAGGCCGTGGCCGAGGAGTTCGGCAACACCACAAATTTCCCGGCTCCGGTGACTGAGTCGACCGGCACGGGCGGCGGCATGCAGATCTTCTGCGGCGGCGTCGGCGTCGACCATCCCGACATCACCGGCGCCTCGCGCGCCATGAAGGAGAGCGAGTACCAGCTCTGCCTTGAGAATGGCGTAGAAAGCATCACGGAAGTACAGATCGGCTCCGACGGCCTGTCGATCGCCCATTCGGCCGACGGTCCCGACCTCGACCTGACCAAGGCGCAGATCTTCCAGGCGCTGGCCGCCGAGGTTGAGGTTGACGGCGAGGTCGTGTCCAACCCGTATACGCGGTGGAACGAGATCGATCCTTCGCTGCCTGACGCCGAGATCACCGTGTTCGGCCCGCCCCCCACCTCCGGCACGCGCGACGCCTTCGTCGAGCTCGTCATGGAAGAGGGCTGCGAAGCCTTCCCGGCGATCGAGGCTCTCGAAGGCGACCGCAAGGACGAGGTCTGCCAGCGCATGCGCACGGACGGACCTTTCGTTGAGGCCGGCGAGAACGATAACCTGATCGTTCAGCGCCTCCAGGCCGATCCGAACGCGCTCGGCATCTTCGGCTATTCCTTCCTCTACGAGAATCAGGACACGCTGAAGGCGGTCGCGGTGGACGGTGTCTTGCCGTCGCCGGAGACCATTGCCGACGAGAGCTACACGGTCGCGCGCCCGCTGTTTTTCTACGTGAAGAACGCGCATCGCGGCGTGATCCCGGGCCTTCAGGAGTTCGTGGCGGAGTATGTTTCCGAGGAGGCCATGGGCCCTGGCGGCTATCTCGAGGAGCGCGGCCTTATCTCGCTTTCCGACGAGCAGCGCGAGGAAGTGCGTAACGCCGCCACCGAAGGCAAGGACATGACGCGCTACACCAACTAGCGTAAAAGTCTCAAGCCACGCCGCGCGACACGCTCGCGCGGCGTGATCGATCTGAAGCGAAAGCCAAATCGAACGCAGGCCGCTGCCGTGACCGGATATCTGTTCCTCGCCATTCTGGTGCTCTCGCTCATCGCCTTTTACACCGGGCGAAGGACAGCGAGCCAGTTCGTCGCCGCACATCGAAATGACGTTCATTCCCGGCCGATCTATCACGGCGCATTCGCGGCCGTGTGGGTGGGGCTTCCCGCGCTCGTCCTCGTCCTTCTGTGGCTTCTCTTCCAAGGCAGCATTATCGATAGGCTGCTTCTAGCCTCGCTGCCGGCCAGCCTTACCGAGGGTGCGTCGGCATCGCGCTTGTCTCTTTATCTCAGCGAGATCAAGAACGTCGCTTCCGGCCGCATCTTCAGTGAGCCCTCGCCGGAAGTCAGCGCCGCTGCCGAGCGCTACCAGCGCTGGCAGATGATCGCGCAGTGGGCGATGGTCGTGGTCGCGCTGGCGGTGGCCGCGCTCGCGCTATACATCACACGTGCACGCATGACGGCACGCTTCCGAGCCCGGCAGGGCTTCGAGCGCACGCTTGATATCGTGATGATCCTGTCGGCAGTGGCTGCGGTTCTGGTCACCATCGGCATCATCATTTCGCTGACCTACGAGGCGATACAGTTCTTCCGGCTCGTGCCGCCGCACGAATTCTTTTTCGGGCTCAACTGGGAACCGCAGATCGCCATCCGCGAGGACCAGGTGGCCGGAACGGGGGCCTTCGGTGCCGTGCCTGTCTTCACCGGCACATTGCTGATCGCCACGATAGCGCTTCTCGTCGCCGTTCCCATTGGCCTGTTCTCGGCCATCTACCTCGTCGAGTTTGCCAACGATCGCTTCCGCGGCATCGTCAAGCCAATTCTGGAAATTCTCGCCGGCGTGCCGACCGTCGTCTACGGTTTCTTCGCCGTGCTCACTGTGGCGCCCGCGATACGCCAGGCCGGCGGCCTCCTTGGTATCTCCATCTCGCCCAACTCGGCGCTCGCCGCCGGCGGTGTCATGGGCATCATGATCATTCCGTTCATTTCCTCGCTGTCCGACGACGCGTTGCGCGCCGTGCCGCAGTCGATGCGCGACGGCTCCTTCGCCATGGGCGCAACGCGGGCGGAGACGATCACCCGCGTGCTGCTGCCTGCGGCACTTCCCGGCATTGTCGGCGGCATCCTGCTGGCTGCCAGCCGCGCCATCGGCGAGACGATGATCGTCGTCATGGCGGCAGGCCTCACGGCGACGCTGACGGCCAATCCGCTGGAAGGCGTGACCACGGTGACGGTGCAGATCGTCACGCTTCTGATTGGCGATACGGCCTTCGACAACCCGAAGACGCTTTCGGCCTTCGCGCTGGGCCTTGTCCTGTTCGTCGTCACGCTCTGTTTGAATGTGCTGGCACTCAGGATCGTGCGTCGCTACCGCGAGAAATACGAGTAGATCATGTCAGAGACGACCGCCCCCAAACCGTTCGATTGGTCCTCGCCGAAAGCCACGGCCACGCGCAAGCGGCGTTATGCCGCCGACCGGCGGCTGCGCCTCTACGGGCTGATCTCGATCCTGACGGCGATCGGTCTGCTCGGCGTGCTGATCGCCTCGCTTGTCGCTACCGGGCACACCGCCTTCGTGCAGACCAAGATCGCCGTCGAATTCACGGCCGATCCCGAGAACGTGCCTCCTGACGACCCCGCATCGGGCAATTTCCGCGCCGTGGTGTCCAACGCGGTCCAGCAACTGTTCCCGGAGATCGACGATCCGCGCGAACTGCGCACAGCATCGGGCATCCTGTCCAACGGCGCCGCCAATATCGTGCGCGACTACGTGACCGCGCATCCCGAGGTTATAGGGCAGTCGTTCACGCTGAATGTTCCCGCGTCCGATCCGTACGATCAGCTCAACAAGGGCGTGATCGACCGCAGCCTGCCGGAAGAGCGCCGCAGGGTATCCAATGAGGAGATCGCCCTGTTTGAGACGCTGGAGGATCGGGGTCTGGTGTCGACGCCCTTCAATTGGGGCCTGTTCTTCAACGCCGACAGCCGCTTTCCGGAACTGGCGGGACTTGCCGGCGCCATCGTCGGCTCCTTTTATCTTCTTCTGGTCACCTTCCTGATCTCCTTCCCGGTCGGCATCGCCGCGGCGATCTACCTCGAGGAGTTCGCACCCAAGAACCGCTGGACCGACCTCGTGGAGGTCAACATCAACAATCTGGCGGCCGTGCCGTCGATCGTCTTCGGCCTCCTGGGCCTTGCCGTCTTCATCCAGGTCTTCGGCCTTCCCAGATCGGCGCCGCTGGTGGGCGGGCTAGTGCTCTCGCTGATGACGCTGCCCACCATGATCATCGTCACGCGTGCATCGCTGAAGTCGATCCCGCCCTCGATCCGCGAGGCCGCACTCGGCATCGGCGCCTCCAAGCATGAAGTGATCCTGCACCACGTGCTGCCGCTGGCCATCCCCGGCATCCTGACGGGCACGATCATCGGCCTGGCGCAGGCACTGGGCGAGACGGCGCCGCTGCTGCTCATTGGCATGAACGCCTTTTTGACCTCGCCGCCCGGTGGTATCATGGAACCGGCCACCGCTCTGCCGACGCAGATCTTCATTTGGGCGGACAGCCCGGAACGCGGCTTCGTCTCGCGTACATCGGCCGCTATCCTCGTGCTTCTGGGCTTCCTGATTTTCATGAACGCGCTGGCCATCTACCTCCGGCAACGGTTCGAGCGTCGCTGGTAATGGAGTTGAGGGATATGAACATGCTGACAGATGCAGCCGTCGAGACCGCGCTGGAAGGCGCTCCGGAGAGCAAAGCCGCGAAGATGCGGGGCGAAAAGGTTAACGTCTTCTACGGCGGGAAGCAGGCATTGTTCGACGTCAGTCTGGATGTCGGAGAGAACCAGGTGACGGCCCTGATCGGCCCTTCGGGCTGCGGCAAGTCCACCTTCCTGCGCTGTTTAAACCGCATGAACGACACGATCGACATCGCCCGTGTGACCGGCAAGATCACGCTCGATGACGAGGACATCTACAACCCCAGGATCGACGTGGTGGAGCTCAGAGCTCGTGTCGGCATGGTGTTCCAGAAGCCGAACCCGTTTCCGAAGTCGATCTACGAGAACGTCGCCTACGGGCCGCGCATCCATGGACTAGCCTCGGCCAAGGGTGATCTCGACGGCATCGTCGAGACCAGTCTGCAGAAGGCCGGCCTCTTCAACGAGGTGAAGGACAGGCTCCATGAGCCGGGCACCGGCCTTTCCGGTGGCCAGCAGCAGCGCCTGTGCATCGCCCGCGCCATCGCCGTCTCGCCGGAAGTTATCCTTATGGACGAACCATGCTCTGCGCTCGATCCGATCGCCACGGCGCGAGTGGAAGAGCTGATCGATGAGCTGCGCGAGAACTACACCATCGTCATCGTCACCCACTCCATGCAGCAGGCGGCCCGCGTGTCGCAGCGCACGGCCATGTTCCACCTTGGCAACCTGGTGGAAGAAGGGCCGACGGACAAGATGTTCACAAACCCGGAAGACAAGCGCACTCAGGACTACATCACCGGCCGGTTCGGCTGATCGATCGTCCGCGCCTCCGCATTAAAAGGAGCAGAACCCATGGCCGAGCACATCGTCGCCTCCTTTGATCAGGAGCTTGAGCATATCGACCGGCTCTTGCGCGACATGGGCGAGCTGGCCGGCTCGATGACCCAAGCGGCGACCCGGGCATTGCTCACTTCCGACAATGCGCTGGCGCAGCGCGTTGTCTCCGACGACACCATCATGGACGCCAAGCAGACCGAGCTCGATGAACGGGCCATCACGCTGATAGCCAAGCGCCAGCCGATGGCGCAGGACCTGCGCGCCGTCGTCGGCGCCATCCGCATGGCCTCCGATCTGGAGCGCATCGGCGATCTGGCAAAGAATATCGCCAAGCGTGTGGGCGCGGTCGGCCAGAGCGCAACGCCGCGCAAGCTTTCGCATTCGATCGACACCATGGCGTCGATGGTGCTCGCCCAGGTCAATGCGGTGGTCGACCGCTATGTGGCACGCAAGGCGTCTGACCTCGTGTCGCTACGCGACGAGGACGAGAAGATCGACATCCATTACACGTCGGTATTTCGCGAGCTTCTGACCTACATGATGGAAGATCCGCGCAACATCACCGCCTGCACCCATCTCCTGTTCTGCGCCAAGAACCTGGAGCGGGTGGGCGATCACGTGACCAACATCGCCGAAAACGCCTATTACATCCTGACAGGCGAGCAGCTTCCCGTGCAGCGGCCAAAGCTGGACGAGACGCAGATGACGGTCAAATCGTGAGGCGACGGAGGCTGTGCGTATGATCGCTCCGAAGATCATGGTGGTGGAGGACGACGAGCCGCTTTCCGTGCTGCTGCGTTACAATCTCGAGGCCGAGGGCTACCAGGTCGAGGTGGTCACCCGCGGCGACGAGGCGGAGATGCGGCTGCAGGAGAACGTGCCCGACCTCCTCGTGCTCGACTGGATGGTGCCGGCGATCTCCGGCATTGAACTGTGCCGTCGGCTCAGGATGCGGGCGGAAACGGAGCGCCTGCCCATCATCATGCTGACGGCGCGTGGCGAGGAAACCGACCGCGTGCGCGGGCTGTCCACCGGCGCCGACGACTATCTCGTCAAGCCATTCTCGACACCCGAATTCATCGCCCGCGTGCGCGCGCTTCTGCGCCGCGCCAAGCCGGAGGTGCTGTCGACGGTGCTCAAGGTGGGCGACATTGTGCTCGATCGCGAGGCGCACCGGGTCTATCGGCGCAAGAACGAGATCCGCCTCGGGCCGACCGAATTCCGCCTACTGGAATTCATGATGCAGCACCCCGGCCGCGTGTTCTCGCGAACCCAGCTTCTCGACAATGTGTGGGGCGAGACGATCTACATCGACGAGCGCACGGTCGACGTTCATGTCGGGCGCCTGCGCAAAGCCGTAAACCAGGGCCGCCTGCCCGATGTCATCCGCACGATACGCGGCGCGGGATATGCGATCCGGGAATCTTAGAGCGCCGCACCTCCATCGGGGGCTGCGCTCCAGTCTTTGAACGCTCTTAAAAGATATCCTTGCGCTTGCGGATTTCCGCAAACACCGCCTCATCCGAAGCCCCTTCCATGCCGAGGTTGCGGCGGATCACCGGGTCGTACCAGCGCAGGAAGGGGTTGGTGGCCATCTCCTCGGCCAATGTGGTCGGCAGCGTTGGCTTGCCTTCGCTCCTCAGTTCCTCAACGCGTTTCGCCCGCTCCTTCAGCGCCGAGTTCGTGGGGTCGACCGACAGGGCGAAGCGCGCGTTGGCCTTCGTGTATTCGTGCCCGCAATAGATCACCGTCTCGAGCGGCAGCGCCGCGAGCTTCTTAAGCGAGTCCAGCATCACCGGCGGTTTGCCTTCGAACAGCCGTCCGCAGCCGAGCGCGAACAGCGTGTCGGCGGTAAAGGCGATGCCAGCATTGGCGAAGTGATAGGATATGTGACCAGCGGTATGCCCCGGCGTCTCGATCACCCGCGCTTCCTGCCGGCCAACGCGCACCGTGTCGCCTTCCTTCACACGCCGATCGATGCCGGGAATCTTGTCTGCCTCCGCGGCCGGCCCGACGATGGCGAGCTTGAAGCGCTCCTTCAGCGCCAGGTTTGCCTCCACGTGGTCGCCATGATGATGCGTTGTCAGGATCATCGTGGGCGTCCAGCCCGTGCGCTCGATCGCCTCGAGGATGGGCTGTTCTTCCGGCGCATCGATCAGCGCCGTTTCCCCGGTCTCGCTGTCGCGGGCGAGGATGCCGAAGTTGTCGCTGCGGCACATAAACTGTTCGATCTCGAGTGTCATGAGGGCCTCCGTGGGCCGAACGATAGGGCGGCAAAGACCGTTTGTCACCCACGACAAGGCACCTTGCGGTCACCACCCGCGATGCTTACCGTCATCTCATGAACGCGGACATCGTCGATCTCAGGGCCTTCTACGCCAGCCTGCTCGGCCGGCTGGCGGAGCGTTCCATCGCCATGGCTCTTTCCTCGATCTGGACCAAGTTGCCGGAGGAGCGGCTGGTCGGTCTCGGCTATACGGTGCCCTGGCTCGACCGTTTCGGGGCCGACGCCGAACGCGTCTTCGCCTTCATGCCGGCTCGCCAGGGCGCGGTGAGGTGGCCCCCCGGCAAACCGTCGGCCACCGTGCTCGTCTTTGAGGAAGAGCTGCCGCTGTCCGATTCGTCGGTGGATCGGATGCTTCTCGTCCACGCGCTGGAGCATGCGGAAAATCCGGAACAGATGCTCATGGAGATATGGCGCGTTCTGGCACCGGGCGGCCGTCTCGTGATCGTCGTGCCCAATAGGCGCGGTCTGTGGGCCCGCTTCGAGCACACCCCCTTCGGCACGGGCCGGCCCTATTCGCGCGCGCAGCTCGTGGAGGCGCTGCGCAGCGCCAACTTCACTCCCGGTGCATGGGCTGACACGCTGCACTTTCCGCCAGCACGGCGGCGCTGGGTCATGCGCCTGCACGGCCCGCTGGAGCGCGCCGGCCGGCGCTTTTGGCCGCTCTTTGCCGGCGCCCTTGTTGTGGAGGCGGAAAAGCGCCTCTATCAGGGCCTGCCGGCCAGGACGCGCCGTTCGCGCCGCGCGCTGGTGCCGGTGCTGACCCCGCAGGGCGTGGCGGGTTTCGGCTCAGGCGCTGCGATGCGCGGCCGGGAAGGGGAGGGATAAGGTGGTGCGCGGTGCCGCGCACCGGAAAGGTTCCGGCTTCACCGCCGGCCGATCTTCTCTATCTCGTAGGGGGTGGTCTGGTAGACCTGATTGATCCAGTTGGTAAAGAGCAGGTGGGCATGCGAGCGCCAGCGGTTGAGCGGGCGGCGCGCCGGATCGTTCTCAGGGAAGTAGTCGTGCGGCACGTTGGTGGGCACGCCGGCGGCTATATCGCGCTGATACTCTTCATTGAGTGACGTCGAGTCGTATTCGATGTGGTTGAACATATAGAGCCGGTTACAGCTCGCTTCGGCAAGTAGACAGGGGCCGGTTTCATCCGACTCCATGAGCAGCTCCAGGTCCGGAAGAGAAGGAATGTCGGCAGTACGCACCTCGGTCCATCGCGAAACGGGAATGGCGAAGTCGTCCGAGAAGCCGGCCAGATAGGGAGAGGCGGGCGCGTTGTTGCGGTGACGGTAAACGCCGAAGGCCTTTTCCTCCAGGGTGTGCTTCGGAATGCGGTGGAAATGCCAGGCGGCGGCCATCGCCCCCCAGCAGATGAAGAAGGAGGAATGGACGTTGGATGTCGTCCAGTCGAAGATGCTCTCCAGTTCCTCCCAATACGTAACCTCCTCGAAAGGCAGGAGTTCCACGGGCGCGCCGGTGACGATGAACCCGTCGAACTTCCGTTCCGCTACCTCCTCCCATGTTTGGTAGAAGGAGATGAGATGGTCCTCGGGCGTGTTCTTGGAGCGGTGATTGCCGATGCGTACCAGCGTCAGCTCCACCTGAAGGGGCGTGGCGCCGATCAGCCGGGCGAATTGTGTCTCCGTGCGGATCTTGTTGGGCATGAGGTTCAGTAGCCCGATCTGCAAGGGGCGGATGTCCTGACGCAGCGCCGTTTCTTCGCCCATGACCGACACACCCTCGCGCACGAGCACGTCGCGGGCGGGAAGCTGGTCGGGGATCTTTATCGGCATGGCGCAGGCTCCAAATAAAAAGACCGGCGGCGAAATCGCGGCCGGTCTCAGCGGATTTTGCATCCCTCGGCCTTTTAGCGACTTGTTTTACGTGGCTGCAAGCCGACCGGCCAAATCACCACGGAATGGTGCCTTTTAAGCCGGACAACCCTTTGCGTCAATGCGGTTAATGGACTAAAGCAGGCGGCTTCGATTGTTTGGAACCATCCGATGAGCCCGCTCGACCGTCCGCAACCAAAACCCGGCATCCTGGATATCGCAGCCTATGTTCCCGGCCGTGAAGGCGCGCCGGGCGTGGCAAAGGTTTGGAAGCTGTCCTCCAACGAGACACCGCTCGGCCCTTCGCCGGCGGCGCTTGAAGCTATTCAGGCGGCGGGACGCCATGTGGAACTTTATCCCGACGGTTCGGCCACAAAGCTGCGTGAGGCGATCGCCGAGGCGCATGGCCTCAATCCGGCGAACATCCTCTGCTCCAACGGTTCAGACGAGCTTTTGGGCCTGCTCGCTCAGACCTACCTGAAACCCGGCGACGAGGGCGTTTTCTCCGAGCATGGCTTCCTCGTCTACCGCATCCAGATCCTTGCCGCCGGCGCCACGCCGGTGGTGGCGAAGGAGACGGACGAGCGCGCCGACGTCGACGCTCTCCTGGCGGTGGTCACGGAGCGCACGAAGATTGTCTTCCTCGCCAATCCCAACAACCCCACCGGCACCTATTTGCCCGTGGACGAGGTGCGCCGCCTGCGCGCCGGCCTGCCGAAGCATGTGCTCCTGGTGCTCGATGCAGCCTACGCGGAATATGTGCGCCGCAACGACTACGAGGCAGGCATCGAGCTGGTGTCGTCGTCTGACAACGTCGTCATGACGCGCACCTTCTCCAAGATCTACGGCTTGGCGGGTCTGCGGGTCGGCTGGATGTACGCGCCGACGCATGTGATCGATGCGGTGAACCGCGTGCGCGGGCCCTTCAACATCAATGCTCTTGGCATCGAAGCTGGCGCCGCAGCCATCCGCGACAAGGCGCATGTCGAGCAAGCCGTCGCTCATAACGAAACGTGGCGCGTCTGGCTGACGGAGGAGTTGACCAAGCTCGGCCTAAGGGTGACGCCGAGCATCGGCAACTTCCTGCTTATCCACTTTGCCGAAGACGACGGCAAGACGGCGGCGGAGGCAGACACCTTCCTCACAGCCCGCGGCTTCGTCCTGCGCCGCGTCACCGCCTATGGCTTCCCCAATGCCCTGCGCATGACGGTGGGGCCGGAAGAAGCCAATCGCGGTGTCGTCTCGGCACTCGCCGAATTCCTGAACGGTTAAGACTGTGCCCGAACCTCTCTTTCAGAAAATCGCCCTCGTCGGCATCGGCCTAGTCGGCTCTTCGCTCGCCCGCGTCATCCGCCGCGAGCGCATGGCGGGCACGTTGAGCATCGCCACCCGCCGCGCCGAGACGCTCGCCCGCGCCCAAGAACTCGGCCTCGGCGACGAATACTTCTTGGATGCTGCCGAAGCGGTCCGCGACGCCGATCTGGTCGTTATTTCCGTGCCCGTGGGTGCCTCGGGCGCGGTTGCCGCCGAGATCGCTGCAGGCCTGAAGCCCGGCGCCATCGTCACCGATGCCGGTTCGACGAAAACCTCGGTTATCCGCGAGGTAACCTCCTTTATCCCGGAGAACGTCCACTTTATCCCCGGCCACCCCATCGCCGGTACGGAGCATTCCGGCCCCGGTGCGGGCTTTGCCGAGCTTTTCGAGGAGCGCTGGTGCATCCTCACGCCGCTGCCCGACACGGATGCCGAGGCGCAGGCAAAACTCACCCGCTTCTGGGAAGGCTGCGGCTCGCGCGTCGATACGATGGATCCGGAGCACCACGACATGGTGCTGGCCATCGTCTCCCACCTGCCGCACATCATCGCCTACAACATCGTCGGCACGGCGGATGACCTGGAGGCGGTCACCAAGTCCGAGGTCATCAAATACTCCGCCTCCGGCTTCCGCGACTTCACCCGGCTTGCCGCCTCCGACCCCACCATGTGGCGCGACGTATGTCTGCACAACCGCGATGCCATTCTTGAGATGTTGGCGCGGTTTTCGGAGGACCTGTCGGCCCTGCAACGCGCCATCCGCTGGGGCGACGGCGACAAGCTGTTCGACCTTTTTACCCGCACCCGCGATATCCGCCGCTCGATCATCGAGGCAGGTCAGGAGGTCGACGTGCCAGACTTCGGTCGACACGTCCTTGCCCATCCGAAACCGGAATCAGAGAGCGCCTAGTCTAGATCGGACCACCGTCCCTCCAATCCTTTGCGCCGCCGCAATTCCGGGCGGAAACCGGTTCCCACTTTCCTGGAATTGCCCTAAATCGGCGGGATTTTGCCTAGCGGAATGAAGCCGGCGAAGACGCGGCTGCGGGATATGCGAAGCTGAAGCGGCGTGTCGCCGAGGCCGCTGAAGGCGGCGGCCGCGGTTGTGATCTCATCGCGTGCATCGGGAAAGATCTGGGCAAGATATCGCCCTACCGCGACGGGGTCTTTCACACGGACCGCAAGCTCGGCATCGATCAGGCCATTCGCGTCGATCGCCACCGGCCCCGAAAGCGCAAAGCTGGCCTCGTCGCCAGCGATAGCCACTGCCAGTTCGTGGATCGTGCCCGACTGACCTCGCAGGTCCAGCGGATCGTCGTCAAGCAGGGAAAGGCCCTCATTGAGGGTCATACGTATCCGGCCGTCGAGAGGCGGCAGGTCGGGCGCCGCGCGTTTATCAAGCGCGAGCCTGTTGAAGCTGGCCGCCGCCTCCAGATCGGCTTCCTGCGGCCGCGCATGAAACTGCACGGCTTTAGCCGTGGCCAGCGGCGTATTGTCACCTTCCTCATAGGAAAGCACCACCTGCCTACCCTCGACGGACAGGCGCTCGGGCAACGGGTGGGCGAGACGGGTGCTGGCGCGCAGGTTCTCCCAACGCGCCTCCAGCGCTGCGGCGAACGGTAGCCTGATCGTCGCTGGCCCGTCCAGTTCGCCGACGACGCGGAAGGGCTGATAGACCTGGGCGGCGGAACGCAAGGCGCCGGCGCGTACGGAGATCCCGCCTTTGCGGTTCTCGTAGAACACGCTGCGGCAGAACAGGCCGATGCGGAAAGGATAGCCCTTTGCCTCCGGCTCCTCGCAGAAAGCGCGCACACCGTTGCCGTTGAGCGTGGCGACGGTTTCGGCCGTCCGTTGCTCAAGCGCGCGCGCCAGATAGAACCAGGTGGCTGTATAGGTAAGCACGGCGACGGCTATGGCTGCTGCCAGCAAAAACATGCGGCGGGCAAAGCGTGATCCTCCTCCCGTGCTTGACGCCATCGCCATCCTCCAGCTACCCGATTGCTAACCTGCCCTGCATGGGCGAAAGCAGACATCAGGTGGAAATGGACGATTTTTGGGTGTTTGGCTACGGCTCGCTGATGTGGCGGCCCGGTTTTGCCCATGTTGAAACCAGGAAAGCGCGGCTTTTCGGCTATCGCAGGGCGCTATGCGTGCATTCGCATGTGCATCGCGGCACGCCCGACCGGCCGGGCCTCGTGCTCGGGCTCGACCGCGGGGGCTCCTGCCTCGGCATGGTCTTCCGCGTGCCGGGAGAACTGTCGGATGAGGTGATCGCCTATCTGCGCGAGCGTGAACTGGTGACGAACGTCTATCTGGAACGCCGCCTTTCCGTGCGGCTTCAGGATGGGCCGGTGGTCGAGGCGCTCACCTATGTCGTCGACCGCGCCCATCCGCAATATGCCGGCCGCCTCGACACGGAGCACGCCGCGCAGAGGGTCTACGGCGCTGTCGGCCAGTCCGGCCGAAACGAGGAATACGTGATCAACACCGTTGAGCATCTGAAGGCGCTCGGCATCCAGGACCAGTGGCTGGAAACGGTGGCGGCGCGGATCACGCGATAGCCTTCACACGCCCGGAGCGGCTAGTCCTTCGTCAATACGCCTTCGGTCTTCACGCCAAGTTCTGCCAGCCTTCGCCGCGCCGTCTCCGGCAGCGGCGGCGGGTTAGGCTCCCCGGCCGCCTGCACCAGCAAAGCGTCGCAAGCCGCCTCGGTCTCGCGGATCAGGCGCTCCTGAAAGTCCTCGCGCGAAAGGCCAGGTTCAATGGGCGGCAGGAAACGGGCTCGGATGGTGCCCGGGTAGCGCAGGAACTTGCGCCGCGGCCAGTGGAGGCCCGCCACATGCGCGACCGGCACCACCGGCACATTGAGCTGCTTGTAGAGTTCGACGATGCCATATTTGTAGGCCGGCTCCGCGCCCGGCGGCCGTCGTGTGCCTTCAGGATAGATGATGAGTTGTCGGTTTTCCTTAAGGCGCTCGCGAGCGATCCGGACTGCTTGTCTGAGGGCCTTGGAGCGGCTGCCCCGGTCGATGGGAATCATGCGCATCTTGGCCACGTACCAGCCGAAGAGCGGAATCCACATCAACTCCCTCTTCAGGATGTAGATCGCGTCAGGGATGTAGGGCAGGAACGCTATGGTGTCCCAGAACGACTGGTGCTTGGGCGCGACGATGCACGGGCCGTCGGGCAGGTTCTCCAGGCCCGAGAACTCCGCATGCGCCCCTGCCAGCACCTTGTGCAGCCACAGACTGGAGGCAGCCCACACCTTGGGCACGAACCACGCTTTCCTGCGCGGCAGCGCGAAGTAGAGCGGCGTCCAGAAGATCATCTGGATGATCAGGTTCAGATAGAACGCGACGTTGAATGCCAGGGAGCGGACGATGAGCATGCGTGAATTCCAGATCGAAGGCGCACAGCGCCCGTTGGCCGTTGGTTACCCCAAGCGCGCCGATTGGCAAAGTCTGCAAAGGAGAGAATGAAAAAGACCGCCTATTTCCGCACGACCGTGCTCATGTCCTCGACGTGCACGTCGTGAAGGATGGGCTCGGGATGCGAGGTCGACACGAGACCACGCGCCAGCGCGGCCACATACTTCGTATATTCGATGACGAGAACGCGCAGAGCGTCGGGATTGGCAAGCCACGCGCTGCCGGAAAGCGGAGTGTTGACCACCGGATAGGGTTGCAGATCTGCCTCCGGCAGGATGCGCCGCATCTCCAGGAGGCTGCGCGGCATATGGTAGTTGTTGGTCACGACGATAATGCTGCCATAGGTGTTGGCGCTCGCCCATTTGGCGCTTTCTTCCGCGTTGCCGATGGTATTCAGCGCCACCCGGTCAATATCGATGCAGCAGTTGAAAAGGTTTCTGTCGCCGCCGGTGGCAAGCCGGAGATCGTCGCGCCGGGCCATGGGGTTGACGCCGCTGATGAGCAGGCGCTTGCCCTTGCCTGCTTTCAGCAGGTGGAGCCCGGTATCGATGCGCGACTGGCCGCCGGTGAGGACGACGATGCCGTCCGCCGCCTGCAATTCGGGCGGCGCCTCAAGGTCCGCCACGTGATCGAGGAAGAGGATAAGGCCGAGCACGAAGGCAAAAGCACAGGTAGCAAGGGCTGCTATGCCCATGCGCAACAGCAACCGCCCCCGGCGACGCTGCGAATCAGCCTTGGCCGACATGCCCGCAATCTCGCTCATATTCGCATGGTTAACGCCCAAATACGGCGAGGGATAGTCCTCACGAGCGCCATGGAGCAAAAAGATTTGCACCGCGCCTACGTCTCAATACGCTTCAAATGAGCCACGACCGTGACATGCGACGTCGCCGCCGTCAGCACGGCGATCAGGATCACCACCAGCGCTACGCCAAGATAACCGGACGTGCCGATGGCGAAATTGCCGAACAGTGCCGCCGTCTGGTCGCCCTGCGGCGTTGCGACATTGTGCGAGGACCACCAGGAGAACAACACGAAGACGATGATGGCGGCCGCCCCGCCGGCGGCAGCGCCGCGCGATCCGGCCAGAAGGAAGTGCCGGCGGAACTCTCGCGCGATGAACGGCGCCTCCGCCCCCACGAAGTGCATGACTTCGATAACATGGCCGTTGCCCGCCATGGCGCCGCGCGTGGCGAAGATCACCGTCAGCGCCGTCGCAGAGAGCATGAGCGCCAAAACGGCCATGCCGATGGTCACAGTGGTGCGCGCCATCGCCACCAGCCGGTCCACCCACGTGCGGTGATCGTCGAGTGCGGCATTCGGCACAGCCTCCGCCAGCTCGGCGCGCATGGCGGCGAAATCCGGCCGCTCGATGGGATCGATGGTGACAATGATGAGCCTGGGCACCGGCAACTCGTCGATGTCGAGCCCCGCTCCCAGCCACGGTTCGAGGAGACGCGCCGTCGCCTGCCGATCGACGATGCTGGCGCTGCGCACGCCGCGATAGCCAGCGGCGATGTTGCGCGCGTCTGCGAGCGCCGCCTCCATATCCAGCCCGTCCGCCGGCTTGATCTGGATCGTCGCCTCGCGCGCGATCTGCGTCTGCCATGTAGCGGCAGTGTCGCGCACTAGAGTTACCGCGCCCAGCGTCAGGCACGAAAGGAATGTCATAATGGCGACGACGAGGACCATCGCCCGTGCGGCAACGTTGTCGGGCGGCACGATGGGGGTCTGCTTGCGCGCCAGCGTCTTGGCGGCCTGCTGGCGAACGCCGGCGCTGACCCTCTCCTTCAGCTTGACGGCCGGATGCGGCGCTTTCACGGCTTTGGCTTTAGTCATAGATTTCCAGCCTTCCGCCCGAGAGCACCATGCGCCGTGCCTCCACCTGTTCCATCAGGCCAATATCGTGGGTGGCGATGACGACGGCGGTTCCCATCCTGTTGAGCTCGATCAGCAGGCGCAGAAGCCGGCGGGCGAGCTGCGGGTCCACGTTGCCTGTCGGCTCGTCCGCAAGCAGGATGCGCGGCTGTTCGATGAGGGCGCGGGCAATGGCGGCGCGCTGCTTCTCGCCGCCCGAAAGCACCGGCGGCAGCACGTGCATGCGGTCGCCCAGCCCAACCCATTTCAGAAGCTCGACCACGTCGCCGCGATAGCTGGTCTCGTCGCGCCCGCGCACGCGCAGCGGCAGCGCAACGTTCTCATAGGTCGTCATATGGTCGAGCAACCGGAAATCCTGAAACACCACGCCGATGCGCCGGCGCAGGAGCGGCAGCTCCTGCCTAGTGATGCGCGAGCGGTCCTTGCCGAAAATGGTGATGAGGCCGCGCGTGGGTTTCAGCGACATGAAGAGCAGGCGCAGGAGCGTCGTCTTGCCTGTCCCCGACGGTCCGCTCAGGAACTGGAACGAACGCTCGGGCAGATGGAAGGAGACGTCGCGGAGCACCTCCGGACCCATCCCGTATCTGAGGCCTACATTCTCGAAACGAATCACGTGAGGCGACCTGCGTGCTGGGCGTGGAGCGGACAAGCTTCCGCCGGTGCGAACCCGACCTTCGAGGCGCATGGTAAACCAACGGTTAACATGACCGCGAAAACCGCAAATGGCGAAGCATTAACCATTTTGATTTAGCCAAGAACGGCCGGCGACGAAAGAACGGTTTCTGCCCAAATGCCCGAAAAACGAAGTCGAGCGCCCGTCTCGGGCGAAATCATCGTCGAGGGAGAGCCTGCTGCCGGAGGCCCGGGTCCGCTCGATGCCGTCTCCAGCCCATTTGTCGACATCGTCGAGGCCGAATACGAGACGCTGGCCCCGCGGCCAGCTGCCGGAGCGGCATCGGCGATGGTGGCAACAGTGCCTCCCACCGGTCTCGATATGCTGCGTCGCGGCGCGTACCACACGTCGGAACGACGCCTTTCGCTCGGTAGTTCGGCCTTTTGCGCATTCGTCCTTCTCGCCGTGGCCGGCGCTTTCTGGGTCTCCGGTGGCCATGCTGCGCTCGACCATGTGTCGCCCATGTGGGCGCAAAGCTCTGCGTCCGCCTTGCGCATCGTCGAGCTGGAAAGCCGGATCGAGAGCACCGGCGGAAGTGCCCTGTTGCTGATCGACGGGGAGGCGGTCAATGAAGGTGGTGCGACCGAACGCCTGCCCGACCTGTCCGTCAACGTGCTGGACATGGAAGGCCACACGACCCACTATTTCCTGGGGACAAGCGGCAAGCAGCTCGCGGCCGGCGACCGCTTCGCCTTCTCCAGCCGGCTTGCCGCTCCTAAGGATGGCGTGAAGTCGGTCTCGGTGACGTTCAGGGAGTAGCGCCAACAATGCCTGTTGTACGCGGCAAGGAAATCGAAGTTCTCTTCTCCGCCTCGGCGATCGCGCAGCGCAACCTGGAGCTCGCCAAGGAGGTGGCAGCGCGCGACTATAACGACCTGCTGGTCGTTTCAGTGCTGAAAGGCTCCTTCATCTTCGCCGCCGATCTGATCCGCGCAATGCACGATGCGGGCATCTCGCCGGAGGTCGAGTTCATCATGATCTCCAGCTACGGGGCGGGAACCACAAGCGGCGAGATCAAGGTCCTGCGCGACATCGACAACGATGTGAAGGGCCGCGACATCCTCCTGATCGACGACATCCTGGAGTCCGGCAAGACGCTCAAATATACACGCGACCTGATGCTGTCGCGCGGCGCCAGATCCGTCTCCATCGCCGTTCTGCTCGACAAGCACTCACGTCGCCAGGCGAGCCTGGACGCCGATTTTGTGGGCTTCGAATGTCCGGACTACTTCGTCGTCGGCTACGGGATGGACGTGGCGCACGCCTTCCGCGAGCTTCCCTTCGTCGGCGTGGTGAAAGGCGACGCCTGAACCTTTTTGGCTGGCTCGCGTTCAGTGAACTATTAACAATTGATAGCGACAATTGCGGCATGGCTAGACTGCTGATCGTTGAAGACGACCTCTCCGTCCGCTCCTTTACCGCCCGCGCCCTCGCCGCCGCCGGCCACTCGGTCGAGACTGCGGAAGACGGGGTGGAGGGGCTTCAGAAGATCGAGGAAGCGGCAGGCAGGTTCGACCTGGTGCTGTCCGACATCCGCATGCCGGCAATGGACGGCATAGAGATGGCGCGCGCCGCGGCAAGCACTTTTCCGAGCCTGCGCCTCCTCCTGATGACCGGCTTCGCCGATCAGCGCGAGCGCGCCGCCGAGCTCGAAGGCACAGTGAAAGGCGTGGTGAACAAGCCCTTCACGCTGGCTGAGATCCGTGAACGTGTGGGCGAGGCGCTGGCGGCGTGAAGGGGCGCGGCCAAAAACCAGCCGCGCCGCCTTTCTCGACTAAGACGACCTGGATCAGAAGTCCATCCCAGCGCCGGCAGGCATCTGCGGCGGGGCTTCCTTCTTCGGCCGTTCGGCAACCATCGCCTCCGTGGTGATCAGGAGGCCGGCTACGGAGGCCGCATCCTGCAGTGCCGTGCGCACCACCTTCAGCGGGTCGACGATGCCCATGGCATAGAGGTCGCCGTATTCGCCGGTTTGTGCATTCCAGCCATGGCCGAAGTCCCCGCTCTCGCGCAGACGGCCGACCACGATGGAGCCTTCCGCGCCAGCGTTCTCGGCGATCTGCCGGACAGGCGTCTCAATGGCGCGGCGTACGATATTTACGCCCACCTGCTGGTCGTGGTTGTCGACTGCGAGGCCTTCCAGCGCCTTGGCTGTGCGCAGTAGCGCCACGCCGCCGCCCGGCAGAAGACCTTCCTCCACCGCCGCGCGTGTGGCGTGCATCGCGTCGTCGACGCGGTCCTTGCGCTCCTTCACCTCCACCTCGGTCGAGCCGCCGACGCGGATGACGGCGACGCCGCCGGCGAGCTTCGCCAGCCGCTCCTGCAGCTTCTCGCGGTCGTAGTCGGAGGTGGTCTCCTCGATCTGCGCCTTGATCTGGCCAACGCGGCCCTCGATCTCGTCCTTTGAGCCGGCGCCGTCAACGATGGTGGTGTTTTCCTTTTCCACCAGCACCCGCTTCGCCCGACCCAGCATCTCCAGCGTCACGTTCTCCAGCTTGATGCCCAGGTCCTCTGAGATGGCGGTGCCGCCGGTGAGGATGGCGATGTCCTGCAGCATCGCTTTGCGGCGGTCGCCGAAGCCCGGCGCCTTGACGGCAGCCACCTTCAGGCCGCCACGCAGCTTGTTGACGACGAGGGTCGCAAGGGCTTCGCCCTCGACATCCTCGGCGATGATGAGCAGCGGCTTGGACGACTGCACGACGCTTTCGAGAACCGGCAGGATGGCCTGCAGGTTGGACAGCTTCTTCTCGTAAATCAGAATGTAAGGATCCTCGAGCTCGACGCGCATCTTGTCCTGATCGGTGATGAAATAGGGGGAGAGGTAACCGCGGTCGAACTGCATGCCCTCGACGATTTCGAGTTCTGTCTCGGCGGTCTTGGCCTCCTCGACCGTGATGACGCCATCGTTACCCACCTTCTCCATGGCCTTGGCAAGGAAATTGCCGATCTCGCGGTCGCCGTTGGCCGAGATGGTGCCCACCTGCGCGATCTGGTCGTTGCGGGTGACCTGGCGGGCATTTTTCTTCAGTTCCTCCACAACCGCGGCGACAGCTTTGTCGACGCCGCGTTTCAGGTCCATCGGGTTCATGCCGGCGGCAACCGCCTTGGCGCCCTCCTGCACGATCGACTGGGCGAGAACCGTGGCCGTGGTGGTGCCGTCGCCGGCCGCGTCGCTGGTCTTGGACGCGATCTCGCGCACCATCTGCGCGCCCATGTTCTCGAACTTGTCCTCGAGCTCGATTTCTTTGGCGACGGTCACGCCGTCCTTGGTGATCCTTGGCGCGCCGAAGGATTTATCGAGAACGACGTTGCGGCCCTTGGGACCCAGCGTCACCTTCACCGCATTGGCGAGAATATCGACGCCTCTGAGCATGCGCTCGCGCGCGTCAGCGTGGAATCTTACATCTTTGGCAGCCATTTCAATACTCCTCAATAGGCAGCATCAACGACCGTACGGGCGCGCTCAGGCGGCCCTTCTTGCCGAGGCCTCGGCCTCGATGATACCGAGCACGTCGCTCTCCTTCATGATGAGAAGGTCCTCGCCCTTTAGGCGAATTTCCGTGCCCGACCACTTGCCGAAGAGAATGCGGTCGCCAACCTTCACCTCCAGCGGCAAGAGCTCGCCATTGTCGGTGCGAGCACCGGGACCGACGGCGAGCACCTCGCCTTCCTGCGGCTTTTCCTTCGCGGTGTCGGGAATGATGACCCCTCCCGCCGTTTTCTCCTCCGATTCGATGCGGCGGACGAGCAGGCGGTCATGCAAAGGGCGGAACTCCATGTCTTCCTCCTAAAGACAGCGGTTGAAGCACCTCCCGCGCCGGCCCCTCCGGCGCGGCACGCGGCCCATTGCGGCACCGCGCGAAGAAAATTTGGTCGCAAAAAAGTTCCCGTTCAAGGGGCGGAAAGGGAAAAATTAGCACTCACCCATCGAGAGTGCCAAAAACCTTCCGTGCACGGGCATCCAACTCTTTTGCCGTCCTCCTTCGCCAAGCGCCCTCGTGGTTCGACAGGCTCACCAGGGGCTACTGTAGTGTTAAATGCCCTTTGATCTTGGGCCATGCGCCTGAAGATGCGGCCATGGGTTCATGGCGTAGACAGCAACGGCGACCTCTCGGTAGCCCTCATGGTGGGCTTGTCGAACCACGAGGGCGCTCGGCACCCTGCCTCACTGCATGTCGAGCAGCCGCTCCAGATACTCGCGCTCCAGCTCAGGGCTCAGCGCATCGCCCAGACGGCGGCGGATGGCCTCGAGGATTTCGCGGGCGCGCTGCGTGTCGATCTCATCTGGTACATCGACGGAATCGCCGAAGTCCGGCCCGGTTGTCGCGCGCGGACGACCCAGTGGATCCCTTCCCGCCCGGTTCTGGCGGCCGCCCTGCTGGCCTTCGCCCTGCTGGCCGCGCATCGCCTGCTGCATCTGGCTCATCATGTCCTGTGCGCCGCGCCGCAGCGCTTCCAGCGCGCGGCCCTGCTCGCCGACGGCGCGCTCGCCCTGGCCTTCGCCGAGTGCGCCTTCGGCTCCCTCCATCGCCTCACCGGCTTCGCCGAAACCCTCGCCGGGTTGGATGCCCAGGCCCTGGAGCCCCTCCATCAGGCTTTGCAGGTCGCCCCGCAGGCCGCCCTGTCCCTCCTGCAGATTGCGAAGCGCCTCGGCAAGCTCCTCCGGCGACATGCCTTGGCCCCCTTGGCCCTGGCCTTGCTGACCCTGTTGACCTTGCTGCCCCTGCTGGCCTTGTTGACCTTGCTGGCCGCGCTGCTGCTGGTCGAGGCGGAAGGTCTCGTTCATCAATTCCTGCTGGCGGCGCATGATCTCGCCCAGCTGGTCCATCTGCTGGCGCATCTCGGACTGCTGCCCGCTGCCCTGGCCCTGCTGCTGCCGACCAGCCTGCAGGTTGTTCATCATGTTTTCGAGCTGAGAGAGAAGATCCTGCGCCTGCTCGCGCGCACCCGACTTGGCCAGCTCCTCGATCTGGTCGAGCATGCGCTCCAGGTCGCTCTGCTGCATCATCTCGCCGTCCTGGCTCTCGGCGAAATCCTGGTTCTGCATGGCGCGTTCCGCGAACTCGCGCAGGTACTCCTGCATCGCCGTGCGCAGCTCGTCCATCAGTTGCTCGATCTCCTCGTCGCTCGCCCCGTCTTCGAGCGCCTGCCGCAGTGCTTCCTGGGCCTGGCGCAGGCGCCGCTCGGCGGCGGTGAGGTCGCCGTCCTCTATGATCAGCGCGATCTCCCACAGGTCGTCCACCACCGCCCGCAGCGCCTCATCCCCATCGGCGGCTCCGAGGCTTGAGCGGGCGGCCGAAATCAGCAGGAAATGTGACGGCTCGTCGAACGTCTCCTCCGGCCACAGGAGCACGGCATCCATGAGCGACAGGACGCGTTCCTGCTGGTTCTTGTCGAGCGCAAGAATGCGCCGCTGCTCGATCAGCGCCTGGGCCAGCGGGTTGGTGAAGGGCCGTTGCGGCAGGACGAAGGTCCTGGGTTCGCTCTCGCCCGTCTGCTCGGCCGCGTCGGTGGCCGAAAGCGTGAGATCCACGGGTAGCCCTGCCCACGGGTGCTCCCTCAGGTCCCGCGAAGTCTTGCCTGCCGCCCCTTCGCGGTTGCCGCGGCTCGGTACGGAGAGGGGCATTTCCGGCGCCCCGTAAAGCGGCCGCGCATCCGGCTTCGGCTCAGACAGTGTGAACTGTGCCTCGGCACTCACTGCGCCGTAGTCGTCCTCGATCTCGTAGGCCAGTTCCAGCGCCCCGTTGACCGCGCGCTTGGGCTCCTCGGTAAAGCGGATCTGGGGCGGCGTGTCGGGCACCACCGAGAATTGCCAGTGCTCCACCTCCCGCCCGCCATCCGAAAGGCTGACGGTGCCTGCACCGGTGAGCGTTTCGGAAAACCGCAGCGCCCCGCCTACCTGATCCGCCTCGCCCTCTGGCTCGATTGCCCGTTCCGCGCCGCCCGCGTCAGTGAAGGACAGAGCCTCTTGGCCTGAGCCGCCGCTCACGCGCACGGCCACGGTACTGTTCTGCGGCACGGCGAAGTCCCGCCGCTCGCGGTTAGCGTCGGCCGTCAGGAAGATAGGTGCGCGCCCCGTATAGGGCGGCGGGGTGACCCAGGCGTCGATGCGCGCCGGCGCGACGTCCGTTCGTGCCGGAGGCTGGAACGCATCGATGATGCGTCCGCCATAGGGCCCGGTCGAATAGGCAAGTGCGGTAACGAACAACAGGGCCGCGGCAGCGCGCAATCCCCACGGGTCGCGCTCGGGAACGGACGTTTGCGGCAGATCGCCATGCAGGCGCGAAAGCCGCTCGGCCATCCGTTTCTGGTGCTCGCGCCATAGTGCGGAGGCAAAGGCATCCCCATCGCCGCGGCCGGCCAGCCGGTCGGATTGCACGGAGACCGGCGCATGCTCGAGCAGGTTCGCCCGCTCTATGCGCCGGTCGATCTCGCTTGCCATGGGCATGCGAAACAGCCTCAGCGGCCATAGCGAGGCAAGCGCGGCAATTGCCAACAGCGCCAGCAGGCCGAGCCGCGCCCAATCCGGCAGGAAGCGGAAAGCGCCGAACCACGAAAGGCTCAGGAACAGGCTCGTCACCACCACGAGCGGCAGGACGAGCGGCCACAGGCGTTCAACAAGGATCACGCCGCGCACGACCGCGCGTGTCCGTGTCAGCCGGGCGAGGAGCCCGGACATGGGGCGATCGATGAAGTGGTGCTCGGCCATTATGCGTCCAGACTGCCGGGCGCACGGCCCGATGCGGCGCGCCCTGCTTCCCTAAGATAGCACCAAACGCGGCGAAGGCGAGGCGACACAAACAAAAGATGCCGGCCTGCGTCGTCCTTGTCCTCCAATACCGCTACTTGCGGTCGACCGCGCCGACATCAAGAAGCGGGGAGGCATCTATCGTGCCGGCATTCAGCATGGCACCCACCTTTTCCAGCGCCGCCACGACCATTGCCTGCTCCCAGTCGGGCAGCGCCTCGAACTGCTCGGAAAATGTGCGCTGCAGCGGGTCGGGCGCCGCCTTGAGCATCTCCAGGCCGGCCTCCGTCGGCGCCACCCACACGACGCGCCGGTCCTGCTCGCCGCGCGTGCGCGTCACCAGCCCACGCGCCTCCAGCTTGTCGACCAGCGCGGTCGCCGTCGCCTGGCCGACACCGGCTCTCGCGGCGATATCCTTCGGCGTAAGGCGCCCAGCGGCAGCGACGATCTCCAGCACGATGAGCTGCGGCGTCGTCAGCCCCGTCGCGCGCGCCAGGGTTCGGGCATTGAGCTCCGTCGCCCGCAGGATTCGTCTGAGCGCAATGAGGCTGGTCTGGGTGCGGTTTTCCATGTGGCAGCTTCGTCAGAGAGAGCGATGACCTTTGATAGCAGAAAAAATATGTTTTGATTAGCGAATGAATTTTCCCGCAGAATCAGTGAGAAAGCGCGCTTTGGCTGGGAAGGAAGGCAGAAATTCCTGCTGCACCGGTTGAAATATCCTTCGTCAATCGTAATATCCGGCCCCGCTTCAGGAGAGAGGACCATGCACACCGAAAACATCGAACTTGTTCGAAAACGATCCAGCCAGGTCGCCTTTCGCACGCCCCACACCGAGGATGGCACGGCCGTCTGGCGCCTCATCAGATCCTGCGATCCCCTCGACGAAAACTCCCTCTATTGCAATCTGCTCCAGTGCGACCATTTCAGCGATACATGCATAGTCGCCGAGCGGAAGGCCGACGGCGCCATCGTTGGCTGGGTTTCCGGCTACCTGTTGCCGGATGACCCGTCTGTCCTCTTCATCTGGCAGGTCGCCGTAGACGAAAGCGCCCAGGGCCAGGGCATCGCCAAGCGGATGCTCACCGCCCTCTTGGGACGCACGGCCTGCGCGGAGGTGCGCGGCCTCAAGACCACCATCACATCCGACAATGCGGCAAGCTGGGCCCTCTTCAATTCCTTCGCCCGCAGTCAGGGCACGAAGCTGAAGAGCGAGCCTTATTTCCGCAGGGATGCCCATTTCGACGGGGAGCACGCCACCGAACACATGGTGACGATCGCGCTGCCCGAGGAGGCGCGCAACGCGGCCTGAGCCGGCCCCGATGCAACGCCACCTAAGACATTCAACCCGAAGGGAATATCATGACGACCGTACGAACGGACGATAAAGCTATCTTTGAACGGCGCGAGTCCGCCGCACGCAGCTATTGCCGCAGCTTCCCCGTTGTGTTCGAGAAGGCGCAGGGCGCCACGCTCACCGGCAGCGACGGCCGCGACTATATCGACTTCCTGGCCGGCTGCTCCTCGCTCAACTACGGCCACAGCGATCCCGACATGAAGAGCGCCCTCGTCGATTACATCACCGGCGACGGCGTAACGCACGGCCTCGACATGCACACCAGTGCCAAGGCGGCCTTCCTGGAAGCTTTCGAGAGCATCATCCTGAAGCCGCGCGGCATGGACCATCGCATGATGTTCATGGGCCCGACGGGCGCCAACGCCGTCGAGGCGGCGCTGAAGCTCGCCCGCAAGGTAACGGGACGCACCAACGTCATCGCCTTCACCAATGGCTTCCATGGCGTCACGCTCGGCGCGCTCGCCGCCACCGGCAACGGATACCATCGCGGCGGCGCCGGCCTGCCGCTCACCGGTGTGACCCGCATGCCCTTCGAGGGTGCGATGGGCGAGGACATCGACACCGCCGATTTCCTCAACCGCATGCTGGCCGAGCCGTCCAGCGGTATCGAGCCGCCGGCGGCGGTCATCCTGGAAACCGTTCAGGGGGAGGGCGGTCTGAACGCCGCCTCGCGTGATTGGGTACGCCGTATCGCCGAAATCTCCCGCGCTCATGGTGCGCTCTTCATCGTCGACGACATCCAGGCTGGCTGCGGCCGCACCGGCCCCTTCTTCTCTTTCGAGGAGATGGGCGTGGAGCCGGACATCATCACCATGGCGAAGTCGTTGTCGGGCTTTGGTTTGCCCTTCGCCGCGCTGCTGGTGAAGCCGGATTACGACGTGTTCGGTCCGGCCGAGCACAATGGCACTTTCCGCGGCAACAACCATGCCTTCGTCACCGCGCGCGCGGCGCTGGAGAAGTTCTGGGCGGACAACAGCTTTCAGGAGACGGTGACGGAGCGTGCCGTCTACCTGAAATCGCGGCTCGCGAAAATCGCCGAATGCCTGCCCTCTGCACGCTTGAAGGGCAGGGGCATGATGCTCGGTATTGATGTCGGCTCCGGCCGGCTGGCAAGCGAGATCTGCACCCGCTGCTTCGAGAATGGCCTCGTCATCGAGACCTCGGGCGCCCATGACGAGGTGGTCAAGGTCCTGGCGCCGCTGACCATCGACGAGAAGACCTTTGCCCGCGGCCTTGACATCCTTGAAGAGGCCGTGAGCGAAATTGCCCAGTCCACAAAAATTGCAGCGGAGTGAACATCGATGATCGTGCGTGACCTGAACGAGGCCAAGAACACGGAGCGCCATGTCTTCTCAAAGGGCTGGGACAGCGTGCGGCTGCTTCTGAAGTCGGACGGCATGGGCTTCAGCTTCCACATCACCACCATCTATGCCGGCGCCGAGCTTGAAATGCACTACAAGAACCACCTCGAAAGCGTCTACTGTGTCGATGGCACCGGCTCTATCGAGGACTGCACGACGGGTGAGGTCCACCGGATAAAACCCGGCGTGGTTTACGCCCTCGACAAGAACGACAAGCACATTCTCCGCGCCGACGCGGAGAAGCCCATGATCATGGCATGTGTCTTCAACCCGCCCGTGACGGGCAACGAAGTTCACAAGGACGATGGCTCCTACGCACTGGAGGCCGAGTCGGCGTGATTTAAAGCCACGCCGGCAGAAACCAAAAGAAGAAGGAGAAAAAGATGTCTGCAATCACCCAATCCGCCGAGCGAAGACAGGACCCATATCCGAGTCGCCTGCCGGAAGAACGCTGGCTGCCGCGTCAGGACAAGACCGTCTGGAGCCAATGGCGTCCCGATGCTCCCCTGACCGCACAGCAGGCCGACCAGTTCGACCGTGACGGCTTCCTGGTGCTCAAGGACCTCTTCTCGGAAGAGGAAGTGAAAGCGCTGATGGCCGAATCGGCTGCCCTGCGCGGTGGTGAGCGCGAACTGATGGACGGCAGTGTCATCACGGAGCCAGGCTCCGACGAGGTGCGTACGGTCTTCAAGCTGCCGGAGCAGAGCCCGCTCTTCAACCGGCTGGCGCGCGACCGCCGCATCGCCGGCATCGCCAGCTTCCTGCTCGGCGACGACGTCTACGTCCACCAGTCGAGGCTCAACTATAAGCCGGGCTTCACCGGCAAGGAGTTCTACTGGCACTCCGACTTCGAGACCTGGCACGCCGAGGACGGCATGCCGCGCATGCGCGCCGTCTCTGCCTCGCTGCTTCTGACGGACAACGATGCGCTCAACGGCCCCTTGATGCTGATGCCCGGCTCGCACAAGCATTTCATCGCCTGTGCCGGCGAAACGCCCGAGGACAACCACAAGGCGTCGCTCAAGAAGCAGGAGGTGGGCGTGCCCTCGCATGAGGCCCTGACGAAGCTTGGCAGCGAGCATGGCATCCACGCAGCCACCGGCAAGGCGGGGACGCTGGTGCTGTTCGACTGCAACACGATGCATGGCTCGAACGGCAACATCACACCTTTCGCCCGTTCGAACGCCTTTTTCGTGTTCAACGCCATTTCCAACCAGCTCGAGGAGCCCTTCGGCGCCAAGAAACCGCGGCCCGACTTCCTGGCCGAACGCGGCGAGACCAAGGCCATCGAGATTGCATCCGGCAAGCTGGTTTAGGAGAGACGGCTCAAATCATGACACAACGAGCGGAAGAAGCACGCGCCGCGGTGGATCGCGGCGTGCCTGCGAGCGCGGCCCGCAGCCATACCGTCGAGAAGATCGGCGGCACATCAATGAGCCGGGCGCGCGAGTTGCTCGACACGATCCTGATCGGCACGCGCGAGGGCGAGGCGCTCTATAACCGCGTCTTCGTGGTCTCAGCCTTCGGCGGCATCACGGACAAGCTGCTCGAACACAAGAAGTCGGGCAAGGCCGGCGTCTACGCGCAGTTTGCCCATGCCGACAACGAACATGGATGGATGGACGCGCTGAGCGAGGTCAGCCGCGCCATGCGCGAGATCAACGCCGGGATGTTCGATCATGCCGGCGACCGGCAGACCGCTGATGATTTCGTGCGCGAACGCATCGAAGGCGCGCGCGGCTGCCTGATCGATCTGCAGCGCCTGTGCTCTTACGGGCATTTCCAGCTCGTCGAGCATATGCAGACCATCCGTGAGATGCTGTCGGCATTGGGAGAAGCGCATTCGGCGAATAATCTGGCCCTACTTTTGCGCCGCCACGGGGTCAACGCGCGCCTCGTCGACCTGACAGGCTGGCGCGACGAAGCCCAGCCGGACCTCGACGAGCGCATCGAAACGGCCTTCGCCGAGGTGGACCTCGCGCGCGAACTGCCCATCGTCACCGGCTACGCGCAGTGCCGCGAGGGGCTGATGCGCGAGTTCGACCGCGGCTATTCCGAGGTCACTTTCGCCACAATCGCAGCCCTTACCGGCGCACGCGAGGCGATCATCCACAAGGAGTTCCACCTTTCAAGCGCGGACCCGCGCCTTGTGGGGGCGGAGAATGTGCGCAAGATCGGCCGCACTAATTACGATGTCGCCGATCAGCTCTCCAACATGGGCATGGAGGCGATCCATCCGAAGGCGGCGAAGAAGCTGCGCCAGGCGGGCGTCCCCTTACGCGTCGCCAACGCCTTCGAGCCGCACGACCCCGGCACGCTGATTGACGCCGAGCCTGCGGACAGGCCCGGCGTTGAGATGGTCACCGGATTGCCCGTCACCACGCTGGAGTTGTTCGAGCAGGATATGGTCGGCGTGAAGGGGTATGACGCGGCCATCCTCGACGTTCTGACGCGGCACAGGGCGCGCATCGTGTCCAAGGTGTCCAATGCAAATTCGATTGTCCATCATATCGAGGCGCCGCTGAAGACCGTGCGCCGCATTGAGCGCGACCTGACGGAGCGCCATCCCTTGGCTCGCATCACAACCCGCCGCGCCGGGATGGTGTCGGTCATCGGGCGCGATCTGAAGGGTCTCAACGTCATGCTCAAGGGGCTGACGGCGCTCTACGAGGCCGGCATCGAGCCGATCTCCGCGCAGGAGACAGGGCGCGGGGTCGACGTGCAGTTCATGGTGGTGAGCGAGGATCGGGAGCAAGCCGTAAAGACGCTGCATCACGCTTTCGTCGAGGCGGAGGAAAGCCCGCGCCTGGCAAAAGCCGCCTGAGGGTTCCGCTCACTCCGCCGGCTTACCGCGCCAAAACGTCCTGCCACTCGGGATGCCGGCGGAACTGAGCAGCTGCAAACGGGCAGAGCGGCCTGATCTTCACGCTGTCTCTGCGTGCAGCCTCCACCGCATGCAACACCAGCCCCTCGCCGACGCCCTGACCCCGGAAGGACGTCGGAACCTCCGTGTGATCGATGATGATCTGGCTGGTGCCGATCTTTGTGAAGGTCATTTCGGCCTCCTTCCCATCGGCGGCATAAACATAGCGGCCCTTGCTGCCCAGATCCTGGAAATGAATATGCGATGGATCGAACGTCATTCGCCCGCCTCCGGCCCAGCCTTTTCCGCATAGGGGGCGAGAAAGCGCCTGGCCTCCGTCAGTTCCTCCGGCCGTACCTCGTGCCCGCCCTCGTGCCACATGATCTCGCTCCCGGGGGCGGCGGCGCCCAGATATGCCATCAGCCTGTCGGTCAGCGTCGAGGGGGAGATCGGGTCGTTGCGGCCAGCCGTCAGCAGCAGTCGCGCCTTGAACGTTCCAGCGCCGATGCGCGGCTGGAAGGGAATAAGCGGGTGCATCAGCACCGCCGCTTCGAACAGCGCCGGATCGGCAAAGATGACCGTTGCAAGGATATTGGCGCCGTTGGAATAGCCGAGGCCGAGGACGGCGCTCGGCTTCTGCGCCGCTACATGAGCGTTGACGAAGCCGCTCATCTTCTCCGTCGCACGCGCAAGGTCGTCCATATCATAGACACCTTCGCCCGTACGCCGGAAGAAGCGCGCCGCGCCCTGCTCGCTGACGTCGCCGCGCGGCGCGACGATGCCGGCACCCGGCAATACCGTTTCGGCCATCGATAGAAGCTGGTGCTCATCGCCGCCCGTGCCGTGAAAAACGAAGAGCAGCGGCCGGCCCGGTCCGGCGGGTGCGCTGTAGTGCTGGTAGGCGTCGGCTGACATCGCTCTACCCTCCGATCGGCGGCAGGTGGCTTTCCAGGTGGGGTCTCAAATGCGCGTGCTGTCGGGGCAGCTTCAGCGCCTCGCCCAGATGCTCCATGTCCTCGTCGCGGGCAAAGCCCGGATCGTTGGTGGCGATCTCGAACAGCACGCCGCCCGGCGCCCGGAAGTAGATGGAGAGGAAATAGTCGCGGTCGATTACGGGTGTGACGCCGAATCCTTCCGCCACCAGCGCCTCGCGCACCTCCAGTTGCGCCGTGCTGTCGGCAACGGCGAAGGCGATGTGATGCACCGAGCCGGCACCTTGACGCGCCGCCGCCACCTTCCGGTCCGTCTCCAGGTCGATGACATCGGCGCCGTTGCCGCCGGTGCGCACCATGCGACGGACGTTGCCGTCCTCCGCGACATTCTTGAAGCCCATCAGCTCCAGAAGTGCGCCGGTCCCCGCGCTATCGTTGAGCGTCAGCGATGCGGAGTGGAAACCGCGGATGGCATGCTCGGCGGGAACGCCGGCACCGGCCCAAGGCTGGCGGGCGTCCTGCGCCACCTCCACCAGCGCGAAGCCGTCGCCATCCGCGCCGTCGAAGTAAAGACGCTCTTCGTCGAAGCGTGACGCACGCCGCAGCCCGCTCACCGTATTTGCGCCGAGATGCTTCTCCCAGAAATCGAGGCTGCCTTCGGGAACCGAAAAGACCGTGGTGCCGACCTCGCCCGCCCCACGCGTGCCGTGAACGATGTTAGGGAAAGGAAAATATGTCAGCACCGTGCCCGGCTGGCCGATGCCGTTGGCGTAGTACAGATGATAGACGTCCGGCGCATCGAAATTCACCGTCTTCTTGACCCGGCGCAGCCCCAGCACCTTGGTAGCGAAGCTGTCGGTCCTGGCGGCTTCCTTCGCCATGGAGGTGATGTGATGAATGCCTTCGATAGTGTCGAGCATGATGCCGCTCCTTCGGTTGGATGGTCCGCGTGACCCATATGGAGCAGCGCGGCCCGGCGCTGAAAGCGTCTGTCCGGATAAGGACTGTCTTCCTCTCGGCGACAGTGTCCACCTTCCTACCGTTCACGCCAAGAAATAATAAAGGCCCCGCACCGGAGAGCGGTGCGGGGCCCTTTGTTGCCGCGGATGCGGCCTTCGTCCTACTGGTTCAGCAAGCGCATCTCATCGCGCTGCTCGGCGTACGTCGATTCATTGTACTCCGGCTGCGCTTCGAGTTCCTGCTGGGTGAAGTCGGTGTAGAGATATAGGTCGCCGTTCTCGTCTGTCATGAAGGCCAGATTATCCATGCCGATAGCGACCTCCTTCTGGCCGATGCCCAGGAACCCGCCGACATCGACGATGATCGCGTCCACTTCGCCTTCCGGCGTCAGGACGACGTCGCCGATCTCGCCGACATTCTCCTCATTGGCACCGTACACCGTGGTGCCGGTGAGATTCTCGGCCCTGATCTGGTCGGGCTGAGCGTTCTGCAGCTGGCTGCGATCAACGGCCCCGGTCTGGGTGGGGTCAGTCTCGTCCGCCAGACGTTCCTCCGTCATCGCGGCGGTGTCCTCGGCGGGACGGTCCTGGCGGTCCTCAGCCGTGGCGGTCTGGTCATCGCCAGCCTGCTCGTCGGCCGGCGTTGCAGCCGTCGTCTCGCCGGCCTGCTCGTCAGTCGGAGCTGTTGCTGCGGTGTCACCGGTCTGCTCGTCCGCCGGGGCCATGGCTGTATCGTCCGTACCGGCGGTGTCCTGGGCACCCTCATCCGGTGGCGGCGCCGCGGCCAGGTCTTCCTTCGTAGCGGGCTTGGTTTCGGCGACATCCGCATCAGCCGGCATCGGTCGATAGGCCGCCCGGTCGAACTCCGGCTGTGCCCTCAGCGCATCTTCCGTTGTCTCGACTACGAGCCTGCGCTCGCCGTCCGGCTGCTCCTCCCACTGAATAAGATCGTATTGGAGCGCCACTTCCTTCTGGCCGATGCCGAGAAAGCCGCCGACGCCGACGACGATGGCTTCGATCTTACCTTCCTGGTCGAGCACCAGATCGCGGACGGAACCGATATTCTGGGCGTCCTCGCCGGTGCTGCTATAGACGGCCTCGTCGATGATGTTGGAAGCCAGATGGCCCTCTGCGCGAATTGTCATTTCCACCGGCTGCTGATCCGTCGCGGCCGGATCGGTGGGTTGCGTTGTCTGAGCGACCGCGCCAGTAGTAATCAGGGTAGCGATCGCAGTGGTCGCCAAAAGGTTGCGGATCATGATAAGCTCTCCATGTGCAGTTTTCTGTACATGGCCGCGCAGCCGACCGAACTGGCATGTAAGGATTGGCTGCGCGGCCACTCCGCCCGTAAACGTCGATGCGTTCGAAACAGTTCCACGACCAGCGAGCGTGAACCACGTCTTCTCATTGCCCGCAATTCTTCCTCGACGGGACAGTGGGTGCGTCCGGTCAATATCATAGAGCGATGGAAGCTGTCGGTCCCGCGCCGCTCAGGCGACGTTCGTTGTATGGATGGCAATCGAACCGGGAGCGAAATCGCGTTCCCCCTCGATCCCGAGAATTTCCTGAAGCCGCGACCGCGCACGGCTGACGCGGCTTTTGATCGTGCCCACCGCGCAACCGCAGATTTCCGCGGCTTCCTCGTAGGAGAAGCCGGAAGCGCCGACCAGGATAATCGCCTCGCGCTGGTCTTCCGGAAGCAGTTCCAGCGCCTTGCGGAAATCTGCCAGGTCGGTTGAGCCCTCCTGGCTTGGATGTACGGAAAGCTGCGCCGTCATCGCCCCGTCCGCGTCCTCCACCTCACGCTTTCGCTTGCGCATTTGCGAGTAGAACTCGTTGCGCAGGATGGTGAACAGCCAGGCCTTCAAGTTCGTGCCGGGCTGGAAGCTGTCCTGCTTGTCCCATGCCTTGACCAGTGTTTCCTGGACGAGGTCATCTGCCCGATCGGCGTTTTTAGCAAGCGAGACCGCGAAAGCCCGTAACGTTGGCACCGCCGCCAACAAGCCGTTGCGGAAACTCAGTGTCGCGGACATGCTCAATCCTCTTTTGTCGCTGATTGAGTCTGTTCCTCCCCCTCGAGTTCGCTTAGCAACTGGCTGAAACGGTCTGGAATCTCCTCCGAAATCAGATCGTCGTAATACTGCCGGAGCTTCCGGCCTATTTCCGAGTTAGGCCCCAGAGGGTCGGAAGCGGCTCGCTGTGCCCCGGAATCACGTTTCTTTTCAGTTTGATACTTCATGCCCTTTCCAACGCCCGTTTGGCACCCCGGTTCCGTTCTGTATTTCTCATCATGCATTTTGCCTGCTGTTGCGCAAATTCGGACGGGAACGTTAAGAGAGCGGATTTGTTCCACGGCGGCGGGAACTTTTTGTCAGCACCGGCGTTGAAACCAGTCATTTGTCGAATATCCAGCTTCCATTCGCAGAGGGAGACCAAAACAGCATGAGCTTGTCAGCGAAAATTGCCCCGCATTTACCCTATCTGCGGAGGTTCTCCCGCGCCGTCTCCGGATCGCAAACCAGCGGCGATGCGCTGGTTGCGGCAACCCTTGAGGCGCTGATTGCCGACACGTCGATCTTTCCCGAAGCCTCGAGCGATCGCATTGCGCTGTTCAAGCTTTTTGCCAAGCTTTTCGGAACCCTGAAGATCCACATGCCAGAGGCGCAGCCCACGACCGCGTGGGAACAGCACGCTATCGCAAATTTATCTGCTCTCTCGCCGCGGCCCCGGCAGGCCTTTCTACTGGTTGCGGTCGAGGGGTTTGACACCGAGGAGGCTGCGGAAATCCTGGATGTGGAGGAAGAACGCCTGAACACGCTTCTGAGAGAGGCTAGCGATGAGATTTCGCGTCAGGTGGCGACCGATATCTTGATTATCGAGGACGAGCCGCTGATTGCCATGGATATCGAGGAGCTGGTTGAAAGCCTCGGCCATCGTGCCATTGGCACGGCGCGTACCCACCAAGAAGCGGTCGAGCTGTTCCGGGAGAAGAGGCCAGGCATGGTGCTGGCCGACATTCACCTCGCCGACGGCAGCTCCGGCATAGACGCGGTCAACGAAATCCTGGAGACCCACCCGGTCCCCATCATCTTCATCACTGCGTTTCCCGAGCGGCTTCTGACCGGTGAGCGGCCGGAGCCGGCCTTCCTCGTCACCAAGCCCTTCAATCCCGATATGGTGAAGGCGCTCATAAGCCAGGCACTGTTTTTCGATCAACAGGCAAAGGCGGCGGCCGCCTGACTTGGCGGGCGCCCGGCCGCCTCAGGCGGCCATTTGCAGCGCGCCGGGTCCCGGCACGGCACCCGGTGGACATTTGCCGAGGATGATCATGCCGAGCACGTCGTCCTCGGTCACTTCGCCGGGGCGGGCCGTGCCGACCACTTGTCCGTTCTTCATCACCACCACCCGGTCCGCGAGGTCGAAGACGTCGTGGATATCGTGGCTGATGAGGAAGATCCCGATGCCTTCCTGCTTGAGCTGGCGCACCAGGTCGGAGACCTGCGCCGTCTCCTGCGGCCCCAGCGCCGCCGTCGGCTCGTCCATGATGAGGATGCGCGCGTCGAAATAGATGGCACGGGCGATTGCCACTGATTGCCGTTGTCCGCCCGAAAGCCGGCTCACCGGCTCCTTGAAGCGCTGGAAGCGCGGGTTGAGCCGGCCCATGACCTTGCGCGTTTCCGATTCCATCGCCACGTCGTCAAGCGTGCCCCAAGTGGTCATGAGCTCGCGCCCGAGGAAGAGATTGGCGGCCGCGTCTACATTGTCGGCCAGCGCCAGCGTCTGATAGATGGTTTCGATGCCGTATTTCTTGGCATCGCGCGGATTGCTGATCTGCGCCTCCTTGCCGTTGACCAGGATGGTGCCGGCATCGCGCGTGTAGGCGCCCGAGAGGATCTTGATCAGCGTCGACTTGCCGGCGCCGTTGTGCCCGACAAGCGCCACCACCTCGCCGGCATGAAGGTCGATGGACACGTCCTCCACCGCATGGATGCCGCCAAAGGCGATGGAGATGTTCTTCATCTCGACGAGCGGCGTGTTCTCGGCCATCGCTCCCTCCCTATTTCTTCACGCGCTTGCGGTAGACCGTGTCGAGCCAGACGGCGATCACCAGCACGGCGCCGACGACGATATTCTGCAGCGGCGTGTCCACACCGAGCAGGATCATGCCCGAGGCGAGTGACTGCATGAGCACGGCACCGATCATGGCGCCGGCGATGGTGCCGACGCCGCCTCCGAGCGACGTGCCGCCGATAACGGCCGCAGCGATCACCAAAAGCTCGTCCAGCGTGCCGAGCGCGTTGGTCGCCGCGTTGAGCCGCGCCGTGGAAATTGCCGCGGCGATCGTCGCGAGCACGCCCATGAGGATGAATATCTTCATCACCACCCAGCGCGTGTTGATGCCGGCAAGCTCCGCCGCCTCCGGATTGCCGCCGATGGCGAACACGTAGCGGCCGAAGCGGGTGCGGTTGGCCAGGAAAGTCATGATCACGCCGACGCCGATGGCGATCAGCACGGGAATGGCTATCCCATGGGCGATGAAGGCATCCTCCGGAACGGGCAGGCCTTGAGCCTGGAAGTAACGCCGTACGATTCCGGACGGCCAGGGGTAGGAATTGGCGACGGCGATGGCGCCGAGGATCAGCGCACAGCCGACGGTCGCCAGGAAGCCCTCCGCCCAAAGCGGGCGCAGCGGGAAGTTGAACTTGCGCCTCTGCCGGCGGCCGTGCACCAGCATGAGCACAAGGGCAACACAGGCGACGATGCCGACGACCCAGCTCCAGAATGCGCCGATGGCGCCATCGGGACCGCCGCCCATCAGGCGGAAGGTCGCGTCCATCGGCGCCACCGTGCGCCCGCTCGTGACCCACCAGGCCGCCCCGCGCCAGACCAGAAGCCCGCCCAGCGTCACGATGAAGGCGGGCACGCCCATATAGGCGATGATGAACCCTTGCAGCGCCCCGATCAGCGCACCGAGCAGGGCACCAGCGGCTAGCGCGATGATCCAGGTTGCCGGATGGCCAAAGCCCAGGAGGTCCGGCAGGAACTCTGCCTGTGTGACACCCATGACCATGCCGACGAAGCCGAGCAACGAGCCGACCGAAAGGTCGATATTGCGCGTCACGATGACGAGCACCATGCCCGTGGACATGATTGCCACCGAGGCCGACTGCACCGACAGGTTCCACAGGTTGCGCGGGGTCAGGAAAAGCCCGCCGGAAAGAAGGTGGAACCCGATCCAGATGACGGCAAGCGCGCCCAGCATGCCTAGCATGCGCGTATCGAGTTCGGTTGCCTTGAGAAACCGCGCCGGCGCACTCTCGGCGGCGGCTCCAGCACCTTGAGAAGCCGCTTCGGACTTCACGTCCGTCATCTCGTATCTCCCTGCCGCGCCACCCCGGGTTCGCCCGGTGCCCGTTGCAAGAACGCCGCGGTCAGATCGCGACCGCGGCGTCTTTCCTGATTATACCGGTTTTTAGCCGCAGACGTCGACCGTGCCGGGCTGCACGCCCTGGCACGCCACGTCCTTGGACACCCAGCCGGCATCGATGACCACGTCAAGATTGTCCTGGGTGATCGGCACCGGGGCAAGGAACACGGCGTTCATCTCGACACCGTTTGGGCCGTCGGACCACTTCATCGCGCCTTCGACGTCTTCCATGGCTGTGCCTTCGGCGAGGGAGTTGGCGATCTCGGCGGCCGCCTTGCCGAGCTCGCGCGCGTCCTTCCAGACCGAAACCGTCTGCGTGCCGAGGGCAATGCGGTTGAGCGCGGCATGGTCGCCGTCCTGGCCGGAAACGGGTACCGACCCGGCGAGACCCTGGGCCTCCAGCGCGGCGATCACGCCGCCCGCCGTCCCGTCATTGGAGGCCACTACGGCGTCGACCTCGTTGTTGTTGGCGGTCAGGATCTGCTCCATGTTGCGCTGCGCGTTGGCAGGCAGCCAACCATCCGTGTAGGCCTCGCCGACGTTCTCGATGTCGCCCGACTCGATGTGCGGTCCCAGGACTTCCATCTGTCCCTCGAACAGGAAGTCCGCATTCGGGTCCGCAGAGGAGCCCTTGATGAAGGCGTAGTTGCCCGTCGGCTGTACCTCGTAGACCGCGCGGGCCTGCATGCGGCCCACTTCCTTGTTGTCGAAGGTCAGATAGAAGGCATTCGGATCCTCGATGAGGCGGTCATATCCGACCACCGGAATACCTTCGTTCACGGCGCTCTGCACCGCCGGACCGATGGCGGAAGCGTCCTGCGCCAGGATGATGAGCGCGTCGGCGCCCTGGGCAATCAGAGATTCCACGTCCGTGAGCTGCTTCGAGGCTGAGGACTGCGCATCGGCCGAGATGTAGCTGTTGCCATCGGCCTCGATTTGCGCCTTCATGGCGGCCTCGTCCGTCTTCCAGCGTTCTTCCTGGAAGTTGGACCAGGAAACGCCTATGACCTTGCCTTCGGCCAGCGCGGCCGTCGACAGCGACAACGAAAGTGCGAGGCCCGCCAGGACAGCGGTCGTCATATTCTTCATGATTTCCTCCCAGATGCCCCGGATAGCGGGCATGACAATTCTATTGCCTGAAGCGAAGGCCCATTTTTTCGAGCCTCGAAAAAAAGAATGACTCACGTTTTCACCCGTGTCAATATGGCATTTTAGTCTGCCGGCGTGGGAGGAAAATGCCGGTGCGGCCAAGGGAGGACGCGGATTGACGACCGGAATCCGCCACGATGAGATGCGCAAGCGCAACCGTGCGCTGGTGATCGCCGCCGTGCGGCGGGCCGGCCAGCCGTCGCGCACGGAGATCGCCCGTCTGACGGGGCTCAGCCATTCCACCATCTCGGCCATCGCTTCCGATCTCATCGAGGAAGGCATCATGCGCGAGATCGGGCAGGGCGAGACCGCACCTGCCCGGCGCGGGCGTCCGCAAGTGGCGCTGGGGCTCGACCCGAAGGCCGCCACCGTCGCGTGTCTGCATCTGTCCTTCAACAGCCTGTCGGCGGTGCTGGTCGACTATTGCGGCCGGGTGATCGATACCAGAACCCACCGCCTTTCGACGCTGACGCTCGGCCGGCAGGCGCTTGTCGATGCGGCGGTCTCCGCCGTGCGCGAAATCGCCTGCGGCCACGAAGACTTCCTGCGCATCGCCTTCGCCGTGCAAGGCATCACCGATGCCGCTGGCCGCCAGATGCTGTGGTCGCCGATCACGCCCCACAGCGACATCGGCTTCGGCCCTGAACTGGAGGCGGCGTTCGGCGTCCCGGTGACGGTGCAGAATGACTGCAACATGATCGCTGCCGCGCTGCGCTGGCGCAATCCTGAGCGCTACCGCGACAATTTCGTTGCCATCCTTCTGTCGCAAGGCATCGGCATGGGGCTGATGCTGAACGGGCAATTGTTCACCGGCACCCATTCATCCGCCGGCGAGTTCGGCCATATGATCCACAAGCCGGACGGTGCGCTGTGCCGTTGCGGGCGCCGGGGCTGCATCGAGGCCTATGCGGGCAACTACGCCATCTGGCGCAAGGCACATGGCAAGAGCGCCATGGAAAAGCCGATCGCCGATATCAAGGCCGGCGAGATGGATGCGCTGGCCGCGCTGGCGCGGCGCGAGGACGGCCTGACGCGCCAGGCCTTCAGCGAGGCGGCCGAGGCGATCGGCTTCGGCATCGGCAACCTCTTTGCACTAATCGACCCTGCGCCGGTCGCCATCGTCGGCCAGGGCACGGCGGCCTTCGATATCCTGGAGCCTGAAATCCGCGCCGCTCTCGCTCAGACCGCCGGCGGCCAGCACGCCGAAGCCGTCTCCTTCGAGACCTGGCCCCACGAAGTGCCCTTCATCCAGCATGGAAGCGCCATGACGGCGCTGACGAGCCTCGACTGGGAGGTTTTCGGGCCCGGCCTGCGTCATGGCGCGGGCGGCAGGAGGCCGGAAAGCGGGAGGGTGGTGGCATGAAACGGGCACTCCTCGCCCTTACCGCGGCAGCACTGGCCGTCGGCTCCACTCTGGCCGCCGAGCCGTGGCACGAAGGGGTAATATCGCGCCACGTGGACCAGGATGCTCTGTCCGGGACACTGGATAAGGCGGCGCTCAAAGCTCTGCGCAAGCGCGGCGAAGAACTCTTCGTCGGCCACTTCACCCCCGCCGACGGCGTCGGCAGGCCGTTTGCCACCCAGGCCATCGTTCCGACCAAGCGCAAGCGCCCGCCGGAAAACGCCTTCTTCCGCTCCGCTGGCCTCGACGCCAACGCCTGCGCCGGCTGCCATAACCTGCCGGCTACCGGCGGTGCCGGCGACTTCGTCACCAACGTCTTCGTCTCGGAAGGCTTCGAAAGTGCGGATTTCGACAGCCTGGACCCGCAATTCTCCAACGAGCGGGGCAGCAACCATCTCTTCGGCGCCGGCTTGATCGAGCTATTGGCCCGCGAGATGACGGCGGATCTACAGCGCATCCGCCGCGAGGCGCTAGCCGAGGCGCGCCGCGTAGGCAGTGCCGTTACGGCCAAGCTTGAGAGCAAAGGCGTCGACTTCGGCACGATCACCGCCGAACCAGACGGAATGCTGGACCTTTCCGCCGTCGCCGGCGTCGACCACGACCTCGTCATCCGCCCCTTCAGCCAGAAAGGCGTGATGACCTCGCTGCGCCAGTTTACCGTCAACGCCCTCAACCACCACCACGGCATGCAGGCGACGGAGCGCTTCGGCCTGCGCTGGACCGGCGAGCGCGATCATGACGGCGACGGCGTGGAAGACGAGATGAGCGAAGGCGACGTCTCAGCCCTTGTCGCCTGGCAGGCCGGGCTGAAGCCACCGGTCGAGCGCACGCCCGAGGGCGCCGGATGGCAGGCCGCCGCCCGGCGCGGCAGCGCCGTCTTCGACACACTCGGCTGCAATGAGTGCCACCGCCGCTCCCTGCCGCTCCGATCGCTGTCCTTCGCCGACCCCGGTCCGCTCGATATGGCCGGTACGCTGCGCGAGGGCGAGCTTGCCGAGCCGGCCTTCTACGATCTTGCCCTTCTCGACTGGTCGCGCAACCTGCCGCGCAACGAAAACGGTGAGGTGCTGGTGCCGCTCTTCGGCGACCTGAAGCGCCACACGATCGCCGACCAGGAGGTGGCAGCCCTCGGCAATGAGCTGCTCGCCCAGCGCTTCGTGGAGCGTAACGTCTTCATGACCGCCGAGCTATGGGGTGCCGGCTCGACCGCTCCCTACGGCCACCGTAACGACCTGCCGACGCTCGATGAGGTGATGCGCGCCCATGGCGGCGAGGGACGCCCCTCCCGCGACCGCTACATGGAGGCGGCGGAGGACGACCGCAGCGCCCTGATCGCCTTCCTGCGCACGCTGGTGATCGAGCCGTAGAATGGACACAGCCAAATGGAAATGACGGCGCCCGTCGCCACCACCCCCCTCCGCGTGCCGGCACCTCCCCCTCAAGGGGGGAGGAAGGGTCTTGCGACGGTTTTCGCCAATCGCCGGCGTTGCAGAAGAAGCGCAGGGGCAAACGGCCAGCGTTCCTTCCCCCTTGAGGGGGAGGTGCCGACAGGCAGAGGGGGGTGGTGGTGGCGTGTGCCAACTGCATTGTTCTGCCTCCCGCTTCTCATCGCCCCCGCCGCCGCCGGCCCCCTCAACGGCATCCCGGTCATGCATGAGGAAGCCCGCACCGCCGGCATCGAGCACGCCTATCGCGGCCCATGGGAATATTTCGTTGGCGGCGGCGCCGCCTCTTTCGATTGCAACGGCGACCGGCTGCCCGATCTCCTCATCGCTGGCGGCAAGGGTCCCGCAAAACTCTACGTCAACAAAAGCACGGCCGGCGGTGCGCTCCGCTTTGAGCAGCGCGACACGGGGCTGAAGCAGCGCACGCTGGAGAAGGTGCTGGGCGCCTATCCGCTCGACATCGACAATGACGGCTACCTCGATCTGGCGCTCCTCAGGCTGGGCGAGAACGTGCTCTTGAAAGGCGGGCCGGAATGCGCCTTCGAGGAGGCGAACGAGCTTTTCGCCTTCGACGGCGGCAATGCCTGGACCACCGCCTTCTCCGCGAGCTGGGAGGAAGGCAGCGCCTTCCCGACGCTCGCCTTCGGCAACTATGTCGACCGCTCCGCCCCCGGCTCGCCCTGGGGCACGTGCCACGACAATGCTCTCTACCGCCCGGAGCTGGGCGAGGGCACCCCGCTCTATGCCGAAAGGCGCCCGCTTAACCCCGGCTACTGCGCCCTTTCCATGCTCTTTACCGACTGGAACCGCTCTGGCACGCCCGACCTCAGGATCACCAACGACCGGCACTACTACCGCGGCGGTGAAGAGCAGCTCTGGCACATCGAAGTCGGCCGCGCGCCGCGCCTCTTCAGCCGCTCCGAGGGTTGGCGCCACCTCACTATCTGGGGCATGGGCATCGCCGAAGGTGATCTCAACAGCGACGGCTATCCCGAATACGCGCTCACCTCCATGGGCGACACCAAGCTGCAGATGCTAGACGAGGAAGCCGAGGAAGACCGCCCCATCTACACCGACATCGCCTATGAGCGCGGCGCGACGGCGCACCGGCCTTATGTCGGTAAGGACCTGAAGCCTTCCACCGGCTGGCATGCCGAGTTCGCCGACTTCAACAATGATGGCTTGCTCGACCTCTTCATCGCCAAGGGCAATGTCGAGCAGATGCCTGATTTCGCCGCCTTCGATCCCGACAATCTGCTGCTCGGCCAATGGGATGGCGGCTTCGCCGAAGCGGGATCCGAGGCGGGCGTTGCTCTGCCGACCAAGGGACGCGGCGCCATCGTAGACGATTTCAACATGGACGGGATGCTCGACCTACTGGTCGTCAACCGGGAAGAAAACGTATCGTTGTTCCGCAATCTTGGCGCCAAGGCTGAAGCCGGGCCCATCCCCATGGGTAACTTCGTTGCTGTCGAGCTTGCCCAGAAGGGGCCGAATGCAAATGCCGTCGGCGCGCTGATCGCCGTCAAATACGGCACACGCACGGCAAACCGCTCGGTGCAGGTGGGCGGCGGCCATGCATCCGGCCATGCAGGCTTCGTCCATGCGGGCGTCGGCACCGCCGAGCGCGCCGAAATCCGTGTCAAATGGCCCGACGGCGAATGGAGCCCGCCCTACCGCGTCTTCGCCAACAATTTCGTGCGCATCGAACGCGGGGCGCCTGAGGCGCGCTACTGGTATCCGCCGCAGTAGAGCCGTCCGCTTTAGGCCGCCGCGTCACCGGGAATGATGGGCTTACGCCGCAGGAGCATGTTCTTGGCCGCCAATGCCGCCCCGCCGGTGATCAGCAGACAGGCAGCGAGGATGTTGGCGGTCGGCTCCGCCGTGCCGGCGGCGATGAGGATGAGCGTGGAGAGGAGCGGTGCGGCATAGCTGGAAGCCCCCAGCACCTGGATATTGCCGTGCTTGACGCCATAGTCCCAGGCGTAGAACGCCGCACCCACGGGAAGCAGGCCAAGACCCAGAACGGCGAGCCATTCGCCTGTGCCCGCCGGCCACACTGTCTCCTCCAGAGCCAGGTGGCAAAGCGCTGAGAGGATGGCCGTGGCGGCACAGAACCAGGTGACGATGCCGGTGGGCACGGCCTGGAAACGCTGGGACAGGAGCGAATAGCCGGACCAGAAGAGCGCGCAGCCGCCGGCTGCCGCATAGCCGAGCGCATAGCGGCTGTCGAGGGTGAGGCCGCCGCCCTTGGTGATGATGAGGAAGGTGCCGAGAAGGCCGAGAAGCGCGCCGGCCACATGGTGCCAGCCGAGCCGCTCCCCCGGCATCAGGGCCGAGCCCAGCACGATGAGCAGCGGCCACAGATAGGCAATCAGGCTCGCTTCCACAGCCGGCGCGTTGCGTAGCGCGGTGAAGTAGAGGAAATGATAGCCGAACAGACCGCCAATGCCGATCAGCCAGACGATTGGCGGAACGGACTCGCGCCGGCGGAAGGCGGGTGACAGAAACTGCGCGATAATGCCGATCGCCGTGCCGACGGTGAAGGCCAGCGCCGAAAGCTGGAAGGGCGGCACCTGGCCCGAGGCGGCGGTGAAGAGCGCCAGCAGCGCCCACATGGCAACAGCCGAAAAGCCGATTAACGTGGCGCGCGCCATTTCCCCTCCTTTGCAACCGCCTTACATGGGACGCGCCCTGATGTGCACGGTTCCGACCTTCGTGGCAATGGTCGCCTCGATCGGAGAGTAAAGGTCGCGGCCTTCGACCGGCTGAAAGCCGACGAGAATACGTGACCTGTCGCGCAGATATTTGATGGAGGAGTGGTCTTTGCGGTAGCCGGCGACGGGCACGAAGCGCGCCCGGCAGGTGACGGCGGCGCGCGAGAAGGCCTCGCCCTTCGTTGCCGGCTGCAAGACGAGGTCGGCGCGCGTCTCGCCGTCATAGACCTTGACTGTGCGCCGGCACACCTCGGCTGCGCTCGCCACCGGCAGGAGAAGCGCTGACAGCGGGTCGGCGACGTCGGCGAGGTGCTCGCGCGCCACCGGCACCCAGTCCTTACCGCGCTTCTTCGGCTCGGGCCGGTTCTCCGTCTCCGTCACTCTGCCGTTGGCGAAGCGGATCGCCGTCTTCTTCTTTTTCTTACCGCTCTCGTAGTCGAGCCTGTACTCCTTCGGCTGGCTGGCGCTTTCGCCCATCCATCCGTTCACGCTGACCGTGCCATCCGTGCGGTCGAAGATGCGGGCGATGCCGGCACTGGCAAAACTGCCGGCGATAGCAAAGCCCCGGCCTTCGAAGCGGCTCTCCAGCACGGCGCGGCCGATCGGCAACCCGTAGAGCGAGGCGTCGTATCGAACACGGAAGGATTCCTGCGCTGCCGGAAGCGGACTGGTGACGCTTGCAAGCATGATGGCGGCAACGAGTGCGCGTCCGCGAAGCCTGGCCATTTCTTCATCTCCGCATAGGCGGCCTTCCCCGCCAAGCCCCTTCGCCCTTAGCCAAAAGCGGCAAATGGGGCAGATATGTGGAGGGGAGTGGTGGTGATCGGGCGCCAGCTTCTGCAAGCTTCATCATCGGGAGGTAAACTTAGACCAGATTTCCCACCGACCCATTGGTCCCCCACCCAGCATCCAAACTTTCTCGCGGAAGAATACGCCCCTCACTGCAAGATGTTAAAGGGCCACCAATCTAAAAGATGCCCCTCATCACACCGGAAGACATGTAGCTCAAAAAACGTGACTCGCCCCGCCACGTAGTAGCCGAACGACTCCCAGATAGATCGCCCCGCTAGGCTGCCGCTATCGACGGCTACCTGGCTGCCTCGAAGGGACGCAACTCTTAAAAAGGAAACAATGATGAAGCGTATTCTTCCAGCTACCATCCTGGCGGCTTCTGTCCTTACGACGCCTGTCCTCGCGCAGGGAGTGTCGGGAGACCTGACGGGCGGCGTCAGCGTCGGTGCAGAACATGGCGAGGTTGGCGTAGGCGTAGGCGCGGGTGCTGAGGTGTCGGGAAATGCGTCAGGCGGCATGGACAGTAGCGGCGTTGCGGCGACGGCTGGCGCCGCGGGCAATGCGGACGCGGATTTCGAGCACGCAGTGGCGTCAATTCGTTCTTCACACGACGCAGTTGCCGAAATAGCCGCTGTAACCGACGCACCCGTCAACGTTGTCAGCATCAATGCCATTGCCGAAGGTAAGAACAAGGTCGCTTTAGAGAATGTCATCAACGATCATGCTCAGGCTGCAGCCGAGCTCCGCAAGTCGATTGAGGCGAACGCAGCGCTTTTGGCCGCCCTTCAGAGCAAAGGCGTGGGTGTAGCTTCCGTCGTTGCTGCGAGCGCAAATGCGGACGGAAGTGTAACTGTCTATACCGAATAGAGGTAATTGCCACAGAGCGCCGCTGAGCTTGCCCAGCGGCGCTCATCCGCACACCCCAGCCGCCGACGCGTCTGGCATTTGGTTCGACAAGCTCACCATGAGGTGTGTTGGGAATCAGGGTGCGTTGTCCATGCCTCTCTGTTCGGTATATGTGACGCTACCACACGATCGCCTACACCCCCGAGCTTGACCGGCAAGGCAAATGTCTTTATGGGGACGACGACTTTCCACGAGGCCGCCTGAAACTTTCCGCGCGCCGTCCTATCTGGGTGCGGCATGGGGTTATGGCCCGAAAGATAAAGGTAGAAAAATGTCCCGCGCTTGTGAACTGACCGGTAAGGCCGTGATGAGCGGCAACAATGTGAGCCATGCCAATAACCGGACCCGCCGCCGCTTCCTGCCGAACCTGTGCGATGTCACGCTGATGTCGGAGACCCTCGGCCAGAACTATCGGCTGCGCGTCTCGGCCAATGCGCTGCGCACGGTCGAGCATCGAGGCGGGCTCGACGCCTTCCTCATGAAGGCGAAGTCGAACGAGCTTTCTCAGCGCGCGCGCCTCTTGAAGAAGCAGGTCGCCAAGAAGCTGTCCGAGCAGGCGGAAGCCTGAGCATCCGATCCGGGGCGGGAGATTCCCGCCCACTGGTTCCATCACCCAGGTTAAAAAATGACCCGCATCCTAGCAGTTTGGCCCTTTGTGGCCGCCATGGCGATCGTCGTCGCCGCCTCAAACTTCCTCGTTCAGTTTCCCTTTTCCTATCTCGGCCTGGGCGAAATTCTCACCTGGGGCGCGTTCACCTATCCGATCGCCTTCCTCATCAACGACCTGACCAACCGCCGCTTCGGGCCTGAGGCCGCGCGCCGGGTGGTTATGGTGGGGTTCGTGCTGGCGATGGTGCTGTCGGTGCTTCTGGCAAGCCCGCGCATCGCGCTCGCCTCGGGCTCGGCCTTCCTCGTCGCACAGCTTCTGGACGTCGCGATCTTCGACCGGCTGCGCAAAACTGCCTGGTGGCAGGCACCGCTGATCTCGACCATCATCGGCTCAGCACTCGACACCGCGCTGTTCTTCTCGCTCGCCTTCGCCGCCGCCTTCTCCTTCCTCGACACCGGACTGGGCCTGGAAGACGGCTCACTTGCCTTCCCCGTCCCGCTCTTCGGGATGGGCATCGAGGTTCCGCTGTGGGTATCGCTGGCGCTGGGTGATCTCGTGGTGAAGCTCCTGGTTGGGTTGGCCATGCTCATCCCCTATGGGGCGCTGATCACCGTGCTCAGGCCGGCTGAGGCTGTGCGGTAGCGCTCTGCGTGGACGCTACACCCGCTCCAGATTGTCCTTGAAGACCACCGGCGGCGCCGGCTCGCGGCCGAGGACAAGGTCTGCCCCCTTCTCGCCCACCATGATGGCCGAGGCGTTGGTGTTGGAGGAGGGGATGCGCGGCATGACTGAGGCATCGCACACGCGCAGGCCTTCTATACCACGCACTTTCAGCTCAGGCGTCACCACGGCGGTTTCGCCGGTGCCCATTCGACAGGTGCCGACGGGATGGTGGTCGGTCTTGGCCGTGCGGCAGGCGTAGTCGAAGAGTGCCTCGTCGCTGTCGGCGCCGGGGCCAGGCAGCACCTCGCGGGCAACGAAGCGCTCCAGCGCCTTCTGCCGCATGATGTCCCGCGCAAGCCGCAATCCGCGGAAGGCCATCTCGCGGTCGTAGGGATCGCTCCAATAGTTTGGATCGATCAGCGGTGTGTCGGCGGGATCGGCGCTCTTCAGGCGCACCGTGCCGCGCGAGCGGGGGCGCAGGAAGGCGGAGTTGAGTGTGACGCCGGGGTTTTTCAGCTTCTCCACACCTGCCTCAATGCCGGAGCCCAGGCCCAGATGGAACTGGATATCGGGGTGGGCGGCGGTCGGGTCGGCGTACCAGAAACCGCCGGTCTCGAAGAGGCTGGAGGCGGCGGGGCCCTTCTTGAGAAGGATGTATTGCAGACCCGCCCACATGGTCCGGTGCAGCCTGGCGTAGTTGTCGTAGGTATGGTCTCCGGTGCACTCGGCGATAACGAACAGGTCGAGATGGTCCTGCAGGTTGGCACCGACGCCCGGCAAGTCGTGCACGGACGCGACGCCGACGGACTTCAGGTTGTCGGCCGGGCCGATGCCGGTTTGCATCAAGAGCTTCGGCGAGCCGATTGCCCCGGCCGAGACGATCACCTCGCGCTCGGCCCTCAGGACGATGGGTGCCGCGCCCGGCCTCTCGACCAGTTCGACGCCTGTCGCGCGGCCGTTTTCGATGACGACACGCGTCACCATCGCAGCGGTTTTCACCGCCAGGTTCGGCCGGTTGCGGACGGGCTTCAGATAGGCGACGGCGGCGGAGGAGCGGCGGGCGTCGCGCTGGGTAAGCTGGTAGTAGCCGACGCCTTCCTGGCGTGCGCCGTTGAAATCCGGATTGAAGGGGATGCCGAGTTCCTGCGCGGCGCGGAAGTAGGCCTCGCAGATGGGAAGGGGCGCTATCGGGTTGGAGACACCCAGAGGGCCATCCTCGCCGTGATAGTCGTTGGCGAAGCGTTCGTTGGCCTCGGCCCGCTTGAAATAGGGCAGCACCTCGCGATAGCTCCAGCCGGCGCAACCATCCTCGCTTGCCCAGGCATCGTAGTCGCGCGAGTTGCCGCGGGTGTAGATCTGCGCGTTGATGGAGGAGCCGCCGCCGATCACCTTGGCCTGCGTGTAGCGCAGCACGCGCGCCCCCAGATGCTTCTGCGGCACGGTGGACCAGCCCCAACTGGCGATGCCCTTGGTCATCTTTGCAAAGCCGGCCGGCATGTGGATCAGCGGATGCCAATCGCTCCCGCCCGCCTCAATCAGGAGCACGGAGTTCGCCGGATCCTCGCTCAGTCTGTTGGCGAGCACGCAACCCGCGGAGCCGGCGCCAACGATGATGAAATCCGTCATTCCTTCCTCGCTCGCTCTAAAGCCGCGGCACGCTGAGCGCCCCGTCCAGATTGACGACTGTGCCGGTTGCAAAGCCAAAACGGCCGGTCGCCAGCCCCGCCACCGCCCGGCCCACATCCTCCGGCTCTCCCCAGCGCCGCGCCGGCACGAGGCCCTCGGCGATCAGCCGGTCGTATTTCTCGGCAACGCCGGCGGTCATCTCGGTGCGGATGATCCCCGGGCGCACCTCGAACACAGCGATGTTCTCATCCGCGAGGCGCAGCGCCAGGTTCCTGGTCCACATGGCAAGCCCCGCCTTCGACATGCAGTAGTCGGCGCGCTCCGGCGAGGCCATTTCGGCACTGACGGAGGTGATGTTGACGATGCTTCGCGGGTGCCCGGCAGACCTCTTCAGCATCGCCTTGACGACGGCCTGGGTGAGAAAGACCGTGCCACGCAGATTGACCGCCATCACCCGATCGAAGTTTTCCGGCTTCAGATCGAGCAGGTCCCCCCGCGCCGGCGATGCGATGCCGGCGTTGTTGACGAGGCAGTCGATGCGGCCGAAGGCGCCGAGAGCGGCCTCGACCAGCTTCGGATGGTCAGCCAGATCGGAGATGTCGGCTTGATGGAACGCGAAACCGGCACCGCAGGCTTCTACCGCCGCGCGCACCTCGGCAACGCCTTTCTCGCGCACGTCCGTCACCGTGAGGTCGAAGCCCTCGGCGGCGAGCGCCTCCGCGATGACACGGCCGATCCCGCGCAGGCCGCCGGTGACGATGGCTGCGGGGCGGCTCATGCGTGTGCCTCACGGCGGATGTGATCGGCCACACGTAGCGCCTGCGCGGCGACGGTGAGCGCCGGGTTGACGGCGGCGGAGGTGGGCAGGAAGCTGGCATCCACCACGAATAGATTGCGATGGTCCCAGGAGCGGCAGAAGGGGTCGAGCGGGGCCGTCGCCGGATCCTTGCCCATGCGGACGGTGCCGCACTGATGCGACAGCGTACGCTTGTCGAAGGGGCGCGAGAGCACGATTGGATAGCCGGAAGCGCGGCAGATCTCGCGCATCCGCTTCGTCAGCCGCTTCAGGGACTCCAGGTTCGTGCGCTGCCACTGAAGAACGATGTCGCCGCCGTCCACCAAGACGCGGCTTTCCGGGTCCGGCAGGTCCTCCGTCATCAGATACCAGTCGACCGAGCGGCCTGCGATGAAGTCGGCGGCGAGGCCGGGGAGGAAGCGCACGTTGGGGCGCAGGATGTCGCCCGAGATCTTGCCGAGGAGTTGCACGTTACCGAGCGGCCTGCCGCCGTTGCCGTCCTCCAGGTAGAAATCGTTGAAGCCGAGGGTCTTCTGATAGACTGCGTCGTTCTTCCGCCGTGGGTCGATGGCCAGCATGGCGGCGCTGTTGTGGTTCATAAAGTTGCGGCCCACCTGGCCGGAGGTGTTGGCGAGCCCGCCATTCTCGCCCGAGCGCAGAAGAAGCGCCGCGGAGTTCACTGCGCCGGCCGACAGGATCACCAGCTTCGGGCTCACGCTCTTTAGCTCGTCGCCTTGGCGATAGTGCACCCGGCCGATGCGTCTGCCGTCGGGTGCCGCCTCCAGTCGTTCCACCCGCGCTTCCGTCTCCAGCCGGACGTCGGTGTCTTCGAGTGCGGCGGCCAGAGCGCAAGTCTCCGCGTCCATCTTGCCGCGCCCGGCGTTGGGGAAGGCGTCCCACGGCGTGCCGGCGCGGCTGAGCCAGGCTTCGTGATCGACGCCGAGCGGCAGGGAGGCGGGGTGGAGGCCTTGCGCCTTGAGTTTCTCGCGCACGCGGGCGATGGCCGGCTCGTCGGGTACCGGCGGGAAGGGGTAGGGGGCGGAGTGAAAGGGCTCGGTCGGGTCCTCGCCGAGCGCGCCGCGCACCTTAAAGAGCACTTCGGCCTTGGTGTACCAGGGTTCCAATTCTTCGTATGGGAAGGGCCAGGCGGCCGAGACGCCGCCGAAATGCTCGATCTCGGAGAAATCCTCGCGCCGGAAACGGATCAGGACGGCGCCGTAGAACTTCGAGTTGCCGCCGACATAGTAGTAGTTGCCGGGGTTGAAGGGCGCGCGCCCGGCCTCGTGCCACATCTCGTCGGGACGATAGTGGCCGGCGCCGAAGATCGCTTTCGCGTCGATGCATTCGGGCGTGTCGGCAAGCCGTTTGCCGCGCTCCAGGATGAGGATCGAAGCGCCGGAATGGGCGAGGCCCGCGGCCACCGTGGCGCCACCGATGCCTGAGCCGATGATGACGATGTCGGGACTTTTCGGCATTAGGTCACAGGATCCGGCTCTCCGTCTCCGGGTCGAAGAAGACGCTCTTGGAGAGATTGAAGGCGAGCGGCGCCGTCGTGCCGGGCGCGATGTTGGCGTCGGCGCGCAGGCGGGCGATCACGCCCTTGCCGCCCAGATGTGTCACGGCGAAGGTGTCGGAGCCGGCCGGCTCGACCACTTCGATGAAGCAGTCGGCCTGCGCAAGGCTCGCCGCATTGCGGTCGGCGCCTTCGGGGTCGGTTAAGGCTTCCGGCCGCACGCCGAAGATCACGTCGCGCCCTTTATAGGCCGTAAGGCCCGCCGGCGGGTTGGCGAGGGGCAAGCTGATCGGGGGTGCGGCGCTGCGCTCCAGGTCGAGCGCCAGGCCGGCCGAGCCGTTGGTGATGCGCGCGGGGATGAGGTTCATTGCCGGCGAACCCATGAAGTCGGCGACGAAGGTGTTGACCGGATTGTTGTAGATCTCGGCCGGCGTGCCGAACTGCTGCAGCACGCCGTCCTTGAGCACGGCGATCTTGGAGGCGAGCGTCATTGCCTCGATCTGGTCGTGCGTGACGTAGACGATGGTGGTGCCCATGCGCTGGTGCAGACGCTTGATCTCCGTGCGCATGTCGACGCGCAGCTTTGCGTCGAGGTTGGAAAGCGGCTCGTCGAACAGGAAGACCTGCGGATCCCGCACCAGCGCCCGGCCCATGGCGACGCGCTGGCGCTGGCCCCCCGAAAGCTGGCTCGGCTTGCGGCTGAGCAGCGGGTCGATCTGCAGCATCTCCGCTACGCGGGCGATCGCCGCTTCGCGCTCGGGCTTCGGTACCCCGCGGATTTCCATGCCGAAGCCGATGTTCTGCGCCACCGTCATGTTGGGGTAGAGGGCGTAGGACTGGAACACCATGGCAATGTCGCGCTTGGAAGGATGCAGCTCGTTGACACGCCGTCCGCCGATGCGGATTTCGCCGCCGGTGATCGGCTCCAGCCCGGCGATCGTGTTGAGCAGGGTAGACTTGCCGCAGCCCGATGGCCCGACGAGCACGAGAAAACCACCTTCGTCGATCTCGAGGTTGATACGCTTCAGCACTTCGACATTGCCGAAGGACTTATCGAGGTCGATGATCTGAAGAAAGGACATGGCCTACCCCTTGACCGCGCCGGCCATCAGCCCGCGCACGAAATAGCGGCCGGAGACGATGTAGACGATCAGCGTCGGCAGTGCCGCCATGATCGCGCCGGCGAAGTGGACGTTGTACTCCTTCACTCCGGTGGAGGAGGAGACGAGGTTGTTGAGCGCCACCGTCATGGGAATTGAGTCGACGCCGGCGAAGGAGGCGCCGAACAGGAAATCGTTCCAGATGTTGGTGAACTGCCAGATGACGGTGACGACGATGATCGGCCCCGATGAGGGCAGGAGGATGCGGCGGAAGATCTGGAAGAAGCTTGCGCCGTCGATCTGCGCCGCGCGCACGAGCTCGTTCGGGAAGGCTGCGTAGTAGTTGCGGAAAAAGAGCGTTGTGAAGCCGAGGCCGTAGACGACGTGCACAAGAACGAGGCCTGGAATGGTGCCGGCCAGGCCAAGCAAGCCCAGCATGCGTGCCATGGGGATGAGCACGATCTGGAACGGAATGAAGCAGGCGAGCAGCATCAGGCCGAAGACGACACCGGCGCCGCGGAAGGTCCACTTGGTCAGCACATAGCCGTTCAGCGCGCCAAGCACAGTGGAGATGAACACGGCCGGCACCACCATCAGAATCGAGTTCATGAAATAAGGCTTGAGCCCGGTCGGCTGCACGCCGATCTGCGCTGTCGACCAGGCGCTGAGCCAAGGCTGGATCGTGGCCTCCGTCGGCAAGGACAGCATGTCGCCTTGGCGTATCTCGGGGAGAGGTTTGAGCGAGTTGACCAGCATCACGTAGAGCGGCAGCAGATAGTAGACCGCAAACAGGATGAGCGCCGCATAGATGAGCGCGCGGGCGAGCCGGTTCGGCGCAACCATGGACGGCGCGCGTGTGGGGGCAAGCGGCGTTTCGGTGGCTGCCGTACTCATCGCCGTGCCCCCGCGCGCAGTTCGGAATAGAGATAGGGAATGATGATCGAGAAGATCATGATCATCATGATGATGGCCGACGAGGCGCCGATGCCCATGAGATTGCGTGTGAAGGTGTAGGAATACATGAAGGTGGCCGGCAATTCGGTCGCCTGGCCCGGCCCGCCGCCTGTCAGCGCGACGACGAGGTCGTAGGCTTTGATGGCGAGGTGGGCGAGCACGACGAAGGCCGACAGGAAGACCGGTCGCATCAGGGGAATGACGATGCGGCGGTAGGTGGTGAAGGTCGAAGCGCCGTCGATCTGCGCGGCCTTGATGATATCGGGGTCGACGCCGCGCAGGCCGGCCAGGAACATGGCCATCACGAAGCCGGAGGACTGCCACACGGCGGCGATGACCACCGTATAGATCGCCATCTGGCGGTCCTTGATCCAGTCGAAGGCGAAGCTCTCCCAGCCCCATTGGTGCATGGTGTGCTCGATGCCGATGCCGGGATCGAGGAACCACTTCCACGCCGTGCCGGTAACGATGAAGGACAGCGCCATCGGATAGAGATAGATCGGCCGCAGGAAGCCCTCAGCGCGGATCTTCTGGTCAAGCAGGATGGCCACCAGCAGGCCGAGTACGGTGCAGATGACGATGTAGAGCGTGCCAAAGATCGCCAGGTTGGTGATGGCCCGCCACCAGTGCGGCAGCTTCCACAGGCGTTCGTAGTTGCTGAAGCCGACCCAGTTGTAGGAGGGCAGGATGCGCGAATCGGTAAAGGAGAGATAGCCCGTGTAAGCGATGAAGCCATACACGAACAGAAGGATGAGGAAGAAGCTGGGGCTCAAGACCAGCTTGGGGACGTAGTCCTGCAGGCGTTCCTTCACGGGCCGCTCCTTGGCTTGGCGGTGGCTCCCGGCGGCCGAGCCGCCGGGATGAACGCAAGCGCCTACTTCACGGCCTCGACGGCCGCTGCCAGCTCGGCCGGCGCGTCGTCGGTAGAGATCTCGCCGTTGAAGTGCTGGGTGATGACGTCATACATGGCGTTCTTCACCGCGGCGGGATTGGCATGGCCATGAGCCATGGAGCCGTAGAGCGTGCCGTTGGAGTTGGCCTCCGCCAGGTCCGCCATGCCCTTCTTGCCGCAATCGTCGAACTCCTCGTTGGAGACGTCGGTGCGCGCCGGGACAGAGCCCTTGACCGTATTGAAGGCGATCTGGAAGCCGGGGTCCATGATCGCCGAGGCCATCATGAGCTGCGCCTCGCGCTGCTCTTCGCCCACCTTGAACATGACGAACTGGTCCGAGTTGAAGGTGACCGATCCTTGCGTGCCGGGGAAGCGGATGCAGACGAAGTCTTCGCCCGGCGTCTGGTCGGCGTTGAGGAATTCGCCCTTGGCCCAGTCGCCCATTATCTGCATGCCGGCCTCACCCTCGATCACCATCGAGGATGCAAGGTTCCAGTCGCGGCCGGAGAAGTTGTCGTCGACATAGGAGCGCAGCTTCTCCATGCGGGCGAAGGCTTCGCGCATCTTCTCACCGCCTAGCGCTTCGGAATCGAGGTCGATCATCGATGCCTTGTAGAAGTCCGTCCCGAGCGAGAGCACGACGGAGTCGAAGATGGTGGCGTCCTGCCAGGCCTGGCCGCCATGGCCAATAGGAGTGATGCCGTTCTCCTTCATCTTGTCGAGGACCGCGATTAGCTCGTCCCAAGTCTCCGGCGCCTTGCCGCCGGCGGCATCCAGCGCTTCCTTGTTGATCCACACCCAGTTGGTGGAGTGGACGTTCACGGGGGCGGCGATCCAGGTCCCCTCGTATTTTGAGAACTGCTTCAGGGCGTCGGGGACGACCTCTTCCCAGCCCTCCTCGTTTGCGATCTGGTTGAGGTCCGCAACCACGCCCTGCTGCGCCCAGTCGAGAATGTCGAAGCCGAGCATCTGCACAGCCGTCGGCGCGTTACCGGCCGTGACGCGGGCGCGCAGCGCCGTCATCGCCTGCTCCCCGCCGCCGCCGGCAACCGGCATGTCGGCCCAGGTGACACCCTTGGATTCCAGATCCTTCTTGAGCACGTCGAGAGCGGCAGCCTCGCCACCCGAAGTCCACCAGTGCAGAACCTCGACACGGCCGACATCCTGGGCGTACGCCACAACGCCGACGCTCGACGCAAGCATTGTTCCTATCAGAAGTTTGCGCAACATATCGTTTCCTCCCTAGTTGCAGCATGCTCCGGCGCGGTGCACCGGAAATTCCCTTTGGTCTGTTTCTCCTTCGTGCAGCCGTCCTCCTACGCGACCCTGTCCTCACTTCCGACTGAAGGCGGGCGCCCGCTTTTCGCGGAAGGCATCCACGCCGGCACGCAGATCGCCCGTCATGGCGACGAAGCCGCTGGCGAGCACGTCCGCCGCGGCATCGTCTTCGCCTTCGGCAATGGCTATCATCATCTTCGCCGCCTCCGTGGCCAGTGGCCCGCGCGCAGCGATGACAGCCGCCCAGGCACGTGCCTCCTCCAGTCCCTGTCCGGTCTCGGCCAGCCGGTCGACGATGCCCAACGCGAATGCGGTTTCCGCCGTCAGCACCTCGCCGCCGATGGCCATGCGACGCACTGCCTGTGCGCCGAAGCGGCGCACCGCGCGCTGTGTGCCCGACCATCCCGGCACCACGCCGATCCCCGTTTCAGGGAAGCCGATCTTGGCATGCTTCTCGGCCACCCGGAAGTCTGCCGCCGCGGCAAGTTCCAGTCCGCCGCCCAGTGCGTGGCCGGAAAGGACGGCGATGGTGGGCTGGCGCAGGCGCGCCAGGCGGTCGAAGACGCGGTGACCGAGGCGGATCCATTTCGTCTGGAAGTCGGTCGCGCTCAAGGCGGACCAGGCATCGACGTCGCCGCCTGCGCAAAAGCCCTTGCCCTCGCCGCAGATAAACACCACGCGAACCTCCTCGGCCGCCTCAACCTCGTCCAGGCGGCGGGCGAGCGCTTTGAGCGTCGGGATATCGAGTGCGTTGAACTTCTCCGGCCGGCAAAGCGTCACGATGCCGAGATGGCCGTCGGTCTCCAGCCGCACGAGCGCGTCAGACACGGGCGCCTCCCTTGAGTTCCAGGCCCATGGGGCCCTCGCCGTAGAGAATGGCGGGGGAGGTTTTGAGCCCGTCGGCGACGCGTAGCGGGATGTCGGCTTGCGCCAGCACGTCGCGTTCCAGGTCGATGCCCGGCGCAAGCTCGGTGACGAGCAGGCCGTCCGGCGTTAGCTTCATGACGCAGCGCTCTGTGACATAGGTGATATCCTGCCCCTGCTCGATAGCACGGCGGCCGGAGAAGGAGATCTGCTCGACCTTTTCGACGATCTTGTTGACCCTGCCTTCCTGCTCAATGCCGACGCCGCCATGACCCAGCGACAGCTTTGCGCCGGCTTTGAAGAAGCCGGCGAAGACGATCTTCCTGGCTCGCGCGGTGATGTCCACGAAACCTCCGGCGCCCGCCGTCACGTGCGGGCGGGCGGAGAGCTTTGAGACGTTGACGGAGCCCTCGCGGTCGATCTGCAGGAAGGAGAGCAGCGAGGCGTCGAAGCCGCCAGCCTGGAAATAGGTGAATTGCTGGGGCGAGGGCATGATGGCCTCGGCGTTCGAGGCGCAGCCGAACTTGAAGTCGAGCAGCGGAATGCCTCCCACCGCGCCCTGCTCGATGACCCAGGTCACCTTGCCATGCTGGCCCTCCTCCAGGAGGATGCGCGGCACGTTGGCGGAGATGCCGAAGCCGATATTCACCGCCATGCCCTCGGCAAGCTCCATTGCCACGCGTCGGGCGATCACCTTCTGCACGCTCATCTCAGGCGTCGAGAAAGAGGAGAGGGGACGAAAGATTTCGCCGGAGATCGCCGGATCGTAAGGCGTCTGTGTCGTCTGCAGTTGGTCCGGCGCCACCACGATGTGGTCGACAAGCACGCCCGGCACGCGCACGTCGTGCGGCTTCAGCGTGCCATTCTCGACAATGCGCTTGACCTGGGCGATCACGATACCGCCGTTGTTGCGGGCGGCGAGCGCTTGATCGAGCGCGCCGAGATAGGCGCCCTCGTGCTCGTAGGTGAGGTTGCCGCGCCCATCTGCGGTGGTGGCGCGGATGACGGTGACGTCGGGGGCGATGGCGCGAAAGTAGAGCCAGTCTTCGCCGTCGAAGGAGACGCGGGCAACGATGGGCTCGCTCGCCGCCGCATTCATGGCGCAGCCCTCGTTGTCGGGATCGACGAAGGTGCCGAGGCCGACCTTGGTGAGCACCCCCGGCCGCTTGGCGGCCGCTTCGCGGTGCATGTCGAAGAGGATGCCGGAGGGCACGTTATAGGCCGCCACTTCGTTGGCGCCGATCAGCTTCCAGATTTTCGGTGGCCCAGCAGAGAAGGGGCCCGATGGATAGGAGCCGCAGAGCGTCTTCTTGAGAAGACCCGGTTTGGCCAAGTGGTCGATGCCCTTGATGCCGTACATGTCGCCGGCGGCGATGGGGTGCAGCGTGGTGATGCCGCGCGGGGCGCCCTCGCGCTTGAAGCGGGCGCCGATGGCGGCGAGCACTGCATCGGGGCAGCCGAGCCCGCTGGAGGAAGAGACGGAGAGGACCGCGCCGTCGCGGATCAGTTCCGCCGCCCGGGCTGCTGTGACCTGCTTGCTCACGCACGCGCCTCCAGCTTGGGATCGATGGTAATCGTCCTGCCGGTACGAGCAGCTTCCAATGCCGCCTCGGCGATGGCCAGCGACCAGACGCCGTCCTCGCCGGTGGCCGATGGTTGATCCTCGCCGCGAATGGCGGCGTGGAACTGGCGCAGCGAGCGCGCGTAGAGGTCCTCCCGGTCGAAGCTCAGCTCCTCCTCGCCCTTGGGCGTGCGAAGAACGACGCTGCCGACCGGCTTCTGGGTCATCACGTCGCGGGCGATCAGGGAACCTTCGGTGCCGTGTATTTCGAAGCCGGTGCCAGCATGCTTCACGGTAAAGGAATCGTGGGTCTGGGCGATGAGGCCGGAGGAGAACGTCATCGCCGTCATCACTCCGTCCTCCAGCCCGCCAGCGGCCATACCGGCGGATTGGGTGACAGCGGCGATCTGTGTCGGGTCGTCGCCCAGCACGAAGCGCAGCGTGTCGGCGTCGTGCACTGTGATGTCTAGCACCACGCCGCCGCCGGCCTCCGGCCGCGTTATGCGCCAGCCTTGCAGGTGTTCGGGCAGATAGACGGCATGGAAGACGCGGGCGGCGAGCGGCCGGCCGATGCGACCATCCCGGATCGCCTCACGCATGGCGCGATGGGCGCCGGCGTTGCGCAGATGATGATTGGTGCCCATGACGACGCCCGCCGCATGACAGGCTTCGACCATTCTGCGCGCGTCGGTGCTGGTGAGCGCCAGCGGTTTCTCGCACAGCACATGCTTGCCGGCCTTGGCTGCGGCGAGCGTCTGTTCCAGATGCAATTCGTTGGTGGTGGAGATGTAGACGGCGTCGACATCGGAGCCCAGCAGGGCGTCGAGATCGCCGTAATGGCGGGAGATCTCGTTTTCCCGCGCATACGCCCCGGCGCGTTCCGCGCTCGAACTCATCACGGCGACAACCTCACCGTCGGGCTGGCTGCGGATGGCGTCTATCATGAACTGCCGCGCGATCGTGCTGGCGCCTATCAGGCCCCACTTCACCGTCATGCCGACCTCCTCGTTTCCGTAACGTCCGGCCCGCAGCTGTCGCGCACGATCAGGCTGATGGCTCCGATGTGGTTTCCGGCGCGGGTGGTGCCGGCGCGGATCATGTTTAGCATCATGTGCGCTGCCCGCTCGCCGAGCCCGGCAGTATCGACGGCGACGCTGGTGAGCGGGGGCATGTAATGCTGGGCCTCCGCCACGTCGTCGAAGCCGACGATGGCGAAATCGCCGCCGGGTTCCATGCCGCGCTTGCGCAGACCGGTCATGGCACCGAAGGCGACGGCATCGTTGAAGCACATCGCGGCTGTCGGCGCCGGATTGAAGGCAAGCGCTGTCTCGATTGCGCTCATGCCGCCCTTGCGGTTTGTATCGCCCTGGATGATCAATGCCTCGGCCGCCGCGATACCATGTGCGGCAAGCGCTTCGCGATAGCCGCCGACACGCTCGTGATAGACCACCATGTCCGGAAACCCGCCCAGGAAGGCGATGCGGCGGTGGCCTTTGCCGATGAGATGGCTCGTGGCGAGAAAGGCGCCCCAAGGATTGTCGGGCGCCACCACCGGGACGCGGCTTTCGGCCAGGCGGCGCATGACGAAGATTATCGGCGTGCCGCCGGATCGGATGCGCTCGAAGGCGTCGGGCAAGGTTCCGTGGGCGGGCGAGACGATGAGGCCCGACACGCCCTGCTCCAGCAGCGATTTCAACACCTCGCCCTGGCGCACGGGATTTTCTGCCGTGTTGGCGATGAAGGGCACGATGCCGGCAGACTGGAAGACCCGCTCCATGCCGACGGCAAGCTCGGCGAAGAAAGGATTGGTGAGGTCGTTGATGACCATGCCCACCACATTGGAGTGGGCCTTTCTCAGATTGGCCGCGCCGCGGTTATAGACGTAGCCGACCTCTTCGATGGCCTTTCTGACCCGCGAGGCGGTTCCCGGCCGGATCAGAGTGCTGCCTTGCAGCACCAGCGACACGGTCGACTTGGAGACGCCGGCCTTGCGGGCGATATCGAGTATCGTCGCCTTACCGCGACTGGCCATGATCCTCCCCGGGGCAGTGCTTGCGATGTTTGGAACGTTCTAATGCATAAGAAGTCATCGCGCAACCGGCTGTGCGTCGTGCGTTTCCAGTTACTGAGCGCTTGAGCCTAGTCAGATTGTCGTGCGAAGGCTGCGAAAATGGGGAAAGGCGTACTAACAGCGTTGGAAGGAGTCAGTACTGCTCAGATACGTCCGATGCAAAGGCAAGATGGGATCGTTCCAAATAGAGGCATCATCTACCTCGGACCCCACCCTATTCCCCGTGCAGTCGGAATTCCAGATAGAGATTGCGCTGCAGGATCGAGTGGTTGTCGTCGGACAGGAGCGAGATCATGAGGGCGCCGTCAGCGCGGCGCCAGACATCCAGCGCTTCCATGTTGTCGATCTGGTAGCCCATGTCGGCTTCAATCAGCACCGGGCCGTCGGCCACGTTGCCGGGGCGGACGCTCTCGGCGGAAATGCGCCGCAGGCGCATGGCGACGCCCGACGCCATGGAAAAACGCCGCTCCAAGAGAAGCAGGGCGCCATCGGGCAGGAAAGCGCCGTCGGTGATGTCGTAGTTGTCGCTGCGGGCGACGGTGAAGACACCTTTCAGCGGACCTTCGAGGATGGCGGCGAAGACATTGCCGCGCGTGTCGATGCTGCGCTCGGCAACGGCCACGCGAGCGCCGGCCAGGGCGCTGTCCTCGGGCGCATAAGCGACTGTCTCCAACCCGCGGTTCATGCGCAGTTCGTGGGCGGGAATAAGGAAGTCCAACTCGCCGGTAGCCGCGCCCATACCCTCGGGCGCGAGGCGGAATTCGGCGATGCGGTGGGCGCGCTCGAAGCCGACGGTCACACGGTCGCCTTTGACGGCGATGGCCTCGGCATCGGTGGTCCATTTTTCCCCGCTGACGTTGCCTTCGAGGTCCTGGATAAGCTCCATGGTGAAGGTGTCTATACCGTCCGGGCGGCCTTGGGCATCATGCGAGAGTGCACCGAAGAACCAGAAGCCGGTGTCGGCGACGCCGACGAACCGCCTGCCTGCATCCAGGAAGCGGAAGGATGAGAGGCCACCGAAGGGGTGGCTGCGCGACGTCATCTCCAGCCCGCCGATGAATTCCAGTGGACCGAAACGGATCTCGCTGGAGCCTATGCGGAACTCGGCGATGGGGCGGGCGGTGATCTTATATGCTTGAGATGCCTCCTCGGCCCGCGTGCTGGAAAGGCCGATAGTGGCAAAAGAAAGAAGAAGCGTGCAAAGCCCGGAAAGAAGGCGCCGGCGCACGGAGCGTCAGCCCGCGCGCCGCATGCGGCCGGTCTGGCTGCGGCGAAAGCTTTCCTCCTCGAAGAGGGAGGCGAGTTGCTCCGTCATGGCGCCGGCAAGCTCTTCGGCATCGACGATGGTGACGGCACGGCGGTAGTAGCGCGTGACGTCGTGGCCGATACCGATGGCAAGCAGTTCCACCGGCGAGCGCGTCTCGATGAGGTCGATGATGCCGCGCAGGTGGCGTTCCAGATAGTTGCCGGGATTGACGGACAGCGTGGAGTCGTCGACCGGGGCGCCGTCGGAGATCATCATCAGGATTCGGCGCTGTTCGGGGCGGGCGATCAGGCGCTGATGCGCCCACAAAAGCGCCTCGCCGTCGATATTCTCCTTCAAGAGCCCCTCGCGCATCATCAGGCCAAGGTTGCGCCGGGCGCGGCGCCATGGCGTGTCCGCGCTCTTGTAGATGATGTGGCGCAAGTCGTTGAGGCGGCCCGGATTGGCGGGCTTACCCTCCTTCAGCCACTTCTCGCGCGCCTGCCCACCCTTCCAGGCCCGGGTGGTGAAGCCCAGGATCTCCACACGCACGCCGCAGCGCTCCAGCGTGCGGGCGAGGATGTCGGCACATGTGGCGGCCACCGAGATCGGCCGTCCGCGCATGGAGCCGGAGTTGTCGAGCACGAGCGTCACCACCGTGTCACGGAAATTGGTGTCGCGCTCCTGCTTGAAGGAGAGCGGCTGCATGGGGTCGATGATGAGGCGGGGGAGGCGGGCCGTGTCGAGCACACCTTCCTCCAGGTCGAAGTCCCAGGAGCGGTTCTGCTGCGCCATGAGGCGCCGCTGCAGACGGTTCGCCAGCCGCCCGACGACGCCCTGCAGGTTGGCAAGCTGCTTGTCGAGGAAGGCGCGCAGGCGGTCCAGCTCCTCCTCGTCGCACAGGTCCTCGGCGTTCACCACCTCGTCGAACTCGGTGGTGTAGAGGCGGTAGTCGATCTCGCTTGCCGCCTGATCGAAGGGGCTTTCGGGCCGACGCGCCTCGCCCGGCGTCTCCGCGTCCAGATCCTCCTGCTCCGAAACGTCTTCCGCCGTGGTCGCCGCGGCGTCGCTCTCGCCAGCCTCGTTCTCGTCGCCGGCGGCGTCGGCTTCTTCCGCCTGGCTGCGGTCGCCTTCGGATTCGTCTTCGCCGCCTTCTTCGGAGGATTCCTCGCCCTTGGGCTGGTCGTCGTCCTCCTCGCTTTCCTCGCCTTGCTTGTCCTCCTGCAGATCCTCGCCCATGTCCATGGCGCCGAGGAGGTCGCGCACGGTGCGGGCGAAGGCATCCTGGTCCTCGATGTTGGGCAGGAGGGCATTGAGGTCGGTGCTTGCCTTCTCCTCCACCCAGTCGCGCCACAGCTCGACGACCCGCTCTCCGCTCTTGGGTGCGGCACGGCCCGTCAGCTTCTCGCGCACCATCAGCGCGATGGCTTCCTCAAGTGGCGCATCGGCCCTCTCACGCACGTCTGCGAGGTTGGCGCGGGCGAACTTCTCCTCCAGCATGGCGGCGATGTTGTCAGACACGCCCCGCATGGAGCGCGCGCCGATGGCCTCCACGCGCGCTTGCTCCACAGCGTCGAAGATCGCGCGTGCCTGCTGGCCCTGCGGTGCCAGGCGGTTGTGCAGGCGAACGTCGTGACAAGCATGGCGCAGAGCCATGGAATCGCCCAGGCCGCGGGTGACGTGCAGTGCTTCGGGCGTCGGCTTCTTCGGCGGCTCAGGCAGGCGGATATGATTGCCGGCGATGCCGGGCCTGTCCTTCGTAAAACCCACCTCCAACTCGTGATCACCGGCGATCGCGCGCACACAGGACGTCACGGCGCGCTTGAACGGGTCGAGCGGCGCTTCTTTGGGCTGGCCTGGCTTGCGGTTCGATTGGCTCAAGGATGTATTCTCCGACCACTCAGCGGGAGCGGCCATCCACCTGTTTGATGTCCAAGGCGTCGAGGTCTACGCCTTCAAGGCAGCGCACGTTGACCGCCGCCATCTTTGTGCCATCCGGCATGGCTCCACGGGCAAACGACTCCATGCCGCAGACCGAGCAGAAGAGGTGTTGGATCTTCTCGGTGTTGAAGCGGTACTCAGTCAGGCGGTCTTCACCACTTTCGAGCGTGAAGTTATCGGCCGGCGTGAAAGCCAGGATGCTGCCGCGCTGCGTGCAGTAGGAGCAATTGCAGGTGATGGGGCTCGACAGGTCAACGTCGACATTGAAGCGTACCGAACCGCAGTGACACCCACCTTCGTACTGCATGATCGTCTCCTAGCTCAGCACCACATTGGCCGCCGATTCGGCCAATTCCTCGCCGAAGGCACGCTGGTAGAATTCGGCCACGACCGCACGCTCCAACTCGTCGCACTTGTTGAGGAAGGTGAGCCGGAAGGCGAAGCCGACATCGCCGAAGATCTCCGCATTCTCCGCCCACATGATCACCGTGCGCGGGCTCATGACGGTCGAAAGATCGCCGTTCATGAAGGCCGAGCGCGTCATGTCGGCCACGCGCACCATGCGGCCGACGATCTCGCGGCCCTTCTCGTTCTGATAGTGCTTGGCCTTGGCCTGGACGATGGCGACCTCATCGTCATGCGGCAGGTAGTTGAGCGTGGTGACGATGGACCAGCGATCCATCTGCGCCTGGTTGATCTGCTGCGTGCCGTGGTAGAGGCCGGTCGTGTCGCCGAGGCCGACAGTGTTGGCCGTCGAGAACAGGCGGAAGGCCGGGTGCGGACGGATGACGCGGCTCTGGTCGAGAAGCGTCAGCCGGCCCGAGGATTCAAGTACGCGCTGGATGACGAACATGACGTCCGGACGGCCGGCATCGTACTCGTCGAAGACCAGGGCAACGTTGTGCTGGTAGGCCCAGGGCAGGATGCCGTCGCGGAACTCGGTGACCTGCATGCCTTCCTTGACGACGATGGCGTCCTTGCCGACGAGGTCGATACGGCTGACGTGGCTATCAAGGTTGATGCGCACGCAGGGCCAGTTGAGGCGCGCGGCCACCTGCTCGATATGCGTCGACTTGCCGGTGCCGTGGTAGCCCGCCACCATGACGCGGCGGTTAAAGGCAAAGCCGGCAAGGATGGCGAGCGTCGTCTGCTTGTCGAACAGATAGTCGGGGTCGATGTCCGGCACGTGGGAATCCGCCACGGAATAGGCGGGCACCACCATATCGGATTCGAAACCAAAGCTCTCCTTCACCGAGGCAGTCGTGTCGGGCAGGTTGGCGATATCGCGGTCGATCTTGTTCATCATACCTCCAGCGTGCAGCGGACCCTGTCCGCGCCGCTTGTCGTTTAAACCGTGGCCTCTTAGCAGAGACCGGGGTTAACAGAAACCCGCTTGCTTCAGGAGCCTGTAGGCCTGAAGGACGTCGCGCAGGCGGGCCTCGGAACCCCTGTCGCCCCCATTCGCATCGGGATGGTGGCGCTTCACCAGAGTTTTATAGCGTGCCTTAATGTCGGCGCCAGTCGCTTTGGCGTCCAGGCCCAGTGTTTCCAGCGCTTTGGCCTCAAGAGGCTTAAGGCGCTTTTCAACCGGCTTGCGCGCTTCGGCCTGCGCGTCGCCGAACAGATTGAACGGGTCGCCCAGGCGCCGATAGTAGGCCGCGTGGCCGGAGCGGAAAGGGGCGAAATCGGGGGCCGCTTGGCCATTGCCGACGGAGCCGACCTTCCAGGTGGGCCGATGGCCGGTCATCGCCTCCTTCTGGAAACGGGCGATTTCGCTGTCCTTGAGGCCAGAAAAATAGTTGTAGCTCTTGTTGTACTGCCGCACATGCTCGAAGCAGAAGCGGAAATATTCACCCTCCTTGTGCCGCCCCACGGGTGCACGGTGCAGACCGGGCTGATCGCAATCGTCCCACTGGCAACGCGGCGCATGCGCGTCAGCCTCCGCCTTGTTGTCGGGGCGGATGCGTATTTTCTCGAAATATTTCGAGTTCAGTTTCATACCTGACCTGAAGACAGCAAATCAGTAGGGATTATGGCGGATGGCCACCACGAAACAAGAATTGACATTTCCCAGGGAATGGACCTAGGCCAAAGACTCGTGCCGGGGGACACGCCCCATATGGTGTCAGGAGACCGTGTTGTCCATACAATCCGCCATCGAAACCAAGCTCGTAGAAGCCTTTTCGCCCGAGCGGCTGGCCGTCATCAACGAAAGCCACCTGCATGCTGGCCACCACCATACGGCGGGTGGTCATGACGAGACCTTCGACGGTTCGGGCGAGACGCATTTCCGCGTGCGCATCGTCAGCGCTGCGTTTGCGGGCATGAGCCGCGTCGAACGGCACCGGGCAGTGAATGAGGCGCTGGCTGAGGAACTTAAGGGCGGTGTACACGCACTCGCGATCGAGCCCGCCGCGCCGGGGGAGGCAACGCGGTGGTGAGTGCTTACACCGTGGGGTACTAATCGAGGTTTCAATCAGCCTCGCTTGCCGGGCCGATGGGGCTATCCTCCCTTACCCGCCGCAGCCGTCTCCTCCACCGCCGGCCTGATCCTCAGCCGCGTGATGCGGTTTTTTTCCCGCTTCATGACGATGAAGCGCTTGCCGAAGAAGGTGAAGGCCTGCTTTTCCTCGGGAATGGACTGGGTCTCGTGGATGACGAGGCCGGCGATCGTAGTCGCCTCCTCGTCCGGCAGGTTCCAGTCGAGCGCGCGGTTCAGGTCACGGATGGGCACGGAACCTTCCACGACGATGGAGCCGTCGGCCTCCTGCTTGACGCCCTGCATCTCGACGTCATGCTCGTCGGCGATGTCGCCGACGATTTCCTCGATGATATCCTCAAGCGTCACCAGTCCTTCGACCTCGCCATATTCGTCGACGACGATAGCGATATGCGCCTTGCGGCGCAGGAAGGCGTTGAGCTGGTCCTGCAGCGTCGTCGTGTCGGGCACGAACCACGGCTTCGAGGCGATCTTCATCACGTCGATCGTGCTGGCGTCGCTGTCGGCATCGTGGAGGGCGCGCAGGAGATCCTTGGCGTGCACCACGCCGACGATGTTTTCCGTCGTGCCGCGCCAGAGCGGCAGGCGCGTATAAGGGCTCTTCAGGATTTCGCTCACCACGGTTTCCGGCGGGTCGTCGGCGTTGATGGAGCGCATATTGGTGCGATGGATCATGACATCGGAGACTTCCAGCTCGTGCAAGTCGAGCAGGCCGCCGACGCGGTCGCGGTCCTGCTTCACGACCGCGCCCTCGCGATGCAGCACCTCGACTGTGCCGCGCAGCTCCTCATGGGCCGACAGTGCGAAGGTGTCGCGTGAAAGATTGATGCCGAAGATGGAGAGCAGGAGCCGCACGAAGGCGTTTGCCGCGGAAGAAAGCATTCCGAAAAAGAAGACTGCTACGCGCGCAAAGGGCGAGACGAAGAGAGCAAACTGCTCGGGCCTCGCCAGCGCCCAGGATTTCGGCAGGATTTCGGCGAAAATAACCAGCATCACCGTCATGACGAGGGTGGCGTAGAAGACGCCTGCCTCGCCGAACAGCGTCAGGAACAGGCTGGTCGCCAGCGCAGAGGCGAAGATGTTGACGAGATTGTTGCCGATGAGCAGAGCGCCGACCAGGCGGTTGCGCCGCTCGATGAGCCGACTGACAAGGCCGGCGCGTTTGTCACCAGTGCGCTCCAGCGTATGCAGCCGGGCGCGCGAGACGGCGGTCATGCCGGTTTCGGTACCGGAAAACAGGAAGGACAGAAAGATCAGCGCCAGGATGACGCCGCCGGTGATAAATATCTCGGTCGTCATTGCGTTTGACACTCCCTCAGGAATGCGAGCACCTCCGATGCCGGCACGTCCTCGGCGATGAAGGACCGGCCGATACCGTGGGTAAGGATGAAGGTCAGCGCGCCGCGCGAGACCTTCTTGTCCTGCGCGATATAGGAAAGCAGCGCTTCCGCGTCAGGAAGGGCGCCGGGAATATGCTCCAGCCGTGTCGGCAGGCCCACTGCGCGCAAATGCGCCTCCACGCGATCGGCGTCGTCGGGGCTTGCCAGGTTCACGCGCGCCGAGAAGCGGTGTGCCAGCACCATGCCGATGGCCACGCCTTCTCCGTGCACTAGGCGCGCACTGTCGTAGCCGGTGGCCGCTTCTAGGGCATGGCCGAAGGTGTGGCCGAGATTGAGCAGCGCACGCTCGCCGCTCTCGCGCTCATCGCGCTCGACGATTTCGGCCTTGGCTCGGCAGGACCTGGCGATGGCCTCGGTACAAGCCGTGCCCCCGGAAAAGACATCGCGCCAGTTGTTCTCCAGCCAGGCAAAGAAATCCGGGCGGTCGATCAGCCCGTATTTCGCCACCTCGGCGTAGCCGGCGCGGAACTCGCGTTCCGGCAGCGTGCCGAGGGCGGCGGTGTCGGCGAGTACCAGCCTCGGCTGGTGAAAGACGCCGATAAGGTTTTTCCCGTGGCCCGTGTTTATGCCGGTCTTGCCGCCGACGGACGAATCCACCTGTGCCAGCAGAGATGTCGGCACCTGCACGAAGTTCATGCCGCGGCGCACGATGCCGGCGGCGAAGCCCGCCAGATCGCCCACCACGCCGCCGCCCAGCGCGATCACGAAATCCCGCCGCTCCAGCCGGGCGCCGAGAATACCATCCACCGTCTCCTCAAGGGCGCCGAAGCTTTTGCTGCGTTCGCCAGGAGGAAGGGTGATGGCGGTGCTTCCGATGCCTGCCGCCCCCAATCCCTCCTGCAGCGGCCTGAGGTGCAGGGCGGCGACGTTCTCGTCCGTCACGACCGCCGCTCGAGCGCCGGGCAGGCGGGCAGCGATCTCTGCGCCGGCGCGAGCGAGGAGACCGGCGCCGATGAGGATGTCGTAAGCGCGCTCGCCAAGGCCGACGGAAACGGTGACTGTATCTTCGGTGCTCTGGTTCATCGTGCAGGTTTCCTCACCTCTCGCCCGTCCGCCAGGAAACGGGCGAGGCTGGTCATCACTTCCGCGGCTATCACCTCCTTCGGCTCGTCGCGCGAGCGCACGGTGACGTTCGCCTTTTCATAGACCGGATAGCGAACTTCCATAAGACGCTGCATGACGGCGCGCGGGTCGTCGGCCTGAAGAAGCGGCCGGTTCTGGCGCTTGACCACCCGCTGCATCAGTGTCTCGAGATCGGCCTTCAGCCACACGGAAACGCCGTGGCGGGCAACCGCCTGCCGTGTTGCGGCGCTCATAAAGGCACCGCCGCCGGTGGACAGCACCTGCGGGCCCTCCTTCAGGAGGCGCGCGATCACCCGGCGCTCCAGCGCTCGGAACTCCTCCTCGCCGTAAGCGGCAAAGAGGTCGGGGATCGTCATGCGCGAAACCTCCTCGATTTCGTGGTCGCTGTCGACGAAAGGCAAGCCCAGCGTTGCCGCTACCTTGCGCCCGATCACGGTCTTGCCGGCACCCATCAGCCCGACGAAGACGACCGTGCGCCGTCCAAGCCGGTTGAGCACAGCCGGGATGTTCTCCACGTCTATCTTGTCGGTCGCCGTCATGCCGCAGGTTTCGACATCAAAAGGCATATCGCGTCAAGCGTTTACGATGTCGGTGGCGGCTTGCCATGTCCGACCGCGCGTTCCATAACCTGAGGAATCAATGCCTCGACGGGAGCGACATGCCAACCCTTTTCCGGCTCTTGACGGTAATCACCATCCTCGCCGGTCTCTTCTACGGCGCCATGTTCGCTCTCGCCACACTGGTGGAGCCGAATAGAGTCGAGATGACGGTAGATGTCCCCGCCGAGCGACTCGTCCCGCGTTAGAAATCCCAGGGAGAGATGAGCGTCAGCCCTGTCGTGCTAAAGTGGCTCATATTGCGCGTCGCCAGACGGCCTGCATTGATCTGCGCAATCGCGGTGCGGGCTCGAGGTCTACATCGGTGCCATACTTCGTCGAAAGGTGCATATAGAAGCTGGATGCTGGCTCGCGGCCAGCTTCCCGAATTTCATACCCTTCCAGCGCACGCTCAACGATATCGGCGATCGAGCGCTTTTCGCGGCGCGCGAGCCTGTAAGCAAGCTCCCGCGCTTTGGCGCTGCGGACGGAAAGTTGCGGCTCGGCCATTCCAGCCCCCTGTCGATTGCAAATTTAGCCTCCCATTAAGATGGCTTGATGGCACAAATATTCTCCCCTTATGCCTGATGCTTCACTTCGAATTAGGCATTGGCCGCCAGAATCCGCGCTCCTTTAGAAGCTCACTCAAGGAACATGCGGGACCGGATCCGGACGATGGCGAGCGGCGCGAAGATTGAGGCATTCCTGGAGATGATGGCCGCCGAGCGCGGGGCGAGCGACAACACGCTCGCCTCCTACCGGCGTGACCTGGAGGACGCGGACGCCTTTCTAACGGCGGCGGAGAGGGGGCTTGCAGGGGCCAGCCCGGCAGGCATCCGCTCCTATCTCGGTGACATGGCCGGGCGCGGCTTTGCCGCCACGACCCAGGCGCGCAAGCTCTCGGCACTGCGCCAGTTCTTCAAGTTCCTCTATGCCGAAGGCCTGCGCGGCGACGACCCGACCGGGGTGCTCGATAGCCCGAAGAAGGGCCGGCCGCTACCGAAGACACTGAACGAGGCAGAAACGGGGCTGCTTCTGGAGCGCGCGGGGGAAGAAGCACGGGCAGCGGCCGAAGGCTCGCCGGAGCGTATCGCCGCGCAACGCCTGTCAACGCTCCTGGAGATGCTCTACGCGTCGGGCCTGCGTGTCTCTGAGCTTGTCAGCCTGCCGGTCACGGTGGCGCTGCGCGACGAGCGCTTCTTCATCGTACGCGGCAAGGGCGGCAAGGAGCGTATCGTGCCGCTCTCGGGCAAGGCGCGGGCTGCGGTGGCGCTATGGCTTGCCGAGCGCGCCAGACACCCGGCACTTGCGGAGAGTCCCTGGTTATTTCCGGCGGCTTCGGAGCGCGGCTATCTGCCCCGGCAGGTGTTCGCGCGCGAACTCAAAGGTCTTGCCGCACGCGCCGGCATCGCCAGCGCCAAGATATCGCCGCACGTGCTGCGGCACGCCTTCGCCAGCCATCTCCTGCAGAACGGAGCAGACTTGAGGGCGGTGCAGCAGCTTCTCGGGCATTCGGATATTTCAACGACGCAAATCTACACGCATGTGCTGGAAAAGCGGCTGCAGGAACTGGTACAAAAGCACCACCCGCTTGCCGACTAGGCTTATGGTCGCTATGTGAAGCCATCATCACGGGCCCTTTTTCCCTTTCAGTGCCCTGAACCGCGTGTCTCGTGTCGATTTGGCGGGTTAATGTATAACTATCTTGATTTCGAAAAGCCGGTCGCCGATCTCGAAGGCAAAATCCTTGAACTGAAGACGTTGAGTGAAAACGGCGAGGCCGTCGACGTTGCCGAGGAGATTGCACGGCTGGAGAAGCGCTCGAAGGATGCCCTGCGCGACATCTACAAGGCGCTGACACCGTGGCAGAAGGCGCAGGTCGCTCGCCATCCCGACCGGCCGCATTGCATGGACTATGTGCGCACGCTGTTCACCGATTTCACGCCTCTGGCCGGTGACCGCGCCTTTGGCGAGGATCAGGCGATTGTCACCGGCTTCGCCCGCTTCAAGGGCGAGGCGATCGCCCTCATCGGTCAGGAAAAGGGCGACGATACGCAAAGCCGGCTCAAGCACAATTTCGGCATGGCCAGGCCCGAGGGATACCGCAAGGCGGTGCGTGTGATGGATCTGGCCGACCGTTTCGGCATCCCCGTCGTTACACTGGTGGATACGGCGGGGGCCTATCCGGGCATCGGTGCCGAGGAGCGGGGGCAGGCCGAGGCGATCGCCCGTTCCACCTCCAAATGCCTCGGCCTCCAGGTGCCGAACCTTTCCATCATCATCGGCGAGGGGGGGTCGGGCGGAGCCATCGCCATCGCCACGGCCAACCAAGTCTACATGCTGGAGCACTCCATCTATTCGGTGATCTCGCCGGAGGGGGCGGCGTCGATCCTGTGGCACGATTCCACGCGTGCCAAGGACGCGGCGACAAACATGAAGATCACCGCCCAGGACCTCCTGCAGCTCAAGATCATCGACGGCATCGTGCCTGAACCCGTGGGCGGGGCGCACCGGGCGCCGGAGACGGTAATCGCGGCGGCTGGCGAGACTATCGAGAAGGGTTTCAAGGATCTCGCCGAGAGCGGCTCCGACTATCGCGAGCACCGCAGGGAAAAGTTCCTCGCCATCGGCCGCAGCCTGTGACCGCCGCAGGACTGCCATAATCTTGCCTTGCGGTCGGCTTCAATGGTAAGCGATAAAACCAATTCGCATGTTGCCGGTAATGATTTGTCAAGCCTAACGGGTTTTAGTTGTGGGGTAGAGCCCGCTCCTGCCGCCTGGAGGGGGATTGGCAGTCAAATAGAGACGTTGATGAAGAGCCGCATCGCACGCGCTGCCCTGCTGACCGCCGCCATTGCGCTTGTGGGGTGCAGTGGCGAATCGCTTGAAGACATCGCGCCCAAGGCTGAGCGTCAGCTCCCGACGGCGATCGTTCAGACCATGAAGGCGAAGGGGATAAGCAAGGACGCCCCGATCATGATGCGCATCTTCAAGGAAGAAGGTGTGCTTGAGGTCTGGAAGCAGAAGCAGAGCGGTCGCTACGACCTCGTCACCAGCTACGACATCTGCAAATGGTCGGGCAAGCTGGGGCCGAAATACACCGAGGGTGACCGGCAGGCGCCGGAGGGCTTCTATGGTGTGCGCCCCCAGCAGATGAACCCGAGATCGAGCTATCACCTGTCCTTCAACATCGGCTTCCCCAACATCTATGACCGTGCCAACGGCCGCACGGGACAGCACCTGATGGTGCACGGCGCCTGCTCGTCCGCCGGCTGTTATTCGATGACCGACGAGCAGGTGGAAGAGATCTATGCCTTCGCGCGCGATGCTTTTCGCGGCGGCCAGCAGGCCTTCCAACTCCAGGCCTTTCCCTTCCGCATGACGCCCCAGAACATGGCGCGCTACCGCGATGATCCGAATTATCCGTTCTGGACCATGCTGAAGGAAGGCTACGACCACTTCGAGATCACCAAGCAGCCGCCGCGGGTGGATGTGTGCGAGAGGCGCTATGTTTTCAATCGCATCCCCGCGGAAGGCGAAAGCTTCGTGGCTACCGAGGCTTGTCCACCCTCGACGCAGCCCGGCACGCTGATGGCCGCCTACAAGAAATACAAGGCGCAGCAGGACCTCGCTTTCGCCGAAGCGGTGAAGAAGAAGGCCAGGCCCGACCCGAACTCTTCGATCCTCGGGCATCAGGAAGCGCTTCTTGTGGCTGATTGGTCCCGGCGCCGGGCCAGGGGCGAAAAGGTCTCGCCGGAGCCGCCGTCGCTGGCGTCGGTAGATGTTGCTGCGAATGAAAAGCCGGAGAACAATGCCTCGGCGCCCGTGTCCGCCTTTGCCGCCGCCTCCACTAGCGCACAGGAAGCGCAGACCGAGGTAGGCGCACCGCCGCTGACCACCGGCTCGGTGCCCGCGCCGACGCCGAACCCGAAAAGGACGTCCGTGCAGGCAGGCAAGATGGAATCTTCGCCGCAGTCCTCACGTACGAGCCGGTTCTGGAATATCTTCAGCAACTGATACCATGATGGCACGGTCGAGGTTTACGATCTCAAGGGGCTCAACTGCCCCCTGCCGGTCCTGAAGGCGCGCAAGCGGCTTTCCGGTATGCAGCCGGGCGCGTGCATCTGGCTGGAGACGACGGATCCGCTGGCGGCGATCGACATCCCCGCCTTCTGCGCCGAGCACAAGCATCGCCTCGTGGAAACGCAAGCCGTGCCTGGCGGCTATCGCTTCCTCATCGAGCGCGGCGCCGGTTAGGGAGAGGCCTGACTTGCCGCTTGACCTCAACTTCGGTTGAGGTTGTAAGCAAGCCGCTCCCTGTCCCGAAACCGAGGAGCGATATCCCATATGCCAGTCATAATTCTGGTGCCGGTTGGCTTTTGCCGGACGGTGCGGCGTTCTCTTTTGTGCATAGGCAGTCGGCGGGGGACTGCCGGATGAGGACGCCCGTCAACGATCTTCCGCCTGCCTTCGCCGCGCGGCCGGCGGCCACATTCGCACGCAATGCCACTATCCTGTCTCTGACAGCGCTCACCATCATGGCCGGCGCGACGATCTCGCCCGCCTTGCCGGCCATCGAGGCATATTTCTCCGGCAGCGCGCATGCGGCCATCCTCACGCGCCTCATCCTCACCATGCCGGCGCTCTTCATAGCCCTGTGCGCGCCGCTCGCGGGCGTCTTGGCCGACCGCTACGGAAGGCGGCCCGTGGCGATCGCCGCTGTGGTGTTCTACGGTTTTTCCGGCTTGTCCGGGATCGTTGCCGACAGCCTGCCCGCTCCTCGGTATCGCGGTTGCCGGCGTGATGACTGTGGCCACGACACTTGTCGGCGATTTCTTCTCCGGGGCGGCGCGCGACCGCTTCATGGGGCTTCAGGCGGCGTCCATCGGAGTCAGCGGCCTGTTCTTCCTCACCGGCGGCGGGCTTTTGGCCGAGTTCCACTGGCGGGCGCCGTTTCTGATCTACGCCATCGCCTTCGTGGTGCTGCCGGCGATCCTGATCTTCGTTCCCGAGCCCACGCGCTCCTCGAAGGCGGAAGCGGCATCTTCCGGGAAGGCACCCGCAGTGCCCGTTCTCACCCTGCCGCTGGCGGCTGTCCTGTCGGCAGCGGTGCTCAACAGCGTCGTCTTCTATCTGATGCCCACGCAGCTTCCCTTCCACCTGCTCAGTCTCGCCGCCGCCGCGCCTATATTCGCCGGTGTCGCGCTGGGCGCAACGACGCTCGCTTCGGCCGTCGTGTCCCTCCAGTATGGCCGGGTCCGCGGGCGGATCGGCGTCGCCGGCGTCTTCGCATTCGGTTTCGCCCTCTTGGCGGCCGGCTTCGGTCTCGTCGCCGCTGCGGAAAGTTATGCCGCCATCCTGCCGGCTGCGGTGATCGTGGGGTTCGGCCTTGGCATGGTCATGCCCAATCTCGGGTCGGCGGCGATGGGGCTGGCACCCGAGAGCCATCGCGGCCGGGTCGCCGGCATGCTGACGGCATGCATCTTCCTCGGCCAGTTCGTCTCGCCGCTGATCAGCCAGCCGCTTGCCGCACAAGTCGGTTATGCCGCCGCCTTCGCAACGGGTTCGCTCGCCATCCTCGTCGCGGCGCTGGTGGCGCTCGCGGTTGCCATCGGGGCAAGTCGCCGGCGCCGGATCGCCTGAGTTCAGGCGCGGAAGCCGGGGATCGCCAAGGGATTGTGCTCTAGGGCCGTACGGTCGGGTGTGTCGACCGCCGCCTGCCCGGCGAAGGCGGAGAAGATGCGGCGGACATAGTCCTCATCCAGCGCCTGTCCGATGACGACGATACGCGTGCCGCGCTCGCCGTCAGGCCAGCGGGAGAGCCTTTCCGGCGCGTGCAGAAGCCTTTGCGCGCCCTGTACGAGGAGCGGGCGCGAAGGCTCCTCCACCGTTTCCACCAATCCCTTGATGCGCAGGATGTGTTCGCCCTGCTGGGTGGTGAGCAGATCGAGGAAATTCTCGACTGCCGCCAGCGGCATCGGGCGGTCGTGAGTGAGCGACACGGACTGGAAGCGCTCTTCGTGGTGTCCATGATCGTGCGCGTGGTCATGGTCGTGATGTGCGGCCGGCGGCGGTGCTGCGCGAGTGCCCGTACCAGTCTCGAACATGGCCGCCGATCCGGCCTCGGGCGCGCGAGCATCGAGGATCTCCGCTTTCGGGTTGAGTGTGGCCATGCGGCGGATGAGCACCTGTCGGTCCTCTTCGGGCCCAAGATCGCCTTTGGTAAGGATTAGGCGGTCGGCGACGGCGACTTGGCTCAGCGCTTCGTCATGGGCGTCGAGGGTGGCCGCGCCATTCACCGCGTCCACCACCGTCACCACGCTTTCGATGCGATAGATCCGTGACAGTTCGGGGTGAGCCATAACCGCCTGCAGCACAGGTACGGGATCGGCAAGACCGGTCGTCTCCACCACCACACGGCGAAGTTTTTGCGCGCGCCCGGCAAGCGCTGCCAGCGTGTCGACAAGCGCGCCGCGCACTGTGCAGCACAGGCAGCCGTCGCCAAGCTCGATGACGCCGTCGGAGGCCTGCTCGACAAGCAGGTGATCGATTGAAACCACGCCGAACTCGTTGATGATCACGGCGGTATCGGCGAGTGTGGGGTCCTTCAACAGCCTGTTGATGAGCGTCGTCTTGCCGGCGCCGAGGAAGCCGGTGACGATGTCGAGGGCTATCGGTGTGCTTTCCATGCTCAGTCGCCCTGGCCCGCAACAGCCGACTGCGGCGGATAGGCGGGACGCGGGGTCGGTATCGGCACATTGGCGTAGCGCGGCGCCTTCGATTCCGGCCCGTCGGCGCCGCCGAGGCTGATGGCGACAAGCCGAGGCTCACGGGTCATTTCCCGTACATAGGGCGAATTGACGATGAGACGGCCTTCGTCGTCCCGCATTTTCACGCGCTTTGCCACCGCCTCCTGCGAGCAGATTTCGGGCCGCATGTCGGTGGCCGTACTGCTGTCGGATGTGGAGGGACGCAGGCTCGCCAGCGCCGGCGCGGCAAAACCCTGTGCCTTGAAGCCTTGCGCCAAGAGCTCCGCCGCCTTCTTCGCCCGATCCACCTGCGACTGCGCACCCAGCACGATGGCGGCGAGCGTGCGCCGGTCCCGCGTGGCCGTGGCGACAAGGTTGAAGCCGGAGGCGCAGACGTAGCCCGTCTTCATGCCGTCGGCGCCTTCGAAGCGGCCGATCAGGAAGTTGTAGTTGCGCATGACCTTCTCGCCGTCGCGTAGGCCCTCAATGGAGAAGTAGGCCGCATACTGTGGGAACTCGGTGCGGATTGCCCGCACCAGCAGGGCCAGGTCGCGCGCTGTCGTATATTGCTGCGTGGAATGCAGCCCATGGGCGTTGACGAAATGCGTGCCGCTCATGCCCAGGCGCTGCGCCTCCGCGTTCATGCGGGCGGCGAAGGTCTGCTCCGACCCGCCGACATTTTCGGCGATTGCCGTTGCCACATCGTTGGCCGACTTGACTATGATGATCTTGAGCGCGTTGTCGAGGGTGAGAACGGAGCCCGGCGGGTAGCCCATCTTGCTGGGCGGCTCCTTTGCCGCGCTCTGCGACATGCGTACGGGCGAATCGAACTGTATTTCACCGGCTTCGACCGCGCGGAAAGCCACATAGGCCGTCATCAGCTTGGTAAGCGAGGCCGGGTACCAACGCTTGAAAGCGTCTTCCGCGGCCAGTACGCGCCCGCTGTCCACATCCATGAGAACATGGGGCCCGGCGAGGGCCACCGCGCCTGGCAGGGACAGGAGGATTGCCGCTGCCACTGTGAGCGCTCTGCCGCTGCGCCAAGACCGTATTGCGTATCCCGATTTCATGTATTGCCTGTGTACTGCCGATATCCGTAAGATGGCCGGGCCAAGCCTGCCTTGCCCGCCCCTTTCAAGCTCGCGGCCGCTGCCATATTTAACGCACATGTCGCCACGATGGCAAAGGGCTGGTCGCGGCGTTGTCCCGCAAGCGAAGGAATGTACTTTAATGCCCATCGTGAATCGTTCAGCCGAACTTCATGACGAGATCACGGCGTGGCGCCGCGAATTGCACAGAAAGCCGGAAATTCTGTTCGACGTTCACGAAACGGCGTCCTTCGTGCGCACGAAGCTGGAGGATTTCGGCTGCGACGAGGTGGTCACGGGCCTGGGACGGACCGGGGTAGTGGGGATCATCCGCGGCAATCGCGGCGCCGGACCCGCAATCGGGCTACGCGCCGACATGGACGCGCTGCCCATCGAGGAGGAGAGCGGCGCCCCTTATCGCTCGATGGTGCCGGGCCGGATGCATGCCTGCGGCCACGACGGGCATACCTCCATGCTCCTGGGCGCGGCCAAATATCTCGCCGAGACGCGCAATTTTGCGGGCACCGTGGCTGTCATCTTTCAGCCGGCCGAGGAGGGCGGCGGCGGCGGCCGCGAGATGGTGAAGGACGGTATGATGGAGCGCTTCGGGATCGAGCGCGTGTTCGGCATGCACAACTTGCCTGGCCTGCCGGTGGGGCACTTCGCCATCCGCCCCGGCCCCATCATGGCGGCGACGGCGGAATTCGTCATCGAGGTGCAGGGCAAGGGCGGGCACGCGGCGATGCCGCACAAGACGGTGGATTCCATCGTCGTCGCCGGGCAGATGATCGGCGCGCTGCAGACGATTGCCGCGCGATCCGCCGATCCGCTGGAATCGGTCGTCGTTTCGGTCACCAAGATCCACGGCGGCGATTCCCACAACATCATCCCCGACAGGGTGCGGATGGAGGGCACGGTGCGCACCTTGAAGAAGGAGATGAATACGCTCGCCGAGGAGCGCCTGCGCGCCCTCTGCACCGGCATAGCCGAGGCGCACGGCGCCAGCGTCACGGTCGCCTATCAGTCGAACTACCCGGTCACCTTCAACCACGCCGAGGAGACGGAATTCGCCGCTGGTGTCGCGCGCGAGGTAGCGGGCGACACCAACGTGGACACCGCCATCGCGCCTCTGATGGGCGGCGAGGACTTTTCCTACATGCTGGAAGCGCGCCCCGGCGCCTTCATCTTCCTTGGCAACGGCGACAGCGCCTATCTGCACAACCCGCGCTACGACTTCAACGACGAGGCCATCCCGCACGGCGTAAGCTATTGGGTGCGGCTGGCCGAAGCGGCACTGCCGAGCTGAGCCCATTTCAGCTTGGCGAAGCCGCCGCAACGCGTTATGAGTGTGCCGTTTCCGGTCCCGTAGCTCAGCAGGATAGAGCATCAGATTCCTAATCTGAGGGTCGCAGGTTCGAATCCTGCCGGGATCGCCATAGAACTTGAAAGGAAAGAGAAAATCAGAACGGCGGAAGCGCCGGAACAGCCTCACCTGTCAACAGAATCCTGTTTCTACCGAGTTTCTACCGACTTTGCCTGCGAATCCTTTTTTCCAATGCCCGCACGGCATCCCAAATCGCCTCAATTTGAGTTTGTAACCCATCGGTGTCATCGCTCCGGGTGATTTGGTATTCTCCACGGGCAACACATGGGTTGGAGGGCAAAATGCCATACGAACAGGGAATGAACGTTCAATACGATAAGATCGCTCAAACGGTGACTGTTCACTTTAGAGGCGAGAAAGTGACCCTGCCATCAAAGTACCCGACCATGGAGGCGGGTATGAAAGCGGGTGAGGATTATTGCCGCAAACATGGGTGGCAGGGCTGAGAAGTATCATTCATGGCGTTGAAGCAACCGACGCCCGTTTCTCTTTTCAAAGCGGTCAAGCTTTGCTTTCTGGCGCTATTCTCGCCCGGATTGTTCGACGCGATCGAGCAGGAGGACATGAAGGCACTGGAGACGCAGCCGGATGCCTTGGAGCCATACCGGATAAATGCTGTCCGGAAAGCTTTGGGGGGTGCCTTCCTTTGGGGGGCGACAGCGGCGCTTGTCGGCCTGGTCACGGGCTGGTTAGCCGCTCGACTTGTTGGACCGTCTGACACAGTCGTAACTGTATTTGCTGTCACCGGTGCTGCAATTCTGCTTTGGGCCACGCTCGCCACCAAGGGGTGGGAAATCCAGACGTTCAGCAATGTCACCCTGACCGAGCGTGTCAACCGTTGGATTTTCCGAGGTCTTTATTCGATCGGAACAGCCCTGCTTGTCGTAGCGGCGAGTTGGGGTTTCTTTGTCGCCTAAAGACATCAAACCCCGTTTTCGCATAGCCTCCGCACGTCACTACAGCGCCGTTTGATTGCGCGTTCCGGGCTGCGACTGCTCCGCTGCGCTCCGGCCCTTATGGCTGGAGAACGGGCATCAAATTGCTTTTCCTTACGCTCAATGTCATTCGATGGTGAAGCTTGGAGGGGAGCACCACGTGAGGCCCGAGGAATACGACCGTCTTGAAGCTGCATGCCAAGCCACGGCAAAGCGCTATCCTGGTCTTCAGCGGAGGCAGAACGAGTCGTCGGCGGAGAGTGCCGAATCCATCAAAGAGGAACTTTCGGACTTCCTCGGTGCGGTATGGGAGGACCGTAAGAGAAGCCGCGATGCTGCCGAGGAAAGACTTCAGCCGCTCTTGTTGCTGTTCGATATCGCGCTTCTGCACGTCTGCGATATGTCGGTCTTTGGACTCAAGAACACCGACCATCCGAGAAGGGTAATTTGGCCCGATTTGCTTTTGCCGGACCGTCCATCGCCCAACGCTGTGTTCTATGTTCTGGCTTCGAATTTAGCGCAGTCGATGCAGGCTTTCCGGCTCCTTGTCGCTCACGGCTTTGAAAGCCAGGCACGCGCGGCCTTCCGGGGTGTTGTCGAAATCGTTGACCTGATGATTACGGTGGTGGCGAACGAGGCTACTTACCGCGAATTCATAAAGTCCTTCGAGGATGCCGGAGACGCTTATCGGCACTGGAAGCGCCACTTGTCTCCGGCTGTCGTCAGGGCCTCGCTGGCAAAGCTCGAAACAGCGGAACCTATAAATATCCCCGTGGACATGACGCCGGACGAAATCCGGAAGGACACGTATGCGTGGCTTTCCAGGTTCGTGCACATCGATTTCGCCGCCCACATCGTGGCGGCGCATCCTCCCGGCTGGGACGGGAAATCTCAGCGAACAGCCATGCTAGGAAACGTCGGCGAAATGTCGAAGGCGACTCTCGCCCATGGTCTCATGTACCTTTGGATTAGCCTTTTGAGGCTCGAAAACTTGCTTTTGGAAAAGCATGGCTGGGGGCGCTTCCGTGGACATCGCTCCCGTCATTGGTTTCGTTATCGCTCCCGTGCCTTGGACAGCCTTTTCCGGTCCTATCTGCCGACCTTTTGGGAAGAAAATCTACCAGCGGACTCCTGAGGGCATAATGTCCCCTCGGCGGAGTCAGTTGGTCCCATGTCGCGTCTATCGCCGCCGCTATGCGGACACTCCTATGGCTGCCGTTGTTAACCGGGATCGGGGTCGCGAATTGGCTCCGGTGAAGCCCTCCGCTTTATGCGCTACCTTTTTCTCTTGTCGTGGAGACGTGCTGAAAGGATTGTTGGTCCTGTGCAACTCCGGTCGAGGTGGGCCACATGAATCGCCAGGTCTTTCAGCAACGGCAACGCCTGCGCCTCCTGTATTCGCTGGGTGACTTTCAACTCGCTCTTAGCGCAGCGGCTTTCCTGTCGGAATGTGACCCTGATGAAAAATACTCAAAAGTCGAGCTTCGTCGTTTCCGTTGCTACGAAACTGCGATGATCATGGGCTACACCCGACCGTTCTCGGAAGCAAAGGGAGAAATACCGCGCCTTACATTAAAAATGGCCGGGGTGAAGTTCACCGATGAGCAACAGAGCCTGCACCGGAAATTTATAAGGTTGCGAAACAAGGTTATTGCCCATTCAGATGCCGAGATGATGCGCGTTGTCTCAAAGGCGCATTCCATGAAGTTTGACGATCGCTCTGATTTCATATTCTTCGAAACCGTCTTCGATGAAGGTTTGACTTTTATCGGTCACGATCTCATCTGGGCAAACGAGCTTCTTCATATTGTTTCCGGCGCTGTCTACACGAAGTTGATCAAAGAGGCGCAACGTCAGCCAGCAGATTTTGATCTGCGAAGGGACTACCTAGATCCCTAATTTCTCGTGACCCTATACCCACAGCGACCCAAAAACTCTGCTCTATGACCCCTTTACGGAGCTTCTAGAATCGGAGAATCGGCCTAAAGGTGCCATTTTCAGGAAATTAGCGGTGCCGGCCGTGAAGCTGCGCGGTGCCTTAGAAACGTCTGAGTGGAATTTAAGTCCTTCTGCAACTTGCCGCCAAGCGCGCCGACGCGCCGGCTTGCCCTGGATCTGCACAAAGCCTGCATAAATCTCCTCGGAACCTGCACGTAAACGACGCAGAGCCTGCAATTCCAGCAGCTATAGCCTTCCCATGCGCAACAGTTGGCCCGGCAATCTTCCGTATCGTCTCCTGAACGACGGCTGGTGGCTGGTCGGCGATGCCGATGCGCCTTTTTCAATAATGGATAGTCGACCAGATGCACACGACGTCTTTTGCGAAAAGCCTTTCCACGCGGCTCCAGACATCCGGCGACGGCGCGACCAGTGTCGCCCTCGCCCTTGCCCTTATTGTGATATCGGACGCTTTGTTCTACGGGCATCCGGTCGGCATTTCGCTCTCCGCCTTTCTGGTGCTGCTGGCCGTTGCGGCGGTGCCTGCCAACCGCCTGCGGGCGATCAGGCGCGAGTGGGTGCTTGCCGGAGCGAACCTCGTTTTCTCGCTCCTTCCGGCCGTGGAGACCATCGGCCCGCTGTCGATGTTTTTCGGCTTTGCCGGCGCGGCCGCCTTTGCGCTCGTGGTGACGGGGAATGCCCGTGCGGCGTGGCCGGTGCTCCTGCGCAGGATAGCGGTCCTTCTGACGGCTGATCTGTGCAGGATCGGGCGGCGTTATACTCGGTGGCGCAGATCGCATCGTGCGGGTGCCCTGGCAGGCGTTGTTGCCGCCGCGGCCACCTGGCTTGTTCCGCTGGCGCTCGGCATGGTGTTCGTGGTGCTTTTCTCCCTGGCTAACCCCGTATTCTGGTCCTGGGTAAGCCTGCTCGATCTCTGGAGCCTGCTTGCCGCGCTGGAGCCCTTGCGCCTCCTTTTCTGGTTGTTGGTAGGCGCTTTCGTGACGACCTTCATTCGTGTGCCGGCCTTTGCGCGACCGGGCGGGAGAGGTGGAGATATCGAGATCTTGCCGCAAGGCTGGCGTATGGGAACCGGCCTCATCATCCGCTCGCTGATTGTCTTCAACGCCATCTTCGCTCTGCAGACGGTGCTGGACGCGATCTACCTTTGGGGCGGTGCCGAACTGCCCGAAGGCGTGAGCCCGGCGGCAAATGCCCAAAAGGCCGCCTATCTTCTGGTTGTTTCGGCCCTGCTTGCCGCCGCCTTCGTTCTGGCTGCCGTCCGCGACACGGACGATACGCACTCGCAGCGCCTCGTGCGCTGGCTCGTCTACCTGTGGATCGCCCAGAACGTCGTGCTGGTCCTGTCGGCGATCCTACGGCTCGATCTCTATATCGAGGTCTATTCCCTGACGCGTCTCAGACTTGCGGCCTTTGTCTGGATGGGGCTCGTCGTCGCGGGGCTGGTCCTCATCGTGTTGCGCATCGTTACGTCCAAATCGAACGGCTGGCTGATCAAGGCGAACCTTGTTGTGCTCGGCATCATGCTCTACGGCTGCAGCGTCATCGATCTAAACGCCGTCATCGCGAGCTACAATGTCGGGCACAGCCGTGAGATATCGGGGCAGGGAGTGGCACTCGACCGGCGCTACCTCTGCGAGCTCGGACCGTCGGCGCTTCCCGCCATCGACACGTTCATGGATATGCGGGCAGCGGCGCGACGGGGCAACCTCTCCGAGCCTATCCTGAGTGACTGCGCAGTCGACCTTCGTAACGCGCTGATGCACAGATCCCGCGATTGGAGAGCATGGACACTTCGCGAACACAGATTGCGGCTTTATTTAGCGAAGCATTCCGAAGCACGCGGGGGAAGAGGTGATGCAATTGAAGATACTGATCGCCGATGACGACCCGCATATACGCGAGGTGCTCGATTTCGCGCTGCGCAAGAACGGGCACGAGACAATCATGGCGAAAGATGGAGAGGAGGCACTGCGGCTTTTCGGCGAGAAGGCGCCTGACATCGTCGTACTCGACGTCGGCATGCCGGAGCGCGACGGGCTGGAGGTTTGCAGGTCCATCCGGCGCGATTCGGACGTGCCGGTATTGTTCCTGTCGGCGCGGGACGAGGAGATCGATCGCATCCTCGGCCTGGAGATCGGCGGCGACGACTATCTGACCAAGCCGTTCAGCCCGCGCGAATTAGTGACCCGGATCGGCGTGATCATGCGCCGGGCGGCGCGGGCCTCGAAGGAGATGGACGCCGCGGCGGCCGCCGAACTGTCGCAGGGCGACCTTCGGCTCGACCGGCACCAGCATGCCGTCACGCTCGCGGGAACCCCGGTTTTTCTGACGTCGACCGAGTTCGCGATCGTCGCGGCGCTGCTGGAGCGTCCGGGGCAGATATTCGACCGCAGCCGGCTGATGGCACGCGTCTATCGCGGCAACATCCATGTGTCCGACCGTACCATCGACAGCCATATCCGCAACGTAAGGGCGAAATTCGCGGCGGCGGGCTGCACCGGTGTCATCGACACGCTGCACCGGATCGGCTTCCGGCTTGGCCGCTGCGTAAGGCAATCCGACCCGTCGGCGCAGGCCGACGCCGAGGCATCATGGAAAGCCTGAAAGACGCCCTGCCCGACATTCAGGAGAAGTGGCGGCCCTCGCTCGCTATGGTAATCGGTGCGGTGCTGACGATTGTGCTCACCTTGCCGCTGGCGGGCATGGCCGCCGTCGTTGCCCTATCCCGCTCGCCCGAAACCCTGCTCGACAGCCTCTCCAACAATACCGGTCGTATCCTGGCCGCTGGTTTCGTCGTCGTCGCCGTGACCGCGGTGGTGGGTTTCCTGTTCTGGCGGCTTGTCACTCGTCCGGTGCAGGATCTCGTGCGTTGGACAGAGGCCGTCACGCTGGGTTCCACGGCGCCGGCAGTTCGTGAGGCGCACTACGGCACGCAGGAGCTTGCCCGGCTGGCCGCCGGCTTCTCCAAAATGGTTGCCCGGCTGCGCGAGCGTTCCGACTATATCTCGACCTTCACCGCTCATGTCTCGCACGAGCTGAAATCGCCGCTCACATCGATCGCGGGCGCAGCCGAGCTGATGCGCGATGCTGGCGACGAGATGGGTCCCGAGGCCCGGGCTCGGTTCTTGGAGAACATCGAAACGGATGCGGTCAGGCTGTCGGCTCTTGTGGCCAGGATGCGCGATCTCGCACGGGCGGAGAACGTACGTTTGGGCGAGTCCTCACATCTGCCGGACATCCTCGCCCGGCTTCAGGAGCGCTTCCCGTCGCTCAGCATCTTTGCGGCCGGCGCGGCGCCGCTTCTGCCCATGCCGTTCGAGGATGCCCTGGTCGTCTTTTCCCATCTTGCCGACAATGCCATAGCCCACGGTGCGGGCGAGCTGACCATCCGGGTCGCCACCAGGCATGGCCGCGCAGTCATCGAGATCGCAAATGATGGCGATCCGATCTCGGTCGGCAACCGGGGCAGAATCTTCGAGCCTTTCTACACGACGCGGCGGGAAAGCGGTGGGACGGGTATGGGCCTTGTCATCGTCCAGGCGATGCTGAAGGCGCATGGCTGCGACATCGCGCTCAGTGACGCAGAGACCGGCGCCGGTTTCCGTATAACTTTACCCGCCTAAACGCCGTGCGTCCGTTCGGGCGCACGATTGCCGTTGAAACCTAACCACAGCGCCGACCGGACAAGAACTATGCGCCCTGTCCCATCGCCATCGTGAGCCCGCCGTCGAGGGTGAAGGTCTGGCCATTGGCGTAGTCGGCATCATCGGAGGCGAGATAGAGCGCCAGATGGGCGATCTCCCACGGTTCGGCGGCGCGCTTCCAGGGGATGACTGAGACCTGCTCATCGTAGATCTTGCGATCTTCGACTGCCGGCTGGTTCATGGGGGTCATCACCATGCCCGGGGCGATGTTGTTGACGTTGATGCGGTCCGGCGCCAGCTCCAGACACAGCGTGCGGGTGAGATTGCGCAGCCCGCCCTTCGCGCAGTCGTAACCGGCCGAGCCGACACGCGGTATATCCTCGTGCACGGAGGTGACGTTGATGATCCTGCCCTTGCCGCCGGCCGCGCGGCGCGCGCGAATGAACTGCTGGCAGCAGTAGAAGGGGCCGTAGAGATTGGTCTTGATCTCCTTGTCCCAATCCTCCAGCGGCATGTCGGCGACCTGCTTGCCGGTGGAGTCGATGCCGGCGTTGTTGACCAGGATGTAGGGCGTGCCGAGCTTTTCCTCGGTTTCCCGGAAAACGCGGTCCACCTGGGCCGGATCGCGCTGGTCGCATTGGACGACGATGGCACGGCGGCCGGCAGCTTCAACCAGCTTGCGCGTCTCGTCGGCGCCTTTCTCGTCATTAAAATATGTGATCGTCACGTCCGCGCCTGATTCCGCAAAGGCCTTCGCCGTGGCCTGGCCGATGCCGGAATCGGAACCGGTGATGATGGCGATCTTGTCTTTCAGCTTTTCCGTCATGGTCTGCTCCAGAACTGTTGGGTTCTCGATGGGCGCTGCTCGATCACCGCGCCAGTGCATCCCGCACCGAAACGCCTATGCTGCCGACGGTTTCTCTCCCTCGACGGAGATCTCGTCGACCTTCTCCGGCTGGAAGCAGAAACAGCCCTTGATCCGCGGGTATTCCGGCAGCGGGTCCTCGTATGCCCAAACGGCCTCCTTCGACACTTGTTCGCCGACCTTCAGCGACCAATACGAGGCAGTTCCCTTGTAGGCGCAGATGGTGGTCTTCTTCATTCGCTCGAGAAAGTCGGTCCGCACGTCCTCAGGCGGTATGTAGTACCGCGTGGGCAACCCGGTCTCGAACAGGAAAAGGCTGCGCCCTGTCTTGGCGATCGTCTCGCCACCAAACATCACCTTCATGGTGCGCTCGCTCAGCCGGAGGTCGATGCGGTGGTAGGGATCGTGAGGATGGCCGATGACCTCCTCGTCCTCCTCCAGCCAATGGCCCATCTTGTCCCAATAGAAGGCGATGTAACCTTCTATGGGGCGGGATTCGGGGATCGGTTCCTCATAGCCCCACGCTGCGTTCTCGATGAAACTGTCACCAGCCTTGGCATGCCAGTACGAGGCGTCGCCTTTATGAGGGCAGTGAGTGCTATGGCCGCTCCGTTCAAGGAGGTCGAGACGGACGTCATCGCGCGGGAAATAGTAGACCGGCAAGTGGCCCTTCTCGAGCAGGAGGACGGCTTTGAGCGAGTCCGCAATGGTCTCGCCGTCGATAATGGCGCGGATGCGTTTCGGACTGGGCTCGAATCTAATGGGCTGGTTGTGGCTCATGGCGCCGCATCGTCTCGGATACTGGCATCTAAAGGTCCGAGCGAGGGAACCGTTCCCTGATCACTCCATTTTGATCGTGAGAGGCGGCGGTCGGTTCGGCGATCGTGCCGCGAAGGTGTCATGCCGGAAACGAAGGAACAATCGAGAGGAGAGAAGGATGCCGCATAGGGAACGGACAGCCCGCGCGGAAGCCGATGTCCAGCGGAAAGTGCAGCGGGAAGTCGATGCCGCCGACGAGGCCCGCAAGGCGAAGGGAAACGGCGGTGCGGTGCAGACAGGGGCGCGTGAATATCCGGTCCCGCCCTTTCCGAAACAGCATCTGCCGAAGCCGGGAGACGAGCTAAGAGTCGACCCGCCGCCGATGTATGACGCGCCCTACTACCGCGGCTCGCAAAAACTGGAGGGGAAGGCCGCCCTCATAACCGGCGGCGACTCCGGCATCGGTCGCGCCGTCGCCGTGCTTTTTGCGCGCGAAGGCGCCGACGTGGCGATTTCCTATCTCACGGAACAGCGGGATGCGGAGGAAACCAAGGATGCGGTGATGCGTGAGGGCAGGCGATGTCTGCTGCTTCCCGGCGATGTCAGCCGGAAGGATGTCTGCGATGAGATCGTTGCCAAGGTGATCGCTGAATTCGGTTCGCTTGACGTGCTCGTCAACAACGCGGCTTTTCAGTACCATGCGCTCGAGTTTGAAGACATCAGCCCGCAGCATCTCGACACGACGCTCAAGACCAATCTGTACGGCTACTTCTATATGGCGCAGGCAGCGGCACCGCATATGAAACCTGGTTCCGCCATCGTCAACAGCGGCTCGGTCACCGGCATCGAGGGCAGCGGGGCACTTCTCGACTACTCGATGACGAAGGGCGGCATCCATGCCTTCACGCGCGCCCTTGCCTCAAACCTGATCTCGCGGGGAATCCGGGTCAATGCTGTGGCGCCGGGACCCGTCTGGACACCGCTCAACCCGTCAGACCGCCCGGCGGAACAGGTTTCTAAATTTGGCGCCAACACGCCGATGAAGCGACCGGCCCAGCCCGAGGAGATCGCGCCGGCTTACGTCTTTCTGGCCTCTCCCCACTGCTCAAGCTACATCACGGGAGAGATCCTGCCGATCATTGGAGGCTACTGACTGCTTCGGTCGGCCGCCGACCAATCCTTGGCTGCCGCAGTCAGTCCCAACGGCCCTCAAAGAGCGGCTTTACAGGATGCCGTGATTTCACCATGTGCAACCGCCGTATCGCATCGGCATCCTTATACTCTTCATGCTCGGCCTCGAGGTCGACGCCGTAGGCCTTCTCCGGGTCGGTGCGCGCGCCCACAAGGAGGAATTCGGCGCCCTCATAATCGAGCAGTTCCACGTCTTCCCGGTCGAAGCGTCGACCGCGAAACTCCTCTTGCAGCGTGTCGGGGTAGTCAGGCTGATCCTGCTCCCGCAGGCCCGCATAGACCGGACTTCCTTTCTCCGGATTCTTGACGGAAAGGACGTAGCTCGCCTGCGGCAGAATGCGAAGCTCCTTTTGCACATCCCCACGGCGCTCCGGCAACTCGAGCTCGTAGGACAGATGCATCTGGCCGTCCTCCAGCGTGATGGCATAAACGCCTTCACCAGCGGGACGTGCGGCCGGCACCGTGCGTTGGCCGCGGGTTTTTGTTTCATAGGTGCCGCCGCGCAAATCCTCCTCGATGTCTTTTGCCGAGTCGGCAATTTCATCGACGAAGCCCCAATGCCGCTCGTGCTCTTCCGCTTCTGGCAGCCGTTTTCGACCGACGATCATCAGCCGAACCTTCTCTCCGCCATGCGGGCGCAACACCATGCCGAAGCGTTGGATATCGCCGCGGCCTTTTGGATCTTCTTCCTCTACGCGCGGGCGATAAAAGAAGAAGATGTCTCCTTCCTCCACCAGTTCCGTGTCCCTGTCGTTTTGTGGATCCGCCATCGTCATGTCCCTTCGTTCGGACTGCGAAGTCTCATGGCTGGTGTATATCTCCAGTCTCGCTCGGGACCGGCCTCTGGACGTCCTCAGGCGCCTCTTCCTCAAGCGCATGGTAGTCCGGCGCGACGTTGCCCGCCGTTGGCCAGCCGCCATTGATCACGAAGAATCCGACAAGCAGGAGCGCGACCACAACGGCTGTCACGACGAGGACATAGAGATCCTTTCTGCGCATAGCCTTTCCCGTTTTCCTCCAAACGCCGCACCCGTATTCGTGTTCCGGCGCTCGCGGTCGCCGTGCATGCTGCTGCGTATTCCCGCCGCCCTAACCGAACAATTCTCGGCGTGAGCGGTTTTGCGGGCGAGATGCAAAGGAAGGAGAACTGGCCATGACGCACGCCAGCAAGGCGGTGCAGTGTACCGTTCTTTCAGCTGCGGTTTTCTGTGCCGGTATCGGAGCGGCACATGCTGAAACGGCACATGCGTCGCTGCAAGGAAACGACATATCGGGGATCGTGACCTTTACCGAAACGCCGTCCGGTATCATTCGCGTGCTGGTGGAAGCCGACAATGTTCCGCCGCGCGGTCATGGCCTGCATATTCACGAAATCGGCGAGTGCGATGCCGGTACGGACTTTGAATCCGCGGGAGGTCACATCGCAAAAGGTCTTACACACGGCACCGAGTCCGCTCGCGCCCCGCATCCGGGCGACCTGCCGAATGTCTACGCACAGGACGATGGCATCGTGCGCGCCGAGTTCTTTCTGCGCGGCTTGACCTTACAGGAAGGCGTCGAGCGCCTTTTAGATGATGACGGATCGGCCGTCGTCCTGCATGCCGCCCCTGACGATTACAGTACGGATTCCGAGGGCGGTTCGGGCGCACGTATTGCATGCGGTGTCCTCGAATTGGTGAGATAGGTATCCGCTCCCGGCAGTTCGGGAACAAACAGCCTCGCGATGGGTTCGAGTGGCAGGGAAATCTTGTCACCTGGGAGCGGAGTAAAAGGAGGCGGCCTCTGCGTTCATGAGGACGAGCCGCTACTTTTCACGAGCACCGGGACCAGAGCACTGGCAAGAAGGAGAACGTGTGATGAAAGTAAGCGAAGCGATGACGCGGAATGTGCGCACCGTGAGCCCTGACCAATCCATCCGCGAGGCGGCGAAGATCATGGCCGAGATCGATGCCGGCGTCGTGCCGGTTGGCCAGGACGATCGCTTGGTCGGCATGTTGACCGACCGGGATCTGGCGATACGGGCAGTAGCGCAGGGGCGCGATCCAGATACGCAGGTCCGCGAAGTGATGACACCCGATATCAAATACTGCTTCGAGGATGAGGATACGGACCACGTTGCGCACAATATGGGCGACCAGCAGATCAGGCGCATTCCGGTCGTGAATCGGGATAAGCGTCTGGTCGGTATCCTTTCACTCGGCGACCTTGCATTCAAGGAAGGGCCGGAACCAGCCGGCGAGGCGCTCCAGGGCGTAGCGCGTCCGGGCGGCATTCATCGCCAATCGGGCGATGCGCAAGCCTGAGGCATGGCCCGCACCAAGAGGGAAGCCCGTTCCGCGGTTGTACTAGGCGGGACAGGATTTCTCGGCCGCCGCATTGTTCGTCATCTGCTCGAGTGCGGTTTCAAAGTCCGTTCAGGGTCCCGCCATCCTGAACGGGCGCACAGCATCTTCGGAGAGGCGGCGGTCGAGGCTGTCCGTGCCGATGTAACGGATGAGCTCTCGCTTAATGCCGCCCTTGCGCGTTGCGCCAATGTCGTCAACGCCGTTAGTCTTTATGTCGAGCACGGCGAGCTGACCTTCGATGCGATACACGTCAGGGCCGCCGCTCGTGTTGCACGGGTGGCGCGCGACGTCGGCATAAGCCAACTTGTTCATATATCGGGGATTGGTTCCGATCCGCTTTCCAATTCCGACTATATCAGCGCTCGGGGCAGAGGCGAAAACGCTGTCAGGGAAGCTTTTCCCGGGGTGACGATCATCCGCCCTGCGGTCATGGTCGGGCCGGACGATGCGTTTCTGACAACCGTCGCTCGGCTAGCGCGGCTGTCGCCTGTCTACCCGTTGTTCGGCAGCGGAAAGACACGGCTGCAGCCGGTCCATGTGGAGGACGTGGCCGAGGCGGTTGCGCGCGTGCTCGATAGGCGGGACAGCGCCCCCTGTTATGAACTGGGCGGGCCGCGCGTCTATCTCTATCGCGAACTCGTCAAAACCATTGCACGGCAGTCTTCTGCGCATACCCTCCCGGTGCCTATGCCTTTCGTCGTGTGGAGCGTGATGGCGCGGCTGGCGGAACAGATGCCGAGCGTGCCTCTCACGCGAAACCAGGTCGAGCTTATGCGGCACGACAATGTCGCTGCCGCTGATTTTCCCGGATTTGAGCAGCTCGGGATCGAACCTGCGGCGGTCGAAGACGTTGTCCAAAAACTGCGCGACCGAGAAACGGAGAGATAAGCCGGGCACGCTGTGCGTCTGGTTCGTCTGTAGCTGCCGATACCCTCATCGTTCCTCATCTTCAATGTCTATGGGAACATCGGCAACCGGCTGTGGTTAGGAGCGGCAGAAGCTAAACCGAGCGGGAGCCGCTTATGCATATCGCAATGATCGGCGCAGGCTATGTGGGCCTCACGACGGCAACGTGTTTTGCCGAGATGGGTCACGACGTCGCCTGCCATGACACGGATAGTGAACGTATCAGCCAGCTTGAAGCGGGTGAACTGCCTATTTATGAACCCCGCCTGGAGGAGGCCATGCAGCGTATGGTAGCCTCCGGTAAATTGCGCTTTTCACGTTCAGGCGCCAATTGCGTAGGCGGTGCCGACATCGCGTTTCTGGCTGTCGGTACACCCGCCACGCCCGATGGACGTATAGACTTGTCGCAAGTGGAAGCTGCGGCACGGCTCGTCAGCCGATGGCTGAAGCCGGGTGCAGTGGTCGTGATCAAATCCACCGTCGTTGCCGGGACATGCCGTCGTGTTCGCGAGATCATGGCAGAGGAGCGCAAGTCGCTCGATTTCAGCGTGGCTGCCAATCCCGAATTCCTGCGCGAAGGATCGGCGATGGAGGATTTCCTGTGTCCTGACAGGATCGTCATCGGGTGCGATGACCGCAGGTCCGCCTTGTTACTGTCCGAAGTCTATCGACCACTGACGGAGCGCGGCACGCCGAAAGTTCTGACGAGCACCACAAATGCCGAACTGATCAAGTACGCGGCAAATGCCTTCCTGGCTCTCAAGATCGGCTTCATAAACGAGGTGGCCGACCTGTGCGCGGAAACAGGCGCGGATGTCGGTCCCGTCGCTGAAGGTATCGGCCTCGACCGGCGCATCGGCCCGAGCTTTCTACGACCTGGGCCGGGCTATGGCGGGTCGTGTTTTCCGAAAGACACGTGCGCTTTCGCAGCCACCGGCCGCGACCATGGCGCGCGGCAGTTTCTGATCGAGACGCTGATCGAAAGAAACGAGAAGCGCAAGGCAGCACTGGCAAGGCGGATCATTGCGCAAGGCGAGTTACGCAAAGGCTCTGTCGTTGCGGTGCTGGGCTTGGCCTTCAAAGCGAACACCGACGACATCCGAGAGGCTGCTGCGCTGAGGATCATCCCCATCCTGCAGAAGGCAGGGCTTAGGGTGAAGGCACACGACCCGAAGGCTGCGACAAATGCGCGGCAATGGCTGCGCGACGTCGAATGGACGGATACCGCCTATGAGGCGGCACACGGTGCCGACGCGGTTGTCATTCTGACCGAATGGGAAGAGTACAAGAATCTCGACCTTGGCCGGCTCGCCTGCACGATGTCCCGACGTGTCGTCTTCGACTACCGGAACGTGCTTAATCCACGAGCGGTCGCGGCACATGGGCTGACCTATCTCAGCCTTGGTCGCCCTCCCGTTTCTCCGACCAGGAAAACCACGAGAGGGCGTGTGTCGGCGCTGACCGGTTCAGACCAGCGCGTAGCGGCGCCGGCCCGTGACTAGTTCATCAGGTCTGGGCCCGGGGCGAGGTGTCCTTGGCCCAGATCGCCTTAGTCGCGCTCCACCAGTTTATTGAAACGGCTGATACGGTCGTCGTCCGTGCGCTCCTGATAGAGGAATGCCAGGTTGTTCTCATCGAATATACGGAAGAAATCGGCCCAGGTAATTGGTTCCAGTTCCTCTTCGGGTTCGCCGAAGTCGATCCTCAATATTCCGCCGGGCCTGGTCACCTTCACTCGAGCCGGCCGGCCGCCCCTTGCCTCGGCCCATTTCCTGATCTCCTCGTGGTCTGTTGTGGTTACTGCCGCGCTCATTCGTCTTCTCCTGCATGTGGTTTGGGCCGCCAAACACGCGAGAAGGCCTTCTGTTCCACATGGTCGCACGCCGATAGGAACAAAAGCTTCCTGCTGCGGTTGGAAGACTTCGAAGCCACTGAAGAGCCTGTCGTCAACATAAACAGGAGCAACTGTGAAAGATATCGTGCTGATCACAGGAGGCGGCGGATTTATCGGTCGCCATGTTGCAAGCGAGCTGCTGGACAATGGCTTTGAAGTGCGCGTTTTCGACAGCCTTGTCGATCAGGTGCATGGGGGCCAGCCCGCCGTTCTGCCTGACGGAGTCGCGTTCACGCGCGGCGACATCCGCGATCCCGATGCAGTGCGGCGTGCGCTGAATGGGGTGAGCCTGGTGGTGCACTTGGCGGCAGAAGTCGGTGTCGGTCAATCCATGTATGAGATCGAGCGCTATGTCGGCGCCAACGACTACGGCACGGCCGTCCTGCTTCAGGAGATCGCGGCTCAGCCAGTCCGGCGTATCGTCGTCGCTTCGTCCATGAGCGTTTATGGCGAGGGGCTCTACCGGAATGCGGCCGGCCGTGTCTACGACGATGTGCGAAGGGAACGATCGCGCATAGAGGCCAGATTGTGGGATCCTGCCACCCCTGACGGCGAGCCGCTCCTGCCTATCGCCACGACCGAAGATAAGCCGGTCGAGCTCGCATCGATCTATGCGCTGACTAAATTTGCGCAGGAGCGTGCCGTTCTCATCTTCGCCGAGGCCTACGGCATCGATGCGGTGGCGCTGAGGCTGTTTAATGTCTTCGGGCCGGGCCAGGCACTGTCGAACCCCTATACGGGGGTGCTTGCCAACTTCGCTGCGCGCCTGATCAACGGCGAGCCGCCGCTCATCTTCGAGGACGGTGCGCAGCGGCGCGACTTCGTGCATGTGCAAGATGTCGCGCGCGCCTTCAGTTTGGCTCTGCGCAAGCCGGAGGCGCGCGGCAACGTCATCAACATAGGCAGCGGCCGTGCCTACACGATCAGCAGCGTGGCGCGGTTGCTGGCCGAGGCGATGGACATGCCGGATGTCGAGCCTGAGATTCTCGGCAAGGCACGCGCGGGCGACATCCGCCATTGCTTTGCCGATATCTCGCGCGCACGCGCTTTGCTCGACTTCGAGCCTGCGTACCTGCTCGAGGATTCGCTGGTGGAACTGGCCGAATGGGTGCGGCGATCGGGCGCCGTCGATCGAGGTGCGGAGATGAAACGTCACCTCGAGGAAAGGGGGCTCGTATCATGACCGTCACAGAACGTCCTTCTCATAGCGAGCGCAAATTCGGGTTCGTCGAGTGGTTCCGCCCCGGCGAGTACGAGCGTACGGAGACGGTGCTTCCCGAAATTGTCGCTTCCGGCGCCTCCTATCTGCGCACGCACCTGTCTTGGGCAGAGTATTTCGCGCCGGGCGGGCCGGAGTGGTTCGACTGGCTCTTGCCAAGGCTTGCCGAGAAGCTGGATGTGTTGCCGTGCATCCACTACACCCCGCCCTCCATTTCGCGCACGGGCAAGACCTCAGGCGCGCCGCGCCGCCTCCGCGACTATGCTGACTTCGTGGATCACGTGCTGACGCGGTATGGGCACCACTTCCGCCACATCGAACTGTGGAACGAGCCGAACAACCTTCTCGACTGGGACTGGCGCGAAGACACGGATTTCCAGCTCTTCTGCGAGATGATCGGCGATGCCGCCCATTGGGCACGGGAACGCGGCTGGCATCCGGTGCTCGGAGGACCGTCGCCTTTCGATCCCTACTGGCTCGATCTGATGGGCGAGCGGGGCATTCTGGATTGCGTCAGCGCCATCGGGTTCCATGGGTTCCCCGGTACGTGGGACAGCGAGAAGGGAAGCTGGGGCGGTTGGGACCTGCATATCGGCGAGATGCGACGCATCGTCGACCGCTACAACAAGGCGGCTGGGATCTGGATCACCGAGACCGGCTATTCGACCTGGCGCAATGACGAGGTTGAGCAGGCGCGGCGCTTCATCAGCGCGCTCGATGTGCCGGCCGACCGCATGTACTGGTACAGCTGGCGCGACGTGCCGCACGACGTGGCGGTGCAGGAAGGTCTGTGGTTCGACGTCCGCCATTATCATCTGGGCGCTGTCGACAATTCCGGCCGTCTGAAGTTGTTGGCGCGGCTCTTGACCGATGACGGCGTCGACAAGGTGGCGGAGATCGCAAGCCTCGCCGCTCCCTCCATCGGCAGCAAAACCGAACCCGTGCTGATCACGGGTGGCAGCGGTTTTATCGGCGCCAATCTCGCGGACAGCCTGCTCAAGGACGGCGAGGAGGTCATCGTCCTCGACAATCTGAGCCGCCCTGGCGTCGATGAGAATCTTGGCTGGCTGAAGGAGAGGCACGGCGATCGCGTGCATCCGTTCCTAGCCGACGTGCGCGACTATATGACCATCTATCCCGCCGTCTCTGACGCCGGAGCGATCTTTCACCTGGCAGCTCAGACAGCCGTAACGAGCAGTCTCGTGCAGCCCTTTGACGACTTCGAGGTCAACGGCCGCGGAACGCTGAACGTGCTGGAGGCGGCCCGCCAGTCGGGGCGGTCCATACCGATCGTCTTCGCCAGCACGAACAAAGTCTACGGGTCGCTCGACGACCTGGAGATGATCGAACTGGAAGATCGCTACATGCCGGCCGACCGGCAGGTGCGCAAATACGGCATTAGCGAAGATCGCGGCCTTCAGTTCTGCACGCCCTACGGCTGCTCAAAGGGGGTGGCGGATCAATATGTGCTCGACTACGCCACCTCCTATGGCCTGCCGGTGGCGGTCCTGCGCATGAGCTGCATCTACGGTCCCCGCCAGTTCGGCACGGAGGACCAGGGCTGGATCGCCCATTTCCTCATCCGTGCGCTGGAGAACAAGCCGATCACCGTCTTCGGCGACGGCAAGCAGGTTCGCGATGTGCTGCACGTGAGCGATGCCGTGGCTGCCTATCGGCTGGTGCTGCGCAATATCGAGGAGCTTAGCGGCCAAGCCTTCAACCTTGGTGGTGGCCCAGCCAACGCGGTCAGCTTGCAGGTCGTCCTGCAGAAGATCGCACATCTGAAGGGCAGAAAGCCGCAGGTCAGGCGCAAGGACTGGCGGGTCGGCGACCAGCTCTACTTCGTGGCCGACACACGTCGCCTGAAGCGTATCGGCTGGAGCCCCAAAGTGCCTTGGAGCGATGGCCTGGAGGATCTTACAGCCTGGTTGCGTGCAGAAAGGGTCTCAGTGCCCGAGGTGCGCGCCACTACAAGAACGATTGCGCGATGATGCAGGAATTTTCCGCAACATCGACGCGCCGGCATCCGCAGCCGCATGCACCCATGCGCCTGCTGATGACTGTGGATGCCGTGGGCGGGGTGTGGCGCTACGCGATGGGTTTGGCGCGCGCGCTCGCGCCCTATGGGGTCTCCATCGTCTTCGTCGGCCTCGGACCAGCCCCGACTGCGGAGCAGCGTGCCGAAGCGCAGGTGCTCGGCGAGCTCGTCTGGCTCGATGTGCCGCTCGACTGGACATGCAGGCAAGAGGCCGAACTGGACGTCCTGCCCGAGTTGCTGCGGCATCTGGCGGACGAACACCAGATCGATCTCGTTCACCTCAATCTTCCCTCCCAGGCCTGCGATCTGAAGATCGACGTCCCGACCCTTGTGGTTTCCCATTCCTGCCTCCCGACCTGGTGGCGGACGATGCGCCGAGCGCCGCTGCCGGACGAGTGGCAATGGCACTTGGCGCGCAACAAGTCCGGTTTCGAGCGCGCGGACGGCATAGTGGCGCCGAGCCGCAGCCACGCCAGATCTCTTGAAAAGTGTTATGGCGAGTTGCCGGGCCTTGCCGTGGTCCCGAATGCGCTCGCGGTTGCTCCGGAACCGGGGCCAAAGGAGGAGTTCGCATTCGCCGCAGCGCGCTGGTGGGACGAGAGCAAGAACGGCGAAATCCTCGACATTGCAGCGCGGCAGGAATCCTGGCCGCTTCTCATGGCAGGCCCTCTCTCAAGTCCCGATGGCCAACACTTCATGCCCGAACACGCCTACTACTGCGGCGAGTTGAGCAACCGCGAGGTTCTCGAGCACATGCAACGCGCCGCCGTTGTCGTCTCGCCCTCGCTTTACGAGCCCTTTGGCCTGGTGGCGCTCGAGGCCGCGCATGCAGGCTGCGCGCTCGTTCTTTCCGACATCCCCACCTACCGCGAGCTGTGGGCGGACGCCGCGCTTTTCTTCGACCCGAACGACGCCGCAAGCCTTGCCGCCGCACTTGAGCGTTTGGCTGCCGATAAGGCGCTGCAGCGGGACCTGGCTATGCAGGCTTCAGAGCGCGCAGGGCATTTCACCCCAAAGGCGCAGGCGGAGGCAATGATGGCGCTCTACCGCTCAATGTTCGCCGCCAGCCGCCAGCACAGCGCCGCGGGAGCGTGACCATGCGCATTCTTTTCTACACCCACTCGCTCACGTCCGACTGGAACCATGGCAACGCACACTTCCTGCGCGGCGTGATGCGCGAGCTCACGACACTCGGGCATGAGGTGCTTGCGCTCGAGCCCGCCAATGGCTGGAGCCGCAAGAACCTGAAGGCCGACCAGGGTTCTGCCGCCGTCGATCGCTTCGCGCGTGACTTCCCCGGCTTGCGCTCGGTCGCGTACGGTTCCGGCTTCCTCCATGAGGAGGTGCTGCAGAGCGCCGACGTTGTAATCGTCCACGAGTGGACGGAGCGCTCGCTGGTCGAGCGTATCGGCCGGGCGCGCCAGGAGAGTGGCCGCTTCACGCTCCTTTTTCACGATACGCACCATCGTGCCGTCTCGGCGCATCGGGATATCGAGGCACTTCACCTTGAAGAGTATGACGGCGTCTTGGCATTCGGGGAATCTCTGCGCCAGCGTTATCTGGGGGCTGGATGGGGCCGCAGCGTGTTCACCTGGCACGAGGCAGCCGACACCGCTCTATTCAAGCCCATATCGCATGAAGGCGACTGCCGCGATTTGATCTGGATCGGCAATTGGGGTGACAATGAACGCAGCGCCGAGCTGCGCGAATTCCTGATTGAGCCGGCGGCAAGGCTTGGCCTTTCAGGCACCGTGCGCGGCGTGCGCTATCCGCGTCGCGCGTTGGACGCACTTGCCGAAGCGGGGCTCGACTATGGCGGCTGGATCGCCAATGCAGATGTACCGGCCGCATTCGCATGCCACCGCGCAACCATGCACATCCCGCGTCGCCCGTATGTCAAGGCACTGCCGGGTATTCCGACGATCCGTGTCTTTGAGGCTCTTGCTTGCGGCATCCCTCTGATCTCGGCGCCCTGGAACGATACGGAAAATCTCTTCCGGCCCGGCGAGGATTTCCTCTTTGCACGCAACGGCGCCGAGATGTCTGCGTTTCTGCGAGAGATCCTGGCTGATCGGGAGCGCTCGGAAGCCCTCGCGGCCTCCGGTCTGGAGACAATCCGAGCGAGGCACACCTGCCGTCACAGGGCACGCGAACTCCTGTCGATCGTTTCGATCCTGGACAGAGCAGGGACGGAAAGCTCAATGCGGAAGGAGGCAGCCGAATGAAGATCGCGTTCTATGGATCAAGTCTCCTTTCCTCCTATTGGAACGGAGCAGCGACATACTATCGCGGCCTGCTGCAGGCGCTGTCCAAGCTCGGCTACGACATCACCTTCTATGAGCCCAACATCCGCGAGCGGCAGCAAAATCGGGACATGGAGCCACCCGACTGGTGCCGCGTCGTCGTCTATGATTGTGATAGCGCGTCGATGAAGCATGCAACAGAGCAGGCGGCGGACGCCGATGTGGTCGTCAAGGCAAGCGGCGTCGGCTTCGAGGATAGCGAGCTGCTGCAGTTGGTCCTGAATGCTGCCCGGCCGGAAACACTTACGATCTTCTGGGATGTCGATGCACCTGCCACTCTCGCCGAAATCGACCGTGATCGCGAACATCCGTTGCTCCGCGAGCTTTCACGGATCGATCTCGTCCTGACCTATGGCGGCGGCGATCCGGTGGTCTACGGATACCGTGCACGCGGCGCGCTGCATTGTATCCCCGTATACAACGCGCTCGACCCTCTCACCCATCACCCCGTCGCTGCCGATCCCCGCTTTGCAGCCGACCTCGCCTTCCTGGGTAACCGCCTGCCGGATCGCGAGGAAAGGGTAGAGACGTTTTTCTTCGGCGCGGCGTCACTCCTTCCCGATCAGACGTTTGTTCTAGGCGGTTCCGGCTGGTCCAGCCGGTCTCTGCCGGACAACGTGCGCTATCACGGCCACGTGCCGACGCGCGATCACAACGCCTTCAACGCCTCGCCCAAGGCCGTGCTAAACGTCAACCGACAGAGCATGGCTAGCAACGGCTACTCGCCGGCCACCCGCGTCTTCGAGGCTGCAGGCGCCGGCGCATGCCTGATTACCGACAGTTGGGCCGGGCTCGACCTTTTCCTTGCCGAGGGCAGTGAAGTGCTGGTGGCGCGTGATGGGAAAGATGTCGCCGACATACTGAACCGGCTGACGCCGGCTGAAGCCGCGAAGATTGGAGAGGCGGCACGGCAGCGCGTGACGCGCGAGCACACCTACGCCCATCGGGCCGAGCAGGTGCATCAGATCCTCTCCGGCTTCCTGCCCAAGCAGCACACGGAGGCTGCCGAATGAACCGCCAGCTCAACATCGTCGTCGTTGGCCTTTCCCTGTCGTCGTCCTGGGGCAACGGCCATGCCACCACGTATCGGTCGTTACTCAGGGGCCTGCACGGCAATGGCCACGACGTCCTCTTCCTGGAGCGCGACGTGCCGTGGTACGCCGATCACCGCGATCTGGCCACACCGGATTTCTGCCGCCTCGAATACTACCGCAGCCTTGAGGAGCTCGATGCGTTCTTGCCGGAAATCTCCGGAGCTGACGCAGTCATCATCGGCTCGTTTGTTCCGGAGGGGCGTGCCGTGATCGAGCGCATCCGCGCGATGAACCCGTCGCTTCTCGGTTTCTACGATATCGACACGCCGGTCACGGTCGCGCGGCTCGAAGCGGGCGAGGAAGACTATCTGGCACGCCATCAGGTGCCGTATTTCGACCTCTACCTCTCCTTTGCAGGCGGCCGCATGCTCGAGCTTCTTGAAAACCGCTATGGCGCCAAACGGTCCGAAGCGCTCTTTTGCTCGGTCGATTCCGGTCTCTATATCCCTACCGGCGAGGACATGCGCTGGGATCTCGGCTATCTGGGTACCTACAGCCCGGACCGGCAACCGGCGCTCGAACAGCTCCTCATAGAACCCGCCAGGCGACTGCCGGAAAAGCGCTTCGCGGTCGCCGGCCCGCAATATCCTGCGGACATCGACTGGCCGACAAATGTCGAGCGGATCGATCACCTGCCACCTTCCGCGCATGCGTCTTTCTACAGCAGATGCCGCTTCACGCTGAATATAACCCGCGCCGATATGGTCGCTGCCGGTTTCTCACCAAGCGTGCGTATCTTCGAGGCCGCTGCCTGCGCAACGCCCATCATCAGCGATCGCTGGCCGGGGCTGGACGTGCTCCTGCCTGAGAGCGAGGCCATCTTCATAGCTGACGCGACGGACGACGTCGTGCGCGTGCTGACGGAGATCCCCGAGGAAATACGCCGCGGCGTGGCCGAAAATGCGCGTGCGCGTGTTCTGGCAAGCCATACGGCAGCTGCGCGTGCGGGCGAACTCACCAGCTACATCGAAACGCTGAACAAGCCCCCGGTACGCGGCGAGTGCGCCCCGAGGCAGCACGCTCCCGAGATCAGAAGCGAAGGTCAGCCGCAATGAAGACGGTACTAATTGCCGGTGGCGCAGGCTTTCTCGGCTCTCACCTTTGCGAAGCGATCCTGCGGGAGGGAAACCGCGTAATCTGCGTCGACAGCTTTCTTACGGGCGCGCGCGCCAACGTTGTGCCCTGGCGCGCCAATGACCGGTTCAGGCTGGTCGAGAAAGATATTTGCACGCCCATCGAAATTGGCGAAAGGATCGACGAGATCTATAATCTCGCCTGCGCCGCCTCGCCTCCACGCTACCGTGCTGATCCTGTCCACACCATGATGTCCAGCGTTCTGGGCACGCATAATCTGCTCCGGCTGGCCGAGCGCAAGGGTGCTACCTTTCTCCAGGCATCGACAAGCGAGGTGTATGGCGATCCTCGAGAACACCCGCAGCACGAGGATTATTGCGGAAACGTCAACTGTACCGGCCCACGCGCCTGCTACGACGAGGGCAAGCGCGCGGCGGAAGCGCTCTGCTTTGATTTCCTGCGCTTGAACCGCGCCAATGTCCGTGTTGCGCGTATCTTCAACACCTACGGACCGCGCATGCAGCCGGATGACGGACGCATCGTATCCACCTTCATCTGTCAGGCGCTGTCGGGCGCCCAGATCACCATTCACGGGACCGGCGAGCAAACGCGCTCCTTCTGCTACGTCTCCGACCTTGTGCACGGCCTCATCCTCCTGATGCGCAAGCCGCAAAATCCCGGCCGGCCGATCAATCTCGGCAACCCGAGCGAACTCACGGTGAACGAGTTCATTCACCTTCTGGCACGGCAGATCGGCGTCATGCCCGAAGTCGTGCGACTGCCCATGTCGGAAGACGATCCGCAGCGGCGCCGGCCGGATATCCGCCGCGCACAAGCTACCCTGGGCTGGCAGCCGCGCGTGCCGCTCGAAGAAGGCCTGCGCAGAACCATCAAGTGGTTCCAGCTCACGACGCAGCAGCGCGGCGGGCGCCGGCCGGCCACGCAGCATGCAACGAGCCTCTGATCTCATGTTTCGAGGGAGAGCCGAATGAATGTGGACGCCCATCCCAGCCGGCAGTCGTCAATCCGCCGACGCATCGAGGAACTGGCGCCATGGTTCCACAACATGACCATCGGCGGCGTGCCGACCGCTCCCAACCATTTCCTTGGCGATTATCCGCGCTGCAAGTGGGAGAAGTTCGCGCATGTCCTTCCGCAGGATATTGCAGGCCGCACCGTGCTCGATATCGGGTGCAATGCCGGTTTTTACGCGATCGAGATGAAGCGGCGCGGCGCTGGACTCGTCGTCGGCGTGGATTCCGATCCGCGCTATCTGGCGCAGGCGGAGTTCGCCGCGACGCAGGCTGGCGTAGACCTCGATCTGCATCAGATGTCGGTCTACGACGTCGGCAGGTTGGGTCGGAAGTTCGATATCGTTCTCTTTCTGGGCGTGCTCTACCATCTGCGCCACCCGCTGCTGGCGCTTGATCTCATCTATGAGCATGTGGCGGGGGACATGCTTCTCATGCAGTCTCTGCAGCGTGGTCGGGACGCGGTGCCGGAGGTCTGCGCCGACTATCCGTTCTCGGAGTGGCAGGTTTTCGAGCAGGCGGATTTTCCGCGCCTCCACTTTGTCGAGCATTGCTATGCTGCTGACCCGACGAACTGGTTCATTCCCAATCGTGCGGCCGTGGAAGCCATGTTGCGCAGCGCCGGCTTCCGCATCGAGAAGCACCCGGAGCGCGAGGTCTATCTGTGCCGGCGCGACAGGAGACCGGAGATGGTCGAGCCGCCGCCGCTTTGACGCCTCCGATATTCTTGAAACTATCTGCCCCGCTTTCCCGTTTCCGTCCGTAACAGACATAAGGAACAGGGCAAATGCAGTTCAACGATGTGCAGGTGCAGCGGCTCGGCGCCGGGGACGGCTATCGGGCGGTGGTGACCTTTCGTGGCACCAGAGGCGAAACGATCGTCGTCAGCCTTCCCCACTCGGAGGATCAGATTACCGAGGACAGTGGCATGCTTGTCGGCAGCGCCCGGGCGGCTCTGCTCGATGCGGTCTCGGCCACCGAAGGCGAAGATCCGCTGCCATTGTCAGATGTCGAGGTTGATGCCTCGGGCCGCGCCTTGGAGACGCCGGTCGCGACACCTTCGCTGGAAGAGGAAGACGACAATCCTTATCAGCAACCGGACGAAGCACTTCCCGACTCGGAGGAAGAGTCCGACCTTCTGCGCAATCCATCGCAAGAGAAAGGTCGCTTCGGCGAGGGCTAGCAATTCAACCGCAGGCGCGGTCAGCGGTCATCTTGATGCGCGGCAAGCGCTTTCTCGAGGCGGCGCGCCAGTTCGAGTAGACGCGTGGGGAGCGGTTCCATCATGGTCTCCCTGAGGAGCAGGCGCAGGGAGGCCGGCATCCTCGGCTCCTCCTCTTCGTACCGCGATAGCTCACACCGCATTGCTTCGGCCACCTGATCGGCGGTCGGCGGATGACCGCCCGCCTCGTCGTCGGCGCCCAGTGGCGCTGCGGCGGGGTCGGGATATGCGACCTTGTCGCCCGCGCGCCCATGGTCGATGTCGTCGCGAAGCTGCTCGACTGTAGGCCGGCCGTTGCTGAGTCGGGACTGCATTCCATCCCAACCGCCAAGCGGCGCAGATTGTTCGGGGAAGAAGTCATATTTTCTGGTGGAGTGGCGCGTTATGCCGGCCGAAGTCACCCATCTCGTCCATAAATGCGGTCAAGAATCTCGGCGACGTCTGCCAGCCTTTCGACTGAGGGATTGAAGCGATTGCTCTCAGCCAATCGCGCCGCCCAGTCGATGGCAGCGCGGCCTCCCCACGCATCCGGCGGCCGGGCAAGCACCTCACGCGCGGTGCCGTGATATCGCTCGGCCGTGAAATCGTAGAAAGATCCGTCTATGTTCGTTAGCGCGGCGCTGCCTTCTGTCCCATGGAAAGCGGCGGAGATGACGGCATCGCAGCCTGCCGAAAGGTTCCAGGAACAGGCGAGCCGAACCACCGTGTCTCCTTCGAGATCGATCGTCGCGACTGCATAGTCTTCAACGGTTCCCGAGCCGTCGCGCAAAGGCGCCCCGCGCGCGTGCAGTCTGCTCGAGACGCCGTGGGCGCGTGGGAAATCCAAAACCCACAGCGCCAGGTCAACCAGATGGACGCCAAGATCCATGACACAGCCGCCACCCGAGAGCCTGGCATCATGGAACCAGGCCTTATCCGGCCCGTAGGCATTGTGAAACGTCATTTCCACCGCATGTACACGCCCGATCCCGCCGGAAGTGACCACATCGCGAACCTGCCGTGCAGCCTCCGTGAAGCGGTACGACATGTCGACGCCAAGCAATCGGTCGACCATACGTGCGGTGTCGATGACGGAGCCCACTTCATGAGCGGTGCGGCCAAGCGGCTTCTGACAGAAAACAGCGGCGCCACGCTTGAGGGCGCGGATCGTCTGCGATGCGTGCAAGGCGCTTGGCGTTGCGATGACGAGGCCGTCCACGCCGGTATCGAGAATGTCATCGAGCGATTGCGCGATCTCGGCGTCCGGCGCGAGTTCGGCTGCCGTCGCGGCGATTTCCGGCGTTTGATCGGCAATCGCCACGGCTTCCGCCATCCCGCTTTCGATGATTGCCTGCATCCTGTGCCGCCCGATCCACCCGACGCCGAGGAAGCCGAGGCGCGGCTTGGCAAGCGTGTGGCGATGGCTCTTTGCTGATGCATCCGTCACATGACTACCATGGCTTTGAGGAAGCCGTGCGGCCTATCCCGCGTCGCGTTCAGTGCCGCATCGAGACGCTCCAGCGGATAGGTGTGCGTGAGCAGCGGTGCGGGATCGAGCCGACCGTCGGCAACTGCCTCCACCGCCGCGCGCATGCCCTGGACATAGACTGCGGGGTTGCGTTCGTGGGCATTGACCACATCGAGACCGCGCCAGTTCCAGAGTTGCATGTTGACCTGTCTTGGCCCGTCCTGGTGATAGCCGGCGATGACGAGACGGCCGCGTTCCCTTGTCAGTTCCGCAGAAAGCTCCAGCGGGCCCGCCAGCCCCGTTGCCTCGATCACACGGTCGCACAGCGTACCGCCGGTGATCTCCGCAACCCGGTTGATGACGGCAGCCGGATCGTCCGTCGTCATAGTTTCGGATGCACCCATCTCGCGTGCCACTTCCAGTGCGAACGCGCGTCGCGAGATGGCGATCACGCGAGCGCCGGCTGCCGTCGCGAGTTGGGTGAGCAGCGCGCCGAGGAAGCCGATCCCGACGATCGCCACCGTCTGTCCCGGCTCGATATCGCTGCGGCGGAAGACGTTCATGGCACAGCCAAGCGGCTCGCCGGGGAAAGGCTGCCCGGCAAAGGCTGGCGGCAACGGCACGACCGAACTTGCCGGTCCGACATCGAATTCCGCATAGCTGCGGTAGAAGAGGGCGGCCACGCGGTCGCCAGGCCTCAGCCCTTCGACGCCCGGTCCTACTTCATCCACGACGCCCCAGCCCTCATGGCCAAGATCGCCGGGTTCCGTGGGAAACTGCATCCACTCGGGACCGGACCACGGCCCAAGATTTGAGGCGCAGACCCCACAGCCTTCCAGGCGCACGCGCACCTCCCCGGCTGCGGGTTCCGGGATCGGCATCTCTTTGATTGCTATCTCGCCGGGCCCAGTCACGACGGCGCCACGCATCGTTTGCGCGCCCCGGCGCAAGGACGTTTGGCCAGACAGTGCTGTGGAAGCGGATGCCATTTCGTTTGCTCGTTCGCTGATTCTGTTCCAGCCGAACAAGATGCTGCGGGAAATGTTCCGGGGGCGGAGCAGCGGAAAAGCCGAGAACTTTCAAGCGTTCCGCCCCGGCCGCGGTCGAGCTATCACTGTGTGTTACTGCCTCGGAACGCTATTGCTCACAGCGCATTAATGGGAAGGGGTGACACCGGGGGCCTGAGGTTTGGTTGTTACTCGAACCCACAGGAGATCACGGTATGCTGCCGTCACCGCGCCCGCAAATTGGCGTTCCGAAAGATAGTGAACTACCTCAGAAAGACAGTGAACTACTCGATCTTATTCCCGCACTCAGAGCCTTCGCCCGCACCTTCTACCGTGATCGTTGCGATGCGGACGATCTGGTCCAGGAGACGCTGACCAAGGGGCTGGCGAACATCCATCGGTTTCAAGCCGGCACCAGCATGAAGTCCTGGCTTTTCACCATCATGCGCAACACGTTCTGCACGCGCGGCAAGATCGCCAAGCGTGAGCTGCCCGGGTTCGAGGACTGTGCTTCCATGCGCCCGGCGGTCGACCCGGAGCAGGAATGGTCGGTGCGTGGAATCGAAGTGCGTGAAGCCCTCCAGCGACTTCCCGAGCAGCAACGCCAGGTGCTCGTGCTCGTCGGCGTTCTCGGTGTCAGCTACCAGGAAGCGGCTGAGATTTGCGGCTGTGCGATGGGAACGGTCAAAAGCCGCCTCAACCGCGCCCGCCTGCGGCTTCTCGACGAGTTGGGCGAGAATGCTTCCCGGTCCACTGTGGAATCAACCAATGAACATCCCGTCGCTTCGATAAAGAACGGTTCTCTCGTGGAGTGACGGCGCGCTGCACCGGGCGCCGCGTCAGTCGGCGCGGCCATATTTCTTGTGCCAATCCAGGATAAACCTTTCAATCGCACGGCGCTTTCTGCGGGACCGGATTTGACGTGCGGAGAAGGTTTCCGGCAGCAGCCGCCGTTTTCCGTCCACGTCTCTCACCTTGGAGCTACGCTCCGCTGCTATCACGCCGTCATCGGCCGTATATGTCCCGGGAGCCTCTCGATCGGTTCCCCCTTGACGCTGTCACCATCTTCGCCATCGAGGTTTTTGGCGGCACGGCTGATGAGCCCTCCGAAGGAGCCGATGTCGATGTGCTCGCCGCTGGTGAGCGGACCCTGATACCATTGCGGGCGGTGGTCGGTCTTCGCCGAAAGCGGAACGTCCAGATCGCTCAAGGAGCAGACGCCCCAGCGGCCGCCTTTCCCTTTCGGGGTCGACGTAGAGCGGTTCGGCGCTCATTTTGGCGATAACGCATCTGGCGCGGGTCGTGTAGCCGGCCCCATGTTTATGAGTATCTTGGGACGGACGCGATGCGGTAGCTGTTGAGCAGCAACTTGGAAATAAAGCGCCCAGACCATCAGCGTCATCACTGCGGGGAGGGCGCTTGCCGCGCCACTGTTTTCGTCCAACCAGTTCTACATGCTGAACCAAACCGCACGCGCGCCGATTCGTTCGTCCCAGAGACGGGAGGAGAGCGGCGGATGCTATCGGCGCCTTGCGGCCTCCCGTTGGCGATGTTCTACGAGCGCTGCCTGCAACTCCATGGCCAAGGCCAGAATCCGTTCCGGAACAGGCTCTTTTTCGATCTCGGTCAGAAGAAGCTGTATGTCCCGCGGGTACGCACCAGGAGGGGTATTCTTGCCGCCGATGGAATCATCCTTGCTCATGACGGCATCTTAGGGGATCAGGCGCCGCGTCCAAACATTTTATGAATACGGCTTGTCGGCGGATGCTTCCGCAGCGCTACCTCTCAAGAGAAGCGGCAAGATCTTGAGCCTATTGACGGTAGAGCTCGCGGGTGGCCTCGTCGCGTTTCTTGCGCTCTTCCCTTTTGAGCCGCCGGCGCTTCAGAAGGGCGTATATAAACGCAGCCGCGAGGATGGCGGGGCCGCCGGCGACGGCGAAAAGCCACAGGTAGTTCATCAGCGGTTCCACGGTCACCTCCTGTCTCGGTGCACCTCCCGTTCAGTTGCCGCCCCACTGGAAGTTTTCCTGATGGATCGCGCGAGCGCGTATCCGGCCAACACCATGAACGGCAGAGCGAAAGCTGCAACGCCGCCGGGACGAGCCATAAGCGTCGGTAGCAAGTTCAGAACGACATTCCCCGCAATCATATCTGCGTTGGCCTTTTGCTGCTGGCGCAGGCGGCGGGTGCGCCGTCTCGCCAAAATTCTCAAGGTCAATATGACTGCGAGCGACAGGACTGCAAATGCCACGCCAAAGCCAACCGCCGCCGTAACGTTTCCCCAACGTGCCGACGCCACGATATAGGCTGCGAAGACGAGAAAGCCTGCGCTGACGAGCCCCAGCAATGCCGCCACGGCATAGAATACCGCTGCAAGGCGCAGTCTCTTTACGGCGATCAGGACTTCCCCTGCCGCCATGGACGTGAGCGATCGCGCTAGCATCGCCGAGCGCTTACCGCCTTGTCGCAAGTGCAAGCAGAAAGCCGAGCCCGCCCGCGAGTAAAAGAGAGCTGAAAGGCCGATCGCGAACCATTTGAGATACCCCTTGCCCCAATTCCTCGGCGCTGCCCTTTACATTCTCCATTGCCGCTTCGCCCTGCGCACGCAGCTGGTCAAGTCCGTCGCTCGCGGCCCTGCGAGCAGCGGGGCCGGTTTGTCCGCCCATTTCTTTCAGATGGGTCATGAGCTGACCCACATCGGCACGCAGTTGCCGGATATCGTCTTCGATATCGCTTGTCGATACGCTCATCTTTCCCTCCGTTTTACGGGATTTTCTGGTCGTGGTTGCCATCGGGAAGCTTCCTTTCTTACTGTCAAAGCAACCTTTCACAGCAACGTCGAACCCGGAGCGAAGTTCCCTTTCCGGTATGAACCGTGGCACGGGAACATTCGGCCGCGTGATTTTGTTGAGGACTGAAATAGAGCAGACAATGCTGCCAGAGGACATCCGCCGGCATTGGCGCGAGACGCACAACTGCATGATCCCGCAGCCCCTACCGTAGCGGTTCCCACCGTGCAGGTGTTGGGAAATCGAAGATCCACGGGAGAGGTTCTGATGCCTAAAAAGGTCCCCAGAAACAAAGCGAGACAGGGCCGCCGCGGTTTCCCGGTTCTCTTCATATTGATCGTGGGGCTTCTGCTTGCGGCGCTCGCATGGTGGGGTGCTGAAATCTACGGCGTGGCGATCGCTCCGAACGAGCCCGCTGGTGATCTGCAAACACCCCAATAATCCCCGTGCTCGCCGCACACACCAGAAAGCTGAAGACGTAGGACGGGCGCATCGCTCGCCAACGGGATACGAATGAATAGCAGGCAGGACGTCGTCATTGTCACGGGCAGCAGCGGCTTTATCGGTTCCACGCTGGTTAAGAAGCTGGCGGACCGGTTTGTGCCGGTCGGCCTCGACCTTTTCGTACCGGAGCACACCCCGGCAGACGCGGAATACATCCACATCGACCTGACCTCCGACGAGAGCGTCGGCCAGGCGCTGGGGCAAGTGCGGGAGCGCTACGGCGACCGCATCGCCTCCGTGATCCACCTGGCCGCCTATTTCGACCTGACCGGAGAACCGGACCCGAAGTATGAAGCAGTGACGGTGCGCGGCACGGAGCGGCTGCTCCGGGCGCTGCAGGATTTCGAGGTCGAGCAATTCGTCTTTTCGAGCACCATGCTGGTCCACGCTCCGGGTAAGAAGGGGCAGCCGATCAACGAGGACTGGCCGCTCGATCCCAAGCTTCCCTACCGCGCCTCGAAAATCAGGACGGAAAAGCTGATCCGCGAGCAGCGGGGAAACATTCCGGCCGTCTTGGTGCGGCCGGCCGGCGTTTATGACGAGATGTGCCGCGCGACCTTTCTCGCGCACCAGATCGCCCGCATCCACGAGCGTCTGCTTGTTAGCCATGTCTATCCGGGCGACTTGGACACGGGTCAGCCTTTCGTCCATCTCGATGATCTCATGGATGCACTTCTTGCAGTCGTGGAACGCAGGAAAGAGCTGCCGGCGGAACTGCCGCTTCTCATCGGGGAGACGGAGACGCCGAGCTTTGGTGAACTGCAGAAGGAACTCGGTCGACTGATTCACGGCGAGGAGTGGGAGACACGGCAAATCCCGAAGAGCATCGCGCGCACCGGATCGTGGGTGCAGGGCAAGGTGCTGGATCAGGATCCCTTCATCCGCCCGTGGATGGTCGACATCTCGGACGACCATTATGAGCTGGACATTTCGCGGGCCCGAAAGCTCCTGGACTGGGAACCAAAGCATTCTCTACGCCAGACCCTCCCCAGGATGATCGACGCGCTGAAAGCCGATCCTGCGGGATGGTACAAGGCCAACAAGCTCAATCCGGCCTCAGTGGCGCCGGAGCAGGTCGAGACGGAGGAACGCGAAGAAGAGGAGAAGACGGACCCCGAGCAACATCAGGCTGCCATGCGCGAACACATGCAGCAGATGCGCATGATGCACTTCGATGTGCTCTGGGTACACTTCTTCAATATGCTGCTCGGACTCTGGCTGGCAACAAGCCCCTTTGTCTTCGGCACCTTCGGCACCGACACCTTCAGCGACGCGGTCATGCGCGTGACCGAGGAGCGCGGCCTGTGGGATCCTTCGCTCCGCAGTTCGCTCACCGCCTGGAGCGACTTGTTAAGCGGCATCCTGATCGTCGCGTTCTCGGCCTTCGCGCTCTCGCCGCGCTTCAGCTGGGCGCCATGGGCCAATACAGCGGTCGGTATATGGCTTCTCTTCGCGCCGCTCGTCTTCTGGGCGCCGAGCGCGGCCGTCTACGCCAACGACACTTTTGTCGGTGCGCTTGTCATCACCTTTTCCATCCTCGTGCCGATGATGCCGGGCATGAGCCACGAGGGCATGATGGACGAATCCGACATGCCGCCCGGATGGACCTACTGCCCCTCCACCTATTTGCAGCGCCTCCCCATTATCGCGCTCGGCGCCATCGGTTTCGTCATCGCCCGCGCGCTCGCCGCCTATCAACTCGGCCATATCGACTACGTATGGGAGCCTTTCTTCGCGGGGGAAGGCGACCGCAACGGCACCGAGTTCATCATCACCTCCGACGTGTCAAAGGCCTGGCCCATCGCCGACGGCGGTCTGGGTGCAACCAGCTACATGTTCGAGATCCTGATGGGGGTGATGGGCGGGCGGTCGCGCTGGCGCACCATGCCGTGGATGGTGCTTCTGTTCGGCATCGTCGTGGTGCCGCTCGGCGTCATATCGATCTACTTCATCATCATCCAGCCGATCATGATCGGCACCTATTGCACGCTGTGCCTTGCGGCGGCGCTCGCCATGCTGATCATGATCCCCTTCGCTCTCGATGAGCTGGTGGCGATGGGCCAGTTCCAGCTTGCCAACACCCGCCGCGGCCACCCCTTCTGGCGCTCCTTCTTCATGGGCGATGCGCTGCCGGGCAGCGGCAAGGACACGAAGCGGCCCGGCTTCGACGTGCCAATTGGCGAGCTTGTCCGTTCGGCCGCGCGCGGTGTGACGGTGCCGTGGACACTGGTCGCGAGCTCAGTGCTCGGCGCCTGGTTGATGTTCAGCCGCCTGGTCTTCGGCACCGAACCGCCGATGGCCGACAGCGATCATCTGGTCGGCGCGCTGATTATCACCGTCGCCGTCATGGCCATGGCCGAGGTGGGGCGTCCCCTGCGCTTCATCAACGTCGCCTTCGGCCTCTGGCTGATCGCGGCACCCTGGCTCCTGACCGGCGGCGGCACGCTAGCCGCGGCGCATGGCGTCGTCACCGGTCTTATACTGATCGCGTTGAGCTTGCCGCGCGGCGCGCGCAGTAAAGAGCACTATGGCAGCTGGGATCGCTACGTCTTTTAAGCAGGGGGCGACCATGTGCGCCATCATGTGCTGGAGCTGACTGTCACAAGCATTCACGGTAACCCCCCCAGCATAGTTTCCGCTGTTGAAGCAGATCGGCGATACGGAACTTTCCGTGCATGCTGCTGTTTGTGTTCATGCATCCGACGTTTCCCAGGCCCCAGGAACCGACGCTTTCAGTGGATGGATCATTTGGGCTTTTTCTGGTGTGATCTTGCATGACAGGAAAAAACAGTAGGGATTTCGCGATTGTCCCCTGGCAATTGCTGACTGTTGGCTTGGTCATAGCTGCCGCATTGGTAGCCTGGAGGCTGCAGGATCTCATTCTCCTTGTCTTTTCTTCAATTCTTGTATCGATCGCACTAACGAGCATGATCTCCTTCGTTGAAAGACATGCGCGTCTCAACCGAACGGCATCGTTTATAATAGTCACGGTAGCGTTATTCGTTTTATTCATAGTGTTCTTCATCGTCCTGGGATCTCAGCTCCAGCAACAGCTGGTGCAACTTTGGAACCGGCTGCCGGAACTCATCAGGCCGGTCGAGAGATGGCTGGGTGTGAGCGACACCGAGACCTGGCTTGCGGAGCGGGCAGAAGCGATGATGTCGCAGACTTTCCTGCTCGGCCGCATTGCGGGACTGTCGTCGGCGGCGGTGGGGCTTCTGGCGAATGTTGTCCTTGTTCTCGTCGCCGCTCTCTACATAGCCCACCGCCCGGAACTGTACCGATACGGCCTGGTCCATCTATTTCCTCCGCGTTACCGCCCGCATGCGGAAGAAACGTTCGATGCGATGGACACCGGCCTGCGGCGATGGCTGATGGGGCAACTGCTTGCCATGCTGCTCGTCGGGGTGCTGACCTATATCGGTCTCCGGTCTCTTGGCGTCCCGTCGGCCCTCGCTCTGGCCGTCATCGCGGGCGTGCTTGAGTTCATTCCTTTTGTGGGTCCCATCCTGAGCGCCGCTCCGGCAATCGCTATCGCGCTGGCGGAGGGGCCGAGACTCGCACTATGGGTTGCTGCCTTGTATCTCTTCATTCAGCAGATCGAGGGGAATTTTCTGCTCCCGCTGATACAGGAGCAGGCGGTCATGCTTCCGCCGGCGGTCACGCTCTTTGCGCTCCTCGCCTTTGGGATCCTGTTCGGCCCTCTTGGAGTCGTTCTCGCAACGCCGCTTGCTGTTCTCTTACTTATCGCGGTGAAACAGCTCTGGGTGCGAGACAGCCTTCATGAGAAGGTGGAGCTGCCGGGAGAAAAGGTGGACGATAGTTGAAGACATCCCAACCTTTCCTTCACCCCTGCGGGAGGACAAACCCATGAAACAGGTGCGCCGCGTGGCACCGAAGGCAGTCGAAGAGGCTGCCGGCCAAGTCAAGAATAAGTCCTCAGTAATCGCCGGAATTAGCCTCAGCCACCCCGAAAGAATCCTGTTCAAGGAGCAGGGCGTCACGAAGCGCGATCTCGCCGTCTATATGGAGCAGGCATCGGGACATATGCTGCCTTACCTTAAGGACAGGCTCGTCAGTCTGGTGCGTTGCCCTCAGGGCCGGGCAAAGCAGTGTTTCTTCCAGCGCCACGGCAGCGCCGGCATGCCGCAGCAGTTCCACCGCCTCGACGTGCATCAGAAGAAAGGCGGCGAAGGAGAATATCTTTACATCAGGGATACGGCCGGGCTCGTCGCGGCCGCGCAGATAGGAGTCCTGGAACTCCACATCTGGGGTTCGCGGGTGGACGATATCGAGAGGCCGAACAGGCTCGTCTTCGATCTCGATCCGGACCCCACGGTCGGCTTCGAGAAGGTCAGGGAAGCGGCGGTTCACATGCACGACGTGCTTGAGGCGCACGGTCTTGCGAGCTTTCCTCTGCTTACCGGTGGCAAGGGCATTCACGTCGTATGCCCGCTTGTGCGCCGCTATCGATGGCCGACGGTAAAAGCCTTCGCCAAGGCGCTGGCCGAGCATATGGTCGAAGATGATCCGGGGCGTTATGTCGCAACCATGAGTAAGGCAAAGCGCAAGGGACGCATCTTCATCGACTATTTCCGCAACGAGCGCGGCGCTTCGGCGATCGCGCCTTTTTCGCCGCGCGCCAGAAAAGGCGCCCCGCTCGCCTGGCCCGTCGACTGGGACGAACTGGGTTCAATCGATGCTGCAGACGTATTCCGCCTCGGCGGATCCGATCCGCAGGCGGTATCCGCTTGGGAGAGCTATGGCAGCCGGCAAGGGCTCAAGGCGGCCACATTGCGCGCGCTCGACATCGAAGCGGATTAGGCTCTCAGGTTGATTTTCCGGCCTTTGGATCGGATGGCCGTTTTACGGAAAGAGTGGTCCGATCCAAGTACTTTCACCGGTCGCAATTCCGGATAGAAATCCGCTTTCCATTTTTCCTGAAATCGCTCTAATACCAGCGCCCTCCGTATTCGACCGCCTGCCCCGGGACGGTCCAACTATGGCGGCGGTTAGGCGGCTATTCATATTCTGTGACAGATCGTCTCTGAATTTTATGAAAGCTGCCTCAACCTTTTCCAACTCATAGCATTCAAAGGGACTTCCGGAGCGCCTATCGCAGCTTCCGCGCACTTCCCGTTAACCAAGCAGGATGTTCATGCAGCGTCGTTCATTCATCGTTTCTGGTGCCCGTTTTCTGCTGGGTGCTTCGGCGGTTCTCAGTGGCTCGGCCGTCTTCGCACAGGAGCGGACGGAGACGCCGCGTGCAGGGGGCCAAGCGACCGACGAAAGCCCTGCCTTTTCGTTCGAGCAGCTAAACGCGGCCATGAAACAGCGCGCCGGCGAAGCCTATGAGCCGCCGGAGAGCACGCTGCCCGACGTCATTGCGGAGCTCACCTACGACCAGCACCGCGCCATCCGCTTTCGCCCGGAAGATGCGCTGTGGGTCGGCGAGGCGCCGTTCGAGCTCCAGGCCTTCCATCCCGGTTGGCTCTTCAAGCAGCCGGTGAGGGTCCACGTGGTCGAGAATGGCCGCGCCTCGCCGGTCCATATCGACAGCAGCATGTTCGAGTACCGCAAGCCGCTGAACGCGGAGGATTTCGCAGGGCTCGAGCTGCCGGGTGTCGCCGGCTACCGGCTGCACTATCCGCTCAACGATCCGCAGGTGATGGACGAGTTGGTGGCATTCCTCGGAGCCAGTTATTTCCGTGCGCTCGGCCGTGGCAACGTCTACGGGCTCTCGGCACGCGGGCTCGCCGTCAACACGGCGACGAGCGAGGGGGAGGAGTTTCCCCGCTTCACCGATTTTTGGATAGAGAAGCCGACCCGCGAAAGCGCCGACGTGACTGTCTACGCCGCGCTCGACAGCGAAAGCGTGACCGGCGCCTATGCCTTCAAGATCGCGCCCGGGCAGAACACCGTGATGGACGTGACGGCGCGGCTTTATATCCGCAACGACATCAAGCGCCTGGGCATTGCGCCCATGACCTCCATGTTCCTCTTCGCCGAGAACAACAAGAGCGCCTTTGACGATTTCCGAGGCCAGGTGCATGACAGCGACGGGCTGAAGATCGTCCGCGCCAGCGGCGATGAATTGTGGCGGAGCCTCAACAACCCGCACGAGCTGGCCAACTCGTTCTTTTCGGAGACGAGCCCGAAGGCCTTTGGCCTCTTCCAGCGCGACCGCGAATTCGACCACTACCAGGATGCCGGCGCCGGCTACGAGCGCCGCCCCTCGCTGCTGGTCGAGCCCGTGGGCGACTGGGGCAAGGGCGCGATCAACCTGGTCGAGCTGCCGACGGAGCTGGAGATTAACGACAACATCGTCGCCTTCTGGATTCCGGAAGGTGATGTGAAGGCCGGCCAGGAGCTCGAGTTCCGCTACCGTCTCACATGGGGCGCTATCGAGGAGCCGAGCGATGCGCTGGCACGCGTCTCCGCCCTCAGGACGGGTATCGGCGGCGTATCGGGCGTCGAGAACTCGCAGACGCTGCGCAAGTTCGTGGTCGATTTCGAGGGCGAGGCGCTGCGGAACCTTTCTGCAGATGAAGGCGTTGAAGCGATCATTTCCGTCAGCCGCGCAGAGGTTGTGCATACGGCAGTGTCGCGGATCGACGCCAACGGCGCATGGCGAATGGCGATCGATCTGGAGCCGGAGGGCGATGCGCCGGTGGAACTGAGCGGTTCGCTGAACCTGGGCGACCGCAAGTTATCGGAAACGTGGGTGTATCAGTGGAGAGAAAGTGATGGGCGTTCCTGAGGGAAAAAGCCGCATGCGTCACCTTGTCGAGGAAAGCGGCCTACCAGCCGCCCCGATGGCGATGCCGGAGCAGACACTCGTTCGACAGCGCCGCAGCCTGTTCCTGCGACCGCTGATGCACTGGTTTGCGCTGCGTTAGGCGCTGCGTGAGTCCGGCCTTATAGGGTCCAATGTATGGTCACGCTCCGGCGTATTCTCTCCCTTTCGTTCGCAGTGACGATGGCATCGATCGCTAGCTTCCTGGCGGCGGGCTATTTCTATGCCGACGGCGTGCAGTGGCTCGACCCGGCGCGCGTCGTGCTGCTGGCGATCAGCACCGCCTGGCTCGCCTGGGGTGCGGGGCTGGCCCTTAACGGCCTGCTTTCGGCACGTGAAAAAAGAGCATTGGCCGCTCCCCCGCAGAGGGTATCTACGGCGAGGACGGCGGTGCTCGTTCCTGTCTACAACGAGGACCCGACCAAGAGCTTCTCGCATGTTGCGGCGATGGCCAGAAGCCTCGACCGCCTTGGCATCGGCGGGCAATTCGACTTCGCCATCCTTTCCGATACCAACGACCCGCGCATTGCGCGCCAGGAGGAATTCTGGCTCGCCCGGCTGAAGGGCGAGGTGGGCGAGGCCTGTAAGGTGTTCTACCGCCGCCGGGAGTCCAATCCAGGCAAGAAAGCCGGCAACATCTCCGATTTCATCAAGACGTCCGGCGCGCTCTACGATTACCTCATCATCCTCGACGCCGACAGCTTGATGGAAGGCGCCACGATGGTGGAGATGGTGCGGCGCATAGAGGCCGAGCCGGATCTCGGCCTCCTGCAGACGCTGCCCAAGGTCGTCCGCGCTCGGTCCTTCTTCGGCCGAGCGATCCAGTTTTCCGCTTCCTATTATTCGCCCGTTTATGCGCGCGGGCTGGCCATGCTGCAGGGCAGGGAAGGGCCGTTCTGGGGGCACAATGCCATCGTGCGCACGCGCGCTTTCGCCGGCAGCTGCGGCCTGCCCGAGCTGCCGGGCCAGCCGCCCTTCGGCGGCCATATTCTGAGCCACGACTACGTCGAAGCCGCGCTTCTCGCGCGCAACGGCTGGAGAGTGCGTCTCGACCCGGATCTGCGCGGCTCCTTCGAGGAAGGGCCGGACAATGTGGTCGACTTCGCCAAGCGTGACCGCCGCTGGTGCCAGGGAAACCTGCAGCATGGTCGTCTCCTCGCCGTTCCCGGCTTGAAGGCCTGGAACCGCTTCGTCTTCATCCAGGGCATCATGGCCTACGTGGCCGCCCCCCTGTGGGCGCTGTTCCTTGTCGCCAGCATCGTCGCACCGGCGATGAAGGTGATCCCGGACTATTTCCCCGTCCCAGGGCTGTTGCCGGTGTTTCCGCGCGTGGAACAGGCCAACGCACTGGCGCTTCTGACGGGCGTCTTCGGCCTCCTGATCGGGCCCAAGCTCCTCATTCTTCTCGATGGCGCGATGACCGGGCGCAACCGCCGTTTCGGCGGATCGCTCCGCTGTTTCTTCAGCGTCGTGGCCGAGGTCGCCTGCACGAGCCTGCTTGCCCCGGTGATGATGATGTTTCAGTCGCGCGCCGTGATCCAGGTGCTGGCGGGGTTGGATGCCGGATGGCCGGCGGCCAACCGCGAGGCGGAGCGGGTGAGCCTCAGCGAGGCGTGGGCGGCAAGCTGGTGGATCGTCGTGGCGGGCTCGCTGACGATCGGCGCTGCCTACCGGCTGGCGCCGGATTACCTGCCCTATGTCATGCTGGTGACGGGACCGCAGCTTCTAGCGCCGCTTCTCATCAGCGGCACATCTTTCGCCGCCGCCGCGCTTCGCCGGCGGTTTGGCCTCTTCGCCACCATCGAGGAGCGGGTACCGACCTCGGTGATGCGCCTGCAAGAGGGCATTCTTTTGCGCTGGAGAAGCGACGTGGCGGCAGAGGCAGGCGAGGCTGCGGCGCGACCTATACAGCCGCTGCGTGATACCCATACACCTGCCGGGGCGGGGAGAACCCATTGAGTACATCTATTCCGCCGGCCGTTGGGGGTCGGGACCATCGTCTCGACGTCTTCCGCGGACTGGCCTTGATGACGATCTTCATCAATCATGTTCCCGGCAACATCTACGAGGAGCTGACGTCGCGCAATTTCGGCTTCTCCGATGCGGCGGAGGCCTTCGTTCTGATGTCGGGCATTGCCGTTGGGCTAGCCTATGCGCGCGGCTTCAGGTCCGGCGACCTCGGCAATGCTTTGCTGCGGGTATGGCGGCGGGCCGGCACGATCTATGTCACGCATATCGTCATCACCGTGTTCGCCATCGCGATCATCGCCAGCGGAATCTTGTTCCTGGATACGGCGGAGCTGGTGGAAAAATTCAACTTCACCCGCCTTCTCGACCGCCCGCTCTCGGCGATGGTTGGCGTGCCGACGCTTGGCCACCAGCTCGGCTATTTCAACATCCTGCCGCTCTATTTTACGCTGCTGCTCGCATCGCCGCTCTACATCATGATCGGGCTGAGGAACCGCTGGAAGATGATCGGCTTTGCCGCTCTGATCTGGCTGGCGGCGGGAACGCTCCGGCTGAACCTGCCTAACTACCCCAACCCAGGCGGCTGGTTCTTCAATCCGCTATCCTGGCAGCTCATCTACGCCATCGGCATCGCCGCCGGTCTGTCCGCGAGCGAGGGGCGAAAGCTGGTGCCTTTCGACCGCAGGCTGTTCTATGCCGCCGCCGTCTTCCTCGCCTTCGCGTTGGTGTGGGTGAAGTTTCGTATGGGCGCCTTGCCCGGTCGGCAAAATCTGCCCTTCTTCATCGCCGGATTCGACAAGACGTTCCTGTCCCTGCCGCGCCTGCTGCACACACTGGCGCTGGCCTACGTATTGACGAACCTCGCAGCAGTGTCGCGCCTTCTGGCGGAACCTTTCTTCCGGCCCATTGCGCTCATGGGGCAGAACGGCTTGGCGGTTTTCGCTACGGGTTCGGTACTATCGATCGCGCTGCAGGTCCTGCGCGCGCGCTTCGAGACGACGGTTCTGGAGGACACCGCGCTGCTCCTTGGCGGCATCCTCCTGCAATACGCGGTTGCTCGTTTCCTCGCGGAGACTTCGGAGAAGAAAAGGCGCACCGCCGCCTTGCCCGAACCGCCTCTCGCCGCAGCCAGTCAAAGCCAGTCGGGCATCGAATCCAAGCCGATGAGCGCCTCATAGGTCATCCGCGGACGCACCACGTGGAAGCGCCCGTCCTTGACCAGCACCTCCGGCACCAGGAGGCGTGAGTTGTAGGTGCTTGCCTGCACCGCCCCATAGGCACCTGCCGTGGCGATGGCGATCAGGTCGCCCGACCGCATCGCCGGCAGGTCGCGGTCCAGCGCCAGGAAGTCCCCGGTCTCGCAGACCGGGCCCACCACGTCCGCCGTCATCCACGAGGCATCCGCTGCCGGCTCGCGCACCGGGCGGATGGCGTGATAGGCGTCGTAGAGCGTCGGGCGGATGAGGTCGTTCATCGCTGCGTCGACGATGAGGAAGTTCTTCGCCTCGCCTTCCTTCACGTAGATAACTTCAGACACCAGAACCCCGGCATTGCCGGCGATCAGCCGTCCCGGTTCCAGAAACACCTTCACGCCCAGCCGCGTCACGTGCTTGCGCACGATCCCGGCATAGGCTCCAGGCAGCGGCGGCGGCTCGTTGTCCTCGCGGTAGGGCACGCCGAGCCCACCACCAAGGTCCACATGCTCTATGGCGTGGCCGTCCTTGCGCAGCGTCTCCGTCAGCTCCGTCAGAAGCGCAAAGGCGTCGTCGAAGGGTTGGAGCTCGGTGATCTGGCTGCCGATATGCATGTCGATCCCCGTGACTTCGAGGCCGGGCAGGCTTGCCGCCCTCCGGTAGGCATCACGCGCATCCTTCCAGGGAATGCCGAACTTGTTCTCCGCCTTGCCGGTGGAGATCTTCTTGTGCGTTCTGGCGTCCACGTCCGGGTTGATGCGCAGCGAGACCGGCGCCTTGAGGCCCAGCGCCTCTGCACGGGCGGAAAGAAGTTCCAATTCGGGTAAGGACTCGACGTTGAAGCAGAGGATGCCGGCGGAAAGCGCGAAATCCATCTCGCGCTCCGTCTTGCCGATGCCGGAGAAGAGGATCTTCTGCGGCGGAATGTCGGCTGCGAGTGCGCGGCGCAGCTCGCCCTCGGACACCACGTCGGCACCGGCGCCGAGGTCGCCCAGCGTCTTCACCACCGCCTGGTTCGAGTTGGCCTTCAAGGCGTAGCAGATAAGCGAATCGAGGCCCGAAAGCGCCTCCGTGAAAACGCGGTAATGGCGCGTCAGCGTGGCGGTGGAATAGCAATAGAAGGGGGTGCCGACGGCAGCCGCGATGTCGGGCAGCGGCACGTCCTCGGCATGCAGGATGCCATCCTGGTACTGAAAGTGGTTCACGGTCTAGATCAATCCATCGAGAATGAACGGCCGATCCCTGACCGGCCTCTTCGGCTCCGGCGGCAGGGGCTCGTCATTGCGCTCGGCCTCCTTGCGCGCTTCGACGGCCGCCTCGTAGGGCGTGTCGAGCGGCGCCTTGCGGCCGCAGGCGGCGAGGCCGAGCGCCAGGCCGAGCACGAGAAAGATGAGCGTTCCGCGGGCCGTCATGAGCCGTCCATTCTCTTCAAGCAAACAAAGGTGCGGGGTTTTTAGCGTCTTTTCATCGCCGTTGCATCCGCTTTCAGCCGTTTCCTCCAGGCACGGATTTGCCGGCGCACTTCGGCTGGCGCCGTGCCGCCGTAGGAGGTGCGGCTCTTCACCGAATTCATCACCGACAGGACCGAATATACACCGTCGGTGACTGCCGGATGGATCGCCTTGAGATCGTCGAGCGGCAGCTTCTCCAGCCCGCATTTCCGTTCCTCCGCCAGCGCCACGGCGCGGCCGGTCACGTGATGGGCCTCGCGGAAAGGTAGGCTCGCCTCGCGCACCAGCCAGTCGGCGAGGTCCGTGGCGGTGGAAAAGCCGCTACCGGCGGCCTTCCTCATCGCTCGGCTGTTCACCTCCAGGTCACCCACCATGCCGGTCATGGCCGCAAGCATCAGGTCGAGCGTCTCGGCGGCGTCGAAGATGGCTTCCTTGTCCTCCTGCATGTCCTTGGAATAGGCGAGCGGCAGGCCCTTCATCACGGTGAGCAGCCCGACCAGCCCGCCATTTATGCGCCCGGTCTTGGCGCGGATCAGCTCGGCGGCGTCCGGGTTCTTCTTCTGCGGCATGATGGAGGAGCCGGTCGAGAAGGCGTCGGAGAGCCGCACGAAGCCGAACTGCGGCGTCGACCAGACGACGATCTCCTCTGCAAGCCGCGAAAGATGGGTCGCACAGATGGCGGCCACCGAAAGAAACTCCAGCGCGAAATCGCGGTCCGACACAGTGTCGATGGAATTGCGCGTCGGCTCGCGAAAGCCGAGCGCCTTAGCTGTCATGTGCCGGTCGACGGGAAAGCCGGTGCCGGCAAGCGCTGCGGCGCCCAGCGGGCATTCGTCCAGCCGATCGATGGCGTCGCGCACGCGTGAACGGTCGCGGCCGAACATCTCCACATATGCCATCAGGTGATGGCCGAAGGTGACGGGCTGCGCGGTCTGCAAATGCGTGAAGCCCGGCATCACCGTCGCCGCATGCTCTTCGGCCCGAACCAGAAAGGCCTCCAGTAGCCCGCCAAGCGCTGCATCGACGCGCTGCAACTCTTCTTTCACCCACAGGCGGAAATCGAGCGCCACCTGGTCGTTGCGCGAGCGCGCGGTGTGCAGCCGTCCGGCGGCGGGGCCGATCAGTTCGGCAAGCCGCGCCTCCACATTCATGTGGATGTCCTCCAGCTTAGCGGAGAACTCGAATGTGCCGGCCTCGATCTCTGACAGGATCGTGTTCAGTCCGTGAGCGATCTTTCGTTCGTCTTCCGCCGAGATTATGCCAGTTTGGGCCAGCATGGCGGCGTGTGCCAGGCTGCCGCGGATGTCCTGGGCGTAGAGCTTCTTGTCGAAGCCGATAGACGCATTGATGGCTTCCATCACGGCGTCGGGGCCTGAGGCAAAACGTCCGCCCCACATGCGGTTGCTGGCTTTGTTTTCGCTCATTGTGATAACCGGGCTCGGAGTGGTGTTTTAGGAATGGCGGACACTATGCGGAACCTTCCAGCGCTTCGCCTGATCGCGATCTCCGCGGTGGCGGGCGTCGTCGCCGGGGCCATCGCCGTATACGTGATGGGCGGGGCCGATGGCAACAACGCCGCCGGCGGAAGCGAGCAGACGGCCTGCGCCGCCACCACCGAAAGAGCCGCCGCGCTTAAGCCCTCCATCACCGGTGAAGTTGCTGCGCTGCTGCCGGCTGATCCCTCCCAATTCTTGAGCGACCTTGCCTTCAACGGTCCTGACGGCGAGGCCATGACGGTCGCCGACTTTGCCGGCAAGACGTTGCTCGTCAATCTTTGGGCAACCTGGTGCGTCCCCTGCCGCGAGGAGATGCCAGCGCTCGACGTGCTGCAGCGGGAAATGGGGTCCGACCGCTTTGAGGTGGTGGCCGTGAATATCGACCGCGGTGGTAATGAAAAGCCAAAAGCCTTCCTCGAAGAGGTCGGCATCCGCGCGCTCGGCTACTACCGCGACGAATCGCTCGCCATCTTCAACGATCTGAAGCGGCGCGGGCTGGCGCTCGGCCTGCCGGTAACGCTTCTGATCGACGAAGAAGGCTGCCTGCTTGCCCATATGAACGGCCCGGCCGAATGGGCGAGCGAGGACGCCAAACGGCTTGTCACTGCTGCCTTGGGCGGAGAGAGCTGACACCGCGGGCGGGGCGGCCCGGCATCAGAATTTCAGCTTGAACCTGGCCGTTACCTTCTGTCGCGGACGAAACTCGGCCATGCCCGAGGAGACCGAATATTCGCCCTTGAACGTGGCGTCGTCGCTGATCGCCCAGTTGAGCCCGGTGCGGGCGGTGAGCCTGCCCGATTGGGCGCTCGACGACGCAATCACATGGTTGTCGTCCGTCGCCTCATCCAGCGAGGTCACAACGGCGCTCGACGCCCGCCTTGCCGTCCGCGACATCTCCAGGACGGCGTGCGGCGTTAGCTTGCCGACGCTGGACATCACAGATGTTTCTCCGCGCACGCCAAACGTAAGTTCGAGCGAACCCATCGACTGCGCTTGGCCGAGATGGGCTCCGTCGCCGTTTTCCACATAGTCGCCGAGGCGCGTATGCAGGAGCTTTGCCTGCCCATAGGAGCGGACGCGCACCCGATTGCGCTCGAAGCGATGGCTATAGCGCGCTTGACCGTAGAACTGGTTGGCCGAACGGCGGCCCGAGGCGGAGCCCCCGGCGGCGCCGTAGTCGCCCGAGAATTCACTGCGGGAAGCGCCGAGCGCGACATCCAGAAAAGTCTCCGTCGACGTCGTCAGGCTGCCGTAGAGCGTGTTGGACAGGTAGTAGGTTCCCAGCGAACCATCGGCACCGAAGGGTGTCCTGTCGAAGGCAGCGCCGACGGCATTCCCCACCAGAAGACGAGAGCTGAGGCGCGCGTCGGCGCCGAAGGTGAGACCATTGGTGTAAAGCGCCGCCAGGCGCGGATTCTCTGCGCGTGCGCTGTCGAGCATCACATCGCCGCCGAGCCAGGCCGCGCGGTGCCGCGTGCGGCGTTCCTTTTTCGGTGCGAGAAGGTGCTTGGTCTCGAAGGCCGCGCTGTCCTTCTTCGATCCGCCGGCGAACCGCATCGCCAGCGAGCTTGCATTGATGTTCCTGCCGTTCAGGCGCGGGCCGCGCGTATTCGCAAGGCGGTCGCGGACCAGTTCAAGCTGCCGGTTGGCGCTCTTCACGCTCTTGCCTCTTTGCCGGGAAAGCGCGGCAAGGGTGTCGGAGAGTCCGATCGCCGTGCCGTCCTCGGTTGCCGCCGGCGGCGCACCCGCCGCCAGCGCAAATGTCGCAACCATTCCGGTAATGCTCAGCCACCTGAGCATGGGAAATCGAAACATAGCCCCGCCGCCCGCAAGAAGGCATGAAAGCGTTCAGCTCACACAAACCTGCTCCCGGTCATCCAAATAATCGCAATCGAGATTTATCACAATCAGTAACGCATCGTTTCGGGCATATATTTTGCGTGATTGCCGGGGAGTGTTGTTTCTTTGCCATAGTCAGGGCAGGCTCGCCGTGCGATCGGAGGCCTCCTTCTCCGACGGAACATGGTCACAGGGCCGGCCATTCTGCATTAGGGCCCGCGATGAGAGGCAGACGGACGGAAGGCAGCGCCATGGATCTCCGCACACTTCGCCGCGACTACGTCACCGCCCCGATCTTCAAGTGGGCCTCGAGTATCATGCCGCCCATTTCTGAAACGGAGCGCGAGGCGATCGATGCCGGCACCGTGTGGTGGGACGGGGCGCTGTTCTCCGGCAATCCGGACTGGGACGCGCTTCTGGCGACGCCGCCGACGAAGCTGTCGGAGGAAGAGCAGGCGTTCATGGACGGGGAAGTCCGCGAACTCTGCGCTCTCGTCGACGACTGGACACTCAACTGGCGCGACCGCGACCTGGCCAAACCTGTCTGGGATTTCATGCGCAAGAAGAAGTTCTTCGGCATGATCATCCCGAAGGAATATGGCGGGCTCGGCTTCTCCAACACGGCCCACTCGGAAGTGGTGCGCACGGTCTCCTCGGCCAGCGTGGTGGCCGGCGTCACCGTGATGGTGCCCAACTCGCTGGGCCCGGGCGAGCTTCTCATGCACTTCGGCACGGATGCGCAGCGCGACTACTGGCTCCCCAGGCTCGCCGACGGCCGCGAAATTCCGTGCTTCGGGCTCACATCACCCGACGCCGGCTCGGATGCCGCGGCGATGGCCGATACGGGCGTGGTCGAATACGGCACGTGGAAGGGCAAAAAGGTGCTGGGTGTGCGCCTCAATTTCCACAAGCGCTACATCACACTCGGCCCCATCGCCACAGTGATGGGACTCGCCTTCAAGATGCGCGATCCGGAAAACCATTTGGGCCGCGGCGAGGAATTGGGCATCACCGTGGCGCTCTTGCCCACTGACACGCCGAGGGTGACCCATGGCGAGCGGCACATCCCGCTCTTCACCTTCTTCCAGAACGGCCCTCTCTACGGCAAGGACGTGTTCGTGCCGCTCGACCATATCCTGGGCGGGGAAGAGCAGATCGGCCAGGGCTGGACCATGCTGATGACCGCACTTGCCGCCGGCCGCAGCATCTCGCTCCCGTCGCAGTCGGCGGCATCGGCAGCCATGTGCGCGCGTGTCACGGGCGCCTATGCACGGGTGCGCACCCAGTTCAACGTACCCATCGGCCTGTTCGAGGGCGTGCAGGAGCCGCTCGCTGAGATCGCCGGCAACGCCTACCTAATCGATGCTGCGCGGCGGCTGACGGTGGCGGCACTCGACCAGGGGCACAGACCTTCCGTCCTCTCGGCGATCATGAAATACCACGCCACCGAGCGCATGCGCCGCTCTCTCACTCACGCCATGGATATCCACGGCGGCAAGGGCATCATCGACGGCCCGCGCAACTATCTGGCCAGCGGCTACCGCTCGGTGCCCATCGGTATCACCGTCGAGGGGGCGAATATCCTCACCCGCAGCCTGATGATCTTCGGCCAGGGCGCAGTGCGCTCGCACCCCTTCATACTTAAGGAGATGCTGGCGCTTTCGAATGACGACAAGGCAGAAGGCCTGGAAGCCTTCGACCGCTCCTTCTGGGCGCATTTCGGGCATGTCGCGAAGACCAAGTGGCGGGCCATTGTGCGCGGCTGGTCGGGCGGGCGGATCGGCCCGGCGCCGAACGGCGCCGCCATGCCGCGCCACTGGAAGAGGCTGTCGCGCTATGCCGCCGCCTTTGCACTCCTCACCGACGTTGCGCTCCTGACCCTGGGCGGCGCCCTGAAGCGCAAGGAGCTGATCTCGGCGCGCCTAGGCGACATCCTGGCCGAGCTCTATCTGCTCGGCGCCGTCCTCAAGCGGTTCGAGGACGAGGGACAGCAAGAGGAGGACCGGCCGATCGTCGATTATCTGATGCGCCAGGGCGAAAGCCGCATCGGTGCGGCCTTCAAGGGTGTGCTGGACAATTTGCCGGCGCGATGGGCCGCTTGGTCCGTTCGCATCATCGCCTTTCCCATGGGCGTGCCGGAGCCTGTTCCCTCCGACCGCCTGATCTCGCAGGTGGCGGAAATCCTCATGAAGCCCTCCGCCCAGCGCGATCGGCTGACCCCGGGCCTCTACGTTGGCGCCGGCCATGCCGAGCACCCCGTCAAGGACCTCGAGGAAGCGTTCCAACTCGTCATGGAAGCCGCACCCATCGAGAAGAAGATGCGCGATAGCAAGATCGAGGACCCGCAGGCGGCCCACGAAAAGGGCATCATCACCGAAAGCGAGCCCGCCCTCGTCGCCAAGGTGAAGGAGGCCGTTCACAAAGTGATCGCGGTGGACGCCTTTCCAATGGACGAGATCTCCCCCATCGCCGCCCAGCACAAGAAGGCGAAGAGATCCGGCACCCGCACCCGCCGCCAGAAGGAGCCGGCGCAGTAGATCCTTCAGATGGCGCCGCGATAAACCCTTTCTTTATATCTTCCTGTAAGGTTGGGGGATTACCGGGGGGGTCAGGTAGAATGCGTTTGCTTGCCTCATTACGGGGAATGTCCAGGCGCGGCCGCATCAAGCTGGCGTGCTGGACGATTCTCGGTACAGCAGGCTGTATCGCTGTCGCAGTCAGCATCAACTATGCCTTGTTCCTTCCCTATGACGAGGTCGTGCGGAAGCGGGCCATCCTCTCCGCCGTAGTGATCCCAATTCTGCTTGCTGGACCGCTGTTCTTCTACCTGACCCTCAAGCTGCGCGAACTGGCCATCGTCAACTACAAGCTGGCCGACGCGGCGGCGACGGACTTCCTGACGCGCTGCCTCAATCGCGGCTCCTTCTCCGCACGCGTTGAGAAATGGCTGGTCGACGGCGGCCATGACCAGGCCGTCACAGGGGCGCTCCTGGTGATCGACGCAGACCACTTTAAGAAAATCAACGACCGCTTCGGCCACTACGAGGGCGATATGGCGTTGAAGGCGATCGCCCAGGCCATCCGCTCCGCCGTGCGCAAGACAGATTTTGTCGGCCGGCTCGGCGGGGAGGAGTTTGGCGTCTTCCTGCCGGGCGCGACCGAGCGCGGAGCGGCAAGCGTCGCCGAGCGCATCCGCCAGAGGGTCAATCGCGCAGCGTTTAACCCTGGCGGCGAGAGTTGCCCGCTTTCAGTCAGCGTGGGATGTGCCACGTTCGCGCACCGGGTCGGCTTCAGCGAGCTCTTCCGCGTTGCCGACGAGCGCCTTTATGAGGCCAAGAACGCCGGCCGCAATCGCATCATGCTGACGCGCATCAGCTTCGACCAGCCGCAAGGCGCGGCCCTGCACTAAAGCCCGGTGTACCCATAGGACGTTTCAGCGCGTCGGAACCGGCGGGTCTTCGCGGTAGTCGTAGAAGCCTCGGCCCGCTTTGCGGCCAAGCCATCCCGCCTCGACATATTTCACCAGCAGCGGGCAGGGGCGGTATTTGGAATCGGCCAGCCCTTCGTAGAGCACCTGCATGATGGACAGACACGTATCGAGGCCGATGAAATCGGCAAGCTGCAGCGGCCCCATGGGATGGTTGGCGCCGAGCTTCATGGCCGTGTCGATCGCTTCCACCGAGCCCACGCCCTCATAGAGCGTGTAGATCGCCTCGTTGATCATCGGCAACAGGATGCGGTTGACGATGAAGGCCGGGAAGTCCTCCGCCACAGTAATGGTCTTGTCGAGGCTCTCGACGAAGGCCCGGGCGGTGTCGAAGGTCAGGTCCTCGGTGGCGATGCCGCGCACCAGTTCCACCAGCTTCATCACCGGCACCGGGTTCATGAAATGGATACCGATGAAGCGCTCAGCGCGGTCAGTCTGCGAGGCCAGCCGCGTGATCGAGATGGAGGAGGTATTGGTGGCGACCAGCGCCTCCGGATTGAGGATCGGGCAGAGCTGGGCGAAGATCTTGCGCTTGATCGTCTCGTCTTCCGTCGCCGCCTCGATGACGAGATCGCAGTCGGCCAGGTCCTCCAGCGCGTTCGCCGGTGCGATGCGGCCGAGCGCCTTCTGCCTTTCCTTGTCTTCGAGCTTTTCGGAGGACACCTGGCGCGCCATGTTGCCGCTGATGGTGGCGATGCCCGCCTCGATGCGCTCCGGCGAAATGTCGTAAAGCTTCACGCGATAGCCGGCTAGCGCGCTTACATGGGCAATACCGCTGCCCATCTGGCCGGCGCCCACGATACCCACCGTCTCGATCTTGCCCGTCATCTCACCGATCCCGCCGCGGCGTGCTTGTCGCTCCCGCGCATGTTCTTGTTGCAGCGCAACCTAAAAGGGCGGGAGAGCCGCGTCTACCCCGCCCTTCACAAATTGTGCACGCGCCTTGAGGAATGTCAAAGCGCCTTTTCAAGCTCCGGCAGGACGTCGAAGAGATCGGCCACCAGCCCGTAATCCGCGACCTGGAAGATCGGCGCCTCCTCGTCCTTGTTAATGGCGACGATCACCTTGGAATCTTTCATGCCAGCCAAGTGCTGGATAGCGCCGGAGATGCCGCAGGCGATGTAGAGGTCAGGCGCCACCACCTTGCCCGTCTGTCCCACTTGCCAGTCGTTCGGCGCATAGCCGGCGTCGACGGCCGCGCGCGAAGCGCCGACCGCAGCTCCCAGCTTGTCGGCCACCGGCAGGATCACCTCCTGGAACTTCTCCGCCGAGCCGAGGGCCCGACCGCCGGAAATGATGATCTTCGCCGAGGTCAGCTCGGGACGCTCACTATGCTCGATCTTGTTCTCGATGAAAGTGGAGAGGCCGGGGTCTTCGGCCGCATTCACCGTCTCGACCGGCGCCGAGCCGCCTTCACCCGCCGCCTGGAAGGAGGAGGTGCGCACGGTGACAACGCGCTTGGCGTCGGTCGTCTCCACCGTCTGGATGGCGTTGCCGGCATAGGTGGGGCGCTGATAAGTCTTTTCGTCCACCACCTCGACGATATCGGAGACCTGCATTACGTCGAGGAGGGCTGCAACGCGCGGCATGACGTTCTTGCCCGCCGTCGTGGCCGGCGCAATCAGCGTGTCGTAGCCGTCGGCCAACGAAAGCACGGTGGCGGCCAGCGGCTCGGCCAGACGCTCGGCAAGGGCGTCGCTCTCGGCCAGAAGCACCTTGCGCACGCCGGCAAGCTTGCCTGCCGCTTCCGCCGCCGCCTTGGCGTCCTTTCCGGCCACCAGAATGTCGATGTCGCCGCCGATCTTGGCTGCCGCCGAAAGCGCCTTGGCTGTCTGGTCGGAGAGCGACTGGTTGTCGTGTTCGGCGATGAGGAGAATTGCCATCTCGTCGGTTTCCTTCCCTAAAGCACGCCGGCTTCGTTCTTCAGCTTGTCGACCAGCTCGGCTACCGAGCCTACCTTGATACCGGCCTTGCGGCCCGCCGGCTCCTCGGTCTTCAGAACCTTCAGCCGCGTCTTTATCTCAACGCCGTAGTCCGCCGGGCTCTTCTCGTCGAGCGGCTTCTTCTTCGCCTTCATGATGTTGGGCAGCGAGGCGTAGCGCGGCTGGTTGAGCCTCAGGTCCGTCGTCACGATCGCCGGCAGCTTGAGTTCCACCACCTGCAGCCCGCCGTCGACCTCGCGCGTCACCGTCGCCTTCTCGCCGGCGATCTCCACGTTGGAGGCAAACGTGCCTTGCGCCCAGCCAAGAAGGGCCGCCAGCATCTGCCCGGTTTGGTTGGAATCGTCGTCAATCGCCTGCTTGCCGAGAATGACGAGGCCCGGCTTCTCCTCATCGGCCACGCCCTTGAGGATCTTCGCCACGTCGAGCGGTTCCACCGCTTCGTCCGTCTTGACGAGAATAGCGCGGTCCGCACCCATGGCGAGCGCCGTCCTCAGTGTCTCCTGCGCCTGCGCCGGGCCAATGGAGACGGCCACGATCTCTTCGGCCTTGCCGGTCTCCTTGAGGCGGATCGCCTCTTCCACCGCAATCTCGTCGAACGGGTTCATCGCCATCTTGACGTTGGCGAGCTCGACGCCGGAGCCGTCGGCTTTCACGCGCGGTTTCACATTCGCGTCGATCACCCGCTTCACCGGTACAAGGACCTTCATGCGCATTCACCTTTCTCAACTCCGCAACCCAGCGCTGGAATAGCAGCGCCAGGTCCGGTCCGATGGCTGATTTCCGCCACGTTCGGGGCAAAACGAGACAGCTGGGTCGTTCCCCAAAGGTGCGGCTTTGCCGGAAGCCGCCGAACCGTAGTGAGGCCTGACGTGCACGTCAATATGGGGGATTAGGGAATAGCGAATAGTGAGTAGTGAGCAGAGAAAAGCAAGGTCGGAACACCGCTCGGCTGGCGCCGTCCGACGCCGCTCTTCGCTATTCCCAATTCACTACTCACTCTATTCCAACTCCACCGCCTCCGGCGGCACGATACGCCGATCGAGAAGCGGCACGCCAGGCCGGCGCATGACGACAACGAGGACGGCGCCGGCCAGGATGCCGCCGATATGCGCCGCCCAGGAAATCTGGTTCTCGCGGTCGACCACGAACATGAAGAACTGCGTGCCGATCCACAGCGCCAGCGCCAGGAACGCCGGCACGCGCAGCGGGATACGGGCAAATGCGAGCACCCACAGCTTCACCCTGGGGTGCAGCATCAGATAGGCGGCGATGACACCCGCCACCGCGCCCGAGGCGCCGATGAGCGGAGCCTGGGATTCGGGCATCACCATGCCATGAAAGGCCGCACCCGCGATGGCGCAGGCGAGATAGAAGATAAGGTAGCGGACATGGCCAAGCGCATCCTCGATATTGTCGCCGAACACCCACAGAAACAGCATATTGCCGCCCAGATGCATGATGTCGCCGTGCAGGAATGCATAGGTGACGTAAGTCAGCTGCGCCGGCACCAACTCGAGCTCCGGCGGCAGCACCGCCAGATCATGGGCGACGGAGGGGATGTAGCCGAGGCCAAGGGCGGCCGCTTGCGCGAAATCGGCACCGCCGACCGTTGTCGTCAGCCATACGAGCACATTGAGAGCGATGATGCCGAGGGTAACATGCTGGCGATCGATATGCTTCAGCCGATTGGCATCGTGGAGCGGTATGAACATCGGCCTTGTCCCGGGCCGACCGGCCCGCTCTTCTCAGCGATTTTGCCCGGGCACCCATAGCACGTCGCGCGCGCCGTTGTCATTGACGACACGGGCGGCGACAAAGAGGAGGTCGGAGACGCGGTTGATGTAGCCGATCGCCTCCCGGCTCACCGCCTCTTCCGGCATCCGGCTCAGTTCCACCATCAGCCTCTCGGCACGCCGTGCGACGGTGCGGGCAAGGTGCAGTGCCGCGGAAGCCGGCGTGCCGCCCGGCAGCACGAAGGAGGTGAGGGGTGCGAGCTTGGCATTCAGCGTGTCGATGTCACGCTCCACGCGCTCCACCTGCGCGGCGACGATGCGCAGCGGCTCATGGGCGGGCTTCTTATCGGTCTCCGGCGTGGCAAGGTCGGCGCCGAGATCGAAAAGGTCGTTCTGCACGTTCATCAGCATAGCGTCGATTTCGGGGTGCGTTTCCGCGGTGTGGACGCGCGCCATGCCGATGCAGGCGCTGGCCTCGTCCACTGTGCCGTATGCGGCGACGCGCAGATCCGATTTCAGCCGCCGGCCCCCGGCGACAAGACCCGTCGTGCCGTCGTCGCCCGTACGGGTGTAGATCTTGTTCAGCTTCACCATGGCTCAACCCCGCGACTGGGCGTACCACATTGCCAGGACGATCAGCACGATAGCGACGAACTGCAGCGCCACGCGTGCCTGCATCAGCTTGTTCGACGTGCTGCCCGAGCCGCCGCGCATCATGTTGATGAGGCCGCGGATGAGCACGAAGACGACCGCGACCATGACGATGACGGCCAGGATGTTGAAGGCGGTGGACATGGGCTCCTGCTTCTGCTGCGGGCTGGTTCAGCCCTGGGTGGCGAGTATCCGATAGAGGGCGGAAGCGGGTATCAGTCGCTTTAGCGCCACACCGATCTTCGCCGGCAAGGTTACGACATAATGCGGTCGGGGGCGCGGGTGAAGGAGCGCATGGCGCAAAACCTTGTGGACGGCCTCCGGCCCGAGCTTCAGGCGCGATTTGGTTCCCCCGCCGCGCAGGCGGGTCAGCTGGGCCTGATAGGCTTCGCGGTGGACGGAGTTCTCGACGTCGATGTTCTTCTCGAACCAGGGAAGGCCGTTGATGGCGATCTTCGAGCGGATCGGGCCGGGCTCTATCAGGGAAACGTGAACACCCGAGCCCTGAAGCTCGGCCCGCAAGCACAGCATCAGCCCCTCCAGCGCGTGCTTTGAGGCCGCATAGGCGCCGCGATAGGTGACCGGCACGAGGCCGAGGATGGAGGAGCAGTGGACGATGCGGCCATCCCCCTGGGCGCGCATCGCCGGCACGATGCGCCGCGTCAGGTCGTGCCAGCCGAAGAAGTTCGCCTCGAACTGCTCGCGCAGCGCTTCGACCGGCAGATCCTCCACCGCGCCCGCCTGCGCATAGGCGCCGTTGTTGAACAGCGCGTCGAGCGTACCGCCGGTGCGCGAAAGAACCTCATCGGCCAGCGTGGCGATGGAAGCGGGCTCCCGGTAGTCGAGATAGAAGGCCTCCATACCGTCCTTCTCCAGCGCCGCCAAATCTTCCACCTTGCGCGCCGTGGCAAAGACATGCCACCCCTCGCGCTTGAGCGCACGGGCGCAATAAGCGCCGATACCGGAGGAGGCGCCGGTGAGGAGGATGGTCTTGTTCTTGTTCATCGGGTGTCGTTTCGTTGCGGTGGCTGATTGCCTATAAGGACCCTAGGTCCACATAAGTAGTTCGAGAAGTGTTCAGGTGGAACTAGCCGTCTTGGAAATACCGGTGACCCTTCGCGCATCACACAACGAGCGTCATCCCGGTCAAGGGAGCGTAAGTTCCCGCAGAGCCGGGATCAATTCCGTGACCTTTCCACGTCTCGGAATGGGTCCCCGACAGCCGCCGCTTCGCACCGGCTTCCGGGATGACGTGCGGAGGGGCGGCGGCACCTCTATCCAGCCAAGGCGAGACAGATCCGGGAAAGCGGGAATGGTCGAGGGCTCATCGTGCGTGGATTGACAGCGCTCAGACAAATCACCGGCGAAGCATTCGGTCATTTCAATTCCGATGACGGCTGGGCGATGGCCAGCCATCTGGCGATCAGCGCCATCATGGCGCTGTTCCCGTTCATGATCTTCGCCGTGGCGCTAGCGAGCTTTCTCGGTGCGGGCGCCTATGCGGACGAGGTGGTGCACCTCATTTTCGAAACCTTGCCGGAGGAGGTGGCGGGGCCGATCGGTGCGGAGGTGGATAAGGTGCTGAAGGTGCGGCGCAGCGATATTCTGACCTTCGGTGTCGTCGGCGCCGCCCTCTTCGCCTCGAATGGCGTCGAGGCGCTCAGGCTGTCGCTCAACCGTGCCTATCGCGTGGGGGAACAGCGTTCCTTCATTCGGCTTCGGGTGCAGAGTCTGGGTTTCGTGCTTATCGCGACGGCGGGCTTCCTGACGCTCAGCTTGCTTCTGGTGGTCGCCCCCGTGGCCGCCGAACTGGCGGCCCGGCACATGGAGTGGATCAAGCCCTATCTCGGCACGATCAACATGTGGAGTTATGTGATCGCGGTGGTCGTGTTAGTGGCGGCGCTCATAACCATGCATCTGTGGCTACCTGGAGGCCATCGAACGCTGACGGATATCATGCCCGGCATTGTCTTCACGCTCATCGGGTGGATCGCCGGCTCCAGCCTGTTCGCGGCCTATCTCGCCCGCTTCAACAGCTATGCAAGCACCTATGCCGGGCTCGCCTCGATCATGATCGCCGTCGTCTTCCTCTACATCGTCTCGGTGATCTTCATTCTGGGCGCCGAGATCAACGCCGCCATCATGCACTACCGCGGGCGGCGGACGGTGGCCGACTGACCCGTGGCGAGCGCCACGCCCAGCGTGGTGACGGCCATGCCGGCGATCTGCAGCGGCGTCAGCGTCTCGCCGAAAAGTGCCCAGGCCATCACCGCCGTTACCGCCGGCACGAGGTAGAAAAGCGAGGCGACACGCGCCACCGCCCCATTGCGGATCAGTACCATCAAAAGGAAGATCGCACCCAGTGAGAGCACCAGTACCAGCCACGCCATGGCGAAGACGAGTTCGCCGGTGAGTACGAATTGCTGGTTTTCCAGCAGGAGCGAGGCGGTAAAAGCGATCAGCCAGCCGCCGAGGTATTGATAGAGCGTCGCCGTGACCAGGTCGGCATTGGCAACGAAACGCTTTTGCCACACTGTGCCGGCGCTCATGGCGATGACGGCGAAAAGCCCCGCACCGATCGTCGCCGGCGTCACGCCACCGGTGGCTTCTCCCAGCTTCGGCGAAAGCACGATGGCGACGCCGACGAGCCCGACACCAAGCCCCAGCCAGAGCCGCCGATCCACCGATTCGCCGGCAAACGCGCCGGCCATCGCCGCCGTCAGCAGCGGCTGCAGCCCGATTATGAGGCCGGCCAGCCCCGCCGGCAGGCCGTTGCGGATTGCCCAGAACACCCCGCCCAGATAGACGCCATGCATGAGCATGCCGGCGATGCCTGCGTGGAAGGCCGTGCGCGGGGCGAGCTTCCGCGCCTTCATTACTAGCACAAGCAGCAGGAGGAGCGCGAAGCTCAGCGCAAAACGCACCCACAGGAAGGTGAAAGGCTCCGCCCACGGCATGGCATAGCGCGCGCCAATGAAGCCGGTAGCCCAGAGCAGGACGAAAAGCACGGGAATGACTTTGGCGGCGTCGGCCATCGATGATCCGGAAGAGATTTGTTGAACGGAGCGCTCTCTGCGCTTTTCGCGGCGGCAAGGAAAGCGAAAGTTTTGCGTCCTATTGTCAATGGTGCTGAAGCTCGGGAGCGCTGGCCCAACGGCCGGCGGGGGCGCACATGCTGATGAAGCTCGATGCGAGCTGGCTCATCTTCGCCATCGTGACGGTGGCGTTGCTTGCTTACCTGTTTTCCATCGCCCTTAACGCCCTCCTGCACGACGCCGGCTTCGGTGTCCTCGGCAACACGGCGATCATCATGGTCGGCTTCTTCGGGGCCATACAGGCGGTGAACATGTATGGCACGCGCTTCGGCAGCCTGCTGGACGCCGCACTCGCCGGCCTCGTGGGCGCCTTCATCCTCTTCATGCTGCTGGTGCTGGCGAAGCTGGCACTGAGCCGGCTGATTTAGGAGAGCGCTGTTAATCTCGTCCAAATGGTGAGGTCAAAGCCCCTTCGCGCCCCCCTCTGTCTTGCCTCACATCTCCCCACGAGGGGTGAGATTGGCCGTCGCGGGTGGTTTCGCCAATCGTCAGTGTTACAGAAAAGCGCCGTCAAAGCGGCCGTTTAATCTCCCTCCTCGTGGGGGAGATGTCCGGCAGGACAGAGGGCGTCATCATCTCCTCGCCTGGTGACTGAACCCCTCATCCGGCACCTCCAGCCCCACCATGCGCCCCACATCCCCCGGCGTGGTGCCGGCCGCGCGCAGCGCGGCAATCCCGGTGTCCCCGCGGCTCTTGGAGAGCTTGCGTCCGTCCTCGTCGAGGATAAGCGCGTGGTGGTGATAGGCAGGCACAGGCAGGCCCAAAAGCTCCTGCAACAGCCGATGAACCGCTGTGGCGTGAAATAGGTCGCGTCCGCGCACCACGTGGGTTACGCCCTGCAACGCATCGTCCACCACCACCGACAGGTGGTAGCTCGCCGGCATCTCCTTGCGGGCGATCACCACGTCGCCCCAGACCTCCGGCCGCGCCGGCACGCTGCCCGTCTCGCCGTCGGGCCCGCTGCCGCTATCGTCCCAGAAAAGCGGCCGGCCCCAATGCGCCATGGCCGCTTCCATGTCGAGCCGCCAGGCGAAGGGCTCTCCCTCTTCCATGCGCCGCCGCCTCTCGGACGCCGGCCTCTCCTTGTCGAGCGGCGGAAAGAGCGGCGCCCCGTCGGGGTCGCGTGGCCAGGACTGGCCGTCGGCCTCTGCATCGGCGATGTAGGCACGCACCTCGCCCCGGCTCATGAAGGAAGGATAGACGATCTCCGCCTCGACAAGGCGCTCCAGCGCCTCGGCGTAGTCGTCGAAATGCTCTGACTGTCGGCGCACCGGCGTCTCCCATTCGAGCCCCAGCCAGGCAAGGTCGCGGTAGATCTGTTCTTCCAACTCCGGCGTGCAGCGGGCGATGTCGATGTCCTCGATGCGCAGGAGGAAACGGCCTCCCGCCTCGCGGGCCATGGCGAAATTCAGGAGCGCCGAATAGGCGTGGCCCAGATGCAGGGCACCGTTGGGGCTGGGAGCGAAGCGGAAGACAGGAGTTGTCATGAGCCGCGCGGGAAACGGATTGTGGTGGCCATCCCGGCATTGCTAGGCTCCGGCCGGAAAAACCGCAAGGACCCGAGCACATGCAGCGTATCGAAACGCCGGAGGACATCGCCCATGGGCTCGATGCGCTGGTCGCCGCCGACCGCCGGTTGGGCGCGGTGCGTGCAGCGGCGGGCGTCGTACCCTTGAGGCGCAGTCCGCCCGGCTTCCATAGCCTTGCCTCCGTCATCGTCTCGCAGCAGGTCTCAAGGGCCAGTGCCGATGCCATTTTCGGCCGGCTGTGCCTGCTCGTAGAGCCGCTGACGCCGGAGCGTCTCCTGGTCGCCGGCGAACCGGCGCTCGTGCAGGCGGGCCTCTCGCGCGCCAAGCAGCGGGCGCTGGTGGCGCTCTGCGCTGCGCTTGCCGACGGCTCGCTGGACCTCGAAGGCCTCGGCGCGCTGTCCGCGGACGAGGCGATCGCCGCCATGACCACGGTTCCCGGCATTGGCCCGTGGACGGCCCAGGTCTACCTTCTGGTAGCGGCAGGCCACGCCGATATCTTCCCCGCCGGCGACGTCGCGTTGCAAAGCGCTGCAGCGCACGCGCTGGCGCTTGATTCGCGCCCCGACGGCAAGAATCTCGCCCTGATGGCCGAATCATGGAGCCCCTGGCGCTCCGTCGCGGCCCGGCTTTTCTGGGCCTACTATCGTGAAATGAAGGGCCGGGAGGCGGCTCCGGCGGCCTGAAAGGCTGGAAAATCAGCCGTTTCGTGCATTTGCCACCTTGCCGTGGCGAATAACAGCTTCACATTCCTGTCATCACCTGCTTACAGTATCCGCACCGATCGATCTGCCTGGAGAAGGAGTTCAGGGAACGTGACGATCGCTGTATCGCCGGACGGAATGCCCGCTCTGGTGTTGAATGCGGACTATCGTCCGCTCAGTTACTACCCCCTGTCGCTGTGGTCGTGGCAGGATGCCATCAAGGCTGTCTTCCTCGACCGGGTGAACATCGTCGCCGAATACGAGCATGCGGTGTCCTCGCCTTCCTTCTCGATGAAGGTTCCCAGCGTCGTCAGCCTCAAGACCTATGTGAAGCCGTCCCGCTATCCCGCCTTCACGCGCTTCAACGTCTTCCTGCGCGACCGCTTCGAGTGCCAGTATTGCGGGACGAGGGAGGACCTTACCTTCGACCACGTGGTGCCCCGGCGCTCCGGCGGCGTCACCTCGTGGGAGAACGTGGTCGCCGCCTGCTCGCCCTGCAACCTGAAGAAGGGCGGGCTGATGCCGGAAAAGGCCAAGATGTGGCCGCAGCAGAAACCGTTTCGGCCGACAGTCCACGACCTGCATAACAATGGGCGGCTTTTCCCGCCCAATTATTTGCACGAAAGCTGGATGGACTTTCTCTACTGGGACGTCGAGCTGGAGCCGTAAGGCGCTCTCAGCGCTTCAAGGCCCCGCGCAGCGCCACCGCCGCAAGCACGGCGCTTGCCACCACGTTCCAGCCGGCGAAGGACAGTCCCAGGAAACGCCCCGCCGCTTGGTCGCAGGCGGGCGGGACGACCGTGTTGAGCTGGTCGAGCAGGCTGCCGGAGCCACTCGACGGCGCCACCGCGCCGCAGTCGGTGGGCCCCTGCCACCAGTTCCACTCCACGCCCGCATGGTAGACCCCGAGGCCCAGTCCCCACAGCATCAACAGCCCGCCCGCAAGCAGCAGCCCGCGTGTAAGCACCGCCGGCCAATGCATGGTGGCCGAGACGAGGGCCACCAGCATAAGGGGCACGCCGATATAGTAGGGTGTGCGCTGTTCCAGGCACAGCTTGCAGGGGATGAAGCCGCCGAGATGCTCGAAGCCGAGCGCCGTGCCCACCGTGGCCGCCATGGCGAGCGCCAGGAAACCTGCGGTGATGGTCTGCAGCCTGCCGGTCGGGGCGGTAAGGGTCATGCCAACCTCTAAAAGACGTAGCGTACGGCGGCAAAGCCGCCGACGAGCAAAACCATGAAAAGGGTGAAAAGAAGGCCGAGATTCTTCTCGATGAATATACGGATCGGTGGTCCGAAATGGTAGAGCAGCCAGGAAACGAGGTAGAAGCGCAAGCCCCGCCCGACGATGGAGACGGCGATGAAGACCGGCAGATTTAGCCCGGTGGCGCCGGAGAAAATGGTCAACACCTTGTAGGGAAACGGCGTGACGGCGGCAAAGAGAACGCCCCAGCCGCCCCAGCGATTATACCATTCCGCAACGCGCTGGAATGCATCTTTCTGGCCGTAAAAACGCAAGATGGGCTCACCCAGAGTCTCGTAAAGAAAGGCGCCGATGGCATAGCCGAGCAGGGCGCCGGCCACCGAGGCGAGTGTGCAGATGAAGGCGTAGCGCAGCCATTTCGCCCGCTCCGCCAGCACCATGGGGATGAGCAGCACGTCCGGCGGGATAGGGAAGACCGAGCTTTCGACGAAGGAAACGCCGGCCAGCCCCTTTTCCGCATGCCGCGTCGCCGCCAGCGACATGGTGAAGTCGTAAAGTCTGCGAAGCATGAAGGGTCCTCGGTGAGGTGTCCTATCTAGCGAGCGGGACAGAGCAGCGCAACGGACATGCCGACGCAGCAATCCGAGAGTTGACGTCGCCGCCCTTGCACGTATAGTCCGCGCCTGCCCATATCGGTAAAGGGCCCCTGTGGCGGAATTGGTAGACGCGACCGACTCAAAATCGGTTTCCGCAAGGAGTGCTGGTTCGAGTCCGGCCAGGGGCACCACGCTTCGCCCTTACGGGCTATGCCTGGCACAGCCGCGCATTGGCCCTTAGAGCGAAAACGGACCCGGCTCGTGGGCATACGCTCCACAGCACCGCCTTACCCAATCCGCCACCATTCACCGCCGCACCAGCCGCCGCACCCTGTTGCGCAGGATGCGCATGGCGTTGCGCGTTTCCCGGTGGAAGTGGATCTGCCCCGCCGCCTGATGGGCGAGCTTTTCGCTGCCGGGCGTCAACCCCACAATGAACGTGCCGATGGCACGGCGCTCGGACCAAAGGCGGCTCATCACCGGGTGGTCCGGCACTGCGCAGGAATCGGTGGCGGCGATGTTGGGATCCTCGAGGTGGTTCCTGGTGACCTCGATCATCAGGAGCGTGCCTGGCGAAAATGCCGCATAGTTCTCGTCAAAGGCGGTTTTCCAGGTGTAGGCGAGGCCGGATTCGACGAACACGACGATGCAGGCGATGGGCTTCCCGTCTAGCGTCAGCGTGTGGATGCGGCACAGGTCGCGCTCGGCCAGCCCGTCCACGGCCTCGCGCGCGAAGGCGGCGCGGTAGCGGTCGATGACCATGGCCGTGCGCGTTCGGCCCTTCCAACCGGAGGCCTCCAGCGTCAGGAACGTCTCAATGCCCTGGCGGATTTCCTCGGGTTGCCGGGCGATGTGGTGTTCGAGCTGTCCCTGTTCGGCCAGCCGCCGCTTCAGGCGGCGGAACTCGCGGTGGTGGTGCGAACTGAGGCTCTGCCGCAGGTAGGCTTCGCCGTCGAGATCGCTTTCGAGGAATGGACGCTCGGCCTCGCTGGCCGTCACCAGAGGCAGGTTGCAGGCCTCGGCAACCGTTCGAAGCGTGGCCGCGAAGGGGCCGTCAAAACGCGTCTCGGGCAGCACGAAGACCTTCGGCAGCTTGAGATGCGGCCGCGCCAGCATGGCGAAGAAATCCTCGAGCACCCCGACCGGATCGTCACAGTCGACCAGCGGCGTACCGAGCGGGCCAAACGGGTTCGACCATGTGCGCATTACCGTCGCGCCGATGGGGATGGCCGGCCGCTCAATGGAGAAAGGCACCAGCAGGCGCAGTCGGCTTTTCTCCTCGTCGCCGTCGCGGATGACGGCAAGCCGCACCTCGCGATCCTCCAGCCGCGGCATGGCCGGCGCCAGGAAGCGCGGATTGAAGAAGACGTTCGGCTCCATGGCGCGGGCGGCGAGATGGTCGAGCTCCTCGACCAGGTCGAAGCCCGCGGACGCGGAGTAGACGGCGAGCTTGCGGGTGGGGCGGGTGGATGAGAAGAGTTCCATGTCGGCGCTCTCGGCTGCCTTCTCCACCCCGGCAAACTCGCCGATCATGGCCCCCGAGGCGGTGCCGCCGACTTCCTCGATAAGCGGTATAGCAGCCATTACATGGCCTCCTTTTTCGGCATCGCGGGCAGGAAAACGGCCATCGCGATGCCCAGCTTGCGCCAGGCGGTGAGTGACAGCACCGTGGCCTCGAAGAGCATGGCGACGGCGGTGGCGATCGCCGCGCCCCACAGACCGAGCACGGGGATCAGCATGATGTTGAGCCCGATATTGATCGCCAGCGTCACAGCGTAGACGGCGGCGCAGGCGTTCTGATGGCCGCTCATCGTCAGCAGGCTTTCGGCCGGCCCCACCGCTGAGCGGGCGACGAGGGCGCCCACAAGCAGGAAGAGAAGCGGGTATCCGGCGTCGAAGCCGGGGCCGAACAACATGAGGATCGGCTTGCCGAGGACGAGCACGACCAGCCCCATGGCGAGCGAGGGCCAGAAGGTCCAGGAGACGGTTTCGCGGGCGAAGCGGGCAAGCGCTGCCGTCTCGCCGCCGTGGATATAGGCGGCGTAGCGCTGTGCGACGCCCGCCTTGACGGCGAAATAGACGAAATGAACGAGGGAGAGCGTCTTCATTGCCGCATAGTAGACCGCAACGTCGGTGGGCGGCATGAAGTGGCCGATCATCAGGACGTCGGCATTGGTGAGAAGGAAGAAGAAGCCCTCCACCAGGAAGATGGGCAGGGACACGGCTGCCCACTGGCGTGGCAGGAAGCGCGGCTTGGTAGACGGCACGCCTCGGTCGGCGCGCCTGGCGACGACTGCAAGCTGGATGATCGTGGTGATGTAGGTGGCGAGGATGGCGGCGATCACCGCGCTCGTGGCGTCGGGCACGTATCCGGCCATGTGCGCGCCCCAAAGGAACAGGAGGATGAGCAGCGGACGGATGAAATAGGCCGGCGCCATGGCCCACAGAGCCCAGGAATGGGCCCGCGCCAACCCCTCGAGCTGATCGCCCAGCGCGATCATCGGCAGGCAGATGAGGCCCAGATAGAAGGGCACGACATAGTAGCTCTCAATGGATGGCTCGAGGAGCCAGATGCCCAATGCGCCCAGAGCCGCGCAGGCGCTGGAGAAGACGAGCACGAACAGGCGGCTGCCGACAAGGATGCCGCGCAGTTCCGCCAGCTGCCCCTTGGTCTGGTATTCGGGGACGAAGCGGATGATCGAGCTGTGAAGGCCGAGGCAGGAGACGCTGCCGAGGATGATCATCGTCACCCAAACGAGGACGAAGATGCCGTATTCAAAGCCGCCCATGTAGCGGGCGAGCAGCACCTGGCTCAGAAAAGCGATGGCGGCGTTGACGATGCGAGCTCCGAAGACGATCAGCGACATGCGCCCGGCCTGACCGCGCGCGTCAGCCGACCGCATCAGCGCATCGAAACGCGTCGCCCACGGCAGAGCGCGCGCTGCCAGCCGCTCCGGCAGGAGGCGTTCGGCCGTCGTTGCCGCTGAAAAGCGCACGCTATACTCTCCGCTTCGCCGTTTTCAGTCTGTTTCTTAGGATAGAAGTCTTTAAGAGCAGGTTGCGAAAGGTTGTAAGAGGGGAACCATGATCGAGGAGAGCGAGCGCCGGCGCATGCTGCGCGCCCATTCCATCGGACCGAAAATGGTCGCCTATCTCGAAGCGATCGGCATCGAACGTCTCTCCGACCTCGCCGGCGCCGATCCGGAAATGATCGCCATGCGCATCGACATCGCCCTTTGCCGTAAGCACATGAACCGCCTGGGCGTGGAGGCGATCAGGAATCTGATCGCGCTGGCGGAGGAGGAGACGGAACGCAGTTAGGGTATGCAAGCTTCTTCCGGACAGGTCGGCTTGGCGTGGCGAGCGGAAGCCGCGGCTGTTGCGATCTGTGGTACGATTGCACACCAACCGGTCATCCGGTCGCTGCGTGAAACGTTCCGAAGTCCTCAGGCTTCCCAAGGTGGCTTTTCGAGCTTGTCGAGATTGACTGGCGGATAAGCCGTGTCGAAATCCATCGCGGCTGCGATCTTCTCCCTCAACCACATCTGTGCGAGGTCTCGCTCTACTCGGCGGTGCCAATACATGCATATCTGGACAACAGGTGGATCGAAAGGCGGCAGATAGAGATCAAGATCAAGCAGTCTGACAGCATATTGGGCAAAGCGGACAGGCAGATTACCGAGAAGGTCGCTACTTGCGGCGGCAAGGGCAACCGCTTGAAAGTGAGAGGCCGTTGCTCCGATCCTTCTGCTTAGTCCACGTTGACGAAGTCCCGGGCCGAGTGACCCTACCTTGCTGCCGTCGGTTGAAAGAAATACGTGAGGAATCGAGCAGAAGATCTCGAGCGGAATACGGCCGCCCGGCGCTATGCCGCTTTGCGCAAGGGATGGGTGCCCCTTTCTCGCGACACAGACGACAAAGGAACGAAATAGCGCCCTTCGGCTGATCCAGTCGGGCGACTCCAATTCTCGTTCAAGAGCGACGTCCACCTTGCCCTCGCTGAGAGCGGCAAACACCTGTTTGGCCGAAACGTCGAGCATCTGAAAGGTGATATCGGGTGCTTCCGGCATGAGCGACCTTGCAATCTCGGGCATCAGGAGCGTGGAAACGTAGTCTGAGCCGCCGATCAAGAAGTTATGGTCAGCCCTCGCAGGGTCGAATTCGACGGTAGAATTGAACGCGTCTTCGAGTTGTCGCAAGGCGTTGCGTATGGGTTCGCGCAACGCAAGCGCCTTCGGCGTGGGCACCATCCTGTTGCCGACGCGAATGAACAAATCATCGTGCAGGATTTGGCGCAGCCGTCCCAGGGCTGAGCTCACGGCAGGCTGCGTAAGACCCACCCGTTCGCCCGCCCGCACAGTGCTCAATTCTATCATCATCGCGTCGAACACGCGCAGGAGATTGAGGTCCAGGGCGGCAAAATTGACCATGGGAATAGCCCCAATATCAAAAGACAATTTCCCGGAAGGTAGTGCCGGCGGGTAAAATCTAGCTCATCAGCGCGGCCAAGACCAATTTTGGGTCGCCGGAGGAGAGCCCCATGAACGCAACGCCAACGAAATCGAGGAAGTCTTGCCACATCGCCTTTGCGGCCGTGGGGCTGATATCCCTCTTCCCCCAAATGGCCTTAGCCGAGGATCTGGCGGAGGCGATAGCCAAGGTCAAAGTTGCCGCGGAACGGTTCCAGGATGTCAATGTCGCGCTGGCCGAGGGTTATGTCGCGGATCCGGGCAGCCACTGCGTGACGGCCGCAGCCGAAGGACTTCCCGCGGAATTGGGCGGGATGGGCATCCATTATTTGCACCCGGGACTGCTGGGCATCACCGCAACGAAGCCTCGCGTGGATGGCACCGGGATTCACACCGATTTCGATAAACCGGCGATCCTTCTATACGAACCGCAGGCCGATGGCTCCCTGCTTCTCGTGGGGGCCGAGAACCTGGTGTTCAAGAAAGCATGGGCGGCGGCGGGCAATACAGAACCCCCAGCCTTCGCGGGACGACCTTGGGATTCCATGGAAGACGATCCCACAACGCCGGGAGATGAAGCCCATGGTTTCGAAGCGCATTATGATCAGCACGTCTACTTCAGAGGTGACGACGCCGATGCAGCGGTTCAGCCCTTTCATGCCACGATAACCTGCGAGCACCATTCGGGCCACTGACGGGACAGGCGCAAGATACCTTCCACTGCTTTCGCCGGACATCGCCGACCAAGACCTCGGTCGGAGCAGGACGTGTTTGCATATCAGGAGATCAACGATGAAACCGATGCTTAAGATGGCAACGGTTGCCGGGTCCGTCATTGCTCTCGCATTCGCCGGGACGACGGCAACATGGGCGCAGAGCCAACCTGGTCCAGCCTACCTCGTGGTTGAGGTGAATGTGAAAGATCAGGAAGGGTTCAACGAATATGCCGAGAAGGCGACCGAGACGGTACACCAACATGGCGGAGCTTTTATGGTTCTTGGAGCAACCGCGCAGACTGTCGAAGGCGCAGAACCGAACGGAAATATCGTCATCATAAAATTCGGCAGCGTCGACCAAGCTCAGAAATGGCTGACATCTCCCGAGTATAGCGCCGTCAAAGGAATTCGGCACCGAACGGCCGATACCAGACAGTACCTGGTTGAAGGGCTACCGGCGGAGTAGGAAAATTTCGAATCCCCACACCGCCGCTTCCGGCGCGTCACCTGGCAGCTGTCTTACAGTAACCAGGGACGGTAAAGTCCTGGCGTGACCGGAAGAATTTGCGCCTACGCAAACGCCCCGTGGCAGTGCTTGTACTTCTTGCCGGAGCCGCAGGGGCAGGGTTCGTTGCGGCCGACCTTGCCCCAGGTGGCGGGATCGTTGGGGTCGCGCTCCTCGGCCGGGACGGCGCGGGTTTCCACGCGCGGCAGGGTCATCGTGTCGCCCTCGAACTCGTCATCGCCCGTGGTGCTGTCGATGTGATGGGCCTCCATGGCGGGCGCCTCGGGCGGGGGGGCGTCGGCGGCCTCGCGTACCAGTTCCACGCGCATGAGCTGCGCCGTCACCGCTTGGCGCAGATTGCCAAGCATAGCCTGGAAGAGCTCGAAAGCCTCGGTCTTGTACTCGTTGAGCGGGTCGCGCTGGGCGTAGCCGCGGAAGCCGACGACAGAGCGCAGGTGGTCGAGGTTGACCAGATGCTCGCGCCACAAGCCGTCCAGCGTCTGTAGGAGGATCGACTTCTCGACATAGGTCATGATGTCGGGGCCGAAGCGCTCGGCGCGGTCGGCCGCCGCCTTGTCGGCGGCCTCCGTGATGCGGGCGCGGATGTCGTCCTCGGCGATGCCCTCCTCCTGCACCCACTCCTCAATGGGCAGGTCGAGATTGAGGCTCGCCAGAACACCTTCCTTCAGACCCTTGGCGTCCCACTGCTCGGCATAGGCCTTTTCCGGGATGTGGCGGACCACCAGCTCGTCGATGACGTCCTCGCGCATCTCGGCGACGGTCTCGCCGAGGTTCTCGCCGTCCATCAGCTCCAGCCGCTGTTCGAAGACCACCTTGCGCTGGTCGTTCATGACGTCGTCGAACTTCAAGAGGTTCTTACGGATGTCGAAGTTGCGGGCCTCGACCTTCTTCTGTGCCTTCTCAAGCGCCTTGTTGATCCAGGGGTGGACGATGGCCTCGTCCTCCTTTAGCCCCAGCTTCTGCAGCATGCCGTCCATGCGGTCCGAGCCGAAGATGCGCATCAGGTCGTCCTGAAGCGACAGGTAGAATTTGGAGCGGCCAGGGTCGCCCTGGCGGCCGGAGCGGCCGCGAAGCTGGTTGTCGATGCGGCGGCTTTCGTGGCGCTCGGTGGCAAGCACGTAGAGGCCGCCGGCGGCGATCGCCTGCTCCTTCAGCTTCTGCACGTCCTCGCGGATGGCCTTTTCCTTGGCCTCGCGCTCGGGGCCGGGCTCCATGTCGCCCAGCTCCTCGGCAATGCGCATATCGGGGTTGCCGCCAAGCTGGATATCGGTACCGCGGCCGGCCATGTTGGTGGCGATGGTGATGGCACCGGGCTTGCCGGCCTGGGCGACGATAAAGGCCTCGCGCTCGTGGTGGCGGGCGTTCAGGACCTCGATATCCTTGACGCCCTCCTGGCGCAGGCGCTCGGCCAGGAACTCGGACTTTTCGATGGAGGTGGTGCCGACGAGGATGGGCTGGCCCTTGTCCCGCGCGTCCTTGATTTCCTTGACGATGGCCCGAAACTTCTCCTCAACCGTGCGGTAGACCTCATCGTCCTCATCGAGACGCTGGATCGGCAGGTTGGTGGGGATTTCGGCGACGTCCAGGCCGTAGATGTTGCCGAACTCCTCCGCTTCCGTCGCCGCCGTGCCGGTCATGCCGGCCAGCTTGCCGTACATGCGAAAATAGTTCTGGAAGGTGATGGAGGCGAGCGTCTGGTTCTCGGGCTGGATCTTGACGTGCTCCTTGGCCTCCAGCGCTTGGTGCAGGCCTTCCGAATAGCGCCGTCCCGGCATCATGCGGCCAGTGAACTCGTCGATGATGATGAGCTCGTCGTTGCGGACGATGTAGTCCTTGTCGCGCTGGAAGAGCTTGTGCGCCTTCAACGCGTTGTTGAGGTGGTGGACGATGGCGACGTTCTCGACGTCGTAGAGGGATTCCCCTTTGAAGAGGTCCGCCTCGCGCAGCATCTCTTCCACCTTCTCCGTGCCTTCCTCGGTGAAGGTGGCGGTGCGCTGCTTCTCGTCGACCTCGTAATCGCCTTCCTCCAGCTTCAGGACGAAGGTGTCGATGGTGTTGTAGAGCTCGGAGCGGTCGTCCAGCGGACCGGAGATGATGAGCGGCGTGCGCGCCTCGTCGATCAGGATCGAGTCCACCTCGTCGACGATGGCGAAGTTATGTCCGCGCTGCACCATCTGCGCGCGTTCATACTTCATGTTGTCGCGCAGATAGTCGAAGCCGAGCTCGTTGTTGGTGGCGTAGGTGACGTCGCTGGCGTAGGCCGCGCGGCGTTCGTCATCGCTCATGCCGTGGACGATGACGCCGGTGGTCAATCCCAGGAAGCCGTAGATCTTGCCCATCCATTCGGCGTCGCGGCGGGCGAGGTAGTCGTTGACCGTGACGACGTGGACGCCCTTGCCGGCAAGGGCGTTGAGATAGACGGGGAGCGTGGCGACCAGCGTTTTGCCTTCGCCGGTCTTCATCTCGGCGATGGAACCCTCGTGAAGCACCATGCCGCCGATGAGCTGCACGTCGAAGGGGCGCATGCCCAGCGCCCGGCGTGAAGCCTCGCGCACCACGGCGAAGGCCGGCACCAGAAGCTGCTCCAGTTCAGCGCCGTCCGCCAGTTGCTTGCGGAACTCCTCGGTCTTGCCGCGCAGCGCCTCGTCGGAAAGCGCCTGCATCTCACCTTCGAGCGCGCCGATCGCTTCGACACGTGGTTGCATGCCCTTGACGCGGCGTTCATTCGCTGAGCCGAAGATCTTGCGGGCGAGGCCGCCGAGATTGACCATCATAGGTCCTTTCAATTCTCGATATGCCGGCAACGAATGCCGGCTCACTCCGCCAGTTTCAAGCCAGAGCCGAAGGCAGCAGGAAATGCGCCCGGAAATGTATTCTGGACGCAAGGTCGAAGGAGAGATAAGAGGGGCCACCTGCGATGTCAACGTTGCGCGAAACCTGCGTCAGACCGCAAAATTCCGCCATATTTCTGGATGGTTTGGGTGCGCGACCCCATCTGTTCGGTAAACACCTTCAAGCCCTACGACTGGAGAACTTCTCAATGCATCATTCCTTCCGCCGTTTTCTCCTAGCGCGCGCCGGTGCGGTGGCCATGATCGCCGTCATAGGTTGCGCCCCATCCATGGCGCAGGAAGACCAGGTGGTTGCCACGCTCAACGGCGAGCCCATCACCGAAACCGATCTGGCGCTGGCCGAACAGGAGCTCGACCCGCAATTCAGCCAGTTGCCGGAGGAACAGCGCCGCGCCGCCGCTCTCTCGGCCGTCATCGACGTGCGGCTGTTCGCCTCGGAGGCGGAAAAGCAGGAGATCGACCAGAGCGAGGATTTCCAGCGCCGTATCGCCTTCCTGCGCGAGCGTGCTCTCCACAGCGCCTTCATCGACCAGAACGTCGTCGAGCCCACCACCGACGAAGAGGTGCGTGCCCGCTACGACGAGGAGGTGGCGAAGCTGACGCCGCCGGAGGAGGTGCAGGCCCGCCATATCCTTGTCGAGAGCGAGGAAGAGGCGAAGGAGATTATCAAGCAGCTCGATGAAGGTGGCGACTTCGCCGCGATCGCCGAGGAAAAGTCCAAGGATGGCTCGGCGAACAACGGCGGCGACCTCGGCTATTTCACGAAAGGCCGCATGGTGCCGGAGTTCGAACAGGCGGCCTTCGCGCTGGAGCCTGGCAGCTACACCAAAGAGCCGGTCAAGACCCAGTTCGGCTGGCACGTCATCAAGGTGGAAGACAAGCGCACCCAGGAGCCGCCGGCGCTTGAGCAGGTAGAGAACCAGATCCGCTCGCTCGTCATCCGGGATAAATATATCGACGCGGTGGCCTCGCTGCGCAACGCGGCGGAGGTCGACATTCCCAACGAGGAGCTGAAGTCCTCCGTCGACAAGCTCTTCCGCCAGCAGACGGGCCAGCAGGAGGAAGGCGGCGAGGCGGCCGAATAGGCCACGTCTTCCATTCTCGTCCATACCATCAACGGCCCCGGATCTTTCGGGGCCGTTTTGCTTTGCATGGGCGCCATTGAATGGGAAGGCCGGCGCGACGTGCGCCAGCTTATCCGCCTGAGACGGAACGCTTTCGAGAACTACCCCGCGCCGGACTTCAAGACCCCCCGCACCAGCGAGCGCACGACCGAACGGAGCTCTTCATCGCTGATCTCCAGCCGGTTCTGAATGAGGCGCGTCCAGGCGAAGGAGAGCACCAGTTCCGCGGCGACGAGCGGCTCGGCGTCGGGAACAAGGTCGCCTCGCCGGCGTGCCCGTTCGAACACTTCGGCGATCTGGGCGCATCTCTCCCTCGCATAGTCCGCCACCGCGTCCGACGTCGCCTCGTCTGCCTGCGCCTCGGCCAATATCGAACGGAAGAAGTCGGCGTAAGGGGTGCGGTGCCAATAGTTGAACAAGGCGGAGAGGAAGAGAAGAAGATCCTTCTCCAGGTCTCCGGTATCGTGGTGCGTGAACGCGCGCTTATGCAGGTGATAGACCGCGAGCAGGAGGACCCCCTTGCTCGGCCACCAGCGGTAGATGGTGGGTTTTCCCGCCCGTGCCCTGCGGGCGACCGCTTCGATGGAAAACCCGGCATAGCCGGCCTCCTGCAGGACTTCATGGGCAGCCTGAAGGATCGCCTTCTCCGTTTCCGGGTTGCGGCGGGCGCCAATCGAGCGGCGCTGCGGTTCCTCGTCCTTTTCCATCCGTTCTCACTTTTTTCTTTCGAGGGTAGCACAGCACCTTGACGAAACGAAACGGTCCGTTTTAAATAACGGAACGTTTCGTTTCTATTGGAGATGCTCATGAACGCCCACAGCCATGCCTCCGTCGCCCTGCAACCCGCCGTCACCCGCTTCTCGCGTCCACGCTTCGCCGTGCTTCTTCTTTTCGGTGTCTATCCCCTGATCACAGGCCTCCTTTACCTGATCTTTCCGATCACCGAGGGTTGGCTTTTATGGCAGCGCACCTTGTTGATCGTCCCCATCATGGTGGCCTCAATGATTTGGGGACTGATTCCCTTCGTCCAACGCACCTTTAGAAGCTTCCTCAATCCGCCGGTGCGGTAGTTCTTTGGGCGTGGCCGATCGGGAAATGCCGGCACGCGTCTTGCCCCCTCTGTCCTGCCGGACATCTCCCCCACAGGTGGCGAGATTGCGCTTGCCGCTCGTTCTGGCGCCCTTCCTGCAACGTTAGCGATTGGCGAAACCACCCACGACGGCCAATCTCCCCCCGTGGGGGAGATGTCCGGCAGGACGGAGGAGGGCGCGAAGGGGCGCACCCCCCGATCACCCACCCCAGAAGCGGTTTGAGCTTGCGTCGGCTAGCTCTATAGGGCAGACGAAGGCGCGAATAAGTCCGTTATCTGCCTCCGGAAATGCTCATGTCCGCAGCCGTCTCGCCGCTGGCGCCAAAACGTTATCCTGAGATGCCGGTCGTCGGGGGCGCGCGCATTGCCACCGCCGAGGCCGGCATCAAATACAAAGGCCGGAAAGACCTGATGGTCATGGTGTTCGATGAGGGCACCGAGGTCGCTGGCGTCTTCACTCGCTCCAGATGCCCGTCCGCACCGGTCGAATTCTGCCGCCGCAACCTTCCCGGCGGCCGGGCGCGCATCCTGGTTGTCAATTCGGGCAACGCCAACGCCTTCACCGGCCGCAAGGGCCGCGACGCCACGGCGATAACGGCCGAGGCGGCAGCGAAGGCGGTGGGGGCAGGCGAGGGTGAAGTATTCCTCGCCTCCACCGGCGTCATTGGTGAACCGCTCGCAGCGGGCAGCTTCGCGCATTTGCTCGGCGACCTCGTGGAGCGCGCGGCGCCTGACAGCTGGGAGGAGGCTGCGCACGCCATCATGACCACCGACACCTATCCGAAGTTCGTGACGGCGACGGCACGGCTGGGCGGGGCCGAGGTGGTCATCAACGGCATTGCCAAGGGGGCGGGCATGATCGCGCCGGACATGGCGACCATGCTTTCCTTCGTCGCCACCGATGCGCCGATCGCCGCGCCCGTGCTGCAGGAATTGCTGTCCAGGGGGACGGCGAAGACGTTCAACGCCGTGACGGTCGACAGCGATACCTCGACCAGCGATACGCTGATGCTGTTTGCCACCGCCAAGGCGGCGGCGCGCGGAGCGCCGTGGATCACGGATGCGAAGGACCCGGCTCTCGCGCCCTTCCGCCGGGCGCTGGGGCAGGTTCTGAAAAAGCTGGCCCTTCAGGTGGTGCGCGACGGGGAGGGTGCGCGCAAGCAGGTTGAGGTGACGGTGACGGGGGCGAAATCGGCGCGTTCGGCCAAGCGCATCGCTCTTTCCATCGCCAATTCGCCGCTGGTCAAGACGGCGATCGCCGGCGAGGACGCCAATTGGGGCCGCGTGGTGATGGCCGTCGGCAAGGCGGGCGAGCCCGCGGAGCGGGATCTGCTGGCCATCTGGTTCGGCGATATACGCGTGGCGCACGAGGGCGAGCGCGACCCGGATTATTCCGAGGAGCAGGCGTCGGCCTATATGAAGCGCGACGAGATCGCCATCCGCGTCGATCTGGGCATCGGCCGCGGCAAGGCGACGGTGTGGACGTGCGACCTCACCAAGGAATATGTCGCCATCAACGGTGACTACAGGAGTTGATGAGCGCGGTGGGGCAGCGGGCGACCGAGGAACTGGCGACCATCCGCCGCTTCGAGGGCGCGGGTTTCCGCGCCTGGCCGGCAACGTCGGTGCACTACGACCGGACGTGGGCCGTGCGGCTGACGGCGAGCCACCCGGCGCGGCGCCTCAACTCGATCAATCCGCTCGACCCGGGGGACGACCACGATCTCGATGAGCGCATCGAGCAGGCGGCGCGGCGTTTCGAGGCTTACGGCCGACCGCTCACCTTCCGCATCTCGCCGCTTTCCTCACCGGCCATTTCAAGGCATCTTGATGCGCGGGGGTGGGCCGCTGCTGGTCAATCGCTGGTTATGCGCCTGCCGCTGGGCGAGAAGACTGTCGGCGAGGCGATGCACCAGATTCCGCTCAAGGACCTGAGCCGCTTCGTCTCCGCCGCATTCCAGGTGCACGGCTACGACGCGGAGCTCAGGCCGGGCTTTACCGAGGTGATCAGTTCCATCAAGCCCGGAGCCGGCCTGTTCATCCTCGAGCAGGATGACGCACCGGTGGCAACCGCCATCTGCGTACATGACGGCGTACTCGCCGGGCTCTTCGAGGTGGCGACAGCGGAGGGCCAGCGCGGCAAGGGCTTCGGCCGGCGCATGCTCCTTTCGGCGCTCAAATGGGCGCATCTGCGCGGCGCGGCGGAAGCTTGGCTCCAGGTGGAGGCGGAGAACGCGGCTGCGCTCGGTCTCTACCGTTCTCTCGGCTTCACCGAGGTCTACCGCTATCACTACCGGCAGCCGGCCGGCAGGGCCTGAGGCAATGGAGGCGGCAGTGAAACCGATCCTTCTCGTTGCGGCCTGCGCACTTATCGACGCCGATGGCCGCGTGCTCATTGCCCAAAGGCCGGAAGGCAAGGCGATGGCTGGCCTGTGGGAGTTTCCCGGCGGCAAGGTGGAGGCTGACGAGACGCCGGAGGAAACGGTGGTGCGCGAACTCCACGAGGAACTTGGCGTCGAGACGAAAATCGCCTGCCTGGCGCCGCTCACCTTCGCCAGCCATACATACACGGACTTTCACCTGCTCATGCCGCTCTACGTGTGCCGGCGCTTCTGGGGCGTGCCGGAGCCACGCGAGGTGCAGGCTCTCAAGTGGGTGCGCCCACAGCGCCTGCGCGACTATCCCATGCCGCCCGCCGACGAGCCGCTCATCCCCTTCCTGATCGACCTCTTATAGGGGAGGGGAGTGATGGCGAGGGGCGCCGTCATCTCCTTTCGCTAATTTCGCTATTCGCTCCGCCTGTGCCAAAAAACGAAGAGCTGCACGGAGTGTTAATCGTTCCTTTAGCGGAAGATGAGAACTTTCCTTAATCGGCGGCAGTGGCCGCCTATTGCAAAGGTCGGCGGTGGCGGGAAGACCATGGGTTCTATGAGCGAAGGGCCACAAGATGGCCGCGACAACTGGGTGCGCGTTAGCAATTTCGGGATGGGCGTGCTGCGGGTAACGCTGCTCTTCGGCTCAGTGGCAATCGCGCTGGCGCTGATCCTCACCCCCCTTCTGGAACGCCGGACGCACAATTCCGCACTCTTCAAACCCACTGTCGATCGCATGACGACGGGGACCGTGGGCAACAGGGACAGCGCCTATACCGTGCGCCGCAGCGTGCTGCAGCCTTCGCCGCAGGCCGTCTGCATCATCCGTGCCGACGGCACGAGACGGGGGGCGTGTTGAGAATCTGTCTGTGGGTTAAGGATTCTTAACATCTCCATGCAAGTGTCGGCGCGCAGTAAGGGCGAGGCCGGCAATGCTCCAAAAGTTCCTGGCAAGCAAAGACGGAACGACCGCGGTCGAATACGCGCTGATCGCGGGTATCCTGGTGCTGGCGATCGTCACCGGTGTCACCGAGCTCGGCCGTTATGTGGGCGCAACCTACGACAACGTCGCCGACGAAGTGACCGCCGCCACCAACTGAGCCGGCGCTGCAAGTATCCGGCGTTATGGAGCGTCGGGGTCTGCAGCCAATTGCATCAAGCCAGAGTCCCGCGCACGCTTCAATATGTGCTTCTGTTCTGACTTCTGGTGTCTTCCACCATTTTTTCCCGATAGATCTCGCCTAAACGGGCCTTTGCACGCCATGGGCGGGCCTTTTGAAGAGGGATATCGTAGTCCGGGTCCTCACGATCCAAAACCGCGACCGTATAACAGGAGGTAGGTGATGCTGGACAAAGTGCCGACCAGTTGCCGTCTGGTCCGATGATGCCAGCAGGCCCTTCCTGTGCCTTTTGCGCAGGTGTTGCGGCGCTGATCCACAAACAGTTCAATCCCGCGTGTGCACGAAGCGCGATCTGAAAATGTTCAGGAATTCCGTAGGAGGAAAAGAGCACGGCATCGGCTCCGAGACGCTCGTATTGGGCGAACACTTCGGGAAACTGGGACTCTATGCAGATAGCGCAACCGAAATGGTAGCCATCGATTTCGAAGACGATCGGATCGGTGCCAGGCGTGTACCAATCATTGATCTCGCTGTTCGAGAGGAACCTCTTGTCGTATCTCGTGAGCAAATCGCCTGATGCCGAGAAGACGTAAAGGCTGTTGTGAGGGCGGGAAGTCGCCGACAGCATGTGCGCTCCGCCGACGACTGCGAAAATGCCAAGCTTGCCGCAGAGAGTGGCGATGCGCCGCAGCTCGGCTTCCTGCGCGTTCCAGTCAAAGGACAGCCAGTCATCGGGAGCGGCTATCTGGGCCTTTGAGTATCCTGAAAGAGCGCCCTCGCAGAAGTTGACCAGTTTCACACCTTCTGAGGCGGCATCCAAGAGCACTTGGATGGTTGCCCCGTTTTCAGACAGATCCTTTGAAACAATGGTTTGAGCAGCGGCTATCTTCACGGTCTGTTTTCCCTCGAATCATGGGCATCATTTTCAGTTGATTCGAGGGACTTGAGAACCGCAATCTCGCATGGCTGCATTTGTGGCGCTTGCTCGCATGACTGCGTTTGTGGCGCTTGCTCCACAATGCCGCAACTATCCCGCCTTGCTGTCCCTCCCGCCCGACAGCACGCTTTTCAGCGATACCTTGGCGCTGCCGGGCTTGAGCGGCTTCTGCTGCGAGGTGTGCGGGGCCCAGCCGGAGAGCCAGACGATGTTGAAGGTGGCGCGGATGCGCCCATCGGGATCGGCAAAGCGCTCCTGGTAAATCTCCGCGGCGCGCAGGAAGAGCCGGCGCGTCGCCGGCCTCCGGCTGCGCTCCGTCAGCGCATTGGCCGCGCCCATGGCGCGCAGGTCGCGCATCAGGTCGAACATGGTATCGTAGCGCACCGTCACCGTCTCCAGGTCGGCGACGGGCAGCGCGAAGCCGGCGCGTTGCAGAAGAGCCCCGGCGTCGCGCACGTCGGCGAAGGGGCTGACGCGCGGCGCGGCCCCGCCGCTGATCTCGGTCTCCGCCAGCAACAGGCTCTGCCGCAACTCGCCCAGCGTGCCCGCACCCGCCATGGCGGCAAGGAAGAGGCCGTCCGGCTTGAGCGCGCGGCGGATTTGCAGGAGCAGTCCGGGAATGTCGTTCACCTCGTGCAGCGTCATGAGCGAAACGGCCAGGTCCAGGCTTTCCGCTTCTAGGGGGACCGTCTCCGGTGCGGCGACTATGCCCTCCTCATCACCTGAAAGCAGGCGCTCATCGTTCTCAACGCGCAGGACATCGCCAGCCTTCCCGCTCTCCCTGATCGCATCGGCGGTATGGGAGGTAAGGCAGAAGATGGCCGCCGCGCATGAAAAATGCCGCTCCACGGTCGCCAGCCGCTCCCCGAGATCCTCCGCCGCCCGCCGCATGAGGAACTGCGCACCCTCGTCGCCGCTCTCCAGCGCGCGGCGCTTGCGGGCAAGCAGGAGTTCCGTGTCGAAAACCGTGTCCATCTTCGTCCGTACTCGTTCCGGCGTGCGCAATGGCACAAAACTGCTATGGTGGCAAAGGTGGGTGGAATTTGCTGGCAGGCAAGCATGGGGCTCTTTCGGCAGGCAGGCGAGATGGCGCGGGTGTGGCCGGCGCGCCTGCTGTTTCCGCCCGTGTGCCTGGGCTGCCGCAACCTGGTCGCCGCACCCGGCACGCTGTGCGCTCAATGCTGGCCGGGGATGCGGTTTCTGGAAAGGCCGTGGTGCCAGGTGATGGGCACACCCTTCGGCTATGATATGGGCGAAGGATTTCTCTCCGCGGAAGCCATTGCCGACCCGCCGCCATTCGCGCGGGCGCGGGCGGCGGTCGCCTATGATGGCGTGGCGCGGCGCCTGGTGCAGGGGCTGAAGTTCTCCGACCGCATTGACCTGGCGCCATGGATGGCGCGCTGGATGCTGCGCGCAGCCAGCGAGTTGGTCGGTGATGGGGCAGTGGTGGTGCCGGTGCCGCTCCACCGGCGGCGCTTCTTCCTGCGCCGTTTCAACCAGTCGGCAGAGCTTGCACGTGCCTTCGCCCGGCTTGCCGGTCTCGACTATCTCCCCTCCGCACTTCTCCGCCGCCGCATCACCCGCCAGCAGGTGGGCCTCGGCGCACGTGAGCGCGAGGCCAATGTGCGCGGCGCCTTCGCTGTGCCGCCGCAGGGCGCTTCGGCGCTCAAGGGGCGGCGGGTGATCCTCGTCGACGACGTCTATACCACCGGAGCCACCGTCTCCGCGGCGACACGGGCTTTGAAGCGCGTGGGCGTGCGCCAGGTCGACGTGCTGACCTTCGCGCGCGTCCTGCCGGGAGACTTTGCGTCCGCCGAGGCAGAGCCATATATAGGCGTCGAGGAATGACGGACGATATCATGGCGAATGTGACCATCTATACCCGCATGGGCTGCGGCTACTGCTCCGCAGCGAAGCGGCTTCTGGAAAGAAAAGGCGTCGGCTATACCGAGCAGGACGCCAGTTTCTCCCTGGAATTGCGCCAGGAGATGATGCGCCGCGCACACGGGCGCTCCACATTCCCGCAGATCTTCGTCGGTGACATCCATGTCGGCGGAGCGGACGAGCTCCACGCGCTCGAACGCGACGGCAAGCTCGATCCCCTGCTCGAGGCGCAGGGTGTAGAGAGGGCCGGCGCATGAGCACGGTGCGCGTCGCGGCATTGCAAATGCGCTCGGGCACGGACGTCGAGGGCAATGTCGCTGCCTTCGAGGCACTGGTGCGCGAGGCGGCAGGTCAGGGTGCCGTCTATGTGCAAAGCCCGGAGATGACCGGCATCCTCGTGCGCGACCGCGCCACGCTTATCGAACGCATCCGGCCGGCTGCGGAAAATCTTCTGGTGCGGCGAGCAGGTGAACTCGCCCGCGAGCTGTCGCTCTTCGTCCACGTCGGCTCGACGGCCATCCCGCTCGGCGGCGGCAAGGTCGCCAACCGAGCCTTCCTGTTCGGCCCGGATGGGACGCTGATTGCCACCTACGATAAGATCCACATGTTCGACGTCGATCTCGACAAGGGCGAGAGCTGGCGCGAATCGGCCACCTATGCGCCGGGCGGGGAGACGGTGGTGGCCGCGCTCCCTTTCGCGCGGCTCGGCCTTTCCATCTGCTACGATCTGCGTTTCCCGCAGCTCTTCGGTGCCCAGGCGCTGGCCGGCGCCGAGGTGCTGACGGTGCCCGCCGCCTTTACCCGCCAGACGGGCGAGGCGCACTGGCACGTGCTCACCCGCGCCCGCGCCATCGAAAACGGCGCCTGGCTGATCGCCGCCGCGCAAGGCGGCCTGCACGAGGACGGCCGCGAGACCTACGGCCATTCGCTGGTTGTCGACCCGTGGGGACGTGTCATAGCCGAGGCAGACCATGGCGAACCGGCCGTGGTCGTTGCCGATATCGTGCCGGGCGCGGTGGCCCAGGCACGGGCGAAGATCCCTAATCTGAAGAATGCACGGGACTTCACCGTGTCCGAGGCCGCCTATGAGCATGCGAGGGCCGCGTCATGATCCGGTTCGAGCTCATATGCGAGAAGGAGCACGCGTTCGAAGCGTGGTTCCGCAACGGCGAGGATTTCGAAGCGCAGAAGAGCCGCAAGCTCGTCTCCTGCCCCCATTGCGGCTCGCAAGAGGTGGAAAAGGCGCTGATGGCGCCGGCGGTCTCGAAGGGAAGTAAGAAGCCACAGATGGCGCTCGGCATGAACGAAGAGCAGAAGAAGGCGCTGGCCCAGCTCAAGGCACTCTCGGAAAAGGTCCGCGAGAACGCCGACTATGTGGGCGGCAAGTTCGCCGAAGAGGCGCGCAAGATCCACTTCGGCGAGGTGGAAGCGCGCGGCATCTATGGCGAGGCGACGCCGGAGGAGGCAAAGGGGCTCGCCGAGGACGGGGTGGAGTTCATGCCGCTGCCGGTGTTTCCGGAGGATCGGAATTAGGGCGCTCTGCCGTCAGATACATAAGAACGGCACCCCTCCACGCCCCCCTCTGTCCTGCCGGACATCTCCCCCACGAGGGGTGAGATTGGCCGTCGCGGACGGGTCTTCGCCAATCGTCCACGTTGCAGAAGAAGTGCAGGTAAAGCGGCCAGCGTAATCTCCCCGTCGTGGGGGAGATGTCCGGGAGGAGAGAGGGGGCGCGAAAGAGCGCCATCTTTTTCCACGTGGCCCAAGAGCCGGACCTAACCCGCGTCCCCTTCCACCCGCTTCCTCAGTCCCGCCGGCGCCGCGTTGCGCCAGGCCATCCGCAGCGCACTTTCGAGTGTCGTCTGATCGGCCTCGGCAAGCCGCACCTGGCTCCAGCCCTTCAGCCCCCAACCGCCCTTGACGGGCGTAAAGACGCCCGGCTCGCTCGCCACCACCATCTGCTGTTCCTCGGGCGTCAGCTTCACCACTCCCGTGTCATCGCCGGGCAGGGTGGCGAAGATGCGGTTCTTCACGCGGAAGTCGGCCTTGCCGAAGTGGGACTTCTCCTCCGTCTCCGGCAGGCCGAGCGCAAGACGGCGCAGGTCGCTGGCATCCATGGCTTCCTCCCCTCTTCCGAAAGCCGTAGATAGCACGAAATGCGTGAAAGAGCTCAACTCAGGTCTTCGGCCTTCGGCTTTTCGGCAAGCACCATGTAGTTCACGTCCATGTCGCGTGAGCGCTGCCAGCGGTCGGAGAGGGGATTGTAGATGACGCCCGTGCGGTCCTTCATGACGAGACCGGCGGCGGTGAGCGCGCGCTCCATCTCCTCCGGGCGCACCAGCCTGCCGTATTGGTGCGTGCCGCGCGGCAGCCAGCGCAGCACATATTCGGCACCGATGATGGCAAGCCCCAACGCCTTCAGGGTGCGGTTGATGGTGGCAACGAACATGATGCCGCCGGGCTTCAGCATCTCGGCGCATTTGCCGATGAAGAATTCGACGTCGGCCACATGTTCGACCACCTCCATATTGAGGATGACGTCGAATTTTTCGCCCTGATCGGCGAGCGCTTCGGCGGTCTCCGCACGATAGTCCACCTTCACGCCGCTTGACGCGGCATGCAGCCTGGCAACCTCGATATTGGTCGTCGAAGCGTCGGCGCCGACGACCTCGGCACCCAGCCGCGCCATCGGCTCGCACAGAAGGCCGCCGCCACAGCCGATGTCGAGAAAGCGCAGCTTTTCAAACGGATGGGCGGCACGCGGGTCGCGGCCGAAATGGGCGGCCACGTGGTCACGGATATAGGCAAGACGCACCGGATTGAACTTGTGCAGCGGGCGAAACTTGCCGTTGGGGTTCCACCACTCCGCTGCGAGCGCGGAGAAGCGTTCGACTTCGCCGGCGTCGATCGTCGTACGTTGGGCCTCAGGCATGGGCGTGGTCTCCTCTCGCGAAGGCATCAAGTCGGGTAGTAGAGGTACGATGTCAAGGCGGGAAATTTCCTCCCCTCATAGTCTCATATCCGGCGGAGGAGGGGGTGTTCGCCCTCAGCCGTTGGGGTAGTGCCGCGGGTTGAGTTTCGGCTGTGGGTGGGCAGCGGCCGCCCGCTGCGATCATCGCGAACGGTCGCGATGCGGACTTTGCTGCCGTCCATCCGCGTAATCCGGCACCGTCTCGTCCAGGAAATGACGAATGTTTCATTGTCTCGGGGCAAGGCCATCGAGCAGGAAGTCGAGGCCTTTCCGGAAGGCGCCATCCCAATCGTTATCCAACAGCAGACGAGAGCGCTCAATTGTCGGATAGCGTTCGCTGAGACGTGTTAGGCGCAGCTGCGCGGTGGCCCTTTCGTCGTCCGAGAGGTCGAAGCTCGCCCGGGTGATGGTGGCGCCCATCACATAGTTCCAGAGCGACCATATCGCGGCGTTCAATTCTGCGTCCGCTACACCGGCTCTGGACAAGGTCTTGCTCAGCAGTTCCAGGCGACTGAGGATGTTCGGGCCGAGCGCCCGGCGCGGCAACAGCGATGCCGACCAAGGATGGCGCAGCATGCTTGCGCGCCAGTCTTCGAGCATATGGACGACTTCTCCACGCCAGTCCTGAGGCTCAATCGTTTGCGGCGGTCCGCGATATTCGAGCACCGCGTCAAGCGCCAGATCAAAGACATCCTCTTTGTTGTCGACGTGCCAATACAGGCTCATTACGCCCGAGCCGAGGCGATCAGCCAGCCGACGCATCGTCAATCCGCCAATTCCCTGGGCGTCCAGCAGTTCTACCGCGGTCGCCACGATACGTTCCCGAGAGAGAAGCGGTTCTCTGCTCGCTTCCTGCACGGGCTGGAGCCGCACGCTTGTCTGTTGGAATTGTTTGTTCTGGGCGCCGCTTCGTTTGGCTGCCATGCGTTTCCTCACTGGTCAGAACGTCGATTTTGGCCGGCAACGCGACGAATGTCGATCCCGAACGATTGACTCGTACGTCGTACGGTGTAATGGAATGGTACATTGTACGAGGCAACCCCCGATATGGGTCGAAGTCCATCATGCCGGCCGCGACGCTACGTTGCTCGCAGGTCCGCAGAGCCAAGAGAAAATCATGTCACGCACAATCAAGCATCTGCTTATCGGAGGACTAGTCATCATGACCATGGGTGTTCCCGCGGCGACGACAGCAAATGAGAATGATCTCGAGCTGACCATCGTCAATCCAAAAAACCTCTACGACCCGTCGCCGAATGGCTACAGCACAGCGGTGATCGCGCCCCGCGGAGGCCGGGTGGCCTACATCTCCGGACAGGGCGGTCAAGACAGCACTGGGGCCTTGTCGCCCGACTTCGCTGTTCAGGTTGAGCAGGCCTACGCAAATTTGCGCACCGTCCTTGATGCGCTCGGTGCCAGGCCGGATCAGGTCGCCAAGCTCACGACCTTCGTGGTCGATCACGATATGTCCAAGCTTGAGGTATTGACCAGGAACGTCAAGGAAATGTTCGGCGAGGCGCTGCCGGCGCAGACTCTGATTCCCGTTCCCAAGCTTGCAATTGATCCCATGCTCTTCGAGGTGGAAGCCGTCGTCATTCTGGAATAGTGGTGCCGGTCGCCCTTGGCGTGCGAGAGCAAGGAATTTCCTCTCTCTGGGTCATGACGACGAACGACAAGCTCACCACATTGCGCTTTTGCCAACGGCAGGGGCTTCGAGCTACGGCAGGTATGCCTGGAGCGATAAGCGAGGCCAGACTGCTAAAGTCCGCCATCCCAAAAGATTGGTGATCACGGAATACCAATCAGGAATGAGATAGATTTGTGCAGTCGGCTTTTCTGGGCGTCTTACCGAGGCAGGAGCGCAGCAACCCGCAAAGGGCTCTATCACGACCTCCCCCGCAGAAGCATCTGAGGGCGCAACGGGTCGAGAGACGAAACTCAAACCAAGAAACTACTCAGCCGTCGTGCTTCTTGCAGCGCGTAAGGCTTTTCGATATGGAAGCCGCGGTTGCGCGGCTGCCGATCGCCGCGCCTTTCAACCTCATCGTCCGGGCAGGCCCGACTTCCGAGTAAAGGCACCTCCAGAAAGCCATGGCGCGCATCGTGATGAAATTCGGCGGGACGTCCGTCGCCGACATCGCCCGCATCCACAATGTGGCGCGCCATGTCAAACGCGAGGTGGACGCGGGCCACGAGGTGGCCGTCGTCGTCTCGGCCATGGCCGGCAAGACGAATGAGCTGGTGGGCTGGGCGCGGGAGATGCCCAAGGCCTGCGGCGCCAACTCGCCCTTCTTCGATGCGCGGGAATATGATGCCATCGTCGCCTCCGGCGAGCAGGTGACGAGCGGCCTTCTGGCGATCGCGCTGCAGTCGATAGGCGTCGACGCGCGCTCCTGGCAGGGCTGGCAAATCCCCATCCGCACCGACGGCGCGCACGGCGCCGCGCGCATCCTGGAGATCGACGGCGGCGAGATCGTGCGCCGCATGGGTACGGGGCAGGTGGCGGTGGTCACGGGCTTTCAGGGCTTGGCGCCCGACAACCGCCTCGCCACGCTAGGGCGCGGCGGGTCCGACACAAGCGCCGTGGCGGTTGCGGCGGCGCTGAAAGCCGATCGCTGCGATATCTACACCGATGTCGACGGCGTCTATACCACGGACCCGCGCATCGAGCCCAAGGCACGACGGCTTTCCAGGATATCGTTCGAGGAGATGCTCGAACTGGCCTCGCAAGGGGCCAAGGTGCTGCAGGTGCGCTCTGTGGAACTGGCCATGGTGCACGGGGTCCGAACTTTCGTAAGATCGTCATTCGAGGACCCTGATGCGCCGGGGATGGGCGATTTCGACAACCCGCCCGGAACGCTCATTTGCGACGAGGATGAAATCGTGGAACAGCAAGTCGTCACCGGCATCGCCTACGCCAAGGACGAGGCACAGATCTCGCTGCGCAGGCTGGCCGACAGGCCAGGCGTTTCGGCCGGCATCTTCGGGCCGTTGGCCGAGGCCAACATCAATGTCGACATGATCGTTCAGAACGTGTCCGAGGACGGCTCGAAGACGGACATGACCTTCACAGTGCCCACCGGCGACCTGGAAAAGGCGGTGAGCGTGCTGGAAAAGGCGAAGGACAGTGTCGGCTTCGACGCCATCCAGTCGGAAGCCGGCCTCGTCAAGGTGTCGGTCATCGGCATCGGCATGCGCAGCCATGCTGGCGTCGCCGCCACCGCCTTCAAGGCCCTGGCGGAGAAGGGCATCAATATCCGCGCGATTACGACGTCGGAGATAAAAATCTCCATCCTGATCGACGGCCCCTATGCGGAATTGGCGGTACGGACTTTGCATTCCGTCTACGGTCTCGATAAGCAATAAAGACATGTGTCTTGAACCATGTCTCTGGTGCTGCCAAACCGGTGGTGCCGGGCGGGGTTTTGGAGTGAGGCTCGATGCGAGAGACCGGCGCAGGCCCGCGCGTATTATTAAGACGCCTCCGCGAGATGATGGCGGAGGCGATGGAGCCGCAGGAGCGGCTCGACCGAATCGTGCGCGAAATCGCCCAGAACATGGTGGCGGAGGTCTGCTCGCTTTATATCCTGCGCGCTGACTCCGTGCTCGAGCTCTACGCCACGGAAGGCCTTAACCCGAACGCGGTGCACTTGGCGCAGTTGCGCCTCGGCCAGGGTCTTGTCGGCTCCATCGCCGCCAGCGCGCGACCGCTCAACCTTTCCGACGCGCAGAAGCACCCTGCCTTCGCCTATCTGCCGGAGACAGGGGAGGAGGCCTATCACTCCTTCCTCGGCGTGCCGGTACTGCGTGCCGGCCGCACGCTTGGCGTGCTCGTCGTGCAGAACCGCACCCAGCGCCACTACCGCGAGGACGAGGAGGAGGCGCTGGAGACGGTGGCAATGGTCATCGCCGAGATGATCGCCACCGGAGATCTCGCCCGGCTGACGCGGCCGGGGATCGAGCTCGACTTGAGTCGCTCGGTCAACCTGAAGGGCCTGCCTTTCAACGATGGGGTGGGGCTCGGCCATGTGGTGCTGCACGAACCGCGCATCGTCGTCACCAATCTTTTCAACGAGGATAGCGACCAGGAGCTGGAGCGGCTGGACGAGGCGCTGTCATCGCTCAGGCTCTCCATCGACGACATGCTGTCTCGCCGCGACGTCGCCTTCGAAGGCGAGCACCGGGCGGTGCTGGAGGCCTACCGCATGTTCGCCAACGACCGCGGCTGGGTGCGCAGGCTGGAAGAGGCCGTGCGCAACGGGCTGACGGCGGAAGCCGCGGTGGAGAAGGTGCAAAGCGACATGCGCGCGCGCATGCTGCACATGACCGACCCCTATCTGCGCGAGCGCATGAGCGATTTCGATGATCTGGCCAACCGGCTCCTGCGCCAGCTTATGGGGCGGGGCGCGGACGCGTTGGCCGAGGTCATGCCGAAGGACGCGATCGTCGTCGCCCGCTCCATGGGAGCGGCGGAGCTGCTCGACTATCCGCGTGAACGTCTGCGCGGGCTGGTGCTGGAGGACGGGGCGCCGACCAGCCACATCGTCATCGTCGCGCGTGCCATCGGTCTGCCGACGGTGGGCCAGGTAAAGGGCGCGGTCTCCATGTCGGAGAACGGCGATGCCATCATCGTCGACGGAGAGGACGGGCAGGTGCACCTGCGCCCGCAGGGTGACATCGAGACGGCCTATGCGGAGAAGGTGCGCTTCCGGGCGCGGCGACAGAAACTCTACCACGAGCTGCGCGCCAAGCCGGCGCAGACCAAGGACGGGGTGCCGGTTGAGCTTTTGATGAATGCCGGGCTTGCCGTCGATCTGCCGCAACTGGCCGATTCAGGGGCGGCGGGCATTGGGCTTTTCCGTACCGAGCTGCAGTTCATGGTGGCTCTCACCTTCCCGCGCGTAGAGGCTCAGGAGCGGCTTTACCGCGAGGTGCTCGTTGCTGCGGACGGCAAGCCGGTCACCTTCCGTACCATCGATATCGGCGGCGATAAGGTGCTGCCCTATTTCAAGGGGGCGCAGCACGAGGAGAATCCGGCGCTCGGCTGGCGTGCCATAAGGCTTACGCTCGACCGGCCGGGGCTTCTGCGCACCCAAATTCGCGCCCTTCTGAAGGCGGCGGGTGGGCGTGAACTGAAGCTGATGCTGCCCATGGTGACGGAGGTGGACGAAATCCGCCAGGCCCGCGCCATCATCGACCGCGAGGTGCGGCATCTGTCGCGCTTCGCCCACCACCTGCCGACGAGCCTCAAGCTTGGAGCGATGATCGAGGTGCCTGCGCTCCTATGGCAGCTCGAGGAGCTGATGCAGGCGGTGGACTTCGTCTCGGTGGGCTCCAATGACCTGTTCCAGTTCGTCACCGCCACGGACCGGGGAAACACGCGGATTGCCGAGCGCTTCGACCCGCTCGGCGTGCCCTTCCTGCGGCTGTTGCGGCAGATCGCCCAGGCGGGACAGGCCGTGCATACGCCGGTGACGCTGTGCGGGGAACTGGCGGGGCGGCCCATCTCCGCGATGGCGCTTCTCGGCATCGGCTACCGCTCGATCTCCATGGCGCCGGCGTCCATCGGTCCCGTCAAGGCGATGCTGTGCGAGTTGCCGCTCGAGGCGTTGATGGAGCGGATGGAGGATGCTCTTGCCAATCACGGTGCGAAGACCGATATCCGGGCCGAGCTGACCGCATTCGCTCGCGAACACGATATTCCTCTTTGAGTGCAAGACCCGACCGATGACAGAACTGCCGCGCGACCGCATGGACCAGGTGCTGAAGCGTTTCGAGCTTCTCGAAACGCAGATGGCGGCCGGGCCGTCGCCGGAAGCCTATGTGAAACTCGCCTCCGAATACGCCGAATTGCAGGAGGTCGCAGCCGCCATTCGCACCCTGAGGAATGCGGAAGCAGAACTCGACGATCTCGAAGCGATGCTCGTCGACAAGGCAACCGAGCCGGAGATGCGCGAACTGGCCGAGGCCGACCACGAGGAGGTGGCGGAGAAGGTGGAGGAACTGCGGCAGAAGCTGCAGGTTCTCCTGATGCCCAAGGACGAGGCGGACGAGAAGAACGCCATCCTTGAAATCCGCGCCGGCACCGGCGGCGACGAGGCCGCGCTCTTTGCCGGCGATCTCTTCCGCATGTACGAGCGCTATGCCACCGAGCGCGGCTGGCGTGTGGAGGTGGTGTCGGCCAGCGAGGGCGAGGCCGGCGGCTATAAGGAGATCATCGCCACGGTCTCCGGGCGCGGCGTGTTCTCGCGGCTGAAGTTTGAATCGGGCGTGCACCGCGTGCAGCGCGTGCCGGCCACCGAAGCCCAGGGGCGCATCCACACCTCGGCCGCCACGGTGGCCGTGCTGCCGGAGGCGGAGGAGGTGGACATCGATGTTCGGCCGGAAGATATCCGCATCGACACGATGCGCGCCTCGGGCGCCGGCGGCCAGCACGTCAACACAACCGATTCTGCCGTGCGCATCACCCATATCCCCACCGGCATCGTGGTCCTGCAGGCGGAGAAGTCGCAGCACCAGAACCGCGCCCGCGCCATGCAGATCCTGCGTGCCCGGCTGTTCGATGCCGAGCGCATGAAGGCGGCCGACGAGCGCTCCGAGGCGCGGCGGCTGCAGGTCGGCACCGGCGACCGCTCCGAGCGCATCCGCACCTACAACTTTCCGCAGGGGCGGGTCACCGACCACCGCATCAACCTGACGCTCTACAAGCTCGACCGGGTGATGGAGGGCGAGCTGGACGAGGTGGTCGACGCGCTGATCGCCGACCATCATTCCAAGCTGCTTGCCGATGCAGGGGCGGATGGCTGAGCGCGAGGAGATTGCGCTTGGAGCAACGCTCGATACCTTATTGAAGGCCGTGCGACGGCAGCTTGCCGAGTGCCGGGCCGAGGACGCCGATTTCGAAGCCCGCCTTCTGGTGGAGCATTTCACGGGCACGTCCCGAACCGATGCGATCAGTGATCCCGACCGGCCGGTCACGCGGCAGGCAGTGGGCGAGATCGACGCTGCGCTGGCGCGCCGCCGCGCGGGCGAACCTGTGTACCGCATCCTCGGCTTCCGCGAGTTCTATGGGCTGACGCTCAAGCTTTCCCCTCAGACGCTCGAGCCGCGGCCGGATACGGAGACGCTGGTGGATCTGGCGCTTGCGGAAGCGCGGCGGATCGTTGCGTCACGCGGGCGCTGCCGCATCCTCGACCTCGGCACGGGAACCGGGGCGATCGCGCTGGCGCTTTTGAGCATGGTGCCCGAGGCAGAGGCGGTGGGTGTCGATATTTCCGAAGAAGCCCTTGCAACGGCGCGCACCAATGCCGATATAAACGGGCAACGAGAGCGCTTCGTCGCGCTGAGGTCCAACTGGTTGACGGATGTCGACGGCATGTTCGACCTGATCGTCTCCAATCCGCCTTATATACCGACGGCCGATCTGGAGACGCTTTCGCGTGAGGTGCGCGAACACGATCCGCGAGCCGCGCTGGACGGCGGGGCGGACGGACTTGATTTCTACAGATCGATTGCCGCCGGAGCACATCGCCACCTGGAAGGCGAAGGCGCCGTCGCGGTGGAGACGGGTTACAACCAGAAGTCCGCCGTGGAGGCCATCTTCGCTAAAGAAGGCTACAGTACCGTCAGGACGGCACGTGATCTGGGTGGGCGCGACAGGGCCATGTTGTTCATGCCTGTGCGCTCCGGATGAGGGCTTGGAAAAAAGACTTGGCAAGGTGCGGGAATGTCGCTAGGTTCCGCCGTGCCGGATGAGACGAAGCAGGCAGTGCCGTTTTCGATTCGGTTCCCGCGGACAGACTGCCTTTTTGCGTTATCGACGCATGTGCTTCGTGCGGGGATCATCGGGCAAGTGACACCAAGCGGACCAGGATGGCCCTCGTGCCTATCGAGGTGCGGCACATCGCCAGGGGAAATTGTGAGACGGACGGCCTTGGTGCCCGTTTTCTCCGAAATCAACACTCGAATCGATAGTTGTCTCAAACGAAGAGAATGGAATGAGGCCACAACAGCAGAACAGGCGTATGCGCGGACGCGGCAACAATAACCGCAAGGGGCCGAACCCGCTCACCCGTAGCTACGAAAGCAATGGTCCGGATGTGAAGATCCGCGGCACCGCACAGCAGGTTGCCGATAAATACACGACCTTGGCGCGCGATGCGCAGAGTTCCGGCGATCGTGTGATGGCCGAAAACTACCTGCAGCATGCCGAACACTACAACCGGCTTATCGCCGCTGCTCAGGCACAGCAGCAGCCGCAGCAGAACATGCGCGACAATCGCGAGGACGACGACGAGCGCGAGGATCGCGACGAGCAGGAGCCTAGCCGCTCCGAGGCGCAGCCACAGCCGCGTCAGCGTCAACGTGTCGACGATGGTTCCGGCCCGCAGCCGGTGATCGACGGCATCCCCGCCGAGGTTGCGCTCGACCGCCAGGGCAACGGCGCCAACCGTGCGAAGTCCAACGGCCATGCCGATGGGAACGAAGAGGATGCCGCGCCCAAGGAGACCGAAGCAGCCAGCGAAGAGGGTGCGGAAGCGCCGAAGCCGGCAAAGCGTCCCCGCCGGCCCCGCAAGAAGGCAGCCGAGACATCCGACGCAGACGAGAAACAGCCTGCCGAGGAGGCCGCTGCACAGGGCTGAGTGCTGAGCGACTAATTTGCGACGTTTGAAGCGGCGGGCATTGCCCGCCGCTTTGCGTTGGTGCATTCATCTTGTTGGCATGGCCGATTGTTCCCATATCTCGGGCAGTTGGACCAGCCGAGAGACCGGTATTGATCTCGATCATTGCCGGATGGGGGTCCGTCACATGAGCCTGGCCGATGCCGCGAAGCGGGTCGGTCAAGGAGATGGAGACGCGGAGATGGACATTGAGAAATATTCCGAGCGGGTGCGCGGCTTCATTCAGTCGGCCCAGACACTCGCTCTTTCGAAGAACCACCAGCAGTTCACGCCCGAGCACATCCTGAAGGTGCTGGTTGATGACGAGGAAGGCCTTGCCGCCTCGCTCATCGAGCGTGCCGGCGGGCGCGTGCGCGACGTGAAGCTTGCCGTGGAGGCGGCACTCGAGGCGATGCCGAAGGTCGAGGGCGGCAGCGGCCAGCTTTATCTGGCGCAACCCCTTGCCAAGGTGTTCGCCACCGCGGAGGAGGTGGCCAAGAAGGCGGGCGACAGCTTCGTCACCGTCGAGCGGCTTTTGACGGCGCTCGCTGTCGAGAAATCTGCCAAGACCGCCGATATACTCGCCAAGGCAGGCGTAACGCCGACGGCGCTCAACCAGGTCATCAACGATATCCGCAAGGGACGCACCGCCGACTCGGCGAGCGCGGAGCAGGGCTACGACGCGCTGAAGAAATACGCGCGCGACCTGACGGCCGAGGCGCGGGCCGGCAGGCTCGATCCAGTGATCGGCCGCGACGACGAAATCCGCCGCACCATTCAGGTGCTCTCCAGGCGCACGAAGAACAATCCGGTACTGATCGGCGAGCCGGGTGTCGGCAAGACGGCCATCGCCGAGGGCTTGGCGCTGCGGATCGTCGATGGCGACGTGCCCGAATCGCTGAAGGACAAGCAGCTCATGGCACTCGACATGGGCGCCCTCATCGCCGGCGCAAAGTATCGCGGCGAGTTCGAGGAGCGGCTGAAGGCGGTCCTTTCGGAGATCCAGGCGGCCTCCGGCGGTATCATCCTGTTCATCGATGAGATGCATACGCTGGTAGGAGCCGGCAAGGCCGATGGCGCGATGGATGCGTCTAACCTTCTGAAGCCGGCACTGGCGCGCGGCGAACTCCACTGCGTTGGCGCCACGACGCTCGACGAATACCGCAAGCATGTGGAGAAGGACGCCGCCCTTGCCCGGCGGTTCCAGCCTGTCTTCGTAAACGAGCCGACGGCCGAGGACACGGTTTCCATCCTGCGCGGTCTGAAGGAGAAGTACGAGCAGCACCACAAGGTTCGGATCTCCGATTCGGCGCTGGTGGCCGCCGCCAGCCTTTCCAACCGCTACATCACCGACCGCTTCCTGCCCGACAAGGCGATCGACCTTGTGGACGAGGCCGCATCGCGACTGAGGATGCAGGTCGATTCGAAGCCCGAGGAACTGGACGAGGTCGATCGGCGCATCATGCAGCTCAAGATCGAACGCGAGGCGCTGCGGGTGGAGAAGGACGAAGCCTCCAAGGACCGGCTGCAGAAACTTGAGAAGGAGCTTGCCGGGCTCGAGGAAGAGTCGGCCCGGCTGACCAGCACATGGGCGGCGGAGAAGGACAAGCTCGGCCTTGCCGCCGACCTCAAGCGGCAGCTCGACGAGGCCCGCAACGAACTCGCCATCGCCCAGCGCAAGGGCGAGTTCCAGCGCGCCGGCGAACTGGCCTATGGCCGTATCCCCGAGCTCGAGAAGAAGCTTGTCGAGGCGGAGGCACAGGACGGTTCCGGCTCCATGGTCGAAGAGACGGTGACGCCGGACCACGTGGCGCACATCGTCTCGCGCTGGACCGGCATTCCAGTCGACAAGATGCTCCAGGGCGAGCGCGAGAAGCTCCTGCGCATGGAGGACGAGCTTGCCAGGCGGGTCGTCGGCCAGGGCGAGGCGGTCCAGGCCGTCTCCAAGGCCGTGCGTCGCGCGCGTGCCGGCCTGCAGGACCCGAACCGGCCGATCGGCTCCTTCATGTTCCTCGGCCCCACTGGCGTCGGCAAAACGGAGCTCACCAAGGCGCTGGCCAACTTCCTGTTCGACGACGAGCAGGCGATGGTACGCGTCGACATGTCGGAGTTCATGGAAAAGCATTCCGTGGCCCGGCTCATCGGCGCACCTCCCGGCTATGTCGGATATGAGGAAGGCGGTGTGCTGACCGAGGCGGTGCGGCGCCGGCCCTATCAGGTGATCCTGTTCGACGAGATCGAGAAGGCGCACCCGGACGTCTTTAATGTGCTCCTGCAGGTGCTCGATGACGGGCGGCTGACGGACGGGCAGGGCCGTACGGTAGACTTCCGCAACACGCTCATCATCATGACCTCGAATTTGGGTGCGGAATTCCTCGTCAATCTCGCCGAGGGCGAGGACGTGGATAAGGTCCGCAACGAGGTGATGGGCGTCGTGCAGGCGTCCTTCCGGCCCGAGTTCCTCAACCGTGTGGACGAAGTGATCCTTTTCCACCGTCTGCGCCGGCAGGATATGGGCGAGATCGTGCAAATCCAGCTCAAGCGGCTGGAGCGGCTTCTGGCCGACCGCAAGATCACGCTGGACCTGGATCAGGAGGCGGTCGACTGGCTGGCAGCCAAGGGCTACGATCCTGCCTATGGCGCGCGGCCCCTGAAGCGGGTGATGCAGAAGGAGCTGCAGGACCCGCTTGCCGAGAAGATCCTGATGGGGGAGATTTTCGACGGCTCCACCGTCAAGGTCACCGCAGGGTCCGACCGGCTGATTTTCCGGCCGAAGAAGCCTGCCGGGGAAGCGGCCGAAAAGGCGGCGTAACATTGAAAGGGAGGCGCGGGTGAAGCTGGAAGACTACAATAGCTTCTGCGCCTCCCTTCCCCATACCACTCATGTGGTGCAGTGGGGCGGCGCCCACGTCTGGAAAGTAGGCGGCAAGGTCTTCGCCATCGGCGGATGGAGCGATGGTGAGATGGTGGCGGTCACCTTCAAGTGCTCCGACCTCGCCTACGACATCCTCAAGGAGCAACCGGGCCTGCGTCCCGCACCCTATCTGGCCTCCCGCGGCATGAAATGGATCCAGCGCCAGACGGCGGAAACCATGGATGATGCCGCGCTGAAGGAGTATCTCGGCGAGAGCCACCGGTTGGTGGCGGCAGGGCTGCCGAAGAAGATGCAAAGGGAACTCGGGCTGGCGGGATCCTGATTGGTCTGCCAAAGACCGCCCCGCCCCCGCCTAGCAGAGGCCGAACGCCCCCCTCAAACGCGCGCGTCATCAGGGACAAAGGCTTATCCGGGACCCATTCCGGAACGTTGGACAGGTCGCGGCATGGTTCCGCGGGTCAAGCCCGAGGATGACGACAGTGGTAAGGGCGGCGTAAATCGCCGAGGCTTGCGATTAGCCGCAGCCTCAACACAACTCGTCATCCTCGGGCTTGACCCGAGGATCCATGCCTGAACAGCGATCACGGACACCGACTGGACCAACGATATGGTCCAAAGCGGGGATAAATTTCGCCCCTCGCTCCCGCCAACCCATTGATCCCCCACAACCTGCAAACTTTTCTCGCAGGAAAATCCGCCCCCCTGCCCAAGCCGCCCCTATCATAGCCCCATCGCTCTCGCGGGAACCGGGTCCGGACCGGGGATCAGGGAGGGCGGCGGAGACCTCCCCCTTCGGGCTCGGTACCCGGAGGCCTGAGGGCCCGCGACAGGCCGGCGGTGCCGGGAGCGCTGGGTGACAGCGTTGCTGGCATTGCGGAGAAGCCGCCAGGGCTTCTCGTCCGGCCCGGCAAAGCCCCCAATCGGGTGCAGCCGGGAAGGGCGGGGAGGCCGAGTGACCGGCCGACTGCGGGACAGACTCCGGCGGGGCGCGTTGGACGCGCCTTAAAAAGAAATAGAGTGGCTCGGACAACGCGCCCCGCTTCCCACGTTCTTTGACATAGCCCGGCTTCGAAAAGGAAGCGCGGCAACGGATAAGCACGTCCTCGCCAGGGAAGGCGCGATGCTGACGCCTCTCTCCCCCTTGCGGGGAGGGGTAAGGGGTGGGGGCGTGGCGACGTGCATCTCCGACCCATGTCTCCCAGCGAGCAAAGCGGCCAATCACAAACGACCGGCACACGAGCGCAGCCACCCCCACCCCTCTCCCCTCCCGCAAGGAGGAGGGGAGACATGGCGCCCTGGCTGAGGTTGCCGAAGGAGCATGAGGATGGTTATTTCAGTTCATGGCGAGGAAGATCAGGGTCGGCCATTTTCATGTCTCGATCATGTATTAGGCGGCACGCTAAGTTCGCGATGGGTGCGATTCGTACAAGCGCCGGCAGTCATCAAACGTCGGCGGGGAGCGGGATGTGTTGAAGAAATATTCCTTGGCCTTGCTGCTTGGTCTTTTGACGGCCGTACCTGCTCTGCAGGCGGAAGAAGCGCTGCGCTTGCCGGAAGGCATACAGCTTGCCCAGGTTTACGAGTTCGACGTCTATATCGACCAGCATGGGCGTGAGGTCGTGGTCGATCCGCGTACGGGCCGCGTGGTCGAAATCCGTGCGCCTGTCATCGCGGCACCGCCCCCACCGCCGCCACCGGAGTATCTGCGTCGCGAGATGCGTTCCCGCGACCTTGGCCGGCGAGAGTATGATTTCACAGATCCGAGGGACGTCGAGCGTTTCCACCGCGACCGCGAAGCGGCGATCAGAGAAGGGGTCGATCCCTATGGCGAGCGCGGCTATCGCAGGCCGCGCTATGACGATCCCTATGTCGATCCGCGCTACGGCGAGTATGAGGAAATGCCGCCGGTGGAGGAGGACTATGGAGCCTATCCCCCGGTGGAGCGCGAAGACCCAGGCATACGGCGCGCGCCGCTCGATTCGCCGTCCGGCCAAGGGGGAGCGCTGGCAGCCGTGCCGCCGAACGATGGGCGTGAGCAGTTGCTCCCGGGCCAGGACCGGGGGCTCGAGACCACCATCCCGGACGTGCACGGCGCCAATGAGGAGGTGGCGAAGTACCAGGTGCTCCTTGACCGCGCCGGTGCCTCACCGGGGGTGATCGATGGGCGCATGGGCGATAACGTCAACAAGGCCATCAGCGCCTATCATGAGATCGTGGGCGAGCGGCTGAAGACGTATGACAAGGAGTGGATCGCCGCGGAGCTGGAGAAAACCGGCGGGCCGGCGTTTGTCGAATATACGATCACCGCGGAGGATGCGGCCGGACCCTACATCGCCTCCGTGCCGGAGGACTATGGCGAGAAGGCCACTCTCGAACGGTTGAGCTATACGCGCGTCACCGAGATGCTGGCCGAGCGCTTCCATATGGACGAAAAGTATCTCGTCGCGCTCAATCCGGACGCCAACTTCAACCGTCCGGGCACGGTCATCAGGGTGGCCAATCCCGGCGAGCCGGCGACGTATGACGTTGCGCGCATCGTCGCCGACAAGAGCAGTAAGCAAGTTCGAGTCTACGATGCGCGCGGCCGGCTCGTCGCTGCCTATCCCGCCACCATCGGCTCCGGCGATACGCCTTCTCCCACCGGTACCCACGAAGTGGCGCGCGTCGCCTTCGATCCCGAATACACCTATAATCCGACGAAAAACTTCAAGCAGGGCAACAACGACCGTGTCCTGACCATCCCGCCGGGGCCGAACGGTCCCGTGGGCTCTATCTGGATCGCGCTGTCCAAACCGACCTACGGCATTCACGGCACGCCAGAGCCCTCTAAGATCGGCAAGACCTACAGCCATGGCTGTGTGCGGCTGACCAACTGGGATGCTCAGGAACTCGCCAAGCGGGTGAAGCCGGGCGTAACGGTGGAGTTTGTGGAGTAGGCAGCGCGGGCAGCCCGCGCCGAGCCGCTAGGCCTTTCAGTCGTCCACTCTGGCCAGGACGGGAAGCGGTTTGGTGAAGGAGTCCTGCAGCAGATCGTCAATGCGCTCGCGCTCGCGCTCGAAAGCAGCGAGTGCTTCGCCTTCGAGGGTGTGACTGTCAGGCAGGCGCACGCGCATCGGGTCGACCTTGCGGTCGTTGACGATCAGCTCGTAGTGCAGGTGGTTCCCCTTCGCCAGGCCGGTGGCCCCGACATAGCCAATCACCTGCCCCTGGCGAACGGTGGCACCGGGAACGACACCCTTGGCGATGCCGCTCTGGTGGTTGTAGGAGGTGCGGTAACCATTGGCATGACGGATGATGGTCTGGCGTCCGTACCCTGCCGACCAGCCGGCTTCCTCCACCACACCGTCACCGGAAGCGATGATAGGCGTGCCGCGCGGCGCACCCCAATCGACGCCCGTATGCATGCGCGAATAGCCGAGAATGGGATGCCGGCGCATGCCGAAGCCGGAGGTAAAGCGGCCATTGGGCACCGGGTTGCGCAGCAGGAACGGCCGCGCGCTACGGCCCTCGCGATCGAAATAGTCCGTGCTGCCGTCGGGGAGCTCGAAGAGGTAATAAGTCCGCGTCTTGCCGCCGAAGGCGGCCGAGACGTAGAGAAGCTCGGAATTCTCCGAAGCGCTTCCGTCCTCGTTGGGCTGAGAGAAGAAAACTTCGACCTGATCGGTGAGGGAAAGGCGCGACTGGTAATCGACGTCGGCCGCCAGCAGACGGATGAGCCGCCGCGTCATGGGCTTGGTGAGACCGTAGGAATAAGCAGCGTTGTATATCCCATCATACACGCGCGGAAGATCGGCACGGGATACCGGCGGCTGGGGCTCGTCGTCGAGCGTGGCCAGGAGCTCCCCTCCCGATTTCGGTTCTTCCGCCGGAACAAACTGGCCCCGGTCGTCCACGGCGATGGTTACAAGGTGCTGCCTGCCGTTATAGACGCTTGTGCGCACGACATCGCTGGTCTCTTCTCCGGCTTCGATGCCGACGCGCAGCAAGGTACCAGCCTTGAGCGCATTCGTGTTGAGCAGCTTGGCGATCGCCTCTGCCATGCCCGTAACGTCCGCGCCCTCGTAGCCGGCATCGTGGAAGGCGTCGAGGATCGGCTTATCCTCGGCGAAGGAGATGATGTCCTCGGCAAAGCCGGTCGACGGTCCACCGGGAGTATTGCGCGGCGCAATCGAGACGTTTTCCTGGACGATGCGCGCGCCGAAGTGGGAAAGGGCCTGGGTGGCGAGCGATTCGCCAAACCGCTGCGGGTCTATATAATGCAGCGCCGCAACCTGGACGTCGCCTTCCGTGAGAATTGCGCTGGTTGTGCGCACCACCTGCTCGACTTCCTCGGCCGTCAGGTCGCTTTTCTCATCGAACGACGCCGTCTGCAATGGAAACGGGAGTGTGCGCAGGCTGACTTCGCTTTCCACCTTCGCCCCGTAGATAAGGCCCGTGCGGGCGGCGCTGGCCGCGCCATCTTCGGCAAAGACGGAAAGCGGATCGAAGGGCGGGTAATCCTTGCTGGTGGTGTGCCCGGCCGCGAGCGCCATCCTGACGTGGACGAAAGGCAAAGTGCGCACGACGTCGCGGTCGCCTTCCTTCAGTACCGTCGACACCTCCATCAGACGGCGGTCGCTCGGTTTGGCCAGCGCGCGCGACGGAATAAGACGGGCGGTCTTGGCTGCTTCGCCCGACCCCTTGGCCATATCTTCCAGAAGCGCGATCTCCGGTGGCGTGGCAAGCTGCTCGCGTCCGTCGAGGGCCGCCGACAGTGCAACGCCCATGAGCACAGTCGATGTCAGGCCGGTCAGAAAGGTGCCGACAAGCCAGCGCGCCGATATCTCGCGGCGGTCGGGGGGACCGCTGCGCCCATCCGCTATCAGTGGCGGTTGGTCATCGAGGGGAGGTCTCGCGCTTGCCTCTTCCAACGTCGTTTCCTGCTCCCATTAATCCGGCCGCACTTGCCGGCGGCTCCAGATCCGCGCACGAAGTCATGCCCGGCAGAATCGGCCAAGTCAATGCACAGGCGCCGCACCGGCGCGCCTGGCAATACCGTGGTCGCAAAACACCCCCCAATCAGTTCGTACTGGAAATGAGCTTACGACACACCCATATAACACGACGTAGGAAGGGAATTGGGCTCCAATGTGGCCTTCCACAAGCTGAACGTCGGTGCGGGGTTTCCGCAGGGCGGTGACGCGCGAATAGGGCGTCGTAAAAAATTCAAAAAAGTTCAGAATCCCCGTTGACACTCGAAGCGGGTGACGACTATATACGCCCCACAACGAGGGCGGCGGCGCCGCTGGCGACAGAGATGCTTGCTCTTGTTAATCCATGCAGAGAGCCGCGCGAGCGACACTCATAGGGCTGAAGCCAAGATCGCGTTGGCCCGAAGACAGCAAGTCGTTGTCTGTTCTTTGACAATTGAAGATAGAAGAAAGGGAAACGTGGGCGGCAGAGGCTTGCGGGATCCTGGTGCCCGAGAGGGTATTGGGGTTCCAGACGAGACTTTGGCGGACACGTTTTCGAGAGAAAGTTACCCTGTTCGAGAGATCGAACGGGTGTGAAGTTCTCGTCGATTCATGCGTGACCAATAGCCA
>NZ_JAOCZP010000008.1 GCF_025336525.1 Chelativorans salis
CAATAGCTATCCTTGCCGCTTTGTCTCCCTCGCGCGGCGAGAATATGATGGATAGTGGTTTAGGCACGAACCTTGCTGCTTTTTCACGGTTTGCGATACTGCCGTCAAGCCAGCGTCGGCGTCCTTTTGCGGAGTGGCGGCAGCAGAGAGAGGACACAGCGCTCACGCGGCGGTCTCACCTGCCCGGTCCGGCATGGCGAGCGTCAGCCAGCGTGCTGTCAGCGCCGGCTTGAGGCTGTTCTCGATTTCGACCGTCACATCGTAATGGCACTCGACGATACCCGACGGACGCACCTTCAGTTGCGCCAGTAGGAAGCGGGCGCGGATGCGTGCGCCGGATTTGACGGGATTGAGAAAACGGACGCGGTCGAATCCGAAATTTACGCCCGCGCTTGTTCCTTCGAGCTGCGGCACGGCCTCGAAAATCATGGTCGAAAGCAGCGACAGCGACAGGAACCCATGGGCGATAGTGCCGCCATAGGGCGTTTCGCGGGCGGCGCGCTCCGGGTCGGTGTGGATGAACTGGTGATCGTCGGTCGCCGCCGCAAACTGGTTGATCATCTCCTGCGAGACGGTGCGCCAGTTGGAGACGCCCACTTCCTCGCCCACAAGCGCTTCGGCTTCGTCGATTGTGATGGTGTCCCTACGCAACAGCCGCAACCCCCGTTTTCTCCGTGGACGGCCTCAGTCCCTGAACAGCTTCATGCCGTGCTGGGCCGATTGGCCGCCGTCGATGGGCAAGATGGCACCCGTGACGTAGCTGCCAGCCCGCCCGCACAGATACAGCGTCGCGCCGGCAATGTCATCCGGCGCGCCAATCCTTCCCAGAGGAACGCGCGCACCTACCTTGGCCGCCTTTTCTTCGGTGCCGGTGGCAAACGCCGTCATGCGGCTCTGGAAGGGGCCGGGGGCCAGTGCGTTGACAGTGACGCGTTTTGCCGCGAACTCGTTTGCCAGCGTGCGCGTCAAGTGATGCACGGCTGCCTTGGAAGCGGTGTAGGAATAGGCGCCGTCGGCGATTGGTTGGCTACCCATGACGGAACCGAGATTGACGACGCGGGCAGGATCTTCCTCGCCCGCCGCCTTCTCAAGAAGCGGCAGCAGCTCGCGCGTGAGATGGAAAAGGCCGGTGACGTTGATGTTCAGTACCCGCGCCCAAGCATGGTAGGGGAAGCTTTCCAATCGCTCGCCCCAGCTCGCGCCGGCATTGTTGAACAGAATGTGGAGCTTGTCCGTGCGCTCGCTTACTGCGGCGGCGAGTTGCGTTACGCCCTCTTCGGAGCCCACATCGCCGGCAAAGCCTTCCGCCGAGCCGGCGGCGTCCAGCGCATTCAGTTCCTTGGCCACGGCGGCGCACTGGTCACCGCGGCGCGAGGCGATCATGACATGAGCACCGGCGCGCACCATCGCGCTCGCCGCCATGCGGCCGATGCCGGAGGCTCCTCCCGTGACCAATGCTGTTTTGCCGGCGAGCGAAAAGAGCTCTTCGAAGATCGTCATCCCACCTTTTCCTTGCCGCAGCACAAAGCCGGCGACAGTCTGTTCATCCGGTCCGTTTTGTAAAGCCCCGTTGCTACCGAGGTTTGGAGGCAGAGGCGGACGCGGCGTGGTTGAGCTCGCGCTCGAGGCGGGCTTCCTCCTCCACCTTGGGCGTGATGAACCGGCCAAGAAGCAGATAGGCCACCGGCGTGAGGTAGAGCGTGGAGAGTGCTGAGAGTCCCAGCCCGCCGACGATCACCCAGCCGAGCGCGACGCGCGCCTCGGCGCCCGCCCCGGTCGCCAGCACCAGCGGCAGGCCGCCGACCACGGTACATATCATGGTCATGGCCACCGGCCGCAGGCGGATGAGGGAAGCCTGCTCGATCGCCTCACGCACGTTCAGCCCGCGGTCGCGCAGCTGGTTGGCGAACTCGACGATGAGGATGCCGTTCTTGGCCATGATGCCGACCAGGAGCACGAGACCGATCTGGCTGTAGACGTTGAGGCTCGTGCCGGTAAGGAGCAGCGCGAAGACCGCGCAGGCGAGCCCCAGCGGCACTGTGGCCATGATGATAATGGCGCTGACGAAGCTCTCGAACTGGGCTGCCAGGACAAGCAGGATGATGACTACGGCGAAGCCGAAGATGGTCAGCATGCTGTTGGCCGTCTCGCCCAGTGTCGCGGCCTCGGCCAGCGGGATGATGCGGGCTCCCGGCGGCAGGTGCGGCTCGGCGATCTCCTTTGCGGTTTCCAGGGCGGTGCCGAGCGGGAAGTTATCGGCGAGCCCGGATGTCACCTGCACGACCCGCATCTGCTCCTCTCGCACGAGCGAGGGCGGAACGGCCTCCTCGCGCAACGAGGTGATGGTTGAGACGGGAACGAAGCGCCCGTCGCCCGTCCTGACGAAAATATTCTCCAGGTCCGTCGGATCGTTGATCGGGTCGGTGGTCGACAAGAGCTTCACGTCGAAGCTCTTATCATCGATGAAGAGGGAGCCGATCTTGCGGCCGTCGAGCAGGGCCTGGATGGCCTCGCCCAGTCCTGCGATCTCGATGCCGAGGTCGGAGGCGCGCTGGCGGTCGATCTCCACCTTTAACTGCGGCTGAGTGGCATCCTGCGACAGACGCGGTCTGTCGAACCGCGGATCCTCTTCCATATCCGCGACGATGGCCATGGCGGCCTCGGTCAGGCGCTCGTAATTGTAGCCCGCCACGGCAAATTGCAGCCCGCTGCCGGAGCCGCGAATACCCAGGCTATTGGGCTGGAAGGCGAAGGCGCGCACGCCAGGTACGCGAGCTGCCAGCGCGTTAACCTCGTCGAGGATTTCCTGCTGGCTGCGTTCGCGTTCTTCCCAGGGCGCCAGGCCGAGCACCAGGAAGCCGCGGTTGGAGCCGCCCATGCCGACGATGGAGAAGGTGCTGCGGATTTCGCCGCGCTCGCGCAGTGGCTCGATCAGCGTTTCGATCTGGCGCATGTTCCCGGTCAGATAGTCAAGGCTCACGCCCTGCGGTGCGGAAACACGCATGAAGGCCACCGAGCGGTCTTCGCTCGGCGTGAGTTCGGACTTGACGGTGCCGAACATCCCATAGGCGGCCGCCGCAAACAGTACGGAGACGAGCAGGATCACGGCCGGCGCGTCGAGGCAGAAGTGCAAGGTTTTCGCGTAAAGCCGGGAGAGACCCTCGCCGAAGCGCGCCATGGGGCTTGGGGGCGCCGTTTCGTGCCCGGAGCTGCGCTCGCCCGAGGCAAGCATGCGCGAGGCGAGCATCGGGCACAGCGACAGCGCGACGATGGACGACAGGAAGACGGCAATAGCCAGCACGAAGCCGAACTCGCGGAACAGGCCGCCGGCCTGGCCGGGCAGGAAGGAGAGCGGCACGAAGACCGCCACCAGCACGGCCGTGGTAGCAACGACGGCGAAGAACACCTCCTGCGTGCCGAGCACGGCGGCCGCGCGGGGGCCCATGCCCTGGTTACGCCGGCGCACGATGTTTTCAAGGACGACGATGGCGTCGTCGACGACAAGGCCGGTTGCAAGCACGAGCGCAAGCAGGGTGAGGATGTTGATGGAGAAGCCCGTCAGGTAGATGGCTGCCACCGTGCCGATCAAGGCCACGGGGATGGCGACGCCGGGGATAATGGTGGCACGCACGTCGCGCAGGAACAGGTAGATCACCAGGAGCACCACCGTCACGGCGATGCCGAGCGCGATCTCCACCTCGTGGATGGCCCCGTTGATGAATATGGCGTCGTCGCTGGTGACGGCAATCTCCATGCCCTCCGGCAGGATCGGCCTGATCTCCTCGACGGCCTCGCGGACACCGGCGGAGATGTCGAGCGTATTCGACTGGGCTTGGCGCACGATCCCCAACCCGATGCCCGCCCTGCCGTTGGAGCGCAGCCGGCTCTCGCCCAGATCGGGACCGAGGGTAACGACAGCGACGTCGCCTAGGTGCACGTTGCGCGAAAGCTGGATGGCCTCCAGATCCTCCGGCGTGGTGATGGACGCCGTCGCCCGCACGATCAGGTCCTGGGTGCCGCTGGTCAGCGAGCCGGCGGGGCTGTCGAAAGCCACCGTCGACAGCGCGTTGCCGATGTCGCCGATGGTCATGCCGAGGCTGGCAAGCCGCGCCTGGTCGATGTCGACGCGGAAGATCTTGTCGCGGTCGCCGTAGACCTGCACGTCGGCGACGCCGGTCACGGTGGCGAGCTTGTCGACGATCTCGTCCTCTACGAAGACTGTCATGTCCTCGACCGACATTTCGTCGGAGGTGACGGCCAACCGCATGACCGCCTGTGCGTCGTCGTCGGCCTTGACGATGGTCGGTGCGTCGGCGTCATCGGGCAGCTGGTTCTGGACGCGGCCCACCGCATCGCGCACGTCCGAAGCGGCGGCATTGATGTCGACGCTCTCGCGGAACTCGATGGTCACCCGGCTCCGGCCGAAGGAGGAAGAGGAAGAGATGGTCGAAACGCCGGCGATACGCGTCACCGCGTTCTCGAGGACGGCGGTTATCTCGCGGTCGATGGTCTCAGCCGCAGCGCCGTCAAAACGCGTCGTGACGGAGATCACCGGGCGGTCGACATCCGGCAGTTCGCGCACCTCGACGCCGTAGAGCGCGGCAAGGCCGGCAACCGCGATCAACGTATTGACGACGAAGGCGAAAACGGGGCGGCGCACGAAGAGCGCGGTAATGCCGCCGCCGGCCTGCTCTATCTTTCCCTCGCTCATGGCGCCGTTCCCTGTCCCCTCACGAGCCGCGCGGCTGGCTTTCGTTGCCGGCGATTGACACGCCCTGGCCCTCGCGCACCGCGTGCACGCCCTCGACGACCGCCTGGTCGCCCTCGGCGAACGCGCCGTCGACGAGCACGCTGTCGGAGTTGCGCTGGATGATGCGCACAGGGGTGCGCCGCGCCACGCCGTCGCGCACCACCCAGACATATGCCCCCTCGGTGCCCCACTGAACGGCAAGCGGATCCACCGCCGGGTAGGTTTCGCCGGCGAACGCCATGCTCACGCGAAAGGCCATGCCAGAGCGCAGCGTGTCGGCTGGATTGTCGATGCGGCCCTGGACGCGCAGCGTCCGGCTTTCCTGGTCGATCTTGTTGTCGATGGCGCGGACGGTGCCGGTGTAGCTCTCGTCGGGGCGGGCGATGGATCGGGCGGTGAGCGGCATGCCGACCGCCAGTGCGCCGGCATAGCGCTCCGGCACCCAGAAATCGACGAGGATCTGCGAGCGGTCGTCGATGGTGGCAATGTCATCCGAGGATGTCACATAATCCCCCTGCGCAACCGGCAGGATGCCGACGAAGCCACCTATTGGCGCCACGATCTCGCGACGTTCCAGCGCCAGGCGTGCTTCGCGCAGGGCAAGTTCGGCATTGCGCACTTCCAGTTGCACCTCGGTCTGCTGGACGGCGGTGACGGTGTTGGAGGAACGCAGGGCGCTGATGCGCTCGAGCCGTGCACGCGCGTCATCGAGCGCCAACTCCGCACGGTCTACGGCGATGCTCTCGGTTTCCGAATCCAGGCGCGCGATGATCTCGCCGGCCTCGACCTCCGCGCCTGGCTCCACGGAAACCTCGGTGAGACGTCCGGACGTGAACGGCCGCACGGCGACCGTGCGCAGCGCGTTGCCGGTACCGATTGCGGTGAGCCGGTCGTTGATGGTGGCGGTGGTTACCGGCGTTGCGACCACCGGGCTCTGCATGCCGCCTCCACGCCGGCCGGGACCGCCGCGCGGCGCCTCATCGGCGGGAGCTGTTGCGGCAGGCGCCTCGCCGATACCCCATTCGGCCGCCACCTCCGCCGCGCCTGGAAAGAAACGATACCAGACGACGGCGGCGGCCCCCAGAAGCAGGAGACACAAAAGGGCCTGTTTCCACCATGTCATCCGTCTCTCCGGAATAGGTACGCGCACAAGGGGTCTTGGTCAGCGCAGTGCGCGCGACCGCATATCCCCGGCTTCTACCGCCCTTGTACGGCAAGAGCGGGCGCGGTTCATCCTTTATACCATTAAATTACTGTAAGGATCAGCCGAAGCTCCAGGCCTCAGGCCGGTGTCCCCCGCCGCGTGCGACCGACATTGGTGGCGATCTCGGTATAGGCGGCGGTGCTGCCGGGAATCCTGCGCCTGTTGGCCTCGCGCAGAAAGCGCAAGGGAAACAGGACCGCCTCTACATTGGACGGCGAGAGCTGATCCGGGCGCAGCCGGTCGGCGGCCAGCGCCGTTTCAGCTTCGGCAAGGGCGGCGTCGATCTCTTCCGCCTCGGCCAGGCCCTTCTCGCGCATCAGCGAGCAAAGGGCCGAGACGGCCATCAGCATGCCTTCCATCTGCAGGTTCGCGGTGTTCATTGTCGGCCTCCCTCGGGGTTTGCCTCATAGTGGAATGCGGGCTGCCTGACCGGTGCTTCGCTGGCGTCCGTCTCGGCACGGAAGCGCGGCAGCGATTGCGGATAGTTCGTGGCCAGGAATGCGATAAGCTGTTCGCGAATGTCGCACTTCAGCGAGAAGACATCGCCGGAATCGGCGCCGCTCGCCAAGACGCGGACCTCCATCGTCGTCTCGCGCAGGTCAGTGACCTGGACGGCAAATGTCTCGCCGTCCCACAAGGGCGATGCTCGCACGATCTCCTCGGCCTTCTTGCGCAGTACGGCGACAGGGACAGAGAAGTCGACATAGAAAAATACAACACCGATAAGTGCCGTCTCGTCCCGCGTCCAGTTCTGGAACGGGCGCTCTATGAAGTAATTGAGCGGGATGATGAGGCGCCGGCGGTCCCACGCGCGCACGACGACGTAGGTCGAGGTGATCTCCTCCACATTGCCGTACTCGCCCTCGACAACCAAAGCGTCGTCGATGCGGATCGGCTGGGTGACGGCGAGCTGGATGCCGGCGAAGAGGTTCTTCAGCATCGGCTGCAGCGCCAGACCCACGACGATGCCGGCCGCGCCCGCGGAGGCGAGCAGGCTGATGCCGTATTGGCGCACGGTGTCGAAGGTCATCAGCATGGCGCCGATGCCGAGGATCAGGATCAGCATTCCGGCGATGCGCTGCAGGATGCGCATCTGGGTGACGTGCTTGCGCGCCAGGAGCTCGTCCTCCGCATCGAGCTTGAAGCGCCTCAGATGCAGCGTGGTGAAGATGTGCATGGCCAGCTGCGCCAGCCGCATGACGATGGCGATGAAGCCGATCAGCAGCACATGATGCAGAATACGGGCGACGGTTTCCGGCAAGGGCGCCAGCGGCGCGGCCAGCGCCAGCCCGCCAACGGCAAAGGCGAGTCGCAAGGCGTTGGTGGTGCGCGCCACCAGCGAGCGCCAGAAAAGATCACGCGGCGCGACGAAGCGGATGAGAAACCGGTGGAGAAGCCAGTGCAGCACGAGGGCGGCGGCCAGCGCCACGGACAGGATGAGGAAGGCGGCCAGAAAATCCGGCGTCACCTCCGTCAGCGCTTCCAACTGCGCCGCCCCTTCGTTCAAAAGTCCATCCATGCTTCCCTCATATCATATCGTGGCGGGTCTTGCCTGCCCACGCCCTTCGGCGCACCTCGATCCTCTGATGAAACCGCTGCGTGCAATAGCTTCTCAAGTTCTTGTATAAGTTGAGGATAGGCGCGTAGCTGTTTGATCTGGAAGGATTGTTGCCGAACCTGAAGAAGGAAATATGTTCTCCTGCGCTGAGGTCACAGGACACTTCTTCGTCCAACGATCTTCGGACGGATTGCTGCTCAAAGCTCGAAGGATGGTGGGCGTGACAGGGATTGAACCTGTGACCCCTTCGATGTCAACGAAGTGCTCTCCCGCTGAGCTACACGCCCATCCGACGCGCGCATACACCACATATTCGCGGGCGGCGTCAATAGGAAGGTTTCAGGCCGCCTGCAACAGTTTCTCCACCTCGTTGACGAGGTCGCGCAGGTGGAAAGGTTTCGAAAGAACCTTGGCGTCGCGCGGGGCGTTGGAATCAGGATTGAGCGCCACTGCCGCGAAGCCGGTGATGAACATGACCTTCAGGTCTGGGTCGATCTCGGTGGCGCGGCGGGCAAGCTCGATACCGTCCATCTCCGGCATGACAATGTCGGTCAGGAGCAGCGAGAAGGGCTCCTCGCGCAGCCGTTCGTATGCGCCGGCGCCATTGTCGAAATCGATTACCTCATAGCCGGCGCGTTCCAGCGCCTTGACGAGGAAACGCCGCATGTCGTCGTCGTCTTCCGCGAGAAGGATTCGTGCCATTAGTTACTTCCGAAACAGACCCCGAGCGCCCTTAGGCCGGCAACCGCCATATATCACGCTATATGATTCTGGCATGGTAAATATCAAGTGAATGGTGGCAGCGGAAGAGCGCTGCGGCAAGCGGGCACTCTGGACAGGGGGCTGTCCGGGTGGCAGGCTTCCAGGGGAGCAAGGGCAAGGTTTCAAAGGGTTCAACACCTAGATGAGCGCACAGGCGGACTTTTCCGACATTCCAGCCTTCCAGGTGCAGACGGCGGGCGAGCAGCGCATCCCATTCGTTTTCAACTCCCCGCATAGCGGACGTCACTATCCATCCCGCTTTCTGGCGATGAGCCGGCTCGACGCCGCCACCATCCGGCGCTCTGAGGATTGTTATGTCGATGAACTGTTCTCCACCGCCGCTTCTCTCGGCGCGCCGCTTCTCAGCGCCAATTTCCCGCGCGCCTATCTCGACGTGAACCGCGAGCCGTGGGAACTCGACCCGCGCATGTTCCGCGAGCCGGTGCCTTCCTTCGCCAATATCCGCTCGCCGCGGGTGGCCGGCGGGCTCGGCACCATTCCGAAGCTGGTGGGCGAGGGGCTCGATATCTATGGTTCGCGCCTGCCGCTCGAGGAGGCGCTGTCGCGCATCGAGCACATTTACCGCCCTTACCACGCCTGCCTCGCGGAGCTTCTGCAGCGGACGCGGGATACTTTCGGATATGCGATCCTGATCGACTGCCACTCGATGCCGGCCAACATCCGCGTAGGCGATGGGTCGCTGCGGCCCGATTTCATCATCGGAGACCGTTTTGGCTCTTCCGCCGCGCCAGGACTGACCGAGCACGCGATTTCGCTGCTCGCCGCCAGGGGCTACGCCGTGGCGCACAACAAACCCTATGCCGGCGGCTTCATAACCGAGCATTACGGCAGGCCGGCCGAGCAAGTCCACGCCCTGCAGATCGAGATTAACCGCGGGCTTTACATGAATGAGCGCACGCTGCAGCGCGTGGAGGGCTTTGGCACGCTTGCCGACGACCTGGCCGAATTCATACGAACGCTGACGATGATCCCCGACCAGTTTTTCCTTACCGTGCCCATGGCTGCGGAATGACAGGTCGCGGCCGCTCTGCCAGCAAGGCGGCGGGGTAAAAAAAGAGACCGTATCGTTTACACGACACGGCCATAAGTCTAGGGAGGAACCGCCCAAGGAGGGCATAGATAGAATCAACTATCCGAATCAAATTTTATGTTGCGCTGCACAATTGTCAAGCCCTAAGTCCGAAATCGCGCAAAAAAGAGCTGGATAATCGTGCCGCAGCGGGGGAATCCAATGCTTGAGACCCACCCCACACCCGAATTCATGCGTCGTCTCGCCGCTGCCGCAGCCGCCGAGACACTGCCGCGATTCCGCAAGGGCGGCGATGTCGGCAACAAACATGCCGCCGGCTTCGACCCTGTGACGGAGGCTGATCGTGCCGCCGAGATGGCCATCCGAGCGCTCATCCGCGAGCATTTCCCCGACCAGGGGATCATCGGTGAGGAATTCGGCACGGAAGGGGCCGGCAACAGCCACATCTGGGTGATCGACCCGATCGACGGCACACGCGCCTTCATCTCGGGCCTGCCGCTGTGGGGCACGCTGGTGGGGCTCACCGTCGACGGCAAGGCGGTTGCCGGCATGATGTCACAGCCCTTTACGGGGGAGCTCTATTATGCCGATGGCGAAGGCGCGCATTACGAGGGACCGGGAGGGGGGCGGCGGCTCGCCACGCGCGGCACCACGCATCTTGCCGACGCGACCCTTTGCACCACCACACCGGCGCTCTTCGACGCGCCGCGCCGCGCGCTCTACGACCGGGTGGAAATGGCCGTACGTCTGCCGCGCTACGGCACCGACTGCTATGCCTATGCCATGGTGGCGGCCGGCCATGTCGACCTGGTGATCGAGTGCGACCTCAATCCATACGACATCGTGGCACTCATTCCCATCATCGAGCAGGCCGGCGGTATCATCACCACGTGGGACGGCGCCCGTGCGGAGGCCGGTGGGGACATCGTCGCCGCCGCCACTCCGGAGCTGCATGAAAGGGCGCTGGCGCTTTTGCGTTCCTGATGTTTCAGCCAGCATCCGCCGTCGGTTGGGGCGCCTGGATACCGCCGCCACGGCTGGGTCGCGCGAAAGCTTCGAAGGCAGCGAGAACCTGTTCCCGGTAGAGGTCTGCTTCCTGGAGAAGTTCATGGCGCGCGCCGTCGATGGTCAGCACATGCGCCGAGCGCAAACCCTTTGCATAGCGTTCGATGGCAGGGGTTGAGACAACCCGATCGGCGCTGGCGGCGAGAAACAGGATGGGCAGACGTATCCCGGCCATGAACTCCCGCTCGCGCACGCGCTCCGCGGCGGTGAAGGCGGCGCGCAGCCATGCTGTGGAGAGGTTGGCGACGGCGAGTTCGGGATGAGCGCTCAACAGCGCCTCGTTGCGTGTATAGCGGGTGGAATCGCTGGTTAGCCGGTTCGCTGCAAATGGTATTTCTGCGCCGCGCCGGCCTGCGCCGGGGACAGGACGGCTTCCAAGGCCGCAGGCGAAATAGGTGCTCGTAAACGCCCTCACCAGGGATAGCGGCAGAGGTGCGATAAAGGTGAAGAGGGGCGCGAGGAGCACCATGCGGCTGACGCGGCTGGCAAGGTGCGGGCTCGCGAGAAGCGCGATGAGCGCGCCGGTGGAGTGGGCAAGCACGGTATAAGGCGGGCGGCAGTCCGGTAATACGATTTCCGTGAAGAACCGATCGAGATCGGCGACATAGTCGTCAAAGGTCTCGATATGCCCGCACCCCGCGTTGGGCAGCAGCCGGTCCGAGCCGCCCTGGCCGCGCCAGTCCAGCGTGGCGGCGGCAAAGCCGCGCTTGGCGAGATCCCCAACTGTCTCGAAATACTTCTCGATGCTCTCGTTGCGTCCTTGCAGTAGCACGACGGTGCCGTTCTCGGCGCGACAGGGGAAGTGGGCATAGCGGATGCGCACCCCGTCGTCCCCCGTCATCATGCCCGCCACGGCGCTCTTCGGCAGGGGATTTTCGGGAATTTCGCGCAGCAGGTCGGACATGGATCGGGTTCGCCGCTTTCGAGCGGGGGCACCTCGACCGTGATAGTGAGGAGGCCCGTCAAAAGCAAAGGATTTCATGAGCGGAGGGCGTTGTCTATCGCAGACCGGGGATGGTGCGAGGACCATCCCCGGCATTCCGGAACACATGGAAGGGACGGTTGCATGTGCCCCGGAAAGTACGATGGGTGAAAGGGTAAAGCCGCGTGTGTGAACGTAAGGCGAAGGGTTCGTTCAGGCTGTGTTCATCTTTCGGTTATCGCGGTTGTCGTGCCCCGCCCTTCTCGATCTTGAACGGCGCGCGAAAAATACCCAAATCTGGCACGCGGCCGCCGTGAATGGGGCCGCTGGCCAGGAAAAGGGAACGCCGAGACGGGTTTCCGGCAGTGGCCAAACGCAAACTTGTTGCTCAACAGGAGGACAGACCATGCGTCATGTCGATTTTTCCCCGCTTTACCGTTCGACGGTCGGCTTCGACCGGCTTTTCACCATGCTGGATTCGCTTGGCCAGCTTGATGGCGGTCAGCAGACCTACCCGCCCTACAACATCGAGCGCACGGGCGAGAACGCTTACCGTATCTCGATGGCAGTCGCCGGCTTCTCCGAAGACGAGATCTCGGTCGAGGCGCACCGCAACGTGCTGACGATCAAGGGCGAGAAGAGCGATGAGCAGAAAGACGAGGGTGCCGAGGTGCTTTACCGCGGTATCGCCGCGCGCACTTTCGAGCGGCGCTTCCAGCTCGCCGATCATGTCGAGGTGCAGGGCGCAACGCTGAAGGATGGCCTCTTGCACATCGATCTCGTCCGCAACATCCCCGAGGAGATGAAGCCGCGCAAGATCGCGATCACCTCCTCGAAGGAGAAGTCGAAGCAGATCGAATCCAAGGCCGCGTAAGGCCTTCAGACTCATCGAAACGGCAGAGCGGCGCCTTGCGGGCGCCGCTTTTCTATCGGGCGAACCGCGCAAGGAGGTGATCGGCCGAAGCCTTCCCCGGCCCCCATGCCATGATGGCGAGCGCCATCGCCGCCCATGTAAGATGCAATGGCCAGCCGCTCGGCACCGTCACCTGTATGACGATGGTCATGGCCAGCAGGCCGAGGGCGGCAAGCCGTGTCGCCAGCCCGACGACGAGCAGCAGTGGAAGCAGGATCTCCGCCGAGCCAACGAGGAAAGCGACGATGCCAGGTGCGGGAAAGCCGTAGGGGCCGCCGGGCAATTGCAGCTTGAATTCCTGGGCGAAGAGAAGCACCGCCACCTCGTTGAGATCCAGGAAGCCGTCCCATTTGTTGATGCCTGAACGCCAGAAGGGGACGGCAAGCGCCAGCCGCAGCGCCAGTTGGGTAAGCGACGGGAACGCGATTGTCCTCACCAGCGCATTTACCCGCTCGACCAGCGTCGAAAGCGCATGCCTGCCTGCGTAACCGGCATCTTGCATATCGGCCATCGTCTTCACCCTTCAGATACCGCCACCGCTGTGAATGCGCCGGCTTCAAGCATGCCGGCGATGTTGGCGGCCGGAACGAACCTCTCGTCGTCTTCCAGTGCCGCGACCACCGCCTCGCCAAGCGGCTTGCCCGCCATCAGCCCTTCCAGGAACGCCGCACCCCCAGGCGGCAGGCGGCGCACAATGACTTCCAGCTCCGGGCGCGTCACCAGGCCATCCTCCGGGTCGGCGGTCTCCAGCCGGCCGACGGGTCCGTCCTGGCGGTTGAGCGCGAATATAGTGACGGCGGGGAAGCGGGAGCGCACGACCCTTGCCGCCGGATGGGCGGTGAAAGTCGCTTGCGAGAGCTTTTCCGGCGGGATCGCGGCCAGCGCATCCGGTTTCAGCGGCCCTGTGTCGGCGGCGTGATAGGCGTCGAGCCAGGCACGCTCGATGCGCGCGACATCGGCGAGATAGGGAAGCGTGCGTGCGTGCTCGAAATTTTCGATGAAATCTGCGAAACCGCGCCCGTATTCGAACAGCAGCGGCGATGTCGGCGGGGTCTGCCGCACGTGGATCCTGGCCATGGCGCGGAAGAAGTCTTCGCCAACGATGCGCCGTGTCGCCGGAAATGTGTCCGCCAGCGCTTTGACGAGGCTCACCGTCACATTGTTGCGGTAGACGTTGTAGCGCTTCTTCGCCGCCTTGCCGTTCGGCCCGGCGATCAGTCCAGGCTCCTCCACCTCGGGGTCGAGCAGCGGCGGCGTGAAGGCGCCCGCATAAGCTAGGCGGCCACGTCCCCGTTTCGCCAGCGATATCACCCGCTCAGGCATTGGCCGCGCCGCGTTCCCGGGACGCCGCGTAGCGGTCGAGAATTTCCTGCGCCGCCGCGGCCTCCGCCTTCAATACAGGCCAGTCGGGAATGTCGCTGTCCCATTCAACGAGCGTGGGAACGGGACCACGGCGGCCGATCACGATCTCGTAGAGCTTCCACACGGCGTCCGCCACCGGCCCGTCGTGGCTGTCGATCAACAGAAGCGCGCCTTCGTCGTCCTCCTGCTCGGCGTGGCCGGCCAAGTGGATTTCGCCAACATGTTCCAGCGGGAAGTCAGCAAGGTACTCCAGCGCCGAATAGCCATGGTTGGTGGCCGAGACGAAGACGTTGTTGACGTCGAGCAGCAGGCCGCAGCCCGTGCGCTGGACAAGCGCGCTCAGGAACTCGGTCTCGCCCATCGTCGATTCCTTGAAGACGACATAGGTCGAAGGGTTTTCAAGCAGGATCGGCCGGCCGATCGCCTCCTGCATCTCCTCGATATGCTCGGCCACACGGGCAAGCGTCGCCTGTGTATAGGGCAGCGGCAGCAGGTCGTTGAAATAGGTCGTCTCGTGGGTCGACCATGCCAAATGCTCCGACACCAGCGCCGGCTCGTAGCGGTCGACCAGGGATTTGAAGCGTTGCAGATGGCCCTTGTCGAGCGGTTGCGCGCCGCCGATGGACATGCACACCCCGTGAAGCGAGACCGGCCACCGCTCGCGGATGGCGGCAAGTGCCGCATGGGGCGGGCCGCCGGCGCCCATATAGTTTTCGGCGTGGACCTCGAAGAAGCCGACGGGGGCAGGGTCGGCATGGATCCCGACGAGGTGCTCGGGCTTCAGGCTCGCCCCGGCGCTCCCATGCACGGGGAATGCCGGAAAGCGGGCCGCCTCGACGCGGTCGACGACAGGCATACCGATCATGGGTGCCTCCCTTTCCGGCAGTTTTCGATCAGGACGGGATGTCGCGGTCGAGCGCCTCGGGCGAGCCCATGCGGTCGCCGGGAAGCTCCATCGTCTCGCAGGTGCCTCCGGCAACGAATTTCCAGGCGTTGCCCTGATAGTCCACCGTCGAGGTGCCCTGGCAGGTGGTGCCGGGTCCCGCGGCACAGTCGTTCTGGCCGGCGAGTGCCACGCCGTAGCACTTCTCCATGCCGGCATCCATCGCCGCCTTGACTTCGGCTTCGCTCAGAGGAGCCGCTGCGGCGCCGGTCGCCAGCGCGGCGGTGACGGCACTCGCCAGATAGGCGGCGCCAACGAAGGTCTTCGTGGACATGTTCTCTCTCCTCTTGGGGTTTCGAAAAACGACCGGTCGGTCGCCGGCCGGTCCGTTCTCCCAAAGGAGGCAGTCACTTGGAAATCAAGGTCGCGCGATCAATCGTCACGGCCTGGTTACAGCGGCGTGAGCGCGGCGTGCGCAGCCTTCAGGCCACGATCTGACCGAACCGGTCCACCTCCTCCTCGGTGGTGGCGAAGCTGGTCACGAACCGGAGGAGCATTTCGCCTTCGCCGAGCAAGCTTGCGTATGGCGCCGGCCAATCGTGGAACGCGACGCCGCCGGCCTTGAGCTCCTCGGCTGTTGCGGTTTCCATGACGGTGAAGACTTCGTTGGCGTCCGGCCGCCAGGCGAGCCTAAGCCTGGCCGACTTTTCCACATGACCGGCGAGCCGCGCGGCCATCGCGTTGGCATGGCGGGCGTTCTTCAGCCACAGGTCGTCGCGGAAATAGGCGTCGAACTGGGCGGCGATGAAGCGCGATTTGGAGAAGAGGTGGGCGGCGCGCTTGCGCAGGAAAGGCATGTCGCGGGCTTGTCCGGGGTCCATCACGACGATTGCCTCGGCGCACCAGCAGCCGTTCTTGGTGGCACCGAAGGAGACGACGTCGACGCCGCGTTTCCAGGTCATCTCCGCCGGCGTGGTGTCGAGGGCCGCGAGCGCGTTGGCGAAGCGGGCGCCGTCCATGTGCAGCGGCAGGCCATGGGCGCGGCAGGTCTCAGAGATGGCAGCGATCTGGTCGAGCGAGTAGACCGTGCCGATCTCCGTCGCCTGGGTGATGGAGACAGCCATGGGCTGGCCCATATGGACAAATTCCGCCGGGAACTGCCGGATAGCCTTTTCCAGCGCTTCGGTTCCCACACGGCCGAGAGCGCCGTCGACGCCGTGCGTCCTGGCGCCGCCGGTCAGATATTCCGGCGCTCCGCCCTCGTCCTCCAGCATGTGTGCATGTGCGTGGCAGAAGATGACGCCGCCCGGCCGGTTCGCAAGCGCCATGGAGAGCGAATTGGCGGCCGTGCCGGTGGCGACGAAGAAGACCGCCACCTCGCGCTCGAAAATCTCGCAGAAACGCTCTTCCACCCTGCGGTCGATGTCGCTCAGGCCGTAGGCCGTGGCAAAGCCGCCCGAGTGCTCGGCCAGCGCTTGCGTGATGGCCGGGTGGGCACCGGCCCAGTTGTCGGAGGCGAAGTTGATCGTCATCGGGTGAACCTCTAAGCTGCGGGGCGCACCCTTGCGTGTTGCCGGCGTGGATTCAAGAATTATGTAACGCGGGTGGCGTGGCAGCCTGTTGATGTTTGCGAACTTGCTGAAGGGACGTAAATGCCGCAACTTTGTTGCTCTCCCGGAGCGGTTTTTTACATTTTCGTCTTGTGTGGCGCTCCGTTTTCTGGCATGTGAGGAAATAGGACAGGAGTACTGTCTTATTTATCCGCTGTTCGCGGGCCGGTTTGCGCTATAATGGCGGCATTAAGGCACCAGAAGAATGCGCGGATATGGCGGGGCCCGGGGTGGGAATCCTGGCGCATCGCCTACTAGAAGAAGCGTACCGTGGGAGACGGTAAAGCGTTCTTCCGGCTTTTCGTAAGATATGCCGACCGACCGACCGAGATGCGCCGTCGATCAGAGGGCCGCTCGAAACAGACCCGACGCCCCGGAGGGGCCGAACGCGGAGGATGAAGCGATGACGGACATGACGCCATCTGTACCGACCGGGCAGGCGCCCGCCGTACGGACCCGGACGGCTGCCGCCAAACGCGCTTCATTTCCTGCTGGCCTGCCTTCCGCACGCGGCCTCTACGACCCGCGCAATGAGCACGATTCGTGCGGCGTCGGCTTCGTCGCGCACATGAAGGGTGCCAAGTCGCACTCCATCATCGAAGATGGCCTGGCGATGCTGGAGAACCTGACGCATCGCGGCGCGGTGGGTGCGGACCCGCTGGTAGGCGACGGCGCCGGCATGCTGGTGCAGATCCCCGACAGCTTCTTCCGCGAGGAAATGGCGAGAGAGGGCATCGAGCTGCCGGAGGCCGGCAGCTACGGTGTCGGCCATCTGTTCATGCCCCAGGATGCCGAACGCAGGGCCCATATCGAAGGGATCATCGCCGAAGTGACGCGCGCCGAGGGGCAGGTGCTGCTCGGCTTCCGCGACGTGCCGGTAGACAATTCCTGCCTTTCCAAGGCGCCTGAGATCGTCGCCTCCGAGCCGGTGCACCGCCAGGTCTTCATCGGGCGCGGCCCGAGCATTGTTGACGAAGAGGATTTCGAGCGGCGGCTCTACATCCTGCGCAAGGTGGTTTCCGGCCGCATCCATGAAGAGACGGACGGGCGCGACAACGGCTTCTACATCGTCTCCTTGTCGGCGCGCACCATCGTCTACAAGGGCATGTTCCTGGCCTACCAGCTTGGCGCCTACTACAAGGATCTGAAAGACGCGCGCTTCGAATCGGCGCTGGCGCTCGTGCACCAGCGCTTTTCGACCAACACCTTCCCCTCCTGGAAGCTGGCGCACCCCTACCGCATGGTCGCCCACAACGGCGAGATCAACACGCTGCGCGGCAATGTCAACTGGATGGCGGCGCGCCAGGCGTCGGTCGATTCAGAGCTGTTCGGGAACGACATCTCCAAGCTCTGGCCAATCTCCTATGAAGGCCAGTCGGATACGGCGTGTTTCGACAACGCACTGGAGTTCCTCAATCAGGGCGGCTACCCGATGGTGCACGCCATGATGATGCTCATCCCGGAAGCCTGGGCCGGCAACAAGCTGATGAGCCCGGAGCGGCAGGCGTTTTACGAATATCACGCAGCCCTGATGGAGCCGTGGGACGGGCCGGCGGCAGTGGCTTTCACCGACGGGCGGCAGATCGGCGCCACGCTCGACCGCAATGGCTTGCGCCCCGCGCGCTACCTCGTCACCGACGATGACCGTGTCATCATGGCATCGGAGGCCGGCGCGCTGACGGTGCCGGAGGAGCACATCGTGGAGAAGTGGCGGCTGCAGCCCGGCCGCATGCTGCTCCTCGACCTCGATGAAGGGCGCATCATCTCCGATGATGAGCTGAAGGCGCAGATCGCCACCAAGCATCCCTTCCGCGAATGGCTGAACAACACGCAGCTCATACTGGAGGAGCTGAAGCCCGTGGCGCCGCGCGAGCTCAGGCAGGATGTCTCGCAGCTCGACCGGCAGCAGGCCTTCGGCTATACGCAGGAAGACGTGCGCATGCTGATGCCGCCCATGGCCACGACCGGCCAGGAGGGCATCGGCTCCATGGGCACCGACACGCCAATCTCGGCAATGTCGGACAAGTCGAAGCTGCTCTACACTTATTTCAAGCAGAACTTCGCCCAGGTCACCAACCCGCCGATCGATCCGATCCGCGAGGAACTGGTGATGAGCCTTGTCTCTTTCATTGGTCCGCGCCCGAACATCTTCGACCTTGTCGGCAGCTCGCGGCGGAAGCGGCTGGAGGTGCGCCAGCCGATCCTGACCAACGGGGATCTGGAGAAGATCCGCTCGATCGGCCACACCGAGGACCGGTTCGACACCAAGACGCTCGACGTCACCTATTCGGCAATCGAAGGCGCGACCGGCATGATCGGCGCGCTCGACCGGCTGTGCGACCGGGCGGAAGCGGCGGTGGCCGGCGGCTACAACATCATCATCCTGTCGGATCGGCAGATTGGGCCGGATCGGGTGGCCATCCCGATATTGCTCGCGACCGCGGCAGTGCACCATCACCTGATCCGCAAGGGTCTCAGGACCTCCGTCGGCCTCGTCGTGGAATCGGGTGAGCCGCGCGAGGTGCATCATTTCTGCTGCCTTGCCGGCTATGGCGCAGAGGCCATCAACCCCTACCTCGCCTTCGACACGCTGCTCGACATGCATGCCAAGGGCGAGTTCCCGCCCGAGGTGGACCCGAACGAGGTGGTGAAGCGCTATATCAAGTCCATCGGCAAGGGCATTCTCAAGGTGATGTCCAAGATGGGCATCTCCACTTACCAGTCCTATTGCGGCGCGCAGATCTTCGACGCGGTCGGGCTGAGGTCGGACTTCGTGGAGCGCTATTTCACCGGTACCGCCACGACGATCGAGGGCGTGGGGCTGGAGGAGATTGCGGCGGAGACGGTCTCCCGCCATGCGGCCGCCTTCAGCGACGACCCGGTGCTTCGCAACTTCCTGGACGTGGGGGGCGAGTACAACTACCGCATCCGCGGCGAGGAGCACGCCTGGTCGCCCGATGCCGTGGCCACGCTGCAGCACGCCGTGCGCAAGAAGTCGTGGGAGAACTATCAGGAGTTCGCTGAACTCATCAATGGCGAGACGGCCAGGGCCAAGACCATTCGCGGCTTGTTCGAGATCAAGACCGCCAAGAACACAGGACGCAAGCCCATATCCGTCGAGGACGTCGAGCCGGCCGTCGAGATCGTCAAGCGTTTCTCCACCGGCGCCATCTCCTTCGGCGCCATCAGCCGCGAGGCGCATGTCACGCTGGCGCGCGCCATGAACGCCATCGGCGGCAAGTCCAACACCGGCGAAGGTGGCGAGGAGGCCGATCGCTTCCTGCCGTTGCCCGACGGCACGATGAATCCGGAGCGCTCGGCCATCAAGCAGGTGGCGAGCGGCCGCTTCGGCGTGACCACCGAGTATCTCGTCAATTCAGACATGATGCAGATCAAGGTGGCCCAGGGTGCCAAGCCCGGTGAGGGCGGCCAGCTGCCCGGTCACAAGGTGGATGCGACCATCGCCAAGGTGCGCCATTCGACGCCCGGCGTGGGGCTCATCTCGCCGCCGCCGCACCACGATATCTATTCCATCGAGGACCTGGCGCAGCTCATCTTCGACCTGAAGAACGTCAACCCGTCGGGCGACGTTTCCGTCAAGCTCGTCTCGGAAGTCGGCGTCGGCACGGTGGCGGCGGGCGTTGCCAAGGCGCGCGCCGACCATATCACCATCGCCGGCTATGACGGCGGCACGGGTGCCTCGCCGCTCACCTCCATCAAGCATGCGGGCAGCCCCTGGGAGATGGGTCTCGCCGAGACGCACCAGACCTTGGTGTTGAACGGCCTGCGCTCGCGCGTTGCGCTGCAGGTCGACGGCGGTCTGCGCACGGGGCGTGACGTGATCGTCGGTGCGCTTCTGGGAGCCGACGAGTTCGGCTTCTCCACTGCGCCGCTCATCGCAGCCGGCTGTATCATGATGCGCAAGTGCCACCTCAACACCTGTCCGGTGGGCGTCGCCACGCAGGATCCGGTGCTCCGCAAGCGCTTCAAGGGCACGCCCGAGCACGTCATCAACTACTTCTTCTACATCGCCGAGGAAGTGCGTGCGCTTCTGGCGGAGATGGGCTTCACCAGGCTCGACGATATCATCGGCCAGTCCGACCGTCTGGAGAAGCGGGCGATGATCGACCATTGGAAGGCTAAGGGGCTCGATTTCTCCCGCGTCTTCTTCAAGCCCGAGGCGCCGCGCGAAGCGACGCGTTGGACCGAACGGCAGAAGCATCCGATCGAGGATGTCCTCGATCGCAAGCTGATCGCGGCAAGCCAACCGGCGCTGGAGCGCAAGGAGAGGATCGAGTTCAAAACCGATATCTGCAATATCGACCGCACCACGGGCGCCATGCTGTCGGGCGAGGTGGCCAAGCGCTACGGCCACAAGGGCCTGAAGGACGACACCATTTCCGTGCGGTTTACCGGCACGGCGGGCCAGTCCTTCGGCGCGTTCCTGGCGCGCGGCATCTCCTTCGAGCTCGAGGGCGATGCCAACGACTATGTCGGCAAGGGGCTGTCGGGCGGACGCATCGTCATTCGGCCTTCCGCCAAATCCGCCATCGTACCGGAGCGCTCCATCATCGTCGGCAACACCGTGCTCTACGGCGCCATCGAGGGCGAGTGCTATTTCCGTGGCGTGGCGGGCGAGCGCTTCGCCGTGCGCAACTCGGGCGCGGTGGCGGTCGTGGAAGGCGTGGGCGACCACGGCTGCGAATACATGACCGGCGGCGCGGTGGTCGTGCTCGGCCAGACGGGGCGCAACTTCGCGGCCGGCATGTCGGGCGGCGTGGCCTATGTGCTCGACGAGGAAGGTGATTTCTCCGAGCGCTGCAACATGGCCATGGTCGAGCTGGAGCCGGTGCCGGAGGAGGACGAGATCCTCGAGAAGCTGCACCACCACGGCGGCGACATCGCCCATATGGGCCGCGTCGACGTGTCGGGCGACATGACCCGTCACGACGAGGAGCGCCTCGCGCACCTGATCTCCAATCACTACCGCTATACGGGTTCGGAGCGGGCGCGGGTGATCCTCGACAACTGGGCGGACTACCGGCCGAAGTTCCGCAAGGTGATGCCCGTCGAGTACCGCCGGGCACTTGAGGAAATGGAGCGCATGCGCATGGGGCTGGCGGCGGAGTAATTCCCCGGCACTTTGAAACTGGCTGCGGGCCTGAACGGGCCGTCAGGAACAAGGAATGAGTATGGGCAAGGTTACAGGCTTTCTTGAGATCGACCGGCAGGAGAACAAGTATCAGCCGGCGTCAGACCGGATTCGGCATTTCCGCGAGTTCACGCTGCCGATGTCGGACAAGGAGGTCGAGAAACAGGCCGCGCGCTGCATGGATTGCGGCATTCCCTTCTGCCATGGGCCGATGGGCTGTCCCGTGCACAACCAGATCCCGGACTGGAACGACCTCGTCTATCGCGGTGATTGGGAGACGGCGATCCGCAATCTCCACTCCACCAACAATTTCCCGGAGTGGACGGGCCGCATCTGCCCGGCACCCTGCGAGGAAGCCTGCACACTGAACCTTGAGGACGTCCCCGTCGCCATCAAGACCGTCGAGCAGGCGATCGGCGATAAGGCGTATGAGTTCGGCTATGTACGCCCGCAGCCGGCGGACAAGAAGACGGGCAAGCGGGTGGCCGTCATCGGCTCGGGGCCTGCCGGCATGGCGGCGGCCCAGCAGCTCGGCCGCGCCGGCCACGACGTGCATGTCTACGAGCGCGAGAGCCGGCCTGGCGGGCTGATGCGCTACGGCATACCCGACTTCAAGATCGAGAAGCACTATATCGATCGCCGCGTAGAGCAGATGCAGGGCGAGGGTGTGACCTTCCATTGCGGCGTCAATGTCGGCGTGGACAAGCCCGTGGCCGAGCTTCTGGCCGAGCATGACGCCGTGCTCTACTGCGGCGGTTCGGAAACGCCGCGCCCGGCGGGTATTCCCGGCGTCGAGCTCGACGGCGTGCACGACGCCATGCCCTATCTGGTGCAGCAGAACCGGCGCATCGGCGGTGAGGACATCCAGTCCGTCGCCTGGCCATCCGAGCCGATTCTTGCTGGCGGCAAGCATGTCGTGGTGGTGGGCGGCGGCGATACGGCGTCGGATTGCGTCGGTACGGCCTTTCGCCAGGGCGCGGTGCGCGTCACCCAGCTCGACATCCGCCCCAAGCCGCCCGAGAAGGAAGACAAGCTCGCCGTGTGGCCCTATTGGGCGACGAAAATGCGCACCTCCTCCAGCCAGGCGGAGGGCGCGCAACGGGAGTTTCAGGTCGCCACGCTTGAATTCGTCGGCGAGGACGGGGAGCTGATCGGTGTCAAGTGCTGCGAGGTGGACGAGCGGCGCAAGCCCATCGCCGGCACGGAGTTCATCATCAAGGCCGACCTCGCCTTCATCGCCATCGGCTTTGCCGGACCGGTCGAAACGGGCGTGCTCGGCGAAATGAGCGACAAGCTGGCGATCGACGTCGATCGACGCAACTCCACCAACGTGGCGGCGGACGATAAGGACTACCGCACCACGATCGACCGTTTCTTCGCCGCCGGCGACGTGCGGCGCGGCCAGTCACTGGTGGTCTGGGCCATCCGTGAGGGCCGCCAGGCGGCGCGCGCCATCGACGAATTCCTGATGGGGAGCACGGTGCTGCCGCGTTAGCGCACTCCGGCATTTAGGGCTCGACAGCCGTCGTCGTCTCCTCGTCGGTCTCTACCACCGGCGCCTCGCGTTGCCGGCGCAGCGAGAAGTTATCGGCGCGGCCGGGCTGGGCCTCCGGTGCCGGGCGATCCGGTGCGGCCGTGGACGTGGCGCCGAGCAGTTCCGTGCCGCTGCCAAGATCGGGGCCGGCGAGCGAGATCGGAGCGGTGCGGCCGCTGTCGGCCGGCTCACCCAGTGCAACCCCCGGTTCGGGCAGGTTCTCGATATCGAGCTGTTCGATGCCGGGTGCGACGGCGCCGCCCAGCAGCTTGCCCAGCGGCTTCTCCACATAGAAGGCGACCTTGCGCTTGGCGGGCCGCGTCAGGTTGATACCGTCGCTGCCGCGCAGGCGCACCGGCTGCCCGTTCATGTCCGGCCCGGTGAAGACGAAGGCGCCATTCTCGTCCACGAAACCTTCCCAGATGTCGACGAAAGTGCCGCCGGCGGCCTCCGCCGCTCGGCTGTGGATGTCGTTGAAGGCCAGCATGTCCGATGACATGGATGAGGATTTGAATGGCGGGAGCCCGGTCCAGATGAGGGGCACATCCGCGGTTTCAACCGCCCCGGCGAAAGCCGTCACCCGGCGTGTATACTCCTCCAGCCACTGTTCACTCTGCGGACTCTCGCGCTGGCCGTTCACGACAAGCTGCTGTCGGTCGTTGGAGCCGATCATGACGACCATCACGTCCGGTTGCACCTCCTCCAGGATCGGAATGATCTCGCTGTTCCAGTCGTAGTAGTCGTCGCGCACGAAGCCGGAGGAGCCGTTGCTGCGATCGATGATGCGTACGCCTGGCGATTCCGCGTAGGCCGCTTCGAGCCCCTCGGCCAGTCCACTGGCGAGGAAATCGCCGACCACAAGAACGACGCGGGCGTTCTGCAGCTTTTCGATCGCCGGCTCAGGGGCTGGCGCAGGCGCCGCGCGAGTGGGCTGTCGCCGTGTGGCGGCGGGTGGTGCCCTTCGTTGGGGGATGGCGCCGGGCGGCTGCGGATATGTGCGCTGTGGTTGGCGCGCCGGAGGCAGTTGCTCCCGCCGTGGCGGGCCGAACAGAAGATCGAAGATCCCGCGCCTGCGGATCACTTCCTGGGCGAATGCGCCATCCTGGAAGGAGGGCAGGGCGGTGAAGAAGACGGCAAGGCAGACAATAACCAGCACCAGCCGCGGGAAGCGGGAAGCCGTGCACGTGCCTGCCGCCATCGAGCTTTCTCCTACCTACCTCGCAGCCTTTTCAGCACTTCCTTGCTCGGATGCCCGTCCTGCGCGAGGCCCATGCGCTCCTGAAACGCCTTGATGGCGCTGCGCGAGCCGGAGCCGATCTTACCGTCGATCGGGCCTTCGTAATAGCCGAGCGCGCCGAGGCGCTTCTGCAACTCCTCCGTCTCCTCGCCGGACAGCCGCTCGAAGGGGCGGTTCCAATCCCGCACCAGGCCGCTGTAGCCGGCGATCTGGTCGGCCAGGAGCCCGACTGCAAGGGCGTATTTGTCGGAGTTGTTGTAGCGCTTGATGACGAAAAAGTTCTTCGTCATCAAAAAGGCGGGGCCGGCACGGCCGTCGGGCACCTTCAGCTCCGCATTGTCGGAGGGGCGCGGGAATGGCTTGCCGTTGGCGCGCACGACGCCGATTCCGGCCCAGCGGCTGAGCGACATCGTGCCGGCCGGGAACTTGCGGCCTCCCGGCAGAACCACCTCATAGCCCCAGGTCTCTCCGCTCTGCCAGCCGTTCTTGCGCAGGAGGTTTGCCGCCGTTGCCAGCGCATCGGGCACCGAGTTCCAGATGTCGCGCCGGCCGTCGCCGTCCATGTCGACCGCATAGGCCTGATAGCTGGTGGGGATGAACTGGGTGTGTCCCATTGCGCCGGCCCAGGAGCTGGTGAGCTGGTTGGCGGAGATGTCGCCGCGCTCGACGATCTGAAGTGCGGCGATGAGCTGGCTTCGGGCGAACTTCGCCCGCCGACTGTCGGCATAGGCGAGGGTGGCAAGCGAGCGCGGCAGGCTGCGCATGACGCGGTCGTTCTTCAGCGCCTCGCCATAGTTGGATTCGATCGACCAGATGGCCAAAAGGATGTGCCGGCTGACGCCGAACTGGCTTTCGATCCGGTCGAGCCAGGGCTTCCACTGGCGGGCAAGCTGCTGGCCGGTCCGGATCGTCCGTTCCTGCAGGCGGTTGTCGAAATATTCCCATGCCTCGGACCGGAACTCGGGCTGATACCGTGCCTTTTCCAGAACCTCCGGATCGGGCGCCGTGATGCCGCTGAAGGCCCTGTCATAGGTGGCACCCGAAATGCCGTTTTGAATGGCGACATTGCGGAATTCAGCGACCCAGCGCTGGAACCCGGCATCGGCAAGCGCCGGCCCGGCGGTGAACGCAACGAGGACGGCGGCCATGAAAAACGTGGCTGCGGTGAGGCCACCGGCGGCTCTCTTTGCAAACATTCCAACCTCCATCGGAACAACCAAGCCGTCTTTATCGCCGATTGCGGTTAGGAAAGGGTTTACCATATAACCGGGCCGAAGCGGGGCGAGGTACATAGAATTCACCTTTTCGACCCAGGAACGATCAACCCCGCTCCAGCATTGTCCGATGGTTGCCGGACGTCAAGATATTGAGGGATTTGCCGGATGAAGAGGATACGCAAAGCTGTATTTCCCGTCGCAGGCCTCGGAACCCGCTTCCTGCCCGCCACCAAGGCGATACCGAAGGAAATGCTTCCGGTGGTGGACAGGCCCGTCATCCAGTACGTGGTGGAGGAGGCGCGCGAGGCCGGCATCGAGCATTTCATCTTCGTGACCGGGCGCAACAAGACGGCCCTCGAAGATCACTTCGATGTGCAGGTAGAACTTTACGACACCCTTTCGCGGCGCGGCAAGACCGATGTCCTGGAGCGCCTGAAGGCGATGCAGCCGCAGCCGGGCGAGATGAGCTATACGCGCCAGCAGGAGCCTCTGGGGCTGGGGCACGCGGTTTGGTGTGCGCGCGAGCTTGTGGGCGAGGAGCCCTTCGCGCTGCTTCTGCCCGACATGATCATGCAGTCGGAGCGGGGCTGCCTCAAGGAGATGGTTGCACTTTACGAAGAGACCGGCGGCAATGTGCTGGCGGTGGAGGAGTGCGATCCGTCAGAGACGCATAAATACGGCATCGTCGGGCGTGGCAAGGAGACTCATACGGGCTTCGAGATCACCGTCATGGTGGAAAAACCGAAGCCGGAAGACGCGCCGTCCAACTTCTTCATCAACGGCCGCTACATCCTGCAGCCGGAGATCTTCTCGCTCCTGGAAAATCAGGAGACCGGCGCCGGCGGCGAGATCCAGATCACCGACGCCATGCTGCGGCTGCACGCGAAACAGCCTTTTTACGCGTATATTTACAAGGGACGTACGTTCGACTGTGGCTCGCCGGAAGGTTTCGTCGAAGCCAACCTCGCCTTCGCCCTGCAACGCGAGGAGATGCGGTCGCGCGTGAAGCGGCTGATGCAGGAGATCTTCGGCGAGGACTAGCTTTCCCTCCCCCTTGAGGGGAGGGTGGGCCCACCGGCTTGCCGGCGGGGTCGGGTGGGGGTGGCCGAGACCGCGCGCCGACGTTTCATGCTAAAGCCAACACGAATTTCCTGACACTGCACTCTGGTGTCTGCGGCCGTCCCCCTATCCAGAGAGGAACACCTCACCGCTGCAGCGTCATGCCCATGAAGATGCTGGTCGCCTCATAGTCGCGGCCGGGCAGGTTGCTTTTCTGGCGTTCATGGCGGGCGCGGCCGGTGAGGCCGGCGTAGCGGTTGAGCCACCAGGTCAGGCTCGCCTCGCCGCTCAGGATCAGGTCGTGGCCGCCGCCGGAGTAGTCGCGCCACGCCGCGCCGAGGGCGACATCGCCGGTAAGATTGGAGCGCATTTGGCGTTCCAGCCGCAGCGTGCCGGAGTAAAGCAGCGAGCCGCTGTCGCCGGCGTCCGTCGAGCCTTCCACGGTAGTCGAGCCGTCCAGCCTCACATTGGTGCCGCGCATGGGCGACCAGTTGAGCGCGGCCGCTAGCGCCAGGCCGGAGACCGTGTCGAGCCGGTCATCCTCGAAGTCCTCGGCCACCCAGCCGGCGGAGACCTCGCCCGAAAGCTTCTCGGATATGTCGAGCGAAAGGCCGGCGCGCGCGCCAAGCCGCGTGGCGGAGCGGGCATAGCCGGCGCTGTCGCGCTCTTCGTCATAGAAGCGGCGGCCAGCCTCTACCTCGAGGAAGGGGATCAGCGCCGGCGAAAGCTCATAGCCGCCGCGCAGCCTGACCAGCGCCAGGGTGGAGTTGCGGTCGCTTTGGGAGAGCGTGTCGCCGTTGTCGAGCCGCGCGTCCCCGTACTGGTTGCGCGAGACTTCGCCCGTGACCCTCAGGCGGAGCTTGCCGACCGCCTTTTCCACGCCAAGGGAACCGTCGATCGTGTGGCGCAAGGGCTGCCGGACAACGCCGGCGATGGCGACCGGCGAGGAGGCCGATTCGCGCCGGGCCGCGTAGGCGAGGGCGGCGCGGGCGGAAAGGTCACCGCGGAGATCAAGTTCGAGTGCCGCGTCCGCCCCGCCTTCGAACTCCGACACATCGTCGCCGGAAACGGATTTGCGGTAGGTCCCGTAGCCGTTCAACACCGCGCGGTGGCGCGACCAGCCCGAGACGGCGTTGAGCCGCAACGTCGTCTCGGAAAGGAGCGCTTCCTCGCCGCCTGGGCTGCTGTCGGCGTTCGTGGTCCAGGTCAGGCCCTGTTCAAGGGTTGGCACCACCGTAAATGTGCCGATGCGCAGGCCGAGCGGCGCGTAGGGATCGTCCTCCGGTGTACGACGCGCGCGGCCCTCGATAGGCTCTACCCGTTCGTTGGTGCGCAACGGCAGGGGACGGATGCCTTCGGTCGCATCGATCGTGCCGACGCGGGCTGTACCGGTCGCTAGGTCGTCCAACTGCTCGGCGGGCTCCGCTTCCTGACTTGGCGCGGCGGCTTCCTCGGCGCGGTTTTCATTTTCAGCCGCTGTGGCGGATCCACGTGTCGAGGCCGGCCGATCGAGAGGCGGGAATGGATCCTCTGCGGTGAGGGAGCCGGTACCGGGAAAGAGCGTGCCGTCCTCGTCGGCGCTGTCGGGCAGTGCGCCGGCACTCGTCGGCCGGTATTGGGTACGAGGCGTCTCAGCCGCCTCCATGCCGCGCCCGGCCCGGAGGGTGGAATCCATGTACGTATCGCCGACCGTGCCGCGCAAGCTCCCCTCCTGGCCGGTGGCCGGAAAGGCAGTCATCAGCGCGCCCGCCGCACAGACGAGGCGCAGTCCTTTGAACTTTCCGTTGAAGCGAATACGCGACATTGCCCACCCGACATCCTGCGGCGCACACCGCGCTAGGGTAACTAAACGGTAAAAGGTGTTGGTTAATGCAAGGTTGAGAGCGGGCGGATGAGCGCTCTTCGTCGCAACAACAATAGACATGGCGCGAGGAAAGCGCTAAGCGCACCCTCATGTTGACCAGAGAGAACGAAAAGGCCGACGCCAAGGGCGCCATCGCCTCGGCCATGCGCACGCTGGCAGCGGACCAGACCGCCCTTGCCGCCCTGGCGGAGGCGCTGGACGACGGGCTTTCAGAGCCTTTTGCCGAAGCTGTCGAGCTGGTGTCGCGGATATCCGGCCGCGTTATCGTCACCGGTGTCGGCAAGAGCGGCCATATCGGCTCCAAGATCGCCGCTACGCTCGCCTCCACTGGCACGCCCGCCTATTTCGTGCATCCAGCGGAGGCGAATCACGGCGACCTTGGCATGATCACGCGCGACGACGCCATCCTCGCCATGTCCTGGTCGGGCGAGACCGCGGAATTGAAGGGCATCGTCGCCTACGCACGGCGCTTCTCGATCCCGCTGATCGCCACCACCTCGCGGCAGAGCTCGGCATTGGCGAGCGAGGCGAGCGTGACGCTCCTCCTGCCGCGCGTGCCCGAGGCCTGCCCGCACGGCCTGGCGCCTACAACCTCGACGCTCATGCAGCTCGTCATCGGCGACGCGCTCGCCTTGGCGCTGCTCGAAGCACGCGGCTTCACCGCCGATCACTTCCGTACCTTCCATCCCGGCGGCCAGCTCGGCGCCAACCTGACCCATGTCGGCGACATCATGCGCCGGGGCGAGGATATCCCCGTCGTTCTGCCGGGCACGAAAATGCAGGACGCGGTGATGACGCTTTCGAACAAGCGGCTCGGCTGTGTGTGCGTCGTCGGGGATGGGGGACGGCTGGCCGGGATTATCACCGACGGCGACCTCGCCCGCAATCTCCACCGCAACATGGCCGGCCTCGTCGTCGACGACATCATGACGACCAAGCCGAAAACCGTGCGGCCGGAGACGCTGGCAAGCCAGGCCATGGCCATCCTCAACGAGCACAACATCAGCGCCCTGGTCGTGACGGAGGACGAGCGCCCGGTCGGCATCGTGCATTTCCACGACCTGCTGCGCCTCGGTGTAGCCTAGCGCATCGGCTCGAAAACCGGAGTCGGTTTTCGGAAGGCACGATGCGTAGATTCAAAATGCTAGAGCGTCCTTGTGTAGCGTCCGAATGGACGCACGGCGCTAAGCCTGAATCGCCTCCACCTGCAGTTCACCGCCCTTCGCAGCCACCACGCGCACCCTCGTGCCGGCCGGCAGGTCGGGGCCTGAGACGCGCCAGAGGGTATCGCCTAAGCGAATGCGGCCGCGGCCTTCGGTGATAGGCTCCTCAAGGGCTGCGGTGCGGCCGACGAGCTGCTTGGCCCGCTGGTTGAGCAGAGGCTGGTCGGTTTCCTCCCCCCGTCTCGCATCCATCAGCCTCTTGCCGGAATAGGCCGAAGCGAGCGACAGGGCGAGGAAGACGAGCACCTGTATCTGCCAGCTCCAGAAAGCCATGCTCCAGAGCTGGAGCGACAGCGCACCGGTGAGGATGGCGGCAATCCCGATCCACAGCAGGAAGACGCCGGGGATCAATATCTCCAGCGCCAGGAGGACGAAGCCCAGGAGCACCCAGTTCCACGGGCCCAGCTCGGTCAGGATACTGATCAGCATGGCCGGCCTCCGTTCAGCCGCGGTCGGGTCCGACGGCGGGCGGACGGGCCGGGGAGGCGGGGCGGACGGTCTTGCCGTCCTCGCCGAAGACATCGCGAGCAATTGCTCCAATGCCTCCCAGCGTACCGATGAGCGAAGAGGCTTCGAAGGGCATCAGCACGATCTTGTTATTGTTCGAGGAACCGATCTTGGCCAGCGCCTCGGTGTATTTCTGAGCGACGAAGTAGTTCACCGCCTGCACATCGCCCTGGGCGATCGCTTCCGAGACCACCTGTGTAGCGCGCGCCTCGGCCTCCGCCGCGCGCTCACGCGCCTCGGCGTCGCGGAAGGCGGCTTCACGCCGGCCCTCGGCCTCCAGGATCTGCGATTGCTTCAGGCCTTCGGCTTCAAGGATTTGCGCGCGCTTGTTGCGCTCGGCCATCATCTGGCGGGCCATGGACTCCACAAGGTTCGCCGGCGGATTGATGTCCTTGATCTCGACGCGGGTCATCTTGATGCCCCAGGGGCTGGCCGCCTCGTCGACTATGTGCAGGAGCTTTTCGTTGATCGTGTCGCGGTTGGACAGGAGCTCGTCCAGGTCCATCGAACCCATGACCGAGCGGACGTTGGTCATGGTGAGGTTGAGGATGGCGTTCTCCAGCCCGGCCACCTGATAGGCCGCCTGCGGCGCGCTCAACACCTGGAAGAAGGCGACACCGTCGACGGCGATGGTGGCGTTGTCGCGGGTGATGATCTCCTGGGTCGGCACATCCAGCACTTGCTCCATCATGTTCATCTTGGCGCCGATGCGGTCGATGAAGGGCACGATGATGTTGAGGCCGGGCGTCAGCGTCCGCGTGTAGCGCCCGAAGCGCTCCACCGTATAGTTATAGCCCTGCGGCACCGTTTTGACGCCGGCGAAAAGCAGAAGCAGGACGAGAATGACAAGAACGGGAATGAGAATATCAAAACCTGAAAAAGACATCTTTGTTTTCCCCAGCGTGAAAATGGTCTGAAAGCCGCAATGCTATCTCACGAATTATGGCAGGAGGCAACAACACGGCTGGCGGAATGCTTTCACTGTGCGCGTCCACGTGCGCCGTCATCCCGGAAGCTGCGGCGAGAGCGGCGACTGTCCGGCCCTTTCCGGAACGTAGACGGGTCACGGAATGGATCCCGGCTCGCGGTCACTTTGCTCCCCTGGCCGGGATGACGAGGTGCGCAAAAGGCACCGAGGAAGGCTTCGCCTCAAACCCAGCCGGAAAGCTCGCGCCGCACCAGCGCCTCGATCACCGCCATGCCCTCCTCGCTGTCGTTGAGGCAGGGGATGTGGGTGAAGTTCCGGCCGCCGGCCTCGTGGAAGATCTCGCCCGCCCCGATGGCAATCTCCTCCAGCGTTTCCAGGCAGTCCGACACGAAGCCGGGGTTGAAGACGGCGATCGACTTCACCCCCTCGCGCGCCAGCCTTTCCACTGTCTTGTCCGTATAAGGTTGCAACCACTCCTCCGGCCCGAAGCGCGACTGAAAGCAGGTGAGAAGCCTGTTGTCGTCCCAGCCTAGGCGCGCGCGCAGGAGGCGCGAGGACTCCTCGCAATGGCGGCCATAAGGGTCGCCGCGCTGCGCATAGCTTTGCGGAATACCGTGATAGGAGGCGATGACCACCTCTGGCTCGAAGTCGAGCGAGGCCAGATGGCGCTCGATGGAACGCGCGAGCGCATCGATATAGACCGGCTCGTCGTAATAGGCGGGCACGGTGCGGACGGCGGGCTGGAAACGCATCTTCATCAGCGCTTCGAAAAACTTGTCGTTCACGGTGGCCGTGGTGGAGGCGGAGTATTGCGGGTAGAGCGGAAACGCCACGATGCGCTTGCACCCGCGCTCCATCAGGCTCTTCGTCACCGTCTCGATGGAAGGACTGCCATACCGCATGGCCCAGTCGACGACGATATGCTTGTGCTCGGCGAGTGCCGCGCCCAGCTTCTCCGCTTGCGCGCGAGTGAAGGTGCGCAGGGGGGACTCGTCGCGCTCCCGGTTCCAGATCTTCGCGTAGGCCGCGCCGGACTTCTTCGGCCGTGTGCTGAGAACGATGCCGTAGAGAACCGGATACCATACAGCGCGCGGCCATTCGATGACGCGCCTGTCCGACAGGAACTCGCGCAGATAGCGGCGCATCGGCCAGTAGTCTGTGCCGTCGGGCGTGCCAAGGTTGACGAGCAGCACGCCGACCTTGCCGGCATGTGCCGGCGGAATGTCAGCAGGCTTCGGGCCTTTGGTCTTGGCGGTTTTCTTGACGGCCTTCGCGACGGTGGTCATGGCGTGCTCCCTCGGGTGAGGTACACCTAACGAAGTTTGCCGCAAGGGCAATGTCACCTGTGGCCGCAGGCAAAGGAATGCCCCACCCGAAGGCGGGGCATCCAAAAGACCGGCTGCGGCGGGTACTATTCGGCCGGCGGCACGATCAGTGTGGCGCCGACGACGAGGCCGCGCTCGCCGAAATCCGGGTTGGCCTCCGCCAGCGTGGACCACTTCTCCGGATCGCCGTAGAATTTCTGCGCGAGGTCCCAATAGGTGTCGCCGCGCATGATGACATAGGTCTCTTCCATGGCGGTCGCTTCCTCGGCAGCGTCCATGGGCTCTTCCGTAGCCGCCATCTCGCCTTCGGTTTCCGTTTCGTCGGCCTTCGGCTCGGCCATCGCCGCTTCGTCGTCCGTCTCTTCCATCGGCTCCTCGGAAGCGGCCATCTCGCCGTCCTCTTCCGTCATGGCGTCGTCCCCGGCCGTCTCAGTGGGTTCGTCCTCCGCCATGGCCTCCGGCTCTTCTGCCTCTTCCGCCATAGCCGCGGCTTCCGTGATGCGGCCGTCGGTGTAGGGCTGGTAGGGCTTGTTCTCTGCCAGATAGTCGGCCACCACCTGTTCCAGCCCCGGCCCGTAGTCATAGGCGTTCTCGGCATTTTCGGCGAACAGGTTATAGCCATCGCCACCGCCGCGCATGAAGTTGTTGGAGGCGATGGTGTAGGTCTCGTTCGGGTCGATGGGCGTCCATTCATTGCCGTCCGCCTGCACCTCGACATCGCTGACGCGGCTGCCGGGCTCGGCCGATGGGTCGAAGGTGAAGCGCAGGCCCGAGACCTGTGGGAAGCGTCCCGCACCCTCCTCGATCTGGCTGACACCGCTTTCGAGCGAGGCGACGACATCCGCCCCCTTCAACTGAAACGTGGCAAGCGTGTTTTGGAAAGGCAGAACCTCCAACACCTCGCCCATGGTCACCTCGCCGGCGTCGATGGAGGCGCGTAGGCCGCCGCCATTGGTGATGGCGAACTGCACGCCCTGGTCCTTGGTCCGCGCCAGCATGGCATCGGTCACCAGGTTGCCCATCTCGCATTCCTGCGCCCGGCAGGTATCGCGGCTGCCATCGATAGGTGCAGCCGTCTCGGAGACGACCGTGGTCTTCAATTCCTCGATGGGCCCGGCAAGTTCCTGAACACGCGCCGCCACCTCTTCATCCGGCTCGACAGACGCGTCGATCAGATGCACGTCGCCGGTGGCTTCCGTCACCGTGCCCGCGTCATCGAAGACGACGTTCAGTTCGCCCAGATACTTGGAATAGGCATTCGCCTGGACCACCGGCACCTGATAGCCGTCCGGGTTGTCCACCATCGTGGGGTAGGGGCCTTCGGCGCCGTCGATGGAGTTGGAAAGAAGCGTGTTGGTGTGGCCGCCCACCACCACGTCGACGCCCGGTATCTTGGCGATGGCCGCGAGGTCGCGCGGGTATCCGACATGGGTGAGCGCGATGATCTTGTTCACGCCTTCAGCCTTAACCGCCTCGACCGCCGCGGTGATCCCCTCGTCATCGTCGATGATGGAGACGTTCTCGCCCGGCGAGGAAAGCTCGGCCGTGTCGTTGGCCACCGCACCGACGATGCCGATCTTCTCCCCACCCACCTCGAGCACGACATATTCGCGCACCCGATCGCCGAGCGCGGAAGCCTCCGTCGCCTTCACGTTGGAGCCCAGCACGGGGAACTTGACCTTCTCCAGAAAAGCGGCCAGTCCGTCTTCGCCGTCGTCGAACTCGTGGTTGCCGACCACCATGGCGTCGGTCTCCATGAGGTTCAGGAACTCGGCCTCCACCTCGCCTTTGTAGGTGGTGTAGAAGAGCGAGCCCTGGAAATTGTCACCGGCATTCAGGAACAGCACATTCTCGCCGTTGAGCGCGGAACGCCGCTCGCCCACTGCCGTTACGAGGCGTGCGGCACCCCCGAAGCACTCGCCGGCGGCATCGTCCTCGGCCGAGCAGGTGGAATCGTATTTATTGATGGGCTCGATGCGGCTGTGCCAGTCGTTGATGTGCAGGATATTGAGCGTGTAGTCGGCTAATGACGGCGCCGCGGACAGCGCCAGAGCCGACGTGCTCAAAGCCAGGACTGCAAATTTTCTCATGATCATGCTCCCGAGTGGTTCCCTGATTATCCCGCTCTACCGCCGCACCATGTCGGTTTCGTAACGCATTGGGAACATGTTCCCACTGGCTTTCGGGGGATGCAAGAAAAACGTTGCCGCCTCGCTTTCTCGGCCGGGATGAAGCGCGCTTGGAAGTGCGGCCCTTTCGGCCAAGGGAGGTCGGAGGGTTCAACGGTCAGACGGTGAAAACCGGGCGTGACGACGATGACGCCCATCCTCACGGTCGGCGGGCGGGGGATAAAATAGGCCAAACCAAGTTACCGCACCATCCAGATTTGCAAGCAATAACAAATGGTTGAAAGATGCGCGGAAAATTCCGGAAGCAAAACACACCCGCGTTTGTCCCCGCGGGTGCGCAGCGGCGGAAAATAGGACCAAGACAGAAACGGAGGTCCCTTCATGTTTTCCGCCGATACGATAGAACGCATCATCGACACCGCCCGCCGCGCCGACCTGGACCCCGCGCTCCTTCTCGCCTTGGTCGAGGTGGAGACCGGCGGCAGGACGCATGCTGTCGTCAACGGCAGGCGCGAGCCGTTGATCCGCTTCGAAGGCCATTATTTCGACCGCCGCCTTTCGCCGCCAGATCGGGAGCTGGCCCGTCGCGAGGGTCTTGCGGCACCCACCGCCGGCGCCGTGCACAACCCGCCAGGGCAGGCTGCGCGCTGGCGGATGCTCGAGCGCGCGATCGAGATCGACCGCCGCGGGGCCTACGAATCCACCTCCTGGGGCATGGGGCAGGTGATGGGCGCCCACTGGGCTTGGCTCGGCTACAAGAACGTGGATGCGTTGGTGGACAAAGCGCGCAGCGGACCGGAAGGCGAGCTCGATCTCATGCTGCGCTATATCGACAAGGCCGGGCTGATGGAGCCGCTCAGGAATCGCGACTGGGCCGCCTTCGCCCGTGGCTATAACGGCCCCGCCTTCGCTGGGCACAGCTACCACATAAAGCTCTCCCTCGCCTATCGCCGCCATGCGCGTCGGCTGGCGGTGGCGCCCGGTACGCCCGGCCTTCTGCGCAAGGGCGACCACGGCACGGCGGTGCGGCACCTGCAGAACCTGCTTCGCGCGCTCGGCCATCCGGTGGCGAGCGACGGCATTTTCGGTCCCCGTACCGAGGCGGCGGTTGCGCTGTTCCAGCGCCGCCAGGGGCTGATGGCTGACGGCATTGCCGGCCCGGCGACCATGGAGGCGATGGAAAAGGCATTGCCGTTGGCCGGCATGGACCGGACACTGCGGGACGGCATTGCCGAGCTATGGCGGCGTATCGTCAAAGCCTGAACCGCCCGCGGCATTTGAATTCGCATTGAATCGGTCTATGAGATGCACCGAAACCCACGCTGGAGCCGGTGATGAAGAAGAGGAAGACGGAAAAGCTTCTGGAGATCCTGTCCGGGCAGCCGGTCATCCCGGTGCTCAGGATCGACCGTATAGCCGATGCCGTTCCGCTGACCCGCGCGCTCGCCAAGGGCGGGCTGCCGGCGGTCGAGATCACGCTGCGCACGCCCGATGCGCTGGATGCCATCCGCCTGGTGGTCGACGAGGTGCCGGAAGCCATCGTTGGCGCCGGCACCATTCTGACGGGGAAGGATTTCGCCGGCGCGGCGGTAGCCGGGGCGCAATTCATCGTTTCACCCGGAACGACACAGGAGCTCCTGGACGCGGCCACCCGGTCGGAGGTGCCCTTCCTCCCCGGCGCGGTCACGCCAAGCGAGGTCATGGCCATGCGCGACGAGGGCTATGAGATCCTGAAGTTCTTTCCCGCCGAGCAGGCGGGCGGCGCGGCTTTCCTGAAGTCGCTCGCCTCACCGCTCCCAAGCGTGCGCTTCTGCCCCACCGGAGGCATCTCGCCGAAGAACGCGGCCGATTATCTGTCGTTGCCCAACGTGGTGTGCATCGGCGGCTCATGGGTCGCGCCCGACGCCGAGCTTGCGGCCGGCAACTGGCAGGCGGTGGAAGAACTGGCGCGCGAAGCGGCGAAGCTTGCCCGCCGATAGTCTGCCGCGCGTCCATTTGGACGCGCAGGGGACGTTCCCTACTCGAACTTCGCCACAGACAAGAAGGTGATGGCCCTGCCGCTGAAGCTGCGGACATCCGCCACTTCGACGCCTCGCTCGAAGCCGCCCGTATAGACGGTCTTGGGCGCGGCGGCGATCTCGGCGCTGAAGGCAGGCACGTCGGCATGCGGCGCCCTGTCGAGCACCGATTCCCGGCTGAGCATGTGCTGCGCCGTTGCCACCGTGGCAGGCAGCACCATCGGCTTTGGCACGTCACGCGTGTCCACGGCGGTTGGCTTCGGGCCTTTGGGCGTCGTCTTTACGCCGCCCGAAAGGAGCGCTTCCGGCGACACGCCGCCGTTCGCCTTCAAAAGTGCCACGCGTGGCGACGCATCGCTCCGCTCCGGCTCGACCGCCGGTTCCGAGTGTACGGCGGCCAGCCTCGCTTGGCGCTCTTGCTCGGTGAGTTGCGGTTCTTTCGGCAGAGCGGCGAGGGTATATTCCGGCCTCGTAAGGCCTGTCGTGGCGGCCGGTACCGGCACGGCAGCCGCCAGCACCTCCTCGACATCCCTCTTGGGCGCATCATCCTTCTGCGCGGCCAGGATCTCGGCGATCGCATCCGAAGAACGCGGCGGCTCCGGCCGGCGCGTGGGCGTGACGAAGGCAGATGCCATCTGCATCGTCCCTTCGCTTTCACTCTCCGCCGTTTTTGTCGCGGGCGTGTAGTCTGGCCGCCGGGTTGGCCGCGGCACGTTGAGCGCCACCTGCGTGGCCTCCTCCTGAGGTGCCGCCTCCTCGGCGGTAGCGGGCGTCTCCTCGGGTGCCGGCGTCTCGGCCTGCTGCGGAGTTCCGACATCGGCGCTCGGACGCGGCGCGATACGCGGCACGGGGAGCGAGCGCTCCGGAAGTGCTGCGAGGATAGTGGCTGGCGTCCCGGGCTCCGGCTGAGCCTGCGGCTGCTGAGCCACCTGCGGCTGCGCCTGCTGCACGGCCTGCGCCGGGCGCGGCGCGGCGGCGACTTGCGTGTCGGCGTTGTCCTCTTCCTCGTCGGCACCGCCGCCCCTGCCGAAGAGCGCGGCCAGAAGTCCGCGCCCGCGGTTGCGGCCGCCGCTGTCGTTGGCCACCTGGATGGAGCCGCCGTTGCGCTGACGCGCTTCATAGGCGGCAAGCGCCTGCTGGTAGCCGGGCATAGCCTTGCCGTCCGAAGGCACGTGCACCGTCTTACCGTCAGGGAAGACCGAAGCCAGCTCCTGGCGGCTCATGCGCGGCCAATGGCGCACATTGCCCACGTCAAGGTGGACGAAAGGCGAGCCCGAACGCGGATAGTAGCCCACACCGCCAACCTCCATCTTCAGGCCGAGATTGCGCAGCGTGGAAAGCTTCACGTCCGGCAGATAGAAGTCGATCGCCTTGCCCAGCATATGCTGGCTCTTCTCGGCAACGCCGCTGGAGCGTTTGCGCAGCATGGCGTTCGTCGCCGGCGAGCGGTAGGCGGAGACGACATGGATATAGTCGCGCGAGCCCGAGGCGCGGTAGACCTCCCACAAAAGGTCGAGCAGGCGCGGGTCCATCTTGGTGGGCTCGTTGCGGCGCCAGTCACGCAGGATGTGGTTGACCTGGTTGAGGCCGCTCTGCAGATAGCGGCCGTTGCGCTTGTAGGCGATCTCGGCCCGCTCTTTCGTATGCAGGAAATAGAGCCTCAGTGTGCGTGTCTCGGCGGTGGCCGCCGGGACGGCAGTAAGCAGGACGGTCACGGCAAGCATCAGCCCGGCCAGAACCTTCACCGGCCCGAACCCTCCCTTGCGCAATCGGCGATGCGAAACGTCGTCGTTTTTCAAACCTTGGCCTTCGGCAGCAATTGTCCCCGAAACGAGAGCCGAACAGCGCCCCCGAACGTACGCGCAGTCTCCATGACAATGGTTAACCGAGACTTATTGAAACGGCAATGCGCTAGGAGCGTGGCAACAACGTGGCGCAGCAGCATTTGGACCGGGCTTGGTGAACGAACGCTGAAGCCGCTGGCCGATGGGCCTCAGTCCGACCTGCCGCGCTCCTCGGCCGGGTCGATGCCCATTTCCTTGAGCTTGCGGTAAAGCGTGGAGCGGCCGATGCCGAGCCGGCGGGCAACCTCGCTCATCTGCCCGTCATAATGCTCGATGGCAAGACGAATCATTTCCCGCTCGGTCGCTTCGAGCGTCCGTATATGGCCGTCCTCGCCGAAAACGCGCAGGAGCGCAGGGTGAGGCGGTTGGCGCAGCAGCGGTGCTTCCCCACCGCCCCCGGCGGCACTCTCGTGTGCCGCTTCCTGTTCCGGCGGAGCGAGCAACGCCTCGTCGATGCCATCTACCTGCGCACGGATCTGCGGGAACTCGGCCACCGTCAGCATCTCTCCCTCGCTCAGCACCAGCCCGCGGAAGACGGCATTCTCCAATTGCCGGATATTGCCCGGCCAATCATAGGCCGACAGCATGTCGAGCGCCTCGGCGGTGATGCCGGAGACATGTGCTCCGGGAACCGCATCGGCAAAGCGGGCGATGAAATGCTGTACCAGGAGCGGGATATCCTCCTTGCGCTCACGCAACGGCGGCATCATGATCGGGAACACGTTGAGCCGGTAGAACAAATCCTCCCGAAAACGCCCCTCCTTCACGCGTTCGAGCAAATTCTGGTTGCTGGCCGAAATCAGCCTGATATCAACCTTCACCGTGCCGCGCGCGCCCACCGGGTCCACCTCGCCCTCCTGCACCGCACGCAGGAGCTTGACCTGGACGTCGGCCGGCAGGTCGCCGATCTCGTCGAGGAAGAGCGTGCCGGTGTTTGCTTCGATGAACTTGCCCGTGTGCTTCTCCGTGGCGCCGGTGAAGGAGCCTTTCTCGTGGCCGAACAAGATGCTTTCCACGAGATTCTCGGGAATGGCCCCGCAGTTGACGGTGACAAATGGCTTCGTCCGCCGCGCACTCTCACCGCGGATGGCGCGGGCGATCAGCTCTTTGCCCACTCCCGATTCGCCTTCGATAAGGATGGGGATGTCCGAGGCGGCCGCCTTGCGAGCAAGCCGGGTGACGCGCTCCATGGTTGGGCTGCCGGTAACGATATCGCTGAAGGAAAAGCCCTTTTCCCTGCGGCGTTTGCGCCGCACCGTGCCTTCCAGCGCCTCCACCTTCAGTGCATTGTGGATCGCCTTGCCGAGCCGCTCCGGTGAGACCGGCTTCACGACGAAATCGAAGGCACCGGCCCGCATGGCTGCCACCGCCGTCTCAACGCCGCCTTTGGCTGTCTGCACGATGACGGGCACGTCGACGCCTGCCTGGCGCATACGCCGCATCACATCGATGCCATCCATCCCAGGCATCATTAAGTCCATGACGACGGCACGCGGCTCCGCCGGGCGCGCGCCGTTCACGGCTTCGAGCGCCTCTTCGCCGCCCTCAGCAAGCACCGGCGCATATCCCAGCTTCCGGACCATCGCGTCGAGAAGGCGGCGCTGCACCGGGTCGTCGTCAACTATCAAGATCGTGTCGGGCATGAATGCAACAGCTTCGAAGGAATCGCGCACATACGCTCGTTGGAAGACTGGAACAATATGGCACAGGCTTCTAAACAGGCCTTCAAGAAACCCGGTGAATGAATCCTTGATATCGAGAACGCAGATTGTTTTCAGGACACTATGGGTTCGTTCCGCAGTTACAACGGGCTTTGAGCCCGCAGACAGGAGTACCCCTCATGGTTCTATCTCCAGATCGGTCCGGCACCATCGCCCGCGCGGCGGAACCCGCGATGGCAGGCGCCCGCAAGACAGCCGATCTCGGCAGCCTGCCCGAGTGGAACCTTGCCGATCTCTACCCAGCGATGGACAGCCGCGAGGTAAAGGACGACATGGCACGCGCCGAGCGGGAGGCACGTGCCTTCGAGGAGGCGTGGAAGGGCCGTCTGGCGGACGAGGCGGCGAAGGGAAGCGAAGGACGACTGGGTGAGGCAGTGCGCGCCTATGAAGGGCTCGACGAGCTTTTCGGTCGCATCGGCTCCTATGCCGGCCTCGTCTATGCCTCGGACACGTCGGATCCGAAGCGTGCGAAATTCTATGGCGACGTCCAGGAGAAACTTACCGACGCCAGCACACACCTGCTCTTCTTCACGCTCGAACTGAACAAGATCGACGACGCACTGATCGACACCGCGCTCGAGCAGGACGCGCTTTTCAGCCACTACCACCCGTGGGTGCTGGACATCCGCAAGGACAAGCCGCACCAACTCGAAGACCGCATCGAGCAGCTTTTCCATGAAAGCTCGATGGTCGGGCGCGGTGCCTGGAACCGCCTCTTCGACGAGACCATGACGAGCCTGCGCTTTACCGTCGACGGCGAGGAATTGACGCTCGAGCCGACGCTGAACCTTTTGCAGGACGCCGACGGCGAGAAGCGGCGCAAGGCGTCCGAGGCGCTCTCGGCGACGCTTGGCGAGCACATACGCCTCTTCACGCTCGTCACCAACACGCTTGCCAAGGACAAGGAAATCTCCGACCGCTGGCGCAGCTTCGCTGACGTCGCAGACTCGCGTCATCTCGCCAACCGGGTGGAGCGCGAGGTGGTGGACGCGCTCGCCGCCGCCGTGCACGAGGCCTTCCCGCGTCTCTCGCACCGCTATTACGCGATGAAGGCCAAGTGGCTCGGCATGGATGCACTCAACCACTGGGACCGCAATGCCCCGCTGCCTGAGGCACCGCAAACCGTTATCGGCTGGGACGAGGCCAGGGAAACGGTGCTCTCTGCGTATCGTTCCTTCGCTCCGGAGATGGCGGAGATCGCCGGCCGCTTCTTCGAACGCAACTGGATCGACGCGCCGGTGCGGCCCGGCAAGGCGCCTGGCGCTTTCGCCCACCCCACCGTGCCCTCCGTGCACCCCTATGTGCTCTTAAACTACATGGGCAAGCCGCGCGACGTCATGACGCTCGCCCACGAGCTCGGTCATGGTGTGCACCAAGTGCTGGCCGGCGAACAGGGGGCGCTCATGTCGGCGACGCCGCTGACTTTGGCCGAGACGGCCTCCGTCTTTGGCGAAATGCTGACCTTCCGCTCGCTCATCGACCGCACCACCGATCGGCGCGAGCGCAAGGCCATGCTGGCGCAGAAGGTGGAGGACATGATCAACACCGTGGTGCGCCAGATCGCCTTCTACGAATTCGAGCGCAAGGTACACACCGAGCGCCGCAAGGGTGAGCTGACGTCGGATCGGCTCGGCGAACTGTGGCTGGAAGTGCAGGCGGAAAGCCTGGGGCCGGCGGTGAAGCTGCGCGAGGGATATGAGACCTTCTGGGCCTATATCCCGCACTTCATTCACTCGCCCTTCTACGTCTATGCCTATGCCTTTGGCGACTGCCTGGTGAACTCTCTCTTCGCCGTCTACAGCCAAGCGGAGAAGGGCTTCCAGGAGAAGTATTTCGAGCTGCTGAAGGCCGGCGGCACGAAGCATCATTCGGAGCTTCTGGCCCCCTTCGGCCTCGACGCCTCCGATCCCGCTTTCTGGGGCAAAGGGCTTGCGGTCATCGAAGGGCTGATTGACGAGCTGCAAGAGCTGGACGAGGGGTGATATCTTCCCGGTATGCCGGACCCACGCCGCCAAGTCGCGCTCTTTCGCAACGACCTGCAAGGCGAGGCGCTGAGCTTTGCCGTGCCGGAAGAAATCCTGCTTGTCAGCAAGCCTGCGGAACTCCTCCCCGCGCTCGAGCGTGCGGAAGCGGCGCGCGGCGCGGGCAAGTGGCTTGCCGGCTACATCTCCTACGAAGCGGGCTACGTTCTGGAGCCCGCGCTGACATCCTACCTACCGGAAGAGCGCCGCGCGCCTCTGTTGTGCCTCGGCGTCTTCGACGCGCCGGCGAACATCGAGTCGCCGCAGTCCTCCACGGACACGCACCCTGGCCTCTTCGCCCCGCGTGCCACCTGGAGCTTTTCCGACTACGAGTCCCGCTTTACCCGCCTCCATAACCATTTGCGCCGCGGCGATTGCTACCAGGGCAATCTCACCTTTCCCGTAACCGCGCGCTGGCAGGGGGATCCGCTGGCGCTCTTCGACACACTGACGGCGCGTCAGCCCGTTCGCTACGCCGCATTTGTCGATCTCGGCGGGCCGGCGGTGCTTTCGCGTTCGCCGGAGCTCTTCTTCGAAGTCTCGGCGGATGGCTGGATCGAAACCTTGCCCATGAAGGGCACGATGGCGCGCGGCAAGACGGTCGAGGAGGACGCCACCCTCAAGGAAACGCTGCGCAACGACCCAAAGAACCAGGCGGAAAACCGCATGATCGTCGACCTGCTGCGCAATGACATCTCGCGTATCTCGGAGGTTGGCACGCTGGACGTGCCGGAGCTCTTCCACGTCGAGACCTACCCGACCGTGCACCAGATGATCAGCCGCGTGCGCGCCAAGCTCAGCCGAGGCGTGACCTTCGCCGACATCCTTTCCGCCCTCTTTCCGTGCGGCTCCGTCACCGGGGCGCCGAAGATCAGCGCCATGAAGATACTGCGGGAACTGGAAACCGCGCCGCGCGACGTCTATTGCGGTGCCGTCGGCTGGGCAGCGCCCGACGGGCGCATGCGCTTCAACGTCGCCATCCGCACGATCTCGCTTTATCCGGGTGGCGAGGCAGTCTTCAACGTGGGCGGCGGCGTGGTTTTCGATTCCACCGCCCGTGAGGAGTACGAGGAATGCCTTCTGAAAGCCGGTTTCGCAACGGGGGAGGTGCCGGCCTCCACCTGAGCCGCTGGCGCTTTCTCCCTTTATTGTGACGCCGTTCTGTGTTTTGACCGTTACGCCTTCACGCACGTCCAACGAGGAGAACCCCCTGAAATGGCTAACAAAGACTGGCCCATTCACGGCGAGATCACCGGCCCTGTCGTCATGATCGGTTTTGGCTCGATCGGCCGTGGAACACTGCCCCTCATCGAGCGCCATTTCAACTTCGACAAGTCGCGCATGGTGGTTATCGATCCGGTCGACACCGACCGGAAGGTGCTCGACGAGCGGGGGATCGGGTTCGTGCAGGCCGCCGTGACCAAGGAGAACTACAAGGACCTGCTCACCCCGCTTTTGACGGAGGGCGAGGGCCAAGGCTTCTGCGTCAACCTTTCCGTCGACACCTCTTCGCTCGACCTCATGAAGCTCTGCCGCGAGCTCGGCGTGCTTTATATCGACACCGTGGTGGAGCCGTGGCTGGGTTTCTACTTCGATACCACTGCCGACAACGCCTCGCGCACCAACTATGCCCTGCGCGAGACCGTCCGCCAGGAAAAGCTGAGGAATCCCGGCGGCACTACCGCCGTCTCCTGCTGCGGCGCCAATCCGGGCATGGTCTCGTGGTTCGTCAAGCAGGGGCTTGTCAACCTGGCCCAGGATATGAAGCTCGCCTTCGAGGAGCCGGGGCCGGACGATCGTGAAGGCTGGGCCAAGTTCATGCAGAGGCTTGGCGTGAAGGGTATACACATCGCCGAGCGCGACACCCAGCGTACCAAGAAGCCCAAGCCCATGGATGTGTTCTGGAACACCTGGTCCGTCGAGGGCTTCATCTCGGAAGGCATGCAGCCGGCTGAACTCGGCTGGGGCACGCACGAGAAGTGGAAGCCCGAGAACGCGCGCGAGCAGAAGGAGGGTTCTAAGGCGGCGATCTTCCTGGAGCAGCCGGGCGCCAACACCCGAGTGCGCACCTGGTGCCCGACGCCAGGTGCCCAATATGGCTTCCTCGTCACCCACAACGAGTCCGTCTCGATCGCCGATTACTTCACTCTGCGCGGCGGTAACGGCGAGGTCACCTACCGCCCCACCTGCCACTACGCCTACCATCCCTGCAACGACGCGGTGCTGTCTCTGCACGAGATGTTCGGCGCCGCCGGCAAGCCGCAGCCGGTCCATCACGTGCTGGATGAGAACGAGCTGGTGGACGGCATAGACGAGCTGGGTGTGCTCATCTACGGCCATGAGAAGAACGCCTACTGGTATGGCTCACAGCTTTCCCTGGAGGAGACGCGCGAACTCGCCCCCTACCAGAATGCCACCGGCCTCCAGGTCACCTCCGCCGTGCTTGCGGGCATGGTCTGGGCGCTGGAGAATCCGGAAGCCGGCATTGTCGAGACCGATGAGATGGACTACCGCCGCTGCCTCGAAATCCAGCTTCCGTATCTCGGGCCGGTGAAAGGCTATTACACTGATTGGACGCCGATCGATCAACGGCCGGGCCTTTTCCCCGAGGACATCGACAAGGAGGACCCATGGCAATTCCGCAACATCTTGGTGCGTTAGCGCACTGCACGGACGACTTTTGCTTGCCTTTTCACTGAAAGACCGGCGAAAAAGCCACTTTCCACATATGGGAGGCCGTCATGGTCACATTTCGAAAATCTGTTTCCTGCGCGGCTCTCGCTTCCATGCTGGCCGTTTCCGGTTGTGCGATGGTCGCTCCCAGAGGAGGGCCTGTGCCGGTGCAGCAGAGCGGCGTAGAGGGAAATTGGATCGGCGCGGAAGGGATCATGTCCAGCTTTAGAGGGGGCGCCTTCGAGACCCGCGCGGCCGACACCGGCGAAGTGCTTGCCACCGGGAGCTATCAGGAGCAACCGGGAGGGATGGTGAGCATCTCCGTGCAATCGCGCGTCCGCGAGCCGCAGACGGTCAACTGCCTGAAGGTGGGTGCAGCCTCCGGCGGTCGTTTCAACCAGATGAATTGCACAAGCTCGGCAGGACAGAATTTCGTTCTGACCCGGGCGAGCTGACTTCTTCCGTGAGGCCGCTGCGGCGGAGGTGGCCGGATGATAGGCATTGTAGCTCTTGCCGTCCTCGCCATCGTCGTTCTGCCGCAGCTCTGGGTGCGTCACACGCTTTCCCGCCACGCCGCCGACCGGCCGGATCTGCCCGGCACCGGCGGCGAGCTGGCCCGCCATCTACTCGACCGTTTCGGCCTGGCGCATGTGACTGTCGCGACCACCGACACCGGCGACCACTATGATCCTCAAGGCAAGGCCGTCCGCCTTCTGCCGCAGCACCATTCGGGGCGCTCGCTGGCGGCGGTGGCGATCGCCGCGCACGAGGTCTCGCACGCAATCCAGGATGCGCGCGGCGAGAGACTGCTGGCGATGCGGCAGACGCTGGCGCGCGTGGCGCAAGCCACGGACCGGCTGGCCGGCATCTTCTTCGTCGCCGCGCCCGTGCTGGCGATCCTGGCGCGCACGCCGGTTGCCATGTTGGCGTTGATTGCGGTCGGCATCGGGCTCCTGTCGTTCCGCGTCATCGTCAATCTCGTAACCCTGCCGGTCGAGTTCGACGCCAGCTTCGCCAAGGCGCTGCCGATCCTCGATGACGGGCAGTATGTCGCGGCCGCCGATATGCCGGCCGTGCGCTCCGTCCTGCGCGCCGCCGCCTTCACCTATCTCGCCGGCGCATTGATTTCGCTCATCAACCTTGCACGCTGGATCAGGCTCCTGCGATAAGGGGCGCAAAGGGAGGAGTTCATGGGCGCGCATTTCGACAGCCTCGAGACCCGCGATCCACAACAGCGCGAGGCGGATCTCTTCGCCCGGCTGCCGGCGTTCCTGGCAGCCGCCATGGAAAAGGCGCCGGGGCTTGGCCGCTGGCTCGGCGGGATCGCGCCGGAAGATGTCCGCTCGCGCCGCGACCTTGCACGGCTGCCGGTCCTGCGCAAGGCGGAACTCCTGAAGCGCCAGCGCGAGGAGCCGCCCTTCGGCGGCTTTGCCGTAGCGGAGGCGTTGAAGGGCACGCGCGTCTTCATGTCTCCCGGTCCCATCTGGGAGCCGCAGGCGCCGGGCGCCGACCCGTGGCAGGCCGCGCGCGCCTTCTTCGCCGCCGGCGTGCATCCCGGCGACATCGTCCACAACGCCTTCGCCTATCACATGACGCCGGGCGGCTTCGTGCTCGACGAGGGCGCGCGAGCCTTCGGCTGCACCGTCTTTCCCGCCGGCACCGGTAATACGGACGGCCAAGTGGAGGCGGCGAGCGCGCTGAGGCCCCAGGTTTATTGCGGCACGCCGGATTTCCTGAAGGTCATGCTCGACCGGGCGGCGGACGCGGACAAGGACCTTTCCTCCTTCCGCCTCGGCCTCGTCTCCGGCGGCGCGCTCTTCCCCTCGCTGCGGGCGGAATATGCGGAGCGCGGCGTCCGCGTCTTCCAATGCTACGCCACGGCGGAGTTCGGCGTCATCGCCTACGAGACGGCGGGTACAGAAGGCAACCCGCTGCCCGGCATGGTGGTGAACGAGAACCTGATCGTCGAGATCGTCCGTCCCGGCAGCGGTGAGCCGGTGGAGGACGGCGAAGTGGGCGAAGTGGTCGTCACAAACTTCAACCCTGCCTATCCGCTGGTGCGGCTCGGCACCGGCGACCTCTCCGCCGTTCTGCCGGGGGTGAGCCCTTGCGGGCGCACCAACATGCGGATTGCGGGCTGGATGGGCCGCGCCGACCAGCGCACCAAGGTCAAGGGCATGTTCGTCGACCCCGAGCAGGTGGCCGAGCTGATGAAGCGCCACCGCGAGCTTTCGCGGGCGCGCCTGGTGGTGACACGAAAGGGCTCGGCTGACGTCATGGCCTTGCACGTGGAACCGGCCGGCGGGGCATCGGTCGACACCGAGGCCGTGGCCGCTTCCCTGCGCGAGATCACCAAGCTCGGCGGCACCATCGAAGTCGCCCCTCCGGGCTCGCTTCCCAACGATGGCAAGGTGATCGCCGATGAGCGCGACTACGCCGGCTAACGGTCGTGATGCGCCACGCTTCCCCACCCTTCGACGAGCTTAGTCTAGGAGGGAAGGGTGTCGGATATGTCGCGCCTTCCCTGGCGAGGACGTGCTTATCCGTTACCGCGCTTCTGCCGAAGCCGGGCTATGTCAAAGAACGTGGGAAGCGGGGCGCGTTGTCCGAGCCACTCAATTTGTTTTTTAAGGCGCGTCCAACGCGCCCCGCCGGAGTCTGTCCCGACGGTCGGCCGGTCACCCGGCCCCCGCCCTTCCCGGCTGCACCCGATTGGGGCTTTGCCGGGCCGGACGGGAAGCTTGGCGGCTTCTCCGCAATGCCGGCAACGCAGGCTGTCACCCAGCGCTCCCGGCACCGCCGGCCTGTCGCGGGCCCTCAGGCCTCCGGGCACCGAGCCCGAAGGGGGAGGTTTCCGCCGCCCTCCCTGATCCCCGGTCCGGACCCGGTTCCCGCGAGGGCGATGGGGCTATGATAGGGGCGGCTTGGGCAGGGGGGCGGATTTTCCTGCGAGAAAAGTTTGCAGGTTGTGGGGGATCAATGGGTTGGCGGGAACGAGGGGCGAAATTTATCCCCGCTTTGGATCACATCGTTGGTCCAGTTGGTGCCCGTGATCGCTGTTCAGGCATGGATCCTCGGCTCAAGCCCGAGGATGACGAGTTGTGTTGAGGTTGCGGCTAATCGCAAACCTCGGCGATTTACGCCGCCCTTCCTACCATCGTCATCCCCGGGCTTGACCCGAGGAACCATGCCGTGACTTTTCCGCGTTCCGGAACGGGTATCGGCACCAACTTATCCAGCAGCCAAATCCGCAGCCGGAAGGGCTGCGCAGCTCTTCCCCACGCGCCCTTCCTTGCCAAATGGCGGGGTGCGCGGCATAAGCTTGGGGTGCCGAGAGGGTGTGGGCGGCGGTGATTGGCTGCCTGTGTGTGAAGGATATGGCGGCATCCGGGGCGCGGATGCCGGGTCTGTCCACCATCACGTCCTGCTTGTGGGGCGCAGAGCGCGCCGCCGGCCCTGGAGGATGTGTTTGATCAAGATTGTTGCCGCCGTTCTTGTGGCGCTTGCCGGCTTTCTTCCGTATGCGGTGGGGGCTTCGGAGCGTCTTACCATTTTTGCTGCCGCCAGCATGAAGGACGCGATGGACCGCGTGGTCCCCGCTTTTACGGCGGAAAGCGGTGTGGAGGCTGTCGTTTCGCTTGCCGCGAGCTCCGTGCTGGCGCGGCAGATCGAGGCGGGGGCGCCGGCGGATGTCTATGTCTCGGCCGATGTCGAGTGGATGGACTGGCTCGCCGAGCGCGGGCTTGTGCGGGAGGCGAGTGTAAAGACGGTGGCGGGGAACGCGCTTGTTATCGTTTCGTCCGCGGCGGCGGATGGCGGGGTGGCTGATATTCTTGCTCATGGGCGCGTTGCCATGGGCGATCCGAGCCACGTGCCGGCGGGGCGCTATGCGCGGGCCGCGCTGTCGCATCTCGGCCTGTGGGAGACGGTGCGGGAGAGGGCGGTGTTTGCCGAGAACGTGCGCGTGGCGCTGGAGCTTGCCCGGCGCGGCGAGGCGGCGGCGGCGATCGTCTACGTATCGGATGCGCAGGCGGTTGGGCTTTCCCCCCGCTATACCTTCCCGCCCGAGAGCCATCCGCCCATTCTCTATCCCGCCGCCGCGACGGCGAAGGCGAAGCCGGGGGCAGAAGCCTTTCTCGATTTCCTGGCGGGCGATACGGGGCAGGCCATCTTTCGCGACTTGGGGTTTGCGCGCCCGGCCACGATGGGGGCGGACGGTCCTGAAAACCGGACGGGTGGGCGATGACGGAGACGGAAGCGGCAATCATCCTGTTGTCGGCCAAGGTGGCGCTGGCGGCCACCTTGTTCGCGCTTCCACTGGCCTTTGCCGTGGCGTGGCTGCTGGCGCGCCGGTGCTTCGTGGGAAAGGGGCTTTTGCAGGCGATCGTCACCCTGCCGCTTGTGCTGCCGCCTGTCGCCACCGGTTACGGGCTGCTTCTTCTCTTCGGCACGCAAGGTCCGCTCGGCCGGCTGATGGAGGCCGTCTTCGGCCTCACCTTCGCCTTCCGCTGGACAGGGGCCGCGCTTGCCGCCGGCGTCATGGCCTTTCCGCTGCTCGTGCGGCCTATCCGCTTGTCGCTGGAGGCGGTGGATCGGGGGCTCGAGGAGGCGGCGGCGACGCTGGGGGCTCGGCGCATCATCGTCTTCCTGACGGTGACTTTGCCGCTGGCTTTGCCGGGGCTGCTGGCCGGCGCCGTCCTGGGCTTTGCCAAGGCGCTGGGCGAGTTCGGCGCCACCATCACCTTCGTCTCCAACATTCCCGGCCAGACGCAGACGCTCTCGCTGGCGATCTACTCCCTGCTGCAGAGCCCCACCGGAGATGCCGCGGCGCTGCGTCTCATCGTCGTCTCCATCCTGTTGGCGCTCGGCGCGGTGCTTTTGTCGGAGTGGGCGGGGCGGCTCATCCGGAGGGGTGGCGATGGGCGGGCTTGAGGTCGATATCGCCGGCAAGGCCGGCAGCTTCGCGGTTTCGGCGCGTTTTACCGCCGCACCGGGCGTGACCGCGCTGTTCGGCCGCTCGGGGGCGGGCAAGAGCACGATCCTGAAGATGATCGCCGGCACGGCGCGGCCCGATGAGGGGCGCATCGTGTCGGACGGGCGCGTGCTCTTCGACGCGGCGGCCGGCATAGACCTGCCGGTGCGTGCACGGGGCATCGGCTTCGTCTTCCAGGAAGATCGGCTGTTTCCGCATCTTTCGGTGCGGCGGAACCTTACCTATGCACGCTGGGCTGGCCGGCGGGCGGTGGGAAGGCCCTTGCCAGAGGTGGTGGCGCTGCTGGGGCTCGAAGACCATCTCGACCGCCTGCCCGGCACGCTTTCGGGCGGCGAGCGGCAGCGCGTTGCCATCGGCCGCGCGCTTCTCGCCGATCCGCGCATCCTCCTGATGGACGAGCCGCTTTCCTCGCTCGACCGGCAGAGGAGGGCGGAAATCCTGCCCTATCTGGAGGCGGTCGCCAACGAGACGTGCATCCCCGTGCTCTATGTCAGCCATGAGACGGAAGAGGTGGCACGGCTTGCCGACAAGGTGGTGGCGGTGGAGGCGGGGCGCGTGCGCGCGGTGGGCTCGCCTGCCGAAATCCTCGGCGGAGAAGAGGGCGGGGAGACTGCCGTGCTCCTGGAGGGGCGGGTGACGGGCGTCGACCCGCATTACGAGACGGCGACGGTGGATATCGGCGGCGCCACGGTGGAACTGTCGGCGCCCGGCCTGCCGATGGGCGCCCGCGTGCGGCTCAGAGTGCGGGCCTCGGATGTCGCCATCGCAACCAGGCCGCATGAGGGGCTTTCCATCCGCAATCAGCTTTCGTGCACCATCGAGCGCGTGACGGTGAAGGGCTCTGCCGCTGAAATCCTCCTCGCACTTGGCGAAAAGAGGCTCGTTTCGCGCATTACCGCAAAGTCCGCCGAAGCGCTCGGCCTTGCCGTCGGGCAGCGGGTCGTGGCGCTGGTCAAGGCGGTCTCGGTGGAGCGGGCCCGCCTGATGCGGCCGGATGAAGCGGTGGAGTAGGTCAATCGGGCTGTGGGTGGAGCCGCGCTGGAATATGGTAGCGCTTGTGAAAGGCGCCTCGTTTAACTATGCATTCTCCGACCTATGGGGTATTCCTTGGCTGCATGCTCAGGGAACAACGACGAAAAGACGATTGAGGAGGAGTAGAGCCATGAAAATGCTTATCGGAGCGCTATCCGCTCTTGCGCTGACGACGCTGGCATCCAACGCCTATGCCCAGTGCGACGATGGCGAGATGGTCATCAAGTTCAGCCACGTGGTTGCCGCGAAGGGCCACCCGAAGGGTGACGCCGCCACATTGCTGGCCGAGCGCGTGAACGAGGAGATGAACGGCACGGCCTGCATGGAGGTCTACCCGAACTCGACGCTCTACGACGACGACAAGGTGATGGAGGCGCTGCTTCTTGGCGATGTGCAGCTTGCCGCGCCCTCGCTCGCCAAGTTCGAGGCCTACACGCTCAAGTACCGGCTGTTCGATCTGCCTTTCCTGTTCCCCACGCTCGACGCGGTGAACGATTTCACCACTTCCGACGCGGGCAAGGAACTGCTCAAGGCGACCGAGGACGAGGGCTACACCGGCCTTGGCTACTGGTCGTCGGGCCTCAAGCAGTTCTCGGCGGGCAAGCCGCTCGTCGAGCCGAACGACGCCAGCGGCCTGAAATTCCGCGTGCAGACCTCCGACGTGGCGGTGGCCATGATCGAGGCGATGGGCGCGTCGGCCCAGAAGCTGGCCTTCAACGAGGTCTACGGCGCGCTGCAGACCGGTGTCGTGGACGGCCAGGAAAACTCCTGGTGCAACATCTACACCCAGAAATTCTTCGAAGTGCAGGACGGCATCACCGAGACCAACCACCAGCTTCTGGCCTACCTGCTGGTGACTTCGACGGAATGGCTCGAAGGCCTTGAGCCGGAAGTGCGCGACCAGTTCCTGTCGATCACCGACGCGGTGACGCAGGAGGCCAACGCGGACGTCGCCGACAAGGAAGCCGCCTGCCGCCAGAACATCCTCGACGCCGGCGGGGAAATCCGCGAGCTTACCCCCGAGCAGCGCGAGGAATGGGTGTCGACGATGAAACCCGTCTGGGAGCAGTTCGAGGGCGACATCGGCGCCGACCTCATCAATGCCGCCGCTTCGAACGGTTCCTGATCAAGTCAACGGCGCACCCGCTCCGGCGGGTGCGCATCAAGCATCCGCGCAAAAAACGATAAGGCATGAGCCTGGGGAACAGCGCGGCGATTTCCGCTCGGGAGGCTCCGATGACATTGCTATGGCCTTCGCTCGCGCTTGTCGTACTGGTGGGCGTTCTGTTCTTCACTGAAAGGCGTTATCCGGCCGCGGTCGGGCGTCTTGAGGAAAACGTCCTTTCCGTTCTTCTTGCCCTCATCACCTTCGTTTCCTTTACGCAGGTGGTTGCCCGCTACGGCTTCAACCGGGGCTGGGGCGGGGCGCTGGAGTTCACGCGCATCCTCTTTGCCTGGATGATCCTGTTCGGCATGAGCTACGGCGTGAAGCGCGGCATCCATCTTGGCGTCGACGCCTTCGTACGGCTGATGCCGAAGCCGCTGTTCCGGGCAGCCGCCATTTTCGGTGCCGTCTGCACGTTCCTCTATGCCTTCATCCTGCTTTACGCGGGCTGGCTTGCCTTGGTGGGGGCGGACGTTTCGACCAACTGGCGCCAGACGGGCGCCATCGGCTACTGGACCTTCATGTTCGATCGGGGCACGGGGCTCGACGACCTGCGCTATCCCCTATGGATGCAGGAGACGTTCGGCTTGCAGGAGCGGGTGCAGCGGTGGGTGGCCTATCTCATGCTGCCGGTGGGGCTGGCGCTGCTCGCGTTTCGGGCGCTGGAGGGTGTCGTCGCCATTGCCACTGGCGAGCGCGACCTCATCATTGCCGGACACGAGGCCGAGGAACTGGTCAGCGAAAACCGCGGCGTGGTGAGGGACTGAGCGATGGAACCGCTGATCCTCTTCATCCTCGTCCTGACGCTGCTTTTCCTCGGTGTACCCGTGGCGGTGTCGCTCGGGCTGTCGTCGCTGATCGTCATCGCATTCTTCTCGAGCGATTCCGTTTCGTCGGTGGCGCTGCAGCTTTTCACTGCCTCGCAGAACTACACGCTGCTTGCCATTCCCTTCTTCATTCTTGCCTCCGCCTTCATGTCGACCGGCGGCGTGGCGCGGCGCATTATCCGCTTCGCTATCGCCTCGGTCGGCCATTTCCGGGGTGGGCTGGCGATGGCGTCGGTGCTTGCCTGCATGATGTTTGCGGCGCTTTCCGGCTCCTCGCCGGCGACGGTGGTCGCCATCGGCACCATCGCCATCGCCGGTATGCGGCAGGTCGGCTACACGAAGGATTTCGCGGCCGGCATCGTCGCCAATGCCGGCACGCTGGGCATACTCATCCCGCCGTCGATCGTCATGGTGGTCTATTCGGCGGCGACGGACGTTTCCGTGGGCCGCATGTTCCTTGCCGGCGTCGTGCCGGGCCTGGTGGCCGGGCTCATGCTGATGATCGCCATCTATATCATGGCCCGGGTCAAGAACCTGCCGGCGGAAAAGTGGAAGGGCATCCACGAGATCGTCGAGGGCGGCAAGCAGGCGGGGTGGGGGCTGTTCCTCATCATCATCATCCTGGGCGGCATCTATGGCGGCGTCTTCACGCCGACGGAAGCCGCCGCCGTGGCTGCGGTCTACGCCTTTGCGGTGGCGCTTTTCGTCTACCGCGACATGGGGCCGATGAAGGGTGTTCCGTGGGTGAGGGACGACGATCACAAGCGCGCGCGCACCGGCTTCTCGGCGACCGTCTATGCCGTCGCTTTCTTCTTCGTGTGGATGATCCTCACCTTCTTTCTGACGGCCGATTGGGAATGGGTGAGCCTGCGCGGCCGGACGCTGGTGGGACTTGTGCTTTCGCTCTGCGTCATGGTGGCATACACGGTGTGGCGCGACGAGGAATCCAACCCGCGCAACATCCCCACCTTCATCGCCGCCAGCCTGCCCGTCTGGCGGCGCAACCTCGCGCTGATGGGCCGCAACTTCTTCCGCGCGTTCTTCAACGACGACACGCACAAGGTGATGGTGGACGCCTCGCGCACCACGGTGATGCTGATGTTCATCATCGTCAACGCGCTCCTGTTCGCCCACGTGCTGACGGCCGAACGCATCCCGCAGGCGATCACCAGCGTGATGGTGGATGCCGGCTTCACCTGGTTCACCTTCCTCATCGCCATCAACCTGCTCCTCCTGCTTGGCGGGCAGTTCATGGAGCCCTCGGGGTTGCTCCTGATCGTCGCGCCGGTGGTCTTCCCCATCGCCATGGAGCTGGGCGTGGATCCGGTGCATCTGGGCATCATCATGGTGGTGAACATGGAGATCGGCATGATCACGCCGCCGATCGGGCTCAACCTGTTCGTCACGTCCGGCATAACCGGGATGAGCCTGATCCAGGTGGTGCGGGCGGCACTTCCCTTCGTGGCGGTGCTGTTCCTGTTCCTGATCCTGGTCACCTACACGCCGGGGCTTTCCACCTGGCTGCCCTATAGTCTTATGGGGCCGGAGATCGTGTCGCGGTGAGGTGGCGGGCGTTAAGATTTAGTTAACCATTTCTTAACGTTCGGGGCGCAAGCTGAAGTCTTCGGATCGGCTTTCCTCCTCCCAAGCACGGTTCGAACAGGGGCGGCGCTCCTGGTGCCGCCCCTTCCGTTGTTACACCTACCCCGACCTTCGCTGCTTTCTGCCGGAACCTTTCGGTTCTGTCCAAGGTTCATTGTGGCTGGTACGATGCAGGCGGCGCAAGACGGCACCTGTTGACTGCCAGCGCCAGACACGCAAGCGGACGACCGCATGGACGCTCTCCTCTCCGGTTACGAGGCCTATGTGGCGCTTGCACTGCTGGCGCTACTCTTCATCTCCTTCGTACTCGAGCTCTATCCGCCGGAGGTGACGGCGATGGGCGGGGCGGCGGGGTTCATTCTGTTCGGCTTCGTGCCCATGGATCGGGTGATGTCCGTCTTCTCCAACCCGGCGCCCATCACCATCGCCGCCATGTTCGTGCTGACGGGAGCCCTCGTGAGGACCGGCGTGCTCGGCGCGATGTCGGAGGCAATCGTTGCCCGTGCGCAGAAGAGCCCGGTGCCGGCTGCACTCGCCTTCATTGTCGCCACGCTCGTCGCCTCCGCCTTCATGAACAACACGCCCGTAGTGCTGATCCTGATCCCGATCGTCACGAGGCTGGCGGCGGCACTCAACGTCGCGCCGACGCGTCTCCTTATTCCGCTTTCCTATGCCTCGATCCTCGGTGGGACCTGCACGCTCATCGGCACGTCCACCAATCTTCTGGTGGACGGCGTGGCACGGCGCGACGGGCTGGAGCCCTTCTCGATTTTCGAGATAACGCCCATCGGCATCGCCGCCGCGGCGGCCGGCACGGCGACGATGCTGCTGCTCGGCCGCTTCCTGCTACCGGATCGTGGTACAGCGGGTGACAAGACGACAGACGAGACTGAATTCTTCAGCGAAGTCACCGTGCGGGTGGAGGGGCGCTTCACGCGCCGCCTGATCGGCGAGATCGCGGCTTTCCAGCGCCCTGGTCTGCGTATCATCGGGCTCAGGAGCGGTAACGAGGTGATCCGGTCAGACATCAAGGAACGCGCGCTGAAGAAGGGCGATTCACTCATCGTCATGGCCTCCACGTCCGAGCTTCTGACACTGAATGAGCAAGAAGGGCTGCGCGTCGGGCTCAGGCGCGGGCCCGACGTGGACACCGAGACGGTGGTTGTAGAGGCGGTTGTGGTGCCGCACCGGACCAGCGCCGGCAGCCGCATCGCCGATCTGACGCTTGGCCGGCGTTTCGGCGTGCGCGTGCTCGGCGCTAGCCGTCACCGTCACATCCCCGGCCCGGACCTTGAGAACGTGCGCCTGAGGCCGGCGGACAAGCTGCTGCTCGAAGGGCCGGCCACCGGCTTCGACGCGCTGGCGGAGGAGGCCGATCTCGTCTCCGTTTCCCGTTCCTCGGGTCGAGCCTTCCGACGCGGCAAGGCGCCGATCGCGGTGCTCGCACTTTTCGCCGTGGTGCTTCTGGCGGCTTACAATGTCGCCGATATAGGCATTCTCGCCCTGCTGGCGGTTTCGGCAATCCTGCTTCTGCGGTGCATCGATGCCGACGAGGCCTGGGGGTCCATCGAGGCTTCCATCCTCATCCTCATCTTTGCGATGCTGATCGTCGGCGAGGGGCTGCAACAGGCCGGCGCCGTCGAAATCGTCGTAACAGCTGTTGCGCCCGTGCTTTCGGACCTGTCACCCTTGGTAGCGCTGTTTGCGGTCTATCTGCTTACCTCGATTCTGACGGAGATCGTCACGAACAATGCGGTGGCGGTGCTGCTTACGCCGATCGTCATCAGCCTAGCCACACAAATGGGTGCAGACCCACGCCCATTTGTGGTGGCCGTGATGTTCGGCGCCAGCGCAAGCTTCGCAACTCCCATCGGCTATCAGACAAACACGCTGGTCTACGGCGCCGGCGACTACCGCTTTTCCGATTTCCTGAAGATCGGCGTGCCGATGAATATCATCGTCGGGATCGTCAGCGTGCTGGCGATACGGGTCTTCTTTCCGCTGGAATAACAGCGCTTACTCACCTTGCCAGAAATTCCCTCATGCGTTCGATGGCGCGCAGGATGTTTTCTTCCGAGTTGGCGTAGGAAAGCCGGATGTAGCCCTCGCCGAGAATGCCGAAATCGGGGCCGCCGATGAGCGCCACGCCAGCTTCCTCCAGGAGGGCGGAGGCCAGCGCTTTGGCCTTCCAACCCGTCGCACCGATGTTGGGGAAGGCGTAGAAGGCGCCCTTCGGCGTCAGGCAGGTGATGCCTTCGAGGCTGTTCAGCCCCTCGACGACGATCTGCCGCCGCGCGTCGAAGGCGCGCATCATCTTGTCCACGTCGTCCTGCGGACCGTCGATGGCGGCGATGCCGGCATATTGCGCCGGCGCGTTGACGCAGGACCAGCAGTTGACGGCGAGCTTGCGCACCTTGTCGTAAAGATCGTCCGGCCAGATGGACCAGCCAAGGCGCCAGCCGGTCATCGCCCACGTCTTCGACCAGCCGTTGAGGACGATGAGGCGGTCGCGGATTTCCGGGAAGGTGAGGAGCGAGGTGGCGGCTTCGGCGTCGTAGGTCATGACGTCGTAGATCTCGTCGGAGAGGATGGCGACGTGTGGATGCGCCTCGAGCCCCTTCGCCAGCTTTGCGATCTCTTCGCGCGGGGTCACGCCGCCGGTCGGGTTGGCGGGCGAATTGAGGATGAGGAGGCGGGTCTTCGGCGTAATGAGCGACAAGGTCTCCTCGGCGGAGAAGGCGAAGCCGTTCTCCTCGCGGATCGGCACCGGCACGGGTGTGGCGCCGGTGAACTCGATCATCGAGCGGTAGATGGGGAAGCCCGGATCGGGATAGAGGATTTCCGCACCCGGCTCGCCGAACATGACGATGGCGGCGTACATTGTGGGCTTGCCGCCGGGCAGAATCATCACATTGTCGGGCGAGACCTCTATGCCGGTGGTCGCCAGGGTGCGGCGCACCACCGCCTCGCGGGCGGGGAGGATGCCCGTGGCCGGCGTGTAGCCGTGGTAGCCGTCGCGCAGGGCCTTCACCGCTGCCTCAACGATGTGCTCCGGCGTGTGGAAATCAGGCTGGCCGATGCCGAGATTGACGATGTCTCGGCCCTGGTGGGCGAGTTCGGTCGCCCGCGCGAGAACGGCGAAGGCGTTCTCCTCGCCGATGCGGTCGAAGGCGGGCACTGTTTGGAGCATATCGGGAGTTCCGTCTGGTTCTGTCGCGCTGGAAGCGCTTTTGTGAAATTTTATGATCGAAACGTCAATCGAGGCAATTCCCGTGCAGAACCTCTCCCATTGGACATCGCGGCCGGTCCCCGGCCGCGCACCGCTCGCCGGCCGTTATGTGCGGCTGGAGCCGCTTGATCCCGCCGTCCATGGTGACGGCCTGTTTGCTGCCTCCAGTGTTCCCGATTCGGAGGAGCGCTTCCGCTGGTTGGGCGATTATCCGCCGGAGAAACGTGAAGCCTTCCAGCCGTGGCTGGAGAAGGCGGCGGCCAGCCATGATCCGCTGTTCTTTGCCGTCATTAACCTTGCCACGGGCGAGATCGGCGGGCGGCAGGCGTTCATGCGCATCGACGCGGCCAACGGCGTGGCGGAGATCGGCAATATCTATTGGGGGCCCACGGTCGCCCGGACGCGGCTGGCGACGGAGGCGTTTTATCTCTTTGCCCGCCACATCTTCGATGATCTCGGCTATCGCCGGTTCGAGTGGAAATGCAACGACCGAAACGAAGGCTCGAAGCGCGCTGCACTGCGCTTCGGCTTCCGCTTCGAGGGAATTTTCCGCCAGCACATGGTGGTCAAGGGCGAAAATCGGGATACGGCGTGGTATGCCATGCTGGACCATGAGTGGCCGACCGTCCGGGCGGCCCTGGAAGCCTGGCTGGCGCCGGATAATTTCGACGGCGACGGGCGCCAGGCGAGGCGGCTCGAGACGATCAGGGAGACGACGGGGTGAGAGCGGTGGAGCCTGAAACGGGCAGTGCGGCGTCATGAAGGAGAACCGCGAAGCCATCATTGCCGCGGCCGTCATCCTTGTCGGTTTCGGCCTTGCCGCATTCTTCCTGCCGCACGTGATGATCGCCGTCGGCGACATCTCGACCGTCGCTGCGGTGGGGGTGGCGATCCTGTTTGTGGCCGGGTTCTTTCTGATTTTCTGGCTGCGGGCGCGCAGCCAGAGGCGGAAGGGGAAGTGAGGAAATCAGCCTTTCTGCCGCTGGCTTGAGCGGGGTGGAAGGAGCAGCGGTGGGATGTGCCGGCGCTCTACGCCAGGCTCGCTGCCAACAATGTGAGGCCCAGCAACAGCACCAGGGCGGCGCCGGCGATCTCGATGCCCGTGTGGATGCGGGCGCTCCAGGTGCCGCCGCCGGCAATGGCCACGGCCCAGTTCTTGGCCGTCACGGCGAGGGTGGCCAGGATGGAGACGGTGATGGCCGTGCCGAGCGCCATGGCGAAGACGGAGACGACGCCGCCCAGCCAGAGCGCGTTGAGGAAGGAGAAGGTGAGGACGATCAAGGCGCCGGAGCAGGGCCGCAGGCCCACCGCCGCTACTGCGGACCAGCCTGTCTTCCAATCGAGGCGGTCGCCGGCAAGCTGGGTGGGGTCGGGCGCGTGGGCGTGGCCGCAGGTGGGGCAGACCTCGCCCGGCGCATGGTGGTGATCGTGGTCCTCGTGATGATGGTGGTGGTTCCCGTCCTCATGGTGGTGATGATGGACATCTCCGGCATGGGCGGCGGACAGGCTGTGCATGGGCTGCGACGGCTCCTTGCGCGTGAGCTGGCGCAGCTTGCGCCACAGGAGCCAGGCGCCGAAGGCGGCGATGAGGGCGAAGCTGGCGCTTTCGAGGAACCATGTTGCGTCGGTCATGGAGACGGCGGTGCCGCGCAGCGCCAGGAAGACCGCCGCCATCAAGACGATCGCCGTGACCGCCTGCAGAACGGCGGCGGCGAAGGAGAGCACGACGCCGCGCTTCAGCGCCACCTCGTTGGCAACCATGTAGGAGGAGATAACGGCCTTGCCGTGGCCGGGGCCGGCGGCGTGGAAGACACCGTAGGCGAAGGAGAGGCCGACGAGCATCCAGATCTGCGAGCCGTCCTCGCGCATCGCCTTCAATGCCCCGGTGAGCGCCCGGTAAAAGGCCTGCTGCTGGACGTTGACCCATTGCAGGAGGCCGGCCAGGGGACCGCTGGGGGCCATCGACGGTTCGGCCGTGCCGATGCCCAGCGAGCTTTGGGCATGGGCGGCGGGGACGAGGATGAGCAGCGTCGCCGCTGCAATGAGCGCGAGTTTTGTCCAACTGCTAAAGCCGGATAAGAGCGGCGCCCCTTCACGCCCCCCTTGGTCCTGCCGGACATTTCCCCCACATGGGGGGAGATTGCGCTGGCCGTTTGCTCCGGCACCTATTCTGCAACCCTGGCGATCGGCGAAAGTCGCCGCGACGGCTGATCTCCCCCCTCGTGGGGGAGATGTCCGGCAGGACCAAGGGGGGCGCGAACGGGCGCAATCTTCACTCATTTTATCCATTGGCGCTGCACTGGATCTCGAGCTTGGTCGCGAAGATCTTGCTGAGGTTGTTGCCGCCCGGCTCGTTAAAGAAGGCATCCGTCAGCGTCTGCTGGTTCTGGGCGATGGCCTCGTCCGGGTCGGGGCGGATCACCTCGCGGCTGCAGCCTTGCGGCAGGTTCTCCACCGCCATGTAGCTGTCCTCGGTGAAGTCGATCGCGGTGTAGAAAGTCGGGTCGTAGACGCCGAAATCCAACTTGCCTTCAAGCTCCAGAGGCTCCTTTGGCCGCGATTCGAACAGGATGATGAGCTGCTGATCGGTGAAGTCAGCGATGAGCTTTTCCGGCGGCTGCATGGCCACGTCGCGGCCATCGGCGGTGACGATCTGGAAATAGTCGAACTCGGCGAGCGATTCGTGGACGACGTTGGCGACCTCCTTCAGTTCATCGGCGTCGAGCTCAAGGTCCTGATTCTGGTCGAACTCGACGAGCACGGTGCTGGAGAAGAGATCGTCGAAGCGCCAGACATGGCGCAACGCCTCTACCTTGCTGTCCTCGGAGACGGTGATGTCCAGCCGGGCCTCGGCGAAGACGTGGGGGTGCGCCAGTGCCGGAGCGCTCGCGGCAGACAGAACGGCGACCGCCCCCATCGCCGTTGCCATTCTCTTCCAAGAGTGCATGCGCTGTTGTCCCCGTCGGTATCGTGAGAGAGGTGCGTTATCTATCACGAAGCCGGCGAAAATGGGACATCACCAACGATCTTCAGCACTGCAATTTTCCTTCAGCCACTGGGCCAGGAAATCGACCAGGGCACGCACTTTGGCCGGCAGGTAGCGGCGGTGGGGATAGACGGCGTAGATGCCAGCGCCGTCGGTAATGTGACCGTCGAGGACGGTGACGAGCCGACCCGCCGCGATCTCCGGCGCGGCGATGAAGTCGGGCTGGAAGGCGAAGCCGAGCCCGGCCACCGCGGCCGAACGCACGGCGAGTGGGCTATTGACCTCGATGCGCGCCGACACGGGAACGGTGAACACCGTGCCGTCGGCCTCGCGGAACGGCCAGTTGTGGCGGAAGCGGCCATTGGTGTCGACGATGCAGGGAAGGTGCTGGAGGTCGCGGGGGTGTTCCGGCCGTCCCACCTTTTCAATGAGCGCGGGTGCCGCGCACAGCGGCAGGGAGAAGGGTGCCAGCCGACGGGCGATCAGCGAGGAATCGTCGAGCCTGGTGATGCGGATGGCGAGGTCGAAGCCTTCTTCAACGAGGTCGACGAAGCGGTCGTCGAGCTGGATGTCGAGCACGATGTCGGGATGGGCGGTGGCGAAATCGATCAGCGCGCGGCCGATCGGCGCGTCGGCAAAGGTGCGTGAGGCCGACAGCTTGATACGGCCCTTGATGTCGCCGGAGGTCTCGCGGACGGCCTCCGAAAGGGTGTCGATCTCACGCACGATTTCGACCGCCCGCTGGTAGTAGGTGTGGCCGGTCTCGGTCAGCGAGAACTGCCGCGTGGTGCGGTTCAAGAGCAGCGCGCCCAGCTCGTCCTCCAGCTCGCGCACGTATTTCGACAGGAGTGCCTTGGAGCGGCCAACCTTGCGGGCGGCGGCGGAGAAGCCCTCCGCCTCGACCACGTCGATGAAGGCGCGCATGCGGGTGAGTGTGTCCATGAGGTTCCTGTCTAGGAAAGAATGCTTGTGGCCAGGCGGATGAGCTGGCGGTCGCTGCCGGCGGGGCCGAGCAGGGATATGCCGAAGGGCGCACCGTGCACTTCGTCGAGGGGGATCGTGATCTGCGGCCAGCCGAGTAGGCCGGCGATCGACGTCAGCGTCAGGGCCTTTGCGCGGTAAGTCTCGAGCTCGGGCTGGGTGGCGATCTTCAAGGGCGGCGCGGATGGCTGGGTCGGCATGACCACCACCATGTCCGGGTCCATGAGGGCAGCGAAATCGGCCTGGAAGTCGCACTGGCGCTGGCGCGCTGTCTCCACCGTCGCCGTGCTGATGGAGCGGGCATAGGCGAAGCGCTCCTTCACGCCGGGGCCGAGGTCGCGATCTTTCTTCCTGAGGAACGGTGCATGTACTTCCCAGGCCTCGTACGCCTGGATTTCCTTGAAACGCTCGAAGAGTTCGTCCGGTGCGCCGGGCAGCGCCAGGAAACCCGGTTCGCGCTCGAAGTGGTCGAGGACACGACCGAGCATGGCGCCGTATGCCGTGCGTTCGGCCTCGCCGAACAGGAGCGCTTCCAGTTCGGCGATGCGCACCGGGCGGCGGAGCGTCCTGCCGTGGGTATCCTCGCCCAGAAGCACCTCGCCCACCGCCGTATAGGCGGCGGCGTCGCGGGCGAACCAGCCGAAGGTGTCGAAGGAAGGGGCGAGCGGCATGGCGCCTTCCATCGATATGCGGCCATGGGTGGTGCGCAGGCCTATGAGCCCGCAGAAGGAGGCGGGGGCGCGGATGGAGCCGTTGGTGTCGGAGCCGACGGCTATGTCGGCAAGCCCGCCTGCCACCGCCGCCACCGAGCCGGAGGACGAGCCGCCGGTGACCCTTTCGCGCGCCCGCGGGTTCACCGGCGGGGGGAAATGGGCGTTCATGCCGATCATCGAGTAGGTGAGCTCGTCCGTTTGCGTCTTGCCGGCGAAGCGGGCGCCGGCATCGAGCAGCGCATGGATGGCGGGGGCCGTGGCCTCGGCGTTGCCGCTTTCGGCCTCCTTCTGCGGGTTGCCTCCGCCGGTTGGATAGCCGGCCACGTCGTAGATGTCCTTCACGGCGAGAGTGAGGCCCATGAGGGGGCCGTCCGGGGCCGACGGCACGGGGGTTTCAGGATAGTCCAGAAACGCGTTCAGCGGGTCCCGTGTCGCCGTCATTTTCGCTCCTTATGGCATTTCGGACCCGACAATCGACGCTCGGTGGATTTTTTTCAAGCTCAGGCAGATTTTTCATTGATTGTGACAGGCGGGAAGATTATATCGCGCGTGCCCAAAGTCGCACGTGCCTGTGGGTGTCCGCCGAACCTCGAAATGGCGAGGAAGTCGGTAAGGTACCTGGAACTAACCCCTCCAGTCGGTTTCGCGGCCAACCACGAAATCGAGGACATCTTGAAGCAACGACGGTGCGGGCCTTTCTGGTGTCTGCCGGTTGTCCAAAAACCGGGGTTACTGAAGAGGCACACCTTCATTGCCGGCAGTGCGGTTGGGGTCTCCCATACCAAAGCTGAGGCAGACAAAGCAGAGCATTCGCCGCGAGGCGGAAGCTCATCGTCATGCGTCGAGCGCAACCGTGGTTTCCGGTGATTTTCCACCCTCCGGTCCATCGGTCCGTTCATCGCATCCTTTGTCCACCGCGGGCCCTAAAAGTCCGCAGAGCTTGAGCTTTGATCGAAGGCGGCTGCGGCCGCCTATGGAGAGACCCCGATGGCCACGCAGCGCATCCTCGACTTTCTCGCCACCCGACGCCCCGACGGCCCCTGCCTCGTCGTCGACCTCGACGTCGTGCACGACAACTATCGCGCCTTCGAGAAGGCCCTGCCGGATTCGAAGATCTTTTACGCCGTGAAGGCCAATCCCGCGCCGGAGATCCTGAAGCTTCTGGCGAATCTCGGCTCGTCCTTCGACACGGCTTCCGTGGCGGAGATCGAGATGGCGCTTGACGCAGGCGCGACGCCCGACCGCATCTCCTTCGGCAACACCATCAAGAAGGAGCGCGATGTGGCGCGGGCTTTCGAGCTCGGTGTCCGGCTGTTCGCCGTCGACTGCGTGGAAGAGGTGGAGAAGGTTGCCCGCGCGGCGCCGGGCGCCCGCGTCTTCTGCCGCGTGCTGACTGACGGGGCGGGCGCGGAGTGGCCGCTGTCGCGCAAGTTCGGCTGTGTGCCGGCGATGGCGGTGGACGTGCTGCGCAGCGCCAAGGTTCTGGGCCTCGATCCCTACGGTGTCTCCTTCCACGTCGGCTCGCAGCAGACGGATCTTTCCGCCTGGGACCGTGCGTTGGACGACGCCCGCTTCGTTTTCCAGACGCTGGCCGAGGAAGGCATTGTCCTGAAGATGGTCAACATGGGCGGCGGCTTTCCGACGCGCTACCTGCGCGACGTGCCGGCGGCACAGGCCTATGGACAGGCGATCTTCACCGCGCTCAGGAAGCACTTCGGCAACCGTCTGCCGGAGACCATCATCGAGCCCGGTCGCGGGATGGTAGGCAATGCCGGCGTCATCAAGTCTGAGGTGGTTCTGGTCTCGAAGAAGTCGGAAGACGACGACGTACGCTGGGTCTATCTCGACATCGGCAAGTTCGGCGGTCTGGCCGAGACCATGGACGAGGCGATCCGCTATCCGCTCGTCACCAAGCATGACGGCGGTGAGACGGCGCCGTGCGTGCTCGCCGGCCCTACCTGCGATTCGGCCGACGTGCTCTACGAGAAGACGCCGTATCCGCTGCCCATCTCGCTCACCATCGGTGACGAGGTGCTGATCGAGGGCACGGGCGCCTACACGACGACCTACGCCTCGGTGGCCTTCAACGGCTTCGAGCCGCTGCGTGCCTACGTGATCTGAGCATCGGCCCCTGGGTCGCGTGTGAGACCTGCGAGTGCGGGATTTTCGAAATGAACGTCTTTTCTTGTACCTCGGAGAGCGCTGTCATGGACGGCCGGTCGATCTCCCCCCTCGTGGGGGAGATCGATGGTGGCTGTGCTTTTGCGATCGCCCCCGAATCTCCCGCTGACGTTCCGGCGCGCGAGGCGCTGCTCGACCGGGCGATGGGCCCGAAGCGCAAGCGCAAATCGTCGGAGAAGCTGCGGCGCGGGCGTCAGCCGGCCGAGGGGCTTGCCTATGTCGCGCGCGGTCCGGGCGGTTCTCTCGTGGGAACCGTACGGTTGTGGGATGTGCGGCTCGGCGAGGCGGGTGAGCCTGCCTTGCTTCTCGGGCCGCTGGCGGTCGACCCGCAGATGAAGGGCGAGGGCGTCGGCACGGCTTTGATGCGCCATGCGATTGCCGAAGCAAGACAGCGTGGCCACGCGGCAATCCTGCTGGTCGGTGACGCGCCGTACTATGCGCGTTTCGGCTTCTCGGCGGAAAAGACCGGCGAACTTTCCATGCCTGGCCCCTATGAGCGGGAGCGCTTTCTGGCGTTGGAGCTTGTCAGCGGGACGCTTGACGGGGCGCATGGAGTGCTGAAGGCCGCGAGGCGGAATGGCCGGTCGGAGGCGTTGGCGCGCGCGGCTTAGCGCGCGCCTTGGAATTGCTCCAGCTACTCAGAGCAGCTGGCCGAGCTGCATGGCGACCGTCATGTCGCCGTCGACCTTGAGTTTGCCCTGCATAAAGGCCGATGTCGGATCCAGATCGCCGGCGATCATGGCCTCGAGATCTTCCTTGGCGAGCGTGATGATGCAGTCGGCACCAGCGCCGCTCAGGGAGACGGTCTTTCCGTCGACCACGATGGCGCCGTCGGCGCCGCAGTCGAACTTCACAGAGCTGGCGAAGTCCGAGCCGGCCACACGCTCCTGCATCTTGCCGGCGATCTCATCCATTCCCATAGCTACTCCTCGTCGCGGCGCTTGGTCGAAAGCAGGGCCCGCTTGCCTGCGCCCGCCGCAAGGGAGGCCGATGCGGGAGACGCAGAGGGAATAGCAACGGGATTACGTTTACGTCAATGTGGATCGGTCAGCATCGGACCTCTGCCTCCGGCCGGAGTGCCTAGCAGCCGGTCCAGAAGATCGGTCAGCCGCTCCAGGTTCTCCCTGCCGCCGAGGCGGTCGATCATGCGATTCTCGTGTTCATGCCAAAGCGCCGTCATGCGTTCGACGTAGCGCTTTCCTTCCTCGGTGAGATACAGGGAGTGCGAGCGGCGGTCGGCGCGACCCTTGCGCCGCTCTGCCAGCCCGCGAGCCTCGATGCTGTCCATCAGGAAGACGAAGTTCGCCCTCTTGATGCCCAGTCCCTCGGCAATGGTGGTCTGTTTCTGCCCGGGATATTTGGCGATCATGGCAAGGACGGAAAACTCCGCCGGGCGCAGCTTCAGCTTTGCCAGGGTGGTGGCGAAATCATGGAAGACCAGAAGCTGGGCGCGGCGCAGCTTGAAGTCGAGAAGCGAGGTGATGCAGGGCAGTTGGGCCTGGTCGTCGGCCGCCTCAAGCGGCGCCTCCGAGTGGGAGCGGCTATCTTCGCAAGGCTTGCCGGATTGGGCTGCGGGGAACGTCATGACACCTCCAAAATGCCGTGCCTGGCGTCGGACATTTGTTGCAGAGGAGGCTGAAAAGGCCCGGGAAATGACCGCGAGCCAACGCATTGCACGAACCGCAACGGATATGCCGGCGCAAAAAGCACGCCCGATAGATCATCAAAAAATATAACGAGCCGACTAAACAGCCCGCTCCTCAAAAATATGATCGAAAACAATAACCGGAATAGGATGGATAAGAGTGCCGTCCTGCCCTAAATACGACGTTTACTATTTCATAACCGTCATTCTGCTGGTCCGATACGGCGACGGATGGCGTTGTCGCGTATCTCGGCCTTGGAAAGGTAATCGACCTGCTCGACCATCACCTCGTGGACCAGCTTCTCACCCGTACGCTCGTTTATGCTGTCCCGTATGCCGTTGCGCAGCGCCTCCAGGTCAACACCGTTGCGATCGGTGAAGTCTATTTGCGGATTGGCGTAAAGATAGCTGTACAGTTCGTCGACAAGAAGCACGTCGGCTGGCAGCGACAATGCCTTCAACTTCTCCGGCTCGGCAGTGAAGACGAGACGGGCGAGGAAATAGCCGTCCACCTGCCCGTTCTTGACGACGGGCACCGAGATCACCTGCGTGCGCACGTAGTCGAGCCCGCCGAAGAAGGGGGGTGGAGGGGTGGCGTTCCTTGCCGCCTGCGAGGTCTGGAACGAATAGAACACGGCGCCAAGCGTGGCGGCGCTGACCCATACGGCGACCAGGAGGAACTTGAACATCGGCCCTACCGGCCGAATTCGCGGACGGTATAGGTGCCGTCCGCCTGCGCTTGCTCGATGGCCTTTTGCAGGAGGGCGGCGACCTCGCCGACGGCGCCCAGATGCGCCTGGATCGTCGCCTCGTTGGCGGCCAGCTTGCCGCGCAGGCGGAGCATGGCCTCGCGGTGGTCGGTGCCGAGGTCCTCCGGCACGATACCCTTGAAGGCCTTGCCGAGCTCGTGGAGATGGCGGCTTTTGCGGGCGTTCGAGGCCTTGATGTCGTATTTCGGGTCTGTGCGGATCGCCGCCGTCTCGGCCTCGATCGCATCGGTGATGCGCCCGATGAGGGCGAGCAATGCGCCGGTGCGCCCGTCTGTCACAATATTTTCAGCGGCGGGGGCGGTGTTGGCGGTGGGTTTCAGGTCGTGCATAGGGAGTGTCTGCTTCCGCTCGGTAAAAGGCTATTCTTCATGGGTGGAAGGCGGCGCTGCATCGGTCGCGAGGGTCTTGGCCGTCTGCCGTTCGATCTCCTGGATCAGACTGGCGGCGAGCGAGGCCTGGCTTGCCGCTTCCTCCGCCTCAGGGCCGGAGGAGACGCCGGCCACGGGCACCTTCCTGCCGTCCTCCAGCGTGTGGTCGCCGAGCACGCGGTCGGCGATGCCGATGCCGCCGCGCCTGGCCATGGCATTGCCGAGCTCCTGCGCCAGCAGGCCGCGCCACATCTCGCCGGACAGGCCTTCGCCGTAGAAGGCGGCGGTGTCCTCCGGCAGCATGTTCTGCAGGAAGCTCTGCAGCACCATGGCTTCGAACTGCACGAAGTGCTCGGGCCTGCGGGCAGGCGCAGCTTGAGCCCGTGCCGCCGGCGCGGCGACCTCAAAGGCGGTGGCCGCACCGTTGGCATGCGCCTTCAGCCTTGCCCGCGCCGCCGCGACCTTCTCAGGGTCGGCCGCCTTCGCCACGTCCAGAAGAATGTCGCCGGGGGGTGAAATCGCCACGAGCGTCTACCGCGAACCGTTTTCAATAAGTCGACTATGACAGGGAAAGCTTGCGGCAGGCTTGCTCGGCTTGCTGTTCAACGCTCGCGCTGGTGTTCCAGCATCTCCAGCACGGCTTTTTCCTCGGCCGCCCTTTCGTGGCTGCGCACGGCGCTCGTGTGGGCGCGCTCGGCCACATCCGCGCGCGCGCCGGCGGCGGCGACCATGGTGGCCTCCTCGGCAGCCCGCGCGAGGCTCTTCTCCCTGCGGGCAAGGGCGCGGGCGATGCGATCGTGATAGAGCGCGGGAAAGAGGGCCGCCAGGCTGTCTGGCGCGTCCAGGCGCCCGGCAAGCTCGGCTGCCTCGGCTTCGGCCGCGGCCGCTTCCTTCAGATGCGCGGCGCGGCGCGCCTCGTGCAGCTCCTTGAGCCGCTCCTGCAGTTTCACGAGCCGTGCCAGCCTTTGCCGTCTGTCCGTCGTCATCGCCTCATCCGCCGATCGTGGTTGGGAAGAAGCCGTCGGCGAAGAGGCGCAGGAAGGTGCCGATGCCGAAGTAGAGGAGCATCAAGCCGCCGGCGATGACGAAAGGCAGCGAGATGAAGTAGATGGGGATTTGCGGTGTCAGCTTGTTGATGAAGCCGATGGCGAGGTTGACCAGGATTGCATAGGCCACGAAGGGGCTGCCGAGCCGTATCATCACGAAGAAGGCCGCGGAGAGCGTGTCGGAGAGGTCGACAAGCGCCGATTGCGGATTGAACAGCGCATCGACGGGCGCCAGCCTGTAGGAGGCCACCAGCGCCTGGATGATGGCGTGGTGGAAATCGAACACGAAAAGCAGAAGCAGCGCGGAAAAGGAGATGAGGGTGGCGACTTCCGGCTGCGGCTCGTTCTCCTCCACCGCCACGCCGCCGCCGGCCATGCCGTAGCCCATCATCATCGCCATGGCGGCGCCGATGAACTGGAGCGCCAGCACGTAGAAGCGCGCGACGAGGCCGATCAGCGCGCCGATGAGGAGCTCCGAGCCGATGAGGACGAGCATTGTCTGGGGCTGGCGCGAGACATGGGGCACGATCGCCTCCCACAGATGCGCGAGCAGCGCCAGCGAGGCGCCGACGGCGACGAAGAGGCGCACTTGCGCGGGAACGCGGGCGCTGCCGAGGCCCGGCAGGAAGAGGAAACAGGCGCCGATGCGGCAGAATGCGAGGAAGGCGGCGAGGATGGCGGTTTCCAGCATGGGTTACCGCATTCGCCCATGGGGTGGGGGAGAGGGAACGATCGCACTCTTTCGAGCCCCCCTCTGTCCTGCCGGACATCTCCCCCACGAGGGAGGAGATTGCGCTGGCCGGTTGCTCCGGCACCTGTTCTGTAGCGCCGGCGGTTGGCGAAAGCCGATGCGGCGGCTGATCTCCCCCCATGTGGGGGAGATGTCCGGCAGGACAGAGGGGGGCGTGAAGGGGCTTGGCATCGACGGTTAGGAGACAGACCCCAGAACGTTGATCTCCACGCCCTTGGCGATCTCGACGTGGCTCAGCACCGGCAGGGTTGGGAACAGGCGCTCGACGATCATGCGGACGTAGGGCCGGGCTTCGGGTGCCGTCACCAACACGAAACGTTCGCCGGCGTCGATGTGGGTGCGGATGACCTTGCCCGCTTCCTGGCCGAATTCCTCGAGCTGGCGCGGGTCGATGTCGAACTCGCGCACTTCGCCCTTTCCGTCGCGCTTCAGCGCCTGGTGGAAGGCGAGGTCCCAGCGGTTGCCGAGGCGCAGCACCTTGAGGACGCCGCCCTCGCTCAGATCGCCGCAGATCTGCTGCGCCATGCGGATGCGCACGTGCTCGACGATCTGCTCAGTGCGGCGGATATGCGGGGCGATCTCGGCGATGGCCTCGATGATCAGGTGCAGGTTGCGGATGGAGATGCGCTCGGCGAGGAGCAGCTTCAACACCGCCTGGAGGCCCGGATAGGTGATGTGCGAGGAGCAGATTTCATCGGAGAGCTTGCGGTATTCCGGGTCGAGCCGGTCGATCAGCGCCTTCATGTCCTTGTAGGAGAGAAGCTGCGGCAGGTTGTTGCGGATCACCTCGGAGAGGTGGGTGAGGAGCACCGACATGTTGTCGGCATAGGCGAGCTGCTTGTTCTTCAGCTCTTCCGCGAACATGTCGGAGACCGAGTAGGCGCGCAGGCCGAAGGCGGGCTCCTTCACCTCCTCGCCCGGCAGGTCGGGCGCGGGCTTGCCGCCCAGGAGCACCATCAATTCGCCGACGCGGAGGCGATGTTCGGCCACCACCGTGCCGTGGATATTGATGCGGTAGCTCTTGGGCGGGATGGTGAAATCGTCGGTGAGTCGCACCTCGGGCACCACGAAGCCGTATTGCGCGGCGAATTTCTTGCGCATCTTGTTCATGCGGAAGGCGAGTTCCTGGTGCGAGGCGATGAGCCGGGTGGAAAGCTGCTTGCCGATGAGAAGCTCGATCTCCGCCGTCTTGAGCGAGGATTTGACCGAGTTGGCCTCTTCCTCGACGGCGTCGAGCTTCTCCTGGCGCGCGGTCTCGGCGGCGGCCTCCTCGCGCTGCCGCTCCCGGCGTGGCAAGAGATAGCCGAGCCCGGCCATCGTGCCGGCGAGCGCCAGGAAGGGCACGGCCGGCAGGCCCGGCGTCAGCGCCAGGATGGTCAGCAGCATCGCCGCCACGAAGAGCGCGCGCGGATAGGCGCTCAACTGCCCGAACACCGCCTGGTCGGCCGAGCCGCGCGTGCCGCCCTTGGAGACGAGCAGGCCGGCGGCCAGAGAGACGATGAGTGCGGGGATCTGCGAGACCAGCCCGTCCCCCACCGAAAGCTTGGTGAAGACGTCGGAAGCTTCCGAAAGGTTCATCCCGTGGCGCGAATAGCCGATGGCGATGCCGCCGACGATGTTGATTGCGGTAATCAGCAGCCCTGCGATCGCATCGCCGCGCACGAATTTCGATGCGCCGTCCATGGCGCCGAAGAAGGAGCTCTCCTCCTCCAGCTCACGGCGTCTGCGCTGCGCCTCCTTCTCGTCGATCATGCCGGCCGAAAGGTCGGCGTCGATCGACATCTGCTTGCCGGGAATGGCGTCCAGCGTAAACCGCGCGCCCACCTCGGCGATGCGGGTGGAGCCTTTGGTGATGACGACGAAGTTCACCACGATCAGGATCAGAAAGACGATGAGCCCGATCACGAAATCGCCGCTCATCACCAGCTTGGAGAAGCCGCCGATCACATAGCCCGCCGCATTCACCCCCTCATGCCCCTCCGAGAGGATCATGCGCGTCGTCGCGATGTTGAGCGAAAGCCGCATCATGGTGGCGATCAACAGGATCGTCGGGAAGGAGGAGAAGTCGAGCGGCCGCTGGATCCACAGCGCCACCATCAGGATCAGCACGGAAAAGGCGACGGAAAAGGCCAAGCCGATATCGATGAGGAAAGGGGGGATCGGCAGGAACAGGATGGCCAGGATAACCACCACCCCCAGCGCAAACCCGACATCCCGCCCATGCCTGCGCGGCTCAGTCCCTAAAACACCCTCGCTCAACGCCATTCACGCCTCCATCGGGCAGGCAGGATAGGGGGCGAAGCTTGTGCGAGGGTTGGGGAGGAGAGGGAGAGTTCTCTTGTGCTTAACCGGGAGGATGCGCCGGAAGATGCCAGTTAGATTGTTTTTTCGAACAACTGCAGCGGGGCCGAAAGCTGCCCGTCCGCTATCAGGATGGAGTTAGCAACAAGCGGTCGTTTCGCTGACGTGAAGAGTTTCGGGTGCCGGAGGCGTACGAAAGTCGCCGAGGAACGAACCCGGCACGGTAAAAGTGGACTTTCTCCAGACATCGCCGCCACGCGTCCTTCACGTGAGAGACCTCTACATTCCAGAGTGTACGACAGCGCCTGTTGTAGGCATGATAAGGATTACTGGGCCTAGGTCGCAGGAAAGGATATCTGTCTTTGACGCCGACTGTGCAGGGAATCAGTTTTGCCACTGTAGTGGTCTTCGTGACTGCAGCTTTCGTCTGGCTGCTCCTGCCATTTTACGGGGCAGTACTATGGGCTGTAATTCTCGCGCTGTTGTTCAATCCGCTGCATCGCAGTCTTGAGAGACGACTTGGCGGTCGGCGAAACCTTGCGGCTATGCTAACTCTATTGGCCTGCATTTGCATTGTGGTCATCCCTGGCTCGCTGATCCTCGCGTCGCTCGCCCAGGAGACGACCAGCCTCTATAATCGCATCAGTACGCGAGAGTTGGATCTCGCCCTAATACTGGAGAATTTTCATAGCGCTTTGCCCTCCTTCATTGTGGATGGGCTCGCAGTATTCAATCTCGGCAGTTTTGAGGAGATTCAAACTCGGCTGACCTCATTCCTGGGCGAAGCCGCCCAAGCTATCGCCACAAGAATAGTGTCCATTGGGCAGGGAACAGCTCAGCTTTTCATTAGCCTCGGTATAATGCTTTACCTGCTCTTCTTCCTGTTTCGAGACGGCCCCAGGTTGGCGGCCACGATCCGCAAAGCCAGTCCGCTCAGCGACCATCATACCAATCACATACTGGGAAAGTTCAGTGAGGTCGTGAAGGCAACCGTCAGGGGAAACGTGATTATCGCGATTATCCAAGGAGCTATCGGAGGCATCGCGTTCTGGATGCTCGGGATTGAGGCCGCGCTTCTCTGGGGTGTTCTCATGGCGGTGTTGTCGCTTCTGCCGGCCATAGGTGCCTTTCTAGTCTGGGGACCAGTCGCAGCCTATCTGCTGATATCGGGTCAGTATCTGAAGGGTGCCATTCTGCTTTCGGTGGGCGTGTTGATCATCAGCATGATCGACAACTTGTTACGGCCACCACTGGTTGGAAAGGGTACGCGCCTGCCCGACTACGTAGTCCTTATTTCCACCCTCGGCGGGATCGCGATTATTGGAATGAACGGGTTTGTCATCGGCCCGCTGATTGCTGCCCTGTTCTTCGCCGTTTGGTCTTTATTCACCGACGACCAAATTCGCTCACAACGGGGGGACAAGTAAGTCAGTCATTCGTCTTTGTTCGTTTTGAGGAGATCTTGGCTGCACTGACCTGCCACTGAAGTGGCATCCAGCAGCGATAGTGAATAGCCCCGAGTTTCTTGGACGCCTCGGGTTACATTTCCAGTTGCCGTTCGAACTCGACGGGCGACAGCATCCCAGAACACTTGTCCGAAAACGGACGTTCCGCTTCCACCATGCACGAACCCGCTTCGCGGGAGGGTGCGAGCGGACATTTAGCATCGAGGAGAGCAAGGTCTCCTCTGGGTCCAACACGTGCCGTTACGTGCGCCAATTTCGTCTACAGGCCCAGCACTCTGGCTCAAACTGTGATTAAAATCTGCATCTCTTTTCCGCTAAACTTTTGAAGAACAATACAACCAAACCTTTTTTCACACCATTTTTTCCCGCCCCGCCTAAAACCCGTTCTGGATCCTTTGAAAGATCACCGTCGTGAAGGACGATATCTGCGCGCCCACGAATGGGCCGGAAAACGCCACGGCGAGGAGGATGGCGACGATCTTGGGGACGAAGGTGAGGGTGATTTCCTGTACCTGGGTGAGTGCCTGGACGAGGGCGATGCCGATGCCGACGACCATGGCGACGATCACCGCCGGGCTGGCGGCGATCAGCACCGTCCAGATGGCGTATTGGACGATGTCGAGGGCGTCGGCCTCGTTCATCTCTAGCGGATGACGACGCCGGGGCCGACGATCACCTCCTGGCCGCTTTCGAGCGTGGCGACGACGCCGTCGCTGTAGAGCTTCACTTCCGAGACGGTCCCCGTCACCGTGCCGTCGGAAGAGGTGATCTCGCGGCCGACGAGGCCGCTTGCCTGGGAGAGGGAGGCGGCGGCGAGGATCTGCTCCAGCTTGTCGTTGATCTGCACCGACTGTTCGACCTGGGAGAACGAGGCGAGCTGGGCCACGTAGTCGGTGGATTCCATCGGGCTCGTGGGGTCCTGGTTCTTCATTTCGGCGACGAGCAGCTTGAGGAAGGACTGGTAGTCCACCGTCTGCGGTGCGGCGGCGCTGGTCTGGTTCTGTGTGGTGCCGGTTACGGTCGATACGTTCATCTCTATTCCCCTACGGCCTTGGCGAAGACGGTTTCTGCTTGTCGGCGCGGCCCTTCCAGGATTTCGTCTTCCAGCGGATAGAGGGCGCGGATCGCCTTCAGCGCCTCGTAGACCTCGCCCTCGCATACGAGTGTGTCGATGCGCTTCAGCCCGGCCAGCACGCGCTCGTTGCGGAATACGGAAAGCAGGTTGGAAAGAGTCTGGCGGAAGAGTTTTTGCGCCCTGTCCCCGCCGTCGGGGTTCATCAGCATGATCTGCACGACGAAATAGAGCTGGCGCAGCGGCGTCTTCGCGTCCTCGGGCTGGAGGACGTGGTTCTGCAGCAGGAACTGCACGTCGTTCAGGAACTCGAGTGAGACCTTGCGGTCGACCTTGATGACGGCGCCGTTGACGTAGATCTTTTCGCCTGCCTTGAGCGATATCTTAAGGGTATTGGTCATTTCAGCCCGTCGCGGATGATCTGCGAGACCTCGATAAGCCCGTCGAAATTGTCCGAGCGGCCCTGGCGCACCTCCTCGCCCTCGCGCAAGAGCCAAAGGCCGATGGAGATCAGGTTGGCGCGCAGCTCCTTGGGCAGCTCGTTGTCCGGGCTGCCCAGATCGCTGATGAGGGAGGTCCACACCCGGTTCATGAACAGGATGGCCTCGGTCGCCTCGCCGGCGTTCGGTCCGGCGTCGCGGGCGGTGGTGAGAAGGTCGATCGAGCGCGTCAGCAACTGGCGCTCGCGGTCCTTCGCGTCGGCAACCGAATCCGTCTGAACCTCGCTATAGGAAAACTGGTACATGGGCTCTGAGGTCTCGCTTCCTGGTCGTCACGGATATGTCGTCACAGATATCGTAAGAGGCTGAGCTGCTGGATGCGGGCGGTCAGCGCGTAGGCGGTTTCGATCTGGGTCAGGAGGTCGTTGACCTTGGTGGCGGCCTCGAACGGGTCGACGCCTTCGAGATCCGTGACCAATGTGTTGAACAGGTCGATCTGCGAGGAGATACGTTCGCTGGCCTCTTCGACACGGGTTTGGGCAAGGCCGACCTCAGACTGCGTGTGCGCGAAATCGGCCACCGCCGCGCCGACCAGCTCGGTGGTGCGCCCGTAGAGCGTTTGCAGCGCCTCGTCGCCGAGGGGTATCTGCATCAGATCGGTGAGCGCCGCGGTGGCCATGGCCAGCTTGCGCATGCCCGGGCCGTTGGCCGTGGTCGAGGTCTCGGCGGTCTCGTTGAGGGTAATGCGGCTGGTGATCTTCTGGTCCGAAGCTTCGGACCAATCGGCCCAGCCGGTGCCCATGAAGCTCGCCTCCAGGTCGTCGAGGAATGCAGCCATTTCCGCGCCGGTGATGTTTGCGGCGGCGGGGTCGGACTGGGCGAAGCCGAAATGGGTGGAGAAAAGCGTGTCGAACTGCGCCTTATTGGGCGAAGCGGGATCGGTGAAGTCGTTGAGCGGCTTCACGTCGGTGTTGATGCCCGCGAACAGGTATTCGCCGTTCAGATTGCTGTTGAGGATGCTCGTCATCGCACTCAGCGCCTGCCTGGCGCTGGCGCGGATGACCTGTGGCTCGCTGTCCCCGGAGGAGGCGGCGGTCAGCGCCTCCAGCATGTCCTGGGCGATGCCACCGAGTTGATCCAGGCTGTTTTGCGTGGCCGCGAGCCGACCGGAGGCCAGGCCGTTGGCGTCGATCAGGCTTTCCAGCCGCGCCATGTCGCGGGTCATGGAGAAGCTGACGCCGGCGCGGGCGCCGAGCGTCACACCGGGGTCGGCTGCACGACCGGTGGTGGCTTCCTGCTGGCGGTCGGCAAGCTCCACCTGCATACGCATCATCTGGTAGCGCAGGGTCTGCGAAATGCTGGAGGTGGAGATGAAAGAGGTTTTCATGGCTAGCGCGCGATCTCCATCAGCGTGTACAGCATCTCGTCGACCACGCTCATCAGCCGAGCCGAGGCCTCATAGGCATGCTCGAGGTCGAGCAGCAGCGCCATCTCCTCGTCGATGTTGACGCCGGTGGCGTTGGAAAGTGCGGTGGCCGTGTGCGTGGCCAATGCTTCCTTGGCCTCCACGCCGCTGGCGGCATCCTTCCGCAGGCTTTCAAGCCAGCCGATGGACTGGCTGGAGAAGGCGGTGAGACTTAGCGTGGCGCCGAGGCCGGCGGCCGGATCGAAGCCCGCGGGCTCGTCGAGCTTGGCGAGATAGGCGTTGAGAAGGTCGGCGTAGGATGCTCCGCCCTCGGTATTGTGGACATAGCCGGCGCCGTTGGCGCCACCGTCGCGCAGCAGAGTGGGATCGGCCTCGAAGGCGGCATTGAGCTGGATATTGCCGGCCAGCCCGTCTTCCAGCGCGCCGCCTGCCGGCAGGCCGGGGCCGCCGGGCCAGGTGAACAGACCTGCCGCATCGGCGAGGGCGCCGCCGGGATCGGTCTCGGCGAAGGCGGAGATCAGACCGCGGGCGATCTCGTCGAGCTGGCGCTGCATCCCGACGGCCACCTCATCGCGTAATTGCAGGTTTGCAGCGAGGCTGCCCGAGGCGGTCGTGTTGCCGCCGTTGCCGGCGGCAAGCGGCACACCGTCGATGTAGATCGCGTTGCCGGCCGTGCCGGCGGTGTAGGTGTTGTTGGGGGTGAAGGTGACGGGGCGTGCGACGGTTTCGAACAGCGTCACGCCGTCGGCCGTCAGCACGACCATGTCGTTGTCGGCGCGGGTGATGGTGGAGACCGGCACATAGGCCGAGATCTTCTTCAGGAGCGCGTCTCGCCGGTCGAACGCATCGGAAACGTCGCGGCCGGTGCGGGTGCCGGAGGTCACCTCCTTGTTGGCTGCCTCGAAGTCGGCCAGGAGCCGGTTTAATTCTTCTACGGAGATGGCGATCTCGCGGTCGACATCGGCGCGGAAGGACTGGACGGCGGCGGTTCCGTTGTTGAGGGAGCGGACTATGCCGTGCGCTGCTTCGAGCGCGCTTTGGGCCACGGTGCCGTTGGAGGGCGCGGCGGCGTAGGTCTGCAAGGCCTCCTGCAGCTTGTTGAGCGCGGATGCCGGGGAGGTGGCGTTGTCAACGCCGTTCACCCGGGACTTCAGCGTGTCGAGACCCCGCGACAGGGCGGACTGGCCCTCCCAGCCGGAGAGGGCGGAAAGGTTGTGGCGGAAGAGTACGTCATCGGTCGCCCGCTGGACGCCGCTGATGCGAGCGCCGGGCGCGGTGCTGGTGGTGATGCCGGAGCGGCGCGCATAGTCCGGGTTGGAGGCCTCGGCGACGTTTCGCGAGACGATGCTGGTTTGGCGCGATGTGTTGAACAGCGCCGATTGGGCGGTACTCAGTGCGGACGTAAGCGACATTGCTTCCTTTCTCGACCCCTCTTCACGTCAGTTACCTTTTCAGATTCACCAGAAGCTCCATGAGCTCGGAGCCGGTCTGGAAGACCTTCGAATTCGCCGTGTAGCTGCGCTGGGATTCGATCATGTCGGTGAGCTCCTGGGCGATGTCGACGTTGGAGTTCTCCAGCGCCCCCGAGACGATCTTCCCAAGCCCCGCCTCTCCGGCAAGTCCGATGCGCACTGCGCCGGAATTCGCGCCTTCGGCAAAGACGTTGCCCGAGACAACCTGCAACTGATCCGGGCTCGGCACCGTGGCCAGCGGGATGCGGTAGAGCGGGCGGAAAGAGCCGTCGGAGTATTGCGCATAGACGATGCCGTCGGTGCCGATCTCGACGCTCTCGATGCCGCTGGGTGGCGTGCCGTCCACCTTGGCATCGGCAACGGCGAAGGCGGAGTCGAGCTGGGTGAGGCTGGACAGGTCGAGATCCAGATTGTCACCGCCGGGGACCGGTATGGTGATGCCGGTGGTAGGGCCGGTGAGCTTGCCGGTCGTCGCGTCGAAGGTGAGCGTCTCTGTGGCCAGGGGGCCCGAGGCATAGGGGAAGGAGGTGTCGGCCGCTGCATCGGCGCGGTCAAAGACGGCGACTTCCCAGGTGTCATCGGCCGTCTTGGTGAAATAGACGTCGAGCAGGACCTCCTCGCCGCGGTTGCCATAGGCGACCAGCGAGGTCTTGGCCGAGTATTGCGCGGTCGCCGTGTTGCCCGAAGGCAGGTCGGCGACGACGTCAGCATCGAGCGGCAGGTTGCCGGCGAAGACGCCGTTGCGGGACGGCGTGGCCACGATCTCCGCCTGGGTGATGGTGACGGGCTCCAGGCCTGCATAGCCGTTTGCCGTCGGGGCCGGTGCGCCGTTTGCGTAGCTGTAGCCCATCAACTGGAAGCCGGCCGCGTTGACCAAGCGGCCTTCGCCGTCGAGGACGAAAGAGCCGGCGCGTGTGAGATAGGGCTGGCCGCCCGAATCCTGCACGACGAAGAAGCCGTCGCCCTCGACAGCCAGGTCGGTCACAGAGGTGGTGTATTGCAGCACACCTTGCGTGGAGATCAGGTTGCGCACCGATGTGGTGACGCCGCCGGAATTGTAAGAGCCGGATGTGCTTGGTACGACCAGCGTGGAGAACTCGGTCTTCGCCCGCTTGTAGCCGTTGGTGCTGGAATTGGCGATGTTGTCGGCGACCGTGGACAGCCGGTTGGCCTGGCCGTTCATGCCGGACACGCCGGTTCTCATCATGCCATACAGACTCATCGCGGACCTCTCGTGGCTTTGCGCATTCAGGACAAAGACTAGCCTGCGGGGCTTGCGCGAAGCTGGTCTGTCGCCCGCCCAATGCTCAGGTGATCAGCCGGTATCCGAGGTAGCGCTTGGATTCGATGGGATCGAAGCCCAGCTTGGTGCGCAGTTTCTTGCGCAGCTTGCTGATATGGCTTTCCACCACGTTTTCTTCGACCTCTTCGTCGAAGATGCCGTAGATGGCATTGAAGATCTGCGTCTTGGTCACGCGGCGTGAAGCGTTGACCGCGAGGTATTCGAGAATGCGCCGCTCGCGGCGCGGCAGGGGCAGGGGCTCGCCGTCAATCTCCGGATCGCGGCCGTCGGCGTAGATGCGCATCGGCCCGACCTCGGTAAAGTTCGTCTCCTGCTGCTGGGTGCGGCGGCTGATGGCGGCGATGCGGGCGAGGATTTCGCGCACATGCACCGGCTTGCGCACCACGTCGTCGACGCCGTATTCGAAAAGCCGCAGCGTGTCTTCGAGCGAGTTCTGCTCGCTCAATGCGATGACCGGGGCGTTCGACCTGTCGCGGATGCTTCGCGCCGGCTTCTCCGGCGTGTCGCATTGGCCGAGCAGAAAGGCGCTGACCGCCTTCAGGTCGTCCTCGGCCGCCGTTTCCACCCATTCGCTGAATTCGCCGGGTCCGAAACTCGCCGTGGCAACGCCTTCCCGGCCGAAAAGTGATGTATACCCCTCGGTTACGAGTTCGCGCTCGTCAACCACGACAATCATCAGCCCGCCTCCGAATCAGTTACCCCACCAAGAGGTACCCGGTGAGAGGAATCCTGCACAACTATTAATTTTGGTAACAAATCTTTAGGGAGTTTCCGATCCGACGATGCGAATGGCTTTTTCAATCAGGAGTGGCAGAATGCGCGCGCTTGAGGTGTCCACTCGCCGAAGCCGGTGGCGACCATGTTGGTGATGACCCGGCACAGGTAGCGCTTCTGCGCCGGATCGTTGTCAGGCCCTGCGTGATAGCGTGCGACGGCCATGGACCAGGTTCCGTGTTGCCGCTTCAGATGTGTGAGGAAGCGGGCGGCGTAGTCGACGTTGCGGCGTGGGTCGAGCATCTCGGCGATGCTGCGGAACCGGTCGCCGTGGTAGTGGTGGTTGATCTGCATGCAGCCGAGGTCGATCAGCTTGACGCCGCGCTCTCGCGCCTTGGCGAATTCCTTTGCCGCCGCCCTGGCGCTACGGGCGAAGACGGCCTTGCCCTGGATATTCAATGCATAGGGCTGCAGGCTGCCTTTCACGCCGGTTTCCGTGAGGCCAACCGAATAGAGAATGCCGGGCGGAACGTCGTATTTCTGTGCTGCGCGCAGGATCTCGGCCTCGCACGGATTGGCGGCGGCGAGGGCGGTCGAGAAGAGTAGGCTAGATATAAAGACCGCGGCCCGCATCAGCATCGCGATGTTCCTCGCCCCTTCCTCCGGCGCCGTGCCGTTCACTTCTGCCGTCGCCTTCACCGCGTGCGCCTCCACCTTGCCGTCCTTCGCCGGCGGTGGGATGGAAGCCGGGTTCGCGGCCGCTCGTGCCGCCGCCCGTGTTGGCATTCGCACCGCTCGGCATCTGCTGGACGGTTACGCGGTCCACCTCATAGCCGAGCGCACGCAGCGCCCGCGTCATGGCTTCGCCGTCGGCGTTGAGCTTCTGCCGGGCCTCCACGGTCTCGACCTGCAATTCAACCAAAAGTTTATCGCCGGAAATGCTGAGGCGAGCCGTCACGGAGCCGAGTTCGGCCGGGTGAAGCTGGATTTTCAGGGTGTGCAGGGTTTCGTTTCCGCGCTGCCCGCTGGCGGCAATGGCTTTGGCGGATTCGGTCGCGGCTGTTGCGAAGGCGGGGCTGGTCTCGAGCGTGGAGATCAGGGCGGCGCTCGTGGGGCTCGTGCCGAGAGGGGAGGCCGGTGCGGGCGCGGACTGAACGCTTACCACGCGCACCGGCGGCTTGCCGTTTTCGGCGTCCTGGCGGCCGCCGCCGGAGGGCCTGTCCTGCATGGCACCGTCCTGCGCCGCCAGTGCCGAGGCGGCACGGGTGGCGGCCTTTGTGGAGGGCTCGCCGCCGTCCGTTGCGCGCGGTGGCGCCGGCTGCTCGGCTTTGGGCGGAGAGGATTCCTGCGGGGTCTGCCGGGTGTTGCCCTTGTCGGCGGTGGGTACGTTGGCGGGCAGTGCACTGTCGCGGGGGATGGCTGTGTCGTTCGTATCCGGCGCATCGGCCGACGCGGATGATGGGAGGGTGGTGGCCGGTTTGTCGGAGCTTGCGTCCTTTCGCTCCGGCACGGCCGCTTCTGCTTTTACGGGATCCACACTGGCCGCGACTTTATTGTCTTCCGCTTCATCGGTGGTGGGGGCAGTTTTGGATTCCCCATCCTCCTGCTCCGGCACGTTCTTTGTCACCGGCAGCATGTCGAGGGCTTCGCCTTCTTCCTCCGATGTGCCGGCCTGGCGTTGCAAGGGCAGGGAGAGCTTTTCGGCGAGACCGGCGAGGCGCCATGCGCGGCTGTCCGGTTCCCGCCGTAAGGTCGGAACCTTGTCGGCGTTCTCCAGCAAGGCATCGCTAAAGGCCGGGAGCTGGAGGGACGGTCCCTTATTGCCGCGCGTGCCTTCCCGTGCACCGAAGATGGCGGCCGAGCCGGTGGCTTTCACGGCCTCGGTCATGGTCTCTCCTCCTTAAGCAGCGCATCGATCGCTTGCAGCCTTTCCAGTGTGTCGGCGACGAAGGCGGTGTTCTCTGCATTCGCGAGCGATGCCTCTTCTTGCGCCATGGTCTTCAGGGAGACCGGGCGCGCCACCACTCTCTCGGCAATCTCCGTCGCCGCTTTCAGTAGTCGCCGGTCGTTTGCGGAAAGGCGCCGCGCATCGATGCCCTTCAGTGTCTCCAGGACCTCGCCCGCATTCTGCGACGTCACGGAGGCGACGTTGGCGTAGAGGACGGCGCGCGGGTCGCTCTCTTCTTGTTCCTCGGCCACGTATTTCTCGGCATTGCGGGAGGCGAAGGCGAGCAGTCTTTGGTGGCCCTCGATGGCGCTTTGGCGGGCGATCCGCAGGTAGATGGCCTGCGCCTGCTCGGCGTTCATCTCCGCCGCCACCTCCTCGATCAGCCCGAGATCGACCTCTTTGTGCAGCGTGATGATGGCGGAGACGAAAGCCTCGGCGAACTGGCTGGCATAGGGGGAATGCAGGAAGCGGCGGACATACTGCGAGGCTGCCAATGCAAATCGGTCGATGTCGTGCAGCGTGGCGCTGACGGCGATGCTGCGGCGCAGTGCTGCCTCTTCGATCAGAGTGCCGGGGCTCAGCAGCCGCGCCTTATCGAACAGGTGAAGCGCGCCTGCTGGATTTTCCTGCACCAGGAGCGAGCCGATCACCAGCGCCAGCGGGGCCGATAACTCATCGGCTACCGCCAGCGGCTCGATGTCGCGCAAGATCTCACGTGCGCCGGAGAAATCACCGCGGGTGTAGCGCACGAGGCCATCGCCCAGCGTGCGCTCTGTGCCTTCCAGGGCGAGGCGCGAGACGGCCATGTCGAGGGTCGCGGGATTGCCGCCGCTGGCACCGTATACGAGGAGCGCGTGGAAGTTGCGTGGGTCGTCGAACTCCTCCGGCGCGGCGGCGCGCAGGCGTTCGTCGATGATGCCCAAAAGCTTGCGTTGCATGGGCAGGGCGGCGTGGTCGCCGTCGGCGATCCGGTCCTGCACGCGCTGCAGCGAGCGTACCATCTGAAAGGGCTGCAGCCCGCCGGCCAGGGCTTGGCCGGAGAGCATGGCGGCGAGGGCAACGGCGCCGAGGTATCGCTTCATCGCGGCACCTCCAGCAGGATATCGATGCGGCGGTTGGCGTCGGCCAGGGGGTCGTCGGGCAGCTTCAGGCGTCGGTCCGCAAAGCCCGCCACTTCCGCTATGCGGGCCTCGTTCAAGCCGCCGCGCACCAGCATGTACTGCGCCGCATGGGCGCGCGCGGTGGAGAGCCGCCAGTTGTCGTAATCACCGCTGTTGAACGGCCGCGCGTCGGTATGGCCGTGCACGCGGATGGCGCCTGGGCGTTCGGCGAGCGTGCGGCCAATCTTTTCCATGGCCAGCACGAGCTGGCGCACCGGCACTGCAGAGCCGACGGCGAACATGCCGTTTTTCACCTCGTCGGTGACGGAGATCAGCACGCCGTCCTCTCCCGAGGTTACGGCGACGGAGGTATTGAGCCCCTCGCTCTCCAGCGCTTCCATGATCTCCGCACGCACGGCGTCGGCGGTTTTCTCGCGCGTCTCGGTGATTTCGGCTTCTTGTGCCTCTTCTATATCGCGCGCCTGCTCAGCCTCTTTCGATTGGCCTGCAAGCGGCTCCACCTGGGGGACGGGTGCGAGCGCGGCGATCTCTTCCTGCTGGCTCTCCGGTTCGAACTCCGCCTCGTCGGCTGTCAGCAGGTGCTTGCCGGTCTCAGTGGCTTCCGCGTCGGCGCCGGCGGGCTGCTCGCGGGCCTCGTCGGGATCGCCTTCGACGCCGATCTGCGGGACGGCGACCTGCTGCGACCAGAAGTCCGGCGCGAAGGGATCGCGGTAGGCTTCGCCCCCGGAGGCGCCGGAGGAGGGGCCGGCGTCCTGCTGACCGCCTTCGCCCTTTTCGGAGATGTTTTGCTCGGTGCCGATGTCGGCGGCAATCTCCGCGAGCACCGAATAGGGGTTGGAGAAGAAGTTCTGATCGGAATATTTGCGCGTGTCGGCGAGATCGGCCGAGTTCTTGAAGGTCGAGGGGCCGGAGGTCTTGTCGTTTTCGCCGGCCGGGGTGTTGGTGATCTTTTCCGCGTCCGTGTCGCTCGACGTTGCTTGCGGGCCCTGACCGATCTCTTCCAAGCCCTTGCGATTGGTGTTGCGGTCGATGAGCTTGACCGGGTTGAAGTAGCTGGCGAGAGCGGCGCGCGTCTGCTCGTTAGCGGCATTGATGAGCCACATGACGAGGAAGAAGCACATCATCGCCGTCATGAAATCGGCGAAGGCGATCTTCCATACCCCCCCATGATGGCCCTCGTCGACATCGTCGCCGCCGCGGCGCACGATGATGATTTCCGGATGGCGCTCCTCGCCGTCGGCCATGCTCATGACAGGACCTCGGCCAGCGCCTCGGACCATTCGGCAAGGCGCGTTTCGAACAGGCTCTCATCTATCTCGGCCGTCAGGTCGAAGCCGGGCGCCTCGGTAAAGCTCACCTGCTGGGCGCGTTCGCCGAGCTTGCCCTTCAGGGCGTTGCACAGAAGCGTGGTGCCACGGATGCGTATGCGTACCGCCTCACGGTCGTCCAGCGCCGCCTCGACGATGCGCGCGAGCTCGTTGACGGCGCGCTTCTGCAGGTCTTCGGTAAGCACGGCGCCGAGAATGTGCGCCGTGAGCGCGCCTGTGAGCGTTGCCACCTCACGCTGCATTTCTGTGAAGCGGGCGGCGATGGCAGCACCGGCCTCCTCACCGAGGCGGCTCACCGCCGCCTCCATCTCGGCGGCGTGGCGTTCGCGCTCGGCCGCAAGCTTTTCCTCATGCTCCCGCTCCAGGCGCTCGGCAAGCGCGGCTTCGGCTTTCGCAACGATCTCCTCGATCGTCGGCCGTCGTTCGGCTGCAGCGGCCGGGGCAGGCGGTGGGGCTGACTCTCGCAGCGTTCCAAAGGCCTCGTCCGCGGCGGGCTTTCGCTCGGCGGGGGCGGGTGCTCCGGCGCCGAAATCCGGCAGCGCGTCGGCGAGGGCAGCTAATGGCATCAGCCTGCGGCCTCCGCTTCGGCGCGTGCCCATTTGCGCAGGATGTGGGCCGTGCGCTCCTCGCTAAGATCGACCATGCGGGCAAGGCGCGCTTGCGGCGCCGGCCTGATCTTCAGCCGGAAATCCTGGCTTTCTTCTTCCATCTCCGGGCTGTCAGCATCCTCATCACCGGCAGCGGGCAGACGCGCCTCGCCGGCGGGGTTGGGTAGCGAGCGCTGCGCGGCCTCCAACTCCAGCTCACCGGCGGTGGCAGGCCGCGTCAACGCGGTGCCGAGCGGCTTCAGCCCGAACCAGGTGACGAGGAAGGCGACGAGTACGAAGGCGGCGGCGTTGATCAGCGTGCCGGCGTGCTGGCTGACGAAGGCCAGCGGGCCGGGTTCGACGATCTCCACCCCATCGAGCCCGTCGATGAACTCGACCGCGGTGACGTTCAGCACATCACCGCGCGTTTCGCTGTAGCCGGTGGCAGAGGCCACGACCGCCTGGATCTCCTCGATCCGCGCCTGCACCTGATCGGGCGCGGCGCCCTCGCCGAGGATGGCTGCAAGGCGAGCCTGGTTCACCACCACGGCGATGGAGAGCTTGGAGACCTGATAGCCGTTGCTGGTGGTGGCGATGCGCTTGGTGTTGAGTTCGTAGTTGGTGGTCTCTTCGCGCCGTTCGCGCTCCTCAGTGGAGCGTGGCAATTCGGCGGCAGGCGTTTCCTCTTGCGGCAGGTTCTGGAGCACGGTCGTCGGCGTGGCTGCCGTTTCCTGGGTGGCGTTGTCGCTGGAGCGCACGATCTGAACGGAGCGCTCGACGCGCGAATCCGGATCGTAGATGATCTCCTCCACCTGGCGGGCGTCGGTGTTGACCGTGGCCTTGACGCTGGCGCGGAAATTGTCGGGGCCGAGATAGGGCGCGAGCGCGCGGCGGATGTTCTCTTCCACCTGGTTCTCTACCGTACGCTCGATGCCGATGGAGCGCTGGGCGGTGTTGTTGGCGGGATCGTCGCCGGCGGCGAGCAACGCGCCCGAGGAATCGAGCACGGTCACCTTCTCCGCCTCCAGTCCCGGCACGGCGGCGGAGACCAAGTAGCGGATGGCCGCGGCCTTGTCGACGCCGTTGAGGCCGGTGGCGCGGATGACGACGGAGGCGGAAGGCTCTTGTTCTTCGCGGCGGAAATTGCCGCGCTCGGCCATGACGATGTGCACACGCGCGGCCCTGACGCCGGAGATCGACTGGATGGTGCGGGCGATCTCGCCCTCCAGCGCGCGTACGCGCGTCACCTCCTGCATGAAGGTGGTCAGCCCCAGCGAGCCGACATTGTCAAAGAGCTCGTAGCCGGCATTGGTGCTGGTCGGCAGGCCCTTTTCGGCGAGCAGCATGCGCGCCTGCGCCGTCTTGCCGGCCGGCACCAGCACCGCGGTGCCGTCCGAAATCACGTCGAAGCCGATACCCGCCTCGCCGAGCACGAGGCCTATCTGGTTCACGTCCGAACGCTCCAGGCCGACATAGAGCGTCTCGTACGCGGGGCGGTTGAGATAGAGGGCGCCGGCGACAATCACCGCCATGACCAGCGCCAAGACGCCACCCATCATGGCGAGGCGCCGCGGCCCCAGGCTTTTCAGATTTTCGACGACGGTCTGAAGCTGCTCCGGCAACGACACGATACTCCCAGCAATGAACCAGGAGCGAGACTAGTCATCGAAGCTTGTGCGAAAATGAAATGGGGCCGCACGAGGCGGCCCCAGCTTCCTGCTTGGTGGTGTGTTCCCTGGACTAGCGGAACAGCGACAGGATGCTCTGAGCGTTGGAGTTGGCGATCGACAGCGCCTGGATGCCGAGCTGCTGCTGAGTCTGCAGGGCGGCGAGGCGGGTCGATTCCTCGTTCATGTCGGCATCGACGAGCTGGCCGACGCCGCGGTCGATGGCGTCCATCAGGGCCGAGGTGAAGCTCGTCTGCAGGTCGATGCGCGACTTGGCGGCACCGAGCGAGGCGGCGCCGGTGGAGACGCTGGACAGAGCGGTCTCAATGCCGGTCAGCATGTCGTTGAAGTCGGTGTCGTCAAGCCCTGCCGCAGTGATGTCAAGCGTCAGGACCGACGCCGTGGCGGCGCCCGCTCCGGTGGTGGTGAACTCCGTGTCGAGGATGCCGGTGTCAGCGCCGCTATCAACCAACCGGATGTCGCTCAGCGTCACCGAGATCTCACCGGTCGTGACAGCGCCGGTAGAGTCACGGCTGTAGGAGGAGATGACACTGAACTCGGTCGCCGCGGCCGTGGAGTCGGTCGTCAGAAGGCTGGAACCGGCATAGCTTGCTGCGGCGGTCTCGGTGAGCTGCGCCTGCAGGGCCGTGATCTCGCTCTGGATCTTGGTGCGATCCTCGGTGCTCGACGTCTTGGCGAGCAGGACCTTTTCCTTGATCTGGTCGACCACATCCTTGGCCGAGTCCATCGCCGTGTAGGCGGTGTCGATCTTGCCAGCGGCGAGGCCGAGGGCGTCCTGGACAACCGAGTTGGCCTTGTTGTCCGAACGCATCGTGGTGGCGATCGACCAGTAGGCGGCGTTGTCGGAAGCCTCGTTCACGCGCAGACCGGTGGAAATGCGGTTCTGCGTGGTGGCGAGGTCCTTGTTGATGTTGGTCAGGGTCTGCAGCGCCGTCATTGCGGACGCATTGGTCAGAAGACTGGACATAGAAAGTGCCCCTTTGATTCGAAATGGAGATTTTTGAGGGACATACCGGGCGATCCGGTATGGCGGGACGGCATCATGCCCGTGAGCTCTTGTTCGAGATCAGCCCGCCATGCGTTCGGCGCCCTTTATGGCGGGAACTTCCTACCAAATCGTAATCAGGTGAAACTTTTCGTGAGACTATCTATGCGAACGAGCGCACGAGGCTGCCGACAAGCAGATTCCAGCCGTCGATAAGCACGAAGAACAGGATCTTGAAGGGCAGGGAGACGACGGTCGGCGGCAGCATCATCATGCCCATGGACATGGTGATGGTGGCGACGATCAGATCGATGACTAGAAAGGGCAGCACCACAAGGAAGCCGATCTCGAACCCGCGGCGGATCTCGGAGATCATGAAGGCGGGGATAAGCACGCGGAGATCGGCCGTCTCGAGCGAGACCTCCACACCACTGCGATCGGCCGCCAGATCGGCGAAGAGGTTGTAGTCCGTTTCCCGCACATTGGCGGCCATGAAGGCGCGGAAGGGCTCGGCGATGCGCGTCACCGCCACTTCCTCGGAAATCTCGTTGTCCATCAGCGGGCGCATGCCATCGTTCCATGCACGGTCGAAGGTCGGCGCCATGACGTAGAAGGTCATGAAGAGCGCGAGGCTGATGAGGATAAGGTTGGCCGGGGTTGTCGGCAGGCCCATGCCGGCGCGCAGGATGGAGAAGGCGATGACGAAGCGGGTGAAGCTCGTCACCATGATGAGCAGGCCCGGGGCGATGGACAGCACCGTCAGAAGGCCAAAGAGCTGGATGATGTAGCCGACGGTCGTGCCGTTCGCCTCGCTGGCAAGCGCACCGAAGTCGAACGTCTGCGCGGCGGCGGGAGTCGCGGCGGCGATGAGGATCGCTATGGCGAGGCTGAGGCGCTTCATTCGTAGAGGAAGGTTATGACGAGAACGTCGCTGACGCGGCCCTCGCTGCGGATGCGGGCGCGCTCGCGCAGGTCCGCCTTGAGGTACTGAAAGCCACTGGCGCTTTCGATCTGCCGCAGCTTGACCGTGCGCATATAGGCAAGCAAGTCCTGGTGGATCGTGTGGGCAAGTTCCTGGTCCGGCTCACCGTCGAACGCGATAGCCAGTTCCATGCGCACCCACACCTCTGTCGGGTCGGCGAGATTGGTGGTGATGGGGTCAAGGGCGGTGACGCTTGGCGCAAGCTGGCTCTCCCCGTCCGGCTGCTCTTCCACCCCCTTGGCGTGGCCTTGATCCTTGATGGTGCCGGGCTCGGAGACCGGCGTCTGATGGCCTTCGAGATACCCCCCGGTGTACCATCCCATGCCGACGGCCAGCGCGGTGACGGTCAGAAGCGCAGCCACCTGCACGAGGGGCGAGGGACCTTTCTTCTGTTCTTCCTGGGGGACCAGCGCCATGTTCCTCGCTCCCTAGAACGGCAACACGGTGTCGAGGATCTGCTGCCCGTAAGGGGGCTGCTGCACCTCGGTGAGCCGGCCGCGGCCGCCGTAGGAGATGCGTGCTTCGGCAATACGCTCGTAGGAGATGGTGTTATTGGGGCCGATGTCGGCAGGGCGCGCGATGCCGGCGATGGTGAGCACCCGAAGCTCGGCATTGACGCGCACTTCCTGGGTGCCGGAGATGCGCAGGTTTCCGTTCGGCAGCTTCTCCGTCACGATCGCCGCCACTACCAGCTTGATGTCCTCCGAGCGTTCGGTGGCGCCAGTGCCGGTGGTCGACGTGCCGGAGCCGATCTCGCCTTCGGCTTCGGCCGCGCCGCTGGCGCCGCCGGTGCCGAAGGAGCCGGCGAGGCCGAGGCTGCGGCTTACCTGGCGTGAGCGCGCTGACTCGTTCTTGAAGCGCGCCTTGTCGTTGATGACGATCTCGACGGTCAGGATATCGCCCACCTCGAGGGCGCGCGGGTCGGTGAACAGGCGGCTCTGGCGGTCGCTCCACAGGGAATAGCGGGTGATCGGCCGGTCCTGCTTACCGGCGTAGTGATATGCAGGCAGCATGGTCGGCTCCGCACCGGCGCCGACGGGCGAGAGGGTCGGCGGCCTGCCCAGCTCCTCGGTCGAGGCGCAGCCGCCGAGCGCCAGGGCGGCGGCGAGGAGCGAAATGCCCCCGGTCTTTCTCATGACGGGTCCTCTGGGCGGGCCGCGCTCGCCATGATGGTGGTCAGGGTGGCGGCTTTCTTGCTGTTCATCTCGTTAAGGATGACGCCCGCCATGCGTGGCTCAAGCTTCATCAGGATGGCGGCGGCAAGCTCCGCCCGCACCTCGGCCAGGCGCTCGGCGGCGGCGTCGGGCCGCATGTTGGAGTAGATCTGGACGAGGTTTCCCTCCGCCTTCGCCAGGAAGGCGTCGCGGCGGGCGAGCCAGGCTTCGTATTCGGTGCGCTTCTCCTCGAGAGCGGCGATGCGCGCGTCGACTTCTCCGCGCAGGTTATCCAGCTCCTGCGCCTGCAGCGCGTAGCGCCGGTCGCGCGCGGCATCGGCGATGTTGGTACAGAAGCGCTCCACCTCGTCCTGGGTGATGCCTGTGGTATCGGCGGCGCGGGCGCCGGGAACGGAAAGGAGAACGACTGCGGCGAGGGCGGCCAGCGGCAGCTTTATCCGAATTGTCGGTATTGCAGTTCTCTTCATCGCACGCTCCTATTGCAGCACAAGCTCGGCCTGCAGCGCGCCGGCGGATTTGATTCCTTGCAGGATGGCGATGATGCCGTCCGGCTTCACACCGAGCCGGTTGAGGCCGGAAACGAGGGTCTGCAGGTCGGGCCCGTCGAGCACGGCCACATTGGCGTCGGGCTGGTCGGCTTCTATGACGGTGAAGGGCTCGATCTCCGTCTCGCCGCGTGAGAAGGGCTCGGGCTGGACGACGCGGGGCATCTCGGTCACCCGCACGGTCAGCGCACCGTGGCTGATGCCGACACGGGAGATGCGCACGTCATTGCCTATGACGACGGTGCCCGTGCGTTCGTCGACGACGACGCGCGCTGGGGCATCGGCCTCCACCATGAGGTTTTCCAGCTCCGCATAGAAGCGGGCAGCGGAAACACCCTTCGGCTTGCGGATCACCACCGTCCGCGAATCCTGCTCGGCGGCGAGGCGGGCGCCGAAGCGCCGCTCGGTATAGGCGTTGATGGTGTCGGTGATGCGCACGGCGGTAGAAAAATCCGGGTTGCGGAGCTGCAGCGTGAGCATCAGCATTTCATCGAAGGAGGCGGCGACGTGGCGCTCGATGATGGCGCCGTTGGGCACGCGGCCAGCTGTCGGCACGCCCTGGGTCAGCGTCTCGGCCTGGCCCTCGGCGCTGAAGCCGGAGACGACCACCGGACCCTGTGCTACAGCGTAGATCTCCCCATCGGCGGCGCGCAGCGGGGTCATAACCAGCGTGCCGCCAGCCAGCGACGTGGCATCGCCCAGCGAGGAGACCGTGGCATCGATGCGCGCGCCCGACTGCACGAAGGGCGGCAGGTTGGCGGTGACGATGACGGCGGCCACATTCTTCGCCCGCGCCCGGCCGCCTTCCGTGGCGATGCCCAGGTTCTGCAGCATGGCGCGGATGGACTGTTCGGTGAAGGGCGCATTGCGCAGGCTGTCGCCGCTGCCGTTGAGGCCGATCACGAGGCCGTAGCCGACGAGCTGGTTGTCGCGCGAGGCTTGAAGCTCGGCCACGTCCTTGATGCGCGAAGAGGCCGCCGCGGGGAAGGCGGCGGCCACGAGGCCAAGCGCGAGAATGAGGCCGCGCAACATCATGACGCGCCGACCCTGACCGTGCCGTCACCCATAACGATGCCGGTGATGACGGCGCCGCTGTCCATATTGCGCAGCTTGATGAGGTCTCCGGCAGCACCTGATTGCAGGGGTACGGCCAGCAGGGAAATCGTCAGCGCGCCTTCGGTGAAGACCACCGTCACGGCCGCGCCCTGCTCCACCAGATAAGGTTCGCGTACGGAAGAGATCGGCACCAGCCGGCCCGGCAGAAGCGTGCGCCGCGCCACCTTGCCGTCGAGGTCCTCGGGCAGGCGAGCGATGGTTGCCATGCCTCGCTGCGGGCGGCGCAGCAGCACTTCGTCCAGCATGTCGGCGGAGACTGTCTCGCCGGGATAGATCACCCGGACGGGGACAACCACCGTCTCCTGGGAGGCAGCGGGTGCGGAAAGGAGCGGCAGGGCTGCAATGAGCCCCGCCAGCCAGACACGCCGTTGAAGGAAGCCGCCGCGCATCGCCCTACCGCATCGACTGGGTCACGGTGGCGGCCATCTCGTCGGCCGCGCGGATGACTTTGGAGTTCATCTCGTAGGCGCGCTGGGCGGAGATCAGGTCGGTGATCTCCTTCACCGGGTCGACGTTGGAATCTTCCAGATAGCCCTGCTCGACGGTGGCGAAGCCGGGATCGCCCGGCACGCCGACATTGGCGGGGCCGGAGGCCTCGGTCTCGCGGAAGAGGTTGTTGCCGATGGGGGCTAGGCCGGCTTCGTTGGAGAAGGTGGCCAGCGTGAGCTGACCGAGTTCCTGAAGCTCGTTCTGGCCGTCGATGCGGGCGAAGACCTGGCCGGACTTGTTGATGATGACGTCGACCGCCTCTTCCGGCACGACGATGGCCGGCATGACGGGGAAGCCGTCGACGGTGACGAGTTCGCCGTTGGCGTTGGTGTTGAAGGCGCCGGCGCGGGTATAGAGCGGCTCGCCATCGGCTCCGCCGATCTCGAACCAGCCCTTGCCGACCAGCGCCACGTCGAGCTTGTTGCCGGTGTTGTTGAGCGAACCCTGGATGTGCACGTTGCGCACGGCCGCCGTCTTCACGCCGAGGCCGATATTGGCCCCTTCCGGCACGATGTTCTGGTTCGCCCGCTCCGGCACGCCCTGAAGTCGCTCCACCTGGTAGAGCAGATCGGAGAACTCAGCGCGGGCGCGCTTGAAGCCGGTGGTGTTGATGTTAGCGATGTTGTTGGCGATGACTTCCAGGTTGGTTTGCTGGGCGTTCATGCCGGTCGCGGCGATGGAAAGGGCTTTCATGGGCGTGCTCCTCAGATCGCCATGCGGCTGATGTCGAGATAGGCGGTGACGATCTTGTCGCGGATGGCGATGGCTGCCTGCAGCGACTGCTCGGCACTCATCACCGCGTCGACCACGGCCCGCGTCTCGGCCTCGCCCTCGAGCGCCTTGAACGACAGGCCCTCGGCGTTTTCGAGCCGTGCGACCGTGTTGGTGGCAAGCTCGGTGACCATTGCCGAGAAGGCGTCGCCGGTGGCGGCCTCGGCGGTCTTCGCCTCGGGGAAGATCGATTGTGTGCCCGAAAGCGGGGCGATGTTGCCGATGCCGGTGATCATGAATTGCTCCGCAACAAGTCGATGGTCATGGAAATCATCTCGCGCGCCTGCTTGATGGTCTGCAGGTTGGCCTCGTAGCCACGGTTCGCCTCGCGCATGTCGGCCATCTCGACCAGCATGTTCACGTTCGGCATCTTGACGTAGCCGAACTCATCGGCGGCCTCGTGCCCTGGCTGGAACTCGACGGGAAAGGCCGTCGGGTCGCGGGCGATCGCCGAGACCTCCACGATGCTGCCGCCGGTGGCGCGGTCGAGCTCGGCGGAGAAGCTGACGGTCTTGCGCCGGTAGGGATCGCCGCCGGGGAGGTCGCTGGTGGACTGGGCGTTGGCGAGGTTTTCCGAGACGATGCGCATGCGCTCCGACTGCGCAGTGAGGCCGGAGCCGCCGACTTTCAGGGCGGTGGAAAGGGCGTCGACCATCCTCTAGCTCCTCGTCGTCATCGTCATCATGCGGTGGAAGGCCTTGACGATGGCCGTGTTGAGCTCAAAGGCGCGGCGGATTTCACCGGACTTGACCAGCTCCTCCTCCAAGACGACGCTGTTTTCCGACGGCAGGAGCTTCGGGTCCTCCTGCTCGTTGAGGGCGAAGGAGGCCGCGGTCGCGCCGGTCTTCTGGTGCACGGCGTGGGTTGCCTGCATGGCGACGCGGCTGTTGGTGAGCACGTTCTCGAAGGGCTCGACGTCGATGGTCTTGTAGCCGGGCGTGTTGATGTTGGCGATGTTGCCGGCCACCGCCGCCTGGCGCACCGAGAGCCAGCGCGCCTGCTGCGTGGCCAGATCGAACAGGTTGACGGGTTGCATGGCGACTCCAACGGGATTCGTGTCGGAGGCTATGTCGCCAGTCTTGCGTGGGCCTTGCGTGAGATGAGCCACCGTGAATCCCTTCCTTGTGGGGAGGGATTGAAGGTGGGGGTGTCGTGATCGCGATTGCCTGGAAAGCTAGCGCGACACCGCAATCTCGGCGTCCTCGGAAGTGACGAGGATCCAGGTATTGTCGCGCCGCAATATGTTCGCGACACGGCTGCCATCGGGCAGGGGTGAGCCGCGCTCGACGATCCAGAAGCCATCATCGTCTTCGATCATCGCCCGGCCGTTGCCCGCGTCGACCAGGCGGAAGCTGCGGCGGTCGCCGGGGAAAGGCTGTTCCGGCAGGTCGTCTTCATCAAAGGGCGGGGTGCTGGGCACTGTGCCGGTAGGGATGAAGTCGAGCTGCGGGAAACTATCGGCGGCCAGGGGGATGCGCTCGCCCACGAGCTCGGACCGCGCAGCAAGGCTGTCCGCGCCGAAGCCGCCCGGTTGCCCGGAGAACTGCAGCGGTCTTATGCCGAATGCCTCCTGATTAAAGAAGATGTACCAGGGAAACAGCGCGCAGACGACTGCCAGCCCGATGCCGCAGCCGATGGTCAACCAGTCGCCGCCGCCGGTGCGCGGGGGTTTGCGCCGACCGAAGCGGATCTTTCGCTTGTTCTTGGTCGCCTGCTCCGCCAGGTCTTCCACCGGCGTTGCGTCGGGCAGGACGAGGCCGGCGAGCTTATCTGTCACGGGGTGCCTCCCTGGCCTTCAGTTGCGTGGCGAGTTCGGCGAAGGGGTCGGCCACCGGTGGGTCTTTTGGGCTTTGCCGCAGCACGTCGTAGATGACCGGCACCTGGCGCACGGCAAGGTCCAGTTCCGCATCGAGGCCGGCCTGGAAGCCGCCGAGAAGCCGGATGTCGCGGGTTTCCTCGAAACGGGCGATCATGGCCTTGAGGCGCTGGATCAGGAGGCGCTTGTCGTCGCTCCAGGCGCGGTCGGCCAGCCGCGAGATGGAGGCCAGCGGATTGACGGGCGGGTATCGACCCTGTTCGGCGATGGCGCGGTCGAGGACGATGTGACCGTCGAGGATGCCACGCACAGAGTCGGCCACCGGGTCGTTATGATCGTCGCCGTCGACGAGGACGGAGAGGATGGCGGTGATGGAGCCGTGTCCGCTCTCGCCGGGGCCTGCGCGTTCGAGAAGCTTCGGCAGGTCCGTGAAGACGGAGGCGGGATAGCCGCGTGCGACCGGCGGTTCGCCGGCGCCGGTGGCCACCTCGCGCGCGGCGTGCGCGTAGCGGGTGATGGAATCGAGGATGAGCAGGACCTTTTCGCCGCAGTCGCGGAAGCTTTCGGCGACCCGCATGGCGGTGTCGGCGGCGCGGCGGCGCATCATGGCGCTTTCATCGCTGGTGGCGACCACGGCGACGGTCTTCTTCATGCCGGCTTCGCCGATGGTGTCTTCGAGGAATTCGCGGACCTCGCGGCCGCGCTCGCCGATCATCGCAACCACCACCGTGTCGAAGGCCTCGGCCCGTGCCAGCATGGCGAGCAAGGTTGACTTGCCGACGCCGGAGCCAGCGAAGACCCCCATGCGCTGGCCGTGGCAGAGTGGGGTGAACAGGTCGATGACGCGCACGCCGGTGAGGAACGGCATGGCGACGCGCTGGCGGCGCAGTGCCGGCGGTGTGCGCGGCTTGTCGGCGGGAGCCCCGGCGGGTGGGCGGATGAGGGGCGGGCCATCGTCCACCGGGCTTCCCAGCGCATCGATGACACGGCCGCGCCAGCTTTCATGCGGGACGACGTCGAGCGGGCCGGCGGTGAAGACGGGCTGGCCGAGGCTTGCCTCGGAGTTTCGCGCGAAAGGCGCCACCAGCACGTCCTCGGCGGAAATGCGCACCACCTCGCCGCGATGCTCAGCGCCATGGCTGCGGTAGGAGACAACATCGCCCAGGCGCGCCGCCCGCGACAGGCCGCGCACGCGGTAGTGCATGGGGGTGACCTCGGAGATGCGGCCGCCTTGCTTGACGATGTGGCGCGGGTCGCGGAAGCGCAGATACGCGCATTCCAGCGCCGTGAGGGCGTTTTCCTCCGCCTGCTCGGTGCGGTCCATCAGGAGCCCATCGTCTTGATGGCGTCCTTCATCGAGGTGTCACTGTCGCGCATCAGGGCGGTGACCTGCTCGAAGGCGCGCTGCACCTGGATGAGGCGCATCATCTCCTGGACGGCGTTGACGTTGGAATCTTCAAGGAAGCCTTGCGCCACGCCGACATCCGGCTGGTCGACCACCGGCTGCGGTTGCATGCCCGGCAGGAAGCCGGAATTGCCGTAGCGCTGGGCGTTGGGGCCGGGCGTGAAGGCGAAGAGGCCGATGGCGCCGAGAAGCTGGCCGTTCTGGCGCAGCGTGCCGTCGGCCCCGGCCTCAGGCGGGCCGGCCTGCGGGTCGAGCACCAGTGGTGCGCCGCCCGCGTCGAGCACGGCGTGGCCTTCCAGCGTGACCAGCTCACCCGTCTCGAGCATCGTGAAGCGGCCGTCGCGCGTCATCATCGGTCCGGCCGGAGTCTCGACGGCGAACCAGGCGTTGCCCTGCACGGCAAAGTCGAAAGGGTTGCCGGTCTCCTGAAGGCCGCCGGCCTGCGTGTCGTAAAAATCGTCGCCGGCGGAGACGAAGCTTACTGATTTGTCGGTGAGCCCGCTCATCACATCGTCGAAGGTGATGCCGCCGGCGCGGAAGCCGACGGTGCCTGCGTTGGCGACATTGTCGGCAAGCGTCGTCAGCCGCCGCTCCAGCGCCATCTGAGAAGACAGGGCGACGTAGAGTCCGGTCTGCACGGTCTATTTCCTCATTTGGGCAATGGTCAGGAGAACATCGGTCGAGATGCCGAATTCGGCGGGCTGGGTGAAAAGCGCGGCGATGGAGCTTTGCGCGTTGTTGCTCGGGTTTTCGACCTCCCAGAGTGCGGTGAAGCGCTTAAGGAAATTGTCGAGCTTCTCGGGGTCCTGAAAATCCGCGAGGTCGATCCGGGCCTTGAACATCTCGACCTGCTTGTCGATGTCGGCCTGGGCAAGCTGATCGGGAAAGCCGAGCGCGGTGCGCACGACCTGCGACATGGCGGGGTCGGCCAGCACCTCGTAGAAGGACTTCAAGCTGCCGGCCTTGCGCTCGAAATAGAGGGCCAGGCGCACGCCTTCGTTCTGCTTGCCGGCATCTTCCTCGAGCGATTGGCGCAAATATTTGTCGACCGTGCCGGTTGTGGGACTGTAAAAGCTCGTTGTTTCCGCGCCGTATCGGGCGAAGTTAAAGGTTTTCACGAAGTCTTTGTAGCGCTTGTCGGTGAGCTTGTTGGCGAAGCTGTCCTTGTCGTCGATGCCCTCTTCCAGCGCCTTGACCATCAGGGCCTTGGCGTAGGCCATGTCGTCCAGCCCATGCGCCTTCATCGCGTAGCGGAAGAGGCGGTCGTCGGCGACGAACTCCTCGATCGACTTCACGTTCTCGATATTGGCGCGGTAATACTCGGTCTCGCGGCTCACGATCGGCTGCGCTTCGATGCGGCTGATGGACTGGGCCATGTCGCGCGTTATCAGCTGATAGCTCGTGTAGGTGTTGATCACGCCCGGCTCCCGCAATTCCGTGGAATGAAGCTAGCGAGCCTGCCTTGTGCGAAGCTTTCTTCGGCCTGTCGCCCTTTCAAGCCTCACGCAAGCCACGGCGGCTACTTCGGGGAAGTTGTTCTTCATACGAAGGTCGTGACGTGGGCATTCTCATCGGACTGGTTGTCACCTTTGGCTGCGTGATCGGCGGGTTCATGGCCATGGGCGGCCATCTGGGCGTGCTCATGCAGCCATGGGAGCTGGTCATCATCGGCGGTGCAGCGCTCGGCACCTTCCTCGTCGCCACTCCGATGTCGACGGTGAAGGACACGGGCAAGGCCTGCCTCGAAGCTTTCAGGCACGCCGTGCCGAAGCAGACGGAATATCTGGAGACGCTCGGCGTGCTCCACAGCCTGATGCGCGAATTGCGCGCCAAATCGCGCAGCGAGGTGGAAGCGCACATCGACAACCCGGACGAGTCGGCAATCTTCCAGGCCTTCCCCACGGTGCTGAAGAACCGGGATCTGATGAACTTCATCTGCGACTACTGCCGCATCATCATCATCGGCAATGCGCGACCCTTTGAGATCGAGGCGCTGATGGACGAGGAGATCCAGACCATCAAGCGCGACAAACTGAAGCCTTATCACGCCCTGACAGCGGTGGCGGATGGCCTGCCGGCGCTCGGTATCGTCGCGGCGGTGCTCGGCGTCATCAAGGCCATGGGCGCGCTCGACCAATCGCCGGAGATCCTCGGCGCGCTGGTGGGAGCGGCGCTTGTCGGCACCTTCCTCGGCATCTTCCTGTCCTACGCGGTGGTGGGCCCCATCGCCTCCAAGATCAAGATCGTGCGCGAGAAGAACAACCGCCTCTACGTCATCGTCAAACAGACATTGCTTGCCTACATGAACGGTTCGCTGCCGCAGGTGGCGCTGGAGTTCGGGCGCAAGACCATCTCCGCCTATGACCGTCCGTCCATCGATGCGGTCGAGCAGAACACGCTGGCGCCGGGTGCGCCGGGCGATGCGGAGAAGAAGGCAGCGTGAGCGAAGTGAAGGCGCAGGTCGAAAATCCGGAGCTGATGCGCAAGCTCGTCGTCGAGCGGCTGGTCGGCGAGACTGGAGACCCGCGCCACGTGGTCGAGGCGGCGCGTGCGATGGCCTTGCGGGCGTTGCCCATCGTGGCCGATACCTTCAGCGACAGGTTTCCCACGCCGATGGCGGTCGACGTTATGAGCGTCGACGTCGCCCGTATGGCCGAACTGAAGCCAGAGAAGGATTCGCTTGACGCCATGGTGGTCGTTCCTGCGGCGACCTCGCGCGATGCGCTGACCATGCGGCTCGACCCACAAGCGCTTTCGCTGCTCGTCAGCACCCTGTTCGGCGGCGATCCGGACATTCCGCCGCCGCCGCTCGAGAGGGTGCCGTCGAAGATAGAGCTCGACGTGGCGGCGATGGTCTTCGAGGTCTTCGCCCAGGCTCTCAACGGTGACGGGCCGCGGGCGCTGGGCCTGCGCCTGCCGGTGCCGCAGCCGCTTTCCGGGACGAGCGACTTCAAGCGCTTCGTCGTTCGCGATGGACCTGGCGTGCGCATCACCTTCTCCCTCGGCGCCGGCGACGAGGTGGGGCGTCTGACGGCTTGGATGCCACAGCGGGTGCTTCTGGAGAGGAGCGCGGCCGCCCACCCGGATACGGCCGAGGAACGGGCGCAGGCGGCCGCGTGGCAGCAGCATTTCAACGGTGAAGTGCTGCGCTCCAATGTCGAGCTGACGGCGACTATCCCGCTCATGAAGATGCCGCTCAAGGCGCTGGCCGGGCTCAAGGAGGGCCAGGTGCTCGAACTGCGTGAGAACGCGCAGGCCGAGACCCGGCTTTCGGTGCGCGGCCGCACGATCTTCATCTGCGAGTTCGGCAAGCTGGGGCAGCATTACACGGTAAGGGTGAAGCAGCCGTTCGACGCCAGGCGGGACGTCCTGGACGGGCTGCTGGCCGGCTAATCAGGAGAGACCGATGGGAAAGAGCGATCCGGCGACCGACGAGAGCGACGACGAACAGCTCAACAAGGCGATCGAGGAGTTGCGCGACGTGCTGCATGACGAGGCCGCACCCGGTGCCGGCGGCCATGCCGGCTTCGTCATGAACATCCCCGTCGAGGTGCAGATCGTGCTTGGCAGCGCGGAGATGCCGGTCTCCGAACTGATGGCCTTGCAGAAGGGCTCCACGGTCTCGCTTGACCGGCGCATCGGCGAACCGGTGGACATCATCGTCAACGGCCGGCGCATCGCGCGCGGCGAGATTACCCTTCTGGAGCACGATCCGAGCCGTTTCGGCGTGCGCCTGACCGAAATCGGCGGCTCGGCGGGTAAATGATGGCTTCTGTTTCATCTTCTCCGGATAGGCTCGGAGGCAGCCGATGGGGTTGCCCGTGAAGCTCACGCAGGCACAGAAAGCGGCGGCCATCCTCGTCGCCATGGGTAAACCTTCGGCGGGGCGGCTCCTGAAGTTCTTCAAGCAGGAGGAGTTGAAGGCGCTCGTCGAGGCCGCGCGGCGCCTGCGCACCATACCGCAGGCTGAACTGGAAAAGGTGGTGCAGGAATTCGAGAGCGAGTTCACCGAGGGGGCGGGCCTGCTCGATTCTGCCGACAGCATGGACAGGATCCTTACGGACTCGCTGACGCCGGAGGAGGTCAGCGTGCTGATGGGGCGTAGCGAGCCGCCGCCCGCCAGCATGGAGGAGGTATGGGGCGAAATAGAAAAGCTCGATGCAGACCGCCTGGCGCAAGTTCTGGCGCGTGAGCATCCGCAGACCGTGGCCGTCATCCTCGCCCATATGTCGCCGCAGGCCGCCTCGAAGGTGGTGCTCGTTCTTGGCAAGGCGCAGCGCGGCGAGGTGATGCGGCGCATGGCTTCCATGGGGCAGGTTCCGCCTGCCGCACGTACCGTTATCGAAAAGCGCATTGCCGAAATCCTACGCACTGAGGCCAACGGCAAGGATACCTCCGCCGGCCAGGCGCGGGTGGCAAGCGTGCTCAACGAGATGGATAAGGAGCAGATCGACGAGGTCATCGGTGACCTGGAGGAGGCAGGCTCCGAGGACGTCGCGGCGATCCGCGGGCGGCTCTTCACCTTCGAGGAGGTGGTGCACCTGCCGCAGAAGGCGCGTGTGGCGCTGTTGGACGGTCTGGCTACAGATCTCGTCACGCTCGCGCTGCGCAACGCGCCGAAGGATCTGGCAGAGGCAGTTCTTTCAGCGCTCGGCGCCCGTTCACGCCGCATGATCGAGGCCGAGCTTGCCATGCCGGCGGACGGTATCCCGGCCGAGGAGATTATCCGGGCGCGGCGGCGCATCGCTGCCACCGCTGTGGAGCTTTCCCAGCAGGGCCTGTTCGCGCTGCCGTCGGCACAGAAGGCGGCGTAGCGGGCCGGGGCGTCAATGGCTGAAGGGCCGGATAAGGAAAGCAAGACAGAAGAGGCCACGGAGAAGAAGGTCCGCGACTCGGTCGAGAAAGGGCAGTTGCCGTTCTCGAAGGAGGCGCCGGTCTTCGCCTCGTCTCTCGCCATCCTCGTCTTCGTCCTGTTTTTCGCCCGCGACAGCGCCGTAGATCTCGGCCAGTTCCTTTCCATCTTCATCGAGCGGGCGGACGACTGGTCGCTCGAGACGCAATCGGACGCGATCGCCCTTTATCGCATCGTCTTCTTGGAGACCGCCAAGGTTATCAGCACGGTTATGCTGCTCCTGGTCTCGGCCGGGATCGCGGCTTCAGTGCTGCAGAACATGCCGCGTTTCGTGCTCGACCGCATCCAGCCGAAAGCCTCGCGCATCTCGCTGGCCAAAGGCTGGTCGCGCCTCTTCGGCCCGCGCGGGCTGGTCGAGTTCGCTAAGTCCTTGGGCAAGCTCCTGGTTGCCGGCACCTTCGTCGCCTTCATGCTGCGGGCGGCAGATGCGCGGCTGCTCTCCGGCATGGTCACCCACCCGTTTGCCTTCACGGTTACCATCCGCGACATCGCCGTCGATATCCTCGTTGCCGTGACGCTGGTCATGGCGCTGATCGCGGTGGCGGACATCGTCTGGTCGCGCTTCAACTGGCGGCAGGACCTGCGCATGACGCGCCAGGAGGTGAAGGACGAGCAGAAGCAGACTGAGGGCGATCCGATCGTCCGGGCCAGGCAGCGCTCGCTGGCGCGCGACCGGGCACGGCAGCGCATGATGGCGGCAGTGCCGCGTGCCACGCTGGTGATTGCCAACCCGACGCACTATGCAATCGCCATGCGCTACCAGCGCGACAAGGACGCCGCGCCCGTGGTCGTCGCCAAGGGGCAGGATCTCATCGCGCTAAGGATCCGCGAGATCGCGCGTGAGCACGACATTCCTGTCTTCGAGGAGCCGGCACTCGCCCGCTCCATGTACAAACAAGTTTCGGTGGATAGCATGATCCCGCCTGAGTTCTACAAGGCGGTGGCCGAGCTTGTGCGCCGTGTCTACAGGCTGGCAGAGGGAGAGAAGGGCGACATGAGATGAACCGGCAGCCGCATTCCGCCGCCCGCGAGATCGTCGTGGCAAACGCCATCCAGGACGTCGCCAACGAGCTGCGGCTCATCGAATTGGCCGACTATGTGGCCTTCATCCGCCTGGAGAGCATGGCGAGCATCGCCGACATCGTGGAATCGGCGGCCGAGCTCTACTTCATGCCGGGCACGCTCCGGCTCGGCCATGGCTGTGAGGCGCATGTCACCTGGACAGATGCGCCGCGCATCGCGCTCGACCTGGAATTGCGGCCGGAGGGAGCGACCGTCTATTTTACCCTGTCGCTGAGTGCGCTGCAGGCGTCAGTTGAGGTCAGCTATGTGGCGTTCGATCGGCCTTCGGACGATCCAGAGGATAATTCCGCCTTCCTGGAAGCCGCGCTCGCCAAATCCCGCATTCGCAGGACGCTGCCGAGCTGCGTCTAGATCGGATCCAACCCTTTGCAATTCCGGACGGAAAACCGGTTTTCACTCTCCTGGAATTGCTCATGTCATCATCCGCATGAGGTGAACGGCCTGCGCACCCCATTCGAGCCCGGCTTCCTGCAGGGCACGCAGCGGCCGCGGGCGGGGCGGAGTGACGGGTAGAGGCAGGTCGGCCTCGGGAAGGGCGCCGAGGATGTGCTGCGCCAGGACCTGGCCGAAAACCGTGCCGGGGGCGATGCCGCGGCCATTGTAGCCGCTGAAGCCGACGATATTAGGCGCCAGGCGGTGGAATTTCGGCAGGTGGTCGTTCGTCATGCCGATCATGCCGTACCAGGCGTGGCTGAAGGAGACGTCTTCCAGCGCGGGGAAAAGCCGGCGCAGGGTGCGGCGTGCCCAGGCGGCATGCACCTGGCGCCCGGTGCCGCGAAGCGCGCCGACGCTGCCGCAGACGAGCCGGCCCTGGCGTTCCATCCGGAAAGAGGTCAGCACCTTGTTGGTGTCCCAGGCGCCCTGGCCCTCGGGCAGGATGTGTTTTCGCAGCGCCTCGTCGAGGGGCTCGGTGGCGAAATTGAAATAGGGCAGGTGGACGATCTCGGCACGCAACTCGGGCCACAGGTGTTGAGTGTAAGCGTTGGTGGCCGCGACGACCCAGTCGGCCATAACACTGCCCGAAGGTGTCGTGACACGCCAGCGCGCGCCGTCGCGTTCGACCGTCATGGCCGGCGAACGTGTGAAAATCTGTGCGCCAGCAGCGATCGCCGCGCCCGCCAGGCCGCGGGCGTAGGCAAGGGGCTGGAGGGTGCCCGCCCGCTCGTCGAGCAGGGCTCCGGCATAGGCGTTGGAGCCAGTCTTGGCGGCGGTCTCGCCCGCGTCGAGCAGGCGGACGGGCGCGCCGTGCGCCTGCCACTGCCGGGCGCGTTCCACCAGCTGGCGGAGGCCGCCTTTGCCTACTGCGCAATGCAGCGTGCCTCTCCACTCCGGCTCGCAGGCGATGGCGTGTTTCTCGATGCGGTCGAAGACGAGGCGCGGGGCACCGCCCAGGAGGGTGAGGAGCCGTTCGCCGTAGACGTCTCCGAGCGTGCGCGGCAGGTCCTCCGGCATCACCCACATCCCAGCATTGACGAGGCCGACATTGCGGCCCGAGCCGCCATGGCCGATCTCCGCCCCCTCCAGGACCACCGCCTTCGCCCCGGCTTCGGCCAGATGGAGGGCGGCTGAAAGGCCGGTGAAACCGCCACCGACGATGGCGACGTCGGCGGTAAGCGGGCCGGAGAGGGGGGCTGTTTCGGGCGCGGGCGGGGCGGTCTCGGCCCATAGGCCCTGACCGTCGGCATCGTTGTGCATCATGGGTAAGCTCATGGCTTGAATGAATACGGCTGGAGATTTCGCACGCGGCGAGGGAATTGCCAATGGACTGGCCAGGCCTCCGATGCTTGCCAGGGGCGGTGGGAGCGGGGTGAGGGGTTGAGGGCATCCGTGTGGGGACGGGGGAGCGTTTTTGTACGGGAGCGGTACGGATCGAATCATCCTCTCCCCGCTGCCTATCAACCATTTCCGCAGTCCAGTCTTTGACGAAAGGTAGCCGCCGCGAAATATCGCGCGCCTTCGCCACTATGACGGTTCTCTCGTTTGCACGTCGTTTCCTGCACGGCTGCTTACGGCAAACATACAGCTTAAACTGACGTAAACGTGTCGGCGGTGTCTATCCTGCCGCTGATTCTCGCGCTTATGCGCTGCGGCACCAGTTTCCAGTCTGCCCTATGCATGGAGCGTTGGCCGCATGCGCGAAGCGCGCCCATAGCGGGTGGAGCTGCAAACGAATGATTACAGGGATATACGAAATCGCAACAAGCACTCCTTGTCCGGCAATGGATGGAAAGCGCCACCGCTTGCACAAGCGCAAATCCGCACGAACCGCAACCGCCTCCCTCTTTGTCGCAGTCGCCCTGCTTCTGGGCGGCCACGCAGGGTGGCGCAGGCGCAAAACACGCCTCCGCCGTTCGATGGTTGCGACGGGACAATGTATCTTATGCAGGAAAGCCCCACAAACGCCCAGCGGGTCGATACGTCGGAAAATCCATTTAAATTTGAAGATCTAGCGGGAAATCCACAGCCAACATTATCACAACGCGGGCTTTCAACCCCGATGGCAATTATATCTATGCAATAAAAACGCCACCACCGATTTGGTGCAGGTTGGCAAAGACGGGACGGTGGATGACAGCTTGGGAACCGGATCCAATCCACCCCCGAACCCAACTTTGGCTACGCGGCGGGCGAGATCGGCGAGGACGGATTTTACTATGTCAAGTCCGGCTAGTCTGAGACGCCCTCTACAAGGTCGATTTGGACACCCGGACGGCGAGCAAGGTCGATCTCGTAGATGAAAACGGGAGCTACAGATTGAGTGCGGAGGATGTGGTGAATGCGGCGCCGTCAAGCCCGGAAAATTCGTCAATCGGGCGCAGATCGTGCTGGGAGACGAAGTGATGACGGCGGTCTCCAATGTCGCCACGGCCGAGGTGGAGGTGGTCATCGAGCCTATCTTCGATTGCGGCGACGTCATCGGCAAGGTGTTCGACGACATCAACCGCAACGGCTACCAGGACGAAGGCGAGCCTGGATTGGCGGATGTGCGGGTGGCTACGGTCGATGGCCTTCTGATCACCACAGACCAGCATGGCCGCTTCAATGTCGCCTGCGCCGACCTGCCCGACGGCCGCATTGGCTCGACCTTCATTATGAAGCTCGACCCGCGCACGCTGCCGACGGGCTACCGCATCGTCAGCGAGAATCCGCGGACGGTGCGGCTGACAGCGGGCAAGGCATCGCGCGTCAACTTCGCCGCCGCCGTCGGCCGGGTGGTGCGACTTGACCTCAACGACGCTGCCTTCGAGCCCGGCCTGGCCGACCTCAGGCCGGAATGGCTGGTGCAGCTGCCCCGCCTCATCAGCCTTCTGGAGGTCGAGGAGTCGGTGCTCCGGCTGGCCTATATCGACGCTGCCGCCGACCGCAAGCTGGCCGGTCATCGGGCCCGGAAACTGCGCCGCACCATTGCCGACCTGTGGAAGGTCCGGCCGCGTCGGTACCGCCTCGAGATAGAAACTCGGATCGAGATGCGCCAGTGAGAAACGCCAGAACCGCCCCGGCAATCGCAGTGCGATGGCCGGGGCAGGCGGTGAGTCAAGAAGTCCGGGGGTCCCTGCTTCTCACTTGCCTCCTCTTTCGGCCTGCCTTGCGCGGGGGCAGGCCATTCTCCACAATCGTTGGCGGACAAGAAATGCGGAGCGGTTCATGAGCGAATTGCGGGAACGTACCGGGACGGGGAGGCCGGGCGGATGGACGCACTCCCTTGCAGATCGCCGCGGATGAGGGCTGCCGTGACATGACGAGTGCGCTTCATCGCCGCCGCATCAATACCGTCGTCGCCGAACTCGACAGGGCGGACGTAAAGAGTGTGCTCGATCTCGGCTGCGGCGACGGAGATCTGGTCCTGGCGCTGACGGCGCTGCCGCGGGTTCGCCGCATCGTGGGTATCGACGTTTCGGGGGAGGCGGTCGCTGTAGCGCGGCGACGTGTGGCGGAAGCCGGCACTGGGAAGGATATCGAAATCGTTCAGGCGTCGCTGACGGAGCCCGCCGAGCGGCTCAAGGGTTTCGATGCCGCCGTTCTGTTAGAGGTGATCGAACATATCGACCCGCACCGCCTTCTCGGTGTGGAGCTGGCGGTGTTCGAAACTCTGGCTCCCTCAATCGTGATCGTGACGACGCCGAATAGCGCGTATAATCCCTTTCTCGGCGTCCCGCCGCAAAGGTTCCGCCATCCCGACCATCGCTTCGAATGGGATCGTGAACGGTTTCGGGCCTGGGCGGACCGCGTTGGACAGCGGAACGGCTATGCCGTCAGATATACGGATGTGCCTCCGGGGCTTCCGCGTCTCGGTGGGCCTTCTCAGATGGCGGTGTTCAAGCGAACACACTGACGATCACTCGTCCAGCTTCGGCCGAAAGGCGTATGCCGCTAGGCAAGAATCTACCGAACAATTGCTGCGGGGGATGGTTAGGTCTGCAAAAGCACGAAAGCGTGCTTAGATATAATAAGAGTGGGCGAGGGTGGAGAACGCACCTATCGCCATAAAACGGTCTGCGGTACGCTTCAATATTGGTTGAGTCGCGTAGTTCCTGCGAGGAACCTTTGAAGGCGAGAAATCGTTCCGACCAATGCAGGAGCCGACAGGTAGTGTCCCGGACCTCTAACCGCCCTGTCACGAGAGAGAACGATGCAAAGGAGCGAATCAGAAGTCTTTGATCTCTTTTCCGAGATCTACACCAGCGCAACGCGCGAGGAGATGAGCCTACAGGAGTATCTCCTTGCCTGTCGCGACGAACCCTCCATGTATGCCACCGCACCGGAGCGCATGGTGGAGGCCATCGGGGAGCCGACCCTCATTGACACCAGCGCGGACGAGCGGCTCGGCCGCATCTTCGCCAACCGCACCATCAAGATTTATCCTTCCTTCGCCGACTTCTATGGCATGGAAGATACGATCGAGCGGATCGTCGGCTATTTCCGCTATGCCGCCCAAGGGCTGGAGGAGCGCAAGCAGATCCTCTACCTGCTGGGTCCCGTCGGCGGGGGCAAGTCCTCACTGGCGGAGCGGCTGAAGAAGCTGATGGAGCAGCAGCCGATCTATACGCTGATGGTCAACGGTCAGGTCAGCCCCGTCTTCGAATCTCCGCTGGGGCTCTTCCATCCCGAGCGCATGGCCGACCTTCTCGAGGATAAGTACGGCATCGCGCGGCGGCGGCTCACCGGCCTGATTTCGCCTTGGGCGACGAAGAGGCTGGACGAGGTCGGCGGGGACATCTCCAAGTTCTCCGTCGTCAAGCTGACGCCTTCCCGCCTGCGCCAGATCGGCATCGCCAAGACAGAGCCGGGCGACGAGAACAACCAGGACGTCTCGGCGCTGGTCGGCAAGGTGGATATCCGCCAGCTCGAGAATTACAGCCAGGCCGATCCCGACGCCTATTCCTACAGCGGCGGCCTCAACCGCACGACGCAGGGGCTGCTCGAGTTCGTCGAGATGTTCAAGGCGCCGATCAAGGTGCTGCACCCGCTTTTGACAGCGACCCAGGAGGGCAACTACAACGGCACCGAGAACTTCGGCGCCTTCCCATATCAGGGCATCGTTGTCGCACACTCCAACGAGTCGGAGTGGCTGCAGTTCAAGAACAACAAGAACAATGAGGCCTTCCTCGACCGCATTCTGGTGGTCAAGGTGCCGTACTGTCTGCGGGTGACGGAAGAGAAGCAGATTTACGAGAAGCTCCTGCGCGAGAGCGAGTTGGCGAGCAATCCCTGTGCGCCGGAGGTGCTGGAGATTCTCAGCCGCTTCACTGTCTCCACGCGGCTCGCCGAGCACGAGAACTCACCGCTTTACACCAAGATGCGGGTCTATGACGGCGAGAACCTGAAGGACATCGACCCCAAGGCCAAATCCGTGCAGGAATACCGTGACGCCGCTGGTGTCGACGAGGGTATGACCGGGGTAAGCACGCGGTTCGCATTCAAGGTTCTGTCGGAGACCTTCAATTACGACACAAAGGAGGTCGCCGCAGACCCTGTGCACCTCATGTATATCACGGAGCAGGCGATCCGGCGCGAGCAGTTTCCGAAAGAAGCGGAGACGGCATATCTCGACTTCATTAAGTCGGAGCTCGCCACGCGCTATGCCGAGTTTATCGGCCACGAAATCCAGAAGGCGTATCTGGAATCCTACAGCGAGTACGGCCAGAACCTGTTCGACCGCTACATCGCCTATGCGGACGCGTGGCTGGAGGATCAGGACTTCAAGGACCCGGACACGGGGCAGATCCTGAACCGGGAGATCCTCGACAGCGAGCTGTCGCAGATCGAGAAGCCGGCGGGTATCGCTAATCCGAAGGACTTCCGCAACGAGGTGGTGAAGTTCACGCTTCGGACGCGCGCCAAGAACCATGGCCGTAATCCGTCCTGGACCAGCTACGAGAAGCTGCGCGAGGTGATCGAGAAGCGTATGTTCGGACAGGTCGAGGACCTTTTGCCGGTCATCAGCTTCGGCTCGAAGAAGGACAGCCAAACAGAAAAGCAGCATGCGGATTTCGTCGAGCGCATGGTCGAGCGAGGCTATACCGAACGTCAGGTGCGGCGGCTGGTCGACTGGTACATGCGCGTGAACAAGGCAGGCTGAGGAAGCGGGACCCACGGGACCACCCATGCCGAATTTCATCGACCGCCGCCTCAACCCGAAGGACAAGAGCCTCGGCAACCGGCGACGCTTCCTGAAGCGTGCGCGGGAAGAACTGAAGCGGACGATCAAGGAGCAGGTGAAGGCCGGCAAGATCGCCGACGTCGACGCGAAACACTTCGTGCCGATGCCCGAGGATGGCACCAGCGAGCCCTCGTTCCAGAGCGCCAGGGGCAGCGGGAAGAGGGAGTACGTATTGCCCGGGAACAAGGAATTTGCCCCGGGTGATCGTATTCCGAAGCAGGGTTCGGGTGGCGGCCAAGGCGGCTCCCGCGCGGGCACGGGCGATGCCGAGGACGACTTCCGGTTCGTTCTGTCGCGGGAGGAAGTGCTGGACCTGTTCTTTGAGGACCTGGAGCTTCCCGACATGGTGAAGCTGAGCCTCAGGGAAGCCATCGCATACAAGCCGCGCCGCGCCGGCTTTGCCACCACCGGCTCGCCCACCAACATCAACGTCGGGCGCACCATGCGCAACAGCTACGGCCGGCGCATCGCACTCAGCCGGCCCAAGCGCGAGGAGGTGGAGGCGCTGGCCGAAGAGATCACCGCGTTAGAGGCGAAGCCGGCCACCGCCGAGAGGCGCCGGCGCCTGGAGGCGCTGCGCCAGGAATTGGAGAAACTGGAGCGCCGGCGGCGGGTGATTGCCTATGTCGACCCCGTCGACATCCGCTTCAACCGCTTCGAGCCGCAGCCGCTACCCAACACCAGCGCCGTGATGTTCTGCCTCATGGACGTCTCCAGCTCCATGGGGGAGCGTGAGAAGGACCTGGCAAAACGCTTCTTCGTGCTCCTGCACCTTTTTCTCAAGCGGCGCTACGAGCGCATCGACATCGTCTTCATCCGCCACACGCATGAAGCGCGCGAGGTGGATGAGGAGACTTTCTTCTATTCGACGCAGAGCGGCGGCACGGTGGTTTCCACCGCGCTCGAAGAGATGCTCAGCATCATCCGCAAGCGCTATCCGTCGAAGGAGTGGAACATCTATGCCGCCCAGGCCTCCGACGGCGACAACATCGCCGGCGATTCAGAGCGCTGTGCCTCGCTTCTTCATGAGGAGGTAATGCGGCTGTGCCAGTACTATGCCTATATCGAGATCATCGATGAGCGCGAGACGGAGATTTTCGGGGCGACTGACAATGGAACGTCGCTGTGGCGCGCCTACCGGACCGTCGGTGCGGACTGGCCGAATTTCCAGATGACCAGGATTGCCCGGCCGGCGGATATCTATCCAGTCTTCCGCAAGCTTTTCGCCAAGCAGCCCCTTAGCTGACGGCGGCCGCGATGAAAAAGAGCGAATCCACGTCAGATCTGCTGTTTCGGAGCTCGGACTGGAACTTCGAGAAGCTTTCCGATGTCTATGCCGCGATCAGCGAGATCGCGCTCGGCGACCTGAAGCTCGACATCTACCCGAACCAGCTGGAAATCATCTCGTGGGAGCAGATGCTGGATGCCTATTCCTCCATCGGCATGCCGCTGATGTACCAGCACTGGTCCTTCGGCAAGCGCTTCGTCTTTGAGGAGCACCTTTACCGCAAAGGGCACCGGGGGCTTGCTTATGAGCTGGTCATCAATTCCAACCCCTGCATCTCGTACCTGATGGAGGAAAACACCATGGCCATGCAGGCCCTGGTGATCGCGCATGCAGCCTTCGGCCACAATCACTTCTTCAAGAACAACTACATGTTCCGGCGCTGGACAGAGGCGGCAAGCATCCTCAGCTACATGGACTTCGCCAAGAAATACATCGCCCGATGCGAGGAGCGGCACGGGACGGCGGCGGTGGAGAGAATCCTCGATTCGGCCCATGCACTCATGGACCAAGGCGTCTTCCGCTATCGCCGCGCGCCGCGTCTTTCCTCGGAGAAGGAGCGAGAGCGGGCGCGCGAGCGGCTGGAATACGAGGAGCAGACCTACAGCGACCTGTGGCGCACGCTGCCGAAGAAGAAAGACGACGGCAGGGAGGACGAGCGGGAGCGAGAGGCGCGGGAGCGCAAGCGGGCGCTCCACCTGCCGGAGGAAAACCTGCTGTATTTCCTGGAGAAGACCAGCCTGATCCTGGAGCCCTGGCAGCGTGAGCTCCTGCGCATCGTGCGGGTGATCGCCCAATATTTCTATCCGCAGCGGCAGACCAAGGTGATGAACGAGGGCTGCGCCACCTTCGTCCACCACACCATCATGAACCGGCTCTACGACGACGACAAGATCAGCGAAGGCGCGATGCTGGAGATCCTGCAGAGCCACTCGAACGTGATCTTCCAGCCCTCCTTCGACGATCCGCGTTTCTCCGGCATCAATCCTTACGCGCTGGGCTTCGCCATGATGAAGGACATCGAGAGGATATGCACCGAGCCGACATCGGAGGACCGCGACTGGTTCCCCGACATCGCCGGCAGCGGCAACTGGCGCGAGACTCTGCTGGATGCCTGGGCGAACCACCGGGACGAATCCTTTATTCTGCAATATCTGAGCCCGGCTCTGATACGCCACTTCCGGCTATTCCAACTGACCGACGATGCGGGCGAGCCCTATTGTGAGGTCGCTTCGATCCATAATGAGCGCGGCTACGAAGCAATCCGCTCGGCACTCGCCCGCAGCTACGATATCGGCATCATCCAGCCGGACGTTCAGGTCGTCGATGTCGATCTTCTGGGCGACCGCCACCTCAAGCTTCAACATGGGGTAAAGCAGGGTGTCGTGCTCGACGAATCCGCCCGCAACGCCACGCTGCGCCATGTGCGCCGCCTGTGGGGCTATGATGTGAGCCTTGAGGGCGTGGACGCGAGGAGTGGTGAAAGGCTCTACGAGTGCTCAACGAAGCAGATCGGGGAGTAAGGGCGCGGCAAGGCGGTAGCGATGGTCCTCAGACCCTGGCGGCCTCGGCCATACCGATATAGCGGTAGCGCTGACGGTAGCGGGCGGGGGTGGCGCCGGTGATGCGTTTGAACAGACGTCGGAAGAAGGCGGGGTCGTCATAGCCCGCGAGGTGGGCGATCATATCCGTCGGCTCAGCTGTGGTCTCGAGGAGCTGCTTCGCTTCCTCGATGCGCAGGGCCTGCACATAGTCGATTGGCGCATAGCCGGTTGCAGCCTTGAAGCGCCGCTTGAAGGTGCGCTCCGGCAAGCCTGAGAGAGCCGCCATCCGGGCCACCGGATTGGCCTCAGTATAGTGGTCTGCAAGCCATTCCTGACATCGGCCGATCACCGCATCCTGATGGCTGGGCACCTTGCGCATGGAAGCGAAGGGCAGTTGACCCTCGCTACGGTCGCCGAGCACGAAGACCTTGGCGATGCGCACGGCCTCCGCTGTGCCGCAGAATCGAGCGATGAGGTAGAGCGCGAGGTCCGTCCAGGTGCCGGCACCGCCGCCCGTAACGATGCGGTGCTCGGGCCCCGCCGGACACAGGATGCGGTCCGGGTGCAGTTTCACCTGCGGATAATGTGCAGCGAAAATACGCGTAACGCCCCAATGGCTGGTGGCTTCGACGCCATCGAGCAGGCCGGCCTCGGCCAGGAAGACCGAACCGGTGCAGACCGAGCATATGGTTGCTCCTTGCCGGGATTGCTCGCGCACCCAGGCCGCTTCCTCTCTCCACTTTCCACGCGGGCTTTCCTCCGGCGCGAGCGCCAGGTCGGTGACGATGACCACATCGGCGCGGCCGGTATCCTCAAGCGCCGCATGCGGCGCGATCGGCACGCCGAGCGATGAGGGAAACGCGTCGGCCTGTCTTGCCACGATGCGCGTTTCCAGGCGTCGCACGTCGACCTCTTCACCGGTTATCTCGCGCCAGGCTACGCCCACCGCGGAAAAGATTTCGTGCAGGCCGTAGATCGACGTCGGCGTCGTCTCCGGAAGGGCGAGCAGGCAGATGCGGGCCGGGGCCGTGTCACGCGAAGTGTTCATGGGAGCGCATAAATGGCACAAAAGCCTCGTTCTTGTCCATTTTGTCACTTCTGCACAATGCCTTCTCCGGCTAATCCGCCGCCCTGTTTCGTTCGTGAAGGAGAAAAGCAATGTCTTTAACTGCGGAAGCGCCGGCGCTGGATATGGCGGGGGCGGAAGCCTTTGCCGAAAATGTCGGTGGCGTGCTCAATTCTGGTGCGGTGGCGGTGATGCTTTCCATCGGCCATCGGCTTGGGTTGTTCGACGTGCTGGCGGCGCTGCCGCCGTCAACGAGCGCGGCGATTGCGGAGCGTGCGGAACTTTCCGAACGTTATGTGCGCGAGTGGCTGGCGGTGATGGTGATGGGCGGCATCGTGACCTACAATCCGGCGGCAAAGACCTACGACCTGCCGGCCGAACACGCCGCTTGTCTGACGCGCGAAGCGCCGCTTGGCAATCTTGCCGTCTATGCGCAAGCGATTGCCCTGATAGGGCAGATGCAGGAGCGACTGCTTGCCTGTTTCGAGACCGGCGAGGGACTGGCCTATGGTGACTATCCCTGCTTCCACCAGTTCATGGCGGAGGACAGCGGGCAGACCGTCGTCCCTCAGCTCTTCGATGTCGTCCTGCCTCTGGTCGAGGGCATCGCGGAACGGATGGAAATCGGCATCGACGTGCTCGACGCGGGCTGCGGGCGCGGTCTGGCGCTCATCGAGATGGCGAAGCGCTTCCCGAACAGCCGCTTTACAGGCTACGACCTGTGCGCGGATGCCATCGAGTTCGCCAACGAGACAGCGCGGAAGGCAGGTCTTGCGAACGTCCGCTTTGAGCAGCGGGATCTCACCGGATACGGCGAAAAATCCCGTTTCGACTTCATCACCACCTTCGATGCCGTGCATGACCAGAAAGACCCGCAGGCGTTGATCGGCGGCCTTCGCGGTGCACTGAAGCCCGGCGGCGTCTATCTGATGCAGGATATCGGCGGCTCGGCGAAACTCGAGAACAACCACGATTTCCCGATGGCCGGTTTCCTCTACGCGATCTCCTGCGCCCACTGCACAACGGTTTCGCTGGGTCAGGGTGGCCTGGGGCTCGGCACCATGTGGGGGTGGGAAACGGCAAAGGGAATGCTAGAGGCCGCCGGTTTCCGTTCAGTGGAACGGCTCGTTTTGCCGCACGACCCGATGAATGTCTGGTTCGTGGCGCGCGTATGACTCGCGTCGCCACCGTCCCGCTGCCTGTATCTCACCCTCCAGCTGTGCCATTCTGTCGCCGCTTCGACGGATCGATGAAGGTGGAACGATATGGGCGTCGCCCCGAACACAAGCGTCGACCGGCTCCATGCCCGGCTGGTCGGCGTTTTGCGCGCTAGTGGAGACCCGGACCGGGCGGAAAAGGAAAAGGCCTATCAGAAGTCGGCATGGGGACATTGGGGCGTCTCAATGCCGAAGATGGACGCGGTCATCCGGGAGACGCTGAAGGGTGTGGCCGAGGAGGGCATGCTTCTCGACTTGAGTGAACGGCTCTGGAGTTCTCCCGTATGGGACCTGAAGATCGCCGCCGCACGGATTCTGGCGGGCAGTCTGTGTCGCCCGTCGGCGTCAATATGGCGGTTCGTGCTTCGCCGCATGAGCGACCTCGACGGCTGGGCGGTGGCGGACAATCTGGCCAATGTCGGCGCACGCTGCATCATCGACGATCCGCGGCGGCTCGATAAGGTCGAGACATGGGTCGAAAGCCGCCATCTGTGGACCCGGCGCGCCGCGCTCGTCTTCACCCTGCCGTGGACCAAGCCAGGGCGCGACCCAGAGCGGATGCTCAGCTGGGCCGCCCGCTTGGCGCCCGACCGGGAATGGTTCATCCAAAAGGCCATCGGCTGGTGGTTGCGCGAACTCTCCAAGCACGATCCGGCGCGGGTGCGCGGCTTCCTCACCGACCATGGCGCCGCGCTCAAGGGCTTTGCGCGGCGGGAGGCGACGAAATATCTGCCGGAGGAGGAGGCTCCCGCTAGTCCTCCAGGCTGACATAGCCTTCCGGGCGGAAACGCGGGGTACAAAGGCAGTAGAACTCCAGATCATCGGAGCCGGTATTGGTGATGCATTGCGCGGCGTCGGCCGGGATCACCGCCTGGTCGCCGACGGCGAGTGGCTGGCGGACGCCGTCGATCTCGATGACACCCTCGCCCTTGCGAACGATGTAGCGCTCCGAGATGCCGGACAGCTTGTGCAGTTGCGTCGTGACTCCTGGTTCTACGCGGGCGACGGCGAGCGAGGCGTCTGGCGAGGCTGGTGTGTTCAGAAGCTCCGTGATGAAGCACCGCTCCTCGGTCCAAAACTCCTTCCGACCCGTGTCGGGCACAAACCATTCGGGCTGCATCGCTTCCTCGCCGTAAACAATTTCAGCAAATACTAGATCGCTTGACAATTGTTAGAAATGGCATCCTAAATTGTCAAAAGCAGCGGTCGGGCTTGCGAAGCGGCGCCGTTTCCCGTTGCATGGAAACGTGGCTTTGGGCGACCTCCATCCTTGACCTCATGCTGTTGGCGGCTGCCTGCATACAATCGTCGTGCCGCCATCCTTGGTGGATCTGCGACCACTTCAGGCGAAAGCCGGCGCGAGGGGATGAATAGGGAGATTACCGGAATGAAATTCTTGAAAGCACTGCTCGCCGCCGGCTTGGTGGGCACGGCAGGAATGGCAGCCGCCCAGGAGGACAAGCTCTTCGTCTACGTCTCGCCGGACCCGATCGGCGTCAACGCGTTCCTGCAGATGGGCCGGGACGGCATCGAGGCGGCGGGCGAGGAGTACGGCGCCGATGTGAGGACCTACGAGAGTAGGACCGCTGCCGACCGCCTGGAGAACGTGAACGCGGCGGTGAATGAAGGGGCCGACATCGTCGTCCTTCTCGGTTTTGAGTTCAACGACATCGTGCGCGAGGTGGCGCCGACGGCGCCCGACACGGAGTTCCTCATCGTTGACCAGTGCATCGAGGACCGGCCGGAGAACGTGCATTGCGCCGTCTTTCGGGAGTACGAGGCGAGCTATCTGATGGGGGTTGCCGCCGGCATGCTGTCGGAAAGCGGCAAGGTGGGCGTGGTCGGTGCGCTCGATATCCCCTTCCTGCATCGCTACACGGACGGTTATGCGCAGGGTGTGAAATCGGTGGCACCGGAGACGACGGTCGACGTGCGCTGGGTGGGCGGGGAAAACCCGTTCTCTGATCCGGTGCGCGCCAAGGAGCAGGCGGTGGCCATGCACTCGGCCGGCTCCGATCTCATCTTCACGGCGACGTCCGGCGGCGATTTCGGCGTCTTCGAGGCTGCCGAGGAACGCGACTTCCTGGTCTTTTCCGTCGATATCAATCAGTGCCCGCAGGCGCCCGGCCACGTCGTCGACGTCACGCTGAAGCGGGTCGACAACGCCATGTTGCAGGCTATCGGTGCCATTCTGGAGGGCGAGCATGCGATGATGTCGCTCGGTCTTGCGGAGGGCGGGGTGTCGGCTATGGCTCTCGAAGAGGATCAGCTTGCCGACAGCCAGTGCGTGGTCGCCGAGCATCCGGAGGTGGTGGAGAAGATGCGCAGCGTTGCCGCCAGCATCATCGACGGTTCCCTGACACTCGAAGACCCGATGTTCGCCCAGTGAGGGTGCTGACCGAAGGGACACCGGGCACGCGCTTGGCCGAAGGGTAGTCAGATGCGTGCGTCGCTTTCCGGCATCACGGTGCGTTTCGGTGCGCTGACCGCCGTCGACAATGTCTCGCTGGACATCGAGCCGGGTGAGATTCACGCTATTGTCGGCGAGAACGGGGCGGGCAAGACGACGCTCATGAACGTGCTCTTCGGCTTGGTCCAGCCGGAGGCCGGGGCGATCAGCCTCGACGGCAAGGCGATGCGTTGGGCCTCGCCGCAGGATGCGATCCGCCACGGTCTCGGCATGGTGCACCAGCACTTCATGCTGCAGGAATCGATGACGGTCCTGGAGAATATCGTGCTGTGCGCCGAGCCCGTCACCCGTTTCGGCTTCATCGATTTCGCAGCCGCGCGTCGGCGTCTCGCCGAGGTTGCGGAGGAGCACCGCATCTCGATTGCGCTTGATCGCCCGGTCGGCCGGCTCTCGGTGGGAGAGCGGCAGGTCGTCGAGGTGCTGAAGATGCTCTACCGGGAGGCGGAGGTGTTGATCCTCGACGAGCCCACCTCCGTGCTCACCCCGCTCGAGAAGGACCGGCTCTTCGCCACCCTGCGCAGCTTCCGGTCGGCCGGCAAGGCCATCGTCCTCATCACCCATAAGCTCGACGAGGTGATGGAACTCGCCGACCGGGTGAGCGTCATGCGGGGCGGCCGGCTGGTGCGTTCCGGGCGGCTTTCCGAGACGAGTAAGGAGGAGATCGCGCGCGGGATCATCGGCGGGGAACTGCCGCCGGCGCGGCAACGCACCGCACGCACGCCCGGCGAGGAGGTGCTTTCGGTGTGCGACCTGCAGGTCTCCGGCCGGGGCGGCGCGATCGGCCCGTTGTCGCTTTCGGTGCGCGCGGGCGAGATTGTCGGCATCGCGGGGGTCAGCGGCAACGGGCAGGCGGAACTGATACAGGCGGTCACGGGGCTCATGCCGTTGCTGTCGGGGGAAATCATGCTTTGCGGCAGGCCGATCGGACATCTGGACGTGGAGGACCGGCGGCGGATCGGCATGAGCTACATTCCCGAGGACCGCCAGCGCATGGGGCTGGCGCTGGGGGCGACGGTCAGCGAGAACGCCAATGCCGGCCGTGATGACCGCGCGGCCTATACGCGCGGCCCCTTCCTCAACCGCGCGGCGATGGCGCGTTTCGCCCGCCAGCTGATCGAGCGTTATCGCATCCGTGTTGGCGGGACCTCCGCATTCGCCTCCACCATGTCGGGTGGCAACAAGCAGAAGCTCGTCGTCGGGCGCGAGTTGGCGCGGGATACACCGCTCGTCATCGCCGAGAATCCCACATGGGGTGTCGACATCGGCGCCATCGATTTCATCCACGGCGAGTTGATGCGGAAGCGTGACGAGGGGCATGCCGTCCTCCTCGTCTCCACCGAACTTGACGAGGTGCTGGCGCTCTCCGACCGCATTCTGGTCATGTATTCCGGCGCCTTGGCCGGCGAGGTGGCGGGGGCGGAGGCCGATCGCGAGCGCATCGGCAGCATGATGACGTCGCGCGCGGCGGATGCGCTGCCGGAGGTGGCATGAACGGGACCTTGGGCCGCGAGGCGATGTCGTGGGCGGTGGCGCTCGCCTGGATCGCGGCGGTGCTCTTCATCCTCATGGCGCTCGTCGGAGCGCCCTTCGGTGACGCGCTTTCGGCCTTCCTGCAGAATGCCTTCGGCGGTCGGCGCTTCTCCTATCTCATGGCAACGCTCAGCCGGGCAGCGCTGATCGCCGGCATGGCGGTCTCGGTAATGCTCAGCTTCCGCGCCGGGCTGTTCAACATCGGCGGAGAGGGGCAGTTGGTGGCTGGAGGTTTGGTGGCCGCACTTGCCGCGCTCCTTTTGCCGGGGCCGCCGCTCTTCGTGCTTACCGCTTCGATCCTCGCCGCCATGCTGGCGGGGGCGGGCTGGGCGCTTTTGGCCGGTGCCTTGCATCTCTACGTCGGCGTGCCGCTTCTGGTGGGCTCGCTGCTTCTCAACTATCCCATCCGCTACATCGCTTCCTATCTCGTCGCGCATCCCTTCCGCGACGTGCAGTCGGGCATGGTGCAGTCGCACCTTGTCCCGCAGGCGACCTGGCTTCCCTATTTTCCCGGCACGCGGCTCGACATCGGCATCCTGTTCATCATCGCCGCGAGCCTCTTTGCCATCGTCTACAGCCGCGCCACGGTCCATGGCTACCATGCGCGCATGAACGGGCTGTCGCCCGCCTTCGCGCGTACCGTCGGGCTGCCGGTCAGGAAGCTCACGCTGCAGACGCTTGCCATGAGCGGGGCGATCGCCGGGCTGGTCGGGGCCATTGCCGTCTTCGGGATCCATCACCGCTATATCGACGGCATGCTGGTGCAGCCGCTCTATGCCTGGACGGGCATCATCGCCGTACTCCTGGTAGGCATGATCCCCTGGGCGGTGCCGCTTTCGGGCCTGTTCTTCGCGGCGATCCAGACGGGGGCGGCCGGCATGGAGCGCTCGGCCGGTGTGCCGAAGGAGATCGCGCTCGTCATGCAGGCGGTCATCATCCTGTTCGTAGCGAGCCGCGTTTCCGGCGCGCTCGTCGCCTCTTCCGAACGCAAGGCAGGTGCGGCCGAAGATGCTTGACCTGCTTTTCGATCCCTCATTCGCCGCCTCAGTGCCGCGCTTCGTGACGCCGATCCTGCTTGCTGCGCTGGGCGGTGCGCTGTGCGAGCGGGCAGGTGTCTTTAATATCGCGCTCGAAGGCTTCCTGCTCGTCGGCGCCTTCGCCGCCGTCTTCGGTTCTTTCTTCTCTGGCTCTCCCTATCTCGGCGCGCTTGCCGCGGTCATGGCCGGCACTGCCATGGGCCTTGTCTTCGCCGAGTTCAATTTGCGGCGGGGAGGGGATGCCATCGTCGTTTCCATTGCCATCAATATCCTGGCCGCCGGACTCACCACCTATCTCCTGCGCGCCGTCTTCGATGCCATGGGGGCCTTCAGCGATCCGGCGATTGCCGGTTTCGGGCGGGTCTCCATCCCCGGCCTTGCTTCCCTCCCGCTCATCGGCCCTTTCCTCAGCGGGCAGTCGCCGCTGTTCTATCTGGCGCTTCTCGCGGTGCCGGCGCTCAGCTTCTTCTTTGCCCGCCACCGGCTCGGCCTGCGCATCCGCGCGGCCGGCGAGAATCCGGCGGCACTCGAGGCGGGTGGTGTCGGGCGGCGGCGCGTGCAGCTCTACGCGCTGATGGGCTGCGGGGCCTTGTGCGGGCTGGGTGGAGCACAGCTCTCCATCGCCAACGTCACTCTTTTCGTGGAGAATATGAGCGCCGGGCGCGGCTGGATTGCGGTGGTTGCCGTCCTTCTGACGCGCGGGCGGCCCTGGCCGCTCTTCATCATCGCCGTCATCTTCGGCGCCGTTGACAGCCTGTCATTCCGCGTGCAGGGGCTGGGCATGCCGCAGCAGTTCACGGACATGATGCCGTATCTCGCTACGCTCGCAGTCCTGGTAGCGCTGTCGTGGTGGCGCCGCGGACGCACAGCGAACGGAGGAACGCTATGACGGATCTCGTCATCACCAACGCAACCGTGGTCACCTGTGACGCCATGGGCACGGTGATCGCCGACGGTGGCCTTATGGTCGACAATGGCCGCATCGAGCGGATCGCCCTCAGCGCTGACCTCGAAGCCGCCGCGGCAAGCGCCCGACGTGTGATCGACGGCACGGGCTATATCCTGATGCCGGGCCTTATCAACACCCACTGCCATGCCGCTGACAGCCTGTTCCGCGGATTGGTGGAGGACCTGCCGCTGGAGCCGTGGCTGCAGACTGTGTGGAAGGCGGAAGGGGCGATTCTCAACCCCGAGACCTGCCGTCTCGGCAGCGTGCTCGGTTTTGCCGAGCTCCTGCTTTCCGGCGTCACCACGGTGATGGACATGTTCTGGTATCCGTCCGAGACGGTGAAGGCGGCGCGTCAGGTGGGGATGCGTGTTTCGACCGGCGGCATCTTCTTCGATCCGCCGGGTGTCACTGGCCATGATCTGGAGGGCCGCATTGCGGAGGCGGAGCAGTTCTTTGAGGAATTCGGGGCGGCCGAGGACGTCTTTCCGGCGGTTCTGCCGCATGGTGCCTATACGGTGGCGCCGGAGAATCTGAAGGCGGCCAAGGAGATTGCCGACCGCCACGGTGCCCTCTTCAGCACCCACGCCGCCGAGACCAGGGCCGAACAAGCTGACATCACCGGTCGTTACGGCCGCTCCGTCATCCGCCATCTCGACCATCTGGGCCTGCTCGACGAACGCACGGTGCTTGCACACTGCGTGCATCTCGACGACGAGGAGATCGACATCCTCGCGCGCACGGGTGCTACAGCCGTCCACAATCCGATGTCGAACCTGAAGCTCGCCTCCGGCTTTGCCCGCGTGCCCGAGATGCTTGCGGCCGGTGTGCGGGTGACGCTTGGCACCGACGGAGCCATCAGCGGCAACGACCTCGACATGTGGATGGCGCTCAGGTTGGCCGCTACGCTGCACAAGGCGGTTTCGGCCAAGGCCGACGCAGTCTCCACGGCCCAAGCGCTGGCCATGATGACCTCGGCGGGTGCCGCGGCGCTGAATGCGGGAGACCGCATCGGCAGCCTGGAGCCGGGCAAGCTGGCCGACATGGTTCTTGTCGATGTGAAACGGCCGCATGCCGTGCCGATGTTCGATCCGATCACTCACCTGGTCTATTCGACTGCGAAGTCCGACGTGCGCCACGTTTTCGTAGGCGGCGAGCAGGTGGTGCGCGACGGGGTTCTGACCCGCCACGCGATCGAGGAAACGATCGAGGACGTCGAACTATTGACACCGAAGATTGCCGCTAGCATCGCCTGAAATCACCGGTACACGAGGGATAACATGACCGAGAGCCAGCTTCCGCGCCTTGAGAAGGCCCATGCATCGATCGCTGAGCGCGCCGGCGCGCCTTGCGAGATCGCTCTCATGCTTGGCTCCGGCCTCGGCCATCTTGCCGATGCCGTGGCGGATGCCACCATCATTCCCTATCAGGAGATCGAGGATTTTCCCGTCTCCACGGCCCCCGGCCATAAGGGGCAGCTCGTCATCGGTACGCTCTATGGCCGCCGCGTTGTCGTGATGCAGGGCAGGCTGCATCTTTTCGAGGACTGGTCGCCGCGCGATATCGCGCTCGCGGTCTACCTCTTGAAGCGGCTCGGCGCGGGGACGCTGGTGGTGACGAACGCCGCCGGTGGCTTGAACCCGGATTATCAGGCTGGCGAGGTGATGCTGATCGAGGACCATCTGAACTTCACCGGCCATAACCCGCTCCGCGGACCGAATGACGATGCGATCGGCCTGCGCTTTCCCGATATGTCGCGTGCCTACGATCCGTCACTGCTCGACCTTGCCGCGCAGGCCGCCGGGCGGGCGGAGGTTCCTGTTCGCCACGGCATCTATGCGGGCGTGCTCGGCCCCTCCCTCGAAACCTCCGCCGAGCGCCGCTTCCTGCGTGCCGCGGGGGCGGATGCGGTCGGCATGTCCACGGTTACCGAGGTGATCGCCGCCAACCATACGAGCCTGCCGGTCGTCGGCTTCTCTGCGATCACCAATCAGGCGACCGGCGGGCCGGAACAGCAGCCCGACACCGTCGAGGAGATCTTCGCCCATGCTGCCGTCTGCGGCGAAAAGATTGCGGCGATTCTGAGCGAGCTTGTGCCCGTCCTGCCGGGCCGGAAGGAGGGGTGAGCGATGGCGGTGGGCGCTCCTCCCGTCGCCGCGCTTCTCGACCTTGCCGGACGGTCGGTGATCGTTACCGGGGCGAGCGGCGGCATAGGGTCGGGCGTTGCAGGGCGTCTCGCCGAGGCGGGTGCCAACGTCATCTGCCACTATCACGGCAACCGCGCGGCGGCGGAAAACCTCGTCTCGCAAATTGGGCAGGCGGGAGGGACGGCGGCTGCCTGCGGGGCGGACCTCACCGACGAGGCTGACACCGAGGCGCTTGTACGGGAGGCGGTGAAGCAGTTTGGCGGCCTTTACGGCGTCGTCAATAACGCGGGACACCAGCCGGTGGAGCCGCTAACGGAGATTTCTCAGGCAAACTGGGCACGAATGATGGCAGTCAATGCCGGTGGGCCGTTCCTGCTCACGCGCGTCTTCGCCGATTATGTGCGCACATCGGCTTCCGGCTCGGGCGCTGTGGTCAATATCGCCTCGATCGAAGGGTATCAGCCGGCAAGGGGACACGCCCACTATGCGGCGTCGAAGGCGGCGCTTCTCATGTTCACAAGAGCGGCTGCGCTGGAATTAGGTGCGCTCGGCATCCGCGTCAACGCTGTCTCGCCGGGGCTCGTTCATCGCGAGGGCATCGAGGAAGGCTGGCCGGATGGTGTTGCTCGGTGGAAGAAGGCAGCGCCGCTCGGCCGGCTCGGCCAGCCGGAGGATATCGCGGACGCCGTGCTCTTCCTCCTCTCCGACGCCGCCCGCTGGATCACCGGCGCCGACCTTTTGGTCGACGGGGGCGTTAGCGCGCGGCCGACATGGTAGATCAGGCCAAAGCTTTCAACGCCCCATGCCGCTCGATAAAGGCAATGGCATCCTCCAGCCCTTTGCGGCGTGAGAGGTCCGTCATCACGTATGGGCGCCCCTCGCGCACCTTTTCTGTGTCCTCCCGCATCACGTCGAGATCGGCGCCGACATGGGGGGCGAGGTCGGTCTTGTTGATGACAAGCAAGTCCGAGCGGGTGATGGCCGGGCCGCCCTTGCGCGGGATCTTTTCGCCCTGGGCGACGGAGATGACGTAGATCGTCAGGTCGGCAAGGTCCGGTGAAAAGGTGGCGGCCAGGTTGTCGCCGCCGCTCTCGATCAGCACCACGTCGAGGTCCGGGAAGCGGCGGTTCAGGTCGGCGATGGCGGCGAGGTTCAGCGAGGCGTCCTCGCGGATCGCCGTGTGCGGGCAGCCGCCGGTCTCCACACCGACGATGCGGTCTTCCGAGATCGCCTGCAGGCGGGCGAGGATGAGGGCGTCTTCCTTGGTGTAGATGTCGTTGGTGACGACGGCCATCGAGTAGCGCTCGCGCATGGTCTTGAGCAGCATTTCGCACAGTGTCGTCTTGCCGGAGCCGACAGGCCCGCCGATGCCGATGCGCAGGGGTCCGTTGGGTGAGGTCATGAGCGGAAAATCCTCGTGGGAAGGGTTTCGTGTTCCATCGCGGCGATGTCGGCGGCATAGGCGGCCGAGCCGAGGTCGTCCAGGCTCGCGTGGGAGAGTGTCTCTGCCGTTACCGCGATCAGCGGCTCTAGTGTCGCCAGGATGGCAAGCCCGTCGGTCTGGCCGAGCGGCACCAGCCTGATCGACACCGAAATCTGCGCCTGGGTATAGGCGGTCAGGAAGGCTACCAGCGTCTCCTCCACAGCGATGCCGCTTGCGCCGGCGACAGCGCCGAAGGCGATCGCGTAGGGGCAGGGGTCCGGGAGCCGATCCAGCACCGGGTCCGGCCAGGCGTTTGCCGCCTCCGTGAACGCCTTGCCGGTAACCAACATCTCCTCGTGGCGCTGGCGCGCCGGGGTGAGCGCCAGGCAGAGATCGGCAAGCCGGGCCAGTTCCGCCGTATCTCCATGCGCACGGCAGGCCGCGGACGCCAGGATCGCATCGTTGCGCGCCGCGCCGCTTTTCAGGCTGCCCTCGATCCAGTTTCGCGTTGTGGCGGAATCGGTTACGCGCTTTTCCTCGATTGCCGATTCAAGCCCGGCCGAATAGGCGAAGGCGCCTACCGGAAAGGCCGGCGAGGCCCATGTGAGCAGTTTCTGCAGGGCTTGTACGTCAGACATGATGATGGTGGTGTCCGGCGTCGTGATCGTGGTGATGGGAATGGCTGTGATAGGCGCCGCGTTCCGGCGAAAAGGGCGCCGCGATCTCCCTTACCGTTGCGCCGAGGCCGAGGAGCATTTCGCGGATGACGTGGTCGCGGCCGATGAGGATGCGCTCCTCGTCGATCTGTGCGGGCAGGTGGCGGTTGCCCAGGTGCCAGCACAGCTTTGCCAGATGGTTCCTGTCGCGCGCCGTCACTTCGTAAAGCAGTTCCTCGGCGGCGACGATCTCCACCAGGCTGCCATCCTCCAGCACCAGCGCATCGCCGTGGCCAAGCGCCACTGCCCCGGGCAGGTCGACCACCACATCGCCGCCCTCCTTGAGCGTGAGAAGCTTGCGGCGCAGGTGGCGTTCGTCGTGGGCGAGCACGACGTGGCCGACGGGCGTGCCGTCAAATTCTCCGGCATGGGCGTGCGAAATGGCGCGGGGCATGGTCTTTCCTTTTCGGGCTTGCCGCTGGTTCAGTTGGGCGTGTTGAACAGCGTCGTGATCCAGACGGCTTCGTAGATCATATTAATCGCCACCATAGCGAGATGGAACTTGCGATTGGCAGTCCGCATCGCCACCAGGCACAGGATGAAGAAGACCGGTGTGCTGACCAGCAGCTCCATGCGATACGCGTCGAAATGTGTCTCGCCTTTGATGTAGGTGTCGACGACATCGAGGATGAGCGTGGAAGCGAGCAGGCCAAAGAACCACTTTCGGCGGTTGAGAAAGAAGTCTTCGTAGCTCGCGTATTCGCGGATGTCGTCGGGGAACAACAGCACGCTCATCAGGAAGAGCACGATGGTGTAGATGATGAGGAAGAAGAAGACGCCGAAGGACCAGTGCCGGACGTCGTAGAGCGCAACCTCCCACCACCAGAAATGCACCAGCATCAGGAGCATGGTTGCGACCCAGGCAAGATGGATGGTGGAGATGCTCTCGCGCGCCGGGTGCTGGACGAAGCGGGCGATGCCGGCGAGCAGGCGGGTGATGCCCATGCCGATGATGATGCCCATGACGATGCGGATATGCGGGAAGATCTCCACGCCCGTCAGTTCATGTTCCATCGCATCCCGCTGATACTGGCGTCATGGATGATCCCCCTCACGTCGCGCGTGGCAAGCAAGTGTGCGCCAGCGGCAGTTTTGGCGCAAGCAGCCGGATCTCTGGCAGAAAAAACCCCGGCCGCGCCAGCGCCGCCGGGACTTTCGATTGGCCGGGCAATGGCGTCAGGCGGCGACGGCTTCGCCGGCCCGCAGGTTATCCAGAATATTCTGCGGGGAGGAGACGCCGTAGGGGTCGGTCTCGCAATTGTCGGCGAAGCCTTCCTCCTCGAACCACTGCTCGATGACGCCGTCGTTGACGACCGCCGCATAGCGCCAGGAGCGCATGCCGAAGCCGAGATTGTCCTTGGCGACCAGCATGCCCATCTTGCGGGTAAACTCGCCCGAGCCGTCGGGTATGAGCCTGATGTTCTTGATGCCTTGCGCCTTCCCCCAGGCGTTCATGACGAAGGCGTCGTTGACCGAGATGCAGTAGATCTCGTCGATGCCTTCGGCCTGAAACTCGTCGTAGAGCTTCTCGAAATCCGGAAGCTGGTAGGTGGAGCAGGTGGGGGTGAAGGCGCCCGGTAACGAGAAGAGGACGACCCGCTTGCCCGCGAAATAGTCGGCGGTGGTCTTCTCTTCCCAGCGATAGGGATTCGGCCCTTCGATGCTCTCGTCGCGCACGCGGGTGCGGAAGGTCACGTCGGGGACTTTTCTCAACCTCATGAATGCAATCCTTCGACAACAGATGAACCAGCCCCGGAAAACCCGGGGAGGCTACAGACTTGGTTCTGGTCATGATCCGGTGCGGGGGAGGACCGCACCGAGTGTGGCGCTGCAATAGAACATGTTGCAGGTGCGAAGCCAAGTGCGGCAAGTTGCCGATTCTGTTGAGAGAGCGAAGAAAGCCGAGGCTCTTCCTGGTCAGTGCCGCGAAAGCGCCATCGAGGCGCCCGAGGCGATCAGGACGCCGCCGACCAGGCGATTCAGATGCACGAAGACGCGACCTGACTTCAACACCTTTCCAAGCAGCACACCCGCCACGACGTAAAGCAGCACGGCGACCACTTCGAGCAGAAGAAAGACACCGCCCATGGCCGCAAGCTGGCTCCAGGCCGGCGCGGAGGCCGTGATGAACTGCGGAAAGAAGGCGGTGAAGACGGCGATTGCCTTGGGATTTGAGATGGCGATGAGGAAATCCCGTCGCATCAACAGCTTCACAGCCGACTCCTCGGACTGTGCCGCAGCCAGCGCCCGCGCCTTGCGCCAGAACTGGATGCCGACATAGACGAGGTAGGCCGCGCCTATGAACTTGATGATCGTGAAGGCGGTGGCTGAGGCGGCGAGCACGGCGCCAAGGCCGACAATCGTGATCAGGATCAGGATAGCGAAGGCCGGCATGCGGCCGAGACCACCCGCCATCGCGCGGACGAGGCCCAGCCGGGCGCCGTTCGAGAAGGCCAGCATATTGTTCGGTCCTGGCGCGCAATTGAGCGCAAAGCAGGCGGGAATGAAGATGGACCAGGCGATCATGGCGTATCCAGGTGATGGAGGCGCGACCTTAAAACAGAAAATACCGCTGCGCCATCGCCAGCTCCGTCGCCGGCTCACAGGTGAGCAGCTCGCCGTCGGCGCGCACCTCGTAGGTCTCCGGGTCGACCTCGATATGTGGCGTGGCATTGTTGAGGAGCATCGCCTTCTTGCCGATCTGGCCGCGCGTATTTTCCACTGCAAGCATGCCCTTCTCGACGCCCAGCTTCTCCTTTAGCCCATCATCAAGCGCGGCTTTAGACACGAAGGTGACCGAGGATGCGGAAATTGCCTTGCCGTAGGCGCCGAACATCGGGCGGTAGTGCATGGGCTGCGGCGTGGGGATGGAGGCGTTGGGGTCGCCCATGGGGGCGGCGGCGATGGTACCGCCGAGGAGTATCATCTCCGGTTTGACACCAAAGAAGGCGGGGTTCCAGAGCACGAGGTCCGCCCGCTTGCCCACCTCTACAGAGCCGATCTCCTTCGAGATACCGTGGGCGATGGCCGGGTTGATCGTGTATTTGGCGATGTAGCGCCTGACGCGGAAATTATCATTGTCGCCAGTCTCTTGCGCCAGTCGGCCGCGCTGGCGCTTCATCTTGTCTGCGGTCTGCCAGGTGCGGATGACCACCTCACCAACGCGCCCCATCGCTTGGCTGTCGGAAGAGATGATTGAGAAGGCGCCCATGTCGTGCAGGATGTCTTCCGCGGCGATCGTCTCCTTGCGGATACGGCTTTCGGCGAAGGCCACGTCCTCGGGGATCGAGGCGTCGAGGTGGTGGCAGACCATGAGCATGTCGAGATGCTCGGCGATGGTGTTCACCGTATAGGGCCGTGTCGGGTTGGTGGAGGAGGGGATGACGTTTTCAAGTCCCGCAACCTTGATGATGTCCGGCGCGTGTCCGCCGCCGGCGCCTTCGGTGTGATAGGCATGGATTGTGCGGCCCTTGAAGGCGGCAATGGTGTTCTCCACGAAGCCGCTCTCGTTGAGCGTGTCTGTGTGGATCATCACCTGCACGTCGTAATCGTCGGCAACGGAAAGGCAGTTGTCTATCGCCGCCGGGGTGGTGCCCCAATCTTCGTGCAGCTTCAGCGCGCAGGCGCCACCCTTCACCATCTCGAGGAGCGGTGCGGGCAGGGAGGCGTTGCCCTTGCCGGCGAGCCCGATGTTCATGGGAAAGGCGTCGAAGGACTGGATCATGCGGCCGATGTGCCAGGCGCCCGGCGTGCACGTGGTGGCAAGCGTCCCGTGCGCCGGGCCGGTGCCGCCGCCAAGCATGGTGGTGAGGCCGCTCATCAACGCCTCTTCGATCTGCTGCGGGCAGATGAAGTGGATATGTGCGTCGAAGCCGCCGGCGGTGAGAATTTTTCCTTCGCCGGCGATCGCCTCCGTGCCGGGGCCGATGACGATATCGACGCCGGCCTGCATGTCCGGATTGCCGGCCTTGCCGATAGCCGCGATGCGGCCGTCCTTCAGCCCTACATCGGCCTTGTAGATGCCGGTGACGTCGACGATCAGCGCATTGGTGATGACGGTGTCCACAGCACCGTCCGCGCGCGAAGCCTGGCTCTGCCCCATGCCGTCGCGGATCACCTTGCCGCCGCCGAACTTCACCTCTTCGCCATAGGTAGTGAGATCTCTCTCCACCTCGATGAAAAGCTCGGTATCGGCCAGCCGCACCTTGTCACCCGTGGTCGGACCATACATGTCCGCGTAGGCGGCGCGGGAGATTTTTGCGGGCATCAGAGCTCTCCCATGATCTTCTGCTGGAAACCGTAGACCCTGCGTGCACCGGAAAGCGGCACCAGCCGCACCTCGCGCGTCTGGCCCGGCTCGAAGCGCACCGCCGTGCCGGCAGCGATGTCGAGGCGCATTCCGCGTGCCTTTTCGCGGTCAAAAGACAGAGCCTCGTTGACCTCGAAGAAGTGGTAGTGCGAGCCGACCTGCACCGGCCGGTCGCCGGTGTTGCTTACCTCCAACATTAACTGTTTCGCGCCGGCGTTGAGTTCGATTTCGCCAGTTTTCGTAATAACTTCACCCGGTATCATGAGAAACTGATTCCTCCTTCAAATTGTCAGCCGGCGAAAGCTAGCCAGAGGCCGGCAAGGGCCGTGGCGAAGCCGGCTATGCGGGTCAGCGCCCGGCCTATGACATCCTTCTGCCAGCGGCCGAAGGCGAGGCCCAATGCGATGCCGGCGGCATGCAGAAGCGGGGTGGCGAGGGCAAAGCCGATGGCGAATTGCAGCGCGCCGGCGGTGCCGAGTTCGCCACCATGGGCATGGCCGTGAAAGAACGCGAAGAAGGCGACGACGCCGGCCACACCCGCAGCGGGCATCGGAATGGCGAGTGCCACCATGAGCCCGATGAAGACGACGGAAGCAAGGATCACCGGCTCCACCAGCGGCAGCGATGCGCCGAGAAGGGCGATGGCGAAGCCGAGCACCATCATGCCGGCGAAGGCGGCCGGCACCAGCATGAGAGCCCGCTGCCCGAGCGTTGCCGCCCACAGGCCTACTGCCACCATCACCAGAACATGGTCGAGGCCGAAGAGCGGATGCGAGACACCGGCCATGAAGGAGCCGTGCTCGGCGGGGTTCAGATGCGCGAGGGCGGGTGCGGTGGCGGCGACGAGCGCTATGGCAGCAAATGCGAGACGTTTGAACATGCGGGTTCCCTCGGAGTTCCTGGTCAGCGGATGGGTTCGTGGACGGTGACGAGCTTTGTGCCGTCGGGAAAGGTGGCTTCGACCTGGACGTCGTGGATCATCTCGGCGACGCCCTCCATCACCTGGTCACGAGTGATCACGTGGGCGCCCGCTTCCATGAGTTCGGCAACGGGCCGGCCGTCGCGCGCGCCCTCGACGACGAAATCGGTGATCAGGGCGATCGCCTCGGGGTGGTTCAGCTTCACGCCGCGTTCCAGCCTGCGGCGGGCGACTTGCGCCGCCATGGCGATCAGCAGCTTGTCCTTTTCGCGGGGCGTCAGGTTCATGGCAGTCTCGTTTCCGTTTCAGATGGTCCATAGGCGGGGCAGGGCGCCGGCGCTTGAAAGGAGGGCGATGGCCGGCGCGAGCGTGCGCCGCAACATAAGGCCGGAAGGCGCGAGGATGCGCAAGACAAGGCGCTCACCGATGGCGCTCGCCGCGGCATGGGCGTGCGGCGCGATCATCGCTCGCAGCGCTTCCAGCTTCTCTCCGGCGTCGGGCGTGACCGCTAGGAGGGTGGCGAAGGCGTTGTGGCCGGACAGCAGCGAGAGCCCGTCGCGCTCGATATCGTCGCCGGTGAGCCGCGTCGTCTCGGCGTGGATCAGCCGGCCTGAACGATAGATGTGCCATCTATCCTTGAGTCGTGCGGAGCGTGCTGCCTCGCCCATTGCCTCGCGGCCGAGAAGGACGGCCTCGATGGCGGTGAATGTGGCGCCCTCCGCAAGCTCCACCTTCAGCGTGCGGTCGAGCCGGCTTGCCTCGAACAGGATCGTCTCCTGCGGCAGCCAGTCGACATGGGCGCCTGGGCCGACGCGTAGCGCCGTCGATATGCGGGCATCATCCCCCGTCGAGCGGTAGATGCGTTCGCAGGCTTGCGTGGTCAGCACCAGCTTGGTGCCCGCCGCCGCTTCCGCCTTCCATTCCATGTGATCGCCGCCGGTGAGCCCGCCGGAGGTGTTGATCAGCACCGCCTCCAGCGCCTCGCCATGGCCGCGCGGCAGACGGATCTTACAGCAGCCTTCCTGGTAGAAGGTGTCGAGGCACGTTCGGCCGGCGCGCAACTTTGTGCCAAGCCGGCCCGCGCCGCGCGCGCGCTGCATGGAAGCAGGCGGGAGTGGTGGGGCATTGGAAATGGTCAAGGGGGCGGGCTGCACGGTCACACCATCAAATGCCGCTTGATTTCCGGCTTATCGAGATCGGAGGCGGGGCCCGAATGGAGGATTTCCCCCCGATCCATGACGTAGATACTGTCGGCCAGTTCGCGGCAGAAGTCGAGATACTGCTCCACCAGCAGAATGGTCATGTCCAGTTCGTCGCGCAGGAATTGCAGCGCCCGGCCGATGTCCTTGATGATCGAGGGCTGGATGCCCTCTGTCGGCTCATCGAGGATCAGCACGCTCGGCCGCGTGACCAGCGCCCTGCCGATGGCGAGCTGCTGCTGCTGGCCGCCGGACAGGTCGCCGCCCCGCCGAGAAAGCATCTCCTTCAGCACCGGAAAGAGGGTGAAGACCGCGTCTGGAATGGAGCGCTCGCTTGGTTTCAAAGGCGCAAAGCCTGTCTGCAGGTTCTCCCGCACCGTCAGAAGCGGAAAGATCTCGCGGCCCTGCGGCACGTAGCCGAGGCCGAGGCGGGCGCGCCTGTAGGGCGGGGACTTGTCGAGGGCCGCTCCGTCCAGGCGGATGTTGCCCCCCGAGATCGGGTGGACACCGGCGATGGCTCTGAGCAGCGAGGATTTTCCCACGCCGTTGCGGCCGAGGACGGCGGTGATGGCGGCGGGTTTGGCTTCGACACTCACCGATTTCAATGCCCGTGCGGCGCCGTAGTAAAGGTCGATGCCTTCGACGGCTAGTGCCGTTGCCATCCTCACCTCCCCAGATAGCTTTCGATGACGCGCGGGTCCGCACTCACATGGTCGAGGCTGCCCTGGGCCAGTACGGAACCTTCGGCCAGCACGGTGACGCGCGCGGCAAGGTCGCGGATGAAGCTCATATCGTGCTCCACCACGATGACGGAGCGAGACGCGGCAATCTCCTTCAGAAGCCTTGCCGTCTCCACCGTCTCGGCGTCGGTCATGCCCGCCACCGGCTCATCGACGAGCAGGAGCTTGGGGTCCTGGGCGAGCAGCATGCCGATTTCCAGCCACTGCTTCTGTCCATGGCTGAGATTCGCGGCGAGTTCGTCGCGACGCACTGTCAGGCGGATGGTGGCGAGAATTTCTTCGAGGCGCTCCTCGTCTTCCTTCGAGGAGTTGTAGAACCAGGCGGAGAAGACGCCGCGCGGTTTCTTGAGCGCCAGTTCCAGATTGTCCCACACTGTGTGGCTTTCGAAGACGGTGGGTTTCTGGAATTTCCGGCCGATCCCCAGTTCGGCGATGGCCGCCTCGTCGAGCCGGGTCAGGTCTATGTCGCCGGTGAAGAAGACTTCGCCTTCATCGGGCCGCGTCTTGCCGGTGACGATGTCCATCATGGTCGTCTTGCCGGCCCCGTTGGGGCCGATGATGGCCTGGAGTTCGCCATGCTGGACGATCAGCGACAGGTTGTTGATAGCCTTGAAGCCGTCGAAGGAGACGGACACGCCGTCGAGATAGAGGAGAGGGGGATGGTTCTGATCCATGGGCCGATTCCTATTCCGCCGGCGAGGGTTCGGGCGCGATGTCGCTGCCGCCCTCCGCCCTTGCTGAAGTGCGCCGCGCCTTCAGCGCCGTCCACCCCTGGGTTAGTGCGCCGACGATTCCCTTGGGCAGGAACAACGTGACGGCGACGAAGAGGCCGCCCAGCGCAAACAGCCAGAACTCGGGCCAAACGCCGGTGAACCAGGATTTGCCGGCGTTCACCAGCACTGCGCCGACGATGGGCCCGACGAGCGTTCCGCGTCCGCCGACGGCGGTCCAGATGACGATTTCGATGGAGTTGGCGGGCGCGAATTCGCCGGGGTTGATGATGCCGACCTGCGGCACGTAGAGCGCGCCCGCGATGCCGGCCATGACGGCCGAGGCGGTGAAGGCGAAGAGCTTGTAGTTGTCGACGCGGTAGCCGAGGAAGCGGGTGCGGCTTTCGGCGTCGCGCACAGCGACGAGTACTTTGCCGAGTTTCGAGTTCACGATGGCGGAGCAGACGATGAAGGCGAGCGCCAGGGCAATCGCCGAGGCGGCGAAGAGGGCGGCCCGCGTCGTGTCTGCCTGGAGGGGTGCGCCGAGGATGTCCTTGAAGTCGGTGAGGCCATTGTTGCCGCCGAAGCCCATATCGTTGCGGAAGAAGGCCAGGAGAAGCGCGTAGGTCATCGCCTGGGTGATGATGGAGAGGTAGACGCCGGTAACGCGCGAGCGGAAGGCGAACCAGCCGAAGACGAAGGCAAGCAGCCCCGGCACGAGCACGACCATAATGGCGGCGAACCAGAACATGTCGAAGCCGTGCCAGAACCAAGGTAGTTCTTGGTAGTTCAGGAACACCATGAAATCTGGCAGGATCGGATTTGCATAGACGCCGCGGTCGCCGATCTGGCGCATCAGGTACATGCCCATGGCGTAGCCGCCGAGCGCGAAGAAGGCGCCGTGGCCGAGCGAGAGGATGCCGCAATAGCCCCATACGAGATCGAGCGCGAGGGCAAGCATCGCATAGGTGAGATACTTGCCGAACAGCGGCACGAAATGGTTGGCCACGCGCAGCGGGTGGCCGACGGGCAGATAGAGGTTGGAGGCCGGTACGGCGACGGCGATGATAAGCAGGATCGCCACCACCCATATGGCCTTGCCGTCGAAGGCGCGCAGGAGCGTTTTCGTGATCATGCGTCCACTGCCCGGCCCTTGAGCGCGAACAGTCCGCGCGGGCGCCGCTGGATGAAGAGAATGATGAAGACGAGGATGAAGATCTTGGCGAGCACGGCGCCGGCATAAGGCTCCAGGAACTTGTTGGCGACACCAAGCGTCAATGCCCCCACCAGCGTACCCCACAGGTTTCCCACACCGCCGAAGACGACGACCATGAAGGAGTCGATGATGTAGCTCTGGCCGAGGTTGGGCGAGACGTTGTCGATCTGCGAAAGCGCGACGCCCGCCATGCCGGCGATACCGGAGCCAAGGCCGAAGGTCATGGCATCGACCCAGGGAGTGCGAATGCCCATGGAGGAGGCCATGCGGCGGTTCTGGGTCACGGCGCGCATCTGCAGGCCGAGCGGCGTGCGGTTGAGCACAGCGAGGAGGACGGCGAAGACGGCGAGCGCGAAGACGACGATCCACAGCCGGTTCCAGGTGATCGACAGGCCAGCGAGATCGAAGGCGCCGGACATCCAGGAGGGATTGCCTACCTCACGGTTGTTGGGGCCGAAAATGGTGCGCACGGTCTGCTGGAGGATGAGGCTCAGGCCCCAGGTGGCGAGCAGTGTTTCGAGTGGGCGTCCATAGAGCCAACGGATGATGCCGCGCTCGATGGCAATGCCGACGAGGGCGGTGACCAGGAAGGCGAGGGGAAGCGCGATGGCGAGCGAATAGTCGAAGAGGCCGGGGAAGGAGGTGCGGATCACCTGCTGCACGGCGAAGGTGGTATAGGCACCCAGCATGACGATCTCGCCATGGGCCATGTTGATGACGCCCATCGCGCCGAAGGTGATGGCCAGGCCGATCGCCGCCAGAAGGAGCACGGAGCCGAGCGACAGCCCGTACCAGACGTTTTGCAGTGCGTCGCGCAGGGCCAGCTTGCGTTCGATACCAGCGATGCCGCGCTCGATGACCGGCTGAAGCTCAGGCGCGGCGGAGGGGAGGGCGCCAGTCAGCATAGCCAGCGCCTCGCGGTCTCCGCGCGCGGCGAGGAGGTTGATGGCGGCCGCCTTCTCCTCGAGGCCGGCATCGGTCTTGATGATGATCGCGGCGCGCGCCGTCTCCATCATCTTCTTCACCTGCGGGTCTGTCTCGGCGGCGAGTGCCGTGTCCAGCAGTTCCAGGGAATCGGGATCGGCGTTTCTCAAGAGGCTGCTCGCAGCCCTGAGGCGCACTGGCGGGCTGGGGCTCATCAACGTCAGTTGCCCGATGGCGCTGCGGACGGCGCGGCGCAACCGATTGTTGACGCGGATTTTTTCCAGAGCAGAGGAAGGGGCAGTACCCAGTTCCTCACCGGTGAGCGCGTCAGTCAGCGCATAGTCGCGACCGGAGCGCTTGCCCACCACCACGCGGCCGTCTTCCTCATGCACGTAAAGGTCGCCTTCGCCGAGCGCATTGAGCAGCCCCGCCACGCGATCGTCACCGGTGGCTGCAAGGTCGAAAATCACCTTCTCGCGATCGGAATAGCTGCCATCGGGCAGGGCGTTCACGAGAGCTTCAACGTCCTGCGCCAAGGCGCCGGGCAGGGCGGCGAGCAACAGGGCCAGCGCGAGGAGAAGCTTCGGGAAGAGGCGGGTCGGGTACATGGCTTTTGTTCTGCTTTTGCGGAAAGACCATCGCTTTGTCGCGCGCCCTTCTGGCCTGCCGATACCTCTCCCGGAAGGGAAGTGGCCGGTAGGCCAAAGAGGGTGTGAAGGGCGCGGCCTTGGCCACGCCCTTCAAGCAGTCAGCTCGCCCCACCGCAGCTCTTCGTCTCGGTGTTGTAGTTCCCGCAGTTGATCGGAGCGGTCCAGTCGGCCTCGATCATCTTCGATTCTGGCAGGAAGTCGGACCAGGCGTCGCCCGGCACCACCTCTTCCGTCTCCCACACCACCTCGAACTGGCCGTCGTCCTGGATCTCGCCGATCAGCACGGGCTTTGTGATGTGGTGGTTGGGGAGCATCTTGGCTGTGCCGCCGGTCAGGTTTGGGGTCTCGAGCCCGATGATGGCGTCGAGCACAGCGTCGGTATCGGTCGTGCCGGCCTTCTCGACCGCCTGGACCCAGAGGTTGAAGCCGACCACATGGGCTTCCATCGGGTCGTTGGTCACGCGGTTTTCGTCGCCGATGAACTCACGCCACTTGGCGATGAACTCTTCGTTCTCGGGCGTCTCGACGGATTGGAAGTAGTTCCAGGCGGCCAGATGCCCGACCAGCGGCTCGGTGTCGATGCCGGCAAGCTCCTCCTCACCCACGGAGAAGGCCACGACGGGAATGTCTTCCGCCGCGATGCCCTGGTTGGCGAGTTCCTTGTAGAAGGGCACGTTGGCGTCGCCGTTGATGGTGGAGACCACTGCCGTCTTCTTGCCCGCAGAGCCGAAGGCCTTGATATCGGAGACGATCGTCTGCCAGTCGGAATGGCTGAAGGGCGTGTAGTTGATCATGATGTCCTCGGCAGCCACACCCTTGTCCATCAGGTACTGCTCGAGGATCTTGTTGGTCGTGCGCGGGTAGACGTAGTCGGTGCCAGCCAGCACCCAGCGCTCCACGCCTTCTTCGTTCATCAGGTAGTCGACGGCGGGGATGGCCTGCTGGTTCGGCGCGGCACCCGTGTAGAAGACGTTGCGCTGGCTCTCCTCGCCTTCGTACTGAACAGGATAGAAGAGGATCGAGTTCAGCTCCTCAAAGACCGGAAGGACGGATTTGCGGCTGACCGACGTCCAGCAGCCGAACACGGCAGCAACCTCGTCGACGGCGATCAGTTCGCGCGCCTTCTCGGCGAAGAGCGGCCAATCGGAGGCCGGGTCGACGACGACCGCCTCGAGCTTCTTGCCGAGAAGCCCCCCCTTCTTGTTCTGCTCGTCGATAAGGAAGAGCATTGTGTCCTTCAGCGTCGTCTCGGAGATCGCCATCGTGCCCGAAAGCGAATGCAGGACGCCGACCTTGATGGCCTCTTCCTGGGCATACGAGATGCCGGCGGAAAGGCTTACGGAGCCGGCGAGAGCCGCTGCGAGAATCGCGCGGCGGGTGAATGTGGTGCTCATCTGTTTGTTCCCCTGAGAGAGATCGGTTGGGCCGAGAGGCTCGAGCCGGAGGGCACTTTGCAGACGCGGGCGCACGCCTCCTATACGTCGAACAACGTAGGTGAGGCGGCAGGAAGAGAGGCTTCGGGTGTGAAAGGCTGGATTTCCGGGGTATTTCGGCTGGAAAAGGAGGCGCACAATTTTTTGGCATATTGCAGAATTGATGAAAAAGTAGTCATCTACCGGGCTGGCGACCGGTCGTCTTCGTGATCAGCTTTGCAGTTTGTGCTTCCTGGCTGTGGACCGTCCGGCCCCGGGGGGAAAATGTCGCAAGAGCGGCGGCGGTGTGATGCCGGCCACAGGGGGACACGAAAAAGAGCGATGGCGCGGCAGCGGATTCTTCCCATCAGGCGCGAGTATAACCGCTGGGTGGCGAACCAGACGCTGGAGGATTATGCGCTGCGCTTCACGGCAAAGAGCGCGCGGCGCTTCTCCAGCCAACGCATCTCACAGACCGCAATCGGCGCCATCTCTTTCCTGGCGCTGGAGGCGATCGGCGGGGCAATCACGCTGTCCTACGGCACGGCGAATGCGGTTGCCGCCATCGTCATCGCCTCGATCGCCATTCTGGCGGTCGGCGTGCCGATTTCGCGCTATGCTACGCGGCATGGGCTCGACATCGACCTGCTGACGCGGGGAGCCGGCTTCGGCTATATCGGTTCCACCGTCACCTCGCTCGTCTATGCAAGCTTCACTTTCATCTTGTTTGCTATCGAAGCCTCGATCATGACAGGCGCGCTCAGGCTCGCCTTCGGCATTCCGCCGTGGATCGGCTACATCATCAGCGCCGTGGTGGTGATCCCGCTGGTCACCCACGGGGTGAAGCTGATCAGCCGCTTTCAGCTTATCACCCAGCCCGTCTGGATCGTTCTCAACATCCTGCCCTTCCTCTTCATTGCCTGGCTCGACTGGGAGAAGTTCGACCTGTGGCGCGCCTTCCCCGGCATTCATGCGCCGGCCGGCAGCGTTTCAGCGCTGGAGGTGGCGAAGTTCGGGGCGGCCTCGGCCGTCATCCTGGCGCTGATGACGCAGATCGGTGAGCAGGTCGACTTCCTGCGCTTCCTGCCGGCCGACGGCGAGAAACGGAAGCGCTATCGGCTCGGCGTCTTCCTCGCGGGTCCCGGCTGGGTGGTGGTCGGCGCGCCGAAGCTGCTCGCTGGTTCCTTCCTCGCCGTCCTGGTGCTGTCGAGCGGTGTGGCTCCGGAACATGCCTCCGAGCCGGCGGAGATGTATGCGATAGCCTTTGGCTACATGATCCCCAACGAGACCCTGGCGCTGGTGCTGATGGCTATTTTCGTGGTGGTCAGCCAGCTCAAGATCAACGTTATGAACGCCTATGCCGGGTCACTTGCCTGGTCGAACTTCTTCTCGCGTCTCACGCACAGCCATCCCGGCCGCGTGGTCTGGCTGGTCTTCAACGTTGCCATTGCCCTTCTCCTGATGGAGCTCGGCATTTACCGGCTGCTCGAAGCCACGCTCGCCATCTTCTCGATCGTTGCCATGGCATGGCTGTGCACCGTCTCGGCCGATCTCTTCGTCAACAAGCCGCTGGGGCTTGCGCCACCGGGCATCGAGTTCAAGCGGGCACATCTCTACGATATCAACCCCGTTGGCCTCGGCTCTATGTCGCTTTCGGGGGCGCTGGCGCTTGTCGCCCATTTCGGCGCCTTCGGGGAGATGGCGGCGGCGCTTGCACCCTACATCGCCCTGGTTACGGCTTTCATCGCAGCCCCGGCCATCGCCTATGCTACCGGCGGCAAATACTATCTGGCGCGCAAGCCGCGCAGGGCCTGGGCCGGCAAGGGAGAGATTAGATGCTCCATCTGCGAGCATCCTTTCGAGCCGGAGGACATGGCTTGGTGTCCTGCCTATGCCGCGCCCATCTGTTCGCTCTGCTGCTCGCTCGATGCGCGCTGCCATGATCTGTGCAAGCCTAAAGCCAATGCCAGGGCACAGGCCCTGACGCTAGCGACAAGCCTGCTGCCTGCGCTGGCGGTAGAAAAGTTGCAGACGCGGCTCGGCAAGTTCGGCATGGCGATGGCTTTCGCCGTAACGCTCATCGGCGCCCTCCTGGCGCTGGTCTACTCCTTCGCCACGAAGGTCGCGCCCGATACGGCGGAGGTGGTGGGCGGCACTATCCTCGTCGTCTTCTTCGCCTTCTCGGTGGTGGCCGGCATCGTCGCCTGGTTTCTGGTGCTCGCCCATGACAGCCGCAGGATCGCGGAGAAGGAGAGTGCCCGGCAGAACACGCTGCTCTTGAGGGAGATCTCGGCGCACCGAAAGACCGATGCTGCATTACAGATGGCCAAGGAGAAGGCCGAAGCGGCCAACCGGGCCAAGAGCCGCTATGTCGTCGGCCTGTCGCATGAGCTGCGCACGCCGCTCAATGCCGTGCTCGGCTACGCGCAAATCCTTGAACGGGAAACGGAGGCGCCTGCCCCCTGGCGCTCATCGATCAGAGTGATCCGCCGCAGTGCCGAACATCTGTCGGGCCTGATCGACGGCCTGCTCGATATCTCCAAGATCGAGACGGGGCGGCTGCAGGTCTATACCAATGAGGTCAACATTTCCGATTTCCTCGACCAGATCGTCGGCATGTTCCGCCTGCAGGCTGAGGCCAAGGGGCTTATCTTCCGGCATGAGCGCGATGCGGGCCTGCCGCAATATGTGCGTACCGATGAGAAGCGGCTGAGGCAGATCCTCGTCAACTTGCTTTCCAACGCCATCAAGTTCACCGACAAGGGCCACGTCGACTTCACGGTCGACTATCGTTCAGAGGTAGCTTCGTTCCGGGTCGCCGACAGCGGTCCCGGCATCGGCGCGAGTGATCTGGAACACGTGTTCGAGGCTTTCGTGCGCGGCCCGGCCGAACGCAACCGCCTGTCGCCTGGGCTGGGTCTCGGCCTCACCATCACAAAGCTGCTCACCGAGACGCTGGGCGGCGAGATCACGGTCGAAAGCGCACCGGGAGAGGGTTCCGTCTTCCAGGTGCGCCTGATGCTCGCCAAGGTTGATCGGCCGGGGGCTTTTGCCGCGCAGGATCTCACCGTCAAGGGCTACAAAGGCGCGCGCCGCACTGTCATGGTGGTGGACGACAATGCCGAGCACCGGGAGATGATGCGGCAGATGCTGCAGCCGCTCGACTTCACGGTGCTCACCGCCGTAGATGGGCCGGACTGCCTGACGATGATCCAAAGCGTGCAGCCGGACCTGCTCTTCGTCGACATTCTCATGCCCGGCATGACGGGCTGGGAGTTGGTCGAGCGCTTGCGCGAGAAGGGCGTTTCAGCCCCGATCGTCATGCTGTCGGCCAATATCGGTGACGGCACTGCCAAGACCAATAGCGATGCCGGCCACAGTGATGCCATGGCAAAGCCGTTCGGCCTGCGCCAGCTTCTGGAAAAGATTGCCACGCACCTGCAGCTCGAATGGATCGAGGAGGGGACGGAGAAGCCGGTGCGTGCCGCCGGGGGCAACGGGCTCCATTCGCCCGGCGCCGATCATGTCAGCGAGCTTCTGAGCCTCGGCAAGATCGGCCATGTGCGCGGGATCGACCGCAAGCTGACGGAGCTGGCGGCCATGCCGGAGAACGCCCTGTTGGTCGAGCGTTTGAGGGCGCATATGGAAGTCTACGACTTTGCCGGCTACACCAAGCTTCTGGAAAGCGTGAGCGAGCATGAGTGAGGTTATCCCAGAAGGGGAGATCGTTTTAGTCGTCGACGATTCGCCCGAGGCCTTGGGCTTCCTCACCCATGCACTGGAGGAGGCGGGCATCACCGTGCTGGTCGCCACCAGCGGCGAGAAGGCCCTGAGCATCGCCGGGAAGGTGACGCCGGACGTTGTGCTGATGGACGCCATGATGCCGGGCCTCGACGGGTTCGAGACCTGCCGCCGGATGAAGGCGCTGCCGGGCGCAGCACATGTGCCGGTGATCTTCATGACGGCGCTGACCGAGACCGAGCACGTGGTGCACGCGCTGGAATCGGGCGGTGTCGACTACCTCACCAAACCCATCAATCTGGAGGAGATGCGGGCGCGCATGCGCGTACATCTGGCCAATGCGCGGCGTGCGCAGAGCGCACGCGTTGCGCTGGACGCCGCGGGAAGGCACCTGATCGCGCTGTCTTCGACGGGGAAGGTGCAGTGGGCAACGCCGCAGGCGGACAGACTTCTCAATGCACCGGAGGCCGGAGCGGGGGTGCTCGTAGCGCTGGGCGAGCGGGCGCGGCAATGGCTCAGCGGGCGCGATCCGGCTGCACTCGCCGGCGAAAGCCTGACGTTGAGGCTTGCCGATTCGAGTGAACTGCAGTTGGTGTGCCTCGGCACGATCGCCCCAGGTGAGCATCTCTTCCGTCTAGTCTCCCAAGGCGGTGCCAAGGAGGAGGAGACGCTGCGCCAGCATTTCGGCCTGACGCTGCGGGAAAGCGAGGTGTTGGTGTGGATCGCCCGCGGCAAAACCAACCGCGACATCGCCGACGTCCTGAAGCTGAGCCCGCGCACGGTGAACAAGCATCTCGAGCAGATCTACGTGAAGCTGGGCGTGGAGAATCGTGCCTCGGCAGCCGTCAAAGCGATGCACGTGCTGACGTAGGCGCTTTCGCTGAATTCGTGCGGCCGGCGTTCCGCTTTCAGGTAGGTGGCTGGGTGAAAGGTCTGCGCTCCTTCCGATTCCATCCGGGTACATCCTGCTCTAAGGTCCCCGCGAAGTGCGATTCCTGTTGAAAGGTGAGGGTGATGGTTATCGAGCGGGACGAGATGGAGCGGGGCCGGTTTGTCGGGCGGGTATGGCGGCCGGATGTACAAGGGCCGGCGCTGGTGGCCCTGCGCAAAGGGCGGCTGGTGGACGTCACCTCGCGCGCAATCCCGACCATGCGCGACCTGATGGAGCATGACGACCCGGCCTCGCTCGTGGACGGCGCCGAGGGCGAGGATCTCGGCTCGCTGGAGGAGATCGCTCAAGGCTCGACCGAGGGAGAAGGCGCGGCCGACCGGCTTCATCTCCTTTCCCCGTGCGATCTGCAGGCCGTGAAGGCGTGCGGCGTCACCTTCGCCCGCTCAATGATCGAGCGCGTCATTGAGGAGAAGGCCGCCGGCGATCCCGCCAAGGCAGTGGCGATCCGCGAGCGGGCGGGCGCCATCATCGGAGAGAGCCTGCGAAGCCTGGTGCCGGGCTCCCCCGAGGCCGAGCGCGTGAAGCAAGCGCTCACGGAGGAGGGCGTGTGGTCGCAATATCTGGAGGTCGGCATCGGCCCGGACGCCGAGGTCTTCACAAAGGGTCAGCCCATGTCGACGGTCGGCTGGGGTGCTGCCGTCGGGCTGCACCCGGCCTCGCAGTGGAACAACCCCGAGCCGGAGGTGGTGCTGGCGGTGGACAGCCGCGGCACGGTGAAAGGTGCCACGCTCGGCAACGACGTCAACCTGCGCGACGTGGAAGGACGTTCGGCCCTGCTCCTCGGCAAGGCGAAGGACAACAACGCTTCCTGCGCGATCGGTCCCTTCATCCGCCTCTTCGACCGCTCTTACGGCATCGACGACGTGCGCGCTGCCGAGCTGGAACTCCGTGTCGAGGGCGAGGATGGCTTCGTGCTCAAGGGACAAAGCTCCATGAAGGAAATCAGCCGCGACCCGCTCGACCTGGTCTCCCAGACCATCGGCCGACACCATCAGTATCCCGACGGCTTCCTCCTGTTCCTGGGAACGCTCTTCGCTCCGGTCGAGGATCGCGATGCGCCGGGCCAGGGGTTTACGCACAAAACTGGCGATGTGGTCACCATCTCGGAGCGGCATCTAGGCCGGCTGGTCAACACGGTGCGCCTGTCCACCGAATGCCCCGAATGGACTTTCGGCACCGCCGTGCTCATGCGCAACCTTGCCGGACGCGGCCTCTTGTGAGGTGCGGAACCGCCTGCACCTCTTCGACCGCATTCCCGCTTTCAAAAAACGCAAAACTTGCGTAAGAGGAGAAAAATCTCCTTTGCACGAGGCGGAGCACCATGAGCATCACACCCCGGCGCCCCAACCAGGCCGACATCGCGGCCCGCCTGGGCGTGTCGGTGAGCACCGTGTCGCGGGCCTTGACGAACGAAGCGGGAGTCAGCGAGACGGTGCGGCGCGACGTGCACAAGGTTGCCCGTGCGCTAGGTTACAAGAGCAAGCACTCCGGCGTCATCAACCTTGACCGGCGGGCGGTCGCGCTGGTGCCACTGGGCGGCGCCATGAGCGGCATGTCGGGATTTTACGTCGGCATCGCAGAGGGCATGCGCGCGGCCGCCGAAGAGGCGGGACTGGCGCTCGACGTGCGGCTGGTGAACGAGGTCCAGGTGCCGCTCCAGCTCATCGAGCGTCACCTCACGCAATCGGAAGCTAATGGCATTCTCCTGGCGGGCATCGATGCCTGGGAAGGGCTGGTCTCCTGGTGCGCCGAGAAGGCCGTTCCCGCCGTGCTGGTCAACGGCACCGATCCCTTGATGCGGCTGAGCTCTGTCGCGCCTGCCAATTTCTACGGCGCCTATCTCGCCACGCAGCGTCTGCTGGACGCCGGTCACCGCCGCATCCTGCACTACACGCACGGGCTGCGCCCGACCATCCTGGAGCGCCGGCGCGGCTTTGAGACGGCGATAGCCGCGGCCGGCGGCGCCGAGGCCGTGGTGGTGAGCACCGCCGAGCGCAGTTCTAATGAGCTGGCTCAGGATATCCTTGCCGACCGCTATGGCGTGACGGCGCTCTTTTCATGGAACGACCTCGCCGCAGTCGAGATCATCGAGGGGCTGCATGGCGGTAGCGGAGTGCTCCCCAAGACCTTCTCCATCGTCGGTTTCGACGACCTGCCGCTAGCCGCCATGACAAGCCCGCGGCTTTCAACCATGCGCATCGACCGCGAGGCCATCGGCCGCGGCGCCATCCGCCTGCTTATCCGGCAGATGGAAGGGGAGACGGCCGTGCAACAGCTGGAGATCGGTGTCACGCCGGTCGAGGGGCAGACGGTGCGGCAGGTGGCGTCGTAGGGGCTGCCTCCAGCCATGTCCGCGTCTCTGGCTGCGCGATTCCACTTGGCGCTTCATCCCGTGCAAAATTTGCGTTCTTGCAAATCCTGTGGCGCCTCATAGTCTCGCTGAATGGAAGGAGACACGATGGTCCCGCTTCGACTTTGGAACGTGCGCCGAATCGATGCTGCCTTGGCGCATGGAGGCATATTTGCGCCGTTCGCACCGGGCGCCGACCGCAAAGGCTGGGCGGCCATCGCCGTGCGGGCGGGAGAGGGCGCGGTAACCCTGCTTCAGGCGCAGGCGAGTGCTGATGCAGCGGCGCTGATCCCCGCGCTGCCGGCCAGCCTTTATCTCGACTTCCAGCGCACCGGCCGGCGCGAGGCCTACGAGGACGCACAGCGCCGCCGCCGGAACATGCTCTACCGGCTCGTTCTCGCCGAATGTCTGGCGTGGCAAGGAACGTTCCTCGACGCGATTTCCGATATCATCTGGGCACGGCTGGAGGAAACCAACTGGGCATGGCCGGCCCACGCTCACACCCTTGATGCGCCTAACCGCCCGACTCTCGATCTTGCTGCCGCCATGACGGCGCTGGATTTGGCCGAGATCGACTACCTCCTCGGCGAGCGGTTGGACGAAAACTTGCGCGCGCACATCCGCGGCGAGGTCGACCGGCGCGCGATCTCGCCTTTCCTTGATCGGCACGACCATTGGTGGCTGCATTCGACGGGGGACAAGCAGGTCAACAACTGGACCGCCGTCTGCGTGGCGGGTGTGGCGGGCGCTGCCTGCTATCTGGAGCCCGACCGGGCGCGGCTGGCGGAAGTCCTCGCTCGCGGCATGGCCTGCCTTGCCGACTATCTCGACACCTTCGACTCGCGCGGCGGCTCCACCGAGGGGCCGGACTACTGGAGCTACGGCTTCGGCAATTTCGTCGTGCTCGCCCAGCTTGTGGATGTCCGGACAGGCGGCGCGCTGCGCTTGCTGGACGATCCCTTCGTGCGCGAGATCGCGCAGTTTCCGCTGCGCACGATCCTCGCGCCGGGCTGTTGGGTGAGTTTTTCGGATTCCGATCTGGAGGCGGGCTTTCATCCCGGCCTGCTGGCCTACCTCGCCGAGCGCCTTGCTCTCCCGGAGTTGACGCAGATTGGTGTTGCCAACGACTTTGCCGTCGACCACTTCAACCAGTTCGCCTGGCCGCTGCGGCAATATCTATGGCCGCTGCCGGAGGAAGCGGTCTCCTTCACCGGTGGTACCCACGACTGGTTCCCCAAAATGGGATGGATGATCTCGCGCCTCGACCCCGCCGATCCGGCTTCGCTCAAGGTCGCCGTCAAGGGCGGCCACAATGCGGAGATGCACAACCAGAACGACGTCGGCTCGCTGATCGTCATGACGCGCGGCCACGCCGTCGTTACCGATCCGGGGCGCGGACGCTATTCGAAGGCGTATTTCGGGGCCGAGCGCTACGAGAACTTGATGACCTCCTCGCACGGACATTCCGTACCGGTGGTCGACGGCCATCTTCAGCGACCGGGTGGCGACTTTGCCGCGCGCGTGGTCGAGCACCAACACGATGCCGCCGGCGACCGTCTGCTCCTTGACATGACTGCCGCCTATCCTGCCGAGGCAGGACTCGCCTCGTTGCACAGGACGCTGGAGATTGATCGGCGCCCGCCGGGCGGGGCAATCACGCTCACGGATGAATTCGCTTTCGCGGACAGGGCCCGGTCATTCGAGAGCGTGCTGGTGACCACGGGCGACGCCGAGTTCGGCGGCGGCACCGTTGTCATGCGTGCGGGGGAGGGGGCTCTGGAGGTGTCATTCGACCCGGAGAGCGTGTCGGTGCGGGTGGAGCGGCATCCCGACGTGGAGAAACAATATGCGCCCTCCGTCGACGTGACGCGGGTCATTTTCGCCCTAACGAACTCCGAAAAGGCGGGGCAGGTTTCCCTTATTATGCGGCCTCTCCGGTGAAAGATTACGTAAGATCAGCTGTTTGCGTATAAACTGCGCAAAAAACGCAAATTACCGGAAAATTGTTGTGCCAACGCAAATTTGTGTTAGCCTTGGGCGTTGTTAAGGAGAGGCCGCCCGTGCGCGGTCGGATGGGAGGAGAAGTTCAATGCTCAAGCGTATCCCGCACCCAAATGCCTGTGTCCGAGCAATCCGCTCACGCAAGATCCTGGCGGCGCTGCTGCCGGGCCTCATGCTTTCCGCTGCCCCGGCTCTCGCCTATGAGCAGGCGCCGATGCTCGACGAACGCGTCGAAAGCGGCGACCTTCCGCCGGTGGACGAGCGCCTGCCGAAGAACCCGCTGGTGGTCGAGCCCTATGAGAGCATCGGCAAATATGGCGGGGTGTGGCGATCCGGCCTGCGCGGCGGCAACGATAACGGCTGGATCGCCCGCACGGTCGGCTATGAGGGCCTGGTGCGCTATGACCGCGAATGGAAAAAGGTCATTCCCAATATCGCCGAGTCGTGGGAAGTCAACGACGACGCCACCGAATATACCTTCGAGCTGCGCGAGGGGCTGAAGTGGTCGGACGGCCATCCTTTCACCTCGGAGGACGTCGCTTTCACGGTGGAGATGTTCAAGAACCCCGAATACCCGGCGAACACCTGGATTGATGCGCAGAGCAACCCCACCAGCGTTGAGGTGATCGACGACACCACGTTCAAGCTCGTCTACGACAAGCCGAACGGCATGCTGATGGACCAGCTCGCCGACATCAACGGCACGATGATCGTCACTATCCCCAAGCACTACTGCAGCCAGTTCAACCCAGACTACAACGCCGACGCCAACGAGATGGCGAAAGAAGAAGGTTTCCAGAACTGGACCTTCCTGATGCAGGACAAGTGTGCCTGGGGCTGGGAGACCGAGCGCTGGACCAACCCGGACCTGCCCACCATAGGCGCCTGGATCGTCAAGGAGCCGCTGTCGGGCGACGCGGCGCGGGTCGTCTGGGAGCGCAATCCTTACTACTTCAAGGTCGATCCGGAGGGCAACCAGCTTCCCTATATCGACCGTCTCAACATGCGGGTGTCGGAGAGTGCCGAGGAGTTGACGCTGATGGCGCTCAACGGCGAGATCGACTGGCAGGACCGCCACATCAACACGAACGCCAACCAGGCGGTGTTCTACGACGGGCAGGAGAAGGGGGGCTACCACCTGGGCAAGGAGGTACGGGCGACCTCGTCCACTCTCGTGTTCCAGCTCAACTTGAATCATGATGACCCGGCCATGCGCGAGCTGTTCCAGAACAAGGATTTCCGCATTGGCATCTCGCACGCCATTGACCGGCAGGAGATCATCGACGTGGTCTTCATCGGCCAGGGCGAACCCTTCCAGGTAGCGCCGCGGCCGCAGTCGCAGTTCTATGACGAGAAACTGGCCAAGCAGTACACCGAGTTCGACCCTGAACGCGCGGTCGAGCACCTGGAGGCGGCCGGCCTCACGGAGACGAATGCGGACGGCGTCCGCCTGATGGAAGACGGGCGCCCCGTGCGCATCGTGGTCGACGTCATCGCTGCTCTTCGGCCGGAATGGGTCGACATGCTTGAGCTGATCCAGCTTCAGCTTGCCCAGGTCGGCATCGAGATCGAGATCAACAACATCGACCGCACGCTCTTCTACGACAAGCGTCCGGGCAACGATTACGACGCCCAGGTCTGGTCCGGCGACGGCGGTCTCGATGTCATGCAGGAGCCGCGCTACTACTTCCCCGCAAACGAGGAATCCGTCTGGGCCTACAAGTGGCAGGCCTGGTACACCGGCGCCAACCCGGACATCGCCGAAGAGCCCGCCGACTGGGCAAAGAAGCAGATGGCGCTCTATGACGAGTTGAAGAGCGAGGGTGACCCGGACCGCCGCGCCGAGCTGATGAAGGAAATTCTCACCATCACCAAGGAGAACTTCCCGGTGATCGGGGTCAGCTTGATGCCGGATGGCTATTACATCGCTCAGAACAACCTGAAGAATGTTGCGCCGACTATGATCGATGCCTGGCTGTTCCCGCAGCCCGGCGCCTACGATCCGGCGCAGTGGTACTTCGAGTAGGTCACACTGAGCCCGAACTGGCTCTGCACTTCTTCTCCAGGTGCAGGGCCGCCGGCCAAGAGCCGGCTCGTGAGCGGCGGCGGAGGTCTTCCTCCTCCTGCGGCCCCCGCCGCCCTCGATATTGCTGCTAAGCCCGGAACCCGTCGCCATGCTCCGCTTCCTCACCACACGGCTGATCTCGATGGTGCTCACCATCTGGGCCGTCTCGTTCGTGGCCTTCGCCATCATCCAGTTGCCCCCGGGCGACTATCTGACGGCCTACATGGCCAGGATCGCTGCCGAGGGAGAGCGCGTCACGGCGGCAGAGATGGAGGCGATGCGGCAGCAATACGGCCTCGGTGATCCCTTCCTCATCCAGTATTGGAAATGGATCTCCGGCATCTTCGGGAGCGGCGACTTCGGTCAGAGCTTTGAGTGGAAGCGGCCGGTGACTTCGCTGATCTGGGGCCGGCTTGGCAATTCGATCCTGCTTGAAGGCCTCGCCGTTCTCGTCATGTGGCTGGTGGCGCTGCCCATCGGCGTTTATGCGGCGGTGCGCAAGTACTCGCTGGGGGATTATCTCGCTACCGTCTTCGGCTTCCTGGGCCTTGCCGTACCCAATTTCCTCTTCGCGCTGGTCTTGATGTACCTCTCCTATGTCTGGTTCGGCACTACGTTAGGGGGGCTGTTCTCGCAGGAGTTCGAGCGGGCGCATTGGAGCCTGCCGCGCATTTGGGACTTCTTCTCCCACGCCTGGGCGCCCATCATCGTGCTGGCCACCGCCGGCACGGCGCAACTCATCCGCATCATGCGAGCCAATCTGCTTGATGAGTTGAAGAAGCCCTACGTCACCACCGCCCGCGCAAAAGGTCTGCCGGAATGGAAGGTAATCGTGAAGTATCCGGTGCGTGTAGCGCTTAACCCGCTGGTCTCCACCATCGGCTGGCTGTTGCCGACGCTCGTTTCCTCTTCCGTCATCGTCTCGGTAGTGATGAGCTTGCCGACGGCCGGGCCTCTTCTGCTCCGTTCGCTCACCAGCCAGGACATGTATCTTGCCGGCGCCATCATCATGCTTCTGGGCGTGCTCACCGTCGTCGGCACTCTGATCTCCGACCTGATCCTGGCATGGATCGATCCGCGCATTCGCCATGGAGGCGGGCGATGACGGCCGAAACGCTCCCCCGCGAACACGTGCTGCCGGAGGCAGTGCCTGTCCGTGAATCCCAGGCGGGGCTGATGTGGCGCCGCTTCCGCCAGCACCGGCTGGCAGTGTGGAGCCTGTGGATCGTCGCCGCTTTCTATTTCGTCGCGCTCTTCGCCGAGTTTCTGGCGCCTTTCGAGCCGTCCGCCTATAACCCGCGCTACACATACGCCGCGCCGCAGGGGCTCCACTTCTCCTACACGGACGAGGAGGGGAGCTGGCGTTTCGGGCCTTATGTCTACGGCTATAAGGTCGAGATCGATCAGGCCGCCATGCGGCGCACCTTTGTCGTGGACAAGGAGGTGAGACATCCCGTCGGCTTCTTCGTCGAAACGAAGCCTTATCACCTCCTCGGCATCATCCCGATGAATGTCAAACTCTTCGGCCCCACGGAGCCGCGTGCGCCGCTCTACATCCTCGGTGCCGACCGCCTCGGCCGTGATCTTTTGAGCCGCCTCATCCACGGCACGCGCATCTCGCTCTCCATCGGCCTTATCGGCGTGGTGCTGAGCCTTTTCTTCGGCGTCATCATCGGTGGCTTTTCCGGCTACTATGGCGGCTGGTTCGACAGCGTCGTCCAGCGTGTCATCGAGTTCATTCGCTCACTCCCCACCATCCCACTGTGGCTGGGGCTTGCGGCCGCGCTGCCGCGTGACTGGTCGTCGCTGCAGATTTACTTCGCCATCACCGTCATCCTTTCGCTCATCGGCTGGACGGAACTAGCGCGCGTCGTGCGCGGGCGCTTCCTGGCGCTGCGCACGGAGGATTTCGTCACCGCCGCAAGGCTTGACGGCGCAAGCGACTGGCGCGTGATCACCCGCCACATGGTGCCGAACTTCATGAGCCACATCATCGCCGCGACCACGCTCGCCATTCCCGGCATGATCCTGGCCGAGACGGCGCTCTCCTTCCTCGGTCTCGGCCTACAGGCGCCCATCGTCAGCTGGGGCACGCTGCTTCAGGAGGCGCAGAACATCCGCACGCTCGCCAGCGCGCCATGGCTGCTTTTGCCCGGCGTTGCCGTGGTGGTCGCAATCCTTGCCCTCAACTTCCTTGGAGACGGACTTCGTGATGCCGCCGACCCCTATGGCCGATAAGCCGCTTCTCAAGATCGAGGACGTCGAGATCGCATTCTCGTCGCCGGACGAGGCGGATATCGTCGCCGTGCGCCAGGTGGACCTGTCGCTTTATCCCGGCAAGACGCTCTGCCTTGTCGGCGAAAGCGGCTGCGGGAAATCGGTCACGGCGCGGGCGGTTCTGCGCCTCAACGACCAGAACTCCCTCATCCGCTGCGGCCGTATCCGCTTTTCCCCGTCGGATGGAGAGACCGTCGACATCGCCGCCCTGAAGCCCGACAGCCTTGCCATGCGGAAGATCAGGGGCAATCAGATCTCCATGATCTTTCAGGAGCCGATGAGCTCGCTGTCGCCGGTCCACACTGTGGGTGACCAGATCGACGAGATGATCATGCTGCACGAGGGGCTGAAGCCGAAAGACGCGCGCGAGCGGACGGTGGCGCTTCTCGACCAGGTGGGGGTGCCGGGGCCGCGCGAGCGCGCCAATTCCTACCCTTTCCAGCTTTCCGGTGGCCTGCGCCAGCGCGCCATGATCGCCATGGCGCTCGCCTGCAAACCGAATCTCCTGATCGCTGACGAGCCCACCACGGCGCTTGATGTCACGACGCAGGCGCAAATCCTCGATCTCCTGAAGGAGCTGCAGGAGGAGTACGGCATGGCCATGCTCTTCATTACCCACGATCTCGGCGTGGTAGCGGAGATCGCTGATGAGGTGGCGGTGATGTATCTGGGCGACGTGGTGGAGCAGGGCAACGTTTTCGACGTCTTCCGCGCTCCGAGCCACCCCTACACCCAAGCGCTGATGCGCTCGATCCCGACCATCGCCCGCAAAAAGGAGCGGCAGCGCCTTTCACCCATCAAGGGCACCGTGCCTTCGGCGAAGGATCGGCCCGAGGGCTGCGCCTTCACCAGCCGCTGCCCCTATGCTTTCGAGCCCTGCGCCGGCATGATGCCCGGCCGTACGTCCGTCAGCGGGAATCACGTGGCGCGCTGCCACTTGCTCACTGAAAACGCCCGGAAGGCAGAGGTGCCGGCATGACAGCGCTTCTCTCGGTCGAGAACGTCTCCAAGACCTTCTCCTTCCGCAGCGGCTGGTTCGGCCCGCTCACCACCCTCGATGCGCTGTGTGACGTCACCCTTTCGGTCGCGCCCGGCGAAACGCTGGCGGTCGTCGGCGAAAGCGGCTGCGGCAAGACCACGCTCGGGCGCAGCATTGTGCGGGCGCAGCCGGTGACGGCGGGCAAGGTGACCTACCGACCCCCGGGCCATGACCCGGTGGAACTGACGGCCCTCGACAAGCGGGCGATGAAGCCCTGGCGGCGCGACATCCGCATGATCTTCCAGGACCCGATGAGCTCGCTCAATCCGCATATGCGGGTGTTCGACATCGTCGCCGAGCCGCTGCGCATCCACCGCCTCGCCAGGGGGCAGGAGTTGGAAGAGCGCGTGGCCGGCGTACTCGAAAAGGTCGGTATTCCCCGCGATGCCATGGGCCGCTACCCGCATGCCTTCTCGGGTGGCCAGCGCCAGCGCATCGGCATCGCCCGCGCCCTTGTGCTCGACCCCAAGCTCGTCATCGCCGACGAGGCCGTCTCGGCCCTCGACGTTTCTATCCAGGCGCAGGTCTTGAACCTGCTTGAAGACCTGAAGGACGAGTTCGGCCTCACCTACATCTTCATCAGCCACGACCTCGGCGTCGTGAACTACATCGCCGACCGCGTCGTCGTCATGTATCTCGGCCACGTGGTCGAGAATGCGCCCACCGAAGCGCTGTTCGAGCGCCCGCGCCACCCCTATACCGAAATCCTCCTCGAGGCGCTGCCGATCGCCGATCCGGCCCGCAGGATGCGCCGCGCCAAGACGGTGCGCGGCGAGATTCCCTATCTCGGCAGCCGCCCCACCGGCTGTCCCTTCCATACCCGCTGCCGTTTCGCCGAAGACCGCTGCCGCACCGAAAAGCCGGCATTGCGCAAGGTCGGCGAGACGGAGGTTGCCTGCCATTTTGCCGAAACGCTGGAACTGAAGGGCGCTTACGGGGACGCGCCTGCGACAAGGACTTTTGCCAAAGCATGACCTACGATCCCTCAAGCGCCAATCCGCTCGCCGGCAATCCGCTGCAGACGCGAGCCGATGTCGAGAAGGCGCTGCACGACCTGTTCAATCCTTTGCTGCCGTTCTTTTCCGAAGGCGGTGCGCGGGTGCGCCTCGATGGTGCGGCCGCCCATTTCGATCGCATCGCAGCCGATATTGAAGGTTTCGCTCGCCCGCTGTGGGGGCTAACCCCGCTGGCCGCCGGCGGCGGGCGGTTCGACCATTGGACGCTCTACCGCGAAGGCCTTGCCAACGGCATGGACCCGGAGCATCCGGAATACTGGGGCGAAGTGAGCCGTACCGACCAGCGCATGGTCGAGATGGCGGCGATCGGCTTTACGCTGAAGATGGTACCGCATCTCGTGTGGGAGCCGCTGCCGGAGCGGGCGAAGAAGAATGTTGCCGCTTACCTGAAACACATCCGTCGCTTCGACTACGCCGACAACAACTGGAAATTCTTCCGCATCCTCGTGGATCTCGGGTTGGAAGAGATCGGCGTCGACTTCGATCGCTCACTGACGGACAAATACCTCGAGGAACTCGACGGCTTCTATCTCGGCGACGGCTGGTATCGCGATGGGAACGTGCGGCGCATCGACCACTACATTCCCTTCGCCATGCACTTCTACGGCCTGATCTATGCCAGGCTTGCCAAGAGCGACGAGGAACGCACCGCCCGCTACCGCGAACGGGCCGAACGGTTCGCCCGCGATATCCGTCACTGGTACGACGAGGATGGCGGCGCGCTCGCCTTTGGCCGCAGCCTCACCTACCGCTTCGCCTGCGCCGGCATCTGGGGCGCTTATGCCTTTGCGGACGTGGAGGCGCTGCCGTGGGCCGAGGTCAAGGGCCAGTACATGCGCCATCTGCGCTGGTGGTCGAAACAGCCGATCGCCAACCGCGACGGAGTGCTCTCCGTCGGCTATGGCTATCCGAACCTTCTCATGAGCGAGAGCTACAACTCCGCCGGCTCCCCCTATTGGGCGCTGAAGGCCTTCCTGCCGCTGGCATTGCCCGAGAGCCACCCGTTCTGGCAGGCGGAGGAGGCTCCTGCCGTCACCACGCCGGAGCCGGTGCCGCTCAAGCACCCCGGCATGGTGATGATGCACACGCCCGGTAACGTGGTGGCGCTCTCCTCAGGGCAGCAGAACTATCAGATGCGCTTCGGCGCGGAGAAGTACGCCAAGTTCGCCTATTCCTCCCGCTATGGCTTCTCGGTCGAGGCGGACGAGCGCGCGTATGCCAACGCCGCCTTTGACGGCATGATCGGCTTCTCGGATGACGGTCGGCACTACCGGGTGCGCGAGAGCAATGAAGCGGCGCTGATTGCCGGCGATACCCTCTACGGCAAATGGAAGCCGTGGAGTGACGTGACGGTCGAAACCTGGCTGGTACCGGCCAACCCTTGGCATATCCGTATCCACCGGATCGAAACGCCGCGACCGCTCAACGCCACCGAGGGCGGCTTCGTCATTGCCCGTGCCGATCTCGACGCAGATACCTGCGAGGAGGGTGAGGGCAGGGCGCTCGCCCGCTCCGCCACGGACATCAGCGCCGTTCTCGATCTTTCGTCCGGCGTGAAACGCTCCGGTCGTGCCCATCGCGCGCTCCCCAACACCAACCTTATTTGCGCGAAAACCATCGTCCCCCAGTTGCTGGGCGACATCTCCGCCGGCACCACGGTTCTCGTAACGGCCGCCATGGCTCTGCCGGCGGGCGAGGCAGCCGAAGCCGTCCTTGCCGGTGCACCGCCGCCGCCGGATCTTGCCGCCCTTGAAGACCTTTTCGCCCGCGAGGGCATCGACGTCAGCGCCATCCAGGTGCCGGAGAGATTTTGATGCGGCCGAAACTCGTCTTCGCCATGGCGCCGAGCAGGACGCGGCACGTCTTTGACGAGCGTTTGCTCGCCCGTCTCGGCCAGAGCTGCGATGTTCTCTCCGCTACGCCGCTGGAGGAGTTTTCCAGTAATGTCGCGCGCGATCTCCTGCAGCAGACGGAAATCCTGGTGACCGGCTGGGGCTGTCCCTTCATTACGCCCGAGGTGCTGGCGGCGATGCCCAATCTCCGCCTCGTCGCCCATGCCGCCGGCACCGTCAAATACACACTCGACCCCGCCATTTTTGAGGCTGGCATTGCCGTCACCCATGCGGCGGAAGCCAATGCGGTGCCGGTCGCCGAATTCACGCTCGCCGCCATCATCTTCGCCAACAAGCGCATCTTCGACCTGCGCGACCTCTATCGCTCCGACCCCTCCCGCCGCTCCGTCTGGGCGCTGATGGACAAGCCTATCGGCAACTATCGCCGCACGGTTGGCCTCGTCGGCGCCTCGCGCATCGGCCGCAAGGTGGCTGCTCTCCTCGAGATGCTGGAGGTCGAGGTGCTGTTGGCCGATCCCTATGTCGATGGCACCGATCCTATCGCCCGTATCACCGAGATCACTGATCTCGACGACCTTTTGATCCGCGCCGACATTGTCTCCCTCCACGCCCCTTCGCTCGCCTCCACCCGGCAGATGATCGGCGCGCGCGAACTGAAGCTGATGCGGGACGGCGCCACCTTCATCAATACCGCGCGCGGGGCGCTGGTCGACGAGGCTGCCCTTCTTGCGGAACTTCAAACGGGTCGCATCCAGGCGGTGATCGATGTCACGGATCCGGAGATTCCACCGCGCGGCTCTCCCTTTTACACGCTCCCCAACGTCTTCCTTACCCCGCATGTGGCCGGAGCAGCCGGGCTCGAGCGCCTGAGGCTCGGCCAGATGGCCGTTGAGGAGATCGAGCGCTTCGCCGCCGGAGAGCCGCTTCTTTACGCCATAGAACCGCACATCCTGGAGCGGCTGGCATGAGCGAGGCCAGGCGCACTCTCAGCGAGGCGCCGGAGGAACATGAGGTGCGCCTACAGTTCCTTACCTGGGAGCGCACGCCGGCCGATATCGACAGCCCCCCGCATCGTGCACGTAGAGAAAAGCTCGCCCGCGACGCCGGCGCCAGCATGGCCGACACGGCTTATGTGGCGGCCGAGGCACGTATCTTCACCGACCGCCTCGTCATGGGCGAGCGTTCCTGGATCGCCGGCCATGCGCTGGTGCGTGGCGACGTCGAATTCGGTGCCCACTGTACGGTCAATCCCTATGCCTGCATCTCCGGCAAGGTCGTCTGCGGCGATGGCGTGCGCATCGCCTCTCTGGTCTCCATCGTCGGCTTCAATCACGGCTTCGAAGATCCCGACCGCCCGATCCACACGCAACCGCATGAAGCCCGCGGCATCACCATCGAGGACGATGTCTGGATTGGCGCCAACGCCGTTGTCGTCGACGGCGTCACGATCGGTCGCGGCGCGGTGATCGCCGCCGGTGCGGTGGTGACAAAGGATGTGCCGGAAATGACCATCGTCGCCGGCGTTCCGGCAAAGATCGTGCGCCGGCGCGGCGAGCCCACATCCCGCCCCCGCCGCAGTGCGGCGGAGACAGCGATTGAGAAGATCGGACGTACCGCTGCTGCCGAATGGCCGGCGGTACTGGCGAAATACCGCACCGCCGAAGGTTATCTCTCGCCGGAGGCGGACGGCACCGCACGCATGAACACCCGGCACTTGTGCGACGCGATCGAGATCGCGGCTGGCTTCGATGCGCAACCGGAGCATCTCGATATTCGCAAAGCCATCGTGCATCTCCAGTCCATCCAGGATTCCGCCACCGGCCTCTTCCCGGATCCCTACCGCCTACCGGAGCAGGGTAAGGCCCTGCACGAGGATGGGCTTGCGCTCTACAATGTGCTGGCTGTCGGCTACGCGCTCGAAGTGTTGGGCGCTAGGCCGCTGCACCCGATCTCCGCAGTCGAGATCGATGCTCCCGCGCTGTGCGCCTGGCTCGAAAGCCTGCCCTGGAAGACGCACGCCTGGTCCGCCGGTGCGCATGTGGATGCCATAGCCACCGCGCTTTATTTCAATGCACGCTACTTCACCACCGGCCGCGCCCGCGAGGTGCTGTTCGGCTGGTTGGCGATGAATGTCGACCGCGCCACCGGCCTGTGGGGCAGTCCTACTACTGGAGAGGGTCTACTGCAGCCAGTCAACGGCTTCTACCGTCTCACGCGCGGTGCCTATGCCCAGTTCGGCCTGCCGGTGCCACGGCCCGAGGCCGCCATAGAATCTGTCCTTGCGAACTACCGCAATCACGGCGGGTTCTCCGGCGTCACCTACACTGCGTGCAACCTGCTCGACACCATCCACCCGCTCTGGCTCTGTCTCAAGCAGACGGATCACCGCCGTGGAGAAGCAGAGGCGATCGCCGAGGCCATCATCCTGCGCGCACCGGAGCGCTGGCGGCCGGGCGAGGGCTTCCCCTTCGCAGACAGCCAGCCGGGCAGCCTGCAAGGCACTGAGATGTGGCTGTCGGTGCTGCATCTTGCCGCCGATCTCCTGGGCCTCACGGAGGCCTTCCCCTTTGTGCCCAAAGGCGTGCACCGTACGCGCCCTGTCGGCCTCGGATTATAGGAGCTCGCCCATGACCAACCGAAGAAAAGCCCTCGTCGTCTATGGCGGGATGGAGCTGCACACACCGAAGCGTGGTGCCGAGACAGTACGCGACCTGCTCGAGGCGGAGCTTTTCGCGGTGACCCTCACCGAGGACTGCGAGGCGCTCGGCGCCGAGGATATCGGCACCTATGACCTCGTCATGCCCGTCGTCACCGGCGGCACGCTCAGCCGCGAGAGGGGGGAGCGGCTGACGGCGGCGATCCGCGCCGGCACCGGTCTTGCCGGCTATCACATGGGGCTTGCCACCAGCTTCCGCGATTGCGTGCCTTTCCGCTATGCAGCCGGTTGCTACTGGGTCGCCCACCCCGGCAACATTATCACCTACCGCGTCGACGTCACTGCACCCGACCACCCGATCATGGCCGGCATCGAAAGCTTCGAGCACACCTCGGAGCAGTACTACCTTCACTACGATCCGGCGGTCGAAGTACTCGCCACCACCACCTTCTCCGGTGAGCACCACCCTTGGCGCAAGGATGTGGTGATGCCCGTGGTGTTCACCACGACGCACGGGGCGGGAAGAGTATTCTATTCCTCCCTAGGCCATACGGCAGACGAACTGGAAATCCCTGAGGTGCGCACGATCCTGCAACGCGGGCTTTTGTGGGCGGCACGCTAGGAGAGTAAGTCTCCACAACCCTCCCGGAAAAGTGAAGGACAAAAGCGGCTTCCCATAGTACTATCGATCTACGGCAAGGGTTGCGGTTTCACGTGACCGGCCCATCGTCAGGCTACGTGAGCCGCAGCCATACCGGGACCCGATGGAGGGAGGAAGGTTATGGCAGGTTTTCATGTTCTTGCAGGCGCCCAGAAAACGGTTGCGCATCCCAAAGTCCGTACAGTCGATTTCGCGGATATTGTCGATGTTCTTCGCCGCGGCCTGGATGATTTTTGGGAGAAGCCCTCCCACTACGTTTTCCTGTGCCTGATCTATCCTATTGTCGGAATTATCCTGATCACGTGGGCATCGAGCGGCCACGCTCTGCAACTCATCTTCCCCTTGATCGCCGGTTTTGCCCTTCTGGGGCCGTTTGCGGCCATCGGTCTTTACGAGATCAGCCGGCGCCGCGAGTTGGGGATGGATTCGTCCTGGCGGCACGCTTTCGAGGTGCTCAGGTCGCCGGCGATCCCATCCATGGTTGCCGTCGGCGCCATGCTCATGGTGATCTTCCTGGCGTGGATTTTCACCGCCCAGGCGCTCTTTGTCTGGATTTACGGGCCTGTCGTGCCGGAATCCTTCCTCGGCTTCATAGGCGAGATCTTGGCCACGCAGCAGGGTTGGACGCTGCTTCTATTGGGTAATGCGATCGGCTTTGTCTTCGCGTTGGTCGTCCTCAGCACCACATCGGTGGCTTTTCCACTGTTGCTCGATCGGGACGTCGGCGCCTACGCGGCCATCCAGACCTCGGCGCGCGTCATGTTGGCCAATCCGCTCCCCGTGCTCTTCTGGGGCCTGATCGTCGCCACGCTTCTGGTGATCGGCTCGGTGCCGTTCTTCGTCGGTCTCGCCGTGGTCATCCCCGTGCTCGGGCATTCGACCTGGCACCTCTACCGCAAAACGGTGATCGCGCCTGGGGTCAGGAAGCGGCAGTCCAAGGAGTAGGGGATCGTTGAAGAGCGGGGGGCACTTTTGCCCCTCATCCCCCGCCGGAGAACAATGTCATGCGTGTGAGCGCCGTATAGTCGGATTCGATCGCCATGATGGTGACGAACACGAGGACGGCGATTGGCGGCAGCAGGATGGCGTATACCAGCGCCAGCCGCTCCCACACCATGTGCATGAACACCGCCACGATCAGCCCTGCCTTCAGCATCATGAAGACGAGGATCAGGCTCCAGCGCAGGTAGCCTTCGAAGCCGGCATAGTCGACCAGGTAGGAACAGGCGCTGAGCACGAACAGCCAGAACCAGACGAGCAGATAGAGCCGGACCGGGTGCTGCTGGCCTTCGGCATGGGATGCCGCGGCGTCCGTTTGGCTGGAGGTGTGCACGGGGGTTGAAGGTGGTGCCGACATGATCGTCCCTCACCAGAGATAGAAGAATGCGAAAATGAAGACCCAGACGAGGTCAACGAAGTGCCAGTAGAGCCCCATCGTCTCCACGTGTTCGTAATCACCGGGGCGGCTGGTGAAGAAGCCGCGCGTGCCACGGTCGTAGTCGCCGCGCCAGACCTTGCGCGCGACGATGAGCAGGAAGATCACGCCGAAGGTCACGTGGGTGCCGTGAAAACCGGTGATCATGAAGAAGGTAGCGCCGAACTGTGGCGCCCCCCACGGATTGCCCCATGGCCGTACGCCCTCGGTGATGAGCTTGGTCCACTCGAAGGCCTGCATGCCGACGAAGGTGGCGCCCATCAGCGCCGTCAAGAGGAGCAGGATCACCGTCATCCTACGGTTGCGCCGATAGGCGAAGTTGACCGCCATCGCCATCGTGCCGCTTGAGGAGATCAAGACGAAGGTCATGATAGCAATCAGAATGAGAGGCATATCGGCCCCGCCGATATGCAGCGCGAAGACCGAGCTGGCGTCGGGCCACGGTACCGTTGTCGACATGCGCGCCGTCATGTAGGCGAGCAGGAAGCAGCCGAAGATGAAGGTATCGGACAGAAGGAAGATCCACATCATGGACTTCCCCCAGGAGGCACTCTTGAAGGCACGCTGATCCGACGCCCAGTCGGCGACGACGCCGCGCATGCCGTTCGGGCGGGTGGGCTGTGCTCCGAATCCGTTCAGCGATGTCTCAGCCATCGTCGTTTCCCCTTCACGTCAGTATCTGCCGGCAGAGCGCGAGCAGGTCCCCGGCCCAGCCGGCCAGAAGGACGAAGACGCCGAGCCAGACGAGGAGCAGGAAGTGCCAGTAGGCGGCGCACAGTTCGACGCCGAGGCGCAGTTGCTCCGCCGCCACGTTATCGTCCCATGCCTTCACCGTGGTCCGCCCGAGAGCGACGAGGCCGCCCAGGATGTGCAGCCCGTGCACGCCTGTCATCAGATAGAAGAAGCCGTTGGCCGGGTTCATGTCCAGATAGTGCCCGCCAGCCGCCAAATCCCGCCATGCCGTCACCTGGCCGGCCAGGAAGACCACCGTTGCAAGCCCGGCCGTCACCAGTGCAAGGCGTGTCATCTTGCGGCGCTGCTCGCGGGCAGCGCGCACGGCGCAGGAAAGGGCGACGCTGGCAAGGATAAGGATCGCCGTGTTGACCCACAGGATGCGGGGGAGCGGTGGCGCCTGCCAGTCGGAATAGTCCATGCGCATGAAATAGGCGCTGGCGAACAGCGCGAAGAGGCTGCCGACGACGGCAAGAAAGACGGCCAGCGCGACCTTGGCCGTCGGCATGCCTGAAACGTCGGTCTCAGGCAGGGCTGTGTGCACGCCATGCTCCAGCCAAGGCTTCTCCATCACCTTCTGGTGGAAGAGCCACCAGAAGGAGAAGCCGATCACCACAGCCAGGAAGACGAGGATGACGCTCATGCGGGCCTCGCTGCTACCTTCTCCGGCCACGGATCATTCTGGGGGATGAAATCCTCCGGCGCGCCGGGCACCGAGTAGTCGTAGGCCCAGCGATAGACCACCGGCCGCTCATCGCCCCAGTTGCCGTGCGGAGGAGGGGTGGTGGGCGTCTGCCACTCCAGGCTCGTGGCGCGCCAGGGGTTGGGCCCGGCCTCCTTGCCGAAGCGCAGGCTCCAGACGAGATTGAACAGGAACACCATCTGCGCGAAGCCGACGATCAGCGCAGCGACGGAGATGAAGGCGTTGAGATTGTCCACCGGCGCGGTCATGAAGGCCGCCTCGCCGATCTCGGGATAGCGCCGCGGCACGCCCACGAGCCCGACATAGTGCATGGGGAAGAAAATCGCGTAGCTGCCGACGAAGGTGACCCAGAAATGAAACTGGCCCATCCAATCCTCGAGCATGCGCCCGGTGATCTTGGGATACCAGTGATAGATGGCGCCAAAGATGACCATGATTGGGGCCACGCCCATCACCATGTGGAAGTGGGCGACCACGAACATCGTGTCGGACAAGGGTACGTCGACCACCACATTGCCAAGGAAAAGCCCCGTCAGCCCGCCATTGACGAAGGTGACGATGAAGGCGAGCGCGAACAGCATCGGCACGGTGAGGTGAATGTCGCCGCGCCACAGGGTCAGCACCCAGTTGTAGACCTTGATGGCGGTGGGTACGGCAATGATCAGTGTCGTCGTGGCGAAGAAGAAGCCGAACCAGGGATGCATGCCGGAGACATACATGTGGTGCGCCCAGACGATGAAGGAGAGTGCGCCGATGATGACAATCGCCCACACCATCATGCGGTAGCCGAAGATGTTCTTGCGCGCATGGGTCGAGATCAGGTCCGAGACGATGCCGAAGGCCGGAAGTGCCACGATGTAGACCTCCGGATGGCCGAAGAACCAGAACAGGTGTTGGAACAGGATCGGGCTGCCGCCGCCGTAGCTCAATTGCTCGCCCATCTCGACCAGCGCCGGCATGAAGAACGAGGTGCCGAGCACCCGATCGAACAGCATCATGACGCAGGCCACGAACAGAGCCGGGAAGGCGAGCAGCGCCATCACGGTGGCGGTAAAAATACCCCAGACGGTCAGCGGCATGCGCATTAGGGTCATTCCGCGCGTGCGGCCCTGGATGACCGTTACCGCGTAGTTAAGCCCACCCATGGTGAAGCCGATGATGAACAGGATCAGCGAGACCAGCATCAGGATGATGCCCCAGTCCTGGCCGCCGGGCGTGCCGCCGAGGATCGCTTGCGGGGGGTAGAGCGTCCAGCCCGCCCCTGTCGGCCCGCCGGGTGCGAAGAAGCTCGCTGCCAGCACGAGGACCGCCAGCAGATAGATCCAGAAGCTCAACATGTTGACGTAGGGGAAGACCATGTCCCGCGCGCCGACCATGAGCGGGATCAGGTAATTGCCGAAGCCGCCGAGGAAGAGCGCCGTGAGCAGGTAGATCACCATGATCATGCCGTGCATGGTGATGAACTGGTAGTAGGCTTCCGGGGTGATGAAGTCGAAGGTGCCGGGAAAGCCGAGCTGCAGCCGCATCAGCCAGGAAAGCACCAGCGCCACTAGGCCGATGGCCACCGCCGTGCCGGAATACTGGATGGCAATGACCTTGGCGTCCTGCGAGAAGACATAGGTCGTCCACCAGCTTTTCGGATGGTAAAGCTCGAGCTCAGGGACTTCCGCAGGCGGAATGTCCCGTTCCGCGCGAGGTGTGGCATCGACCATCGCTTCACCTCCTTAGGCCTCCCGGCGAGGCCCGACCGAATGCCGGGTGCGCCGGAACGTGCCGCGTTAAACCGTCTCCCGTCTCATCTCACGGCTCGGCCTCCTCGGCCGCACCGAGTTTCTGTGGGGCGGAAAGTTCGGCGAAGGTGGACTGCCCCTCGAGCCAGGCCAGATAGTCCTCCTCCGTCTCCACGGCGACTATGCCGCGCATATAGCCGTGTCCGGTGCCGCACAGCTCCGCGCACAGCACCTCGAACGTCCCCGTCCTTGTCGGTGTGAACCAGAAATAGGTGACCATGCCCGGCACCATGTCCATCTTGGCGCGGAACTCGGGCACATAGAAATCATGCAGCACGTCGATCGAGCGCAGCAGCATCTTCACCGGCTTATCTATGGGCAGGTGCAGATCACCCGCTTCGATGACGATGTCATCCTGGCCGGCGGGGTCCTCCGGATCGATACCCAGTGGGTTCTCGAAGGTGACGAGCCGATTGTCGGACTTGCCAAGCTTGCCGTCCTCGCCGGGCAGCCGGTAGTTCCACTGCCACTGCTGCCCCACCACCTCGACCTCGGTTGCATCGTCGGGAACGGTGACGAACTGCGACCAGACGTAGAGCCCCGGCGCCAGCATTGCCGCCACGCCCACCGCCGTCACGATCGTTAGCCACCATTCCAGCCTCTTGCTCTCCGGCTGGTAGGCCGCCTTGGCGCCTTCCTTATGGCGAAAGCGGTAGACGCAATAGGCCATGAACAGGATAACTGCGCTGAAGACAGCGCCGGTAATCCAGAAGGTGATGATGAGCGTATCGTCGATATAGCCCCAGTTGGACGCAATGGGCGTCCACCACCACGGGCTCAAGATATGGAACAATATCGAGCCCAGGACCACAAGAACGAGTATCAGTGCGACGGCCATTCTCCGTCCCTCCCGGCTCCCTAGTAGACCTCTCCTCCGTCAGGAAGCCGGCGACATATTAGCCTGAAATGACCGGGGATATCCAGAGCCGGCCAACGCGCCTCCGGTTAGCCGGAAGATTTCAAACCCCTGAGCCACGGCGCTTTCTTCTTTTTTTCTGCCGACGCCTTGCCAGCCGACTTGGCTTAACTTGCGTCGTCTCATGCTTTTTTGAGACGGCATGCCGAACAGGCTGCTGCACAAGGCTGGCGCCGGCGGTTATTCTTCTGTAACCTGTGGAAAGTGAGGCAAACCGGTATGTTCGGATGTTGCCGAGATGCCTCCGATTTCGTCCCGGGAGGTCGTGCGATGGACGCCAAAACCTCGCTGTTGGTCGCGCTTTCTGTGCTGATACTGCTGTTGATCGGCTTCGGTCTCATTCCTGTTTGAGACGGCGGGTCGTGCTGCTCGGCACCGGGTTTGCGGCCTTATGTCACAGGAGCATGCGACAATTTGCCCATTGTTGGTGTGGGGGAGGGGCAACAGGATGAATGTCTGGGGAGGCGTTTGCGTCGCCGAATGCATGGCGGCGTCCGAAAGGGAGGAGGATTCGTCATGAAATCGGTATCCCATTGCATTCGGATCGGCTTTGCCGCCGCGTTGCTCGCCCCGATTCCAGCATTAGCCCAGGAGGGAGACCCGGCCGCCGGCAAGACGGTATTTAACAAGTGCCGGGCCTGCCATGAGGCGGAGACGGACAGAAACAAGGTCGGCCCGTCACTGCTCGGCGTTATCGGCCGCACCGCCGGCACGCTGGAATCGTTCCAGTCGCGCTATTCCCCAGCGATGAAGGAAGCGGGCGAGCAGGGGCTTGTCTGGGACGAGGAGAACCTGGCAGCATATTTGCGTGACCCCAAGGGGTTCATGCCGGGCAACAAGATGGCCTTCGCCGGCCTTAAGAGCGACGAGGATATCGCCAATGTCACCGCCTATCTAAAGGCCGACCCCAAGCCGTGAATGGCGGCTGGGCGGAATTAAACGGAGGTGCCGGGCGCCGACACCTCCCGACAGCTACACTTCCTCCGCGATCCACACCTGCATCGGTCCCGGCCCACGGTTGTTCCAGAGGAAATAGGGGATTGCCGTCAGTGTGGCCGGGCGTTCGCGCGGCGGCTCGGTGCGGTAGAGGGCGCGCTGCCAGCCATCGTCGTCTATAGCCTTTCCCTCGGCGGTGAGGAGCGTTGCGCCGTCGAAGAGGTCGTTCCTTGCCAGCGCCCGTACCTCTGAATTTCGCGGCAGGCGCGTCTGCCGGACGGGGATACCGGGATTGTCAGCTTGCTCCAGGCAATAGACCAGCGGTCCGCGCCTCAGCGCCACGCGACCGAAATCCGCCGAGACCTGCGGATTGGCGTAGACGCGCTCGGGGCGCATGGGCAGGTCGAGCTCGACGCGATCGCCCTTTGCCCAACGGCGGCGGATGCCGAGGTAGCCGTTGACAGTATTCGCCGCCACGTCGATCTCTTCGCCGTTTACCTTCGCCCGCGCCCCGCGCGCCCAGCCGGGGATGCGCAGCTTGAGGCCGAACTCGGTTTCGGCTTCCGGGGTGAGCGTGATTGAGACGGCGCCAGACCAGGGATAATCGCTTTCCTCCATGACGCCGACCCTGGTGCCGGCGACATCGAGCGTGGTCTCGGTGCCGCCGTAGAGGTGCACGATCAGCGAGTCGGCACTAGTGGCGTAGAAATAGCCGCTGACCGAGGCGATCAACCGCGAGGCGTTCATCGTGCAGCAAGGGCAGGGATGCCAGGCCCAGCGCGTGTGGCTGCCGTCGCTCTCCAGCGGATTGTCGTAGAAATAGTGCTCGCCGTCGCGGCTCAGCCCCGTCAGCGCGCCGTTGAAGAGGGCGAGTTCGAGCGTGTCTGCATATTTGCCTTCGAGGTCAAGGTTGAGCATGCGCTGCGCCCACAGGATGAGGGCAACGGAGGCGCAGGTCTCTGCGTAGGCGGTATCGTTGGGGAGGTCGTAGTCCTTCGTGAAGCCTTCATTGTGCGCCGAGGGGCCGACGCCGGCCGTCACGTACATGCGTTTGGTGGTGATGTCTTCCCACAGCCGCTCGCAGGCCCTCTTGAGCGCCGCGTCGTCGAGCTCGGCGGCGAGATCGGCCATGGCCGTGTAGAGATACATGGCGCGCACAGCGTGGCCGACGGCCTTGTCCTGCTCGCGCACCGGCTTGTGGGACTGTGAATATTCGTGAGTGCCCGCCCAGTAGTGATCGTCGCCGCGGGCTTCGGCCTCGATGTCGAAATAGTTCGGCTTTGCGCCCCGCTCGTTGACGAAATAGGCGGCTAGGTCGAGGCGGCGTTTATCGCCAGTGAGGTGATAGAGCTTGACCAGCGCCAGCTCGATCTCCGGGTGGCCGGGATAGCCGCGCTTCTGGCCGGGGCCCGTGCCGAAGGTCTCAGCGATGTGGTCGAGATAGCGCTCCATGATGTCGAGGAAGCGGCGGCGGCCGGTCGCCTGGTAGTAGGCGATGGCACCTTCCAACAGGTGTCCGGCATTGTAGAGCTCGTGGTTGTCCCTGAGGTTTGTCCAGCGGTTTTCAAGCTCGCGTTGGATGTACCAGCAGTTCAGATAGCCGTCGGGAAGCTGGGCCTTGGCCAAATCCTCGACGACGGCGTCGATCTGCGCTTCGATCTCGGCGTCGCGCTTGTGGGCGAGCGCGTAGCTGGCCACCTCGATCCATTTGCCGACGTCGGAATCCCAAAAGATCTGCGTTGTGAAGTTATGCCGGTTGGGCGGGATGGAGACCGGCGGCACGGGCTTCGGCAACTTCAAGGATTCCAGGATGCCGTGTGCGGCGAGCTGGCGGTGCTGGCTAGGCACTGTTCGGGCAAGGACAGTATCGAGCCGCTCGCGCCAGAATGCGCCGGTGAGTTTGACGTCTGTGAATCTGGCCGGAGTGTATCTACGCATAGTCTTCCGTTCCCGTTAGAGTGTCCGTCTTGGCACCGCAGGATTCGCGGATCACCAGGGTGCATGGCAGGCGGCTGACGCCCCGCATCGGCGTACCGTCGATCATGGCAATCAGGCGGCGGCCAGCCTCGCGGCCGAGCGCGCGGAGATTGAGATCGACGCTGGTGAGCGGCGGACGGCTGGCCTCGGTCATGACGTTCCAGTTGTCGAAGCCGACGATGGCGACATCCTCGGGCACGGCGATGCCGCGCTCGCGCAGCGCGTCGGCGGCACCGCGGGCGATCTGGTCATTGCCGCAGAAGAGCGCGTCCGGCGGCTCCCGCCCGTGGGCGAAGAGCCGAGCGGCTGCATCGTAGCCCCATTTCTCCGACCAATCTCCGCTCAGATAGTAGCCTTCGCCTTCCGCAAGCCCCGCTGCCGTCAGCGCTTGGCGATATCCGTCGCGGCGCAGGCGCACGGCCTCGAAGCGCTCCGGCCCAGTGATGTGGGCTATGCGCTGCCGTCCCAGCCCGATCAGGTGCTCGACGGCCATGCGCGCGCCGCCCTCGTCGTCGGGCAGCAGGCACACGGCCTCGGGATCGTCGGACTGGGAAAATACGTAGATGACCGGTAGCCCGCGCAGCGCACCGTCGAGTCCCGGCCGACGGTCGGCGCGGCGGGCGGTGATCACCATGCCGTCAACCCGCTTGCCCAAGAGCTGCTCCACGTGCTGGCGCTCGCGCTCGGGGTCGTCGGTGGCATTGCACATGAAGACGGCGATCTGCCGGTCGGCCAGGCATGCCTCAAGGCCCTCGGCGATCGGCATGGTGAAGCGGCCGAAGCTATCGTTGGAGATCAGGCCGACGGTGAAGCTATGCCGCCGGTGCAGGCTCTGAGCCAGGCTGTTGGGGCGGAAGCCGAGCGCGTTGGCCACGGCGATGACGCGCTCGCGCGTCTCGGCCTTGAGGCTGCCGTTGTTGTTAAGCGCCTTCGAGACCGTGCCGATGCTCACATTGGCCATGCGCGCCACGTCGCGGATGGTAGGGCCGATCCGGCGCCGCAGCCGGTCATCTTCCGGTGTGCGGCTCGTGGGATTGGCTGGATCTTTCATCGCGGGACCGCCTATTTCACCGCGCCGCTCAGGAAGCCGGACACGTAGTGGCGCTGCAGCAGGAAATAGATGGCGATGCATGGAATGACGGAGACCATCACGCCAGCCTGCAGCGGGCCCCAGGCTACAGAACCGTAGAAACTGCCGATCACGCTAGTCAAAAGCACCGGCAGCGTGAAGGAGGTCTCCTTGCTCATGAAGATGAGGGCGGCGAGGAACTCGTTCCAGCTCATGATGAAGGCAAACAGCGCGACCGTCACCATGCCGGGCACAGCCAGCGGCATGAAGACACGGCCGAGGATCTGCAACGGGCTGCACCCGTCGACGATCGCCGCCTCCTCCAGTTCGCGGGGGATACCCTCGAAGGCATTGCGCATCACGTAGACGCTGAACGGCAGTTGCAGGATCGTGTGGATGATCGCCAAGCCGACATGGTTGTTGGTCAACCCGAGCTTGGTGAACATCAGGAAGAGTGGCGTCAAAAGCGCTTGGTAGGGGATCATCATACTCGCGAGCAGGAGGAGGAACAGGACCTCCTTGAACGGCACGTGGAAGCGGGCGAGCCCGTACCCTGCCGGCACGGCGAGCGCGAGACAGAAGAGGATGGTCAGGAAGGCCACCATAGAGGAGTTGAAAAGGTAGGTGGGCAGTCCCGCCTGGTATTCATAGACCGTCAGATAGCTCTGCAGGCTCAAGGAATGCGGCAGGTAGTCGGGCGGGATGGCCGTCACCTCCGCCTGCGGCTTCAAGGAGGCAAGGAAGGACATGATGAGCGGCCAGGCCATGATGGCGATCACCAGCCAGCAGATCAGCGCGACGATCACCCGTGCCGGCAATCTAGTGCCGACCCTACGGGTGGAGACGCCGACGGCGCTTCTTTCGAGGGGAATGTCGCTCACGAGCGCCCTTTCCGGCTGGTCAGCGCGATCTGGACGGCCGCGCCCGCCATGATGATCACCATCAGGATAAGCGACAGCGCACTGCCATAGCCGAGTTTGAAGTAGACGAACGAGTTCTGGTAAATCCAGTAGACCGAGGTGAAGGTCTGCCCGCGCGGGGCGCCGCTGGTCATGATGTAGAACTGGTCGAAGGCAAGCATGGAGCCGATGGCGCTGATGAGCGTCGCCAGCAGAATGCTGCGGGCGGCGAGCGGCAGGATGATGCGGCGCACGCGCTGCCAGTAGCTGGCGCCGTCGATCATCGCCGCCTCGATAAGGTCGTCGCCGATGGACTGGATGCCGGCGACCATAAGGATCATGCCGAAGCCGACGATCTTCCACGTCACCGAGATGATGACGGCAAGCTGGCCGAGTTCGGCCGAGCGAAACCACACCAGCGGCTTGTCGAGAATGCCGATGTCGACTAGGAGCCTGTTGAACAGGCCCACCTGCTGATCGAACAACCACAGCCAGATGAAGCTGGAGGAGGCCAGGCCGATGACCACGGGCAGAAAGATGGCGCCGCGCGTGACCTGCTTGAGCCTCGTGTTCTCGGTGGTGAGCAGGGCAGCCAGAAAGCCGAGCCCCATCAGTACCGGAGTGATGTAGAGCGTGTAGCTGACGGTGAACCAGAGCGAGCGCCAGAAGCCCCTGTCCGAGAACGCCTTGGCGTAGTTCTCGAGCCCTACGAACTTGCCGCCGCCGAGCAGCGAGGCGTCGGTCATCGAGGTGTAGACAAGCTGCCCCAGCGGATAGAAGACGAACACGGCCACGAACAGGAGGGCCGGCGTCATGAACAGGAGCCCGACATATCTGCTGGAGTTGGCGTACATGTGCTTGGGTTCGTGCCTCGTTATGGTGTTTGGTGATGCCGACGCCCTGCGGCGCCCCCCTCTGTCCTGCCGGACATCTCCCCCACGAGGGGGGAGATTGCGCCGTCGCGAAGACCTTCGCCAATCGTCGGCGCCGCAGGAAAAGCGACGGCGCGAACAGTCGGCTGATCTCCCTCCTTGTGGGGGAGATGTCCGGCGGGACAGAGGGGGGCGACATAGGGTGCCTGCATCTCCGAACTTCCTGCTTTCACGCAGTCACGCCCCTCGCGCCTCCTACTCGCTGGCGATCTCGATCATGCGCTCGCGCGCTTCCTCGATGGCTTCATCGATCTCGCCGTCGAAGACCGCGCGCTGCAGCATATTGATCCACGGGCTCGAATCCGAATTCACCATGTCAGCGAAGTGGAAAACCCACGGGACGTAGCCGACCTTGAGCGCTTCCGCCGTCACCTGCACCTTTGGCTGGTCCGCGAAATACTTGTTGTCGGTGGCGAGATCGGCGCGCACTGGCAGGATGCCGTTCTTGGCCAGCCCCTCCAACTGAGCCTCGTCTGAAAGCGACCAGTTGATGAACTCGCGCGCCAACTCCTCGTTATTTGAACCGCGCGGGATGGCGATTGTATCGCCGCCCACGAAGGCGGAGACCTGGCCTTCCTTGAGGCCCGGCAAGAGGGCCACGCCGTAGTCGAGGTCGGGGAAGTCCGATTCCACCAGCGGAATGACGAAGCCGCCCGTGCCCGCGATGCCGACATTTCCGTTGGTGAAGCCGGAGACGAAGTTCGCCCCGTTGTCGGTCTCCGCGCTTTCGGGGATCAGGCCCTCGGTCCACATGTCGCGGTAGACCTGGAGCACCTCCTTGACCGCTTCGCCCTCGAGTGCGGTGTCCTCGCCATTGCGCGGCAGCATCTTGGCACCGCCGGCGACCATTAGCGGCGAGGTGACGAAGATGTTGCAGCCCGGGCAGGAGCCCGAGAAGTAGAAACCGTAGGTGTCGTCGCCGAGCGCGGCGACCTTCTTCGCCATCTCATGAATCTCGTAGATTGTGCGTGGCGGCTTCTCCGGGTCGAGGCCTGCTTTGCGGAACAGGTCCTTGTTCCAGGCGATGACCGAGACGTCCGGCGTGAAGCCGGTGCCGTAGGTGCGGCCTTCATAGGTGGAGATCTCCTTATAGGCGTCGATCACCTTGTCGAAATTGGGGTTCTTTTCCGCCTCGTCGGTGATGTCGACCAGCGAGCCGGCGCGCATGAAGTCCGGCATGTAGATCAGGTCGAGCGAGATCAGATCCGGCGGGTCGCCGGCGGCGATGCTGGTAGCGAGCTTGGTCACCATCTGCAGGTTGGGGATGACGGTGACTTCGATCTGGTTGTCGGGATGCGTCTCGTTCCACAACTCGGCGAGCACCTTGCCGGCGTTCGCAGCACTTCCGTCGCGCACCCACATGGTCATGTCCTGGGCAAGTGCCGTGCCGGCCATGAAGACGGCCGCAGCCGTGGCAAGCACGGCTTTCCCGACACCCCGGGCGTTCAACACTTTCATGATTTCCTCCCATATAGCGGAACCGGTCACGGAGCTCGCCATGCTCCGCGGCAGGAGCAAGCTTTCCCTTACGCTGGCAGCGGCTCCTCCCGCCGATTGCCAATTAGGAAAACCTTTTCCTTAACTGAAGGTGACACGAAACAGCGTTGGTGGCAAGGATTTTGGAAAAGGTTTTCCGATATCCTGCCACCATCGCTACAGCCTTTGGGAGGAGAGCCTTCAGGCGGAGCCGGTCCTGCTGATCGCAGCCGCCACTGAAGCCAGAATGCCGCCGGTCTGGGGGGTGCTCACGCCGGTGGTCTGCGGGAAGCTCAGCGGCAGCCCGCGCAGGGACCTTATCGCCAGATAGGCGAAGCATTCCGCCTCCACCGCGTCTCCGCGCAGCCCCACGTTCTCCGCTGGCAGCACCTCGACAGCGGCCCGCTTGCCGATCTCCCGCATTATCACGGGATTTTTGCGGCCGCCGCCGCAAACGACGAGGCGCTTCGGCCTCCTCGGTAACAGGTCAAGCGCCTTACCGACGGCACCGGCGGTAAAAGCCGCCAGCGTCGCCGCCCCGTCGGCAAGCGTTAGTCCATCGGCCATCGCGGCGTCAAAGTCGAACCTGTCGAGCGACTTTGGGAAAGGTGCCGCCAGGTAGGAATGCTGAAGCAGCACGTGAAGACGCTCCTCGTCCGCCGTACCGGCGGCGGCGATTTCTCCGTCGCGGTCCATGGTGCCGGCGTCGTGCCTAGCGATCCAATCGTTGAGGGGTGCATTGGCCGGCCCCGTATCGAAGGCGATCAGCTGCTCCTCGCTCGCCCAGGTGATGTTCGCCACGCCGCCGAGATTTAGGATGGCGGTGTCGCCGCCGGCGCCGATCTTCTCGAGCATCGCCTTGTGGTAGATCGGTGCAAGAGGCGCGCCGTGACCACCGGCCGCCACATCGACAGAGCGGAAATCATAGACCACGTCGGTGCCGACGATCGCCGCCATCCGCGCGCCATCCCCCAACTGCCGTGTGTGTCCACGTCTGCCGCCCTCCGGCGCGATATGCAGCACGGTCTGCCCGTGAAAGCCCACCGCCGCGATGTCCGCGGGTGTAAAGCCGTGCTCTTCCAGAAACGCCTTCACCGCATGCGCCTGTGCCTCGCTGAGCGCAATCTCCGCCTCGTGGAAGATCGCCGGCTCCGGCCCCTCGAAGCCCCACGCGCGGGCGGCCTGCAACGTCTCGGCCAGCAATTCGCGCATTCCGGCAGGGTAGGGCGCCAGCGCCCAAGGCCCGAACGCCTCGATCCGCTCCCCATCCGTCTTGATCGCCGCGATGTCGATGTTGCCGTCGAGAACGGTCCCGGTCATCAGGCCGATTGCCCACACTGGCTGCATTCTTCTGTCTTCCTTATCCCGCGGGTTGTGGTGTGGAGCTTAGCGGCTTTTCGCGCCGTGAGCGATGTGAGGCCGGCTTCGGCCTTTATATCTCCTCAGCCACCCTGCTCTCCTCGATGCGCTTTCCATCCGCGTCGAAGGCATGGAGAAACCGCTCATCGAGGGCCAGCGAAATGGTGTTGCCGCTGGTGATCGACCGCTGTCCTGCAAGAGCGGCGACGATGCGAGGCTGGCCTTCCGCCTCGGCATGGACGATCGTCTCGGGGCCGAGCGCTTCGACAAGGGTCACGGTGGCGGGGATGCGCGCCTGCCCGCCCTCCGTCTCGATGTGGTGCGGTCGGATGCCGATGGTAATGGGCTCGCCCTCCGGCCGCGCCGGAATGGGCAGCAACAGCACGTGCCCGCCATCAAGCTCGATGCGCGCTGCGCCATCGTCCCCGCCCGTAAAGCGGCCTTCCAGGAAGTTCATGTGCGGTGCACCTATGAAGCCGGCGACGAAGCGGTTGGCCGGGCGGTTGTAGAGTTCGAGCGGCGTGCCGATCTGCTCCACCCGCCCGTCGCGCAGGACAACGATACGGTCGGCCAGGGTCATGGCTTCCGTCTGGTCATGTGTGACGTAGATCATGGTGGCGTCGAGCCGCTTGTGGAGCGCGGCGAGTTCGGCGCGCATGGTCACACGCAGCTCGGCGTCGAGGTTCGACAGCGGCTCGTCGAGCAGGAAGACGCCCGGTCGGCGCACCATGGCCCGACCGATGGCCACGCGCTGGCGCTGGCCGCCGGAAAGCTGCCGCGGCTTGCGCGCCAGAAGCTCCTCGATCCTCAGCATGCGGGCGATCTCGGCAACGCGCTCCTCGATCTTGTCCTTGGGCGTCTTGGTATTCTCCAGCCCAAAAGAGAGATTTTGGCGCACGCTCATATGCGGGTAAAGCGCGTAGGACTGGAAGACCATGGCGAGCCCGCGGTCGGCGGCCGCCAGATGATTCACCACCTCGCCATCGAGCATCACCTCTCCCGAGGTCGCCTTTTCAAGGCCGGCGATGATGCGCAGCAGCGTGGACTTGCCGCAGCCGGAGGGACCAACGAAGACGACAAACTCCTTGTCCTTCACCTCAATGTCGACCTGGTGGAGCACCTCGACGGGGCCGAAGGACTTGCTGACGTTTTTCAGTTCGAGATGGCTCATGCGCTGCGGCCTATTTGATACCGGTCGAGGCGATGCCGGAGGTGATGAAGCGTTGCAGGAAGGCAAAGATCACCACCACCGGCAACATGCTGACCACCGTCATCGCCAGGACGTAGTGCCATTGCACGTTAAGTTCGCCCTGGAAGGAGTTGAGGCCTACCTGCAGGGTATAAAGTTCCTGGTCGGACAACACGATCAGCGGCCAGAGAAAGTCATTCCAGCGCCACATGACCGAGAAGATGGCAAGCACCGCCACCGCGGGCATGGCGAGCGGCAGGACGATGCGCCAGTAGATCTTCCATTCGGATGCATGGTCCATGCGGGCGGCCTCGAGAAGCTCGTCGGGGATGGTGAGCATGTATTGGCGCAGCAGAAATACGCCCGTCGGCGTGGCCACCGTCGGCAGGATCACGCCCCACAGGCTGTTGAAAAGATTGAGTCCGTTGATGACGGAGAACAGTGGGACGATGATCACCGAAAGCGGCACCATCAGCGTGGCGAGGATAACGGCGAGCACGGCAGTGCGGCCCTTGAACTGGTATTTGGACAGAGCGAAGGCGGCCATGGAGTTGAAGATCAGCGTGATGATGGTCGCCACAACCGTCACGAAGACGGAGTTGTAGAAATAGCGCAGGAAGTTGTAGCGCTCGAAGGGTGTCGAATAGTTTTCCGTGGCGAGCCTGACCTCCCGCACCGGCTCGCGGGCGACAAGCGGCACACGGATGATCTCGTCGGGCGCTTCCGGGTCGGCCATCTGCGCCACAGTGCCGATGCGACGGACCTGGACCAGCAGGCGCTCTTCACCGTCTTCCGTCTTCACTCTGTAGAGCGGCAGTGGCTCGTCGAAGCCTTCGACTTCTACCACCGACGTCTCGTAGGGCAGCAGCGTTGGGGGGAACTCGCTTAGGGCCGCGCGGGTCTTGAACGAGGAAAGCCCCAGCCAGACCACCGGGCCGAACATCAACAGAAGCCCGGCTAAAAGCCAAATCCAGGCCAGCACGTCGGTGAAGTGCCAGGAAGCGCCCCCGCGCCGACGGGTGAGGAAAGTGGCGATCCCGCTCATCGCTGCTCCTTCCGCTCTCGCCAGGCCGAGGCGAGAAGCTGAACGAGTGTCAGCACGATCAGCACGGCGGCCATGAGGATGGAGGCGGCGGAGGCCAGCCCCAGATTGCGCACCTGCTGGGCAAGGCCCGTCTCGTAGATGTACTGCACCAGGAAGAGCGTCGCCGTGCCGGGGCCGCCGCCGGTAAGCACGAATACCTCGTCGAAGACCTGCACGGCGCGGATCAGCGCCAGGAGGATGACGACGACCAGATTGGGCCACAGAAGCGGCAGGGTGATGCGGGTAAGCACCCGCCAGCTCGGCGCTCCGTCCATCTCTGCGGCCTCGTAGAGTTCACGCGGGATGGCCTGCAGGCCGGCGAGCAGAATGAGCGTGTAGAAGCCGAGATGGGCCCAGATGGAGAGAAATATCGCCCAGAACATCGCCCAGCCGCGGTTGACCAGCCACAGGGTGGGCTCGAAGCTCAATTCCACGAGCACCGCATTCAAGAGACCGTTCCTCTGCAGGATCCATTTCCATATCAGCGCCACAACCACCGGCGACAGGAGCACGGGAAAGAAGAAGACAGCACGCCAGAAGCCGCGTGCCCGCATTTCGCGGTTGAGCACCAGTGCCGTGGCAAGCGAGATCAGCACCAGCGCCGCAACCTGCACGATGACGAAGAAGCCGGTGTTGCCGACGGCGCGCCAGAACCGGTCCTCGCGGCAGGAGGAGGCATCGAGAAAGTCGCGGCAGGAAAGCAGGGTCTCGTATTGCAGCGTGCCGACGAAGACGCGGTTGTTAAGGAACAGCGCCCCGCCGCCGGTGAACGAGTAGGCGACGTTCAGCATCATCGGGAACAGCACGAAGATGCCGAAGACGAGCAGGTTCGGCGCCAGGAATGCGGCGGCCACACCGCCGAGACCTAGCCGCCGCTGCAGCCATGTCATCGGGCGGTCGATGAGGTTCATCCCCCAGCGGACGGGGGCCAGGAGAAGGCCGGCGAGACGCTCGCCGGCGGTTTCATGTCTAGCCTCGGCCGTCATGGCTTCGAGTGGGCTGTCGCTGACGGGCCCCCTCCTGGATCCCAACGCACTCCACCAGCCGCCTACCGCTGCGCCTCCTCGACCTGCTGCGCAATGTCATCCTCAATGCGGCTATAGGCCTCCTCCAGCGAAAGCTCGCCCGCTACCACCTGGCCGAGGCGGCCGATGATGGCGAAGTAGACGACGTTCGCCCACTCCCAGGACGGCATGCGGTTGGCGAGGGGGGCGAGATTGCCGACGGCGCCAACGAAGGTGTCGAGCGACTCCTTCACATTTGGATTGTCCGACTGGTAGTCGAGGCCGGCTTCGGTGAGCCCCTTGTGCCCAGGCAGGAACAGCGTGCGCTCGTAAAACTCCTTCAGAACCGGCTCGCTTGCCAGCCAGTCGATAAGGCGGGCGACCTCTTCGGGATGCTCCGTGTACTTGATGCCGACCACGCCGGCGCCACCGGGAAGGCCGGTGCAGGCCGCCGGGCCGCAGGGGTTGGGAACGGCCGCCCAGTCGAAGGCGTCGCCGATGGTCTCTTCGAACTGCGCGATCTGCCAGGAGCCGGAGTAGTACATGACGACTTCGGCGTTGGCGAACTCCTCGTTGGCGCCGCGATAGGTGGTGCCTGACACGCTACCCCAGATCTCCGGCGACATCGTGCCGTCCTCGTGCCACCGGGCGATCCGCTCCGCCATGGCCTTGAAACCGTCGTCGATGACGGCAGGCATGCCGTCCTCGCCGATGAAGCCGGCCCCCATGGAGATGGCGGGGCCGGTGAAGCGGTGGCCGGAGCGGTCCATGGCGAGCGGGATCGGAATCTGCTGGTCCTCGGCCACTTGCTTGACTGCTTCGGCCCATTCGTCCCAGGTGGCGTCCTCGCCTGGAAGCTCCACGCCCGCCTGCTCGAACAGCGTTCGGTTGACGAAGGGCCCGGTGACGGTGAGCTGGGTCATGTAGCCGGGGATGATGTCGCTGCCTTCCGGCCGCATCCAGTCGAGATAGTTGCCGAAATTCTCCTCCCAATAGGACGCGTCCTCGACGAGGTCGCGCAGGTCGAGCCAATGGGGGGCGAGGTCCTTCAACGTGGTAACGCGGGCGAGATCCGGCCCCTGGCCGGCCTCAAGCTGCACGGGAAGCTGATCGCGGATGACGGTGTAGGCGACGTTGTCGAGCACCACCTTGATGTCCGGGTTCTCCTCCTCGAAGCGGGACAGAAGATCGGCCATGACATCGCCTTCGTTGCCGTCGGAATACCACATGAAGCGAAGTTCTACGGGTTCCTGGGCGTAGGCCGCAGCACCGAACGATGCCGTCGCGGCGAGCGCGGCCACGAGTGTCGTCTTCCTCAACATCGAGATGTCCTCCCTACCGGTCTATCTTTTTTCACTTCCGATTTCCAATGCCGGACCCCGCGCGTGTGTCCGCCGCATGTTGCCCTCTTCGCGCTCTGTCGTCCACCTGCTCGAAGTGGGAAAGGGGTCCCGAAAAGGGGCAAACGCCCTCGAATGGGTGTGGAAGGGCACCGGTTTTCGGCGGCAGCCGCCTACCGTCCGCAGCGCTGCATCTGGTAGGCGTAGTCGTTCGCCATCGCTGCCGCCCTGCCGGCGGCCTTCTTCATGTGCGCGTTGTTTTGCCAGGTGCCGCGCGAATAGCCGGCGTGGCCGGCATAGTAAGCCAGGTAGAGATTGTAGGTGTCGTCGAGCGCGATGCCGTTTTTGTGGTGGCTCTGGCGGTGATACCACCCGACGAAGTCCACCGCGTCGGCGAAATCGCCACGGCGGGCGCCTCGTCTGCCGGTTTCGCGCCGATAGCGATCCCATGTGCCGTCGAGGGCCTGGGAGTAGCCATAGGCGCTGGAAGGACGCTTCCAGGGAATGAAACCGAGCAGCTTTTTGCGTGGAGGTCTGGCATTGGCCTTGAAGCCGGATTCGGTGCGGATGGTTGCCATCAGCACGGGAACCGGCACGCCGTACTGACGCTCGGCGCGTTTGGCATCGCTATACCAGCCGCCGAACCAGCCGTCCTTCTGGTCGAACACGGAACAGAGATTGTTGATGTTTCCTGGCGTGGAGGCACAGCCGCCAAGCGCCAGAAGCACAACGGCGATCATTATGGCGCGCATCATACGCCGACCATAACCCATAAAATTCTAACAATTCCTAACCGCGGCGGGGGGGAATCAGCTCGAAAGGGCCGGAAACAGGGCGGCAGATAGGCTTCCCGGGAGGCGAAAGTATTCCGTCCACCCGGCTTCACCAAGCAGCTGGCGCTTGCATAGGGATGGCAAAAATGACATCCATTCGTGCGGGGACTGCGCATTGTACCAGATGCAATGCGGTTGGGGGTGAGAGGACGTTGAAAACGCCACAGAAGCGATCAAGTCGCCCTCGTGCGCCTGTTCGCAAGGCAGCGCAGCTTGAGGCCAAGCTGCAACCGTCGCAGAAGCGCGCGAAAAGCACGTTCGAGACCATTCTCGACGTGACGGGCCGTCTGCTGGGCGAGGTTGGGGTCGAGCGGCTTTCGACCAACATGATCTGCGAACGGGCGGGGATGACGCCACCTGCTCTCTACCGCTGGTTTCCTAACAAGTACGCGATCCTTGCCGAACTCGCCCGCCGGCTGTCCACGGCGCAGTTGGAGGCAGTGGGAGGATTATGGCAGGAGCGGGTGGAACCCGCTGAGACTTTCCCCGAGGCGGCGAACGAGATTGCCGAGGTCCTGAAGCAGCTGAACAAGATCACGCAGAGCAGGCCCGGCGGGATCTGGATCATGCGGGCCATGCGCGCCGTGCCGATGCTGCGCGACATCCGTATGGCATTCCGGACGCAGCTCGCCGCCATCATCCGCGACGGCCTGCGCGCACGAGGGGTGCGGATGGCGTCGGAGGAGGATCTCGATATTGCCGCTCATCTGATCGCGGAAACCATTTTGGCCGCCGACGAGATGGCGACGGAAGGCCCCGCCTCCGATGTCGACGCCATCGCGCGGGAGATCGGCTGGATGATAGAGCTTTACGCCCGCGAGCGCTGGGGGTCGCCGCAGTAGGTCTCCCTCAGATCTTGGTCTCGGCGGGCGCCGGAGTCGCTCCAACCTCCGACGGTGCTCGACCAGCAGCCTTGAAAGGTGGCGGCCAAGGGCTTGATAACGCTGGTCGCCTTGGCGTTGCAGGGGCTCCGAGCGCTCGACGCAGCCGGTAGATAGGTCGGAGCGCCTTGACCTCCATCAACGGATATCCAGGTCAAAAGGCGTTCCTTCGTATGCTTCCGCGCCCCGGCCGATGGCGCGGATCGCCGCGACCATGCGGCCGCGCCGACCGAGGATTTGGTCGGCGAAAGAGACGATGCGGATGTTGGGCGTGGCGGACGGTGCGCGGCTGCGGAGCTCCTGCGAAAGCGCCATCTCGTCGCGGTCGGGCTGGAGCGCTGCGGCGATGGCGTAGGCGGCGGCTGTCGAGCGGCTGATGCCGGCATAGCAATGCACCACCATCGGAGCCGTGCGATTCCAGGAGTGGGCGAAATCAAGAAGCGTTTCGACGTGCGCCCGCGACGGCGCGACCAGTCCCGGCATCTCCTCGACAATATCATGCATGGCCATATGCAGGCAGCAGGACGGATCGAGATGAGCTGGCCGCGGAGGCACTGCATCAACGGAAAGGAGCGAGATCAGGTGGCCTGCGCTGCTCGCTTCCAGTGTTGCGGCAAGCTGGGAAAGGGGGGTGACGTGGATCATCCCGATTGCCCCTGTGCCTTCCGCCAGCGGCCGAGCGATCGCGCCAGCCGGCGGAATTCTTCGTCTGCTCCGGGCAATCCTATGCGCAGTGTCTGTGGGTAGGCACGGAAATTGCGCACCAGGATCCCATCCTCGCCGAATGACCGGAAGAGGGTTGCTGCGTGAACCGTTTGCAGGAAACGGAAGAGCGGCGTGCCGCCGGCTACGGTGAGGCCGTTTTCAGCCAGCAATGTATCGAGTTCCAGTGCTTGCCGGATAAGGCGCTCGCGCATTTCCGCCTGCCATGGAAGATTGGCGAGGGCGCGCCGGCCGATTTCAAGCGCCGGGCCGCTGATCGCCCAAGGGCCAAGGCGGGCTCGCAATGCTTCCGCAACCGGGTGCGCGGCAAGGGCAAAGCCGAGCCTGATGCCCGCGAGCCCGAAGAACTTGCCGAAGGAGCGCAGGACGACGATGCCGCCGGCTTCAACATCCCCGTCCAGCGCCTCCGCGCGCGCTCCGACGTCCATAAAGGCTTCATCGATCACGAGAAGACCGTCTTTCGCCCGCATGTGCTCGGCCAGATGCAGGAGATCGGCACGAGCGGTGATCCGGCCGTCGGGATTGTTCGGATTGACGACGACGGCAAGGTCGGCGTCGTAAAGTGCGCTGAAGTCGGAGACTTCGCTCACGTCATGCCCGGCAATGGCGGCCGCGCGCCTGTGCTCTGCATAGGTGGGCGACAGAATGGCCGCCTTGCCCCCGGCGACGAGGCCTGCCACCAGCGGGAGCAGGATTTGGGTGCCCGGCGCGGCCGCGATGTTCATGGCGCCCGGCGCGCCATAGGCCTGTGCTGCAGCATCCATGAGCGCTTCAAGCTGTGCTGGCTCCGGCAGGCGCTGGAAGGTACTGGCAGATAGATCGGAAAGCGGATAGGGATGCGGGCTAATGCCCGTGGAAAGATCGAGCCAGGGCTTCGGTGCACCGGGGAAAAGCGCCTCGGCGCGCGAAAGACTGCCGCCGTGATCGGTCACCTCCCTTGCCGGATTGTCCCTCAGCAACGCCATGTTCGTCCTTCTAGCCTTCCTGTCGCTCGTGTTGGAACTGGCGCTCGGCTATCCGGATCGCCTGTTTCGCGCGATCGGCCATCCCGTCACGTGGATCGGGCGACTGATCGGTTTCCTCGACCGGATGCTGAACCGGCAGGGCTGGACCCTGCAGAGCCGGCGCGCCGGCGGGGTTGCAGCTCTGTGTATTCTGTTGGCGGTCGCGGGCGGGGCCGGTTGGGGGCTTCAGTTGCTGCTGGGCGCTGGCGCCGGGCTCCTCTTTACTGCGCTTCTGGCCAGTTCGCTCATTGCCCAGCGCAGCCTTGCTTCCCACGTCGAGGCTGTTGCGTCCGCGCTTGAGACCGAGGGGCTGGAAGCCGGGCGTCGGGCCGTCTCGATGATCGTCGGCCGTGATACTGCAGTGCTTGACGAGGCGGGGGTTTCCCGCGCGGCCATCGAGAGCCTTGCGGAGAATTTTTCGGACGGCGTGGTGGCGCCGGCGTTTTGGCTGGCGGTTCTGGGGTTGCCGGGCGCGCTCGTCTACAAGGCCGTCAACACCGCCGACAGCATGGTGGGCCATCGCACGCCGCGGCACCAGGCGTTCGGCTGGGCGGCGGCGCGCTTCGACGATCTCATAAACCTGCCCGCCTCGCGTCTGACGGCGCTGCTGATCGTGGCTGCGGCCTGGTTTGCAGGCACAGGCTCGCCGGTGAAAACCTGGAGCACCGTAAGGCGCGATGCGTGGCGGCACCGTTCGCCCAACGCTGGATGGCCGGAGGCTGCGATGGCCGGTGCGCTCGGGCTGGCGCTTGCGGGGCCGCGCAACTATGGCGGTGTGCTGGTCGACGACGCGCTGATGGGCGAGGGCGGTCGGCGCCAAGCTGTGGCGGCTGATATCCGCCGCGCTCTGCGCCTCTACAGGGCTGCCGACGCGATCCTGATTGTGCTCATGGGCGTTCTGGCGGGTCTTCTCTTCCTGCATGGCTGATGAGCCTGTCGGGCCAACTAGAACTCGACACCCTTCTGCGCCTTCACGCCGGCGGAGAAGTGATGCTTCACCTGCCCCATCTCTGTCACGAGATCGGCAGCCTCAACGAGCTGGGGCTTGGCGTTCCGACCAGTCACCACCACGTGGAGATCGGCTCTTCGTGCCTGGAGTGCCGTCACTACGGTGTGCAGATCGAGATAGTCGTAGCGCAGCGCGATGTTGAGCTCGTCGAGGATGACGAGCCCGAAAGAGGGATCCGCCATAAGGTCCAGCGCCTTCTGCCACGCCCGCTCCGCGGCCGCGATATCGCGCTTGAGATCCTGCGTTTCCCAGGTGAATCCTTCGCCCATCGAGTGCCATTCCACCTGATCGCCGAAGCGCGCCAGCGCATCCTTCTCGCCGGTATGCCAGGCGCCTTTGATGAACTGCACGATGCCGACGCGCCGGCCGTGACCGAGCATCCTGAGCGCCAGGCCGAAGGCGGCGGTGGACTTGCCTTTGCCGGGACCCGTGTTGACGATCAGGAGACCCTTTTCGACGTGCTTGTCGGCCACCTCGGCATCCTGCACCGTTTTGCGTTTGGCCATCTTGGCCTTGTGACGCTCGGCTTCCCGGTCTTCTATCTCGCGCATATCACTTCACCTTCATCGGCAGGCCGGCGACCATGAAGACGACGCTGTCGGCTTCCGCCGCGACCATCTGGTTGAGTTTGCCCGCTGCATCCCGGAATTGCCTGGCCATCGTGTTGTCCGGCACGATGCCAAAACCGACCTCGTTGGACACGAGGACCCAGGGCCCGCGGGGGCGCTTGAGAACCTCGGCCAGCTGCTGGCATTTCGCCTCCACGTCATGTCCCGCAAGCATCACATTGGTCAGCCACAGTGTCAGGCAATCCACCAGGACGGGCCTTCCCTCGTCGATCGCGGAAAGGGCCTCTCCGAGTTCCAGCGGTGCCTCAAGCACCGTCCAGCGTTCGTCGCGCCGGGCGCGATGCTCAGTGATCCGCGCCCGCATTTCCTCGTCGAAGGCCTGGGCCGTGGCTATGTAGCTCCACGGCGCCGGATGGGCTTCGATCAATGCCTCGCCGTGGCGGCTCTTGCCGGAGCGCGCCCCGCCGAGGACGAAGGTCAATTGGCGGCCGTCAGGCAAGGCTGTTCTGCGGTGTGCCGAGGGCTCCGGAGAAGCGTGTACGTATGAAGCCCGTGGCGGCACCAAGCACTGCCCAGAACAGGAGATTTGTGACCGTCACGGTCACCACAAAGCGCTGATGCAGGTCCGCCGGAACCGGCGTCTCATGGCTTACCGGCTGCGGTGCACCGACGACGTGCGGCACCACGATAAGCGCCAAGCCCAGTGCCGCAAGGGGCAGCGAACGCCTAAAAGCGATCAGGGCAAGCCCTGCCGCCGTGGCGCCGACCGTTGCGATCCACCATACCTGCCTCGCCAAAAGATTGGCCGCCGGCATGGCCGGAAGCTCCGGAGGCAGCCCCAGACCCGGCGCAAGCGTGAAGACGGCAAAGCCGGCAAAGCCCCAGACAAGTCCCTGCCTCCAGCCCGTGATGCCGCCGGCGATCTCGGAGACAGCGACGAGCAGCAGCCCGAAGCCAATGCCCGTCACGATGTTGGCAAGTGCCGTGTAGAAGGTGCGTTCAGCACCGTCGGCGGGAGCCCAGGCCTCCTCGTCGTGATGGTGGTCGGCAGCTGCGCCTTCGCCGTGGTCATGGGCGGGCGCGGCGGCTTCATAGGTTTCGGCCTGAAGGATCAATGGTACGGTGAAGAAGCTTTGGAGCCCCGTCATGACGATGCCGGCGAAAAGCCCGGCGATGGCGGCAAGGAAAACCGCGTTTCTGAAAACGGACATGGATTCGACCTCTGCTTTAAGTTTTTGTCCCGAAAGGCGGGCGCCTTGCGGTCATTGATCACGGACGGCGTGACCACACGAATCGCGGTGGCGAATCAGCGGTCGACAGGACGTGCGATCTAGTGGCAGGGGAAAGCCATGGAGTGGCGGTAGTCGTGTCCGGCGTTGTGGACGACGTCCATCTGCGCGAAGCCGGAAACGGCGATGATGAAGACGCCGAGCAGCCCGGTCATGAGAAGCGGGAGAACGCGTGCTTTCGCGGATTCGACTGCACCGAAGGTCGTGGATGTGTTCATGTTCAGATCCTCTACCCTCCACCCGAGGGCTGTTGCGGTTTCGTCTCGTCGAAGGCAGGTCTCCTGGCTTGCGGGTCCTTGCTTGGCCCGCCTTCCCGAAGCGCAGGGCTTCAGTGGCTCTTGGGCGCAAGCTCACCGCTCACAGTTGCGGGGGCAGCCGCGGATCGGGGCAGGTGGCCCTTACCGCGTTCCCTCTTTCGTCCCCGAGGGGAACCGACGACGGTGCCGACCTTAAACGAAATGTGCGCCGGGACAAGATGAAATCATCCTGCGTTGACAGCACAGCCGCTGCCCATCTAAATGGCCGGCGACGGTCTTCCATCCGCCAGGGTGGGAGCTAAGAGGGAATGCGGTGCGCCCTTGGGCAATTCCGCAGCTGTCCCCGCAACTGTAGTCGGAGAGCTCTCCGCCATACGCCACTGAGCATTGCGCTTCGGGAAGGCGGCGGCAGGGCGACGATCCGTAAGCCAGGAGACCTGCCGTCGCGAAACTTAATCCTGACCGTCCGGCGGGTGACCCGGGCAAAGGACGTGACCTTGGCTGACGGCTTACCAGATCGGGCGGACTTCCCCTCAACAGACGCTTCCGGCGATGCCGGCCGAAACAGTTCGGTCACCGTCGTGGTCTGCAGTTCCTGCCGCCGCTCCACCGACCCCGAGAACCTGCCGCGCCCCGGCGCTTTGCTGGCCGAGAATACGGCCCGGGCCGCGAACGGCGCCGGCGTGCGCGTGCGCCAGGTTGCCTGCCTCGGCAACTGCAAGCGGGGCCTGAGCGCGGCAATCCTGCGCGAGGGGGCGTGGAGCTATGTCTTCGGTGAGCTCGAGCCCGACAGCGGGCCGGACCTTATCGCCGGTGCCGAGCTCTTCGCCAATTCGAGCGACGGCTTCATGCCGTTCCGGCAGCGCCCGCAATCGCTGAAGCGCGGCCTCATTGCGCGAATCCCCACAACCGACAGCCTGAAGGAGGTCCCATGACCGTTTCGTTCGACCGCGTTCCCTGTACCGTCGTGACGGGTTTCCTGGGGGCCGGCAAGACGACCCTTATCCGCAATGTGCTGGAGCGTGCGAACGGCAAGCGCATCGCCATCATCGTCAACGAATTCGGCGATGTCGGCATCGATGGCGAGATACTGAGGAACTGCGGTATCGAAGGCTGCGCCGACGATGACGTTCTGGAACTTGCCAACGGCTGCATCTGCTGCACCGTTGCCGATGATTTCGTGCCGGCGCTCGACAAGATCCTGTCGCGCGAGCCGAGGGTGGATCATATCCTCATCGAGACCTCGGGCCTGGCGCTGCCCAAGCCGCTGGTGCAGGCCTTCAACTGGCCGAACGTCAAAAACCGCGTCACCGTCGATGGTGTGGTGGCGGTTGTCGATGGGCCGGCGCTGGCGGAGGGCAAGGTTGCAACCGATATGGAGGCGCTGGAGCGGCAGCGCGCCGCCGACGAATCGCTTGACCATGACGACCCGGTGGAGGAGGTGTTCGAGGATCAGGTCGCCTGCGCTGATCTCATCATCCTGTCCAAGGCGGATCTTCTAGACGAGCAAGCGCTCGCCCGCGCCAAGGGCGCGATGGCCGGTCATCTATCGGACGCCGTGAAGGTCGTGCATGGGATGAACGGCAATGTCGATCCCAGCGTCCTTCTCGGCCTTGGCTTTGCCGTCGAGAACGACATCGAAAACCGCAAGACCCACCATGATGGCGTGCTCGACCACGAGCATGACGATTTCGACACCTTCGTTGTGGAACTGCCGGCCATCGCTAGTCCGGACGAACTGGCGCGCAAGGTGGCACTTGCGGCGGAAGCGGAAAACGTGCTGCGCCTGAAGGGATTCGCCCATGTGGAAGGCAAGCCGATGCGGCTCCTCGTTCAGGCTGTGGGCCCGCGCGTGACACATCACTACGACCGCCCCTGGAAGGCGGACGAGGCGCCTTCGACGCGTCTTGTCGTCATCGGCCTCAAAGGCCTCGACAGGGCAGCGGTCGAGAAGCTCCTGGCGGCATGAGACGATGCATATTCTCGCCACCAGTTCCGCCTCGCTGGAAGACCTGATCGACCCGGTCGATCTGCGCCAGACGCCGGCGGAGATGGTTGCGCTGTCGTTCACCGACAGCGATCTGGCGGCCATTGCGGCGGCATGGGGTGCGGGGCGGGAGACGTTGCCCTCGCTCCGGCTCGCAGCGCTCAGCGACCTGCGCCACCCCATGTCGGTCGATCTGTGGATTGACAGCGTTGCCTCCCACGCGAAGGTCGTGGTGGCACGGATTTTGGGCGGCTACGACTGGTGGCGCTACGGCTGCGACAGGCTGGCGGCGGTTGCGCGCGAGCGCGGCATCTCCCTCGTTCTGCTTCCTGGCGAATGCCGCGCGGATGACGAGCGGCTTGCCGCGCTCTCGACGGTCGGCACGGAGACTTGCGAAACTCTGCTCGGCTGTTTCCGCGAGGGCGGGCCGGAGAACATGACGTTGTTCGTGCGCCACATGGCGCGCCTCGCCGGCCATGCGATTGCGGCCGGCGAGGCGCGGCCGCTGGCGCGCGCGGGATATTACGCGCCCGGCGAAGGCATTGTCGATCTGGCGTACTATCGGTCGGTAGCCAGGTCCGGCCGGCCTGTCGTGCCGGTGTTGTTTTACCGCTCCATGCTGCTTGCCAATGATGTGGCGCCTATCGACGCTCTTTTCCGTGCGCTCGACGAGAGGGGCATCCTGGCGGTGCCCGTTTTTGTCTCGACGCTGCGCGACGCTTCCGCCCGGCAGCTTCTAGACGAGGTGGTGAAGACGTTACGATCTGCTGCTCTCATCACGACCACCGCCTTTGCGATCGGCATGGAAGGTGAGGACGAGAGTCTATTCGACAGCCTCGGCCTGCCGGTCTTCCAGGTCGCTGTCGCGACAACCAGGCGCGATGCGTGGGAGAGCGGCCAGCGGGGCATGGCACCTGCCGATCTTGCCATGCATGTGGTGCTGCCCGAACTGGACGGCCGCATCATGGCCGGGGCGATTTCGTTCAAGGACAGGCAGACGCCGGACCCGGCACTGGCGGTTAGCCTGCAGGTCAACCGGCCGGAGCCGGACCGGGTGGCGCAGGTGGCCGAGCGGCTGGCGGCGTTTTTGAAACTGCAATCCACACCGCCCGCAGAGCGGCAGATCGCCATCATCCTGCCGGATTATCCGGCGGCAACCGGGCGTAGTGGTTATGCCGTCGGACTCGACGTGCCGCAAAGCGCCATCGCCATGCTGCATGACCTGAAGGCGGAAGGCTATCGGGCAGTGGATATTCCCGAAACCCCACGTGCCCTGATGCGCCTTCTGGAGCGGGAGAGGGCCGGCATTGCCGCCGAAGATTATGCCGCTGCCTTCGCACAGCTGCCGCAGGAGGCGCGCAATGCGGTGGAAGCCGCCTGGGGCGCGCCTGGAGGCGAGGACTTCTGTTTCCGCACGGCCCGCTTCGGCAACGTCACGGTGGCTTTTGCGCCCGACCGTGGCCGCTCGGCAGATCGCAGGATGGACTATCATGATCCGGTCCTGCCACCCGGCCATCCGCTCATCGCCTTCGGTGTTTGGCTGCGCGAAGGACTGGGCTGCCATGCACTTGTCCATCTGGGAGCACATGGCACTCTGGAATGGCTGCCGGGCAAGGCCGTGGCATTGAGCGCTGCTTGTTTCCCCGAGCTCATGGCCGGCCCGCTGCCGGTCATCTATCCCTTCATCGTCAGCAATCCGGGTGAGGCGGCGCAGGCCAAGCGGCGGATCGCAGCTGTGACGCTGGGCCATCTAACGCCGCCGCTGGTCGGCGCCGGCCTGAGCGAGGAGCAGCAGGCGCTGGAGCGGCTGGTCGACGAATATGCGCAGGCCGATGGCCTCGACCGACGCCGCCGCGACAGGCTGGCAAAGCTGATTGTGGAGACGGCGCAGAAGACCGGCCTTGCTCGGGAGGCTGGCGTTGACGAGAGGGACGATCCGGAAGCCGCACTGCTGCGCATCGATGCCTGGCTCTGTGACCTCAAGGACTTCGCTATCAAGGACGGACTTCACATCTACGGCCGCGCAGCGGATGGTGAGGCGGACCCGCTGAGGATGGCGAGTGCGGAGCGCGAGCGCGCCGCGTTTATGGCTGCGCTGGATGGCAAGCGGGTGCGGCCCGGGCCGTCGGGCGCGCCGTCGCGCGGTCGTACCGACGTGCTGCCTACGGGCCGCAACCTTTTCACTGCCGATCCGCGTACGCTGCCTACTCCCACCGCCGTGGCGCTCGGCACTACCGCTGCCGATGAGATCGTGCGGGCATATCTGCAGGACCATGGCGATTACCCGTGCGCGCTGGTGCTCGACCTGTGGGGCAGCGCCAGCTTGCGCACGGGCGGTGAAGAGATCGCGCAAGGGCTGGCGCTGATGGGCTGCCGGCCGCAATGGGATGCCGCCACCGGGCGCGTGACCGGGATCGAGGTGCTACCCCCCGCCGTCATCGGGCGACCTCGCATCGACGTCACCTGGCGCATCTCGGGACTTTTTCGCGACATGTTCCCGACACAGATCGCCTTGATCGACGCAGCCATAGCCGCCGTCGCCGCGCGCGACGAAACACAGGACGAGAACCCGCTTGCCGCCGCGAGCCGTAGCGAGGGAAGGGTGCCGGCTCGCATCTTCGGATCCGCCCCCGGCACCTATGGCGCTGGTATCGAGGAGCGCCTTGCGCGTGGCGACTGGCAAGACCGCTCGGAACTCGGCAAGGCCTATCTCGACGCTGCCTCCCACGTCTTCGGTGGGGCGGAAGGGGAAGGGCAGGCAGCCCCCGGTACCTTCGCGGAGCGTGTCGGCGGAGCCGATCTGCTTGTGCATACGGGAGATGATCCTGGCCGTGATATCCTCGAGGGTTCCGCCGACGTGGCCTTCATCGGCGGCTTCTCCGCCGCACTTGCTGCCCTTGGCGGCAAGGCGGATCTCGTCGTGCTCGATACGACAGATCCGGAACGACCGCGCGCTCGCTCGCTGGCCGCAGCCGTTACGCGCGCCGTGCGGGCTCGCGCGCTCAACCCGCGCTTCATCGATGGGCAGTTACGGCACGGACCGCGCGGGGCGGCTGAATTTGCAGAGACCGTGGATCGTCTCGTCGGCTTTGCAGAGACGACGAATGCGATACCCGGTGCGCTGATCGAGGCGGTGCATGCGGCTTATCTGGAAGATGAGCGCGTGCGCGACTTTCTGCTCCGGGAGAATCCCGCTGCCCTCCGTGCCATTGCCGAGCGCTTTGCCGACGCGCGCCGCCGCGGCCTCTGGCACCCCCGCCGCAATGCGGTGGACAACGGTCTTGCGGGACTGATCGCGGAAGCGCGCAGGCAGGAGGAAGCCGCATGAGCCTTCGCCGCGGTGTCTGCCCCTCGCTTTCCGCGCCGATGCAAACCGGCGATGGACTGCTTGTGCGCCTCAACCCGGTGGAGGGGCATCTTTCTGGACGCCAACTGGCGGGGGTTGCGCGGGCGGCCGAGAAGTTTGGCAACGGCATTCTGGAGATCACCGCGCGCGGCAGCCTGCAGGTGCGGGGGCTGACGGCGGAGAGCGCGGCCGCGCTTGGCGCGGAGGTGGACGCGCTGGGGATAGGGGTGCGCTGGGGGCTGCCGATCGACAGTAGCCCGCTTGCCGGGCTGGACGCCGAGGAGGTTGCCGATCCGCGTGGGCTCGCGCGGGAGATTTGGGAGCGATGCGAAGAACTGGGGCTGACTTCGCGGCTGGGGCCCAAGGTTTCGGTAACCGTCGATGGTGGCGGGGTGCTGGGGCTTGGCGGCGTGCTTGCGGACGTGAAGCTGGAGGCAGTGACCGGCGGGGAAGGTTCTGGTGGGGCAGCACTCCTTCGCGCCCCCCTCTGTCCTGCCGGACATCTCCCCCACAAGGAGGGAGATCGGCAATCATCGAGGCTTTACCGAATCTCAGAAGAAGGTGCCGACGCGAGCGGCAGACCAATCTCCCCCCTCGTGGGGGAGATATCCGGCAGGACAGAGGGGGGCGCCATAGGGCATACCGTTTCCGACGGGAGTACCATCACCTGGCTCCTTCGCGTCGGCAGCACTTCTGCCACTGCCCGCGACCTGGGCTGTTTCGCGCAAGCCGATGCAGCAGAAGCTGCGGTTCGCATCCTCAAAGCCATTGCCGAACTCGGCGCTGAAGCGCGGGCGCGGGATCTTTCCGATAAGGATTTGGCGGCGGTCACGGGCAGCGAGCCGGTATCCAGCGTCACAGCAGTAGAGCCTATGCGCCCGCCGGTGGGGAGGTTCGCACTTGTCGGCGGCAGAAAGGCGAGGGGTTCCGTGCTTTCTTATGGGCAGATCGAAAGTGGTGCACTTTCCTTCTTTGCAGAAGCCCTTGGCGAAGAGAGGAGCGTGTGCCTCGCGCGCGGCAGGGGCCTCATCGTCCTTGACGTGGCAGAGCACGAGGAGGCGGCACTTGTGGGTGCCGCGGAGCGCCTGGGCTTTGTGACGAGGCCCGACGATCCGCGCCTTTCCATCGCCGTTTGCGCGGGCAAGCCGGCCTGTGCCTCGGCACACCTGGCCACGAGGCACCTTGCCGACCGGATTGTGGCAAGCCGGCCAGACCTGCTTGACGGCTCCTATCACTTACAACTCTCAGGCTGCGGCAAGCAGTGTGCCCGTCCCTCCGGCCCTAGGGTAACGCTGGCGGGTGTCGAGGGGGGCTTTGACATCAGCGCTGAAGGCACCGCCATCCCATCCGATCTCGAAGCTCTGCTTTCGGAGCTGGCCGAGGAACAATTCAGGCAACGCCCATGACAACCGATTACATCCGCGACGGCACGGCCATCTACGAGAAATCCTTCGCCATCATCAGGGCGGAGGCGGATCTTTCACGCTTCTCCGAGGCGCAGGCGGATGTGGCGATGCGCATGATCCATGCCTGCGGGCTAGTCGAGGCGGCGCGTGATTTCGTCTTCTCTCAGGATTTCGTGGAGGCGGCGCGTGCGGCGTTGGCCGGCGGTGCGCCGATCTTCTGCGACGCGGAAATGGTGGCCCACGGCATCACGCGCGCCCGCCTGCCGGCTGGAAACGAGGTGATCTGCACGCTGCGCGATCCGCTCACGCCGGAGATTGCCGAGAGAATCGGCAACACGCGCTCGGCCGCGGCGCTCGAACTCTGGCGCGAGCGCCTCGAAGGCGCCCTGGTCGCGATCGGCAATGCGCCGACGGCACTTTTCCACCTGCTCGACATGTTCAAGGCAGGGGCGCCGAGGCCTGCGGCCGTTATCGGCATGCCGGTCGGCTTCGTAGGTGCGGCGGAATCGAAGGAGGCGCTGGCAGTAGGCAATCACGGCATTCCCTTTGCCGTCGTGCGGGGGCGGCTCGGCGGCAGCGCGATGACTGCGGCTGCGGTGAATGCGTTGGCGAGGGTGGGTATATGAGCGGGCGGTTGATCGGCGTGGGTACCGGGCCGGGCGATCCGGAGCTTCTCACGCTGAAGGCGGTGAAGGCGCTTGGCGCTGCCGATGTGGTGGCGCATTTTGCAAAGCGCGGCAACGGCAGCAATGCGCGGGCCACCGTCGCGGCGCATATGCGCGCGGATGTGGTCGAACTGCCGCTGCTTTACCCCGTAACGACCGAGATCGCAAAAAGCGAACCGGCCTATGGCGAGGCCATCTCCTGTTTTTACGAGGAGGCGGCTGACGCCGTGGAGGCGCATCTGGCGGCCGGGCGTACTGTTGCCGTCCTGAGCGAGGGCGACCCGCTGTTCTACGGCTCCTACATGCATCTGCACGTGCGGCTAGCCGGCCGCTATCAGACGGAGGTGGTCGCAGGCGTCACGGCGATGTCGGGCTGCTGGTCGGCGGTGGGCCTGCCCATCGTGCAGGGCGACGACGTGCTTTCCGTGTTGCCGGGAACGCTGCCGGAGACCGAACTGCGGCGTCGGCTCGGTGATGCGGAAGCTTGCGTCATCATGAAGGTGGGGCGGAACCTGGCCAAGATCCGCCGCGCCCTTCAGGCGACGGGCAAGCTCGGTGACGCCATCTTCGTGGAGCGTGGCACCATGGCGGCCATGACGACGATGCGGCTTGCGGACAAGGCGGGCGACGAGGCTGCCTACTTCTCCATCGTTTTGGTTCCAGGCTGGAGGGACAGGCCGTGAGCGGGGGAATCGTGGTTGTGGGCCTCGGCCCCGGCAATCCCGACCAGATGACGCCCGAAGCACGCGACGCCCTGGCCGAGGCGAGCGACTTCTTCGGCTATGCCCCCTATCTCGACCGACTTGAACTTGCTCCCGGTCAGAGGCGTCATGCCTCCGACAATCGGGAGGAGCTTTCGCGCGCCGGCGCTGCACTTGAGATGGCGGCGTCCGGTCGCAGCGTGGCCGTGGTCTCTGGCGGGGATGCAGGCGTCTTTGCCATGGCCGCCGCCGTTTGCGAGGCGATTGAAACCGGCCCGGCGGCCTGGCGCGAGGTCGAGTTTCGTGTGGTACCGGGTGTGACGGCCATGCTCGCGGTCGCCGCACGCACGGGCGCGCCGCTCGGCCATGATTGTTGCGCCATGTCGCTATCGGACAATCTGAAGCCGTGGGACCTGATCGAGGCGCGGCTGCGTGCGGCGGCAGGCGCGGGTTTCGTGCTCGCCTTCTATAATCCCGTGAGCCGCGCGCGGCCTTGGCAACTCGGGCGGGCATTCGAGATTTTGCGCGAGATCCTACCCGCCGCGACGCCCGTCATCTTCGGTCGCGCTGCGGGCCGTCCCGATGAGCGCATGACGATCACGACGCTGCGGGAGGCGCGGTCAGACCAGGCGGATATGGCGACGTGCGTCATTGTCGGTTCGCCCGAAACGCGGGTTATCGCACGCGGCGGACGGCCACCGCTCGTCTATTCCCCGCGCTCCGCCGGGAGGCGGACGAGATGACGGATGCGGCCCATCGCTTCCTCGACAGTGGCTACCGCGTCGCCGGTCGGTGGGCGTGGCCGGCATACCATAATTACCGGGAGGCCGAGCATCCGTGCTGCGGCGATCTTTCCATAGGTCGCCTTGCCACCGCTGTTCTTGGCGACGATGACCTCGACGCCGTTTTTCTCAAAAAGCACCCGTTCCGCCGCCTCGTCGAAGGGTCCGCGCTCGAGGATGAAATGGGCGTTCGAGGGCGCGGCGGCGGGCTCGACCGGATCGACGCTGCGGACAACGTAGGAATGCTGCGGAAGGGCGGCGAAGGGAGCAAGCTCTTGCCGACCGATCGCCAGAAAGACAATATGTGGCTGCTCGCCGAGGAGCCTAGCTGCACCTGCGATGCTCTCCGCCTCGATCCACCGGTCGCCGTCGACCGCCTGCCAGGGCGGCCGCTCCAGCGAAACGAGCGGCACTGCCACTTCCTCGGCCGCGCGCGCGACATTTTCCGAGATACGGGCGGCGAAAGGATGCGTAGCGTCGACAAGCAAGCCGACACTGTTTTCGCGGAGATAACGCGCCAAGCCTTCCGCTCCGCCAAAGCCGCCGCTGCGCACTTCACCTGCCTGCGCGCGGGGAGCGGCGGTGCGCCCAGCCAGCGAGAGGGTGACGCGCAGGTCGCCCTTGCGGACGAGCGCTTCGGCAAGCTGGCGCGCTTCGCCGGTGCCGCCGAGGATGAGAACATGCCGAGGGTCCATCATGCCATCTAGGGAAGGGACGGCACCCGGCGCAACGGGAAAATGGCTCGCAATCGTCGGCATTGGCGAAGACGGGTCAGACGGGCTGAGCCCGCTGGCGCGGCGGCTTGTTTCCGAGGCCGAATTCGTTTTCGGGGGCCGGCGGCATCTTGATCTAGGCTGGGAACTGATCCGTGGCGAGGCGCGGCCATGGCCTGTGCCTTTCGACAGTGCCATGACGGACGTCGCTCGCCTGCGAGGCCGCAGGGTCTGCGTGCTCGCTTCCGGCGATCCGTTCCACTTCGGCGTGGGGGCGACGCTTGCACGCCATGTCGACGCCGCTGAGATGCAGGTGGTGCCCGCGCCGTCGGCCTTCAGCCTCGCGGCGGCCCGGCTTGGGTGGGCGCTTCAGGATGTCGAGACGGTTTCGCTGCATGGTCGGCCGGTGGAGCTTGTCCTGCCGCTCCTTCATCCCCGCCGCCGCATCATCGCGCTCACCTCCGACGGCGATGGCCCGAAGGCGGTTGCTGATCTGCTTGCGCGTGAAGGCTTCGGCGCCTCGCGAATGCATGTTCTGGAGGCGCTGGGCGGGCCGCAGGAACGGTTGGGCACCTTCGTGGCCGAGACGATGGGAGACGCTTCCTTCAATCCGTTGAATGTCGTGGCGATAGAGGTATCGGCGTTGGAAGGCGCGCGCATTCTGCCGCTTTCGGCGGGCCTTCCCGACGAAGCCTTCGAGCATGACGGGCAGATCACCAAGCGCGAAATCCGGGCGCTGACGCTCTCGGCACTCGCGCCGCGGCGTGGGGAGATGCTGTGGGATATCGGCGCCGGTTCCGGTTCGATCTCCATCACCTGGATGCTGGCGCACCCCTCGATGCGCGCCATCGCAGTCGAGGCGGTTACAGAGCGTACGGAGTGCATTCGCCGCAATGCTCGTGCGCTCGGCGTGCCGGGTTTGCAGATCGTTGAAGGCGCCGCGCCGGAAGCACTCGCTGGTCTGCCTGCGCCGGACGCGATCTTCATCGGCGGCGGCGGCAGCAATGCTGGTGTGACGGACGCCGCCATCGCGGCGCTCAAGCCGGGAGGACGGCTGGTCGCCAATGCCGTGACACTGGAGATGGAAGCGGTGCTTCTGCAGTTTCACGCGCGTCTAGGTGGTGATCTCGTGAGGCTCGCGTTCTCCCGCGCGGCGCCCATCGGCGGCATGACCGGCTGGCGCCCGGCTATGCCGGTGACCCGATGGAGCTGGGTGAAGCCATGAGGGTTGCTGGCATCGGGTGCAGGAAAGGTGTTGAGGTGGGCGAGGTGCTCGCGGCGGTGGAGGCATGCCGTGCCTATTTTCCGGACGGGGTCGAGGGATGGCCCGTGAGACCGGGCAAAGAGCCTTTTGGTGCATCCTCGTTGCGCGGCATTACCCCCACCCCCCACCCCTCCCCACAAGGGGGAGGGGAGGTTGAAGCGCCGCGGCTCGATGCCCTTGCGACAGCCGCCTTCAAGGCGGACGAGCCGGGCATCGTTGCGGCGGCAGAGGCGCTTGGCCTCTCTCTTATCCCGGTTCCGCATGACGATCTGAAGCGCGCCTCGGCGGGCTGCCTCACCCGTTCCGGCGCCTCGCTGGCGGCGACGGGTGTTGCCTCCGTTTCGGAGGCTGCGGCTCTGGCGGCGGCCGGGGAGGGCAGCCAGCTCTTGGGCCCGCGCATCGCAACGGGCAATGTCACATGCGCCATCGCGCAAGGGAAGGACCAGGCATGACAGTACACTTCATCGGCGCCGGCCCCGGGGCCGCCGATCTCATTACGGTCAGGGGGCGCGATCTTCTCGGCCGCTGCCCTGTCTGTCTCTATGCGGGCTCCATCGTGCCGGCGGAGCTGCTCTCCCATTGTCCGCTTGACGCACGCCTCATCGACACCGCACCGATGTCGCTCGACGAGATCGAGGCCGAGTATCTGGCCGCTCACGAAGCCGGGCTCGATGTTGCGCGCCTCCACTCGGGTGATCTGTCGGTCTGGAGTGCGGTGGCCGAGCAGACCAGGCGGCTGGAGCGGCATGGCATTCCCTACACGCTGACGCCCGGCGTGCCGGCCTTCGCCGCCGCCGCCGCTGCACTCGGGCGCGAGCTTACCATTCCGGAAGTCGCGCAGAGCCTGGTGCTGACGCGTGTTTCCGGCCGTGCCTCAAAGATGCCCGAGGGAGAGCGGTTGGAGGCGTTCGGTCGCACGGGCGCCACGCTCGCTATTCATCTGGCCGTCCACGCGCTCGACCGCATCGTGGAGGAGCTTGCTCCGCTCTATGGACCGGATTGCCCGGTGGTCATCGTGGCCCGCGCGAGCTGGCCGGACGAGCGTATCGTGCGCGGCACCCTTGCCACGATCGAGGCGGAGGTGGCGAAGGATCCAATCGACCGTACGGCGGTGGTGTTCGTGGGGCAGGGACTGGCGGCGGAAGGCTTCCGCGAAAGCGCCCTCTACGATGCCCACTATCAACGACGTTTCCGGGGGCGTGAACCTTCATGAGCCTTGCCGATGCCATAACGCGGCTGCCTTTCGAGCCGGTGCCTTTCGAGCCGGGTCATGTCTGGCTGGCGGGCGCGGGGCCGGGTGGGCTCGGCTGTCTGACGCTGGAGGTGGTCTCGGCCCTCAGCCTCGCTGATACCGTGATCTACGATGCGCTGATCGATCCCGCCGCGCTTCGGGCGGCAGGGCAAGCCGAGCATTTCTTCGTCGGTAAGCGTGGGGGTAAGCCCTCCACGCCGCAGGAGGAGATCAATCGCCTGATGGTCGACCAGGCGCGGTCGGGCAGGCGCGTGCTCCGCCTCAAAGGCGGCGATCCCAACACGTTCGGGCGCGGCGGCGAGGAGGCGCTGGCGCTTGCCCATGCGGGTATCCCCTTTCGCTTCCTGCCGGGCGTCACCTCGGCCTTCGGCGCACTGGCGGCGGCGGGCATCCCGGCCACACTGCGCGGCGTCAACAAGGCGGTGATCCTTGCTACAGGCCACGCTGCCGGCATGCCGGATGATCTCGATTGGGCGGCGCTGGCGCGGACCGGACAGCCGATCGTCATCTATATGGGCATGAGCAATCTCGAGAAGATTACAGCGGCGCTCATCGGAGGTGGGCTTGCCGCGAGCACGCCGGCTGCTGTTCTCATGTCGGCGACGACTGCCGATGAAAGGGTACTTGTCGGCACGCTTGGCGATCTTCCGCGACGGGCGCGCGAGGAGGGTTTCGGCTCTCCGGCGCTGATTGTGGTGGGCGGCATCGTCGGGGCCCGTGAAGCGCTCCTCCGACCGCGCGAGGAAGGAACGAGGCCATGACCGCCCGCGGCCTCATCATTGGCGCTCCGCGCTCCGGATCCGGCAAAACCAGCGTTACCATCGGTCTTATGCGGGCGCTGAGGCGCCGTGGGCTCAACGTCACGGGTGCCAAGTCCGGTCCCGATTACATCGACCCTGGCTTTCATGCCGCCGCCACGGGCAGGGCCGGCGTCAATCTCGACAGCTGGGCGATGGCGCACGACCTGCTCGATAGCCTGCTGGCACAGCAGGCGGAGGGTGCCGACATGCTTCTTGTCGAGAGCGCCATGGGGCTTTTCGATGGTGTGCGCACTTCTGCCGGCCGCACCGGTGCTGCCGCTGATCTTGCGCGACGCCATGGTCTGCCGGTGCTGCTGGTGCTCGATGTTTCGGGCCAGTCGCAAACCGCTGCCGCCGTTGCCCATGGCTTCGCCACCTTCGATAGCGGTGTGCGCATCGCCGGCGTGGTGCTCAACCAGGCAGCCAGCGAGCGGCACGAGCGGCAGGCGCGGGAGGCGATCGAGGCAAGGGCGATCCCGGTCCTCGGCACAATCCATCGCAACCCGGATATGGCGCTGCCGGAGCGGCATCTGGGGCTCGTGCAGGCGAGCGAGCACGCGGCGCTCGAAGACTTCATCGAGCGGTTGGCCGACATCATGGAGAAGTCGCTGGATCTTGACGCGATCCTGCAGGCAGCGGGGCCCTTCGAGGCGGTCGCGGGTGCGAGCGCGCACCACCTGTCGCCCCCGGGGCAACGCATTGCCATTGCCCAGGATGCGGCTTTTTCCTTCGTCTATCCTCACGTCGCGCGGCATTGGCGCGGCGCGGGTGCGGAGCTTGTCGCCTTCTCTCCCCTAAACGACGAGGGTCCGGATCCTTCTTGCGACGCCTGCTGGCTGCCCGGCGGCTATCCCGAGCTTCATGCGGGCAGGCTCGCTGCCGCGTCCGGCTTCAAGGCGGCGCTCCGGCGCTTTGCGCAGACAAGGCTGGTGCATGGCGAGTGCGGCGGCTACATGGTTTTGGGAAAGGTACTGGAGGATGCGGACGGCGTCAGCCATGAGATGACCGGGCTGCTCGGCCACGGGACGAGCTTTGCGCGGCGCAAGATCAATCTGGGCTATCGGGAGGCGCGGCTTCTCTCCGACTGTCCACTCGGACGGGCCGGAGAGATGGTGCGTGGACATGAGTTCCACTATTCCCGGCTGATCGAGCGTGGCGCCGACGGGCCACTGGCCGAGCTTGCCGACGCGATCGGCAATGCGCTCGGGCCTTCCGGCGGCCGGCGGGGCCTCGTCACCGGCACCTATTTCCATGCCATCGCGCGAGGCGGCGGATGAACGGAGAGGCCACCTACGCCCGAAGGCTTGTTGCCGACGCCATGGCCTGCATCAGCTTCTATACGCGCCTGCCGTTCTCCGCGGCGGTCGATTCGTTCGCCGCGGCGCAATGGGCGGCACCTGTGGCGGGTGCTGTTGTCGGCTTGGTTTCCGGAGCGGTTTTGTGGGCAGTCCTCTTGGCGGGTGTTCCGGCCACGATAGCGGCGGCTGCCGCGGTGGGTGCGGGAATGCTTGCGACCGGCGCACTGCATGAGGATGGACTTGCGGACGTCGCCGACGGCTTCGGTGGGGGAAAGACGCGCGACGAGAAGCTCACCATCATGCGCGACTCGCGGGTCGGCAGCTATGGGGTGCTGGTTCTGATCGTCTCCGTGCTTGCACGCTGGGCCGCGCTGGCCGCTATCGCGGGTATGGGAGGCGCTGTCGCTGTGCTGGCGCTGGTGGTCGCCCATGCCGCTTCGCGAGCGCTGATGCCGCTTTTCATGATGCGCGTGCCGCCCGCCCGCACCGACGGCCTTTCCGCCGGGATAGGTCGTATTGAGAGACCGGTCGCCTTTGCTGCGCTTGCCATCGGCGGCTTCTTTCTCTTTCTTGCCGGGCCTTTTTTCGCACTGTTGTCGGCCGCGCTTCTCGCCGTCTGGTTCCGGGTTCTGGAACGGCTCTGCCGCCGCCAGATCGGCGGCCAGACAGGAGACGTGTTGGGCGCGCTGCAGCAAGGGGGCGAGGCGGCCGTTCTCATAACCGCTTCTGCAATTCTCGTCTGAAGGAGAAAAGATGACGGATCTCTCGTCGACCGATGCAATCCGCGCCGCCTGTCGGGCGTTGCCGGAGGGCGATGCGGATGCCGCGCGCGCCGCTGCCGAGAGGCAAAATACGCTGACGAAGCCGCCCGGCAGCCTTGGTCGGCTGGAGGAGATCGCGGTTTTCCTGGCGCAATGGCAGGGGCGGGCTCAGCCGGCGCTCGAGACGGTAGATATCCTCGTATTCGCGGGGTCGCACGGTGTTGTGGCACGGGGTGTTTCCGCCTTCCCCGGTGAGGTCACGCAGCAGATGGTCGCCAACTTCGCTGCCGGTGGCGCGGCGATCAACCAGCTCGCCAAAGCCGCCGGCGCAAGGTTGAGCGTTGTGCCGCTCGAGGTCGAGCGCCCGACAGGTGATTTCACCTGTGAACCCGCTATGTCGAATGCCGAGTTCGCGGACGCGGTGCAGAAAGGATACGAGGCGGTGCCTGCCGATGCGGACCTTGTCTGTCTCGGCGAGATGGGCATCGGCAACACAACAGCGGCAGCGGCGGTCGTGGCAGCGCTGTTCGGTGGCGGTGGCGCGCGGTGGGTAGGACGCGGCAGCGGTGTCGATGATGCCGGGATGAGACGGAAGGCAGATGCGGTGGATGCGGCACTTGCCTGCCACGGAAGCACGCTCGCCGATCCGCTCTCCGCATTGCGTCTCGTCGGCGGACGCGAGCTTGCGGCGATGTTCGGCGCCGCACTGGGTGCGCGCCACAAGCACATTCCTCTCCTGATCGATGGCTTTGTCTGCACCGCAGCAGTTGCACCGCTGGCCCGGCTAGAGACCGGCGGGCTTGCGCATGCGCTTGCCGGCCATGTCTCGGCCGAGGCGGCGCACGGGAAAGTGCTGGCGGAGCTCGGCCTTCGCCCGCTGCTCGATCTCGGCATGCGCCTCGGTGAGGGCTCTGGCGGCGCCGTGGCGATTTCGATTCTGCGCGCGGCGCTCGCCTGCCACAATGGCATGGCGACCTTTGCCGAAGCGGGTGTTTCCGGCGGATAGGGAATAGGACGATGCGGAAGCTTCTCGTCATCGGCATCGGCACCGGTAATCCCGAGCACATGACCGTGCAGGCGATCAACGCGCTCAACCGCGCCGATATTGTGCTGGTGCCGCGCAAAGGCGCCGACAAGGAAGATCTCGCCGAGCTGCGGCGTGATATTTGCCGGCGGTACCTTTCCAACCCCGATACGAGGCTGGTGGAGTTCGACCTGCCGGTCCGCGACGAGAGGGAACCGTCCTATACCAAGCGGGTTGCCGACTGGCACGACGAGATCGCCGCAACTTATCGCGACCTGATCCGGGAGCATACGGACGCGGGGGGCAGCGTCGCCTTTCTCGTCTGGGGCGATCCTTCGCTCTACGACAGCACGCTGCGCATTCTGGATCGCCTGCGCGACATAGCCGGCTTCCCGTTCGAACGTGAGGTCATTCCCGGGATCACCAGCGTCCAGGCGCTTACGGCAAGCCACTGCATTGCGCTGAACACGGTGGGCAATGCAGTCCATCTCACTACCGGGCGCAAGCTGAAGGAGGGCTTTCCTGAAAATGCGGACAGCGCCGTCGTCATGCTCGACGGCGATATGGCGTTCCGCACACTTGATCAGGATAAGTTCAGCATCTTCTGGGGGGCCTATCTAGGCTCACGAGACGAAATCACCATCTCCGGCACCCTGTCCGAAGTGGGCGGCCGCATCGTCGAGACGCGCGAGGAGGCACGCCGGCGAAAGGGGTGGATCATGGATACATATCTGCTGAGGCGAAAGGCCTGACCGGAAAGGCGCACCTGCCAGAAGGCGTCGCCGAAAGGACAAAACGGTATCGGCGGGCACACGTTGCCTCCATAGGTCTTGGCTGGAACAATCGCATGAGGCCGACGTTCTCCGTGGGTCATCTTTCCGTGGGAGGACAGTATGAGCGTTGCTCGCGTTACCGAAATATCGGCGACTTCATCCAACAGCTTCGATGATGCAGTGAAACAGGGTATCGAGCGAGCCTCGAAGACACTGCGCAACATTGAAAGTGCCTGGGTGAAGGACCAGAACGTCGAGATCCAGAACGGCAAGGTAGCAGCATACCGCGTTAACCTGCTCGTCACGTTCGTACTGGAGGACTAGCGATCTGCGGCCCCGGCCGATGGCGTCATCGTTTGTCGCCGCCGCCGGTTGGCTTGGTGGGTTTTCGCCTCGGCTGGCGAAGCTTTTTCCCCTATCGGTTCTGCTTCTTTGCCCGACGGTCAGCCGCGCGGAGAAGCCCGCGGCCTCCACACCGGCTAAGATGACATAAATCGTGATCGCAGCAGTGCCGTGCGGGCATCTGTCGGAGCTCGAATCGCGCGCTAACTGCGATGGTCTAGGGCGTGGTTGCTCATCGTACGGAGGAAACCATGAAGCACCAGACTCCACAGGAAGTTGCGGCTGCCGCAGAGGTATATCCGACACCGCAGAAGCCGCGCATGTCCCAGCGAGAGCGCATCGAGCGCTGGGCTGCGCTTCTCGAAAGCCATGGCGGACCGCTAAATGCGTTGAGACAGATCGAATATCTGTCTCCGGCGGCGCGCAGAGATTACAGGGACGTGAACACGCCACTGACCATAGCGTTCAAGGACCAAGTACTGCGTGACGAGGGACTGAAGAGCGATGGGCTCGGCGACGCCATGGACTTCTTTGGTATGAACGATTTCGAGTCGCATCGTCTTCTTTGCGATTGCCACTATCTTGGAAGGATGACGGGCAGGGCCGTGGCCAAATCTCTGCGCCGCTATGTCGCTCGGAAGGAAACTGGCGCGACCGTGAGGCAGGCAATCTGGCGCCTGTTCGGTTTTGCTGCTTGAGAAAATACGTGGCCCCGCTGGTGTCCGGTCAGCGGGGTTTTCATGCGACGGGCTTTAACGGAACATTGCGGTCGCACGGCGGTTCGCTAGCCATCAACCAAGGAGACTGGAATGGCGACCGTCGGAGAGAGACTGGATCAATGGCTGCGGGACGCTCACGCGATGGAAGCGCAGGCCGAGCAGATGCTGAAGGTTGAAGCGGACCGGATCGAAAACTATCCCGAGTTGAAGGAGCGCATTCAGCAGCACATTTCGGAAACGCGATCACAGCGGGAGCGCCTGGAACGGTGCCTCGAAGCACGTGGCACATCTCCTTCCGGAGCGAAAGACTTTGCCGGTCAGTTCATAGCGGTTCTGCAAGGCGTGGGGGGAATGCCCGCCGGTGACGAGGTCGTGAAGGGAGTGCTCGCCAGTTACAGCTTTGAGCATATGGAGATCGCCTCCTACAGGATCCTCATAGCTGCCGCAGAGGCCGCTGGTGAACCCGACATTGCCGGTGTGTGTGAGGAGATTTGTCGTGAGGAGGAGGCGATGGCCTCGTGGCTTGCAAGCCACGTGCATGGAACCGTGCAGGCCTATCTGTCTCGTGAAGCGACCGGTAGCGAGGCTGCAAAGCGCTAAACGGCCCTCATCGTACCAACCACGCCTCCTAGCTTGAAAGCTAGGAGGCCCTTCACGCTGCGGCTTAGGCAGCCTCTCCGACGACAAGCGCTCCGCTTTCCTCCTTCCCACCGCTGATACGGATGCGGAAGAATAGCGCGTAGAGCACGGGCACGGCGATCAAGGTGAGCAGGGTGGCAAAGGCGAGCCCGCCCATGATGGTCACCGCCATGGAAGCGAAGAAGGCGTCGGGCAGTAGCGGTATCATGCCGAGCACGGTGGTGACGGCAGCCAGAAAGACGGGCCGCAGGCGACTGACGCTGGCATCAACCACCGCCCTTTCGCGCGCAATGCCCGAGGCGATCTGTGCATCGATCTCGTCGACGAGCACGATGCCGTTCTTCATCAGCATGCCCGACAGGCTCAAAAGGCCGAGCAGCGCGGTGAAGCTGAACGGCAGGCCGGTGAACAGGAGACCGGCGACCACTCCGCAGACCGCCATCGGCACGACCAGCCAAATAATCAGCGGCTGGCGGATCTTGCCGAACAGCAACACCGATATGATCAGCATGACGAGGAAGCTGAGCGGGAGCTGGCGGCCCAGCGACTGCTGTGCCTCGCTCGAATTCTCGTATTCGCCGCCCCATTCGAGCTGGTAGCCCAGAGGCAAGGGCATTGCCTCGATTGAAGCACGCACGCTGTTGAGCGCATCGGTCGGCGTCAGGCCGTTTATCGGCTCGGCCTGCACAGTGAGCGTCCGCTCGCGGTCGCGGCGGCGGATGAGCACCTCCTGCGGCTTTGTGTCGAAGCTGCTGACGATCTGGGTGATCGGCACATAGGCGCTTTCGCCTGAGCTCCACACAAGACGATCCTGCAGGCGGCTGACATCGAGCCGCTCCTCAGCCGGCGGGCGCGCCACGATGGGGATCGCCCGGTCGCCTTCGCGATAGGTTCCGGCCTGGACACCAGCGGTGGCGAAGGCGAGCGTCTTGGCCACGTCGGTCCGGCTGATACCGGATAGGCGGGCGCGTTCCTCGTTGATCTCCGGTGCAATGACGAGCTCGCGCTGGCGCCAGTTGTGACGGATGTCCGTGAGCGAGCCGCTTTGCTGCATGATGTCGATCGCCTCATTGGCGAGGCGGCGCAGCACGGCCGGGTCATTGCCGGAGAAGCGGGCCTCCACCTTGGCGCCACCGCCCGGACCGAAGACCAGCCGCTCGGTGCGGATTTCGGCTTGCGAATATTTCCGCCCCAGCTCCTCGCGCAGCTCGGCGGTCAGCGCGTCGATCTGGTCGCGGTTCTCCATTTCGACGATGAACTGACCATAGGCCGTATTGGGTTGCTCGGGCGCATAGGTGAGCATGAAGCGGCTGGCGCCCTGGCCGGTGAAGCTGGAGATCGCCGTCACGCCGGGCTTTTCCATGATGATCTTTTCGATCTCGGCCATGTCGCGCGCCGTGGCGCGGATGTCGGAGCCCTGGGGCAGCACGTAATTGACGTAGAAGAGCGGCGTGTTGGAATCGGGGAAGAACTGCTGCTTCACCAGGCCGAAGCCGTAGAAGGAGGCACCGGTCAGAAGGATGAGCGCAATGACGGTAAGTCCGCGTACGCGCAGCGCGCCACGCAGGAATGCGCGGTAGGCGCCATAGATCGGCCCGCGATAAGGATCGTCCTCGGCCGTATCCGTACCGGTTCTCAAGAGGTAATGGCCGAAGAGCGGCGTAACCGTGATGGCCAGAACCCAGCTCAACAGGAGCGATATGCCGATGACTGCAAAGAGCGAGAAGAGGAACTCGCCCGTCGCGTCCGGCGATAGGCCGATGCCGGCAAAGGCCATGATGCCGATGACGGTGGCGCCCAGCAGCGGGATCTGCGTGCGCCGGGCCGCATCGTCGGCCGCGGATTCGGCATTCATGCCCTTCTGCATGTTGATGAGCATGCCTTCGGCAATCACGATGGCGTTGTCGACCAGCATGCCCATGGCGATGATCAGGGCGCCGAGCGAAATGCGCTCCATCTCGATGCCGAAGACGGCCATGAAGAACACTGTGCCCAGCACCGTCAGAAGCAGTGTGACACCAACCACGATGCCGACGCGCCAACCCATGAAGATACACAGGACGCCGATGACGATGGCGACCGACATGGCGAGGTTGGCCATGAAGTTGTCGATCGCCAGGTCCACCACCACATGCTGCTGGTAGATGGGGTTGATCTCGACGCCGAGCGGAATGCGCGAGGAAAGTTCGGCGAGCTTGGCATCCACGGCCTGGCCGACCTCGACGATGTTGGCGGTCGAGACACCGGCGACGGCAAGCGTAAATGCCTTCTCGCCATTGAAGCGGATCACTTCGTCCGGCACCTCCGTGGGCGCGCGCACCACCTTGGCCACGTCGAGCAGGCTGATCTGTTCGGTGGTGCCAGGCCGGCCGATCCTGAGCGCCTCGATGGCCGCCACCGAATTGAAGGAGGGCTGCATGGAAATGCGCACGTGACGGTCGCCGATCCGCACGGCACCAGCGTTCTCCACCGCGTTCTCGCTCTGGATGGTGGAAAGCACCTGCGAGACGGGGATGCCGAAACGGGCCAGGCGCTCGTTGGAAATCTCGATATAGACGGTTTCGGTCGGCTTGCCCGCTGTCGTGACCTTCGCCACATTTGGCACGGTGAGCAACTCGCGACGCAAGAAGGTGGCGATGTCGCGCTTGTCGGCGTCGGAAAAGCCTGGCGCGGTGACGGCATAGAAAAGGCCGAAGACATCGCCGAAATCATCATTGACGGTCGAGGGGCCGGCGCCGTCCGGCATCGAGGACTGGGCATCGTTGATCTTGCGGCGCAGTTCGTCCCATATCTGCGGGATTTCCGAGCCGTCATAGGTCGACTTGAGCTCCACCTCGAGCTGCGACATGCCGGGCGTCGACTTCGAGATGACGGTATCGAGCTGCGGCATCTGCTGGACAGCCGATTCCAGAACCTCGGTAACCTCCTGTTCCACCTCCTCCGCCGTCGCGCCGGGATAGGGCGTGACGACGATTGCCTGCTTGATGGTGAAGGCAGGATCTTCCAGACGGCCGACGCTGCTTAGGCCCCAGAGCCCGCCGAAAAGGCAGAAGAGGACGACGAGCCAGGTATAGATCGGACGTGCGATGGCGAGACGCGCAATGTTCATGGCGTAAAATCTTTAATGATATGGAGAAGGTTGGATGGGTGCCGGGCAGCCGTCAGAGCGCGCCCATCGGGTGCACGTTCATGCCTTCGCGCAGAAGCTGTCCGCCGGCTGCCACGATCTGCTCGCCGAGATGGAGGCCCGATAACACCGGAACGCGCTCGCCGGTGAGCGTGCCGATCTCGACCTTGCGCGGGCTGACCGAGCCGCTCTCTGCGTCGTAGATCCAGACACGGAAACCGCCCTCAGCGCTGGTATCGACCGCCGCAATCGGCACGGAGTAAGCCTCCCGCGGTTGCGGCGCCACGCTCTTGACAGCCACGGAGACGGTCATGCCGGGCAGGAGATTGACATCGCTCGGCGGCGCCATGCCGAAGGTCACCTCATAGGTCTGAGCGACAGTGTCGGCCTCAGTGTTGTGCTCGCGATATTCGAGCGGATAGCGCTTGTCCGTCCCCGGGATGATCGCCTCGGCCTGGATCATCTTGGGGTCGCCGACCAGCCGCAGGATGTCCTCCGGCACGGAGATCTTCACGCGGAACTCGCTGATATCCTGAATGCGCAGGATTTGCTGTCCGGCCTGCACGTTGGTGTAGGCGTCGGTCAGGCGGCGGGTGATCAGCGCATCGAAGGGCGCCCCGATGGTGGCCTCGGAAAGGTCGCGCTGCGCATTCTCGACCGCCACTTCCTGCAGTTCATAGTCGGTCTTCGACTGATCGTAGGCGGAGCGCGAAATGGACTTGCTTGCCAGGAGCTTTTCCTTGCGCTCGAAATCGGCCTTGGCGAGCTCGGCCGAGAGCTGCGCCTGACGCAGGGCAAGCTCATAGTCGGTCGGATCGAGCGCGGCCAGAAGACCGCCCTTCTCGACTTTCGTCCCTTCGCTGACCGGCAGGTCGATCAACTCCCCGCCGACGCGGAAGGATACATCCACCGTGCTGACCGGCGCCAGCCGGCCAACGAAATTGCGGGTGCCGATGGCGGCGAACTCCGAGACCGGCTCGATGACCACCGTCTGGACCTGCGGTTCCTCGGCTTTGTTGGCCTCGCTTTCCGAACAAGCGGCAAGCAGGAGGGCGGCCAGCGCTAGAGCGCCGGAGCGATGAAGTGCGGACATGGACCTATCCTATTTGCAGGTAGTTGTGGCCAGATTGTCGAGTTTTTCGAGGAGCTCGGCTCGCTTTTCAGGCGGGAAAACGCCGATATCCATGAGGGCATGAAACATGAGACCGTCGGCTGCGGCCCACAAAAGGGCAGCCATGTCGCGGTCCTCGCACTCCTGTTGAACCTGCTCCCAGCGCCTTGCGAGTTCTGCGCGCAGCGGAGCGAGCATCTCGGGGTCTTCCGCTGCCACGGCCAGGATGGCCCTGCTGAGGGCCGGATCGAGGCACTCTTTGTTTGCGCTTGTCTTGATGATGGCTCTCAGCGTGGGATTGGGACCACCGGCAAACTCTTCGCGAAAGGCATCGAGCATCGGCATGGTGTTCTGCATCATGCGGTCGAGCATGCCCTTGAGCAGGCTTTCCTTGTTGGGGAAATTGTAGAGCACGCCACCCTTGCTCAGGCCCGCCTCGCGCGCAACGCCGTCGATCGTCAGACGGCCGGCGCCGTCGCGCTGCACGATGCGCTGGGCGGCATCCAGGATCTCATCGCGGGAATTGGAGGTGCGCCTGTCAATCCGCGCCGTCGTCGTTTCGCTCGTCATTTCCGTGTGCCCTCTGCGGCGCCTGCTTGCGTGGCTCTATATGTGACGGCTTTTTCCGCGTGTGCCTCGCAAAGCCCGGGAATGCGGACTGTCATCATATGCCGCATTCCCGGGTTGCAAAGACTTGGGAGGTCAATTCAACGCTGAGTTCTTACTTAACCGTCCAGACGGTACATATACCGTCCAGATGGTATATTCAAGGGAAATGTTGCGGCGCAATGTGCGCCGCTGCCGTCCCGCCGTGGCCTTTCTTGATACGGGCTGCATTGCGCAAACAAGTGCAAACGATTGCATCTAGCCAATTCGTGCGGTAGAAGGCTTTGGGGAGCGCTCGCTCGACCGGAAGGGGAACCGTTGCGCCGCAGCAGCAAGGGAGGAGAACCAATGCTGATTTCCAGACGCACCATTCTGATCACCGCCGCAGCCGCCGCGTTGCCGACACGCGCGGCTTTCGGGCAGGAGACGGTCAACCTTACGATCTCCTCCAGCCACCCTCTCGCCATCCCATGGGTGGGGCCGCTCAAGACAGTGATCGTGGAGCGCTCCAACGAAATGCTTGTGCAGCGAAGCAGCAGCTACCGGATCAACTGGACGGAGGCTTTCGGCGGCTCTCTCTACGGTTTCGAGGACACGCTGGAAGCGGTCAGCCAGCAGCTGACCGACATGGGCTGGATCGGCGCGCTGTGGGAGCCTTCTGCGCTGCCGCTGCAGAACATCATGTACTCCACGCCGTTTGCCACCAGCGGGGTGCAGCAGGCGGTGGACGTGATGAACGAGCTGAACGTCACCAACGCGGCCATGAAGGCCGAGTGGGAGGCGAACGGCATCGTCTTTCTGGGCGCCTGCGTGTCGGACGGCTATCACCTCTTCACGAAGAAGCCGATCGAGCAGCTTTCCGATCTCAAGGGCCTGAAGATCCTGGGCGTGCCGGTATGTGCGCCCTGGATCGAGCCGACCGGCGCCACGCTGGTCTCCACCGGTCTGCCGGCGCAGTATTCGCAGCTGCAGACCGGCGTCGGCGATGGCTCCATCCTGATCGCCACCGGCGCCTATCCGCTGAAGATCCACGAGGTTGCGCCTTTTGTAACGCTGGTCGACACCGGTCCGCTCACCTTCGGCGGGTTCGGTGTGAGCCGTGCCACCTGGGACACGCTGCCGGAGGACGTGCAGGAGGTGTTGACCGAACTCGGCATGGAATATTCCAACGAGAACGCCCGGCTCATTGAGGAGCGCCAGGCGAGCGCTATCCAGGCGATGAAGGAGGAGGGCGCCACGATTGCCGAGATGTCGCAGGAGCAGCGGCTGGAATGGGTCAATATGATGCCCGATCTCGGCCGCAACTGGGTGGAGGCCGGTGAGGCCGAAGGCATCCCGGCGCGCGAGATCATGAAGGAGTTCATGGCCGCCATCCGCGCCAAGGGCGGCAAGCCGCTGCGCGACTGGGACGCGAATATTTAGCAGCGCTGCCGAAGCTCAGGCGGGCCGGCCGCGCCCGCCCGGACCGCAATCCCTGTATCAAGCGAACCAAAACGTATGGCCGAACACATCGCCACAGGAAGTGCCGGCACCCCCACCGTTTTTGGGCGCGTCTATCAGGCGGTTCCCTTGGCGCTTTCGGCCATCGCTTCTTCTGCGCTGGTCGGGCTGATGCTCCTGATCGTCGCCGATATTGGCCTGCGCTTTTTCTTCTCCAGACCGATCAACGGCGTGAGCGATATCGTGGCGCTCACCATCGTGGCCTGCGTCTTCCTCCAGCTTGGCAGCACCATCGGCGGCGGGCGGCTGGTGCGGGCCGATTTCCTGATCGGTGCCTGGCACGAGAAGCGGCCGCATCTGGCGCGCACGATGGAGTTGGTTTTCTACGCCGCGGCGGCTGCGATCCTGGCAGCGGCCCTCTTGTGGCTGTGGCACGACCTCGTGAAGTCTTATCATTCAGGCGAGTTCACCGGCGCCGTCGGCGCCTATCAGATCACGGTCTGGCCGTTCAAGCTCGCTGTGGTGACCGGCTGCGCGGTGGCATTCGTCGAGGCCGCGCGGAGGGCCCTCCTTTCCGGCTTCGACCTTGTGCGCGCCCTGCGGCGGCCAGCGCCTGGGGAACCGGCGCTGTCCCGCGATCTCCTGCCGATTGTGATCTTTGTCGGTGCTATCGCTGTCTTTCTTGTCCTGAACTTCGCCCTCACCCTGTCGCCGGTGTGGGTTGGCATCATCTCGCTTGCTGGTCTCCTGGTGGCGGTCACGATCGGCATGCCGATTGCTTTCGCACTTCTGGCACTTTCCTTTCTCGGCCTGTGGCTGGTGCGGCACAATCCGGCCATTGCGCAGAACGCATTGGGGATTGCCGCGGGCGGCGCGATCCGCTCCTACGAGTTCGGCGTGGTGCCGCTCTTCGTGCTGATGGGGCTGGTGCTCGACAGGGCCGATGTCGGCCGCGATGCCTTTCAGGTTGCCGTTCATCTCCTGCGCCGCGTGCGCGGCGGCCTCGGCATGGCCACCGTTGCCGCCAATGCCATCTTCGCCTCGATCACCGGCAGCTCGATCGCCTCCGCAGCCGTCTTCAGCCGCATCGCTGTGCCGCCGATGATCGAGAGCGGGTATACGCCCCGCTTCGCGGTCGGCGTGGTGACGGGGAGCTCGGTGCTGGGGATGCTGATCCCGCCAAGCCTGCTTCTCATCATCTACGGTCTCCTGGCGGAGGCCTCGGTGGGTAAGCTGTTCATCGCGGCGATCGTGCCGGGGCTTCTTCTTGCTTCGGCCTTTGCGGCGCTCAATGTGGTGCTGGCCACGTGGTTTCCGGCCTTTGTCGGCACACCCAAGCCGGTTGCGGAGGAGGGCATGCCGGCGGCGCAGATGGCGCAGCGGCTGGCGCCTGTCATCGCCATCGTCGCTGTGGTGATGGGCGGGATCTATGCCGGCGTCTTCACCGCGACCGAGGCGGGAGCCGTGGGTGCCCTCGGCGCCTTCATCGTCGGCTTTGCCCGTCGCAAACTCGGGCTGAAGGAGATCGGCCGGGTGGTGTTGGAAACGGGCTATATCGCCGCCGGTATCCTGTTCCTGATCATCGCCGCCAATCTCTACGGCCGCATGCTGACGCTCTCCACGATCCCCATGCAGATGACCGCCGCATTTGCCGCCCTCGATCTTGGCTTCATGGGCTTTCTCGTCGTCTATCTCGTCATCCTGATCCTGCTTGGCATGATCCTGGATTCGGTCTCCATCATGCTGATCATCCTGCCGATCGTGCTGCCGGTGGTGGCCGCCTTCGGCGGCGATCCGATCTGGTTCGGCGTGGTTACCGTGATCGGCGTGGAGATCGGGCTCCTAACGCCGCCCTTCGGGCTGTCCGTCTTCGTGGTGAAGGGCACGCTGCCGCCCGGCTTCGCCTCCCTTCGCGATATCTTCACGGGCGCCTTTCCCTTCGTGATTGTCATGGCGACCATCACGCTCATCCTAATGGCCTTCCCCGCCATCACCCTGTTCCTTCTGTAAATCTTCCGGAGGCCGATCCATGTCCCGCATTCTCATCAAGGGCGGCACCGTCGTCACTATGGACGGGAAGGGGACGATCCTCGCACCCGGCGACCTGCTGGTGGAGCGCGGCCGCATCGCCGCCCTCGGGCCGAGGCTGGAGGTGGAGGAGGTGGGCGAGGTGATTGATGCTGCGGGCATGATCGTGATTCCGGGCTTCGTCAACGCGCACATGCACACCTGGCAGACCGGCCTGCGGGGGATTGCCGCCGACTGGACGATCAAGGAATACCTGCGGGCAATGCATGCGGGGCTCGCAATGCATTTCCGGCCGGAAGACATCTACATATCCAATCTGATGGGCGCCTACGCTCAGCTGAACGCGGGCACCACGACGTTGGTCGACTGGTGCCACAACAACCCGACGCCGGAGCACACGGATGCTGCCATCGATGCGCTTCAGGAGAGCGGCATCCGGGCGCTGTTCCTGCACGGTTCGCCCAAGCCTGACCCCAAGACAGGGCAGAAGCATTTCAGCGAGATTCCGCTGCCGCGCGCGGAGGTCGAGCGGGTGCGCCGCGAGCGGCTTGAGAGCGACGATGCGCTGGTGACGCTCGGGCTTGCCATCCTTGGCCCCGGCATGTCGGTGCACGAGGTGTGCCTGGCTGATTTCCGCCTCGCGCGCGAACTGGGCCTCGTCGCCAGCATGCATGTGAGCGGGAGCTTCATGGTCCCCGACGGCTTTGAGCGGCTGGCCGCGGAAGGGCTGCTGGGGCCGCGCATCAACGTTGTGCATGCCAACATCCTCACCGACGAGCAACTGTCCCTGCTCGTCTCCAGCGGCGTCTCCTTCACGGTGACGGCGGAGGTGGAGATGCAGATGGGGTTCGGCAGGCCGCTCACGGGCCGGCTGCGGGCGCTCGGCGCGCCGGTCTCGATCGGCTCCGACATCGAGTCGGCGATATCGAGCGACATGTTCACCGTGGCGCGCATGACGCTGCAGTGCCAGCGCCTGCTCGACAGTCTTGATGCTATCGCGGAAACGGGGAGCGGACCGGAGGCGATCACCGTGCCCACCGTCGAGGCACTGCGTTGGGCGACGATCGACGGCGCGCGCATGGCCGGCATGGACCACCGTGTCGGCTCGCTCGTACCGGGCAAGGCGGCGGATATCGTGCTGCTCAACGCACGCGCTCATGGACTTCATCCCGTCAACGACCCTATCGCCTCCGTCGTGTTGCAAGCCGGCACCGCCAATGTCGACACGGTCATTGTGGACGGCGTTGTCCGCAAACGGGCAGGACGGCTGCTTGCGGGCGACATCGACCGCCGTGCGGACGAGCTTGCCGCCTCCGGCGCACGAATCCTCACTGAATTCCGCGCTGCCCAAGGCTGATAGGACGGCGATGAGACTGGCCTGCTAGATCAGCTTTTCTGCAACAAAGTCGGCGGCCATGGGGCGATAGGCCCAGGCGATGTTGTTGCAGACGTGATTGCCGTCCGGGTAGATCATGAGGTCGGCGTCGCCCGCCCAAGCAGCGCAGCGCTCGGCTTCCTCCGGCGGAAAGATGCGGTCCTTGCCGCCGTGGATGATGAGTGTCGGACAGGGCGCTGGAAGGGCGCGCGCCAGGGTGAAGGCACGCGCCCGCTCCGCTGCCTCTTCCAGATCGGCGGCGCCAAGCGCGTAGGTCATGTTGTCGCGATAGACAGGCGGAAAACCTGGCCACATCGCCGCGAGGTAATGAAAGCCGTTGATGGAGACCACGGCCTTCAGGCCGGGTACGGCGCGGGCGGCTCTCAGCGCCAGGTGGCCGCCGAAGGCCATGCCCACGAGCGCAATGCCGCCGGCAATTCCCGGTACGGCGCTGACGTGCTCAACAATAGCAGCCAGCGCGGGGCCAATATCCGTCCTGAGCGGACCGAGGCTGCGGCCTTCGCCCTGACCCGGCCCGTCGACCGATAGCGTGGCAAGGCCGCGTTTCAGGAAATGCGCTTCGAGTGCGGGAAACTCCTCCTTCGTGGAGTCGGAACCGGGGATGAGGATCACGAGAGGGTGGCTCGTGGCGCCGTGCGCCGGCTTGCGAAGCGCCGCCCGGATGACGCCGCCTTCGAAGGAGATCGACAGAAGCTCGCCCGGCGGATCGAGCATCGGCAACGCCCGCGCATAGGCTTCGCGCTTTGCGTGGGCTGCCGCGCTTTTCTGCGCAATGTCGTCGAAGAACATGAATTGTGCGAAGTGATAGAACAAGCTTGCGCGAGCAAAGGCCTCGCCTGCCGTCACGTGACGGCCGAGGGACAGGGCCTCTTCTCCAGCGGCCTGATGACGATTTCCTTCCGCGGTCCATGCGCGGCACCAGTTCTCCCACGTGCCGGCAGCCTCCATCACCGATTTCGCCGTCGTCGACGGGATGCCGGCCACTTCCATGCGCGGCAGCCAATGGCCGGCGACTTCAACCAAGCGGTTCTCCGAAGCGGCCATGAGCGAATCCCTTGCCTGTTGTCGAGTGTAAGGAGAGGTGCGGGCCGCCTCAGCCGGTCTCCCGACCACGGCCATTCGGGGGACGTATGGCGCGGGTTGAGCCGCGGACGATCAGTTCGATGGGAAGCACGATATGTTCTGCCTCATACTCGCCCGGCGGGCGCTCGATCATTTTGACTAATAGTTGCCCCGCTTCAAAGCCGACCTTGTTGGATTGAATGCGAATGGTGGTGAGGGGCGGCTGCATGCGCTCCACCATCGGCATGTCGTTGTAGCCAGTCACTGACACGTCCTCCGGGCAGCGCAAGCCGTGGCGGGAAAGCGCGGCGATGGCGCCGACGGCCAAGCGGTCATTCGAGCAGACGATGGCCGTGAACTCAGCGCCGCATGCCAAAAGCTCCTCAACGCAACGCTCGCCTTCCGCTTCGTTGAAGGCATTGGCGAAGACGACGAGGTCACGATCGTCGACGAGCCCCATCGGGCCACGGTATTTTTCGAAGCCGGCGTAGCGTGCCGCGCCCGTCGACAGCGACTGCGGGCCAGCGATGTTGGCCACGCGCCTGTGGCCGAGCGAGACGAGATGGGTGAGCACTCGCCGGATGCCTTCCGCCTCATCGTTGACGACGGAGGCCACGGTGCTGTCGTCTACGCGGCGGTTGACGGTGATTACCGGCAACCCCTCGGCAGCGAGCTTCGAGACCGCGGCGTCCTCGCGCTCCACGCTTGCCAGGATCAGCCCGTCGACGCCGCGCGAGCGGAAGGTCTCGACAAGGCCGGTCTCGCGGCGCATGTCGCCATCGGTGTTGCCAAGGATGGCGACATAGCCGCGGCTCGCCAAGGCGTCCTCCACTCCGCGGATGATCGGCGGAAACACCGGGTTGGTGATGTCGGGCACGACGACGCCGATCGTCCTCGTGCGGTTGGTCTTGAGAGAATAGGCGGCCGCGTTCTGGCGGTAGTCGAGCCGCTCGCTGGCTTTCAGTATCTGCTCGGCCACCTCCGGCGTGATGAGATGCCGCGTGCGCGGATCCAGCGCGCGTGAAACCGTCGAGACATGGACCCCCACGGCGTTGGCGACGTCCTTAAGCGTCACTCGTTTCTTGATGGACGTCTTCTGCATGGTGGCTGGTACGGCTCCGGAATCAAACAACCATGGTCAGAATATCGTCTCGTGCAAACGTTTTCAAATACATGAAGCGGGATGTGCTTCGGTTGAGCCGGATCTGGAAGCGGCGGCCTCTCGACGGCTGGAAGGTGAACATTATTCTCAAGGCCGATCTTGCGATTGACACTGCGCATCGATGATGTTTATGTGCAAACGATTGCACCAGCCATGTTGGCTGAGGAAAACTTGGCGGCGAGCAGCATTGATGGCGGCCATGCCCCAACGAACGCCGCAACCGGGAGGACGAGGCGATGAACGAACCTATCCTGCAGCCGCGCGAGATCGACGCGGATACGGCGCTGCGACAGGCGCTGGCGCCGAACTGGCGCTGGGACCGGGCGATCCCCGCGCCCGGCCATATGAGCGTCGATTTCGAGGTGCGTGTCGACCACCGCCGCATGCATGCCTATCGCCTGGCCCGGGCACGCCAGGCATTGAAGAACTCGAAGTGCGGTGCGCTGCTTCTCTTCGACGTCAACAACATTCGCTACGTCACCTCCACCAAGATTGGTGAGTGGGAGCGCGACAAGCTGTGCCGTTTCGCGCTGCTTGCCGGCGATAATGAGCCGGTGCTGTGGGACTTTGGCTCGGCGGCAGTGCACCACCGCCTCTACTGCGACTGGATGCCGGAAAGCCATTTCCGCGCCGGTATGCTCGGCATGCGCGGTACAGTACCGCCGGCGGTCGGGCTGATGAAGGCCCATGCGGAGGAGATCGCCGACCTCCTGCGCCAGGCGGGCGTGGCGGACATGCCTGTCGGCGTGGACCTTGCCGAGACGGCGATGCTCTTCGAGCTTCAGCGGGCGGGGCTCGACGTCGTCGACGGCCAGCAGATCATGCTGGATGCGCGCGAGATCAAGAACATCGATGAGATCGTGTTGCTCAATCAGGCTGCTGCGATGGTGGACGGGGTCTACCATATGATCTGGGAGGAGCTGAAGCCCGGCGTGCGCGAGAACGACATCGTCGCCAAGGCGAACAAGATGCTCTACGAGATGGGCTCGGACGACGTAGAGGCCATCAACGCGATTGCCGGCGAGCGTTGTAATCCGCATCCGCACAACTTCACCGACCGGTTGATCCGCCCCGGCGACCAGGCCTTCTTCGATATCCTGCAATCCTATCAGGGCTACCGCACCTGCTACTACCGCACCTTCAATGTCGGCCGCGCAACGCCGGTGCAGACCGACGCTTATGTGAAGTGCCGCGAGTGGCTGGATGCGGCTATCGAGCTCATCCGGCCGGGTGTTTCGACCGACAAGGTCGCAAGCGTGTGGCCGAAGGCGGAGGAATTCGGCTTCCCCTCCGAGTTGGCGGCCTTCGGGCTGCAGTTCGGCCACGGGCTGGGTCTGGCGCTGCACGAGCGGCCGATCATCTCCCGCCTGGTCTCGCTCGACAATCCGATGGAGATCAAGACCGGCATGGTCTTCGCGCTGGAAACCTATTGTCCAGCGTCCGACGGCTATTCGGCCGCCCGTATCGAGGAGGAGGTGGTGGTGACCGACACGGGCTGCGAGGTGATCTCCCGCTTCCCGGCTGAGGAACTGCCCATCGCCAACCGCTATTAAAGCCGGACCGCCTGCTTTGAAGAACGAGGAGAGCGCTCGATGAATGTGCGCCAGAAGCCCGGCGCGGCCGCCCGCGTCAACGATGATATCGGCTCCGAGACGCGGCTCGATCTCTACCGGCGCCAGGTGGAGATCCGCGACTTCGAGAAGCGGGCCTATGACTTGTTCCTGCAGAATCTCGTCAAGGGCACGAGCCATCTGTCGCTGGGACAGGAGGCGATCGCGGCGGGGTTCGCGGTGGCCATGAAGGACGGGGACAAGTCCTTCTGCACCTATCGGGGGCACGCGCATACACTGGCGCGGGGAGTGCCGATGGAAGCGGTGCTGGGCGAGCTCATGCAGCGCGACAACGGGCTGATGCGTGGCAAGGGCGGGTCGATGCATCTGACCTCCGTCGACCACGGGGTAATGGGCTCCTACGCCATCATCGGCGCGCATCTGCCGATCGCCTGCGGCTCGGCGTGGCGGGCACAGTACCTCGGCCACGACGACGTGTCGGTCTGCTTCTTCGGTGACGGCACGACCAATATCGGCGCCTTTCATGAGGCGCTGAACTTCGCCGCCGTGTGGAAGCTGCCGGTGGTCTTTTGCTGCGAGAACAACCTCTACATGGAATATACGCCGATCGGCGAGGTGACGGCGGTGGAGCATCCGGCGGCCGACCGGGCGTCGGCCTACGGGCTGGAAAGCATCATCGTCGACGGGAACGACGCCGACGCGGTTTATCGCGCCGCGCAGGCAGCCTTCGCCAGGGCGCGGGCGGGGGAGGGGCCGTCGCTGATCGAGTGCAAGACCTATCGCCACTCCGGCCATTCGCGTGCCGACCCCGGCAAATACCGGCCGGAAGGGGAGTTGGAGAAGTGGCTGGAGCACGATCCCGTCAAGATCTACCGCGCGCGGCTTGCCGAGTTCGGCGTCTCGGAGAAGCAGATCGCCGCGATCGAGAAGGAGATCAAGGCGAAGGTCGACGCGGCGACGGAGGCATGCAAGGCCGCACCCCAGCCGCCCGATGAGATCCTTGCGACCGATGTATATGCCGACGGGGGCTGGGCATGGCGGAACTGACCTATCGCGAGGCGGTGGCCCGCGGCATCGCGCAGGAGCTGGAGCGAGACGAGAACGTCGTGTTCCTCGGCGAGGACGTGGCCAAGGCCGGCGGGGTGTTCAAGGCGACGGTGGGGCTTTACGAGAAGTTCGGGCCGAAGCGCGTGCGCGACACGCCCATTTCCGAGCAGGCTATCCTGGGCGCCGCCATGGGGGCGGCGATGACGGGGCTCAAGCCCATTGCGGAGATCATGTTCTCCGACTTCCTGGCCGTCTGCTTCGATTACATCGCCAACGAGTTTCCGAAGTCGCGCTACATGTCGAACGGGCAGCTCCGATGTCCGCTGGTGGTCAGGACGGGCAATGGCGCGGGCTCGCGCTTCGGTGCGCAGCACTCGCAGTCGGTCGAGAATTGGGCGATGATGATCCCGGGGCTGAAGGTGGTGGCGCCGTCCACGCCGGTCGACGTGATCGGGCTCCTGGCGGCGGCGGTGCGCGATCCTGATCCGGTGATCTTCTTCGAGCACAAGTCGCTCTATGGCTCAAAGGGCGAGGTGCCGGACGGGGAGATCCTCGACCGGCTCGGGACGGCGAAGGTAGTGCGCGAGGGCCGGGATGCTACCATCATGGCGCTGGCGTTGATGGTGCCGCGCGCGCTTCAGGCCGCGAAGAAGCTGAAGACCGAGCACGGCATCGATGCCGAGGTGATCGACGTGCGCTCGCTCGTGCCGCTCGACACGCAGACCATTCTCGCTTCGGTGGCCAAGACGGGGCGGCTCTTCACCGTGGAGGAGAACCCACGCTTGTGCGGCTGGGGCGCGGAAATTGCCTCCATCGTGGCCGACGAGGCCTTCTACGATCTCGACGGGCCGGTGGTGCGGATCACCACGCCGCACATCCCGCTGCCGGCGGCCGACAATCTGGAAGACATTGTCCTGCCGACGCCCGAGCGCATTGCCGAGCGTGTCCGCCGGGCGATGGCGTGAGGACGGAGGAGGTTCGCGATGAAACATGAAATCCCCTCCAGGCTCGCGACGGAGCTTTATATCGCCGGCAGGTGGCGCGATGCGTCGGATGGCGGTACTTTTCCCGTCTACGATCCGGCGACGGAAGAGAAGATTGCCGATGTCGCCAACGGCACGGTGGAGGATGCGATAGCCGCGGTCGACGCAGCTCAAGCCGCCTTTGCCGGCTGGGCGGCGACGAAGCCGCGCGAGCGGGCCGAGATCCTGCGCTGCGCCTTCGACATCCTGACCCGTGAGAAGGACCGCTTCGCCCGGCTGATGACGCTGGAGAACGGCAAGTCGCTTGCCGATTCCCAGGGCGAGATGGCCTATGCGGCTGAGTTCTTCCGCTGGTACGCGGAGGAAGCCGTGCGGAATATCGGACAGGTGATGCATTCGCCGGCATCCGGAGCGCGCATTTTGGCGCATCACAAGCCGGCAGGCGTCGCCCTTCTCATCACTCCGTGGAATTTTCCCGCCGCCATGGGCACCCGCAAGATCGGGCCGGCGCTGGCGGCGGGCTGCACCGTGGTCATCAAGCCTGCCTCGGAGACGCCGCTCACCATGCTTGCGCTGATGGAGGTGCTGGAGGAGGCGGGGGTGCCGGCTGGTGTCGTCAACGCGCTGCCCTCGCGCGCCTCCGGCAAGGTGGCGGACGCCATGCTGCACGATCCGCGCGTTCGCGTCGTCTCGTTCACCGGCTCGACGGCGGTCGGCCGCACGCTGCTCAAGAGTGCTGCCGACAATGTCGTCAAGCCGGCGATGGAGCTGGGTGGCAACGCGCCCTTCATCGTCTGTGCCGATGCAGACATTGACGCGGCGGTGGAAGGCGCGATCCTCGCCAAGATGCGCAACATCGGCGAGGCCTGCACGGCGGCGAACCGCTTCTATATCCATGACAACGTGCATGACGCCTTTGCGGAAAAGCTTGCGATCAGGATGGGCGCCATGAGGATGGGGCACGGGCTTGCAGAGGGGGTGCAGGTCGGTTCGCTGGTCAATGCCGAGACGCGCGACAAGGTGGCGGGGTTCGTGGAGGATGCGCTGGAGAAGGGCGCCCGCGCGCTCTGCGGCGGCAGGCGGCACGAGGGCAGGGGCTTCTTTTATCCGCCGACGGTGCTCGTCGATGTGCCCGACACGGCGAAGCTGCTCTGCGACGAGATCTTCGGTCCGGTCGCAGCGTTGCAACGCTTTTCCGACGAGGACGAGGTGGTGTGCAGGGCCAACGACACCGAATACGGGCTCGTCGCCTACATCTACACGCGCGACCAGAAGCGCGGGCTTGGGCTCGCCGAACGGCTCGAATTCGGGATGATCGGGCTCAATCGCGGGCTGGTCTCCGATGCGGCCGCGCCCTTCGGCGGGGTCAAGCAGTCGGGGCTCGGCCGCGAGGGCGGGCACGAGGGGCTGATGGAATTCCTGGAGACGCAATATGTCTCCGCGGAATGGTGAGGTGAAGTGATGGACGTCGTCATGCCGCAGCTCGGCGAGACCGTGAGCGAAGGTACCATCAGCACCTGGTTCAAGGCCGAGGGCGATGCGGTCGCCGAAGGCGATGTGCTGTTCGAGATCGAGACCGACAAGGTGTCGATGGAGGTGCAGGCTGTCGGCGCCGGTGTCCTCAGGAAAATCCATGTGGGTGCGGGCGCCACTGCGCCTGTGGGCGCCGTGGTGGCGGTCATCGCCGGTAAGGCGGAGCCGGCGAGCAAAGGGGACGTGACCGCCGCCACGGCGAACCCGCGCGCGGGGGAGACCATGCCCGCCGGGTCGCCCGCCCCCGCACCGGTGCCTGTGCCGAGGATGAACGGACACGGGGGGCTCGATCTTTTCTTCGAGGTGCGTACGCCGGAGCGTAACTACGGCAAGGCGGAGGCCGCAAACGGTGTGAAGATCACGCCGCTCGCCCGTCGGCTGATTGCCGAGGCGGGGCTGGATGCGGTGACGATGGCTGAGGAGGCGGCGAGGCAGGGCAAGCGTCGCGTCGTCAAGGCGGATGTGGAGGCGGCACGAGCGCGTGCACCGGCGGCGCCTGTCGAGACACGACAGCCGCGGCCTGCACAGGGGCAAGCCGAGATCGGCCCGGAGGTCGACGTCGTTCCGCTCAATCGCATCCGCAAGCGCTCGGCCGAGCATCTGTCGGAGGCCTGGCGCACGGTTCCGCATGTGGTGCAGGCGGTGGAGGCGGATTTCACGCGGCTCGACAAGATGCGCCGCAAGGCCAATGAGGAGAATGCGGAGCGCTGGGACTTTCGCCTCTCCTATCTGCCCTTTATCGCGCGGGCGACCTGCCTTGCGATCCGCGATTATCCTCAGGTGAATGCACGGCTCGACGGCGAGCGGCTGCTGGTCGCCCGTCGGGTTCACCTGGGCATTGCGGTCGACCTCGACCATGACGGGCTTGTGGTGCCGGTGGTGAGGGGTGCGGACGACCTGACGCTGGTGGGGCTGGCGCGTGCGATCAACGAGGCGGTGGCGCGGGCGCGGGCCGGCAAATTGACCGCTGACGATCTGTCCGGGGCTACCTATTCGATCTCCAATTCCGGCACGTTCGGCACGATGTTCACCGCACCCATCGTCAACGCCCCGCAGGTAGCGATCCTTTCGACGGATGGCGTGCGCAAGAAGCCGGTGGTCGTATCCGACGAAGACGGTGACCGTATAGGCGTCGGCCTCATCGGCATCCTGGCGCAGTCTTTCGACCACCGCGCCTTCGACGGCGCCTATTCGGCCGCCTTCCTCGCGCGTTTGCGCACAATCATCGAAACCCGCGACTGGTCACAGGAAATCTGACCGGCGCGAAGGCAGAAACAACCCCGACATGAAGACTTTGACGGAGGGTCTATGACGATGCAGGAAAACAAACACAGGCTGGGCTGGATCGGCCTCGGCCGCATGGGCTTTCCGATGGCCGAGCGCCTGGTGAAGCGTGGCTACGACGTCAACGTCTGGAACCGTACGAAGTCCAAGGCCGAGCCGCTTGCGGAAAAAGGCGCCCGGCTCGTCGACCGACCTGCCGATCTTGCGGGCGTGGATATCCTCTTCACAATGGTCTCGATGGGGGACGATCTCGAACAGGTCTATTTCGGCGAGCACGGTGTGATCGACGGGGCGGCCAGTCCTGTGCCGCGCATCCTCGTCGACTGCTCTTCGATCGGGGTCGACCAGTCGGAGGAAATCCGTGTGCGCGTGGAAAGGGCGGGTGCGGCCTTTCTGGTGGCGCCGGTCTCCGGCAACGGGAAGTGCGTGAAGGCCGGCAAGCTGAGCCAAGTGGTCTCGGGCGACCGGGACGTCTTCGAGACCGTGCGGCCCTATCTCGAGACGATCGCCGGTAACGGGGTCGCCTATGTGGGCGAGGGAGAGTTGGCACGCATCTGCAAGATCGCACACAACGTGCTCCTCGGTGTCGTCACGCAGAACCTTGCCGAGATCACCATCATGGCGGAGAAGGCCGGTGTGCCGCGCCATGCCTTCCTGGAGTTCATCAACAACTCGGTGATGGGTTCGATCTTCACCCGCTACAAGACGCCGGCGTTGGTCAATCTCGACTGGACGACGACATTTACGCCCGAGCTTCTGCGGAAGGATCTTGATCTCGGGCTGAAGGCCGGGCGCGAGATGGGGGTGGCGATGCCGGTGACGGCGACGACGCGCGAGGCGTTGCAGAGCCATTTCGGGGCAGCACAGCTTCAGGACGATCCGGAGGCGTATCTGCAGAAGGATTTTGCGGCGTTGATCGAGACGGTGGCGCTTGCCTCGGGGCATAAGCTTGTCAGCGAGGATAAGCCGGTGAAGACGGGGCTGGAGGTGGAGGAGTAGGCTTTCCATCGGCGGGTAGCGTCGCCCTGGTTGTTGCCTGTGGTCTTGTCGGCAAATCGAAGCGGCCAAAAGGTGCCGCGCCGATGCAGAACCATCGGTACCGCTTCTCCAGAATCCACATTGGGAAATGGTTTCGGCAGGTACGAAGGCCAAGCCATACTTATCCGTTCCCGCGCGGCGGTCCGCCGGGTCATGTCAAAGAACGTGGGAAGCGGGGCGCGTTGTCCGAGCCACTCTATTCATTTTAAGGCGCGGGCAACGCGCCCCGCCGGCCGCTGTCCCGACATTCGACCGGTCTAAGGGCTCTTTCTGGCTCCGGACGGACACACGCAGTGAAGCGCCTTTGCCGAACCCCGCGGCTTTTCCGCATCCGGCATCGCCCATCTTGCGATGGGTCTGCCGGACTCCGGCCTGTTCGCGGGCCCTCACATGCCTCCAGGTACCGTTCCTGAAGGGGGAGGCTGCCGCCGCCCTCCCGAACACCCGGTGCGCATCCGGTTCCCGCGAGAGCGATGGGGCTATGATAGGGGCGGCGTGAGGTGGGGGGCGAATTTTGCTGCGAGAAAAGTTTGCAGGTTGTGGGGGATCAATAGGTTGGCTGGAAATCGGGTCGAAATTTATCCCCGCTTTGGATCTGTTTATTGAGCCAGCCAGTGTCCGTGGTCGACGTGCAGGCATAGGGCCCCGAGGTCTATGCCTGTTGAAGGCACGGATTGTGCACGACGGAAGGCGAAATGCGTTCACCGGCTTCGCGGCCTATGCTCGCTCCCTTTTGAGCTTCGCCAGGTGCGGATATTTCTCCGTCAGCAGCGCGCCGTGATAGTAGGTCGGGCGGAAGGCGGGGTGGGCGCGGATTGCATCGAGCCAGCGCTGGATCGATGGCCGGCCCTGCCACATCGTGTTGAGGTTGATGTCGTCCAGGCGCACGATCACGGGCATGAGGGCGACGTCGGGGAGGGTGAGGGTCTCGCCCATCAGCCATGGACCGCCGGAGGCGGTAATCGTCTCGTCCATACGGACGACAGCGCGGCTCAATCGGTCGCGAGCGGCGTTCATCTCCTTTTCCGGAAAGCCGGTGCGGCCCATGGAGAGCAGGAATTCCTTGCGCAGGGGCTTCGATTCGGCCAGCGCCTGGAACTCCTCCTCGCTCATCGCCTGGAAGTGGGGCAGGAAGGCGAGGTTGTAGGAGGGGACACGGATCGCCGGCGTCGGCACCTCGTCGATGTAGCGCATCAGCGAGCGCATGCGGGCGATGTCGTACAGGGAAGAGGGGCGGAAAGGGGCGGGCTCGGGATAGAGCTCGTCCAGATATTCGGTGATGACGGCGGAGTCGGTGACCGGGTGGCCGTCATGCAGCAGCGCGGGGACTACGCCGTTGGGGTTGATGGCGAGATAATCCGGCTTCAGCTGGTCGCCGGCGAAGAGGTCGAGCTTGATTTCTTTGAAGGGAAGGTTCTTGGCGTTGAGCACGAAGCGTACGCGCTGGCTGCAGGTTGATTGGGGTGCGTTATAGAGGGTGAAGTCGGCCATCGGTCCTCAGTCCCAGTCGAGCACGCGCGGGAGGCGGCCCTTCTTGGCCAGCGTGCCGACGATGCCGGCAGGGAAGAATTTGAGCGCCAGCACCATGACGAGGCCGGTGATCAGAAGATTGATCTCGCTGGAGCCGAAGAAGGTGACGGAGAACTCGTTGAAGGCGATGAGCACGACGGCGCCGACGATCGGACCTGCCACCGTGCCCTTGCCGCCAAGGATGCACATCAGCACCATGTTGGCGGCGACCAGGATGATGAGGAAGATGTTGGGGCGGAGATAGGTGATGTACTCGCCCCAGATGGCGCCGGCCATGCCGACGAAGAAGGCGGAGATGGCGAAGGCCAGAACCTTGTAGAAGCGGGTGTCGATGCCCGCACTTTCCGCCTTCACCTCGTCTTGGCTGATGGCGCGCAGGCCGAGGCCGAATTTGGAATGCTTGATGCGGTAGGAGGCCCAGACGGTGAGGGCGCAGACGATCATCATGCCGTAGTAATAGGGCAGCTTGGCCCATTGGGCGGGGATGTCCATCTGCGGCAGGGCCACGCCGTTGGAGCCGCCGACGAACTGCCAGTGATCGAACAGGATGCGCGCGACCATGAGAAGCGCGATGGAGGAGATGATGAAGGTCGGCCCGCGCATCTTGAGCGTGATGAGGCCGACGGCGAAGCCGACGATGGCGGCCGCGAGGCCGGCGAAGGGCGCGGTGAGAAGCGAGGTGACGCCGAAATAGGCCAGGATCATGCCGGAGAAATAGCCGCCGATGCAGAAGAAGACGTTGTGGCCGAGCGAGATGTAGCCCGTGTAGCCGCCGAGAATGTTCCAGCTCGAGGCCATCGCCGCATACATCATCGCGTAGAGCATGAGGTGGAGCGTGTAGTTGTGGCCGCCGGTGATCTGCAGCGCTGGCAGGAGGGTGAGCAGGATGAGGAGGGCGAGCGGGAACCAAGTGGCGCGCTCGCGCCGGCCGGCGGAGGCCAGGGCGGCGTTATAATCCTTGCGCGCCTTGAGGACGTCGCTGACGCCGAGTTCCGTTGCCATTCTTCAAGCCTCTTCGATCTTGTCGCCCAGAAGCCCCTGCGGTCTCACCAGCAGGATCACGAAGAGGGCGAGGAAAAAGGTCATGGTCGACCAGGTTGAGCCGAAATAGGTGCCGACGAACGCGGCGATGACGGAGAGCAGGAAGGCGCCGAGGATGGCGCCCATCAGCTTGCCCATGCCGCCCAGCACCACCAGCGACATCAGGATGGCGATCCACTCCCAGTGCTTGGCTGGGAAGAAGGAGAAGATGAAGCTGACCAGCGCGCCGGCAGCCCCCGCGAGCGCGATGCCGATGCCGAAGGTGATGAGGGAGACGCGGCCGACATTGACGCCCATGAGTTGGGCGGCCGCGCGGTTCTGTGTCGTGGCGCGGATCGCCGCGCCGAAGCGGGTGAAGTTGAGGAAGGCGAGCAGGGTGCCGATGACCAGAAGCGAGATGGCGCCGGCATAGGCTTGGCCCTTGGGAATGAAGATGGTGCCGAAGATGAAGGCATCCGTCCCGTAGGCCGGCGTGGTGACGCGCTGGGTGTTGGAAAAGAGCGCGCCGAGCAGGCCGTCGGCGCACAGCGCCACGGCGAAGGTGAGCAGTACCGTCATCTCCGAGTATTTCGCGTTCGCCGCCTCCTTCTCGAAGATGAGCTTGTAGAGCACGATACCGATGACGAAGAGGACGGCGGCGGCGATCGGCATGGCCAGGATTGGGTCGAGGCCATAGAGCCGGAACAGCCAGTAGGCGACGAAGGCGCCGGCGATGATCATGATCGGATGCGCCAGGTTGACGATGCGCATGACGCCGAAGATGAGGGTGAGGCCGGAGGCCATCAGCGCATAGACTCCGCCCAGCGCGAGGCCGAGGATCAGGACCTGGAGGATGGATGAAAGCATGGGTGTTCGGTCTCCTCAGGCGGCGGCCTTGCCGAGATAGAGTTCGCGCACGCGCGGGTCCTTCAGGATGTCCTCGGCCGGGCCGCTGAAGAGTGTGCGGCCGAGGTCGAGCACGGTGCCGCGATCGGCGTTCTTCAGGCCGACCACCGCGTTCTGCTCGACGAGCAGCACGGTCATGCCGGAATCGCGGAGCTGGCGCATGATGTCGAACATCTGCTGGACGATCATGGGGGCAAGCCCCAGGGAGGGTTCATCGAGCATGACGATCTTCGGCCGCACGATCAGCGTTCGCGCCATGGCGAGCATCTGCTGCTGGCCGCCGGACATAGTGCCGGCGTGCTGGCCGGCGCGCTCGCGCAGGATGGGGAAGCGGTCGAGCACATCATCGATATGCCGCTTCAGCTCTGCCTCGTCGCGGATCGTGTAGCCGCCCATGCGCAGGTTCTCGCGCACGGTCATCTTGGGAAAGAGCGCGCGCTCCTGCGGCACGAAGGCGATGCCCTTCTTGAGGATCTGGTCGGGCCTTAACCTATCGATGCGCTCGCCCATGAGGCGGATCTCGCCCGAGCGGATGGGCAGAAGCCCGGTGATTGCCTTCATCAGCGTCGATTTGCCGGCGCCGTTGGGGCCGATGATGCATTGGATCTCGCCTGGCGCGACGTCGAGGTCGGCGCCGTTGAGGATGGCGGGGCCGGAGCCGTAGCCGGCGACGGCATTTCTGACTTCCAGCAGCTCAGGCATGGGCCGGCTCCACGTTCGTGCCGCCGAGATAGGCTTCGAGCACCTTGGGATCGGTTTGGACCATTGCGGGCGGGCCTTCGGCAATGATCTCGCCATGGGCCATCACCACCACCTTGTCGGACAGGCTCATGACGAGTTCCATATTATGCTCGACGATAAGTACGGTGAGGCCTTGGCCGTTGAGCGCCCGGATGTGCTCGACGATCTCGGCCAGAAGGCTTGGATTGACGCCGCCGGCGGGCTCGTCGAGCAGGATGATCTTGGGGTCGGACATCAGAAGCGCGCCGAAATCCATGAGCTTCTTTTGGCCGTAGGAGAGGTTGCGCGTCTCCTCATATGCCAGCCGCGTGATGTTGAGGAAGGCGAGGATCTCCTCGGCCTTCTTCAGCTCCTCCTTCGTGATCGCTGGCTCAAAGAGCGCGCGCCAGCCGTGGACCTTCGACTGGACGACGAGGTTTTCCAGGACGGTCAGATCCTCCAGGTTGCGGGTGATCTGGAAGGTGCGCGAGAGGCCCCGGCGGGTCACCTGATGGGGCTTCAGGTGGTCTATGCGCTCGCCGTCGAGGAGGATCTCGCCGGCGGTCGGGGCCATGGTGCGGCTGATGCAGTTGAAGGCGGTGGTCTTGCCGGCGCCGTTGGGGCCGATGAGTGCGGTGATCTTCCCGGCCTCGGCCGTGAACGAGCAGTTGTCCACGGCCTTGATGCCGCCGAAATGCTTGGCCAGTGCGCGCACTTCGAGCATGCGGCGCCTCCTCCCTTCAGCCTCTGTTTGCCTGCTTTGACAGCGAATGGGCGGGACCGCCAGAGCGGCCCCGCCCCGTGGCCGATCACCACTGGGGCTTCGGGAACTGGAGTTCGGCCACGCCTTCGAACTCGTTGGTCGGGTAGACGAACCGGAGTTCGCCGTCCTGCCACTGCGCCATCAGGAAGGTGCGGTCCTTGGGCAGGCCGCGCTCATCCCAGGAGAAGGGGCCGAGCACGGTGCGGATCGGGTCCTCGATCGTGCGCTGATGCAGCCATTCCGACAGCTTCAGATTATCGGTGGACTCGGTGCCGCGGATCGCCTGTTCGACGCCCTGGCAAAGGGCGAATGGGATCGCCGAATCTTCGTCGGGCGTATAGTTGTAAGCTTCCTCGAAGGCGGCGATGAAGTCCTGGTTGGAGAATGCCTTGCCGGAAAGCTCGCCCTTGAACGGTACCTCCGGGTGCCATGAAGTGTGCATGATGACGCCCTCCGAGGCCTCGCCCATGCCCTCGAGGAACTCGGCCTGGGTTCCCTGGCTGAGATAGAGGACGTCCGGATTGACTTTGAGCGTCTGCAAGGCGCGGGAGAGCTGCACCGCCTCCTCGGCCGATGCCGTCAAGCCGATGACGAGATCGGGATTGGCCTGCTTGATGGAGTTGGCAAGGTTCAGCCAATCGGAGAAGCCTTCCTCCGGCCAGCGCTCCTCCATCACCACCTTAATGCCGAGCTCGGCGAGATAGCCGGGCGCGAGATCTGCGATGACGCCCTTGCCCGGCTCCTCCACCTTGCCGCCGAGGAAGCCGGCGGCGATGCCGTTGGCGAAGAAGTCGTCGGCATGGACGAGGGCGGCCGTCTGGGGGCGGTCCGCTTCATCGACCAGGTCACGCAGGACACCGCGCAGGCCCGTGCCGACGAGCTCGGCCGCGTTCTGCTGGAAATAGAAAGCGTGCTTGAGGCCCTGTTCCCAGATGCGCAGGGCGCCGCCGGCGGGCACGGGGTGGATCATCCCGTAGCGCTCCACCACCGAGGAGACAGGGAAGGTCAGCTTCGAGGAGAAGGTGCCGAAGACGATGTCGGCATTCTCGACATTGATCAGGCGCTCATACTGGTTGATGGCGGTCTCGGTGTCGGAGCGGTTGTCGCTGATGATCAGCTCGACCTTGCGGCCGAGAACGCCGCCGGCCTCGTTGATGAGGTCGACGCAGAGCTGGTAGCCTTGCTCGTGCTTCTCGCCGCTGACGGAGAAGTTGCCGGTTAGCGGCAGGGAAGCGCCGATGCGGATCGGCTCCGCATCCTGGGCGAAGGCGGGATAAAGCATGGTCGCCGCGCCGATCGAGGCGCCGACAACGAGGGCGGTTCGTAGCTTCAGCGATAAGGCGTGCCCGGCCGCCGCCGTCCTTTCGGTCCCGGGCGTTTCTTGTGCTCTCTTCATGGTCTCCTCCCATTAGAGCGTTCCATGCGACGTTCATCTGCCGCATCAAACACGAGTTGCGTGCAAAAACCTGGCTTCCTTTGTTTGGTCTGTTTGCTCTACGTTTTCTTTACGCAATCGTTTGCACGACTATGCATGGTTTTCGCATTGCCCGTCAAGGGCGGGTGATGAGATTGGGCAGGTGCGCATCCCGCCGGAGCGGCGCTGCGGAAGAGCAGGTGTCCAGCGGACTGCAATGCGGCGCATCCGGTTCTAGGTGGTCGGTGCCTCAACTCGCCGACAACGAACGAATGGTGGACCAACCGCAGGCTGAAGTGGCCGAGAGGCTGAAAGCGGCAGCTTGCCGAGCCATCTCGCGGCATCCACACCCCAGAGGCGGGCCCTTCTTCTTCCGTCGCTGTCGTATGGACGAAGGAAGATGTAGCGTTGTCGGTAGCCATCGTCCGGTCGGTGAGCGGATTCTGCGCGTCTGTGCAAATGGATTTGAGATAAAACTCTTATATCTTACAGGCCGAAATTTTCATATGCTTTTTTATATTTAGTTCTGGCATAAAATATGAATGAAATTCTTTTATTGATCCATGTGAATTGTATTGCATCTCCAAATCTCTATATCGGCGGCATGCCCCCTCGGGCATGAATGGGACATAACGATTCACGGCGCCTCATATTGCTATTGACAATGGTCGGTGCATTCCCACATAACCCCCTCCGACGACGCCGCGCTGATCTGGCGTGACTGTCGTACTCTCTTAAAAGATCCCGTCCGCAGTACGGCTTGTCCGGTGCGCAGGATCTTGCTCTCGCGAAAGTGGGGGTCAGGGCCAAGTGCCCTGTGTTCTTTGACAATTGAAGATAGAAGAAAGGGAAACGTGGGCGGCAGAGGCTTGCGGGATCCTGGTGCCCGAGAGGGTATTGGGGTTCCGGACGAGACTTTGGCGGACACGTTTTCGAGAGAAAGTTACCCTGTTCGAGAGATCGAACGGGTGTGAAGTTCTCGTCGATTCATGCGTGACCAATAGCCA
>NZ_JAOCZP010000009.1 GCF_025336525.1 Chelativorans salis
CGCCATCGTCAACGTCGCCTCGGTCGCCGGCCTTGCGGGCGCCTCGCGCCTTGCCGCCTATACCGCCGCCAAGCATGGCGTCATCGGCCTGACCCGCGCCGCCGCTGCCGAATACGCCACCAAAGGCATCCGCGTGAACGCCGTCTGCCCCTCCTTCTCGCGCACGGACATGGTAACGGAAGTGCTGAAGATGACGCCCGCCAGGACCGAAAGGGCCGAGGCGGGCCTGACACGCGGCGTGCCGATGCGGCGGCTGGCGGAGGTGGACGAGGTGGTGAAGGTCATCCTTTTCGCCGCCGATCCGGGCAACAGCTTCATGACCGGACAGGCGCTTGCCGTAGATGGGGGAATAACGGCGACCTGACTGGAGGCACTGCGGGAGGGTGGCTCGGTCGAGCAATGTGGCTGGTTTCGGGGCCGCTGGAGCCTGAGATGGCAGATCGTTCCCAAGCGGCTCGGCGAGCTGATGGCGATCCGGACCGGGAGAAGGCGAAGCGGGTCTCGGAGGCCATGCTCAAGATGGTGAAGATCGATACTGCCGGACGTGGAGGCCGCCTATAAAGGCGGGTCAGATTCCGCAGCGTCGGCACCGTGCCCTTTCTCAAACGACGCCGCAGGCGCGCACGAGCTTCAAAAGGCGTGGCAGGGAGGGCGGGGTGTTCATGGCGCAATAGGTCTGCCGGCTTTTCCCGCCATAGCTTTCCTTGTGCTTGGCCAGCGTCTGCGTCGGGTAGACGAGGCGCTGGGCAATGCCATTGGTATAGATGAAGCGGAAGGCGCGACGGGTCAGCCAGTCCTTGGTGAACTCCTTGTCCTCGATCCGGTGGAAGGGCATGATGCCCAAATAAAGGCGTGGCACGCCTTCTCGCTGGAACGCCTCGATGGCGCGGCGCACCAGGAAATGAGCTGAAAGTGGATCGGCCTCCGGCAGCCAGCGGCGCGTCGCCGAAAGGTAGCCGACGATGCGGCCGTCCTCGTAGAGGGGGTCGAAAAAGGCGAACGCCACCGGCCTGTCTTCAGCGTCGAGGAGGAAGAACTTGCGCACACCCGGCTCGTCGCCGAGCACGACGGGGCGCACGAGGAAGGAAAGTTCGCGCCTCTTCGTCGTGCGCGTGCGGCGCCAGCCGCGCGAGATGGCGTCGATCCGTGCCGGATCGAGCGTGGAAATTGGGATCTCCTCCACGCGATGGCCGGTACGCGAGAAGCGGTTTTCCGCCGTGCGGAAGCTGCGCCTCTTAGGGCCGGCGAAATCGTAGCCGTCAAGCTCGATCCAGCTTTCCAGCCCCAGTTCGTTTACCGTGAACCCGCGTGGCGAAAGCAGCTCCGCCATTGCGTGGGAGATCTGCCAGAAGGTGACGTCCCGTTTTTCTGCGACGAAGGCGTTGACCAGCGCCTCCCAGCGGTCGCGCGGGGCCAGCGGATCGGCCAGCACGAAGGCGGTGCGGCCGACCATATGGTAGGACAGAAAGCCGTCACCGTCGCCAAAGCGCAGCAATCCCGGCTGAAACGCCACCGAATAAGCAAGGGCGAAGTCGCCGTGGCGTTCCAGCGCAGCCCGGCGGGCAGGCTCGAATATGTAGCCTTCGCTCGCGAAGTCTCGGGTGGCGACCGCTTTGGAAAAATAATTCACGAACCGTAAGTCCGATGGCAGCGCCCCCGCGCGAAATACGTGCATGTGAAAAGCCGATTTGGCAAGAGGCATCTGTGAAGGTGGGTGTCGGAGTGGATTGACATTAAAGAAACTCAGTGGTTTCTTTAATAGCAGGAGGCCGCCATGACGATCCATCCCGCGACAAAAGCTGACGAGCGCGCTCTTTTCGTCCTCAAAACCAAGGGCGCTATGACGGCACTGCATCTCGCCGAAAAGCTTGGCGTATCGGTGGTCGCTACGCGCAAGCAGCTTGGCCGGTTGGAGGAGGCAGGGCTTGTCTCTTACCGTGAGATGACCGAGGGGCGTGGCCGGCCCGAGCGCCTGTGGCGGCTGACCGCGGAGGGCCACGACCGCTTTCCCGACAGCCATTCCGACCTGACGCTGGAGTTGATCGCCTCGATCCGCCGTGTCTTCGGCGAAGAAGGGCTCGACCGGCTGATTACCGAACGCGAGGAGACTGCCCGTACCACCTATGGCGCAATGGTCGAAGACCGTAACGGGCTGGAGGACCGCGTGGCCGCGCTTGCCCGACAGCGCCAGCGTGAGGGCTATATGGCCGAGGTGGAGAAGCTTGACGACGGAGCACTGCTCCTGATTGAGAACCATTGCCCGATCTGCGCGGCGGCCACCGCCTGCCAGGGCTTCTGCCGCTCCGAGCTTGCCGTCTTCCGCGCCGTGCTTGGCCGGAATGTGCGGGTCTCGCGCACCGATCATATCCTGGCCGGCGCGCGGCGTTGCGCCTATCGCATCGAGCCCGGCGGGAGGGACGCATGAGCGCCGAGCCCAGCGCCACGCCGGGAAACGCCGGGTGGGCGGAGATCGTCCGCACCGGGCATCTGCCGCAATTCACGCTTCTATGCCTCGGCATCTGGCTGCACGCGGCCGATTCTCTGCTGGTGGCCACCGCCATGCCGGCAGCCGTGGCCGAGATCGGCGGCGACCGGCTGGTAAGCTGGACGCTGTCGCTCTACCTGCTGGGCTCCATCCTTTCCGGTGCCGCAGCCGCACTGGCGGCGAGCGCCGTCGGGCTCAGGCGCGCCTTTATCATCGCCGCCCTCGTCTATGCCGCCGGCTGCGCAACGAGCGCCATGGCGCCGGATATGATCGTCATGCTGGCCGGCCGCCTGGCGCAGGGGCTGGGCGGCGGGCTCCTGGTGGCGCTGACATACGTGGCGATCCAGCGGGTTTTTCCGCGCGAGATGTGGCCGCGGCTGATTGCGCTGATGTCCGCGGTGTGGGGCGTGTCTGCCTTCTGCGGGCCGTTGATCGGCGGCTTCTTCGCCGACCTCGGGCTGTGGCGCTGGGGCTTCTGGAGCTTTGCCATTCAGGCCGTGCTCCTTGCGGTGCTGGTGCCGGCGTTCATGCGGCCGGGCGGGGCGATCACGCCGCAGCGCTTTCCATTGAAGCGGCTGGCGCTGCTTTCGATCGCCGTGCTTCTGGTGGCGGGAGCCGGCGTCGATGGTAAGGCACTGACGGCGCTGCCGATGATGGCGGCAGGCGCCATCTTCTTCGCGCTGTTCCTGGCGAGTGACGCGCGGCGGACAGCGGACAGAATGTTCCCCGCCCGCGCCTTCGACATGCGCAGCCGGCTCGGCGCCGGCTTCGTCGCCAATCTGGCGCTTGGCGTTGGAGGCATATCCTTCACCGTCTACGGCCCCTTCCTGCTGAACCGCCTCCATGGCGTCTCCGCCCTTGGTGCTGGCTATATCATCGCCGCCGAATCGGTCGCATGGAGCGTCGCGGCAGTGATGTTCGCCGGCGTCGGCGAGGCGGCGGAGCGGCTCGTCATGCGCACCGGTGCCATTATGGTGATGCTGGCGATCGCCGCTCTGGGGCCGCTAATGGCGGAAGGGCCTCTGTGGGCGATCGTGGTGATGGCCGTCGCGCAGGGGGCTGGCTTCGGCATGCTGTGGGGCTTCCTCATCCGCCGCGTGGTGGCGGCCGCGGGCGACGCCGAGCGCGACCAGGCCTCTGCGGCCATGCCGACCACCCAGCAGATGGCCTTCGCGCTGGGTGGTCGGCTCTTTCCGGCATCGTCGCCAACATTGCGGGCTTCGCCCAAGGTGGCGGCGAGGCGATGGAGGACGTCGCGGTATGGGTGTTCGCCGCCTTCGTGCCGATCGCCGCGCTGGGGGCTGCCGCAGTGTGGAGGGTGGCGCGGGGATAGGGCGTCCAGTTATTGCTTTGCGGCTCGCCGCGTCCGGCTGCCAAGCGGAGATGTCGGCAGCTCTACTTCTTCTTGCCCGGCTTCTTTTTGCCGGGCCCGCCGGCATGGGTGCTCGAGGTCACCGACACCGGATCGCTGGCCGGGAATGTATCCTCCAGTCCTTCGTCCAGCTCCTCGTCATGGGCGTGGGCGGCGTCTTCCTTGCGCTTCGCATTGGTAGCCGCAAGCTCACCGGGGGCGCCCGAGCGCGTGGCGCGCGTAATGGAGACGGGGTCGCTGGCGGGAAACGTTTCCTCCAGCCCCTCCTCCAACTCGTCTTCCACGTCGGCGGGCGAGAGGCCCTTCTTCTTTGATTCGGGCAGCATGGGCTCAGATCCTTTTTATCGGAGAAACGCCGCAGGGCTGTCCCGGTTCCCCTGCAAACCTGTCAGACTTCCCGCGCCGCCTTCTCCAGCAGTGAGAAGACGTAGTAGGAGAAGGAGCGCCAGCACTCGATCCTAAACGCGTCCTCGGCTATGCGCCACAAGACGACCTCGGCCTTGCCGAAAACGGTGCGCGAGGCTGCCCCAATCGGAAAGCGCGCGAGTGAGAGAGCCTGTGGGCAACCGGCGCCAAGCACATCCTCGGTGTGCTCTCCGGCGACAAGGATGGCAGTGTTGCGGTGAGAGATGTCGACGGCGGAATGAAGGGCGGAGGCCTTGGCACAGAGCACGGTGAGATCCGCACCCCCTTCGTCGATGAGGAGCCACTCGTCGGGGCCTAACCAGAGAGCGGCACGCTTGCCGCTCTCAGCCGTCGTCTTCGGCTTGCGCGGCAGGATCAGACCCAGCGCCTTTGAAAGTGCTGCAAGCGAGGCTTCCGGGGCGCGCAGCGACAGGCGGCTGGCCGGGGCGGCGGGGTTGAGCGCGATGCCGGGGCCCTGATAGGCGCGGCCCTCGAGAGCCGAGATGCGGCGGGCGGTCTCAGCCATTTGTGCGTTCCCCCTTTTCGTCGAAGAAGACCATCGGCACGACCTCGACCTCGATGGCGTCTTCCGGCATGGGCACGTAAAGCCGTTCGCCCATGCGTTCGCGCCCACCTTCCACAAGCGCCAGGGCGATGGAGCGGCCGCAATTCTCCGACCAGTATGAGGAGGTGACGAAGCCGATCATTTTCATCGGTACGGGCTGGTTCGGGTCTGCAACGATCTGCGCGCCCTCTTCGAGAACAGTTTTCGGATCGGATGTCTTCAGGCCGACGAGTTGCCGGCGCTCCGGCGCCTTCAGGTCCGGCCGCTCCAGCCCGCGGATGCCGACGAAATCCGTCTTCTTCCTGCCGATGGCCCAGGCAAGGCCGGCGTCGTCCGGTGTCACCGTACCGTCGGTGTCCTGGCCGACGATGATGAAGCCTTTCTCGGCGCGCAGGACGTGCATAGTCTCCGTGCCGTAGGCGCAAGCGCCGTGCTTCTGGCCTTCCGCCCACACCGCCTCCCAGACGGAGAGGCCGTAATCGGCCGGCACATTGATCTCGAAACCGCGCTCGCCGGTGAACGAGATGCGGAAAAGCCGCGCCGGCACGCCGCACACTCTCCCTTCGCGCACCGACATGTGCGGCATCGCCTCGTCGGAGAGGTCGATGCCCTCGACGAGCGGGGCGATGATGTCGCGGCTTTTCGGCCCCTGCACGGCGATTGTCGCCCATTGCTCCGACGTGGAGGTAAGCCAGACCTTCAGGTCTGGGAACTCGGTCTGCAGATAGTCCTCCATGTGATGGAGCACGCGCGGCGCGCCGCCGGTGGTGGTGGTGACGTGGAAGCGATCCTCGGCGAGACGGCCGACGACGCCGTCATCGTAGATGAACCCGTCCTCGCGCAGCATGATGCCGTAGCGGCAGCGCCCGATGCCGAGCTTCTGCCATGGATTCGTGTACATCAGCTCCATGAAGCGGGCGGCGTCGGGGCCGACGATCTCGATCTTGCCCAGTGTGGAGGCGTCGAAGATGCCGGCCGAATGGCGCACCGTAAGGCATTCGCGGGCAACCGCCGCGTGCATGTCCTCGCCGCCTTGCGGGAAATACCAGGCGCGCTTCCACTGGCCGACATCCTCGAAGACGGCGCCCTGGGCCTCGGCCCAGGCGTGAGTAGGCGTGCGCCGCGTCGGCTCGAACAGCGCCCCGCGGCTGTGGCCGACGAGGGCGCCGAAGGTGACCGGAGTGTATGGCGGGCGAAAGGTGGTCAGCCCCACCTTGGGGACAGGCTTTCCGAGCATCTCCGAGGCGATGGTCAGGGCATGCAGGTTGGAGGTCTTGCCCTGGTCGGTGGCCATGCCTGCGGTAGTGAAACGCTTGACGTGCTCGATGGAGCGCATGCCCTCCTGCACGGCCTGGCGGATGTCCTTGGCCGTCACGTCGTTCTGGAAGTCGACGAAAGCCATGGCCTTCTTGCCGGCTTCCGCGCCGGGCGCCGCACCTGCCATGCCGGCAGACCATGCTTCGGGCGAACGGGCATCAAGCTTGACGGTCTTCGACCTGCCCTTGGCTGCCCCGGCTTCCTTCGCGGCCTTCGCGCCGGCCCGCAAAGCCTCTTCGACCGCATCGGTGAGGCTGGCGGTGCCGTTGCACGCGCCGACGGAGAGGGCGTCCTGAACGTACTGGCCGGGCAGGAATCGCCGGGTCTCCTCATCAAAGGCTAGCTTGCCGCGCGACTGCGAGAAGAGATGGACTGCAGGCGTCCAACCCGAGGAGGTGGCAAGCGCATCCGCCTCGATCTGACGTGACGCGCCGCCGTAGACAGGTGCGACCTCGATACGGCGCACACGCAGCCGCCCTGTAGTGCCGACAACGGCATGGCCGGCGAGAACCTCGATGCCCAGCTCACGGGATTCTTCAACGTGAGGACCGCGGGGTGTGGGCCGCAGGTCGATCACGGCAGCGACCTCGACGCCTCTTTTCTTCAGATCGACGGCCGTGGCATAGGCGGAGTCGTCGGCCGTGTAGACGGCGACCTTGCTGCCAACAGCGACGCCGAAATGGTTGAGATAAGCACGTGCCGCCGAGGCCAGCATGATGCCTGGCCGGTCGTTGCCCGGGAACACCATGTGCCGCTCAATGGCGCCGGTGGCGAGCACCACGCGCTTCGCCCGCACCTGCCACAGGCGCTCGCGTGGCTGGTCGACGTCGGGCGCAGACAGGTGATCGGTCAGGCGCTCTACGAGGCCGAGCATGTTCTGCGCGTAATAGCCGAAACCGGTGGTGCGGGTGAGAAGGCGCACATTGTCGCGTGCGGCGAGTTTCGCCGCCGTCTCCTGCGCCCACTCCCACCCGGGCTTGCCATCGATGACGGCACCGGTCTCGAAGCGCAAGCCGCCGCCGGGCACAGCCTGCTCGTCGGCAAGGATGACACGGGCGCCGGTTTCGGAAGCCGCAAGCGCAGCGGCTAGACCGGCGGCGCCCCCACCGACAACGAGCACGTCGCAATGAGCGAAGCGGTTGGAGTAATGGTCCGGGTCCGGCCGGTCGGGCGCAGTGCCAAGACCTGCCGCGCGGCGGATGATAGGCTCGTAGAGCCGCTCCCATGCCGTGCGCGGCCACATGAAGGTCTTGTAGTAGAAACCGGCGGAGAAGAAGGGGGCGCCGAGATTGTTCAGTCCACCGACATCGAAGCCGAGCGAAGGCCACCGGTTCTGCGAGACGGCGGCAAGGCCGTCGTAAAGCTCCTGCACCGTGGCGCGGACGTTGGGGGTCTTGCGGGCGGCATCGCGGTGGATGCCGACAAGGGCGTTGGGCTCCTCCGCCCCTGCCGAAAGGATGCCGCGTGGGCGGTGATATTTGAAGGAGCGGCCGACGAGATGGACGCCGTTGGCCAAGAGCGCGGAGGCAAGCGTGTCACCGGCAAGGCCGGTGTAGGACTTGCCGTCGAAGGTGAAGCGGAGGATTTCGGCGGCGTCGAGGCGGCCGGTGGTAAGGCGGAAGGGCTGGATCATGCAGGGGTACCCTTTCGGGAAGCAGAGCGGACGGCCCCGCCCCCCGCCTTACCCAGATCCGGCTTCGGCTCACCGGCCATGTAGGTCATCAGGAAGCGATCGCTCACCGTATCCCGTGCCGCGTTGAAGAACCGCCCGCATCCGTGCATGTGCCGCCAGCGCTCGAAGGTGACGCCCTTGGGATTGGCGCGGATGAAGAAGTAGCGCTGGAACTCCTCGTCGGAGATCTCGGCGATATTCTCTGGCCGTGCGATATGCGCCTCGCCGGCGTGGCGGAACTCAAGTTCCGGCCGCTCTTCTTCGCAATAGGGGCAGTGTATGAGAAGCATTGAAGGACCTCAGTGCGCGACCGCGGCCGCCGCCGCTTCGTCGATGAGCCGGCCGCCCCGGAAACGCTCCAGCGTGAAGGGCGCGTTGATCTTGTGCGGTTCGTCGCGGGCGATGGTGTGGGCGAAGACGTGGCCCGAGCCGGGCGTAGCCTTGAAGCCGCCCGTGCCCCAGCCGCAATTGACGTAGAGCCCCTTGACTGGCGTCTTGGCGAGGATGGGGGAGCGGTCAGGCGTGACGTCGACGATGCCGCCCCAGGAGCGCAGCATCTTCATGCGCGTGAAGATGGGGAACATCTCGCAGATGGCGTCGAGTGTATGCTGGATGATGTGCAGCCCCCCGGTCTGGGAGTAGGAGGTGTACTGGTCAGTGCCCGCGCCGATGACGAGTTCTCCCTTGTCGGACTGGGAAATGTAGGCGTGGACCGTGTTGGACATGACGACGCAGGGGAAGATGGGCTTCACCGGCTCCGAGACCAGCGCCTGCAGGGGATAGGATTCGAGCGGCACCGAGACGTCCGCCATCTGCATGAGCACGGAGGAATGGCCCGCCGCCACGACACCGATCTTCTTTGCCTGGATAGGCCCGCGCGTCGTTTCGACACCCGTCACCGCGCCGTCCGGCCCGCGGCGGATGGCGGTCACCTCGCAGTTCTGAATGATGTCGACTCCACGAGCCGAGGCGCCGCGCGCATATCCCCAGGCGACGGCATCGTGGCGCGCCGTGCCGCCGCGGCGTTGCAGTGCGGCACCCACGACGGGATAACGCGCCTCACGCGAGATGTTGAGCGGCGGGCAATAGGCCTTGGCATCCTCGGGTGTCAGCCACGCGTTGTCGACACCGTTCAGCCGGTTGGCGTGGATGTGGCGCTTGAAGACCTGCACGTCGTGCACGTTGTGGGCGAGCATCATCACGCCGCGCTGGGAGAACATGACGTTGTAGTTGAGCTCCTGCGAGAGCCCCTCCCACAGCTTCACGGCATGATTATATATACCGGCGCTTTCGTCGTAGAGATAGTTGGAGCGGATGATGGTGGTGTTGCGACCGGTGTTGCCGCCGCCAAGCCAGCCTTTTTCGAGCACCGCGACGTTGGTGATGCCGTGCTCCTTGGCGAGGTAGTAAGCGGTGGCGAGCCCGTGGCCGCCGGCGCCCACAATGATGACGTCATAAGCCTTCTTCGGCTCCGGCGAGCCCCATTGCTCGGGCCAGCCCTTGTGGCCGCGCAGCGCCTCGCGTGCGATAGCAAAGACGGAATATTTGCGCATGCGCTTCCCCCGTTTGCGGCCGATCCGCCGTAGACGAAACCTACCCCTAGCGAAAGTGTCCCTGCGGCCTTGCACTGATTGCGACGGCGCTTGCCGCTTTGTGGCCCGAGCGGCAGTCCGGTTTCGGGTGGCTGGATCATCCGCCTTTTGCGAGCAAGCCGCCATGCCGGCGCCACGGCCGGTGCGCAAGCTGCGAAAGGATGAACCATGTTTTCACTGACGGGCAAGGTTGTGATCGTCTCGGGCGCCAGCTCCGGCATCGGCCGGGCAGCGGCAAGGCTGTTCGCCGAGGAAGGCGCGAAGGTGATTGCCAGCGCGCGGCGCAAGGCGGAACTCGATGCGCTGGTGGCGGAGATCCGCGAAGCGGGCGGCGAGGCCGAGGCGCTGCCAGGTGACGTGGCCGATGAGGCCCATGCCGCGGCGCTGGTAGCGCATGCGATCGAACGCTTCGGCGGGCTGTACGTCGCTTTCAACAATGCCGGCATTGTCGGACGGATGGCGCCCGCGCCGGAGCTTGACCGCGCGGACTGGGAGGAAGTGCTGAACGTCAATCTCACCGCCGCCTTCCTGGCCGCCAAGCACCAGATTCCGGCCATGCTGGAGCGCGGCGGCGGCGCGCTGATCTTCACATCGAGCTTCGTCGGCCATACGGTCGGCATGCCGGGCATGACGGCTTACGCCGCGGCCAAGGCGGGACTGGTCGGATTGACCCAGACCCTTGCGGCAGAGCACGGGCCGCATGGCATCCGCGTCAACGCACTGCTCCCCGGCGGTACCGACACGCCGGCGGCGACCTTCAAGACGCCCGAGGAGTGGGCGTTCGTGGAGGCGCTGCATGCGCTGAAACGCGTGGCGAGGCCGGAGGAGATAGCCCGCGCCGCGCTGTTCCTCGCCTCGGATGCCGCAACCTTCGTTACGGGGGCCGCCATGCTGGCCGACGGCGGTGTATCGATCAACCGGACATGAGCTCATTCGGCGGCCGCTTTCCAGTGGCCGCCCTCTTCCCCATCGCACGCGCGCTTTCGCCAGAAAGTCACTCGACAAGCTGCGGATATTCTGCTATCAGCCCGCATCCTGCGGGAGATGTCTGCCGCGGGGCATTGGGTGTTGAGCCTGGCAAGCGCCGGAGGTTCGATGCCGCTATACATCAACGTTTTGACAGGAAGCCCAAGTGCAGGTACTCGTCCGCGACAACAATGTTGACCAGGCGCTTCGCGCGCTCAAGAAGAAGATGCAGCGCGAAGGAATTTTCCGCGAGATGAAGATGCGCGGGCATTATGAGAAGCCTTCGGAGAAGCGTGCGCGTGAAAAGGCCGAGGCCGTGCGCCGCGCGCGCAAGCTGGCGCGCAAGCGTGCCCAGCGCGAAGGCATTATCGGGGGCGGACGGGTAGCGGCGCGCTGAGTGCCCTTAATTTCGTCTTTTTCCCCGCTTGAATGCGAAGGTGGCGCGATGGAAAGATCGTCGCCGCCTTTTTTATTGCGGCAATGCTGCCGCGCCCGAGCAGGAATGGACAGCGGAACCGATGGCTGATGTGATGATCGTGAGCAGAATGACGCGCCATAGGGGACTGGCGGCTTTGGCCCTGGCGGCACTTCTCCCGCTCGCCGCCTGCCAGTCAGCCGGCGACGCGGTGGACAGCCTCGCGCAGATCGACACCGCTCAGGGCTCGGCCGAGAATATTGGCTCGCTGACGGCGGTCATCGAGCGCACGCCGAACGATCCCGATGCCTATAACGTGCGCGGCGCCGCCTATGGCCGGGCCGGGCGCTACCGCGAGGCGCTGAAGGACTTCGACCAGGCCATCGCCCTCGACCCGAACTCGCACCAGGCCTATGCTAACCGGGCGCTGATCCACCGCTATATGGGTGACCAAGGGAAGGCGCTGGCCGATTACAACAGGGCGATCCAGCTCAACCCGCGCTACGACACCGCCTATATCGGCCGCGGCGAGCTCTACCGCCAGGCTGGCCGCACCGACGAGGCCTTCCGCGACTTCGAACAGGCCATCCAGCTCGACACTACCGACCCGCGCGCCTATCACCGGCGCGGCCTGCTCTATCAGGCGAGCGGTCAGCACCAGTTCGCCCTGGAGGATTTCGCCATGGCCATCTCGCTCGCTCCCGGCGCGCCCTATGGCTACAATGGACGCGGCCTCTCCTATCTCGCGCTTGGCGACGAGGAGAATGCCTTCTCCGACTTCAACACCGCCATCCGCCTTGACGAGAGCGTTGCCGAAAGCTGGGCCAACCAGGCGCTGGTTTTCGAGCGGCGCGGCGAAATCGATCGGGCGGCGCGTTCCTATGCACGTGCCCTGCAGCTCGATCCCGAATATGTCCCGGCCCGCGAGGGCGTTGCGCGGACACGCGGATCCGCTTGACGCGCCTGGGAACCATTCCCGCTTCCGTTCTGTTTTAGGCCAGAGAAACGGAACGGGAATTCGAGCCATGACAAAAAGTGCATTTGCCGCGCTTGCAGCGGTTTTCGCCGTGTCAGCGAGCACCTTGCCCGCCGCCGCTCAGGAACGCACGGAGATCGGCGTCCTCGACTGCATCATCGAAGGCGGCATGGACATCGCGATCGTGACGTCCAAAGAATTTTCCTGCACCTTCCAGCCGGCGGACGGCACCCGCCCGCCGGAGAGCTATGTCGGTGTCGTTAACAGGTTCGGCCTTGAGGCCGGGGCCACCAGCGAGCGTGTGATGCGCTGGCTGGTGATGGCGCCCACCACAACCGACCCCTATGCACCCGGCGCGCTTGAAGACGACTATGTCGGCGCCAGCGCAGAGGTCACCGCCGGCATCGGCGGCGGCGCCAACGTGCTGTGGAGCGGAACCAACAAGAACCTGATCCTGCAGCCCGTGAGCCTGCAGGCGCAGACCGGACTGAACCTGGCGCTCGGCGTCAGCGAATTCCAGTTGCGCTCGACGGCGTTGTAGGAGCGGAAGCCATGTGCTTGGCTTTCGCAACGCAAATTAACAAAAGCCCGGCGCAAAGCCGGGCTTTTCCAGTTCTCTGTCGGGGTCGCTCAGCTCTCCAGCGCCTTGACGATGTCTTCCGTCATCTTTTTGGCGTCGCCCAGTAGCATCATCGTGCCGTCCTTGTAGAACAGCGTGTTGTCGATACCGGCGTAGCCGGAGCCCAGGGAGCGCTTGACGAAGAGGCAGGTGCGCGCCTTGTCGACATCGAGGATCGGCATGCCGTAGATGGGTGAGGACTTGTCGTCGCGGGCCGCCGGGTTCGTCACGTCGTTGGCACCGATGACATAGGCGACGTCGGCCTGGGAGAACTCGGAGTTGATGTCTTCGAGCTCGAACACCTCATCATACGGCACCTGGGCCTCGGCGAGCAGCACGTTCATGTGGCCCGGCATGCGGCCGGCGACCGGATGGATGGCGTATTTCACCTCCACCCCAGCCTCCTTCAGCTTGTCGGCCATCTCGCGCAGCGCGTGCTGGGCCTGGGCGACAGCCATGCCGTAGCCTGGCACGATGATGACCTTCTGCGCATTCTGCATCAGATAGGCCGCGTCGTCGGCCGAGCCCTGCTTGACCGTGCGCTCGATGCCGTCGTCGGCCACCGCGGCTGTCTCGCCGCCGAAGCCACCGAGGATGACGGAGATGAAGGAGCGGTTCATGCCCTTGCACATGATGTAGGACAGGATCGCACCAGAGGAACCGACCAGCGCACCGGTGATGATGAGCGCCAGATTGCCGAGCGTAAAGCCGATGCCGGCCGCCGCCCACCCCGAATAGGAGTTGAGCATCGAGACCACCACCGGCATGTCCGCCCCGCCGATGGGGATGATGATGAGCACGCCGAGCGCCAGCGAAAGGATGACGATGAGCCAGAAGGCCGTCGGGCTCTGCCCCATCACCAGCATGGCGATGAGAATGACCAGCGCAACGCCGATGCCGGCATTGACCAGATGCCGCATGGGCAGGAGGATCGGCTTGCCCGACATGCGGCCGTCAAGCTTCAGAAAGGCAATGATAGAGCCGGTGAAGGTGACGGCGCCGATGGCGACACCGAGCGACATCTCGACCAGCGCCTGCCCATGAATGGCGCCGACCGTGCCGATATTGAAGCTTTCCGGCGAATAGAGCGCGGCGGCCGCCACCATGACCGCGGCAAGCCCAACCAGCGAGTGGAAGGCGGCGACGAGCTGCGGCATCTTCGTCATCTGGATGCGCCGGGCGATCACCGCGCCGACTGAGCCGCCGATCGCCAGCCCCAGGACGATAAGCAGGAATCCGCCCACCGACGGCGTGGCGAAGGCCAGCGTCGTGAGAATGGCGATCCCCATGCCCACCATGCCGTAGAAATTGCCCTGGCGGCTGGTGGTGGGATGCGAAAGACCCCTCAGCGCCATGATGAACAGAACGCCGGAAACGAGGTAGAGGAAGGATGCAAGATTGGCGCTCACGTCACTTGTCCTTCTTCTTGTACATCGCCAGCATGCGCTGGGTGACGAGGAAGCCGCCGAAGATGTTGACCGCCGCAAGCGTCAGCGCAACGAAGCCGAAGCCGGTGGCAAGCCCGGAAGTGGAGATGCCGACCGCCAGAAGTGCGCCGACGACGATGACAGACGAAATGGCATTGGTGACCGACATTAGCGGCGTATGCAGCGCCGGGGTCACCGACCACACGACATAGTAGCCGACGAAGATCGCCAATACGAAGATGGCGAAGCGGAAGACGAAGGGGTCGATCGCCCCGCCCGTCACGCCATGCGCGAGCGCGCCGGCGGCATCGGCCGCTTCCGTGTTCTCCAAGGCGGCGCGCACGCCCGCCGTGGCACGCTCGAGCTGTTCGAGCGCCTGTTCGACAGTATTTTCCATCAGGCTTCTCCCCCGGATTTGCGCGTGGCGGGCTTCCTGGCCGAAGCTGTCGACGTGCGCTTGGCGCCTGCGCCGGCGGCCTTTTCGGAAGCCGGCTTGGCTGCTGCCTTACGCCGCGCCGGCGCCTTCTTGGGTGCGGCTTTGGACGCCGGCTCGGTGCCCTTGGCAGAGCCGGCAAAGTTCGGATGCACCACTGCGCCGTCATGGGTGAGCATGGTGGCTTTCACCAACTCGTCCTCGAAGTCGATGGCGAGCGCCTTCTTCTCCTTGTCGACCATGGTCTCGAGGAAGGCGAAGAGATTTCGGGCGTAGAGAAGCGAGGCGGAGGCGGCGACGCGGCCCGGCACGTTGAGATGACCGAGGATCTTGACGCCGTTTGCCGTGGTGACGACTTCGCCGGCCTTCGCGCCCTCGACATTGCCGCCGCGCTCCACCGCCAGATCGACGATGATGGAGCCGGGCCGCATGGACTTCACCATCTCACCCGACACCAGGCGCGGCGCCGGCCGGCCGGGGATGAGAGCGGTAGTGATGACGATGTCCTGCTTGGCAATGTGGTCTGCAACGAGTTCCGCCTGGGCCTTTTTCTCGTCGTCCGTCAGTTCGCGGGCATAGCCGCCCTCGCCCGAAGCGTCCTTGAGCGCATCCGTCATGATGAACTTGGCGCCGAGAGAAGCGACCTGCTCACCCGCCGCCGCACGCACGTCGGTCGCCGTCACGACGGCACCAAGGCGGCGCGCCGTGGCAATGGCCTGCAGACCGGCAACGCCGGCGCCCATGACGAACACCTTGGCCGCAGGCACGGTGCCAGCGGCGGTCATCATCATCGGCAATGCCCGGTCATATTCGGCTGCTGCGTCTATGACGGCGCGGTAGCCGGCTAGGTTCGCCTGGCTGGACAGCACGTCCATCGACTGGGCGCGCGTGATGCGCGGCATGAACTCCATGGCAAACGCCGTGATGCCGGCTTTTGCCATCGCGGCCACCTCGGCTTCGTTGCCGTAGGGGTCCATCGTCGCGATGACGACAGCGCCTTTTCTGTAGGTCTTGAGCTCTGCGTCCGTCGGGCGGCGCAGCTTCAGCACCACATCGGCCCTGGCCGCGTCCGCTGCCTTGCCGATCGCTGCCCCGGCCTGTTTGAAATCCTCGTCAGGGATGCGCGAGAGGCTGCCGGCTTCCTTTTCGACCGTCACGCCGAAGCCGAGGCCGACAAGCCGCTTCACCGTGTCGGGTGAGGCCGCCACGCGCGGCTCGTTGCCGGCGACCTCCCTGGGCACGAAAATCGTTTGTCCCACCGTCATATCCTTGTCGTTAGACATCCCCCAGCGCGGGTGGCCCCGCGCGCCGCGCGTCAGCGCAGCATCCAGACGCCGAGCGCGCAGATGAGAATGAAGAGGATGAGGCTGGAAATAAAGCCTGCCGCGGTAAAGAAGCCGAAGGCCATCGCAATCAGCGTGGCGGCCACCACCAGGCAGGTGTATTTGGCAATCGTCAGGAAGAGGTTGTAGGTGCGTTCGTGTTCCGCGTAATCCATTTCCGCACCCTTTTCTGCCGGTTCATCCGGCTGTTTCTCTGCCATCGCATACCCCCTCGGGAAGAAGATTGGCAAGGGGAATAGCGAAAACGCCGCCCAAGGGCAATGGGCCGCATGGACGCATGCCAGCCTATGCGAAGATGGTGTAGGTGAATGATTTCATTTGCGCTCCTCACCCCGCGCACGCTCCCTGCTCCCCACAAAAGTATCCACAGCAAGTCTTTATTGATCAGCCAGAACGGGGTTTGATGGGTCTGCATTGAAAGACGAGGGGCCAAGCGGTGCGTCCTGCGGCACTTGTTTCATGGCAAAGGAGCACTCTTGCAGTGCTGGCACTGGCTATCCTGGCCAATGTGTTGGCGACCGGCGGCTTGCGCGCTCAGGAGGAAGGCGCGCCGCCGTCTGGCCAGCCGCTGAAGGTCGGCCTCTATGTCAGCCCGCCATTCGTCATGAGGGAGGACAACCGTTTCACCGGCATGGCGGTCGAGTTGTGGGAGCGGGTCGCTTCGAGGCTCGACCTTCAGTTCGACTACCAAGAGATTCCCACGATCAGGGACCTCGTCCAGGCGACAGTTGACGGAGATCTCGATATCGCCCTGACCAACCTGACGATCACCGAAGGGCGCGCCCAGCGCATCGACTTCACCCATCCCTGGTACGATGCCGGGCTGCGATTGATGGTCGACGAGGACCAGGGCGCCGGTTTCTGGGACGTCGTTGCCGGCCTGCGGGAATCGGGCCACCTCAGGGCCTATGCCTGGCTTGCCTTCGTTATCGTCGTGGCGACCGCTCTACTGACGCTGTTCGACCGTTGGTTCGACAAGGATTTCCCGCGCCGCTGGCGCGACGGGATCGCCGAGAGCTTCTACGCGGTGATGTCGGTCGCCACCTCAGGCAGGCCGCCGGCGCGCAAGAACCTGTTCGGCTGGATCGGACGCATCGGGCAGGCACTGTGGCTGGTGTGCGGGATAGCCGTACTCGCCTATCTCACATCGTCAGTCACGAGCGTCATGACAACGCTGTCTCTCACCAACCAGATCAACAGCATCGCCGATCTACCGGGCAAGACCGCTGGCGTCTTCACCGGCAGTGTGGCCGAGGAATATGCGCGAGAAAACGGGATCGCCGTGCGGTCCTATAGGGAGATCGAAGGGGCCGTGGCGGCACTCGTCAACGGCAGGATCGATGCGGTGATCGCCGATGCGCCGGTCCTGGAATATTACGCACTCCAGCACCCCGACGTGCCGGTCACCGTGGTCGGCCGCATCTTCGCTCCGGACAAATACGGCTTCGGCCTGCAGCACACGAGTGAGCTGACGCGGCCGCTTACGGTGGAGATCATCGGCGAGCACGATAGCGGTGCGCTGGAAACGCTGCGCACGAAATATTTCGGCGAACGAGAGCAATAGCTCACGAAAGCCAGCGCTTCCTGCGCTTATAATGCTTGACGTTGCGGAACGAGCGCCGGCCTTCGCCGCCGATGCCGAGATAGAACTCCTTCACGTCCTCGTTCTCGCGCAGCGCCCGCGCCTCACCGTCGAGCACGATGCGGCCCGACTCCAGGATATAGCCGTATTTGGCATAGCGCAGCGCCACGTTGGTGTTCTGCTCGGCAAGCAGGAAGGACACGCCCTGCTCCTCGTTGAGCTGCTTGACGATCTCGAAGATCTCCTCGACGAGCTGCGGGGCAAGCCCCATGGACGGCTCGTCGAGCAGGATCATCTTCGGCCGGCTCATCAGTGCTCGCCCGATGGCCGTCATCTGCTGTTCGCCGCCCGAGGTATAGCCGGCCTGGCTGGTTCGCCGCTCCTTCAGCCGCGGGAAGTAAGTGTAGACGAGCTCCAGGTCCTCGCGGATTGCCGTCTGTCCGTCGCGGCGGGTGAAGGCGCCGGTCAGGAGATTGTCCTCCACCGACAGATGGCCGAAGCAGTGCCGCCCCTCCATCACCTGAATGCAGCCGCGCCGCACCAGGTCGTTGGGCGACAGGTTCTGCACCTGGGCGCCGTCGAAGACGATGTTGCCCTTGGTCACCTCGCCGCGCTCGGCGTGAAGCAGGTTGGAGATGGCCTTTAAAGTAGTGGTCTTGCCGGCACCGTTGGCGCCGAGAAGGGCCGTGATGCCTCCCCTCGGCACCGACAGGGACACACCCTTGAGCACCAGGATGACACGGTCATAGATAACCTCGATGTTGTTGACCTCGAGGATCTGGTCAGCGGGTTGCTGTGCTGCCGCGCCTGCCGTGGTCGCCATAGGATGCTCCTCACATCTCAACGGCGTCATCCCGGAAGCCGAAGCGATAGCTCAGGCTTTCCGGGATGACGCGCATGTGCAAATTCACATATTGCACTCTTCGTTGATCGGCCACGGCGCGTTGGCCTCGGCATAGGCTTGCGCCTCCTGCTCCTCCAGTGGCTCGATGGCCTCACGGTCGGGCGTGATCAGGTCGGAGACCTTGACGAACTTTTCGCCGTCCCATTCCAGCATCCAGGCACCGCCATGGCCGGTGTGGTCGGCGCAGGAGGTCTTGAAAGGCACCAGCATGCCGGCAGCGCCGAGCTCTTCGAGGCGGGCTTCGTCCATGTTGAGGTTTTCGAGGCCCCAGCGCACCTGCGTGGCATCCGGCGCCTGCGCATCGAACTCCTCCTGCGCGGCGCGGATGGCCTCGACGAGGATGGCGGAGATCATCAGGCCGCGTTGGTAGAACACCGAGTCGAGCTCGCTCTCGTTCTCGATCAGCGATTTGCCAGGCTCCACCACATATTCCCTGACGTCCTGAAGGAGTTGGGAATCAGGCATCGGCACGCTCCACGAGATGGAGCGGTAGCCCTTCCCCTCTTCGCCGATCAGCTTCAGGTCGCCGTCATGACCGGACCACCAGATGCCGATGAACTGGTCCATCGGGTAGCGGGTCTTGGCAGCTTCCGTGACCGCGCCGGCATTCATCGCGCCCCAGCCCCACATGAGCACGAAATCCGGCCGCTCGCGGCGGATCTGCAGCCACTGCGCCGACTGGTTCTGCATCTCGGTGAGACCGACCGGGATGGGCAGGAGCGTGAAGCCATGCTTTTCCGCGAGCACCTCCAGAAGCGGGATCGGCTCCTTGCCGTATGGATGGTCGAGATGCAGAAGCGCGATCTTCTTGCCGTTGAGATTGTCCAGGTTGCCCTCGGAGATGTGCTTGAGGATCATCGACGCACCGTCCCAATAGGAGGACGGCGGGTTGAAGGCCCACTGGAACACCTTGCCGTTGGCCATGGGCGAGAAACCGTAGCCGGGGGCAAGGATGGGGATTTCGTCGACATTGGATTTCGGCAGCACCTGCAGCGTGATGCCCGTCGACCAGGGCTGCGTGACGACGGCGTTCTCCTTGGTCCTCTCGTAGCACTCCACGCCCTTCTCGGTATTGTAGCCGGTCTCGCATTCGTCATAGACGAGCTTGGTGCCGTTGAGCCCGCCGTCGCGCTCGTTGAGCAGGGTGATATAGTCGCGCTGGCCGTTCATCAGCGGCGTGCCCGTGGCCGCGAAGGGCCCGGTGCGATACGACAGGTTGGGGATATAGATAGAATCCTCCTGCGCGCTCGCCGGCGCGGCAAGGGCGATGCCCGCCGCGAATGCCGCCGACAGGGCCGCAGTCTTCATTATTTTCTTCATGTTCGTCTCCTCCACTTGTTCGTTCATCCGATGCGGAAAGGGCGAACTGGCCCTTTGGTTGTTATGGCCGCTCTCAATGCGGGAACGGCCATAGTATCAGCTTTTCCCTGATGACCGCCCAGAACCGCGCCAGCCCGTGCGGCTCGACGATCAGGAAGGTGATGATGAGCGCGCCGATGATCATCACGTTGAGATGCTCCACCGTCGCCGAGGCGACGCGAATGCCGAGCATGGCCGGAACGCCGCTGATGATCACCGGCAGCGCGACGATGAGGATGGCGCCCAGATAGTTGCCGAGGATCGAGCCCAGCCCGCCGATAATGGCGATGAAGAGCACGCGGAACGACAGCGGGATGTCGAACAGGTTGGCCTCGGCCGCCCCCCGCCACAGGAAGACGAAAAGTGCGCCGGAAATGCCGACGATATAGGACGACACGAAGAAGGCCGTGAGCTTGGCGCGCATCAGGTTGATGCCGACGAGCTCGGCGGCGATGTCCATGTCGCGCACCGCCTTCCACATACGCCCGACACGCCCGCGCGTGATGTTGATGGCGAAGAAAGTGACGACGCAGACGATGCCGAGCACGAAATAGTACTGCGTGATGGCGGCCGCGCGCGGACCGGCGACGGTGATGCCGAACATGCTGATATTGGGCACGTGGATGGCGCCGGAAGCACTGTAATTGTAGAGCCACGCCCACTTCTGGAACAGCCAGACGAGGAAGAATTGGGCGGCCAGCGTGGCGATGGCGAGATAAAAGCCCTTGATCCTGAGCGACGGCAGACCGAAGAGAGCGCCGACGCTGGCGGAGAAGAAACCAGACAGCGCGATGGCGACGACGATGTTCATCTCCGGGAAGAGGGTGATGAGCTTGTAGCACGCATACGCCCCCACGCCCATGAAGGCGCCGGTGCCGAGCGAGAGCTGGCCCGCGTAGCCGGTGAGAATGTTAAGGCCGAGAGCCGCCAGCGCGTAGATCAGCACCGGGATGAGCAGCGCCCGGAAGGCAAACTCGCTCGCCGTCAGCGGGAAGACGACGAAGGCGAAAACAAGGACGACGCCCAAAAGGATGGCATCCTGGCGCACAGGGAACAGCGCATGGTCGGCCGCATAGCTGGTCTTGAACTGGCCGGCGGTGCGATAGAGCATGGTCTACACCCTCTCGATGATCCGCTCGCCGAACAGACCCTGCGGCCGGAACAGGAGCACGATCAGCGCCAGCACATAGGCGAACCAGGCTTCCGTGTTGCCGCCCATGAGCGGCTGGCCCCAGTAGACCTCGAACAGCTTTTCCAGGATGCCGATGGCAAGCCCGCCGATGATGGCGCCCATAACGCTTTCGAGACCGCCCAGCATGAGAACGGGCAGCGCCTTGTAGGCGATGACCTCGAGCGCGAAGGAAACGCCCGCCCGCGCGCCCCAGGCGATTCCGGTGGCGAGCGCTATGACGCCGGCGATGAACCAGACGACCACCCAGATGGTGGACAACGAGATGCCGACCGAAAGCGCGGCCTGGTGGTCGTCGCCGAGCGCCCGGATGGCGCGGCCGGTCTTCGTCCTGTTGAGGAAGAGGAGAAGGGCGGCGACCAGGAGCACCGAGCCGATGACGGAGGTAAGATCCTTCTCTTCGATGGAAACGAAGCCGCCGAAGAGGTCCATCGTGATGCTGTCGGTGGGGATCATGAGTTCGCGCGTGATCATCACCTTGTTCTCGCCACCGAAGATGATCTCGCCGAAGCCGATGAGGAACAGCGTGATGCCGATGGTGGCCATGAACAGGATGATGTCGGGCTGGTTGACCAGCGGGCGCAGGACAGCGCGCTCGATGGCCACCGCTAGCACGAGCATGACGAGGAGCGTCAGCGGCAGGGCGAGGAGTGCCGGCACGCCCTTCTCGTGCAGGCCGACGAGCGTGAGCGCCGCGAAGACGACCATGATGCCTTGCGCGAAGTTGAAGATGCGCGAGGACTTGTAGATAAGCACAAAGCCGAGTGCGATGAGCGCGTAGAGCACCCCGCCGACGAGACCTTCCCACACGACCTGGAGCAGGAAATCGGGCGCCGCCGCCATGTCGGCGAAGGGCTGGACGAAGATGGCGTTCAGAAAATCCATGACCCGGCTTCCTGTCCTGGTGTTTGGTTGCTCAGCCCATCAACCCCGGGAACAGCCCGATGATGCCGATGATGATGAGATAGAAAGCAACGATGTAGTTCAAAAGCCGCGGCACGATCAGGATGAGGATGCCGGCGATCAGCGAGACCAGGGGCGCAATGGCGAGATCGTACATTTTTCTTCCTCTCTCAATAAGGTCCGTCTTAGCGAGGCACGCCCAAATAGGCGTCGATAACCCCCTGGTCATTCTTCACCGCATCGGGCGTACCGTCAGCAATTTTCTTTCCGTAATCCAGAACCGCCACCCGGTCCGACAGGTCCATGACCACACCCATGTCGTGCTCGATGAGGGCGATCGTGGTGCCGCGCTGCTGGTTCACGTCGATGATGAACCGGCTCATGTCTTCCTTTTCCTCCAGGTTCATGCCGGCCATCGGCTCGTCGAGGAGAAGCAGGCTTGGCTCCATGGCGAGCGCCCGTCCAAGCTCCACGCGCTTTTGCAAGCCGTACGGCAATTTGCCCACCGGCGTGTGGCGGATGTGCTGGATTTCCAGGAAGTCGATGATCTCCTCCACCTTCTCGCGGTGGGCGATCTCCTCCTTCAGCGCCGGCCCGTGCCACAGCATCTGCCAGCCGATATGCCGCTTCATCATCACCGAGCGGCCGGCCATGATGTTGTCGAGGGTCGACATGCCCTTGAAGAGCGCCACGTTCTGGAAGGTGCGGGCGATCCCCTGCCCCACTGCGTGGTGCGGCTTCATGGCCCGCCGCTCGCGCCCGCGGAAGACGATCGAGCCCTGCTGCGGCGTGTAGAAGCCGTTGATGACGTTGAGCATCGACGTCTTTCCGGCGCCGTTGGGCCCGATGATGGCGCGGATCTCGCCCTTCAGGATGTTCAGCGAGATCTCGGTGAGCGCCTTGACGCCGCCAAAGGCGAGCGAGATGTTCCTGGCTTCCAAAAGCACATCGCCCTTGGCAATGCCATCATCCCGCGCGGTGAGCATCATGTGGTCGGGCCGCTGGTTCATTCCGCCGCCTCCTGCATGGTCTCCGCCGCTGCCGGAAACACTTCCGCATCGGCGATCCGCACGGTGGCGCGCAACACGCCCTTGCGGCCGTCTTCGTAGGTGACCTCCGTCTCCACATATTTCTCCGTCGAGCCGTCATAGAGCGCCTCGATCAGTTCGCCGTAGCGCTCGGCGATGTAGCTGCGGCGCACTTTCTGTGTGCGGGTGAGTTCGCCGTCGTCGGCATCGAGTTCCTTGTGGAGGACCAGGAAGCGGCGGATCTGGGAGGCGGCCATCAGTGGTTCGGCGGCAAGGCGCCGGTTGGCCTCCGCCACGTGAGCGGCGATGGTCTCGTAGACGCGGTCGTGGCCGGCCAACTCTTGGTAGGAGGCATAGGCGATGTTGTTGCGCTCGGCCCAGCTTCCGACGGCGGCAAGGTCGATATTGACGAAGGCCGCGCAGAAATCGCGCCCGTGGCCGAAGGCGACCGCTTCCTTGATGTCGGGGAAGAACTTCAGCGCGTTCTCGATGTATTTCGGCGCGAAAAGGGCGCCGGAGGCGAACTTGCCGACATCCTTGGCGCGGTCGATGATCTTCAGCTGGCCGTCGCGGTCGAAGAAGCCGGCATCGCCCGTACGCACCCAGCCCTCCGCCGTCTTGGTGTCGCGCGTCGCCTCCTCGTTCTTATAGTAGCCCATGAAGACGCCGGGAGAGCGGTAGAGTACTTCGCCACTCTCGTCGATCCTGATCTCAACCTCCGGCGAGGGAAGCCCCACCGTATCGGGCCGGATCTTCCCGTCTGGCTGGGCGGTGATGTAGACGGTGGCTTCCGTCTGGCCGTAGAGCTGTTTCAGGTTGAGGCCGATCGAGCGGTAGAAGCTGAAGAGTTCCGGCCCGATCGCCTCGCCCGCCGTGTAGCCGACGCGCATGCGCGAAAGCCCCAAGCGGTTCTTGAGCGGGCCGTAGACGAGGAACTCGCCCAGCGCATATTTGATGCGGCCCCATAGGCCGACAGCCTCGCCATTAAGAAGCGGTTCGCCCACCTTGCGTGCGTGCGCCAGGAAGTGGTCGAACATCCATTTCTTCAGCCGTCCGGCGTCCTCCATGCGCACCATGATCGCCGTCAGCAGGGTTTCGAAGACACGCGGCGGCGCGAAGAAATAGGTCGGCGCGATCTCGCGGCGATCCTCGTTCACCGTCTCCGCACTTTCCGGGCAGGCGACGCAGAAGCCGGCCGTGTAGGACTGCGCGTAGGAGAAAAGATGGTCGCCCACCCAGGCGAGCGGCAGGTAGGCGATGATGCTCTCGTTCTCGGTGAGCTTGTCGAAGGCATTGCCGTTGAGTGCGGAACGCACGAGATTGTCGTTCGACAGCATCACGCCCTTGGGCCGCCCGGTAGTGCCGGAGGTGTAGAGCATGACAGCAAGGTCCGCCCCCCTCCCCTTCTCCACCTCCGAAAGCCAGGCTTCCGCCGCGCTGGGCTCCTCTGAAAGGCGCTTCAGCCCGGCCTCGCGAAGGGTGGAGTAGGCATGCAGATGCGCGTGGTCATAGTCGCCCAAGCCGCGCGGCTCGTCATAGACGATTTCCTTCAGGTGCGGCGCCTTCTCCGAGATGGACAAAAGTTTATCCACTTGCTCCTGGTCCTCGACGACGGCGTATTTCACCTCCGCATGGTCGAGCACATAGGCCATCTCCTCGGCCACTGAATCCGCGTAGACCGGCACTGGCACCGCACCCAGCGACTGGACGGCGGCGAAGGTCCAGTAGAGCCGGGGGCGGTTGGCGCCGACGACGGCGACCTTGTCGCCGCGCTTGAGCCCCACCGTCTGCAGCCCGAGAGCAAAGGCTCGCACCTCTTCGAGCTGTTCTTCCCACGTCCAGCTCTGCCAGATGCCGTAGTCCTTGTGCCGCATGGCCGGGCGGCCGCGAAAGCGCTCGGCGTTCAGCAGCAGGAATTTGGCAAACGTGTCGGGCGAAGGATGCGCCTGCGCCAAACCATTCTCCTCCCATCGCGGCATCTTGCACCGCTTCTTCCGCCACCTCCCTGCGGCGGATTGTTATGGTGGGGAAGGTTCCACGAAAAGCAAGGCGGATCAACAAGACGCTTGACAGACAAGGCGGCCATTTGCCTTTATTCTGAGGCTGTTGTGCGCGTTTCGCGCGCCTCCGCCCGGATATCCCCTCCGATCAGGTGTCGTATTGGCCGAGCGCGTCCGGCTTCAGGACCGTGATGCGGCCGTGGGTGGCGCGCAACAGGCCCTCCTCCTCGAGCTCGCGCAGCGCTTTGTTCACCACCTGGCGCGAGACGCCGGCCAAAAGCCCCAGCTCCTCCTGGCTGATCTCGATCTCGTTCTCGACCGCCGGGTAGAGAACCGGATTGAAGAACCAGGCGAGATTGCGCGCCACGCGGGCCTTGGGATTGAGGATGCGGTCGTATTCGATGGTGGCGATGAACTGGCCCAGACGCTCGTTGAGCTGGCGCACGAGGAAACGGTTGAAGCCCTTGCTGTTCTCGTAGAGCCACATGAAGGTCGTGCGCTGCATCATGGCAAGCCTGGTGTCGCGGATGGCGACGACATCGTATTTGCGCGGCTCATCCTTAAGAACGGAACCTTCGCCGAACCAGCTTCCCGCCGCCGCCCCGGCGAATGTCATCGCCTTGCCGGCAGCCGAGATGACGGAGATCTTAACGAGCCCGTCGATAACGCCGGTCCAGTAGTCTAGCCGATCTCCCTGGTGGCATACATAGCCGCCCTTCAGATAGTGCCGTTCGACGAGCCCGTGCTTCGCCCGCTCCAGCTCCTCGCCGGTCAATTCGCGGGCCCACAGGGCGGAACGGACGATCGCGTCTTTGGCACTCATGACTCAGAGAGGTTTCGGGCGCACGCACACCCGACCGCTTATGGACGCCACCTGCAATCATGGCAAGGTGGAAGGTCGGCAGAGCCCGGCGAGCCTCAGGCCGCGTTCTTGAGGTACTTGGCCGTCGGCAAGATCGTTAACGGCGCAAGCTCCCCGCGCTTCGGTCGGTCGAACAGCATGCGACGTTCAAATGCGGTGGAATCGAAAAACGGGAATCTGTCTATCGTGGGTTGCAAATTTCGGTCGCACCGCGACTCGTACAGATATATCGGCATGGTGAAGGGTGGATAGGTTCTCGGCTCGCCAACTTGTGTCGAGTTGAAAACCCGCTTGTAAAAAGCCGTATGCTCTTGCCGAATCATCGAAACGCAACTCGTGGTGTTAAAATGCGCGTTGGCGATCACGGCAAGGCGCAGAGTGACATAGGGCAGTGCCCGATAGGTGGCCGAAACGTCAGGATCGATTGCCAATCGGCTCGGATCAATGAAAGTTTCACCGGCCACAAGCCGAGGCGTCAACACGTTGCCGAAAACGGTCATGATTGGCGCATGGGGCGTTGTGGCGGTCATGTGGTGCAAGCGCACGGTGCTGACGAGCACATTATTCAAGAAGACGCCGAACCGATAACAGTTGGGCGCATCATCAAGTTCGTCAACCATTCGCTGATCGGCGGACTCGCTCAGCAGGAGACCGTGAGCGCGAAAAGACTTGTACCGCAGCCGATAGATGTCTTCGAGATCCTCACCGCTATAGCAGTGCCTGTACTCGATCTCATCCAACATCGCCATGACGTTGCGCACAAAGGCGGATGAGCCCTTACTGCTCAGTTTCTGGCTGCCGGAACGCTCGCGGTAAAGATACGACATAATGCCCCCGAACCCTCCCTGCGAAGGAAGATAGGGGAAAGCCGTATCTCGAGGAAAGGAAAAATCCGAAGAATGGATTTAACCTTTTCTTAACGTTAATGCAGAGGTCCGTTATCTTGCGCGAAGAGGCTTCGATCTACAGGCGCCTCGGAGCTTCCAGGGCCTTCGGGTTGTTCGCAAACGGCCAAACGCGGGAGGACATGGTCTCGATACCAGTGGCCGTGAGGGCGGAGCCAAAAAGAAAGCCTTGCACGAGGTCGGGCTGAACGGCGGTGGAAAGTATCTTCAGCTGCGCGAAAGTCTCCACTCCCTCGACTGTCACCGCCAGCCCCAAATTTCGCGAAAGTTCCACTACGCTTGTAAGTAGACGCAACGAGCGATCATTCTTCGTCACGTCGACGAGAAAGCTGCCGTCGATCTTCACCTTGTCGAGCGGCAGAGTGTGAAGGTAGCTCAAGCTCGAATAGCCGGTCCCGAAATCGTCCAGTGCGATGCTTACGCCCAGGCGCCTGAGATCCTCCAGGTAGGTTCGAGTGGACATCTTGTCATCGAGCAGCGCCGTCTCCGTGACTTCGATTTCCAACCGGTGCGGCGAGAGGTCTGCCTTCGTAAGCGCATCCTGCACAAGGTTGACCACGGACCCGCTGTGAAAATCCTTGGCCGAAAGATTGACAGAAACGCGCAGATGCTCTGGCCAACTTGCACACTCCTCGCACGCAGCTTGCAGAACCAGCGCGCTGATCTCCGATACAATGCCCATCTCCTCAGCAAGCGGAATGAAGGTCCCCGGCGAGATGGGTCCAAGTTCCGGATGGTCCCATCGGCACAACGCCTCACAGCCCGAAATCTGCATCGACTTGATGTCGACGATGGGCTGGAAGACCACACGGAGACTTTTCGCCTCCACTGCACTTCTAAGGTCAGTCTTCATGACCTGCCGGTTACGAAAGGCAGCATCCATCTCTGCCTCGAACAAGCGCCAGCCGTTCTTCCCTTGTTCCTTTGCCTTGTAGAGCGCGAGATCAGCCTTCACGATCATGGTATCGACGTCGCTGACGCCAGCAGGCGCCAAGGCTGCGCCGCCGCTTGCCTGGATGCGCAACGAATGTCCCGCAACATCGACCTCACCCTGTAGCTTCTCGAAAATCATGGCAAGCCGCAACGACAGCTCCTTCTCATCCTCGACACGGTTGAAGAAGATCATGAACTCGTCGCCGCCGAAGCGGCTGATCTGCTCGTCGTCGGAAGTCGCCGCAGCTAGCTTTTCAGCCACGGCGTATATGAGGCCGTCGCCGATTGGATGACCCAAGGTGTCATTTGTGCTTTTGAAGTCGTCAAGGTCGAAAACCGCGAGGCCACAGAGCCGCGCTGGGTCCCCCCCGGCTAGAAGCTCGCTGACTATCTCATGGAAATAGGCCCGATTGGGCAAACCCGTAAGGCTGTCGTAGCGCGCCATGAAACGAATTTTCGCCTCCGCCTCCACGCGCTGGGTTACCTCCTCAAAGGTCAATACGCCGAGTTCGTCGCGCCCTTCGCGCGCCGAAAACTCCAGATGCCGACCATCCGTCAGCCGCAGCATCACCTTCTGGTCACCACCCTCTCGCAAGCCCCTAGTCAGGCGCGTCTCCGCGTAGTGACAATCCTTCGCACTGAGAAGCCCGCCAGCGACACCCCGCATGAGAAGGGCTTTCAGGGTGCGGCCCAGCAACTGCTCGGATGATTTAAACCCGAGAATTTCGGCAGCTTGCGCATTGGCAACAACCACGTTGCCTTCCGGGCTGAACATCACCAGCCCGTGCGACATCGTGTTGAGCGCCCTGTTGAAACGTTGCGCCAGGCTGCTGGATCGCCTCTCTTCCTTCAATGCATTGAACAGAACGGTGCGCACGTTGTCGGCCATCTTCTTAATGACGAACATGAACGGAACGAGATAGAGGCCCAACACGAAGTTATTGAAGCCGCCCTTGAGCATAAGGCCGACGGCGATCGGCGCTACGCATGCCAGCGATTGCACCGTCACCATGGCGCGCGAACCATAGTTGCGGCCGACAATCGTCACGGTCGAGCCCATGATAACGGCAATAGATCCGACCTCGCCGAATGTATCCGGCTTCCAAAAGATCGCTGTGAAGCAAAAAAGGCCCAGGAAAAACGCCTGTATGGTTCCGCCAATAAGGTAGTGGATTTCCCATCGCTTGGCCGAGGCATAATCATTGATGCCTTCGGCCAGCTCACCTTTCCGGATTCCATAATAGCGATAAAGGCCAGCGAATAGCATTGCCGCTGCCAAGAATAGATAAACCGGCTCCCAGGAAGAAAAATAGACAAGAAAGCCGATAAGGCTGTGGCAGATTCCACCTATCAGCAGGATCTCCGGCTGGTGGAACAACGACCGGACAAACCCGACATAAATGTCTTCAGGAACGTGCGACTTGCTTGTCTTCACAGCATGAACCCATTGGCCAAGCTCACCAATGGCACAGCCGAATTAAGAAAGCTTTATAGCTGATAACACTAGTGATTCTGCCATGCGCGCCGTCACTCAGCCGCCTCGAGAAGCGGGTCCGGGTCGGTTTTCTTCAGCCGGGCGATGAGGCGGGTGCGTTCTTCCGCTGCTTTCTGCGCATTCGCCTCCTTCACGTGGCCAAAACCGCGGATGAGGGCCGGCACGGAGGCGAGTGCGGCGGCCGCTTCCGTGCGGCCGGGGGCTAGCGAAGCTTCGATCAGGTCGAGATCGGCTTCATATTGGGCAAGAAGCTGGCGTTCCATGCGCCGTTCGGCGGAATGGCCGAAGGGGTCGAAGACAGTGCCGCGCAGGCGCTTCATCCGGGCGAGCAGGGAGAAAGCCTTGAGCATCCACTGGCCGTAGCGCGCCTTTTTCAGATGCCCAGCGGCGTCGCGTCGGGCGAAGATCGGCGGGGCGAGGTGGAATTCGAGGCGGTCGTAGTTTTCGAACTCGGCGGCGAGCTGACGCTTGAAGGAACCGTCGGTGTAGAGGCGGGCGACCTCGTACTCGTCCTTGATGGCCATCAGTTTGAAGAGGTTGCGGGCGGCCGCCTCCGTCACCGCCGTGGCGCCGGGGGATACTTTCTCTTCCGCCGTGCGCAGGCGCGCGATGCGCGTGCGGTAGCGCTCGGCATAGGCCGCGTCCAGATAGCCGGCGAGGAAATCGGCGCGGCGGTCGATGATCTCGTCGAGCGTGCGGGCAGGCTCCTCGCTGACCGCGGGCGCGGCGCGGGCCACCAGGTCGCTGACGTGGCGCGGCTCGTGTGCTGCACGGCGGCCCCAGCGGAAGGCGGAAAGGTTCATGGGGACGGCCTGACCATTGAGCTCGATCGCCTTTTCGATCGCCTCGGCCGAGACCGGCAGGCCGCCAAGCTGGTAGGCCATGCCGAGCATAAACATGTTCGCGCCGATGGAATTGCCGAAGAGCACAGTGGCGGCCTTCGTGGCGTCGAAGAAATGTGCCCTCTCCTCGCCCGCCGCCTTGCGCACGGCCCTCTTCAGCTGCTCGATCGGCAGCGAAAAATCGGCCGAACGGGCGAAATCGCCCGGCATCACCTCCGCCGTGTTAGCGAGGAACAGCGTGTGCCCCTCGCGAACGGTGGAAAGCACCTTGCGCGCACCGGAGACGACGAGGTCGCAGCCGAGCACCAGGTCGGCCTTGCCGGCCGGAACATGAATGGAGTTGATGTCGGCCGGTGTGCGGGCAATGCGCAAATGCGAGAAGACAGCGCCGCCCTTCTGCGCCAGTCCCGCCATGTCGATGATGCCCGAACCCTTGCCTTCCAGATGTGCCGCCATGCCGAGGATGGCGCCGATGGTGACAACACCCGTGCCGCCGATACCGTCGACGATGCCGGCCCAGCCGCTATCGAGCGGGAAAAGCTCCGGCTCCGGCACGCCTTCGAGAGGATCACCGCCATCTGCGACACCCTTCAGCTTCCTCAGCTTCGCCCCGTGCACGGTGACAAAAGACGGGCAGAAGCCGTTGACGCAGGAAAAGTCCTTGTTGCAGCTCGACTGGTCGATGCGCCGCTTGCGCCCGAACTCGGTCTCCACGGGCTGCACGGAGACACAGTTGGATTTCACACCGCAGTCGCCGCAACCCTCGCAGACGAGCTCGTTGATAATCACCCGCTTGTCCGGATCGGGATAGGTGCCGCGCTTGCGCCGGCGGCGCTTTTCGGCCGCGCAGGTCTGGTCGTAGATGAGGACGGAGACGCCATTGGCGTCGCGCAACGTCCGCTGCACCTCGTCGAGATCGTCGCGGTGATGTACGGTAGTGCCGGCAGGAAAGCGGACGACGCCGTCATACTTCTCCGGCTCGTCGCTGACGACGGCGATGCGCTTCACGCCCTCCGCGCGTACCTGGTCGGCGATCATCTCCATCGTCAGCCCGCCTTCGTGCGGCTGGCCGCCGGTCATCGCCACGGCGTCGTTATAGAGGATCTTGTAGGTCATGTTGACGCCGGCGGCGATGGCCGCCCGCAGCGCCAGGGAACCCGAATGGTTGTAGGTTCCGTCTCCGAGGTTCTGGAAGAAGTGCTCGCGCTTGGAGAACGGCGCCTGACCGATCCACTGTGCCCCCTCTCCGCCCATGGCGGTGAAGCCCACCGTGCCGCGGTCCATCCACAATGCCATGAAATGGCAGCCGATGCCGCCGCCGGCGATCGAGCCTTCCGGTAGTTGCGTGGAGGTGTTGTGCGGGCAGCCGGAGCAGAAGTAGGGCACCCGCGTGGCGACGTCCTTGGTGTCGGCCAGCATCGCCTGGAATTGGCGCAGCCTGGCGACGCGCGCGGAGATCTCCTCGGACGGGCCGATGACCTTGAGGATGCGTTCGCCGATGGTGATGGCGATGTGGTTGGGGTCGAGCGCGCCCATGGCGCGGAACAGCCGCTCGCCGCGCTCGTCCTTCTTGCCGATCACCGTCGGCTGCATGGAGGTGCCGTAAAGGTCCTCACGCACCTGCACCTCGATCAGCGAGCGCTTCTCCTCGACCACGATCACCATTTCGAGGCCGCGCGCGAAATCCTTGATATGCTCGAGATCGAGCGGCCACGGGCAGGCGACCTTGAAGAGCCTCACCCCCAGCGCGTTGGCACGCGCCTCGTCTATACCCAGGTCACCCAGTGCCTGGCGCACGTCGAGATAGCTGGTGCCGACGGTGATGATGCCGAGCTTGGGGCTGCGCCCACCGGAGAAAGCGATGCGGTTGAGCCCGTTTTCGCGCACGAAGGCGGCTGCCGCGGCACGCTTGTAATCGTGCAGCCGCTCCTCTTGGCCAAGCTGGTTCACCTCGTGGCGGATGTTCAAACCGCCCGGCGGCATGTCGATCTCGGGCAGAACGATGTTCAGCCGCTCCAGCGCCACGTCGACGGAGGCCGTCGATTCGATGTTGTCCTTGACGCATTTGATCGCCGCCCACGTGCCGGCAAAGCGTGACAAGGCATATCCGTAGAGCCCGTAGTCGATCAGTTCCTGCACGCCCGCCGGGTTGAGGATCGGCACCATGGCGTCAACGAAGGCGAACTCGCTGGCATGCGCCACGGTGGAGGATTCGGCGGCGTGGTCGTCGCCCATCAGCGCCAAAACGCCGCCGTGCTTCGACGAACCGGCGAGATTGGCATGGCGGAAGACGTCGCCAGTGCGGTCAACGCCCGGCCCCTTGCCGTACCAGAGCGCGAAGACGCCGTCGTGCTTGCCCTCGCCCAAAAGCTCCGTCTGCTGCGAGCCCCAGCAGGCGGTTGCTGCCAATTCCTCGTTGAGGCCGGGCTGGAAGACGACGGAGGATTTTCGCAGCTCGGCCTGCGCTTTCCAGAGCTGCAGATCGAGGCCGCCGAGCGGCGAGCCGCGGTAGCCGGAGACGAAGCCGGCCGTATCGAGCCCGGCCCGGCGGTCACGCTCGCGCTGCATCATCAGCATGCGCACGATGGCCTGAGCACCAGAAACGAATATGCGCTCCTTGGCGAGGTCGTATTTATCGCTGAGCGAAACCTCGTGAAGCGTCATGAACTTTTTCCTCCTAGAGGCAGCACGGTCTGCCGAGACGGCCCGCACCATCGGGCGCGCATTTGCCTATATATAGGTAGCACGGAAGATGGTTATCCATGTCCGACCGCATCCGAACAAGGGGCACGCTCTTCGGAGTCATGCGTTAGTTTTCTCTCGGCTGGCCATGGCGTCAAATGATTTCGAACCTGCGACAATAAAGAGCAAGGCTGCAACCGAATGCCCATCGGCTTTGACAGAAAATAGCGCGTACGGCGCACCCTACGCAGCATTGTTTCTAGCCGCACCTGGGACAAATGCGGCGGTTTGCGTGATCCGCGGCAATGGAATGGCCGCCACCGCGCTTCCCTTTGCCGAGCGAAGCTGTTAGTTGCGCGCCGATTTCACGTTAGCGGCCGGCCTTAACGGTCGACATTTGCGCCTACGCAATGCAGTGTCGCCCAAAAAAGAACCGGCCCGGACCGGACGTCAGGGGAAATTCTGGAGGAGCAAATGGCGGGGCTACTCGGCCTGTCGCGTTTTATCGATCGAATCAATCAGTTCATCGGCAGGCAAGTGTCCTGGCTCGTTCTGGCGGCGGTGCTGGTCTCGGCCTACAATGCCATCGTGCGTTTTCTGGGCAGCGGCCTGCCGGCCTACCTGCCGATCCCGCGTGCCTCAAATGCACTTCTGGAACTGCAGTGGTATCTCTATGGCACGGTGTTCATGCTTGCCTCGGCCTACACCTTGCTGCGCAACGAGCACATCCGCATCGACATCGTGTCGGGCAAGCTCTCGAAGCGGGTGCGCGACTGGATCGACCTGTTCTGCCACATTTTCTTCCTGCTCCCCTTCGTTTTGCTTCTGGTCTATCTCTCCTGGCCCTGGTTCCTACGCTCCTTCCGCAGCGGGGAGATGTCGACCAACGCCGGCGGGCTCATCATCTGGCCGGCCAAGTTCATGGTGGTCGCCGGCTTTGTGCTCCTGACGGCCCAGGCGCTTTCGGAAATCGTCAAACGTCTTGCCGTCATCCGCGGCATCATCGATGAGCCCAATCCACAGCATGAGCTGCCCCCGACGGTGGAAGCCGCCATCGAAATCGAGGAGGGGCAGACCCGTGATTGATCTGATCGCCCACAACCTCGCGCCGATCATGTTCACCTGCGTGATGGCGATGCTCCTGATCGGGTATCCGGTGGCCTTCACGCTTGCCGCCGGCGGGCTCTTCTTCTTCGTCATTGGCGTGGAGCTTTCCTCGGTCTCCAGCGAAATCCGCCTGTTCTGGCCGCTTCTGCAGTCCCATCCCGAGCGCATCTACGGGATCATGTACAACGATACCCTCCTGGCCGTGCCCTTCTTTACCTTCATGGGCCTGATCCTCGAGCGCTCGCGCATGGCCGAAGACCTTTTGGATACAATCGGCCAGCTCTTCGGCCCGGTGCGCGGAGGCCTCGCCTATGCCGTTGTGCTGGTCGGCGCGCTTCTGGCGGCGACCACCGGTGTGGTGGCAGCCTCGGTCATCGCCATGGGGCTGATCTCACTGCCGATCATGATGCGCTACAACTACAACAGCGGCTTCGCCACCGGGGCCATCGCCGCCTCGGGTACGCTGGCGCAGATCGTGCCGCCGTCGCTCGTGCTGATTGTCATGGCGGACCAGCTTGGCCGATCGGTCGGCGACATGTATGTCGGCGCCCTGCTGCCGGCGCTCATCATCGTCGGCATTTATTGCCTGCTGGTTTTCGTCACAACTTTGGTACGCCCGCAATGGGCGCCCGCCCTACCTCCGGAAACCCGCACACTCGGCGGCGGTGTGTGGTCGCTAATCGCTGTCCTGGCGGCGGCCGTGGCGATCTACTTCGCCACTTACCACACCATCTTCGCCGATATGCGGGAAGAGGTGCGTGTAGTCTGGGCCGCGACGACCGCCACGCTGGCCGCCCTCACCTTCAGCCTGCTCAACAGGCACTTCAAACTCGGCATCCTGTCTCGGCTCACCGAGCAGGTGGTCATCGTGCTGATCCCACCGCTGGCGCTAATCTTCCTGGTGCTCGGCACCATCTTCCTCGGCATCGCCACGCCGACCGAGGGCGGTGCCATGGGCGCGACCGGCGCACTGGTGATGGCGCTCGCCAAGCGGCGGCTCACCCTCACCGTGCTCAAGCAAGCGCTCGATGCAACGACGAAGCTTTCGGCCTTCGTGATGTTCATCCTGATCGGCGCACGCGTCTTCGGCCTTACTTTCTACGGCATCAACGGCAATGTGTGGATCGAAGAGCTTTTGCTCAGCCTGCCAGGTGGCGAGACCGGCTTCCTTATAACGGTAACGATCATCGTCTTCATCCTCGGCTGCTTTCTCGATTTCTTCGAGATCGCCTTCATCATGGTGCCGCTCCTGGCGCCGGCGGCGGAGACGCTGGGCATCGATCTGATCTGGTTCGGCGTGATCCTGGGCATCAACCTGCAGACGTCCTTCCTCACCCCGCCATTCGGCTTCTCGCTGTTCTACCTGCGCTCGATCGCGCCGATGAAGGCGTGGAAGGACGAGGTCTCCGGCCGCCTGCTGCCGGCCGTCAAGACTGGCGAGATCTATCGCGGCGCCGTGCCTTTCATCATCGTCCAGTTCTTGATGATCCTTCTGGTCATCGCCTTTCCCGGGCTCGTCACCCACTACAAGAGCGAGAACGTCGTCGATCCCAGCGAAGTCGAGATCACCATCCCAACCTTCGGAGACCAGGACGATCTCGGCGGTTCGCCATTCGGTACGCCGGCGGACAATGGCGGTGACGAGGGCGAGGAGAACGGAATGCAACTGCCGGGGCTCGAGGGGCTGCCGCCGATCGGCACACCTGAGGACGGCGAGGAGGCGCCCGCACCTTCGGCACCGCCGGCCCACGATCTCAGCCAACCGCCGAGCTTCGACTGAGAAACGCGAACCATAAGCATAAATGAAAGGCCCCGGAGCGATCCTCCGGGGCCTTCTTGCATGCTTGCCGTGCTGCGATCAGAGCTTGCCGGCGCGCTGCTGCCGCATCATGAAAGTGTCGAACGTGTACTCTGTGAGCTGTGCCCACAGATAGGCGTCCTTCTTGAAGGCCTGCTGGCTGTCGTAGACCTTCTTGAACATCTCGTTCTGCGCGTTGATCTCGTCATAGGTCTCCATCGACGCCTCGTAGCAGGCTTCGAGGATCTCCTGGCTGAAGGGGCGCAACTCCGCACCTTCAGCGACGAGCTGCCGCAGTGCAGTCGGGTTCTTGTAGTCGTAGCTGGCCATCATGTCGGCATTGGCGGAGCGGCAGGCGGCGTCGAGAATGGCCTGATAAGCCGGAGGCAACTCCTCCCACTTCTCCTTGTTGACGAGCGTGTGCAGCACCGGGCCGCCTTCCCACCAGCCGGGATAGTAGTAGTACTTGGCCACCTTGTTGAAGCCGAGCTTGAGATCGTCATAGGGGCCGACCCACTCGGTGGCGTCGATCGTGCCCTTTTCCAGCGCCGGATAGATGTCGCCGCCGGCGATTTGCTGCGGCACCACGCCGAGCTTCTCGATGATCTTTCCGCCCATGCCGCCGATGCGCATCTTCAGGCCGTCTAGATCAGCGACGGTGTTGATCTCCTTGCGGAACCAGCCGCCCATCTGGGCGCCCGTGTTGCCGCAGATCAGCCCGTACAGGCCCTGGGTGGCGTAGAACTCGTTCATGAGGTCATTGCCGCCGCCATAGTAGAACCATGCGTTCTGCTGGCGGTAGTTGAGGCCGAAGGGGATGGCGGTTCCCAGCGCGTAGGTGGGATCCTTGCCCCAGTAGTAGTAGGAGGCCGTATGGCAAAGCTCGACCGTGCCGCTGGAGGCTGCATCGGCAGCCTGCAGGCCGGGGACGATCTCGCCGGCGGCGAAGACCTGGATCTCGAAATTGCCCTCCGTCGCCTCGCTGACGAACTTAGCCATCGTCTCGGCGGCCCCGAAGATGGTGTCCAAGGCCTTGGGGAAGGACGATGTGCAGCGCCAGGTGATTTTCGGCAGTGACTGGGCGATGGCCGGCGTGGCAAGCGCGGCCGCCCCCGCGGCACCCGCGCCGGCAAAGCCAGCCTTCTTGATGAATGAGCGACGGTCCATAGGTTTTTTCCTCCCATTATATGGATCGTGAGGTCGAGTTGAGTCCGGGCGATCATACGCACCGCGCACGCCCCCGAATCCACCGGTATCAATGGCATGCTCATCATGCCAAGTCTAGCGCCGTCGGACGCTCCGAAGCCGCACCCGTTCCATCTATCCTCATGGTAAGATGCACGAATCCAGCGTGGCCGATCGGTACGGGCACGGAGTTGGAAACGTGAGCGCGAACCGCTACATGTCGGGCAGCCGGCGCTCCAACGGAGCGCCAGGAAAGGCGGAAGGAAACCATGCGTCAGCCCCTCGTCGCCGTCTCGACGGATGTGAAGGATTTTGAGAATTACACCTGGCATGCCGTGCCGGAGCAGTATCTGGAGGCAGCGTTGTCGGCCGCCGGCGTGCTGCCGGTGCTGGTGCCCTCCTTCGGCGACAGGCTCGATCTCGACGCACTTCTCGCCTCCGTGGACGGGGTGATGCTGACGGGAGCGAAGTCGAACGTGCATCCCTCCCACTACGGCGGCGAGGCGGACGATAGGAACGGCCCCTACGACGAACGCCGCGACGCCACGACGCTTCCGCTCATCCGCAAGGCGATCGCGGCCGGTGTGCCGCTGCTTGCCATCTGCCGCGGCATCCAGGAGATGAACGTGGCGCTCGGCGGGTCGCTCGCCGGCGAAATCCAGGAGCGGGAGGGAACGCTGGACCATCGGGCGCCGGAGAGCCCATCCCAGGCCGAGCGCTTCGCCATCCGCCATCCGGTGTCCATCAAGCCGGGGGGATGCCTTGCGGGCGTGTTCGGTGCCGGCGAGATCAACGTGAACTCGGTGCATCGGCAGGGGGTCGACCGGCTCGGGCCAAACCTGCAGGTGGAGGCGACGGCGCCGGACGGCACGGTCGAGGCGGTGTCGGTGGTTGGGGCGCCGGCCTTCGCCGTCGGCGTGCAGTGGCACCCCGAATACTGGGCGGCGAGCGACAGTGCGTCCAAGCGCATCTTCGCGGCCTTTGGAGATGCCGTGCGCGCCCATCGGGCAGCGCGAGATGGGGCGGTTGCTGCGGAGTAAGGCCCTTACCTTACGGTGAGCGCCATCAGCGGTGCGGCGGGGGTGAGTGATTCATAGGCCACACCGTCGGCTGCGTAGAACTCGGCGATGACGCGGCCGTCCGCCGCTTCGAAGGCGACATCGCGGTCCGCGCCCTCCCGCCAGTAGCGCGCTTCGCTCAAGCGCGGCATCAGCAGGACACAGTCGGCCGCCAGCTCGATCTCCGCGCGGCCGATGCCAGCGGACTTGCCCTTGGCGATGGTGCAGCTTCCGTCGCGCCCTGCCACCCTCAGCCGATAATGGGAATGCGGTCCTTGCCGTTCCTGCACCGAGGGGTCGGCCGCCGCTGTCCCTTCCTGGTCGGAGGCGACGAAAGCAAGCGCGCCAACTCCCATGACTACCAGTCCAACAAGTACCGATTTCACGTGTTCGCCCCTCTGCCAATGAATGGCAAAAACGATCATTGCCGGCAAAAGTTAATAGAACCTTGCCGGCGCCGATCCTTATCCCCCACTCCGCACATGCGCCGTCTCGGCCACAGGGGTCAGCGCCTCGCCCTTCGTGAACCAGGCGATGAGATTGTCGACCATCAGGTCAGCCATGGCCTGGCGTGTGTGCACCGATGCCGAGCCGACATGAGGCAACAGGCAGGCATTCTCGCGGGCAAGAAGCGCCTCGGGCACGTTCGGCTCGTCAGCAAACACGTCGAGGCCGGCGGCGAGGATGGTTTCCTTTTCGAGCGCCTCGGCAAGGGCCGCCTCGTCCACCGCACTGCCGCGCCCGACATTGACGAAGACGCCGTTGGCGCCGAGCGCCGTGAATATCTCGGCATTGACTATCTTTTCGGTCGCGGCCCCTCCCGGTGCCACCGAGATCAGCGTATCGACGGCCTCCGCGAGGGAAAGCAGCGTGGGATGGTACTCGTAGTCGACGCCTTGGACCTGGCGCCGGTTGTGATAGCTGACGGGCAGGCCGAAGGCTTCGATGCGGCGCGCGATGGCGCGGCCGATGCGCCCCAGCCCGAAGATGCCGACGCTGCGCCCGCGCAGCGTGCCCCGTGTCAGCGGGTATGGCCCCTCGCCGCGCCAGCGCCCCGCGCGCAGCCAGCTTTCTGCTTTCGGCAGCTCGCGCACCGTGTTGATGAGGAGGCCGATGGCGGTGTCCGCCACCTCCTCCGTCAGGACATCCGGCGTGTTGGTGACCATGACATTCCTGGTGCCCGCATGCGCCGCGTCCACGCCATCGTAGCCGACGCCGAAATTGGCGATGATCCGCAGATTGGGAAGCGCGTCGATGAAGGCCGCGTTGACGATCGTCGCGGAAGCGATGCCGACCACCGACCGCTTCATCTCTTCCGTCAGGAGCGCCGGGTCGGCCTTGTCGATCCCGACCAGCCGGAAGCGCTCACCGATGCGGTCGGCCGCATAGGCAGGTATCTTCCCCGGCACGAGGATCGTCGTTTCTGCGCGCATCTCACTCATCAACATCTCCTTATTCGCTTCGCCCGCACGGTATGCGCTGGGGCGAGGATTGTGAAGTGGAACCGGCGATCCTTCGGCAAGCCCCCAGGCTCAGGGTGAGGACAGGCGCGCGCCATCGTTGCCACGCCCGCTGCTCGCGTCTGGCCATTTCAAAGAACCCACCTTCGGGAAGGCTCCCTTGAGGTGGTGGGAAGACGGGCGGCCAAAATGTCGCCAGTCTAAATTTTTTTCAGCGACCTCTCGGCCGCCCGTCCGGCGATTTCCGTCTCCGCCCGTTCCGCTTCCAGGGAGTGGATTGTGGAAGGTTTTTGCCTTCCGCGACGGGGGTGGCCCTTCGACCCGCTCGGGGCTGCCACGTTGCCCGTCATTCCTCCGCTCCCCTTTAAAGTGCACCGTCCGGCACGCGCCGCCCGTAGTGGCGGCAGGGGAACCCTTGGGCAGAGCCTCCCCGGGCCGGCCGCCACGTTAGCGGCCCGCCGGAGGCGCCGACCCCTCCCCACGAGACCGCCGTCGCGATCTGCGTTCCCGTAGGAGGGACGGGACCATGATAGGGGCGGCCTGGGCAGGGGGGCGTATTTTCGCGCAAAAAAGTTTGCAGGTTGTGGGGGATCAATGGGTTGGCGGGTAATCGGGTCGAAATTTATCCCCCGCTTGTCCAATAGCCGCGCCTTTGGCCGGAAGGGCTGTAGAGTTCCTCCAAACATGCGTCATCCCGGCCAAGGGAGCGTAAGCTCCTGCAGAGCCGGGACGCATTCCGTGACTCGTCCAACGTTCCGGGATGACGCGCACGTTTAGGGACCTCGGCCGGTTAAAGCCGAAGGAAGGTTCTTCACGGAATCTGTCGCTTTCGCACTGCCATCGAACTGCGGTCCGCTCTAAATTTGCAGCCTGGGGCTGGCCTCGGCGATTGCCTTGCGGCGGTGGATATGCATATTTGTTTCGGAGCTCGAAAAAAATGATCGGTGCGCTGTCCGGTCGCTTCGGAGGGGAGGACGGCGCGGGAGGAAATGCATGTATCTCGGTCTCGACCTCGGCACATCCGGGGTGAAGGCGCTCATCATCGATGGTGCGCAGAAGGTGATTGCCACGGCGACGGGGGCATTGGAGGTCTCGCGACCGCATTCGGGATGGTCTGAGCAGGACCCCGCGCACTGGATCCGCGCTACGGAAGAGGCGCTGGCGGCGCTTAAAGCATCCCATGGCGAAGCGCTGGCGGCTGTGAAGGGCATCGGCCTGTCGGGGCAGATGCACGGGGCGACACTGCTCGACGCGGCCGACGAGCCCTTGCGGCCCTGCATTCTATGGAACGACACACGCAGCCACGAGGAGGCGGCCGCCCTCGATGCCGACCCGCGCTTCCGCAAGATCACCGGCAACATCGTCTTTCCCGGCTTTACCGCGCCGAAGCTTGCCTGGATGAAGCGCAACGAGCCGGAGATCTTTGCGGCGACGAAGAAGGTGCTACTGCCAAAGGACTTCCTGCGCCTGTGGCTGACCGGCGAGCATATTTCGGAAATGTCGGATTCGGCCGGCACGGCCTGGCTCGACGTGGAGAAGCGCCGCTGGTCGCCGGAATTGCTGGCGGCGACGGAGCTTGACGAGAGCCACATGCCGCGCCTCGTCGAGGGTACGGAGAAGGCCGGAACACTGCGCGCCGCGCTTGCCGAGCGCTGGGGCATGGGCACCGATGTCACTGTCGCCGGCGGGGCGGGCGACAACGCGGCATCCGCCTGCGGCGCCGGCACGGTGAAGCCGGGGGCGGCCTTTGTTTCGCTCGGCACGTCAGGCGTGCTGTTTGCTGCCAACGGTGCCTATCTGCCCAATCCGGAAAGCGCCGTGCATACGTTTTGCCACGCCCTGCCGGATACATGGCATCAGATGGGGGTCATTCTTTCGGCCACCGATTCGCTCAACTGGCTGGCCGGCATCACCGGCGCCAAGCCTGGCGATCTGACGGGCGAGCTGGGTGATGCGCTCAAGGCGCCCTCGAGCGTCACCTTCCTGCCCTACCTTTCCGGCGAGCGCACGCCGCACAACGACGCCGTCATCCGCGGCAGCCTCGTGGGGCTTGCGCACCAGAGCGACCGCGCCGCCCTCACCCAGGCGGTGGTGGAGGGCGTCGCCTTCGCCTTCCGCGACAGCCTGGAGGCGCTTAAGGCTGCCGGCACAGAGCTCGCCCGCGTCACGGCAATCGGCGGCGGTTCGCGCTCGTCCTACTGGCTGAAAGCCATCGCGACAGCGCTTGAACTGCCCGTCGACGTGCCGGCGGAAGGCGATTTCGGCGCCGCATTCGGCGCGGCGCGCCTCGGCCTCATCGCGGCGGAGGGCGCCGATCCGCTCTCCGTCTGTACGCCGCCGGCGGTCTCCATCACCGTGGAGCCCGACGCTGCGCTGACATCCGCCTACGCAGGGGCTTACCGCCGCTACCGCGATCTCTACCCAGCCATACGAGGAGTCTCATCGTGAGCACAGGATTTTTCGGCGATATCAAGCCGGTCGCCTATGAAGGGCCGGACAGCGATAACCCGCTGGCCTTCCGCCATTACAACCCGGACGAAAAGGTGCTGGGCAAGCGCATGGAGGACCATCTGCGCTTCGCCGTGTGCTACTGGCACAACTTCGTGTGGCCGGGCAACGACCCCTTCGGCGGCCAGACCTTCGAGCGGCCGTGGTTCGGCGAGACCATGGAGAAGGCGAAGCTGAAGGCGGATGTGGCCTTCGAGATGTTCCAGATCCTGGGCGTGCCCTTCTTCACCTTCCACGACCACGACGTGCGGCCGGAGGGCGGGAGCTATTCCGAGAGCGTGGCGCGGCTGAACGAGATGGCCGATTACTTCCAGCAGAAGATGGAGAGCGGTGGGCCCAAGCTCCTGTGGGGCACGGCGAACCTCTTCTCCAACCGGCGTTATATGGCGGGTGCGGCGACCAACCCGGACCCGGACGTCTTCGCCTACGCTGCGGCGACAGTGAAGGCCTGCATGGACGTGACCAAGCGGCTCAATGGCCAGAACTACGTGCTGTGGGGCGGGCGTGAGGGCTACGAGACGCTGCTCAACACCGATATGGGCCGCGAGATGAACCAGCTCGGCCGGTTCCTCTCCATGGTGGTTGACTACAAACACAAAATTGGCTTCACGGGCACGATCCTCGTTGAGCCGAAGCCGCAGGAGCCGACCAAGCACCAGTACGACTACGACGTCGCCACGGTCTACGGTTTCCTGAAGCGCTACGGGCTCGAAGGCGAGGTGAAGGTGAATATCGAGCAGGGTCACGCGATCCTCGCCGGCCACTCCTTCGAGCATGAGCTGGCGCTGGCAGCTTCCCTCGGCATCCTCGGCTCCATCGACATGAACCGCAACGACTACCAGTCGGGCTGGGATACCGACCAGTTTCCCAACAATGCACCCGAGGCGGCGCTCGCCTATTACCATGTGCTCGAGGCCGGCGGCTTCACCTCCGGCGGCACCAATTTCGATGCCAAGCTGCGCCGCCAGTCGCTCGACCCGGAGGACCTGATCGCGGCCCATGTCGGCGGCATGGATGTTTGCGCACGAGGGCTGAAGGCGGCGGCACGCATGATCGAGGACAAGGCGCTGAGCGGGCCGCTGGAAGAGCGCTATGCGGGCTGGCAGGGCGCGGAAGCGCAAGCGATGCTGAAGGGCGAGCGCACGCTGGAAGAGGTTGCCGAGCACGTGGCGCGCGAGAGGCTCGACCCGCAGCCTGTTTCGGGGCGGCAGGAGAGGTTGGAGAACGTCGTCAACCGGTACGTTTGAGGGCTTTTTGCAGAGAGGGCATGGACACCCTGCGCCGGCCCCCTCTCTTGCAAATTCCAAGGGCTTGGCTTCGCCAAACTCAAGTATTTGCTTTCTCCCCCACCAAGGGGGAGATAGGCGCTGCACCTTCGTCTCCGCCAATCTCCAGCGTTGGCGATTGGCGGAGACGACAATGCCGGTGTTATCTCCCCTTGGCGGGGGAGAAAGCGATTTCAACATCTTAGCCGAAGGCTAAGTGTTAGAAATCGCAAGTGAGGGGGCCGGCACAACGCCAGACTCTAACTGCCACGCCCCATCTCCCCCATCGCCTATTTGCCTATAACCCGTCGTCAAATCTTCATCCAGGCGCCTTCATCCAGTCAGGATTGGAAGGCATAAATCATGTCGTGACTCGGAGGCCCAGGATGACTGCTGATAAGAGAGTGGAAGCGGAGATCGACGCGCTTTTGGGGCGTGACGAGACGGCGTCCGTTATCGACACGCTATTGGCCATGCCTCGCGTAGAAGCGGCCAACGATCCAGACGGCTCGTGGGAGAGAATCCTGCATGCCCGCCTCCAGGAGCGACTTGCCCGCAAGATGCGGCAGGTGCTCGAGGAGGCGCCGGACCGAAAGGGCTCCAGGAGTGCCGCGTGACGGCGCCGGGCGCCCTATTGCAGTGCCAGAAAATCCTCGATCTTTGCAGCAGCCTCAATAAGCGGCGGCAGGATCGTCAGGCGCATCTCATCACAGGAGAAGCGCGCCGACTGCGTGGAAACGTTGAGGGCGGCGACGACGGAGCCAGTTCTGCCCCGCACCGGCACGGCAATAGACCGCAGTCCCAGTTCGAGTTCCTCGTCGACGATGGCGTAACCTTCCCGCCGGACCTCGGCCACGCGGGCCGCCAGCGCCTCCCGGTCCGTCACCGTTTTGGGCGTGTTGGCGCGGATCGCCGCCTTTTCCAGAAAACGGGCGAGTTCGGCCGTATCCAGGTCTGACAGGAGCACCCGGCCCATGGACGTGCAGTAGGCCGGCAGCCGGGCGCCAACGGCGAGCGAGACGGAGACGATGCGCCGACCCGCCACCCGCGCCACGTAGACGACGTCCTCGTCCTCGAGCACGGCTGCCGAGCAGGATTCGCCGAGCGCCTGCGAGACCTCGCCCATGATCGGCTCGGCATAGGCCCAGAGCGAGGAGCCGCCGAGCCACGTGCGGGTGAGCGACAGGAGCTTTGCCGAGAGGAGGAAGTTCCGCCCCTCCTGCCGGGCGTAGCCTTCCGCCACCAGCGTCAGAAGCAGCCGGCGGGCGCCGGCGCGCGTCAGCCCCGCCTCCTCCGCCACCTCGGTGAGGCGCAGGCCGGACGGCGCGCCGGCGAGGATTTCGATCACTGTGAGCCCCTTGGCCAGCGATCCGACGAGATCGCGGCTGAACGGCTCGGCGTTTTGCATTGACTCGATAGCGTCGTCCATCTATTTCTGTATCGCATATAAAACTTAAGTTCACAATACGAACTTTTGGAGGAGGCGAATGGCGTGTTTCTTGCCGCTCAGTGAGGCGGTGAAAGAGAACCTGCGGGATGGCGATACCGCCGCCTTTGAAGGTTTTACCCATCTAATCCCCACCGCCGCCGCCCACGAGGCGATCCGCCAGGGGGTCAAGGACCTGACGCTCGTGCGCATGACGCCGGACGTGGTCTACGACCAGATGATCGGCATGGGGATGGCAAGCAGGCTCGTCTTCTCCTATGCCGGCAATCCCGGCGTCGGGCTTCTGCGCCGGCTGCGCGATGCGGTGGAGAACGGCTGGCCGCGCCCGGTCGAGATCGAGGAGCATTCCCACGCCGCCATGGCCAACGCCTACGAGGCGGGCGCGGCGGGCCTTCCCTGCGCCGTCTTCCGTGGCTATCGGGGCGCCGAGCTAGCGAGGGTGAATCCGAATATCAAGAGCGTCACCTGTCCCTTCACGGGCGAAGAGCTGGCCGCGGTGCCGGCGGTACGGCCGGACGTGACCTTTATCCATGCGCAGAAGGCCGACAAAAAGGGCAATGTGCTGGTCGAGGGCATCGTCGGCATTCAGAAGGAGGCGGTGCTGGCGGCGAAGCGCGCCGTGGTGACGGTGGAAGAGGTGGTGGAGGATTTCTCCGGCCTGCACCCCAATCTCTGCGTGCTGCCGCATTGGACGGTGACGGCGATCTCTGTCGTGCCCGGCGGGGCGCATCCCTCCTATACCCACGGCTATTATGCGCGCGACAACGCCGCCTATCTGGAGTGGGACGAGGTGGCGGCCGACCGCGAGCGCTTCCGCGCATGGATGGAGGAGAACGTCATGAAGGCCGGGCCGGACGACTTTGCCGGACGCGTGGCCGGGCTGAGGGCGGCGTGATGAGTGATTTTACCCCGAACGAGATGATGACCATCGCCGCCTCGCGGGCGCTGACCAGCGAGGACGTGTGCTTTGTCGGCATTGGCGCGCCGTCTGCCGCCTGCAACGTCGCCCGCCTGACGCATGCGCCGGATATCACGCTGATCTATGAATCGGGCACCATCGGCACGGCGCCCGACGTGCTGCCGCTGTCGATCGGCGACGGCGAATTGTGCGACACCGCGCTCACCACCGTGCCGGTGCCGGAGATGTTCCGCTACTGGCTGCAGGGCGGGCGCATCACCATCGGCTTCCTGGGGGCGGCCCAGCTCGACAAATACGGCAACATCAACACCACCGTCGTCGGCGACTACGAGAAGCCGAAGGTGCGGCTGCCCGGCGGCGGCGGCGCGCCGGAGATCGCCACCTCGTCGGGGCAGGTCTATATCACCATGGCACAGTCGAAGCGCGGCATGGTCGAGAAGATCGACTTCTTCACCTCCTTCGGCCATGGCGAGGGCGGCGACCACAGGAAGCGGCTCGGCATCGATACCAAGGGGCCGACGCTGCTCATCACCGACCTTGCCATCTGGAAGCCGGACCCGGAGACGAAGGAATTTACCGTGGTCTCCCTGCATCCGGGCGTGACGCGCGAGATGGTGCAGGAAACCTGCGGGTGGCCGGTGAAGTTCGCGGTAGAGCTGGAGGAAACGCCGCCGCCGACCGAACTCGAGCTTTCCACGCTTCGCGACCTGAAGGCGCGCACCGATGCCGCGCATAAGGGCGGCGGCCCGGCCGCGAAGAGAGGAGCGAAGGATGGCTGAAGCCTATATCTGCGACTATGTGCGCACGCCCATCGGCCGCTTCGGCGGCGTCTTGTCCTCCGTGCGCGCCGACGACCTCGCCGCCGTCCCGCTGAAGGCGCTGATGGAGCGCAACGCCGGCGTGGACTGGGGCGCGGTGGACGACGTCATCTACGGCTGCGCCAACCAGGCGGGCGAGGACAACCGCAACGTCGCCCGCATGGCGCTGCTGCTTGCCGGCCTGCCGGTCGAGGTGCCGGGGTCCACGATCAACCGCCTGTGCGGCTCGGGCATGGATGCGGTGGCGACCGCCGCCCGCGCCATCAAGGCCGGCGAGGCGGAGCTTATGATTGCCGGTGGCGTGGAATCCATGAGCCGCGCGCCCTTCGTCATGCCCAAGGCGGAAACAGCGTTTTCGCGCAATGCGGAAATCTACGACACCACCATCGGCTGGCGCTTCGTCAACCCGCTCATGAAGAAGCAGTACGGCATCGATTCCATGCCCGAGACGGGCGAGAACGTGGCGGAGGACTTCGGCATCAGCCGCACAGACCAGGACGCTTTCGCCGTACGCAGCCAGGAGAAGGCGGTGGCGGCGCAGGAGAACGGGCGGCTGGCGAAGGAGATCGTTCCCGTCACCATTCCCCAGCGCAAGGGCGAGCCGGTGGTCGTCGACAAGGACGAGCACCCGCGCCCCGGCACGACGGTGGAGAAGCTTTCCAAGCTGCCGACGCCGTTCCGCGAGGGCGGCTCCGCGACGGCAGGCAATGCCTCCGGCGTCAATGACGGCGCGGCGGCCTTGATCATCGCCTCGGAGGCCGCGGCCAAGAGGCACGGCCTGACGCCCATCGCCCGCATATTGGGCGGTGCCGCCGCCGGCGTTCCCCCGCGCATCATGGGCATAGGCCCCGCCCCGGCCACAATGAAGCTGTGCGCGCGGCTCGGCCTGAAACCCTCCGATTTCGATGTGGTGGAACTCAACGAAGCCTTCGCCTCCCAAGGCATCGCCGTGCTGCGCCAGCTCGGCATCGCCGAGGACGCTCCGCACGTGAACCCCAATGGCGGCGCCATTGCGCTGGGCCATCCCCTCGGCATGTCCGGCGCCCGAATCTCGGGCACGGCGGCGCTGGAGCTGAAGGAGCGCGGCGCAAGGCTGGCGCTCGCCACCATGTGCATCGGCGTCGGCCAGGGCATCGCGTTGGCGGTGGAGCGGGTTTAGGGCTCTTTCCTCCGTGAGTTGGCCGACGGCAATTCCTGACAGCTTTTCAGCCCGAATTCCTGCTCTCGACCCGTTGCTGTCGACCGTGACAAGCGCGACGAACGGCTCGAGTGAGCCCAAAGCGGACTTCCGCGTGGCACGCGGAAATCACGAACTGCGCGTGGCCCCCGATACAGCGTGCTGCGTCAAGGCACGACAGCGCCCATGAAGAAGTGGCGCTTTAAGATAGAGCAGTGACAGTCATAGCCTTTAGGCAATGAACTCGTCAGGCGATGGTGGTTCAAACGAGCGCATCCACTCTTTGAGTTTGATCTCGGGGATATGAAAAGTACCCGGGGGGAGCTGAGCATTCCGAGCCTTGATGCGCTCCAACAGTAACTCTTCAGAGGCATCGGCGAAATGTATCTTAAAACCCGCACCGAGGTCTTGAGCTTTTGCTCTAAGCTCGTCGCGCTCACTTCTGGTCCAGAAGCCAAAATCCAGAATCACATCTACTCCAAGTACCAAAACTCTCGCCGCTGCCTCCCACAGGAGCGACTCGATCGCCGCGTGCCGAGCGTTATGCTTCGAGAAGTCGGCCTCATCGCTATCGTCGTGAACGTCACTTCCGAACAACCGAACGTGCCACTCATCAACGGTAAGGCGGAGCGCGGAGCACTCGGCCTCGAGTTTGCGAGCCAAAGTGGTCTTACCGCTACCTGGAAGTCCCACCATCAAGTGAAGTGTAGCCACAGAAATAGACCAAAGCCGCTTAATCCCGGGTGACCTATTCATCTAGTCGCATGTGCACTTGACGGCAACCGGCTTAGGTCGAACCGAGAGGTGAGGAACCGCAAGATCGTGCATTGGCGGAACCACCATGGATTCTTTCACTGGTCGGACGGCCCCTGACAGGCAGCTGAATTAAGGGCCGGTCGCTCCGCCAGCAGGTCGTGCAAAAATCTCGATCTTATGCGCCACGCCGCGGCCTTGATTTCGGACGGGGCTTTTCGTGCGAAATGGCGTGCAAGAATCCGGTCCTGGCGCGACCTGCTCGTTCCCATCAGCGAGGCAGACGGCAGAGAACCACCCACGCCCGAAATTCGAACGGAGGACAAGACCCAATCCTTAGATGGGCTTGTCCGTTTCCGACTATATCCGCATGGCCCTCGTCCGTGTTGCCCGTGACAAGGCGGTGCCGTTCCCGGTGAAGGTGCCGAATGCCGTAACCGTCAAGGCAATGAAGGAACTGGACAGCGGCAAGGACATAGCGAAGCTGCGCTCGCCACGTTCGCCAAGCCGATCCACCTCTGATCCCGCGCGCATCTGTCACGTTGAACCGCCCCGGCATTGCTGCTGAATTCAGCGCGCCGCGGCGGGCTCGTCGCTCCGGCCACGAGCGCGCCGCATCGCGCGCGCGGAGCGGGGAGAGACGGCATGACGGCGGCGCTGGTGCGAGACGTGGAAGCAAATCTGCCCGATCCAGCGCTGGCCGACGCCGACTGGGCCGACGCCTACGAGATCGAGACGGCAAAGCCCTTTGCGAGTGCGCGCGAGGCCGCCGAATGCACCGTCAGCGCTTTTCCGCTCTGGACCATGCCGCTGCTTCTCCTACGCAACATCATCGTTCTGCCGCTCGGGCTTAAGGGGGCGGATCGCGGGTTCGACCGTGACATGGTCGGCATCTTTCCGGTCGTCGTCGACACGCCCGGCCGGTTCGTCGGCGGATTCGATGACAAGCATCTCGATTTCCGGGTTGCGGTCGACCTTGCGGAGGTTGGCGAGCGCCAGCGCATTCGCCTGACCACCGTGATCAGGCGCCACAACCTGGCCGGTCGCGCCTATCTCCGGGCCGTCATGCCCTTCCACCGCGCCATCATCCGCGGCGCGCTGGCGAAGCTGGCGGCAGCGCGGCCCTAGTTCAGCGGAATGTCGTTCCCCGTCTTGCCTTCCTGATAGGCGCGCGACAGCGCTTCATATGTCGCTGAAAGTTTCGCGACCCGCGCCTCCACCGCCTGCCGGTCTGCCTCGGGCAAGGCACTCGCAAGCCCACGTATGCTGCTGCTCTTCCAGAATTCGTTGCTGGCATTGTAGCCGCCGGGGTCGAGCGTGAAGACCTCTTTCAGGATTTTCAGGTCGTGCGGGATGGCGAAGGAATCGCGCGAGTCCTCGTGGCTGAAGAGGTAATAGAAATTGTCGAAGCCGGTCCAGGTGATGGCGGAGAGGCACAGGGAGCAGGGCTCGTGGGTGGCCAGGAAGATGCAGTCCTTCGTGTCCGGGCGCTGTTCCTTCGGCAACTCGTAAAACCGCTTCAGCGCGTGCACCTCGCCGTGCCAGAGCGGGTTTTCCAGTTCGTTGTTGGTTTCCGCCAGCACCAGCGAGAGGTCGCGTTTCCTCAGGATCGCTGCGCCGAAGAGCTTGTTGCCGGCCGCGACGCCGGCTGCCGTCTTCGGCACGATGTCGTGCTCGATCACGTCGAGAAGGCGGTCGAGGAGTGTCGCATTGTCTTTCATGGCATGTCCGGAACGCAGATCTCGTAGGGCTCGGGGAAGATGAACTCCTCCAGGTTGTTGCCGTCGCCGCCCCGGTCGACGACGAGGAAATCCTGCTCTTCGCCGATGGGGGTGAGCACCGCGTGCCAGATGTTGCGGCGATAGTTCACGCCCTGCCCCGGCTGAGTGACGAAGGCCTGCGGCACGCCTGGCTTCCCCCCTTCGTCAGGGCAGACGACCACCAGGAAGGGCCGGGGCGAGAGCGGCATGAAGGCCTGGCTGCCGAGCGGATGGCGCTCGGCCATCTTCAGCGTCAGCGGGAGAGGATAGGGCTGGCCGCGGAAGATGTTGACGAGCGCACGCGGGTTCTCTCCCGTCGCCTCGACGCGGGCCAGATCGTGGAAGCGGCGGCACATGCCGTCGTTGATCAGGAAGCTGTCAACGCCCTCCGTCTCGATGACATCGCCGAAGGGAGCGAAGGCTTCGCGGGTGAGAGGCTCGGCGGTTATGCGGGTCATGGCATCCTCGCCCTGAAAAGGGGGCACAGACATCAACAAGCCTTATCTTCCGCTGCCTGATACCCAAAGCTTCGCATGCCGGTTCACGTCCTTGTAGAGCAGGTAACGGAACCGGCCCGGCCCGCCGGCATAGCAGGCCTGCGGGCAGAAGGCCCTGAGCCACATGAAGTCACCGGCTTCCACCTCCACCCAATCCCGGTTGAGCCGGTAGACGGCCTTGCCTTCGAGTACATAGAGCCCGTGCTCCATGACGTGGGTTTCGGCGAAGGGGATGACGGCGCCGGGCTCGAAGGTGACGATGGTCACGTGCATGTCGTGGCGCATGTCGTCGGGTTCGACGAAACGCGTGGTCGCCCACTTGCCGTCGGTGTTCGGCATCGGCGTCGGCGGCACGTCTTCCTCTTTGGTGAAGAAGGCCTCCGGCGCGGGCACGCCGTCGACCGCTTCGTATGCCTTGCGGATCCAGTGGAAACGGACGGGTGCCGAGCCTTCGTTGCGCGCGGTCCAGCGGCTTTTGGGCGGCAGGAAGGCGTAGCCGCCGGGCCGCATGCGGTGGAGGGTTCCGTCGAGATGTACGGTCAGTTCTCCTTCCACGACGAAGAGGACGGCTTCGGCCTGCGCGTCAGGCTCCGGCCGCTCGCTGCCGCCGCCGGGCTCGACCTCCATGATGTATTGCGCAAAGGTTTCGGCGAAGCCGGTAAGCGGCCGGGCGATGACCCAGCAACGGGTCCTTTCCCAGAAGGGCAACCGGCTCGTCACGATGTCGCGCATCACTCCCTTCGGGATGACGGCATAGGCCTCCGTGAAGACGGCGCGGCCGGTGAGCAACTCGTTCTGCCCGGGCAGGCCGCCCGTCGGAGCGTAGTAGGTGCGGGCGCTGGGGTTGGGTTCCATGGTCATGAGGGCAGCAGATCCTTGAGCCGCAGATAGGCGATACGCTCGACTTGGCCGCAGGCGGTAACGAACTCCTCTTCGCGGCTGTTCTCGATGCGGGCTTCGAACGCCTTCAGGATGCCATCCTTCGAATGGTCCTTGACGGCGATGATGAAGGGGAAACCGAACTTTTCGGTATAGCGCGTGTTGAGATCAGTGAAGTGGGCGCGCTCCTCATCGGTGAGCGCATCGAGGCCGGCGGAGGCCTGCTCCCTGGACGATTCCGGCGTCAGACGCTTCGCCGCCGCGAGCTTGCCGGCGAGATCCGGGTGGGCCGTCAGCACGCCCAGGCGCTCCTCCCCGCTTGCCGAGCGGAAGGCGCGGGCCAGCGCATTGTGAAGGCCGGCGGCGCTGTCGTGCGCGGGGCCCAGCTCCAGCCGGAAAGCGCGCTCGGCGACCCAGGGCGAGTGCTCGAAGATGCCGCCGAAATGGGCTATGAACGCCGCCTCGTCCAAGAGGCTGGGCTTGAGCGCCGGCGCCTCGTAGGGATGGTGCTCCATCCAGTGGCGGGCGATGTCCATGCGCGTGGGCAGCCACACCTTCTCGTGGCTCTTCACATGGTCGATGAAACGCTTCAGCGCGGCCGCGCGGCCCGGACGGCCGACGAGGCGGCAATGGAGGCCGACGCTCATCATGGCCGGCCGGCCGCGTCTCCCCTCTTCGTAGAGCGTGTCGAAGGCGTCCTTCAGATAGGCGAAGAACTGGTCGCCGGAATTGAAGCCTTGCGGCGTGGCGAAGCGCATGTCGTTGGCGTCCAGCGTGTAGGGGACGACAAGCTGCGGAGAAATCGCGTTGCCGTGGCCGTCATGGTCGAGCCAGTAGGGCAGGTCGTCGTCATAGGTGTCTGAAATCCAGGCGAAGCCGCCCTCCCCGGCCGCCAGCTTGACGGAGTTGACCGAGGTGCGCCCGAGGTAGAGCCCGGCTGGCCGCTCGCCCACGACCTCGGCATGCAGGCGGACCGCCTCTTGAAGGTCGCGGCGCTCGTCGTCTTCCGAATGCGCACGGTAGTCGATCCATTTGAGCCCGTGGCTGGCGATCTCCCACCCCGCCTCTTGCATTGCCGTCACCTGCTCCGGCGAGCGTGCGAGGGCGCTGGCCACCCCGAACACGGTGACGGGGACCTCCGCATCGGTAAACATGCGGTGGAGCCGCCAGAAGCCGGCGCGTGCGCCGTATTCGTAGATCGATTCCATGTTCCAGTGGCGCATGCCCGGCCAAGGTGCGGCACCGACGATCTCCGACAGAAAGGCTTCCGAAGCCTCGTCGCCGTGAAGGATGCAGTTCTCGCCGCCCTCCTCGTAATTGACGACGAACTGCACGGCGACGTGGGCGCGGCCCGGCCATTTCGGGTCCGGCGGGTTGGCGCCGTAGCCGCGCATGTTCCTGAGATAGCGCCTCACCTAGTGTTTCCCCTGGATTGTCAGTGTCTAAAGAATAGTCGAAGGGATGGCGCGCGCATTCCCCCGAAAATTTGAAACTCTTTTTGCCGCGTTTCTCGCGCCACCCCCCTTATGCAAGCGATTGATTTGCCGCACAATCCATCGGAATAAGACAAGAACCAGAGGGAGACCCATGAGCGAGGAAGGCAAGGGCCGGCTGACGACCCATGTGCTCGACACCGCGGCGGGACGCCCGGCGGCAGACCTGGAAATCGCGCTCTACCGGCTGGAAGGCGAAGGCCGCACGCATATCAAGACCGTCAGAACCAATGCGGACGGGCGATGCGATGCGCCGCTGCTCGAGGGCGACGCCTTTGCGCCTGGCGAATACGAGCTGGTTTTCCAGGTCGGCAATTACCTGCGCGGCCAGGGCGGCACGCTGCTGGCGCCGGCCTTTCTGGACCGCGTGCCGATCCGCTTCGGCATGGCCGAGCGGGCGCATTATCATGTGCCGCTGCTCGTCTCGCCCTACGGCTATTCGACGTATCGGGGGAGTTGATGACGGCGATCCGCAGCGAAATCCGCTTTCTCCTGAACGGCCGAAAGGTCGCGCTTGCCGAGGTGGGCCCCGACCAGACCCTGCTCGACTTCCTGCGCCTCGACCGTCGGCTGACGGGCACCAAGGAAGGCTGCGCGGAAGGTGATTGCGGCGCCTGCACGGTGCTGGTCGGGCGGCTGTCCGGTGGTGGGCTCGTCTATGAAGGCGTCAATGCCTGCATCCGCTTCCTGGCCTCACTCGACGGCTGTCACGTCGTCACGGTGGAGCACCTGAAGCGGGCCGATGGCAGCCTGCACCCGGTGCAGCAGGCGCTGGTGGACTATCACGGCTCGCAATGCGGCTTCTGCACGCCGGGCTTCGTGATGTCGCTCTACGCGCTGTGGATGCGCGAACCGCAGCCCACCGACCGGGCGATCGAGAAGGCGCTGCAGGGCAATCTCTGCCGCTGCACGGGCTATGAGTCGATCGTGCGCGCGGCGCGGGCCGTCTCCTCCTACGGCGAGGCGGGCGCGGACCCTCTTGCGGGCGAGCGCGAGACTATCATCGCCGGGTTGAAGGCGATGAGGGACGGCGCGCGGGTGGAGATCGGCCGGGGGCGCGAGCGGCTCGTCATTCCCGCCGGTGTCGACGACCTGGCGGCGGTGCTGGAAGCCGAGCCTGATGCCACCATCGTCGCCGGCGCCACGGATGTCGGGTTGTGGGTGACGAAATTCATGCGCGACATCGCACTGGTGGTCTTCATCGGCGGGTTGGAGGAATTGCGTACGGTCTCGGAAAAGGACCGCGGGCTAACGATCGGTGCGGGCGTCAGCTATTCCGAGGCGCTGCCGCACCTTGCCGCCCGCATTCCGGCATTGGGCCCGCTGATCGACCGCGTAGGCGGCGAGCAGGTGCGCAATATGGGCACCATCGGCGGCAACATCGCCAACGGCTCGCCCATCGGCGACATGCCGCCGCCGCTGATCACGCTCGGTGCAACGCTTACCCTGCGCCAGGGCAGGAAGCGGCGCACGATCCCGCTCGAGGATTTCTTCATTGCCTACGGCAAGCAGGACCGCCGGCCGGGGGAGTTCGTCGAGGCGGTGCATGTCCCGCTGCCGGATGCCGGCACGCATTTCGCCGCCTGGAAGGTCTCAAAGCGCCGCGACGAGGACATCACCGCCGTGCTGGGCGCTTTCAATTTGAAGCTGGACGCGGACGGCAAGGTGGCCGAGGCGCGCATTGCCTATGGCGGCATGGCGGCGACGCCGAAGCGGGCAGCGGGGGTGGAGGCGGGACTGATCGGCAAGCCATGGACTGCCGCGACGGTGGAGCGGGCGATGGCTGCCTACGAGCACGACTTCACGCCCATCAGCGATATGCGTGCATCCGCCGCTTACCGCATGCTGGCGGCAAAGAACCTTCTGAAGCGCTTCTTCCTGGAGACGTCGGGCGCCGGCGGACCCTTGCAGGTTTCGCGTGACGAGGCGGCTTGAGATGACGAGACACGAAACACTCGACCTGAGAAAGGCGAAGATCGCCGGCGGCGTTGCTACCGACCGGCGCCACGATTCCGCCCATAAGCACGTCACCGGCGAGGCCGTCTATATAGACGATATGGCCGAGCCGGCGGGCACGCTGCACGCCTATCTCGGCCTGTCGGAGGTGGCGCACGGCACGATCCGCGCGCTCGATCTGAAGGAGGTGGGAAGCGCGCCGGGCGTGGTGGCGGTGCTGACGGCGAAGGATGTGCCGGGGGTTAACGACATCAGCCCCGCCGGCCTTCATGACGAACCGATCCTGGCCGAGGGGGAAGTGCAGTTCCTCGGCCAGCCGGTGTTTACCGTGATCGCGGAGACGCGCGAAGCGGCACGCCGCGCCTGCCGTCTGGCGAAGGTGGAATATGAGGAGAAGCCGGCGCTGATCGACATTGCCGAGGTCGAGCCGCAGGGCGCCCGCCTCGTGACCAAGCCGCTGACGCTCTCGCGTGGGGAGGCGGCAGAGGCCATCACCGCCGCGCCCCGGCGCCTCAAGGGCAGGATGCGCGTCGGCGGACAGGACCATTTCTACCTGGAAGGCCAGATCGCCTTCGCCCTGCCGGGCGAGGACATGGATGTTACCGTTCATTCCTCGACACAGCACCCGAGCGAGGTGCAGCACATGGTGGCGCACGCGCTGGGCGTGCCCTCGCATGCGGTGACCGTCGAGGTGCGGCGCATGGGCGGCGGGTTCGGCGGCAAGGAGACGCAGGCGAACCTCTTCGCGGCGATAGCAGCGATTGCCGCCAAGCGCACCGGAAGGCCGGTGAAAATCCGCCCCGACCGCGACGACGACATGACGGCGACCGGCAAGCGGCACGATTTCCTCATCGACTACGACATAGGCTTCGACGAGGAGGGCACCATCCTCGGCGTCGACCTCACCTACGCCGCCCGCTGCGGCTTTTCCGCCGATCTTTCGGGGCCGGTAACCGACCGGGCGCTCTTCCACTGCGACAACGCCTATTTCTATCCCGCGGTGCGTGCGGTCTCCGCGCCGCTCTACACCAACACCGTCTCCAACACTGCCTTCCGCGGCTTCGGCGGACCGCAGGGCATGCTGGGGGCGGAGCGGATCATCGACGAGGTGGCCTTCGCGCTGGGCAAGGACCCGCTGGAGATCCGCAAGCGGAATTTTTACGGTAACGGCACCCGTAACGTTACGCCCTACCACCAGAAAGTGGATGATAATGTCGTTCACCGCATCGTCTCGGAGGTGGAAAAGAGCGCTGACTACGCCGCCCGCCGCCGCGCCATCGCCGCGTTCAACGCGAAGAGCGAAATCGTCAAGCGCGGCATCGCGCTGACCCCGGTGAAATTCGGTATCTCGTTCACCGCCACCCACTTCAATCAGGCCGGCGCCCTGGTGCATGTCTATACCGACGGCTCGGTGCACCTGAACCACGGCGGCACGGAGATGGGCCAGGGGCTCTATGTGAAGGTCGCCCAGGTGGTGGCGGAAGAATTCCAGATCGACATCGACCAGGTAAAGATCACGGCGACGACCACGGGCAAGGTGCCCAACACATCCGCCACCGCAGCCTCCTCCGGCTCCGACCTCAACGGCATGGCGGCACAGAACGGCGCCCGCCAGATCAAGAACCGCCTCATCGACTTTGCCGCCGAGCAATACGGCGTGCCGAAAGAGCAGATCGAGTTCCTGCCGAACCGCGTTCGCGTTGGCAATCAGGAAATCCTCTTCGTGGAGCTGGTGAAGCAGGCTTATATGGCGCGCGTCCAGCTCTCGGCGGCGGGTTTCTATAAGACGCCGAAGATCCATTGGGACCGCGACAGCGGGCGCGGACGGCCCTTCTACTATTTCGCCTATGGCGCGGCGTGCGCGGAGGTCTCCATCGATACGCTGACCGGCGAGTACATGGTCGAGCGGGTGGATATCCTGCATGAGACCGGCAAATCGCTGAACCCGGCCATCGACCTCGGCCAGATCGAGGGCGGCTTCATCCAGGGCGTGGGTTGGCTGACGACCGAGGAACTCGTCTGGGACGGGAAGGGCCGGCTGACCACCCACGCCCCTTCAACCTACAAGATCCCGCTGGCCTCCGACCGGCCCAAGGTTTTCAACGTGACGCTCGCCGACTGGGCGGAGAATGCCGAGCCCACCGTCCACCGCTCCAAGGCGGTGGGCGAGCCGCCCTTCATGCTCGCGATGTCGGTGTTGCATGCGCTGTCGGACGCCGTAGCGAGCGTGGTGGACCACAAGCTCTGCCCCCGGCTCGATGCGCCTGCAACGCCCGAGCGCGTGCTGATGGCGGTGGAGCGGCTGAGGGCGGAAATGGGAGCGTAGATTGCGTGGCCTTGCGCTACTATCTTTCTAAGATGTCTATGCCCTTTCGCGCGCGCCTCTGGCCTGACGGCCATCTCCCCCACCAGGGGGGAGACTTGCTGTCATCTCCTCTCGTGCCTCGCCGGCGATTGGCGAAAGAGGATGCGACGGCTGATCTCCCCCCTCGTGAGGGAGATGGCCGGCAGGCCAGAGGGGCGCTCGAAGGGGCGCCGATTTGTCCGCACAAAGCTGGCACGCAAGTTGACGCCAAAAATCTCTGTCGGCCCTTCCCATTATGACCTTCCTCGCCAAATCCCTCTCGACCTTCCTGAAAGGCGCGCCTGCCGCGGCCATCGTGGAAGTGCGCGAGGCCAAAGGCTCCACCCCCCGCGAGAAGGGCGCCTGGATGCTTGTCGCGCCCGACGCCATCTTCGGCACGATCGGCGGCGGGCAGTTGGAGTTTCTGGCGATCGCCAAGGCACGCGAGCTGATCGCCGAAAATGTTGCCAGCGGTGCGCTTGATATTCCGCTGGGGCCGGAGATTGGCCAATGCTGCGGCGGCCATGTGGCGCTCGACATCCGCATTGCCGGCTCTGACGATCGCACCGAACTCCTGAAACGTGCCGGGGAGGAGGATGCCGGGCGCCCGCACGTCTATCTCTTCGGCGGCGGCCATGTGGGCCACGCGCTCGCTGCGGCGCTGTCGCTTCTTCCCGTGCGCACGATCGTCGTGGAGACGCGAGCGGAAGCGCTGGAGGGCATGCCGGAGGAGGTGGAGAGGCGGCTGACAGCCGTGCCCGAGGAAGCCGTTCGCGAGGCGCCCGCGGGCGCGGCCTTCGTCGTGCTCACCCACGACCACGCGCTGGATTTTCTGATCGTCGCCGAAGCGCTAAGGCGCGACGACGCTGCCTATATCGGTATGATCGGCTCGAAAACCAAGAAGGCGACCTTCAAGAGCTGGTATCTGAAGAACGGCGGCGAAGAAGCCCGCCTCCCCCGCCTGGTGACGCCCATCGGCGGGGAAGAGGTGCGCGACAAGCGCCCGACGGTCATCGCGGCGATGACGGCGGCGGAGGTGATGCGGGCAGTGGCATCGCACGAGGCCTGAGAGAAACGGAAGTGCGTGCCTTCACCCTCGTGGTTCAACAAGCTCACCACGAAGGCAAGGCGACCGCAGTGCAAAGCTCGACGGGAATGGGTAGGCGCAAGTGGAAGCCCTCATGGTGCGCTTGTCGAACCACCAGGGCGGGATGTCGGCTTCTCGTCTCTGCCATCCTCGGCCTTTTCATCAACCCGCACAAACCGGAGAGGTTTGAACTGGCTGAGATCATACTCGGTCAGATCGGCGTTCTCGATGAACGCCTCCACCTCCTCGTCTGTCTTGAAAACAGGAATCTTCTTCTTCATCTCACCGCCCCTCCAATATCTCGCCGATAATCCGCTGGCAGCGTGTGGCCATGAAGTCCAAGAGCAGGCGCACCTTGGGGTCCTGGAATTTTTTGTGCGGGTAGACGGCGGCAAGCTTGACGGAGGGGGGTGGCGTGTCCGGGAGGATGATTTTCAGCCGGCGGTCGCGCAGGAAGGGCTCGATCTCAAAGCGCGGCTTGTTGATGATGCCGTGGCCGGCCAGCGCCCAACCCGTGATCACGTCGCCGTCGTCGGAATCGAATGGGCCGCTCACCTCGAATTTCTTGGGCCCGTCGGCGGTCTGAAGCGTCCAGAAATATTCGCGCGCGCCGGGAAAGCGCAGCAGAAGGCAGTCGTGCCCATCATCCACGAGCTGCTCCGGCCGCTCCGGCTCGCCGCGCCGCTCGAGATAGGCGGGCGCTGCCGCCAGCACGCGCTCGCAATCCATGATGCCGCGCATGCGCAGACTGGAATCTTCCAAAAGCCCTAGCTTGAAGCCGACATCGATGCCCTCGCGCATGATGTCCACCTCGTGGTCGGAGAGCCTAAGGCGCACCTCGATATGCGGATAGAGCTGGTGGAACTCGGGAATGCCGCCGGCGATCAGCCTTTTGCCGATGCCGAGAGGCGCGGTGACGCGGATCGTGCCGCGCGGCTGGCCGGAAAGCGCGGCCACGGAAGCCTCCGCCTCCTCCACTGCTTCCAACACCTTTTTCGCGCCACCATAGAAGGCGCGCCCGTGCTCGGTCGGCGTCAGTTGCCGTGTCGTGCGGTTCAGGAGTCGCACGCCGAGGTACTTTTCCAGTTCCTTGACACGATTGGAGGCGACCGCAGCCGAGATGCGCATGTCGCGCCCGGCCGCCGAAAGGCTGCCAAGTTCCACCACGCGCACGAAGACAGAGATGTTATCGAGATAGGCCATAAGGAATTTCGAACCTCCCGCGCCATTATTTTCCAGAAAATTTTGAAAGTCATCGTGCCCGGCGTCCCTTTTTCTTTAGAGTGGAAGCCGTATTACGATGACCCGAAAGATTGACCGTCGGCAAAGGGTCGATGTTCAGGCATGGATCCTCGGGTCAAGCCCGAGGAAGACGACGGCAGGGGCGTTTCCGCCAATCGCCGAGGTCTGAGATTTGCGGGGGGACATCCCCACTTCGTCATCCTCGGGCTTGACCCGAGGATCCATGCCTGAACAGTCCCGACGGCAACGGCGGATTGGATTTAAGGCGGCTATAGCAAGACAGGCTTTAGGCCGAAGCGGAGAACGGGAATGAACGATTTCGCCGTTATGTGGGACTGGCTGTCCTTCGCCGTGCGCTGGCTGCATGTGGTGACGGCCATCGCCTGGATTGGTTCGTCCTTCTATTTCATCGCCCTCGACCTCGGCCTCGTGAAGCGTCCCGGTCTGCCCGAAGGCGTCTCCGGCGAGGAGTGGCAGGTGCATGGCGGCGGCTTCTACAACATGCGGAAGTATCTGGTGGCGCCGGCCTCGCTGCCCGAGCACCTCACCTGGTTCAAATGGGAATCCTACGCCACCTGGCTGTCAGGTTTCGCGCTGCTTGCCATCATCTACTACGCGGGCGCCGACCTTTATCTGATTGACCGCAATGTGCTCGACGTTTCCGTCCCTGTCGCCATCCTCATCTCGCTTGCCTCCATAGGCATCGGCTGGCTCATCTACGACGTGCTGTGCAAGTCGCCGCTGGGCAAGAACGATACCGCCCTGATGCTGGTGCTCTATGTCGTGCTGGTGGCGATAAGCTGGGGCTATACGCAGCTTTTCACCGGGCGCGCGGCCTTCCTGCATCTGGGCGCCTTCACCGCCACGATCATGACGGCGAACGTCTTCCTCATCATCATTCCCAACCAGAAGATCGTGGTGGCGGACCTGAAGGCGGGACAGGCGCCGGAGCCGAAGCTGGGGGCGCAGGCGAAGCAGCGCTCGCTGCACAACAACTACCTCACCCTGCCGGTGATCTTCCTGATGCTGTCGAACCACTATCCGCTGGCCTTCGGCACCAGGTTCAACTGGATAATCGCCGCGCTCGTCTTCATCATCGGCGTGCTCATCCGCCATTATTTCAACACGATGCACGCCCGCAAGGGCAACCCGCACTGGACGTGGGGGCTTTCCGCCTTGCTCTTCGTCATCATCATGTGGCTTTCCACCGTGCCGGAGGTGCTGACGGGCGAGCGGCGCGTTTCGGCGGTTGAGGAGCGCTTCGTCGCCTCCACCCACTTTGCCGCCGTGCGCGACACGGTGATGGGGCGCTGCGCCATGTGCCATGCGGCCGAGCCCGCCTATGAGGGCATCCGCATGCCGCCGAAGAACGTGGAGCTCGACACCGACGAAGCCATTGCCGCGCATGCCCGCGAAATCTACCTTCAGGCGGGCCAGAGCCATGCGATGCCGCCGGGCAACGTCTCCGGCATGACGGAGGACGAGCGCCGCCTGCTTGTCACCTGGTTTGAGGAAGCGCGATGAGGCGACGGACATGAAGAAGACGCTCATTCGCGGGCGGCTGCTCACCTTTCTGGCCGAGCCACGGGCGGTCGACGACCATGGCTCCTATGTTTACGAGGGGGACGGCGCCTTGCTGGTGGAGGACGGCGTCATCGTCGCCTCCGGCGCCTATGCGGAGATCGCGCCAGACGCAGGCGGCGCCAAGACGATCGACCACCGTCCGCATCTCCTGTTGCCGGGCTTCGTCGACGCCCATGCCCACTTCCCGCAGATGCAGGTGATCGCCAGTTTCGGCACCGAGCTGCTCGACTGGCTCAACACCTACACCTTCCCGGCGGAGACGAGGTTCTCCGATCCCGCCCATGCGGCCCGCATCGCCGGTCTCTATCTCGACGAGTTGGCCAGCCACGGCACCACCACGGCGGCCGTCTACTGCACTGTGCATCCCGAGTCGGCGGAGGCTCTGTTCGCCGAGGCTGAGCGACGCAACATGTGCATGATCGCCGGCAAGGTGATGATGGACCGCAACGCGCCCGAGGCACTGACCGACACCGCGCAAACGAGCTATGACGACACCAAGGCGCTGATTGCCAGGTGGCACGGTAAGGGGCGGCTCAACTATGCCATCACCCCGCGCTTCGCCATCACCTCCAGCCCCGAGCAGATGGAGATGGCGCAGGCGCTGGCGGCCGAGCATCCGGACCTGCATATCCAGACGCATCTTTCCGAGAACCACGCCGAGATTGCGTTTTCACAAGAGCTTTATCCCGACTGCACGGATTACACCGGTATCTATGAGGCTTACGGCCTGTTGGGCGCCACGAGCCTGTTCGGCCACTGCATCCACCTTTCCGAGCGTGAGGCCGACGCGCTCTCGGACTCCGGCTCGGTGGCCGTCTTCTGTCCCACCTCCAACCTCTTCCTCGGCTCCGGCCTGTTCGATTACCAGCGCTACCGCCGGCGGGAGAAGCCGTTGCGTATCGCCGCGGCAACGGATGTCGGCGGCGGCACCAACTATTCCATGCTGCGCACCATGGACGAGGGCTATAAGGTGATCGCGCTCAAGGGCGAGAAGCTGAATCCCCTCGCCTCCTTCTGGCAGATCACGCGCGGCAACGCCGAGGCGCTGTCCCTGGACACCCGCATCGGCACGCTGGAGGCCGGCACCGATGCCGACCTCGTGGTGCTCGACGCCCACGCGACGCCGGCGATGCGCCTGCGCATGGAAACGGTCGAGACCCTTGCGGAAGAGCTCTTCGTGCTGCAAACCCTTGGCGACGACCGCGCCGTGGTGGAGACCTACGTCGCGGGCGGGGCGGTGAAGAGCAGGCTTTAGCGGCCCCCGAAGGCGACACCAACATCTTACCTGGAACAACGCGGAAGCTAAGTGTTAGAACCGCAGCCAAGAAAGACCCTCGCATGCGACTGCCTCGTGCATGTGGGGATCGGGAACAGTTTATGGCAACACTCGACTCAAAACCCCTCTTCGAAAGCCTCTTCCGCGCCGCCATCGCCGCCGCCGACCCGCGGCAGATCATCCCTGCCTTCCTGCCCCCTCGCCCCAGGGGCCGCACCATCGTCGTCGGTGCCGGCAAGGGGGCGGCGCAGATGGCGCGGGCCTTCGAGGAGGCGTGGGACGGCGCGCTGGAAGGCCTCGTCGTTACCCGCTACGGCTACGGCGCGCCGACGGAGCGTATAGAGGTCGTCGAGGCGGCGCACCCGGTGCCCGATGCGGCGGGACTGAAGGGCGCACGGCGGCTCCTGAAGCTCGTGGAGGGGCTGACGGCGGACGACCTCGTGGTGGCGCTTATCTGCGGCGGCGGTTCCGCGCTTTTGCCCGCCCCACCGTCCGGAATGACGCTCGAGGACGAGATCGCCATCAACGAAGCGCTGCTTGCCTCCGGGGCGCCCATCTCGGCCATGAACACCGTGCGCAAGCACCTCTCCGCCATCAAAGGCGGCCGGCTGGCGGCGGCAGCGCACCCGGCGCGTGTCGTCTCGCTGATCGTCTCCGACATTCCGGGCGACAACCCGGCGCTCGTCTCCTCCGGCCCCACCGTGCCAGATGCGGCGAGCCGGCAGGACGCGCTCGCCGTGGTGGAGGCGTGGCGATTACGGCTGCCTCCGGCAGCGCTCCGCCATCTGCATTCGTCGCAGGCGGACGCGCCGAAGCCCGAAGACCCGCACTTTGCCGGCAACGAGGTGCGCATCGTCGCCTCCGCCGCGCGCTCGCTCGAGGCCGCAGCGGCGGCCGCCCAAGCACACGGCATCACACCGGTGATCCTCTCCGACGCCATCGAGGGCGAGGCGCGCGAGGTGGGACGGGTGCATGCGGCAATCGCCCGCGAGGTGGCGCTGCGCGACCGGCCGTTCAGGAAGCCGGTGTTGATGCTCTCGGGCGGTGAGACGACCGTAACCATCCGCGAAAAGGGCGGGCGCGGCGGGCGCAATACGGAATTCCTGCTGGCGCTGGCGCTGGGGGTGGAGGGCGTGGCCGACATCGCCGCCTTCGCCGCCGACACGGACGGCATCGACGGATCGGAGGACAATGCCGGCGCCTTCGCCGACCACACTACAGCCGTCCGGCTGCGCGCGGCAGGTCAGGATCCGAAGGCACTGCTTGCGAAACATGATGCCTGGGGCGCCTTCGATGCGCTGGGCGACCTTTTCGTGCCGGGGCCGACGGGGACGAATGTGAACGATTTGCGGGCGGTGCTGGTAAGGTGAGGTATTAAATTCCTCCGTCACTCGCTCGAACGGACGGCGAAATGCTGGGGTTGAAGCACAACACGAATATCCTCGTGGACTATGATCCGGGTTGGGAAACGGAGTTCGCCGGGGAGCGTGATCGCCTCGCCAGTGCCCTGGGTTCCGTCGCGCGCGGGATAGAGCACTACGGCTCGACTGCGGTGAGGGGAATGCGGGCCAAGCCTATTCTGGATATCCTCGTAGGGGTTGCGCCACTATCCGACTGGCGCAAATGCCACGATCCTCTCCTCGACCTGGGCTACGATTATGCCGAGCATGCCGGTGTGCCGGGGCATTACATCTTTGGCAGGGGCCGAGATCGGACGGAGCGGACGCATCTCGTGCATGTGGTCGAGTTCGAGGGTGAATCCTGGCGCACGAACCTTGCATTCAGAGACGTCCTTCGCCGCGATGCCGGCTTGCGTGGGGCCTATATCGAGGAAAAGGAGCGCGCTGCGGCCGCCGCGCCTGACGGCCGCGCTCGCTATAACGAACTCAAGCGGGCCTTTATCGACACTGTCAAAACCGGGCTGAGGTGAATGCGGGCGAGCGCCTGCTCAATCCTTCATCAGCTTCTTCACCTTGCGCATTTCTTCGGCAAAGCGCGCGCGTTCGGCATGCCGGGCTTCCCGATCAGGGATGCGCAGGAGCGACGACGGGTGCACGGTGATGAAGACCGGCACGCCCTCCGCGCTTTCCACCGTGGTGCCGCGCAGCTTGGTAACGGGCACCGGCTTGCCGACGAGCGCGCGGGCGGCGGTCGCGCCGAGCGCCACGGCCACGTCGGGCCGGATCGCCGTCAGCTCCTGGTCGAGCCACCAGCGGCAGGCGCGGATTTCGCCGGCATTGGGCTTGGAGTGGATGCGGCGCTTGCCACGCGGCTCGAACTTGAAGTGTTTTACGGCGTTGGTGACGTAGGTCTTCTTGCGGTCGATGCCCGCTTCCTCGAGGATCGTGTCGAAGAGCCGGCCTGCCGGCCCGACGAAGGGCCGCCCTTCGATATCCTCCTTGTCGCCCGGCTGCTCGCCAACGAACACCACCCGCGCCTCGCTGCCGCCCTCGCCGAAGACCGTCTGCGTGGCGTTCTTGTAGAGGTCGCAGCGCGTGCACCCTTCCGCCTCCTCACGGACGTCGTCCAGCGGAGCGGGGTTGGTCCTTTCATCAGTTTCCGCTGCCATCGGATTCCCCTTTCACCGCCCTTGCCAAAGGCGAAAGGGGGAGAAAGGTTCCCGGCACTGCTGGCGAACCGCTACGCCGAGATATCCACCACGCCGCATTCTCCCGTCTCAGAGCCGAAGGCGAGGCGGCGGCCTTCCGCATCCCAGCTCATCGCGGTGACGGCGCCCTTGCCGGCGCGGCGCAGGAGCACTTCCTTTGAATCGGCGAAGCGGGCGGCGAGCACCATGCCGTCGGCATAGCCGATCGCTACGATCTCCTCGACGGGGTGGCAGCAGACCTGGGTGACCATCGTGTCGCCGCGCGTGCCGAGTTCCAGCGGCGTCTTGCCCATGGGGCCGTCCTTTGCCTGGAAGGGCCAGACGATGGCCGCCGGCGCGCCGGATGTGGCGAGCCACCTGCCCTTTGAGCTCCATGAAAAGCTCTTCACCTTGACGGGGTAGCCGGCCATGCGCATGTGCTTGCCGTCGGCAAGCTTCCAGCCGTGCAGCGCGTTTTCCTGCATGGTGGTGACGAGGAACCGGCCGTCGGGCGAGAAGGTGATGCCCATGTGGGCCCCCGCCCATTCGAGCTCGGCCGGCTTGCTCTCGGTGGCGGGGAAATGCAGAGTGGCGCCGTTGTAGCGCGCGACGGCGAGGCGCATGCCCTTGGGCGCAAAGGCGAGGCCTTCGACCGAGCGCGGGTGCTGGAATTCGCGCAGGCGCCCATCTGCGAAGCGTACGTAGGCGATACGGCCGCTGGCGAAAGCCACCGCGCCCTGCGGCCCGGCGGCGACGCTGGTGATCCACTTGCGGCCGATCTCCGCCAGAAGCTCGATCGAGCCGTCGGGTGAGACGGCGGTGACTTTGCCGTCCTCGCCGCCCGTGAGGAGCCGGCCGCCGTCGCAGGCCGCGGCGAGAAGGCCGTCATGGGCCTCCACCCGTTTGTGGCCATGGTCGAGCCGGTGGACGACACCGTCGGCGAGCGCGAAATGGGGGATGTCCTTCAGCCAGGCAGTGGCGACGCAATGGCCGTCGAGATCAAGTGGGGCGACGGTGGGCATGGGTCAGGCCTGCAATTGAAGAGAAGGCATAGAGGACAAAATCCGTGCTCTAGACTTGGCACGCCTCAAAGCCGTGCTTCAGCCGCTCCGTGTCGAGTTCCCGCCCGATGAAGACGAGCCGGCTTTCGCGCTTCTCGCCTTCCTTCCAGGGGCGCTGGTGATCGCCTTCGACGATCATGTGCACACCCTGCACCACGTAGCGCTCGGGATCGTCGGAAAAGGCGATGATGCCCTTGAGGCGCAGGATGTTTGGGCCGTCGATCTGGGTGGTCTGCTCGATCCAGGGGAAGAACTTCTTCGGGTCCATTTCGCCGCCGCGCAGCGAGATCGAGGTCACGCCGACATCGTGAATGGCGGAGAGTTCGCCATGATGGTGATGATGATGGTCGTGCCCATGATCATGGTCGTGATGATCGTGGTCGTGATCGCAGTCCGGCCCGCAGACGTGGTCGGGATGGTCGTGGTCGAGGAATTGCGGGTCGTTGTCGAGCGCACGCTGAAGATCAAAGGCGCCGCGGTCGAGCACGTCCGAAAGCGCCACGCCGGCGCGCTCGGTCTTGTGGATGCGGGCCGACGGGTTGATGGCGCGGATGGCCGCTTCCACCGCCGCCAACTCCTCCTCGCTAACGAGGTCCGTCTTGTTGAGGACGACCACGTCGGCGAAAGCGATCTGGTCTTGCGCCTCGTTGGAATCGGCAAGCCGGAGCGGCAGGTGCTTGGCATCGACCAGCGCCACCACGGCGTCGAGCTTGGTCTTGGCGCGCACGTCGTCGTCCATGAAGAAGGTCTGCGCCACGGGCGCGGGGTCGGCAAGGCCCGTGGTTTCGACGATGATGGCGTCGAAGCGGCCGGGACGGCGCGTCAGCCCCTCCACCACTCGCACGAGGTCGCCACGCACCGTGCAGCACACGCAGCCATTGTTCATCTCGTAGATTTCCTCGTCGGACTCGACGATGAGGTCGTTGTCGATGCCGATCTCGCCGAACTCGTTGACGATGACGGCATAGCGCTTGCCGTGATCTTCCGAGAGAATGCGGTTCAGGAGCGTGGTTTTGCCGGAACCGAGATAGCCGGTGAGCACCGTGACCGGGATTTGCGCAAGCTGTTCGGACATAAATTCCCTCGGGGGCGATGAGTGGTCGTTGCCGCCCATATAAGACCATGCGGCGCATTTTGCACGTGCCGGATCGGCCGGCGCACCTAACGAAGAGTTCATTCGTCTTCGCCGCACCCCGCCGCTATTGTCCATTACGGGAAGCGGGTAGCAAGCAGCAATGGTATGGCGACCATGACGACGATCACCAGGCGAAGGGCCTTCGCCCTTCTTGCCGTCACAGCCGGCGGCGGCACGTTCCTCTCCGCCGATCTGTTCCTTCGTTCGCGGCCCGGGGCGGCCGCCCAACCGCTGATCACCGGCGCCGGCGTCTGCTCGATCATGCCGGAGACGACGGAGGGTCCTTTCTATTTCGATCCCGACCTCGAGCGGGCCGATGTCACGGAAGGCCGCCCCGGCCTGCCGCTCACCGTGCGGCTGCAGGTGGTGGACGCCTCCTGCGCGCCCATTCCCGGCGCGCGCGTCGACATCTGGCATTGCGACGCCGAGGGCGCCTATTCGGGCTACCCGCGCCAGCCGGGCGGCCGCGATATGACGGGCGAGACCTTTCTGCGCGGCACGCAGTTTGCCGACCAACAGGGCGTCGCCGCCTTCTCGACCATCTATCCCGGCTGGTATCCGGGGCGCACGCCGCACATCCATTTCAAGGCGTTCCCGGATGAGCGCAGCGTGCTGACGGGACAGATGTTTTTTCCCGACGATTTCAGCCGCGCCGTCTACACCGAGCTTGCGCCCTACAACGCCCGCCCCCTCGACGGCGCGACCTTCAACGACCGCGATGGCATCGCCCGGCGCGCCGGCTCTGCCGCACACGCAGAGATGGCGCGATCGGGCGGCGCGGCAGAGGCCGCGCTTGTGGTCGCGGTGGCGGCGTGAGGCTGGGCTATTTCAGGAGCGCCAGGTCGAAGCGGTCGACATCGGCAAGGAGTTCGAGAACGCCGGATACGGCGTGATCGAGGATCTTCTCGCCGGCCTCTGCCGTGGCGGTGGCCGCGTTGCCGACCGCGCCCTTCGAAGAGAGATCGCGCATCATCCAGCCGAAGGCGTGTGGGCCGTAGGCGCGCAGGTGGGTGAAGTCGCGCTGGAAGCGGGCCTGCGCGGAAGGGAAGCCCGCCGCCTTCTCCATCGCCACGAGGTCAGGCCTGAGCGCCAGCATGACTGAGGTTTCGATGAAGCCGCCATGGATGCCCAGCGCCCGCTCCTCCTCCGAAACGAGGCCGGACGGGTAGCCGAAACGCGTCCAGCTTGTGGCGACCGCCAGCATGCGGCGGCGTGAACGAAGCTCGGTGGCCACGACCGTCATCAGCGGAGAATTGCCGCCATGGGCGTTGAGCATGACGAATTTGGGTATTCCCGCTTGGGCAAGGTCCTCACCAATACCGATCCAGCGCCGCACGGCCTCCTCGAAGCCGAGCGAGACGGTGCGCGGATCGTCCGCATGTTCGATGGAGTAGCCGACTTTCTCCACCGGCAGGATGTCTATCGGCAGGCCGCCCGCCCGCGCCTCGACACGGGCGGCGACCGCCTTGGCGATCATCCAGTCTGTCTCCGGCGGAAGGTGCGGCCCGTGCTGCTCGGTCGCACCCAGCGGCAGGACGGCTATTCTTTCACGCTTGGGCAGAGCGCATCTCCCTCTGTCATAAGATTGATATGCCAGTTTGGCATTAGCCCGGAAACGATTTGGCGAGTGGACCAAAGTACCGCGCCCCGTGCGATGCGACAAGCCGAGGGCCCGTTGTCAAGATCGTTTGCCGGACTATCTTTTCATAAAGGGGACGGAGCCGGTGCGGCGGAAGCACGCCGGCTAAGGGTATAGGAAAGAGCAGATGTCGAAATCTTCGAAAGGTTCGATCATCGGCCGGCTACAGGCTGCGGCACGCCTTTCGCGCACCGCCCTCGCCGAACGGCTTCTCGACCAGGGTCTTTACGCCGGGCAGGACAAGATCATGCTTGCGCTCAGCCGCGAGAACGGCCAGACGCCGAGCCAACTCGCCGAGAAACTGGGTGTTCGCCCGCCGACCGTCACAAAGACCATCAACCGGCTGGCCGCGCAGGGCTTTCTGGAAAAGCGCGCGTCGGATGAAGACGCCCGGCGCGCCCATGTTTTCCTCACCGCAAATGGCGAGCAGGCGATCCGCGCCATTGAAAAATCGGTACGCAGGACGGAAAAACAGGCCCTGAAGAGCCTCGACAAGAAGGAGCAGAAGGCGCTCCAGAAACTTCTGGAGCGCATCGAGGCGAACCTGTCGAAAAACGGCCCCCCTCTGGGGGAAGAAGACGTCGAGGAAGAGGCGTAGCGCACTTCTTCCATGACGTTCCCGGCGAGCGTGGCAAAAAAGCTTTGACCTTGGCGGCGGCGATGGCATAAGCGGTTCTTAAACAGTTTAAAGAGCCGTGAGTGGGATATGTCCCAAGGCCGGGAGGCGCGCGCTGGCGCAGAAGATCAAGCTTTCGACGATTGCCGACGCACTTGGGGTTTCGACGGCAACCGTCTCCCTGGCGTTGCGGGATAGCCCACTTGTGGCGGACGCGACGCGCCAGCGCATCAAGGAGCATGCGCGCACCATCGGCTATATCTACAACCGGCGTGCGGCAAGCCTGAGAACCTCGCGTTCCGGCATCGTCGGCGTTGTCGTGCACGACATCATGAACCCCTTCTTCGCCGAAATTCTGCGCTCCATCGAGAGTGAGCTGGACCGCTCGCGCCAGACCTTTCTTCTGTCGAACCATTACGACCAGCTCGAGAAGCAGCGCACTTTCATCGACACGCTGCTGCAGCTCGGCGCCGACGGCGTCATCATGTCGCCGGCGATCGGCACGCCGCCCGAGGACATCATGCTGGCCGAGGAGAATGGCCTGCCCGCCGTGCTGATCGCCCGCTCTGTAGACGGGGCGCGGGTGCCGGTCTTCCGTGGCGACGACGCCTATGGCATCGGGCTTGCCACCAACCACCTGATCTCACTCGGCCATACGCGCATCGCCATGGTCGGCGGCACAGACCACACCTCGACCGGCCGCGACCGCTATCGCGGCTATGTGGTGGCGATGCAGAAGGCGGGGCTGGAGGTAAAACCGGAATGGCGCTTTCCAGGCCCGCGCACGAAGCAGGCGGGCTTTGAGATGACGGGTGCCTTCCTGGCACTCAAGGACAAGCCGACGGCGGCGGTGTGCTGGAACGATCTCGTGGCCATCGGCCTGATGAACGGCATCGCCCGCGCCGGCCTCACGCCCGGCGTGGACATCTCGGTGACCGGCTATGATGATCTGGAGGAAGCCGCCATCGCCACGCCGGCGCTGACCACGGTATGGAACGGCCAACGCGAGGTCGGCCGCCGCGCCGCCCGCGTGCTGCTCGACCGGCTGAACGGCGTCGAGGTTGACCCCACCCAGGTGCTCATTAAGCCGGAGTTGCACGTGCGCCAGTCTTCAGTGCGGCCGGTGGAGCGGTAAGGGGCGGCGCCCTTCACTCCCCCTCGAGGGTGGGGGGACCGAAGCGGTAGCGACGAGACGAGTGGGGTTCTCGCGGCCGGATGCCGGCGTTTGAGTGCTCTGATATTGGAACGGCGGCGTACGGTATGGACCGAGCCCGCCGGCAAGCCGACGGGCCCAACCTCCCCTCACGCAGTTACTGATGCGCGGCCAGGCTTGGCCGGGCGACCTCGAGCAGCGGCGGCACGCGTGCGAGCTCGTCCTTGAGGAGCTCGAAGATGTCGAGCGCGGCGCGCAGGTTGAAACGGCGCTCGTCGAAGAACATGCCGTAGCGGGCGTCCAGTTGTCCCGGCAGGATCTGCGCGCAGCCGTTGAGGTTCACAGACGGGCTGTCGCGCACATATGCAGGCAGCGGCGATAGCGCGATGCCGCTGGAGACGAGGCGGATGGCCGTCATGATGTCGTCGACCTCGCCGACCACGTCGTAGACCACCTCCTGCCGGCGCAGCCACTCGCGCGCCACCCCGCCAGGCGGCGAGTGCGGCGAGGGAAGGACGAGCGGCAGGCCCTGCCCGTCATGCTTCATGAAATCGAGCAGGTGCTTTTCGCCCACCCATTTCATGGAGAACTCGGTGGTCAGGTCCGGTGCGATCTCCGACGGGTAGAGGGCGCGGAACACGGCGTCGAGCTCGCCCTGCTCGTACATCTCCTCCAGCCGCCGCGAATCGGCGATGCGCAAGGTCAGGCTCTCCCTCATCTTGCCGAGCGTGTTCCGGCGCTCCACCAGGAGCGGTGCGCAGTAAGTGCAGATGCCGACCTTGAGCTTGGACATGTTCCTCTCGTAGCCGACGGTTTTCAGCCGTCTTTCCAGATCGAGCACCTGGCGGATAAGGCGCGAGATCTCCTCCTTGACGATGATCTTGTTGCCGACCTTCTTGATAAGCGAGGTACCGATCGCCCGTTCGAGCCGTCCCAGATGCATGCTGATGGCAGGCTGGCTGATTCCCAGCTTCAGCGCCGCGCCGGTGAGGCTCTTTGTCTCGATCACCGCCTCGGCGGCGCGCAGCGTTGCAAACGATAGTCCATCCTGTCTGTGGCCGCTCATTTCCCGCCTCTCTTTCCATTGGGAGTGAAGGATTCTTCCCTCGTTGCGCCTGTGCTTTTGGTTCCCTGTTTCACGCCTTTTCCTCTTGCTTCACGATGCCCGCAGACATGCGGGGTCCCTTCCTGCGGGCGCCGAGCGCCCGAAGGTTGTGAATTTCGACTATCGTTGCCGTTTAACTGCACCGCCGATACGAACGCCGGCAGTCCCCTTGTCTCTCCCGTCTAGCAGCGGGAGAACAACTATTGGTAGAATGCGCGGCTTAGCTTTCCGCCTCACTCAGAACTGTTTCACACCCAAGCGCCCCCTTTGCTCACCCACGGAATTTAGGGAAATTAACGCAAGAGTTGTGTAATTACAACCTAAACGGGCATACAGCGCGGCACGCCCTGGCCGAAAGTGGTCGGAACTATGATAAATGTTTGATATGTTTGAAAAAACTTCCTGTGGAAATAAGGTGTAGAAAGCATCTCCCAAAGGGTAAATGACGCCCAAATGAAGGCCGGGAAATGCAACTTTTACGTTTAGTATACGCGCTCGGGAGGAGTACTCTCAGGGTATGATTCGCCCACAATTCAATGGGTATCGCTTCGGCATTTGCCGTGGTCGGCCAAGACGTGGATGACCTGGCACTCGCACACCTTCCCGTGGCCGCACTCCTCCACCATGCGCCGCAACTCGCCGCTGAGTGCCTGCAGCTTGGCAATGCGCATTTCGATCTCACGCAGGTGGCGAATAGCGATGCTGTCGGCTTCGTGGCAGGAACGCTGCGGCTGTTCCGTCAAGGCAAGGAGCTCGCGGATGTCGTCCATCTCGAAGCCCAGTTCCCGCGCGTGACGGATGAAGCTGAGGCGGCTCAGGTCCTTCTCGTCGAACTGGCGCCGGTTGCCCTCGCTGCGCGGCGGCGCGGGCATGAGGCCGATCTGCTCGTAGAAACGGATGGTGGGGACCTTCACTCCGCTCTGCCGGGCGGCTTCACCGATGGAAATGGCTCGCGCTGTCACTTTTTCGCTTGCTCCTATAGTCGCTAGAGGAAGTAAGGCTTTGCTTGGACGCAATCAAGGATTTCACAGGGACCAGGTGAATGGCCGAAACGACGAGCAGGAGCCGCTATCGGGTCGACGGCATGGATTGCGCCGGCTGCGCGCGCAAGATCGATACGGCGGTGCGCCGTATCAGCGGCGTGGAGGACGTCGCCGTCTCCGCCACGACCGGCACGATGACGGTGGACCATGCTGACCTCGCCGAGGTGCGCCCGGCGATCGAAAGGCAGGTTACGCGGCTGGGCTACGGGCTTCGGCCGGCGGCCGGGAAGGACGGAGCGGGTGCCGGTGATACGTGCTGCGGCGGCTCGGCCCAGACCGTCTCCACTCCTCGCCCCGACGACACCGCCGAAGCGCCCTGGTGGAACCAGCCGCGCGTCCGGCTGACGGCTTTCTGCGGCCTCGCACTGGTCGCGGCCTTTGCCGCGGCACATTTCTTCCCCGAGTTGAACGGCTGGCTTTACGCGGCGGCCATGCTGGTGGGCCTGGTGCCGATTGCCCGCCGCGCCTTCACCGCCGCGCTCGCCGGCACCCCCTTTTCCATCGAGACGCTGATGTCGGTGGCCGCCGTCGGCGCTGTCATCATCGGTGCGGCGGAAGAGGCGGCGGTCGTCATCTTCCTGTTCCTCGTCGGCGAACTTCTGGAAGGAATTGCGGCGGGCCGTGCGCGCGCCAGCATCCGCGCCCTGAGCGCCCTCGTGCCGAAGACGGCGCGCCTGGAGCGGGCGGACGGGCGCATCGAGGAGGTGGAGGCCGACAGGCTTTCCATTGGCGATGTGATCCTAGTGCGGCCGGGCGACCGCATTGCGGCCGACGGTGCGGTGCTTTCCGGCGCGAGCGCGGTGAACGAAGCGCCGGTGACGGGCGAAAGCACGCCCGCCGGCAAAGAGCCGGGCGATGTTGTTTTTGCAGGAACGGTGAACGGCGACAGCGTGCTGCGCATCCGCGTGAGTGCGGCAGCCGAGGACAACACCATCGCCCGCGTCGTCAAGCTGGTCGAGGAGGCGCAGGAGAAGAAGGCGCCGACCGAACGCTTTATCGACCGTTTCTCGCGTTACTACACGCCTGGCGTGGTGCTGCTTGCTCTGCTCGTGGCGACCGTGCCGCCGCTCGCGGCAGGCGAACCCTGGCTTGAATGGGTCTACAAGGGCCTCACCATCCTCATCATCGGCTGCCCCTGCGCGCTGGTGATCTCGACGCCGGCAGCGATCGCCGCCGCCCTTTCGGCGGGCGCGCGGCATGGGCTGCTGATGAAGGGCGGCGCCGTACTGGAAGACGTCGGCCGCCTGCAGGCGATCGCCTTCGACAAGACCGGCACGCTGACGGAAGGCCGGCCGCAGGTTACGGACGTCGTGGGCTTCGAGGAAGATGCGGCGGAGGTGCTGCGTCTGGCAGCGGCGCTGGAGTGGAACTCCAGCCATCCACTGGCGCTTGCCGTCCTCGAGCGGGCGAAGGCTGGCAGCATTGATGTTCCTCCCGCCACAGACGCTTCCGCGCTTGGCGGAAAGGGCGTGACCGGAACCGTGGGAGGCAAAACCCTCCTCTTCGGCTCGCCCAAGGCCGTGGGCGAAAGGCGGGCGCTCTCAGCTGACCAAAGGCAGGCAATCGCCGCGCTGAACGACGAGGGCAAGACGGTTTCCGTGCTTCTGGTGGACGGCAAGGTCGCCGGTGCCATCGCCATGCGCGATGAGCCGCGCGAAGATGCGCGCTCCGGCCTTGCCCTGCTCAAGGCGGCCGGTATTCGCACGGTGATGCTTACCGGCGACAACCGCCGCACCGCCGAAGCCATCGGTCGCGACCTCGGCGTCGAAGTGCGTGCGGAGCTGATGCCCGAAGATAAGAGCCGCATCGTCGGGTCGCTGAAGGACGAAGGCTTGAGGGTCGGCAAGGTGGGCGACGGCATCAACGACGCCCCAGCGCTTGCCACCGCCGATATCGGCATCGCCATGGGCGGCGGCACAGACGTAGCACTGGAGACGGCGGATGCGGCGATCCTGCACGGACGGCTGCACGACATCTGGGCGATGGTCGCGCTCTCCAGGCGGGCGATGGCCAACATCTGGGAGAACATCTCCATCGCCATCGGGCTGAAGCTGGTGTTTTTCGTCACCACTGTGCTCGGCATCACCGGCCTGTGGCCGGCCATCCTGGCCGACACCGGCGCAACGGTGCTGGTGACGGCGAATGCCATGCGGTTGCTTGCGTGGAGGGCGCGCGAATGAGCGGGCAGCCTTGTTGTGGGTGGCGAGCAGTCACCCGCTGCAATCAGCACGAACGGTCGCTGTGCGGAACAACGCCACCGTTCATGCGATAAAGGCCCCACGAGAACATCGAGCGAGAATGCCTGGTCGCGGATCTGCCGGTCCAGCGCCATCACACTCGCTCTTCGGCGTCAGCCGTTGTGACGGCCAACAGCAGTCGCGTCCTGCCGGATCAGAGCAGGGCGGACCGGCCGGAGGAACGTCCCGTTCGACTTCCCCGACCATAAGACGATGGCGGACGCACCACCAACATTGTCTTGCAACGCAAATATCCGCGGTACGGCGAGGGCCCGATGACGCGTTGGGACCGGGAAATCCCGTGGCCAAAAGAACAAGGTCGGGTGTCGGGAGACGCGCCGGCCGTTCGTCCTCTAGATGCGAAACGCAAAAACTGGAGAGGGACTATGAGAAAGGTTATCGCCATTACTCAAGTCGCGCTGGACGATATCATGCAACCACCAGGAGCATTCCAATGATCCCTACCATCACCGCCTTTGAACGGTCGCCCGATCGCGGCAAGGGACTGGCGCGCGACATGCGCGTTCGCTGGGCGCTCGAAGAAGTGGGCCAGCCTTACGACGTTCGTCTTGTTTCGTTCAAAGCGATGAAGGAACCTGCGCATCTCGCGCTTCATCCTTTCGGGCAGATTCCAACCTATGAAGAAGGCGATCTCGCCCTGTTCGAGACAGGGGCGATCGTGTTCCATATCGCCGAGCGCCATGCCGGCCTGCTGCCAGACGATGCGAATGCCCGGGCGCGCGTGATCACGTGGATGTTTGCCGCGCTCAACACGGTGGAGCCGCCGATCCTTGAACGCGAGACCGCCAAGCTCGTGGAGCATGATAAGACGTGGTACGAGGAGCGCCTGCCTTTCCTCGAGGATCGCGTCCGTAAACGGCTGGGCGAACTTTCCGGGCGCCTTGGCGATGCCAACTGGCTCGACGGTGGGTTCAGCGCCGGTGACCTTCTAATGGTGTCGGTGCTGCTCAGGTTGAAATCATCGGGCATTCTGGACGAATATCCGAACCTCTCGGCCTATGTCGCCCGCGGCGAAGCGCGGCCCGCCTACAAACGTGCTTTCGACGCTCAGTTGGCCGTTTTCACCGCCGCATCGACCGGCTGACAAAGGTCCGCTCTTGGCTCAATAGAGCCCCCATTGTGTCCGCCGGCTACGGCCGCAAAGGGTCGCAACCGGTAGAGCAGGGCGCCAAACGTCAGTTTTCGATCACTAGCTCCCCTTCGGCGCTCCGACCCGCGCGCGGTGTGGGGCGAAGAGACAGGCGAGCGCCAGGATGAGGCCGGAGACGGTGGCGATCATGCCGGCGGCGCTGACGGCGTTGTCGGAGCCGAGCCATAGGGGGCCGTAGCCGGCGAGCACATAGCCGAGGATGGCCGAAAGCGTGGCGAAGGCGACGCTCCATAGCACCTGGACTTCGAGCCGGTTGGTCATCAGCCTGGCGGCGGCGGGCGGGCAGATGAACATGGCGATGACGATGATGGAGCCGACCGCGTCGAAGGCGGCGACGGCCGCCACGGCGGCGGTGATGACGAGGCCGAGGCTGAGAACCGCTGTCGGGATGCCCACCGCGCCGGCGAAACCCTCGTCGAAGGTGGAGAGCTTCAAGGGCCGCCAGAAGATGAGGGTGAGAGCCAGGATCAAGACAGCGGCGGCAGCCATGCGGAAAAGCTCCGGCGGCAGATCGGCAAGCGCGGCCGGATCCGTGAGCGACCCCCAGCCTTCGGCCGAGAACCAGATGAGGCTCTCCAGATTGCCGTAGAGCGCGTGCTCCACGTCGAGATGGACCCCGCTGGTGTCGCTCTGCTCCAGTAGCAGCACACCGGCGGCGAAGAGCGAGGTGAAGACGACGCCCATGGCCGCTCCAGGCTCGATGCGTCCGACGCGCCTGATGGCCTCGATGAGGATGACGGCGACCACCGCTGCCCCTGCCGCCCCGAAAAGCATGGGCCAGGTGGAGATGACGCCGGTGACGAGGAAGGCGACGACGATGCCTGGCAGCACCACGTGGCTGATGGCGTCGCCAATCAGCGCCTGGCGCCTGAGAATAAGGAAATTGCCCGGCAACGCGCAGGCGATCGCAGCGAGGATGCCGATCAGAAGCGGCGTGAGGCTGAGCTGTACGAATTCCGCGCCCATCACAGCACTCCTCAGGAAACCGGCGCCGGCGGGCCAAGCCGCCGGTCGAGCTCGGCGATCTCGTCGCGCGTCAAAACGGATTCGATGGGGGTGAGCCCGTCATAGCGCCCCGACACCGCCTCGTCCTGGTAGATCTGGCGGACGAGCGCCCAGCGCTTTTCGTCGCGCAGGGTCTTGGCGGCGAGCGCCCTGCCCTCCTCCGTCGCCACGGCATCCTGGCGGATGAGCTGCTCGCGACGCAGGACGGTGAGCGTCAGCGGATCGAAGATGGCCTCGCCGTGAGCAAGCGCCAGGAGCCCCTGCCGCCGGTGTACGCGCAACTGGAACCGGCGATGGCGGATGAGCGCCGCCAGCACCCCGCGGCCCGGCGCGAAGAGGAGCGACAGGAGGAAGAGAGTAAAGCTCACCAGAACGATGATGGGGCCCGTCGGCAGGTTGGGGGCCGATGCCGACAGCGCCGCCCCCAGATAGCCGGAAAATCCGCCGACGGCGCCGGCGATCAGGAGAACCCTGTCCGTCCGCTCCGTCCACAGGCGGGCGGTGACGGGCGGGATGATGAGCATGGCGACGATGAGGATGAGACCGACGAGCTTCAGCCCGATGACGGTGACCGCCATCACAAGCCCCATCATCGCCAGGTCCATGCGCCGCACGTCGATGCCCGAAGCCGTGGCGAACCCGGCGTCGAAGGCAACCAGCGTCATCGGCCGCCTCAGGAGCAATACGAAGGCGACGGCGACGGCGCCACCCAGCGCGATGACGACGGCATCCTGGAAGAGCATGCCGGCGGTCGAGCCGAGCAGGAAGCTTTCCAGCCCTGCTTGATAGCCGCTGGTCATGGTTTGGATGATAGTGAGAAGCACGATGCCGAAGCCGAAGAAGACGGAAAGAATCGCGCCGATGGCGGCGTCCTCGGCAAGCCGCGTGCGGCTGGCGATCCATTGGACGGCGAGGAGGCCGAGGCTGGCCGAAAGGGCGGAGCCAAGGAGGAGGCCCGGAAGGTTGCGACCGTCGCCGCCGAAGGCCACCATCACCATGAAGGCGATGCCGACGCCCGGCAGCGTTGCGTGCGCCACCGCATCGCTCACCAGTGCCCGCTTGCGCAGGAAAAGGAACGTGCCGCCGGAGCCTGCGGCCATGCCAAGGAGCGCCGCGCCGAGCGCCACCAGCGCTGCGTTGTAGCCGGCCTGGAGAAGGAGCGCATCTAGGAAGAGGCTGGGCATGGATTAGGGCCGTGGAAGGTGGATACTGCGGGGGAATCCTCCCGCGGAAGGGCTGGCACTCCGTCGCGCCCGGACACTCGAATCCACCTGGACTGGGCACGCGCTGGTATCGTCAGGGGTGCAAGCATTCCAAACACCTTATGCCGCCGGCAGCTTCAACTGGTCGATATGCGCCGTCGCCAGGCGGCCGCCGTAGGTCTTTTGCAAGTTATCGGCGGTGAAGGTGGTGGCGACGGGGCCTTCGGCGATCTTGCGCACGTTGATGAGGAGCACGTGGTCGAAATAATCGGTCACGGTCGCCAGATCGTGGTGCACGCAGACCACGGTGCGCTTCTCCGCCTTGAGGGACTTGAGCACGTCGATAATGGCCTTCTCCGTGGCGGCGTCGACGCCGGCGAAGGGCTCGTCGAGCAGGTAGAGCTCGGCGTTCTGCGCCAGCGCGCGGGCGAGGAAGACGCGCTGCTGCTGGCCGCCGGAGAGCTGGCCGATCTGGCGGTCGGCGAAATCCGCCATGCCGACACGCTCCAGGCAAGCGATCGCCCGCTCGCGGTGGTGGCGGCGCACGAGGTGCAGCAGGCCGAGCTCTCGGTAGAGCCCCATCAGGACGACGTCGATAACGCGGGTCGGGAAGTCCCAGTCCACGGAGGCACGCTGGGGCACATAGGCGATGCGGTGCATGACCTGCGCCAGCGGCGCGCCGAACACCAGCACGCGTCCGGAAAGGCGCGGCACGATACCGAGCGCGGCCTTCAGGAGCGTCGACTTGCCCGCACCGTTGGGACCGATGATCGCGGTCATGGATTCGGCCGGCACCGTGGCATCGATGGAGAAGACCGCCGGCTTCTCGCCGTAAGAGACCGTCAGCTCCTGCATGGCGAGGGGGCTGTCCGCGGGGGCCGGATGGGTGACGCGTTCTCCCGCCTCGCTGGCCAGTTCGAGCGCCGTGTTCATCTTCGCCTCATCCCTCAACTGCCCACCGCCAGACGACCAAGCATGCCGCGCTCCGGAGCCTTTCCACCGAGGGCACGGGTGATCGTCGTCACGTTGTGATCGATCATGCCGATATAGGTGCCCTCGTAGGAGCCGTCGCGGCCCATGGCATCGGAGAAGAGCTGGCCGCCGACCGCGACCTGCTGGCCTTTGGCCGCAGCACCCTCGATAAGGGCGCGCATGTTGCGGTCGGAGACGGAGGACTCGACGAAGACGGCGCCTATCTTCCGCTTCACCAGCGTGTCGACCAGCTCGGCGACGCGGTTGAGACCGGCCTCGCTCTGCGTGGAGATGCCCTGGATGCCGAGAACCTCGAAATCATAGGCGCGGCCAAAATAGTTGAAGGCGTCGTGGGCCGTCACCAGGACGCGGCTTTCCTGCGGCACGGTGGCGAGCACTTCCTTCGCGTAATCGGAAAGGGCGGCAACGTCCTTAAGGTGGCTTTCGGCATTGGCGCGGAAAAGCGCTTCGCCCTCGGGACGCGCGTCAATCAGCGCATCGCGCACCCTAACGACCACCTTCGACCACAGGTCCGGGACCATCCACACATGCGGGTCGTAGCGGTTTTCGTAGTCGTCATGGGCAAGCAGCACGTCGCGCGGCAGTTCCTCGGCGACGGCGACCACTGGGCGCCGCGCCTCCAGCGAATGCATGAAATCCTCCATCTGGGCTTCCAGATAGAGGCCGTGCCACAGCACCAGGTCGGCGCGCGTCAGGGCGAGGATGTCGGTGCGGGTCTGGCGGTAGGCGTGCGGGTCGACGCCCGGCCCCATCAGCGCCCGCACCTCGACGAGATCGCCGCCCACCTGGCGCGCCGCATCGGCGATCATGCCGGTGGTGGCCACCACCTTGAGCGGGCTTTGCGCCCCGGCCACCGAGACCGGCAACGCCGCAGCGGCAAAAAGCGCGGCCGCTGCCGCCAGCATGGTACGCCTGATCCAGTCCGCCATATCCGTCCTTTCGGGATATTCTTCTGCAAGTGCAAGTTATTTGCAAAACCCGCACAGGCCTCTCATGTTCCGAAAGTAATGCAATTGCGAATGATTTGCAAGTAGGAAAACCAGCCCCGTCTTGGCGGGGTTAAGGCGGCGCTTTGGCCAGGGGTTTCCAGCGCGTCGTGCCGTTCGACACGCATACCTTCATAACGAACAGATTACGGTGCCACAAAAATCGTGAGAATCAGACTATCGACACGGCGTCGATTTTGCTTCAGGGGAAATCCGTACTCGTAATATTTACTGTAAACATATTATATAACTATCTGATGACGTATACATTTTTAAGGATCGCCAACCGAAGAGGTCGCCTGACTTTGCCTCCTCCCTCTGGATGGCTACTGACACGGCTGGTGAGAATAAGTAAGCGGGTACGCCGATTGGGCGGTTATTCGTTTACACAATAAATAGTGATAGTCTGGGAATCGTTTTAAGAACCAGTAGATTGCCAACTGTCTAACTCCCGGAAAGGGGCTGCGGCGGCGCCGATGCTTCCGCAGCCCTTTTTTCTTTCCGGTTGTTCTCCGGCAGGCTTCATGAACGCCCGTAGACATCGTCGAAGCGCACGATGTCGTCCTCACCCAGGTAATCGCCCGTCTGCACCTCGATCAGCACAAGCGTCATGATGCCCGGGTTTTCCAGGCGGTGCTGAGCGCCGCACGGGATGTAGGTGGACTGGTCGGTGGAAAGCATCATCTCCTTGTCGCCATTGACGATGCGCGCCGTCCCCGACACCACAACCCAGTGCTCGGCGCGGTGGTGGTGCATCTGCAGGCTGAGTCGGGCGCCGGGCTTCACCTCAATGCGCTTGATCTTGAAGCGCGGCCCCTCCTCCAGCACCGTATAGGCCCCCCACGGGCGGTAGACGGTGCGATGGACGCGATACGTCTCGTCGCCCTCTTCCTTGAGCCGGTTGTAGAGCAGCTTCACGTCCTGCGCCCGCTCCTTCGTGGTCACCAGGAGGGCGTCCGGCGTATCGGCGATGATCAGGTTTTCTACGCCGACGACGCCGATCAGCCGGTCGCTGCCATGGATGACGTTGCCGCTGGAACTTATCGCCATGACGGGACCGAGCGTACGGTTGCCGTTTTCGTCGCCCGCATATTGCGCGCCGAGAGCGGCCCACGAGCCTATGTCGTTCCAGCCGATGTCGCACGGCACCACCGAAGCGTTCGGTGCCTTCTCCAGGACAGCGTAGTCGATCGAGTTGGAGGGCACCTTGGCGAAAAGCGCGGCGTCGAGCTCGATCCGCTCCACGTTCTTGCCGTCGATGCGCACGGCCGCGTCCAGGCTTTCCCGGCAGCCTGAGAGGATATCCGGGCACAGCGTCTCCATCAGCCCGATCATGGTTTGTGCCTGGAAACAGAACATGCCGGAATTCCAGGAGAATCGTCCGCTTTCCAGATATTGCTTCGCCGTCTCCGCATCGGGCTTCTCCACGAAGCGCAGGACATCCGTGCCGTCGGCCTCGATATAGCCGTAGCCGGTCTCCGGCCTGTCCGACTTTATGCCGAACGTGACGACGCGGCCTTCACGGGCAAGCTTCTCCGCCCGGCCCACCGCCTCGGTAAGCGCCGGCACGTCGGCAATCACGTGATCGGCCGGCAGCACGCACAGCACCGTCTCGCCGCCCAGCGCGTCCGCGGCCTCGAGACAGGCGGCGGCGATGGCGGCCGCCGTGTTCCGGCCTTCGGGCTCGAGGAGGAAGCGGCCATGGCCGAATTCGACGCCAAGCTGACGGTACTCGTCCTCGATGGCGAAGAACAGCTCGCGGTTGGTCACGGTAATAAGCTCACCGGCAACAGGCAGAGCCAGGGCCCGCAGAAGCGCATGCTGGATGAGCGAGTGCCCGTCGGCCAGCCGGATGAGCGGCTTGGGATGATTCTCCCGTGACAGCGGCCACAGGCGGGAACCCGCTCCGCCACATATGATAACCGGTACAATACTCATTCCGCCCTCTGCCTCGCCCTTCTGGTTTAAACGCCCCATCGCATCACCAATAACATAAAGAGGCTAGGCTTAGTGCATCGTACTTGCGGAGAGTTCAGCACCTAAAGACTACCTCTTTTACGCAGTACCCGCATTGTTTCGCTCAATCCAGCTTCAAACGGGCGACCAGATTGCGCGAGGCCGAAAAGAACTCGCGATAGAGGATGACGACGAAGATCAGCACGGTAGCAGCGATGGAGGCGACAGGTGAGACGAACCAGGCGAGCATGCCGAGCGCGAAGTAATAGGCGCGGATGCCCTGGTTGAAGTTGCGTGCGCCAAGCGTGTTGAGCGCTGCGATCACGAACACCTCCTCCGGATCGCTTTCCTCCGCATGGTCGGCCGCACCCAGCATGATGCAGAAATGGTTGAACTGCCTGAGCGACAGCGTGAAGGAGAGAAAAGCGAGCACGAACATCAGGAGCAGGACAGCCAGGTGCACCTCCACGTCCCGCTTGGTCAGCGCCTGATCCGGCTGGATGGCGGCGACGGCCTCCACCACCGAATTGATCTGGCCGAAGACGGCGAACAGCGCCAGGATGATCAGCACCGTCGTCGAGGCGAAGAAGGCGACCGCGCTCATCAGATTGCCGGACAGGATCGCGTCGAGCGGCGTCTCCCGGCGCACCGCGTTCTCGACCCAGCGGCGGCGCTGCGCGCCCATGATGATCGACAGCGACGGCCGCACCACCTCGATGCGGCTGGCCAGAAAAGTATAGAGAATCCAGCATAGAAGCGGAAACAGGGAGCCGGCCAGCGTCACGTCTCTTCACCCCAGGACAGGTTGCGTTGTCCCTTTCTAAGCGGACGCGGTGGGAGGCGCAAACGAGAGCCTCTCTCAAGCGGCCGCCAGTGCTTTCTTCAACGCGTGCCACGACGCTTTGGGCGTGCGCTCCAGCGTCTCGAAATCCACATGCACGAGGCCAAAACGCTTTTCGTAACCGAGCGCCCATTCGTAGTTGTCGAGCAGCGACCAGATGAAATAGCCCTTGAGCGGTATGCCGTCATCAACGGCGCGGCGAACCTCCGCAAGGTGGCGGTTGAGGAACTCGATCCGGTCCGGATCGTCTGCTTTGCCGCCCGCAAGACGGTCGGGTGAGGCCATGCCGTTCTCGGTGACGTAGATCGGCAGGCCCTTCGCATAATCTTCATGCACGCGGCGCATGAAGAAGGAGAGGCCTTCGGGATAGATCTCCCAATCCATCAGCGTCTTCGGCAGCGGGCCTTCCACCTCCTTCAGCGCCGGGAACTGGCTTGAGCCGTCGGGGGCGATCAGCTTGCGGGTGTAGTAGTTGATGCCGACCCAGTCGACGGGCGTGGCTATGACGTCGAAATCGTCCTCGTAATCCTCCGGCATGTGCGGGCCGAGGCCGGCCAGGACCTCCGGCGGATAGGCCTTCTTGAAAACGCCGTCGAGAAACCATCGATTATAGATGCCGTCGTAGAGATTCGCGGCCGCCTTGGCTTCCACGCTGTCGTCGGCGGGCGCGGCATATTCGAAATTGGTCACAAGGCCGAGATTGGTCATGCCGAGCGCGCGCATGGCCTCGATCGAACGGCCGTGCGCAAGTAGCACATGATGCATGGCGCGCGCGGTGGCGCGGATGTCGCGCAGGCCCGGCGCGTGCAGCCCCATGAAATGGCTGAGCCAGGCCACGCACCACGGCTCATTGATGGGCGCGGTCGCCGCCAGCCGGTCGCCGAGGCGGCGGCCGACCACCTCCGTATAGTCGGCAAACCAGGAGGCGATGTCGCGGTTGCGCCAGCCGCCGAGATCGGCCAGCGGCGCCGGTAGGTCCCAGTGGTAGAGCGTGGCGAAGGGCTTGATGCCGCGCTCGAGCATGCCGTCCACCAGCCGGTCGTAGAAATCGAGGCCTTCCGGGTTGGGCTGCCCCCTCCCCTCGGGCAGAACGCGCGCCCAGGACATAGAGAAGCGGTAGCAATCGAGGCCGGCGCCGCTGACAAGGTCGAGATCCTGAGGCCAGCGATGGTAGTGATCGCAGGCGACCGAGCCTTCCTCGCCACGCGCGGTGTTGCCCGGCGTCGCGGCGAAGGTGTCCCAATGAGAGGTGCCGCAACTGCCGAAGCTCGATCCTTCGATCTGATAACTCGACGCGGCAACGCCGAACTGGAAGTCCGGTGGGAAGTCCGAGCGCGTGTAATCGATTACATCCCTGGCGGCTTGGCGTTCGGCCATGATGTGTTTCCTTCACAAGTTCGGATTGGGCCTATCGGGTTGCGTGGGCGTTATCAGCTTTTGGCCGCCGCCGGAAGGGGCGTTTGCTCCACCGGACAGCGTGCCGTGGTCTCGCCGATGACCAACTCGGCCTCCCACAACTCATGCCGCCGGCCGCCGTCGGGCGCGGCGATCTGCTCCAGGAGCATTTCGGCAACCCGCCGTCCGGCCTCACGGATGGAGGAGCGCATGGCGGTGAGGAAAGGCACGTCCCGCGCCTTGCCGTCGCTCGCCGGCTGCAGAAAGGAAAGACAGTCGTCGAAGGCGATGATGGAGACGTCCGCACCGGGCCTGATGCCGAGCTCGGCCAGCGCCCGCACCACGCCCATCGCCGGCAGCACACTGGAGACGAGAATGGCCGTCGGCGGGCGCGGCGAGGAGAACAGCTGCCGCGCCACACGATGGCCATAGGGCTCCACCATGTCTTCGCTGAAGATGAGGGACGGATCCTGTTCCAGCCCGCGGTCGGCGAGGACGGATTCGTAGCCCTGGCGGCGCCGGCTGGCGAAGTTCATGGCCTCCAGCCCGTTGATCAGGGCGATGCGGCGATGGCCGAGGTCAGCCAGGAAGCCCGTCGCCCGGCAGAAGGCGCGCCGGTTATTGACGTCGAGCCAGGAATAGTCGCCGGTGCCGTCGTCGCTGCGCCCGTGCACGACGAAGGGCAGCCCCAGCGATTTGAGAAGCGGAATGCGCGGGTCATTCGTCAGCGGCCCGTGCACGACGACGCCGTCGACACGGCTGCGGCTGGCGAAATCGCGGTAGACGTCAGCCTCTTCAGCCTGCGCAACCACGCGCAAGAGCATTTCGTAGCCGAACTGCGCATACACCTCGCCCGCACCGGCCAGAAAGTCGGAAAAATGCGGGTTGATCATCATGTGCTCGGCCAGCGGCACCACATGTCCTATGGCGCAGGCCTTGCCCGTGGCGAGGCTCGCGGCACTCGCGCTGGGGCGGTAGTTGAGCCGCTGCGCCGCCTCTACCACCCGCGCCCGCGTCTTCTCGTTGACTTCGGGAAACCCGTTAAGGGCGCGCGAGACGGTGGTCTGGGAAAGGCCCAGAACCTCCGAAAGCCTGCGTAGATTGACCGTTTCACGCATACTCACCGCCGCCGCATCTCCTCCTCAAAGCGCTTTGGGAATATTTCCCATACCAGATGCCAAATCAAGCCCGCGTTGTGCGCCCGCCTGACACGGCGCTCCTGAAAGGTCCAATGGAACCGAAAAGAAACGGTGAGATAGCAGGTCACTTCATCGACCGTCTTGACTCGGTTCCGTCGACGCTCAATGCTAGATGTCCCAAAGCGCTTTGAGCTTTGGGAGTAATGCCGCTAGGTGGCGGTGTAAGGGCACCGCCGGGCACTAATGAATTTATGGGCCTTTGGAAGACAAGGGCGGCTTGTGGAGGAGACGATGAAGAGATTGACTGTTGTCGGCGCCTGCGCGCTGGCGCTTTCGTGCAGCGCCGCCGCGGCGCAGGAGCTCAAGTTTGCACCGGGCGAGGACGACCGCCTCAACTGGCAAAGTTTCGAAGATTTCTCCGCCGAATACGATCTCTCGGGTGAGCGGATGACCCTTTTCGGGCCGTGGCTCGGCCCTGACAAGGAGCTCATCGAATCTATCACTGCCTACTTCGAAGAAGCGACCGGCGCCGATGTTGCTTACTCGGGCTCCGACTCCTTTGAGCAGCAGATCGTCATCGACGCCCAGGCGGGCAGCGCGCCGAACGTGGCGGTGTTCCCGCAGCCCGGCCTTGCCGCCAACCTGGCGGCGCAGGGCCATCTGACATCGCTTGGCGAGGAGACCGCGACCTGGCTGCAGGAAAACTACGCTGCCGGCCAGTCCTGGGTCGATCTCAGCACCTATCCCGGCGAGGACGGCGAGCCGCAGCTTTTCGCGTTCCCCTATAAGATCGATGTGAAGTCGCTCGTCTGGTACGTGCCGGAGAATTTCGAGGACGCCGGCTACGAGGTGCCGGAGACCATGGAGGATCTGAAGGCGCTGACGGAGCAGATCGTCGCCGACGGCGGCACGCCCTGGTGCATCGGGCTCGGCTCCGGTGGTGCCACGGGTTGGCCCGCGACAGACTGGGTCGAGGACATGATGCTGCGCACGCAGCCGCCGGAGGTTTACGACCAGTGGGTGACCAACGAGATGCCTTTCGACGATGAACGCGTCGTCGCGGCCATCGAGGAATTCGGCTGGTTCGCCAAGAACGGCGACTTCGTGGACGGCGGCACCGAAGCCGTCGCCTCGACCGACTTCCGCGACAGCCCGAACGGGCTCTTCTCGTTCCCGCCGAAGTGCTACATGCACCATCAGGCTTCCTTCATCCCGAGCTTCTTCCCGGAAGGAACGGAACTCGGCGTCGATGCCGACTTCTTCTACTTCCCGGCCTATGAGGGGAAGGATCTCGGCACGCCGGTTCTGGGTGCCGGCACCCTCTTCGCCATCACCTCCGATTCGGAGCCGGCGCGCGCCTTCATCGAATTCCTGAAGACGCCGATCGCCCATGAGCTGTGGATGGCGCAGTCCGGGTTCCTGACGCCTTACACGGAGGCCAATCGCGAGGCTTACGCCAACGAGCCTCTGAAGAAGCAGGGCGATATCCTGACGAGCGCGACCACCTTCCGCTTCGACGGCTCGGACCTGATGCCCGGCCGCATCGGCGCCGGCGCGTTCTGGACCGGCATGGTGGACTATGTCGGCGGCGAGTCTGCCGAGAGTGTCGCAGAGGATATCCAGCGGGAGTGGGAAGCGATCAAATAGCCGCGCGAGCGGCTGCCGGGACGGGGCGCTTTTGCCGGGCGCCCCGCCCGCAATAAATCCACCGGGGAAGACGGAGCGCCGCACCGGCTTCCTCAATAAAAAAGCGAGAGCGGACCTCGCGGCAGGGAGACAAAGCGTCCGCTCCAGCCGGAGTGCTGAAAGTGGCAGTATCGACGACGACGGCGCCATCTGCAGCCGCATCGGATTTGGGATCGCTCCTGACGACGGCGCTCCTTACCCTCTTCATCATGGCGGTGGGCATCATTGTCAGCGTGGTTTTCGCCGTTGGCGCCTACGGTCTCGTCATGCTCATCCTGCCGGCATACAAATTGATCGGCGCCGTGGCCGTCATGATCCTCGGCGTGGCCGCCTGCTTCGGCTACTACTGGGGGTCAAACCGTCTTCTCGACACCATCTACCCCGCCTACGGCGCCAACATCGGCGCCAATATCACCAAGGCGAATGCCATCCGCCCCTGGCTCTTCCTCGGGCCGGCAGTTGTCATCCTGACCATCTATCTGGTCTATCCGGTTTTCAACTCCGTCTGGCTGAGCTTCCACGGCCCCGCCGGACGGAACTGGATCGGCGCGTCGAACTATCAATGGCTGGCTGGCGACGGCGGCTTTCGCGAGAGCATGCGCAACAACATTCTGTGGCTCTTCGTCGTGCCGGCGGCAGCCACTTTCTTCGGCCTGATTGCCGCCGCACTCACCGATCGTATTGCTTGGGGCAACGTCGCCAAGAGCCTGATCTTCATGCCAATGGCGATCTCCTTCGTCGGCGCCAGCGTGATCTGGAAGTTCATCTACGACTATCGTCCGGAGGGCTCCGACCAGATCGGCGTTCTGAACGCCGTCGTCACCTTTTTCGGGGGGGATCCGCAGGCCTGGATCACCGTTCCCTTCTGGAACAACTTCTTCCTCATGGTGGTGCTCATCTGGATTCAGACGGGCTTTGCCATGGTCATCCTGTCGGCAGCGCTGCGCGGCATACCGGAGGAGACTATCGAGGCGGCCATCATCGACGGCGCCTCTCCCTTCCAGATCTTCTATAAGATCAAGGTGCCGCAGATCTGGGGCACCATCGCCGTGGTGTGGACGACCATCACCATTCTGGTGCTGAAGATCTTCGACATCGTCCTGGCCATGACCAACGGCCAGTGGGGCACGCAGGTGCTGGCCAACTACATGTTCGACTGGATGTTCCGCGGGCTCGATTTCGGCCGCGCCTCCACCATCGCCCTGGTCATCATGGTGCTGGTGGTGCCGATCATGATCTGGAACATCCGCGAAGCACGAAAGGATGTGCGATGAGCACGGTAGTCGGCCAGCGCCCCGCGCTTACCTGGGCAGTCAACCTCGCCGTCCTCCTGCTTGTCGTGATCTGGACGGTGCCCACATTCGGCATCCTCGTTTCCTCCTTGCGCGACAAGGACCAGATTGCCGTCAGCGGCTGGTGGACGGCACTTTTTCCCTCCGAGCAGAACATTGTCGCCCGCACCGCCCCGCCGGCGGAGGCCGAGCGGGAGGGCGACAACTGGGTGCTGCGCGGCAACGTTTTCGAAAGCGGATCAGGCCGCATAAGCGCCTTCGGCGTCTCCATCCAGCAGCCATCGGAGTTTGAGCCGGGCGAGGTCGCGGAAATGCGCGGCGGCGGCACGGCCACCGTGGAGGAGAACGGCGACTACGTCGTCACCTACTCGGAACAGCCGGAAGACACGCGCGGCGAAAGGATTTTCGTCACCGCGCGCGAAGCTCCGAAATTTACCTTGGCGAACTACAGGACGGTGCTGCTCTCCGAAGGTATCGGTCAGAGCTTCATCAACACGCTCACCGTCACCATTCCGGCGACCGTGATCCCCATACTCATCGCGGCTTACGCGGCCTACGCGTTATCCTGGATGCAGTTCCCCGGGCGCGCGCTTCTTCTGGCGGTCATCGTCGGCCTTCTGGTGGTGCCGCTGCAGATGTCGCTCATCCCACTGCTCAGGCTTTATAATGACGTCGGCATCGGCAAGTCCTATATCGGCATTTGGCTGGCGCATACGGGCTTCGGCCTGCCGCTCGCCATCTATCTTCTGCGCAACTACATCTCCGGCCTGCCGCGCGAGATCATCGAAAGCGCGAAGGTGGACGGGGCTTCGGATTTCGAGATCTTCAGGAAGATCGTCCTGCCGCTGTCATTCCCGGCGCTCGCCTCCTTCGCCATCTTCCAGTTCCTGTGGGTGTGGAACGACCTGCTGGTGGCCACCGTCTTCCTCGGCAACAATGAAGAGCAACTGGTGATGACCGGGAGACTGCGCGAGCTTCTCGGCTCCCGCGGCGGCAATTGGGAAATCCTCACGGCCTCGGCCTTCGTCGCCATCATCGTGCCTATCGTCGTCTTCTTTACGTTGCAGCGCTATCTCGTGCGCGGGCTGCTTGCCGGCTCCGTCAAAGGAGGTTGAGGCGCCATGCAAGGGGCGAGCGGCGAAGAACCCGCATTCGGGACTCTTGGAAGCCCCCGGAGGCGCAAGGATGGATTTGGCAAAGACGGCAGCCACGAGATAAAAGTGCTGAACCGGCGGCTCTTCGGCTGCCGGTTGGCCAGGGCATATGACCGGGGAGGAGAGTGATGACCGGCGTTCTGATGAAGGACATCAAGAAGAGCTACGGAATGACGGAGGTCATCCACGGCATTGACCTGGAGATCAAGACGGGAGAGTTCGTCGTCTTCGTCGGGCCGTCCGGCTGCGGTAAGTCCACGCTTCTGCGCATGATCGCCGGCCTCGAGACCATCACCGGCGGCGACATGTATATCGGCGAGGAGCGGGTGAACGACATCCCGCCTTCCCAGCGCGGCATCGCCATGGTGTTCCAGTCCTACGCGCTCTACCCGCATATGAGCGTCTACGACAACATGGCCTTCGGCATGAAGATCGCCAAGGCGCCGAAGGCCGAGATCGAGAAGCGCGTGCAGGAGGCGGCCGAGATTCTCCAGCTCACGCCCTATCTCGACCGACTGCCCAAGGCGCTGTCGGGCGGCCAACGCCAGCGGGTCGCCATCGGCCGCGCCATCGTGCGCGATCCTAAAGTCTTCCTCTTCGACGAGCCTCTGTCGAACCTCGACGCGGCACTCCGCGTAGCTACCCGTATCGAGATCGCCAAGCTGAAGGAATCGATGCCCGACTCCACTATGATCTACGTCACCCACGATCAGGTGGAGGCCATGACGCTGGCCGATCGTATCGTCGTCTTGTCGGCCGGCCATATCGAGCAGGTGGGCGCACCGATTGAACTCTACGAGAAACCGGCCAACCTGTTCGTCGCCCAGTTCATCGGCTCGCCGGCCATGAACATCCAGCCAGCCAAGATCGACAAGGCCGGCGAGAAGACGACCATCAGGCTCGGCAAGACACGGGCCGACCTGCCCATCCCCTCACCGGCAAACATGGCCGGCCAGGAAGTGCGCCTGGGCGTGCGGCCGGAGGATCTCACCATCGCCTCCAACGGCGGCGGCCTGTTCGACGGGCGGGTGAACATCGTCGAGTCCCTCGGTGAGGTCACCAACGTCTATCTCGACGTGGAGAACGTGCCCGACCCGGTCATCGTGAAGCTGCCCGGCGTGCAGAGGTTCGGCCGCGGCGAGACGGTGTCGCTTGCAGCCGAGCCTGCCAAGCTCCATCTCTTCAACGAGGCCGGACGGTCGCTGCTTTATCTGTGAAGCCCCTCCCCCTTCGTCGTGGGGAGGGAAAGGGTGACGGCGCGGCGAAGCCGTGCTATGAGCGCGCCGAAGTGAACGGGCGGCCCAAGGCGCCGCCCGAAACGCATTTGAATGCACCATGACCCTGACAATCGATACATCGACCCCTGAAAGCCGCACGCGGCTGCGTCCCGAGATACAGGCGGAGAAGAAGCCGCTGATCGGCCTATCGCGCGAAGAGCTGGGCGAAGCCCTTGCCTCCGTCGGCGTGCCCGAGCGGCAGGTGCGCATGCGCGTGCGCCAGCTCTGGCACTGGCTCTACGTGCGCGGCGTTTCCGACTTCTCGCGCATGTTCAATATCTCAAAGGAGCTGCGCGGCGCCCTTGACGAGACCTTCACCATCGCCCGCCCAGAGATCGTCGAGGAACAGATTTCACAGGATGGCACGCGCAAGTGGCTCCTGCGTTTCCCGCCGCGCGGCGCCGGCCGCCCGGTCGAGGTGGAAACGGTGTATATCCCCGAGGAAGGCCGCGGCACCCTGTGCATCTCCTCCCAGGTCGGCTGCACGCTCACCTGCTCCTTCTGCCACACCGGCACGCAGAAGATGGTGCGCAACCTGACGCCGGGTGAGATCCTCGACCAGCTGCTGGTTGCCCGCGACCGGCTGGGCGACTTTCCCGATGCCGACACGCCCGATGGCGCGATCGTGCCGGCGGAAGGCCGCAAGGTGACGAATATCGTCATGATGGGCATGGGCGAGCCGCTCTACAATTTCGAGAACGTGAAGCAGGCGCTGCTCATCGCCTCCGACGGCGAGGGCCTGTCGCTGTCGAAGCGCCGCATCACGCTGTCGACGTCCGGCGTGGTGCCGGAGATCTACCGCACGGGCGAGGAGATCGGCGTCATGCTGGCGATCTCGCTCCACGCGGTGCGCGACGAACTGCGCGACGAGTTGGTGCCGATCAACAAGAAGTATCCGCTGAAGGAGCTTCTGGACGCCTGCCGGGCCTACCCCGGCCTGTCGAACGCGCGGCGCATCACCTTCGAATATGTGATGCTGAAGGGCGTGAACGACACGCTCGCCGACGCGCGCGAGCTGGTGCGGCTCCTGAAGGGCATCCCAGCCAAGATCAACCTGATCCCGTTCAATTCGTGGCCTGGCAGCGCCTATGAATGCTCGGACTGGGAGCAGATCGAGAAATTCGCCGAGATGGTCAACCGCGCCGGCTACGCCTCGCCCATCCGCACGCCGCGCGGCCGCGATATCCTGGCGGCCTGCGGCCAGCTCAAGTCGGCTTCGGAGCGCATGAAGAAGGCCGAGCGGTTGAAGCTGGAAGCGATGATGATCGCCGGGCACGGCGAGTAACACTTCCCTCCCCCTCGCGAGGCCACGCGACCATGGTGCGCAGGACAGCGCCGACATTGCGGCCGGCATTCACGACGTGTGATCCCCGCGCGCTGCGGGAAAGGTCACCGCGCTTGCGCCGTCAGGATCTTCACTGCAAAAGCTGAGAACACGCCGGCAAACAGGTAGTCCACTGCCCGCGTCACCTTCGGGCTCTTCCTGAGCAACTTGGAAAAACCGTCCGCCGCAAGCACCATGGGCGTGGTGATCGGCAGGGCGAGGGGGATGAACAGCAGGCCTAGGAAGAGCAGCTTCGAGGAGGCGTGCGGATCGCTGGAGGAAACGAATTGCGGCAGGAAGGTCATGAAGAACAAGATGATCTTAGGGTTGAGCAGGTTTATGCCGAGACCGGTCGCCCAGTTCTTGAACAATGACCGGCCGGCACCCGCCTTCGTTTCCGGCGAGAAGGCGGAGCCGCGGCGGATGGCCTGCCAGGCGAGCCAGACGAGATAACCGGCGCCGAATATCTTCAGTGCAAGAAAGGCTTGCGGCGAGGCGACGATCAGCGCCGACAGCCCCAGCGCCACCAGAAGCGTGTGCACCAGGATGCCGGTCATGGCGCCGAACATGCAGGCGAAGCCCGCTGCCCGCCCCTGCGACAGGGCGCGGCCGACGAAGAGCGTCATGTCCGGACCGGGCGTGATCGCGATCACGAAGGTGGCGGCGGCAAACTGCAGGATGATGGCAAGATCAGGCACGAAGACCATGACGGGTCCCTTGATTCCGGAGATGCGCGACAGGCTATCGCGCCTTCCGGCGCCGCGCCAGCCTTATACGACTTTAGTATTATAAAGGCCGAAGCCGCTTCCGCTCCGCCCTATTTTTCCTGCATGATTGGAAGGATGGCTTGATGAGCTATGCTCGACAACAACAATAATGAGCCACCAATAAAGGGAGGATTATGATGAGTGACAAGACGCTTTCACGCCGCAAGTTCCTCGGCACCGCAACCACTGCCGCGGGCGCGGCGGCTGCTGGCTCTCTGGCGGCTCCGGCCGTTCTCGCACAGTCTCCGATCACGCTCAAGATGCAGTCGTCCTGGCCGTCTTCCGACATTTTCCAGGACATGGCCGCGCAATATGTCGAGCGCGTCGACGTGATGTCCGGCGGCCGCCTGAAGATCGATCTTCTGCCGGCGGGTGCCGTGGTCGGCGCTTTCCAGGTTCAAGATGCTTGCCATGACGGCGTCATCGACGCCGCCCACACGGTGCCGGTCTACTGGTACGGCAAGAACAAGGCGGCATCGCTGTTCGGCACGGGTCCGGTGTTCGGTGCCGATGCCAACCAGATGATCGCCTGGATGTATCACGGCGGCGGCGACGAGTTCTACCGCGAGCTCGTCCAGGATGTTCTGGGCCTCAACGTTGTCGGCTTCTTCGCCTTCGGCATGCCGGCGCAGCCGCTCGGCTGGTTCAAGCAGCCGATCGAGAATGCCGACCAGATCCAGGGCCTGAAATACCGTACGGTGGGCCTGGCCGCCGACCTGTTCCAGGCCATGGGCGCCAGTGTGGCGCAGCTTCCCGGCGGCGAGATCGTGCCGGCGATGGAGCGTGGCGTCATCGACGCCTTCGAGTTCAACAACCCGACCTCGGACATGCGCTTCGGCTCGCAGGACGTGGCCAAGAACTACATGCTCTCCTCATACCATCAGGCGAGCGAATCCTTCGAGTTCATCTTCAATCGCGACCGCTTCGAAAGCCTCGATCCCGACTTGCAGGCGATCCTGAAATACGGCGTCGAGGCGGTGCACCTGGCGAACTTCGCGCTTGCCATGGACCAATATTCGAAGGACCTGGAAGCCCTGCAGACGGAACACGGCGTCAGCGTGCAGCGCACGCCGGAGGACGTGCTTCAGGTACAGCTCGAGGCCTGGGATCAGATCCTGCCGGACCTGATGGAAGATGAGTTCTTTGCCAAGGTCGTGGACAGCCAGAAACAATGGTGCGAGCGCGTGGTCTTCTACACGCTCATGAACTCGCCGGACTACAAGCTGGCCTACCAGCATTACTTCCCGGACAAGATAAACTTCTAACCGATGTTGAATAGTCACGGGGCGGTGTCGCCCGCCCCGTGACTATCGCCTTCCGCGGATAGAGCACTTCCATGCATCGATACATTCAGTTTGCCGACACGGTGTCCGCGTGGTTCGGCAAAGCCTTTGCCTGGTGCGTCGTGCTGATGACCTTCGCCGTCAGCTACGAGGTTGTCGTGCGCTATTGGTTTAGAGCGCCCACCGTTTGGGCCTTCGATCTCACCTACATCATGTACGGCACGCTATTTATGATGGCCGGCGCCTACACACTGTCGCGCAACGGCCATGTGCGGGGCGATTTCATCTACCGCCTGTGGCATCCCAAGACCCAGGCCAAGGTGGAACTCGTGCTCTACTTCCTCTTCTTCTTCCCCGGCATTCTGGCGCTGGTCTTTTCCGGCTGGCGATACGCCAGCCGCTCGTGGCGCTATCTCGAAGTCAGCACCATGAGCCCGGCCAACGTGCCGGTCTATCAGTTCAAGTCGATAATCATCGCCGCCGGCATTCTCCTCGTCATCCAGGGCATCGCCCAGGTCTTTCGCTGCATCATCACCATTCGCACAGGCGAGTGGCCGCGGCAGAAGGAGGACGTGGAGGAGCTTGAGACCATACTGCAGAAGGAACGAGCCGAGGCGCTCCGCCACGGCAGTGAAGCCGTGGATGTGATCGACCCGAGGGAGCCGCGGTCATGACCGACCCGCAAGTCGCCGTGGCCATGCTCGGCATCTTCATCTTCATCATCCTGCTCGGCTTTCCTATCGCCTTCACGCTCATGGCGATGGGCATCGCCTTCGGCTACTACGCCTATTACGACGCCGACCGCATGTGGATCGCCTATACCCGTGCCGTTCAGGAGGACGCGGACACGCTGACGCTGATCCAGCACTGGATCGGCGGCTTCTTCAACAACCGGGTTTTCGACCTCTTCGTCAACCAGACCTATTCGGTCATGGCCAACGACGTCTTGACCGCCGTGCCGCTGTTTCTCTTCATGGGCTATCTGGTTGAGCGCGCCAACATCGTCGACCGCCTGTTCCACACGCTGAGTGTGACAACCCGGCGCCTGCCGGGCTCGATGGCGGTTGCCGCACTTATCACCTGCGCCCTTTTCGCCACCGCCACCGGCATCGTCGGCGCCGTCGTCACGCTGATGGGCCTGCTCGCCTTCCCGGCCATGCTGAAGGCGCGCTACGACACGCGCTTCGCCGCCGGCGTCATCTGCGCCGGCGGCACGTTGGGCATCCTCATCCCGCCCTCCATCATGCTGATCGTCTATGCGGCGACGTCTGGCGTCTCCATCGTCCGGCTTTATGCCGGGGCGCTGCTGCCAGGCTTCCTGCTGGCGGGTATGTATCTGATCTATATCGTCGGCCGCGCTCTGTTGCAGCCGAAGCTCGCGCCGCAGCCCGAGAAGATGGAGGATATTGGCCTCCTGAAGGTCCTCTGGATGCTGCTTACCTCCTTCCTCCCGCTCGCCACACTCATCACGGTGGTTCTGGGCGCCATCCTGCTCGGCTTCGCTACGCCGTCGGAAGCCGCCGCCGTGGGCGCGCTGGGCGGGCTTTTGCTGGCAATCGCCTACCGCGCGCTCACCTGGCAGCGCCTGCAGGAATCGGTGTATCTGACGGTGCGTACCACGGCGATGGTCTGCTGGCTGTTCGTCGGCTCCTGGGTCTTCGCTTCGGTTTTCTCCTATCTCGGCGGCGAGCAGCTCGTGCGCGAATTCGTCGAGGGGCTGAGCCTGACGCCGCTGCAGTTCCTGCTTCTGGCACAGCTCATCATCTTCCTGCTTGGCTGGCCGCTGGAATGGTCGGAGATCATCATCATCTTCGTGCCGATCTTCCTGCCGCTCCTGCCGCTGTTCGATATCGACCCACTGTTCTTCGGTATTCTGATCGCGCTTAACCTGCAGACCTCGTTCCTGACGCCGCCCATGGCGATGTCGGCCTACTATCTGAAGGGGATTGCGCCGCGCAACGTGCAGCTCACCCAGATCTTCGCCGGATCGCTGCCCTACCTGGCAATGGTATTCCTCACCATGGTGGTGCTCTACAACGTGCCGGCGATCATCTACTACCTGCCGCAGCTGATATACGGGCGATAGGGAGGAAGGCCGATGTTGCTCGACCGGATCGTGGCCCTTGTCGCCCTGGCGACACTGGCAGGCTATCTCGGCATATTCGTCTTCTCAGTGCCGCGCGCGGCGCTCTTCGTGGTGACGGGGGTCGTGCTCTGCCTTGCCTTCTACGACTTCTGGAACCAGATCTTCCGCCAGGGGCGGAAGTAGACGCTATTGCAGCCGTCCGGCGATCCAGACCCGCTGCGCATTGAGGCCGTCATCCAGATGCACGAGATCGCCGCGCGCGCCAGGCATCAGCAACCCGTGCTCGCTTTCGATGCCAAGGAAGGTCGCCGGATAGACGCTCGCCATCTTAAGTGATTCCTCCACCGGCAAACCCAACACCTCGACGCCGAAACGCACGGCCGAAGCCATGTCAAGATCGGAGCCGGCGAGCGTTCCGTCCTCGAGGACAAGCTTCGAGCACACAGCCCCGGGCTCGCGCCGCACCGTGCGCCCGTTGAGCTGAAAGCTCTCCGCCTCGCTGCCCACCAGCGCCATTGCGTCGGTGACGTGGTAGAGGCGCCTCGGCCCTCGCTTGGCGCGAAGGGCCACGCCGAGTGCTACCGGGTCGACATGATGGCCGTCAGCGATGATGCCACACCACACATGGCCGGCGTCGAGCGCGGCGCCCACCAGCCCCGGCGTGCGATGGGAAAGCCCGCTCATGGCATTGAAGAGGTGGGTGACACCGCGCACGCCGGCATCAAACAGCCGTTGCGCCGCTTCGGCCGTGCAGTCGGTATGGCCGAGGCTCACGATAACGCCGCCCTTTGCCAGCCGCTCCACCTGCGCCGCCGTCACCTGCTCCGCCGCCACCGTCACATGCAGAACCGGCAGCGCTTCGGCCGCGCGGCAGAGGGCTTCGACATCGGCCTCCTCCATCGGCCGCATCAATTCGGCCATGTGCGCACCACGCCGCGCCGGCGCCAGATGCGGCCCTTCCAGATGCAGGCCGACGACGCCTTCCGCTGTGCGACAGGCTTCTATGGCACTGGCGATCGCCGCCTCTGTCACCGCGTGCGTGTCGGTGATCAGCGTCGGCAACAGGGCCGTGGTCCCATAGCGGCGATGGGCAGCGGCGATGGCGGTCATTGTCTCAGGCGAGGGATCGTCGTTGAGCATGCGCCCGCCGCCGCCGTTGACCTGCACATCGACGAAACCCGGTGCCAGGATGCCGCCGTCAACCCGCGTGATGTCGTCGAGGCCGGAGATTTCGGCCTCCGGCACGACCGCCTTCACGCGCCCTGCTTCGACGATAACGGCATGACCTTCCAAGAAGCGCTCGCCGTCGAACAGCCGCGCGCCGGCGAGGATGGCGTTGCCCATCAGATGGTCTCCGTCACCTTCTTGAGCTTGTCGGGCGAGTCCGGGTCGAGCCCGCGCTCCCGCGCCAGGCGCTCGACCAGGCGATAATAGGCAACGAGGGCCACCAGCGGATCGAGACGGCCGTGGCCGGTGGAGGGCACAGCGATGGTGCGTGGCCCAAGCGCCCGCGAGGAGAAGGCGACGACGGCGGCGCCTAGCCTGCTGAGCTTGTCCACGGCCTCGATACTGGAGGCAAGCGCTTCGTCCTCCGGCAGAAAGGCGAGGATGGGAAAGCCTTCGCCGACGAGTTGCATCGGGCCATGCATCAACTCAGCCAGCGAAAAGGCCTCGGCGTGCAGCTTCGCCGTTTCTTTGGCCTTGAGTGCGGCCTCGAGCGCGATGGCAAAGCCCGGCCCCCGCCCCGCCGTATAGAGGGACCCGGCCCCGGCAAGCAAAGGCAAGACGGGTGCATGGTCGGCCTCGCATGCCGCCTCCAGCGCCTCCGGCAGGCGCGCGAGGCCGGCGGCCAGGCCGGCGTCGCCGGTGGCGGCCTGTGTGACGGCGGCCAGTGCAGCGGCCGAGGCGATGAAGCTCTTGGTGGCGGCCACGCTCCGTTCCTCGCCCGCGTGGATGGGCAGGACAACGTCGGCGCCATGCGCCAGTGGACTGTCGGCGACATTGACCACCGCCACCGTCAGCGCCCCGCCGCGCTTGGCCTCGTCCTGCACGGCGATGATGTCCGGGCTTGCGCCGGACTGGGAAACGGTGATGTGCAATCCGCCGGTGAGATGCAGCGAAGCGCGGTAGACGGAGGCGACGGAAGGCCCGATGGAGGCGACCGGGATGCCGGCCGCGATCTCAAACAAATATTTGAAGAAGCTCACCGCGTGATCGGACGAGCCGCGCGCCGCCACGGTGACGACCGGAGGGCGGCGCTCGCCGATCAGCCGGCCGAGCTCCTTGAACGTGTTGTCTTCCCGCGAGAGGAGCCTGGCGACCGCCTGCGCCGCTTCCCCCGTCTCGCTGAACATCAGCGAGGGTTCCCCGTTCATCGGATTCGCCTCCTGCTGGCATGCCGGGATGTTGCCGCCGCGCCATCCCGAAATGGTGACAATCGGGTACATAGCGGCTTCGCAGTTGAGTTTCACGTCCTAAAGCCCCTCTCCGGGTGCAAAAAGAAGATGAGCCTGTTATGAGGACGGAATAGCCCTCTTATACATCCTTATCCGAATGACGCTCGAGCCCCTGCACCTTCTGAAGACTGTCTATGGCTACGACGCATTCCGCGGGCGGCAGGCGGAGGTGATCGCTCATGTGATCGCCGGCAACGACGCCTTCGTGCTGATGCCGACGGGCGGCGGCAAGTCGCTCTGCTATCAGATTCCCGCCCTGTGCCGACAGGGAATGGGGCTCGTCGTCTCGCCGCTGATCGCGCTGATGGCGGACCAGGTGGCGGCCCTCTGCCAAGCCGGCATGAGGGCGGCCGCGCTCAACTCCTCGCTCGCGTTCGATGAGCGGGCCGATATCTGGCGCGCCGTCGAGACAGGGGCGCTCGACCTGCTTTATGTGGCGCCGGAAACGCTCCTGAGACCTGAAATACTGGAGCGGCTGCGCCCGGTGCCGCTGTCGCTCATCGCCATCGACGAGGCCCACTGCCTCTCCCAATGGGGCCACGATTTCCGGCCCGAATATCGCAAGCTCGACTGTCTGGCTGAGCTCTTTCCCGGCACGCCGCGCATGGCGCTGACGGCCACCGCCGACGCACCCACCCGCGCCGAGATCGTCAGCCATCTGAGGATCGGCGAGGAGAACAGCTTCGTCGCCGGCTTCGACCGGCCCAACATCCGCTACGCCATCACTGAGAAGGACAGTCCGAGCAAACAGATGCTCGCCTTTCTGGAGAGCCGCAAGGGCGAGAGCGGCATTATCTATTGCCTTTCCAAGCGCAAGACCGAGGAAACCGCCGCCTTTCTCAACGAGCGCGGTTTTACGGCACTTGCCTATCACGCCGGCCTGGACAAGGCGGTGCGCGACGCCAACCAGACGCGCTTCCAGCGCGAAGAAGGCGTCGTCATGGTCGCCACCATCGCCTTCGGCATGGGCATCGACAAGCCCGACGTGCGTTTCGTCCTCCACCTCGACCTGCCGGGCAGCATCGAGGCCTATTACCAGGAGACCGGCCGGGCCGGCCGTGACGGCCTGCCGGCGGAAACGCTGATGCTCTATGGCTATGACGACATCGCCCTGCGCAACCGCTTCATCGAGGAATCGGACGCGCCGGAACAGCGCAAACGCATGGAGCGGCAGAAGCTGGACGCGCTTCTGGGCTTGACCGAGACCGGCCAATGCCGCCGCCAGGTGCTGCTCAACTATTTCGGCGACACGCACGAACCCTGCAACAACTGCGACAACTGCGCGGCCCCGCCCGAACTCTTCGATGGGACGATTGCGGCGCAGAAGGCGCTCTCCTGCATCTATCGAACGGGCGAGCGCTTCGGCCAGGCCTATATCGCCGCCGTTCTGCTCGGCGAGGAGGATGAGCGCATCACTCGCTTCGGCCACGACCGGATATCCACCTATGGAATCGGCAAGGAGCACGACGCGCGCACCTGGCGCTCCATCCTGCGCCAGCTCGTCGCCCACGGGCTGGTCTCCGTCGATCTCGCCGGGCACGGCGGCCTGTCGATCTCAGACCGCGGCCGCGATTTCCTGCGCGAAAAGCCGACCCTGATGCTACGCGTGCCGAGACGCGCGATCAGGACCAGCAAGAAAGCCGCCCGCCGCGAGGCCGCCAACAGCATGGAGCCCGCCGACCGCACGCTCTTCGAAGCGCTGCGCGAGAAGCGGCGCGAACTCGCCCGTGACCAGGGCCTGCCGCCCTATGTGATCTTCCACGACAGGACGCTCATCGAAATGGCTGCCGCCCGCCCGGCCAGCCGGCTGGAGCTCGCCGCCATTCCCGGTATCGGCGAGGCCAAGCTGGAGCGCTACGGCGATGCCTTTCTCGGTGTGATTGCGCGGCACGAGGATTAGCGCTGCATAAGCTTGAACGGCAGGCCGGAGATGAGCGCTTTGACGTGGCGCTTTGCCTGGAAACGGCCGTTCAGCGAGACGCGCGGCAGTGCCGTCGGCCGTTCGAGGCTGGCGGGGCCTAGAACGCCGGGCTGGGTCGTCACGGCGACGGGGAACCCCGCCTCCGCCACCGCCCGCACCTCGCGTTCGCCAAGTGACCAGGGCTGGCCATAGGGATAGGCAAAGGAGCGCGTAGGGCGGCCGACATATCGTTCGACGGCGCGCGCCGATCCCTCGATCTCCTTGCGCAGCCGCTCTGGGCTGACGCGCCGGAGGTTGACGTGTGTGAGCGTGTGGGCGCCGAAATGGGCAAGGGGATCCTCGCCGAGCGCGCGAAGATCGGCCCCGTCCATGACGAGTTCGTCAACGATGGCAGCGGGTTCGATGCCCGCGGCGCGGGCCGCGCGGTCGATCCGCTCCACCGCTTCGTCCTCGTCGGCAGTTGCCACGAAAGCCTCGAGCCGCGCGAAGGCGGCCCGCTTCTGCGCGGCGGTGGTGGTCGCAACGTCTTCGGAGCCGTTGCCGAAATCGAATGTCAGCGCCGCATGCTTCTCCACGAGCGCGGCCGCTGTCTCCCACCAGATGGTGCGCGTGCGCTCGATGAAGCCTGCGGTGAGGAAAATCGTGTAGGGAACGTCGAACTTGCGGAAGACGGGCGCGGCGTATGTGGCATTGTTGCGGTATCCGTCGTCGAGCGTGAAGGCAGCGAATTTCCGCTTGTCCGCCGGATCGGACAAGAGCGCCGGCAGGTCGTGGAGGTGGACCGGCACGAGACCGCACTCGCGTGCCGCGACGATGGCCTGCGCCAGGAAATCGGGGGTGACGGAGAGATGGGCGTTGGGAGCAAAACGCGGACCCGCAACGGGCCTTACGTGATGCAGCGTGAAGATGACGCCGCGCCCGCCTAGAGCGGGAAACAGGGCCTGTGCGCGGGAGTGGGCAACGGTTTCGAGACCGGTTCGAATGGCCGCGTATTTGAGGAATTCCCGGGCTGAATGGAGAAGCACGGGGCGGCGCGCCCTACCGATCCGGCGAAAAGCGGGATAATCCGCGTGACCGTTTCCAGACATAGCCCTTCCAGTCCGCCCTGGCCTAACACGCCGTTCGAATCCGGCATCACCGATAGACCAAAAACCTTTAGGGGCAGTTTCGGACATCCGGTTGTTTGTGGAGCCTCCTTTCTTGCTTCCTACACACGCCAAATCCCCCTGCCGCTACGGGGGATCTAGGAGAAAAACTAAGAATATGGGAAGAACGGCATCAGGAGGCAGCATGGCGTTGCACCCGCATCAGCCGGATCGGGCGGCCGCTGTTGCGGCCGCCCGTAGAGCGTTCTGCACTACCTTACGCCACCGGCAATACCGTGACGTCGTCCTCCACCCAAACCTTGGCGGACCCGATCGTGTAGATATCATAGGTGACATCCGGCCAGCGCTGAGCGCGTGCTCTTGCTTGGCCGTGTTATGGAAGCCATCAAGCTCGATCACGTCATCCCTGTCGCCTTCGATGCGCAGGGCTTCGGTGCCGATATTGCTGCTCAGCTTGTTCACATCGTCGAAGGTCAGCGTCAGCGTGTTTTTGCCAGAACCACGCAGGTCAAGTACCTCGATGTCGGTAATATTCTTGTCGCCGAGTTTCGACAGCTCCTTCTCACCCGTCACCAGAAGCCTGTCGACGCCATCCCCGCCGTCGATGCTCTCGAAGTTGAGATCGGGCACGAAGATCATATCGTCACCGCTGAGCGCCCGGATCTCGTCGGCCCCGCCCTTGCCGATGATACGGTCAGCGCCGTCGGCGCCATCGAGCCTTTCGCCCCCAGCCGTACCCTCTTGCGTCTTGAAGGCAAAATGCTTATCGATCAGGGCCGCGTAGTTTTCAAAGGTGTGACCGTCGGTGCCCCATTCGACCTTCGTTCCGACCGCGTCCTTCGGCAACTTGAACTCCATCACGTCGTCGTCGTGGAACTGGCCGTGCGCGAGGAGGGCGGTGCGCTCTTTCTCAACCGACACCGCTGGGCCGAGCGTCAGTCAGGCTGCCTGCCGAGGCGACGCTCGTATCCAGATCGATGCCGGACCAGCTCATTGGAGTCGGCTTGCCGAACAAGGCGAAGCTGGCAGTGCGGACAGAGCTGACAGCTTCGGGAAAACAGAATTTCCCCAGGCCCTGATGTGATGACGATGGCCACGTTCCGATGCTCGTCGATCTTGCGAAGCGTTCGTTCGTCGCCGCATCCATCGCAGCGCCAAACCTGTTTCGCCTTGTTTTCCCCCGCCATTGCTTTCCTACGTGTCGATCAGTCGCTTCCGGCATTTCGCCGCCTGCGAACTCGGGCACATAGGCTGCAAAGCGCCTCCGGGTTCATGGGCTCGCCCATGCGTGCACTCCGGAAGCGGATGTAGCCCCCTATCCCTGAATGTAGGGCAGAAACCTTGCGCCCGGCTTACGTCAGGCTGCTCAACGGAAAGCGCGCTTCGTCTACAGATGCAGCTCGATGGCAAGGCCCTTGTCACGGGCGCTGGATGCGGCGACGGAGGCAAGTGCCAGATCCTGCAGGCCGACACCGGTGCCATCGAACAGGGTGATCTCGTCCGGTGACGAGCGGCCGGGGTGTGCGCCGTTGACGACGGCGCCGAGAGGTGTGATCCGCGCTTCCTCGATCAGGCCGGCCTCCGCCGCGTGCTGGCATTCGCCAATGCTGACCGCCTGGGTGACTTCATCGGTGAACAGCGTTGCGGCGGCAACGAGTTCGGCGGCAACCTCTTGCTTACCCTTGGTGTCGGTCCCCATGCAGGCCAAATGCACGCCCGGCCGCACGTGATCACGCGTCAGGATCGGTGCGAAGCTCGAGGTGATGGTGATGACGACGTCGGCCTCCGCCCCCAGCCGCTCGAGCGTGACCGCCTCGAAGGGCAGGCCGAGCTCCGCCGCGGTTTCCTCCAGCCGCGAGAGCATTTCGGGATGCGGGTTCCAGCCGATCACCTTCTCGAACTCCCGCTGCGCCGCCGCCGCCCGCATCTGAAAGGTAGACTGAAAGCCGGCGCCTACCATGCCGAGCACCCTGGCGTCCGGGCGCGCAAGATAGCGGATGGAGACGGCCGAAGCCGCCGCGGTGCGCATGGCTGTCAGATAGTTGCCGCCGACCATCGCCTGCGGCCGTCCGGTATCGGGATCGAAGAGGAAGACGGTCGACTGGTGGTTGGTCAGACCCCGCTTCTCATTGCCCGGCCAATAGCCGCCCGATTTCAGCCCCAGCACACCATGTGCCCGGTCGAAGCCCGACTTGAAACCGTAGAGCGCGTCGGCATGGCCGATCGCCTCGCGGATAACCGGGAAGTTATATGCCTCGCCGCTGGCCATGGCGGCGAAGACGCCCTCCACGGCCGTAAAGGCATCCTCGCGCGTGATGAGATTGCGGCAGGTTTCTTCCGTCACGACCAGCATGGACGGCGCCTCAGTAGGCCATGCCGCGCGCGGTGACCGGCCATAGGCATTCCACCTTGCTGTCGCGGATACCGACATACCAGTCGTAGACGTTGCAGGTGGGGTCGCAATGTCCGGGCACGAGCTTCAGCTTGTTGTTGAGCTTCAGCACGTTGCCGGGATCGGCGATGACGCCATGCTCGTCGGAGCATTTGATGTATTCGACATCGTCGCGCCCGTAGATGACCGGTAGGCCGGAATCCACGCTCTGCGCCTTGAGGCCAGCGTCGCAGATCGCCTTGCCGGCCTTGGTCTTGGACATGATTGATGTCCAGATGAACAAGCTATTCTCAAACGCATGAATGAAATCGCCGTCCTCGTCCCGCACCCGCTGGTAGTCGGCATCCATGAAGATGTAGGAGCCGCATTGCAGCTCGTTATAGACACCGGACGTGCCCTCGAAATAGTAGGAGCCGGTGCCGGCGCCGCCGACGATCTTGCACTCCAGGCCTTCCATGTTCAGCATTGCGACGGTGGCAGCGACCTGGGAGATGGCCGCTTCGATCTTCGCCTTGCGCTCTCCATAGTCATGAACGTGCTGGGCCGCGCCCTGGTAGGCCTGCAGGCCGGAGAATTCCAGCCCCGGGGCCGCAGTGATCTTCCTTGCCAGATCGATCACCGGCTCGCCCCACTGCACGCCGCAGCGCCCTGCCCCGCAGTCGATCTCGACGAGGCACTCGATCGTCGTGCCGTGCCTTTGGACGGCCTTGGAGAGGTCGTCGACATTGCCAAGGTCGTCGACGCAAACGAGTGTGCGCGCCCGGCCCGCGAGCTGCGCGAGGCGATCGATCTTGACTGGGTCGACCACCTGGTTCGACACCAGCACATCCCGCACGCCACCGGCGACGATCGCCTCTGCTTCCGACACCTTCTGGCAGCACACGCCGACTGCCCCGCCGAGCTCCATCTGGATAAGCGCGATGTCGGCGGACTTGTGGGTCTTGGCATGCGCCCGATGGCGCACGCCCATCTCTTCGGCAAAGCGGCGCATGCGCTTCACATTGCGCTCGAAGGCGTCGAGGTCGATGATCAGCGCCGGCGTCTGCACCTCCTCCAGGCTCATGCCGACGGCGGCCGGAACATTCAGGCCGACGACGGGCGTGGCGGTCTTGTTGAGGGCGTTCATGGTGTTCCTCCTTGTCCTTCAGGCACCACTTTCAGGCCGCCATCCAGGGCAGCTTAACCAAGTCGACATTGCCGCCGGTGAGAATGACACCGACGCGCTTGCCGGCAAAATTGTGCTTGTTCTTCAGGATCGCCGCCAGAGGGACGGCGCTCGATGGTTCCACAACGATCTTCATGCGCTGCCAGATAAGCCGCATCGCCTCGACGATCTCGTCCTCGGTGGAGAGGAGGATGTCTTCCACGTGGCCGGAGACGAAGTGCCAGGTTAGCTCCTTGAGCGGCACCTTCAGCCCGTCCGCCACCGTCTGCGGTGCGTCATCGGCAATGATGTGCCCTGCCTTGAGGGAACGATGGGCATCGTTGGCGTTCTTCGGCTCGGCCGCATAGATCTTCGTTTGCGGGGCAATGGCCGACAGGGTCAGGCAGCAGCCCGATATCATCCCGCCACCGCCGATGGGGACAATGACGGCATCGAGCGGCCCCAGTTCCTCGACGATTTCCTTCGCGCAAGTGGCCTGGCCGGCAATCACGCGGGGGTCGTTATACGGGTGCACGAATTCAGCGCCGGTCTCAGCCACCACTTCGGCGAACACGGCCTCGCGCGAGGATGTGCTTGGCTCGCATTCGATGATCCTGCCGCCATAACCTTGCACGGCTGCCTTCTTGGGCTCCGGTGCCGTTTTCGGCATGACCACGGTGACCGGAATTCCACGCTTGCCGGCGGCGTAGCTGAGCGACAGCGCGTGGTTTCCCGATGAATGGGTGGCAACGCCCACCGCGGCCTTCTCCTCATCCAGGCCAAAGACCGCGTTGGAGGCGCCGCGCGCCTTGAAGGCGCCGGCCTTCTGGAAGTTCTCGCACTTGAAGAACAGGCTGGCTCCGGTGAGGCTGTCGAGGAAGCTGCTGGTGAGGATCGGCGTGCGGTGGACATGCGGCGCGATGCGCGCATGCGCGGATATGACATCGTCGTAGGTGGGAATTTCCATCCGCTTCGGCTCCCTTCAAGCTGCGGCGGAGACGGCCGAGGCGTCGTCCTCAGTCTGGCCGGCCCGATAGAACTCCTGCGCGGCGCGTACGCCGGAGCCGAGTGCGATCGGCAGGCCCAGATCGGCCATGACCATTTCGGCGGTTGCTATACCGGAGAGCGCCATGACATCCGTCATGCTGCCCAGATGGCCGATGCGAAATACCTTGCCCGCCACCTCGCCGAGGCCGACGCCGAAGGCGACCCCGTATTTTTCGGCGGCGTGGGTGACGATCCTGGTGGCGTCGAAGCCCGCAGGCACGGTGACGGCGCTCACCGTGTCGGAGTAAAGGGAGGGCTCCCTTGCGCACAGGGAGAGGCCCCACGTGTCGACCGCTTTGCGGACGCCTTCGGCGATCCTGTGGTGGCGGCTGAAGACGCGGGGCAGCCCCTCCTCCTCCAGCATTGCAATCGACTGGCTCAGACCGCGAATGAGATTGACGGGCGGTGTGTAGGGAAAGCCGCCGGCGGAAGCGCTTTCCAACATATCACGGAAATCGAAGAAGCAGCGAGGGCATCGTGCCGAGGCCATTGCCTCCATTGCCTTCGGGCTGGCGCCGAGGATGGCGAGGCCCGCCGGCAGCATGAAGCCCTTTTGCGAGCCGGTGATGGCGATATCAATGCCCCACTCGTCCATGCGGAAATCCATGGATGCGATGGAGCTGACACCGTCGACATAGAGAAGGGCGGGATGCTTCGCGGTATCGATGGCGCGTCGGACGGCGGCTATGTCGCTCACGACGCCGGTGGCTGTCTCGTTGTGGCAGACGAGCACCGCCTTGATCCGGTGCTCTTTATCAGCCTTCAGCGCACGGTTGAATTCCGCGGCTGGCGCACCGGCGCCCCACGGCGTCTCGATAACCTGGACATCGAGGCCGTGCCGCTTGCACAGGTCGATCCAGCGGTGCGAGAACATGCCGTAGCGCGCCGCGAGAACCTTGTCGCCTGGAGAGAGCGTGTTTGTGATCGCCGCCTCCCAGGCGCCTGTGCCGGTGGCGGGGAAGAGAATGATCTCCGCGTCCTTCGACTGAAGGATGCGCCGTACACCCTCAAGCGCCGGCTTGTACATCTCGGCGAAAGCGGGCGAGCGGTGGTCTATCGAGGGATAGTCCACAGCGCGGCGGAGCCTCTCGGGGATGTTTGTGGGCCCCGGAACGAAGATCGGATTTTGGGTGGACATCGGCTTTATCTCCGAAACCTGGCCGCGAGCGGCGGTGTTTTCAGCAGACAGATTAAGGCTGGCACTGACGCGAAGGCAATTTTTTTGAAAAATATTTTCACTTTTTCAATATCTCGATTAATGGATTGTTTTGTTTGCCTCTTATCTTTTTTCATCCTGCGAAAATCATTTCTGAAATCTTGACGCCGCGGCGCGGGCGCGTACTCTGCGCGGCAACTGGGAGAAAACCATGCCGCCCCATATCAGCCGCGCCCGTGGAAGGCCGCGCTCGTTCAACGACACGTCGAAAAATACGCTCATCCAATCGCTGGAGCGCGCCATGGACGTGCTCAAGGTGGTGGCGAAGGGCCGTGGGATGTCGCTGACGGAGATCGCCGAGGCGGCCGACCAGTCGGCGTCGACGGCATACAGAATCCTGATCACGCTGGAGAAACATGGCATCGTCCAGTTCGATGAACCGGCGCAGCTCTGGCAGGTGGGACTGGAGGCCTTCCGCATCGGCAGCAGCTTCCTCGGCCGCACGCACGTTGTCGAGCAAAGCCGGCCGGTGATGCAGCGGATCATGACGGCAACGGGGGAGACCGCCAATCTGGCCATCGTCGACCAAGGCGAGGTGATTTTCGTCAGCCAGGTCGAAACGCATGAGCCGATCCGCGCCTTCTTCCGGCCCGGCACGCGCGGCCCGATCCATGCCTCAGGCATCGGCAAGGCGCTGCTCGCCTTCTTTCCCGAGGCGCAGATTGAAGCCGTTCTCAAGAAGCGGGCGCTCACCGCCTTCACGGAAAAGACGATCACCTCGAAAGAGGCGCTCCTTGCGGAACTGGAGCGCATCCGCGCCCGTGGCTGGTCGATCGACGACGAAGAGCGCACACCCGGCATGCGCTGCATCGCTGCGCCGATCTTCAACCAGTTCGGCGAGGCGACGGCCGGCGTCTCGCTGTCCGGCCCATCGGTGCGTGTCACGCCTGAGCGCGACGCCGAATACGGTACCCTCGTGCGCAAGGCGGCGGACGAGATCACCCGGGCCATCGGTGGGAGCGGACCGAAGCCCTAGCATATCCGGCCTCCACTCTATTCGGAGAGGAAAGTGAACCGCAGGACGAACAGCGCAGCGACGCTCCAGGTTGCCGGGTGCACGGCGCGCGGGCGCCCAGCGAGGGTGTTGATCACTGCATAGCTGACAAAGCCGAAGGCCAGACCGTTGGCAATCGAATAAGTGAACGGCATCATCATCGCCGTCAGCGCGGCCGGCACCGCCTCGGCCGTCTCTTCCCACTCGATCTCGACCAGTTCACGCATCATCAGGGCGGCGACGTAAAGAAGCGCCGGCGCCGTCGCATAGGCGGGCACCGAGCCGGCAAGCGGCGAAAACATCAGGGCGGCAAGGAACAGAACCGCGATAACCAGCGCCGTGAGCCCAGTACGGCCACCCGCCTGGACACCTGAAGCGCTTTCGGCATAGGCCGTCGTGCTGCTCGTTCCAAGGAGCGAACCGGCGACGATTGCCGTGCTGTCGGCCATCAGGGCGCGGCCCAGGCGGTTGGGCCGGTCGGGCTTCATGAGCCCGGCGCGCTTGGCCACGCCGATCAGCGTGCCCGTGGCGTCGAAAACCTCGACCAGGACGAACACGAGAATGACATGCAGGAGCCCGGCGGAGAGCGCACCCCAGATGTCGAGTTGCATGAAGGTGGGCAGGATGCTTGGCGGAGCCGACACCACGCCCTGGAACTCGTTGAGGCCCAGCAGCATCGACAGGACGGTGACCGCCAGAATGCCGATGAGGATGGCGCCGCGAACGTTGAGAGCGTCCAGCCCGGCGATGATGAAGAAGCCGAGAATGGCAAGCATCGGGCCGGTCTGGGAGAGATCGCCGAGGGTGACGAAGGTGGCCTCGGAGGCGACGACAATGCCGGAACTCTTGAGCGCGATGATGGCCAGGAACAGCCCGATGCCGGCGACAATGGCACAGCGCATGGAGTGTGGAATACCCGAGATAAGCCACCGTCGCACGCCCGTCACCGTCAGGATCAGGAAGATGATGCCGGAAACGAAAACCGCCCCCAGCGCCTGCTGCCAGGTGAACCCCATGGCGCCGACCACGGTGAAGGCGAAGAAGGCGTTGAGTCCCATCCCCGGCGCCATGCCGATCGGCCATTTTGCAAACAGCGCCATGACGAGGGTGCCGAGCGCCGCGGCGAGGCAGGTCGCCACGAAGACGGCGCCGCGATCCATCCCCGTCGTGGAAAGGATCGCCGGATTGACGAAGATGATGTAGGCCATCGTCAGGAACGTGGTGACGCCGGCGATCACCTCGGTGCGTACCGACGTGCCGTGGGCCCGCAGATCAAAGAGCTTTTCGAACATTTCTCCTCCCACCTGCGTTCGGCGAACCGGCTGCAGCGTTTGCGTTGGTGAATAGGCCTGCCTGTCAACCGCAGAGCGGAACGCCGCTCCTTAGGCGCCTCACCTTTCCAACGGCGTCGGTATCCTCATCTCCCGAAGCCGTATGAGCGACACCACGGACGGCCTCCGGGCATCGACGCGCCGGACAGACCATCCAAGGTTGCCAGCAGCAGGAGGCTAAAGCCGTCCGCGCAAACGACAAGAACGTGGAGGTGGAAGGAGTTTCAAAAAAAGATGGTGAGAGGCGGAGAGGAAGCCTTTGTGGCTGCACGGAGATGCCCCGCCCCTTCGCTTTCGCGAAGATCAGCCGAGCGTCAGCCCCGCCTGCCGTGCCACATCCCGTAGAAACGGCAGCCCAACGTCGATAACATCCTGCGGGTTTTCCGACACCGGCCGCCATACGGCGAGGCCGCCGGCGATGTCGGCGTCGACGTGGTTCATACTTTCAAGCGCGATCGGTCCCTTATAGCCGATCGCAGCCATGGCCTCGAAGGCGGCCGGCCAGTTGACCATCCCGCGGCCGGGGACGCCGCGATTGGCCTCCGAGACGTGGACATATCCCAGATAGGGGGCGGCGGCGCGGAAGCCTGCTTCGAAACTCTCCTCCTCGATGTGCATGTGGTAGGTGTCGAGATGGATGAACATGTTCTCCGCGCCCACGCGCTCGATGATCCTTGCCGCGTCGACGCCCCTGTTGATCAGATGCGTTTCGTAGCGGTTGCACGGCTCGATGCCGAGCCGCAGGCCGTGGCCGGCAGCCTGTGCTGCCGCCCTTTCGAGGAAGCGGCAGATGCCATCGATCTCGGCCTGCGTGGGAGCGCGGCCCGTCGTCTTGCCGATCGTGCCGTAGGTAACGCCGCAAAGCGCGCCGCCGCCCACGGCCTGCGTGGCACGGAACGCGGCTTCCAGGAAATTCAGCGCCTCGTCTGGCCGCTCCACCACGTCCAGGCTTGCCGGCAGGCCCAGGGAGCAGATGAGCTCGACATCGTGCCGTGTCGCGAAGGCGGTCGTGGCCTCCACGTCGAGTTCCTCCGGTCTGAGCAAGGGGATCTCGAACAGGCTGACGCCGTGCGCCTTGAGTATCTCCATCTGCGGCTCGATGCGCGCGACCTCCCACATGGGCGAAATCGCGAAGGTATGCAGTCCGAACGTGTTCATTACTATCCTCTTGCTTCGTGGGAGGCGGCCGCGGCCATATCTCCGCCGCCGACGATGCGGCTCACGACCTCGCTCATGTTGGTATTGCCGGTGACGAGATCGGCCTCGGCCCGCCCATGACGCAGCACCACGATCCGGTCCGTCACCGAAAGAACGTCGTTGAGCCGGTGCGATATCAGGATGACCGCGATGCCTTCCGATTTCAGCCGGCGGATCAGGTCGAGCACACTCTGTACTTCGCGCACGGCGAGCGCGGCCGTCGGCTCGTCCATGATGACGAGCTTAGGATTGAAGGTGAGCGCCCGGGCGATGGCAACCGTCTGCTGCTGCCCTCCCGAGAAGGAGCCGACGGAGCGGTTGATCGACGGCAGATGTGCGTTGAGCCGCTCGATCATCTGCGCCGCCTGGCGGTCCATCGCCGCCTTGTCGACGAATGGGAAGAGACCGAAGAGCTTCCTCGTCGGCTCGCGGCCGAGGAAGATGTTGCTGGAAACGTCCTGCTGCCTGGCGAGCGACAGGTCCTGATAGATCATCTCGATGCCCAGGCGCCGGCGCTCGCCGGGATCGAGATCGAGGATGCCCCGGCCGTCGAAGGTGATCGAGCCGGCATCCGCCTGGTAGATGCCGGTAATCGTCTTCATCAGCGTGGATTTGCCGGCGCCGTTGTCGCCGACCAGGCCGACGACCTCGCCGGCCTCCACAGAAAGATCGACCCCGTGCAGCACGTCGATCGCGCCGAAGCTCTTGCGGATACCCTCAAGCTTGAGAAGCGTCATACCCGGCTCTCCTTCCTGACCTGGTACTGGTCGATGAAGACGGCGAGGATCAGCACCGCGCCGATGGCCATCTGCTGGTAGTAGGACTGCACGGCGAGCAAGTTGAGGCCATTCTGCAAGACGCCCATGATGAGGGCGCCGATCATGGTGCCGAGGATGGAGCCGCGCCCGCCGAAGAGGTTCGTGCCGCCGATGATGGCCGCCGTGATGGCAGTCAGCTCATAGTTGAGACCGGCGGTGGGATCGCCCGAATTGATGCGCGCGGAAAAAAGCAGGCCGGCGAGGCCGGCCAACGCGCCGGAGAGCGTGTAGAGGATGCGCCGCTGCCGCTCGACGCGGATGCCGGCTGCCCGCGCCGCGGATTCGGAATCGCCCAGCGCCAGCGTGTGCCGGCCGAAGCGCGTATAGGCCAGGACGCAGTGGGCGATGAAAGCCGTGGCGATGAAAATGATGACCGGCATGGGGATGCCGAAGGGCCGGCCCTGGCCCAGATAGAGCATGAATTCCGGCAAGCCGTAGATGACGCGGCCGCCCGAGATGACGAGCGCCAGCCCACGCGCCAACCCCAGCATGCCGAGCGTGACGATGAAGGCAGGCACGAAGGCGCGCGTGACGAGCTGGCCGTTGATATAGCCGGCAATGCCGCCCGCCAAGATGCAGGCGAAAACGCCCAGCACCGATGGCGCACCTAGATTGACGGCAACGAAGGCGCCGACCACGCCCGAAAGCCCCATCACCGAGCCGAGCGACAGGTCGAGCCCGCCCGAGCCGATGACGAAGGTCGCAGCGATGGCCAGGATGCCGATCGTCGAAGTGGCGAGCAGGATGTTGAGGAGATTGCTGAAGGACAGGAAGTACGGCGACAGGACCGCCATAAGGGCGCTGAGCGCCACCAGCACCAGGAGCGATTCGAGCCTGATGTGCAGGCGTTCGACCGAGGCACGCTGGGCCCGCGTCCACACGCCCGGTGTTGCAAGATCAGAAGACATTGTGCCTCGACCGGAAAAGGGGCTGGCGCTTTTTGCGCCAGCCAGGTTTCGGGAGGATTATTTGACGTACTCGAGCAGCGGCTCACTGCCGTCATCAAGCACCTCTTGCGTAAGCACGAGAGTCGGCACGGCAATGTCCGACGGCACCTCTTCGCCGGCCAGCGCCTTTTTGACGTTTTCGACCGCCTGCTTGCCCACGAGGTAGGGAAGCTGAGCGACGGAGGCGTTGAGCCGCCCATCCTTGATCGACTTCACCGCGTCGGAGTTGCCGTCGACGCCGATGATGACGATCTGGTCGCCCTTGCCTGCAGCGTAGGCCGCTTCCACTGCGCCCAGCGCCATGCCGTCATTGGCGGCGAAGATGGCGACGAGATCCGGATTGCGGGTCATGATGTCGTTGGTGATGGACGCCGCCTTGCCGCGGTCCCAGTCGCCGGGCAGGGAGGCCACGATTTCCAGCCCCGGCGCCAACTCGGCAAGCTTCTCGGCGAAGCCTTCGGCACGCTTCTGGCCGGTGATGTTGCCCGACAGGCCCTCGATGACCAGTACTGCCCCCGTGGCATCGGCGCCGAGCTGGGAGACGAGATACTCCGCCCCTTGCGCGCCGGCCGCCACATTATCGGAGCCGATGCGGAAGGTGATCTCGATCCCCTCCTTGTCGAGGATCGCCTGATCGAGATTGCCGTCCAGGTCGACCACCTTGATGCCCTGTTCCTGCGCGGCCTTCAGGCACGGAAGCAGGTTGGTGGAATTGATGGCGGCGGTGATCATCGCCACCGGTTGCCGCTCGAGCATCGTATTGCATACGTTGAGCTGCGGCTCCGCGGCCTGGTCGCTCTCGACCGCCTGCACGAAATAATCGACGCCTGCTTCCTTGGCGCCATCCTCGACGCCCTGCCCCATCGCGCCCCAGAAGGGGTTTGAGAGCGTCTTCATCAGAACGCCGTACTGGCCGTCCTGTGCCTGGGCGCCCAGCACGGAGAGCGACAGCGCCGCCACCGAAACCAGGCTCATTCTCAACATCTTGCCTATCATTGACTCCTCCACAGACTTGCGACGCCGCCTTTTCAGGCCGAGTGCGACGTCATTTTCGAGTTCCGACAATCGGGGTTATTGTCCTGCTCCTCCCCCGGGATGCGGACCGCTGCTCGGCGCTCCAACGGATTCCCGCACCAATAGCTGGCATCGTTCGAGCCGCGCCGTCGGCGGCCCGGTCTCGCCGTCTATGCGACGAAAAAGCATATCCATAGCCTGGGCGGCGATCTGGTCCACCGGCTGCACGACGGCAGCGATGGTCGGCCACGTGACCGACATCCATTCCGCATCGTCGAAGCCGACCAGCGAGATGTCATCCGGGCAGTGCCAGCCGCGGCGGCGGAATTCGCTGAGGGCGACGAGGGTCCCCTTGAGAAAGAGGGAAAAAACCGCAGTCGGCCGCTCGCCGCGCGAGAAGTAATCACGGATGGAGGCGCGCAGCGGCTCCACGTCGCTCTCGCACAGGATCACGTCGATCTGCACCTTCGGGTCGAGCGCCTCTGCCGTCCTGCGGAACCCTTCGAGGCGCGCCCGCACGCACGCCCCCTGCTCTCCGAGACCCACCACCAGCACATGGCGGTGGCCGCGCCCGATGAGCTCGCGCGCAACTTCCGCGCTCGCCGACATGCTGTCGGCCGAAACCGTGTCGAAGGATTCGTCGGAGAGGACCCGGTCGATCATCACGCCGGTCATCCCGTGCGCCTGCATCAATTCGCCGCCCCGGCCATGCTCGTCGCGCACGGGGGCCAGCACGACACCGGCCACGCGCCAATCCTGCATGCGCCTCAGGATTTCCGCTTCGCGCTCTTCCGACTCGCCGCTCGACGCCGCCACCAGCGTATAGCCGCGCAGTTCCGCAAGACGCTCCAGATGCGTCACCATGGAGCCGAAGAACTCGCTTTCGAATTCCGGCAGGATCGCCCCGATGATGCGGCGCTTGGCACGCCTGAGGTCGGAGGCAAGCGGGTCCGCCCGGTAGCCGAGCCGCTCCACCGCCTCGAAAACGCGCTGTACGTTCTCCGGCTTCACTGTCGAGACGCCGTGCATGACCTTAGAGACGGTCGCCGCCGACACGCCCGCATGGTTCGCCACGTCGTGGATCGACGGCCGCTTGTGCACGGCACCGCTGGACAAACGCTCCTCCCAAAGCTTGCTTCCAAGCCAAAAACTATTGATAAATCGATTTTTCAATGCTGTAAATCGTTTCATCGCGGAAAGAACGCCTGATATGGCTCGCGGATCGCGCAGGGAGGAAATTATGGGCGAAGCACCACGGCCGCTGGTCATCAGCGCGCCGGAACCGCGCACGCTGGACCTGATCTTTACACCTGAGGCCCGACGCCGGCTGCATGAGGACTATGATATCCGGGAGATCGAGGCCGCGCAGCTGCACCGCCTCGATGAGGAGGTGCTTGGCGCCGCACGCTACATCATCGGGCAACCGCCGATCCCGCCGGAAACGCTCGACCGGATGACAAGCCTGCGTTGTGTCTTCAATGTCGAGACGAATCTCATCAACAACATGCCATACGAGACGCTCTTCGAGCGCGGCATCCACGTGGTGACCACCGGGGCTGTGTTTGCCGAGCCGGTGGCAGAGATGGGGCTGGCGCTGGCGCTCAATCTCGCCCGCGGCGTCGTCGACGCGGATATCGCCTTCCGCCAGGGCCGCGAATTGTGGGGCGGCGACGGCAACGCGTCGGCACGCCTCGTCTCGGGCTCCGAGATCGGCATCGTCGGCTTCGGCGATCTCGGCCGCGCGCTCAACCGCGTGCTTGCCGGCTTTCGCGCCAGGGTCCGTGTTTTCGACCCGTGGCTGCCGCCCTCCAGCCTGCGCGAAGCGGGCGTGGAGCCGGCCTCGCTCGACACCGTTCTTTCTGAAAGCGACTTCGTCTTCGTCGTCGCGGCCGTGACGAGCGAGAACCGCGGCTTCCTCGGCGCCGAGGCCTTTCAGAAGATGCGGCCCGGTGCCGCGTTCATCCTACTGAGCCGGGCCGACGTGGTGGACTTCGACGTCTTGATGGAGGCGGTGCGGCGCGGCCATATCGTGGCGGCAAGCGATGTCTTCCCCGAAGAGCCCCTGCCCACCGATCATTCCGTACGCTCCCTCGACGGCTTCCTGCGCTCCGCGCACCGCGCCGGCGCCCTCGACATCGTCTTCAAGCGCATGGGCGACATGGTGCTTGAAGACATGACGCTGATGGACCGCGGACTGCCGCCGATGCGCTGCAAGCGCGCCGAGCGCGAGACGGTTTCGCGCATGCGCTCCAAGCCCGTCGAGAGGAACTGAACGGCGAGCCGGCCAGCATCAGTGGCATTCCGACACGCAACGCCGGCACGACGGTGGCTTACGTTCGGCTTCGGGCGCGTGATAAGACGAGTTTCATGAGCGAAGCGTATTCAACTGATATCGTCGTTATCGGAGCGGGGATCGCCGGGGCGGGCATCGCCGCCGCGCTCACGTCAGAGCATGAGGTCCTCCTTCTCGAGCAGGAAGACCAACCGGGCTACCACTCGACCGGACGCTCGGCGGCAATCTTCGTTCAGAACTACGGCAACGATGTCATACGGGTGCTGAGCCGCGCCAGCGCACCGCTCTTTGCCGACGCGGACGCAGCGCTTTTTCCGGCGCCGCTTCTGAAGCGGCGCGGCATCCTCTTCGTGACCGACGGGGCGGGACGCGCCGAGCACGAGCACCTCCTGGGAACGGCGGCCGGGCTAGAGGAGATAACGGCGGATGAGGCAGTTGCCCGCGTGCCGCTCCTGAAGCGCGAATGGATCGCCGCGGCGGCCTATGAGGCCGATGCCATGGATATCGATGTCGCAGCCCTGCACCAGGGCTGGCTGAAGGGCGCGAAACGGGCCGGTGCAAGGCTCCTCACCGGTGCCGCGCTGCGCAAAGGCACGCATTCGCGCGGCGGATGGACGCTCGAAACTGCCGTCGGAGAGGTCACTGCACGTGTCGTCGTCAACGCGGCTGGCGCCTGGGCCGACCATGTGGCGGCCGCCTGCGGCGTCGCCCCGTTGGGACTGGTGCCCATGCGGCGCTCGATGGCCGTACTGCCGGCGCCCGAGGGGTTCGACATCCGCGACTGGCCATTGGTCGCCGAGACGGCCGACAACTGGTACTTCAAGCCTGACGGAGGGCGCCTGCTGGTGTCACCTTCCGACGAGGATCCGGTCGAGCCGCACGATGCGTTCGTCGACGACATGGTGCTGGCGGAGGGGCTTTATCGCTACGAACAGGCGGTGAGGAGCCCGGTTACGCGGATTGAATCGAGCTGGGCCGGGTTGCGCACCTTCGCACCGGACCGCACACCGGTGGTCGGCTTCGACGCCGGGGCCGAAGGCTTCTTCTGGCTTGCCGGGCAAGGCGGCTATGGCATGCAGACCGCGCCGGCGCTTTCGCGGCTCGCCGCCGGCCTCGTCAGCGGTGACACACCACACGACCTTGCCGCGGTCGCCGCGGCCATGTCGCCATCCCGCCTGCGCTAACCCGTCGCCCCAGCCCTTCCAGGAAGACGGGTGCCAACGGCGTCCCAGTTCAGCCACTGTCGTGAAGGCTGGCGCGTTCGCCAGCACCTTGGCAACCAGCGACGGAACTCCACCGGACTTACCGATCTGCATCGCATCCAGAGCGATCAAACTGGTTTGATACAAAACTACATTGATGAATCTCGGCCTTTGCCATATAGTTCTCGTCGAGGCGCGGTTAGCCGTGAGGAGGCGCGCGGTGGAGACCTTCCCCGCGCGAAGTATCGGGAGCGATGGACAAGACGGACATTTCCAAAGCCCAGACCCGGGTGAAGGATGACGCCGAGCCGGTGCTGCTGGGCGAGCTGGAAAACTATGTCGGCTTTCATCTGCGGTTGGCGCAGAGCGCTTCCTTCAAGGCCTTCCGGCGGCTTACGGGCGAGAGCAGCCTGCGGCCCGGCTGGTTCGCGGTACTCGCCATCATTCACCACAATCCGGGTATCACACCAATGGCGCTCAGCCGCGCCAGCGGTCGTGACAAATCAACGATCACGCCGGTGCTGAGAGAGCTGCTGCACGAAGAACTCGTCCGGCGCAGCACGAACCCTGCGGACAAGCGCAGCTATGCGCTGTTTCTAACGCCGGCCGGCGAGGAGAAGCTGGCGCATCTAGCGGCCTGTGCGGCTGAGCACGACCGGGAACTGGACGAGATCGTCGGCGACAAGAAACAGGAGATGATCCGGCTTCTGCGCCGGATCGTCGCCGTACTGGATTGAGGATGGCAAGATGTACACGGCCAGCACAGCATTTCTCGAAGCGCTGAGTGAAGCAGGCGTCAGCCACATCTTTGCGAATTTCGGCAGCGACCACCCTGCCCTCATCGAGGCAATCGCCGAGGCACGTGCAGAGGGACGGAAGGTGCCGATGATCATCACCTGCCCGAACGAGATGGTCGGCATGAGCGCCGCACACGGCTTTGCGCAGGTCTCCGGTCAGGCGCAGGCAGTGCTCGTGCACGTGGAGTGCGGCACCCAGGCGCTGGCCGGCGCTGTCCACAACGCGGCCAAGGGGCGGGTGCCCATGCTCGTCTTCGCCGGCGCCTCGCCCTTCACCCAGGAAGGCGAATTGAAGGGTAGCCGCAACGAGTTCATCCAGTGGATCCAGGACGTACACGACCAGCGCGGCATCGTGCGCGGCTACATGAAATACGACAACGAGATCAGGACCGGCAGGAACGTCAAGCAGCTCGTGCACAGGGCCCTACAGATCGCCAGCTCTGACCCCCGGGGCCCGGCCTATCTCATGGGTGCGCGCGAGGTGATGGAGGAGACGCTTTCCTCGCCCGTCGAAATCGATCCCGATGCGTGGCGTCCACTCGCCCCTTCCCCGCTCCCCGACGAGGCTGTGGAGACGCTGCTGACGGCATTGGAGGGGGCAGAACGTCCGCTCGTCGTCACCTCCTATCTGGGACGCAATCCGAAGGCGGCGGAGCAACTTGTCCTGTTGTGCGAGGCGTTGGGCGTCGGCGTGCTGGAATCGGTACCGAACGCGATGAACTTCCCGCACGACAATCCCCTTTACCAGGGCAACCAGTGGAACGAACCGCACCAGAACGCTACCCTCGCCGAAGCCGACTGCGTCCTGGTGATCGACAGCGACGTGCCGTGGATCCCGACCGTCAGCCGCCCGCGCGAAGGGGTGCCGATCTTCCACATCGATGTCGACCCGCTGAAGGAGAACATGCCTTTGTGGTACATCGGTGCGCGGGCGAGCTTTCGCGCCCACGCCGAGACGGCGCTGCGTCAACTCAATACCGCCCTGGCACGCCGCAAGCCGGACCAGGCGCGGGTGCATGCCCGTTCCGAGCACTACCGGCGCACCAGCCGCGAGCGCGTAAAGGCGCTGGATGCGCTTGAGAAGGCCGACGGCGCCATCACACCGGAATTCCTGACCGCTTGTGTGCGCCGCCATATCGATGACGACACCATCGTGCTCAACGAGGGCATCACCAACTATCCGACGATCTTCAATCACCTGGCCATGCGCCGGCCCGGCTCGATCTTCACGGCCGGAGGCGGCTCGCTCGGCTGGAGCGGCGGGGCGGCGATCGGCGCCAAGCTCGCCGCGCCCAACAAGACGGTGGTCTCGCTGACGGGCGACGGCTCCTATATGTTTTCGGTACCGTCCAGCGTTCACTGGATCGCCGCAAATTACAAAACGCCGTTCCTGCAGATCGTTTACAACAACCGCGGCTGGAAGGCGCCGCGCTTTTCCACGCTCGCCGTCCATCCGGACGGTTACGCGAGCCGCGCCAACGACATCGACGTCGCCTTCGATCCGCCGCCGGATTACGCCGGCATCGCCGCCGCCGCCGGGGCAGGCTATGCGCGCAAGGTGGAAGGGCCAGAAGAGGTGGAGGAGGCGGTGGGGGAAGCTTTCGAGACTGTGCGCAAGGGGGAGAGCGCGGCGGTGCTCGACGTCTGGCTTCCACATTTGTGAGTTTGAGAAAAAGGAGGAACGGCAGAAGAGGCACGACGTACGACAGGATGGAAAACCTTTGCGTCCTGTGGCAGCATAGTTTGTCCTAAAACAATTGCGGCCCGCGCGGTCGTCAGCGAGAACTAGGCGCCAAGCCTGGCGGGAGGGGCGCCACTCGGCGCTGGAAAAGAGGAGGAGACATATGAAAAGGCGCGAATTCCTGATTACCACCGCCGGGGCTCTGGCAACGCCGGCGCTGTTGCGTCCCGGCTTCGCCCAGGAGGCGGAGGTGACGCTGAAACTGCATCACCTGCTCGGTCCGCAGGCGCCCGCCCACACGCAGATGCTGGAACCCTGGGCTCGCTCTATCGAGGAAGATTCCGGCGGGCGCGTGAAGATCGAGATCTATCCCTCGATGTCGCTCGGCGGCGCACCGCCGCAGCTCGTCCGGCAGGTGGCCGACGGCGTGGTGGACATCGTGTGGACGGTCAACGGCTATACGCCGGGCCTCTTCCCGCGCTCGGAAATCTTCGAACTGCCGACCATCTTCACCAACGACATCGCGGCGACCAATCTGGCCATGCGCGAGCTGTTCGACGAATTCCTGGCGCCCGAATACGAGGCCATGCACGTGCTCTTCAACCACGTGCACGCCGGGCAGGCGCTGCACATGGCGCGGGAGCCGGTGCGCACCGTCGCCGACACACGCGGTAAGAAACTGCGCGTGCCGGGGCCGACCGGCAACGAGGTCGTGAAGGCCATGGGCGCCACTCCGGTCACCATGCCGGTGCCCGATCTGCCGCAGGCGCTTTCCACCAACGCGGTGGACGGGGCGCTGATCCCGTGGGAGATCATTCCCGCCCTGCAGCTTCAGGACGTGACGGAATACCAGATCGAAGGGCCGAACATGACACGCTTCGGCACCACCACTTTCCAGGTGTCGATGAACAAGGCCCGCTGGGAATCGCTCCCCGACGATCTAAAAGAGGTCTTCGCGAAGAACTCCGACGAGGAGTGGCTGCGGCAGGTGGCGCAGATCTGGCGCGATGGGGACGACAAAGGCATTCAGATCGCCGTCGACGCGGGCAACGAGTACATCGTGCTCACCGATGAGGAGATGGAGACCTTCAACGAGGCGCTCGCACCCGTGGTCGACAAGTGGATCGCCGAGCACACGGACTTCGACGCCGCCGCGCTCGCTGAGGCCGCCAAGGCGGCGATAGCGAACAACGCCTCTTGAGTGGCGAACGCCAAGACCGGGACCCCGGCGGCCAAGGGGCGAGGATGATATCCTTCCTCGCCTCCCTCATCCGCTATTGGGCATTGCTCGGCGGGCTGATCACCGCCGGGCTTGCCGTGATGACCGCCGCGAGCGCGGCGTCGAACCTGCTCTTTGCGGCGCCCTTTCCGGCCGACTACGAGCTGGTGAAGCATTTCGTGGCGGTCGTCATCTTCATGTTCCTGCCCTATTGCCAGCTCACCGGCGCAAACGTGACCGTCGATATTTTCACCGAAAACATGAGCGAGGGGAAAAAAGCGGCGATGGCTATGCTCTCGGCGCTCTTTGCCGCAGCCTTCGCGCTCCTCCTCCTCAGGCAGATGTGGCTCGGTTTTCTCGGCTATCTGCAATATCCGGAGATAACGCCAGTGCTTCGGCTGCCGCTATGGACTGCCTTCCCACCGATCCTCGTTTCACTCGTGCTCCTCCTGGTGGCCGCGCTCATCACTGCGTTCAACAGCTGGCGCGTGATGCGCAGCAGACCGGCCTTGCCGCTCGGCGAGCGTTGAAGGATGACCGCATAACGCCATGATGGACAGCTTTGCCCTCGGACTTGCCGGCCTCCTTGCCCTTCTGGCCCTGATCGCCATCCGCGTCCCGGTTGCCTATACGATGGTCCTTGTCGGCATCATCGGCACAATGCTGCAGACAGGGCCGGCAATCGTGCTCAACCAGCTCAAGGATCTGGCCTACGCCCAGTTCTCCAATTACGACCTGACCGTGCTTCCCATGTTCATCCTGATGGGCGGGCTTGCGGCGCGGATTGGCCTTTCGAGCGATCTTTTCCGCGGGGCGAACGCCTGGCTTGGGCGCTTTCCGGGCGGCGTAGCGATGGCGGCGGTCGCCGCCTGCGCCGGCTTCGGCGCGCTTTCCGGCTCCTCCACGGCCACCGCATCGACTATGGGCCAGGTGGCGCTGCCCGAGCTCAGGCGCTACAAGTTTTCGCCGGCGCTCGCCACTGGTACGGTCGCCGCTGGCGGCACATTAGGCATCCTCATCCCGCCGTCGGTGGTGCTGATCGTCTATGCCATCATCGTCGAGGCGAACATCGTCACCATGTTCGCCGCAGCCCTGCTGCCGGGCATCCTGGCGATGGTGCTGTTCATTGCCACCATCGCAATCTACGTCTGGGCCATACCGGGCGCCGGGCCCACCGGCCACAAAGTGCCGCGTGACGAACTCCTGCAGGCGACTTTGGCCATTGTTCCGGTGATCGTCATTTTCGGCATCGTCATCGGCGGCATCTATGCCGGGATATATAATCCGACGCCCGCCGCCGCCATCGGCGTCTTCCTGGTCGGCGTCTACGGCATTGTGCGCGGGCGGCTCGACTGGCTGGGGTTCCGCGGCGCGCTCCTGGAGACGGCACGCACCAGCGGCATGATCTTCCTCATCCTGCTGGGCGCCGAACTGCTGAAGATCTTCATGGCACGCGCCGGCGTTCCGCAAGCAGCGGCGGCGGCCTTGCACGACAGCGCGCTGCCGGCGCTCGCCATTCTCGTGATGATCATCGTCGCCTTCCTGATCCTCGGCTGCCTGATGGACAGCCTGTCGATGGTCATCCTGGCGATCCCTTTCTTCTGGCCCATCGTCTCGGGCCTCGAGTTCGGTCTCGGACCGCAAGAGCTGAAAATATGGTTCGGAATCATCATCCTCGTCGTGGTGGAGCTGGGGCTGATCACGCCGCCCGTCGGTCTCAATGTCTTCATCATAAACTCCCTGTCGCCGGACGTGCCTATGCGCGAGACATTCAAGGGGGTCATGCCCTTCTTCGCGTCCGAGATCGTCCGCGTTACGCTGCTCATCGCCTTCCCGGGGATCACGCTGCTGCTGCCGAGGCTCCTCCAATAGGCGGCGGCTAAAGGTTTACCCCCTCGCCCAATTCCTCGACGAGGAAGTCGAGAAAGGCGCGCACCTTGGGGACGACGTGGCGTCGCGACGGATAGACGGCGTAGACGGAAAGCGCGACCGCCGACCACTCGTCGAGAACAGTGCGCAGGCGCCCCTGCTCGACGTCTTCACGAACGTAGGACCAGGGGATCAGGCTGAGACCGAAGCCCGCGCGCAGGGCATCGCGGACGGCCAGGCTCGATGTCACCTTATAGCGGCCGGTTATGGGGACGCGGATTTGGCGGCCGGCCTTCTCGAACGTCCATTCATTGGCATGGCCCGACAAGGTGAATTGGATGCAGCTATGGTGCGTGAGGTCTTCGGGTCTCGCAGGTGTGCCGGAGCGTTCGAGATAGGACGGCGCGCCGCAGACGACATGCGGAATGGTGGTGAGCCTTCGCGCGATCAGGCTTGAGTCCTCAAGGCTGCTGCTGGCGCGGATGGCAATGTCGAAACCTTCCTCAACGATGTTGACCCTGCGGTCATCGAGCCTCAGGTCGAGGGTAAGGTTCAGGTAGCGGTCGAGGAAGCCCGGCAGCGCCTTTGAGAGACAGACCAACGTCAGCGTCACCGGCGCGCTGACCCGCAAAAGACCGCTCGGGCTCTCCTGTAATGGCCCGAGCGAACTGTCCGCCTCCTCCAGCTCGTCCAGGATGCGCGCGACCTGATCGTAATAAAGAGAGCCCGCCTCGGTGAGGCTCATGCGCCTGGTGGTGCGGTTGAGGAGCCGCACGGCGAGATTAGCCTCCAGCTCGCCAACGTTCTTGCTGATGGCGGCGGGCGAGAGACGGAGCTGTCGCGCCGCTTCCGCAAAGCTGCCAAGCTCCACCACGTGGCGAAAGACCTTCAATGCGGTCAGGCGATCCATCTTTCTTCACCTCAGGTGAGCCGGCTAGTAGCAACCATTGCGCCATACCAGACGGTGTCGGCAGACTCTTCACTGGCAGTGAATAGTCTCTGAATGCAACAACGTATTATCCCGTTGCAGAGGATCAATTAGCTTTGGAGTTGCGTTGGTTGGGAAACGCCCACCTTGCGGTGCACGAGAGCCAGGAATGAGAGGCGGATGACGATGTCCGAGTTAACACAAGGCGCACGCGGCACGCACGCTGGAATGCTCCTGTGGGCGCTGATCGTGGGGTTGTCGTTCCCGGCCGTCGGCCTGATGAGCGAGGGGCTCCCGCCGCTGCTTCTAACGGCGATCCGCTTTGCCATCGCTGCTCTCGCCATAGGAGCACTCATCTGGCGGGCGCCCGATCGTTGGCCGAACGTTCCTGGGCTCGCGCTCTATGCCGTCATGGGACTGTGCCTTGCCGGCTTCTTCGGTGCCATGTTCTGGGCCGCGCATCGCACCACTGCGCTGTCGATGGCAACTCTCTATGTCAGCGTCCCGCTGCTCGCCTATTGCCTCGGTCGCGGGTTTGGCGTGGAAAGCCCTGCGTGGCGCCTGCTTGCCATCCTGGCTCTCGGCGCGATCGGCGCGATGGGGCTTGCCCTGGCGGAAAGTGGCGCTGCGCTCGACGGGCTGCAGTTCGGCATCGCCGAAGCAGCATTCTTCCTCGGCTGCGTGGCTTCCGCACTGTACCCGGTCTTGAGCAAGTGGGGGCTGGCGCGGGGCTGGCTTTCCGATCGGGCCGCACTGCGCACCTTCTGGAGCCTGGTTACCGGCGGCGTGCTGATCGGCTTGGTGGGGCTGGTCGTGGAGGCGCCGAGGGCCCTCGCCTCCATGACGCTTTTCGATTTCCTGCTGGTGGCCTATCTGGGCGTATTCTCCAGCGGCGTCACCTTCTGGCTGATGCAGCGGGCGACCGCCGTGCTGACCCCCGGCGCGGTCACGGCTTACACCTATCTCGTTCCGTTCGTCTCCATGCTGCTCCTGTTTGCCGGCGAGCCCGAGCGCATAGGCTGGCAGTGGCTGCCGGGCAGCCTGATGGTGGTACTGGCGATCGTGCTTCTGCTGCGCCGCACGCCATCCAAATCGTCCCGATGGCGGCCGGCGCCGTCTTCCTGACGGCCTCCCGCCCACCTCCATCACCAACCAATCCGAGAGGAATTAGACCGATGCGTATCACCGTCTTCGGAGCAACCGGCAACGTTGGGCGCCACGTCGTGGCCGAGGCACTCGAGCGCGGCCACGATGTCACGGCGGTCACGCGGGACCCTGCACGGTCCGCCGACCTGCCCGCAGCGGCCACCGCCCGTTCCGGCAATGCCGCAAATGCCGATCATGTCGCCACTCTGAGCGCCGGCCAGGATCTGGTGATCAGCGCCACCCGCCCGGCATCTGGCAGCGAGCCCGAGCTGGTTGCCACTGCCGAGGCGCTTCTGGACGGGCTCGCTCGCACCGGCGTGCGGCTGCTGCTCGTCGGCGGTGCCGGCAGCCTGATCGTTCCCGATACGGGCGGCTGCCTCGTGGACGATCCGCGATACATCTCCGCAGGCTTTCGGGATATCGCGCTGGCGTGCTGCGACCAGCTTGAGGTCTGCCGCGTCGACACCGCAGTAGACTGGGCCTATCTAAGCCCGCCGGCACTGCTAGAGCCGGGGGACCGCACCGGCCGCTTTCGGCTGGGCGGCGACGAGTTGCTTGTCGACGCCGCCGGCCGTTCGGGAATTTCCGTGGCGGACTTGGCGGTGGCGCTGCTCGACGAAGCGGAGCGGCCGAGACACCGCAGGGCCAGGTTTACCGTTGCCTACTGAGCGTGCTGAAGCCGCGAGTTGGCCGGGATGGCTCCGCCCACCGCACGACACAACTGCGGGAGGAGAACATCCATCTTGACGCCTCCTATGGCCGTGCGATCCTCTACAGGAACACTCGGTCTGGGGAGAAAGCACATGTGGCCCGACGCGCGAATTCTCGACCTCTTTTCGATAAAGCTACCCATCATCCAGGCGCCAATGGCGGGATCGTCGGGCGCGGAGCTCGCCATAGCCGTTTGCGAGGCGGGCGGGCTGGGATCGCTGCCATGCGCGATGCTGAGTGCGGACCAGATCCGCACCGAGATGGACATCATACGCCAGAACACGCGCGGGCCGGTCAATCTGAACTTCTTCTGCCACATACCTGCCGCCGACACGGAGCGCGAGGCGGCATGGCGGCGGCGTCTGGCGCCATATTATCATGAGCTCGATCTCGACCCCGACGCCGCACCCACCGGATCGGGGCGCACGCCCTTCGACGAGGCTGCCTGTCAAATCGTGGAGGAGTTCAGACCGGAGGTCGTGAGCTTCCATTTCGGACTACCGGAAGAGCCCCTCCTCGGCCGCGTAAAATCGAGCGGAGCGACCGTCCTCGCCTCGGCGACCACCGTCGAAGAAGCGCGGTGGCTGGAAGCGCACGGCTGCGACGCGATTATCGCACAAGGCGCCGAGGCCGGCGGCCACCGCGGCGTGTTCCTCGGCTCGGACATCGAATGCCAGCCGGGAACCTTCGCCCTTGTGCCGCAAGTGGTCGATGCCGTGTCCGTTCCCGTCATCGCCGCCGGCGGCATTGCCGACGGGCGCGGGATCGCCGCGGCATTCGCGCTGGGCGCGACGGCGGTGCAGATCGGCACCGCCTATCTGCGCTGCCCGGAATCGCTGGCTGGCGAGGGCTACCGCTTAGCACTATCGACGGCGCGCGACGACCAGACCGCGCTAACGAACATCTTCACCGGACGACCAGCCCGCGGGATCATGAACCGCTTCATGCGCGAGGTCGGCCCCATGAACGCAGAGGCGCCGGTTTTTCCCACCGCGACGGCGGCGATGATGCCGTTGCGACAGAAGGCCGAGGCCGCGGGATCAACCGGCTTCTCCCCGCTGTGGGCCGGACAGGCGGCGGCGTTGGCAAGACCCCTGCCGGCGGGCGCGTTGACACGAGAGCTTGCCGAAGAGGCACTCCAGGTATTGGATCGTATCCGGGTCAGCACCCTGCCGTAGTCCACCTGGAACGGCTCCTACAGGATCAAGCCCTTCTCCCTTTGCGCCAGCAGGGACGAGCCGGGGAAGCGCAGGAGCATGCCGAAGAGGTCGCGCGGCTCGTCGGGATCAGCCAAGAGATCGAGCTCGGTGTAGAGGCCGGTCTGTTCAATCTTGTCGCGCACGTATCGTAGCGCGGAAAAATCCTCGGTGGCGAAACCGACTGAATCGAACAGGGTGATCTGCCGCGCCTCGCACCGGCCGATAGCCTTGCCGGCAACCAAGCGCCACAGCTCTTCCACCGGATGATCCTTGTCGAGCTGCTGTATTTCGCCCTCAATGCGTGTTTGCGGCGGGTATTCGACGAAGATGTCGGAGCGCAGGAGGATGTCGCGGTGCAACTCCGTCTTGCCCGGACAGTCGCCCCCAACGGCGTTGATGTGGACGCCCGCACCCACCATGTTATCTGTCAGAATCGTCGCATACTGCTTGTCGGCCGTGGCAGTGGTGATGATCTGCGCTCCCTCCACCGCGTCCTCTCCGCTGGCGCAGGCCGTCATTTCGAAGCCCAGGCCGGCGAGATTGCGCCTGCATTTCTCGGTCGCCCCGCGGTCGATGTCGTAGAGACGCAGCTTGCGGATGCCGAGAAGCGCCTTGAACGCCATGGCCTGGAACTCGGCCTGCGCACCATTGCCGATCAGCGCCATGCAATCCGCCCCCCTAGGCGCCAGATATTTCGCTGCAAGCGCCGAGGTCGCCGCAGTGCGGAGCGCCGTCAGGATGGTCATTTCCGAGATCAGCAGCGGGTAGCCGTTGCCGACATCGGCGAACACGCCGAAGGCAGTCACGGTCTGCCGCCCCTCACGGGTGTTCTTCGGATGGCCGTTCACGTATTTGAAGCCGTAGTGCCTGCCGTCGCTCGTCGGCATCAACTCGATGACCCCTTCGCGGCTGTGCGAGGCGACGCGGGGCGTCTTGTCGAATTTCTCCCAGCGGCGAAAATCCTCTTCGAGATAGGCGGTAAGCTCGTCCATGAAGCGCTCGACGCCGATCTCGAGAACGAGCTGCATCATGTGATGCACGCTGACGAAGGGTACGAGGTTGAGGTGGTCGGCCATGGGATCAGTGGCTCCTTGTGGGGCGATCCATGATGCGGCGGCCCATCAGGCTTGCCGTGAGGTCGACGAGAAGGGTTGCCGTGCGCCCTCTTTCATCGAGGAATGGGTTTAGCTCGACGACGTCGAGACTGGAGACGAGGCCGCTGTCGTGCAGCATCTCCATCGCCAGATGCGCCTCGCGAAAGGTAGCGCCGCCGGGAACGGTGGTGCCGACCGCCGGTGCGAATGACGGGTCGAGGAAGTCGACGTCGAGGCTGACATGCAGGAGGCCGTTCGCCGCCGCCACCCGCTCCAGAAAAGTGCGGAGCAGCGACGCCACGCCGTGTTCGTCGATGGCGCGCATATCGTGCACGGTGACACCGGCGGCGGCAAGCGCCTGGCGCTCGGCGGGATCGACACTTCGCAGGCCGAAGGTGCAGACATGGCGCGGGTCGACCGGCGCCGCCAGCTTGGGGAAATAGCCTTCGAACCCCTTTTGGCCGCAGGCATAGGCAAGCGACACGCCGTGCAGATTGCCGCTTGCCGTGGTCTCGAGTGTGTGGAAATCGGGATGGGCGTCGAGCCACAGGACGAAGAGCGGCCGTCCCATCTCGGCCGCACGCCGCGCGACGCCGGAGACCGATCCCGCGGAAATACTGTGGTCACCACCCAGAAAGATGGGCATACCCTCGCCGCTTGCCATATACGCCGCCTCGGCGATGGCGGTTGTCCAGGCGACGATCTCCGGCAGCGCACGAAGCGCAGTGTTGTCGTGGATGAGCGGCTGCGGCGGTGCTGGTGTGACGGTACCGAGATCGCTCACCTCATGTCCGAGATCGGTCAGCGCCGCGACAAGACCCGCCGTCCGCAACGCGCTCGGCCCCATCTCGCAGCCCATCCGGCCAGCCCCGTCTTGAACGGGTATGCCCAGGATCTTGCAGTGCATCGCCCAACTCCGCCAATGTTGCGAACGCCCGCCATTCGATCTCGATTTACCGTCAGAATGAACAAGCCAATTTGACATATATATCGAAACTATTTACCGATTTGGCAATGATCGCCACCATATCGGCTAACGATGGATCAGATCGACGAACGTCTCATCACGCTTCTTCGCCACGACGCGCGGCGGGGCATATCCGACCTGGCGCTCGATCTCGGCGTATCGCGGGCTACGGTGCGCGCGCGCATGGTGCGTCTCGAGCAGTCAGGCGCCATCATCGGCTACACCGTCGTCCTGCGCGCGGATGCGGTCGATTCTCCCGTGCGCGGCATCATGATGGTGGAGATCGAGGGGCGTATGGCAGATCGAGTCATCCATTCGCTCAGCGGACTTGCGGAGGTCTCGGCGATCCACACAACCAATGGACGCTGGGACATCATAGTCGAACTCGGCACAGCGGCCCTCGCCGATTTGGACGCCGTGCTGCGGCGCATTCGCTTGATTCCGGGTATCATGGCCAGCGAGACAAGCCTGCTCCTGGCCACACCCCACAGCACGAAGGCGCGGCTCTGATATTGGCGTTGCGAGTAATCGATCCTTCTCGATGATCCTAGACGAAACAATTCCACGAACGCTGGAGACCCTCGTCTCCCAATTGACGCGGCCTGCCTATCGCGGAGCTCGGGTTGAAGCGTGGCTCTTCGAGGATGAAGCCGCACGGCGCGCGTGCGAAGACCGGCTTGCGGCCGCCGGCGTGGAAGCCCGCCTGCGCAGTGCCTACAAACCGCTTCTGCATTTCTTTCTGGAGGAGGTGGACCTGGCCGCCCTGTCGGGCGTCACGATCCGCTATCCCCGTCATCCGAACGCACCGGGCCGACGCTTTCTCCTGGAGGCCTATCCTCTCGCCGCCCTCCTCAAGGATGCGGAGACCGTCTTCGAAACCAGCGACCAGGACGGGCTGGAGTATTTCCTCACCCTCGTCCGGAAGGATGGAGCGGTGGAGGAGCATCGCATTTTCGCTCCCAACCGGCTTCATGTCGATCCGCTCGGACAAACCCTGCTTTCACCGACAGGCTGGCTCAAGATCACCGGGGGAAAGGACGGCAGCGACACGGACTGCCGTCTTGCGACCGATTACGAAAGCGCGTTTGAGCTCGTGATTACCGCCGTCGGCACGCATTCCTGGCCGGCGCACGAGCCCTATTTCGAGGAGCTTCGCATCAGGATCGATCTGCCGGGGCAGGAGCGGCCGCTTGACTGCGGCGACGAGGCGGTGAGCCTTCATGAGGCGTTGCACGAGGATGTCTGTTTTTCGCTCCTGCAGATTCTTCAGCACCATGCGGGACGCACGGCCGGGGACAGGACCTTCCAACCCGGACAGATCGTTCCCGATGTCCGCGCATACGGTGACACGCTGCGGGTGCGGGTTAGCGTCGAACCCTTGACGACCGGGGAGGCAGTCGTTCCCCGTCAGCCGCTCGCCACTGCATCCGCCCCGTTGGGTATTGCCCAGATCCAGTATGAGCTTGCCGCGCGCGGCGGAACGGGTTTCGAGGCGCGCTCCCGCGCCGGACGGGCGGTTCAGGGGGTTTATCGTCGCGGAACGGAAGCGGCCGTGCTGATCAGCGCAGGTCAACATGGCAACGAGACATCGGGCGTGGTGGGGGCGCTGCGGGCAGCCGATGCGCTTGCCGCGCGGCCCGGCACGCATTTCGCCGTCATCCCGCTCGAGAACCCTGACGGCTATGCCCTCCATCAGCGCCTGAGCGCGCATCAGCCGCGTCACATGCTCCATGCGGCCCGCTATACCGCATTTGGAGACGATATCGAATATCGGGTGAGCGAGCCGTTGCATGAACTTGCCGCACGGCGTGAAGCGTTGAGGCTCACGGATGCGAAACTCTACATCAACCTGCACGGCTACCCGTCGCACGAATGGACGCGTCCGCTTTCAGGCTACATTCCGCGAAACTTCGAGACGTGGACGATTCCCAAGGGCTTCTTTCTGATCATGCGCCATCACGAGGGTTGGCGCGAACCCGCTTTGAAGCTCGTCGACGCCGTGACCGCGAGGCTTGCCGCTCTTCCGGGGCTGATGGATTACAACCGGCAACAACTCTTCCTGTTTGAAACGCACGCCGGCGAGACCGGGTACACCATGGTCAACGGCTTTCCCTGCCTGATCGGCGAAGAGGATCGTCATGCGGTGCCGATGACGCTGATAACGGAGTTTCCCGACGAGACGATCTACGGAGAGGCTTTCGTCTTCGCTCATACGGCGCAGATGGAAGCCGTGCTGGCCGCCTATGAGGCCTATAATACGCTTCAGGTGTCGGCCTCAGATAAGCCGCCGCGCTCCTATTGAGCGCTCAGGTGACACGATCCAGCGCCGTATCCCTGAGCTTTTCGTATTTTGCGCGCCGATCGCCTAAAAGGGCAGCGAGATCGGGTTCCGGCTCGATCATGCGGTCGAGCTCAGGTTCTGCCGCCAGGAGGTCTAGCGGATCTTCCGGCTGATATGCGGCGGCCATCGCCAGCTTTGCGGCCCCCATCGCGGCCGCATTCGCACGGCCCTTAGAGAGAATGATCGGTATGCCATACAAGGCGGCGATCATGCGCGGCCAGATACGTGACTGCGATCCGCCGCCGACCACCTGCAACTGCGAGCAGGTTATGCCGTGGTCGCGCTGGGTCTGGACCACTTCCGCGAAATGAAAGGCAACGCCCTCGAAGACCGCCCAAGCCAACATCTCCCGCGTTGTCGAGAGTGACAGCATGTCCGCCAGTCCGCGCAGGCGCGCATTCTTGTGCGGTGTGCGCACGCCGTCGAGGTAGGGCAGGATCACCGGCGCACCGGCGATCCGCTGGGGGTCGTTCTCAAGAAGTGTCTCGGCTTGGCCGTCCAGCTCGGCCTCGTGCGTCCCCATGATCGTCGCCATCCAGTTGACGGCGCTGGTCGCGCTCATGGCGACGCCTTGTGAGGAAAACTGGCCGGGGGCGGCGTGTGGCGGGGTTTGCACGCCTTTTCCGGGGATTGGCCGGAATGTCGGCGTCGAAACGCACAGAACGCCCGAGGTGCCGATCGTCAGGACACCGCGTTCGGGACGGGCCGCGCCGACGCCGATCTTGCAGGCCAAATTGTCGCCGGCGCCGCCGGCAACGACGACGGGTCCCTGGATGCCCCACCGTTCACATAGTTCGCGCCGCAGCTCGCCCGCCGGCTCCCAGGCATTGATGAGCCTCGGCAATTTTTCCAGCGCGAAGCCTGCTGCCTCGGCGAGATCAGATGCGAAGGCCATCCGGCGGTTGTCGAAGAGAAGCGTGCCGCTGGCGTCACTGGGTTCGCTGGCCCGCTCTCCTGTCAGCTTCAGCCGCACATAATCTTTCGGCAGGAGAAGGCAGTCGGCCTTTTCGATCGTCTCCGGCTCGTGCCGTGCCAACCACATCAGCTTCGGAGCGCCGAAGCCGGGATCGGGATCGATGCATGAGCGCTGCCCCATGTCGGGCACGGCCACCTGCAAGCGACGGGCCTCCTCGACCGCCCGTCCATCGTTCCAGAGGATCGCGCGCCGGACCGGCCGGTCGTCCTTGTCGATGAGGACCGTGCCCAGCATCTGGCCCGACAGACCGATGCCGCTGAGCGCTGCCATCTCGGCAGGCCGCACCGCCGCAAGTTCATCGAAAACAGCGCACAAAGCGTCCCACCACTCGTCCGGGTGCTGCTCGGACCATCCGTCCTGCAGGCGTGTTACGGAGAGGTTTCTCGTCGCTGTCCCGAGCACCTGGTGATCGTCGTTGACGAGGATCGCCTTGACGCCCGAGGTTCCGATGTCGATGCCCGCAAACATGGCTTGACTAGCCCTCCGCCGGCTCAAGGCCCGCCAACACGCCTTCCGCCGTCGCCTCGTCCGTGACGAGACCCACGAAGGCGCCGGTCAGAAGAGCGGCGCGGATGATCGGTATCTTGCCGGGTCCTCCTGCGGCAAGGATCGCATTGCCGATGCGCCCGACATCGGCCGCCCCTATGCCGATGATGCGGTCGTTGATCGGGTGATCGACCAGTTCGCCCCGGGCATTGAGAAACTGCCCCTGAATGTCGCCGACCGCACCGGCCTCTATCAATTCCTCGATGCTGACATCGGAGGGAAGCGCATAGCGGATCAACAGCGAATCGCGCGACATGTCGCCCGTGCCAAGGGCGCAGGCATCTACCGAGCGGATGCGCTCGAACACGTCGTCGAAGAATTCGGTATCGATTATGGCGTCGCGCGCAGCCTTCGACGGCGCATAGATTGGTGCGGTGAAATAGGTGCGCTGCGCGTCGAACTGCGATGCGAAAGCCTTCACGATGTCGAAGGAATTGACGTCCGACCCCTGCGACAGCCCACCGAGCAACGAGACGAACTCAAGATCGGGCCGCGCTGTCGGGCGCAGGAAGCGCGAGGCGTTGTAGATGGTCATGCCCCAGGACAGACCGAAGCGCTTTACACTGGTGTCGGCCAGGAGGGGGGAGAGCTCCATGGCGAGCGCGGCGCCGACCGTCGTCTGCACCTTGGTCTTGTCCTTCGGGCTCGGCACAATTCGCACGCGCTCCAGGCCGAACCGCTCGCGCATCTGCGCTTCCAGCTCGACCGAGCGCAGGAAGGGCGATTCGATCGATATGCGCACAACGCCCTCCCGGCGCGCATCGCGCAGTGCCTGGTTGATGCGCAGCCTGTTCGTGGCCAACCGGTCGGCCACCGCCTGCTGGTTGATGCCCTCCACGTAGTAGTGCCAGGCGACGCGGGCCAGGAAATGCGCTTCCTCGTCGGGCGGGGTGGCTTCCTCGACCATCAGATCCTTCATTTCCTGACCTCCAGCAGTGCCGCGGCAACCTCGCGGAACCCAGTAGCGTTCTTACTGGCGGTAATCCAGCGAGGAGGGGTTTGCAGCCGGAAGTCGCGCACGTTGGCGACGCCGATGCTGTTGCGGAAGAAGGCGAACATCGGTTGATCGTTAGGGCTGTCGCCGACGAAGACCGAAAGCGCGTTCGTGTCCGGATCGTCGATAGAGACGCCGAAATTCTCCTTGAGGCAGATGCGGGCCATGGAGAGCTTGTCATAGACGCCGAACCAGCCATTCACATGGATAGAAGACACCTTGGCGGTGGCGCCGCCCTCTTCGAAAAGCGTTACGATGCGTTCCACCGCCTTGTCGTCCAGCGGGGCGACGTCCTCGCGGAAGTCGATGGCGAGGTCGGCGACCCTATAGTCCTGGTCCGACGCGACCCCTGCTCCCTCGACCTCGGCGAGGATGCGGTGCCGCAGCGTCTCCAGGCGCTCCCTGTCCGCCTGCCGCTCCGCATCCGTTTTGGCAAAGCCACTGCGCATCTTCCGGTTCTCGCGGTCGTAGGCGAACCAGAATGCGCCGTTCTCCCCCACAACGGCATCAACGGGCCACATGCGCGCGATGTGATCGCACCAGCCGGCGGGCCGACCTGTAACGGGGATGACCTTCAGCCCGGCCTCCGACAGTGCCTCGAGGGCTGCAAGGCTGCTGCTTGGCAGAAGACCGTCGGTGGTCATCGTGTCGTCGATGTCGGTCAGGACGAAGCGCACCGCGGCACGTTCGGCGGTCGGAAACTCCCGCAGCGGCCGCATCATTTCACGGCGCCCATCGTCAGCCCGCGCACGAGCTGTTTCGAGGCGATCAGCGCAAAGATGATGACCGGCACGACAATCAGCGTCGAAGTGGCCATGATCTTGCCGTAGGGTAACGAGTAGCCTTCCATGAAAGACACGGCCACGGCGGGCGCCGTCTTGGCCACGTTGCGCGTCAGCACGAGCGCATACATCAACTCGTTCCACGAGAAGATGAAGGAGAAGATTGCCGACACGGCGATGCCGGGCGCGGCCAGCGGCAGGCACAGCGAGAAGAAGATGCGCCACTGTGAAGCGCCTTCCAGAATCGCCGCCTCGTCAATCTCGCGCGGGATCGAGCGGAACTGGTCGGTGCAGATCCATATGACGATTGGGAGATTGAACGTCAGATAGATGAGGATCAGCACGATGTGCGTGTCGAGCATGCCGAAGCTGCGCACGATCAGGAAGAAGGGCAGCGCCAGCACGATGGGGCTGACCATGCGGTTGGTGATGAACCAGAACCACAATTCCTTCTTGCCCCGAAACTCGAACCGCGCCAGCGCATAGGCGGCGGACGTCCCGAGGAGGATGGCCAGGAAGGTGGTGCAGACGGCGACGATGAGCGAGTTGATGAGGCTCCTGGCGACAGCGTCCTCGAACAGAACCTCGTAGTAATTCGAGAAAGACACGTCGAAGATCCAGGCCGGCGGCGTCTGCAGCGCGACGATCTGCGTTTTCAGGCTCGTCAGCACCATCCAGTAGAACGGAAACAGGCAGAACAGGATGATCGCTGCCAGAAGGACCACCTGGGCGGCAAGGGACGGCGTGGTGGTCGTGTGCTCACGCATCTCTCAAACCTCCCGGTAGAAGAAGCGGATATAAAGCCGGCTGAGAACGATCGTGATGACGAGGAGGATCATCGCCTGGGCGGAGGCCAGCCCCTGATCGAAAGCACGGAAGCCGACGCGCTGAATAAGCAGACTGATAAGTTCGGTGGAAGAACCAGGCCCGCCGCGCGTCATGGTGAACACCATGTCGAATTGCTTGAGCGTGTCGGCGGTGCGCAGGATGAGGACGGCGGTGAGGCCGGGAATAAGAAAAGGCAGTTGCACGTAGCGCAGCACGGTCCACCAGCTTTTCGTTTCCAGCCGCGCGGCCTCCTCGATCTCTCCGGGCACGGTGGTCAGCCCTGCCAGGAGCACCAGCGCGCAAAAAGGCGTCCATTGCCAGACGTCCCAGAAGACGATGGCCGCGAAGGCATTCGTCGGGTGACCTAGCCAGTTGACTGGCGCGATACCGACGAAACCCAGGAGTTGGTTCACGACGCCGTATTTCAGATTGAACATGATCTGGCCGAGAAGGCCGACGACAGCGTATGTGGTGGCCATGGGAATGACCAGCGACAGCCGCGCAATTGTCTTGAGAAACGTCAGCCCCGGACGGTGCAGGATAAGGGCGATACCAAGTCCCGCCGCAATCTGCACCGGGAGTGCCAGGATGAGCAGCAGAAAGGTGCGCCCCATCGCATCCCAGAACACCGAATCCGTGAGCACGGTCGCATAATTTTCCAGACCGACGAAGGGCGTACGCTGCAACCGCGTCAGATTGTAGTCCCGCATCGACGTCCAGATTGCGAAGACGAGCGGCGCTATGCCGATAACGGCCAGCGTGATCACGGCGGGGCTGAGAAAGCTGAACATTGTGCCACGAGAGGCGGTCCCGGCGTTCACCGTCTCTTCCGGCACCCCCCGTTCAAGATCTTGTGTCTTCTGCAGCATCTATATCCTGATCTCCCGCGCAGCGCTGGACATAGAACCCGCCTCCAGACCCCGCACTTCGTTCGTCACCGGGCATTGAACCCGTTCTCCCCCAACCCGGTAGCGAGAATGCACATATTACCGGAAGATGCGGTGCGTTCCGACCGGAGATCCGGCTTCGGGGAATGCTCAGCCGGCAAGGAGGAGAACCGGCTGAGCACCACGCCGCGGCACGGCGCGACCGCCGTGCCGGAGAGTTGTTGCGCGCCTACTGCACCAACGGCTTTTCACCGTCATAGTAGCCGGCTTCTTCCAGGACCGCTTCCATCCGGTCGCCGATTTCCTTGGCACCCTCTTCCGTGGAGACCTCGCCAAGCATCATCTTGGTGCCCCACTCCTGCACGATCTCCGTGATCTCCGGCCATTCGGCGAAGCGGGGACGGAACTCCGGCACACCTTCCTGCCAGCTTTCCACGAGTGCCGGCACGAAGTCGTATTTCTCCGCAACGCCTTCCATCTCGTAGACGGACTGGCGCGCCGGCACGCCGCCGAGTTCCAGATATTCCGCCGCGTTCTCCTTCGAGGTGATCCATTGGATGAACAGCCAGGCGGCCGCCTGTTCGTTCTCGTCGGCCTGCGAGGCGACGGCTAGTGAGAAGCCGCCCAGCGCCGGCTTGCGGCCAGCCGGACCTTCCGGCTCGGGCGCGACCGCGAGGCAATCGCCGATGGTCGAGGTATCGGGGTTCTTCAGCGTCGAATAGAAGGACGACCACTCGGTGATCATGGCCACATCGCCCTGCGCGAGCGCGTTGACAGCCTCTGCGTGGTCATAGGCGACAATGCCTTCCGGCATATACTGCATCAGGTCCTGCCGGAACTTGAGACCGGCCTGGCTTTCCTCCGACATCAGGTTGGACCTGAATTCGTCGTCGAGGAAGGAGCCGCCGAAGGGCCACAGCACGCGCGCGAAACTGTCCGCCGACTGCGTCTCATTTCGCTTCGACTGCAGCGCGAAGGCATATTTGCCGTCCTTGGTCAGCGCCGGACCGTATTCGTCCTTCAGTTCAGTCCAGGTCTGCGGAGGGCCGTCGAAGCCAGCCTCCTCCAGCATGCAGCTGTTGTAGAACAAAAGCCCGGAATAATTGTCGAAGGGCAGGCCGTATAGCGTACCACCCCATGACCCGAAGGCGTCCAGCACCAGCGGGAAGAAGTCGTCCAGATCGAGATCGGGATCGGCGAGCGCCGGATCGTTGATGAACTTCTCGGCCGGCACGATCCACTCGTTCTCGGCGAAGTTGCCGATCCACACGAGATCGACCAGCGCAATATCGAAGTCGCCGCCGGCGACGAAATCGCGCACCTGTTCGCCAAGCGCGTTCTCATAGGGCATGTCCGTGACATTGACCTTGATGCCCGTCTTTTCCTCGAACTCCGGCAGCATCTTCTTCGCTGCCTCGTAGCCCGGCCTCAGCAGGAAGACGACATCCACCGTCGTGCCCGCATAAGGCTCGGCGGCTTCCTCCAAGGACCAGGCGAAAGCGGTAACGGGCGAAAGCGCAAGCGCCAGGGCGGCGCCTCCCATCAGCCCCTTGATCGTTGACTTCATACTCATCTGTTTCCTCCCAGAAGCGTCATACCAATCGATCTTTACATTTACATTTTTTCATTTACATTTGTAAAAGTCAATCGCGGAAACGCCGTTGCGCCACTACGATCGCGAATAGCCGCAGTGGGCTGTTTCAGGCGCTCAAAGCAGGGAGGAAGAGCGGGTGGCGTCCGTAAAAATGCGAAACATCAACAAGTACTACGGCGATTTCCATGCGCTGATCGACATCGACCTCGACATTGCCGACGGCGAATTCGTCGTCTTCGTCGGCCCGTCCGGCTGCGGAAAATCGACGCTCCTGAGAACGCTCGCCGGCTTGGAAGGCAGCTATACGGGCGTGATGGAGATCGGCGGGCAGGACATCAGCAAGGCCGCGCCCTCGGACCGCGGTGTCGCCATGGTCTTTCAGTCCTACGCGCTCTATCCGCATATGAACGTGCACGACAACATGGACTTCGGCATGAAGGTCAACAACGTGCCCAAGGCCGAGCGGGAAGAGCGCATCGCCAATGCCGCGCGCATCCTGCAACTCGAACCGTATCTCGACCGCAAGCCTGCGCATCTTTCCGGCGGCCAGCGCCAGCGTGTGGCTATCGGCCGAGCCATCGTGCGCCAACCGAAGGTGTTCCTGTTCGACGAGCCGCTATCGAACCTCGACGCCAAGCTGCGCGTGCAGATGCGCATCGAGCTCGAGAGCCTGCACAAGCAGCTCGGCGCGACCATGATTTACGTCACGCACGACCAGGTGGAAGCCATGACCATGGCCGACAAGATCGTCGTCCTGAATGGCGGCCGCATCGAGCAGATCGGAACACCGATGCAGCTCTATCACACACCGGCAACGCGCTTCGTCGCTGACTTCATCGGCTCGCCTTCCATGAACTTCCTGCCCGTTTTGCTGGGGAGTTCGGAAGGCAGCGCTCCGGTTGGACGCTACGGTGAAACCGAGATCAGGCTTCCCGAAGGCGTGCAGGGCAAGGCTTCAGGAAATATCACGCTCGGCGTCAGGCCGGAGCATCTGGATATCGCACCCGCCGATGCTGGGCCGGAGGTTGGCAGGAATGGGCGGGCCCATGTTTCGGCCGGTGCGCTAGGCGGCACGGTCGCCGTCAAGGAAACCCTCGGCGGAGAAACGATCCTCTATGTGGACACGCGGGAAGGCGACCGCGTGACCGTTAAGGTGGACGGTGATACGGCGATCGACCGGGGGACCGCGGTGACAGTGTCCATTCCCTTTGAACGTATCCATTTATTCGACGCCGGCGGCGCAACGCTGACCAATCGTGAAGGGTGAAATGAACGGACCGAGTTCCCAGCCAATTGAGGGAAAGGCACGCGCGGACGACGTAAGCGACCGGCGTTACACGATTCCTGCGGTCAAACATTCGAAGGCAATAGAAAGCGTGGTGGCAGGTCATGTGTGCCTACAGGAAGCCGGGGCGGTATTTCGCCGGCACTTCGGCGCAGCGCCGGCGCTGATCGTTGCCGATGAGAATACCTATCCGGTTGCCGGTGAGGCGGTGCGCGCTGCTCTTGTCGAAGCGGGCATCAACGTCGAAGCGGAGATATTGCCGGCGAAACCGCGCCTGGCACCTGATCGCCTGACCGCCGAGCGCATCGCGGCACGGGTCGGAGAAATGGGTGCCGCAAACAACGGGGGTAACCCGGTCCCTGTGGCGGTCGGTTCGGGTGTCATCAACGATCTGACACGCTATGCGGCTTTCTCCGCCGGTACCCGCTTCATGAGCGTGCCGACGGCGGCATCGATGGACGGTTACACGAGCGCCGGCGCTCCCCTGTCGGACGAGGGCTTCAAGATCACGATTCAGTGCGCCCCACCCCGTGTCATCCTAGCGGACCTCGATGTCATCGCCGGCGCGCCGGCCAGGATGAGCGGTTGGGGCTATGGCGATCTGGCAGGCAAGGTGCCGGCGGGGGGAGACTGGCTTGTCGCCGACGCGCTGGGGGTGGAATCCCTCGACGATACTGCCTGGCCGATGGTGCAGAACGAGCTGCGCGGCTGGCTATCGGACCCGGAGGGCGTGCATCGTGGCAATGGCGCAGCCATCGCCGACTTGTTCATCGGCTTGGCCGTCTCGGGCGTAGCCATGGAGGTCTACGGCTCATCGCGCCCTGCATCCGGTGCAGAGCACCAGATCGCCCATATATGGGAGATGGAGGATCTTTCCCACGAGGGGGAAAAGGTCTCCCACGGCGCCTGCGTTGCAATCGGCAGCCTGTCGATGCTGAGCCTGTACGACTGGCTGCTTGATCAGGATATTTCAGCCATAGAACCGGCGGTGATTCCCCCTCGCGCTCCGGATTGGTCCGCCGTTGAAGCGGCCATCGACGAAGCCTTCCCCAACGCCAACATCGCCCGGCGCGCAAAGGAGGAAATGCGCGAGAAATGGGTCGAGCGCGAAATCTTGGCTGGTCGCCTGGCAAAGCTAAGGGATGGCTGGCCAGCGTTGCGCGATGTGCTATCTTCCCATCTCATGCGCGAAAGTCAGATGCGCGACCTCCTGGCGGCCGCCGGCGCACCGGTCACCACGCGTGAAATCGGGCTTTCGCCAGAGCGGCATCGGGCCACTATACGCAATGCCCGCTGGATCCGCAGGCGGTATACCCTGCTCGACCTGCTCGCCGATGCCGGACTTCTTGAGCAAGCCGTGGAAGCCTGCTTTCCTGACGAAGCTCCACTCTATTCCTGACTTCCGCGACTGAGGGAGGCACGCTTTGATCGACATCGCCGAGGCAGGTACAAAAGCCACAAGTGAAATCGCGCGATCGCTGGCGCAAATCGACGAGGATGCGGCAGCCCGCGCCGTCGCCATGTGCGCCGATGCGCGGCGCATCGCCCTCTACGGCGTCGGGCGCGAGGGGCTGATGATGAAGGGCCTCGCCATGCGGCTTTTCCATCTCGGCCTGGACGCACATGTGGTTGGGGACATGACCACACCCCGGCTGGGCGAAGGCGATCTCCTGATCGTCAGCGCCGGGCCCGGCTATTTCTCGACGGTCTCAGCGCTCGTGGCAACTGCGCGTGCGGCCGGCGCAAAGACCCTGTGCATCACCGCACAGGCCGACGGCGAGAGTGCCCGCCTCTGCGATGCTGTTCTGGTCCTGCCTGCGCAGACGATGGCCGACGACACGGGCAGGGAGGCAGCAATCTCGATCCTGCCCATGGGAAGCCTCTTCGAAGGCGTCCAGTATCTTGCCTTCGAGCTCCTGATCATGGCGCTCAGGGAGCGGCTGGGCGAGAGTGCCGAGACCATGCGGGCACGGCACACAAACCTTGAATGACGTACCGCCCGTCTACCTTGGTTTCATGCCGGAGGCTTCTGCGCAGATGAACGAATGGCACGAACGTTTTTCCATCGCCGGCAAGCATGCTCTCGTGACGGGCGCGAGCAAGGGTATCGGTGCGGAGGTTGCGCGTGTCTTTCTCGATGCCGGTGCCGATGTCGCCGCGGTCGGGCGCGATCGTGCCGGACTGGCTGCGCTTGAAGAAGATGCCGCTTCCGCCGGCCGTGACCTCTTCTGTATCGAAGCCGACCTTGCCGACACCGAGGGACCAGTTTCGGCGGCGCAAGCGGCGCTTGATCACTTCGGCACGATCGACATCCTCGTCAACTGCGCCGGCGTCGCGCATGTCGCTCCGATCTTCGATCTCTCCGTCGAGGATTGGAACACGACGATGAATGTGAACCTGCGCGCGCCTTTCCTCATCGCGCGCACTGTCGCGCCTGCCATGATTGCCCAGCGCCGAGGTAAGATCGTCAACGTCTCCTCGCAGACGGGCGTCGTTGCGCTGGAGGATCATGCTGCCTACGCCAGTTCGAAGGCGGCACTCAACGCGCTGACAAAGTCGATGACCGCCGAATGGGCGCGCCACAACATCCAGATCAACGCCATATGCCCGACCGTAGTCATGACGCCCATGGGACGGCGCGTGTGGAGCCCTCCGGAAAAGAGCGGCCCGATGCTCGCCAGGACGCCAGCCGGAAGATTCGGCGAACCGGTCGAGATCGCTGACTGTGCCCTCTACCTGTCCTCCCCGGCTTCCGACCTGATCAACGGTGCGCTGATCATGATAGAGGGAGGTTACACCTCGCTTTGAGCAGTCATGCTATCGGGTCACCCACTGGAACGTGAAGGTCATGCTCGCGTTTCCATGGATAATCCGAAGGAGGAACAACCATGGGCCACTCGTATCCCCGGGCGACCGCACAGATCGGTGGGCATCCGATCCATCCCATGCTCATTCCGTTTCCTATAGCCTTTCTGGTCTGTCTTTGTGTGCGACGTAATGTTCTGGTTCACCGGCGGCACCGGTTGGGCGACCGCCGCGACGTGGCTCCTCGGTGCCGGTATAGCGACTGCGCTGCTCGCTGCCTTGGCCGGCTTTACCGATTTCCTGGCGAATGGCGAAGTGAGAGCTATAACTGCCGCGTGGCAACATATGATCGGCAATCTGACGGCGGTCTTCCTTGTCCTCATAAACTTTCTCTTGCGCCTTGGCGGCGGCGCCGAGGCAGTTCTGCCGTGGGGGCTTTTGATCTCAACCGCGGTCGTACTGATTCTGCTGTACACTGGATGGAAAGGCGGTCATCTCGTGTACCAGCATCGTGTCGGGGTGAACCCGCCATCCGAAGAAACGCACTGACAGTCTTTGCACGACTCGCTCATCGCAGACGCTTGCGAACTCAGGACTTCGAGAAGACCGGTTAGGCCGCTCCAGGCGAATGAGCTCCATCCGGCATCAGATTTTCGGATTTGAGATGCCGAAGCCTGACCGCCTCCACGGCGGCGACCGCGCGTTCAGTCGCGCGTGCGATCGTCGTATCGGCGCTCAATTGCGGCTCCTGTTCTGCAAGCCGCTGCAGGCTGCGGGCGGCGGCATGCTTTAGGGCAAGGTTGAAAGGCCGCGCCACAACCGAGCGGTCGAAGCTGCGGCTCCTGCGGCCCGCTCCCTGACCGCCCGAGAGCGCCGACCAGGCCTCGCGCGTCGTGGAGGGAAAGAGTGCATGCGCCCTGAGTGGGATTTCCAGCGACTCGGCCCAGTCGGTCCACTTGAAGCGGTGTATTTTTGCAATGGGTGTGACCGCTACCCACGGCGTTCGCAGGGCATCGGCCACGATCGCGCCGTGCATGGATTCGGTGATGACCAGGCGCGCGCCCTGTATCTCGCTGAGCACTGTCTCCACATTGCTCGACGGATCGACAAAGCGGATTCCGGCAAGCGCGCAAGTTTCCTGCCAATTGCCCCGGTCGAGACTCTGGAAATGCGGAATGAAAATAACGGGCGTTTCCGGCGCCGGCTGTGGAAGCTCCACCGCCCGCAAAAGCACCGCGCCGTCGGTGATGACTTTCTCGCGTGGTATCTTCAGAATATCCGCCGTACGTGGACCGCGCACGAAAGCGAGTTCCCAAGAGCCGTCATGCACATTGGGTGGGCCGGTATAGCCGCCATAGCCGGAGCCGACGACGATCTTTAGGGCCTCTCGTGGATAGCTGTCGTAGAGGATCGAACCGATGCCTATGAAAAGCTCGCGCTCATCCTCGTCGAAGAACCCTTCCTCCAGGAGGCGCGGCCAGACATATGCGTTGAGATCGTCGCCGAAATTCAGAATCTTGCACTGGAAGTAGGTGAGCTTCATCCACGTCTCCTGTGAGATGTCGCACCTGATTGCGCACACGCAGGCGTCTTCAATGCCATCATCACACCCATGACGCTTTCGAGCCCGGCCGCAACCTCTCTTAACGCCTGCAGCCGCCCGATGCGGTCAAACGCTGAAACCTCTGACTGGTCGCCCATCCGGCGTGCTTGGGATAAGAAGAAACCTGGTTCCGCGAAGGGGTGCCTGCCATAACCGACCGTATGAGGATGCCGATGAGCAAACTTGCCGGCTTTTTCAAGCTGAGTAGCCGTATGGCGCCAGAGCGGCGTGCGAGGCTGCGGCTGAACGAGTCGGATACGGCGATTTATGCCATCGGCGACGTGCATGGCTGCCTGGAGCAGCTTGTGGACCTGGAGGAAAAGATCATTGCGGACGCGCAAACGCTGCCAGGAAAAAAAATGATCATCATGCTGGGCGATTATATCGACCGGGGACCTGCATCCTCGCAAGTGCTCGACCATCTGGAGGGGCCGCCGCCGGAAGGCTTCGATCGCATCTGCCTTGCGGGCAACCATGAACTGCTCATGCTCGCTTACCTTAAAGGGCGCTGCGCGCTTTCGCAGTGGTTGGAACTCGGCGCTGACGCCACGCTCCTGTCTTACGGGATCGATCATGACCGCCTGGCGCACGTCTACCGGCAGCCAAGCGAGATCGATACGGTCATCCGCAAGGCAATACCGCGCTCGCATATCGCCTTCCTCCGGTCTCTGCCGGTGTTGGTCGAGACGCCGCGGCTCATCTTTGTACACGCCGGCTTTCGTCCTGAGGTTCCGCTCGACCGCCAATCGGATGACCAGCTCGTCTCCATCCGCTCGGCCTTCTACGAGCGCTCGCATCTGCTCGAGCGAATTGTGGTGCACGGGCATACCCCGGTCTCGGAGCCTCGCCTCGAGGGCAGGCGGTGCGATATCGATACCGGCGCCTACCTCGGAGGGCCGCTGACGGCCTTGCGCATTTGGCGGGGCAAGGGACGCTTCCTGCAAAGCCGCGCATCCAAGATGTCTCCTCATTCGAAACGGTCACCGTAGTAGGCGGTGTAGCGGCCCATGTAGCCTTCCGCCCCGCCCGGTGCGGCATAGCGCGAGAGTTTCTTCATATCGGCCTTGTTGAGGATGACGCCGATCGCCTTCGAAGCAATCGGGCGCTCCGACTGGAGCGTGGAACGCAGCAGGGCGCGCGGCGTGGCGCCCCATTCGGCCACGATGATGAAGCCATCGGCCATCGGCTCGAATGCCTTGGCGTCGATCACCGGCCCGAGTGGCGGCAGGTCGATGACGATATAGGCAAACATACGCCGCGCTTCCTCGATGAGCCGGTGCATGCCGGGGCTCGAAAGCAGCTCGCTCGTGTGTGCGAAGTGCCTGCCGTTGGCGGGTAGAATGGCGAGCTGCATGCTGCGGTCTATACGCACGTAACTCGGCCAGTGCTTCTCGCCCATGACTGCTTCGGCAAGCCCTCCGCCGGGTGTTCCCGAAAGGCCTCGGCTCAGGCCGCGGTGGCGCAGGTCGCCATCGATCAGCAACGTCTTGGCCCCACTGGCAGCCGCGAGGCTGGCGAAATTTGCCGCCGCCGTCGTCTTGCCCTCGTTGGGAAGAACCGAAACGAAGCCGATCACCTTGCAACTTGTGCCCTGCAGCAGAAGATCGGCCGAAAGCCGCGCGTTGCGCATGGTCTCGGCGAAGGATGATCCCGGCGCGTCCTTGGTGGCGCGCAGAATGCCAGGTGACATCGTGACCGCCTTGTCGCTCTCCGGCTTGCTCGCTCGGTCTTTTTTCCCTCTCCGAGCCGCCCCTTGGAGACGTGGCAGATAACCGAGAAACTTGAGGCCGAGCGCGTCCTTGACATCTTCACCGGTGCGGAAGAAGCGCTCCCGGAATTCCTGCAGCACCGCCATACCGCCACCGGCGAAAAGACCCAGGACGAGCGACATGGCGAGCACCATCGTCCTACTCGGGCTCGAAGGCCCGACGGGGTCTTCGGCTTCCGAGATCACACGCGCCTTGGCAATCGGCAGCGAACGCTGTTGCGAGGCTTCTTCGAAGCGTGCCAGATAGGTCTGATAAAGATTGGCGAGGGTCGTCGATCTCTGCTCGAGTTCGCGCAACCTGACCATGGCCCTGCCCGTCTGCGAGCTTTCATCGGCCATTGTTCCGACATTGCCGCCCAACGATTCCTCGCGGGCAAGAGCCACGTTGTACTCGTTACGATAGGACTCGGTGAGCTGCTGGAGTTCGCTGAATATCTGCCGCTCGAGCTCGGCTCTTTCGCGGCGCAGGTTGACGAGCTGCGGGTGATCCTCCCCAAATCGCCCTTCGACGTCCTCAGCACGGCTGCTGATCGTCAGATAGCGGGATTTCAGTTCGTTGATGAGAGCGCTGTTCGGCTGGTCCGGAGGGATGGTGGCATTGCGCACGGCATTCTCGGGACCGCTATCGATGATGGACTTGTATTGCTCGTAGCGCGCGCGCGCATTCGCCGTCTCGGCCCGCGCCAGAATCAACTGGCTGTTCAGGTCCGACAGCTGCTGTTCGGAGATCAGTTCGCCGCTGGCGGCGGTCAGTCCGTTCTCGGCCCGGAATTCCTCGACCTCGAGGGCGGCGGCCTGCGAGCTTTGCCGCAACTCGTCGAGCCGGCTCTGCAGCCACACCATGGCGCGCTGAGTGGCATCGAAATTGGCTTCGAGCTGATCGGAAAGATAGGCATCGGCATACGCACGCGCGATCGACCCGGCCAGTTTCGGATCATAGGCCTTGACAGACACTTCGAGAACGAAACTGCGCCCCGCCCGTTCGGCCGACATATATTGCTGAAGAAGCGCGGCAGCCTTGCCGATGGCCGCCTCCTCTGCCGCTGCCCCCGTCAACTCGGGCCTTGGTGACGCAAATATGCGCAGCGCCGCCTTGACCCTCGACTTCAGCCACGCCACAGGAGGCTGCGGCGGATTGAGGAAGACCTCATTCTCGTGCAGCCCCTCGGCGAGAACGACAGTGCGGGCGAGCCGTGCCGATCTTAGGATTTCCACTTCACTCAGGATCATGGAATCGTTCCGCATGCTGCTGGCTACAGACGGTTCCTCCTGCGTGAATTTCGCCAGCTCCTCATCGATCAGGATGCGGGTGACAGCGGTATAGACGGGCGGCGTAACGAGCAGATAAGCAACACCGAGCGCCAAGCCCAGCGCAGCGATGAGTGCGATCAGCCAGGCGCGCCGCCGCAGGGCGGCAAACAGGACGTCCAGATCGATGAAATTCTCTTTCTGCTCATCGCTCTGGAAAAGGCTGCTGTCCAATTGCTGACTTCTTTGATGCATCAATCACCCGCATTGCGCTGCTTCGGCAATTCGCCGCCCGTCAACGCGCGATCTTCACGCCGCGTCGCTGCGGAGTTCCTGCGCCGATACCATTTCCGCGATCGGCTCGAGCACGAGATCGCGAATGTCCGCGCGAGCGAGTGCGAAAGCCACGTTCGCTTGGATGAAGCCATCCTTCGATCCGCAATCGAACATCCGGCCCTTGAACGGTGCTGCGTAGAATTTCTGCATCTCCATGAGACGATGCATCGCATCGGTCAGCTGGATTTCGTTGCCTGCGCCGCGCTTCTGGTTGCTTAGGAGCTCGAAAATGTCCGGCTGAAGGATGTAACGGCCGTTGATGTAGCTGTTCGAGGGCGCGACCGACGGGTCCGGCTTTTCCACCATTTCGGTGACTTCGAACCCTGTTCCGATGGGCTTTCCCTTGCCGACTATGCCGAATTTATGGGTCTGAGCAGGGTCGCACTCCTCGACGGCGATCACATTGCCGCCGGTCTCGGCGTAAAGCTCCATCGCGCCGGCGAGGCATCCCCGCACACCATAGGAGACCATGTCGGGCAAAAGGACGGCGAAGGGCTCGTCACCGACCAGGTCGCGTGCACACCAGACGGCATGCCCCAGCCCATCGGGCGATTGCTGCCGCGTGAAACTTACCGCGCCGGCAGGAAGCTGCAGCTCATCCAGCTCGGCAAGCTGCTTCGATTTTCCTCCCCTCTTCAGCGTCTCGCTGAGTTCAGGCTGAATGTCGAAATAGTCGTCGATCGCGGTCTTGTTGCGCCCGGTCACGAAGACGATGTGCTCGATGCCCGCCTCCAGTGCCTCGTCGACCGCATATTGGACGACCGGCCGGTCGACGACCGTGAGCATCTCCTTTGGTACGGATTTGGTCGCCGGCAGGAACCGCGTGCCAAGCCCCGCCACGGGGATCACTGCTTTTCTTACCTTCCGCATTGGCCTTTTTCTCCGTTCACGATTGTACTTCCCCGTGCCCTTGCGAAGTCCCCCAGCTTAACTGCGTTGCCATGCGGCGCAGCCTGACGCCAATGGGCATGCGCAAATGGCGCAGCGCCGCGGGATCGCGAACCGCGGTCCGGACCGCCTTCAGGAGCGCCTTTTCCTTCAGGTGATGAACGACAGACAGAAAGGACGCTGCTTGGCGAAGGCTCCGACTGCGTTCTCGCAGCGCCTGCTGTGCTGCAGGGTCCAGATCGTACGCGCGCTCGAAGCCGGCATCGGCAGCCAGCATCGCCTCTATATGCCGTATTTCGAGAACGCGAGAGATCGACCCGCCGCGCACATTGTAGACATAGCCGGCCTGCGGCTCGACCGCGCAGCGTGCGCCCTTGGCAAGGGCTGCCGCCAGGAAGAGATAGTCTTCGCCGATGCGCAGGTTTTCGTCATAGCGAAGGCCGTGGGCTTCAAGGAACGCGCGCTGGAAGACCGGCTTTGTGTAGCCGAAATTGTACTTCGTTTTGAAAATGCGATTCGAGCGGATGAAATCGGGGAGTGTGAGTTGCCCGAGCTTCGCGAGATCCTGCGGAGAAAACATCATCTCGTGGCGCGCTTGGTCTTGCTCCGCCACGAAAAGATTGTCGACGACCACCTGCGAGCTATCCCGCTTCGCCCGCTCGATCATCCGAACAAGCCTATCCGGCTGCATTGTGTCGTCGGAGTCGAGCACGGCGATCCAACGCCCCTGCGCCTGCTCCAGGCCGGCATTGCGCGCGCCTCCCGGACCGCGATTCTCGGCAAGGTCGATGAGCTTTACCGATGTATCGGGAAACGTACGGACGACTTCCGCCGTCCGGTCATCGGAAGCATCGTTGACGACGAGAACCTCAACGGCGATCTCGCGCTGACCGAGCGCACTGCGGATCGCGCCGACAAGTGTCGCCTCGGCATTGAAGGCGGCGATAATGATGCTGACGTCAGGCTGCATTGCCATGCTCCGCCGCCGGAGAGACTCTGCCATATTGGTGAATTTCGCGCAGACCAAGCAGGCCGGCTGTTACCCCGACATGCATAGTGCCGCGCAGGATGGATGGGTTCCTCAGGGTTGGGAACGGGCAGAGGGCGGAAGCGACGGCGAAACAATATCCGGCTTTCAGGCTTGCAAGCCCGACATGAGCGAGCCGCTGCCCTGCCGCCGATCTGTCGGCCAGGAGCCGCCCGTGTGTTTGGCCGGTGCGAAAGCGGCGCTTGGCCAGCCACGAAAAGCGCGCTCGGTTTTCCGGCACGACCTCTTCGACCCAAGCTTTGGGTGCATAGGCGATTTTGCCGCCGGCCTCGTGAAGCCGCATGAAGAAATCCGTATCCTCGCCGCCCGAGCGCCCGAAGGACAAGACAAAGCGCCGCCCTTCCACGAGTGGCGAAGAAGCCTTCAAAAGAACGTTGCATGTATAGCCCGTACGGATTTCCCCCTTTACCCAGACGGGAAATGTCGAATGGCTGTCGGCATGCCGCATCCACCCCGGCGCATCGGGACCGTAGACTGCTCTGACTGGGCCGAGTACCGCGTCGGCGCCGGTCGCCAGGGCCACGTCCAGAAGGTGCCTTAGCCAGGGACGCGTGACGGTTTCATCGTCATCGATGAAAGCCAGAAAATCTCCCCTGCCCGCTTCGAGACAGGCATTGCGGGCGATGGAGATGTTCCGGGCGGGCGCATGGATATAAAGCAGCTCGTGCGGAAAGCTCTCGGCCATAGTGTGGACGCGGGCCCGAGCGCTCGGCTTCACATCATTATCCGCCACGATCACCCGCAGCCGGGCACGATGCGGTACGTCGAGCTTTGCAACGGAGGCCAGCGCGTCAGCGAGCACATCTCTGCGGAACGTGCAGATGCAGATGTCAATCAGCAGCGGCGGGGGCGCCATAGCAGATGCGGTGCTCATGTCGTCCGCTTCCCTCGTCTGCGGGAATTGAGCACCTGCAGCCAGAAGCCGACTGACCATGCAAAATGCATGATCATGACGGCGATGCTCGCAAGCAGTGCGCGCGGATCGCGCTGTCCGATGCCCAGCGCCACGCCGTATGCAAGGCAGATGATAACCCATAGAGAGAGCGGCACGGCCGCCCACCAGCGAAACAGAGCGAGCAGCGCGCCCGCGGCGAGCGGCAGAACCATCGCCGGCAGAAGCTGCCGCAACTTCGGCATCGCACTGTGTTTGAGGATGTTGCGGGCGCGGCCCTGCCCATAGTTGAGATATTGGCGGAAAAGGCCGGCAACGGTGTCGCGCGGATAGTAGGTCATCCTGGTCTTGTCGGTCAGCCAGATGCGGTATCCGGACGCGCGCAGGCGATGATCCAGCTCTGCATCCTCGTTATAGCCGAAGGTCTCGTCATAGCCGCCCACGGCGCGGAAAGGCTCAATACGCATGAGAGCGTGGTGCCCATGGTCCACCCACTGCCCCTTCGCGCCTTGACGGTGTTTCGATCCGCCATTTCCGAGCCTGGAGTTCTGTGCGATAGCCGCTGCCCGCTGGAACAGGCTGCGCCCCTCGGTGACCATCGCGACCACGACAGAATCTGCGCCCGTCGTCTCGGCCTCTGCGATCAGGCGATCACAGAAATCGTCCGGGTAGTCCGCATGGGCATCGATACGGATCAGGCAATCGACCTCGTCACCAAGTTCCTCAACGGCTAGGTTGATTGCCGCCCCCTGACGCTTCCGCTCATTGTGAAGAACGACCACGCGCGGGTTTGTCTCGGCGATGCGGGCAAGGATTTCGAGAGTGCCGTCAGTGCTGCCGCCATCGGCGACGACGACCCGCATTCCCTGTCGGGCAGCCGCTGCCTCCAGTCCCTGAAGCAGGCGCCCTATATACGCCACCTCGTTGAGACACGGTATCACCACCATGGCACGCAGCCGCGCAACGGGCTCGGCTTTGCCTGCAATTACGGGTGCTTCACAATTCATGCTGCCGCCTCCAACAACGCATCCGCAGCCCTCGCCCGCTTAAGTCCCGCAAGCCGCGCTACCAGCGCACGGCAATCCCCAAGGCCGCAGATCCAGGTTTCAGTAGGTTTTGCCGATAGACGCGCACGGTGCTCGGCGAACGACGTTGCGTCCATGGAGCCGAGCAAGACCGCAAGCGCATCGGCGGATGGTTCCAAAAGCGAAAGGCCAATCCCCTGTTGTGTGAGAAACCGGCCGGTCTCCGTGCCCTCCATGGCAATCGGCACCGCGCCGTGGCGGCAGCCCTCATAGAGCCGGTTCGGCAACAGCCATTTCGAGTTCAGCCCGGCCTCGAAGAAGTCGATGGTCCAGGCGAAGTGCACGGCGCCGTAGATCGCGGCGAGATCGTCAGGATTGCGGTACGGCCCCTCGAAACGCATATAAGGCTCGGCGGCGACCGTCGTTTCGAAATCATGGAACTCCGAATATGCGGGACGGCCGCGCAGGATGACCTCAAATCGCCCTTGCATGCGCCGCGTGAAGGCTGACAAAAGCTCGAGCGAGCGCCGGCATCGCAGAGCGCCAAACCAGCCGATCTTCCACGGCTCACCAAGCGGCGGCACATTCGGCACCGATGCGGGCTGCATGTCGCTGAGTTCCAGAACCTTGTTTTCAAGGAGCAGGACCGGCGCATCGACCTGCCCGCGCGGCTCGAAATACTCGCGCAGAAAGGCCGGCGAGCTGGTGATGAGAAGCGCCGCAGCGCGGCCAAGCCGCCGCTCGGCCATGCGCATGGCGCGACCGGCCGCATCCTGCCTGAGCAGCAGGCGGTGGATGTCGAGGCATTCGTAGACTATCGGGACATCACTCCCGAATTGTGTGCGCAGCCGTCTGGCGAGAGCCAGCATCTCCAGATTGCGCGCGACAATCACGTCGGGCTTGCGGATATGCTTGAACTTTGTCCCGAGTGCCAGTTTTGCGCGGGCAATCGCGGCCAACCGTTGAGCGAACCTGCCGTCATGCGTCATACCGAGATCAACCGGCCTGACGCCTCCGATTTCGGGGATGGACTCGCGGCTGCGGCGGAAGCCGGCGAGCACCACTTCGGCGCCACCCGCCTGCAACATGGCCACGCGCCGCGCTGTCGCAGGGTCCGACAGGTCGTGCACGAGATAGAGGACGCGCAACATGGGCAAAATCACCGCGATCTGCCCCCCACTCAAACGTTATCGAAGATGATAGTGCAGCGCAACATTTCATCCTGCACCGCAGCAATCCAGTCCGCTATTGCGGTGGCGGTACCCGACCGAGATATCAATCCAGCGCACATACGACCGACTCCGGAAACTGACAATCATCACCCGCCGCCGTGAAGGCGACGCGCTCGAAATATGCAGACAGGGTGCCTTCCGGCGGCTCGAAAGAGCCCAGCCAGGACGACATGTTGTCGCTTGCCCAAAGGCTCAGATAGATCTTTGACGCGTGGGTCGGGACGAGGACAGGATCGCTCACCTCGTGAACGAGCTCGCCGTTGATGAACCAGCGAATTCGGCCCTCCTCCCAGACGAATGCGTAGTCGTTAAAATCCTCGTTCGCACCGCCGGGGACAGGCACGAACTTCTCATTTCCGCCCTTGCCCGAAATATATTGGTTGAGCTGTACCTTAGAGGGATCCTTGCCCAGGAACTCGAAGTCGATTTCATCCCAGGGCTGGTCGTGTACCGGGCCGATATAAGTGAAGAAGGCGGTGTTCATGCCGGAGCCGGCGGCCGCCTTGATACGGGCTTCATAGGTGCCGTAACCGAAGCGCTTTTTGGTCTGTATCTCGCCACAGGCGTAGGCGCGGTCACCGGTCTCGCGCTTGGTAAAGTCGAGCCTCAGCGTGCCACCGGAGACCTCAACCTGATCCTTCGACCAAGTGCAGTTCTGGTGCTCACCGTTGGCCCAGCCGTCCGCCACATACCAGCGGGCGCTATCCATGCTTTCGAAATCCTCCACGAAGGAGGTTCCGCCTTCCTGCGCCTGCAAAGATCCGGCGGTCCCGAAAGCACATAGAAGCGCGAGCGGCAGGCGAGTTAGGTGAATAGGCGAATTGTCCATTCTTTCACGTTCTCCCGTCGATACGGCCACGCTCGCAGTTGCGGTTGCGCTCGTCTCGGTCCGGCCGCAGGGTGGCTGATATTTCGATCACAATGAGGCAAGAGCGGCTTGTCGGGCCACTTGCCGATCAATCATGTGCAGGCTGAGCAACATTTCCTGATGAGGTGGAACCAGTACCTCCTTCCCGCTTTTCCGGATCGACGCCCGAAAGCGCGTCATGAAATGCTCTCGCTTCCATCTCGGCGCCTTCCACGAATGCAATCTGCTTTTCGAGCGCGGCAACGCGCGCGTGGTAGCGCTGCATCGTCACTGTCAGATTGTCGGCTTTTGAAGCCAGCTCCTCACCGCCGCCGTTCTCGAACGCTTCGAGCGCGAAGGCAGCCGAGGTCTGCGCCTTTTCGTAGCGTGCCTCGAGCCCGCTACGCTCTGCATCGATCTCCGCGTGTAGTTGACGGAGGAATTGAAGCAGCCTGTCTATACGGCCACGGTCGGTGTCGCGGTCGCGCTGCGGATTTCGGGTCCGAAAGCTGAGTAACGCCATGGAGTTTCCTCACGGTGGGCCGGAGAGCGTGTTCGACCGTCAGCTTCTGTCGGCATCTTCCCCGACTACGGCGTGGATCTCGGCAATCTGCTCCTCGGAAAGATCTTTCTTCCAACGACTGAGCGAATCAGACTTGACCTCGGGATGTGGGATCGGCTCATCCAGCTTGAGAAATTCCTGCAGCCGCACGAGCTCCCGCGTCGTCTCAGTCTGGAGCTCGTGGTAGCGCATACGGATCATGCGATCGCCAAGAACGCCCTCCAGTTCGTCGAGCCGGTGCAAATGCGCACGCCATCTCACGGCACAGCGGCCGGCAAGCGACATTTGCGCATATGCTTCCCGGTTCTCCTCGCTGACACCAAGAAAGCGGTTCGGTACCGGGTAGGCGTCCCACTTTTCTGCCCAGTGGCGGACGCCCTCGTGGCGCAGGCTGCTTGCCACCGTTCCGAAAACGTCGCGCAGTACGCCGATGAAGCGAGCGGCAGGAAAGGCTTCGGCCAGCTTCTCGGCCAGCCAGATATTCGGATGGCTTTTATCGAGCAGCCGCTTCGGCCGCGCGCTCGCCGCTTCGAGCCGATAACGCCGCAGCAGAGAAGGCAGAAGCCGGTCCTCCGCTGTCGGGTCGATGGCCATTTCGGTGACCCATTCAAAGATGGGCGGCTTTTCGATGAGGGTGTGCAATGCCGCATGCGGTTCGAGAATCCAGGCGACCCAGTGGGTACCCGAACGTCCCGTACCGAGCACGAAGACAGGATCAGGCTGGTAATGGGTATCGAATGCAAGGCGGGCGCGCTGACCTGCCAGGCGAAGGAAATCCGTAATGCTGTCGGGATGACCGCTGGATATATTTTGCGGCAATTGAATCGTCATGTGATGCACTCCGTTTCATATTGCCCTCCCCACCGCGCGGAACATCACGCGGCCCAAGTTGATCTCGTTCAATCCGGCATCGCCAAACGTCCCCGAAGCAGGTAGCGCGGCATTTTGGCCGGAACCGATTGCCGACGCCGGTCCTTACGCCTGCGCATAAGTCCTTCCGCCTTGTCGGCAAAAATCCCGCCGGCAATCCCCGGAAGAGACATCGGGTGTGCGCATGCATCCAGCATCGCGGCAGTCAGTCCCGACGCAGCCTTGACGTCGAGAAACCGCCGCAGTTCATAACGAGCACGCACGTGGCGCGAATGGCGCTTGACGAGCTTGCTCGCGCAATCCGGCAGGGAAGGCGACTGGATAAGCGCCTGGTCTGCCTCCCACAGTCGCTTCAGATCGTCCGTGGAGTGCTGTCCGCTCAGTGAATCGGGCCGGACGACGGCACCGTAGCCGCAGGCGCGGACGACCTTATAACGAGCGCCTTTCACCAGCGCGCGCGCATAGAGGTCGTAATCCTCCCCGAGCCGCAACCGCTCATCATAGCGCAGACCATGACGATCGAGGAAAGCACGGCGCATAACAGGTTTCAAAAACCCGATCTCACCACGACGCACACCGCGCCTGGCAATGTTGCCTTCTATGAACGCTCGCAAATCTAGGAAGTATGGCTCCGGCGCGAAACGCGGCACGTCCGGCTCACTGTCGTCGGCGTCGATGAACGTTATATTGTCCGCGACAAAGTCCCAGTCATCACCATCGAGAAGCGCTTCGAAGCGGCCCTTCAGGAAGAAATCGTCCGCGTCCAGGATGGCAATCAGAGGCGCCGTGGAGTTGGCTACAGCGTGATTGCGCGCGAAGGCGGGGCCGCAGTTCCGAGAAAGGCGCAGCACATGCAGACGGCCGCTTCCGTCATCAGACTGCTGCGCTGCGCCGGCGGTATCGTCGGTGGATGCATCGTCGACAACGATCACTTCGCCCACCTTCGTCTCGCGCAACGCAGAGGTGATGGCGCGGGCAATTGTATTGGAGGCGTTCCTGGCCGCGATGACCACGCACACCATCATCTCCGGAGCCGATGAACCCACGTCAACCTCGTATAACGAACGTTGGACAGTGACCGCGCCACATAGGGCGCCACCACGCGCAAAGGATCGGTTCCTCCCAGAAAGTGGAGGTAGGGTGTACGCACAAAAGGGGGATTGCAATACGGCAGAGGTATGCTGCAGCAGCAGAATTGAATAGAGCGATACTCGCTGGGTGAGGGTCTCTATCTATCTATAGTTGCGACGACCTCGTCACGCCGGAGACCTGATCCGGGCTTCCTACCGGCTTTCCGTGCTTCATGGAAGCCGCCGTTTTCTCGCCTTCGGGCACTTCACCGTCGCTCTCTCCGCCGCGAGACGGCCACAGGACCATTATCAAAATAGTTGCAAAATAGCCGGTCTGGATAATTACGGCGCATGCCAGTGTGGAGAGAAACGTCGTCCATGCAGATTGCGTCACGATATATGTCGTGATTGCAAACGCGGTAAGAGCGATGAGCATGCCGCGAAGGAAAAGTGGGAAAGACATGTCTAAGCCCGGCTAAGCCTTGCGTGTTTGCGCCCGAGGCAGATCATCTCGCCATCCTCCCGCAGCAACGCTCATGTCTTCTTGCCGCCGTCAACGCCGCCAATGAGTTCCACATTATCGACGCGGGCTCGAATACAAAGCGTCCGTTACTTTATATATGGAACCAAGAGGCGTGAGGCAATATGAGGCCGTGCTTTGCACGGGATTCGCAACCCCTTTGTCAGATGGATTCCGTGCTCTGCCGCCTCCGCCGACGCAATGATGTCCTACTCGATTGAACATCTTGATCTAGTCTGAACAACCTACTGGTGAGCACCGGCGAAGGATTCGCCATTCTCCTCATTATTACAGTATATTACATAAGCTCAATATGAAATTTCACAATAACTAAATGTACAGACCCGATATATACACGAAATGCGCCAGTATCCGCCCTGCCTGTTCAAGTGCCCAAGAAATGTATCGATACGTTAGATAATATGATTCCGATTTTGTCATCCTGCCAAACTTTCATCGTGTGCTTTGCATAAACAGCAGGCTATCTTGCTGCATCGCAGCATTTGCCTCACACCCACCGCCACTGACTGGGGACGCACATGAAGCATGCGACAGGGTCAGCCGATCTATCTGTTGGAATCCGATACAGCGCCGAAGCAAGACCCGTCCTGGGCGGCGGATTCAAACGCGGCTTCGATGTCGCCGCCGCCTTGATGGCCATCCTCTTCCTAAGCCCGCTACTCATTATGCTCGCCTTGCTGGTTAAGCTCTCCGACGGCGGGCGCGTGCTTTACGCCCATCCGCGCATCGGCCGGAATGGCAACACCTTCAGATGCATGAAGTTTCGCACGATGGTCGAAAACGGCTCCGAGGTGCTCGCCGCCCATCTGAGCCGGAGCCCGGCTGCCCGCGCCGAATGGAATGCGACACGCAAGCTGCAGGACGACCCCCGCATCACCCAAGTTGGCGCGGTGTTGCGCAAATTGAGCCTCGATGAGCTTCCGCAGCTGTTCAATATCCTACGCGGAGAGATGAGCTTCGTCGGTCCCCGGCCGGTTGTGCTGGACGAGCTCCATATGTACGGCCCCGCGGCAGTCTATTATCTGCAGGCGCGCCCCGGGCTGACGGGGCTCTGGCAGATCAGTGGGCGCAACGATGTCTCTTATGGCCAGCGTGTGGATCTCGACCAGCACTATGTCGAAAACTGGTCGTTCGCTTTCGATCTGCTGATCATCATAAAAACCTTGCCTGCAGTTATTTCCTCGCGCGGGAGTTATTGACGCCATGCTACATCGTATGGGTCCGTATGCAGGAGAGGCTGCATCGAAGAGCTCCATCCCGCTCTTTCGTTCGCGGCTCGTCTCCGTGCTGGCCGCGATTATGACACTTCTGCTTCCGGTGGTTTCCGGAGCCGAGGAATATTTGCTCGGGCCCATGGACAAGCTGCACATCCGGGTCGCGGAATGGCAGAGTGCCGATGCTTCGGCACGCGATTGGTCGTCGGTGAGCGGTGACTATACCGTCGGTCCTTCCGGATCGATATCGATACCCTTCATCGGGGAACTCCCGGCAACCGGCAAGACCACCGCCGAGCTCGCCGCCACGATCGGCGACGAACTGCAACAGACGCTCGGTCTGCTCACCCGACCCGACGCGTCGGTCGAGGTAGCGGAGTTCCGCCCCTTCTTCATTTCCGGCGATGTTCAGGCTCCTGGCAAATACGCCTATGATCCCGGCCTGACGGTGCTGAAGGCGATCAGCGTGGCAGGAGGCCTGCGCCGCGCGCAAAATGAGGGCATGCGGGTCGAGCGCGACTACATCAATGCGCACGGGAACCACGAGGTTTTGGCTGCGGAGCACAACAGGCTGATTGCGCGCCGCGCCCGGCTGATGGCCGAAGCCGAGGGCGCGACAGCAATCGAGCCTCCCGAAGAGCTTGCAGGAAGCGCCGAAGGCAAGCGATTGATCGCCAAGGAGACAGCCTTCATGAAGGCGCGCGAGGAGCAAATGGAGCGTTCGCTCTCTGCGCTCGACGATCTGAAGAAGCTGCTCACGGGCGAGATCGAATCTCTGGAGAAAAAGATCGCAACGCAGAACCGCCAAATCCAGCTTTCGCGCGAGGAGCTCGAGGGGATCGGCGGCCTCGCTGAGCGCGGGCTTGTAGTCAATCAACGCATTCTAGGCGCTGAACGCTCGATTGCAGACTTGGAAGGCAAGGTTCTGGATATGGAAACCGCCAAACTGCGGGCCAGGCAGGATATCAGCCGAGCGGAGCGCGATGCGGCCACGCTCCGCGACGAACGCGAGGCGGAGATTGCCCGGCAGCTGCAGGAGACGGAGGCCGAGATCGAGGCGCTGGACCTGAAGATTGCGATGTATCGCGGACTGATGACCGAAGCGGCTTCGCTGGCTCCGGAGGCGGCTTTGAGCACGGCGACGGCCTCGGCCGAGGTCAGCTACCGGATCGTGCGCTCGGTCGACGAGGAAACACAGGAAATTGCCGCCGACGAGAACACGGCAGTCCGCCCCGGCGATGTGATCAAGGTGGACGTCGTCCCGCCGTCGGTCCAGTAGCTGCAGCCGCGGCTCTCCACGAAAACCGCGAAATGAAGATTCCCGTTGCCCTCTTTGTCAACCCCGAGCGGAATTTCGCATACGGGTCCTTCGCGGTTGCCGTTTCGCTCTTTGTCTTTGCTTATTCGACGCGCTTTGGACAGGTGCCAATCCTCGTCTACTACGCCCTGTGGCTGCCCCTGCCTTTCATCGATCCGCAGCGCTATCTCAGGGGCAATGCGCATCTCCCCTGGATCGTCGCCTTCGGCGTCTTCGCTCTCCTATCCGCCTTCTGGTCGGCAGCGCCAAGCGCGACCGCCCGGGCAGGTGTACAGTACCTGACCCACATCGCGTGCGCGCTGATCGCGGCGCGCAGCGTGAGCCCGCGCACGTTGACCCTCGGCGGGCTGGCCGGCGTTGCGCTGGTGCTCGCCTATTCGCTCGCCTTCGGCGGCTTTCATTACGACCCGATAGACGGCACCTACAGTTTCGTCGGTGCATTCTCATCGAAGAACCAGCTCGGCTTCTTCGCCTCACTCGGTATCTATCTGGCCTTCGCGGCTCTCCTCCTGCTGCGCGAGCGCGGTCTGACTGTGGTCATGGCGCTCTTCGTTGGCGCCTTGTCAGGCTATTGCCTGCTCGCCTCTCAATCCGCCACTTCCATCATCACCGTGACGATTGCGCTTGCCGCCAGCCTCGCCATGAACACGCTGCAGCTATTCGCACCCATACCGCGCAAGCTGCTCTTCATCGCCGGCACCGCCCTCGCACTTCTCGGCTTGTTTGCCGCCCTTCAGCTTGGTGCGTTCGATGCGGTTCTTAGCATCTTCGGCAAGGATGCAACCCTGACCGGCCGCACCTATCTCTGGTCGGAAGGTATGGCCGCCGCGCGCGAACACCCGCTGTTGGGTATCGGCTATCAGGCCTATTGGGTCCATGGCTTTCCGGACGCCGAACGGCTCTGGGAAGAATTCTACATCACCGCACGCACCGGCTTCCACTTCCATAACACCTATATCGAGACGCTCGTCGAAGTCGGCGCGATCGGCTTGGTCCTTCTCGTCATCCTGCTGATCGGCATTATCGCTGGCCACACCAGCAAATTGCTCGGTAACCGGCATGATCCCGCTGCGTGGCTTATGTTCGGCCTCAGCGTGATGCTGCTTCTCCGCTCGCTCTCAGAGGTCGACGTGATCACGCCCTATGTCGTCGGCTCCTTCCTTCTCTACTATGCGGCAGGCACAGCCTTCGACCTCTCCCGTCGCACAGCGCAAAGCCCCATCCCCAGTTGAGCAACCGGTATCTTTTTCGGCTGCCACTACGTCGTCAAAGAAACCGCAATCGCCGATATCAACCGCCTTTCAAAGCGGCGGCATGATATGCCGGCTCTCAATAGCTCATTCCAGCGTCTGATCTGTCTCACCGGAACCTCTGTCCAGAAGCCATACCTTGTCGGCGGCGATCGTTTCACCACTCTGGCACGACACGATGACGATGGACTGTGCTGCTCTCGCGTAGGCTATGATTGTGTCGAGCAAGTCCTGATCGTTGCAGACTTCATCATCGTCGATCAGCAGGACGGATGCTGAACGGATCATCGCTCGCGCAGCCCGGATACGGGACGCTTGCGCGGGGCTTGGTGCGTGAGAGGCTCTGGTATGCAGCTGAGGATTTTCCGAACCGCCATCAGCATCGACCCTGCACGATTTCGCAATGGAACCGATCTCTTCTTGAGATGTGCCCGAGGGTGCGCCGATCACGATATTCTCCATCGCGGTTCCGCGAACAAGCGGAATGGCCGGAGACAAAAGGCTGACCGCTCGCCGCCAGTCGCGGCGCGAGACCTGATGCAGAGGAACGCCGTCGAGAAAAACGGAAAGATCTGCATCCTCTTCCAGGCCGGCGACACTGGCGAGAAAGGCGCTGCGGCTTGTGCGAGTACCGCCGCAGAGCAAAACCAGTTCGCCTGGTGTGGCTTTCAGAACCACTAGCGACCCGCCATCCGGGCGGTGCTCGATACACAGCCGACGCCCTGCCGAGGTGCGCGGCAGAGGCATCGGCATCTCCGGGTCGGAAAGGACTGGCATCGCAAGGATAGAAGCGATCCGACGCCGGGACTCGACATAGGCAAGCCGATAATCGGCAGCGCGCGCAAGATCGGAGAGATACGCAACGATCAGGCTGGAAAGAAGGAGAAGCGCGCTCAGATCGGCCACAGGCATTGCCGGACCGGCAGCGACTGCATAGCCCACGAGAATTGCGATCATGGCCGGGGTGACGAGTTCGCTGGCTGCGCGGGCCACGCCCGACCAACTGGCCCGCCGGATGAGCCATGCATTCATCCTGTCCGATTCACGGTCGACCTTGCGCATCACTGGCCCGCTTCTGCCGAAATGAGCAAAACTCGTCCGGCCAAGAACCACCTCCCCGAGATGACCCGCAAGCCGGCCACGCCACCGCCGACTCTCGCGAATGGCATGCTGTAGGAACGGCAGGGTGAGGATAGTGATGGCCAGCCACAGAAGAATGCCGGACAGCAGGTAGGGAGCGACGCTGGGGGCGAGCCAAAAGCCGCCCAGCGCTATCAGGATAATAGAAGGCCCCGCGACGAGAAACGAAGCGATCCCGTCAGCGAGCCAGGACCTGATGGCGGAAAGATCCGTGATGAGGCGGGTCATCACGAGGCCAAGCCGTGTCCGGCTCGCCGACGGCGGCAACGCGAGAAGGTGCCTCACCAATTGCCCTCGAACTTCGCGCACATACCCAAGCGCGAGCTTGGCTCCTTGTCGGCGCTGCATCACCCTCAAGACAAAGAGGGTGATGCCGAGAAAGAGGCTGGCAGCGGCGATCAGCCATCCATGACCACCCGCCAGTCCACCCGAAGCCACCAGATCGACGACCCAAACCAGCGCAAGCGAGGCCGCTGCCTGGCTGAAGCCATTGGCGACGAGCCCCGCCATTGCGCCAAGGCGCCCACCGATCAGGAGACTTGGTGGGCGCACACCGCACCTCCCATAACTTTCACCGGCGATATCATCGGGCTTTCCGGAACCATGCTCGCCGCAATGGTCGGATCCGAGAGCTCTTCGATCCCATAGACCGGCACATTGGCGATGCTTGCCTCTCGGCATGCCAGCGGCGAACGTGTCAATCGGCCGCTCATCCCGAGCACGTCGTAACCGAGGGAGCGCAAACGCTCGCATCCGGCAGCGGCTCCCATCGCGTCGCCGGCGGCAAAGAGTGCACCGCGGGCAAGCTTCCGGAATTCCAGCGACTTGGCGAGCGCTGCCGTTTCGGGCTGGAATAGCCCGTCTGCAACCTCCAGAACCGCGACATCAGCACCGGAACCAGCAAGGGACCGCAACAAACGCTCCGCGCCCCGGATGATGGCATCAACCGGTGTCAGATAGGTCGTGACGAAACCTGCATCGGTGAAATCGAGCGCCGCACAGGCACCGGCGTCCGACATTGCCCAAAGATCGTTTCCAGCACCAGTGCCGGTCACCTTCGCCGCGCCGACAGAAAAACCAGCCCTCGCAAGCCCACGCACGAGGCTTGCGGCTGTTGTCGTCTTGCCGGCATTCATTGACGTTCCGAAGACCATGATAGCCGGCGGCAGGCGCAATGTGGGTTCGGGCGCTATGGCAAAGTCAGCGATGTTGACGACTTGGCCATCGACATCAGCGACCAAACCGATTGGTACGATTCCAGTCGGCAGCGCAATCCTATCGTGCCAGCCGGCGGCGCGAGACGCCACGCCTCCTGCGGCAACCATATCGCAGGGACCGAGATCGGACGGCACAAGGGCCTCAAACTGGTCGGGTGCATAGCGGTTGCCGTAGGCGAGAAGTACCTCGTCCCCGGGGGCAAGTGCCGCCTTGCGTCCCGAGGGCAGTTCGATCGCCTTGTGATGGCCGAGCGTGTCGATTCTGGCGAGGACCAAATCTCCCGACCTCGGCTCAGCAGGAGGAGGAACCAGAATCTGCATGTGCTTGGTGGGCACACGACGCGTGGTAAACGCCCGCTTGGCTTTGGTGATGCGTTTGCAATCAAGAAATTCCATGGTGGTCTCCCGTGGATGCGCGTTGCGCCGGTACCCAGGGAGAACGTGCGCTGCGCAGCATTATTCCCGCGCAATCAAAACCCAATGTCTTTCGGCTCTTTCCAGCTTCATTGGCAGTACGGCGACAGCCCAATTCGAACGAGGGGAATAAGCGGCCTTCCCGCCCGTTCTCCTCGCGAGGCCGGCAAATGCGGACCTGCCAGACAGCATTGTCTTTCGCCGGACTCTCAACTGAAGAACGATGGAGGTTTCCATGAAAGACGACAACACAACACCTACCCTTGCGAACAACGACGGGGCAATCGGACGCCGTCGCGCCCTAAGGCAGATCGGCCTCCTGGCCGCAGCCGCATATTCCGCTCCCGTATTGCTGCAGGTCAGCCAAGCACGAGCTTCGGGAGGCTCAGGAGGCGGATCCGGCGGTGGTTCGGGCGGCGGATCCGGCGGAGGCAGGGGATCTGGCGGAGGTAGCCGAGGCGGCTCCAGTGGCCGTGGCGGGCGCGGGTCAGGCGGATCCGGTGGATCCGGTGGATCAGGCGAACGCGGACGCCGTCGGGCGCACTCCGCCGACCCCGTCGGGCGCGGGCTACGAAAAATCGGGCATAGCATTGGCCGGATGTTCCGCCTCTGAACCCTTCGCGCATGAGCTGGAGGCAGCGAACTGCCTGCTGCCTCCAGTTCTTAGGAGAACCGAAATGCTTGCACGCTGTGCCCTGATCGAAAGACCGCTCCTTTTCGACGCCACTGAAGAGGTGTTTGAGGTGCTCCTCTCGATCACGGACGGATGGCAGTTTGAAAGCATACTGGAACCCGCCGAAGCGTTGATCCGTGTAGTGCGCGGCGGAAGCGGCTTTAGGATCGAGGAGGAAGACCACCAGCCTTTTTGCGAGGATAGCGCCGTCAGCGCAGCGTGCTGCCTGGTCGCAATTCTCCTCAACCGTCTGGTCGAAAACGATGCGGACTGCCTGTGCCTCCATGCCGGCGCGGTTTCCATGGGTGGGCAGACACTCGTCTTTCCAAATACGCACCGCGCGGGCAAAAGCACGCTTGCCACGGCGCTGGCGTTCCAGGGCGCAAAGCTTGTTTCGGACGACATCCTCCCGCTCGACTGCACAGGCGCGAAGATACGCGCCATTGCCTCCGGCGTCGCACCGCGGCTGAGACTGCCGCTCGCTCCTTCTCTGGGCCTGCGCTTTGGCTTTTCGGCCTGGCGCTTGGCTGGCGCGGATGACGGCTACTACCGCTACATCCGACTGCCTTCTTCGAGCCGCGCCCCGCTCGGCGCACGCCGCGAGCTGGGCGCCTTTATCTTTCTCGAACGCGGCGCCGAACATGCCAAGCGCCAGCTCTTTTCCGTAAGCAAGGCAAGCGCGATGCGCATGCTGCTCCTGCAGAATTTCGGTACCGCCGCACCCCCAGGGACAATTCTGGACCGCATCGACCGGCTGACCGACGATAACCCCGCCTTTCTGCTGCGCTATCGCGATCTCGCGGATGCCGTTTCGCTGCTCCGCCGCCATTTTCCAGGAACCGTGGCAAGCCGCACGCTGTGGTCGGGACTGAAACATGCCGAGCCAGCGCTCAGCGAAACGGAGCGCCTCGAAGCCAGACAACCCGATCCCTTCCGCTTGGCCAACTGCGCCATCCGGCACAGCGAAGGCATAATTCTGCGGGAGGCTGAAGGCTTGATCTTTCTTGTCGATGGGGAGAACGGTGGGATTTTCGCCCTGGATCAGGTGGGCGCGGCAATCTGGAAGTTTCTGGAGGAAGCCGCCTCGCTGCGCGAAATCACAGATGCGGTCAGCGCAGCCTATCCCGATATCGAACCTGGGCAGATTGCTACCGATGTGGAAAATCTGATCCGGGCACTATGGGCAAAGCAGTTGGTGCAGTTGGCAAACTGAAAGCGCTGCCTTGCCGATCTCAGCGCAGATCAGCGAGCGCTTGCGCCTCTTCCTCTTCCGACAGAGCAGGCCCGGCATTGATCGCCGACAGATAGGCTTCGAGGGCTTCCATCGAGGACGCAGGCGCGTATCCATCCTCGCCAAGTGGTGCCGTAACAGCAATTTTTGTTATCCACTCGCTGGCTTCGTGGCAGGAGACGGCCACCAGCGATGAACCTTGGGCCGGATCGATTTCATATTCGCGGCAGAAGGTGCCATCCTGATCCCTGAAGGAAGAAACAATGCGGATCCGCCGCTCTTCTCCGGCAAGCTGGCGTTCCTCGCCGGAAGCCAGTGTTTGCAAGGCTTTCTGAACGGCCGGGTCGGTCACGCCCGCCACGCGGGCCTCTTCGGGATCACCCGCACTGCCGAGCTGATAGCCGACAATCCCGGCTGCGATCGCAGCGACCAGTGAGGCTGCGAGCGGCAGTGTCCAAGTCTCGGCGCGCCGGGCGGAGTGGTTTTTCCGCACGCTGCCAAGCTGCACCACCTGGCCGGGCTCAGCTTCGGCATCGTTTGCTGAAGCCTTACGGGACTCTTCGACCATCGCCCGCACGTCCTGTTCCAGCTTGTGCGGAACCGGCTGGTCGAGCAAAGACGCCATCTCTGCCTTCGCGCGTGCCCGGGTCTCCATGAACATGGCAACCCGCGCCATCAACTCATCGTCGTGATTGACAGCATCCTCGACGGCCGCGGCAGTGGCCTCGTCGAGTTCGCCATCGGCGAAGGCCATCAATGTCTCGTCGTCGAACGCGGGTTTCGTCATCACCATTAATCCCTTTGCTCGGGAGAACGGTCAGAGCTGGCATTTATTCCTGTGAGTTCCGCCAATCTTTTCCGTCCGCGCGCAAGCCGGCTCATAACCGTTCCGATCGGGACGCCGAGCACTCCGGCGGTTTCGCGATAGGACAGATCCTCCACGCAGACCAGCATGATCACCTCCCGCTGCTCGTCCGGCAAACGTTCGATGGCCCCGCTTACCGTAGCGAGCGTCAGCCGCGCTTCGGTCGTGCTATCGCCATCCTCACCGACGATGTCGACGCGCTCTTCAATGTCGTCGGTCGGGCCAGCAGTCTTCTCGCGCCGCAGGCGGTCGATCCACAGATTGCGTATAATGCGGAATATCCAAGCATCAAATCGCGTGCCAGCCTGAAAGCTTGCCGCGTTCGCGAGTGCCCGCTCGCAAGCCTGCTGGACTAGGTCGTCGGCCAGGTCGGGAATGCGCGTAAGCGATAGTGCAAACCGCCGCATGTTCGGCAGCAGGGCGATCAGCTGAACGCCGATGTCTTGCTCGCCTGCCGTCATCGGCCTCCCAATCCAGTCGATGCTGAAAAATAATAGCCGACCGAGGAATAGAATAGCTCTTCGCCCGTTTCCAGTGCAGGTTTGTAGAACTCCATCGAAGATGGAAGAAAAGCCGTGGCGGCAACGGTGGAAGAGACGATGAGCGGACTATTCTTTGAGCGGTCACGGAAAGCGTTGACTTTCCTGCTGTTTCTCTCGGTGTTGGGCTCTTTCGCGCTGCCTGATCCGGGACCTTTTCAACTCATCACGCCGGCACTCGCTGACGACGATGATGATGGCGACGACGATGGTGACGATGATGATGACAGTGGCGGTGGGAGCCGAGGATATGGCGGCAGTAGCTCATCACCTGTCTTTCGCGCGCCGAGCCCGCCACGCATTTTTCGCGAGTTGGTGCGTCCCTTTCGCAACCGCCCGGCCGCCCGTCCCCGCCGCACAGCGCCCCCGCCCCCGCAACCACGCTATGCGGAACGCCAGATCGTCGCGATGGGTCTTTCGGACGAGAACCTGGCCCAGCTGGAGGCCGATGGCTATGTAGTTCTGGAGCAAAGTGCCCTTCCTTCAATCGGCCAATCCATTGTGAAGCTTGAGGTACCTGCGGGTACGGATCTGGAAGCGGCGCGAGAAGAGGTGCGCGTGCTCGACCCGACCGGCCAAGCCGATTTCAATCATTACTACCGCCCCGGACAAGCTGACGAGCAAGCACGCACCTGTCCCGATGGGCTCTGCTGGGCGCCTCTCCTGGTGAACTGGCCTGTCCGCAACGTCAAAGCGCGCAACGCCTGCGAAACGCCTGTACGCATCGGCATGATCGACACCGGAATTAATCCGGACCATGAAACCTTTGCCGAAAGCGCGATCGAGGTCATGCGTATTGGCGACGAGCAGGAACCTGCTTCCGGGCGCCAGCATGGCACCGCGGTCGCCGCGCTCCTTGTCGGCTCCCGGTCAAGCCGAACGCCCGGGCTTTTGTCCAACGCCGAACTGTTCGCCGTGGACGCATTCAAACAGGCAAGCAGCGGAAGCGACCGCGCCGAGGTCTTCGATCTCGTCATGGGGATCGACCATCTGCTTGCGAAAGATGTGTCCGTCGTCAACATGAGCCTTGCGGGCGATGCGAATGACCTGCTGCGCCATTCCATTGAATCGGCCATTGCAGAGAACAAGGTCGTCTTCGTCGCGGCCGTGGGCAATGATGGCCCGCGCGCTGAGCCCGTCTATCCCGCTGCCTATCCGGAAGTGATCGCGGTAACGGCCGTCGATCGCCACAAACGTCCCTACCGGCGCGCCATCCAAGGCAAACACGTCGACATCGCTTCCCCCGGTGTCGATGTCTGGACCGCGGCCTCCATCCGCGGCGCGCGGCCCAAGACGGGAACCTCTTTTGCTGCCCCCTTCGTTTCTGCCGCGGCCGCTATAGTGAAGACCAAAACCCCCACCCTTACGCACCAAGAGGTGGAGCAGCGACTTGCCGCCTCAGCCGAAGACCTGGGCGAGCGGGGTAAGGATCCCGTGTTCGGCTGGGGGCTTTTGAATACTTTTGAGATTTGCGGCTTTGAAAGCGAGAGCAGGCCGATCGACCGCAGTAGAATCAGATCATCCGCTCAGCCTTACAATGCGGACAGCGTGCGATCCAAAATGCCAATAAACCGTTGAAACCATTAACCTGTCCTTCAGCGTGCCTAGCCTAGGTCTCTTGACGCAATGAGTGTGCGAGGCAAGCTGACCCAACCATGGCCTTTGAGATAGAGGACGCGCTGGAAGGCAGAATTCTCAAGGATCAGCTTGCTGACCTGAGGCATGGCCTCTTCGTGTCCATGCCGATAAGCACCGTGTTGTCGGGGCTGATTTTGGCTGTTCAGGCGCTTTCCGGTAGCGGCTTTGCAGCCGCGATCTGGTTCCTGGTGGTCAATGCGATAAACGGTGCCCGCCTCGCCCTCGCCCTTCGGCCAGCACCCTGGGCAGGAAAGCACGAGGACGATCTGGAGGGTGTTTCACGGCGGCTTCGTCTCTATGGCATTCTCGCTCTTCTATCCGGCTTTGCCTGGTCCCTTCTTGCCGTCCTCACAGCTGGATATACGGTTCCTCAAGCACCACTTCATCTGATCATCCTTGCCGGAATCTCCGCTGGTGCGGTCACATATGGCACTTCGTATGCCGCAGCACCGATCAACTTCATCACACCGCCGCTCTTGATCACGGCGGGGTGCCTCGTGGCGAAGGGGGGCTTTGAAGACTACATCCTGGCTTTTGCGGTCCTGCTTTTCCTCGGCGGATTGGCTAGAAGCTCGTTTGTCGGGCAAGCCCGCTTCCGCGAGGTAAGCCGCCTCAAACACGAGGCGGAGCAGATCGCCGCGGAAATGAAGCGGAAGTCCAGGGAGGATCCCCTGACGGGCCTTCTCAACAGGCGGGGGCTGGAAAACATTGTCGACCAGCTCGGGAATGCCGGCGGTCCCTTTGCAACGATGCTGATCGATCTGGATGGGTTCAAATCCGTCAACGATACATATGGCCACAAGATTGGTGACGACCTGCTCGTTCAGATCGCCCGCAGGATAGAGGAGGAAGCACAGGAGGGTGCAATACTCGCCCGCATCGGCGGCGACGAGTTCGTGCTGCTTCTTCCCTCAACTGAGCGTTCGCATTCTCCGAGTGAGCTTGCATCCCGGATCATAGCTAGGATTGCCAGTCCCTATTCTGGGGTTGCGTCCGTCCAGATCGGCGCATCCATCGGAATCTATCTATCAGAACGACCCAGGCTGACGGAGATGCTGTTGCGGGCGGATATCGCCCTTTACACGGCCAAACGTCGCGGCAGGAACGAATTCTGCCTGTTCGATAGCGAACTCGATGCAGAACTACAGCGGCGCCAGTGCATCGAACGGGATCTCCGTTCGGCGATCGAGGCAAAAAGCATTGGCACATGGTTCCAGCCCATCGTTCAGCTCGATACCGGTGCCGTGGTCGGTTTCGAGGCATTGCTGAGATGGTCCCACCCGCTTCACGGTGCGATTTCTCCACCCGAGATCGTGACGGCCGCGCGCGAAACCGGAATGCTTCAGCTGCTTACGGAAACGGTGTTCCTTGGTTGTTGCGCCCTGATCGACGGTCTCGCGAAGGCTGGCCGCCAGGAAATTCGTGTCGCAATGAATGTGTCGCCGCGTGAACTGGAGGCCGGCAATATCGACGATCTGATATTGAATGGCCTGGACTCGAAGGGACTTCCTGCGACGATGTTCGAAATCGAGATCACCGAAGAGGCCCCGGTGGACCGGGACAGGGTGGACGAAAAACTCGGTCGTCTTTCACATGCCGGCATTTCGATCGCGCTCGACGACTTCGGCACCGGTTTTTCCACGCTGGCATCGCTCAAGGACGGTCGTATAGGCAAGGTCAAAATCGATAAGGGATTCATCCGCGGCCTGGCCAAATCCCCGGAAGACCAACTGCTTGTCAAAGCGGTTGTCGATCTCGGCCGGACCCTCGGCATAGAAGTCATGGCGGAGGGGGTCGAAACAGAAGAGGATCGGCAATCGCTGCAGGCGCTTGGCTGTAGAATGGCTCAGGGCTTCCTGTTCTCAAAGGCGATGCCTCCAAGGTGGGCACTCGAGTTGACGATGACAGAGCACGCGAAGCAGTTGTGAAAGGCAGCCCCTGCCACTGCGCATTCCAGCGCAATTCCTGAGATACCTTAGGCATCGACAGTCGTCATATAATCGGCCGGCGAACGTCCGCATCATGACTTCGTTCCACCGAATGCCGGCTTCCGACTTGCGATTCCACATCGCCCACGCGGTGGTCCGAAGTGTGGTGGATTTGAACCAAACGTGAGATGCCGCGAGCCCCTCAAAAAGCTATGGCTTTGAAATGAAGCCATTTTTCCAGTTGGCGCGTCGATTGCTCCTCCATTTTGCGTCCCGGGGATTCAGGGACATTTGCCCAGCAATTAAGGAGAAGCATGCGATGCAACGGGATATCCGGAAGATTACAACCACCCCTATAGCGGCGCTCGCCGTTGCTGTCTTGATGGCCACGACGGCGATAACGGCCCCGGCCCAGGCAGCGCAGGTTCAGGAAAATGCGAAGGAGGCCAAGGCCGCCTCCGCCGGGCAGGCGGGCGACGCCGCCGTTTCCTCGGCAGCCGCCAGGACCTTACGCCTTATTGAACAGGCAAGAGGAGAACTGGCGAAGAAGGACGTCGACGGCGCCGACCGAAAGCTCGGCAAGGCGCTCGGCCTCCTGGACCTCGCTCAGTCCTCACTCCCGGGCAGGACCATGAAGGATAAGGCGTGGACCACGCACCACGGGACCCATGTCTATCGGGAGGTGGACTTGCCGCTGAACACGACACGCCGCCTGGTCATAGAGGCGCAGGAAGCCTTGCGCGGGAACGACATCGACGCCGCAGAAGCGGCGCTGACGGCCGCCGAGGACAACGCCGTGTATCTGTCCGTCACGGTTCAGGAGCCGCTGGTAAAGGCGCACCAGTCTCTCTGGCGGGCTGCGAAGGAGTATGCCGCTGGTGCCTTTGGTGCGGCAAAGTCCGATCTCGATCAGGCGATCGGATACCTCAACCATGCCGGGCAGAACATGAATGAGGAGACGCACAAGGCTGCGCAGGCGTTGTCTGATCAGGCACAGTCGCTGAAAGCGGATATGGAGACGAAGTCTTCGGACGTGCCCTCACGGCTGGACGAGTTGTGGCAACGAGCAAAGGCTGTTTCGGAGCGAAGCATGGATTATCTCGCGGCCGGACTGCAGCGCGCCGCCACCCAGTCCGACATGAAGGCGGACCTGATCGAGGCAAAGCTGCACCTTTCCTATGCTCAAATTGCCCGCTTCACGACGCACGATCCTCAGCAGGCGGCGGAGGAGCTGGGGCTGGCGCTGAGCTATATGGATCGGGCGGACGATCGCGCACCCGAAGCCCAGGCCACGAAAATTCTGGCCTTGCGCAACAGCATCGAGAAGGTCGCGGCGGAGCCTCCGGCAGGCCAGAAGGAATCGCAGTTCTCCGACCTTCGGGGCGAACTCGGCCGCATCATAGAGGCGCGAGCGGGCTCGGAGGATGACACGGTCAACGGCGGAATAGCTGCCCTGACGGCACAAAACTACGACGTAGCGCTCCAGATACTGAAGCCACTGGCAGAGGCAGACAACGCGGAAGCAGCCTTCTGGCTCGGCGATGTGTATGAAGAAGGCCTTGGCGTACCCAAAGACGTCGACACCGCTCTCACGTGGTACACGAAAGCCGCCGAGGGCGGGTGGACCGCCGCCGACAGCCGGCTGGGCCAGCTCTACTTCAATGGTACGGAGACGCTGCAGGATTTTGCCAAAGCGCACAAATGGCTGGAGCGGGCGGCCCATGAGGGCGATTCCACTGCGCAGCAAAATCTCGGGGAACTCTATGCCAATGGCTGGGGTGTGAAGAAGGATCCGATCTGGGCCTATGTCTGGTACGAGATCGCTGCCCGCGAAGGCAATTATGAAGCAGCGCAGTTGCGCGACACGCTGGTCAAAACGATGAGCGAGAAAGACATCGCAGAAGCGCAAATACTCACCCCGCAGGTCGTGTCTGACGTGCTCCATCAGGCGAGCGCCGGCTGAGCAAGCCTCTGGATCTGCGAAGAGTGGAGATGGCGTCTTCACGACGATAAGCGTGGAGGCGCCATCTCGCGTTGCAGCAGGGCTTCCGCCAGCCCTGGCCGATTTCACACTGGCGGTGGTTTATATCGCCCGTCACCGGCTCCCCGTTGATTCCTATCGCGGATTTTCCGCTTACTTATCAATGGAATACGGATTGGCCTGCGCTTTGCTTTGATTGAACTGAGGCGATGCGACGGCTCTGCGGGACGGTCCAATCTACCGCGCTCTGTGGAACCGCGCCTTCAACGACAATGCAACGCAAAGAGGGTCCGATCATGCACACGAAATACAGCCCAAGCACAGCAGAGAGCCGGCACCACAGTGTGGGAAACGGCGACGTGCTGGTTTCTTATGGTTCGCCGGAGGTGGTGGGCGTGCTTCCGACAGAGAACGAGCTCGAGGCGGCCGTCGACGAGCTGTTGCTCTCAGGCTTCGACCGGCAGCAAATAAGCGTCTTGGCAAACCGGCCAAGCCAAGGCGACGGGAACGATCCCTCTGCGGAAATCCCCTCGGTCAGCGCGCTGGAGGACGATCCACGGACGCGCCTCGACGCATTCGTCTCATCCGATTCGCGCGCCGAGATCGAGGCCGCCGCGGTCGGCCTGCCCCTCTACGCGGCAGCCGTTGGCGGTTATGCCGCGGTGGTGGCGTCCGGCGGATCGCTTGCGCTGGCCCTGGCTGCGCTGCTCCTTGCGGGCACAGCGGGAGGTGCTCTGGGTGGATTTTTGACCCATACGGTCTCGCAGCGCCATCACGACGCCATCGGCGCTCAGATCGCCAGAGGCGGTCTCCTGCTTTGGGTGCAAGCGCGCAACCTCGCTCAGGAGAACAGGGCTATCCAAGTGCTCAATGCGCATCACGGCCGTCACGTGCATGTCCATAACATCGAGCGCGCATGGGGGATCGAGGACGTGCCGTTCCATGACGCTCAGCCCGATCCCTTCCTCGAGCACCGGCCTGTAAAGAGCAGAACCCGCTGAACACGCGCAACGACGCACGTCGCGAACACCCGAGAACAATCAATGACGAACGGTAATGAATATCCTCGTCCGACCGAAAAGTCCGCGCGTGGCGAAACGGCAAGCATCAGGCACCGCCGGCTACTGCCGGCCGTCTCAGGCGTGGTTGCCGTCGGGCTGATCGTTGCGGGGGCCGGCTACTGGTTCCTCACCCGCAATCAGGAGACGACCGATGATGCCTTCGTCGCGGCTGATGTCGTCCAGATCGCCCCGCGCGTGGCAGGCACCGTCCGGGCGATTCACATCAACGACAATCAGAGGGTCAGTGCTGGAGACCTGCTCATCGAGCTCGATTCGCGCGACTATGCCTCCGCCCTCGCCCAGGCCAAAAGCGCGCTCAATGCAGCAAAGGCGAACGAGGAGGTGGCGCGGCGCGCCCTGGAGTTCACGCAACAGACCACGGCAGCTGATCTCGAGCAGGCGAAGGCCGGCGTCGCGCTTAGCGAAGCCGCGGCGAAGGAAGCCGAGGAAAAGGTTGCTGCCAGCCGGGCGGCGGCAAATTACGACAACGTCAAAGCTGGGCGTTACGGAACGCTTGCCGCCGACACCTTCGCTTCGCGGGATCAGTTCGATCAGGCCAAGGCTGCGCTTGCAAGCGCCGAGGCCGAATTGAAGGCCAATCAGCAGGCTGTCGTGGTCACACAGGCGCAGCTTGTCCAGGCGAGGTCGCAGCTCGATGCCGCCAACGCCGCCGCCAAGCAGGTTGCGGAAAAGCGCGCGCAGCTCGATGCGGCCGTGGCCAACGTAGCCTCCGCTGCGGCCGCCCTGCATACGGCGGAGATCAACCTCTCCTATACGAAAATCCGCGCGCCGAGCGACGGCTTTGTCACCGGTCGCTCCGTCAATCCGGGGGATGCGGTGGAGCCCAGCCAGACGCTTTCCTTACTCGTCACAGGCAGGCCCTGGGTTGTGGCGAATTTCAAGGAAACGCAGCTGGAGCGCATGCGGCCCGGCCAGCCGGTGGATGTCGGCGTGGATGCCTACCCAGGAACGGTGCTCCACGGCCACGTCGACAGCATCCAGCACGGAAGTGGTGCAGCATTCTCGCTCCTGCCGCCGGAGAATGCCACGGGTAACTACGTGAAGGTCGTGCAGCGGGTGCCGGTGAAGATCGTCATAGATGACCCGATTGACTCCACAATGGTGCTAGGCCCCGGGATGTCTGTCGAGCCGACCGTAGATGTCGGCGCAGCACCTTCCAACCTCGGGGAGCAGGCACGGCCATGACGGTGTCCGACGCTCCCATCGCCCCGCTTGCGGCTTCCTTCGTCCTTGCGCCGGTTGTTGCACTCGCGGCTTTCATGGAAGTCCTCGACCTCTCGATCGCCAACGTCGCGCTTCAGAACATCGCCGGCGAACTCGGCGCGAGCGCCGACGAGGCGACCTGGATCCTGACTTCCTATCTCGCCACCAATGCCATTGTGTTGCCGATGAGCGGCTGGCTTGCCACTGTACTCGGCCGCAAGCGTTACTATGTCGGCTGCATTCTCGGCTTCGGCGCGAGTTCGCTTTTGTGCGGGTTGGCACCGAGCCTGGCGATCCTCGTGCTTTCGCGCGCCCTACAGGGGCTGATCGGCGGCGGGCTGCAGCCGGTCTCCCAGGCGATCCTCGCCGACAGCTTTCCGCCGGCACGGCGCGGGATGGCCTTTGCCTTCTACGGAATGGCAGTTGTCGTGGCTCCGGCCATCGGTCCGACGCTCGGCGGCTGGATCACCGACAATTTTGACTGGCGCTGGGTGTTTCTCATCAACGTACCGGTCAGCATCGCGCTGTCACTGCTCATCGGCCAGTTGATCAAGGACCCGCCGCACCTCATTGCCGAGCGATTGCGGCTCAGCGCAAGCGGGGTCAGGATCGACTATGTCGGTTTCGCGCTGCTCGCGCTCGGCTTCGGCTTCCTGCAGATCGTGCTCGACCGCGGCCAGCAGCAAGACTGGTTCGCCTCGCACTTCATCCTTGCCGCCGCCCTCCTCTCGGCCTTCGGCCTGATCTCCTTTGTTGTCTGGGAACTGAGAAGCGAATATCCAATCGTCGATCTGCGGCTGCTCGCCAACCGTAATTTTGCGCTTTCGAACGCGCTCATGTTCATGCTCGGCTTCGTCCTGCTGGGCAGCACGGCAGCACTGCCGCAGTTCACACAGCGGCTTCTCGGCTACACCGCGATGGAAGCCGGCATGGTGATTTCGCCTGGCGGCTTGGCACTGATCCTCGTCATGCCGCTGGTGGGCCGGATGACGGGGCGCATCGACGCGCGGCTGATGATCGCCTTCGGTCTCGCCGTCGCCGCCTGGTCGCTCTATCACATGTCGCGCTTCGATTTTTCCGTTGACTACTGGTCTATCGCCGATGCCAGGGTCGTGCAGGCGGTCGGGCTTGGCTTCCTCTTCATCCCGATTACGACGCTCGCCTATGTCGGGCTGCCCCCGGAGAAGAGCAACAGCGCCTCCGCCCTCATCAACGTGTCGCGCAATATCGGCGGCAGCATCGGCATCTCGTTCCTGACCACAATGCTGCAGCGGCACGTGCAGGCGCACCAGACCGCGCTCGTCGCTCACGTAACGCCGGAAAACCCGACCTACCGGGCATTGGCCGCCGGGCTGCAGGAGCATTTCATGGAGGCGGGTTCGAGCGGGCAGAGCGCACTGCATCAGGCGCAAGCAACGATTGCGGATACCGTCGCCAAACAGGCGCTGACCCTATCCTTCCTCGACAACTTCCTGCTGCTTGCGGTGATCTTCGCAAGCCTTATCCCCTTCGTCTTCCTGATGCGCCCAGAAAGCGGCGCACAATCATAGAGGGGTGACGCTCCCTTCTCAGGAGTGTCAGAGCGCCTGTCGGACCGGTGCCGACGCAGAGGAGAACTCCAGCACCACGCGGGTGCCACGATGGGCGCCGTCGTACACCGTTGAGGCGCCCAGCCTCTCTGCCATGGCGTCGATGATGAGATGCCCGATGCCAGTCGAATCCAGTGATGGCGGCGTCGCGCCGACACCATCGTCCTCCACCGAGAGCCGAATGCGACCCTCCTCTTCCCGGAGGAAGATGCGGACCGGACCGGTGCCTCCCGGATAAGCGTACTTCACCGCGTTGAGGATGAGCTCCGTCACGATGACGCCGACAGCGACCCCGCGGTCCGGGTCGATGTCGACCGGATCGGCGGCAAGCGCGAGCCACCCGCCGGCAGCCCCGGCCGAGGAAGCCTCGATATCGGTCACGAGGGAGCGCAGATACTGGTCGAGCGAGACCGAGCGCACGTCGTCGGAGGTGTAGAGCCGCTTGTGGATCTGCGCCACGGCGAGCACACGGCCGTGGGCGGCGGTAAGGGCCGCGCCGGCTTCGGGTTCGCCAATCGAAGAAAGCTGCATATGGAGGAAGGAGCAGACAAGCTGAAGGCTGTTGCCGACGCGGTGGTTGACCTCGCGTAGGAGCATCGCCCTCTCGACCGCCAGCGCCTCGAAGCGGTCGCGCGCGGCCCGCACTTCCGCTTCCGCCGCCTCCTTTTCGCGTTTGAGCCGGGCCTCGGCCATGGCGCCCTCGATGGCCGCCTGCAGGAGAGGAAGGAAATCGCTTCCCAGATCTTTGATGACGTAGTCAGCCGCTCCCGCCTTCAGCGCGGCGATGGCGACGCGGCCCTCCTCGCTTCCCGTGACATAGACTACGGGGGGCGGGTCCGGCTCGGCCTGGATGGCGGCGAGTGTTTCGAGGCCGTCTCGGCCCGGCATGTAATGATCGAGTGCAATGACGTCGAAGCGTGCGGCCTTGAGGCAGGCAAGCCCCTCCTCACCGCTCACTGCCGTTTCCACGGCATAGCCCTGCCGCTCGAAATGCCTGCGGACGAGGCTCGCTAGCGCCGGGTCATCGTCGATATAGAGGAGGTGGATCGGATCAGACGCCGTCATTTCGTCTCGGGAACCTGCATGACCGAGAAAAAGAGGCCGAGTTGGCGGATGGAATTCGCGAAGCTCTCGTAGTCCACCGGCTTGGTGATGTAGACATTGCAGCCGAGGTCGTAGCAGCGCTTGATTTCATGCTGATCGTCCGTGGTGGTGAGAACGACGACCGGCGCCCGCTTCAGGTGCTCGTGCTCCTTGATCCGCTTCAGAATTTCGACGCCGGACATATCCGGCAGATTGAGGTCGAGCAGGATGAGGAGCGCCTGGCCGACATGCCCCGCGCCAGCGCCGTCCGGTCCGAAGAGGTGGGCGAGCGCGCTCGTGCCGTCGGAGAAGGCGACGATCTCGTTGCGCACACCGGCCCGCCGGATGTTCTTCTCGATGAGGCGGGCATGACCCTCATCGTCCTCAATCAGGATGATGGTGACGTGTTCTGCCATGGATCTGTCTCCGAAGTGGATGCCGGCGGCCGGCTGGGGAACGTCACCTGGAAAGTGCTCCCCCGGCCAGGCTCGGAACGAACCGCGATGCTGCCGCCCAGACGGCGGACGAGGGTTCTGACATGGGTGAGGCCGATCCCCTCCCCCGGCCTGTCCTGCGGCCCTGAACGGCGAAAGATATCGAATATGCGCTCGAGATCCTTCTCTTCTATTCCGCGCCCGTTGTCCTGAACCTCATAGACGATTTCTCCATTCGTGGCACGGCCCGTAACGCGGATTTGCCCCGGCATATCGTCGCGCAGGTATTTCAGTGCATTGTCCAAGAGATTGCTGAAAACCTGCTCCAGCGCCAGGCGGTCACCGTGGAAGGACGGCAAGGGGTCGACCGTGATCGCAACACCCTTCATCTGCGCCTGATAGCCGAGTCCTTCGGCGATGGAGCGGACCAGCTCGGTCATGTCGATCAATTCTAGGCGGAAGTCGCGGCGCCCCTCGCGTGTGAGCTTCAGGATGGCCTTGATAAGCCGGTCCATGCGCGCAATTGAACTTTTGATGAAATGAAGCGCCTCATCGAAATCCCGGTCGAGCGCCTCCTCTCCCTCCGCATCCTCGGCCTTTGCCTCGTCTGCCGATCGGCGGTCGCGAAGCTCTTTGCGGATGATTTCGATTTCGCTCGTGAAACCCATGATGTTGACGAGTGGCGCGCGCAGATCATGACTTACCACGTAGGCGAAATTCTGGATTTCCTGATTGGCTTGGCGCAGTTCGGCGGTGCGTCTGGCGACGGTTTCCTCCAGCGACTCGTTGGCCTCCTTGAGCGCCTTTTGTGCAGCAATCATCCGGCCCGTGGAGCGGCGGACGATGAAGATTGAGATCGCCGCAAGGAGAAGGATCAAGACGACACCGGAAAGGCTCGCCGCAAGCAGCAGCTTTGCCGTCCGGCTGGAGGCAGCGAGCTCCTCTGCAAGCAGTCGCTGTTCCTGCTGGATGAGCTGGCCGATCATGGCCCGTATCTCTTCGGCCCTCGAGCCCTCCAGGAAGTTGGGTGGTGCCGTGTCCAGCCCCTCCCTCTCGCGCCATTCCCCGGTCTGTTCCAGCATGGAAAATTCATCGGTAATGGCCTGCCGGAGTTGCCGGAAAAGCGCCCTTCCTGCGCCCGCAAAGGCGTTCTCGAGCTGCCCCATCGTCGCTGCCACCGCGTCTGCATCGGAGCGAAAGGCCTCCCGATATCGTTCATCGCCCACCAGGAGGAAGCTGCGCTGATTGCTTTCGGCACGCCATATAAGGGCCTGGAGCCGCGTGAGCCGCTCCTTCACTTCGAGCGTTTGCACAGCGCGGGCCGCATCAGTATCCGTCTGCCTGACGAGCCAAACGGAGGTTCCGCCGATCAGAACGAGGAGCGCGAAGCCGAGCGCCAGGAGGAGCGGCTGGATTGACGGAGAAAGGGGCGACAGTCGCGGGATCACGGCCGAAAGACCTCGGGATCGTTTGGGAGAAGGCGTGTTCCATAGGAAATGCCGGAGAGCAAGATGTTTAAGTGGGCGCCACCCCTTTCGGAGGCGGTCAGGTGCATGCCGAAATCAATCATCCTTCTTCCCGGGCTTGCGACCGCGGGTTGCCTGCGGGCGCATCCCGTCCTCCTGTTAATGGACATTTAGAGATCCGCCGGTGACGGCACTGGGCGGTGGCTTCGGTCGTCCGCTGTGAGGCTTGCCGGCCTCACGCCCTCTGCCGAAGGCGATCCCCTTCGCCTCGACGCCGAGGCCGGCCAGAAGCGCAACCACGATGGCAACGACGGCGATCACAAGGGCAAGTGCGAAGGCATAGTCGTTGCCGTAGTGCTCGGCGAGGCCGGCCTGCATGGTGGCGTTGGCGGAAGCGAGCAGATTGCCGAGCTGATAGGTAAAGCCGGGGAAGGTGCCGCGGATGTTGTCGGGCGACAGCTCGTTGAGATGGGCGGGGATGATGCCCCACGCGCCTTGGACGGCGAACTGCATGAGGAACGCGCCGGCCGCCAAAAGCACCGGCCCGGATGAATAGACCCACAACGGGATGACTGGCAGCGTAAGCAGCGCCGCAATAATGATGCCGCGCCGACGGCCGATCTTCTCCGACAGCATCCCGAAGGTGATGCCGCCGAGGATCGCTCCGATATTGTAGATAACGGCAATGGTGCCGACCGTGGTCGTGGAAAGGTTCCTCTGCACTTCGAGGAACGTTGGGTAAAGGTCCTGTGTGCCGTGGCTGAAGAAGTTGAAGGCGGTCATCAGAAGCACGGCATAGACGAAGAGACCGGCGTGCTCCCGAATCGTGGCCCATATCCTGCCCCGCTCTGCACTGTGCTGGCGCGCCAGGAAGACGGGGGATTCGTCCACCGTCGAGCGAATGTAGAACACGACGAGCGCCGGCAGCGCACCCAGCATGAACATGCCGCGCCAGCCGACGTACGGAAAAAGCAGGAAGAAGACGAGCGAAGCGACGAGATAGCCCGCCGGATAGCCCGCCTGCAGGAGGCCGGACACGAGCCCGCGCATTTTCGGCGGGATCGTCTCCATGGTCAGTGAGGCGCCCACGCCCCATTCGCCGCCCATGGCGATGCCGTAAAGAGCGCGCAGGACGATGAGCGCCGTGAGCGAGGGCGCGAAACCCGAAGCAAATTCAAGCGCCGAATAAAGCAGGATGTTGACCATCAGGGTCGGCCGCCGCCCGAACCGGTCGGCCACGTAGCCGAAGAGAAGCGCACCCACCGGTCGCATTGCGAGCGTGAGCGTGATGGCAATGGTGACGCTCGCAACGTCCGTGCCGAACTCGGTGGCGACGTACTTCAGGACGAAGACTAGAATGAAGAAGTCGAAAGCATCGAGCGTCCAGCCAAGGAAGCTTGCAACGACGGCGTTGCGCTGCTGCCTGGTGAGCGATCGCAGATCGGATAGGGCTGACACGGTTTTCTCCTCGCGGCGGGACGGTGATTTTCCGGCGAGGACAGCTCGACGTGCTCGCCAGTTTGCTTTGCAAAAACTGCGGTTCAAGAATCGGGCCAGAAGCGGCCCTCGCCGCCGAATGTGGCTGGCCATGAGCTAACCGGTTGTTCTTGCTTTCTTATCGAGAGCAGCGCCTAAGTCTCAACGTCTTTGAACTGAGCCTTGAGACGTGGTCGGAAACGCCGATCTGGTGGATTTCAACCACCGCTTGGTGGATATTGTTATAGACAATGTGTAAGCCGCCGCTCATGTCACGGGAGATGCCGTTCAATGGGCGAGGAATTACTGATCATCGAGGACGACACCATGCTCGGCATCGACCTCAAGCGCCATTTCGAGCGGGGTGGGCGCAGTACTCGACTGGTCCGCAGGCTGCGCGATGCGGAGCCTTACGTCTATGGGCCCGGCTACGAGGGATTGGTCGTCCTGTCCGACCTGCATCTGCCGGACGGCAACGCGCTTGACCTCCTCGAGCGTGCCCGCGAGGAAGGCGACAAGCGCGAGTGGATCTTCCTCACCGGCTTGGGCGAGGCGCCTGACGCTGAAAGGGCCAGGCGGCTCGGCGCCTTCGACTTCCTGACCAAACCCATGGACCGCGACCGGCTCGACCGCATCCTCGCCGCAGCCTATCGCGGGGCGCGGGCGCAGCGGCGTCTCGCCGACGAGACACAACAGCGGCAGGGCCGTTACAGCCCCTCGGCCTTCATCGGCCGCAGCAAGGCGGCAGCACGCGTGCGCGACACGCTCACACGGCTCTGCCAGGTGCCGCTGAGCGGGATCGTCATTGTCGGTGAGACGGGATCAGGCAAGGGCCTTGCCGCGCGGATCCTCCACCACAGCGGCCCGCGCGCCGGCGGCCCGCTCGTCGAGGTGAATTGCGCAGCCCTGCCGCGCGAGCTCCTGGAATCTGAACTCTTCGGCCATGAGGCCGGCGCGTTTACCGGCGCCAAGGGCAGCCATCGCGGCCTGATGGAGCAGGCGCACGAGGGAACACTGTTCCTCGACGAGATCGGCGAGCTTCATCTCGACCTTCAGGCGAAGCTTCTGAAGGCGCTGGAAGACAAGGCCATCCGCCGCCTCGGCGGCGAGCGGCTGATCCCCGTGGACGTGCAGATCATCACGGCGACGAACCGAAACCTGCGCGACCTAACGGCAGAGAAGGCATTCCGCGAGGACCTCTACCACCGGCTCGGCGTCTTTCAGCTCGAGCTGCCACCGCTGCGTGCTCGCAAGGAGGATCTGGACGCGCTCGTCGAAGAGCTGATCCGCGAGTTCAATGCCGTTTCCGGCAAGCATGTGACGCGCGTGCCCGAGGCCGCGCGCGAGCGTCTTGCCGCTTATGATTGGCCGGGCAATGTGCGCGAGCTGCGCAACGTGATGGAGCGCTCCGTGCTTCTGTCCATGGGCGAAGAACTGCCGACCGAATGGCTGCAGATCCGACCGGGCCACGCCGCGCCGGTGGCTGAATCAGGCGATTCCGTCCGCCTGCCCCTGGATGGCTCGATGAGCTTCGACGCCATGGAGAAGCTGATCATCGAGGCGGCGCTTCAGCGCGACGGGAACAACGTCATGGCGACAGCCCGCCGGCTCGGCATGACGCGCGAGACGCTGCGATACCGCATGGCGCGGCACGGGTTGCAAAGGACCGCTTCACGCGCATAGCGCGGCTGATTTCGCCCACCAGCGAGGTGCATTTCCCCCAACCCAGGCTCCATGCCTGTCGGGCACGGCTGGAATTTTCCTTTCACTGCCAATGATTTGCGCGGCTGGCCCGAGGCTTGCAAAGAGCCAAGCGAGCAGCATCGCAGCTGCTTTGCCGCTGTACCAAAGGCAAAAAGGAGAAAGTCATGCCCAAGACAGCCACAGCCAAGGAAGACGCCATCATCGCCGTGTTCGAGAGCCATGAGAAGGCGGAAGAGATCATTAAGGACCTCCAGCGGTCGGGCTTCGACATGAAGAAGCTGTCGATCGTCGGCAAGGGCTATCATAGCGAGGAGCAGCCCGTCGGCTTCTACACGACGGGCGAGCGGGTGAAGTTTTGGGGCGGCACCGGCCTGTTGTGGGGTGGCCTGTGGGGCATGCTCGTCAGCGCCGCCTTCTTTTGGGTGCCGGGCATCGGTCCGCTTGCGGTGGGCGGACCGCTCGTCAGCATCCTCGTTGGCGCGCTCGAGGGCGCAGTCGTGGTCGGCGGCTTCTCGGCCATGGGAGCGGCGCTCTACAGCCTCGGCGTGTCGAAGGAGAGCATCATCCAGTACGAGATGGCCCTCAAGGCCGACAAATTCCTCGTGATCGCCCATGGCGACGCAAACGAGATCGAGCGGGCCCGCAGCATCATGGAGCGGCTCAACGCTACATCGGCGCAGGTTCTGAAGGCCGCGTAGCGTTGGGCCTTCCAAGGCCAAGCCCCGCGTACTCCCCTCCGGCGCGGGGCCTGGCCCCGGTCGCCCCTCGCACAGGGCGACCTCCAGTCAAAGCCAAGAACACGAATTCCATCAAGGAGCAAAACCACATGTATCGTCGTCATCTGCTCAAAGGGTTCATCGCGCTCGGCGCCTGCCCCATCTGCGCGCAGGCAGCCCGGGCGGCAAGCGGCCATTGGGGCTATGAGGGTCAGGAAGGCCCGGCACACTGGGCCGATCTGGACTCGAGCAACTTCGTGTGTTCCGGCGGCACACGGCAATCGCCGATCGATATCGCCAGCGCCGTCAGGGCCGACATTCCGCGCATCGCCGTCGGCTGGAAGAAGGGCCGCGGGACGATGGTGAACAACGGCCATACGATCCAGATCAACGTGCCGGAAGGCAGCACGCTGAGGCTCGGCGACCGTGTCTACGAACTGCTGCAGTTCCACTTCCATGCGCCGAGTGAGCATCACGTGGATGGCACGACGTTCCCCATGGAGGCGCACTTCGTGCATGCGGATGCCAGAACCGATGCGCTCGGCGTGCTCGGCGTCTTCCTGAAACCCGGGCAAGCCAATGCCAGCTTCGCCGGCCTTGCCGCCGCTTTCCCCGCGCAAAAAGGCGAGGAAGTCGAGGTCGAAGATGTCGATCCCAACGGACTCCTGCCGGCCTCGCTCGGCTACTGGACCTATAGAGGATCCCTGACGACGCCACCCTGTTCCGAGGGCGTCGATTGGATGGTGGCAATGGAGCCGGTCGAGGTGGACGCGGCGGATATCAAACGCTTCACCAAACTCTACCCGATGAACGCCCGACCGATCCGCTCGCCTAACCGGCGCTTCATTCTGAGTCTCGGCTGAGCCTGCGCCTTCAGCCGAAATCAGTGCTGAATCCGGCAGAAATGCTCTGCGGCGAAGGACGTTCTGCGTTTCGCCGGCTGGGAGGCAGGTTATGAAAGAGCATTCCAAGCTGGAAGATTTTGTCGGCCCCGCCGCCCGGTCTCTACTGCGGATCATGGAGTTGGGTGGCCTTGGGCCGGTCATCGGGGCCGCCGTGCACGGCACGGCGGCCCCGGCGATCCATCGCCTTTCGGGCGGGCTTCACACGGCTTCGGGAAAGACGCTCGCTTTAGCGCGCAGGATCGTTCCTCCGCTTGCCGCGATTCTCGTCTTCTTCGGCGGGGCCGTCCTACTGCTATCCGGCGATCTGCCTGCCGAAGGCGCTCGCGTGAGCGTGCTGCGCGATTTCCTCCCCCTCCCCTTCGCCGAGGCCTCGCACATGCTGGCGAGCATCATCGGCCTGCTGCTCATCGTGCTTGCGCGCGGGCTCTATGCCCGCATCGCGCTCGCCAGGAGTGTGGCCATCCTCCTGCTTGTTGCGGGAGCGGCCTTTTCGCTCGCCAAGGGGCTCGACTGGGAGGAAGCCGGCATCCTTCTCGCCATCGCTACGATGCTGGCCGGCTACAGAAGCGCCTTCTATCGCAAGGGCGACTGGCGCGCCTTTCGCCCGACGCCCGTCTGGCTAGGGCTCATCGCCGTCACCCTGATTTCACTAACGTTCGTGGGATTCCTGGCCTACCGCAGTGTCGAATATAGCCAAAACCTGTGGTGGGCCTTCGCCTGGCACGGCGATGCGCCACGCTTCCTACGGGCCACACTCGCGTTCGCCGTCGTTGCGAGTGCGATCGCAGCCGACGCGCTGATCAACCGGCCGGTGCAGGGCAGGATCGGCCGCGTGCGGATCCCTCCCCCGGTGCGGCAGCTTTTGGCAAGATGCCCGCAGGCGCAGCCCAACGTCGCGCTCCTCGGCGACAAGAGGTTTTTGGTGGCCGAGGACGAGAGTGCGTTCCTCATGTACGGCATTTCCGGCCGAAGCTGGATCACGATGGGCGATCCGGTGGGCGAGGCGGAAGCGGGGCGCCGTCTCATCTGGCGGTTCGCCGAGGAAGCCAACAAGGCGGGTGCGCGCGCCGTCTTCTATGCCGTCCGGCCGGACATGCTGCCGGTCTACCTCGATTTCGGCCTTGCCATCCTGAAGATCGGTGAAGTCGCACGGGTCGATCTTTCAACCTTCACGCTCGAAGGACACGACCGGCAGGATTTCCGCTATGCCGATCGCAGAGCGAGCCGGGAAGGCCTTGACTTCGAAATCCTGCCTAGGGCCGAGGTACGCGCCGCCCTGCCGCAGCTGAGGGCGGTCTCGGACGCCTGGCTCGCTACCAAAATCGGCAGGGAGAAAAGTTTCTCGCTCGGCCGCTTCGACAGCGCCTATCTCTGCGAGTTCGACTGCGCCGTCATGCGCAGTGAGGGCGAGATCGTCGCCTTTGCCAATCTATGGCGCAGCGCCGGCCGCGACGAGCTTTCGATCGACCTCATGCGCTATAGGCCGGGCGTCTCCAAAGTCATGATGGATGCACTGTTTGCGCGTCTGCTGATCTACGGCAGGGATGAAGGCTATCGCTGGTTCAATCTGGGCGCCGCCCCGCTGGCCGGTCTCGCCGACCATCCGCTTGCCTCGACCTGGAACCGGCTCGGCACCTTCATATACCGCCGTGGTGACGAGTTCTTCGACTTCGAGGGGCTCAGGGCTTTCAAGCAGAAGTTCGGCCCAGTCTGGATCCCGCAATACATCGCCTGTCCTAGCGGGCTCGCTGTGCCGCGGGTCCTGTTCGACGTCGCCAGCCTGATCTCCGGCAATCCAGTCGGCATTCTCCGGCGGTGATGTTCTTTTCCTGAAGGGGCCTCAGGAGTCCGGCACCGTCAGCCATCCACACTCATCCACGGCATCATGTGCTGATCGAGCTCGTGGATGACCCAAGTCGAACCGACCACGATTACCAGAACGAACAGGCTCGCCAGGACCAGCGCGATCAGGCTCCACCGCCCCTCCACCGAGCCGTTGACGTGGAGAAAACAGCGCAGGTGCACACCGATCTGCACACCCGCAAGCGCCAGAACGGCGACGAGGAGAACAGGCGCCGGCGCCGCCTCGGCCTTGACCAGCCAGAAGGCAGTGATGGTAAGCGCAAGGGAGAGCAAGAAGCCCGTGAAATAGGAGCGGAGACTCCCGCGCCCGGCACTGGTCTCTATGCGGTCCATTACATTACTCCCCATAGATAGACGGTGGTGAATACACCCACCCAGACGATGTCGAGAAAGTGCCAGAACAGGCTAAAGCACATGAGCCGCGTTTCGTTGGTCTCTGTCAGGCCGTTCCGCACCACGAGAACCATGAGCACCGTTACCCAGACGAGACCGGCGGTCACGTGCAGGCCATGCGTACCCACCAGGGTGAAAAAGCCTGTCAGGAACGCGCTGCTGTCAGGCCCTGCCCCATCTGCAATCAATCCATGGAACTCATAAAGCTCCATGCCGATGAAGGCGAAGCCCAGAAGAAAGGTGACCGCTAGCCAGGCGACCACGCCGCCTTTGCTCCCTCTGGGTATGGCCAGCGTGGCGAGCCCGCAGGTGAAACTGCTGACAAGCAGAAGGAACGTCTCGACGAGGGCATAGGGGAGATCGAACAGTTCCCTGCCCGTCTGGCCGCCGGCGACGGCGTTGCTCAGCACCACATATGTGGCAAACAGCGCCGCGAACAAAATGCAGTCGCTCATGAGGTAAATCCAGAAGCCCAGGAGCGTCGTGGACCGCGTGTCGTGGTCCTCTTGCAGATCCAGGCCCGCCGATGGAGTGATCAGGATACTTTGTTGCATCGGTTCATTCCTGCCAGACGAGTTGGCGGAAGTGGCGTACCTCAGCGCGCGTGACCTCCTCGGCGGGCACGTTGTAGCCGTGATCGGCGTTCCATGAGTGGGCGATAGTTGCGCCGATGATCGCGGCGGCTGCGACGATCGCCAGCCACCAGATGTGCCAGACGAGCGCGAAGCCCAAGGCAACACTGAAGGCGCTGATGAAAAAGCCGGTGCCCGTATTGTTCGGCATGTGGATCGGCTGGAAGGTAGTGGGCTCGCGGCGAATGTCTTCCTGCTTCATACGCCACCAGGCATCACGTGCGCGGATGACGGGCAGTTCGGCGAAATTATAGGTGGGCGGCGGAGAAGCCGTCGCCCACTCCAGCGTGCGCCCATCCCAGGGGTCGCCCGTGACGTCGCGGTTTTCCTCACGTTTCCTGATGCTGACGACGAGCTGCGCGATCTGGAAGACGATGCCCGCCAGGACCACCGCCGCGCCGACAGCGGCAAGGATCAGCCAAGGCTGCCATGCCGGATTGTCGTAGTGGTTAAGCCGCCGGGTCATGCCCAGGAAGCCGAGCACGTAGAGTGGCATGAAGGCGAGATAAAAGCCGACAAACCAGCAGCCGAAAGCCCAGCGGCCGAGCCGCTCGTCGAGGCAGAAGCCCGTCGCCTTCGGGAACCAGTAGGCAAACCCGGCGAAGCAGCCGAAGACGACGCCACCGATAATAACGTTGTGGAAATGGGCAACCAGGAACAGGCTGTTATGCAGCACGAAATCCGCCGGCGGGATCGACATCAGAACGCCGGTCATGCCGCCGAGGGTGAAGGTGATGATGAAACCTACGGTCCATAGCATCGGCGTGGCGAAGCGGATGCGCCCCCGGTACATGGTGAACAGCCAGTTGAAGAGCTTCACGCCCGTCGGGATCGAGATAACCATTGTCGTGATGCCGAAGAAGGCATTCACGTCACCGCCGGCGCCCATGGTGAAGAAGTGGTGCACCCAAACCAGGAAGGAGAGCACGGTGATGGCAACCGTGGCGTAGACGATGGAGTTGTAGCCGAAAAGCGGCTTTGCGCTGAAGGTGGCCACGACCTCCGAATAGACACCGAAGAGCGGCAGGATGAGGATGTAGACCTCGGGATGGCCCCAGGTCCAGATGAGGTTCACATACATCATGGCGTTGCCGCCGAGATCATTGGTGAAGAAGTGCATGCCGAGATAGCGGTCAAGCGCAAGCATCCCGAGCGTGGCAGTCAGCACCGGAAAGGCGGCGACGATCAGCACATTGGTGCACAGCGAGGCCCAGGTGAAGATGGGCATGCGCATGAGGCTCATGCCCGGCGCGCGCATCTTAAGGATGGTGGCGATCATGTTGACGCCGAAGAGCAGCGTGCCCACACCTGCGATCTGCAGGGACCAGATGTAGTAGTCGACGCCCACGTCGGGGCTATAGGCGAGCTCCGACAGCGGCGGATAGGCAAGCCAGCCGGTGCGGGCGAAGGAGCCGATGGCGAGCGACATGTTGATGAGAAGCGCACCCGCCGCCGTCAGCCAAAAGCTTAAGTTGTTGAGATAGGGAAAGGCGACGTCGCGCGCCCCGATCTGCAAGGGCACGACGAAGTTCATCAGCCCAACGATGAAGGGCATGGCCATGAAGAAGATCATGATCACGCCGTGGGCGGTGAATATCTGGTCGTAATGTTCAGGCGGCAGGTAGCCTGGCGAGTCCGCGGAGGCGAGCGCGAGCTGGGTGCGCATCATGGCGGCGTCAATGAAGCCGCGCAAAAGCATGACCTGCGCCAGTATGACGTACATCACGCCGAGCCGCTTATGATCGACGGAGGTCAGCCACTCCGACCAGATGTAGCCCCACTTTCCGAACCAAGTGATCATGGCCAGCACGGCCGCAACGAGAACGGTCATGAAACCAACCCCGCCCATGATGATGGGGTTGGTGTAGGGAATTGCCGAAAGCGTGAGTTCGCCCAGCATTGCTACCTCTTCATCTCGGAGGACTGACATGGATCGGCCGCGGCAAGGCAGCCGTGAAGGATCGCCTGGAAAAGATGCGGGTCGGCCGAGGAATAATATGTTGCCGCCGCGCTCCGGCTCGGCTGTTCCAGTGCCCGGTAGGCCTCGACCTCGAGCGGCCTCTTCGACCGCCTGGCATCCTCCACCCATCGGTCGAAATCCGTCGGGGACATCGCCCGTGCCCTGAACTTCATGTCTGAGAAGCCGGCGCCGCTGTAATTGGCGGAGATGCCTTCATAGCTACCGGCCTCTCCCGCAACGAGACTGAGCCGCGTTTCCATGCCGGCCATGGCGTAGACCTGGCTGCCCAGCTCGGGGATGAAGAAGGAATTCATCACCGAGCCGGAGGTGATCCGGAAATCGACCGGGGTATCCACGGGGAACGCGATCTCGTTGATCGTCGCGATGTTCAGCTCGGGATAGATGAACAACCACTTCCAATTAAGCGCGACGACGTCGATCGTGACCGGCTCAGCCGCCGAGGCGATCGGGCGATAAGGATCGAGCCGGTGCGCCGAGATCCAAGTCAGCGTGGCAAGTGCTGCGATGATGGCGCAGGGGACGAGCCAGACGACGGCCTCGACCCTTGTCGATTGGGCCCATTCCGGCGTGTAGGTCGCGTCCCTGTTCGACGCCCTGTACCTCCAGGCGAAGGCGACCGCCATGCAGATCACCGGAAGGACGACGATCAGCATGATTGCGGTTGCAAACAGGATGATCGAGCGCTCGTCGGCTCCGATCTGTCCCTTCGGATCAAGCACGCCGCCGCTGCAACCGCCAAGGAGGAGACAGACACCGACGGCAAGCGACACCGGTGCAGCCCGACAAACTGAGACGCGCGGGAGGCGAGAAGGAGACGCTGGTCGGAAAAGCGGCGCAGGCATTCTCACGCTCCTGGCTGGCGACGGGATATCAACGTCTTTCCCAAGCAGGCCGCGTGCCAGGCAGGAACCTATTGAAGATGCTGTGCTTTCGCGCTTGAAAGCTGAAGACGTGGGTGGATTTCCACCACCCTTGGTGGTTGCAAACCGCCTATCGATCTTGCGGCCTCGCTGGGGGAGGCCGGAACCCAAAACGCAGTGCCACGAGCCCGTGCAAGAATGCAGCCCCGGATTGCCGGAGCTGCATTCTTGGTCCGCCGGGGAAGCCGCGCCTAGCCTGCGACCTCGAAGCGGGGAGCAGGCAGATCATTGTGCCTGCTCGGGCCGAAGCCGTCCGCCGCCGACCAAGCGGCCGGCTTGACGGCCATGGCGTGGGAGCCCTGTTCCCCGCGCTTGCTCTTGATGCTGGCGGTCACCGCCCCGTCAACCGGGCTTGGAATTTCAAAGCTGGGTGCCGTCAGGTCGTTGCGTTGGGTCGGGCCGAAGCCGTCCGCCGCAGACCAGCCAACCCGCCTGGCGATGACGGCGTGGGACCCACTCTCGCTCTGGACATTGGCGGCCACCGTCCGGTCGACAGGATTTGCAACTTCAAAGCTGGGCGCCGTCAGATCGCTCTGTTCGCTCGGACGGAAGCCGTTGGAAGCGTCGAAGGCGAATGCGTTGCCCGCACCGAGAATGGCGAGCACTGAGGTGAGAACAAGAAGCTTACGCATGATAGAACTCCAATCTCTCGAGTTAGCGCGAGGAGGGAGGAACCTCGCTGCCATTCTCACGTGGGTGTTGATGCTGCTGCCGATAAGGGTGACGACTACACGAGATTGTGAGGAGGGCTAACACACTAATTTTGCAGCATTAAACGGCGCAGGCTCCCAAAAATGGATGGCGCTGGACACCTCAGCAGCAGGCGACGTCGGGGGCCGGTGGTGGGTGATTTGCACCTATCTGGTGGAGTACCACCAACAATATCAGCCGCCTACCCTCGCAAGCCAAGTGCGCCGAGGGTGGCACGGGGCTTGCTGGCTCTTAGATGTATGCGCCGCAGTATGAAAAACGGCATTAGACCTATCGGCTTAATGGAAGCGACACTCAGCCAAGGCAACCTGTCCGGACGGCGAGCCAGCGATGACCCAGGAGAAGAAACATGCAGCTTGGAATTATCGGTCTCGGACGCATGGGCGCGAATATCACCCGTCGCCTTGGTCGTGCCGGCCACCAATGCGTCGTCTATGACCGCAATACCGACGCCGTGCGTGCACTCGCCGGCGAAGGCGCCCGAGCCGCCCCAAGTCTCGAAGACGTCGTCGGCACGTTGGAAGCCCCGCGCGCCGTCTGGGTTATGCTCCCCGCCGGCGAGGCGACCGAGGGAACCATCCAGCGTCTCGGCGAAGTCATGACCGCTGGAGACATCGTCATCGACGGCGGAAACACCTTCTACAAGGACGACATTCGCCGTGCCGCAGCACTCAAGCCCAAAGGCATCCGCTATGTCGATGTCGGCACGTCGGGCGGCGTGTGGGGGCTGGAGCGCGGCTATTGCCTGATGATCGGCGGCGAGAAACAGGCGGTCGAGCACCTCGACCCGATCTTCGCCGCGCTTGCTCCAGGCCAGGGCAGTATCGAGCGCACGCCAGGACGGGACGACCGCGACCCACGTCCCGAAAAGGGCTATCTTCACGCCGGCCCGGTGGGCTCCGGGCATTTCGTCAAGATGGTTCACAACGGCATCGAATACGGCTTGATGCAGGCCTATGCCGAAGGATTCGATATCTTGAAGTCCCGCGCCGCAGAAACGCTGCCGGAGGACGAGCGCTACGAACTCGACCTGGCCGACATTGCCGAGGTCTGGCGCCGCGGCAGCGTCGTTTCCTCCTGGCTGCTCGACCTCAGCGCCATGGCGCTGGCCGAGGACGAGGCGCTGTCCGGCTTCTCCGGCGCGGTCTCCGATTCCGGCGAGGGACGGTGGACCGTCATGGCGGCAATTGAAGAAGAAGTTCCCGCCGAGGTTCTGTCGGCCGCGCTCTACGCCCGCTTCCGCTCGCGCAAGGAGCACACTTTTGCAGAGCGGTTGCTTTCAGCAATGCGCTTCAAGTTCGGCGGCCACGTCGAACGTCCTTCCGGAGGATGATCATGAGCATTCCTGTCTCCCGCCGCTCTCTTCCCGCCGATGCGACGCCGGCGCCGGCGAGTACACTCGTCATCTTCGGCGCTTCCGGCGACCTGACGAAACGGCTGCTGATGCCGGCGCTATACAATCTCGCAAGAGAAAAGGGCCTCGATCCGGAATTCCGGATCATCGGCGTGGACCATGTCGAGCGCAGCGAAGAGGAATTTCGCACCTACCTGACCGACTCCATGCACGCGCTCGTCAAGGAAGGAGGCGGCGAGTTCGAGGCTACTTCGCTCGACGCCGAGGCGTGGGACTGGATTGCAACGCGTGTCGGCTACCTTACGGGCGATTTCGAGGATCCGAAGACCTATCGCCGTCTTGGCGAGCGGTTGGCAGGAAGCGCAAAGGCGGGCGGCCAAGCCAACGCCGTCTTCTATCTCGCCACCGCACCACGCTTCTTCGGCACGGTGATCGAGCACCTCGGCACCGCCGGTCTCACGCAGGAGACGGATCAGGGTTTCCGGCGCATCGTCGTCGAAAAGCCCTTCGGCACCGACCTCGCCTCTGCCCAGGCACTCAACCGCGGCATCCTCAAGGTCGCCGACGAAAGCCAGCTCTACCGGATCGACCATTTCCTGGGGAAGGAGACGGTGCAGAACATCATGGTGCTGCGCTTTGCCAACGGCATCTTCGAGCCGATCTGGAACCGCGATCATATCGACCATGTGCAGATCACCGCCGCCGAGACGGTGGGTGTCGAGGGGCGTGGCGGTTTCTATGACGCCACCGGTGCGCTGAGGGACATGGTGCCCAACCATATGTTCCAACTTCTCGCAATGACAGCCATGGAGGCGCCGAACTCCTTCGACGCGGACGCCGTGCGAACGGAGAAGGCGAAGGTGATCGAGGCCGTGCGCCGTTGGTCGCCGGAGGAGGCGATCGAGAATTCGGTACGCGGGCAGTACGACGCCGGCAAGGTTCGCGGCCGCCCCGTAAAGTCCTATCGGCAGGAACCGGACGTCTCGCCCAAGAGCGACACTGAAACTTATGTCGCGCTCAAGCTGATGATCGACAACTGGCGCTGGTCGGGCGTGCCATTCTACATCAGGACAGGCAAGTCGATGGCGGCGCGGCGCACCGAGATCGCCATCCAATTCAAGCAGACACCAGATATCCTCTTCCGCGGCACACCAAACGGCAGGCTCGCTCCGAACGTCATTGTTTTCCGCATTCAGCCGAAAGAAGGCGTGTCGCTACGTTTTGCAGCCAAGGTGCCCGGCCGCACCGTGCGGCTCGGCGAGGTGAATATGGACTTCCGCTACTCGGATTATTTCGAAGCGGAGCCGACCACCGGCTACGAGACACTGATCTATGATTGCCTGATCGGGGATCCGACGCTGTTCCAGCGCGCCGACAATATCGAGGCGGGCTGGGCTGCGGTCCAGCCATTCCTGGATGCTTGGGCAGCGGGCAAGAACAACGTGCACCTTTATAGATCCGGCGGCAGCGGTCCATCGGAGGCAGATGCACTCATGAAGCGCGACGGTCGCGGCTGGCTGCCTCTCGACGCCGACGCTGGGTGAAGAAGGGATATGAAATATGGTGGAGATAAGCGAGACCACGACCGGCAAACCTGCGATTGAAGCGCCCCTCGTCCAGCCGCATTCCGTCCTTGTCGTGATGGGCGTTTCCGGCGCAGGTAAGACGACCGTCGGCAGGGCGTTGGCCGCAAGGCTCGGCTGGCCCTTTGAGGAAGGCGACGATTTTCATCCTCCCGCGAACGTTGCCAAGATGCACACCGGGATTCCGCTTGCTGACAACGATCGCTGGCCATGGCTGGAAAAGATCGCAGCCGCAATCGACGAGTGGCGGTATGCGGGTCGCAGCGGCATCATCGCCTGCTCGGCCCTGAAGCGGAGTTATCGCGATCTCCTTTCGGCCGGGCGGCCGGAGGTCCGGTTCGTCTATTTGAAAGGTGACGAACAGCTGATTGCCGCACGTCTTGCCGCCCGCAAGGGCCATTTTATGCCAGCCGGCCTGCTCGCCAGCCAGTTCGCGGCGCTGGAGGTCCCCTCCCCCGACGAACCCGTGATATCGGTCGACATCGCTTCGCCCATGGACGTCATCGTTGCTCAAGTTGTTCGCGAACTGGAGCCGGAGCAACAGGACGATGCGACTGTTCGGGCGGGCGAGCGCGGCCGACACCCGACGATACCGGATGGCGGTCGGAGGCTTGAACACCGGCAACCTTCCGCCGGAACCTCTCCCACCAGCAAACCGGATCAGCCACTCCCGATCGAGGACTATGCGTTGATCGGAGATTGCGCCACGTCCGCACTCGTCGGCCGCAATGGCTCGATCGACTGGCTATGCTGGCCCCGTTTCGACAGCAGCGCCTGCTTCGCGGCCCTGCTCGGGAACTCGCAGCACGGGCGCTGGCGCATCAGCCCCGCCGACCCGGCGGCTCGCGCTAACCGCGCCTATCGCGACGGCACTATGGTGCTGGAAACGATATTCGAGACCGCCGAAGGCCAGGTGGCGCTCATCGACTTCATGGCTGCCGGTCAGCCGAACTCCTCAGTCGTCAGGCTTCTAGAAGGGCGTTCCGGCAAGGTCACCATGCGCTTCGATCTCCGGCTGCGCTTTGACTACGGCGCATCCGTGCCATGGGTCACCCGGCTTGAAGACGGCTCGGGTTTGAGCGCCGTCGCAGGGCCGAACGCCGTCACCTTGCGCACACCGGTTAAGCTGCGCGGCGAAAATCTTGCCACCGTGGCCGAGTTCAGCATCGCCGAGGGCGAATGCATCCCCTTCGTGCTGACCTACGGGCCTTCCCATCTGCCTCCGCCACCTGCCCTCGACTGGCAGGCGGCAGTTCGGGAGACGGAGGCTTTCTGGCGCGATTGGTGCCGGCAGTGCACCTATGAAGGCGCCTGGAAGGCGCCGGTGCAGCGTTCCCTGCTGACGCTTAAGGCGCTGACCTACGCCGCCACCGGCGGCATCGTCGCCGCACCCACCACTTCGCTTCCCGAGCAGATCGGCGGCCCGCGCAATTGGGATTACCGCTATTGCTGGCTGCGCGACGCAACCTTGACGCTGATCGCGCTCATGTCGGCCGGCTATGTCGAAGAGGCACGGGCCTGGCGCGAATGGCTCATGCGCAGCGCCGCTGGCAGCCCTGAACAGATACAGATCATGTACGGCGTGGCAGGCGAGCGGCAGTTGAACGAATGGCAGGTGCCATGGCTACCCGGCTACCAGGAATCGAGCCCCGTACGCATCGGCAACGCAGCCTCCAATCAGATGCAGCTCGACGTCTATGGCGAGCTCCTCGATGCCCTCCACCAGGCGCGCAATCACGGCCTGGCACCGGCCCCGTCCGGCTGGGCCCTGCAGGAAGCGCTGATCGAGCATCTGGAGACGGTCTGGCAAGAGCCCGACGAGGGCATCTGGGAAGTAAGAGGCGAAGCGCGCCACTTCACCTATTCCAAGGTGATGGCCTGGGTGGCGCTCGACCGGGCGCTGCGTGACGCAGAGCGCTTCAAGCTTAAAGCACCCGTCGAGCGCTGGCGCACGCTGCGCGACCGCATGCATAAAACCATCTGCGAACAAGGCTTCAACAGTCGCCTCAACGCCTTCACGCAGAGCTTCGGCAGCGATGAACTCGACGCCAGTCTTCTCCTGATCCCGATCGTCGGCTTCCTGCCGCCCGAGGATCCACGGGTTGTCGGCACGGTCGCGGCGATCGAGCGCGAGCTCGTGGTGGATGGCTTCGTCCTGCGTTACCGGACGCAGCAGGGCGTGGACGGCCTGCCGCCTGGGGAGGGTGCTTTCCTGCCTTGCAGCTTCTGGCTTGCCGACAACTATGCCCTGCAGGGCCGCGATGCCGAGGCCCGTGCGCTGTTCGAACGTCTGCTGGCCCTTCGCAACGACGTCGGCCTGCTTGCGGAGGAATACGATCTGCGCCTTGGCCGACAGGTTGGCAACTTCCCGCAGGCCTTCTCCCATCTTGCGCTGGTGGGCACGGCACTGAATCTGCATGACATCGGCCCGGCGCAGAAACGCCGCCACGGCGCCGGTGCGGCGGTCGTTCGAGACTGACGCGGGCTGTGAATGCATAAGGTGGGAAAGCTCCACCTGCAGCGCTTGATTAGAACCGCCTCGGGTCCTCAGGATGCCGAAAAACCATCCCGTTCCTGTAGTCGGGGCAAGAGCAGGCAATTCATCCACAGCAGGCGCCACCGGCCCGAGTACTGCTAAAGAACTGGCTCCGGAATTCTGTCGAAGCGCGGTGCCAGCGCTTCGTTGATGTCACGTGCAGCGGCGTTGAGTTTGCCGAGATATCTTGCAGCGAACTCCCTCTCGCCGAGCGCGCTGCTGACCCAGGTGAGGTTCACCGCACCGATGGCTTCGCCCCTGACCATGATCGGTCGCGCGATTGCGCTGACGTCCGCCTCGCGACGGTGCGTGATGTAGTAGCCGCGCATCCGCGTGGCGTAACCCTGGCCGACCGTCTCCTTCAGAAGGGCTTCGACTGCCTCGGAGTCTCTCGCCATCGCGTCGGCCCGGCGGCCCCGCTCGACCAGCCGTTTCAGGATGGCGTTGCGTCTTTCCGGTCGGCTCCACGCCAGCACCGCACGTCCCATCGCCGACGGCAGAACATGGATTTCAGCGCTCAGCACATCGCGGTTCAGCAGAAACGGCGATAGACGGCGTGTCGTCTCCTGAACATGTATGGCGCCGTCTTCATATATGCCGAGGTCGGACGGCCAGAGCACAACGCTGCACAGCCTGTCGAGAATCGGCGCCGCCACCTCGGCGACCACCGCCTTCCATCCGCTTTCGGCGTTCGGAACGGTTCGCACGGTGTGATGATAGAGCTGATCGCCGATGCCGCGGCGCACATAACCCTCCTGCTCAAGCGTCAGCAGCACCCGGAGCAATGTCGGCTTGGAAAGGCCTGTTCTGGCCGCCAGTTCGTAAAGCGCCGCGGGACCGTCGGCCTCCAGACTGCGCATGACCGCCAGGCCACGCGAAAGCGCGCGGATCGTCTTCACTCCGCTCATACGTTCATCCAGACCTCTCTCCCTAACCGTAACGTCTTTTTTAACCCGATCGTTACACTAGATGAAACGCAATTCCGTTTGACCTTGGCCTCGCCAGCAAATGCGGCAGGCTTTTACCGCGCATGCTGACGGCACGTGCGGGGAAGAGGAACGCCGTGGCCGCCTGTCGACAGACGCACTGCGAGGGAGGAACCCTATGAAAGATCATATCCGATGCGGCGTCGCACTCGGCCTTGCTTCGGCGTTGGCGGTCATCGCGATCCCGGGCATTGCCTTTGGGGCGTGCGAGGATGTTTCCGCCGCCGCGCCTGCCGGCGTGACGATTACGGAGGCTACCCGGACTGTGGCCAACGACGAGGTGCCGATCGATCATTGCCTGGTGCGCGGAGTGATGGACGAGCGGACGGGCAGCGATGGCAGAGACTATGCGCTGCGCTTCGAATTGCGTCTGCCCGACGAATGGCAAGGTCGTTTCCTGCACCAGTTCAACGGCGGCAATGACGGCAAAGTGGTGCCGGCGATCGGCGCCAATACCGGCATCGCGGGCGATAAGCCTGCACTGGCGCGTGGCTTCGCCGTCGTCTCATCCGATGCAGGCCATGACGGCGAAGCCTTTCCTGAGTATGGACTTGCCGGCGGGAATGCCTTCGGCCACGATTTCGAGGCGCGAAGGGACTATGGCTACGATGCCGTGGCGACGCTGCATCCAGTCGCGCTGAAACTGGTTGAAAGCTATTACCGCCGGCCCGCAGACTACGTCTACGGTGCTGGCAACTCGAATGGCGGGCGTCATGCGATGGTCGCTGCCGTGCGCCTGCCCGACGCGTTTGACGGTCTTCTGGCGGGCTATCCCGGCTTCAATCTGCCGAAATCTGCGCTTCAGGGTCCGATGGAGATCCGCGCCTTTCTCTCGGTTGAAGACAAGCTTGCCGATGCGTTCAGCCGCGAAGAGCTGGACATCGTGTCCGATGCGATAACGGCGGCCTGCGACGGGCTGGACGGGCTGGAGGACGGAGTGATTTTCGCTGCACATGCCTGTCAGAGCACATTCGAGCCCGGCACGATGACTTGTGCTGACGGCCAGAACACGGCCTGCCTCTCCGCCGAAAAGGTGGCGGTACTGGAAAAGATCCATGCCGGTCCGATCAACAGCGCTGGCGAGCAGCTCTACAACAGCTGGTATTGGGATGCGGGCATCAACAGCAAAAACTGGCGGTTGTGGAAACTCGAAAGCCCGATCCCGCCGTGGGGCCGAATGCCGATCCGCGCGATCATGGGTGCCGGCTCGGTTGCGCAAATCTTCACAACCCCGCCCACGAAGGTGGGCGGCACACCGGATGAGCTACTCGCCTTCCTGTATGACTTCGACCTCGATACGCAGGCCGACATGATCTATGCCACGACCGAGGAGTTTCCCGAAAGCGCGATGGAGCTCATGACACCGCCGGGCGCGGACAACCCCACGCTCGGGGGGCTGGAAAAAGCCGGAGTTAAGATGATCGTCTTCCATGGCGTGTCCGACCCCATCTTTTCGGCGAAGGATACCGCCGATTGGTATGAACGGGTGATCTCGAACAACCCGAATGCCGACGGTTTCCTGCGCTACTATGAGGTACCTGGGATGCCGCATGGCCAAGGCGGCAATGCGCCTGACGAATTCGATATGCTGGGGGCGCTAATCGCATGGGTCGAAGACGGCAAGGCCCCCAGCGCAATTACCGCACAGTTCCGCTCGGACAATCCGGAAATCGATCAGCAGAACGCGGGGGCCGAACGCCCGTTGTGCCCATATCCGCAACATGCCTTGTTCAGCGGCGGTGAATTCGCTTGTAACTGACAGCCGTCAAGCGGTTCTGCGGCTCTGGCGTCCAGTCCGGCTGCAGCCTCCGCACGCCAATGTTTTTTCGGACCCATCGTTACACCAGGTGAAACGCAATTCTGTTTGAGCTTGGCCTCGCCGGCAAATGCGACAAACTGGCGAGCGGCGTGCAGGGAGGCACGTTCGGGAGGAAACTGGAGTGAACGACACGGCGAAGCGCCATGCGGGCGAGCGGTTTGCGGGCATTCTGGCCGCGGCCTCCGCTACACTGCTGGCGTTGCTTGGCGTCTACATCGCGGGTTTCGGCCTTTTCGACGAGACCGTGCTGCGCGTAGGCGTCTATGCCCTTGCCGCCTTTGTCCTCATCCTGGAAGCTGCAAAGTTTCGTTTCGCTGACGGCCCGGCGCGCCGGTGGTGGTGGCTTGCGGACGCGGCACTGCTGCTGTGCCTGGCAATCTCTACGCAGCGTTATTTCGCCATTGGTGAAGAACTCGAGATCGGCCTCTATTTCTTCACGACGCTGGATGTACTGATCGGCCTTGCCGGCCTTGCGGTGCTCATCGTGCTGACGGGGCGCGCATTCGGGCCGCCGCTGGTCGTGGTCTGCATTCTCGCCCTCATATACGGTCTCTTCGGGGAGTATCTGCCGTGGATCTTCCAGCACGGCGGATACAGCCTCGAACAGGTCATGCAGGTCGTCTGGTACTCATTCGACGGCGTCTTCGGCGGACCGGTTTCGGTCGTCGTCACCCTCATTCTCGTCTTCGTCGTCTTCGGTGTCCTCCTGGAAGGCATTGGCGCCGGGCCGGTGCTATTGAAATTCGCCTTTGTCGCCACTGGGCGCTCCCGCGGCGGCCCTGCGCATGCTGCGATCGTGGCGAGCGGCATCTTCGGCACAATGTCCGGTTCGGTCTCCGGCAATGTGGTCGGTACCGGCGTCATGACGATCCCCATGATCGTCAAGCGTGGCCTGCCGGCCCGCTACGCCGGCGGCATCGAGGCGGCAGCGTCGTCGGGCGGGCAATTCATGCCGCCGATCATGGGCGCCGTCGCCTTCATCATGTCCGACGTCACCGGCATTCCCTATCTCACAATCTGCGCCGCCGCGCTTCTGCCTGCTCTGTTCTACTACGGGTCACTGTTCGTGGCGGTGCATCTGGAAACAGTAAAACGCGGCATCAAGCCCATCCCGGCAGCCGAACGCCCAAAACTCACCCGGCACGACTGGCTGATGTCGCTGTGCTTCGTGCTGCCGCTGGCGCTGGTCGTCGTCATCATGCTTTCGGGCCGCTCGCCGGCGCTGGCCGGATTCTGGGCGGTGATCACGACCGTCGTGCTGGGCCTTGTCATCAATCCGGATCTGCGCCGGCATCCGCGCCGGCTGATCGACGCGCTCGAACAGGGCGGCTACGCCGCCGCCCGGATCGTCATCGCCGTCGGCGCCATTGGGATCGTCATTGGCATCATGAACATGACCGGCCTGGGGCTGCGCTTTGCCGGCATCATGCAGACGCTCGCCGGCAATTCGCTCTTCCTGTCGCTGGTCATGATGATGCTGGGATCGCTGATCCTCGGCATGGGAATGCCGACGGTGCCGGCCTATCTCATCATCGTCCTGGTCATGGGGCCGGCCATCGAGATGATGGGCGTGCCGACGCTGACCGCCCATCTCTTCGTCGTCTATTTCGGCGTGCTATCGTCGATCACGCCGCCGGTCGCCATCGCCGCATTCGCCGCCGCATCTATTGCCCGGGCCAATCCCATCGCCATCGGCATCGACGCCTGCCGGGTCGCACTGATCGGTTTCATCATCCCCTTCGTTTTGATCTACAACCCGTCCCTTTCGCTCGTTATCGATTTCACGGCGGAGGGTTTCGTCTGGGTATGCCTGAGGTTGGGGCTCGCTATCTGGCTCTTGAGCACCGGCATGTCGGGTTACGCCGCCGCCCGGCTGCCATTGTGGCAAAGGCTGGCGCGCGTGGCGCTGGGCGTCGCAGTACTGCTCCCCGAACTCTGGCTCGAGATCGGCGCAACCGCCATCGCGATGGCCGTCGCCGGCTTGGATTTCTTGCGCCGGCAGGGGATCGAAGTGCTCCCCACGGCCGGCAGCACGACCGCGGAGAAAAGATAAGAACGGGCCTTTCAAGCCCGGCACCAAGGCCGCCAACGGTCAGGGCCACGCGCCCGCAACGACAGGAGGAAACAAAATGGCATTCTTCAAGAAAGCAATCGCCGTAACAGCTGGGCTCGCTGCCCTTGCGCTGGCGACGACTGTCGGAGCCAAGGATTTTTACCGGCTTGCGACGCTGGGACCGGGTTCCTCGCCCTATCTGGTCATGAGCACGTTCGCCCAGCTCGTGAACGAGCAACTTCCCGACGCGGAAATCCAGGTGAACGCCACCGGCGCGGCGACACAACACGCGCTCGAGGCGGCAAAAGGCGACCTCGATTTCTTCATGTGGTCGGCCAGCGTGCACGATTTCATGGGCAAGGGTGCTGCGATGTATGCCAATATCCCGCAGGCGCCGGAGCTGTCCGAGAACCTGCGAGCTGTATTCGCCTTCCCGCTCGGCCTCTACCACATCACGACCTATGCGGATTCCGGCATCGAAACGCTGGATGACATCAAGGGCAAGAAGGTCTTTCTCGGCCCTCCCGGCGGCGGCGCGACCACCATCATGCAACGCGTGGTGGAAGGCGCGACGGGCTACAAGACCAATGAGGACTTCGAATATGTGCAGCTCGGTTGGGATGCGGCCGCGCAGGCCTTCCAGGATGGGCGCATAGACGTCTACATCAACTCCACCAACGCCCCGAGCCCAATCATCCAGCAGATGGCGCTGTCGCGAAAGATCCGCTTCCTCGGCCTTACCGAAGAGCAGATGGCAAAGCCGGAAGTGGCGGCTATTCTCAATCGTCCGGGCGGCACGCTGGGCGTCATCGAGCCCGGCACCTATGGCGACAATCAGGTCAATACGGAGCCGGTGCAAACGCTCGGCTCGACCGTGGGTGTCGGCACGGGCAAGCACATGTCCGAGGATGCTGTCTACGCTGTCACCAAGGCTTTCTGGACGGGTTGGGAAAAGGCCTCGGCGGCGACGCCATGGCTGCGCAAGGTGACTCTCGAGGGTGCGTTCACCGACCTGAACCTGCCGCTGCATGCGGGGGCAGCGCGCTATTACGAGGAGACCGGCATGGATATCCCCGAAGCGATCCAGCCGGTCGACTGACACCGTCTGAAGGGAGGGCACCTGCCCTCCCGCCCCTACCGAGCAAAGACGTTCCCGCCTCATGTCCGAAGTCAAGAACATCCTCTTCATCATGGCCGACCAGCTGCGCGCTGACTATCTGTCTTGCTACGGCCACCCGCATCTGAAGACGCCGAATATCGATGCACTGGCGGCGCGCGGCGTGCGCTTTACCCGCGCCTATGTGCAGGCTCCCGTCTGCGGCCCTTCCAGAATGAGCTTCTACACCGGCCGCTACGTCAGCTCGCACGGTTCCACCTACAATGGCGTACCGCTGCGCATCGGTGAGATGACGATCGGGGATCATTTGCGCCCGCTCGGCATGCGCGTGGCTCTCGTGGGCAAGACGCACATGACCGAGGACAGAAAGGGAATGCAGCGTCTCGGCGTCACCCGCGACACGATCGAGGGTGTATTTGCCGCCGAATGCGGCTTCGAACCTTACGAGCGCGACGACGGGCTATGGCCGGACGAAGTCAATCCCAGGGATCTCGCTTATAACCGCTACCTGCGCGAACAGGGCTACAATGTCGATAATCCCTGGCATGAATTCGCCAATGCCGGACGCGGCGCGGACGGCAAGATTCTTTCCGGCTGGCTGATGCGCAATGCGCGCCTTCCCGCTGCGGTCAAGGAGGAGCATTCCGAAACCGCCTACATGACTGACCGAGCCATGGACTTCATCGCCGAGGCCGGCGACACGCCATGGTGCCTGCATCTCAGCTATATCAAGCCCCACTGGCCATACATCGCGCCAGCGCCCTATCACGACATGTATGGACCAGGCGACGTCCTGCCGGCAAACAGGACCGAAGCCGAACGCGAGAACGCGCATCCGGTCGTTGCTGCCTTCATGGAGCACGAGGAAAGCCAAAATTTCGCGCGCGACAACGTGCGCGAAGCGGTCATTCCCGCCTATATGGGCCTGATCAGGCAACTGGACGACCATCTCGGGCGGCTGTTCGCCTTTCTCGACGAGCGCGGGCTGACGGAAAATACCATGATCGTCTTCACCTCCGACCATGGCGACTATCTCGGAGACCATTGGCTCGGCGAGAAGGAGCTGTTCCACGAGGAGAGCGTGCGCATTCCGCTCATCGTCTGTGACCCTGACAGCCGAGCGGACGGCACGCGTGGAAGTGTGAACGGCCGGCTTGTCGAGGCGATCGACCTGGCCCCGACCTTCATTGAAGCGATGGGCGGCGAAGTGCCCGAACATATCCTGGAAGGCCGGTCGCTGCTCGGGCTGACAAGGGGAGAAAGGCGGGAGTGGCGCAACGCCGCAGTTTCTGAATGCGACTACGCCTTCCGCCGGGCGCGGCAGGAGCTCGACCGCACGCCAGGCAATGCGCGCGCCTGGATGCTGCGCACGGAACGGTGGAAATATGTCGAATATGATGGATTCCGCCCGCAGCTTTTCGATCTTGAGAACGATCCGCGCGAGCACAACGATCTGGGCGACGACCCCGACTACCAGCCGATCCGCGAGGAGATGCATGAGCGCCTGTTCGACTGGATGCGAAGCCGCCGCATGCGCGTCACCATCTCCGACGAGGAGGTCGAGCAGCGCACCGATACACACAAGAAACGAGGCTTCCTGTTCGGCGTCTGGTAGTGCAGCGGTAGGAACAGTTCCGAACAGCCGCAGTCCCTGGGGCGCCCTTCTCCAAAGGCACGCCCGACTGGTGTTCTGCGCCAAAACTGAAGACACCTATCGAGGAGAATCGGCCTCGCGAACCGCGGCTCGATCCCGACCGTATTCACAAGGCGCGTGGCCTAGGGAATTCGAAGCGATCTTAATCGCGACCGCCTCGATGTGGAGCAAGCGACATCGCCGCCGCGTAGGCCATTGGGGAGCGGCTGCCCGGGGTGTTTGCATCCAGCAAGAGCGTCTTGATGTCGTCAGAGCGCACATCAAGCACTACGGCGCGTTGCAGCTTGTCGATCTGCCAAACCGCATAGCCGAGTTCGCGCTTGTAGCCACAGTCTCCCTCGACAATCTCACGCGGCTCCACAGGCAAGAGCATGATCTGCGGCTTTGGCAACTTGTAGCAGTGACCTTCGTAGGCATAGCCGTAGATGACGCCCATGCTTGCCACCTCAGGGGCGCCCACCTCTGAAATTTTCAGCGTATTCTCGAAGATCTCACCGAGTCGGGCTTCCGCAACGTTTCCGGAAGGGGATGATCTCACTATAAGCCTTATAACTTCCGGCTTCTCTCCATCGTCACGCTTCACCAAATCGGATATGTCTTTCTTACCTTCCGCAAGCATTGTCCTCAGCTCGGATATCTGTACCGTCACATTTTCGTCGTCCCTCGCTGCCGGTCGTCCATACAGTCGCACCTCTCCAGGTCTGAAGGTATCGTAGTCGCTATTTCCCTGCGTGAATTCCGGGCCGACGCCTGGGCTGGCGAAACAGTCGTGATCACTCATGGTCCTCTCCTTCCTAAGCTCATCCTTGCCGACGGGCGGATTATCTCTCGCCACAGAAAATTAACTTCCAGACGCTCGCGGGCGGCTCCGTCAGCGGCGACGGCGACCGCGTCCGCCGCTCTATCCAGACGCAGCGAATTGGCGTCCAGCGAGGCTAGGGAAGTGGCCAGGGCCTGACCGATGGCGTCGCGCGCAAAGGTGAGCGCGGACCTGAAGAGATGGGGGCGCGTTCTGAAAGCTTCCTCCGTCAGTTCGCGAAATCCATTCCAGTCATCCTGCGAAAACTGGCGGAGATCGGAATCCAGAAGACGCGGATCCGCGCAGCCGTTTCGCACCAATTCGCGGTGATAGAGTTCCACGATGCTGTCGAATACGGCGCCGATGAAAGGAAGCGCTCGATCATGCGCCTCCTGCGTCACCTCCGACATTCGCCGAAAATTCGTTGCGAGCCTGATCTGCGTTTCAGGGCTCATTTCAGCAAATCTGTTCAGTTCATTGTAGATCAGAAGATTTCCCCTCGTCCGCCGGAGCAGCCGATCGATGGCCGAGTCAAAATGTAAGAACGTGATCAGCGAGACGAGATCCGAAAACGCCTCGGCGAAAGGGAAGAAGTCGCTGTCCGGCGACACCGCCGTCGGAACACCCAACTCGCCAAGGCTGATAAAGTGCCCGACTTCGTGTGCAATCGTATCCAGATTCAATGCGTAGGGGTGCATGACGCCGCCGACGCGTGAATAGCCAAGTTCGAGAAATCCGTAACCCGCCTGTGCGTTTTCCCAATCGACCAACGGAATGATCTCGAGACGCTCGAAAGTCTGATCGAAGAACCATCGGACAGGGTGCCCGAGATAGCTCTGCCAGACTCCGAGAACAAAACGCACGCAGGCATAGGCATGCACGGCAAGAAAGGATCGGTCCTGCGGATCATAGTTGTCAAAGTGGCGATCAGGACCTGATCTGGCAGGTCTTCGCCGGGCGCCGTCGAAAGGAGGCAGCCATGTTGAGCCGTAAGGCTGCTTATCGAAAAGGGGATCGGCGACATACATCATTGTGTCGCTGGGGCCATCGCCGATCTCATCAGGCAATATCGGCAGCCATATGCGATCTGGCTGCTCATAGCCGGAGAGCAGGGGCGCTTGAGGATAAACCCAAAAGCGTGTGCCTACGCCTTCTTGGGCGGGCTGATAAGCCTTAAGACGCAATTCATCGGCCATCGGGTCAACCGAAAGCATTAGGTTTTGTCAAATGAATATGCGGCGTATCTTAGAAAGACCTAAGATAAATTGCAGTAACGAGAGTACGTCTTTAACAGATCAGGGTCAATCCCGCCCGCTTCTATATCACGGATAAAGGTATTTGTTGCACACCAGACCCAATCCAAGGAACGCGGAGCCGACCCGATAAGACGCGGGGCAATCTCCAAAGCCTCTAAGGCATCGCGCTGTTTCTGGCGGACAATTCTGTCACGGAACTTGTCCAACACGTCGTCCCCCCAACCGGCCTCACACAGCACCGCCTTCAAAGTGCGATCGCGAAAGTTCATCTTCCGCGCTGTCAGCGTAAGTGCGCGCCGTTCTTCGGGCGAAATCATCTTGTCGCGCATAAGCCTGGAGAATGTCGCCTGAAGATCGATCATAGCGTCAGTCAGCGGAAAAAAACCAAACTCGGCGGGCGCGGACTGCACCGCGACTGCGTCGTCAGGGGCTAATGCCCACCGACGGAACCAGCGATAAACCGCGCCGACACCTATCATGCCGAACTCGCGCAACTCGGCGGCCCTTAGCGCTCCCATGCTGGCAGCACCGATCATTGTGATCCCCTGAGCCATTGCCCATAGAATTTCCTTGTGACGGACGCCGGGTCTGTCCTCGAATTGCCCATCGATCAACACCATTGCCCGTGGCCGAAAGGCATGTGCGGCAAGCACAACATCGCCCTGTGCCGCGGGGTGGAGGTAGATGGCTTTGAGAACAGCCTGAGCTTCGGCAATCGGTAGCGTTGGGCCGAGAAATACCACCGTTGGCCCCTCAGCTGTTTCTCCAGCAGCGGAACCGTTACCGACCGGGTAGTCCATCGAACCACTCATCTGATCATTGCAAGCGGATGCGCTCCCGCCAGGATCGTCCTTATACATTGAACGCCAGTTTCCACGTCCGCGCCAACCCGAACGACAAAGACCGGTCCTAGCCTCGAAGCCGCAATCGTCTGCACAAGCATGCCGACATCGCCGGTCTCCGCCATGTCACGAGCTTCGATACAAGCTGAGGGAATGTCGCTTGCAATGAGCTGTCGCGCCTGGGCTACCAGCACATCAGTCCTCGTCCTGTAGCGCTGGCGGACTTGATCCTCTCTTGCGCCTGATATCGCAACAGCGCGAGTCGCCAGCGCCTCAAGCAATGCATTCGACGCCGCATCGGCCAAAGTCGCACCCGCGGAATAGCCCTCGGTAGGGAGCGAAAGGATCGGTTCCCCCGTGCCCGTTTCGATTGTCTGACACCAAACGACCGGTACTTTGGCAGGTGACGGTGCGTACCAAAGCGCGGTCGAAAGCCCGTTGCTTCGCGCGCGGTCCAACAGCTGCGCAGTCCGGCTGTCGAAAGGGAACGAAGTTTCCAAGCGCATCCTTTCAAAAAAACCATGCGTGGCAAAGGCGCGCGCAATGGCATCTCTTTCGATGCATTCGTACAGGCCGTGCAGAAATGCTGCGACCACGCTCGTATGGCAAGCAACACCAGTGGTCGTACGCACAAACACGCCGTCGCCGGGTGGCGATGGGTCTGTGTACCGTGTATGGACAAGTTCGAGCGGCACCGGCTGCGGGAGCCCGCTGGTGATCTCAAGCGCCAGCATCCATGGTATCCGGGCAAGCCGCCACTTTTCCCGAAAACCGGGCAGAACTTGATTTTTGAACTGACTTGGCGGAAGCCCAAGCTCCTCTGCAGTCGCAAAGAAAATGCGCTCTGGCGTGATTGATTCAGAGAAAAACCGTTCCAGCGATTCCATAATTGCGCCCACGGCCGCCTCCGCCAAGGAATTTCCACGTCCCACTGCAGTGACTTCGGAAAGCGCATCCGGGCGCACCGCCTGGACTACGGGCAGACCAATCCGGTCCAAGCCGGTCAGGTCTCCCAGTCGGGTAATTCGCGCTCGCCGACGCAGTGGCGCCAGGCGCGAAAAAAGCTCGTTCATATCGGACGGCGCCGAAGAGAATGATTGTGGCATCGCGTTGATTGCGACGAGCTCTGCCCGCAATCTCTCCAGTGAATGGTCAGTCTTCATCGGTTGCGGTCAACAGCTGGGAGGCAAGCTTGAGTTCTTCGGCTGTTTGCTCGGACCGGTTCTTGAGGGCGATGGCACCCTGCCCATCCGCTATCGTCAATGCGGACCGCAAATCCGCGACAATCAGGTTCGGATCGCCTTGAGCCTGGGCTCGAAGTGCCGCGCGACGTCTAAACAGTTCCGCCAGCCAATAGGCATGGCCCGTCTGTCTCGCTTCCGTGATGGCGTCGGTCACCGTCGCGATCGCCAGTTCCGTCTGGCCTTTGCGGCCCAATAGGGTCGCATACATGTCAAGGTAGATGGGAAGATCCACCGCCGAGCCAAGATGTCTCAGGATCGCAAGCCCCTTGAAAAAAGTGTTATGGCCGCTCTCGAGATCCCGCGTGTAGGCTTCGGCCCACCCGCCGAACAGCAAGGAAAGCCCAGTCAGGAATTCCATCTCATGTTTGGCCGCAAGCTCTCCCATACGCCCACAGACGTCGGAGAGCCGGGTAAAATCGTTGCGATAGAACGCTGACACCGCCTCGCCATCGAGCGAATGCGCTTTGCTGGGAATATGGCTGATACTGTCTGTGAAGCCGATCATCTCCGCAAGCGCGGCGTCCGATGCCTCGTGATTGCCTGTCAACCAGAGGCAGAGGGCGCGCTGGAGTAGCCCGCATACTTTGGCGTCGTGCCCTCCGAACAGGGCACGGTTCATTCTCGCGCGTTCGGCATCGTACAGCCTCAAGCCTGTCTCGATCGCCGCCAACGCTTCTCGATGCCTACCGAGATTGAAGTCGATCGCCCAAATGGAGTGGTTGATCTGTAGTTTGACCTCGGGATCATCCACCCCTGAAAGCATCTCCTGCACTCGCAGGGCGCGATCGTGCATGATACGGAAGTCCGCTCCGGTGTACCACCAGCCCCAAAAAACCGGAAACCAGTCGGCCAACTCACTGGAAGGGCGTTGCCGGGCAATATCGACACCACGGTTATAGAGCTCCTGTGCCCGGTCATCACGAGGGCCAAACTGGCTCGTCACGAGAGGGCCCAAGGCAGCGATTATCTCAAGTTGCAGGCCTTCGCGGGCGTCAATGTCATCAATACTCGACGTTAGCTCGAGAGCATGCGAAAGGCATGATCTGGCCTCCGCTGTCGCCCAGCGAGCAGCACTGTCACGCCCGGCTCTGGCGAGTATGGTGGCGGCAACACGATAATTTCCCGCACGTTCAGCATGCCACGCAAGATCTACATCCCTGATGATCAAGCCGTCATGGAATTGTTGTTCAAGATGCTTGAACACCCGCTGATGAAAGACGCGCCTGTCGGCGTCACGGAGCGAACTGTAGGCTGCCTCTCGAAGCAAGGCATGGCGGAATTCATACTCGGCGTCGGGCTGCGGCCAAATCTGCCGAAGGACATTCTGATCCACCAGAAATGCGAGCAGGGCAGTCAGGTTCTCCTCCGGCAGGAGGTCACCCATCACTTCGCGCAGCGTTGACACGTCGAAGGAACGCCCCAATACGGCGGCGATTTGCGCCACCCTCCGCCCCTCTCCTAGCGTATTGAGGCGGGAGAGAAGCAGATCGTTTAACGGCATCGTGGGATCCCCCCACGAATCAGTTCTAAGCGCTGGACTTGTCCCGACACTGCGTTCCATCCGCAATCGCCACAGCACCAACTCCTCGAGAAACAGCGGGATGCCGTCGCTGAATTCCGAGACGAACGCCAGTTGCTCCGAGGTCGGGGAATCTTCGGCGACCATCTCCCACAAGGAAGTCGCAAGAGCCTTCATTTCGCCGGCGTCGAGACGTCGGAGTTTCAAATCAAGAGCGTTGCTCGCGTCTGAAATCGAACGAAGGGAGTCGTCGCGGGTAGTGAGGACAATGAGGACGGGCTTATCTGCTATCCAGCTGGATAAAGCCTCGAGTTCCGTGAGGGTGGTGGGATCGGCCCAGTGTATGTCCTCGACGACGATGCAGACGGCACCTTTCCTGGCCCTCGCGCCGATCACCGACTGGATAGCACTGCGATTTCGTCTGAGGGCCTCCTTTGTTGACAAGGATAGGTCCTGGCGGGCAGCCGGGATGATGCCGCTCGCGAAGCCGAGTTGCTCCACATGACCGGAATCGGACACGCCCAGGCGTCGGGCCGCTCTTGCGAAAACCGCGTCGGGCTGCTGTGTCCACCGCCGCCGGCTGGCAAACATGTTCGCGACCGGCGAGAATGCTGTCCGACTACCGCCGGGAGCGCATTGCAGCAGCCAAGGGCGCACCCCTGCGGCTTTGAGGCGACCGCGCAAGTCGTAAAGCAACCGCGATTTCCCGATGCCAGGGTCGCCCCGGACGATCACGAATTGTCCTAGACCGCCACAAGCGTCGGACCAGCGACTGATCAGAAGTTCGAGTTCGCTGCGGCGGCCGACGATCGGCAAGACGCGCTGACGTCTCGCTTCGAACCTATCCGAGACGCGGCGAGGCGTGACCAAGCGCCAGAACGCATCGACCTGCTTTCCACTGTCTGAGGGTTCGCTGGGATGCTGGAACTTGAAGTAGCGGCTGACACGCGCGCGTAGCCGGTTGCTTACATAGATTCCCGGAGTTGGCGCCAACAAGCGCATCCGACGTGCCACCAGTTCCGGATGGCCTAGCACGCGTGGTTTACCTTCATGTGGATGAGGCGAGAAAATCAACGATAGGCCGTCTGCAAGCCCGGCTTTGAGACAAAATCGCTGATCTGGGCGGCTTTGCCAGCGGTAGTTGTCAATCGCCTCGCTGAGTTCGTTGGCTGCGGTGACCGCGTCACTGGCATAGTCTTCCGCCTGTCCGTCGATGCCGAAGAAGATGACGCCGTGGTCCAGCGCATTGGCACCGGCCACGCCAAGCCATTCCTCGGCAATCACGTTGATGAGGCGATCCAATTCACCAACAAGATTGGCCAGACTGTCGGCGTTTTCATGCTCAGCGACTTCAGCGACGCCATTGATCTCGTAGCTGAGGGCAACAATTACGCGCTGCTCGATGAGATCCCGCTTCGCCTCGACGGTAGCGGGCGCGGCGGAATCCGGCAATGGCCGAACGGCAGGTGACGAGCTTGCTTCGTCCAATATCGCCCGAGTGCCGGAGTCCGTCTGCACCCTTTCGATGACGGCCATAGTCTCGGACGAAGGAGTGACGCCAAGCGCGGTCTCGAACAATTCCAACATTGACCTCGCATGGCGCATCGCCTCGCCACGTCGATTGGCCGCAAGCAGGGCATTCAACAGGGCGCGGTGCGCCTCCTCAGCGAGATCGTCCAGCAACACGGCACGCCGCCCGTCCTGTACGGCCGATTCAAAATCACCGCTTCCAAGCGCATTTTCAGAAAGCTTTACGAATACTTCCAGGGCACGCGCCCGATGCCATCCACGCTGATCAGAGATCCACTGCTCTGCGTCGGCATCCCGGATGCGGACGTCACGAAGAAAATCGCCGTTGTAAAGATCCGATGCAGCACGAAGCGATTGCAAATCGCCGTTTGCAAGAAGCGTTTTGAAATTTAAAGCATCGACCTGGATCGATTCGGGACGGAGCCACACTTCCTCCCGCTGAGCACCAATCAGAGGTTCCGCTACAAATTGCTTCCTCAGCTGGCTCAAAGCGGTTCGCAGGTTCTGACTCGCACCTTCATCGCCTCGCTCACCCCAAAGACGCTCTGCCAAAACCTCTCGATGGCAACTGTGCGGTAGAGCCAGAGCAAGTGAAGCAAACAGACAGCGCTGCTTGGCGGACACGATCGGGATGGGCGTGTCGTCGTGGAGCAGTTCAAAGCCGCCAAGAACACGCAGATAGTAACTCATGGCGCGAAGCCGCCTGTATGGCGTAGCAAAAACTAAATCGCCCTACAAATATCGCGAAGCCGCAATGCCCCCACGGAGAGGACGAAAGGGCCGACAATCATACCGAAGGCGACCCGCGTCGGACTTTAGCACGAAAGTGTGCAACTGGAACGTCAAAGCTTGTCAACTGAATCCAAGGGCCACAAAAAGAAGCAGCCCCGATCGGGGCTGCGAGCTTAGGATGCAAAGCCGCCGCTAGCGCGCAATTTGGAAGCGCGGAGTGGGCTGATCGTTCTCGTCGCTGGGGCCAAAACCGTCCGCAGCCGAGAAGCGGACCCTCCGGCCACCGACGGTCGGGAAGCCGTAAGATTGTTCCATGCTGCCAGTCACGATGGTGCTGTCGGTGGAAGGCACCATCTGGTGGCGAGGAGCAGGCAGACTGTTTGCCTCGCTGGGACCGACGCCCCATGCGGCTTCGAAAGCAGCAGCATTGCTGACGCCGAGTGTTGCGAGAACGGATGTGAGAATAATGAGCTTAGCCATAGTAGCCTCCTGTGTGTGTATGTGTTGAGTGAGGAACTGCGGTCATTCCTTGCATTCCTCTATTATCGCTTGTGACCGCGAGGTGTTTTTACGGACTGGCCGTGGAAGCTCCGTTGATCGAACGTGAGTGGTCCGTGAAAAACAGTGCGCCGGGCTGCGAAATGCTTGCCTTTGTTGCCGGTCTCTTGCTGACCCGGTGCGAGTTCTTCTGGACCGTGAGGAAGCGGTCGACCGGGCAGGCATTGCCTACAGGCCGATCGACATCGATGCGCCCGAGTTCCAGAAGGGTGCCAAGGACGGTGAAATCCGCGCGCGGCCACGCCCACCAGGCTACGATTTGGGGCTTCCTCCTGTGCTTCGCCCGACCGCTTCGGGAACCATCCTGCACTACGGCTTCGGCTATGTCGGTGTTTTCGTTCTCGGCTATGCAGCCATGGTCGCCCTTGGCTTTGCCATTCTGATCGTTGGGGCAGTCGCACCACTGTCATCGCCGGAGCTACCTGGATCGGTGCGCGGGCTACGCGATCGTCTCGGTGAGGCTGCTCAAAGCTCTACCAAATTACTGTGCCGTCCCGAGCATCGCACGCAAGCACCCAGCCCCCAGGACATCGATATCGTCAAGGTTGGCCCAATCCGCGCGGCTGCGACTGTCAGCGTTGAACATGCGGCTCATTCCGGAGGTCGCTGGCGAGGTGAGCCTGGCGCGCTAATCCCGCGAACATCTGTTTGGGATCGAATTATCGTGTCCCGTTGTGTCGCAGCTCCCGCGCCGAACCCCGGCGGCCTTCAAGAAACGGTAGAGCTTTACGGTACGGCTGACACGCGGCGCGAAACGGACAGCTCTGATGGAGTTTTTGGGGCCACAAGCGGACCGGCGGCTCTGGGATGGAACCAGCAGCAAGCCGCCCTTCCCTCATTGTCGGCTTGTGCGTCAGATATACCATCGCGCTCGCATCGGCTGTCGCGGATTGAGCCAATGACGCCCGCCCGCTAACAGGATGTTGTCGGCTTCCTCGGGCTGGATCATCTTGGCCTGCGGCAGATCCATGAGTGGTGTCTTCGCCAACAGGTGGCGACAGAAGGCCCGACGTCGGCGGGCATCTCCAGCCGATAGCGATAATTATCCCGCTCGCCCTCGAAGTCCGGCAGAGCATGCTCAACGTATTCCCAAGGCATTGTTAAGCGCAGCTATACATACAGTGCAAAATTGGCGTGTTTATCTCGGTTACTAAAATAGTCATCTTCGGCCGGGCGTTAGAAGTCGAAACCGGAGTACACGAATGGCATTCTCGATGCAGATCAACGGCCGCACCTACACAGTGGATGTAGACGGCGACACCCCACTCCTCTGGGTACTGCGCGACTTGCTTGGCATGACCGGTACCAAGTTCGGGTGTGGACAAGCACTTTGTGGAGCCTGCACCGTCCACGTTGATGGCGTGGCCACTCGCTCTTGCGTGACTCCCATTGAAAGCGTCGTGGAAAGCCAGGTCACGACGATCGAAGCTCTCCACACCGTTGCGCATGGGAAGGCGCTGCAGGATGCGTGGATCGAGCTTGAAGTCCCTCAATGCGGCTACTGTCAGTCAGGACAGCTGATGTCCGCCGCAGCATTACTAGAGGAAACCCCCAGCCCGACCGACGACGACATAGACAATGCAATGTGGGGCAATGTCTGTCGCTGCGGGACGTATCAGCGCATTCGCGCCGCCATCAAGCGCGCAAGCGCATAACGGGAGACAAATCATGTCAAACAGTGCTCTCGGCCCGCAGTTGAACCGCCGCCATTTCCTGAAGGCAAGCGTTGCCGTTGGGGGTGGTCTCGTCGTCAATCTCGCCCTTGGCCCAGACTTCTCTGCCGCCGCCGCGGACTTCGCTCCCAATGCTTTCATCCGCATCGACCGGAAAGGCCTTGTCACGCTGGTTATGCCGCAAGTGGAAATGGGCCAGGGAATCTACACCGCCCAAGCAATGCTGCTCGCAGAAGAGCTGGAAATCGCACTTGATGATGTAAAGCTCGAACATGCGCCCCTCAACGAGGCCCTGTACGCCCATCCAATGCTCGGGCGTCAGATGACGGGCGGTTCCACGTCAATACGTGCGTTCTGGACACCGTTGCGTACGGCCGGTGCGACGGCCCGCACCCTGCTCATTCAGGCCGCAGCAAAGGAGTGGAATGTAGATCCCGTAACCTGTCGCGCCGAAGATGGCTTCGTTCTCGACGAGAGCGGAACGAGGAAGCTGGCCTATGGTGAACTGGTCGACATTGCTGCGTTGCTTCCCGTTCCTGCCCCGGAAGATGTTACGCTCAAGTCTCCGGAGGATTTCAAACTCCTGGGAACGTCGGCAAAGCGGCTGGATACGCCGGGAAAGATCAACGGGTCGCTCAACTATGGCATCGACGCATTTCCTGATGGGACCAAGATTGCCGCGATCGCCATATCTCCGGTTCTTGGCGGCAAGCCGAAGTCGGTAAACGAGCAGGCTGCGCTGGCGATCAATGGGGTGCGCCAGGTGGTGCTCACGGATGAGGCCGTGGCGGTCGTGGGGGATCACACCGGAGCGGCCAAGAAGGGGCTTGAAGCAGCTTCGATCGAGTGGGATGACGGTCCCAACGCGCAAGTGTCCAGCGCCGACATCGTACGACATCTGGAGCAGGAATCACAAAAGCCCGGCGCCATTGCCCGCAGCGAAGGCGATGTGACAACGGCGCTGGCAGGCGCAGCGCAGCGGATCGACGTTGTTTATCAATTGCCTTTTCTTTCCCACGCGGCAATGGAGCCGATGAATTGCACGGTGCACGTGCGCGAGGATGCTTGCGAGCTTTGGGTCGGAACCCAGAACCTCTCTGCAGCCAAACTGGCTGCCGTGACAGTCACCGGCCTGGAGCCGGAGAAGATCATTATCAACAATCACATCGTCGGCGGCGGCTTTGGCCGCCGCCTCGAAGCCGACGGCATCGCCCACGCTGTTAAGGTTGCGATGCACGTCGACGGCCCGGTCAAGGTTATCTGGAGCCGCGAGGAAGATATTCAGCACGGGTACTACCGTCCGTACTACTACGATCGAATGTCAGGCGGGATTGACGAGCAAGGAAACCCTGTCGCCTGGATGCATCGTGTCTCCGGGTCATCGATTTTTGCCCGTATCGCACCAGGTGCAATGCAGAACGGCGTGGACCCCGATGGCGTAGAGGGGGCAGCCCATCCGCCATACAAGCTTCCGGCAATCCAGGTCGAGTTCAACCAGGTCGAGCCACAAGGCGTTCTTACGAGTTGGTGGCGCGGTGTCGGACCCTCTCACAACGTCTTTATGGTCGAAAGTTTCATCGATGAACTCGCCGCTGCAGCAGAAGCCGATCCGGTCGAATACCGCAAACGACTGCTGACGGAAAATCCTCGTGCGTTGAGGGTCTTGGAACTGGCTGCAGAGAAGGCCGATTGGGGCAAGCCTCTTTCGGCCCGGCAGGGCCGCGGTGTCGCCGTGCAGTTCGCGTTCGGCTCCTATCTCGCAATGATTGCCGACGCCACTGTCGAGGCTGACGGCGTTGTCAGGGTCACACGTATTGTGACCGCTGTGGACTGTGGACTGACAGTGAACCCGGATACGATTGCGGCCCAGATGGAAGGCGGCGCCTTGTACGGCCTGACAGCGGCTCTGTATGGCGCGATTACCCTCAAGGACGGCCGCGTCGAGCAAAGCAATTTCGACAACTACCTGCCGCTTCGCATCGACGAGGCACCACACGTTGAAACCCACATTATCCCGAGTGCCGAGCCGCCAGGAGGAATAGGCGAAGTAGCGACCTCGGCGGTGTTCCCAGCCGTCACAAATGCGATCTTCTCGGCAACAGGGAGGCGTGTGCGAACACTGCCAGTCAATCCCGCAGACCTGAGGGAAGCCTAGCGGATGGCGCGGATTCCGCGAACCCTTGCCGCAGCGTCGATCGTTTTCGTAATCTGCTCCGGCTCCGCATTTGCCGACGGAGACGCGGTGCGCGGCGAACAGCTGTTCAATCGATGCACGGCGTGCCACTCGGTTGAGGGCCAGAACAAGGCCGGACCCGCCCTGAATGGCGTGTTCGGCCGGAAAGCCGGCGCGGTCGAGGGATATCGCTATTCCCCGGCCATCGAGAATTCGGACGTAGTCTGGACCGATGAAACGCTCGATACCTACTTAACGGCTCCTGCCAGGATGTTGCGGGGCACGCGCATGACTACAGGCGTTGCGAGGCCAGACGATCGCGCTGACATCATCGCGTATCTCAAAACGCTTGCTGCCCCGTGAGACCTGCACGACGCCACGCCTTGCTGCGCGGGCCTGCATCGCTTAAGCGGCCAACAAACGCCTTAGTTGGGAACAGGCGTCGATGAACGCACGCACCTTTGGCAGATTTTGCGCTGTTTTGGTAAAGTATAGAAAGAGCCCGTCGCTACCCGGTGAATAGTCGAGCAGGACGGGTTCAAGCTGACCGTCCGCAATCTTTCCCGATGCGTGAAATGTCGATGAATAGATCAGCCCCAGGCCCTGCGAGGCAAGGTTTTGCATGAGTTTACCGTCGTTCACCGTCAAGGGCCCGATAGGCTCGATGCTGACACTTTGTCCGTCTTCGAGGAATTCCCACCGATAGATGTCGCCCTTCCCCGGCCGGCGATACCGGATACACTGATGTCCAGCGAGGTCACCCGGCACCCGAGGACGTCCATACTTCCTAAAATAGTCGGGTGATCCGAAGACCGCCCATTTGAAGGGCGGCGAAAGCCTTACCGCGATCATCTCCTTGGCGATATATGATCCAATGAGGATCCCTGCGTCGTAACCCCCGGCGATGAAGTCATCATGCTTGTTGCTCACGGTTATGTCGACCTTCACATTCGGCCAAGCTTCGCAAAAAGCCGGTAGTATCGGCTCTATGACATGGGGCAAGGCCAGACGCTCGACAATAAGCTTCAACGTGCCTGACGGTTCATCCGACGATTGGAGCGTCTCCTCGAGGCTCGTCTCGATGAGACGCGCTGCAGGGGCAATCTTCGCAAGCAGGGTCTCCCCTGCCTCCGTCAAAGATATGCGCCGTGTCGTGCGGTGGAAGAGCGGGGCCCCTAGACGCCGCTCAAGCCTCTGCAGCGCCTGGCTGATCGCGCCCGGTGTTACTTCCAGGTCGAGGGCAGCTTTTCGAATGCTCTGTCGCTTTGCAATAGCCAGAAACTCGGACAGACCATCGAATGTGTCTTGGCGGCCCATTTCATTCCCTTTTTGATGCAATCCCCTTCGGCATTATCGCAGTTAGAGCGAGGGGTTCTATTTAATATTGCTGGATAAAGATGTAAATTTAAACAATATGTCCGGCTCCGGGCTCGGTTGCGGAAGCTGGAATTATTTAGATCGGCACGATCGGAAGGAGCGAAGGCTCAAATCGAGACCTTCAAATCGGTGCAACCTCGATCTTCAACCTCGCCGTGCAATGTCTGCTTCCGGGCGGTCGTCATGACGCCGTCAACGACCGACATTAGGCGCAAAGCGGAAAGGCTGCGAACGTCGGATATGGCTGCCATTAGCTACGCAATCGTTGCCGTCCTGCACAGCGTAGTGCTCTACGCGCCGGATCGCAGTTTTTGGCTATTGTGGGATACTGTAGCGTAGGGATTTGGTTGCGGGGGCAGGATTTGAACCTGCGACCTTCAGGTTATGAGCCTGACGAGCTACCGGGCTGCTCCACCCCGCGTCATCTAGGTTTGGTCC